>CAVPDW010000010.1:0-265044 GCA_963702735.1 uncultured Gammaproteobacteria bacterium | reverse complement strand
GTAAATACGTGAGATCGGATGCCCAGACCTGGTTGGACCTCTCGATCGCCAAGCCGTCGAGCAAGTACGGGTAGATCTTCGCATCGCGCGCGGGAATACTGGTCCGTGGCCGGCGATACAGCGCCTCAATACCCATGCGGCGCATCAGAGTCGTCACGTGCACACGGCCGACCTCGAACCCTTCCCGCTCGAGCTGCTTGGCAAGCCGACGAGCACCGTAGAACGGGTGTTCCAGGTGCAGCTCGTCGATCCGGCGCATCAGCCGCAGATCCTCCTCGCGCACCGGACGCGGCGTGTAGTACACGCCGGTCCGGTTGAGCTCGAGAAGTTCACACTGGCGCGTGACGCTCAATTTCGCCCCCTGGTCAATCATCGTCGTCCGCTCGGTCCGGGGAAGCGACCGAGCGCGGAGTCTAAAAAATCTCGCTCGACAGTAAGTTCGCCGATTTTTGCATGCAACTCGCGGATCCGTTCGCGATCGGTCGCGCTCTCCAGGGCGCCGGCGCCGAAAATCCCCGCCGCGTTCTCCAACAGCTGCGTCTTCCAGCTAGTAATCTGGTTCGCGTGCACGTCATAATGCGCAGCAAGCTGCGCGATCGTCTTCTCGCCTTTCAAGGCTTCCAAAGCCACCTTCGCCTTGAAGGCCGGTGAGTGATTGCGTCTCGGTCGTTTCATCGGGAATACTCCTGCTATCGTTGAAAAATATAGCAGTCATTCCACTTTCAGACCTGTCCGAAAAACCTAGGCCACCTCTGTCGGCGTCTCTACGGTATTGGTGGCGGTGTATTCGTGATCGTTTGCCCAAGCCTTGTACTTGTACAGCGTAATGATCAGGGGAGATGTGTTCATGAAGTATTATAGGGACGCGATGCAATATCGTGCACCCTGCCTGTCTTGGGGGTTCGATCATCGATGATGAAGGATGACAAGAAGCGCTATACCGGCGGCTGTCTCTGCGGAGCGCTGCGCTACGAGGCCGAGGGCGAACCCTTGAACATGGGGCACTGCTACTGTGCAGACTGCCGCAAGGCATCAGGCTCCGGCTTCATTCCCTTCATGGGGTTTCGAAGCGGCGCTGTGCGCTTCATCGGTCAATCCCGCACCTTCACGACCAAAGCCGCACGCGGAGGGGACGCGGTGCGCAATTACTGCCCCGTATGCAGCAGCCTGGTCTTCGGCGGACGGGTCGGCGTTGACGACAGCTTTACGATCTACGCCGGCTCGCTGGACAATCCATCGGTTTTCCAGCCGAGAATTGCAATTTTTACCCGCGGCCGCCCCGAATGGGCCGTAATACCGCCCGGCCTCGCCCTTTTTGAACGCCTGCCTTCCTGAAGTGGCTGGAACCGACATGCTGGACGTATTGATCGTCGGCGCCGGCCTGTCGGGCATCGGCGCAGCGCGCCGTCTGCAGCGGCTTTGTCCCGGCAAGCGCTACGCCATCGTCGAAGCACGCGGCTCGATCGGCGGCACCTGGGACCTGTTCCGCTACCCCGGCGTGCGCTCGGACTCGGATATGTACACACTGGGCTACGACTTCAAGCCTTGGACGGATGCGAAGGCCATTGCCGACGGCCCCTCCATCCTGCGCTACATCCGCGAAACGGCCGAGGAAGGCGGCATCGCGCAGCACATCCATTTTGGGCTCAAAGTGCGCAGCGCCGAGTGGTCGAGCGGCGACACTTGCTGGACCGTGACGGCGGAGCGCGCGGCCGGCGGCCGAAACGTCGCGTTCCGCACCCGATTCCTCTACATGTGCAGCGGCTATTACAGCTATGCGCAAGGACACCGGCCCGATTTTGCCGGCGAGGCTGACTACCGAGGTACCGTGCTCCAACCGCAGTTTTGGCCCGAAGATCTCGACTACTCGGGGAAGCGCGTCGTCGTGATCGGCAGCGGAGCGACCGCCGTGACGCTGGTGCCGGAAATGGCAAAGACCGCCGCGCATGTCACCATGCTGCAGCGCTCTCCCACCTACGTGGTGACGCGCCCCTCGGTCGATCGGCTGGCGCTATGGCTGAAACGCCGCTTGCCGAGCGGCGCGGCCTACCGTCTGGCACGCTGGAAGAATGTCCTCTTGAGCATGTTCTTCTATCAACTGGCGCGGCGGCGCCCCGAACATATGAAGAAGCGCATCATCGAGATGGCGCGCACACAGGTGGGCCCGCAGTTCGACGTCGCCACGCATTTCACGCCGCGCTACAACCCGTGGGATCAGCGCATGTGTTTGGTGCCCGACGGCGACCTGTTCACGCGGATCCGCGAGGGCCGCGTTTCGGTGGTCACGGAGGACATCGATCGCTTCACAGATCGCGGCGTGAAGCTCGCCTCCGGCGCAGAGTTGCACGCCGACATCGTGGTGCTGGCCACAGGGCTCAAGCTCAATGTGATGGGAGACGTCGACGTGCGCATCGACGGGCACCCCTGCGACTTGGGAGGGACCCTGGCGTACAAGGGGATGATGCTCGGCGACGTGCCGAATCTCGCCATGACCTTCGGCTACACCAATGCCTCGTGGACCCTGAAGGCCGACCTCACCGCAGGCTACGTCTGCCGGCTGCTGCGCTACATGGACCGCCGCGGTTACACCGTCGCCGTGCCGCGGCGCGACCCCACCGTGGCGCCGCAACCCTTTCTCACCTTCACTTCGGGCTATGTGAGGCGCGCGCTCGCCATTCTTCCCAAGCAGGGCTCGCGCAGGCCCTGGGCCGTGTATCAGAACTACCTCTTGGATCTTTTCAATTTGCGCTACGGCCGCATCGCAGACGGTGTGATCGAGTTCAGTGCAGGAGCCGACCGATGAATCTCGAGAATCGCGTGGCCGTGGTAACCGGCGCGGGCAGCGGCATAGGCAGGGCGACCGCACTGACCCTGGCGCGGCGCGGATGCAGGGTGGCGCTGGCCGACATCGATGCGGCGGGCCTTGCCGAGACGCATGCGCATGCGCTCAAAGCCGGCGTGCGCGCGAGCATGCACCGCCTGGACGTTGCAGATCGCGCAGCCGTGGCCGCCCTGCCCGGAGAAGTGGGCAAGTCGCATGGCCGCGTGGATGTGCTGGTCAACAACGCCGGGGTCGCGTTGGGCGGGCGCTTCGAGGAGGTGAGCGAGGGCGACTTCGATTGGCTCATGGAGATCAACTTCCACGCGCTGGTGCGCATGACCCGCGCGTTCCTGCCCCTGCTGCGGGCGAGCGACGATGCACGCATCGTCAATATCTCAAGCGTGTTCGGCCTCATCTCCCCGCCCGGCCAATGCGCCTACTCGGCCAGCAAATTCGCGGTGCGCGGCTTTTCCAATGCTTTGCGGTACGAGCTGGCCGGCACGCGCGTGGGAGTGAATGTGGTGCACCCGGGAGGGGTGGCCACGGCGATCGCCCGCAATGCGCGGCGCTCGGCGAGTTTGCCCGCGGAAGAGATGCGCCGCCGTTTGCAGCAGGTGGAGAAGAAACTGCGCCTCCCGCCGGACCAGGCGGGCGAGATCATCGTGCGTGGCGTCGAGAAGCGCCGTGCCCGCGTTCTCGTGGGCAGGGATGCGGTCATCATCGCGCTGATAGAGCGGCTGTTCCCTGTGAGCTACTGGAGCCTGCTGGGGCGAGGTCAAGCATGATGTACTTGCTGGTTCCATTGGCCGCGCTCCTCGCCATCGGCGCCGGTCTCTTTCTCTTCACCCTGCGCACGGTGCGCCGCGTGGAGGCTGCATTGCCGGCGGGCGGACGCTTCGTCGAGGTGCCCGGCGCGCGTCTGCACGTCGTGGAGCGCGGCCAGGGTCCCGCGCTGCTGCTGGTGCATGGACTTGCGGGCCAGCTTCGCCATTTCACCTACCGCCTCGTCGACCTTCTCGCCTCCGAGTACCGGGTGGTTGCCGTTGACAGGCCGGGTTCAGGCTATTCGGTGAGGATGCCGGGTTCCTCGGCCGCGTTGGGCGCCCAGGCGGACGCCATGGCCGCGCTGATCGATGCCTTGAGGCTCGGCCGCCCGACGGTGGTGGGCCATTCGCTGGGTGGTGCGGTGGCGCTGGCCTTGGCGCTGCGTCACCCGGAGCGCGTGGCGGGCCTCGCGCTCATTGCGCCTTTCACCCATCCCGTCAACGACGTTCATCCCGCATTTCACGCTCTGAAAATCTCACGGCCTTGGCTGCGAACCCTGGTCGCGTGGACGCTGGCCGTGCCTGTGGGGCTGGCGACGCGCGACGCGGTGCTGCGCGCAGTGTTCGACCCCGAACCCGTTCCCGGGGACTTCGCCACCCGCGGCGGCGGTATGCTCACCTTGCGGCCAAGCCATTTCATCTCCGCCTGCGCCGACTTGGCGGCCGCCCCCGAGGATTTGCCGGCGATGGTACGGAGCTACGGTGCGATGCGGTTGCCCGTGAGCATTCTCTATGGCCGCGGGGATTGCATTCTCGATCCGCGCGAACAGGGCGAGGCGCTGGCCGGCCAAGTGCCGGGCGCGCAGCTCACTCTGGTGGAGGGTGGACACATGCTGCCGGTCACGATGCCGGAGCGGTGCGCACAATTCATCCGCGAGGCCGCGGCCCGCTCCTAAGCGATGCCGCTCACCGAACGAATCCGATCCGGATTCTGCTCCGCCCACCAGTGCTCGATGCTGGTGGTCAGCCCCTCGAGATCGAGGCCCGCCGCCTTCAGACAGGTGTCGCGCGAGCCGTGCTCGATGAAGCGGTCCGGTATGCCGATATGCAGCAGCGGCAGTTGCACCCCATTCGACGCGAGGAGTTCTCCGACCCCCGAGCCCGCGCCGCCGATGATTGCGTTTTCTTCGATGGTGACGATGGCCCGGTGCCGCGCCGCCAGCGCCGTCACCAGTTTCTCGTCCAGCGGCTTGATGAAGCGCATGTTGACCAGCGTTGCATCGAGACGCTCGGCGATCTTGCGCGCCGATTCGACCAGTGCGCCGAACGCGAGAATGGCGAGGCCGCTGCGGCCTTCGCGTCTCACTTGAGCGCGGCCCACGGGAAGTGCGGTCATTTCAGCGGCAATCGCCGCGCCGGGACCCGTGCCGCGCGGATAACGCACCGCGGAAGGCGAGGACAGAGTGGTCGCCGTGTACAGCATCTGGCGGCACTCGTTCTCATCCGCCGGCGCCATGATCACCATGTTCGGGATGCAGCGCAGGAACGTCAGATCATAGCTGCCTTGGTGGGTGGCACCGTCGCTGCCGACGAGCCCCGCCCGATCCAAGGCGAATATCACGGGTAGATTCTGCAGCGCGACGTCGTGTATGAGCTGATCGTAGGCGCGTTGCAGGAAGGTCGAATAGATCGCCACCACGGGCTTCAGCCCTTCGGCCGCAAGTCCCGCCGCGAAGGTGACCGCGTGCTGCTCGGCAATGGCGACGTCGTAGTAGCGGTCGGGGAATCGTTTGGAGAATTCCACCATCCCCGAACCCTCGCGCATCGCCGGGGTGATGCCGATGACGGCGGGGTCGCGCTCCGCCATGTCGCACAGCCACTTGCCGAAGATCTGCGAATAGGTGGGTCCCGTGCTCGCTTCCTTGAATATCAAGCCGCTCGCAGGATCGAACGGACCCGGTCCGTGCCACTTGATCGGATCCGCTTCCGCCGGTGCGTAGCCCTTCCCCTTGCGCGTGACGACGTGAAGGAATTGCGGTCCGCGCAGCTTTTGAAGATTGCGCAGGGTGCTGACCAGGGCTTTGACATCGTGGCCGTCGATCGGTCCGATGTAGTTGAATCCCATCTCCTCGAACAGCGTGCCGGGCAGCACCATGCCCTTGAGGTGTTCCTCGGAGCGGCGCGCGAGCTCCCACACCGTGGGCATTTGACGCAAGACCTTCTTGCCGCTTTCGCGCAGATGCGAGTACATGCGTCCCGACAGGGCGCGCGCCAGGTAATTCGAGAGCGCGCCGACATTCTCTGAAATCGACATGTCGTTGTCGTTGAGTACGATCAGAAGATCGGTCGGCAGCGAACCGGCATGATTGAGCGCCTCGAAGGCCATGCCGGCGGTGAGCGCGCCGTCGCCGATGATGGCCACGGCCCGTCGCTCTTCTCCGCGTTGCGCCGCCGCGACGGCCATGCCCAGCGCGGCGCTGATGGAGGTGCTGGAGTGTCCCACCCCAAAAGTGTCGTATTCGCTCTCTGCGCGGCTCGGAAACGGGGCCAGGCCCTGGTCCTGCTTGATGGTGTGCAGCCGGTCGCGGCGGCCCGTCAGCACCTTGTGCGGATAGGCCTGATGACCCACGTCCCATACCAGCCGGTCATGGGGGGTGTTGAATACATAATGCAGCGCAATCGTGAGCTCGACGGTGCCCAAGCCCGCGGCAAAATGCCCTCCGCGGGTACTGACGCTGTGGATAAGGAACTGTCGCAGCTCCTTCGCCAGTTCGGTCAGCCGGTTGGCCGGCAGTCGGCGCAGATCCGCAGGTGAGTTGATCGACTCAAGCAGCGGATAGGTATCGGGCGTGGCGCTCATCAGCGGCAGTTTATACTGCCCCGGGGCTGTAGTGGCAACGACGCAGACCTTTGTTGTAAATTTGCAGCACTAAGGCACCGCTGACATGATGCTATCCTTCGCGGTTTCCGAGATACTGTCCGCATGGATTCCGTCAGTGCCGATGAAGTCTATCAAGACCAGATTCTCCCGCATGTCTCGCGAACTTTCGCGCTGACCATCCCCCAATTGCCGGAAGGTTTGCGCACTGCGGTGACCTGCGCCTACTTGCTGTGCCGGATTGCAGATACCATCGAGGATGAGCCGGCACTGGCGCCGCCCGAGACTTTGGCGTTTTTACAACGATTCAGCGCGGTATTGGCAGGTCAGGGCGAGCCCGTTCGGTTGGCGCAGGAGATCGAGCGTCGGTTGTCGGGCGGGACGCTGGCCACGGAACGCGACTTGGTGAGCAACATGGAGCGCGTCATCCGGGTGATGGGGCGCCTCAATGAACCGCAGCGGGCCGCCATACGGCGTTGCGTCGAACTCATGTGCTCCGGTATGCCCCGCTTCCAGTTTACCGCGAGCCTCCAGGGCCTGCCCCAATCGAGCGACTTGGACGACTATTGCTACTACGTCGCGGGCGTGGTGGGCGAGATGCTCACGGACCTTTTCTGCGACTATTCGCCCGAAATTGCCCGTAACAGGCCCGCCTTGTACGCCCTGTCCGCATCCTTTGCGCAGGGATTGCAGATGACGAATATCCTCAAGGACGTGTGGGAAGACCGCAGTCGCGGCGCCTGCTGGCTGCCGCGGGATGTATTTGTCCGCCACGGAGTCGATCTCGCCCGATTGTCGAGCGAGCCCCACGACCCGCGCTTCGGCGCAGGGTTTCGCGAACTTCTCGGCACCGCGCATGCGCATCTTAAAAATGCGCTCGACTACACGCTGCTGATTCCGAGCAGGGAGACCGGCATCCGCCGCTTCTGCCTTTGGGCCATCGGGCTTGCGGTCCTCACTTTGCGCAAGATCGAGCACAATCCGCAATTCACGGCGGGCGCCCAGGTGAAAGTGACGAGGTCTGCGGTCGCCATGACGCGGCTGTTGGCGGATGCGGCGGGGCGCAGCGACTGGATGCTGCGGCGCCTGTTCGCGCTGGCGGCGCGAGGGCTGCCGCTCGCGCACCTCGCCGACTTCGGCAGGCCGGTGCCGGCGAAGCTCGAAGGGCCGGCGGGTGCGCAGGAGCGCGAGCTGCGGCGCTCCTACGGGAATTCAGGGTCGTGAGCCGTATCGCACCGAAGCCGGGAACCTACCCGGCACCGTCATCGGACGCGCGCGGCGACATCGTGTCGCACACGCTGCGGCGTGTGACGGACACGCCTCTGGATCACGCCGTCGCGGAGGCACGCGACGCGCTCATCGCACGGCAGGATGCCCACGGACATTGGTTGTTCGAGCTCGAAGCGGACTGCACCATTCCGGCCGAGTACATCATGATGATGCACTTCCTGGACGAGATCGATGCCGCGCTCGAGGCGAAGATCTGCCGCTATCTACGCTCCGCCCAAGCGGAGCACGGCGGCTGGCCGCTTTATCACGGCGGCGACTTCAACTTAAGCTGCTCGATCAAGGCCTACTATGCGTTGAAGCTGGCCGGCGACCGTACGGACGCGCCGCACATGGTGCGGGCACGCGCCGCCATATTGAAGGGAGGCGGCGCCGCGCGCGCGAACGTATTCACGCGGATTGCGCTGGCCCTGTTCGGCCAGCTCCCCTGGCGCGCGGTGCCCTACATTCCCGTCGAGATCATGTTGTTGCCGAGATGGTTTCCGTTCCATCTGGACAAGGTATCCTATTGGTCGCGCACGGTCATGGTCCCGCTGTTCATTCTGTGTACGCGCAAGCCGGTCGCCAAGAATCCGCGCGATGTGCACATTCGCGAACTCTTCACGATTCCTCCCGAGGAGGAGCGCGGCTACTTCCGGCGCTCAGGCGTGCTCGCCAAGGTGTTCCTCGCCGCCGACCGGCTGGGTCGCTTGATCGATCCCTTGATTCCGGCCCGCATGCGCGAGCGCGCCACCCGGCTCGCCGAGAACTGGATGCTCGAACGGCTCAACGGCGAGGACGGACTCGGCGCCATCTTTCCCGCCATGGTCAACGCGCTGGAAGCCATGGCGATATTGGGCTACCCGCACGACGATCCACGGCGCCTGACCGCAAAACGCGCGCTGCAGAAGCTTCTCGTCATAGGCCCCTCGAACGCCTACTGTCAGCCATGCGTATCGCCCGTCTGGGACACTGCGCTCGCGGCCTTGGCGATGCAGGAGACCGGCGATGCAGCGTCTTGCGACGCGTCGCTGCGAGCGCTCGATTGGCTGAAGGCACGGCAACTTCTCGACGAACCCGGCGACTGGCGGGTCAACCGCCCGGCGCTCGCCGGCGGCGGCTGGGCGTTCCAATTCGCGAACGCCCACTACCCGGACCTCGACGACACGGCGGTGGTGGCGTGGGCCATGCATCAGGCGCAGCAACCCGCGCGCTACGCGCAGAACGTGCGCCGCGCCCTCGACTGGCTGGTCGGAATGCAGAGCAAGGACGGCGGTTTCGCCGCCTTCGATGCCGACAACACCTGCTACTACCTGAACATGATTCCCTTTGCCGATCACGGCGCCCTTTTGGATCCGCCCACGAGCGACGTCACCGCGCGGGTCGTGACAGTCCTCGCGCGCGTCGGCCGTCCGGAGGACAAAGCGGCCCTGGATCGCGCCATCCGCTACTTGCGGCGCAGGCAGGAGCCCGATGGGTCCTGGTTCGGCCGCTGGGGCACCAACTACATCTACGGCACTTGGTCGGTGATGACGGCATTTGCACAGGCACATGTCGGCCCCGACGATCCCGCCGTGCGACGCGCTGTCCATTGGCTCGAGCGGCGGCAGAATGCCGACGGCGGCTGGGGTGAAAGCAACGACACCTACGAGGACCCATCCGCAGCGCAATCACCCAGCACCGCCTATCAGAGTGCATGGGCGTTGCTGGCGTTGCTCGCCGCCGGCGAAGCCGCATCCGACGCGGCGCGCCGCGGTGCGGAGTTCCTGATTCGGGCGCAAGCTGCGGACGGACTCTGGAGCGATGCGAGTTTCACGGCGCCGGGATTCCCACGAGTGTTCTATCTGCGCTATCACGGCTATTCCGCCTACTTCCCGCTTTGGGCGCTGGCCGCCTACCGCACTCTCACGCGCCGCGGAATCGCTCATTGAATGGTCCGCATCGGACCCCTGGGGGTTGTCGCCGCACTCGAGGCGGAGGCGCGCACCTTGGGGGTGGCGGCGCGGCGGCCTGATGGCTTGGCGTCCTTCGGCGACGGAGCATTGCTCGCGGTGAGCGGCATGGGCGCAACCAAAGCCGCGGCAGCCGCCCGCCGACTCGTCGATGCAGGCGCCTCTGCCTTGATGAGTTTCGGCCTGGCGGGGGGGCTCGATCCAAAACTGTACGCAGGCACCGTGGTGCTGCCGGGCGAAGTCATATCGCGCGACGGTGCGCGATTCCCGACTTCGACCCAGTGGCGCCGGCAGCTCTGCCTCGCAGTGGCCGCGATGAAGCCGGTCGCGGACGGATGCTTGCTCACGACTGCGCAGCCCATCGACACGGTTGAGGCCAAGGCTGCGGCTTTCCGCGAGACCGGGGCCGTGGCGGTCGACATGGAGAGCGTTAGCGTTGCGGCAGTGGCCGCGGCGTCCGATCTGCCGTTCATGGCCGTGCGCGTGGTCGTCGATGGTGCCGGCGATGCACTGCCGCAAGCCGTGCTGGCGGCGAGCCGTGGCGGCCGGTTCCGCGTCCTGCCACTGGTTTGCGGGTTGGCCGTGGCGCCGCGTGACATCGCCGCTTTGATCCGTCTGTCGCTGCGCTATCGAGCGGCGACTCGCTCTCTTGCGGCCGTTGTCCGCGACGGACACATCGCTTGAAAGCGCTGGTCACCGGCGCGACCGGTTTCGTCGGTGCCGCCGTTGCACGAGCCCTGGCCGCCGCCGGCTGGCGCGTGCGGGTCCTGGTCCGGCCGGGATCGGAGCGCGGCAATCTTGAGGCGCTTGCGGTTGACCTCATCGAGGGCGATCTTGCCGACCGAAGCTCGCTCGAGCGCGCGATCGAAGGTTGCGCGGGATTGTTCCATGTTGCGGCGGACTACCGATTGGGCGCGCGCCACCCCGAGCAGTTGTACCGCACCAATGTGGAAGGCACCCGCAACATCCTGAGCGCGGCCCGCGCGGCCCGCGTGCCGAGAATCGTCCATACGAGCAGCGTTGCGACCATCGGGATTCCGGCGGACGGCTCGCCGGGCGAAGAGCGCACTCCCGTCGCACTCCGCGACATGATCGGCCACTACAAGCGCTCCAAGTTCCTCGCCGAAGAGGTGGCCCGCGGCGCGGCGCGCGAAGGCATGTCGGTGGTCATCGTCAATCCATCGACACCGGTGGGACCGGGCGACATCAGGCCGACGCCGACAGGACAGCTGGTACTGGATGCGGCAACCGGGCGAATGCCCGCGTACGTCGACACAGGACTCAACATCGTGCACGTGGATGACGTCGCCGCGGGACATCTGCTCGCGTTCGAGCGAGGCAGGACGGGAGAGCGCTATATTCTCGGCGGCGAGGATATGACCCTGCAAAGCATTCTGCGCGAGATCGCGCGTCTCGCCGGACGCAAGCCCCCGAGCATCCGTCTGCCGTACGCCGTGGTGCTCCCCGTCGCATATCTTGCCGAAGCGTTCGCGACGGTGACTGGCCGCAGCGGCAGGGTGACCCTCGAGGGTGTGCGCATGTCGCGCAAGCGCATGTTCTTCTCCAGCGGCAAGGCAGCCGCCGAATTGGGATACCGCTGGCGCCCGCCGCTCGAGGCCTTCGAGGATGCGCTCCGATGGTTCGGCGCGCACGGCATGCTGCCCCCCCGGCACCAGCCTCCCTAATCGACGCGCGCCGCGCCGAGCGCGCGCCGGCCTTCGACGGCCTGCCATATGAGCAATATGGGAACTCCGATCGCGATGTCGCGCGCCCTCTTGAGCAGAGATACGGCAAGCCCGATGTCCGCCCCGACGCCGAACAAAGGCGAGAGAACCGCGTAGGCGGCTTCCTGCACGCCCAGCGCGTTGGGGACGAAGGCGGCGGCGCTGCGCGTCGCGCAGATCATGCTCTCGATGGCCACCACCGTGGCGAAGCCGACGCGCGAACCCATCAAGCGGAAGGCGATGAAAGTTCCGATCGCGGCGGCAATCCACCCGGTCAGATGCAATGCCGCGGATAATCCAACCCGCACGGGGGAACGATAGATCGCATCGAGGGTGTCGCCGACCGCGGCCGCGGCGGCAACGGCGCCCGGCAGCAGGCGCGCCGCGAGCTTCAGAGTCAACCGATGCCCTTGGCGCTGCAAGGCCAGGAACAGTCCGCCTGCGAGCGCGGCCAGCAGGAAACCCAACACGAAGTATTTCGTCTGCGGCGCGGCGAGAGACGATTGGGGTGCGCGTGCGGTCAATATAAGGAGTCCGAGCGCGATGTAGGCGATCTGCGCCAGCAATTCCGCGGTGACATCGACGATCATCGAGCCGAAGGCCAGCGGCGGCGCAACGCCGTGCACGATCGCAGCGCGCGCGCCGAACACGATGCCGCCCAGCTGCGAAAACGGCAACACTTCTGTGGCCGCGTCGCGAACCATGCGTGCCCAGACGAACACCCTCAAATCCGCGATGGACGATTCGGGCGGCAGTACCGTCCAGGCGGCGCCCAGCAGGGGAAACAGCCCCAGGGCACACAGGATGAGGATTGCAAAACCGCTCCATCCGATGGCGACTGCGGCGGAGAATACGGCGCCCAAGCCCACATACGCGACGAAGTAGAAGGCGAGTGCCAGCCCCAGAGCCGCGATGATGAGGATGCGGATTTTCACGCCGCGATCGAGCTAGGGAGACTGTGTGAGGTTTTCGCGTGGGCGCAAGAACCGGCGCAGGAAGGCGGCCAATGCGGGAACTGCGAAGGGGCGCAGCAACCGCTTGTCGTAAAGGCCCATGCGCCGCCGGTTCTCTGCGATGCACAGGTCGACCAATTGCGCGACGTTGATGTCGTCGCCGACCGACTTCGCCCCCGTCACGGTGAAATTGTTGTCCTGTACTCCGCTTCCGACATCTCGTGCGATGCCGATGCGCTCCCAGATGAGGAAGAGCCACACCGCCAGCACCTTCAATTCGAAGAACGGACGCCGCCATAGCGGCATGGTGCGGCGGTGCCATGCGGCCCAGTTGACGAAGAAAAGAATGTGCCGCGCTTCTTCCTGGATGACGGGTTCGAAGGTATCGACGAGCGCTTCGGGAAAGAATCCGGATCGCTTGGCCGATTCGAAAAGACCGAAGGCGAAGAAGCTGTCGATGCACTCGCTGTACCCGGTCACCATGAAGGCCCACTCCGGGTTGCGCGGCGCGATGTATTGCGGCTCGGGCGCGAGCGCAATGCCGTAGGCCGCGACCAGATTGGAGAGCACGTGCTTGTGGCGCCCCTCCTCGAAGGCATTCAGCTCGATCGCCTTGCGCAGCAGCGGATCTGGAGTCGTCGCCGCGTAGGTGGCGACGTTCAGCCGGGCGCGCCCCTCGGTTTGCACCGCGATGTCCCAGATGGGCAGGCCGACCAATCGATCGCGCGCGGGAGCGTCGAGTTCCGGCCAATCGATGACCGCCGGCTTGTAGGGATTGAAGGTGTCCAGCAAGGTCCGGCAGAACAGATCCTTGTGTGCATCCGACCCTAGGCGGATGGGCCCCTCGGTGAGCGTCGACACGGTCCCGCTCACCGCATCCAACCGCCGGCTGACATGGCTGCGTGGGACGCGTCCATGGGTACCGTCGATTGGGGGTCGAGGAAATCGCAGAATCCGCCCAGCCGCAGGTCAGAATCGCGGCACGCCGCTGCGACGCCGGGAGACATCAGCGCGTCGAACTCTTCGCGATAGCGGTAGCCCAGGGCCGATCCCGCGTAGGGACCGGTGGCCGGATGAAGGTAGATCTCGCTCAAGCCGTCGGGCAGCCGTCGGATGAGACCGGACAGCCGGCCTTCCGTCATTTGACCGGACCATTGAAGCCCGAAGATGCGGTCGGGTGCGAGTACTCCCGCGGCGCGGAAGCGGCGGCGCAGCAGAAGCGCAAAGGGCGTCGTGAGCAGCGCCGGCCGCCTCGAGGTCTGCGGCTCGATCGCCCGCAATAGCCGCGCGGGTTCGAGCGGTATGCGAGTGGCGCGCAGGCCGAAGCGGCCGCCGATCGACGCCATCAACCGCCCGACCACCGGATGCAGGTGGAAATGCTTGTGAGCGTTGCAATGATCGAGGGGGAGGCCCGTGGCGCGGAAGGCTTCGAACTGCGCCGTGATTTCTGCGGCGAGTTGGCGCCGCGCAAGGCGGCTGAATGAGATTGCGGCGCCGAGAGCGGCCATGTCGGTGCGAAAACCGCCGTTTCGGTCCACGAGATGAGTCACGGCGGACGCAGGAAGCACCGGCCGCCCTTCCACCAGCACCAGATGCAGGCCGACGCGCAAGGAGGGCATGCGACGCGCGCGCGCGATCGCGTCCGCCGCCGCCGGTGCGGAGACCATCAGACTCGCTGCGGTGAGGATGCCGCGGCAATGCGCGGCCTCGACGGCGTCGTTGACTTCGCGTGCGGCGCCGAAATCGTCCGCCGTGACGATCAATCGCCTCAAGCAGTGTCCTGCCGGGTCCGCAGGAAGCGGAAGAATTCGACGCCCTCGCGCAAGCGGCGCTTCATCATCTCGGGACTGGCAATCATCTCGGCCACGATGGATGCGATCTTGGACGGACGGAAATAGAACTTCTTGTAGAAGTCCTCGACGGAATTGAAAATCTCGCCGTGACTGAGATGCGGATAGTTGAGCGGAGCTATCTGCGTGCCTTCCTGAGTCAGAAGATCGATCTCCTCGTTGTACAGCCAGCCGTTTTCCTTGGCCTGCCGGTACAGGAAAGTCCCAGGGTAGGGGGCCGCGAGGGAGACCTGGATCGTGTGCGGATTGATTTCCTTGGCGAAATCCAGCGTTTGCTGGATGGTTTCCTTGGTCTCGCCCGGCAGGCCCAGGATGAAGGTGCCGTGGATAACGATGCCGAGCTCGTGACAATCCTTGGTGAAGCGGCGCGCGAAATCCACGCGCATGCCTTTCTTGATGTTGATCAGGATTTGTTGATTGCCGGACTCGTAGCCGACCAGCAGCAGCCGCAGGCCGTTGTCCTTCATGACTTCCAGCGTTCGGCGCGGGACGTTGGCCTTGGCGTTGCACGACCAGGTGACCCCGAGCTTGCCCAGCTCCTTGGCCAGCGCCTCGACGCGCGGCAGGTTGTCGGTCAACGTATCGTCGTCGAAGAAGAATTCCTTCACCTGGGGAAAGGCTTCCTTCGCCCATTTCATTTCCGCGACCACGTTCTCCACGGACCGCACGCGATAGCGATGTCCACCCACGGTCTGCGGCCACAGGCAGAATGTGCAGCGGGATTTGCAGCCGCGCCCGGTATAGAAGGAGATGTAGGGATGCTTGAGATAGCCGCCGAAATACTTCTCGATGATCAGGTCGCGTTTGTATACGGGTGTCACCCAGGGAAGGGCGTCCATGTTCTCGAGAACCGTGCGGTCCTCGTTGTGAACGATGACACCTTCGTGATTGCGGTAGGAAAGACCCTTGATGCCGCTCCACGCCACCCCGTCGGCGACCTCCTTGATGGTGAAGTCGAATTCGTTGCGCGCGACGAAATCCACCGCGGATCCGGCGATGAGGCTCTTCTCCGGCTCGACCGCGACCTTGGCGCCGATGAAGCCGATCTTGATGTCGGGCTTGATCGCCTTGATCATCTGCGCCGTCCTCACGTCCGATTTGAAGGACGGCGTGGAGGTGTGCATCACCACGAGGTCGCGGTTCTTGATCTCCGGAGCGATGTCCTCGAATTTCAGATCGTGCGGCGGTGCATCGATGAGCTTCGAGCCTTCGACGAGCGCGGCCGGCTGCGCCAGCCAGGTCGGATACCAGAAGGAACGGACCTCGCGCTTCATTTGATAGCGGGCGCCGGCGCCGCCGTCGAAGCCGTCGAATGAAGGAGGATGCAGAAACAGAGTCTTCATGGCGTCAGTACCTCACGACCGACTCGACTGAACCGTCTCGAGTCACCTCAAAATGGTCGTCCCGCCAATGAACGCGGCGTGTGACGAAACCCCAACCCCAAAGGGCAAAGCTGAGCGTGTCCCTGAATGGAAGCACCAGCATGTGCGACAACGCCGTACCGGGCTTGCGCACCGCCAAATGTAGCATGACTCGCGCCGCGGCGGTGATCCCGAGCATGGCGAGCGCCGTCCCGGCGCCCGCAGCGAGCAGGCTGCCGAGCGCGGCCACCGGCACACCGAAGGTGATGAAGGAGAGCGCATATCCCACCGGGCGTACCGCGCGAATCGTGCGCAGCCACCGCAGCTCGTGCCGTACGAGCCCGCCGAAATTACGCTCATCGACGCAGGTCTCCACCACGACGTCCGACAGCACGGTGCGCAGGCCCATCCTGCGGGTCAACTCGCCCAATCGATAATCGTCGGCCAGTTGATTCGCTATCGACATGAACCCGCCGATGTCTGCCAGCACCTTGCGGCGCATGGCGATGGTCGCGCCGAAGGCGAACGCACGCGATCCCGACAGGGCGGCGACGCGTACCGACGGTGTGAACCATTCGTTGATGAACAAGGTGCCGAGCAGCGACCACAAGCCTGGGCGTTGCCAGCCGCGGTACGTGCAAGTGACGATTCCGACGGACGGATCCAGCAGGGGTGTCACCACCTTGGAAAGATAGTCGCGCCCCACTCTGACATCGCTGTCGGACAACACCAGATAGTCGTTCCGGACCAGGGACATCATATTGATCAGGTTGCTCACCTTGGGGCTGCTGCCATGCTGCCTGCGGTCGATCGCGAGCTGGATGTCGATGTGCGCGAACTCGCCTTGCAACCGGTGCACGACCGCGATGGCGGGATCGTCCGAATCCGACACGCCGAAGACCAGCTGGAATCGCGGATAGTCTTGATCGCAGAACGAGCGCAGGCACTGGTAGATCTCGTGTTCCGCGCCGCACAGCGGCTTCAATACGGTCACGGCGGGCGCATCCGCCGCAGCGGATCGCGAGGGCAGAATCCGCATCCGCATCCGCACCGCGAGCAGCGCCGCAATGCTGTACATCATGGCGAGGGACGCGAGCGCAAGTCCGCACCAAATCAGCCCCGGATGGGCCGGTATCGTCAATTGGGCGCCCGCCGCGAAGCTGGCGCAGTCGTTTCGCCAGCGGCTATGATCGGGTCATGGGCATGATCTGCGCCGTTCCCGCGCGTGAAAATTGGATGAGCCATCATGGATGAAGGTTACGGCAGCCCACATGCTGCCACGGGCCATACTACAACAGATTCGGACTCTCTGATTCTGGTGGATGAGGCCGATCGGGGAGTGGGGCACCTGAGCAAGGCGCTTTGCCATCAGGGGCGCGGAGTCCTACATCGGGCGTTTTCATTGCTGATATTTAATGGGGGCGGGGACCTGCTGATTCAGCAGCGCTCTGCGCGCAAGCGCCTCTGGCCGCTGTATTGGTCGAATAGCTGCTGCAGCCATCCGCGCAGCGCTGAAGCCATGGAGGACGCCATCCATCGCCGCCTCGACGAGGAGCTGGGAATTCGCTGCCCGCTGCACTATCTCTTCAAGTTCCAATACCAGGCGCAATTCGACGAGACGGGCGCCGAGAACGAGCTTTGCTCGGTATTCATCGGGCGCTGCATCGATTCTGTCAAGAGCAATACGGACGAGATCCATGCCTGGCGCTGGGTCTCTCCGGAGGCTTTGCATCGTGAAATGGCGGGCGGCGCAGGGAACTTCACCCCATGGTTCAAGCTCGAATGGACACGGATCTGGCGTGATCACCGCCTCCAGGTGCTGGGATTGCAATCCGAATTGGGTTAGAGACCCTCCCGCGGTAAGATAGCGCATGGCCATTCCACTGCTGCAAATGTACAAGGTTGCGCGATATATCGCGGGTCGCAAGCTTCGCGGCGACAAACGATATCCGCTCGTACTCATGCTGGAACCGCTGTTCCAGTGCAATCTTGCCTGCGCCGGTTGCGGTAAAATCGATTACCCGAAGGATATCCTGCAAAAGCGGGTCGGCGTCGAAGAGGCGCTGCGTGCGGTCGACGAATGCGGCGCGCCCATCGTGTCCATTCCCGGCGGAGAGCCGCTGATCCACAAGGAAATGCCGCAGATCGTCTCCGGTATCGTGGCTCGCGGCAAGTTCGTCTATCTGTGCACCAACGCGATTCTGCTCGCCAGGCACATCGACGATTATCAGCCCTCGCCCTACCTCACCTTCTCGATTCACCTGGACGGCAACCGCGAGCGCCACGACGAATCGGTGTGCCAGGAGGGAGTCTTCGACAAGGCCGTGGCGGCGATCGAGTTGGCCAAATCCAAGGGTTTTCGCGTCACCATCAATTGCACTTTGTTCAACGGCGAGGACCCCGGGGACGTGGCCGAATTTTTCGATACGGCGACGCGGCTCGGCGTGGAGGGGATCACGGTGTCGCCGGGGTACAGCTACCACCATGCGCCGAAGCAGGATGTGTTTCTCGCGCGCAATGCCAGCAAACAGCTGTTCCGAGGCATCTTCAGCCGGCGCCGCCGTCCTTCAGGACTTTCCTGGTCGTTCAATCACTCCGCGCTGTTCCTGGATTTTCTCGCCGGCAACCAGACCTATCAGTGCACGCCGTGGAGCAATCCGACATACAACATATTCGGCTGGCAACGGCCCTGCTACCTGCTCTCCGACGAAGGCTATGCGCCGAGCTACCGCTCGCTGCTCGACGACACGCAGTGGGACAAGTACGGCGTCGGCAAGAACCCGCGCTGCGACAACTGCATGGCGCACTGCGGATTCGAGGGTACCGCGGTCAACGACGCGTTCAGCCATCCGCTGAAGGCTTTGAAGGTATGGCTGCGCGGGCCGCAGGTGGCGGGTCCGATGGCGCCCGATTTGCCGGTCAAGTACACCGCGGCGGCGCGAAATCCGACCGTCGCCGAGATCCCGATCAGCGAGATCAAGCGCGTCAGCCGGGAGAGCGTGTGAGCCTGGAGTCCGACGACGGTCCAAGCGCGTGAACGACGCCGCCGACCGGCGCCGCCGCGCGCAAGGTGAGTCTGCGGACTCGGGCGCATTCGGTGCGCAGCTCGAATCCTGGCAGCGGCGCATGGAGGACGCCTTGGCCGCGCGGCTGCCTCCCCCCGACCGGGTACCCGCACGGCTGCACGAGGCGATGCGCTACAGCGTTTTGGGCGGCGGCAAGCGCATCCGTCCGGCGCTGCTGTTCGCGACCGCCCGCGCGTTGGGGTTGTCGGAAGACCAGGTGGAGGCCGCGGCCTGTGCCATCGAACTCGTCCACGTGTACTCGCTGGTACACGACGACCTGCCGGCGATGGACAACGATGATCTGCGGCGCGGACGGCCGACCTGCCATCGTGCTTATGATGAGGCGACCGCACTTCTCGTGGGCGACGCTCTGCAGCCGCTTGCATTTCAGTTGCTGGCGTGCGATCCCAAGCTGCCCGACTCGCCCGCCATTCGGCTGCGGCTCATCGACATGCTGGCCCACGCCATCGGCACCTTCGGCATGGCAGGCGGCCAGGCGATCGATCTGGCGGTCAAGGGCACGCAACTCGACATCGGCCAGGTGGAAGACATGCATGCGCGCAAGACAGGGGCCGTGATTCGCGCCAGCGTCCTGATGGCCGCCGAGTGCGCCATGCCGCTGGATGCAGGCCTCTATGACGCCCTCGCGCGCTTTGCCACGACCGTGGGCCTCGCCTTTCAGATACAAGACGACCTGCTCGATGTGATGGGCGATGCGTCGATGTTGGGCAAGGCCACCGGGGCGGACAGCGAGCGGTCAAAACCCACGCATCCGGCCGTCATCGGCATCCCGGCTTCGCTGCAAAGAGTCCGGATTCTGCACAGCGAGGCCGTCAATGCACTGTCTGTCTTCGGCGACCGGGCCGATACGCTGCGTTCGCTGGCGAACTGGCTGTTATCGCGGCAGTATTGACACGCGGCAGGCCGTGCGCAAGCGACTCGTTGCATGCCTCGTCGCCGGCATCGGGGCCGCGTTCATCGCCGCTGCGGGCGCAGCCGATTCGACGTTCGAAGTCCGGGTGCTCGAGGCGCCGCCGAACGCTGCGACCGTCGATGCGTTGATCGGCGGCTCGTTCGACGGGCGATTCACTCCCACCAAGAACGGCCGGCCGTCGGGCGGCGGCGATGCCTTTTGGCTGAAGCTCGATTCCCCGGATCTCGCCGAAGCGGGCGGCATTCCGGTGGTGGTGATGCATGCGGGGCGGCAAACACAGGCCCGGCTGTACGCGGCCCGCGGCGGCACGGCCGTGCCGTTGCCGCGTGCCACGCAGCTGCCGGCATTTCGCGGGGCGGAGGACACGGTGTTCACCCTCGCCGAGGGCCTATTACCGGGCCGGCCGTTGTACGCGCGCATCGACGGCGCCGGCGGGGATGCGGAACCCTTGAGATTTTCTTATTCGACCCTCGACCGCACTCTCGCACGCGGCGCCGAGCATGCGCGGATGATCGCTCTGGCGTTCGGCGCTCTGGTGGCGGTCGCGCTCGCAGCCCTCCTGATCTGGTTCGTGCTGGCGGAGCGTCTTTTCATCTTGTATGCGACCCTGTTCTTCCTGCAGGCCTTGTATGTGGCCTATCTTTCCGGCCAGGGATTCGACTGGCCTGTGCTCCTGCATGCGCGGCCGCTCGGCTCCTTTGCGTGGAACGTTCCTGCCGGTTTGAGCGGCGCGGTCGCCTGCTTGTTCACGCGCGAAATCGCGGACCTCAGGCATTTCTCGCCGCGGGTATACGCGGTGTTCGGTTGGTTCGCGCTCGGATTCGTCATCGTCACGATCGCGAATCTCGCGAAGCTCATCGGCCTCGGGGCGTGGGTCACCGCTCTCGGCAATCTGCTGTTCATCGCCGTCACCGTGTTCACCATGATCACCGCATTCGTCGCCTGGCGGCATGGAAATCGAGCCGCCGGCTGGTTCTTGATCGCATGGACTCTGCTCGAAGGCTTCACCATGGCGGCGGCGGTGCGATTCCTCATCGTCCCCAACACGGACACGAGCCCACTGCTCTACTACTACGGCTTGCCCCTCTCCATGGCGGCGGCGGCGATACTGGTCGCCCTCGGGGTGGCCGACCGGCTGCGTGCGCAGCGCCTCGCCCTGACGGAGGCGGAACGGCGTGCGCAGACCGATCCATTGACCGGGGTATTGAATCGACGTTCGCTCATAGAGCGGCTCGACGCGGCGTGTCTGCGCGCCCGTGCGCGCGGCCTGCCGATCTCGCTGTTGTTCATCGATCTCGATCATTTCAAGCAAATCAACGACTCGTTCGGCCATCAGGCGGGGGACGCCTGCCTGCGCGCCGTCATCGACCCCATTCACGCGGAATTGCGCCAGTCGGATGTTATCGGCCGCTACGGCGGCGAGGAATTCGTGGTGATCTTGAGCAGTGCCGACGCCGCGGCGGCGATTCCCATCGCACAGCGCATTCTGGAACGCGTTGCCGCGGTGAGCGTGGCCGGATTCGGCACGCCGATTCGCCTGACCTGCAGCATCGGCGTAGCCGCCAGCGACACGCTGGGCGTATGGGGTGAACATCTCATCGCACGGGCGGATGCGGCCGTGTATGTGGCCAAGCGGCAGGGCCGCAATCAGGTGCAAATGGCCGCACCGTTGGCCGCATAGATTCTTAGGCCAGTGCCGCCTTGCGGTCTTTCAGGGAGGGCGGCGTCCACAGATAGATCCACGTCTCGGTCAACGGCCTGCCGTTGACGCGCAAGTACAGGCGCAGATCGATGGGCTCGATGCTGTCCTCGGGCGGCCTGATGTCGAACAGGGCGCGATATCCGCGAAACTCCCCCACGTAGTGCGCGGTGACGTGCTCCGACTGACCGTGCGAGGCGGTGATCACGGCCTCGACCGGCGCGTCCGCGGGCAAAGCGCCGAGCTCCCCTCCGGCGAAGTCGACCGCAAAATGCCATGAATAGTACTGGCGCTTCTGGCCCACCGTGCCGCCGATGCCGGTGCGGGTCGCGATGGTCTGCCCGAGAGGCGACGAGTACGGCATGCGCGTGCCCCAGTACAGCCGATAGCTGAACAGAAGCTCCTGCCCGGGCTTCGGTCTGTCGAGCGGATTCCAAAAGGCGACGATGTTGTCGAAAGTTTCATCCACCGTCGGGATTTCCACCAATTGCACCGAGCCCTTGCCCCAGCCGCCGTTTAGGTTCGGTTTGGGCTCGACCCACAGGCTCGGCCGGCGGTCGTAGTAAACGCCGTCGTCTTGATAGTGATCCCAATTGCGGTCCCGCTGCAGCAGGCCGAAACCGCGGGGATTCTCGTCCACGTAGGAGCTGAAGTGCAATTGCGCGGGATTCGTCAGCGGCCGCCAGATCCACTCGCCGCCGCCGGTCCACATGGAGAGGCCGTCGGAGTCGTGTATCTCCGGCCGCCAGTCGTTGGCTCCGCGCCGGTCGTTTTCGCCGTAGAAGAACATGCTGGTGAGCGGCGCGACCCCCAGCCGCTCGATGGGCTTGCGCGGGTACAGCGCGCTGTCGATGTCCATGATCGAGCGTGCCGCCGGGCGCGATCTGGAAGCACAGCGCGCCGGCGACGCTCGGCGAATCCATGCAGCGCGTACAGGGTCAGGACTCCGGAATCCTTCGCCGGCCGCTCGAACCAAAATGAGGTGAAGCGCGGAAACTCCTCCGGACGCGGAAATGCGGTGTCCACGGCCAGGGCGCGCGCCGACAATCCGTACTGGCGCGTATCGCTGCCCACCGCGCGAAAATAGCTGGCGCCCAGGAACGCGGCGACATCGTCCTTCCAATCGGTCACGAATTGCACGCGGAATCCCGCGAAACCCACGTGCCCGCGCATCACTTTCGGGTCGATGCCGGCCTTGTCGAACTCGAACATCGCCGGGTCGTAGAGGATCTCGCGCGACTGGCCGTCGACGATCTCGTAGAGCCGCACCGGTTCGGCGAAGGTTCTGCCGACGTGGAAGAACTGCAGTCGAAACGCAAGTCCGGCCTTCGCCCACAGAGCGCGCTCAGTGCGAAAGCGCAGCGATTGAAATTGATCGTAGCTCAACTTCGCCATCGCCGGCGGCAGCGTGTCCTGGGAAGGTTGAAAGGCGCTGCCGGCGAGCCTGCGGGCCTGGCCTTTGAGCCAGGCATAGTCAAAGGGCTGGCTCGCAGGCGGTGCCTGTGCGGCGGCCGCGGCGCCGAATTCGGGAAAGCTCCATTGGCCTGCCGCCAGCACCACCGCGGATTTCAATATTGCGCGTCGTTGAACCATTTTTCCCTTCCTTCAAATCAAAAACAGGGGATGCTCCGAGTCCGGCAGAAGCGCGAGTTCATTGAGCAATCGCGCCTCCCCGGCGACTTCGACGCGCTCGACGGGCGTGAGCCACGCGAGCGCCTCGTCGAGCGACCGGGCGTCCTTGAGTTTTTGCGCCGCCGTGAAGACGAAAGGATCCGGATAGCCGCGTTTATCCGGGGGCCTCGCGAGGTTGCCGTTGATGTGCGTGAGACGCGAACCGCGATCGCGCGCCAAAAGGCGCAGCCCGTCACCCGGCAGGACCGCGGCTTCACGCACCAAATCCCGGCGTCGCGCCACCAGAGCAGGCGTGTTCACTTCCTCGGGGGTGCGCAGCAGCGCGAGGCGCGAAAGCAGCCTCCCCAGGCTTTCGCTGCCGCTCGCGCGCGACAAGGGCACCGCCAAAAACAGCCCCAGCAGGGCCGGCGACAGCCATGCAAGCAGCGGCGGCGACAGGAACCAGACGATCACGGCGGTCACGCAGCTCAGAAGCATGTGCCTCTTGTGATAGTGCCAGGCATCGGCCCAAGAGGTGCCGCCGCCGCTGTCGCGGCGCTGCGGCTTCCAGCCGGAATCGCGTCCCATGAATACCTCGAATACATGGCGGCACTGGATCAGCATGAGGACGGGAGCGTACAGCGCCGACAGCACCACCTCCAACAGGAAGCTCGCTGCGACGCCGATCACGCCGCCGCCGCCGCGGCGGATGCGCCTCGACAGCAGGGCGCGTATCAGGCCCAGTATCTTCGGGATCAACAGCACCACCATGCTGAACCAGAACAACGCCATCATCAATTCGACGTTGAACCGCGGCCAGGTGGGGAAGAGCTGGAAATCGTGACTGAAGTACTCGGGACGGATCAAATGCGACTGCACCGCGAGCGCGAAGCCGATGCCCAGCATCACCAGCCACAGCGGCGAGGAGAGGTAACTCATGATGCCCACACCCAGATGCATCCGGCTGATGAAACTCAAGCCCGCCGACCCTATGATTTTCATGTGCTGAAGGTTGCCCTGCGCCCAGCGGCGGTCGCGGACGGCGATGTCGATCAGCGAGGGCGGGGACTCTTCCCAGGAGCCGCCGCAGTCGGTGGCCATGCGAACTTTCCAGCCGCCGCGCCGCATGAGGGCCGCCTCGACGAAATCGTGAGACAGCACGAAACCGCCGAACGGTTTGCGTCCCTCGAGCTGCGGCAGGCCGCAACACTGCGCGAACGCCGACATGCGGATGATGGCGTTGTGTCCCCAATAATTGCCGCTGTCGCCGGACCATGCGGCGAGTCCGCGGGTGATGACGGGTCCGTAAACGCAGGCGGCGAATTGCTGCAGGCGGCCGAAGAAAGTCGTCGCGCCGATGAGCTGCGGCGCGGTCTGCAGAATTCCCAGATCCGGGTCGCTCTGCATGGCTTGCGCCAACCGCTGCAGCGTCGGCGCGTCGATCAAGCTGTCGGCGTCGAGCACGATCATGTGATCGTAGCGGCCGCCCCACCGCGTCACGAAGTCTTCGAGATTGCCGGATTTGCGCGCGACGTTCTGCCAGCGCCGCCGATACCAGACCGGCATGATGTGCGAAAGCGCCGTGCGCAGCCGGTGCACGCTCAAGGATTCGCGAATCCAGGCGTCGGCGTTGGTCGAGTCGGAGAGAATCACGATCTCGAAGCCGCGATGGGCGTCGATGTGCGCGAGAGCTTCGGCCATCGCTTGCAGCGCGGCGGTCGTGCGCAGAGGGTCCTCGTTGTAAATGGGCATCACCAGGGCCGTGAGCGTCGCGTGCCCTGCGCCCAAGCGCGGATCGCGCCGCTTCGACGCGCCGGCCAATACCGAGCCCGCCGCGAAGGCGATCCAACCGAGCGACACTGCAAAGAAGAAAATCATCAAGCCCTGCAGCAGGGTCATGCTGGTGAAGCGCACGACCTGCAGCATTTGATACACGCCGTAGATGGTGACGCCCAAGGTGACGGTGAACAGGATGAAGCGCGCGTACAAAACGGCGGAACTCGGCATCCATCGTCTGCGCCGCACCGGCTTGTACGCAAGATCCTGCGGCGGCATCTCCAAGGGGCTCTCCGCAGGCATGCCGCCCAGCGGCCTGTCCGGCTCCTGCGCCGCTGCGGGATTGGACGGGGGATCCTGGTTCAAGGGGATGTCCATCGATACAGCCACGTTTCGGTGACGGGACTATCGCCGCGCAGAATCCGCAGCCGCAATTCGACGAGGTCGGCGTCGCGCGGATCGACCTCGAAGCTCGCCCGCAAGCCGTGCAATTCGCTGTTGGACATGAGCGCGACGTTCGAGATCCTCCCGGCGGAAGCGCTCAGATCGAGGTGCAGTCCTTCCGTCTTCTCGCCGGCACCGACGAAGTCCAGCAGAAAGACACGGCGCTTGCCGTCGACACTGGCGCCCGAGCGCGTCGCCACGGTCTTTCCCAGGGACTTCGGCAACGGGGGCTCGGCGCACCAAACGATGCGGTAGGCGAAATGCGCAGGATGCGCCGGTGTCAGCGGCTGCGCGGGTCGCCAAAAAGTCACGATATTGTCGTTGCTCTCGCGGCCCGACGGAATCTCGACCAGCTCGAGCGAGCCCGCACCCCAGTCCCCCTGGGGCTCCACCCAGGCACTGGGACGGCGCTCGTACTGAGCGTCGAAGTCCTGGAAATCGCTTTGTTGCCGCGACCGCTGCACCAGCCCGAATCCCTTGGGCTGCTGCGTGGTGAAGGTGGACACCTGGAGCTTGGAGGGATTCGCAAGCGGCCGGAATATATGCTCTCCTGACGCCGCTGCGATCTGCAGTCCGTCGGAGTCATGCACCTCCGGGCGGTAGTCATCCAGCCGTCCGCGGTTGGTCTCGTCGAACAGAAACATCGAGGTGAGCGGCGCAATTCCGACAACGCGCATTTCCGTGCGCGGGAACAAGGTGAGCTCCACATCGGTCAGCGTTTCCACGCCCGGCTGCACGGTGAACCGGTACGCACCCTCCGTCGATTCGCTTTCGAGCAAGGCGTAAATGACGATCGAATTCGCATGGGGCGCCGGCTTTTCGATCCAAAAGTGAGTGAACGCGGGGTATTCCTCGCCGGACGGCTCTGCCGTGTTGATGGCGAGGCCGCGCGCGGACAATCCGTAGAGAAGATTCTTGGCCACGGCGCGGAAATAGCTCGCGCCCTGGAATACCAGGAATTCATCCCACACCTTGTTCGAGTTGATACGGCTGCGGAGCCGAAACCCCGACAGCGGCAGGGCCACCTTTCCCAACTGCGCGGGAAGTGAGGATTGCATTTCGAACATTGCCGGAGTTGCCAGGACGTCCTGTGCCCTTCCGTCCTCGACGGTGGAAACGGTGACAGCGGTCTGCAGGTTGTAGCCGGCCCGCAACAATTCAAGACGAAACGGGAGTTGCTCGGAACGCCAAATACCCGCGTCCGGGTTGAAGCGGATGCTGCGATATTGCTCGGGACTCAATTTATCGAGGCCGGCGGGCAGGCGATTGTGCTGCGGAGAATAGGGGGCGGCGGCTCGGGCTTTTGCGTCCGCCAGCAAGGTGTCATAGGTGAACGCATAGGAGGTCGCGGGCTTCTCGTGTTGGGGGGCGTTCGCTGCGCGCACGGCGCCGATCGCCAGCGCGCCGCCCAACACCAGTAATTTGGCAATTGAAACCCGCATTGCTTCCCGTATTAGTCCAGGCCCCGCGATTTACCGGATCGGCCACGATGAGCCGACAACCTTGATGAAACGCAAGGGGTCTGTCAACGGGCAATGCGACGGGGCCACCTGATATAGTGCGCGGACATGGCGGCCGCCGCTCAATCCAACCAGGAACCGCAGAGCGCCCGGGCGGTACTCATGGTGCGGCCGGCGTGCTTTGGCTTCAATCCGCAAACGGCCGCGAGCAACGCCTTCCAGCACCCCGGCGGTTCGCCCGGTGGCCGCGAAGCGCAACGCCTCGCCCTTGCCGAATTCGACGCCCTGGCGGAGGCGCTGCGGCGCGCAGGGGTGGAAGTGCTGATCGCGGCCGACACGCCGCTGCCACTTAAGCCGGACGCGATATTTCCCAATAATTGGGTGAGCTTTCATTTCGACGGGACAGTTGCGCTGTATCCCATGCTGGCGCCCAACCGGCGCTGGGAGCGGCGTGAGGAGATCCTGGAGCAGGTGGTGCGCGAAGGGAGGTTTCATGTCTCCCGTACGGTCGATCT
Organism: uncultured Gammaproteobacteria bacterium; assembly: GCA_963702735.1. Classification (GTDB taxonomy): domain Bacteria; phylum Pseudomonadota; class Gammaproteobacteria; order Steroidobacterales; family Steroidobacteraceae; genus Bog-1198. The sequence continues at coordinate 237,971 of CAVPDW010000010.1, read as the reverse complement.
GACGCACCGCGAGGCCGAGGGAAAGTTTCTCGAGGGCACGGGCAGCGTCGTGCTGGACCGCACGCATCGCGTCGCCTATGCGAGCCTTTCGCCGCGCACCGATCTGGACGTGTTGGGGGAGTTCGCGCAGCTGCTGGACTACGACCTGGTGACCTTCGAGGCACGTGACGGCGCCGCGCAACCCGTGTACCACACCAATGTCGTTTTGGGCCTGGGCGCCGGCTTCGCGGTGCTTTGCGGCGAGGCCATTGCGCACGTCCAGCACCGCGAGGCCGTGCTGAATACGTTGCGTGCATCCGGCCACGACATCGTCGAGATTTCGCTGCGGCAGATGCGGGAATTCGCCGGCAACCTGTTGGAGCTCGAGACCGCTGGCGGCCCGGTCGTGGCACTGTCGACGACGGCGTGGCGCAGTCTGGAGGCGGCGCAAAGGCGGATCTTGGAGTCCCACGCCGCGCCGGTCACAGCGGCCATTCCCACGATTGAGCGCATTGGCGGCGGCGGGGTGCGCTGCATGCTGGCGGAACTTCACCTGCCCAAACGCTGAGCCCTGCCAGTAGGGTGGACCCCGCCACTGATGTCATAATCTCTGTAATGTTGGAACTCGGCGTCAAGCTGCTCCTGGCCTATCTGCTCGGTACTCTGCTGGGGAGCTTGCTTCTCGGGCGGCTGCGCGGTGTCGACATTCGCAACATGGGCAGCGGCAACGCAGGCGCCACCAATGCCTTGCGCACCCAGGGCAAGCTGTTCGGATTTCTGGTTCTCGCCGTCGATATCGCCAAAGGCATGTTCGCGGTGTGGTGGCTGCCGTCGGCGGTGCTGCCCGCGGTCGGCATCGATCCTGATCTGCCGCGCGACTGGCTGACCCTTGCGTGCGGCTTCGCCGTCATCCTCGGACATGTCTATCCGGTGTGGTTCGGATTTCGCGGCGGCAAGGGCGCCGCGACGGTGGCCGGCGTGATCGCCGCGACGGAACCGCGCTTGCTGGTGCCGCTGATCGCGAGCTGGTTCATCGTGCTCGTGCTCACGGGGTATGTGGGTCTTGCCACCATGTTGTCGGGCGTGGTGGTGGTGGCGGTCGTCTACTTTCTCCAGCCGCACAAAATTCCGCTGCTGATCTTTTGCTTGGCCGTGACCGGATTCATCGTGTACACCCATCGCGGCAATATCGCCCGCATGCGCGCGGGGCAGGAAAATCGCGTACGACGGTTATGGCTGTTTCGTTCGCGAACCGCCTAGATCCGTCGCTGCTGGTGCTGCTGGCGGACGGCCGTCTGCGCTCCGGCGAGTGGTTGGCGAAAGAACTCGAGGTGAGCCGAGCGGCTGTATGGAAGGGCGTTGCGCGCCTGCGCACCGTGGGAGTCGACGTGCAGGCGCTGCCGCGCAGGGGTTACCGCCTTGCGAATCCGGTGGAATTGCTGGATGCGCATCGCATCGGCGCCGTGCTGGAAGCGGGGCGCAAAGCGCAGATTCGCAAGTTCGAGCTGCTCTTCGAGACGGACTCGACCAATTCCCGGCTCATGGGCCGGCCGCCGCCGCCGCCGGGGCTGGCGGATGTTTGCTCCTGCGAGCTTCAGCACGCGGGCCGCGGGCGTCGCGGCCGGCGCTGGATAACGCCGTTCGGCGCCGGACTCGCACTGTCGCTTGCATGGACCTTCGGCGAGGGGGCGGGAACGCTCGCAGCTCTGAGCTTGGGCGTAGGGGTGGCGATTTCGCGCGCATTGGGCAGGGCCGGCGCCGCCGGGATCACGCTCAAGTGGCCCAACGACATCTGGTTTGAGGACCGCAAGGTGGGCGGTGTGCTGATCGAACTTAAGGCAGAGGCCGGCGGATCCGCGCATGTGGTGATCGGTTTGGGGTTAAATATCGTCCTGACGGCGGCGGCACGCCGCGAAATCGAAGCGGGCGGCGCGCGCGTCGCATCGGTGGCGGACGCCTGCTCAGGGGCACCGTCGCGTAATTTCATTGCCGGAGCCATCTTGGATGAGCTATTGAGTATGCTGGGTGAGTTCGAGCGCGAGGGTTTCGCGGCGTTTCGGGATGCGTGGGCGTCTCTCGATGCCTTGAGCGGCCGGCGCGCCCGGGTGGTGCTGGGCAACGCGGTCATTTCCGGTACCGCACGCGGCGTGGACGCAGAGGGCGCGCTGCTGCTCGAGACGGGCGACGGAATGCAGCGGTTCGTATCCGGCGAGGCGAGCTTGCGCGCGATCGAGGGTGATACTTGACCTTGTTGAAAGCCATTGTCGTGTGCTTGGTGCTGGCCAACGTGGGCTACTTCCTATGGGCGCGCGGCATCGCGAAATCACCGCAGACGGCGGCGCCTGCAGCGCCCGCGATGTCGTTGAAGCTGGCTTCCGAGTCGCCGGAAACACGCGCGGCGATTGCAGGTACCGATTCCGGCACGGGTACCGATACCGCCCCCGCGGCAACGGCCGCCCCGCGCGCCGAAGCGGGCGCGGATCTGCTCACCAACGTGAAGCGCTGCATCAGTGTCGGGCCGTTTCGCGACGTGTCGGAGGCCGCCCTTGCCGCGACGACGCTGCGGGGAGGCGGCTACGATCCTCGGCAAAGGGTCGCGGAGGGCGAGGTCTGGGCCGGTGTCTGGGTGTATCTGCCCCTGCCGCCGTCCAGAGCAGGATTGGAGCAAATTCTCGGCAAACTCAAGGCCGCCGGTATCGACGATGCGCTGGAGATGCCGGGACCCACCGAGGGTTCGGTGGTCTCTCTCGGCCTTTTCAGTGAACCGAAGCGAGCGCAGGCGCGGGTTGCTCAAGTGCAGGCGCTCGGGTTCAATCCGGGACTCGCCGACCGCAAGCGCACCGGCAACGTGTACTGGATCGACATCGATTTGAAACCCACCGACAGTTTGTTGAATCCCGCGGATTTGCAGGGCGAGGCAGGGCGTATCGTGCGCCTCGAGGTGAAGGGCTGTCCGTCGGTTTCCGGGGCATCGCCGTGAAGCTCCGCGTTGCGGGCTTCAAGACGGCGAGCGCCCTGGGCGCGGTGACCGGCTACGGTTGTCTGGCCGCGTTCTTATATCTCGTCGGGCTGCAAACCTATCGCTGGTTTCGCGAAGGCGAGTGGACTCACATCGGACTGAGCGACGGCCTGCGCGCCGCACTTCTGCATTGCTGCGTCAAGGGCGATGCGCCCGGGCGGCTCGCCGGATTCATGCACTGGCTGGAGGCGCCGACGGACTGGCTCGGTCTTCACAAGGTAATCGACGTCATTCCTGCCTCGCTCGCCCTGTTCGCCCTGAGCATCGCGGGGAACTGCCTGTTCCTTTATTGCAAAGACCGGCTGGATGGCCGCTGAGGCGACGATCGCGACGACGATGTGGACACTGTTGCGACTCAAGACTTTTTTGAAGAGCGTGCTTCTCCCGCCCGCGGGGCCCATGCTGGTGGCGGTCTTGGGCGCGTGCCTGATCCGCCGCCGACCGCGGTTGGCGCGTGTCTGTCTGGCGATCGGCTTGGGTTCGCTATGGTTGATGTCGACCCCGGTGGTGTCCGATGCCCTGACGGGTATGGTGGAAGCATACCCGCCGCTGGATATGCGAAGCGCCGCCGGCGCGTCTGCCATCGTGATCCTGGGCGGCGGGGGACAGCGCTGGCTCGCGCCTGAATACGGCGCTCCTGCGGCCGAGCCTCTGCTGCTCGAGAGACTGAGTTACGGCGCCTATATCGCCCGCAAGACCGGGCTGCCCGTTCTGGTCACCGGCTATCGCATGGAGGCCGCGGCAATGCGCGACACGCTGCGGCGCAATTTCGCCGTCGATCCGCGATGGGTGGATGATGAGTCCTACGATACCTTTGAAAACGCGCGCAATTCGGTACGGGTGCTGGCGGCCGCCGGAGTGAACCGGATCGTGCTCGTGACGCGCGCCACTCACATGCGGCGCGCCGTCGAGGAATTCATCGCCGCCGGCATGCAGGTGGTACCGGCTCCCGTGGGCATGCTCGCACGGCGCGAACTGGGCGTCTTTCGCTACGTGCCGAACCCCGACGCCTTGCTGCGTACGCATTCCGCGATCTACGAGCTGCTGGGCGAGCCGGTGCGCATATTCCTGTCCGTGACACATCTGCGGCGGCACTGAGCGCGACCGTGGGAGACCTCGGCAACATTCGCCGTTTCGTGGTGCTCATGCTCGAGAATCGCTCTTTCGACCATGTGCTCGGCGCACTGAAGGCGGAAAACCCCGCCGTTGCGGGCGCCCTCGACCCCGCACGGCCTGCCGCGCCGTTCGCCATGCCGTTCGATCCGCCGCATGAATTCGAGGACATGCAGATTCAACTGTACGGCGGCGCGCCGCCCACGTATCCGGCCCCGATGAGCGGGTTCGTCGAGAGCGCCGCAAGAGGCGCGCCGACTCCGTCGGACGCCGAGTTGGTGATGCAATACTTCCGTCCCGAGCAGCTACCGGTGCTCACGACACTGGCGCGCGAGTACGCCTTGATCAACTACTGGCACTCGCCGCTGCCGGGACCCACCTGGCCCAACCGATTCTTCGCGCACGCTGCCACTTCGGGCGGATTGTGCGGCAGTCCGGGCGAATCGGATATTCTGGCCGGATACAACTTCCCGGCCGGAACCCTTTATGAACGGCTCGAGGAGGCGGGCAAGAGCTGGCGCATCTATCACGACGGATTGCCGCAAGCCGCGGGGATCGACAGCCTGCGGACGGATTTCTTGAACATCTTCACACGGAATTTCCGCGAGATGAGTTTTTTTGAGGGCGATCTTCGCACCGGCGCGCTTCCCGAGTACGTCTTCATCGAGCCGAACTACGACACGGGGCATCGATTCATGAACGGCAATTCAATGCACCCGCTCAACGACGTCCGCAAGGGGGAGCGGCTGGTCAAGCAGGTGTACGAGAGCCTGCGGGCTTCGCGCTTCTGGCCCGAAACGATGCTCGTCATCACGTTCGATGAGCATGGGGGATTCTTCGATCATGTGCCGCCGCCGCCTGCGGTCTCTCCGGGCGGCGATGTGCGCTACGCCGATGCATCCCATCGCTTCGACTTCGACCGGCTCGGTGTGCGAGTACCTGCGGTGGTCGTGTCTGCATACACCCAAAGGAACACCATCGTCGGCACCTCCCCGCAAGAGTTCTTCGACCATGCGTCGATCCTCGCAACCGTCGAGAAGCGTTTCGGGCTCAGGCCGATCACGCAGCGCGACGCGGCGGCGCGTACGCTCGAGGGGGCGCTCAACTCGAGCTCTCCCCGCCTGTCCGCCGCTCAGGCTCCCCTTGCACTGCCTGAGCCGGCAGGAGTTCGCTTCGCCGCCTGGTTGAGGGCGCGGGCGGCGGATCTGTTTCGCGGATTCAGCGTTCACCCGCCGGCTCCGCTGTCCACAAGCCAGAAAGTGCAACTCGCCCTGGCACACGCGTGCAATTTGAGAATCCTGGATGCGGCCGCGCTGCCGGATGCGCAACGGCGATTCGAAGCCGCGCACGCACGGCAGGATGCCGCCGGCTATATTCAGGAGGTGGAAGCACGAATCCGTTCCCGAAGGGCCGCGTCCCCTTAAGCCCATCGGACCAATGCTCGGGGCCGCTGCCGGTAACCTTAGCCGTTGCGTTCCGGCGGCGGCGTTTCGCCTTCCCATGGGTACGCGACGCTGCCATGGGGCGCCTCGTACCAGCCTGGATCCCGATAGTCGCCGCGCCCCTGATCGGGACGTATCTTGACGACGGTGAACATGCCGCCCATTTGCATCGCGCCATATGGGCCGCTCCCCGTCATCATCGGCAACGTATTCGGCGGCAGCGGCGTGTTCATTTGCATGCCCTCCATGGAGCCGCCGCCTGCGTCCACGTAATCCGGCACGAGAGCAGTTATCTTCTGCGCCAGATCCGCAGCTTCCACTCCGAGCGTCGTCGGCACCGTATGGCTCATGGCGTTCATGGTGTGGTGGCTTTTGTGGCAGTGGAACGCCCAGTCGCCCGCGGCGGACGCGGTGAACTCGATCGCGCGCATCTGCCCGACGGCAATGTCCGTCGTCACCTCGGGCCAGCGCGAACTCGGCGCGGTCCATCCGCCGTCGGTGCCCACCACGACGAATTCATGGCCGTGCAGATGCACGGGGTGATTGGTCATGGTGAGATTGCCGACGCGAATCCGTACCCGTTCGCCGAGGCGAGCCACCATCGGGTCCGTGCCCGGGAAGGCTCGACTGTTGAAGGTCCATACATTGAAATCCAGCATGGTGCTGACCCTGGGAGTGTAGCTGCCGGGGTCGATGTCATAGGCATTCAGGAGCAGCACGTAGTCGCGGTCGGCGGGCATTACGCCCAAATCCCGGGGGTGAGTGACCCATGACCCCATCATCCCCATCGCCATCTGGGTGGTTTCATCGGCATGCGGGTGGTACATGAAGGTTCCCGAGCGCCGTGCTGCAAACTCATATACGTAGGTTTGTCCCGGCTTGATCGACGGCTGAGTGAGTCCCGACACTCCATCCATGCCGTTCGGCAAGCGCTGACCGTGCCAGTGGATGCTGGTCGACTCGCGCAGCCGATTGGTGACGAACATGCGCACCCGGTCGCCCTCTACGACCTCGATGGTCGGCCCCGGCGATTGACCGTTATAGCCCCACAGATTGGCTTTCATCCCCGGCGCAATCTCACGAATCACGGGCTCTGCCACCAAATGGAATTCCTTGATCCCGTTGCGCTGTCGCCAGGGCAGGCTCCAGCCGTTCAGGGTGGCCACGGGACGGTAGGGCCGGCCGTTCGGCGGCGCCAAGGGCTTGTGCATTTCGGCCGACTCGTTCGAGACCAGCTCCGGAAGCGCCGCAAGCGCGCTCTTGCCGACTGCGCCCGCGGCCACCGCCAGGCCTGCGCCGCCGAAGAATCGTCTTCGTGTAATCATGTGGGTTCCTCGCGATTTCAAGGTGAGGCGCCGCCGAGCAGCGCCGCATCGAAGTCGGACTTGGTGATCCAAAAATCGCGTGAGCTTTGGATGGCGGCATCGACGCTCGCGATGCGGCCGCGTGCATCGGCCAAGAGGTCGAAAATGCTGATGAGCGATGCGTTGTAGCGCAGCACATCCTGCGCCTCGATCAGCCGGGCCGTGGGCACCACCTCGTCACGCTGCCGCCTCGCCACCTCGAAAGTGGTGCGGTACGCCGCGTAAGCCGTGCGAATCTCGGCGCGTGCATCCACGGCGGCTTGTGCGAAACGGTCGACCGCCTGAGCGTAAACGGCCTGCGCCTTTCTCACGCGCGGTCCGCCGCCGTCGAAAAGCGGAACCTCGACGCTGATTTCGTAGCCGCGTTCATAGGGCTGCGACGCCGTGCCCTGTAGTACGCGCGCAGGCCCCATGTCGAGCACGTTGACGAAGCGGGTTGCCTTGGTCAGCTTGAGGTCGTGGGCGAGTTGGTCGATGCGCAGGCGCAGCAGGCGCAAGTCGATGCGATCCTGCAGCACGGACTGATCGACATCCGGCAGAGCCTCTGCACTTCGCGGCAGCTCGGGCAGCGATTCGGCAAGCAGCAGGGCCGGCCGTTCCCCCGAGAGGCCCAGCAACCGCAGCAGCCTCTGGCGCGAGGAATCCTCCATCCACTGTGCGCGCGTCAAACGCTGGGCTGCATCGTCATAGAAGCTTTGCTCGCGGGCTTGATCGATTGCGCTCCAGTTGCCGGCCGCCGCCATTCGCCGCGCCAACTCTGCGCCGGCCTGCGCCGCGGCCTGCACCTGTTGCGAATAACGCGCCGACTCGCGCGCGGCAACCGCGGCAAAGTAGGCCCGCCGCGTCTCGTCGGCCAATCTCACCACCGCGACGACGGCGGCGCTCTGCGCTGCGGCGAATCTACGCTTCTCGATGTCGTGGGCGTAAGGAGCCGTGATGAGGGACAGCACATTGAATGTCAGCGTCTGCTCGATGTCGTACTGGGGCGCCGCGCCTGCGTGGCGCAGCGTGAATCGGGGATTGGGCAGCCGTCCCGACTGCACCAGATCGGCTTCTGAGATGCCGAGTTCCTCGAACGAGGCCTGCAGCCCGCGGTTGTTGAGCAGTGCAATCTGCACGGCGTCGTCGGCCGACAGTGCGTGAGCGAGAAGCGCGGCCGCCTGCGCGCCGCTCTTGGCCGCCTCTTCCGCGGTTCGCGCCCACCGCACGTCTTGGTTGAGCTGCGCACGGGTTTGCGCCGCGACCGGGTCGAATCCGCCGTCCTTCGAGAAGCCTGCGCAGCCGCCCAAGCCAAGCGCGGCGCAGAGAATCGCGAGGAGCGGTGACCGCGGCACCGCCATCATCCGCGTTGTTGCAATATTCATTTCAATCCTCGAGCTCGAACAAAGAGACCCCGGGGGTCTTTGGGGCCGGCAAAATGCGCGCGTATCGCGCCTGACTCAAGCGAGGATGAAGCGGGGAGGTCGATCCAGTCGGTCGAGAATGCCCTTGGGCGGCGATCCGAGTCCGGCAGCGGCGATTTCAGGAGCCGCCGATCGCGGTGCAGTCCAGGGGATGGAGGCGGGTGCCGCGGCAGTGTAGCCGCAGCAATCGCCGCAGCTCGTGTGATGGACGCCGGAGCGGGCGCGATCGCAGTGATGTTGCGGTGCCGGCGAGGCCGCATCAGGGTGTCCGCAGGCCGGCGTCATGGCAGTGCCCCGCAGCGGCAGCATCAGCGCAATCAGCAGCGCGGCGCACGCCCGGAGAGTTCGATTAGGCTTCATGACGGGCCGAACATACCACCGCGCGGGGATTAATACACGCCTTGAGGTACGCTTGCACCTCGAGTCACAGAGGCCATCGGGAGTTTGCTCATGATCAAGCGTGGATTCACGGCCTTGGCCGTCGCCGGACTGATGCTCGCCGGGCCGGCATTCGGGCATGCCAAATTGCAAAGCACTTTGCCCGCCGCCGATGCGCAGCTCATCGTCCCTCCGAAATCCTTGACTCTGAGTTTCAACGGGAGTGTCCGGCTCGCGGTCCTATCCGTGGCCGCCGCCGGCCGAGAAGTTCCGCTCGCCGTCGATCGCAGCGCTCCCGCCGCTTCGCAGATCACGGTCACGCTGCCGGTGCTGGCGCCCGGGAGGTACCGGGTGCGATGGAGTGTTCTGTCCGCCGCCGACGGGCACGCGAGCCAGGGAACGTTCTCGTTCACTATTCTGCCCGCCGCCGCGTCACAGTGAGGCCGCGATGTGGCCGAACCCATGGACAGCGGCGATCATAGGGGCCAAGACGGCCGGCTATGCGGGCGCCCTGGGGGCCGCAGGCGCAGTATTCTTTCTGCGCTACGCGGGTACCCTCATTGCGAACGGCGAGGTACTGCGGATTCGGCGCCTTGTCCTCGCCCTCGCCGCCCTGTCCGCGGCCGCCGGCGCGGCGCATATCCTGCTCACGGCGGGTTCGATGAGCGGCGCGGCCGCGGGCATGTGGGACGGCTCTCTGCTGAACATGGTCTGGCAGGCCGGCGCGGGCCGCTCCCTCGAGATCCGGGCCATCGGCCTCTCGCTGGCGGCGCTCGGGATGCTGATGGATCGTCCGGCCGCATGGTGCTTGCTGGGGTCGGCGATGGCCGCGACATCGTTCGCCTGGACCGGACATGCGCAATCCTTGAGCCCTCGCGCAATCCCGGTTCTTCTGCTCGGCGTCCATCTTTTGGGGGTCGCCTTCTGGCTGGGCGCGCTGGCGCCGTTGAGCTTGGTCGCGCGCGAAGGTACCGCCCCGCGAATCGCCGCCGTGGCGGAGCGATTCAGCGCGCTGGCGGTTTTCGTGGTCGGCGCATTGATCGTCGCGGCCGTGCCGCTTCTATGGCTCCTGCTCGGCGGTTTGCCCGAATTGTGGCGCAGCACCTACGGCCGCTGCATCGCACTCAAGCTTGTATTCGTCGCCGCACTGTTGAGTCTGGCGGCATTCAACAAGCTGCGCCTGTCGCCGCGTCTTAAGGCGGGCGAGGCCGCAGCGGCGCGGCAATTGCGCACATCCATCAGGCTCGAAATGTGCCTGGGTGTTTTGATCCTTGCGGCTACTGCTACATTGACCACTGTCGCCGGGCCGCCGGCTCTGGACTAGACTGGATCAAGCCCTCAAGAGGTATGACATGCGAATTCTGCAAATCGTAGGCGCCCTTCTGATCGCCGTAGGACTCTTCGTTCTCATCAAGACACCGACTTATTCGAGCGAGAAGAGCGTGTTCAAAATCGGCGATGTCGAGGCAAAGGTGTCGCAAGAACATGCGATTCCACCTTGGGCGGGCGGGGCGGCCGTCGCCGTGGGAGTCGTGCTGATCGTCGTGGGCGCCCGCAAACCCTAGCGTCCGGTCATCAATTTCTTGCGCAGCGACTGTAGTTCGCGCCGCCGCGCCGGCGTGCTCTTCGGATAGCTCAACTCGAGCTTTTCCACGGTGTCGAGAAGGATTCTGGAAACGATCAGCCGGGCGTTCTGCTTGTCGTCGGCCGGAACGACGTACCAGGGTGCATGCTCGGTGCTGGTGGCGCCGAGGCATTTTCCGTACACCCGCATGTAGTCCTTCCAAAACTTTCGTTCCTCGATGTCCGCCAGGCTGAATTTCCAATTCTTCTCAGGCTTGTCGATGCGGTCGATGAATCGCTTGCGCTGCTCTTCCTTGGACAGGTGCAGAAAGAATTTGATGACCCGCGTGCCGTTGCGGTGCAGGTGTGTCTCCAGATCGACGATGGAGCGGTATCGATCATGCCAGACCTCCTCATCGTCTCCCGGGGTGTATGGCAGCCCCTCGGCGCGCAGAATCTCAGGGTGCACTCTGGCGATCAGCACCTCCTCGTAGTAGGAGCGGTTGAAAATGCCGATCCGTCCCCGCTCCGGCAAATTGCGCGTGGTGCGCCAGAGAAAATCGTGCTGCAATTCGGCGGCGCTCGGGTGCTTGAAGCTGAACACCTGGCAGCCCTGGGGATTGACTCCCGACATCACGTGCGCGATGGCGCCGTCCTTCCCGGCGGCATCCATGGCCTGAAAAATCAGCAGCAGAGCGTAACGGCTCGAGGCGTAGAGCAACTGCTGTTGCGCGCTCAGCGCACTGATATGCTTGCCGAGCAGCGTTTGATATTCCCCGTTCGTCTTGTACACGGGCTCGACGAGCGTCGGCCATTTCTTGAGGTCGACACGCTCTCCGGCGCGGACCAGAAAATCGCTTGATTTGATGTGCATCCGCATCCTCGTCGTCGCCTCTGCGATATTGAGACGGCGAAAAACCGCAACCTTCGATTATTATAGGCGGCGGCTGGGCGATTCGGTGGGGTACCGTACAGAGCCTTGCTGCGCTTCCGCATAGAATGTCCGTCGGAAGCGCCTCGAATCGCGCGCTTGCGAGGATCTCGATATGGTCAGCGGCATTCTTCGGTTCAGGGGCGCATTGTCGGCCGGCTTGGCCGCACTGCTGCTGTCGGTCGTATGCGGGCCTGCTTTGCGCGCAGCGTCCTTCGAGCTGCCGCCTCTCAACACTCCCGCGAGCACCGAACATCACGTGGGAAAGGTGATTTGGGTCGAGCTGGTGACGCCGGACCTCGCGGCGGCCGAGCGCTTCTACGGAGGATTGTTCGGCTGGACGTTTCGAACCCTCCGCACCGGCGACTCCGCGTATGCGGTGGCGCTGGCCGACGGCCGTCCCGTGGGCGGGCTGTTCCAGAAGCCGATACCGGCCGGCGAGCATCGGCAGTCTGCCTGGCTTACCTTCATTTCGATTCGCGATGTCGACGCCGCCAAGCGCGCCGCGCTGGCGCACGGAGCCAAGCTGATATCCGATTCCAGAAGCTATCCGGCGCGGGGACGGCAGGCCGTGCTCACCGATCCGGACGGTGCCGTATTCGCGATCCTCGCCTCGAGCAGCGGCGATTCGCCGGATTTCCTCGCGGAGCCCGGGGAATGGATCTGGAGTTCATTGCTGTCGCACGATGCCGGAGCCGCTGCTGCGTTTTATCAACAGGTTTTTTCCTTCGACGTTTTCGACCTCGCGGGTGACGATGGATTGGAACATGTGATTCTGTCGAGCGACAACCTTGCGCGTGCGAGCGTGAATTCGCAACCCGACTCCAGGCGCCGTCACTCGCACTGGCTCAACTTCATCAGAGTAGCCGACACCGTCGGCACGGCGGCCAAGGCGGCGGCGTTGGGCGGGCGCGTGCTGGTCGATCCGCATGTCGGTCGTCATGGCGGGCAAGTCGCGGTTGTCGCCGATCCGGCGGGAGCGCCGTTCGGCTTGATGGAATGGACCGACAGCGACCGCAAAATGGAGCCGAAATGAGCGCCGTGCGCAAGGGTTGGATGGCGGCAGCGCTCGGTGGTCTGGCACTTACCATGTTGTACGCCTGCGAGGTGACAGGCGTCGGTATGGACGCAACGGTGGGTGTGGGATACGACGCCGACTACTATGAGCCGTATGGCTATGAGTACGGCGGCTGGGGTTCCGGCTACCGCGTAGGACCGGGACGAGGCGGCGATCGGCGCGGCGGGCATCCGTCTCGATCCTACCGCCCCGCGCCCATGTCGAGGCCCACTCCATCGATCCCACACGGCTCCCGGGGCGGACACCGCTGAACCGAGCCGCCGCCGGCTGGGGGAGGGACGGCATGTTCGCACGCTGTTAACATCAAGGGCCTCGAACCCGTTGATGGAGCCATCCCTTGCCCGACTCGACACCGCGGCCAGACGGGCCGCAGACGCGACGCATCCTCATTGCAAGCCTGGTCGGCACGACCATCGAGTTTTTCGATTTCTACATATATGCCACCGCCGCCGTGCTGGTATTTCCCCGCCTGTTCTTTCCCAAGGGCGATCCGGCCACCGCGCTGCTGCAGTCGTTTGCAACCTTCGCGCTGGCCTTCTTCGCGCGCCCCGTCGGATCGGCGCTGTTCGGGCATTTCGGCGACCGCATCGGACGCAAGGCGACCCTGGTCACCGCTCTTCTGACCATGGGGGTTTCGACCGTGTGCATCGGGTTGCTGCCGACCTACGCGTCCATCGGCGCGGCGGCGGCGGGACTGCTCGCGCTGTGTAGACTGGGGCAGGGGTTGGGTTTGGGAGGCGAATGGGGCGGAGCGGTACTGCTGGCGACGGAAAACGCGCCCCCGGGCAAGCGAGCCTGGTACGGGTGCTTTCCGCAGCTCGGCGCGCCCTTGGGTTTCTTGTGCTCCACCGGCGTCTTTCTGCTGATGGGCGACAATCTGAGCGAGGCGCAGCTTTTCAGTTGGGGATGGCGTGTGCCGTTTCTGGCGAGCGCAGTGCTGGTGTTGGTGGGGCTGTATGTGCGTCTGCAGCTGGTGGAAACTCCGGCCTTCAAGCGCAGCCTCGAGCTGGGAGAAAGGGTGCGCGTGCCCTTCTTGGTGGTGTTCGCGAAATATTCCCGTGAGCTGGTGTTGGGCACTTTGGGCGCGACGACCACGTTCGTCGTATTCTACTTGATGACGGTATTCGCCCTGGGCTGGGCCACCGGCGCTCTCGGGTTCGGCCGCCAGCAATTCCTGATTCTACAAATGGCGGGCGTGCTGTTCTTCGGCCTGACCATACCGTTTTCCGCAATCATCGCCGATCGCATGGGCGAGCTTGCGATGCTGCTGATCGCGACACTGCTGATCATGGCCTTCGGATTTGCATTCGAGCCTTTGTTCTCGAGCCACCGGGCCACCGGCGCCTTCGTGTTCCTGGCGCTGGGGTTCGCTCTCAGCGGCCTGACTTACGGCCCGCTTGGAAGCGCTCTCGCAAACCTGTTTCCCACCGCGGTGCGCTACACGGGCACCTCCCTGTCCTTCAACCTCGCGGGGATATTGGGCGCCTCGCTGGCGCCCCCGATCGCCACGTGGTTGGCGATGCACTTCGGGGTGGCCTATGTCGGTTATTATCTGTCGGCCGCCGGACTCGTCACCCTGGCCGCATTGTTGATGATAAAGGCGCACAAACCGACGGGAGACCCGAAATGACCCGCAACCCCCCGCTGATTTGCATGCTGTGCATGCTCGCCTGCGCACGCGTCGCGAACGGCGCGGACCTCTACGATGCCGCGGTGGCGCACCAGGGACGCAGCGCCGCGGATTTGCGGCGCGATCCGTTGGATCACCCCGCGGATATCCTGCGCCTTTCCGGCATCAAGGCCGGCATGCGGGTCGCCGACGTGCTTGCGGGCGACGGCTACTACAGCGAGCTCGCTGCCTATGTGGTGGGGCCGAAGGGCAGGGTGTTCATGATCAACAACGCGGCATTCGATCATTGGAGCGAAGGGCCTCTGCAGGCGCGACTGGCCTCGAATCGGCTGAGCAATGTGGAGCATGAGACGCTCGATCTCAATCACATGAATCTCAAGGCACGGAGCCTCGACGCCGTTCTACTGATCAAGGTCTATCACGATTTGTACTGGGTCGATTCGGGAGGCGATTGGCCGAAGATCGACACCGCCGGGGTGCTCGACCAACTGGCGCGCGCGCTGAAGCCTGGCGGCATCCTGCTGTTGGTGGATCATTCGGCGAAGGCGGGAAGCGGCAGCAGCGCCGCATCCGGCCTGCATCGCATCGAGGAGAGCTACGCGGTCAAGGACTTTGAATCGCGCGGCTTCAAGGTCGTGGCAAAGAGCGACCTGCTGCGCAGGCCCGACGATGCGCGCGATCTGGTGAGCTACAAGGGAGCCGCGCTCGGCAGGACGGACCGCTTCGTGCTGGTGTTCCGCAAGTCCTAGCCCCGCGGCTACAGAGAGCCCAGCCAGCGGGTCAAAGAGCCGGCATCCATGGCCCCCGACCGGCGGGCGATTTCCTTGCCCGCGCGGAAGGCGATCAGTGTCGGAATGCTGCGGATATTGAAGCGCCCCGCCGGGGCCGGCTCGTCCTGGGTGTTCAATTTCGCAAAGCGCCAGAGGGGCTCGAGCTGGCCGGCCGCTTTTTCGTAATGCGGCGCCATGGCTATGCACGGGCCGCACCAAGGCGCCCAGAAATCCACCACCAGGGGCAGGCCGCCTCGCGTGAGATGCCGTTCGAAATTCGCCTCGGTCAGCTCGATGGGCTTTCCTTCGAACAACGGGAAGCGGCACTTCGGGCAGCGCGGTCCATCCCTCAGGCGCGAACCCGGCAAGCGGACCACAGAGTCGCAATGCCCGCATACCACCTGCACTTCTTCGTTCATCGGTCACTCCTTGCCTCCGCCGGGCTGCGCGGCCCGGCGGCAATCGCTGCGAACGGGTTTAGTCTACCCGCAAGGCTCTCCGGTATCATCGGCCGATGCAGCGGGATTATCTGGGCAATCCGGTCGGCGCGCAGCGCCGCCACACGTTGCGAGGCATCGATGATTTCATCGAGGGCTACCTGGCGTACGAGACGCGGGCGGAGCGCGTGACCGCCGCCGCCGCCGCGGACCCGGAGTCGTGCATGGCCAATGTGTACGCCGGATTGCTGTGGATGCTGCTCGAAGCGCCGGCGGGCGCACGCCGCGCCGCGCACTATTTGTCGGCGGCCGAGCGCGCGGCGCCGCTTGCCACCCCGCGCGAGCGGCTCAATGCGGCGATGCTGCGTGCCTGGGTCGATGACGACCCGCAACAAGCCCTGCGCCTGTGCGAACGCATAGGGGAAGAATTCCCGCGCGATCTGGTCATCGTCAAGACACACCAATACCTCGAATTCAACCGCGGCGACTCGCCCGCGATGCTGCGCGCGGCACTCCGGGCGGCGCCGGCGAATGCAGATGTCCCGTACATGCACGGCATGTCCGCGTTCGCCTACGAGCAGTGCCATTTGCTGGATCAGGCCGAATCGGAGGCGCGCACGGCGCTTGCAATGAAGCGCAAGGAGCCGTGGGCACAGCACGCGCTGGCGCACGTTCTGCTGACCCGCGGGCGGATCGACGAGGGGGCGGCGTTTCTCGAAGAGACGGCCGACACCTGGACCGATCTTAACTCCTTCATGGTCACGCACCTTTGGTGGCACTTGGCCCTGTTCTATCTCAGCCAGGGGAGGGACGCGAAGGTGCTGGAGCTGTACGACCGTCATTGCTGGGGCGTCGCGAAGGACTATTCTCAGGATCAAATCGGCGCGGTGTCCCTGCTGGCGAGACTCGAGATCGCCGGGATCGACGTCGGGCCGCGCTGGCAGGACCTCGGCCGTCATCTCGCCGCCCGCGCACGGGACACGCTGCTTCCCTTCCTGACGATTCAGTACCTCTTCGGCATGGCGCGCGCGGGGCGCCCCGAGGCGGCGGTGCTGCTCGAGTCGGTGCGGCGGCGCGCCGAGACCGCGGCGCCCTTTACGCGCGCGGCATGGCGGGAGGTCGCGCTGCCCTGCTGCGAGGGGGTCTATGCCTATGCCCGCGGCGATTACACCGAGGCGTGGCGGCATTTGTCGTTGAGCGTGCCGCGCATGGCGGAAATCGGCGGCAGCCACGCGCAGCGCGATCTCTTCCAGCAGATGCTGTCGGACACGCTGGTGCGGGTGGGGCGCACGAGCGGGGCGCAGCAAATGCTGGAGCTGCGGCGCGCGGCGGACCCGCAGGGCGTGCCGGTCAACAGGGCGCTCGCCGATGTATACGCCAGGCTGGGCTTGCCGCAACTCGCAGAGCAGGCGCGCGCAAGAGCCGCACTCACGCGTGCCCTGCATCCATCATGAATCTGTTCAAGGCCATCGATGCGCGGCGCGACGAGCTGGTCGAGCTGAGCCGCGCGCTGATCCGCTATCCGACCGTGAATCCGCCCGGCGAGGCCTACGGTCCCTGTGCGCGGTTCATCGGCGATCGGCTGCTGGCCCGCGGGTTCCGCGTCGACTATGTGCGCGCCGCGGGTACGCCGGGCGACGATGAGCGCTATCCGCGCATCAATGTGATCGCCCGCCGCGAGGGGGCCTCGCCCGGGCCTTGCGTGCATTTCAACGGCCATATCGACGTTGTGCAAAGCGGCGCCGGATGGACTCTCGACCCGTTCGCCGCCGAGGTGAGGCAGGGCAAGGTCTACGGCCGCGGCGCATGCGACATGAAGGGCGGGATCGCGGCATCCATCATCGCGGTCGAGGCGTTGATCGACTGCGAACCCGCTCTGCCGGGCACGCTCGAGATTTCGGGCACCGTCGACGAAGAGTCGGGCGGCTTCGGCGGGGTGCACTACCTGGCCGAGCGCGGCTGGTTCTCGCCGCCGCGCGTCGATCACGTCATCATCCCGGAGCCGCTCAATGTGGACCGCGTCTGCATAGGGCACCGCGGCGTGTGGTGGGCGGAGATAGAAACCCGCGGGCGCATGGCGCACGGCTCGATGCCGTTTCTAGGCGATTGCGCCATTCGCCACATGCACGCCGTGCTCGACAAGTTCGAGCGCGAGCTGTACCCCAGGCTCGCGGCGCGGCGCACGGACATGCCCGTGGTGCCTTCGGGCGCGCGCCATTCTACGATGAACATCAGCTCGATCCACGGCGGGCAGGCCGAGGAACCGGGATATCCCGCCGCCTTGGTGCCCGATTCGTGCCGCCTGATCATCGATCGCCGGTTGCTCATCGAAGAGAACATGGAGGGTGTCAAGGGCGAGGTGCGCGAGCTGTTGGAGCGGCTGGCCGAAGAGCGGCCGGGGTTCCGGTACAGCCTGCGCGACCTCTTCGAGGTACGGCCGACCATGGCGGATCGCGACGGTCCGGTCGCGCGATGTACCGCCGCCGCGGTGCGGCGCGTGATGGGTCGCGAACCCGAGTTCATCTGTTCGCCCGGTACGTACGACCAGAAGCACATCGATCGCGTCGGAAGGCTGCGGGATTGCATCGCCTACGGCCCGGGAATTCTCGACCTGGCGCATCAGCCGGACGAGTACGTGGTGATCGAGGACATGGTCAACTCGGCGAAAGTCATGGCGCTGGCCGCCCGCTCGCTGCTATGCGGAACCGCCTGAAACGGAATCCGCGCAGCGGTCTCGCGCTCGGCGCCATGCTGTCGCTCGCGGCGCTGCTCGCGCCCTGCGCAGGGGCGGCGGACCGGATCACGGTCGGCGTCCAGCTCGAGCCGCCCATTCTGGACCCCACCGCGAACCCCTCCGCTGCGATTTACCAAATTCTGTACGGCAATGTGTTTGAAGGACTGGTGCAGTTCGCCGCCGACGGCTCGGTTCTGCCCAGGCTCGCCTCATCCTGGGAGATCATGGACGGCGGATTGACCTACGTGTTTCACTTGGTGCACGGCGTGCGCTTTCATGACGGAAGCGCCTTCGACGCCGCCGCAGCCAAGTTCTCGCTGGATCGGGCGCTCGCGCCCGGATCGACGAATCCGCAGAAATCGCGGCTGGCGAAGATTCGAGCCGTCGAGGCCCTCGATCCTCTGACCCTGCGCATTCGGCTCGCGCAGCGCTCCGGCGGCTTGCTTGCGTCCCTCGCATGGGGCGCTTTCGTCATGGTGTCGCCGGGGTCCGCCGCGACCAATGCGGTGCGCCCCGTGGGTACGGGTCCGTTTCGCTTCGCAGAGTGGCGCCGCGGCGACTCGATCAGCCTCGCGCGCAACGCGGATTATTGGGGCAGGCGCGCGGAATCGAGCGAGGTCGCCTTCAAATTCATCTCGGAACCCACGGCCGCATACGCCGCGCTGATGGCGGGCGATGTGGATGCCTTTGCCGGCTATCCCGCACCCGAGAGCTTCGGGCAATTCGCGGCCGATCCGCGCTTCGCGGTGCTCACCGGCACCACTGAAATGGAAACGGTGCTCGCGCTGAACGAGCGCGTTGCGCCGCTCGATGACCTGCGGGTGCGCCGTGCGATTTGCTACGCGCTCGATCGCCGCTCCATCATCGACGGCGCGATGTACGGCTACGGCACACCCATCGGCAGCCATTTTCCGCCGCACAATCCCGCGTACGTCGATCTCACGGGACTGTATCCCCACGACCCTTCGAAGGCGCGGTCGCTGCTTGCGGCGGCCGGATACCCGCATGGTTTTTCGGTCACGCTGAAGCTGCCGCCGCCGAGCTATGCGCGCCGCAGCGGAGAAATAGTGGCCGCGGAGCTGGCGCAGGCCGGAATCCGCGTGCGCATGGAAAATCTGGAATGGGCGCAGTGGCTGGACCAGGTGTTCACGCGTCATGATTTCGACATGAGCATCGTCGGGCACGCAGAGCCCATGGACTACGACATCTATGCGCGCGACGACTACTACTTCGGCTACTCCAGCGAAGAATTCAAGGCCCTCATCGCAGCGCTCGACGACACCCTCGAGGATGCATCGCGCCGTGAGCTCTTGCAGAGAATTCAGCGCAAGCTGGCCGAGGACGCGGTCAACGGGTTCTTGTTCCAATATCCCAGACTGGATGTCTGGAACGCACACCTGCTGGGCTTAAGATTCGACGCCGTGCTCGGAGTCGTCGATCTCTCCCGGGCACACTTCGATCGAAGCGCATCGAGCGGCGCCCGCGCCGCCATGGGCACCGCTGCGCGGCGGCCGTTGCGCTTTGCCGGCCCTGTCCTGTCGGCCATCGCGCTGCTGCTGTGCCTGTCGGCGGCGCGCCGCTTCGGCGCAGCCTACCTCGCGGGTCGGCTGGGGGTGCTCGCCGCGACATTGATCATTGCGTCGGCGATCGTGTTCGTCGTCGTGCAGATCGCGCCCGGCGATCCGGTGCGCTACATGATGGGCATGGAGGCTGACCCGGGCAGCGTGGCGGCGACCCGCCACCAGCTGGGGCTCGACATCGCGCCCTTGCCGCGATATTTGCACTGGGTCCGGGGACTGTTGCGCGGCGATTTCGGGACCAGCTACACCTATCGCATCCCCGTCGGCGAGCTCATCGCCGAGCGCCTGCAGGTATCCTTGCCGCTTGCCGCGTTGGCGCTTCTGCTGTCCACCGCGATCGCCTTTCCCGTCGGTTTGATCTGCGCGGCCGTGCGCGGACGGCTAAGCGATGCGGTGCTCTCCGCACTCACGCAACTCGGCCTGGCCGTGCCTAACTTCTGGCTGGGAATATTGTTGGTGATGCTGTTCGCCACCGGGCTTCACTGGGTTTCCGCGGGCGGCTTTCCCGGCTGGGAATTTGGGCTTGCGGCAGGGCTTGAGGCGCTCATCCTGCCCGCGACCGCGCTCGCCATGCCTCAGGCCGCGATCCTTGCACGCGTGTTGCGGGGCGCCCTGATCGATACTCTGCACGAAGAGTACATTCGCACGGCCCGTGCCAAGGGAGCGGGCGAGTGGCGCGTGCTGTGGCGCCATGCGCTGCCCAATGCGCTGGTTCCGGTGCTGACCATCCTCGGCATGCAGTTTTCGTTTCTGTTGGCGGGCGGAGTCATCATCGAGAATGTGTTTTTTCTGCCCGGTCTCGGCAGGCTGGCATTTCAAGCCATCGTGCAGCGCGACCTGATGGTGGTACAGAGCGTCGTCGTGGTGCTGGTGTTCGCCGTGGTGAGCGTGACCTTTCTGGTGGATCTGTCGTACGTGCTGGTCAATCCGCGCCTGCGTGCGCAGAGCCCCCCGTGAGCATCTTTGCGGCGCGCGAAGGCCGGGAGCCGCGGGGCGGCCGCGAGCGGCGCGTAGGGCTCATCGCCGGCGCCGCCCTTACCGCCTTTTTCGTCGGCATGGCGCTGATCGGCCGGTTTTGGACGCCCTACGATCCCGGAGCGATGTCGATCATCGGCAGGCTCGAAGCCCCCAATCCGCGCCACTGGTTGGGCACCGATCAGCTCGGCAGAGACGTGCTGTCGCAGCTCTTGGCCGGCGCCATGACCTCGGTGGGGGTGGCGTTGTTGTCGGTGATCCTCGGAGCGGTCGTGGGAGTGCCGTTGGGATTGATGGCGGCGGCGCGCCGCGGCGCCGTCGACGAGCTCATCATGCGCGGCAACGATTTGATATTCGCCTTCCCGTCGCTGCTGCTCGCGATTTTGATCACCGCCGCGTTCGGCCCCGGCGCCGTCAACGCCATCCTCGCCATCGGCATATTCAATATTCCGGTGTTTGCGCGGGTCGCGCGCGGCGGGGCGCTGCAGCTCTGGACTCGCGACTTCAGTTCGGCGGCGCGCGTGGCCGGCAAGGGCCTGGGCCGGATCTCCTTCGAGCATGTGCTGCCGAACATGGCAGGACTGCTGGCAATCCAGGCAACGATTCAATTCTCCCTGGGAGTGATGGCGGAGGCGGGTCTTTCCTACGTCGGGCTGGGTGCGCAGCCGCCGACTCCGAGCTGGGGGCGGATGCTCAACGAGGCGCAAACGCTCACGGCGCTATCGCCCACGCTCGCACTGTTTCCGGGCCTCGCTGTGTTGTTGTTCGTCCTGGGCCTGAATCTACTGGGCGACGGATTGAGGCGGCGGTGGGAGCGAAGCGAATGAGTGCCGCTGCCGCGGTGCCGCTGCTGCAAATCGATGCGTTGAGCGTGTCGATCGGCGCGCGGCCCATCGTGAAGAACCTCTCGCTCGCCGTCGGCGCCGGCGAGATTCTCGGGCTGGTCGGCGCCTCCGGATCGGGGAAAACGCTGACGGCACTCGCCATCATGCAATTGCTGCCCGAGAATGCGGCGATGGCCGGCGAGATACGCCTGCGCGGCCAATTGCTCACCGGGAAAAGCGAGAGCGAGCTTGCGGGCGTGCGCGGCCGGGATTTAGGTCTTGTGTTCCAGGAGCCCATGACGGCCCTGAATCCCCTGATGCACATCGGCGAGCAAGTGGCGGAGACCGTTCGGCTGCATCGTTCGGTATCCGCTTCGGAGGCCGCGCGCATGGCGCGTGAAACCCTGGAGCTCGTGGGGCTTCCAGGCGGGCGCGGCACGGCGCGTCTTCTGCCCCACGAAATGTCCGGTGGCGAGCGGCAGCGGGTTGCGATCGCCATGGCCGTCGCGCTCGAACCGCCTCTGCTGATTGCGGACGAGCCGACCACGGCGCTGGACGTCGCCACCCAGGCACGCGTGCTGCGGCTGCTCATGGAGCTTGCGCACGCCCGCGGCATGGGAATGATTCTCGTGACTCACGATCTTGCGGTCGTGGCGCAGGTGACCGATCGAATTGCCCTGCTGCACAGGGGGAAAATCGTGGAACAGGGCGCGACCTCGCAGCTGCTGCGCCATCTTCAGCATCCCTACGGTCGTGCACTGCTCGCGGCCGCGCGGTCGAGGCCGAAGCGCGGCCTGCCGCGGCCGGCGGCCGCTCTGCCCGTTCTCGAGGTGCGCGACATCGTTCATGAGTATCCGCGCAGGCGGCGCTCGCTCGGGCGCAGGCCGCCGCCGCTGCGTGCGGTCGACGGAGTGTCGCTCACCGTTCATGCCGGCGAGACCGTGGCTCTGGTCGGCGAGTCCGGCTCCGGCAAGTCCAGCCTGCTGCGTGTCATTTTGGCGCTCGAAGCCGCGCGCACCGGCGGCGTCACCCTGCTCGGCGAGGCATTCTCCGCCGCTCGGGGAAAGCGCTTGCGGCGTCTTCGCCGCGGCATTCAGGCCGTGTTCCAAGATCCGTACGGCAGCTTCGATCCCCGCTGGCGCGTCGAGCGGCTGATTGCGGAACCTTATTTCTTGCTGGATTCACCACCGGACACCGCGGCGCGCAGGTTCCGCGTCGCGCAGCTGCTCGAGCTGGTCGGCCTGTCGGCGTCCGACGCACGGCGCTACCCGCACGAATTCTCGGGAGGCCAACGGCAGCGCATCGCCATCGCTCGGGCGCTGATCACGGAGCCCGCGGTGATCGCGTTCGATGAAGCGGTCTCGGCGCTCGATGTACTGGTGCGGGCCCATATACTCGAGCTGCTGGCCCACTTATCCGAGCGATTGGGACTGGCGTACTTATTCGTGTCGCATGATTTGAACGTCGTCAGATCGATCGCGGACCGGACATACGTCATGCAGCGCGGGCGCATCGTCGAACATGGACCTACCGAGGCAGTTTTCACCTCGCCGCAGCACCCCTATACCCAGGCGTTGATGGCCGCCGCGCCGAATTTGAGCTAGGGAGCCCGGTGCGGCGGATTGCTGAAATGCACCGCTCGAGCGATGGCGCGCGCCAGACAATCCGCGGCGGCCGAGCCTATGCGCGCGACGGCGGCGGCGCGCTGCAACTCCCCGCCCAGTTCCGCCTCTCCGCTTGCCAGCGTAAATACGGTGTCGCCGTCGAAGGGGGTGTGTGCGGGGCGCACCGCACGCGCAAGCCCGTCCTGCGCCATCATCGCGACGCGCTTGCATTCCGCGGTCGTGAGGTCGGCGCTGCAGGCGACCACGCCGAGCGTGGTGCTGGACCCCGGCTTAAGGCGGCCGACGGACGAAAGCCGGGACTCGGCCGGCGCCGGATCGCTCAGATCCATGCCCGACAGGGGAGGCCCGCCTCCTCCGAATTCACCGTCGAGCTCGAAGGCCCATGCCCAGTAGGTTTTTCCATCGGGCATCAGCGCCGAGCCGACCGAATTCAGGGCCGCCAACGCACCCACGATCAGTCCCCCACCCAAATCCAGGGAGGCCGAACCTAAGCCGCCTTTGATCAGTCCCGCCATGGCGCCGCGTCCGGCGCCGACGGCGCCCATCGCAAACTCCTCTGCGGCGGCCTCGAGCGCGCGCATTCCCATATCGCGGTAAGGCGGCGTCCGCCCCCAGTCCTTGTCGCCGCCGTTGGAAAGATCGTGCAGCACCGCCGACGGCACGATGGGAATTCGCGGGGAGCCGCGGCGAAACTCCAAACCGATCCCCTGTGCCGATAGTGCGGCAGCGACTCCATCGGCCGCGGCCAAACCGAACACAGAGCCCCCGGCGAGCACCACCGCGTGCGCGCGGCCGACCAGGTTCTCGGGAGACAGTGCGTCGGTTTCGCGGCCGCCGGGTCCTCCTCCCCGTACATCGACGCCTGCCGACCATGCGCCGCGGCAGAGCAACACCGTCACTCCGGAGCGGACCGCCTCGTCGGTTGCGTGTCCGACGCGAAGCCCCGCGATGTCGCTGATCAGGTTTTTGTCGGCCGGGCGGTACAAGGGTTGCCTTGCGCGGCGATGACGGCCAATCCCTGCAGCACGAGATCCGGCACGATCTCTCCCTGCGTGCGCATCGTCCCCGTGATCATGCCGGCATCGCCTCCGGTGATGAACAGCTTGGGTTTTGCGTGCGTGCTTTGCTCGACCACTTCGGCCGCCCGATCGGCCATGCCGGCCAGTGCGAAAACGGCGCCGCGCGACACCGCACCGATGGTGTTGTTGGCCAGCACTCCTGCCAGCGAGGGTGTGCTGTGCAAGGCGGCTTTGGCGATATCGCTGGTTTTATTCATCAGGGCTTCGCGCATCATATGGATGCCGGGAGCGATCAGCCCTCCCAGGTGCTGGCCGGCGGCGTCCACGCTGTCGACTTTGACCGCAGTGCCGACGTCCACCACGCACACAGCCGCGCGCACACGGGTCCATGCACCGATCAAGGCCAGCCAACGGTCGGCCCCGAGCAGCGAGGGATCAAGATAGCCGTTGGTGAGCCCTTGAAATTCCTGTGCGGCGGTCACGAATTCGGGGGCGACGCGGAATACCTTCTTCGTCAGACGGGTCAGGGTTTTCGCCATGACCGGCCCCGCGACGTTCGAGACCAGCACCCGCCGCGGCCTCTGGCCCGACTCGAACAGTGCGGTGGTCCAAATGCCGGGCTTGGCGTCGCGATGCACGACCGCCTGCTGATCGGACAGCCCGGTGCTCGAGAGCCAAGCCCACTTCAGGCGTGTGTTGCCCACGTCGATGACCAAAATCATGCGGTATACCTTGAATGCGCCTTCAAACGCGCAAGCGCGCAAGGATAGCATCCCGAGTTGCCCGTTGTGGACGATGACTCTGACTTTAGGCGTTCTTCGCCGCCTTGGTTTCGGCGTTGAGCGCGGATATCGCCTCGAGCAGATGCCAGGACACGCGCTCGTCGATTTCCGCGGCATTTTGCGGGTAGACCGGATATCGGACGTGGGCCTCGACCCCGGCCGCCGAAAAACTCAACTGAACTCTCGGCTGCGCGTCGCCGCCGGAGCTCGTCGACGTGGCTCTCTGGATCTCCCTGGTTTGCCGCACGATTTCGTCGCGGTAGTCCTTGAAAGCCGCGGCCGTCGCCGTCACCAGTTTTTCCTTGGCGGCGGCAAAGTCGATTCCCGCCGGCAGGTTCAGGACGATTTCGCGCCAGACGAAGTTGACGCCGTGGATTTGCTTGAACAGTCCGCCCGACACCTGGAAGACGACGGAGTTAGCGAACGCGACCACCCGGCCGGTGGGGCCGAACAACCCGCGTCCCCCGAGTTCCATGAGATACATCCGCACCAGCCCCAGCTCGATGACCTCGCCGGTCACCTCGCCTATCTGCACACGATCGCCGATGCGGATGCCGTACTTCCCGATCAGGAAGAAATAACCCACGATGGACACGAGGACGCTTTGCATGGCGACGGCGAGACCGGCGGTGATGAGGCCGGCAAAGGTGACGATGGAGCCCAATTCGCTTGCGAACGCAAAGCCCACGATCACCATGACCAGGGACCACAGCGCGATCTTGCGCAGCAGCAGGTATTGATGCCGGCGCCGCGCGTCCTGCACGTAGCGCACCACCGTCCGTCCCCAGACTTCCGCGGCCGCGAAAACCAACGCCAGCAATATCGCGAGCATCAACAAACGCACCCCGAGCGATTTGAGCGCGTCACGGGTTTGACCATCGATGGCTTCGCGCCAATTGGCCAGGTTGCGCCTAAACTGGCTGAGCAGCACGCCCTCCTTGCTCAGTGGGATCACCAGCGCCGAGGCCTGCTTGAATTGCGCCGACAGGGAATCAAGCTGGTCGTGCACGCGTATGAGCGTCGTGCTGTCGGCGGTCTCCGCCTGGGTTGCGAGCGTATCGCCCCTCGCCGAGAATTGCTTCAATTGGTCTATCAACGGCGCGCGAATTTGCGCGAAGGCATCCTGCAGGGCCGCGGTTCGCCTTTCGATGTCGGCGACGGTGGAAATCTTCTCCGAGAGACGCACCACATTGGCCGCCAGCTGCCAGATGCCGAACCGGGCCGCCGCCGCGGCGCCCAAGCCGGCCGGGGCGGCCGCGGCGGTGGAATCGGCGATGGGCGACGCCGCAGAGGCGCTCGCACTGGGCATGGTCACGGCCATGGCGTCGATCTGCGCCTTCAATGCGCCGGCGCTGAAGCCCTCGCCGCCGCTTTGATCGGAGACGGAGGACAATGTGCCGAGCAGGCTCTTCTTCGCATTGATCAAGTCGAGCTCGCCCTGCAGTTCGGAGAGCTTCGCCTGCAGCTCTGTCCTGTGCTGCGCTCGTGCCGGCCCAAGCTGGCGCCGGTCGGCTTCGAACTCCGCCTGCACCCCCGCCGCTTGCGCTGCCAGCTTGCTTTGAAGCTGATTCAAGGTGCGCGACCCCGTGCCTGCGGCCGACTCGCTCGAGCTTGACTGCTTGGCCAGAATCTCCGCGCCGGCCTTCGCAATGTCGAACGCCAACCCGATGACTTGATTCGCGGTCCGGCGATTGTCATAGAGGAACAACAGATCGCTGGGCTCGTTCGCCACCTGTTGTTGAATGCCGAGCGTGCGATACCAATCGATCGTTTCATCGAGCATCTGGATGGTCCCTGCGGCCGTCAAAGGCACGGCGGCAGAGGCGGCGAGGGATGACGCAGGCGCGCCCCATGACAGTGCGAGAATGAGTGCCGCCCCGGCGAGCAGCCGGCGAGGATCTGATGCGGACATGAGTCGTACCCCCGATGAGACTGCCAAAGGACGCTACCATACGAGATATCCGCGCCGACCGATGTCGGCGCCCGTCCTATAATATCGCGCCGCGGTAGACTGCCCGGTGCGTTGCCTTACTCGAGAGAGTTGCCGATGTTCGATTTGAAACAAGCGATTGCCAATGTGCCGGATTTCCCGCGCCCGGGAATTCTGTTCCGCGACATCTCGCCGCTGCTGCGCGACCATTTCGACGCCGCGGTGGCGGCGATGGATGCGCTGTTCGGCGAGGACGAGTGGAGCGAGATCGACGCAGTGGCGGGGATCGAGTCGCGTGGCTTCATTCTCGGTGCGGCGCTCGCCATTCGCCGCGGCAAGGGCTTCGTGCCGGTCCGAAAACAGGGCAAGCTGCCGCCGCCGGTGGTCGATGTGGCCTACGAACTCGAGTACGGATCCGGTGTGCTGGAGATGCAGCGCGGCCGCGGGCGCGTGCTGTTGATCGACGACGTGCTCGCGACCGGCGGCACCATGAACGGCGCCGCCGACCTCTGTGAACGCGCGGGTTACGGGGTCCGGGCGCTGGCGGTCTTGATCGATCTGAAGCTCGTCGGGAACTACGCCTGGCGGGCGCTGCGCCTGCGCGCGGCCGTCGAATACTAGCCGGACAGGCCGGCGCCGATGCACGACTTGCCGAGCACCCTGGTGGTGTTTGCCCTGCGAACCGAATCGGCGGGGGTATTCGAGTCGGCGCAGGTCCCGGTGCTGTATTGCGGCGTCGGCAAGGTCAACGCTGCCATGGCACTCACGCGCGAGCTCACGGGCTATGCCCGGCGCGGTCAGCCTTTGCCGCGGGTATTGAATTTCGGTTCCGCGGGCAGCCGCCGCTACCCCGCAGGAACGCTGGTGCAGTGCCACCAGTTCGTTCAGCGCGACATGGACGTACGCAGCCTGGGATTCGATCTGGGGGTGACCCCGTTCGATGATGCGCCGCCGCTGCTGGGTTTCGAGCCCGTGTTCACGCACCTGCCGGCGGCCGTGTGCGGCAGCGGCGATTCGTTCGCGACCGGAGCGGTCGGCATGGATTGCGATGTCGTCGATATGGAGGCCTACGCTCTCGCAAAAGTGTGCTGGTGGGACGCTGCGCAGTTCGCCTGCGCGAAGTACGTGAGCGACGGCGCCGATCACGCGGCGGCGGATGATTGGCAGCGCAATCAGCACCGGGCGGCGGATGATTTTCTGAATCTATACCGGGGACTCGTGCGATGAAGCCGGCGGCGCTGCCGGTCCTGTGTTTCTTGTTGACGCTGCCGATGACCGCTCCGGCGGCAGTCCGCGTGATCGTGGGGCCGACGCCGATTCAGGGCGGCGAGGCCAAGTCATCCGGCGACATCACGATCGTGAACGAAAAGCTCGCTTTCGCGCTCGCTGTCTCTTCACCCGTGCCCTACGGCGTGCCGCGCGGCGCGATCATCGACGTCGCGCCGGTGGTGAGCGGATCGATCGGTCGCGATTGCGTGGTGTTCGCTGATTTCATTCCCAACGACTGGTCGGCTTGGCCGAATTCCTTCCAGCACATACAGGTGCTCGAACGCGGGCCCCGGCGAGCCGTCGTGAAAACCGTGCGTGACTGGGGCAAGGTCACGGTCACCAGCATCTACACTCTGGAGTCGAACGCGGACTCGGTGGAGATTCGAACGACGATGCACAACGGCGGCGGGGCGGCGCTGACCGATCTCTTGTCGGGGCTGACGCTGTGGCCGAAGGGCGGCTATTTTTTCGGCCTTCCGGGCATGTCAGGGGTCGTGCAGGGCGCCATTGTGGGGGCGCTGTCCGATCGCGTGGTGGCCTACGACGAACATTGGACCGTCGCGCTGCATGCGCCGTATGCGGACCACATCTCTCATGGGTCGCTCGACATGTACAGGCAGCATTCGCTGGCACCCGGCGAAAGCCGCACATTCACCGGCTGGTTGCAGGTGGGCTCGAGCGCAGATCTGAAGCCGGTCATCGCGGCCGAAATCGCCCGCCGGCAGCTGGCGTCGGGAGTCGTTCGCGGATCCGTGACAGAGGGAGACGGAGCGGCGGTGGCGGCGCCGGTGATCGTGATCGAAAGGCAAGGCAAGCCCTACGCCTGGGCGCTGGGCCGCGATGGCGAGTACGAGCTGCGCCTCGCCGTAGGCGATTACGCCCTGTACGCCACCGCCAAGAACCATTCCCAGAGCGCGCGTGTCCTCGTGCAGGTCGCCGCAGGGTCGACCACGGTGCGCGATTTTCACGATCTAAAAATCCCGGGACGCATCCGCTTCACGGTGACGGATGCACGCAATGGCAAGCCCTTGGACGCGCGCATCAGCATTGCGGAAGGCCAGCAGCCGGTGGTGGGGTTTCTCGGCCGAAAGACGTTCTTTACCGAGCTCGAGCCCAAGGGGCGGGCCGATGTGCCCATCGCGCCGGGTGAGTATGTTTTCACCGTTTCGGCAGGCGGCGGGTTTCTGGCGCAGAGGCGGCAGATCAAGGTCACCGTGAGCCCGGGCGGGAGCCGGTCGGAGAATACGGCGGTGACGCCGCTGTTCGATCCGCCTTCCAGGCAATGGTACTCCGCGGATTTGCATCATCATGCCGACCAGGCGGAGGCAGTGACTCCGCCCGCGGATTTGGCGCGCTCGCAGCTGGCGGCGGGGCTCGACCTGTTGTTCGTCAGCGATCACGATTCCATGGCGAATCACGCCGTACTCAGGGCCATAGCCGATGGCCGCGGCATGGCGTTCGTTCCGGGCATCGAGCTGTCGGCGTCCTGGGGACACTTCAACGCGTATCCCCTGCTGCCGAACCGGACAATGGCGATCGACACAGCGACGGCGAGCATCGATGAGATCATCAAGGAAGCGCGGCGCGAGGGCGCGACCGTGGTGCAGGTGAATCATCCGTTCATCCCCTACGGCTACTTCACCAGCGTCGGCGCCGGCGTGGCGCCGGGCGGATTCAATCCGGCGTTCGACCTCATCGAGATCAACGCGGTGGCCCCCGCGGACGACGGCAAAGTGCTGCGAACGCTGTGGAATTTCTGGAATGCCGGGCATCGATACTACCTGGCCGCGGGTACCGATACGCACGATGTCTGGCGCGAGGAGTCCGGCGCCGTGCGCACCTTCGCGCACATCGACGGCGCAGTGACGCCCGCGGCGTTTGCGCAGGCCCTCAAAGATGGGCACGGATATGTGACATCCGGGCCGCTGGTGTTTCCGTCGGTGATGTTCGGCGACGAATTGAGGGTCAAGCCGCAGGACCCCTTCGTGCTGGGATTCGATTTGAAATCGGTGGACGGCCTGAAGCAGGCCGAGCTGATCGGCGGCGGATCGGTGCTCCGCACCGAAAGCTTCGCCGGGGCGCCGCACGAGGTTCACATCGACTTCCCCTTGAGCACCTTGCGCGCCACCTGGTACGCCCTCATCGTCGAAGACACCCAAGGCCACAAGGCCTACACGGATCCGATCTGGGTCGATGCCGTCGCCTCGCCGTTCGGCCGGTGAGGCGCGGCGGACCATTGCTTTCTTCTCATTACTTCATTATTGTGGAAGATATGAGAAAGCGCGAGTATCTTGGGCAGCTGGAGCTCATGGTCCTGTTGGCGGTGATCCGCCCCGCACATGACGCCTACGGTGTGCTCATCTGCCGTGAAATAGCCGGCAAGAGCGGACGGGAGGTCGCCCTTGCCAGCGTCTATGCCGCGCTGGAGCGCCTCGAGAACAAAGGCCTCGTGACCGCCACGCTCGGAGAACCCAGCGCCCTGCGCGGCGGCCGGGCGCGCACGTATTTCAAACCGACTGCGGCGGGGCTCAAAGAGGCGAGGGACGCGCATGAGACGCTGCTGCGGCTCGGGGCCGGGCTGTCCTCGTGGCAGGGTGAAACCGCATGAGTGAACGCGTGCCGCCGAAACTGGCCTCGTGGCTTCTCAGGCACGGGGGCTCTCCCTTCCACGGCGAATCTTTGGAGGGAGACCTGTTCGAGCAATATCAGGTGGGCCGAAGCCGTGCCTGGTATTGGAGGCAGGTGGCGGCGGCGATGGGGATCGCCGCCGGACGGCTGCTCCGGACGCTGCCCTGGACCGGGACGGCTCGAGTACTGTCCCGCGAACTCGCCGCAGCCGCCGCCATCCTTGCGGCGCTCGCCGTCGCGGACCGGGCGCGGCGCACGCATTCCTTTGCTGAAATGCTGAGCCCTGACTTCCTCTGCACCTTCGCTGTATTGCTTGCGCCGGCGATCGTCGGCCTGCTGATGTCGGTCTGGGCGAGGAAGCGGCAGGGGCGCGCGATCAACGCATGGATGCTGGCGTTCGGGGCCTTCGCGATATCGGCCGGCACCCTCACGTGGGCGGGCGCGGCCTGCGCCTGCCGGCTGCATTGAAGGGGCCGACTCTTGGACCTCGCCGGCATCTTCACCCTGTTGTGCGCCGCGGCCGGCCTGATTTTGTTGGCCGACAAAGCCATCTTCAAGCGGCGGCGGCAACGCGATGGCGCCGGCCTCATCGCCCCGGAGCCGCCGCTCGTGTATTACGCGCGCTCATTCTTCCCCGTCATTTTGATCGTGCTGCTGGTTCGGTCATTCGTGTTCGAGCCGTTCCGCATACCGTCCGCCTCGATGATGCCCGGCTTGGTCGACGGCGATTTCATTCTGGTGGACAAGTTCTCGTATGGACTGCGGCTGCCTCTGATCAACGTCAAGATCGTGCCGCTCGGCGAGCCGCACCGGGGCGATGTCATCGTGTTTCGGCTGCCGTCGAATCCGTCCGTGCACTTCATCAAGCGTCTGATCGGCCTGCCGGGCGATCACATAATCGTCAGAAACAACCGGATCAGCGTCAACGGAACGCCGGTCCCGACAGAACCCGACGGCACCTATTCGGACCGCTACGGTTTCAACGGCGCCGCGCTCGCGCTCGAGCAGTTCGGCGCAAGCCGGCATGTGGTGATGTTCGCGCCCGACCGGTACGCCACGGATTTCGATGCCGTGGTGCCCGCGGGCCGCTATTTCTTCATGGGCGACAACCGCAACGACAGCGCGGATAGCCGCACATCCGTAGTGGGCTTCGTTCCCGATCAGTACCTCGTCGGGCGCGCCGTGCGAATACTCGCGAACTGGCGAATGCCCGGCTTGCCGGACTGGCGCCGCATCGCCATGAAAATTCGTTGACGCCCCGGGAATTCGCCCGCACAGTGCGGGCGTCGCGATCAGCGCTCCCAGTGGCCGCCGACGTGCTGCCAATGAGAGCCTGCCTGCTCCCAGCGATCGGGCACCCAGTGCGCGCCGCGGTGCTCGTAGATATAGCGGCCTGAAACCCAGGAATACGCATGTCCATTCCAATCCCAGTATCCCGGCGCCCAGACGTAGCCGTCCCGTGGCGGCGCACGCTCCTCGCGCGGCGCAGGGGGCGCCGTGTCGGACTCCATGGCGGCGCCCGCCCTCGCCGAAGCGCCCATTGCGCCGGCGCCAAGGCACAGCGTGACCAACAATGCCCTTACAATGACGTTTGAATTCACGGCTCCTCCCGGGGACTTGGCTTGACTACACAGGTCGGTGTAAGTAAAACGTCAACCATGCCGCCTGTCAAGCAAAAATTACACCGACCTGTGCACTCATGAGCCGCTGGCCCGCCAAGGAGGCCATGCAGGAGCGGATCCTCGACACGGCAGGCCGGTTGTTCTATGGCCAGGGCATCCGCGCCGTGGGCGTCGACACCATTGCCGCCGAAATCGGCATCAGCAAGCGCACGCTCTATAACTACTTTCCGTCCAAGGACGAGTTGATCCTCGCCTATCTCTCGCGCCACTTCATCGAACCGAAATCCTCCGACCGGCCGCTGCTGGAGCAAATCCTTCGCTATTTCGATTGGCTGGAACGCTGGTTCGCGAGCGACACCTTCCGCGGCTGCCCCTTCGTCAATGCCATCGCGGAATTGGGCGATGCGACCCATCCCGGCACGAAGATGGCCGTCGCCTACAAGGAAAAGCGGCGGCTGTGGCTGCGCGACGCCTTGACCCGGTTGAACGTGGCCGATCCCGACGGCCTGGCCACGCAAGTGGCGATTCTGGTGGAAGGTGCCATCATCGCGGCGCTGGTTCGCGGCGATTCGGGGATGGCGCGCGCCGCCAAGGAAGCGGCACGGGTGCTGTTGACTTCGGCAGGAGTGCCCGATCCCGAACAGCCGAAGGCGCGCAAGGCGCGGCCTCGGCCTTCACTCACTCCTGCCGCCGCCAGGTCTGG
Organism: uncultured Gammaproteobacteria bacterium; assembly: GCA_963702735.1. GTDB lineage: Bacteria > Pseudomonadota > Gammaproteobacteria > Steroidobacterales > Steroidobacteraceae > Bog-1198. Next base: position 205,173 of record CAVPDW010000010.1, on the reverse strand, counting down.
GAGCGGCCGAGCAGGGAAAAGCCGATGAATCCGCGTACCACGAGTACGGCTCCGTCGTTCTCCAAATGGAATTTGCAGCGGTATACGGAACCGCTGTCGGGATCGAGAATGTCGCCGCCGCCGTATTCCCCGTCGCGCAAGGACACGTTGCGGATGATCATGAGGCCGATGATGGGCTGATTCCTGCGCGCGTCCGTGCACACCGCGCACACACGCGTCTCGGCGCCGGGCGTGAAGCTCTGCTCGATCTTTCCGAAGTACTTCCCGTCCTTGAGGTAGATCCGCACCAGGGCGCGCGGCTTTCCCGTCTTGTCGTCGAAGGTCTTCCACAGGCCGAGCGGCGACGGTGGGCCGGCCGCAAGCGCCGCGAGCGGCGGCGCGCCTGCCATTGCGAACAGCAGCAGGAGCGCGACGGGACGAACGAATCTCTTCATGTGCGCATATTACCCCGCGACGCCGTCGAGCCGCGCCTTCTGTTTGAGATCCGCGCTGCGCCAGAGGTACAGGGCCAGCAGGGGCTCGGCGCCGGTACACATGGCATGAGGCTCATTGCGACCGTGATGAATGACCGATCCCGGCGCACGCTCGCTCCAGGGCGCGTCCCCCTGCTGCCACCGCGCGGTGCCGCTCAGGGGAAAATAGACTTCCTCGGCTTCGTGACGGTGGCGCGGATAATGAGTGGACGGACCGAGAATGAGCAGACCGCATGCGATACGCTCCGCGCCCAGGGGTCCGGCGGCGCCCAGGATCTCGCTCCAGGCGTAGTTGTCCAGAAAGGCGGCATCGACATCCTTCTTCGAATACGTCTGCCGCCACTGCATCGAGGGTGCGGCGTCGCAGATGGCCCTCACCAGGCCGACGCCGAATGCGCCGGAGTCGCGGCCGATGTCCGGCAGCCAGCGCAATACCGGCAAATGGGAGGGTGTCACGGCGCGGGGCAGGTAGGCTCGCGGCCAATCCTCGAGAAAGGGCCCCACATCCTGCGCGATCGCCGGCTGCCGCAGCGATTGCAGCAGCAGCTTGATGCGCTCGGCGATGTTCACGGGGGCGGCGGCGTCTTTGAGCATGTCGATGAATTATACTGATGGTCGTGCCGCCCAAGCATTCGTTGACGGAAGGATCGATAGCGCCCGCCTTGTTGGCATTCTCTCTGCCCATTCTATTCGGCAACGTGCTGCAATCGATCAACGGGTCGGTCAACGCCGTCTGGGTCGGCAAGTACCTCGGCGAAGCCGCCCTGGCGGCGGTGGGCAACGCGAATGTCGTGATGTTCCTGCTGTTCGGCGTTCTGTTCGGCCTCTCGATGGCCTCGACCATCATGGTCGCGCAATGCGTCGGCGCCGGGAACATCGGCGAGGCGAAGCGTGTCGTCGGCACCAGCGCGGTATTCTTTCTGGGCCTGTCGCTGCTCATGAGCCTCATGGGGTTTGCGCTGACGCAGTTCCTGGTGAACTGGCTGCGCACTCCGCCGGATGCCTTGCCCTTCGCGCTCATCTACATGCGCATCATCTTTCTGGCGCTGCCCTTCATGGGTGGATTGTTCTTTCTCATGGCCGTGCTCCGCGGCGCCGGCGATTCGCGGACGCCGTTCATCTATCTTTTTATGGCCGTCGCCCTCGACATTGCGCTGAATCCGCTGCTGATCTTCGGCTGGGGGCCCGTTCCGCGCCTCGGAGTGGCGGGCTCCGCGACCGCCACCTTGATTGCTCAGACCGCCAGTTTTTTTGCCTTGGTGGTGCACCTGTACCGAACCAGGCACTTCCTCTGCATTCACCGCAACGAACTTCGCCTGTTCGCGGTCGATTGGTCGCTGGTGCGGCTGCTCGTCGCGAAGGGCATTCCCATGGGGCTGCAAATGTTCGTGGTCTCCTCCAGCATGATTGCGCTGATGTCCCTGGTGAATCGATTCGGTTCGCAGGAGACCGCGGCCTTCAACGCCGCAATGCAGCTGTGGAACTATGTGCAGATGCCCGCGCTCGCGATCGGCGCCGCCGCCTCCTCGATGGCCGCACAGAATGTCGGCGCGGGAAAATGGGATCGGGTGGACAAGGTCGCCGTCGCCGCAGTGTCGTTCAATCTCGCGATCGTCGGAGTATTGATACTGAGCGTCTATGTGCTCGACAAGCACGCTTTGGGATTGTTCCTGCCGGCCAACGCCGCGGCGCTCGACATCGCGTCGCACATCGACGGCATCGTGCTGTGGTCCTTCGTATTCTTCGGCGCCTCGCTGGTGCTTTTCGGGGTGGTTCGCGCAACCGGAGCCGTGATGCCGCCTCTCATCATGCTGGTCATCTCCATGTGGTTGATACGCGTGCCCTTTGCCTTTTCTATGCTGGATCGCTGGCACGCCGATGCGATTTGGTGGAGCTTCCCCATCGCCTCGGTGATGGCCGTGTCAATGGCGATCGGGTATTACCGATTCGGCGGCTGGCGCACCGCCCGCATGGGGGTGGCGACCGCGCGCCCGGCGCCGGTGCCCGGCGTGTGAGGCGGCCCCTGGTAGTGCGGTGCGGCGCCTTCGGCGACATGGTGCTGTTGACCGCATTGATCCGCGTATTGCACGCGCGGTTTCAATCCCCCGTGGATGTCGTGACCTCGGGTCCGTGGAGCGAGCCGCTGCTGCGGGGGCAGCCGGGAGTGGGGGAGATATGGACGGTTCGCAGCCGCAAGACTCCGTACTGGCTGAGTGCGGACCAGCGGCGTGTGGTGCGGATCTTGCGCCGCCGCGGACCGGGTCCCACCTGGTACTGCGACGCCAACGATGCGGCGCGACCCCTGCTCACGCGCGCGGGCATTCCGCGGGAGTTCATCGTCGACGTCAAGGATCATCCCCTGAGGCCCGGCGAGCATGCGACGGAGCAGTGGCGGCGCCTGGCGCAAATCATGCCGGCCGCCCTCGGGGCGCAGCCGGGCGCATCGACGCCCGCCGCAGTGACCCCCGGATGTCATCTCGAGGTGGGCGATGCACAGCGCGCCGATCTCGAAGTCTGGCTGCGCGCACGCGGGCTCTCAGGTGTTCCCTTGATCCTGATCCAGGTCGGCAACAAGCGCACCATGAGGCGCGGCCTGCGCCGCCTGGCGGTTAACAACAAGTTTTGGCCGAACGAGCGCTGGGCGCATGTGCTGCGCCAGGTGCGGCTACGATGCCCTGATCACGCGATCGTGTTGCTGGGAACCGGGCCCGAATACTCGCTGAACCGGGAAATCATGGCGCTTGCGAATGTCGCGGGTCTGCACAACGCGGCGGACGATCTACCCATCCCTAGGCTGGTGGCGCTGCTGGCGCGCGCCGACGGCCTGATTTCCGTCGATTCGGGCCCGGCGCATGCGGCCGCGGCGGTGGGCTGTCCCCTGGTCGTGCTGTTCGGCAAGGCCTCGCCGTCGCTGTATCGTCCGTGGGGCACTGCCGGCGCGGACGTGAAGGTGCTGTGCGGCCGGGTGGCTGGGGAGCCGGATATGCTGGGAATCGATTCGGCCGGCGTGATGGACGCATGGTCCGCTTTGACGCTGCGCCCGCACTGAGGGCGTACGAATGCGCGCGCCTGTTCTCTAGTTTCCCCGCGGCGCCCGCAGCATGTCCTGGGTCACGAGCACGACGCCGCGCTTGGTGACGAAGAAGCGCTTCGCGTCGAGCTCATGGTCCACCCCGATCTGCATGTCGTCGGGAATCACGCAATTCTCATCGAGGATGCATCGCATGACCTTGCAGCGGCGGCCGATGGTCACGCCGGGCAGCAGCACCGAGCGCTCGATGGCGCTGCCGTCCTCGATGCGCACGTCGTTCGACAGCAGCGACTCCCTCACGTAGGCGCCCGAAATGATGCAGCCGCCGGCGACCATGGAGTTGATCGCCATTCCGCGGCGTCCCTCCTCATCCAGCACGAACTTGGCGGGCGGCTGCTGCGCCTGGTACGTCCAAATCGGCCATTGATGATCGTAAATGTTCAACTCGGGATTGAGAGCCACCAGCTCCATGTTCGCTTCGTACAGCGCATCGACGTTGCCCACATCGCGCCAATAGTTCTGCGCGCGCGTCTCGACGTCATGGAAGGGATATGCGAACACCCGCAGCGGCCCGATGGCGGGCGGAATGATGTTTCTGCCGAAGTCGTGATTGCTGGATTCGTTGGCAGCGTCGTCCGTCAGCATTCTTTCCAGCCGCTCCATGCCGATGACGTAGATTCCCATGGACGCGCGCGCCAGATTTTCCTGCCCGATGATGGGATCCGGGTTTTGCGGCTTCTCGGCGAATTTCGTGACGCGATTGGTGTCGTCGGTGCTCATGATGCCGAATTCATTGGCGCGCGCCAACGGCACGTCCACGACGCCGACGGTGATGTCGGCCTCGCATTGTTCGTGATAGGCGATCATCGGGCCGTAGTCCATCTTGTAGATGTGGTCGCCTGCCAGTATCAACACGTGCGTGGGGTGGTGGGAGCGTATGAATTCCAGATTCTGATAGACGGAATCCGCGGTGCCGCGGTACCAGTGGGGGCCGATTTGCTGTTGCGCAGGGATCAATTCCACGAACTCGCCGAGCTCGCCGCGCAAATAGCTCCAACCGCGCTGGATGTGCTGGATCAGCGATTGCGCCTTGTACTGGGTCAACACCGCGACTTGCCGGATGCCGGAATTGACGCAATTCGACAGCACGAAGTCGATGATCCTGAACTTGCCTCCGAAAGGCGTCGCCGGCTTGCAGCGGTGCTGGGTCAGCGCCTTGAGCCGCTCGCCGCGCCCTCCCGCCATGACCACCGCCAGGGTGCCGCTCGTCAATCGGCTGACATATCGTCCGGTGTTGTTACGGGCAGCGTGCCGCATTCGTCCTTCGCCTTCACTTCGAGCGACCGAATCCATTTCCCACAACGGCAGCCTGCCACACTCGTCAAGCGCCTGCACCTTTTCTCGCGGCGCCGCGGATGCGTTTGTTAGACTTGAACTCATGCCGGCATTGAAGCTATGCGTCCTGAGTTCGGAGATATTGCCGTACGCGAAGACCGGCGGACTTGCGGACGTCGCGGGCGCCCTGGTGAAAAACCTGAGTCTGCTGGGACACGAAGTCCACGCCTTCATGCCGCTGTACTCCGCGGTTCGCGCTGCACACCCGGAACTGCGGCCTCATCCCGAGGTCCAACGCTTACCGCTCGTCATCGGTCACTCCGAGTACCTATTCTCGCTGCAAACCGCCGCCTTTCCGGGCGGCGACCCGGCGGTGCATTTCATCGACTGTCCCGAACTCTATGATCGCGCAAGCTTCTACACCAACGATCCGGACGAGCACCGGCGATTTCTGCTGTTCGTCCGCGCGACACTCGAGACCTGCCGAATTCTGAAGATTGCTGCGGATATATTTCATTGCAACGACTGGCATACGGCGTTCCTGCCGCTGTACCTGAAGACCCTGTATGCGAGGGATCCGTTGCTTGGCAAGGCGCGATCCGTCTTGACGGTTCATAACATCGGCTACCAGGGCGTGTTCGCGAGCGCGGCGGCCGCAGATCTAGGCATAGACGCCGTCGAGTCGCGCCTGGACGCCGGCGATCTGTCGCATGGAGTGATCAATTCGTTGAAAACCGGCCTCAAATATGCCGACCGGGTGACGACGGTGAGCCCCACGTATGCGCGCGAAATCACCGCCGGACCGCTCGGCATGGGCATGCAGGCGACTCTGCGGGCGCGCGAGGACGCCGTGGCGGGGATATTGAACGGGGTCGATTACGAGGTATGGGATCCGCGGCGCGATCCCTATCTGACGGCGCATTTCGGACCGCAGGATATGCACGGCAAGCATACCAACAAGGAGCGTCTCATCGCGGCCGTACGCCTCGACCCCAAGGCGTCGCAGCCGCTGATCGGCATGGTGACCCGGCTTACTGAGCAGAAGGGCATCGATCTCTTGAGCGAGGCCTTGCCGGAGATGCTGGAGAGCCGCGATTTCGGATTGATGGTATTGGGCAGCGGCGATCCGAAGTACGCGGCATTTTTCGACCAACTGGCGCGGCGTTTTCCGCAACGCGTCGCGTTTCGCGCCGGATACAATGAATCGCTGGCGCACATGGTCGAGGCGGGCAGCGACATTTTTCTTATGCCTTCCCGCTACGAGCCCTGCGGGTTGAATCAGATGTACAGCCTGCGCTACGGCACCGTTCCGATCGTGCGCAATACCGGAGGCCTCGCCGACTCGGTGCAGCACTTCAATCCTGACAGCGGTGTCGGTACCGGATGCGTATTCAACGACTACGACGTTCCCGCCGTGCGCTGGGCCATCACAACCACCCTCGAGTGGTACGCCGATTCCAAGATCTGGGGAACGCTGATGCAAAACGCAATGGCGCAGGATTTCTCCTGGGGCCGGCAGATCCGGCAGTACGATGCGCTTTACCGCGATTTGCTCGGGACCGCTCGCGACTGACCTCGCTCCTCAGGCTGCGCGGAGCATCGCCTGCCGGGCCGTCCACAGTTTGATCAGCGTTGTAGCCAATGCCGCGAACCCGTGGATCTGCTTGCCAACCTTTGCCGCCAGTTTCAACCCCTCATTCACCGCCGCCAGAGATTCTTCGAACAGGCGCGCCGTGTCCTCACGAGACAACTTCCCATGAGTCCTCGCAAACTCCTCAACTCGTGCGCGCGGCCACCAAGCCTTGTAATACCACTCGAACGACAGCGCCAGGGCAGGGACATCTTGTGCAATGTACGGCAGCGTCGACACGACGTCGTAGAACGGCGCGAGGCGCGCATCGAGGTCATCGTGGTACAGCACGCCGAAGTTCTTCAGATGTGCGTCCCCATTTCCCAGCAGCCAGTTCAGCACCAGCGCCTTCGTCACGTCGCGGCGCATCGCATCTTCGGTCTGAGGATCGACAAACAGCGCCAGCGACTCGATCATCGAGCCGTAGTCCCGTTGATACTTGGTGGCGCTGTTTTCACCCATGAGTACCGCAGCCTCTTCGAACCCCAGATGCCCGCCGTCGCCCCGGACATCGAACCGCTCGACGAGCAGGAGCTCACCGTCTGCGCTCAACGTGACGTTCGGAATCGTCAGCCCGGCCGCCTCGAAAACTTTCAAGCAAATGAATTCGTTCGCGGCCAGAAATGGAAAGGCGACGCTCGAGGCCTTCAGAATGTGAGTGCTTCCGCGCTGCTGACGCTGGTCGAGGGAGATCTTCTCGGCGCCATGGACCGCGCCCAACACCTTTGGCTGCACACCCGCAATGCCCTGCCGTGGATCCAGATCCGCCATCAACTCTTGAAACAGCGCCTGGCCCGCTGAGCAATCCGCGATCTCCCTGGGAGTGGGCAGCCGCGGAACCTCTTGATCCACAGCCGCCCCCGGCTGCAGAAACCGAACGCGGTTCACCGGATTCGCGCCCACATATGACAGCAGAGAGAAGTCATCCGTGCGCACAATCTTGCGCGCCGCCTCGATCCTTTGCCGCCGATCCCCCTCCGGCAGGATCATTTCGAAGGCCGGCGGAAAGCTTCGCGAATCAAAACGCCGCCGGTGCGGCAGCGGAATCATCGTCAGCGAGACCAGATCTTCGACGGTCGCTCCCTCAACATACTCGAATGTGAACAAGCTCCCGTCCGAAACATGCCGCTCCGAGAAGCGGCCGACCTCCCGGCCGTCCACCCATGCAATCAGCTCCGCCACCGTCAAGCGCTCCGCTTGCGACGCGGAGCCTTCGCCGATGACCGCAGCGGTGACGGTGCCGATGACGATGACGCGATGGCACCCGAGTTCAACAATTCCTCCGCCCGTCCCCGATCCGCCGCGCGCCGCGCCATGATCTCTTCCATCGTCGGTGGCCGCCGCTCCGCGCAGTAGAGGACAAATCCCGCCAGAGACAGAGCGGCCATGGCCGTCTTCAGAGACACGTGCTGCGCCGCCCCCCGCTCCAGATCCGAGATCGTCTTGCGACTCACCCCCAGCTTCTGTGCGAACTGCGCCTGGGAGATCTTCGCCCGCCGCCGCCCCTGAGCCACCCGCACACCCACCTCAAAGGGCTTGAGGAGCCGTTCTGCACTCGCCGGGCGACGGCCATCATTGTCACCTATAGTACTCATATTGGGCCGATCATACCGGTTTTCGGTCAATAATAGGAGATATAAGTGACAGTCTCGCTACCGGCATCCCGACACAACTGAGCTGTACGGGTCAGGGGTTCCGTTCGAGCAGCGCGTAGCGGCGGCCGTTGGGCAGCGAGTAGCTCCTTGCCACTCGTAAGCCGGCCTTCTCCAGCCATGGCAATGCGGCTCTGTCATCCGTGCGGCGCACCGCGCCGAACGCCGTCGCGATGAACATCGCAGGATGCGGCAATTGAACGACCACGAGACCTTGCGGCACGGCCAGTATCTCGGCTCTGAGGCGATCGACCGCGGCCGGCTCGACGGGGCCGGGAACCAAAGAGACAGTGGTGCGCGCATACATGTCGATGATGGCTCGAGTGGTCTCATCCGGCGCAAACAGAATCAACGGCCTGCCGGCAGAGTCTTCGCCGATGGCGCGTGCGATCGACCCCAGGTCCTGCCAAGCGTCGACCCGGGCGTAAATCTGCGATGCGGGACCCGCGAGCAGTGCGCAATACGCGAAGAGCAGCGAGAGCAGCGCCCGGCCGGCTCTATCTCGCGCCGCGCCCCATGCATGCAGAGCAAAGGCTGATGCGACGATGAGGCCGGCGGTGGAAATCGCGGCGAACGCCGCGTGCGATCTCATGGAGACCCAAGCATCGGCGCCGACAAGACACACCGCGGCGGCAAACACGGCCGCACCCGCCAGCAGCAGCGCCGCGGTCGCGCGCATTGCGCGGATGTCCCAGCGGTCGGGCTGCTCCAGGCACACCCCTGCCCACCAGGCGAGCAGCAGCGCGACGCCGGGCAGTGCCGGGGCCAGATAGACGTTGCGCGCGGTCGCCGCCAAGGAGAGCAGCACAAGCGGCGGCAGCGATGCAGCCAAGGCAAAACGCACGGGACGATAGGCGTCGAATGACACCGTGCGCTCGAGCCAAGCGCGGCGCAGGGCGGCGGCGGCCAAAACCGTCCATGGCCAGAGGTACATGGGCAGCTCGATCAGGTATTTGCCCGGCGAGTTGCGGTGGCCGGCCGCGTACTGCAGATCCTGAGGCGCATCGATGTGTGTGAATCGGCCGACCAGATTGTTCCAGAAGAACACTTTCAAGTGAGCGGGCCCCTCGGGGCCCGCGTAGACGAACCAGACCCATGCGCCGATCATCGCCGCCTGTAAGATCAATCCCAGATACAGTTCCCAACGGAGAAGCTCGCGCCAGCGCTTCTCCCACGCGATCAAGGTCAGCAAGGTCAGGGCCGGCACCATCCAGGCGACGGCGCTCTTGCTCAAGAATCCCACCCCGAGCGCTGCATGCATCAACAGGTAGCCGCGCAAACGCTCGCGGCTTTGCGTCGCGTAGAAGCCGCGGTAGGCGCCGAGCAGCGCCATCGACACCGCCGCGAGCAGCGGTGCATCGGTGGCAAGCCAAATGGCGACCTGATAGGAGAGCAGAAAAGTGCTGACGGCGGCGGCACCCACCAGTCCCGCAGCGCGTCCCGCGCTGCCACGGGCCAGTATTCCCACGGCAAGCGCGGTGATCAGGGCGTACAAGAGGTTGGGCGCGCGCGCCACCTGTGCTTGGGCGCCGAAGAGACGAATGGGAACGGCCGCGAGCCAGTATGTCAGCGGCGGCTTCTCGCAGAAGGCCTCGCCCGCCAGGAGCGGCACGGCCTTATCGGCCTGCCAGCTCATGCGCCACGCGATGTCCGCTTCACGCGGTTCGTCGGGCGTCCAATAGGCGCGCCCGAAAATGCCGATGCACCACACCGGCAGCAACGCCGCCGTAACCCACACGGCCGGCGAGCGGAGGCCTTTCCACAACGCGGTATACTTCACGGCCAACAAAGGAGCGGGCATGGCATTCGCTGACTATACTTCACAGGGCGCCGTCGCCGTGATCACCCTGAAAAATCCGCCGGTCAACGCCTTGGGTTTAGGACTGCGCGCCGCGATCTTTGACGGCATGGAGCGCGCGGGCAGCGATGAGTCGATTCGTGCGGTGGTCGTCATCGGCGGCGGCAGCGCCTTTTGCGGAGGCGCCGACGTGAGCGAGTTCGGATTGCCCGCCATGTCCGCGAGCCCGTCTTTGGCGGATCTGTTGGCGCAAATCGAGGACTCGCCCAAACCGGTTGTAGCGGCGATCAATGGGCTGGCATTGGGCGGCGGGCTGGAGCTCGCGATGGCGTGCCACTACCGGATCGCGGTCCCGGCGGCGCAGCTCGGACAGCCCGAGGTCAAGCTCGGACTTCTGCCGGGTGCCGGAGGCACGCAGCGTTTGCCGCGCCTCGTGGGGGTGGAGCGGGCGCTCAACATGATCGTCGGAGGCAACCCGGTGAGCGCGCGCGAATTGGCAAAGACGGAATTGCTCGATTCGATCGCCGACGGCGACCTTCTGCCGGCGGCCGTGGCACTTGCCGAACGCGTCATCGCCGAAAAGTCGCCGTTGAAAAAAGCGCGCGACATCAAGATCAACCTGCCCAATGTGGAGGCATTCCTGGATTTCGCGCGCGGCGCCGTCGGTCCGGCCGCAAAGAACTACCCTGCGCCGCTCAAGTGCATTGACGCCGTCGAGGCGGCCGTGAGCAAGCCCTTCGAGGAGGGAATGAAAATCGAGGAGTCTCTGTTCATCGAATTGCTGAACACGCCGCAGTCCAAGGCATTGAGGCACGCGTTCTTCGCGATGCGGGCCGCATCCAAGCTGCCCGACGTGCCGGCCGGCACGCCGCTGCGCACGATCAAGTCGGTCGCCGTGATTGGAGCCGGCACCATGGGCGGAGGCATCGCCATGAACTTTGCCAACGCCGGATTGCCGGTCACGGTGCTCGAGACCACGCAGGCGGCGCTCGACAAGGGCCTCGCCGTCGTATGGAAGAATTACGAGAGCACCCTGAAGAAGGGGCGGCTCACCCAGGAGGAATTCGACAAGCGCGTCAAACGGATCGGCGGCACGCTGTCCTACGACGACATCAAGGACGCCGATCTCGTCATCGAGGCGGTGTTCGAGGACATGGAGGTCAAGAGACAGGTGTTCGAGAAACTGGACAAGGTCGCCAAGAGCGGAGCGATTCTTGCCTCGAACACCTCGACCTTGGATTTGAACAAGATTGCAGGCTTCACGCAGCGCCCGCAGGACGTGATCGGCCTGCATTTCTTCAGCCCTGCGAACGTCAGCAAGCTGCTCGAGATCGTACGCGGCGCGCAGAGCGCCAAGGACGTGGTGGCGACAGCCATGGCCGTGTCCAAACAAATCAAGAAGGTGGGCGTCATCTCCGGCGTGTGCGACGGATTCATCGGCAATCGGATGATGAATGCCTACTTCCGCCAGATGGAGCTGCTGCTGGACGTGGGTGCCCTGCCGCAGCAAATCGACCAGGCCATGGAGAAGTTCGGGTTTGCCATGGGGCCGTTTCGGGTCGCCGACCTCGCGGGAAACGACATTCTCTGGTACATCCGCAAGCGCCTGTACGTCGAGTATCCAGACCGGGTTTTCTCCAAGACCCCGGATCGCATCTGCGAATTGGGACGATTCGGCCAGAAAACGGGCGCGGGCTGGTACGACTACAAGCAAGGCGAGCGCGCCGCCATCGCGTCCGAACTCGTCAACAAGATCGTGCTCGAGGAGTCCGCCAAGTTGGCGATCAAGAGACGCATCGTCGGCGACGAGGAGATCGTGCAGCGCGCGCTGTATTCGCTGATCAATGAAGGCGCGCGCATATTGGAGGAGGGAATTGCGCTGCGCGCATCGGATATCGACGTTGTGTACCTGACGGGATATGGATTTCCCGATTTCCGCGGCGGACCTCTCTTCTACGCCGATACCATCGGGCTGCCGAATATCCTGCGTCGAATGCGCGAATTTGCGAGGGGCTATCAGCCGGATGCTTGGGAGCCGGCGCCCTTGCTCAAGCAACTTGCAGCCGAAGGGAAAACCTTCGCCGCGTGGGGAAATCGATCATGACCGACGCCGTCATCGTGGCCACTGCCCGCACAGGCCTCGCCAAGTCCTGGCGGGGGGCGTTCAACATGACCCATCCGGTGACCTTTACCGCGCATGTGTTGCGGCATGCCATGCAGCGCGCCAAGCTCGATCCAGGCGAGGTCGAAGACGTCATCGTCGGCGGCACGTTCATGGAGGGGGCCGCGGGAATGAATGTGGCCCGCCAGGTGGCGCTGCGCGCCGGCTGTCCGGTCACCACGGCGGGTGTCACCGTGAATCGCTTCTGTTCCACCGGCCTGCAAACCATAGCGCTGGCCGCGCAGCGAGTGATCGCGGGCGAGGGCGAGATCTATGCGGCCGGCGGCTTGGAATCGATTTCCTGCATTCAAAACCAGGCCAATCTTCGCATGCTGAAGGAACAATGGCTGGTGCAGCACAAGCCGGAAATCTACTGGAATATGCTGCAGACCGCCGAAAACGTCGCCAAGCGCTACAACATTTCGCGGCAACAGCAGGACGAATACGGCGTTCGGAGCCAGCTACGCGCCGCCGCGGCCGCCCAGGCCGGCCGGTTCAACGATGAGATCGTGCCCATGACCACCGTCATGGCGGTGGCCGACAAGAACACAGGCACCATCGGGACCCGCGAGGTCAACATCGCCGTCGACGAAGGCATTCGGCCGGACACGACGTATGAAGGCGTGTCGAAGATCCGCGCCGCGATTCCGGGAGGAGTGATCGCGGCGGGCAATTCCAGCCAGTTCTCCGACGGCGCTTCGGTGTGCATCGTCATGGACGCGAAGCGGGCCGAGCAGAAGGGATTGAGTCCGCTCGGCATCTTCCGCGGCTTTCAAGTGGCGGGCTGCGAACCGGACGAAATGGGAATCGGTCCGGTTTTCGCCGTTCCCAAGCTGCTGGCCAAAGCGGGATTGCGCGTCGAGGACATCGGCCTGTGGGAATTGAACGAGGCTTTCGCAGTGCAGGTCATCTACTGCCGCGACCGCTTGGGGATTCCCGAGGAGCGCCTCAACGTCGACGGCGGCGCGATCGCGGTCGGCCACCCTTATGGGGTTTCCGGGTCGCGTCTCGTGGGGCATGCCCTCATCGAAGGCAGGCGCCGCGGGGTCAAGTACGTGGTGACGACCATGTGTATCGGCGGCGGCATGGGGGCGGCGGGGTTGTTCGAGGTGGCGTAGCATGCTTACAGTGGGCGGTATGCTTCGCTTGCCGTCCCTGACAGCCGCCGCGATGTCGTCGGTGCTCGCCGCATGCGTTTCGCCGCAACACCTTGGCTGCAAACCCGGCGAGCAGCTCGCGGTCCTCGACACGCTGTACTTCGGTACGGCGCGGGACGGCGGTCCCGTCACGGCGGACGAATGGACAAAGTTCCTGAACACCGCGGTCACCCCTCGATTCCCGCAGGGCCTCACGGTCTCGCAGGCTTCGGGCCAGTGGCGCGGAGCCGATGGCGCGATCATACGGGAATCCACCTATGTACTCTCGCTGATCCACCCCGGCGGCGCGCCGAGCGAGACCGCCGTAGCCGAGATCGTGGCCTCCTATAAGAGAACGTTCGAACAAGAGTCGGTGCTGCGCAGCAGGGCCGAAACTTGCGCGACGTTCTAGGCGGGCGCGGATGTAGAATATTGCATGGCAAAAAAACAGGAAGCCGTTGATAACCTTCTCGACTCTCTGGTGTGGATGAGGCGAAAGGCCAAGAAGCACGAAGCCGTCGACGATTTGATCGATGCATTGATGAAGATGCGGCGTAGAGCCAAGAAGAAGACGGCCAAAAAGCAATCGGCAAAGAAGAAGCCCAAAAAAAAGCGCCGCCTCAAGATGTGAGCGGCGACGCCGAGCCGGCAACATTCGCCCCGTTGCCGCTCAAAATCCATTGGTTAAAAAATCGACAATTCAATACAAGCGCCTGAATCAGGATTGAGTTTCCAAGGCTGGTCACTCTTTATGCACAGGGTTATGCACTGGGATTGGGGATGGACGGCAGAGAGGCCATGCTCATAGGGGTATCCACGGATAGCATCGAGCGCTGAGGGGCCAATATGATCATCTTTCCGAATCCAGCCCCCCGCACCGAAGAAGGAGATTTACATGGACATCAAGATCCGAGTTCCATACATCGCCGCCGGCTTAGCATTGCTCCTCGTCGCGGGAGCCGCGTTCGCAGGAAGTGCCTCGGATGCCGGCCAGAGCGAGCCATCGAAGGAGATGCGCGCCAAAATGGCGACGCTTCATGAGCAGATGGCCGCATGTTTGCGCTCGGACAAAACGATGACCGAGTGCCGTTCCGAGATGAGGAAGCACTGTCAAGAGACGATGGGTAAGGATCATTGCTCCATGATGGACAGGGGGGGCGGGATGATGGGGCATAGGATGCATAGCGATTCCTCAAGCTCGAGCGACCAGAAACAGTGAGTTCGTTTCGAGATGAAAGCGTCTGCCCGCGACCCTGATGTTGCCGGCGTCGCGAGTGATTTGACAGGGGTGTGTGCGCCCGAGTGTTGCGGCCGCACCTGATCAGCCAGTGCTTTGCACTGCTCGCGCAACGCTTTGCCTCCCTTGATTGATCGGTTTCAAAATTGCCGGCCGCTCGTATAACCTGCGGTGGTGCGCTTCCTCCTCGTCTTGGCCGGGTCGGCCTGCCTCATGGCCGCGGTGCTGCTGCGCCTGTCGGTGCTCGAAGGACGCCTGCTGCGCGCGGATTCCAACCTCATTCCAGACAGCCCGGCGCTCATGCAATTCGCTCTTGATCGGGGCGGTGCGCTGTTCGCCGTACACTGTTCCGCCTGCCACGGCCTCGAGGGGCAAGCAGATCCGGCGCGGGGCGTTCCCAGCCTGAGCGACGCGGACTGGTTGTACGGAACGGGGCTGGTGAGCGACATCGAGCAAGTGGTGAGGTACGGGATACGCTCCTCTTACCCCAAGGCATGGAATCTCGCCGTCATGCCGGCCTATGCGAGGCCACGGCCCGATGCGAAAAATGGCGGCATTCTGCCGCTATCTCCAGGGAACATACGGGATCTGGTCGAATATCTGTTCGCCTTGCAGGGGCGCAAGGCCGACCCCGCGGCGGCGGCAAGCGGGGGACGGTTATTTGCAGGGGCCGCAGGCTGCTATGACTGTCACGCCGCCGACGCCAAGGGAGATTCGGCCATCGGCGCGCCTAATCTGACGGATGGAATCACTCTTTACGGGGACGGCAGCCGTGAATCCCTGTCGATGTCCATCTCTTATGGCCGGCATGGCCTGTGCCCCGCATGGGTGGGGCACATCACTCCGGCGGGCATCCGCGAGGTGGCTCTGTTCGTATATTCCCTATCCCATCCGCAGGGAGCCGGATAAGTGGGCAGCCGGCGATCGTTCCTCTTCTTGGGCGGCGGCGCGCTGCTTGGCTTGCTGATGGCAGGCTACTCGCTGTTCACGGCGCGCGGCACCTCCACTCTGGTAGTTCCTCCTGAAGACGTGGCGCTGGTCAATCAGCAACCGATTTCGCGCAGCGACTTCCTGCTGCAGCTGCAGACGCTGTACGGAGTGGACTTGGGCCACGCGACCGCCGTGCAGCGGCGCCGAGTATTGGACGACATGATTCGCGAAGAATTGTTCGTGCAGAGAGGCAAGGAGCTGGATGTCGCCTCAACCGACCCCGATGTTCGCGCCGCCATGGTCAGCTCCGTGGAGCAGGAAATCGCGGCCGACGCTCTCACCACGCAGCCGAGCGAGACGCAGCTGCGCGGCTACTACGCAGCGCACCGCGGGCGATACGCGAGCGAGGGCGTCATGAATGTGCGGGACTACCTGTTCGCTCCGGGTGACTCGAAGGCCGCGGCAGAAGCGGCCGCTGCGCTTCGTTCCGGGTTCGCGGCGCCCGCGGT
The DNA here is from genome assembly GCA_963702735.1 of uncultured Gammaproteobacteria bacterium. Taxonomy (GTDB): domain Bacteria; phylum Pseudomonadota; class Gammaproteobacteria; order Steroidobacterales; family Steroidobacteraceae; genus Bog-1198. The sequence continues at coordinate 189,281 of CAVPDW010000010.1, read as the reverse complement.
GTCGGCCAAGCGGGGGGCCTCCGACTCCGGAAAATCCGCCGACGATGAATTCTACTTTGCCGCCAAGATTCATCTGGGCGACGCGCTGTTCGAGGCGGCGCGGGATTTACCCGACGGCGGGGTCTCTGCGCCCATCGGCCGCGCGGACGGCATCCACGTTCTCTACATGCTGAAGAACAAGAAGCCGGTTCCCTTCGATTACGCCGCGGCACGCGATCAAGTCCTGACCGAATTCCGCAACGACGCCATCGGCCATCTGCGCACCGGCGACGAGGCGTTCCTGCGCAAGCGCGCGAATGTACTCATCGCGGACGACGTTCGGTGAGAGGGGGCCGAGCGGCGGCGCGGCATTTCTTGATGTGGATGTCGGCGGCGCCGCTCTTCGGCGCCGCGCCGGCGCATGCGCACACCCGCAGCCAATCCCATTCGGTCTGGGAGATCAAGGGCGAGGAGGTCGACCTGGTCATGACGATTCCGGCGTTGGAGGCCGCTCGCCTGTCGAACGACGCGAGCGAACCGTCCGACGATCGCCTGAAGGCCTATTTGTCCGATCGGGTATATCCCCTGGCCGGGGGAAAGCGCTGCCCGGTGGTGCCGCCGGTTGAGACCTTGTCGGCGGCCCAGGGCTTTCGAAAGTTCGATTTCACATTCAGGTGCGCGACGCCCAACGATCTGCAGGTGCATTCCGCAGCCTTTTTCGACCTGGTCTCCAGCCACACCAACTTCGCACAGGTGCAGAACGCGCTCACCGGAGAGTTCACGGAACAATTGATCACCACGGAACACCGGACCGTGGACGTGACGGGCGGCGAGGGCGGCCGCTTGAAGAGCGCGCGCTTCGTCGAGTTCGTGCGCATGGGAATCCTGCATATCTTCACCGGCGTCGATCACATGTCGTTCCTGTTGGGACTGGTGCTGATATCGCGGCGCTTGCGCGACCTCGTGTTCGTGGTCACCGGCTTTACCATCGGCCACAGCCTGACGCTGGCGCTGGCAGTCACCGGGGTGCTGCGCCCGCACGCCGAATACATCGACGCTCTGGTGGCTCTCACGATTGCGCTCATCGGTGCGGAGAATATCGTCGTGCAGACCCATAAGCCCACGCTCGTGGCGCTCATCGTCGCAGGCAGCCTGGCATCCATGGCTCTGCTGAATGCGTTGGGCTTTGGCGGTCTACCCAGCCTCTTGTTGCTCGGCTCCGGTCTGTTTACCGCCAACTACCTGATGATCTCCGGACGATTGCGCGACGCTGGGCGCATACGGATATTGATCACCCTGGTTTTCGGCCTGATCCACGGTTTCGGCTTCGCCGCCGACCTGCTCGAGCTGCAACTTCCCCCCGAGCGTCTGGCGGAACTGCTGGTGGGCTTCAACGTGGGGGTGGAAATCGGTCAGCTTGTCTTGGTCGCCGGAGCGACCTTGGCTGTGGGGCTGCTGGTGAAGTACAAACTCGCGCTTCCGAGGCCTCTGGTCGTCGACGTGGCTTCGTCCTTTTTGGTGGCCCTCGGTGTTTTCTGGTTCGTGAGCCGGAGCTACGCGTGACCCGCCGCACGCGGATATCCAGGTGCACCCGCCCGTTGTTTTCCACTAGAGTAACGCCATGATCCTGTACGGCCATGCGTTGAGTTCGGCTTCCTACCGCGTGCGGATCGCGCTCAACCTCAAGGGTTTGCGCGCCACGCCCATGCTCCTGAATCTGCGCGGGGGAGAGCAGCGGCTCGAGGCGTTCCTGCAGATCAACAGCCAGGGCTTCGTGCCCGCACTGGCCCTGGACGAGGGTGCGGTACTCACGCAATCCGTGGCCATCATCGAATATCTCGATGAAATGCATCCCCATCCGCCGCTCCTGCCGCAAGCGCCCTTGCCGCGCGCGCGGGTGCGGGCGCTGACGCAGGCGATCACCTGCGACATACATCCCCTCAACAATCTGCGGGTGCTCCAGTATCTCGAGCATGATCTGCGGCAGGACAGGACGGCGCGCGATGCCTGGTACCGCCACTGGGTGCAATCGGGGTTCGAGGCGCTCGAGCGCTGGCTCGTGCGGGACGCCGCGACGGGTCGATATTGCCACGGCGATTCACCGACCCTGGCGGATGTGTGCCTGGTGCCGCAGGTGGCCAACGCGCGGCGCTACGCGGTGGACCTTGCTCCCTACCCCTGCATCGTGCGAATCGACGCCGCTTGCAGGGACCTTGCGGAGTTTCGCGCGGCCGCGCCGGACCAATCCGCTTGATCCCGCTGGAGAGCATCCCCAAGTTCACGCAGGCGCAAGCGCTGGCCCTCGCGAAACGCGACTTCGGGATCGCAGGCACGGTCTCTGTGTTGCCCAGTGAGCGCGATCAGAATTTCCTGATCACGGGCGAAGGCGGCGGGAAATTCGTGTTGAAGATCGCGAATGCGCACGATACGCCGGAGCTGCTGGATTTTCAGAACCGGGCGATGCGCCACGTGGAAGAGTCGGCGCCGGGCTGCCGAGTGCAGCGGATCGTATGTTCGCTCGAAGGCGCGGACATCGCCCGGATTCGCGACGCCCAAACGGGCGTGGATCACTGCGTTCGTCTGTTGACCTGGATCGAGGGCGAGGTGCTTGCGATGAGCGCCGCGCGTGGACCGGCGCTGTTCGAGTCCGTAGGCGCGGGCTTGGGCAGGATCGATGCCGCCCTGTGCGGCTTCGCTCATCCGGCCATGCACCGCGTCCTGCAATGGGACCTGCGCAGGGCGGGAATGGCGCGTGAACATGCGCGGTTGCTGCCGCGGCCCAAGCGCTCCCGTGTCGAACGCCTCTTCTCGCAATGGGAAAGGATCGACTGGACTGCCCTCGGGCATAGCGTGATCCACGGTGATGCGAACGATTACAACGTGATCGTCGGCGACGGGCGCATGGTCGGACTGCTCGATTTCGGCGACATGGTGTACAGCGCCACGGTGTGCGAATTGGCCATCGCTCTGGCCTACATCATGCTGGGCGAGGAGGAGCCTCTCGCCGCGGCGGCGCAAGTGACACATGCCTATGAGCGCCACCACCCACTGAGCGATGCGGAACGAGCTGCGCTGCATCCCCTGGTGTTGTCCCGTCTCGCCATGAGCGTGTGCTATTCCGCGCACAACAGGGCGCGCAATCCCGCCGACCCCTATCAGGTGGTGAGCGAAGCCGCTGCATGGAATCTTCTGGACAAGCTCGACGCTGATCAGAGGCCCGATGCGGACGGAGACCGGGCGGCCGCAGGTCAGTAGTGAGGCGGCCGCTCCTGGTCGGGCGGACGCGCATGCTCGTCGGATTGGGCGCCGCTCAGTCGCTCCGAGACAGCCTTGAGCTTCGCTTCCAGCACCTGAATCTCCCGGTGCTGCCGGAACGCGACGTCGCTCAATTCCGCCACGGCGCGTTCCAGGAAGGCGATCTTGAATTGGATTTCTTCCATCTCGTGGATCGACAAGCTAGCCCCCCGTCTTCGGGCAAGTGAACTCGTCGTCGCCTTGCTTCGCCGACTTGGGCGGGACTTCCTTCTTCCAGTCCGGGGGAATTTCGAAGCGATCCGCCGGGATGGCGGCGGCGTCGATGGCCACGGTTTCCGAGGTAAATGTCGCCATTTGCACGTACTCGGCATACGGATCCGCCGCGGCGGGTGCGGTGCTCGCGGCGTCGGGCGCTGCACCTGCTGCCGCGGCCGGCTGCGAGTCGTCGGTCTTCTTCTTGTGGAACAGCCCGCCCACCAAGTTCCCGATCGCCTTGCCCGCCTGAGCCACATTGGCCGCGGGATTGTTGCCGGCGGCGGGGCTGCCGCCGCCCGAGGCGCTCCCTCCCGCGGAGGCGTCCGTCCTCATTTTGGCGGTGGCGCTGCATTGCCGGCCGCCCATCATGACGCGCAAGGTGGTCTTCAGGGGCTGGCCCTTCAGATCGCTTGATTTGTCGGTCAACTGCTTGATCTGTGCCTGATAAGGAGCCAGAAATTTCCCGACCTCGCCGCTCATGGCGCCTTGCGCATCGAGGAGGCCCAGTTTCTTCGCGTATGCCTGCTCGAACGCGCGGCGGTCGCCCGTGCCCGGAATATCGTCCTGGGCCAGCCAGATGTCGGCGGCGATCACCGTGTCGCACACATCGCCGGTGTCCTTGTTGGTGCAGGTCTCGGTCAGAGTGGCGGCCGTGCGTTGCGCGGTGTGGCCGGCGATGGACGCCTTGTCGTCGGTCTTGTGGATGTCGATCTTGGGCGGCGACATTTCACACTTGGACCTGTCGATGGGCTGCTGCCTCTGCGACACGGGACATGAGCGCATCTGCTCGAGGCGCGCCTGCATCCTGGCGCGCACCTCCGCCAACTCCTCGGGCGTCGCAAAAACGTCTTCGCGGTAGCTCTTCTTGTCGGGATGCAGGCGCCAGGTCAGGCCGCGATCCAGGCGCACGATCTCGCCGCTTTTTACATTGCCGCAGAGCAGCGACATCATGCCCTCGCAATGCGACTCGCTGTCATGACGTTTCTTGTCGGGCGTGATGCTGGTGGTGGACGATCCATGCGTCCGGATGATCGAGGCGACTTCCAGCGTGGTCTTCTGTTCGACCGTCACATCCGCCCGGACCGCCGCCGCCCCCAAATATGCGCAGGCCATGAAACACGCGGTCCGAAGTCCGCCGATTGGATGTCTTCTCATTGTGGTGCTCCCCGACTCGGATGCCGATACAGTAGCTCTTGCGGCGGCGTATCGCCAGGAGCGGGCAATGCAACGACCATGATCAGAAGATGGGCAATCGCCGCGATGCTGTCGGCGGCGGCCTGTGCAAACGGCGTCGAGCCCGATGCGCCGCCCATTGCACCCCCCGCCGCCCAGGGCCCCGCTGCTGGCCTTGCGGATTCCGCGGGGCTGCGCGCGACGATATTCGGCACGCCGCCGCAGAACATGGCGCCGATGCCGAGCAGTGTGCCGCTGCTCGAGATCAACATCGCCATGCCCTGGGCGCGGCCTGTGCCCGCGGTGTTCTGGTTCGACCGCAATCTGCGCGTCTGGCTTTCCGCGCAACACCGCCCCGCGCCCTTGGCCATCGTCATATCAGGCACGGGCAGCGACGGGAACACCTCGAAAGTATCCATCTTGCGCGGGGCCCTGTATGGGGCGGGCTACCACGTGCTGACCGTGCCGTCCCCGACCTTTCCGGGCTTCATCGTCGCGGCCTCGAGCACGGGCGTCGCCGGCGATTTGATGCAGGATAGCCGCGACCTGTACGCGGCCCTGCAACAGATCATCGCGCATCTGCCGAGGAGGGTGCGGATCACCGACATCGATGTGCTCGGCTTCAGCTTGGGCGGCGCCGACGCGGCCGTGGTGAAATCCATCGACGGCACGGAAGGCAAGCTCAAGATACACCGCGCGGTCATGATCAATCCGCCGGTCAGCCTGTTCGCCTCGGTGGGAAGGCTCGACAAGCTGTTCGCCGCCAGCATAGGCACCGGAGACGATGCAATCGAAATACTCTATAGAAAGCTGTACGCAGAACTCGCGAATCTGTACCGGGCGTCCGATCGAGTGCAAATCGACGAGAGTTTCCTGCTCGGCGCCGCCGCAATCGTGCTGCGGACGGATGAGGAATTCTCCGCGGCCATCGCGCTCGCATTCCGCCTCGATCTGGTGGATATGTTCTTCGCAGGCGACCTGTACGCGCGCACCGGCGTCATCGTCGATCCGAACCACCCGCCCAGGTTAAGGGATTCCTTGGAGGAGACCCAGCGAATACTGCGCAATAAGCCGTTCTCGGAGTATTTCTCGAGGGTCTTTGCCCCCTACTATTTGCGGCGGCGTCCCGGCTCGACCAGCGCCTCCCTGATCGCCGACAGCCGCCTCGACATCATCGGCGGCGTTCTGCGCGACAGCCCCGACTACTACGCACAGACCAACAGCGACGATCTCATTCTCGACAAGCGGGAACTGAACTGGCTGCGCCGGACGCTGGGTTCGAGAATCGCGGTTTACGACCACGGCGGCCACCTCGGCAACATCGGAGAGCGGCAGCAGGTGTCGGACATGCTGGACATGCTGGCAGGGCGTTGGCACGGAGCTGCGAATTGAGGCCTGCGGCGCTCTTGGTGCTCGCGGCCGCGGCGCTGGCCGGCTGCGCTTCCCAAAGCGTCAGCATCCGCAGCGTGCCGCCGGAGCATCCGGCTGCGGACAATGCGGCGGCCGTCGAAAGCGCGGCGGCCTTCGCGGCTGCGGCGGCCGGCGCGGCCGAAGGCGACTCCGACCGCGGCGTGCGGGCCAAGGCTGCACCGCCGCCGATAACCCCGGCCGATGCACCGTCCATGACGAGCTACGATCCGTGGGAGCGCCTCAACCGTTTCACGTACCGCTTCAATGCGCGGTTCGACGAAGCGGTCTTTCTGCCGGTGTCGAACGCATACCGGCGCATCCCCTCGCCGGTCCGCGGGGGTGTGCACAATTTCTTCGCCAATCTGTCCGAGGTCGACAGCGTGATCAATTATTCGCTGCAGTGGCGGCTCAAGTTGGGGGTGCGCAGCCTGGGTCGATTCGTGATCAACAGCACCTTGGGGTTGGGAGGCCTGATCGACGTGGCTGCGAAGTTCAAGCTGGTTGCGGCGCCGACCGGCGCGGGCACGACATTGGCCAAGTGGGGCGTGCATCCGGGTCCGTACCTGGTCATTCCACTGCTCGGCCCGTCCACTCTGCGGGACGGCTTCGGCTTTCTCGCCGACTACGGCACCTCGTACGCAATCGATGTGGCGAAATTCTACCGCGGCAACGTGTCCTGGTGGCTCGGCGGGACGAACGCCGTCGATCAGCGCTCGAATGTGGACTTTCGCTACTACTCGACCGGCTCGCCCTTCGAGTACGAGAATGTGCGGTTCTTGTACGTGCGCAAACGCCTGATCGAGGATGAGGGGCTGCGCGGCAAATGAGCGCTACGCTTCAGCTTCCCAGCGCCGAGCGCAACGCCTCGATCTCCGAGCCGGATTCGCTCAACAGCTTCTTGAAGCTCGCGGCATCGAGAGAGATTCGCCGTGCCGGCCGGACGCCCTGCAGATTGAGCTCGATATCGTCCGGGTGCTCACGGTAGGTCGCCATCAGATTGGCGATCAACAGCACATCGGTCAAATCGGTATTGCCTTCGTGCGAGTATTCGAGATCCTCGTGAAGATACACGGCCGCGACCACATCATCGGTCATGTCCCAGTTCTCGAGCAGGGCCTTGGCGATATTCGTATGCCACTGCTGTTCGATGTTCTTGTAGGCTTCCGGGTCCGCGAACAGCCCGGGAAATTTCACGGCATTGACCAGGATGTAGAGCTTGCCGATGCCGTGGAGTATGCCGGCGAGGGCGGCGGCATCCGGATTCACCTTGGTGTGGCGCCGCGCGACCACGCTGGCCATGGCCGCGACCAGAGCGCTGCGCTGCCAGAGGGCGCGCAGCGGCTCCCTGACGCTGCGCAGCTCCTCCGACTTGGTCAGCTGCGACATGGCATACGTGATGGTGCTGCTGCGCACGAGATTGAGCCCGATGCGCGCGATCGCCACGCGTAAGTCGGTCGTGTGGCGGCCCCCCACATTCACTCCGGCCGAATTCGCCAGCTGAATCAGCCGCGCCGCCAGCGACGGTTCAGCGCCGATGATGCGCACGATTTTGTCGGCGGAGACCTGTTCATCCTGCAGGGCCTTGCGCACGCGCTGTGCGACGTCCGGAAAGCTCGGCAAATCCACCTTGCCCCTGGATAATTCAGCGGCCAGCATGGTCACGAATTCGAAGCCGTTGGAGTCTTTGCCGGGAGTCGCAGGGGCGGTACTGGTAGAAGCTGTCACGTGAATCCTTGAGTCCTTGCACTATGCGGCCCGCGGCGCCGATTTGTCCGCCTGCCGCTCTAGGCTATCGGCAGTCCCGCCGCCGCCTTTAGGCGGCCGGGATTATGTAATACCGCGCTCCGCGAGGAATCCGCCCAGGATTTTCGCCGTGTGACTCCTTCCCGGCCTGCGGGCGACGGTCTCGGGCATGCCTTGCGCGACGATGCGGCCGCCGCCCGATCCGCCCTCGGGCCCCAGGTCGACGATCCAATCAGCCTCCGCCATGACATCCAGATTGTGCTCTATCACGACCACCGTGTTGCCCGCGTCGATCAACCGATGCAGCACGCGCACCAGCTTTTCGACGTCGGCCATATGCAGTCCCACCGTAGGTTCGTCGAGCACGTACAGGGTATGCCGGCTCTCGCGCCTCGCCGTATCGACGCCGAGCGCATCGGTGCGCACTTTCGCGAGCTCGGTGACGAGCTTGATTCGCTGGCTCTCGCCGCCGGACAGCGTCGGGCTGGGCTGGCCGAGGCTCAAGTAGCCGAGGCCGACGTCGGCCAGCAAGCGGAGCGGATGGTGTACGTGCGGCTGGGCCGCGAAGAACTCCAATGCGTCCTCGACGTTCATCGCCAGCGTCTCGCCGATGCTCTTGCCCTTGAACAAAATTCCCAAGGTGTCGGAATTGAAACGCCTGCCGCCGCAGACGTCGCACAGCACCTGCACGTCCGGCAGAAAGCTCATCTCGATGCGCTGCATGCCCTGGCCCTCGCATGCTTCGCAGCGGCCCCCGGCGGTGTTGAACGAAAAGCGGCCGGCGGAGAAGCCCCGCATCCGCGCCTCGACGGTATCGGCATAGAGCCGGCGTATGGACTCCCAAAAACCGATATAGGTGGCGGGACAGGAGCGCGGAGTCTTGCCGATGGGCGTCTGATCGACCTCGAGCACGCGGCTGATCGACTGCCAGCCGGTGATCGAGTCGCATCCGTCGGGCGGGCGGCTCGACCGGGACAGCAGCTGCCGCAGATTGGCCAGGAGCACATCGCGCGCCAGCGTGGATTTGCCCGAACCCGACACGCCTGTCACCACGGTCAACCGGCCGAGAGGGAAACGCGCAACGATATCGCGAAGATTGTGCAGCACCGCTCCGCGTATATCGATCGCGGGTGTATCGCGATCGACGGGCCTGCGGCGCGACCTCGAGTGCCGCAACGGCGCCGCGAGGCAGCGCCCGGTCACCGAGTTGCAAAGGCCGGCGAGTTCTGCGGCGGTTCCCTGGGCCACCAGCCAGCCGCCGCGGGCACCCGCGCCGGGGCCCAAATCGATCACATGGTCGGCGCGGCGGATCGTATCTTCGTCGTGTTCGACCACGATGAGCGTATTGCCCTTGCTGCGCAGTCGATCCAGCGTATCCAGCAGAGCGACATTGTCGCGCGGGTGCAGTCCTATGGTGGGTTCGTCCAGCACGTAGCAAACACCCTGCAAATTGGATCCGAGCTGCGCCGCCAATCGAATGCGCTGCGCCTCGCCTCCCGAAAGCGTGGGCGCCGCGCGATTCAACTGCAGATAGCCCAAGCCCACATCGCAGAGAAAGCGCGTCCGGGCCTCGAGTTCGGCCAGCAAGTCGCGCCCGATGTCGCTTTCCCGCCCCTTAAGATCGAACCGCCGCAGGCCTGCTGAAAATTCACGCACCGACAGGTTGGTCAGCGCCGCAATCGAACGGCCGCGAAACAGGACGTGCAGCGCCACCTGATTCAGGCGCTCGCCCCCGCAGTCGGGACAGGGGGCGTGCTCGCTTTCCCGCCACGCGGATTCCTCGCCGCTTTGTTCGGCGTCGAATTGCTCGATTTCAAGACCGGTACCGAAGCAGCCCTTGCACCAGCCGTGCTTCGAGTTGAAGGAGAACAGCCGGGGGTCGAGTTCGGGAAAGCCCGTGCCGCAGTTCGGACAGGCGCGCTTGGTCGAGAACACGCTCGCGGCGGCGTGCGCCGCTCCCTCGACGTGCACCACGCCGCGGCCGTGCTCCAGGCACAGATCCAGAGCACGGCGCAGCTCGGCCTCGCGCGCAGCGCCGACGCTGAGCGTGGCGACGGGCATTTCGATGTTGTGCTCCGTGAATCGATCCAGCCGCGGCCACTTCGCCGTGGGCGCCAAGCTTCCGTCGACCCGCAGATGCGCGAAGCCCTTGCCGCGCGCCCATTTTGCGAGGGCCGTATACAGACCCTTGCGCGCCGTGATGAGCGGCGCCGACAGTGTGATGTTTTTGCCGCGATAGTCCTTGAGCAGCCGCGCCGCGATGACATCTGCGGACTGTGGTTCGATGCGCGCTTCGCAGACAGGGCAGTGCTGAACGCCCAGCTTGACATACAGCAGGCGCAGAAAATGATAGATCTCGGTGAGCGTCGCGACGGTGCTCTTGTGTCCGCCGCGGCTGGTGCGCTGCTCGATCGCGACAGTGGGCGGTATGCCGAAGATGGCGTCCACGTCCGGGCGCGACGCGGGCTGTACGAACTGCCTCGCGTAAGCGTTCAAGGACTCCAGGTACCGCCGCTGACCCTCGGCGAACAGGATGTCGAACGCCAACGTGCTCTTGCCGCTGCCGGAAACACCGGTGATGACCGTGAACCGGTTGAGGCCCAACTCGACGTCCACATTCTTGAGATTGTGCTCGCGCGCACCGCGGATCTCGATGCAGCGAGGCGGGGCCGCACGCTCCACCGTGCGGTAAGCGGAGCCGGCCGAATCCCGAACCGCGCGCAACGTGTCGGGCGCCGTGTCCGAATCGAGGAGGGCGCGGCCCGTGTGCGAGGCTGCGTCGCGGGCAACCTGCGATGGAGTGCCCGCGCACACCACCCTGCCGCCCGCCTCGCCGCCCTCGGGCCCAAGATCGATGATCCAGTCGGCTGCACGAATGACGTCCAGATTGTGCTCGATCACCAGCAGCGAATGCCCGGCGTCGATCAAGCGCCGGAAGGCGCGCAGCAGCTTCGCCACGTCGTCAAAGTGCAGGCCGGTGGTGGGCTCGTCGAACAGAAAAAGCGCGCCGCCCGGTGCGCCGCGGCGCGATGCGAGGCCGCTCGAGGTCTTGCGCACCGCATTCTCGGCCAGATGCCCGGCCAGCTTGAGGCGCTGCGCCTCGCCGCCCGACAGAGTCGGCACCGGTTGACCCAGGCGCAGATAGTCGAGGCCGACCTCGGCGAGCGGCCCAAGACGCGTGCACACCTCCGTGTCGGCGGCGAAGAATGCGAGCGCCTCGGTGACCGTCAGATCGAGGACATCGGCAATGCTCATCGGCGGTGCATCGCCGCGGCACAGCTTCACCTCGAGAACTTCAGCACGGTACCGCCGGCCGTCGCAATCGGGGCAGCGCAGGTACACGTCGGAGAGGAATTGCATCTCCACGTGCTCGAACCCGTTGCCGCCGCACGCCGGACAGCGGCCTTTACCGGCATTGAAACTGAAGGTGCCCGGGGTGTACTTGCGCTCGCGTGCCTGGGGCAGGCGTGCGAACAAGCCGCGAATGGCGTCGAAGGCGCCGACGTAGCTCGCGGGATTGGAGCGTGTGGTGCGCCCGATGCGGCTCTGGTCCACCATGATGACTTCGTCGATCCGCTCGGCGCCGGCGAGGCGGCGGTGGCGGCCGGGATTCTCGGTGGGCTTGCCCTTGGCCCGAAGCAGCGCGGGGTACATGATGTCGTGCACCAGGGTGGACTTGCCGGAGCCGCTGACGCCGGTCACGCACACCAGGCGTCTCAAGGGGATCTCGACGTCGATGTCCTTGAGATTGTGCTCGGCGGCCCCTTCCAGCTCCAAAGCGCCCGCGCCGGGTGCGGGCGCCTCAAGGAGGCGCGGCGCCTGGACATGTTTGCGGCGAAACAGATAATCGGCGGTGAGCGACCCCTTGGCCTGCTCGAGTTCGCCGGCGGGGCCGAAGAACACGATCTCTCCGCCGTGCTCGCCGGGCCCGGGCCCGATGTCGAGCACTCGATCCGCGGCCTGCATCACTTTCGGGTCGTGCTCGACCACCACCAGGGTATTGCCTGCGTCTCGCAGGCGGTGCATCACGCCGACGATGCGATCGACATCGCGCGGGTGCAGGCCGATCGAAGGCTCGTCCAGCACGAAAAGAGTGTTGACCAGGGAGGTGCCGAGCGCGGTGGTGAGGTTGATCCGCTGCACCTCGCCGCCGGACAAGGTTCGCGACTGGCGGTCGAGATTCAAGTAGCCCAATCCCACATCCGTCAGATATTTGAGGCGGGTACGGATTTCCCGGAGCAGCAGATCGACGGCTTCATCGAGCGGCGCGGGCAGCTTGAGGGCGTCGAAGAAGCGGCGGCCTGCGTCGATGGGCAGCAGCATCACCTCGCGGATGTTGATGCCGGGATTCCCGACTCGCCACAAGAGAGCGTCGGGCTTGAGCCGCGCGCCGCGGCAGGCGCCGCACTCGGTGTATGAACGGTATCGCGACAGCAGCACGCGGATGTGCATCTTGTATGCCTTGGTTTCGAGCCATGCGAAGAAGCGGCGCACGCCGTACCAGACATTCTTGGTCCACTCCCCCTCGCCCTCGATCACCCAGGCACGCTCGGCATCGGTCAACTCGCGCCAGGGCGTATCCACGCGAACGGCGCGCTTGCGGGCGAACTTCATGAGATCCGCCTGGCATTCCTTGTACGACTCGGTCTGCCACGGCTTGATGACGCCGCCGCGAAGACTCAAGGAGTCATCCGGAATGACCAGGCCATAGTCGACGCCGATGCTGCGCCCGAAACCGCGGCAGGTCTCGCAGGCGCCTACGGCTGAGTTGAAGCTGAAGCTGCTGGGGCTTGGGTCTTTGTAGGCGATGTCGCAGTCCGGACAGTGCAGCCCGGTGGAGAAGCGCCACGGCGCGGCACATACTGCGGGCTCGGCGCCTGAATCGTCCCCGGCGGCGGCGCGAGGGTATACATCGAGGCGGCCCTGCCCGACCTTGAGGGCTGCTTCGACGGCGTCGCCGGCACGGGCAGCATCCACCGCGGACCAGCGGAAGCGATCCTGTGTCACCAGCAGGACATCTTCGCGCTGGTCATGGATGCGCGTGTAGCCTTGTGCGGCCAACAATTTCCTGATTTCGGCTTCGGTGAAATTCTTCGGAATCGGCACCGGAAAGGTCAGCAGCAAGAGCGGATCGCCGTTGTCGCGGGAAAGGGCGCCCAGCGACTCCTGTATGCTCGCGGGAGTGTCGCGCCGCACGGGCCGGCCGCAGCCGCGGCAATGCAATACCGCGGCGCGCGCAAACAGGAGCTTCAAGTGATCGTTGAGCTCGGTCATCGTGCCGACGGTGGAGCGCGAGGTTCGAACGGGGTTGGTCTGATCGATGGCGATCGCGGGAGGGATTCCCTCGATGCGGTCGACCTGCGGCTTGTCCATCCGGTCCAGGAACTGCCGCGCATAGGGAGAGAACGTCTCGACGTAGCGGCGCTGGCCCTCGGCGTACAGAGTGTCGAATACCAGAGAGGACTTCCCGGACCCGCTCACTCCCGTCACGACGATCAATTCCTGATGGGGAAGATCGAGGTCGAGGTTCTTGAGGTTGTTCTGCCGTGCGCCACGGATGCGGATGACATCCGAGCGGGGCGGATCGAAGGGCGGCATCCCGGAAAGTCTACAGGGAATTCCGGCGGCGCTCTAACGTCCTCCGAACTGCTCCATCATGAGTCCCGTGCCGCCGCGGGTGACGTGCGCGACGATGGCGGTGCGGCGATGGATCTTCGTCACCAGCCCTAGGTTGATGGCGAAAGCGAGCTGCACCTGTTGTCCCTTGCGCAGTCCGAGGTTTTCCGTTTCCACGAATACGCCGTTCGCACTGAGGTTCTTAGCCTTGCAAATCCGACTCTTTCTTCCGGACATCACCACATACACGGTCGTGCGTGCGCGGTGGCGTGTATGCAGGCGACGCTCCATCCGTACGAACCCTTCCATCTAATCGTTATGAGGCGATCATTATGCACATCGGCAAGTCGTTAGCGAAGCGTTCCCGCAGGGGCGCGGCGTTATGTCGAACGTCGGGCGGAAAATGTCCATATTGGTCAATGGATTAGGTCAAAACCGCGACACGGCGCTCCCGGCAATAGGCCGTCCATGCGCCGCGGTATGCGGTCTCGATGCTGCGCGCGAAGCGCGCGGCGTTCATCAGCGGGGAACCCTCGAGCCGCGCCCGCAGATTTCGGCGCAGATCCGCAAGGCGCGGCAAGTCAGCGGCGAGTGCGGCGGCCGCTGCGACCACTTCTGAATCGGATTCGCCGGCAAATTCGAGCAGGTCAAGCTGATAGAGCTGGCTCAAACCTCCGCGGCCGACGCATGTTTCTCCCACCCTGGTGACGGTGGGCACTCCCATCCACAGGGAATCGAGGCTCGTGGTGTGGCCGTTGTAGGGAAAGGTGTCGAGACCGATATCGATGTCGTGATAGGAGCGCAAGTACTGCGCGCGCTTTCGATAGGGAACGAAGCCGATGCGCTGCGCGCCGATTCCATGCGCGGCCAACCGCTGCAACAATCTCGCGCGATACGGGCCCTGCGCAGCCAGGAGGCACAACCGAGAATCGGGAACCGCGCGCATCACTGCGCCCCACAGCCGCAATGTTGCATCGGTCAACTTGCACGGATTGTTCAGGCAGCCGAAGGTCACGTAGCCGCGTTCGAGCGCCGGCAAGGCGTTGACCTGCGGCTGATCGGTCAGAGGGTCATAGCACCAGAACGAATCCTGCAGCCGGATGCTGCGTTCGCTGTAGTGGCTCTCGTAGCCCGGCGGATCCAGGCGCGGATCCGTAAGGCGGTAATCCATCGCGCCCATGCCGGTGGTTCCGGGATAAGCCAGCCAGGCAATTTGCACGGGCGCGGGCCGGCGCGCGAACAGCAGAGGCCTGCCGCCGGCCATGTGCATGGTCAGGTCGACGAGGATGTCGATGCCGTCGTCCCGAATGAGAGAAGCGAGCGCCTCATCGTCCAGGGGCCGCACGTCGCGCCACCGGTCGGCCAACCCCTGTATGCGCCGGGTGATGTCGTCGGTGCGCTCGACGCTGGAGTAGCAGAATATCTCGAAGGCGGCGTGATCGTGACGGGACAGCAGCGGAATGGTGAAGAGCGCCTGGCAATGATCGCGGAAATCCGCAGAGACGTAACCGATGCGCAGTCTGCGCCCTGGCGAGGCGTCGTTGGCGTGGCCGTGACTGCGTGCCTGCAATTCGGCGGCGAAGCGCACGTTCCACCGCGTGCATTCTGCGCGCACCGGGTCCGCCCGCGGGGACTGAAAGCACAGCGCGTACGCGAGGTTGCCGTGCGTCGCCGCGTTGTTTGGATCGAGTTCCACGGCCCTGCGGAAGCAGTCGATCGCCTCATCGAGATCGCCCGCGTCCTTGAGCACGCTGCCCAAATTGTCATGCAGAGCCGAATGCAGCGGATCCACCTGCAATCCTCGCCGCAGCGTCAATTCGGCCTCCAGGGTGCGGCCCATCGTGCGCAGCAGGCAGCCCAAATTGTTCAATGCGGCCACATAATCGGGCCGCGCCTCGACGGCGGAACGGTAGGCCGCTTCGGCGGAGGCGAATTCGCCGAGTTCCTTGCGGACATTGCCGAGGTTGTTCAACGCGTCCGGATAGCGAGGGCGCAGAGCGAGCGCACGGCCGTATTGGGCCGCGGCCTCTTGCAGCCTGCCGAGGCCGTGCAGTGCGTTGCCCAGATTGAACAGCGCCTCGGGAGAGTCCGCCTGCAGCAGAACGGCGCCGCGAAGCACGGTCTCGGCGGCGGCGAAGCTGCGTTGGCGGCAGAGCGCGATGCCGAGATTGAGGGCGTGCAACATCGTCGCGGGCTCAAGTTGGACGGCTGCGCGCAGGAGCTTGACCGCCTCGTCGATTCGAGCCGTTTCCTGCAGCGCTATCCCCAGGTTGCAGATTGCGCCTACGTGGTCGGGTTGCAGGGCAATCGCGGATTCATAGGCGACGATCGCGGCGGCATGATCTCCCTGCGACTGCAGCGCCACCCCGAGGGCGAAGTGAGTGTCCGCCGAGATCGGGTCGAAGTGCAGCGCGCGCCGGTAGGCGGCGGCCGCCTCTGCGTGACGGCGCAGCGCCTGAAGGGTCTGCCCGAGGCCGATGTGGTGGCGCGGCTCCTGCGGCGCCAGCGCCGCGGCCTGCGCGATGAGCCCGAGAGCCGCTTCCGGGTGCCCGTCCTGAAGCTCCACCAAGCCGCCGCGAAACGCGGCGACCGCGTGAGTCGGCATCGCCGACAGCACCTCTCGATACAGCCGGCGCGCTTCGGCGAGATTGCCCGCGCGGTGCCGTTCTGTCGCGGTGTCGAGCAATTGGTCGATGGTGGGCATGGACATCGTCGTCAACCGGCGGGCGCCAAGACATTATCCATCATGGCTTCCGAAGAGCGTTCGGCGAACTATATACTCGCGCGAAGGTGCTAGGTGGCGTCTTTGCGTCGAATCGCGAGCTGTTCAGGCGCATCGATGCCCATCTTGATGCGACGCCCGGTGCCGCCGAGCAGCGTGATCTGAATGGGGCCATTGGCGAACAGCTGCGCCATGGTCATGTTCCCGTCCACTCCGTCAGCGGGCTGGATCACGATCGATTCGTCGGCGCGCCGGCTCAAAACCAACATGACTCACGCCCGCGCCAGGGCGCGCAGCGCTCTTGCGAAGGTCTTTCCTTGCGGTCCGTAGGTCACCGGGGTTGCGCCCCTGAGAATGTCCATCAGCTGCCGGATCTGGTTCTGGCGCACATGGATGATATAACCGTTGACCTCATTCGCGGTGCGGCAGCCCGCCATCAGTTCCATCAATGAGCGCCAGCGCTCGGCGACGCTGCTCCCGATCCTGTCGGCATTTGCATCGCCTGCGTTGCCGGAGACGCCGAGCTCGCTCTCGGCGCACAGGGCGCGGCGTTCGTTCTCCAGCCGTTCGATCATTCCGAGGAGTTGAATTTTCTCGACCGTCTTCTGCTCTACGGCGTCCGGCGAGGTGCCGGTCAGGGCGCTGCGTTCGGCGGCCAGGGTGGTCGATAGAAGGCGCGCCGCCTCAATCTCGCGATCCAGTAAATCCTCGAGATGTCGGCGCGCGTCCCGATTCATGGCCTACTTCTTGAGCCCGCGCTCGAATTGCAGCAGCTTGCCGGCAACTCGACCCGCATTGATCTGGTACGTACCGTTCTGCACGGCCTGTTTGACGGAGTCCACCTTTGCCGCGTCGACGACCGGGGCCTTCGCCACCGCTTCTTCGATCTTCTGCAGCGAACGCGCCGAGTCAGTCAGGGTGACATGGTCGCCGCTCTGTGCGGTCGAAGCCGCAGTCGCCGACGAATTCGTCTGCGATTTGTCGGCCACGACGGCATTGCTGTTCGTGCCCTTGAGGGGCGCGAGCGGCTCATTCGCCGTGTATCCACTGATTTTATTGGACACCTACATTTCTCCTCGGGCATGCAAAGCCCTTAGTCGAGTTATCGTCAGGGTTTGGATTAACTTTAACGACTGCATGCGAGTTCCCACCCCAGATTCAGTTATCGACTGTGACAGGGTTCACTGAAGGGCTAATTAAAAATAATTTCCACCACCTGCTCGGACCGGGCAATACCCTCGACGATCCTGCCCGACGACAGATTCTCGACTCTAACTCGTTGATTGACAAGGCCATCCGTCAGAACCCTGCCGGGCATTCGAACGCTGATGCCGCCTGAATCCGCCACCAGCGTGACGGTTTGGCCGCGCTGTACCGCACGGGATCCCATCAGTTGCTGGTTGGTGAGAAGGGCGCCGGCCGAAATAGCGCGGCTGGCCGTCAATCCGACGGCGATCGAAGGGTCGTCGAGATAGCCCGGCGGAAGGCCGACGGCATCACGCTGCTCGACGGCAACGTCCCTGGCAGTCAGCACCGTCCCCATGACGAGGGCATGCGCGGCGATGACCACGGGGGAGGTGCCGACGATTTTGACGGGCACATATAGATGCCAGGAGGAGGGGCCCTCGCAGCGCAGTTCTATCAATACACGTGCGGGATTGCGCGGGCCCGGCGCAATGCTCGATTTCACCGCATTTGGGCAGCGCGCAAGCTGCAGGCGGGACTGAATGGGGCCGACTTGCAGACGCTGCCGCCCGGTCGGTGCCGCCAGTACGGACACGGCCGTCGATTTGGCCAGGCTTTCGAGCGCAGACACATCTTGGAGGTCGCCGCCCCAGCACGGCATCGCCGCCAAACAGGCGAGCCACCCTAAGCGACGGTATTTTGGCGGCACATACATCATAAAGAGTAGCAAGCAAGCGGCGTGCCATACCTGCGCGCGGCAATCCCCCCGCGAACGCACGCAACGGGTACCGCCGCTTGCCGCCGTTCGGCCGGTGCGGCAATAGCTTGCCGCGGCGAGGGGCTGCGGCCGGCGCGGCGTGTGCCCCAGTCTGCGCGGACAGGGCAAAAAGGTGCTCCGGTTCGCATTTTCGCCGGTATATGCCCCCGCGCGGCGGGTTCCGACGGGTTGGCACAGCACTTGCTTTAGTCAGCCCGAGGAGATTCGCAAATGTTCGACAACATCTTCGGCATCCATGAGCAAGCACTGCTTCTGCACGGGCAGCGGATGAACGTGCTCACCACCAATCTAGCCAATGCAGACACGCCGAACTACAAGGCGCGCGACATCGATTTCGCCTCGGTGCTCGGCTCTTCCTCGGAAAGCGCCGCGCCGCTGCCGCTCAGCGTCACCGCCGCGGCGCACATCGTGCCCCTCGAGAGTGGATTGCCCGCCGGCGAATTGAAATACCGCAATCCCTATCAGGCATCCCTGGACGGCAATACGGTCGAAATGCCGGTGGAGCAGGCGGCGTTCGCGGAAAACAACGTGCGCTATCAGGCGAGTCTTCAGTTCATCAATAACCAGATCGCTGAACTGCAGTTCGCGATCGCCGGCCAATAGGCGAAAGATATGTCCTTGTTCAATGTATTCAACACCGCGGGCAGCGCCCTGAACGCGGAGACCATCCGCCTCAACACGACGGCCAGCAACCTCGCCAATGCGGAGAGCGTCAACGGCGATGCGACCAAGGTCTATCGCGCGCGCCATCCGGTGTTCCAGACCGCGATGGATGCCTCGGATGCGGCCTTCGACGACGAGAGCACCTCGGCCGGCGTGCGCGTGCTCGGCGTCGTGGAGAGCACCGCTCCCCCCATGATGCGCTACGAGCCCGACAATCCTGCGGCGAACAAGGACGGCTACATCTATATGTCGAACGTCAACTCCATCGAGGAGATGACCAACATGATCTCGGCCAACCGCAGCTTTGCGACCAATGTCGAGGCCATCAACACGGCGCGCGACCTGCTGCTCAAAACCATTTCGATGGGTCACTAGGACTTAGAGACTAATCATGCAAATCAACAACGCAAATTCGGCGGCCGCCAACACACCCGCGACGAACGCCGCAGGCGGCAGCTCCAGCACCTCGTCCAGCGGCAGCGGCGCGTTGGCCACGACCGGCACGACCCTCGGCGGCACGGATTTCCTGACTTTGATGCTGGCGCAGCTCAAGAACCAGGATCCGACCAACCCGGTCGACAGCAGCACCTTTCTCACGCAATTGTCAGAGCTCAGCCAGGTCGAGGGCATCACGCAGCTGAACACGTCCTTCTCGGCGCTATCGAACACCTTGAGCTCGAGCCAGGCGCTGCAGGCGTCCTCGCTGCTCGGCCACCAGGCGCTCGTCGGCAGTTCGACGGCCACGCTGGCCACGAACGGCGCCGCAGTCTCGGGCGCCGTGTCCGTGCCGCAGACCTCCTCGTCGGTGGTGCTGAACATCAGCAACAGCAGCGGCGTGCTCGTGCAGCAAGTCAATCTCGGCGCGCAATCGAGCGGACTCGCCAACTTCTCATGGAACGGGACCCAGGCCGACGGCTCCGCGGCGCCGGCGGGGCAGTACACCCTGAGCGCCCAGGTCGACGGCGTCAGCTCGGGCACGGCGGTGAACACCTACGTGAACGGCACCGTGCAGAGCGTCACGATGGGCGCGGGCAGCACGGGTCTCACCTTGAACATCGCGGGCCTCGGCAGCGTGCCCTTCAGCAGCGTCGCACAGATTTCAAACTAACCAGATTCTCCAGGAGTAATCATGTCAAGTTTCAGCATCGCATTATCCGGTTTGACCGCCTCCAGCTCGAATCTGGACGTCACCGCCAACAACATCGCCAACGCAGCCACCGTGGGGTTCAAGGAGTCCCGCGCCGAGTTCGCCGACGTCTACGCCTCAGGCGCCGTGAACCTCAACACCTCGGTCACCGGCGAAGGCGTGCGCCTCGCAAGCACTGCACAGCAGTTCACGCAGGGCAACATCTCGACTTCGTCCTCCAATTTGGACCTGGCCATCAGCGGCGACGGCTTCTTCACGCTGCAAAGCCCCCAGGGCATCGTCTATTCGCGTAACGGACAATTCGCCGAGGACTCGAACGGCAATGTGGTGAGCTCCACCGGCCAGGCGCTGCAGGTCTACCCGCCGCTGGTCAACGGCGGCTTCAACACCGGCGCGCTCAGCGACCTCAACCTGCAGACGGCACAGAGCGCCCCTCAGGCCACCTCCACCGGCACGGTGATCCTGAATCTTCCGGCGGGCGCGACCGTTCCGACCGTGGCGCCGTTCGATCCCACGAACTCACTGACCTACAACCAGTCGACCTCCACCACGGTGTACGACTCGCTGGGCAACGCCTATCCGGCCACCATGTACTTCACGCAGACCGCGGCGCCCAATACCTGGGCCGTCAATTTGACGGTGAACGGCACGACGGTCGGTGCCGCGCAGAATCTGACCTTCTCGAACACCGGTGCGCAGACCCTGCCCGCCGGCGGCGGCCTGACCTTCGCGGGGTTTGCTCCGCCGGACGGCGCGCAGGCCATGAGCATGAATTTCAACTTCGGCCAGACCACCCAGTACGGCGGCGCCTTCGGCGTGACCTCCATCACCCAAAACGGCTACGCAACCGGTCAGTTGAGCACCGTCGCCATCGACCCGTCGGGCATCGTGTCGGCCGTGTACACCAACGGCCGCTCCACCGAGCTCGGCCAGTTGGCCATGGCGAATTTCCCCAATCCGCAGGGATTGAAGCAGTTGGGAGACACCAATTGGTCGCAGACCTTCACCTCGGGCAACGTCGTCCAGGGCACTGCTTCCTCGGCCGGCTTCGGCAGCATCCAGTCCGGCGCACTGGAGAGCTCGAACGTCGACTTGACCACGGAGCTGGTCAATATGATCACGGCGCAGCGGTCCTTCGACGCCAACGCGCAGGTGATCACGACCGCCAATCAAGAGTCGCAGACCGTCATCCAGATCTCTCACTAATCGCAAGATAACGGGCAAGAATCATGGACAGAGGACTCTATGTGGCGATGACCGGCGCGAAGCAGATCATGCAAGCGCAGGCCGTCAACAACCACAACATCGCGAACGCCAACACCGTCGGCTTTCGCGCCGACGCGGTGGCGTTCACCAGCCAGCCCATCTACGGCGCCGGTTTTCCGACCCGCGTCAACGCGGTCGCGGGCGGCGACGGGGTCGACTTCACGACCGGTGTTGTCACCACCACCAGCCGCTCGCTCGACATCGCCGTGAACGGCAACGGCTTCATCGCGGTGCAGGGCGCCGACGGCAAGGAAGCCTATACCCGCGCCGGAGATCTGCGGGTCACGGAGAGCGGCGCCGTCACCACCGTGAGCGGGCAGCCGGTGCTGTCGGAGTCCGGCCCCTTGAACATACCTCCCTCGACGCAGGTGACCATCGGCAACGACGGGACCATCTCGGTCGTTCCGCTCGGCTCGCCTCCGGATGCCCAGGGGCAGGTCGATCGCATCAAGCTGGTGAATCCGCCGACCGCCAGTTTGCAGAAGGGCGCGGATGGATTGCTGCGCCTGAAGAACGGCGGCACGGCGCCCACCGATGAGAACGTCACCGTGACTTCGGGCGCGCTGGAATCGAGCAACGTCAACGCCGCGCAGTCCCTGGTCAACATGATCGAACTGCAGCGTTTGTATGAATTTCAGATCAAGAGCATCAATTCGACGGATACGGACGAGCAGAGTGCCGAACGCATGATGCTCACTTCGTAACACTCAAGGACTCGCACCATGAATCTCGCATTATGGGCCGCAAAGACCGGTCTCGACGCGCAAAACACCCAGATGGCGGTTATTTCCAATAACCTCGCGAACAGCAATACCACGGGCTATAAAGCCGATCGAGCGGCATTCCAGGACCTCATGTACCAAAACGTGCAGCAGGTCGGCGCGCAGAGCACGCAGAACACCCAGTATTCGACCGGGCTGTCCCTGGGAACCGGCGTGAAGATCGCCGCCACGGAAAAGAACTACGCTCAAGGCAGCGTGCTGCAAACCGGCGGCACCTTGGACCTGTCGATCACCGGACAGGGATTCTTTCAGATCACGATGCCTGACGGCACCCTCGCATATACGCGCGACGGATCCTTTTCGATGGATCAAACGGGCAATGTGGTCACGGCCGCCGGATATCCCCTGTCGCCCGCGATCACGATCCCCGTCGGCTCGCAATCGGTGACGGTGGGCAGCGACGGTACCGTATCGGTGACCGCGCCGGGCGCGACGAAGGCGACCACGGTCGGTCAGGTGCAGCTGGCGAACTTCATCAACGTGGAGGGACTGCAGCCGAGCGGCAACAACCTGCTGGTCGAGTCGGGGTCCAGCGGCTCGCCGCAGGTCGGTGCGCCGGGGATCAACGGCCTCGGCAGCCTGCAGCAGGGCTCGCTCGAGACGTCCAACGTGAATACGGTGACGGAGCTGGTCAACATGATCACCTGCCAGCGGGCCTATGAAATGAATTCCAAGGCGATCAGCACGACCGATCAGATGCTGCAGTTCCTGACGACGAACCTATCATGATCAACAATACCTCTGTTCCTGCCTTGGGTTGCGTTCTTCTGCTTTGCGCACTGTCGGCCGGCTGCGGGCTCATACCGGCCAAGGAGCACAAGGCCGAGCCGGCGGTCGCTCGCGTATTGCCGCCGCCCACGCCGCGCACCGAGGGGGCGATCTATCAAGCAGGCCAGCAGATGGAGTTGTTTTCGGATCTCAAGGCGCGACGTGTGGGCGATGTGCTCACCATCGTGCTGAATGAAGCGACCAATGCCGCCAAGAGCGCGGTGACCAAGACGGCGAAGACGACGGGCGTCAACAACACCGGACCCACGATTTTCGGCAAGACCATCACCACCAAGGGCGTGCCCATCATGAACACTTCGCTGAGCGGGGCGGATAGCTTCGACGGCGAGGGCTCGAGCACGCAAAGCAACAGCCTGGCGGGAAGCCTGACGGTCACCGTGGTCGACGTGCAGGCGAACGGCAATCTTGTGGTTCAGGGCGACAAGACCTTGAAGCTCAATCAGGGCGATGAGTTCGTGCATGTCTCCGGAGTGGTACGGCCGGCTGACATCGCCACGAACAACACGGTCACGTCGGACAAGCTCGCGGATGCGCGCATCAGCTACTCCGGCAAGGGCGTCGTCGACAGCTCCAACCGCATGGGCTGGCTGGCGCGATTCTTCAATTCTCCGTTCGCACCGTTCTAATCGGGACCATCGCACATGCTCATCAGACTTTGCACGATTGGAATCCTGATCCTCTGCGCGACGCTCGCGAGGGCCGAGCGCATCAAGGACATGGCGCAGGTGCAGGGTGTGCGAACCAACCAGCTCATCGGCTACGGCCTGGTGGTCGGACTGAACGGCACGGGAGACCAGACGATTCAAGCGCCGTTCACCGTGCAATCGCTGACGAACATGCTGGCCCAGCTCGGTGTCACGGTGCCGGCGAACGGCACACCGCCGCAGCTCAAGAACATCGCCGCCGTCTCGGTGCACGCGGTGCTGCCGGCCTTCGTCAAGCCGGGCCAAACCATCGATATCACCGTCAACTCCATAGCGAATGCCAAGAGTTTGCGCGGCGGCTCGCTGCTGGTGACGCCGCTGCACGGGCTCGACGGCCAAATCTATGCGATCGCGCAGGGCAATCTCATCGTCAGCGGATTCGGCGTCGAGGCCAACGACGGATCGAAATTGACTGTCAATGTGCCGAGCTCGGGCCGGATTCCCAACGGCGCCACGGTCGAGCGCGCGGTCCCCACGCAGATCGCCCAGGGCGATGCGATTGTGCTGAATCTGAACGATCCCGACTTCACCACGGCGACGCGCCTGGTGGAGAGCCTGAACCGGGGCATCGGCCCCGGTTTCGCAACCGTTGTCGACGGCGGATCCATCCGCGTGCGCGCGCCTGCGGATCTGACGCAGCGCGTCGCCTTCTTGTCGGTGATAGAGAATATACAAGTGGAACCGGCCAGCGCGCCGGCCCGTGTGATCATCAATTCGCGCACCGGCACCGTCGTGATCAGCAGCAACGTCACCGTGAGCCCCGCCGCCGTCTCGCACGGCTCCCTGTCGGTGACCATCAAGGAAGAAAAGAGCGTCAGCCAGCCGGCGCCGTTCGCCCAAGTGGGCACCACCGAAGTCGTCACCAATTCGACCATCAAGGTCGATCAAGGCAGCAACCACATGTTCCTGTTCAAGCCCGGCGTCGAGCTCGAGCAGATCGTTCGCGCCGTCAACGAAGTCGGCGCAGCCCCGGGCGACCTTGTGGCCATACTGGAAGCGCTCAGGGAAGCCGGCGCCTTGCAGGCCGAATTGGTGGTGATCTAGTGACCGCGCCGCTGATACCGATTCCGCCGATGCCGGCGGCGGCGACCAACGCCGAAACCTACACCGATCTTTCCGGTCTGTCGGCGCTCAAGAAGGACACGAGCTCGCCGCAGACTCTGCGCGCCGTCGCGCAGCAGGTCGATGCGCTGTTTCTGCAGATGATGCTGAAGAGCATGCGCGATGCCGGCGCCGACCAAGGCGATCCGACCAGCAATGAAATGGGCATGTATCAGGACATGTTCGACAAGCAGATCGCGCTCAGCTTGAGCCAGCGCGGAGGGCTCGGCTTAGGGCAGCTGCTGACGCGCCAGCTGTCCTCGCAAGCCGCGCCCGCGTCCACGCCAGCGACGCCGGCCGCAGGTGCGCCGGCCGCCGCGCGGCCGGCCGCGGCGAATGCCTACGCGGGAGGCGCGGCACGGCCGGCGTCCGCGGCCACGACGCTAGAGAGCGCGGGTCAATTCGTGAGCGAGGTGTTGCCGACCATACGCCGCGCGGCAGAGGCTCTCGGCGTCAGCCCCTTGGGGATGCTGGCGCAGGCGGCGCTCGAAACCGGCTGGGGAAAGCGCATGGCGCGCACCGCCGACGGCGCTCCCAGCCTCAACTTATTCGGCATCAAGGCGGATGACGGCTGGGACGGCGCGCGTGCCACGGCGAACACGCTCGAATTCAGCGGCGGGGTGGCGACACAGCGGCACGCCGCGTTTCGCGCCTACGGCTCCATCGAAGAGAGCGTCGGCGACTTCGCCCGGCTGCTGGCCGGCTCGCCCCGCTACAAGGACGCCGTGGCCGGCGGCGGCGATGCGCAGGCCTACATACAAGGAATCGGCAAGTCCGGCTATGCCACCGACCCCGAGTACGCGAATAAGTTAAACGACATCCTGAACAGCAGCACGTTGCGCATGGCGCTCAATATCAACGGCGAGAAGCTTTAGAAATGAGAACTCGTGCCGATAACCCGCGGACGGGCTGAATAGCCTGGATTCGACCTGCCGGAGTAAATGACGTGTCAGATGTATTTGGAATCAGCATTTCCGCGCTGCAGGCGTATCAAACCGCCCTGGCGGTCACGAGCAATAACATCGCCAATGCGAATACCCCGGGCTACGCCAAGGAATCCGTCGATCTGACTGCCGCAGTACCGCAAACCGACGGCAGCGCGCCGATCGGTGCAGGCGTTCAGGTGGCCTCGATCAATCGCGCCTACAGTCAGTTGAGCGAGAATCAGCTGAACTCCTCGCAGAGCACCCTCGGCCAGCTCAACAGCCTGCAGACCTACACCAGCCAGATCGACAATATCGTCGGCACCTCGGCCGGGGGCTTGAGCACCGCGCTGCAAAATTATTACAACGCATGGTCGACCGTGGCGAACAATCCGACCTCGACCGCGGCGCGTCAGGCCCTGTTGAGTTCCGCACAGAGCGTCGCGAGCGCGTTCGCGTCCACCAATTCTCAGCTGCAGGGCCTGAACTCGAGCATCAACCAGGGCGTTCAGGCCGACGTCACCCAGATCAACTCGATCGGCTCCTCCATTGCAGCCCTCAATCAACAGATCGTCACCGCCACCGCGAATGCCGGCGGTCAGCCGCCCAACGACTTGATCGATCAGCGCGACGAACTCGTGTCGAACCTGTCCAAGCTGGTGGGCGTATCGACCACCACCGACAGCACGGGCGCGGTCAACGTATTCATCGGCAACGGTCAGGCATTGGTGCTGAACAGCAAAGCGACGGCCTTGACCACCGTGGCCAATCCGTTCAACGCCTCGCAGCTGGAGGTCGCGAGTTCCGCGAACCCCAATCAGCCGATCAGCGGCCAGATTACCTCGGGCGATCTGGGCGGGCTCCTGGCCTCGCGCACCCAGGCGGTGCAACCCGCGATCAATCAATTGGGTCAGATCGCCATCGCGTTGAACCAGTCCGCGAATGCACAGCAGAATTCCGGCTTGGATCTGTCCGGAAAATTCGGCGCGAATCTGTTCTCGGTGGGCGGTCCGGTGGCCGCCGCTTCCTCCTTGAACCCCGACAGCACCACGGCCACGGTCAGCATCGGCAATGTCGGTGCCTTGACCGCGAAC
The DNA here is from genome assembly GCA_963702735.1 of uncultured Gammaproteobacteria bacterium. GTDB lineage: Bacteria > Pseudomonadota > Gammaproteobacteria > Steroidobacterales > Steroidobacteraceae > Bog-1198. The sequence goes on along the minus strand of CAVPDW010000010.1, from coordinate 162,696 downwards.
AACTACCTTCTGTCGTATCAAGGCGGAGCCTACAGCTTGACCAACGCCTCGACCGGCAGCGCCGTCGCCTTCACCGGCAACGGCACGGCGGGCAATCCCATCAGCGCCGACGGGCTCTCGATCGTGCTCTCGGGTACGCCCGCTTCCGGCGACCAGTTCCTGATTCAACCCACCGGGCAGGCCGCCGGGTCCTTCGCCGTGGCATTGACCGGCACCTCGCAGCTGGCCGCGGCAGGCGCCATCCAAACCTCCGCTGCCGGCGCCAACACCGGGGCCGCGACGATCAGCAGCGGTACCGTCGTGAACCCGGCGGATCCGAACTTGCTCAACACGGCGACCATCCAGTTCTTGAGCCCGACCACGTATTCGGTCAACGGCGCGGGCAGCTTCGCCTACACCTCGGGGGGCAACATCTCGCAGAACGGCTGGACGGTGCAGGTGAGCGGCACTCCCGCGACCGGCGATACCTTCACCGTGCAGAGCAATGTGGGCGGCACCGGCGACAATCGCAACGCGCTGGCCAGCGCCAATCAGCAGACTCAAGGGGTGCTGTCGAACGGCACCGTGAGCATCAACGGCGCGGTGAGCGCGCTGATCACCGGCATCGGCAGTCAGGCGCAGCAGATCAATACGGCGCAGACCGCGCAAACCGCGGTCAACACCCAGGCGCTGCAATCCGTGCAGTCGGTCTCGGGGGTCAATTTGGACGAGGAAGCCGCCAATCTGCTGCAATGGCAGCAGGCTTACCAGGCCTCCGCGCAGGCGCTGACCATTGCGAACAGCACCTTCACCTTCTTCATGGATTCGATCAACGGTACATACTCGTAGGATTAACGGCCATGCGCGTCACTCAAAGCCTGAATCAAACGCAGTTCCTAAGCTCGCTCGACTCGCTCGAGGCCAGCCTCTCGCAAACGCAGAACCAAGTGTCCTCGGGGCTGTCGTTCACGACTCCTTCGCAGAACCCCATCGCCGCCGGCGCCGTCAACAACTACGACCAGGCCTTGGCGCAGAGCAAGCAGTACACGGCCAACGGCAACAGCGCGCAGACCGGCCTGCAAACCGAAGACACCGCGCTGTCGCAATTGCAGAGCCAATTGCAGACCCTGCGCAGCCTCGCGTTGGAAGCCAATTCGGGCACGCAAACGGGGGAAGACCTCACCGCGATCGCGCAGCAAGCGACCCAGATTCAAAACAGCCTGCTGTCGCTCGCCAATACGCAGGACGGGAACGGCCAGTACATATTCTCAGGCTTCGCGACGCAAACCCAGCCCTTCTCGTTGACCGCGACCGGCGCGAGCTATGCCGGCGACCAGGGCCAGAATCAAATTCAGATCGCGCCCGGTCAAACGATCGCGAGCGGCGACAACGGCGACGTCGTATTCAATCAGATCAAGACGGGCAACGGCACGTTCACGGTCACTGCCAATGCCGGCAATACCGGGTCCGTGGTGCTCGGCGCCACGACCGTGGTCGGCTCCGCCGGATATAGCGGCACCTACTCGATCAACTTCACGGCACCGAACGCCTACCAGGTGGTCAACTCGGCGGGCACAGTGGTCACAAGCGGGGCCTATACCTCCGGTCAGACGCTCAGCTTCGGCGGGGCGCAGGTGACTCTGACCGGTCAGCCTGCCACAGGCGATTCCTTGAGCGTCGCGCCGAGCGGGAATCAGAGTCTGTTCACGACGGTGCAGAATCTCATCCAGGCCATCCAGACGGGCGCCAGCAGCCCCGCCGCGCTCCCTGCCCTGAATAATTCAGTCGCCGCCGCATTGAATAATATCGACCAAGCGATCAGCCAGACTTCGACGGTGCAAGCGAGTGTCGGCGGCCGCCTCAATACCATCACCACTCAACAATCGGTCGCGACCAGCCAGCAAACCCAGCTGCAGCAGTCCATATCGTCTCTGCAAAGTTTGGACTACGCCAGTGCCATCACCAGCCTGGATTCGCAGAATACGACCTTGAGCGCCGCGATGCAGGCGTACACCCTGACTCAGGGCTTGTCTCTATTCAAATACATTCAGTAAGCGACGCTGCCTGCAGCGATCAGTGATGATGTCCGCCGGCGCCATGGACATGTCCGTGTTCCAGCTCCTCGGCGGTTGCGTCGCGCACGCCCACGACCTCCACGTTGAAATGCAGTGTCTGATCGGCGAGCGGGTGATTGCCGTCTAGGGTCACCATGTCGCCGGCGACGCCTGTGACCGTGAATACGCGCATGCCGTCGTCGGTGCGTCCCTGGAATTGCATGCCCTTCTTGATTTCACCGGCGCCCTGGAGCGAGCGCCGGGGGACTCGCTGCACGAGTTTCTCCTCGCGGATCCCATAGCCGTCGGCGGGCGCCAGCGTGACGGTCAGCGCATTGCCGCCCTGTTTCCCCTCGAGCGCCTTTTCCAGCCCGGGTACGAGGTTGCCATGTCCTTGTATATAGGCGAGGGGTTCGCCCCCGGCAGAACTGTCGAGTACCGCACCGCTGTCGTCCTTCAGCGTGTAATGAATCAACACCACTTTGTCGGCGGCTATTTCCACGTTCATCTCCAAGAGCTTACACAATCGGGAGTTCTTGCGGGCGCGCCTCTAGATCGTAGGCGCCGGCTTTGGTGATCCGCACGTGCGCAAAATCGCCCACCTTCAATCCGGCGGCCGCGCGAATCCGCACCGTGCCGTCGATTTCGGGCGCGTCGCTCGCCGACCGGGCGATCGCCACACCGCCTTCGATCCCATCGATGAGGACCCGCATGTCGCGTCCGACCTTTTCCGCGAGCCGCCGCGCGCTAATCTCTGCGCTCAGTTCCATGAAGCGCGCGCGCCGTTCCTGCTTGACCTCCGCGGGCACGGGCTCCTGCCGCAGATCGTTGGCCGCGGCGCCTTCCACCGGCGAATACTCGAAGCAGCCGACCCGGTCCAGCCCGGCCTCGCGAAGCCAATCGAGCAGCTGCGTGAAGTCTTGCTCTGTCTCGCCGGGGAAGCCGACGATGAAGGTGCTGCGAAGGGTGATGTCCGGCACGGCGCGCCGCCAGGCGGCGATCCTCTCCAGCGTGTCTTCCGCCGCCGCCGGGCGCTTCATCAGCTTCAAGATTCGGGCGCTGGCATGCTGGAAGGGAATGTCCAGGTAGGGCAGAACGCGCCCGTCGGCCATGAGTTCCACGACCTTGTCGACGTGCGGGTAGGGATAGACGTAGTGCAGCCGAATCCACACGCCGAGCTCGCCCAAGGCCGCGGCCAGATCGTAGAAATGCGCGCGTCGCTCGATGTCTCTCCAGCTTTGCGCGGCGTACTTGAGGTCCGCGCCGTATGCGCTCGTGTCCTGGGAAATGACCAGAATCTCCTTGACTCCGGCGCGCACCAGCTGTTCGGCTTCGCGCAGCACCTCGCCGATCGGCCGGCTGACCAGGCGTCCCCGCATGGAGGGAATGATGCAGAAAGTGCAACGGTGATTGCAGCCCTCGGATATCTTCAGATAGGCATAGTGGCGGGGCGTGAGCTTCACACCCTGCGCGGGAATCAGATCGATGAACGGTTCGTGCGCCGGCGGCAGATGCTCATGCACCGATGCGACGACCTCTTCATAGCGCTGCGGCCCCGTGATCTTGAGCACCTGGGGGTGCCGGTCGAGGATTCTTTGCGGCTGCGCACCCAAGCACCCGGTGACGATCACCTTGCCGTTCTCGGCCAGCGCCTCGCCGATGGCGTCCAGCGATTCATCCACCGCCGAGTCGATGAACCCGCAGGTATTGACGACAACCAGATCCGCCGCGGCGTAGCTCGCGGCGACCTCGTACCCTTCCGCGCGCAGGCGCGTGAGGATGCGTTCGGAGTCGACCAGCGCCTTGGGGCAGCCCAAGCTGACGAAGCCCACTTTGGGGGTCCGGCTTGCGGCCTTACGGAGAGCGGCTTTCACTCGGGCAATCGACCTGGGGCGGGAGAAAAGGGGCGCAGATTCTACCCCAAAATTGCCGCTTGGCGCGCGTAAATGCCGACCCGGCATCTCCTCAAGGCGCTAAAATGCCATATGTTCAGCGAACTCCCGGGCACATTGCAGGCTTTTTACGGTTCGATTCTCGTGGAATCGATCGCGGCCCTCAAATTGAACACCTACCTCGACAACTTCGATGCCGCGAGATTCAATTTCGACGGGGTCGATCATTCGAAAGACTTCAAGGCTTCGGAGAGCGCGTTTTTTTTCGACTGGTTCGTGAAGAATCACGAAAGTCTATATTCGGCTTACTCGCTGCTCGGCAACGATGCATCGAAGCGCCTGTATCTGCATCTTATCGCGTTCAGGCTTGCCGGGCATTTCAGCGTAAGATTGCCGGTGGGGTTCGCGGGCAAGGACGCGCAATTCGAGCGGTATAAGGCGGCTGAAAAATCCACCCCGAGCCGGCTGCCGTCGAGCGGACAGTTTGGCGGCCTCAAGCATTTCGACTTTGAATATGAGAACAATCGATATCTCGTCGACTGTCTGGGCCTGGACTACTATCTGTTTCGCGGACAATATTTTTACAGCTGCGACGGAGTGAAAATATCCCCGGAATCGGACGATGCGGTGATCGACGGCGGGGCGTGCACCGGAGACACGGCGGCCGTGTTCTCCAACGCCGTCGGGCCGCAGGGCAGCGTGTACTGCTTCGATCCGGTTGCCGATCACCTGGCGATACTGGAATACAACGCCAAACAGTTCGCCCACCGCAACGTCAAGATCATGCCCTACGGACTGTCGGATAAGAACGTGCTGGCGCAGCCCATAGTCCTGAATAAATACGCTCCCGGGTTCAGCTCCGCAAATGCGCCGGTGCCGCTAAGATCGATCGACTACCTGGTGAACACCAAGGAAATCGAAAAAATAGACTTCGTGAAGCTCGACGTGGAGGGCGCCGAACTTGAATCCATCCGCGGCGCCCGCGAGAGCATCCAGCGATTCAGGCCGAAGCTCGCGATTTCCCTGTATCACAAGCCGGGAGATTTGTTCGAAATCATCCTTTACATCAAGGATAAATTTCCGTTTTATTCCTGTTATATCGATCACTATACGATTCATGCCGAGGAGACGGTCCTTTACTGCCGGGCTTGAGTTTGCCGGCCGTTTCAGCCCACCGGCACCGCCGGATTTCCGAATACCCTCGCGCCCGGCGCGACGCGGCGCAGCACAACGCTGCCTGCGCCCACGAAAGCCCATGCGCCGACGGTGGCGTCCGGCAAGATGGTTGCATGGCTGCCGAGGAACACTCCTTCTTCCAGCACCGCCCTGCCGTTGATCTCGCAGGATCCGCAGATCTGAGAGAAGTCGCCGATTCTGGTGTCGTGCGCGGTGTTGCTGTGCGTGCCGAACGCCACGTGGCGGCCCAGCCGCAGGTCGCAGGACAGCTGGGTGAACGGGCCGAGTATGCACCCCTCGCCGATCTGCACGTCGTGCCCCACCGAGGCGGTCGGATGAATCAGCGTGGCGAAGCGGGCGCCCTTGGCGCTCATCAGCGAGCAATACCGCCGTTTGACCTCGGGCTCGCCGATCGCACAAAGGAAAGCGTCGCCGGGGGCCGGTTCGTACGCCTCCGCGCTCGCGAGTATCGGCGCCTGGTAGGAGAATCCGCGCAAGCATTCAGGCCGGTCGTCCACGAATCCCTTGATTTTCAGCGGAGCCCCGGCGCGGATGGCTTGCTGCGCCCAGGTGTGGACCTCGCGTCCGAAGGCGCCTGCGTTGATGATGATCAGATGGCTGATTGCGCTCACCTGCAGGCTCCTACGCCGTAATGTTCACGGTGCGCCCGCCGTCCACCACGAACTCCTGGCCCGTGATCCAGCGCGCCTTGTCCGACAAGAGAAACTCTACCGCCCACGCCACATCGTCAGGATCGCCGATGCCGAGAGGATAGTCGGCCTGCATTCGCGCCCGCAGCTCAGGGTCGTTCAGCATCGCCTCCGTCATCGCGGAGCGCGTCGCGCCGGGCAGCACCGAGTTCACTCTGACCTCGGGCGCGAGCTCGACGGCGGCGGCGCGCATGAAGGCGTCCAGAGCGCCCTTGCTGGCGCAGTAGGTGCTGAATCCGCGTGCGCCGAACCTGCTGGCCGTGCTGGAGATGAAGACCGCCCCGCGAAGACTCTTGCCGTTGATCTTCTTGCGCACCAGCAGGCGCAGGATCTCCAGGGCCGCCATGAAGTTTACGTCCATGATCTCCCGCGCAAGGCCGCGTTCGACCAGGCGCAGGGGTTGTACGGCGAGCATGCCGGCCGAATGAACGAACCCTTCGATGCCGAGCCGATTCGACTCGATGAGAGTCTTGAGAGAGCTCTCGATCTCATCGCCCCTGCGAAGATCCAAATTCCACAGCAGGTGCTCGTCCGGCCGATTGCACAGCGCGCGAGTCTCGAGCAGCCGCGAAGCGTCGCGGCCGTGCAGGACCAGGCGCTTCGATTGCGACAGGTGCACGGCGAGGCGGCGGCCGGTGCCTGAGGAGGCGCCCGTGATCAGGGTGACGTGGTTCGGGTCCGCGGACATCAAGCGTCTTCTAGTGCGCCGTGTAGCCGCCGTCAACGGTCAACAGCGAACCGGTGATCCAGCGTCCCGTGTCGGCGAGCAGGAAAGCGATGCTGTTGGCCACATCCAGCGGCGTGCCCAAGCCCAGCGGATGATCCTCTTCGACGCGTGCTCGTTGCTGCGCCTCCCAGGGCGCGGCCATGCGGTCGAACATGGGCGTAACGACAAAACCCGGAGCGACGCAGTTCACCCGGATCCTTCCCGGCGCCAGTTCAATCGCAAGCGAGCGCGACAAGCCGTGCAGTGCCGCCTTGCTCATCGAGTAAGCGGCCGCGCCCGGCGCTCCGGCCGACGCCATCACGGACGAAATGAACACGATGGACCCGCCCCGGGGATCGCCGACCGTCCTCTTATGAAAACCGCGGGCCAGCGCGAGGGCGGCCTCGGTATTCAACGACAGAACCTTGCGATACAGGGCCGGTGTCAGAAGACGCAGGGGCTGGACGCAAGGCAGGCCCGCGGCGTGCACCACCCCAAAAAGAGGGCCGCCCGCGGACGTCAATTCGGTCATCCATGCGGGAATCCGTTCGACTTCCTGCAGATCGAAGACGACCCGCACATGTCCGTCCCCGGCGAGCTCCCCCGAGAGGCTGTCCAATCCGGGCTCATCGATGTCCACCGCGACCACTCTGGCCCGCAGTCGACTGAGCAAGCGGCATGTCGCGCGGCCGATTCCCGAGGCGGCGCCGGTGACGAGGATTCGCCGGGATTCCAGGTTGAGCGGATTGGCGAATGCCGAATCGGTCGATTCGCTCATTTTGGAGCGCGTCCCCCGACCGCCGTGGCGATCTCGCCCGCCGTCTTCATCCCGCGGATATCCGCGGCCGTAAGATTGATCCCGTAGGCGGAGTCCAGCATCGCGAGTATGGATAGGACCGTCAAAGAATCCCAATATTCAAATTCGGCGAGAACGTCTTCGGCCGCGACCGTCTCGGCCTCCAGGATCTCGGCCAGCTTGGGGTAAATATCATGCATGGTGTTGCTGCCCGTTGGTTGCATTCGGATAATCGATCGACTCGCAAAATTCCAGCCCGCCGAGCGACAGCAGCATCGAGCCCCACGTCAAGCCCACGCCGAATCCGGCCAGACAGACAGTGGAATTCTCGGCCAGCATTTGGGCGCTCAGGTTCGATGTGATCGCCATGGGAATGGTGACGCCGCTGCTGTTGCCGAATTGCTCGACGACGTTGCTCGGCATCCTGGCCCGGGAGATTTGCATCTTGTCCGCCAGCTTTTGCAGCATGAAGCGGTTCGGCTGGTGAAACAGAAACCATTCGACCGCCTCCTTCGGAACGGCGGCTGCGGCAAGCAGGCTGTCGATCATCGGCGGCACTTCGGTCTGCACGAAATTGAATACGGCGGAGCCGTCCATTCGCAAATGGTCCTTGGCCCGAAGATTGTTGTCGCCGACATCCTCGAGGCGCGCGGTCGCCTCGGTCGAGGGCATCCTAAGTCCGCCCGCCGGTATCATCAGTGCCTGGTTCCTGGTGCCGTCCATTTTGAGATTGGCATGAATCACCGAGTCCTTCGCGTCGCGCTCGACCACGGTGATGGAGGCGGCGTCGCCGATGAGGGGGTAGCTGTTGCGGTCCTTGGGAGAGGTCTTGCGGCTCAACACGTCTGCATTGACGAGAATCACCTTGCGGACGGCCGGCTGCTCCAGCAGCAGGAAGGCTTCGATGAGTCCGACGAGGAATCCGGCGCAGCCCTGGTTGATGTCCAGGCAGAACATGTCCTGCTTCAAATTGAGTCGCCCCTGGATGATGCTGCTGGTGGGCGGCATGAAATGGTCGGGCGACTGGGTGACGAGGATGAGCGCATCGATGTCGTCGCGCTCGAGCCGGCCTTGAGCGAACAAGTGCTCGAGGCCATGGACGGCGAGATCCGAGACGCAGACGTCCTCCTGCACCAGACGGTGCTTGTCGTAACCCATCACCTCTTTGAGCTTGAGGGATCGATTGACGGGAAAATTGAAGTTCTTCATCTCCTCGAGAAACGAACCCTCGTTGGCCGGCACCACCGTCAGCAAACCGGAAATCCGCTTGCCGCGGAACACGAAATTCATGGCGCGACTCCGTACTTCCGCAGCAGCGCGGCGATGGTGTCGAGGTTTCTGAAATGCTCGGGCAGGATGTCCACCCCCTCGATGGAGATGCGGTGCAGCCGATCGAGCGCCGCCACCAGCGTCACCATGTCGAACGAGTCGAGCATGCCGTCGAGCAGGAAATCCCGGGATGCCGTGAAGTCGGACTCGGGGCGGATCTCCCGGAGCACTTCGATGAGGGTCGTCATGCGCCCGCGCTCCCGCCGCCGGCGGCCGCGGCCGCCAGCAGGTGGCGGTCGATCTTGCCGTTCGGATTGCGCGGCAGCTGCTCGACGCGCCGGAACACCGTGGGCAGCATGTATTTGGGCAGATACGCCGCCAGGCGCTCGCGGATCTGCGCGGCGGACTTCTCCTCGGCCGATTCGAAGAACAGCGCGATCTCCTTGTTGCTTTGGCTGTAGGTGACGCAGGCGTTGCCGATGCCGCTCACCTGCAGCGCGGCGTGCTCGATCTCTCCCAGGTCGATCCGGTATCCCAAGTGTTTGACCTGGAAGTCCTTGCGTCCGACGATCATGATCTCGCCGCGTTGATTGCGGTGCACGATGTCGCCGGTGCGATAGATCAGTTCGGGGTAATGCGGATTGAGCGGATTCTGCACGAACGCCTGGGCGGTCCGCTCCGGGCTGTTCCAGTAGCCCAGCGCCAGCGAACTGCCGCGCACGCACAGCTCCCCGAGCTCGTCCTGCTGCGCCGGACGGTCCTGCTCGTTGAGAATGAGGATGTCGGAGTTGCGGCACGGAAATCCGATGGGGAGCCTCTCCTCGTCCGCCATCTCGCGATCCACCACGAAGTAGGTGCAGTCCACGCTGATCTCGATGGGCCCGTAGAGATTGACGAATTGCGCGCGGGGCAGATGGCGCCGCCAGTAGTTAAGGTTCTTGGTCGGGAACACCTCGCCGGCGAAGAACACCCGGCGCAGCGCCTCCGGCGGCCGCTTCGACAACAGATCCTGATTGGCGATGTTCACCATGATGGTGGGCACCCAGAAGACAAAATTGACGGAGTGCGCCGCGACGAACTCCAGGAGCATGGCGGGAAACGCCGCGCTCTGTTCGGGAATGATGACCAGCGTCGCACCCTTGGCGAGGCACAGGTACAGCTCGAGCGTGTAGATGTCGAAATGGAACGGCGACAAGCTGCCGATGATCTCGCTCCCGTCGAAGCCGAAGCGCGAAAACGCCCAGTCCATGAAGTCGATCGTGCCGCGATGGCTCAACACCACTCCCTTCGGCACGCCGGTCGATCCTGAGGTGTGAATGATGCAGAGTGGATCGGTGTCGATGACGCGCTCCAGCCGCGCCGGCAGCAGCGCACCGTCGTGGTCCGCGCCCGGCTGCAAGGCCGCCTCGACGAACAGCAGCTGATGCTCGAGCGCCCCCGCCGCTCGCAGGCTGCCCGCATGCACCTGCGAGGTGACGATGAGCTCGGGCCCGAGGTTCTTGAGGGTGGCCTTGAGACGCTCCGGCGGCGCCTTCACGTCGAGATTGGCGTAGCAATTGCCCGAGTACAGGATTCCGAGATCTGCGACGATGGTCGAGGCGCTCTTGGGCAGGAAGACCGCGATGGGCCGGTTCAGCGCGGCGGTGCGCTCGAGAATGAGCGACGCGCAATTCTTGGAGAAACGCGCCAGCGCATCGTAGGTCATTTCATGGCCCCGGTCGATCACGGCGGTCTTGTGCCGCCGCGTGGCAAGGGCGCCCCGCTCGAAGTATTCCAGCACGTTTATTTGCATAGGACCGACGCCGCGGCAGGTGCGTAGGGTTGGTACTCGTCGCGCAGATCGCGCGCCGGAAATCGCGGCGCCAGCCTGGCGCGAAAATCGCGCATCTGCACGACATTGTCGGTGGCGTCGCGCCGCGCGGATATCCTCACCCAGGGCGAGATGTCGCCGAAATCGAAATAGTAGTTGATGAAGTAGCGCAGCCCCGCGACCGCCGGCTTGAACGGCTTGAGCTGGCGGTTGACGCACAAGTTGAACAGGTCGCGGCGCAACAACCGCCCGCTCAAGGCTTCTTGCCAGATCGGCTCGGGCACGATGATTTCCTGATCGCAGGGCATGCCGGTTTCCTCGTCGGCCGTGATCGACAGCGCTTCGCCGCGGACGCAGAACGAGATCCGGGACAGCGGCGCCTCGCCCGCGCCCACGATCACGAAGTCGATTCGCACCGTGGCGGTGATCGGAAACACGGGGGGGAAGTAATCACGCAGCGCGTCCAGGAAGCCCGGCAGCGCGGCGGCGTCGAATCGGCCGTGGGCGCCGAAATCGTCATAGGCGGCGACGAGTTCGTCGTAGCGGTGCATCTTCTTGCGCAGGCGGCGGCGAAATCCGGCGTAGTTCAACCGACCATAGGATCGCTGCACCGTCAAGGCCGCGATATCGAGGAAGTCTCCCGGTGCAAGCTCGAGGTAGCGGGTGCCGGTCAGCAAGCCGCGTTTCTCGAGGATCGGCCCGAATCGGGACGGGGTGGGCTTGTCGGAATAGTTCCGATACTGATCCTGGCGCCTGTGCCAGGCGATGTCGCATGCGATGGGGGTCACCGAGCGCGGCGCCAGCCTTCGAATCACGAGTTCCGCCTGATCGACGTTGCCGCGCTTCTGCCTGCCGATGCGGATTTTCTCCGCCACGGAAAAATCGAAGCTTCCGGGAAATTCCGTGGATGGAAAGCCCTGCACGAACACGGCGTCGGGACGGCCTGCACAGACCTTGATGTGATCCAGCAGTTCATCATCGACCAGGTTGTCGTTGAGATTCAGCGCCGTCCAATCGGCGCATTTCAGGATCAGGCCGCTATTTTCCCAGTCATGCCACCGGCTCCTTGCACTCGGTATCAGCGTCAGGCGCAACGGCTCCCCAAGGCCGAGCTCGGTCGCCTCCCATGAGCGCAGCGGAAGCACCCTCGTGAAACCCATGCGCTCCAGAGTCCGGCGCATGCTGCCGGCGCGGGGGTGATCGACATACTCGAAGGCGGGAATCAGGACCGGCGTGTCGCGCGCAAACAGGTCGAGCGTGGGGACGTGGAAGTGGTCCTCGTGATGGTGGCTGATATAGATGTGGGTGACGTCGAGAGCCGCCTTGAGCTGATCATCGGGCAGAAAGGGATATTTCACCGCGGTGTTGCCGTAGATCGGCACGGTCGTGAGCCAAGGATCGCATATCAGGGCGAAGCCTTCGCCGCTGAAGCGCATGCATGCGTGGCCGAGAAATTGGCATTTAATCATTGGGTCAATGCTCCGGACTCGAGGAGGCTTCGGAGCCTCGGAAAGAAACCGGCGTAGCGCCCCAGCTGGGAGGCCCTCGCCAGGCGCGCGGGCGCGGAGTCGGCGCACAGCGCGCCTATGTCCTTGTAGCCGAACGCCGCCGCAGCGGTCTTGAGAATCGCCGTCTCATAGGAGTTCGTCGCGATGCCGCGTACGTTCATTTCGAATATCCTCCGGCAAACGGCGAGCGAGTGTTGCAGCACATCGCAGAAGCGGTCCGCGGGGCCGATGGGAAACTCCAGCTGCGCGACGATGGGGCCGGAATCGACCTCTTGACCGGGCAGCAATTGCTGAAGTGTGGCTCCGTAGCGATTTTCACCCCGGCACAGCGCAGCGAATATGCAAACCTCGGCGATGCCGCGGTAGTCCTGCGCCAGACCGTTGTGAACATTGAAGAACTTCGCGCCGCAGGCCAGCAGCGAGTCCTCGATGATGTGTTTGTTGTTGATGGAAAAGACGATGCCCTCGGTGCTCGATTGGACGATCGGGCGCAGCGTCTCGTTCGGCTGTGCGGTTTCGACCACGGCCACGCCCTGATTGCGCAGCCTGGCAATCGCAGGGTCGGCGGGCGGGCAGCAAACGCACTCCACCCGCAGGCCGGCCGCCACCGTGAAATTGACGGCGTGATAGAGCAGCGCGCCGGAGCCGACAAAGTACATGGTCGAGTCTCGTCCATTCAAAGCATGCCGACGGCAGCGCCGACCCTGCCCTGTCCCATGATCAAATCCAGAACCCGATCCACTTGATCGTGCGACAGCCCTGGATAGATCGGCAGGCAGAGCACCTGCTGCGCGACTTTGCGCGCCACCGGCAAGTTCTTGTGCGCCGCCGACGGCAGCCCGCGGTACATCGGAAAGTCGCTGATCAGCGGAAAGAAGTAGCGGCGCACCAGAATGTCGTTGTCGCGGAACGCCTGATACAGGGCATCGCGGCTCAGCGGGTAGTCCGGCTGGATCAGGATGGGAAAGTACGCATAGTTGCCGCGCGTTTCACCCGCGGCGCCGATGCAGCGTATACCCGGGGCATTCTCGAGCGCCGATCGATAGTGTTCGTCGATGGCCCTGCGGTCCGCCAGCGCACGGTCGATGCCCTTGAGCTGCAGCAGGCCGAGCGCCGCATTGAACTCGCTCATTTTGCCGTTGATGCCCGGCGCCACCACAGTCACTTCGTCGGCGAAACCGAAGTTCTTGAGATAATTGATGCGCTGGCGGGTCTTCTCGTCCTGACAGACGATGGCGCCGCCCTCGAATGTGTTGAACACCTTGGTGGCGTGGAAGCTGAGTACCGACAGGTCGCCGTGCGCCAGAACGCTGCCGCAATGGCATTCCACCCCGAATGCGTGCGCCGCGTCGTAAATGACCTTCAAGCCGTAGGTGTCGGCGATCGCCCGGATGCGGTCCACGTCGCAAGGGTGGCCGTAGCAATGCACCGGCATGATGGCGGTGGTTTGCGGAGTGATCGCGGCCTCGATCTTCCTCGGATCGAGATTGAGCGTGTTTGGATCGATATCGACGAACACGGGCTTGATGCCGTTCCACAGCAGGGAGTGCGCCGTCGCGACGAATGAATAGGGAGTCGTGATCACCTCGCCGCTGATGCGCAACGCCTGCAGCGCGGTGACCAGCGCGATCGTCGCGTTGGTGAACAACGCAATGTGTTTGACCCCCAGATATTCGCTCAGCTGCCGTTCGAACTGCTGATGGAACGGGCCGCCGTTGGTCAGGACCCGCGAATCCCATATCTTCCTCAAATAAGGAATGAACTCCTCGAGATCCGGCAATTCGGGGCGCGTGACGTAGATCGGTTGCGACTTAAGGGTACTGATGGAAGTCTCCTCGGCGTGCCGGATCGGGGGGGTCGACCTCGAAGGACTCACTCGGCATCCCGGCACACCATCTCGACCACATGTGCCGAATCGCCGACACGAGACTCGAGGCGATGACGTCGGGGTCGCGAATCGGCGATTGACGCCAGCGCTCGCGCAAGGACAGGCGTACCTGCGCAAGCTCGTTAAGACGGTTCGCCCAGTCCACGCCCTTGGCGATGAAATCAGGGGCGCTCGCGGCGATGAAGCTATCCAGGCCCACTTGGCTCATGATGGCGGCGCCTTGTCGCGAGGCGGGCGTCGGTCCTGCGACCGTCAAGGTCGGGACACCCATCCAGTAGGCGTGATAAGTGGTGGTGCCTCCGGAATAGGGGAGGGTGTCCAGGCAGATATCCACCTCATGATGCAGAGCGAGGTATGCATCCATGGCGCAGCGCCCGTGGAACCGCACTCGTGCGGGTGCGATGCCCTCTGCGGCGAACCAGTCCGCCAACCGTTGGTTTCGACCAGCCTCGACCGGAATGCCCGCGACGATCATTTTGGAATCCGGCAGGGCGCGCAGCAGCTGCGACCAGAGGCCGACGGTGGCGGCATTGATCTTGCCCATGCGGTTGAAGCTGCCGAACGTGAGGTGTCCGGCGCGCAGCGCAGGCAGATCCCTGACGGCCGGCGCGGATTCGTCCGGCCTGAACGGTGCCCCGGTCGGCAAATACACCAGCTTTTCGCTGAAGTATCTGTCGAACCGGCCGGGCGGGAAAAAATGCCGGTCGGCCAGGTAGTAGTCCATGGCGCGAAGTCCCGTCGTGCCCGGATAGCCGATCCAGCTGATCTGTATGGGCGCCGGCTTGTGCGCGAAGGCGCGCAGCCGATTGAACGAGGTGTGACCCGACAGATCGAACAGCACGTCGATGCCGTCGTCCCTGATTTGCTTCGTCAGCTCGAGGTCCGACAGCGCGTGGACCGGGCGCCAGCGCTCGAAGTGAGCGCGCAGGCGCAATGTGACCTGATCCTCCGACTCGTGATTGTAGTAGCCGTACAGCGCGAGGTTGCGGTGCTGTCGCAATTGCACGAGCACCGGCTCGATGAAGCTGGCAACCGCGTGATTGCGAAAGTCGGCGGACACCAGACCGACCTTCAGGCAACGGTCCGGGTCCTTGACGTTCGGATGCCGCGGCCAAGCTGCGCGCAGCCTGCTTTCCAAGTGCGCCCCCACCCGGCAATGCTCCGCAAACAGGGAGTCCGCATCCAGGGCGGGGTTGTGGCTCAGCATGAACAGCAGAGTCGTATGCTGCTGAACGTCGCCGGTACTCAAATCTCGAGTGCGCAGAGCCATTGCGCTGCGCAGGCTCGACTCCACCTCGGCATAGCGGCCCTGCAGTTCGTACAGATTGGCAAAATGCGCGTGGGCCGCGGCAAATCGCGGATCGATCTTCAAGGCCTGACTCAGGCTCGCTTGCGCTTCGTCAAGGCGCTCCAACTTGATCAATGCCGATCCCAGATTGCCGTGGGTCTCCGCGTCTTGAGGCAGGAGCCGCGCCGCCGTCTGCATCGCCGCGAGAGCCTCCTCGGACTGCGCGTTACTCCACAGTAATGCTCCCAGCGTCTTCCAGCCCAGGCCGCGTTCGGGGAACCGCTCCGTCAGAGTGCGGCTCAAGGTCAGTGCCTCTGCGAAGCGGCCCTGCTTGAGCATTGCCAGCAGCGCCCGCTCTTGCCGGTCTGCAACGCGCTGGTCGCGGCGGCGATCGGCGCGCGCCGGCGAGCTTGGGGCGGCGAGGGGCTTCGGCGCGGGGTCGGTTGCGGCATCGCGGCGCAAGCGCGCCTGCATCCGCACGCTAAACTCCTCGACCGCCGGACCCTCAAGACCGTGTTGTCGCCCAAGCGCCAGCGCGGCCTGCGCGTCGCCGGCCTGATCTGCCAGCAGCAGCCCTTCCAGGTACCCCAGCCAATATTCCGACGTTTTCGGATCGGATTGCAGCGCCGCAAGCAGGAAGGGCAATGCTTCGCAGGCCCGCCTCTTCTGTATGTTCAGCATGCCGATGCAATAGTTCGCGGCCGCGTGCGCCGGCTCAATTTGCAGAATCCTGCGATACAGCCGCTCGGCGAGTTCCAGCCGGCCTGCAAGCTGATGATTCATGGCCTCGCCGCACAGGAGGTCGGGCGTTGCGGAACCCTGCGCCGCGCTGTCGCCTGCCGGCAGGGCGGCGGCATGAGATTGACGGAATTGACCCATGCCGTCTCTCATGCACTTTTCATGCCGACCCGGGCGGGCCCGCGGAGCTTAGGGCAAGGTCACGCTGTAGGACCCAGGGGTGCGGCCGATAACGGTCAGGAGAGGGCGGCCGGCAAAATTGTCAAAGGTCAACCAGCGGAAATGTGACGCAATACTGATTCACGAGGACCATGCGCCGCAAATCGCTCTAAAGAACCCCGACAGTCTTCCGATAAACCTCTTGCATGTGGTCACCGGTCCGCCCGCTTGGCGGGTGAAGTGAACACAACCTAAGTTAGGCCTAAGAGGGGCCGGTGTACTAAACATTCAGGAGTTTCTAACATGGCATTAACACTCAATACGAATATCGATTCGCTTACCGCACAGAACAACTTGACGGGTTCTCAGGCCCTGTTGTCACAGTCCTTGCAGCGCCTGTCCTCTGGTTTGCGCATCAACAGCGCCGCCGACGATGCGGCGGGCCTGGCCATCAGTCAGCAGTTCACGACCCAGATCAACGGCACCAATCAAGCCGTCAACAACGCCAACGACGCCGTGTCGGAAGCGCAGACGGCCGGCGGCGCGCTGGCCACTGTAGTGAACAACTTGCAGAGCATCCGTACTCTGGCGGTGGAATCGGCCAACGGCTCGAACAGCGCCGCAGACCGTGCCGCTCTGGATAACCAGGTGCAGCAGCAGATCGCTGAAATCACGCAAATCGCCTCGCAGACCACCTTCAACGGAACGAATGTGCTCAACGGCACCAGCGGCACCACGGTGTATCAAGTGGGCGCCAATGTCGGCGACACCATTTCGGTGAATCTGGCGCAGGGTGTCGGCGCCAACCAGATCGGGCAGGTTGCCACCAGCACGGGCGGTGCGGTTTCCACGAACGCCCTCACCGGCAGCAATCTGACCATTCAGGTGGGCAACGGCACGGCGGTTGCCATCGGCGCCTCCTCCGTCGGCTCGGCAGGCGCGACCGCCGGCCAGTCCGCGAGCTCGGCCTACGCCAAAGCGGTGGCCATCAATGCGGCGGGTGTTGCGGGCTTGACGGCCAGCGCCTCGACCACGGTCACCGGCGCGGCTGCGTTCTCGACCATCACCGGCAGCTCGGGCGGCGGTACGACCTATTCGTTGACCATCAACGGCGTCTCGATCTATGCCGCGAACACCTCATTGGCATCCGGCCAGACCTTGACCGGCACCGATGTGGCGACCCAGATCAACCTGTACTCGTCGCAGACGGGTGTCACGGCGGGTCTGTCCACGACCGGTGCGTTGCAGCTCACTGCTTCCGACGGCCGCGACATTACCTCGACGGAGACCATCACCGGCGCCGCGAGCGGTACCGGTGCGGCCCTGGCAGCCTCGGGCACGGCAACCACCACCAAGGGTCAGATCACCCTGTCGGCGGCGAGCAACATCGTCATCGGCGGTACGGGTTCTGCGGATGTGGGTTTCACGGGCGGCGGCCAGACGATCTCGCTGGGCAACGCGACTCTCGCCAACCAGAACGTACTGACGGTCTCGGGCGCCAACGCCACGATCGCCTCGGTCGACTCGGCCCTGGCAACGGTCAGCGCTTTCCAGAGCCAATTGGGCGCCATCCAGAACCGCTTCTCGGCGGCGGTCAGCAACCTGACCTCGACGAGTCAGAACCTGACTCAGTCGCGCAGCACCATTCAGGATGCGAACTTCGCGCAGGAATCGGCGAACCTGACCCAGGCTCAGGTGTTGGCACAGGCCGGTATCTCGGTGTTGGCGCAGGCCAACCAGGAACCGCAGCTGATCCTCAAGCTTCTGCCGTAACGGCCGATAGCTTGACGAGAGTGATGTGAAAACCACGGCTCGGGCGCGACAGCGCCCGGGCCGTAGGTCCAAGGGCGAGCCAATGATGGAGAATATCGCGCAACGAATGTAGGACACAGAGTAGTTTCAAGAAGGTGCAAACATGGCGAACGACGGCATTCCGGCGAAGATACCGGTGGCGAGCGTCGTGCATGGAAGTCGGACGCCGACAGCGGCGAAAATGCAAGAAGTCAGCGGCAAGGCATTGCCGCCGAGCGGCAATGCCTTGGCAATAGAAGCGGCAAAGGCAGGCTTGACCGGAGCCAAACCCCCGGCAAGCGCGCCGGCCGTGCCCGACAAACCCCCCATTCCCGTCAGCAACGACCCGCAAGCGCTGGTCGCGCAGCTGAACAAGCATCTCAATGATTCGGGGCGTCCCGATCAGTATCGAGTGGATCCCTCATCCGACGGCAAGCTGATCCAGCAGCTCAATCCGGCCAACGGCGCGGTCGTCGGAGAGTTCCTGGTGAGCGAGTTTCCCGCCCTTGCGCGCAGCGTAGGGGTTCCCGGTCTGATCATCGACAGTCATGCCTGAGCACCCGGTCCTCGAAGTTGGTATGCCTCTTGCTTAAGTCCTGACGTGATGTGCCGATAAGTTTAAGCAACCTTTCGACGGGGTAGAGGATTTCATGAGTTCACCCATATCCGGCAGTTCCACCTCCAGTGCAGCCGGCGCAAGCTCGCTGATCACTTCCACCGGCATCGGCTCGGGACTCAATATCAATGCCATCGTGTCGGCGCTGACGTCGGCCTATGGGGCGGCGCAGACCAATCAGCTCAACGCGCAGCAGACCTCGCTAAATGCGCAGGTCTCCGCTTATGGAGCCTTCAGCAGCGCTCTCTCCACCCTGCAGGCCACGCTGTCCACCCTGGAGGATCCGAGCAAACTCGCCGGATTTGATGCGACGGTCGCCGACAAGACCATTGCGACGGCGACCGCGAGCGCAGGTGCGGTCGGCGGCCAATTCTCCCTGCTGGTGCAGAATCTCGCTTCCTCAGCCACGCTCACCTCGCAGCCGGTGCTGAACTCGAGCACGGCCATCGGCACCGGCACTCTGACCATTTCCGTCGGCGGCAACGCCGCCTCGATTGCCATCGGCACGAACGACAACACGCTTGCCGGCATCGCCGCCGCCATCAACACCGAGCCGAACAATCCGGGCGTCAGCGCCAGTGTCCTGACCACGGCAAGCGGCTCCCGACTGGTGCTGTCCGGGACCGCCACCGGCGCCGCCAATGCCATTACCGTGACCACGGCGGGCGGCGACGGCGGATTGTCCTCTCTGGTCTACGACCCGACCAACAATGTGACGAATCTCACGCAGACCCAGGCGGCGCAGGACGCGAATTTCTCGATCAACGGCTTTGCAGCCACGAGTCCGAGCAATGTGGTGAGCGGCGCCATCAGCGGCGTGAGCTTGAATTTATTGCAGGCATCGGCCGCCAATACCCCGACGACGCTGACCGTCAGCCCCGACACGACCGGGGCGCAAACCTCGATCGGCACGTTCGTCACGGCCTTGAACGGCGTGTTGAGCAGCATACAAAGCCTCACCGGCTATGACGCCACCACTCAAACCGCGGGTGCCTTGCAGGGCAACGCGACGCTCGAGTCCTTCCAGAATCAATTGGAAAACATCCTCGACACGATCAATGCGTCGGGCTCCGGCTCGATCAATTCGCTCGCCGACCTGGGGATAGCCGCCAATACCCAGGGTACCTACAGCAGCAATACGGACACCTTGGGCGCCGCGCTCAGTTCGAGCTTGACCGGAGTGGCCAATCTGCTCGGCGGCACCAAGGGTATTGCGACTCAGATAGACAGTCTGATCACTCAGTACACCCAGCCCGGCGGCCTGTTGCAGACGATCAATCAAGGCCTGCAGACGAGCTTGAGCAGCGTTTCGCGCCAGCAGGCGGAGCTGACCGCCGAATTGGCGAACTATTCGGCGACGCTCACGACGCAATACAACGCCATGGATGCGGCGGTGGCTGCCCTCAAGCAGACGCAAACCTATCTCACCGCGGAATTCAATCCGAATAACAGCTTGAACTCCAGCAGCTCGAACAGCAGCCTGAGCAGCGGTACGACGAGTACGTAAGGCTGCATATGATGTATACGCAAAACGGCGCCGCTCGATATCGTACTGTACGCAACCACGGCATGGTCGCCGACGCCAGTCCCACGCGACTGGTGCAGATCATGTTCGAGCACATACTGTCGCAGCTCACCATCGCGCAAGGATGCATGGAGCGCATAGAGAACAATTTGCCGGTGAGCGAGGTGATCGCCAAGGGCACGGCCATCAGCAGGGCGGTGCGTCTGCTCTCGCAGCTCAACGGTAGTCTCGACATGGAGCGCGGCGGTCAAATCGCGGCCAATCTGCGCAACCTTTACCTATATAAGTTGGACCGGTTGACGCAGGCCAACGTCAATAACGATCCCCGCATCGTCGGCGAGGTCATTGGACTGGTCGCCAAGATCAAGAGCGGCTGGGACCAGATCGTGAAGGATGGGCGATGAGCCAGGCCGAGGCGACGGCGGCGCTGCGGCGTGCGCTTGAAATCTCGCAGCAGCTGGCGGCGGTCGCAGATGACGGCGATGTACAATTGGCGGTCAGACTCGACGCCGAACGTCTGGAGCTGCTACAGTCCTTCAGACTCGGGCGCAAGCAGCCCGATGCACGCGATCAGGCGATGCTGCGGGAAATTTCCCATCTGAACGATCGAGCGATCGGGTCCATGGAGCATCGCCTGCGCAGCAAGGGTCGCGCAATGGACATGGCCGCTGTCGGTCGTCGAGCGGTGGTTGCCTATTCGAATACCCGGCAGCGGCGTTAGCCCATCGGAGATTTCAAGGCGGGAACCGTGCCTGAGACATTTCTCGGCGATTGTCTGATTTACGAGGACACGCTGCCCGTGGGATGGGCGGAGGGACCGCCGGCCGAGGGGTTGGCGCTGGCGCGATTGAATTCCGACAACCACCAGTTGCTCGGCGCCGAGTCCTCCCTGGACGAGGTACGGGTGCACGAGGCTCTCAAGGATGAATCGCCCGCCCTGGTCCACGAACTTCAGCGCCTCGAGTACAAGGTGAATATCCTGCTGCGCCTAACGGCGGAACTCGCGCTCCGCAACTCCGGGTTGCCGCCGCCGCAGCGCGTCAGGTTGACTTCCCGCGCGCTTGAATGGTTCGGCAATGAGACGCCGGCGGTGGGCAGCAGCGGAATATTGGCGGTTTACATCAATTCGGCGCTGCCGCAGCCGGTGAGAATTCCTTGCGTGGTGGCGGGCGAGCGGCGGCAGGACAGTTTACGTGTCGCGCAGATGCGATTCAGCGGCCTCTCCGCGGCCGTGACCGAACAACTCGAGAAACTGATTTTCCGCCATCACCGCCGGCTCGTTGCAGGCGCTCGTCTCGCGGGCGGCCAAGTCCCGACATAGCAAATCACCGCACCGGCTTTTAAGAGATCCCCTTACATGGGTTACGGGGATTAGCCAAGTTCTTTTCTCTCAACCTCATCAGTTAGTATGGTCCTCCTCACGACATTGATTGAGATATGTCAAAGGGTTAGAGGCAAACGTTAAGACGGAACGCGAGAAATGCGAACTCCGTCACACTTTCTGAACGGGAAGGAGCCCCGAACAGTGGCCGACGCCAGAGTTATTGTGATTGAACCCTCAGATTTGGAGGCTCGCGGCCTGCAAACTTTGCTGCGTTTTTTGGACTTGGAACCTGTCCATGTCCGTGGTCTGGCGGAGCTGCGCGAATTGTCGCTCGGCGGGTCGCATGATTTCCTTGCCGCCATCGTTGCCAAGGACACCATCACCGCCGCCGGTGCCGATCTGGTGGCGCAGCTGCGGGCCATGCCTCAGCCCCTGCCGGTCATCTGTCTGAGCAACGAAGGATTGCCGAAGATTGCCGAGGGCAGCAGCGACCTGGCGTGGTTCCAGTTGGAGCTGCCCGTCAAACAGCGCCGCCTGTCGGCGGTCTTGAATCAAGCGCAGAACGTCCGCAACGGACATCCGACCCAGCCGGGAGCCCATCGTTTTCGTCCCAGCGGCACCTCGCTCCCCATGCGCGCCGTGCATCGGCTCATAGAGCAAGTCGCTCCCTACGATACCAACGTGTTGATTCTCGGCGAATCGGGCACCGGCAAGGAAATGGTGGCGCGGCACATTCACGAATTGTCGGGCCGGGCGGGACACCCGTTCGTACCGGTGAATTGCGGAGCGATTCCCGCCGACCTTCTGGAAAGCGAATTGTTCGGCCACGAAAAAGGCTCCTTCACCGGCGCGCTGTCCACCCGCATGGGACGCTTCGAGTTTGCCGAGGGCGGAACGCTGTTCCTCGATGAAATCGGCGACATGTCGCTGCAAATGCAGGTCAAGCTGCTGCGGGTGCTGCAGGAGCGGACCTTCGAGCGGGTCGGCAGCAATCGAACCATTCACTGCAATGTGCGCATCATTGCGGCGACGCATCGCGACCTGGATGCCGCGATCATCGCCGGGCGCTTTCGCGAAGACCTCTACTACCGGCTGAACGTTTTCCCCGTGCAAATGCCGCCGCTGCGCGAACGGCTCGAGGATTTGCCGGTGCTGATCGAACATCTGGTGCAGCGGCAGGGACAGCTCGCGGGGCGCCATATCCGCCTGGACAAGGACGCGATGAACTGTCTGGCGCGCAATCCGTGGCCGGGAAATGTGCGCGAACTCGCGAATCTGCTGGAGCGCCTGGCGATTCTATTTCCCGAACAGACCGTCACGGCCGCCGATTTGCCAGACCGCTATCGCAGCACCGGAGCGGCGCGATGGTTCGCCGGCGGCGTGCGGCTCGCCACCGCAGAACCGCCTGCGGCGCCTGTGGCGCCGCCTGCGCTGGTCGATGCGCTGCTCGAGGGTATGCACCCGGTGAGAACCGACGCCCTGGCCGCCAACTCGGAGGCGGACGACGAAGATGCCGCGCTCTGCGAGGCGAACCATGAGGATACGGACGCAACGGTGCCGGATTTCGCCGGGAGCGCCGAGCTGGCCGGGTTACAGCTGCCGCGCGGCGGCATCGATTTGAAGGATCATCTGTCGGCGATTGAGGTCGGACTCATTCGCAAAGCCCTCCAGGAAGCCGACGGGACCGTGGCGGAGGCGGCGCGGCTTTTGCGCATGCGCCGCACCACTCTTGTCGAGAAGCTGCGCAAATACCGTCTAAGCGCCTGACAAATTATTGACGCTGAACGGTTCGAGCGTTCCCGTTTCGGCGTAACTGGTTGATACGAAGAGAGAATAGCGCCAGGGCACAGAAGTTGCTTTCTTCTTCCGGCATGGCAGCCACCCATCTCGACTTGATAGAAAACCGACGTTCCGAACTGCATGCGGCGTTCCTCGCCTTTGGTTCGGTGTCCGAACAATTGTCCGGCGCCTTCGACTCACTGCGGACCCAGGTCGCGCAGCTGCGCGCGGAACTGGAAGAAGCGCATGCCAACAAGGAGCATCTGGCCTCGCGCCTCGCGGCGCTGATCAAGGGCCTGCCGGGCGGGGTGTTGGTGCTCGACTCCGGCGGCGAAATTCAAGAATGCAATCCCGTCGCGCGTGAACTGCTGGGCGAGCCGCTGCTCGCGCAGTCATTCGCCGCGGTGCTGGAGCGCAGCAAAACAAGCGCAGGCCTGGCCGGCGAGCACACCGAGCTGCGCAGCGGAAAATTCGTCAATATCTCGCGGCGCGAACTGCAAAGCGGCGGCGAAGTCGTGCTGCTCACCGACGTGACCGAAGCGCATTTGATGCAAGTGTTTCTGACCCGCCAGCAGCGCCTGCTGACCTTAGGAGAGCTCGCGGCGGGCCTTGCGCACCAAATACGAACGCCCCTGGCGGCGGCACTGCTGTACGCCTCGCAGATGACGCTGCCCGGGCGCAGCCCGGAGACCCAGGGCCGCTGCGCGGAGCGAACCGTCAGCAGCCTCAAACAGCTCGACAAGCTCGTGAACGACATGCTGGCCTTCTCGCACGGCGGTGCCGCGCGCGAAGCGGTGAGCGTGAGCGCGCTCTTGGAACAGGTGGCGCAGTGGCTGCGGCCGGCGTTGCGCCACGGCATTCGCCTCACGATACGCACCGAGGCGCCGAACCTGATGGTGCGTGCGAGTGCGCCGTCGCTGGTATCGGCGGTCTTGAATCTGGCCACCAACGCGCTCCAGGCGGCGACGGGCGATCTTGATTTGGAGCTGCTTGCGCGCCGCGCCTCGGACGGCAGGGCGCAAATCGTCGTCAGCGACAATGGCCCCGGCGTGCCCGCGCACATTCGCGGACGGATATTCGAGCCCTTTTTCACCACTCGGGCGCGCGGCAACGGCATCGGACTTGCGATCGTCAAGTCCGTGGTCGAGGCGCACAAGGGCAGCGTTTCCTTGGCGCAGAACGCCGACGGCGCCCCGGCGGGCGCCACCTTCATCATTGATTTACCCGAAGAGAGAACCGCATGAGCAATATGAACGAATCGGTCCTGGTGGTCGAAGACGATGCGGCGCTGCGCGAGGCGTTGGTCGATACCCTGCGAGCCGCCGATCTGGCGGCGCTGCCTGCGTCGGACGCGGCCGACGCTCTGAGGTTGTTGCAGAGCGAAGAGATCGCCTTGGTGATTTCGGATGTGCAGATGCCCGGGCCCAACGGCTACCAGTTGCTGTCCTCGATCAAACGGCAGCGGCCCGATCTGCCGGTGGTGCTTATGACCGCCTACGGCACCGTCGCCCAGGCGGTCGCCGCGATGCGCGAGGGCGCCACGGACTACATCGTCAAGCCCTTCGACGCACAGGCGCTGATCGAGATGGCGCGGCGTCAGCTGGCGCTGCGGGTCGCGCCGAACGAACTTGTCGCCGTCGATCCCGAGTCCAAGCGCCTGGTCTGCCTGGCGCGCAAGATCGCGGAAAGCGAAGCCACGGTGCTCATCACCGGCGAAAGCGGCACCGGCAAGGAGGTCTACGCGCGCTTCATTCGCGATCATTCAATACGCGCCGCAGCACCGTACGTGGCGATCAATTGCGCGGCCATCCCTGAGAACATGCTCGAGGCCACCCTGTTCGGCTACGAGAAAGGCGCCTTCACGGGCGCGCTCGCGGCGCACGCCGGCAAATTCGAGCAGGCGCAGGGCGGCACCCTGCTGCTCGACGAAATCTCCGAAATGGATCTGGGGCTGCAGGCGAAGATTCTGCGTGTCTTGCAGGAGCGCGAAGTCGAGCGGCTGGGCAGCAACCGCACCATCAGCCTCAATGTGCGGGTGATCGCGACTTCGAACCGCGATCTTCCCGAGGAAGTGCGCGCCGGACGCTTTCGCGCCGACTTGTACTACCGGCTCAACGTGTTGTCGCTGCGGCTACCGCCTTTGCGCGAGCGATTCGGCGACATACTGCCGCTGGCGCGGCGCGCCATTCAGGCCTGCGCACGCGGCGGTCAGGCAGCCTTGAGCCTGTCCACCGATGCGGAACGCAAATTATTGGGACATGACTGGCCGGGCAATGCGCGCGAACTCACCAACATCGTGCAGCGTGCCGCATGGCTCGCTTCCGGCGGCATCATTCACGCGACGGATCTGGATACCGGAGTCGCCGCTGCGGAGGCCGATGGGACACAGCCCGCGGTTGACCGTCCCGTGCCCCCGACCCGTGCCCCGGAGACGGGCTTGGACTACGACCTGAAGGCGCGTGAACGTGAACTGATCATGGCGACGCTGCGCGTGACCGGAGGCAGCCGCAAGCTCACCGCCGAGCGCTTGGGAATCAGCCCGCGCACGCTGCGCCACAAGCTCCAACAGCTCAAGGCCGCGGGGGTGCGCGTGCCGCACGTGCACGATCAACAATTGGCGGCGGTGTAAATCATGTCGAGCATGCAGATTCAGCAAGTGCTGGCGCAGATGCGCTCGCTCCAGGCGCGCGCGTCGGGCGTTGCGGAGAGCCCCGCGGCGGCGGCGCAGCCCTCTGACTTCGCCAAGCTGATGAAGGATTCCGTCGATCACATCGCCACCATGCAAAATCAGGCGACCGCGCTCGCGAACGCCTACGAAGCGGGCGACAAGAGCGTCGATCTGACCAAGGTGATGCTTGAAGTCCAAAAGGCGGGGCTGGCCTTTCGCGCCATGACCGAGGTGCGCAACAAGCTCGTCGACGCCTACACCCAAGTGATGAACATGTCGGTCTGATCGACCGCGAGGCTTAACCCATGGCTGACATCGTACCCACCCCTGCGCGCGGCATCGCAGACATCCCCGGCCTGAAGCAAGTCGGACTGCTCGCCGGAGTGGCCGCCGCCGTTGCCGCGGCCATTTGGCTGGTCCTTTGGTCGCAGGGGCAGAACTACACGGTGCTGTACGGTCAGCTCTCCGAGCGCGAGAGCGGCCAGGTCATGGACGCGCTGACCGCGGCCGGAATCGAATACAAGTTGAACCCTTCCGGCGCGGTATCCGTGCCGGAGTCCAAGGTGCAGGAGGCGCGAATCCGCCTGGCGAGCCAGGGCCTGCCGCAGAGCGATGCCATGGGCATCGAGATGATACAGAAGGATTCCGCGCTGGGCTCGAGCTCGATGATGGAGAGCGCGCGCTACCAATCGGTGCTCGAGACGGAGCTTGCCCGCACCATCGTCAAGGTGCAGGGTGTGCAGAGCGCGCGCGTCCACCTGGCTCTGCCCAAACCCTCGGTGTTCCTGCGCGATGCGCGCAAGGCCACCGCGTCCGTGATGCTGCAGCTGTATCCCGGACGGCGTCTCGAACCCGGCCAGGTCGCCGCCATCGTGCACTTGGTGGCCTCGAGCGTGCCGGAGCTGGGAGCGAACGACGTAACGCTCGTGGATCAGGCCGGAACCCTGCTCAACTCGCCCGACGACAACGCCGAAGATGCGGCGAGCACGCGGCAATTCGCCTACACCCGCAAGCTCGAGGAGAGTTATCAGCAGCGCATCGTCGATCTGCTCGAACCCATGGTCGGCGCCGGCAGGGTGCGCGCAACGGTTACCGCCGACATGGATTTCACGGTCACCGAGGAAACACGCGAGAACTACGACCCGCAAAAGACGGCGGTCCGCAGCGAACAAACCAGCAACGAACAGCGCAGGGGCGGCGATGGCGCGGAAGGCATCCCGGGAGCGTTGAGCAATCAGCCGCCCGGCACCTCCGGAGCGCCCACGATTCCGGGCGCCGCCACGCCTGGGAATCCCGCGCCGGCGGCCGGGTCGCCGGGCGCCGCGCAAACCACTGCCGCGGCGAGCGGCCCCAGCTCGACCTCGCAGCGCAGCACCCGCAATTTCGAGGTCGACCGCACATTGTCCTACGTCAAACAGCCCGTCGGCGTATTGAAACGCCTTAACGTCGGCGTGGTGCTCGACGACTGGCAGAAAGTGGACTCGGACGGCAAGGTCACCACTTCGCCCATGACCGAGGCGGACATCAAGCGCTTCACGGATCTGGTGCGCGAAGCCATCGGCCTGCAGGACAAGCGCGGCGATCAATTGAACGTGCTCAATCAGGCATTCAAGAGCAGTGCGCCCATTGCGCCCATCGAGGGCCCGCCGCTGTGGGAGACCCCCTGGATCACGCAACTCGCGAAACAAATCGTAGGCGCGGCGCTGGTGCTGGTGGTCGCGTTCCTGGTTCTGCGGCCGTTGATGAAATCGCTGACCAAGCCGGGAGCGCGGCGCAACGCCGCAGGCGCAGGGGACGGCGATATCGACGGCGACCGCGTGAGCATCTCGGGTCAGGGCGGCAAGGCCATCAAACTCGCCCCGAGCTTCGAGCAGCAGATCGCGGCGGCGCGAACGCTGGTGGGGCAGGATCCGCGGCGCGCGGCGCAGGTCGTGAAGGACTGGGTCTCTGCCGATGGCTAGCAAGACTGACGATCTCGCCGGCACGCAACGGGCCGCCATTCTGCTGATGAGCCTGGGTGAGCAGGATGCCGCCAATTTGCTGAAGCAGCTCGATGCACGCGAAGTCCAGAAGCTGGGAATCGCCATGGCGGAGCTCAAGGAAGTGTCGCGCGAGCAGATGACCTCCGTGCTCGATACATTCATCGGGGTGGCCGATTCGAGGGCGAACATCGCCGGCGGATCCCAGGATTTCGTGCGGCGGGTTCTTACCCAGGCGGTCGGCAAGCAGAAAGCGGACATGTTGCTCGACCGGGTGACCACGGGCCAGACGGGCCAGGGCATAGAAGCGCTGAAATGGATGGAGTCGAAGGCGGTTGCGCAAATCATCGGCGGCGAGCATCCGCAAATCGCCGCCATCGTCCTGTCGCATCTCGAGCCCGAGCAATCGGCAGGCATCCTGCCGTTGCTGCCCGAGGACATGCGCACGGAGGTGCTGATGCGCATCGCCACCTTGAACGAAGTGCCGCAATCCGCCCTTACGGAGCTCGATCAGTTGGTCGAGAAACAGGCGAATGCCACGCCCCCTGCGACGGTGCGCCGCATCGGCGGTGCGCGCACGGTGGCCAATATCTTGAATGCCATGGAGCGCGACAAGAGCGGTGAGGAACTCGGCAAGATCGAAAAGGCCGACGGGGAGATGCACGGCCGAATCAAGGATCTGTTGTTCATATTCGACAATTTGCTGAGTGTCGACGACCGTGGAATACAGGCGCTGCTGCGTGAGGTGGGCTCCGACACCCTGGCGGTGGCATTGCGCGGCGCCGAGCCGGAGGTGCAGGAAAAGATCCTGAAGAACATGTCGAAGCGCGCCGCGGAAATTCTCAAGGACGACATGGAAGCGCGCGGGCCGGTGAAGCTCACCGACGTGGAGGCGGCGCAAAAGGAAATCGTGGTGATCGCGCAGCGGCTGGCCGAGGAAGGCACCATCAGTCTCGGCGGCAAGGGCGGAGGCGAATTTGTCTGACCTCGAAGCCAAGCCGTCCGCCGCCGGCGCGCAGCTCTGGACGGCTCCGGACATGGGAAGTCCGAACGCAGAGCGGAAAATGGCCACCGTGGCCGGACTCGTCGATCTGCAGGAGGAGGCGCACAGAGAGGCCTTCGAGCAGGGCCTCGCCGAAGGCCGCGAAGCAGGCCGCGCCGAGGTTCGCGCACAAGTCGAGCGCCTTGCAGGGATGTTCTACGACCTGGCCAAGCCGTTCGAGGCGCTGGATGCCGAGGTGGAGCGGGAGCTTCTGACGTTGGCGATGGCTCTGGCGAGACAGATCGTGCGACGCGAGCTCAAGACCGACCCGACTCAGATCATCGGCATCATTCGCGAAGCCATTGCCGCCCTGCCGGTGGCGGCGCGCGATGTGCGGGTGCACCTGCATCCGGAGGATGCCGCCGTGGTGCGCGAGCACCTGGCGCCCACCGAGAACGAACGTGCATGGGCGCTGGTGGAGGATCCGGTGATGGCGCGCGGCGGTTGCCAGGTCAGCACCAACACCTCCCGCATCGACATGCGTCTTGAGACGCGGCTCGGCGCCATTTTGAGCGAGCTTCTGGGCACCGAGCGGCAAACAGCCGGAGCCCGCGGCGGGGCCGCCTCGTGAGCACAGCGCCCGCGGAGCGGCCGCGCCCGAAGCAATGGGCGAAAGCCCTGGTGCACGCGCGCGAGCGCATGGCCAACTCGGCCGCAATCGTCGTCGAAGGCACCTTGAATCGAATGGTGGGCATGACGCTCGAGGCCGTGGGCTGCGAGGCCGCGGTCGGCGGCCGATGCCTGATAGACACGGCCGAAGGCAAGCAGATAGAAGCGGAGGTGGTCGGATTCTCCGGCGACAAATTATTTCTGATGCCCACCGGCGAGATCCGCGGCGTGATGCCGGGGGCGCGCGTCATTCCCACGCACAGCGTGTCGTCGGTGGCCGTGGGCGATGAATTGCTGGGCCGGGTACTGGACGGCGCCGGCCGCCCGCTCGACGGGTTCGGCGATTTGCGCTGCACGGATCGCGTGTCGCTCACCGGCGAGCCGCTGAATCCTCTCATGCGCAGGGCGATTCGAGATCCGCTGGATGTGGGTGTACGTTCGATCAACGCGCTGCTCACCGTCGGCGGCGGACAGCGTATAGGCCTGTTCGCAGGCTCCGGCGTGGGCAAATCCGTTCTGCTCGGAATGATGACCCGCTACACCAAGGCCGACGTCACCGTGGTCGGCCTGATCGGCGAACGCGGCCGCGAGGTTCAGGATTTCGTGAGCAACACTTTGGGGCCCGACGGAATGCGGCGTGCGGTGGTCGTCGCCACGCCGGCCGACAATCCGCCGCTCATGCGCCTGCACGGCGCGTGGCTGGCCACGGCCATCGCGGAGTATTTTCGCGACCGCGGCCTCAAAGTGCTGCTGCTGCTCGATTCACTGACCCGCTTCGCGCAAGCGCAGCGCGAAATCGCGCTCGCCATCGGCGAGCCGCCGGCCACCAAGGGCTATCCGCCGTCGGTATTCGCGCGTCTGCCGCAGCTGGTGGAGCGCGCCGGCAACAGCGACCGCGGAGTCGGGTCGATCACGGCGTTCTATACGGTGCTTGCGGAAGGGGACGATCAGAACGATCCGATTGCCGACGCGGCGCGGGCCATATTGGACGGACACATCGTGCTGTCGCGTCGGCTGGCCGAGAGCGGACTGTATCCGGCCATCGACGTGGAAGCCTCCATCAGCCGCGCCATGCACCAGATCGCCACGCGCGAACAGCTCGACCTCGCCAACCGCTTCAAGCAGGTCTACTCGACCTACCAACAGAATCGCGATCTGATCTCGGTGGGCGCGTATCGGCGCGGCGCCGATCCGCGGGTGGACCAGGCCGTGGAACAGTGGCCCAAAATGATCGAATTCCTGCGCCAGGACATGTACGAACCGTTAGGGCTTGACCGCAGTTACTCGGACCTTAGGCAACTCGTGACGCAGTTCTCGGCGCCGCCCCCCGCAACAGGCCGATAGTGGGCACCCGATGATGATGAACCCCGCATGATGAAGTCCAAACGGTTTGAACCCATCCGGGAGTTCGCCACCACCTCGGCCAACGATCTGAGCCGCGCCATGGGCGAGGCGGCCCGCAAAGTGGCGGAAATCGAGCGCCAGATCGAACAGCTGCAATCCTACCGCGACGATTACGTGCGCAGGTCCGGCCATGGGACCGCGGCCGTCGACGCCGTCAAGCTGCAGAACTACCGCACTTTTCTCGAGCGTCTCGGCGAAGCCGTGCATCAGCAAGTGAAGCTGCTGGATGTCGCGCGGGCGGACTATGAGAAGCGGCGCTCGGCGTGGAGCGCAAAGCGCATCGAAGCCGAATCGCTCGGACGGGCGGTTGAACGCTTCCGCAAGGAAGAGAAGCACGCCGCGGACCGGCGAGAGCAGCGCGAAGTCGACGATGCGGCGCTGCGCGTATCCTTGGCGGCGCGCAGCGAATTGGGCTAGCGCGCGGATCGCGTCCGCCGGATTGCTCCACCGGTATAACCGCACGCTTATACTGGGTTCGTGAAACCGAATATTTTCATTGCCGATGCCGTGTTCGCGGCGACAGGAGCAGGCTCGATCCCGGGCAAGGGAAAAGCGGCAATGCATCGGGTCTGGGTCGACGCGGATGCCTGTCCTAAGGTCATCAAGGAAATCCTGTTCCGGGCGGCCGAGCGCACCGGAGTCACCGTGACGCTGGTGGCCAATCGGGCGCTGCTGATACCCCGTATCCCAAGCCTGCGCGCCGTGCAGGTGCGCTCCGGTTTCGACGTCGCCGACGCGGAGATCGTGAAATGCGTGGCGGCGGGGGATCTGGTCATCACGGCCGACATTCCTCTCGCCGCCGAGGTCATCGCCAAGGGCGGCGAAGCGCTGAATCCGCGCGGCGAGCTCTATTCGCCGGACACGATACGGGGAGTGCTCGCCATGCGTGATTTCATGGATACCATGCGCGCGAGCGGCGATGTGGGCGGCGGCCCGCCGCCGCTCACGCAGGCGAATCGCAATGCTTTCGCCGGGCATCTCGACACCTGGCTCGCGCGTCGGGCCGGCGCAAGTGGCTGACGAGGCGCCCAAGCCGGTGGTGGTTCCCCACACCGAGTTGGCGGCCGACTTGTTGCACGCCGTGGTCGAGTCCTTCGTGCTGCGCGAGGGCACGGATTATGGGGAGAAGGAATTCTCCCTGGAGGACAAGGTGGCCCACGTCATCGGTCAGCTCAAGCGGGGCGAAGCCCACATCGTGTTCGATCCCGGCACCGAAACCGTGAGCATCGCCAGGAGCTAGCGGCCCACACGGTGCACGGGCTTCAGATCTCCAGATTGTCGATGAGCCGCGTGCCGCCGAGCCGCGCCGCCGCCAGTGCGACCAAGGGCTCGTGCGCCGACGGCTCGCCTAGATCGCTCTGCCTGCGCACCGCCACGTAGTCCGGCTGCCAGCCGCCGGCGCTCAAGTGTTTTCGCGCCTCGCCCTCCATCGCCGCCCAGTCGCTGCGCCCGGATTTGACCGCGCCCACGAGATTTCTCAAGCAGGCATGCAGCTGCGCCGCATCGGCGCGCTGCGGCTCGCTCAGGTAGCCGTTGCGTGACGACAGCGCCAAGCCGCTCGCGTCGCGCACCGTTTCAGCGGGCACGATCTCGATGGGCAGCGCCAGCTGCCGCACCATGCGCCGTACCACCAACAGCTGCTGATAGTCCTTCTTGCCGAACACCGCAAGCGTCGGCTGCACCATATTGAAGAGTTTCAGCACCACGGTGCAGACGCCGGTGAAAAAGCCGGGGCGCACCGCGCCTTCGAGGATTCCGGCGAGCTCCGGCGGCGGCTGCACCGTATAGCCCTGAGCCTCCGGATAGACCTCCTCATCGCGCGGCGCAAACACGATGTCGCAGCCGCTGCGCGCCAAGAGCTCGCAGTCGCGCTCGAAGGTGCGAGGATAGGTAGCGAAGTCCTCATGCGGCGCGAACTGCAGCCGGTTGACGAATATGCTTGCAACCACTTCGTCGCCTAGTCCCCGCGCCATGCGCACCAGCGACAAGTGCCCCGCATGAAGATTGCCCATGGTCGGGACCAACACCCGCCGGGTGCCGGACGCAAGCGCGGCGCGCAAGTCGGCGAGGGTGTGGATTGTTCGCAAGGGGATCGCCGGTCAGAAGCCGTGAATCGCATCGTCCGGAAATCGCCCGCCCTTCACGTCGGATACGTACCGGCGCACGGCGAGCTCGATGCCGGCGCTGCCGTCGAGAAAGTTGCGCACGAAGCGCAGCGGCTCGCCGCCCGTCACACCCAACATATCGTGCAGCACCAGCACCTGGCCGCTGCACCCGGCCCCTGCGCCGATGCCGATGACCGGGATGGAGAGCGAGTTCGAAAGATCGCGCGCAACGGCGGCCGGCACCATTTCCAGCACCAGAAGCTCCGCACCCGCCGCGGCGAGCTCCTCGGCATGGCGGCACAAAACGCGTGCCGCCGCCTCATCGCGACCCTGCACGCGATAGCCGCCGAGCGCGTGCACCGATTGCGGGGTGAAACCCAGGTGAGCGCAGACGGGGACACCGCGGTCAACGAGGAAGCGCACGATGGGCGCGGTCCAACCGCCGCCCTCGAGCTTGATCATTTGTGCACCCTGGCGCATGAGCAGGGCCGAGCTGCGCATCGCGACCTCGGCGGACTCCTGGTAGCTGCCGAAGGGCAGGTCTGCGATGATCCACGCCGTGCGGTTGCCGCGGGCCACGCATCCGGTGTGATAGGCCATCTCCTCGATCGAAACGCCGAGCGTGCTGGAGCGACCCTGCAGCACCTGGCCGAGCGAATCTCCCACCAACAGGGAATCGACGCCGGCTGCGTCCAGTACGCGCGCGAATGAGGCGTCGTAGCAAGTCAGCATGGCGATTTTTTCGCCGGCGGCATGCATTTCACGAAGGCGGTGCAGGGTGACGGGCTTGCGGCTGTTCATTCCCTATTGTGATGCACCCCGCGCGAGTCGGCTAGGCTCCCGGCCCGCCCCTTAGTTGGCGGCGGCGGACTTAGCCCCCATTTTCTGTTCTCGAATCCAGCTGGTCGTACGGGAATCAAGCAGGTCGAGCGGCAGCACCCCCCCGCTCAGCATCTCGTCGTGGAAGCTGCGGATGTCGAACTTCGGGCCCAGCTCGGCTTGCGCGCGGGCGCGAAGCTCGCGGAACTTGAGTTGCCCCAATTTGTACGAGAGCGCCTGGGCGGGCCATGATATGTATCGATCGGTCTCCGCCTGTATCGTGGGTTCGTCGACGGCGCCTGATTGCCGGAAGAATTCGACCACCTGATCGCGGGTCCACCCCTGCGAATGCAGTCCGGTGTCCACCACCAGCCGCACAGCGCGGAACAATTCGCTGGAGAGCCGACCGTAGTCGCTGACGGGGTCCTGGTAGAAGCCGACTTCCTTGCCCAGCTGCTCGGCATACAGCGCCCACCCCTCGATGTACCCGGAATTCTGGCTGTGCTGCCGGAATTTCGGGAGCCCGACGAGCTGCTGCGCCACCGAAAGCTGCATGTGATGCCCTGGAATGCCTTCGTGATAGGCGGTGGCCTCGTCGTCGACCAGCGAGCGCTGCGCGAAATTGGACACGGCCACCACCACGCGTCCCGGCCGTTTGCCGTCGGGAGTGCCTGTCTGATAGTGCGTGGCGCTCGCCGCCTGGAAGGGCGGCATGGCCTCGACGGTGACCGGCGAGCCGGGGATGAAGGTGAACAGCTCCGGCAGCTTGGGCTGCATCTGCGCGATGTAGCGGCGGAACTCATCGACGATCTGTTGGGCGGATGTAGGCTTGTACTTGGGGTTGGCGGCCACCGAAGCGCGGAAGGAGGCCAAATCCGCGAATCCTTGCCGGTGCGCGATGGTCAGCATTTCAGCCTGAATGCGGCTGATTTCCTTCAACCCTATCTGGTGAATCTGCGCGGGAGTGAGCCGGCTCAAGGTGGTGCGGCTGCGGATGTCGTTCAGGTAGCGTTTCTCGCCGCCGGGCAGCGAGGCGATGCTGAGGGTGGTGCGTCCGTGCGGCGCATACTGCGCGGCGATGAATTCGCCGAAGGCCTTGTAGGCCGGCAGCACCTCGTCGTTGACCGCCTTGGTGACCGCCTGGGTGAGACGTTCCTGATCTTCCGCGGAGATTACCGCGGGAAACTTCTTGGTGGGCAGCAGAAATGGGTCCGCGGCAATCACCCCGTCGCACTCGGCGGGGATCTTCTCCAGCAGGAACCGTACCGGCATGAGGTTGTCCTTGAGCCCCGCGCGCAGGACCTCTTCGGTCTGGGTGAACACCCGCGGGATCTGATGCAGCCGGGCGATGTAGTCCTCGTACTGCTTCACCGTATCGAAGGGCACCGCGCGCGGCAGATCGGCGAGGCGCAGGTGAGGACCCTCCATCTGGTTCACCGGCATCTCGTATTCCTTGAAATCGTAGTTGGCGATTCGCTGCCGCAGCGTGCTGCTTAAGACCTCGTGAGACAGCAAGTCCTGCTCGGAGAACCCATCGGTTGCGATCGCGGCCAGGCGTCCGAGGTACCGGCGGTCGCCGGCGTGCAAGTCACGCAGCGCCGCCAGCGAATAGTCGTCCAGCCGGTCGTTGTACCGATAGTCCCCGAAGGCGGTCGCCCGTTCAGGGTGTGCCTTCAGCTCGGATTGGTAGTACTCCTCAAACAGCGAGTTCTGAGCATCGATGCGCGACTGGACCGGTTGAGCGGCGCCGGAGGCGGTGCCAACCGCGACGAAGCAGCAGACGATCAAGCCTAAGGCGAGGATTTTGTGGTGCATATGCAAACGTTAGCACAATCCGGAGCGATTACGATCGCACGGGCTAAGGTGAACGGGGGTCGGCGCTGGTAAGCTAGCGGCTGTTTCAAGCGGTGTTCGCAATGACATTCAAGACTTGGCTTCTATTCCTGGTGATGGAGACGGCACTGTCGCTGTCGCCGGGACCTGCGGTGTTTTATGTCGTGTCGCAGGGTGTGCGCGGCGCTCTGCGGCGGGCCGTGCCGGCGGCCGCCGGCATCATCTGCGCCAATGCGGTTTACTTCACGCTCTCTGCGACCAGCTTGGGAGCCATCATTGCCGCGAGCGCAGGGTTCTTCATCGTCGCGAAATGGGCGGGCGCGGCGTATCTGATTTACTTGGGGTTGAAGGCGCTGCGCTCGGGCGCATCGAGTCACGCGGTGGCATTGGGAGAAATCCCCGCCGATGAGTCGGGCGATCGGCGTCGCGTCTTCCTGGGAGCGGTCACGCTTCAGCTCGCCAACCCCAAAGCCCTGTTGTTCTTCCTGGCGCTCTTGCCGCAGTTCATCGATCCCGCGCAAGCCGTGGTGCCGCAGATGCTGATCTTGGCGGCAACCTCGATGCTGCCGGAGTTTTGCATTTTGCTGGGTTACGGCTGGCTTGCCCACCGTGCATTGCATGCATCGGCGAAATTCGGGATGTCGAGCCGCATGAACCGTTGGCTGGCGTGGGTCGAGGGCGCGGGGCTGCTGGGCTGTGCAACCTTGGTATTGAAATTCAATCGGGCCGGATAAGGAGATGTCTTTGAAATTCATTCGCAGCTTGGGCGCGGCGGCGCGCATCACCGGCGCGGTCCTGGCGTGCTCCACCGTCATGGCGGCGGGAGCGGATACGCCCCGGCTGGTCCATCGATTTCTGCAGGTCGAGATTTCGCCCGATGCCGCGTTGGTCGCATCCGTGGAAGGCGACTCGCCGCCGAGCGGGTACTATCCGCCCATCAGGGACCTGGTGATCCGGCGCGTGCGCGACGGCGAGGCTCGCAAGATCGACCTGCCGTGCGGGCGGGTTCGAGAGTGCTGGCCGGGCTCTCCGGCCTGGACCCCGGACGGCGCGCATCTGACCTTCAGCGTGCGTACTCCGGGCAGTCACGCACGGTCCGTGTACACGGTCGCAGCGGATGGCAGCGGCCTGCGCAAACTTCTCGACTTCGGCGGAACCATCGACGATCTGAAGTACGGGCCGGACGGCCGGCTGGCGATGCTGGCGACGGAAAGCGCCACCAAGGAAGTCGGCGCGACGGAAGCCGGAGCACCGATCGCCGGCGATCTGGACGAAGCGCCTGCGGAACAGCGAATCGCGGTTCTCGACAAGGGAGCCTTGCAGTGGGTGTCCCCGCCCGACTTGTTCGTCTACGAATACGATTGGCGGCCGGGTGGAAAGGGGTTTGTCGGCACCGCCGCGCCCGGCAACGGCGACGACAATTGGTGGGGCGCCAAGCTGTATGCCTTCTCCGCGGCTCAGCCGGGCGCGAGGGTGCTGTACGCTCCGACCGATATACGGCAGCAAATCGCAACTCCCAAAGTATCGCGCGACGGCGCGAGGGTGGCCTTCATCGCGGGAATCATGAGCGACTTCGGCTCCACCGGCGGGGACGTATACACGCTCACCCTCGACGGCGGCTCGGTCACCAACATCACACCTGCGATGCGTGCCTCGGCGACGTCGCTGGCCTGGGACTGCGGCGGGCGGTTGCGGGCGCAATTGCTGGCCGGCGACAAGACTCAACTGGCGGATCTTGGCGCAGGGCTCAAAGCCGCGAGCGCGCGTATATTGTGGAGCGGCGAGGAATCGATGAAATACGGCCAAGGCGATCCTGCCGGCGCGTGCCCATCGGGAATCACCGCCGCCGTGCACGAGTCTTTCACGACGGCGCCCGAGATCGAAGTCGGTGCGATCGGACACTGGCGCGACCTGACCGCCGTCAACACCGGGCTGCGCTTGGTCGCCCACGTGCAGAGCATCTGGTGGAAGAGCGACGGCTTCGACGTGCAGGGCTGGTTGCTGCTGCCCGAGCATTCGAACGGCAAGCTGCCCCTGGTGACGGAGGTTCACGGCGGCCCGGCCTCGGCCGTGGTGCCGCGCTTCAGCGGTCCGGGCCTCAACGTGGCGCTGCTGGAACGCGGTTACGCGTTGTTTCGGCCCAATCCCCGCGGCAGCTACGGTCAAGGAGAACGATTCACCCTCGCCAACGTGCGCGACTTCGGGCACGGCGACCTACGCGATATTCTGTCGGGCATCGACGCGGCGGCGAAAGCCGCGCCCATCGATACGGCGCGCCTCGGCATCACGGGGGGTAGTTACGGCGGCTTCATGACCATGTGGGCCGTCACCCAGACAGATCGCTTCAAAGCGGCGGTCGCCGCCGCAGGCGTCAGCAACTGGCAGTCGTACTACGGCGAAAACGGCATCGATGCGTGGATGCTGCCTTACTTCGGTGCATCGGTGTACCAGGATCCGGCGGTGTATGCGCAATCATCGGCGATCAATTTCATCCGCAATGTCAAGACGCCGACTTTCGAGTACGTGGGAGAACGCGACATCGAATGTCCCGCTCCGCAGACGCAGGAGTTTTGGCACGCTTTGAAGGCGATGAACGTACCGACCTCCATCATGATCTACCCGGGCGAAGGTCACGGTCTGCGCGATCCGGCGCACAGCGAAGATGCGATGCGGCGCACGCTCGACTGGTTCGACAAATATCTGAAGTAGGCCGCCGGCGGCCGGTTGTCGCACACTCCCGCCGCGGGTGGTTGGCACGTCGCTTGCTAACTTCTCCCGGTATGAACGCAACACCCATCGTTTCGCCTGCTCCGAATGCCACCGACCCCGCGCAAATAGGCGGCGGCGCCGCGGCCGATTCCTCGAAACCCGCGGGGAACGGTCATGATTTCGCCGCCACGTTGAGCGATGTGGGCGCCAACGCCGCCCGCAAGCCGCCGGTGAGCAAGAGCCACGCCGGCGGAACCGCCGGCCGGCAATTGCCGCGCACCGGCAATGACTCGCCGCCCGCGGCAACCGCGCCGGCCCCCGCAGGAGCTCCGACCCCGGCCATCAACGCAGCGGCGGCCGAAGCGTCGGCGTCAAAGGCCGCCCTGAGCGCGGCGGCTCTTAATAGCGCAGTAGCGGCGTCCAAAGCCGCGGCGGCGTCCAGTGCGGCGGCAGTATCCAGCGCGGCGGCAGTATCCAGTGCGGCGGCGGTATCCAGTGCGGCGGCAGTATCCAGTGCGGCGGCAGTATCCAGCGCGGCGGCAGTATCCAGCGCGGCGGCAGTATCCAGTGCGGCGGCAGTATCCAGCGCAGCGGCAGTATCCAGCGCGGCGGCGAACGGCACGGCGGTTGCCTCGGCGACAGTCGCCGCCGCCGGCAGCGGCGCCGGCCGATGGGCGGACGTGTCGGGCGCCGCGGCAATTCCGGGCGCGCAGGCCCCGGCGACCGACGGTACGCAGGAGCCTGCGAATGCGGTGCAGGGATCTGCGTCCGCGGCCAACACGGGAGCGGCCTTTGCGCAAGCGCTGGGACTGCAGGCGGTTTCGCCCGGTGCAGCGAGCGGGACCGATGCACAACCCACGGACCATGCCACCGCGGTCTCCGCCGGCGCCGCCGAGGCAGTCGGAAATGTCGGCGCGGGCCGCGTCACCGGATTGTCGCGCGCTTCGGCCGCGTCGAAGCCGGCCGACGCAAGCGCCGCGGGCAGAGCCATGCAGGCTGCCGGCCGCCGGATCACCGCCGCGAACAGTGCGAGCCCCGAGGTGAATGCAGGCGCTGACGATGCAACTGCATCGGCCAATGCCGCGCCGCCGGCGGACGGCGCCACGGCCGCGCCAACCGCCGCCGCGCTTGCGATGTCTGCGGCCGCGAACAGCGCCGTCGTCCCCGGCGTCGCCGCGGTGCCGGAGACCGCATCCTCGGCCGCCGATGATTCATCGACGACGGTGGCGGACAGTACAGGACAGCAGGCCGCAGGCAGCGCAGGATTGCCGCCGTCGGCCTCGGCCGTTTCTCCGGTCGTCGCAACCGCGGCGAAGGCTCCCGCTTCGCTCAGCGCGGTGACGGCGCTCACGAATGCTGGGGCACCGGACAAGCACGTGCGCGGCGGGAACAGCGATTCCTTGGCGCCGGCCACGGCGGGGGCGGTGCCCGGATCGGCGCCCTCGAGCGTCGGTGCAGGCCCGGCCGACGCGGCGCAGGTGCCGACCTTGAAAGTCGCAGCAGGTGTGGACACGGCAGAGTTCGGACAGGGTGTCGCCGACCGTGTGTCCTATATGGTCGACAACAACCTGAACGGCGCAAAGCTGCAAGTCAATCCACCGCAGCTCGGGCCCATCGAAGTGAGAATTGCGGTGCAGGGCGATCACGCGCAGGTATGGCTCACCAGCCACAGCGCCGTGACCCGCGACGCGCTGGAGTCGAGTTCGCCGAAGCTGCGCGAAATGCTGGGATCGCAAGGATTCGGCCAGGTCAGCGTCGATATTTCGCAGCGTTCCTTTCAGGAGCGGCCTTCGCAGGCGCAGACCTACGATTGGACGCCCTCCGCCGAGCGCGGCGCATCCGCGGCGCAGACGTCCGCGGCCGCGCCGCTATCGCGAATCTCGAGCGGCGCCGTCGACGCCTATGCCTGAGCGCCGGACGCTCACCCCATCATCCCGCCATTGATGGAAATGATCTGGCCGGTGATGTAGGCGGCTTCCGCGGAAGCGAGATAACCCACGAGACCCGCCACTTCCTCGGCGGTCCCTGCGCGTTTCATGGGCACGATGTCGGCGATGGCGGCGTCATCGAAGGCGCCGTCGCCCATGCCCGTCGCAATGATGCCGGGCGCCACCGCATTGACCGTTATGCCGCGGCTCGCGACTTCCAGGCAAAGCGCTCGGGTGGCGGCGTTCAGAGCGCCCTTGGCCGCCGCATAGTTCACCTGGCCGCG
Organism: uncultured Gammaproteobacteria bacterium; assembly: GCA_963702735.1. Taxonomy (GTDB): domain Bacteria; phylum Pseudomonadota; class Gammaproteobacteria; order Steroidobacterales; family Steroidobacteraceae; genus Bog-1198. The sequence continues at coordinate 122,308 of CAVPDW010000010.1, read as the reverse complement.
GTTGCCGATGAGCGCCGCCACCGACGATAGATTGATGATCCGGCCGAAGCGCGTGCGGATCATGGGCAGTATCAAGGGCTGCGTCACGTTGAAAAATCCGTTGACCGACAGGTCGATGACGCGGTGCCACTGCGCGGGGGTCATGCCGGGGAATACGGCATCGTCGTGGATGCCGGCGTTGTTCACCAGAACTTGCACGGGACCGTCCTCGAGCAATGATTCCACGGCGGCGCGGGTCGCAGCCGCATCGGTGAGATCGAACTGGACGGCGGCCGCCCGGCCGCCGGCGGCGACGATATGCTCGACGACGGCCGCCGCCGCTGAGGTGCCGCGATGAGAGTGCACATAGACGAAGTGTCCTGTCGATGCGAGGCGGCGGCAAATGGCCGCTCCGATGCCGCCGCTGCCGCCCGTCACCAGAGCCCGCGTCGCTTCTTTGTTCATATTTTCGCCCGACCCCCCGCGTCGAACACCACCGTCGCTCGGCCGCTGAGCAGCCGCCGCGCGGCGGATTGCAACTCAAATTCATACAGCGCGCTGCCATGGTCCCCCGCAACCAGCACGGCTTCGCAGTACAGATCGGCGTCGAGGTCGTCGAGCTTGAGGACGTGCATGCGAACGCCGCGAAGGGCGGCGAGAAAACCTGCCTCGGGTCGAGACGTCTCCGCGCCGGTGAGCGCGCCGTGAACGGCCATGGCCTGAGCGGCGTATTCGATTCCGCACGCAGCCCCCAGGCGGCCATGCGAAAGCAGCGGATGATCGGGAAGGCGGTGGGTGCCGCTGCGGCAGCGGACACGCCGCGCGTCCCATTCCATGACCTCGTCGAGCAGGCACATGCGCCCATAATGGGGAATATTTCGTTCGATCCAGCTGCGGTCTAAGGGCATGGACATGGCTCGATTCGCACTTGCAACCCCGCAACGTCGAGATACTCGAGAATCGCGCTGCCGCCGATTCCGCCCGCCAAGAGGCGCAGCAGCGGCAGCGATCGAGCCGCGGGGAACGAGGAGCGCAGCGTCTCCAGGGCCGGATCCGTCATTCGATCGTAGCTCAACTCCGCAAGCGCCGCGTCGACTCTCGCGATCGAGCCGGCGCGCCGCTGCGGCGTCAGCACCATCGCGATCCCGAAGGCGTCGGGGATGGGGCGCTTGGCGTGCAAAGGCTCCGGATATTCCGAGTCATAAGCGACCAGCAGCACGGGCGCCTCATCGACCACGACCTGAGTCATGGCTTCCAAGAGACCCGCGGTGAAGCTCGCATCGTAGGCGCACAACACCGTCGATTCGACCATCGCGCCGGTGCCGATGCTCCAGTATCCCGCCGCGGCGTTGTGCACCGAGTTGGCGAAGCGCGTCGGCGATATCTCGCGGCCGACCGCCGACAACGCCTGGCAAAGTTCATGGCAATTGTGCCCGTCTCCGCCGGAGGAGGAGAACACGCTGGCCAGGGTCGAGGGATCGAAGCCGGCACTCTCCGCGGCCTCCGACGCCACGCCCAACGCCAGCTTGACGACGCGTCCCGTGCGCCGCCGCTCCGCGGCCGCCAAGATCGTCGGCATCGGCAGTACCGCGGGAGCCGGCCGGTAAGCCTGCCGGCCCGACAGCACGGCCTCGGCTTGCTGCCAATTCGCAAGTCCCGGCCCCAGCACCCCGAGGCCGCCGACATAGGCGCAGAGGCTCATGCCGCTCGGCCGAATATCAAGCTGCAATTCGTGCCGCCGAAGCCGAACGAATTGGACAGCACGCGCGCCACCGGGGCGCGGCGATTGTCCCTGATGTAATGAGCGGTGAGCGTGGGGTCGATCTCGCTGGTATGCACGCCGCCCGGCATCAATCCATGCTCGATGGCCAGGGCGCTGATGACGGCCTCGAGAGCGCCCGCCGCGCCCAGTGTATGGCCGGTCGCCCCCTTGGTCGAACTGCAGGGCGTGGTCGGGCCGAAGACGCTGGTCACCGCCTGGCTCTCGGAGCGGTCATTGCTGGGAGTGCCGGTGCCGTGCAGGTTGATGTAATCGATCTCGCCGGGTTCGAGTGCCGCCGCCGCCAGCGCGGCCTGCATCGCGCGGCGCGCACCCTGCCCCTCGGGATGCGGCGCGGACATGTGGTAGGCATCGCTCGACTCGCCGATGCCGAGCAGCAGCACCTCGCCGCCGTCGCGGCTTTTGGGCAAGCGCTCGAGAAGCGCGAATGCGGCGGCCTCGCCGATGGAGATGCCGTCGCGGGCGACGTCGAACGGGCGGCAAGGCGCCGCCGAGGAGAGCTGCAAGGAGTGAAAGCCGTACAGAGTGGTGAGGCAGAGCGAATCCACGCCGCCCACCAGCGCCGCATCGATGAGTCCCGCCTCGATCATGCGACGCGCAGAGCCGAATACCTTGGCGCTCGACGCGCACGCGCAGGACACCGCCACGGCAGGCCCGTGCAGGCGGCAACGCCTGCGAACGTAGTCGACGACGGAGAACGAATTGTGAGTCGCGCCGTACTCGAAGCTCGCCGGCAGTGCGCCGCTGACCGGATCCCGCTCGCGGTAGGCCAGCTCGGTCTGCAGAATGCCCGCCGTGCTGGTTCCCAGGAACACGCCCACGCGGCGCCGGCCCCAGCGCTCCGCCGCCTGCTCGACGGCTTCGAAAAAGCCGTCCTGATGCAGGGCGAGCTCGGCCAGCCGGTTGTTCCTGCACTCGAACCTGCGCAGCTCCTCCGGGAGACGCGCAGCGTCGACGCCCGCCACTTCGCCGATGTGGGTATCGATGTCCACGGTCTCGAAATCGCAGGGCGAAAGTCCGCTGCGCTGTTCGAGCAAACTGTGAAGCGTCGCCGCCGCGCCTTTGCCGATGCAGCTCGTCGCTGTGTACGTCTTGAGCAGAAGCGGCTTCATGGCGGAATCGCGGAGCGCAAAGTGACGCATCGAAGGTTCTTTTCATGCAAGGCGGCGAGCAGCCGCGGCAATACTTCCAGGATCACCGCCTTGCCGCCGCGGCTGCGCGCGGCGTTGCCGTCATGCAGCAGCAGAATGTCGCCGGCCTGCAAAGGATTCGCCAGTCTTCGGTACACGGCGTCGGAATTCGCGTGGACCGTATCGAAGCCGCGGCGGGTCCAGCTCGCGAGCCGCAATTGCAGCCGGGTCAATATGGGATCAAGAAAGGGATTGCGGAGTCCCGCGGGTGCGCGAAAGAACTTCGGGGTACTGCCGGTCACCCGCGAAATGCTGTCCTGCGCCTGCGAGATCTCGGCGCTCATTGCCGACGGGCCCATGACGGAGAAATTGTGCCGATGCCGCTGGCTGTGATTTTCGATGTCGTGACCGCGGCCCACGATCTGCCGTGCCAGCTCGGGGTAACGCTCGACTCGGGCACCGACGCAGAAAAAGGTGGCGCGTGCACCATGTTCGGCAAGCTGCGACAACACCTGCGGCGTGACGTCGGGATCCGGTCCGTCGTCGACGGTGATGGCTACCCCCGCCGCTGCATCGCCGCTCGGGGGCAGGGTGACCCAATTCGGACCCAGAAGCCGGCTGCGCGGCATCAGTCCTGCCGCGGCCAATCCGACATGATTGACCACCACGGCCGAAAGCGCCCAGGGCCAGAGGCGCGGGCGCAGCAGCGCCGCCGCGGCCGCGCCCAGATGCACGCCGGCGGATGCATACAACAGAGGCGCGGGCGACCAATGCGGCGCGGCGTGCGCCGCGCGGCCGTCCGCTCCTCGCCCCGCGTTGCGCGTGACAGCGTCGTCTTCGTTCATGCGAATCGCGAATCCAAGAAATTCTCCCATAGCCGAACCCACGTGGGCCACTCGTGGCCGCCGGCGACGACATCCACCGCATCGGCCGGCAACGTTGCCGCCAATAGCTGATGCGCCGCGCAAAATCGATCCCCCCTGCCGTAGCCCAGGTACAGCGGCCGCGATGCGGCGCTGCGCGTCTTTATATAGCGCCATATTCGGCGTTCTTCGTCGGTTTCCGCAAGCTCGCCCGGATGCCATGCCGCAAGCCCCCGCGCCCGCGCGATTTCGCCGGTCAACATGCGATTGCCGAGATACGGAGCGAGCAGACACAGCCCGTCCAATTCGTCGGGATAGCAGGCAGCGTAGCTCAGGGCAATCAGGCCGCCGAGGGATATTCCGCCGAGCCATAGCGAAACGCCCGCCGCGCGCGCCGGCAACACCACATCGTCTCGAAGATTGCGCACCGCGCTGCGATCGCCGAGGTGCGCCGGTTCCAGATCGATGAACAGGAGGTCCAAAGCAGCGCGCCGGGCATGCGCCTTCTCGGCAAAACCGGACGTCACGAAGTCCTGTGCGCAATGATAGGCGCCGGGCAACCACACCATGCGGGTGGGTGCCACGGCCGTGGCAAGCGCGGGCACCAGAATGCTACGCATGCGTGCGCGACAACACCGCGGCGAACAGCAGCGCCAGGAAGGCGCCGGGCGCCACCGTCGATCCCAAGGCCGTGAGCACCGGCACCTGCGAGAACGACAGCAGCCCGAAACCCATCACCGTGCTCAAGTTGGCGATGGCCAGAGACGCCAGGGTCAGCGCTTCGCTGCCGGCCTCCTGCACCCGGCCCTCGCGGTCGAAGAACAAGGCGTAGTTGGAGCCGACGGCCACGATGAGCAACATGCCGACCAGGTGCAGAATCGTGAGCTCCACTGCGCAGAACGCGAGACCTGCGGCGACGGTGAGCACCGCGAGCGCGAGCGGTGCGAGTACCTTCACGACGCGAAGCGGCGAGCGCAGGGCGATCGACAGCAGTACGATGAGCCCCAGAGCTCCAGCCAGCGACAAATGAATCGCCTCGGACAAGTAGCCGGCATACAGGGCATCTGATTCCGCCTTAAGATCGAGCGCACGTGCTTCGGGAAGCCGCGCAGCTTGCAGAGCGGCGGCAACCCGCCCGATGTCGATGCTCTGCGCAACCGCCGGATGCAGCGGCAGCAGCGCATTCCATCGATTTTTCTGGTGCAGGATCAACGCGTCGAAACCGGCGCGCAGCGAGGTGCCCTCAAGGTCTCGCGCGCTGATCAGCGGCGCGTGGCGTGCAACTTCGACATCGCTCAAAAAGGGCCTCAGACGCTCGCTGTCAAGGTCCGATCCCCGGGTGGCCTCTCGCAGGTTGTCGCGCAGAGCCGAGGGGTCGGGGAGGCTGCCGCGGCGTGCCGCCTGGGTTCCTGCGCTCGGCAGGTAATTCGCGGGCGAGTCGAAGCCGCCGATGACCTGGGCGTCGACCAAGGGGTCGAGTGCCCGGGCCGCACGTTCCGCCCCGGCGAGCGCCTCATCCAACGTGGGAGCCGCGACGACGACCAGGTCTCGAACATCGGCGGCATTAAGGTCGCGGCGCAATCGTGCATCCATGGTTTGGTCCTCCACGGATATCGGACTCAACGCCGACAGTTCGCGATTCCACAGCGTGGCCTGATGACGGTACAGTACCGCGAGCGCCGCCAATGCGACGGCTGCGCACACCGCCGCCAACCCCAAGCCCGGGAGCTGCCTGAAAGGCCGCAGCAGCGCCGCGACCCGCACACCCAAGGGCGCGACGTCGCGTATCGCGAAACCGCTCGGCAGCAGCGCCGGCAATACATGGCGTGTCACCAATGCGGCCGCCACCAGCCCGCAGATCGAGTAGGCGCCCAGTTGCGCGAGACCCGGAAAGCCGGAGGGGAGGAGGGAGGCGAAACCGCACACCGACGTCAGCATCCCCAAGCGAACCGTCGGCCACCACGCCTGCTGCCAGCTCGGGGCTGCAGCCGCACCCTGCGGAGTGCGGCGCGATTGAACGAAGAAATAGATCGAATAGTCCACCGATTCGCCGATCAAGGTGATTCCGAACCCGAGAGTAATGCCGTGCACTGCGCCGAAGCCGAGCGCGACGGCGGCGATTCCCACGAGCGCGCCGCTCACCACCGGCATGAGGCCGAGCGCGAGCGCAGGCAGCGAGCGGTACGCCGCGAACAACAGGGTGACGACCAGCAGACTGCCCGCAATCGACAGTCTCACGGCGGCACGCTCGATGGTCGCGCGGGAAGCGACTGCAAATACACCGGCGCCGCTCAATTTCAATTGCAAGGACCGGGCGTTGACGGCGGAGGATTCACGCACGGCCGCGGCAAATGCGGCGCGCACCGCGGCGACGGCATCCGCCTGGGCGTCGATATCGGCGCCGCCGGCCGCCGTTTGCGCGACCAGCAGAGCGCGTGCTCCGTCGGGGGAGGCCCAGACTCCGTGGCTGGTGGAGGGCGCCGACGTGCGCTCCAATTGGTCGATGACGTGCATCATCTCGCCCGTGGGGTCGTTCGGCAGCAGGGACTTGAGCAGCAGCCCCGCGGACGATGCCAGATCGTCGAGGGTGTCCTGTATCGCGGAGCGCAATCCTGTCGCGGAAAATCGCGCCGCAGTGACCCGGTCGCTCAGAATATAGCGGTGCTGGAACAGAAACTGCCGGTCGCGCTCGGCGCTGAGCGGCTCGCCGTTGTTCACGCTGGAAAATCCCGGATCGCCGCGCAGGCGGCGCGCGAGCGCCGCCGAGGCCTGCGCACGGGTGCCGGCGTCCGCCCCTTCGACGGCGATCAGGATCAGGCGCGAAGCCGGTCCGTCGCGCAGCTGATCCACCAAGAGCTGCTGGGCGGCCGTGGGTTTGGCCGGCAGGAATGCCGAGAGGTCGGTGATGTAGCGGGCGCGCGCCACGACGATGCTCGCCAGAGCGAGGCAAGCAATCCACAGTGCGGGTATTAGCGCGCGCCGCAGGCTCATGGCGCCGCGGGGGTGCGCAGGGTCATGAGCGAGCGATCGCCGTCGGGCTGGAGAACTTCAACCCTGAGCAATTCATCCCTCGAGCCGTCGATCCGCACCTGCTTCACCACCTTCGCCAATTCCTGCTCCAAAGGCGCGAGAGTCAGCGACCAGCGCGGAAGGCTCCCCGCGAACTCGAGGCGATACACCCGCTCGAGCGCGCCGCGGTCGCCCGCCAGGGTGGCGCGAATGCTTTCGACGAAGGGCTGAATCGTCGGGTAGCGATGCAGGTCCAATTCGCGGCGGCGTCCGCCGCGCTCCACGGTCAACACGCCGCCGTCGAGCACCAAGATCTCGGGATGAGGCAGCAGAGTGCGCTTCTCCAGGTGGTCGGGGGCGTCGTAGCGCAACTCGCCGGAGGACTCGACGGGGCGACGCAGAACGGCGAGGAAATGTTGTTCGACGAACTCGACTCTGCCGTGCCGGCGCATGGCGAGCAGGTGCATCACCTCGTCCAGATCGCCCATGGGGGTGGCCGCACTGCCGTCGGCGGCGGTGTGCGCGACGCCGCCCGCGGCGCAGAACCAGAACAGGGCGAGCAATCCCGGCGCGCACCGACTCATGCGGCGGCGGCTCATGCGACTGCTCCGCGGTGCCGGTCCCAGAAGTCGTAGAAATTGAACCAGTTGTAGGGATCCCTGCGGCAGTGGCCGTCGAGAACCGCGGCATAGCGCTCGATCGCCGAACGGACGGCGGCGTTGCGCAGCGACGCGGGAGTCGCCGAGAAATCCGCGACGCGTTCGAATACCACGTGGTAGCGGTTCTTGCCTCGATACAGCCCGACCATGAAGAATACCGGGCAGCGCAGTATGGCCGCCGCGCGCATGGGACCGGTGGGCAGATGCGCGGGAGCGCCCAGCAGGGTCACTGCCTGCACCGGTTCATGCCCGAGCGTGCGGTCGCCGAGCACGCCGACGAATGCGCCGCGATCGAGCCGATTGGCGATGTCGAGCATGGAGCCGATTCGACCGAGAGAGACGATGTCTTGAACCGCGCCGGGATTGATGGCCGCCAGCGTGGCATTGATCTTGCGCGCATTTTCCTCGTACATGGCCATGGCGACCTCGAGGCCGCGCCTGCGCCGCCCGAGGCTGTGCATCACCTCGAAACTGCCCATGTGGGCCCCGAGGAGCAAGGCACCGCGCCCGCTGTCCATCTGCGCAAGCATCAGGGCCTCTCCCTCGAGAGTGATGTCGAATTTCTCGAACTGCCCGTTGATCAGATAGACGCGATCGTGAATTGTGGTGGCGAAGCTCAAAATCTGCCGAAACCGGTCGCGCGCGTTCGGCTGCCGCCCGAGTGCGAGGCGCAGATAGTGCAGCGAATTGCGCCGCGCTGCGGGTGCGAAAAGAAAAAAATACATCGCGATCCAGTAGAGCGGCACGCGGCTCACCTTCCTTCCCAGCCGCAGCGAGAGGAACGCCATGAGGCGCAGCAACGCCACGCTGCCCCGCTCGCGGTGCGTGGTCCATTCCGCCCTTGGTCCTTCGTTCATGAGCCGCTGCCGGCCAGGGCCGCGCTCCGCAGGCTGCCGCTCGCCACCGTGCGGTTCGCGGCTCGTATCGTGAATCGAATCGTTCCGTTGTCGGGCGCGCCGTGCTCCAGACTCAGTTGATCGCCCGGCCTGACGGCGTCAAGAAATTTGGCGGACACGAGATGCCATTGCGAGATATCGATGCCCCAGGTGCGTTCGATGACCTGCAGCGCTTCATCGAGCAGAACCGCACCGGGCAGGATGGGAAATTTGGGGAAGTGGCCGGCGAACGAGGGGTGGTCCCGCGGAACCTCGATCGGGCTGTGCATGGTGACGGGGGGCGGCAGGCTCACGGCGAGTCGCCGGCGTGCAAGTGGCGATTCGCCAGACGTTGCAGCGCCTGTTGCGGCAACTTACCGGTGGCATTGCGCGGCAGGCTCTCCACCAGTATCAGCGGACGCGGCAGAAACACGGGATCGATCCGCCGGCGAAGAAGTTCGGTGAGTGCCGCGACATCCAGCGTGGGCGCAACGACGACGGCTCCCAAGCGCGCCACTTGGGTGGTGCCCGTGGTGCTCTCGCTCATGAAGAACACGCCGTCGAGCACGCCGGGAATGGCGTTCAATTGAGCATTCAAATAGCCGAACGAACTGCGCTTGCCGGCAATGTTGACCAGATCCGCCAAGCGGCCGTGCAGCAGGAATCCGTCGTCGGCCGTGATCTCGATGACGTCCTGCATAGCGGTCATTTGCTCGACGTGACCGCCGTGCGCGAACACTTGGTGGCCCGAGACTTTCAGGCGCACGTCCGGCCACAGCCGCCAAACCGCCGATTCGGCCGTGCGCCGCAGGGCGATCTGCCCGGTTTCCGTGGAACCGTAGATCTCCAGCAATGCGGTGCGAAACCTGGATTCGACCTCGCGCGCCAGGTCCCGCGACAGCGGAGCGGTAGCCGATACGATGAGATCCACGGGCGGCATGGCGATCCCAGACTCGACCAGGGCGCGCAAATGAACAGGCGTGGTCACGAGGGCACGGGGCAGGGGCGCCTTGTCCAAGGCTGCCGCGATATCGGCCGGATAGAAAGGACGCTCGGCGACGAATGCATTGCCGCTCACCAGGGCGAGCAGCACGGTGGACTCGAAACCGTACATGTGCTGCGGCGGCACCGTGCCGACCAGAACATGTGACCTGCCGTCCGCCAGCCCCAAGGGCGGTGCGCCGTCGCGCACGCAGCGGGCGAGCCGTCCCCAGGTCTTCCGATAGGGCAGGGGCGTGCCGGTGCTTCCGGAGGTGAAGACGATGGCCGCGACCTGGGTTGCGGGAATTTTCGGAACCGCCCAGGGAGTCTCGGCGGCGGCAGTGTCGGCGCCCGCAGGCAATTCTTCTTGAAAGTAAACCTTGGGCAGGGCGATCTCGCAGCGTCGATCATCGGTCAAACAGAACGCATCCGGAGCGAAGCCGGCCAGTTGGCCGATGACTTCGGGTGTGTGAGTGGAGGGCAGCAGGCTCACGCGCCCGGTCATGAGGCAGGCCGCGAGGCCCACGGTGAAGTGATATCGGTCCGTGCACACATTCAGCACGTGACGGCCGGGAGGAAGGCGCCTGCCCAAGCGCTCCGCGTCGCACAGCAGGCGCTGCGCGGTAATGGGGACGCCGCCGCGGTAGGCGGTCACCGCCGTGGGCGTGTCATGGGACAGTAGCGCTATCGTACTCAGACAGGCTCCTGGGTTGATCTCGCGAAATAAACCCTTATCGCCGCAAGAATGCCGCGGCGCGGTGCCTGCGGCAGCGCACGCCGCCTGATCGCGTACTCGGCCACGAACATGAGGCCGATCAGAAGCGGCACGCAGAAGTTGGCGAACAGCGACCAAATGCGCAGCGGCGCGGCGTAGAAGAAGCAGAAGGTGGCCGCCACGATCAAGGCGAAGAACATGGCCCAGGCGGCGGTGACGCGGCGGGTGTAGCGCACCTCCGCCGCCGTGAGCGGGCCGTGCAGCTTGTCGGCCAATTGAGTGCACAGGGCCATCCGGTTGCCGAGCAGCGAGCGGCCGAAACTCAGGGCCATGAGGCAGTATAGGCCGCCTTCCTGGATCAGATAGACCCAGGAGAAATTCGCTTCCAGCAACGGCCAATAGCGGCGCAGCAGCACAGCCGCCGCCGCGGCCGCCGGCAAGGCGGCCCATGTGCCGATAGAGCGGCGTAGCAGCAGCAGAGCGAAGCCGAGCACCGGGGCCAAGGCCAGAGCGGCCGCCAATTCGCGAGTTTTTGCGGCCGAATTGGCGTAGTGAGACAGTCCTGCGTATACGACGATGAATACGACGATCGCAGCCATCTGCAGTCTACGCCGGAGACGCACTACTTGGTCCTGTGCGCCGCAATGTACTCGGCTAAGTGCCTCAGGGAACGAAATGTTTGCTGGTTTTCGGCAGCGTCCGCGCGCAATTGAATGCCGTACTGCTTGGAGACGATGAGCGCCACCTCCAAGATATCGATGGAGTCCAGGCCCAACCCCGTGGCGTACAGCGGAGCCTCAGGATCGATGTCGTGCGGCTCCATCTCGAGATTCAACGCCCGCACCAATAGGGTGGCAATCTCCCGCTGCAGACCGACATCGGCCAGGGGCGCCGGCTGTTGAATGAGCGACGCTTTGTCGGACATAGGCTTGGCTTTCGATGGGGGTTTATAGTGTAGGCGGCATTATATAGGTGCCGACCAGCGGCGCGCCAACAGCAGCGGCAGGCGCACGATGAAGCCGCAAAACAGTCGAAAGTGCATCCAGGTCAGCAATGCATTGTCCCGCCAATAGTCAAAGTGGGACACACCGCCCTCATCGGGGCGAAAATAGCGCACCGGCGCGGGCAAATTGACGGGCCGGACGCCGCGCCAGCACAGGCGCACCACGGCCTCCACGTCGAAGTCGAAGCGGCGCATCCATGGTTGCCGCCGCATGACCGAGATCAGCGCGCCGATGGGATACACGCGAAATCCGTACAGGGAGTCGTGGATGCCCGACCACAGGGTTTCGAGATTGGCCCACCAATTGGAAATTTTGCGGCCCTTGACCCTAAGTGCGGGTGCGCCTGCATCGAATACCGGGACCCCCAGTACCATGGCGTCGGGCAGGGCCATGGATGCTTGCATGAAGGCGCGAATCCGCTCTGCGGGATGCTGGCCGTCCGAATCCATGGTCAGTGCATGGGTGAACCCCCGGTTCTGAGCCTCGCGCAGTCCGAAGAGCAGCGCGGCGCCCTTGCCGCGGTTGCGGGGCAGCACCATCACACACAGACGGGGCTCCGCCGCGGCCATCGCGAGCAACCGCTCCGCGGAGCCATCGGTGCTGCCGTCGACCACCACCCAGACGGGCGACCACTGCGCGAGCGCGTCGCGAACGGTCTCAAACACCCTCGGCCCCGGGTTGTAGCTCGGTATGAGCACCAAGTGAGTGTCGGAGTGCATTGCGAGCCTAACCGCGCTCGAGCCAGCTCGATTGCAGTGCCCCTTCGAGTTCCTTGTGGAAATACCGTTCGAGCCCGGCGGTAAAGGCGGCGACGTCCGAGGGCGGGTCGAACCGCTTGCCGAGGCGCACTTTGTACGTGATGGGCAGGCTGGGCCGACGGAACAGCGGCCAACCCTTGCTCAGGAAGGGTGAATCGGTTTCGATAATGAGGGTTTGGACCGGAACGCCGGCATGTTTCGCGATCAGTCCCACACTGCCCACCAGCGGATTGATGGGGTTGCGAATGGTGCGCGTGCCCTCGGGAAACAGCAGCAGAATTGCGCCTTCCCGCAAATGGGCCACCGATTCCTTCACCATTTGTCGCGACGAGTCGTTTCTGACGTAGCGCGCGAGGCGCGAACCGGATCCGAGAAACACATTTCTCATGAGCTCGGATTTCATCACGCAGACCAGGTTCGGATGTCGCGTCAAAATCAGCAGCGCGTCGATCAGACAGGGATGATTCGGAGCCAGTATCAGCGGCGGCCCCGACTTGAGCGAATCGATCTCCGCCAATTCCAAGCGATAGGCACGGGTGACCGATAGAGACCATGCGTAGATACGGAACCCGGACATGATGCCGCGCCGGCCGACCGCGGTGCCCAGGCGGCGCGGCAGCAGAAAGAAAAGCGGCAGAGCGAACACCGACCACGACAGGCAGATGAGCCCGAGCAGCGTCAGTGAGCTGTAGAGCGCGAAATACTCATAGGCGATCCTCAAGGGTCGCAGCATGGGTGCGGGTCCTCAATCGGGAACTTCGACCAGGGTCGAAGACCTGCGAATCATCCATGAAATGCCGAATCCCGCCGACCAATAGCTGTTGCGTTGGACCAGCGGGCTGTCGAGGAAGGCGGCGCCCGCAAGCGTGTCGTAACGCATGTAGCCGCCGACCCAGAAGCGAGCAAAGCGCTTGGAGATCGATGCCAGCGCCTGAGTGCCGGCGTAGCCGCCGACGGCCTGGGTTGCGGGCCGCGCCTCGGTCGCATACTGCGGTGCGACCGAGTAGAAATAGTCATTGTAGCGGCGGTCGGCGAACAACGGACCGGCCAGCAGCCCCAAATGCCAGCCCGCGAGGCCGATGGGGTCGGCGACGTCCAGATTGAACCGCGGTGTGAACGTCCAGCCGATCATGCGGGGCGAGGCTTCGACCGTGAATGCCGCGCGCAGCGGCATGCGCAAATCGAACTTGATCCGCCCATCCTCGCTTCGCAACAAGTGCACATCCAGCGAGGGGCCGATCTCCAGGGTGGGCCGCAGGTCCGGCATGCCGTTGCGCTCGCGGTCATTGCGCACCGGCGTTGTCGCATTCACGCTGAGATTGAGTTCGACCAGATCCTGATGAAACAGAGTCCCGCGCACCCCGTCGCGATCCGCCTTGAGAAACGTGCCGTTGTACACGACATAGGGTATGGGCAGGGGATAGACGTGCGTCGTGTCTGAACCGCGATAGTCCTCGAACGCCACGGCGCCCACGCCGAGTCCGTATTCCCACAAGGGCTCCTCCTTGGGCAGGGCCCGCGCCGCCCAGCACATCGCCAAAAGCACGGCAGCCGGCGGTGCACCAGCGCTTCGGCGCAGCAAGCATCAACCGCCGGCAGCGGGGGTTTGCGAAATCGCATCGGTCATCATAAATTGGCCTTCGGTCGTGCGTGCCGGATGCGACATTCATTCCAGTCTATCGCGCCGACAAACGCGGGTCCAACGTCTGTAAGATAGCATCATGCACATCTTGATCGTTGAAGATGACGAAATCGCGCGCGACTATCTGGCCAAGGCGCTGCGCGAGGCGGGACATTCGGTCGATGTCGCCGGAAACGGCCTCGAGGGACTGCACCTTGCCTCCTCCATCGCGGTCGATCTCGCCATCGTCGACCGGATGCTGCCGAAGCTGGACGGGCTCGCCTTGGTACAATCGCTGCGCGCCACGGGCCGCAAGATTCCGGTACTGATATTGAGCGCTCTCGGCGACGTCGACGACCGCATCACCGGCCTTCGCGCCGGCGGCGACGATTACCTGACCAAGCCCTATCACATGTCGGAGTTGCTGGCGCGCATCGATGCGCTCGCGCGGCGCGGCGAGAACGGCAGCGCGGAAGCCAATACCAAGCTGAAGCTGGCCGATCTGGAACTCGACCGCATGACCCGACGGGTCATGCGCAACGGCAAGAAAATCGAGCTCACCGCCCGCGAATTCCAGTTGCTGGAATTCATGATGCGCCACAGCGGCCAGGTGGTGACGCGCACCATGCTGCTGGAGGGGGTCTGGGACTACCATTTCGATCCTCAGACCAACGTGATCGACGTGCACATAAGCCGCCTGCGCCAGGCGATCGACAAGGATTTCGACAAGCCCCTGTTGCACACCGTGCGCGGCGCAGGGTACAGCTTGCGCGAAGACGAATAGCCGGCTCCCAGCCCGTGGGCCCCGATCAACGGTTTCTCGGCGTACTCGATACCTCGCCGTTCCGCATCGCCATCGTCTATTCGATCGTATTCGCGTGCGGCGCCGCCGTGCTCCTGGGCGCGGTCGATTTCGCAGTCTCCCGCGTGGTCGACGGCAGCACCGACAATCTCATCGAAGCCGAGGTGCAGGGATTGCGGGAACAAGTGCTGGTGCTGTCGCGCGGCGATTTCATCGAGTTGGTGGAGCAGCGTTCCCAGGATCAGGACGTCCGCGGGGCCGTGTACTTGATGGTGGATCCGCAGCTGCGCCCGGTCGCGGGCAACGTGCCGGCCTGGCCGAAGATCGACGCGAACCAGGGCAAGTGGTTCATGTTCAAGGTTTCTGTGCCGTTCGGCGACGAGACCCGCGAGCACGAAATGCGCGCGCAATATTTCAAGCTGCCGAGCGGCTACCAGATGCTGGTGGGCCACGACGTGCAAGAGCGGCAGGACGTCAAGAATCTGATGATGAGAGGACTGATCGCTGCGGTGGTGATGACGCTGCTCCTGGGGCTTGGGGGCGGCTTTTGGATGGGCCGGCGCATTTTGGCGCAGGCGGGTGCGATTTCGGCGGTGGCCACTCAAATCATGCGCGGCGACCTGTCGCAGCGCCTGCCGGTACGCGACGCGGACGATGAAATCAACACCCTGGCGCGCGAGATCAACACCATGCTCGACAAGATCGAGCAGCTCACGCTCGGCATGCGCACCGTGCTCGACAGTGCAGCGCACGACCTGCGAACCCCGCTCAATCGCCTGCAATCGACCGCCGAGGGAGCGATGACCCAGCTCAAGCCGGGTTCGGCGGAACGCCGCGTGCTGGAACGCGTCACCACCGAGGTGGATCGCATGCGCAGCACCTTGGACGCGCTGCTGCGCATCGCGCTCGCCGAGACCGGTACCGTGGCGCGGGAGCCCGTGGATCTGTCGGAACTCGTCGCGAGCGTGGTCGAGCTGTACGCACCGGTCAGCGAACAGCGCGGAATTCAATTGGACAGCTCGGTCTCCCCCGGGGCGCAGGTGCAGGGCAGCCGGCAGCTGCTGGCCCAGGCGCTGGCGAATTTGCTGGACAACGCCATCAAGTTCACGCCCGACGGGGGGCATATCCGGGTGGTGCTGAAGCGCTCGGGCAGCGAGCCGGAGGTGATCGTGGAAGACAACGGTCCCGGCATTCCTGCGGATAAGCGGGAGATCGTTCTCGGCCGCCGCGTGCGGCTGGATGAGGCGCGAAAATTTCCGGGCTCGGGTTTGGGCCTGTCGCTGGTGGCAGCGGTCACCAAACTGCACGGCGCGCGCCTGGTCCTCGACGACGCCGCACCGGGCCTGCGGGTTTCTTTGAAATTTTGAAGGAGTCGATAATGTTGCGATACCGGTCTCTCCTCATAGGCGTACTGCTCCTGGTGTTCGGCGCCGCGGCTCATCGCGCCGCCGCCGCCGATTCGTCCGCGCCCGGCGCGGCGATGCTTTCGGGCATCGATTTGCAGTACGTGGATCATGCGGTGCGCCCGCAGGACGATTTGTACCGCCACTTGAACGGCAAGTGGCTGGACAGCTTTCAGATACCGCCCGACAAGGGCTCCTACGGGTCCTTCACCCACCTCGACGATCTCACCCAAGAGCAGCTGCGCGGAATCATCGAGGGCCTCGCCGGGGCGGGCGCTGCCGATGCCGAGGCGCAGAAAATCGGCGATCTGTACGCGAGCTTCATGGACGCGTCCCGGCTCGAGTCGTTGGGGATGAAACCCCTGCGGGCGGAATTTGCGGCGATCGACGCGATCTCGGGCAAGAGCGGCATTCCGGCGCTGATTGCGCATCTGAATCGCATCGGCGCAGTGGCGCCCTATGCGTTCTCCGTCAATCAGGACGCCAGGAATTCTCTGCGGTACGCGGTGATCGTGCGCCAGAGCGGGTTGGGGATGCCCGATCGGGACTACTACCTCAAGGACGATGCCAAGCTCAAGGACACCCGCGCGAAGTATCTGGCGCACGTGGCGAAGATGTTGGGGATGGCGGGCGATGCGGGCTCATCGTCGCACGCCGCCGCCATTCTCGAGCTCGAAACGGCGCTCGCGCGGATGCAGTGGACCCGGGTGGAGAACCGCGATCCCATCAAGACCTACAACAAGACCGCGATCGCCGAATTGCCGAAGCTGATGCCGGGCTACGATTGGTCGCGGTATCTGCGCGCCGGCGAGATCTCCGGCAAAGTCGACGCGGTGATCATCAATCAGCCGAGTTTTTTCAGCGGCCTCGACAAGCTGATGGCGGAAACCCCGCTGCCGGTCTGGAAGGCTTATTTCAAGTGGCATGTACTGGCGGCCGCGGCGCCGTACTTGTCCAAGGCCTACGTCGACGAGGGCTTCGCGTTTGCCGGAACCACTTTGAGCGGCATTCCGGAGAATCGACCGCGGTGGAAGCGCGGCATCTCGCTCATCGACCAGGCGCTGGGCGAAGCTCTCGGCAAGCGCTACGTGGCGAAATACTTCCCGCCCGAGAACAAGGCGCGCATGGAAGGGCTCATCGGAAACATGCTTGATGCCTATCGCCGCGACATCGAGACTCTGGATTGGATGAGCCCCGAGACCAAGAAGGGCGCGCAGGCGAAGCTCGCCAAGCTCGTGACGAAGATCGGCTATCCGGACAAGTGGCGCGACTACGGAACGCTCAAGATATCGCGCGGCGACCTGTGGGGAAACGTGGTGCGCGCGCGGGAATTCGAGTATCGGCGCAATCTCAACAAGCTGGGCAAGCCCGTGGATAGAACCGAGTGGGGCATGACGCCGCAGACCATCAACGCCTACTACAACCCGCGGATGAATGAGATCGTGTTCCCCGCCGCCATCCTGCAGCCGCCCTTCTTCAACGTGCAGGCCGACGATGCGGTCAACTACGGCGGCATCGTCGCCGTCATCGGCCACGAAATGAGTCACGGCTTCGACGATCAGGGCAGCCAGTACGATGCGGACGGCAACCTGCACGATTGGTTCACCCCGGAGGATCACGAGAAATTCAGGGCCAAGACGCGCGCCCTGGTCGCCCAATACAGCGCCTACGAGCCTGTGCCGGGCTACCACGTCAACGGCGAGCTGACGCTGGGTGAGAACATCGGCGACAACTCCGGGCTCGCGATCGCGTACAAGGCCTACCGCCTATCGCTGGCGGGCAAGCCTGCGCCGGTCATCGACGGCCTGACCGGCGAACAGCGGATGTACCTGGGTTGGGTGCAGGTGTGGCGCGGCAAGGAGCGCGAGGCGGAGGCCATTCAGAGGATCAAGACCGATCCGCATTCACCGGCCGCAGTGCGGGGCACCGCGCCGGTGGTCAATCAGGAGGGCTTCTACTCGGCGTTCGGGGTCAAGGAGGGCGACAAGATGTACCTGCCGCCGGAGAAGCGCGTCAACATCTGGTAGGCGGAAGAGCCGGCGACCTGCACTAAAGGCGACGATCGTAAGCGTCAATTTACCGGCACCGGCCGGTGCCGGTCCTGTGGAGGACCGGCATGGAGCAGCGTAAGGCGCTGAAATATAAAGATAATAGGCATTCGGCAGTCTCTGGCATAGAACTTGCTCGATTCCTCGTGCGGCATGTGCCCGCGCTAGGAAATCTCCATGGCCGATTCAGCCGACGACGCGACTCCTCCTCCGCCGAAGAAATCCGGCGGTTTCATGGCCACCCTCGTGAACGGGGCCGGCATCTTCGTTTTGACCTTGCTCGCCGTGGTGATCGGCGGCTTCGTCAATGCGAAGCTGCACCCGCTCCCGGACCTGCAATTGGACAAGGACGGCAAGATCAAGGCCATCGTGCCGGTGGTTGTCGCCGCCAAGGGCGAGGAGGGAGGTGCCGCCAAGAACACCTTGTACTACGCCATCGACCCGCCCCTCGTGGTCAATTTCGAGGATGGTTCCGTGGTGCGCTTCCTGCAGATCACCATGGAAGTCATGGCCCACGACCAGAAGGCCATCGACAGCGTACAAAAGAACATCCCCTTGATCCGCAACAACTTACTGCTGCTCATGAGCAATCGGAACTATCAGTCGATGATGTCGCGGGAGGGCAAGGAAAAGCTCCGCCAGGAAGCGCTTGCAGAGGTACGCGCGGTGCAGAAGAAGGAAGGCAGTCCGGATGTGGACGATGTCCTGTTCACCAGCTTCGTGGTGCAGTAGTGGCCGAGGCTCCGCCAGCCGCCGCCATCTCCGACGAAGAAGTGTCGGCGCTGCTTGAAAAGAGCGGCACCGAGGCGGTACGGCCCTACGACTTCACGGCGCAGCGCATCAATCGCATGCAGTTGCCGCTCCTGGAAGTGGTCAGCAAGAGCTTCGCCGAGCGCGCGGGAGCGTCCCTGTCGGTATTGCTGAGCCGCGAGGCCATCATGCAGTTCAAGTCGCTGGAGTCGGCCAAGAGCGGGGATGTGCAGGCAGCCCTGCCGGTGCCGGGCAGTTTGGTCGTGGTGCGGCTCAAGCCGCTTCCCGGCTTTGCCTTCGTCAGCGTCGAGCCCAGCCTGCTGCTGACGCTGCTGGACGGCTTCTTCGGCGGATCGGGCCGGGCCATCAACGACGCGCAGGCCGCAGTCGCCCCGGCCGCGCAGCGCTTCCTGTCGCTGTTGCTGCGCAGTTTCGCCGCGGATTTGACGGCCGCCTGGGCGCCGGTGACGCCGGTCGAACTCGAACTCGTCAAGCAGGAAACCAATCCGCGATTGGTGCAGCTGGGCGCCCCCAATGAATCGCTCCTGGTCGTCAAGTTCACGGTGGAATTCGGCGCGCGCAGCGGCGGCATCGATTGGTTTCTGCCTGAGGCGCTGCTCGCGCCGGTGCGCGAGACGCTCGCCGCCGCAGGCGGCCAATCGACGGTGCGCAAGCAGGAAGCATGGGCGCCCGCGCTCACCTTGGGGCTCAAGGACGCCGAACTCGATACCCGTGCGATCCTCGCCGAGACGCAAATCAGCCTGCGCGAACTGGTGCGGCTCGCCCCGGGCGACATCATTCCCATCGAAGCTCCTCAGCAGGCAACCCTGCTGGCGGGCGATGTGCCGCTGTATCGCGGACGCTTCGGCGTCTCGCAGGGGCGCAATGCACTCAAGATTCTTCCAGGAGGCTCCACATGAGCACACCCGATCCCAAGAACGCCGCGGTCGCGCGCGCGCAATTCGGCGACCTAGGGCCCAATGGCGCCGGCGCGGGCGGCCATGAAATGAATTTGAATCTGATCCTCGACGTCGCGGTTACGCTGGCGTTGGAGGTGGGGCGCGCGCGCATACCCGTGCGCGACCTCCTGCAGCTCGCACCGGGCTCGGTCATCGAGCTCGATCGTCTCGCCGGCGAGCCGCTTGACGTGCTGGTGAACGGAGTACGCATCGCCCGCGGTGAAGTCGTGGTGGTCAACGAGAAGTTCGGCATCCGATTGACGGAGGTGGTGAGCGCGACCGAAAGGATGGAGCACGCCAAATGACGGGGATGGTGCAACCCGCCTCGCCCCTCTCCGTGGGCAGCATGGCGCAGCTCACCTTGAGCTTGATCGCCATCGTCGCGCTGATCCTGGCCATCAGCTGGATGATGAAGCGGCTGAAGCTCGCCGGCCCCCGCGGCGCCGGTGAGATCGCCGTCATCGATCAGCTGAGCGTGGGACCGAGGGAGCGCATCGTGCTGGTGCGCGTCGGCGAATCGCAGGTGCTCATCGGTGTCGGTGCCTCTGGATTGGTGCCGCTCACCCCGCTGGCCGCGCCCATTGTGCTCAAGGGCGGCCCCGCCGCGCCGGCGTTCGCCCTGCGCCTGCGGGAATTCATGAAGCGGCCGGGCGGCTCCGCATGAGCAGGATTCTTGACCGCAGGCTCCCGATTGCGCTGGCCGCCCTGCTGCTGCCCGCGATGCTGCTGCTGCCTCATGCGGCCACGGCGCAGGTCGCGCTGCCGGCGGTCGCCATCAAGACAGCTGCCGACGGGGCGCAAACCTACTCGCTGACGTTCCAAGTGCTGATCCTGATGACGGTGCTGACGCTGCTGCCCGCGATACTGCTGGCGATGACGGCGTTCACCCGCATCATCATCGTGCTGTCGATTCTGCGGCAGGCGCTCGGCATGGCGACGACTCCCTCGAACCAAATACTCACCGGTCTTGCGCTGTTCATGACCTTCTTCGTCATGAGCACGGCCGTCGAGCAGTCGTACGCCAACGGCATCAAGCCTTATCTCGACGGTCAATTGGCCGGCGAGGTGGCCTTGGATCGAAGCGTGCAGCCGCTGAAGAAGTTCATGCTGGCGCAGACCCGCGAAAACGACCTGCAGTTGTTTTCGAAGCTGTCCGGCAAGCCGCAATTCGCGACTCCCGACGATGTCCCGCTCTCGGTGTTGATTCCTACTTTCATGACCAGCGAATTGAAGACCGCATTTCAGATCGGCTTCATGGTGTTCATTCCCTTCCTCGTCATCGATCTGGTCGTGGCCAGCGTGCTGATGTCGATGGGCATGATGATGCTGTCTCCCGTTCTGGTGTCGCTGCCGTTCAAGATAATGCTGTTCGTCGTGGTGGACGGCTGGACACTGCTCATGGGCACTCTCGCCGCGAGCTTTCACCAATGACCCCCGAGACCGTCATGGATCTGGCGCACCGCATGCTGCTGGTCACCGCGATGGTGGCGGCGCCCCTGCTCCTGATTGCGCTCATCGCAGGCCTGGTCATCGGCATGCTGCAGGCGGCGACTCAAATAAACGAATCCACGTTGAGCTTCATTCCGAAACTGCTCCTGCTGGTGCTGACCTTGTTCGCCGCGGGACCCTGGATTCTGCGCGTGCTGACCGATTTCACGCGCGATCTGTACACCAGCATTCCTTCGGTGATCGGGTAAACGCGTGCAACCGGTCGTTCTCAATGCCGCAGATGTGTCCACGTGGGTGGGCCGATTGTGGTGGCCGGCGCTGCGGGTGGGCGGGTTCGTCCTGGCCGCTCCCATCGCGAGCGAGAACACCATACCGCGCCTGATCAAGATCGTGATGTCGGTGGCGCTGGCATTTCTGATGGCGCCTCTGGTGCAGGTGCCCGCGGGGCTGTCGATTTTCTCGGGCGCGGGATTGCTCGCGGGCGCGCAGGAGGTGTTGATCGGCGTCTCCGTCGGCATGGTGGTGCAGCTCGCATTCGAAGCGCTGACCTTCGCGGGCCAGACGATTTCCCTGACCATGGGCTTGGGGTTCGCAACCCTGGTCGATCCGCAGCGCGGCGCCCAGACCACGGTGATCGGCCAGATGTTCATGATCATCGGCATCCTCACCTACCTCGCGATCAACGGCCACTTGGTGCTGCTCGGCGTGCTCGCAGAGAGCTTTCACACCCTCCCCATCGGGGCCGCGCCCATCGGCAAGGACTTCCTGCTGTCCGTGGTCATGTGGGGCGCGCATGTGTTTGAATCGGGCCTGCTGATCGCGCTGCCCGCGGTGATCGCGCTCGTGATCGTCAATCTGGCGCTGGGCGTGGTCACCCGCGCCGCGCCGCAGCTCAACCTGTTCGGCATCGGATTCACCATCACCCTGCTGTGCGGATTTTTCGTGCTCATCGTCGGCCTCGACGGAATCATGGCAGGCATCACGAGCCTCATCGACAGCGCGCTGGGCGCCGCCGCCGACCTCGTGCGCGCGCCGGCCGCGGGAGCGCATTGATGGCGGCCGAAGCCGAAACCGGCGGCGAGCGCACTGAAGAGCCGTCGCAAAAACGCCTACAAGACGCGCGTGAGCGGGGCCAGGTGCCTCGCTCGCGCGAGCTTACCAATTTCGCCACCATGATCGGAGGCAGCGCGGCGCTGATCGCGGTGGGCGGTACGCTGTCGGCCCGCATGTCGCAGATGATGCGCCACGGCCTTGCCATCGACGCAGACAGCTTGCGCGATCCGGACAGCATGTTCGCCCACCTGGGCGACGCCTGCATCAGCGCGCTCACCGTTCTGCTGCCGGTGTTCGGCGCCCTGATCGCCCTGGTCCTGCTGGCCGCGGTCGCCCTCGGCGGCTGGAATTTCAGCGCGCAGGCCATGGTTCCGGATTTTACGCGCCTGAGTCCGCTCGCGGGCATGAAGCGTCTGTTCGGCCTGCGCGGCCTCTCCGAGCTCGGCAAGGCTTTGCTCAAATGCGCGGCCGTCGGCGGCGTTTGCGCCGTCGTCGTTTCCGCGATCTTCGGCGACGTGCTGGCGCTCGGACACATGGAGACTCACGCGGCGATCGGCCGCGGCGCGGGATTGGTGAGCTGGGCCTTCGTCTGGCTGTGCTCCTCGCTCGCTCTGGTGGCCATGGTTGACGTTCCGCTGCAATTGTTTCAGTTCAAGGCGGCACTGCGCATGACGCGCCAGGAATTGCGCGACGAAGCCAAGGAATCGGACGGCCGCCCCGAGACCAAGCAGCGCATCCGCCAGCTGCAGCAGGCGATCGCGCGGCGGCGCATGATGCACAAGGTCCCCACCGCGGACGTGGTGATCGTCAACCCGACCCACTTCGCCGTGGCGCTCAAGTACGATCCGACGAAGATGCGCGCGCCGCGCGTGCTCGCGAAGGGCGTGGATCTGGTCGCGCAGAACATCCGCCGCATCGCCGCTGAGCACCGAGTACCCGTGTTCGAGTCGCCGAAACTGGCGCGCGCGCTGTACCGCTCGACCGACTTGAACAAGGAAATCCCCGCCGGCCTGTACGTGGCGGTGGCCCAGGTTCTCTCCTACATATTCAGGGTACGCACCTTGAATCCGACCCTGGCCGCCAGGGTCGCGCGGCCGAACCCGCAGGTTGGCGACGAGTACGAGGGCGGCGCATGAGCGCGCGCGCCACCGTAGCGACCTTCGGAGAATTCGCCCGCAACGGCCTGGGCGTGCCGCTGCTGGTCATGGTGGTTCTCGCCATGATGGTGCTGCCGCTGCCCGCGTTCCTGCTGGACGTCTTCTTCACCTTCAACATTTCGCTGTCGATCATGATTCTTCTGGCCGTGATCTACGTGCGCCGGGCGCTCGAGTTCGCCACCTTCCCCACGGTGCTGTTGGGCGCCACGCTCCTGCGCCTGGGATTGAACGTCGCCTCGACGCGCATCGTGCTGATGAACGGCCACACCGGATCGCATGCCGCGGGACACGTCATCGCCGCCTTCGGCCAGTTCGTGGTGGGCGGCAACTACGCAGTCGGCATGGTCGTGTTCGTCGTGCTCGTCATCATCAATTTCGTCGTGATCACGAAGGGCGCGGGCCGCATCTCGGAGGTGAGCGCACGCTTCACCTTGGACGCCATGCCCGGCCGGCAGATGGCGATCGACGCCGACCTGAACGCGGGAATCATCACCCAGGCCGAAGCCATCGTGCGGCGGCAGGAAGTGCGCGAGGAGGCCGACTTCTACGGCGCCATGGACGGCGCCAGCAAGTTCGTTCGCGGCGACGCCATCGCCGGCATATTGGTCGTGTTCATCAATCTTTTCGGCGGAACCATCATCGGAGCGGCGCAGCACGGCATGTCGCTGGCGGACGCCGGCCGCACCTATGCGCTGCTGACCATCGGCGACGGCCTGGTGGCGCAGATTCCCGCTCTGCTCTTGTCGGTCGCGGTCGCCATCCTGGTCACGCGAGTGTCCCGGCCGCACGACATGAGCCAGCAGATCATGACGCAGGTTTTGGGCCAGCCCAAGGCTTTGGGAGTCACCAGCGGCATACTGACCCTGCTCGGCATCATTCCGGGAATGCCGAACGTCGTCTTCCTGGGCATGGCGGCCGCATGCGCAGCAGGCGCCTACTTCCTGAGCAAGCGCAAGGCCGCTGAAAAGGCGGCGGCGGCGGCTCCCGCGGCGGCGGCGGCGGCTCCCGCCGAGAACAAGGAATTGTCCTGGGATGACGTCGAGCCCGTCGATCTCATCGGGCTCGAAGTCGGCTACCGGCTGATTCCGCTGGTCGACAAGAACCAGGGCGGCGAGCTGATGGGCCGCATCAAGGGCGTGCGCAAGAAGCTGTCGGAGGAGCTCGGCTTCCTGGTGCAGGCCGTGCACATTCGAGACAACCTGGAGCTCGGCCCCAATTCCTACCGCATCACCATCCTCGGGGCGCCGGTGGGGGAGTCCGAGGTATTCCCGGACCGCGAGCTCGCCATCAATCCCGGCCAGGTTTCGGGCACGCTGCCGGGGTCCGCGACCAAGGACCCTGCCTTCGGTTTGGATGCCGTATGGGTGGAAAAGTCGCGGCGCGAGCAGGCGCAGGCGCAGGGCTATACCGTGGTGGACGCGAGCAGCGTCATCGCGACCCACCTGAGCCACCTGCTGCAATCCCACGCGCACGAGCTGCTCGGACACGAGGAAGTGCAGCAATTGCTCAACCGCTTGGGCCGGAGTGCGCCGAAGCTGATCGAAGACCTGGTGCCGAAGCTGCTGCCGATGAGCGTCGTCGTCAAGGTGCTGCAGTACCTGCTGCTCGAGCGGGTGCCCATCCGCAATTTGCGCACCATCTGCGAGACCCTGGCGGAGCTCGCGCCCAAGAATCAGGATCCGGTGTCGCTGGTGGCCGCGGTGCGCGTCGCTCTCGGCCGCAGCATCGTGCAGAACATCAGCGGGCTGCGCCAGGAATTGCCCGTCATCACCTTGGACCCCGGGCTCGAGCAGGTGCTGCAGGATTCGATGGCAAGCGGCGGCGACGCCTCGCCCGGATTCGAGCCCGGCCTCGCCGACAGAATTCAGGCCTCGCTCGCGGACAGCACACGGCGCCAGGAGGCCGCGGGCGAACCCGCGGTGCTGCTGGTGGCGCCGAAAATTCGGCCGTGGATTTCGCGGTTGATGCGCCACTCGACGCCGTCGCTCGCAGTGCTTGCCTACAACGAGATACCGGAGAACCGCCGCATCCGCGTGATCGCTGCGGTCGGACGTTGATTTTGCTTGATTTTGGGAGGTTGTCATGAAGATTAAGCGTTACACGGCACCCAGCATGCGCGAAGCTCTTGCGCGGGTGCGCGCGGAGCAGGGGGCGGATGCCGTCATTCTCTCCAGCCGCCGCGGCGATGAGGGCATCGAGGTGATCGCCGCGGTCGACTATGACGAAGCGCTGTTCGCCGAGGCGAACCGTCAACGGTCTTCGGTGACTGCGCCGGCGCCGGCACCGGCGCCTGCCCCTGCACCGGCGGTATCGCGGGCGCAGCCCAGGGTGGCGCAGGATCAAGCGGCGCAGCGAGCGTCGCGGCCGAAACTCATTCCCGCGCATTTTCAACGGCTGACGATGTCCTCGCTGCCCGTGGCCGCGGTGCTGCAAGACTCATCGCCTGCCGTTCGCAGCGCCGCCGCGACCAAGCCGGCAGCGCCGGCGCAGCCTGCGCGGACGGACGCAGGTTACGCGTCCATGCAGCGCGAATTGAAGGATATGCGCCAGATGCTCGAGTCAGGGCTCGCCGGCATGACGTGGAGCGACAAGCGCCTGCGCGAGCCTTTGAAGGCGCGCGTGCTGGAAGAGCTCTCGGCCATGGGCATCGCGCCGGACGTGGCCGGCGCGCTGGCAAAACTCTCGCCGCAGCGCACCTCGTTGCAGGACCCCTCGCACATTCCGATGGCGCTGCTGGTCAAGCATCTGCCGGTGGTGGACGATCTTGCCAGCGTCAGCGGCGGCATCATGGCGGTCGTCGGCCCGACCGGAGCCGGCAAGACGACGACCATCGCGAAGCTCGCTGCGCGCTGGTGCATGCGGCACGGGGCAAAGGATCTGGCGCTGGTCAGCACCGACAGCTACCGAATCGGCGCACGCGACCAGCTGATGACGTATGCGCGGGTTCTAGGCGCCCCGATGCACGTGGCCAACAGCGGCAAGGAATTAGCCGGGTTGCTGGAACGGCTCAAATCGAAGAAATTGATTCTCATCGACACCGCCGGCATGGGTACGCGGGACACGCGTCTGCCTACGCAGCTGGCGGTGCTCAAGCAGGGGGCACCGCGCGCCCGAATCTTGCTGGCGCTGCCGGCCCAGAGCGAGGGGCATGCGCTCGACGAGATCGTGCAGGCGTTCGCGCCGCTGAACCCCGTGGCCTGCATCCTCACCAAAGTGGACGAGGCGGCGAGCTTGGGCGCGGTAATTTCCACCACCCTGCGCCATCGGATGAAGATCGCCTATGTGTGCGACGGGCAGCGTGTGCCGGAGGACATGCATGCGGCGCATCAAAAGCGAGTGTCGCTGATCCGCGCCGCGCTCTCGTTGAAGGAAGGCAGACCGATCGTGCGCGACGAAGCCTATCTTGCCCGCAACTTCGGCCGAGGATCCGCCCATGTCTGATACCCGACTATCGCGCGCGCAAGCGGAAGCGCTGGCCGAACTCAATTCCTCGCGCCCGGTCAAGGTGATTGCCGTCACCGGCGGCAAGGGAGGGGTCGGCAAGACCACCGTGTCCGCCAATCTCGCCGTGTCCATCGCCGCGCAGGGCCGGGACGTGATGCTGGTCGATGCCGACTTCGGCCTCGCCAATGTCGACGTGCTGCTCGGACTGCATACCCGGTACAACCTGGGGCACGTGATCAAGGGCCAGTGCACGCTGGAGGATGCCATCGTCACCGGGCCGCACGGCCTGCAAATCGTGCCGGCCGCCTCCGGCATGAAGCACATGGCGAACCTCTCCGAGGCGGAGCACGCCGGCATCATCAGGGCGTTCAGCGACCTGTATCACCGCGTCGAGGTTCTGGTCGTGGATACCGCGGCAGGCCTGGGCGACAGTGTGACGACCTTCACCCAGGCGGCGCATCACGTGGTGGTCGTCGTGTGCGACGAGCCCGCATCCATTACCGACGCCTATGCGCTGATCAAGGTGATGAGCCGTGACTACGGCGTGCAGCGCTTCCAAATCCTGGCCAACCAAACACGCCGCTCCGGAGAGGGTCCCGACCTGTTCCAGAAAATCGAGCGGGTCTGTGACCGGTTTCTCAATGTGACGCTGGAATTTGCAGGTTCGGTACCGTTTGACGATTACCTGCGGCGTGCAGTGCAGCGGCAGACCGCCGTGGTCGACGCATTCCCCGCGTGTATTTCGTCCATTGCCCTCAAGAATCTGGCTTCGAAAGCCGATAAGTGGTCTGTGCCCCAGGGAGCACGAGGTCACCTTGAGTTCTTTGTCGAGCGCATGGTAGGGGCCCGGATGGGCCCTTCGACGGTATTGCAATGAGAGCAAGCACACAGTACTCGAACACGCAGAAACGCGGCCCGAAACCGATTGCGGACGACGACGTCCCGGTCGATCAGGTGCCGCAGCAAGAATTGGTCTTCAGACATGCCGATTTGGTCAAACGCATTGCCTACCACCTGGTCAGCCGAATGCCGCCCAACGTGGAAGTCGACGATTTAATCCAGTCCGGCATGATCGGCCTGTTGGATGCGGCGAAGAATTACTCGGCCACCAAGGGCGCCAATTTCGAAACCTATGCGGGCATTCGGATTCGCGGCGCCATGCTCGACGAAGTGCGCAAATCCGATTGGACTCCGCGATCGGTGCATCGAAACATGCGCGAGATGGCCGACGTGGTGCGCAAGATCGAAAACGCCAAGGGACAGGATGCGAGCCCGACCGACATCGCAGAGGGGCTCGGCGTGAGCATCGAGGAATACCACAAGTTGGTCCAGGACGCGGCCAGCTGCCGCCTGTTCAGCTTCGACCAGATGGGGTCGAGCGACGATGAATCGAGTCCCGCGGATCACGCCCGCGACGACCGGCCG
The DNA here is from genome assembly GCA_963702735.1 of uncultured Gammaproteobacteria bacterium. Classification (GTDB taxonomy): domain Bacteria; phylum Pseudomonadota; class Gammaproteobacteria; order Steroidobacterales; family Steroidobacteraceae; genus Bog-1198. The sequence goes on along the minus strand of CAVPDW010000010.1, from coordinate 94,444 downwards.
GGCCCCTTCGACCACATCGAGGACGCAGGCTTTCGCGATGCGATGGCCGCCGCCATCGATATGCTGCCGGAGCGCGAAAAACTGGTGCTGTCCCTGTACTACGACGAAGACATGAATCTGCGCGAGATCGGCGAAGTTCTCGAAGTATCCGAATCCCGCGTCTGCCAGATTCACGGCCAGGCGCTGGTGCGCCTGCGCGCACGGCTCGCGGAGTGGCTCGAGCCGGCCTAAGCCATGGATATCTTGAGCATCATCGGGGTCGTGCTCGGCCTGATCGCCATCATCGGGGGTGCGATCTTGAAGGGCAGCAGCGCGGGCGCCCTGGTGGGCAGCGCGGCGTTCGTGATCGTGGTGGTGGGAACATTTGCCGCGAGCCTGGTGCAGACGCCGTTGGCGACCTTCATTCGCGCCTGGAAGATCGTCTCCTGGGTATTCAAGCCGCCCGCGAACAACCCGGCGGCGATGATCGAGAAAATAGTCGAGTGGAGCAACATCGCGCGTAAGCAGGGACTGCTCGGCCTCGAGTCGGCGGTGGAAGCGGAGAAGGACGATTTCCTGAAGAAGGGCCTGCAGTCGCTGGTCGACGGCGGCGAGCCCGACGCCATCCGCTCCAGCATGGAAATCGAACTGGACGCCATGGAGCATTTCGACACCCAGGCAGCCAAGGTGTTCGAGGCCATGGGGGTCTATTCCCCGACGCTCGGCATTATCGGCGCGGTCATGGGTTTGATGGCGGTCATGCAGAATCTCAACGACCCCTCGAAGCTCGGCCACGGCATCGCCGCGGCCTTCATCGCGACCATCTACGGCATTTCCTTCGCCAATCTTCTGTTCCTGCCCATGGGCAACAAGCTGAAGGCGGTGATCCACGATCAGTCCCAGGTACGCACCATGGTGATCGAAGGCATCATCGCCATCGCACAGGGTGAGAATCCGCGCAACATCGAGTCGAAGCTGCAAGGGTACTTCAACCACTAACCAGGACGTCATGGCGCGCAAGAAGAAACACGAGGAGCATGTGAACGCGGAAGCATGGGCGATCCCCTACGGCGACCTCGTGACGCTGCTGTTCGCGCTGTTCACCGTGATGTATGCCATGTCGTCGGTGAACGAAGGAAAATTCCGCATTCTGTCCGATTCGATGATCGCCGCCTTCAACGGGGCGCCGAAAACCCTGCGGCCCGTGAATCTCGGGGAGAAGGAGCCCGGCAAGGGCGGCGAGAAGCCGCTGGTCGGCATTACGCCCACCGTGCTGATCAAGATGAACGACCAGAAGTCGACCCCGGACGGCGACCTCACGCCGCGCGATCCGAGCAAGAACGAGAGCGCGCACAACGCCGATCTGCCCGGAGCCCTGATACGCATGCAGCGTCAGGTGCAGGATGCCATGCAGTCGTTGATCGACGCCAAGCTGGTGACCGTGCGGCGCGAAAACATGTGGCTGGAAATCGAGATCAACGCCGACATCCTGTTTCCGAGCGGATCCGGGGAATTCACGACCGCGGCCGAACCCGTGCTCGACCGGCTGGCGGAGGTCCTCAAGCCCTTTCCCAACCCGATTCGCGTCGAGGGCCATACCGACGATCGGCCCATCAAGACCGCGCTGTTCCCCTCCAACTGGGAGTTGTCGGCGGCCCGTGCGGCCAGCGTCGTGCATCAATTCACGCGGCAGGGGGTTGATCCGCTGCGCCTCGAAATCGTCGGTTTCGGGCAGTATCATCCGCGCCAGCCGAACGACACGAGCGATGGGCGAAATGCGAACCGGCGCGTCGTCATTCTGGTGCTCGAGGAAGTGTTGCCCGGGGCGACGACGACGGTGCGCACCAACGAGCAGACGCCGGAAAATGTCACGCCCCCCGGAGTCGACATCGCCGAGTCGAGCAACGCAGCCAATCGCCTGGTCGAACGATTGCCGCCCGCGGCCATCGATACCGTGTTGACCAAACAGCAAGCGACGCCGAAGCCGACCCCGGCGCCCAAGACGGAATGAGCGAGGTCACGCAATGAGTGAAGTTGACCGCTTGAGCAATTCAGGTCTGTATCCCGCGCTCCCCATCGCCGATAAGCGGCCCTCCAGGGACGGCTCGCAGGGGCCGCCGCGCGACGACAAGCAGCCACCCGACAAGCCCGCGCCGCAGGCGGGCGACAAGACGGAGTCCCCGGCTCCGCGGCCTCCAAAATCTCTCATCGACGAGTACGCATAAAATGAACATGAATGTCTCCACGGTCCTGGGTCTGGCGGCCGCCACCCTCGGATTCTTGTGCTTTGCCTCGGCGCTGGTCGCGATTCAGGCGATGCGTGGTTGGCGCAGCCGCTGTCTCACCCTCGAATCCAGCCTCTCGGATGTGCGCCGCGAATTGGAGCTGCTGGCATCGATAAGCATGAAGACCGGGCGGCGGGTGAAGCGCGTGGAAAGCGATTGTTCGGGCGTGGCCGAGCGCATCGAGCGGGTGGAGCTTCGATCGCCGGTGCGCTCCTTCGAGTCAGCCATCAATTCCGCGCGCCGCGGCGCCGATTCGGGCAGGCTGACGCAACAGTTCGGATTGAGCCGCGGCGAAGCCGAACTGGTGTGGCGGCTGCACGGGCGCAAGAAAATCGCCTGAAGCCGCGGCCGTCGTCGGGACGCGCCGCCTGTTGCACGCCGCTCACGAAGAATTTCCTTTCCCGAGATATCGGGCGCGTTATCGCTTCGCACGGGACGCGCCGGGATACTGTACATAAACCCAGTTGTTGGATAAAATGACGGTGGCTCTGTGGTCTGACGGACGAACGGTGCCAGAGGAAATGAGAACCATCGACACCCCGCCTGCCCCATCAGAACCGAGAGTAGAGCTCGACTACAGTCGCGAGGCCTTTGCGCAGATCCCGCTTCCTGAGCAGGCGCGCGAGTATCCCGAGCTGCGCTACATGGGATCCAAACACCGTCTCTTGCCGTGGATTCACGGCGTCTTGCGCGGCCTTGATTTCGAGACGGCAGCCGATCCGTTTACGGGGAGCGGCAGCGTCGCGTATTTGCTCAAGACGATGGGCAAGCAGGTGATTGCGTCCGACTTCCTGAACTTCCCTTCAATCCTGGCAAGCGCCACGGTCGGCAATAGTGAACATCGCATTGATGACGGTGCCTTGCGGCGGCTTCTGGCGCTGCGCGGCAAAGGACCCCATTTCATCGAAAGGACATTTGACGGTGTCTTTTATGAGAACAGCGATTTGAAATTCCTGGATCGGGTCTGCGCAAATATCGACGGACTGGCGCACCATCATCAGCGAGCCTTGGCCAAGGCCGCTTTGATACGGTCGTGTTTGAAGAAGCAGCCGCGGGGGGTATTTACCATTTCGGGAGATCTGTCCCGCTACGACGACGGACGCCGGGATCTTCGTCTGAGCATGGAGGAACACTTTTCGGAACAAGTGGAGATATTCAACAAAGTGGTTTTTGATAACGGCAAACGGCATGCGGTCAAACGGGCCGATGTGTTCAGCCTAAGGCCGACCGGCGTCGATCTGGTTTACTTGGATCCCCCCTATGTACCGCGATCGGACGATAACTGTTATATGAAGCGCTACCATTTCCTCGAAGGGTTGTCATGTTACTGGCGCGGTGTCCGCATCATGAAGGACACGAAGGTCAAGAAGATCGAAAAGCCGCATTCACCCTTCGGATCGCGTAAAACGGCCGTCGATGCCTTTGACCGATTGTTTCGACTGTATCGTCACAGCAAAATCGTGCTGTCGTACAGTTCGAACGGCTATCCGGACCGAGAGGTTCTCGAGGATCTTTTACGGCGCTACAAGTCTCGAGTGAGCGCTTTTGAAAAACCCCACCGCTATCATTTCGGCACCCATCGCCGCGTCGAGCGCGCACAAGTTCGCGAATACCTCATTGTCGGGCAATAGTGCAGGTCGTCAGCCAAAAGCTGGAGGATATTCTCGGCAGCCTGCGGCATTTGGAAGTCGACTGGATGGACGACACGGCCATACACGTGATCGCGCAGCTCCGATCATTACCTGCCAAAGCCGCCTACTCGATTGAGGACGTCGCAGCCCTCTTGGATGAGAACTTCGACGAGGGTATTTTGATATGTCGCCTATTCATGGGTCTATCCAAGGACCAGTTCACCGCCCAGTTGCACGGCGCGCGCGGCAGTGCCGGCATCGGGGTCAGATCGTATCGCGCGGATGGCGTTGGTTTTCTGTCAGATCTGCAGCGCCTCGGATTATTGGAGGCCATGGCCGGCGAAGCGAATCGGAAACCGCACTGGAGCGATGTATTAGTGGAACGGTTGAGAAGTGGCAGGGGGAGTGCGATCTCCGGGCAACGCCGCGGCAGGGATGTGGAAGACTTCGCGGAGCACATCATTAAGAAGGTATTTGGAGAGAGCTATGAAGCGCGCTGCACATTCAGCGGACCGCGTGGAACGACGGCGAAATGCGATTTTGCGATCCCGTCGAAAACGGCGGCGCGTATCTTGGTCGAATCGAAGGGGTATGGCGCCACAGGTTCCAAAATGACGGATATTCTGGGCGACATTCACACTATCATTGGCGCCAAACGCGCTGACACCGCGTTGCTGTTGTTTACGGACGGGCTAACCTGGAAGGAGCGGCAGAGCGATTTGCGCAAGCTGGTGGATCTGCAGAACAACGGTGACATTACGCGAATCTATACGTACGCGATGGCGGATCAGTTTGAAAGAGATCTTCGGCAACTGAAAAATGAAAGTGGATTGCAGTAGGCGAAGATCGGGACCGTAGCCGGGTCGCGCAATATCTGCGTGTCGATATTCCTTGCGGGTTGAGTCAGATTGCGTGGTTGGTTGAGTGAGCCATGCCCGGCTCGGGTCCCATAGGGCATCCCGGGGAGAAGCTATGCGCGCTGCGGTTTTTTACGGTCCTCGCGACCTGAGGCTGGAATCGGTCCCCGAACCCGAGCCCGGCCCGGGCGATGTCAAATTGCGCGTCATCTACAACGGCATCTGCGGCAGCGACCTGCATGAGTACTACGACGGACCGATCACCACGCGCACCACGCCCCACCCTCTGACCGGCGTCCAGAACCCCGTCATACTCGGCCACGAATTGTGCGGCGAGGTGGTGTCCTTAGGTGCAGGGGTCGAGGACCTGTCGCGCGGAGATCTCGTCGCGGTCGAACCGCTCGAAACCTGCGGCCGCTGCGGCTGGTGTAAGGCAGGGCAGTACAATCATTGTCCCAGCCTGGCGCTGCACGGCTACAACCGATCGAGCGGAGGCCTCGCCGAATACACCGTCGTGCGCCGCCGAATGGCGCATCGACTCCCGCCCGGGATGACGCCCGCACAGGGAGCGGTCATCGAGCCGCTCGCCGTGGCCTGGCACACCGCGAATCGCTGCCGGGTCGAGGCAGGGCAGACCGTGGCGATTCACGGCGCGGGACCCATCGGCATCGGTGTGTACCTTACGCTCAAGGCGCGCGGCATCGAGGTCATCATGGTCGATCCCTCGCCGCTCAGGCGTGGGGTGCTCGAGCGCCTCGGCGCGCACGCGACTCTCGACCCGGGGGATTGCGATCCGATTGCGGCCATCCGCGACTTGACCCGGGGCCGCGGGGCGCATGCATCGGTGGATGCCGCCGGAGTGCCCGCATCGTTCAACGCCATGCTGCACGGCACGCGCGTCGACGGCACCGCCGTGGTCGTCGCCATCCATCACCGGCCGGTGGTGATACCTCCCTTCGATCTGCTGATGCCCGAGGTGAACCTCACCGGAGTCGCCATGTCGGTGCACGCCTTTCCAAGCGTCATCGACGCGATGGCGCGGGGATGCTACCCGCTCGATGAGTGGGTGGAAACGATTCCATTCGAGAGTTTGTTGGAGCGGGGCCTGGAGCGGCTGCGCCGGCAGGAGGGCCTGAAAATACTGGTCGATGTGGGATCGAACGGGAGCGGCACTTGAAAATCGGCGAACTGTTCAAGGTCGAGGGCCTGGGCGTGATCGTGACGGGAGGCGCAAGCGGCCTGGGATTGGGCTACGCCGAAGCGCTGGCGGAGAACGGCGCGCGGGTGACGATTCTCGATGTCGACGCCGGCCGCATCGATCAAGAAACCCGGCGGCTCACGAGCCTCGGAATGGCGGTTCGGGGCGAAGTGGTCGACGTTCGCGATCACCCCGCGATCGACCGCGCCTTCAATGACGCGGTGGCGGCGCACGGGCGCCTCGATGTGGTGTTCGCCAATGCCGGCATCGATCCCGGACCGGGCTTCGTGGGCAGTTGGTCCGGCTCGCAGCGGCCGCGCAATCCCGAAGGCGCCCTCGAGAACTACACGGATGAACGCTGGAATCGTGCGCTCGACATCAACCTCAACGGCATCTTCGCGACGCTGCGCGCCGGCGCCCGCCTGATGCGTCCGCAGCGATCGGGCCGCATGATCGTCACCACCTCGGTCGCGGCTTATCAATGCGAGCCTGCGATCGGCTCCGCGTACATGACGGCCAAGGCGGGCGCGGCCCATCTCATGCGTCAGGTGGCACAGGAGCTGGCCGCCGACCGGATCACGGTCAATGCCATCGCGCCGGGATTCTTCGTCACCAATATCGGCGGCGGCCATGCGAAACAGCCGCAGGTGCAGGAAGCGATGAGCAAGCTGATTCCCATGCATCGCGTGGGATTTCCCGAGGACATCAAGGGCCTGGCGCTGTTCCTTGCATCGCCGGCCTCCGCGTATTTGACGGGTCAGCAAATTTCGATCGACGGCGGCTGGACGCTCGGCGTCGCGGACTAGACGCGAACCTCGAGCAGCATCGGGACGTCCGCCGCAAACAGCTCGGCCAGGGCGGCATCCAGATCCTCGCAGCGCTCGACGCGCTTCGACAAGACACCCTGGGCGTAGGCCAGCGCGCAGAAGTCGAGATGCGGCAGCCGCACCCCGGGCAGCGTATCGATGTGGAAGTGCGAACCGAACTCTTCGAGCGCGCGATAGCTTCCGTTGTTGACGATGATGAAGGCGACAGGGAGCTTCAGTTCGGCGGCGCTCCACAATCCCTGAATCGAGTACATGGCGGACCCGTCTCCCAGCAAGGCGATGACCTTGCGGTCCGGCCGCGCAAGGGCGACTCCCACGGATGCAGGCAGACCGTGGCCGAGACCGCCGCTGGCGCAGGTGTGAAAGGTATTGCGTTCAAGGATGGGCAGGTGGTCGTGCATGGGTCCGCGGCTGCTGGGGGCCTCTTCGACGACGATGCTGCCGGCGGGGCGCAGCGCGGCGATTTGCTGCAGCAGGTAGCGGTCGCTCAAGCGGCCTCGGGCAATGCGCGCCGGCCGCGCCGGGATGGAGGGCGGCGCGCGAGGAGCGGCCGGCTGCGACTCGAGCAGCGCGGCGATGCCGAGCTTCAAATTCGTGACGATGGAGGTGCCGACGGGGGACCAGGAGGCCGCACCGGGATCGTCGGTCAGCTGCACCAGGGTGGCGTCCTCCGGGATGTGCGGACCGTGACCTTCCACGTGATAGGTGAACACCGGCGCCCCCAGCGCCACGATGAGATCGGCACCGCGGAGGCGCGCGACGATGGCTGCGCGATCCGCGGGAAGGAAACCTGCGAACAGGGGGTGGTCCTCCGGAAAGCTATTGCGTGCCGACATGGGGCTCACCCAGACTGCGGCTTGATGCAGCTCCGCCAGAGCAACGGCTTCGTCCCAGGCCTCGTCGCGGGCCACCGATGCGCCGACGACGATGACCGGCCTGCGCGCCCGGCTCAGGCGCACGGCGGCGAGCTTGAGCAGCTGCGGATCGCCCGCCATGCGCCGGCTGACCTCACGCGCAGCCGGCTGCGCGCACGGGCGGTCCCAGTCGTCCACGGGAATCGAGACGAAGGCGGGGCCGCGCGGCGGCTGCATTGCTACGTAATAGGCGCGCGCCACGGCCGCGGGAACATCGGCTGCGCGCGCCGGCTCGCTGCTCCATTTCACGTAGGGTTTGGGCAGCTGCGCCGCTTGTTCCGAGTACAGAAAGGGTTCGAAGGGCAGAATGGAACGCGCCTGCTGGCCGGCGGTGATGAGGAGCGGAGTCTGGTTCTTGTAAGCCGTGAAAATGCTGCCGAGAGCGTGGCCGACGCCGATGGCCGAGTGCAGATTGACCAGTGCGGCGTCGCCCCTTCCTTGAGCGAAGCCATCCGCCATCGCGACCACGACCGACTCCTGCAGGCCCAGCACGTAGCGGAAATCGGCGGGAAAATCGCGGAACATGGGCAGTTCGGTGGAACCCGGATTGCCGAAGACGGTGGTGAGCTTGAATTCGCGCAGCAGCGAATACACGGCTTCACGCACGGTCACTTCATCGTTCAAAGGCGGATCACCACTTTGCCGAAATGAGAGCCGCTTTCGAGGTGACGGTACGCCGCGGGAGCATCGTCGAAATCGAATTCGCGATCGACGATGGGCTGCATCGCATGCGCCGAGATGGCGGCGTTCATGCGCTCGAAATGGGCACGCGATCCCACGTAGACGCCGTTCAAACCCGCCTGCTTGCCCAGCAGTCCGTACGGACTGCCTGCCGCGCCCACGCCGGTGAGCACGCCTATCATGGCGACCCGCCCGCCCACCGCGATCGATCCGATGGAGCGCGCCAGGGTGTCTGCGCCGCCGACGTCCAAGACGTGATCGACGCCGCGCCCCTCGGTCAGTTTGAGCACCTCGCGGTCCCACTCAGGATGCGTACGGTAATTGATGCAGCCGTCGGCGCCGAGAGCCTTCGCGCGGGCCAGTTTCTCGTCGCTCGACGATGTGACCAGCACACGTGCGCCGGCGAGTCGGGCCAGCTGCAGGCCGAAGATGGAGACACCGCCGGTGCCCAGTACCAGCACGGTCTCGCCGGGGGCGATGCGCCCGATATCGACCAGCGAGCGCCATGCAGTGACGGCCGCGCACGGCAGAGTCGAGGCGCCCGCGAACGACAGATGGGCGGGTATGGCCACGGCGTCCTGTTCGTCGAACGCCACGAGTTCGGCCAGTACGCCGTCCGCGGGAGGCGCACCGAGCGCGACCATGGGGCCTGCGGGCGGCCTGCCGTCGATCCAGCCGCGGAAGAAGGTGCCTGCGACGCGCGCACCGACCCGAAAGCGCGTGACCGCAGAGCCCACTGCAACGACCTCGCCCGCCCCGTCTGACAATGGCACGGTGTCGGCCTTGACCGCGCCGCCCATGTAGTGACCCCGGGCAATGAGAAGGTCGCGGTAGTTGAGCGACGCGGCGCGGATCCGCACCAAAATCTGTGTGGCCTGTGGTCGGGGGTCGGGACGTTGACTGCGGCGCAGGCCGTCCAGACTGCCGCTGCCGGCGGTGATTTCATAGGCACGCATAGAGACCCCCAATTACCTGCCTGCGTTCGAGGCCGATGATCGCAAGTCTACCCGCAGACATGGCGCAGCGCTCGCACGGCGACGCAACCTCGTCGTATGAAACCTCGTTCACTCTGGGCTGATCCGAAGGGGCCGGGACGCGCGCATCCTACGGAGCCGTCGGCTCAAACTTGAATTGCCGCCGCGAAAGGAGTGCCGTGCCAAGCGCAACCGTGAAGAATTACGACTACGTGATCGTCGGCGCGGGGTCCGCGGGATGCGTGCTTGCGAATCGATTGACGCAGGATAGGTACGCAAAAGTGCTGCTCTTGGAGGCGGGCGGCGCCTCGACGGGTCTGTTCAAGGATATGCCCATGGCATTTCCCAAGTACGTGCTTCGTCGCGATCTGAACTGGAACTTCGAGAGCGAGCCGGAGCCCTGCCTCAACGGGCGGCGAATCGAAATTCCGCGCGGCAAGGGCTTGGGAGGCTCCTCGATGATCAACGGCATGGTGTATGCGCGCGGCCATCGGCGCGACTATGACGATTGGGCGCGCCGTGGCCTCCGGGGATGGAGCTACGCCGAGGTTCTGCCGTATTTCCGCAAATCCGAGAAAAGCTGGTTGGGCGAGAACTCGTATCACGGCGCATCCGGTGAATTGGCGATCACCGTTCCCCGATCGAACATGCTGTACCGCGAGATTCGCGCCGCGAGCATCGCCGCGGGCTATCCTGCAACCGAGGATTATCACGGCGCTCAGGCGGAAGGATTCCAGCGCAGCGAAATGACCGTCGAGCGCGGCAGGCGCGGCAGCGCGGCGCGGGTATTCCTCCGTCCGGCGATGGGCCGGCGCAATCTGACGGTAGAGACGCGAACGCTCGCGGGCCGCATCCGCATCCGTGGCGGACGGGCGGTCGGTGTCGACTACCTCCGGGGCGCAGAATCGCTCACGGCGACGGCCGACCGCGAAGTCATCGTGGCGGCCGGCGTTTACGGTTCGCCGCAACTGCTCATGCTCTCCGGCATCGGCCCCGCCGAACATTTGCGCAGCTTGCGAGTGGAGCCGTTGGTGGACCTGCCCGGGGTGGGACAAAACCTGATCGAGCATCCGTTCATGTTCGTGGGCTGGAACATGCGGCCGGGCGCCTTCCGCAGCGAGCTGCGCGTGGATCGCGCCACGCTCTGGGTGCTCCTGTGGGGACTGTTCGGCAGGGGGCTGTTCGCCACCAACGGAGCCGCTGGCAATCTCTTCATTCGAACGGATCGGCGTCTGGACCGGCCGGACATGCAATTCACGTGCATGTCGGGCGAAGTCGCCGCGCGCGAGCTGTGGTTTCCGCTGATCGGCAAGAAGCCGCCGCATGCTCTCGGCGCAGGCCTGTCCATGATCAAGCAGGACAGCCGCGGCGAGGTGCGGCTGCGCTCCGCGGACGCGCGCGACCCGCCGCGGATATTGTTCAATCTGTTCAAGGAACAATCGGACGTGGACCGTGCGGTCCGCGGCCTCCAGGCCATCCGCGACATTTACGCCCAGGAACCGCTGCGGGGTTTGGTGGGCGATGAGATTCTCCCGGGAGCAAGATTCTCCACCGACGCCGACCTTGAACGATACGTGCGCGACAACGGAGCGATCACGCAGCACGCCGTGGGCACTTGCGCGATGGGGGCCGCGGGCGATGCCGCGGCGGTCGTGGACGCCGAGTTGAAGGTGCGGGGGGTCGATGCGCTGCGGGTGATCGACGCTTCGGTCATGCCGGATGTTCCCGGAGGCAACACCAATGCGCCGACCATCATGATCGCGGAAAAGGGTGCGGACCTCATCCGCGGGCGATCCATGCCGCGCGCGGACGTTTGAGTGCCGGATCGCGGAAAACGGGGGCGGCGATGCAGGATCTGAAGGGCAAGGTGGCGTTCGTCACGGGCGGCAGCAGCGGCATCGGTTTGGGGCTAGTGAAGGTGCTCGCGGAGGAAGGCATGAGGGTCGCCTTCAGCTATCGCCGCCAAGACCATCTGAGGCAGACGCTGGCGTATTTCCGGGACCGCCCGGGAGAATCGGTGCATCCGATCAAACTCGACGTCACCGATCGCGCGCAGATGGCCGAAGCCAAGCGGCAAATCGAGCGCGTCTACGGCCCGGTGCGGGTGCTGATCAACAACGCCGGCATAGGCATTCTCGGACCGATGGAACAAGCGACTTTCAGCGATTGGGACTGGATCATGAAGGTCAATGTGGGAGGCGTAATCAACGCGTTGGTGACCTTTCTGCCCGCCATGATCGCCGGCGGGGAGGAGGCGCACATCGTCAATGTCGCTTCCATGGGCGGCATTGCCGCACTTGGCGCTGCAGGACTGTACGCCACCAGCAAGTTCGCGGTGGTGGGGCTCACCGAGTCGCTGCGCACCGACATGGTGGGCCGCAACGTCGGCGTTTCGGTTTATTGTCCCGGGACGGTCAAGTCCAACATCGGCGAGGGCGACGCTCTGCGGGACGAGCGATTCAAGGAGTCGGGCTACGCGCCTGCTGCGCCGCGCAAGGACGGCGAGGCGTCATTCATGGATGTGGCCATGGACGCGACGCAGGCAGCCCGTCATGTCCTTGAGGGAATCAAGAACAATCAGCTGTTCATCATCAGCCATCCGGAATTTCGCGATGTACTGCGGGCGCGTCACGCCAAGATCGAGGCGTCGATCGCCGCTGAGCCGATCGATGCGGTGCGCGCCGAATCGGTGCGCTTCATTCTGTCCAACCCCATCTACAGCGAAAACGCCTGACGAGGCTCGCGGTCCGGATCCGCCGCACAATCGGCAGCCGGGTCAGGGAATCGGTAATATTGGCGCACCATGATGAAAGTATGCCGCTGGATGGCTTTTATGTCGCTCGCGTCGATCGCGGGTGTCGCGTCGGCGCGCCCGGATGTTCCCTGGGATGGTGTGTATTTCGGCGGGAATGTCGGCACGGGGGCGAGCAGCACCTGCAATAGTTGGTCGGTGAAAGGAGCGGGCTTGGATCCCGCTGCCGCATCGGCATTCGACAATCGAGCCTGTTCCAGCAGCGACGCCGTCGTCGTCGGCCTGCAGATCGGCGAAAATTTTCAATACAAGCGGTTCGTCTGGGGCATCGGCGCAGATCTTGATTTCGGGAGCGCCAAGACTCTCAACCAATCGCTGAAATATTCAGGGGCGGAACCTCCTTCAGGCACCTACGCATATTCCAGCAAGCAAAACCCAGGCGGATTCGCCATCATCGCTCCCCGCATCGGCTACGGCGGCGACACGTGGTTTCCCTACCTGCGGGCGGGAGCCATCATCACCGCAGGTTCGCACGACAGCGCTCTGGCCTACACTGCGGCCGGAGCGACGAAATCAACCGCTTCGTTCAGTGGAGGCAAGGACTTCGACTCCACCGGTTGGGTGGCCGGCGGCGGTTTCGAGCTCGGCTTGAATGGAGCGTGGTCCATCACCGCGGAGTACCTCCACGCCAATCTCGGCAGGGGATCCGACTCCAGCAGCGCTTGCAGCGGCCCGGCCCCCGCCTGCGCTGCGTTCTCCGGCGTCTCCTTCAACAACGGTCACGAAGGTTTCAGCACGAATCTATTCCGCATCGGCATCACTTACTGGTTCGGATACTGGTAGACGCAGGCCCGCAGGGCTAGAATGCGCAGGCCGGCATCCGGCTACGCTGGGCGCCGCCTCCCGTACATCCATCGAGGGGTGTCAATGATTTATTTTCTGGCATTGCTGCCGGCAACGGCGCTGACCGTCGCCGGCTACTTCGTATTGTTCCTGGCCAATCGTTCCGAAGGGAGTTTTCGGACGTTCGGCAAGTACCTCGGCTTCTGGGCCTTCACGCTGGCGGGGCTGGTGGTGCTGGGGGCGATTTTCGCGGCCGCCCACGGCGGTCGCCATCATTTCCACGAGATGGGCGGGCCGGGGATGTACTGGCATATGGATCCGAATCGCGGCGAGCCCGAGGGTCCGCAGAACGGTGCCAATCCACCGCCGCCGGCGAGCGCCCCGAATCCGGCTGCGCCTTCGCCCCACTGACGATCGGGCGCGTCACTCGACGATTTCGTCGATCTGTATCGTCGGCATCGTGTTGGTAAAATTGGGCACATCGGCGACCAGCGCGGCGCCGTGCTCGGCACCGGCGCGGTCGAACGCTTCCTGATCGGCAATCCAGATGTTGATGACGGCTACGTAGGGAGCAGGCGAACCGTCGGGGGTGCCGCTGCCGCGGCGCAGCTCGAGCTTGGCGATACTGTTGCCGTACAGTCGATCGATGAGGGTGGCGTGATGCGCGCGGTAGTAGTCGAAGTCGAAGGTCACCCCGGGGGTGTTCGGATACAGCACGGTGATACAGCGGCGTGTCTTTGCGCTCATGAGGCCCTTCCTGAAATAGCGGCCGCATGGCCCCCAATGCGGGCGGCATCGGCCCAGTTGCCGTGAATCGCGGGTCGCAGGCGGAACGGAAGCTTGGCGCGGCCGATGGGACCCGCGGCGACGTGCTGCGCGTCGAATAGCGCCAGCTCCGAGTAGTTCGTGACCACATTGTCGAGTACGGCCACGAGGTAACCGTCGCCTTCGGCGGCCGCCGCCGAGCGCGGGATGAAGCAGGGCTCCTGCACGATGGTCTGCGGCCCCGCCCACCACACCGTCTGCCTGCCCGAGCCGAAATCGATGTGCGCGATCGAGTTCATGATGAGCCCCGAGGCGCGGCCCCCCGGGCCGTCGAAGGGCTTCTCTCGATCGGACACGAGCAGCCAGCCGTGGCGCTGTGCCTGAGTGGCGTAACGATCGTCGATGCGCGGGAATTCGCCGAACAGGTCCGTGAGGCGTTCGGATTTCTCGAACGTCTCGCCGGAGGAGGCCATGTCGACGGTCCAGCGGGTGAGAAAGCTCATCGCTTCCATGGGATTGAACGGCGCGCCGCGGACATCGGGGAAGAATGGAAACATGTTGTTCTTGGCGACAGGCGTGTCGAAATGGATGCGGGTGCCGTCGTTGAAGGCGTTCATGACATGGCTTGCGAACAGGGTCGGCGATTTGAACCAGCGCATTGCCTGTGCATCGCCGTGCCGCGGCAGCACCCCGAGATACACGGGCAGCGACGTGTCGAAGCCGAAGTGGGGCAGGCCCGCCTTGAGCCGTTCCCATGAGCTCACGCACGGCACCACGTGAAACACCGCGTAATCCTGCGTGACCCCGAAGTCGTGCATCATGCAGTAGTACGGCGCTTCGAACCATGTTTCCAGGAGCAGCTCTCCCGCGGGGCTGATCTCCATGTAGTGGCAGTCCCGGGTGAGCAACCCCTTCGCGGCATAGCCGAAGGCGCACATGTTGCCGGTGACGGGGTCGATTTTCGGATGTGCGCAGAAGGTCTTGCCCTGCATCTTGCCGCCGAAGTCCGTGTACCCCTCCGTGTCCAGGGTCAGCGGGTCCATGAGCAGTGCGGGGCTGTCCTCCTTGAGCGCGAACAGCTTGCACGCGTGCACCAGAACATTGGTGTTGGCCGTACCTCGAATCCTGCCCTGCACAGATGGATCGTCGGTGAGCGGATTGCGGTAAGCGCCGAACAAGGCGCGCTCCGCCCTGCGCTCGAGCTTCCATTTGTCCGTCTGTGCGAATCGCTGGAGAAAGTCGAGCTTGCCGCCGCGGAAGCGAAAGAGGGCAATCATCCCATCGCCGTTGAAGAATTGGTCGTTCTCGAACATCGGCGGGAATTGCGCGTCCGGGTGGACCCGGTGATAGGTGCCGTCGAGCTGCTGCGGCCATTCGCCCTCGATCTCGACATCGTGGATGCCGCCTTCGAAACGCAGCGGGCGCAGGGTGCCGGTGAATCCAGGCGTATTGGGAAAGTGGGCCATCGCCGCATCATGCACGCGCTCGCGCGGGCGTCTGTACCCCGCGGGAGCAGCTTTTCGCCGCACAGGGAACTGGCAGCCCGTGCGTATTGCGCGTGCGCCGCGTTCGCCTGCCCGAGGGGAGGCTACATTTCCTTTGTCAGCCGCGCCACCAAATCGCGCAGCCAGGTGTGGGCGGGGTCCGAGTCGTGGCGCTTGTGCCAGAGCAGGATCTCGTGCAATGCGGGAACCTCGAACGGCAGCGGAAAGGTCTTGATGGGCAGAGTGGCGGCGAACATCTGGGCCACCCGCTCCGGCAGGGTGGCGACCAGGCGGGTCCCCCGCAGCACCAGAGGCAGGTGCAGCAGGCTGGGTACGGTGATGTGCACGGGAAGATCGACGTCCAGCAGCCTCCGTACCAGTTCCTCTGCGGTCGCGGTATATCCGCTCGGTCGGCCGAACACGTGGGGCAGTCCGAAATACTGCTCCGAGGAGATGCCGTCGTCCACCGTGGGGTGGTCCCGGTCGACGATGCAAACCCATCGCACCGGGCGCAGGCGCACGCTGCGCAGAGTCTCCGGATACGCACGCACATCGAATAGCCGCAGACTGTCCAGGCACAGACACAGGTCCGCCTCGCCGTATTCCAGGCGGTTCAGCGCCGAATGCGACACCAGCTCGATGTTGATGCGGATGCCGGGCGCCTCGGTGGAAACGCGCTCCAAAATGGCGGGCAGGAGGTCGGGCACCGCCTCCTCGGAGAGGATCAAGGTGAATTCCCGCTGCGTCGTGGCGGCGGTAAACGTCGGTTGAGTGCCGAGAGTCGCCTGTATCAGCAGCAGCGCCTCGCGGACCGGCTCGATGAGCGATTGGCCGCGCGGCGACAGCTCCATGTCGCGGCCGACGCGCACCAGCAGCGGATCGCCGAAATAGTCCCGCAGCCGGTGCAGCGCTGCGCTCATCGCCGGCTGCGATACGAACACCTTCTCCGCCGCCCGAGTGATGTTCTTCTCACGCAGCAGGGTGTCGAGCGCGATCAGCAGATTGAGATCGAAGCGGTGAAACTGCATACGGCTCTGGCTGGAACGGTTGTGTATTTTAGCAGATCGCGGACGTCGGCATACGGCGTTGCGCTTTCGGTGGAGCGGGCATTCCTCGAGGGTCGAGCGCAAAATCGCCGTTGGCTGCCTCATGGCGGGGTGCCAAGCCAATGCCAAGGGGCAAACCGACTGATGCTGGAGCTATATCACGCCGAGCCTGTGGCCAATTCGATGAAGACCCTGCTGTGCCTGAAGGAAAAAGGCCTGAAGTTCGTCAGCCACTACGTCGATCTGCTGCGTTTCGAGCAGCACCGGCCGGAATTCGTGAAGCTGAATCCCAACGGACAGGTGCCCGTACTGGTGCACAACGGGGCCGTGATCGTCGAATCGACGGTGATCAACGAGTATCTCGACGATGTGTTTCCCGAGGTGCCGCTGCGTCCGCAGAATTTCGCCGAGCGCGCGCAGATGCGGGTGTGGAGCAAGTTCGTCGATGAATATTTCTGTCCGGCGCTCAGCATGTGGGGCTGGCACTTGATGGTGCGCAAGGTCGCCCAATCCTTGAGCAAGAACGAGCTGGAGAAGGTGCTCGAACGCATTCCGTTGAAGGAGCAACGCGACAAGTGGGCCACCATCGCCGGCGAGTCCTTCACTGCCGCGCAGCTCGAGGACTCCAGAGGCAGGCTCAAGGCGTCGATCGAGCGCATGGAGAAGATCCTCGCGAAATCCACGTGGCTGGCCGGGCCGCACTATTCTCTCGCCGACGTGAACAGCTATTCCATGGTCGCTGGCGTGCCGCGGATGTTTCCCGAGATAATGAATCCGACGACGGCGCCCCTGTCCTGCGCCTGGCTCGACGTCATGAACGCGCGCCCGGCCGTGCAGGCGGCATTGTCGATGCCCAACAAGGTGCCCGAGGTTCTGCGCACCTTCGGTGGTTGACGGTGGGGAATTCGATGCAGCCGCCGTTTCGTGCCGATCAGGTCGGAAGTTTGCTGCGCCCGGCCCCGTTGGCCGCCGCCCGCGCGCAGTTCAAGCGCGGCGAACTGACCGCCCGGAGGCTGCGCGAAGTGGAAGATGACAGCATTCGCGGCATCGTGGCGCAGCAGGAGTCGATCGGGTTGCGCTCGATCACGGACGGCGAACTGCGCCGCGACTATTGGCACATCGACTTCTTGAGGCAGATGGACGGGGTCAGCATCAGGGAGATGTCGAATCAGAGCCGTTTCGGCGGCACCGAGGAGCAGCCTCCGATGGCGACCGTCACCGGCAAAATGGGCTGTTCGAAGCCCATCATGGCCGACGCCTTCACGTATCTCAGAGGCATTACCCGCGGCACGGCCAAGATGACGATCCCGTCGCCCTCGATGTTGTACATGCGCGGCGGGCGCAATGCCGTGTCCCGCGAGGCGTATCCTGATCTCGCGGATTTCTGGCGCGACGTCGCAGCCGCGTATCGGCGCGCCATCCGCTATTTCGCCGAGCGAGGCTGCACCTACCTGCAATTGGACGATGTCTCGTTCGCCTATCTCTGCGATCCGAAATTTCGCGAGGGCTGCCGCAGCAACGGCGACGACCCTGATGCCCTGCCGCGTATTTTTGCCGATGCCGTCAATGCCGCGCTCGAGGGGCGGCCGCCCGGAATGACCCTCACCATGCACACTTGCCGCGGAAACTTCCGCAGCTCATGGGTGGCCGAGGGCGGCTACGAAGCCATCGCCGAGGCCATGTTTTCGATCGATGTGGACGGCTTCTTCATGGAATTCGATTCCGCCCGCGCCGGGTCATTCGAGCCGCTGCGCTTCCTGCCGTCCGGCAAGCGGGCGGTCCTCGGGCTGGTAACGACCAAGCAGGGAGCGATCGAGAGCGCGGATGAGGTGAAGCGGCGCATCGAAGCGGCGAGCGCATATGTGCCGATGGAGGCCCTGTGCCTGTCGCCGCAATGCGGATTTTCGAGCACGCACCACGGCAATGCCGTCTCGGAAGCCGAACAATGGCGCAAGCTCGAACTCATAGTGCGTGTGGCGCGCGAAGTATGGGGTGAGGCTTGAGTCCGTCGCGCCGCTTTTACGGCTGGACCATGCTCGCCGCCCTGTGGTGCGTCATGTTCCTGAATCTCGGTTTTCCGGCGTACGGACCGTCGGTCATCAACCCCGCCATGGCACGGGCCTTGGGATTGAACCGCGAAACCCTGGGCAATATGTTTTCGGTGTACATGATCATGTCGGGGCTGCCCGGGCCTCTGGTGGCGTTGAGCATCAACCGCTTCGGCGTGCGCAATACCCTGATGCTCGGCAGCATGCTGACGGTCGCCGGCGCCCTTCTGATGGCCACCGTGGTGAGCAGCGGGCTGGGCGCGATGCTGTGCTACGGTTTGTTGGTCGGCAGCGGCGTCGCCGCGGGCGGGGCCATGGCGTCTCAGGCGGGCCTCGCGCGATGGTTCGTGAGGCGCCGCTCCCTCGCGCTGGCGGTTCTGTACTCCGCCGGCGCCATCGGGGGATTCGTCGCGGCGCCCCTGCTCAACCGTGTGATCGAGTTCACCGGAAACTGGCGGGCGGGATGGTGGCTGCTCGCGGCGCTCTCCGCCGGGGCCGCCTGCATCGCCTTTGTCGCGGTGCGCGAGCGGCCCGAAGACCTGGGCCAGGCCGCCGACGGATTGGGACCTGCGGCGGCCGACGGCCGGCAGGCACGCGATTCGCGGCCGGTGTTCGTGTCGCGCCGCGAATGGACATTCAAAGCAGCCGCCCGCCATCCCACCTATTGGCTGTTGCTGGGTTCCTTCGTCGGCGGCAGCGGCGGCTACACGCTGTTTCTCGCCCACGGCGTGGTTCACATGCAGGACCTCGGGCATTCCGCGGCGGTCGGAGCCTGGGCCGTCGGCATCATGACGGTCACCGGCCTCATCGGCAAGGCGATTCTTGCGGCCTTCGGCGACCGCATGGATCCGCGCTACATCTACGCCCTGTTCGTCGGGGTGTTCGGGATCGGACTCGTGGTCGTGGTCAATGCGCATGCCCTGTGGCAGGTGGTGCTGTTCGCGACCTGTCTCGGCATCGGTTTCGGCGGCGGCCTCGTGTGCCTGATGGCGGTGTTGAGCAACTACTACGGCACCCGCGCCTTCGCCTCGCTCGCGGGTCTTGCCATCGCGATCAATACCACGCTGTCGGCGATCGCGCCAAAGGTGGCGGGCCGCCTGTTCGATCAGGGAGTGGGATACGCCGTAAACTTCTATTTTCTCGCGTCTTGGTGCTTCGCCGGCGCCGTCGTACTCTTGTTCATGCGGCGCCCCGGAGATTCGGATGAACGGAATTAAAGAAAGCGAACTGCTCTGGACTCCCAGTCCCTCGCGCATCGAGCGGGCGCAACTCACGCACTATCTTGGCTGGCTCAAGCAGCGGGGACGGCGCTTCGATTCCTACACGGCACTGTGGCAGTGGTCCATCGACGACTTGGAGGGATTCTGGGGTTCGCTGTGGGAATACTTCGACATTCGTGCCTCGAGGCCCTACGAGCGGGTACTGGGATCGAGCTCGATGCCGGGTGCGCAGTGGTTTCCCGGGGCGCGCTTGAATTACGCGGAGCATGCCCTGCGGCATGAGCGCGCCGGTGCGGAGGCGATGCTGTTCCTGAGCGAGCGCCGCAGTTTAAGCGCACTGTCGTGGACGGACCTGGGCAGCCGGGTGCGCAGGCTCGCGACACAACTTCGCAGGATGGGACTTTGCCCCGGCGATCGAGTGGTCGCCTATCTGCCGAATTCTCCCGAAGCCGTGATCGCGATGCTGGCGACGGTCAGCATAGGCGCCATTTGGGCGAGCTGCGGCCCGGACTTCGGGCCTCGAGGCGTGGTCGACCGTTTTTTGCAGCTGGCGCCCAAATTCGCATTCGTCGTCGACGGATACTACTACGGCGGCAAGCCCTTCGATCGCCGCCCCGAGCTCGGCACCATCTTGAGTTCGCTGCCGTCCCTCGAGAAGGTCATTTACCTGCGCGTGCTCGAGCCGGACAATGACACGCTCCTGACCCAAAACTCGATCTTCTGGGAAGACGCGCTGTCGGGTCCCGAGGTCCCTGCAAATGCCTTCGAGTTCGAGCAGGTGCCTTTCGCGCATCCGCTGTGGATCTTATTTTCTTCGGGCACCACGGGTTTGCCGAAGCCCATCATCCACTGCCACGGCGGCATGATTGTGGAGCAATGCAAGGGTCTGAAGTTGCACATGGACGTGCATCCCGGGGAGCGCATGTTTTTCTTCACCACCACCGGTTGGATGATGTGGAATTTTCTGGTGAGCGCGCTCCTGGTCGACGTGGTGCCGGTTCTGTACGACGGGAACCCCGCGTACCCCGAGCCCGACGTGTTGTGGAAAATGGTGGAAACCACGGGCGCAAGCTACTTCGGCGCGAGTCCGGCTTATGTGGGCCTGCAGCAGAAGGCGGGCATCGTCCCCAAGGAGCGCTTCGATTTGTCGCGGCTGCAATCGGTGATGCTGGCCGGATCGCCGGTGACGGCCGAATGCAACGCGTGGTTCTACCGCTGCGTGAAGCAGGATATATGGGCGGGGTCGGGCAGCGGCGGCACCGATCTTTGCACCGGCATCGTCGGCGGCGTGGTAACTCTGCCGCTGTATGCCGGAGAAATACAGGCGCGGCAGCTCGGAGTGGCGGCCTTTGCATTCAACGAGCAGGGGCAGGCGGTGGTGGATGAGGTGGGCGAGCTCGTGATTACGCGACCCATGCCGTCCATGCCGGTCGGATTCTGGAACGACAGCGACGGCAGCCGGTATCGGGATTCCTACTTCGACCAGTATCCCGGCATCTGGCGGCACGGCGACTTCTTCAAGGTGAATGCGCGCGGCGGCTGCTTCGTGCTGGGCCGCTCCGATGCCACGCTCAATCGCCACGGCGTGCGCATCGGCACGGCCGAGGTCTATCGTGCGTTGACGGAGGTGTCCGAAATCGACGATGCGCTGATCGTGAATCTGGATTTGCCGGGGGGCGGCTTTTTCATGCCCCTGTTCGTCAAGCTCAAAGAAGGCCTGCAGCTCGACGAGGCGCTGCAGGAGAAAGTGCGCACCCGCATGCGTAAGGCCTATTCCGCACGTCACGTGCCCGACAAGATCTATCAGGTGGGCGCCATTCCCTACACGCTCACCGGCAAGAAGATGGAGGTGCCGGTGCGCCGCATTCTGGTCGGAGTGCCGGTGGAAAAGGCCGCGAATCGCGCTGCCATGGCCAACGTGGAGTCGTTGGAGTTCTTCATCGGCTATGCCCGCGAACAACGCGACTACCGATTGAGCTGAAGCGTCTCCATTGCAGGGACTGCCCTCCCGGCGGAGGGGCCGGTACACTGCGCGAATGGTGCGTCGTGACGTGAGGGCTTGTCTATCCGCGTCTCTGGGAGAGATGGCCATTACTTGCTGCGCTTCTCCAACGGGTGCAAGTCCCGTACCGGTAAGCATCGGTGCGCCGGTTAGCAGGCCCCAGGTGTGGAAGGGAGACCTTTACGCCCGAGCGGGGTATCACAAGCCTGTGAGGTGGCGCGAGCCACGTAACGGGGAGCGAACATGCGGGCCGCAACTTAAAGTGAAGCCTGCAGCCTCGACACAGTCACAACCCGGAGGCCGAGCCGCTCATTTCACGGCGAAGGCAACACTGCACATGGGAGTACCGAAGCCCGTGAGCAGCTCCGGCGGGGTATGGGGCGCAGCACGCATGTCAGGAGAAGCGCGGAACACGAGAGACCCGTCTGCGCGGCCGCCGTCACGGCAAGGTGGCTCGTATAAGCCGAAGGCGAAGTCGAGCACTGCGCAGCGGGAGTCCGAGGGGATCGTAGTACTGCATAACCTGGAGCGATCCGGGGGACGAACGCCATGACGAACAACGTGGCGGGAGGGAAGGGTTCCTGGGGTGATCGGGCCTTAAGAGCAGGTAAGTGTGAGGGAGTGGCCGGCGAGACCGGACCTAAAGACCCCGGCGGTGATAAACCGCGCGACAAAGTACGAGAACTGCGACGAGGGCTATGGGCGGCAGCCAAGCGAGCACCGGGTAGACGTTTTCACGCCCTATATGACCATCTCGGCAGGAGTGACGTTCTGCGAGAGGCGTGGCGACGGGTGAGGAAGAACCGCGGCGCCGCGGGGGTCGATGGCCAGTCGATCCGCGACGTCGAGCAGTATGGAGTTGAGCGCTTCTTGGAAGAGCTGGGCGCCGTACTGCGAGCGGGCGAGTACCGTGCGACGGTGGTCCGTCGCCAGTACATACCGAAGGCTGACGGAAGGCAGAGGCCGCTGGGGATCCCAACGGTCCGGGACCGGGTAGTGCAGATGGCGGCGAAGCTGGTGCTGGAACCGATCTTCGAGGCGGATTTTCTGCCGTGCTCGTACGGTTTTCGCCCGAAGCGCAACGCGACGATGGCGCTGGAGACCTTGAGGACGCTTGGGGCCAAGGGCGGTCATCACGTGTTCGATGCCGACATTCGTGACTACTTCGGGAGCATCGATCACGAGAAGCTCATGCTGCTCGTGGCTCGGCGCATCTCGGACCGGCGGGTTCTGAAGCTGCTGCGGCAGTGGCTCGAAGCGGGTGTGATGGAAGATGGCGTCGTCTCTGAGACGGTGGCTGGCACGCCGCAGGGTGGAGTGATCTCGCCCTTGCTGTCGAACATTTACCTGCATGTGCTCGACGTTCTGTGGACTCGCCACAGTGCCCCCTTGGGGACGCTGGTGCGATACGCGGACGACTTCGTGGTGATGTGTCGAACCGCGAAGGCCTGCGAGCAGGCTGAAGCGCGTATCCGGGTGATCCTGGAACGCCTCGGTCTTGAGTTGCATCCGCAGAAGTCGAGGCGAGTGGAACTCTACGATGGCAAAGAGGGTTTCGATTTTCTCGGCTGCCACCTGCATAAGAGGCTGAGCGGACGGTTGTGGGAACAGGAGCGAAAGCGCCTGTATTTCCTACAGCGCTGGCCGTCGCAGCGCTCGATGCAGCGCATTCGCCAACGGGTGAAGGAATTGACTCTGAGGGTGCGATGCCACGCGGACCTACGCGCGATCGTCGCGGACCTGAACCCTGTTCTGCGGGGTTGGGGTCAATACTTTCGCACCGGCAATGCCGACACTCGTTTCATCCAGCTCGACTCCTATGTCTGGCGGCGTTTGCAGTTCCTACGCATTGCGCGCAAGGGCCGCAACTTGCAGCCCGGGGAGGTCGGTCGTTGGTCGCGCGAGTACTTCGAGAGCCTTGGGTTATATCGCTTGCGTGGGACCGTCCGATACCCGGCGTCCCCCTTCTGGGAGTCGCGTTATGCTGCCGCTTAATCGATCACTGGTAAGCCGTGTGCGGGGTGCAGCCTGCAAAGGCGCAGATCATGCGGGTGAAAGTCCCGTCGTAGCAATTACCCGGTTTGGCTACGTAGCAATGCCTGACGTCGTGGATGGGCGACCATCCGTGGCGAAAGCTCAGGTAAAAGTCCTCGGGGCTGAGCAGTCGGTCCGACCCATCAGGAGGGCGAGCAAACTTCGGGGCCGCAGCGAGAGCGAACATTACAACGTCGAAACGGCTTTGCACGAGAAATGGGTCGTGGAGTACCGAGCAGCCGAGCCCTCTTCCCGCAATGGCGAAGGCCAATGGGCGCCAATGTTAGAAACGGGTGTATGCAGTTGGCGTCTGCTCCGGCGTATAGATGGTGGCACCGAAGGAATGATTTGCGACCCAAAGCAGGGAAAGTCTCTGGCCTGTGAGGCCCGAGGTTCAAGCCTACAAGCGAGGCCAAGGGTGGATCAGAGACTGGCGGATCGGGTTGTAGTAGCGATGATGCCAAGGGACAACATAACCCTGGCGGAGCAAAGGACCCGTGGGGCGGCGATGTGCTTGAGTACGCGAGGACGGACCCGAAATGTCCAACCAAGAGTTGGTCTAACGGGAGTTCCTCGTCGAGTAGCGAAGGCAGGCACGAAGCGCGCATCAAACTCACCGATCGTGATGGTGGGGCAGGTTGCGCGTGAGGAAATATGCGGTCGCGTCGCCTTGAAGCCGTACTGGGGAAAACCCGCCGTACGGAATTTTAGAGGGGCCTGTGGAAACGGGAGTTACGGCCAATGCTAACCGGGCACGAAGCTGGAAACGGCGGTTACAGACAAGCATTTGCCTACGGACCACCGCGCCGCATGTCTACTCAACAAATTCGCATGCACGGTTTCGCGTCCAGCAAAGGTGGACACATTCAGCAGGGGCGACCTGCCGAGGCAAGAATCAGAAGCCTCGTAGCTTGGATAGCAGAGTGGAGGGAGACCAAGACTTTGAAGCCTATCGACAACCCCATCGGAAGGATGGGTGCGAATCACCAGGCCGTAGCGCGAGCGAACGCGTACGTGGCCTCGACAATGAGTAGATCCGGGGGCCGAGCCCGCAACCGTGAGGGTGAAGGCAGCATGATCTATCGAAATCTGGTTGACGCGATGGATCACTCCGGCGGGGTGGAAGCGACGGCATGGTGATGAGGATGTGTCATACAACTGGAGAAGCCCGTCTCGTCCCGTCGAGAAATCGGCGGAAGCTGGGTAGGTCGTATAACCGGCTCAACCGGGAAGTCGATCGACGAGCGAGCGGGTGGCGGAAGGGTCAGTAGTAGCGAGGAGGCGGAGTAATGTCCGAGGAGCAAAGAGACCCTGCTGCCGGGAATGACTGCGTTGAAATGGGAGGCAGGGGCGAGATGATAAAGACGCCCATTGATCTGCAAGACCTGAGACGCAGGCTATACGTCAAGGCGAAGGCTGAACCGTCGTGGCGTTTCTGGGGGATCTACGTTCACGTCTGCAAGATGGAGACACTGTGGAAAGCCTATGCGTTGGCAAAAGCCAATAACGGTGCGCCGGGTATTGACGGCGTGACGTTCGAGGCCATCGAGACGCAGGGCATCGAGTGCTTTCTCGAGCAGATACGGGACGAACTGATCCAGCGTACTTACGTGCCACTCAAAGCACGGCGACACAAGATACCCAAGGATGGGGGAAAAGTTCGCGTGCTGTCGATACCGGCTATCCGGGATCGGGTGGTCCAGGGTGCGCTGAAGCTGATTTTGGAGCCGATCTTCGAGGCGGACTTCCAACCGGGGTCGTATGGTTATCGTCCGAAGCGGACGGCCCATGATGCGATCAGGCGGGTCGCCAAGGGCATCGTGCGTGAGAAGACGCGCATCATCGACATTGATCTTCGCGCCTATTTTGACAACGTGCGGCACGATCTGCTGCTCGGTAAGGTAGCGCTGCGAGTGAACGATGTAGACGTGATGCATCTGCTCAAGCTGATGCTCAAAGCGACCGGCAAACGCGGCGTTCCACAAGGTGGTGTGATCTCACCGCTCCTCAGTAATCTCTACCTCAACGAGGTGGACAAGATGCTGGAGCGGGCGAAGGAAACCACGCGGAACGGTCAGTACACCTATATCGAATATGCGCGATACGCTGACGATCTGGTGGTGCTGATCGATGCGTTCCAGCGTCATGACTGGCTGCTGACGGCGGTGATGAAGCGGTTACGGGAAGAGTTTGCCAAGCTCGATGTCGAAATCAATGAAGAGAAAAGCAAGATCGTAGACCTTGGCCGGGGCGAAAGCTTCGGCTTCCTGGGGTTCGACTTTCGCCGCACTCGCTCGCAACGGGAGTCTGGCGGCACAGTACACGCCGAAGCTGAAGAAGCGGACAGCGTTGCTGCGGTAGGGGGCCCTGATTCCTCCTGTTGCCTTTGGGCCGCATAGGAGTCAGGGTCTACCAATGACGAAGACGGTTTCCTCCGAGGATCTCGGCGGCTACGGCGATCTCGCACGGCACTTCAGAGAAGGCGTCGACTACGCCGTGCACGTACTACCCCGCGAAAGATCGGGGATCGCCATCCTTGCGCCGCACGGCGGGCGAATCGAGGGGCGCACTTCCGAGATAGCGCGGCTCATCGCAGGCGACGATCATTCGCTGTATCTATTCGAGGGGTTGCGTACCAGCGGCGACAATTTCGACTGCCTGCATCTTTCCAGCCGCCGCTTCGACGAACCGCGGGCCCTCGATCTGATTTCATCCTGCGACATCGTGGTGACCGTCCACGGCTACGCCGCACCCGGACCCGACGTGCTGCTCGGGGGTTTGAATGGAACGCTGAAGTGCGAAGTCGCGAACGCCCTGGCGCGGACCGGCCTGTCGTACCTCACCGAGGGCCACCGCTTTCCGGGCACGGACCCTCGCAATATCTGCAACAGGGGCCCATCCGGCGAAGGACTTCAGCTCGAGCTGAGCGAGGGATTGCGAAGGTCGCGCGACTGGTCCGCGCTTGCGGGCGCTGTTCGTGCCGGATTGGCCAGGCTCGACCGCGCGTTCAACAAAGCATGACTATACGCCGCGCCACGACTGCGGCGCCGTAACATAATGCGTTCAGGCCTGCGACAGATCGCGTAATTTTGAGGCGCCTGCGTTGCCGCCAAGCGCCGATCTGAAGAACAATGGTTCGGCGTCAATCCCCGGATTCATCGAATAGGGGCGAACATGCAACGTAGCGCAAGCAGTGCATCGAGCGGATCGTGGCAGGCCTCCGTGCAGTTTCATACGCAGTCCACCACAGCGTGGCGCCGCCATATCGCGGCAATCGCGAGATGTCCTCTTGATCTTCGGCATGCACCTCCCCGAGAATGCCGCGACGCCATGCTTCGCAAGGAGACTGCTGTGACCGAAGTGTTCATCCAATTCCCCGTGCACTGCCCGGTATGCAAGCAGGAGTGGATGTCCTCGAGGACCAAGAGCGAAATATTGGACGCCCTCGACAACCACAAACCCATTCGCGCCTACGCTGAGTGTCATGACTGGCACTGGGACTTGGGCGAGAGCGAGCGCGCGGAGCTATCGCGAAGAACCCGCGCCTAGTTTCGCATCCAGCCGATGAGGCGCTCTGCAATACCGGTCCATAGCGCCGGGCGCCACAAAATCACGGTCATCGCAACCACCTGTCCGAGAACGATCGGGGGCAGTGTGAATGCATGGGCCGTGTGCTGCGATCGGCGGCCGGGACCGCCTTCGGCCTATCCATTGTGTTCGATCGTCGGTTATCCTGCGTGATGCCGGGGTGGTGCGCAGGGGAGAATGGGATGACCTCGAATTTGAATGCATTGGTGGCCGCGGTGCTGCTTGCGGCGAGCTCTGCCGTGCTTGCGGACGATCCGCCCAAGGCGGCGTACCCGAACTACCCGAGCGAGACGCCGGCATCATTCCTACCGGTCACGGACAGCTACGACTACACGCTGCGCGACGTCATGATCCCGATGCGCGACGGGGTCAAGCTGCACACCGTCATCCTGATTCCCAAGGGTGCGGCGCATGCCGGCATGCTGCTCACACGTACTCCCTACGATGCCAAGAAGCTGACCGGTCACACCTTGAGCGGGCACTTGGGTCCCATGCTGCAAGGCTATGACAACGCCACCGATGTGATCGTCGAGGACGGCTACATCCGGGTGATACAGGACGTGCGCGGCAAGTACGGCTCGGAAGGCGATTACGTGATGAATCGTCCCGTGCACGGCCCGCAGAACCCGACCCCGGTCGACGATGCCACCGACACCTACGACACCATCGACTGGCTGGTGAAAAACATTCCGGAAAGCAACGGCAAGGTCGGTACCCTCGGCATTTCATACGACGGCTTCGAGCCGCTGATGGCGCTGGTGAACCCGCATCCCGCACTCAAGGTGTCGGTGCCCATGAACCCGATGGTGGACGGCTGGATGGGCGACGACTGGTTTCACAACGGCGCCTTCCGGCAGCAGAACCTGGCCTATATTTACGAGCAAGTCGCGAGCCGCGACAACAGCATCAAATGGTGGACCAGCTATCACGACGACTACGATCTGTTCATGCAGGCCGGTTCCGCCGGCGAACTGGGCCGGCGTTACGGCATGCAGCAGCTGGGGTTCTGGAACAAATTGCTGGCGCATCCGGCGTACGACGCTTTCTGGAGCGATCAGGCGGTCGACAAGGTGCTCGCAGCGCAGCCGCTCAAGGTGCCGGTCATGCTGGTGCACAGCCTGTGGGACCAGGAAGACAGTTACGGCGCACAGGCGGTGTATTCGGCCATCAAACCGAAGGATACCCACGGCGACATGGTGAAGCTGGTCATGGGTCCCTGGTTTCACGGTCAGGAGATCGGCGACGGCAGCGCCTTGGGCGCCATCCGCTTCGGCAGCGATACCGCCGAGTATTTTCGCGAACAGGTGTTGCGCCCTTATCTCGCGCAGTATCTCAAGGACGGCGCACCCAAGGCCGACATCGCTCCGGTCACGGCCTTCGAGACGGGCAGCAATCAGTGGCGAAGACTCGATCGCTGGCCGCAGTCCTGCGAGAGCGGCTGTGCCGCGACGAGCCGCCCGCTGTATCTGCAACCCGGCGGGAAGATCGGGTTCGGCAAGCCCGCGGCGGGGCAGGCCTATTCTGAATATGTCTCCGATCCTGCGCGCCCGGTGCCGTTTCGCGCCCGCCCGATACAGCCCGTCGGATACGATCCCGGACAGACCTGGGAGCTATGGTTGGTGGATGACCAGCGCGAGGCCTCCGGGCGAACCGATGTGCTGACGTTCACCTCCGAGGCGCTCACCGCGCCTTTGAAAATCAGCGGCAAGCCGGTGGTGCACCTGATTGCTTCGACCAGCGGCACGGACGCCGACTGGGTGGTGAAGCTGATCGACGTCTATCCGGATCAGGTGGCGTCCCAGCCGGAGATGGGCGGCTACCAGCTTGCCGTGGGAATGGACATCATGCGCGGCCGCTACCGCCAAAGCTTCGCGGCGCCTGCGCCCGTCGAGGCCAACCGGCCCTTGGCTTACCGTTTCAATCTGCCTGCGAACAATCACGTGTTCCTGCCGGGTCACCGCATCATGGTGCAGGTGCAATCGAGCTGGTTTCCGCTGTATGACCGAAATCCGCAGACCTTCGTGCCCAACATCATGCTGGCCTCCCCGGGGGACTACCGTAAGGCGACGCAACGCATCTACCACTCGCCCACGGCGGCGAGTTACATTGCGCTGCCGGTGGTCGAGAACTGACAATCCCGCGGATCCCGCAGGCGGACGGTGTGGACACTGCATCGATCACTTTCTACGATCGCCGCGGCAACGTCGTAACCCCCGACGCTCGATCGTTGATCAAGCCGCGCCAAGGCGTGTTCGCGTTGGCGGCCGCCGTCGGCGACCGCGCCATCATGCTTGCGGCCGAGGCTTGCGCACCCGACGTGCCGGAACTGCCGGGCGGCGGGATCGAGAACGGCGAGACGCTGGATGAGGCGATCAGGCGCGAATGGTCCGAGGAAGTCGGCATTCCCTTCAGCGTCGAGGGCCCGCTGCGGAGTTTCAGGCATGTGCGCGGTTTCTACGCCGACGACCGCAACGAGTTCTGGGTGTACGAGCAGACTTTTCGGCTCTATTATTTTATGGACCGCGTGCAGA
The DNA here is from genome assembly GCA_963702735.1 of uncultured Gammaproteobacteria bacterium. Lineage (GTDB taxonomy): Bacteria > Pseudomonadota > Gammaproteobacteria > Steroidobacterales > Steroidobacteraceae > Bog-1198. The sequence continues at coordinate 64,785 of CAVPDW010000010.1, read as the reverse complement.
TCGGAGAAAAATGGCGAAGTCCGGAGGGCGGTACGGCGGGCTGGGAGGCGATGGCCTCGCTGCCGCACCTGTCCATCAACCGGGCACATTGGTGCGCCATCCCCGAGCTTCTGTCCAACCTTGCATGAAGGGACCCCCATATACGGTATTGTCCGCCTCTCGTGACCATAAAAATGCAAGTGGGGGTGTCTGATGGCGAGTGTTCTCTCAAGGCCGCGCGCATCGTGGATCAACGGCAAGAATCTGCTCTTCGCCTGCATCTGTCTGATGATGGGTTACGTCCTCCAGCATAACGAGACCTTCGTCGTCGACCGCGGCGACCCGAATTGGGATCACATCCGTACGTTCAAGTGGTGGCTGCTTCCCCACGGTTTGGCGGGGGCCTGTGCATTGCTTCTCGCTCCCTTGCAGTTCTCCGACCGGCTGCGCGGGCGCTTCACGAAGATGCACCGGGTCGTGGGACGCATTTACATCACCGGAGTCTTCGTTCTGGCGCCGCTCGGCGTCTATATTCAGTATCTGGAGGAGCGCATCGGAGATCCCCGCTCCTTCACCATCGCCACGGCGGTGGACGCCGTCCTGCTGACATCCACGACCGCCTTCGCGCTGTATTTCATTCTGAACCGCAGGATTCAACAGCATCGCCAGTGGATGACGCGCAGCTACGCCGTCGCCCTGGTGTTCTTCGAGGTGCGCCTGATCTCAGGGCTCCTGGGACTCGACGACAGTATCGCTGCCGGCGAGACCATCGTTTGGATCTGCCTGGCGTTCTCCATACCGTTGGCCGACCTCGTTCTTCAATTGCAGGGAGCGCACCCTGCAACCGGGAAAGTTCCACGATGAGCAAAGTCGTTCGCTTTCACGAATACGGCGGTCCGGAGCAACTTCGAATCGAGGAGATCGATGTAGGCGCCCCCGGACCCGGAGAGGTCGCGATCCGTGTCGAGGCCATCGGCCTCAACCGCTCGGAGGCGATGTTTCGCGCCGGCGCCTACATCCAGGCGCCGAAACTTCCGTCACTGATCGGCTACGAAGGGGTGGGCATCGTCGAAGCGCCGGGCAGCGGCGTGAGGGGTTTCTCACCGGGCGACCGGGTGTGCGTGATGCCGAATTTTCGTCTCGGTGAGTACGGCCTGTACGGCGAGCGCGCAATCGTGCCGGTGCGCTCCCTCATTGCGCCGCCGCCGGGCCTCAGTGTCGTCGAAGCCGCGTCGATCTGGATGCAGTATTTCACCGCGCTTGCGATCTATGAAATAGGGCACGCGATGCTCGGCGACGCCGTCCTCATCCGCGCGGCATCGAGCAGCGTCGGCCTCGCCGCCATTCAGCTCGCCAACTGGGCCGGCGCGGTGCCGATCGCGGCCACCCGCACCGGCGCCAAGGCGGCGGCGCTCAGGGCGCACGGCGCCAAACACGTCATTGCCACGGAGGAGTCGGACCTGGTCGAGGAGGTTCGCCGCATCACCGACGGGAAGGGGGTGCGCATCGTGTTCGATCCGGTGGGCGGACCCGACGTCGAGCGACTTGCGGAGGCGGCCGCGGAGGAAGGAATCATCATCATCTACGGGGGCCTGAGCGGCCGGCCGACTCCATATCCGCATTGGCCCGCAGCATTGAAAGGACTGTCGCTGCGCGGCTGGGTCGCTTCCTCGATATGGAACAAACCCGAGAAGTTCGAGCGCAACCGGGATTTGATCCTGAAAGGCCTCGCACAAGGGCGCCTGAAGCCCGTCATCGCCAGGACGTTTCCGCTCGGGCAGATCGTCGAAGCTCACCGCTTCCTCGAATCGAACAGTCAGCTCGGCAAGATCGTCGTCACCGTGTAGGTGAGCGCGGAGCTCATTGCGCAGTCTTGAACTTCTGCCATATGCGCGTAATGGTTCGCAATTGCTCGGGAGAGTCCTCGGTCTGCACGAACAGACGCTGTACATCCGCGGGCGGCGGATAGATGGCGGTGTCGGAGACTGTCGAGGCATCCAGCAGCGGCGTGGCCGCGGCATTCGCGTTGGCGTTCCCGATGTAGTCGGAAATATGCGCGATGACCCGCGGGTCCAGAAGATAGTTGATGAACAGATGCGCGTTGTCGGGATGCGGCGCGTCTATCGGTATGGCCAGCATGTCGAACCACAACAGAGAGCCTTCCTTGGGAATCACATATTGCAGGGTGATTCCGTTCCTCGCCTCCTTGGCGCGATTGCGCGCCTGGACGAAAGTGCCGTTGTAGGTGAGCGCAACGCAGATGTCGCCGTTCGCGAGGGCCTCGATGTCGACGGCCGAATCGATGTTCCTGATGTAGGGGCGGATCGCGTTCAAGACGGCTTCGACCGCGGCGAAATCCTGCGCGCTCGGCGCGTTGGGATTCTTGCCCAGGTACTTGAGCACCAGGCGCTCCACCCCGGCGGGTGCGTCGAGAAAGTTGATGCCGCAGGGCGCGAGTTTCGCGGCAAACTGCGGATCGAATACCAGCCGCCAGCTGTCGAGGGGATCCTTCGGCAGCAATTGCGCGACCTTATTGCTGTAGGCAATACCGTACGTGCCCCATGCATATACGACTCCATGTACATTGCCCGGATCGTTGAGTGCGACCCGAGACATGATGGCGGAGTCGAGATTGACCCAATTGGGGAGCTTCTTCCGATCCAGGGGCAGATATGCGCCGCTGCGTATCTGGCGTTGAAAGTACGGGGCCGTGGGAACCACGACGTCGAAGCCCGTGTGTCCCGTCAGCACCCGGGATTCCAGCGTCTCGTTGGTGTCGAAGAACGAGGCGTTGACCTTGATGCCCGTTTGCTTCTCGAACGAGGCAATGGTGTCGGGCGCCAGATAATCGGACCAGGTGTAGAAGTTGAGGACTTTGCCGTTCTCGCCCTGCCCTCCGGATCGAGCATTGCGCGCGCCCGACCCGGCGCCGCCGCAACCCATCGTCAAGCAAGCCGACACGCAAAGCGTCGCGATCGTGGACAGCCTACACGCAGACATGACGCACACCTTAGCATCCGCGCGAGGCGCCGGCGCTTCCGGTGTCGGGCCTGCCGACGAGGGACGTTCCCTCCTGATCGAATCGAAGCTCGTTATCGGTCGAGCCCAGGCTTCCGGGTGTGGCGCCTGATACGGCTCCCAGTTTGCACACCGATATAAGGGCCCGCTCATGAAAAGCCGGATCGTCGCACTCGCTGCACTCTGGATTGGGCTCGGGGGCTGCGGCAAACCGGCCGCCCCGCCTGCCGCTTCGAGGACCCCCGCGGCGCTGAAGCCTGCCGCAGCCGTCGATGGGGCGCGGCTGATCGCGGCGGATGCGGAGCCGGGCAACTGGATGGCAACGGGCAGAACCTACGGTGAACAGCACTTCAGTCCCTTGAACAAGATCGACGCCGGCAATGTGGGGCAGCTGGGGCTGGCGTGGTTTTACGATCTTGACGCCGCGCATCGCGGCCAGGAGTCGACGCCCTTGGTCGTCGATGGGGTGATGTACGTCACCAGCGCGTGGAGCAAGGTATTCGCGCTCGACGCGAAGACCGGGGCGCCGCTGTGGAGCTTTGATCCCAAAGTACCCGGTCAGGTCGGGGTCAACGCCTGCTGTGACGCCGTGAACCGCGGTGTCGCGGCGTGGAAGGGTCGGTTGTACTTGGGCACGCTCGACGGCCGGTTGATCGCCTTGGATGCGGCCACCGGCAAGACCGTTTGGGAGGCGGCCACAGTGCCTGCGGGCGCCCGCTACACCATCACCGGCGCACCGCGGGTGGTGAAGGGCATGGTGTTGATCGGCAACGGCGGCGCAGAGATGGGCATGCGCGGCTATGTCACCGCGTACGATGCCGACACCGGACGGCAAATCTGGCGCTTCTACACCGTGCCCGGCGATCCCGCGAAGCCCTTCGAGAGCGCCGCGCTCGAAAAGGCCGTCAAGACCTGGAGCGGAGAGTGGTGGAAATTGGGCGGAGGCGGTCCGGTGTGGGACTCGATGGCGTACGACCCTGCTTTGGACTTGATCTACATCGGGGTCGGCAACGGCACTCCCTGGAATCGATCCAAGATACACGGCGATGCGCTGTATCTGTCGTCGATCGTGGCACTGAAGGCGGACAGCGGCGAGTACGTCTGGCACTACCAAACGACGCCCGGGGATGAGTGGGATTACGACGCCTGTTCGCCGTTGATCCTTGCCGATCTTCAGATCGGCGCAGTCAAGCGCCGCGTCATCATGCAGGCGCCCAAGAACGGATTCTTCTACGTGCTGGACCGCGCGACCGGCGAGCTCTTGTCGGCGGATCCCATAACTCCCACGAACTGGGCCAAGAGCGTCGACTTGAAGACGGGCCGCCCCGTCGTGGAGAGCGCCGCACGCTATAGCGAGACCGGCAAACCCTTCGTCGCCATGCCGGGACCGGGCGGCGGGCACAGCTGGCAGCCCATGTCGTTCAGTCCGGTGACGAAGTGGGTGTACATTCCGGTGACCGAGCTGAGCTTTCCGTTCTTTCCCGAAAAGAGCGCCAAGCTGCATGAGCTGGCCTGGAACACCGGAGTCGATTTCAATTCCGGAAGTTTGCCCCAGGACCCAAAAATCAAGGCGCTGATCAAGAGCGGGCTCAAAGGGCATCTCGCCGCATGGGATCCCGTCGCGCGCAAGGAGGTGTGGCGCGTAGAACTGGGGCGCCCCTGGAACGGCGGAGTGGTGTCAACTGCCGGGAATCTCGTGTTCCAGGGCAACGGCATGGGAGAGTTCGCCGCCTACCGCGCCGATACGGGCGCGCGTCTCTGGTCCGCCGCGACTCAGGCCGGGGTTCTGGCTGCGCCGATCACCTATTCGGTGGACGGCGAACAATATGTGGCGATCGAGGTGGGTTGGGGCGGCGCATTCGGCCTGGCCGCCGGCGAACTCGCGCGAGATTCGCACGTGGCCTCGAACTTGCCGCGCGTGCTGGTCTACAAGCTCGGCGGCAGCGCCGTGCTACCGCCCTTGCCGCCCGCAGTTCCCGCCGTTCTCGATCCCCCGCCGGACACCGCCCGTGCCGCGGCCGTGACCGCGGGCAAGGCCCTGTACCACCTGTACTGCTCGAGCTGCCACGGCGACAGCGCGACCGGGTCGGGCGTACTGCCGGACCTGCGATATTCAGGCTTGATCAAGAATCCCGAGGCCTTCGACATGACGGTGCGCCAAGGAGCGCTCAGCGACAAGGGCATGGTCGCATTCAAGGATGAAGTCTCGCCGCAGGACCTCGAGAAGATCCGCGCCTACGTGATTCACCGTGCCAACGAGGATAAGAAGGCCGCGGCGGCAGCGCCCGCTGCGGGTTCCTAGACCAGAATCTTGCGCCCCGTGTCGACCGTGGTCTTGTCCTTCTCGCCGATGTCTCCGGGAGGAGGCACCGCGCGGCCGCGCTGAACCGCGGGGCGCTCGCCCACGGTTTTCACCCAGCGCGATAGATTCGGCAGGCCGTCGAGGCTGACGCCGGACCATTCATGCCCGTGTATCCACGACCAATGAGCGATGTCCGCGATGGAATACTCGCCGCCGGCGACATACTCATGATCGGCGAGCTGATGCTCGAGCACCTCGAACAGGCGGCGCACCTCGCGCTGATAGCGGTCGATGGCGTAGGGGATCTTTTCCGGCGCGTAGCGCAGGAACACATTGGCCTGGCCCATCATCGGGCCGATTCCGGCCATCTGGAACATCAGCCATTGAATGACCCGCGAACGCCCCTTGGGGTCGAGCGGCATCAGGCGCCCGGTCTTTTCCGCAAGATAAATGAGAATGGCGCCGGATTCGAATACCGCGAAATCATCGTTGCCCCGATCGACGATGCTCGGAATGCGTCCGTTCGGATTGATCTTAAGGTACGCCTCGGCCTTCTGTTCCTGCTTGGAGAAGGACAGGGCGTGCACGGTGTAGGCGAGGCCCAGCTCTTCGAGCGCGATGGAGATCTTCCAGCCATTCGGCGTAGCGGCGGTGTACAGATCGATCATTGCTTACCTCGCATTGTGACGCGAAGTACACGCGAGGCAATCGAGTGCGTCAAGTGATCTGCCGCGCGTCCCGCGGCGCGCTGCAAGGCTTCGCTCCCCGTCTATCTTTGCTTCTGGGAGAGTAGAGCATGGCCGAATCCCATCGGGGTGGTTGACCGGCGCCATGCTTGCAGCCACTCTGGCGGCGGGAGCTCTGATCTGCGCGGCACAGGCGCAGACGCCAACCACCGGAGCATTCACGCTCACCAGCTCCGACATTGCCGACGGCAAGAAAATTCTCGAGGCGCAGGTGTTCAACTCCTTCGGGTGCACCGGACGCAACATCTCTCCCGCGCTGTCCTGGAGCAATGTTCCGGTCGGCACGAAAAGCTTCGCGCTCCTCGTGTACGATCCCGATGCGCCCACCGGCAGCGGCTGGTGGCATTGGGTTGCCTACAACATCCCTGCGGATGCAACCTCGCTTCCCGCGGATGCGGGAGACCCGAAGAAAAACCTGATGCCCGGCGCGACAGTGCAGGGACGCACCGACTTCGGCACTCCCGGCTATGGCGGACCGTGCCCGCCCCCGGGCAAGCCTCACCACTATTACTTTCGCCTGTACGCACTGAAGGTGCCGAAGCTCGACGTGCCGGCCGACGCCACGCCGGCGCTCGTAGGTTACAACGTGAACGCGAACTCGCTCGGCATGGCGCAGATCCTGGGACTGTACGGGCGCTGAGGCCGCCGTCTGCGCGGCGCGTGCGCTCACAGGCCGAACAAGGTCTCGGCATTCGTCTGGAAGAACGCCTTCTTATCCTGCGGGCTCATGGCCATGGCATCCTGCGCCGCCACTTCGTCGGGTTGGAATTGATAGGGATAGTCCATGGCATACAGGATGCGGTCCGCGCCCAGAGTGGATTTGCAGAACTGGATCGCCGGTTCCCAGGCCATCCCTGAGAACGTGACGTAGATGTTGCGCTTGAAATAACCCGATATCGGCAGTTGCAAAGGCTTGAGGAAATCGTAACGGCCGGCGCGGATTCCCGCGGCATGCATGTAATCCAGACGGTAGGCCCAGTACGGCAAGGCCTCTCCGCCGTGCCCGACCACGAATTTCAACTTAGGGTACCGGTCGAACACGCCCATGACGATGAGGCGCAGCAGGTGCAGTCCCGTATCGACTCCGAACCCGTACACCGCGCCGTCGAGTCCGCGCTCGAGCAGCGGGCCGATCAGACCCTTCGATGGGCCCTGTGGATGCAGATAGACGGGAGTGCCGAGCGCTTCCGCCGCCTCGAAGATCGGCCAGTATTTCCGATCGTCGGTGTATTCGCCGCGGACGTGGCCGTTCAGAATCACGGCTTTGAATCCTTGTGCATGGCCGCGCTGTATTTCCTTCGCCGACCAGGCAGGATCCTGCGGCGCGATCGCGGTCATGCCGACGAAGCGATCCGGGTGGCGCCTGCAGGCCTCGCCCAGTTGATCGTTCGCATCGGTGGTCAGGCGCCTGGCCTCGTCGGCGGCGAAGACATGGGTGCCGGGCGCTGTGAGCGCGATGATGGCCTTGTCGATGCCGGTCGCGTCCATATCGGCGAGCCTGCGAGTTCCCAGGTCCTGCAATCGTTCTATGACCGTGGTGGCGCGGACAGAGGGCGAGCGCGAGTAAAACCCCCACAGGCTGACGAATCCCGGATCATCGAAGCCCGCTGCGATCAGGCGCTTGTAGGCCGACAGCACCTCCGCGGTAATGAAGGCCTCTTCGGCGGCGATGCGCAAGTAGCCTTGAGCGCCGCCGGTTCTAAGTTCGCTCATCCGTTCACCTCTGCAAGAGACAACGCCGCCGCGGGGGCGGCCCTTCAAGCCTGGTGAATGGCCTTGGTCACCAGGCACGCTTCCAACCCTTCCGGGCCGTCCTCCGAGCCGTGCCCGGAGTCTTTCACTCCGCCGAACGGCGAGTCCGCGCCGCCCACCATGGTGGTGTTGATGCCGATCATGCCGCTCTCGACGGCATCTCCCACCAGCAGGGCACGCCGACCGTTCTCCGTGAAGCAGTACGCCGCCAGGCCGTAGGGCAGCCGATTGGCCTGTTCGATCGCCTCGTCCAAGGTCTTGAACGGGCGCATCAGGGCAATCGGTCCGAACGGCTCCTCATTCATGACGCGCGCCTCGAGCGGCACATCGGCGAGCACCGTGGGCCGGAAGAAAAAGCCATTGTCATGAGTGCCTCCACCGCGTTCTCCACCGATGGCGATACGCGCACCGACTTTCAGAGCATTGTCGACAAATCCCGCGAGGGCTTCGGGGCGCCGCGGGTTGGCCATCGGCCCCATCTGGTGGCGGACGTCGAGCCCGTCGCCTACCGCGACCTTGGCTGCGCGTGCGCTGAACTCCTTGACGAAGCGCTCGTATATCGCTTCTTGCACGTGAAAGCGGGTCGGCGAGATGCAAACCTGGCCGGCATTGCGAAATTTATGGGCCACCAAGAGATTCAAGGCGCGCTCCACATCGGCGTCGTCGAACACCAATACCGGACCATGGCCGCCCAGTTCCATGGTGGTGCGCTTGGCGCCTTCTGCGGCCAGCTTCATCAAATGCTTGCCGACTGCGACCGAGCCGGTGAAGCTCAGCTTGCGGATGATGGGAGAGGCGAGCAGATGCCGCGACACCTGATCCGGCACGCCGAATACGCAGCTCGCCACCTCCTTGGGCAGGCCTGCATCGAGCAGACAGTTCAGCACTTCGAGGGCCGACGCCGGCGCTTCTTCCGCAGGCTTGATGATGATGGAGCAGCCTGCGCCGATGGCGGCCCCCAATTTGCGCGCCGGGTTGCCGATCGGAAAATTCCAGGGGCAGAAGGCGGCCACCGGACCCACCGGTTCCTTCATCACCCGCGACAGAGTGCCCGCCGGGCGCACCAGCACCCGGCCGTAGAGGCGATACACCTCGCCTGCATAAAAGTCGAACAGATTGGCGGCCATCATGACCTCGGCCTTCGACTCGACCAGCGGCTTGCCCTCTTCAAGGGTCGCGATGGCGGCGATCCTGTCGATGCGCCGGCGCAGCAGCTGCGCCGCTCCGCTCAGTACCCGGCTCCGATCGGCCGCGCCGCGCGCGCGCCACAGCCGGTAGCCGCGGGAGGCCGCCTCGAGCGCCCGATCCAAATCCGCGGCGGCCGCGAGCGGCAACTCGCGCAATATGGCGCCGGTCGCGGGATTCACGACCCGGTGCGTGGCGCGTCCCGCGGTGCCGAGGCGCTCGCCGTCGATGTAGAGAGTCAATTCAGCGGGGTATTCCTGGTCCATGCGGCACCTTTCACCTTTCTTGGATACGTCAAAACGGCCGCCCCGCGAAGGGCGGCCGCGAGGGCCGCAGATTTCGCTGTCGCCGGTCGCCGATCTCGTTCAGGCGGGTTCGGTCTTCTCGCGGCGATACTCGCGCGGAGTCACGTTGTACTTGGCGCGGAACACCCGCCCGAAGTGCGTAGGGCTGTTGAAACCGTAGTCGAAGGCGATTGCGGTGACAGTGCGGCCCCGCTGGGCGCCGGACTGAAGCGCCCGCGAACACGCTTCAAGCCGGCGGCGCAGGATGTAGCGCGCCACGGTCTCGTCTTGATCCGAGAACAGATGATGCAGATAGCGGGCTGTCATCTTGCAGGCCTCGGCGATGCGTGTCGGCGTGAGGTCGGGATCGTTCAAGTGCGCTTCGATGTAGTTGATGATGCGGATGCGGTGCGCCGTCCCGAGCGAGGAGCGGTCGGCCAGCGCTTGCGGCATGTCCGCGTATGCGGCGCCGATGAGGTCCAGGATGGCCACCGCGACACGGCCGCCCGTCTGTTCGTCGAGCCCCAGGTGGTACTCGCTCCAGTACTTGCGCAGCAACTGGGACAAGAGGCCGCTGGCTCCGCGGCCGCCCGACATCGGAATGGCGGCGAGACACTCGGGACAACCGATCTGGCGGCGCAGCGTGGTGTTCGGAATGCCGAGAACCAGCATCCGGTTGGCGCCGGTGAATATCATTTCATAGCGGCGCGTGCTGTCGCACAGCGTGAAGTCTCCTTCGTGCAGCAGCGACTCGCGCCCGTCCTGGCGGCTGACGCTCTCGCCCTCGAGCTGCAGGTGCAAAAAGAACATCGAGTCCTTGGTGCGCGCAACGTGCGAACGTGTGTGGTGGACGACCTGGGCGTCGGAATAAACCTCTGCGAGGGTCATGTCGCCGATCGAACCGCGCACGATGGAACCGTTGAAGACGCGGATGTCTTGGGGCTCCGACACCAGCGGCGAGAAGCTCTCGCTCGCACGGTCATTCCAGAACGCGAGCTTGCGGCGCGGATCGAGGCCAATCGTAGAGAACGACTCAATATGTGCCATGTAATCTCCCCCCGTTTTCAGCGGGAACCAATCTTGTTGTGCATCAAAGCCTACACTTGTTGTGGAGTTAGTTATACGTAACAATCAATTCGCGAAACCAATTCTTTCGGCTTATACGTGCTATAAGACAAACGACGGTCCGCCTTCGAGCGGCGCGCGAAATCATCTTATCAATCAATAACATGGGAGAGAAAACCCGCATGCCGCAGGCGCGCGCGCTGCTCGAAGCGGCCAGTCCGATGTCACTCTGCGTCGAGATTTCCCCGCGTCGGCGCGGCACCATTGCTCGAAGGTTCGGCATGGGCGCCGATGTCACATACAGGTGATGCCCGCAACGCGTTCCGCCCGAGGGGGAAAAGAGACGCGAGCGTCGCACCAACGGAGCCTTGAAAAAATGACGCCACTCAGCGGCTACGTCGGCTATGCATTGAGGCGCGCGCAGGGGGTGATTTTTGCGGACTTCAATAGTGCGCTGGCCGAACTCGACCTGCGGCCGGCTCAGTTTGCCGTTCTGCTGATGATCGACCAAAATCCGGGCGCCAGCCAATCGGGCGTGTCGGCCGCCCTCGGCATTCAGAAGGCGAATTTCGTCGCGATCATCGCCGACTTGGAAAAGCGCGGCCTGGTGAGGCGCCGCAAGTCCGACACCGACGGCCGCACCTACTCGCTCGGTCTCACGCCGCGCGGCCGCGCGCAGCTGCAGCGCGCAGCCGAGCTACAATCCGTGCACGAGGCCAGAGTGATCGCGCAAATCGGCAAGGAAGGACGCCAGCAACTGCTCGCGCTGCTCGACCGATTGTCGGCGCTGCCGAGTACGCTGCAGTTGAAATAATGGATCGACGCGAGGACGGCGGCGTCAGCCCCAGCGCGCAGCTTCGACGCCGGGGACGAACTGCCGCTCCGGGTGCGGCGTGCGCGCGCAACGCAGCGCCGCACGCACCGATTCGCGTGCCTCGATACGGCCGAGGTACTCCGCGATGCGCGGGGTCGCCTCCGCGTTGACCGTTGCAGGAGAAAGATCGGGCAGCACGCAAAGCATGGGGTAGGCGTCGATGTCGGCGACGGAGAAGGCGGGTCCGGCGAGCCACGGCCCCCGTTCCAGCGCCTTTTCAACCCGCGACACGGGTGCCGCGAGCCCATCCTTGATCGCTTCCACGCGGCTTTCGGTGTATGTTCCGTCGCGCAGCGCACTCCAGCCGGCGCGCCGTTCGATCGGTTCGATCGCCGCAATGCGCCCATCCACCCAGGCGGGATCGAGCGCCGCCAGATGCCGTTTGAGATATTTCGCCGTGCCCAGCATCGGAACGGCCGACCCCAGGTGCGCGCCGAGATATTGCCCAAAGGCACGCGCACGGTATGCATCGTACGGATCGGCCGGCATCAGCGACGGGCCGGGCAGGGCCTCCGAGATGTATTCGAGCATGAAGAACGAACTGGAGATGATGGTGCCGTCGTGCACCAGCAGCGGACCTTCGCGCTCCAACTGCAGGCTGGATTCTGCATCGGCGGGGAAATTGCCGGCAAATTGCTCCAGAGAGGCCGCGTCGAAATAATGAGTCGTGAATGCCGCACGCTTTTCCGCCAGCGCTATCAGCGGCTTGAGAAAGAATGTGTTCGGCTCGGATGTGTAGAGTTCAAGCATGAGGCGCACCGGGGTTGCGCTCCAGAATCTTGATCCTGGCGGCCATCGGGGTGCGGCCCTTGGCCCAGGTCTGGCGCGCCGCGGGGCGCTCGTAGATTCGCCGCAGCCACTCCATGATGCGCGGCGTCTTCGCGTCGTTGCAATGATCCGGCTGGGACAGGGGCAGGGCGTATCCCAAATTGAAGCCGTTGATGTCGCCGAGCGAATATGTGTCGCCCGCGATCCACGGGAAGCGGGCCAAGTGGCGCTCGAGCGCGAGGGTTGCGAACAGCACGCGGCGCCTCGATTCGGCGAGCTCCTCGGCGGAGAACTCATTGAATATGGCCTTGCGCCACGCCACGCGCCGCGATTCCAGCGGAATCCTGTCGATGGCGGCGTGCAATTCCTCGGACGGCCGCTGCCGCACCGCGGGTCCGACGAATATCTGCCAGCCGATCATGCTGAGCGACGGCGCGAAGTAGGCGTCGAAGAAGCGCATCCACCAGCGCATGCGCCACCGCGCCAAGGGCTCGCTGGGTTTGAGCGGCGGCCCCGTGAACGCATCGTCGATGTATTCCATCATCGGTGTCGATTCGGTCAGCACCCGCGGGCCGTGCACCATGGCCGGTATGGTGCCGTCCGGATTGACGGCGAGATAGGCCGGCTGGTGCTGGTCGAACTTCAGCAGATCGAGGTAACGGCTCTCGTACGCCACGCCCTTCTCCGCCAGCGCGAGCATGGGCTTGCCGGAATTGGCGTTCGGTTCCCAGTGATAGAGGATGACTGACATGCGCCAAGGCTGCCCCTGATGGCGCATTGCAACTCTACGGACGGGGAAAGGCAACACGATGGGCGGCGAACGGCGCGGCCCTTGGGCCGGCCGCGGGGGCACCGCGGCCCACGCGGACGGTGCAAACCGCCCGTGTAATGTTATACTCCATAACAGTTTCCTGGAGGGTGCCGTGAGCCAAATCAAGTCCAGCGCCGACACCGATCTCGCCGGCCTCGACGGACAAATCGGCTACATGCTGCGCCGTGCGCAGCTCGCGGTGTTCGGCCACTTCACCGCCTGCCAGCGCGGCGCGTTGAGGAGTCCCGGCCAGTTCTCCATCCTTGCCGTCATCGACCGCAATCCCGGTCTCAGTCAGTCGCGGGTCTGCGCCGCGCTCGGGATCAAGCGCGCCAATCTGGTCGCGGTGATCGACGAGCTCGAATCCTCCGGGTTGGTGCGCCGCGACGCCTCGGCCAAGGATCGGCGATCCAATCACCTGCACCTGACGCCGGCAGGGCAGCGCGCACTGCGCAGTGCGCAGGGCGGTCAGGAGGAACATGAAGCGCGCATCGTGCAATTGCTCGGGGTCGCCGGCCGGCGATCTTTGCTGAAGCAACTCGCCAAACTCTGTCAACTGCGCAACCAAGAGAGGATCGCTTGAATCCAAATCCAGTCACCCTTTCGGAGGACGGCGAGGTGGCGGTCATCGCCGTCAACAGCCCCCCGGTCAACACCATCACGGCGGCGGTGCGCCAAGGCTTGTTCGCCGCGCTTGCGGACATACGCGCGCGGCCGGGCATCAAGGCCGTCGTGCTGTTTTGTGAAGGCAGCACCTTTTTCTCCGGCGCCGACATCGGCGAATTCGCCGGCCCTCCCAAGGAGGCGGAATTCCGCGACCTTTTCAGACAGCTGGAGCAGTTGCCGGTACCGGTCGTCGCGGCGATGCACGGAACCGCCATGGGCGGGGGCCTTGAGATTGCGCTCGCCTGCCACTATCGAGTCGCCTTGGCCGAAGCTCGATTCGGTCTTCCCGAGGTCACCTTGGGGATCATTCCCGGAGCGGGCGGCACGCAGCGCATGCCGCGGCTCATCGGCGTCGAGCGGACGCTGGAAATGATACTGGCGGGCAGGCCGGTCGATGTCGCCACCGCGATCGCTCAAGGCTTCATCGATGGGCAGGTGCAGGGCGATTTACGCGACGCCGCGGTCGCCTACGCGCGTGCCCTGGTGCGCAGCGGCGCCGGCGCGCGGCGAACCTCGGAACGCAGCGTCGATCCGGCCACCGCAACGCCCGCCATCATCGAACGGTTGACAGCGCAGGCAAAGAGCCAGTATCCGAATCGCGAGGCCGCCCTGACGGCAATCCAGGCGGTGAGCGCGGCCGCATCGATGCCCTTCGAGGCCGGCCTCTTGTATGAGACCGAACTTGCCAACCGGTCGAAGGCCACCGTCGAGGCGAAGGCGTTGATACACGTCTTCTTCGCCGAAAGAGACACCCGCAAGGTGCCCGGTCTGCCGGCTGATACCAAGGGACGCAGTGTCGCCGGCGGCGGCGTGATCGGCGCGGGGACCATGGGCGGCGGAATCGCGATCTGCTTTGCCAACGCCGGATTGCCGGTCACCGTGATCGACAGCAGCCAGGAGGCGCTCGACCGCGGATTGGCCGTCGTCGGCAGGACCTACGACACCATGGTGAAGCGCGGCCGGCTGACTGCGGAGGAAAGGAACAAGCGCATGGCGCTGATACGCGGCAGCCTCAACTATTCGGACCTTGCGGGCGCGGACGTGGTGATCGAGGCGGTTTACGAGAGTCTCGAGCTGAAGAAGAAGATTTTCGGCGCCCTCGACCGCGCGGTGAAGCCCGGTGCGGTGCTCGCCACCAATACTTCGACCCTCGATATCGCAGAAATCGCAGCGGCGACGAGGCGGCCCGAAGAGGTCATCGGCCTGCATTTCTTCGCGCCGGCCAACGTCATGCCGCTGCTCGAGGTGGTGCGCACCGATGCCACTGCGCCTGCGGTCATTCGCACCGCCCTGGATCTTGCAAAAAGCCTGCGCAAGACGCCGGTGCTCGCGCGAGTTTGCTACGGCTTCATCGGCAATCGCATGATGGAAGGGTATGCGCGCGAGGCCGAGCGCATGGTGCTCGAGGGTGCAACCCCTTGCCAGGTCGACGGCGCGCTCGAAGCCTGGGGCATGGCCATGGGCATTCTGGCGGTGTTCGACATGGCGGGAATCGATGTGGGGGTGAACGTGCATCGCGCAAACGCCGACCGCTATCCGCCGGATCCTGCCTATTATCAGGCGGACTTCGCCCTGCACGCGGCCGGAAGACTCGGCCAGAAGAACGGCAAGGGCTACTACCGGTACCTGCCCGGCGACCGTACGCGCCATGACGATCCCGAGGCCGTCGAGATTCTCAGGCAGACGGCGCGCAGACTCGATATTGCGCGGCGCGATCACAGCGACGATGAAATCGTGGAGCGCTGCCTGTACCCTCTGATCAACGAGGGCATTCGCATTCTGGAGGAAGGCGTGGCGCTGCGCGCGAGCGACGTGGACGTGGTCTGGTGCGCGGGCTATGGCTTTCCGCGCTATCGCGGCGGACCGCTGTTCTATGCCGACACCATCGGCCTGAAGACCGTCCTCGACGGCATTCTCAAGTATCGGCAGCTGTTCGGGCCCATGCACTGGCAGCCGGCGCCCCTGCTCGCGCGCCTGGTGAGCGAGGGACGCACGCTCAAGGAGTGGGATGCGGCGCGAAATTCTCCGGGAGAAAAGCCATGAACGTGAAGGATCTGCTCGCGATCGACGTGCACACCCACGCAGAGGTGTCCTGCCGTCAGCCGGTGGACGAAGTCTGGAAGGAGTACGAAGACGCTGCGTCCAAGTACTTCAAGGCCGGCAAGCGCCCGACCATCGCCGAGACCGTGGCCTACTATCGCGAACGCAAGATCGGACTGGTGATGTTCACCGTCGACTCCGAACATGAGCTTGGTTCGAAGCGCATTCCCAACGAAGAGGTTCGCGACGCCGCGCGCGAGAACAGCGACATGATGCTGGCGTTCGCCAGCATCGATCCGCACAAGGGCAAGATGGGAGTGCGCGAGGCGCGCCGCCTGCTCGAGGAGGGAGGCATCAGCGGTTTCAAGTTTCATCCCACCGTGCAGGGTTTCTTTCCCAACGACCGCATGGCCTACGGCCTCTACGAGGTCATCGCAGAGCACAAGCTGCCGGCCGTTTTCCACAGCGGCCACTCAGGGATAGGCACGGGCATGCCGGGCGGCGGCGGCATGCGCCTCAAGTACTCGAATCCGATTCACCTCGACGACGTGGCGGCCGATTTCCCGGACATGAAGATCATCATCGCGCACCCGTCCTGGCCTTGGGCCGACGAGGCTCTGTCGGTGTGTCTGCACAAGCCCAATGTGTACATCGATCTGTCCGGATGGTCGCCGAAGTACTTTCCGCCGCAGCTCGTGCAATACGCGAACACTCAACTGAAGCGCAAAATGCTGTTCGGCTCCGATTACCCCCTGATCGCACCGGACCGCTGGATCAAGGACTTTCGCGAGGCAGGCTTCAAGCCGGAGGTCCATGAGTTGATTCTGAAAGAGAATGCGGCCGCCGTGCTGGGGCTCGCTTAAGCCTTAGGCTTTGGTCCGACCGGGCTGCCATAGCTCCCGAGCCTCGGCTTGTCGCCGTGGCTCGACTTTTTGTTCTCGGTTGGAAGAGTTTGACCGCCGGAAGCGCGACTAGGCTTGCATTACCGTGAAACGCCACGGGATGGCCGGCATCGACGTTGCAGAAACGCATCACCCGGCACCGACGGCGTACGAAGAATAAGCATGTAAGGGCAACTGGGGGGCGATTCTCATGAAATCGACAGTTCAAGCTTCTGTGCGTCGGATTCTGCGGCCCTGGGTTTTATCGACCTTGGCGGCTGGGACGGTGGCGGGACAGGCGGCGGCCGATCAGGCGTCGACGGCAACCGACTCCCTTACGGAAATCGTCGTCACCGCGCAGTTCCGGCAGCAGAACCTGCAGGACACTCCCCTGGCCATTACCGCGGTCAACGCGCAGACGATGGAACAGCGCGGCCAGACCTCGCTGCATGATCTGGGCCAGCAGGCGCCCAATGTGACGCTGGTGGAAACCGGCGGCGCGTTCGGTCCCGGCATGACCGCGACCATCCGCGGCATCGGGCAAGCCGACTTCGACCCGGCCTTTGCGCCGGGCGTCGGCGTCTATATCGACGACGTCTACTACACCAGCCTCACGGGTTCGAACTTCGCTCTGCTGGACCTGGACCGCGTCGAGATCCTGCGCGGCCCGCAGGGGACGCTGTCGGGGGCGAATTCCGAGGGCGGCTCCATCAAGATCTACTCGGTCAAGCCGCAGGGCACCGACACCGGCTCCGTCAAGGTGAGCTACGGCCAGCGCAACCTGCTCGACGTGCAGGGAATGGCCGATGTAGCGCTGATCAGCGACACACTGTTCATGCGCATTTCAGGCATCTCGCACCAGCAGGACGGCTACGTGACCCGCATCGACTATGGCTGCGCGTTTCCCAACTCCGGTATCCCGGCGGTCGGCGGTCTGCAGCAGGATTGCGTGGCGGGCAAGGAGGGCGGCAAGAACTACCAGGGTGGGCGCGTGGCGTTTCGTTGGCTGCCCGCCGACAATTTCGAAGCGAACCTGACGGGCGATGTAACGATCGACAAGTCGGAGACGGCCGCCGTCACGCTGTTGGCGGTCAATCCCCTGTCTGCCGGGGTGTTTCCGACCAACCTCAATTCGGGTTACCCGCCGGGCAACCCGGCAGGCGTGGCTTATGACAGCCGCTTCGTTCCGAGCAACCCGTACATCAGCTATGCGACGTTTTGCGGCAAGGGTCTTGCCGGCAATAACTATTGTTTCTCACCGGATACGTACAACAAACAGTGGGGTACCAACCTGACCCTGGACTGGAAGCTCGGTCCCGATCTGGCGCTGAAGTCGATCACCGGTTATCGCGCGTTCGATACGATGTGGACCGAAGACAACGACGTGTCGCCGCTGGACGGATCCTTGGGCGCGGAACACCTGGAGAACCATACGCTGACGCAGGAGCTGCGCCTCAACGGCAAGGCCGGCAGCGCGCTCGACTACACCGTCGGCGCCTTCTACCTGGATCAGGTCACGACGTATCCCACGCATCAGGTCTTGGACTACGTGATCCCGGGTCTCCCGTTGGAGTTCCTGGGCAACGACCCGATCCAGGAGACGGACTATGCGGGCTTTGCGAACGCCGACTGGCACATCGCCGAGGCGCTGGATCTCAGCGCCGGCCTGCGCTACACGCATCAGGAGAAGGATTACACTTACAACCGCTACAATCCTTCGAACATTCTTCCCGGAAGCCCGTTTTACGTTCCCGGTGGGGGCAGCTTTTTCTTTCCGCCGGGTTTCTCCGGAACCCAGGGTAAGTACTCCGGCGACAAGACCGACTATCGCGTGGACTTGGACTATCGCTGGAGCCCCGAGCTCATGACCTACGTCAGTGTATCGACGGGTTTCAAAGGCGGTGGTACGAACCCGCGTCCGTTCGAGGCCTCGCAGGTCGTACCATTCGGTCCTGAAACGCTCACCAACTACGAGGTCGGTGCCAAGTCCGACTGGTTCGATCACCGCCTGCGGATCAACTTGGCCGGGTACTACAGCAAGTACAAGGATATTCAGGTCGTTCTGCTCAGCTGCCCGCAGTTCTCGGGCGGCAACGCGGCGGAGCCCTGCGCGGCGCCTGTCAACGGCGGCGATGCCAATATTTACGGCGTCGAGCTGGAGAGTGCGTATCGCATTGGCGGGTTCTCCCTCGAGGCCAGCGGCAGCTGGCAGAAATTCGAGTACACCTACGTCGTTGCGGCATCCGGCATCCCGCCCGATTCAACGGAGCCGGGCTTCCAGCCGAAGAAGTGGAGTCTCGGTGCGCAGTATGAAGCCCATATGCCGAGCGGCGGCTCAATCACCCCGCGGCTGGATTGGATCTTCGCGAGCGGTTACCAGACCATTGCCGTCCCCGATCCCAACAGCTATCTGCCGGGCTATCACGAGCTCAATGGGCGCATCACCTACCGGCCGCAAGCGGACAAGTGGGAGGCCTCGGTGGTCGGTACCAACCTGACCGGCAAGCTCTGGTACACGCAGATTTTCGATCTGTCCGGGCCATCCCAGTCAGGTGCCGATTACGGCATACCGGCGGCGCCGCGCACGGTATGGGTCGAGTTCAAGAAGAAATTCTGATGGCGTCGTGAGGCACGCGGCCGCGCAGACCGGCTCGGGGGCGTCGACCCCCGAGGCCGGTCGTCGTGAACGGGTTCTAGAACATGCCGTTGGAATTCGCGGACTTGTCAGGCACCGGCTGAGCCACATCCCAGTGCTCCGCGATCTTGCAGTGCTCAACGCGCAGGATGTCGATCACCGCGAGCCCGCGGTCGCCCGCCGCGAACTTGGCATGCGAGTGCACCGCGACGAGATTGCCGTCGGCGATGATGCGCTTGATCGAATAGACCGCGTCCGGATGCCCCTGGAAAAAGGGCTCGAGGAAGGCGATCGCCGCGTCGCGCCCTGTCGCAGCCAGCGGATTGTGCTGGATGTAGCCGGGCTCCACCCAGGTCTCGAATGCAGCGCGCGCCCGTTTCTCGACGTAGAGCTCGGTGATGAATTTCGTCACCACCGCCTTCGGCGTCAGGCGGCACTCGGCGGCGCGGCAAGGTGCGGCCCCGAACGTCAGGGTCGCGGCGACGAGCAGCAGGGCAAGTGGGCGCATGTGGGTCTCCTTTTTGTAGGCAACACAAACGAATATCTCGTGAGGGCAGGGGGATTTCAACATGAATGACATTGTCGCGCTGACAGCACGAATCGAAAAGCTCGAGCATGAGCTCGCCGTCCAGCAGGACATCCACCAGGTTCGCCGCATTCAGTACACCTACGGCTATTTTATCGACAAATCGCAGTACAACGAGGTCGTCGACCTGTTCGCCGACGACGGCGACGTGTGGTTTCTCGGCGGAATCTACCGCGGCAAGGCCGGCGTACGCCGCCTGTACATCGAGCGCTTCCAGACGCAGTTCACCCAGGGACACAACGGCCCGCGCTACGGCTGGCTGCTGGACCATCCGCAGCTGCAGATGGTCATCGACGTAGCCCCCGACCGGCGCACCGCCCAGGTGCGCGGCCGCTCGATGATGCAGGCAGGCCTGCATCACACCGCCGAGGGTACTCCGCGCGCCTGGTGGGAGGGGGGCATCTACGAGAACGACTATGTCCGCGAGAACGACGTTTGGAAGATCAGGGCGCTGCGCTACTTCCCGTTCTGGCACGGCAGCTTCGCCGAAGGTTGGCCGAAGACCCCGATCGATTTCATCCCCATGGCCAAGGTGTGCTACCCGCAGGATCCTCTCGGACCGGATGAACTCATCAATCCGCCGCCGCGGCTGTGGCCCGCGACCGACACCGTCCCGTTTCACTACGCGCATCCGGTCACGCGCAAGCCGATCGTGCTCGACAACAGCCGCGCGCGCGAGGGGTTCAAGGATAAGTGAGCCGCCCTCCCGGGCGGGCAGCGCTATTCATGAATGCGGGTGAGCAGCTCGATCAGCTGGGCAACTTCTTTTTCGCTGAAGCGCGACTTGAGCCACCGTTCGTGCTGCCGGATGGCAATCTTCGCCTTCGACAGGGCCCTGTGTCCCCGGGGCGTGAGGTTCAACGCCTGCATGCGTGCGTCGCTGCGGGATTTCCTGCGCACCAGGTATCCCTTTGCCGCGAGCCGGTTCACGATTGCCATGGTCGTGGCCCGGTCCATGCGCATGCGCCGGCACAGACCGGTCTGCGCGATGTCCGGGTGGTCGCCGACCAGCCAGAGCGCTGAGACTTGCTTCTGCGTGAGGTCGAGGTGCGCGAAGGAGTCGGTGAAGTGCCGGTAGACGGCGCCATGTGCCAGGCGGATGTGAAAACCGACGATATTGCGGATCTCGCCGATGTCCTCATCGCCCACGACATGCGGCGTCGTGAGGGCGACGATCTCCTTATGCCGCGGCATGGGCCTTACGCCTGCGGGGAAGTCACGGCTCCGCGCTGCGCCTCGAGTTTCTCGAGCCGCTCGACCTCGCGTCCATAGGGCTTGACGCCGCGCGAGATCGTGAAGGCGGCGAGCGGCAGCAGGATAGAGGCCGTGAGCACGATGCTCTTCCACAAATCCGCATCGGAGTGAAAGACGCGCTGCGTGATGCTGCCGATCATCTGCCCGCCGAATGCGCCGAAGAAGATGAACATAAAGAGGTAGATGGCGGTCACCCGGCCGCGCATCTCGTTCGGCGTGATGAGCTGTATGGCGGCATTTTGCGGCACGGCAGAGGCCAGGGCGCACACTCCGCCCGCGCCCACGCACACAAGCGCCAGCTCGCCCGAGGGCATGAGCGGAGCTGCGATCTCGAACGGCGCGGCGAGGGCGAAGAGTATGGTCGCTGCGCGCACGTGGGCGTCCTTGTAGCGCCTGGCCAGCCACTCGGTGAATACGGTGCCGACCAGTGCTCCGAGCAGGTAGGACACCAGGATCACGATGCTCAACCACTTGCCGATCTGCGCGGGCGTCCAGCCGTAGGTGCGCGCCAGGAACGCCGGGCGCCAGACCCCGAGGCCGAGAAACTCCGTGGCGCTGAAGGCAAGGCCGATGAACAGCGGCAGGTAGACTCCCTTGCGTGCCCAGATCTCACGCAGCACGGCTTTCATCGGCACGGCCTGCGCCAGCGCCGTCACCCCGCGCCGCGGCGGCTCCTTCGCGAGCATCAGCAGGCCGGCGATCACCAAGCCGGGAAACCCCACCATCATGAGCACCCACTGCCAGCCGTGTATCGACAGGCCCATCCAGTGAGCGACCGGCCACGATGCCACCAGGGTGAGCAGCACTCCGCCGAGGTATATACCGAGCACATTGCCGCCGATGAAGCCGAGCTGCAGGAAGCCGATGGCCCGCGGCAGCCGCGCCGGCGGGAAATAATCCGCCAGCATCGAGTACGAGCCCGGGGCGTGCGCCGAGCCGCCCGCGCCGACCAGCATGCGGCTCATGAACAGCTGCACGAAGTTCTGCGCGAGCCCGCCCAAGGCGGTGACGCCGCCGATGAAGGTGATGCCCCCTGCGAGCACGTACTTGCGCGGGTACAGGTCCACGAGGCGCGCCAGGGGGATTCCGACCAGCACGTAGAAAATGATGTTGGCGGGCCCCAGAAGGAAGCCGAGCTGCTCGTCCGTCAGGTGAAAATCGGCCTTGATGTGCTGGGCCAGCATGCTGAAGATCTGCGCGTCCATGAAATTCAGCGCAGTCGCGAGAATGATCACCGCGAGGCCGTAATAACCCGCGGAAGGCGCCGGCCAACCCTGCACAGCCGCACCCGGATGCTCCGCCCGGGCAACCGCCGCCCCCGATTCTTCGGCAACCATCGTTTCCCCCTTCGCCGGACTGTATGTGTTAGATACAATATGACTTGCGGCGGTTTGTCCAGCGCTTTGTCGGCCGCGCCGGCGCAACCATTCAATCAGGGGGAAGCACGATGCAGGACCTGCCGGGCAAGACCGCATTCGTGACGGGGGGCGCCAGCGGAATCGGTCTCGGCATCGCCAAGGCCCTGCTCGGCGCGGGGATGAATGTGGTCATAGCGGATATTCGCGACGATCATCTTGCATCCGCGGCGGCGGAGCTTGGGCATCCGGAGCGCGTGCTTGCGCTCAAGCTCGACGTCACCGATCGCGCCGGCTACGCGCGTGCCGCGGACGCCGCCGAAGAGCGCTTCGGCAAGATCCATCTTCTATGCAACAACGCCGGCGTCGCGGTGGTCGGCCCCGTGGAGCTTGCGACCTTCGCCGACTGGGATTGGGTGCTGGGCGTCAACCTCGGCGGGACCGTCAACGGCATCGTCACCGTCCTGCCGCGCATCAAACGTCACGGCGAGGGCGGGCACATCGTCAACACCGCATCCATGTCGGGGTTGATGCCGCATCCGGGTGCGACGCTGTACGGCACCTCCAAGGGTGCGGTGGTGCACATGATCGAATGCATGCGCGCCGAACTCGAGCCGCAGGGGATCATCTGTTCCGCCTTCTGTCCGGGGGCGGTGCAATCGAACATAGCCGAGTCCGGCAAGACCCGTCCCGCCGCGCTCGCCGACACCGGCTATGCGGAAGCCGACAAGCGCCGCCAGCAGCTCGGCAGCTTCTTTCATTTGTTCAGCACCAAGGAGGCGATCGGCCGGAGGGTGCTGCAAGGCATTCTCAACGATGAGTTGTACATCATGACTCACAGCGAATTCAGAGAAGGGATCAGGGACCGCGCGCAAGCCATGTGCGCGGCCGTGCCGGAGCTTCCTGAAAACGAGGAGTACAAGCGCACCTTCAGCGTGCTGTTCCGCAATCCGATCCACGCCGCCGAGACGGCGCGCCACAAGAGAGGACAAAAATGAAAGACTTCGCAGGACGCACGGCCTTCGTGACCGGCGGCGCGAACGGAGTGGGCATCGGACTTGTGCGCGCACTGCTCGCGCAAGGCTGCAACGTCGCCATCGCCGACATACGGGCCGAATCCGTCGACGCGGCGCTCAAGGCTCTCGACAACCCCCGTGCGATGGGCGTGCCGGTGGATGTGTCCTCGCGCAAGGCAATGGCGCGCGCCGCGGATGCGGTGGAGGCGAAATTCGGCGTCGTCAGCCTGTTGTTCAACAATGCGGGCGTCAATCTGTTTCAGACCATCGAGCAGTCGAGCTACGACGACTGGGACTGGATCATGGGGGTCAATCTGCAGGGCCCGATCAACGGCGTCATGACTTTCGTGCCGCGCATGATCCGCGCGGGCAAGGGCGGCTACGTGGTCAATACCGCCTCCATGGCGGGCTTCCTCGCGGCGGGCGCCTGCGGCATCTACAACACCACCAAGTTCGCCGTGCGCGGACTGTCCGAATCGCTGCGTGCGAGCCTCGCACCCCACGGCATCGGCGTGTCGGTGCTGTGTCCCGGCCTCGTCAAGTCCTATATCTACGCGAGCGACGAGGTGCGTCCGGCGCAGCTCAAGGCGGGCGCCAAGCCCGTGGACGCGGAGGCTGTGAAGCGCCTTGCGTCGGTGCACGAGTTCGGCATGGAACCCGACGTGATCGCCGCGCGCGTACTCGAGGCCATCGCGGAGGATCGTTTCCACATCTTCTCTCACCCGGAATTCAAGGACGAGCTCGGCGAGGTGTTCGGGGAGATTCTCGGTGATTTCCGCGACTATCCCGCCGATCCAGGGCAGGGCCAACGCGTCGATTTCGAGAAGACGCGCCGTGCCAGCTACCGGCAGCAGCGCAGGGGCCTTAAAGGCACATGAGCGTGCGCGTCGACTCGCTCGATCACGTGAACATCATCACCTCAGATCTGGAGGGCAGCGCACGCTTTTACGCGGAGCTGCTCGGGCTCGAGCCCCGCGACGCCCCGCCGCCCCTCACGCACGAGAATGCGCGCTGGATGTACGACGACGCGGGCCGCGCCGTGCTGCACATCAACAGCCTGGATTGTCCGCGACACTATGACCGTGAGGTGCGCCCCGGACCCACCGGGGCGCTGCATCACGTGGCGCTGCGCTGCTCGGACTACGAGGAACTGCTGGCGAAACTCAAAAGCAGGGGCCTCGAGTATCGGCTCAACGAAGTTGCAGCGGTCGCTCTGCGGCAGGTCTTCGTCCTCGACCCGAACAGCGTGCTGCTCGAGCTGAATTTCTTCGGCCCCTGATCCCTGCTCAGCGCGCGTGTCCGGTCCAGGTGCGCAGGCCGGGAGCGGTGCGGTCCTCCCCGGCGAGCGCGCGCGCCACCGCCGGCCGCGCCGTCACCTTCTCCCGCCACGCGACGAGGCGCGGGCAGCGCTTGCCTATTTCCATTTCCGGGAACATGCGCTCCACCATCATGCCGCAATAGGAATAGAAATTGATGTCGGCGAGCGTGTAGTCGTCGCCTGCGAGCCATGCTGTCTGCGCAAGCTGCTTCTCCACCTTGTCCACGGCGTAGAGGATCTTCTCCGTCGCGTGTGCGAGGTCGGCCTCGCTGAAGCCCGAGCGCGCGGTGCGCCACTTCGTGCGCTGGTCGGGCAGGGGGATGTGCTCCATCAGCCGTTCGAATTCGCCGCTGTCGAGCTTGCGCGCGATGATGCCCACCATGCGGTGCCAGCCGTGCATGGAGACATAATTCATCACCTGTTCGTCGCAGAATTTGTTCCAGTAGCGCATTCGCGCACGGCCCACCGGGTCCCGCGGGCGCAGCGCAATGTCGGGAAAGACGTCCTCCAGGTACTCGTTGATGACGCTGGTGTGAGTCACGATCACGCCGTCGTGATCGAGCACCGGCACCTGCCCTTCCGGATTGATCGCCGTGAACCAGTCGGAGTGCTGCTCGAACTTGTGCAGATCGACGTAGACGCTCTCAAAGGGGAGGCCCTTCTCGATGAGCGGAATCATGGATTTCAGCGAGTTCGCCGCCGGTTCCGCGTGATAGTACTTGAGGGTCATGAGGCCCAGTATAGTCGGCGGCCGCTGTCGACGCAGCACGCATCTGTCCGGTAAGCTAGCGGCCGGATCTGCAGCACGAACGGCCGGCAATTTGAGCATGCCCCCGACATATCGATTGGTCGAGGCGGACACCCCCGCGCGATTCGATGCCGCCCGTGTGCTGATCGAAGAATACGCCGCGCAGATCCGCACTTTGATGGGAGTCGATCTCTGCTTCCAAAATTTCTCCGCGGAACTCGAGCATCTGCCTGACATGTACGGACCGCCGACGGGATGCATGCTGCTTGCGGGCAGCGACCTTGGATGGGTCGGGTGCTGCGGCTTGCGCCGATACTCCGACGCGGTGTGCGAGATGAAGCGGCTTTATATCAATCCCGCCGTGCGCGGCGCGCACCTGGGGCGCCGCCTCACGGAGCTCCTCATATCCAAGGCGCGAGGCCTGGGTTATGGGCGAATGGTTCTGGACACATTGCAGGATATGACCGCCGCCCGTGCGCTGTACGCATCGCTCGGCTTTCGGCAGATCGCGCCCTACTACTTCAATCCGACGGCAGGAGTCTCTTATATGGAATTGGATTTGGGAATCGCGCGCGGCGCCGCGCCCCGCTCATGAAGAGCCCCATAATGTCGATTTTCACGGCGGCATGCGCCGCGGCGTGGGCCCTTGCCGCGGCTGCCGCACCGCCTGCCGCGCCCGAGCCTGCCGCGGGGCGAAGCCTCACGCTCGAGAAAATCATGGCGAACCCCGATTGGATGGGGCCGCCCGTGAAGGAAGCGTATTGGTCCGCGGACGGCCGCTCGGTCTACTACTCCGCCAAGCGTGCAATGTCGCCGATCGTCGATTTGCATCGTCTCGATCTCAACGGCCGCGCCGATCGGGTCGTCGATCCTGGGGACATGGCGGATGCCGACGCCTCTGCGGTGTTCGATCGCGCCGGCAAACGCGCGGCATTCGCCCGAAACGGCGACATCTTCGTTCGCGATTTGGGGCACGGCAAGCTGCGCCAGATCACGCGCTCGCCGCAAGAGAAGGCGGCTCCGCAGTTCTCCGCCGACGGCAAACTGTTGAGCTTCCGCACCGGCAACGACTGGTCAGTCTACGAATTCGACACCGGCGTCACGACGCCTGCAGCCCTCGTCAAGGCGGAAAAGGACCCCGATGCGCCGCCCAAGGCCGACGATTTGCGCGACATGCAATTGCGTACCTTTTCCACCCTGAAGAGGCTGCACGAGGAATCCGACGCCGGCAAGAAGCACGCAGAAGAATATCGCAAGGGGGATGCGACGCGATCGGCGGCGCCGTTCTATCTGGGCGAGGACGTCGTCATTCGCGATACCGAACTGTCGCCCGATGCTCGCTGGCTGCTGGTCGTGACCACTCCGAAGTCCGCGCTCAAGGGGTTCGAGGGCAAGCTCACGCGCTATGTCACCGAATCGGGATACGAGGAGTTCGAGACCGAGCGCCTGCGCGTCGGACGCAATCCGCCTGCGCCGCAGTCCTTGCTGCTCTTGAATCTCGCCGATCACAGCATGCATGCGCTGAAGGTCGACAATCTTCCGGGTATCGACGACGACCCCTTGAAAGCCGTACGCGAGGAGAACGGCACGAGCGCGGCGCACAAGCGGCGCGATGTGGTGGTGGTGGGCGAGGAGCCCGATCCGGGCGCCGGCGGAATCGTGTGGAGCGGCGACGCCAAGGCCCTCGCCATTCAATTTCTGTCCATCGACAACAAGGACCGGTGGATCGCCGAGGTCGATTTCGCCAAGTACGAGCTGGTTCCGCAGCACCGACTGAGCGATCCCGCCTGGATCGGCTGGACCTTCAACGAGTTCGGCTGGCTCAACGACAACCGCACGCTCTGGTACGAATCCGAGGAGAGCGGCTTCGCCCATCTTTACACCAAGGCGCCGAACGCCCCTGCGCGGGCGTTGACGCAGGGGCGGTTCGAGGTCTCCGAACCCGTGCTGTCGGCGGACGGCCGGTGGTTCTATGTATTGAGCAACCGGACGGCGCCGTATTCGTACGACGTCTATCGCATTGCGGCCGGCGGCGGAACCATGCAGCGGGTCACGCGGCTCGAGGGCGTCGAGAGGTTCACGCCGGACCGTTCGGGCAAAGAGCTGCTGGTGAAGCATTCATCGCCGTATGTCGATTCGCAGATCGCCATCGTCAAGGCGGACGGCTCGGGCGCCCCGCGAGAGCTCACGGACACGCGTACCGCCGAGTACAAATCCATGTCCTGGATCGCGCCTGAGATCGTCAAGATTCCTTCGACGCATTTCGACGGCGTGATCTATGCCAAGCTGTACCGGGCCGCGGCAGCTCCCGCGTCGCCCATGCGCCCCGCGGTCCTGTTCATTCACGGGGCCGGATATACGCAAAACGTGCATCTTAAGCATCCCTATTACTTTCGCGAACAGATGTTCGACAATTTCCTGGTGCAGAACGGCTATGTCGTGCTCGACATGGACTACCGCGCATCGGCGGGTTACGGGCGCGATTGGCGCGTCGCCATCTACCGGCAGATGGGACACCCCGAGCTCGAGGATTTGCTGGACGGCAAGAAGTGGCTGACGGAACACGCCGCCGCGGATCCGCGGCGGGTGGGGCTGTACGGCGGCTCGTACGGCGGCTTCATGACGCTGATGGCGCTGTTCCGCGCGCCGGGGGAATTCGCCGCCGGTGCGGCCCTGCGGCCGGTGACCGACTGGATGCAGTACGACCACAATTACACGTCGGCCATTCTGAACGATCCGCAGATCGACCCGATCGCCTACGCGCGCTCCTCGCCCATCGAATTCGCGGCCGGTTTGCGCGATCCGCTGCTCATCTGCCACGGCGTCATCGACGACAATGTCCTGTTCGAGGATTCGATGCGTCTGTACCAGCGCCTGATCGAATTGCACAAGGACGACTTCACTCTTTCACCGTACCCGCTGGATCGCCACGGCTTCACCAACCCAGACTCGTGGCTGGATGAGTACAAGAGGATTTACCGGCTGTTCGAGGCGCACCTGAAGCCGCGCTAACGGCCCATGATTTCCGCGGCGGCGCGCTTTAGGATCTCGGCGATGCGCTGTTGTTCCTCGCGAGGGCTGTCCCATTTGTCCGCGAGCGCGCATTTGAGATCGCGCCGTGCGCGCAGCAGCTCGCGGGATCCCCGCCGCTCGGGGTCGCCTGCGGAGTCCTCGCCGGACTCCTCGGCATGCATTGCCCGGCGCAGTCGGTCCATGCGCTCGCCCACCCGCTCGAATTGAGCGAGCAAGGCCTCAGCCCTGTCGCGATGCTCGTCAAGATGCTGCTTGCCCGCCTCTGTGATGCGGTAGAGCTTGCGTGTGCCCTCGCTCTCGACAGTGGCATGCCCGATCTCTTCGAGGTAAGTGAGCGCGGGGTAAACCATGCCCGGGCTCGGGACGTAGAACCCCTTGGAGCGCTCGTCCAAGGCCTTGATGATTTCGTAGCCATGCCGCGGCTTTCCGGCAAGCAGCCCCAAGATGAGGAGCTGCAAGTCGACGGATGCCAATTTTCGGCCCATGCCGAAGGCGCGCCCGCCCATGTCGCCTCCCAAAAAGCCCCTGCCGAAGTGGCCAAAGCCGTGCCCGCCATGATGGCGCCCGAAGAAATGATGTAAACGATGATGCATACTATTGCTCGATATATTTAAAAACCTATCTTACGATATGTATATCTTACGATAGTGTCAAGTCTTTCGTGGGATAGGCCGGATTCGGTGCCGTGCGCAGCGGGCAATGAGCGGACGGGGTGGGCTTCGCCCCCGTAAGTTTGGCGCGTCGCTCCAGCGCGAGGGAATAACACATTGACACCACGTGCCTGCCACCGCAAAATACGCGGCTCATTTTGAGGAGGGGTACCCAAGCGGCCAACGGGGGCAGACTGTAAATCTGCTGGCTTATGCCTTCGTAGGTTCGAATCCTACCCCCTCCACCAGCTGCGGATGTGGGGTTCGGTGCCATTGGCTTTGGCTTATAGCGGAGTGCGGGTGTAGTTCAATGGTAGAACGTCAGCCTTCCAAGCTGATCACGTGGGTTCGATTCCCATCACCCGCTCCAAATGGATGCGGCCCACGTAGCTCAGTTGGTAGAGCACGTCCTTGGTAAGGACGAGGTCAGCGGTTCAATCCCGCTCGTGGGCTCCAGTTATCATTATTTAAGAGGTACTTGCCGTGTCGAAGGGGAAGTTTGAGCGAACCAAGCCGCACGTGAACGTGGGGACGATAGGACATGTCGATCATGGCAAGACGACCTTGACGGCGGCCTTGACGAAGGTGATGGCGGAGAAGTTTGGCGGGGAATTCAAGGCCTACGACCAGATTGACAAGGCGCCGGAGGAGCGTGCGCGCGGGATCACGATCGCAACCGCGCACGTGGAGTACCAGAGCGAGAACCGGCACTACGCGCACGTGGATTGTCCGGGGCACGCGGACTACGTGAAGAACATGATCACGGGGGCGGCGCAGATGGACGGGGCGATTTTGGTGGTCTCTGCGGCGGACGGGCCGATGCCGCAGACGCGCGAGCACATCTTGCTCGCCCGCCAGGTGGGGGTGCCGTACATCGTGGTGTATTTGAACAAGGCGGACATGGTGGACGATGCGGAGCTGCTGGAGCTGGTGGAGCTCGAAGTGCGGGACCTGCTGACCTTGTACAAATTTCCCGGGGACAAGACCCCGATCATCACGGGCTCTGCGTTGAAGGCGCTGGAGGGGGACACCTCGGAGATCGGGGTGCCCTCGGTGATCAAGCTGGTGAAGGCGCTCGATGAGTACATACCGGTGCCGAAGCGGGCGGTGGAGGGGGCGTTTTTGATGCCTGTGGAGGATGTATTTTCGATAGCGGGTCGCGGCACGGTGGTGACGGGTCGCATTGAGCGCGGGGTGGTGAAGGTGAACGATGAGGTGGAGATTGTGGGGATACGCCCGACCTCCAAGACGACGTGCACCGGGGTGGAGATGTTCAGGAAGCTGTTGGATGAGGGGCAGGCGGGGGACAACGTGGGGGTGCTGCTGCGCGGCACGAAGCGGGAGGAGGTGGAGCGGGGCCAAGTGCTGTGCAAGCCCGGTTCGATCAATCCGCACACGAAGTTTGAGGCCGAGGTGTACGTGCTGACGAAGGAGGAGGGCGGGCGGCACACGCCGTTCTTCAAGGGGTATCGGCCGCAGTTTTACTTTCGCACGACGGATGTGACGGGGGCGGTGGAGTTGCCGGCGGGCACCGAGATGGTGATGCCGGGGGACAACATCAAGATTGTGGTGGAGCTGATCGCCCCGATCGCGATGGAGCAGGGGCTGCGCTTTGCGATCCGCGAGGGCGGCAAGACCGTGGGTGCAGGGGTTGTGGCCAAGGTGATCCAGTGATCTGTGCGACCAAGACCGTCGGTGCAGGGGTCGTCGCCAAGGTGATCGCTTGATTTGGACGTTTTCAGGCGGGGCCGCATCGCCCCCGTTGAAAGGTTGCGCGAAGCGCATGGCGAGTTGGCGCGTAAGCGCCTAGAACAGGGCAGTAGCTCAATTGGCAGAGCGGCGGTCTCCAAAACCGCAGGTTGGGGGTTCGATTCCCTCCTGCCCTGCCAGCCGTAGCTGATCGGTTTTGCTTAGGTAAACATGGCAGAAGTGCAAACACCCGCGGGCGCGTCGGCGAAAGACACGGCGCTCATGATGTCGTCGATCGTCCTGCTCATTGCCGGCATCGTGGCGTTTTATTGGTTCGATGAGCAGCCGCTGCTCATCCGCGTCGCCATGGTCATCGTCGGCCTGGCCGCTGCCGCCGGACTCATGTGGTTCAGCTGGTACGGCCGCGAATTCTGGCAGTTCGCGCAGGCGGCGCGCGTCGAGCTGCGCAAGGTGGTATGGCCGGAGCGGGACGAGACGGTCAAGACCACGTATGTCGTGTTCGGATTTGCCATTGCGATGGGGCTGTTTTTTTGGCTGCTCGATATGGGTCTCACTTTTCTGACTCGGCTTTTGGGTGGTCAAACAGGCTGATGGATTCGGAGCTATCTATGTCCCTGCGATGGTATGTGGTTCACGCGTATTCGAACTTCGAGCACAAGGTCTCCGAGTCGCTCAAGGAGCGGGTGAAGCGCGCCGGTCTGGAAGCCAAGTTCGGCGAGATCCTGGTGCCTACCGAAGAGGTGGTGGAAATGCGCGACGGCCAGAAGCGCAAGTCCGACCGCAAGTTCTTCCCGGGCTACGTGCTCGTGCAGATGGAAATGGACGAAGACACCTGGCACTTGGTCAAAGAGGTGCCGAAGGTACTGGGTTTCATCGGCGGCACCAGCGACAAACCGGCGGCCATCACCGATAAGGAGGCCATGTCGATTCTGCGCCGCGTCGAAGAGGGCGTGGACAAACCGAAGCCGAAGGTGCTGTTCGAACCCGGCGAAGTGGTGCGGGTGACCGACGGCCCGTTCAACGACTTCAACGGCGTGGTCGAGTCCGTGAACTACGAGAAGAACCGCCTGCAGGTGGCGGTGCAGATCCTGGGGCGCTCGACGCCCGTGGAATTGGACTTCTCGCAGGTCGAGAAGGGTTGATTTAACCGGGGAGCTTCTCGCGAGAGAGGCGCTTGTACCCAAAGGAGCGATTATGGCGAAGAAAGTTACCGGCTATATAAAGCTGCAGATACCCTGCAGGACAGGCGAACCCGAGTCCGCCCGTGGGACCCGCACTGGGTCAACAGGGTGTGAACATCATGGAGTTCTGCAAGGCATTCAATGCGCAGACCCAGGCCTTGGAAAAGGGCTTGCCGACCCCGGTAGTGATCACGGTATACAGCGACCGCAGCTTTACCTTCATCATGAAGACGCCCCCTGCCTCGGTGCTCATCGCCAAGGCTCTTGGGCTACAGAAGGGCAGCGCCACGCCTAACACCGCCAAGGTGGGCAAGATTTCGCGCAAGCAGCTCGAGGACATCGCCAAGTTGAAAATGCCCGATTTGACCGCGAGCAACCTGGATGCGGCCGTGCGCACCATTGCGGGCAGCGCACGCAGCATGGGCGTCGACTCGGAGGGGCTCTAACATGGCCGCGACAGTGAAGCGCACGAAGGCGTGGAAGGAAAAGCTTCCGCCCGGAAAGTCGTATCCGATCGACGATGCCTTGAAGCTCGTCAAGGAATTCGCGACCGCGAAGTTCAATGAGTCCATCGATGTGTCCGTGAATCTGGGCGTCGATGCCACCAAATCGGACCAGCAGGTGCGCGGTTCGACGGTGATGCCGCACGGCACCGGCAAGACGGTGCGCGTGGCCGTGTTCACCCAGGGCAAGAATGCAGAGGCCGCCAAGGCGGCCGGCGCGGACATCGTCGGCTTCGAGGATCTGGCCGAGAAGGTCAAGGCCGGTCAAATCGATTTCGACGTGGTCATTGCCAGCCCCGATGCCATGCGCATCGTCGGCCAGCTCGGCCAGATCTTGGGTCCGCGGGGCCTCATGCCGAATCCGAAAGTGGGTACGGTGACGCCCGATGTGGCGGGCGCCGTGAAGAACGCGAAGTCCGGGCAGGTCAGGTACCGGACGGACAAGGCGGGGATCATCCACGCGCAGATCGGCCGCGCCAATTTCGAGCCGGCCGCGCTCAAGGAGAACCTCCTGGCGCTGGTGGCGGATCTGCAGAAGATCAAGCCGGCGACGTCGAAGGGTATTTATCTCAAGAAATTGACCGTCTCCTCGACCATGGGTCCGGGAGTGGCGGTCGACCAGGCCAGTCTGGGCTTGGGTTGATTTTATCGAATTGATGGAGGGCTGCGCGAGACCCTGTTGAAGGGTCGAACGCAACCACCGTCGAAGACCGCAGGCGAGCCGTCGAATCCCTTCAAGGGATTCCAAGGGGCTCTTAAAGGCAGCCTGCGCAGATGGTGGGACCGGAATCAGGAATTTCCTGGTGAAGGTCGCACCACGGAGTCCGACGGCGGACTGCCAAGGGTGGGTGGAACGAGGGCGTTCCACCTTGTGTGTGACGCTTCTGACCGGGAAACCTAAATGGCACTCAAGTTAGAAGAGAAGAAAGTCGTGGTGGCAGAAGTCAACGCGGTCGCGGCGAAAGCCCTGTCCGTGGTGGGCGCAGAGAACCGTGGCTTGACCGTGACGCAGATGACCGATCTTCGCGCAAAGGCGCGCAAGGAAGGGGTGTATCTGCGGATCGTCAAGAATACGCTCGCGCGCAAGGCCGTTGCCGGCACCGCTTTCGAGTGCATTTCTCCGGCGCTGAAAGGACCCATTGTCCTCGCGTTCTCCAATGACGATCCGGGCGCGGCCGCCCGCATCGTCAAGGCGTTCGCGAAGGACAACGACAAATTGGTGACGACGCTCGTGTCCTTGGGTGGGCAACTGCTCAAACCCGATGCCATCGAGCGCGTGGCTTCATTGCCCACGCGCGCGCAGGCGCTGTCGAAACTGTTGGGTGTACTGCAGGCGCCGATTGCAAAGTTCGTGGGTACGTTGGCCGCTCCCAACTCGAAGTTGGTGCGGACGCTCGCTGCTGTTCTTGAAGCCAAGAAGAGCGGTGCGCCCCAAGCGGCGGCGAATTAAACCTGATTCGGGCCGCGCGGCCCATAAAGTAATTTGGAGACGATCATGGCTGTTACTAAAGACGAAATCCTCGACGCAATTTCCAAGATGTCCGTCATGGAAGTGGTCGAGCTGATTTCCGATATGGAGAAGAAGTTCAACGTCACGGCGGCTGCTCCGGTCGCGGCTGCGGCGGCGGGCGGCGGCGCCGCGGCCGCACCGGCTGCTGAAGCGCAGACCGAGTTCACCGTGACGATGACCGAGTTCGGCGCCAACAAGGTGGGCGTCATCAAGGTCATTCGCGAGATCACGGGTTTGGGCCTCAAGGAAGCGAAGGATCTGGTCGAGGGTGCGCCTTCGACCGTCAAGGAGGGCATTCCGAAGGCGGATGCCGAGACGATCAAGAAGAAGCTCGAGGACGCCGGCGCCAAGGCTGCTATCAAGTAGTGACTATTGTCGATATGCGCAGTTCGATGGTTGCCGCCGGATCAGCGGCGGCCATCGGCTGCGTTTTTGATTTTGCATTGTCAGGCGGGGCCGCTACGGCCCCGTTAATGTGGCGCGCAAGCGCCTGAGGAACTCAGCACATGGCCTATTCGTTCACCGAAAAGAAGCGCATTCGTAAGAACTTCGGCAAGCGTCCGAGCATTCTCGGCACGCCGTACCTGCTTGCCATCCAATTGGATTCGTACCGGCGATTCCTGCAAGCGGATGTCGCGGAGTCCAAGCGCGACGAAATCGGCTTGCATGCCGCCTTTGACAGCGTGTTCCCCATCTCCAGCTACTCCGGCAACGCGACGCTGGAATACGTGAGCTATCGCCTGGGCGAGCCGGTATTCGACGTCAAGGAATGCCAGCTGCGCGGCCTGACCTACGCGGCCCCGCTGCGCGTCAAAGTGCGCCTGGTGGTGCTCGACAAGGAAGCCAGCGGCGCCAAGAAGCCCGTCAAGGACGTGCGCGAGCAGGAGGTCTATCTCGGCGAACTGCCGCTCATGACCGACAACGGCACCTTCATCATCAACGGCACGGAACGTGTCATCGTGTCGCAGCTGCATCGCAGCCCGGGCGTGTTCTTCGATCACGACCGCGGCAAGACCCACTCGTCGGGCAAACTGCTGTTCTCCGCCCGCATCATTCCGTACCGCGGCTCGTGGCTGGACTTCGAGTTCGACCCGAAGGACTGCGTATTCGCGCGCATCGACCGCCGCCGCAAGCTTCCCGTGACCATCATCCTGCGCGCCCTCGGGCTCACCGAGGAGCAGGTGCTCGACCTGTTCTTCGAGAAGAACACCTTTCACCTGTCGAAGAAGGAAATCGAGTTCGAGGTCATCCCGCAGCGTCTGCGCGGCGAGACGGCCGCGTTCGAGATCCGGGTGGGCAAGAAGGTCATCGTCGAGGAAGGCCGGCGCATCACCGCGCGCCATGTGCGCGACCTGGAAGAGGCGCAAGTCAAGCGCCTGCCCGTGCCGACCGAGTATCTGCAGGGCAAGGTACTTGCGCACGACATCGTCAACACGGAGACCGGCGAGATTCTGGCCAAGGCCAATGAAATCCTCACCGTGCCGACCGTGGGCAAGCTGATCGAAGGCGGCATCACGGAGATCCGCACGCTGTACGTCAACGATCTGGACCGCGGTCCGTACATTTCGGACACCTTGCGCATCGATCCGACCAAGACGCGCCTCGAGGCGCTGGTCGAGATCTACCGCATGATGCGTCCCGGCGAGCCGCCGACCAAGGACGCCGCGGAGAACCTGTTCCAGAACCTGTTCTTCAACGGCGAGCGCTACGATTTGTCGCCGGTCGGCCGCATGAAGTTCAACCGCCGCGTGGGCCGCGAGGAGATCACCGGCTCGGGCGTGCTGTCGAAGGAGGACATCATCGAGGTCATGAAGACCTTGATCGACATCCGCAACGGCAACGGCCACGTGGACGACATCGATCACCTGGGCAATCGCCGCGTGCGCAGCGTCGGCGAGATGGCGGAGAACGCCTTCCGCATCGGCCTGGTGCGAGTCGAGCGCGCCGTGAAGGAGCGCCTGACCATCGCAGAGAGCGAGCCCATCATGCCGCAGGAGATGATCAACGCGAAGCCGGTCGCGGCGGCGGTGAAGGAATTCTTCGGCTCATCGCAGCTGTCGCAGTTCATGGACCAGAACAATCCCCTGTCCGAGGTCACGCACAAGCGCCGCGTTTCCGCATTGGGCCCGGGCGGCCTGACGCGCGAGCGCGCAGGATTCGAAGTGCGCGACGTGCATCCTACGCACTACGGCCGGGTGTGCCCGATCGAAACGCCGGAAGGCCCGAACATCGGGTTGATCAATTCGCTGGCCGTGTACGCGCGCACCAACGACTACGGGTTCCTCGAGACTCCGTACCGGCGCGTCTCGAACGGCAAGGTCACCGACAAGATCGACTACCTCTCGGCCATCGAGGAAGGCCAGTACGTGATCGCGCAGGCGAACGCGACCTTGAACGAGAAGGGGGAGTTCACCGACGACCTCATCTCCTGCCGCACGCAGAACGAGTTCACCTTGTCGGCCGCCGACAAGATCGACTTCATGGACGTGAGTCCCAAGCAGATCGTGTCGGTTGCCGCATCCCTGATTCCGTTCCTGGAGCACGACGACGCGAACCGCGCACTCATGGGATCGAACATGCAGCGCCAGGCGGTCCCGACCCTGCGCTCGGAAACTCCGCATGGTGGGCACGGGCATGGAACGCGCGGTGGCCATCGATTCCGGCGTCACCGTGGTGGCACGGCGCGGCGGCAGCGTGGACTCCGTCGATGCCTCGCGCATCGTGGTGCGGGTGAACGACGACGAAACCACCGCCGGCGAGCCCGGCGTGGACATCTATTCGCTCACCAAGTACACGCGCTCCAACCAGAACACCTGCATCAATCAGCGGCCGCTGGTGAACGCAGGGGATGCCATCAAGCGCGGCGACGTGCTGGCCGACGGTCCGTCGACGGATTTGGGCGAGCTCGCGCTCGGGCAAAACCTGCTGGTGGCCTTCATGCCCTGGAACGGCTACAACTTCGAGGACTCGATCCTGATCTCCGAGCGCGTGGTGGAGGAAGACCGCTTCACCACCATTCACATCGAAGAGCTGACCTGCGTCGCCCGCGACACCAAGCTGGGACCTGAGGAAATCACCGCCGACATCCCCAATGTGGGCGATTCGGCGTTGGCCAAGCTCGATGAGGCGGGCATCGCCTTCATCGGCGCGGAAGTGCGCGCAGGCGACATTCTGGTGGGCAAGGTCACGCCGAAGGGCGAGACGCAGTTGACGCCGGAAGAGAAATTGCTGCGGGCGATCTTCGGCGAGAAGGCCTCCGACGTGAAGGACACGAGCTTGCGCGTGCCCCCCGGCATGGACGGCACGGTGATCGACGTGCGCGTGTTCACGCGCGACGGCGTGGAGAAGGACTCCAGGGCTCTTGCGATCGAGAAATCAGAGCTCGAGCGGGTTCGCAAGGACCTGGCCGATCAGCAGCGCATTCTGGAAGACGACTTGTTCCAGCGCGTGCGCGGCATGATCGAGGGCAAGGCCGCCGAGGCGGGCCCGAAGAAGATCAAGTCCGGCACGCAGATCGACGACGCATATCTCGCGGATCTGCCGCGCGAGCAGTGGTTCGAGATTCGTTTCAAGGACGAGGAGACCAATGCCCAGCTGGAAACCGTCTCCGAGCGCCTGAAGGGCCAGCGCAAGGCCTTCGAGAAGCGTTTCGAGGAGAAGAAGGCGAAGATCACCGCGGGCGACGACCTGGCTCCGGGCGTGCTCAAGATGGTCAAGGTCTACCTGGCGGTGAAGCGCCGCGTGCAGCCCGGCGACAAGATGGCAGGACGGCACGGCAACAAGGGCGTGATCTCTTCCATCGTTCCGGTGGAGGACATGCCGTACATGGCGGACGGTACACCGGTCGACATCGTGTTGAACCCACTGGGCGTGCCCTCGCGCATGAACATCGGCCAGATCCTGGAGACCCACCTGGGGTGGGCCGCCAAGGGCTTGGGCGCCAAGATCGGCAAGATTCTGGAGGCGCAGCAGGCGGTTGCGGAACTGCGCAAGTTCTTGGGCGCGGTCTACAATGAGACCGGCGGCCAGAAAGAGGACATCAGGTCCATGAGCGACGGGGAAATCCTGGAGCTCGCCAGGAACCTGAAGAAGGGCGTGCCGATGGCGACCCCGGTGTTCGACGGCGCGAGCGAAGAGGAGATCAAGAACCTCCTCACCCTGGCGGATCTGCCGACCTCCGGCCAGACCACGCTGCACGACGGCCGCACCGGCGAGCAGTTCGAGCGGCCGGTCACCGTGGGCTACATGTACATGCTCAAGTTGAACCACCTGGTCGACGACAAGATGCATGCGCGCTCCACCGGACCCTACAGCCTGGTCACCCAGCAGCCGCTGGGCGGCAAGGCGCAGTTCGGCGGCCAGCGCTTCGGCGAAATGGAAGTGTGGGCGCTCGAGGCGTACGGCGCCGCGTACACCCTGCAGGAAATGCTCACCGTCAAATCGGACGACGTCAACGGGCGCACGCAGATGTACAAGGCGATCGTCGACGGCAACCACGAAATGAAAGCCGGCATGCCGGAATCGTTCAATGTGCTGGTGAAGGAGATCCGCTCCCTGGCCATCAACATCGAACTCGAGAGCGAGGCCTAATCAATGAAAGACTTACTCAAGTTGTTCAAGCAGCAAGTGCCGGTCGAGAATTTCGATTCGATCAAGATCGGCCTTGCGTCTCCGGACATGATCCGCTCCTGGTCGTACGGCGAAGTGAAGAAGCCCGAGACCATCAACTACCGGACGTTCAAGCCGGAACGCGACGGGCTGTTCTGCGCCAAGATCTTCGGGCCCGTGAAGGACTACGAATGTCTGTGCGGCAAGTACAAGCGCCTGAAGCATCGCGGCGTGGTGTGCGAGAAGTGCGGCGTCGAGGTGACCCAGTC
Source organism: uncultured Gammaproteobacteria bacterium (assembly GCA_963702735.1). Classification (GTDB taxonomy): domain Bacteria; phylum Pseudomonadota; class Gammaproteobacteria; order Steroidobacterales; family Steroidobacteraceae; genus Bog-1198. The sequence goes on along the minus strand of CAVPDW010000010.1, from coordinate 26,038 downwards.
CAAGGTGCGCCGCGAGCGCATGGGCCACATCGAGCTTGCGAGCCCCACCGCGCACATCTGGTTCCTGAAGTCGCTGCCCTCGCGCATCGGCCTCATGCTCGACATGACCTTGCGCGAAATCGAGCGCGTGCTGTACTTCGAGGCCTTCGTGGTGGTCGACCCGGGCATGACCTCGCTGCAGCGCGGGCAGCTCCTGACCGACGAGATGTATCTGGAATCCATCGAAGAGCACGGCGATGAATTCGATGCACGCATGGGCGCCGAGGCGGTGCATGAGCTCTTGAAGTCCATGGATCTGCCCTCCGAGGTCGTCAAGGTTCGCGAGGACATGGCGAACACCAACTCCGAGACCAAGATCAAGCGCCTGTCGAAGCGTCTGAAGCTCATCGAGGCGTTCATGGAGTCCGGCAACAAGCCGGAGTGGATGGTGCTCACGGTACTTCCCGTGCTGCCGCCGGATCTGCGCCCCTTGGTGCCGCTCGACGGCGGCCGCTTCGCGACATCGGATCTGAACGATCTGTATCGCCGCGTCATCAACCGCAACAATCGCCTGCGCCGCCTGCTCGAGCTCAATGCGCCCGACATCATCGTGCGCAACGAGAAGCGCATGCTGCAGGAAGCGGTGGACGCGCTGCTCGACAACGGCCGCCGCGGCCGCGCCATCACGGGCACCAACAAGCGTCCGCTCAAGTCCCTTGCCGACATGATCAAGGGCAAGCAGGGCCGGTTTCGCCAGAACCTCTTGGGCAAGCGCGTCGACTACTCGGGCCGCTCGGTCATCGTGGTGGGCCCGACCCTGCGCCTGCACCAGTGCGGATTGCCGAAGAAGATGGCGCTGGAGCTGTTCAAGCCCTTCATCTTCTCGAAGCTGCAGCTGCGCGGCGAAGCGTCGACCATCAAGGCGGCGAAGCGGCTGGTCGAGCGCGAAGGACCGGAGGTGTGGGACATCCTCGAAGAGGTGATCCGCGAACATCCCGTGCTTCTGAATCGCGCGCCGACCCTGCACCGTCTCGGCATCCAGGCCTTCGAGCCCGTGCTCATCGAGGGCAAGGCGATCCAATTGCATCCGCTCGTTTGCACGGCGTTCAACGCCGACTTCGACGGCGACCAGATGGCCGTTCACGTGCCTCTCTCCATCGAGGCACAGCTCGAAGCGCGCGCGCTGATGATGTCCTCGAACAACATTCTCTCGCCCGCCAACGGCGATCCCATCATCGTGCCGTCGCAGGACGTGGTGCTCGGGCTCTACTACATGACGCGCGAGCGCGTGGGAGCCAAGGGCGAAGGCATGGCGTTCAGCGACGTGGCGGAGGTGCATCGTGCCTACGAGAGCCGCAACGTCGATCTTCAGGCGAAGGTCAAGGTGCGCCTGTCGGAATATATCCGCGATTCCAAGGGCCAGCTGGCGCAGAACATCAGGGTGGTCGCCACCACGGTGGGACGTGCGCTGTTGTCGGAGATTCTGCCGCACGGCCTGTCCTTCGACGCCATCAACCAGGATATGACCAAGAAGACGATTTCCGGAACCATCAACGCGTGCTACCGCACCGTGGGTTTGAAGGAAACGGTGGTGTTCGCCGACCAGCTCATGTACACGGGCTTCCATTACGCGACCCGCGCAGGCGTGTCGATCGGCGTGGACGACATGGTGGTGCCCACCCAGAAGACCAAGATCCTGGCGACGGCCGAAAAAGAGGTGAAGGAGATCCAGGAGCAGTACTCCTCGGGTTTGGTCACCAACGGCGAGCGCTACAACAAGGTGGTCGACATCTGGTCGCGCACCAACGACCAAGTGGCAAAGGCCATGATGGAGAAGCTGGGCACCGACGAGGTGGCCGACTCTAAGGGCAACAAGGTCCGCCAGAAGTCGTTCAATTCCATCTTCATGATGGCAGACTCCGGCGCCCGCGGTTCCGCGGCGCAGATTCGCCAGCTCGCCGGCATGCGCGGACTGATGGCGAAGCCCGACGGCTCCATCATCGAGACGCCGATCACGGCGAACTTCCGCGAAGGGTTGAACGTACTTCAGTACTTCATCTCGACGCACGGCGCGCGCAAGGGCCTGGCCGATACGGCCTTGAAGACGGCCAACTCCGGGTATTTGACCCGCCGCTTGGTCGACGTGGCTCAGGACCTCGTGGTCACCGAGATCGACTGCGGCACGGGCAACGGCCTGTCCATCACCCCCATCGTCGAAGGCGGCGATGTGGTGGAGGGCTTGGGCGAGCGGGTTTTGGGGCGCGTGGTGTCCGAAGACGTGGTCGTGGCGTCGAGCGGCGAAGTGCTGGTCAAGGCGGGCGTGCTGATCGACGAGAAGCTGGTCAAGCTGCTCGAAAAGATGGGCATCGACCAGGTGATGGTGCGTTCGCCCATCACCTGCGAAACGCGTTACGGCGTTTGCGCGCAGTGCTACGGCCGGGATTTGGGCAGAGGCCACCGCATCAACATCGGCGAAGCCGTCGGCGTCATTGCGGCGCAGTCGATCGGCGAGCCGGGCACTCAGCTCACCATGCGCACCTTCCACGTCGGCGGCGCAGCCTCCAGGGCGGCGGCGGCCAACGGCGTCGAGGTCAAGAGCAAGGGCACCATCCGCCTGCACAACATCAAGACCGTGCGCCATGAGAAGGGGCATCTGGTCGCGGTGTCGCGCTCCGGCGAGTTGGGCGTGGTCGACGAGTTCGGCCGCGAGCGCGAGCGCTACAAGATCCCCTACGGCGCCACCATCACGGTGAACGACGGCGACGTGGTCGCGGCAGGCCAATCGGTCGCGAATTGGGACCCGCACACTCACCCCGTGGTCACTGAAGTGGCGGGCATGATCAAGTTCTCCGACTTCGTCGACGGCATCACCGTCACGAGCCAGGTGGACGATGTCACCGGCCTCACCTCGACCGTGGTATTGGATCCCAAGCAGCGCGGTTCGGGCGGCAAGGATCTGCGCCCGGTCGTGCGCCTGACCAACGCCAAGGGCAAGGAGGTCACCTTCGCCAACACCGACATTCCGGCGGTTTACGCCCTGCCTGCGGGCGCGATCGTGAGCCTGGAGGACGGTTCGAAGGTATCGGTGGGCGATGTCATCGCACGCATCCCGCAGGAATCGTCCAAGACCCGCGACATCACCGGCGGTCTGCCGCGGGTGGCCGACCTGTTCGAGGCGCGCAAGCCCAAGGACTCCGCGATTCTGGCGGAGCGCTCCGGCACGGTGAGCTTCGGCAAGGAAACCAAGGGCAAGCGGCGCTTGATCATCACCAACGAGGGCACCGACAAGTACGAGGAGCTGATCCCGAAGTGGCGCCATCTCAACGTGTTCGAGGGAGAACAGGTGGAGAAGGGCGAAGTGATCGCCGACGGCGAGCCCAACCCGCACGACATTCTGCGGCTGCAGGGGGTCGAGGCCTTGGCGAACTACCTGGTGCGCGAAATTCAGGACGTGTACCGGCTGCAGGGCGTGAAAATCAACGACAAGCACATCGAAGTCATCGTGCGGCAGATGCTGCGCAAGATCGAGGTGCTGGACACCGGTGATTCGGCGCTGCTGCGGGGCGAACAGATGGATCGCGGCCGTCTTCTCGACGTCATTGCCAAGCAGAAGGCCGAAGGCAAGCACCAGTCGACCTGGGAGCCCATGCTATTGGGCATCACCAAGGCTTCCTTGGCGACCGAGTCGTTCATCTCCGCGGCATCGTTCCAGGAGACCACCCGCGTCCTCACCGAGGCGGCGGTTAGGGGTCTCAAGGACGACCTGCGGGGACTGAAGGAAAACGTCATTGTCGGCCGCCTGATTCCCGCGGGCACCGGCTTCGCGTATCATGCCCGACGCCGACGCGCGTTTGACGACAGCCGGCGCCGCAGCTTCATGGATGTGAGCGGCGGTATCGGCGATTCGGATGACGCAGTACCGGCGGGGGACACTGAAGCCGCCGAATAGAACGAGAAGAAGATCCAATAAAGAAATGGCCTCGGATCCGCAAGGTTCCGGGGCCTTTTTTATAGCGTTGGCGGAACCAACGGCAGGCGCGGACAATCAAGGTTTTATTGCCCGGGACCTTGCCATGATTTTCGATGACTGGATCGAACAAGCCTGGTCGCTCGGCGCCAGCGACCTGCAACTGGAGACGGGAACTCCGCCGGTCGTGCGCGTCCGCGGCGACCTACAAACCCTGGGCGGCGCCGTGCCGGGGGAAGTGCTGGTGCAGGCCGCCCAGGATCTCCTGGGCGCGGAGGACTGGACGGAGTTCAGGAAACGAGGCTCCGCCGACCTCTCGGCGGCGATATCCGGAGTACGGTGCCGGATCAACTTCTTTCGGACGGTACGCGGGGTCGCGGTCGCCATACGGCTGCTGGAGCCCTCCATCAAGGACATCCACGGCTGCAATCTGCACCCTGATTTGCGCAAGTTGATCGAGGCGACGACCGGCCTCGTGATCATCTCCGGGCCCACGGGGTCGGGCAAATCGACCACGCTCGCCGCGCTCGTCGAGGAGATCAACGGATCGCGTGCGCGCAACATCATCACGCTCGAAAGCCCTCTGGAATACATCTATGCCAATCGTCGCTCCTTCATCCGGCAGCGCGAGATCCCTGCGCATTCACCGAGCTTCGAGCAGGGCATCGTCGATGCGCTCCGGGAGAATCCTGACGTGCTCGTGGTCAGCGAGATGCGCACGCCCGAGGTCATGAGGCTGACGTTGAACGCGGCGGAGACCGGACACCTGGTGCTTGCGACCATGCACTCGGCCAATTGCGCCGAAGGCTTGACCCGCCTGTGCATGTCTTTTCCCTCGGACATCCAGGGGAGCATCCGCGCGCAGCTCGCCGACTGTCTGGTCGGAATCTGCTGCCAGCGCCTCGACTACCTGAGCGAGCAACGTCTGCGGGTGCCGCGCTGCGAAATGCTGCTGCCCAGTTCGGGCGCCAAGGGGACGATCAGGGCGGGGAATTTCAGCCAGATTGCCAACGTGCTCCAGTCCGGCGGCGAGGAGGGCATGTGGACGTTTGACCGCTACCAACGCTGGATGGAGCAAGTGAAGGATTGGGTACGGCCCTCGGCGCCGCGAAGAACCGCAAGTCCAGGACCGGCGGCAAAGCCCCTGCCCAAGCCCGCGCCGGCCAAACCCACCCATGGCACGCCCAACGCAGGCAAGCCGCCGCCGGCTTCGGCGCCCACCGACGATGTGTTCGAGGTGCCGGCCGAGGACATGGATCTGGCGCAGCTCGCCGAGCTTGCGAAGAAGGTGGTGGAGAGGAAGCCTTAGCGCGGCTTGACCCTGGGCGAGAACACTTCGGACAGGGTGTCGGGGCGGCCTTCGATGCGCACGAGGTGCGGATAACGCGGCCCGTCGTAGTACTCGATCGACAGCGTGCGGAAGTAGTCGCCGTTTTCAACCAGCAGTGCGATCGGCTTGTGCGTGGCGTGCGCCTCTGCAATCGCCGCATCCAGCACCTTGGCCGTGAACTTCTTGCCGTTCACGGCGACGACCGACATTCCGGGGCCTGCGCCTGCCCGCGCTGCTGCGCGGTCCTCGATCACGTCGATGATCTTCGCGTCCTTGTCCAGATTCAAGCCGATGGACCATTGCCGCACAGTCTGCTTCTTGCGCTTCTGCCGGGTCTCGACGGAGGCGTTCGTGTCGGCCGAATAGGCGAGTTTCCAGCCGCTGCGCTCGAGCGCGCCCAACAGCGCGGCGATGCCTGTCTGGTCGAGGTGACGATGGATGAAGGTTCGCCAGTCCGCGGGGACGAGCGCGGCGAGCGTGTCGTAAACGTCCTGCTCCGCATAGGGCTTGACTTCGGGTGCGCCGCTCGCGCCCGCATAGAAGCGCTTCACGAAGTCGTCCAGCATCAACCGCCCCTTGCTTCGCGCACGCAGTTCTGCGTCAACGTCGAGCCAGAGAAAGATCGAGGCGCTGTAGAAATCCACGCTGCGGCGGCTCGATTGCCAGGCCTCCGGCGCCCCGTACAGCACTTGCGCGGCCGTGGCGGTATCGACCATGGGACGCCACCCTGCACCCGGTTCGGTATCGAAGGTCCCCGCGGAGTCCGCCAGCATGTCGCGGAAAAACTCGGGTGTGATGAGCCCTGCGCGAGTCGGCAGCACTTCGCCCCAAAACTGCGTCATTCCCTCATAGACCCACAACAACGTGCCCACCATGGGCTTCTGGTAGTCGGGGCTCAGCAGGCCTTCGGGGCGGCGATACTTGCCGTTCCAACTGTGAACGTATTCATGTCCCAGGAGCTCCGCAACCTCCATCCGCAGGTCGGGTTCGCCGAGCGCATCCTCATCGGTGCGGTCATCGCTCGACTCGTGGTGTTCGAGGCCGAAATGGGCAACATGATCCGACAGGGTCAGAAGCCAGGTGTAGTGGCGATACATGCGCGAGCCGAACAGCGCGCCGTTTTCGGCGACCAAGCGGCTGTAGCCCCGTGAAAAGTCCTCAGGTGCCGCGAGCGCCGCGGCGCTATCCGCCATAATGGACAGACTCTGTTTGATATCGGGCCGGGGCTCGGAACCCTGGAGCTCGAAGAGCTTCGCATAGCGCCCCATCTGCACCGGTGAGTCGATCAGCCTCGCGACCGTGCTGCCCTCGAATTCACGAGCGCCGTCCCCGCCTGCCTTCGAATCGAGTGCGCACGCGACGGTCCAGCCCTCGGGCGGGACGATGCTCGCGCTCACCGACACCTTGTCCGCATCGACGCCGCCCGGAAAGAGCAGAAACTCATTCCATGCGAGGACCGCCAGCTGTGCCGAACTGGTGGGCCCCGCCGTGAACTCGCCGCTCTCGGTGGCAAGACCCGAGTCCATCGCCATGTCGATATGGTCGGCGCCGCGCGGCACGACGATGTGCAGCGCATACATGTTCAGGGGATCTCGCGACCAGGTGAGCCGCTCGCCGTGCGCCTTGATCTCGAGGCCGATCATCGACTCGAGCGGTCCTGTCGGACCATGCTCGCCCGGTATCCATTTGGCGAATACCAGGGTGAGCGGCCCGGGTTTGACGGCGAGCGTCATGTCGGTGTGAACTCGCTTGCTCTCGATCCCGCGCGCATCGAGGCGAACCGTGAGGTCCGATGCCCGTGCCGCACCGACCGCCAGGCCCGCCGTCAGAAGCGCGCATGCGCACATGTTCTTCGTTTTCATGTTTCTCCCAGCCGGTCTTGTTCGATTGTCGCAGGCTAACACATGCCCCAATGGTCTTGGCCGAGGCATGTCAATTCATCTCATCCCCGGGCAAGGGCAGACGTGCATCGACGATCTTCTCGCCGCGGAACAGGAAGGTGTAAGTCTTGAATCCGGTGTAGCTGTCGTGGGAGTCCTTCGCGTTGATCGTCGCCTTGACCGTCCAACCGTATTCACGGGTCTCGCGCATCAAGATGGTGCCGGTGATCGCGGTGGTATATCCCTGCGTTGGTTTGGTGATCTGCCGATATTGGACTGAATCAGGAACTTTAAGATGCCGTAGAAAGTACTCTCGGATCGCCTCCTCATAATCGGTGGGCATGTCTCCGTACTTCGCAGCCGCCTCGTGCGCCGGCGTCGGCGTCACCGCTGATGCCGCGCTCGGTGCAGCGGCCGTCGGCGATGCATCGTGCGCAGGCTCAGAGACTCTGGTCCACACCAGCGTACGGCGGCGCTCCTCGCCCCCCTGCTGCGAGCGAGACGTCAATTGAAGATGAACGCCGTCGAACCTCACTTCGCGCTTATATTCAAGCCCCGTCTCATACGGCAACAAGGACGAGCTCAGGTGATGGGTGATGACAGATGTATCGGCGTCGTAATCCCAGGTTCCGAAGTACGCGTAGTAGCTGTCGAAGGCCGCAGTTGCGAGCTTGGCATCATCGAGGGTCACGACACGGGATGTTCGCGCCGCCGGCTTCGCCATCACCGGCCGGTTGGCGGCGACGATTTGCACACTCATCCACCCGGATCGATCGTAAATGAGAATGCCTTGCGGATTCGGGCCGAATACCGGGTCGGCGAGCGCGCCGTTGGGACCCGAATAGTCGATACTCGCAAGACGCCAAGCACCGATGATCATCTGCTTGGTGGGCCTCGCCGCGGCGGCGCTCTCGGCGGCCGCAGACCGGGCCGGTGTCGCCCAACAGCAGGCCGTGAGAACGAAACAGACGATTGCACCTTGAAAAACACGCATACGAATTCCCGACTGCTCCGGCCGCGGCTATCCGAACTTCGCCTTCATCCGTTCAGATAGCTTCGAGAGCTGTACCACCACGCGTTCGTGCGTGCCGATCCCTATCTCCTCGTTCCCGTCGGCAGCACGAATCGAAAACTCGACGCGACGCCCATCCACGTGGGTCACTTTCGCTTCGCCGACGACACGCCGGCCGGCCGGCGTCGCCGCCAGATGGCGCACGTCCACCCGCGTGCCGAGCGCGCTTTCGCCGGCGTCCAGATAGGGCTTTATCGCGTTGAGCGCCGCGTTCTCCATGACCATGATCATGACCGGGGTCGCCAGGACCGGGGGCAATGTCACATCCTTGAATCTGCCGGCGAGATGCTCGGGCATGACGACAAGACTGAACGAACCCGAGGCCCCTACCGGTATCGATTGCATCGCCCTTCCTTGCAGTGATGGCCGCGGATGAGCATAGCGCTTGCCGGTACGCGGGGATAGGTCGGGTCTAAACGGGATTCGCGAGGTGGGCGCCGTGATCGGCGAGCACCAGGCTCACGCACTCCGTCAGCCGGGTCGCATAGTCGATGTGCAGGAACTCGTTGGGGCCGTGTGCGTTGGAGAGCGGTCCCAGTACGCCGGTGACGAGAAACTGCGTCTGCGCAAAGCGCTCACCCAGCATCCTCAGAAACGGGATGCTTCCTCCGCCGCCAAAATACACCGGTTCGCGGCCGAATACGTGTCTCGAGGCGCGTTGCATCGACTGTTCAATCCACGGCGCGAAAGCAGGCGCGTTCCAGCCGCCTGTAGAGGACTCAGATTCGAAACTGACCTGTGCGCCGTAGGGTGGATCCTGCTCGAGTGCGGTGCGAACGGCCCGGCTCGCGTCGGCCGGATCCACGGTGGGCGGAAGCCGCAGGGAAATCTTCAAGGCCACTTCCGGCAGCAATACATTGCCGGCCGCGTTCATGGGCGGCAATCCGTCCGCTCCGGTCACGGTGAGCGTCGCGCGCCAGGTATTGTTGATCAGCAATTCCACCGGGTCGGCCGACAAGGGTTGTGCACCGGAGACGAAGGGAACCTTATCGAGAATGTGCGGCCCCAACGCATCGGCCGCCACCCTGATCTGGGCGCGCCGATGTGCCGGAATGTCCGCATGCAGCTCCCCGAGCTTCATATCCCCCGTCAAGGGGTCTTCGATTCGTGCCAGCAATTGCTGGATGATGCGAAACGGCGTCGGTGCTATGCCGGAGGCCAGTCCTGAATGCGCGCCCTCCGTGAGCACACGCACCCTGAATCGGCCGACGAGGTTGCCGCGCAGCGAGGTGGTGCTCCAAAGCTGCTCATAGTTGCCGCATTCTGCGTCGAGGCAGACGACCAGCGAGGGCACGCCTATGCTCGTGCCGAGGGCGTTCAGGTGCGCCGGCAGGTGGATGCTGCCGCTTTCCTCCGAAGCCTCGATCATCAGCACACAGCGGGCGAGAGGAATTCCCTGATCCTTGAGCGCGGCGATCGCGGTCAACGAACTGAAGACTGCGTAACCGTCATCCGCCCCGCCGCGGCCGAAGAGCTTGCCGTCGCTAATGACGGGTTCCCACGGCCCAAGCCCGGGGTGCCAACCGGTAAACTCCGGTTGCTTGTCGAGATGTCCGTAAAGAAGGACGCATCCGGGAAGCTCGCCGGGTATGTCCACCAGCAACAGCGGCGTCACGCCGGGCAGGCGGCGCACTTCGACTCGCATGCCCGGCACGGGCTGTGCGCGGCACCAGTCGGCCATGAGATCGATGGCCTTGTCCATGTACCCATGCCGCTCCCAATCCGGGTCGAAAGCCGGGGATTTGTTCGGAATGCGGATATATGCCTTGAGCTGCGCGAGGATCGAGTCCTGCCAGGCGCTTTCAACGAAGTGACGTAGGCGGGTGAGATTCAATTGCCGATACTCCATATCTTGATGGACCGTCAATGACGAGTCTTGCCAGCGTAGTCGGTCGCGTGCATGGATGCACGTTCAAGGCGCCGATAATGCACCGCTTGCGTTTCATCCGGCCGGGACCGGTGCGACGAGCACGCGGTCGGTTTGTCGATCCTGCCCTACGAAGAAATCGTGGCTGCCGCGGTCGACGAAGCCGGCTTTTTGGTAGAAGGCGATGGCGCGTGGGTTGCGTTCCCAGACGCCGAGCCAGAGGGTCTGCCCACCGAATCCGCGCGCGGCGGCCTGCACGGCGCGCATGAGTTGTTGCGCAACGCCTTTGCCGTGAGCGGTGCGATCGACGTAGAAGCGATGTAGTTCGACCGGCGCGTCGATGTGTATGCCGGGGGGTGGGCCCTGACGCTTAACCTGGGCGAAGGCGAGGAGCGTTGCGTCATTAAACCCCAGCAGCGTGACCATGTTGGGATTCAATAGCTCCTGCGTCTGCTGAGCGATGCCGAAGGCCTTGTTCAAGTGGGCGCGCAGATCCTCGGGTCGATTATGGGGCCCGAAAGTCTCTTCGAAGGTCCGTGCGGCGAAGTCGGCGAGGGCCGGAGCATCGGATTCGACGGCGATGCGGATGTGAAGGGAATCGGAATTGAGCATGAACGCCGCTCGATGGTCAGTATCCGATCAGAGGGGGGCGCTTTTTGCGCATCCACTGCTCAACCGACGGGCGACGCCACTGATGATCGGCATAGTCGATGAGCCGCTGCGGTACCGGGTCTCCAAGCACGATCAGGCGCTGTAGCATCATCGCGAGGTCCACATCGGCGATCGACCAGGCGCCGAAAAGGTTGTCTGTGCGGCCTTCGAGCAAGGCCAGTGCCGCTGAGAATAGTTGTTCGGCGGCCTCACGGGCAGCCTCCGACAGCGCCGGCCGCCTGGCGCCATTGAACACGACAAAGGTCGGCCGCTCGTTGCGAATAGGCATGAGGTCGCTGCGCACCCAGGCTTGGATTTGGCGGGCTCGCGCGCGGTCGCGCGGGTCGGCGGGGTACAGGCGCATGCCGTCAAAGGTCTCGTCGATGTATTCGCAGATTGCCGACGACTCCGAAAGGGCGAAGCCGTCGTGGATGAGCGTCGGGACTCGACGGGTGATCGACGTTCGGGCGAACTTCGGATCGCGATTGGCGTGAGCGGCCAGATCCAAAGACTCGATGTCGAAATCCAGGCCTTTCTCGATCAGGCTTACAAATACAACCAGGGCGTAGGGGCTTGCGAAATTGGCATCGACGTAAAGGAGCATGGGCTTGCCTTGAAGTAAATCCGCATTATAGCGGTGGCGGGTCGAGCCGAGGGCATGGCTTGACCGCTAAGCCTGCGCGGGCCGGCAGCGCGAGGCGAGGCGGCGGCTCACGACAGGCCTTCGACCACGCGTTCGAGGCCCGCGAAGAAATTCTTCCATCCGTATTTCGCACCCTGGTAGGCCCGCTGCTGATCCGCTCGGAAGCCAGACTGTTCCATCCGCAGGTGGGTCCCCGTGCTCGTAGGGGTCAGAGTCCATGTTACGACACTCGCAAGGCCCATTGCGCCCCATGTGTAGGACAGGGTTCTATTCGGTTCGACTGCCGTGACCCGGCAGTCGACAGAGCCCCAGTGCGCGCTAAGGGTAAATCGGTGTTCCAACACAGGCTTGAAGTCGTTCTTCATGAGCCACTCCTCGATCAGGTGCGGTTGAGTGAGCGCGCGCCAGATCTTTTCCGGCGGAAAGGGGATCTCCCGTTCGACCACGACGGAGAGCGTTTCGGTTTCACCATGTGTCATTGGTCCATCCTTCTGAGTAGATCTTCGAGTTGGTCGATCCGGCCTTGCCAAAAGTCCGTATAGAACTTCAGCCAATCGAATAGCGGGGTCAATCCTTGCGGCGTGACGCGGTAATAGGTCTCACGTCCGTTGCGACGGTCGCGCACGAGACCGGCGAGTTTGAGACTGTTCAGATGCTTCGACACGGCAGGTTGCGAAACGCCCGAAGTGCGGGTGAGATCGTGCACGGTCAGTTCGCCTTCACTGCTCATTCGCTCAAATAGTGCGCGACGCGTAGGGTCGCCCAGGGTTTTGAAAATCGTGGTCGGATCGGTGCGCATTTGATAGCTCGCTTTGCCCCTCGGGCAATCGACAGGGTGCACTTGGAGAGCGTGGCCAAACCATAACCCATTGGTTATTGGTTGTCAACCGCAACTTCGCGGCCATTCCAGTCTGTGAGATGCCTTATGGAATACCGGATGCGCAGGCGCGATGTGGTCGAGCTCCGGGTCGAAGCGTCAGCCAACTGAGAGGTGGTTGCGATCTTCGACCCAAGCTGACTGTCGGAGACAACCCGCTTTCCAGCAGATCACTTCGGAAAGCTTGAGCTGGAGAAGTAGCGGACACGAACATTGCATTTGTTGACAACGCATCATTGCTTTTGCCGGGTCTCTGCTGATTTCTTTTGAAGCCGCATCAATTGGGAGGTCAAATCAGCCGCGCCAAGCTCTTGAAGTGTTTTCTGCAGGTCAGTGCTGGCTTGCACTTTTATCCTTGTCTCGTCTGATTGGTTCTTGCAAATTGTGAGCCAAACCTTTTTTGCCATGGTCACGTCCGACGAGGCACCTGCTTTTTCCAGCACTTCGCGCGCTCTCTTGTACGGCAGCTCCGCCCCAGAGAAGTAATAAGGTTGCGTTACAAGCATCGGCACGAACTTAAAAGGGTCCTCGAATACTGCGGGATTGCATGTCCACAGACTCTGCCTCATAGACAGGTTCGCGGCGATCCACGGCGTCACACCCATTTCGTCGGCATCATTTATGTGAGCAACTACAAGTTTGGATGTGAGCAAGGCCGCAACAACGTTGGGGTAGCCCATGTAGGCAGCTGCCGCCAGAGCAGACTGCTTGCCTTTCTCTTTTGCAAGAAGGCCGTCGGTCGAACCAGCGCCGATATATTGGCGAATTTCCGCGGCAGCCTTTTCTTCAGCTGTCACCATGTCTGCGGCTTTCCCGCTCGTTTCTCCAACTACGTATATTTGATCGGCAAGGGAGTTGAGCACCGCCAAGGGGTCGCGCGGTAAATCTCCAGCGTCCGCGGCGCCAACGCTTAGCATCAGAACACAAACGAATGGCATTCGCATGATCGGACTTCCCTGTTGAATCCGCCGGATATTGCAGAATAGTAATGCGGCCTACCGTGAAGAGCCTCCCATATCACCTACTCCGATAGTGGTGTTCGTTTTCCGGAAGCGAATTCCTCTCGACTACCGTCCGTTCATGGCCGCTGCTGCCAGTGACCGCCAAACTCACGACGGAGGACAGATATCGACCACCCATTGCTGCCGGTCGTGGGTGTCCGCCGTCGGGCAGGCCAATTGGGCGAATGGCCACATGGGGAGCACTGGCACATGTCGGCTACGAACGCTGAGCCGCCGTTCGCGAGCGGCTTACCCTGCGGCCGCCACCAGGCCTCCGCGCCGACGCGCCAGGGGCTGCCGTTGACACCATCGGCGCTACACTGAATGATAGCTAATTACCTACGGGAATAATGCGATGTTGTTGAATACGCCGACGGGCTTCGCGCAGCATCACCCGTGGGACCGCAGTTTCTTTCCGCTTTCAGTCGCTGTGATCTGGGTCGTGATACTGTTGGGCTTCGTGCCGGCCATCATGCGCCACGTTGCCAGCGGCGAACCCGACTATCCGCTGATCATCCATATTCATGCCGTCGCCTTCGTCGGCTTTCTGGTGCTACTCAGCGTGCAGGTCGCTCTCATCCGTGGACGGCGGTATGATTTTCACCGCAGGCTTGGTGCTCTTGGCGGTGCGCTCGCCCTGGCCATGGTCGTGCTCGGACCGTGGGTGGCGATTGTTTCCGAGCAGGTGCATTTCGGCACGCCGTTAAGCGATCCACCTTTTCTAAGCGTCGAATTCATCGAGATGATCGTCTTCCCCCTTCAGATCGGAGCGGCCATCTGGCTCAGGTGCGATGCGGCAGCCCATAAGAGACTAATGTTGCTTGCGACGCTGTTTCTGACCACGGCCGGATTCGGCCGCTGGTTGGCTGACCCTCTTCAGGCCCTCTTTGGCGACGGCTTTCTTCCGTTTCTCGTCGAGTTTTTTGGTGGGACGATCTTTTTAATTTTGGGACTTGGTACTTATGACATCATCACGCGGCACAGACTGCATCCAGCCTATGTCGCCGGCGCATCATTAGGAATAGCCAGCGAGGTGCTCGCGGCTTGGCTGTACGTCGACCCGGCATGGAAGGCTGTGTCTCTGAGGATCATTGGCCACTGAAGAGACGACGCACGTGAGTATTGCGCGCGAGCGGCCGCTTCGTGGCGGTTTATTCGAGGCGGCCACCGCCCGCTCTTGGCCGCCATGCGCCGGATGCTAGACCCTATCGCGGTCATTCAACTCGACAATTCCAGGGCCATCGGCAAGTGTCGCATGTTGACCTGTTACAGTCCTTCGCCAGCGGCGGCCTTGGGGTCTTGAGACATTGGTGTGCATCGGCTCACGCCCGCGTGGCCGGCCTCGATGCCCCGGTCGCGGAATACCCGGGATTGGACGAGACCGACGCCGCATCGTCTATTGCAAACCGCTCGAACTGTGTGACCACGAACCGGTCCGCGAAGCTTGGCCCGTTGAGTTGCTCCATGAAACCGCAATGGCCGCCGTGGCGGGTGCGCAGCATGTTCAACAGCGGCGACCGCGCCAGACGCGCGAGGTCGGCGGCCGGAACTATCGGATCGTCCTCCGCGAGCAGTATCGCCGCGGGAAACCGCAAGGTTGAGAGCCGCGGCCCGGTGATCGCGTAACCATCGAGGTAGGATTCGAGGCTCGCGAAATCCGTGAACTGACGCACGAGTCCCTCGGTCATTGAACGGAGATCCTGAGTGCGCAGCAGCGACTCGAAGTCAGGCAGGTCGGGCCATGCGCGCCGCTTGCGACGCAACGAACGGGACCAGCGTCGCACGAAGTATCGGCGGTACAGAGACCAACCGCGCTCCAGCGCCTCGAGCGTGGCGGCCGGATCGAGCACCGGGGATATTGCGACTGCGCCAACAATTGCTGCGGGAGCGCCGGCGTCGGCCGACACTCGAAGCACGAAATTTCCCCCGAGTGAAAAGCCTGCAAGGAAGATCTGCGCCTTGGGAAAGCGCTCCGCGACAGCCCGCGCAGCGCCGACGACCTCCGTCAGTCGGCAGGAATGGAAGATCTCGCGGTTGAGGTGGTGGCTCTCGCCGTGATCGCGCAGATTGAGCCTTAGCACATCGAACCCATTCGCGAGCAACTGGGCACCGAGAGAGACAACGTAGCAGGACTCAGCGCTGCCTTCCCAGCCGTGCAAAATCAGCGCCAGCCGACTCTCTGCCGGGTCAACAGTGATCTCCTTCGCCCCGCCATTTCCCCTAGTCAGACTCAGGAATCCCCGCAGGCGGACACCCTCGCCGCAATCGAGCAGCCATTCCTGCGCGTTCTCAAGGAGCGCCAAGCCTCGTCGGCGGGTGACCCACTGCATGAAAGGCAGGTTACCGATCATCGTTTGTACCTGGCCGTTACGCAACGCGCGCGGCGGCGAGAATTCCCGCTGCTTCGTCACGGGAATGCCCGCCGGCAGTGGTCGCCGCGGCGATCGGGGGCGGGGACGGATTCGACTTGCATCGATGTCGGGGCGTGGAGCATGAGGTTCATAATACTCCGGCATATTCATTCCCGAAGTACGGTGGAAGTCTAACGCATGAGTTCAACGACAGCTTCTTAGCGGTTGGGCTGAAGCCGGGGACTGTTCGCGACCCGAAGCTGACGGATGCGACGGTTAGCTGTTAGGAAGTTCACTACTACTAGTTTGGGAGGTCGATGATTGCAATGCCTCTCCCTTTTACCCAGATCGAGGCACGGGCCGAGAATGCGAGTTGCCGTCCATCCGGGGACCAGACAGGATGATCCGCATTTAAGACTGGATCGGTGACCTGGATAAGCCCCGTACCATCACGATTGATTAGAAATATCGAGTAAAGCCCGTTCGTGCTCCCACGGGTGGATTCAAAAGCCAAGAGCTTACCGTCGGGCGACCAAGTCGGTGCTCTTCCCTGACCGGGGTTCGATTCCACATTGTGCGCCACGCCAGTATCGTCAACGAGCCAAATGGAGTTTTTTGTTTGATCATATTTCTGTCCAGTATTTTCCTGACCCGCGAAGGCGATCCATTTCCCGTCCGGCGCGACGCTCGGCATGCCGGTAAGAACCCGTTTGGGATCGGTAATCGTCACGGTAACGCCTGTGTTTAGATTGACCTTTTTAATCACCATCGCTTGAGCGTCCATGGCAGCGATTTCTTCTCCGTTGGGGAACCAAGACGGATAAAACATTTGTTCCGACAAATCATGCGATTCCACTGCGCGGGTACCCAATCCATCGGAATTGATGATCCATATCCTGTTCTCATCGTGCGAAGACGTTCCCGTGAACGCAATCAGGTTGTTTTGCTTCGACCAGTTCGCGCGCGTCGCAGAGACGAGTAATGGAGGATGCGCAAGCTGTCGCGGCTGACCGCCAGTGACTGGAATGAGGAGTAGTTCAAAAGCTCCTCCTACTCGACGACTGAATAGGATGTGGAGCCCATCCGGCGAAAAGCAGGGCCACAAGTCCTGGTTACCCGAAGTGAGGAACCTAACCGGCGAACTCGCAAGTGACCTCGATTGGTTTATTGGCGAAGCCGCCCTCCCACACGCTGCCATCATCAGTAGCGCCATCGCCACGGAAAGCGTTGCAAGACGTACTCGAACAGCCTTGTTCATCGCTTGACCATCGATTTCGCGACAATTGTTCGCGGAGCCCTGACGGAATTCTACTCCACTCCCGATAACTGGTTGACCGGATTTGGCCGGAAGACGCCTCACGACCCGTTGTTAACGGTCATGACCGGCGGCTTTAGGGCATTAGAACCGCGATCGATCGAACCGATCGTTAGGCGGCAGACTTGCCGGCCAATTTCTCGCGAAGTTTCTGAGGCATTTGGAAGACGAACGATTTTCCTTCGCGGTGCTTTTCAAGAAGTCCCAAGTCAACGAGATCTAAAAGATCCGTCCGCGCGGTTTCATACGTCACCTGATTAGAGTTCTGATGCTCCTGGATGCGATAGGTGACGTGCGAGTGCTTTATGAAGTGATCCATTGCCGCCAGTTGCCTATGATTTAGCTTACCCTTCAACTTCGGAGAAGAGGCAATCAAGCGGCGAGTGTCAGCGATTTCTCTTGTCTTCTTCGCAAGGTAAGTGTGAAGCGCTTTAATGGCTTCGCAAATAACGTTGAGCTGATGCTCAATGAAGTAGGTTAGATGTAAGCCCTCGAGTAACCACAGTCTTCCCCCGCTGACCTGACGGGCCGATGCTCTGTCTCACGGCGATGTGCCGTGAACGGAGGCCACGATGAACACGAGACGAGGCAAGCGAACACAGCGCGGGCGGGGTTTGCTCGCGCATGTCCGACGGGCGCAGGCAGGCAACGTGCCGTTGACGCAGTACTGCCGAGCGAACGGCCTGAACGTGCAGAGCGTGTACAACCTGCGCAGCCGATTGGCGCGTGATGAGGCTGGGCGTCGGCAGGCGCCGGTCGCCAAGAAGCGCAAGCCCTTGACCCCATTTGTCGCCGTGCGCATAGCCGCCCCTGTGGCGCCGGCCGCGGCGGCCTGTCGGTTGCAGGTCAAGGGGTGGGTGATCGAGTGCACGAGCCTGCCGTCGCCGGCGTGGCTCGCGGGATTGATGGCGGGAGACGCCCATGCTGTGCCCTGATCTGCGGGACGTGCGGGTCTACCTGCACCGCGAGCCGGTGGACATGCGCAGGCAGAGAAACGGATTGGCCGCGCTGGTGCGCACGGTGATCAACGAAGACCCTTTCGGCAACGCGCTGTTCTGCTTCATCGGCAAGGGACGCGACAAGCTGAAGATCTTGTACTGGAACCGCAACGGTTTCGTGGTTTGGTACAAGGTAATCGAAGGGAAGGAGAAGTTTCACTGGCCGAGACGCAGCGAGGAGGCGGTCGTGACGCTCACCGGGGAGCAACTCGGCTGGCTTCTCGAAGGGTACGATGTCTCGAAGATGCGGCCGCATCGAGCGCTCGAGTTTGCGCACGTCAGTTGATGATTGTGTGCTGATTTTCGCGAGGATTTTCTTGATAAAATGCTGACGTCTCGAGTGCGACTCGGTATACTTTTTCTCCGTGGTCGCACTCGAGACAAGACTCCACCAGAGCGAACAGAAGAACGCGGAACTCGCCGCGCAGCTCGAAGTCCGCGAGCGCATCAACACGGCGCTCATCACCCAAACGCAATCCAAGTCGCGGTATCTGCAAGGAGAGGTCGAGCGCCTGCAACGGCAGCTGCGCGAGCTCGAAGAGAAGAACCGCCACTACGTCGAACTGACCACCGTCCTCAAAGAGGAGCTCGCCTGGTTCAAAGGCCAGATGTATGGACGCTCCTCGGAGAAGTCGTCCGCGGACGTCTCCCCCGATCAGGGCATGCTGTTCAACGAGGCTGAGGTGCTCACGGCGATCGGTCAGGCCATCGGCACGGAAGCGGACGCGGTCATCACCATCGAGGAGCACGAACGCCGGAAGAAGCCGGGCAAGAAGGCGATCCCGGTGGAGTTCCCACGGATCCCGGTGGTGCACGACATCGCCGAGGCGGAGAAGATCTGCCCGCACGACGGCACAGCGCTCAAAGTGATCGGTCACGAATCGGCCGAGCGCTATGACTACGTGCCGCCGCAGCTACGCGTGCTGGTCGACCAGCGCCTGAAGTATGCCTGCCCCTGCTGCCACCAGGGGGTGAAGATCGCGCCGCTGCCGCCGCGGCTGTTGCCGAAGAGCATGGCGAGCCCCTCGCTGCTCGCGCACATCACGACCGCCAAGTTCGTCGATGGGTTGCCGCTGACCCGTCAGAGCAAGCAGTTCGAGCGCCTCGGAATGAACTTAGGGCCCGGCACCATGGGACTGTGGGTCAACACCATCGGCGCCGAGAAGTTGCCGCCGCTGATCGCGCTGCTGCACGAAGCGGCGCTCGCCGAGCCGGTTTTGCACTGTGATGAGACCACGGTCCAGGTACTCAAAAGCGAGAAGGCACCGACGACCGAACACTACATGATCGTGCGTGCGGCCGGCCCCCCGGGCCGGCGGATCGTGCTGTTCGATTATGCCCAGACTCGCAACGTCGAGACGCTCAAGCGAGTGCTGACCGGTCCGGACGGTCCATACCGGGGTAAGCTCGTGTGCGACGGGCTCGAACTCTACGACTACGTTGGGGAGGACGCGACCTTCGCCGCCATGACGTTGTTCGGCTGCCTCACGCATTGTCGTCGTTACTACGACAAATCCGCCAAGGTGACCGAGTCACCGTCGGTGCAGCAACTCTCGCGCGTGGCGCTGAAGGACTTCCTCGGCAAGGTGTTCTTTGCCGAGCGTCAGATCCAGGAGCAGCGCGAGGCGCGTGAGCGCAGCGGCGGACTCTGGACGCTGGCCGAGACCCACAGAATCCGTCAGGAGCGCAGCGCGCCCGTCATGACTGCCTTCAAGGCGTGGGTCGATGAACTCGCGCCCGCGGTGCCGCCGAAGAGTGCACTCGGCAAGGCACTCGGCTACACCATCAACCAATGGGACAAACTATCGAGGTTCCTCGATCACCCCGAGGTCCCCGCCCACAACAACCGAGTCGAGAATGACATCCGCCCGTTTGCCGTCGGAAGACGGGCCTGGTTGTTCATGGACACCCAGTACGGCGCAACTGCCAGCGCCAATCTCTACAGCGTCGTCGGGACATGCCGCGCGAACGGCATCAATCCCCACGCGTACTTGACCTACCTGTTTGAGCAGCTGCCGCGGGCCACCACGCTCGCTGAACTCGAGGCGCTGCTACCCTGGAACGTCAAGCCGCTGCTGAAAGCCGCCTCGGCTGCGAAATCACTGAAAAATAGTTGATCTCTGACCGCCCCCATCGGCTGCCAACCGTTTTCGGTCGCGATGACGTGTTTCCCTGAGGGCTTACTGATAAAAAGCCAGGAAAGGCCATAATCAGGTGACTTTATGAACTACGACCAGGACGATCCGCCGGATTAGGGCATCTGCGCAGGGCAACGCCGTCGCTGCGATCCACCGCGGCACCGGAAACTCACGATATCTTCTTCGTCCGCGATCGTCTGTGAATTGTCAGACGTCCAAGGTTCGATCGATTGCCGTGAGCAGCACCTTCCATTGCTCCCTGCCATTCACCGGATACCGCTCGAAATCCGCCCCCACTCGAAGATCGGCAAATAGTCCGGCGGGATCCTCATGAAAGTGAAGAAACGACTTCGACTTTCTATAGAAAATCCCGAGTTTCCTCTCCTGTATGCCTCCCTTCAGTCTGATCTGGTCGAGCAAATCGGACAGACGGTGCAATGCCACAGCGCTTGCATGCTTCATGGGAAGCCCCTCCGCGGTCAATCTTACGCAAAGACCTTGATCAACTGGAAGCACGCGCGCATCTTCTAAGCTGCGCGCCGGTGCACCTAGACCGGTGATGCCGGTGATTTGGTGCGGGTGCAAGGCACGTCGTGTCCCTGCGGTGATGTCGTCGTGCGTGACGCCGGGGCAGCCACAGTCGCGCGATATCAGCGCACGGCGAGCGTATAGCCGGTTTGGCTTTTGGCCGTAGCGAAGGCGGCCCAATCGCAGCTGAAGACCGTCCATGCGTAGGTGGCGTTGCCTGCCTGCGTCGTGGACGTCCAGTAGTACTGGAGGGTGACGAAATTCGAGAACGCGGCGCCCAACGAGTTCAGGCCGGTGTCGGCACTGGTCCATGCGGCGTTGAAGAAGTCGGCCTCGTTGGTCTGCATCCGGTCGGCGAGACTCTCCATTTCCTTGCGGTTGGGCATGCGCCACTGCCCTGACGTCGATCCGTCGGTCAGTCCGCATTGCCCGCTCTGCAGTGCATTAACGGCCGCGATGGAAGCGCTCCACGTGCCTTGCAGCTGCGTGCAGCTCGCCTGCCTCAGCCAAACGAGGCCCGTCACGCTGTCCGTTACGGTGCCGTTGCCATTGTCGATCATGCGCGTCGTCGGCAGCGCAACCCCGGCGGCTGTCGTGCCATCGTCTCCGGGTGTGTACGGGATGTAATAGCCGGTAGCCTGGAGCGTTACGGCGCCGCTGCTAGTGCCCTTGACGGCCCACACGGCCAGCACGTTGGTCTTCAGATTGAGATTGTTCACTTCGTCATCGATGTACTGCCCGCTGGTCAGGTCGATCGCCCAAGCATAGGGCGCGGACGTGGGATTGCTGAAGATGCTCGTCGATGTCCAATACCCGCCGCGGGCCACATTGACGAACGGATTCCCCGCCGTCAGGGCGGGTGCGGATGCCGATTCGTCGATGATGCTTTCCATTTCCCAAACATTCGGCACGCGCCACTGGCCGGCCTTTGAACCATCGCTCAATCCGCAGGCGCCACTGGCGAGCTGTTGTGCCTCTGCCATTGCCGTCGTCCAATCGGAGGACGCGAGGCAGCCGGCGTTTTTGAGCCACACAAGTCCCGTTAGCGCGTCCGTGACCGAACCGTCGCTGTTGTCTGCGAAGCGCGTCGCAGGCCAGGCGACCCCGGCATGAAGCGATGCGTCGTCACCGCTTTGGTAGGACACGACTTGTCCGCTGGCAGCCAGGTGCACCAGCGGGTTCCTGCCGTCGAACGCCAGAAACGTGGCGCCCGTGATGGAGTCCGTAGGTCCCGTGGCCCCTGCGGTTATGGACGAGTAGTTGAACACCGTGTAGACGAGGGGTGGGGCGATGCCGTTACTACCGTCTACATACTGGCCGTTATAGCCGGAACGGGTGATTGCGACACCCGTCGGGTTGTACCAGTTGTCCGGGGAATTGAAACCCGGCGGCGGCAAGTACCATTGAATATTCGACGTATATTGCGCGGGCACGTTGGCGAGCACAGGCGAAAAGGCATAGCCGTTCCTGAATGCCAGGAACTGATAGTCCTGGATGCAGCTGTCCGTGCACGAGGTATTCAGGCCAGAGAAGGAGTAGTTGCCCTGCCCGTCCGTGGTGGCGTGCCGAAGACCCTGTTGTTGTTTGTGTCGAAGGCAACGATCGTCACGCCGGAAAGCGGCGCACCGTTGAGCGTGACGTTGCCGGAGAAGGTGTTGGTCGGCGGAGGCACGCCTGGATCGGTGTCGCCTGAACTTTGCCCTCCGCCCCCGCCGCATGCTGCGGACATGAGGCATGCGGCGAGAATCAGCGCGCCGCGCGCCGACCGGGGATGAACCTTCACTGCTCGTCGCCCATGAACCCTACCAGCCACACGATGACTTCTGCATTAGGGAGTATCGGCACCGTCGCGCCGGACTTTAGCGTCGCTCTGATCGCCGGTGACGGCCGTCGAACCGGCGGTATCCGCTTCGGTCATTGGCGGATCGAAATGCTCGGGAGATAGCGGACATTCGCGGTGGGCCATCCGACGGAACTAGAGTTTGCCGGCTGGCGGGACTAAGTTCGCCGTTTGGTCCAATGGACTGGTGCGAGGATTTTGCCCACAATATTGCCATTCGTAACAACAGGTGCAGACCGAAATGGCATTTGTGGCAGTGACCAGTAAGGGTCAGACGACGATACCCAAAAACGTGCGGGAAGCTGCGAACCTAAAGCCCGGCGATCGGATTCATTTCACCGCTCTCGAGGACGGCACGATCATCGTGCGCGTGAAGAGCAGACGCATTAATTATTTTGTTCAGGCCTGCGGGCGCCAAGCGCGTGTCGATCGCGCAGATGAATCGATGGCGGCAAGCCGATGCTCGCCAACTACACTATCGTACGACTCGTCGTCGCGGACGACGCGTAGCATACGGGTCGGCCGCGCAAGCTTATTGAGCAAGCGCTCAGCCGCCAGGACCGGTGCCGGTATCGCCGCTGTGCCTAAACTCACCTTTGCGCAATGTCGCCTCAAGCCGTTCTGACCCTGGGTGGAGATTTGTAGCATGGCGAAACTCGTCTTCGGATTGAATCAGTCGCTGGACGGCTATGTCGACCACCAGTATCTTTTGCCTGATCCCGGGCTGTTTCGTCACTTCATAGAGCACATGCGCAGCCTGACGGGCATTGTGTACGGTCGCCGCATGTACGAGGTAATGAGTTATTGGGACGAAGACCGTACCGACTGGGGCGCCGAGGAACACGACTTCGCGGTGGCGTGGCGGAGCCAACCAAAGTGGGTTGTGTCGCGCTCATTGAAATCAGTCGGCCCCAACGCCACACTTGTCGAGGATGGCATCGAATCGGTGATACGCGGGCTGAAGGCTCAGCTCGTCGGGGAGATTGAAGTTGGCGGACCAGACCTAGCACGAAGCCTAACCGACCTTGGTCTCATTGATGAATATCGACTCTATTTCCGCCCCTTCGTGCTTGGTCGTGGCAAGCCGTTCTTCGCGGGCCCCCGGCCGCCGCTCCGCCTTGTGGCAGGCGATCGAATCGGCGAGGACACGATTAGGGTGACATACGTTCCTGCTTGATCATGCGACTCGCCGAACGGTCCGCTCGCTGCCATCTTCCAATTGACCGACACTGATGCATGTTCTCTGCGCGAGATTCAGGATGCAATCGGAGGCAGCACACGGACTATTCGCGGTTTTCCGCCGGACCGAGTGCCGGTAGTCGGAACAGGACGATACCGCAGCTCGCACGCGGACCGAAGCGCCACGCTAGCTCGCCGAAATCCTTGTCGAAAGTCAGGAGCACGCGGGGTCTTCCAAACTGCGCGCAAGTACATCTTGATCGGTGATACCCGGCGCATCCGTCCGAATCCATAGCACGTCGTGCCCCGCCGTACGAAGCGCAGTGACTGCATCGCCAGGAAAGTTCTCATCCGCAAGACGATATTCCCGGTACCAGCGGTCGAGGCGGATGACCGGGAAATCCGGCTTTATGACCAAAACCTGGCGGCCAGTCTTGTTAAGGCAGCGGCAGGCGGCTCAAATGGGAAATTGGTAGCGGGGGCGTGATTTGGAATTATAACTTGCTGAGCCACCACGAGATCTTCTTCGATCGCTTCCGCTGAAGGTACCGAGCGTCCGCCACCGCAATAGTAACGCGGCAGGATCCCGAACCGCTCTTGCGTTTGACAACTCCCTGCCTGTTGGCATAATCGCCAACATGAAGGCCGAACTGCTCCAGCGCGACCGGATGGACTTCAACGACGGCGCGATTCTGGAGATGGTGATCTGGCGCGTTCCTACCCCGGTAAAAGGAAGCACTCATCACTACAAGTACCGGCTCTTCTACGGCCACCCTGGAAAGCGAATTGTCGGATACGATAACGAGCGCCCAAAGGGAGATCATAGGCACGTTGGCGAATCGCAGGATCCATACGTTTTCACGGACGTGGAGACATTGATCCGAGATTTTCTTGCTGACGTATCTCGACAGAGGTCAACAGATGAAAAAGGCAACGATCCGAATCCGCCGAGAAACCCAAACGGCGCTCAAAGAAATGGGTGAACGATTCGTCAAGGCATGGAAGACCGGCAAGTCGGATGGCGATTTGTTGCAATTCGAGTCCCCTGCCGCGCTGTTTCGTGTTCTTACGGCGAAGCGATGGGAACTGATTGAGCGCTTGCAAACGACAGGGCCAACTACCTTACGCGGGCTGGCGCGCGAGTTGGACCGCGATGTGAAACGAGTGCATGAAGATGTGAGCATGCTAATCAAGCACGGCCTGGTGGTACGTACGGCAGACCGCAAAATTTAGTGCCTTACGATGTCATTCACGCCGATTTCGACTTGCGAGCTGTAGCGTAGAACTCGTTGCAATGAGCATTTATGCAACTCTCTGGGCCATGGGAGATTTTCTACCTTCGCGACAAAGAAAGCCGCGAGGTGGATTTCGTTGTGACGTTCAACTGACGTGTCCATTGGCTCATCGAGGTGAAAGCCTCCGACGATAATCCCAGTACCAGCCTCAGGTACTACACCGAGAAATTGCGGCCCCGCGAGTCCTGCACTTGTACTCAACTTTGATCGTGCTCAGGAAAAATCGGGAATCAAGATCGTGTCGTTGGGCAAATGGCTCGAAGAGTTGCCATTCGATCTAAATACTACGTGGAGTTTATCGTCCCAGAAACCAATCACAATGCATCATAAGGATAAACTCTTTAGTATTCAATGACTTACTTGTGAATTGGTAGCGGGCATGATTCTATTTCAACCACTAAATCCATGACATTTTATTTTACCACCGCCCAGCCGTTCCCGCCTTTACCGTATGACAGGCTATGAGCTTTTAATTTTTTAATTATTCAGGATATAACTGCTCATTCAAAGTGTTACCGAATAGCTATAGCTACTCGGGAAATGCCATGCTACGTTCCTTGCCCTTACAGCAGCTAGATAAGACGCTCAGCCCTTGGCTCTCTCTGCCACGCTCCCGGCCGAACGGCGGCTGGCTTCGCGCGGTACGACAGGCATTAGGCATGACCACGCGCCAGCTGGCCAAGGGCGTGGGGGTCACTCAAGCCGCAGTCGTGGACGCCGAGCGGACCGAAGCCAAAGGCGATATCACCCTCACGACATTGCAACGATACGCCGCGGCGCTCGGTTGCGAATTGACCTATGCGCTGGTACCCAAACGTCCGCTTCAGGAAATAGTCGAGGAGCGGGCTGAGCGAATCGCGCGCGACGAGGTCTCGCGCGTGAGGCATTCCATGGCGCTCGAAGATCAGTCAACCGGTCGCGAGCACTTGGAGCGCGAGATTGCGGAGCTGCGAAGGAAGCTCCTGGAAGGCAAACGCTCACGCCTGTGGCAATGAGATTTGAGTATGCGCCCGCCGCCACGCCCATTGACCTGGACGAGGCCAAAGGGCTTATCCCAGCTCATCTCACATTGCAGCGTGAGCTCAACGAGTACGCAGAAGCAAACATTCTCGAGGCGACCGAATGGC
>CAVPDW010000009.1:0-35447 GCA_963702735.1 uncultured Gammaproteobacteria bacterium | reverse complement strand
TCACACGGCAGGGGTCACAGGTTCAATCCCTGTACCGCCCACCACTCCCAAGTCAATGAAATAAAAGACTTTTATGGGCACCTTGCCACCGCTGAAAACGATGGACAAAGGGGTCATACGGTAACCTGCTCAACCGCCCGCGCGGCCGCGAGTTCGGCGAACAAGCGACACAGGTCTGCATAGAGTTCAAGGTCGTTGGCCCCGCGGGGTCTGAACCAAATTGTGCATGTGGGCGGTGGCACGCGCGCCGCTGACGGTGTCGGTGAAGAGTCGGCTACGGCGGGCCCGAGGGCAAAGGGACGGATCGCTCTCTCGGCAAGATTGGTATCGATGGCGACTTTTCCGTCGCCGACGTAGCGGATGAGCTTGGGCGCGAGTAACGGTGCGGCCTTCTCTTTGCACGGCGCGGCAGTGTAAGCTTGCCGAAAGGGTGTGCCGTATGGGATCCCTTGCGCCATAACACAAACACGGATCAAGTGAGGGCCGCATGGACACGGCGACAATCTTTCCAGTCGAAGTGGCAGAGCTCATCTGTTGCCCAGCAGAGGGCCATCGACTGGCTGTTGGTGACGTTGTGCGTGGTGACGCAACAGGCGTCCGCGATGGTGAGCTTCGATGCCCCGCGTGCGCTGCGACCTATCCGATCAATGACGGTGTGTTGTGTATGTTCGCGCGCGACAGCCTCCACCCGGAGAGCCTGCACGAGGTGACGACGCGTGACCAGCGCGCGGCGAAGGCTGATGCCGCAATCACGCCGTGGGCAACTGACGATGACGAAGCGGAATTCATCCCGACACTCGCAGCCCTGGCTCCAGGCCCTGCGGATTCGATATTTGAGCTGGGTTGCGGCGACGGACGCTACACGGTCGGTCTGGTTGGCCGTTGTCGCCTGCTGGTCGCGCTGGATTTTTCAGAAACGTCACTGCGGGTGATGCAGAGGCGACTCCCGGCTGGGACGCGCATCGGGCTCATCAATGCCGATGTGACGGTGTTTAAAGCGGCCCCGCAGTCCTTCGATAAGGTGTTCTCCACCTTGGTATCCAACCTGCCAACGCGCGCCCACCGAGACGCTTTGTACCGACTCGCGGCCACGGCGGTAAAGGAAGCCGGAGAATTCATTTATAGCGTGCACCATTATGGGTTGAAGGAACGTCTGAAAGGCGTCGTGAAGTCCGGGTTGTACGGTCCCGGGGACATCTATCGCTACCTACTGACGATAAACGAAACTCGCGAGGAAATTCAGGCATTCTTTCGCGAGGCCCGCATCAAATCGATTCAAATCTATCTGCCGCTCTCGAGGCGCCTACACCTGCCGGTCTCAGCGATCTCGACGTTTCTGGAAAAAGTTCCGTTCGCCTCACGTTGGGGGACAATGCTGCTGTGCGTGGCGTCATCGCCCGTGCGGAGCGGTTGAAAGTGACGTAAAGCCCGCCGAACAGTGTCTGCACTCACGCTCGCTCTTCAACGTTCCGATGAGATCGTGCTCTGCGCCTCACGGCAACAGCGCCGCGCCCCGAGCCAAATGCCATCCGCAAGCTGATGCGCGTCAAGGGGGTGTGTGACGCAAGTCCATGTTTTATCGGTCTATTTCATCACCTCGTGGGCCGCCGCGACGCCTTCCGAACTGCGTCCAGCCGCCTTTGGCCAGCGCCCATCCATCGCGTCAACCGGTCGAGCACTGATCCGTTGTTAGCTCAGCGTAGATCGCCGACTCGATGTCACCGCGACGCGACTCGCCGTCGCAGGGGAACGGGCGATGCACGATACGCGCACGAAATAAAGCGCGCATCGGCTTCCGACAACAAAGATCGCGAGCAATTGAAGGGACACATCGAGCCGAACTGCGACGAGACGGCTGCTACCATCATGAACAACGCATCACGTTCTCCGATCCGCATGGATTGATATACTTTGGTCATATGCTAATGGAACCCCGGCATCGATAGGACCCCGCCCGCGGCTTCCACAAGACCCTCCGAAATAGTCCCCGATGTCGGCATACCCTTTCAAACCGCTGAAGCATAACCCCGCGGTCGCCTCGCTGGCCAAACTGGCATTGAAATGGCGCACGCGAGATCTCGAGAAGGTCATCTTTACCGCCACCACCGGACGCAGCGGCACTCTGACTCTGGCCAAGCTATTTTCGACGGTCGACGGATGCATCGCGCTGCATGAGCCGCCGCCGATCATGAACGGACCGGTGCTCGAGGCGGCGAATTCCGGAAACGCCGCGCTGATCGACCGGGTCTACAACCAGATAAAGTCGGTGAACATCCGTCGCGCGGCTGTCGGCCATCGCTACTACGTCGAAGCCAATCATCTCTTCATCAAGACCTTCTACCAGCATGCCAGCCGCGACTTCGGCGACCGGCTTGCAGTGATCCATCTGGTGCGCTCGCCCATCGAGGTGGCGACTTCCATCTATCGGCTCGAAGACTATCCCGGCACCGAGCGCGGCAATTATTGGTGGCTGGATTATCGGGCGCCCTCGAATATCATCCCCATCGCGGATCTGCTGGATTGGGACGTGGAATTCTCCCATCCCTTCTACAAGGCGCTCTGGTACTGGCATGAGGTCGAAGCGCGCATCTCCGCATGGAGCGCGCAGGTGCCGCGGCTGAAGATTGCCCGTTTCGAGACGGAGTGGCTCAACGATGCCGCCAGGGTGTTCGAGCTGCTCGACAACCTCGGGATCGACTGCGATAGGCGGCGAGTCGAAGCACGGGTGGGAATAAGGGAGCATGACAGGGAGCAGCACAAGCTCAGGCCTGCTCTGGCGTCCGCCAAATCGCGCGACATGCTCTCCATGTTCCGGGAGAAGCTGGCAACTCGCGGGGTCGATATGCCGGCGGACTGGCTGGTCGAGTCAGGCTGAAGCGTCGGCCACGTCCCGCTTTGCGGCCTGCTCCGCATCCTAGGCGGATGTGTTTCCATTCCCGCCTCCCGGCGGCGCTTGGCGAGAAGCGCGAGATGCACGAGCACCCCGCGCACTAATTGGGCGCGCAATACGACCACACCCCGACGAGCAGCGGGCGGAAGAACACCGCCCAAGGCGCCTCATTCACCAGGTCAGCACGTCGATGCCGGGGTCTTCGCAGCACTGCCGGATCATCCGTTCGAGCAGCAGCAGACCCGGCGCGAACTTCGCATGTGGCTCGCTGAAGCCGACTTTTAATATGTTGAGCGTTCCGCCGATCTGCAGGCGAGCGTGGCGTGACCTGCTACACGTCGACGCGACGCCAGCCGATCGGAGAGATGCCGCCGCGGCGAGCGCGCATTGCGCACGCGGGCACGGTACGCGCTGGAGCTGCGCACGCTGGCGCGCCTGGATCTGCCTTGCGTCGATGACCTGCATTCACGAGCTCGCCGGCCCTCGCGCCAGTGACGATCACGGCCTCGCTTAGGTCGCGCGCGGCGTCCTTGGCGGCCTCGAGCAAGGCTCGGCGCCCCTGGGGCTCGAGTCTGCGGCGGCCTCGATCGAGTGCGACAAACGCCGGGTCGAAGCACGGGTGGGAATCCGCGAACACGAGTAAGGAAGAATAAGCTGCGGCCGGCCCTGCTGCCCGCAGAGATGCAAGTCATGCTGGATCTGTTTCGGGAAATGCCAACAAGCCGCGGCTTCGGCGTGCCGCAGGTTCATTTCACCGCTTCAGGCTGAGGCATCGGCGGTATCGCGCTCTTCGGATTGCGCCGTATCGTAGGCAGACACGTTGATGCCGGCCTCGCGCCGTCGCTTCGCCAACAGGGCGAGGTGCACGAGCATTCCCCGAGCGCTCCAATTCGGCGCGCAGTACGACCATACTCCGGCCAGCAAGGGGCGGAAAAAGGCGGCCCATTGCGGTTCATTGACCAGATGCACCACATCGATGCCGGGATCCTCGCAGGCACGCTGAATGACGCGCTCGAGCATCAGCAGTCCCGGAGCGAATTTTGAATGAGGCTCGCTGAAACCGATTTTCAAGATGTTGATCGTCTTGCCGATCAGCAGGCAGAACTGTGCGGCCACCGGCTGATCGCCGTGCCATAGCACATTGATGACGCATGAGTCGCGCGCACCGAAATCGCGGGCCAGCGCAGAATAAAACGCAAGCATGGCCGGCCGGCAGCGTATGGCCGACGCAGCCCCCGCCTCGCCTTTCCAACCCGAAGCCTCGAGGTCGAGAAAGATGCGGAACCCCGCGTCGAGTTCGTCCGGGAGCCGATACACCTGATGGCGCAGCGGCGCCGTCTCTCGTGCGATCCGGTTGCGCCGGCGAAGATTGCTCTTGAATTTCGCGGTCATCGCGGAGGTGGCCTGCTCGTACGTGCCATCGGTACGGAAGTAGGCGCTCGCGTAGTAGCGCAGCGCCACGGTCCCCGCCGGCAAGCGGTTGCGGGCCGCGTATGCAATCGAAGATTCCGCGGAAACCTTGCGCAGCCGCAATTCGTCCCAGCGGATCTCGTGCTGGTTGCGCAGCCACTGAGTCAGCGCCAGCAACAACCCTTTGTTCTGCGGCGCCTGCGCAAAGACGAAATCGGACAGCTGCATCTGGTCGTCTTCGATGGTGCCCAACAGTCGCGGCCGGAATGCACCGAATTGGAAATCTTGAAAATGAAGCGGGCAAACGGCGGCGAGAGTTGCGCCTCGGCGAGCCGCTATGAACCACAAGCGGGAGGGATCGGGCTCGAGCGAGGACAGATACGCTCTGTACCACTCCGGAAAGTGATTGAACCGCGCGCCCGGCATCGACTCCACCAACGCCGACCATTCGGGCGCAAGGCGCTCCAGTCCTTCCGACCCGCGGAATGCCTGAAACACCAATCCTTCATGGTCGACGACAATCGGCATTCAATATCTCCTTCTTGACCGCTCGTCCATCCATTGTTCCCCAGTTTTGTGTCACTAATTTAATAGCGCCCAGTCGAGCGTCGGGCGAACTCAAGGGATGTCCCGCCGTTTGCCCACGTGGCACGAGTGATTGTTAAGTCGGGACACCGCAAAGGCCATCATTGCCGATTTTGGGCGTGCCATTCGGTGCCCCATGCTAATTGCCTTCTGCCGCGGTAGCAACAGCGCGCAGCGCGCAGGTTGTCCACCTCACACTCGCCGCTACGTTAGGTTAAGGAGCCGAGTCAGTCGGGACGCGATGCGACGACGGTGAAGCGCTTGCGCTTGAGGCGCAGAAAAGGCAACTCGATCCAGCGATACGAAGCGGCGGCAAGCACGATGGTACCGCCGAGGCCGAACAGCCAGTGCGCCAGCATCTGCGATGCAGAGACCGTGTAGTCCGGAAATAGACGGTCGTCGAGCTTCAGCACCAGCTCGTGGTAAACGTACAGTCCGTACGAGATCCGGCCCAGATATACCAGCGGACGGCTGCGCAGCGGCGCGGTGAGAGCGTCGGTGCTGCCGAGCACCGACAGCAGTATCCCGCCGCAAGCCAGCGCCGCCAGCAACCAACCCAGCATCAACGGGACCAAACGCACCGGCACGTGCAACAACCCGAAACTATGCGCGATCCACAGCAGCAGCCCGATGCTGCCAAGCAGCAAAGCGCCGCGGGCGGCAGCGCTCATCTGCGGCAGACGTCCATGTAGAGCCACCGCCAAGAGTGCGCCCACGGCAATGCCGTCAATGCGCGTGAAAGAGTTCTTGGTGACCCAGTCGAAGTTCGGGTGCAGGATCCCCATCGCCAGCCGCGACAGCATCGCGACCGCCATGATCCCGAGCGCAACAGCCACCACGCGGCGCGCGCCGGAGCGGCGAATGACCCAGGGCCAGATAAGGTAGAACTGTTCCTCGAGCGATATGCTCCAAAGTGGGGCAGCGACGGTGGTCACCGGCATCAGAAAGTACACCCAATTTCCCGCGAACAGCATGTATCCCAGCACGTGTTTCCACGTCAGGCCCTCGCTCGGCACGACGAAGGTCAGCGCATAGGCGGCGAACACGAAGAGAAAGTACAGCGGCCAGATGCGCAGGATGCGGCGGATATAGAAGGCCTTGACGTCGAGCTCCCCTCTCACGGCGCGTTCCCGCAGCAGCAGTTCGGTGATGAGGTAGGAGCTCAGCACGAAGAACAGATCCACGCCGAAGACGCCGGCAAGACCGATGGTTCCGAGCAGGTCCCCGAGCCAATTCGGCAGGTGTTTGTGCGGGTGCTCTACGCCAAAGCCGACCGTATGAACTATGTAGACGGCGAGGAACGCGAAGAAACGCAAGCCATCCAGTTCCGGACGGTAGAACGGTGCCGTGCGGGCCTCGGGGCGGCCCGCCGATTCGCGCAGGTCGATCACCGCAAGATGACCCGCGCCCAAAGCTTCATCGCCATGAAGCGCAGCGGGCCGTGCGCGCGCCGATACTTTCCGTGAATTCGACGGTACGACACATGCAGCTTTTCATCGTTCTCTGCCAGGTTGTGCATCATGGACGGCGCGCCCGTGCGATACCGCACCACCGGACGGTCGATGAAGACATGGCCCCTGCCCTCCGCGACACGCGCCCACAGTTCCGAGTCCTCGCAAATCGGAATGTCCGCATCGAACCCGCCGACGGCTGCAAAGGCGGTGCGACGCGCCATTCCTGCGGAGCAGACCATGATGGCCGACCGGAAAGTCAGGCATGCGCTCAACTGATGCCGGCCCTTGAGCTTTAGCGCGATGCGCCGGGCCTCTGCGAAATAGCGCTGATTGTGCAGCAACACCGCTTCGTCGAGACCGAACGGCGAAATAGCGCCGAAGGCCATGCCGGCCGCAGGCGCTGCATCAAGCGCCTTCGACATGGCGAGGAGCGTGTCGGTCTCCAGCATGTCGTCATCGTCCAGAAAGTAGAGGTAACGCCCCTGCGCGAGCTTTGCCCCATCATTGCGCACCAGGGCCGGTCGGCCGCCCGAGGGTTCGGGGCGCTTAAGATAATGTACTCGCGCATCGCCCAGCGATGCGACGGCACTGCGTGCCGACCCCTCTGGGCTGTCGTCGACCACGATGATTTCGAAATCGACGCCGCGCTGTCGCCGCACGCTGCCGATCGCCTCGAGGAGCTCCTTTTCGCGATGGTAGGTCGGAATGATGACCGAAACGTCTATGGGATCCATGTTTGTTCTGTTCTTGACGGTCGATCCGCGATCCCGAATAACTCCAACAAAATCATAGTTTGCCCGTCGAAGGAGCATCTAGCGATTCGGTCACAATCGCCGACTCGACCCCCATGGTAGTATGGACCGCAGGGTCTTGGGTTTGAATAACTTACGGTAATATATTCGATATGTCTCTCGGAGGCTTTGGCGTGCGGATTTGCAAAATAATGGGTCCGCTGGTTGTGCCGTTCGTTGCCCTCATGTGGAATGCAATCGCGGTCAGCGCCACCGCGCCGCCCACCCCGCCCCCGCCTGCCTCCGTCTCCGCCGATGAGACTGCACGCGAATTGGCGGGATTCAAGGCGCCCCTGCTGCAGTTGGGACCGGGCGACAGCGTTGCAATTCAGGTTTACGGACAGCCCGATCTCAACGGCACCGTGTATGTCGCGGATGACGGGACCATTCCGGTGGCGCTCGCCGGACCTGTCAAGGTCGACGGCCTGTCGCCTTCGGAGGCGGGCCGCCGCATCGAGCAGGCGCTGCGCGACGGCAAGTACTTGGTCGATCCGCACGTCACATTGACCGTCACGGAGTCGCGCAGCCAACGGGTCACGGTCATGGGAGAGGTCGCAAGGCCCGGCCGCTACACCGTCCAGTCGAACACCTCGACGTTCGATTTGCTCGCGGAGGCAGGCGGAATCAAGGATACGGGCGGCGACATCGTATACATTTTCCACCCCGGCAAGGACGGCAACGTCGCGCGTTACAGGGTGAGCCTGAAGAGCCTGTCCGACGGCTCGAACACGACGCCGCTTCCGGTGCTCAACGGCGGCGATTCGGTGTTCGTGCCCGTCGCGCCGCAGCTCTACATCTACGGAGAAGTCACCGCCCCGGGGAAATTCAAGATTGAGCCCGGCATGACCGTGGTGCAGGCGATCGCGCGCGCGGGCGGCATCACGCAGCGCGGCAGTCAAAACCGGATCGAGATCAAGCGCATCAAACCCGACGGCAGCTATCAGACCAGCAAGGCGAAGCTGAGCGACCTCGTGCAAGCCGACGACGTGATTCGCGTCAAGGAGAGCATTTTTTGAAAGCCCGTAGGAATCTGCCGGTGTTGGCGGTGGCTGCGACCCCCGTTGCCGAGTCGGAGTTCGGCATGGGGCCGGACATGCAGCAGCAGGACTCGAACCCCGGCATGTCGATGCTGCAAGTGCTATCCATCGTCAAGGCCTACCGCAAACATGCGCTGATCATTGCGCTGGTGGTCATCGTGTGCACCGCCGTTTTTGCGAAAATGCTTCCCAAGACCTACACCGCCACCGCGACCTTGATGGTGAGCGCCGATCAACGCGACCCCATGGCCGCCGCCCAGACCCAGCAAGAGCCGATCGGGCCTTTCATGGCGACCGAGATACAGCTCATGCAGAGTCCCTCGGTGCTGCTGGCGGTCATCGATCAGCTCAAGCTGGTTGATGACAAGAGATACATCGCAGGTTACGGCGGCTACGGCGGCGTAAGAGAGTGGGTGAAGGAGAATCTGACCAAGGATCTGGACATCGAACCGGGACAGGCCGGCAGCCAGCTCATTTACGTGAACGCCTCGGCGCGCGATCCGAGCCTGGCTGCGCAGATTGCGAATACCCTGGCGGACACCTACCTGGCTCAGGAGCGCGAGCGCGTGGCGGGGCCTGCCAACGAAAGGGCCAAACGCTATGCGGATGAGTTGGTCGAGCTGAACAACAAGGTGCGCATCGCCCAGGATCAGGTCACCGCATTCAGGCAGCGCAACAACCTGCCGAATATCGCCGCGCAGAACAACAATATCGACACCGAACTGCTGGCGTCGCTGGAGACTAGGCTGCAAGAGGCGCAGAACGCGCGCCGCGCCGCCGAGGTCAAGGCCGCGAGCGATCAAAGCCTCAACAGCAGCGCCACCACGATGGCGACGACCCAGCCATTGAAGACTCAGATCGACACGGAACAGGCGCAGCTCGCCGAAATGCGCGCAACGCTCGGTGCCCGCCACCCCAAGGTGTTGGAATTGGAAAACCAGATTGCCGCCAACCAGCGCAATCTGGACAAAGCCGTGCAAAGCCTCACCTCCGGCGCGTCCGCCGAGCTCACGGCCGCCCGGCAGCTGGAGGCCAAGCTGCAGGCGGCGGTCACCGAGCAGCGCGCGAAAGTGCTCGGCGTCAGCCGGCTCCAGGATGAGGGCACGAAGTATCTGCTCGAATTGGAATCCGCGCAGAGCGTGTACAAGCGCGCACTCGACGGCTACGACCAAATCATGTTCGCCTCGGACAGCCGTTTCTCGAAGGTGAACCTGGTCAGCCGCGCAGTTCCGCCGCAAACCTCCAGCAAGCCCAAGAAGGTCAAGTTGCTGTTCATGGGCGCGCTGGCGGGAGTTTTCCTGGGCCTTGCGCTTCCCCTCGCCTATGAGCTCGTGATCAACCGGCGTGTGCGTTGCCGGGATGATTTCGAACGGGGCTTTGCAATACCGGTGTTGATGGAGTTCGACGTGCTGCCGGCGGACACTGCATGAGCGCGCAGTACCCCATGGGCGGCGCGGCGGACGACGACAAGGAGTTGCGCGCCGAGCTCGTCTCCAATTTTCACATCGATGCGCAAGCCGTCGAGAAAATCTTCGAGTTGATGCAGAAAACCGACCTGCGTTTCAGCGACGCTGCCATCAAGCTCGGCCTGGTGACGCGCGAGGACATCGAACAGGCATTGATTCGCACCCGGGGCCGAAGGCCATCCGGGGATTCAGGGCTCATCGAGAGCGCCATTCGCCGCATCTCATCCGACCGGCGCATCGTCCTTAAGCACGGCGAATCGGTTGCGCCGGGCCCGAGTTTGCTTCTGGTGCATGATGCGGACAATCCTCGCAGTGAAAAGCTGCGGGCCCTGCGCACCGAGCTGCTGCTGCTCAACGAGGGCACCCGGGGCGCGAACGTCGTGGCGGTGGTGAGTCCCGGCGCCGGTGAAGGACGCTCGCAGCTGTCGGCGGAGCTCGCGATCGCGTTTGCGCAGCTCGGCCGCCGCACGTTGCTGGTTGACGCCGACATGCGCAATCCCCGGCAGCACGCACTGTTCGGCGCGATGAATGAACACGGCTTGTCGAGAGCCATCTCGAACTTCGAAAAGCCCATCTATCACCCCGTGGTCGGACTGCCGCAGATGCATTTGTTGACCGCGGGGCCGCCTCCGCCGAATCCTCTCGAGCTGCTCTCCGACGGGCGCTTCGAGAAACTTGTCACCGAGTGGCGAAACGGCTACGAATTCTTGGTGCTCGACACGCCGCCCGTGTCCAAATTTGCCGACGGCATCGCGGTGGCCACGTTGGCCGGGCGAATCCTCATCGTGAGCCGCGCACAGCACACCTCCTTCACCAACACCCGCAACATGATGCGCCGCCTGGCCACGACCCAGTCGAGAATCCTGGGCGCCGTGCTGAATCACTTCTGACCCGTTACGGGTGGTTGAAGGTCCAGGTGTAATAGGTCTGCCCGAGGCCCACGGTCGGGGTGTAGCTGGTGGTGTTCTGGATCAAGGTGTTGGCGCCGCCCCAAGGGTTCCAGGTCCACGCCATCACCGAGTAGTCGTGCAAATCTGCCCACGTCAGCACCGGCGTGGCGAAGGGTGATCCGGCGGTCCCCACCTCGTCTCCCAGCTCGGTCACGATGACGGGATGATTCGCGGCAATCGGCGCCAGCATGGCATTGATGCCGGAGGTCGGGCCGTCCGTGGCCGCATTGTTCGGATATTCGCCGGGATACTGGTGCACGGCCGCCGCCAGTTTGTTCAGCGAATCCGTGGGCGGATTGGTGGTCCACCACGACAGATCGTCGTCATAGTTGTTGCCGCCGCAGATGATTACATTGTTGGCGCCTGCATTGCGGATGGCATTGATTGCCGCCTGGTAGCTGACGGTCGAGTAGCTATAGGCGACGCGCGTCACGCTGCCCGCCCCGCCGTTGCCGTTGCTCAAGGCGACGTATGAGTTCGCCGGACCGCCATTCGCCAATACTTGGTTTTCCGCCGTCTGAGTCGCGGTGATGCCGCTCGAGGAGCACAGCGGGTTCCCGGAACCGGACGGACACACCACGGGCTCGTTGAACACCTCGAACATCACCGCCTGATTGCCTTGGAATGCCGTCGCCACCGAGGACCAGAAATTGAGCGAGTTGGTCGAGTTCAGGAAGGTATTCTGCGTGTTGGCCGCAAAGTTGGAGGGCGCGGTCCAATGCAAATCCAGGATCACGTACAGACCCGCGGCGTTCGCCGCCGCCACCGTCGCCTTCACTTCCGCCTGATATCCGGGGCCGTTGAGCGCGAGGGTGGTGCCGCCCAGGTTCGTCACGGTGAGCCCCAGCCACGAATCCTCATTGAGCGGCAGTCGCACGGCGTTGGCCTTCCAGGCTGCGATCTTGGTGAAATCCGGCCGCCCGCCCAGATTGGAGGAAGCCCAATAATCCGTACCGCCGAAGATGATGCCGCTCTCCAGGCCGCTTACGTTCACGCCGCGCACCTGAATGATGTTTCCGTTGGCGTCGACGAAATGCCCACCCTGCGCATCGACATGCACGCTGATCGCCATCGTGCCCCCGGTCGTGCCGCCGGAGCTGCTTGAAGAGGAGCCGCCGCTGCTGCTCGAGGAACTGCTCGAGGAGTGGCCGCCGCTGCTGCTCGACGAGCTGCTGCTCGAGGAGCCCACGCCGCCGCTGCTGCTACTGCTGCTGGAGGAGCTGCTGCTCGAGGAGGACCCGCTGCTGCTGGATGAACTTCCGCTCGATGAACTACTGCTGGAGGAGCTGCTCGACGAAGAGCCCCCGCTGCTGCTGGACGAGGGATCGGTGGCGGCACTCGAGGCGCCGCCGCAGGCGCTGAGAGCGCCGAGCACCGCGCAGCAGGCGCCGCGCAGCAGAATTTTCTTGATGTCCATGTCTTGCCGATTCATCTCGACCTGCCTTTAACCATATTGCGGCAAGTGTCTTTGCAACACCGCGCAATGGCAATCTGTCACCAAAGGCAGACGCCTCCGCTGCATACCGCGCAACTGTGTCGCGCATCACAGATCCGCCGGGCTCGATGGCGGTTCGAATGCCGTGCATCGAGAATTGCCGCGAGCCTTGAACGCAGAGGCCGGGGACCCACGCGACACGGGCAAGGCTTCTGCGTTATGATTTTGGGTCGTCAATTCGACATAATGAAGCTAGGCTACCGATGGGTCGCCCATCGAGGGATTGAGTGAGTTTAGCTATGACAGACCAGGCCGCGAATCGCATCGACGCCCCGTCGCGCGCGCCCGACGCTCGCTCGCCTTTTTCCGCTCCCAGGCTGAGCCAGGCGCAGCTCGAGGCGTTTCGACGCGACGGTTTTCTGCTGGTCGATGATCTCTCAACCGCCGATGAAATCGGCTCGCTGCGCACGCTCTATGACAACCTGTTCTCGGAACGGCGCGGCTGGGACAAGGGTGATCTGTTCGATATGATCGGCCGCGACGACACCGCCGGGGGACGGGGGCTGACCATACCGCAGTTGCTCTGGCCGTCGCGGTATGAGCCCGCCCTGATGCAAACCCAGCTGGCAGCAAGCGCACGCTCGATCGCGGAACAGCTGCTCGGTCCGAATATCGAAAGCACGCTGGAGCATGCCATCGTGAAGCCGCCCAAGGGGGCGGCGACGCCCTGGCATCAAGACGATTCATTCAGCCACCAGGGATCCCGAATCCTCGAGTCGATTTCGATCTGGATGCCGCTGCAGGACGTCACCGTCGAGAGCGGCTGCATGTGCTACATCCGCGGCAGCAATCTGGGGCCTCTGTACCCGCACCGCAGCCCCAACAACGATCCGCGAATACATGGCTTGGAACTGGTTTCGCCGCCCGACCTGACACACTGCGTGGCGGTGCCGATGCGCGCCGGCAGCGCGGTGATCCATCATTCGCGCACCATCCACGGTGCCGGAGTCAACGGCGGCGAGCAGCCGCGGCGCGCCTATGTGTTGGGCTACGGAGTCAAGACCGGCAAGCGCCGGTTTCTAAAGCGCGACTATTCCTGGAACCTGGAGAAGCAGACCGCGCGCGAGGAGCGCGAGATGCAGTCCCTCTCTGCGCTGAAGCGCACGGTGCGCAGATTCAAGCGCTTCATGCACGGGCAGAGATTCTAGCGCCGGGTGGACGCTCACGGCGGCGAGTGCGAGCGCGCGTCGCGTATCGAGAATACGATGATGCCCACGACGTTGCACACCTCTCCGACGAGCAGCCCCACCAGCGCTCCGGCCACGCCGATGATGTGCATCGCCACCAGACTGCATGAGATCGAAATGATCGCGCTCACCAGCGTCACGGTCGAGGTCACGCGGAACCGCGCGCGGGCCGCCAGGTAGTGCAGCAGCTGATCGCGAATCAGCATCACCAGCGAGATGACGCACCACAGCTCCAGCAGCCAATCGCTGTTGGGCAGGTGCTTTTTCAGGATGTCGTCGAAGATCCATCCCCGCGCCAGCCACATGACCAGCAAATAGCACGCTGCAAGCCCCGCAAGCCCGGTCGAGGCCAGGGTCAGCCGGATGAACACCTTGGGCGGACTGAATTTGTGCATCCAGCCCGTGGTCATGGGAAACAGCAGATTGGCGACGCCGGTGGACAGCAAATTGACCGGCATGACCAACAGGCGGGTCGCGGCCAGCGCGGCCACCGCGGTCACGCCCAGGGTGCCCGCAACCAGGTAATTGTAGCCCTGGCTGAAAAGCCAGTGCACGGCGCTGCCGAAGGCCGACCACGCCCCGAGGGGCGCGATTTCGCGCAGCATCCCCAACGGCGCATCGGGGTTCCAGGGCTCGTGATTCCAGAGCTTCTTGGACAGGAACCGGCTGCCGAGCACGCAGGCGAACGCCAGCGTCAATGCGGCCGTCGCAGCCGGCAGCGGCGTGAAGGTCGCCGCATACGCCCCGACGATCAGCAGCGCGCAATAGACGGTGTCGGCGCCCAGCACGT
Source organism: uncultured Gammaproteobacteria bacterium (assembly GCA_963702735.1). GTDB lineage: Bacteria > Pseudomonadota > Gammaproteobacteria > Steroidobacterales > Steroidobacteraceae > Bog-1198. The sequence continues at coordinate 21,392 of CAVPDW010000009.1, read as the reverse complement.
CGTTCGGGCGGCGAAAGGCGAACAGCACCGAGCGCAGAAAATTGCGCCGCAATGAGGTGATGGTGGCCGCGGTGCCGGCAAGCAGCGTCAGCGCAATCGGAAAATCGAGGCCGCCTTCCAGTTGCAGCGCCACGCCCATGAGCAACGGCGCGAGCGCCAGATAGGGCAGGATGCGAGTCTGGTCGCGATCGAGCCCGCCGATCAGGTTCGCCCGCTCGCCGCGGTCGGATTTGGTCATGCGGATGTTCATCGGCGGTCCGATGAAGGAGCTCTGCAGGCTGGTGACCAGCCCCACCGTCGTTATGATCAGGACGTAGTAGCCGTATTCGGCGTCGCTGGTGCGCCTCACCAGCAGCAGCCCGACAATGAAGGCGGACGCAGAGAGCATCGCCTGAATGGCGATTGCGCCGCTGAACATGCGCAGCACCGAGGTGTGTTTCGTTAGGAACTTTCTGACCATCGTTCGCGTGACTTGAGTTTCAATTGCGAACGATACCACGGTGGCCGCGCAGATAATCTCTCCGGGCCGGCACACCGCGAACTGCGACACGGTTGGCGGTGTTTCCCCCGCCGGCGTAGACTGCTGTGCAATGACACCCGCGATGAAGTTTGCAGTGGGCGCAGCGCTTGCGCCGCTGTGGACACTCGCAGCCGCCTGTTCGGGCAACGTCTCCGCGCAATCCGCCGGCCGGCCCGATACGCCCGCCGTGAGCGGACACGTTGCGTTCGATCATCACATCCTGGTCGATCAATTCGGCTACCGGCCGGGCGATCCGAAAGTGGCGGTCATCCGCGATCCGCACACCGGCTACGACGGCGCAGACAGATTCGCGCCGGGGCCGATCTATGAGCTGCGAAGCGCTGACGACGGCCGCGTGGTATGGAGCGGCGCGCCTGCCCTCTGGAACGGCGGTGCGGTGGAGGCCTCGTCCGGCGACCGCGGCTGGTGGCTCGATTTCTCGGCGGTCACCGCGCCGGGCACTTATTTCGTGTATGACTCGAAGAGAAACGCGCGCTCCGCGGTCTTTCAGATCGGTCAGCGCGTCTACAAGAGCATCCTTCGGGCGGCGGCGAGGATGTACTTCTATCAGCGCAGCGGCTTCGCCAAGCGTGCGCCGTTCGCCGAAGCCTGCTGGGAAGATGAACCGGCCTACATGGGACCCAGGCAGGATACGGAGGCACACGACGTCACCGACCGCGACAACCCCGCGAAGGTCCGTGATCTCAGCGGCGGCTGGTTCGATGCGGGCGACACCGACAAGTACGTCACCTTCGCCGCCTCCGCCGTCCATCAATTGTTGACGGCCTACCAGGAAAACCCCGGAGTCTTCACGGACGATTTCGGAATCCCCGAGTCGGGCAACGGCGTTCCGGACCTGCTCGACGAAGTGAAGTGGGAAACCGATTGGCTCAAGAAGATGCAATATCCCGACGGCAGCGCCGCGCTCAAGGTGGGCGACATCGTCTATGTCCCGGCGGCGCCGCCGAGCTCGGACCACAGTCCCCGCTACTACGTGCCGAGCTGCACCTCGGGCACCATTGCGGCGGCGGGCATGTTCGCGCACGCCGCATATGTCTTCGGCGGCATCGGCGCGCTCGCGCGGGAGAGCGCGGACCTCAAGGGGCGTGCGATTGCCGCCTGGAACAACTATCGCAGCATCACCCCCAAGCAGACGCACTGCGACGCCGGCGTGGTTCACGCCGCCATCGCCGACTGGAGCGAGGCGGATCAGAACGCCGCCGCCGTGGTCGCCGCCGTCTACCTCTATGCGATCACCGACGACGCTGCCTTTGACGAGTACATCGGGCGCCATTACAGGGAGCTTACGCCGTACACGCAGGACGGCTGGTCACGCTACAAGCCGGAGCAAGGGGAGGCTCTGCTGTTCTATACCACCCTGCAGCATGCCCATGCGGGGCTCGCCAAAACCATACGCGCCGACAAGCTGAGCGACGCGAAGTCGGACTTCCCGCTCTACGGCTTCCGCGCGCAGGACGATTTGTATCGCGCCTTTCTGCTCGATCAGCAATATCATTGGGGGAGCAACGATCCGCGGGCAGAGTACGGCAACACCAACATGGATGTCCTCACCTACCGTCTCGACCCGGCCAATGCCGCGAGCTATGAGAATCGCGCGCTCGAGATCCTGCACTACTTTCACGGAGTCAATCCCTTTGCGATGGTCTACCTCAGCAACATGTCGCGCTACGGGGCCACGCAGTCGGCGAACGAGATCTACCACACCTGGTTTTGGAGCGGCACGAAATGGAGCGACGCGCGAAGCTCGTCCTGCGGTCCCGCGCCGGGCTACATGCCCGGCGGACCGAACGCCCGGGCGGTGAAGGACGGCGTGCCTGCATCGCTTTCCCCGCCGTCGGGGCAGCCGCCGCAAAAGTCCTACAGGGACTGGAATGCAGGGTGGCCGGAGAGCTCGTGGGTGATCACCGAACCGGCCATTTATTATCAGGCGGCTTATGTCAAGCTTCTCTCGAAATTCGCGCAGTAGCCGCGGCGCCTTGAAGGCGCGATTCGCGATGCGATACGGCACCTCCGCGCGGATTCGCTTATAGTGCGAGCCGCATGTTTCCCCTGCTCATTCAAGCGCCGCTGCTGATCCTGGCCTTACCGGCGGCGGTGTCGAGCGGCTATCTTCTGCTGGTCACGGTGCTGTCGCAGAAGCTGCCCGTACCGCGGCTGAAAGCCAGGCTGCTGCGTTTCGACTTCATCGTGCCCGCGCACAATGAGGCCGCCGTCATTGCGCGCACGGTGGCAAGCCTGCGCAAAGTGAACTGGCCCGCTGATCGATTCCGGATCGTCGTCTGCGCCGACAATTGCACCGACGCCACGGCGCAGAACGCGCGGGCGGCGGGCGCCCTCGTGATCGAGCGCAGCAATCCCGCCCAGCGCGGCAAGGGCTACGCGCTCGACTTCGCCTTTCAGGCGAGCCGCGCCGCGGGCTTCGCCGAGGCGGTGGTGATCATCGATGCCGACGCAGAGGCCTCGGAGAACCTGCTCGAGGCCATCGCCGCCCGCATGGAGACCGGTATGCGTGCGGTGCAAGTGCATTACGGGGTCCTCAATCCGATGGCCTCGTGGCGCACGCGTCTCATCACCATTGCCAAAGGCGCCGTCCACGTGGTGCGTTCGCGGGCACGAGAGCGTCTCGGGGTGTCCTGCGGCATCCGCGGGACGGGCTGGAGCGTCACCCATGAACTGCTGCAGGCCGTTCCGTATCGGGCGTACTCGCTCACCGAGGATCTCGAATACGGCATCGACCTGGGCCTCGCGGGGGTGCGGGTCGCCTATGCCGACGAAGCGGATTGCGATGCGGAAATGGTGTCGAGCGAACAGAGCGCGCGTACGCAGCGCCAGCGCTGGGAGAGCGGGCGCTTCCAGCTCATGCGGTCGAAGACCGGCCCCTTGCTGCGGGCGTCGCTGCGCAAACGCAGCGCCCTGTGCCTGGATCTGGCCCTCGACCTCTTGGTGCTGCCCATCTCCTATGTCGCGCTCAACATCTTCGCGCTGGTGGTCTTGGCCGCTCTCGCCTCGCCGTGGGTCGCGGGCATGGCCGTGTGGCTGTGGCTGGGCGCGGCCTGTGCCGCGAGCCTCGTGTGCTATGTGCTGCGCGGGTGGCAGCTCAGCGGAATCGGATTGATCGGTCTGATCGATCTGGCGCGTGCACCGGGATTCTTGCTGTGGAAGCTGCGCCTGCTGCTGCGGCCGCGCAAGTCGAAGGAATGGCAGCGCACCGACCGCGAGCGGCCCTGAATCGGCGCTGCGTCCATGCAGCGCCTTTGAAGGTTGCGATCAATTCGCGGAAAAGCCCACGTTGTCGAGGTAGTAGTGATTGCTCGACAGTCCGGTCTGATCCGAGATGGAGAACTTCAGAATAATCAAATCGGTCAGGCTGTAAGCGGAGAGCGGCACCTTGCAGGTTTCCCACTGCCCCACCGGCGGATTGCTGCCGCCCGAGCAATAGGCCGATAGATCCTGAAGCGATTTGCCGTCGGGCGTGTCTCCCGCCGACAGCACCGCCGAGCCGAAGGTCTGATTCGCCACGGTGGGCTTGGCGGAGAAAATCAGATAGTTGTAGGGCGTGGTGATGAAGCAATCGGCAATGTTGCTCTGGCAGTTCGCGCTGACATACGGCTGCCAACCGCCCCACTGCTGTCCCGTCATCTCGATGTCGTACGGGCCCTCGATGGGAACGCCGCTCGTATCCTTGTAATTCGGGCTGGCCGCAAAGGACCAGTCGCCGCCCCAATTGAAGACACCGTTGTAGTAGACCCACAGGGTCGAGCCGCTCGAGCCGCTCGAGCCTGTGATGGTCACCGGGGCGGTGCTCGGCGTACTCAACGCAGCCCCGCCGGTGGGACTCGACAGGGTGACCGAGAACTGCTTGCTGCCCGCGAAGGGGGTGGCATTGCTCACGGTGACGGAGAAGGTCTTCGAGGCGGCATCGCCGCTCGCCCAGGCCAACGTGCCGCCCGCGGCGGTGTAGTCCGTCCCTGCCACGGCAGTACCGTTGGCGGTGGCGTAGGTCACGCCGACCGCACCGCTCGAGCCGCCCGTGCGATTGACGGTGATGGTCACCGATCCGCCGTTCTGCGCCACGGCATAGCCGGTGGCGGACAATTGCAGACTGCCCGGAGTGGGGTTCACGGCGTCCCCGGCGATCGAGACGGTCGCGCTGCTCGGGCTGCTGACGGCCGCTCCGCCGGTGGGCTTGGACAGGGTCACGGTGAAGGACTTGGTACCGGAATACGGCGTCGCGTTGCTCACCGGTACCGCGAAGGTCTTCGAGGCGGCATCGCCGCTGGTCCACTGCAGGGTCCCGCTGGCCGCCGTGTAGTCCGTGCCGGCCACGGCCGTGCCGTTGGCTGTTGCGTAGGCCACGCTGATCGCCCCGCTGCTGCCGTTCAGCCGCTCGACGGTCACCGTCAAGGAACCCGCGCCTTGCGAAACGGAATAAGTGGAGGCGGACAACTGCACGTCGCCGACCGGCGGCGAGGCGTCGCCCGATATTGCCACCGTCGTGCTTCCCGGGCTGCTGATCGCGGTGCCGGCACTGGGGTTCGAGAGGGCGACGGTGAATGTCTTGGTGCCGCTGAACTGCGTCGAATTGTTGATGGCGACGGTGAACGTCTTCGCGGCGGCATCGCCGTTGGCCCAGTTCAGTGTACCGCTGGCCGCCGTATAGTCGGTCCCCGCCACGGCGGTGCCGTTGGCGGTGGCATACGCGACGCTGATCGCCCCGTTGGAGCCGCCCGTGCGGGTGACGGTCACGGTCGCCGACCCTGCGCTCTGCGCGACCGAGTAGCTCGAGGCCTGAAATTGCACCGTGCCGATGGGCGCGGAAGCACTGCCGCCGATGGTCACCACGGCGCTGCCCGGCGTGCCGATGCCGGCGCCGCTGGCGTTGGACAACTGGATGCTGAAGGTCTTGGTGCCGGTGAACGGGACGGTGCTGCTGATGGAGACCGTGAAACTCTTCGATGATGCATCGCCGTCGGCCCAGCTCAACGTGCCGGTGGCCGTCGTGTAGTCGCTGCCCGCCATGGCGGTGCCGTTGGCCGTGGCATACGCCACGCTGACCGCGCCGCTCGAGCCGCCCGTGCGATTGACCGTCACGGTCAACGGCCCTGCACCCTGCGCTATTCCATAGGCCGAATCGCCGAGCTCGACGCTGTCCACGACCGGCGATACGGCGCCGGAGATGGTGACTTCGGCGCTGCCCGGGTTGCCGATGGTCGTACCCGAAGGGTCGGTCAAGGTGACCTGAAAGGATTTGCTGCCTGAAAACTGCGTCGCGTCGCTGACCGGCACCGTAATCGTCTTCGGCGTCGCGTCGTTCTCGGCCCATTGCAAGGTGCCGCTGACGGCGGTGTAGTCGGCGCCGGACACGGCGGTGCCGTCGCCGGTGGAATACGCGGCGCTGATCGCGCCGGTGGTTGCGCCCGTTCTGACCACCGACAGGGTGACTGAGCCTGCGGTCTGTGAAACGGAGTAACTCGACGCGGCCATCGCCACGCTGGTCGGGGTGTCGGAGACGGGACTGCACGCCGCACCGCTCAGCACGAGGGCCGCAGCCGCGGCTATTCGTAGCAGGGTCGTACGCGTTAGGGCTTGAAACATGTCTGCACCTCAGTTAGCAACCTCCGCGGACCGGAGGCTTTGCGTCCATGCCTCGCGGCAGGTTTACTTTTTCAACTTATGTTGCATTACATGAATATTGAGGCCAACGAGCAAATGTCGGCATTTCAATACGTCGCGATTTAGCTACAGCTGCTTGGTATGCGGGCGGCGTTGGCAAGCCGCAGACCGCGAATTTTATGGCGACCATGCCGTCACTCGACGGTAAATCCCACCTCGGTCACGTAGAACCGTGCCGGGCCGCTTTCGTCCTGGATGCTGAATTTAAGGACTTTGGACTTCTTCAGGCCGAACGCGGGCAGCGGAATTTTGTAGCTGCACCAACGACCGACCGTCGGGCATTCCTCCGACTGTGCGAAGAGGGAAATGTCGCCCACCCGGCCGTCGGGTGTATCGGACGCCGACAGGATGTTCACCGCCCATCGCGCGCCCGCAACCGTCGGCTTCAGGGAAAAAATCATGAAGTGGTAGGGCGTTATGTCAAAGCAGTCGGCCTCCCTGAATTGGCAGGTGTCCGACACATGGGGCTGCCAACCGCCGGTACCGCCCGTAACCGTCACTGCAATGTCGTAGCGGCCTTGGGCGGGAGCGCCTGAGGTGTCCGAATAATCCACCTTCGCCTCCCATGACCAGTCTCCCGGCCATTTGAATTCGCCGTTGTGGTAAACCCAGTGCGTCGATTTTGGCGGCACGGCGGCAGAACCGCCGTCGGCCAAAGCGGCGCGGGCGCAGACGGCCATGCCGAGCGCCAGTGAAGCGGCGGCCGCCCGCGACAAAATTCGGTGGCAGTGCATATCAGCTCCCTCTCACAGGCTTTCTCGTCCCCCACACCTTGCGTGCCGGGGCGGCTCCCGGCCGCGGGCCCACCGCTCGCGCGGCGGCGGACTGCCGCTGCATGCGCAGATCCATGAGCGTCCTTCCCATGGCCACGGTCGCGATGGTCATGATGGTGAACTCGCAGGTCAGCACGTTGAACCAGCGCGACTCGGTCAAGTTCGCGATCAGCTGCTCGAACAGCAGCGTGAGATAAAGTATGCCCTGGGGCCGCACCGTCGCCAGAAGCAAAATTCCCTGGCGCAGGTAGGTGGCCAGATAGCCCAGCAGGCACACGGCACCGACGATTCCCAGATCGTTGATGACATCGAGATAGCCGTTGTGGCCCTCCGTCGGGTAGAAGAACAACCGCCGCTTCATTTCCATCGACGGCGACCATGGCAACTGCACCCAGTAGGCGCCGTATCCTGAGCCGAGATAGGGACTCAGCGCGATGTGATCGTTGATGACCGCCCATATCGCCGTGCGGCCGCTGAAGGTCAGATCCTTGCCGGTGAGCGCGGCGATCGGCGACAAAAGAACGCTCGAGCCGGGAAGTAGATTGAGCACCGCCAGCGAGTACAACAGCAGGATGGCCACGAACAGGACGATCATATAGGGCAGGTAGCGGCGCAGTCCGGAGGGCGGACGCAGCATCACCAGCATCAGCGGACAGGCGAACGCCGCGCCCATGATGGAACTCGAACTGCGCGACCCCATGAGGCAGGTGAGGGAGATGCCGGCCCCCAACCCGGCCAGCCACCATTCCTTCTCCTTGCTGAGCAGGGCATGCAGCCAGAGGATGAGCGAAATCGCCGCGATCGACCCCAGGCCGTTTTTCTGCGTGGTCAACCCATGCCACGCTCCGACCAGCGCCATGGCATCGGCCTGTTCGATGGCCAAGTCAGGCGCAGCAATCACGAAGATGATGGAGCCGACCAGCATGAGCGTGAGGATGGGCCGCAGGACGCTTTGAAAGCGCGTGGTGCGCCAGCTCAGAAGAGCGAATGCCACCGCATCCAGCAGCATCGTCATTATGCGCACCAGGCGGCGCAGCGTGACCCCCGGGTCGATGGACCAAATCATGCTGGCCGCCGCCAGCGCCGCGAACAGCAGCAGAAACGGATTGATCTGGCGAAACAGTTTCAACGCCATGCCGGAGCGCGACAGCGGCACCACGACGCCAAAGGCCAGCAGCGACAGCCATATCATCCGGCTGGTCGTGCTGCCTTCGGTGGGCATGACGGTGGCGTACCTGCCGTAGTAGAGGCCGTCAGGGACGATCATGATGACGATCAACACCCATATCGCCACCGCCGCGATTATCGACGGGCGCTCCCGCCGCTGCGCAACCGCCCTGCCCGGCGCTCTATCGGTACCGCTCCTCAACGCTGCCTCCGGCGAGCACTACGGCTCGTGCTTGCTTTGCCCCTCCGCGAACGGATCCTTATACATCCCCAGGCGCTGCAGGGCGAACAGGTACAGGAAGGGCGGCTGGTGCAGGACGTAGCGCCGCCAGCGCTGCCGGGGTTCCCGCAGCACCCGGTACAGCCACTCGAGTCCCGCATTGGTGACCCAGGCCGGCGGCCGCTTGAGGCTTTCCGCTTCGTAGTCGATGGTGCCGCCGAGCGGCAGGAACAGCTTAATCCCGGGCAGCCGATCGCGGTACTTGAAGATGAATTTCTCCTGGCGTCCGCCGCCCAAGCCCACCATCAGCACGGTGGCGCCCGACGCATTGATCTGCGCAATGATTCGCTCGATTTCCGCGGGGTCCCGATCGTAGTCGCGCGAGGGAGCTATGGTGCCGACCACCATTTCGCGGCCCACCTTGGCATTGACGTTGCGGCGCGCAATCTCGGGGATTCCGGGGCTGCCGCCGCAAATGAACATCGTGACCGACGTATCGTCCTTGTAGCGCGTATAAAAGCGCGGGAAGTAGTCAGAGCCTGAGACGCGTTCCTTCAGCGGCGTGCCGAGAAGCCGGGCCGCCACGACCAGTATCTGGCTGTCGCAGGTGACCACGTCGAACTTCGGCAGCAGGCGGTAGAATTCCCTGTCCTTCTGCAGCTTCATGATGGAGTCGACGTGCAACGTCAGCATGACTCCTTCGCGGAAATTCTCGACCAGCTCGTCCATGGTGATGTCGTCGACGTCGGCGTTCAGCAGCCTCACCTTTCGATTCATAAACCGAGGATCCTCTGACTTAAGAAAGGCGCGGCCCGCCGTCGCGCCCGGGCCGGGGGTGCGACAGTTCGTCGATCAAGTGTTTGGTTTGAGCGATGTTGCGGCGGCTCGACGCGCCGAATACGATCGACTCGATCTGCGGAAATTTGCAGACATATTCCAGGGCCTCGCGCGGCGGCAGCGCGCCGCTGGCGAAGACCGACATCGCAACCAGCCGGCAGCGGCCCGCGGCGATCAGGTCCTCGTAGGCCTGCATGCCGCCGCACATTCGAAAGCCGATCTTGTTGATGTTGGCGCAGATGATCGGATTCTCGATGCCGGCGCTCTCCAGGCGCTTCTGCAAGAGCGGAGCGTTCATCGTGATGAACGCGGGTTCGGCCTTGTAGCGCTCGCGCACCCAGCCGGCAAAGATCTTGAACGCCTCGTCGAACCCCAGCCCCAGGAGGAAGTCGGTGGCGACGTTTTGCAGAAAGATCACGGGCGTGTTGAGCCCGGCGAACATTTTCATCTCCGCGTCGATCAGCAGCCGCGCCAGGCCCTCGACGTCCTTGCGCGCCAGGGATACCCCGCCGCGCAGCAGCGCTCCGAGCTTGTTCTCCTCGGGCAGGAAGCTGCGCACGGCGCCGAGCATGCCGAGTTCGGCCGCCGCGTTCGCATATTTGTGCGCGTACGGCATGCAGGGATAGAACACATAGTCGGGGTACTTGTCGCGATTGGCGCGAAAATGATCGCAGATCTCCGTCATGCGCTCGTGCGTGGTGCACATGAAGGCCTTGACCCCCTCGGCGTAGGCATCCTCGAGCACTTCGATGATCGCGCTCCCCTCCTGGAAACGCATGGCCTGCGCGCGCGCCTTCTCCTCCGACATGTGATTCACGCCGAAGAACTGATTGTCGCCGAATAAGACTCTGTCCATTTGAGATCGCTCTGCTGGATGCAATGAGAAGGAACCGCGTCGGCCGCTAAAACCGGCCGAGCAACGATCGCCAGAAGGATTTGGGCGGCCGCACCGGCGGCGCCGCGCCGGCGACGCCCGAGGCGCCGCGCACGACGGCGGTGCGCGGCTTCTCCGCATCCTGCCGCAGCATGGCCGCGATCAGCACCGTATCGCTGGCGCTGCGGAAGGTGCTCAAGGGAGTCGCACCCGTCTCGATGCATTGCACGAAATGATCGATCTGCGCCGAGTATTCTTCGCCGCGCACGTAGAACCATACCGGTCGGGTCAGCTCGGTCGTATAGCGCACGTTCCAGCCCTTTGTGAACCCGTCCGCGTCCTGCGGAACGTTGCGCAGATAGATTTGGATCTCCTGGCGGTCGACGTTGATGCGGCCGCCGGTGCCCCAGAAATTCAGCCGCACCGACATCTTGCGGAAGCTCTCGTCGCTCCAATTCGTGGCGAGCTGCCCGAAGAACCGCTCGCCGAATTGCAGCGTGGAGTAGATCTCATCGTCCACGTCGTTCGAGAACACGCTGTTGAGCACGGTCCCCGACACCGCGATCGGCGCTCCGATCAGATAGTTGGTCAGGTCGATCGCATGGCAGGCGTAGTCGAACAGGCAGCCGCCGCCCTCGCTCTTCCGGGACCGCCAGGTCGCGCCCTTCGGCCGCAGCACCACCGGTCCGTAGGCCTCGATGCGCACGTGATGCAGCTCGCCCAGCAGTTTCCGGTCGAGCAGGCGCTTCGCTTCCTGGAAGGCGCCGACGAAACGATAGTGGTAGCCCACCTGATTGACGAGCCGTTTGCGCTCTGCGATGTCGGCCAGGCGAAAGCCGGTCTCGGGATCGAGGCCGAAGGGTTTCTCGCAAAAAACGTGCAAGCCCCGTTCGAGCGCCAGGGCGACGATCTCCGTGTGGTATTTCGAGGGCGTGGCGACGAACAGGCAGTCGAGCGGCACCTCGTCCAGCATCTTCTTGTAATCCGAGTACGTGGTCACTCCGGTGTATTTCGACAGCACATCCAGGACATAACCCGATGTATCGCAGACCGCCTTCAGCTGTATTCTCGGGTGGGCATTGACCATGGACTGATGCGACAGCCCCATTTTTCCCAATCCGACGATTCCGGCTCTGATCATTGCTCATTCCAGTGCTTGAGAAAAATTGCGCCTCTCCCGGCCGATGCGTGCGCCGACTTTCGCGAACGGAAAGGTCGCCGGGCCGCAGATAGGATCACGGTACGCGAGAGCGCCATGAAACGCCGTAGTGTACGCTACCGCAGCACGCCAAAACTATGACATAGATCCGATTAACGGATGAAAATTGGGGGATTTCCATGATTTCAGAACGCCAATCCTTCCGCCCTTCGGAGCCGTCCCTGAAGATGGTGGAGGACTGCGCACGCAGGCTGTCGCCGCAATCCTCGGCTCTCGAGGAATGGCACGAATCCTACGTGTCGAACCACCTGCTGCGGATTGCAATGGATTTGGACATCGCCAAGGCGCACGTGGCGCAGGATGCAGCGGTCTTGGAAATCGGCTCCATCCCGCTGTTGTTCACCGCGGCGCTGCACGGCAGCCGCTACGCGGTGACCGGCTGCGACATCGCGCCCGAAAGATACGCCGCGGCGATCGCCGCCGCCGGCATCGATGTGCGCAAGTGCGACATCGAAACGCAACCTCTCCCCTTCGCCGACGACTCGTTCGATGCCGTCGTCTTCAACGAACTGTTCGAGCACCTGCGCATCAATCCGATATTCACCCTCACAGAAGTTCTGCGCGTGATGAAACCGGGCGCCACCCTGATGTTGTCCAGCCCCAATTTGAGATCCCTGGCGGGAATCGTGAATTTCCTGGCCAAGAACAGGGCGTACTCCTGCTGCGGAAACATGCATGCCGAATACCAGAAGCTGGAGAGGCTCGGACACATGGGGCATGTGAGGGAGTACACCACCACCGAAGTCGTCGAGTTCCTCGCCGCCGTCGGATTCGCGGTGACCAAGATCATCTACCGCGGGCAGTTTCATACCCGCCTGCGGAACCTGGCGATCCGGGCATTCCCCGCCTTGAGTCCCTTCGTCTCATACATCGCCGCCAAACCCGCACCGCGGACTTGAGGATCGAGTATTCTAGAGCTGGATGTCACAACGATGGCCGGATCAATGAGCGAATATTGCCGAGGAAAGGTCGGCCGGCACGCCGTCATGGGCCTGCGCGCCGCGCTGTACGGAATTGCCGCGCTCGCCGCAGCGCTGTCGCCGCCCTTGCGGGCGGATGCGCAGACGACCGTCGCCCCGTATGTCGACGCGCATTACGAACGCGACTCGAACGTGTTCAGGGTCGAGAATTCGCAGGCCAATGTGGCGGCCCTCGGCGATCCGACGCTGGCGGACACCGACCAGAAGTACGTCGCGGGGGTGGACGGCACCTATCTCTGGAGTCAGCAGAAATTGACCGCGACCCTCGAGGGCCGGCGTTTCGACTACGACCACTTCACCGAGCTCGACCACAACGAGTATCTCGCCCACATGGCACTCAACTGGAAATTGACCAGCCTGCTCGACGGCCTCCTCGATGCCCGGCAGGAGCAATACATGGCGCCGTTCGTGCTCGGCAACAGCTCGCAGCTGTCGATCGACGTCGACCGCAAGATCGACGCCAAGGCGAATCTGAACGTCAATCCGGAATGGCGGGTCGAAACGGAGGCCTACTCGCACAATTTGAAGGCGCCGCTGCAGGGCTTTCCGGATTTCGTCGAGCGCGAAATCGGTACGCATCTCGCACTCGTGAACAAGAGCGTCACCAATTTGAGCTACGGCATCGCGCTCGATCACATCTCGGGTCGCTACGAGAACGCGCCGGACGTCGGAACGTACAACCAGACCAGCGCCGATCTGACGCTGAACTACACCGTGAGCGCGCTGACGAACTTGAACGCGGCGCTCGGCTACACCAAACGCGATCAGACCGCCAACATCCCCAGTGCCTCGGGCGTCACCGGAGCGTTCGGCTACACCCGGCAGCTGACGGGGAAAACCAGCGTCTCCGTCAACGTGACTCGTGCGGTCAACAACTACGTTGCGGCGGGCGGATCGGAGATCGACACCGGCGGCAGCCTGGCGGTGACCTGGCAGGCGACGTACCGGATCAGCGTCGCGCTGAACGGCGGCTACGTCCGCAGCAGGTTCGTCGGACAGACCATTCCGGGGACGGTGGTTCCGGGTTCGATGGCGAACGGGCGCGTCGACACCTCGCCGGTCGGGCAGCTGGACGTCAACTATCAGGCTTTGCGGCGCCTGCGCCTGCACGCCTACATGATCAAGCAGTCGCGCTCCTCGAGCATCGAGCCGTACAACTACAGCGACTCCATCGTCGGCATCGAGGCAAAACTGAGCTGGCGGTAGCTCAAGGTTCAGCGCCCCGACTCGCCTTCAGGAATTGGGCCAGGCGCATCGCCAGCGCGACGATGGTGAGGGTCGGATTCGCCTGACTGGAAGTCGGAAATACAGCAGCTCCGGCGACGAACAAGTTGCCCACACCGTGCACCCTGCAATCGCCGTCAACCACGCTCGTGCGCGGATCGTTGCCCATGCGTGCCGTGCCCAAGTGATGGCCGCCGTAGGCGCCGTAGCGGGTGATTTCCTCCTCGAGGCCCGCCGGATCGAACTTAAGCTCGCCTATCCCGCCCGTGCGCAGATCTGTCTGGAGCAATGCGAGCGCGCGGCCGACCGTATCGACATCCCCGCGGGTGTAGCGCCAGTCGATCGACAGCCGCGGCATGCCGAGCGCATCGACCGTCTCCCCCAAGCTCACCCGGCTCGACGGGCTCGGCTGCTGCTCCGCGTGGAAGTCAAGGCTGTACAGATTGGCCTTGGGCTTGATGACGATGGATGGATATTTTCGCAGCGCGAGCTTGCGGTCCCTGAGCATGTGCCAGGCGAAACCGGCGGCGTCGAAGGGGCCCGTGGCCACGTTGCGAACATGTCTCAGCCAGGTCGCAAGGTCGGCGCGCTCCTCGCCGTGCAGGCGCTTGCCGTACTCGTAGGGAATCAAAAATTTGGCCAGGTACAGCAGCGACAGGATGGCGTTGCGATGCGCAGGATCGGTGATCCGTGGGTGATGCAGGCGGGCGATGAAATTGCCGATGCCATGCTGCCGCTGCGACGCGGCCGAGAGGGCGATGCGGCGGCGGCAATACACGCCTTCGTCTGAAACGTCGTAGCCGTTCCACACGGCGCCGAGCGGCCGGTCGATGGTCAGGGCGCCGACGGTTCCTGCCAGGTGGCACATGTAATACCGTCCCACCGCATCGTGCCCGTTGCCGATGCCCTGCGGCTGCACGTCGCGGCTCGCCAAGAGCAGGCGCGCAACCTCGAGCCCGCCTGCCGCGAGCACGAACTGGGCGGCGCTCGCCTCGAAGCCGCGTCCTTGCAACGTGCGCACCGTCGCGCTGCGCACCCGCTGTCCCTGTTTCTCGAGATTCAGGGAAGTGACGTTCGCATGCAGCAGGATGCGCACATTGCGCGCCTCGCGCAGCCGCCGGCCGTAGCGCGCGCCGAAATCGGTCGGGCAGCTGAAGCGCTCGATCGAGTCGGTGGTGAAATTCGGGCTGGTAAAGCCTTCGATCATCGGCCGCGGCGGCGGGTCGAAGGCCTCGCCCGTCGAGTATTTGAATTCCCCGGCTTCGCACAGAGTATTGGCGTCGGGATAATACGGCGCGAGATCCGCAGGACCGATCGGCCAGCCGCTGTGGGGCAGGTAATCGCGTGCTTCGAAGTCGATGGCATCGAGGGGCATGCAGCGCCCGCCCCAGATCGTGGTGGTGCCGCCGAAACGGCGCTGCCTGTAGCGATCGGGCGGGCTGTGCAGCCGCGCATCGGCGACGGTTCCGGCGTACAAATCTTGAGTCGCCCGCTCGGGTCTTGTGCCCCCGGACTCGAGGATGAGCACTTCGCGCCGATCGCCGATGAAGCGCAGCGCCATGGCGATGCCCGCGGCGCCCGCGCCGATGATGCAGATATCGGCGTGAAGCGGCGTGCCGTCCGGCAAGTCGTTGGCGTCCAGAATCATGCGGCGAATCCCGCCGCGCATGGTGGTACCGATCGGTCTGTCGGAAATATGCGACCGATCACGTGGGGTATGCGGCTGTCCATTCGATAGGATAATATATTAACGGTCGGCATCGACTCTGTGAAATGAAGCGCTCGTCGATCGAACATATGGCCGGCATCGAGCGGCACACCGCATTGTAAACAGGGTCAATGATCTCGCCATGCACACCTCCACAGCGCCCAAGGTCAGCATCTGTCTGGCCACCTTTCAGCGCAATGATCGCCTGAGAGCGGTGCTCGATGACCTGGTGCATCAGGAGCGCCTGCCGGATCAAGTCGTCGTGGTCGACAACGATCAGGGCGGCGGTGCGAGGGCCGTCGTCGATCAATGCCGAGCCGCCGGTGCGCCGTTCCCCATCGACTACGACGTGCAGCCCATCCCGAACATCGCGATCACGCGAAATCGGACCTTCGAACTGGCGACGGGCGAATGGACGGCGTTCATCGACGATGACGAACGGGCGCCCAGGGAATGGTTGCGCAATTTGCTGCAGGCGGCGGAGGAATTCCATGCCGACGGAGTGCTGTCGCCGGTGGAGCCGCAAGTGCCTGCGTCCGCCCCTGCATGGATTCGCCGCGGACGATTCTATGATTTTCCGCACCAGCCAGAGGGCGCGGAGGTGCCCTACCACGGCATGCGATTCGGCAATGTTCTACTGCGCGCGGACTGCTTGCGCGCCGAACCGGGTCCCTTCGACATCCGCCATGGACTGATGGCGGGCGAGGACGTCGACATGTTGGTGCGGCTCGCGCGCAAGGGCGCGAAAATAGTCTGGTCGGAAAAGGCGCCTGTCTACGAACCCATCGAGGCCAAGCGGCTATCGCTTCACTGGCTCTTGATGCGGGCGCTCAGCGGCGGTCAGGCCTTTGCCCGCTACACGGTGACCGGGGGATTTCGGCCCATCGGCTTTCTGGGATGCTGCCTGTTCTTCCTGAGGGCGCTGCTGCAGATGCTCATTGCCGCCGCCATCGCCTCGGTGGCATGGATTTTCGGGCGCCATCACGGCGTCGCCTGGCTCATCAAGGCCAGTGCGAATTTCGGCAAATTGACCGTGATTTGGGGCTGGCGCTACATTGCCTATGCGAGGCCTACTTAAAGGTTTACCGGAACTATTGAGCATAATCCTCGTATAGCTTTACGAAATCTCCGAAAGTTACCGGAATGCTGTCGACACTGACGAAAGGATCGAACCCCAAGGTATCCTCCAGGCGGGCGACGATGAGGGCGAAGCTGAGGGAATCGAGACCTGATTCCAACAATTTAACATTATCCGATAATTGAGACAGCGTTCGCTGCTGCTCGCTCGCGACCTGTGTGAATGTATCGTTTATGATGGCTCTGACGGACATTGTCGGGGCACTCCGTTGTAAATTTTATAAACTAGCTGCAATCGCCGGGAAAGTCATCTCACTAGCATAATCGGCGGGAACAGCATGCGCCTCGGGGCGGTTGCAGGCGCGGTTTTTCTCGCAATAATTTTGGTGTACACCATGAACTTGGAGCCGAACACAAGCGCGCCTGAAACTCCAGGGCTCCGAGCGCGCATCCGCCGTTCGTGGGAACGTGACAGCCACCTGAGCCTGGCGCGGCGCATCCGCAAGGGCCTGAAGTTCGTCGGCCAATTGATCCGCGCCCACGGTGCGCTCAAAGACTGCGATCGCGTCGGCGCGAGCGCCAGAGTCGCAGGACGATTGCGGGTGGAGAACCGCGGATCGATTGTCATCGGCGACCACTTGAACGTTAACTCTTCCTGGGTGCCCATAGAATTGATCACCGGCTCCGCAGGCCGGATCGAGATCGGCGACGATGTACTCATGAACTTCGGCACCGTGGTCGCCGCAGGCAGCCGCGTATCGATCGGCAGCGGCACCATGATCGGACCGCACTGCATCATATCAGATGTCGATATTCCGGAATCGCTGCTGGATACCGCACCGGTTGCCGCGCTGCCCATCGTCATCGGCAAGGGAGTCTGGCTTGCGGGTCGGGTCACCTTGCGACCCGGCGTCAAAATCGGCGACGGCGCGGTGGTCGTCGCCGGCAGCATCGTGGAGAGCGACGTTCCGGCGCATTACCTGGCGAGCGGCATACCGGCTCGCTCGTTGCCCCGATTTGACGCGGCACCGCGGGTGGTCAGTGCTGCTGCGGCGGCGCCTCAGGGTACCAACGTCACGGCGGCGGACACCGCCCGGCTGCGCGGCAGCCTCATCTCCAATTTCCGGCTCGACGATCTCTTGTACGAGCTCGGCGCGGGGGATGAAAGTCCGCCGGTGGATGCAGAGATTCTCATCGGCGATCGGCTTGCGTCCCTGTTGGCGGCACCTGCGCGCGCCGACGCCCGGGACTTCCTTCTTGTTTGGACCCAGCCTGAAGGGGCCGTACCGGCGTTCGCGCGTCTGCTCATCGGCGAGTCGATCGGCGATCGTGATCTCGACGACGATGTGGACGCATTCTGCGCGCTGGTCGCTGAGAGCGCCGCACGCTACCGATACGTGCTGCTGCCCACCTGGACGCAGCCGCCCCACTTACGCGGGCTGGGATTGCTGGACGGACGGACGGGCGGCATCTTGTCGGCCTTGACGGCGATGAACCTGCGAATGATGAAGAACATGCAGGCGCGCGCCAACGTGTTCGTGCTCGATGCGGCGCGCTGGCAGGCGGCGGTGGGCCCGGCCGGGTTCAATCCGCGGGCCTGGTATCTCGGCGGCATGGTCATGGCGCGCCCGCTCATCGCCGAAGCGGCACGCGATATTCGCGCGGCGCTCGCCACGCTCTGCGGCAGACAGCGCAGCCTCCTGGTGTTTCGCCAGGACGATGCGCTGTGGACCGAGCCGGCCATCGACGGCACCGCGGCGGCGCCGGTCGAGAAGGCCTACATCGAGTTTCAGCAGGCGCTGCGCGCGCTGCGGCGCGGCGGCGTGCTGCTCGCCTTGATCGGAGGCGCCGCCAAATCTGAGATGCTGGAGGCGATCCGCGCCGTCCCCAATGCGCTGCTGCGGGAAGACGATTTCGCCGGATTCGGTCCCGCCGAGGGTGACGAAGCCGCCAAGATTGCGGCGATCGCCGCACGCCTGGGAGTGAGTTTGAGCGCCGTGGTCTACGTCGATGCGCGCGAAGCCGTGCGCGCACGGCTGCGCACCGCTCTGCCCGAGGTCTACGTACCTGACTGGCCCACGGATAAATTGATGTTCCCGAGCGCGCTTTCGGCCCTGCGCTGCTTCGATTCGGGGAGCGAATCGGCGGTCGAGCGGCGCGCGTGCAATGAGTAGTGTGGGGATCGCCGTGCGCCGGGTCGGCTTGCGCGGCATCGTCGGGCGTCTGCGCACCGGCATGCGCAAGCAATCGATCGATATTATGGGCCGCGGCACCGTCGTTGCGGGCTCATTGCATGTGGAGAACGACGGGACCATTCAGGTGGGCGCCGACTGCCGTCTGAGCTCGCATCCCGTGCAATCGCATCTGGTCGTCATGCGCGATGCGCGGCTCACCCTCGGCGATCGCGTGTGCATCTCCTACGGTGCTGCGATCTCCTCGCGGCGCTCGATACGGATCGGCGACGACACACGCATCGGGCCGTTCTGCCTGATCCTGGACAATGACTATCACCGCGTCGACGACCGCGATTCTCCGGGCGGCATCGCGCCCATCGAAATCGGACGCAACGTGACGATCGGCACGCGCGTCACCGTGCTGCGCGGGGCACGCATCGGCGACGGCGCCCGGATCATGAGCGGAAGCACCGTCGCCGGGGTGGTCGCCGGCGGCACCGTCGTCAGCGGTGTGCCCGCACGCCTCGTCGGCAGCGATGCCTCGCGCCTGCTCGGCCGCGCGGTCGCAGCCGTCGTCATGCGCGCCTTTCGGCTGGCGGCGCTTCCCGGCCTGAAGGACGGGCCGGCGCAGATTCCCGATTGGACGGAATCGAGCTCGCTGCGGCTGCTGATCGCCGTGGAAGAGACGTTCTGCGTGACCCTGCGCGAAGATCAGGTGCGCACGGCGCGCACCGTCGCCGAGGTCGCAAGGCTCGTGACCTGCGCCCGCGAGACGAGCCCGGCGAAGGCGAGCGGCCCTGCCGGCTAGCCCATGGCCCTTCCTCGTCCATAGCATGCCGCAGCGGGTTCTGGTGCTGGGCGCCGGCAATTTTATCGGCCGGCGGGTCGTCGTGGAACTCGGTGCCAGCGGCTGGGCAACAGCCGTTGCGGGCGACGATGCCGCCGATGAGGCCGCGCTCGCTCGCGCGCTCGACGGGATCGATGCCGTGGCCAACTGCTTCATCGGCAAGGCGTCCGAGATCAGCGCGGGTGCGCGCACCTTGTTCGCCGCGGCCGCGCGCTCGGCGAGAAAGCCCCGCATCGTGCACTTGAGTTCCATGTCGGTATACGGCGGGGTGAGCGGCACGGTCGATGAGACTGCGCCCTTGAGCAGCCGGCGCGGCGCGTACGCCTGGGCCAAGGTGGCGGCGGAAGGATTCGCGGCAGGGTACCCGAACAGCGTGATCCTGAGGCCGGGTTGCGAGTACGGCCCCGAATGTCCGCAGTGGAGCGTACGGATCGCCGACTGGCTGATTTCAGGCCGGCTGGGCGACTTGGGCGCGCAGGGGGACGGCTACTGTAATCTGCTTTACATCGACGACCTCGCCGCCGCCGTTCTCTCCTGCCTGAAGCTGCCGAAGCTCGCGACCGCGGTCTTCAACCTGAGCGCGCCCAACCCGCCGACCTGGAACGAGTATCTGATCCGCTACGGGCGCGCCCTGAAGGCCGTGCCCATCCGCAGGATTTCGCAGCGCCGGCTGAAGATCGAGACCCGGCTCCTTGCGCCCCCCTTGAAGGTGCTGGAGCTCGCGCTCGGTGCCGCAAAGTTGGGAGCGCACCGCGTACCGCCCGCCATGCCGCCCTCGCTGCTCCGATTGATGGCCCAGGAGATCAAGCTGGACGTGAGCCGGGCTGAACGGGTACTTGGGCTGCGCTTCACGCCGCTCGATGAAGGTCTGCAGAAGACCGCCCGGTGGTATCTGCATGAACACCCCGGCCATGTCCGCTGAGCCGCGCCCCGCGGGCACCCTAGCGGCGCGCCATATGCCGTCTCTGGACGGCATCCGCGCCATCAGTTTTCTGTTGGTGTTCTTCTCCCACGCGGGCCTCGGAAGCCTCGTGCCGGGCGGTATCGGCGTCACGATCTTTTTTTTCTTGAGCGGATTCTTGATCACGACGTTGATGCGCGCCGAATTCGAAAAGAACGGCTTCGTCAATCTGCGTCATTTCTGGCTGCGGCGCGTGTTCCGCATTTGGCCGCCCTTCTACCTGGTGCTGCTGGTCACGGCGCTTGCCGCGCTCGCGTTCGACCCGCCGGGGACGCTGTCGGCGCCGGCCGTGCGCGCACAGCTCCTGCACTACACCAACTATTGGATCATCCGGCACGGCTACAGCGGACAGCCTGCGGGCACCGGGGTGTATTGGTCGCTCGCCGTCGAGGAGCATTTCTATGTGCTGTTTCCGCTCCTGTACATCGCCATGCGCAAACTACGGCTGTCCGCCGCCGCACAGGTGAGAGTGCTGTGGGGCATATGTGCGCTGGTCCTGGCATGGCGCTGCGCACTGGTCTTCGGTTGGCACGTGCCCACCGACCGCACCTACATGGCCACCGACACCCGATTCGACTCCATCCTGTTCGGCTGCGCGCTCGCCGTATGGAACAATCCCGTGCTCGACGCACCCGCGCTCCATGAAGGACGTTGGAAGTACCTATGGGTTCCGGCGGCCTTGGGCGTGCTCATCGGCTGCCTCCTGTATCGAGCGCCGCAGTTCCGGGAAACCCTTCGATATTCGCTGCAGGGTTCGGCGCTGACGCTCATATTCATCGCCGCCATCCGCTTTCACGACTGGCTGCCCTTTCGCTTCCTGAATTGGCGCCCCATCGCCTTCATGGGCGTGCTCTCCTATTCGCTGTACCTGCTGCACTATGCCGTGCTGTTTGCGGTGGAAAGAAATCTGCCGGGGCCGGCGCCGCTCCCGCAGGGCCTGGTCGCGCTCGCCATCTCCTTTGGGCTGGCGTGGATCATTTACGCCAGCATCGAAAAACCGTTCGCGCGCCTGCGGCGCAGGCTGACCGATTAACCTTGACAATCAACCGGTTACCGCGACCATCGCCGGCGCCTTCACGAAACTCCTTCGCACCCCCCCATACAGTGCTACCTTGCC
>CAVPDW010000008.1:0-475232 GCA_963702735.1 uncultured Gammaproteobacteria bacterium | reverse complement strand
CTTTGCTTCCAGATATCTTTGCGCCTGCTTTGTGGCTTTATCTCCCCAACGAAACCTATTGAACAGCTTAATTGCTCCCCAACTCGGAAGAATCCCGCACCATCGCCTAGACCGTGGAATCGACCATCGTTCGGCCTCAATCGCCGGGGGAATCTCCAGAGCGGCCATAGCACTGGCCCTCCACGCTGCCTTAAGTGGCGGTGGAAATAACCGCTGGAATTCAAATTTACTAAAACCGATCAGTGCACCACTGAGATTTTCATAGACTTTGTCGTCCACCCTCGCTTGCTCGCTCGGAGTGAGTACGCTAAAGGTGTACGCCGCGGTAAATATGGTGAGAGCAGCGTTATAACGTCGTTCGAAGCGATGGACTGGCCACATCTTGTGAGCTCTTCATCCTTGGGGAATAACAAAGATATGGAGGCATTAAATCAACGATTTGTCATTTTACCTGAGCTGCTGCAGCAGCAGCAGCAGCAGGATAGCCTCGCGGCTGCTGTTTGAATCAAGAGTGACGATGCCGGCGGTGGGATGCTGATTACCCTACGATTTAGCTTTGCGTCCTTTGGTCTTCTTCTCGGCGTACTTGTCGAGCACGAGCGCGACCCCTTCGCGCAGGTAATGCGTCATCGGCGCGCCAGTTTTGTCGCTCAAGCTTTTAAGTCGATCCAACTGCTCGCGATCCAGGTAGCAGGAGACGAGGACTTTTTTTAATCGTACTGGAGACATAAGCTCGTTGTTGATATTGATAGTAGCCAATAGTAGCATGATCGACGTCGAATCAATCGGCACCCGACGGTGTTGGAACCACCGCCGAGCGCCTAACCATCACTGCTACAAGGAGCAATCATGGCTACCGCTCATTCTACGTGGAAGGCTGGTTCGAGCCGAAATCGTGCCTCGAAACCCCAGGCCAGGGGCGCGAAACGGCGCCCGCGCTTGGCCATCGCGCCGCTTGACCGGGAGGCGTTCCGGGCCGGGCTCCTTACCCACATCCGGACCGTGCGCGAGGCGATGTACGTGGTGATCGTCTGTGGCGCGGCCTCTCGCCAGCAGAATGCCGACATGGACGCCGAAATCTCGACGGTGCTGCAACTGTATGGGGGTAATCGCCTGTCGAAGGCCATCCAAGAAGCGGGCGTGCTCCTGGCGCTGTTCGATGGCAAGACCGACATCGACCCGGAGAGCGATGACATCGGCCGTCTGGCCGATCCCGACCACCTGCCATAACGGGCCGGCTGTGCCGCCCAGGGCGCTGCCGGGCGTAGCTTGGCCGGGTGGGCCCGGAATCGCCGCTTGAGGGGCGTGTGAAGCGGCGCTGTGGCGGTCAGTGTCCGGGATTTACGTCTGAGCGTGCGCCTCGATCCTTTGCAGGGCCTCCGCCGGCGTGAGGATAGCGATGCCTTGGAAGCTTTGGAGGGTGAGTAGATCTCGATCGCCGGAGACGATGAGATCGACGTTGGCGGCGACGCCTAAGGCGAGTACGGCGTCGTCATCGGGATCGCGGCAGACGGGTTGTGCCAGGGGCGGCGGTGCGATCACTTCCGTCAGTTCACGCACCTCGACCAGCGAGCGCTCGCGCGAGGTGTTCGAACGCACCAGGATGGCGTCGTACTTGGGCCGAGCGATCACCTCGGCCAACTCGGCGAGTAACGCCGGGCTGCTGATGAAGATCAGCGTGCCCTCGCGCACCCGATCGAGCAGTGCATGCGGTGTGCCGTGCCAGAACAGGCCGGACAGCACCACATTGGTATCAAGAACGGCTCGAATCGTCATCCTTGGCTTGCCGTGCGCGGCGCTCCGCTCGTGCGGCCTTCACTTCCGCGTTGATCTCGTCCATCGACATCGGCGCAATGCCCGCCTCGGCGACGCGGTCCGCAATGGACAGCAGCGCATCGGCGGCTTGGCGGCGTTTGATGGCCTCATTGAGCAGGCGTGCCAAGGCCTGCGAGGTTAAAAGTCCTGCGGCGCGTGCCGCTTGCGCGGTGGCATCCGGCAACTCAATCTGAATCGTGGTCACGGTCTTAAGCTCCTTGCGCGTTGACGCGCTGCTTCAGTTCCTCGCGCTCTATGAAGGTATCGAGTAGCTGGGTAATCTGGCGCTTGGCCTTCGGGTCCAGCTTCTCGATCCGTTGCAGGCGTCGATGCAGTTGCGTATCGGGCTTCTTCCCCTTTTTGAGCGGCTTGATGCCGAGTAGTTCATCGGCGCTCGCATCGAGCGCGGCGGCCATTTGCGGCAGCAACGCGGCGGGTGCCTTCTCCGCACGACTTTCATAGTAAGCGATCATCCGTTGCGTAGTGCCGAGCGCGGCGGCGAGTTCGACCTGCGTGTAGCCGGCGGCTTTGCGCAGTTCGGTGAGGCGTGCACCGAAATCACTGGTGCGCTCTTTGGCTTTGGGCATGACATCCCTGAGGGAGGTAGAGGGTTGCCCGAAAGTGTAAGGCCCAATTTGCATGTGACTCGGTTGCCGCTTGACCTAATATGCAACCAGTGTATATCCTTCTGCCGGCATTGAACAATACACATTTTGTGTATAACCCTCTTGACAGGTTTTTGGGAGAACCCGGTTATGGCACGTATCCCGGACGAGGCACTGGAGTGCTTGAAGCGCGAGGTGAGCCTGGCGCGGCTGATCGAGGCGCAAGGCGTAATGCTCATCTCGCAGGGCAAGGACCTGGCCTGCCGTTGTCCGTGGCACGAGGGGGACGACACGCCGTCCTGCATCGTCTCCCCGAAAACGAATCTCTGGCACTGTTTTGGCTGCGATGCCGGCGGCAGCGTGATCGACTGGGTGATGCGGACACATAAAGTGAGCTTCCGGCATGCGTGCGAGCTGCTGGCGAAACAGCATCCAGTCCTAGCCGCTAACGCCTCGACGAACACGCCGACGGCGACCGTCAAACTCTCGGCCGGGAAACTGCGCACGGCGCAGTCCTTCTCGCCGGCCGCTGGCGATCAAGAATTACTCGATCAGGTGATCGACTTTTACCACACGACCTTGAAGACGAGCCCCGAGGCCCTTGAGTATCTGGAACGGCGCGGCTTGGGGAATCCTGAACTCATCGAGAGCTTCCGGCTGGGTTATGCCAATCGCACGCTCGCGTATCGGCTGGCGCCGAAGCAATACAAAGCCGGCGCAGAAATGAGAACGGCGTTGCAGCGGGTCGGTATCCTGCGCGACTCGGGGCACGAGCATTTTAATGGGTCGATCGTGGTGCCGCTGTTCGGTGCGGGTGGCGACGGTGCACCGCGCGCGGTGGTCGGCGCCTATGCGAGGAAATTACTCGACAACCTGCGCGCCGGCACACCGAAGCATCTGTATCTGCCCGGTCCGCATCGCGGTGTATTTAATCGCGAAGGCCTCGAGGGTCAAGCTGAAATCATCCTCTGCGAGGCGCTGATCGATGCACTGACGTTCTGGGCGGCGGGGTATCGCAACGTCACGAGTTGCTACGGCGTCAACGGCCTGACGGAGGAACTGCTGGGTGCCCTGAAATCCTGCGGTGCGCAGCGTATCTTGATCGCCTTCGATCGGGATGAGGCCGGCGATCGCGGTGCCGAGGCGCTGAGTAAGCGACTCACCGTCGAAGGCCTCGACTGCTTCCGGTTGTTGTTCCCGAAGGGCATGGATGCGAATGCCTATGCTTGCGCGGTGAAACCGGCGGACAAATCCTTGAGCGTGGTAATCCGCAGTGCGCAGTGGCTGGGCCAGGGAGCAAAGCCGGCGCTCACGCACGCGGTGAGTGCGAGCCACGACGAGGCGGCGGCCGAAGCAGCTGAGCAGGGCGTCGTCGTTGACGATGTTCTTCCCTTAGCCGCCTCTTCGTGCGCAGCGTCTGATGAGAGCGTCGAGGCTGAATCCTTGCCGACCTTACCAGAACCGCCCGCCGCGGCGATGCCTGAACCACCGGCGCCGGAACTAGAAACACAGGTCGACGAGCGCCAGCTATTGCTCACCTTCGGCGAGCGGCGCTATCGGGTGCGGGGGTTGCCGACGCAGTTGACCGAAGCGCTGAAGGTCAATGTGCTGGTGACGTTGATCGCGGCGTCCGTGGATACAGGGTCCGCAGCGCCGGACGGCGCCGCGCTGCATGTGGACACGCTGGATTTATATCAAGCGAAACAGCGCCAGGTGTTTGCCAAGAGCGCGGCCGGCGAGCTGCGGGTGGAGGAACACATCGTCCAGCGCGATCTCGGCCGGCTGCTGCTGAAACTCGAACAAGTGATCGAGGAACGCGCGAAGGCGGCCGAATCGCCGGTGGTGGCACCGGCGGCGATGACAGCAGCGCAGACTCAGGAGGCGCTTGCGTTCCTGCGCGATGAGAACCTTACCGAGCGAATCATGGCCGATGTGGAGCGTGTGGGGTTGGTCGGCGAACCCCATAACGCGCTGGTCGCGTATCTGGCCTGCATCAGCCGCAAACTCAGTGCACCGCTCGCGGTGCTGATCCAATCGACCAGCGCGGCGGGAAAATCCCTCTTGATGGACACCGTGCTCGCGCTGGTGCCGGCGGAGGACCGCGTGCACTACTCGGCGATGACCGGGCAATCGCTGTTTTATCTTGGCGAGACGGACTTAAAACACCGCATCCTCGCGATCGCCGAGGAAGAAGGCGTGCGGCAAGCCGCGTATGCGCTGAAAGTACTGCAATCCCAGGGAGAATTAACCATCGCGAGCACGGGGAAAGACCCGGCCACCGGCATGCTGGTGACGCAGCAGTATCGGGTGGAGGGTCCTGTGATGTTGTTCTTGACCACCACGGCGATCGACGTAGACGAAGAACTGGTCAATCGCTGTCTGGTGCTCACGATCAATGAGAGCCGCGAGCAAACCCGACGAATCTTGGCGCGGCAGCGATCGGGGCGCACGCTCGCGGGGCTCGTCGCCACCAGTGATGCCGAATCGATCCGCAAGCTGCACCAAAATGCGCAACGCCTATTACGGCCGCTCGCGGTCGTGAACCCCTACGCCGAGGACTTGACGTTCCTGGACGACCGGACGCGGATGCGCCGTGATCATGCGAAATATCTGACGCTGATCGAGGCGATTACCTTGCTGCGCCAGCACCAGCGGGAAATCGAGACGCTGCGACAACCCGGCGCCGTGATCGAGTATATCGAAGTGACCCTGGAGGACATCGCGCTCGCCAACCGACTCGCGCACGAGGTCTTGGGCCGAAGCCTCGATGAGCTGCCGCCGCAGACGCGCCGAGTGCTGGGGCTGATCGAAACCTTCGTGACGGAACGTATGCAGCACAGCGCGATCCTACGCAGCGATGTGCGGTTCACCCGCCGCGAGTTAAGAAACCGCTGCGGGATGAGCGATGCGGCGATCCGCGTGCACTTAGAAAGGCTGGTGGCGATGGAGTATGTGCGGCTGGTCGCCGGCAAGAACGGCCAGCGGTTCGAGTACGAGTTGCTGTTCGACGGGGCGCTGGAGCGCTCGACGCCGCAAATGATGGGGCTGATCGATGTGGAGGCGCTACGAGCCGCGCACCCTGAATCCTTGTCTACGATGCCGACCTCGCAGGGTCCGATGCCCCACCTTGCACCCGGCTTGCAGGGGGTTCGCACCGTCCTTGTGGGCACCTCGCAGACCGAGGAATCGTCCGAAAACCTCGGAGAAATAGCGGTCCGAGGCGCAAGCTACGGCATCGAGTCTGACACCGCATGCAGCGGGTCGGCTTCGATGAACGGTCATAGTCGTAATCCCTCGCGCGCCCCTCAATTATCTTCCCTTTTAGCCGCTGATCGAGACTCCGTCACCGCCGTGATCGCGGGGTAAAGCGTGGCGCGCCCCTCATCGGTGGGTCAAGCGGCGCTGCGCGCGCCGCACGACGCGCAAGGGCTCGCTGCCTACGTGCTGCGGTATCTCGAATGGTTGCAGGTCCACAACTACGCCGCGCCCACGGTACAGAACCGGCAGTCCTATCTCGGAGTTTTTGTTGTCTGGTGCACTGAACGCGGCCTCGCCACTCCGAGGGAAATAACAAAACCGATCCTGGAGCGTTATCAGCGAAGTCTCTACACCCATCGCAAGACCAACGGCGAGCCCCTGACGTTCCGTGCCCAGCACGCGCGGCTGATCCCCGTTCGTGCGTTCTTCAAGTGGCTCGCGCGACAGAATTATCTGCTCTACAACCCGGCGAGCGAGATCGAGCTGCCGCGTCTTGAGCATCGGTTGCCGAAACACGTCCTGACCAAATCGGAAGTCGAGCAAGTGTTGGCCCAGCCGGACACGAGCGAGGCGATGGGCCTACGTGATCGAGCGATCTTGGAAGTTTTTTACTCGACCGGCATGCGTCGTTCGGAACTCATGGGTCTGGGGTTGTTCGATCTGGATCGTGAGCGCGGCACGGTGATGATCCGCCAGGGCAAGGGAAAAAAGGATCGCATGATCCCGATCGGCGAGCGTGCCATCGCCTGGATCGATCGGTATCAAACTCAAGTGCGGCCGGAGCTGGTGATCGAGCGGGGCAATGCGACGCTGTTCTTGACCCAAGCCGGCGAGGCGTTCACGCCCGATCGGTTGACCCAGTTGGTGCGCGGCTACGTCGAGGCGGCCGATACCGGCAAGAGTGGTTCCTGTCATCTGCTCCGTCACACGATGGCGACCTTGATGCTGGAGAACGGCGCGGACATCCGCTACATCCAGGCGATGTTGGGTCACGCCGAGCTCTCGACCACGCAAATCTATACGCAGGTCTCGATCCGCAAGCTCAAGGAAATCCACTCGGCCACGCATCCGGCGAAAGTGCGCAGCGCCCGAGTGAGTGCCGATGAATCGGCCGCCGTCGTTACGGTGCCGGCACCCACCGTCGATGACATCCTCTCTGCCTTAGCCGCGGAAGCCGACGAAGAATCCGATGCCGAGAGTGGACTCGACGCCGGAGCGGGCATCTCAACATAATGCTGAGAGTTTATGCGCAGTTGGCCGCCGCATCGGCGCCGCTCATAGAGGCTCGAACCGCCCAGCGCCGGCGGCCAACTGTTCGCCGCTATCGCGGCCGCATAATCTGCACTATGTTGAAACGCCCGCCGCGCAAGGATGCCTTGCGCGCTTGTCGCTCCGCGGGTTCTTTGATCGCAATCGTCCGACGAGAAACAGCGTCCCTTGAGCCGCGCTCGCGCCTCTCCGTGTTCGGTACTCCACCCAGACAAGAGGGTTCGCTGTGGACGTTCAGGCTAGCACCGTGCTCGCCGTGTCAAGGGCAGACCTTGACGCGGCTGCGCGCGGCGCTGGTAGGGCCTAGTCCACAGCAAACCAGGAGCCGATCATGAACACCGTCGAGATCACCGTGACGCTGACCCAGACTGAAGCGTGGGAACTTGCCCAGTTCTTCAAACGAGTCTGCTTCAGTGACTACCGAGGCTGCGCCACGAGCGATGCCGAGCCATATCACATGCGTGATGCCGGCGAACACATCCGCCGTGCGCTCGCAGAGCAAGGCTACGCCCCGCGGTAGCTTCCTCAGGGGGCCGGTTCGCGCCGTCCCTCTCTTAGCCGCCTTCTTCACTTGCCTACGCTGCCCGCATCCGGGACACTGCTATCATGGCGAAAAACGCACATCGGGGTTCACCGCGATCCGCCGCAACCGCCTCAGAGAAAATCCGCGGCTAAGTGATGATGGCGCCAGGGGAAAATCGCTACTCCAGTACGACGATGCGTCAGATGCCGGTGTTGGCGCAAAGTCAGAACGTCTCAGATCCAAGCAACCTCACTCCAAACACAACCACATCAACAGCGTCTCCGGACGGTGCACAGCCTGGGTTAGGATTGAACTCTAACAATCTCAGTCAGGCTGCTTATTTTCAAGACAGCCCCACACCAACAAGCGAATCAGTTGCAGGCGGCGTCGTCAAGGACATTTTATCGGACGTAGGCGCGGCCGCGATAATTGTCGTCTGCCCAGAATGTGAAGTGGCCGTGTCACACCTCCCGCTGCCACGCCGCCCACTTCTCGGTGAGGAACAGGCGGATGCGCTCCTCGCCGTGTTGGAGCCGGGGCGTGCCGTCGAGCTCGATCCAGCCGATGGGTAGGCCGCCGAGCGCTTCGGAGAGGCGCGGCTGGAGCATGTTGTGAATGGCGGCGGTGCGGCCCCGGAGCTTGTCGCTCGGGTGCTGGTTGTAGCAATCGACGATCACCGGCAGGGCCTTCGCGAGGTCGATGCAGTCCTTGCGCACCTGGAGCTGGATGGGAGGGAGCGCGAGCCCGAATCGCAGGGTGCGGTCCCACGCGTCCGTAAACTCCTGGTTGTAGTCGTTCACTGAGTTCCCTCCATGGCGATCGTGGCGTGCCTGGCCGTGATGGTACCCGCTGGAGTTGGGATCGCGGGCACCGGCGGCCGGCGACGGTGGCTTCGGTGGGGCAGCAACCGGTTGGGCGGTTATCTCCCCCTTTAGCCGCTCTCTGGGGTTGGCGGGGAGGCATGGTAGGGGCACACCTGACGCATCTGGCGATGGCAGACAAACCGCCGTCCCCGAGCCGCCCTTGGAAGCGGCTTTCCTTGGTGTCACAATGCCTTAGCGCGTCAGACGTAGCGTCTGACGAACCCCGCTTTAGTCCCCCTGACTTTGCAGTAATCTCCGGGAGAAAGCCGTGTCTGACGCGTCTGCCAGTATGCTCAAGAAAAGCTCCGGCGCCCGCATCACGCTGCGCTTGAGCGAACGTGAACTCTCGGCGCTCAAGGACCTGGCCGAGGCCCGCGACGAGGACCTCACCAGCATCATCCGCGAGGCGATCGGCGCGTACTTAGGAAGCGAGAAGGACTAGGCCGCCCACCGCGCCGAGCACCAGCGGCTCGCCGCCGAGGTGGCGGCCGGGGTCAAGCGCGAGGCCGACCGGGTGATCGAGCGGCACGAGCAGACCACCCGCGCCCTGATCGAGGCGTTGAACGTGCACCTGGCCGGCAAGCCGCCGGGGAAGCCATGAGCTTCCCGGAGACGCTCCGCATGCTCTGGAGCGGCAAGGGCCTCGCCAACTTGCTGCCCTGGTTGCCCGCGGGTGCGCGCATCGCGCTCGCCGTGTGGCTGCCGGTCGCGTTCAAGGTGGCGATCGGGCTCATCGTCACGGGCCTGGTGTATCGGATGTTCCTCTCCCAGCCGCGAAACCGCGGTCAGCACATGCGCGGCAGCCGCCTCGTCATCCACCGCTGGGCGGCTTTAAGAAAGCACTTCGCGCTCGACCTGCACCGGCTGCGGATCGGCGGGGTGGCCTTCCCTCGCAAGCTCGAATCCTTGCACCTGCTGATCACCGGAGCCACCGGCGCCGGCAAGTCGCAGACCATCCAGGGGACCCTCGATACGATCCGGGGGCGCGGCGATACGGCGATCTTGACCGACATCGGGAGCGAGGCGCTCAAGGGCTTTGGGCAGACAGGCGACAAGCTGTTGAACCCCCAAGGCCGAAGCCGCCCGGTCATGGGCGCAATGCCGCCGCCGCGTACACCGGCGCAGAGCAGGTGACGGTGGCACATCCCGATCTGCACGGCGGTGAGACTTGTCCGGGCTGCACGAGTGGGAAACTGTATCCGCAGCAGGAGCCCGCGAAGCTCGTGCGCATCACCGGCCTGGCGCCGCTCTCGGCGACGGTGTACGCCTGCGACCGGCTGCGCTGCAATCTGTGCGGTGAGGTGTTCACCGCCCCGGCGCCTGAGGGGGTCGGCAACGACAAATACGATGCGACCGCGACCAGCATGGTGGGCCTGTTGAAATACGGTGCCGGCCTGCCGTTCAACCGCATCGAGAAACTGCAGGACGGCATGGGCATCCCGCTGCCGGCTGCGACGCAATGGGACCTGGTGCAGGCGGGGGCGAAAATACTCGCTCCCGCCCACGAGGAACTGCTCAATCAGGCGGCCCAGGCCAGCGTCCTCTATAACGACGATACCACCATGAAGGTGCTGCAACTGACACGCAAGCAGCGCGCCGCGGCGTTGGCCGACGATGCGGACGGCGAGCGCACCGGCATCTTCACCTCCGGCATCGTCGGGACCCACACTGGGCACCAGATCGCGCTGTTCTTCACCGGCGTGCGTCACGCCGGGGAGAATCTCGCCGCGGTACTCGCCCGCCGAAACACCGATCTTCCCGCGCCGATCCAGATGTGCGATGGCTTGTCGCGCAATATCCCGAGCGAGTTCGACACGATCTTGAGTCAATGTCTGGCCCATGCCCGGCGACGGTATGTGGAACTCACCGAGTCGTTCCCCGCCGAAGTCCGCTTCGTCCTCGAGACCCTGCGCGAGGTCTATATCACTGATGCGCACGCCGCGAACAGAATCTCGACCCGGCGCAACGACTTGCCTCGCACCAAGCCAAGAGCGCGGCACCGATGAAGGCGCTCGAGCAGTGGATGCAGCGTCAATTTGACGAGCGCAAGATCGAGCCGAACTCCGCGCTCGGCGCGGCGATCCTCTACATGCAAAAACGCTGGTCAGAACTGACCCTGTTCCTGCGAGTGGAGGGGGCACCCCTCGACAACAACACCTCCGAGCGAGCGTTGAAGAAGGCGATCTTGCATCGGAAAAATGCCTTGTTCTATCGAACCCTCGCCGGCGCCCACGTGGGTGACGTGTTCATGAGCCTGATCCACACCGCCGAGCTCAATGATGTCGCTCCGTTCGAGTACCTGGTCAGCCTGCAGCGCCATGCCACGGAGCTCGCGGCGAATCCCGCGGCGTGGATGCCCTGGAACTATCAGGCCGCGCTCGCCAGTCACCCGGCGGGTCCGGATCCGCCCGGGTAGATAAGTCGGCCGCCTGTCGGCTACGATCAGTCCTCCATCACCTGGAGACACACTCATGGCAGCAGCTCGAAAGCGCGCCGCCCCGAAGCTCTATGAACTACACGTCGAGCTCGAGGATATCGAGCCGCCTATATGGCGGCGGATCCTCGTCCCAGGATCGATCAAGCTACCCAAGCTGCACGATCTGCTGCAGCTCGTGATGGGCTGGTCCGACTCTCATTTGCACAGCTTCGAGGTTGGCCACAAAACCTACAGTCTCGCTCACGAGGAGATGGAAGATCTGAATATATTGGACGAGCAAAAATACACGCTCGGGCGCGTTCTTGGCGAGTCCGTTCGCGAGTTCGTTTACGAATACGACTTCGGAGACAGCTGGCGTCATCGTATCAAGGTCAAGCCCATTGCCCAACCAAACACGGACTGGTTTTATCCCCTGTGCATTGCCGGAGAACGTGGCGCGCCGCCCGATGATGTCGGTGGCGTAACGGGCTACCTGGAGTTCCTGTCCGCCATCCGAAATCCGAAGCACGATGAGCATGAAAGCATGCTCACTTGGATCGGAGGTGCGTTCGATCCAGAAGGGTTCGATCTAAACGCGATCAATCGAGCGTTGCGATACGGCAGTCCCTGAAACGCCTGCTATCCGGCGCATGTGGCCAGCAAATATGCTTGATACGGCGGTGGCCCGACGTATCGGATCGGGTCACCGGCGTCAAGCACCCTTACCGGAGGGACACCTTATTCCGTCCCCTGGACCGCATCAGACGGGTCACACCATCGACCGGATATTCCACTCAACCTCGGCTCCGACTCCTCGCCGCGCCTAGAGCCGGGCGCCGATATCGGCGCAGAGACGTCTCTTGAAATCGCCGTGCAACTGTTCCGAAAAGCGCGGCGCAGCATCCCAATCGAGCGCCCACGGCTGCGCCGTTCGCGTGGCGTCGGGTTCGGTCGCGAGACGCGGGAACACATGCGCATGCAGCGCCGGATCGACGTTGCCGAATATCGCGTAGTTGACCCGCAGGCCCGCGGTGAGCGCCAACAGGGCATCGCCCACCAGCGCCATGTCGGCGAGAAACTGTGCGCGAAGCACCGGCGGCAGCGCATTCAAATGCGGCACGACAGGATCGGGCAGAAGCAAGCAATAGCCGGTCAGCACTTGGCGCTCACCCATGACCACCCAACCCGAGCTCAGTCGCGCGACCGCGGCCGGGTATTCCTTCGCGCGGCAGCGATCGACCATGGCATGAATGACGGTATGCGTCATTGCCCCAGGGCCTTCGCCACCGTCGCCGCATCGACCGGCGGCGCTGAGTTGCCGAAATTCGAACGCAGAAAGGTGAGCAGCGCGGCGGCGTCCGCGGGCTTCATCCAGCCGAACTGCAGCATCTGCGTGGAGTATCGCCCCGCCGCCATGGAGGGGGGTCTTTGCCCCTTGAGCACCCACTGCGCCAATTCCCGCGGGTCCCCGAGCACCACCGGCGACCCGGCCAAGCTTGGATATACGCCCGGGATCCCCGCTCCGGTTTGCTGATGGCAGGGGACGCAGTTACCGTTGTAAATGTTCTCACCGAGCCGCGCGGCGGACGGCACGGCCGGGCTCGCTTCGGCCGCGCCCGACCGGGGGGACCCGGGACGTTTCGAAGGACAGGCGGCAAGAGCGCCTGCCAGCGCGCAGACTAGTAGTACATTTCGTGTCCTCATAGAGTGAATGCTAACAAATGGCTCAAAAGGGTACCTCCACGTCGCGGCGCCGCCTGTTGTTGCGGTCGCTCGCCGCCGCAGTTTGGCTCGTGGCGCCGGCGGCCCGGGGGCAGGCGCCGGCCGAAGGCGCATTGAAGCAGATCATCGAGGAAGGCAATCCCGGGTTTTTGGCGTGGGCAGAGTCTTCCGGCGAGCGCGAACTCATCAGCCGACTCTACCAGGACAATGGCTATGAGCTCTTCTGGAGCGACGGCACCAAGCCGACGGCGGCGGCGATTTCGCTGCTGCAGCAGCTTCGATTCGCCGGCGATCGCGGCTTGGATGCCGAGGATTATCCGGGCAACGCCCTCGCCTACCTGCTGAACGATCTGATCGACGCGGGGCCCGCGCGCATCGAGCAATGGGCGCTGTTCGACGCCGGCCTGTCGCGGGCGGGGTTGCGTTTCCTCTCGGATGTCCACTACGGGCGGATCGATCCGAAGACCGTGGGCCATGATCTTGCAGTGGGACGCATCAATCTCGACATCCCCGCCACTCTCGCACGCCTGTCGGCGGCGGCGGATGTCGGTGTCGCCGTGGATGCGCTGGAGCCGCAATTCAGTCACTTTCGCCTGCTCAAGAAGCAGCTGTCCCACTATCGAACACTCGCCGGCGAGGACGGGCTCAACGCCCTACCTGCACTGCCGGTGAAATCGCTCAAACCGGGCGATGAGTACGCAGGTGCCGCGCAGCTGCTGCGCCTCCTGGTCGAGCTCGGCGATGCTCCGCAGGCGGCACCTGACGCTGCGCCGCCGCGGTCTCTCTCTCCGGCCCTGGTCGGCGCTCTGAAGGGCTTTCAAACCAGGCACGGTGAAAAACCCGACGGCGTGCTCGGTCCCGCCACCTACGCCGAACTCACGCGGCCTCTCAGCCGGCGGGTGCGGCAGAT
The DNA here is from genome assembly GCA_963702735.1 of uncultured Gammaproteobacteria bacterium. Taxonomy (GTDB): domain Bacteria; phylum Pseudomonadota; class Gammaproteobacteria; order Steroidobacterales; family Steroidobacteraceae; genus Bog-1198. The sequence continues at coordinate 461,851 of CAVPDW010000008.1, read as the reverse complement.
CGAACTCACCATGGAACGCTGGCGCTGGCTGCCTTCGGAGCTCGTGACCGCACCCATCATCGTCAATATTCCGCAGTTCCGCCTGTTTGCATTCGAGTCGACCGTCGATTCAGAGGCGCGGATACGCCAGATGGACGTGATCGTCGGCAAGTCGTTCGACAAGACCCAGACCCCGGTGTTCGCAGCCGACATGACCTATGTGATCTTCAGGCCCTACTGGGATCTGCCGTACAGCATCGCGCTGAAGGAAATCGTGCCGGCGGCGCGCAGGAACCCCGCCGAGATCGAGAAACGGCAGATGGAAATCGTGAGCGGCGGCGATGATTCCGCCGCTGTGATGCCGAACACCGCGCAGAACGTGGAGCTCGTCGCACGGGGCACACTGCGCCTGCGGCAACGGCCGGGCCCGAACAATTCTCTCGGGCTCGTTAAATTCATGCTGCCCAATCCCTACAACGTGTACCTACATTCGACGCCGGCCAAATCCCTGTTCGCGCAATCGCGCCGCGACTTCAGCCACGGCTGCGTTCGGGTCAGCGATCCCGTCGGACTGGCCGAGTATGTGCTGCGCGATTCGCCTGAGTGGACCAGGGACAAGATTCTGGCGGCGATGAACGGCGAGAAGCCTCTCACGGTCACGCTCAAGAACAAGATTCGAGTGTTCATCGTCTACGGCACCGCCATCGCGACGGAGAACGGCGCTGTGCTTTTTTTCGACGACATTTACCGGCACGATGAGCGCCTCGAGAAGGCGTTGGAGGCGAGGCGGGCGCGGCAGCCGGCGGGCGGGCGTGCCCCTATCCCTTCCAGGTTCTGAACGCGCCCGTGTCCAGGTGCACGAAATCAGATGCGCGGTAGTACCCTACGCCGCCGCGCTTCAATTCCAGCGCGCGCGCGGCGAGGTGGGCGCAATCGACACCGGTGATGCGCACGTCGATGGCCCGCCCGTCCATGTGCAGGCTGCGCCTGGCGACCCCTGCGCTGCGCTCGTGCAGCATTGCGTTGGTCTGCGGAGAACGATAGCCGGAGATCACCCTGAAGGAAGGATCGACGCCGACGGTGCGGGCGACATGGTGCAGGTAATCCATCAGAGTGGGATCGATGGCATGGCGCTCGCCGGTGCGAAAGTCGCGCAGGCACCCCTCAATGGCCGACATCGCATGCGGCAAGTACGCGCCATCGCGAAAGTATTCGATTTCCAGCCGCTCGTCGGTATGCAGATTCAGGAGCGAAATGCTCCGGGGAGGCGTGTCGAGACCGGGCGCCGCCGCTTCCGCAGCGCGCGCCGGCCGGACCAGGAGACCCGCCGCCGACATGCCGGCCAGAGCGCCGCCCGCTTTCAAGACTCTGCGCCTGCTCCAGGTCATCGCGGCACCTCATCGGTGAGCAGCCGTCCGCCGTCGAGCGCGAGCACCGTGGCGCGAGGGAAGAAATTGAATTCCGAGGCGGAGGCCCAGGTATAGGCCCCCATTTCGCGGCCGACGAGGAGATCTCCCAGGTCGAGCTTGGGCAAATCCAGGTGTTCGTTGATGACATCGATGCTGTCGCAGGTCGGACCGGCGAGCACCGAGGGGAAGGATTTACCGTCCTGCACGAGAGCCTCCACGGGATACTTGGCGTGATCGTAAACCTGGCCGCTGTAGCTGCCGTACAGGCCGTCGTCGAGGTAGTACCACCAACGGTCGCCCCGCAGCGCCCTTCCCATGACCGTGGCCACCGCCACGGCGGCGGGCGCGGCAATGTATCGGCCCGGTTCCGCTATGACACGCAGGCCGGAGGGTAGTTCCTGGATCGCGGTGCGAATTGGCTCACAGAATTGCTCGATGGGCATGCAGCGCTCGAGGTAATCCACGGGAAACCCGCCGCCGATGTCGAGGATGCCGGGAGCGTGCCCCAGATGCTCCGCCGCGAGCATCATCTCGCCGCAACGGGCAATGGCCTCGACGAACATCGCAGGGCCGGATGCCTGCGACCCGATGTGAAACGAAAACCCGGCGATCTTGATGCGCAGCTCCGCCGCCAGCCGCAGCAGATCGGCGAACCGTCTGCGGCTCGCAGCCGAATTTGCGCGACAAGTCGCTCCTCGCGTCGGGGCTGCGGAACGAAACGCGAATCAACAGCGAGGATCGGGTGCGGTACTTTGCGAACTTGCGCAGTTCGTCGGGATTGTCGATGACGAAGCGCTTGACCCCGTAGCTGAGCGCGGTGCGAATGTCGCTGTCGCGCTTGATGGGGTGAGTATGAATGCAGCGCCCGGGCGGAATCTTCAGGCGCCGCACCAGCTCCACTTCGCCGTTGGTCGCCAGATCGAAGCATGCCCCTTCAGCGAACAAGGTGGCGATGACCGACGCGTGCGGCAGTGGTTTGAGGGCATAGTGAAGGTCCACCCCCGGCAGCGCGGCGGCGAGGCGCCGATACTGCCTGCGCACGCGCGCGGCATCGATCACCAACAGGGGCGAGCCGTAACGCGCCGCCAGCTGCTTGATCGACTCGGGTGCGAACGGATCGGCCGAAGGGTCGAGCTCCAGCGGTTCGCCGCGCGAGTTTCGGTTAAGCAGGGGTCCAGCCACTTAGCTCACGCTCAGTTCGAGGGAATCGTCGCCCATGCCGCTGGCGCGCTGCAGCCGGTCGAGAATGGCGACCCAGCGTTCATCGTCGGGCAGGCTTTGTACGAAGATACGCACGCATCCGGCGCGATCCAGGGTGCGCAGATGGTTGTAGAGATTGTGCGCATATATGTCGGGCCTCTTGCCGGCGTTGATCCACGTCATATGGCGCTGCGTTTGCAGAGGCGGCCGCATCGCGAGCACCGCCACCTTTTCCTCGCGGTCGGTGATCTCGCCCGCGCGCACCTCCAAATCGTCCGAGGGCACGATCTCGAGCGGCGTGGAAGGCGCATAGTGCAGCGCACGATCTCCGGGGGATCGGGGGGCGGAGCCGCCGATCGCCAGATTCCCCACCACCGCCAGGAGCTGGCTGCGGGTGATGAATCCGGGCCGCAGCAGACGCGCCTCATTGTCGAGACAGGACACGATGGTCGACTCCAGCCCGATCGGCGAGTCGCCGCCGTCCAGTATGACCTTGACCGCATCGCCCAACTCGTCGCGCACATGCTCGGGTTTGGTCGGGCTCAAGCGTCCATAACGGTTGGCGGACGGGGCAGCGATGCCGCCGCCGAAAGCGTTCAGCAGCTGCTGCGCCATGGGATGCGAGGGCACCCGTATGCCGATGCTGTCCTGGCCGCCGGTGACGATGTCATTCACGTTGTCCGATTTGGGCAGGATCAGGGTCAAGGGACCCGGCCAGAATTTGGCGGCCAACAGTTCCGCCACCGGCGGTACCGCGGAAACCCAGCGATGCAGGTAGCGAGGGTCGTCCAGGTGCACGATCACCGGATGATCGGGCGGTCGGCCCTTCACCTCGAATATCTTGCGCACGGCGGCCGGGTTGGAGGCGTTCGCGCCGACCCCGTAAACGGTTTCGGTCGGAAATACCACCAGGTCGCCGGCGCGCAAGGCTTCGACGGCTTCTTCGATCTCTGTCTGTGTTGCTCTTACCACACCGGCATAATATCAAGACTGCGACATCAACGAAGGTTGCTCGCGCCCGCAAGCGCCCGTATCTGTGCCCCAATACCGCTTTTTCCGCGAATGCACGTCTTGACGTTACTTCACACGGGTGTCAACTGTCGGCGGAAGCATACATTCCATGAACACCAGGTCGAGCCAGCGGCCGAACTTGAATCCCACTTCCCGAAAATGACCGACACGGACGAATCCCAAGCTGCTGTGCAAGCCGATCGAGACGGCATTGTCGGCATCGATCCCGGCGATCATCACGTGCTTGCCCATGGCGGCGGCGCGTGCCAGAAGCTCGACCACGAGCCCCCGCCCGACACCCTGCCCGCGGCGATCGGCGCGCACGTGGACACTGTGCTCCACGCTGTGCCGGTAACAGGGCCATGCACGAAACTCCCCGAAGGTGCCGAACCCGGTGATGCCCGACGCATCCCGCGCCACGATCAGCGGGAAGCCGTGTCCGGTCTTGGCATCGAACCACGTCTCGCCCCGGGCCTGCGTGAACTCTTCCTCCGAGTAGACGGCGGTCGAGTTGCGAATGACTTCGTTGTAGATCGCGAGAATCTGCGCAAGATCGTCGCGGGTGGCGTTGCCTATCACGGTGTGCGCGTTGCTCAGTCGACCGCCGCGACAATCGATCTTGGGTCACTCACGAGGGTCACCTGCACTTGAGGTCATGGGCTGCGCCTAGTGTAGCGCCGCACGCAGAGCTGTCCTAGCATGGGCGCATGCAAGGAACGGATCACGAACGCCACCCAAGCCGCGGGCACGGGCATGAGCACGAGCCCGCCACCTTAAGCGCCATGGAGCTGCGCGTTCGGGCCTTGGAGACGGTGCTGACGCAGAAGGGCTATATAGATCCCGCCGCCCTCGACGCGCTCATCGACACTTATCAAACCAAAGTGGGACCGCGCAACGGTGCGCGGGTGGTCGCGCGCGCCTGGTGCGACGGGGAGTTTCGCCGCCGGCTTCTCGATGACGCCACGGCCGCGATTGCATCCCTGGGGTTTTCGGGACGCCAGGGCGAGCACATGGTGGCCCTCGAAAATACGCCCGACGTCCACAATCTGGTGGTGTGCACGCTGTGCAGCTGCTACCCGTGGCCCATCCTCGGTCTGCCGCCCGCCTGGTACAAGAGCGCGCCCTATCGCGCCCGGGTGGTCAAGGACCCGCGCGGCGTGCTCGCGGACTTCGGCGTATCTCTGCCCGAAACGGCGCGCATACGCATCTGGGACTCGACCGCAGAGGTGCGCTATCTCGTGGTGCCGCAACGCCCCGCAGGATCGCATCACCTCTGCGAACGCGAGCTTGCGCAGCTCGTGACCCGGGATTCAATGATCGGGACGGGGTTGCCGCTCGCCCCCGGCACCGCGGCCGCGGGCGGCGCGGTATGAGTTATCACTCGAACGCGGATCTCGGCGGCCAAGACGTGCGCGACCCGGTGCGCCCTGAACCGGAGGGCGAATCATTCCATGCGGACTGGGAGCCGCGCGCCATGGCCCTGACCCTTGCCATGGGCGCCACCGGTCTGTGGAACATCGACGCCAGCCGTGCCGCGCGCGAGACCCTTCCCCACTACCGCGAACTCAGCTACTACCAGATCTGGCTGGCGGGGCTGGAGAGACTCCTGCGCCGAAGCGGCGCGGCGCAAGCTGACGAAATCGACCAGGGACGGATGCTGCGGGCAGCGGTCCCCAACTTTAGGGTGCTGCACGCAGGCGAGGTCGCGGCGGTGCTGGCGCAAGGCTCGCCGACGCGGCGGCCCGCGAGCTCCGCCGCACGCTATGCGCTGGGCGCGAGGGTGCGCACGTTGAGCGCCGCGCCGGCGCATCACACCCGTCTGCCCGGATATGCGCGCGGCAAGTGCGGGGTCATCGAGCGAATTCACGGTGCACATGTGTTCCCCGACACTCACGCTGCGGATCTCGGTGAGCAGCCGCAGTGGCTGTACACCGTCGCGTTCGACGAATCTGAACTCTGGGGCGCGAACAGATCTCCCCAGGGCTCCACCGTATCGGTGGATGCCTGGGAGCCCTACCTGGAGCCTGCATGAGGGATGTGTTCAATGAACCGTGGGAAGCCAAGGCCTTCGCACTGACTCTGCGGCTTCATGAAGGCGGCTTGTTCACGTGGCGGGAATGGTCCGACGCACTGTCGCGCGAGATCAGCGCGGCACAGGCGCGCGGCGATGCAGATCTCGGCGACACCTACTACCAGCACTGGCTGCGTGCACTCGAGGGCCTGGTCGCGGACAAGGGCGCTGCGTCCGCCGACGAGCTGGCGCGCTGCGGGCGCGCCTGGGCAGAGGCCGCGGAGCGCACGCCCCACGGGTCAGCCATCGAGCTGTGATCCGGCGCCGCCCGCGCGCACTGAATTCCGCTTTCATCCAGCGTTCACACAACCCCGCTAGCATCGATACGGCAAACGTCAACTAGCGGGCCTGCGCCCGTCTCAAATCCAAAATTCGAGGAGAGTCGCGTGAATAGAGCATCACTTGCATTGGCTGTGGCCGTTGCGCTGGCAGGCTCGGCCCAAGCGGACGACCATCATTTCGGCGGGTTCAAATTCATCCCCGATACCTTGGTGCTCAGCCGCAGCGTATATGTGGGGACACCTTCTTTGCTGGTACCCGGCGTCACTTTGCTGCCGCCCGGCTGCGTGGCCGGCACGGTGAACGTACCGCTGGTGGCCGGAGGCACGACACCGGTGGCGGTGACGTGCGCCACTCCCATTGCCGACGGCACATATCCCACCGTGTTCAACAACGCCGCGGCGGACGGCCACTTCGGCATCACTTCCCCGATCTTTCTCGACAATCTGACCACCGACGGCCGCCTGCTGGATTCATTGCCCATCCCGACGGATCAGATTGTGACCAGCTTCAGTTCCAAATCAGAATTGGCCGTGAACCGCTCCGTGGATGGAAAATCGATCACCTTCATGGGCTATCGGGGCGGTCCCGGGTTCCCCACCGCGGTGAACGTGTTCGATGTGTCCAACGGCAATACGCCCGGCCTCATCGACCCGACGAACGCAGCGGTCGGTCAGTACTATCGGTCGGTGGCCGAAGTGGATGCACATGGCCATCTTATGGTCACCGATGGCAACGCCTACAGCGGCGACAATGGCCGCGGCGCCATCAAGGGGAGCGACGGCCTCTACTACCTGGTCGGCAATGACAACAGCGGGAATCTGTCGAAGAAGCAGACCACGACCACCATCGTCGGCCAGGAACTCATCCATGCCAGCGGTGCCGAGCTGCTCGTTCCGGGTCAGGCACCGCCGGTGCCGCCCAACATCGCCAAGATAGGCGATTTCGAGATCAGCCAGGTCATAGAGCCGTCCACCGGTCTGCCCTATGCAGCGGACAAAGCCGGCAAGGATGACAATTTCCGCGGCGTGACCATCTTCGGCAACACCCTGTACGTGACCAAAGGCAGCGGTGGTAACGGCATCAATACCGTGTACCAGGTGGGTAACACGGGCGTTCTGCCGAGCGGCGACACGGCGGCCCTTGCGGCGCTGCCGATCACCATCCTGCCGGGGTTTCCCAATACCCTGGCCAGCGGCCTCTCCTCCACCGGCGCGGCGACCCCCGTGGCATTTCCGTTCGGCATTTGGTTCGCCGATGACAAGACCCTGTACATTTGCGATGAGGGCGACGGGAACCTGGTCAGCCCCGCGGTCGACGGCAATGTCGCAGACGCGGCCACGCTCGCCACCGCAGGCGTGCAGAAATGGAGCCTGCTGAACGGCACCTGGCACATGGATTACGTCCTACAGAACGGCTTGAACATCGGAGTACCCTACGCCGTACCCGACTACCCGGCGTCCTTCGATCCGGCAACGGACGGCTGCCGCAACCTCACGGGTCAGGTCGATCGCGACGGTCTGGTGAGCATTTATGCGGTGACTTCAACAGTCAGCACCAGCGGGGATCAGGGAGCGGATCCGAATCTGCTGGTGAAGGTCACCGACCGGCTGGACGCCACCACCCTGCCGGCGGATGACAAGCATCACGCGTGGTTGGGTCGTTTCGTGACCCTGCGCAGGGCCAAGGCGGGCGAAGTGTTTCGCGGAGTGGCGTTCGCTCCCGAAGACGATGGCGACGACCGGCGGTGAAATCATTTCGGTGACGTCGATTCCCGGACCGGAGGGGGCTCCGGTCCGGGATCAGTCGGGCACCCTGATTTCGATGGCCTCCAAGCCCGCGCCATTCTCTTTCAGCCATCGCTCGCGTGCCTGCTATTTCTCAGCGCCGCATACTGAGGTGTTTGGATTTCACCTTCACGTCCGGAATCGAATTGACTCCCGCGGCAGCAGTGACCAATCGTTGCCTCAGTGGTACCGACAAAGCTTGGAGGGATGAATCGTTGAAATAGGTCAGCGCCTTCAGGCATTCCTGCGGCGAGAACGCGGCGAACATAGCGCGCGCTCCAGCGCAACCTTGAGCCAAATCCATGCCGTTCCGAAGTAACGCGTCGATGTCGAGATAGTCCTTCATCTCAATGCGCTGCAATAGAACTTTCAGTTTGTGCGCCAGCAGATCTTGAAGGGACGCGACTTCCAGACTCCCGTCGGGCGTGCGCTCCGGATCAGCCAACCTGCCGAACTCGAAGCCGCCGAAGAAGGACATTTTTATCCCAGGCGAGTCGTTTCTGTCGGTCGGGGCGAAAACGGTGAGAGTGTCGCGCTGCGTCCTCAGAACCTCTGCTCCCCTGAGAAAACGGAATTTTTCCAGCAATTGTTCCGGAAGGAACGTTTGGTCAGTAAAGAAATCGAAGTCGATCGACTCGCGATGCCCCAAATACAGTGCGACGGCGGTTCCCCCATAAAGTACGAACGCTTCGTCGCCCACCTGCGCCAGTTTCGGCCAAAGCCGCCGCTGTTCAGGCGGCAGCATGTCCAGACGAGGGAAAGATTTCACGCAAATCGCCGAACTGGCAACGGTGGGATCGCATCCAACCTCGCCGCTCCGAGAACCAGATGCCAGTAGTGCCAGGAGCGCTCCGAAAACTCTCCCGGGCGCGCCTCTTGCAGCACCTGCCTCAATTGCGCCTCGCCCGCGTGCTTTAGCAGCGCTCGGGCGTCCTCGAAAGTTCCAATATTCATCACTTGCGCAAAGATGCGGTGAGGGTTCGCGGACGCACTGTCCGGTGTTTGCCACCAGATGTATTTCCGGGCGAAATACGTCAAGTCCATACCGGCTATTTTACCTTAGTAAGGGACAAACGGCTGCTGCCGAGCCGGTGCGCGCACTTGCACACTCAAGGCGCCAGCGCAGCGGTAACCTCCGGCGGATCGAGCGACTTGCGCATCCAGCTGCCGTCCTTCTGCCGGTCGAGCTCGTAGGCCGGCCAGTAATGCTTATCGAGCTTCAGAGTGATCACGTCGGTCTGGCCGTTCCAGCTCACCGTCTTCAAGCGCAGAGAGGCACGGTCGGGCTTGCCGCCGACCGCCTTGATGAAGGCATCGAGATCGGCGGTGGGTTGCCCGTCCACTTCGGTGATGCGGCGCCCCGCATACAGTCCGTAGTGGGTGGCAGGCGAGCCGTAGAAAAAGAACGACACGAAGACGCCGTAGGGAGCGATGCCGCGCTGCGCCGCCAAGGCGCGGTGCGGTGCCTGTAGAGTCGCGCCCGCCCATATCAGCACCCGATCCAGATCGCGGCCGTCCAAGGGCACCGTATTGAGCTGCAGGGTCTTTTCGGCGCCGTCGCGCCAAACGCTCAACCGGACCTGCGGCTTCTGCACCGCGCGCTCGACCTCGCGGAAGCGATTCACCACCTTGCCGTCGATGGCGAGCAGCAGGTCGCCGGGCTCGAGCAGGGCGGCGGCGGGAGAACCCGCCACCAATCGGTCGATGCCGAGCACCTGCCGGCGCTGCGGATTGTGCTCCTCGAAGCGCCGCACCCACTCATCCGGCAACCCGAGTTCCCGCGCGCCCGCGAGGGACTGCACGTCGAACTCAGCCTCGAAGGAATACAGCGGCTTCCCATCGGCGACCACGCCCAGCATTTCCGACACCAGCTCCGCCGGCATGCCGCGATTGACCTGTTCGAGCTCGCGCTGCGACTCGAATGCGAAGCTCGACCACAGGGCGAGCACATTGCCCTTGTCGTCCGACAGCACCCCGTCATAGTCGCCCGGGGGATTGATGAGGCTCACCGCCTCCAGATTGCTGTCGCGAAAGCGCAGGGTGCGCGATAGCGGAAACGACACCACGTCGACGCTCGATATCTGGGTCTTCTGCGACAAGATCTTCGAGTCGGCGCGCATGCCCACCACCCACACATCGTCCCCGGCGCCCAGCGGCTTGGTGAGCAGGGTCGCGGCGCGCACGGGCGTCGTGCCTATGGACCTCGGATCGTAGGAAACCACCGCCAGATTGTGCAGCGGATGAATGAACACGACTTTGCCCGGCACTTCGATGGTGCCGGCGAATGTGATCCGTACATCGCCCATGGCGATGGGCACCGTGTTGCGATCGATTGCAACCAGCCCCCGCTCGGCGTCCACGATGACGCCCGTGCCGTGGTAGTTCTTCTCGGTGACGCCGGACACCGAGTACGGCATGTCGAAGTTCACCATGACCAGCGACGGCGCCAGCCGATCGATGCGCGCATCGCCGGTCCTGGAGAATTGCGTCGAGGCGGGCTTCACGGCGCTCGGCACGGGTCCGGGGTTGATGCCGACACAGGGCCAGGTTCCGAGCACATCGTCGCGCTTGCACTTGCGCGCCGGGAACCAGCGCCGGTCCATGCGTATGACCTTCAATTGCGGCGCGCGCGGATCCTCCAGGGTCACGTACCGCACCGGCGCGCGCGCGCCATCGGCGAGATCTGCGAGCGCGGACTCGAAATCCGCGAGATTCTCGACCTTCTTGCCGTTGAAGGAGCTGATCAGTGCGGCGCGCGGGATTCCTGCGCTGCCGAACACATAGCCGGGATTCGCAACATACACTCCCTTGATGGGCACGTTGAAATGCCGTGCCTGCTGATAGGAGAGCGTATGCACCACCGCTTCGCCGAATTCGATGTATTCGTCCGCCGTGATGCTGCTCAACGATTGCACGGTGAGCGCATGGCGAAGAGTCTCGCGGCCGCGCCGCACCTCGACGCTGATCTGCCGGCCGACATGTCCGTCGAGCACGTCCTCGAGCGCGAAAAATTCAGGTATCGGCTTGCCGTCGATGGCCACGAGGATGTCGCCGGGCGCGAGCACGCCGTCGGCAACCGAGCCCGGCTGCACGTCTTCCGCCACCAGCATGCCGGTCAATTTCGGGTAGGCGCTGCGCATGTGCGCTTCGGTGTCGGGATCGAGCCCCAGCCTGCGCAGTTCATCGTAGGGTGTGTACTTGAACACTGTCTCCAGAGTCCCGCGCGGCACGGGCTTGCCGGCCTCGATGTACTTGAGGGCGCGCGTCACGGCCGTCAACGGCAGATAGAAGCTCGAGGCGGCGCCTGTCGCACCGCCGGCATTGAGCGCCACCACCCTGCCCTCGATGTCGATGACCGGCGACCCCGAGGAGCCGCCGGAGGTGCTGGAGGCGGCTTGATAGTAAAAGGTATTGAAATCGTTGTACTTGCCGTAGCCGTATTCCGGCGCTTCTCGATCGAGGCGCGCCAGAGTGCCGGCCAGTATCGAGAGTTGCTCGCCGGCGTCGTTGCCCACCACGCGAATTTCCCGGCCGATGATCGCGCCCGCCGGATAGAGCGGCAATTCGGCGGGCTGGATGAACTTGAGTTTCGCCGGATCGTAGCGATAGATGCCGAAGTCGTGGATGGGATCGCGGTACACGGGATACAGCTGCACCTCCTCGCGATTCAAGAAGATGGCCTGGGCGGTCACCGGTCCCGGCGTCACCACGTGCCGATTGGTCAAGATGAGACCGCGCTTGGCGTCGATGACGAAGCCGGTGGCCTGAGCAGTCGTGTTCCATTCGGTGTCGAAGGCGCGCGGACAGTCGATTTGTATGGTGACGACGCCGCTCGCGATTCTCTCCAGAGTCTGGGCCCAGCTGGCGGGCGAGATCGGAATGCCGGGCGCCGGCACGGGCACGGCTGCGGGGTGCGCGGCCGCGAGGACGCGGGAGGCGGACAACACCAACGCTGACAGAAGCATTGCGCTACGGGTCATGCCGATCCTTGGGGGTTGAATAGCAATCAGTGCCCGTGATCGGACAATACGAGGAGCCATACGGTTCCTAACAGGGCGAAGCTCAGCATCACGGCGGCGGACCCCATGTCCTTGGCCATGCCCGCCAGCGGGTGGCGCTCGGTACCGGAACGGTCGACCACCGCCTCGACCGCGCTGTTGAGAATCTCGACGACCAGGATGAGCAGCATGGGGCTGACCAGCAGGGCGCGCTCGATGCCCGAACGGCCGAAGTACAGGCCCGCGGGAACCACCAGGAGCGACAAGGCCACTTCCTGTCGAAACGCCGCCTCTTCGCGCCAGGTGTAGCGAAATCCTTGGAAAGAATAGCCGAAGGCGCGCAGCAGCCGCGTAAATCCGGTCGGTTTGATTCTATCGCTCATTCAAGCGGCGGGTTTCCATGCCAAATCCAGTTGTTTCGCTGCGCGTACGTCGTCGAGCCGCCGCACCGGCATTGTATGCGGAGCCGAAGAGAGTTTCTCGGGCTCTTGTTCCATTTCCCGCCGTATCGCCATCATCGCGTCACAAAAATGGTCGAGTTCCTCCTTGGTCTCCGTCTCGGTGGGCTCGATCAACAGGCACTCGGGCACCAGCAAGGGGAAATACGTGGTCGGCGCGTGAATGCCGTAGTCCAGCAACCGCTTCGCCACATCCATGGCGGTGACCTGGTACAAGCGGTTTTCCCCCTTCAAGGTGATGATGAATTCGTGGCTGGCGCGGCGCGTGGGATAGGCCGCCTCGAAGCCCGCCGCCTGCAGCCGCTTCATCAGATAATTCGCATTGAGCGCGGCGAATTCCGCCACGCGCACCATGCCCTCGCGGCCGAGCAGACGCATGTAGACGTAGGCGCGCAGGTTCACTCCTGCGTTGCCCATGAAACCCGACAGCCGTCCGATGGACTGCGGCAACTCGCGCTCGGTCAACCAGCGGAATCTCGCTCCCTCCTTGCCGACAATCGGCAGCGGTAAGAACGGCCGCAGGCGCGCGCCGACGCCGACCGCCCCGGAACCGGGTCCGCCTCCGCCGTGCGGGGTCGAGAAGGTCTTGTGCAGATTCATGTGTATGACGTCGAAACCCATGTCTCCCGGGCGAACCTTGCCCAGGATGGCATTCAAGTTGGCGCCGTCGTAGTACAGAAGCCCGCCTGCTTCATGCACGATGCGCGCGACTTCTGCAATCTTGTGCTCGAACACCCCCAATGTGGAGGGATTCGTCAGCATGATGCCGGCGGTCGCGGGGCCGACTGCGGCCGTCAACGCCTCGATGTCGACGTCGCCGTTCGCATCGCAGGGAATCTCCTTGACCGTACAACCGCACATCGCAGCGGTGGCCGGATTGGTTCCGTGCGCGGCCTGCGGCACGATGATTTCCGTGCGCCCCGGATCGTTGTGCGCGCGGTGATAGGCGCGGATCATGGCGACTCCCGCGAACTCGCCCTGCGCGCCCGCCATTGGCGTGAGGCTCACGGCCTGCATGCCGGTGATCTCCTGCAGCATCTCTTGCAGCTCGTACATGCACGCCATGAAACCCTGCGGCTCGGGGCCGAGCGGGTGCCTGCCCAGAAACTCCGGCAGCATGGCGAAGCTGTTGCATGCCTTGGGGTTGTACTTCATGGTGCAGGAGCCGAGAGGATAGAAGTGCGTATCGATGGAGAAATTCATCTGCGAAAGCCTGGTGAAATGGCGCACCGCCTGCAGCTCCGAAACCTCGGGCAGCGGCGGCGGCACGGCGCGGCGCAAGTGCGCTGGAATTTCGGCGCAGCCCGCGACTCGCGGCGGGTATTGCGTGACGGCCCCACGCCCCGGCTTGCTCAGTTCGAATATCAGAGGCTCTCTCGCTTGCAAATCGGCCATTGTTCCTCCCCCTGCGTTGCGTACTCAGGCCGCGGCGCGCGACGAATTCATGACGTCGGCCAGAGCTTGCGTATACGCGTCGATATCCTCGGCCAGTTTGGTTTCGGTGGCGCATACCAGAAGGGCGCTCCCCAGTTCAGGGTAGCGATCGGTGAGGTCGAGACCTCCGAAAATCCCCCGGCGCGAAAGCGCGCTGAGCACAGGCGCCACCGGGCGGTCCAGGATCAAGACCGCTTCATGAAAGCGCGGCGCCGAAAAGGCCTGCCTGACCCCCGCGATTTTGCCCAGGGCCGCCGCCAAATCGGCCGTGCGCTGCATGCTGGCCGCGGCCACTCGTTCCAGGCCTGCGGCGCCCAGCAGCGACATATAGATGGTCGCGGCCGTCACCAGAAGGCCTTGATTCGTGCATATGTTCGAAGTGGCCTTGCTGCGCCGAATATGCTGCTCGCGCGCCTGCAAGGTCAGACTGAATCCCGGTCGCCCTTCCACATCCACGGTGCGTCCGACGATTCGCCCGGGCATTTGCCGCACGTACTGCATGCGCGTCGTCATGAATCCGAAGTAGGGCCCGCCCGCCGACAAGGGCACGCCGAGCGGCTGGCCCTCGCCGCAGACGATGTCTGCGCCTTGAATTCCGTCATGCCGCGCACCCCACTCGCCGGGGGCTTTCAGCAATGCCAGCGAGATGGGGTTGACCACCGCAATCAGGAGAATCTTGTTTCGATGGGCCCAATCGGTCAGCCGGTCGACCTCTTCCAGGCAGCCGAAGAAATTCGGCTGCTGCACCACCAGCGCGGTGACATCCTGGCCGCTATAGGGCTCAAGGGCCTCGAGCAGCGTGCGGCCCGCCGCCCGGTCGTAATCCACGGCCTCGAACACGATGCCTTGATTGCCCGCGATCGATTGCGCCACTTGCGTGTAGGTGGGATTCACCGCGCGCGGCACGAGAATGCGCCGCGAATTAGCGGCGCGATTGGCGCGTACCGCCATGAGACAGGCCTCCGCAAGGGCCGAGGCGCCGTCGTACATGGATGCATTCGACACTTCCATTCCGGTCAGCGCGCACATCATCGATTGATATTCATAGATCAATTGCAGGGTGCCCTGACTCGCCTCCGCCTGGTAGGGCGTGTACGCGGAATAGAACTCGCCGCGCATAGTGATGGCCCACACGGGCGCGGGGATGTGATGCTCGTAGGCCCCCGCCCCGATGAAATTCAACGGCCGCCCGTCGGCCGCCGCCCGCACCGTCATCAGGCGCCCAAGCTCCATCTCTCCGAGCGCCGTCGGCAAGCCGAGCGCGCCCGCTCGCAGCTCGCGGGGTATCTCGTCGAACAGATCGTCGATCGACTGCACGCCGATGACCGCCAGCATGCGGGCGATGTCGTCTTGCGTGTGAGGAATGAATGCCATGTCGCTATCCTCAATGGGCTTCGTCGGCCAGGTATTTCGCGTAGTCCGCCGCGCTCATGAGCGCGCCGTCCTCCAGGCCTGAGCTCGTCTGCACGCGGAACATCCACCCGGCCCCATAAGGGTCCTGGTTGAGCAGTTCCGGTTGCGCCGCCAGCGCCGAATTGCTGGCGGTGACCTTGCCGCTCACCGGACTGTAGACGTCGGATGCCGCCTTGACGGATTCGACCACGGCGCAGGCCTCGCCCGCCTTCACCGTGCGCCCCACCTCCGGAACCTCGACGAATACCAAATCGCCGAGCGCGCTCTGTGCGTGCTCGGAAATGCCGATATCCACCGACCCGCTCTCCCCTAAGCGCACCCACTCGTGGCTCTTGGTGTATCGCAAATCGCTCGGTATGTTGCTCAATGTAACTCCCCCCGGCTAATCCTGAAGCAATGCCTTCCCGTGCCGCACGAACGGCGGCTTGACGATACGCGCAGCATGCAATTTGCCGCGTATCTCGACCTGCACCGGCGATGCGGCAGTTTTAGGCACGCGCGCGAGCGCAATGGAACGATTCAAGGTCGGTGAAAAGGTTCCGCTGGTCACTTCGCCGGAGGGCATGATCCTCTGATGACTGCGCAGCACGCCGCGCTCCTCGAGGAGCAGGCCGACGAGTTCCGGACCGCCGCCGCCGCGCAGGCCTTCGAGCGCTCTGCGCCCGAGAAAATCGCGATCGGCGGGCTCGAACGCCACCGTCCAGGTCAACCCCGACTCCAAGGGATGGTGGTTTTCATCCATGTCGTTGCCGTACAGGTTCATCCCTGCCTCCAGGCGCAGGGTATCCCTTGCGCCAAGGCCCGCGGGATGAATGCCCTGTCCGCGCAGCGCATCCCAGGTCTTGGCGGCAGCCTCTGCCTGCATCATGACCTCGAATCCGTCCTCGCCGGTGTAGCCGGTACGCGCGATGAACCATGAATCGAACTGCGCGCCGAAGAAGGGCGCGAGAGTCAGCGCAGCGGCGCGCCCTAAAGGCCCCTGCCCCAGTGCCGCCAGCGCCGCCAGTGTTTTCTCCCGCGCGTTCGGGCCCTGGATCGCGATCATGGCCAAGTCACCGCGCTCGACGACGTTCACGGCGAAGGGCAGTGCGTGCCGGCGGATCCACTCGAGATCCTTGTCGCGGGTTCCCGCGTTGACCACCAGGCGAAACCAGGTATCCGACAGGAAGTAGACGATGAGATCGTCGATCACGCCGCCGCTGGGCAGCAACATGCAGGTATACAGCGCTTTCCCGGGAGATTTCAAACGCCCGACGTCGTTGGCCAATAGATACCGCAGAAACTCAACCACCCGGGCGCCCTTCAGATCGACCACGCCCATGTGCGACACGTCGAACATGCCCGCGTCCCTGCGCACCGCGTGGTGTTCCTCGATCTGCGATCCGTAGTGCAGCGGCATTTCCCAGCCGCCGAAGTCGACGATTTTTGCGCCCGCAAGGACATGCGTGTCGTAGAGCGCGGTCTTCAAGCCCATCGCAACCTCACGGCGAAAGTACGAAGCGACACCGGCACTCGCGTGCCATGCCCCTCTGTCCCTTGAACCTGAGAGATCGCGCGCCCGCATGAGCGCTGCTCCCCTTCGGTGGATCGCCGTGGATGCGCGACCGCTCTCCAGAGATCGCCAGAGTCTGCCGTTCGTGTGCCTGAGCGTTTCCGGGCGGTTGCGCCTTCGGCGGTCCCAAAGATGAGGACTCTCTCCAGACAGCTCTTATCGCGATGCGCGCATCATACACCAACGCCGATCCCGCTGCGGGCGCCGCGCCGAATGGGCCGGGGCTATCCGCCCGACTTCTTCGCCGGCCAGCCGAGCTTGATCAGCTGCGCGACGATCGCATCGCGATGGTCTCCCTGAATCTCGATGACGCCGTCGCGCACGGTGCCCCCTGATCCGCAGCGCTTCTTCAGCCCGGCGGCCAAGGCTTCGAGGTCATTGGACGGCAGCGGCAGTCCCGTGACCGTCGTCACCCCCTTGCCCGCCCTGCCCTTGACCTCGCGGCCCACGCGCACGGCGGCGGGTTTGGCGGCACCGGGGACCCCCTTGGGGCACACGCATTCACGCACCGGCCTGCGGCAGTTGGGACAGAGGGCACCCACCCCGGTTGAATAAATGATTCGATCGGCCATTCCCGTATTATGCCGACTGGCATTCACACAGCGCCGTTTCGAATCGCTTCATTCGCCAAGGACGAGCCATGGGTTTTACAGATTCTGTGACTTTGCACGGGCGGCATGTCTCGCTGGTGCCGCTGGCGGCCTCGCATCACGACGACCTGGTCGAGGCGGTGAAGGACGGCGAACTGTGGCAGCTCTGGTACACCTCCATTCCCGCACCGGACGGCATGCGCGCTGAAATCGACCGGCGCTTGGCATTGCAGGAGCGGGGTTCGATGATTCCCTTCGCCGTCGTCGATGAACCCTCCGGACAGGCGGTGGGCATGACCACCTTGATGAACATCGATGCGGTCAACCGGCACGTGGAGATCGGCTCGACGTGGTACCGCAAACGCGTGCAGCGCAGCGCGTTGAACACCGAGTGCAAACTGCTGCTTCTGACGCACGCCTTCGAGCGGCTCAACTGTATCGCCGTGGAGTTCCGCACGCATTTCTTCAATCACCGGAGCCGTGCCGCCATCGAGCGATTGGGAGCAAAATTGGACGGGATATTGCGGCAGCACCAGATCGGGAGGAACGGCACCCTGCGCGACACCTGCGCCTACAGCATTCTGGACAGCGAGTGGCCGACGGTCAAAATCAATCTGACGCATCGCCTCGAGCGGCCCTAAGGAGCCTGCAACTTTTCCCTGCCGGCGGTGTTTTGAGTCTAAACGAACACACTCCCGTGCAACATCCATCCACCGGCTCCGACCGCTCAACCGAGTTCACGGCATTCATGCGTGCGTATGAGGATATGGTTTTTTCCACTGCTGCCCGCCTGGCGGGCAATGACGGGCAAGCGGAGGATATCGCGCAGGAGGTGTTCTTGAGAGCCTACGAGCATTTCGGCGATCTTCGCGCCAGCCCGACGGCGGGAGGCTGGCTGAAGACCGTCGCCACCAATTTGGCCCTCAATCATTTGAGCCGCTACCGCAAGCGCTGGCGCATGTTCTCCGAACTGCGCTCGGCCGATGCGGACGAGGAGCCGTCGGCACCTGAATTGGGGCCGCCCCAGCCGGACACACTCCTCGCGGACTTGAGCGCGGAGCAGCGCCGCGCGCTCATCGACGGCGCACTGCGCCAGCTCCCCGAGCATCAACGCGTGCCCTTGGCGCTCTATCACTTCGAGGAACTGTCCTACGAGGAGATCGCTGCCAAACTCCATGTCTCAATCGGCAAGATCAAAACCGACATATGGCGCGCCCGTACGGCCCTGTTGCCCCTGCTTGAAGCCCGCGGCATCACCGGCGGCAGCCTGGAAAACTGATATGAACCAGAACGAGTCTTGGGACGAATTGGAACGGATCGTGCGGCGGGCGATGAAGGATTTGCCGCTTCGCAGGGCGCCGGCGACGCTCGAAAACCGCGTGTTGGGCGAGCTGGCGCGCCGCGCAGCGCTCCCCTGGTGGCGCAGCAGCTTCGGGCATTGGCCGGCACTCGCGCGCGCGGTCTTCGTCGTGATCTGCGCCGGTCTCATCAGGCTGGCGTTCCTGGAGGGCGCGGTCGCCGTGGCAGGCATCCATTCTCTGCGTGAATCCGGCCTGTTGCCGCTGTCATGGGCGCGCGATGTGGCGGTGCTGGCATCGGCGGCGGGGAATCTGCTTGCGCTGCTGGCGCGCACGGCGCCCCCGACCTGGGCCTACGAGGGCATCGCGGTTTGCGCGGTGCTGTATGCAGTTTTGTTCGGGTTGGGCGCCGCCGTGTACCGCACGCTCTTCCTTCAGCCTAGCAGGTGATCTCAATCTCATGAATACCTTTACGCTTCGACGATTCATATCTCTCACGCTGCTGTCGGCGGCGACGCTGGCGCTGATCGGCTTGCTCGGCACCAGGGCGGCAACGGCGGCGGAACCACCCGCGGCCGGCGACACCGCGGCCTCCGCAGCACCGGCTTCTACCGAGCAGACGCCCGAGCCCTCCGACGATTGGACTGCGCGTCACCGCGGGCATGGCCGCCGCAGAGGCGGCGACGATTTGTTCAACTTCGGCCGCGATTCGACTCTGGGACAGGGAGAAACGGCCGACACCGTCGTGTCGGTGCTCGGCTCCTCGAGCAGCGACGGCGACGCCGGCGACGTCGTCTCGATTCTCGGCGATACGCGGGTCACCGGACGGGTGCGCGACAGTGCCGTCGCCGTTCTCGGCAACTCCATCATCGACGGCAAGGTCGACGGCGACACGGTCACGGTGCTGGGCGATTTGGACCTCGGACCGCATGCGGATATCGGCGGCGACGCCGTGGTCGTCGGCGGCAGCGTGCGGCGCGACCCTGCCGCCGCGGTCCATGGCACCGTCCAGAACATTCTCGGCGGCGATATCGGCAGTTTCAGCTGGCTGCACGCCTGGGTGCGTCACTGCCTGCTGTATGGGCGGCCGCTGGCCTTCGCGCACGGGCTGGGCTGGGCATGGGAGCTGGCGCTCGCCTGTCTCGCCCTCTATGTGGTCCTTGCGCTGCTGTTTCGGGAGGGGCTTTCTAGGTGCATACGCACGTTCGAGACCCAACCGGGTCACACCGTCCTCGCGGGCTTGAGTGCCGCGCTGCTCACTCCCGTGCTGGTGGTGTTGTTGTGCGTCACGGTGATCGGCATCGCGGCGGTGCCCTTCGTCGTATTCGCGCTGCTCTGCGCCGGTCTGTTCGGCAAGGCGGTCATGCTGGCGTGGCTGGGCGGCCGAATCACGCGTAAATCGGCTGCGGATACCGCGGCCCACCCGGCCGTCGCCGTGATCGTAGGCGGCATTGTGGTGTTGGTCCTTTACGTGGTGCCGATTCTGGGTTTCTTGGTCTACAAGCTTCTCGGCTTCCTGGGATTGGGCGCGGTGGTCTACACCTTGATCCTGGCGCTGCGCGCAAACCGGGCCGCCAGGGAGGGTCCTGGCGGCTCAGCCGCCTCACCCCGGCCTGCTGCCGCTGCGACGGCCGGCGAAGGGCCGGCTTCGGCCGCCGCGGCGGCGCCCGGCCCGGCATTCTCAGCCTCATCATCGGCTGCGGGCGCGGCTCCCGCAGAGGCGGCGGCTTCTGCCGAGGCCGCGGCCCCCGGGGTGGCCGCAGGCGCGGCCGCGGCTCCGGCGGCTCCGGCGGCTCCGGCGGCTCCCGCGGCTCCCGCGGCTCCCGCGGCGCAGCCGATCACGGCGGCGTTGCCCCGCGCCGGCTTTTGGGTTCGCATGGCGGCGCTGCTGCTCGATATTCTTCTGGTCAGTATTCTCTTGGGCGTTCTGCACGCGCACGACCTTGAGTTCATCGCATTGGGCGCCTACGGAGCGGTGATGTGGAAATTGCGCGGCTCCACCATCGGCGGCATTGTGTTCGATTTGCGTGTCGTGCGCCTGGACGGTCGAGTTGTCGACTGGGAAACCGCCATCGTGCGCGCACTCGGCTGCTTCCTGTCCCTGGCGGTGGTCGGTCTCGGGTTTTTCTGGATAGCGTTCGACGAGAACAATCAGGCCTGGCACGACAAGATCGCCGGCACCGTGGTGGTGCGCGTGCCCAAAGGCGTCCCCCTGGTATAATCGGCGGATGATTTCCAGAAGAATCTCCCTTGGAGTAAAGGTGGGAGCGGTGACCGTCGGGGGCAAGGCCCCGATCGTCGTGCAGTCCATGACCAACACCGATACCGCGGATATCGAGGGCACGGTGTCGCAGGTCAAAGCACTGGCGCGGGCCGGATCAGAGCTGGTGCGGGTCACGGTCAACAACGACGAGTCCGCCGCGGCTGTGCCGCACATCCGCGACCGCCTTGACGCCATGAACGTGCGCACCCCCTTGGTCGGCGACTTTCACTTCAACGGCCACAAGCTGCTGAAAGCGCACCCGGCCTGCGCGCAGGCGCTCTCCAAATTGAGAATCAACCCCGGCAATGTCGGCCGAGGCAGCAAGCGCGATCCGCAATTCGCGGAAATGATCGAAACCGCCTGCAAGTATTCAAAGCCGGTGCGTATAGGCGTGAATTGGGGGAGCCTGGATCAGGATCTGCTCACCCGCATGATGGACGAGAATTCGAAGCTCGCGGCGCCGCTCGCGGCCATCGAGGTGATGCGCGAAGCCATCGTGGTGTCGGCGCTGGATAGCGCCAAGCGCGCGGAAAGCCTCGGCCTCAAGTCCGACATGATCGTGATCAGCGCCAAGGTCAGCGGCGTGCAGGACCTGATCGCGGTCTACGGCAACCTGGCGGCGCGCTGCACCTATCCTCTGCACCTGGGGCTCACCGAGGCAGGAATGGGCAGCAAGGGCATCGTGGCATCCACGGCTGCGATGGGCGTGCTGCTCCAGCAAGGCATCGGCGATACGATCCGCGTCTCCCTCACCCCCGAACCGGGCGGTGACCGCACTCAGGAAGTGATCGTCGCCCAGGAGATACTCCAGACCATGGGACTGCGCGCGTTCACGCCGATGGTGATCGCCTGCCCCGGGTGCGGCCGCACCACCAGCACCTATTTCCAGGAACTCGCTCAGAAGATCCAAAATCACATCCGGCACCGCATGCCGGAGTGGCGCAAGCGGCACAGCGGCGTCGAAGACATGTCCGTGGCCGTGATGGGCTGCGTCGTCAACGGTCCCGGCGAGAGCAAACACGCCAACATCGGCATCAGCCTGCCGGGCACCGGAGAGAACCCGGTCGCGCCGGTGTATGAGGACGGCGCAAAAACCGTGACGCTCAAGGGCGAACGGATCGCCGAGGAGTTCCAGGAACTGGTCGAGCGCTACATCGAGCGCACCTACGCGAGGAATCCTTAGGAGAGATCGTGAAGGAACTGTCCGCCAGGAAGTGCCTGCCCTGCGAAGGCGGGGTCCCGCCGCTGACTCCGGACCAGGCAAGACAGCTGCGCAGGCAGCTGCATCCGGATTGGCAGATTTCCCCTGACTCGAAGAGCCTGACGCGCTCTCTCAAATTCAAGGATTTTTACCGCACCATGAGCTTCGTCAACGCGCTGGCGCACATCGCGAACATCGAGGATCATCACCCGGATTTGGGTGTGGGCTACGACTACTGCCACGTGACCTTCTCGACGCACTCGATCGGCGGGCTGTCCGAGAACGATTTCATTTGCGCGGCCAAACTCGATAGGATTATTTAGGCGACGCGCCGAATCCACGGGGTCGATGCGCATTGCGCTGCGCCATCCCGAAGCGGTGCGTCTCACCCGTCGTTAGCCGTGCTTTAAGAAGGCCGGTACATCGCCGATCAACCCTAAGGCGCGCTGCGCCAGTCGGCGTTTGATGAACGGCGCCATGTCCACGGCGCGAAACGCCGCCGTGCGCAAGCCGCGGGTCACGGGATCGGCACTCGAGAACAACCGCTCCATCGCGTCCAGGACGCCGGCCGCCGCCATATTTTCGCTGCGGCGCCAACGCTCGTACCGCCGCAGCAGCGCATGCTCCCCGAAAAAGCCGCCGGCGCCGGCCCGGCCCAGAACGTCGGCGAGCGCGGCGCAATCGAGCAATCCCAGATTCAAGCCCTGCCCGGCCAAGGGGTGCACCACATGCGCGGCGTCGCCCAGCAATGCGGCGCGAGGGCGCACGTATTCCGTGGCGTATTGGAGCTGTAGCGGAAAATCGGCGCGCTCGCTCGACAATTCGCAATTCCCCAGGACTTCACCGCTCGCCGCCGTCAGAGCGGCGCCGAAGGCCGCGGAATCGAGCGCGCGCAGGCGCGCCGCCTCGGGTAGCGCCGTGCTCCACACGATGGATGAGCGGCCGTCCGACAGCGGCAGGAAGGCCAGGGGACCGGTGCCGAGGAAGCGCTGCCACGCGGTGTTGCCGTGCGGCTTGGCGGTGCGTACATGCGCCACCAGCGCGTCTTGGTGATAGGCATGGCCGGCGGTTTCTATGCCGAGAAGCGCTCGGGTTCTCGACTTCGGTCCGTCCGCGCCGATCAACAGCTGACTCGACAGTTCCCGGCCATCGGTAAGGCTGACGGTGATGCGGGCGAGGCCTTCGGCCACCGCTGCGAGGCCGCCCTCGAGCAGCACGGCGCCGGCCGTGCGCGCCGCGTGCAGACATTGCCATTGCAGGGCGTGTCCGTCGACGATGAATCCGAGATTAGGCTCGCCGATCTCCGCGCAGTCGAAGCGCAGAGACCCCTTCCCGTCCGGTTCGCCGTTCGCATCCCATACGCACATGCGCTCGTACGGATGCACGCGCTGCGTCGGCAGCGATTGCCAAGCTCCGCACGCGCGCAGCAGCCGCTCCGATGCGCGGCTCAAGGCGAACACTCGCAAATCCCAGTCGGCGCCCGGCGGCGCGACCGCCGCAAATCGGTCCGCGACCAGAGCCACGCGCCCCGGTTCGCTCAACTTGCGCCTGAGCAGCAGGGCGGCCATCGCCGCGCCGATCACGCCGGCGCCCACGATGATCACATCGAAGTCGAGCGTTTGGCGCGCGCTCATTGCAGGGCCACGCCGCGCGCAAGCTTAGGCACGCGCGCCCCGCCCGCGGCGCCGGTGCTTAAGGCGGACAAAGCGGCCTTGCCCGGAGGCAGCAGGTCGAACGCCAGGAGGCCCATGTTGCGCAGCCGCTGCACCACGCGCAGGGGATTGGCGAACAGCCGAACCAGGCCGTCGGTGAACGCGATGACGCCGCCGCGGTCGGCCGCCCTCCACGCATCGTACTCGGCGAGCAAACTTGAGGCCCCCGCGTCGAAATTGACCGTATGTCGCCGCTCGGCGAGGAGTTCGGCGAGCGTCGCCACATCGCGCAATCCCAAATTGAACCCCATCCCGGCGACCGGGTGCAACCCTTGAGCGGCATTGCCGATGATGACACAGCGCCCCGCGCTGGTGCGCGACGCACGAGTGAGCGAGAGCGGATAAGGCACCCGCCTGCCCACCTTGAGGAAGCGTCCCAATCGAAATCCAAATCGGCGTTGCAGCTCGGCCAGAAACTCCTCGTCGCTACCACCCCAGGGCCGATTCCGCCGTGGCTCGGCTCAAGGTCAATACAAGCGTGCAGCGGCCCCCCTCGAGCGGCAGCAGCGCCAAGGGTCCGCTGGCGGTGAATCTCTCGTAGGCCACGTTGTCGTGGAAGCGTTGCGGCAGCACCGTGGTGATGACCGCGGTCTGCTCGTAGTCTCGAAACTGCGCGTCCACGCCGAAGGCGCTGCGCACCGCCGAGTGCACGCCGTCGGCGGCCACCACCAGCTTGGCATCGATCATCGCCGCGGCGCCGCGCTCCACGATCGCAAGCTGGACCCTGTCCTCACCGGCGGTGACGCGCGAAACCTCCCCGGGACAGTGGATATGCAGGCCGCCCCCCTCTTGGCGCCGTCGCTGCCGCTTCAAGGAGGCGCGACCAGAGCGCCCGGCCCAGCACACGATTCGGCACCACGTGACCCATCGCGGCGAGGCCAAAGTCGGCGGCATCGATGCGCGCAAAGCCGAAATGCCCCTGATCGGAGATGTGTATCTTGCGGATCGGCGTCGCCCACGCCGCCACGTCGGCCCACACGCCCAAGGTCTCGAGAATACGGCGGCTGCCGTTCGACAGCGCCGTGGTGCGCTCATCGAAGCTCGGCTGCGATGCGCAATCGTGGGGAACCGCTTCCATCACCGCCACCTTGAGCCCCAGCGGCGCCAGCGCGACGGCGAGGCTGGCGCCCACCATGCCGCCGCCCACGATGGCGATGTCGAATACCGACGAGGTGGTCTCGGTCATGCGGCCTGCACCAAGGCCTCGATCGCCTCCGGAGTCTTTTCAAGCGCCGCGGTCAGCACTTCTGGGCCTGCGGCGGTGACCAGGACTTCATCCTCGATGCGAATGCCGATGTTCCAGAATTCTTTCGGCACGCGCGCAGAGGGTCGAACGTAGATTCCAGGCTCCACGGTGAGCACCATCCCCGGCTCCAAGACCCGCCATTCGCCGCCCACTTTATAGTCGCCCACATCGTGCACGTCGATCCCGAGCCAGTGCCCGGTGCGGTGGCTGAAGAACTGCAGGTACGCCTCGGTTTTGATGAGTGCTGCAACCCTTCCCCGCAGCAGCCCCAACCTGACCAGTCCCTGGGTGATCGCACGCACGGCCGCCTCGTGGGGATGATTCCAGTGGTTTCCGGAGCGTACCTTGTCGATGGCCGCGAGCTGCGCCTCGAGCACGATTTCATAGATCGCGCGTTGCGGCGGCGAGAAGCGGCCGCCGACCGGAAAGGTGCGTGTGATGTCCGAAGCATAGTAGTCATGCTCGCAACCCGCATCGAGCAACAGCAAGTCGCCGTCGCACAGGGGTTGATCGTTGTCGCGGTAGTGCATGACACAGGCATTGGCGCCGCTGCCGACGATGGGATAGTAGGAAATGTCAGCGTTGTGGGAGCGAAACTCGTGCAGCACCTCGGCCATGACCTCGTACTCCATGCGCCCCGGCCGTGCGAAGCGCATTGCGCGCCGATGCGCGCCCACGGAGATCTGGGCGGCGCGCCGCAGGCTCGCCTGCTCGGCGCGGCTCTTGTAGAGCCGCATGTCGTCGAGCACGTGCCGTAAGGCCACGAATTCGTGGGGCGCGCCGGCGGCCTGACGCGCCTGTACCCGCAGACCGTTGACCCAGCTCAAGACATGGGAATCGAACTCCGGGTGCGTGCCCATGGAGTAGTACACCTGAGAGCGCATGTTCCATCAATCCGGGCAGGATTTCATCGATGTCCTCGATCGGAAAGGCATCGTCGGCCCCGTAACGCTCGACGGCGCCGTCGGTTCCCGCTCGCGCGCCGTCCCACGATTCGCGCAACGCGTCGTGTTCGCGGACGAACAGCAGGTATTCGGCCTGAGGACGGCCGGGTACCAGCACCGCGACGGCGTCAGGTTCCGGGAATCCGCACAGGTAGTGGAAATGACTGTCTTGCCGGTAGGCGTACTCGATGTCGCCGTTGCGGTGGCGCACCGGTGCCGCAGCAAGGATCGCAATGGCGTCCTTGCCGATGATGCGCATGAATTGCCGCCGCCGGCGCGCAAACTCCTTGCGATCCATGGGTCAATGCAGCCGCTGCTGCGCCGGGTAGACCTGTCGGCGAAGCGGCAGAAGTTCCTCGAAGACGACCTGGGCCGCGACCCGGATGAACTCGACCAATTCGGCGTAGGCCTGTTCGTTGGATTCGTCGGCCTCCGCGTCGTCGCCGGTCGCCCGCGAGATCTCGGTGAAATCCCGCACGATTTCTCCGACATCGCCGGACAGCGCCTCAAGATCGGAAATATGTCCAGTCCCAAGGCCATAGAGAAATCCGGTGCACCACAGGGCAAGCGCATTGGCGCGCCCATTGAGCGGCTGCCCGTCGTCGGGCAGCAGGGGCTCGAATTCCATGCCCTGCTCGCCGAAGGACGTCGCGGTCGCGGTGAACACTCTTTCGATCATGGCCGCCGATTCGTCGGACAGGGCCGCGCCGTCCGGAAGGATCTCGTTGACCCAGTCTTGCATTTTGTAGGGCGACATCGAGCACAGCGCGCCGCACAACGAACCGTGCGCCTCGGCGGCATCGGCCAGACTGCCGGCCGTCGCCAGGACATCCTCGAAGTCCTTGAATCGAATATCCGACATCATTTGAGCCGAATAATACCGCAGTAGGGACCCGCTATCGCCCTTTGCATTGCGCCAATGTCGCGCTCTATATTGTGCGTCTATGAACGAAGCCAATCCCAAATCAGCGGTGGACCTCGAACTGAAACGGCTGGAGAAGCGGCTTGAAGACCTCATCGTAACCGTCAGCCAGATCAAGGAGGAGAATCGCGCCCTGCGGCAGCGGCAGGAGACCTTGACCTCCGAACGCGCCGGCCTGCTGCAAAAGAACGAACAAGTTCGGGCGCGGGTCGAGGCGATGATCGGCCGGTTGAAATCGATGGAGCAGGCGTGAGCGACAATCAGGCGCGGGTCAGCGTGCGCATACTCGAGAAGGAGTATCACATCACCTGCCCCATCGAGGAGCGCTCCGATCTGCTCGATTCGGCCGAATTCCTGAACATGAAAATGCGCGAGATCCGCGACAGCGGCAAGGTCGTGGGACTCGATCGCATCGCGGTGATCGCCGCCCTCAACATGGCGAACGAGTTGATTCAGATTCCGCAACCGTGACACCACATCTCGATTCAGACGTCGGCGGGCGCTTGCGTATCCTGCGCGAGCGCGTAGAGTCGGCTTTGGAGAAGGGCCGACAGCTCGAACTTTGAGGCGCTCTTCATCCGGGCGATTAATTTTGGCGCTGCCTGCGGTGTTCGATGCGGATCGGGTTACCTCTCGACCCTAATTTGTAAACCCCAGGGGCCATTGCTTGCTGGCAACATTGTGCAAGTCCGCCTCGAGCGGAAAGCCTTAAGTGCCGCAGTTAGCCCCACCTGTTGCTCAGGATCGGGAGCAACGGTCCAAAACGGCATCTGCGGGTAGCGCCATCTCCATTCGATGAAAGCGAAACTACGTAAACAACTGCGCGCGCAGCGCCGCGCATTGAGCGCCGCCGATCACGGCCGCCGCTCGAGACTGGCCGCCAAGGCGGTCGGTGGATTGCCCGCTTTCAGTTCCGGCAAGCGCATTGCGCTGTATCTGCCGTTCGACCGGGAGGCGGACACCGCCGCATTGATGGACGCGGCACGGCGCAGGGGAGTGCGCGTGTACGTGCCCGTGATAGTCGATCGGCGCAGGGGCCGGATCCGCTTCTATCCGTTCTCCGGCAAGACTCGACCCGGCACATTCGGGATCGCGGTCCCCAAACACAGGGCTCGCCCTGTTGCGCCTCGATGGATGAACCTGATCGTCATACCCTTGGTCGGCGTGGATGCCGAAGGTCGGCGGCTGGGAATGGGCGGCGGGTTCTACGATCGGGCGCTGGAGTTTCGACGCCGTCGCGGCCGATGGCCGGGACCCCGCCTGGTCGGACTCGCGTTCGATTGCCAGCGCACCCAATCCAAGTTCGCCGATCCTTGGGACATCAATCTGGATTCTCTGGCGACGGAATCCGGACTCGAGCACTACCTGAAGGGCGACCCATGAACCATTGGCTGCTGAAATCCGAACCCGACAGCTTCAGCATCGACGACTCTCGCGGCGGCGCCCAGACAGACCACCGCTTGGGACGGGGTGCGCAATTTTCAGGCGCGCAACATGCTGCGGGACTCTATGAAAAAGGGCGATTTGGCGTTTTTCTATCACTCCAGCTGCGATGTCCCGGGAATCGCCGGCATCGTCAGCATTGCAAAGGAAGGCTACCCGGATGAGACCGCTTTCGATCCGAAACACCATCACTACGATGCCGACTCCAAGGCGGATGCGCCCCGCTGGTTCGTCGTCGACGTGAAGCTGGTGCGCAAGCTCAAGCGCGTCATCACGCTCGATGAGCTGCGGCGGCACGCTGCGAAGCAGCTGAAGGATTTCGTTCTGCTGCGTCGTGGGAATCGTCTGTCGGTGATGCCGGTATCGAAGAAGGATTGGGATTTCGTTCTCACTCTTGAGTGAGGCCGCTCACATCGCTAGCACATCGGCGCGCAAGAAGGGCGACGTATTGCTTGTAAATTAATTATTCGTGTATATACTCGGACCCCGGACTAACCCGATAACGGAGTTTCTATCATGGCAGCGAAAGCAAAGAAGGCGAAGAAGAAGGTAGCTAAGAAAAAGGCCGCTAAGAAAAAGTAAGCCTTCGAAAGTAATCAACTGTGCCCGCGTAAGCGGGCACAGTTGTTTTTGAGGTTCGGAATTCTCGTGTCATTGGAAAAGAAACGTCGCGCCGCAGAAGCCGCTCTCGCCTACGTAGAGGACGGGATGGTGCTTGGGATAGGTACGGGCTCCACGGTGGCCCAGCTCATCGAAGCGCTTGAAATACCGCAAAATACGCCTCGAAGGCGCCGTGTCGAGTTCGCGCCTAACCTCCGAGGCGCTCGAGGCGGCGCGCATACCGGAACTGGATCTCAATTTTGCAGGCGACCTTGAGTCTCTATATCGACGGCGCCGATGAAGCCACCCGGAACGGCTCGTCTGATCAAGGGCGGGGGCGCCGCGCTCACCCGCGAGAAGATCGTCGCCGCCGCCTCGCAAGCGTTCGTCTGCATCATCGACGACTCCAAGCTGGTCGAGCACCCTGGGCGCCTTCCCTCTGCCGGTCGAGGTGATTCCGATGGCTCGCTCCTACGTCGCGCGCCAGCTCGTGGCGCTGGGCGGCCAGCCCGTCTGGCGCGAGGGCGTGGTCACCGACAACGGCAACGTGATCCTGGACGTCCACAACCTGCGCGCTCGACGACCCGGCGGCTTTCGAAACTGCCGTGAATCAAATCGCGGGGGTGGTGACCGTCGGCCTGTTCGCCCGGCGGCGCGCCGACGTCCTGATCGTGGCGGGCGACGGCGCGGTCGAGACCCTGATCTGCAGGCCGCCGCCCTGATCGCCGCGGCGATTGCCCGCCCGATTAGATTTCCAGCCGGGTGCCGATTTCGATGACTCGGCTGGGCGGCAGTCCGTAGTAGTCCGCAATCACCTGCGCGTTGCGCGCCATCTGCATGAACGCCCTGCGGCGCAGCGGCGGCAGATCGGAGCGCCGTCCCGGCAGCAGTTCTTCCCGGCTCAGGAAGAACGTCGTGCATTCGGGTTCGTAGGGCACGCCGTGCGCTTCGGCCTCCCGCAGAATCTCCGGGATGTTCGGTTTCTCCATGAAGCCGACCTGCGCCACCAGCCGCACGATGCCCTCGCACACCGGAGTGACGGTCAGCCGCTTGGACGAGGCGATTCGCGGCTGCTCGCGGGTCACCACCGTCAACAGGACCACATGCTCGTGAATGACGCGGTTGAACTTGATGTTGTTGAGCAGCGCGCGCGGAATGCCGGAGGCCTTCGCGTCCATGAAGATGGCCGTGCCCGCCACCCGCACCGGCGGGTCGCGCTTCAATTCCTCGAGGAAATCGCGCACCGGCTTCTGCTCGCGCAGCATGCGCGCCATGACCGAAGCACGCCCGCTCTGCCAGGTCTGCATCAGCCAGTAGATGATCAGTCCCGACACCAGCGGCAGCCAGCCGCCGTCCTCGAGCTTGGTCATGTTCGCCAGCAAGAAGGCGATGTCGACGACGAACAGCAGCGACAAGCCCGTACGCAGCACGCGGGCTTCCTTGCCGGTGCGCGACTTGATCAGGCTCAAGGTCAACGGCGTCACGATGGTCATCGCACCCGAGACGGCCAGGCCGTAAGCGCCCGCCAACGCCGCTGAGCTGCCGAATCCGAAGACCAATGCGAGCGCCGCCACCATCAGGATCCAATTCATGGTCGGCACGTAGATCTGCCCGGCGTTGTCCGCCGAGGAATGTTCGACCCGCAAGCGCGGCAGCAACCCCAGGCTCACCGCCTGAGTGGTCACCGAAAACACTCCCGAGATCACCGCCTGCGATGCGATGACGGTGGCCGCGGTGGCGAGCATGACCAGGGGAAACAGCGACCAGGAGGGCGCCATCAGATAGAAGGGATTGCTGATGGCCGCGGGATTCTCGATCAGCAGCGCGCCTTGGCCGAAGTAATTGAGAACCAGCGCGGGCATCACGATACAGATCCAGCCGAGACGGATCGGCGCCTTGCCGAAATGACCCATGTCGGCGTAGAGGGCCTCGCCGCCGGTGACGGAGAGGAAGACACCGGCAAGAACCGCGAGAGCGCTCACCTTGTGCTCCGAGAATCAGAGCCAGCGCGCGCGTCGGATCGAGCGCCAACAGCACGCCGGGCTCGCGCACGATCCAACTGCCCCCCATCACCGCCAATATGGCGAACCAACCCAACATCACCGGCCCGAAAACCTTGCCGACCGAGCCCGTGCCATGGCGCTGAATCAGGAACAGTCCGACCAGCACCAGAATGGTGATGGGCAGAACCGGAATTTGCGCGTCCGGCGCCGCGACATGCAGACCTTCCACCGCGCTCAACACCGAGATCGCCGGCGTGATGGCGCCGTCGGCGAAGAACAGCGAGGCGCCCAGTATCCCCAGGTCCCATAGATCCTGCGCCGCGGACTTTCACGCGCGGTGTTGATCACCAACGCGGTCAGGGCGAGCACCCCGCCCTCGCCCTTGTTGTCGGCGTTCAGGACCACGGTCGACATACTTGAGCAGGATGACGAGCACGAGAGACCAGAAGATCAGCGACAGCACGCCGAGCACATGTTGCGGGCGTGACGGCGATGCCGGGGCCGGTGAAGCAGGCCGACACCGCGTAGAGGGGACTCGTGCCGATGTCGCCGAATACGACGCCGAGCGCGGCGAGCGCCAGGGGCGCCAACCGTCCACTCGAATTGCGTTCGCCCGACATGATTACCCGTGCGTCATTGAAGAAAAGGGCCCATGGCTGGGCCCTGTTTGGCTGGGGGACTAGGATTCGAACCTAGGTAAACGGTGTCAGAGACCGTTGTCCTACCGCTAGACGATCCCCCAAAACCGATCGATCAGTATTACCGGAAGGCGAAGCGCTCTCGCGATTAGCGTTTGGAGAACTGCGTGCCGCGACGCGCTTTGCGGCGTCCGACCTTCTTGCGCTCCACCTCGCGCGCATCGCGCGTGACGAAACCCGCCTTGCGCAAAGGCGACCGCAACGTCTCGTCGTATGCCATGAGCGCGCGGGTAATGCCGTGACGAATCGCGCCGGCCTGACCGGTGATTCCGCCGCCTTCGACGTGCGCATCGACGTCGAATTTTCCGTCGAGCTGAACCGCGCCGAAGGGCTGCTGCACGATCATGCGGCCGGTTTCACGGCCGAAGAACTCATCGAGAGTTCGGCCGTTGATCGATACCTTGCCCGTTCCTTGACGCAGATAAACTCGCGCGCTCGAAGTCTTGCGGCGGCCGGTGCCGTAGAAGGAATTGGCGGCTGTGCTTGATGCCATTTGTCTGTCCTTAAGAAATCTTAGATTTCCAGCGCCTTGGGCTGCTGTGCTTGATGGGGATGATCCTTGCCGCCGAATACGTGCAGCTTCTTGTACATGCGCCGGCCCAGGGGGCCCTTCGGCAGCATGCCCTTCACCGCGAATTCGACCGCGCGCTCCGGGTGCTCTTGCAGCAGCTTGCCGAGTGCAATGCTCTTCAAGTTGCCCACGTAGCCGGTGTGTTGATGATAGAACTTGTCCGTGAGCTTGGCGCCCGTGACTCGCACCGTGCCCGCGTTGATGACGACGATGTGATCGCCCAGGTCTTGGTGCGGGGCGTAATTGGGCTTGTGCTTGCCCTTCAATCGATGCGCGATCTCCGATGCCAGACGGCCCAGAGTCTTGCCTGCCGCATCGACCAGGAACCAGTCGCCGCGGGTTTCTTCAGGCTTGGAGAATACGGTGTACATGAAAAATACTCAGCTGTTTCAGGTCGTTAACGAAAGGCGCGAAAGTGTACAGAAGGGCGGGCAGAGATGCCAGTCCCAGGACCCCGACGCGGCGCTTATAATAGAGTGTGGCCATGGAAACCCGCAGATTCAGCCTGATCGACTTAGGCTTAGGTGAAATAAATAAGGCAATCAATACCTTATGCGCGCCGGCGCGTGCATCTCGTGCGTTGCCCGCGGCGCCTGAGAGCGAGCCTCTCGATGCGGTGCAGCGTATTCGATCGGCACGGCTCATGCGGGTGAACCACTCCGGCGAGGTGGCCGCCCAGGCTCTGTACCGAGGCCAAGCGCTGACCGCGGGGGATGCCGCCGTTGCAGCCGCCATGCGCCGCGCGGCGGCCGAGGAGAACGACCATCTCGCATGGTGCGAGTCGAGGCTTCGCGAGCTCGGCGGCAGAACCAGCGTGTTGAACCCACTCTGGTACGCGGGGTCCTTTGCCATCGGCGCCCTCGCAGGCGCCCTGGGGCGACGGCGCCAGCCTAGGCTTCATCGCCGAGACCGAGCGCCAAGTCGAATCGCATTTGCGCGGCCATTTGGAGCGCCTGGGGCCCGCGGACAGGCGCAGCCGGGCCATCCTCGAGCAGATGACTCACGAAGAGATGCAGCACGGCGCTGAAGGCCACTGTCCATGGGGGGGCGCGAGCTGCCGTTTCCGGTGCGCGTGGCGATGCGCCTGACCTCCTCAACGCATGACGCGCAGGCTCGTATTGGCTGTAGGCCAAACCCGTTAGTGCTTGCGATTCCGGGACTTATGTAATAAAACGTGCGCCAGCGCAGGCGTTTCACCGACAACAAGAGCCTTAGGAGAGACCATGGAAGAAGGGGCAAAAGCCTTAAGCGATATCCCAGCGATCAATCGTTTCTTGAGCTACTGCCGCATTCGGACAGTCCCTTCCAAGACCGTGATCATTCATGCCGGCGATTTGCCGGACATTCTGTACTACATCATCTCGCGGCTCGGTCGAAGTCATGATCGAGGACGAGGACGGCAACGAAATGGTGCTGGCCTACCTCAACAAAGGCCAGTTTTTCGGCGAAATGGGGCTGTTTTACGAACAGCCGACCCGCAGCGCATGGGTGCGCACCCGGCAGCAGTCCGAACTCGCCGAAATGACCTATCCGCGCTTTCGGCAAATCGCCGCCGAGAGCCCCGGATTGATCTTCGAGCTGGCCACACAGCTCGCGACCCGTCTCGATCGCACCAATCGCAAACTCGGCGATCTCGCCTTCGTCGATGTCACGGGCCGTGTCGCGCACGCCATCATGGATCTGTGCGGGGAGCCTGACGCGATGACGCATCCAGAGGGCATGCAAATCAAGGTGAGCCGGCAGGAGCTGTCGCGCTTGGTGGGCTGCTCGCGCGAGATGGCCGGACGCGTACTCAAGGTGCTGGAAGAACAAGGTCTGCTGCGCGCAACGGGTAAGACCATCGTCGTGTTCAACGCCCGCCCGAAGGTCAAGACTCGGCCGCTGATCGTGCCGGTGAAGGCGGGCGCGGGCGGCGCCGCACAACCGAAGAGCGCCCACACCGAAACCCACGACGACGACGATGATGAGGAGGACGACGAGGACGACGAATAGCGCTTGGAGTGCGGCCTTTAGGCCGCAGCGCCGATCGCTATTTGCGCGCGCATGGCCTTGATGGTGCTTGCGTAGTCGCCGCTTTCGAATATGGCCGAGCCGGAGACGAACGTGTCCGCGCCGGCTCTGGCAATCTGCGCGGCATTGTCGACCTTGACGCCGCCGTCGATTTCCAAGCGAATGTCGCGCCCGCTGCCCTGAATGCGCGCCCGCGCTTCGGCGAGCTTGTGCAACGCCTCGGGAATGAACTTCTGGCCGCCGAAGCCCGGATTGACCGACATCACCAATACCAAATCGATCTTGTCGATCACGTAATCCAGCCAGTTCAAGCGGGGTCGCCGGATTGAACACCAGACCCGGCTTGCAGCCGGAATCTCGGATGAGTTGAATGGTTCGGTCCACGTGCTGGGTCGCTTCGGGATGAAAGCTGATGTAGCTCGCCCCGGCCTTCGCGAATTCCGCGCACCAGCTGGATCCACGGGCGAAACCATCAAATGCACATCGATGGGCGCCTTGATTCCCGCCTTGCGCAAGGCTGCGCACACCAAAGGCCCGATGGTGAGGTTGGGCACGTAGTGGTTGTCCATGACGTCGAAGTGGATCCAGTCGGCGCCGGCGTCGAGCACCGCATTGACCTCCTCGCCCAGGCGGGAGAAGTCTGCGGACAGAATCGAGGGTGAGATTATCGTCGCCATGGTCGGAACTCCTTCATCGCATTCCGCGCGCGGCGCGTATTCCCTCATAGGCCTCCTGGATGCGCTGGGTCTTCTCCTTCGCCATTTGCGCCATGGACTCGGGCAATCCGTTGGCCACCAGTTTATCAGGATGGTGGCGGCTCATTTGCCGCCGATACGCCTTGGTCACTTCCTGATCGCTGATACTCGAGTCGATTTCGAGTTCTGCGTAGCACTCCGCCAGCGACTCCGCGGCGCGGGGGCCTGCGTGGGCGTGCTCGGTCTGGCGTGCCCGCACCGCGGCCTCCATGTACGCGAACTCCATGCCCGACATCCCCAGCCGCTCGGCCACCCGCGTCAATATCGCACGTGCAGGAGGCGACATGCCGTTGCCCGCCAGTGCCGCACGCAGTTGCAGCTCCATGAAGGCGCGCAACAGGTCGTGGCGCTGGCCGCAGGCCTCGCGCAGGCGCTCGATGCGGAAGCCGGCGTCGTAAGCCGGCCGCTTTGCCGGCCCGAAAACATTCGATCGCGATGGCCGATGTCGTGCGGGCCCCAGATTGCAGTTCCCGCATGAGCCGGCGGGCCGCCTCGATCTCCGCCTCCGACACCCGGCCATCGGACTTGGCGACGTGACCCATAATCTCGAAGGTCGTGCGGAAGAACTCGTCGGATATCGACGGGAGTCCGCCGCGGCGGTCCCCTGCGACGACTGCCCACACCCGGCCGCCCCCAATATCCCGCTCTGATCGACCATGTGCCCGATCAGGGCGCCGATCACCGCTCCCCAGACGCGTACGCGTGGCCATGAAGCCGATCAGACGCCCCGAAAAATCTTGCCTTTCCAACTCATTCGCGTTGACCTATCCGTCCTGTCCCGCCACAATCGCCGACCTTCCACACCCCAATTGTAGCAGCCGACAGGCCGAGCGCGTATGGAACAGGTCTCGCAATCGGCACCGCTGTTCGAGTCGCATCTGCGCGGTTTGAAGAAGATCCACCAGGGAAAGGTGCGCGACATCTACGACGTAGATGCCGAGCACCTGCTGATCGTCACCACCGATCGCCTCTCGGCTTTCGATGTCGTGCTGCCCGATCCTATCCCGTTCAAGGGCGAGGTCCTCACGCAGATTTCGCTGTTCTGGTTCGCCAAGACCCGGCACATCGTGGCCAACCATCTCTCGGCTGTTCGCATCGAGGATGTCGTGGCGGACGCCGACGAGCGCGCGCTGCTCGCCGGCCGCTCCATGGTGGTGAAGAAGCTCAAGGCGCTGCCCGTCGAGGCGGTGGTGCGCGGCTATCTCATCGGCTCGGGGTACAAGGACTATCAAGCAGCACGGCTCGATCTGCGGCATTCCCCTGCCGCACGGACTGCAAATGGCGGACGCGCTTGCCCGAGCCGATCTTTACCCCGGCGTCGAAGGCGCCGGCCGGCCAGCACGATGAGAACATCGACTTCGACGCCATCGTGAAGGCGGTCGGGCGAGAGTACGCGGCGGGCATACGGCGCATCGCGCTCGAGCTCTATCGATTTGCCGCCGAGCACGCGCGTCAAACGCAGACATCCTCATCGCGGACACCAAATTCGAGTTCGGCGTCGACAAGGCGGGCAGCCTGGTGCTGATCGACGAAGCGCTGACGCCGGACTCCTCGCGCTTCTGGCCGATGGCGTCCTACAAACCGGGCATCAGCCCGCCGAGTTTCGACAAGCAATTCGTGCGCGACTACCTGGAGTCGCTGCATTGGAACAAGAAGCCTCCGGCGCCGCACCTGCCGCCCGATATTCTGGCGCGCACCAGCGAAAATTATCGCGAGGCGCTGCGTCTCCTGACCGCCTGAACGCGCGACCTTGCCAGTCCCCATCCGCCGTGTAAGGCTCCGCGCATGCTCAATTGGTTGGAACGGCTCGATGACGGGCTGTTTGAAAAATCGCGCCATATGGGGCCGCCGTGGGGAGCCACCTTGCGCCGCCTGCGCTATCCGGCGGCGCTGGTGCGCGACTGGCTGACCGGCGAGCATCAGCGTGCGGGCGATGAGCCTGGCGTACACCACGTTGCTGTCCCTCGTGCCGCTGATGGTATTCAGCTTTGCGATTCTCAAGGGCCTCGGCGCGCGCGGCGATTTGCGATTCATTCTTCATGAGTTCTTCCGCCCGCTGGGCGGAGCGGCGACGCAGCTGACGGAGAGCGTCCTGCAATTCGTCGCCAACATGCGCGGCGAATTGCTGGGGTCGATCGGCCTGGCGTTTCTCGCTCTACACGGTCGATCACCACCATTCAGAAGGTCGAAGCGAGCTTCAACTTCGTGTGGCGCATCGAGCGCCCGCGAAGCTTCGGACGCGCGCTTCGCCGAATACCTCGGCGTCATGATCCTGGCACCCGTGCTGCTCGCCGTCGCGCATCGGGCTTCTGGGATCGGCTGAGCACAGTCCATTCGCGCAGTGGCTGCACGGGGTTGCGCCGCTCGCGGCGATCTTGGGCGCGCTGGGCCGCATCGCGCCCTACGTCATCGTCGCCGCGGTTTTCACCTTCATGTACGCCTTCATCCCCAACACCCATGTGCAGTTTCGCGCGGCGCTGATCGGCGGCGTGACCGCGGGCATCATCTGGGCTCTGGTCGGCAAGGCATTCACCGCCGTCATCTGTACTCCTCGCAGCTGGTGGCGGTCTACACGGGCTTCGCCATCGTGCTGACGACGCTGATCTGGGTGTACTTGAGCTGGCTGATCCTGCTCATCGGCGCGCAGCTCGCCTTCTACGTGCAGTTCCCTCAATACCTCCGCCACGGCCAGGACGCGATCGAGCTCACCGGCCGGGATCGCGAACTGGCGGGCTTGTCCGTCATGTATCTGATCGGCCGCGATTACGAAGCCGGCCGGACGTACTGGAGCGCCGACAGGCTCGCGGCCGAACTCGACATCCCGGGCATCGCCTTGGCGCCCGTGCTCGCCCGTCTGGAACTCGCCGGCTTGATTCTCGCGACCGACAAGGAAGCAATTCGTTCCCGGCCGCGATCCGCGGGGCATCATGCTGGCCGACATCGTGAATGCCGTGCGCGCGCTGCAAACAGGCCGTATAGCCGTTGAAATGCAGCGCGTGGCCGGCGCGGCGCAGGTGATGAACGAGGTGGAGTCCGCCATGCAGGGAGCGGCTGGGGGTTCAATCGCTCGGGGATTTGATCATGCTCAAAGCCTGAGGCCGTCGCACTCATTCGCCGGCGATCGTCATCTCCTCGAGCAGGATCGAGCCCACGCGCGTGCCGCCGCGCAGGTCGACATCGTCGCCCACGGCCGCGATCCCCAAAAGCATGTCGCGAAGGTTGCCGGCAATGGTGATCTCCGCCACGGGATATTGAACGGAGCCGTTCTCGACCCAAAACCCGGCGGCGCCGCGCGAGTAATCCCCGGTCACCGTGTTGACGCCCTGCCCCATGAGTTCGGTTACCAACAGTCCGGTGCCGAGCCTGCGACAGCAATGCGTCCATGCCGCCGGCGAGAGTCGGCGCGACCAGCAAATTGTGCGCGCCGCCGGCGTTGCCGGTGGTCTTGAGCCCGAGCTTGCGCGCCGAGTAGCTCGACAGGATGTAGCCGGTGAGGACTCCGTCGACGACGAGTTCGCGATCGCGGGTCGCGACCCCCTCGTCATCGAAGGGCGCGCTGCCCATGGCCTTCGGGATGTGCGGCCGCTCGGTAATCGAGAATCCGGCGGGAAACACCTGCTGTCCCGCAGAGTTCAACAGGAACGAGGACTGCCGATACTGGCTGCTGCCGCGGATCGCCGCCGATGAAATGCCCGATGAAGCCGCGCGCGATTTCCGGCACGAACAGCACGGGCGCGCGGCGCGTGGTGAGTCTTGCGCGGTCCAGGCGTGCGATCGTGCGGCGCGCGCTCTCGCGGCCGATCGCCTCGGCGGTCTTCCAGTTCGCGCCAATCGCGCGAGCTGCGTGTACCAGTAGTCGCGCTGCATGTCCTCTCCGGTGCCCGCGAGCACGACGCAGCTCAAGGTGTGCGAGGTGGTCGGATAGCCGCCGACGAAGCCATGGGTATTGCCGTACACATGCAGACCTTGATGGGTGTCGACCGAGGCACCCTCGGAATTGTTGATCCGCGAATCGAACCCGAGCGCCGCGGCCTC
The DNA here is from genome assembly GCA_963702735.1 of uncultured Gammaproteobacteria bacterium. GTDB lineage: Bacteria > Pseudomonadota > Gammaproteobacteria > Steroidobacterales > Steroidobacteraceae > Bog-1198. The sequence goes on along the minus strand of CAVPDW010000008.1, from coordinate 422,969 downwards.
GCAGGACTTGGCGATTTCGATGGCCTGGTCGGCGGTAACGATTCCAGGGATGCGCGAGATCCAGGTCCGGCGGCGCGCGCGCCATCAGCGCCGCATCCGCGAGCCCCGCGCACGGCGTCCTCGGCGGTGAATCGGGCGATGCTGCAGGCCTTGGCCACGGTCGCCCGCACCGCATCCAGGCGAGAAATCCGCGGTGCTGGCCGAGCCCTTGCGCTGCCCGAAATACACCGTGATGCCCATGCTGCGATCGCGCTGGTGTTCCAGGGTCTCGACCTCGCCCAGCCGCACGCCGACCGAAAGACCCGTATCCTGGCTGACGGCCGCCTCGGCCTGGGAGGCGCCTCGGGCGCGCGCCTCCTCCAGGGCGCGCTCGATGATCGACTCGAAGTCCACCTGGGTGAGGCGGACGGGATTGCCGGACACAGCCATCGACATCTCCATTCTCTTTGAGGAATCCGAGCGGCGATTCTACCGGCCACGGGTGTAGCATGGGCGGATATGACGCATCGAGAAGCGAAACCGACACGTCCGGGGAATACCGAGGAGCAGCAGCCGGAGCAAGAGCGCCCGCAAACGGGAGGCCGCTTCCTTGCAGGAACTTGGCGTCAAGCTGTCGGCACTGCCCGATCAGGAGATCAAGGCCCTGGACCTGCCGGACAACCTGTTCGTCGCCTTGCGCGACCTGCGCCGCCTGCCCTCACATGGAGCGCAGGTCCGGCAACGCCAGTATATCGGCAAATTGATGCGCGACATCGATCCGGAGCCGGTGCTTGCCAAGCTGGCGGAGCGCAAGCAACGCCACGACCTCGAGATCCGGCAGTTCCAGGAGATCGAGCGCTGGCGCGACCGGCTGCTGTCCGAGCCCGCCTCGGCGGCTCGACGAGTTGCTCGCGGGAATATCCGCAAGCGGACCGCGCCGCCCTGGTCAAACTGCTCGAAAAGGCCGAGAGGGAGCGCCTGGAGCAGCGCTCGCCGGTCGGGGCGCGGGAGCTTTTCGCGTTTCTGCGGCCAGTTGCTCGGATAGGCTTTGGTAGACTAGGCTGGATGAAAGCCTTGGTCGGAATCATCATGGGGTCGTCTTCCGACTGGGAAACGATGCAGGTGCGCCGCCGACACGCTCGATTCGCTCGGTATTGCGCATGAGGTGCGGGTGGTCTCCGCGCACCGCACGCCGGACCTGCTGTTCGAGTATGCCGCCGCTGCGCGGGGCCGGGGCCTCAAGGCCATCATTGCGGGCGCCGGCGGCGCCGCGCATCTGCCCGGCATGACCGCCGCCAAGACTTCGGTGCCGGTACTCGGGCGTTCCGATTCAATCCAAAGTGCTCGAACGGCATCGATTCGTTGCTGTCGATCGCTCAGATGCCGGGCGGCATACCCGTCGCGACCTTTGCCATCGGCGCCGCCGGTGCGAAGAATGCCGCGCTGTTCGCCGCCGCGATTCTCGCCAACGAACATGGCCGGCATTCGCGCGGCCCTGGATGCCTTTCGCCAGGCACAGACCGCGGCCGTGCTCGAGCAATCCGGATCCCCGCGGCTCTTGAAGTTATCGCGCGTCGGCATCGTCGGAGCCGGTCAATTGGGGCGCATGCTCGCGCTCGCCGGATATCCCTTGGGCATTCGCTGCTGTTTCTCGACCGCAGCGCCGAGGGCGCCTGGCGCGCAAGTCGCGCCCATCCTGATCGGCGAACTCGAGGATGCGGCGCTACTCGCCGCGCTGGCCGCGCGCAGCGATGTGATTACCTTCGACTGGGAGAACATTTCCGGGAAGCGCGCTCGCGCCCCTGGAGAAGCTGACGCGGGTTCGTCCGCCGCGGGCGGCGCTGGAAGTGTCGCAGGACCGGCTGTCGGAGAAGGCGCTGTTCTCCAGGCTGCAAGATTCCGGTCGCGGCGCACGCGGCGGTCGACACGCAAGGAGCAATTGGCCGCGGCGGCACGGAAAGTCGGGCTCCCCGGCATCCTCAAGACGCGGCGCATGGGCTATGACGGCAAGGGGCAGTTCGTGGTGCGCGGCTCGCGCGACATCGACGCCGCGTGGTCGGCGATCGGCGGCGCGGGCTTGATCTACGAGAAATTCCAAGATTTCTCGCGCGAAGTATCCATCGTCGGCGCGCGCTCCGCGGCAGGGCAGATCGGTGTTCTATCCGCTCTCCGCCAACTACCCACGGCGGCGGGCATCCTGCGCTACAGCATCGCGCCGTTCGTCAATACCGCGCTGGAGCGATACGCGCGAATCTACTTGAAGCGGGTCATGAACGCGCTCTGCCTACGTCGGCGTGCTCACGATCGAGTTCTTCGTGGTCGAGGGCCGCTGATCGCCAACGAGATGGCGCCGCGAGTCCACAATTCGGGTCACTGGACCATCGAGGGTTGCGTGACCAGTCAGTTCGAGAATCACCTGCGCGCCATCTGCGACCTGCCGCTCGGCAGCACGCGCGCCCTGGGGCACACGGCCATGATCAATTTCCTCGGGACAAATGCCCGACCGCGAGCGCCTGCTGGCCATTGATGGACTGGCATTCCACGACTATGGCAAGGAGCCGCGCCCGGGACGCAAACTGGGCCACTGCACCATTCTCAAAAAACGCGCAACGGAGCGCAACTCGGCCCTTGCGGATGCATTAAAATTGATCGAATGGGCCTGAAGAAGTCAATGCGGTCAGGGAACGATCCCGTAGGCTGGCTTAAGTCATGTATCTAGAACTCTTCAAATTGCATGAACTGCCGTTCCGGCTGAGCCCGGACCCGCAGTTCCTGTATTTGAGCAAGCAGCATGCGCGCGCCAAGGCGTACATGGAATCGACGATCTGGTTCACCGACGGCTTCGTCGTGATCACCGGCGAGATCGGCGCCGGCAAGACCACGCTGATCGAGACATTTCTTGAGCGAGCTGCAAGCCGACGCGGTGGTGGCGCAGATCAACCAGACCCAACTGTCGCCGACGGCGTTTCTGCAGACCGTGCTGGTGCAGTTCGGCTTCTCGCCCTTCAACATGAAGAAGCCGGAGGTGCTCGCGACGCTTGAATCAATTCTTGGTGGAACAGCACCGCAGCGGACGCAAGGTTTTGCTGATCGTCGATGAGGCGCAGAACCTGAGCAATCGGGTGCTCGAAGAAATGCGCATGTTGTCGGGGATTGAGACCACCAAGGAAAAGGCGCTGCGCATCATTCTCGCCGGACAACCCGAGCTCAACGAGAAGCTCAATTCGCCCGAACTGGTGCAGCTCGCTCAACGCGTGCGCCTGCGGTTTCATCTGACGGCGCTCTCGAAGACCGAGACCACGGCGTACATCGATCATCGGCTCGAGGTCGCCGGTTCCCAGGGCCGGCGAATATTCGCGGAAGAGACCTACCCGACGATCTACAAATATACGGGCGGCGTGCCGCGGCTGATCAACACGCTATGCGATACCGCCATGATGGCGGCTTTCGGCCACGACCGGGACACCGTGACCGGCGAGGATCTGGATGCCGCGATTCAGGAGCTGCAGTGGGTCGAGTTCGGCTGCCGGCACCAACCGCATGCACGGTCGCCCAATATGGAACAGACGCATGCCGTCGAACTCAGCGGAATCCGGCCACACGGTGGGACGCATCCTGCTGGCCAGCGAGGGCAAGACGGTCATGGAGCGCGAGCTCAAGCCCGGGCGTCTGGTGATCGGCCGAACCCCCGACAACGATCTGCAGATCGACAGCAAATTCATCAGCCGCCATCACTGCCAGATCGTGACTCAGGCCGACTCCTGCCTCATCGAGGATCTCAACAGCACCAACGGCATCTACGTTCAGTCCAAGCGCGTGCGGCGGTACAACCTGAATGACGGCGACGTGGTGCAGGTCGGCCAGCACGAGATCATGTACATCGACGAGCGTGCGCCGCGTCTGCGCGGCGGCACCGCCGACCCAACCGACACCGGAGTTCATGAAAAGGGTTGAGGCTGGGCGGAACGTTGCGCCCAGGGCTTCGCGCAGCGGGACTTCAGCCGCGCAGAGTGGAGGGCAGGTCGATGGTTTCGCCCGAGTACTCGCGGCTCAACTCACGAAAATCACGGCGCCGCAGAAACAGCGTCAATGCGGCGATTGCCGCGATGATGCCGATCGCGAAGGCGAGTACTGCGTGCAGTCCCACCGGATCGAGATAGAAGAGAAAAATCGCCAGTCCGCCGATCGCCATGTAGAGATAGGGCAGGCCTTCATAGACAGGTCGAGCCAAGCGCATGGACCACCTCCGCACGCCATGTTAATGCGGATGAGGCCGAAAAGCCCTGGGATTTGACTTAATTCCCTGTATTGCGCCGCTGTCTTCGAGGGCCCGCGGTTGCGGGCTAGTCCTTGCCGACCAGAAGCTCGGAAATGCGCGACAGCCAGGAATTGCGCCAGCCTTCGACCCGGAGCTGCTCCGACTTGGCTCTGGGAGCCCGCTTGGCCTCAGACAGCAAATCCTTGGGCAGATTGAGTTGAAACGTCCCCGTCATTGAATTGTCGGCCATGGAAGCTCCATCGTTGAGTCGTTGATACCGAGGGTGAGCCTACCGAGTCCCATGGGAGCCAGGATGAGAAGTGCCGCACGTTATCGGCGCCTTCCCGCGGGCACTGCCGGCGGACGTCGCCGGGTTGCGACGGTTTTCCCTTCGCAACAATATGTCGCTTGCGGCGGCGTCGACGCGTTGAACGCACCGGCGCAGCTTCGCGTCTATTGCGCCGCCACGCCGTGCAGCCTCGGCGCTTCGAACTCATCGCCCGGCAGCCAGTTCACCGTGCTCTTCGCCAGCTGCGCCTGCCATCCCAGCGCAAAGCCGAACTTGGCGATGGCTGCGTTGGTCGAGAAATCCATCGAGGGCGAATACTCGTCGCTGGGATTGTGATAGTGCTTTGCCGTGTATTCGTCGCGCTGAGCCTTGCCCCATTCAGGCGGATGCCCTGCGAACTTCACTCCGGTATTGATCGAGAATGCGGGAACCCCGGCGCGCGCAAGGCTGAAGTGGTCGGAGCGATAGTAGTGGCCGGCGCCCGGTTCCGCATCCGCTTGAATGTCGAAGCCGAACGCGCGCGCGGTCCTCTCCGTCGTTGCATAGAACGTCGTTCGTTCCGCGCCGGTCACGTTCACTGATTCAGGAACGCCTATCGGCGGGATTGCGTCGAAGTTCAAGTCCAATGCAATCCGGGCCGCCGGAATCGGCAGGTGCTTGCCCAGATAATTGGATCCCAGCAAGCCCTTCTCCTCGGCGGTGACCGCCGCGAACAGCACGGGGTGGGGCGGACGCGGCGACGAGGTGGCGAAGACATGCGCCATCTCCAGCAGCATCCCGACGCCGGTGCCGTTGTCGACCGCTCCGTTATAGATGTTGTCGCCGCTCATCGCGGGATCTATTCCGAGATGGTCGTAATGCGCCGAATAAATCAGGGCCTGGCGCGGCGCGCCTGCGTCCGTGCCCGGCAGCAAGCCGAGCACGTTCGAGGACTCGAATTTGCGCACTTTGCTCACGATATGCGCCTTGACCCGCACAGGCAGCGCTCGAGGCTTGAAAGCGCGCGTGCCGGCATCGGCGATCATGTCGTCCAGATTCAACCCCGAGGCGCTGAACAAGCGCTTTGCCACCTCGAGCTGTATCCACGAGGCCGCCTTGAGCTTCGGTTCTTTGTCGTTGCTCAGATACGCCTGCTCGTTGCTCCAGGAACTGCGCACGACGCCCCAGCCGTAGCTCGCGAGGTCGGTGCGGTGAATGATCAAGGCTGCGATCGCGCCCTTGCGCGCCGCCTCCTCGAACTTGTAGGTCCAGCGCCCGTAGTAGGTCAGGGCTTCGCCGTTGAAGAATTTCGGGTCCTTGGACGGCGGCTCGTTGACGATGACCAGCAGCACCTTGCCGGAGACGTCCACACCCTTGAAATCATTCCAGCGGTACTCGGGCGCCTCGATACCGTAACCCACGAAAACGATGGGCGCGTCGATATCGACGCTGTCCGTCTGTGTCTGATTGTTGGTCACGAAGTCGTCGCCGAGCTTCAATTCCAGCGCGGCACCGTGCTCCGGTTGCAGCGACATGGTGGTTGCCGGCAAGGTCTGCACGCCGGTGAAATCGATTTTCTGCAGGTAGCCGCCGTCATCCCCTGCCGGCTTGAGACCGTCCAACGCGAATTGTGTGGCGATGTACTTCGCCGCAATGTCGCCGCCGCGGGTCCCGGTGCCGCGGCCTTCGAGCAGGTCATCGGCGAGATACCGAACGTGCGCGCGAATGCGCTCCGCATCGATTCTCTGCATGGCGGCGGTGACATTCCGGGGCAGCCCCAGCGCCGTCCCTGCATCGCCGCCCAAGGCCCATGCGGCCGGTAAGCCCAATGCGACGCCCAGGGCCAGCACCGCCATTCTTGAATGATGCATTCCGCGCTCCCCGTCGAAAAGATCAGAAAGACTACCGCAAAATGACGCAGCGCGGGTCGGCTAGAATGCCTGATGATCGCAACCGAGCCCGCCATTCGATCGCGCAGCCGGGTGCGCCTGGACGGGGTCGATGCCCTGCGCGGTTTGGCGATTTTTCTCGTGCTGATGAACCACATCAACATGCGGCTGCACCTCGCCCACGTTCCCTACACCTCCGGACTTCCCGAACAGCTGGCCTCCACGCTGGTGTGGAACGGGCAAAATGGCGTCCAGATATTCTTTGTTGTTTCGGGCTTCCTCATCACCTCCACCTCGCTGCAGCGATGGGGCTCGCTTGCCTGCATCGAGGTGCGTGATTTCTACCTGCTGCGATTCGCACGGATTGCGCCGCTGCTCCTGTTGGTGCTCGGCATTCTGTGCTGTCTGCATGCTGCGGGACTCGGCGACTTCGTGGTCGCGGCAAAGACCGGGGGGCTGGCTCGGGCGCTGCTTGCAGCACTTACCATTCACGTCAACGTTCTGGAGGCGCAGCGCGGCTATCTTCCGGGCAGCTGGGACGTTCTATGGTCGCTGTCGGTGGAGGAGATGTTCTACCTGTTCTTTCCGCTGATCTGCCGGGTGCTCGGCCGCGGCAAGCTGTTGACCGCGGCTCTTCTGGTGTTCGTCGCGCTCGGTCCGTTGGCGCGTACGGTGCTCGCGCAGGGCAACGAGCTTTGGCAGGAATACTCATACCTCGGGGGCATGGATGCCATTGCACTCGGATGCCTCACCGCCATCACGCTGTCGCGGATGCGGGTACCACGCTCGGTGTTATGGGTGTCCGGCGCACTGGGCGCCGCAATGCTGGTGTTCATTCTGTGTTTCTCGATCCGGGTCGAGACCTCTGTGATCGGCCGCAGTGGACTGGACATGACCCTGCTCGGCCTGGGAACCTGCTTTATCATTGCGGCCGCCGCGCAGAGCCGCTGGCGCAGTCCGCGCATCGGCGTTCCCCTCGAGACGCTCGGGCGGCGCAGTTACGAAATCTATCTGACCCATATGTTCGTCGTCTTCGCGCTGTTTGGGCTGTTCGTCGCCGCGGGAAAGCCCCTCGGCGGCGTGCCGATCCTGTTTGTCGCGGTGATTCTCGTCGCGGGCTTTTTGGGTGAATGGGTGGCGCGGGCCTTCTCCGAACCCGTCAATCGCCGGCTGCGCCTGCGCTTCGGCTGTGAGCGCACCATCTAAAGGGCGGGCGGGACGATCCTGGCCGCGAAGTCCCGCCCGCGCCGCGGCCGCGCATCCTACGCTCAAGGGGCCTCCTCCCTGAAATTGCCGCGCCGTGATTCTGCATGAGCGCCCGGCGGCAAGGAATCGCACTCAACGGTGCGTCCGCACAGAAACTCCCAAGAGCTCCTAGCCCGTGCCGCCGACGGTGAGTGCATCGATGCGCAAAGTCGGTTGGCCGACCCCGACGGGCACCGATTGGCCCTCCTTTCCGCAAGTCCCGACGCCTGCATCGAGCTTCAGATCATTGCCGACCATGCTGACCCGCGTGCAGCACGTCGGGACCGTTGCCGATCAGCGTTGCGCCCTTGACGGGTGCGCCGATCTTGCCGTTCTCGATCAAGTAGGCTTCGCTCGCCGAAAACACGAATTTACCGGAGGTGATATCGACCTGCCCGCCGCCGAAATTGACCGCATACAAGCCCTTTCTGCACCGAGCGCGATGATTTCTTCCGGGGCACGCGCGCCGGCGCGCATGTAGGTGTTGGTCATGCGCGGCAAGGTCATGTGCGCGAAGGACTCGCGCCGGCCGTTGCCGGTGGCCGGCATGCCCATCAGTCTGGCGTTCATCTTGTCCTGGATGTAGCCGCGCAGCACGCCCTTCTCGATGAGGGTGGTGCATTGGGTCGGCGTGCCTTCGTCGTCGACGTTCAGGGAACCGCGGCGCCGATCCAGCGTGCCGTCGTCCACCACCGTGATTTCATCCGCCGCCACCTTCTGGCCGATGCGATTGGAGAAAGCCGAAGTGCCCTTGCGATTGAAATCGCCTTCCAAGCCGTGGCCGATGGCCTCGTGCAGCAGGATCCCGGGCCAGCCCGGGCCGAGCACCACGGTCATGGATCCGGCCGGCGCGGCCACGGCCTCGAGATTGACCAGCGCCTGGCGCACGGCCTCGCGCCCATGTGCGAAAGGCTCATCGCCGCGCAGCAGTTCATCGAGACCGAAACGCCCGCCGCCACCGCTGTAGCCTTGCTCGCGGCGGCCATTCTGTTCGACGATGACCGAGACATTGACGCGCACCAGCGGACGCACATCCGCGGTCAGCGTGCCGTCGCTGCGACGCGATCAGCACGACCTCGTGCACCGCCGCCAGCGAGGCCATGACCTGCTTGACCCTGCGGATCGATGCGGCGTGTGTCGGCATCGATGCGCATCAGCCACGCCACCTTGTCCTCGTCGCGAATGGTGTCGAGCGGATCGACGGGCAGGTACAGCCGGTGCGTCGCAGGGCGCTGCCAGGCCTTCACGGCATTGCGTCCCGCCGCTGCGTGCGATCGCGCGTGCGGCATCGGAGGCCTCGAGCAACGCCGGCAACAGCACTTCGTCGGTATAGGCGAAGCCGGTTTTCTCGCCGCTGATGGCGCGCACGCCGACGCCCTGCTCGATGCTGTGCGACCCCTCCTTGACGATGCCGTCCTCGAGCGACCAGGATTCCTCGCGCGACAATTGAAAATACAGATCGGCGTAATCCACGCCGCGGCTCATGACGGTGTCGAGCACCGTGGATAGCCGGCCTTCGTCGAGACCCGACGGCGCGAGAATCGTTCTTCTCGGCCACCTCGAAGTGGGCTCTCTCAAGTCCGCGCCGCGCGCATTCATGCCCGCACCGCCGCTGCCGGTGCCGCTCCCGCCGCCCGAACGGCCGGAGTCGGTCCGAGCCGGCGGTTGTCGAGCGCCGGAAACCGCGCACGCGTCTCCGCCTGCTTTGGCAAGGTCGATTTCGGCCGTTATCACCCCCGTCCCCGTGGGCAGGCGCGCCAACACCTGGCCCCAATAATCGACGATGAGCGAATCGCCATAGGTCTCCCGGCCGCTCGTATGGGTGCCGGTCTGTGCCGGCGCCACCACGTAGCACAGATTCTCGATGGCCCGCGCCCGCAGCAGGGTCTCCCAATGCGCGCGACCGGTCGGCACCGTGAAGGCCGCCGGCATCGCCAGCCACTCGGCGCCGCGCGACACGAGTTCTCGGTACAGCTCCGGAAACCGCATGTCGTAGCACACCGAGAGTCCGAGTCTGCCGACGGGCGTGTCCGCGATCACCGGTTCGCGCCCGGGAGCTACATGAGTCGATTCCCGATACTGCTCGTCGCGCCCGGGAATGGTGACGTCGAACAAATGAATCTTGTCGTAGCGTGCCACCCGCTTGCCGGCGGCATCGATCAGACAGCGAGGCGTTGGCAGACGCGGCGGTCGGTGCCGCGGATGACGATGGTGCCGCCCAGTATCCACATCCCAAGCTCTCGCGCGGCATCGCTCAAGAACGACTGCACGGCGCCCTCACCGTCCGGTTCGGCGACTTGCAGCTTGTCGGCGTCGCGCAGACCGATGAAGGAAAAGTTCTCGGGCAGGCAGGCAATGTCGGCGCCCGCTTCCTTCGCCTCACGCAACAGCTTGCCGCGCCGCCTTCAAATTGTCGGCGACGATGTGGCTCGAAGTCATTTGGATGGCGGCAACTTTGCCCATTTATCTCTGTGCCTCTGCGGACGCTGCGGCAGCGTCTGCACTCTTGATTCGCTCGACCATTGGATTATCCCAACTGCCGGTGATTCGATAATACCCTCGTGCCAGTCCTTTCAGCGGCTGTTTGAACACTTGCGTGAACAGAAGCACCGCTCCCGCCACGACCGGCCCGCCCGCCAGGGCCGCCAGCGGCAGCGAATTGCCCACGCTGCCCGTAACCACCGCAGTTTGGTCGTAATCCTTGTTTTTCAAGCCGATACGGCCAATGAGTCCGATTTCCGCCGCCGGCCCCTTGACAAGGACGTTGTCGGTGTAGGCGTTGCCGTCGCGCAGATCGAAGTCGCCCTGCGCGGTGTCGAAAGCCAGGCCCTTGTCGGTAAGATCGCTGAAATCAAGCGCCAGCCGCCTGCGCAGCGCCGCAACGCTGGTCAGGCCCAGGACCCGGCCGGCGCCCGGATTCAAGCCGACGATTTGCCCTTTCTCCAGAGACAGCTGCAGGTGGCCGGCCGCCTGACTCAGGTTCTCGCCCGTGGGAGCGACCGGCCCAATTCAAATCGAAGTCCATGCGTCCGGTCTTGGCTTCGATGACCGGGAGGTAATCCAACTGCTTCAACGTGCCCTGGACATCGGTGCTGTTCAACGTGCCCGTGATACGCCCCATTCCCGAGTTCTTGCCGCGCCACTCGCCGGTGGCGCTGACATTGAAATTGGCGCCGCTCACGGTCAGCTGCCGCAAGCCGACGCCGTCGCCCAATTTCACCAGGGTGGCTTGCACGGCGCCCAACCGGCGTTCGCCCCAATCGAAATCCGCGGCGTGAAAATCGACCGCCGGGATGGCGCGCGGATCCGCGAGTTCATCCGGCTCGGCGGCCGCCGCAACAGCGCTCCCCTGCGCCCCGGGATGCGGCGCCACCTCGACATGCAGCTTCGTAAATTCCAATTTCCAAGGCTCGGAGGAATCCCCGGCGGCCGGTATCACCAGGGTGCCGTCCACGTTCGGCCCCCCGACGGTAATGTTCAAGCCGGCCGCACTGACCGCCAAATCCAAAGTGATGTCGCGGAATGCCAGGCCCAGGTAGTCTAGTTCGGCGACGCCGAGCGTCGCGGAGCGTAGATAGTCCGCCAACGGCCTTGCGTTCTTGGCGGCAGGCTGAAGTTTGAGCCAGCCGGCCAGATCGAGCCGCGCGACCGAGCCTCCCACATTGACGACTTGCCCTTCGTTCACGCTCGACTCGCCCCCGCCGAAATTCAACGCCACGCGCGCGAGCCGCATGCCCTTGGCATCGGACTCCAATGCGTAGGACCCGGCGAGCACGCTCCCCAGGGCCAACCGGCCTTGGGCGCCGCCGCCCGCAGGCCACTGAATCTCGAGCGAGGACGGCATCGGAGCATCCGCCGGCTTGTCAAGGGGCGCAGGCAGCTTCATCTCGAGACCGGCGAGGGTGCTGCTCAGGCGCAAGCTGCGCTCGCGATTCGGTTCGGGCGCCATTCGAAGCGTTCCGCGCCAGTCCGTCTGCCCGCCGATGGAAATGCCGGCCGGCAGGGACAGCGCGGTGCGCAGGGCTTCCCCGGTCAGCGTGCCGCGAAACTCGAGCTGGGTCCGGTTCGGCCGCCCGATTGCGCGGCGCCCTGGCCTGCATCTGAAAAGCCCCGCCCAGCACGCGGCCGCGAAGATCGGCGTGGCTCACCTGCGCCCCATCGATGTCGAAATCGCCGCTCAAGTCGGTCGCGGCAGCGCTCGAGCCCGGCCGGTTGAGCGTCACGCCGTCCAAGTGCCCGTGCACCAGCACGCGCCGATGGGCGAAATCCTTGAACGGCAGAAACAGGTTCACCTTCGACTGCATCGAGCCCTTGGCTTCGACGCTCGAGAACGCGTGTTCCGCAGATGCATCGAGCGGCGTTGAGCGCAGGAACCCAAGAGCGTCGCCCGCGTCGCCGTTCGCAGCGATATGAATTTCCAGCTCGCCTGTCTTGAAATCGGCAAAGCGCGCGTCGGCCGCTCCCACCGCCACTCCGCCGATGCGCGCCGACTCCAACCGCGCGGTCATTCCCTCGTTGCGAAATTCCGCCTGAGCCGCGACATTTTCCGCGCGCGGCCAGCCCTCGCCGTAATCGAGGGTCATTCCCTCGATGGCGCAGCGCGCGAGGAACACGCCGCTGCCGTCGCGAAACGGGAAGTGTTTGCATCGGCCCCGCCAGCACCACGTCCGCCCGCGACAGGCGGCCGGCGACGAATGCTCGATCCAGCCAGGCGAGCGCAGGCGGCGCAATGTTGGCGCGGGGCAGGTAATTGCGCGCACTCGCCACGTTGCCGTTCTCCACCGTGGCGACCAGCGTCAGCACGGGCGAGCCGCCGTCGGCGGGCACCGCCCACGCCATCTTGCCGTGAACGGCGCCGTCGCGATTCTTCATCTCCCAGTCGGTCGTCGCAATCAGCAGCTCCTCGTTGGTGCGCTTCCAATACAGGATCGACTTCAGAGGCGTCGAGATCCACGGGCTGGGACAACTGCCCCGGCCAGTTGAATACGGCCGCCGGAGAGTTCGATGGCCACGTGTCCCCCGCTTTCATTGCCGGCGATGCTTCCGCTCAGGCCGCGAATTCCCGGCGCTTTGCCCACCGGCGCAAATCCGGCATCGCGGAATTTCGCCTGAACTTGCAGCCGCCAGGGGTCGGTCGCCGCGTCGCGGGACAGCGCGATGGCGGTGTCCGTCCACTCGCCGGTCGGCGCGATCTCGCGCAGCCGGTCGCGAATATCCTTCTGCGGCAGCAATCCTGCAAGCGGCAGGAGATTATCGGCGCGCAGGTAGCTCGCGCTCGCGCGCAGATCCAGCAGACCCGCATCGCCGCCGCGCCAGCTCACATCGAACTGCGAATCGGGTCGCGCCGGCCCGCGCGCACCGCCCGCACCTGACGGCCCGACAGGGTCCAGCGATCGCCCGCGTGGATGATGCTCAATGCCCCGCTGATTTGCTGGAATTTCGCGCTCGGCGCGTCGCTGATCAGAGCGGCCACGCCCTGTGCCGTGAAGTTGAGATCCGCACGCGAGAGCACCCTGCCGGCTCCGTACGCCGACAGCACGAAAGCCCCGGTGCCGGCATCGAGACGGCTCAAGTACTCCGGCAGCAGCAATCGCCACCCTGAAAAGGAGATGTTGCGCGAGCCGAGCGATACCTCCCAATTCAGGGTCTGCAGGTCGCTGCGGCCGCGGGCGTTGCCGGAAACGCTCAAGGATGCCGCCGAGCACCGGCGGCAGATGTGCGTTGAACTCGAGCGCAAGTCCCGCATCGCCGCGCCTCACGTCCAGGTTGACGTCCTGCAGGGTCAAGCGCGGCAGCGCGGAATTCCAATTCTGCATCGTCACCACCGCGTGGCGGATGGCCAGCTTTCCGGCGGGCAGATCGTTCAGGGTGAGCGTCTCGAGCGCGGAAGAATCATTTCCGCGCAATTCGATCTCGGAGGCGAGCGCAAAGCTCGTGGGTCCCAGGCGCGTGATGACGATGTTCGGCGAATCGAGCTCGATCCTGCCGCGCGAGCAGCTTGCCGCTGCGGATGCAGCTGCCAAATGTCGGCGGCGACCCGGCCGCCGGCGGCGCGCGCCAGCACTCGCGGTCATCCTTGGAGCGCAACTCCATGCGCTCGAAATACAGCTCCGGGCCGTACCAGCGAAACGCCGGCGAAACCTGCGCGAACGCGATGTGGTATCCGGTCTGCGCGTGCACCCATTCCTTGATCTCTGCCTGGTAGGCGCGGCGCACGGTCGAGCGCGAGCTTGACGGCCGAGCATCAGCAGCAGCAGCACGCAGCAGGAGTCCCGCGAGACAGTACAGCAGGATTTTTCCGACTTGCGCGTGCGTCATTTACATCAGGACGACGTCGTATTGGTCGACGGCGTAGAGGGCTTCGGTTTGCAGACGAATCGGCTTGCCGGTGACGAGCTCCAGCTCGCCCAGCGCGGAGGATTCCTCGTCGAGCAGCCGCTCGATCACGTCCTGATGCGCCAGGACCATGAGCTGCTGGCACTCGAATTGGCGCGCTTGCCGCACGATTTCACGAAACACCTCGTAGCACACCGTCTCCGCCGTCTTCACGAAACCCCGTCCCTCGCATGTTGGACAAGGCTGGCACAACAGATGTTCCAAGCTTTCGCGCGTGCGCTTGCGCGTCATTTCGACGAGTCCCAGCGGCGACACCGACGAGATGCTGGTCTTCACGTGATCGTCCCCAAGCGCCTTCTCCAAGGCTTGGATGACCTGGCGGCGATGTTCCGGCTCCTCCATGTCGATGAAATCGATGATGATGATGCCGCCCAGATTGCGCAGGCGCAGCTGCCTCGCGATGGTCACCGCGGCCTCGAGATTGGTGCGAAAGATGGTTTCCTCCAGATTGCGGTGGCCGACGAACGCGCCGGTATTGACGTCGATCGGTGGTCATCGCCTCGGTTTGATCGATGATCAGGTGGCCGCCGGATTTCAGCGACACCTTGCGCTCCAGTGCCTTCTGGATCTCCTCCTCGACGTGATGCAGCTCGAACACCGGGCGCGCCTCGGCGTATAGCTCGATGCGCGGCAGCGCATCGGGCATGAAGGTGCCCGCGAACTCCTGCATCTCGCGATGCGCGCTCGGCTGATCGATCAGCACCTTGTCGACGTCCGGGCCGCAGCAGATCGCGCAGCATGCGCAGGTGCAGCGGCAAATCCGCATGCACCAGATTGCCCGGCTGGGTGCGCAAGACCCTTCTGGCGCACGAACTCCCAGAGCTTGCGCAGATAAATCATGTCGGCGCGCAGCGCCTCGGGCGTGCGCATCCTCCGCCGCGGTGCGCACGATGAATCCTGCGTTCTCCGCCGGGTCGAGGCCGGCTTGCACCGCCGCGCGCAGCCGCTCGCGCTCGCCCTCATCCTCGATCCGCGCCGAAACGCCGACGCCCGTGGCCCTTGCGGCATGTAAACGAGATACCGGGACGGCAGAGTGATGTACGTGGTCAGGCGGGCGCCCTTGGTGCCCAGGGGATCCTTGACGACCTGCACCAGAATCTCGTTGCCTTCCGCCACCAGCGAGCGGATGTTTTCGGTGCGCGGCGGCTCGATGCCGGTTTCCGCGTGGCGCGGATCGAAGATGTCCGAAGCGTGCAGGAAGGCGGTGCGCTCCATGCCGATTTCGATGAATGCCGCCTGCATGCCGGGCAGCACCCGCGACACCCGTCCCTTGTAAATGTTGCTGATCAATCCGCGGCGGCTGGCGCGTTCGAGAAACACTTCCTGCAGCACGCCGTTCTCGACCACGGCGGCGCGCGCCTCGTGTGTGCTGGCATTGACCAGGATTTCGGTGCTCACCGCGTCTTCCCGCCGCCGTTCCAGTACGGTATGCCGGCGTCGCACAGCAGTTCAGCCGTCTCGAACAGCGGCAGGCCCATCACGCCTGAAATAGCTGCCCCGCAGATCCGCGACGAAAACGGCCGCGCGGCCCTGGATGGCGTAGGCGCCCGCCTTGTCGCGCGGTTCCCCGGTTTCCCAGTACGCCCGGGCCTCGCCGGCGGCGATGGCGCGAAATGTGACCTCGCTGCGGCTGATCCTGCGACGAGCGGCCCGCAGCGGTGCGCAGCGCGACGGCCGTCAGCACCTCGTGCGTGCGGCCCGGACAGCCGCTCGCAGCATATCTTCGGCATCGCACCGGTCCGCAGGCTTGCCGAGAATCCTGCCATCCAGGATCACCGCGGTGTCCGCCGCCAGTACCGGCGCCTGCTGCGCGTCTCGGCAGCCGCTGCCAGCCGGCATCGGCCTTGGCGGCCGCAACCGGGCAACGTAGGCGGGAGGCGACTCGCCTGCCAGCGCCGTTTCGTCGACCGCGGCCCCGACCAGCCGGAACGACACGCCGATTTGTTGCAGCAACTCGCGCCGGCGCGGCGATCCCGAGGCCAAATAGATGAAATCCAAAGACATGTCGTCAGGATACCGAAATGGGAGCCTGTCTGAGCATTCACCGTGGCCGGCGCTGAATACTGCCCCTAGGCGCGGTGATAGGGGTGGCCGGCCAGAAGGCTCATGGCACGGTAGAGCTGTTCGGCCACCACCACCCGGACCAGGGCATGCGGCAGGGTCAGCGGCGACAGCGACCAGCTCTGATCGGCCCGCTCGAGACACTGGCGGCGCCAGGCCGTCGGGCCCGCCGATCAGCAGCGCGAGCGGACGGCCCTCCCGCATGCGCACGGCGAGCCACGCGCTTAGTTGCTCGGTGCTCATGGACTTGCCGGCGATTTCGAGCGCGACGACATAGTCATCCTGGCCCAAGGCGGCGAGCATGTCGCGTCCCTTCGCGCTGTATCGGGCGTCCCGGGTTCTCGCCCGGCGCGGCGAGTCGCAACCGGAATCTCGTGCAGCTCGAGGCACCAGGGGTGCGCGCAGTCGCTTCTGGTATTCGTGAAATCCGCTGTTGACCCAATCGGGCAGACGGGTACCGGCGGCGATCAACCGGCATTTCACGCAGAGTCTCAGGCGCGTGCGGCGCGCTTGGTTGCCGTCATGTCCCACAGCTTTTCAAGTCCGTAGAACTCGCGCACGCGCGGCAACATGACGTGCACGATCATCTCGCTCAGATCGATGAGAACCCAGTCGCTGTCCTGCTGCCCCTCGACTGCCGTGCGGGCGAAAGCCCGCCTCCTTGGTTCTTTTCGACCACGCGCTGCGCAACCGAGCGCACGTGCCGATCGGAGGTGCCGCTCGCAATCACCATGAAATCCGCGATATCGGTGAGCCCGCGCACGTCCAGCACCTTGACCTCCAGCGCCTTCATGTCGGCCAGAGCATCGACCATGACCGTCTTGAGCGAAGGCGCTGCCTTGGCGAACTTTACCGTGCCGCGTGGTGCCGGCGTTTTGCCGTCTCGTCTTGCGGTGTAGAGGTCTTTTTCTTGGCTGGCACTACGTTGTCCGTGTTTTGGAGTAACAATGGGTATCCAGGATCAGTTTACGCACCGCGATCGGGCATGAGGAAGCGCGGATCCCGGCCCATGCCGATGAGCTGGCGGACCTCGGTGGAGGAGATCTCCAGCTGCGTCACCGCATGGATGTAAATGCAGCCCGCGCGTGATTCGTGCAGATCGCCGATGCGGCCGGTGCCGCGATCGACCAGCAGCTCCCCCAGCGGTCCCATGCCGGGCGCGCGCCAGCCCGGGCGATGCGCCACGACCAGATGGGCCAGCTGCAGCAGTTCCCGCCACTGATGCCATTTCGGCAGGCTCAGGAAGGCATCCATGCCGACGATCAGACAAAGGCTGCGGTCCGGATACTCGTGGCGCAGTTCGGCCAGGGTCTCGACCGAATAGGACGGTCCCGCCTTGCGCACCTCGCGATCGTCGACGACGAACCCGGGTTGCCCGGCGGTCGGCCAATTGCACCATTTGCAGCCGCAGCTGCGCATCGGCGATGGGTTGATCGCGGTGCGGCGGATTGCCGGCCGGAAGAAAGCGGATTTCCTTCAGGCGCAGGGCCTGCTGCAGTTCGAACGCGGTGCGCAGGTGCGCGTAGTGAATCGGGTCGAAGGTGCCGCCGAAAATGCCCATGGGGTTCATACGGGTACCCTGCCTGAATTCCGCGTCCGGCTTGCAAAGCGCCGGCAAGGCCGCCGGTGAGGCCGGTGAGCGCGCTCCACGCATCGCCCGGTGCCAGTCCCTTGATGATCCGATCGGTGTGGCCGGCCTGCAGCAGCAAGCGCGCCAGCGGCAGCTTCTTGAGCCGCGACAGCGCGCGCGGCGATGGCGTCGCCGCCAGGTTCCAGCCGCTGCCGCGCTCTGCGGACCGCAGCCGGTCGCGTTCACGCGCCTGCCACAATCCGCGCAGCTCCCGCACCAGCGCCCATAGAATCAGTGTCGGCTCGACTCCCTCGCTCTTGAGGCCGAGCAGCACCCGCAGCGCGCGCTGCGCATCGCCGGCGGCGGCCGCCTCGGCAAGCTGAAACACATCGTAGCGGGCGCTGTCGCCGACCGACCGCAGCACCAGCTCGGCGCCGATGGGTTCGCCATTCGCCAGCAAGCGCGAGTTTCTCGAGCTCCTGCTTCGCGGCCAGCAAGTTTCCCTCGACCCGATCGACGATTAGCTGCGCCGCGGCCGGTTCGATCTGGACGTTGCAGCAGCTTTGCGCGCGGCGCGCAGCCATGCCGGCAGCGCCGTCGTCTTCGACCGGCCACACCGGCACCCACACTCCGTGCTTCTCGATGGCCCGCACCCAGGCGGCGTCGGTCGCCTTCTTGTCGAGCTTGTCGGTGATGACCAGGCACACCACGTCCGGCGGCGGACGTTCGCGCGAGGTCGGCCAGCAGCTGCGCCCCCTTGTCCGGCTTGCCGCTCGGCATGCGCAGTTCGAACAGGCGGCGCTCGGCGAACAACGACAGCGACTGGCTTGCATGGCGCAACTCATCCCAGTCGAAGCTGCGATCGATGAAGAACACCGTGCGGTCCGCATAGCCGGCCGCCCGCGCGGCCGCGCGGATGGCGTCGGCCGCTTCGCCGACCAGCAGCGGCTCGTCGCCGGATACCAGGTACATCCCCGCCACATTCTTGGCGAGCGCGGCGGGCAACTGTTCGGCGGTCAGACGCAATTCGATGTCACCTTGCGAGGAGTTGATTCAGCTTCCAATGCTATAACGATGCCTTCAAAATGTGTTGTCTTATGGGCATACCTTCGGTGGGCGCCGTGGGCGCCGCCCTCGGGGCCGGTTCGCGGGCCAACCGCGCGCACCGGCCGCCGCGAGAGCCATGGCCCGATTGAGCACGGGTTGCCTTGCGCGAACTCAACCGGGGAATTCAGCCTGCTCGATCACGTCGCTTCGTTGCGGAGCACCCTGAGAATCGCCGCGATGGTGTTCCAGTTGCGCGTGGTGACTGCAACACCGTACAGCCGATCCAACTCGCCGAGGTAGCCGATTGTCTTCATATGGCGCCTGTACATTCCCAGAACCAGTCGGTTCTCCATCGTGAGAATCTTCAGAAACCATTTTCCGCCGGAGGGGAAACTCATGGGCGTCGGCGGCGCCACACGCGGGTGCCGCGACAGCACACTTACGAAACGGACTATATCGGGTCGATCCGGCTGGCCGGCAAAATAATCCTTGGTCGCCAGATTCTCGATGTCGCGGCCCCGGCAAACAACGATCTCGGCGTCGAACGGAAGTTTGCGCGCCACTTCGGCCCGTATCTGTGCCTGGGTCACCGGGCGCCGGATCACGAACGTCCCCGCCGCGCCGATGTTTACGGCACCGAAATGCTTCAATTGATCGGCCAGCAAGGTGGGGCGGAAGGTCCTGTGGCCCCCGACGTTGACCCCTCTCAGCAGAACAACAAGTGCCACGCGCCGCGCCTCGCCGAAGCCCGCACCAGACCTAATTGTAGCTGCCGCGGCCGCCGATCGTGCGAGCCTATGCCCGGCTGCGGATGAGTTGCCGGCTCTGCATCAGCGCCGCCGCGTGCAGCATGAGGAATAACGGCACGAGGAATGCGGGGATCAGCAGCAGCGGCAATGTCGCCATCGGAGCGGTGCTGATCTCTCCGGGCGCGCCGGTCGCGAACAGGGCGCTCGCGGCTCCGATGCTGACGGCGATCAGGAGGTCCAGTATACCGAGGACATTCCAACGGATGAATGCGCCGCCGGCGGCGAAGCCGGGCTGACGCACCAGGGCAAGAATTATCCACGGCGCCGTGACCCCGATGGCCATGTCCCCGAGGCCGGCAGGCAGGGCAAACACCGCCGGAAGCACCTTGTGCGCATAGAGGGAGAGGAAGCCGAGACCGGCCCATCGCCAAGCCTGTATTCCCGCAATGAGCCGAAGATCCAGCGCGAGCACGAAGTCGCGGAAGGATTGCGAGAGCCGCAGCCACGCGAAGAAGAGCACCACGGGTGCCGCAACTCCAACGGCAACGGCCAGGGGGGGTGTCCCGGGACGGCCGACGAATGTGCCGGCGGCACCGAGTGACACGACGAGCAAGAGCCAGACGGTCAGTGCGATCGCGACGGCGAGGCGAATGCCGCCTCGCCCGCCGGGCTCTGTCTCGGAAGGCTGGGGAAGAACCATCGCGGTCATGAAGCTCTCCTAGTCGCTTGCATTTTGCAAGTGTGTGGGCACCGTAGCACAATGACTTTCACTTCGCAAGTTACTCGCCGTCAAGGCCCGGAGAGCTCGATCCGATGAATACCGCAAAGCCCTTCGCACGTTCCGCCTGTGCGATCGCCAACTCGCTCGACATTCTGGGTGACAAGTGGTCGCTGCTGGTGGTGCGCGACCTGCGGCACGGCAAACGCACCTACGGCGAGCTCGCGCAGTCGCCTGAGGGCATTCCCACCAACATTCTTGCCGATCGCCTCAAACGCCTGGAAGGCGCCGGCATCATCACCAGCACCCCCTACCAGGAGCGTCCGGTGCGGTACGCCTACACGCTGACCCCGAAGGGCGGCGCGCTCGGCGAGGTGTTGCTCGCGTTTGTGCGTTGGGGCAAGCAGCACATACCGGGGACCGTTGCATTGAACCAGGGGCCGGCGGGCGGCGAGGTTGCCGCCTCGGCGACGAACCAGCACCGCAGGCGCACAAGGCGCGCGACCGCAAGGAGCCGCCGCTGAAGGGCATGTGATGTATGCCCGGATTCCCCCGCGCCCGTATGGTCAAATCCCCACCTCGCAATTTGGGGCCGCACACCAAATGAGTGATATCGACATTTACGCTCAATCCCCGTGCATACGAAATTGCTGCCTGGACGATGACGAGACCTGCCTCGGCTGCTTCCGATCCTTGGAGGAGATCAAAGAATGGGCGGTTGTCGATGCTCATCGGCGCCGAATCATTCTGCAAAACGCCAAGCGGCGGAAGCAGGCAAACCAGACGCCGCGCGGGGCCCCGATGCATCCGGTTGCGCCCCGCGACGGATCCCGCTAAAGCCGGGACCTCCGCGGCCGATAACCGGTTGATCGAACCGCGAACCCAAGGCAACCGTGGCAGCGAACAAATTACCCGCCGGCGATCTCAGAGCCGGGGAGTCCGATCGGGACGCCGTCATCCGCAAACTTTCGCTGGAAGTCGCGGTCGGTGATGTGCGCCTTCCCTCCCTCCCTGACATTGCGATCAGGGTGCAGAAGGTGCTCGAGGATACTCGGGCGCCGCGGACCCGGGTCACGCAGGTGATCGGGGCCGATGCGGCGCTTGCCGCCCGTATCATCAGGCTTGCAAACTCTGCATTCCTGAATCCGACCACGGCACGAATTTTCGACCTCCAGCAGTCGGTGACCCGCCTCGGCACCCAGCTGGTGCGCTGCACGGCCATGTCGTTCTCTCTGCAGCAAATGGAGTTCGGCAGCGGTCAGGCGAAACTCCGTCCGCACATCCGCGAGCTGTGGCGCATGGGCGCACTGGTCGCCTCGATCGCCTATGTGCTCGCGCGCGAGACTCGAGCCGCGAAACCCGATGAGGCGCTGATGACCGGCCTCATGCACAACATCGGAAAGCTGTATATCACGGTGAGCACGCCGCGGGCGGCCGACGGCGGCGCCGAGGGCGAGGCATGGGAGGCGCTGTTGCGGGAGTGGCATCCGCGCATCGCCGGCTCCATCCTCAAGCACTGGAAGTTCCCCCTGCCGATCGTCGCGGCGGTTGTCGAGCAAAACAACGACAACTCTTCGATGGGCGGCGATGGAGGGCTCACCGACGTGTTGATGGCCTCCATCGAACTCGGCTCCCGTGTGTTCCGCAATGAGCCGATCGACGACGCAGCGACGGCCGGTCCGTGCTTCCAACGCCTGCGGCTCGGCTCGGGCGATTGCAAGCAGATGCTTGCGGCGGCGGCGCTTCAGATCAAGGCGCTGCGCGCGGCCCTCACGGGCTAGCTGTCTGACACAGCCCGGCGCGCGCCGCCTCGTACTCGCGCGCCATCCCGCTCACCAGCGCCCCGACCGCTTGAATGTCGTGAATGCCGCTCACGCTCTGACCGGCGCTCCAGATGTCCCTCCAGGCCTTGAATTCCGAGCCGCCGCCGGTGCCGAAATTCATTTTCGTCTTGTCGGCCTCGGGAAGCTTGTCGGGATCGAGCCCCGCACGCACGACGCTGCCGCGAAGATAGTTGCCGAGGACGCCGCTGAACAGCGAGGTGTAGACGATGTCTTCGCCGCTGCTGTCGATGAGCATTTGCTTGTACTCGGCGCTGGCGTTGCCCTCCAGCGTGGCGATGAAGCGCGTGCCGAGATAGGCCAGATCCGCCCCCAGCGCCTGCGCGGCCAGCACGTCGGCGCCGGTGCTCATGGCGCCCGACAGTATGATGGTTCCCGCATACACCTCGCGGATCTGTTTCACCAGAGCGAACGGGCTCAACGTCCCGGCATGGCCGCCCGCCCCTGCGCACACCGCGATGATGCCGTCGACTCCCTGCGCCGCCGCTTTCTCCGCATGGCGCAGGTTGATGACGTCGTGAAAGACGATGCCGCCGTAGCCGTGCACGGCGGCGACGACCTCGGCAGGCGGCCGCAGGCTGGTGATTATGATGGGAACGCGGTGCTTCACGCAGGCCGCGACATCCCGTTCCAGGCGATCGTTGCTGCTATGGACGATCTGGTTGACCGCGAACGGCGCCACCTTGAGAAGCGGGTTGGCCCGCGCGTAGGCCGCAAGTTCGCCGGTGATCTCCGCCAGCCAGTCATCGAGCTGCGCCGCAGGGCGCGCATTCAGCGCGGGGAACGAGCCCACGATGCCGGCCTTGCACTGCTCCAGTACCAGGCGCGGCGTAGAGACGATGAACATAGGCGCACCGATGACGGGTAGCCGCAAGCGGCCTTGCAGAATCTCGGGGATGGGCATGTACGGCTCCGCACGGGGTAGGGATTATTGGCGTGTTTCTGTCATTATGGCTTATGCGCACTGCGTTGCACACGAGGCGGCCGTAAGCCATGAAATTCGACACCCTGATATTCGAACGGCGGGAAGACATCGTCCAGGTCACCTTGAACCGGCCTGAGCGATTAAACGCCCTGAACTTGAAGATGATTACCGATCTGCGGGCGGCGGCGGCGGCGATCGAATCCGAAGTTCAGATTCGCGCGGTCGTGCTAGGCGCGGCGGGCCGCGCCTTCTGCTCCGGCGCCGATCTCATGGGCGACGATCTCCTGGGCAGCCCGGAGCGCAGCCGCGGCGAAAATATCGGCAACGGTCTGCGTGAGCATTTCAATCCCATGGTGAATGCCTGGCACCAACTGCGGGTCCCGGTCGTGGTCGCGGTCAACGGCGTCGCCGCGGGCGCGGGCGTGAGCCTGGCGCTGGCCGGCGACATCGTCCTGGCGGCGCGCTCCGCCACGTTTCTGCAACTGTTCGCGCCCAAGCTCGGCCTCATGCCCGACCTCGGCAGCACCTTTCATCTCCCGCGGCTGGTCGGCACCGCGCGCGCCAAGGGCCTGGCCCTGCTCGGCGATGCCCTCAACGCCGCCGATGCCGCGAATTGGGGACTGATCTGGGCCTGCGTGGAGGACGACGCTCTGCGCGGCCACGCCGAATCCATCGCGCGGCGCCTCGCCGCCGGTCCCACCCAGGCCTTCGAACGCATCAAGGCGGTATTCAACGTGGAGCCGCCCCGCACTTTGAATGAGCAGCTGGAGATCGAGGCCGTCGCCCAGGCCCTGCTCGGCGACACTGCGGACTTTGCGGAGGGGGTTGCCGCGTTTCGCCAGAAGCGTGCGCCGAATTTCACGGGGAAATAGTGACGGACGGCCGATCGTGCCAGAATCGCGCCTCCCACGGCCAGGAGCCCGAATGAAGCAACTCATATTGACCATCGCCGCGCTGGCCGGCACCGCGGCTGTCATCGCGGCACCCGTCGCGCGGCCGCCTGTCATAGACCGCAATCTGTTCTTCGGCGAAATCGCCATCGCCGGCGCACAGATCTCGCCCGACGGCCGATTCATTTCGTTTCTCAAACCGTACAAGGGCACCCGCAATATTTGGGTGAAGCGGGCGGAGGAACCGTTCAGCGCCGCGCGGCCCGTCAGCGCCGAAGCGACCCGGCCGGTCCGCGCCTATTTCTGGAGCCGCGACTCCAAGTACATTTTATACGCGCAGGACTCGGCGGGCGATGAGAATTTCAACGTCTACGCGATCGACCCTACGCTGGCGGCGGACCCCAATACCGGCGTACCGCCGACTCGGCCGCTCACCAGTCTCAAGGGCGTACGCACGGAAATATTTGCCGTGCCGAAGGCCAAGCCTGACATTCTCTACATCGGTCTGAACGACCGCGATCCGCGCTGGCATGACCTGTACGAGCTGCGCATCTCCACCGGCGAGAAAACGCTGTTGCGCAGGAACACCGAGAACATCGCCGCCTGGGTGTTCGATCACGAAGGAACTCTGCGGCTGGCGCAGCGCACCGACGCCGCGGGCAATATGGAAATCCTGCGGGTCGATCCCGACGGCTTCAAGCCGATCTACAGCTGCACCGTGCTCGAAGACTGCGGCGTCTTCGGCTTCGACCCGACGAACAAGCAGGTCTACTTGGTGACGAACAAGGAGCCGCTGAACTTCAGCGAACTGGACCTCCTGAATCCCATGAGCGGCGCCGCGGTCAAGGTGCAGAGCGATCCGCTGTCGCGAGTCGACCTCGCCAACGCCAAGGTGTCGGAGGTCGACCACCGCATTCTCTTCACTGACTACGAGGACGACACCGTACGGCGCTACTTCAAGGACAAGGCGTTCGAGAAGGACTATCGCTGGTTGCAATCCAAGCTGCCCGGTCTTCAGATCGGCTTCGGCGCCGCTTCCCAGGACGAGAATCTGTGGATAGTGACCGCGTACGGCGACACGGAACCCGGGGTGACCTACCTCTGGAACCGCCGGGCACACGGCCTCGATCTGCAGTATCGCATCCGTGAGGAACTGCCGCGCGAAGCGCTGGCGCGGCGCAAGCCGTATCATTTCAAGTCATCGGACGGACTCGATATACCGGCCTACTTGACGCTGCCGAAGGGTCTTCCGGCCAAGAACCTGCCGTTGATCGTGCATCCGCACGGCGGTCCCTGGGCTCGCGATTCCTTCGGCTACGACACTTACGCGCAATTCCTGTCCAATCGAGGCTACGCGGTATTGCAGCCGAACTTCCGCGGTTCCACCACTTACGGCAAAAAGTTCCTCAACGCCGGCAACGGCGAATGGGGCCGCAAGATGCAGGACGATCTGACCTGGGGCGTGAAGGCGCTGGTGGCGGCAGGCATCGTCGACCCGGCGCGCGTCGGCATTTCGGGAGGCTCGTACGGCGGCTACGCCACCCTCGCGGGGGTCGCGTTCACTCCCAAGGTGTACGCGGCCGCCGTCGCCATCGTCGCACCCTCCAATCTGATCACTCTGCTCGACGCGATTCCGCCGTACTGGGAAGCGGGACGCAAGCAGATGTACACGCGCATGGCTGATCCCACTACGCCTGCGGGCAAGGCCTTGCTCGTCGCCGAGTCGCCGTTAACCGAGGCCAAATCGATAGTTACCCCGCTGATGGTCGTACAGGGGAGGAACGACCCGCGGGTCAACATCCGCGAGAGCGATCAGATCGTCGCCGCCGTGCGCGACAACGGCAAGCCGGTCGAGTACCTGGTTGCCCCCGACGAAGGGCACGGCTTTGCCCGGCCCATCAACAATTTGGCGATGGTAGCGGCGATGGAAGAGTTCTTCGCCCAATACCTGGGTGGGCGCTATCAAAAGGAAGTGCCCGCCGACGTCGCGGCCAAGCTCAAGGAGATCAGCGTCGATCCGCGCACGGTGAGCGGCGCGGTGACCTTGAAAGGGGCGCTGGCACCCAAGGCTCAGGGTGAACGCTGACAGGATCGGGAGAGGGGTGGCCGGCCGCGCCCGCGCGGCCGGCCACCCGGCAACCATCAGTCGTCGATCAGCACGATCATTTGATCGACGGAAAGAGCGCCGCCGGTCGAGTCATAGGGTCCGTCGGCGGCGATGTGCACCACCGCGCTGGTGCCGTTCAAATCCGTTTTCAACGCCGCGGTGAAATCGGCGAAGGTCGAAAAATTCTCGCTGTTTTCGCTCTTGATGTGCACGATCGAAAGCCACAAGGAGCTTGCCGCAGGATCGGGAACCAGCTCGAGACCGGTCGCCAGGATCGTAGGGTCGAGTGACTCGAATGCGATTCGGATGAAGTGCTCGGAGGTGCCCTGCAGCACCGTTTGATCGATCAGCAGCTCCGTTGCCGTCAGAGTTGCGAACGGCGCCGTACTGCCGGACGGCGGCCATTTCAAGTCGAGCAACGCGCGGGTCTGCGCGAAGCTCAGCAGCGTCGATGCGTTGAAATCGGGCGGCGCCTGACCGAACGGCGCAACGAACCCTGCGAAGCGCACCGGGGCGCCGACGCTGAGCGAAGTCGTGGACAGCGCGCTGGGTACAGCGACCGAATAGGCGGCGGCGGCGGCATCGTTCGCGGTGCTGGTTCCGGTTCCCGCAAAATTGAAGCGCGCCGGCATTTGGCCGTCGAGGGTATTCAAATTGACTGTGACGAGATTGGCAGCCAACGCCGTCACGGTCCCGGACAGGTTTGTCTGCATCAGCCGCGCGCTGCCCGCGGTTGCATCGAGCGTCGGATTGCCGGAGCCATCCTGGCCGATCTTGCCCGACAGCTGCAGGTGTTGCCCCACCGAGATGTCTTGACTCGTGAAAGAGCCCATCTGCCCGTCTTCGGTGACCGTGGTTCCCGATCCCACGGTGACGGCGACCTGGCGGGCGAATCGCATATCGTCCGCGTCGCCTTCCGTCTCCAATGGGAAGATCACGCCGTTGGCAACGCTGAGGGTGTTCCCGGTGCGCGACAGCACCGTCCCGTCGACGCTGTCGTGCATCATTCCAGGAACGCTCGAACCGGCGAACACATTGCTTGCAGTGAAGGTTTGCGTGGTCTTGTCCCAGGTGCCGTAGGCGACGACGATCGTTCCCGCCGCCGCGGCCGCCAACTGCGCGAGCCCCGCGCTGCCGACGGAACTCACATTGTTGATGGAGTACGTGGTGGTGGAGGCCGTGTCCACCGTGAGCTCACCGTCTGTGCCGCTGGAATTGAAGAAGGGACGCACGCTGACGACATAGCTGTTGGCGGCGGTGTCGACGCTGACCAAGGGACCGCGCACGCGAATCTGCTTGGTCGCATCCGGCACAAGGCCGGCCGTCAGCACCGGATTGACGGTCACCGTCATTGGATTGGTGTCGGACGGCGCGATGGTGTTCGACACCGCAAGATTGAAGTCGAGGGCCAGATTCGCGATCGCGTGCGGCGTCACGATCAATTGATTGTGGGACAAATCGAGCTTCAGGTTCATTTGCGTCGGGTTCGGCGCCGCGAGAGGCATCGACGTCGCGCCGTTGATCACATCGGCGGCGGCGATTGTGACGCCGGTGGTGCCGTTGTCGACCACTATCGTGGCGGAGCTGAAATCGAGCGTCATCGCGGCGGAGACGTAATTGCCCGCCGGAATCTGATCGGCGCTGACGATCTCCGAGAGATTCACGAGTTGCGCAAAATCAATCTGCGTGGTGACCGGGACGGTTTCCACCACGGTGCCGTCCGCGCGCGTGAGCTTCAGCGACACGACATTCACCATGTAAGTGATGAAGTCCCCCGGCGCATCGGTCATCGAGACCATGGCCATGCCGCAATTGCTGCATGCTTGTGGGGTGCTCTGAGGGGGACCTGAGGAGTTCATCGAACTCATTCCGCCGCCGGAACCGCCGCAGGCCGCGAGCGCCCAAACCGCCGCCAACCAGAGTCCGTGCCGAATTCGCATCGTCATGCTTTTCATGGCCCTTCTCCTGATCATTCGTGATTGTTCGACCCGAGCCCGGGGATTTTCCGACCCGGAAACGGCCGTGCCAACATGTCTCCCGCCGCCGACATAGACATAAGACGGCGTGTCAGACAAATCCCACATTGCTCGCGGCATCATCGACGCTGTGATAGTCGAGCTCGGCCGCCGGCAACTGGCCGAAGCCGGCACGCACCAAGGCGTCGCGGCCGGCATCCTTCAATCGCGCAACGCGCATGCGGATCTTGCGCGCGGCGAGCCATGCCGCAAATTCACCCAGGCTTTCGAGCGCGGTGCCGTCGAGGTCCGGCGATTCCTCCAGGCTGAGGACCACCAGTTTGACGTCGGTCTGCCGCAGCACCCTCTGCCGGGCCAGCGCCAGGAGCGGCTCTGCATTGGCGAAGAACAAGGGCTCTTCAGGCCGCATGATCAGAATGCCCGGCGTGCACTCGGCCTCCGGAAAGCGCTCGACGCTGACGAAATCGTGCGCGCCCATGCGCCCAAGCACGGAGAGGCGCGGGCTCGCCAATGAATGCAGCAGCATCGCAATGCTGAAGGCGATGGAGGCCAGAAGTCCTTCGAGCATGCCGAACAGAAGCACCGCTGCCACGGCGGTGAGCGTGACCAGCCGGTCGCGCCGCCACCGGAAATACGGGCGAAAAACGCCGAGGCGCAACGACTTGCCGACCGCGTGAATCACGATGGCGGCGAGGATCGGGTCGGGAATGCGCTCGATCCACGGCAGAAACAGGAGCATCAAGGCCAGCACCGTCATCGCCGCGTACAGGCCGGCGGCGCGCGAGCCCGCCCCCGCCGCTTCGTTCGCCGACGTGCCCGAGTAGCCGGCGGCCACCGGCGTTCCATGAAATGCACCCGATACCAGGTTGGCGAGCCCAAGCGCGATCAAGTCGCGGTTCGGTCGCACGCTCTCATCGTGCTTCAGCGCGAAGGTACGGATGGAACTGTATGACTCCGCGTACAAAATGAACATCAGCGCCAGCGCGAACGTCACCAGCGGCAGCCATCGCGCACCCGGCGGCGGCGCAAACGCCGGGCGCTCGAGCGACAAATGAATGGGTCCCGTCAGCACGACGCCGTGCGCCGCGAGCCAGGGAGCCGCCGCAATCCCGGCGACGATCACCAGCAACATGCCCGGAAAGTACCGGACGCGCTCCAGCGCGAACAATGCGGTCAGGGCACACACGCCTGCCGCCAGACCGATCGGCTGCCAAGCGCCGGCGCCGCGGATGATCTCGAGCAGCAGGGGTAGAAAGTTCGCGCTGTGCACATGCATGCCGACGATGTGCGGCCACTGTTTCACAGCTATGACCAATGCCAGCCCGAACGAAAAGCCGCGAAGCACCGGCCGTGCAATCAAGTTCGACATGGCGCCCAACCGCGCGCAGCCGGCGAAAAGAAAGGCGCATCCCGTCGCCGCCACCAAAATCGAGGCAAGCGCCACCCGCTGCGCGGGCGCATCGGCGCCGAGCGCCAAGGTCGCCGCTGCAAGCACCGCCGCGGAGGACGAAGTCGCAGTGACGACGGCATAGCGGCTGCGGCCGAAGAGCGCATAGCAGCCGAGACCCGCGAACAGTCCGATCACGCCGGCCTGGGGCGGCAGATTGGCCAGTCCCGAGTAGGCCACCGCTTCCGGCAGCAGCAACCCGGCAAGCGACAGGCCGGCCACGGCGTCCGCCGCATGAAAATTCGCAATGCGCTTCATGGCCCGCTCCTTGAGAGGCGCGCAGGAGACAGCGCCGCCTCATCGACCCCCGCGGCGGCAAGCTGCGGGGGCAGCGCAAGTCCGGCCACCTGCGCAGCCACGAGTTGCGCAATCGCCGGCGCCGTCTGGATCCCATAGCCGCCCTGACCGGCCAGCCAATAGAACCCCTGCGCACCGGGGTCGAATCCGACCACCGGCGTGCGATCGGCCGCAAAGGTCCGAAGGCCCGCCCAGGTGCTCAAGGGCCTATCCACCACCAATCGGGTGGCTGCCTCCACCCGTTCGATCGCCAGCGCGACATCATAGGCGTCGGGCTGCGCGTCGCAAGGCGCGCTCAAGGTCTCGTCGGCCGGCGACAAGAGCAGCGCGCCGGCATCGGCGCGGAAATACCACTGCTCGGAGGCATCCATGACGCAGGGCCACTGGGCGACGGTCCAGGGCCCTGCGCTCACGCGCACGGCGGTGCGGCGGCGCGGCTCGAGACCGCCGGCTGCGATGCCTGCGGCGCGCGCAACTTCATCGGCCCATGCTCCCGCCGCATTGACCACGATCGCGGCGCGAAGCTGACCGCCGGCGCTGCGTATGTGCCATTCCCCGCCCGAACGCTCGAGACCCGTGACCTCGCAATCTCGGTATTGCCGGCCGCCGTGCGATCGGAACAGCCGTAGGTAGTAATCGACAACGGCGGCCACGTCGATATCGCGTGCGTCCGGATCGAGCAGCGCGGCCGACAGGCTGTCCGAGCGCAGGGCCGGGCACAGATCCATGGCGGCCGCCGGCTCCAGCATGGCGATGCTCGGCGACACCGTCGACAGCGATGCGTACAGAGCATCCAGGGGTTCCCGCCGCCCGTCCGTGGCGACGAACAGCACCCCCCTCGCTTGGGTGAACGGCCTCGGGCCGTCCGAGGCCAGATAGAAATCGCGGCTTGCACGGGTCAGCGCCCGAACCTGCGCGTTGCCGTACGACTCGGCGAACAGGGCGGCGGACCGGCCCGTCGCGTGGAAGCCAAAGTGCGGCTCGCGCTCGACCAGCACGACTCTGTGCAGCGCCGCCAGCTCGGCCGCGGCGGAGAGCCCGGCCAATCCGCCTCCGATGACGCAGATATCGAAATGCTCGGAAGTCGCGTGCCGCATGCTCCCGCCATCTTATGCTAGGCTCGTGGACGGCCGTCGAAATGATTCGAGTACTTCAGACCGTTCGACCGGCCGCGGGGAAAACTAATGTCTCGCCGTCATGCCACCCAGCGCAACGTCACGCGTAGTGCCATTGTCGTGGCTGCCGCTTTCTCGTGCTTCGCCTGTTCGAAGAATACGCCTCAGAGCCCCGCCCCGGTCGACGTGACCGTCATCAGGGTCACGCCGCATCCGGTCACGTTTCCCGAGGACTATGTCGCACAGGCCGAGTCCGTCAACGCCGTCGAAATCCGGCCGCGGGTCGGCGGCATGCTGGAGAAGCGCGTACCCGTCGAAGGCGAAGCGGTCAAGACCGGGCAGTTGTTGTTCGTCATCGATCGCGAGCCCTATATCGCCGCTTTGGCGCAGGCGAAAGCCGCCCTGGCGCAGAGCGAGGCAGCATCGCTTCAGTCGCAACGCGACCTGGTGCGCGCCAAGTCATTGTCGGAGATCGATGCCGTGAGCCAGCAGGAACTGGATGCGGCGGTGGCGAAGAACCAAGCCAATCTCGCGTCGATAGACGCCGCCAAGGCGGCGGTCAGGTCGGCGGAACTCAATCTCGGCTACACCACCATCTTGAGCCCCATCGACGGCGTGATGGGGCGGGCGCAATTGCGCCAGGGCGGCATGGTCACGGCCAACAACACGCTGCTGACCACGATCTACCAGAACGACCGCATGTACGTGAATTTCAGCGTGAGCGAACAGCGCTTCCTGAGCCTGCTGCGTCAGCTCGATCGCACTCCCGGCCAGGATGCGAAGTCGGCGCCGCCGTTCCGCATCTTCCTGGCCGACGGATCGGAATACATGCAGACGCCCAGGCTCGACTTCATCGACCCGGCGGTCGATACGCGGACCGGAACCCTGGCGCTGCGGCTTGAGGTCGCCAATCCCAAGCACCTTCTGCATGCCGGGCAATTCGCACGCGTGCAGGTGGCGGCGCAGCAGGATCCCAACGCAATCGTCGTACCGCAGCGGGCGATCCAGGATCTGCAGGGCAAGAATTACGTCTGGATCGTCGATGCCGCCGGCCGCGCGCAGCAGCGAGACGTGCGGCTGGGTTTGCGCATCGGCTCCGACATGCAGGTGCAGGAAGGGCTGAAGGCCGGGGACGTGGTGATCGTGGATGGCGTGCAGCACGTCAAGCCCGACAGCCCTGTCAAAGCCGCGTCCATGGCCCCCCCGGGACAGAACGGGGCATGATCGACCACTTCATCGATCATCCGATCTTCTCGACGGTCCTTGCAATCATCATCACGATTGCAGGCGCCATATCGCTCGCCGGCCTGCCTGTGGCCCGCTTTCCGCAGATCACTCCGCCGACCATCCTGGTGTCGGCGACTTTCCCCGGCGCCGACGCCGCCACCATCGAGCAGTCGGTCGCTGCGCCGATCGAGCAGCAGGTCAACGGCGTGCCGCACATGATTTACATGGATTCCAAGAGCGCCAACGACGGCAGCTACAACCTCACCGTTTCCTTCGACGTCGGCACGGCGCAGGACATTGCCGCGGTCGACGTCCAGAACCAGGTGGCCATCGCGCAGCGGCAACTGCCTGCGCAGGTGCTGCAGCAGGGAATCACGGTGGCCAAGCGTCAGCCGCAGATCCTGCTCACCGTCGCGATCGGTTCCGACAATCCGCGCTACGACTACCTGTTCCTCTCCAACTTCGCGACCCTGCATGTGTACGATGCCTTGGCCCGCGTGCGCGGCGTCGGCCAGGTCGTCGTCTTCGGCGCGCGCGACTACGGCATGCGCGTCTGGCTCGACCCGGCGAAGATGGCGCGCCTCGGCGTCACCACCGAGGATGTCTCCAACATCATCAATGAGCAGAATGTCGTCGCCCCGGCCGGCACGATCGGCGGCGAGCCGGCGCCTCCGGGACAGCAGATGCAGTATGTCGCCTCGGTGAAGGGGCGGCTGTCGACGCCCGAGGAGTACTCCGAGATCGTGGTACGCAACGGGCCCGACGGCGCCGTCGTGCACCTCAAGGACATCGCACGCGTCGAACTGGCCGCCACCGATTATTCGCGGTCCACCCGGCTCAACGGCATACCCACGGCAATCATCGGCATCTTTCAATTGCCGGATGCCAATGCGCTCGATGTGGCACATGGCGTGCGCCGGGCCATGGATGCTCTGGCGCCGACCTTTCCGCAGGGCATTCACTACTCCATTCCATTCGACACCACTCTGTTCGTGTCCGAGTCCATGCATGAGGTCGCCGTGACCCTGCTGATCGCGGGGCTGCTGGTGCTGTTGGTGGTGTTCATATTCCTCGAAAGCTGGCGCGCGACGTTGATACCCATGATCGCCGTGCCGGTGTCGCTGATCGGCGCCTTCAGCGCCTTCGTCGCCCTCGGATTCTCGCTCAACACCCTCACCCTGTTCGCCCTGGTGCTCGCCATCGGACTGGTCGTGGATGACGCCATCGTGGTGGTGGAAGCCGTCACCGAGATCATGGAAAGTCGCAAGCTTCCCGCCCGCGAGGCGACCAAGGAGGCCATGAAGGAAGTCGCGGGGCCCGTGGTTGCGATCGCCCTGGTGCTGATAGCAGTGTTCGTGCCCGTGTCCTTTCTCGGCGGACTGACCGGCCAGTTCTACCGGCAGTTCGCGCTCACTCTGGCGGTCTCGGTGGGGATCTCGCTCATCGTCGCCTTGACGCTGACCCCGGCGCTGTGCGCACTGCTGCTCAAGCCCGCCGAAGAATCCCGTTTCGGCGGGCTGCTGGGGCGCGCCTTCGGTGTGTTCAACGGCACCTTCAGACGATTCACCGTGCGCTACACCGAGTCGGTGCGCCGCCGCATCCTGCACAGCATGCGATCGATGCTGATGTTTCTGATCCTGGGCGCGGCCGCGGTGTGGCTGGTCGAGAACCGCCCCACGGGCTTCATGCCGGATGAGGATCAGGGCTACCTCATGGGACTCGTCACGCTGCCGCTGGGCGCCTCGATCCAGCGAACCGAAGCGGTCGCGGATGCATTCCGCAAGCAGTTGCGGGCGCAGCCCGAGGTTCAGGATACGTTCGCCATCACCGGGCTCAACATCCTGACGGGCACCAACTCCGCCTACGCCGCCACCATCTTCGCTGAATTGAAGCCCTGGGCCGAACGCGGGGGCGGTGAGCACGGCGCGCTGGCGTTGGCCGGGCGCCTCAACCGCATCGGGGCGGGCATCAAGGAAGCCAACGTGTTCGTGTTCAATCCGCCCCCGATTCCCGGCATCGGCACGGCCGGTGGATTCGAGTTCATCCTCGAGGATCGAAGCGGCGGCGACATCGGCAGGTTCGCCGGCGTGCTCGCGGACTTTCTCGGCAAGGCTAACAAGCGGCCCGAACTTGCGCGGGTATTCGCCCAGTTCAACACCCGCACTCCGCAAATAGAATACGTGCTGGATCGGGAGCGCGCCAAGACCCTGGGCGTGTCGATCTCCAGCATCTTTTCCGGACTGCAGACCTTCTTCGGCGGCAATTACATCAACGACTTCAATCTATTCGGCCGCACCTATCGGGTCACCGCGCAGGCGGAAGCGCAAGCACGCGCTGCGCCCGACTCGGTCAACGGCCTGTACGTGCGCACCTCGCAGGGCGACATGGTGCCGCTGTCGACGCTGGTGACCATAAAACCCCGCTTGGGACCGGAATACATCGAGCGCTTCAACGTGTTTCGCGCCGTGACCATCAACGGCGCGCCCGCTGCGGGCTACAGCTCGGGCGAGGCGACACGCGCGATGGAGGAATTGGCGCGCGATCTGCCGGGCGGTTATGGCTACGATTGGACCGGCACGACCTACCAGGAAAAGATTTCCAGCGGCCAGAGCGGCGCGATCTTCGGCATGGCCATGGTGTTCGTATTCCTGGTGCTGGCCGCCCTGTACGAAAGCTGGGCGGTGCCGTTCGCAGTGCTCCTGTGCATTCCGTTCGCGGTCCTCGGCGCCTACGGAGGCCTCGCCGTGCGCGGCATGCAAAACGACATCTATGCGCAAATCGGCCTGGTCATGCTGATCGGCTTGGCGGCCAAGAACGCGATCCTCATCGTCGAATTCGCCAAGCTCGAGCACGAGCGCGGCAAACCGTTGGTGGAGGCGGCGATCGCGGGTGCGCGCCTGCGGCTGCGGCCCATCCTGATGACATCCTTCGCATTCATTTTCGGCTCTCTGCCGCTGGCGATCGCCACCGGCGCCGGCGCCTCGGCGCGCAGGGTACTGGGCACCGCGGTGGTATTCGGAATGAGCGCGGCCACCATCGTCGGCATCTTCCTGATTCCAGTCTTCTACGTGCTCATGCAACGGTTGGCCGATCGCCTGCGTGGCGCCCGCAGGCCGGCGGCGCCGACATGACCCACCGACTGGATACGGCGGCGGCGGGCGCAGTGGCGATATGGGCGGCGTCGCTCGCGGGCTGTGCGCTGGGCCCCGATTACCGGCGGCCCGAAATCGCGGCCCCGGCGGTCTATCGTTTCGAGAACGACGGGGGAGCGGATTCCATCGCCGATTCCGGCTGGTGGCAGGTATACAAGGACCGGGAGCTGCAGTCCCTGATACGGGAAGGCCTTGCGGACAACCTCGACGTTCGCGTCGCCGCCGCGCGCGTCGATGAGGCGCGTGCGGTGTACGGTTCGACCCGTCTGCAACAGCTGCCGCAGGTATCGGCCAGCGCCGGGCTTACGCGGCAGCGAACGTCGCTGTACGAGCTGCCGCCCGGGATACCGGCGGTGAGCAATGTGTTCGCGGCCGAGGGCATCCTCTCCTATGAGTTCGATTTCTGGGGCAAGTATCGCCGCGCCAGCGAGTCGGCGCGCGCGCAGCTTCTGCTGTCCTCCTACGCCAAGGAGGACGTCATGGCCGGCTTGGTGTCGAGCATCGCCACGGCCTACTTCACGCTGCAGAGCCTCGACGAACAGCTGGCGATCACCCTGCGCACGGTGGGCACGCGGCAGAAATTCGTCGATCTGACCCAGGCACAACACGATCGCGGCACGGTCTCGGAGTTGGATGTCGCCACCGCACAAGCGCAGCTGGCCATCGCCAAGGCGAACATTCCTGAACTGAAGCTCCTGATCGGTCAAACCGAGGATCAGCTGAGCGTGCTGCTCGGCCACAATCCGCGGGGCCTGATGCGCAACGAGGGCTCCGCAGCGGCGCAGAGCCTCGATCGCGCGCCGGCGCCCGTCCCCGCCGCCGGCCTTCCCTCGAGCCTGCTCGAGCGCCGCCCCGACGTGCGCGAGGCGGAGCAGAACCTGGTGGCGGCGAACGCGCAGGTGGGCGTCGCCAAGGCGAATTTATTTCCGAGCATCACCCTCACGGCGTTCGGAGGCGGCATCAGCGATGCACTGTCGTCGCTGTTCAGCGGCCCCGCGCGCACCTGGTCTGCGGGGGCCGGCGCGCTGCAGCCGCTGCTCGGTCCGCAGCGCAATCTCTATCAACTGGAGCTCGCGGATGCACAGAAGCGCGAGGCGCTGCTGCGGTATCAGAAGAGCGTGCAGACGGCTTTTCAAGAGGTGTCGGACGCGCTGCTCGCGCGCCAGCAGGATGCCGAAGCGCAAGCCGCGCAGGAGGCGCAGGTCGACGCGCAGCGCCGCGCCAATACCATCGCGCTGGCGCGTTATCGGGTCGGGTACGCGTCCTACTTCAATGTCATCGATGCGGACCGCGATCTGTTCACCGCGGAACTGTCGCTGTCGGCGGCGCGGCTCAATACCCTGCTGTCGGTGGTGCAGCTCTACCGCGCCTTGGGGGGCGGCTGGCAGATCGAGCAGGCCGCCGGCGCATCCGCCGCGTCGTCCCCATAGCCGCTGCCGCTATATAACGCGCCGGCCGACCTTATCCAGCGGCACTCTGACCTCCGCTCCAGGCGGGTCCTTCGCGGGCGACTGCGCCGCGCCGGCGCCGCTCGTGGCGCAATCGTCGCAGCCTCCGCAGGCGCCGTGGCCCTTGCCGGCCGCCGCTACGCCAAGCCGCCGCGCCGCCGCGCGAGCACCCGGAACGGCCGTCAATCGCTCCAGCACGAGGCGCAGCGCCGTGAGCAATTTGCGCCGCAGGCTTCGCGGCCCCAGCGACAGCACGGCGTATCCCACGCTCAGCAGCAGCGCGAGACAAACCAAGGAGCCATCGAGAATGCCGTTCATGGGATAGCCGCTCATGCACTTGTCAGCGCGGTGGCGACCCGGTACACGATCCACGAGCCGGCATAGGCCATCGCAAACAGATACGCCGCCATGATGATCGGGTAGCGCCAGGAATTCGTCTCGCGCTTGACGGTGGCGAGGGTCGACAGACACTGCGGCGCGAACACATACCACGCGAGCAGCGACAGCGCGGTCGGCAAACTCCAAGACCGTGCGATCAGCGGCGTCAGCGCGCCGCTCACGTCGTTGCCGGTGGCCGACAGGGCGTACACCGTGCCCAGAGCGCCGACCGCAACCTCGCGCGCCGCGAGGCCCGGCACGAGCGCGATGGATATCTGCCAATTGAAGCCGATGGGCGCGAACACCACCGCGAGCCAAGCGCCCAAATGTCCGGCGATGCTGTATTGGATCGGCGGTCCGGTCGCGCCGGGAGGCGGCGCGGGGAAGGAGCTCAAAGCCCACAGAATAACCATCAGCGCCAGAATGATGGTGCCGACGCGGCTCATGAATATTTCGACCCGCTGCCACAACCCGATGCGCCAAATTGCGCAAGTTCGGCCAATGATAGGCCGGCAATTCCAGCATCAGCGCCTGGAAGCCCGAACCGGCAGCGCTGCGCTTGATGCACGAAGGCCACCGCCATCGCGCTCGCGACTCCCAGGATGTACAGCGCGAACAGCACCACGCCCTGCAATTCCAGGCCTCCCCACAACGTGCGCTGCGGAATGAACGCGCCGATGATGAGCGCATACACCGGCAGGCGCGCCGAGCAGGTCATCAGCGGCGCAATCATGATGGTCGCCAGGCGGTCGCGGGGATTTTGGATGGTGCGCGTCGCCATGATTCCTGGAATGGCGCAGGCGAAGCTCGACAGCAAGGGAATGAATGCGCGGCCCGACAGACCCGACGGCGCCCATCACCCGGTCCAGCAAGAATGCCGCGCGCGGCAGGTATCCTGAGTCCTCGAGCACCAGAATGAAGAAGAACAGGATGATGATCTGCGGCAGAAACACCAGCACGCTGCCGACCCCGGCGAGTATGCCGTCGACGAGCAGGCCCTTCAGCAGACTGGCAGGCAGCGCCGCCCGCAGCCAGTCGCCGAAGGCGGCGACGCCGAGTTTGATCTCGTCCATGGGCCCTGCGCCCATGCAGAACACCGCCTGAAACACCAGGAACAGGATGACCGCGAGAATCAGGGGGCCGAGCAGCGGATGCAGCACGACGGCAGTCGACGCGATCGCTGAAGGTCACGCCGTCGATGCGATCGCCGCC
The DNA here is from genome assembly GCA_963702735.1 of uncultured Gammaproteobacteria bacterium. Classification (GTDB taxonomy): domain Bacteria; phylum Pseudomonadota; class Gammaproteobacteria; order Steroidobacterales; family Steroidobacteraceae; genus Bog-1198. Next base: position 384,774 of record CAVPDW010000008.1, on the reverse strand, counting down.
GACCAACCCGAGGATTCTGCGCACCTCGGTCTGATCGTGCTCGATATCCGGCGCGGTCAGCGGATGCCACACCGCCGATTCGCGCGCTGCTGCGGGACGGGCGGTCGCATCCAGAACCTTGATCAACGCCTGCACGCCGTTCGTTTTGACGCCGACGGTTTCGACCACCGGCACGCCCAGTTCAAGACTCAAGCGCTGTGCATCGATCATGATGCCCTTGCGGCGCGCGATGTCGGTCATGTTGAGCGCCACCACCATGGGCAGCCCCAGCCTTTTCAGGCTCAAAACCAACCGCAGGTTTTGCCGCAGATTGGTTGCGTCGGTCACGCAGACGATGAAATCGGGCCGCGCTCTCGCCCGCGCGGCGGCCGAGCAGCACATCGGCGGTGACTTGCTCGTCCGGAGTCAGACGGATCGAGGCTGTAGGCGCCCGGGAGATCCAGTATGCGCACGCGTTTGCCCGAAGGCGTGAGCAGGGAGCCCTCTTTGCGCTCGACGGTTACGCCGGCGTAGTTGGCGACCTTCTGGCGGCTGCCGGTGAGAATATTGAACAGCGCCGTCTTGCCGCAGTTGGGATTTCCAACCAGGGCGACCAAGGGACCCGGGGCGCTGTGCAGGGCCTCCATGGATCTTAGGCGGGCTGCGGCTGCTCCGGGCACACGCGGATACAGGCGGCCTCGAAAAGCCGCAAAGCGAAAGTGCCCGTGCCGATGCGCACGGCGATGGGGGCCCGCGCCATCAGGCCTCGGGCGACCACGCGCACGGCCTCGCCGGGAAGAAAGCCCAATTCGGCCAGCCGGCGCCCCAATTCGGCCGGGGTCGCGGCATCGGCCGCCGCAACGGATACTACCCGCGCCGGCGCAAGCCTAACCCGCAACTCGTTGAGGCTGATGTCGGTGAATTCCGGGGTCGTCAACATAAACGCAATTCTATATGAGAATCGTTCCCATTACTATTATCAGGCGGGAATCCTCGTCGCAAATCCGAGCGGCGGCGCCGTTCCTGCTAATCTTGGGGTTCCTAGAGGCTTGGAGGCATATGAAATGCCTACGCTTTTCGAGAAAATCATCGCCGGCGAGATCCCGGCCACGGTGCTGTACCGCGACCCGCGGGTGATCGCCTTCTTGGACATCAGGCCGGCGGCCCCGGTGCATATACTCATCGTCCCCAACAAACCCATCCCCACCGCTGACGATATTGCCGATGAGGACGAATCGTTGATCGGACACATGTTCATCGTGGCGCGCGATCTCGCGCGCAGCAAGGCATCGCGCAAAGCGGCTATCGGTTGATCGTCAATTGCAGAGGCGGACGGCGGCCAGGAAGTTTATCACCTGCATGTGCATCTACTCGGCGGAAAGCCGCTGGGACCCTTGGTTTCGCGGGCACATTCTTGAGATAAGAGGAAAAATGATGAAGAAGAACAAAGGCGCGAAGGTCGTATCACGCGCCACATCGCGGCGATCCACCCCCAAGCGCGCGGCGGCGAAGAAGAAGGCCATCGGCCACGCCGCACCGTCCGCGGCGCGTCACAGCGTGCGCAAGGCTTCCCGCGCGGGTGTTCGCAATTCGTCGCGCCGCGAACTGTATCCGCCGATCGACCCCTTTCGACACGGCTATCTGCGCGTTTCGGACGTGCATGAGATCTACTACGAGGAGAGCGGCAATCCGGCCGGCAAGCCGGCCGTGTTCCTGCACGGCGGACCCGGCGCCGGCTCCGACAAGCGCGCGCGGCAGTTCTTCGACCCGCGGCACTACCGCATCGTGGTGTTCGATCAGCGGGGCTGCGGACGCAGCCGGCCGAGCGCCAGTCTCATCGAGAACACGACCTGGCATCTGGTCGCAGATATCGAGAGATTGCGCAGACATCTCGGCATAGAGCGCTGGCTGGTGTTCGGCGGCTCTTGGGGCAGTACCCTGGCGCTCGCCTATGCGGAGGCCAATCCTGAGCGCGTCAGCGAGCTCGTGCTGCGCGGGATTTTCCTGTTGCGCTACGCCGAAATCCGCTGGTTCTATCAACACGGAGCTTCGGACATTTTCCCCGATGCGTGGGAGGCCTATAGGGACGCCATCCCTGCCGATGAGCGCGACGATTTTTTGAGCGCCTATCACAAGCGCTTGGTCGGCAGCGACCAGCGAGTGGCGCTTGGCGGCCGCGCGCGCATGGTCGATATGGGAAGCGTCCGCGAGCTTCCTGCTCAGCAACGGCGACAACATCAAGAAGTGGGGCGAAGACCAGTTCGCGCTGGCGGTGGCCCGCATCGAGTGCCACTACTTCGTGAATCGCGGCTTCCTGCGCAGTGAAAGTCAATTGCTGGACGACGTGCCGCGCATTCGGCACATACCGGCGACCATCGTTCAGGGGCGCTACGACGTCGTGTGTCCCGCCACCAGCGCCTGGGATTTGCATCGTGCATGGCCCGAGGCGGATTTGCGCATCGTGCCGGACGCCGGACACTCGGCATTCGAGCCGGGAAATTCGCACGAGTTGGTGCTCGCGACCGATCGGTACCGCAGCCGCTAGAGGAGCCGGAGCATGTCGGAAATTGCGACCTTGGGGCTGGCGCGCGCGAGCGACGCGCGCGAAATCGCGGAGATGTCCCGCGACTTGATCGAAGCGGGGCTGACCTGGTCCTGGACGCCCGCCCGCGTGCAGCACTTCATCGCGGGACCCGAATCCTCGGTGGTCGTCGCACGCCGTGAGCGGAGAATTGCGGCCTTCGCCATCATGCATTTCGGCGACGACGTGGCCCATCTGAACCTGCTCGCGGTGGCTCCGGAGCATCGCCGCCAGGGAATCGGACGGCAGCTCATGAGCTGGCTGACCGCCACCGCCATGGAAGCCGGAGTGTTTCGCATCAACCTGGAATTGCGCACGCACAACGAACCCGCGCGCATTTTCTACGAGTGTCTGGGCTTCGTTCAGCTCGGAGTGGTGCAGGGTTATTATCAAGGCCGGGAAGCGGCGCTGCGCATGTCGCGGCGCCTGGCGATGAATCCGGCCTAAAGGAGATTCAGTTCGACGCCGAGCGCGTGCTTCCCGGTTCGGGGGATCCGCGCGAGTCCTTCTGCTGCAGCAGCGGAACGACGGCGTGATGGGGAAACACCACCGAGACGCGACAGCCGCGGCCGGGAGCGGTGTCGACCGTCATCTCGCCGTGGGCGGCGCGCACACGGTCCGCGACGCTCCACAGGCCGAATCCCTCCGACCGCGCCTCGAACAGGCTCAATTGCCACTCGAATCCCACGCCGTGGTCCTCCACCACCACGCGCAATTCGCTCGGCGTCTGCGAAACCGTGACGGAGGCCGATCGGACGCCGGAATGCTTGACGACGTTTCGCAGCAGCTCTCGAATCAGCTTGAATATGAGAACCCTGAGGTCCAAATCGTAGGCCGCGGCGTCCGGAGCGACCTTCAAATCCACCTCCAGATTGTCCTTGCCGCGCATGTATACGCTGAGCCATTTGAGGGCGGGCTCCAGTCCGAGATCGTAAAGTCCCGGGGGACTCAAGTCGGCGATGACCCGCTGGGTGATCGACTGCACCTCGCGTATGGTATGGCTCGCCTCGCTGAGCAGAAGCCGCACTTCGGGCGGCGCCCGCGAGGCGGCGGCGTCGACGGTCATCGCAAGACCCACCAATTGCTGCCCGATTCCGTCGTGCAGATCCACGGCGGTGGCCCGCCGCGCGCGCTCCTCGGCGCCGACCAATTGCCGCGCGTACAGCTGCAATCGCTCCTGTTTCTGGCGCAGAGCATCGTTGAGATCGACCAGCTCGGTGACATCGCGCGCGACGCACCACACCCGCGACAGATTTCCGTTGTGCATGACGCCGCGGAAACTCGTGATGTAGGTGAACTGCCGCGAATCGGTGGACAAGGTGAATTGCAGGTCGTCGGTGGAATATCCTTGTTGCGCCGCCGTCCCGATGTGCTCGAGGTAGATCGCGGACCAAGGCACATCGGCGCGCCACAGCCTCGAATCGGTGTCGGGCAGCCCGAACTGGCGGTTCAGCTTCAGATACGCCAAATTGCATTCGGCGATATAAGCATGCTCGCGCAGCCACGCAATTTGCTCGTTCACCGGCAGGCCGGGTGCCATCGGAACATCCAGCTCGATGCGCCACACCGCCTCTGAACTCTGTTCCACGAAGTTTTGGTAGCGCTCGCCGCCGGCGCGCAGCTCCTGCATGGCATTGCGCATCTCGAGCAGCACGACGGTCAACATGAAGGTTATCGTGACCAGAGTCGCAAGATACAGCTGCACGGCGCCCACTCGCACAAAGGGGCTCGGATCCCCCGCGAAGGGTCCCAAGCCTCGGCTTGCGAAGTACGACGCCAGCAGGGCGGCGGCGGCGACCAAGGTTGTGCACCAACGCGGCGGCGTGCGAAATGCCGCGACCATCATCAACGCCAACAGGACGAAAGGCGGATTGAGGATTGCCGTCAGACTGCCGGGCGCCGCCGAGAACACCCAGACCGTCATGCCGAGCAGAGCGCCGCCGAACAAAACCAGCTCCGCCGCGTTCGGCGCCGGGGCGGAGAGACCGGGAAAGCGCCGGCGAACCGTCCAAGCCATCAGCACCGGCGCCACGCACAGGGACCCCAGCCAATTCCCCGCCCACCAGAGCTGCCAATCGTGCAGGTAGTGCGCAAGGCCGAAGGGTTGGGACAAATCATAGGCGCCGACCACCGCGCTTGCCGCGGAGCCGAGCGCAACCGCGGCCAGGAATTGCACGACATGTTTGATGCGGGGAATTTGCGGGGTCGCGATCAGTCGCCGGGCGATGAGCGCGCCCACGACGGCGTCGAGCGCGTTGGCGAGGGTATATTGCAAGTGAAGCCAGGGAAAATGTGTGAACCTGACCAGGTTGATCGAGAATTCCACGGCCACCTGTACGCCCAAGATCCAGATCCAGCTGCGCCTGGGCGAGAACCACAGCGCCATGAACAGCAGACCCGCGGCCGGCCAGATGATGACCAATTGCTGCGAGTTCTCCCGCAGCATCAGCCCCAGGACAACGAGGATCGCGTACAGCGCCGCGAAAGCGGCGATCCAGGCGGCGCGCCGAGCAGGACCCACGCGCATGAAATCCCAGACGGGTCGGGATTCTCTGTCACCACTCGGTGCGGCCGGCATCGTAATAATCGAGACCTCCCTGATTACAGAACCGTCGCGAGGGCTCACGCACCGAGCGCCTGCTTCTCCTATGTATACCCTACTTTTCGCCGGGAAATCCACGCAAGGTGGACGATCGCCGACGACATAATCCATGGCGATGGAACCCTCGGCTATGGCACCCTGCGCCGGCGCAGAGGCCGATTGCATGCTCGCCGAGTGACATGTGCGGTGCAGCACCGCTAGTATCGAGGCCCGGCTCGAGCGTCGACATCCAAACATGACCGATGAATTCGCCACCCGACCTTTCGGCGGCCATGGACGCCGCGTATCGCCCGTGGGCCAGGGTTCCTGGAGAGCCGAGGAATCGCCCGCGCAGGCAGTTGTAGCCGCGATTCGCCGCGGGCTCGATCTCGGGCTGACCCACATCGACACCGCCGAAATGTACGGCTCGGGAGCCGCGGAATCGCTCATAGGCGAGGCAATCGCGGGCCGGCGCGACGAGGTCTTTCTGGTATCGAAGGTGCTGCCGAGCAATGCCTCGAAACAGCGCACACTCGAAGCATGCGAGGCGTCGCTCTCGCGCCTGCGCACCGACCGGCTCGACTGCTACCTGCTTCACTGGCGCGGCAATGTCCCCCTGGAGGAAACGCTTGCGGCCTTCGATATGCTGGTACGCGGCGGCAAAATCCTCTCCTGGGGCGTGAGCAATTTCGACGTCGCCGATCTCGACGAAGTGGCCGCCATCGCAGGGGCCGGTCATCCGGTGTGCAACCAGGTGCTGTATCACCTCGAGGAGCGCGCGATCGAGCACGCCGTCCTGCCCTGGTGCAGGCAACACGGCACCGCCGTGGTTGCCTACACTCCCTTCGGTCAATCGGCCGCGGTCTTCGATGCGCGAACCCGCCGCGGCCGCGTGCTTGAGGACATAGCCGATGAGCGCGGAGCGACCGCGAGACAGGTCGCTCTGCGGTTCCTGCTGCGCCATCCGGAGGTGTTCGTCATTCCCAAGGCATCGAGCGTCGCACACGTCGCGGACAATGCCGGCGCGATGGCACTCGATCTCAGCGAGACGGAATTGGCGAGAATCGACGCTGCATTTCCCCGCGGGCGACCGCGGCGCGGACTGCCGATGATTTGAGCCGGCGGCAGGCGCCTAGAGGCGCAGAATATGCGCGCCCACGGCGTCGACGTTCGAAGTTCCCGTCAGCGCCAGGGTCACGCGCAGTTCATTGCGCATGATCTCCACCGCCTTGGTCACGCCTGCCTCGCCGGCCGCCGCCAGCGCATAGAGAAACGAACGGCCGATCAATGTCCCGCGGGCGCCGAGCGCCAAGGCCTTCGCGATGTCCTGACCGGAGCGGATGCCGCCGTCGAACATCACTTCGCAGCGCCCGTCGATCGCCGCCACGATCTCCGGGAGCACCGAGATCGAGGACGGCGCGCCGTCGAGTTGCCGGCCGCCGTGGTTCGAAACGACGATGGCGTCCGCTCCCGCGGACACACTGCAAGCGGGCGTCCTCCGCATCGAGCACTCCTTTGAGGATCAGCTTTCCGGGCCAGCGGCTTCTGACCCATTCCACGTCGCGCCAATTCGCGGACGCATCGAACTGGGTGGCCGTCCACTCCGAGAGCGTGCGAATCCCGCTCGATCCGCCGATTCGTCCGACCAGATTTCCGAAGGTTCGCCGTTTGCCGAACAGCACTTTGAGAGCCCATGCAGGCTTCATGGCCACATCCAAGGCATTGCGCAGGGTCAGGCGCGGCGGGATCGTCAGGCCGTTGCGCGGATCGCGGCGGCGCTCACCCAACACCTGCAGGTCGAGCGTGAGCATGAGCGCGGAACACTGCGCGGCGGCGGCCCGATCGATGAGCTCTTGATTGAAGCCGCGATCCTTCATGAGGTATTGCTGAAACCAGAACGGCTGCCCGGTGGCCGCCCGAACGTCCTCGATCGAGCAGATCGACATGGTGCTCATGCAATACGGAATGCCGCACGCCGCCGCCGCACGCGCCGCCAGAATCTCCCCGTCCGCGCAGAAAAGACCGGCGAGGCCGGTGGGACCTATCCCCAGCGGCATCGATGCCTTCGTGCCCGCCAATGTGGTCGCGAGGGAGACATTCGACACATCGACCATGACGCGCTGGCGAAATGTCATCGCATCGAGGTCCGCGCTGTTGCGCGCGAGGGTTCTCTCCTCGTAGGCGCCGCCGGCGGCATAGTCGAAGATGGCGCGGGGTATGCGCTTTCGCGCCAGCTCGCGCAGATCGTCAATGCTGAGAATCATGAGCGATGATAGTCCGGATATGCGGGCCTTGCCGGCTGCCGCTGCGGATGCGCCGCCAATTCACGCAGCGCAATCCCGACCGCCGCCTCCAATTGTGGGTCGCGGCCTTCGCTCACCGCCTTGGCGTCCTGCTCGACCGTCACGTCCGGATCGACCCCGTGATTTTCCACGTCCCAGTCGCCGGCGGGGGAGAAGAAGGCGACGCTCGGCGAGGTGACGTGCCCGCCGTCCATCAACACGGGAATCTCACTGATGCCGACCAGGCCGCCCCAGGTACGCTTGCCGACCAAAGTGCCGATCTTCGCCTGCTTGAACAGCCAGGGAAGCGCATCGCCGCCGGAGCCGGAAACTTCGTTGGCGATCATCACCTTGGGTCCGTAGATGGCGGCATTCGGAGTGTGCTCGATCCTGCCGTAGCGCGGCGACCAATACGATTCGATGCGGCGGCTCATGACCTCCACAATGTAATCGGCCATCTGTCCGCCGGCGTTGAAGCGTTCGTCGATGATGGCGCCCTGCTTCTGGGTCTGCGCGAAGTAATAGCGATTGAAACTGGCGAAGCCTTCCGCGCCCGTATTCGTCAAGTACACGTAGGCAAGCCTTCCCCCGGACATTTGTTCCACCTTGCGCCGATTGGACTCGATCCAATCGATGTTGCGCAGTCCCGCCTCGCTGGCGACGGGAACGACGGTGACGTCGCGCACCTTGCCGCCGTCGGCGGCCTCGATGCGCAGCGTGACGGCGTGTTCGGCGGTGCCTTCGAGCGGTTGCTGTATGTCCACGGCGGCGGTCAATTCCTGACCGTTGACGGCGAGAATGCAATCGCCGGGGCGAACATTGAGTCCGGGCTGCGCCAGGGGCGCGTGCTCGCGCGGATTGAATTCCCCTCCCGAATAGATTTTGGCGAGGCAGTAGCGATTGCCGCGGACGACGTAGTCGGCGCCGAGCAGCCCGCCGGCTACCCGGTGGGCCCGGGGTATTGCGCCGCCGTTGCCCCGCAGATGACCCACCGAAAATTCTCCCAGCATCTCTTGAAACACGTAGTTCAGATCCGCCCGCGATGCGATCGACGCGACATACGGTTCGTACCGCCGTTCGTCGGCGACGGTGTGGGCGCCGTGGTAATTCGGGTCGTAGAAATAGGACCGCTCGATGCGCCATACCTCGTGGTACATCTGCATCCATTCAGCCGCCGGGTCGACGCGAACCTCAAGGGAGGTCAGTGACAGAGCGCCCTCGCCCGATTTCAGCGGCACCTTGGCCGGAGCGATCACCCAAGTCGGTCGGATGTCGTCGCCGCCCGCATTCGCCGGCGCATCCGGCTTGCGGTTGGACACGGCAAGCAGCATCTTTTCGCCGTCGGCGGAGAGTTCGAAACTCTCGATGCGCTCGGCCAGGATCTCCGCCTTACGCTCCTCCAGCGTCCAGCGGCTCAAGGTCGCCGCGCGATCGTCGGACCTGCCCGGGTCCGGTCTGGCCAGGTAGTAAAGACTGCCATGGGTCCCCGCGGCCAGGGCCGCATAGGCGGCGGTGGGCAGGGGCAGCGCGACGGATCGCGCCTCGATGCCGTTTAGGTCCACCTTGACCGGGGCTATGGCGTGAACGGCCGGCGCGGCGGCCTGCTTGGGAGCGCCGCGCACAGGCCTGTCCGGCTCCCGGGCTTGTCCCTTGTCGCCGCCCTCCTTCGCATCGGCCTGTTTCTCCCCCGGCGCCTTCTCGTCGTCCAGCTCAGGAGCGATGGGCGACGCCTGCTCGGCGGCGAGCACGACGGCGTAGATATTCGAACGCACCTGGTACAGGTCGCTGGTCATGTCCAGGCCGTCGGAACTTGCGCCCGCATTCGTGCTGGCGGTGTAGAAGAGATATTTTCCGTCGCGATCGAAGGCGGGCAGGCGGGAATCCGCCAGGGAATCCGTGATCTGCGTGGACTTGCCGCTGTCGACCGAATAAAGGTAGAGGGCGTGCAGGTGATTGTCGAGGGAGCGCGGGTAGGCGATCCACTTCGAATCGGGCGACCATGCCAGATCGTAGCTGGCATTGGAGAATCCTCCGTAGACATTCTTGTCGTCGATGACGTTGAGTTTCCCCGTGACGGTGTCGAGCAGGTAGACCTTCAGGCGATTGTCGTGAAACGCGATACGCTTCCCGTCCGGCGACCACTTCGGCGCGAAGTAATAGGCCGGCTCCGACGCCAGCGGATATTTCCTGACCGCGGCGGCGCCCGTTCGGGCAACACCCGTCTGTGCCGCGACATGCAGAGCGTACAGGCCGGATTCATCGGAGAAATACGCGATCGATTGACCGTCCGGGGACCAGGCGGGCGAGCGCTCCATCACTCCCGGTGTGTTGGTGATGTTGCGGATCGGTCCCGGTTTCACAGGCACCGTCAAAATTTCTCCGTGTGCTTCCACGGCGGCCCGCACACCGGTGGGCGAAATCGACGCATGATCGATTTCCGCGGACACGTTCTTGATGCTGGGACGCACTTCCGGAAGGTCGGCTTGAATCTCGATCGGCACCCGCCGATCTTGACCGACGGCGGTATCGAAGAGATGGATTTCGCCCAGCTGATCGTAGACCAGGGTGTTTCCCTCCGCGGCGAGGCTGCGAATGTCGGGGCCTTCGTTGTGCAAGGCTTCGGTCACCGATTTCGTGGCAGGGTCGTAGCGGAAAATCCCGATATGGCCTGCGCGCCCGGAGAGGAAGAAAATCTGCCGGCCGCAGTAGACGGGGAAGAAGTCCGATGCCCGCTCATGAGGAATCTCGACCGACTCGAGGTCCTTGAGCCCGGTGACCCAGATGGTGCTCGCCCTGCCGCCGCGGTAGTTTCCCCAAGACACGAACGTGGTGTATTCGAAGCCGAAGGCGGGAGCCAGCGGCGAGTAGGCGATGTGCGACCCATCCGGCGATAAGCGGCCCTGATAGGCCATGGGCAGCGGCAAGCGCACGGCCTCGCCTCCTTCGGCCGGCACCGAATACAGCTGGGTGTAGCGGCTCGCCGCTTCCCGTGAGGAACGAAACAGGACCCGCCTCCCGTCCGGCGTCCATCCCACCGCGATGTCCGGGGCAGGATGATAGGTCAGTCGATGAGGAACACCTCCCTCGGCCGGGATGGTGAACACGTCGGTGTTGCCGTCGTATTCCCCGGTGAACGCGATGTTGCGGCCGTCAGGCGAAAAGACGGGAGAGCTTTCCAGTCCGACGCCGTTGGTGAGGCGCACGGCGCGGCCGCCGCCGCGGGAGACCGTCCACAGATCTCCGGCGTAACCGAAGGCGATCAAGTCGCGGCTCAGCGCCGGCGACTGGTACAGGTGGCGCTTCTCCGTCTGCGGCTTCTCCGCTGCAAACGTACCGGCAGAAATGCAGCACAAGAAGCCGGCGAGTCCCAGCATGAGTGCCGAGCGAAGGATGTGATGCACGAGTTGCTCCGGTGGCCGGTGAGGAAGCGATCCGCAATGTTGCGGCACGAGCGCATCCCGGCGCAACCCTTCGCGCGCCGCCGCGTACCGCGCCGAGGGGCGGCGTAGCCTGGTCGCCGCGGGCCGCCGCCGCTTCCCAGGGGGTCTATAATGACCCTGCCCGATTGCGGGCGCAGACATCCACAACGAGGTTTCTCATGACACTGACCGACCGGCTGTGCGGCGTCACGGCGGCCCTGGCCGTCACCCTGCTGTTCGCTGCAGGCGCAGAGGCGGGCGCACCCCAGCAGAAATCCCAGGTACCCGGCTACTACCGCATGATGCTCGGCGACTTCGAGGTCACGGCGCTGTCCGACGGCACCTTTCCGATGGAGGCGGACAAAATGCTCACCAACATCGCGCCGAAGCAACTCGACGCCGCGTTGGCGCGGTCCTTCCTCAAGGAGCCGGTCGAAACCTCCGTCAACGGCTTTCTCATCAACACGGGGTCGAAATTGGTGCTGATCGACACCGGCTGCGGAATCTTGTTCGGGCCGAGCGTCGGCAGGCTGCTGGCGAATCTCGAAGCCTCGGGTTATCGGCCCGAACAGGTGGACGAGATCTACATCACTCACATGCACGGGGATCATGTGGGCGGACTCGTGGCGGACGGCAAGCCCGCCTTCCCCAATGCCATCGTGCGCGCCGCGCAGCGGGAGGCTGACTATTGGCTGAGCAAGGCGAATATGGATTCCGCACCCAAGGATCGCAGGGACTCTTTCCAAGGCGCGATGACCTCGCTGAACCCGTATGTCTCCGCCGGGAAATTCAAACCCTTCGGCGCCGACACCGAACTAGTGCCGGGGATACGCGCAATGGCGAGTCCCGGTCACACTCCGGGCCACACCGTGTACATCGTCGCCAGCAAGGGCGAGACGCTGCTGCTGTGGGGCGATCTCATGCACGTCGCAGCCGCTCAATTCCCGAACCCCGCGGTGACCATCGCATTCGATACCGATTCGGCCATGGCCGTCGAACGGCGCAAGACGGTGTTCGCCGACGCCGCCGCCCACGGTTACTGGGTGGCCGGGGCGCATCTTTCGTTTCCGGGCATCGGGCATTTGCGCGCTGCGGAGGCGGGATACAGCTACATACCGGCGAACTACAGCGCGCTGCATTAGGCTCCCGGAATCCATGACGTCCCCGCCAAGGGAACGCCCGCCATCGCGGCCGCTTCGACCGTCAACGCCACCAGATCCTCCTTTTCAAGGTGATGCACGTCCTGCTTGCCGCAAGCGCGCGCGATGGTGGTCAATTCCATGTTGACGGTCTTCAAGTAGTTCTTCAGCCGCTTGGCGCCCACCGCGGGATCCAGTCGCAACTCCAGCACCGGATCCTGCGTGGTGACACCCACCGGGCATTTCCCCGTGTGGCAGTGATGACAGAACCCCGGCGCGGTGCCGAGACGCGCATAGTCTTCGAGCGCCGAGATGTGCCGGCCGCCGGCGACGTACGAGTCGCTGTTGCAGCCCAACGCCATCAGCACCCCCTGCCCGATCGCCACCGCATCGGCGCCCATCGCAAGCGCCTTGGCAACATCGGCGCCGCTGCGGATGCCGCCGGAAATCACCAACTGCACGGTGCCCCGCATGTTGAGGTCGTCCAGCGCATCGACAGCCTGGCGCAGCGCCGCGAGCGTCGGGATGCCCACGTGTTCGATGAACACGGTTTGCGTCGCGGCCGTGCCGCCCTGCATGCCGTCGACCACGATGACGTCCGCGCCCGCGTGCACGGCGAGCTTCACGTCGTTGAACACGCGCGTGGCGCCGACCTTGACGTAGATCGGCTTCTCCCAATCGGTGATCTCGCGCAGCTCCTTGATCTTGATCACGAGATCGTCGGGTCCGGTCCAGTCGGGGTGCCGCGACGCGGAGCGCTGATCCACTCCTTCGGGCAGCGTGCGCATGCGCGCCACCCGCGGATTGACCTTCTGTCCGAGCAGCATGCCCCCGCCGCCGGGCTTGGCGCCCTGGCCGATGACGATCTCGATGGCGTCCGCGCGCCGCACGTCGTCAGGATCGAAACCATAGCGCGACGGCAGGCACTGGTAGACCAGCGTCTTGGACGAGGTGCGCTCTTCGGCCGTCATGCCGCCGTCGCCCGTGGTCGTCGATGTTCCCACCTCCGTGGCGGCGCGCCCCAGCGCATCCTTCACTCGCGCAGACAGCGCGCCGAAACTCATGCCGGCCACCGTGATGGGAATCGCGAGCTCGATGGGCTTGGTCGCAAAGCGCGTGCCGAGCACGGTTTTGGTCGCGCAACGCTCCCGATAACCCTCGAGGGGGTAGCGCGACAGGGAGGCGGCAAGAAACAACAGATCGTCGAAATTGGGCACGCGGCGTTTGGCGCCCAGTCCCCGTATTTCATACAAGCCGCTCGCAGCGGCGCGCTGAATGTATTCAATGGTCGATCGATCGAAACCGGCCGACTCCTCCAACAGCGGACCCGTCATTGGTCAATACTCCTGATCGGCATCGGCGTGCCAGTGATAAAGACTCTTCGCGGAAGCCACCCGCTTGAATTCCGCGGGGTCGTGCGTTTTGCCGGATTGCGCCAGCAACCCTTTCAGCGCGGCGCGATCGGCGTCGGTCATGGGCTCGAAGCGGGCGTCGGCGCCGAGCGAGCGGACACTGCCGCGCACATAGATGACCGCCTCGTACAATGAATCGCCCAGCGCATCCTCGGCGTCGCCGCAGATGACGATGCGCCCCGCCTGCGCCATGAACGCGGAGAAGCTGCCGACGCTGCCGCCCACCACGATGTCGGCGCCCTTGAGCGAAATGCCGCAGCGCAGGGACGCGTCGCCGTCGATGATGAGCAAGCCGCCGTGCGCAGAGGCGCCGGCGGCCGTTGAGGCGAAGCCGCGGATGTGCACGCGGCCCGACATCATGTTCTCGGCCGCGCCCGGGCCGGCATTGCCGTGCACCGTGACCGACGCATGCTTGTTCATCCCCGCCACGTAGTAGCCCACATGACCGTAAATCTGCACCTCGAGATCCGAATCGAGGCCGCAGGCGATGGAATGCGCCCCGTCCGGGTTCTTCACATGGATCTGCGAGACGGCTTCATCGGCGGCCCGCTTGTGCAGGAACGAATTCAAGTCCCGCAGGCTGTCCCGCGCAAGATCGAATTCACGAAGCATGGGCACCGGCCTCAAATTCGCCATGAATAAATCTCCTCCGGCTTGGGCTCGAACAGAGTCGCACGGGATATTTGCGGCAGATGCGCGAGCGAGCGAAACTCCGAGGCGATGGCGACGTAGTCGTCCGTCTCCGCCACCACGGCCGGCTTGCAGGCGAACGCATCGCGGACGATGAGAAGCTCCCGATCGGTGCCCATCAGAAAGGTGTAGAAACCGTCCAGCTCGCTGAAACCGCGCCGCACGGCCGTCTTCAGGTCGTCCCCCTCGCGCAGCCGCCACTCGAAGAACCGGCACGCCGCTTCGGTGTCGTTGTCGGTTTCGAATTCGATGCCGAGCGGCTCCAGTCGCTTGCGGACCAGGTGCGGATTCGACAGCGAGCCGTTGTGCACCAGACAGAAGTCGCGCCCCGCGGTGAAGGGATGCGCGTGCGCCGGGGTCACTGCCGATTCGGTGGCCATCCGGGTGTGCCCCACCAGGTGCGAGCCGTGCAGCGACTTGAAATCGTAGCGCTCCGCGATATCCGCGGGCGCCCCCACGTCCTTGTACAGATCGATCGACTGCCCCACCGACAGCACCGCCACAGCGGGAGCTTCGCGCGCGAGCCACGCCGAAATCAGGTCGGGATCCGCCGCGGTGGTCAGCACCGCGTGATTGCCGTGCGCCGCGATCTCGTGCGCACCGCTGAATTCGGCGGCGATCGTCTCGAGCAACGCCGCCCAATCGACCGCATTCTCGCCGCTGTACAAGCTGAGCTTGTGATGGCGCTTGGACACCGGCGCGGTGTAGACGGCGAGCCCCGCGGAATCGGGGCCGCGCTCAGTCATGCCCACCAGCATGGGCACCATGAGCGCGCCCAGCCGGTCGCGCAGCGCAGGATTCTTGACCAGAAGACCGACTATTCCACACATGCGACAGCTCCTCAGAGTCCGGGACCGGGCACTCGCCTAGAAGAATTCAAGATAACGGCGCGACTCCCAATCGGATACATGGCGCGAATACTCGGTCCACTCCATGCGCTTCAGCCGGATGAATTCGCGCGCGAGTTCAGGTCCCAAACCGCCGCAGATCACCGCATTCTGCTCGAGGGCGTCGACGGCCTCGTTCAGGGACTGCGGCAGCAGCTTGATTCCCTTCGCGGCCAATTCCTCGGGCGTAAGCTGGTACAGGTTGATGTTCTGCGCCGGACCCGGATCGAGCTTCTTGTCGATGCCGTCGAGCCCCGCGGCGATGATCGCGGCGGAGACCAGGTACGGGTTGCACCCGGAATCCGGCAGCCGGATTTCGAGGCGCCCGTACGGCACGCGTACGCAGGCGGTGCGGTTGTTGTCGCCGTATGCGATGTAGGCCGGGGCCCAGGTGGCGCCCGACAGCGCGCGGCCGACGACCAGGCGCTTGTAGGAATTCACCGTCGGCGCGGCGACGGCGCACAGGGCGCGTGCATGTTTGAGGACGCCGCCCAGGAAGTGATAGGCCATGGCCGACAGTCCCATGCCCGACTTGTCGTCCTGGTCGTAGAAGGCGTTCTTCTGCTTCGCCGAACCGATCGAGACATGAAAATGCGCACCGCTGCCTGCGCGGTTGGCGAACGGCTTCGGCATGAAGGTCGCCGTCATGCCGTGCTTGTGCGCGATCTCGCTGGCGGCCATCTTCACGAAGGTGAAGTTGTCCGCGGACTTGAGCGCATCGGCATAGGTGAAATTGATTTCGAACTGGCCGTTGCCGTCCTCGTGATCGATCTGATAGACATCGATCCCGACGGCGCGCAGCGCCGCCACCATTTCATCCAACACCTCGCGCGTGCGGAACAGGCCCTTGTAGTCGTAGCAGGGCTTGTCCAGGTCGTCGGTGGGATCCGCCGGCCCCAGGCTTCCGTCAGGGCGGCGCGACAGCAGCATGAACTCCGGCTCGATGCCCGTGTACAGGGTGAGCCCGCGCTCGGTGAGGCGCGCGATCTGCGCTTGCAGCGCGACCCGCGAGCAGTAGGGATAGGATTTCTTGTTGACCACCCCGTTGCAGATGATGCGCGCATAGCCCGGCATCCATGGAATGTCCTGCAGCGTCGAGAGGTCGCCCACCGCCATGTAGTCCGGTCCCTCCGGACCCATGCCGAATCCCCAAAGCGCGAAACCGGCGAAGCCCGCCCCGTCCGTGAGAACCATCTCCAGGTGTTCCACCGGCACCGCCTTGGCCTTCGCCGCTCCGTGGATATCCACGAATTGCGCAAGGACGTAGCGGGTCTTGTGCTCCTCGAAAAACTTCTTTGCCGATTGCTGATTCATCCGAAAACTCCCGTATATCTACCGCCGCTTTCAACGACCACCGCGCCCAAGGACTCGCCGAGGTAAGGACCGAACGATGGATCGCACCAGATCCGGTATTGACGCTCGCCCGCGCCGCCCTGCCCGGCTTCGCGGCCCTGCGGCACGACGAGCACCGCCACTCCTATCATGAGCGTCATGATCACCGGATGGGAGTGGAGCGGCAGCGCCGCGAAATTCACGTTGCAAACCTGGGCGAGCACATCGTGGACCCGGTCGCCGCCGAGGTGAAATTCCCAATCCTCGCGCAGCACCGGATACACCCCCGCTGGGCGCCGATCCAAGGACGATGAAATCCGCCCGAGGGTCGCCCCCCCGGCGGCATCCTCGAGAAAGAACTCGAGCTGTCCGAGGCGCGCCACCAGCAAGGCGCCTGCGGCGGCCTCTTGCGAGCACGCCCAGGTATTGGGGGCCTCCGGCAGCGCTATCCCCTGGGCCGCGAGCCACTGCGGCGCCCGCGGGCCCTTGAGGCCCAGCCGGTCGCGCTGTTTGCACAGCTTCAGAGCCGGAGCACTCATGCGCTGGAGCCCGCCTTTTGCCGCAGATTCTTCGGATCGTAGAACGGCGCCGGCGCGACTTTCGCCGCCAGCATCTCGCCGTTCTCGCCGCGGATTCGGATGTCGCGCCCGACCTGCGCCAGGTGCGGGGACAGCATGGCGAGTCCGATGGATTTATTCAACGCCCGGGAGTGAGTCACGCTGGTCACGCGTCCGGCGATTGCGCCGTTCTCGATGACCAGGTGGCACTCCTTGGGCAGGGGCGCAGCGGCGGCGAGTTCGATTCCCACGAGTTTTTGCCGGGGGCCGCGGGCCTTCAGAATGCGCAGGCTGCGCTGCCCGATGAAGAACGGCTTCTTCATGGCCACCGCCCATTCAGCGTTCGCCTCGAATGGGTCGGTCAATCCGTCGGTGTCCTGGCCGACGATCAAATGCCCCTTCTCCAAGCGCAGCACGCGCTGCGCTTCCACTCCGAAGGGCCGCAGACCTCTCGGCCGCCCCGCGGCGTACAGGGCCTGCCATACTTCGGCACCGCGGCCGGCGGCCACGTGAATTTCATAGCCCAGCTCGCCGACGAAGCCGACCCGCAGCAGCCGCGCCGCTGCGCCGGCGACCGAGCCCTGGCGCACGGCGAGATAGGGGAAGGCCGCATCGCGCAGATCCACATCCGTCAATGTCTGCAGGATTTCACGGCTTAAGGGGCCGGCGAAATTGAACGCCGCCCGATGACCGGTGACGTTCACCAGCGCGCAATCGAGACCCCAAAGCGCGTTCCAGCGCTGCAATTCACGAAACACCGTGGCAGAACCGCCGGTGGTGGTGGTGAAATAGAACAGATTCTCCTCGACGCGGGCGATGACGCCGTCATCGACGATGACACCCGACTCGTCCAGCATCAGCCCGTAGCGGGTCATACCCGCTTTCAAGTCTGAATACCGTCCGGCGTAGGCGCGGTCCAGAAACTGCCCGGCATCCGGGCCGTGGACCTCGATTTTCCCCAGCGTTCCCACGTCGATGAGCCCGACGGCGCTGCGCACGCAGTGCACCTCGGCCTCGATGCTCTGCGAGCGGCTCTCCCCGGACACTTGATAGTACTCGGGTCTTCGCCAATTGCCCGCCGGCATCCAAACCGCGCCGAGCTCTGCGTGCCGCGCATCGACGGGAGTGCGCCGCTCGGGATGGAAGCTGCGCCCGGCCAGCAATTTCAAGTGCACCGGGTGGTACATCGGCCGAGCCGTGGTCAGGCCGAGAGCCTCCACGCCGACGCCGCGGTAGCGGGCGAGTATGCGCAGAGCATTCATGTTGGAGTGCTTGCCCTGCGAGGGACCCATGCCAACGGTGCTGTAGCGCTTGAGCAGTTCGCTCGAGTCGAAACCCTCCTGCGCGGCGTTTTCCAAGTCCTTGACCTGCAGATCCTCGTCGAAATCGACGAAGTTCTTCGCCTGCGGGTGATCGATGATGGGAAATCGATGCGAGGGACAGCGCAGGCTGCGCGCGACGGCTTGCCCGCCCGTCGCAGCGTATCCCGCATGCGCAGCGGCCTGCGATCCGGCGCGCCGTCCGTCGGCGAGGCGGGACTCCATATCGTAGACGCCGTTGAGGCGCCCCGCCGCGAATATTCCCGCGGGCAGCACCGACGGAACGAATTGCTGGAGCTCCTCGGAGAATCGCGTCGTCCCGCCTGCTTGCAGCAACAGCTGTGCGGCGGCGGCCCATCCAACGCTCATCAATACGGCATCGCAGTCGATGTGCCGCGGTGCGCGCTCATCCGCACGGCCATCAGGATCGAGCGGCACAACCGTCAATCCCGCCACCCGCCCGTCGGCTCCGCGAACGGCCTCGAATGGGGCGCTCGCCTGCAATACATCCAAGCCAAGGGCGCGGCACGCGGCGACGGCCGCGTCGTCCTCAGGTGCTGCGCGCAGCTCCACGATGGCGGCGGGAGTGATCCCCCGCGCATGCAGCTCGAGACACCTCTGGTAGGCCTCCAGGTTGGCGGCGACGAAGACCGGACGGCGGCCGGGGGCGACGCCGTGGCGCTCGAGCAATCGCGCCGCTCCCGATGCCAGCATCACCCCGGGCAGGTCATTGTTGCGGAACACCGCCGGCTGCTCGATCACTCCCGTGGCGAACACCACGGCGCGCGCGCGCATCTTGGTCATGCGCGCAGGCTCAGCCAAGGCAACCCAATGATCGGCGTAGTAGCCGGCGGCGACGGTCGCGGGATGGAGCGTGATGCGGGGAGATTCCTCTACCGCCCGCATGAGCGTGGGCGGCGCGCCGTTGCCCGTGAGCCGCGGCGACTCGTCCGCCAAGGCAACCTGCGCGCCCGCCTGCGCCGCCGCGAGCGCCGCCGCCAGACCGCTCGGGCCGGCGCCGATCACCAACACATCGCAAAACGCGTAGCGTTTGGGCGTTGGCTCGCGCGCGGCGCCCAAAGTCACCCGCCCTAAGCCCGTGAGCGCGCGGAACATGCGCTCCCAGCGCGGGAACAGCCGTTTGGAATGAAAGGCCTTGTAGTAGAAACCCACCGGCAACAGCGGCGCAAATCGATCCAGCACCCGCGCCTTGTCGTGCCGCAGGCCGCCGAAGGTATTGATCGCGGTGACGCACATGCCGTCGCGCAGCCAAGTGACGTCGCCGCGTACGTTCGGCACGCCGTCGACCTGGAACAAGATATTGCAGTCGTGGTCGGCGAACGACAGGATGCCGCGGGGGCGGTGGTACTTGAAGCTTCGCGCCATGTACGGCACGCCCGCCGCGGCGAGCGCCGAAGAAATCGTATCGCCCGAATATCCTTGATAGTCGCGGCCCTCGAAGGTGAAGCGCAGCGGCGCTGAAGCGTCGATCCATTCTCCGGCGGGCGGCTCGAGGCGGTACATCATGGGCCGCCCCGCCGGCGCGGCAGCCCCTGCCGCACCGCCTCCGCGGGAAAGGTGCCGATGACGACGTCGCGCAAGGTATCGCGCAGCACCACGAACCACAGGCCTGAGGCGATGTGGCACCACCACTCGTACTTCTCGCCGGGCGAACCGGAGCGATTGAACACATAGTCGCTCCACTCGGCATCGCTGCAGGTATCGGGATCGGGACTCGGGCGCACCTCGCCGCCGTAGGCGAATTCGCTCACCGGGCGCGGGCCGTTCAACGGACACACCAGAATCTTCATCAGTGGCCCACCGACGCCGCACCCTTCTCGCCGGTGAGCTGGTAGCGCGCGAAGCGATCGAAGGTAAACCCCTCGATCAGGGGATGATTGCGCCCGCTCGCCACGGTGTGGCTCATGGTCTTGCCGCACACGGGAGTCGCCTTGAATCCCCAGGTACCCCACCCCGCATCCAAATAGAATCCCTCCACCGGGGTCAGGCCCATGATGGGTGCGAAGTCAGGAGTCATGTCGGCGAGCCCCGCCCATTGCCGGTTCACCTTGACGGCGCCGAGGAACGGAAACATGTCCAACATGTGCGAGGCCAGGCCTTCGACGAAATCCAGCGTGGGACGCGCCGCGTGCAGCTCGTAGGGATCGAGCGAGGCGCCCATGACGAGTTCGCCGCGGGCGGTTTGCGACACATAGACGTGCAGCGAGCCGGACACGATGATGGGATCGAGCCATGGCTTCACGGGCTCAGACACCATGGCCTGCAGGGGATGCACGTAAATCGGCGTGCGCAGGTTCACCATGTCGAGTATTCGCGGGGTGAACCCGGCCACGGCGCACAGCACTGTCGAGGTGGCGATGAACCCGCGCGTGGTCTCGACCCCGGTGACGCGGCCGCCTTGCACCCGGATTCCGGTGACCTCGGTCTGCTGATGGATCTCCACTCCGCGCCGGTCGGCGCCGCGCCCATACCCCCAAGCCACCGCGTCATGCCGCGCAATCGCGCCCGGCTCGTGAAACAAGGCGCCGAGTATGGGCGCGTGGCCGCCGCAGGTCATGTCTATCGAGGGAATGCCGCGCTTGACGAAGGCCGCATCGACGGCTTCGGAGCGCACGCCGAAGTGCTTATTGACCTCCGCCCGCCAGCGCATGGTGCGCATCGCCGAGTCAGTGTGCGCCAGCGTGTAATGGCCGCGCACGGAATAGAACAGATTCAAATCGAAATCCTCGCCCAGGTCCTGCCACAACCGCAGGCTCTCGTCGTAGAATTTCACGCCTTCGGGCGTGAGGTAGTTCGAACGGATGATGGTGGTGTTGCGTCCGGTGTTGCCGCCGCCCAGATAGCCCTTCTCGAGCACCGCCACGTTGCGGATGCCGTGATCGCGGGCCAGATAGTAGGCGGCCGCCAAACCGTGTCCGCCCGCACCGATGATGACCACGTCATAACCCGCCTTCAGCGAGTCGTGACGGGTGAACATGCGCGGCTCAGGGTGCTGGCGCGAGAGGCCGAAACGAAGTAGGCGATAGGGCATGCGGACTTAACGAGACCTGCCGGAGCGGCATGGATTCGAGAGCAGTATTACCATGAGCGAATATAAACAAAATTTTAACTGTGGAGCAAATCATTTGCGTATTGTGCAACACACCCGTGGGCTGGGAAACGCCGCCGTGCCGCTTCGGCTGCGTTCGCAGCCCGGCCAAGCTCGGGTGTAACATCTGAGAGCCACCGAAAACGACAAGGATGTCTCTTATGACCACCCTCCGTAAGCCGCTGCCGGCGCATGCCTTGATTGCGGCAATGCTACTGCTCGCGGCCTGCGGCGGAGGGGGTGGCGGCGGGGGCGGTACGGTGACCGGCCCCGCGTCCTCTGGGTGGGTGCAGGGTCAATTCTCGCCCGCCGCCACTTTCGCCGCCCTGTGCGTCAACCCGCGTACCGGGATTGATCCTGGCACCGGGCAAGCCTACTTGGACCGCCAGGGCACCGCTCTCGACGAAAAGAACTGGCTGCGCTCATGGACCAACGATTTATATCTGTGGTTCAGCGAGGTCCCGGACCAAGACCCCGTGGGATTCGCAACCGACGCCGCCTACTTCGATGTGCTCAAGACCCCGGCGATCACCGCCTCGGGCAAGCCCAAGGACCAATTCCATTTCACCTACCCGACGGCCACCTGGGAATCGCTGTCTCAGTCCGGGGTGCAGGCCGGATACGGCGCGAATTTCGTGATCCTGGCGAGTACGCCGCCGCGCGATGTAGTGGTGGCCTATACAGAGCCCGGCTCTGCGGCCGCAACCGCCCCGGCGAGTCTCGCGCGCGGGGCGCAGATTCTCACGGTGGACGGCGTCGATTTGGTGAACGCCGCCGACCAGGCGAGCGTCAACACGCTGAATGCGGGCTTGAGCCCGCAAACCGTGGGTGAGACTCACACCTTCTCGATCTTGGACGAGGGCGCGGCCACCCCCCGAACGGTGACGCTGGTGTCGGCCGACATCACCGAGACGCCGGTGCAAAACGTGCACACCATTCAGGCCGCCGGGGGAAACCTCGTCGGGTACATGCTGTTCAACGATCATATCGCGACCGCCGAGAGCGAACTTGTCGCTGCGTTCAGCCAGCTCAAGAGCGCGGGGGTGCAGGATCTGATCCTCGACATCCGCTACAACGGCGGCGGCTATCTCGACATCGCCAGCGAGGTCGCGTACATGATTGCGGGCCCCACCCCAACGGCGGGACAGACCTTCGAGCTGGATCAATTCAACAGCAAGAATACGACGGTGAACCCGGTCACTCTTGCCACCATCACACCGCTCGAGTTTCATTCGACCACGCAGGGATTTTCGGTGCCCGCGGGCCAGGCACTGCCCACTTTGAATATGACCCGGGTGTTCGTACTGACCGGCGCCGGCACGTGTTCCGCCAGCGAATCCATCATCAACAGTCTGCAAGGCGTCAATGTGCAGGTCATTCAGATTGGCACGACGACTTGCGGCAAGCCCTACGGTTTCTATCCGGCCGACAATTGCGGCGTGACTTATTTCTCGATTCAATTCCAGGGAGTCAACGCCAAGAACTTCGGCGACTATCCCGACGGCTTCACGCCTTCGAACACGATTGCGACACAGGGGGTTTTGGTGCCGGGCTGCTCCGTTGCGGACGACTTTACCCACGCGCTCGGAGACGGTTCCGAGGCGCTGCTGGCATCGGGCTTGAGCTACATGTCGAACGGCATGTGCCCGCTGCCGCCCAGCAGCGTGCAGCCCGCGCCGCCGCTTCAGACCGGCGCCTTCAAGTCCATCTGGCGGCAGAACCGGATTTTCCGCCCGCCGTCGCCGCACTGATCGGATGCCGCGGCCGGCCGTGACTCGGCGACAGCCCTGCTCGGCATCGCCGTTGCACCGCTTGCATCGGCCAATCGCAGGGATTCGCAGCGTGCATCGTCGACTCGCCGCGTCTGCGGCGGCGGTGGTACCGTTCGCGGCGGTTGTCCGCTAAGCTTCACCCCGTTGCAGGGGAGACCGCCTTGATCGTAACCAAAGCACACGCCCGCGCTCATGAGGGCCGGCGGTTCGCAGCTCTGCTGCTCGCCTGCGCGGCGTTCGCGCCGACATCGAGAACGATGGCCGCCGCCGCAGCGCCGCCGCCGGCCGGAAACCTCGATGCCGCGCGCCTGGAGGGGGCGGACAGGGAGCCGCAGAACTGGTTCACCGGCGGGCGCGACAAGGACGGCAGCTACTACTCGCCCCTGACCGGCATCGATGCGAAGAACGTGAATCGGCTGGGCTTCGCCTGGCAATACGACCTGGGCGATCCGAAGCGCGGCCAGGAAGCGACCCCCATCGTCATCGACGGCGTCATGTACACATCGGGAACCTGGGGTTTTGTGTACGCGCTCGACGCCGCCACCGGCCGTGAGTTGTGGCGCTATGACCCCAAGCCCGATTATTTTGCCGGCAGGCACCCCTGCTGCGATCTGGTCAATCGCGGCGTGGCCGTGTGGAAAGGCAAGGTCTACGTGGCGTCGGTCGACGGGCGTCTGCACGCGCTCGATGCCGCCACGGGGAAGAAGATCTGGATCGCAGACACCATCGCCGATCACAAGCTGCCCTACTCCAGCACGGGGGCTCCGCAAATCGCGGGCGATGTGGTGGTCATCGGCAACAGCGGCGCCGACATGGGGCATACCGCCGTTCGCGGCTACGTGTCGGCCTACGACTTGGGGTCAGGCAAGTTCGAATGGCGTTTCTACACCGTGCCGCCCGCGGTGGGCCAACCCTACGAGAATCCGGAACTTGCGCAGGCCGACGCCACCTGGGATCCGCACCGCAAGCCCGAATTCAACGGCGGCGGAACGGCCTGGGACGGTTTCGCCTATGACCCGACGTTGAACCTGGTGTACTTCGGCACGGCGAACGCGGCTCCCTACGATTTGCGCCAGCTCGGACCGGCGAAGCTCGACAGTCTGTTCACGGCATCCATCATCGCCCTCGATGCATCGACCGGGCGCATGGCCTGGTACTACCAGACGACTCCGCACGACAGTTGGGACTACGACTCAGTGCAGAAATTGATTCTGGCGCAAGTGCCGATCGACGGTGCGAGCCGCTCGGTAATTATGCAGGCGTCGAAGAACGGTTTCTTCTATGTGCTCGATCGCAAGACCGGCCAGCTGCTCAGCGCAAAGAACTACACCTACGTGAACTGGGCGTCCCACGTCGACATGAAAACCGGCAGGCCGGTCGTGACCCGTGCCGCGGATTGGTATTCGTCGCCGAAGAACGTGTACCCGTCATGGTCCGGCGGCCATACGTGGAATCCCATGTCGTACAGTGCGCAGACGCACCTCGTCTACATCCCGGTCATCGACCAGTCCGCGGTCTGGGTCGACATGCTTCACAACGGCGGCCGGGTGAAGTTCCTCGATGGGTTCTTCACCGTGCAGGGCATTTATCCCGACGACACGTATGACGCCGCCGCGCTGAAGAGCCTGTATGGGCCCCTGCCGGACCTTGCGACGCTGCGGGCCACGCGCAAGGTGAACCTGGTGCGGGAACTGCTGCGCGCCTGGGATCCGGTGGCGCAGAAGATCGTGTGGGAGCGCGAGACCTCCGAAGGGATCCGCGGCTACGACGGCGGGGTGATGTCGACCGCCGGCAACCTGGTGTTCCAGGGACGGGGCAGCGGCGAGCTGTGGGTCTACGCCGCCGACACGGGCAAGGTGCTCAAAGTGATCAAGACGGGCAGCCATATCATGGCGGCGCCGATGGCCTACGCGATCAACGGCGAGCAGTTCGTGGCGGTGCAGGCGGGATACGGCGGCACCGCGATTACCGTGGGCCCGATTCCGCCGAGCAGCGCGGCGCTTAAATTTCAGAACACCAACCGAATCATCGCCTTCAAATTGGGCGGAGGTCCGGTCCCGACGCCTCCGCAGCGCATCGAGGAGCCATTCACCAAACCGCCGGCGCAGACCGCCGCTCGCGCCGAAATCGACGCCGGCGAGGTCAAGTTCGTCGAGGAATGCTCGCGCTGCCACGTGCTTGGGCCGAGCAGCACGCCTGATTTGCGCAAGCTCAACCCCGGACTGCACGCGTCTTTCAAAGACATCGTGTTGAAGGGAGTGCTTGCGCCCTTAGGGATGGAGCGCTTCGACGATCTCCTGAGCGGGAAGGACGTGGATGACATTCACGCCTACCTGATCGATCAGAGCTGGATCGCCTATCGGGATCAGGAAGCCGCGGCCGCGCACACTCACGCACAGGGGACACCGGCCTCCAAGGCGGCGGCACCCGGCTGGCCGGCGGGCGCGCCGGACAACTAAGTGCCGATTCGTCTTGCGACGGCGGCGGACATCGCGTGCATCGCATCGCTGGCGGAGCGCTACTGGGATTTTGAGTGCATTGCGGGATTCGATCGGCGTCGGATCGAAACGCTGCTCGGCGAGCTGATCGCGGCGCCGCAGCGCGGCGTTTGTTGGGTGGCCGAGGTGGACGGCCGTTTGCACGGCTATCTGGTGGCGGTCTTTATGTTGAGCCTCGAGCATGGGGGCTTGATGGCGGAGATCGACGAGGTATTCGTTTCGCATGAGATGCGGTCCGCGGGATTGGGTTCGCAGCTACTGGAGGCGGCCGAATGCGATCTGGCGGCGCGCGGCTTAAGGCGGCTTCAATTGCAGATCGGGATGGACAATGAAAGAGCGCGCCGCTTCTACGAGCGGCACGGCTTTCACCGGCGCGCGGAGTATGAGCTGCTCGACAAGCCTCTGCAGGGGCGCGCCGGCATATAATCAAGCATCGCCGCGGCGATGCACGAAAGAGGTACACCATGCTCCAACGCGGAATGATGATGGACCGGCCGCTGCTGATTTCCGGGATCATCGAGCATGCGGAGGCGCAGTTTGGAGATTCGCTCATCGTCTCGCGCGAGACGCACGGCCCGATCTTCCGCTACACCTATTCGGATTGCGCCGCGCGGGTCAGGCGCCTCGCGAACGCGCTGCGCGGCTTTGGGCTCAGCGCCGGCGCCGCGGTGGGTTCGATTGCATGGAACAACCACCGCCATCTGGAGGCCTACTACGCGGTTTCGGGCAGCGGCATGGTGATTCACACCTGCAACCCGCGACTGCATCGGGAACAGCTGATTTACATCATCAACCATGCCGAAGACCGCATCGTCCTGTTCGATGCGACTTTCGCGCCCCTGATCAGGGCGATCGCGCCAAGCTGTCCGACGGTCGAGGCATGGGTGTGCTTGAGCGACTCCTCCCACATGCCCGCGGCAGATGCAGATGGGCCGTCCAATGTCTGCTGCTACGAGGAATTGATCGACGGCAATAGCGATCGATTCGAATGGCCGCAGTTCGACGAGCATACCGCCGCCGCGCTGTGCTACACCTCGGGCACCACCGGAAACCCCAAGGGCGCCCTATATTCCCACCGCTCAATGGTGCTCAACGCCATGGTGATCTGCATGCCGGGCGTACTCGGCGTGTCGCACAGGGAAGCGATTCTTCCCGTCGTGCCCATGTTTCACGTCAACGGCTGGTGCATCCCCTATGCCGCATTGGTCGGCGGCGCGAAGCTGGTGTTGCCGGGCCCGCGCCTGGACGGCGCCGCCCTGTACGAGTTGATGGAGACCGAGCAAGTCACCGTCAGCGCCGGGGTGCCCACGGTATGGCTGGGCCTGGTGCAGTACCTCGAGCAGCACGGCCTGCGCTTCTCGAGCCTGCAACGCGTCGTGTCGGGCGGCTCCGCAGTGCCGCGCGCGTTGGTCGCGACGCTTTGCGATCGCTACGGAGTCGACGTCAGGCAGGGCTGGGGGATGACCGAGACGCTCGCGGTCGCCACGGTGGGCTGCCTGGACTGCGAGCAGGCGAAGCGGCCGCCGGAGGAGCGGCACGCGATCATCGCCAAGCAGGGAAGATCCGTATTCGGCGTCGAAATCAAGGTGGTGGACGAACAGGGCGCCACCTTGCCGCGCGACGGCAAGTCGCAGGGCGAGGTTATGATTCGCGGGCAGTGGATCGTGAGCGGCTACTACAAGAGCGATTCATCGCCGTTGCGGGACGGATGGTTTCCCACCGGCGACATCGCCACCATCGACGCGCGCGGCACGATGCAGATCACAGATCGCGTCAAGGACCTCATCAAGACCGGCGGTGAATGGATCAGTTCGATCGACTTGGAGAACGCCGCGGCCGGCCATCCGGCGGTGGCTGCGGCGGCCGTCATCGGCGTGAAGCACGCGAAATGGCAGGAGCGCCCGCTGCTCTTCGTGGTGCGCAAGCCGGGCCTCGATGTGCAGCGGGAGGAAATCCTGGAATTTCTGTCGCGGCAGGTCGCCAGGCTGTGCGTTCCGGACGAGGTGATATTTCTCGACTCGCTCCCCGTCGGCGGAACGGGCAAGGTGCAGAAGGCGGTGCTTCGTGAGAAGTACGGCGATGTATTCTCTTAAGCGGAAGGGGCAGTGAACATGCTGACGAAAAATCTGCGCGGAATAGTTGCCTCGGGATTCATGGCCGCGTGCCTGACGGCGGCTGCCGCGCCGGGGCGGGCGGCCGACGACCCGCCGTCGGACGTGGGCACGAAGATCTCGGCCGATGCCAAGTCCGCGGCCGCCGCCGTCAAGCGCGGCGCCAAGACCGTGGCACAGAAGGCGAAGGCAGGGGCCAAGCAGGTGGCAGCCTCGAGCAAGGAGATCGCTCACCACGTCGCCGCCGCGAGCAAGGAGGGAGCGCACAAAGTTGCGGACGCGGCCAAACGGGGAGCGGAGAAGACGCGTGCCGCCATCAAATCCGACGGTGCCGGCAAGCAGGACAAGCCGGAAAGCAACGTGGAACATAAGCCGCAGTGATGAAGGGTTAGCCGCGGGTTATCACGGGCTCGTGCGGCAGCGACGCATGAGCGAATTTGCGACCGGCGCAATTTATCTTCGTTTGTCGCCGAGCCGGCGCGCAGCTATGGTCGCACCATGAAACCACCATCCACGCTGCGAATGAAGACGATGTTGTTGCTGCCCCTGATTGCGATGTCCGGGGTCACCCTGCTTGCTGCCGGCGCCGGCGCCGCGCCGTCCAAGCGCTCGGTCTCCCTGACGCAGGATCCTCTGGTCATGCGGCTGAACAAGGACGAGTTCCGCATCGTGTTCGGCATCGACGGCGGGCGATGCGGAGCGGAGGGCTGCAGCGGTCTTATCCGCTATCGGGTCGACTGGAAGACTGCGGACGGCACCACCCGTTCCGAGATCAGGCACGTGAACTACACGGTCCTGCCGAGCGCCGGCCGCACCATCGCCGTGGACCGCCAGTACTTCGACACCGCCGAAGGCCAGCACACCACCGATGTGGTGAAGGTGAGCGTCGATTCGATAACCTGCTCCGGCACCGCCGGCCTGTAGCGCTACGCGAGGGCGTACAGGTATTCCACGAAGGACGCGATCGCCCCGTCCATTCCCGACACCTTCGGATTGCTCGGCTCGATCAGATAGTACTCATCCGGGGCGTGCGCTCCCGTACCGTGACCCAATCCAAAATGCCCCGCCGGCAATTTCAAGGGGACATCGGTGAATACATAGCCCGGCCACGATCCCGCCGAGCGCGGCCATAGCTGCGGATCCAATCCGAGCTTTCGGTACGTCGCGAGTTGGGTTTGAATCAGCTTGGCATCGGGATCGGTTTGCGTCGGGTCGTAGCCGCCGCTCATTCTGACTTCAATATCGGCGAATCCGTGCTTCGCCAGATGGGTCTTCAGCTTGGCGAGCGTGTCGGCGGCGGTCATATCCGGCACCAATCGCATGTCGATCTTGGCCACGGCGCGGTGCGGCAGCACCGTCTTGCCGCCGGGCCCGGTGTACCCCCCCACCAAGCCTTCGATATTGATGGTCGGCTGTGATTCGAGCAGCATCAGGGAATCCAGCCAATTCTTGTCGTGCACCCAGTGCTGCACGCCCAGCACCTGCTTTACGGTGGCCTCGGACGTCTTCGCCGCGTGATCCTTGATCATTGCCACCTGCGCCGCGGTCAAGGGCTTGGCCTTGTCGAAAAAGCCCTCCACGGCCGGCGTGTGCCCATCCGCCTCGATCAGGGTGTTCAACGCCTGCACGAGGTGCCAACTCGGCGAATCCACTTGCGCCTCGAGACTCGAATGCACATCGTGCGCCGGTCCGCGGCCCCACTTCTCACCGCTCGATATCAGCTCGAGCTCGACCACTCCCTTGGCGCCCAGCGACACCTGCACTCCGCCGTCGCGATCCTGTCCCGCCTCCGGCATGAAGACGCCGGCACAGCGTTTGAGCTCAGGCATCACTTCGGGATTGGCGATGACCTCGTGAAAATGCGGCGAGGCAATCTCCTCTTCACCCTCGCATACCAGCACCAGGTTCACCGGCAATTTCTTGCCCGCCGCCTTGAATGCCATCAGCGCGCTCAAGAAGGAGTTCTCAGGCCCTTTTTGATTCACCGCGCCGCGCCCCATGCACACCGTGCCCAGGCCCGGCTTTTCCACCAACCGCGCTTCGAGAGGCGGCGAACTCCACTCCTCGGGCACAAACTGCTTCACATCGTACATAAAGTAGATCCCGATCGTGGTGCGGGCTCCGGCATCGATCTTGCCGAATACTCCGGGCTTGCCCGAGGTGGGGATGAGCTTCACGTCCGTGAAGCCTGCGTCCTGGGCGAGCCTGGCCATATACTCCGGCCCCTGCGGATAATTTCGGTTCTCGGCCGCAATCGACGGCAGCGCGATCCATTCCCGCAGCCGCTTCAGGTTCTCGGCATGCATCGCGGGAATCCGCGCCAATACCGCTTTCTTGTCGCCACTCCTCGCGGCCGCGGCGAGTACCGCCGCCGGGGCCGCAGCGAGCGCGAGGCCCGACACCGCCGCCTGAACGAAATTCCGTCTGCTCAGTTCGTCCACCATGCGCTTCTCCCTTAAAAACCAACTTCGGGCCGGGTCATTCTTGGGGGACCGGTTTCAGATGGCTTCGATAATGCGCGCCGCGGGCGGCATAGTTCGCGGCGATCTTCAGGAGGTTTTGCCGCTCCTCCGCGGTGAGCTCGCGCACCACCTTGGCGGGCGCCCCCAGAATCAGTGTGCCGTCGGCAAAAACCTTGCGTTCGGTGATGACCGCGCCGGCGCCGATGAGACAGTTCTTGCCGATGATCGCGGCGTTCAGCACCACGGCCTGAATTCCAATCAGGGAGCCGTCGCCCACGGTGCAACCGTGCAGCATGGCCTGATGGCCGACGGAAACGTCAACCCCCACCTGGAGAGGAAAGCCGGGGTCCGTGTGCAACACCGCTCCGTCCTGCACATTGCTGTTGCGGCCGATGCTGATGATCTCGTTGTCGCCGCGCAAGGTTGCGCCGAACCACACGCTGCTATGGTCGGCGAGAATCACTTTGCCGATGACCGAGGCGCCGGGAGCTACATAGGCGCTCGCCGCGATCGTGGGGGATGAATGCCCCAACCTATACACTGCCACATCGCCTCCGTTGGTATCATCGAGATCGAATGAATGAGATACCAACACACACGGTGGACCGGCCGCAAGGCTGGTTCGCGGTCTTGACGCGCCTGTGGCTCCTGAGGCCGGTCGCATCGGCGCCGTCCCGGGGATCGGTGCCCGCCGCACTGGTCATGAGCGCGGCGTGGCTCGCGGCCTGGGCGGTCGTCGACCGTTGGCAATCGCAGCCGGAACCGCAATTTTTCGCCGACGGCATACCCATGCTGGGTTGGTACGGGCTGGCCCTCCTCTGCTTGGCAGCGCTGCTGCGATGGCGGTCCCATCCGGCGCCCGAGTTCGGGCCGGCGCTCGCGTTGGCGATGGGCGCGGTTCCGGTGCCGCTGCTGTTCGCGAGCGTGGTCGCGACATTCCTCGATCCGTCCTGGTTCTTGGGCGCCGCTGCCGCGGTGGGCGTGTATACGGTCTTGTACTTGGCGCGTGGATTGCACGCCGTGACGGGCTATACCCAGCGCGCGGCCGCATGCGCCGGGCTCGTGTTCATCCTGGCGTTCTGCCGGTTCAGCGACGCCCTCGACGCCATTCCCGACCTATGGACGCCTGCTGAAGCGCAAACCGCCCAAGCCGGCGGCGACGACATCGACGCGGAATCCGTTCTGTTCGGCCAGGCAGACCTCATCGATCGTTCGCTGCAGGCGGTGGGAGGGGCGGGTTCGGCGCAGCCGCGGGCGTTCTTTCTGGGTTTCGCCGGGGTCGGCGAGGAGAAGGAATTCGCGCAGGAGATAGGGCTCGCGTCGCGTGTGCTCGGCGAGCGCTACGACATCGGCAACCGCAGCGTGTCGTTGATCAACGATCAACGCGATCTGGAACGGGCGCCGCTCGCGACCGTATCGGGCTTGCGGTACGCTCTGCTGGGGTTGGCGTCGCGCATGAATCTCGACCAAGATGTGCTGATCCTGTCGATTTCTTCGCACGGCTCCGAAGATCACGGCTCCGAAGGTCCCGCAATCGTCGTCTCCAATGCGCAGCTCCCCCTCGACGATCTGACCGACGAGGATCTCGCCGATGCGCTGCGCGAATCCGGCATTCGGTGGCGCGTAATCATCATCTCGGCGTGCTATGCGGGCGCATTCATCGACGAATTGCGCGACCCGCAGACCATCGTCATCACGGCGGCCGCCGCCGATCGCACCTCCTTCGGCTGCTCCAACGATCGCGATCTGACCTATTTCGGCGAGGCTTTCTATCGCGACGCCCTGCCGGGCGCGCGCTCCCTGCGAGAGGCCTTCGAGACGGCCAAGGCGGCCATCGCCGCACGGGAACGCAGCGAACACATCACCCCGTCGGAGCCTCAAGGTTATTTCGGTGCGAAATTGGAGGCGAAGCTCGCCGGGATGAGCTCATCGGCGGAGTAGCCCTTTACAGCAGGAACTTACCCGTGCCCCGGAATATTCCCCGCGGCGGCCACCTGGGACAGAGAGCTTCCACCACGCTCATGAGATCATCGAGCACTTCGTACGGCTCGCGCTCACTGGATATGGGCACGGTAACCCCGCCCGCGGCAGCCAGTGGAGCTTCCGAGCCTGAGGTCGATTTCTGGAAGCCGATTAATCCCTCCGTGCTAATGACTCGTAGGACCCCAAAAGCGGTCCGATGTTCCGCCGCATCGGCGAGCAAGCGGCCGGCTGGCGAACAGAAAATCAACCCTCTCATCGCCGCGAAGATAGTTGGCTGCCTCGGCACTGCGGTGTGCGCAGGCGTACCCCAGGGCCGTAAGCGCCGAATGGATTCCGTCGGCAAGGTCGGCGTCCGTCAAAAGATCGACATCCCGCGTCGCACGAATTACCTTGTGAGACGCGAGCGCCAGCCCGCCAATCAGCGCGAACCGCGCATCCAACGCATTCAGCGCGGCAATGACTTCCTCAATTTGCCTGCCGAGCCGGGACACGGAAGCCATGAGGGCTCAATTCTCGTCGTCGTAAATGATGATCGACAGCATCCGAATCGGGACCTTGTCCAAGGTCTCGGGGCCGTGCGGAACATCGCCGCGAAAGCTCAAGGAGTCGCCCGGCCCGAGCGGATAGCTGTGGCTTCCATGGCGATAGGTGAGGGAACCGGCGAGGACGTAGATGAATTCGGTGCCGGGATGCTGAAAACCGGGAAACACCTCGCTCTTGTCGGTGAGGGTCACCAAAAAGGGCTCGAATGATTTTCGCGGGCCGCGTTGCGCGGCCAGCAGATGGTAGGTGTGGCCGCGGCGAGTTCCGCGCCGCACCACCTCGAGTCCCTGGCCCGCCGGCACGCGCTGCGCACCTTCCTCATCGCCGCCCAATTGCTGCAGAAGCAGCGACGGCCTCACGCCGAGCGCTCCGGCGAGCGCAACCAGAGTTTCCAGGCTGGGGGTGACATGCCCGGTCTCGAGGCGGCTGAGCATTCCCGCGCTGATCCCGGCGGAGGTTGCAACATCCGTCAAGGTCAAGTCCTGGCTCTCGCGCACGCGCCGCGCGACGGCGCCGAGCTGCCGGCCCACATGACCGGAGGCGAGGGTCGATGCCGAGCTCAATTTCGGGCTTTTGGGTGAACGCGGCACGTGGCCTCTTTAGATACCTAAAGGTCGCGCACGGATTGCAGCTTCCATGCGCCTGCAAGTCAATTTACACTGCACGCAATAAATTTGCACTACAGTAACTGACATGCTATTTATTTCCGATGCCTGCGCACGCCCCCCGACCGCCTCCTGCTACCCATCGGCGCGGCGGCCGCCTGGCGAGCGCCGTTCGATCGAGAATATGATACGGGTTCCTCGCCTCGGGGGGCGAGTCCTTCCCAAATAAACATCGATATAAAGCCGGAGGATTAAGAGCATGGCGCGCGACCCAAAACACGACATTCTGTTTCAGCCGATCAAAATCGGGCCCAAAACGCTGCGCAACCGGTTCTATCAGGTGCCGCATTGCATCGGTGCCGGTTCCGACAAGCCCGGCTTCCAGGCCGCGCATCGCTCGCTCAAGGCAGAGGGCGGCTGGGCCGGGATCAACACCGAGTATTGTTCGATTCATCCCGAGTCGGACGACACGCACCGCTTATCCGCGCGCATCTGGGACGCCGGGGACGTGCGCAATCTGCGCGCCATGACCGATCACATCCATCATTTCGGCTCCCTCGCCGGCGTGGAGCTTTGGTACGGCGCATCGCATGCGCCGTGCATGGAGTCGCGCGCCACGCCGCGTGGCCCGAGCCAGTACGCCTCGGAGTTCGAGACCCTCACCTACTGCAAGGAAATGGACTTCGACGACATCGCCATGGTCCAACAGTACTATGTAGATGCCGCATTGCGCTCCCGCGACGCAGGCTTCGACATCGTCTATGTCTATGGCGCGCACTCCTACCTGCCGCTGCAATTTCTCTCCCCCTACTACAACAAGCGCAAGGACAAGTACGGCGGGTCGCTGGAGAATCGTGCGCGATTCTGGCTCGAGACCCTGGAGAAGGTGCGCCGCGCGGTGGGCAGCGACACGGCCATCGCCACCCGCTTCGCCGTCGACACCCTGTACGGCGACGCCGGCGTCGAGGTCGAGAATGACGGCATGAAATTCATCGCCCTGGCCGACCCTCTGGTCGACCTGTGGGACGTGGACGTGGGCGACATCGCCGAGTGGGGCGAGGACGCCGGCCCTTCGCAGATTCTATCAACAGGGCCACCAGGTTCCATGGACACGGTTCGTCAAGCAAGTGGCCAAGAAGCCCGTGCTCGGCGTCGGACGATTCACCGACCCTGAGAAGATGACCGAGATCGTCACCAAGGGCATCGCCGACATCATCGGCGCGGCGCGGCCCTCGATCTCCGATCCATGGCTGCCGAAGAAGATCGAGGAAGGACGCTACGACGATATCCGCGTCTGCATCGGCTGCAACGTGTGCATATCGCGCTGGGAGATCGGCGGCCCGCCGATGATTTGCACGCAGAACGCCACGGCGGGCGAGGAATATCGCCGCGGCTGGCACCCGGAAAAATTCCCGAAGCGCGGCTCCGAGGACTCCATATTGGTGGTCGGCGCGGGGCCTTCGGGCTCCGAGTGCGCCCGCGTGCTCATGGAGCGCGGCTACACGGTGCATCTCTACGACACGGCGGCGAAGATCGGCGGCCATCTGAACTCGGTCATCACGCTTCCGGGGCTCGGCGAGTGGGGTTATCACCGCGACTATCGCGAGCTGCAGATCAACAAGCTCGTCAAGAAGAACAAGCAATCACAGGTGGCGTTCGGCCAGAAGCCGATGACGGCCGAGGCGGCCCTCGCCTACGGCGCCGAAAAAATCGTCATCGCCACCGGCTCCGCGTGGAACACGGACGGCACCAATTGCCTGAGCCATGACCCCATTCCCGGCGCCGACGCCTCGCGGCCGGATCAGCTCACGCCGGAACAGGTGCTCGAGGGCAAGAAGCCCATCGGCAAGCGCGTGGTGATCCTGAATGCCGACACCTATTTCATGGCGCCGAGCTTGGCGGAGAAATTGGCGGTCGCCGGGCACGAGGTCACCATCGTGACCGGCGTGCACCTGGCGAACTACATGCACTTCACGCTCGAGTATCCCAACATGATGCGGCGCATGCACGAGCTGCACATCAAGGAAATGCACAATGCCTTCGGTTCCGCCATCGAAAAGGGCCGCGTGCAGGTGTACGACATTTTCGGCGACGGCTCGAAGCGCACCTATCGAGGCCGCGGTTCCTTGCCGCGCGAGGCCAACAAGAGCCATCGCTGGGTGGAATTCGACTCACTGGTGCTGGTCACAGGACGGCACTCCAACAACGGCCTGTACACGGAGCTCAAGGCGCGCCAGGGCGAGTGGCAGAAGAACGGCGTGAAGGATGTGTACTTGATCGGGGACGCAGAGGCACCTCGCCTCATCGCCGACGCCACCTTCACCGGCCACCGGCTGGCGCGCGAAATCGAAGAGTCCAAGGCGCAGCAGCCGCTGCCGTACAAGCGCGAAGTCGCCGTGTGGGGCGCCGCGCACATGCCCGGCGGCAAGTTCGAGCTCGAGTACAAGACTTAAGAGCTAGAGAGCACCCCGTGAGCCGCACCGACGCCGTCACTCGGATCCTTTTCGAGGCGTTCGGAAAAGCCGAAGTGCGGCTCTTCTACCTGCTCGGCTACGCCGCGATCGCGGTGTTCTTCTACGGCGTGTACGTGCAGGTCCGCAAGTACCGGCGCGGCGCCGCGTTGAAGCTTCAGGGCGGGCTGTGGAAGCGGCTCGGCGACATGCTCTATGCGGTCTTCAGCCACCGCACCATCGACCGCCGCGACCGGGCCGCGGGCGGCGCGCATCGGCTGATTTTCTACGGGTTCATGCTGCTGTTCGCCGGCACCGCAACCATCACCCTGGAATACGACATTCTCGAACCCCTGTTCGGGATACGCTTCTGGTACGGCGAGTTCTACCTGGTGTTCTCGCTCGTGCTTGACGTCGCCGGCGTCGCGCTCATCGCGGGCCTCCTCTTCATGATGTACCGGCGCGGCTGGATGCGCCTGCCGAAGCTCGACTATGCAAGACCGGACCGCGTGCCGGGCGATCCGGATTTCGATCGCCCGCAGTACCGCCGCGAAGATTGGGCCTTTCTCTGGATTCTCTTGATCATCGGCTTCACCGGCTACGTGCTCGAAGCGGCCAGGCTGGTTTGGCTCGAGGGCCGCGCCGAGATTTGGGATACAAGGTGGTGGTCCCCGGTCGGTGCAGCGGTGGCCGAAGGGCTTCGTGCACTGGGCTTGAGCGCCCGGGCGGGCGGCGTGCTGCGGCACGGCCTGTGGTGGTTTCACGGTTTGATCGCCCTCGTGCTCATCGCGCTGATTCCGTTCACCAAGGTGAAGCACATATTCACGGCGGCGGCATCGTTGATGGTGCGCGATCCGCTTGCGGCGCAGCGCCTGCCGCTCATCCCCAAGTCGCAGGCCGAGGCGGGCGCCGCGAAGATCACCGATTTCAATTGGAAGCAGCTGCTGAACCTCGATGCATGCACCAAGTGCGGACGCTGCCACGAAGCCTGCCCCGCCCGCGCCGTCGGCGCGCCGCTCTCGCCCCGCGACGTGATCTTGAGCCTGCGGGAATTTGCGAAGTCCACGCTCGAATCCGGCGCCGTGCCGGCGGCCGCGGAGCTCGACATTCACGGCAAGGCGCCCGGGCAAGTGGCGATGGAAACCCTATGGTCCTGCCGCACATGCATGGCCTGTGTGGAGATCTGCCCGGTGGCCGTGGAGCACGTGCCCATCATCGTGCAGATGCGTCGCAAGCTGGTCGAGGACGGCGCCATGGATCCGCTACTCACCAAGACGCTGCAGACCATTCACAAAACCGGCAATTCATTCGGCGAATCCAAGCGCAAGCGCGGCGCATGGAGCAAGGGCCTGCCATTCCCCGTCAAGGATGCGCGCAAGGAGCC
Organism: uncultured Gammaproteobacteria bacterium; assembly: GCA_963702735.1. GTDB lineage: Bacteria > Pseudomonadota > Gammaproteobacteria > Steroidobacterales > Steroidobacteraceae > Bog-1198. Next base: position 347,679 of record CAVPDW010000008.1, on the reverse strand, counting down.
TGTGGACGTACTCTGGTTCGTGGGCGACTACGCCTCCTTCGACCCGCGCAATCAGAAAGTCTCCCAGCTCTTCGCCACTCTGCTGCGCGAGGCGGACGTCGACTTCGGCATCCTCTACGACGGCGAATCGAATGCCGGCAACGATGTGCGGCGGGTCGGCGAGGAGGGACTGTACGAAGTGCTGGCCGCCGCCAACGTGAACGCGCTGTCGAGCGCCTCCTTCAAAAGCATCGTCACCACCGATCCTCACTCCTTCAACACCATTCGCAACGAATATCCCGATTTCGGCGGTAAGTACGCGATCCAGCATTACACGACGCTGCTCAAGCGATTGTTCGCGGAGGGACGCCTGCGCGTCGCCAATCCGCTGAGGTTGCGGGTGACGTTTCACGATCCCTGCCACCTCGGCCGCTTCAACCAGGGCTACGAGGCGCCGCGGGAGCTTCTTGCGCTGCTCGGCTGCGAGCTCGTCGAGATGGGCCGCTGTCGCGCGAACTCTTTCTGCTGCGGAGCGGGCGGCGGCAGGATCTGGGTGCCTGACCCCGTGGGCGCAGAGAAGCCGGCGCAGAATCGCATCAAGGAGGCGGCGGCCATCCCGGGGCTCGAGGTCTACGTCGTCAGCTGCCCCAAGGATCTCACCATGTTCGAAGACGCGGTCAAAACCACCGGCAATGAGGGCAAATTCGTGGTCAAGGAACTCATAGAACTCGTTCGAGAAGCGACTGTTGCGCGGCAATCTTCGGCAGTGACGGCATGAGGATACTGGTGGCGGTCAAGCAGGTCGCGGCGCTCGATGAAGACTTCGAGATCCGCGCCGATGGACGCGATGTGGAGGCGGATTTTCTGATACGCGACCTGAACGAATGGGATGACTTTTCCCTGGAAGAGGCGGTCAAGATCAAGGAAGCCTCTGCGGAGCCGGTGGAGGTGGTCGCGGTATCGGTGGGACCTTCCGAAGTCGACGAGTCTTTGCGCAAATGCCTGGCCAAGGGCGCCGACCGTGCTGTGCGCATCTGGGATGCGGCCGTCGAAGGCTCCGACTCCATCGCCATCGCGCGGGTTGTCGCGGCGGCGGCCAAACGCGAGGCGCCGGACATGCTGTTTGCAGGCGTGCAATCCTCCGATCAGTCCTTCGCATCGACCGGCATCGCTGTCGCCGGCCTTCTGGGCTGGCCCCACGCCGCCGTGGTCAGCGCCCTGGCCTACTCCCCGGGAGCGAAGTCCGCCGTATTGCGGCGCGAGCTCGAGGGCGGACTGTTGCAGGAAATCGAGATTCAATGCCCCGCGGTGCTCACCATTCAACTCGGCATCAATACGCCGCGCTACGCTTCCCTGCGCAGCATCAAACAGGCCGCCGCCAAGCCCATCGAGGTGCTGTCCCTTGCGGATGTGGGTTTGAACGCAGGCGATGTGGGTGAAGCGGGCTCCTTGTCGCGGGTGCGGCGCATGTACATTCCGGAGAGGGGCCGCGCGCAGCTCATCGAGGGAGATGCCGCAGCCCAAGCCGCGCGCCTCGCTGAAATCATCCGCGAGTTCACGGGAGCACCGGCATGAGCGGCATCCTCGTCATTGCCGAACAGCGGCGCGGCGAACTTCGCCCCGTCTCGCTGGAACTGGTGGGGGCGGCGATCGCCTTGAAGCGGGCCGGCGACGAAGTGGCGGTGGCGGTCATCGGCGACGCTCCGGAGCGCTTCACCGCGCCCTTGAGCATCTCCGGTGTCGACGAGATCGTGGCCGTGAAGACGGCGTCGCCCGAGTTCGACCCGGACATCTTCGAAGCGGCGGTGGGAGCGCTGATCGCCGCGCGCGCGCCCGATGTCGTGTTGGCGGCTCACAGCGTCGATTCCTTCGGCTACGCCGCGGCGCTCGCGACGCGCCTCGGGTTGGGTTTCGCCACCGATGTGTTCAAGCTGCAGCGCATCGACGGCGAGTTGGTGGCGACGCGCGGCGGCTACGGCCAGAAGGTCAATGTTGAGGTCGACTTCCTTAGGCGAGCGACGGTGCTGCTCTGCGTTCGCGGCAATGTGTTCAAGGCTCCGGAACAACCCGCCTCCCCGCGGGTGACATCATGCGACGCGCCGCCGGTGCAGAGCCGCTCGAAGGGCCGCGAATTCATCGAATTGAGCGCGGGCGACGATGTGGACATGACCGCGGCCGAGTTCATTCTGACCATCGGCCGCGGGATCGGAGAAGAGTCGAAGGTACCGCAATTCCGCGAGCTGGCGGAGGCGGTCGGGGCAACCCTGGGATGCTCGCGGCCCATCGCGGATGCGGGTTGGCTGCCGAAGAGCCGCCAGGTCGGACAATCCGGCAAGACGGCGAGCGCCTGCAAGCTGTACATCGCCATGGGGGTTTCCGGCGCGATTCAGCATCTTGCGGGCATGAAGCATGTCGGCACGATCGTTGCCGTCAACACGGACGCTGAAGCATCGATATTCGGGGTGGCAAAATATGGCATCGTGGGAGACATCTTTGAGGTCGCCGATGAATTACGCAAACTGTTTTAAATGTCTTGCCTTGAACATCAACGGACGAGGCCGCCGCAGCCTCGTTGAATTCTGCGCGCAGCGCATAACATGACGGCGACAGCAGAAGCGGCCGGCGCCGATGCCGGCGCGAAGAACGCGGGCCTCGAGCGCGGAATCGACTGGACGGGCGCCTTCTGGGTTGCCAGCGGCGTGCCGCCCCTGGTCCTGTTTTCCATCGGCGCGGTGGCGGCGACCGTCGGCAAGCTGTCCTGGGTCATCTGGGCGGCATCGATCGCCATGGGATTCATTCAGTCCTTCACCTATGCCGAAATCGCGGGGCTGTTTCCCAACAAGGCGGGCGGCACCTCGATTTACGGCGCGATCGCCTGGGTGCGCTACGGCAAACTGGTTGCGCCCATCTCGGTGTGGTGCAACTGGTTCGCCTGGTCGCCCGTTCAGGCCACGGGCTCCGCGCTCGCCGCCGGCTATATCTTGAGCGGACTGTTCGCACCGGACTCGGCCGATCAACACCTGGCAGCTGACCCTGCTCGATCTCGGCTTCCTCAAGACCGGCTTGAGCTTGCGCATCAATGCGGTGTTCGTGCTGGGCGCGGTCATCTTGCTGGCGGTCAAGTTCATTCAGGACGGCGGCATCCTGCGATCGGCGAACACCACCAAGATCCTCGGGATATCGGCGATGATTCCGCTGCTGCTGATCGGCATCGTGCCGCTTCTGACCGGCGACATCGTCAAGGCCAACTTCTTCCCGCTCGCGCCCCTGGCGCACGACGCCGTGGGACGCGTCACCGACGGCACCTGGAACATGGCGGGGATCACGGTGTTCGCCGCGGGCATGTTCCTTGCCGCCTGGTCCACCTACGGATTCGAGACGGCGGTGTGCTACACCGGGGAATTCAAGAATCCCAAGACCGACACCTTCAAGGCCATTTTCTATTCCGGACTGCTGTGCGTTGTCGTCTACACCCTGGTGCCGTTCGCGTTCCAGGGTTACCTCGGGCTGGGCACCCTGGTGCATCCCGCGGTCGTCGATGCCTCAGGCAATGTCACGACGGCGGCCGAGTACGGCGGCATGCTGGCGCCCGACATCTACAGCGGCATGGGCGTGGCCGCCGGTCATGGCGAGAATGGTGCACGCCGGCCAGTTCATCGGCGCGGTCGTGGTGGTCATGCTGATACTCGCCCTGGTGCTGTCGCTCATGACCTCCATGGCGGGCTCCTCGCGCACGCTCTACCAGGCATCGCTCGATGGATGGCTGCCGAAGTACCTGGCCAAGGTGAACCCCCACGGCGCGCCCACCAACGCCATGCTCACCAATTTGGGCTTCAATCTGCTGCTGCTGCTGCTGTCCGATTCGGTGTTCGTCATCGGCGCCGCCAACATCGGCTATCTGATCTTCAATTTCCTGAATCTGAACGCCGGCTGGATCCATCGGATGGACCGTCCGCGGCCAGGAGAGGCCCTGGCGCGCGCCAACGTGGATTCTCGCAGCGGGTGCCGTGCTGTCCTTCGTCAATCTCGCCTTCATGGGATTCGGTGCCGATGTGTACGGCGCCGGAACGCTCAAGACCGGCCTGATCTTCGCCGCGCTGATCGTGCCGGTGTTCGTCTACCGCCACTACATTCAGGACAAGGGGTCCGTTCCCGCAGGAGATGGCGGAGGACCTGGAAACGGTGAACGGCGAGCGCATCGTCAAACGCGCGGGCTATCTGGCCCTATCTCGTGCTCGCCTTGGGCGTAGCCGTGGTCGCCGTCACGCATCGGCTGGCGGTTTACTAGCCATGCTGGTCACCGGAATCAAGAGCAAGCCCGTCTACGCGCCGCTTGAGGCCGACACCCGCGGTCGCTACCACTTGATGGTCGGGATGGGCGTGGGCGCCGCGCCGCTCATGCGGGTCATCGCCGAAATGAAATCCTCCGCGGCAGAGTCGCTGCAGCACACGCGTGTGCTGTACGTGCCCGATGCCGGCGCACGCACGCAGCTCGATGCGTTCAGAGCCGCCTCGGTCGGCGAGGTACGGGCATTCGACGCCGCTCCCGCGCTGCTCGAGCGGTTCAGAGCAACCTTGAGCGAGTCCTTGATGGGCACCCGCCTCTATGTGGCAGGGCCCGAGAGCTTCATGGGGCTGGTGATGAAGATCGCCCTTGAATTCGACCTGAACAAGGACGAGATACGCGCCGAAGAATGCGGCAGCCTGGCGCGGCGCATCTACTGCATTCACTGCCGCGCCACCACCGAAGAGGTGCGTACCAATATCGTGCGGTGCGTCGGCTGCTCGCGCTGGCTGCTGGTGCGCGATCACTACTCTCGCCGTCTGGCGGCCTATATGGGCGTCATGGTGGATGCCGAGGCGCCGGGCGAGCTGCCGCCTCTCAAGGAGGTCTTCCTGTGAGCGATGCGCAGACCATCGCCGTCAAAGTCGTCGGCATCGAGCAGGTGACGCCGCTGATCAAGCACTTCAAGCTGGCGCGCGACGATGGCGCAACTCTGCCGGTATTTTCGGGCGGCTCGCACATCATCGTCGTCATGCAGGGCCCGGACCGCGTTCACAAGAATCCCTACTCCCTGCTGGGATCGCCTTCTGAGTTGGAGACCTACGAGATCGGCGTGCGGCGCATGGAGGAATCGCGCGGCGGTTCGCATTTCATGCACGACAGGGTGGCGATCGGCAGCCGGCTGGAAATCGCGCATCCGGTGAATCTGTTCGCCCTCGACAAGATCGCCCGCAAGCACGTGCTGATCGCCGGCGGCATCGGCATCACGCCCTTTCTCGCACAGCTCGAGGACTTGCACGGCGGCGCCGTTCCATATGAGCTGCACTACTCCGTGCGTTCGCCCGAGCATGCCGCGTTCCTTGCGCGGCTGCGCCGCCGCGAGGGCGAAAGGCTTCACATGTACTACGACAGTGAAGGACAGATGATCGCATTCGAGCGGCTGCTCGCGAATCAGCCCCTGGGCACCCACGTGTACGTGTGCGGTCCCGCCGGCATGATCAACCATGTCATCGCCACGGCGCAGGCCTGCGGTTGGCCCGACAGCCACATTCATTGGGAGCAATTCAGCGCACCTCCCGTCGGCGACGCCTTCGATGTGTTCCTCGCCCGCGCGAATCTGACCGTGCATGTGCCGCCCGATCAGAGCCTTCTCGAAAGCATCGAGTCGGCCGGAGTGGAGGTACCCTACCTGTGCCGCGGCGGGGTTTGCGGCTTCTGCCATACGCGCGTGCTGGAGCTCGACGGAGAGCTGGTGCACAACGATCATTTTCTATCGGATGCGGACAAGGCAAAGGGCAAGAGCATCATGCCCTGTGTATCCCGTGCCCATTGCAAGCGGCTGGTGCTGGACCTGTAGCGAGGAGATCCCATGAGCGCCGTTTTCAAACCCGACGAAACCTTCCGCGACGACTTCACCTTCCGCAACAGTCCGCAGGCCATCCGGCGCTTTCCGCTGCCGTTTCCCGAAGACACCTACATGTATTCGGTGAACATCGAACCGCATCTGCCGGGACCTTCAGGCTCAGTCACGGAATTCGCCTTCGATGTCGACGAGCACTACGTGGCCGAATGCCGCGAGCGGGCCATCGTGCTGGAGAAGGAGCCCCTGCGGTATCAGGCGCTGCCCCACATGATGAGCTCGCAGTGGGATTGTCTGGAACTCATCATGGAATCCCTTGCCGGGGACTATCCGGCGCATTTCTCGCTCTCCAAGCGGGGAAATCGTTGGCATTGGATCAATCGGCCGTTGGGATTGGATCAGCAGTTCATCTTCGGCGATGCCGCCACCCTGCCTCGGGAACCCTTGGACTACATCACTCGCCAGGCACAAGGCGACTTCGTGGTGATGGATCAGCGCGAGGGAGATCTGTGGGCGGAGGCCGGCATGGTGACGACCCAGGCCGACTGGTCCCTGGATTTCGACATTGGAATGAGTTTCAAGGAATGGCACGGTCCGGTGCCGCTGGCGCACGAAATGCAGGTTTTCGACCGGGCGCTGAAATTCCTGCTCAATCTTCGTTTAGGGTCGCCCGTGAGAAGGCTCAATTGGACCATGACCGTCCACCCCCGCCTCGATACCTCGCCGGAAAACTATCCGCACTGGGGACCTGACCGTGCCGCCGTGACGGCACAGAACGCCGGCGATCTCGTGCATCTGCGCGTGGAGTTGCAGGGCCTGTGGCGGTTGCCGCGCAGCAACGGCATCGTGTTCGGCATTCGCTGCTATCTGATCAGCTTGCGCGAATTGGCCACGGTGCCCAAATGGGCGCGCCGCGTACACCGGGTCTTGAAGGAATTGCACCCCGCGCTGGTCGACTACAAGGGACTGACGCGTTATCGGGATGCTGCGGTGGAATGGCTGGCGCCCTTCGACGACGGCGCACCCACCACCCCCGGCACCGCGCCGGAATGAGTCCGGCGCAAGCGCACAATCATTGACACACTCTGGAGACAATCATGGCACTTAGTTGGCGTACTTCCGTTCTGGCCGATCGGCACCGGGCACTCGGATCGAAGCTCGAGGACTGGAACGGCATGGGCACGGCGTGGACCTACGCGAAAGACGTGGCCCAGGATCATGTGGCCATCCGCACCAAGGCCGGCCTCATGGATGTGTCGGGCCTGAAGAAGCTGTACCTGGTCGGGCCTCATGCCTCGGCGGTGCTGAACTACGCCACGACCCGCGACGTCACCAAGATATACCCCGGAAAATCGGCCTACGCATGCATGTTGAACGAGGCAGGCTATTTCATCGAAGACTGCATCCTCTATCGTCTGGGCCCCAATTCCTGGATGGTGGTGCACGGCAGCGGCGCAGGGCACGAAACCCTGACGAAGTACGTCGTCGGGCGCAACGCCGCCATGATCGTCGACGATGATTTGCACGATTTGTCGCTGCAAGGGCCCGTTGCAGTCGACTTTCTCGCCAAGCACGTTCCGGGTATTCGCGACCTCAAGTACTTTCATCACATGCCGGCCACCTTGTTCGGCCGCCCCGTGACGATCTCGCGTACCGGCTACACCGGCGAGCGCGGCTATGAAATCTTCTGTAAGGGCGATGACGCGGGACTCATCTGGGACACCATCCTCGCCGACGGCAAGCCGCTCGGCATCATTCCCACCTGTTTCACGACTTTGGACTGGCTGCGGGTGGAGAGCTATCTCCTGTTCTATCCGTACGACATGTCGCAAATGTATCCCTTCGACAAGGATCCGCCCGGCGACAGTCTGTGGGAGCTCGGGCTCGACTTCACGGTGAGCCCCGGCAAGAACGACTTCAACGGCGCCGATGCGCACTACCGCCTGAAGGGCAAGGAGCGCTTCAAGATATTCGGCCTATTGGTGGACGGCAAAGCCGCCGCCGACATGGGCGACCCCGTGTATTCCGGCAACAGGAAAGTAGGCGTCGTCACCTGCGCAATGGTGTCGAGCCTGACCGGCAAGTCCATGGCCATCGCACGCCTCGATGTTCCCGCGGCCGTGCACGGCACACGCCTCGAGATTCGCGGCAAGAGCCTCAAGGGCCCCGCAACCGCGCACACCCTGCCCTTCGACGATGTGGACAAGAAGAAGCGGACGGCGGTCGGCTGACATGGAGACCCGGCTGTTGATCGATGGAGTACGGGTGGCCGGCGAGGGCCTACCCGAGCGCATATTGGATCCGGCGACCGGCAAATGCATTGCGCAAGTCGCGGAGGCGTCCACTGCCCAGGTGAACGCCGCGGTGGCCGCTGCAGAAGCGGCGGCGGCCGGCTGGGCGCAAACCGCCCCGAAGGACCGGGCTGCGCTGCTGTTGCGCCTCGCCGACCGCATCGAGGCGGACGGCGCGGCGTTCGCCAAACTGGAATCCGACAACACCGGCAAGCCGCTTGGCGCGGCGCTCAACGATGAGATCCCCGCCATCGCCGATGTGTTTCGCTTCTTCGCCGGAGCCGCACGCGTCCAGCACGGCGCCTTGGCCGGCGAATATCTGCCGGGCTACACCAGCATGATCCGCCGCGATCCGGTCGGCGTGGTCGCATCGATCGCGCCTTGGAACTACCCCCTGATGATGGCCGCATGGAAGCTCGGGCCGGCTCTCGCGGCCGGCAATACCGTGATATTGAAGCCCTCCGAACAGACCCCGCTGACGGCGCTGAAGCTCGGGGATATCCTCGCCGAGTTGTTCCCCAAGGGGGTCGTCAACATCGTTTGCGGCCGCGGCGAGAGCGTCGGCGCGCCCCTGGTATCGCACCCGCGGGTGCGCATGGTGTCGCTCACCGGAGATGTTTCCACGGGACAGAAGATACTCACCCTTGCGGCCGGCAATCTGAAGCGCACGCACCTCGAACTCGGCGGCAAGGCGCCGGTGATCGTGTTCGACGACGCGGATCTTCAGGCCGTGGTCTCCGGGGTGCGAACCTTCGGTTTCTACAACGCCGGCCAGGACTGCACCGCGGCCTGCCGCATCTATGCCGGCGGCAAGATCTACGATCGGCTGGTCGCCGACCTGAGCGAGGCGGTGCGGTCGCTGAAAGTGGGTTTGCAAAGCGAGGCCGGAGTGGAAATGGGACCGCTGATCTCAGCGGAGCAGCGAACCCGCGTGGCGGGATTCGTCGAACGCGCAGCGACTGCGCGGCACGTGGAAATCACGGCAGGAGGGAAGGCTCGCGCCGGCGGGGGGTTCTTCTTCGAACCCACGTTGGTGGCAGGCACGAAGCAGTCCGACGAGATCGTGCAGCGGGAGGTGTTCGGGCCCGTGGTTTCAGTGACTCGGTTCACCGATGCCGAGGAGGCGGTCGCCTGGGCGAACGATTCAGAATACGGCCTGGCCTCCTCGGTGTGGACCCGTGACGTGGCCAAGGCCATGAGCGTGGCGGCAAGGCTGCAATACGGCTGCACCTGGATCAACACGCACTTCATGCTGGTCAGCGAAATGCCGCATGGCGGCTTCAAGCGCTCCGGATACGGCAAGGATCTGTCGGTGTATGCGCTCGAGGACTACACCGTGCCGCGGCACGTGATGGTGAAGCTGTAAGCTCTGGGCTGCGTTGATCGTCTGGGGCATAGCGCCGGCGCTGTGCGGCTTCGGCGACGCCCGCGGCGCTTACTTGGGTATCGGCTTCAATTCGAGAATTTGACGAACCGCCTCTCGAAATTTGTTCTGCCTGCCGGTCGACGGAAAGTCGATCTCCTTCCCGCGATTGAGGACCGTGAAGCCGCAGGCGGCGAGTTTTGGTTCCAATAGAAAACCGCGGGCCGCAAATTCCCCAAGCCCCTCTTCCTTGGTCTTTGGGTCTGTGTCCAGTACGTCTTTCATCATTGCCCGGAACAGCGGTTCAGTAACTACCCCATCAGGATCGTAGAAATACTTACCTGATACGGGTGGCGACTCCAATACAAAGACGGTCTTCCGGTTCTCCGGGAGGTAACGGTCCCGATACCGGTGGTACTCCGCGCGAGTCAGGCTGCGTTGATTAAGGGACGCACCCATTTCGTCCGCATCGCGCCACCAAAATCCACAATCCCTTGACATGCCTCGCTCGGAGCCCAATTCGCGTCACTCGGTAGTATCGATCTCACGAAGTTTCTCCAATAGGTCTGGCAAAGCCGTTTGCACGGTGTCCCACACCACATCGAGATTGATGTCGAAATAGCCGTGGGCGATTCGATTTCGCATTCCCCGGATGCTGCGCCATGGGACTTCCTGATGTCGATCTACAAACTTGGGGTATCGATCCATTGTTTTTGTGGCCGCCTCGCCAATGATAATCAAGCACATGATGACGGCTTGCTGAGTGCGCTTGTCTGCGAGAAATTCGATCTTGGTTACACCATCGACGAAGGTACCCGCATCTGATGCCGCTTGTCGCATGTGTTCGACATAGTCCGACAAGCGGTTCTCGTTCATACTGCGAGAGCCTCGGCAAGCACGTGTTGACGGAATTTCGGCGGCAGATCACCTGGCGTCACCAGGTCGACGGACACGCCGAGGAGTTGTTCGAGTTCCGCTTGCAGGCCACCTAGATCGAACAATGTAGCGCCGGGAAGAGCATCGACCAGCAGATCAAGGTCGCTTCCGTCCTGATCGGTTCCGTGTACCACCGAACCGAACACGCGCAGATTTGTCGTGCGGAAACGCCGCGCCGCCTCGCGCACGGCGGCGCGTTTGAGGGCAAGCGCGGCGGATGGTTTCATAGGATATACCTGTCGGAAAGCCTCCTAATGATACCGGCTAGCGTTGCTAGCTGCGAATCGAGGCAAGAGCTCGCATGCCGGCGTGACAACTGCCGCCGTAGCCGTAACCACCCCTTCTTACCCTCATGACGTCGGCAATGTCGGGCACAGGGGCCCGCCGGCGAACGGGCGGCCGATGTGTCCTTCAAGGTGTCCTGGCACGCGCCGGCATTTGCCAGGAGCCAGGCTCGCCGCGGCTCAACGGGTCAATAATCAGTGCTGCGGCGGCCCCGCTGTTGGCGCCGCTCCAGCGACCGCGGATTGGGTCGCCGCAGTCCGGTGAGTTCCTCGGCGCGGCGCGGCGGCCCGCGCCGATCGTCGTAGTGCTTGTATGCGCAGGGACAGGAACTCCCCGCGCCGCATTGAGGCAGCGGCAGACGCGGCGCCTCATCAGAGAGAAAGCGAATGCCCCGCAGCGCCCGAGCCGTGTGGCAGCTGGCATTGGTGGTCACGATGGAGACGGCGTGCCACGGGCTGCGCCGATCGGATTCCGTCCCGCCGCCCGAGGATGCACCGCTTCGATGCCTCTTCCACATGACCGGGCCCAAGACTAGCCCTGAACGGCGGCGGCGGTTATCTCCCGAAAGCGGATTCAGATTGTCGGACAATTCCTAGGATAGAATGCCGACCATGAAGACATCCACTCTCCTTCTGGTGGCGCTCGTTTCCCTGCCTCTCGCCGCCCATGCCGCCCCGCCCGCCGGCGAACGCTTGGGCGAAGTGTCCTTCGCCGTGTCCTGTGCGCCGTCCGTGCGGGCGCCCTTCAACCGCGGCGTCGCGCTGCTTCACGACTTCTGGTACGACGAAGCGCGGCCGCAGTTCGAACGGATCGCGAAGGCGGACCCTGCCTGCGCGATGGCGCACTGGGGCATCGCAATGAGCCTGTTCCATCAAATCTGGGAGCGGCCCGACGAACATACGATGGCGCGCGGACGGGCGGAAATGCAGGCTGCCCGTGCGCATCCGGCCAAGACCGCTCGCGAGCGCGGGTACATCGCCGCGCTCGGCAGTTTCTATGAGCCCGAGCAGAACGAGTACCAGGCCCGCATCGATCGATACGCCGCGGCCATGGCGAAGCTCTATGCACGCTACCCCCAAGACACCGACGCGGGTGCGTTCTACGCGCTGTCGCTGTTGGCGTCGGAAGCTCCGAACGACACCAGCCTCGCTCAGCAACACCGTGCGATGGCGGTGCTCAGCCCCTTGTTCGCGAAACATCCCGATCACCCGGGCGTGGTTCACTACATCATCCACGCCTGCGATACGCCGTCGCTCGCGAAGGACGGCCTCGTTGCCGCCCGGCATTACGGAGAAATCGCCTCCTCCGGACCCCATGCGGTGCACATGCCGGGACATATTTTCGCGCGGCTCGGCATGTGGGCCGCCGACATCGACGCCAATCGCGGCTCTGTGGCCGCATCCCAGGCGGCCGAGGCGCGGGGCGAGAGCGGCGCCATGGATCAATTTCACTCGGACGACTTTCTGCTGTACGCCTATCTGCAAAGCGGGCAGGACGCGGCCGCCAAATCAGTCATGGCGGATGCCGCCGCGGCGCTCGCCCATTTCGAGACGATGCCGAACATGGCCGATCACTACATGGTCGGCATGTTTCCCTATTATCGCGCCAAGCTGCCGATCATTTTCGATTTGGAGATGCGCGAATGGAAATCGGCGGCGGCCCTCGGGCCGGTCCCCGGCGCGCCTCCCCAGGTCCAGACCATGACCTACTGGGCACGGGCGGTTGCCGCAGGCCATTTGCATGACGCGATGCAGGCGCGGGCGGCTCTGGCCGAATACGACTCCCTGCACCAGCAGTTGCGCAAAGGGCCGCATGCCTATTTCGCCGACTCGACCGGAGCGCGGCTTGCGCGCGGCGAGATGCTGGCTTGGGCCGAATTTGCCGAAGGCAACGCTGCGGGCGCCCTGAAAGACATGCGCGACAGCGCCGACCTGCAGGACAAGGTCGGTCAGGGCGAAGTCGACATTCCGGCGCGTGAAATGCTCGCAGACATGCTCATGGACCTACGGATGCCGCGCGATGCACTGGAAGAATACAAAAGGGCGCTGCACTTGAGCCCGAACCGCTTCAACGGACTTTACAACGCCGGCAGGGCGGCGGAAGCGCTGGGCGATGTTGCGCAGGCGAGGAGCTACTACATGGCACTGCTCGAATCCACCGACAACGGCGCGCATACATCGCGCCCGGAGCTCGATCACGCCAAGACCTTCGCATCATCGACGGCGCTCGCGGCGAAGTGACCGCGTACCGATGCGCCGAATCTGCTGCCTGCTGTTGACGCTGCTCGTCATGCCCGCCGCCGCGAGCGATCTGTCCATCGAACGAATCTTCGCCGATCCCGGCCTCGCCGGTTCGACGCCGCGCGGCGTCAAGGTCTCCCCGGACGGCCGACGCGTGGGACTGCTGCGCGGGCGTGCCACGGACCAGCACCAACTCGACCTGTGGACCTACGAAGTCAAGACCGGCCGGCTCGAGATGCGGGTGAATTCCGCGCAGCTGGTGCCGGAGGAGCACCTGTCGGACGCCGAACGGGCGCGGCGCGAGCGGGAGCGCACCGCCGACTATCGCGGCATACTCGACTATGACTGGGCCCCGGACGGGCGGCATGTGCTGTTCACTCTGGGCGGCAATCTCTATCTTTACGATCTGGATGCGCCGCCGGTTTCGGCGCTGCGCAGGCTCACCCGCACCGCCGCACCCCTCATCGATCCGCAGATGTCGCCCCGGGGCGGATACGTGTCCTTCGTGCGCGACCAGGATCTCTGGGTGATCGATCTGAAGGGCGGCGAGGAGCACCGCCTGACGTCGGACGGCGGCGGAACCGTGCATAACGCCGAGGCCGAATTCATCGCTCAAGAGGAAATGGGGCAAACCAGCGGCTATTGGTGGGCGCCCGACGATTCATCCATCGCTTACAAGCGTTTCGACGAGAACGCGGTGCCGATCGCGCACCGCACGGAAATCTATGCCGACAGGACGGCCGTGGTGGAGCAGCGCTACCCTTTCGCCGGAGATCCCAATGTCGCGGTCAAACTCGGACTGGTGGCGCCCACGGACGGTGCCACGCGCTGGGTCGACCTGGGTTCCGATCAGGACATCTACCTGGTCCGCGCGGACTGGACTGCGGATGGACACCGGCTTGCCTATCAGCGCCTCGCGCGCGACCAGAAGCGGCTCGATCTGGTGCTGGTCGATGCCGGCACGCTGCAGGAGACTGCGCTGGTCTCGGAAACCTCGGCCGCATGGATCAACCTATCCGACAGCCTGCGCTTTCTGAAGGGCCGCAACTCCTTCATCTGGTCTTCGGAGCGATCCGGCACCAATCACTTGTATCTCTACGACATGAACGGCCGGCTGCTGGCGCCACTGACCGCCGGCAATTGGAACGTCGACGGATTGCTTGGCGTCGATGAATCGGCGGGCCTGGTGTATTTCGACTCCAACAAGGACGCGGCGATCGACAAACAGATCTACGCAGTCGGGTTGGACGGGCATGATGCCGCGAATCCCCGCCGCATCAGCCGCGGCGACGGCTGGCATGCGGCGCAGTTCGCGCGGGATTCACGCCGTGTTTCCCTGTATGTCGACACCTTCTCCGATCCGGGTACTCCGCCGCAGGTGAGCATCAACGCGCCCGACGGGCATCGCGTGGCCTGGATAGAGGCCAATACTCTGGATGCCTCCCACCCCTACTGGCCCTACCGCGGCCGCCACGTCGCGCCGCAGTTCGGCAGCATCCGGGCCGAAGACGGCCAGGATCTGCACTACGCCTTGATGAAGCCGCGGGATTTCGATCCGGCCCGGCGTTATCCGGTTTTCCTGAACGTCTACGGCGGCCCTACGGTGCAGAACGTGACCCGCACCTGGCCGAAGATGATCGACGAGTACATGGCGCAGCAAGGCTATGTGGTGTTCACGCTCGACAATCGCGGCACCTCGCGCCGCAGCCGCGCCTTCTCGGATCCCATCTACGGGCGCCTGGGCGAAGTGGAGGTGCGCGACCAATTGGCCGGCGTGCGCTGGCTGCAGGCTCAGCCGTGGATCGATGCCAAACGCATCGGCGTGTTCGGCTGGAGTTACGGCGGCTACATGACGCTGATGATGCTCGCCAAGGGCTCCGATCTGATTGCCGCAGGCGCCGCGGTGGCGCCCGTCACCGACTGGAGGCTGTACGACACCTGCTATACCGAGCGATACCTCGGCACACCCCGCAGCAACGAGCGTGGTTATGCAGAATCCTCGGTCTTCTCCTCCCTCGACGGATTGAAGTCACCCTTGTTTCTGGCGCACGGCATGGCCGACGACAACGTGTTGTTCGTCAATTCGACGCGCCTCATGTCCGAGCTGCAGAAGCGCGGGGTGCAGTTCGATCTGATGACCTACCCCGGCGCCAAGCACGGACTATCGACGCCGCAGATGAAGCGGCATGTGTATACGGGGATTCAACGATTCTTCGACAGCCATGTGAAGGGGCGCGACTGATCCAAGACGGTCGTAGACGATCCAACGCGCGCCGTCGGTTACGCGACGGTGTGAAGCCCGCTTGAGGGGGAATTTAAATGAAAAGCAATCTGCTCTGCATCTGCCTTGCCGCCGCCGTCGCCGTCGCCGTCGCATCTGTCGCGCATGCCGATGGTGTCCGGGTGTTGAACGACGATGCGCACTTTCCCGAAGGCCCGGTCTGGTATCACGGCAAGCTCTACTACGTTGAGTATGATCGCAATTCGGTGACTACCTGGGATGGCCGGAAAAACACGATATTCTGGTCGCAGAAGGGCTGCGGACCATCCGCCGTCGTTCCCACTGTTCGGGGCGATCTCGTCACGACGTGCTACGACAACGGCACGATCGGCCGCATGTCGGCCGACGGCAAGAACCTGCCGGCGTACACGCACGACAAGGACGGCAATCCATTCCTCGGTCCAAACGACTTCGCGCCCGACGGCCGCGGCGGCCTGTACTTTACGACCTCGGGAACTCCGGGCCCCGTGATCAACGGCAAGGTTTTCTACCTCGCGGCAGACGGGACGATCACACAGGAAGCCGTCGACGTGCACAGCGCCAACGGACTCGCGGTCTCGAAAGACGGCAAGATTCTGTACGTCGTGGAGACCGAGGTGCACCGGCTGCTCGAGTTCAGTATCGGGCCGGGTGCCTCACTGTCCGGTCGGCGCGTGTTCGTGAACCTCGACGATCTCACCAACAATGTCGGACATATTTATCCCGATGGCGTCAAAATCGATTCCAAAGGGCGGATTTATATCGGCCAAAATCCCCGCGACGTGCACGCTCCCCTCGCCGGCACGATTTTCGTGGTCAACGCCGACGGGCAGTTGCTGCGCAAGCTCTCTCTCCCGTCGCCGGGGGTGCCTAACCTGGCATTCAGCCCCGACGAGCAGACCCTGTACGTGACGGCGCTCGATCAGCTCGACAAGCCGCCCTACCGCGGCAAGATCTACGCGATTCCAAACAACTGACGGTCGATTCGACATCATGGTGAACAATGCCGCGACCCATTCGAATACGCCGTCGCTCGAAACCGGTGCGGGGCAGCGGAGAACCCATGCCTCTGGATGACTTGGCGGTCGCGACGCAAGCCTTGATAGGGCTGCTGCTTCAGGCGGCGTCATGACCTTGCTGGTGACCGGCGCCACAGGCTTCGTCATGAGCGTCCTCGGGCGCCATTGGCTGGACGCCGACCGCCAAGCTCGCTTGGTAGTGCTCGACGCCGCTCCCCTGGATGCAGCGGCGTCGCGCTATTTCGCCGCGGTAAGGGACCGCATGCAGGTCCTGGTGGCGGATGTGACCCGCCCCGAAATGTGGCGCGACAGGGTGACGGGCGCCGAAATCACCCACATCGTCCACGGTGCGACCATCACGCCGCTGTCGCGAGGCACCGTGGCCGAAAGCAAGCGGGAACCGGAGGCGGATAATCCCGGCCGCATCATCGATGTCAACGTCATGGGAACCGTGGCGCTCCTCGATTGGGCACGCACCCTGCCTGATCTGAAAAGGTTCATCTACGTGAGTTCCGGCGCTGTCTACAAGCATCACGGCCCTGACCGTCCCGGCGAACCGCTGCCCGAAGATGGGTATGTGATGCCGCGCCGGCTGTACGGCATTTCAAAGCTGGCATCCGAGCTGATCACCGAGCGCTATGGGGATTTGTTCGGGCTATCGACCGCATCGGTGCGTCTGTCATCGGTGTTCGGAACCATGGACCGAGTGACCGCGAGCCGTAATTTCCGGCATGTTCCCAACCGGCTCGCCCATATGGCGCTCGACGGCGTGATGGAGGTGCGCGTGAACACCCTGGACGCGGTCGGCGACTATCTGCATGCGGAGGATGCAGCCTCCGGCATCGTGTCGCTGTTGCATGCGCCGACTTTGCGCTACGGCGTCTATAACCTCGCGGCCGGCACGACGGCAACGGTGCGGGACTTGGTGCGATGGACGGCAGAGAAGGTGCCGGGCTTTCATGCCACGATCACGGCGCCCGACGAGGCCGACCTGTTGCAGGACGCAACCCTCACGGACGGCATGTGGGGCGCTTACGATATTTCGCGCATCAGCGCCGAAACCGGTTGGAAGCCGCGGCCCACGCGCGAGGCGCTGCACGCCTACATGGATTGGATCGCGGCCGAGCGCCGCTCCTGACGGCGTCTCGGCGCGCAGCCTCGCGCACTCAAAATTTATAGCCGAACTCGAGCCCCAGCACGCGCGGTCTGGTGATGGCTTCCGCGGTGACGAACTGCGTGCTCGAGGTGAATACGCTCTTGATCACATTCGTCAGGTTTTGGGCGTACAACTGCGTCGTCCACGCATCCTTCGCGACCCCGATTGATAGGTCGTACTGTGAATACGCGGGATCTTCAAACCGGAGGTTCGTCGTGCTCACGTTGGAACCGGCCGAGAGCGAGGGGTTGCTGCCGGACTGAGTGAAAGAATGGCCGGTATGCGTGGCGCCGGCTTGCGCGAAGGCATTGTAAGAGTTCACCGTCCACTCGTAGCGCAAACGCAGGTTGAACTGCAGCGGCGGCGAATTGGCGCTGGGGCTGCCGATGGGACCGTACGGGTTGACAACGCTGAGGATGGGTTGTCCGTATTCGGCCTTGGACGCCGGGTTGGCCAACAGCGCGGGATTGTTGGCGATCAGATAAGGCGAGTTGGTCTGTTCGCTGCTGTTCCAGGAAGCGCCTCCTTGCGCCGTCAAACCTTGGGCGATCAGTGCTATGAACGACGTTTCCACGCCGCGAATCCGATAGTTCGGGCCATTCGCGCCGAAGCCGACATTACCGAGAACTCCCGGGTCAAAGAAGTTGACCTGCACGTTGTTCCAGTTCTCTTGATAGAGCGCCCCGTTCCACTGCAGGCGGTGATCGAAGAATTCGGTTTTCCAGCCGATCTCCTCGTTGGTCAGATTGTCGGAGGTGAAGGCAAGCGGCGAGCAGTACTGGGCGATATTCTGGGCGTCCTTGATGTAGCAGGCGAAATTCCGGTTGAACGCGCCGGGGCGGAACCCCTGGGACCAAGTAACGTAGGCCAAGGCATCCGGCGTGACGTGCCATGTCACATTGCCGCGGCTCTTGAAGCCCTTATATCTTGTGTGCAGGTTTTCTGCGTTGACGTTGGTGGCGTACGCCAGGCAGGGGCCCGGGCCCGCCTCGTAGCAATAGAAGCTCCCCGTGACCGCGCCGACCTCGGTATTGTCGAAATCGTAGTAGCGAGTACCGGCGGTCACCGTCAACACCTTGGGAATGATGTCGAAATCCAGCGACGTGAAAAGCGCCGACTGCTTGTATCCACGATGGACGTCATTGAAGAACGCGGTATTGTCGTTGCGCGTATTGGGATTGGACACGGTCGACCCGGGAGCGGGCGCAATGTCGGTCAGACACCCCGCGGTCAGGGACGTGGTGCACGCCGGCAAGGTCTTATAGAGCCAGTTGAGCTGGTCCTCAATCTTCAGCTGTTCCCAAAAGGCGCCGACGATGCCTCGAAAGCGCCAATCGTCGGGAGTGCTCAGTCGAAACTCATGACTCTGATGTGAATTGTGTTCCGTCTCGTTCCAGGTGCTGCTCGGCGAGTAGCACTTCGACGCCAATCCATTCGCCGGCTCGGCGCCATGGCACTGGTAATAGTCCGCGTACACACCGCGCGCATAATTCGTGTAGTCCTGTACCTGGCTCACGTTGCGCACCAGATACGCTCCCGTATAGACCGCTTTGAGGTCGCCGATTCGTCCATTGATCGTCAAGGCCGTATTTTCGAAACTGTCCTTGTTGTACGAATCGTTGAACAGCGTGACCGACTGATTAGGCAGCGGCGCACCGTCCGAGGAATAAGGCATCTGGTAAAATACACCGTTGGCATCGATGTTCTGGTAGCTCTGAGTCAGCAGCACATTCCAGTTGGAATCGACGTCCCACAGCGCCGACGCGCGCATCCCCTGATAGGTGACGGGGTTGATCGCCCTTGCCGCGATACTGTAGTTGTTGATGACCTCGCTGTCCGGGGGAACCTCGCAGGGTGTAGTGGTTGGCCCGCAGCCGGTCGGATAGTGCGCGTTGCCGATGCCGAGATCGCTCGCCTTGCGCGTGAACGTAGCCGGCACATTGTTGATGTAGCCGCCCCGCCGGTCGCTGTAAATGACTCCGCGGACCGCGAGTGAATCTTCTATCAGCGGCACATTGATGACTGCGGTCACATCGCTGTTGGGATCGCCTCCCGCCGTCGTGCCGTAACCCGCGGACACGCTGCCCTCCGTCACGTTGATCTTCGGCTTGTTCGTGATGTAGCGAATGACGCCGGCCTGAGCGCCGGCTCCGAACAGGGTTCCCTGGGGCCCTTCGAGCACCTCGACGCGTTCTAAGTCTGCCGCGTATACATCGAGGTTGCGGCCCGGCAGTTGGCCCGACTGATCGTCGAGATAAATGGCGACGTTGGGAAACCCGTTGATCGAACCTCCGGATTGGGTGCCGTTGCTCCCGGCGCTTAGGCCCCGCATGAATATTTGTGCTTGACCGGGTCCCGCGGTCGGAGCCGTCACGTTGGGAAGATATTTGATGAGATCATCGAACGTCGACAGGTTCAATTGTTTCAGCGTTTCCCCGGTGAGCGCCTGAATCGCAATCGGTACGTTTTGCGCGTTCTCGGTACGCCGCTGCGCGGTCACGGTGATTTCTTGAATTTGGTCCCCGGCGGTGCTCGGGTCCGAGTTGGCCGAATAGGCATCACCGAATGCGCCGCTTCCCAGAACGGCGGCGATCGCGCAAGACAATTTCGAATGCAAATGCATGATGTTTCCCCATTTTTTGGACCATGTCGCCGTGCATTTTTTAGCGTAGGGCCGGTCCGTTTTTACTCCCACCGACCCCCTCGATCGATAAACAGTTGTTAGCACAGATTTAACTGCTATGGAAGAATATTGCGTGGCAAGCACTTTTGCCCATGCCGATGATCGACCAGGTTGAGGTCGTCGTCGTGGGACACGGTGAATTGGATCGCGACCGGCGCTCGAGTCAAGAGCGCGGACGAGAAGGCCCGCTGATCGACAATCCTGCCAGCATGAGGAATGCCGCGCCGCTCAGCAGCACCGGCAGCCCCCGATTCGGCCATAAATCCATGGCCATGCCTCCGGCACCCGGCCCTATAACCCCGCCCATGCAGTACACCATGACGAACAGGGTGTTGGCACTGGCAAGATTCTCCGCGGCGAACTCCTCGCCGAGCAGGGCGACGCCCTGGCTGTAGAAGGCATACAGGGTACCTCCCCAGACGAACAACAAGGGCCACAGCAACAGCGGCGCGCCCAGGCAGGGTTGCAGCAGCAGGGGGCCGATGCAGCTCGTAACGGCGCAGATTCCGAGCAGCACCTTGCGCCCATAGCGGTCGGCGAGCAGGCCGATCGGCACCTGCAGCACCACATTGCCCGCCATGAATACCGCGACCAAGAGCAACGCCGCCCGCTCATCCAATCCCGAGTGCAAGCCGAACAGCGGCAGCAAGGTCAGATCGGCGGACTCGACCAGACCGGCAACGAGAGCGGCGAGCATGACGATGGGCGCGACTCTCAAGGCGCCCGCCAGTCCCCGCAGCGGAGTGAATTCCTGCGCAGCGCCGTTGACTTGGCGCAGCACCCCCATGGGTAGAAGCGTCAGGATCAGGCATGCCGCACCGATCACGAAGGGTCTCGCGCCCTCGGTTCCTGTGAATTCCAGGAGAATCGGGCCCGCGACGATGCCGATGGAAAACACCGTGCCGTAGATGCCCATGACGGTACCGCGGGATTCGGCGCCGGCGGCATTGTTCATCCAAATCTCGCTCGCGATCCATACCAGACCCAGCGCGCACCCGGCGATGAACCTCAAGGCCAACCAGAACGGCACGCTCGGGTGCAGCGGCATGAGCAGCAGGATGACGGCGGCAAAAATTGTGCCTGCGACGATGCAGCGCTTGAGGCCGAGACGCACGATAACTCGCGGATAGTAGGGCCCGCACAGCATCACCGCGATCAGGCTGGCGGCCGTCACAGCGCCGATCGCGGAGCTTGAATAGCCCAATCGGCTCAAGGCAAGGGCGATCAGCGGCGGCTGAAAACCGAAGATCAGCCCCACCCCCAAACAACTCGAGAACACTGCCGCAAGCGTCAGCCGGCGCGACGGTTGCCGCACGCTCAATACCGGAGCACGCAATGACGGAGGCGCTCCGCCACAGTGCGGACAACCCTATTCATCGAATAATCGCCGATGCATTCGCTCGATACATCGCGGCATAAAGCATGCATTGAAACTACCGCTGCCAGTTGTGTGACTGCAACATTCACTCAGCCCAGGAGACTATCTTGCCCGTACCTGTTATGCAATAAACTTGCATGACAGTAAACGCTGTGATACGAATTGAGCATAACGATCTCCTGCAGATCGCTAATAAGTGCCTAGGGGATGAATTAATCGGACGACTTGGCCGCTTGCGCGGCCGGGCGCAGGCGTTCTTGCTTAAACGAAGGGAGATTCGGACATGAAACCAGTGTTGTGTGCAGCAGACGCACGTGCAGGCGTCAGAGCATTGATGGTCTTCGCGCTTACCTGCGCGGCGGGTTTTAGCGGAGCGGCCTTCGCAGCGGCCCCACCCGGAAACGCGCCGGCGGAGAACACCGGTCTGGAAGAGATCGTGGTCACCGCGGAGAAGCGCGACTCGACGGTGCAGGCGACGCCCATCAGCATCACTGCATTGAGCGCCGCCGATCTCCAGCAGCAGAACATCGCAACGGTGGAGGATCTGGTCGGCAAGGTGCCCGGCATTTCCCTGCGCACCGCGGGCCCGGGTCAAACCGAATATGAAATGCGGGGCCTCTCGGCGGGCGGCGGCACCGCGGCGACGGTCGGCTTTTACATCGATGAGACGCCGCTCTCGGCCTCGGCGGTCGCCCTCAATGGCCGCACCGTCATCGATCCCGATCTGTTCGATCTCAACCACGTCGAAACTCTGCGCGGACCGCAGGGCACCCTGTACGGTTCGGGCTCGATGGGCGGCACGATCAAGCTCGTCACCAATCAACCCAAGCTGGGGCAATTCGAGGCGGCGACCGACACCACCGTTTCCGAGACCAGCCACGGCAGCACCAACGGCGGCGGCAGCCTGATGCTGAATCTGCCGATCGGCGAGATCGCGGCGTTTCGCATGGTCACCACCGCGAAATACATCAGCGGCTTCATCGATCGCATCATCGCCCCGCCGGGCGAGTTTCCCGCACCGACCGAGCCTGCGGGCAGTCCCGGCGCGCCGGCGCTGTGCGCATATAACTGCGTTCGCGGCGATGTCCTCAACATGCCTGTGCAGCAGGTGGTCAAGGGCGCCAACCTCGAGCGATTCGCATCGGCCCGGGCTATTTTGCTCGTCAAGCCCTCCGACGCTTTTTCGGCCACGACGACCTTGATGTATCAGCGCATCGATGCCGACGGCTACAACAATTTTCAGGATCCTCCCGGGTCGCATTACCTCGCGATTTATCAGCCCTATGATCAGCAGGAGCCGTACTACGACTCCTTCAAAATGGTGAGCGAGAAGCTCGAGTACAACTTCGGCCCCGCGACCCTCACATCCGCCACGAGTTACTGGAAGCGTTTCGTCGAACAGTCGACTGATTCAACCGAGGCTTTGCAGAACATCAACGACCTGACGCACCTGGTCAACGGCGTTTACGTGCCGAATTTCATCCAGAATCTGTACGTCGAAACCGACCCGACCAGCCAGTTCGCCGAAGAGCTGCGCCTGACCTCAAACGGCGGCGGGAACCTTCAATGGGTGGGCGGCCTTTATTTCGCGAAACTCGACTCCGGGTACATCACCTACAACCAAGAGCCCGGCTTCGCAACCGCTTTGACCTGCGGGTACGCCACGTCGGCCGTTGCCGGCTACTGCCCTGCGTCTTCGGTGGCTCCCGTCAACAGCGTCCTGAGATACCCCGATCCCTCTTTGCCCCCGTATCCCAGCCCGCAGGCGGCAAATCCGAACGGGGTGGTATTCAACGACAACAATCCAAATGCTCTGAAGCAGAGCGCCGTTTTTGGCGAAGGCACGTATAAGTTCACGGATGCCCTCAAGCTCACCGCGGGCTTGCGCTTCTTCCACTTCGACATCAAGAATCACGCGGACCAGGCCGGCCTCGGAACCGCGTCCGTGAACCAGGACCACACCATCCTGGACCAGAGCGCCAGCGGCAATGCGGTGCTGCCGAAACTGAACCTCGCCTACGAGCCGTCCAAGGATCTGACTGTATACGGCACCATCGCCAAGGGGTCGCGGCCCGGCGGCTTCAATCTGCCGATTCCGCTGCCCAGCCCCCAGGTGCTGGCGATCAATCCATATGCTTACAACTGCGGTGCCGGCGTCGTCACGGTCTCCTCGCAGCCGAGCTACACGCCCGATTCGGTGATGAGCTACGAAATCGGTGAAAAGGCCAAATTCGACGATCGGCGTTTCACCATCAATGCCGACGTCTACTACATCGATTGGAGTCATATCCAGCAGGTGCTCTCGCTCACCTGCGGCTATCCGTACAACACCAACGCCGGTAACGCCAAATCCTATGGACCCGAGCTTGAAATGTCGGCCATGGTGGTTGAGGGACTTACCCTTGATTTGTCCGGAACCTACAACACGGCGGAGATCAACGACCCAACGCCAAGTGCACAGGCCTCGGGAATCACGCCCGGAACGCGTGTCCTCAGCGTGCCCTTGTACACGGCGGTGGCGGGATTGAACTATCAGAAAGCGCTCACGGATACCTTGAATGGTGTATTCAACGTCTCAAGTTCCTTGGTGGGTCCGGTGAGGGATCAAGCCGCCTATCCGCAAATCCTGCCGCGCTACAATCTGATCGATGCCCGCGCGGGCGTGAGCAGCGGACCGTGGGCGGCCTATATCTTCGGCACCAACCTCACCAACAGGGTCGCGGAGTTGTCCATCAACAACACGATATTCGCATGGCAGACCTACGCCATCACGCGCGTGTCGACCAATCAGCCGCGCACCATCGGTTTGGATTTCACGTACAAGTTCTGATATGGCCCCCTCGTGTCAACTGGCTCGAGGGGGATTCTCGCGAGATCGCGCAGAAGTTTGTACGAAGGATTTGAGGTTAGGAATCACTCTCGACCGGGGAACGCGACGCGCGAAGCTATATGGCGACGATGGATCACTCTGATATACGCGGGTTGGCTACCGCATTGCATCGGTACGTCGCGGGGCTGCCTCTGTCTAAAGTCGGGGATCATCGCTTCGATGCCCACGTAGAACTTTCGAGGATTCCCCTCATCGTGTTCGCGCGTCGCGTTTCCGGTCGGGAGTGGTTGTGAGGGTGCGTCGGGGACCTCCGTTTGTTTGGGCGATCGGGTCAGGCTCGTACGGTGACTTGGCGTGCCAGATCCCAGATGAAGCCGGCGAGTTCTCGAGCGATGGCGGTGCAGATCTTGTTCTGATGCAGACCGCGTGCGCTCAAGCGGCGGTAGCGTTGACAGAGGCGCAGCTGCGCTCGCCAGGAGATCTCGCGCACGGCTCGAGGCTGGCTTTCGTTGCGGACCTGCATCTCGCGAGCGATCTTTGCGGGAAAGCGATACGCCCAAGCTGCCTCGATCAGAACGCGACGGGCGTGCGAGTTGCCGGCTTTGGTGATGCTCCCAAGCGAGCGCGACTCGCCGGTGGAGCATTCACTCGGTACGAGTCCGAGGAATGCCATGAGTTGTTTGGGGTGAGCGAAGCGCGTGAGGTCGCCGAGTTCGGCGATCAGCGTGACGGCAGCTACGAGCTCAATGCCGCGCAACGTCATGAGTGCCGCAACGACCGGCTGAAGGCGCCACTCGGCTACCTGGTCGCGCAGCGCCGCTGTGACTCGCTCGACCCGTTCGTGGGCCTCACTCACCGCCGTGCGGTACTCAACGAAGGCGATGTTCTGCGCGGGATGAGCAAAGCGCACCATGGCAAGCCAGCGCTCGTGCGCCGCCGTCCAGGAACTCTTGCCGGTATATCGCTGTCCGTGACGCAGCAGCATCGCCTTGAGCTGCTGACGTGCTTTGAGGCGCACACGGACCGCATCCTCACGCGCTCGCGACAAGTCACGGATTGCTTCATCGGGTTCTTGCGGGACCACGACCGGCGTCAGATCACCGGCTCGAGCAAAATGCGCCAACGCGAGCGCATCGCGCCGATCAGTCTTGATCCGATCACCGGGCTTGCGCGGAATCATCGTCGGGGCGATAACCTCGCATCGATAGCCGCGCGCACACAACTGACGCGCCAGGCCGTAACCGCACGGACCCGCCTCGTACACGATCAGCAGTTGAGGTGGGGTACCGCAATGCGACGAGGCTTTCTCGACTTCGGCAAGCACGGGGCCGGTGGTTCCCAGGAACCGGGGCGCCGCCCGGCCGGGTATTGCGACCGCAATCGCGATGGAATCTTTATGGACGTCCAAACCGATAAAAGCAGTGGTAACCTCGCTCATAGTCTGCCTCCTGTGGCTTGTGCAGATCACGCTGACCGGCGTTCTGTATGTGGCTCGGCACACTTCGGTGCGCAACCCACGATACGACGGGAGGCAGACTCCTTCCATTCATTCACTAACGGCCTCCGCCAGAACGGCGGGGGCCATGATGTCTAAAAGCGCCTGCAGGCGCGGTTGGAGCGTCTTCGGGGGGCACGGGCCCCCCGATTTTCGTAAGATGTCGGCGAAGCCCCGGCGCATGGGCGATGTTGAGCCGCAGACAAGGTATCGAGGGAGGCTTTGGTGACTGATAAATCAACAGTGAGCGTCGATCACGACGCCGAGCAATTGAAAGCCTTGGGTTATGTGTCTCATTTCGACCGCACCATGTCGAAGTGGGAGAACTTCTCCTTGGGGTTCACCTACCTGTCGCCGGTGGTCGGCGTGTACACATTGTTTGCGACCTCCTTCGCCGCGGGCGGCCCTCCCATGTGGTGGACCTATATTCTGGTCGGCCTGGGGCAGCTGATGGTGTGTCTCGTGTTCGGCGAGATCGTCTCGCAGTTCCCCATTTCCGGCGGCCTGTACCCCTGGGCGCGGCGCCTGGTCGGCAAGCGCTGGGCATGGATGGCGGGCTGGGTTTATGCCTGGGCTTTGTGCTGCACCATGGCGGGCGTGGCCACCGGCATCGCACCGTTTCTCGCCCAGCTGTTCGGCATGGAAAGCACGCCCATCGCCACCACCGCGATCGCTCTGGTGCTCATCGCCGTCACGACGGCCCTGAATTTGAGCGGTACCCGCCTTCTGGCGCGGGTTGCGATGTTCGCATTCATTTGCGAACTTCTAGGCGCCCTCGTGGTGGGCGGATACTTGTTCCTGTTTGCGCGGCACCAGCCCCTCGCCGTGCTCGTGGACACGAGCTTCGTGAATCACGACGGCAGCTACCTGCCGGCATTTCTCGCCTCATCGCTCGCCGCAATGTTCTGCTACTACGGCTTCGAAGCCTGCGGCGACGTGGCGGAGGAGACGCCGGACGCCAGCCGCATGATCCCGAAGGCCATGCGCATGACCATCTACATCGGCGGCGCGGCCGCATCCTGGGTGTGTCTCGCCTTCGTACTGTCGATCTCGGACATCGGTGCGGTCATCGCCGGCAAGGACACGGATCCCATTGTCACGCTGTTGCGGGCGGCGATGGGTGAGATCGGGTTTCGTGCCGTCATCGTCGTCGTGCTCGTTTCCTTCATCTCCTGCGGCCTCAGCCTGCAGGCCGCGGCCAGCCGGCTGATCTTCGCCTATGCGCGCGACCAGATGATATTCGGCAGCAGATTCCTGAGCCGGATGTCGCCTGGGCACCACGTCCCGGCGAACGCGCTCATCCTCATGGGGGCAATCCCCGCATTGATCGCGCTGTCGGCGCTGTGGCTGCAGGACGCCATTGCCACCATCATCAGCTTTGCGGCCATCGGGATCTATATTTCATTTCAAATGATCGTGCTGGGCGCACTGATCGCGCGCGCCAAAGGCTGGCGGCCCGCGGGGCCCTTCACGCTGGGTACGCGTGGTTGGCTGGTCAACGGCTTGGCCCTTGCCTACGGCATCAGCGCCATCGTCAACATCTTGTGGCCGCGCAGTCCCAACGATCCGTGGTACGTCAACTATGCAATGCTGGTGACGACCGTCGGCGTATTGGTTTTGGGCGGCTTCTACATGGCGATCGCCAAACCCTACGAGCATGGGCACGCCCCCGCCGGCGATGCGCATAGTCTGGACTCCGGCAAACCGCAACCTGTCGCGGAAGTCATCGGTTGAATGCGCTGCATCGCGCCTGCGCGGCCCTCAAGGGTATGGCCCCGCGGTGGCGTCATTGCCGCCGTCGACGCTCAAATTCGTGCCCGTAACATAGCTCGCGAGATCGGATGCCAGAAACTGCACACAACGGGCGACCTCATCCGGATGCGCCAACCGGCGCAGCGGAATTCCCGCCGCCAGCTCGCGCAGATTGGTCGCGGGATCGCCGCCGCGCCCGGCCAGAATCTCGTCCACCATGCGCGTATGGATCTCGCCGGGGCACACCGAATTGATGCGTATATTGTCGCGCGCATGATCCAAGGCCATGCAACGGGTGATCTGGATTACGGCGCCTTTGCTCGCACAGTAGGCCACGTGATTGGCTTCGCCGTTCAGACCCCATTCCGAAGCGACGTTCACAATCGCGCCCCCGCCTGCCGCCTTCATGTGCCTGACGGCGGCGCGGCTCAGGTAGAACAGGGCGTTGACGTTCACCGCCATGGTGTCGAGCCATTGTTCGTTGCTGGTGTCGAGCGCATTGGCGGTGTAGAGAATGCCGGCGTTGTTGACCAGAATGTCCAGGCCGCCGAAGCGGCCGATGGTCTCGGCGACGAGAGTTTCGCAGGCGCCGGGCGCGCGCAAATCCGCGGCAACGAATTGTGCGGCGCCGCCCGCGCCTTGGATGCTCATCGCAACGGCGCGGCCGCGCTCCTCGTTGCGACCCGACACCATGACTTTGGCGCCGGTCTGCGCAAAGCATCTCGCGCAGGACTCCCCGATACCGGAGGTCGAGCCCGTGACCAGAACGATTTTCCCCGTGAAGTCCATTGCATTTCTCTCCCCGAAGGCGCCGTCGCTGCAGCCTCATTATAGACAGGTGCGCGCGGCCGGCCGCGCATGGGGATGACAGGAGGAATTATGTCCAGAGATCCAAAACATGACGTGCTGTTCGAGCCCATCAAGATCGGCCCGAAAAGACTGCGCAATCGATTCTGGCAGACCTCGCACTGTGCCGGACCCGGCGCCGAAAGGCCCGGAGCTCAAGCCCATTTGCGCGGCATGAAGGCAGAAGGCGGCTGGGGAGCCGTGTTCACCGAATATTGTTCCATTCATCCGGAATCCGACGAATATCCCTACACTTCGGCGCGCATCTGGGATCAGGGGGACGTCGTCAACCTGGGCTACATGTGCGAGGTGGCGCACAGGTTCGGCAGCTTGGCCGGAATTCAGCTGTGGTACAGCGGCGGCAACGCGCCGTCGCTCGAGTCGCGCGAGTTCGGACGCGCCCCGAGCCAGTGGTTGTCGCCCATTTTCGCCAGCCGCTCGGTGTACGGCTGCGAAATGGACGAGGCGGACATCCGCAGCGTGATCAATATGTACGTCGAAGCCGGAAAACGCGCTCAAGCCGCCGGATTCGATCTGCTCGAGGTCTCCGCGGGCGACGACACCCTGCCCATGCAATTTCTCGAACCGCGTTTCAACCGGCGCACGGATCGCTACGGCGGCAGCTTCGACAACCGCTCGCGGTTTTTCATCGAGCTGCTGCACGCCCTCAAACGCTCCCTGGGCGACCGATGCGCCATCACGACGCGTTTTGAGATCGACACCTTGCACGGCGCCGAAGGTGTCGAAGCGCAAGAAGACGGCCTGCGGATGCTCGAGCGCTTCCGCATCGAAGGGGTGGTCGACGCCGTGGCCTTGAAGATCGGCGATTACGCGGAATGGGGCGAGGATGCGGGGGTATCGCGCTTTCGCAAGTCCGGCTGGATGACGCCCTTCATCAAGCAGGGCAAGGCGGTCCTGGGATCGGGCATTCCCGTGGTCGGCAACGGCCGGCTGACGAGTCCCGACGACATGGTCGCCTTGATCCGCTCAGGCGCGCTCGACATCATCGGCGCCGCGCGCCCTTCGATCGCGGATCCCTTTCTACCCACCAAGATCTCGGAGGGACGCGTCGAGGACATACGCGAGTGCATCGGCTGCAATATCTGCGTGTCGAAGTTTCAGCAGGGCGGCCAGATCATGTGCACTCAGAATGTGACCATCGGCGAGGAGTATCGCCGCGGCTGGCATCCTGAGAAATTCACCAAGACCGCGAAGCCCTGCTCCGTGCTGGTGGTCGGCGGCGGCCCCGCGGGCATGGAATGCGCGCGCATTCTCGGCGAGCGCGGCTACACGGTTCATCTGCGCGAGGCGCACGGCGAACTCGGCGGTCATTGGAGAGACGTGGCGAGCCTGCCGCGCTTGAACGAGTGGGGCCGGGTGATCACCTACCGGCAGGTGCAGCTCGGCAAGCTCAGGAAGTCCGTCCAGGTCCATCTCGGCGTCGGCAAAATGGGCGCCGACGAGGTGCTGCGTTACGGCGCCGACCGCGTGGTTCTCGCCACCGGCTCGCATTGGAGCGGCGACGGCCGCGGCGCCAATTTCGGACCGATTCCAGGCGCCGACGACTCTCTGCCGCATGTGTTGACGCCCTTCCAGGTGACCGCGGGCAAGCCCGTGCCGGGCAAGCGCGTATTGGTTCTCGACGGCGACGGACATTTCATGGGAATCACTCTCGCCGAGCTCATGGCCAATCAAGGCAAGGAAGTCACCTATGTTTGCGACGCCGCCGACGTCGCCGAGTACGGCGTCTTTACGATGGAGTCCTTCAACAACAAGCGCCTGCTGTTCGAGAAGGGCGTCAAGGTGTACACCAGTCATTGGGCCGAGACCATCGAACCCGGCAGAGTGCGGCTTAGCTATCTTTACAAGTACGGACCCGATTTGACGGGACCCTCCGCCGGCTCGATTCCGCGCAGGGACAACGGCGGCGACTTCGACTTGAAGGTCGATGCCGTCATTCTCGTGACCTCGCGCCGCTCGGACGATGGCTTATGGCGCGAATTGAAGGCGCGCAAGGCTGAATGGGCATCGAATGAGGTCGAGGACATTTTCCGGACAGGGGATTGCAAGGCCCCGGCCCAACTCAACCAGGCGCTGTGGGACGCGCACCGGCTGGCGCGCGAATTCGACAGCCCGCACCCCGCCTATCCCCTGCCCTGGATCCGCGAGCGTCAGCTATGGGGCAGTCCCACGGTGCCGAAACTCGGCGATCCTCGGGTCGATGTTGAAGCAGGGTAATATGACGATCGAAGCTTAAGGGATGACCGAATGACACAAATAAACACTCCCGCATCGCCCGCGCCCAAGAACGAGCTGAGCCGCTCCCTGCAGGGCCGTCATTTAACCATGATTTCCATCGGCGGCATCATCGGCGCCGGCCTGTTCGTCAGCAGCAGCACTTCAATCATCGCCGGCGGGCCTGCCAGCTTCATCAGCTACACCATCTGCGGCCTGCTCATTCTGCTGATCATGCGGATGTTGGGAGAAATGACCACCGCCCTGCCCCATGTGCGTTCGTTTACCGAATTTGCACGCGCAGGCTTGGGAGACGGCGCCGGCTTTGTCGTCGGCTGGCTGTATTGGTATTTCTGGGTGCTGGTGGTGCCGGTGGAGGCCATCGCCGGCGCCAAGATCCTGCAGTCCTGGATTCCCCTGTCGCCTCTTCAGATCGGCGTCGGCCTGATGAGCGTCATGACCTGCGTCAACCTCATGTCGGCGCGCTCCTATGCCGAGTTCGAGTTCTGGTTCGCCTCCATCAAGGTGGCCGCCATCCTGGCGTTCATCGCCATTGCGGCCTCCTACGCCTTCGGCTGGACCTCACCGCACGGCCCCACTTTCGGCAATCTGGTCGACTACGGCGGATTCACGCCGAACGGATGGAAAGCCGTGCTTGCGGCGGTCCCCACCGTCTTCTTCGCCATGACCGGCGCTGAAATCACCACCATCGCCGCGGCCGAATCGGCGCAACCCGGGCGCGCCGTCGCCAAGATGAGCACGCAGGTAATCTGGCGCATCCTCATTTTTTACGTGTTCTCGCTGTTCTTCATCGTCTCCGTGACGCCCTGGAACACGGTGCGCTCGGGCGAATCGCCGTTCACCCTCGCGCTCAACACCATGCACGTGCCTTGGGCGCCACAGATCATGAGCGTGATCATTCTCACCGCGGTGCTGTCCTGCCTGAATTCGGCCTTCTATGTGAGCTCGCGCGTGCTGTTCATCCTGGCGGACCGCGGCGACGCGCCGCAAATGCTGGTCAAGTTGAATGCACGGCGGGTGCCGGTGGCCTCGGTGCTGATCGGCGCCGCAGCCGGATTCTTGGGGATCATCGCGGCCACCGAAGCGCGGCAAGTTGTCTTCGACTTTCTGGTCAGCTCCTCCGGCGCCCTGATCGTGTTCGTCTACATGATCATCTGCGTCGCGCAAATCGCGCTGCGACGGCGGCGCGAGCGCGACGGATCGCCGCCGCCGCCGGTCACCATGTGGCTGTTCCCCTACTTGAGCTACGCCGCCATCGCCGGCATGGCCGCCGTGTTGATCGCCATGGCCTTCACACCCGGCCTGCAGAGGGATTTCTACGTCAGCTGCGTGACACTGGCGGTCGCCGCCGGCGCCTATCTCATCATGCAACGGTTGCGGCAGCCGCGCGTGGCGCCCTCCACCGCCGGCTAGCAGTAAAGCTCAATCTGGGTTCAAGTCATCCGTCAAGTGAAATCGCTTTCACTGCCAGGCAAAAAGCATACGCCCTTCAGACTGTCTAATTTGGCAGGATGAAGTCGTGCTTGGACATTCGATGCAGCCCCAAGCACCCGGTTTAGGAGAATCTCGCGCCGGCAAGCCAGCCAACTCCCCCGCTGGTGCGATATCCCGGCGGCGTGGGCACCTCATACGGCCCACGCCGTTTTTTATTCCCGCCTTTTACCTCCCGTCACGCGCAATCGGGCAAGCTCAGGGATTGCAACTCAAAAGCTCCGCGAGCACGGGATGCCGTTGCGGCTCGCCCTTGTTGCGCGCCCAAGTAACTTAAACGAGGATTGACTCATGCATGAGCGCGCCACGCGTTATTCGTTCAGAGCGGCCGAGTTTCGGTCCGTGGCAGCCATTTCGGCGTTGCTCGCAGCGATAGCGCTCGGCGCCGCTCCAATCCTGCCTGCCGACCCCGTGCGCGCCTCCCCAACATCCGTCGGGATGGACGTCGAGCCGCTGGCGGCCCTTGATGCGGACATCGCATCGTCGAAATTGCCGCTGGTCGATTCTCTGCTGGTCATGCGTTGCGGCGAGGTGGTGTTCGATCGGCGCTACCCGCACGACTATGCAGCGGTATACGCCAAGGAGGCGCACACCAAGGGACCTCTGAACGCGCGGCTTACAGGGCGCTACAACTACTTCGATCCTGCGTGGCACCCTTACTATCACGGTACGGATGAGCACACCATGCAATCAGTATCGAAGACCGTCACCTCCGCCATCATCGGCGTCGCCATGGCGCGCGGCGACTTCAAGGCACCCCTGTCGACGCCGGTGCTGCACTATTTCGACGCCGCGAAGGTCAGGAACGTCGACGCGCGCAAGCGCCGCATGACCTTGCGCGATTTGTTGACCATGACCAGCGGCCTGGATTGGAACGAGGATCTGCCCTACGACGATCCCAACAACCCGTCCGATCTGATGGAAGCCGCCGACGACTGGGTGCAGTTCGTGATGGACAGGCCGATGAAGGATGAGCCCGGCACGGTCTTCGCTTATTCGAGCGGTGCAACGGAATTGCTGGCGCATATTTTTAAGCGCGAAACCGGCGCCGACATCGAGCGCTACGCCCGCAGTCATTTATTCGCACCGCTCGGCATCCGCAACTACCATTGGAAGCGCACGCCCCTGGGAGTGGTGGACACCGAGGGAGGACTGTATTTGCGCGCCCCGGACCTTGCCAAAATCGGGTTGCTGTATTTGAACGGCGGACGCTGGAATGGGCGGCAACTGATGACCTCGGATTGGGTCAAGGAGTCCCTTGCGCCGAGAATCGATGCGGGCGAGGGATTTCAATACGGCTATCAGTGGTGGCTGCTGCCGCACGGCACCCCTGCGCGCCTTGCCTGGCTCGCGCGCGGCATGGGAGGCCAACGCCTGATGGTATTTCCCGAGGATCAACTGATCGTGGTCTCCACGGCTTGGCACATATTGAATGAGGCATCCATTGAATTCGATGTGGTGCGCCGTCTGCTACCGGGCGTTCACGCCCACCAATGCGCCGCGCCCGCCCGCACGTGAACACCGGCAGCGCCCCGGTCGCGGTACCGAAGGTGCTCAGCCCCGGTGAACGAGAGCGATTGATGAGTGCCGTGTAGTATTGCGATGTCCAGGGGACGGATGATTGAGCAATGAAAAGAAGAACCTTGCTGAGCGCATTTGGTGTGTTGCCTCTGCTGACGGTGGGCCTCGCGGCGGCGGCGAAGGTCGTTGGGGCGGCGGCGCGCACACGGCGGCGCGTGCGGCCCGGTGACCGCGACTGGCCCACCCCCGAAGAGTGGGATCGCTTGAATCAAGCGGTCGGCGGCAGGCTGGTGAAAGTACGCTCGCCGCTCACCGATTGCAGGGACGCGCCCACGGGGAGCGCCTGCGCACAACTGTTCTCAGAGCTGCGTAATCCCTACTACATCGGGGACGAACCCGGGCTCGCGCAAACTCTGGGTTGGGTGGATGCATGGACCTTTGCGCCCAGCGTCTACGCGGTTGCGGCGGAGCAAACGAACGACGTCGCCGCGGCGGTCCGATTCGCGCGCGCAAACAAGCTGCGCCTCGCGGTGAAAGGCGGAGGTCACAGCTACCAAGGCACTTCTAGCGCGGCCGACTCCTTGCTGGTCTGGACCCGGCACATGAATTCGATCGCCGTCCACGACGCCTTCGTTCCCGACGGCTGTACGGCCGCCGAAGCGAAACCCGCGGTGTCGGTGGGAGCCGGCGCCGTCTGGGCGCAGGTGTACGATGCCGTGACCACCCAGCATGGCCGCTATGTGCAAGGCGGCGGCTGCACCACGGTGGGCGTCGCCGGCCTGATTCAAAGCGGCGGCTTCGGCAGTTTTTCGAAGTGCTACGGCAGCGCAGCCGCAAGCCTGCTCGAGGCCGAGGTGGTGACCGCGGACGGCGAGGTGCGCATCGCCAACCGATGCACGAATTCGGATCTGTTTTGGAGCCTCAAGGGCGGCGGCGGCGGCAGCTTCGGCATCGTCACACGGCTGACTCTCGAAACCCACGAGCTGCCGGCGCTGTTCGGCGCGGTCAATGCAAGCATTCAGGCACATTCGGATGGCGCCTATCGTCGGCTGATCGGGCGAATGCTGGCGTTCTACAAGGAAAATCTGCTCAATCCCCACTGGGGCGAGCAAATCATCCTGAAGGCGAACCGCGTGCTCACCTTCCAATTGGTCATGCAAGGACTCGAGCACGGGGCGGCGCAGAGCCTTTGGAAGCCCTTCTTCGATGACATCGCCGCGACAGACGGCCTGAGCTTCCTCTCGAAACCCAATATCCTGGATTTCCCGGCGCGTGGTTTATGGAACCCCGAGGTGCTGAAGAGATTTCCCGGCGTTTCCAAGAGCGACGATCGGCCTGGGGCGGGCGCCGGCAATTGGTACTGGGCGGGAGACGGGGGTCAGTGCGGTCAGGTGCTGCATGGCTACGACTCGGTCTGGCTGCCCGCCGCGCTGCTTGAACCGGAGCGCATGCAAAGATTCGCGGATGCACTCATCGCCGCGGCCGGCCACTGGGGAGTGTCGTTGCACCTCAACAAGGGGCTTGCCGGCGCTCCGCGGGGGGCGATCGAGGCAGCCAGGCAGACTGCAACCAATCCAGCCTTCCTCAATGCGTTCGCGCTCGCCATCATCGCCGCGGAGGAGCCGCCGGCCTACCCGGGCATCCCGGGCCATGAACCCAACGTTTCAGAGGCTCGCAGCGATGCCCTCGGGATCCACCGGGCGATGGCGGAGCTTCGCAAGGTGGTGCCGGATTTCGGGTCCTATGTATCGGAGAGCAATTACTTCGAGAAGCAGTGGCAGCATGCGTTCTGGGGCGCAAATTACCTGAAGCTGCTGAAGATAAAAGCGAAGTACGACCCCGACGGGCTGTTCGTCGTGCACCATGGCGTGGGAAGCGAATTCTGGAGCGACGACGGCTTCACCCGCCTGCGGTGAAGATACTGACTCGAACTCTCGACGCCGGTGCATATCTTCCGGCAGCGCATTGTCGGCCCGTCTCAGCGCGCCGCCGCCGCCGCCGAGGGGGCTCCCGCTCCGCCGCTCTCATCGACATAGACGATTCGATAGCTGGCGTGGGGGCCCGGCGGGTTTAGGTCGAGCGCCGATGTGCCATCCAGGGGGCCGACGACTTTCTTCCAATGGCCGTCCTCGCTCTCGACCTCGACGAGCACGCGTACATGCGGCGGAGGGGCCTCGAATGTCAGCGTCGCGCGCGGCGCAGGATCGACGGCGTAGCTCACCGCGGGGGCCTTGGGGTTGGGCAGATTCACGGCGCCGACGCGGATCCGATAGGCATCGGTGGTCGGGCTGCGCTGGCCGTTCTTGTCGAAGGCGACGAGGCGATACCAGTTGGCCTCGCCGCCGCGCACCCAGTCATCCCCGATCACGCCCGCGCCTGCGGCGACCGGTGCACCCACGACGAGGCCCTCTTCCTGCGGCGACTCCGAGCGCAGCAATGCGACTTGAACGGTCTTAGGTATGGGCTCGGCCGGTGCGAAATGGATGCGCACATGCCCGCCCTCCCCCGAGACCGACAGTACGTGGGGCGGGGACGGCGTGCCTGAATCCACCAGCGTGACATGCAGCACCGCGCTCGGGGGACTTAAGTTCTCATCGGCGGCGACCGCCGTGACGCGATAGTCGAACGCGCCGCCCTGCGACGGCCCGACCACGTCGAGGTAGCGCGGCTCGGGAAGCAGGCGCGAGTTCAAGCGCGCCCATCGCGTGGTCGAGGCATCGGCGCGCCGCTCGATGATGTAGCCGGCAAGCGAGAGGCCGGGCACCGGCGACCAGTGCACGGCGATCTGGCTGATGCCCACCTCGGCGATGAGTCCTGCCGGCGCACTCAGGGCTGCGGCGCTAAGCGCCTGCGCGCGGACGGGATC
Organism: uncultured Gammaproteobacteria bacterium; assembly: GCA_963702735.1. GTDB lineage: Bacteria > Pseudomonadota > Gammaproteobacteria > Steroidobacterales > Steroidobacteraceae > Bog-1198. The sequence continues at coordinate 311,168 of CAVPDW010000008.1, read as the reverse complement.
GCCGGCGGGCCCCAGCTCTCCGCTCGGCGTCACCGCGCGCACGCGGTAGTAATAACTTGCGCCGGCGAGAACCTGATGATCCTCGAACCGCACGCTCGTCGGCGCGAGCCCATCGGGAGTCAGCCGCTCGTAGGGACCGTCGGCGAGCTGCGATCGCTCGACCACGAGGCCGCTGCTGCGCGCGGCCGCGGGTGCCGCCCAGCTTAAGCTGATGAGTCCGCGCCCCGACTTCGCGATCTGACCCGCGGGGGGTCTTCCAGCCTCGAAGTCCGGGGAATCGACCTGCGCGGTCGCCGGTTCACTCGCGATCCCGAGCACGTCGATGTGCCGAACCTCGTAGGTGAGCGTCGTCTCCACCGGGGGCGTGCGATCGAGGTAGGGACTCGCCGCTCCGGCAGCGCGCATCGTCAAGAGTTCGGGCCGCGGGGTCAACGCTTCCTTCGCGCCGCCGCCGCCCCGCGTCACCGAGTAGGCGTAGGCCGGCACGGCGATGGATCGCATCGCCGTTTGCCATTGCAGCTCAATCCCTGCGGGGCGTGCCTCGGCATGCAGTGCCACAGGCGCCGGCGGACCTGAGTCGCTCTGTACCGGCACCGGTCCCAGCGTTGCATCCGCGACGCCGTTCGACTGCAGCAGTACGATGCGCACCGAAGTGGGATGCAGGCCGGCGGGCAGTTCAACGCCCGCCCCCAGCGCCCTCGCCAAGTTCCAATCGGACAGGATGCGAAGTGCGAGGATGGCAGCGGTCTCGCGCGCATGCGCATCGCCCCCCGCGGCGATGCGCTGCTCTGCGCCGAGCGCATTGCGCGAGCCCGCATCGAGCGCGGCGAAAGCCTCGGCATCACGTTCGACATGGGCGAGGAGCACGGCCCCCCGACCATCCTCGATGCGAAAGCCGCCGGCCGGCCACTGTCCGCCCGACACCACGACGAGCACGCGAACGGCGCCCCCGGGAACCTGCGCGGCGAAGATCTTGGATGTCTGCTCCGCGCCCACGGCAGGGGCGGCGGCACCGGCCAGTGCCGCGGCGGCAAGCGCCAGCACAGCCGCCCGCTGCGCGAGCCGGGGGGTGCAAACGCGCGGGATGTGGATCACAGGCATACACTGCCTCCGACGCTGGGATTAAGCGAGGGTAGGACCTGCAATCCAACGTTGATGTGGCCGGGTGGACAGCCGCCGATGTCGAAGTTGAAATTCAAGTAGGGTGGCGGCAGGCCGATGGTGACGTTCGCCGAGGCATTCGCGTTGACGCAGAAATTGTCTGCGCAGGCGCCGAGACTGAAGCTCTCGCCCGCCTGCGCCGAGAACGCCAGCGGCGAGGGCGTGATCGCCGCCGAGACCGTCCAATCATCGTGGATGTAGGCGCATGCCCCGCCGCAATCGCCGGCGTCGATGTCGAGTCGCGAGATGAGTCCGAGGCCGAAACCGTCCGAGCCCAGGTCGGCCCATGCCTGGCCCTTGGCGAAGAACAGATGGCCGTTCAAGGGATTGACCATGGTGCCGATGTGGTAGTACCACTGACCGCCGCCGATGTGCATGTGGATGGCGTCATTGGTCGCCTGCAGCGCGACCTGATCGTTGAGCAGAGACAAGTTCGCATTCAAGGTGCCGTCGAAATTGCCGCCGCTGTAGCTGAAATAGCCGTAGAACGGACTCTGCCCGCTCCAGTTCGGATTGAGCAGCCAGGCGTGATAGTCCATGCGCCCGCCCGGATCCTGCCCACCCGGCTTGATCACGAAATCCCCCGACAACCCGAATGTGGTGTGGTCGGGCGAACCGACCAAGAGCGTCGCATCGAACAGCAAGGTGCCGTCGTCCTGCGGTGTGGCGTGCGTGAGGTCGCTGTTCTTGAACGAGTCGAGAGTGACGTTGTAGCCCATGCCGCCGCCGACCTGGTACAGATTCAGGGCCGGCGGCGCGATCACGATGCCTGTGGGTCCCAAGTCCAGCACCGCCTTGGCAAGCCAGTAGTCGTCGGCGCCGACGTAGCCCAGCACGAATTGCCCCGAGACCGGCGGACCGCCGAACATGCCCATATCCAGGCTGCTGGAGAACAGCACGCCCGACCCGGATCCGTTGCCGGAGCCGCCGCCGGTATAGGTCGGCTTCATGCTGAGATGCACCGAGGGGTTCGCATCGGGGAACTGCTTGTCGATCTTGAACGGTGAGGTCACGGGACCTGTGCCCTGATAGTTGCCCGAGCCGGGCTCGGTGATGGCGTAGGAGACGGCGACATCCGCGGCGGGCAGAGTTTTGGAGAGCATCAACGTCGAGTCGAATGCGAAACTCAAGCGGTTGGTCGAGGAGCCGGCGCCGACCGTGACGTCGACGGTCTTCAAATCGACCAGGCTGCCGCCGATGCTGCCCTTCTGGCCGGCGAGATTGAGGTGCCGGGAACTCGTGCCGTCGGCGAACGATGCCGCTCCATTCATGCCGAAGTCCAATCCCGCGAGCGCGATCCCGCTCGCGAATTGTCCCTTCAATGACGCGAAGCCGAAGGTGGCATCGCTCTTGACCGCCCAACCGCCGGCGGTCGGCAGGGAGGCGAAGCTCAAGTTGCTCGCGGTCAGCGTGATCGGGCCTTCCGTCAGGGTCACTTTGGACGGGCTCGTGAGATTCAAGTTGATGCCGCCCTGGCCTGCGTTGCGGCCCGCGGTCAAGAGCGTCGTCGCCTGCGGCGACGTGAGATCGACGTTGAGCCAGGGCGCATGCACTTTGAGTCCGTTGTAGCTCGCGGAGAACGCACCCCTGGAGGCGCTCGCGACGATACCGGTCCACGATAGACTGCCCCGATCCAGGTGGGCGCTGCCGGCCGGAAAGTTCGTATGCCCGCAGAAACCGTAGCTGTCGAGCGCCCAGCCCGGCGCGGGCGCGGTCGGCGGATTCGGCAGATCCAGATTGAACGCGGTCAGCGTCGGCTGATTGAGCATCACGCCCATCCAGGACTTGCCCGTGCCTCCCTGACAGGTGGTATCCGCTCCCTGCCCCGCGACTGCGCTGAGATCGAGCGTCGCCGACGCAGCGCTCAAGGTGTAGCCGCTGTCGTACACCAGCAAGGCGGGCATGGTCAGTTGCTCGGCATACCAATCGCCCTGCGGACTCAATGTTGCGGCGACATTCCTCCAGGGCGCCGGAGGTTGGCCGCCGACCGCCGCGATGTCGGTGTTCGCGATCGCCACGTTGAGCGTCGCCGTCACCTTGTCGCCGGCATTGCCCTCGAGCTGCGTCAGCGTCGCCGTCACACCGGGTGCGTGCATCGGCGATAGCGCAGGGGTTTCGCTGAACGAGCCCTTCGCCACCGTGACGCCGTCCGGTTGCATGGTCCAGCCGTTCAGATGAATGGTCACGGCCTCCGACTGCGTGCTCGTGCCGCTGGCGTCGGCGAACTCCGCCTGCAGCACGCCCGTACCGGAATAGCTGCCGTTCTGCTGTTGCACCGTCGCCTTGCCGCCGCTCTGCAGACCTGCGAGCATGAACTTGCCGCCCGTGACGGGGAAGTTGAAGGTGCATGGCAGCGACGGATTCGCGGCTGTGACCGCGTACGCCGCGGCAGTGCTCACCACCGAGTTCGGCGGATCGCCCTTGGGGAAGCCCGCAAGTCCCCCCGCGCCGTTCACGAGATGCTCGGCGCCGCCCACATGCAGAGCGATGCCGGGCGCACCGGCGGGCGACGCACCGACCCATGCGATGGGCGGCATGCCTGCCTTCGCGGCCCCGGCCGGCCCCAGCAGTCCTAGCGGCGGTGCCTGCGCGAGCGCGCCCGAGGGAGCGACCGGCGACGCGCCGGCGGCGTAGCCCCGCAGCTTTTCGATTGCGTGGCCAATGGGGTGGCTATCGGCGGCTACCTCGGCCAGGACCATCAACTGATGCCCGCCGATCGATTGCTGCGCGAGACCGAGTGCAGGGGACTTAAGACCCGTCCAGGTACCCGGCAGCGCCTTGTGGGGATTCGGCGGCGCGAGTTGCGCATCGCTGCGTGCGGGCGACGGCCCAACCGGCTCCTCGCTGCTGCCCACCGGCACACCGTCCTGATACCAGCTCAATTTCACGGTTCCCTGGCCGAGGAATCCGAGCGTGGCGCCGCCGACGAGATTGAGGTCGCAGGAACTGAACTGCGGTACCGCGGCCGTGCCGCCGCCCGGGCCGTTGAGGCGCGCCACACCGCTGACACGCGCCACACCGCTGACGCGCGCCACGCCGCTGGCCGGCGCCGCACCGCCGATCTGCACCGCACTTTTGACGCGCGCCGCACCGCTCGGGGCGTTGATGCGCCCTTGGTGCGCTGCCGACTCGACGAGGCCGCCCGGCGCGGCGCCATCGCCGGGAAAACCCGTGATCTGGATCGAGGCGAGCTGGAGCGCACCGTTCGACACCGGATCGGTGCGATGCTGAATGTTCACCGCCTGACACATCAGCTGATAGGCAAGATTGCCGGCGCTCGCGGCCGCACTCGATGGTCCCACTCGGGAGATCAGTTTGCCGTACAAGCCGCCGCCGCCCGCGCCGACGCTGACGGGCAGTGCACCCTGCTGCTGGACCGACGCGGCGGGCAGCATGTAGACGCGCACATCGAACTGGCCGACCTCCGCATAGGCGTGGCCGAAGGCGCTCGGGTTGGTCGCGGTGTCGAGATCGAACTGCGTCGCCGTGCTGGTCTCGGTGTTGCTGGCGAAGCAGGGCTGGCCACCGCAGTACTGACCCTGCCACTGAATCGTCAGCGGCTCTACCGTGCCGTCACCCCAGTCGACAAAGACATTGTTGAGCGCCTCGGTCTCGACCGGAAAACCCGGGTTCTTGGCATTCACCGATTGCTGCGACTCGATCGCCCAGGGCGCGTTCGACAAATCGATCTGGCCGGAGAATTGCCACTTGTCGCCGACATAGTCGGCCGTCGCAGTGCGCCCGCCGCGCGCAGATTGGCGGCTCACGTTCGAGAGCAAGAGATTCGTCGCGCTCGCCGGCGGCGGCGATCCCGAGCCTGCGCCGCCGCGCAGCCGCGGCGTCCTCGACGGCGGCGCGCCGCAGGCGAGGCCGGTGGGCGCGGCCGTCAAATCGAGTAGTGGATCGCCGGTGGCCGGCTGGCTGATCGGCACCTTTTCGGATTGTTCAACGACGAGCTCGGTGCCCTTGCCGAGCGCCGCCTTGAGGATCGGGCCGCCGTTGGCCACCTGCGCGGAGGGACTCACGCAGCTCGAGTAGAAGGTCTTGTAGCCCACCACCTGCCAGGTCAAGTCCCAGCCCACCGACGGCAGGGGTGCCCCCGACGGCAGATTCTGGTTGACGAGCTTGGCCGCGCGCGCGCCGACCTTGCCGGTGAGCTCCGCGATCAAGCCATCGTCGGCGCTCAGGCTGTGCGGCAGGGCGTAGCCCGGGGGCGCCCCCAGCGCGCGGGTCGCCACCAGCGTCTTGCCGCTGAAGAAATGTATCTCGATGCGGTCGGCAAGCCCGGCGTTCGCCTCGTGCCAGCTCAAGGTCGTCTGGTCGTTGAGCACCGGCACATTGAAGGTGCTGCCGTAATCGCCCGACACACCCGTGTACAGAGGCCCGTCGAGCACGATGGTGCCGGGGTGGGGCGCGCTCGGTGTCGTGCAATTGCCGGCCCGCGGCGCGAAGCCGCGACCCGGCGCCGCCGGCGAGCGTTGCACGAGAACGCTCGCATCCTCGCGCACCGGCACGAAGGCCGCCGGCAGTTGCAGGCCGACCCAGCGCAAACCCGGTTGTGCCGCATCCAGGACGGCGACATCGAGCGTCGCGAGACTCGCCGATTGAATGCGCAGTCCGCCCACCGGCTTGATGCCGCTGCCGAGGTCCAGCAGCAGTTGCGGCACGAGATTCATGCCACGCAGGGTCAGTGTATAAGTCCGGCCCGTGTAGAGGCGCGCCGGCGAGACCGCCAGGATCAGCGGGACGCTCACGGCGTTGATCGGTTGCGGCGCCGGCCGCGGCGCAGGCGTCGGCGTCGGGCCTGCGTTCGCCGTCGCCGTCGTCACGGTCAGCGTCGCCTCCGGCGAAACATGCGCGGCCTTGCCGGCGACGAGCAGCGTCGGCACGCGGGCCATGGCGGGTGCTTGCGCCGAGACTTGAATGCTGAGCGTCGCCTTGGTCGGCGTTTGCACCTGCACCGAGCCGAGCGCGCTGATGCCCGGGCCGAAACTCAACGCCATGCCGGAGGCAAACCCGGAACCGAGCAAGGTGAGTGTCGCCTGCTGCCCCTGCGGCACTTCGCGCGGTGTCAACACATCGAGCGCAACGACGCTGGCGGCCGCGGGGGCCGCGATCTGCACATAGCCAGGTCCGCGCGTTTTCATGGGCGGCATCGCGGCGAGCGCCGCGGGCGGGGTATAGCTCACGTTGACGAGACGCGTGCCTGCCGCGGTGCCCGGCAGGACTTGGATGGTGAGCGTCGCATGGCTTGAATTGGCGACGCTGAGCGGCCGCTGAATCACGACGCCGGGACCGAAGTCCACCTGCATGGTCGCCTGGAAGTTCGTGCCGGTGAGGGTCAACGGATAGATCTGCCCCGGCGTCAATCGATTGGGCTCGATCTGCGCGACCGTCGGCGCAGCGGCGCCCGCGGTGGCGGGCGCGCCGCCCGGGGCCGGCCTGCCCGGAGTCACCGGCGCGGGCATAAGCACTTCACGCGGCGGGGCGGGCGGCGGCGCCTCGGCCGCCGCCGTCACCGCCGCGTTGCCGATCCACGCGAGCCACGCGCCGAGCGCGAGCCCGGCGATCCCCGCACCGGCACGCTCAGGGCGTCGTGATTTCATAGAGCGCGCTGCGGCCCACGATGTTGCTGTCGGCATCGAGCGCGATGATGCGCCAGCGGTAGAGGCGCGAGGCGTCGAAGTGCGTCTGCGCCAAGGTGCTGAGCAACGCGTCGCGCTGCCCCGCCGGCACCCATTGCCCCGAGGTCGGCGGATCCGCGCCGGGCACTGCATCGCCGGTATAAAACTCGAGTTTGTAGGCGATCGCCCCGGGCGTCGGATGCCATGCAAAGCGAGTGTCTGCATGGAACGTCGCGTGCTCGGCCGGACTGATCACATCGATGGGCAGTGCTGCCACGTCGGCCGCCTCGACCGCGTAGCGCAGCACCAGCCCGTCGAACGGCACCACCGGCGTGCGCACTCTGAATCGCACGTAGTAATTGCCGGCCGCGGCCGACGGCAAGGCTGGGCTCGTCACTTCGCGGAGGCCCCCCGCTGCGAGATTGACCGAAGCGGAGGCGAACGGCACGAACACCGGCTGACCCTGCGTCGAAGGGGGAGTCGCGACCTCCCACAGGCCGTTCAGCACCCCGCCGCCGGAGTAATTGATCTCGGCGATCGCGACCGCTGAATCGCCGGCGCGCAGCACGCGCACCAGAGAGCGGTCTTCGAAGTGCAGCGAGACGCGCGACAGCGTCAACGGACCCCCGCCACTGCCGCCCAAGTTGATGACCGCTGTCCCCGCGCCGGCGTAGGGCCCGACGCCGAAGGTGCGCGACAGCACCAGGGTCCCACTGCCGAGACGCAGCGCCGCGGCGACGGTCGCGGGGGACAGCGTGAAGGTCTCGTTCACCGACCCCTGCGTGATGCCCTTGCCGAAGCTCACCGTCAGCAGGGTGGGAACCGTTTGCAGCACCTGTCCGCCCGCAGTCGCCACGGTCGCCTGCGGCGAGCTCAAGGATGGCGGCGGCGGCGCAGGCGCGCCGTTCGCCGACAGGACGAGGTTCACTTTGACCGACCAGATCAATAGCGTGGGCAGCGTCGACTGTAAGGAGGCGGTGAGCGAATTCGGGGTTACCGACACAGAACTCGCGGCATGCACCTGCGCGCAGAGCGCGAAGGCGGTGACGCTGAGAATGGCGCGCAAACTTCGCATCAAGGATCTCCGTAAGCGAGCGGCCACTTGACGGCGGCCGTCAAGAATCCCTGGAAGCCGGTGGTCGCAAGAGCTGAAAATCCCTGGGTGGTGAGCGCCGAAGTATTCAGACCCGAAGAATCGTTCCAGCTCGCCGATAGTCCCAGGTCGAACCCGGCCCGTGTGCGCGTCGCCTGCAGCGCGTGCCACAGCAGTTGCGCGGTCGCGGTCTTGAGCACGACGTCGTTGCCGACGAGTTGCGGCGGAATCGTGCCCGGCACGATTTGCTGCGTATTGTGATTGACCGAGAAAGTCAGCTGCGCGCTCAGCCGATCCTGCCAGAACGAATCGCCGCCGCTCAACGAGTAATTGCGGTCCAGCGTGTGCGTGTCGTTCTTGAGATCGTGCGCATCGAGCAGCTGCAGATTAGCACTCAGGAAGCCCTTGCCGCCCAGCGAGACGTTGAATCCGCCGGCAGGTCCGAAGGTGTCGGTGTCGTCCTGCTGGCCGGTGTAGTCGCGGAACTTGCCCCCCGTCAGTCCCGCCTGCCAGGAGAAATGGGTGTAGGCAAAATTGAAGCCGAGCGTGTCGTTGACCACATCGCTCGCCGTGGGTTCGCTTCCCATGGGCGCCGTGGTGTCGTGCGTGCGCGCATCCTGCCAGGAGAGATTCACGCTCGGAGTGCCGAGCCAGGTGGTCACCGATGCCGGCAGCGTCGGTCCGTAGCTCAAGGATGCGGTGCGCGGCAGGCTGCGCACCGTCGCGATCGCCGGATTGTTGTCGGTGTTGTCCTCGGTGAACCCGCCCCCCGCGGAGGCCGCAAGCCCGTAGCCGCTTAGCGTGCCGGTGGCGTTCGCCGTACGCCGGTCGGGCGACAGCGTGGGGTTCGCGAGGCTGGTGAAGTACGTGCCGATGTCCTGGTAGGCCGCATTGAGCGCGAGATTCCAGCGCTTGCCCAAGGGTTGAGTCAGCCCCAAGCCGATACTGTAGGCGTCATCGGAGGCGTGCGTGTCGTTCTGTCCCATGCTGCCCGGAAAATCGAAGCGCGAACTCGCGTATTGCCCGTTCACGTGCAGCGTCGTACCCGGAATCTCGCTGTCGGCACCGATGACCCACGCATTGCCCGAGCCCGATTGCACGGTTGCCACGGTGCCGAGCGGGGTGTTCGGCGGAAACGAGCCGTTGCCGCCCGGATACGGTACCACCGTGCTCAAGCCTCCGGGTGAGGTGCCCGTGACGAAGCCCGCCTGCAGCGTCAGCGCCTTCGGGGCGCTCGCGATCGGATGACTCTGAATGATGCCGCCGGAGACCAGATCACTCGTGTCGCCGATTCCGAGACCGCCGTAGAATCCGGCCAGAGAGCTGTCGCGCACCGAAAAAGCCGTGGCGTCGGTGCCGAGCGGCAGGTCGGCCAGATGTCCCGAGATGCCGCGGCGCGAGAGTCCAGAGATCAGCAGATTGTCGAATGGCAGCGTCTGGTCGCCGAGAATCAGATTGTCCTTGCGATGCCTGAGGGCCAATTGCATCTGGCCGGGCTGCACGGCCTGACCGGCGATCGCGGCGGTGCCATTGTCCGTGCCGTAGAGCCCGTTGACGGACGCCTCGGCGCTCCACTCCGACATGGTGCGTACCGCCTTGACATCGAAGGTGCCGTTGACCGTGAAAGGCGGCGGCGCAGGCGGCGTGAGATTCGAGTCGACGACACGCTCGCTCGCCGTGGCGCCCACATTGCCCTTGACCGACCAGCCGCGCGCCGCGGCGGCCTTGCCGTCCAGGCTCGCGCTGAAACTCCACTGGCCCCGCGGAATGATCCGGCCGCCGGCATATTCGACCACGCGCAGCTCGTGTGAGCCGATTTCAAAGGGCTGGGGCGGATGGTAGGCGATCGCACCGGCATGGATTTGCGCGAGCGCCGTGATGTCGATGTGGTCGATTTCGACGGCGATGCTCGCGAGTTGAGTGGCCGACAGTGCGGCCGGCAAACCGATGGTGAGGTTCGCGCTCGTTAAAATGGAACTTTGGGCCGGCGGTTGGATGGACCAGGTCGAGACACCGTCGGCCAGACCAACGGATGCAATACAACTGGCGACAAGGGCGCATACGGTAAAGAACCCGCACTGGCCCCTGCGAGTACGCATCGTCGCACCCCGCTGTCATCCCCCGCCTGGCGGCGATTCTAGACCACAGGCGGATTGCAACACCAGCCCCAGCATTATCCAATGGGGTATGAGTCTGGAGAGAGGGGTGTGATTCCAACGGGGTATGAGTCTGAGCAGGTAGCTGGGATCGATCATGATGCAAAGCATGGTGATCCAGATGAACGACCGACAATTACAGACCCTGGGGCAGTTACAGGCCTTTTTGGACGGCACCACGGCGGTGGATTTTGGGGTCGCCGCCGAGGAGCGGTACGGCTTCATCGGCCGCACGGTGCGCCGGTTTAGCTACGCACGCTTGAAGCGCGCAGAGAAGGCCGTGGTGCTGCGTTTCCTCGAACGGGTGAGCGGCTATTCACGTCAGCAGTTGACCCGGTTGGTCAAGCGCGGGGCTGACCGAACGCCGCTCGTGAAGCGCTACCGCGGCTCGCGCACCAGTTTTGCCAGCGTCTATACCCTAGCCGACGTGCTGCTGCTGGCGCACACCGATTCTCTGCACGGCACGCTCTCGGGGCCTGCCACCAAGAAGCTCATGGAGCGGGCGTGGCGCCTGTTCGGCGATCCGCGCTACGAACGCCTGGCGGCGATCTCCGTGGCCCACCTGTACAACCTGCGTCAGCGCAAGGGTTATCAGTGCCACCGCCAGCGCTGGACCAAAACTCGCCCCGTGACGATCCCGATCGGCACCCGGCGTGCGCCGGCGCCGAATAACCGGCCTGGCTACCTGCGGGTCGATAGCGTGCACCAGGGCGATCAGGACGGCCTGAAAGGCATCTATCACATCAATGCGGTGGACTGCGTCACGCAGTTCGAGGCCGTCGCCACGTGCGAGCGCATCAGCGAGGCGTATCTGATCCCGGTGTTGGAGGAAATACTCTCGAGCTTTCCCTTCGTGATCCGCGGCTTTCACAGCGACAACGGCTCCGAATACATCAACCGGTACGTCGCCGAACTGCTCAATAAACTGCTCATCGAAGAGCACACCAAATCGCGCTCGCGCAGCAGCAACGACAACGCACAGGCGGAATCGAAGAACGGCTCAATCGTGCGCAAACACTTCGGATACAGCCATATTCCGCAGCGCTTCGCCCGAGTGGTCAATGACTTTTGTCGCGACCAGCTCAATCCCTACATCAACTTCCATCGCCCTTGCCTGTTCCCCGAAACCATCACGGACGCCAAGGGCCGGCAACGAAAACGCTACCCCTACAAACTCATGATGACTCCCTACGAGAAGCTCAAGTCGATGCCCACCGCAGAGCAATATCTGAAGCCCGGAATCCGCTTCGAAGATCTCGATACGCTGGCCCATTCGATCAGCGATAATGATGCCGCCGAACGCCTCAACCAGGCCAAAGCCCGATTATTTAAGTCCTTCTCCAACCGATCGAAATCAGCCGCCTGAAACCCCGGAATCACCCCTCGCTCAGACTCATACTTGGATTGGAAATTACTGCCCCGCTCGAGAATGTTTGATCGTCGCGATCGTTCATCGCTCGAACTTGGTCGACAGAATGATGGAAGAGGTGGTGCGCTCCACCCCGTCCAAGGCACCGATGCGATCGATGACCTGATCCATCTCGGCGACCGACGCCGCGGCGGCCACGGCGATCAAATCCACATCGCCGCTCACCGAATGCAGCACGCGCACCTGGGCGATGGTGCGCAGCGCCGCGGTGACCGCGCGTGCCTCCTTGGGCCCCACCTTGATCATGACGTGCGCCCGCACCGCCCCAAGATCGTGCTCCGGCGCCAGCACGACGCCGTAGCCGACGATGACACCCTGCTTCTCCAGCCTCTCGATGCGGCTCTGCACGCTGGTGCGGGAACGTCCCACCAGCCTGCGCCAGTTGGGCGGTCGACGCCCGGCCGTTCTCACGCAGTGCCAGCAAGAGCTTTTCATCGATGACATCCATGGCATTTCGCCGTTTTTACCCTACTAAGTGCCTATTCTATACCTTTAGAACGTCTGAAACGACCCTACCAATCGTAGGGACTCCCATCGACAATGACCCCAATAAATCAGGGAGTGGACATGAAAGACATCGTCATCGTGGGCGCGGGCAAAATCGGATCCATGATCGCGGAACTGCTGGGCGGGTGCGGGGATTACGCGGTGACGGTGGTCGACCGCTCGCAGCAGCAATTGGATCGCCTCGAGACTTCGGCGGCCGTCGCCAAAGTCGCGGCCGACATCACCCAGGGCGACGCCTTGCGCAACATCCTCGCCGGCAAATTCGCCGTGCTGAGCGCCGCTCCCTATCACGCGACCCGGCTCATCGCCGAAGCGGCCAAGGCCGCCGGCGCACACTACCTCGACCTGACCGAGGATGTCGCCAGCACACGTGTGGTGAAGCAGCTGAGCCTGGGCGCGCGCACCGCGTTCATCCCCCAATGCGGATTGGCGCCGGGCTTCATCACCATCGTGGCGAGCGATCTGGCCGGGCGCTTCGATGTGCTGCACGACGTGCGCATGCGGGTCGGCGCCCTGCCGAAATTTCCCTCCAATGCGCTCAACTACAATTTGACCTGGAGCACGGACGGCGTCATCAACGAGTACTGCGAGCCCTGCGAGGCCATCGTCAACGGGCAGCTGCGCGAAACTCAGCCCTTGGAGGAACTGGAGGAATTCTCGCTCGACGGAATTTTGTACGAGGCGTTCAACACCTCGGGCGGTCTCGGCACGCTTTGCGAAACCCTCGCAGGCAAGGTGCGCAACCTCAACTACCGCACCATCCGCTATCCCGGCCATGCGGCCATCATGAAGGCGCTGCTCAACGATCTGCGCCTGCGCGACCGCCGCGAGCTTCTGAAGGACATATCTGGAGAACGCAGTTCCCATCACTCTTCAGGATGTGGTGATCGTGTTCGTGACGGTGAGCGGCTGCGCAACGGCCAGCTCATGCAGGAGACCTACGCCAACAAGATCTACGCGGCGCCGCTGGGCGGCCGCGTGCGCAGCGCCATTCAAATCACCACCGCGGGCGGCATATGCGCGGTGCTCGACATGCTGAGCGCGGGCAAGCTGCCGCAGTCCGGGCTCATTCGCCAGGAAGACATCAAGCTGCCGGCGTTTCTCGCCAACCGCTTCGGCCGCTGCTATTCCCAGGCGCCGCCTGCGGCCGCCAACGCAGCCTGATTTGGCGCAATCAAGCCGGCCGCGGCCGGCTGATGAAGGCGGCGACGTCTGCGAGTGTGGGGGCGCGGCCGCGCGCCGGTATGCTGAGCGCCGCCACGGTATCGGCATGCACCAGATTCGGATACAGCTTCAAGGTCACGGGCACGCCGTGCCCGCGCAGCGATGCGGCGAGATTGGCGGAGTTCTTCGGCCGCACCGTCACATCCTTAAGGCCGTGTACCAGCAGCATCGGGGGCGTGTCGGGCTGCGCGAAATTGATCGGCTGAGACTGCGGGTAGTTCTGCGGCGGCCCGAACATGTCTTGAACGTCCGCCTCCTCGAGCGGCAAGAAATCGTACGGCCCCGACAAGCCGATCACCCCCGCAATGGGCGGCGGCGCCTGTCCGTCGGCGGCAAAATAACGCGCATCGAGCGTCACCAAGGCGGCCAGGTGAGCACCGGCCGAATGTCCCATCAAGTACAGGCGGTTGGCATCCGCGCCGTATAGGGGGCCGTGCGCGGCCGCCCATCGGCGCGGCGCGCGCAGCATCGTCCATGAATCCCGCCATTTTGACTTCAGGGTACAGCCGGTAGTTCGGCAGCACGGCGATACAGCCCAATGCGGCAAGAGCCGCGCCCACGAATCGGTAATCCGACTTGTCGCCGGAAGTCCAGCGGCCGCCGTGCCAGAACACCACCAGCGGGCGCGAAGCCGTCCGAAGCTCCCCGTCCGCCGCATCCGGCACATACACATCCAGGCGTTGCCGCCGATGAGAGCCGTAGGCGACATTGGCGTGGCGGCGGTAGGGGCCGAAGGCGGCGGGCGCGTTCGCCGCGATGAACGCGAGCTTCTCGCAGCCTGCGGCGAGCGCCGCCGCCACTCCTGCGAGCACGCCGCGGCGCGACACTACGGACGGCCTATCGGCAGACATGGGTGGCATGGCCCGCCTCATCCAGAAGTCCGTGGCGAATCAGCCAGGCGCGCGCGTCTTGCGCATCTTCGGCAAACCATGCCGCGGCGCTTCCCAGCCTGAAGCTGTAGCCCCATTCATCCATGTCGCGGCACATCCGCTCCTTGCCGACATTGGGCAGCGAATCCGCCAGAACGATTTGCAGGTAGCACACCGCGCCCTCCTCGGCGTCGTCGCCGCCGGCGTCCGTATCCAATCCCGCGCGGCGTTCCGGAGTCATGCAGATGAAATGCGCGCTCTCGTGCAGCACCGAGTGCACAGGCGTGTCGAGGCGCGCAAAAACCTTCGCCCCGATGAGGCCCGCCTCGCGCTCGCCCCAATACGACCCTGGAATGATTTCGTCGGGCGCCACCAAGCGCAATTGCAGGCCGTATCGATCCAAGAGCAGCTCCAGGCTCAGGCGGTCGATGGCATTGACCAGCAGCGTGCGTCATGCACGCGCTATTTCAGGCTGGTGAGCCGGCGCATGGCGATGGAGACCAGGTCGCGCGCCATTTGCTGCCGCAGAATGTCGGCCTCGTGCTCCTTTGCCAGCAGCGCGTTCTCCTCGAAGCTGTAGTCCTTGCGACAGGCTCGATGGTCTGCGGCGCGAGCAGCTCCTTGTCGGCGCCCATGCACCGAGAAGGTGACCGTGTAGGTGAGTTCATATTCCGTCGGGATATTGGTCGCGGACACCGACAGGGTGCGCTGTTCCACCAGATCCTTGGTGACTTCGATGGTGGCCGTCGAATCAGCACGCAGAGTCTGCAGCATCGCGCGCCGGAGGTCTTCAACTGATGCTCGAACTCGCGTGAAAAATCGGTGTAGGGATCCTTGAGCGACAGATATGGGCGCGCCAGCACCTTGGGCAAAGGGTCGCTGCCGGCCAGCCTGAAACCGCAGGCGGAAATCGCCAGCACGAGGCTCAATCCCGCGATCCGTCGGCCTGCATTCAAGAGGGCTGGGCACGATTACACCACGATGTTGACGAGCTTACCCTGCACGATGATCACTTTTCGCACCGCGGACGCGCCGATGAACTTCTGCGCGTGCGGCTCGGCGAGCGCCGCGGCGCGCACCGTGGCCTCGTCGGCGCCGACGGCGACGGTGATGTGGCCGCGCAGCTTGCCGTTGACCTGCACGACCAGGGTGATGGACGAGGTCTCCAGGGCGGCGTCATCGACCTGCATCCACGGCTCATCGATCAGCGCTCTTGAATGTCCGAGGGCCTTCCACAGTGCGTGGGTGACGTGCGGAATGATGGGCGAGAGTCCGAGCACCGCGATCTCGAGCGCCTCCTGCATCACGGCGCGGTCTTGAGGAGAGCTCTGGGGAAACTTCGCCACGGCGTTCAGCAGCTCCATGGCGGCGGCAATCGCGGTATTGAACGTGCGGCGGCGGCCGATGTCGTCGGTGATCTTCGCCAAGGTCTGATGCGCCTGCCGGCGAATCGCCCGCTGCGGCTCGGTCAGCGCCGACTTGTCGAGCGCCGCGGGCGAGCCCTGCCGCACATGGTCGTGCACGGCCTTCCACAGACGCTTGATGAATCGCGAGGCGCCCTGCACGCCCTCATCCGACCATTCGAGTGTCTGCTCAGGCGGCGCGGCGAACATGGTGAACAAGCGCGCCGTATCGGCGCCGAACTCATCCACCAATGTCTGCGGGTCGACGCCGTTGTTCTTCGACTTGGACATGGTGACCACGCCGCCCGATTCGACTTCGCAGGCCGTCTGCGCGCAGCACCGCGATGCGCCGCTGCGCCGTGGGGTCCAGCGTGACTTCGACATCGGCGGGATTGAAGTACTCCACGCGGCCGGCGTCCGGTTTGCGAAAGAAAGCTTCGTTGAGCACCATGCCCTGGGTGAACAGATTGGCGAAGGGCTCCTTGAAGGCTACCACGCCCAATTCGCGCATCACCCGGGTCCAGAAGCGCGAGTACAGCAGGTGCAGGATCGCGTGTTCGATTCCGCCGATGTACTGGTCCGACCGGCAGCCAGTACGCGACACGCGAGTCCAGCATCGCCTTGTCGTTGTCGGGACAGGCGAACCGCAGGAAATACCAGGAGGAATCCACGAAGGTATCCATGGTGTCGGTCTCGCGCCGCGCCTCCGCTGCCGCACCGCGGACACGCCACGCTTGAGAAATGCCTCGATCCTTGAGCAGCGGATTGCCGCTGCCGTCGGGCACCAGATCCACCGGCAACACCACCGGCAATTGCTCGTCGGGCACCGGCACGGTACCGCAGTCGCCGCAATGGATCACAGGAATCGGGCAACCCCAGTAACGCTGCCGCGAAATCCCCCAATCGCGCAGTCGCCAGGTGATCTGCTTGTCACCCAGGCCCATGAGATTCAAATCGCGCCGCGATGGCGTCGACGGCCGCCTGGAATTCCAGCCCGTCGTATTTCCCGGAATTGATGCAGCGGCCGTGCTCCGAGTACCAGGGCGCCCATGCGTGCGTGGAATACTCGCGGCCGGCGACGTCGATGACGGGCTTGATCGGCAGATGATATTTCTTGGCGAATTCGAAGTCCCGCTCATCGTGCGCGGGCACCCCCATCACCGCACCCTCGCCGTAGCTCATGAGCACGTAGTTTCCCACCCACACCGGCACGGCTTCGCCGCTGATGGGATGGCGCACCGCGAGCCCGGTGGGCATGCCCTTCTTTTCCTGCGTCGCGAGTTCCGACTCGATCGCGGGGCCGCGCTTGCATTCCTCGATGAAGGCCGCCAATTTGGCGTCGTGGCGCGCCGCGTGCACCGCAAGCGCATGCTCGGCCGCCACCGCGCAGAAGGTCACGCCCATGAGGGTATCGGCCCGCGTGGTGAAGGCGCGCAGCACGCCGCCTCGCCGTCGATCTCGTGGGGAAATCCGATGCGCACGCCCACGCTCTTGCCGATCCAGTTGGCCTGCATGGCGCGCACGCGGTCCGGCCACCCGCTGCATCTGATTCAAGGTCTCGAGCAGATCCTCGGCGTAGTCCGTGATCTTAAGGTAGTACATCGGGATCTCGCGCTTCTCGATGAGCGCGCCGGTGCGCCAGCCGCGGCCGTCGATCACCTGCTCGTTGGCGAGCACGGTCTTGTCGACGGGGTCCCAGTTGACCACTCCCGTTTTCTGGTAAGCGATGCCCTTCTCCAGCATGCGCAGGAACAGCCATTGATTCCAGCGATAGTAATCGGGGCGGCAGGTCGCGAACTCGCGGCTCCAATCCAGGGCGAACCCCAAAGACTTGAGCTGCGCCTTCATGTGCGCGATGTTGTCGAAGGTCCACTTCGCCGGCGGCACGCCGTTGGCCATGGCGGCGTTTTCCGCGGGCAGACCGAAGGCGTCCCAGCCCATGGGCTGCAGGACGTTCTTGCCGTTCATGCGCATGAAGCGCGACAGCACATCGCCGATGGTGTAGTTGCGCACGTGCCCCATGTGCAGGCGACCGCTTGGATAGGGGAACATCGACAGGCAGTAATACTTCTCGCGCGCGCCGTCCTCCCTGGCCAGGAAGCAGCGCGCGCGGTCCCAATAATGCTGTGCCTCCGCTTCGACAGCGGCAGGGTCGTATCTTTCTTGCATGATTGAGCCTCAGAATACCCGACGGCCCCGTGGCCGTGAACTGCAATTGACCCCGGATTAAGCATGCTTAAGCTCAAATTCCCCGGCTTGTTCGGCCTCGCAACCTTGAGCGGCTGCCTGTGGTTCCTGGCGTGACACCCTTCGACCTGTCCGCGCTGGCTTGGATTGCAGCGGTTCCCATGCTGTTCGCGGTGGATCGTGCGCCGACCTTCAAGCAGGCACTGTTCCTCGGCTGGTGGGCCGGAGTCGTCGAGACGGGCGGCGGATTCTACTGGCTGATCGAGGTGATGCAGCGCTTCGCGGGCTTTCCGTGGATCGCGGCGGCGCCGGTGTTCCTGCTGTTCTGCGCATCGCGCGCCGTCATTTTCCTGCTTTTCACCGCCGTCGTGCGCGGCATTCGCGGCGGCGCCGCTTGCCCATGACACTGCTCGCGCCGCTCGGCGATGGTCGGCTGCGAACTTCTGGTGCCGCAACTGTTTCCCTGCGGCCAGTGGATCTCGCCAGGCGTGGAATCCGCATGTCATCCAAATCGCGCGAGCTCACCGGCCCTCTCGGCGTGACGGCGCTGCTTGATGACCATCAACGGCGCCATTTACGATCTGGCGGTGGACGGCCGCGCCGCACGCTATCCTGCGGCGGCGGCGGCGGCGCTGCTGGCAGCCGCGCTGCTCTTCGGCGCGGTGCGCATGCGGCAGATCGACGCCATCGCGGCGCATGCGCCGCGCTTGAATATCGGCCTGGTTCAGCCGAATTTCGCCTACACGGTGGACGGCGAGGTTCCCCGCGAAGAGGCCATCCGCCAGTTGACCGCCCTGCAGGAGGAATCGCGCCGCCTGCAGAGCGCAGGCGCGCAGCTACTGGTGTGGAGCGAAGGCGCGTATCCCGCGACGCTGCCGCGGGATTTCGCCGCCGATTTCGCGCCCGAGTCCCTGGGGCGGATTCGGCGCGGCTTCGACATACCCACCTTGATCGGCGCCGAAATGTACGATCCCAGCCGTCAAGACGCCTTCAATTCCGCCATCCTGCTCGACGGCGGCGGGCGCGCCGCGGGCCGCTACGACAAAGTGCGCCTGCTGGCCTTCGGCGAATACATCCCCGGCATCGAGACGTTCCCCTGGCTGCGCAATTTGCTTCCGCCGGGCACCGGTCAGTTCACCGCGGGCAAGGGACCCGCCGTTCTGACGCTGCATGGACCCGGCGGGCAAGCCTGGGCGCTCGGTCCGGTGATTTGCTATGAAGACATCCTGCCGGGCTTCCTGCGCAGTCTCGGCAAGCTGCATCCCAATCTGCTCGTCAATCTGACCAGCGATTCCTGGTTCGGCGCCGATACCGAACCCTGGGAACATCTGGCGCTGTCGGTGTTCGCGAGCGTCGAGCTGCGCGTGAGCATGGTGCGTGCGGTCAACTCCGGCGTTTCCGCTCTGATCGATCCGAACGGCCGGGTGCTTGAGAAAACCTACGCCGACGACCCCTACCGCAATCCGCATCCTGCGGACGGTATCGTGGTTGCCGCACCTTGGATGGCGGGCGGGCGCACACTCTACGCGGCCGTGGGTAATTTGTTCGCCTACCTATGCCTGGCGGCGACAATGCTGCTTGCCGCGTGGCCGCGGAAGAGGCTTCGGGGCCGAAGTTGGTTTCCGTCCCGCTTCGGTCTACGATCGAGACGATAGTTGTCGAAGCGACAATTGTTCGAAGCGCGTTCGCGACCGCCGCCAGGGGGGGACCTGAAGTTGAGCGGAGTTCGTTCCGGGCGGATTGGATCGCGCCGCATCGCGCGGCGGCTTGCCATCGTTCTATGGCTTGCGGGTACGGTCTTGAACTTCGGTGCCGGTGCCGCAGCCGCTCCAGCTCCCGCGGACCGATTCGCGACCTTCGTCGAGTTGAACGGTCCCATCGGACCGGCCATGAGCCGCTACGTCGAGCGCGCGCTGGCGGATGCCGCCGGCCGGCACAGCACCGTCGTGATCCTTGAATTGGACACACCCGGCGGGCTCGACACTTCCATGCGCGACATCATCAAGGCCATACTCGCGTCGCCGGTGCCGGTGGTGAGCTATGTGGCGCCGAGCGGCGCGCGGGCGGCGAGCGCGGGAACGTACATTCTCTACGCCAGCCACCTCGCGGCGATGGCGCCGGCGACCAATCTGGGTGCGGCGACTCCGATTTCGATCGGCGGCGAGCCGAGCGCGCCGCCTGCGTCTGCGCCGGCGCCGGTACCCGCAAGCCCCGACGGCAAAAAGCAGAAGGCTCCCGAAGAGATTTCTCCGGGCAGCGCCGGTGAGCGCAAGGCGGTCAACGACGCGGTCGCATACATCCGCTCGCTGGCGCAATTGCGCGGCCGCAACGCCGAATGGGGCGAAGCCGCCGTCCGCGGGGCGGCAAGCCTGTCCGCGGACGATGCGCTCAAGCAGAACGTGATCGACATCGTCGCCAAGGACGTGCCAGATCTATTGCAGCAGCTTCAAGGGCGCAAGATCAAAGCCGCCGATCGGGAGATCGTGCTCGACACCCGGGATCTCGCGGTGCGCAGTGTCGCGCCCGACTGGCGCACGCGCCTCCTTCTGGTGCTGACCCATCCCACCATTGCCTACGGGCTGCTATTGGTGGGCATCTACGGGCTGCTGCTCGAGGGCTACAACCCGGGAGCGGTGTTGCCCGGCGTCGTCGGTGCGCTGTCGCTGCTGCTGGGGCTCTATGGATTGCAGCTGCTCGCCGTCAACTACGCGGGCCTCGCGCTCATGGCACTGGGAATCGGATTGATCATCACGGAGTTCTTCATGCCGGCGTTCGGCTCCCTGGGCGTCGGCGGACTTGCGGCATTTGTGGTCGGATCCATCATACTATTCGACAATGATGCGCCGGGACTGCGAGTGGCAATGCCGCTGATCGTGGGTATCGCCGTCGCCGGCGGGCTCGTCATCGTCGTCATCGGCTGGCTGGGGGCCCGTGCGCGCGGCCGCCCCCCGAGCACCGGTGTCGAGACCATGATCGGCGCGGCCGTCGAAGCGGTCGGCGACTGTGAGGATAGGTGCGTCGTGCGCTACGGCGGGGAACTATGGAACGCCCGCAGTTCAAGTCCGCTGCGGGCCGGCCAACAGGCGCGCATAGTGAAAGTCGTGGATTTGACGCTCTGGGTGGAGCCGCAACAGCAACAAAAGTAAGGAATCACCGATGAATATCTCGTTGCCCGTCGTTGTCGTCATATTGCTGCTGTTGATATTGAGTTCGATCCGCATCCTCAAGGAATACGAGCGCGGCGTGATGTTCACGCTCGGCCGATTCACCGGCGTCAAGGGCCCCGGCGTGCGGCTGGTACTGCCGGCGATTCAACAGATGAAGAAGCTGGAACTGCGCACCGTGGTGCTGAACGTGCCGAAGCAGGACGTGATTTCCCGGGACAATGTCTCGGTGAAGGTCAGCGCGGTGGTTTATTTCCGCATCGTCGATCCGGAAAAGGCCATTCTGCAGGTAACCAATCCCTGGGAGGCCACCAGCCAGCTGGCGCAGACGACGCTGCGCTCGGTGTTGGGCCAGCACGAAATGGACGAGATGCTGGCGCAGCGCGACAAGCTCAACGCCGCCATTCAGCAAATTCTCGACGCGAATACGGCGGCCTGGGGCATGAAAGTGACCAACGTCGAAATCAAGGACATCGATCTGGATGAAACCATGATCCGCGCCATGGCCCGCCAGGCCGAGGCCGAACGTGGCAGGCGCGCCAAGGTGATCCACGCCGAGGGCGAGAAGCAGGCGGCGCAAACGCTGGCGGAGGCCGCCAAGATCCTGTCGAACGAGCCTGCGTCGCTGCAACTGCGGTATCTGCAAACCCTGGCCGACATTTCCGGCGAGAAGAGTTCGACGATCGTGTTCCCGCTGCCTCTGGATCTGATCGCGCCGCTGCTGCAGTCCCTGAAACGCGGCTAACCGAACTGGCCCGGCTCAGGCCGCGTCGGAAGCCCGCAGGGCGGCCGACAATGCCCGCAGCGCCGGCAGAATCTCATCGGGTTGGCGCATGGACCGGCGCGCCGCGCCGACCGCTCGGCGCACGCCGTCCGGGGTCTCGCTCTTTGCAATCCGGACGATCGCAGGATCCCGGCACGCCGCCAATGCGTCGACCCAATCGGCAGGCTGCGGGGCGCGAAAACGGCGCGCTACGAAGCGGGTTGCTCTGAATGCAGGAGCCATCTCGTCCACGCGGGCGACCGCGGCAACGAAGCCGTCCGGCGCTCGCACGGGGGTCGCCGGGTCCAATGCGTCTGAGAGTGCCGTCAGCGCATCGGCGATTCGCCGCCGCAGCGCGCCGGTCGACCGCACCGGGAGAACGAACCAAGCGGAGGCAATTCCGACGACCGCGCCGATCGCTATTTCTTCCAGACGCGGCCACAGCATGCGCGGCGCCGGCGCGCCCGCAAGACCCTGCAGCAGAGCCAGCGCCAGCGTGACAAAGAGCGCCCACCACGCATAACTCAAAGGCCGCAGCCACACCCCGAGGAAAACGGCGCCGAGGATGAGCACGGCGCTCGTCGTGTCGTGGTATCCGGCCGGATGGCCGATCGACAAAGCCAGAAGAGTGCCGGCCGCGGCGCCGAGCACGCGCAATACGCTCTTGTACACCACATCCAGCCGGCCTCGGTTGCCGCTGACGACGATAAAGGCCGTCAAGACGATCCACGCCCATCGCTCGGCAAAATATACGTACCCGATCACGAACGCCGCGGTAAGCGCGACCGCCATCTGAATGGCCATCCGGGTAGTCGCGCTCGGGCACAACGAACTCGCGCTCGCGGACGCCGCCGCCGCACTCGGCGATTCGGGCGTATCGGGCGTATCGGGCAGGAAACCCAGGCGTCGGGCCAGCGCATACAGCACGGTCACGCAAAAAAGCGCCAGCACCGCGATGACCGCCGGAATCAGCGCGGCCGGGACGGGGCCTCGCGATGTCGACGGAATATACGGCGTGGTGAGCAGAACGACGAACGGCAGCGTGACCAGCCGAGCGGCTCGTCGCGCCATGGAACCGAATTGGCGCAGCCAAACGGACAGAAACATGGCGGCGACGAAGATCAGCGCACCGAGCCACGGAGTCCGATTCAGGAGCATGCCGGCGCCGGCCGCGGCCCAGCCCACGATGGGCAGCGCAATGGCCGCCTCGATTCGGTCGCGCCCGGCGCGAAGGAGCCGGCTGCGCGCGAGTGAGATGCACAGCACTACGGCCAGCACGGCCGGGCCGAGACCGGGCGCGATGGCCCGGGCGCACAGAAGAGTGGCGATCGCCGCACATAGAGTGACGACCGCCTCTCGCAGTGCAGGTTGACCCTGCGCCGGTACTGCGGCGCGGTTTCCCCTCATCGTGGCCTCATTGCGCCCACTCGCCGATGACTTCGGTACCGCCAACAGGGCCATCGAGCCCTGGGATCGCCTCAGCGGCTGCCGAGACCATCCTTCGTATGGTAATTGGGATACGGCGGCACCGGCGGCTCGACCACCGGATGCTCCTTCAGCTGCTCGAGAACGATGGCTACCGCCCGCTCGAGCTGCGCATCGTGCCCCGCCGCCGCGTCCTTCGGCAGTTCCTCCACTTCGACATCCGGCGCAATGCCGTGCCCCTCCACTTCCCATTGGTCGTGTAGCCCGAATATTGCGTAGCGAGGCGCGGTGACCAAGCCGCCGTCGATCAACCGCGGGTAACCGCCGATGCCGACAAGGCCGCCCCAGGTGCGCACGCCCACCAAGGTCCCGAGGCCCGCCTTGCGGAAATACCAGGGCATGGCATCGCCGCCGGAACCTGCGGATTGGTTGATGATCATGGCCTTGGGTCCGAAGATCGCGCCTTCAGGATCGTGCACCGGCCTGCCGTCGCGCTCGATCGCGCCGCTCAGGCGCTTTTGGCCCAGCACGTTGACGATATAGTCGGCAATGAACCCGCCTTCGTTGTAGCGCTCGTCGAGTATCACCGCCTGCTTGTCCAACTGCGCGTAGAAATAGCGATTGAAATTGGTATATCCGGCACCCGCCGTATTCGGCATGTAGATGTAGGCGATCTTGCCCCCGGACAGGGCATCCACCTTGCGCCGGTTCGAATCGATCCAGTCGAGATTGCGCAAACCATGCTCGGAATCCACCGGCACCACCGTCACATCGCGCGCCTCGGCACCCTCTGCGCCCTTTGCGATGCGCAGCACCGTCTGTTTACCCGCGGTCCCGTCGAAGAAAGCGTCGATATTGTCGGTCGCGCGCAAGTCGCGGCCGTTTACGGCCAGCAAGTAGTCGCCCTCGACGACGTTGATGCCGGGCAGGGTCAGCGGTGCGGCCAACGACGGGGTCCAGTTCTGACCGTTGTATATTTTGGCGAATCGGTATCGATTGTGATCAACGGTGTAATCCGCGCCCAGCAATCCCGGCTTCGGCGCATTGTCCGCGTCGCGCGGTCCGCGCACGAACATGTGCCCGACCTGAACTTCGCCCAGCATTTCATCGCACAGATAGGTGAACTCGTCGCGCGACGCAAGGCCGTCGAGATACGGCTGATACTTGGCCTCAATCTTCGCCAGATCGAGACCGTGAAGGTGGGGGTCGTAGAGGAAATCGCGCTGCAGATGCCAGGACTCGCGGTACATCTGCTTCCATTCGGCCCGCGGATCGATCACGGCGGACATGCCGCCGTTGTTGACGGGCTTGCCCTGCGGTGCATCCGGCGTACCCGCTTTGAGATCGGACACCGGCGCGAGAAACCAGTTGTCGCCGCGGGCGTAGAAAAGCTTTTCGCCGTCGAAGGAAACCTTGTAGGCGGTGACGCCGCTCAACATTTCTTCGGTCTGGCGCTTCTCGGTGGTGAAACGCCAGATCGAGAACGCTTCCGGACCTCCATCCGCGGAGGGTCGACCGACTGCGGGACCTGCCGCGAGAAACAGCACTCCGGTCTTGCCGACCGACAGGTCGACGTAGTTGCGCGCGGGAATGGGCAGGGAGAGGATGCGATTGCCGATCCCGGCCAGATCGATCACGGTGGGCTTCGGCTTCTCCGCACTTTTCTTCTTCGCATCATCCTTCTTGGTGTCGTCCTTTTTGGACTCATCCTTCTTGGACTCGTCCTTCTTGCCGTCGTCCTTCTTGTCCTCGTCGTCCTTCTTCTTGTTCTCATCATCGCTTTCAGGCGGAACCGGCGAGGCGCCGTTGCGCGATAGCACGACGACATAGATGCTGCTGCCGGTGGCGCGATCGAGCGACGAGAGGTCAATCCCGGCGTCCGAGGGTCCGTTGTTCGTCGATGCGGCAAAATACAAATACTTGCCGCTCGCGTCGAAGACCGGGTGCGCGGCATTGCTCATGCCGTCGGTCATCTGCGTCGAGGAGTGCGAGGCCAACGAATAGAGGAAGATCGCGTGCATCTGGCTCTCGAGATCGCGGGTGTACACAATCCACTGCGAGTCGGGCGACCATGCGAGCTCTTCGGGGGCTCCGAATCCGCCCCGCAGGCCGGTGTCGATCTTGACCGGTTTGCCTCCCGCCGCATCGACATACCAGAGGCGCAAATGCTTGTCGGTATAGGCGATGCGCTTGGAGTCGGGCGACCAGTGAGGGGCGTAAAAGAACGACGGGTCCGGGCCGAGATCGATGACCTTCGGCGCCTGCAAGCCGTCTTGATCGCGTATATAGAGTTGGTATTCGCCCGATGCGTCGCTGAAATACGCAATGGATTTTCCGTCCGGCGACCACGCGGGGTCGCGTTCGGCGGAGCCCGGCGTACGGGTCAGGTTGCGGGTGTCGCCCTTTTCGGCGGGAACCGAGAATATCTCTCCATGGGCCTCCGCCAGAATGCGCACACCGGTCGGCGAGACCGCGACGTTTTGCACTTCCTTCGCCGCGACCGATCCCAAGTGAGGCGCGAGATTCGGCAGGTCGCCGCGAATGCTGACCGGCACGGCGTGTTCCTGATGGGTGGCCAAATCATAGAGATGCAGTGAGCCGAACTCCTCGTACACCAGCGCACCCGGTCCGGCGCCCAGCGTCTTGAGGTCGAACCCTTGATTCGCGATGACCTGCTGCACCTGCTTGGTGACGGTGTCGTAGCTGAACAACGACACGGGGCCGTTGCGGTCGGAGAGGAAGTAGACCGTCGTGCCGTTCCACACCGGATGCGAATCGTTGGAATTCTCGCGCGGAATCTTCTCGATATCGAGCGTCTTGAGGTTCACCAGCCAAATCGGGGTCGTTTGACCGCCGCGGTAGCGCTTCCACGCGTCCTGCCATAGTTCGAACGGCACATAGGCCAGCGTGTTGCCGTCTTCGGAGAAGCTCCCTGCGGCGACGCTCGGTAGCGGCACGAGCTGCGCGGACCCGACGCCGTCGGCGCGCACACGATACAGCCGCGGGAAATCCGAGTAGCTGGAATGTTGGGAGGTGAACAATACTTCCTTGCCGTCGGGGGTCCAGCCTGCGACGCGGCTGCCGGTGGGTTCCCATGTAAGCCGCCGCGGCACTCCACCCTCCGAGCTCATCACGTATACATCAGCGAGCCCGTGAGCGCGGGTCGAGTACGCGATCTGCTTGTGATCCGGGGAATAATACGGACCCGCCCGTACGGTGCCGACCGAGGTCAGCCTGCGCGCGTCTCCGCCTTCCCGCGCGACGGTCCAAATATCGTCCGCGTACAGAAAGGCGATCCGATCCCCGCTGAGCGAGGGATTGCGCAGCAGCAGGGGGGTGGCGCTCCATGCTGATGTGCAGAGAATGAGGCCTGCGAGTGCGCGAAGTCCGGAGCTGACGAATCCGTGGCGAAGCATGGGCACCTCGGGTTGGATGGTATGAAGAGATATTCGTTATGGGTTCGAAAGGCAGGGCCGAACTATACAGGGTGGCAACCGCCGCACAAGGGTTCGGTCCATCCTACGAACCGAGGAACCGCGTTATGTGCTCGTTCAGGAATTTGCCGTCGGCAGGCGACGCACCTGCACCGGCCGGGTGTCCCCATAGCGAGGGTATGGGGACGAGCTCACAGTGCGGGATGAAGGCCGCTTCATACGTCGCGTCGGTCACCGGGAAGTACAGATCCGTCTGCGACGGCATGTACAGCACCCGTGCCTTGATGGACCGCAGCGCCGCCTCGACGTCGCCGTGGAACGGAGCCGTATCGCCGACATCGTGCCTCTCCCAGGTGCGCATCTGCAGAATCAGATTGTTGGCATCGGCGCCCGGAATGAAGTTCGTTCGGAAGCGCTCGACCACCTGGTCGAAACTGCCCCCGAGGGAGGGGTCGGTCCGCCACAGTTCCCGGCGCCACCATTCCTGGGAGAACAGCCACCCTGTCCAGACCATGGCGAAGGCCTGTATGCCCTTCTCGGGCTGATCGGTGTAGTCGCCGCCCCGGAAGGCCGCATCGGCGGTCAACGCCGCAATCTGACCCTCGAGCCGGACGATGCCGTGACCGTAGGTCTTGGCGGTCCCTGAAGTGGCCACGATGCGATCCATGAACAGCGGATAACTCACGGCCCACTGGAACGCCTGCTGAGCCCCCATCGAGAACCCGATCACGGCGCGCACATGGCGCACGTGCAGCTGCTCGGTAAGCAGGCGATGCACCGCCTCCACGTTGTCGCGGATGGTGGTGACCGGAAAGCGCGGGCCGTGGAGGGGTTCCGGCGTGTTGCTGGGAGAAGACGAACGGCCGTTGCCGAACAGCTCGGTCGCGATCAGAAACAGCTTATTCGGATCCAAAGCCTTGCCCGGTCCGATCACGAAACCGTAGCCGTGCATATCCGCCATGTAGTGCGAGGGCAGAAGCACTGCGTTGTCGCCGGCGGCGTCCAATTGTCCGTAAGTGCCGTAGACGATGCGCGCCTTCGGCAGCACCGTGCCGCTTTCCGTCTTGAAGTTTTCGATGACGAACTCGTGCTGCACGGGCTCGGCTTCCGCGCCCTGCGCAGCCGCGGCGGGCGGCGCGAACCGGCAAGCCGCCATGGCGATGCAAATCAACACGATCATCCGTGGCTGGAATCGCACGAGGAACTCTCCCGTCAGTCCGGCAGTGTGACTCCGGAACCGCCCATCTCCTTGGGCATGTCCTTCATTTTCGGCTTGCCGTCATGGATGTGCAAAACAGTTTCCTGGTAGTGCACGTGCACGCCCGGTTCGAAGGCGAGATTGGGGATCATCGCCGCGTACACATCCACGAGCCCCATGGTCGGATGTTCCGTGAACAAATGCCCGCCGCACAGCTTGCACCACTTGCGATAGCTTATGGGCGTCTTATTGTAAGTACCGATGCTCGCGGCCCCGTGGGTTATTTTTAAAGCCTGCGGTTTCCACAGGGTGAACGCGTTCACCGGACCCGCGGACCAATGCCTGCAGGACTCACAGTGGCAGTAACCCATCGCAGCCGGTTCGCCCGACACCTCGAATTGCACCTCGCCGCAAAAGCAGCCGCCCTTTTGAATACTTTCGCTGTTCATAACCACTCCCTGCTGGAATACGTCCCCGAAGAGTGCCACAGTTGCGCGGATTACATAAGTTCACCGGAGAAGAAATGGGAAGGCACGGCGGATTGAAATTCCCCCGGGCAGTGCATGCAGCCGCCGGATTTGCCTTTGCGGCTTGGCTCGCCGTGGGCGCGGCCGGCGCTGCGCCCAAGACGACCACGGAGGAGTTCATGATTCCCGCGGTCGATCCCGGCATCCTGCTCTACGTGCGCAACAAGCATCCGCAGGGAGTGAAGAGATTCGCGCCGGGGAAGATACTGCTGTTCGTGCACGGCGCGACCTACCCTGCGGAGGCGGCGTTCGACTTGAAGCTTAACGGCTTGTCCTGGATGGATTACATCGCGGAGCACGGCTACGACGTCTACTTGGTGGATCTGCGCGGCTACGGCAGGTCCACCCGTCCTGCGCAGATGAGCCAACCGGCCGAGGACAACCCGCCCATCGTTCGGACCGAAACAGCGGTCAAGGACGTGGGTGCGGCGGTGGATTTTATCTTGAGGCGCCGCGGCGTCCCGAGGATCGATCTGCTGGGTTGGTCCTGGGGCACGGAAATCATGGGTTGGTACACCGCACAGAACAACGACAAGGTGAACCGCCTCGTGCTCTATGCACCGCTGTGGATCTTGCAGTCCCCGCCGACTATCGCCTCCGGCGGAAAGTTGGGTGCCTACCGCGGCATTACGCGGGCAGCGGCCAAAGCGCGCTGGTTGAAGGGCGTGCCCGAGGACAAGGCTCAGGAACTGATCCCTGCGGGTTGGTTCGAGGCTTGGGCGGACGCCACTTTTGCCAGCGATCCTGAGGGTGCGAAGCAGACACCGCCCGTCGTGCGCGCGCCCAACGGCGTCGTGCAGGACATCGTGGAATTCTGGGCCGCCGGCAAGGCGCAGTACGATCCGGCGGACATTCGAGTACCCACCTTCCTGGCGCACGCGGAGTGGGATGCGGACACGCCGAGCGGCATGCTGTACGCCTACTTCGCCCGGCTGATCCATGCGCCTTATAAACGCTATGTGGAAATCGGCGAAGGCACCCACCACGTCATGATGGAGAAGAATCGCATGCAGCTGTTCCAAGAGGTGCAGCAATTTCTCGACGGGAGTCTGAAATCCGGCGATTGATGCGGTAGTCTAAGGTCTGCGACCGACGCCCCGAGCCGGGTCTTGATGACGAGGTACTCATGGTCAGTCTGAGGATCAATGGTGAAAAAAGGGATGTCGACGCGCCTCCCGATATGCCCCTTCTCTGGGTGCTGCGGGATATCCTCGGACTTACCGGCACCAAATTCGGCTGCGGGATAGCGCAATGCGGGGCTTGCACGGTGCACCTCGACGGAGCGCCGGTGCGCTCCTGTCTATTGGCGGTGGGGTCCATCGGCCCGCGTGCCATCACGACCATCGAAGGGATAGGCGCCTCCGCGACCGGTGCCAAGGTGCAGAAAGCCTGGCTCGATCTGGAGGTCATACAATGCGGCTATTGCCAGTCGGGGCAGATCATGTCCGCGACGGCATTGCTCAACTCGAGCCCGCATCCCAACGATGCCGACATCGACGCCGCCATGGCCGGAAACATCTGCCGATGCGGCACGTACGTGCGTATTCGCGAGGCCATCAAACATGCGGCAGGCTGACAACTCAGTCATCCCCGCACTCACGAGGCGCGGTTTTCTCGAGGCCGGTCTCGCGGTGGGCGGCGGCCTGGTCGTCGCCTTTCATCTGCCGGTCGCCCGCGGCGCTCCGCCCACGAACTTGGGCTTTGCGCCCAATGCATTCATTCGTATCGACGGTCACGGCAGGGTGAGGCTCGTCATGCCGCAGGTAGAGATGGGTCAGGGCATATACACCTCCGTGGCCATGATCTTGGCGGAAGAACTCGACGCGGATTTCGCGCGTGTGTCGCTCGAACATGCGCCGCCCAACGACAAGCTCTATGGGAACCCCATATTCGGCCTGCAAGTCACCGGCAATTCCAATTCCGTGCGGTCGTTCTGGTTGCCCTTGCGCAAGGCGGCCGCGGGTACGCGTGCCATGCTGGTGCAAGCCGCTGCGCAGCTATGGAGGGTGGATCCCGCCGCCATTCGCACGGAAAACGGCGAACTCTTTCATGACGCAAGCAACCGCCGCCTCGCTTACGCGGCGCTGATCGACCGCGCCAAGGCCCTGACTCCACCCAAGGACCCCCCGCTCAAGGAAGTGAAGAACTTCAAGCTGATCGGCAAGCCCCTCAAGCGGCTTGACACGCCGGACAAGGTCAACGGCAGGGCGCAATACGGCATCGATGTCATGCCGCAGGGCTTGAAGTTCGCAACCTTGGCCGCCTGTCCGGTGTTCGGCGGCAAGGTGGGACATGTCGATGATGCCGGGGCCAAGCAAGTGCCGGGCGTACGCCAGGTGATCGTATTCGACGATTTTGTCGCGGTGGTCGGCGACCATATGTGGGCGGCTTGCCAAGGCTTGGGCGCGCTCGGCATTACCTGGAACGAGGGGCCGAATTCCGCGGTTACCTCCGACGATGTCTGGAAGCAGCTGCGTGCCGCCAGCAAGACCGAAGGCGCGGTGGCCAAATCCACGGGAGACATCGCCAAGGGCCTGACTCAAGGCGAGTTGCTGGAAGCGCAGTACGAGGTGCCCTTCCTCGCGCACGCGACCATGGAGCCGATGAACTGTACCGTGCAGGTTACGCCGACGAGCTGCGAGGTGTGGGTGGGCTCCCAGGTGCTATCAAGAGTGCAGGCCACGGCGGCCAAGGTCGCAGGCCTTCCGATCGAGAAAGTCACTGCGCACAACCATCTGATCGGCGGCGGCTTCGGCCGCAGACTCGAGACGGACATGGTCGCCTCCGCCGTGCAAATAGCCAAGCGGGTGGATGGGCCGGTCAAGGTGGTGTGGACACGAGAGGAGGACATGCAGCACGACGTGTACCGGCCCGTGTACCACGATTCGATCACCGCCACGGTTGCCGGCGGACGGATTGCAGGATGGAAGCACCGCATCACGGGTTCCTCGATCCTTGCGCGCTGGCTGCCTCCGGCCTTTCAAAAGGGGATCGACATCGACGGCGTCGACAGCGCGGTCGACATGCCTTACGACATCCCCAACATGCGCGTGGAGTTCGTGCGCAACGAGCCGCCGGCGGTGCCCACCGGCTTCTGGCGGGGAGTCGGTCCGAACAACAATGTGTTCGCCATCGAAAGCTTCATGGATGAATTGGCGACCAAAGCCCACAAGGACCCCGTCGCCTTTCGCCGCGATTTGCTCGGAAATTCTCCCCGTCTTAAGGCGGCGCTCGATCTGGCGGCGCAGAAGTCCGGATGGGGAAGCCCGCTGCCCGCACGGACCGGCCGCGGCATCGCGCTGCAGGTCGCGTTCGGCTCCTTCATCGCGACCGTTGCGCAGGCCGAGGTCGACAATCGCGGCGAGGTGCGCGTGCAACGCATGGTATGCGTCGTGGACACGGGTATCGTCGTCAATCCTGATACGGTGGTGGCGCAGATACAGGGCGGCCTGATATTCGGGCTCACCGCCGCTCTGCACGGCAATATCACCATCGACAAGGGCCGAGTGCAGCAGAGCAATTTCAACGACTACCGCATGATGCGGATCAATGAAGCTCCGCGAATCGAAGTTCACCTGATCAAGAGCGGCGAAGCACCGGGCGGCATCGGCGAGACCGGCGTAACCGCCGCGCCTCCTGCGCTCGGCAACGCGCTGTACGCGGCGACCGGCATCCGCCTGCGCCGGCTCCCCATCGATCCAGATGTTCTGTCCGGGAAGAAACAATCATGAACGACTCCTCGACCACCGGCCGCGCGCGGCGCTACATTCTCGCCGGCATCGGCCTGATCATTGCGGTGATTCTCATCGGCCTGGCATGGATGTCGGCGCTCGCGCCCCGCGCCATGGATTTCGCGGGCGGAACCCACGTTGCGTTGACCGACTATCACGGAGCGGACCCCACGGGTGTTGCGCCCGAACTCAAGAACGCAAGCCTAATCGAACGCGGCGAGTATCTCGCCCGCGCCGCGGATTGCGCGGTCTGCCACACCGCGGACGGCGGCGCCCCCTTTGCGGGCGGACGCGCCTTCGTGCTGCCCTTCGGCACCCTGTACTCGACCAACATCACTCCGGACAAGGAAACGGGAATCGGCGACTACAGCGACGCGGATTTTCTCAACGCCGTACACAAGGGTATGGCCCCCGGCAACGAGAAACTTTATCCGGCGATGCCCTTCGCCAGCTACACCTACATGACCGATGCCGATGCGGGCGCCATCAAGGCCTACCTCTTCAGCCTCAAACCCGTGCATGCGCCGGACCGGGAGAACAAGCTGAGCTTTCCGTTCAACCAGCGCTCGCTCATGGGAATTTGGGCTCTCTTGTTCAATCCCGACAAGCGATTCGAGCCGCGACCTGAGCGCGATGCGCAATGGAATCGCGGAGCCTACCTGGTGGAAGCCATGGCTCACTGCGGCGAATGCCACACGCCGCGCAATCTACTGCAAGGGCTGGACCATAGGGAGAAATTCGCAGGCGCCATGCAGGCCGGCTGGCGTGCATACAACATCACATCGGACCCCAAAGCGGGCGTCGGCGCCTGGAGCGAGGCCGATCTGGCGCACTACCTCTCGAAGGGGCATGCCGACGGCCGGGGCACCGCGACCGGTCCCATGGGCGAGGCCGTCGACGAGAGCCTTGCGTTTTTGACGCAGAGCGACATCTCGGCGATGGTGTCGTATCTGCGATCGGTGTCGCCGATCGCCACCGCAGACCTGCCGGAGCCCAAGGCCGCCCCCGCCTCGCACCTGCACTCGGAGGGAGTGGCCGCCGACGTCGATGCGCGAGGCAAGGCGGTGTATGCCGGAGCCTGCGCGGCTTGCCACGATTGGAGCGGGATCAGTCCGGTGCTCCCGTATGCAACGCTCACGGGCGCGCGCTCGGTGAACGACCCCACCGCGGTCAATGTGGCGCAGGTCATCCTGACAGGCGCGCACCGGCAGGCGGCCGATGCAGGCACCGGCATGCCGGCTTTCGGCGGCGCATATTCCGACGAGGAGATTGCTAGCCTCGCCAATTACGTTACCGCGCGATTCGGCGCGAAGCCCTCCGCGCTGACGGCGGAGAACATCGCGACGTTGCGCGCCGAGGACTAGCGCTTGAAAACCGCTCCGTCCTTCATCACGAATTGAACGGCCTTGAGCTGATTGATGTCCGCCAGCGGGTCGCCCGCCACGGCGATGAGATCCGCGTAGGCTCCGGGCGCGAGCACCCCGAGTTCGCCCCGCTTGCCGAGCAGCTCGGCGGCGCGCGAGGTGGCGGACTGTATGGCCTGCATGGGCGTCATCCCGAATTGCACCTCGCGGGAGAATTCCTCGGCAATGGGTTCCGACCATTTGAATCCGCCCACATCGGTGCCGAAGGCCATCTTGACTCCGGCGTGCAACGCCTTGGTGAACGAGACTCCATGCACGGCGACGCGCATGCGATCGCGCTTTCCCGTCTCGGTGTCTGCGGCATCCCAGTCGGTGTAGTACACCTGCAGGGTGGGTACGTACCACGTGCCCTGCCTCACCATTTGCGCTATCTGCGCGTCGGTGATTTCCAATCCGTGTTCTATCGAATCGCAGCCGCCGTCGAGCGCGCGCTGCAGTCCCGTGCCGTTGTAGGCGTGGCACGCGACTTTCCTTCCCCAACCGTGTGTCTCGTCCACGATGGCCCGGAGCTCCTCGACGGTGAGCGTCGGCTGTGAGACGAGGGCGCCCTGCGCATCCACCCAGGAACGATGGGTCATGTAAACCTTGATCCAGTCCGCGCCCTTGTCCAATTGCTCGCGCGCCGCCTTGCGCGCTTCGATGGGCCCGTCGATCAACTGTGAACCCTTCGGGACTGTGATCTCGGGCGCGTAGCCCTCGAGCGGATAACCGCCGGTCGAGGAGATCGACAGGGTCGACACCCACATCCGGGGGCCGGGAATCAGCCCTTCGTCGACCGCTCTTTTGATGCCGACGTCGCCGTATCCTGCGCCCTCGGTCTCCATGTCGCGGATGCTGGTGAAGCCCTGCTCGAGCGCGCGGCGCGCGGCGACCACCGCGCGTGCGACGCGGTAGGATGCCGGAAACTTCAGCAATTGCACGTCGTAGCCGCCTGCGGCGGGATCCTCTCCCTGCAGAAAAATGTGCGTGTGAGTGTCGATGAGACCCGGCAACAGCGTTGCACCGCCCAGGTCGATCACTTCGGTCCCCGCCGCAAGCGCCCGGGATTCGGCGGCACGCACTTCGACGATGCGGTTTGCGCGAATCACGACTTCCATGTCGTGCCGGGGTTTGTCGGCGACGCCGTCGATGAGCGTATGTGCGCGAACGACGATGGTCGGAGCGTCCGTGCCGTGCGCCGCCGAATGGTTCGCATCCTGCGCAAAGCCCGCGCGAGCGGCGATTGCGGCCCCCAGGATCAGAAGCATTATTCCCTTCAAGAACAGCTCCTCAGCCAAATTGAAAACCTGAGATTCGCTTGCCGCCGATCGACTCGCCGAAGCTGCGCACGCCGCGGTCGCCGGCCGCTGCGCCGGCCGCCACCATCAGGGGAATCAAGTGTTCTTCGCGCGGATGAGAGGCCGCACCGCCCGGCGCGTCGCGCCACTTGATCAACAATTCGTCCCGGGTCGAGGGATCCTGCACGGCATCTCCCAACCATGCATCGAAGGCGGCCGCTGCGTCGCCGCCGCGCCCCGAGAACATATCGGCCAAATTGTGATAGCTCATGCCGCTGCCGACGATCAATATTCCTTGATCCCGCAGCGGCGCCAGGGCGCGGCCCAAACTCAGATGCAGGGCGGGATCGAGACTGGCCTGCAGCGAGACCTGCAAGACGGGCACATCCGCATTCGGATAAATGAGCAGGAAGGGCACGAACACGCCGTGGTCGAGACCGCGCCTGGATTCCACATCGCTCTGGAAGCCCGCATCCCCCAACAATTTTCGGACGCGTTCGGCCAATTCGGGGGCACCCGCCGCCGGATATTTCAATCGATAGGTATGTTCGGGAAATCCGTAGTAGTCGAACAGCAGGCCGGGCTTTGGCGCAATGTTGAACGTGGGCAGAGGATTCTCCCAATGCCCCGAAACCACCAGCACCGCCTTAGGCCTCACGCCGAGCGACGCGTCGATGCCTCGAAGGTAGGCGGCCAGTCCATCCCACATGTGCGGATAGGCCGCCGGCGGATCGATGAAAAAGCACGGGCCGCCGCCGTGCGGAATGAACAAAGTCGGCAGTCGATTGGGGGTGTTCACTTCAGTTGTCCGGCCGTCTTGAGCCTAGCCGGGCCATCCGTGAACGTCAATCGAGCGCCGCTTGCCGGCGCACCCCGCGACCTTACTGCTAGGCTTTGGCGCTGATGCCTGATCCGGCGAGGCTCGGCAACTGCGCACCGTCGGCCTGCAACTTGTGCGACAAATTGTTCAAGTAATTCTGCAGCAGCGTGCTTGGCTGCCGAGTCGAGGACGAGCCCGCGGCCGTGGATGCAGTGCTCGAGGCCGTGGCGGCGGCTGTGGTCGCGCTCGCGGCGGTTGCGGGAGTCGTGGCAGGCTGCAGGCCGATCACTTGCTCCAGCGACTGTAGCAGCGTGCCGAACAGGTTCTGTGTGGCTCCTGAGGGTGCTTGCGCCGACGCGCCGCCGGTGGAACTGTCGGCCGACTCCACATGCGAACCGTGCTTATGCCCGTGCGAATGAAGGTTGACCGGTGGGAATGCCGCCGATGCGGGGCTCAAATTGGTGAGTGCAGACATACGAATTTCCTTGGGTTAGTGCAAAACAGGGGTGCGTGCGGCAAGGTTTTGCCGCTTGCCGCGGCCGCCGGCCACGCATTGCCGCCCATGCGGCCGACATCGATCTGTAACTTGCGTGACATGTGGCCAATACCTCATCGCCGCTCCTTAAGACATCTGAATTTGCGGTCCTCATGGAGTACCCAGCAGGTT
The DNA here is from genome assembly GCA_963702735.1 of uncultured Gammaproteobacteria bacterium. Classification (GTDB taxonomy): domain Bacteria; phylum Pseudomonadota; class Gammaproteobacteria; order Steroidobacterales; family Steroidobacteraceae; genus Bog-1198. Next base: position 275,085 of record CAVPDW010000008.1, on the reverse strand, counting down.
TTGTGCCAACACGCGGATTGCCAACACCGCTGCACTGCGGTGGCCCGCGGGCGGCCCAGGTGAGAAGATGGCCGCAAGTCGAAGCGACACCTCGATCTTAGGATTTTCGTATGGCCAGCATGCCCGAACCTGGGGTCCAAGCGCCCGCGGCCGGCGCGACGACCCGTTCGTTGCGGTTCCGGCAGACCGCTACAGTGCTGTTGCTGTTCGGCGGCTACGGCGCGCTGTATTTCTGCCGCGCAGACTTGTCGGTCGCAACGCCGCTGCTGGCCGAGGAGTTGGGTAAACATGGCGTCAGCCACGGCGACGCCATCATTCGCATGGGCTCTATCGCCTCCGTCGGCGTATTCGCCTACGCTCTCGGTAAATTGTTCCTGGGAGGCCTCGGGGATTTCTGGGGCGGCAGGGTCAGTTTTCTCATCGGCTTGGTCGGTGCGACCGGCTTCACGTTGATGTTTGCATCGGGGCTCAGTCTGCCGCTGTTCAGCATCGCATGGATCGGCAACCGCCTGACGCAATCGCTCTCATGGGCGGGACTGATCAAAGTCTCCTCCAAATGGTTCGATTATTCCTCGTACGGAATGATCATCGGCATCCTCAGCATCAGCTATCTCGTGGGAGACGCGGCGGCGCGGCAATGGATGGGAATGCTCATCGAACATGGCTTCGGCTGGCGCGCCCTGTTTTACTTTGCCGCCGCGGTGGTCGGTCTGTTCTTGCTGGTGAATTTTCTCTTTCTTCGGGAATCGCGCCTCGATGCAGGATTCACCGAGGCGCGGCCTAATCCGCTCAATCTGTTTGCGGGGTCGGAATCGCGGCCGCAAAGCGTGGCGCAGCTTCTGCTCCCCTTGTTCCGCAGCCGCGCCTTCATACTGGTTTGCTTCCTGTCCTTGGGCTGCACGATAATTCGGGAGTCCTTCAACTTTTGGACCCCCGTGTATTTGCGCGACTATCTGGGTTACAGCGTGAGCAGCGCGGCACGTCTGAGTTCGATTTTCCCGGGCGTCGGCGCCGTGTCGGTGCTCGCGACCGGCTGGCTCAGCGATCGTCTCGGCGTGAACGGGCGTTCGCTGATCATGTTCGTGGGCTTGTCCGCCACCGCCGCAGCCTTGCTCGCGCTCATGACCTTGCCGTCCAGCTTGACCGGATCGCTGCTGCCGCTCATCGCCATCGGCACCATCGCATTCTGCCTGCTGGGTCCGTATTCCTATCTCGGCGGTGCTTTTGCCCTGGACTTCGGCGGCAAACAGGCAGGCGCGGTCTCCTCGGGCATCATCGACGGAGTGGGATACTTGGGAGCGGTCGTCGCCGGCGACAGCATCGCACGAGTTTCGGTGGCGTTCGGCTGGAAAGGAGTATTCGTGGCTCTGGCAGCCGTCAGTGCCCTGGCCGCGCTCGGCGCCGGCTATCTGTACTTCATGGGCGCGCAGGCGGCTGTCCGCAGGAAACCTCTACCATGACGAGCGCTGCCTCGGCAAAGCGGATATGGTCGCTGCCCGACATGCTCAACGTCGAGTGGGCCGACGGCACCTCGAGCGAATATGCGAGTCTTTGGCTGCGCGACAATCTGCGCGAGGATCGCGATCCCCACAGCGGACAACGGCTCATCGATATTCCGGATTTGCCCGAGAATCCGCGGATTCGATCCGCCGTTGCCGAAAACGGCGCGGTGAATATCGCGTGGGAAGCCGAACCGCGCCCCGCGACCTTCGAACTCGAGTGGCTGTTTGCGCATGCACCCGAACGCTCCGTGCGGCCGCAGGAGTTCGCGCGCAAGCGCTGGCTCGAAGGGTCCTCTCTCGATGCGGCGAAGGATTTCGCCTGGGTGACGCTGCGCGGCGCACAAGGCGACAGGGTGCTGCGCGCGGCGTGGACGGCGCGGCTTCTCGAGGACGGAATCGCCTTCATGAGCGAGGTGCCGTCGATCGATTCGGGGATACTCGAGGCCGCATCCCTGATGGGGCGGGTTTCGGAGACCAACTACGGACAGATCTTCGACGTCCGCTCGGTGCCGCAGCCGGAAAATCTGGCATATTCGGATTTGGGGCTGGGATTGCACACGGACAATCCCTACCGCGAGCCGGTTCCCGGATTTCAAGTGCTGCACGCCTTGGTGTCATCGCCCGACGGCGGCGAGAGCCTGTTCGGCGACGGTTTCGCGATCGCAGAGCACTTGCGCGGCATTTTGCCCGATGCCTTCGCGGTCCTGACCCGGACCCCGGTACCCTTCTCGTATCGCTCCAAGGATGCGGAGCTTTACGCCGAAAGGCCGCTGATTCAGCTCACGTGTTCCGGCGAGGTAGGCGCGGTGCATTACAACAGCCGCTCGATCGCCCCGCTGCGCCTCGCCGTCCGCGATGCGCGGCCCTTCTATTCGGCTTATCGGCGATTCGCGGCTCTGCTGCGCGAAGCGCGGTTCCATTTGCAGCTACGCCTGCGCGACGGCGATCTCGTGGTCTTCGACAATCAGCGCACGCTGCACGGGCGCACTGCCTTCTCTTCTGCAAAGTTCCCGCGCCACTTGCGGGGCTGCTATCTGACTCGCGACAGCGTGTACTCCGAGGCGGCCCTGCTGCGGCGCGAATTACACCCGGATACACGCCCATGAATCTCACCGACGAAATTCTCGCCGTCTTCGAGCGCCGCGGTTCTGAAGCGTATTTCGGCGAATGCGTCTCGACGACCGAGCACTCGCTGCAGGCCGCGTACTTTGCGCAGGCCGCGGCTGCACCGCCGGGACTCATCGTGGCCGCGCTGCTGCACGACATAGGACACCTGGTGGAGGAAGTGCCGAGCGATCTGGCCGACTGGACCGAGGACGCTCACCACGAGCGTGTCGGAGGCCGCTGGCTCGCCCGGCGATTTCGCCCCGAGGTATCGGAGCCCGTGCGCCTGCACGTTCCCGCCAAGCGCTATCTGCTCGCCACCGATGCCGCGTACTTCGCCAAATTGAGTCCCGCCTCGGTGATCACCCTGAAATTGCAGGGCGGCCCAATGGCGGCGCACGAGGTCGCTCAGTTCGAGACCGAGCCGTTCTACAGGGACGCGGTACGTCTGCGCCGATGGGACGATCAGGGCAAGGTGGCGGGTCTTGAAACGCCGGGATTGAGCGACTATCGCGCGTTCATCGAGGCGTTGGCAATTTAGTCCGCCCCGGCGGTTCTAATTTTCTCCATGCCGTCAGCCCACTTGTGTGCCAGCTCCGGCATCGTTTCGCCGGAGCGTTCGAGTTCATCTCGCGCGGCGCCCATTTCCCCCAATCTCGCCATCCGGCCCACATATGCGTTGCCGCGTTGGACAGCGCCGCAACTCCAGGCATCGGCGCTGCCTGCAGGTCCTGTTTCCCCGATCACCTGCATCAGAGCATCATGCTCAATATTGAGACCCTTCACCTTTTGCGCCGGCCAGCCGGCGCGGGCGCCGATGCTCGTGCCGATGCCGAAGTCGAGCAGAGTGGCACCTCGGGTTACCCAGAGCTCTGCCAGCGAGCCGCACTGCTGTCGGACGGTGCCGTCCCGCACGGCTTCAACGGAGCAATGTTTCGAGGCCGCGATGAGTTCATTTTGGGGAGTGGCCGCTTCAATGCCGAACACTTCCACGGCAAGGTACCAGCGCTGTATGGGTGTCAGGTCGCTGGGCAACTCGGGTTCGGCGAAGGCGTACATCGAATACACGTAGGAGTCGCTCATGGATGCCTTGGCCGCATGTGCAAATGCCGCCGCCTCGGCCGCAGCGTCATGACTGTCGCGCGCTTTGCCGACGAGCAGCAGCCATGGCACGGCATTGTCGGGGTCCCTCCGGGCCCATCCGTCCGCCGAGATTTGCCGGCATGTACCGCCTGCCGGGGCACCACCATACTGGGCGGCGCACGCATACAGGGCGGTGGCGTAGACGGCGGGATCCGCCGTCCCGACGGCCAATTGCACCAGGCTGTCCCGCGCTTGATCGGTCATGGGTTGTATCGTCGCGCCGCCGTTGACTTTTCCTTCCAGATAAAGTCCCGCCGCCCTGGCGCGATAGTCATCGTTATTGAGCAGGGCCGACAGCCATTTTTGCGCTGTCTTCTCGGTCCTCGCACCAACGTATCTGGAAGCGGCCGCCGGATCCGCGCGATCGAGCGCGACCTTGCCGAAGCCGCAAATCTCAACGTTGCGCAGATTGACAGGCGCGGACTGAGGACCGGGCGGCGCCGGCGGCGTGACCGGAGTACCCAGCTTCGCCGGTACAGGGTTGGACGCGTTCGAGGGTGGCACGGAGGGTGGCGAACCGTCGCGAAACCAGTGGCCCATCGAGATCGGAAGGGCGATGATCAGCGACCCCGCAGCCCATTTCCAAATTTCGGATCTCCTTGCCAAGCGTCCATCCCTGTCGTTGACATCGACGTCTTCGAAGATTGTAACGCGGCAGCCGTTGCGTCAATGCTCTCCGGAAGGTCGGCATCATCGCCCCCGGCGGTACCGGGGTTCGAGACTTCGGTAGGATGTCGGTTACAAATCAGGCTATTCGAGTCGTGCAAACCGCCGAGCATGCCATTTCCGGCTTAAACGCGATTGGCCGCAACGATAGGCTCACCGTGGCGGCCGTCGGCCTTCTGGCCATGTGCATCGTGACCTTCGATCACGAAGCGCTGGGCCATGGAGGCATGTGCCTTGCGCTGGGCGGGCACATACGTGTTCTCACGAGCTCGGTGTTTCGCTGTGATCTGCGATCCGTATGGATCGATCCGGCGGGTCCCTTCGGGAATCTGCTCGTCGGTGCGCTGGCGTTGGTTCTGCTGGGCGCTGTTGCGCGACGATCGGCCGGCATTCGGCTCTTTCTGATTCTAATCGCCTCATTCAGCTTCTTCTGGGAGGCGGGATACGTGATCGATGCAATGCGCAGCCGGCACGGCGACCTCTTCTGGGCTGCGCAGGATTTCCTGGGTGAACCCTCCGGGTGGTGGCGCGTCGCCGGGGCGCTGGCGGGCGTAGGTCTCTATGTTTTTGCCGCAACATGGGCGTCCCGTGCCCTGTCGGCTCTCTGTCCCGGCGCCGCCGCACGCAGTATCGCAAGAACGGCATGGACCGCCGCTTCTCTCGGCGCCGCGCTCGCCGCTCTCGCCTACTCCGGGGAGGGTCTCACCGATTTGAGGGACGCTGTGCTGGAGATCGGCGCGAGCTCATGGCCGCTGCTCATCATCCCCAGATCCAACGGCAGCGCCGCACAGGCGGCGCCCGCCGCGGTCATCGAGCGCGACTGGATTTTCATCTCTGCCTCGGCCGTCGTCTATGCGATTTTCGTGGCCACCCTGGGCCGCGGCTTACGGTTCTAAAAGGACAGCCTTGATCGTGCCCGGCAAGTAAACGCAAGCGCTGCTGATGCTGTGGTGGACTTTCGGCGCGGTCTGCCGGGGCTTTGCCCAGGACACTCCTGCTGCAGCGCCGACTGCTCCGTCGTCCCCGGCTTTGCAGCAATCGGACACTTGCGAGAAGGCCGCGAGCTCAACGAATGGCTCGAGCGCTATTCGAAGTCCAGGCACCTCATCTATGTGGACTACTACAGGGCCGTGACGGACGGCGCGCTTGGAATCCGATCCGATCTATCTGCCGACGGAGTGCATCCATCGCAAGCGGGCTATCGCGTCATGGAACCGTTGACGAATGCCGCAGTTCGCTCGGCGCTGCTCCGGCGAACTCACCCGCGCTGAGCGGCGCGCGGCTTCGTCAATGGGCGGCATTGCCGGCAATGCCGGGTTATCCTGCGCACTGTCCGCCGGCAAGATGCAAGGGGTCGAAATGACATCCATCGAGCGCAAAATACGTCTTTACGAACTCGTGCTCGAGAACGGCCGTTCTGCCAGTCCCTACGTCTGGCGCATCCGCTATGCGCTCGCTCACAAGGGCCTGTCCTGTGAGACCGTCCCGGTCGGCTTCACCGAGGTTGCCCGCATCATGGGCGGCCGGTTCAAGACGGTTCCGGTCATCGAGTACGACGGCAACGCGATGGCGGAGAGCTGGGACATCGCCGAGCATCTGGACCGAACCTTTGCGGACGCGCCCGCGTTATTCGCAAGCCCGGGGGAACTCGCCGTGGTGCGGCTCACCGATACGTGGTTTTCCGCGGACGTCGTGCGCAAAATGTTCGGCGTGTACGTGCTGGACGTTCACAACGCCGCGCGCCCCGAAGATCGCGCCTACTTTCGCCGCAGCAGGGAGGAGCGTCTGAAAGGCGCCACCTTGGAGGGATTCACCGCGGACCGCGCCTCGCGTCTGCCCGCGCTCCGCGATGCCCTGGCGCCCCTGCGCGCACATCTCGCCCGTTACCCTTATCTCGGCGGCAACGCGCCGAATTACGCGGACTACATCGCGCTGGGCGCATTTCACTGGGTGGCGAGCGTCAGCACACTGCCGATGCTCGCGAACAACGACACTCTGCGCCCGTGGATCGAGCGCGGGCTCGACCTGTACGGGGGGCTCGGGCGCGACCCGCGCATGAAACCCCTGTTCGAGTAGCACCGGCCGCCGGCCTCGCCCGTTCATTGTTCAATTCACTCTGCATTCTAGAGTACTTGACGAGACATAGTCACTCACATAAGCTTTTGCCGATGTCCAGGCCGGGCGATCTATTTTCCGTTCACTCCGAGGCCCCGGTGGCCATCGAGAGCCGCGCGCTCGGCACCCTGGCCTATATTCGCGCCTCCATAGAATCGTCGAGTTCGATGGACGTGCCCGGCATGGCCGGCATCGTCATGGGGGTCATCGGCGTTCTCGCCTCAGTGGTGGTATCGCTGCCGCGGTGGGCGCCCCACTGGCTCTGGATTTGGGTGACCGCTGCCGCCCTGGCTCTGCTGCTCGGCGGCGCGTTGGTGGCGCGCCAGATTGAGCCACGCGGCCGAACCCGGTATTTCGGGCCGGCGAGAAAATTTTTGCTCTGCCTTTGCCCCGCTCTATTCGCGGGCGCCGTGCTCACATGGCTGTTCGGAACCGCCGGTCTTGCGGCCCTCATTCCGGGGATGTGGTTGCTGCTCTACGGCTGCGCGGTGCTCTCGGCGAGCACGGTGACGAGCGCCTCGGTATCGCGTCTCGTCTGCGTCATGGGAGGCTTGTTCGTCGTTCTCGGTTTGCTGACGTTCGCGCTGCCGGCGGCGGCGCACACGGTCATGTTGGGTCTCGGGTTCGGCGGCCTGCACATCCTCTTCGGTCTTTTGATCGGATGCTCGACTCATGGCGGCTAAATCAGGCGCCGTCAAGCGCAGCGAGCCGGCCGCTGCGAACTGCGGCAAAGCCCCATCGAAGCCCGCGGCGGCTCTTCGCACCCTGCATGGGGGCGACGGCGACCGACTGATCTACGAGCGGGTGCGGCTCGGCATCATGAGTGCGCTCGCCATGAACGAGCAGCTGAGCTTCAACGAGCTCAAGTCCCTGTTCGACGTGAGCGACGGCAACTTGAGCGCGCACGCGCGCAAGCTCGAAGAGGCGGGGTACGTGGTGTGCACGAAGTCCTTCGAGGACCGAAGACCGAAGTCCCAATACTGCATCACGCCGGTCGGAAAGAGGGCATTGCTGCGCTACCTCGAGCACATCGAGGCCGTCATCAAGGCTACCCGGCGCGTTTGACGCCATGCACGTCGCGATCATCATGGACGGCAACGGACGCTGGGCCACCCAGCGTGGGCTGCCGCGCTCCGCCGGCCATGTCGAGGGCGCGAAGGCGGTGCGCGCCACGGTCGAGGCGGCGGCGCGGGCGGACATCGGAATACTCACCTTGTACGCCTTCTCGTCCGCCAATTGGGCGCGGCCTGCGCCGGAGATCGCCGCCTTGATGCGCCTGTTCGGCCAATACTTGTTCACCGAGACCCGCCGCTGCGTGGAACAATCGATCCGTATCAACGTGATAGGGCGGCGCGATCGGCTGGGCGATCACCTGCTTCGGTCCATCGAACAAAGCGAACGGCTGAGCGCGGCAGGCGAAAGAATGCTGCTGCGAATAGCGGTCGATTACTCGTCGCAGCACAGTATCGTGCAAGCCGCGCGGCGCGCCCATCCCGATGTGCAGCTGACCCCCGAGGAGTTTCACCGTCTGCTTCTCGAAGTCGATCATTGCGCCTGCCCGGTGAGCGAGGTCGATTTGCTGATTCGCACCGGGAACGAGCGGCGGCTGAGTGATTTTCTGCTGTGGGAATCCGCGTTCGCGGAACTGCATTTCAGCGACTGCCTGTGGCCCGACTTCGATGAGCGGCGCTTTCTAACGGCGCTCGAGGACTACAACGGCCGCCAAAGACGCTTCGGCGGACTCAGCGCAAAGACAGTCTAGCCGTCAAAGAATTGTCGCGCCGATCGCCCCCGTCCGGGGCGATATATACAATCATAACAATGAGTTGCCGCCATCACTCTGATCGGCGGCACCGCAAGTGTATTGCTGCACCGCTTCGGCTTAACCTAGGCGCGGAATCAAAATAAAAGCCGGGATTCGCGAAGGCGTCGGTCAACCGGGCGATCTTCTCGAATAGGCGCGAAGAATGGGGTGGCCATGAACATCAATCTCACGCGATGGCTTGTGCCCGCCGCCGGCGGTCTATTGATTTTGAGCGGAGCACTTCACGGCTGCGCATCGTCGCGCGTGCTCAAGACTCCGCGGCCGCCGGCCCAGCCCGACCTTGGCTGGGCGGCGACGGCACCCGATGGAGTGAAGCTCGAGATACATGAGCTCATATTCCGCAACGGCGGCGGCAGTTGGCTCAAGAATGCGAACTGGGATGAATACGTGATCAGCATCGCGAATGACTCGCAGGATGCGCTCGAGATTCAGGGTGTCTATCTGTACAGCGACAAGCTTCCTGAGCCCGCGCAGAGCAGCACTTCACGGGAGCAGCTGGACGCTCAATCGAACAAGACTTTGCGGGCGCTGAAGGATGTCGGAATCGTCGCCGGCGTCGGGGTTGTGGCGCCCTCGGCATTGATCGTGGCGGGGGTGGGAACCAGCGGGGGTATGCTATCGGCGTCAGGCGCAGGAGCAGCGGCAGCCGCCATAGGGATAGTCGCTATACCGGTCGGTCTGATCGGCGGCACTGTGTATGTGGTCAATCGGCATAGTCGCGACAAGAAGGACAAGGTGCTGATCCAACACGACCTCGAGGAACGAGGAATCGTCGCCCCGCTGGAGATCCTCGCAAGTGGCCAGGTTAACAGGAGCGCCTTCTTCCCCATCACGCCTGCGCCCACCCGGCTGGTCGTCAATTATTCGATCGGCGGCGACGTTCGCGAGATTTCGCTCGAATTACCCGGCCTTGCGGGCCTGCATTTGAAGGCAGCGACGCTACCTGCCCTGCCGCCGGCGCCAGACCGCGACCGCCAGCAGCAGACCCGCGCCGATGACGACAGGGTAGTTTCCGGATCGAGCATAGGGAGTGAGACCCGTCATGGGCCGCACGTCGGCCTGTAATACCGCCTCTTGGAATTGCGGCAGACGCGCAACGATTTCCCCATGCGGTCCGATCACCGCCGTGATGCCGTCGTTCGCGGCGCGCACCAAGTAGCGGCCGGCCTCGAGCGCGCGCATGCGGGCAATCTGCAAATGCTGATGAGGCGCGGTGGAATCGCCGTACCAGGCGTTGTTGGTGACGTTGATCAGCAGCGTCGCCGTGCGTAACGCCTTGAGCTGGCTGCTGCCGAAGGCATCCTCGTAGCAGATGGTCATACCGAGTTTCTGGCCTGCGGCGGTTCGCACCGGCTGGTCCTCGCGCCCGGGGGTGATGTCGTCATACGGCAGGCTCATCAAGCGCAGCCACGTGCGCACGAAGGAGGGTACCGGGAAATATTCTCCGAACGGCACCAAGTGCCGCTTGTAGTACCAACCGCCGTCCGCCTCGCTCAGCACCAGCAGCCCGTTATAATATTGTTTCGCCGCCGAGTCGTAATTCACGAGCCCGATGGCAAAGTCGGCGCCATGCGCGCGTCCCAGCTCCTTGAGCCGCCGCAAATAGTCGGGTATCTGATTCGCGAGCACCGGCAGCGCGGCTTCAGGCCAGACGATGAGCCGGGCGCCCCAGGCATCGGCCGTGAGCATGGAATATCGCGCCATGGTGGCGTCGCCGTTCCTCGCCTGCCACTTCTGGTCTTGAGGCACGGCGCCCTGTACGGCGGCGACGGCCAGGGGTGGCCCTGCTGCGTTCGTCCAGTCGTGACGTTCGAGCAGCGCCGGGCCCAGCAGCAGAGCGACCATGCCGACGAGCGCGAACGCCCGGCGCGGTATGGAAATTCCGGGTGTCAGCAGTACGTTGAGCGCAGCCGCAATCGTGACGGCCGCCCAAGATACTCCGTACACCCCGAACAGCGGCGCCCAGCCCTTCAGCGGCGAATCGATCATGGCGTAGCCCAGCGACAACCAGGGGAAGCCGCTCAACGCCCAACCGCGCAGCCATTCAAGCAGTACCCACAGGACCGGCAGCACCAGCCACATGCGCGTCCGCGCCGGACTTCAGCCAGAAGCGATTCGACAGGTAGCACAGAGCCGCCGGATAGATCGACATCAATGCGACCAGCGCCGCCTGCAATATCAGAGTCAGCCAAATCGGCACCAAGCCGAAGACATGCAGGCAGGTGTACAGCCAGTAGGTGCCGAACAGCGAACAGACCGGCGCCGAATGCGGCGCCCGTCCACCCTGCGCGCCGCGGCGGCAGGCCCCGGATCAGGGCGAACAGCGCCGCGGGCATCAGTATGGCGATGGGCCACCAGGAAAATGGCGCGAACCCGAGATTGAGACAGGCGCCGGCGACGAACGCGGCCGACAGCCGCCATAAGGCCTGTGATCTGCAGCGCGGCGGAGCCGCGTTCATCCGTGCTCAAGGCACGGTCTCGTCGGCGGCAGGAGGCTCGATGTCGGTGGGTGTGATGACACGCAGCAAATCGATGCGGCGGCGGTCGGCGCGCAGAATACGAAACTCGAACTCGCCGACCCGAATGGTCTCTCCACGGCGCGGCAGGCGCCCGAACTCCTGCATCAGAAGCCCGCCGATGGTGTCGTATTCCTCATCCGAATACTGGGTGCCGAAGTACCTGTTGAAGTCGGCGATCGGCGTGAGAGCGCGCACCGTGAATTCGCGCGCACCTTCACGCCGGATGGTCTGGTCGTCCTCGACATCGTGTTCATCGTCGATTTCGCCGACGATCTGTTCGATGACGTCTTCGATGGTGACCAACCCGCACACTCCGCCGTATTCATCGACGACCATGGCGATGTGATTGTGGCTGCGGCGAAATTCCTTGAGCAGCACGTTGAGCCGCTTGCTCTCAGGAACGAACACCACCGGACGCATGTATTCGCGAATCTCGAAAGTCTCCTCGCCGGCGGCCTGCAAGCGCAGCAAATCCTTGGCCAACAGAATGCCGAGAATTTGATCGCGGTCCTCGCCGATCACCGGAAAGCGCGAATGGCCCGATTCGACCACCAGCTCGACCAGCTTGTCCGGCGGCTCGTCGCGCTCGACGAACACCATCTGCGAGCGCGGCACCATGATGTCGCGCACCTGCATGTCCGCCACCGCGAGCACTCCCTCGAGCATGACCAGCGCATCGCCGTCGAACAAGCCACGCTCGCTGGCCTCGCGCAAATCATCGATCAGCTCGGCGAGATCGCGCGGCTCACCGGACATCGACTGAGTAATGCGCTTTAACCAGCGGCCGGTGGTGCCGCCTTGAGGTTGTTCTGACATGGAGCCTTAAGGATACTCGATCAACGATACGGGTCCGAAAAGCCAAGCCGATCAAGGATTTGAATCTCCTTTGCCGCCATTTTCGCCGCTTCCGCCTCGCGTTCGTGATCGAAACCCTGAAGATGCAGGACGCCGTGCACGGTCATGTGCGCCCAATGAGATCGCAGCGTCTTCCCCTGTATCAGGGCCTCTTGAGCCACGACCGGAGCGCAGATCACGAGTTCACCGAGGAAGTTTCGACCGTCCGGAACCGTTCCGGCGCCGCCGAACGACAGCACATTGGTCGGCTTGTCCTTATGACGGTAATGCGCGTTCAGGCTGCGGCTGCGCGACCGTCCGACCACCCGGACCGAGAGTACCGCCGGTCGTCGATCGGGAGCGAGTGCAGCCGTCGCCCACACTGCCAATTGCCGCGGGCTCGGAACCCAGGGTCGCCGCGCCGCGTAGCTCACATCCAGTTCGAGCCGGCGGGCCACCGTATCAAACACCGTCGTCTGGAGCTTTCGCCTCGTAGGCCTGCACGATTCGCTGCACCAAGGGATGCCGTACCACGTCCCGCGAACTGAACATGGTGAACGCGATCCCGCTTCACCCCGCGCAAAATGTCGATCACGGTGCGCAGGCCGGAGGGCTTGGAATTCGGCAGATCGATTTGAGTGATGTCGCCGGTGACGACGGCTTTGGAGCCGAAGCCGATGCGGGTCAAAAACATCTTCATCTGTTCGTTGGTGGTATTTTGCGCCTCGTCCAATATCACGAACGAATCGTTCAGCGATCTGCCGCGCATGAACGCCAAGGGCGCCACCTCGATCACGTTGCGCTCGATCAGCTTGGCCACCCGCTCGAATCCCATCATTTCATACAGTGCGTCGTACATCGGACGCAGGTAGGGATCGACCTTCTGCGACAGATCGCCGGGGAGAAAGCCCAGACGCTCGCCCGCTTCGACCGCAGGCCGCACCAGCACGATGCGCCGACCTTCTCCGACTGCAGCGCCTCCACGGCGCAGGCGACGGCCAGATAGGTCTTGCCCGTCCCCGCAGGTCCGATGCCGAACGTCAGGTCGTGAGTTGCGGACATTGTTGAGGTATTCGGTCTGATTGGCGCCGCGTGCGCGCACCGTGCCGCGCGCCGTGTGGACCTTCAGTTCGTCTGAATCCGTGTTGGCGTCGCTGTTGTTGCTGTCCATGTCCAATTCTTGCAGCGCAATGTGCACGCGCTCGGAATCCACCGGCTCGCGCTGCGCCCGAGCATACAAGTCCGAGCAGCACCGCCTCGGCGCGCTTGATCGCCTGGACCGAGCCCGACGATCTGAAATCGGTTCCCGCGCCGCCTGACTTCCACCCCGAGCCTGGCCTCGATTTGATGCAGGTGCTCGTCGAGAGGGCCGCACAGCTCCACCAATCGGACATTGTCCGCCGGAGCGAGCAGCACGTCATGGGTCACCGCACTCAAATTCGCGTCACCTCGCAGGCGATGAGGCGCCCGCGCAGCGAATTAGGCATGGCCTCGGTGATGATCACATCCGCGAAACGGCCGATGAGAGCCATCGGATCATCGGCAGGGCCGTCGAAATTGACCCAGCGGTTGTTGTCGGTGCGGCCCGCGAGCTGCTGCGGATTGCGCTTGGCAGGGCGCTCGACGAGCACGCGCTGCCGGCTGCCCACCATGCGCTCGCGATATCGCGCGCGCCTGGCCGTTCAGGCGCTGCTGCAACAGCTCGAGCCGCTGCTGCTTGACCTCGTGCGGCACTTCGTCGGCCAATGCAGCCGCCGGGGTGCCGGGTCGGCGGCTGTAAATGAAGCTGAATGACTGATCGAACCCCGCCTCCGCCACCAGATTCATGGTGGCGACGAAATCCTCGTCGGTCTCGCCGGGAAACCCGACGATCAAGTCCGTCGAAATGCAGATATCGGCACGCACGGCTCGAAGCTTGCGCAGCTTCTGCTTGTACTCGAGCACTGTATGGCCCCGCTTCATTGCGGCAAGAATACGATCGGAGCCGCTCTGCACAGGCAGATGCAGGAAGTTGTTGAGCTTGGGGACGTTCGCATAGGCCTCGATCAGGCTGTCGTTGAATTCCAGCGGATGCGAGGTCGTGAAGCGGATGCGCTCCACTCCGTCGACGGCGGCGACAAAATGAATCAGCAAGTGCCAAATCGGCGAGCGTGCCGTCCTGCATCGTCCCCGCATAGGCGTTCACATTCTGACCGAGCAGCGTTATTTCGCGCACTCCCTGGGCCGCGAGCCGCTTCACTTCCTCGAGTACCTGCTCGAAGGGGCGGCTGATCTCCTCGCCGCGCGTGTAAGGCACCACGCAGAAACTGCAGTACTTGCTGCAGCCCTCCATGATGGAGACGAACGCCGTTGCTCCTGATGCGCGGGGCTTGCGGCAGCCGGTCGAACTTCTCGATTTCGGGAAAGCTGATGTCGATCTGCGGACGGCCGGATTGCTTCACCCCGTCGATCATCGCGGGCAGGCGGTGCAGAGTCTGCGGCCCGAACACGAGGTCGACGAACGGCGCGCGATCCGTAATCCCCTCGCCCTCCTGGCTCGCCACGCAGCCGCCGACCCCGATGACCACGTGCGGGCGCCGCTGCTTGAACAGCCGCCATTCGCCCAACAGGGAGAACACCTTTTCCTGGGCTTTTTCGCGAACCGAGCAGGTGTTGACCAGCAGCACGTCCGCCTCCGCCGGATCGTCGGTAGCGCGTCATTCCATGGGTCGTTTCCAGCACGTCCCGCATCTTGCCGGAATCGTACTCGTTCATCTGGCAGCCGAAGGTTTTTATGTATAAAAGACCGGGCATACTCTCGCAATAGGCTCGCCTGGAAAAGGCCGCTAAGATACTAGGAACCATGGCAATACGCGAAGTTCTTAAGATGGGCGATCCGCGTCTGCTGGCGCTCGCCGCACCGGTGGCCGAATTCGGCACCCCGGGGCTCGAAAGCCTGTTGACCGACATGCGGGACACCATGCGCGAGCCTCAATGGGGCGGGGCTCGCTGCACCGCAAATCGGGGTGGGCCTGCGGGTGGTGATATTCGGTTTCGAGCAGAATCTGCGCTATCCCGAGGCGGATGCCGTGCCCTTTACGGTGCTGATCAACCCCGTCTTGACGCCGCTGGGCGAAAGCCAAGATGAGGGCTGGGAAGGATGCCTGTCGGTGCCCGGCATGCGTGGACTCGTACCGCGATATCGCCGTCTGCGCTACACCGGGGTGGACGCCGCCGGGGTTCCGATCGATCGCACCGTCAGCGATTTTCACGCCCGGGTCGTGCAGCACGAGGTCGATCACCTCGACGGCATCCTGTATCCCCGGCGCATTCGGGACCTGACCCAGTTCGGCTTCAATGACGCGCTGTTTCCCGGCCAGGTTGTCGTCGACGAGTGAGAGCGCCTGCATGCGCACCTTGAATGCACTGGTGACCGGCGCGTCGCGAGGCATCGGCCGCGTCATCGCGATGCAGCTTGCAGCACGCGGGGTGCGCATCGCTCTGCACTATCACAGCAATCAGGATGCCGCTGAGGCGACCCTCGCCCGTCTTCCCGGGACGGGACACGCAATATTTGCCGCGGATCTTGCCGATACGGCCGCGACGATGCGCCTGTGGAAGGAGGTCATCGAGCATTCGGGCGCCGTGGACGTCCTTGTGAACAATGCCGGCATATACCTTGAGCATCCGCCACTGACCACCGACTATGAATCCTGGCAGTCCGTCTGGCAGATCACCCTCGCCACCAATCTCGTCGGTGCTGCGAATCTCTCGCTGCTCGCCGCCCAAAGCATGGCATCCCGCGCCGACACGCCGGATGACTCGTTCGGCCGCGGCCGCATCGTCAACATTTCCTCGCGCGGCGCCTTCCGCGGCGAACCGGACTGCCCGGCCTATGCCGCCGGCAAGGCCGGCCTCAACGCGCTGTCCCAGTCCCTCGCCAAGGCGCTCGCACCCCGCGCGATCTACGTCTACTGCATTGCGCCGGGTTGGGTGGAAACCGAAATGGCCGCCGGGCATCTGAACGGACCCGAGGGCCCGGCCATTCTCGCGCAGCATCCGCTGGGCAGGGTGAACCGAAGCGAAGAGATTGCGCAAGCCACAGTTCACTGTGCACTCGACGCACCCGCCGCGATGACCGGATGCATAATCGACGTGAACGGAGCCAGCTATCTACGCACTTAGTGCTTCCGTGCGCCTAGTGCAAAGCCCCCAGCCAGGTAATGATCGTGCTCTCCAGAGCGATGCGGTGATCCGACCAACTGTGGTCGGTGGCGACGTGCATGATGGTCACTTCATTCCCATGCTCGGCCTTGATGGCCTGGACAAGAGCGGCGGCATCGGCAGCGAGGCCGTCGTCCGCGGTGAGCACCAGCAACGGGGTCTTGACGAGACCCGACGCCGCTTTTTGAAATTTGAACTCCGCCGCATGCAGGCGGATCTCATCGGCCATGCTTTCCGCCGTCACGCCGGCGAGAGCTTCCATATTGTCCGCCATGAGCGCGACCGCCCTGTCGCGCGGCAGATCGCCTATTCGGCCCATGTCGGCGGCGGAGATCAGTATCGCGCCGATCAGAGCGTGATCGCGGGCCGCCGTCAAGGCCGTGACCCAACCGCCCATGCTGTGCCCTGCGATTGCCATCCGCCGGGTGTCGATGCCAAGTGCCGCAGCATTCTTCGGGTCCCGAAGATAGGCCAGCACCGCCTGCGCATCTTGAAGGTTGTGAGCGAACTTGAATACGCCGGGGCTGCCCCACGAGCCACGATAGTTGAACGTGACCGCATTCCACCCAGCCCGCCGGACCGCCTGGGCAAGATCGAGATTTTTCTCGTTTCCGGGCAGTCCATGACAGATGACGAGAGTGGGGTGAACGCCCGCCCCGGGCGGCGAGTACTGCACACCGTTGATGTATACCCCGTGGCTGGGAATGTGCAGCACCGTCATCTTTGCCGGATGCGACGCGTCGGCGGACGAGTCCGTATAAATGGCGGCCGGGACCGATTGATCGGCCGCAACGACCGGCATTGCAAAGAAGGCGAACAGAATGACGACGGTTCGGTGCACGATTTACTCCTGTTGTTCCCGTGATTGGCGGCGTTCGTCGCCCGTCGAACTGAATCATGCCGCGGAGCGCAGCTCGGTACGGACCGCCGAGTTGACTCGCCTTGGCCGCTACGATACGGGAATGCTGCGTCTGCCGGGGCGGACTTTCACACGTCCGGCCCTTTTTGAGCGTGTAAAATTCGCAGCCAACCAAAGCAAGCTGTGTCCGCGATGTGGCCACTCAGATCGGGTGTGCCAGGTTCGCGGCTTGGTGTGCTGGGAAAGGGGCGGGTTCAGTTTCTTTGAGGGCGGCATGAATGAACAGAAGAGACGTTTTATGCAGCACGCTGGCACTTCTTGCTTCACCTGCGCTGGCTCAAAGAGCCCCGATTGCAGCATTGGCGGCCTATGAGCGAGATAGCGGCGGCCACATTGGTGTTTATGCGAAAAATCTCCGGACGGGTGCGCTGGTAAGCTGGCGGGCTCATGAACGCTTCGTCATGTGCAGTTCATTCAAGGCATCGCTTGCGGCCTGCGTCCTCGCCGGCATCGACCGCGGTCAGGCTCGCATGGACGAGCTGATCGCTTATGGCCCCGCTGACCTCATGGAATGGGCACCCGTTGCCAAGCAGAACTTGGAAAAAGGCACTATGTCGGTGGTCGACATGTGCAAGGCCGCCGTCGAGTGGAGCGACAACACCTGTGCCAACGCTCTGCTGGCGCGCTTCGGCGGCCCGTCCGCCCTAACCGCATTTTGGCGCTCCATCGGCGATACGGTAAGCCGCCTGGATCACAACGAACCGGAGCTGAACCGCACGCCTCCCGGCGATCCGCACGACACCACCACGCCCGCCGCCATGGCCGGCAATCTGCGAAGATTCATACTCGGGAAGGCACTGTCGCCAACCTCCCGCGAGTACCTCACAGGCTGGATGCTGGGTTGCAAAACCGGAGACAACCGATTGCGCGCCGGCCTGCCGAAAGCTTGGCGGGTCGCCGATAAAACCGGCAACAACGGCAAGGACGCCTTTGGCGACATCGCCGTGACCTGGTCGACGCGCGACGAGCCAGTGTTGATCTGTGCGTACACCCGGGGTGGTGCACCGACGCCCAGCCAGGTCGATGATGTTTTTGCAGAGATTGGACGCTTTGTAGGAATGCATCTTCATGGGCGTGTTCCAGCGACAATCCATCGGGCGGCAGCCGGCCATTATGTAGATCTGCACATAGCGTCCACGTTGAGTCAGTCACGGTGATGTAATCAAATCCGAAGAGCCGCCGCTCATTTGATGCGAGCAAGCAATTAAAATCGTGCCATGATCGGACCCAGGAGCGTCTTTCCGTTGTTGCCCGCGGCGCGCAGCAATGAGGCATCATCTTGCATTGGTTTGTTTGCGGCTGCCAATCAGGCAATTATCATGCTTTGGATGTTTTGCCCACGATCCACGAGAGAATTTTCCTCACCGGCAGCGCTCATTCGGGCGTTCGCTTCCACGGTGGCATTTGCAGCCGGGATGCAGGCTGCATGAGCCGAAGGGATTTTGTACGCCTTGGATTGGCCACCCTGATCGCAACGAGGACAGGCAAGCTGCGGCCGGCGTTTGCGCGGACGCCGGCGGCTGGGCAGGGTCCGGGGTTGCCAGCGCATCCGACGTTGGCCTCCGAACCGAAGGCCACCGCGAGTGCAGCGGATTTCATGCTGCGAATCGCACCGATGATTGTCGAGCTGGCTCCTCGCGTCGTTGTCAGCACCATCGGCTACAGCAACAGGATCCCCGGCCCCTTACTGCGGGTACGAGAGGGCCAACGCGTCGGCGTGGAGGTTGTCAACGACACGGATGTTCCGGAATACGTCCATTGGCACGGTTTGTTCGTTCCCTCGGACGTTGATGGAGCGGAGGAAGAAGGTACACCTCCGGTACCGCCGCATGGGCGCAGGCGCTATCAATTCGTAGCCAAGCCCGCGGGTTCGCGTTGGTACCACTCGCATACCGAGGCCATGCTGGATCTGCATCGCGGCTCCTACACGGGCCAGTTTGGCTTTCTCATGATCGATTCCGCGAATGACCCCGGGCTCTACGATCAAGAGGTCTTTCTCGCGCTGCGTGAATGGGAGCCCTATCTGACTACCATGGATCAAGACGAAATGGCGGCGGATCCCGGCGACCCGATGCCCGAAAAACCCGCCACTTTAGACCAACGTCCCAACGGGCTCGAAGTCGGCGCTCCTCTTTACTCGATTAACGACAAAATGCTGGGCGCGGGGGAACCGCTGCGCGTGCGTCCGGGCGAGCGCGTCCTGATGCACCTGCTCAACGCCAGCGCCTCGCAGATTCATCGCATTGGTTTATTCGGTCACCATTTTCAGGTGATCGCGCTCGACGGCAATCCCGTGCCCACGCCACGGCCCGTCGATGTGATTGAGATCGGCCCGGGTGAGCGCGTGGATGCAATCGTGGAGATGAATCTGCCGGGCGTTTGGGTTCTGGGCGAGCTGCGCGATGCCGCGCGGCAATCCGGCTTAGGGCTCGTGGTGGAATACGCCAATCAGGCACAGCCGCGCGCGCAGTGGATTGCGCCTGCGAAGGCGCGCTGGGACTACACCATCTTTGGCAAGCCCGCTCCGCATCCCCCGCCGGATGAAACCATTGACATGGTCTTTGAAAAAGTGCCGGGCGGGCCCCATGGGTTCAATCACTGGCTGGTCAACGGCAAGGAATATCCGCACGAGCGGGAATTCGTGTTCCGGCGGGGAGGCCGCTATCGGCTGGTGTTCCACAATCGCAGCGACGATTCTCACCCCCTGCATATGCACCGACATGCATTCGAGCTTATCGAACTCAACGGCAAACCCACTGCCGGCGTCATGAAGGATACGGTGATTGTTCCCGCATTTGGTCGCGCCACCGTGGATCTGGTCGCCGACCAGCCGGGCCTCTCGCTGTTTCACTGCCATATCCAGCATCACATGGATTTTGGTTTCAAGGCGCTGTTTCGCTACGCCTGAGCACCGCGTCGCCTGCAGATCGGCGCTGCGGGGCGCTTCGAAGAAATCATTGTCATGACTTATTCACACATTGGACATGGAAACGAAACGAGGAAGAGATGGGATGCTTGGTCTCATCCATAAACCAATCTAAAGCGCCGGAGGAATCGCATGAAGACCATCGGGAAAAGGTTCCGAGGGGCAATGCTCATGGGAGCGGCCGTCTCGGTACTGGTACTTTCAGCTGGGGCAAAGGCACAGAATCAAATCAATCCCAATGGGTGGGGTAATCCGCCGGCGCACGATAATCCTTGGCCGTACAACAATCCGCATCGGCCGTCCCCCGTATTGGCGGTGGTTGGTGACATCTCCTGCCAACCAGGCGAGGAGGCGAGTGGTGAGTCTTCGAAAGAAGTCTGCACCGACCCCAAGGCGCCCTACACCAGCACCTCTCTGTACCAATCCCAGGAGGCCACTGCGAATCAGATTGAGGCAATGAAGCCTGACGCGGTCGCGCTCCTCGGAGATCTGCAATACCAGGTAGGCCGATATTCGGACTTTGAGAACTCCTACGACTTGACGTATGGGGCTTTTAAAATGATCAGCCGGCCAGCCCCCGGCAACCACGAGTTTTATGACGAGCATGGCGAGACCGGCGTTGCCGGCTACGGCTACTTCTCCTACTTCAACGGCTTCCTGATCGATACCAATGCCGATGCCAATCAGGGTAAGCCTCAGATGACTACGATCACGGACCCGTGCCCGTCAAACCCAGCGTGCGGTCCGGGCAAAACTCCCTCCGATGAGCTCAGCCCCCAACCCATTCCGCGGGCGGATGGACAGGCGGGGCACTTCGAGTTGGGGACGAACGGGGGACAGGACGGAACCGGAGTCGCAGATGGCTGGTACTCGTACAATCTCGGCTCCTGGCACCTCATCTCACTCAACATAGAGTGCTCGACGCAGCCGGGCGGCTGTTCGACCACGGGCGCCTGGTTTGCCGCCGAACTTGCATGGCTGCAAAAGGATCTCGAAGAAAACCACGCCGCGTGTACCCTCGCCTACTGGCATCAGCCCACGTTCAGCGCCACAAACGGCATCAGCCCAGAGGGCATTGCCGCCCAGGCCTTTTGGCGACTGCTCTACGAACACAATGCCGACTTGGTGCTGAATGGACATGACCACCTCTACGCACGCTACCGCCCTCTTGATCCCTCCGGGAAATTCGATCCACGGCGAGGTATCACGGAATTCATCGTGGGCACCGGCGGCGAGACACTCGATCCTATCGTCACAGCCCCTGTGACGAGCGGATCAAGCGAAACAAACATGGAGGATCCCAGCGGCAACACGAACTTCAACGGCGAGAATCTCGTGGCGGCAACCGGGGACTACTGGGGCGTGATGGCCCTGACGCTCAATCAGAATGGCTACGCGTGGCATTTCGAGTCGGCATTGCAAGGTCCCGTGGACAACGGCCAATGGCCGCTGGTACCTCCGACTGGGTCTTACACCGACAAGGGCGTCGGCGCCTGCCACGGACCGGTCGACAGGTGATGACCGGATAACCCTCATCACTTCAGCCTTAGCGTTTTCTTTTCGGTACGCGATCCCCCTCCGCGAGAAATTGCGAAGGGGGATCTTCTTCGCTCTCAGTTCCTGTTGTGGGTTAAAATCCCTCTGCGTTGCGTATTCGGCCGGTCGCAATGTCCGCGCTTGGGCTCTCCACCCAGTCCAAGCCGAGCTTGAGGGTTACACCGGGGATACAAATGAAGCGCATATGGACAATCATCGGCGTCAGAGACGTTCACTCCAGCTTCAAATGGTATCAAGCACTCTTCGGGCAGCCCGGCACGGCTCCGGCTCATGACTATTGGGGTCAGATCTGCGACTCAGATGGAACTGTATTATTGTGCCTGCACCAGTGGGGCTCGCACGACCATCCGTCCTTGATGAGCCCGGACAAGGCGCAACCTGGAAACGGGCTACTCCTGTTCTTCCGTGTTGACGACTTCGACATGGCACTGCACCGAGCTCGTGGACTCGTGTCCCGACTCGACGAGGAACCTCACGTGAACCCCGCCACGGGAACCAGAGAGTTTGCGCTTCACGATCCAGATGGCTACTACGTCATGGTCAGCGCACTCGCATCCACCCTTTGACCTTTCAGGCCGGCGCGGATAGCCTCACTCTGGAAGTCACTGCGTTTGGAGTCACCATGTCCACCACATTCCTTCTCAACGGCAAGCCCGCGACGCTGGATGCCGACCCCAACATGCCCCTGCTCTGGGCGGTCCGCGAGGTCGCCGGCCTGACGGGGACCAAATTCGGTTGCGGCATGGCGCTGTGCGGCGCATGCACGGTGCATTTGGACGGCAGAGCGATCCGCTCCTGCATAACCCCGCTGTCGACGGTGGCCGGCCGCAAGGTCACGACCATCGAGGGCCTGGCCGGCGCGCCCGCAAAGGCGGTGCAGTCTGCTTGGGTCAAGCTTCAGGTGCCTCAGTGCGGCTACTGTCAATCGGGCCAGATCATGTCCGCAACCGCGCTGCTGGAGACCAATTCCGCGCCGACCGATGCCGACATCGACAGCGCCATGAGCGGCAATATCTGCCGCTGCTCCACTTACACACGCATTCGCGCGGCCATTCACGCGGCCGCGGCTTCCATCAAGGCATAAACCATGAACACCAAGGCACGCGCGGCGCTGCGTTCAACACGCCGCGATTTTCTGAAGAACGCGGGCGCCGCCGGCGCGGTTGCGCTCACCATCGGATTCGAGTGGAGCGGCTCGGCGCGTCGAGCGTTCGCGGGACCCGCCGCTCCCGGAGCCGCAGGCGTCTTCATTCCCAACGCCTTTTTGCGAATCGGCGCCGACAACCGCGTGACCGTCATCGCGAAGCACGTAGAAATGGGCCAGGGTGCATACACCGGCATCGCGACCATCGTCGCTGAAGAGCTCGATGCCGATTGGGCCCAGATTCAAGTCGAGAGCGCGCCCGCGGATGCGAAGCGCTACGCCAATCTCGCCTTCGGCACCATTCAGGGGACGGGCGGCAGCTCTGCCATGTCCAATTCATGGATGCAGCTTCGCGAGGCCGGCGGCAAGGCCCGCGCGATGCTTCTCGCCGCGGCATCCAAGAAATGGAAGGTACCCGTCGCGGATCTCTCGGTGGAGAAAGGCGTCGTGCATCATGCGCCCAGCAAGCGGCATGCGAATTTCGGCTCGCTCGCGGCCGCCGCATCCGCCCTGCCCGTTCCGCAAAGCGTGAAGCTCAAGGACCCCAAGGACTTCAGGCTCATCGGCCACACCGCGCCGCGGGTCGATGCGCCCGCCAAATCCGACGGCAGCGCACAGTTCACCATCGACCTGGCGATGCCCGGCATGCTGGTGGCCCTGCTGAAGCGTCCTGCCCTGTTCGGCGCGACGGTCAAGTCCTTCGATGCCGCCGCTGCCGCGGCAGTGCCGGGCGTGGTCAGGGTGGTGCAGGTGCCGCGCGGCGTCGCGGTGGTGGCGAAGAGCTTCTGGGCCGCCAAACAGGGGCGGGATGCGCTGAATGTCGAGTGGGACGAGTCCAACGCCGAGAAGCGCAGCTCCGCCGCCATCATGGAGGAGTACCGGCGACTCGCGGACCAGCCTGCGAGTTCAGCGCGCAAGGAGGGCGATGCCGCAGGCGCGATCAAAGAGGCGGCCCATCGGGTATCCGCCGCCTACGAGTTCCCCTACCTCGCTCACGCACCCATGGAGCCGCTCGACGCCGTCGTCAAGCTGAGCGCCAACGCCTGCGAGATCTGGGCGGGAGACCAGTTCCAGACCATCGACCAGGGCAATGCCGCGCATGCGGCAGGATTGGCTCCTTCGCAGGTGAGCATTCACACGCTGTATGCCGGCGGCAGCTTCGGCCGTCGCGCCAACGTCGGATCCGACTACATCGTGGAAGCCGTGTCCATCGCCAAGGCATACGGCGCCGACGGCACGCCGATCAAACTGCAGTGGACGCGCGAGGACGACATCCACGGCGGCCTTTACCGGCCGATGTACTTCCACAAGCTCGAAGCGGGCTTGAGTGCGGACGGCCGTCTCACCGGCTGGCGCCACGTCATCGTCGGACAGTCGATCATGGCCGGCGGACCCTTCGCGGTCATGATCAAGGATGGGATCGATCCCACGTCGGTCGAGGGCGCGGCGAACATAGCCTACGACATTCCCAATATCGCGGTTGACCTCGCTACCACGACGACGGGCGTGCCGGTGCTGTGGTGGCGGGTGGTCGGCAGCTCGCACACGGCATTTGCGGTCGAAGCCTTCATCGACGAGGTGGCCCATGCGGCGGGCCGGGATCCCCTGTCGTTCCGGCGCAATCTGCTTGAAAAGCAGCCTCGCATGAGGGCGGTGCTCGAACTCGCCGCTGAGAAGGCCGGATGGGGCACTCCACTGCCGCCCGGCAAGGGCCGCGGCATCGCGGTGGCCGAGGCGTTCAAATCCTTTGTGGCGCAGGTCGCCGAGGTCAGCGTGAACAAGGACGGAGAGGTCAGGGTCGATCGGGTGGTGTGCGCCGTCGACTGCGGCACTCCCATCAATCCCGACATCATCGCCGCTCAGATGGAAGGCGGCATCGGATTCGGTCTCGGGGCCGTTCTGTACGGGGCGATCACTTTGAAAGACGGCCTGATCGAACAGGATAACTTCAACGGCTATCGCGTCCTGCGCATCAACGAGATGCCGAAGGTGGAAGTGCACATCGTAGCGTCCGGCGAGCCGCCCACCGGGGTGGGCGAACCGGGCGTGGCGCCGGTTGGACCCGCGGTGGCCAACGCCATCTTTGCCGCCACGGGCAAGCGCCACTACGTGCTGCCGATGTCCAAGGCCTGACGGGCGGGCGGCCTGGGCCGCCCGCCGCCGCGCGGCGAATTGTCTCGATGTGGTTGCGACTGCGCTGCGGACCTGTCATGCGTAAGAAATCCGCGCATACTGGCCGATACCCATGCTGAGACGCCGTCAAACCCGAATAAAGAATATTTGGGCCGAGAAGCAATTATTCGTCGTCCGGGCGGTTGTCGCGGCCGTGATCGCAGGGGTGCTGTTGCTCGCCGAGGCGGGCCGTCTATTCCAATTGCAGGTCTTGAGGCATGATTACTATGCGACCCTGTCTCAGGGCAATCGCATCCGCACCGAGCCCATCCCCCCCAGCCGCGGGTTGATACTGGATCGGCACGGCGTCGTATTGGCCGACAACCTGCCTGCCTTTCAAATCGAGTTGGTGCGCGAGCAAGTGGGCGACAACCAGGCCCTCGATGCCGCGCTGGCACAGATGGTGGATATCGGATTGCTCCGCAAGGAGGAGGTCTCGAATATCAGGCGCACCGTCCTGCTCCACAAGGTGTACGAGAGCGTGCCGATCAAGCTGCAACTGACCGACCAAGAGATGGCAATGTTCGCCGTCCATCGTTATCAATTTTCGGGTGTCGACATTCGTCCGCGGCTGGCCAGGCACTACCCGTTGCGTGACGTGGCGGTTCACGCCATAGGCTATGTCAGCGCCATCAACGAACAGGACATGAAGCAAATCGACAGCGCCGAGTATGCAGGCACGAGCCTCATCGGAAAGCTGGGCGTGGAAGCCGCCTATGAACAGCAACTCCATGGTCAGCCGGGATTCAAGGAAATCCTCGTGAACGCCGCGGGCAGGCCTGTCGATAAACAAGGTGAATACACGCCGCAACTCAGTTCCCGCCCGCCCGTCGCCGGCGAAGATCTGATCCTGGGGTTGGATATACGCGTGCAAAAGGTCGCCGAAGAGGCGTTGTCCGGCAAGCGCGGATCGATCGTTGCGCTTGATCCGCGGACCGGCGACATCATTGTGCTCGCCAGCACGCCGGGTTTCGACCCCAACGCCTTTGTTAGAGGTCTTTCGGTCGCAGAGTACGCGGCCCTGCAAAACAACATCGACAAGCCCCTTCTGAACCGTGCACTGCGCGGCGCATATCCTCCGGGGTCCACGGTCAAGCCGCTGTACGCGCTGGCCGCGCAGGTGTACGGCATCATCTCTCCGCTCCAAACCGAGTATTGCCCGGGATTCTTCACGCTGCGCGGCAGCAGCAACAAGTACCGCGACGACAAAAAACACGGCTCTTTGAACATGCGCCAGGCGATCGCCGAGTCATGCGACGTTTATTTCTACAAGGTCGCCGAACGGATGGGAATAGGGCGCATGGACGAATTCATGAAGACGTTCGGCTACGGTTCGTTGACCGGCATCGACATTCCCGGTGAAAAGCCCGGGCTCTACGCATCTCCGGAATGGAAACGTCACAACTTCAAGCGTCCCGCCGATCAGGTGTGGTTTCCGGGCGAGACCATCAGCATGGGAATCGGCCAAGGACCGATCACGGTCACGCCCTTGCAGCAGGCGCACTTCGCGGCGGAAATCGCCGAGAGAGGCCGCTTGATCGCCACGCCGCGGCTGGTGACGGCGACCCGTGCGGCGGGTTCCAACGTGATCACGCCCCGAAAGCCCACGCTGATGAGCCCGATCAACATCGCGACTTCGGATCAATGGTCGGTCATCTACGATGGAATGCTGGGAGCCACTTCCGCAGGCGGCACCGCCTATGTCGCGGGCCTCGGCGCCAAGTACAAGATTGCGGGCAAGACGGGAACCGCGCAGGTCTTCACGATCAAACAGACTGAAAGTACGCGCGCCAAGATCACCGATGAGAGAAAGCGCGATCACGCGTGGTTTATCGCGTATGCGCCCGCCGATGACCCCAAAATCGCAATCTCGGTTCTGGTGGAAAACGGCGGTTTCGGCGCCGCCGCCGCGGCTCCCATCGCGCGCAAGGTGCTCGATGCCTATTTGTTGGAAGATCAGGCCCCGTCGGAGCCGAAGAAAACTGCGATGAATTGAATCGGCGATCCACTAGCTGCTAAAGTTTCATCTCCCAATAGGAGAGCGCCACATGGACTTGAAGTCAGGCAACCCCGCCCTATCCGTCAAGACCTTCGACGGCTTGGGCGAATCCGCGGACCCGATGACCCTGTCGGGTACCATCAACAAGACCGGCATCCTGTTCGCAATGCTGCTGATCGGTGCGGGATGGGTCTGGAACCTGTACTTCGCCTCGCACGCCGTCGCCGACGTGATGATCTATCTTTGGGCCGGCACTATCGGCGGCTTCGTGCTCGCCCTGGTGACGATCTTCAACAAGCAAGTCTCCCCTTTCACCTCTCCCCTATACGCGTTGCTTGAGGGATTCGCGATCGGTGCAGTCTCCGCCCTTTACGAGTCCAAGCGCCCCGGCATCGCACTGCAAGCCGTCGGCCTGACCATGGGAACCTTGGCATGCATGCTGGCGGCCTACCGCTTTCAAATCATCAAGGTCACCGAGAATTTCAAAATGGGTCTGCTCGCCGCGACCGGCGGAATTGCGGTCTTATACCTGGTCGATTTGGTACTGATGCTATTCGGTCATCCCGTCTCCTTCATCCACGAAGGCGGGACCTACGGCATCTTATTCAGCCTGCTCGTTGTCGGCATCGCGGCGCTCAACCTGGTGATGGATTTCGATTTCATCGCCAAAGGCGTCGCCCAGCGAAGTCCGAAGTACATGGAGTGGTATTCGGCCTTCGGTCTCATCGTAACCCTTGTCTGGCTATACCTGGAAATCCTGCGCCTGCTGGGCAAGCGCCGTTGACGGCCTTCTCATTCAAAATCCGGCGCCGATGAAGGAATAGTGCCGGATGGAAGATGTGATAGTCATCGGCGGCGGACCGGTCGGCTTCATCAGCGCTCTCGGCCTGGCACAAGCAGGAGTACGTGTGGCCATCATCGAGGCCGAGTCGCAGATCGTCGACTCCCCGCGGGCTGCGGTGTACTTCTGGTCGGTCCTCGGCGGCCTCGGCCGTTTGGGGATACTGGGAGAAGCCGAAGCCGCCGGCGTGCGCAAGCAGGACTACACATACCTCGTCCGACGCACCGGCGAGCGCATTCTCTATTCGATGGAGATTCTCGAGGGCCACACGCCGCATCCCTACAATCTGCATCTGGGCCAGCATCTCTTGGCGGAAATTGCGATGCATCGGCTGAAAGGACTTTCGAACGCGACTGTCCGATTCGGCGCACGGCTTGAGAATCTTTCCCAGGATGCCGAAGGTGTGACGCTGACTGTATTGGCGGACGGCGAAACGCAGGAACTGCGCGCCAAGTGGGTCATTGGCGCCGACGGCGCAGGGAGCACGGTGCGCCGCCTGCTCGGCCTCTCTTTCGACGGAACGACCTGGCCGGAGCGGTTCGTGGCCACCAATGTTTATTACGATTTCGAGCGCCACGGCTACGCGCGCGCGACGTTCGTGATCGACGATCGTTGCGGCGCGGTGATCGCGATTTTGAACGATAAGGGTCTGTGGCGCTGCACATACATGGAGGACGCAAGGCTTGCGGAGGAGACTTTCCTCGAGCGGCTGCCGCAGGTGTTTGACGCCATAGCGCCGGGCCACGGCCCCTATGAACTCGAACGAGCATCCCCCTACCGTATGCACCAGCGCTCGGCGCAGCGATATCGGGTCGGGCGCGTCCTGCTGGCCGGCGATGCCGCGCATGTGACCAATCCAACCGGCGGTCTCGGCCTGACATCCGGCCTATTCGACAGCTATGCGCTTTATCCGGCGCTGGCCGCGGTCGTTCTGCAGCGCGCCGACGACGAAGTGCTGGATCGCTACTCGGCGGCGCGTCGCGACACGTTCGTCAACCGCGTATCGCCACAAGCGACGGCAAACAAACAGCTCATCTACCACGCTAACGGCGGGGGACGAAAACTCGAGGAGGGGCTGGCGGGCTTGCGCCGGCTCGCGACGGATCCGGAGTTCCGCCGGCAGCGCCTGATGTTCACCAAATCGTTGGAGACACCCCCGCTCCTCGGGACGCCCCGCGAGGGCTAGTGCCGAGGAATCCGGACTCATCCGGTGTTCAGCCCCGCGCCGAAGAGAATGACCCCGCGCCCCTCTCGGCCCCGCGTCAAATCGGCAAAAGCCTGCGGCGCCTCGTCGATCGGGTAGGTGCGTGTGATCAGTTCGTCGAGCTTCAGCCTGCCGCTGCGGTATAGGCCGATCAAGCGCGGAAAATCCTGGCTCGGACGCGCCGAACCATAGTAGCTGCCGGTCAATGTCTTCTCGCTGATGGCGACCTGCTGCGCATTCAGGGTGATCTGCTCCTTCGCGGCGGCGATACCTACGATCACCGCCGTCCCGCCGCGGCGTAGTACGCCCCATGCCAATTCGGAGATCTTGCCCGAGCCCACGCAATCGAAGGCATAGTCGGCGCCGCCGCCGGTAAGCTTGTACAGCGTCTTGCCGGGGTTCTCCTGCCCCGAGACATTGAAGGTGTGAGTTGCGCCGAATTTCTTGGCCAGTTGCAGCTGTGAATCGCCGGTGTCGACCGCGACGATCATCCCCGCCCCGGCGATCGCGCAGCCCTGGACGGCATTGAGTCCGACTCCGCCGCAACCGAACACCACCGCCGTCGAGCCCGGCTCGACGCGCGCGGTGTTCACCGCCGCGCCCACGCCCGTCATGACGCCGCAGCCGATGAGAGCGGCCCGGTCGAGCGGCATCTGCTTGTCGATCTTGATTACGTTGTCGGCGTGCAGCGTGGCGTATTCGGACATGACGCCGCAGCCGCAGAAGACATTCAGAGCGGCTCCCGCGCGATCGCGCGTCCGCACACTGCCGTCCGGCAGGGTGTACAAGGACTGCAGGGATTGAACGCAGAGCTGCGGGCGGCCCGTCTGACAATAGTGGCAGCGCCCGCACATGCTGACGAAGGAACTGACCACCGAGTCGCCCACCGCAAAACGGCCGACCCCCTCGCCCACGGCGACGATGACCGTGCCCGCTCCCTCATGGCCGAGCACCAAGGGCAGCGGATAGGCTATCGTCCCGTTGCTGGCCGACAGATCGCTGTGGCATACGCCGCATGCAGCGAGGCGAATGGTCACCTCGCCGTGACGCGGGGCTTCAACCTCGATCTGCTCGACCACGGGCGGCGCGCCGACTTCGCGCGCCACCACCGCCTTGCATCGCCATTGACTCATGGGCGCGAGAGCGCAGCGTAACGCTGCAAGTGCATATCGCTGTCGCCGAACATCAGTTGCGCGCCGGTGAGCCTCTTGAACCAATGGCTGACGATGAGTTCGTCGGTCATGCCCATGCCGCCGTGCAATTGCACCGCCTGCTGCCCGACGAAACGGCAGGCCTGGCCGATCACCGCCTTGGCGGCAGACAAGGCGCGGCGGCGCTCCGCGACATCCTCCGCGGCGCAGCGCAGCGCCGCAAGATAACTCATCGAGCGCGCCTGCTCGAGATGAATGAGCATGTCGGCGATGCGATGCTGCAGAGCCTGAAAGCGGCCGATGGGCTGGCCGAACTGCTGGCGCACGCGCACGTACTCGATGGTCGCGTCCACCAGCGCCTGCATGACGCCGACCGCATCGGCGCACAGCGCGGCAAGCCCGATGTCGAGCGCCGCTTCGACCGCCGCCAATGTACCGCCCTCGGGTCCCAGTCGGCTCGTCGCGGGCACTTCGACTGCCTTCAGATACACATCGGCGGCTCGCTGACCGTCGACCGTGGGATAGACATCCAGCGCGACTCCGGCCGCCGTGCGCGGTACTAGAAACAGCGACACCCCCTGAGCGTCGCCCGCCTCGCCCGAGGTACGCGCCGACACCAGCAGAGTGTCGGCGGCTCCGGCGTGCATCACCACGCCCTTGTGCCCGTCGAGTCTATAGCGCTCGCCGGCCTTGCGCGCGCGCGTCGTCACCCACCTGCTTTCGAATCGCGCGTCGCTCTCGAAGTGCGCGAGCACCGCGATCCTCTCGCCGGTTGCC
Source organism: uncultured Gammaproteobacteria bacterium (assembly GCA_963702735.1). Classification (GTDB taxonomy): domain Bacteria; phylum Pseudomonadota; class Gammaproteobacteria; order Steroidobacterales; family Steroidobacteraceae; genus Bog-1198. The sequence goes on along the minus strand of CAVPDW010000008.1, from coordinate 244,484 downwards.
ATCGCGCTCAGGAGTTGCGCGGCCGGCGCTTCGCTTGCAAAGGCGCGCAGAACCGCGGTGGCGATGACCGCGCTCGATAGCACCGGCTCGAGCAAGCAGGCTGCGGCCGCAGTCGCCCATCATGGCGAGGGTCTCCAAGGGTCCGAATCCAAGCCCACCCTGCGCCGTCGGCACGGTGATGGCGAGCACGCCCAGCTCAGCTAGACCGCGCCATACCTGCGGGTCCCATCCGGCGGACGAGCGTTTGATCGACGGAAAGCGATCGAAGCGGTATTGCTCGCCGAGGTAGCGTTCCACGACCTCATGCAGCTGCCGCTGTTCGTCGCTGAATTCGAAGTTCAAGGGCTGCTCCTTCTAGAGACCGATGACCATCTTGGAGATGATGTTTTTCTGAATTTCGTTGGTGCCGCCGAAAATCGACAGCTTGCGCTGATTGAAGTACGCGGCGGCCAATGTCGCAGCGTAGCGCGGACCTGGAGGCTCGCGGCCCGGATCGAACTGCCAGCCCGCCTCCATCGCTTCGCGGCGAAACGGCAATGCATAGGGACCGACGGCGCGCATCAGAAGTTCGGAAATGCTCTGTTGGATCTCGGTGCCCTTGATCTTGAGAATCGACGCCTCGGGGCCCGGCGCAGCAGAGCGCCGCTCTGCGGACAGTACGCGCAGATTGGTGATCTCGAGCGCCCACAGATCGACTTCCACCTGCGCGATCTGCGCCGCGAACAGCGGGTCTTCGATCAGCGCACGGCCCTGCAGGCGCTCCTGCGATGCGATGCGCTTCAGACGCGCGAGCTCGCGCTTGGCGCCGCCGATGCCGGCAATGTTGGTGCGCTCGTGACCGAGCAAGAATTTGGCGTAGGTCCAGCCGCGATTCTCTTCCCCTACCCGGTTCTCCACCGGCACTCTCACGTTTTCGAACCACACCTCGTTGACCTCATGGCCGCCGTCCAGCAGCGTGATGGGCCGCACCGTGATGCCGGGGCTCCTCATGTCGATCAGCAAGAACGTGATGCCGGACTGCTGTTTGGCGCTGGAGTCGGTGCGCACCAGGCAGAATATCCAATCGGCATACTGACCGAGGGTGTTCCAGGTCTTTTGGCCGTTGACGATGTAGGCGTCCCCGTCGAGCACTGCGCGGGTCTTCAGCGACGCCAAATCCGAGCCCGCCCCGGGTTCCGAATATCCCTGGCACCACCACTCCTCGCCGGCGCTGATTTTCGGCAGGAACCGCTGCTGTTGAGCGACGCTACCGTATGTCATGATCACCGGCGCAACCATCTTGATTCCGAAGGGAATCAGGCGCGGAGCCCCTGCCAGGGCCGACTCCTCCTCGAAAATGTATTGCTGCACCGAGTTCCAGCCGGGACCGCCGAATTCCTTGGGCCAGCCCATGCCGCCCCAGCCCCGCCGGTGCAGGCGGCGCTGCCACTCCAATATGTCCTCACGGCCCAGTTCGTAGCCGTTGAGCACTTTTTCGCTGATGGCGGGAGAGAGATTTTCACGCAGAAAGCCGCGCACCTCCTCCCGGAACGACTGTTCTTCGTCGGTGAACTCAAGACGCATGATTACCGCCCGGGACGATTGTTCCGCCGCTAATTCCGCACTACAGAATTTAATTCTGAATTCGTGCAAAATTATGAGTACGCCTGCCGGAGCTTGTCAATGAACAGACCCCATAAGCTGCAATCCGCAAAAAGGGGCAAGCCGCCGCTCAAGGACCGCCACTTCGTCACGGCCCTCGCGCGCGGCCTCGAGGTATTGGCATGCTTTCGTCATGGCGATCGCATGCTCGGCAATCAGGAGCTCAGCCGGCGCTCGGGTCTTGCCAAGTCCACGGTATCGAGACTGACGCACACTCTCACGACGCTCGGCTATCTGGTCTACGTCGAGGAGAGCGCCAAGTACAGTCTCGGCACGGCGACCTTGAGCCTGGGCAGCGCCATGCTGTCGCGGCTTGACATCCGCAAACTCGCGCATCCTCTGATGCAGGAGCTGGCGGAGTTCGGCCAGTGCATGGTCAGCCTCGGCAGCCGCGATCGGCTCTCGATGATCTACATCGATGCGGTGCGCGGGTCGGCCGCGGTCACCCTGAGTCTGGACAGCGGTGCACGCATACAGATCGCCGCCTCGGCGATGGGCCGCGCTTACTTGACGGCGGTATCGGAAGCCGAGCGCAACGACATCATGGAACGGGTGCGCGGGCTGGCCGAACCCGCGCGCTGGCCCGACCTGCAGCGCGGGGTGGCGAAGGCGCTGCGCGACATCCGCGAACTCGGAGTGTGCGTTTCCTTCGGAGACTGGCAGAAGGACGTCAATGCAATCGCCATTCCCGTGCGCCCGGGCGGCGGTCTGCCGCCGATGGCGATCAATTGCGGCGCGCCGGCCTACATGGTGTCGAAGGAGTTCCTGCTGGAGAGGGTGCGGCCGCGGCTCATCGCGCTGGCCAACGAGTTGGAAACCTCGCTGGGCACCGCCGGCTGAAGTCGCGCGCGCCAATCGGACGGCGACTGGCCCGTCCAGCGGCGAAAAGCGCGTGTAAAGGAACTGCCTGCCGAGAACCCCAGCAAATAAGTCACATCGCTGACCGTGTGCCGCGGCGCGCTCAGGTAGGCCAGGGCCAATACGCGGCGTGTCTCGTCGAGAATCTCCTTGTAGGTGGTGCCTCCGTCGCCCAACTTGCGCTGCAGCGTACGGGCGCTCATGTTGAGAAGTTCCGCGACATCCTCCTGCGACGGCTCGCCCTGCGCAAGCCGCTGCCTCAGTGCGTCCCGAACCCGTCCTTGAATGTTGTCGCGCTCGATCTGCGCGAGGTACTGCGCCGCGATCGCATCGTGTTGCCGCGCCAATTCCGGATTGCCGCCGTCGAGCGGGCGCTCGATGGACTCGGCGTCGAACACCAATCGCGTGCGCGCCGCGCCGAACTGCAATGGGGCGCGCAACAGGCTCTCGAAGACCCCGGTTTCGGCGGGCCGCCCGCGGCGAAACTCGATGCGTATGGGCGAATAATCATGCCCGATCAACGAACGGCACATCCGCAGGTGTGCGGCGACCAGGGCGTCGACCGATTCGTCGGTTACGTCGTCGGCCGGTTCGATGACGAAGTGATACTCGGCGCCGCTGCGCCAAAATTCATATTCGATGGCGTCGCTCGCCACGCGGCAGTAGCGCTGCACCCGCTCGAAGGCTTCCTTGAGCGTTGAACTCGCGGACAGTCCGTAGCTGAGCGCATGGAAGGTCGTCTGTTTGATGTGGCTGGCGACCTTGATCCCGAATGCCGGGTCGCCGGTGGCCGCCACCGCGATTTTCCACAAGCGGGCGGTATGGGTCAGCGGGCAGCGTGCTGTGGGGCCGTCGAGCGCTTTGAGATCGAAACCGGCCTCGGTCAGCAGCGCGACGCTGTCGCATCCCGCGGCCTCCAAGGCGCGGCAGATGGCCTTGACCCAGGTTCCCAGCGTGGTTCTGACACCCTGATACTCCCTTGCCGCCGAGGATCCGCAACCTGTGCAGCTCTGCGTCCGCATACCTGGTACTCCCCTAGTCTTGGCTACCTGCGTCCGAATCTTAAACGAATATCATCGGTATACGCACATTCCTCCCCTTGCGCAGGATGAAAAGTCGCGCGCCGCCTAGGAAATCAACAAGCGCAGGCTGCGCCGCAGCCGCGCACCGTACGGCGGACGCAGTCCCAGGAACCCCGACACGTCCAAGCGGGTCTGGCGAAACACCGGGCGTGCATGCGAGAAGCGCCGAAATCCGTGCTCGCCGTGATAGGCGCCCATGCCGCTTGCGCCGATGCCGCCGAACGGCAGTTCCTCGGCGAGGAAATGCATCGCCACATCGTTGATGGTCACGCCACCCGAGCGCGTGCGGCCGACGATCGCATTCTCTTCGGCCGCATCGTACCCGAAGTAATACAGCGCCAGGGGCGGCTCGCGGCGCACAATGGCGGCGACGGCTTCGTCGAACTGCCGGTACGTGCACACCGGCAGCAGGGGGGCGAAGATCTCTTCCTGCATGATTCGCATCTCGTCCGTGACGCCGATGAGCAACGCCGGCTCGATGATGCGAGGCGAATCCGGCCGTGCCGGCGCCTCGGCCAGTGCGACGACGGTTGCGCCCTTGGCGCGTGCGTCGTCGAGCAGGTCGCGCGCCCGCTGGGCGTGTCGCTCGCTCACCATACTGGTGTAATCGGGATTGTCCGGCAGAGCGGGATATGCGCCACTCGACCATGCGCGTGCTTCCTGCACGAATGCGTCGAGCGACTCTTGCGCGATGCAGACATAATCCGGCGCCAGGCACATCTGTCCGGCATTGACGAGTTTGCCGGTGAGGATGCGATCCACGGCGCGCGGGAGGGTTGCGGACCGGCCGACGACCGCGGGGCATTTACCGCCGAGTTCCAAGGTGACCGGGACGAGGTTTTGCGAGGCAGCCGCCATCACGCGCCTGCCGATGGCCGCGGAACCCGTAAACACCAGGTGGTCGAAGGGCAGCAGCGAGAAGGCCTGCGCAACATCGGCGCCGCCGGTGACGACGCATACCTCCGCCGCGTCGAAGTCGCGGGCGATGAGTTCCCTCATCAGTCCCGAGGTGGCAGGCGTGAGTTCCGAGGGCTTGATCAGGCAGCGGTTGCCGGCTGCCAGAATGCCCGCCAACGGCCCGAACGTCAGCGAAACGGGGAAATTCCACGGACTGATTACCCCAATCACCCCCAGTGGCTGATAGACGATACGGGCGCTTGTGCCTGGAACTCCGATGGGCAGGGACAATCGCCGCCGTTGCGGCCGCATCCAACGGTGCAGACGACTCCGGGCGAACTTGATCGCGTGGACGGAGGGAAAGATGTCCATCAACTGCGTCAGCGCTGCCGGCCGCCGGCCGAAGTCGTCCGATACCGCGGCGCAAATTTGCGCCTGGTTCGCGATGAGCAAATTCAGGGCCCGATTCAGCCGCTCGATGCGAACAGGCGCGCTCGCAATTCCCTCCTCGAGGAATTCGTCTCGCTGCGCCTGCAACAGCGCAGGCAACGTTGCCGAATCGGCTTTACCCACTGTATGACCTTCTCTGCCGGGATCCACGCTACCAATGCACGCCGCGCATGAGCGCGGCAAACGCGGCCCGTTCGGGCGTTTGCTGCATTTCCGCCTCGCGCGATCCGCCCGCCGCTTCGGACTCCGGAAACATCCTGAAGCCCTCATGCATGATCACGGTGTTGAGCCGCGGCGCGAGGGCCTCGACCACCTGCGCCAGCGCGCCCAGTCGGGTGCAGAGCCGTTCGGGACGGCGCACGATCGCGGCGCATACCAGGCCCGCGGCCTCGTCGGGCTGAATGAGCGGCATCTGTTCGTACATCTTCGTGGGGGCCACCATCGGTGTGCGCACGAGCGGCATATTGATGACCGTGAATTGTACGCCTCGTTCCACATACTCAGCCGCTGCGCAGCGCAAAAACCCGTCGAGCGCCGCTTTCGAGGCATTGTAAGCGGAAAAGCGCGGTGCATTGGTGATCGCGCCGATCGAGGAAATGCCGATGACGTGGCCCGATCCGCGCGCAACCATTGACGGAAGCAGGCCGAGCGTCAGGCGTACCGCGGCGAAATAGTTGATGCGCATCAGCCGTTCGTAGTCGTGCATCCGGCCGTAGCTGTTCTCGACGGCGCGCCTGATGGAGCGGCCGGCGTTGTTGATGAGTATATCAATGCGCCCGTTCGCCGCGAGCAACTCGGCAATCAGCCGCTCGCAGGCTTGCGGATCCGCGATATCGCAACTGTACTTGGCGACACGGCCGCCGCTCGTTTCGATCTCGGCGGCGACGCGCGCAAGCTTCTCTGGGTCGCGCGCGACGATGATCACATTCGCCCCCGCCCCTGCGAGCCGTACGGCCGTCGCGCGGCCTATACCCGAGGAGCCGCCCGTGATCAAGATTGTCTTGTCCCGGACCGCGTCGCGCAAGTTTCGGGCCGCGTGCAGATCGGGATCCAGGCAGCGTTCCCAGTAATCCCAAAGCCGCCATGCGTAGTCCTCGAGCCGCGGAACCTGTATCCCGGCGCCAAGCAGCAAGTCATGGGTGCCCGCGGCATCGAACACCGTCGGATAGTTCAAGAGCTCGAACACGGGTTTCGGAATGCCGAATTCATCCAGGACCTGGTCGAATAGATGGCGCACGGGCCGCAGCAACTGACCGGAGGCGCCCGCCGCCGCCCCGAGCACCTGAAGCAGTCCGGGCTGCAGCCGCAGGCTCATCATCGGCGCATGCGCGGCTTTCGCAAAAATGTTGAGCGTCTCGCCGATGCGCCGATCCACGGGATCCGTCAGATGAAAGCATTTGCCGTCCTGCCCCGGCAGGTGAACGAGATGCGCGAGGGCGCGCGCCACGAAATCGACCGGAACCAGGTTGATGTGCCCCCCTTCGAATCCGATCAGAGGCAACCAATGCGGGACGCTGTCGCGGATTCTTTGAATCAGTTTGAAGAGGTAGTAAGGTCCGTCGATCTTGTCCATTGCGCCGCTCGCCGAGTGCCCGACCACCATCCCGGGGCGGTAAACTCTCCACGGTACCTTGCAGCTCAGCCTCACCAGCGCCTCTGATTCGTGCTTGCTGCGAAAGTATGGGTTATCGAGATTCTGGGCCTGCGCGAACATGTCCTCGGTGAACGTGCCGCGGTAACGTCCCGCGACGGCCACCGAACTGACCAGATGGAAACAATCGACCTTGAGGTCATGCGCGAGGTCAAGGGCATGACGGGTTCCCTCGACATTGCTGCGCTCGAGCGCCTGCGCGTCGGCGTCGAGATCGTAGAGCGCGCCGAGATGTACGAAATGCCGGATGCTGCCGCGCAGCTTGTCGCGAGTTTCCTGCGCAAGACCCAGCATGTCCGCGCCCAGATCGCCCTCGATCGCTGCGACGAGACTGCCGCGCGGACCCAGATCGCGCACGATCCGTTCCAGGCGCCCGCGCGATCCGGGTCTGACGAGAATGTGTACAGGCTCGCCGCGATCGACTATCTCGGCGACGAAATGGCGGCCGATGAAACCGGTACCGCCAGTGATCAGATAGGCCATATCCCTTATATCCGGCAGCTTGCAATCCAGTTACGGTACACTCGATCGGGGCGTTTTCGTATCGTGGTTAACCGAGAGTACTGAACGTATGACGGCCGGCGAGCGCCTGACGGGTGTGGATCGAGCGTGGCTGTTGATGGATCGGCCCACCAATCCGATGATGATCGTGGGTCTCATCACATTGAGCGATCGCCTCACGCGCTCCCGATTGCGGGACCTGGTGAAGCGGCGATTCTTGGCTTTCGAGCGCTTTCGCTGCGTTCCGGTCCTGAACAAGCTCGGCGGCAGCTGGGTTGAGTCGGCGCAATTCGACATCGACGATCATGTCTTGTCCCACGCATTGCCGGGGCACGGCGGCCAGCGTGAGATCGAGGCGCTCGTCGGCGAGCTTGCGAGCACGCCCTTCAATACGGGAAGACCCTTATGGACTTTCCATCTGATTGAGCGCTACGCGTCCGGCAGCGCGATCATTGTGCGGATTCATCACGCCTATGCCGACGGAATTGCGCTCGTCCAAGTCCTGCTTGCGCTCGCCGATGCCGAAATCCACGCCGGCGGCTCGCCGAATCCACGACGGCGGCGGTCTGCCGCTGCGCCGCCCTGCACCGGTATAGCAGGCGGATGGTTGCCCGAGCTCATCTCCGGCACACTGCGTGAAGGTGCGCAGCTCGCGGAGAGAACTCTGCGTTACGCCCTGCATCCCGGAGAAGCATCGGCGCTGGTGCAGCAGGCCGCCGGAATTGCGGGCGAACTGGCGCACATCGGGTTGCTCGCCGACGACCCGCCGACCCGGCTCAAGGCGCCTCTGTCCGGCATTCGCAGGGCCGCTTGGGCCGATCCATTGTCGTTCGAGGAAGTTCAGACTATCGGCCGGGTGCTCGGCTGCACGATCAACGATGTACTGGTCTCCACGCTGGCAGGCGCACTGGGATGCTATTTGCAGGCGCATGGCGATGCGGTTGCAGGCATCACGATCCGGGCGACCGTGCCGGTAAATCTGCGCAGCGGCACCGATGCCCGTCCCGTCATGGGAAACCGCTTCGGACTGGTCTTCGTCGATCTGCCCATCGGAATTCGTCATCCGCTGGAGCGCCTGTACGCCGTACGCACGAGCATGCAAAAGCTGAAGTCCTCGCCGCAGGCGCTTGTGACCCTTGGGCTTTTGGCGTTGATCGGCAGTCTTCCGGAATCCGTGGAGGAACCCGCGATCGCGCTATTCAGCGCGAAGGCGAGCCTCGTCGCCTCCAATCTGCCCGGACCGAACACCGGGCTTCGCTTGGCCGGCGCGCCCATCTCGCAAATTCTGTTCTGGGTGCCGCAGGCGGGCGACATCGGCACCGGCGTCAGCATGCTCACCTACAACGGACAGGTGCACTTCGGCGTGATCGCCGACCGGGAGCTCATCAAAGAGCCTGCCGAGCTGGTCAAGCTGATCGGTATGGAATTCGAGCGCCTGGTGTTCCTGGTGCTGCTCGGCGGCGCCGCCCTTCGCGACTGACGCCATCGACCGGGCGCGTACCCTATCGCCTTTCGGTAAGTACGAATTCCCAACGGCCGCACCGCCTCCGATACTTGGAAATCTGTACTTTCGATCGATTCCCATCGCTCATACAAGGGGAAAGACATGGCCACGAAGAGACAATCGCACAAGCTCCGCAAGGCGCCGGGCACGGCGCAGCAACGTATGCTCGAAACGATGCATCAGATTTGGCTGGCAGGCCTGGGCGCAGTGTCCAAAGCAGGCAATGGCGCCCCTCAATTGCTGCAGGAATTGGTGGCGGAGGGAGCCCGCGTCCAGTCCGCTGCGCGGGGCACGGCGGAGAAGGCGCTCGGCGACGTGAAGGCGGGGGTCGACTCACGAGTGGCTCAAATCCGCAGGCATGCGGGCGACGCCATGGACGACATGGAAAGGATCTTTCAGACCCGCGTGCAGCAAGCGCTGGGGAAGATCGGCGTTCCAAGCGCCGGGGACGTCGAGTCGCTCGGCCGACGCGTCGAGAAACTCAACGCGAACGTCAACAAGTTGGCGGGCGGCCGCAAGGGCGGCGCACGGCACTTGCATGCGGTGGCATGACGCGCACGGACCCCATGCTGGATTCGCAGGAGCTTCTGCGGCGTAGGGCTGCGCTCGATTCGCGCACCGCAGAGGCGCCGGAGGTCGCGAAGAATCTGCGCAAGCTGCGTGCCTGGCAGGCAGGCAGGCTCGCGCGGACCTATGAGGACCTGCTCACCGATGAGCGCTGCGGCGAGGCGGTGGAGTTCTTCTTGACCGACCTCTATGGGCCGCAGGATTTTTCGCGGCGCGATGGCGATCTTCTTCGAGTCTGGAGCCGATTCAAGCGTGTGCTGCCCGACTCGGCGTTGGAGGTGCTGCAACGTGCCCTCACATTGCAACTGCTCAGCGAAGAGCTCGACCAGGCGATGGCGAAGCACATGGGTGCAGGCCCCGTAACCGGCACTTCCTATTCGGCCGCGTACCGCGAGGTCGGCCGAGCGGACGCTCGGCGGCGCCAGATCGATCTGCTCATCGACGTCGGCGAGGATCTGGATCGCTTGGTGCGACGTTCCTGGATAGCGACGGCATTGCGCATCGCTCACGGACCGGCCCACGCCGCCGGCTTCGGCGCGCTTCAGGATTTTCTGGAAAGAGGCTTCGCGGGATTTAGCCGCATGAGGGGTGCCAAGCGCCTGCTCGATGCCATCCGGCAGCGCGAAACGCGGCTCATGGAGGCGCTTTTCAGCGGCAGCGTCGATCCGTTCGAACCCGCCGCGGTCCCGGGCGCGAGCGTTCCGTGAGTCTTTGCGACTACGACTATGTGATCGTCGGCGCAGGCTCGGCAGGATGCGTGCTCGCGAACCGGCTCTCGGCTCGCGCCGATATCCGTGTCCTGCTTCTCGAAGCAGGCGGCCGCGACTCGAGTCCTTTCATCCATATGCCGGTGGGGATCGCGCGGCTCGTCAACGATCCTAAGGTCGACTGGCGCTTCTACACCGACCCCGAGCCCGGGCTCTACGGCCGCAGTCTTTATTGGCCCCGAGGGCGGGTGCTCGGCGGCAGCAGTTCAATCAATGCCATGTGCTATACGCGCGGCCATCCTCTGGACTATGACGAGTGGGCGGAACTCGCCGGCGGGCAATGGAGCTATTCGGGTGTCCTGCCGTACTTCCTCAAATCCGAGGATCAGTCCCAGGGCGCGGGCGCGTATCACGGCGTAGGGGGGCCGCTGTCTGTCGAAGATCTGAAATACCGCAATCCATTGACCGCGGTGTTCGTCGATGCCGGCGCGGCTTGCGGACTGCCGCGAAATGCGGATTTTAATGCGGCTTCCCAGGAAGGCGTCGGATACTACCAGGTCACACAACGCAATGGACGGCGTTGCAGCACCGCGGTTGCCTATCTGCGGCCGGCTCGCGCACGCGGCAATCTGGAGATACGCACGGGCTGTCTGGCGACCCGTGTGCTTTTCTCGGGAGCACGCGCAACGGGGGTCGAGTATCGCCAAGACGGCCGCACGCACATCGCTCGCGCAGAGCGCGAGGTTCTGCTCACGGCGGGGGCGATCGGCTCGCCGCAGCTGCTGCTGTTGTCCGGGATCGGCGCCGCAGATGAGCTTCATGCCCTGGGTATTTCGGTCGTTGCGGATCTGCCGGAGGTCGGGAGAAACCTGCAGGATCACCTCGATTTCTGCACTCTGAACAAGTGCACCCGTCCGATCACCTATGATCTGAAGGGTTGGCAGGAGATGGCCGTTGCCCTGCGCTATCTGCTGACGCGGTCGGGGCCCGGGGTCAGCAACGTGGCGGAGGCCGGCGCCTTCGTTCGCTCTGCCCTCGCGCCGGATGTGCGGCCCGATGTTCAATTGCACTTCGTCCCCGCGCAGCTCGATGATCACGGCCGGAACCGGCTCCAGGGCCACGGCTTCACCATCCACGCGTGCGTGCTGCGGCCGCGCAGCCGCGGGCGCCTGTTGCTGCGCTCGGCAAGCCCAGAGGCTGCGCCGCGAATCCAGCCGGGATACTTAAGCGCCGCCCCCGACCTTGAGGTGCTGCTGGAAGGAATACGCATCTCGCGCGAGATCATCGCCGCGGCGCCGTTTGCGCCCTTCCGGGGCAGGGAGGTGTTCCCCGGCGCGGGCATCGCTGCGCGCGGCGCCGTCGAGGACATGATCAGGCGCAAGGCCGAGACGATTTACCATCCGGTGGGCACCTGCCGGATGGGCAGCGATACGCGCTCGGTGGTCGACGGCGATCTACGTGTTCGCGGGGTGCAGGCGCTGCGGGTCGTCGACGCCTCGGTCATGCCGCGGCTCATCGGCGGCAATACCAACGCTCCCACCATCATGATCGCCGAGAAGGCCGCCGATCGGCTACTCGCGCAGTAGGCCCTCTATCCGGCTCAACGCGCGACTCAGCCGGGTTGCGGTGGCGCGCATGTGCGCTTTGCGCTTTTCTGCCGCCCACGCGAAGCGGCGCCGCCGGTCGCGCAGCACGTCGACATTGAGCCGCAGCCCATGACGCGCGAGAAGGGGCGCCAACGAGCCGGCGTGGGCCAGCAAATCGCGCCGCGTGCATTGGTAGGCATGCTCCGCCAACCGCCCCCTGCCGGCGTACCGAAACACATTCGTGAAGAACAGCCGCTCGTCGTCGCGGTCGGGCTCCAGCAAAATGGTATCGGCGGCCGGAAAGCGCGCGCCGTATGCGGCCATGCCGACTTGCATGCGAGAATAGATCAACGCACGAAACGTCTGCCCCAGAATCGCCGGCAAGCCCAGATCCGCCAAATTGGAGTGGGCCGAACCTGCGGCCCGCGACTTCGTGAAGGGCACCAGCGGATTGACGCAGATCACCAGATCGCAGCCCTCTTCGAGCGCCAGCGAAGCGTGCATGGTGCGGATCAAGGCCCCATCCACGTAGTGATTGCCGTCTATCTCGACCGCCGCGTACAAGCCGGGCAATGCACAGCTCGCCAGCACCGCACGCGATATGGGGACCTTCTCGAATCCGCTTGCGCCAAAGGCCACCGACTCGCCCGTGTTCAGATTGGTGGCAACCGCGTACAGCTTCGACGAAAGCTTGCGAAAATCGTCGGTGCGGCCGGCCGCGCCGAATATCGAGCGTAAATGACGTTCCAGCGGCTTGTTGTCGAACAGTGCCGTCGGCAGGAGGCTGCCGATCGAACTCATGGCCACCGACCACGCGTTTCGCATCGGATCCTTCGCGACCCGGCGCGCAACGTGCGCCAGAGACTTGGGCAGCTGCGCGATACGGCGCAGATACTCCCCCACCGCCGGTTGCAGCAGTATCCCCGGCGAGAACGGCAGGCCGACGACCTCATCCTTGATGTAGATCGAGCCCATCGCAGTGGTATCCAAGCGGTTCGCCAGCGCGGCGGCCACGAGCGCACCGGAACTCACGCCGATATAGACGTCGAACTCAGTCAATGCGCGGCCCTCGATCGCTTCACTGACTGCGTGCAGCGCACCCAGCTCGTAAAAAAAACCGAGCGGCCCACCGCCTGCGAGCGCCATGCCCAATTTCACGGTTCCGCTCCGGCGCGGCTGCCGTGCAGGCTCCACGGTCAGCACGTACTATGCCGCCGCCCTGCGCGCTCCGCCCACATGCCGCTTCGCCGCAGGCTTCCGAGCTCCCAGCTTGTCGATGCTCCTGTTCAAGATATCGACCCGTTTGCTCAAAGCTTCGACTTCGACGGCGCTCGGCACGCCCAGCTGCGAGAGCGCACGATGAACGCGACTCTGAAATATCTGCTCGAGATTCTCCAGCGCATCCTTGGCCTGCCCGCGTACCTGCCCGACGCCGGCGTTGATGCGGCTTTGCACACTGCCCAGCAGGCCGCGAAGGGTCTCCTCGGCCGCACCGCGCGTATCGGATTGAAAGCGTGCACCTTCCTTGATCAAGTCATCGAGCATCTTCGGCGCCCCATGCTGGGCTTTCGAAACCGCACCGAGGCCCGCGAGCCATACCTGGTGCAGTGCGCAAAGCATCTGTGCCTGTGCGCTCGAGTCGGCGCCGCGCGCCGTCTTGCGAGAACGTTTCTTCGTTGCCATTTCCTTCCCCTTTGGCGGCATGTGCCGCGGATCCGTAGTTACCCGTATGGGCATTTGAGAGCGACCTGCGTATATAAGTACGAGTCGGGATATTTTGCGATGCGTACTTGCCGCAATCGAATAGGAGATGGCGATGAGACACTCCACTGGGAGCGCCGGAAAGAGGGCCGCGGGCGGGGGCGCCGCCGCCAAGAGCGCGTCGCAACGCGGCGAGCCGGGCCTTAAGGAAACGTGGCAGCGGTTGCATGAGACGGATCTGGAGCCTTATCCGGATGAGAAGCTCGTTTCACGGCTCGCTGTCAAACATCCGAGCTTCGGCTCCTGGGTCGAGCAATACGGCGGGCCTGAGCACACCGCCGCCAGGCTGCAAAAAGCTTGGGCTGAGTATCACGCCGGCGGCTTTTTAAAGGCGATTGCTCACGGCCAGGAGTTGGGTGCACTCGGCGCATCGGTCGCCAACAAGGCCGCGGCGGTCTACTCCCTCTATCCGAAACCAAACGATGGCGGGGTCCTGAAGATATTGGAAAATGCCATGAAGCGGGGCGAACAGGCCGTTTCTGAGCTGCCCGACTATGCCAACGCCCATTACAACCTGGCGCTGGTCATGGGCCGCTACAGCCAGCGCATTTCCATTCTCAAGGCGCTGGCCGAAGGGCTGGCGGGGCGTGTCCGCGAGCACCTGGAGCTCGCCTTGAAGCTTGAGCCAAGGCACGCCGAAGCGCACATCGCCATGGGGCTCTACCACACGGAAATCATCGGCAAGCTCGGCGCACTTGCCGCCCGTCTGACCTATGATGCGTCGGGCGACGAGGCTCTGCGGCATTTCCAGCGCGCCATCAAGCTCGCACCGAATTCGCCCATTGCGTTGATGGAATATGCCAACGGTCTGCTGTTGCTCGACAAGTCCTCGAACCTGAACCAGGCCCGCAAGCTCTACGCCAAGGCTGCTTCCTTGAAGCCCGCGGATGCCATGGAGAAGCTGGACGTGCTGCGCGCAAAGGGCGGCATTTAGAATCGCCGCCAGGGGGTTCGCTAGAACGGGATGTCGTCGTCGAAGTCCTCTTTGCCGCCCGCGGGCGCCGGGGATTGATCATAATCATCCCGCGGCGGCGCGCCGCTCGCCGCGACGGCCCCGCCCGTCGCGCCGCCGCCCGCACCGCCTGCGCGCGCACCCAGCATTTGCATGTTGTCGGCGATGATTTCAGTGGTATATCGATCGTTTCCCTGCTTGTCCTGCCATTTTCGGGTGCGCAGTTTGCCCTCGACGAACACCTGTGAGCCCTTGCGCAGGTATTCCGCGGCGATTTCGCCCAGGCGGCCGAACAGGGCGATGTTGTGCCATTCAGTGCGTTCCTGCTGCGCGCCGGAGGACTTGTCCTTCCATGACTCGCTGGTGGCGATCCGTATGTTCGTGACCGTCATCCCGCTCGGCATGGAGCGGGTTTCCGGGTCGGCACCGAGATTGCCCACCAAAATGACCTTATTTACACCGCGCGCCATTGCATTCCCCTCAAGAAACAATTGAATGGTGGGTATTGTACACGCAGGGGCCTGCCCCAATACGGGCTCTAAACGCCGCGCTCATGCAGAAATCGCCCATTGTCCGGGCCGCCGCCGTCCCGCGGCCGGCCGGCCATGGACGGCGTTCACCGGCGCTTGACGCGACGGGTATAGTAGTTGGTTAAATGCAAAATATCCGCATCCGGGGCGCCCGGACACACAACCTGAAGAACATCGATCTCGACTTGCCGCGCGATCGATTGATCGTATTCACGGGCCTGTCGGGCTCCGGCAAGTCCTCGCTCGCCTTCGACACCATCTATGCGGAGGGCCAGCGGCGCTACGTCGAGTCGCTGTCCACCTACGCACGGCAATTCCTGTCGATGATGGAAAAGCCCGACGTCGACACCATCGAGGGCCTGTCGCCCGCGATCTCGATCGAGCAAAAATCCACTTCGCACAATCCGCGCTCCACGGTAGGCACGGTCACGGAAATCTACGACTATCTGCGGCTGCTGTACGCCCGCGCAGGCACGCCGCGATGCCCCGATCATCACATCGATCTGGCCGCCCAGACGGTGAGTCAGATGGTCGACGCCGTTCTCCAGCATCCGGAAGGGACCGCCCTGATGCTGCTCGCACCCGCCATCGCCGAGCGCAAGGGGGAACACGCCGAACTGCTGGAGGAATTGCAGGCGGGCGGTTTCGTGCGCGCCCGCATCGACGGCAGGGTGGTGGAACTTGATCAGGCGCCCAAGCTCGACGTGCGCCGCAAGCATACGGTCGAGGCCATCGTCGATCGATTCAAGGTGCGGCCCGAATTGAGTCAGCGGCTGGCGGAATCCTTCGAGACCGCCCTGCGGCTCGGCCAGGGAGTGGCGCGGATCGCCTACATGGACGATGCGGAGCGCGCCGAACTGGTGTTCTCCGACAAATTCGCATGCCCCATCTGCAACTACTCCCTGAGCGAACTGGAGCCGCGGCTGTTCTCCTTCAACAGTCCGACGGGCGCCTGCCCCGCATGCGACGGCCTCGGCACTCAGGACTTCTTCGATCCCGAAAAGATCGTCGCGAACCCGCATTTGTCGCTGGCAGGCGGGGCCGTACGCGGCTGGGACCGCCGCAACGCCTACTACTTTCAGCTGATTCAATCGCTGGCGCGGCACGCCAAGTTCGACATCGAGGCGCCGTTCGAAAGTCTGCCGCAGAAGATCAAGGATCTGGTGTTGTTCGGCAGCGGCGAGGCCGAGATCGAGTTCAAGTACCTCGACGGCAAGGGCGGCACGGTCTCGCGCCGGCACGCCTTCGAGGGCATCGTCAAGAATCTCGAGCGCCGCTACCGGGAAACCGAATCGGCGACGGTGCGCGAGGAGCTGGCCAAGTACCGTTCCTCGCGGCCCTGCCCCGACTGCCGGGGAACCCGCTTGAACAGGGCCGCGAGAAACGTCTTCATCGACGGTCGCAGCATCCCCGATGTGTCTTCGCTGTCGGTGGATCGGGCATTGCAATTCTTCGGCGATCTGAAACTGCCCGGCTGGCGCGGCGAGATCGCGGTCAAAATCGTCAAGGAAATCGCCGATCGGCTGGGATTTCTCGGCAACGTCGGCCTCGGCTACCTCACGCTGAATCGCAGCGCCGATACCCTGTCCGGCGGCGAGGCCCAGCGGATCCGGCTCGCGAGCCAAATCGGCTCGGGATTGGTCGGCGTCATGTACATTCTCGACGAACCCTCGATCGGCCTGCACCAGCGCGACAATCAGCGTCTGCTCGATACCCTGGTCAATCTGCGCGATCTTGGCAACACGGTGATCGTGGTGGAGCACGACGAGGACGCGATTCGGCAAGCCGATCACGTCGTCGACCTCGGTCCCGGAGCGGGCGTGCACGGCGGCAGCGTCGTTGCGCAGGGGACGGCGGACGAGGTCGCCGCACACCCCGATTCGATCACCGGTCAGTACTTGAGCGGCCGGCGCCGCATCGAGATTCCTGCGCACCGGCGCACGCCCGACCCGAAGCGGATGCTGCGCGTCGTCGGCGCGACCGCCAACAATCTGAAGGACCTGACAGCGGAGTTTCCCCTGGGATTGATGACCTGCGTCACCGGCGTCTCCGGTTCCGGCAAGTCGACTCTCGTCAACGACACCTTGTTTCGTGCGGTCGCGACCCAGCTCAATCATGCCTCGCCGGGCAGCGCCCATTTCGAGCGCATCGAGGGTCTGGATTACATCGACCGGGTGATCGAAATCGATCAAAGCCCGATCGGGCGCACGCCCCGCTCCAACCCCGCCACCTACACGGGATTGTTCGCGCCGATCCGCGAACTGTTCGCCGCCGTGCCGGAATCGCGTGCGCGCGGCTACGAGGCGGGGCGGTTCAGCTTCAATGTCAAAGGCGGACGCTGCGAAGCCTGCCAGGGCGACGGCGTGATCAAGGTGGAAATGCACTTCCTCGCCGACGTCTATGTGCCCTGCGACGTCTGCAAGGGCAAGCGCTACAACCGCGAAACCCTGGAAATCCGCTTCAAGGGCAAGAACATCCAGGAGATCCTCGACCTCACGGTGGAGGACGCTCTGCCGTTCTTCGCCGCGGTGCCGACGGTGCAGCCGAAGCTTAAGACCCTGCTCGATGTGGGGCTGTCGTATGTGCGGCTGGGACAGAGCGCGACCACCCTCTCGGGAGGGGAGGCACAGCGCGTCAAGCTCGCGAAGGAACTCTCGAAGCGCGCCACAGGGCGCACCCTGTACATTCTCGACGAACCCACCACCGGCCTGCATTTTGCGGACATCGCACAGCTGCTGGTCGTGCTGCAGCGTCTGCGCGACGAAGGCAACACTGTCATCGTCATCGAACACAATCTCGACGTGATCAAGACCGCGGATTGGGTCGTGGATCTGGGTCCCGAGGGCGGAGAGAGCGGTGGACGCGTCATCGCGGTCGGTACGCCTGAGCAGGTCGCGGCGAACAAGGCGTCCTATACAGGACATTACCTGCGGGCCGTGCTGGCGCCGCCGGCCGTGCGCAAACGCGCATGATCACGCCCGGGCGCCCGTCTCTCGCGGCGCAGCGTTTCTCGCCGCTGGTGGGCGCGGCGGTGGGCGCCGTGGGCGGAGGCATCTACTGGCTGGGCGCGCAGGTCTGGCCCACCAGCATCGCCGTCGTCCTGTCTATGCTGGCGACCAACTTGCTTTCGGCCGGTACTCGCGCGCCGGTGGATGCGCAGGTGCCCACGCTGGGCGCCGTAGGGTTGGTGTTCGCGGTATTGTTGAAATACAACGCGCTGATGGCGCTGTCGGCTGCGAGCCTGCCGTTCCCATTGCCGGCAAACGTTGCGCTGGGTTTGATCATGATCGCCGCAAATGCGGCCTGCCGCGCCCTCATCATTTCGATGAATTCCCTGTCTCACATCGATCTCTGCATCGCATTGGCGCTGGGTTTCGCACCTTCCGCCCTCATCGGCCTGCCCGGCCTTGTCGGATCGGCGGCGGCCATTGCGGCGCGCATTGCCTTGACGGCCTACGCCAGGCGCAAACGCGCCGCTGCCGAACCAGAGCTGGCGCAACGTGCGACCGAGCTCTGCTTTTACCTGGGTGCGCTCGCGGCCCGGGCGTACCTCTGACCGGTCCCGCCCTCGCGCTCCTTGCATCGCTCTGCTTAAATACGGCTCACACCGATAAGAATGAGGCTCGCCATGAAGATCGCCGTCCTGTATTGCTGCGCACTGCTCATCGCAGGCGCCTCCGCCGCCGCCCTCGCGGATACGCGCGCAGACATCGACCGGCTTGAAAAGGATTTCAATGCCGCCTATGCAGCCAACGAACTGGACAAGTACTTCGGCTACTATTCGTACGATGCGGTGCTGTGGTTTCCCGAAGGCCGCACCGACGTCGCGAGCTACAAGAAAATGTGGACGGCGTACATCAAGGGCGGAGCGCATCTCCAATCCGCCGAGCTGTCCGACTACCATGTGAAAATAAGTCCGCAAGGCGATGCTGCGGTCGCCAGCTACCTGCTGCGCGTAAAAACCCTCGAGGCGAACAAGAAAATGACCGATGAACTCTTCCAGGAGACCGACGTGTGGTTGAAGTCCGCAGGCACCTGGAGGGTCGCTCACGTGCACTATTCGAACGCACCCACGCCGGCGGCCCCACCCGGCTCATGAGGCATCGCGCCGCATCGGTCATCGCGCGCGCCTCGCTGCCCATCCTCACGCGATTGGACCCGGAGCTGGCCCATGACCTCGCCCTCGCGGGCTTGCGGCGGTTGGGGCCTCTGTTGCCTGCGTTCGATCCGCCGCAGGGCCTGTCGGTGCACTGCCTGGGCTTTACCTTCGCCCACCCCGTGGGGCTTGCGGCGGGCTTCGACAAGAACGGAGATTCACTGGATGCGCTGGGTGCGATGGGCTTCAGTCACATCGAGCTCGGCACCGTGACCCCGCGGCCTCAGCCGGGCAATCCCAAGCCCAGGATGTTCCGCATTGCGGACCGCTGCGCGCTCATCAACCGGATGGGATTCAACAACAAGGGCGTGGATCATCTCGTCGCACGCATGTCCCGCAGCCGCTACCGCGGCATACGCGGCATCAGTATCGGCAAGAACTTCGACACCCCGATCGACAATGCGCAGGACGACTACCTGATCTGCCTGCGCAAAGTCTACCTTTGCGCGGACTACGTTGCAGTCAACATCTCCTCGCCCAACACGGCCAGGCTTCGCGAGCTGCAGGCGCCCGACGCTCTGCAGAGGATTCTGGGCGCGCTGCTCGAAGAGCGCGCCGTGCTGCAACAGCGCTACGGCAAGCGTGTTCCGCTGCTGGTGAAAGTCGCTCCGGACCTCCTCCCGGAACAGATTTCCGCGATCGCGGCGGATTTGCTCGCGCTCGAAATCGACGGCGTCATCGCCACCAACACCACCATCGGCCGCGATGCGCTGGGCGATACGGCAGTCGCCGCGCAGGCGGGAGGCTTGAGCGGCGCGCCCCTGCATCCCCTGTCGGCGCGGGTGATCGCGCAACTGCGCGCTGAATTGGGATCGAGCTTTCCCATCATCGGCGTCGGCGGTATCGTAGATGCCGGGAATGCTCTGGCCACACTGCGCGCGGGTGCAAATTTGATACAGGTCTACACGGGCTTCGCCTATCGGGGGCCTGCTCTTCTGGAAGACATCCTCGGCGCCTTGACATGATCGACCAGGCAACCGTCGACCGGTTTCAGCGCGACGGCGCGGTGTGCCTCAGGCAGTTATTCCGGCCGGAGGAGATCGCATTGCTTCGGGCCGGCATCGACGAGAACCTCAAGGCGCTCAGCCCGCGCGCCAAGGTGGCCAGCGGTGCGGACGATCCGGGCCGCTTCGTCGAGGATTTCTGCAATTGGCAGGACAACGCCCGGTACCGGCGCTTCATCTTCGACACGCCGCTCGCGGAGACGGCGGGCAGGCTGATGCGCAGCACGAGCGCGCGGCTCTACCACGACCATATGCTCACCAAGGAGCCCGGCACCCGGCAACCGACGCCGTGGCACCAGGATCAGCCCTACTACAATGTCGACGGCAGACAGAATGTCAGTTTCTGGATTCCCGCGGACCCCGTGAATCGCGAATCGACACTGGAATTCGTGGCAGGCTCGCATCTCGGACCCTGGCTGATGCCGCGCTCCTTCATGGAGCGCGAAGCGAAGTGGTTCCCCGAGGGCAGTCTCGCCGATCTGCCGAACATAGAGGCGGCCCGCGACGCCTACCCCATTCTCGGCTGGGAGCTCGAGCCCGGCGACGCCGTGTGCTTCCACATGCTGACCCTGCACGCGGCGTCGGGCGTTTCCGGCACGAATCGCCGCCGCGTCTTTTCGGTGCGATTTCTCGGCGACGACATCACTCACGCTCCGCGCCGATGGCGCACGTCGCCGGAATTTCCCGGCCTGCGCGACGAGCTGTCCGCAGGCGCGCCGATGAACGATCCGCGCTTTCCGGTGCTCTGGCGCGCGGTATGAATCGCTCCGCGCCGCCGCGATATCCGCACAGGACGACATGGACGGTGTTCATCGCTCTGCTGCTGTTCGCGATCGGTTTCGTGACCGCCACGGTGCCTCGGATGCCGCCGATGGTGGCCTCGCACTTCAATGCGGCGGGACAGGCGAACGCCTTCATGTCGCGCAGCGGGTACAACCGCTTCATACTGTGTCTCGCCTTGGGAATGCCGCTCGCGGTGGTGGCCATTCTGGCCGCCGTCTACTCGCGGGCCGCCGACCTGAAACTGCCCAATCGCGACTACTGGCTGGCGCCCGAGAGGGTCGACCGCACCCGCGCGTTTCTCGTGGCGCACGGGGTGTGGTTCGGGTCGCTGCTGGTGATCCTGGCGTGTTTGGTTCACTGGCTCGAATTGGCGGCGAATCGCCAGCATCCGCCGCATCTGTCGAACTCGATGTTCGCCGCCGTCATGATCGCGTTTCTGTCGGCGACGGCGGCGTGGGTCGCCGCACTCATGGTGGCGTTTCGCCGGCCTAGCGCAGCACCGCGGTGAGGTTGATCTGCGATACGCCGGCCAAGGCCTTCGACAGGGGACAGTTCTGCTTGGCGCCGGCGGCGAGCTTTTGGAATGCCGCCTCCTCGATGCCCGGCACGGTCGCCTCCAGCCGCAGGTCGATGCGATCGATGAAGAACCCGCCGTCCTTCATTGCCAGCCGCACTGCGGCCTGCGTATCGACGGCTGCGGTCTCGAATCCCGCCGCGTCGCAGGCGAACGAGAAGGCCATGGTGAAGCAGGCGGCATGCGCGGCTGCCAGCAGCTCCTCGGGATTCGTGCCGCGGCGGTCATTCTCGAAGCGGCTGGCAAACCCGTATGGATAGGACTTCAGGGCGTCGGTTTCGGTGCTGATCCTGCCGACGCCCTTCTTGCCCCTGCCCTCCCAGTGAACCTTCGCGGTCTTGTCGGTCATGACGGCTCTCCCATGCTAGTAATGAGGCAATGGTATGAATTCGGTTTCACCGGGCACTTCGGGGAATTGCCGCCGCTCCCATCGCTCCTTGGCGCTCTCGATGCGCTCATAGGTTGAGGAGACGAAATTCCACCAGATGTGCCGCGGCGTGGGAAAGCGCTTGCCTCCCAGAAGCATCGCCCGAGTGTCGCCGGACGCGCGCACCGCGGACTTCTTGCCGGGCTCGAGCAGGACGAGCTGACCCACCGTCACCGGGGTGGTACCCACCTCGAGTCCGCCCTCCACCACATACAGGGCCCGTTCGGCCGGGTCCGGCGGCAGTTCGAGTACGGCTCCCTGCGCGAGCTGCGCGTCCACATACAGCGTCGGCCACAGCGTGGCGACGGGAGAGCGCATGCCGAAGGCCTCGCCGGCAATGACAGTCAATTTGACGCCGTTGCCCGCGCGCGACGGCAGAGACGACGACGCGTAGTGTTCGAAACCCGGTTCGCCGTCCTCCTTCCCGTCGGGCAGGGCGACCCAGCTCTGGATGCCGTGTACGTACTCGCCCGTGGTACGCGCCGCGCGCGGAGTTCTCTCGGAATGCACGATGCCGCATCCAGCCGACATCCAATTGACGTCGCCCGGCAGGATTTCGCGCACCGTGCCGAGACTGTCGCGGTGTTCGAGCGAGCCCGCGAACAGATAAGTGACCGTGGCGAGCGCAATGTGCGGATGCGGCCTCACGTCGATCCCGAACCCGGGCGCGAATTGCGTCGGCCCCAGGTGATCGAAAAAAATGAACGGCCCGACCATCTGCCCGCCTTCGTAAGGCAGCACGCGGCGCACGACAAAACCGCCCAGGTCACGTTCGCGCGAACCGATTACACGTTGGATCGTCATGTCGCCCGCCGCAGTCTTCGTTGGCGGCCATTATGACAAGGACAGCCCGCTTCGTCGCGGCCTTCGGCGGCAGCGCGGGGCGCCGGCGCAGGACCGGATCAGCCGGTCTCGTGAATGAGCGCTATCGCGCGCGACAACTCGTGCCGTGCCTCGTCGATGTGGCGCATCACGCGCAGCTGCTGGGCCTGGGCATCGGGCTGATCCTCCTCGCCGGCGACGTCCCGCCTGGCCCTGTCAAGCAGCTCCATCGCCTTCTGAAAGCGGCCGTTGCGCACCAGGTGTGTATCGATCGGCACGTGATCTTCGATGTCGTTGCCGTCCATGGCCGCCGCGCGCTTGGTTTCGATGATCGCCCTGTCGATTTCGAACATGGCGCGTTCCGCTTGACGATCCGCGGGTTCGCCGCCGAAATGTTCGAGGTGCGCACGCGCATCGCGCAGATCGCTGAGCGCGTGCAGGTATTCGGGACGTTTGCCGGAGTCGTCGGCCCACGCGGGAACCGCGGCGACGAGCGCGACGGCGAGGGCGATGTGCGGCAGTTTGGAACGCATGAGGGTCTCCCGATCCACAATGATAGAATTCAAGCCCCGCAAAAGAAACTCGAAACAGGATGTGGCTCATGCCGGTAAAAACCGATGGTTGCTTGCGCCTGCGGCGCGCGAGCCTGTCACTCGCGGCCGCGGCTCTCATCATCGCCGGCATCGCGCATGCCGCGCCGCCGCCAGAGCTGATTCTATATCACGGCACGATTCTGACCGTGGATGCGCAAGATTCGATCGTCGAGGCTTTGGCGATCCGCGACGGAAAGATCGTCGCGGTCGGCTCCGACCGCGATATTCTGCGCCTCGCCGGCGCCGCCACCCGCCGCATGGATTTGCACGGTCAAACCGCGACGCCGGGCCTCATCGACAGCCACGCCCACATCGCCGACGGCGGAGTGGGGGAGCTCTATCACGTGGATCTCAGCGACGCATCGAGCGTCGCCCAGGTGGTGCGTCGCGTTCAGGCGAGAACGGCGGCCCTGAAGCCCGGCGAATGGCTGCTGGGCGACGGCTGGGACGAGGGCAAGCTCGCCGAACGGCGCTATATCACCGCCGCCGATCTAGACCCCGTATCGGCGCACAATCCGGTGTGGTTGACGCACACCACCGGGCACTACGGCACGGCCAACTCGGCGGCCCTCAAGCTGGCGAAGATTTCCGCGGCCTCCAAGGATCCGCCCGCCGGCACGATCGACCGCGACGCCTCCGGCGCCCCGACCGGGGTGTTGAAGGAATCCGCGCAGGACGCCGTGATCAACCTCATTCCGCCGCCGACGGCGCGGCAGCAGCGCGACGGAATTCTCAAGAGCATCGAAGACCTGCACCGAGAGGGCATGACGGCGGTCAAAGACCCCGCGATCGGCGAACCTGTGTGGGATGCGTATCGCGAACTGCTGCGCGAAGGCAAGTTGTCCGAACATGTTTGTGTGCTGTGGTACGCGGGCAGCACCCTGGCCTCTGCGCAGGCGGCGCTGGCCTCGATACTGAGGGAACCCCGGCCGCCGCAATCGCTGGGGGAGGGCCGCCTGCTGTCCTGCGGTGCCAAGATATTCATGGACGGCAGCGGCGGCGCGCGCACCGCGTGGATGACGGAGGTGTGGCACAAGGACTCCACCGGTATCGACCAGGGAAATTTCGGCTATCCGTCGACGGACCCCGAGGTCTATCGCAGGATGGTCGAACTCTTCCACCGGGCGGGCGTGCACGTGGGCACTCACGCGGTCGGCGACCGCGCCATCGATTGGGTGGTTGACACCTACGCGCAAGTTCTCGCAGAAACGCCGACCGTGGCCTTAAGGCACAGCATCATCCACGCCAATATTCCGAGCGACCATGCCCTGAAGACCATGGCCGAGCTGCAAGCGCGCTACGACGCCGGGTATCCGGAGGCACAGGCGCCCTTCACCTGGTGGATCGGTGACACCTATGCCGGCAATTTCGGACCTGAGCGTGCGTTGCGCCTGATCCCGCTCAACACCTATCTAAAAATGGGCATTCGCTGGGGCGGCGGCTCCGACTATCCCGTGACGCCTCTCGCCGCGCGCTACGGACTCTGGGCATCGGTGGAGCGGGAAACGCTCAAGGGCACGTATGGAGCGCATCCCTTCGGTACCGCCGAGTCCGTCGACATTCATTCAGCCCTGCGCTCCTACACTGTATGGGGGGCGCGTCAGCTGTTTCTCGAGGACCGGATCGGCTCGCTCGAGATCGGCAAGGAGGCCGATATCGCCGTATGGGACCGGGATATGTACACGATACCGGCGGCGCAACTGCGCAATTTGAAATGCACCATGACTCTGTTCGATGGCAAAGTGGTGTACGACTCGAAGCGCCGCTAACCGCCCTTCGCCGGAGAGAATCGACATGGTCAAGAAAAAGACGCCTGATGTGACCCGCGACGACGCGGAGGCGGCCGTGCGCACGTTGCTGCGCTTCGCCGGCGACGACCCTGCGCGCGAGGGCCTGAAGGAGACCCCGAAGCGGGTCGTCAACGCCTACAGCGACTGGTTTTCGGGATATTCCATCGATCCGGGTGCGTACTTGCGCCGCACCTTCGAGGAAGTCGAGGGATACGATGAAATGGTGGTGCTGCGCGATATCGGCTTCGAGTCCTTCTGCGAGCATCACATGGCGCCCATCATCGGCCGCGCGCATGTGGGCTACCTGCCCACCGACAGGGTGGTCGGAATCAGCAAGCTCGCGCGGGTGGTCGATGGCTATGCACGGCGCTTTCAAGTGCAGGAGAAGCTCACCGCGCAGATCGCCGCGTGCATCGACGAGGTTCTCAAGCCGCGCGGCGTAGGGGTGGTCATCGATGCGGTCCATCAATGCATGACGACCCGCGGCGTTCACAAGCGCGGGGTCTCGATGATCACCAGCAAGATGCTCGGCACGTTCCGCGCGAACCCCAGCACCCGCGCCGAGTTCCTGCGGTTCATCGACATCGAGGGCCGCGCGCAGCGATGATCAGCTTCGTTTGCGCTCCACGACGGCGCGCGAGGGCAGCAGGTCGACGGAGAAGCTGTACTTGTGCTTCTCGCCGGGCAGCAGCGCGCCGACTCCGACCACTTGACGCGCTATCTTCTCGCCTTGCTCGTTGGTGATCGAGACCACGACGCAGTATTCGCAGCTCTCGCCCCGCACCGCATGGCGGATCGAACCCTCGATCCGCATCGCCGACACCCCTTCGGTCTGCGGCTCCGCGTTGGCGGAGTTGAAGCGCAGATGATGCTGGCAGCCGGGACAAATATTGGCGCTTTGCAGGACGACGGCTTTGCAGTGCGGGCAAATCCGTGTCGCGCCCAGGGTACCGGCCCGAACGACGCTCATGTAGCCTAGCTGCCGCTGCCCACCAAGCCCGGCTTGATCTTCACCTTCTCTTCCTCCCAACCGAACTCTACATGGCCCCGCATGCGCGAGCCCGCGGCCACCGTGATCGATCCGGCCTTGACGTCGCCCACGATGACGCCGCCCTCCTGAACATCGACACGCTTGGCGTTTTCGATGTTGCCCTGGAGCTCGCCGCCGACCACCACGATTGCGGCCAATACCTGGCCGGTCAGATGGGCTCCCGACTCGATGCTGAAGTTGCCGTCGATGCGCACGTCGCCCTTGAATCGTCCCGCCATGCGCACATTTCCCGCTCCTTCGATTTTGCCCTCAATGTTGAGGTTCGCCGCAATGACGGACTCTCCGCCTTCCGAGGACGTCTTCGGCGTGGGGCGGCGCGGCGAGACTGCCAACGCCGGATCACTCGTAGCGCGTTCCGGCGAACTGCGCTCCGGCGGCATCGCCGTTGAGGGGACTACTGGGCCCGCAGTGGCGGGCGTGGGTTTTTCGTTCCAAAGCGCCATGAGTTGACTCTCCCGCTGACAAGGTGACTAAATCCTACACACTAATGCCGCAAAATGTCATTGGACCACTGTCTTTGATTGGAGACGCCCTTGGCTATGTGGGCAATTCCCCTAGCGGCGCGCTCCCTGCGCGCCGACCGTTACGCGGCGCCGCACATCCTGATTTGTGCGAGCAGAATCGAGCAGACGGCACACCTCGCGCACTCCCAGCAAGATGCGCGGCGACATACGGCCGATGAGCGAGGGATCCACGGTGTAGACATGATGCATGCGAACAGCGCGCAGATCGCCGAAAAGGCTCCAGTCAGCCGCTTGCCTGGCGCCCTCGGCGCCGGTGGCGCCGATGAGAATCACGTCGGGGTTGCGCGCGAGCACCGCTTCCTTGTCGATTGCGGGCGCCAGCGTGGTCAGATCGGCGAACACATTGTCTCCCCCGCACAAGGACAGCACCTCGGTCACCACGTGTTCGCCCGACAAGGTGTACAGGGGCCGGTCCCACACTTGAAAGAACACCCGGAGGCGCGTGCGCGCCGCGTACTGCGAACGTAGCTGCGCGAGTTCGGACCGATAGCGGGCGGCAGCCGCAGCCGCCGCCGCCTCGGTGCCGGCGAGACGGCCGAACTCGAGCAGCGTCGCGCCGATATCGTCCAGGCGGCGCTGTTCCGTCACATACAGCTTCAGGTTCAACCGCTCGAGCTCAGCCTTGCGGCTCGCCGGAGTGCCCGAGTCCCACAGTACGACGAGCGTGGGCTTGAGCTTGAGAAGCGCTTCGACATCGAGTGCCGCGGGCTCGCCCACGCGTGCGATCCCCGCGACCGCAGGCGGGTAATCGCTTTGATCGTCGACTCCGACGACACGGCTGCCCGCGCCGGCGGCGAACAACAGTTCCGTGATGTGAGGGCTCAAGCTGACGATTCTGGGCTGCGTTGCGGCCGCCTCCGGGCGTTGCGCCCAGGCGAACGCGAGGCACGCGGCGAGCGCGAGCGTCGAGCTGCGAAAAAAGGTGTGCCGAACCGCCATCTCGGCATCGACTATAATGCGGCTTGGCACCCAATGGGGCACACCCTTGTTTCAAGAACTTAAGCAGCTGAGCCCCGATTCGATCCTCGGGCTGATGGGGAAGTTTCGAGCCGATCCGTCGCCGACGAAAGTCGACCTGGGGGTGGGGGTGTACCGCGACCTGTCCGGCAACACGCCGGTGCTCGCCTGCGTGCGCCGTGCCGAACAGGAGGTTTTGGCGGCGCAAACCACCAAGTCCTATGTGGCCCCCGCCGGCCGCGAAGAATTCAACCGCGCCGTCGAGGAGCTGGTCCTCGGGGCGTCGCACGCCGCTCGCCGCGAGCGGCGCGCGCGCACGGTGCAGGCCCCCGGAGGCTGCGGCGCCCTGCGCCTGGGCGCGGAATTGATTCGCGTGGCCGCCCCCGCCGTCACGGTTCACGTCAGCGACCCGACCTGGGGCAATCACACACCCCTGCTCGGCAGTTCGGGCCTGCGGCTCGAACGCTACCCCTACTACGACAGCGCCGCGCACCGCCTGCGCTTCGAGGCCATGATGGAGCGCCTCGACGGTGCGGCCGAGGGGGACGTGGTCTTGATCCACGCCTGCTGCCACAACCCCAGCGGGGCGGATCTCGATCCGGGGCAGTGGCAGGCGCTGGTCGAGCTGTTGCAGCGCCGGCGCCTCGTTCCATTCCTGGATCTCGCCTATCAAGGCTTCGGGGTCGATCTGGACGCCGACGCGGCGGGCCTGCGCCTGGTCACCTCGCAGGTTCCCGAAGCGCTCGTCGCCATTTCATATTCCAAGAATTTGGGTCTGTACCGCGAGCGGGTGGGCGCATTCATCGCGATCGGGGAGAATCCCACCCGCGCCGACGCCATGCTGAGCCATGTGCTGCAAATCGCGCGCGGCATGTACTCGATGCCGCCCGACCACGGCGCGGCGATCGCCGCGCACATCTTCGGCAATGCTGCACTCAAGAGAGAATGGATCGAGGAACTTGCACAGATGCGCAACCGGATTTCAGATATGCGCACGCTGCTCGCCCTCGAGCTCGGCCGGGCGACCGGGACAGGGACGTTCGATTTCATTCGAACCCAACGCGGGATGTTTTCGCTGCTCGGCGTTTCCCCCGAGGTCGTGGGACGCCTGCGCGACAAGCACCACATCTACATGACTTCCGACAGCCGCATGAACCTCGCCGGCATCATGCCTCACAACGCCGAGTACACTGCCCAATCCGTTGCCGCCGAACTTCGAGTCTAGTTGCGTCGAATCGGCGGGCTGCGCCTGGACACTAGTTTCCGAGGGCCTGGCTGAGCGCGTTGACCTCGGCGGAGGATTCGCGCATCACCGCCTGCGTCCTCTCCTCGTCCAATCCGAGACGCTTGGCGGCCGCCAGGCCGTCCAGGGCGGCTTCGAGGCCGGAGACATCGTCGCCGTGCTCCGCCATCAATATCGCGATGCATATGACATCGGTCAGATCGGGCGGACCGTCGTGGACGCGCGTGAAGTCGGCCTGGTCGCCCACCGCCTGCGCCATCGATTCGGAAAATTCCCAATTCTCGAGAATGGCCTTGCCGATGGACGCATGCCACTCGCCGATGATGTCGTCAAGCGTTCTGCCGGTCAGGAACAGCTCCGGGTGATCGATGGCCCGGGTCAACACGTACAATTTGCCGATGCCATGCATCATGCCCGTCAGCATGGCCTCGTCGGCATTGACCTTGGTGGAGGTGCGGGCGAGCACGAAGGCGAAGGCGGCGACCACGGTGCTGCGCTGCCAAAGATCGTTGAGGTGGTCCTCCAATCCAGCCAGCGCGCTGCTCTTTCGAATCTGCGCCATCGAGAAGGACATGGCGGCGCTGCGCACCATGTTGTAGCCGATGCGGTTGACCGCCGTGCGCAGATCGGTGACCGCCTTGCCGCTGCGGTTGAGCGATGCAGAATTTGCAATCCGCAGCAGCCGCGCCGCCAATGAGGGCTCCGACCCCACGACCCGCACCACCTGCTCCACGGAGGATTTGGGGTCGGACAACACCCGCCGCACGCGAACCGCGATTTCGGGAAACGAGGGAAGGTCCACATTGCCCCGCGACAACTCCGCCGCCAGGGTGCGTACAAAGTCGAATGCGACGTCGGATTCGGGCTGAGGTGTATCGGTCAATTTCGCACTCTTGAGCTGCCGGCGCCGCGGCCGCGCCGATTCGGGTCGAGATTATGGTCCAAAACACACTCCGCGAAACGATAACCCGGTCGCTGGATTTGAAATTGGCGGGCTGCACGCCCCGCCGCATCTAGCGCTGCGCCTGCGGGCGGCTCTTGAATCGCTGTTGCACTTCCCCGTGGCGGGAGCGCTCCGTGTATTGCCCACGGCTGTAGCCGGCTATAACCCGCCGCCAGAAGGCCACGGCGCCCGGATTGCGCATATATTCGACGATGAGCCAGTTGCCGGCGAACCGGTCGAAGATCAACGTCGCCGCATCCCGTCCCATGCCGGCCTTGCGGTACTGCTTTCGTACGAAGAACTCGGACATTCGATAGTCGGCGGCGGGTTCGCCTGCGGCGGGAATCCGCGGCCGGGTGACCAGCGCGAACCCCACGGGCTCGGTGCCGTTGAGAATCAGCAGCGGGTGCGAATGATCGTTGGAGAACCAGTTGGCGAAGATTTCATCTTCGTGCGGGGTGTCGGCGCCGATGACGGAGAACAGACCCGTGTTCAGATCGGCCAATGAGTCCATGTATTCGGCGTAGACGCTCTGGATCCACTGGCGATCCTTCTTCGAGTGTCGACAGTCGCGAATACTGACTAACAACTAACCCGCTTCCCCGCATCCAAAAGACACAGCCCGGACGAACGTGCCGATAGGCCGCCCGCCCGGGCATGTGAGATCAACTACCCTACCGTATTACGGCTTCGCAGAGGATGCCGCGCTCGCGGCCTCGGTTGCTGCACTCGCAGCTGCGCCGGCATCAGAAGCGGGAGCGGCCGGAGCCGGCGCCGCGGCCGGAGGAGGAGTTTCAGCAGCCGGGGCGGGAGCCTCGGTCTTGCTGCCGCAGGCACTCAACACGAACGCCGCGGCAAAAGCGCTTAGAGCAAGTTTGGTCTTCATCTATCGATACCCCAGAAATATTAGGAACAAAATTTTAAGGCCGAGCTTTTTGTTGGGTGTTCACCCAGTTGTCCGCTGCGATTTTAGAGGGTTTCGCCGCAATTTCATATCTCTTTCGCGGTCACGGCAACGCCTTTAACGCTTTGTCGACGGGAGGGGGGTTAAGGGGCTGTAGCGAAAATGGGGCCTGGCGCATACTTAAGGGCGGTCGGACGGCGGGAGATGACGTGAGCGAATCCAGTCTCGATGAGCTTTATAGGTCGCATTTGCAGACGCTGATGCGGCGTACGGAACGGTCGCTTTCGCGATCCGGCTTCGATGGGTTGGTGATCCACGCGGGCTGCCCGCCGGTCCAGTTCCTGGATGACCAGGACTACCCGTTCAAGGTCAATCCCCATTTCAAGGCCTGGGTGCCGATTGTGGACAATCCGCGCTGCATTCTGGTGGTCTCTCCGGGCGCGCGGCTCAAGGTGCTGTTCCATAGGCCGAACGATTATTGGCACAAGCCGGCGCCGCTGCCCCGGGCGCCATGGACGGACGAGGTCGACTTGATTCCGATGGACGAGCCGTCCAAGGCAAGCGCCCATTGGACCGGCCTCGGCCGCGTCGCCCATCTGGGTCCGGACGGCGCCGCGCAGGCGGATGCCGCGAGCATCAATCCCCCGGATCTTCTGACTCATCTGCACTACGATCGCGCCGTCAAGACGGCCTACGAACTCGAATGCATGCGACGCGCCAGCCTGCTCGGCGCCCGCGGGCACCTGGCCGCGCTCGAGGAGTTTCGCCGCGGAGGCTCCGAATACCAGGCGCACATGCGCTATCTCCAGGCCTGCGCACAGCGCGAAGAGGAAATGCCGTACAACAACATCGTGGCTTACAACGAGAACTCCGCGGTGCTGCATTACCAGCACCTGGAGCGCGCCGCCCCACCCTCCCTGCGCTCATTCCTGATCGACGCGGGCGCCCAGTATCGCGGCTATGCCTCGGATATCACGCGTACCTACGCGGCGACCCCCGGCCGCTATGCGGATCTGGTGAGGGCCGTGGACGACGCTCAGCAGGCTCTTTGCGGCGAAATAATCCCCGGTCGCGATTACCGCGACGTGCATCTGTCTGCGCATCGCCGTTTGGGCGACGTCATGCAACGGATCGGATTGACCAAATTGCCGGGCCAGGCCGCACTGGAATTGGGCGTCACCGGCGTGTTCTTCCCGCACGGCATCGGACACCTGCTGGGGCTGCAGGTGCACGATGTGGGCGGCGTCATGGGCGACTCCGAGGGCCACGAGCGCAAGCGGCCCGAGGGCCATCCCTACCTGCGCCTCACCCGCATGCTCGAACCCGGGGTCGTGGTCACGGTGGAGCCGGGTATCTACATGATCGATTCATTGCTGGCCGCGGCGCATGCCGATGCGCGGCGCGCCCATATCGACTGGGCGGTGGTCGAGGAACTCAAACCCTTCGGCGGCATTCGGATCGAAGACAATGTGGCCGCCACCGCTGCGCAGCCGGAAAACATGACCCGGGACGCGTTCGCGCGAGCCGCCTAGGACCCGCCCGGCCCATGCGCATCCTGAAAATCTCGGATGTGTTCTTTCCGCGCGTCAACGGCGTTTCCACCTCCATCGAGACCTTTCGCCGGGATCTCACCGCTCTCGAACATGAGGTGGTGCTGGTTGCCCCCGAGTATTCACGATCGGCAACCGACGGGCGCACGGCCGCCGATCCCTCGATACGACGAGTGCCGGCGCGGGCCGTGCCGAGGGACCCGGAGGATCGCATCATGTCTCGAAGCGGATTGCGCCGCGTTCTCGACTCGCTGGGCGAGCGCCGGTTCGACGTGGTGCACATTCACACCCCGTTTCTCGCGCACTATGCCGGGCTGAAATTTGCCCGTGCGCACGGCACGCCGGTGGTCGCGACCTACCACACCCTGTTCGAGGAATATCTGCATCACTACGTGCCGCTTCTGCCGCGCCGGTTCACAGGCGCCCTGGCGCGCCGCTTCAGCCGTTCGCAGTGCAACCAGGTGGATGCCGTCATCGCTCCCTCGCAGGCGATGAAGGCGGCTCTGCTCGCCTACGGCATCGACACGCACATCGAGATTCTGCCCACCGGCCTTCCGGCCGAACGATTCAAGGCGGGCGATGGGGCCGCGTTTCGCAGGCGCCACGGCCTGGCGGCGGAGCAGCCGCTGCTCTTGTTCGTGGGCCGGGCCGCGCATGAAAAGAACATCGGATTCCTGATCGAGATGATGATCGAGCTGCGGGAGATGCGTCCCGACGCGGTGCTTCTGATTGCCGGCGAGGGACCGGCGGAGGACAACCTGCGTGCACAGGCCGCGCGCTTGGGGCTCAAAGACAGGGTGCGGTTCCTCGGTTATTTCGACCGCGGCGGGGAACTGCAGAATTGCTACAGCGCCGCGGATCTGTTCGTCTTTTCCTCGCTCACCGAAACGCAGGGGCTGGTGTTGCTCGAGGCCATGGCGCAGGGCGTTCCGGTGGTCGCCATCCCCCGCATGGGGACGATCGACATTCTCGGGCCGCGCAAGGGCTGCCGCCATGCGCCGTTGGACCGCAAGGGCTTCGCCCGGGTGGTGCACGAGGTACTGGCCGATCGTGGCGCTCTACGCGCCTTGGGCGCCGAGGCGCGCGAGTATGCCGGGACCTGGGCATCCATCAACATGGCGCGGCGGCTGGCCGCGCTGTATACCAGCCTGGCTGCACCCTACGCCCCGGCAAGTCCTCCCGGACCCTAGGGGGGGTGGGGGACTTTAAGCCGCGGCCTTCTTGGCTTTGCGGCGCTTGGGCGCCGCCGCCGCGGCTTCAGCGTCGTCGGCCGCCGGCTTCTTCGATTTCTTCGGCGCCTTTGCGGCCTTCGGCTGCTCGGTCTTTTCCACGGGCGCGGCCGGCGCATCGACCAGCTGCACCAGTGCCATATCGGCCGAATCGCCGGGACGCGGTTCCATTTTAAGAATTCTCGTATAACCGCCGGCCCGGGCCTTGAAGCGCGGACCCAGGTCGTCGAACAGCTTTTCGACCACGCTCTCGTCGCGCAAGCGCGAGTACGCCAGGCGGCGTTTGCCAGGGAATCGACCTTGGCCAGGGTGATCAGGGGCTCGACCACGCGGCGCAGTTCCTTGGCCTTCGGCACCGTGGTGCGGATGGTCTCATGGCGCAGCAACGAGGCCGCCATGTTGCGCAGCATCGCATGACGGTGTGAGGAGTTGCGCGATAGTTGGCGCCCGCTGTTTCTATGCCGCATGTTCTTGAAACCTTGTCGTGACTCTTTGGCCGATAGTCCTGATCAAATGCCGTCGCGTTCGTCGTCGCGCTTCAATCCCGGAGGCGGCCAGTTGTCGATACGCATGCCGAGAGTGAGGCCGTGGCTTTCCAGCACTTCCTTGATCTCGGTCAGCGACTTCTTGCCCAAATTGGGCGTACGCAGCAGCTCGACTTCCGTGCGCTGCACGAGGTCGCCGATGTAGTGGATGTTCTCCGCCTTCAGGCAGTTCGCACTGCGCACGGTGAGTTCCAGTTCATCGACAGGACGCAGCAGGATGGGATCGAACTGCGTTTCGGTGGCCTTGGTGGTCGACTCATCCTGGCCCTGCAAATCGACGAATACCGACAACTGGTCCTTGAGAATGCCGCCGGCGCGTCGAATCGCCTCTTCCGGGTCGATGGTGCCGTTGGTTTCGATGTCGAGAATCAGCTTGTCCAGATCGGTGCGCTGCTCGACGCGCGCGCTTTCCACGTTGTAGGTGACCTTGCGCACGGGGCTGAACGAGGCGTCCAGCTGCAAACGGCCGATGGCGCGGGTCTGCTCCTCGAACGCCATGCGCTGGGCCGCCGGGCGATAGCCTCGTCCGCGCTCCACCTTCAACGACATCGACAATTCGCCGGCCTTCGTCAGATTCGCGATCACGAGGTCGGGATTCAGGATCTCGATGTCGTGGTCGCCCGCGATGTCGCCTGCCGTGACCGGTCCCGGGCCCTTCTTGTGCAGGCGTACCTCGGCGACGTCGCGGCTGTGCATGCGGATGGCCACCGCCTTCAAGTTCAGCAGAATGTCGACGACATCCTCCTGCACCCCCTCGATCGCGGTGTACTCGTGCAGCACGCCTTCGATTTCGATCTCGGTGATGGCGGCGCCCGGCAGCGAGGACAAGAGCACCCGGCGCAGGGCATTGCCCAGCGTGTGGCCGAAGCCGCGTTCGAACGGCTCGATCACGATTCGCGCATGGCGGGGTGACACGGGCTGTACTTTGACGACCCGCGGCTTCAAAAACTCATTGATCGATCCCTGCATGGAATACCCTCGCTGACTAACCGGGGACAACGCAGCAACGGCTGCGTTGCGTAAATTACTTGGAATACAACTCGACGACCAAGCTCTCGTTGATGTCCGGCAGAATCTCCTGCCGATCGGGGACCGACTTCAGAATTCCGGAGAACTTCTTGTCGTCCACCACCACCCAATCGGGAAAGCCGACTTGGGCGGCGATCGTGAGGGCGGCTTGAATGCGCGTCTGCTTCCTGGCCTTTTCGCGCAGGCTGATCACATCGCCGGCCTTGCATTGATAGGAGGCGATGTTCACCAGCTTGTCGTTCACCGCGACCGCCTTGTGGCTCACCAGCTGGCGCGCCTCGGCGCGGGTGGCGGCAAATCCCATCCGGTAGACCACATTGTCCAGCCGGCACTCCAAGAATTGCAGCAGGGTCTCGCCCGTGGCTCCGGGGCGGCCCGCGGCCTTCTGATAGTAATTGCGGAACTGTCGCTCCAGCACGCCGTACATGCGGCGCAGCTTCTGCTTCTCGCGCAACTGCAAACCGTACTCCGACAAGCGCTGTTTGCGCTCGCTCTTCACGCCGCCCGGCGGCACCTCGAGCTTGCACTTCGACTCCAGAGGCTTGACGCCGCTCTTCAGGAACAGGTCGGTTCCCTCGCGACGAGACAGCTTGCACTTCGGACCGGTATATTTTGCCATTACAAACCCTTGAGCCTTGAAAGACTAGACGCGGCGCTTCTTCGGCGGACGACAACCGTTATGGGGGATCGGAGTCACATCTTCAATGTTCGTGATCTTCAGCCCGCATCCGTTCAATGCGCGAACGGCCGACTCGCGGCCCGGGCCGGGGCCCATCACGCGTACCTCGACGTTCTTGACCCCATGCTCCTGCGCCGCCGTGCCCGCGCGCTCCGCGGCAACCTGGGCCGCAAACGGGGTGGATTTGCGCGAGCCGCGGAATCCGCAGCCGCCCGAAGTCGCCCAGGACAGTGTATTGCCCTGCCGATCGGTGATGGTGATGATGGTGTTGTTGAAAGACGCATGCACGTGCGCGATCGCGTCCAACACGTTCTTGCGGACCTTCTTGCGCGCCGGCTTGGCGCCCTGCGCGGCACCTGCGGCCCCACCGCTGCTTTGATTTGCGTTCTGCTTCTGATCAGCCATGATTTTCTCTTAGACCTTGCCCGGCGGCGCGTTCATTTTCACTGCCTGCTTGCGCGGGCCCTTGCGGGTGCGTGCATTGGTGCGCGTGCGCTGTCCGCGCATCGGCAGCCCCTTGCGGTGCCGGATGCCCCGGTAGCAGCCCAAATCCATCAGGCGCTTGATGTTCATCGACACTTCGCGCCGCAGATCGCCTTCGACCGCGAACTTCGCCACCTGCGAGCGGAGCGATGCAACCTCGGCATCGGTGAGATCCTTCACCTTGACGTGGTACTTCACGCCGGCTGCGTCGCAAATGCGCGCCGCGCGGCTGTTGCCGATGCCGAAAATATGGGTCAATCCGATGACCACATGCTTGTTCATCGGTATGTTGATGCCGGCGATACGCGCCATCTAGATCTCCACCCGCGCCCACGAAAAAAAGCGCGGTAGTATATTAGAAAAACCTCTATATATCAATTTGCTAGCCCTGACGCTGCTTATGGCGGGCGTCCGACGAACAAATGATGTAAACGATGCCGCGTCGCCGCACGACTTTGCAGTTCTTGCAGATCTTCTTCACCGAAGGACGAACTTTCATTTCTTACTCCCGATGCCACGCAGGCTGGCCTTTTTCATCAGGCCCTCATATTGGTGCGACATCAAATGCGATTGAGTCTGTGCGACGAAATCCATGACGCCGACGACGATGATCAGCAACGAGGTGCCGCCGAACTGGAAAGGAACGCTCGGGTTCACCATGCGAATGATCTCAGGCAGAAGGCACACGGCCATGATGTAGAGGCCGCCCCAGAGCGTCAGGCGCGTCAGCACCTTGTCCAAATAATCGCCGGTCTGCTGGCCGGGGCGGATCCCGGGTATGAAGGCGCCGGCCTTCTTGAGGTTCTCCGCCGTATCGCGCGCGTCGTACACCAGCGCCACGTAGAAGAACGCAAAGCCGATGATCAGCAGCGCAAACAGCAGGACGTGCAGAGGCTGGCCGTAGCCCAGCACCACGGCGACCTTCTGCAGAGTCCTCTGGATGGCGTTCGGGTTGGGGCTGTTGCCGAAGAATTGCGCGATCGTCGCCGGAAAGACCAAAAGGCTGGAGGCGAAAATCGGCGGGATCACGCCGGCCATGTTGAGCTTGAACGGCAGATGGGTGCTCTGCCCCTGCATCATCCGACGCCCGACCTGGCGCTTGGCGTAGTTGACCTGGATCTTGCGCTGCGCCCGTTCGATGAACACGCAGAACAGGGTCACCAGGATCACGACGACCAGGATCAGCAGCACGATCAGCGGGTTCATTTCCCCCGAGCGCACCATCTCCAGGGTGTTGCCGATGGCGCGCGGCAGGCCGGCGATGATGCCGGCGACGATGATCATCGTGATCCCGTTGCCGATGCCGCGCTCGGTGATTTGCTCGCCCAGCCACATCACGAACAAGGTGCCGGTGGTGATCGAGATCGTGGCGACCATCAGAAATTGCGGACCCGGGTTGGGCACCAGGTTGCCGCCCGAATTTTGGATCGCAAGGGCCGCGCCGAAACCCTGAAAGGCGGCCAGGAACACCGTTCCGTAGCGCGTGTACTGCATCAGCTTGCGCCGCCCCGACTCGCCGTCCTTGCGGATCTGGTTCCAGGGCGGATACACCATCGAGGCCATCTGCACGATGATGGAGGCGGTGATGTAGGGCATCACGTTCAGCGCGAATATGCTGAAGCGCTGCAGGGCGCCGCCCGAGAACATGTTGAACATGCCGAGCAGCGTGCCGTTCTGAGTCGAGAAGAAGGCGGCAAATCGGGCCGCGTCGATCCCCGGAACCGGGATGAACGTGCCCATTCGATACACCACCAGCGCACCCAGCAGGAACCACAGGCGCTTGCGCATTTCTGCAAAGCGCGTCAGGTCTCCGAGTGCTGCGGTGGGGTTGCTTGCGGCCACGGTTTTCTTAAGCCTCGAAACGCCCGCCGGCCGATTCGACCGCTTTGCGGGCGCCCTTGGTCGCAGTTACGCCCACGTCCTTGACGGTGTAGGCCTTGGTGACCTTGCCCGACAGAATGATCTTCACCAGCTTCGTGCTTTGCGGAACCAGGTTCGCCTCGATCAATCCGGCCAGCGTCACTTCAGCGCCGGCGACGCGCATCAAATCGCTCAAGGTCAATTCGGCACGCGATGCCTTCAGGCCTGAACGGAAACCGATCTTCGGCAAGCGCCGCTGCAGGGGCATCTGGCCGCCCTCGAATCCGACCTTGTGGTAGCCGCCCTTGCGCGCGCGCTGTCCCTTGACGCCGCGACCGCAGGTCTTTCCCTGGCCGGCGGAGGCGCCGCGACCGACACGCAGGCGGGTGCGCTTGGAGCCGGCGCCAGGCTTGATGGTGTTTAATCGCATTACGCTCTCTCTACTTTGAGCATGTGGCTGGCCGCGTTGATCATGCCGCGATTCGACGGCGTATCCGCGACGACCACGCTGTGGCCGATGCGCCGCAGCCCCAAGCCCTTGGCCGAATTGCGGATGCTGGCCAGCTGGCCGTACAGGCTCTTGATCAAAGTGACCTTGACTGACTTGTCGGACATGATCTTAGCCCACCAGTTCCGCGACGCTCTTGCCGCGCTTGGCGGCGATATCGTCCGGCGTGCGCAGCTTCGCCAGCGCATCCATGGTCGCCCGCACCACGTTGATGGGGTTGCGGGAGCCGTAGCTCTTGGCGAGCACGTTTCTCACGCCCGCGCACTCGAACACCGCGCGCATGCCGCCGCCGGCGATCACGCCCGTGCCGTCCGCGGCCGGCTGCATGTACACGCGGGTGGTCCCATGCCGGCCCTTGACCGCATAGAACAGAGTGTCGTTTTTCAACGAGACCGTGACCAGGCTCTTGCGCGCCTGCATCATCGCCTTTGAAATCGCGACAGGCACTTCGCGCGCCTTGCCGTAACCGAAGCCGACGCGCCCGGCGCCGTCGCCCACAACGGTGAGCGCCGTGAAGCCGAATTGCTTGCCGCCCTTGACCACCTTGGCCACGCGGTTCACCGCGACCAGCTTTTCGAGCAAGTCGTCGCCGGACATTGGTTTTTCTACTCTCGCCATAGCCTAGACCTTTTGGTTAGAACTCGAGGCCCGCTTCGCGAGCGGCCTCTGCCAGCGCTTTGACGCGCCCGTGATACATGAAACCGGAGCGGTCGAAGGCGACCTTGGCGATCCCTTGGGCTTTGGCGCGCTCCGCGATGGCGCGCCCCACGGCCTTGGCAGCCTCGATGTTGCCGGTGGTTTTCAACGCGCCGCGCACGTCCTTCTGCAAGGTGGACGCCGCGACCAGAACTCGGTCGCCCTCGGGGGCGAAGATCTGCGCATAGATGTGCTGGGGCGTCCTGTGCACCGACAGGCGCAGCGCGGCGAGCTCCTTGATCTTTACTCTGCCCCTGCGCGCACGGCGCAGGCGGGTGTCTTGTTTGGTCAATTTCATGATTACTTCTTCTTCGCCTCTTTCAGCGAAATCTTCTCGTCGGTGTACTTCACGCCCTTGCCCTTGTAGGGTTCCGGCGGTCTGAAGCCGCGAATCTCCGCCGCTGTCTGGCCGACCCGCTGGCGATCGATGCCCTTGATCACGATCTCGGTCTGGCTCGGCGCCTCGATGGTGATGCCGTCCGGAATCGCGAAGTTGATCAGGTGCGAGTAGCCCAAGGTCAGGGTCAGGCTCTTCGCCTGAACCGCGGCGCGATAGCCCACGCCGACCAGCTCGAGCTTCTTTTCATAACCCTTGGTGACGCCCGTGACCATGTTCGCGAGGTGCGCGCGCGTGGCGCCCGCGATGGCGTTCAAGCCTTCGGCGTCCGCCGCCGCGGCCGCATCGGTCTGCACCTCGAGGTGCTTGTCCTGCTGCACGACCTTGATGCCGCTCTTGATCGCCAGCGTCAGCGTGCCCTTGGCGCCCTTCACCGTGACGGCGCCGGCGCCGATCGTGGCGCTGACACCCTGCGGGAGATCGACCGGCATTTTTGCGACTCGTGACATTTACCCTACCTCTTCGTCGTGGACGGCCGTTATTGGACGACGAAGAGCACTTCGCCGCCGGTTCCGGCTGCGCGCGCCTGCGCGTCGGACATGATGCCCTTGGGCGTGGAAATTACCGCCACCCCCAGGCCGCCCAGTACCTTGGGCAATTCATCCTTGCCGCGATAAATACGCAGTCCCGGACGGCTGATGCGCTCGATGCGGTCGATGACGGGCCGGCCTTCGTGATACTTGAGCTCGATGATGAGCGTGCTCTTCGCGCCGGCGGTCTCCACGCCGTAGCCGCCGATGTAGCCCTCGTCCTTCAAAACCTTGAGGATGGCTAATTTCAGCTTGGAGGCGCCCACAGCCACCGTGGGCTTGCCCGCGGATTGGGCATTGCGGATACGCGTCAGAAGATCGGCAATGGGATCAGTCATGCTCATAGTGCGCGCCTCACCAGCTCGCCTTGGAAAGGCCCGGGATCTCGCCGCGATTGGCGGCCTCGCGCAGCTTGGTACGCGCCAATCCAAACTTGCGGTACACGCCGCGTGATCGCCCGGTGATCGAACACCGGTTGCGCTGTCGCGACGCGGCCGCATCGCGCGGCTGCTTCTGCAGTTCCGCCTGTGCGGCCTCGCGCGCTTCCGCTCCGGTCTTCGGATCGCGGATCAGCTCTTTGAGCTCGGCGCGGCGCGTAGCGTATTTCTTCGCTACCTTGAGGCGCTTTTTCTCGCGCATGAGCATGTTCGTCTTGGCCATGGGCTATTACCCTACTTGCGGAACGGAAAGTTGAAGGCTTCCAACAACGCGCGCCCGTGCTTGTCGTCGCGCGCCGACGTGGAGATGGTGATGTCCATTCCACGAATTTGATCGATTTGGTCGTACTGAATCTCGGGGAATATGATCTGCTCCTTGACCCCCAGGCTGTAGTTGCCGCGGCCGTCGAAGGAGCGCGTGCTGATGCCGCGAAAATCCCTGATCCGCGGTATGGCGATGCTGACGAGACGATCCAGGAACTCGTACATCCGGTCGCCGCGCAGGGTCACCTTGCAGCCGATCGCCTGGCCGTCGCGAACCTTGAACGTCGCCACCGACTTCTTGGCCTTGGTCACCGCGGGCTTCTGGCCGGTGATCTTCGCCATGTCGGCGGTCGCCGCGTCCATGACCTTCTTGTCGGCCACCGCTTCGCCCACGCCCATGTTGACCGTGATCTTGAGGATGCGCGGTACCTGCATGGTGTTCTTCAGCCCGAGCTTGCTCTTGAGCTCAGGCACCAGCTTGTCGTGATAAATCTGTTTCAGTCTTGCTGCCATGTCATGTCACTCGTTGGCGGGTCGCTACTTGGCGTCGACCATCTCTTTGTTCGACTTGAATATCCGCACCTTGCGGCCGTTCTCGAGCGCCTTGAATCCGATGCGATCGCCCTTCTGAGTCGCCGGGTTGAAAACCAGCACGTTCGATACGTGCAAGGGAGCCTCGCGCTCGATGATGCCGCCCTGGACGCCCGCCTGCGGATTCGGCCGCTGGTGCTTCTTGGACATGTTCAGCCCCTCGACGCGCACGCGGTCGTCCGCCAGCACTTCGATGACGGCGCCTTTGCGCCCCTTGTCCCGCCCCGCGATCAGCACCACCAGGTCGCCTTTGCGAATTTTCTGCATCACAGCACCTCGGGTGCGAGTGAGATGATCTTCATGAACTGCACATTGCGCAGCTCGCGCGTCACCGGCCCGAAGATACGGGTGCCGATGGGCTCGAGCTTGTTGGTCAGGAGCACCGCCGCATTGCTGTCGAAACGGATCAGCGATCCGTCGGCGCGGCGCACGCCGCTCTTGGTGCGTACGACCACGGCGTCATAGACCTCGCCCTTCTTCACCTTGCCGCGCGGAATCGCATCCTTGACGCTGACCTTGATGACGTCGCCCACGGCGGCGTAGCGGCGCTTCGAGCCGCCGAGCACCTTG
This sequence comes from uncultured Gammaproteobacteria bacterium, assembly GCA_963702735.1. Classification (GTDB taxonomy): domain Bacteria; phylum Pseudomonadota; class Gammaproteobacteria; order Steroidobacterales; family Steroidobacteraceae; genus Bog-1198. Next base: position 202,658 of record CAVPDW010000008.1, on the reverse strand, counting down.
ATGCACATCAGCCGCTTGGCGCCGCTGTTATCGGCCACGTTCAATATGGTTCGCATCTGGATCATGTCGGTTCCCTATTCGGCGCGGGCGCGATCGACGACGCGCACCAGCACCCACGATTTGCGGCGCGACATCGGACGGCAGGGCTTGATGGACACCGTGTCGCCTTCCTTGCACTCGTTGCTTTCGTCGTGCGCGAGCAGCTTGGTGGTGCGGCGGATGTACTTGCCGTAGGTCGGGTGCTTCACCAGACGCTCGACCGACACCGCGATGGTCTTGTCCATCTTGTTGCTGACGACTTTGCCCGTCAGGAGCCGCTGCCCGGGAACCGGGGCCGCGCCCGCCGGCGCCGTATCGCTCACTTGTACTTCGGTCGACATCACGCCTTACCTCCGCTTAGCCTACTTTGAGCAAGCACCGTCTTCACTCGCGCGATGTTCCGTCGCACCTTTAGAAATTGATCCGGCTTCGCCGCCTGCCCCGTCGCGCGGGCCATGCGCAAATTGAACTGTTCGCGGCGCAGCTTGAGCAGCTCTTCGCCGAGATCCTTGGGTTGCTTCGCACGCAAATCTTTCGCCTTCATGTACGCACCTGGCGCTTAACGAACGTGGTCGACACGGACAGCTTGGCCGAGGCCAGGCGGAACGCCTCGCGCGCGATCTCCTCGCTCATGCCTTCGATTTCGAACAACACCTTGCCCGGCAGCACTCTTGCCACCCAGTACTCGACGTTGCCCTTGCCCGAACCCATGCGCACTTCGAGCGGCTTCTGCGTGATCGGCACGTCCGGGAACACGCGGATCCAGATGCGCCCGCCGCGCTTTACGTGCCGGGATATCGCACGCCGGGCCGCCTCTATCTCGCGCGCCGTCATGCGGCAGCGGTTGGTCGCCTTCAGGCCGTATTCGCCGAACGCGACGGTGTTGCCGCGCTGCGCGCTGCCCGAAATCTTGCCCTTGAACTGTTTGCGGAACTTGGTCCGCTTCGGCTGCATCATGCTCGGTTACCTGTTCAGCCTGCCGCCGGGGCCGCAGCCTCGGTGGACTTGGGAAGGGCGGCCGCAGCCTCGGCCTCCGCCTCGACGGCCTCCGCTTCGGGCTGATCGAACACTTCGCCCTTGAATATCCACACCTTGATGCCGATGACGCCGTATGTCGTCTGCGCCTCGGCCACGCCGTAGTCGATGTCGGCGCGGAAGGTGTGCAAAGGAACCCGCCCCTCGCGATTGGTTTCGGTGCGGGCGATCTCGGAGCCGTTGAGTCGGCCGGAAATGCGCACCTTGATGCCCAATGCGCCCGAACGCATGGTGTTGGTCACCGCGCGCTTCATCGCGCGGCGGAACATCACGCGCTTCTCCAGCTGCTGCGAAATCCCTTCGGCGACCAGCTTGGCGTCGAGTTCCGGCTTGCGGATTTCCGCGATATTGAGCCGCACGTCGTTGGTGGTCATGCCGAGGATCTTGGCCACCGCGGCGCGCAGTTTCTCGATGTCCTCGCCCTTCTTGCCGATCACGATTCCCGGACGCGCCGTATGAATGGTGATGTTGGCCCGGCGGGCGGCGCGCTCGATGTGAATTCGGCTCACCGAAGCGTCGGCGAGCTTCTTGTTCAGGTACTTGCGCACCAGGAAATCGGTGTGGATGTTCGAGGCAAACGTCTTCGATCCGGCATACCACTTCGACGTCCAGTCGCGGGTGATGCCGAGACGAATACCAATCGGATTTACTTTCTGACCCATTAGGCCTCTCGCTTGCCGTCGGACACTTGAACCAGGATGTGGCTGTTGCGCTTCGCGATCCGCACGCCGCGCCCCTTGGCGCGCGCATGGAAGCGCTTGAGCATAGGCGCCGGGTCGACCTCGATCCGCGTCACCTTCAGATCGTCGACATCGGCATTGAAATTGTTGTAGGCGTTGGCGATGGCGGAATCCAGCACCTTGAGGACGATCTTGGCGCCCTTCTTCGGCATGAACTTCAAGGTATTGACCGCGAGAGTCGCGGACTTGCCGCGAATCGTGTCCACCACCAGGCGGCATTTCTGCGGAGAAATGCGCGCGTACCGTAGGACCGCTTTGGTTTCCATGCGCTACTCCGCCGCCGTGACTTTCTTGTCGCCGGAATGCGCCTTGAACGTGCGGGTGGGCGCGAACTCGCCGAGCTTGTGCCCGACCATGTTCTCGGACACCAGCACCGGCACGTGCAGGCGCCCGTTGTGCACGGCGATGGTCAAGCCGACCATGTCTGGGATGACCATGGAACGCCGCGACCAGGTCTTGATCGGCCGGCGATCATTCTTCTGGCCGGCCGTCTGCACCTTCTTGGCGAGGTGCAAATCCACGAACGGACCTTTCTTGAGCGAACGAGGCACTGATGTTTCTCCAGTCTCTTACAGTCGTTTGTTCTTGCGCCGCTGGACGATCATGCCGTCGGTGCGCTTGTTGCGACGCGTCTTCTTGCCCTTGGTCTGCAGGCCCCACGGGCTCACGGGATGGGGGTTGCCCTGACCCGATTTGCCCTCGCCGCCGCCGTGCGGGTGATCGACCGGGTTCATCACAACTCCCCGCACCGTCGGCCGCACGCCGAGCCAGCGCACCGCGCCGGCCTTGCCGAACACGCGCAGATTGTGCTCGTCGTTGCCCACCTCGCCGATGGTGGCGCGGCAGTCGACGTGAATCTTGCGCATCTCGCCCGATTTCAGGCGCACGCTGGCATACACTCCCTCGCGCGCGGCGAACTGGGCGGAGCCGCCCGCGCTGCGCGCCAGCTGGCCTCCCTTGCCGACTTTGAGTTCGATGTTGTGCACGGTGCTGCCCACGGGAATGTGCCGCAGCGGCAGCGCATTGCCCGGCTTGATCGGCGCGTCCGCGCCGGAGCGGATCTCATCGCCGGCCTGCACGCCCTTCGGCGCCAGAATGTAGCGGCGCTCGCCGTCCTTGTAGAGCACCAGCGCAAGGTGCGAGGTGCGATTGGGATCGTATTCCAGGCGCTCTACCACTCCCGGAATTCCGTCCTTGTCGCGCTTGAAATCCACCAGGCGATAACGCTGCTTGTGCCCGCCGCCGATGTGGCGCGTGGTCTGCCGGCCGGAATGATTGCGTGCCCCGGTGCGATTCTTCTTCGCGGTCAGCGACTCGAGCGGTCCGCCCTTGTGCAGGTGCGAGCGGTCGACTTTGACGACGAAGCGCGTTCCCGGAGAGGTCGGCTTCATTTTGATGAGTGCCATGCCTAAGATCCTTAACGAGTCGAGCCGCCGGTGAAGTCGATCGACTGCCCGGTTTCCAAACGTACGTACGCCTTCTTGTAGCCGTTGCGCCTGCCCGCCACGTTCTTGAAGCGGCGGCTCTTGCCCGGCTTGTTGAGCAGATTGACGCCCTCGACCTTGACCTCGAACATCAATTCGACGGCCTGTTTGACTTCGGCCTTCGAGGCATCGTCACGCACGCGAAACACATACTGATTCGCCTTCTCAGTCACGGTCGCCGCCTTTTCCGACACGTGCGGCTGAATCAGCACGGTCATCAATCGTTCTTTATTCATTCGCGCCTCCGAGACGCTGTTCGAGCAACTTCAGGGCGCCCACCGTGGCGATCACCTTGTCGTGCTTGATCAGGGTCAAGGGATCGAGCGAGGCGACGGGCATCACGTCCACATAGGGCACGTTGCGCGCCGCCAGGAACAGCTTCTCCTCATAGGCTTCGACCAGGATCAAAGCTCGCGTGAGGCCGAACTCGGCAAGCTTTGCGATCAGCAGCTTGGTCCGGGGCGCGGCGAGCTCCAGGGATTCGACCGCCAGGAGGCGATCTTCACGCACCAGCTGCGACACCATGGATTGCATGGCCGCCCGGTACATCTTGCGGTTCACTTTCTGCGAGAAATCGCGAGGCTTGGCCGCGAAGGCGCGTCCGCCGCCCACCCAGATCGGGCTGCGAATCGAGCCGGCGCGCGCCTGACCCGTGCCTTTTTGGCTCCAGGGCTTCTTGCCGCCGCCGCGCACTTCGGCGCGGCTCTTCTGCGCCTTGGTGCCGGCGCGGCCTGCCGCCATATAGGCCGTGACCACTTGATGCACCAGCGCCTCGTTGTAGGCGCGGCCGAAAGCGACATCCGACAGTTGGATATCGCCGGCGGGGGTTGCGTTCTTTAGCTGGAGCTTCATGAGGGTTACTTCTTCTCAGCCTTCGGTTGGGCCTTGCCGGCGGCCGCAGGAGCGCCCTTGGGCTGGGCTGCGCCCTTCGCGGCCACGGGAGCCTTGTTCGGCGTCAATTTGTGGCGCCGGGCCCGGCCCGCGGCCTTGACCGACGGCCTGATGATGACCCGCCCGCCCTCGGCGCCCGGAACCGCGCCGCTGATCAGCAGCAGATTACGCGGCACGTCGACTTCGACGATTCGCAGATTCTCGATGGTGCGGTTCTTCACGCCCATGTGGCCCGACATGCGCTTGCCCTTGAATACGCGTCCCGGAGTCTGGCGCTGGCCGATGGAGCCCGGCGCGCGGTGCGACACAGAGTTGCCGTGGCTCTTCATACCGCCCGCGAAGTTGTGGCGCTTCATGGTTCCCGCGAAACCCTTGCCCACCGTGGTGCCGGTCACATCGACGATCTGTCCCGCGGTGAACATGTCGACTTTGAGCTCGGAGCCCAGCCCAAGCGCCTCGCCCTCGGCCTCGTTCAGGCGGAATTCGCGGGACGCATAGCCTGCGGCGACGTTGGCCTTGGCAAAATGGCCGGCAAGCGCCTTGGTTACCCGCGACGCGCGACGCGCGCCGATGGTGACCTGCACCGCACGATAACCGTCGGTTTTGTCACTTTTGACTTGCGTTATGCGGTTCGGCAACGCCTCGACGACGGTCACGGGGACAGTCACGCCGGCGTCGGTGAATACTCGGGTCATGCCGCACTTGCGGCCAACCAGACCAATGGTCATTAGTCAATCCTCTAAAGCGGGACCCTTAACAAAGGGATAACACCGCATTCGTTGCAACAGACCGGCGGTTTGGGCGCCCCGACCCCATGTACCCGTAGGATATGGCGTCAGCGCCCACGCGCTCCGACCTTAAAAATGGACGCGGGAGTATACCCGAAATCGCCCGTGTTTCAAGGTTTCGGGGTTGGCCCCCGGAAACCTCAGTTCAACTTGATTTGGACATCGACCCCGGCCGGCAGCTCCAGCTTCATCAGGGCGTCCACGGTCTTGTCCGTGGGATTCAGGATGTCCATCAGACGCTTGTGCGTGCGGATCTCGAATTGATCGCGCGCATCCTTATCGCCATGGGGCGCGGTCAAAACCGTAAAACGCTCCATTTTGATGGGCAGCGGCACAGGACCCTTGACGGTCGCGCCGGTGCGCTTGGCGGTATCGACGATTTCGCGCGCCGACTTGTCGATCAGGCGATGATCGAAAGCCTTCAGGCGGATCCTAATGTTTTGGTTTGCCATATATTTAACAATTCCTCAACGGACGGGGTCGCCTCGACCCCGTAGCAGTTGCGCGAAGCGCATGAAAAGGGCCGCGGATATTACGCTAAAACCTCGGGGATCGCTATTACGCGATCACCTTGGCCACGACCCCTGCACCGACGGTCTTGGTCGCACAGATCACTGGATCACCTTGGCCACAACCCCTGCACCCACGGTCTTGCCGCCCTCGCGGATCGCAAAGCGCAGCCCCTGCTCCATCGCGATCGGGGCGATCAGCTCCACCACAATCTTGATGTTGTCCCCCGGCATCACCATCTCGGTGCCCGCCGGCAACTCCACCGCCCCCGTCACATCCGTCGTGCGAAAGTAAAACTGCGGCCGATACCCCTTGAAGAACGGCGTGTGCCGCCCGCCCTCTTCCTTCGTCAGCACGTACACCTCGGCCTCAAACTTCGTGTGCGGATTGATCGAACCGGGCTTGCACAGCACTTGGCCCCGCTCCACCTCCTCCCGCTTCGTGCCGCGCAGCAGCACCCCCACGTTGTCCCCCGCCTGCCCCTCATCCAACAGCTTCCTGAACATCTCCACCCCGGTGCACGTCGTCTTGGAGGTCGGGCGTATCCCCACAATCTCCACCTCATCGTTCACCTTCACCACCCCGCGCTCAATGCGACCCGTCACCACCGTGCCGCGACCCGCTATCGAAAATACATCCTCCACAGGCATCAAAAACGCCCCCTCCACCGCCCGCTTCGGCACCGGTATGTACTCATCGAGCGCCTTCACCAGCTTGATCACCGAGGGCACCCCGATCTCCGAGGTGTCCCCCTCCAGCGCCTTCAACGCAGAGCCCGTGATGATCGGGGTCTTGTCCCCGGGAAATTTGTACAAGGTCAGCAGGTCCCGCACTTCGAGCTCCACCAGCTCCAGCAGCTCCGCATCGTCCACCATGTCCGCCTTGTTCAAATACACCACGATGTACGGCACCCCCACCTGGCGGGCGAGCAAGATGTGCTCGCGCGTCTGCGGCATCGGCCCGTCCGCCGCAGAGACCACCAAAATCGCCCCGTCCATCTGCGCCGCCCCCGTGATCATGTTCTTCACGTAGTCCGCGTGCCCCGGACAATCCACGTGCGCGTAGTGCCGGTTCTCGCTCTGGTACTCCACGTGCGCGGTTGCGATCGTGATCCCGCGCGCACGCTCCTCCGGCGCCTTGTCAATCTGGTCGTAGGCCTTGAATTCCCCGCCAAACTTCTCCGCCATCACCTTCGTCAAGGCCGCCGTCAAGGTCGTCTTGCCATGATCGACATGTCCTATCGTCCCCACGTTCACGTGCGGCTTGGTTCGCTCAAACTTCCCCTTCGACACGGCTTATCTCCAAATGAGTGAAAACGGTTTCGGCTATCTCAAGAATCTTTCTTCATGACTGCGTCGGCGACATTGCTCGGCACTTCCATGTACTTTGCGAATTCCATGGTGTAGTTCGCGCGTCCCTGGCTCATCGAGCGCATCGACGTCGAGTACTGGAACATCTCGGCCAGCGGCACATCCGCGGTGACGACCTTGCCGGACGGAGAGTCTTCCATGCCGACGATCTGGCCGCGGCGGCGATTCAGGTCGCCGACGATGTCGCCGTAATAATCTTCAGGGGTCACCACCTCGACCTTCATGATGGGCTCGAGCAGCACCGGTTTGGCCTTGCGGAAACCTTCCTTGAAGCCCATGGAGCCGGCGATTTTGAACGCCATTTCGTTGGAATCGACGTCGTGGTAGGAGCCGTCGAATATGGTCACTTTCACATCGACGATGGGATAGCCGGCGATCACGCCGGTCTGGACGGCCTCTTGAATGCCCTTGTCCACGGCCGGGATGAACTCGCGCGGGACGGCGCCGCCGACGATGCCGTTCACGAATTCGTAGCCCGTGCCGGCCGCCAGCGGCTCTATCTTCAGCCACACATGGCCGTACTGGCCCCGCCCGCCCGACTGGCGCACGAACTTGCCTTCCGATTCAACGGTGGCGCGGATGGTTTCGCGGTAGGCAACCTGCGGCTTGCCGACATTCGCTTCGACCTTGAATTCGCGCTTCATGCGATCGACGATGATTTCGAGGTGCAGCTCGCCCATGCCTGAAATGATGGTCTGGCCGGACTCTTGATCCGTGTGCACGCGAAACGAGGGATCTTCCTTCGCCAGGCGCTGCAGGGCGAGGCCCATCTTCTCTTGGTCCACCTTGGTCTTCGGCTCCACCGCCACCGAAATCACGGGTTCCGGAAACTCCATCTTCTCCAGAATGATTACCTTCTGGGGATCCGACAGGGTGTCGCCCGTGGTCACATCCTTCAAGCCCACGGCGGCCGCGATGTCGCCGGCGCGAACCTCCTTGATTTCCGAGCGCTCGCTGGCGTGCATCTGGAGCAGGCGCCCGATGCGCTCGGTGCGATTGCGGTTCGGTACGAACACCTGATCGCCCGAATTCAACGTGCCCGAATAGACGCGAAAGAAGGTGAGATTGCCCACGAAGGGATCGTTCAAAATCTTGAAGGCCAATGCGGAAAACGGTTCGCCATCGTCCGCCTTGCGCGTCATGGGCTCGCCTTTCTCGCTCTGACCCCTGACGGGCGGCACTTCCTGGGGCGAGGGCATGTATTCGACGACGGCGTCGAGCACGGCCTGCACACCCTTGTTCTTGAAGGCCGAACCGCAGGTCACCAGGCATACTTCGTTCTTGAGAGCGCGCGCGCGCAGACCCTGCTTGATCTCCGCATCCGAGAGTTCCGCGCCTTCGAGATACTTGTTGAGCAGGGCTTCGTTGCCCTCGGCGGCGGCCTCGATCATCCTGGCGCGCCATTGCTCGCACTCTTTGAGCATGCCGGGCGGGATCTCGCGGTACTCGAACTTCATGCCCTGGGTTTCATCGTCCCACCAAATCGACTTCATCTTGACCAGGTCGACCACGCCGACGAAACCGTCCTCTGCGCCGATGGGCAGTTGAATGGGAACCGGATTGCCCCGCAGCCGCGTGCGGATCTGCTCCACGCAGCGCAGAAAGTTCGCGCCGGCGCGGTCCATCTTGTTGACGAAGGCCACGCGCGGCACTCCGTACTTGTTCATCTGGCGCCAGACGGTTTCGGACTGGGGCTGCACTCCCGACACGGCGCAGTAAACCGCGATGGCGGAGTCCAGCACGCGCAAGGAGCGCTCCACCTCGATGGTGAAATCGACGTGCCCGGGTGTATCGATGATGTTGATGCGGTGCTCGGGGAAGCCCTTGTCCATGCCCTTCCAGAAGCAGGTCGTCGCCGCGGCGGTGATGGTGATGCCGCGCTCCTGCTCCTGTTCCATGTAGTCCATGACGGCCGCCCCGTCATGCACCTCGCCGATCTTGTGCGATACGCCCGTATAGAAAAGAATGCGCTCCGTCGCGGTCGTCTTCCCCGCGTCGATGTGAGCGGAAATACCGATGTTCCGGTATCGCTCGATGGGCGTAGTGCGTGCCATATATATGCGCTTCGCGCAAACCTTCAACGGGGCCGAAGCGGCCCCGCCTGTTAGTGCTCGCTGCGCGAGCATTCGATTAAAAAAACTCAGGCGACCCCATGGTCGCCCAAGCTATCTCTATGTAGGACCTCAGCGGCGAATTACCAGCCTCGGCGCCGCTACCAACGATAGTGCGCGAATGCCTTGTTGGCCTCGGCCATGCGGTGAGTATCCTCGCGCTTGCGCACCGCGGCGCCGCGATTCTCCGCGGCCTCCATCAGTTCGGCAGCGAGGCGATGCGCCATGGACTTCTCGCTGCGGGCCGTGGCCGCCTCGATGACCCAACGCATGGCGAGCGTCTGGCGGCGATTGGCGCGGACCTCCACAGGTACCTGGTAGGTCGCGCCGCCGACCCGGCGGGACTTGACCTCGACCACGGGCTTGACATTGTCGAGCGCCTGCTGCAAGACAGCAATCGCCTCGCCGCCGGCACGGCCACTCTTGTCGCCGATGCGGTCGATGGCGCCGTAGACAATCTTCTCGGCGGCGGACTTCTTGCCGCGCTCCATGACCATATTGATGAATTTAGCCAGCATATCGTTGCCGAACTTGGGGTCCGGAAGGATGGTGCGATGGGGGGCTGCTGCTCTGCGGGACATGGATAAATTACTTCCTGGCCTTTATTTCTTGGGGCGCTTGGCGCCGTACTTGGACCGGCCTTGCCGGCGATCGCTGACACCGGCGCAATCGAGAGCGCCGCGCACCGTGTGGTAGCGGACACCGGGCAGATCCTTGACGCGGCCGCCGCGGATCAAGACCACCGAGTGTTCCTGCAAATTGTGGCCTTCGCCGCCGATGTAGCTCGAGACCTCGTATCCATTGGTGAGGCGGACGCGGCATACCTTGCGCAGCGCGGAGTTCGGCTTCTTCGGCGTGGTCGTGTACACGCGCGTGCACACGCCGCGCTTCTGCGGCGACGCGGCCAGTGCAGGAACCTTGGATTTCCAGGCAGGTTCATTGCGGCCGGTGCGAATTAATTGGGTCGTCGTCGCCATAAATACCTTTAGAGCCGCAGGGGTTGTTAAGCGGCGTGAATCAATGACTAAAATTGGCGGGCGCGTGCCCCGCAAGAGTGCCCTTAAGGCAAAGGCCGGCGATTGTAGGAACCGGCCGCCCGAGTGTCAAGGTAATTGTTGCCATGCAGCATGCAAATCCGGGGGGCTCCGACATCGGCTGCCCCGCTATGGTAGCCCTGTCAGTCGGACCCCGATGAGAGAGAAATGAAGACCATCCTTCTATTGTTCTGTTCCAACGTGTTCATGACCTTTGCCTGGTACGGTCATCTCAAATACGGCCATTCTTGGCCGCTGTGGAAGGCCGTACTCGTATCCTGGCTCATTGCATTGCTGGAGTACTGCCTGGCGGTACCCGCCAATCGACTCGGATTCGGCTCATTCACGGGCTTTCAGCTGAAGATCGTTCAGGAGGCGATAACGGTGGCCGTATTCATTGTCTTTGCCGTCACCTACCTGAAGGAAAAGATGGCCTGGAACTACGCCGTTTCGTTCGGGCTGCTGCTCGCCGCCGTTGTCGTCGCGTTTGCCTTCAGGCCCGGCACGGGGGTCGGTTGATCCCCGTGCCGGGCACCGGCATTTAAATCAGAAGTCCTTCCATTCTTCGGCGGCGGCGCCGTTGGCGGCAGCCGGGGAGGCGGCCGGCGCGGGGCGCTTCTTGCCCGTCAGGGGCCGGGTGGGCGCGCGGCGCTCCACGGCAGGGGCCGCAGCGGGCCGGGCCGCTGCCGCAGGCGCACGATGTGCCTCACCGGCCGCGCCTTCTCCGACCTTGTAGCGGGCGATCAGCTGCGTCAGGTTCGAGGCCTGTTCGGTCAGCGCCTGCGCCGCCGCGGAGGCCTCCTCCACCAGCGCCGCGTTCTGCTGCGTCACATCGTCCATCATCGTGATCGCCTTGTTGACCTGCTCGATGCCCGATGCCTGCTCGCGGCTGGAGCTTGCGATCTCGGCCATCACATCGGTCACCTTCTTCACCCGCACCACGATCTCAGCAAGCGCCTTGCCGGATTCATCCACCAGCTTCGTGCCCTCGGTCACCTTGCCCACAGAGTCCTGGATCAGGGTCTTGATCTCTTTGGCCGCCTCGGCGCTGCGCGAGGCTAGGTTCCTGACCTCCGAAGCGACCACCGCAAAGCCGCGGCCCTGCTCACCCGCACGCGCCGCCTCCACCGCCGCATTCAGCGCCAATAGGTTCGTCTGGAAGGCGATCTCGTCGATCACGCTGATGATGTCCGCTATGCGCTTCGAGGAGGCGTTGATCTCGCCCATCGCGGTCACCGCCGCACCGACCACCGAGCCGCCCCGCTCGGCCTGCTCGCGCGCCGCAGAGGCCAGCTGATTGGCCTGCGCAGCATTGTCCGCATTGTTCTTCACCGTGGAGGTCATCTCTTCCATCGAAGAGGCCGTCTCCTCAAGGCTCGAGGCTTGCTCCTCGGTGCGTTGGCTCAAATCCGCATTGCCGCGCGAAATCTCCTCCGATCCCGTGCGTACCTCGGACGCCGCACGCGCCATGCTGCGCACCACGTCAGCCATGTTCGTCAGCAACCGGTTCATGCCGCCGGCGAGTGTCTTGAAGAATCCTTCCTTGCCCTCCTCGCGAATGCGAACCGTCAAATCCCCGTCGATCGCCTTGGCCACGATCTCCTGCACTTCCTCTTCAGTCGCCACTTCCTGCGTGCGGTCCAGCCACTGCACCACCGTGCCGACCCGCTTGCCCGCCGCATCGACCACCGGGTTGGCCACGATCCTAAGGCTCGCATTGCCCATCTTGGCATCCGCCGTATGGGCGCCGGTCAGACCGGCGAGAAAGCTCCTCTGCAGCGCGGGAATGTGATGAAACAAATCGAAGGAACTGCCCACGAGCTGTGAGGCATCGAGCGTGGGAATCTGCTTGCGCATCTCCCCCGCCTGATGGCGGAACAAAGACTGCAGAGCATCGTTCACATAAATGATCTTGCCCTCCGTATCGCCGAGCATGGTGCCCACCGACACTCGATCAAGCGCGGTGCGGATGCGCGCGTTCTCCATGGCCGACGCACGCTCCTTCTCGGTGCGTTCGCGCAGCGCGGTTTGCATGCGCTCCAGGCCCTTGAGCGTCTGGCCGATCTCGTCGTTCGAGGTCGCCGTCACCTTGTTCGCATAATTGCCGCTCTCGATCTCGCCGAGCACCGCCACCGCATGGTTCAACGGCTTCTTGATGGCGCGGGTGATCAGGAACGCGAGCAGGCAGGCCACCACCACCGCGCCGCTCGACAGCATCAGCAGCCAAGTTCGGGAACTGGCGTAGGAGGCCGCGATTTCGTCGGCCTTGCCGTGAATGTGCTCCTTCTCGTGCTCGGCCATCTGCTGCAGGGCGCCGATGAGCGCCAACTGCGCGGGGCGGGACCGCTCGAGCAGTGTGTCCTTCGCTATCTTGAAATCGCCGTCCTGGATTTGCTTCTGGAAATCCTCATCGAGCGGCTTGAGGGTTGCGGTCGCATCCATTGCGCTCTTCAGCGCCACTTTGCCTTCCGCCGACTCGACCAGGGAGGACATCTTCTGCGCGAGCTGGTCGCGCTTGTCGGACAGAGCGCGGATCTTGACGATCTCGGCCTTGATCTGGACGTTGTCGGTCATAATCAGAGTGTTGCGCGTGTGGCGCATCGACTCCGACAGGTTGGCGGCCCATGCATCGGCCGTCTCGAGCTTGGCGAGCTGATTGTGGGTGATGTCGCTCACCGCGGTGTTGAAGGTGGCGAGCCGGCCGATGCTCAAGGTGATCGCGGCGCCGAACACGATAATCACGCCGCCAAAGGCGAGCATCAGGCGCGCGCCGACCGAATTGCGAAAGTTCATATCAATCTCCAAGGATCCATGCGTAGGGGAACGCGAAGGGCTGCATTTGGGCGCCCGTCTGCGTCTATATCGTCTTTCCGGCGAATTTCTTGAGCGCGCCGGCCCGGCATATGTCTTCGTCGGCCATGCTCGTCGGCAATCAGAAGTCCTTCCATTCTTCGGCGGCGGCGCCGTTGGCGGCAGCCGGGGAGGCGGCCGGCGCGGGGCGCTTCTTGCCCGTCAGGGGCCGGGTGGGCGCGCGGCGCTCCACGGCAGGGGCCGCAGCGGGCCGGGCCGCTGCCGCAGGCGCACGATGTGCCTCACCGGCCGCGCCTTCTCCGACCTTGTAGCGGGCGATCAGCTGCGTCAGATTCGAGGCCTGTTCGGTCAGCGCCTGCGCCGCCGCGGAGGCCTCCTCCACCAGCGCCGCGTTCTGCTGCGTCACATCGTCCATCATCGTGATCGCCTTGTTGACCTGCTCGATGCCCGATGCCTGCTCGCGGCTGGAGCTTGCGATCTCGGCCATCACATCGGTCACCTTCTTCACCCGCACCACGATCTCAGCAAGCGCCTTGCCGGATTCATCCACCAGCTTCGTGCCCTCGGTCACCTTGCCCACAGAGTCCTGGATCAGGGTCTTGATCTCTTTGGCCGCCTCGGCGCTGCGCGAGGCTAGGTTCCTGACCTCCGAAGCGACCACCGCAAAGCCGCGGCCCTGCTCACCCGCACGCGCCGCCTCCACCGCCGCATTCAGCGCCAATAGGTTCGTCTGGAAGGCGATCTCGTCGATCACGCTGATGATGTCCGCTATGCGCTTCGAGGAGGCGTTGATCTCGCCCATCGCGGTCACCGCCGCACCGACCACCGAGCCGCCCCGCTCGGCCTGCTCGCGCGCCGCAGAGGCCAGCTGATTGGCCTGCGCAGCATTGTCCGCATTGTTCTTCACCGTGGAGGTCATCTCTTCCATCGAAGAGGCCGTCTCCTCAAGGCTCGAGGCTTGCTCCTCGGTGCGTTGGCTCAAATCCGCATTGCCGCGCGAAATCTCCTCCGATCCCGTGCGTACCTCGGACGCCGCACGCGCCATGCTGCGCACCACGTCAGCCATGCCTTGGAGCAATTCGTTGACGCTGGCCGACATGGCTTCGATCGGACCCGTCTTGCCCTCGGTCGGGATCCGCCCGGTGAGATCGCCGTCGATGGCGGCCTTCACCACCGCCTGCGTTTGCGCAACCGCATCGTCGAGACCTTTCTGCATGCGTATCTGCTCGGTTACGTCGGTCGCGTACTTGACCACCTTGTACGGCTTGCCGTCGGCATCCATGATGGGGTTGTAGCGGGCCCTAATCCATACTTCCCGCCCTCCTTGGCCGATGTACTTGTGGAGGCCCGCGTGGTGCTCGCCGCGGCGCAGCTTGTCCCAGAACTGCCGATACTCGGCGTTTTCGCGCTTCTTCGGCTCCACGAACATACTGTGGTGCTTGCCGCGCACGTCCTCGAGGGCGTAGCCGAGCGCGCCCAGAAAATTGTCGTTGGCCGTTCGTATGGTGCCGTCCATGTCGAATTCGATGACGGCCTGGGTCTTGCCGATGGCCGCGATCTGACCCTGGTAGTCCGCCGCCTTGACCGAGGCATCCAGCAAAGTCTGCTGCGTCTCCTTGAGCGACTGGAGCACCTGCCCGATCTCATCTTGGGACTTGACCTCGATCAGGCTCTTGAAGTTGCCCTTGCGAATTTCCTGGAAGTGCTCAATCACCTCAAGGAGGGGTTTGCGGATGCCGCGCGTGATCAAGTACGCGAGCACGCAGGCCAGCAACACCGCCGCCACCGAGAGATCGATCAGGAGGGTGCGCGTGTCACGGTAGGCTGCCTCGAGTGCCTCTGCCTTGATGTGAATTTTCACCCGCTGGTGCTCGCTCAGCTTCTGCAGGGAATCGCGCAGCGCCAGCTGCGCGGGGCGCGCCCGCTCGAGCAGCGTGTCCTTCGCCGCCTTGAAGTCGCCGGCCTGAATTTGCCGCAGGTAATCCTCGTCGAGCGGCCGTAGCAGGGCGTATGCGTCCAGCGTCGTTTTCAACAGCGCCCTGCCTTCGGCCGATGCGACCAGGGCCGTCAAATCCGCCACGTACTTGGTTTCCTGCTCGGACAAGGCGCGTACCTTGTTCACTTCCTCCTGAATTTTCGCCTTGTCGTCCAAAATCAGCATGTTGCGCGTGTGGCGCATCGATTCCGAGATGGCGTCCTGCCATGCGGTCGCCAATTCCACCTTGGTGGTGTCGGGCCCCGTGATTGAGCTCATGGTCGCGTTGAAGGCCGCAAGCCGGCCGATGCTCAAGGCCACCGCGGCGCCGAACACGATGATCACGCCGGCAAAAGCCAGCATCAGGCGCGCGCCCACGGAGTTGCGAAAGTTCATGGCCATCTCCATTCGCGCCGGCCGCTAGACGGCCAGGCGCCGATCCTCCATCGTCGACTCCGCCTGCTCCCGAGTCGATCCCGAGCTCACCGCCCCCAGAAAGCCCGATACCTCAGACTTGAGCCGGTCCGTCTGCTGGGCCAGATCGGCGGAGGCATGCAGCACGCCGTCCGCGGCCTGTCCCGTCTGGGTGGCCGTGTCCTTGACTTCCTGGATCTGATCGCTGACCCGCCGGGTGAAGTCGGCCGCCGACTGCACCGTCTTGCCGATGTCGCGCATGCCGGCGGTCTGAGTGGCCACCGCATTGGAAATGGACGCGGAACTGCTGCTCAGCGAGCGGATGGTTTCGGCGATCGACACCACGGCGCCGGCGGCGTCGCCGGACAGAGTCTGAATGCGCTCCACTTTGGAAGTGACTCCGTCGGTCGCCTGCTTGGTCTGTGTGGCGAGAGCCTTGACTTCGTTGGCGACGACGGCGAAGCCGCGGCCGGCAGTGCCTGCGCGCGCCGCCTCGATGGTGGCGTTCAGCGCCAGGAGGCTGGTGCGGCTGGCGACCGACTTGATGAAGTCGAGCACGGAGCCGATTTCCATGGCGGCGGCCTTCACCGAGTGCAGCGTGTCGTTGAGCGCGTCGGCATCGCGGGTCGCGGCAGCGGCCATGGTCGAGGAGGCACGCACCTGCTCGGAGATCGCGGCAATCGACTCGCCGAGCTCTTCGATGGAGGCAGCGGTGCTTTGCACATTGTTGGAGGCTTCCACGGCGGCCTGCGAGACCCCGTCGGCGCGGGTACGCGTGGCGTCCGCGGCCGAGCCCATCGCGGCGGCGGTGTCCTGCAGAGTGGCGAAGGAGCGCGCGAAGGTGCCGAGCACCTGGTGAGCGGTGGCGTCGAACCGCTGCGTTATCTCGGACAGGGCCTTTGCACGCTCCGCCTCATGCGCCATGCGCGCCTGCTCGGAGCGCTCCCGGTCGTGCTCGGCGGCCTGTTGAGCGAGCGCCCGCTGACGCCCCTCCTCCTCGATTCGCTTGAGCCGTTCGTTTTCGAGGCCGTTGTCGCGGAACACATTGACGGCGCGGGCCATACGCCCGACTTCGTCGCCGCGCGACGCGTACGGAACGGTGACGGACCAATCGGCGCGCGACAGCTGAACCACGATGCGCGTAAGTTCCACCACCGGCGCCGTCAGCGAGCGTGCCAGCCACAGGCTGACGGTGAGGCCGCCGACCACCGCCAGCAGACAGCCGATCGCCGACAGATGCATGGCGTGGGCCGCGTCGGCCTTGATTCCCGCGAACTCTGCCGTCGAGGCCTGATCGTATGCCGTCGACAGGGACCGCAGAATGCCGTGCAAATCCTGGAAGAACGCGCCCGCGGAGGTGGCATAGTCGACCGCAACGCTGGGGTCGACGAACAAGACCTTCGAGAACTCGCCGCCGGACTTGCGGTACTTTCCCGCAAGATCGGCAATTCTCTTCGCTTCGGCCTCGTGGCCGCTCTCGCCGGCGCGCTGGGCGACTGCGTCCAGCTCATCTCCCAGCTTGGCGAGGTCGCCCGGCAGAGAATCCACCAGCGCACGCACGATCTTCGGCGGCGCGCCGTTCTGCACCAGCGTCATGGCGCGGAACATCCGTCCATTGATGTCCAGAGCGAACCCATCCGCCTCGTCGAGCGCCGTCAGGCGGCGCACCGTCTCGTTGAACATGCGCGTGGTGGTCACATCGACTCCGGTCTGCTGGCGGTAGTTGACCGCCTCGATCACGAGAATGGCCAGAATCAGCAGCAGCGGCGCCAGCAGCATCTGCCAACGCAATGAGAAGTCGCCGATCGATTTCATGGGGGTGGCCTAATCGGTGAGCCGGCCTGCGCCGGCTTCCGACAATTATTCTGCGATCAGTTTGTGTACGTGCCGGCCTTGAAGATGAGCCCGTCGTGCGCTTCCCAATAGGCCGTCTTGTTCTCGAGTTTTCCGGTCGTGGGGTTCTTCATCACGTACTCGATCCATCCGGAGGGTTTGGTCTTGGCGGCCTCGACCAGTTCTTTCACGTAGAACTTGCCGGCCGAGTCGGATAGATCCAGGCGATTCAGACCCACCTTGGCGGGCGAGATCGGGTGCGCAACACACACGCCGTTGAGATCGTGCACGTCGACGTAGTCCTCGCCCTTGGCGAACAATCCGTCCCGGTTGTTGAATTCGGCGAGCGCCTTTTCCTTGCCGTTGGCCTTGTAGTACTCCACCGCCTTCTTCACCACCGCCACGACCTCATCCTTGGTGGGGGCCGCGGCCGTCGCAGCCGCCAGCGGCAGCGCGCCCAAGATAAATGCCATCAAGAAAGTCATCGTCATCGTACGCATCGCCATCTCCTCGAATGATAATCGCCTGTCAAATCTCAACTCATTGGGCGTCTATCGGCGTTTGCGCTGCGATCTTTAGACGGCGGGAGATGGAATCGGCAAAGCGTGGACCAAGGCGCACTTTTGAGCGGCGCAGGGATCAAACAGAGACGATGCTGAGCACTCCGCCGCCGTACTTGGGCAATTGCAGCTGAAACTCGCGGCGGTTTTTCGGCGCGCCGAGCAATGCGGCCGCCGGCGCAGGCAGGGTTTTGGTCTGGTAGACCTGATCCAGCCTCAAATGCGGCGATGAGGAGTCCATCACCAGGCGCGTGCAGATGTTCATGATCTCGCGCACGTTGTCTATCATGACCTGCGTGAGTTCCTTCGTTTTGGCGGCATCCTTGGCCACGCCGACCGGCAACATCGAAAAGGCGGCTCCCATGTTCGCGGCGAGATTGGCGTCCGCACCGCACAAAGCCACGGGTTCGCCGCTATCGGCGACGAACACACCGAACCACGCGCCTCCCGCAGGCGACTGGTCGAAGGTACCGCCCAGCTTTACATCCAGTCCGTCGAACAAGAGGCCGAGCAACTGAACTACTTTCGGAGCGTCCGGCATGGGGTAGGCAGTCGCCATGGAGATTTCCTATGTTGGTGCGGGCGCTTCAGCGAATGTGGGCGCCGAGATGTTCTTTGAACGATTCCGGCGTAAAGGGCTTGGAGATGAGAAATTTCGCGCCTGCGCCCATGGCCTTGGCGCGCATGTCCGGAGTCGCTTCGGTGGTGATGAAGCCGAAGGTGAGTTTCACCCCTTCACCCGACAGCGTTTCGAGGAGCTGTAGCCCCGTCATGTTGGGCATGTTCCAATCGGAGAGCACGAGATCAGGCTTCGACGCCTTGATGGACGCCAGTGCCTTGGCGCCGTCGTCGACTTCGGAAATTTCATGCCCTTCAAAGCCTGCAAGGCGCAGGGTTTTCTTGACGATCATGCGCATGGCGGTGGAATCGTCGACAATCAAAATTTTCATCTACGTAAGCTCCAGCTATCCGCATTGGCGCGGCGATGATGAGGACAATTGATTAATCGGCCGCGGCGGGGCGTTCTTGAACGCTGCGCGTGCAGCTTTACGCCGATTGGCTGCTGCGGTGCAGCGATTCAGGGTGCGCATTCGTGAGTTCGACGATGCGTGCGGAGATCTGCGGCAAGGGATGCAGCGATTGCACCGCTCCGATCTGCCAGGCCGCGCCCGGCATGCCCCACACCACACTGGATTTTTCATCCTGGGCGATGGTGAGCGCGCCCGCTTCCCGCATCTCCTTCATGCCCTCTGCGCCGTCGCGGCCCATGCCGGTGAGCATGACCCCGATCGAATTGCGGCCCGCGCTCTGCGCCACGGAGCGAAACAGAACATCGACGGAAGGACGGTGGCGGTTGACCAGCTCGCCGTCGTTCAAGCGGCACTGATAGCGCGCGCCGTTTCGCACCACGATCAGGTGCTGATCGCCGGGCGCGATGTAGACATGGCCGGCGAGGATGGGCTGGCCGTCGCTTGCTTCGCACACGTTGAGAACCGAACTTGCGTTCATGCGCAGCGCGAACGGGCCGCTGAAGGCCTTCGGAATGTGCTGAGCGATGACGATCCCCGGGATGTCCGACGGCAGGCCCATGAGAACCTGTTTGATGGCTTCCGTGCCGCCCGTGGATGCCCCGATGGCGATGATGCGGTCGGTGGTCGCGAAATGAGTGGGTGCGCTGCGCTTCGGCAGCACCGCGTCGGCATCGTGACGGTCGGCGACGATGAGCGACGGCACATCCAGCAGCGGCCGCACCTGGGCGTGCGCGGCCATCTTCACCTTGGAGATGATCTCATGCGAGGCTTCTCTGATGCCGTGCACGACGTCGACCGTGGGTTTGGCGACGAAATCGACCGCGCCCAGGCTGAGCGCATCGAGCGCGACGGCCGCGCCCTTTTGCGTGAGCGAGGAGCACATCACCACCGGCATGGGACGCAGGCGCATGAGGTTGCGCAGAAATGCGAGCCCGTCCATGCGCGGCATCTCCACATCGAGCGTGAGCACGTCGGGATTGAGCAATTTGATCTTCTCGCGCGCGACGTACGGATCCGGGGCCGATCCGATGACTTCGATGGCCGGGTCGGAATTCAGAATCTCGGTCAGCAGCTGCCGCATGACCGCGGAGTCGTCGACCACCAGAACGCGAATTTTCTTATCCATGTTGGTTCGTCTCTGTCAGAAGAGTTCCACGGATCCGGATTCGACCTGCGCATTCGTCGGCGCAAAGTCGCGCTCGCGCTCGAACACCGCACGGTTGACCGTCGAGGTGAGGCGCTTCACCCGCACCTTGCCGGTCGCGGGGCTGTAGTAGACCTTGCGGGCGAAACTGTCGCCGAGATCCTCGGCGCTGATGAAAAAGCCCTCGGTCTTCAAGTACTCGCGGACGAACTGCGCGTTGCGCCCGCCGACGTCGAGCGACATATCGAGCACCTTGCCGCCGCCGATCACCTTGAACTCCAGATTCGCCCTCTGGCCGCCCAGGGTCATGATGTCGTTGATCAGCCGCTCCATGGCGACGTTGCCGTAGCGCGTCGCGGAGCTGACGAGATTTTCGGCCCATGCGCTGGTGCCGCCCGACCGGTCGAGCGGCAGCATGAAGTGATTCATGCCGCCGATCCCCAGTTTGCGTTCGCGCACGCAGGCAGACACACAGGAGCCGAGCACGGTGAAGATGGCCTCGTTGTGGCGCGTGACGTAGTAGTCGCCCGGCAGCAATTTGGCGACCGGCACGCCCATATCCGCGTCCCAGGTCCGGCGGATGTGCCCGAATTGGGGCAGCGCCGGCGGCAGCGGCAGCGCGAGCTCCATCCTCAAGGTGGGGTCCAATACGCTCATTCCACCCGCCGGTACACGGTGCGCCCCACGAGCTTGTAGCGTCGGGTCACGTTGAGCAGATTTTCCGAGTGGCCGATGAACAGCCAGCCGCCCGGCTCCTGCAAGTCCGCCATGCGGTCGAACAGCCGCCGCTGCGTGGGCTTGTCGAAATAGATCACGACGTTGCGGCAAAAGATGACGTCGAAGGGCCCCTTCATGGGCCATGCATCGAGCAGATTCAGCTGCTTGAAGGTGATGAGCGACTTGAGCTCGTCGGACGCCGCGCTGAAGCCCGGGCGCCCCGCGACCGGCGGGAACCATTTCTTGATGCGTTCGCTCGGCACGCCCTTGAAGCGCTCCGCCGGATACACGCCTTCGGCCGCGGTGGCGACCACCTTCGAATCGATGTCCGTGGCGAGAAGCTTGACGTCCCAATTGGCGAGCCTTCGTGCGGCTTCGCGCAGCACCACCGCCAGCGAATAGGGCTCCTCACCGGTCGAGCAGCCCGCCGACCACAGGCGCAGGCGCCGCACGGCGCAGCGCTTGGATTCGATCTGCGGCAGCGCCTCGGCGGCCAGTTGTTCGAAGTGGTAGCCTTCGCGGAAGAACGACGTCAGGTTCGTCGTGATGGCGTTGGTCAGCTCCTGAAGTTCCGCCGATTCGCCGGCTTCGACCAGTTGGCAGTATTCGGCGAACGACTCCAATTTCAGCTTGCGCAGCCGCCTCGCGAGCCGTCCGTAGACGAGCTCCCGCTTCGCCTCCGACAGCGCGATGCCGGTGCGGGCGTGCACGATCTCGCGCAGGCGCTTGAACTCCGCATCGGTGAACTCGAATTCATGTTCGACGGACTGCGTACTCATGACTGCTCAAATAGGCCGAGGTCGCTGACGATGAGCTCCGGGGTCTCCTGACCGGGGGAGGCTTCCCGCCGGTGCTCGTGTTCGCGCGCCACCAGGCGCGCGAACAGCGCGCGCTCTTCGGCCATGCTGAAGGCGCGGAATTGCTTGTCGCGCAGGAGCCGCCAGGATTCCGCCGATTCCGCGCTGCCCGCATCGCCCATGTGCTCGCGCAGCACACGCAGCGACTCTGCGACGTGACTGAGCCCCTGCATGACCCGGTCGTGAGATTGAACGGCGACGACGACGGCCGACATCTTGCAGCTCAAGGCCTCGGAGGCAGGCGCGGGGCCCGCGCCCGGCTGCCGCGGGCCGAACAGGTCGGCGAGCGAAGTCAGCAATTGGTCGTTCGCCAGACTGTCGCTGGCCAGGCACGCGTCGACCTGAGCGGCGGCCCAGTTCAACCAGAGACGGCACTGTTGCACCGCGACGCCGGTCGATTCGGACGGCGCCGGCATCGAGTCGTCGATCGCGCTTGCGCCGCCGCTATTGGGGTCAGGCAGCGACATGGCCGCGGTTTTGCGCGGGCTCTGCGGTCGGGAATCGCAGCAGCTCGGCCACCCCCACCAGGGTCGCGGTCCGGCGCAGCGCGTCCGAGGCGCCGTGCCAGGTGCAGCCAACGCCGCGCTCGATGCAGGTGCGCCACAGGCTGGCGAACAGCTGCAGTATCGAGGTGTCGATCTCCTCGACACGGCTGCCGTCGAGGACGAGTTTCCCGCCTTCCGCAAGGCGCTTCAGCAGCATGCGATGCAGATCGGCCGCCTGCACGATCGTCAGACGATCGTCGAGCACGATGCGCGACGGCCGCGGCGCCTTCGCCGATTTTGCGCAGCGCGGCGGCTTCTTCTTGCTCACGCTGCTGCGCCTGCAGGCACGGGTTCATCGACGATGCTGTTGCCGATGAGCCGGTCTATGTCGAGCAGGATCAGCATCTTCTCTTCGATCGTCGCCAGCGCCTTGACGAACACCGTATCCACGCTGCCGCAGACATCGGGCGGCGGCTTGGTGTCGGCCGCGTCCACGTTGTAGACCTCGGAGACGGCATCGACGACGACACCGACCGTGCGCTCGTCGCGCCCGCTCACGACGCGCACCACGATGACGACCGTGGTGGGCCCGAATTCGATGGTTTCGAGTCCGAAACGGCGCCGCAGGTCGAGGATGGGAACCACCGCGCCGCGCAGATTGATCACGCCCAGGACGTAATCCGGGGTGTGCGGTATGCGGGTCACCTTGTCCCAGCCCTTGATCTCCTGAACGCGCAATATATCCACGCCGTATTCTTCGCCGGCGAGCATGAATGTCAGATATTGCTCGCTGGCATCGGTGACGGACCTGTCCGCACCCGCCGTCGTTTTCGCCGTACTCATATGCTCCATACCTCTATGACTTTTCGCACTCTTGAAACTGCTACGCCGCGTGCGCCGAAATTGCGCCGGCGTTCTGATTGACCGCCGAGCGGATCAGGCCCGGCACATCGATGATCAGGGCCACCGTACCGTCGCCCAAAATGGTCGCACCGGCGATTCCGGACACCGACTTGAAATTCGACTCCAGGCTCTTGATGACCACTTGCTGCTGCGCGAGCAAATCGTCCACCAGCACACCCGCGCGTTTGCCGTCCGATTCGACCACCACCAGCAGGCCGTCCTCGGCGCTTCTGCTGTCGGGTTCGACGCCGAACTGATCGCACAGCTTGACGACGGGCAGATACTCTTCGCGCAGCCGGAATACCTCGGTGCGCCCCACCAATTTATTGACCCGCTCCCGCGGAACCTGGATGGTTTCGACGATGGCCAACAGAGAGATGATGTAGATCTCCTTGCCGACCCGCACCAGCTGACCGTCGAGGATGGCGAGCGTGAGCGGCAGGCGGATGCGGATGGTGCTGCCGAGACCTTCCTTGGAGGAAATCTGCACATGGCCGCCCAGGTCGTTGATATTCCGCCGCACCACGTCCATGCCGACTCCGCGGCCGGACACGTCGCTGATCTGCTCGGCGGTGGAAAAGCCGGGCATGAATATCAGGTTGTCGATTTGTTCGTCGGTCAGCTCCTGATCCGCGGCGATGAGCCCGCGTTCGCGGGCCTTTTGCAATATCTTGGTCTTGTTGAGGCCGGCGCCGTCGTCACGCACCTCGATGATGATGTTGCCGCCCTCGTGAAATGCGGCGAGCTCGAGCGTGCCCGTCTCCTGCTTGCCGGAGGCGAGGCGCCGATCCGGAATTTCCAGGCCGTGGTCGAGCGCATTGCGCACCAGGTGCACCAGCGGGTCGCTGATCTTCTCCAGCACCGTTTTGTCGAGCTCGGTACCCTCGCCGGAGAGCTTCAGCTCGACCTTCTTGCCGAGCTTGCGTGAAAGATCGTGCACGATGCGCGGGAACCGGTTGAACGCGAAGCTGATCGGCAGCATTCGGATCTGCATCACGCTCTCCTGCAGCTCACGCGTATTGCGCGCAAGTTGCGAGAGACCCTGACGCAGCCGGTCCAAGTCGTCCGGATCGATGCCGTCGGCGAAGCCGGAGAGCATCGATTGGGTGATGAGAAGCTCGCCGACCAGGTTGATGATGCCGTCGACTTTTTCCGTGGCGACGCGTATGGACCCGGACTCGGCGGCCGCCTTCTGCACCGGCGCACCGGCCGCCGGTCCGCGCTCGACTTCCGCGTGGGGTACGGCCTTGGTCTCGGCCGGCGCGCTTGCGGCAGCCGCAGGCGCGGCCTGTACGGCGGCCTGGGGCGAGGCGGGGGCGGCGCAGCCCGTGGGCGTGAATTCAAGCCGGCAATTAGAATCCACCCAGTCGAATATCTCGTCGAACTTGGGGCGCGGAATCTGACCCTCCACGTCGAGGGTCCACGACAGATAGCAAGCCTCCGGATCGAGCGCGTCGAAGGCGGGCAATCGCGAAACGTCGGCGTGCGCCGCAAACTTCCCCAGCCGTTCGAGTTCCGCGAACATGCGGGTCGGCTCGTTGCGCAGTCGCAGGAGCTCGGCGACGGGCTCGAAGGCGATGCGCCAGCCGGTCGGCCCATCGGCGGCGGGGGCGGCACTGCTCGGCGCACCCGCGGCCGGCGCTTGCGCCTCATTGAGCCGTTCCCCCAGGATTTGAGTAATGTCGCCGTTGAGGGTGGCGATCCGTCCCTGGTCGAGCGGCTGCTCGGCCTCGGTCGCGGCAATCATTTCGCGCAGGCAGTCGCACGCCTGCAACAGGGTTTGAACCGCCTCGGAGGTGACGGGCCGTACGCCGTTGCGCATCTCGTCGAGCAGCGTCTCCACTCCGTGAGTGAATGCCGCAACCTCGGCGAAGCCGAAGGTCGCCGAGCCGCCCTTGATCGAATGGGCGGCGCGAAAGATCGTGTTGATGTTTTCGGTGTCCGCGGTGGCGCCCAGCCCCAACAGACCGGTCTCCATCGCATCGAGTCCCTCCCGGCTCTCCTGGAAGAAGACTTTGACGATCTCAGCCATTTCAGGGTCTATGGTCACGCTCGATTCCTTCGGCACTCGTTGTCGATAAACGTCGCGCGGCGGCTCAGATGACGCGCGCCACGGTGGCAAGCAGCTGCGGGGGATTGAACGGCTTGACGATCCAACCCGTGGCACCCGCCCGCTTGCCATCCATCTTCTTTTCCTGGCTGGACTCGGTCGTGAGTATCAGCATCGGTACCAGCTTGTAGTTCAAGAGGGCCCGCAGCTCGCGCACCAAGGTGATGCCGTCCATGCGCGGCATGTGTACGTCGGTCAGCACCAAGTCGACGGCGGACTGCCGCGCCAATTCGAGCGCCTCGACCCCGTCGCAGGCCTGCAGCACCTCGTATCCGGCACCCTGAAGTGTGAACAGGACCATCTGCCGCATCGATGCCGAGTCGTCGACCGCAAGGATTCTTTTTGCCATTTCAAACCGTCTCCGCTCAGCATTCGCCGTTAAAGCAGTGCGCACTCAACAGCAGGAGTATCGTCAAGCGCCGTCGAAACTTGACGTGCCGCGGCGTCCTGCGGGCAAGGCTCGGAAGGCGCCGCGATTCCTGCGAACCTCGTCACATTCCGCCCGCCGCGGGGGCGGTCCCGCCTCAAGGCTAGGCGGCTATCATCAGCGGCAGCACTTCGGCCGCCGATTTCCGGGTTTCCTCGATGATTTCACGCAGGGCCGCCGCATCCAATTTGAGCGCGCGCAGCGCAGCCGGCGACATGGCCGGCGCGTCGGTCAGGTCGCTGCTGCCGATCTCGGCCAGGACAGCCGCACTGTTGGCGACGTGCACGGTCGCGACTTCCAGGGGATGCGCCTTGGCACGTTCGGGTTCGTGGTGGAATTCAATGCATTCCTGCAACGACATCGGCATGGCCCAATTGCGCGCAAGGGCGACCCCGACGGCGGCGTGATCGAAGCCGAAGACCTCGCGCTCGCAGAGGTACAAGCCGCGATCATCCGCCGAATCCACCGACATCAGGAGCGCCTCGCGCGCCTGCACCGGCGCGCGGCTGAACAGCACCAGCTGGCCGATGTCGTGCAGCAACCCGGCGACGAAGGAAGTGTCGTCGCGGACGCGCGCGCGGCGGCCTGCGATTTGGCCGGCGGCGACGGCGCACAGGACGCTATGGCGCCAGAATGATTCCATCGTGACCAGTTCGTTGCCGATGCCGTCGAAGGTCCGTATGGCCGTGAGTCCGACGGTCAAATCGCGCACTTGCCTGACGCCGAGCACCGTGATTGCGCGGCTGATCGTGGCGATCTTGCCGTGCTGGCCGAAGGCGGGGCTGTTGGCGATGCGCAGCAGGCGCGCCGTCAGTGCGGCATCATGGCTGATCTCATGGCCTATATCGGCGGCCGAGGACTTAGGATCGTCCACCAAGCCGGCAATGCGCAACGCCACCTCGGGCAGCGTCACCAGATCCTTGATGCCCGCAACCAGTCCTTCCGGAGTCAAATCAGCCTTGTACACGCTTACCTCCGCCCAAGGTGTCGGCCGCGCGTCGCAAAAGTTGAGCGCCTGATGGGCCGAGGGCCCCCCGGGGGCGATTGACTGGAGGCCGGCTTGCCCGTCAATCTGGGCGGTCGACCGCTCGAGGATTCAATAAATGATCACGGTTTTTTCCACGGATCACCTGCTGCGCAGCGCGCGCACCGAACTCTACGGCGGCGAACTGGTTCGCCCTCACGAGTCGCCGGAGCGCGCGCAAATCGTCCTCGAGCGGATCCAATCGCAGCGCATGGGGCAGGTGTTGGCACCGGTGAAGTTCGATGCGGCGCCGCTGCTGCGCGTTCACGACGAGGCGTACGTTGAGTTTCTGGAGCAGGCCTGGAACGAATGGGCCGCGGCGGGCAACCGCGGCGAGGCCATTCCCGACTGCTGGCCCGCCCGTCGCATGGCGCAACGCCCCCCAAGAAGCATCACGGGGAGGCTGGGGTACTACGCCATGGCCGGCGAAACATCGATCAGCCAAGGCACCTGGGAAGCGGCACGCGCCGCCGCCGATGTGGCGCTGACCGGTGCGCTTAAGATCAGGCAGGGCGCGCACGCCGCCTTCGCGCTGTGCCGGCCTCCGGGGCATCATGCGGCGCGCGACCTGTACGGCGGCTACTGCTTCCTGAACAATGCCGCGATCGCTGCGCAGTACCTGCGCGACTCGGGCGCCGCGCGCATCGCCATCCTCGACGTCGACTTTCACCACGGCAACGGCACGCAGGACATTTTCTACGATCGACCGGACGTGCTCTATGTCTCCCTGCACGGCGATCCCGCCGATGCCTTTCCATACTTTTCCGGATATGCCGACGAAACCGGCACGGGCGCGGGCGCGGGATACACCCTGAATTTGCCCCTGCCGCCGGGAACGCAATGGCCCGCCTGGGCGGAGGCGCTGCAAGCGGCGCTGGTGCGCATCGCAAATTTCAGCGCCGACGCATTGATCGTCTCCCTGGGCGTCGATACCTTCGAGCACGATCCCATCAGTTTCTTCAGGCTCCGATCCGAGGATTTTCTCAGCTACGGCCGCATGATCGGCGCCTGCGCAATGCCCACCCTGTTCGTTCTCGAGGGCGGCTATGCGGTCGGTGAGATCGGCATCAACGTGGTAAATGTACTTGCGGGTTTCGAGGAGGCGAAGAGGTGACGGTCAAGGCGTGCCCATCCTACAAAAGCCACGGTTGTCGCGCCTCGGCGACAGACACCCGGGAACTTGCGATGGTAGGCGGCCGCGCTACCCATCCGGTCAACCCGGAGTAAAATCACGCGTTGTACAGTGGGCCGACGCCGTCGTGCCGGGCCGCAAGGGCAATCAGGAGAACCGTATGTTGCAATCCACCCACACCGATATGGCGCCGCGGCCTGCGGCTGCGGGGTCACCAAGGCGACCGATCCTGCTCCTCCTCGGCGTTGCGCTCGCCACTCTGCTCGCGAGTTGCAACGACGGCTACGACGGCAGCTATTGTTTCTCCTGCGGCAACATTACTCCCCAGGAGATTTCCAAGGGCGTGGTCGCCGCCGACTTCACCGGCAACGGATTCCCGGACGTCGTCGGCATCAGTTCGATTCATCCGGCCGTGAATCCGAACTCATCCAATCTCAAGACCTACCTGTCGACCGCGGCGGGCGTGTACGCCGCGCCGACGCTGACCGCGGACGGACATGACCCCTTGTACCTGGCCGAAGCGGACATCAACGGGGACGGATTGATGGATGTGGTCTCCGCCAGCTACGACGACGGCGCGCTCAGCGTGTTCTTCAACGACAAGGCGAGCCCCGGCACCTTCAACACACCGCTGGTACTCGCGAGCCCCGGAGCGTCGCAAGTCGCCGTTGCCGACATGAATGGGGACGGAATGCCGGACCTCATTTCCGCCGATTTCAATGTATCGCTGTTCCTGCAAACCTCCCCGGGAACATTCGCCGCGCCGATCTCCCTCTATTCAGGCGGCGCCAACTGGGTGGCGGTCGGGGATCTCAACGGTGACGGCGCCCCCGATGTGGCGCTCACGGACGCGGTCAGCGTCAAAGTACTGATGCATACGGGCGCCGCATCGGCGACCACGTACGCGGCTCCGGTCACCGTTTTCACTCCCACCGCCAATTTCGATGTGCAAGGTGCGAACATCATCGCCATCGCCGATGTGAACGGCGACGGGCTCAACGACCTCGTGATCACGGATCCGGGTCCCACCGGCGGCATGACTCCGACCGTGAACGTGCTGCTGCAGGATGCGGGCAATCACGGCAGCTTTCTGGCCCCCGTCAGCTACCCCATTGCCGCCCAGGATCTGCCCCAGTCCATCGTGCTCACGGACCTTCAGGGCTCGGGCAAGCTCGACATCGTCATCGGCGGCCAACAATACGTGACCGTGCTGCTGCACGATCCGGCGAATCCCGGCAAATTCCTGGCAGCCAACATCTACAGCGCCGCGGGCGCGAATGAGATCGCGGTCGCCGACATCAACGGCGACGGCAAACCCGACATCGTGGTCGGCAGCGGCGTGAGTCATCCCATGCAGGCGGGGGTGGTGTCGACGAACCCCGGCGTCTTGCTGCAAAGTACCACCGCTCCAGGCACCTTCGGCATGCTGCAGGATTTGCCTTAGGCGCGATCCGCAGCGAAGTCACTTCATGAAGGGCTCGCTCTCCACCTCGCGCGCTTCCTGGTTGTGTCCCTGGGCGCGCAAGGCGTCCGCCAACACCCGCCCCGCCTGCCTTCGCGCGTCCTGATCGCCGCTCGCCAGCGCCAGCGCCTTGCGGCCGCAGCCTTCTGCCTGATGAGGGTCGCGTTCCGCCAGACGCAACCGTCCAAGCTCGATCCACAGCAGTGGATTATTGGGTTCGATGCGCAGCGCCCTATCGAGCGTCGATGAGGCGCCGTCGAATTCGCCGCGGGCGAGCAGCGTCCGCGCCTGCGTCACCAGCGACAGAGTGGCGGGCGAGAGACCGTTCCGGCGCGGCGGCGCAATGGGAATGGGCGAGCCCGGCGTGGACGAACCCGGTGGGGAAGCACTCGACGCGGGCGACTGCGCCGCCGATGGGCTCGGCTGCGCGAGTCGCGACGGTGACGCGCAGCCGCCGAGCAGCACCAAGGCGCAGAGCATGAGAGCCCATATCTTCAGTGAATGATGCGTTTGATCCATGCCTTGATCTTGTCACTCAGCGGGGCCGATGACGAGGAAATGCAATCGGGGTTGCGCGGCAGCACCGTGTCCCTGGGCACCGATACCATGACCGCGTCCGCACTGCAGCCCGGGGTCGTCTCGAGGCCGTCATCGTAGCCGATAAAGCGGTCCTCGACGGATTCGGGGGACGCCGGTTCGAACGAGGCGGGCTTGAGTTTCGCGAGGGTGTCGGCCCATACGGGCAGTGCGCCGGCGGCGCCTGTGAGTCCGGTGGGGCGGTTGTCGTCGTAGCCCACCCAGACGACGGAGACATAGCTGCCTGTGAATCCCGCGAACCAGCTATCGCGGGTATCCGAGGAGGTACCGGTCTTGCCGGCGACCACCGTACCCCGCGGCAGGTGAGCGGGAGCGCCCCTGCCCGTGCCGCGCGCGGTCACCAGCGTCAGCATGCGGTCGAGCTGGTAGACCGCGGACGGGGGCGCCACGGCCTCGACCTGCACCTTGAAGCTCTTGAGCGGACGGCCTTGCTCGTCGAGCACCGCGCGCACCGCGCGCAATCGGGCGCGAAAGCCGCCGTTCGCCAGCGAGGTGTAGACCTCCACCACCTCGAGAGGCGTCATCTCCACCGTGCCGAGCAGCAGCGACGGGTTGAGCGCAGGCGCTGATTCGAGCCCGAGTTTTTGCAGCGTCTCAACCACCTGCGGCAATCCGACGTCGAGTCCCAGCCGAATCGTCGCCAGATTCATGGACTCGGCCAGCGCGCGCGCCATCGGTACCCGACCATAGACCTCGTGCTCGAAATTCTGCGGCGCCCAGATGCTGCCGTCGCCGAGCTTGAGCTCGATCGGCGCATCCTCGATCATCGTCGCCGCGTTGTAGCGGCCGGTCTCGATCGCGGCCAGATACACCGCGGGCTTGACCAACGAGCCGATCGGTCTGCGCGCATCGAGTGCGCGGTTGAAGCCTTCGGCCCCGACTTCGCGGCCGCCCACCACGGCGACCACGTCGCCGCTGCCCGGCTCGGCGACGATCACCGCCCCTTCGAGACGCGAGCCGCGCACCCTGCTCGCTGCATCGAGGCGCTTCAAGTTCGACGTCAGTGCGAGCTCTGCCGCCGCCTGGGCGCGCGCATCGAGGCTCGTGTACACGGACAGACCCGCGGCCGCGAGATCCGCTTGCGCATAGTCGCGCTTCAAATGCCGCCGCACCAGATCGAGATAGGCCGGCACGTAGCTGCCGCCCGGAGGCTTCAACGCCAGTGGTTTCTCTACGGCGAGTTTTGCGGCAGCGGAGTCGATGACATGCGCATCGGCGAGTTCTGCCAACACGAGGTTGCGCCGCGATCGCGCCCGGTCGGGGTGTTTGCGCGGATCGTAGAAGGACGGTCCCTTGACCAAGCCTATGAGCAGCGCCATTTCACCGACGTCGAGTTCGTCGAGAGGTTTGGCGAAGTAGTACTCGCTGGCGAGGCCGAAGCCGTGGATGGCGCGCGCGCCGTCCTGGCCGAGATATACCTCGTTGAGGTATGCGACCAGAATTTCTTCCTTGGAAAAGTGCGCCTCGAGCCGCAGGGCCATGATGGCTTCGGTCGCCTTGCGCCCGATCGTCTGCTCATCCGACAAGAAGTAATTCTTGACCAGCTGTTGGGTCAGTGTGCTGCCGCCTTGCACCACCCTGCCTGCCCGCAGATCGGCCCACAGGGCCCGCAGTACACCGACCAGATCGACCCCGTGGTGCTCGTCGAAGCGACGATCCTCGATCAGTTTGATGCCCGTTCGCAGCAAGGGCGGCACGTCGGCGGGTGCGAGGACGAGCCGGTCCTCGCCATGGATGGGGAATATGCTGCCGACAATCGGCGGGTCGAGGCGAAACACCGGCAGCTCCGTGCCGTCGGCATTCTTAAGGTCGGCGATCGAGCCTTGCGCACGGATGGACACCCTTTCGGGCCCGCGCAGCTCGTCGCTGAAGCGCACGCGGCGTGCATGTACATCGAATGAGTCGCCGTGCCGCAGGTAGACGCCGGGGCCGGTCGACGGATCGCCGCTCCGATAGTGCAGACGGTGCAGCTCCTCCTCGAGGTCGCCTGCCGATACCGGGGCGCCGACGTACAGTTCGAGCGGCGATGCAAAGACGCGCGCCGGCACTGACCAATGCCTGCCCTGGAATTCCCGGGTGACGACGCTGTCGAGGTGCACCACCCAGACCGCTGTTGCCGCGGCTCCGGAGGCGAGCGCGAAACAGGCCGCGGCGAAACATTTGAGAAGGAATCGGCGGCGCCGTCGCGGCGCACGGGAACGGGAACGGGCCACGCGGTCAACCCCGGTAGAGCGGCTGCGGGCGCCTGAAGTTCCCGCGGTGCGACACTCCGACGCAGGGGTTCGCACCCAGGGCGTAGCACAGTTCCGCCGGCCGCTCGATGCTCCACAGGGCCAGATCCGCGCGCTTGCCGACTTCGAGGGTGCCGATGTCGTCGAGCGCACCCAGGGCGCGCGCGGCCTGGCGCGTGGCGCCGCATAGCGCCTCCTCCGGAGTCAGGCCGAACAAGGTACAAGCCATGTTGAGCGCGAGCAGAATCGAGGTGCACGGCGAGCTGCCCGGATTGCAGTCCGTGGCGATGGCGAGCGCCACCCCGGCCTCCCGCAGCATGCCGACGGGCGGAGGCCTCGTTTGCCGCAGGGTGAAATAGGCGGTGGGCAGCAGCACCGCGACCGTGCCCGCTTGAGCGAGGGCGCGTGCGCCGGAGCCGCTCAAGTACTCCAAATGGTCCGCCGACAGCGCGCCCCACTTCGCCGCCAACTCGGCCGCACCCATGTCGCTCAATTGCCCGGCATGCACATGCGCGGGCAGGTCCAGCCGCTTCGCCGCGCGCAGCAGGCTTTCGGTTTCCGCAGGCGTGAATGCGATGTTCTCGCAGAAGGCGTCGACCGCATCCACCAGTCCCTCCCCTGCCAGCGACTCGAGCCAGGGACCTGCGACATCGTCCACGAAGCTGCGGCGATCGAGCGCGAATTCCCGCGGCAACGCGTGCAGCCCGAGGAAGGTCTTCTTGATCGTGACCGGCAGCTGCGACTCAAGATCCCGCGCCACCTCGAGCAAGCGCCGTTCTGCATGCAGCTCGAGCCCGTAGCCGGATTTGACCTCGATGGTGGTGACCCCCTCCGCCATCAGCCGCTGCGCGCGCATGGCCGCCGATGCATACAGCTCCTGATGGGTTGCCGTCCGTGTCGCCTGCACGGTGGACTGAATGCCGCCCCCTGCCCGCGCTATCTCCTCGTACGAGACGCCGCACAGGCGCTTCTCGAACTCCTCCACCCGATTGCCGCCGTACACCAGGTGAGTGTGGCAATCGATCAGTCCCGGGGTGATCCATAGGCCCTGCGCCTCCTCGATGGGCACACCCTGGCCGGAGGCGCGTGCGCGACCCTCGCCTGCCGGCCCAATCCATGCGATGCGTTCGCCTTTCACCGCGAGGGCGGCATCTTTGATGTTGCCATACGGGTCCTTGCCCGCGACCATGGTGGCAATGTTTGCGCCCACCCAAATCCGGTCCCATTCCTTGTCCGAGTCTTTTTGCACTGCTGATCGCCCGCCGACGCTTGTTGGCCGTATGATACGGCAACGCTGGTTCCCTATACAGGTATAGTCAACGTGCGACGATACAATTTACAATCAGTCTATCTGCCTCAAGGGTGGGCCGAGGGCGTGGTCGTCACCGTGTCGGATGAGGGGTTCATCGCCGCGCTCGACGACGCGCCGGCCGATGAGCCGCGGGACACCGAGCGCGTCGACGGCATCGTCGTTCCAGGCATGCCCAATGCGCACAGCCACGCCTTCCAGCGGGCCATGGCGGGAAACACCGAATATCGTCTGTCGGCGCGCGATAGCTTCTGGACCTGGCGCCGCGCCATGTACGATCTTGCGAACCGCATCGACCCCGGCGATCTTCGGATTCTGGCGACGCAGTTGTTCATCGAGATGCTCAAGAGCGGCTACACCTCGGTGGCGGAGTTTCACTATATTCACCGCCGCCCGGGAGGCGATCCTTATGCGGGCGCCAATCCCCTCTGGGAAGCCGTCGCCGACGCCGCCTCCGTCGCGGGCATCGGCCTCACGTTCCTGCCGACGCTGTACCAGTGCAGCGATTTCGGCGGCCGGCCCTTGAAGCCCGAGCAAGCGCGATTCTTCTCGGAGACGGACGCCTTTCTGCGCTCCGTGGAGGAGCGCATCGGCGCCGAACGCCGCAGCGATCGATCGAGCGGCGCCGCGCCGCGCACGCAGTGCACCGGGGCGGCGTTTCACAGTCTGCGCGCGGTGCCGCTGGCCACCTTGCGCGAGGCGGTCTTGAGCCTTCGAAAGATCGACGCAGACATGCCCTTGCACATTCATGTGGCGGAGCAGGTGTTGGAAGTGAAGGCCTGCGTGCAAGAAACCGGGCGGCGACCCATCGAGCTCTTGCTCGATACGGGGTTGCTCGATTCTCACTGGTGCCTGGTGCATGCAACGCATGCCACCCACGAGGAACTCGCGGGGATCGGCGCCTCTGCGGCGACCGTGTGCGTTTCGGTCAGCACCGAAGCCAATCTCGGCGACGGCTTCTTCGACATCTCCCGCTTCTTCAAGGCGGGCGGCCGTCTCTGCATCGGCTCCGACAGCCAGTCGACGGTGAGTCCGACAGAGGAGCTGCGATGGCTGGAATACCAGCAGCGGCTGCGCAAGCGGCGGCGCGCTGTGCTCGCCGGCGCGTCCGAATCGCATGTGGGGACCCGCCTCTGGCGCGATGCCGCGCAGCATGGGGCGCAGGCCCTCGGCCAGCCGGCCGGATCGATCGAAGTGGGACGGCGCGCCGATTGGCTGGTGCTCGATCCGGCGCATCCTTCGATGGCGGGCGCCTCAGAGGACGGCGCGCTCGACCACCTGCTGTTCTCGGGCGGGGACGCGGCCATCCGCCATTGCATGGTGGCCGGCCGCTGGGTGATCAGAGACGGGCGGCACGCCGCGGAAGAGGAATCGCGCGCGGCGTTCGCCGGCCTGATGCGCAGACTGGCCGGCGCCGCCTGAGGCGCGCGGCCGGCAACCGGATTAAAGTGGTTGACTGTACCTGTCTATACAGCTTAATCTAATCGCATGAATAGATCCGCGACGACGCAGCCGCTGTATTTGCAGGTGAAGCGGCATATTCTCGACAATATAGGCTCGGGCAAATGGGGTGCCGCGACGCGGGTACCGTCCGAAAACGACATCGTAAAATCCTTCGGCGTGTCGCGCATGACGGCCAATCGAGCCCTGCGCGAATTGCGCGACGAAGGCGTTCTGGTGCGCATCGCGGGAGTCGGCAGCTTCGTCGCCGACCGGCACGCGCGCGCGCATCCTCTCGAAATCCGCAGCATCGCCGAGGAGATCGGCGACCGGGGCCATGTGCACCGCGCCGAGATCGTTTCCCTCGAGCGCATCCGCGCGGTCGCGGATCTCGCCGAGGACTTCGGCATCGCGCCCCGCAGCGAATTGTACTGTTCGGTCATCGTGCACTACGAGAACGACCGGCCCATCCAGCTCGAAGACCGCTACGTTCTTCCCAAGCTCGCTCCCGACTATTTGAAAGTGGATTTCAACCAAACCACTCCCTACGACTATCTGGTCAAGGTCGCACCGCTCCAGGAGGCGGAACACCTGCTGCGTGCCGTGATGCCGGATGAGCGCACCCGCAAACTTCTGGCCATGAAGCGCGAGGAGCCCTGTCTGCTCGTGATACGCCGCACCTGGACCGCCGGCCAGATCGCCTCGGTGGCCCGCCTCTACTACCCCGGATCCCGATATGAGATGTCGGGTCGTTTCCTACCTTGAGGATGCATATGCTCGCCCCTTTGAAACCCAGAACCATTCGCGCCGCACGCGGCAATGCCTTGAGCGCCCGCACCTGGATGACCGAAGCGCCGCTGCGCATGTTGATGAACAACTTGGACGCCGAAGTCGCGGAGAATCCCGCAGAGCTCGTGGTATACGGCGGCATCGGGCGCGCGGCACGCGATTGGAATTGCTACGACCGCATCGTCGACACCTTAAAGGCCCTCACCGAAGAGGAAACCTTGCTGGTGCAGTCCGGCAAGCCGGTGGGCGTGTTCCCGACGCACGCGGATGCGCCGCGGGTACTCATCGCCAATTCAAACCTGGTGCCGCACTGGGCCACCTGGGAGCACTTCAACGAGCTCGACCGCAAGGGTCTTGCCATGTTCGGCCAGATGACGGCGGGCTCCTGGATCTACATCGGCAGCCAAGGCATCGTCCAGGGCACCTATGAAACCTTCGCCGAAATGGGCCGGCGCCATTTCAGCGATCAGGTGAGCGGCAAGTGGATACTCACGGCGGGCTTGGGCGGCATGGGAGGGGCGCAGCCTCTGGCGGCCACCATGGCGGGCTTCAGCATGCTCGCGGTCGAATGCCGCCAAAGCCGCATCGCCAAACGCCTGGAGACCGGTTACGTGGACGCGCAAGCAGGGTCGCTGGATGAGGCACTGGCCATGCTCGAGGCGTCGAAGCAGAAAGCCAGGCCGATATCGGTGGCCTTGCTCGGCAACATCGTCGATGTATTGCACGCGTTGCTCGAGCGCGGCGTGCGCCCGGATGCCCTGACCGATCAAACCTCCGCGCACGATCCCGTCAACGGCTATCTGCCGCAAGGCTGGACGGTGGCGGAATGGGACGAGCGGCGCGCGAGCGATCCCGCCGGCACCGCGGCCGCCGCCAAATCCTCCATGGCCAAGCACGTCGAGTACATGTTGCGCTTCAAGGCGCTGGGGCTGCCGGTGTTCGACTACGGCAACAACATCCGCCAGGTCGCGCTCGATGCGGGTGTCACCCGTGCGTTCGACTTCCCGGGCTTCGTGCCGGAGTACATCCGCCCTCTGTTCTGCCGCGGCATAGGGCCCTTCCGCTGGGTGGCGCTCTCGGGCGACCCGCAGGACATCCACAAGACCGATGCGAAGGTCAAGGAATTGATCCCCGACGATACGCATCTGCATCACTGGCTCGACATGGCGCGCTCGCAGATCCATTTTCAGGGATTGCCGGCGCGCATCTGCTGGGTCGGCTTGGGACAGCGGCATCGCTTAGGGTTGGCGTTCAACGAGATGGTCCGCAGCGGCGAAGTCTCGGCGCCCATCGTCATCGGCCGCGATCACTTGGACTCAGGCTCGGTGGCCAGCCCGAACCGCGAGACCGAAGCGATGAAGGACGGCTCCGATGCGGTCTCCGACTGGCCCTTGCTCAACGCCCTGCTGAACACGGCCAGCGGCGCCACCTGGGTTTCGATTCATCACGGCGGAGGCGTCGGGATGGGCTACTCCCAGCATGCCGGGGTGGTCATCGTGTGCGACGGCAGCGACGCCGCGGCGAAGCGCATTCGCCGCGTTCTGTGGAACGATCCGGGCACCGGCGTCATGCGGCACGCCGACGCAGGCTACGAGATCGCCATCGCCTGCGCCCGCGAGCAGGGTCTGAACCTGCCCATGATCGAGTGACCCTTTGACGCAAGCACTGGACATCCGCGCCGGCCGGCTCGACCTCAAGATGCTGAGGCGCATCTACGAACATCCGGCAGCCCTGCGGTTGGGGGTGCATGACCGAGGCCGCATTGCGGTGGCCGGCGCCCTGGTCGATGACATCATTGCGAAGGGCGATGCGGCATACGGGATAAACACCGGATTCGGCCTGCTGGCCCAGACCCGCATACCGGCCGAGCAGCTCGAACTGCTGCAGCGAAACCTGTTGCTCTCGCACGCGGCGGGCGTGGGCGACGCCCTGCCGGATGCCGTGGTGCGGCTGATCCTCGCGCTCAAAGTCAACGCGCTGGCACGCGGACATTCCGGCATCACCATGGCCGTCGTCGATGCCCTGCTGGCATTGCTCGAGCACGAGGTATATCCGGTGATACCCGCGCAGGGGTCGGTGGGCGCCTCGGGTGACCTGGCGCCGCTCGCGCACTTGAGCACCGTACTGCTCGGCATCGGCCAGGTGCGCGTGCGCGGTGAGACGCTGCCCGCGGGCGAAGGCTTAGGCCAAGCCGGCCTCGCACCCCTCAAGCTACGGGCCAAGGAGGGACTGGCGCTGATCAACGGCACCCAGGTCTCCACCGCGCTCGCACTCGCGGGGCTGTTCGGCGCGGAAGATGTGTTCGCCGCCGCCGTCGTCGCCGGCGCCATGTCGATTGATGCGCTGAAAGGCAGCGATGCGCCCTTCGATGAGCGCATACACGCGGTGCGCGGGCAGCCCGGGCAAATCGCCGTGGCGCGCGAGTACCGGGACTTGATCGCGGGCAGCGCCATTCGCGCCTCGCATCTCGACTGTTCGCGCGTACAAGACCCTTATTCCTTCCGCTGCCAGCCGCAGGTGATGGGTGCCTGTCTCGATCTCATCCGTAATTGCAGCATCACGCTCGAGCGGGAGGCCAATGCCGTCACCGACAATCCCCTGCTGTTCGCCGAATCGGGCGACGTCCTGTCGGGCGGCAACTTCCATGCCGAGCCCGTGGCTTTCGCGGCCGATACCCTTGCGCTTGCGATCGCAGAAATAGGCAACCTGGCGGAGCGGCGAATCGCCGTGCTGGTCGACCCCAAAATGAGCGGCCTGCCGGCGTTCCTGGTCGAGAACAGCGGCGTGAACTCAGGATTCATGATTGCACAGGTGACCGCTGCGGCTCTGGTCGCGGAGAACAAGACCCTCGCGACGCCCTGCAGCGTCGATTCGATTCCTACCTCCGCCAATCAAGAAGACCATGTCAGCATGGCCACCCACGGCGCGCGCCGCTTGAGGAGCATGGTCGACAATGCGGCCGCCGTGATCGGCATCGAGCTCTTGGCCGCCGCCCAGGGCATCGATTTCCACCGCCCCGCGCGCTCCTCGACCGATCTCGAAAAGGTTCATGAGGCCATCCGCGGCGAGGTGCCCTTCTATGCCGTCGATCGGTACTTTTCGCCGGATATCCGGGCGGCGCAGCATTGGGTCAAATCGGGACGCTTCGCCGCGCTGTTAAAGCGGATTCTGCCGTCGAGAACGGAACTTCGATGACGCCGCTGCGGGCCCCCGAGCCCCTCTTCGAATACGTCGCGGGCGAAGGACCGCTCTTGATCAGCTTTCCGCACTCGGGCACCTATGTGCCGGCGGAACTCGAGGCACGCCTGCAGCCCAAGGCGCTCGATCTACCCGACACCGATTGGTACGTCCCCGAACTGTACGATTTTTTTCGTGAACTGGGCGCGACCATGCTGCGCGCGACGCATACTCGATACCTCGTCGACCTGAACCGCCCGCCCGACGGCGCGCCGCTGTACCCGGGTCAGCGCGAGACCACGGTGTGCCCCACCGAAGCCTTCGACGGCGCGCCCTTGTACTTGGAGGACGGCAACCCCACGCCCGGAGAAATCGACGAGCGCCTGAGCATGTACTGGCAGCCCTACCACGACAAGCTCGCGAGTCTCACCCGGGAACTCGCGCGGATTTACGGAACTTGCATCCTGTGGGATGCGCATTCGATTCTCTCCCAGGTCCCGGGGTTGTTCGACGGGCGCCTCCCGGACCTCAATGTGGGCACCGCCGACGGACGCAGCTGCTCGCCCATCATTCTGGATCGCATCGCGACCAGCCTGGGTGCGCAGAATCAGTTTTCTTTCGTGGTCAACGGCCGATTCAAGGGCGGCTACATCACCCGCCGCTACGGCAATCCCGCCGCCCATGTCGAGGCCGTGCAATTGGAAATCGCGCAATGCGCCTATCTCGAGGAGGCGCGAACACCCACGTTCGATGCAGCCCGTGCACAACCGCTGAAATCGTTGCTGCGAGAATTGCTGCGCACCGTCTCGAGCCGCTACCAAGCCTGACCGAACCGCGAGCATTTATTAGAGCGGCTTAATGCGGCGCTCAGTCGGCTGCCTTGCGGTTCGGATACACTGTGAACATGGCACTGAGAGATTTGCTCGTCTACGTCGATCAATCAGAACAAGCGTCCCAGCGCTTGCGCCTGGCGGGAGATCTGGCGCTTCGCCACAAGAGCCACCTGACCGCCCTTTACGTGAGGGAACTCAATCCCGTCCAGCGTCACGAACAGAGTGTTGCGGAGCTTGGGCAGGGCTCCTCCGAAGCCCTTGCACGCACGAACCGGCATATTCGAAAATCGATCGACGATGCAGCGGATCGGCTGCGATCGACGCTCGAAGAATTGAAGCGCGAGCGCGGCATCGAGGTCGAATGGCGTTGCCTCGACGGCGTCGCATCGACCTTGGTGCCTCAGCATGCGCGCTTTGCCGATCTGTGCATATTGAGCCAGGATGTATCCCTCTCTCGGAGCGACACCGGATATACCTTCTCCGAGCAGCTGTTGTTCGTGACCGGGCGGCCGGTGGTGTTCGTTCCCGCCGCCGGATCGTTCGACACGCTGGGCCGAAACATCATGATTGCATGGAACTCGAGCCGTGCATCGACGCGCGCCGTCAACGACGCGCTGCCTCTCATCGAATGCGCCGAGCACGTCACCCTGGTCGCGATCAATCCGGAGGAGTTTGCCGAGCGCTACGGGGCTCTGCCGCCCAAGCAGATGGTTGAACATCTCAGGCGACATGGCGCTTCGGTGGAAGGCATATGGCTCAACCAGGTTCCGGCGGCATCGATTGCCGACGTGGTGCAGGCGGAAGCGCAAAAACTGGGTGCCGACCTGATGGTTGCCGGCGCGTTTGGGCATCCGAGGCTGTGGGAAAAAATGATGGGCGGAGTGACTCGCGACCTGCTCGCCCGTATGAGCCTTCCGCTTCTGATGTCGTACTGATCCCGCTGCGCTTCGATCATCGGCAGTTCAAATAGCTCCCCAGCAGGGAATTCCACGCGCTTGTGCCGTCGAAGCTGGGTTCCAGCGTAGGATCGTCCGGTTTCGCGGTGAACGCGCGTATACCGTGAAGCACCATGTACGCGGGGTAATAGGTGGGGTAGCCGATCTTGCGTATGGCGGCGCAGGTCCGGGAGAGCTCCTCGGGATCCGCAGCCAGCGCTTTGACCGCGGCCTGAAATTTTGCGCGTCTGTCGGCCGGGAGGCCGTCCAATGTGCTCATGATGAGCGCCTGCCCCGACTGCCCCGCGGTCTTGTCCAAGACACGCTCTGCATCGAAATGACTCTCCATCCCGGCGAGCGCAAACAGCGCCACCGCGGTCCGATAGTCCTCCAATTGGAGGCAGGCCGAGACGCCGCGGTACAGCTCCGGCGGCGTGTGGTCCTTGCCGGCTTGTTCTATCGACGCGCAGGACAGCGGCTCTTTGGCGGCGAGCTGGCCGACAACGTTCAAGTTCGTCACCTTGCCCAATTGCTGGACGACGACCCGCGACGGTTCGTGATTCGGCAAGGGAACCGAGCCGGCGTCGCAGGGTTGATCGGTGAATTCGATGGTGCCGTCCTTCTGGAGACAGCGGTGCACGCCTGCCTGTGCGGCCGTGCAGACCAACAGCCACGCCCATGCAACCCATTGCACCATCCTCGACGTTTTCCCTGCAATGGGCATTTTCATTGAGGATGGGGCGGGGACCCGCGGCGCTATCCAACAAGCCCGAGCCGCAGCAGGCTCTCGGCGGTGGCGACGATTGCCTCCTCGTTCGAGCGCGGCGTCCAGCCCAGCACCCGCTTCGCCTTCTCGTTGGCCGCATTCTTCACCCTGCCGAGCTCGGGCAGGATCGACCGCGCCAGCGGATCGCGCAATGCGGCGATGCGCACCAGCCAATTGGGCAACTGAAATGCCGGCACCTTTTTTGCAGAGGTGCCCATGCGGCGCTTCAGCACCTTGGCCATCTCGAGGATGGACATGCAATCGCCCGCGGCGGCGAGAAAGCGCTCACCCCTTGCCGCCGCATGGGTCATGGCGCGGATGTGCAGGTCTGCGACGTCGCGTACGTCCACCACCCCGAAATAAAGCTGCGGGCAGCCGGGCATCGCACCGTCCATCAGGCGCTTCAGCACAAGGATCGATGTCGACATGTCGGGGCCCAGCACCGGCCCGAACACCGCGACCGGGTTGACCACGCAGAGTTCGAGGCTGCCGCCTTCCCTGCCGATGAACTCCCATGCGGCGCGTTCGGCGATGGTCTTCGACTTCACATAGGGAGCCAAGCCCCGGGCCTCGAGGTGGGTCCAATTCGTTTCGTCGAACGGCGCCGTTTGCGGCGGGTAGCCGTAGCCCACCGCCGCGAACGAAGAGGTGAGAACGACACGTTTCACGCCGGCGTCGCGCGAGGCGCGCAGCACCCGCAGCGCTCCTTCGCGCGCGGGCACGATGAGTTCGTCCTCGTGCTCAGGCACGCCCGCAGGAAAGGGCGACGCCACGTGCAGCACGTGCTCGCAGCCGGCGGCCGCGTCCGCCCAGCCCGCATCGCTTTGCAAATCGGCGGCGATGAAGGACAGGCGATCGCCCGGCTCGGCCCCGCCTTGCCGCAGCGTGGCGCGCACCTCTGCCTCGCGCTCGAGGTTGCGCACGGTGGTCCGCACCCGATGGCCCTCGGCCAGCAGCTGCAGGATGCAGTGGCCGCCGATGAAGCCCGAACCGCCGGTCACCAGGACTGTGCTCATCCTTGAGATTATGCAACAAAGCCGCTCAAGATCCGCCGGGCGGGCGATTTCGAGAACTATGGGCCGTTCTATGATGTCATATGCCGCTCAACGCCGATGTTCCGGCGCGCCTTGCGAGTTCGCACGATGAAGTTTCTCCCA
The DNA here is from genome assembly GCA_963702735.1 of uncultured Gammaproteobacteria bacterium. Taxonomy (GTDB): domain Bacteria; phylum Pseudomonadota; class Gammaproteobacteria; order Steroidobacterales; family Steroidobacteraceae; genus Bog-1198. The sequence goes on along the minus strand of CAVPDW010000008.1, from coordinate 160,537 downwards.
GCGATCGTTCTTGCCGCCTGCCTGGCTCCCTGCATGGGCGGCGCCGCCCCGCTCAACCTCGCGACATTGAGTTGCGCGAGGTATGAAAACGAGATCCTGCCGGCCTCGGTCTCGAGTCCGATCGCCGACAACATCAACACGGTGATGTGGCTGTTCGGCTATTCAGTGGCGAAGTCCGGCGCGCGCGTCATGTACCCGGAAGCACTGACCGCCTTCGGCTTCGCACTGGACGGCGAGTGCAAGAGCAATCCCACGGAGAGCGTTCTGGATGCGCTCGCCATCGTCAAACCCGAGCCCAAGAATCCCATGAACCTTACCACCCTCGATTGCGCCGCATTCGCCCCGCGGCACATCGAGCTGGCGCGCACCGATCCCGAGAGCGCGACCACCATCATGATGTGGCTGTTCGGCTTTTCGACGGCAAGATCGGGCAGCCACATCTTCGACGCCGACCTGCTGAATTCCTTCCAGAGCGCCTTGTTGGCCGAATGCGCCAAGCATCCCAATGTCAGCCTGTTCGACGCGCTCACTGCGGTCAAGGCCTCGAAGATCAAACCGACGCCCGACCCTCGATCCAAGTCCTCCGCACCTTGAGCCGCTCGTCCAGCAGCACGAGATTCGCGAGATAACCCGGCGCGATGCGCCCGAGTTCGTGGCCCAGGCCCAGGAATTCGGCCGGATATTGGCCGGCCATGCGCGCAGCTTCGGCGATATCGAGGCCGAGCATCGACACCGCGTTGCGCACCGCCGCAGCCATGTCGAGCGCCGTGCCCGCGAGAGTACCGTTCTCGTCGCGGCAGATCCCGTCCACCACATCGATGGTGCGCCCCTGCAGCATGAAACTGGACTTCGTCGATCCCACCGCCGGCATCGCGTCGGTGACCAACATGAACCGCGCGCTGCGCTTGCAGCGCAGCGCAAGCTTCAACATGATGGGATCGACGTGGTGACCGTCGACGATGATCCCGCACCAGGTTTCCGATTCGTACAGCGCGGCGCCGACGATCCCCGGGGCGCGCGCTTCGAGCCGTGCCATGCCGTTGAACAAGTGGGTGAAACCGCGCACTCCGTGGGCAATCGCCGTCGTGGTCTCCTCGAAGCTGGCGTCGCTGTGGCCCGCAGATACCAATATGCCGCCCGCGGCGAGCTTCGCGATGAGGTGCGGCGTCGTCATCTCCGGCGCCAGGGTCAGCACCGTGCGCCCGCCGCGCAACCGGCACAGAAGCGATATCAAGCTGTCGTCCAACGGGCGCAGGTGCTTCGAATCGTGCACGCCGCGTCGCGCCCAGTTGAGGAACGGCCCCTCGATGTGAATGCCGAGAACCCCGGCCGCTCCCGTGTCGAGGCAGGACTGCACGGCCGCGATCGCGCGTTCGATGACGTCCAGATCGTCGCTGATCAGCGTGGGCAGGAACCCCGTGGTGCCGAAGCGCCGGTGAGCCTCGCCGATGGCCCTTATGGCGGCCGGGCTCGGATCGTCGTTGAACAGCACGCCGCCGCCGCCGTTGACTTGTACGTCGACGAATCCGGGCAGCAGCAGTTGTCCGGCGAGATCGACGACTTCGCTGCCGAGGCAGCGCGTATCCTGCGGATCGACCAAGGCCTCGATGCGCGTGCCCGCCAGCAGCAGAGTCTGTCCGCTCACGATTCCCTCGCCGGTCAGCAGCCGGCCGTTCGTGAGAGCAGTTCGCATCACACCGTCTCCGTGATCTTGCGCAAATGCGCCGGGTGGTCGGGATCGTACCCGCGCCGCACCGCGAGCGCGGCGATCATGCGGTAGGCGCTTTGCACCAGCAGCAGCGGGGCGATCTCGGGAAGGGCCTCGATGCCGGGCAGCTGGGTGGCCCCCGCGGCATTCGCGCCGGCGATGAGCACCGGCACGCCGCGGCCCGCGAGTTCCACCCCCAAGGTTTCCACTCCCGCCCGCGTGCCGTCGCGCTGCGCGAACAGCAGTGCCGGAAATCCGGGCGCCGACAAGGCATAGGGGCCGTGACGCAGCTCCGCGCTGCTGAAGGCCTCCGCATGCAATCCGCAGGTTTCCTTGCACTTGAGCGCGACTTCCTGCGCAGCGCCCAACCCCAAGCCCCGTCCCACGACATAGAGATGGTCGACGGACTCGAGCAGCGGCAGCGCGGCCGACCAGTCGAGCGCCCAGCTTAAGTCCATCATCGCCGGGAGCGCGTCGAGGGCGGACGTGAGCGCCGCATCCTGCGTCCACGCAGCGACCATTCGCAGCAGCCCGGCAACGGTGGCAAGGTAGGATTTCGTGGCGGCGACGCTGGTCTCGGCGCCTGCGCGCAGCTCCATCACCAGATCCGCGGCGGCGAGCAGCGGCGCGTCAGGACTGTTGCACAGGGCGAGAATCGTCGCGCCCGCCGCCTTGGCGGCCGCCACCGAGGCGAGCAGATCGGGGCTGCGCCCGGACTGCGACAGCGCGATGAACAGGCATCCGCGAAGATCCTGCGCGACGCCGTACACCGAGCTCACCGACGGCGCCGCCGATGCCGTCAGTACGCCCGCGCGGGTCTCGATCAGATACTTGGCGAAGGTGGCCGCATGATCGGAGCTGCCGCGCGCGCAGGTGATCACCGTGCGCGGCGCGAGGCGGCGCACACGATCGCCGATCCTGGCGACGGCGGCGGCGTCGCTTTGCAATTGCGCCCGCACCGCGTCCGAGGCGCTCGCCGCTTCCTGGAACATGCGGGTACCCTCGATTCGGATCATGCGCGAATCGCTCATGTCGCGCTCAGACGGCCTGATCCTCGGTGAGCAGCACTGCGCGCAGCCGCTGCGGTGCACGCACGTGACGATGGCCGGCGCGCTCCAGCGCCTCGTACAGCGCGGCATCGAGGTACAGCGGCAGCTTGCCGCGACCGTTCAGCGGGCCGACTGCTTTGGCGAGTGAGGTCATGGGGTGAAGCGTGTTTCCGGTATGCCTTCAGTCATTGGGACAATACCAAACAAATACCACTTTTAGCAGCAACGGACTCGGCCTGTTGCTCAGCCCAAGCGGCGGCGGATCATGCGGACGGGTGCGACATGCCGGTGCTTGTCCTACTGCCACTTGCGGCGGCGTCCGACAGTCCGGGCGTAACCGCGCTGCCGCCGCGGCGCCTCCCGGCCCTCGCGGGATGGCATGATCTGTGTCTTCGTTTCGCGCGTCCACGGCCGGATGCGATGTGGGCGCTCGACTGGGTTGAGATCGGAGGATAAACCGCGAATGTCGACCATTCGGATCCTTGCGCCCTTCGGTGGCTGGTGCGACGCGCTCGAGGCGGTGCCCGATCCAGTATTTGCCGAGCGCATGCTGGGCGACGGTCTCGCCATAGACCCCACCGGTAGCAGTGTCCTCGCGCCCTGCGCGGGCGAAATCGTCACCCTGCCGGCGAGCGCCCATGCCGTGTCCATCCGCGCGGCCTACGGCATCGATGTGTTGATTCACGTCGGCATCGACACCGTCGCCTTGAGCGGACAGGGATTCGAGGCCCGGGTACGGGCGGGCGCAAGGGTCAGCGCGGGCGACGAACTCATCCGCTTCGACCTCGACATCGTGGCCCGCGGCGCCAAGAGCTTGATGACACCCATCCTCGTGACGCCGATGGACGGCTTGAATTTGGTGCAGCGCCGTTCGGCGGGCCCGGTATCCGCGGGCGATCTTTTATTCGAGATCGACGGCATCCCTGAAATCAAGGCGGATGCGCAGCCGTCCGGTGCGGCCGTTGCGCAAACGCTCATCGTGATGCTGCGACAGGGGTTGCATGCGCGGCCCGCGGCGCTACTTGCACAGCGCGCCAAGGCATGCGGCGCATCCGCGACGCTGCGCGCACATGGCCGCAGCGCCAACGCGCGCAGCGTGGTCGCCATCATGGCGCTCGGTGTGCACCGGGGCGACGAATTGACCATTGAAGCGAGCGGCACAGACGCCGCGCAGACCGTCGCAGGTCTCATCGCCGGCATGCAAGAAGCGCAGCGATTGGAATCGGCCGCCGGCCACGACGTTGCGCGCCGCGACAATGCGGGCGGCACGCCCGGGCTCGCCGCGAGCCCCGGTCCCGCGCCTGCCAAGGGTGTTCTGCCCGGGGTGACGGCGGTCGCAGGCTTCGCGCTGGGGCGCGCCACCCGGATCGAGCGTCGTGAGATAGAGATCGCCGAAGCGGGCGCGGGGCGAGCGCGGGAGCGCGCGGCGCTCGATCAAGCGCGTGCGCATGTGCGTGCGAGGCTCGGGCGCGTGGCCGCGACGGGCGGGGCCACCCGCCGCGGAATCATCGCGGCGCATTTGGAGTTTCTCGACGATCCGCAATTGAACGAGGCGGCACACGAGCTGATCGAGGCGGGCAAGAGCGCGGGATTCGCGTGGCGCACGGCCAGCCGCCGCTCCGTCGCGGCGCTCGAGGCACTCGATGACTCGCTGTTGCGCGAGCGCGCAGACGACTTGCTCGACGTCGAGTCGCATGTGCTGCTGGCGCTCGCCGGCGAAGCGCGGCCGATGATTCTTCCCCTGCCCGAGCATGCCGTGCTCATCGCCGATGACTTGCTGCCGTCGGAGCTGACGGCGCTCGACCGGCAGCGGCTGGTCGCGATCTGCCTGAGCGCGGGCGGCGCCACATCGCACGCCGCCATCCTGGCGGCGGCCATGGAAATACCCATGCTGGTGGGTTTGGGTCATGGGACGCGCGAGATTCCCGACGGCACCACCGTGATCGTGGATGCCGACGGCGGCGCGCTGCAGTGGATGCCGACAGCCTCGGCTGTCGCCCTCGCTCGGGCGGCCGTTGAATCGCGGGCCGTCGGCCGCGCCAAGGCCCAAGGCGAGGCTCAATCCGACTGCGTGGCGCTCGACGGCACACGCATCGAAGTATTCGCGAACCTGGGCAATGTGCAGGACGCCGCGGCGGCGGTCGCCAACGGCGCCGAGGGTTGCGGGCTGCTGCGCACGGAATTTCTGTTCATCGATCGGGACACGGCGCCGGATGAGGGCGAGCAGCTGGCGGCCTACCAGGGAATTGCCGCGGCGCTTCAGGGCAGACCGCTGATTTTGCGGTTGATGGATGTCGGCGGCGACAAGCCGCTGCGCTACCTGCCGCTGCCCGAGGAAGAGAATCCTGCGCTCGGCTTGCGCGGCATACGCACCGCCCTTGCGCGCCCCGATCTTCTGCGCACTCAGCTGCGAGCGGCGCTCAAGGTTCAGCCGGCGGGCTGCGTGCGGCTGCTCATCCCCATGGTCACCGACGTCGCGGAAATCATTGCCGTGCGCACCGCGATCGACGAACTTCGGGCGGAACTCGGGGCTAAAGGCCGCGTCGAATTGGGCGCCATGGTCGAGACTCCGGCCGCGGCCCTCATGGCGTGCGCCCTGGTCCGGGAGGTGGATTTTCTGTCCATCGGCAGCAACGATCTCACGCAGTACACTCTGGCCATGGATCGCGGCCATCCCGAGCTTGCCGGCCGCGCCGATGCCTTGCATCCGGCGGTTCTCAAACTCGTCGCGGCGGCCGCGAGTGCGGGCGCTGCCGCCGGCAAACTCATCGCCGTGTGCGGCGGCGCGGCGGCGGATCGATTGGCCGTGCCGATTTTTCTGGGTCTGGGCGTGCGCGAGCTCTCGGTCGTACCCGCGGCCATACCCGCCGTCAAGCGCCAGGTGCGCGCGCTGCGGATCAGCGACTGCCGAGAGCTGGCGATGCGCTGCCTCAATCTGACAACACCCGCTGCGGTACGCGCGGCGGTGGCGCAGGCGATGGGTTCCTTGGGAGGTCCGTTATGAAGAGGCACTATGCAGGCCTGCAGCAACTGGGAAGGGCAATGATGCTGCCCATCGCCGTGCTGCCCATCGCGGGGTTGCTGCTGCGCGTGGGGCAACCCGACCTCTTGGGCTGGCCTGCGATGTTTGCGGCAGGCGATGCGATATTCTCGAACCTCGGCCTGCTGTTTGCCGTGGGCGTGGGCGTCGGTCTTGCGCGTGAGAACCATGGCGCCGGCGGCCTCGCGGCACTCGTCGGATATCTGGTGACGACGCACGCGCTCGAATCTCTGACCGCGGCGCCTGCCGGCGCCCTGGCCAAGCTCAGCATTCCGATCGGGCTCTCCTCCGGCATCATTGCCGGCTACAGCTATAACCACTTCGGCGAAATTACCCTGCCGGACTATTTGAGTTTTTTCAGCGGCAGGCGCTTCGTGCCCATCGTCAGCGGTCTGGCGGGCCTGGCGCTGGCTGCCGTTCTGGGCTACGCGTGGCCGCCCATCGAACGCGGCATGGACAACATGAGCCACGCCATCTTGAGCGCAGGCCCCTTCGGCATGTTTGCCTACGGCCTTCTCAATCGGCTGTTGATCATCACCGGGCTGCACCACATCCTCAACAATGTCGCCTGGTTCATCATCGGCGACTACCACGGCGCCACCGGCGATTTACATCGGTTCTTCGCCGGCGACCCCACGGCCGGCGCGTTCATGTCGGGCTTCTTTCCCGTCATGATGTTCGGGCTGCCGGGCGCCTGTCTCGCCATGTATCACACGGCGCGGCCGGAGCGCCGCGCCCGGGTGGGAGGCCTGCTCCTGTCGCTCGCCCTGACCTCGTTCCTCACGGGGGTGACGGAGCCGATAGAATTCACGTTCATGTTCCTGGCGCCCGTGCTCTATGTGCTGCATGCGATTGCGACCGGTCTCGCCATGGTCATCATGAATTTCTTCGGCGTGCGTCTCGGATTCAGCTTCTCGGCCGGGCTGTTCGACTATGTGCTGAACTACAGCCACGCGCAAAAGCCGCTGTTGCTGCTGCCCATCGGCGCGGCCTACTTCCTGCTCTACTACGTCGTATTTCGCGCAGCCATCGTGTACCTGAATCTCGCGACCCCCGGTCGCGAACCCCCGGGGACGGTGACCGAACAGTCGCTCCAGGCTCCGCAAGGTCCGCGCGCCCCTGCCTTCGTCACCGCCCTCGGCGGCGCGCAAAATCTCACCGAAGTGGAGGCGTGCACCACCCGGCTGCGTCTGGTTCTGGTCGACAACAAGGCGGTGGACGAGGCAATGCTCAAGCGCATGGGCGCGCAAGGCATCGTTCGCTCCTCCACGAATGGATTGCAGGTGGTGTTGGGGCCCATCGCCGATCAAGTCGCCGGCGAAATTCGCGCGGCGCTGCGTGCTGCGCCGCACGCCCACCCGGCTGCCGCGGCGGCGGTGCCGGCCGTCGATGCGCCCGGACTTCTGGCGGCCCTCGGCGGCCGCGACAATGTCGTCGATTTCACGACATCCTCCGGGCGATTGTTGATCCGCGCGGCGCAGCCGGAAAAGATCGACGAATCCGCCTTGAGCAAGCTCGGCCTTCGCGGCATCGCACGCTCTGCCGCCGACAAGATCCAAGTGCTGGTGGCGGGCCCGGTCGAGAGCTGGAGCGAGCCGCTGCGCAGGCTGCTATGAGCGTTACCGCCACTCTTTACAACCGGTCCTGCGCGGAGGCCGACGGAGTCGGCGACCCCGCGGATGCGACTGCGCACATACCCGAGGAGCGACGCGGTATCCTGGGAACCTTGTCGGCGGAACAACTCGTCGGCCTGCGTGCGCACCTGGCGAAAAGGCTGGGGCGCTGACCCGAGGGCGAAGGTGATTTTCGGCGCCTGACTGACTCATGCTTCAGGGCAATGGAGCATCGCATGGACACGTACCTCCCGATCACCATCACGGTTCAGCATAAGAGCGCCGTCAGCATGGCCGTGCTCACGGAGACCGTTTCCCTGGTGAATATCGCCGCGGCGAACGCCTCCAGAACGGCTCTTCGTGAAATGCTGGCTCCCGGGCTCAATCTCAGTTACGCACAGCAACGCATCGTTCTTGACCATATCGACGCTACGGTCGGTGACGGGTTGTGGCTCGAGGCCGTCGAGGCCGGCTCGAGCAAGTTCATGGGAAAGGTTCGCGCAGCGGTTTTCGGCGGCCTCACGCTCTTGGGCGGCGCATACGTCGAAGGGTCGCTGGAACATTCAAAGCATTGGGAACAAGTCGTTACTGAGTCGGGAAAGAAGTTGGATGAGGCATGGGAGGGCGCTTCCGGGTTGGCTCAAGCTGCAATGCGCAAATTCGAGTACGACCTTCGCAGGGAATTACAGAACGTTCCGGACAAACCGCAGGACGGCGGGACGCTGTTCCGGCTGCGCGAGGACGCTGATCGACTGAAACTCGACGTCATTCCATCTCGGCGCAAGACGGACATTGCATCGTTCTGACCGCTTCCTCCAGCCGCTCAACGGCGAGATCGTGCAAGAAAATCAGTAACTCCCAGGTAAACGGCCGTCGGAGCCACCGGCGGCCCCGGTAATTGCGCATATCAGATTGCATCATATATGATGCAATATTCCATAATAGTTTCGATTTGCACTATATACGATGCATTTTAAGACCATAGGTACCATCATTCGTGAGGCTCGCCGATCTGCGGGGCGTACGCAGGCGGACCTCGCAGCCTCGCTCGGCATGAGTAGAGCCACCATCTCCGCGATCGAAAACGGCACCATCCAAGAAATCGGGGTTCGCAAGCTGGCAGCTCTGTGTGCCGCCATCGGCCTTGATATCCACATTGGGCCGCAGCGCCGCCGCCCTACGCTGCATGAGTTGAGAGCAGAGCAACGTGCGAACAAGTTCAAAGGTTGACGTTTTCGCAGGTGAACGCCCGGCCGGGACCCTCGCTCGCAGTCAGATCGAAGAGGATGCCTTTCTCTTTGGGTATATCCCGGAGTGCCGCGATGAAGATGCCGTTTCTCTGACGATGCCGGTGGTGCGCGACCAGTACGACTCCATGAACGGCCTGCTGCCGATCTTTGAGATGAATCTACCCGAGGGAGCCCTGCTTGAGCGGCTGCGCATGCAATTTGCCAAACTCATTCCTAATTTCGACGACCTCGACCTGCTCGCCATCGTCGGGCGGTCCCAGATCGGCCGGCTTCGTCACACGGCGTCGGGCGCCGCACCCGTGGACATTCCCGAACAAAATCTCTCAGACCTCCTGAGGTACGCCGGTGCGGAGGACCTGTTCGCCGATTTGCTTCGGCGGTATGCGGAGCACTCCGGCATCTCAGGCATCCAGCCCAAAGTCCTGGTGCGCGAGGCAGGAGCCCGGCTGCCGCGTCTTTCACATCGCGCAGCCACCCATATCGTAAAGTCCTTCGACCCAAACGAATATCCGGAGCTCGCGGCGAACGAATACTTCTGCACACGTGCGGCCCGGTACGCCGGCATCGCCGTGCCGTCGCTGCAACTATCGGACAATCGCCGTATCCTGGTGGCCGAAAGATTCGATTTGCGAGCCGACGGCGTCTATCTCGGGTGCGAGGATTTTTGTGTATTGAATGGCTTACGTGCGCACGGCCGTTACAGCGGATCGTACGAGGGTATCGCCGAACGCATCACGCAATTCGTCTCCCTCGAACATCAAAACGAGGCACTCGAGCAACTATTTGCCACGGTCGCGCTTTCCTGCACCATCGGCAACGGCGATGCTCATTTGAAGAACTTCGCGGTGCTGTACGAGAACCCGCAAGCCCCTACCCGCCTCGCGCCCAGCTACGACCTCGTTTGCACGACGCTGTACCAAGCCCGTGACGTCCTGGCGTTGACGCTGGATGATTCGAAGTCCTTCCCCAGCCGCAGGCGGCTGGCCGCCTTCGCGCACACCGCTTGCGGCTTGAACAAGGCGAAAACTCTCGAGCTGATGGATCGCGTGACGGCGGGCGTCAAACGCAGCATCAAGGACGTGCGCCGGTACTCGAAAGAACACACGGACTTTGCGCCCGCCGGCGAGCGGCTCATTGCGGCCTTCGAGGACGGCGCTGCCGGGATCGCGTAATGACGGCCGGCAGGGTACACCCCGTTTGGGTTCCGGTGTGCAGATGGTCTGCCCGCCGGAGCGCTCTCCAGGCATACTATCCATTGTAAGAATTGCCGCAGACCGAGAACCACGATATACATTCCTGTCACAACAGAGGTCTAATATAATGACCGCTCCCGTCAAAACGGAGAAACCTATAACTGCATGAACAACCCGAACTCGCCTTCCAACCCCACCGCAACCCGGGTCACGCTCAAGCTGAAAGTGAGCGCGCGAAAGTCCCCGGCAGCAAGTACAACTGCGACTATTGCACCGGCGCAAAATACCAAGAAAGCGAAACCCGGCGCTCACTGGTCGGACGAATATAAGGAGCGAATGCAGGCGGACATGGATGCATTGACCCTATCCGCCACCCGTCGCAACGCTCACTCTCGAGAACCATAGACGTTTCCATCGCGCCGTCCGCTCCTCCGTTCCGAGCTGCTTCGGCGACACCGGCACCTCCGCCCCAAAGGTTTCCCGGTCCCCGAGCACCCGCGCGTTCACGACCCCAAATGACCGCCCACTTTCCTCATACAGCGCCGCGACCAAAACGCCGCATGCCCGACAGAGGAGAAATTCCGCAATCTTGTTGCCCTGCCGCACCTGCTCGATTTTGGATGCATCCTTGATGTGAATCGTCAGCGACCCTTCAGGGTCCGACAGATACGCCGACCCGAACCCCACACAGAAATCGCAGTCGCACACCCGCGGATGACAATGCGCGGGCGGAAGTCCAAGCTCGACGCGCACCGACACATTTGCGCAACGGCAGCCGCCGCTCAATTCATGCATTCGGCGCTTCCCAAGCTTCAACTCCCGCCTTTACCCGTTTTGTTCAGGTCGTTCCATCCTTTGCGGGCACGCTCGGCATGTGTTTTCGGAGCTCCGAGAAATGACACCAACGATGTGCCGCTGGAAAAGCAGTAACGCTTGCCGTCATCCGGATCGATCCAGTTTATCGAGCAATCCGCCTTGACCTTCACGCCCGACTCCAAACCGACGGGATCGTACCCGTCGAATTCGCCTTTCATTGTCGACGGCGGAACAACCGCCTTCCAAAAGCCGGTCTGCGATTTGCGCGCTTCCTTTGCCGCCGGATCCGCGGGTGAAGCAGGCGGGGTTTGAGCACGCACCGGCTCCACGACGGCCGGCGAGCAGATGGCGCACATAAGTGAGATGGCGCACAGCGGGGCAATTCTAGCCGGCATATACGGCCTCCACAGGGTGAGATCCATAAAGACCTCGATACAAACACGATACTGCGCGGACGACCCCAATTGAAGCGATTGTTGGTCATGCATTCATGCGAGAAGCTCATGTATTTCACAGCCGCGCCTACACCCCCTGCTGCCGATGATGCAGCAACAGGCAGGATGCGGGCTTCGATCCGCCTGCCTCGCTCGTGCGCACGCACGTTATATCCAACACCCCGATGATCAGGCCGCAGAGTTCGCTCGCGCGGTTTCCGACGACTGGCGCGGCGTCGGCCTTGGAACATCTCTGGTGCGCACCTTGGTGCGATGTGCGCGATCCGCGGAGGTGCGGCGCCTCTGCGCCGCGCAGTGTTCGAGGATGACATCGAGAAGACGGTTCTGCGCCCATGCGATTGCCTCATGGGGCTCGATCTCGGACGATGCATTCAGCGCATCGAGCACCTCCACGATGATTGACATCAGGGACAACCGCTGAGACATGTTGAGCAGCAGCCGCCAGCGCTCCGACCTGCATGCATCGAGCAGCAGGGCCAACTCAAGCCGCAGCGTCTCGGCTGCAAGCCCGTACGTCGGGCCTGCGCCGTCCGGAGCCCGCTCCAGTTCCATCCAGAGACGGCAAAGCAATTCAATGCACGCGACGGAGTAGGCCTCCGTCGAGGCCCTTGAGAGGACACCCGGGTCATCGCGACGTGGAGGGAGCACGGCGATCCATCATTCACGCGGCTTGATCATACTTTGCCGCTCCCTCCAGCGAGGCCGCAGGCACGGCATTCGACGCTCTGCCCGTGCGCCCCCGCACCTCGATGCAGGGACGATTCCGCAGCGGCGGCTCCAACAGGTAGTCGAGCAGATGCACGACCAATAGCCCTAGCGTGGCGACGCCGGATAGTAAAATTAACTCCATCGCAGTCCCTCCTGTTTGTCAGCGCCGGATTCTGGAGGCGCAACGTGACCGCAGAAGGACTCGGAGGTTTCCGTTCTAAGACATTGTAGGACAATGGGAAACGTCGCATCGGGGCGACAGGAATCTGCCGGCTGCATGCGAACGAAAACCATTATTTTTTCCGGTAATAAATTGGAAATTCGAGCGCTGAGCCTCGGGCGGGCAGAATTGGAAAGTACGTATGGCCGAGTCCGCTATTTGCGCTAGAATTCCAGCTCAAAGAAAGAACGGAACGCATTCAGAAATGAACGAACTGACATTGCCGTCTCGCCCAGTGTTTGCGCGAGAATCGGAAATCGAATTACTCGCGCGTGAAACGGACACCCCGGTCGATACCGTGCAGGAACTTTACCGGGCGGAGCACGACAAGCTCGAGCGTTCGGCGCGCATCAAGACCTTTGTTTCCGTGCTGGTTCGCCGACGCGTGAAAGCGCTCCTGCAAGTGGAGCGCGGCAACCGTCATTGAACGGTCAGTAGAGCAGCACGGCCTCGCGCTCTGCGCGCCAGCGCGCCTCGTCGAGAATCGTCATCGACTCCAGATCCGCAGGCATCGCCGCGGAATCGTCCACCCAACGGCGCAGCAGATCGCTGCCGTTGATCACGTCGATGGCAGGCCGCTCCTTCTCGTACTCGTAGGCAAAGTCGCGCCAGATTGAATAATCAGGGCGCAGCCGCCGCAGCGCCTTGAATGCGAGCGCGAACAGCCTCCAGGGCCGAAATCCCTCGTGGTCATAGTACGCGGCGTCCTCCACATGCACCTGGATGCCCGCGCAGAGCTTCCCCGCGTGCTTATGAAACGTGGGCTCGAACCAGCAGGGCCGCAGCCGACAGCCGCTCATCCACGGCGCCGCCAGTGAACTCATTTCCGCCAACAACGCGCGCGCGTCCAGATCCGGCGCACCGAGCATCTCCAGCGGCCTTGTCGTGCTGCGGCCTTCCGACAAGGTCGTGGCTTCGAGCATCACCGAACCCGGATAGCAGCGTGCCATCCAAAGATTGGGGGCGTTGGGACTGGGATTGACCCACGTGCGCGCGCCGAGCGGCCAGCCATAGCCGGGTGCGGCACCCGGCTCCCAACCCTCCATCGTCACGACGCGGCAATCGACGTCGATACGCAGCGTGCCTATGAACCAGCGCGCAAGCTCTCCGAGCGTCAGGCCGTGCCGCATCGGCATCGCACCGGCGCCGACGAAGCTCTCGCACCCTGCATGGAGCATCAACCCCTCCACGGGCCTGCCCACGGGGTTCGGCCGATCCAGAACCCACACCGCCTTGTGCGCCTTCGCAGCCGCCTCGAGCACATAACGCAGCGTCGTGACGAAGGTGTAGATACGGCACCCGAGGTCCTGCAAATCAACCAGCAGAATATCGAAGGCATCCATCATCGCGGGAGTCGGCCGGCGTACCTCGCCGTAAAGACTGAACACCGGGATGCCGTGCACCGGATCGGTGTAGTCCTGCGACTCCACCATGTTGTCCTGCTTGTCCCCGCGCAGCCCATGCTGAGGTCCGAACGCCGCGCTCAGGCGAACATCGCCGACCCCCGCCAGGGCGTCGAGGGAATGCACAAGGTTGCGCGTGACCGAAGCGGGGTGCGCCAACAACGCCACGCGCCGCCCCTCAAGCGGCCTTCGCAGCTCGCGCTCCTCGAGCAGCCGGTCGATTCCAAACTTCATGAGCGAGCCACTTCCAATGCGAATCCGTCGGGGTGGTGGAAATCGGGTTTGCCGGGAGGGTGACGCAGCCCCCAGTACGAAAGTCCGCCCGCATCGTCTTCGATGACCGCTGCCATGGCGACCCGTAGGCGGCGAGCGTCGCGCAAGTCGGCCAAATGCCCCAAGCGCACCGTCGACTCAAGTTCGAGTCCGTCATTGCAGCATCGCATGGAGATCTGCGGAGTTTGGCCCGTCTCGGCGCGCGACATTCCCTCGCGGTAGGCGCTGAACCGGTAGATCGCCCAGTCGTGCGAGGGCGAGAAATTAAATTCGTGGTAGCCGGGCGCATCCGCTGCCCCGACGAAGGCCTCGAAGCACGTGTGCTTCCATAGCGCATCCGCCGGTCCGCCCACTCCCGATGGGGGAACCCGCACCCGTGACATGTCCGCGGCCAGCGAAAACCGGAACACGAGCATGTCGGGTGGTTCCGCCCGCAACCCTACCCTGAGGCTGCGAACGGCCTGGTTCTGGGTCGAGGGATGGGCCGTCAGCACGGTCGGTCTTGAATCAACGGGCGACATGCGGCCATTGTAATCTCGTCAGATCGCCCATCGATGCCGAATTCGTCGCCATGCATGCACGCCGGCTAATCCTTCGGGATGCTCACGCGACGCGCAGCCACGCGCCAGGGTTTGCCGAAATAGATCAGCTGAACCCGCAGCCAATCGCCTTCGCGTTCAATCCAGGCGGGCAGAAACGCGCGCTTCCCGCCCAAGCCCATGGTTGAGGCCACGCACATCTCATCGGCCGCCGCCTGCGCGACGATGCGCGATCTTCCGAAATCGCCGTGCAGCGCACATGCTTCCAGCGAGAACCACTGCGCCTTGTCGAACGCCGCGGCCTTCACCGTCGCGCCGTCCACAGATGGATTCAAGGTGTAGGGAATGAGCTGGATTGAATCGTCGTTGGCCGCTCGGGAAATGTTCATCGCCCAAACTGCATCCAGGGATGTGTCCGATCCGGCGGATTGCGCCACGGCGGGATCTACATCCATGTGCACGCGCCACAGTTCCCAGTCCGGCTGCTGAGTCGGTTCGATGCTGATGGTGACGTGCTGCGGAGGGGGCTTCTCCCCCGTTTGCCTGCCGTGGGCCACCTGCGCCGAATTCTCGTAACGCCCGGCCAGCAACGCGCCGACGTCGGCGACTTCCCGCTTGGCGGCCTGTGCCGGCAGGCACGCGGCGAGCATGGCCAAGAGCAGCGCCATCGGCAATCGCAGGCGCAATCCGACGGATTCGCTCGGCCAGAAGAGGTGAGCTTTTTGGACTTGCATGGCATTTCTCACGATGCGGCACCCGCCGCCGTAGATATGAGGTGTACTCACGAGGATGGTCCTCCATCTGAGCGTCAACAGTGCAAAACTTACATTGACAAATCAAGAGCATTCGGCCCGACAGCGACATCGAGTCGCACGATTGGCGATGTCGCGGGGATTGGCTCTCAAGCCGGCGCCCTCGTCAAGGCGGGGAGCGTGAGGAATCGGCGATCGCATATGAGATTTATCATGCGGCGCGGGCGCCGACGTGCTTAAATTTCACCCGCATGAACGATGAGGTGGTCAGAACCCCGGACCCTCCCGGTGAGCGCAGCCGGCGGTGGGCCTGGGATTCGCTCATCCTCGCAGCCTGCATGGTTGCGATCGCCGCTGTCGCATCCGTCCTGGTCCGCGCAGCCGGCGAACAGTACCCGCTTGACGCTGCACGAGTGCCTGTGCCGTGGGTGCCGCTGGGCATCGCCGTCGGTGTGCTTTACTTGCGCGGATACAACCGTTGGCCCGGAGTTCTCGCCGGCGTCATAGGAACCGGCCTGGTGGTGGGAGGGGTCCCGCCGGCGGCCGCGGTCCTGCAGGGGTTGTCGGCCACGGTGTTCGCTCTCGGCATACGCGCGTTGCTGCGCGTCTGGCGCGTGAATCCCTCGCTCGAGCGCTGGCAAGACCCATTGTTGCTGTGGCTGGCCGCAGCGATCGGCGCGACCGCCATGGGCTGCGTCTTGGGCACGGCCGTGCTGACGGCCGCCGGCTTTCAGGCGGATCGGGCGGGTCACGGCATCGCCCGAACCTTGCTTGATGCGAGCGGACACCCTATTTTGCGCTGGCCGCTGTTGGTGTTTATTGCATGCTGGTCGGCGAACTGGACCAGCGGCATCGCGCTCGTCATACCGGCACTGCGCCTGCTGAATGGCGCAACCTGGAAACAACTGCGCCGGCGGTCCCGAGAAATGTCCGTCATGACGTTCATCCTGTTCGGTTGGGCAATCGCGGCCTTCCTGCCCCTGCCGTGGGTTGCAAGCCTGCCGCTGTGCCTCGTCGCCCTCGTCCTGGTCACCTGGTCCGCAATGCGCTTCGGGGCGGCTGTCGCCTCCTTGGTGCCGCTCGCCCTGGCACTCATCGAAAGTGCCGCCTTCATCGCCGGCCGCGGGCCTCTGCAAGCCCGGCCGCAGGACGCCATTTGGGCGGTGTGGACCTTCATCCTGATCATCTCCATGCTCGGAATGCTGATCGCCTCGCTGCTCGCTGAGCGTGACGCGGCCTATCGCCGGCAGGCGGTGTCTGAGAAGCGCTACCGCGTATTGTTCGAGTCGAACCCGCGACCCCTGTGGGTTTACGATCCTGGCAACATGCGCATATTGATGGTCAACGAGGCGGGCGTGCGGCTGTATGGCTACTCGCGCGAGGAATTCGCCGATCTGTGCATGCGGGACCTTGAAGCGAGGGATACCTCCACCAGCACGACGGGGCCCATCGGGCACGCGGCGGATCAGGACGAGGGTGAGCACAGGCACCGCACGCGCAGCGGCGCAATCATCGAGGTCGAGCTGCATTCCGAGCTGATCGAGTTCGACGGCCGCCCTGCACGGCTGGTGTTCAGCGACGATCTGACCGACCGCAATCGCCTGCGCGGCGCGCTCCTGGATGCGGCGGATCACGCTGAACGGCAGCTGGGCCGGGAGCTGCACGACGGGCTCGGCCAGGATCTGGTGGCGCTTTCGCTGATCGCCCGCGCCGAGACCGACCGGGTGGGCAAGGGCGGAGCGCCCGAGCTGAAAACGCTTGCGCTCATCGAGAGCGTGGCGCTCCGCGCGGTCGAGAACTGCCGCGGTATCGCGTGCGGGCTCTCCGCGCTCACCGAGACCGGCGGGGATCTGTACGCGGCGCTGCGTCGCCTGCCCGACCGGTTCAAGCACGAAAAGCCGCCGGTCATCACGGTGAACACCGAGGGCGAGGCTCCGCTCGCGCTGCCCGAAGGCGCGCAAGATCACATCTTTCGCATCGCTCAGGAAGCCCTCACCAACGCGCTGAAGCATTCCGGTGCGCGGCGCATCGAGGTGTTCCTAAGGGTTACCGAAGCTGCCATCAAGCTCACGGTACGCGACGATGGAATAGGCCTGCTGTCGGGCTCTGCACACAGCGGAGGGCTCGGTAGAGCCTCCATGCAGCATCGTGCATCGGCGATCGGCGCACTGCTCTCGGTGTCGAGCACCATCGGCAGCGGCACCGAAGTGCGCCTCGATTGCCCGCAACACGCAAGGGCGCGAGAGGAACGCGGTTGGGTCTGAGCCGGCAAACGGCTGCCCTATCCGTGGTAGTGGGCACGGAAGCGATCCTGGATGCGGGCCAGTTCCGTCCCAAGGGATGCGTCGGGCGCAGTGACCTCGTGAGTCGCCAGGATCTGTTGGAGGTCCGCGTCAATGCGCTCGATCAGATCCAAGTCCGGCTTTCCGCTCATGCTGAGGGGCAGGTGCGCACCGAAGTAGCGCGCCCGCCACCGCTGGTCGCGGCAGTGCTGGGCGGTGTGGGTTTGCGCCAGATAGTTGCCGCGCGCGCCCACATCCTGCGCCACATCGAGCGCGAGCGTCTGTGCGTTCACCGGGACGCCCTGCCACATCGCGCGCAGCATGCCCGCAAGCTCATCGCACAGACAAAGCGCATGCAGAGAGAACGAAATACCGTCGTCGAGCGACCCGAGGTAATCCAGCGTCGCAGGTCTGCTGAAGAACGCCTGCATCATGCTCGCGCTGATCTCCCACACCGCATCCTGATTGAACCGGCGCGCGGCTCCCTGGCCGGAATAGCCTGTGAATGAGGGAATCCCCAGCCGCCGGCGCACTTGGTGGATCAGCGCATCCGCAAGCGTCGCGTGCGTGAAATTGCCGATTCCACCGGTGGCCGGTTCCATGAAGGTGACATCCGAGCTGCCGATGACGAAGGAGCCGCGCTCGGCCAGTTGCCCGAGCACCATGCCCGCAAAGTCGGTCGCCAAACTATTGACCATACAGCCGGCGATCGTGATGGGCGAGGATGCGCCGCCGATCGGCAGCGTGCCGACGCTGATCGGAACCCCTGCACGCGCGCCCGTGATGACCTGGTCGATATGCGTGCGCCAGTAGCCGAGCGGCAGAGGAGTGACGATCTGCAGAAAATAGGGCCGGTCCGCCAGATTTGCGCGTGAACCGCGCACCGCCGCCGCCATCTCGATCGCCACGTTGAACGATTCTGCGTTCTCGCACAGATACTCAAGCGGTTTTCGCGTGTTGTGCACCAGGAGCGCAAACTCGTTGATCTCGCCATGAATATCCGAGCGAGGCACGTCCTTGCAGGGCACGCAGACCCCATCGATGTTCGGCAGGGCATCGGCCACCCGCGCGATCGTCGCAAGGTCGCGGCCCGTGCTGTTGCGCAACTCGCCGGTAAAGGGATCGAACATCTTGATGCAGGTCATTCCGGGCATGAACCAGGTATGGTCCGCATCCAGATCGAGCCATGCATCTGCGGCGCGGTTCCACAGCCGCACGCTCTTCGCGCAACTCTCCAGGCTATCCTTCACAAGCTCCACATCGAAGCGCACGACGCCGTCGTCGCTGACGCGGCAGCCGGCACTGCGCATGAGATCGATTGCTTCCGTGCCGGGCTCGAAGCCGCAGCCCGTATCGCGCAGCAACAGGCAGGCCGATTCGATCAGCCGGTCAATCTCCTGCGTGCCCAACAGATTGTATGGCAGGCTCATGCCACTATGCCGGCCGGGGTCCGCCGCCGCAGGAGGCAGCATCTGCGCCGCCTGCGGCCTTCGATTCTTGGTGCTGCTTCGACGCGCCATCATGCTTCGATGCTCGATCATGTCTTTGTGGATTTATACGACAATATAGTAGACTTATATATCCGTATAATCCCGTATCAGCGGGCGCGCTGTCGCTGCACCTTGCACAAGGACATGCGAATGAGTATCGATTCGCGATATGGGCCATTGTTCGAACCGATCAAGATCGGACCCGTGACGGCGCCGAACCGCTTCTATCAGGTGCCGCACTGCACTGGAATGGGCCACGCGCTGCCGCAAACCCTTGCGGCGATGCGGGGAGTGAAAGCCGAGGGCGGATGGGGGGTTGTGTGCACGGAATACTGCTCCATTCATCCGAGTTCAGACGACCATCCGTACCCGTTCGCCGCGAATTGGGATGACGGCGACGCGGCGAACCTCGCGGCGATGGCTGATGCCGTGCACGAACACGGAGCGCTTGCGGGAATAGAGCTTTGGCACGGCGGATCCTATGTCGCCAACCTTGCGACTCGATTGCCGACGCTCGGCGTGCGCTCCATGCCCGGGCGCACCGATCCGTTCCAGTCGCAGCGCATGGACCGCAGCGATATCCGCCGCCTGCGTCAATGGCATCGTGAAGCCGCGCTGCGGGCCCGCCGTGCAGGCTTCGACATCATTTATGTCTACCCGACCCATGGCTACCTGCTGTGGGAATTTCTGTCGCGAAGCCTGAACGACCGGCGCGATGAATACGGCGGCGCACTCGCCAACCGCGCGCGGCTGTGGCGCGAATTGCTGGAAGAAACACGCGAGGCCGTGGGCGACCGCTGCGCCGTCGCGACGCGCTTCAGCGTCAACGGGCATGGCGATGAACACCTCAATGCTGAGGAATCACGGGAGTTGCTGTCTGAACTCGGCCAGTCGGCGGATCTTTGGGACCTTGTGCTGGCTGACTACGATGAGGAGATGGGCTCCTCGCGCTTCGTCCGGCAAGGGGCACTGGAGGAGCATGTGCGCGAGGCGCGCGCGTTGACGCGTCGGCCGGTGGTCAGCGTTGGACGGTTCACGTCCCCTGACGCCATGTTGGGGCAGTTGCGGCGTGGTGTGCTGGATTTGATCGGCGCCGCGCGCCCTTCCATCGCCGATCCGTTCCTACCGGCCAAGATCCGCGCCGGGCGGCTTGACGAGATCCGCGAATGCATCGGCTGCAATATTTGCTACGCCCATAATTTCAGGGGATCGGCGCTTCGATGTACGCAGAACCCGACGATCGGCGAGGAATGGCGCCGCGGCTGGCATCCCGAGCGCGTTCCTGCCGGCAGCGGCGCAGCGCTCATCGTGGGTGCGGGACCGGCCGGCCTCGAGGCCGCTCTGGTGCTCGGCAAGCGCGGCTTCAGGGTGAGGCTGGCGGACGCCCGCACCGTGCTGGGCGGCCGCGCGACGCGAGAGAGCTCGCTTCCCGGGTTGGCGGAATGGGTGCGGGTGCGCGACCATCGCGTGACGCAGCTCGAGCGCATGCCTAACGTCGAGATCTATTTGGGCAATCAGCTGAACGCCGCAGACACGCGCGAACTCGACAGCGACTACGTGCTCATTGCGACGGGCGCACGATGGCGCCGCGACGGACTTGGACGTTGGCACGCGCGGCCCATCGAAACCTTGCAGGGCGTGGTATTGACGCCCGATGACATCATGGACGGGGCTCTCCCGGGCGGCAATGTCACCGTATTCGACGACGACCATTACTACATGGGCCCTGTGATTGCGCTGCACCTGGCACTCATGGGCGCGCAGGTGCGCTACGTGACGACCGCCGGACGGGCGGGCGATTGGAGCATCCACACGGCTGAACAGGCCTATGCTCATCGGCAGTTGTTGGAGTCCGGCGTCGAGATCGTGGTCAATCATTCGGTCGAGGAATTTGCGTCCGGCCGAGTGGGCCTTGCGTGCATCTATACGGGTTTAGCTACCTTCCGCGACGCCGACGCGCTGGTGCTGGTCACCTCCAGGGAGCCCGACGACGAGCTCGCGGCCGAACTTCTCGGACCGGAGGGTGAAGCGGAAGACTCGCGTGTGATTCGCATCGGCGATTGCCGGCAGCCTGCCATCATCGCCGCTGCCGTGTACTCGGGCCACAAGGCGGCGCGCGAACTGGGTGGAGTGCTGCATGAGCCGCCGCCCAGACGCGAGCGGGTCATTGCACGCGAAAGCGGCCGGTTCGTTTAGCCGCCGCTGAACTCACGTCGACCGCAACCGGCACCCGCAAAGTCGAAGTGCGGCCCTTTAGGTCAAGGCGACCGCCCGCGGTGCGCAATACATGCGTAAATATCTCCAGCGATGACCCGCACCATTCGACACCGAAGCCATTATCTTCCACACGCGTGACGAATGAGGCTGCGGCGAGTCCGTCGCAGTGGATGTCGACGCGCGCCAAGCGTGCGAGCGCGAAGCCTGTTCGGATTAGTGCACCGCTTCGACTGATGTTGACAATGCGGCCGTCCGCCACGCGGCCGGCGCGGCATCGAAGCCGAACAGGGACATCGACGAATGCGCGTTTACCCCATCGGTGCTCCATAAAACTCAACATCATTATTTGACTTCCAGGGGCGGCGAGCGAAAGGGGTAGGGATGATATGGAGTTGCCGCGCCGCCGAGCAACGCCTCGATCTCCGACAGGAGCAGATTGATGTCCACCGGCTTGGGCAATATCCGATCGGCGATTTTCCTCGCCTGCGCGACGTGGCGGTCGGAGATATCCCCCGTGAGCATGATCGTGGGCGGCTTCGCATGGAGCAAAGCGGCGATTTCCGCAATGATCTCATCGCCGGTGATTCCCAGTGGAAGCTGATAGTCGCACAGGATCAGATCGGGGCGCAGCCCGTCCACAGTGATATGGTGCAGCGCCTCCTCGCGCGAGGCGGCGCTCGCGACCTCGAACCCCTCCAGGCGCAGCAACATCTGCATGGACCTGGCAACACCCGGATCATCTTCTATGTGCAGCACCTTCGTGACGCTCGACCTGGGTGCCGGCGCGAAAGCGTCGAGCGGCGCCGGTTCCGCCGGAAGCGCGGTCGCGACGCCGCGCGGCAGCTGGATGGTGAAGGTGGACCCGACTCCGACTCGCGACTCTACTGTGATCGTGTGATCGAGAAGCCGGCAGAGCGTTTGAACGATCGACAGGCCGAGTCCGACCCCCTTTCTCTGATCGCGATTCGGATTGTCGACCTGATAGAACGCATCGAAGATCCGCTGCAGATTCTCCGGTGGGATGCCGATGCCGGTGTCGCTCACGTCTATCGCAATTTGCGACGCCGTCGGCCGGACGCGCAGCCGAACCGTACCGCGCGGCGTGCACTTGATGGCGTTGCCGATAAGATTGCGCAGAATCACCGGAAGAAGCATGGGGTCGCTGCTGACGACCTCCGGGGAATCCTCCACGTCCAAGACGAGCGCCTTGCTGGCCGCGGCATAGCCCAGTTCGGAACGCAGACGGGCCAGGATCTCGCGCAGCGGAAAATCCCGAACGACGGGTTGAATGGCGCCCTTCTCCAACCGATTGATATCGATCAATGAGGACAGCATCTCATCCATGCTGCGCACCGATTCTTCGATCAAACTCAGTTGCGGCGCGAATTCGGTCCCATTGAGCGCCCGACCCAGCACCGACTGCAGGCTCCGGATGGTCTGCAGCGGCTGCCGCAAATCGTGGCTCGCGGCGGCCAGGAATCGAGATTTCACCTCGTTGGCACGCACCGCGGAATCTCGAGCCAGTGTGAGGGCCTCCTGCATCTGCTTGTGTTCGGTCATGTCGCGCACGACGGCGACGGTGACCGGGGGCGTGCGGTCGCCGATATGGTTGAGCATGACATCGATGGGAAATTCGCTTCCGTCGCGCCGGCACCCGAGCAGCTGCAGCCCCGCGCCCATGGTGCGCAGCCGTGCGGACCGTGAATACGCACGCCGGTGCTGCACGTGACGCTCTCGCAGCTGCATCGGCACCAGCAGCTCGATGGATTGATCGATGAGCTCGCCCGGCCCGTAGCCGAACATTCGAGCGGCATGGGCGTTCAAATACTTGATCTTGCCGCCGATTCCCTCGCCGACCACCATGAATACGCCATCCGGCAGATGTTCGAGAACGTCCGTCCATGAGTCCTGCAGCAGCGCACGATCCATGATTCTTGTCTGCGGCACTCCGGGACCGACATGGAATCGCATGGCGATACTCCCTGTAATGATTGGCCAGGCGTACAGCGGAGCGTCGACGCGGCCCGCAGATACTGCTTGCGCCGAGCTATTCCACCAGGGGCCCCAATCTTTCGACATAATGCTAACCTATCGAAGCCGGGACAGAAGCCCCGGAAAATACTGAGAACGTCCAACATTGCACTGCCGGCGCCAATCATCGGACGCGACATGTCAAAAGCAGATAAATCACATAGCAGGACCTCGCAGCGCCGGGCGCCCGGTGTCCGCGGCAAGACCCCGCATCAGGTCAAGCCTGCTCCTCGTACGGCTTCGCGGCGGCGCGCCGATGCAGCACTGAAGGAGACGGTTTCTCCCAACCGCGACAACTTTCTGGTGGTGGGGCTCGGTGCCTCTGCCGGCGGTCTCGAGGCGGTCACGAAGCTGCTTGCAGCGCTGCCTGCCGACACCGGCATGGCGTTTGTGCTCGTCCAGCACTTAGATCCCAGCCACAAGAGCATGTTGGTCGATTTGTTGGCGCGCGATGCGAGGATTAAGGTCATGCAAGCCGGCGATGGCATGCCGATCCGGCGCAACTGCCTGTACGTGAGCCCCCCGCAAGCCGATCTTTCGTTCCACGAGGGCGTGCTGAGGCTCTCGCCGCCGCGGGTGCGCCGTGCCCATCTGCCATTTGACCTGTTCTTGCACTCGCTGGCGGACAGCTTCGGCGAGCGGGCGGTATGCGTCATCCTGTCGGGAACCGGCAGCGACGGCAGCGTCGGGCTGAGGTCGGTCAGCGCCAACGGCGGGCTCGTCATTGCGCAGGACCCGGCGGAGACTGCCTACGACGGCATGCCGAGGAGCGCGATCGCCACGGGCTTCGTCGATCTCGTGCTACCGGTTGCGAGAATCCCGCAGGCCCTCGTCAGGCACGCGCAGCATCCGGAGCTTGCCTCCGACCGCAAGGTTGTGCCGCCGGACGACAAGATGGAGAAATCGCTGACCGCGATCATCGGGCTTCTGCGTTCGGGCGCGTCGCAGGATTTCACCCATTACAAGAAAGCGACACTGCAGCGCCGCATCCGGCGCCGAATGATCCTGACAGGAGTCAAGGATGTCGACGACTACCTGAAGACCTTGCACACGGATCACGCCGAGCTCGAGCTGCTCGCGAAGGATCTGCTGATTCATGTGACCAGCTTCTTTCGCGATCCGCCGGCCTTTGACGCTCTTGCGAAGTCGGTCATTCCCGAATTGGTGCGCCGGCATCCGCCGGATCGGCCGATCCGAGTCTGGGTGGCCGCCTGCAGCACGGGTGAGGAGACCTACTCTCTCGCCATGGTCATCTTGGAGAATCTCGCCGCGGCAAGGAGGAACTCCAAGCTCAAGATATTTGCGTCCGACGTGAGCCGTGAGGCCGTGGCCTATGCCCGGGAAGGTGTGTACCCCGAATCCATCAAGGACGACGTGTCCGCGGAGCGCCTCGCGCGCTTCTTTACGCACGAGAATCGCGGCTATCGGGTGCGCCGGGAGCTGCGCGATTCGATCGTCTTCACGGTGCAGGATCTGCTCACCGATCCGCCATTCTCGCGCCTGGATCTCATATCCTGCCGCAACCTCCTGATCTACCTGCAGCCCGAAGAGCAGGAGAAGGTCTTACCCTTGTTCCATCGGGTGCTGTGTCCGGGTGGAATCTTGTTTCTGGGCACCTCGGAAAGCGTCGGCACGCGCACCGACCTGTTCGAGCCGGTGCCGAATACGGTCAGGGTTTTTCGCCGCATCGGGGGGAATGGGCCGCAGGAGCGGGGCATTACTTCGAACATCGGCGAGTTGGCCCGCTCGCTATGGCCGCGAGTCCTCGGGCAGGTTGAGCCGAAGCGTTCCAATCTCGGCGATTTTGCGCAGCGGCTGCTGCTCGATGCGTATGTGCCGGCTGCCGTGCTGGTCAATCGTCAGTACCAAGGACTCTATTTCTCCGGACCCACGGATCGTTATCTGCGCGTCGCGACGGGCGAGCCCAGCCGGTTTCTGCCGGCTCTGTTGCGCGACGGTCTGGCTGCCAAGTTCCAAGAGGCCGTCCGCCAGGCAAGCCGCGGCCGCAATTCCGTGACCGTCCACGGTGCGCGGCTCAAGCGCGCCCGCCGCGACGTCATGGTCAGCATTTCGGCGCAGCCGGTACGGCATGAGAACGAGGACTTGCTGCTGGTCAGTTTCATCGACGAGCCCGAGCAGAAGACCGTCCACCGGAAGACCTCGCCCGCCCAGGCCTCGCGCATCGCGCAGCTCGAACGGGAACTCCAGAGCAGCCGCAGGGAGCTCGAGACTACGATCCGCGAGCTCAATGCCTCGAACCAGGAGTTGACGACGCTCAATGAAGAGGCGGTGTCCCTTAACGAGGAATTTCACTCCACGAATGAGGAGCTGGAAACCTCACAGGAGGAGCTGCAGTCGCTCAACGAAGAGCTCACCACGACCAACAGCCAGCTTCAGCAGAGCCTCGAGCAGCAGCGCAGCACCAGCACCGATCTTAAGAACATCCTGAACAGCTCGCAAGTCGCAACCCTATTCCTCGATCGGGAGTTCAAGGTCCGCTTCTTCACGCCTGTCGCCAGTGCGCTGTTCAGGCTCATTGCCACGGACGTTGGCCGACCGCTGACCGATCTCGCAATCCCCCTCGTCGGCGCCGATATGCTCGCGGGCGCGCGGAGCGTCCTGGTAAACCTCAAGCCGATCCAGCTCGAGGTCAAGAACGCTTCTGGAAACTGGTATCTGTGCGACCTTTCGCCCTATCGGACCCAGGATGACCGGATCGACGGGATCGTCATCAATCTCGCCGATATTTCGGAGCTCAAGGCGGGAGAGGAGAGGCTGCGTATCGCGCACGCATATACCAAAGCCGTCATCGGCAGCATTCATGAGCCGCTGGCGGTTCTCGACCGCGAGCTGCGCATCGAATCAGCGAGCGAGTCGTTCTACACATTCTTTGGCGGCAGCTCCGACGGCATTTTCGGGCGCTCACTCTTCGGCATCGACGGCTATCACCTGGACGCGCCGGCGTTGCGCGCATTTCTCGATCGCAAGAAGAGCGCAACCGGCGGTGCGGAGAGCTGCGAGATCACGATTGACCTGCCGTCGCGCGGCAAGCGAACGCTGGCGGTGACGGCCGAGATCATCCGCAGCGCGAGCGCCGCCGCCGACAAAATCCTGGTGTCATTCAGCGACGTGACGGATCTCAGGCAGGCGACGCGAGACCTCGCCGCCAAGCAGGCGGCGGAGCTGGCGAACCTTGCCAAGTCTCGCTTCCTTGCCGCCGCCAGCCACGATCTGCGCCAACCATTGCAAACCCTGAGCCTGTTGCAGGGAGCGCTCAGACAAGAGATCAAGGATAAGGAGGCTCTGGCGATCCTCGCCAAGGCCGATCGCACGCTCGAGGCCATGTCCTCCACGTTGAATTCGCTGCTCGACATCAATCAACTCGAGGCCGGAGTGACGCGTCCCCAGCTGGTCGATGTGCCGATCGGCGAGATCCTCGGCGCACTCAAGAGCGAATTCGCGGAGCTGCTGGCACGCAAGGGCTTGCGTCTACGAGTGGCCTCATGCGGAGTCACGGTGCGTTCCGACCGCCACCTGCTCGAGCAGATGATTCGCAACCTGTTGTCGAACGCCATCCGCTATACGGATGCAGGCAAGATTCTGTTGGGCTGCCGCCGCCGTGGCGACAAGCTGCGCATCGAGGTGTGGGACACCGGCATCGGCATTGCAGACAATCATATTCCCCACATTTTCGAAGAATATTATCGGGCCACGGATCAGCCTGCGCCGGGCAGCCTTGGCCTCGGCCTGGCGATCGTTCAGCGCCTGGGAGAGGTGCTGAGCCACCCGGTCGGTGTGCAATCCCGGCTCGGCAAAGGATCGATGTTCTTCATTGAAGTTCCCGTGGTTCCCGCGATGTCAGGCCGGCGGTACCGGCCTCACGAGGCGGGCGAAGAGGCCGGCAATCGTCGACTCGGAACCATTCTCGTGATCGAGGACGAGGAATCGGTGCGCGACTCGCTGGAATTGCTGCTCAAGAATGATGGTCATCTTGTGACCGCGGTGGCAAACGGCAAAGCGGCCGTTGCGATGGTCACGAACAACGCCCTGCGGCCGGATCTCGTGATCTCCGATTACAATCTGTCGGGCGCCATGAACGGCATCCAGACTGCCGCGAAGCTGCGTGAGGCGGTCGGCTCGCAGCTTCCCATCGTCATCTTGACCGGTGATGTCCGCGCGAAAGTGATGCGTGATATTGCTGCACACGGCTATGCCTGTCGCAAGAAGCCGCTGAAGGCGCAAGAGCTGCTGAAGGACGTTCAGCAGCTGCTCGGGCCACTCGCGCCGCTGCCCAAGACGGCTGCGGACCAGCCGGCGCGCGTCGAGCCGCCGATGGCCGGCTCGGCCGCGGTGATATACGTGGTCGACGACGATCGCGGTACGCGCGAGGCCATGCAGATGCTGCTGGCGAAGGCATCCTATTCGGTCAGGACCTTTGCAAGCGCCGGTTCCTTCCTCAGCTCTTATCGACGCGGGCAGAAGGGCTGTCTCATCACGGATGTCCGCATGCCCGGCATGAGCGGATTCGAGATGCTCGCTCAGCTTGCGGCCGCGGGCCACAGCCTGCCGACCATCGTTATCACCGGCCAGGGAGACATCGCCATGGCGGTTCAGGCGATGCGGGCGGGAGCGGTGGATTTCATCGAGAAGCCGACCGATGCGAGCACGTTGCTCACCTGCATCGATCGGGCGCTCAAGCAGGCCGCGAGTCCCGCAGAGCGCGCTTCGGCGCGCCAAGCGGCGGCACTGCGCCTCGCGGGGCTGACCAAGCGTGAACGCGAGGTGATGGAGCTCGTCGTCGGCGGCTTTGCGAACAAGGATATCTCTTCGCGCCTTGCCATCAACCGGCGAACGGTCGAGACGCATCGCGCCGCCATCATGAAAAAGATGGGCGCATCATCTCTTTCAGAACTGGTCCGGCTCGACATGGCGGCCCGAACAGTGAATGCGACCCCGGCGTAAGGGAGTATTGTGGGTTCAATGGCAACCAGAAAGAGCAGCTCAAGGATCGCCCGCAGCCGCAAATCGACCACACCCAAGCGCGCTCGCGGAAAGCTGGCCCCCGGTGCGAGCTCCCGAGGCTTGGATGCCGGCGATGTCGTCATCGCCATGGACAGCGCGGAAATCGCCGATGTCGTCGGGCTGATACGCAGCAGCGGCGGCGCGCCGATCGGAAGCTATCGGGATCCCTTGGGCGGGCGGCCTCTGGTGCTGGCCTCCCTGCCCCTGAGCGCGGTGCAGCCGACGCCCTTTCAGAGGGATCTGTCGCCCACGCACGCGAAGCGCCTGGCGGTAAAAATCGACGAGACCGCGGCCTTTTTGGATCCACTGATCGTCGTGCGCGGTGAGGACGGCAGACTGTGGACGCCCAATGGCCGTCATCGCTTGGCTGCCGCGAAGGTTCTTGGGTTAAAGCAGATCACGGCGCTCATCTCCCCCGATGAGACGCTGGCTTATCGCATTCTCGCCCTCAACACGGAGAAGGCTCACAACTTGCGCGACCGCAGCCTCGAGGTGATTCGCATGGCCAGAAGCCTCGCGAAGCGCCATCCAGCTTCCAAGGAGGTCGAGTATGGGCGGGAATTCGAATCCGCCGAATTGCTGACACTCGGCATCGTGTATGAAAAGTCATCCCGCTTCGCGGGCGGCGCCTACGGCTCGTTTCTCAAGAAAGTGGATCGCTTCAGCGAACGCCCGCTCGCCGCGAGTCTGCGCGAGCGCGAAGGCTTCGCATCGCGGCTTCTCGAGATAGAGGCTCAGGCCCAGCGCATCATTCAGACCCTGCAGAAGCGGGGCTTCAAATCACCCTACCTGCGCAACTACGTCGTGGCGCGCATCAACCCGGTGCGCTTTCACAAGTTGAAGAAGGGCGACAACAAGCCGCCCATGCCCCTCGCACAAGCGCTGACACGCATGGCGGCAGCCGCCAAGAAGTTCAATTTGGAGTCGGTGTCGAACGCGGATCTTGCGTGGGTGGCGGTCGGCGCAGGCGCCCAAGAGTGACGCGAATGGCGCCGGTGTTCACATGAATATGGCCCAAACAGAGGTCCCGTATCGCGTTGGCGAATGGCTGCCGTCGGATCATGCATTTCTCGCCAAGTGGCTGGACTCGATGATCGTCAAGAGCAACGCGCGGCCGCAGGCGCTGCACCCCGTGATCGAGGACTTTCAGAATCTCATCGAGAGAGATCCCGAAATCTTCATGCTGTTCAACCAGATGTTCGAAGAGGTGCCCAAAAAGCCACCCTACAACAAGGACCCGACCGGCAAACCGCAGGTGAGGGATTATCGTCACATGCTTCAGCTGCTCAACACGATAATGACTCATGCCCCGGAGTTCGATCGAACATGCCTGGTCGGATGTCCCGTCAACACGATCTTCGACTGGTCGATGGGAACCGCGGCCGGATTCGCCGCTTTCTTGAACGAACGGGTGAATGCACAGTTGAAAGAAGTGCTGAACACATGGGGCCGATTCCTGAGCTCGAGTGACTCGACCTATGTCCTCAATGACGATCCGCGCCGGGGCTGGTTTGGCGCAGACGCTCGAAAGGCCATGCCGAACTTCGACCGGGACTACCGCTGCGATCCCGATCGGCCGCACCACGGCTTCAAGTCCTGGGATGATTTCTTCACCCGGGAATTCCGACCGGGGGTGCGCCCGGTCGCCCTGCACGACGATGAGTCGATCATCGTCAATGCCTGCGAATCGGCTCCGTACCGAATTGCGCGCCAGGTCAAGCAACACGACAGATTCTGGATCAAATCCCAGCCATACTCTCTCGCGCATATGCTGGCGAACGACTGCCTGGCGGCCGAGTTCACGGGCGGGACGATATACCAGGCCTACCTGAGCCCCTTGAGCTACCACCGCTGGCACAGCCCCGTGAGCGGCACGGTCACCAAGGCATACGTCAAAGACGGAACCTACTATTCAGAGGCTCCGTCGAGAGGTTTCGACCCCGCCGGTCCAAATGATTCGCAAGCCTACATAACCGAAGTGGCGACCAGGGCTCTCATCTTCATCCAGGCGGATAATGAGGATATCGGGCTGATGTGTGTCCTGCCCGTTGGGATGGCGGAAGTCTCGACCTGCCAGATCACCGTGTACGAAGGACAGCACGTGGAGAAGGGCGAGCAGCTCGGTATGTTCCACTTCGGCGGATCCACCCACTGCCTGATCTTCCGGCCCGGCGTGAATCTGGAGTTTGACCATCACGGCCAAAAACCCGGTCTGCACTCAAAGAACATCCCCGTCAACGCGCGCATTGCCACGGTCGGCGCCCGTTAGAGGAGGCGCCGGTGTTGATACAGACCGCGCCTCATGGGAAAGTCGCAGTAGAATACCCGCCGCGGCAATGCTGGAGGCTGACATGCTCGATCTCATCGCGGCGAGTGCGTATTTTCTCCTCATTCACTTCGGCGTCTCGGGCACCCGGCTCCGAGATGCTCTGACCGCACGTCTCGGAGCAGGCCCGTATCGCGGCGCGTTCGCGCTTGCTTCAGTAGCCGGGCTCGTCTGGATGGTGTACGCCTACCGGCACGCACCGACCATGGCGCTCTGGGGAGCGGTGCCGGGATGGCGGCCCGTCGCGTACCTGCTCGTGTTCATCGCCTTCCTGTTCGCTGTCATCGGGCTTGCCACCCCGAGCCCCACGCGCGTCGGCATGGAAGCCAAGCTCGCGCAAGGGCCGGACATCGTGCGTGGAATCGTGCGTATTACGCGCCACCCCTTTCTCTGGGGCGTCGCGCTCTGGGCGCTGGTGCACTTGATCTTCAACGGCGATCTGGCATCGCTCATTCTCTTCGGCTCGCTGCTGGTGCTCGCCTTGGGCGGGACGGCTTCCATCGATGCCAAGCGGCGCCGCACCTTCGGCGAGCAATGGGTGCAGTTTGCACAAGTGACCTCCGACATCCCGTTTGCGGCCATTGTCGGGGGCAGGAATCGGCTGCGGCCCGCGTTGGCCGAGATCGGGTTGCTAAGACCGCTGGTCGCGATCATTGTCTACGCAGCGGCGTTCTATCTCCACGGGCGGTTGGGGCCGCCGCTCATATGAGCGCTGAGTTCGACGTCAAGCACTTGCTGAATACGGATACTGTGGCGCTGCGAAACATCCGGTGCAGCGGTGCTTGCCGTCACCGCAGCGCAGAAGAATGTGCGTCGAGCACGCATCTCGTATTCCCTTACCGCGGCGCTTACGTGCGGCACGTCGGCAGCGATCAGGCTGTCGCAGATGCCAACCATGTACTGTTCTTTAACGCAGGCGAAGGCTATCGGGTCAGTCATCCGGTCACAGGAGGCGATGCAAGCCTCTCTCTTGGGCTGTCGGAATGCATCTTGAGCGAACTGGCTCCCCGCTCTCTTTTGAATGAGGGTGGCAAACTCGGATTCCGTCGGCAGTATCGGCGCATCGACCCGCGCGCACAGGCCTTGGTCGCGCTGCTTCGGCATAGCCTGGACAACGGGGCCATTGAGCCGCTGGAGGCAGAGGGCCTATTGCTGACCTTGGTGTGCCGCAGCTTGGGACCTCGCACCTCGCACGCACCCGGGGCCACTCATGCGCGCCGCCGGCTCGCGGACCGTGTCAAAGTGCTGTTGGCCGGCGATCTCTCCCGGCGCTGGACACTTGCGGACATTGCCGCTGAAATCCGCGGCTCCCCGGTGTATCTCACGCAGGTGTTCCAACAGGTCGAAGGCATTCCTCTGTACCGTTATCATCTACGGCTGCGCCTCGCGCGGGCCCTGGACTTGATTTGGCGGTACGAGGATTTGTCCGCTTTGGCCGTGGAGCTGGGATTCTCCAGCCACAGCCATTTCGCTGCGGCCTTCCGCCACGCCTATGGCCGATCGCCGACGGCCTTCAGGCACTCCGCCCGGCGCTCTTAAACCACTAAAGATTTCGACAGCGATCGCAGACCGAAGGTGGTCTGCTATGCATGCCCGCCGTGGGCTGCCGAAGGAGATGATCGTGAGCGAAAAAACCTGCGCGGCCTGCGAGTGCAGGCTCGATGCGGCCGCCATCCAGGTCAAGATAGGCACGCGCGTCGTCGAGGTGTGCTGCGATGAGTGCGCACAGAAGCTGGGCGAGGCCGCCGGGCCGGGCGAGAAATCATGAGCGGCAAGGATTTCTTCGCTGCACAACGCCAGGTGAACCTGCTCTTCAGAAGCCTTCACGAAGGCCCCGGTCTGCTCATGCTGCCGAATGCCTGGGATGCGGGTAGTGCGCGCTTGATCGAGAGCTTGGGAGCGAAGGCGATTGCGACTACCAGCGCGGGCCTCGCGTGGTCGCGCGGTTACCCCGACGGCAACGCACTCCCCGGCGCTCAACTCATTGCCGCGACCCGCGACATCGTTCGCGCAATTCGGGTGCCGCTCAGCGTCGACATCGAGGCCGGTTATTCGCATGATGGGCGCGCGGTGGCACGGCTCGCCGTCAATATCCTGAATCTCGGCGCCGTGGGCATCAACATCGAAGACGGTGCCGACCCACCGGAGCTTCTGTGCAAAAAGATTGATGCGGTCCGACAGAGCGCGGCACACTCAGGGGTCGACCTATTCATCAACGCACGCACGGATGTGTACCTGCGCGGCATCGCCACGGGGAATGCGGCGGTCGAGGCGGTCATCGACAGGGCCGCGCGCTATCGCGCCGCCGGATGCGACGGCCTGTTCGTTCCAGGGCTCTCTGATGGCGGCGCCATGGCGGCGATCGCGGCAGCGATCAAGCCGATGCCGCTCAATATCATGGCCATGCCCGGTCTGCCGCCGCTCGAAGCGCTTGAGAAGCACGGCGTTCGCCGCCTGAGCACAGGTTCCGCGATCGCACAGGCGGCCTTGAGCTGCACCCATCGTCTTGCGGCCGGCTTCCTCGCGGGCGCCTCGAGCGAGATGTTCGGCGCGATGGAAGACTACGGCGCCATGAACAAGCTATTTGCCGGCAACGCTCATGACTAGGCGGGATCTTCCGACACCGGCCCCGCCGCTTGCTGCAGTCTCCTATTTTGTCGAGACGGTCATCGCATCGAGCAACGCCGTTTCGCCCTTGACTTCAAACGTGAAGGTCGATCCCGCGGGCACGGTCCAATAAGAGTCGGCGCTTTTGATGACTTCCTTGCCATCGACCAGCGTCTTGATCTTGCCGCTGCGCAATTGGAACAGTGTGAATTCGTCGACGCGAACGCTCTGCGGACCCAAGACTCCGTCGATCGACCAGCGGTGCATTGCAACCTTCAACGAGACGGTTTTGCCCTGCTTGGTCATGAGCGTGAGCGGCGCCTGAAAGCCTTCGCGCACGCGGAAGGTTTTCGCGACCTGCGGGGTTGCTGCCGCCTGCGGCGGCTCTTGCGCCCAAGCGCCGGGCGCGGCGGCCCATGCGGCCAGCATGCAGGCCGCCGCCAGAGGAAGTCCGTCGCGAATCATCATGAGGGTCTCCTTGCGCACGCTCAGTTAGTCTCGAGCATGAAAACCTTGCCGCCCACATCGGCCACCATGACGCGATCTCCCACCAGCACGGGTTCGCCGAAAATCCCGGTGGCCCCCGGAAGCGCGATATCGTTCAGCACCGTGGGATCGGGAACCAGCCGAATGACGGAGCCCAGAGTACCCAAGATGGCGCAAATCGGCGTCGGCACGTTGGGATCGCTGCAGCGCCAGCCTGCGGGAGGCACGATCTGTGGGTCTGCGATCACCACCAAATGACCCTCGACCGTCCCTACATAGACGATCCCATGCGTGACGGTCGGCGGCCCCAACGGATAAGTGGCGAAGCCGCTGGTGGCCGGCACATCCTTGATCCATCGCACGCGGCGATTCTCCGGAGCACAAACATTCAGCGCGTGCAGCTGCCGGTAGCCCGCCGTCAGATTGGTGGTGGTATCGAGACCGCCGACGGTGGCGACGTACACATCGCCCCAGGCGGCTCCAGGACGCTTGTAGTCGGTATCGCCGTGAACAGTGCCGTCCGTGGTGGTAAAGCCGCCGGTGGCCCATGGCCCGGTGGGAAATGCCCACCGCACGCTCCCTGTGTGGGCATCGACCGACCACGCCCAACCGTCTTTTTGCTGTGACGTGACGAGGCGCCCGCAGCTGGTGTCCATGACGACCGCACCGGCGGCCCAATCGGGATCGTCATCGAGGGCGTAAGGCACCGGCTGGTGCTGCCAGAGGACTGCGCCGGTATTCTTGTCCAGGCGCAGCATGCTCAAGCCGTGATTCACCGTGGGCTGGGACACATTGCCGTTCGCTGTGTTGCCCGTGGTGACAAAGACGTCTTCCGAGGCGGTGGGTGTATTCCAGATTCCGCCTCCCCGGGTGTTGGTGGACGCGTACTTGAAGGTAGTGTCGAGGGTACCGTCATCGAGATGCACCGCCACTACTTTGCCGTTTTGGATCGGGTTGTCGCAGTGATCGCCTATGCCTATGTACACGCGATCGTGAAAAACGAGAGGCGCCGAATAGCCGATCTGCTCATGGAAATCATTGATTCCGCTGCCGGTGACCCTGGCGACCACCGGGGACTCCCAGAGCAAGGTCCCATCGTGCGCATCGAGTGCGATCAGATGCCCGTCGCCCAGGTGCAGGCCCGATGCGCGGTCCGGCGCCCCAAAAATAACGGCTTCCCTGCCCTTCACATGCGCAAAGGCTGCGCTCGAGGCGATTCCGAGGCTGGACGGATTACAGGTGAACGTCGAGGTCAGCGGTGTTCCGCCCGGGTACTGCCAGAGGACCGCGCCCGTTTTTTCATTGAGTGCGTAGAAGAATCCGTTTCCGTTGCCGATGTAGACCTTGTGATCGTGGACAATCGGCGAGCTGAAAAAACCGGCCGCCCCGCCCGGCGAAAATGTCCAGATGACTTTCAGGCTGGGGATTTTGGCCGGATCGGACAGCGCGGAACGCTCTTTCTGGTTGCCCGAGCGCTCTTCGTCGTGACGAAACGTCGACCAGCTCTTGTCGCAGGACGCCAGCGCGCCGGATACGAGCACCAGCGTCGCGGCCATCGTAACCCTTGCAAACTTCATCTCCGCCTCCTTGCTGGGTCTCTCGACTGACTTGGGTCCGGGACCTACGGTGTGAATATTCGCGCGCGCAGCACGAGTGGCGTGATGCCGCGGCTTTCCAATGATGAGGTGGCGTCCTGGCCCAGGGTGACGGACGTGCCCTGCGACAGTTCTTGGGACTTGTCGCCCACAGTCATTTTCCCCTCGCCGCTGAGCACTTCGAGAACGGCGGCACCGGGCAATGTCACCTTGTCGGCCGTGCTTCCGGGCGTCACGAAAAGGTCAAGCAGTTCGATGCGCGTGCCGTCGGGCCCCGGCGCCTCGAATACCGTGCGCGTGAGCAGATTTTTCCCCGCCTTCTTGTAGGGATTCTGAGGAGAGTAGGCGGAAAAATTGGACTCGCCGGCGCTCGCTTCCGCCAAGAGCTGCGTGGTTTGTCTTTCCGGCCCCTTGCTACAGCCGGCCTGCAAACCCACCGACATCGCGAACGCCAATCCCACGGGCAAACTGAAAATGCGTTGCATCACATTCCCCATCCATGATGGAAGTGCCGACATCCCTATTTCGGGCGGAGCGTAGAATCAAACTCCGAGGGTGTCAATATGAACCCTTGTGAATGAATTGACGCAGTGCGGGCGACGCGGCCCGCTGCAACTTGCTTTTCTTGGGACACGGTCGCAGGCGCCAACGCTGGCTAAGCTAGACAGGCTGGCGCTGCGTAAAGGTCAGCCTGGCCAGTACGGCAATGAGCAGCGCCAACGTCAGCCACGCAAACCAGTCGCCAAGCAACAGGTAGACCGTGTTGTCGTGCGCGCCCGGTACTTCGGCGATGAGGGTGGCGAAGGGTGCCGAGTCGCTGGTGGTCTCGGCGAGTATCCGCCCGCGATTGTCGCTCACCGTAAGGTAGCCGTTCTTGGCGGCGCGCACCATGCCGAAGCCCGATTCCACGCCGCGCATCAGCGCCATGTGGCCGTGGAGCAGGCGGTCGAAGTTGAAGTCCCAGGCGGGTACCAGCATGAGCCCCGCGCCCGCTTGCCCGTACTGACGGGACAGGGGCGTGAAATCCATGTCCTTGCAGATGGCCACGCCCCAGGTGCCCGAGGGTTTGGACAGGAGCGTAAGCGTCGTGCCCGGTTTGAACTTGAGTTCATAGGGCGGCAGCATGTGTTCCTTGTCATAGCTCAGCACTGGCGCGCCCGGCTGGTAGATTCGCGCCTCGTTGTACTTGACCTTCACGGGATTGCTCGCGGACGGTGGCACCACGCGAATCATGCCCGCTACGATGTCCGCGTGCGTGCTGTCGGCCAAGGACCGGAACAGCGCGTCGGTGTCCTTGGTATCCGGATCCACCGCCACGCCAAGTTTCTCCGGCAGCACGATGACCTGTGCGCCCTGGGCCGCCAGGGCCTTCACCTGCACTGCATAGTTGTCGAAGAGTTTGCCTGTGGGCACACCCTCCTCTGCCACCTCGGGGCTCGTCGGCGCATCGGAGGCTATGAGGCCCACCTTCACCGGCTGCCCAGGCGCCGGCAACGACAGACGCACGGCACCGAACACCAGCACCAGCGCGATCACGCCGAGACCGGCGCCGGCCACTCGTATCGCCCGCTTCCGTTCGCTACTCCACAGATGCATGCCGATGGCGAGCGCCGAGGAGAACAGCAGCAGCAGGAAACTCACGCCCCAGGGACCGGTGATGGAGGCGAGCTGCAGGAAGGGCAGGAAGTTCAGTTGCGAATAGGCGAGGCTGCCGGCGGTGCCATGGGGCGATACCAGGTTCAGCAGGTACTCCACGGAGACGCATACCGCCGGAACGGCCAACAGTGCGCTCCAACGGGCGCCGCGGCGCAGCAGTGCGCGGAACAGCAGCACCGACAGGGCGAAGACCAGGGCTTCGGTGGAGACGATGCGCACGATCAGGAACGCCGGCAAACTCAGCACCCGGTGGTACATGTCCCAGAGGTTCAGATTGCCGAGAAACCAGCCGCCGAACGCCACCAGCGCCGTCCCCCACCAGGAGCCGCGGCTCGCGAACCGCAGCGCCGGCAGCGATGCGAACCACATTAACGGCCAGAAGGGAGCGAGGCCTGTGCCGAACCATACCAGCAGAGCCGTGACCAATACGGCGGCGAGGCCGAGCCCAATACGTCCCATATCGACTTCGGATGCCATGGATGTATCTCCGGAAGGAGCGTTGGTTAGAGAGCACGGAACTCGGGACCGTGGGACATGGCGCCCAGCTCGAAGACCATGTCCCAGCGATCATCCGATTTGAAGAGGCCGCTCTGCATGCCGGCAGCGCCGTCCTGCGGCCGCGACAGAATCAACATACGCTCACTTCCTGCCGTCCGAGCCTCTCCACACGACAAAGAGACGACTTCAGTCCGGTGGAGCCCGTCGTGCGATCGAACCGCCTTGACTCGGCTTGCTCGAGCAGTTCGAGCCCGCCGAGCCGCTCGTTGGCGAGAGTTTCCATGACGCCGCGCATAGAAACCGTGACTCCGAGATCCCGGCCCCGGGTGATGTGCCAAACCGCGAACGAGGGCATGGGGCATGAACCCGCCTATCCCGGGCGAACTTGCGCCTCATGGACCCGTCAAAGCTGCGCTTCTCATCAAGCGCGCCCTGATGGCTTTGACCTTTGCGAGTGGGCGATGGCGCGAGCGTTGGATTTCGGCCGGAGAATAATCGGTAAAGTCGGCCGCTACCGTCAGATCGCTGAGATTTCTCGCCATCCAATTGAGAAGGGCCGCTGTATCCTCATCGGAGAGCGGCGATTGTGCGACTCCAGGCACCCTGATGACATACTCGCGCCCCTCCAATGATCTCGAAAAGAGTACGAGCGAGCGGCGTATCGATGGCACCCGTCCGGATTGACCGGAACCATCGGCGAGATGGCAGCCCATGCACTGCAATTGGAAATTGACAATCGGTTGATACCCCCACGCCGCCTCGGTGAGGGCAGCCGAAATCGTCAATGCCGCAACGAGGGCACGCAAGGGGATTACCGGGCGGCTCCCACGATACGCGCGGTCGAGCAGTGATAGGGGATATTTGCCCTAGAGTCTCCCGAACACCAGTTGTAGTCGTTGGATTTTCCAGGCTGAAAAAGCGGGGAGTCCCCCTCGTTGCGATTGCAGAAGCAGCGCCCGCAAGAGCTCTTGCCGCAGCAGTCGTTATACGAGATCACGTAGTCCGTATTGTCGCCCGGGTTGTGGCAGGTGCCGATCCAGGTGATGAACGACATGTCGGTGCCGGGTGGGCACATCGACTGCGAGCCGCCGCAGCATCCGCACAGAAATCCATCGATCGCGCAATGCCGCCAGTACTCGCAGGACGAAGGATCCCCGGGATCGGCGCCGCCCGCCGGCGCTGCGGCGCCCGGTTTGGTCTCCGCGCCGCGGGCCACGGGCAGCAGCGGCATCATGCCCGCGCCCAGCAGCATGGAGCCGAGGCCGGCCAACACGCTGCGCCGCGACGTCCGCCGCGCCAGTGAACGCGCCGAGTTCTCGAAAAAAGCGTCCAACCTTTTCATGACACTGCCCTCACCGAGCCTGCTGCGACACAGTCCTGAATCCAGGCGAATCCGCGCGATCCATCATGGGCTGCTAGGGCGTGACCATGACGGTCGGTGTGGTGCCGACGTGATCGACGGATCGCAACAAGCGGCCGCTCGCCGCATCATAGATGTCAAGGTTCGCGGCGTCGATGAACACGCTGTACATGAGCGGGTGAGCGTCGCTGGAGATCTGGATCGCGCTCGACAGGTTCTTGAGGGTGAACTGCTGCACGCGCGCGTGCGTGGCGACGTCGAATACCCAGACCTCCTTGCCGGGATCCTTGTGCGTCGACAATGCGCCGCGATGCATGATCGCGTAAAGCCGAGAGTTGCTCGGGTTCTGGGCGAGCGGCTGAACGCCGCCGGGCCGCCAGCCGGCCTTGCGTTCGGCGTCAGACGCGAGCCACCAATCCGCTCCGGCGGTCGCCTGGTGCGCATCGGCGTCGATCGGATATACACGCCCGTCGAACGAGACGAAGTACCAGGTTCGACCGATGCGCACGGCCTTCTCCGTCACGGGATCGGCGCCCATGCCGAGCAGGGGTTGCGTGCGCTTCTGTTGCGCGACGCCCGCTTCGTTGATGGAGACGAGCAGCAGCGAGCCGTCACCGCATACGCTGAAGAAGGAGCGCGGGCCCGTCGGATACACCAGCGCGCACCCCGGAGTCTCGACCTCGCGTACGAACTTGCGGGTCTTGGTATCGATGACCGCGAGGGATTGTCCGGGGTTGAAATTGTAGATCAGCAAGAACCGCTCATCGTCGGTCAACGCGGCGTTGCTGATCATGGGGAGGTTAGAGGAGCGCTTCGGCGGCATCGCGATTTCACCCAGGACGCCGAGCGTGGCCGGATCGTACAGAGTGACCACATCGGTGCGCTTGCCGCGCGTACCGCGCGAGAAATAGGTCTCGGGCGAATAGATGATCTTGCCGTCGCGCGGCAGCACCACGTGCTCGAAGCTATAGCCGGTGCTCAAGGTCCCGAGATATCGGCCGGTATCCCCGTCGATCAAATAGGCCATGCCGTCGGCCATGTGCGGAAATACGAAGTCGTTCACCCAGACCCAGTGCTTGGACGGCGGCGTTGACAGCGTCGCCGAGGTGGGCCCGCGGCCCGTGTCGGTCGGGAGCTCGGCGCGCACCGCTCCGGCCGCGCCCACGGCCAAGAGCGCGGCGAGCGCCGCCCACCGCGTCGTGAGCGCGCCTGCAGTTGCTCGGCGAATTTGCATGGCTGTCATTCCCCAATGCCGCTGCGGTGTGACGTGAAAGTGACTAGAAAGACTGCCTGAACTCGATCCCGATCGTTCGCGGCTGATTCACGAACAAGCGCGGCCGCCCCGGCGTCTCCGCCGCGATAGAGCGGCTGTCGCCGAGGTTCGCGGCTTCGTTGCCGAGGTTCTTGCCGACGAGCGCAATCTCGAACAGACCACGGTCGAACCCGATGTGCGCGTTGATCAGACTGTACGAAGGGCGCAATCGCGGGTCGCTTGGTTGGTTATTGCCGCTGTAGCTCCTGCCGATGTAGGAGTAGTCGGCGTTGCTCACCATCTTCCACTCGCCGATGAGCGGCGCCGTGTACTGCACCGACCCGTTGCCGGTCCAGTCTGGCACCTGATAAATGGGCGAGCCGACTGACTGCGGAGACTCGATGCTGGCTTGGGTAATCTTCGCGTCCTGGTAGCCCAAACCGAGCGACAACTCGAGGGGGTCCGTCGGCCTCGCGCGGACCTCCAATTCACCGCCCTTGCTCACCGCGGCGCCGGCATTCGCAATGTATTGAAAGCCGCAGGAAAGGAGGATCTCTTGCTGAATGTTCTTCCACTTGATGTAGAACCCGGCTGCATCGACGGTCAATCGGTGATCGAACCACGCCGTCTTGGTGCCGAGTTCGTAGTTCCACAGCGAGTCGGACTGATAGGTGCGCGTCTGCGCGATGTTGATGTTCGGGTCGACCGCCTTCAACGCCGCGGTGCAGTCGGTCGCTGTGCCCGCTTCACCGCTCGGCACTATGGGCACGATGCCGCCCGGGCGGTATCCCTTGGCCACATTGGCATAGACCATCTGGTCCTGCGTGAGATGATAATCCGCCTCGAATTTCGGATTGACGCCGCTTTCCGTGGTGGTTTCGGCCGGACTGACCACCGCCGGTCCGCCGCCGGTCGCGAGACCCAGCTCATAACCTTCCGAATAGTTCTTCACTTGGTACCAGCGCAAACCGCCGGTCAGCTTGAGCGCCTCGATCGGTGTGTAGGACAGCTCGCCGAACACCGCGGGCTCCTTGATGTCGGTGTGAAAGTCCTGCGCGAAAATCAGATTCGGGTAGCCTGGGGTGAGCTCGACACCCGGCGCGCCGGTGAGCGTCAAATCGAGCCCCGGCGCAGTCGCGGGCGGATAGTAGGCGGCGAACGGCAGGCGGCCATGGGTGTCCGAATAGAAGCCGCCCGCCACGAATTGCACCGGTCCTTGCAGCGCGGACACGAAGCGCACTTCCTGTACGAACTCCTGATAGTCCTTTTCCTCGCCGATGGCGCTCGGCTGCGGTGCGCCTGCGGCGCCGGAGGTGATCGCGGCGTACACGAAATCGGTCTCGTCCTCGGTCTCGAGCACCTTGCGCGAGAAATACGAGCTCGAGGAGACCAGCTCGCCGACGCCTGTTTTCCAGTGCACCGTGATCGAGGACAATCCCCAGTCATCCGATCCGCCTTCCGGCACGTTGAACCAGCGCGCCTGCGTAAAATCGGTCGGGACCATTTTGGACGGAGTGGCCGCTCCGGTGGGCGGCGTCGGAACCGGATAGCCGATCCCGTTGGCGGCATTCGTGAGGTAATCCGCCATGGGAAAGCCGTTGTAACCGGCGCGCTGCAAGATGAGCTTGGGCGTGATGGTCAGGGAATCGTTGGGCTTGATGGTGAGGGCGGCGATGAACCCGTAGGTGTCGAGCGCCCCCACGTTGTCGACCGTCGTGATCCCGGCGGAGGCGAGCGGCGTGCAAGCGAGGTCCATCGCCGACGCTGCATTCGTGCAGTAGCTGCGCTTGAAGTATCCCGCTTCGTAGTCGTAGAACGCGCTCACTCGCAATGCCACCGCATCCTGGATCAACGGGATGTTGGCAACGGCGTCGCCGACGTAATTCGGCGTGTCGGTACGGTCGGTGTAGGAGGTGCCTGCGTGCACCGTCATGCTGAAGTTGTTGAGGTCGGGCGCCTTCGTGACGGTGCGCACCAGGCCACCCATGGAGCGGGCGCCATACAGGGTCCCCTGCGGGCCTCGCAGTATCTCGATGTGGTCGAGATCCAGAACTCGCGGATCGATCGAGTCGGGTAGCGGTGTGTCATCGATATAGAAGCTCGTCACGTTATTGCCGGACACGCCGCGGATCGAGATGGTCCGCGCGGTACCGACGCCGTCGCCGGTGGGCGCAAAGGCTAGATTCGGCACTTTGGTGGCGTAATCGAAGAAGTCATTGATGTTCTTTTGTTCCAAAGCCACGGCGCCGAAGGTGGTAATCGACATGGGCACGTTTTGCTGGCTTTCCGCGCGCTTTTGCGCGGTCACTGTGATCTCTTCGAGCTGTCCCCCGGCCGGGGCTGCGTCGGCGAGCGCGTAACAGGGCCCCAGGATGGCTGCAACGCCTGTCCAGACCCAATGCCCCTTTGTAATCCCCATTGGTCTTTCTCCCGATCGATTCCTTATACTTCCTGCTGCAGCGCAAGAATACCCGGTCGCGCTGGCTGTGCCCCAGTTTGGCTAATATGAGGCGATCCAGCTACCCGAAACGCGAAGATTCTTGTTCGGCGGGCGCAAGCGGCCTACCTTGAGGCGGGGAGTAAAGGGTGATGTTGCATCCGACAAATCATGGGGCCGCTCGGTTTCCAGTGCCCGATCCACGCGCAGTGGTCACAGCAGACACGCTGGACGAGGCAGTCGGGTTGGTCAGAGCGGCGATTTGCCCACATCGGTTGACCGTTCTAGCGCCGCCCAGAAAGAGTCTGGCATTCCTATCATCGCTTGACTTGGGCGCGTGCGGCCTGGCGAGCCTGCAGTACGGCTTCGATGTCGACATCGACGCCGGCTGCATCGAGGACTTCTACCTGGTGAAATGGACGTTGGCCGGGCGGGGGCATCTCCAATGCGGAGGACGCACCGCGCTCACCTCACCCGGGTCGCTCGTCATCACCGATCCTGCCGAAAGGACTCAGATTCGCATGTCCGCCCAATGTCACCATATGACGGTGCGCGTCTCGCGCCGGGCATTGCTGGCGACTCTGGCGGCCAAGTTGCG
Source organism: uncultured Gammaproteobacteria bacterium (assembly GCA_963702735.1). Lineage (GTDB taxonomy): Bacteria > Pseudomonadota > Gammaproteobacteria > Steroidobacterales > Steroidobacteraceae > Bog-1198. Next base: position 117,661 of record CAVPDW010000008.1, on the reverse strand, counting down.
GCGCGCGCCGCATAAGGACTTGAAATTCAATCTCGAAATGCCGATGGACGGCGATTTCGCGCGCGCCTGGTGTGAGCTGGTGGCTCACATCTGCCACATCTCCGCAACCGCGCCCGCCGCCATGGCGAGCGAGGATGTTCGCAGGCAGTATTCACGAACCATGATGGAAATCCTCCTGAGCGCTGCTCCTCACAACCACTCGGACTCGCTCGCCGAATGCGCAAATCAGGTGGCGGCATGGCACGTCGGCCGCGCTCGCGATTACATTCATGAGCATCTGGCCGAGGACATCTCGATCACCGACATTGCATCCGCGGTCGGAGTGACGCCTCGAACCCTGCAAAGCGGCTTTCGCAAGGCATTCGACCTTACTCCCGCGGAATATGTCCGCCGAGCGCGCGTGAACGCTTTGCATCGGGCATTGCTCACAGCGGACGAAACGGCGGGTGTGACCAATCTCATGATGAAGGTTGGCATCGTCAATTTCGGCCGCTACGCGCAGTATTATCGCGAACAAATGGGCGTTTCTCCCTCGACGACCCTCAAGCAAAAGGCTCAATGATGAGGCGTGCTGTCGCCGAGGACCGTTGGTATGCGCCGGCCGGCATGCGGCAACTATTTTCCGATCGCGTACTGGGCTTTCGCAATCAGGCTCGCATCGCATTCCCCGGATGACTATCGTGGCGCTCCGGGTGCGGCAGTTGCCGCATCGAATCCATTGCAGAGGGACTTAACTTGCAGACCTATACCCTCACGATTGCCGGACGCTCCGTGTCGAGCGCGAAAACCTTCGATGTGCTGAATCCCGCTGACGGCTCCGTCGTTGCGGCCTGCCCGGAAGCGACCGCGAGCGACGTGGATGCCGCGGTGGCAGCGGCACGAAGCGCGCTCCACGAGTGGTCCGCGCTTGCCGACGCCGATCGCATTGCGAAACTCACGGCGATCGCCGATTTGATCGAGCAGCACCACCAAGAGCTCTCAGAATTGATAACGCGCGAGCAGGGCAAGACGCAAAGCGGCCCCGGAGCGAATCTCGAAGTGGGCGGCGCCGTGGCGTGGACACGCGTGACCGCCGGGCTCACATTGCCGGAAGAGACGGTCCAGGACGATGCTGCCGGTAAAATCACCGTGCACCGCAAACCCGTAGGGGTCGTCGGCTCGATAACCCCGTGGAATTGGCCGCTGATGATCGCCGTGTGGCACATCATGCCGGCGATTCGAGTCGGATGTACGGTGGTGATCAAGCCTTCGCCATTTACGCCGTTGTCGACGTTGAGGTTGGTTGCGCTGATGAATGAGGTGCTGCCCGCGGGCGTCGTCAATGTCGTCACGGGCGGAGCTGACATCGGCAACCACATGTCCCGGCACGCGGGTATCGACAAGATGATCTTTACCGGGTCCATTGCTACCGGCAGGAAGGTCATGAGTGCGTCGGCCGAGACTTTGCGGCGCGTGACGCTCGAATTGGGCGGCAATGATGCGGGCATCATACTTCCGGGCACGACCATCGCCCCGCTCCTCGAGAAGCTGTTCTGGGGATGCTTCATCAATGCCGGGCAGACTTGTGCGGCCCTGAAGCGACTGTATGTGCACGAGGATCAATACGAGGAAGTCGTGCGGTTATTCTCGGATTACGTGGCGAAGATTCCGGTCGGCAACGGCCTCGACGCCGGCAGCTTGATCGGCCCGCTGTCCAACGAGGCGCAACGCAACAAGGTCGAGTCCATGGTGGAGGAGGCGCGCGGGCGGGGCGCTCGCATCGTGACCGGAGGAGTCAAACCGACGACGCGCGGCTACTTCTACCCGCTCACGGTGATCGCCGACGCCAGCGATGACATGCGCGTGGTCAGGGAAGAGCAATTCGGACCGGTGATCCCCATCCTGAAATATGCAACGATTGATGAGGCGATCCAGCGCGCCAACTCTTTGGCGGTCGGACTGGGCGGCTCCATATGGGGCGACGATCCCGATAAGGCGGCGCGTTATGCCGTGCGCTTGGAATGCGGCACGGCGTGGGTAAACCAACATGCGACCTTGCACCCGCTCGCCCCGTTCGGCGGCGTGAAGAACTCAGGGTTGGGGGTCGAGTTCAGCGTCGAGGGTCTCAAGGAGTACACGACCATCCAGGTGCTCAATATAGCTTTGTCACAGTAGGATCTTTGGCGCGCATCGGAGATATGCACACTCCTTCCTCGAAGCTTTCGCGCGCATTGGCAAACCTCGTGGGTGACGGCAAAATCGTCGCCAACGCGGTTGCGGCGGGGCGCGACCTGTGAACGGATCGTCTTGCAACATCGGGCTGCGGCTCGTTCCGATCTCGGGACGCGCGCCATGCGCGTGCAGTTTGTGATCTGGCAGGAATCCGGTGGCAGCGGCGATTGCACGATTCTCTTTCTGCATGGGCTGGGAGCGACGGCGGCCGTCTGGACGGGCGCGCGGCAGGCACTCGAGGAGCGGGGCGGGAGGCGCTGGATGGTGGCTGACCTTGCGGGCCACGGCGGATCGGACCGGCAACCCTTCTACAGTGTCGGGCAGCTCGCCGCGCAGCTCGCGCACGCGATGCCGCCGGAGCCCGCGCCCTTGATCGTCGGTCACTCCCTCGGCGCCTTCGTGGGACTCGCCTTGGCGAGCGGATGGTTTGGCGTGCGCGTTCGCGCAGTGCTCGGCATTGGCCCTAAAATCGCCTGGCCTGAAGCCGACCTCAAGGCGGCGCGGGACCTCGCGGAGCGACCGGTGCGCTGTTATGCCACTGAGGATGAGGCTCTGGCCCGCTATCGGCGCGTATCGGGGCTGAACGAGGAACTCGCACCCGGGCGCGAGGCGCTTGCGCGCGGGGTCCTACACACGCCGGACGGCTGGCAGCTGGCGCAGGATCCTGCCACGTTTGCCGTTGCAGGCGCCCCCTTTGCATCGCTTGCGTCGGCTGCCCAGGCACGGGTGGTACTGGCTCGTGGCGAACGCGATCCCATGGTGTCGTTCGAGGAGTTGCGCGCCCATGCGAGCCAGGCTCATGACATTGCGGGCGCCGGGCACAACGCGCACGTCGAAAGTCCGCGCGCCGTGCTCGGTCTCATCGAGGCGCTTCTCAGTGACGACTAACCCGCCGATAGACACCGAGGAGGCACGCGCGCTGGCCTGCGCGTTCGACCCACAGCGGCTGACCGCCGATTTCTACGAGAGCCCGTATGCGACGTATGCCGCCCTGCGCGCGTGGGACCCGGTGCACCGCTGCCCCGATGGCAGTTACTTCCTGACGCGTTACGCGGATCTTGACCAGGTCTACCGTGACCGGGTGCGGTTCAGCTCGGACAAGCGCGCGGTGTTCGGTCCGGCGTTCGGCGTGACGTCGCCGCTGTACGCGCATCACACGGCGAGCCTGGTATTCAACGACGCGCCCTACCACGCGCGCGTACGGCGGCCCATCGTCGAGGCGCTCAGTCCCTCCGTGGTGCGTGGACTCGAGGCCGGTATCACGAGCCTGGTCGACTCGCTGCTCGAGCGCCTGCGGGACCTGCGCAAGTTCGATCTGGTCGAGGACTTCGCCGCTCACATCCCGGTCGAGGTGATCGGCAACCTGCTGTGCGTGCCGCGTGAGGACCGCGGCCCGCTGCGCGGGTGGTCCCTGGCCATCCTGGGCGCCCTTGAGGCCGCCACCACGGCCGCACAGCGGCAGCGGGGCAACCAGGCGGTCAGCGAATTCACGCGCTATCTGCGCGAATTGATCGGCGAGCGGCGCCTGCATCCCGGGCCGGACACCGATCTGCTGACGCGCCTGCTGCGGGAGGAGGAATTGTCGGAGGACGAGCTGCTGCAGAATTGCGTGTTCCTGTTGAATGCGGGGCACGAGACAACCACCAACATCATCGCCAACGGGGTGTACCTGTTGCTGCGCGCGCCTGCTGCGGCGCAACGGCTGCGCGAGGATCCCACGCTGGCGGGTTCCGCGATCGAGGAGTGCCTGCGGCTGGAGAGCCCCAACCAGCTCGGAAACAGGCTGGCCAGCGAACGGGTCACCATCGGCGGCGTTACGCTGGAGGCCGGTGCCTATCTGACCTTGTGCATCGGCGCTGCCAATCGTGATCCGGAGGAGTTTGCGCAGCCGGATCTCTTCGACATCACCCGAAAACCGAATCGGCATCTTGCATTCGCCGCCGGTGCACACGCGTGCGTCGGCATGGGAGTGGCGCGCTTGGAGGCGCAGGTCGCGCTGCTCCGAATGTTGCAGCAACTTCCGGGGCTGTGCTTGCGGGGCGAGGGGCAGCGTGGCGCGCGGGCGCGTTTTCGGGGTTTTGTGTCCCTGCCTGCGGAAATCGCCTGAGATTTGATACCAGGGCGGCCAACCGTGGGTCGACGCAGTGCGGGCGACGCGGCCCGCTAGATGGGCGGAGTGCTCTTCAGCATCCTGGCCAGCTGTTGCTGCTTTTGCAGTGCATCGGGCAGCCGTCCGTACCTCAGCGAGGCATTGCAATCGTCGAGCGCCTTTTGCAGATGACCGAGCTTCATATGGGCGAAGCAGCGATTGTTATAGCTCACCGCAAGGTCGGCCGGCGGCTGTAGCGACGCATCGAAGAGATAGGCGTACTTGTCCAAAACGGCGAGCTCCCCGGCATAATCGCCTCGAAGTGCATGGATGTGGTCCATATCGATCGCCGCGCCGACGCGAATGTAGTTATTCTCGCCATCGGCGATGGGACCAAATTCCGCCAGCGCCGCATCCCAATTCCGCAGGCCTTCGTTTGCCCTGGCGCGGTAGTAGTGCGCGGTCAAGGAATCGCCGTAGGTGTTGAGAACCAGCGTGCACTCATCGACGGCGTCCTGGAAGTGATTGAGTTTGAAGTAGGCAAAGCACTTAAAGTACTGCCTGCCACCGTGATTGATGCCGCCGACGGCATTGGCGGCATCGTGATAAGCGATGATTTTCACATACTGGTTGGCATTTCTGGCTGCCTGTGTCATGTCGTCGAAGATGCCGGCGATTGCGATATCCTTTTCCTCTTCGTTTGGAAACGGCGTGCGCTCGGCATCACTCAAGGCTTCCTTGAATTTCTGGTCGACATTGGCGCTGTAGTCAAGCTCCGCCCAGATCCGCGCCGTGATGTCGTCGAGGACGAAGTTGTTGTGCCCGGACTCGTGTATCAACTGATTGTCGCTGCCCATCGATTCAGCGACGACCTGCAGCAAGGGGCTCAGTATTGTGGCGCCGTTCGGTGTGTCCACCATCTGGCGCAAAATCGGCCACAACGCATTGCTGTACTGAATCGGATCTGAGGATTTGTAAATGCTCGCCGCCTTCGTCACCCCGTCGGAAACGCTTCTCGAGACGTATCGGTTCAGATACATGCCCATGCAATTGTCCAGGGCGTCATTCGTCAGTGAACTGCACTCGACCCAGGCGGCGTCCAACAGATAAGCGCTCATCTGCAGATACAGCATTTTCAGCGGTGAACCGTCAGGTGCGCTCCCGGCATATTGATTCACGAATTGGTTCATTGCGCCGACCGAGCCGCCCCACTTGGGCGTAAGGGAATGCAGGCGCTGCCGGTAGAGTTCGTAGTAGCCCGGGAAACGCTCGATGCCGGCCCGAAATGCGTCGTCCATTTCTCGCGTATTCTCATTGCCGGATACCACGTTCAGCCACAGCCAGTAGCTCCAAGGAATGTTGGGATTGAGCGCGATCGACCTCCTGACATCTTCGTCCGCCTTGTGTAGATAGTCATGGAACGCTTTCATGTGCTGATCGGAGATCGTCGAGGAAGAATCTTCGCCGCGGATAGCCCAAGCGGTTTGCTGGTAGCACTTCGCGCGCAGGATGCGCGCCAGCGCGGATTGCGGATCGATTTCGATCCATGCCGTCAGATTCTTGAGCAGCACGGGATCGTTACCCAAAGAAATGCTCCCCATCAGCAAGTTGAACGGCCGAAACCCCCAGGCCTGCAGTGTGCTGTGTTCCAAGACATCGCCGGCAAGCGCGGCCGCCGCCGTGTAATCGCCACGCCGTATCGCCTTTGTCACCTGCATTGCCTTGTCGGTGGTCAAGACAACCGTATAGGGCTTAACGTTGAATTGGGCCGTTTCATCCGCGATTTGGGCCGCGAACGCAGAGGTTGGCTTCACACCGGTGGGACTCGTCGAGACAGGTGACACGCGCTGCCACACCATGAAAACCGTGGCTGCCACTGCGATCGCGGCAATAAATCCGCCCAGGAAGCCGCCGAGAGGCGCCGGCTTCTTCTGCGTCACTGGCTTGTCGTCGAGCATGTCCCTATTCTCGTCAGGACCGTAGCGCTCGAATTTTACGGGTCGTGGCCAAAGAATCCGTGACGCAGTACCAGTCGGAAGATTTGTGTCAGAACATGCCTGGACAATTATCCGACTATGCCTTGCACCTCACCCACCGGACGGAATGGGGACCCAGTGCACCATCCATACGTTCGAGAGTTCGACGTCCGGACACCGCGCTGCAACTCGTTGGCGCGTCCTTGTGAGATCGTCTTTCGGCGTACGTGACTCTGGCTTCTCCATCATCGACAGTCTGTCGCGATCTTGCATGCACCCCGGCGAGCGCGCGAGGTGCAGAATCTCGGATTCAGACTCCTGGCGCCGCCTGATGTTGGGCTCCGCACTGCACGATCCGGCGACGATAGTCTTCAGACGGGCTACTTCCGCCGGACGGTCCGCGTCAGCCAAGTATTGACGTTCCTGACCGCCCGTAAGCTTGTACACCGGAGCGACCGTCTGGAGCGTTTCTAACTGTTCAAGCGCCTCCACGCACACCGAGACAGGGGTTTGATCGGCCTGGACCGCGTGCGGAAGCAATGCCGATCCCAATAACAACAACGCGGTGTATTTCATTGGATATGCCCATCAGTTTTGGGAGTATTGCGGAGTCATATGAGCGCGAATCGCACTGAGTTCATCCGTCTCGCCGTTCTTTCGAGGCGACGGGCCGTCCTTGGCTTCGATCTCGAAGCGATCCGGCTCCGTCCAGGCGGTGTCGGCATTGCGCCCGGGGTCAAATCGCACCATGGTCCCTTGCAGAGCCCCGCCCTCGAGCCGGAAGCGTATGTAGTGAAAGTTCTCGGCGGTATCAAGCCTGGACAGTTCTCCGAACAGTCGAAGCACAGGCACGGGCTTCGCGCCTCCCCCGCCGCTGACCAAGTAGGTGACATCGTCGCGACGAAATCTTTCGTAGTTGTGCACGTGGCTGCCGACGACGACGACCCGCGCATTGAGCGAATGCGCGTGCTTGGACAGATAGCGCGCAATTTCAATCTCGTCCTTGGCCCTTGGAAAGAGCGGGTCCCGAACGGGCGGATAGTGCAGTACGACAATGACGAACCCCACCGGGGAACGTACAAGATCCATCTGCTGTTCAAACCAGCTCCGTTGTTCGCTTCCGGGCTTGAGGGATGAATCTGAGTCGAGTAGGAGTACCAGGACCTTCGGCCCGAGAGCCACGGAGTACCAGCGAAAGGAGCGCACTGCGCTCGGCGCGGCCGCCCTCCACCAGTTCACGAGGCAGGGGTCCAAGTCCTTGTCGCACCCCCTAAACTCGTGGTTGCCAAGCGCGGGGAATATCGGGATCTTCGCCTGCGACCAAACGGCGGTTTCCTTCCCATAGATCTCGTAGTCCTGCGAATCACCGCCCTCAAAAACGAGATCGCCGCCGATAAATAGCCGCCGGCTTTTCGCTTGCCACCCTCGCGACCAGCGCACGGCGCGCGACTGCATTTGCCACGCCCTCGCGTTGAGTAAAGCGAGTGTCGCCGTAGGCGATGAATGTCAGCGGCGCACTGGGATCGGCGACGGCGACCGTCAGTCGAGGCGGGGCGTCGGCGAGTGCCCTGTGGGCGAGCACCTGCAATATGGCGAGGACTGAAATCTTGATCAAGCGGCCCATGGTTCCGAGCCTAACAGACCCGGCAGCAGCGTACCTTGTTGCAGACGCGCACCCGGACACATCCCAAGCGGCAAAGTGACATTGAATGAGCCCACGCGGGTGGCCTACGGCTTCGCCGCCGTGGTATCCGGTAACCGCAACATGCGGGGCCTGTCGACCCGGTATTCCTTGAGGTCCCGCGCCGCATCGTAATTCGCGGGCGGGGTACAGCATGGTGCGCCGAGTCCTATTGACGCGCGGCCCAGGATTTTCAGCCCTGTTGCCGCGAAACCGATCGCAGCGGGCTTGTCGCCATCCGAGGAGTCGGCGGGCAGGAAGCTATAGGTTTCGCCGGGTTCAGCGTTGACGGTCATCGTCTCGCCAATGAGGGTCGACCGTGCGCCGGGCGAGGCCATCGGGATTTCGATGATCTGCCGACCGGGCCAAGGATTCGCAAATTGGAATTGATGAGCTGAATCCGCATGCAGCGCAAATTGAGTCAGCGCCCCGCCGCGCGCCTCGACGGTCACGCGCGCATTGCCGCGCACGTAGACCGTTCCGCTGATCGACCAATGGGGCGGTATCGCCCATCCGATGTGCAGCAGCCGGCCGTGGTCCTGCACGAGCGATTCCGCCATTGCCTGCGCCGCGATCGCCATTTGCTCAATATAGAATTCGCCGCGGCCGCCGCCCCAGTCCGCCATACCATTGGGATAGATTTGAAACAATTGCGTGAGCCGATAGAGGCTTTGCGAAACCTCGGCACCGAGGCCGAGCCGGGCGGCGTCAATCGGATCGCTGCTCCAGGTGTCCAGTTCGCGAAACGGTCGATACGCATAAGTGCGAAGCGCGGTATCAAAAAGGGGGCTGTCGGAGTCGATCAATGAATACGGCCAGAGCGGCTCCAAACCGATGTTTTCGCTGTTCTCGAACGGCGCGGCGGCATCGTAACTCGCGCCGATCACGGGCCCCTGCGTTTGTGCCGTGGCCGGCAAAGTGGCATCCGGGTCGCCGCGTGCGGGCGCGAGCGGCAGTTCCGGCGTCCTGCGCAGCGCCGCCTGCAATTGTTCGGCGAGACCCGTGTCGCGCGAAAGCTCGCGCGACGCCGCGATGGTTGCCGGATACAGCGCTCGAATCGCAGATATATCCGTGGTCGGATCATGCACGTCGGCTTGCGTTTCGTGGGCATTCGACGGAAACGTATGAAGAAGCCCATCCGCGCCGGGTTGCTGATAGGCGAGCAGAAAGCGCGCCGCCTCGGCCATCAGAGGATAGTTGGCTTCGAGAAATGCGCGATCGCCGGTCTTCAGATACGTCTCCCAGACCCAGAGACCGACTTCGGCGCCGGTCGACAGCGTGCGCGCATTCGCGACCGCAGACCACGTCGCATCGCAGCTATGCGTAACGATCGGAAAAGCGCGCAGCTCCGCGCTCTCGTGCTCGATGCCCACGCCATTGAAGCGCATCGTCTCCGGCATGCAGATGCCGCCGCGGCCCGACATTTTTTCCCGCGTCCATCGATGGATTGCGTCGAGATTGTTGCGATAAAGCGCGAAGTACGGCGCGTTGAGCGCAGGCAGGCCGGCGCTCAAATTTGCCGCGACCTGCATCCGCAAATTCCACTCCCAGAATGCGGCGGGATCCCAGAAATGCTCATCCCTGACCGAGGAGAAAAGGTCGGCAACGCCGGCCTGAGATCCGGGGACGGTTCCGCGGCTGAGCGCAGCCGCATAATAAAGATAAAGCATGCGCATCGATTCGAAGTACGCGGCCCTGCCGTCATCGGATCTGGCGAATATCAGGCAAGCACGAGCCCAAAAGTCATGCCAATAGCGGCGCGAGCCCGCCGGGTCCACCGGCGCCGACAGCGTCGTGGCGGCGGCGGACACAGGTTCGACGCGCCCGTCAAAAGCGGGCGCCGCGATGATCACACGATAGCGGCCGTCCGGCATCGGTCGAAAGCGGATCGCGACCGTCATACGATCGAGCTTGACCGCGACGATATTGCGACCCACCACGCGCGCGGCCGCGAGCGAACCGAACGGAAGGCCCGAAGCCCCCGGCAGCCGATCATCGAGCCAATGTTCCGCAAGTAAGACAGTCTTGCCGTCGACGATCGCAGCCGGTGTCCGTGGCTGCCACAATCTCAGGACGACGGATTGCGTATTCAGCGGGTTCGCTCCCGATACATCGACGATGAGGCGATCCCGGTGTTGGTCGACCGCGACTTGAGCGCTCATGCCGGCGCCGCTCTGGACCCAATTTCCATCATAGAGCGACAAGCGCCCATGGAATTGCCTATCGGCGATCATGGGCCGCAGACCCGGAAATGCGACCTGAGCCGGGGACAATCGACCGGGCAGTGTGTCGCTGCGATTGAGCTGTATTGTCAGGCCGTCGGCCGCCCAGACCGCGGCGCCGAGCCGCCCGTTGCCGAGCGGCATCGCCTGCGCGGCGAGGATGTTCGGCTGTTCGACGACGATGTCGGAAGCCGAGACCTCGGCTTGTAGCGTCGCATTGCGAGCGCTCTGCGCCTGGGCTATGCACCGCGGCGACGCCGCGAGAAGAGCGGCCATGCAGACGGTGGCGGCCGGCCGGATCATAATAGTGAGGACCGAAGTTTCATGGGCGGGCATGGTCGGACGTCATCGTCGCACGTCCGCCGCACCTCCACACGTATCCTGGGGTGGGCGTCGCCCGGTCTAGGACAATCGACCCGCGACCGGCACTGCGTTGCCGCCCTGCGCAGAGCCGCCGCCCAGCCAGCGCTCGAATTCCGCTTTAGGGATGGGGCGGCTGTGCAAATAGCCCTGCGATTCGTCGCAGCCCTCACGGATGAGATAATCGAGCTGCGCCCGGGTCTCGACGCCCTCGGCGACGGTTTTCATCGCGAAGGCGTGAGCCAGATCGATGACCGTCGACACCAGCGTGCAGCCTTGGGGGTCATCCGGAAGCCTCGAGGTGAAGCTGCGATCGATCTTCAGAGTGTCGATCGGCAGTTGCGACAGTCTCCCCAGCGATGAAAAGCCGGTTCCGAAATCGTCGATCGCCACTCGTACGCCCGCCGCTCGCAGCATCCGCAGCGCATGGACACAGGCCGAGGAATCGTCGATCAATGAACCCTCGGTGATTTCGACATCGATGCACCACAGGGGATCGCCGGCCAGGTCGCCGATGCAGTCGAGGATTTCGCGCGCCGCATTGCGTCGGCGCAGCTCCGGCGGAGAAATGTTGACGGCGATCCGAATGGGGGGCAGGCCCATCCCGCGCCAACGGCGACCATCGGATGCCGCCTGTTTCAGCGCCCAGGTGCCGATCGCCGGCATCAGCCCGGCGGATTCGAGCAACGGCAGAAACACTCCCGGGGCGGTCAGTCCACTCTCCGGGTCCTGCCAGCGCAGCAGCGCCTCGACGCCGGCAATGGTGCCGGTTCGCAGTGTGACCTTGGGCTGGTAATAGAGCACGAACTGCTCATTGTCGAGTGCCGTGCGCAACCGATGCTCCATGGCGACGCGGCGCGCGAGATCCGAATTCATCTCGAAGCGGTGATGCAGATATTGTTCACCCGAGGTTTTCGCCGCCTTGAGTGCGGCTTCGGCGTTCTGCACCAGTTGATTCGGCTCCTTGCCATCCTCCGGAAAGCACGCATGACCGCTCTTGATCGTCACCGCGATCTCGCGTCCGTCGACGGCGAACGATCGGTCGAATATGCGCGTGAACTCGCGGTGTAGTCCCCGAATCTCGTCGTCCGTCCGCTCGGGCAAGGAACTCATGCAGACAAAGGTTCCGCCGCCGAGGTGCGCGAGCTGCTCGGTGTCGGGAAAGTGTCCCTTGAGCCGGTCGGCCACGCATTGCAAGAGTCGATCGCCGGTGTGCCGCCCGAAGGAGTCGTTGATGACGCTCAAGTGTTCGACATCGAACACCGCCACCGCCAGGCGCGGCAAACTCTGCGGCCCGTGCATGAGCAGACGGCTCAGCCGCTCACAGAAAAGCGCGCGCTTGGCAAGGCCCGTCAGCGGCTCGAAATACGATAGAAATCGTACCGCATCCTGCTTGTTCAGATACTGAAGCGCGAAGGAGAGATTGGATGCAACTTCCTCGAGAAGCAGCATCTCCTCCGCACCTATGACACCGCTCACCACGGTGCCGAAGAGAAACGACCCTACCGGCGTGCCGTCGACTCGCAGCGGCAGGCATGCCAACGAGCGCACGCCGGCGGCGATCAGCTCGTCGAGCGCGGCGATGACGAACGGAGTCCGATTGATGTCCTCGCACAGTGCGGCCTCGCCGGTACGGATGACCCGCCCCATGAGGCTCGCATCACCCGACTCGTGATCGGCGACCGGGAATGCCTCGTCGGGCCGGGGGAGAAAATCCCAACCCGCCCAGCCAACCGGGCGCGCCATGCGGGTCGCAGGGTCGGTCAGAGCGACCATGGCGATGGCGTATCCACCGATGCGGTGCGCCAGCCGGCACGTCTCATTCAACAATTCGTCACGGTCTTGAATACGAATCAGGGCCGCGTTGATTCCCGAAAGCATCTGCAGTACACCGGTCAGACGCGCCACCTGCTCCTCGGCAATCCGGCTCGTGCGGCGCAGCTCAGCTTCCGCCAGGGCGCGTTCCACGGCGGGTACCAATCGCTTGGGGTTGCTCTTGAGAACGTAGTCTATCGCCCCGCATTTCAATGCCTCGATCGCGCGTTCTTCGCCGATCGTTCCCGACAGAAATATGAAGGGAACGCCGGCCGCCTCGATGCGCGCAATGCCGAGAGCATCCATGCCGTTGAATCCGGGAATGCTGAAATCAGAGAGTATGAGATTCGGTCGCCAGTCCTTGAGTTCGCGGCGCATATCGTTCTCGTTGACGACGCGCCGGTAGCTGCAGCCGAATCCGGCCGCCTGCAATCGCTTGATGGTCAACTCCGCATCGGGTTCGGAGTCCTCGACCAGCAATACGCGAAGTTCCTTGTTCCTTGGATCTTCAATTGATCTCTCCATCCGAGAGTACTCCGGCCCCACCCTGGGCCTAAAATGATCCCAACCCGCACCAATGCTCGTGCTCAAGCATACATTTATCGGCTCAAGGCCGCTTCCTCCGTGATTCCCATCACAATATCCCGCAGCGTGGCGGCGGCGGTCCCAAAGGGCACAGCGACCTCGCCGAGTCGCGGTCAAATCCTTCGATCAGACTCGATTCCCCGAGTTCGCGGACTTCTGAGTGCACCTACCACACCAAATACCGCGAGAATCTCGGCTCGAGACGCACCCTTCTCGATCCAAGCGTCGGCACCGGCGGCACGCGCCGCCGCGACGTTCTCCGGCGACAACGAACCTGACAGAATGACCAATCGGCTATTCACCGTCACCGGGCTCGCTCGCAGCCGTCGGCACAACTCGATGCCGTCGATGCCCGGCATATTGATATCGAGCGCCACCAGATTGGGCCGGAAGCCCTCGGTGAGTTGCCCGGCGCGAAATCCGTCCATCGCACTTTTCACCTGGATACGCGGATCCGCGGCAAGGACGATCTCGCGCAGGTACTCGGTGAACACCCAATCGTCATCGACCAACAGCACGCGCAGCGGCTCCGACGCGGGCGTATCGCCGGGCCCTTCGAGTGAAATTCCATGTGCTCGCGCGAACTGCCGTAGCTCATCGAGCATGAATCGCCGGTGGCCGCCCGCGGTAGATACCGATTGCAGCAATCCCTTGCGTGCCCATTCGCGAATGGTGACCGGCGACACCATGAGCAACCCGGCGGCTTCCAGCGACGTCATGTACTTCTTGGGCAATTTCCAAACTCCAGTCCTAGCAACACAGCATCGTTTACATCGTATCAATAGATATGTGGGTATTGTAGAGACTGCGTCGCAGGCTGGAAGCTGCCGAATAGGCTTTTAAATGCACTATTTGACATAAGAGAAGCCTGGGAATGTGATTGATTCGACGAATACAACTAATACGCTTGAATCGATGTAATCGATGCGGCAATCTGCCTCCATGGTCAACGGAGGACGAACCATGATCAAGTCACCGCAACACGACTCGCGCGCTCTGAGCCCTGGTGGGTTCAACATTCAGCACGGCTCTGTGGTCCGCGGCCTAATCGCCGGCATCGTGCTGCTCATGCCGATGATGGCCACGGCCGAATCGCACATGGACTTCGGCGCGGCCACCGGCTCGTTGAACGCCGCGGCACATCTGAATTTCAAAATCGTCATTCCCAACGTTCTTTATTTGAATGTCGCCGGTGACCATGAGCATGTCGCCGCCGCGCAGACGGTGGCGGTCATGAGCACGGGCCGGGATGTCACGCTGAATGCGACCATTCGTATGCCCACCGCCGGCCTTCGCGCTTCGATCGATTCTGCCGCCGCCGGCAGCACCCTGCTGACCGCCGCGGCCCGAAAGGCCATTGCGCAGAATGTCCCCTGCACTCGCGGTGACGGACCCGTCGTCTGCACCGCCTCGATGCCGTAGCCCGTTTTGCTGTTCTTAAGACCGAACTGAAAGGAGCACTGATATGGCCACTCAATCGAATCACCAGGTTGCCGTAGGTGCGCAGCACCTGCCGTATCTGGGCTGCGCTGCACCCGGCTTGAGCTCCCTGCGGCGATCGCCCGGCGCCGTATCGCCCGATGCCGCGGAGCTGCGTCGTGCTCTCGATGAGCATGAACTCACGCTTCACTACCAGCCCAAGCTCACGATCGGCGGTGCGCCGATGGTGGCCGGGGTTGAGGCGCTGATTCGCTGGGATCACCCCAGACTTGGGCTCATGACGCCCGGCCAGTTCCTGCCGCTCGCCGAAGCGGCCGGACTCATGACCGAGATCACCGACTTCACCATTACCGAAGCGATTCAACAGCACGCGCTGTGGCGGGATCGCGGATTCGACGTGCCCTTCGCGGTGAATCTAGCCCCCTCCCTTGTCAAGGATGCGGGATTTCCGGACCGACTCATGAGCAGCTTGCGCCAATTCGGCGTAGCGCCCACCCGTCTGACGCTCGATGTGAGACAAATGGATCGCCTCTCCGACCGAGCCCTCTGCCTGGAGGCTTTCACTCGGCTGCGGGCCGCGGGCGTAGGGCTCGCACTCGACGACTATGGATCCGGGCTGTCTTCACTCACGGAGCTTTACCGAATGCCGTTTACCGAGGTGAAAATCGATGGCGCGCTCATCGCAGATGCAGCGCGCAACGAGAATGCAGGCATCGTGATGCGGGCCATCGTTCGCCTCGCTCACGAGCTGTTCATGGTCGTGACCGCGGAGGGCGTCGAAACCGAACTGCATCACGATCACGCCGCCTTCAGCGAATGCGATTTCGCTCAAGGGACTCTCCTCTGCGGTCCGCGGCCACCTGCGGATCTGGAGCGATTTCTCGCGGACGCCGCCGTCCGCGTCCATGCGGCAAATGCCGCAATCGAACGCAGGCGCACTTTCACAGCACGTGCAGGTTGAACTGCGGCGCCCCGGCGGTCGGTCCATTGCCGCGTACCGATTGAGACCGGTGTTCTGATCACCGACCTCCCCCTTGTCGGCCGCCCGGGCGGCTTTGCGAATGGCTTGAATTTATGCTGAGATGGGTCGCGCAGCCACGCGGTATACGCAACCGATGCAAACAAGGAGGAGCCGGCCGTGAACGCAAAGGTATGGATGGCTGCGGCGGTCCAATTAATTCCCGCGGCGAGCATCATTGAGGGGTTGATTGGCTGCTTCCAGACGGCAGCGACCTTGAATAAGGATGCAAAGGGGAGCATGACCCTGAATCAGACCGAGCCTCTCGACGCCAAGGCCACGGAGCCTGCGCAGGCAGGCGCCGATGAGTCGGAAGCCCGGTATCGCACCCTCTTCGACACTCTGATCGAAGGGTTTTGCACCATTGAAATGATTTTCGACGCGAACGGCAAGCCGGTCGATTATCGGTTCCTGGAAATCAATCCGGCATTCGAAAAGCAGACCGGAATGTACAACGCGCAAGGCAAATTGATGCGCGACCTTGCCCCCGACCATGAAGCCCACTGGTTTGAAATCTACGGCAAGGTTGCCCTGACGGGTGAGCCGGTGCACTTTGAGAACGAGGCAAAGGCGCTGGGCAGGCACTACGATGTGCGTGCCTACCGGGTGGGCGGCCCGGGAAGTCGAAAAGTTGCCATTCTCTTCAACGATATCATCGAGCGCAAAACCGCGGAGCGCAAGCTGCATGCGCGCCTCGGACATTTGAATCTGCTGCAACAGATAACCCGGGCAATCGGCGAACGTCAGGATCTGTCGAGCATTCTACAAGTCGTAATCCGTACTCTGGAAGACCAGCTACACATCGATTTGGGTTGTCTTTACACCTACGATCCGACCGTCAATCGCCTGAAGATGACCTGTGTGGGCCTGCGCAGCGAGGCTCTCGCCGCGGAACTGGCATTGACCGAGCAGGCGTACATCGAAATTGACGAGAACGGCCTGTCGCGCTGCATGCAGGGGCGGCTGAGCTACGAGCCGGACATACTCGAAGTGCGCCTGCCCTTTCCGCAGCGTCTGGCGAGAGGCGGATTGCGCGCGCTGGTCGCGGCTCCGCTGCTGGTGGAAAGCAAGGTTTTCGGGGTGCTCATCGCAGCGCGCCGCGAGGCGAGCAGTTTCACCAGCGATGAATGCGAATTTCTGCGGCAACTGAGCGAGCACGTGGCACTCGCCGCGCACCATGCGCAGCTCTACGGCGCGCTGCAGGCCGCCTACGAGGATTTACGCCAAACCCAGCAGGTGGTCATGCAGCAGGAACGCCTGCGCGCGCTCGGGCAGATGGCGAGCGGCATCGCCCATGACATCAACAATGCCATCTCGCCGGTCGCCCTCTACACGGACTCGCTGCTGGAAAAGGAGCCGAATCTCAGCGCGCAGGGCCGCAACCAACTGCAAACCATTCAAACAGCCATCCACGACGTCGCCGCGACGGTTGCGCGCATGCGTGAATTCTATCGTCAACGTGAGCCGCAATTGACGCTCACCGGCGTTCACTTGAATTCACTCGTGCAGCAGGTCGTCGATCTCACCCGCGCTCGTTGGAGCGATATGCCGCAACAGCGCGGCATCGTGATTCAGCTGCGCGTCGAGCCGGCACAGGATCCACCGGCGGTCATGGGGATCGAAAGCGAGATTCGCGAGGCACTGACCAATCTGATCTTCAATGCCGTGGATGCCATGGCGGATGGCGGCACTCTGACCCTGCGTACGCTGGTCTCCGGCGATGCGTCCGAGCCGTCGCGGCAGGTGAGAGTCGAAGTGAGCGACACCGGCATCGGCATGGATGAGGAAGCGCAGCGCCGCTGCCTGGAGCCATTTTTCACCACCAAAGGCGAGCGCGGTACGGGCCTCGGCCTGGCCATGGTCTACGGCATGGTGCGGCGGCATGGCGCGGAGATCGACATCGAGAGCACGCCGGGCCAGGGAACGACAATCCGTTTGAGCTTTGCCGCGGCGAGCCCGACCGCTGCGCCGGCTCAATCCAAGGCGGTGCCGGTCATCGCGGCGCCTCTGCGCATCCTGGTTGTGGATGACGACCCATTGTTGCTCAAATCCCTGCGAGACACCCTGGAGGGAGACGGGCATACCATCGTCGCCGCGAGCGGCGGCCAGGACGGCATCGATGTTTTCCGCGCTGCACTGAACGACAAACACCCATTCGACGTGGTCATGACCGATCTCGGCATGCCCTCCGTAGACGGCCGCCAAGTCGCGGGCGCCGTGAAAGCCGCCTCGCCCCCGACTCCGGTCATCCTCCTGACCGGCTGGGGCCGGCGGCTCATGAGCGAAGGCGATCTGCCCGCGCACGTCGACATCCTGCTCAGCAAACCGCCAAAGCTGCGTGAACTGCGGGAAGCCCTGGCTCGCGCCGCGAACAGTAGCCTCTAATGCGCCCGCGATCGTTGCTTGATCGCGGCATTTTCCAAGATCGTCGTGCCGCCTTGCCCGTGGATGTGAACCGGCGTAGACATTGGCCCCACGATGGCGTCCAATGCGGATCAACTGAATACGCCGCAAGCCATTGGTCGTGCTGAAAATTCCCCCTGAGTCCCTGGTCCGGTTTGCCCGCCTATATGATCTCAAACCTGGTCAATCAGAGATGCCGGTTCACAGTCTTGCCTCAAATTTGAGGCGCAGAACATCTTTGATCTCGCGAATGGCACTCCGTTTGGCTGGCATCAAGGCTCCCCGAGGTAAGAATCAGGCAGCTTAGCCAGGAAAATGTAAGTTCCAGTGCAAACTCGCTTTCATTGCGGACGAAAGTGACCGGCCATTCGGCGATCGTGACCGAGGATTCCGGCCGCAGCCGAAAATCGGTCACCATCAATCAGAATCGGCGGTCACCTTCGGTCGGAACGACCGGTCACGTTCAAACGGAATCAGCGGTCAACATGGTCAGTCGTTTAGGGGATCCCCTTCGCCGCTCTCAGGGGTTTCTGCGTCTGAGAGCGCGCCGACAGCCGGTCCCCACCTGCGGCAAATCCCTAGTTCCATCCCGGTCACCAGTTGTTACTGTGTGCTTCAATAGCATTAGTGACGGAATCAAAGGAAGGAGCCTCAAGACAACCGTGACTGCAAGCTGCGACAAATCAAGGACCGAGTCCGTGTCATCTTCTGCATCTGGGATGCCACCTGATCTGAGGCTCATGGCTCAACTTGGTGTTCCGAGCACAGCGCTGTGGCGGAGCCTCATCGACGGCATGTTCGCCTTCGTCGGCGTCCTCTCGCCCGACGGCATCGTACTCGACGTAAACCGAGCAGCCTTGGAAGCCGCAGGCCTCGAGCGCCATGAGGTAATCGGGAAGCTTTTTTGGGACGCGTACTCGTGGTCGTCCCCCGAGACAGCTCGGGAGAAAATCCATGTTGCCCTGCAGACAGTGATGACTGGTCACCCTGCTCGTCAAGAGCTTATGGCGCGTGTGAACAATGGCCAAATAATTACGGTTGATTGCGCATTTGCTCCGCTGCCCGATGCCACGGGCCGCGTGATTGCGATTGTCGGTAGCGGCATCGATGTTACCGGCCGCAAGGATGCAGAGGCATCAGGACGGCTGGCCAATCGACACCTGCGCATGTTGACCTCCTGCAATCAGCTGCTCGTGAGAACAACAGGCGAATCGGATCTGCTCGGCGGCATATGCGAGCTTATCGTCAATGTGGGCGGCTACCGCATGGCTTGGGTCGGGTTCGCCGAGGATGATGCTGCAAGGTCGGTGCGCCCGGTGGCCTCGGCGGGTGTTGATGCTGGTTACCTCAAACGCGTACGCATCACGTGGGAGAATTCCCTTCGGGGTGCAGGACCCACTGGCCGAGCCATTCGCGAGCGCGCACCGGCGACTTGTAACCGCATGCAGGATGATCCGGCCCTTGCCCCGTGGCGAGATGAGGCTCTGGCGCGCGGCTACCGCGCATCGATTGCGCTGCCGTTGATTTTGGGCCCGGAACAGGTGGGTGCGCTGACCGTCTATTCGGAAAGGACACCCGCCTTTGAGCCGGAAGAAGTCACGCTATTGGCAGAACTCGCTGCGGATCTGGCGTACGGGATTTCGACCCTTCGAAGGCGAATCGCGCATCAGCGAGCCGAAGCGCAGCGGCAGCTGTTCCGGCGCCTGCTTGACAACACCAATGACCTGATTCTAGTCGTGGATGCGCAATCTCGGCAGATCATCGATGCAAACCAGACCGCCGAACAGCGACTTGGCTATTCGCACGATGAGTTGCTGAAGCTGACGATATCGGACCTTTCAACCCTCGACCACGAGCATTCCGCTATTGAGAGCCTGAAGGACGGCAGCGGCCCGGGCCAGCGCGTCCTGGAGGGGGCTTACCGCCCCAAGGACGCGCCGAGCTTCCCGGTGGAAGTGAGTGTGAGCTATGTCGAGCAGGCGCAACACCGGTATCTGGTCGCAGTTGCGCGCGACATCAGCGAGCGAAGGAGACATGAAGCCCAGATTGCGCACCTGATGCGGGTGCGACAGATGCAAAGCAGCATCAACGCTGCCGTATTGCGCATCCGCGACCCGGATTCTCTGCTTCGGGAAGCCTGCCGTGTGGCCTCCGACGTGGGCGGTTACGAGCGCGCGACTCTCTGGGTCGTCGATGCGAATGCTGGGCGAGCGTGGCCGACCTACGGCTCGGGCGCGACGGGCGACCTTCCGACCCCTGCGGCCGTGGAGATCGGCAACGGCACGGAACCGGACACGAGTCTTGTGAGTCGAGCGATCCGTACCGGGGATATCGCTGTATGCAACGATCTCATGCAGTCGCAGCCTCCAGTCGCGGGGCGTGAGCGGCTCATCGAACTCGGGTTTAAGTCGCTGGTCGCCATCCCGCTCAGCATTGCGGAAAAGCAAGGTGCGTTGACGCTCGCCTCTCGCGACATCAACCTCATCGGCGATGAGGAAATCCTATTGCTGCAGGACATTCGCTCGAGCCTGGCGTTCGCGCTCGCATACCATCAAACCGCCAGCGCCGCAGCGTACCTGTCGTACTTCGACGATCTGACCGGTCTTGCCAAGCGGGGGCTATTCTGCGAGCGCCTTGACCTTGTTTTGCGCGATACGCCGGATCCGCAGAGGAGCCTGACGATCGCGGCCTTTGATATCCATGGCCTCGCCCACATCAATGATAGGTTCGGGCGGCGTGTTGGGGACCTGATGTTACAGCGCGTGGCGGAACGGCTCAGGCGCCACAGCGACACCGAGGAGCGCATTAGCTACTTCGGCGGAGGCACGTTTCTGCTGGTCGAGCCTGGAACGAGCGCATCCGCCGAGAATATTGCTGCCCTGCTCGACGGCGCTGTATTTGGAGACCCCTTTGATATCGAAGGACACTCGATCCGGGTCTCCTGTTTATTAGGTGTCGCCCGCTATCCCGGTGACGGCGCGCAGGCCGACGTGCTGGTGCAGAACGCGGAAGCCGCACTCAAAAGGGCGAAAGATACGGGCGAGCAGTATCTGACTTACGATTTGCGGATGCACAGCGATATCGCCGAGCGCCTGGAGCTGGAACACAAGCTGCGCACGGCGCTCGATGAGCAGCAGTTCGTGCTGCACTACCAGCCGCAAGTCAACATCGCGTCCGGCCGAATCGAGTCCGTTGAGGCACTACTGCGCTGGAAGGATCCCGACGGCGGCCTGGTGATGCCGGCCACATTCCTACCGACCCTCGAGGCCTCCGGGCTGATTGTGCCGGTCGGTGACTGGATCCTCGAGCGCGCGGTTACGGATTGCGCACGGTGGCGCAGGCTCGGCCTTGGGCCGGTGCGGGTTGCGGTCAACATCTCTGCGCTGCAGTTACGGCGCCGCTCGTTCGTTGAGACGGTGGTGAGGCTTGCTGGCGGCCTGAATCGTGCCGGCTACGGATTGGATCTGGAAATCACAGAATCGAGTTTACTGGAGGATATCGACGCCACGACGCGGAAAATGGCAGAAGTGCGCGCGGCAGGGATCCGGGTGGCGCTCGACGACTTCGGTACGGGATATTCTTCGCTCGGGCTCCTGTCGCGCTTACCCGTCGACATCCTGAAGATCGACCGGTCGTTCATCCGCGGCCTGCCGTCGGATCCAGGGTGCGTTGCGCTGACCTCGAGCGTCATCCAACTCGCTTCGGCCTTCGGCTTGGGGACGGTCGCCGAAGGGGTGGAAACTCTCGAGCAATTGGAGAAGCTTCGCGAATTGCGCTGCCTCCAATCGCAGGGCTTCCTCCATTCCAAAGCAGTCCCGCTCGATGAACTCGAGGTAATGCTGGCTGGCGGCATACCAACGGCCGGGGTGGGATCTGCGGTATTAGTCCGTCGCAGTCGAGTACCGACGCCGTAAGGCGGCTACGCCATGGTGGGAACGCTCAATCCGCACTTGGCTGGTGAGGACACTCTCAACGCACTCGCGCGACTCCTCGCATCGCGCCAACCACTCCCAATGCTGATCGACGAACTGCTGCGATTTGTCGAGCATCTGACTCCCACCATGCGGTGCTCGATCCTGCTGGCCGACGTGTCCGCCGGCGTGCTTCGCAGCTGCGAGGCTCCCAGTCTCCCGCACGACTACACCCGCGCGATCGATGGACTGCCCATTAGAGAGGGCGTCGGCTCGTGCGGCACCGCCGCGGCGCGCCGCGAGACCGTGATTGTCAGCGATATCTCGACATCGCCGCTTTGGCAAGATTACGTACAGCTCGCGAGAACCTACGAACTGGCTGCCTGCTGGTCGGTGCCCTTGATTGACAGCGGCGGTGAACTTCTTGGCACATGTGCCATGTACTACTCGCAACCGCGAGCCCCAACGGCCGAAGAGGAGGACTGGATTCGGATCGCCGCGGCCGTCGCCTCGATGGTGATTCAGCGTCATCGTGATTTGGAACGACTGCGTGCGAGCGAAGCGCGCTATCGACAGCTTGCCGAAACCTGCCCGGATGCCGTTATCGCGCACTTCGGCGGCTGCATCACGTACGGCAACCGTGCGGCCGCGGAGCTCCTCCATCTACAAGGATCGGAGACAATGAGCGGCTTGGGGCTCGAGCAGTTTGTGAGCCCGGAATGCCTGCGCGATGTGCTCGAGCACCGCACGGGATTGCTGGCGGTAACCCTGCGCCGCTCGGATGGCGCCAACGTGTTTGTCGAAATTGCCGCCTCGCAGATATCGATGGATGGCCGCCTGATGACGTTGTTGATCTGCCGCGATGTTACCGATCGACTCACGCTGGAGCAGGAGCTCCTGGATGTCGCGACCCGCGAACAGACTCATCTGGCTCACGATCTGCACGATGGATTAGGGCAACAGCTGGCCGGCATCTCATTGTTCCTCAGAGGTCTCGCCAATCAGGTCGTGCGCGAGCAGCCTGCGTATGCAGGGGACTTTGAGCGGATCAACAGCCTAGTCTCGAAGTCGATCGAAGAGACGCGTCGGCTCGCAAGCGGAATGTCGCCGATCGCGGTTGAGCGGGCGGGACTTGCGGGAGCGTTGACCGCCTTCGCGGCGCAAGCAAAGGATCTTTACGGATTCCAAGTGAAGCTTGATATTGATCCTTTGTTGCATACGGCGATCGAGACCAACGTTGCATCGCACCTTTACCGCATCGCGCAAGAGGCCACGAACAATGTTGCGCGGCACGCCCGGGCGACGCACCTTACGATTTCGGCAAAAATCCTTGACTCGGAACTGTGCTTGAGCATTGCGGATGACGGAATCGGTTTGGCGGAGTCGCCGAAGGCGGCTGAGGGCACCGGTGGCCTTGGACTTCGCATCATGCGATATCGTGCCCAGCAACTAGGCGGGACCTTGCGAATCGACCGCAACATTCCCCGTGGGACCGTTATACGCGTTTCCTGTCCGCTCAAAGATCGTGCATGCGTTGGTACATAGGAGAGCAGTCCTTTCCATGAGCTGAATGGGCCTGTTTGAGGCGGTTGGTCGTGTAGTGTTAGTTAGGTTCCGCCGATGGAAGCTCAGCAGAAAGTGGGTGCGGTGCAGCTATTATAAGCGCTCGCCTGCGCGGCTCTGAACAATCGTCTCTGGCCAAACTCGACTAATCCACTCGACCCTGCAGGTCTCGTTCGGCTGGAGCGGTCAGCACCCGTGTTTGGTTTCAGATTCGCGGGTGGCAGTTCAAGAATGTTGCTTGTGCAACAATCTGTTGCACGACTTCTGGGTCGGGGTGGGGCCTCTGAAATCGGGCCCGCTGAGTTGGACCAGTTTATAGCTGAGGTACGAGCCGAGAATCGAGGGGGTACGGCATGACGGCGAGTCGCTTTATGCGTATCGCATCCTCGTGGCGCAGATTGATAAGCACGTTGTAGGTCTCTGGTACCAGCACGGAACGAACGACCAACAACGCGCTCTCGCCTTCCCGGAGCCAGCGATCACCCCAGGCCCGCGTAACAGCAACCCGTCGGGACCAGTCCGTCGGTAGCTGCGCCTCATCGACCGATTGCCGCGATACCTCATCGGGGATATTCACCTTGATGAAGCGGTGGCGGGCGAGTGCCGCAGGCTCGCGGACCTGGCTATGTACAAGGATCTCGAGCACCGCAGTGGCTGGATTCGGCGCGCAATAGAGAATCTCCTTGCCGCGCGTATGCCAACGTGCGGAGGCCAGCAAGCCCCCTCGCCCGTCGAGTGAGTCGTGCTGCGAGAAGCGCCAGACGATCACTTTTAGGCGAACATGCCGTGTTCGATGCCAACCAGGAGTTCCTCGACGGCGAGCGCACCCGATTCCGTCAAGAGCGCTTGCATGGGCGTCCGATCCCCCAACGCGGGCTTCGCGGTACGCAACCAATCGGCCGCATAGTCAGGCTTCCCGCCAAAGACCTGCTGCGCGCGAGCGGTCACACGCGCCACGCGCACCGTCTTGTCGGCTTCTTCACGAGATAGCAATTGACCTGTGGCTTCGCGCCGATTCAAAGTCCTGCGCGGTGCAATGAGTTCGAATGTCTCCGCGTCGCTAAGACCGACTCGCGTCCGCAGATTCTGCACGGCAGCAACTGCGAGGCCCTTCTCCAAACGCTTGATCAGATCGAGTTCCGAGTGAACTGTGGGTTTAAGTCCCAGCAGGATGCCAACCCGCGCGTACAGCGACTCATGTGGGGACTCGACAGCTGGGGTCCGGTCTACGGTGGCGGTGCTCATCGTGAACCCCTACGGCAGATGCCCACATTATGGGCGCAAGTGGCCATGCAAGCAAAGAGAAACTCTCGGCGACGATGCACCATACTCCGGTAATTATGCGCACAAGTCTTGGGGCGGTTGAACTAATATCACTATATTTCAGATAGTTACAGAGTCGGATACCGATAAGCATATAAACATTATGGTAAATCGCAATATTGGACAGCATTGTTTGCAGAATGCCGGTAGAGGTCGACCCCCAGATGCGGTCGTGCTGCCAGGCTTGATTGTCCCGCCAAGCGTTCTGCTCAGTCGCGAGCGCCACAGAGCTCTGCGCGGCCGGTAGGGTCGTGAGAGACGACGACGATGACACCGAGGGCACCGTGACCGCCGGTGGGGCAGCCGCGACATATTGAAGCGTGCAGTCGCGTACGAACGCGCGGATTGGGTCGCCTTGGGGCCGCTCACAGCGCTCGAGCTAGAACGTCTAATGGGTGCTTACATCGCCGCCACCGACTTCGCGCGCACAACGGTCGGCAGGTGACGCCGTGAAGGTACAGCGGCAAGTGCGAATACGGAAATGATAGAGGATTCGGAAGATTGCTCGTGGAATTGTTATTCGAGATGCGGGGTGCTCCATGCAATCCTTGAATGAATCCCTGCAATTGATATCTTCTGGGAAAACTGACACCCGATGAGCGGTGGATTTCCTCCGTAGGCGAGCTATTTTGGCGTCCATCCATGCCTACAGCATGCCAAACCGGGCTGTGGATACGTGCTACGCAAAACTGACGCCCTTGGGTAGAAATGCGCGGCGGGGATGGAACCCCGGCCATGGAGGCGCAGGGGCCCAGCGCGCGCGTCTATCGATTCGAGGGTTTCGTGCGCCCGCCCTCCATAGTCCATAGTGGCAGGGATTGTAGGTGTTGATCGATGGCGTCTCGCAGAGGGTCGTCGATGAGCCCATCTGGAGGATTGCGCCACACCTGCGCAAATCGCGTGACGGTCTCATGCACCGTGTCGAGCGTTAGCTTCGTCGGCAAGCGGGTTTTGGCAGCAAAGCGCTCGAATTGCTCGGTCGTTATGGATGAGAACTGCTTGGAGTCGACAAATGTCAGTGCGAGGTGATCATTGGGCAGGTAGGCGATCGTGGAAACAAAGTCATAGGCCGGGGCAAGTGCGGCACTTCGCCGATCGGGATAGATTAGAGACCAATTCTTGAGGTGCATATCACCGTTGCCTATCAGCGTGTTGAACACGAAGCGGCGGAGAAATTCGACAATGCCCACTTCGCCGGTTTCGGTCCAAATCACCTCGGCAATATTTCGGTAGCTGGCTTGTTCGTACTTACGCTCAGGAAAGACCCCGAACACTTGCGCGAAATCCTCAGTGTGAATGCGCTCGCCACTCGCAGTTCGATCAAATCGTCTGATGACATAGGCGCGCTCGCCGAGCGCGGTGATTCCGGGGGGAAGACCTGAAATTTGATCGATTGCAACCAGCGCGGTCTCGGGTACGGAGATGTCGACCCGGCGAGCGAGCTCCATCATAGCAAATTCATTTTCAGGGACGTTCTGGAACTTGTTCGACGGGAGCTTCACAATCCAGGAGCCGCCGACGCCATCGGCGGGAACAGTCAGTCCGCCTGTTGTTTCTTTTACTGCAGAGAACTTGAGTTGAACGCCGGCTAGGGAAAAATGCAGGGCGGACTCAGGGTTAGGAGCGCCTGCCGCTGCAGCGGGTTCACTGGCGCTCTCATCAATGGGTGTTGCATCGACAGGCAGGATTTCAAGAGCACCCGGTAGATCTTGCCCGAGTACCGCAATCAGGAAGAACTCTCGGTCGGGCTTCACTGCGGCACGCTCGGCGAGGTAGTCCCGCAAGGTTCCTTCGGGAAGAACATTGGCGAAGAACGGCGGCAGGCGAGTCTGCGTGGGGCGGATGTCGGTGATGAGATTGCCGAATGCGTCCTTGAACGAAAGGCTGAGCGTTGGCCGGTTTGGATCGACGATATAAGCTTCGGTGAAGGCGAACAACACCCGATCGCCCGGAAGGCGCGTTAGTGTTCCGATCGTTTGGCCGTGGAGCCTGACGTCGAGAACGACGATGCTATGCATTGGAGTCATCCAGGCGATAAGCAGGGGCTTGAGGCGAACTCCAGTCTCGGTGAATCCACTCGTTGCGGAGAGTTCGCATCGAATGTGCAAGCGGCGCGAGCGCTTCCGCGGCTTTCCTGCCCACGATAGTCTGTTCAATGGTTGGTCGATCGCGCGGATGACCGCGCAGGTGAAACAAGATGTTCTCGGCTGCATCAATCGATGAACGAGCCTTCTCTACTGTCGATGCGTCGAGGCGTGCGGCGCGTAGATCGTCGGCGGCGGATGCGAGATCGGAAAGGGCGCGAAGTTCGGGGAAGCGATTAAGCAGCTCGCGCGCATGGCGTGCAAGGCGTGTGAGATCATCATCGATCCCGCTCGGCGTGCGTCGGGGATCTGGGGCAACCTCCCGCTGGAGCGCCTGTACCGCAGGGACGAGTTGGGTGGGGATTAGCATGAACTCGAGGCCGAGCGCGCGTGCGATTTCCACCAGACTCGACAGCTGAGGGTCGACTGCGGCGCGCTCAATTTTTGAGATATGGCTTTGGGCAAGCCCGACTTTGGCACCTAGGGCACGCTGACTTAGGCCGGCGCGCTGCCTTGCCGCAATGAATACGCTGGCGATCTGTTGGAGGTGTTCGGGCGATTTTCCCATATATTAAAGTATCTCATAAGACAATATCGATATCCTATAGTATCTCATTAATTTCAGAGATCAAGTTACTTTAGTATCTAACTGTCTGAAACTAAGATATTTAAGCAGTTTGATCATGTTGCGCTACGGTAGAAAGGCGTCCGCTGCTACGACAACCCAGGCCAGCCGGCGGCAGCAGTGGGGATGGTGCCAATGGCGATCAGTGCGCACCGGATATTGAGCTGCGTCGCGCGGGGACCACGCAAGCTGCGGCGCTCGAGTGATGCCTTCAAAGTCGGCGTCGCCCTAACCAGCAAAGTTGCGCGCCACCTCATCGCTTTGAGCGGCCTCTCACGATCGACGATCACCTCCTTGCGGCCCGCGCGATTTATTCCCGGCGGGCGCCGGGATTAAAACGCTTATCAGCCAATCCCTCCAATCCCTTGCCTCCACGAGAAATGCTCGCTGCGTCATTTGTGACGTGGATCGTCGTTCGCGGAATTCCGCGTCCCAACCACCGTCGGTCTTTTTGCATCGGCCGCGAGCCGTGCCAGCCCATCGATCGCCTCCACCAATAAGGGCGTATGGTCCGCTTCCCCGCTCTTGATGGCATCCAATGAACCATTCCAGCTGTTGTCAGCCGGGTCATAGCTGATCGAAGGACGCAGCCGAGAGAAGAAGCGCAGAATCTTCTCTCCTGTTTTGGCGACATCGCTTTTCAGCTTCTGCGCTGACTCGGTCACAATCGCACGCACCAATCCATCGACTCCGGGATACGCCTCGGCCTCCAGTCGGATGACGATGGCACCATCCCGTGCTGCCGCCGCGGTAGCGGCCCGCAAAATGGCGGTCTTGCCAAACCACCGCGGACCCAGCAGACAGAGTCTGCCGTGTTCCACGGATCGCCCGCTGTACATCGCGCAATTCTTGTTTGCGATTTACGATTTGACTAGGCTTGAGTTCGGCGCCGTATTGGAAGGGATTACGCATGTCTTCACCATTAGGATTGTCCTCCTGAGACAGTCCTATTGCGACTGTCCTTATAGGACCGTCCTGATGGTAATGCGTTCTGCATTGATCGTGCCCCTTGTCCGCCAATGAGAGCGAAACGTGCTATGTTTGCAATTCTCTCAGACCTAGAAAATGAATTTTGCGCAACAGCATTTACGCGCACCACCTTGGGGGCACGGGATGCTCAAAATCGTCATGCCGCTCACGTGCGCCGTCATTCTGCTCGCGGCAAGCAATGGCAAAGCGGCTGAAGGCATCACCGCGGCGGAGCTTCGTGCCTCGACTTGGTCCGGCGGCATCATCGACAATTCGGCGTTCGTGCCGAGCGAGCGTGCGGCGGCGGCGCGGGAGCCCTTCTTCGGCACACTCAAGCTCACAGAGTCTCGTATGCTGTCGACGCCGAACAAGATCGCGTCGAACCTCGTGTTCGGCAAGGACCCACAACTATTTCCCGGAGTCGAGCTCGCTTTCTTCACGGACGGCGGCGATCTCGTGCCATTCACCCAAGACGTGATTCGCTATGCCTCGATCGATCGCGGCAAAAGCTTCTGGGACATCATCGTGCAGCCGGGACGGGTCTGGTCCGAGCCCGCCGACGGCGGATGGTCGCGCGCGGCCTTCCCCTTCGCCCTCATCAATTCCATCGAGGGGGAAACCCACAATGGGCTTGCAACCTTCCTCTATCGAGGACCCAAGGTCTCGAATGTACGCTTTCAGATCGTCCAACAGACCTCGCCCTTTTACATCAAAAGCATCTTTGTTGCCGCCGGGCTTGCAACCGCCGTGCGCGAAGCCGCCCCGAAGGATAAGGTGGATGAGGCGCGGCGAGCGTACGAGGCCGGCCGCCGGGATGCGGTGCCTATCGCGACCTGGCAAGCGTTGGCTACGAGCGTCGGTGCCGAGAAGCTCGAGGGATTCGACGGGGCGATGAGTCCCTCCGATATCGTGCTGTCCGGGCTTGATTACCACGGTACGTTCTACCTCGAGCGATGTCAGAGCGCCGGCGGCCCCCTTCCCTGGTGCGACCGAGCTCGCTTCGGCGTCTGGTCCGCCACCAAGGCGCTCGCGAACGCGGCTGCGCTACTGCATCTCGCGCAGAAATACGGGCCTTCGGTCTTCGACCTCAAGATTCGCGACTATGTGCCTGAAGCGGCGGGATATCCAGGCTGGAACAGTGTGCGCTTCGAAGATGCGATCAACATGGCCACCGGTGTCGGAAACGGCTCGACGAATGTGAATCCGAACGACACCAGCGACGGTTACCTCGACCCCTCATACGCGACCTGGTACGAAGCGCGAAGCGCGCGGGAGAAGATCGCGGCGCTCCTCCGGGATGGCCGTGTCTACCCATGGGGTCCCGGCAAGGTCACTCGCTATCGTGATCAAGATATGTTCATTCTGGGCGTCGCGATGGATCGATTTATCAAATCCAAGGAAGGCGCGTCCGCCGATCTCTGGACGATGCTTCGAAAAGAGGTATTCGAGCCCATCGGCATTCACGAGGCGCCGACCAATCGGACCATCGAGGTGGGCGACGCCCCCGGTCAGCCGATGATGGCGTATGGTTATTATCCGACGATCAGTGATCTTGTTCTGATTGCGCGCCTCTACCAAAACGACGGCAAGCACGGCGACCTGCAGATCCTGTTCGGTCCGCGGGTGAAGGAGCTTCTCACGTGGTCGAAATCCAAGGGACTTCCCACGGGAGAGCGCCTGTCGGGAGGAGAGACGACCTACAGCACCGCGTTCTGGGTGGCAGCCTACGCGAGCGCAAACGGCTGCCGAGTTTTCTACCCGCGTATGGTCGGCTGGGGCGGAAACCTCGTTGCGCTGATGCCGGGCGGATTGACGGGCGTGCGCCTGGCAAAAGGTGATGAGTCAAAGGATGCCAGTACTGCGGACACCGATGGCATGGCGCGCGTCGCGGATCGACTATCCCCTTTTTGCCATTGACGCCGCAAGGCTGGTCCGCACCCCGGGAGCAGCATCGGCATCCCCTCACGATGATGCTGATAACCGCCAGATTTCGTCCTGCGCCGAGGGGGCCCGCGAACTCATTCGCTTTGTCACCTAAGGCGATTTCGGGCGCCTCGACTCGATGTGCCCTATATCCCGAAATCAGCGCCTTTCGCCGATCAATATCAGACGCTACTCACGCTGGCTATTTGGGTCGCCACCCCTGCGGTCGTGATCGCCCAAATAATTGTGTGACTTGCCAGTCTTGTTCCCGGCCAAGGCAGCTAACGAGTGGTTAATGTCCTTCGTGTCCATTTCACCTATAAGCGCTTCCGCTCGATCAACGGTCGCGACCAAATCGTAAACGGTAGAACTTCCTGCCTTGTAGTGCAACAGTGCAATACCAACCATTCGCCATGCCGCGACGTAGGCATTGGCGCGACGCTGCGGGTTCGTGAATCCAAGGACAGCAATGCAGATTGACGAAAGTACCGCGTAATAGGGTGACCACGACCCTGCGACTTTGTCGGATGCCGCCAACGCGGAACTGGTGGCGGCTAAGACGCCGCAGGTCCAGAATGTACCTCGCCACCGTTGGAAGAACTTGAACCAGGACCAATGACGCTCGGTGACCTCCATCACGATTTTGTCTAGTTCTTCATTTGTCATTGTGGCACTCCCCGAGATCGGGCGATTCTCCGGCCCGCGCTTCATGACCTTCTCGTAGATTTCTTCCCGCTAAAATTTGACTCCAATGACGCCCTGACGCCAAGTCGAACTTGATTGCCTTTCACGCTGAACACCGTAGCGGCTATATCCGGAACGATCATAATCCTCTTCGCAACGCTTACACGGCACTTTGAACAGTTTCTTAGCAAATCCAATGATTTCACTGGTTACGAAGTCTCCCTCGATCGCGTCGATAATCCTTCGACGATCGGCCAACGAACGTAACTTTACCTTGAATGCGTCCAGCGCCCGACTCGTGCCGATTGCCGGGATATGCGTTCTCACTCCTTTGCATTCAACCGAATTCACCGCCATCGAGCTTAAGGGACCACGCTCACGCCCTTCCAGAATGCCAGGCGGCCCTTGATTTGCCATGCCGCATCCTTGGGCTCGGCGTAGTACCAAACGGCATTCTCGTTGCGTTCATCGCCGATTTTGAGCGAGTAGTAGTTCGCCGTGCCCTTCCAGGGACACACACTGGTATGGGTGCTGGGTTCAAGCAGCGCCGCGTTGACCGACGCCAACGGAAAGTAATGGTTACCTTCCACAATCACCGTATCTTGCGAGTCCGCGATCACTGTGCCATGCCATACTGCCTTCATGTCGCCATCCCCATCTCGCGCCACCTACATTATCCAATGCTGCGTCAGCATGCACTTCTTTGCAAATCGATTAATCTCAGTTTCTTCATTGAATGTGTGAGTTGTCCTTGAGGGCCCGCACTGTTCCTTGAAGTTGTGATCATACAAATGCGGCCATGTCGGAGCGCCGCAGATCACGCAGTTGCCAGGAAATATCGGTAACTAAGGCCTCACCAACTCCAACATGTCGGGCACGGCGTGCACGCCGTCATTCGCCGAAGGTCGTGATTTATCCTTTCGGACATCCTTAAAAAGGAAATCTTCAAGGCAATCTCACAAAGGGTGTCGACGGCTCCGACGGTGCCGCTCTCGGCTAAAGTTATTGCACGCGCGGGTGAATCCGCGCCAAAATGAGCTGCGCGAGGGGGCGAGGGAGAGTGCAATGTCCGTTCGAAGTGCCTGGGCGTTAATCGCCCTGATGGCGAGTGTCGGCTTCGTGCGCGCGGGGCTGGGGGCCGATGCAGTGTCGACCAATACACCGCTGCCGGTGGCGTTGGTGGACGCGCTGAACGCCCTTTCCCATGGCCCGCACGCGGGATATCGCGCCAACCATGCGAAGGGTGTGATGGTGGAGGGTGTGTTTACCCCGAGTCCCGGCGCAGTCGCATTCAGCAAGGCACCGCATTTCGCCAAGAGCGCGCCCGTGCTGGTCAGGTTCTCCGACACCACCGGCGTACCCAACCTGCCGGACGCCGATCCTAATGCCAGTCCTCACGGCATCGCCATTCGCTTCCAGTTGCCCGACGGCGCCTTTACCGACATCGTGAGTATCTCCGCGAACGGATTTCCGGTGGCGACTCCAGAGGATTTCTTGGAATTCCTCCGGGCGGCGGCACAGAGCGGACCGGATGCGCCCAAGCCCTCGCCCGTCGAGACCTTTCTTGGCGCTCATCCCGCTGCGGCAAGGTTCGTGACAACGCCGCGTCCGCCGCCGGTGAGTTTCGCGACACTAACCTTCTATGGCGTCAATGCGTTCAAGTTCACCAACGCCCAGGGGGTGAGTCACTACGCCCGCTATCAAATCGTGCCCGTGAGCGGCCAGCATTACCTCACCGAGGCGCAGGCCAAGGCCGCCGATTCGAATTACCTCATGGATGAGTTGCCGAAGCGCATGGCGAAGGGTCCGGTCAAGTTCCGCTTGTATGCGCAAGTGGCCGATGAAAACGATCCCATCGACGACGCGACGGCGGTTTGGCCGGAGAGCCGCCAGCGCGTGTTATTGGGCACGCTCAGCTTGAGTCACTCGGTCAAGGATCAAGTGGCAGCCCAGAAATCCATCATGTTCAGTCCGCTAAATTTGCAAGCGGGTATCGAACCGTCGGCGGATCCCGTGCTACTCGCGCGGCCTGCGGCATACGGTGTGAGTTTCAGTCAACGCATCCGCTGATCATGTTGAAACTGCCGCGCACGGCAACTGTTGGTATGAAAACCTGTTTACCGGGTCAACGCCGGCCGCCCACGCGGCGACGGATGTTCAGGCGCCCAGGGGAGTTGACATGTTCGCCGCTATGCGAAGTTGCGGTGCGGCACCAATGTTTAAGGGCCCGATTGAAGCAGACCTGATCGACAGCATCGGCGACCCGAAGCGGCCCAACAGCCGGCGCGCGATCCGGCTGTGGCATTCTTGCGTGAATGTTGACCTTTCGAACCCGCGGGCGACGGTGGTGGCTCGCAGCGATCGCCACGGCCCTGGCCGTAATCCTGGCCGTGCTGTTGCTGAGACCCATGCTCGAGCACGGGGTGCGAGCGCGGATCGAGTCCGCGGCCTTGCGCCATGGCACGGTTGCTCGAATCGGTGTGGTGCACGTCGGCGTCTGGCCGTTGCTGCGATTGGAGGGATTCGATCTCGACCTTAAGTTTGGAGTGCGACTGCATGCCGACATGATCGCGGCCACGTGGCCCGGCCGCCTGCGAATCGCAGTTCGCGCCGCCACTCTCGCGGGGCCAGCAGGGGTCAGGGTCAGCTCGCCGGCCACTGCCTGGGACATGGCGGGCATTTTCGGCGAGGACCTCCGGCTCACACTGGTGGAGCCACAGGCCGGCCTGTCAATCCGCAGGCCGGCGTCTCCGGTGGGCAGCGCGTGGAACATCGAGGCACGTGGGCTTGACGTCGGACGTCTGCTCTACGTGCGCCGCGACGCCCACCCGCTGCTCGATGGTGGTATCGCGGACGGCCGCGTGGACCTTGAGGTTGGCACCGATGCGCTCCATTTTCACGTGGACATGGGCGCACGCGGCGCGCGCTTGGGAGCGCTGGCGGATAACGCCGACGACGAGCCGCAGCTCGGCGATCCTACGGACGTGACCATACGATTCGATGGCGCCTGGCGCCGTATCGGGGGCACGATCGAGATCCCCGAGGTCCACGCGACGGTGGCCGGTGCCGCCCTGTCGGGCTCGATCACACTGCGCGATCTCGATACCGATCCGGTTGTCGATCTCGCACTCGGCATGCAGCATTTGGACTTCGCGCAACTGCTGGGCGCATCCGGGCTCGCGGTGCCCGAAAGCTTGGGAATGGCGCACGGCGCCGGCCGTGACCTTGGCTCGGCCACGATCGACGTGCGTGTAAGCGGACGCCTGGCGGACCCTGCCTCGCTCTCGGTGAGCCAGAAGATCGACTTCAAGCCGCCACGTCAGATGCCGCCGGCGATCGCGCGCCTGCGCGGCGATTTCATCTTCAGATCCGAAGACGGCCCCGGGCCGCACCGCCCCGTCGACGTCTCTCTCGCGTCCCCCGACTTCATCGCCCTGCGCGACGTTCCACCGCTGTTCGTGCGCACTCTGCTGCTTGCCGAAGATGCAGGCTTTTACGGGCATCGCGGCATCGACCTGCGCGAACTACCCGCCGCGCTGCTCACCGACTGGTCGCGCGGCGGCGCCGCGCGCGGAGCGTCGACAATCACCCAGCAGCTGGCCAAGAACCTGTTCCTGTCGCGCGACAAGCAGCTCGGACGCAAGCTGCAGGAACTGGCGATCACGTTCCTGCTCGAGTCGGCGCTCGGCAAGGATCGCATCCTCGAGATCTACCTGAACATCATCGAATGGGGACCGGACCTGCGTGGCCTGCGGCCCGCGGCCCGCCGCTATTTCGGTCTCGAACCCCGAGAGCTGACGCCGGCCGAGATGGCCTTCCTGGTTGCGATCATCCCCGGGCCGATCAAGTACCAGAGTTCATTCGCGCACGGCACGCCGGGGCCTGGGCTGCGTTCGCTGATCGACGAGCTGCTGGCGAAGCTGCGGTCGGTGGATGCGATCGGGGAGGAGGAATATCGCCAAGCGCTCGGAGAACCCATCGTCGTTGCCGGCGGCAGGCCGCCCGGATGGGGGGTCGTACATCCATTGCCTTAAATTCTTAGAGCTAATTATATCGATTACGATATAATGTGTTTGTGAATAAACCTGCTTCGAAACCGGCAACTTTTGTGGGTTCTTCTTTGGATGATTTGCGAGACTTCCCAAAAGCGCTCGGCGCGCGACTGGATTTCAGTTGGACAAAGTACAGAACGGTGAGGATGCCTATGACTGGAAGCCGATGCCCGCGGTCGGTAATGGCGTGCATGAAATTCGCGTGCGAGATGAGTCAGGCGCTTTTCGGCTGATGTACGTGGCGAAGTTCTCTGAAGCAGCCTATGTGCTGCATGCGTTTCAGAAGAAGACTCGGAAAACGGCACGCAGAGACCTGGTGCTAGCCAAGGATCGATACCAAGAAGTACTGATGAGGAGAAAGTCATTATGAAGACCTTCGCGAGTGTTTGGGATGCGATCGAGGACTCTCAAATCGAGGCCGCTAGCATGAAGGCGCGGGCGCAGCTCATGCGGGCGCTGCAAAAGACGGTCCGGGGATGGAACTTGTCTCAAAAGGCCTCCGCGGATCGGTTGGGTGTGACGCAGCCGCGCCTCAATGATCTACTGCGCGGCAAGATCGACAAATTCAGCTTGGACGCGTTATTCGATCTCACAGGGCGTGTTGGGCTCAAAGTCTCCATCGCGCTCCGCAAAGCGGCGTAAAGGCAGACGAACCCACGCTCAAACCGGGGGGTCCCATGGACTTGATAACCGCCCAATTATCATGCGCGCAGAATGCGCCGCAGAAAAGACGCATCGGTTTATACGCTTTGCGATCGTGTCACGACCTCCTCGCACCCCGACTTTGTTGTCAACGCTGTTTCTGCATATCCATAAGTTGGTCGGCTGGCATCATGTTGTGATTGAGATTGGTCACAATGATCATCGAACCGAAAATGACCAGACCGACCACGAAGACCCCGAATGCAAGCGACAGCACGTTGTTGGTCGAGTCGGGCGCTGTACTGATATGCAGGAAGAACACCAGATGGACTCCCATCTGGGCGATAGCGAGTACCGCGAGTAGTACGGGAATGCTCGGGGCCCAAACAAAGTGAGAGGAGGACGCGGCAAAGGATGCAGCCGTCAATACAATGGCGAGCAACAGACCCACCGAATAGCTTCTAAACCGGTCCCGCCCGCTCCGATGTGATCCTGGCGCTCGGCTGGTCTCTGTGGAGTCTCCATCCAGGTTTGAATTCATTAGTGTGCTCCGAGATATACGATTGTAAAGACACCAATCCAGACGATATCGAGCGCATGCCAAAATAGGCTGAAGCAGACCATACGCCGTACGACCATCGGCCGAAACCCTAAGGTGGCGACTTGCGCCATCATTGCTAATAGCCAGAGGATGCCGGCAGTGACATGCGCGCCGTGAGTGCCCACCAGGGTAAAGAAGGACGACAAGAACGCGCTATGCGTGGGGCCGGCGCCTTTGTGGACCATATCTGCGAATTCGGAGAACTCGAGCACCAAGAAGGAAACGCCCAAGAGACCAGTCAGCAGCGCAAAGAAGTACGAGCCGGCGGTAGAGCGGCTCTCAACGGATATCATCATCATCCCGCAGGTAAAGCTCGAGGCGAGTAGACAACCTGTTTCAATGAGCACATGTCGCTTATCGAACAGATCGACCGCGGCGGGTCCACCGTTTGTCTCGCCGTTGAGTACTGCATAAGCAGCAAAGAGTGCGGCAAAAATAATAATGTCACTTAGAAGGAACAACCAGAAGCCGAACGCGGCCACCACACGCTTTGGCGCAGGTCCCCGTTCAGAGAGTGGAATGCCTTCGGGCATCTCCTCAGTCGCCACATCGACAATACTGTTCATGCCCGCGCCATCCGCGCCTGGTACACGCGTTCATGTTCCGCAACCATCGCCTCGGGAACGAATTCTTCAAGCTCCGTCTGCCACGCCTGGCGCAGAAAGACGGTAACCACTCCCAATAGCCCAACAATGGCCAGCCACCAGATGTGCCAGATCAGGGCGAATCCCAGTATCACAGTAAAAAGCGCCACAAAGAACCCGAGCGGACTGTGCTTAGGCAAAGAGAACTGCACCAAGGGCGCGTCGGTTCGCTGCCCGCCGTTGGGCTGGCGCTTCTTATTCCAAAAGGCATCTGGACCCTCGACGATTGGCATGCGTGCAAAGTTCCAGATCGGAGGTGGCGATGATATTGACCATTCGAGTGTGCGTGCTCCCCACGGATCGCCAGACAAATCCAGACGCCGCTCGCGAGTACGTATGCTGACGACAAGCTGCACCACGGTGAGAATGATGCCAAGCAAAATCACGACCGCACCCGCCATCGCAATTTGCATTAGAGGTTGCCAGGTTGGATCGGCATAGTGCTGCATCCGCCGTGTTGCGCCCATTAGCCCGAGCACGTAGAGCGGCATGAATGCTAAGTAGAAGCCGACAAACCAGCACCAGAACACCGCCTTGCCCAGGCCCTCATGTAACTTGAAGCCGAAAGCCTTCGGAAACCAATAGGTGTAGCCGGCCATGGCTCCGAAGATCACCCCACCGATGATGACGTTGTGGAAATGCGCAATGAGAAACAAGCTGTTATGCAGGACAAAGTCCGCCGGTGGGATCGCCATGAGCACACCCGTCATCCCACCAATAACGAAAGTGACAATGAAGCCGATCGCCCAATGTACCGGCGTGCTGAAGCGAATGCTGCCTCCATACATGGTGAAGAGCCAGTTGAAGATTTTGACCCCCGTTGGCACAGCAATAATCATCGTGGCAATACCGAAAAATGCGTTTACGTTTGCTCCTGCTCCCATAGTGAAGAAATGGTGCAACCAAACCATGAAGGACAGCATGCAAATGGCCATGGTGGCGATGACCATTGACCGATAGCCGAAGAGGGGCTTGTTCGAGAAGGTCGCAATGACTTCTGAGAAAACACCGAAGGCCGGCAAAATCAGAATGTAAACCTCGGGGTGGCCCCAGCCCCAGATGAGGTTGATGTACATCATGGGATTACCGCCGCCGTCGTTGGTAAAAAAGTGGAATCCCAGGTAGCGGTCCAGCAGAAGCATCGCGAACGTGGCAGTCAGGATGGGGAATGCCGCCACGATCAAGAGATTTGATGCGAGCGCCGTCCAGCAGAAGACGGGCATTCGTGAATATCTCATGCCGGGGGCTCGGACCTTTAGGATTGTTGTCGTTAGGTTGATGCCGGATAGGAGCGTACCGAGTCCTGATATCTGAAGACTCCATAGGTAGTAGTCCACCCCTACTCCCGGCGAATAGGCGATTTCTGACAGCGGCGGGTATGCAAGCCAGCCCGTGCGTGCAAATTCCCCGACGCCGAGGGAGACATTGACGAGAAGGACGCCAGCCGCCGTGAGCCAAAAGCTCACGGAATTCAAGACCGGAAATGCCACATCGCGCACTCCAAGCTGCAACGGCAACACAAAATTCATGAGGCCGACAACGAAAGTCATGCCGACGAAGAAGATCATGATGGTGCCGTGGGCAGAGAAAATCTGATTGTAGTGTTCAGGCGGCAAGAAACCCGGTGCGCTTCCTGCCGCTAGGGCCAGCTGAGCGCGCATCATGATGGCGTCCGAGAAGCCGCGAAGCAGCATGACCAGCGCAAGAAGCACGTACATGACGCCAATGCGCTTGTGATCGGTGCTGGTGATCCATTCGCGCCAAAGATAGGGCCACCAGCCCTTGAGGGTTACGAGTCCAAGCAGGCCGACAATTCCAACAATGAGCACGCAGACGGTGGCCAGAGGAATGGGCTCATGAAGCGGAATTGCATCCCAAGTCAATCTTCCGAACATGAAGGTGCCTCTTACTGGTTACGATCCGCCACGGCGGAGGCTAGCGGTCCGCCGTGGGAATGAACGATGAGATTGAAAAACCCGTCCGGGACGAGGCCGAAGGTGGCTGGAACATCATTGTGACTTGGCATCGCCAGATGTTCGAAGCGCAGAGCGTCCAGGTGCATGCCGCTGTCGCGAGCAGAGGCAAGCCACGCCCGATATTCCTCTGCTGGCACCGCCCTCACATCGAATCGCATATCAGAGAAGCCGTCGCCGCTGAACTGTGCTGAGAGCCCTTGGTAGGTGCCGATTTCGGAGGCAAGCAAGTGGAGCTGCGTGGTCATTCCCGCCATGGTGTAAATCTGGCTGCCCAATTGCGGCACGAAGAAGCTGTTCATGACGCTCGAGGAAGTTAGCTTGAAATGAATCGGAGTATTGACTGGAATGACCAGTTCGTTGAGCGTAGCCACGTGGTCTGTGGGATAGATGAAAAGCCACTTCCAGTCGAGCGACACCACTTCGATTTCTACCGGTCGGGTCGCGCCCGCGAGCGGCTTATGGGGATCCAAGTCGTGCGATCCGATCCACGCGATCCCTCCCAGGAACATCACGATCAAGGCTGGGATTGACCAGGTAACAAATTCAATTCGCCCGGAATACTCCCAGTCGGGGCGCCGTATCGCCCGTCGATTCCGTGAACGAAACCACCAGGCAAAGGCAAGCGTGCAGACAATTACCGGAATGACGACGGCCAACATGATGGCGGTGGCGTCGAAAAGTATGACTTTCTCATCGACGCCGATGGGCCCTTTTGGGTCCAAAATACCGCGCGAGCAGCCAACCAACAGTGAGCACAGGACTGCGCTGCCAGAGAGTGCCAGTGATTTCCTCAAGACTCACCTCCCTCTATAGCTGCAAGGTCTCTCTGCAGAAGCCGCGTCAGATTGGCGAACGGTACCGGTGCTCTCAGCGCCCGTCGCGCGTAGCTCAGCCCCGCGAGTGCGATCGCCAACCATCCCGCCGTCACACCCCACGCTACTAGGATGCGCGAGTGACTGTCCCACGCACTGATCACTACGGCCGCGGATAAAAAGGACACAAACAACAGACCGGCTATCGCACCGACGACAAGGCCTGCCGAGGCGCGAATGAGTTCATCGCGAAAGGCGTGCAGGTCGCTATCCAGCACCTTCAGATACACGGGCGAATTTAAACGGATGAACCGAAAGACCCCGCGGGCGCGACGCGCTTCGTCCATCATGTGAGTCCGATCCACGTGCTTTAAGTTCTCCGGTTCTGAGGCGCTGCCGACACCGCGGACTGCTGCGCCGAAACACATCGAGACCAACCTTAGCGGTGCGCAAGGAGCATCGGATTGTGGAACCCTGCACTGATTTGTTTGTCCGTGCTTCATCGACGATCCGACATGCAAGCGCTTGATGAGCGGC
Source organism: uncultured Gammaproteobacteria bacterium (assembly GCA_963702735.1). Classification (GTDB taxonomy): domain Bacteria; phylum Pseudomonadota; class Gammaproteobacteria; order Steroidobacterales; family Steroidobacteraceae; genus Bog-1198. Next base: position 77,515 of record CAVPDW010000008.1, on the reverse strand, counting down.
TTTCAACAAACCGAGCGCAGTTTTGCCCTATCCAAGTCGAGGATGAACGCCTTAAAAAGGCACCAACCGCGACGGTGCCCCGTGGCACGCGATGGCGCGAACCCATCAGACCTTAGAATGCTTTTAGCAGAGAGTACCCAAATGAAGACGACCGCCGATTTGATGGCAGAGCTTTTGATTCAAGCGGGTGTGCAGAGAATCTACGGTGTTGTCGGCGATTCCTTGAACGCCTTCACCGATGCGCTACGCCGAATGAAGAAGATTCAATGGGTTCATGTGCGACACGAGGAAGGTGCCGCCTTTGCTGCCGGCGCCGAGGCGCATCTAACCGGAAAGCTTGCGGTGTGTGCGGGAAGCTGCGGTCCGGGAAATCTACATCTCATCAACGGCCTGTTTGACTGTCATCGAAGTGGCGTCCCCGTGCTGGCCATCGCAGCCCATATTCCGAGCTCTGAAATCGGCATCGACTATTTTCAAGCAACCCATCCGGAAGTCTTGTTCAAGGAGTGTTCCCACTACGTTGAGCTCGTGTCGAGTCCCGATCAGCTCGATCAGGTCTTAGCCCGCGCGATGAGGGTTGCCGTGGGCAAACGCGGGGTCGCCGTCGTGGTTATCCCCGGTGACATCGCCCTTCGCGCTGCCGTAGGCCGGCCACGGCGTTGGTTGATTCCCAGCGCTCCAACCGTGTTGCCACATGACGAGGACTTGCTGCGGCTCGCAGCATTACTCAACGAGTCCGACCGCGTCACCCTGCTTTGCGGCGCCGGATGCGCGGGCGCGCACAAAGAGGTCCTGGCACTCGCGGGTAAGCTCAATGCCCCGATTGTTCATACACTTCGAGGAAAGGAATTCATTGAATATGAAAACCCCTATGACGTTGGAATGACTGGCCTCATCGGCTTTGCATCTGGCTACAAAGCCATGAAGACCTGCGATACGCTGCTGGTGCTGGGGGCGGATTTCCCATACCGCCAATTCTTCCCAGAGCGCGCAAAGATTGCCCAAATCGATCTTCGTCCCGATGCCTTGGGAAATCGCTGTCCATTGGACCTGGGGTTGGTAGGTGATGTACGCCACACCATCTCGGCGCTCCTGCCCTCACTCACCACCAAGGTGGATGCCTCGCATTTGAAGGAAGCGCGAGCGGACTATATGGCAGCGCGCGCCGATCTGGATGCGCTCGCGGAAAGCAGGCCGCACAGTACACAGATTCACCCGCAATACGTGACCAAGCTTGTGAGTCAACTGGCATCGCCCGATGCCGTGTTTACGTGCGATGTAGGGACCCCCGTCGCGTGGTCGGCGAGATACCTGCAGATGAACGGAACCCGTCGACTGGTCGGGTCGTTCAATCATGGCTCCATGGCGAACGCCCTGATACATGCGATTGGCGCACAGTCTGCCTTCCCGCAGCGGCAGGTGATTTCTCTGTCGGGCGACGGCGGATTCAGCATGATGATGGGCGAGTTTGTCACGCTCATCCAGATGGGGCTGCCGATCAAAGTAATCGTGCTCAACAACGGTACATTGGGATTCGTGGAACTGGAGATGAAAGCGGGTGGATTTCTTGACAGCGAGTGCGATCTGAAGAATCCGAACTTTGCCAACATGGCGAATGCCATGGGGATTCTAGGCGTGCGTGTCGATCGTCCCCAACAGCTCGAAGAAGCCATTAAGAGGGCCTTGGAGCACAAAGGGCCCGCGCTAGTCGATGTGGTGAGCGCGCGTCAGGAGCTGGTGATGCCGCCCACCACCACATTCGATGAGGCGAAACACTTTGGCCTGTTCACCATCAAGGCGGTGCTCGACGGGCGTTTTGGCCAACTGATCGACTTGGCCAAGAGCAATCTCTCTCGCTAGCACCCTTAGGGATTCGGGCCCAAGATCTGGGTCACGACAGTCTACAGCCTGAAGGCGGGTCCGCGCCTGCCTCATAAGAGTGAGAGATTCCTGCCGTTTTCGCGTGATTTACGCGGCCCTCAGCGCTCGCTAGCGTACTCCGTCAGTGCAATTCGCATCAGGCACCTCAGGAGTCCGCCGTGCAGGCTGCAGTCTCAATGGTCACAGGCCCTTTCCCTCAGCGGACGGAGTTGCGCGCGTTGGTATTCAGCGTGGTGGAGTTGCTGAATACCGCGAAACTGCAGCTCGACGTCAATCATGAGGCGGCACGGGCCTCGATCTCTCGCGCCTCCTCACTCCTATGGGTGGAGGTGAACAAAGACTGTCCTGACGACTCCTCAACGCCACGACGTCGGGCATTGCTCGGTTGGCAGATCAGGCGCTTGGAAGAATATATTGCTCAGCATCTGGGCCGGCGGATACTCGTTGCGGATCTCAGCCTCCTCGTGGAGCGCAGCACGTCGCATTTCGCCCGCGCGTTCAAGAAAACGTTTGGCATGTGTCCCCACGCCTATGTCCTGCGGCGTCGGATTGAGAAGGCCAGTCACTTGATGTTGGTAAGCGACGATCCATTGAGTGACATCGCCCTCGCCTGCGGCATGAACGATCAGGCGCACCTGTGCAAAATATTTCGACAAGTAACCGGACAGACACCCGCTGCCTGGCGGCGCGAGCGGCGCGCCTTGGTGAGCGAGGTTGATCAGACGTTCAAATTGGCGCGCGAGGCGGCGTAAAGACAGACTCGAGGAGTGGCCGGTGAAAAAAACTTGGACGCGTCGCGATCTCCTCCGCAGCACATCGGCAGGTCTCGCAATACTCGCCCCTACCCTGTCCACCGCCGAGCCGCCAACGGCCTCCAAGGCGACGTACACGCCTCATTACTTCACTGCGGCGGAGTGGAAGTTCGTGCAGGCCGCTGTGGATCGCCTTATCCCGGCCGATGAAACGGGGCCGGGCGCAGTAGAGGCCGGAGTGCCCGAGTTCCTGGATCGACAATTGGAGTCTCCGTACGGTTACGGCGCGTTTGCCTACATGCAAGGGCCCTTTCTCACGAACCTGGCACCTCAATTGGGTTATCAGTTGAGCTACACCCCGCGCGAACTCTATCGCCAGGGTATTTCGGCGGCGGACAATCAGTGCCGTCAGGATCACGGCCATCCATTCTGCGATCTCGACATTCAAACGCAGCAAGCCTACCTGTCACATCTGGAACATGGATCGGTTTCCTGGAGCGGTCCGCCGCCCAAAGCCTTCTTTGAACAGCTTCTCGAAAATGTGCGTGAAGGATATTTCGCCGATCCCCTCTATGGCGGTAATCGGCACATGGCCGCTTGGAAAATGATTGGATTTCCCGGGGCGCGGGCTGATTTCACCGATTGGATCAACCAGGCCGGAAAGCCCTACCCCTATGGACCTACCTCCATCGAGGGAAGGCGCAAACCATGACGCAATCAAGAAAGCCGGTTGACGCGGTCATTATCGGCTTTGGTTGGACTGGCGCCATCATGGCAAAGAAACTCACCGATGCGGGACTGAAGGTCGTTGCACTGGAGCGCGGGCCGCTGCGTGACACTCACCCCGACTTTGAATATCCGCGCATCATTGATGAGCTTAGGCACGGTATCCGCGGAGAGCTGTGGCAGCCTCTTGCGAAAGAGACGATCACGATTCGCCACAAGCCGGGGGATACGGCGGCCCCCTACCGTCAGTATGGGGCGTTTGTCTTTGGCAATGGCTTGGGTGGCGCTGGCGCACATTGGAACGGCCAGCACTGGCGGGCATCTCCGGAGGACCTTAAGTTTCGAAGTCACATCGAAGAGCGCTATGGGAAGAAATTCATCCCTAGCGACATGACCATCCAAGACTATCCGGTCAGCTTCCAGGAACTGGAGCCACACTTCGATCACTTCGAGAAGGTTTGCGGAGTTTCCGGGATCGCTGGAAACCTGCGCGGTCAGTTGCAGCCGGGTGGTAATCCCTTCGAGGGCGCACGGAGTGATCACTATCCGACTCCGCCCCTGCCGCCCGTCGAGAGCGCGCGTCTGTTCGCCAACGCGGCGACACAGCTGGGCTACAAACCCTTTCCCTTACCGGCCGCGAACAGCTCCATTCCCTTTACCAATCCCTATGGGGTAAGACTCGGCCCCTGCAATCTTTGTGGCTTTTGTGAGCGCTTCGGCTGTTTCATGTACTCAAAGGCGGCGCCGCAAACCACGATCTTTCCCATTCTTCTGCAGCGTGCAAATCTCGAGGTGCGTGCCAACTCCTATGTCACACGAATATTGCTGGATCAGTCCGGTAAACGCGCCACCGGTGTGCGCTACGTCGATGCTTCGGGAGCCGAAGTCGAGCAACCCGCGACGCTTGTAATCCTGTCAGCCTTTCAGCTGCACAATGTCCGCCTCCTGCTCCTCTCTGGGATTGGAAAGCCTTACGACCCGAAGGCGGGTACGGGCTTGGTTGGAAAGAACTCCGCCTACCAAATGATCACCGGCACGTTTGCTTTCTTCGACAAGGAGGTGCAAATCAACCCCTTTGTCGGGGCCGGCGCTGCGGGGCAGCAGGTGATCGACGAGTTCAGCTCCGATCATTTCGATCATGCCAAACATGGCTTCATTGGAGGGTCAGCGGTGCGTGCGGCGATGACCGGCGGACGTCCGATCGCGCAACTTTATGTGCCTCCGGATACGCCGCGTTGGGGGAGGCAGTGGAAGGAGGCCGCCAAGCGGCACTACCTGCACACGGCCTTCTATGACACACAAGGCTCGGTGATGTCTTACAAGGATCGTTACCTCGACCTTGATCCGACCTACCGCGACGCCCACGGATTGCCGTTGCTGCGCATGACGTTTGATTGGCACGACAACGAATATAAATTGGCCGCCTTCTCCTCCGCCCGGCTCGAGGAGATCGTGCGTGTCATCAACCCCAAGCGCTACTCCTCCATCGTTATGAAACCGGGCCAGCCCTTTGACACGCGCTTCTATCAATCGACCCACACCACCGGGGGCGCCATCATGGGTAGCAACCCCTCAAACAGCGTGATCAATCGCTATTCCCAAAGCTGGGATGTGCCGAATCTGTTCGTGCTGGGTGCGTCTGCCTTTCCGCAGAACATCTCCTACAATCCGACCGGCCTGCTCGCGGGCTTGGCCTATTTCTCTGCGGCGGCGCTGACCGATTCGTACTTGAAGTCGCCGGGCCCGCTGGTGGCCGCGTGACGCAACGCCAACTCGTTTTACGCGTCGGCGCGGCTGCTGCCTTAGTCGCGGTGCTGGGTGCCATCGTGATTGCGATTTCCAATGCGACAGCGGGTGTCAAACTGGCACAGCCACGTGAATTGCCTACGACCCTCATCGAGCGAGGCGCGTATCTTGCGAAGTTGGGGGATTGCGCGGCCTGCCACAGCATCCCTGGACAGCCCGCCTTCGCCGGCGGCTATCGCATGGGCACTCCGATCGGCGCCATCTACAGCACGAATATCACTCCGGATGATCGGTATGGTATTGGGCAGTTCACGCTGGCCGATTTCGATCGGGCGCTGCGTTTTGGTGTATCACGCGGTCACACCCTCTACCCCGCCATGCCGTTTGTCTCGTATGCCAATACCAAGCCGGAGGATGTCGAAGCGCTCTACGCCTATTTCAAGCAGGGTGTCACCCCGGCGGCGGTACCCAACGTCAAGACGGAGATTCCCTTTCCGTTGTCGATGCGCTGGCCGCTCGCGATTTGGCGGTGGGTCTTCGCCCCGAAACCTGCGCCCTTTGATGACGGCGGCCGAGACCCTGAAGTCGCGCGTGGCGCCTATTTTGTCGAGGGCTTGGGACACTGCGGCGAGTGCCACACCTCGCGCGGGATGGGCATGCAACTGAAAGCCCGAACCGTCAGAGACGGGGCGGCATTTCTCGCCGGTGCAGGGATCGAAAACTGGTATGCGCCCAGCCTGCGCAGCGGCGGACCCGGGACGTTGCGAGATTGGTCGCAGTCAGACCTCGAGCAGTTTCTCATCCGGGGTGTGAATCACACGGGCGCAGCCTTTGGTTCCATGACCGACGTCATCATTCATTCAAGCCAGTTCCTCAGCGCAGAGGATGCGAAGGCGACCGCCAAATATCTGAAGACTATCGCCGATCCCGCGCCGTCCCAAGCCTTTGCCTACGATGGATCGACTGAGCAGGCGCTCAGCGCGGGCGATGCGACGCGACGCGGCGCCATGACCTACCTGGACAATTGCGCGGCCTGTCACCGCCCAGACGGCCGGGGTTATGAAGGCGTATTCCCTTCGCTTGCCGGGAATCCCGTGATCGAGTCGGCCAATGCCACCTCCTTGGTTTCCATCGTTCTTGGAGGATCGGTCACCGCCACGACCCCCGACACGCCCGCTCAGTTCGCCATGCCTGCATTTGGATGGCGTCTCTCGGATGAGGAGGTGGCGGATGTGGTGAGTTTTGTCCGATCGAGCTGGGGAAATCGAGCGCCAGGCGTTGATCGACATCAGGTTCACGAGTTGCGGGTGATGGCCGGCGCACTCGCGCGCTAACGATCATGGCGTTCTACTCCACAGGACAGATCTCTGGCATCGTCGTGGGCGGGCTGGTGGGCGGCCTTGCGGCCTTTGCTGCAAATCTCCTGCGCCTTCGAATCGAGAGGGGCATTCAACGACGAAATGTCGCATCGGCACTGGGAGCCGAGATTGAGGCTATTTGCGATCATGCGTCGGCCCAATACATGAAGCAGCTGAAACTCATCTCCTCTTACGCTCCCCCGGAGGAAGCATATCCCTATGGTGGATTTCGCAGCGAGCGTGAATACATGCCCGTGTTCCGGGTGCTGGGGCAAAACCTAGGCGCGCTGCCGCGGCCCCTGCCGCGTGAGCTTATCTCCTGGTACACCACGCTGACGATTTGCCTCGAGCGCGCCCGCGACCTGTATGAACTCGCCAAGAGCCAAAATCCAGGATCAGGCGAATACGCCCTGGCCATGGTTCGGGTTCAGTCGGAGGAGATGGAGCAGTTGGTCGAAAGGGCGCACCCACTGATCCGGAAATTAGAGCGCTTGGCCGAACGCAGGTGGATCGTGCGCCGGGGAACGCCGCGGGGTTCGCAATAAAGCTCTCACGGAAGAGTCGTGACAGGCTGCGCGCTTAACGTGCCCATTGCGAAGGCCAGTGCTGCCGCAGCAGTGTGCGCATCCGCGCGGCTGTCCTCAACTTGAGTTTCTGCCTGCACCACCGCGTTCTCTTCGGTGGCAAGATCGGTGTAGGTGCCCACACCCTGCTGATACGATCGCATGGCCGCCTCATAGGCTGTGCGCGCCGCCTCCTGATAGGTCGTGGCCGCGTTATATTCCGCAAGGCTGCTGACCAAAGCGTTATAGGCCTTGACCACCTGTTGCGAGACCGCATCCTGAGTCTTTGCCAAGCCCTCCTCGGCCGCATGCAGTCTGGAACGCGCAATCGATACGCGGCTGCGGCGCGTTCCTCCATCAAATATCGGGACGCTGAAAGATAGGAGCAGCGAGCCGCCCGGCTTGTCGACGGTGGAATAGGGCTTGTTATCGGAACTCACTGAGCCGAAGTTCTGAAAGCCCATGCCGGATAGCTCTACCATGGGGTAGTAGGAGCGTTGTTCGGCCTTCAGGTTGGCCTCGGCCACATCGATTTTGCCCAGGGCCGCGATGATGTCGGGACGCTGACCGAGAGCTTGGTTGACGACGGCCGTGACATTTTGCTCGGGTTGGCGAGGCAGAGGCATCGCGCTCGAATCCAAGACCTCAAGCTCTGTGGCCGCTGAGACACCCAACGAGGCGATAAGATTGGCACGGGCTGTACGCTCGTTGGCCTCGGCGGCCGCCACAGAGAAGCGCATCTGCGCCGTCTGACGCTTAGCTTGGGCGACCGACACAATCGTCGCAAGACCCGAGTTACGTTTGGCAGTGGCGGCATCTTCGGTGGTCAGTGCGGTGGTCAGTGCCTGGCGTGCGGCGCGTAGTCGGCCCCGCGCGGCGCTCAGCGCGAAATAGGTCTGAGACACGGAGAGAATCAGCTGTTGATGAGCGCCGGTGAAAGCGACATTCGCCACGAAGGAATCACTCTTGGCCGCATCGAGCGCCGCGCGACGACGTCCAAAGTCAAACAGAAGCCATTTGAGCGCGATGGAGGGCAGCACCTCACGGCTGTCGGAGACAAAGTAGCCCTTCGGCACCAAGTCCTTCGGGGCCGGAAGCGGCGTGTGCTCGAAACCGCCCAATGCTTGAAAGGTTAACTGCGGCAAGTACGCCGCTTCGGCGAGCCCAACGGCCGCGGCCGCCGCGCGCGCTTGCTCCCAGGCGATGCGAGTTTCAGGACTGCGGCGTTCGGCCAGATCGATCAATTGCACCAGGTCGTAGGGGTGACTGGTTGGAACTTCACTCTCCTGCCCTGCCATTTTGCTTGCCCGCTCTATCGCATCGCTCGGTATGTCCCACGAATGCTCGGGCGAGGGTGGCGCTTGAGCCGTTGCGATCACGGGGAGCCAGGGAGCCCAGAGCGCTATACCAGTTCCCAGTATTTTCGCCAAACAAAAACGCGCGTTCACGGTCGATCCTGAATGGGCGCCGTCTCTACCGCCGCACGTGCCGCGGCCATCACATCGTTGATCTTGGCGGAGAATGTCGGAAGTGTTGGCGGTGGCGGCCAATGAGTCCCGGATTCCGCGGCGGATGCAGCTTCACTCGCCCACTGCGACAGTGCATGTCGGTCCTCCTCGGCATACGCCGTCAAGAGCGCGGGACTTATCGAAACAAAGATCCGACCCTCCAGGACGGCCAGCGCCTGAAGAGAATCGACAATCCGCTCCACCGGCGTGTGACCAGGGACCAGCTGCAGCTCAAAGCCACGCAAGGTGCGAAAATGCTCAGCAGTCACCAGTCCCCGCGCGGCCTGTTCGCGATTCGCGCTGGCATTCGCCTTTGAGAGGAGCAGCGTTGAGAGTGCGCGGAGCACCTGTGCGATGGCGAGTCGCACGCGCACTGCGGCCGATTGTGGCCAAAGTGTGCTGAAGACAATCGTCATCACCACGTTCCCCAAAATGATGCCGACCACCCGGTCGCGCAGGACGGTGAGATCGTTAGCCGGTGCGTAGCTCTGCAGCATCCCCAAGAAGAAAGCAAACGCCATCTGCAAGCCGGCATAGGCGAGCTGCTCGGAACTGGTGGCGAGCCAGGCCGCGGCGCCGGAGACGATCGCGATCAACAGACACAGCTGCCCTATATCGGTGAGGTACGGCAGGACGAAGACGATGCACAACCCCGCGGTTACGCCTCCCAAAAGGGCGCCAGAAAGTCTCAAGGTCAGCTTGTGCACCGTTTCACCCAAGCTGCCAAGGGCCACAAAAAAACAGGTCACGATGGACGTGCGAAGCCCAGGCCAATTGAGCAACGTGTAAATGGCGTAAACAATCATCACCGCGAAGGTGACCTTCAATGCAAACTGCCAGTGCGCGTCATTGGTGGTCGCATCCTTGGCAAGCAGGGGTTTCTTGGGAGCTTCGGCCGCCGGCGTATCGTTTTCGAATGCGCGCAACAACGCGTCGATCGTCTCATCGATGGCGAGGGCGGTGGGATCGACGTCGGGCGGGCGCGGTGGGGTGCGGACGGAACCCGGAAGCGGCAGGGGCCCGCCGACCGCTTTTCGCGTCTCATCGAGCTGGGCGGCCCAATCCTTCCCGCGGCGTGCGAGGAGCTCCGGTGAGGCGGCTTCCAAGAGCACCAACAGATTCAGCAGCTCACCGAGCACAGCTTTGTTTGCTAGGGCCCTCATTTGCCCCGGCGCCGGCGCATGTGCTTTCTTGTCGAGCAGTTCCACCACTCGTTCCCGCAAGCGATCTAAAGGAATCCGATCCGTCGACTGCCGTAGTGCGGAAGCGACTACGCCCAAGATTCGTTTGAACTCACGGTTCCTGAGAAGCTCCACACTGGGCGCGTAAAGCGTGTTTAAAATCAGCGTGATTATAATGGGCACGAACAAGAGCACCCATACCCAGAGCGTGATGCGGGTCAATTGTTCGGGGCTCGGCACCTGATCGACTACCGATTGCAGTAACACAATCACGAACCCGGCGAGATAGGTAATCGGTCCCAACGCGAACACCCGCACGGTATACATCGCAAGGAACGTGGCGACCGCCATGGCGGGCAGGCGAATCGCGGGATCGCCGAGGTCTATGAGGGACAAGCCGAGGGTGAGAATGATTGCAAGCGTCGCAGCGGCGAGCCCACCGACGGCGGAGATCAGCGTGGAAGTCTGCTCGTCTCGACTGATGAGAAAGACAATGTAGGCCATATAGGCGGGCTCCGGGATCCGGAACACCATGGCGATGGCCACCGTCAGGGAGGTGGCGATGACCATGCGAAGGATGGCCCCGCCGCGCCCATCCTTCGGTGCGAGTTCATACGATAGCCAGGCAAAAAAGCCGCTGGTGTGTGTAATCTCAGCGCGCGCCGACATGATGAACCCTGACGGAGGCGGTCATTCCGACATGCATCGCTTCCTCCGGCGGATGATCGAGCCGCACCCAGACCGGAAAGCGCTGAGCGACCACGACCCAGTTGAGGTCTCGCCCTGTCTTTGGCAAATCAGGACCATCCAAATCGGCGGATTGCACACCAGCGCCTAAGCTGATAACCACGCCCTCAAACGCGACGTTGCTTCGGGCCATTGTCCACACCGTCGCACGATCCCCGACGGCAATACGGGGAAGCTCGGTCTCACGGAAGTCCGCAATGGCATACCAGGCGTTGGACTTGATCAAACTGAAGAGGGGTCGGCCGGACAATGCAAAGGAACCCTCTGCGAGCTGCAGGCCCACCACAATCCCATCGAAAGGAGCCCGGAGTGTGGTGAGATCTAAGTTGCGAGCCGCCAACCCCTCGCTGGCCTGCGCCCCTTCGAGCTGCGCCTCCAGACTCAAGGTATCTCCGATCGCCTCGTGCGCTTGCACGGCACTTTTCGTCAACGCATCCACAGTCGCGAGCGCGCTGGTCTCGTTGGTGCGGGCCTCATCCAGCTGCTGTTGCGTTACATAGCCAGGCCCCACCAGCGGTTCCAAACGCTTTCGCGTTTGTTCAGCCAGTGATAGCTGTTCCCGCGCGCGATGTACCTGGCTCTCGGCGGCTTGAGCACCGGAGCCCTGCGCAGTGACCTGGCGGCCGGTGAGCGCGATTTGCGCCTTGAGCGCCGCCACTTGCGCGCGCGCTTGTTGCAGCTGCAGTTCAAAGGGCTTCGGATCGATCTGAAGAAGTGGATCTCCCTGCTTAACCGTCTGGTCATTGCTGACCAGCACTTTGATGATCCGACCATTGATCTCCGAGGCCATGGTTGCGCTATACGCAAAAATACGTGCATCGTGCGTACGCGGCCGTTGATCGATGACAAAGATCACCGCGATGCCGAGAATGAGTGCCGCCAGGATCGCGAGGGCCGCGATGAGCTTGCCGCGAGTCGTGCTGTGTTCGCTCATTTTATGCAAGCCACAGAAGCCACAGCGAGAAGGTGGCGGCGCAACCGATCGCCAGGAGCACCACGAAGGGGACTGGCAACTCCTGCAAGAGACCCGTCGACTTAAAAATCATTCGTGCGATGCCCGCGATCGCGATGCCCGCGATTGCGCACACCATCCAGGAGGGAAAGTAGGAGCCCAGGATGTTTCTCGAGGGGGACCCATCACAGCCTGACAAGCCCCATACCATCACCAGTCCAAGGGAAAGCAATACGGCGTCCCCGCTCTGTGGCCGCGAACTCACTCTTGCGCGAGGCATCATCAGTTACCCTGTTTACGCCTGAGATTGTGGCAGTGTGCGGGGCCCGGATACCTACCGGCCATGCCTCTTTTGAGTGATTTTTGGCGTCTCCGAAGAAGACAGCGAGGCCCCCCGGGCGAACTTCAACCCAATTGCCCTGCCAACACGAGATCGTTGCGACGCGGTCCCCCTAAGGGCTGGTACCGATCAATTCTCGTGGCCGCACGCCTGTGCGGGTCCCTCACCGTCGGCATCTCGGTGAGCGACTTGCAGCAACCAGTCAATCGGACCGTTGCGCGAACGGTCCCCGGCGATTGCGAAGTCGCGGCATTCGGCGCCGTCGTTTATTTCACTCGTCGTGTACGGGATTGGTCAGCACCCCAAGCCGCTCAATTTCCACCTCAAAGACATCGCCCGCTTTCATGTAGATCGGCGGCTTTCGCGCCGCCCCTACTCCGCCCGGTGTGCCGGTGATAATTACATCTCCAGCTTCGAGGTTCATGGCGACACTGATCATCGCAATGAGATCGGCCACGCCGAAAATGAGTTTCGCCGTGTTTGACTGCTGCATAACCCGACCATTCAAGCGGCCCTCGATCGTTAGGCCGTGAGCACCAGGCGGCACAGCATCCGGGGTCACCAACCAAGGACCGAAGCCTCCTGTGCCATCGAAATTCTTGCCCATGGTCCACTGCGGTGTGCGCAGTTGGAACTCACGAATGGTCGCATCGTTGAACAAAGAGTAACCGGCCACGTGGTTCAGGGCCTGGCCATGTGCGATGCGTCGCCCTCCCCGCCCGACCACCACCGCGAGTTCCGCCTCATAATCAAGCGTCACCGATTCCGGTGGCCGGCGGATGGGATCGCCGTGCGCGATGAGGCTGGTCGCGTAGCGTGCAAAGATCTCAGGGTAAACCGGCTTCTTAAGACCGCTCTCCTCGAGATGATCGTCGTAGTTCAGACCGACGCAGAGAATCTTCGGAGGCTTGGGGACTGGTGGAAGTACTCGAACCGCCTCCAAGCGTATCTCCCGCTTCTTGAGGAGTGCCATGCCTGCCGCGAGTAGATCGACGCCTTGGGCGATTAGCGTGGGCAAAGTGCCTGGAAATCCGGCCTCCCGCTCGGTCAGCCCATGCCAGCCCGAGCCATCATCCGCCGCAATGCCGGCCTGTCCCGCCTCTTCGAAATGGATGATGCGCATAGTTCTCCTTAAATGCCGATCGGCGCTGCGACCTCGCGCGCTCGGCCTACTTCGCCGGTGATAACTGGGATATGAATGCCATATCGAGCTCGCCTTCATAGGTCTCGGCTCCCACCTTGAGCGCCTCTTTCACCCGGGCTTGGGTCACCTCGCTCGCGACGCTCAAGTCCGATTCGTGCGCCTCCACCAGCAATCCTTCCGCGAGCGAACCGAATGCGCCGATGTCGACTGCGGCCTTCGCGTGCGCGATCGCATGTGAGGGGAATGAAGCGATGCGGTGCGCCAGTGCCTCGACAAAAGGAGTCAACTCATCGGGTGGTAAGGCGCGATTTATGTAGCCGTATCGCTCCGCCATTTCCGCCGTCAAGTCATTGCAGCCCAGCAGTACCTCCAAGGCACGTCCCCGCCCAATGAGTCGCGGCAGTCGTTGTGTGGAGCCGCCCCCGGGTACCAGGCCCACGGCCACCTCCGGTTGCCCAAAGAGCGCTTTTCCCGTAGCGGCAAAACACATATCCACCGCGAGCGCAATCTCACTGCCCCCACCGCGGCACCGGCCCTCAACCTTCGCGATGGTAACTTTGGGCATGTTCCGAAATCGCTCACCAATCATCTGCGTCAGGCGAAAAGAGCGGGTATGAGACACGTTCTTTGACGCGGCACCTACCCGCCCGAGCCCCGAATGGGCGATGAAGAAATCGGGCAATGCGCTTTGCAGCACGATCACCCGCACCGACTCGTCCACCTCGAGTTCTCGCCCGAGTTTGTCGAGCTCTGTGGACAGATTCCCGTCGAGCAAATTAATCGGGGGATAGTCGATGCTCACGAACGCCACACCAGAATCGATTTTGAAACGGAAGTATTTGTAGTCTGAGAACTGCATCGGAATCACTCCTGGTCGGTCACTGTCCGCTGGCTCGGGGGCGACTCAGCTCTTCCAACAAGAACACAAAGGACTCATAAGGTCGCCCGGTGGCGTGACGAAGCCCCATCTCGCAGGTCCGATTGGCCGAAATGTAGGCATCGCAAGGTGCCTCATCGAGCACAGCGCGCACCTCACGTGTGGCCGAACGCACCAGTTCTGGATGCAGCAGCCCTCGATCGCCGGCGGTACCGCAACAGGTAGTGCCTACCGGCACTTCGACTTCGCGGGCGAGATGAGCGCCAATCTCCTTGAGCGCGCCGGCAAGACCTAAGTGTGTCGTTGAGCAGGTGGGATGCACCGCGACGCGAGGCAAGGTGCGCGAGATGGTGAGACTCGGCATCAGATCCCGACACCATGCGATTGAGTCGATGATCTTAAGATTCTCGTACTGCTTCTTCAGGTCCGGCGATAGAAGGGGGCCAATATCTTCTTTCAAGCCGAGGGTGCAGGATGCGGCGTCCACGACGATGGGCAAGGCGCCTCCATCACTCCAACGTACCATCGCCTCCCCCATCGCTCGCGCCATGTACTCATGGCCCCGCCCATACGCTTTGGACTTCCACGGGGTTGAGCAACAAAGACCGGCCACATCGGGCGGAATCCATAATGGCTTACCGGCACGGCTGGACAAGGTCACAAGGGCTTGCGGGAGCGACGGTTCCGATGGTTTGCTCGGATCGCGACCGAACATTCGGTTGATGCAGGCACAAAAATACACCGCCGATGCGCCTTGTCGACTGGTTGTGGGCAGTCCGCCCGCCGCGCGCGGCATCGGGCCAGGAACGGCGGGCATCAAGTCGGGGCTCACAAAATATCGCGCCGCCGCGGTGAGCGCGGTTAAGGGCTTGACGCCAAAGATCGATGAAAATGCGTGCGCGGCTCGTAGGCTCACCCGCGACAACTTCTCGACGCTCTTCCAGTTGCGCGCGAGGCGCAGCGCGGTCGCATCCGCCTTGGGGCCATTTTCGAGTGCCCTGAACTGCTTGATGAGCGCGCCGGTGTTGATTCCGATCGGACATGGGATAGCACAGGTGCCATCGCCGGCGCAGGTCTCGATCCCATCGTACTGATACTCCTTCTGGAGTTGCGCCAGCATTGCGGAACCCGGCGGCTGACGGGCCATCTCCCGTCGCAGCACGATTCTTTGACGCGGTGTCATGGTGACATTGCGACTGGGACAGACCGGTTCGCAAAAGCCGCACTCGATGCATTGCGAGGAGCCGGTGATCGATTCGATCTGCGGAAAAGACTTGAGATTCTCCAGATGCAGGTTGAGGTTCCTTGTCAAAATGACATCGGGCGCCAAGATACCCTGCGGATCCGCGAGCCTCTTGAGGCGCCACATGATCTCGGTTGCCTTATCGCCCCACTCGGGTGCCACGAACGGCGCCATATTGCGCCCCGTTCCGTGTTCGGCTTTTAAGGAACCGTCATGCTTCTTGACGACGAGATCGACCAACTCGGTCATGAAGGCTGCATAGCGAGACAGCCCTTCGGCGCGACCGAGATCGGCGACGAGGGTAAAATGCAAGTTCCCGTGTGCGGCGTGTCCCGCCACGCCCGGAATGAACCCGTGCTTGGCAAGAAGCTGCTGTAAATCGTGCGCGCCTTGCGCCAATCGCTCGGGAGGAAAACAGACATCCTCGGTGATGAGGGTCGAGCCCTCCGGTCGATTCTTGCCGATCAACCCAAGAAGGCCTTCCCGCACGTGCCAGGCGAGCTCGACCGCCTCGGTAACGCTCGTAAATTCCACCGGCGCGATGAGAGAAGCAGTGCTGACGAGATTGATCACCTGCTGCTGCTTCTGGTCAAGTGAGTCCAGGTTCTCTGCGCCGACCTCGACAAGCAGCGCAGCGGCTTTGGGGTCCAGGCTTTTCCAGTAGGAGGGTGTCTCTGCGAAAGCATTGCCGGCGGCGGTCAAGGCGGGGGCGACCATCAATTCGGCGGCAGAGGCGCCGAGTTTGACGAGACCGGGGACAAGCGCAATGGCCTCATTGATCGTGGACACCGGAATCCAGGCAACGCTGGTCACTGCAGGCGCCTCGACGGTGTTCAACACCGCTTCGGCAATGAAGGCCAGTGCGCCTTCTGAGCCGACAAGTAGACGCCTGAATATGGCGAGCGGGGTCTCGCCATCTAAAAACGCGCAGAGCCGAAAGCCATGGGTATTGCGGATCGAGTACTTGCGACGAATGCGATCCGTCAGCGCGGGGTCTGCGAGAATCTCCTTGCGCAACTCGAGCAATCCCGCCGCGAGCACGGGCTCGGCCCGCGCGAAAGTATTTTCTGCGTCAGGTTGCGAGGTGTTGATCAAGGCCCCGGATGGGGTGACGAAAGTCAGCTCGGAAACGGTATGGTAAGCATCCTTGTGCACGGTACAGCGCATGCCACCAGAGTTATTAGCAATGACGCCCCCGATGGTGCAGGCGTGCGAACTGGCAGGGTCTGGACCCACTCGACGACCGTGGCGTTGTAGTCGTGCGTTGATATGGCCGAGAATCGTCCCGGGCTTTACGCGGACGCGGCGACCGTCATCCTCGATCTTGGTGCCGTACCAATGTCGGCGCACATCAATCAGTATGTCATCAGATTGGGACTGGCCATTGAGACTGGTACCGGCCGCGCGAAAGGTGGCATGACGCCCGGTCTCGCGGCAAAAGCGGAAGATTTTGATCATGTCATCGGTCGTTTTGGGCAACACGACCACCTGAGGAACAAGCCGATACGGGCTCGCATCGGAGGCGTAACGCACCAGGTCAATGGTCCTGTGAAGGACACTCTCCTTGCCCAGAAGATCAATCAACTGGTTCTTGAGGGCATGGGGTGTTCCGTCCACCAGCGAAGCGGAAACAGCATCGTCCTTCGGGGGTCCATCAAACCGTCCGATGCGCGCGGGGTTCGCCGAAAGGAGCTTCCTGGACAATGCGGACCCTCGCCATGGATGACCGATTGAAAGTATTCGGCGACGGTGCGGCGTTGATCCATCCCCCATTGGAGTGAAAACGATGGCGTTCATTGGAGACCAATGAAAAAAGCCACGTGACCCATGGGCTAAACGGAGTGGCGGCGCGAGAGCGCATTGAATGGCCGGCTCTCCCAGACTATCGAAAGAAATACTGCCTTTTGGTCCCCGCGTAAGCCTTGAGTCGATCAAGCAGCCTCGCCGGGAGGACCGCATATGCGATCGCGGCCGGAATGCGCAGCTCGACTTCCGTACCGGCTTTCCCATCACTCCACACCTGCAGGAAGCCCCCGAACTCCTCGCCGCGTTCGCGCATTCCCGGAAGGCCCCAATGTCCGGGCCGATGGCCCTGCTCGAGAATCTGGGCTTCGATGCCGATGCCATCGTCACGAACACGAATCGTGAGATCCAATTCTCCGAAAGTCAGCTCAACCTCGATGTGGGTTGCTTTTGCATGCTGATAAGCATTGCAGACCGCCTCGCGCGCAATACGGTATGCATCATCACGCACGGCGGGCTTGAGTTCCCGTTGTCGGCCTTCGACAACAACCTTGTACTCGGGTCGCGTTGCTACATTGATCGATGCATCGATCTCGCCCCTCATGGCGCTCAAGGCAGTCGTGAGGTCGCTATCGTCTGTGGGCGCAGATCGTAGGTTCTGCACGGCATGGCGTCCCTCTCCGATGGCGACATCGCCCGCATGCATGGCAGAGTCCAGAAACGCAGCCGCGTCGCTCGGACGGCCGGGCAACAGCTGGCGCACTGCCTGCAACCGAAACATGAGTCCCTGGAAACCCTGGAGCAGCGAATCGTGTAACTCTCGGGCGATTCGGGTCCGCTCAACGAGTCGATCTTCCATCCGCTGCTCGAGACGCCGCCTGACCTGCATAACGCGCAACCGCAGAAGAATCCAAATGACTGCCAGGGCCCCCATTACACACAAAGCGCTGAACCAGCCGGTTTGTGCAAACGCTCTCGGGATCGTGAAGCTCAGCGAGGCGCCCGACTCGCTCCACACGCCATCATTGTTCGCGGCTATGACCCGAAAGGTGTAACGCCCAGGGCGAAGTTTCGAATAAAGCGCCTGATGTGCCTCAGTCATCTCCCGCCAGTCGCCATCGACTCCTTCCAGCCGATAGCGGTAACGTACTTTTTCGGGCTTCGTTAGACTGAGCGCGATGTAATCGAAACGAACCGCGCTCGTGTAGGTGGGAAGTACCATTCCGACAATCGGGTCTAACGAATGACCGCCCAAATTCAGGCTCCGTACCAGCACCGTTGGCGGTACGCCGTTACGAACCCGATGCTTCGGATCTATGCCGTAGATGCCTCCACTCGTGGAGAACCAGAGTTTGCCGTCTCCTGCAACGATCGCGGTCGGCAATGGGCGCATCGTTGCAGCACTTCCCACGATGCCATCCGCCGCGCCGAAGGTCTCACCGCTGACGCGATAGCCGGCATCCTGTCGGCTGCGCTGAAGTTCGCTCGCTGCAATGTGAACTATTCCGGACTGGCAGTTGAGCCAGACATCGCCATCGCTGCTCTCGACGATGCCCGTGATGCCCTCGAGAGACAGCTCGGGCGCCGGCCGGATACCCTGAAATCGCTCCCCATCGAACCGCGCCAGGCCGAAGTCGCCGCCGAACCACTCCTCTGACCGCCCCGAATAGATCGCCGTGACGTTGCCGATAGCCAGGCCATCGCTCGCTCCGTAGATTCGAGCCTGCTCTCCTTTGAGCGCGGCGACGGACGCATTCGAATAGGTGAGCCACAGACGATCACGCCGGTCAGGCACGATGGTGATGGCCCAGCTTCGGGGAAGTGTCGCAATCCCACCGTTTCGCACCCACGATCCATCCTTTCGCCGGAAAACGCCAGCCGAGAGCGATGCCCAGAGTGCGCCCTCTTTGTCAAGTGCGATCGCTTGGGTGTTGAGGTTTGGAACGGGCGGCGAGACCTGTGTGAGTTGACCTTGACGTTCGCTCCAGAGTGAGTTGAAGCCACCAAACCACGCCGTGCCATCGGCACTGCGGAACAGAGCCTCAACCTTCTGATTCAGGATGGGCGAGCCAATTCTCCCATTCTCGTAGCGCACGACTGCGTCAAGACCGTTCGTGACCCAAACTGCTCCGGTGTCGTCGGCAGGAGTTACACCTGCGACAACAATTCGCGGGACCATTTTCAGGCTGTCGGCCGATTGCAGTGGGGCCTGCAAAACGGGTTCTGAGAAGCGATCAATCCCTTGTGTCGTGCCGATCCAAACGTTGCCCTCCCGGTCGACTAGAAACGCAAATACTGTTCGTGATGTCAGTCCGTCGGAATCAAGGTAGGTATCGACTTGGCTGTCAGTGTGAACCGGGATTCCCAGGGGCAGGCGTTCCGGATGGGCAATCCGACGCAAACCATCCGTGGTCGCCCACAACGTGCCGTCGTGATCGAAGACGGCCCCTCCGCGCGAGGAACTCAAGGGCCTGCCGGAAGGAGGATTCTGGGCAACCGGAACCAACTCGTAGCCGGTGTCCAACCAGACGGTGCCGCTGCTCGATTCCGTCATATTGTTGCCTTCCCACGGAGCACGCACCGCGACCGGAAGGGGGTGGAATTGCCGCTCGCCGGATCGCAGAAAGTAGAGCGCGGTTTCTCCTCCGGCCCAGACCGTTCCTTGGCTGTCGACAAACAGGATTGGATTGTTGTTCGACGAGAGCCCCATTTTGGACCCCACCGCCGTCCAATGAGTACCGTCAAACTGAATGACGTTGTTACTCGTCGCGACCCATATTTTCGTGTCCTGCGTTTCGGCAAACAGCCAGGGCGTACTCATCGGAATGCCATCGCTGGCGGCGAATACGCGCCACCGTCCGTCCTTAAGCTGAGCAACGCCCCCAAAGGTGAAGCCAACCCAAAGGCTCCCGTCGTGCGATGCGAAAACGGACATTAGGCTCAAGGATGAAAGCTTAGGATCATGCGGCAGCTCGATCCGCTCGAATGCAATTCCGTCGAACCGAAACAACCCACTGGGACCCGCAATCCAAAGATAGCCATCGAGGGTTTGCGCCAAAGCGACGGCACCCCCGAGCGGCGCACCTTGATTGGGGCCCCACGCCGTGTGCCGCGCCGCTTTTAGGGTCAGATCAGGACTGAGTGCGGTGGCGCAGCCGCACCAAAGCATCGCGGCAATCGCAAGCCACTTCCCTGGAAGCCGACGTGTCATGACCGCTTACGCGAATGCCGCGTTACGACTGGGGGTAGGCCGGGACCAGCCGCAACATGGCGAGCCGGAAATGTCGCGTGCTGCGAGTGAACGCCGTCCAAGGGTAGCCGTCAGTGGGAAATGACCGGCAAATGACGCCAATTGTCACACTCCGTCCATACTGAATTCACACACAAATTAACTAGACGATCCGCTTTCGGCCAAATAGGCGCGCATCCAAGGACCAGGCTCCCGGCCCAAGCAAGGCGAGCGAGAACCCCATGGCAGCCGTCACCAGTAAAGACGGGTCGGCGGGGTACGCCAGCATAAATCGGTTAATCTGGATCGCCGTTTCTGCAAAGGCAACGATCGGGGTCCAAAGCCCTATCGAAACAAGCACTATCACGCCGTCGAGCAAACATCGCTCGGCCAGACTGGCAGAGTTGCCGAAGCCAATCACCAAGTGTCCTCCATTTGCCAGCGAGTACGCCGCTGCCAGGCGAAGTATCAACAACCCAACTCCAGGCCAAGAATTGGGGAAAGTTGAGTACAACCTTTGCACCCCATAGTATTGGAGCGAGTCGCACGCGGGAGACACCCCCCAAAAGAGTGATTTGGCGGCTACCGATTCGCCTAAAGCGAGATGATTCCACGCTTAACGCCCAAGCTCACCGCATGTGTGCGATCTCTCGCGCCAAGTTTTGCCAAAATGTTCTTGACATGCGTTTTGGTGGTTTGCTCGTTGATGTATAGCCGCTTAGAAATCTCCTTGTTCGCATAACCGGATGCGACCCAGTTAAGAACTTCCAATTCGCGAACCGTCAATGCGACATCCGCCGTATGCTTGGCCATCTCCGCGGCCACATCCGGCTGCACGCGCTTCTCTCCTCCGTGAACCACGCGAATCGTGTCCAGTATCTCTGTCCTAACCAGACTCTTGAGCACATAGGCCTTTGCACCGGCTTTCAACGCGCGCTGAGCAAGCACATCACCAGCGTAAGTCGTGAGTACGATGATGCGTGCTTCGGGCTGCTCACTTCGTATGGCGATGATGGCATCCAAGCCGCTCATGTCGGGCATCTGAAGGTCCATCAACGTCACATCCGGATTGAGCTGTCGATGAAGCTGTACGGCTTCCTTGCCATTGGCGGCCTCGCCGACCAGTTGCATGTCCAATTGGGTGACGAGCAGCGCGCTGATCCCCGACCTCAGCAGGGGGTGATCGTCTACCGACAGGATCCGGATGGGTGCCATCATTGGTCACGTCTGCGGGTTGATCTCCGTGTCAATTCTACTCCGCTTAGTACCGACGTGCACCTTGGCACCCCGGGTTGACTGTAACCCTCTTGGCGGCGGGGTCGCCCATTAAAGCGGACTCTAAATAAAACAGAAGGTTGCCGTTCATCTTCGACGCGGCAAAGCCGGCAAATGGGCGAACGGACTGGCCGACATGCAGACGCTGTGGGATAGCCCAATTCCAAAACAGTCTACAAATGCTATACCTCCGCCTAGATGCGGGCACCTCGAATGATTGAAGTGACAAAATCAGCGCATGAATCTACAAGACATTTAACAGCTGAAGAATTCATGTTTGTTCTACCAGACCATGCGATGTCCGAGTGAAAAGCAATTGCGCAAAGTCAAGGCGCCGAGCCCGTGATCCTCACGTCAGTTGCAAACAATGGTTCCGTTTTTTTTGAGGATGCGGAAGTTGATCAAATACTGACTTGGTGGAGCGCGCTTGAGGATACCCGCGATCCTATAGAGCGACAGACTCTGGTGTTGAATCTCTCCTCGGTCCTTCAGGGCTTTATGGGGATAGAACACGACTTGCTGGCAGTGGGGCTCTCGAAATTATACGAGGATCAGAACATCTTGAATTGTGCGGAAGTTCCGCCGCCCACGATTCAATACTGAGGTAAAGGCTCCCTCACTCTTTCGGGTGATTCTCTCGCTGCCGCTTACGCGCAAGAATGATAAGCGCAGGCAAACCACCTGCTCACTTCTGACACTGAGAGACACTCGCACATGAGCACTATCGTCTCCAAGCCTGCGAGCAAGCTAGCAAATGCGAGTGCAGCATCGGGGCGTCTCTTTTTTCTGGACCTTGGTGCGGGCCGGGTGTTGTCCGTGAATTCGGATGGTTCGGATTTGAAGGTCCTTATTCAGGAAGGAAGAAAACTCCCTGACGGATTGGCCGTCGACGTTGAAGCGGGATATCTGTACTGGACCAACATGGGCAATCCGAAGGTCAATGACGGTTCCATTCTCCGCTCCGATCTCGACGGGAAACACATGGCCACCATTGTTTCCCCGGGCGGCACGTTTACGCCCAAGCAGCTCGCGATGGACAAGGCACAAGGCAAGCTGTACTGGTCGGACCGCGAAGGCATGCGCGTCATGCGAGCCAGCCTCGATGGTTCTGCAATTGAGACCTTGGTGGACACGAGTCAAGGTGACACGCGTCCGGGATCCGACCCGAAGAAGTGGTGCGTGGGAATCGCCATCGATTCTGCTGGTGGCAAATTCTATTGGACGCAAAAGGGCGGCGACAATGCCGGGGACGGCTGCATCCTTCGCGCAAATCTCGATATTCCCGCAGGTCAGAGCGCCCATGACCGCCAGGACATCGAGCTGCTCTATGAAAACTTGCCGGAACCGATCGATCTTGAGCTCGATTTGGGAACCCGGTTGATGTACTGGACGGACCGCGGCGATCCTCCTCGCGGCAACACGGTGAACCGAGCGCCGATGGATTCCGCCTCAGGAATCCGCCAGGAGCCAGAAATCCTCGTTTCCCACTTGATGGAGGGCATAGGGCTCGCTCTTGATCGCAAAGGCGGGCGAATGTTCATCACCGACCTTGGGGGATCGGTGTACAGCGCCAATCTGGATGGATCAGAGCAGAAGACTCTGCTGGTCGCACAAGGGAATCTCTCCGGCATCGCCTACCTCGAGCTCCCTGCATGAATTTGACAGGTGTCGGAAGCGGCGAGGTTACCTTCGGCAACGAGTCCGTAGGCTGTCATCCCATTTCAGGAGAAGGCAATTGACTATGCCCGCAGTGAAACCAGGCAAGCCCCTGCCCGAGCCTAACAGCGACTTCTACGAGGTCTATGAGACCTTGGCGGCTGAGGAACTTGTCACTCTGAAGCGCCTGCGCGCCTTCATGGAGGCCCGGGTCGCGCCAGTCGTGACGAAGTATTGGGTAGAAGACGCGTTCCCCTTCGAGCTGTTGCCGGCCGTTAAGGAGTTGGGTATCGGTGGATTGGGGATGAAAGGCTACGGGTGCGCGGGAGGAAGCTTGGCATTGGTGGGCTTCGCACAGATGGAGGCTGCGCGCGTTGATCCTTCGTTCGCGACTTTCCTCGGAGTTCATAACGGTCTCGCGATGGGGTCCATCTATATCGATGGATCAGACGAGCAGAAGCAAACGTGGCTGCCACCGATGGCACGATTCGAGAAGATTGGCTGCTTTGGTCTCACCGAGCCGCAGGTGGGATCGGGCGCCTCCGGCGGGCTGACGACGACGGCGAAGCGCGAGGGCGACACTTGGACTCTCAATGGCGAGAAACGCTGGATTGGCAATGCACCGTGGTGCGATGTCGCGATCATCTGGGCGCGTGATCTGGCCGATAACCAAGTCAAGGGTTTCATCGTTGAGAACAAGATCACGCCGGGCTTCAGCGTCGAGAAGATTCAGAACAAGACCTCACTCAAAATTGTCCAGAACGGTCATATCACGCTCAAGGATGTGCGAGTGGCGGAAGCCAATCGTCTTCAAGGCGGTAACGCGTTCCGAGATACCGCCCGGGTTCTTAAGATGACACGCTATGCAGTTGCGTGGATGGCGACCGGGTGCGCGATGGGCGCCTATGAAGCGGCACTGAAGTACAGCCAAGAGCGGATGCAGTTTGGCAGACCCATCGCATCATTCCAATTGGTGCAAGACTTGCTCGCTAAAATGATCGCCAACATCACGGCGTCCCAGTGCTTGATCCTGCGTCAGGCCCAATTGCATGTCGAAGGGAAACTGTCCGACGCACACGCAGCGCTTGCCAAGGCGTTTGCAACTGCGAAATGTCGGGAAACTGTTGCTTGGGCGCGCGAGCTCGTCGGTGGAAACGGCATCGTCGCGGACTTCAAGGTGGCGCGTTTCTTCGCCGACTGCGAAGCACTGTATTCATACGAGGGGACGTATCAGATGCAGAATCTGATCGTCGGCAAGGCCATCACGGGTCTCAGCGCCTTTATCTAAAACGATGCGACATTTCTCAAACGCCTTTCGCTCAATTGGGACGTGAACATGCCACCGGCATCCTCGCAGGACTCGCCCAATGCCCTCCCTGCCGCATCGCCCGCGGCGGTCTCGACGCTCGCGAATGTCACCTACGAGAAGAGAGGTGCCATTGCGTATGTAACGGTCAATCGGCCCAAAGTACTCAATGCCCTTAATACGCCCACCTGGCAGGACCTACGAACAGCCTTCGAGGATGCGCAGTCGGATGAAACGGTTCGCGGGGTCATCCTCACCGGCGCCGGCAACAAAGCCTTTATTGCGGGCGCTGATATTGGCGAGCTCGCGCAAGCGAGCGCGGTCGAGGCGGAGCGAGCCAGCCGCTTCGGACAGGCAGTCCTCGATCTTATAGAGAACCTCGGAAAACCCGTGATTGCCGCGATTAATGGCTTTGCGTTGGGTGGCGGCTGCGAGACTGCGATGGCGTGTACCTTAAGGATCGCGGTGGAGAGTGCGAGCTTTGGCCAGCCTGAGGTCACCCTCGGACTCATACCAGGCGGTGGCGGTACCCAGCGTCTACCGCGATTGGTTGGAAAGGGCCGCGCCCTGCATCTCATCCTGTCCGGGGAAATGATTTCAGCGCAAGAAGCCTACCGAATCGGCCTCGTCAACGAAGTCGTTCCGTCGGCGGACCTGATCTCACGCGCAGTGGCGATCCTCAACAAGATGGCAGGCAACGCTCCGATTGCTTTAAGGCTCGCCCTGCAGGCCGTGAACAGCGGACTCGATGGGAGTCAGAACGAGGGGTTGCTGCTGGAAGCTTCCTATTTCGGCCTCTGCGCCGCGACCCAAGACAAACACGAGGGCACGGCGGCCTTCCTCGAGAAGCGTGGGCCTCAGTTTCGTGGACTTTAGAAATCTTTGGCGCGTATCAACTTAAGGAACTCCCCGTGGCCAGCGACAACATCTTTTCGGGCTTGAAGGTCGTCGACATGGCGAGTTTTATTGCGGGTCCTAGTGCCGCCGTGATCTTGTCCGATTTTGGCGCCGACGTGATCAAGGTTGAGCCACCCGCAGGGGACTCTTGGAGAAGGGCTCACAAGCTTCCGCCGCAGCCGCAGGCCAAGGAGCCCTATCAGTGGCATTTGGCCAACCGCAACAAACGAGGCATCACCCTCGATCTGAAGTCTCCGGGCGCTCGGCAAGTGCTCGAGCGGTTGGTGAAGTGGGCGGACGTGCTGATCGTCAATACACCGCACCCAGCGCGAAAGCG
The DNA here is from genome assembly GCA_963702735.1 of uncultured Gammaproteobacteria bacterium. Taxonomy (GTDB): domain Bacteria; phylum Pseudomonadota; class Gammaproteobacteria; order Steroidobacterales; family Steroidobacteraceae; genus Bog-1198. The sequence continues at coordinate 52,054 of CAVPDW010000008.1, read as the reverse complement.
CCTGAGCCTTGAGTATGAGGATGTATTGCCACTCAATCCGCGCCTGATCTATGCCGATCTCACCGGCTTCGGAGAAAAAGGCCCGGACGCCGATTTGCCAGGATTCGACATCACAGCCTACTGGGCACGAAGCGGCCTATTGTCAATGACGCGTGATGCCGGCGCCCCGCCGACTTGGCCGGTCGCCGGCAGCGGGGACAATGCCACAGCCGTTGGTTTGTATTCAGCCATTGTGACGGCGCTGTATCGTCGTGAGCGTACCGGCCAGGGGGCTCATGTCACAACTTCGCTTCTTGCGCAGGGTGTCTGGTCGGCGAGCGTCTCCATTCAGGCCGCACTCTGTGGAGCGACTTTTTACGGACTGCACGACCGAGCTCATCCGGCTAATGCGGCTCTGAATGTGTATCGCAGTTCCGACGACACGTGGTTTGTTCTGATTGTCACGCCGGATAAATTGGCAGCGGTTGCAAAAGCCATCGGTCGACCGGATCTACTGACAGATCCGCGATTTTCGGATCCTGCTCAGCTGATGCGAAATATGTCTCAGCTCGCCGAGATTCTCGACACAGTCTTCGCATCGCAGCCCATGAAGCATTGGTACGCGGTGTTCAGCGGCGTTCACGTGACCTTTGGTGCCGTGAGCGGGCCGCATGAGGTCATCACCGATCAGCAGCTGTCGTTAAACGACATCATCGTTCCACTCGAAGGTGCAGAGGGAACGTTGACCTCGACAATCAGTTCCCCCATTCAGGTGCATGGCGCGAGCAAGGTACCCGCCAGGCGCGCGCCGGCACTAGGAGAACACAATGAAGAGGTCCTCAAGGAACTCGGATTCAATGGATCGGAGCGGGAGGGCTTGCGCAGCATCAACCCCGCCCTGCCCGCAAATTCGTCTGGGTCACGCCCTTAGGCCCAATCACCAATCGATAGGACGACACCATGACGACCCAAGAGCCTATTCGCAATCTCACCATTATAGGAACGGGTGTGATTGGCGCCAGCTGGGCGGCACTTTTTCTGGCCAGAGGACTTAAGGTGGTCGCGACCGATGTCGCACCGAATGCAGAGGCCGCCTTGAATGCCTTTGTCGAAGCAGCCTGGCCGACGCTTAAAAGATTGGGACTTTCGGCCGGCGCTTCGCGGGAAAATCTATCGTTTACACCCGACCTTGCTGCAGCGGTACAGGGTGCAGATTTGGTGCAGGAGAACGGCCCGGAACGCATCGAATTCAAGAAAAAGCTGTATGGGCAGCTCGACCAGTTGCTACCGCCACGAGTGATCATAGCATCGAGCTCCTCCGGACTCACAATGAGCGAGATTCAATCCGGGTGCGGCTCACACCCCGAGCGCTGCGTCATCGGACACCCATTCAACCCGCCCCACTTAGTGCCGCTGGTCGAGATTGTGGGTGGCGCGAAGACCTCCGAGGAGACCATTCAACGTGCTTCGGAGTTTTATACGGCCATCGGGAAACGAGCCATCCGTTTGCATAAGGAGGTGCCTGGCCACGTCGCCAATCGTTTGCAGGCCGCCCTTTCCCGTGAGGTCTACCATCTTGTCGCCGAGGGTGTAGTCAGCGCGACCGATGCCGATGCGGCGTTGAGTTGGGGGCCTGGCCTGCGGTGGGGCGTTATGGGTAGCCTGCTACTGAACCACCTCGGCGGCGGTCAGGGCGGCATTGAGCATTTCTTCGAGCAATTTACAGGTCCTATGACAGCCTGGTGGAAAGTCCTCGGGCAGCCGGTGTTGACGCCTGAGGTACAAAGGAAGCTCATCGACAGCGTACGGGCGGAGGTCGGGTCGCGCTCGATCGACGAGCTGACGGTCGAGCGGGACAATTTGCTGATTGGCTTGCTGGAGCTGCGCACGAATGCGGACAAGAAGATCCGATCGGATGGAAAGGCGGGTAACGCTACCTGACTTTTTGCGTTTTGTGATCTGCTTCTGACTGAAGCGAGGTCAGTCTCACATTTACGCAACAGATTCGAGCGATGCTGTGCACGGACACTTCTCGAGATGGCTGCGACACGGTTAAAACCTGCGATCCCGAAATGGGTCGAAGTCACAGGCGAAGCGATTGCCAATGGGGCCGGGATAGACAGCCCGAGGTGTTACCAATCCTGACCAGACCTATGCGCGATGCCGGGGAGTTTTCCAGTCAACCATGAACGCCAGCGCGCAGACGCTACAGCATAGGCATGGATTGCCGGTACCTTGAGTTCGATCTCGGTGCCGGAGCCCTGGGCCGTCCACACAGTGAGTCTGCCGCTTATCAACTTGGCGCGTTCGCGCATGCCATGCATCCCGAAGTGTCCTTCCAGCCCCTGCAGAGAAAGGTACTTGGGGTCGATGCCCTTACCATCGTCCCGGATCCTTAATCGAAGCTGCCGTTCGTCATAGTGTAGTTCGACCTCAATCCGAGTTGCCTTGGCGTGTCGAAACGCATTGCGTAGCGCCTCGCTCGCGATCCGATTGATCTCGTCATGCACGATCGGGTGTAGGCTCCGCGAGCTACCCAGCAACTCCACGCTCAGTCTTGTCGACGAAGGTTGGTCGCTTTCGGCCGCCAGCTCTGCCCCCAAAGTTTTGATGGCCACCGCCAGATCGCTGGTCTCATTCCTCGATGCGCGAATTCCCTGGACAGCTTCGCGGCCCTCAGTGATCGCCTGTGCCGCATGATCCAGTGCGCTTTCAAGGACCTTCTCGGCCTCCGCGGGGCGCGTTCGTTGGAGTTCGCGAGCCGCTTGAAAGCGAAATAGCAGCCCTTGAAAGCTCTGCAGCAGCGTATCGTGAAAATCACGCGCGATGCGCGTTCGTTCGCCAACTCGCTCTTCGAGGCGAGCGTCGTATTCATGTCTGATCTGATAGAGACGATATCGATACAGCGCCCACAGCGTCGCGAAAAAAGCGGCCACACACAGCACTCGAAACGACTTGGTCTGATAGAACGCGGGCGGAACTTCCATGTTTATGATGGCGCCCGTTTCGCTCCACTGATTATCCCCGTTGGAGGCGTCCGCCACGAACCGATATTTGCCCGGGGGCAGGTCGTTATAAAAGGCTTGACGCCGTGATCCGGCATCCCGCCAGTCGGTATCCACGCCTTCTAATTTGTATCGAAACCGCACGCGACTGGCGCGATTTAGGCTTACAGCGCTGTAGTCGATCTCCAGGTTTCTTGTTCTCGCTTCAAGCTTGGCATTGCTGGCGTCGAAGGTTTTTCCATCCGCAATGGCGCGCACGATAGAAACGGCAGGAACAGGAGAGCGGAGACTGGGATCTTCGGGATCAACGGACACCACGCCGGTGCGCAATCCAAACCAAATTCGCCCATCAGGGGATGAAACCGCGGTCGGAAATGGTCGGACGCGTTGTGGAGCGCTGGTCAAGCCGTCCGTCAGGTCGTAGACATCGGAATGGACCTCGTATGCGGGATTCTTCTCCGCTTCTCGGAGTTCGGCCACTGTGACCCGCTTTACGCCGTCCCACGCGTTGAGCCAAAGGTCCCCGTTCTTTGCCTCCGCAATTCCTGTTATCCCGGAAAGCGGCGTGTTGTTTGCTTTTAGCAAGTGGAAGCGCTGGCCGTCGAAACGTACCAACCCTTTTGGGCCCGCCAGCCAACTACTCGACGGGCCGGGCAAGATGGCCGCCACCGGCCCAATGTTCAAGCCATCGTTTGCTGTGTAGCGCCGCGCCGCAGATCCATCGATTACTGCTGCCTCTCCATCAAGATATCCAGCCCAGAGCCGGCCGTCGGGGCCAACGTTGAGTATCACAACCCACGCTTCCGGAAGACCTGCCAGCCCTCCATTTTTGGTCCATTGCCCGTCTTGCCATCGGGCCAATCCGTAAGGTATGAAAGATACCCACAAGGCGCCGGCTCGATCTTCTACGATAGATTGAACTGCTTGTGTAAGCAGTTGCGGCGTCAACGATAAATTGGTCACGTTTCCATCACGAGCGCCATCGCGGATGGACGCGATTGTCACAGGTGCATAAGTCGCGAACCACAAGTTCCCCCGACCGGTTTCGTAAAGACTCTGAATGCTGATACCAGGCAAGGTAACCGCAGCCTCCCCTCCCGGGGAGGCAGTCCACAATCCTCCGTTCGGGCTACCAATCCAGACGTGGCCATCTTTTTGCGCCTGGATGCCGAGACCGTTTGCACCTGGCTGGGGCACGACCGGTAGAAAAGGCGCTTCGCGGAAGTGATCCAAGCCGTGATCGGTGCCCACCCAAATGCTCCCGTCGCGCCGATCTCGAAAGACGGATTGGATCTGATCGGCGGTCAAGCCATCGCGCTTGGTGAAGGATTCCAACTTCCCTTCAGTAAGATCTGGGCGGAAGGCGTCGCGAAATGCAGCCGCATCCAAGCGCTTGATGCCACCTCCCCCCTGCCAGGGCGTCATCCACAGATTGCCGCGGCCATCAAAGGTGAGAATATGATAAGCAGAAGCAAACGGCGGAGCGCTCACCGTGTTCCGTAGAGCCCAGTGCTGACAGGAGTTGGTTTGCTGCGCTTCCGCAAAGGGGCAAATTCCATAACCGGTGCTCGCCCAGTTCTCCCCGGATGGATTTTGATCGAAGAATCGACCCCACAAGGATATGTCAGACAGGTGTTCAAACTGGTGGGAGCCACGTGTCAGCCGGAAAATCCCATGCTCATAGGCTTCAGCCCAGACGGTTCCGTCAGAATCGCGTTGGACGGCAAATCGTACAAATTCAGGCACCCCCCATGCTTTCCCAACGTTGCGCCATCGTGAGCCATCGAAGCGCTGGAGTCCCAATGCTGTGGCGGCCCAAACTGTTCCGTCCAAGTCCTCTGCGAAGTCGGTCACGGTTGTGTTGAGAGGAAGCCCCTCAAACTTGGGGTAGCGCCTAACTTCTCCGTTTCGTATCAGGATTGCCCCATTTATCGTTGTTGCGATCCACAATTCGCCACTGGAAGTGACGAGAAGCGAAGTGATCTCTGTCGGTGCGGGCGAGTCTCCATCAATCGAGCGTACTTGTTCGAAAGTGAAGCCATCGAAACGATAGAGGCCCTCGCCGGAACCCAACCACAGCGAGCCGTCCGGTGCTTGTGCGATACCGCTAATTTGCGGAGGCGCGCCCTCCCGCTCGGTCCATGAGGTGTGCTGCAGCTGGAACAGCGAGGGATTCAAAGCATCCGCCGCATGAGCGTTTGTGGGATTTAGGCACGCTCCCAATACGAGGCTCAGAAGACCCTGTGCCGCCAGCAGAGGCACAGAAGCTTTGCCCGGAGCTGTTTTTATCATCGCGTGTACCTGCAATGGTAAGGTTTCCCGACACAGCGACCGACCGCGCGGCGCGGATCATCTTCGGAAGGATTGATGCGCACGCACATTATTATGGCAGGGAGTCACTGATTGGCGGATGTTTTCCGACCACCTCGCAGCGGGTTCGCGGAGCGGTTCCGTGACCTGTTCCTGTCAATGCCCAAAAAGCCTATTTCAATGACAGATTCTCCGCCGCCTTCTTGACGATCTCGGCGACCACTTTCGGTTCTGAAACATAAATCGCGTGGCTGCCTCTCGCTTCAATGACCGTTGCCCCTGCGCGCTGGGCCATTAACCGCTGAGCGGCGGGCGGGATCATCCGATCGTCGGTCGCAACCAGGTACCAGCTCGGCTTGGCCTTCCAAGCCGGCTCGCTGATCGCGCCGGTGAGTGCGGCGACACCCCAGGGCACCTGCGAGTTCGCCATGAAATCCGCTTTCTCAGGCGATACATCGGCCGCGAAGCTCGCCGCGAATTTGGCCTTATCGAGCGCCAGGAATCCGTCGGTGGGCGGAAGGATCGGGGGAACGGGAGCGCCCGGCGGGCGGATCCTTGATGAGCGAGGCGACCGACTCGCCCTGATCAGGGGCAAAGGCGGTGATGTAAACGAGTCCCGCAACATTGGGTTCGGTGCCGACTTCGGTGATGACCGCGCCACCGTAGGAATGTCCTACCAGAATGACGGGGCCCCTCTGTTCGGCGATGACGCGCTTCGTGACCGCCACATCATCGGCCAGCGAAGTGGTGGGATTTTGCACGATGCTCACCGGGTAGCCGTCTTTTTTAAGAATCCGATAGACATCTTCCCAGCCAGAACCGTCGACGAAGCCGCCGTGCACCAGAACGATCGCGGGACGAGCCGAATTTGAGTTGTTAGTTCATGACGAGTCTCCTTAAGTTTTCTCATGTTTCGTTGCCAGGTCCGGTGGATTCGCCGGATTCCGTGGGTAACGTTTTACGCCCGCCTTCTATGAACGTTAAGTTCAGAGTATTTACTGACTAGTGATAAACTCTCATGAATGGAAGTTAGCACCCGGCAGCTTCGCGCGTTCCGCCTTGCCGCCCAACACCAAAGTTTCGCCCGAGCCGCGGAAGCGCTGTACATCACGCCCTCGGGCCTGAGCGTGTTGATCAAAGAGCTGGAGAGTCGTGTTGGCTTTAGGCTGTTCGACCGTACAACACGCCACGTCGAATTGACGCCTGACGGCCGACAGCTGCTTGCCGTGATTCAGCGCAGTCTCGAGGAGTTGGACGTCGCGATCGCCAACATCGGTCGCGGCGCCAAGCAGAAGCGACAATTCATCTCGCTCGGTACCACGCCCTTGGTGGCCGCCAACATCCTGCCGCCGGCGATGCGAGAGTTTCGAAAGCTGCGGCCCGATGTCCAGATTCAGTTATTTGATGCGGACCTGCCGACCTTGATCCACTTGGTCGAGACCGGCAAGCTCGACATGAGCTTAGGGATATTCAAGGCCATGCCCGACGTGCGGCGCGAGCCCTTCTTTCGCTTCTCGTTGATGGTGGCACGCGCGACCAAGGACGACATTCAGCCGCGCAAGACCACCTCTTGGTCCGCACTCGACGGCGAGACCTTAATCTCACTCTCCCCAGGGCACCCCCACCAACAGCTCATCGACAAACACCTCGCACAAGCCGGTGTGAAGGTGAGGAGCGGACCCGTCGTCAATCTGCTCGACACGCAAATTGCCCTGGTCGAAGCGGAGGAAGGCATCGCCATCATCCCCTCATTCGGACTACCGGCCTGTCGCAATAGGAGGATCGTCACCAGCCAATTGATCAATCCCGCCGTGCGATTCGATTTCCACATGATTCAGTCCCCGCGGCAAAGAGTTGCCGTCGGGAGCGGACGAGTTCACGTCCTTCCTTAAGAGCTACATTGCCGGTTGGGCCGGACGCGCCGGAGTTTTGTAGGGATTGGTGGACAGCCCCAAATTGGCAACGGCGTCAGCTCTGCTCAACCGTCACAGGTGGCGGTTTTATTGCCTTGCAAAATCCGCACGATGGGTTGCACAAGAGCCTCAAGCAAGGTCCGGTCCGCTCGAACAAGGTCATCGACATCACCCGACGTCTTTTCAACCCACGTGCTTTCGCAACGAATGTCAAAGGCGTCGGGTTCCTCACGTCTCAATCGCCATTCTGCCGTGAGGGACACAACGCGAGACGTGGCATCCCAGGCGCGAATGTTGATCCAAATGAGGGTGGGGGATGAAGCGTCGGTCGAAGCTGCGGATGGAGTCTTCAGAGCGTGTTGCAGATTCAGGACGAGCACCTGACGCACTTCGTCGCGAAGTGGAGCGGCCCAATGATCGTTCTCGAGAAGCCTGATTTCGTAGGCCGATTGGCGGACGACAAGCTCCCTGCGATCGACTTCCCTGGGCACCGACAGGCCTGCGATCACGAAGCGCTTGCTCGCCGTTCCTGTCGATGTTTGTTCGGCGGCCGACGGCAACAAGGTATACAGATGCACCGTCGCACTCTTGCATCCCGGAAGCAGGCCCATCGCCAGAAGCATCAAGGTGCCGGCGCGTAAGAGTCTCACGGCTTCCGCGCCTCGGCCTTCGGAGTGGCAAGACGACCCCGGATCAGGGAATCCGGATGCCGCTGCAGGTACTGCGCGAGCGAGCGAAGTTCCTGCATGGTCGCATCGGTATCTTCCAGCGTTCGATCAACCTTGTCTTGCAACGGGGAGTCGTTTGAGAGCGTGCCACGCAAAGCCGAGAGCGTGGTGCGGACCTCAGTGAGCGTTTGGATGGCAGGCGGCACAAGATCGCTGTCGACATGCCCCAGAAGATGCTGCAGCGAAGAAAAATCCTGATCTAAATGCTCGCCCATCTGAGCCAGCGGCAGTTCGTCCAACTTCTGTGCAATGCTCGCCACCCGCGCCTGGATTTCGCCCGTGGCGGACTCCACGGTTGGCAGATCGAGCGGCTGTCGACTCTCGTCAAAGGCGACGTGAGTGGAAGACGGCATGAAATCGAGTGCCAGATAGAGCTGCCCGGTGAGAAGGCTGCCGAGGCGTGGCTGGACTCGCAATCCTCGATCGACCAACCGGTGCACGAGCGCCGCCAGCCGATCCTTGGACGCCGTAGTACCTTCGGCGGCTAACGTCTCATACGCATGGCCCATGAGCTTGGGGTAGAGAATCGCGGTCACGACAATGGTGAAGGATTGCTCTTTTGATGAGTATTCGAGATCAATCGCGCTCACGTGCCCGATATCCACCCCGACCATTTCCACCGGCGCGCCCAAATTCAAACCCCGCAAGGTGTGTTTGAATCGCATTTGCACCACGTGAGCTTCACCCGGCACCGGCGCGAAAGCGGCGAGGCGACTGGGGTACAAGTTCAGATCGGCGTCGGAGGAGGCCTTGGCGCTGACGATCTCCGCCGGCGCGTCCTCGAACGCGATACCGCCTGAGAGCACCGAGGCCAAGGATTCGGTTTGGAGCTTAAGACCGTCGGCGTTCAAAGAAAGATCGATGCCCGAGGCGTTCCAGAAGCGGCTGCGGTTAGATATCAGCTGGTCATTGGGTGCATCGATGAACAGATGAATCTCCACGCCCTGACGAGCTGGCAGCAGTGATGTCTCCGTGACACGGCCCACCCGAACCTGTCGGTAGTAGACCGGCGCGCCGGGCTGCAATGAGCCGAGCTTTTCGGCGTGAAGCGTGAGCGGCAGGCCGCTGCGGCCGTGCGCGAGTGCCGGCGCTTCCTCCAACCCGACAAAGCTACGCTGCGGCTTCCCGCCACGGCCCATTTCGACACCGATGTAAGAACCACCCAGGAGAGAATCCACCCGTGCCTCACCGAGTCCAAGTATTGGGTGTTGCACCCAAAAACGGCTTCCTTCCGTCGCGGCATTTGCGGCACCGCGGTCTAAATCCACCGTGACTTCGACGCCATCATCACCGGAACTTAACGCTAGAGCGCTGACCCGACCAATCACGATGCTCCTGTATTTCACCAGCGTCTTGCCGATCTCAAGACCATCCGCCGATTGGAAGCTGATCGTGATGCGCGGGCCCTTGGATCGCCACGACTGGATCATGAGGGAACCTCCCACGATCGCGGCGATAACGGGGATGACCCACACCAGCTGGGGACGCCAACGAAGGCGCTCGATCACCGGTTCGCGAGCTTCCGTCACGCCGAGCCCGCGACCCAGATGGAACGCGCATCAAAGCTCAAGGCGGCGATCATGGTGATTACCACCACCGCGCAAAAAAAGACGATGCCTGGGCGAGGTTCGGCGACGACCACGGAACCGAAGCGGACCAGGCGGCAGGTCAGCGCCACCACGACGACGTCGAGCATCGACCAGTACCCGATGAACTCGACGAACCGATAGAGTCGCACGCGTTGCGCGCGAATTGCGTTGGATTTCCGCAAGGTCAGCCACACGAGCAAACCCAGGGCCACGAATTTGGTGACGGGCACGGCGACGCTCGCGACGAATATGAGAAGGGCCAAACCCAACGACCCGCTGCGGTAGAACTCCCAGATGCCGCCAAAGATGGTGCTTTCCGTCCCTCCTCCTAAGCCGCTCACATACATCACCGGAAATACATTGGCGGGGATGTAAAGAATCATCGCGGTAATGAGCCAGGCCAGAGTGCGTTCGGCGTTCGCGCGTGGATTTGGGAGCCGAAGCATTCGTCCGCAACGCGTGCAACGTGTAACCAGGCGCACATCGTCGATGCGTCCGCACACGCGACAGCGGGCAATCCCCAGATGTGAGGCTCGAGCGATCATCACGAGTCGCATTGCTCCCAAAGGCTCCCTGATTCGAAGCGATGGACGGCGGCCAATAGACCCGAGAATGCAGCGATAGCCCACATTCCGGGACCCAACGTGATCGACACCCAGCCACCCACCTTGACGATGACCACGATCGCGCCCAGCAGGAAGACCTCGACCATCGCCCAGGGACGCAGCGTCTGCAGCAACGCCAACAGCCAGGAGAACCCGGGGGCGCGCCGACGAACCTGTGAAAAGCCCAGCACCCAGGCGAGCGTCGTTACCTGGACCAACGGCACCGCCAGCGTGGCGAGCGCCAATGCCCACGCCGCGAGAATAAATCCATCGCCTCCAAAGGCGGTCGGGGCATCCAGGACATTCACCTCCCTCGCCAGTCCGCCTACCGAGGCAGTGAGCACAGGGAATGAGATCGCGATGGCTAACAGGATCACCCCCGAGAGTGCCGCCGACAGTGTCAGTTGCGGCGAGGGCATGCGCTGCCCTTGGATGACTTCACCGCAATCGGCACATCGGGCGTATTCACCAGGCTGCAGGCGCGCCACGTTGAACAAGCCATCGCAATGGGGACAGACGATCAAGTCGCGAAGAGGAGCGCGCGACTCAATGGCAGCTGGAGTCTGCTTGCTCAACCAAAGACCCTGTAATTCGACACGTCACAAAAAAAGGCCCCTTCGCCAAGGTCGTGCTGGGCATGGGAAGGCTCCGGCAGCACTCGTTTCTGGCACGCGAAGGGGCACCTCGCAACGTTTCGGATTGCCAACCGATACAGAGGCGAATACCCGTGACATCTCCACTGCGGTCCTTTGCCTCAGGATTGTTGGAGCGTGATTTTCACGCCGTTGGCCGACAGATTGAAGCGCAACCCGCCGGTCTGAGAGTGCAGTTTGATCACGACCCCTTTTTGACTCTTGAGGTATACGAGCGAACCGCCTTCAACCACCGTCACCCCCGCGGTCACGGCCGCATAATCACCGCTCAAATCCCCGGGACTCGCCAGGTTGTACACCTCTCCCTCGGCCGAGATCGCGGCACCGCCCACGTCGACGACTGAAACGCCCGAGAGTTTGAACTTGTATTGCTTCTGATCCTTGCTGAAGTAAAGGGTGCCGTGCCCCCAGGTGTATCCGATGCCGGCCGCGACCGCGCCTCCGCTGAACCAAACATAGGCGGAAGGAATCGCGCCCTCCGCCACTGGGGTGGATGACGGAGCGGCCCCAATAGCTGCATCGCCCACGCCCGCCATGAAGACGAGGAGGAGCAAACTAACGATCGACTTGTACATGATGTATTCCCCGCAAGAGATTCAGGAGATTCCCACTGGCGTTTGATGCGCCTCGCCCTTTAAGCGCGAGTAGGCGCACCCTCAACACCATCGTGCCAGGTCGGGGACGCCTGCGGCTTGGCGCACTCGGCCTTCGTTTGTCAAAAGGTGATATCTGCGGCCCGACAAACAATCCCTCCATTGGGGGATGGGTGGCCTAGCGGACCCACAGTATTCTGGCCATCCGCGTGACACCCAGATCGAGCGGTGCACAGACCACGTTTCGTGTTAGCCGCGCACCCGTTTCTCGCCGCTACTCCGGCGAGCTCTCGAGCTCTCGTGCTTATGACCCGGAGAGAGAGTAGGCGAAAGCCCAACTGATTTCGCGGCTTCAGCAACGAGCGCCGAACATCGGACGGGGGGGCATACCGAAATCAGCCTGAAAACGAGAATGCATAGCCAGCGTCCGGCCGGAAACGAAGCGCAATGGATAGTATTGGCTATTTCTTAAGGGCGCTTGCAAGAAAGCCGGCGGGTCGTATTCCTGCGCCGGATAAGCGAAGCCTTATCATGCGTCGTGGCCGTCGGTAACGCGCTCCCTGTCATAGGTAAGGTCAATGCCGATCTGTTCGCCTGGATAAACCTCTAGCCGGTGTAGCGCCCATTGGGTTTGAAGTTAAGCACTTGCTTTATAAATTGACCTCGAGATTGCCCTGGCGCTGTAAATGCCGACCAAACTTCAAGCGTACAGGCCGCGTACCACCACTCCACGCCGTTCGGAAAGCGTACAAAAATCCGCTCGGTCGCAGGTTCGTATGCCTCGGCGGTAATTCGTGCCGACCCTGCTACCGGAATCCATTCAGTCATCAGTGTCCTCGTAGGTGCCGCGCCATACTGCCAAAGCAGGCGCAATGTCTGGTACCTGTGGATCCTGGCGCCATGAATCCAAGGTGGGGTCTTCCGCCAACGGCATCGGACTTGGTTTGTCGATCATCGCCCTCACAGGCAACACGAGCGCCTCGCCACTTATAATCGCTTCGCCGGTGCGAAGGGAAGGAAGAACCGCAGCCAAGCCCGCGACATTATCAGGCAATGCCCCTCGAATAGTCCCTTGATCAGCCGTATTCGACAGCCGGAGCGCGATAAGCGTCCCGCACTGCGCTAGTGCAGTATCAGGTAGTTCGGTGGGGCGTTGAGTAACTAGCATCATGCCGATGCCGTATTTCCTACCCTCCCGAGCAATTCGGTTTGCCGATTCACGTGTCAGAGCGCTTGCGCCGGCGCCAAGGTATCGATGGGCTTCCTCTAACACAATTAGCACCGGTCTTGGACGGCCAATTCCTGGCCCTTCTGCCTCGCTATAAAGACACAATTCGAACAACAGACTCAGCACGACTCCAATTGCCAGATCCGCCGCGGCGGCTGGTACTCCGCTAAAATCGAGAACCGATACCGGATGTTTCTCGCCAAGCCACTCTTGCACGACTTCGACGAGCGGGTCCGGACCTTGTGCATCACCAATTGGCTTTTGGAAGAATTGAAGCTGCGGCGCGAGCAGCCCAAGACGTAACAGACTGGGCATCGTCCCGTACACACCATACGCCGGTCCTTGATGCGGAGCCTGACCGCCAGGGTTGTAAGATTGAAACTGCGCCGACCGTAGTGTCGCCGCGTCCCCAGCGTCTGTCCGACACGCAGTGGTAGGATCGCCTTTGTTCATGCGCGTTTCACGGTTTTCTGCATCGAGCTGATGCCAAATCGGTCTAATATCGAAGGGTATTGGGGTATCCGCTGTGACGGCCGTCGAGTCGAGATTCAGCCAGCTGGCTGCTTCCGCGAAGCTGCGGCGCGCATTCATTACGAGCTCCGCGAACCGGTTCGCAAAAGTTGCACCTCCGACTACACCCGCAAAAATTCGACATATATCCGCTGCAGGTAGCGCCCAGTAAGGGACTCGAAGCGCGCTGGCGCCCGCGCTTAGAACGCTTCGCACCGACGCGCTACCCTTCAGGGCACGCGCATATTCTCCGTGCGGATCGACAACAACAATGTTAGCTGCGCTCCACCCTCCCTTCACAAAACTCTGAAGTAGGGATGCAACCGCGCTTGTTTTGCCGGACCCTGTCGACCCAACCACGGCACAGTGGCGCGTCACAATCCGGGAAGCTTCGAGCGACACGGGCACATCCTCAGCGGCCGCCAGACGACCCAGGCGCAAGTAGCGTGCGTCCGGCGATGGAAATATCGATCTCAGCTGTTCCGAGGTCGCAAAATGTACTGGATCGTCAAGTCCCGGATACGACCCAACACCGCGTTGAAAGCGCCCAGTGCCGCGGTCTATCTCACCGAGCAACTGCACTTGAAGCCAACGATCGTCGCGCTGGACTGAATCGGCTGGTGAGAGAGGGCCCGCAAGTTCGGCGATCCCAACGAGATTGACCGTCGCGATCAGTTCAACAAGTCCTTGCGGCATCCGGACCAGCGATCCTATCTGCCCTACAGATTGCAATCGCCCGCGGTAGATCGGCGCAACGCCGGCCAGATCAGGATCCAATGCAACAGTGACTGTGGCACCCAGCACGTGTCGCACGCGGCCTATGCAAGTAGGGTCACGTTCCGCCATTTTGGCCGCTGTCCTTTTCAGGACTCTTTAGACCAGCCGCTGCAATTAACTCACGAATTGTTGCATCTGCACGAGACTCCGGAGCTGCGCTTCTAGCTAAATGAGCTGCTAAATTTCTGAAATCTCGAAGGGTAAACTGATTGTTCTCCCAAAGATCGCTGGACGTCGCGTCAGAAGGTGACCAATCTGCACGCACGCCACCGAGAATCGCCTCCCTTCCCGTAACGACCTGCAGGTTCGGTGTTGTCGCGGCTCGCTCGGCTAACGGCGCAGGGATCTGGGAATGGCAGAAAACGACAAACTCCGAACGCTCGCGTCGAGTCGCGGCATCAAATAGCATCTCATTTAAATGCGCATCACCAAATGAGTAGCCAGCGACAATGACTAACGTCTCAGACTGATTGAGCGCGCGCCGAAATCGGTCTTGCAAAACCACGAACGGTACCCGCCGTGACTCTTCATATTTTGTATCGCTGGGGTAGATAGCGGCCGCATCACCCTCGGAAACAGGCTGTCCCAACCGCACAATCTGTCGGTCATTCTGCCAGGACCAATTTACCGAACCGTGGAGTTTCCATAGCCGAACAAAAAATGCAGGAACTGCCTCGGCATCCAATCCTGGTGTAGCTTCCACTAGCTCGGTATGGAATCTCGCCTGGAGATTGCCCAAAAATCCGTCAAAGTACGGAACGCTCAGACGTTCAAGCGCTGTCTCTAGTAGCAAATCGTAATTGACAGTGAAAATCTCGATCGGCAATCGGTATCCGGCCCGGGCAACCCAAGCGGCCAAATGGCACACTGGCACCAGATCGGCGGCATGGATATCCAATTCTTTTACGATGGCTTGACAGACTGCGCCGTCTACCGCCGTTGATCGCAATGCAGTCAAACCATCGATCGTTTGCTCATCAGACAGAAGGGCGGATATGCGGCGCAGTCGTGTCAACGCCTCTTCCAAATTTCGACCGGCAAGCTGTTTTGCCAGCGCATCGCGATCGCCAGCAGATAGTTGCGCTAGGACTCGGTCACGCAACTGCGCAATGTCTGGAAGACCACACGCTCTCGCCATCCCTGCCCCGAGGAAAAGGCAAATGTGCCGGGAACGCGTTGCAAGCTTAGCGCTTAAATCAGCCGCAAATCTCACCGGATCGTGCACAGACATGGCTGGTTCCCTATCGGCTCCACTGGATTGCTTCCCTGCAAGACTCATGTCAGGACGCGCAATCGCCACGTCCCGACGTCTTCTGCCACTAGGCGATTATACAACGTCGCGCGAGATATTACCGAATGACTAGATCACTATCGGATCTGTGGCCGGGCCCGTCACGGGATAACGTCCGTTTCGGTAATTCGTGCTTTCCCTAGTCACTGTATCCACCAAGCCTTAATCGGCGCGCACGTCAAACCCGAGAAATCGCAATGCCTTCCCCATCCTTCCGTTTATCGGGGGGCAGACGTCCGGATTCACCGTCCCTATCAGCTCCAACGCGCAAAAGTAACCGAAGTATCCCAATTTAAACTCGGCTGCATACAATACGTCGTGCAACCGATAAACGAAGTCTCCCGTACCGTGAATCAAGTGGGTGAGCGTCCGCCTAACCTTGTCGACGTCATTACGATTCGCCTCCCAGAAAGCCGCCGGTAGGTTAGCTAAACCGCCTTTGACGAATCTCAGTTGCTCTTCGAATGCATGCAACGACGTCAATCCCCGATTGAATTCCGCCTTGGACGCTGTCGCAATTGAATCCCTCGAGCCGAAACTCTCCCGAACGGCTCGAAGCTTACTGACATAGTCAACGGGAATCATACTCTTGTCAGTCGTCGCCCATTCTCCTCCAAACCTAAGAATATCTCCGCTTCGAAGTTCTTCCGTTCGTGTTGGCGCGGATCTCCATGACTCGTCTCCGACAATATGCGTCAGCCTCAGCCAGTTGAGAAATCGATTAGTCTCGTTTGCCGAGCCAACTCCTTCGAGCTCCGGCCTGCGAAAGTCGCGCGCTTCAAGCAAACGGGTAACTTCGCGAAAGGCGGGCTGATACTGCTCAACTACCTGTCTTTGCAATTCATCGATGAACAGCCGCTCCTTACTTCTCTTCCAACTCGAGACGTCAATGTTTCGAGGAGCGACGATTCCCACTTGCTCCTCTATCACGCTCTCGGGATCTGGCCCTTGCCGCCTAAGCGAGTCGCAAGCCAGCTTGAAGTCTCTCAGGATTGTATCCGTCAAGACACTCGCCGATTCCCACAGTTCCAAGAATAAGGCGCGGACTTCACGGATTGCATCCGCATCCTCCGCCTTGTCCAGGCAGATAACGGCCTCACGATTCGCTAGGAACCCGGCATCGGTCAGATTGGACGATCCCAGTAATGCAGCGTCGTCGAATATAAATATCTTGGCGTGAAAGCGGCGGGTTAGAAATCGAATGGCTACGTTTGTGCAATTTTTCGCAAGCGAAAGCGCCTCAGGCGAGGTGGACGGGTTTAGCCCTACCAAGAGCTGAATCGATGTGCCTGGTTTTGCGACTCCGGTGATCAAGTCCCCTTTCGTAAAGAACGGCGCGGCGAGATAGACCCGAGAAGATGATGAAGCCAATCTCTCAAAGGGGTTTTGCACGAAATCACCTTGCCCGCTGTTTGAAAATATCCGATTCACTCGGCTGCCTCCGGGAGTATCCTCTGCATTGGTGATTCACCCCTCGCCTTGCTTTGGTATTCCGCCCCATAAGGACGGTATGGTCTGCATGGCGCACATCTAATCGGCGCCCTTCGAGACTGCCTCACACTTGCGAAACAGCTCGAGAATTAACGCGCGATGAGTCTCAATGTCTTTGACTGACAACTTGAGTGTAATTTGCGCGCGCTGGAACGCGCGAACGTAGAGGCTAGTGTCTTCGAATGCTTTCATTTGGTCCTCTCGCTTGTCCGGATCGGTTTTGACCCTCAAATGACAATGGGAAGCCTCTTTGGGCGGATGAAGCCAACAGAAGTTGCGACCCGACGTGCCGAGAGCAATGTGATTTTTGTTGTAAGTGACATGCGCGGGAGCGATGTTAGTATTTACCAGGGCAATGATGGCGTCCAGCGCAGCGAGCGCTGACGTACTGGCACGGCGCTCCCAATATTTGCGATCAACTTGTTCGCCAGCAGTTTCCTCCTCCGGGTCTGCCTCCTCGAAAATGTCCAATACCTTTATGCCATGAAGGATGATCTCTTCCTTTGACAGCGGAATAGCAGTCAGTTGAATCGCGATGAGAGGAACAGCTCGATTGAGCAGGCGAATTACATTGAAATAGCGCGCGGTGATCTCCTCTGCCACGATGACCGCGCGATGCTCATAGGTTGGATACCTTTGGCGCTCGATATCCCAATACTCAATTGTTCGGATGATGTGACTTTCGTCGAGCGAACCAAGCATCACCTCCACTTCGTAGCGGGTTTCGTCCTCGAGATCGTAAAGGAGGAAATCAATTCGACCGCCGCTGGATTGCTGCCGCTCTCGCCGAATCAGCTGGAGATTTCCCAGGCCAAGCAACGCCGGATCCTCCTCTATTCGATCCTGCAGCCATTTCTCATCCAAGCCGAGTTCACGAAGTCTCGTTGGAACCGCCTTCTTTATATCTGGGGGCATCTTAGGCACCTAGCCTGCTTAGGAAACACATTGTTGTACCACTGGCCATTTACCGAATCTACGACACTCGACTAGATGCGCCCCGGAAACCATCAGGGTTTCACGCGTTCGACCGAAAGCACTCGCCCGGTGGTCGCGAGCACAATGAGCCCGCGCTCGGCATCGGTGATCTCGAGATACGCGCGGACCTGACTGCGATAGTGCTCGAGCATCTGGTCCGTGGGCGCGACATCACTTTTCCAGTCAATCACCACGAGCGGCTTTCTCTCGGGTGAGACTGCGATGGCGTCGGCGATGCCCGTGGTCGCTTCTTCGTAATCCTGCAGTGCCGCAGATGCATACACGGGAATTTCTGGCATCAACCCAGGCCGCAGCGCGGCCACTTCGGGCGCTGAAAGCGCGCGGATGACGCACCCTGCGACTTCAGCCGGCATGAGACCACTGGCGGGATCGTGCGCGACCGGTTGACCCAATGCGCGGATTAGGGTTTCTGCCCGGGCCGTCAGGACGAGTACGGTCTCTTCGGTTTCGCCGGTCAGCACTTCCTCGATGAGTTTGTGAAGGACTATGCCGCGTTCGCGACCGCCTTGGATGTCGGATTTGGTATCGGTCGATAGCCCCGCACCCTCGATATCGGAAATCCGGATCTCGGGCTCTTCGGCATGGAACGCATCTGCGCCCGTACCCTCCTCTCGGCTCGGTGCACGCCATCGGATATGTTGCTGCCGCGCCGCAATCCCGGCAGCTTCATTGGCGAAGATATCTCGCGTCTGGGTGTTGGGCTTCTCTTGAGCGGTGATAACGACATCCGGCGCCAATCCACTGAGGTTGATTGCCGGCAGGTTGGCCAGTGAGAGGTCTAGGATCGCATTCCACAAAGAACCCTTCGGAGCAACGTCAAGCCGAGGAAGAAGGAGTAACTCTCGTGCTCGGGTGGCGGCGACATACCATAGCCGTACACGCTCACGGTCGAGTTCTGCGGTTTCGGCGGCGAGTGCCACCGCGTACCCAGTGGGTTTCACTCCAAGTACGGCGCAATAGAAGTGCCCCGTGCTGCGCTCAACGATCGGGCCCGAGACCGATTTGATGCGGGTCATCGTATTGATGGGAATGACGATGGGCCATTCCAGGCCTTTGGCGGCGTGCATGGTGTAGAGCGCGACGGCTTCCTCTTGCGCGTCGGGGCGGCCCTCCACCGCACGTGACTCATCTTCCCAGGCGGCTGTCATCGTCTCGGCGAAGGCGCGTAGTCCGCGCACAGCGAATGCGCGGCTGAAACTCAAATATAGATCGAGATTGGCGAGCGCGCGCTCGATTTGGCCGCGATAGCGCTGCAGGAGGATCGGCCGCACGCGCAGGACATCAACGGCCTCGCACAGAAGCGCGTAGGGGGTTGTGGCATTGGCCTTGCGCGACGAGCGTCTGCAGCTTCTCGATGATGTCGCGTGCATGCGGGTGAGTGATGCTCGCGGCGGGAACGCCCAGATCGAGGCGAGGCGTGCGTTTTCGCTCAGGCGACGGCGTGATGTCGGGTGAGTCAGACGCCGGCGGCAGGCTCCACACGATGTCCAGCAACTCCTCCTCGGTGAGGCCGACCAGTGGGCCGCGCAATAAAGCCCCCAACGCCAGGGTATCGCGCCGATCGGCAAGCACGCGCGTCAGTGCGATCAGATCCTGAATCTCCTGACGCTGAAAGAGGCCTTTGCCCGCCTGACTCGCGACGGCAATGCCACGACTCTCGAGGGCTTCCTCGTAGCGCCACAATTCGCTGCCCGTCGGCGCCAGCAGCGCGATGTCGCCCGGCCTGCAGGGACGCTGCTCCCCGGTCTTGCGATCGAGTATCGGCGCTTTGCCGATTAAGCGCGCGCAGACATCGGCGACCGCCTCGGCTTCGGCATCACGCTGATCCTCCGAGCTGGCCTTGCCCTGCGCGTCGGCGACTGCGTACGTCTATGGCCGCGACACACAGTCCTGCCTTCGGAGCCGCATGAAAGGCATCCAGGGGTGTGAAGCCCGGCTGACCGTTCGCGACGGACAGCGGGTTGCGCGAAACGCTCATTGACGTATCGCAGAATCGGCTCACAGGAGCGAAAGTTAGTCGCGATCGTGAGAAGGCTGTTCGGGTCTTGCGCGAGCATCAGGTCGCGAGCCTGGATATAAGCGGCGACGTCCGCGCCGCGAAAGCGATAGATCGCCTGCTTGGGATCACCGACCAAAAAGAGCGCGCCCGGCCGGATACGCCAGCGCGTCCAGTCAGCGCTCGCCGCCCCAGGCGGCCGCATCGCCACACAGCCGCCAGAAGATCTCGGTCTGTCGCGGATCCGTGTCCTGGAATTCATCCACGAGTACATGCCGGTATCGAGCCGCCAGGGCCCGTCGCACCGGCTTCGTGATCACGCAGCAGATCGCGCGCGGCGAAGATCAGATCGTCGAAGTCCAGCAGCGCGGCGGCGCGCTTGTTCTCGATGGAAGCGATCAATAGCCGGTTGAAGCAGCATCGAGCAGACGAGCCAGCAATTGAGCCGCGACGGCTTGTGAGATCTCGAGTCCAGGCATCACAGCAAGTGGCGTAATGATTGTCGGCAGCAGTGTTCAAACGATCGCCGTCGGCCTTGGATAGGCCGATCTACTTTGGCCGCCGCCGCCCATTTTCCCTTCTTCTGATACTTTCGGAAGTCGCCGTCCTGTTTGCATAGATCCGCATGAGGCGACGAGCCGTACGAGCTGCACAAGACGGGTTGAGCTCACCGAGCGGCTAAGATTCCGGCAATTGTGCGGGTCATCTCCGTGAATTGGCTCGCGATCAGCGCCGTGTCTGGCTCATCAACGCCTGCACTACGCATGAATTGCGAGAAATCGCGCGCCGCCTGGTCGAAGTCTCGAATCAGCGGCTCCAACGCGCGGCCAGGAGGGACGCTGAGGGCACGATAGGTTCGGAGACTCTGCAGGATCTGATGGACGAGGGCGACGCTCTCGCCCGCACTTGTATCCTGCAGCACCATCGCGGCCAGCAGCCCTCCCCCGTCGTGAGAGAGCGCCTCGCGCAGCCAGGATTCGACTGTCTCGAAGAACAGCAGATCCGCTTGGTCACGATCCATGACCGCGGCGCCAGGGTCAATCTGCGCCTCGACCGGATAGGGTTGGATCAGTCGCTGGCAGAAGCCGTGAATGGTCGAGCAGGTCAAATCATCGATCTGATGGCTCGCGGCCGTGAGATGCCGGCGCTGTTGATCTGAGAGTCCTTGAGGCAAGTGCGATGCGCAGCTCGGGCGGTATCTCCCCGTCCGTCAATGCCGTAACAAACTCGCGCACCCGCAGCAGCAGCTCGCTCGCGGCAAGCTCCGTGAAGGTCACGGCGGCGATGTGCTTAGGTAGGATGCCGGTCGGCGAGCATCAGGGCGATGCGGCCGGCCATGACCGCGGTCTTACCAGAGCCGGCGCCCGCCTCGACGAGGAAGGAGCGATCGTGAGTGGCCATCGCGCGTAGGCGGCTGGCATCATCGCGCAGAGTTCGGGGCACGCGCGTTCATCAAAGCGCCTCCCAAATGCGCACCGCGTCCCCTAGCCGCTCGGTGGCGGCCGGCTCCTTGCGCCTGCGATAGGTTGCATCGGCATTGGCCGGCAGCGCGAAAGCGAGCGCGTCAAAGCGGCTGCCGGTATCAATACCTAGCAGCGCGCCGCCTGAGAGAAGGTTGGCGCGCGCAGACTGCAGGTATTGGCCGATCTCACGCAGGCGCAGCTCGGGATCATCCAGAGGCAAGTCCGTCTCATCGCGCAGAAACAGGAGCGAACTGGTGACATCGACTTCGCTCACCGAGCATCGCCTTGGCGGCGAAGGCATACAGGCATCGCTGCAGCTCCTTGCCGCCGTCGAACACGATGTCCGGCGAGGGCGTGCGGCCGCTCTTGTAGTCGCGGACGCGCACGTGCCGCAAGTCTCCCGCGATGTCGAGTCGATCAATGTAGCCGCCAATGCGAAGGCCAGTGCCGGGAATCTCCACCGGCAGCGTCGCGTCCCACGGCAGCGCCGCTGAGGACTTCGGCGTCGAGCCACCGAACGGCACTTCGCTATAGGAACGCGTTCCCGCATGCCACTGCGCCTGAAAGCTCAACGCACGCTCGCAGAGCGCTCTGGCCTCCTCGAGCGTGCGGCGCCAGATGAGCGCGGGCGGCACCGAGCGCTCGCTCTCCCAGTCCAAGGCCAGCTCATGCAATGCCGCATCCGCTGCCCGTGCGATCTGTTCCCCGTCGCCGTAGCGCACCCGCCATCGACCTTCGAGCGCCTGCAAGGCGCGATCGAGAGCACCATGGACCAGATCGCCAAACCCCAACGCATCCAAGACGAGCGGATCCTCGCCGCCGCGTTGGCGAGCGCCATCCCAGGACGTACTGCCAGACGAATCCCAGCGGATTGCGCAAAAGGAGCCTGAGTGAGCTTGCCGAGTGCACGCGGCCCAAGGCGGCATCGATCGCCGGATGATGCTCGCGCAGTAAGCCGTCGTGAGGGGTGATCTCGCGGCGCATCCAATCGCGCCAGCAGGAGGTGGCGGCGATGGATTGAGGAAAGGCGGAAAATTCATCCGGACGGGCCGTGAGTCGATCGGTTTCGCTGAAGGCATGCTCCGGCACGGCGTTGCGCCGCAGGTAGTGCTCATCAGGCTGCCCGTAGAGAAGAGGGCTGCGGCCCAGCAATCGGCCATCGGCGTCGCGGCGCGCGCGCGATAGCGTCACCTGGCACTCCGTTGTCGCGAGAATGGTCTCGAAGTCGCGCCGATCCGCAGCGCTGACCGGCAGCGGATCGAGCTCGGTGGTCGGGATGATGTGATCCGATAGCAGCCGATCCTCGGAAATTGCACGCGGCCAACGCGAGGAGTTCAATCCCAGCAATCGGACGAAGCGCCGAGGAGAGGCGGCCAAGGCGCTCGCCGGCATCCAGGCCAGCGACACGCAAGCGTCCAGACCATCGTCCTGTCTGCAGCGCCGCCAGCGTGAGATCGAGCGACGCCGCGGGTCCCGCGCGCAAAGCGCTGCGCCAGATAGCGAGCACGCGACCGCTCAATAGTCGTTCACCGACCGGAGAGGCTGCAGCAGTGCCTTGCCAAAGGAGGTCCACGATCTCGCGAAGCGCCGGACTATGGTCGATGCCGTCACTCCAGCTCGCGGGCGTCAACCGCTCCAACAGGCGCGTCCATGCCTGACGCGACGTGAGCGGCGCGTCGCTCGGCAAGAGACGTGCCCAGCCCTCGGGAAGATCCTGAAACGGGCCCGGATAGGAACGTAGCAGCGTCGAGAGCCGCCGCATACGTATCTGCGAGAGACCACGCAGCAGAATGTCCGCGAGCGCGGCGGCCGCCTGCCCTTCCCTGCAGGAGGTGATGTGCACGCCATGCACGAAATGAAGCTCAAAGTTGGCATCGTGCCGCAGAGCGAGGAAGTAATCGTCGTAGTCGACAGGCGTGACGGCCGCAATCGCAATCTCCGCTGGTTGGGCTTGGCCCGAAGCGAGAAGTGCACGGGCCCAGCGCATGGCATCGATCGCTTCCTGGTAAGCCGTCGAGGCACTGACCGTCATGATCTGCGGCGCCTGCGCTTCGGCTCGCTCGATCTGGATGCCGCAGCCTTCAAGCCAGGCGGGCACCGATCGCGGGCCCGCGATCCAGCGCACTGGGACCCGCGTGGCAAGGCCCAGCAATAGAGGACGCCAGCAGAGCGCAAGTTCGGTGAGGCCGACGATCTCCACCGGTCCGATCAGCGCGGGCGCATACTCCAGACGAGCGAGTGCGGCGGCGACCAGATCGGCGGGACGCATCATAGCCGGCGGCAAGCGCCGCGAGAACTGCTTTCTCTAGTGTCGCGATGGAGGCGAGGCGAGGATGGCTCGCAGCGCGCTGCCTGCAGATCAATGCCGGCGCTCCATACCTTACTGATCGTGTCCACCGCCGCGGCGACCATTCCCGGGAGCGACTTTCAGACTGTCGAGCTCGCCGAGGCTCAACGTGGGCAGTGCCGCCTGAACGGCCTGGCGCAGAGTCTCTTCATCGACCGAGCATGTGAGACCGCCCGCGAGTCGGGCCGCAAGCTGCTCGAAAGTGAGAATGTGCAGGCCGTGTTGGCGCTGCCGCGCGGCATCCAGGCGCCGCTCGCGCATGGCGTGGCGGCCGTGAGCAATTACTGTGTGTCGGCGCAAACTTCCCTCCCTGGTCGACGTCTCGCTCAAAATGAGATTTCAAGTCTTTATTGACGCGACACAATCACACGGTTACGGCTGACATGTGGGGGCTTCTGACCGACACCAACGCCTCCGCCTGCCGAATCGTTGCCGCTGCTCTAAATGCGCGAATTGTCCTCTGTCAGATACAATAAACCATACCAAGTCCCTTCCAGGCGCCGGATTTCCCGTTGAATTTGACAGTCGATCGGACTCCATATCCCCAGTCCGTCCTTGGCGTCAGTGAAGCACCAGAATAGTCCAATAGTAACGTGCGCTGTGAGCTTTTTCAGGCGCAGGAATTGTATTCGCCCCTCTGATCGCAAGGCACGCATTGCCAGAACACGAGCACCATCTGGTGCCTACGCCACGACCTCTTCTGCTACCTCAATCTCAGCGACAACTGGAGTCGCACCCTGCTTCGAAAACACCGGGTGATTTGGTGATAGTTCGTGCGAAATCCGGTAAGGTTTGGGCTGACTGAATAGCGTCTCGACCCCAGTCATTAGCTCTAGATGCCTTTTGAAGTAATCAAACAATGCCGACTCGGCGTCTCCAGAAATACTGTGCCGACCTTCCTCAATCGCAACGCGCGACGTAATACCGCTACCGGCAAAAAAGTCGAGAACCACTGATCCTGGATAAGAAAGAGCACGAACAATTCGCTGAATCACTTCTCTCGGTTTTTGGGTAACATGGCCAACGCGCTCCTTGGAATTGCCGTTCAATCGGGACATGCGCCAAACGTTGGTTGGGTTTCTCCCCTTTTCCACACTTTCGGCTAACAGGCGCTTATCCTTCATATATGCAGCCTTTGTTTTCTCGTCATATGGTTCCCGGACAGCATCTAGGTCGAAATAGTACTTCGAAGTTTTTCCAAACCATGCGATCTCTTCGTGTCGATTCGCGAAAAAGCGATGCGCGCTCATGCCATTTGGGTAATTCCAAACAATCAGGTTGGCGAGTCGCATGGCACTATTCACGCGCATATCCTGAATAAGCGAAAGAAGGTCTCCAGATCCCGCCTCGGCCTGGTACTGAAGCCCACCAAAAACGACGAGATTGCCAGAATCGCTTAGCACTCGCTCCGCCTCACGCAACCACCGTTCCGCCCAGACAAGATAATTGCTGTGGGCATCCCAATGAGCGAGTTGAATATTGTAAGGGGGGTCGCAAACAATTAGTTGAACCGATTTATCAGGGAGGCGCCCTAGCAACTCACAACAATCCATTTGCAAAACTGCATGTTCGGTCGTCAAATCAGCATCGCCATCAGCGACCTTGCTTGAGGCATGGCTCACGCCGCGCTTCTTCATTGCATTTAATGCCTTATGACCGGCATTTCTGTGTGATCGATTACCCATACTCAAACCTCTACACGCTCAAAGTCGGTTAAAAAATAGGAAGCAGTCAGAAAAGACGCCCCAAACAGCTCCCGCAAAATACTGATGTCGTCTGTTGCAACCTTGTTGCCATATATTGGCGACGTTTCACACACTGCGTCCATCCGCTTGGATGTGACAGCCATATCCTCACTCTCGTACGGTCGAACTAACGACGGTAAGAGTAGTAGTACCTTGACCCGAATCGCGGACCGCTCGTTGTCAATCACGCCACATGCTGCTAATACATTGAGGAGGAAAGGACAACGACGCCGTGCTGCCTCTATCGTCGCTTCTTCGATGCCTTCTTGCTCGCAAAATCTCTTTACAAAAGGCGACTGAAAGAAATTCTGGTATATAGATGCCTTTTCAATGACCGGCTTTCGTTCAATATGGTAAAGGTATGCCAGCATCTGTTGGACCGCAGGCATTCGAAGAAATATTTTGAGTACTAGTGCTTTATTCTCAGTGCCAGAACGAACCAAATTAAGAATGATTTCGTTATAGAAAGTTTCCGTCTCAGGCATGTTTGAGCTAGGCATCCCATCCGAGTCCATGCGGAAAGCCAAATCGACCTTCTTTAGCGAACTTGTTAAGGCCCGCCTGAACTCGTGACCAAGCGGAGTGAGTTCGAGATGTACCGTTGCCTCGGAATCTTTCAGTTCTCGATCATCCGTGAGCAGACCAAGTTCCATCGCGGCCTGCAGCTTGTACTTCAATTGTCGCTGATACATACCTATTCGGCCCTCGCCTAGGTTTCCCCGCATCCGAATGAATTTGTCATCCAAATGAGTGCCCAAACGAGTCAGCCCGAAATACCACACGATTGAAAGCAAATGCCCTAAGTGAACGCCCTGCGGATAGTGAAAACTAGCCTCAGTATATTCCCCAACGTCGCGCAAGAATTTCACCCACGTTCCCCAAAGCTGAATGAACAGACGGGACGGGTACTGACACTTTGTATCTAGTTCTTGTTTAGTTGGCTTATGATGGAGTTCTTCCGCCAATCGGAAATAGGCGTCGCTTAGATCTGTCTTGTCTACTCCAAGATCGGCAACGTCCTGTCTATCAAGTATTTCCTCCACTTCCGCGTCGAATTGGACTTCACACCCCGTGGAGTACTCGTAGACAATCTTTCGTTTACGGCGCCCGTCCTCATCAAATTCCTCTACTTGCTTGTTCTTCTTGGATAGATATTTGCGAATCTGGTTGGCACGTTGATAATTTCCGATGAAGTCCAACACGGTTACCCGTTCCTTTCCTACGCACAAGCGTAACCCGCGACCGAGCTGTTGGAAAAAGACGGTCTTTGATTCCGTCGGCCGAAGAAACAGTAAATTCCGAACGTTAGGAAAATCTACTCCCTCATTAAATAGATCCACCGTAAACGCAACTTGAATCTCATCGGTTCGGAACTGACGTACTAGGGATTCGCGATTTGGTGACTCGGAATGAATTGCCGATGCCTTTATTCCATTGTCGTTGAAATATTGTGCCATTCGTTCCGAGTGCGCAATTGAGCAGCAAAAGCCGATTGCTTTCCCACTCTTACCGCGATTCACATATGCATTTAGGATCGCTTTATTTCTTTCGGGAATTAATAGAAGGCGTTCGAGATCCTCGACCCGATAACGATTGTTTTGATAGCGAATCTTTGTGTAGTCGACGTTGTCGGTCAGTCCGACATACGTATAGGGCACCAGCCATCCGCGTTCAATTACATCCGATAATGGGATTTCGTATATTTTGTTGTAATCGAACAGCTCAAAAATATCTTTGCGGTCGGTTCGATCTGGCGTGCCAGTCATCCCAAGCATGAATTTAGGTTCAAAATAGTCGAATATCGGCTGGTAGGATGGGCTTTGCCCATGGTGTACTTCGTCGATTACGATGTAATCAAACCAATTGCTGTCAAATCTCCTTAGCTGGTCTGGTTGACGCAGTGTGTCTTTACTCGCAAAAAGAACTTCACAGT
Organism: uncultured Gammaproteobacteria bacterium; assembly: GCA_963702735.1. Lineage (GTDB taxonomy): Bacteria > Pseudomonadota > Gammaproteobacteria > Steroidobacterales > Steroidobacteraceae > Bog-1198. The sequence continues at coordinate 24,902 of CAVPDW010000008.1, read as the reverse complement.
CCATTTCATTGTTCCGCTCGGCACCAGTTAATATCCCATCCTTGAGCGCACCCCAGACCTTACGATAAGCGTCAACGCTCTGCGTAAGTATGTCTAGCCTATGAACGAGGAAGAGAACTCTTCCTCCAAACCGCTTCGCATCGAGAGCGGATAGTATTGTCTTGCCTGTCCCGGTAGGCATCACCACCACGCCCTTGCTCCAACCGCGTACGGCGCGCGCGTGAGCTAGTGCGTCTAAGGCTTCGATCTGAATTTGGGTGGGCTCGAGAGAGTACTCAGATAACAGGTCGGGAGCATAATCGGCGAAAAACTGCCGCAAGCTCTCCATCACAAGTGGCCGCCAATGCGGCGCTTTCAATTGGCTGTAAGAAAAGCGAAGGAGCCGATAGCCCTTACGTAGAATTTCGTTTTGTCGAAATAAATTGTCATCAAACTGGCTATCGGGGATTATTCCTTCAGCGTGATAGGTTTCGCCATTTACCTCAAGAGCAAGTTTGGTCGCACCGTTTATATACGCGAAATCAATTCGGCGGGCGCTGCCGGTTCGGTCAATGAACGGACTCTGCGGGACGATCGCCGATAGCTTCGGTCCCAGTATTGGCGCAAGAAAGTCCTCTACGAACAATTTCTCGGAATCTTGCGTGATCCGAGTACCGAATTTTTCGTAGTACTCAGTAATCGTCACGAAAGGGCTTTCCTTGCTCCCATGAGCTTGATTGTTTCGGCGGCCGGCCGCCCCGTTTTGTTGAGATACCCCTGAAGAGCTGAATACGCCAACATCGCGGGTGCTAGATCGCGACGGGCTTGCGAGTTTTCCCGTCAACTTGCATTAAGCGAGCCTTAGCGCCAGGTTTTACGTGTGATCCGACAAATTCCTTGGCAGATTTGAAATCCTCGAATGCCTGCTTTTCGTCGCGCCACACCATAGATACTTCATCATAGATTTGGACTTTGTAATAGATATGGCGCCGACGAGTCGGTTTGAATCCGGGCACTTCAGTCATGATTAGCGGGACTCGTTCGTGCAATTAAATTTCAATCAGGGGACTCTTTACCTAGGTTGTCGGCGACTGAGAAGTGTGACAAATAATCGGTCTCCAGCGAGACGGTTCATTCATACGCACCTCGTTTGCCGACCCGTGATCAAACTGGCATTAGTGTCAATCAGCCGGATTTCTGAATTGCTGTTTGGGAGGATTCCGGCCACCCGACTCGGAAAGCGACCGCACTCGTAGCAATGACGCTCATGATCTCACGTCCGGAGCTAAGTACAAATATCCGGTTCATATCAGAGCGCGACATTCGATCAATTGAGCAAATTTCGAACCATGCATTAATCAAGGACCCTGAGGCTGAATAGTATTTTGGAACGAGGTCAGCTCGAGACTCAGAGAGCTTCTCCTCCAGATGTTTGAGTTTGCATTGATACGTCACGTACTCTCCGTTCCATCCTTCCCTAGTTGTCAGGAACAGGTAAGTCTTTATTCCCTTTGCGATTTGCGAGTTGATCGCCTCAACAACTTCCGTGCTAAACCGCTTTCCCATTTTGCCGAAAACTGCCGAGCCCTTTGCTGCAATAACATCACGGTGTGCGCGGACTGTTTGGCCATCCTCTGATCGGACTCTTAAGAGAATGTGCTGCAGAGCAGCCGGCTGACCATGTCGCGATGCAGCATTTCGTGCCGCACGCTCGGGTTGCCCAACTTTCTTGATAGCTGAACTAGTACGATTGCGTTTCTTGATCTTGAGTGGCACCTTCTTCGGAGTGACGCGACTCACGACTTTTTTTTTTCAACTTCTGCCTCTTCGCCCATGCTTAATACTGGAGAGCTTATCGTTAACGCCAGAAAGAATCTCGTTATTTCAAATGCCTAGCAATTCGGAGGAGGGTTGCTTTTCCGAAATGGCATAGAACGCAACTAAACGATAGTATTTGACGTCAATTGCCGGTCTTTCGGTGGATGACTCGTAATTCAAAATTCCTGAGCGGATCGAAGAGTCGTTCTGTTGCACGCAACATAGATTCATACCCACTCTCTCATTCGGTAATCGAATCCCTCCCCGTCTTCTCCGCCGCCCGCGCCATTCCCGATCTTGCCACATTGATCTTCTCCGCATATTGCAACGGCATCCGCGGCGATTTCCACCCGCCGGCCTGGGTGATTGCCGCAAGATCAATGTCGAGGGCCGCGAGATCCTGAGTCGCGCCGACGCGAGTCGAGTGCCCACTAATCGCGGCGACGTATCGCGCCGGCATCCCAATCCACTGCGCCACCCGTTTGAAGATCGGCGCGATGCTACCGGAATTAAGGGCCCGCCAATTTGAGCGCGACCGATCAATCGACGAAATACCGCCCCCTCCTCGACCCCCGCATGCTCCAGCCACACTTTGAGCCATCGCACCGTCGTCGCGCGACAAATAGGCCACTCTCCCCTGCCCCATCGGATCGGTTTTACCGCGCCGGATCAGCGCCTGGCCGGTGCCGTTCGGATGGAAATCAATGTCCCGCACCTCGAGCGCCACGAGCTCGCCGCGTCGAGCGAGGGTTTCGTAGGCGACGCAGAGCATCGCCCGCTCGCGATCCGCGCGGAGCCCTTCGCCGGCGCTATCGATAAATTCCTTGATGTCCTTCCAGCCCAAGGGATGCGCCTGGTCCTGGCGAGCGGATGTCTCTCGTCCCATCTTCTTCAATCCCAATCGCACGGCTTCGCTGGAGCAGGGATTGTGCAGATGGCGCGGCCGTATGCACGCGCGCGATCGTCGCGACGTAGCGCTTGATCGTCGCCGGCTTCTTGCCCGCCTTCACTTGGTGCTCGATGAACGCGCGGATGGTCTTGCGGATCCGCCGGCAGAAACGGCTCGCCCCGCGATTCGCAGAACGCCTGGAAGATCGCCCCATCCGCCTTCTGGGCGCGCAGCGTATTGGCCGAGTAAGCGCCCTCCGCCATCGCCTGCCATTCGAGCAAGTCCGCCAACGGGCCTTCGAGCACCGGTTGCGGGGCCATCGGCATGGGCCTGAATTCAGAGCCGCCGCTGGGTCATTTCACCTTATACACGATCTTAACACGCAATCACACCATACATGCGATAACTGTAATTATCATGACTAGTTCGGCCGCCGCTCGTCGAGGCGCCCCAATCACAACAAGGCGCGAAATCTCCTATTCAAAGCGCAACGTTTGACCGATCGAGTGAGCCTTCGCCTTACGGAGCAAGCTGCTGCCGAGAGCGATATCGCTGAGCGACAACCCGCGGTGCCAAAACAATATCGTCTCCTCATCGCTTTCCCGACCGGGCTTCAGGTGCGCGACGATCTCACCCAACTCCGCATGCAGTGTGTGCTCGGTGAGCTTGTCTGAATCCACGTGCTGGCGCAGCGCCCCAAAGGGCAACCCCTTGCGGCATTGGCCCCAGTCATCGACCACCACCTTGTCCATGATGTCCGTCAATGACAATTCCACGGCGCTCATCGTGCCGTAGGGGATCACGAGTGCGCCGCGCTTGATCCACTCGGTTTTGAGCAGCGGCTCCGGCTTGGGCAAACGCGAAGCCTCGACGACGATATCCGCGGATCTGACGCATTCCTCCCAGGAACTCACCGCGATGACACGCTTTCCCAAATCCTCGGACAGCTTCTCGGCCAGGGCCACGCGGCTCTCCGCGCGCTTGGAATGCACGCGAATTTCATCGAAATCGAAGAAATGATTGAGCAGGCGGATGTTCCAATAGGAGGTGCCGCGAGCGCCGATATGCCCAAGCACCTTGCTGCCCTTGCGCGCCAGGTACTTGGCACCCAGCGCCGTCATGGCCCCCGTGCGCATCTCGGTCAGCGAGGTGGCATTGATGATGGCCAACGGCGCGCCGGTCGACGGGTCGAACAGCGTCAGTAGACCCAATTCGGATGGCAGTCCGACTTTGAAGTTATTCACGAAGTCGCCGACCACCTTGACGCCTGCGAGCCCGAGCGGGTGCACGACGCCGCGCAGAACATTGAAGTGCCCGGCGCTCGAGTCTTGGGGTACCAGGTGCATGCGCGGTTCGATGACCACGGCATGCCTGCCCTGCGCATCGAGCGCCGCTTCGACGGCCTCGAGAATTTCGCCGTCGGTGAGCGCCAGCCGTTCGACGTCGGGTCCGTTGAGATACGTGAGATGGATTTGCTGCAATCTAGCCTGTCTCCTCGATGAGCCGAAAGCGCCGCAGATCATAGTCCGGATTGATCAATAGGGCCGCCGCCGCCCCCAGTGTGGCGACCAGGGCGCCCGCGTACAAATAGCCCATGCGAAACCCGGCGCTCGGATCGGCATTGATGTCCACGATGCGGCCCATCGCAAAGGGAGCGCACAGGCCGGCGAGCGTATGAATCGAGTTGGTGACGCCGAGCGCCGCCCCGCGCTGCGACGCGGGGGATATTTCGCCGATCAATGCCGGGCCCAGCGTGAAGATGACGCTGCCGATCGAGCACGCCAGGCCCACCAGGAATATCTTGACTACCCCCATCCCGACGAACGGAAAACAGGCCGTCGCGACACCGCCGATGACGACGCAGAAAGTGCCCAGCCAGCCGCGCGAGACTCGACTCGATAGCCCCAGCGCGGACAGACGCTGCGAGAAATAGGCAATCGCGGGGGCCAGCACCATCTGCATGGCGGAGGGCAGCGCAATCACCCAGGCGGCGTCCGCGGGAGCCATCCCCAAAGCCTTGATCAGATAATTGCCGAGCCAGACCAAATTGAGCGCGATGATCCAATAGGCCGCGAATCCCGCCACATAGACACCTATGGCCGTACGGTTCAGCAACAGCTGTCCATAGGGTACGTGCCGCCGCGCGCCCGAGGGGGCGGCATCAGAGCCCACGGCCGGCCCCTCGCGACCCAGCACCAGCCAAAGGCCAACCCAGGCGAGACCGAGCACACCCAGGGTGCCGAATGCCGCATGCCAGCCGAAAGCGTCGATGATCCAGATGATCATGGGCGCGACGATGCCGGCGCCGACGGCCGCCCCGCTTGCAACAACACTCGTGGGCAGTGCGCGGCGCTCATTGCCAAACCATTTGTACACGGCATGGACCGCGATGGGGAACGCCGGCCCCTCGGCGGCGCCCAAAACGACGCGGCTGCTCAGCAGCACGGCGAAACTCGACACTCTGCTCATGGGCAACAACGCCGCGGCCCACACCACACCCATCACCCCCATGATGGTCTTGGTGCTGAAGCGATTGGCGAGAAACCCCACCGCCACACCGGACACGGAAAAGAGCAGAAAAAACGCGCTGCCCAGCAGGCCGAATTGCGCACGACTTAGATGCAGCTCGTCGATGATCGGCACGCTGGCGAGCCCGACAACGGCCTTGTCCGCGAAATTGATCACCATGAACAGGAATACCAAGGCAACCATGGTCCAGGCGCGCCCAAGCGTCATTGCAACTGCGCCTCCAGATTAAAACTTTCCACTCGTCCCACCTTTTGAATGGCCCGCTGCACGTCCGCGCGGGCCAGCGTCGCGCGACGGCGGGCATCGAACTCGAGCATTCGCGTCGTTTTGCGCCATGTGCCGTAGGTTTGCACGCTCAGGAGCGCCGCGGCGCGTTGATCGACATCCTGCAATCTCTCGATCAGAAATTTCGCCGCGCGCTCCACCTGCATGAGGCCGTACGGGCTGGGCTTGGTCTCGAGCCGCCCGAGAGCTTTCAGCGCCTCTTTAGGACGGCTCAGATCGCAATACAATTGCGCCAGATTGATGATCTGGCTGACATTTCCGGCATGGTCTTCGGACAGAAGGCTGGCCGCCGTGAGCTGTGCCACCGCATCATCCCAACGTCCAACGCGCGTCAATGCGGTTTCCCGTTCGTTGAGGATCCAAGGGTTGGTTCTCTCATAGTCCTCGTATGCCTTTTCGGGAGAATTGGTCGATCGCAGTTCGGTCAGCAACGAATCCGCCGCGGCGAGCGACTCGGCATAGTGCTGCTGACGGCGCAGAGTATCGATTAAAGTCTCCTTGAGCGCGAGAGATCGTGGCGCCTTCTCGGAGGCCGACAGCAGTTGCTCGAGTTCCCGAGCCGCGGCTGCGTCGACGTCGAACTGCGCAGGGTTGGCCGCGACGATCGAGTCGAAGCGGCGGTCCATTCGCATTTCGATGAGATCGTAGGCATCCGTCACATGAGTCGAGACATCGAGCGCCGCGTCATGCTCGCCGTTCTCGAGCAGCAGGCGCGTCAATTCGACCCACAGATAGCTGGGCTCAAGATTCCCCTGGAGTTTCCAATGCGCGCCATACAGCGATCGAAATAGCGCCAGTCGTTGACCGGTGGGCAACTGCCGTGCCTGCCGAACGACGGCGACGATCCATTCGATCTTGAGGCCGCCGATTTTTTCCGGATACCGCTGCGCCACGGATGTCAGGCTGCCGACCGTCTCCGCCTTGTAGCCCAGCTTCGCCGCGGTCCGCATTCGAGCCAGTAGATCGTCGAAGTTCGATGACGGCATGGCCGCGGCACGCGCGAGATACTCGTAACCGCGCTCCAGTTGCCCGTGGTCTGCGAACACTCTCCCGGCAGTCCATAGCACATGGTATTGGGTGTCTATTGAGAGGCTGCTGAATGCACTCTCCTCGATGATCGCTCGCAGGGCCGATTGAGCTTTCGGCCACTCCTCGCGCTTGACGAGGTTCATGGCGTCTGCCAGTTGATCCGCGAGCCCGAATGGATTCGGCGCCTTGCCGGTGATGACCACCATCGGCTGATCGGGCTTCGGGGGTGTGGTGGTGCAGGCCGCCAGTGAGAACACTGCCAGCAGCACCAGACAGGCCTTCTCCCTCACGTGCTTTCGGCGTACCGACTCGGCTGTCCGGGCTCCACCCAAAATACGATGAGGATGATCCAGCCGATCACCGGCAGGAGATACAGAAGCAACCACCAGCCGCTTCGATTGGTGTCATGCAGACGCCGGACGCCCACCGCGATGCTCGGAAGCAGCGTCGCTAGCCAGAAAGCCCCGTACAGGCTGTAACCGACGCTTCGACATACGAGAGACACCACGACTGTGAATAAAAACCACCACCAGAACTCCGATCTCGATGCGCAGCCGTTGAAATCCGCGTATTTCTTGAAACAGACTCCGACCGCGTCGATGAAGGTCATATCCCTTAAGTCCTTATTCGTTGGTGTTCTCGCCGACTCCCCCATGGTAGCCATTCGCTGCAAGTATGGCAGCCTGATTGGCTGATTTATCGCTGGTCGATAAACTCGCTAATTTCCATCAAACTCAACGCTGAAGGAATTATGCTGCGCCGCACGAGTTGCCGCGGAAACGTCCGCCAACCGCGCTGCGCCCCGCCACGGTACTGCGCCACCGCTCTACCGCGCCAGCGCGCGTGTGACCGTCTTACCGCCCGGCCCTGCGCTGCATCGACAGCAGCATCAGAGCCGCCGCCAGCACGAGGTACGCGGCGGTGAACTGGACCGCCACGCTTCTTGCCATGCCCTCGAGCTGCCATGGAGCGTAGGCGCTGCCGTCTGCGCGCACCGAGTGAATGATGCCGAAGGCGCACAGCACACCGCCCCCCGCAAGGTACGCGGCCGCCGCCCGCAGCCGATGCTCGGTCAACTCCACCACGAAAGCGGCCCAGATCGTCGCGGTGATGATGAAACCGTTGCCGAGCGCAACGATCACGGCGAGCGCAGGCAGTCCATGATCGGCGAGGTTCATCAATTGCGCGAACCGCTGCGCGGAGACGAAGAGCGGATTGCCGAGCTCGATGGTGACGAGGCGCGCTATCGGCGGAAAAAAGCTGATCGCGACCGCGGGCGCGTGCTGCGGCGGCACTGCGCTGAAGGCTTGCACCGTGATATTGACTGCGAGAAACACCAGCACGGGCGCAAGCACGGCAAGCGGAATCAATTCGATCAAGTTGGACAGGTACCCGAGCATGCCGCCGACGCCGACGAAAATCCCGGTGAGCCAGGTGTACCCCGCACGTGCGCCCATGTGCTTGTAGGCAGGGTGTCCGATATAGGGAGTTGTCTGTGCGACACCCCCCGCGAGTCCCGCCGCCAGCGTGGCCGCGGCTTCTGCCAACAGAATGCTGCGCACGTCGTAGTCATCGCCCGCGACCCGCGCGCTCTCGGTGTTGTTCACCCCGCCCACCACCGTCAACAGGGCAAAGGGAACGATGAGCGGCAGAGTCTCTGCGACCCCTGCAAAGCCGCGCAGTATCCCCGCATCCAGCCGCGGCAGCGCGAGGCGCAGGGTGGGCACGGCGGGCGCATCGATGTGCATTCCCGCCGCTCCCCAAAACCCCAGGGCATAGTAGGCCAGGGTTCCTGCGATCACCGCGAACAGCACCCCGGGCATTGCCAGGGGAACCGCACCCCTTCCCACCAGGGCGTACAACACCAGCCCCAGACTCAAGAAGCCTACGATGGGAAATTGCAGCAGCTCGACCATGGGGAAGAAGCCGATCAGCATCAGCGCAATGCCCGCCAATGAACCGAGCAGGCCTGCCTGCGGAATCAGGCGCCGCACCGCCCTGCCGCCGAATGCAAGGGCGAATTTCACCAGTCCCATGGTGGCGGTGGCCGCCATTCCCAAGTACCACGTCTCGAGTCCCGCTGCGGTCGGATCCAAACCCGATGCGCGGAATTTTAGGAAGGCGGGTCCCAGCACCAGAAGCACCATGCCGATGGTCGAGGGCGTATCCAGCCCGAAGGGCATGGCCGTGACGTCGTCGCGGCCGGTGCGCCTCGCCAGCCGCAGCGCCAACCAGGTATAGATCAGATCGCCGATCAGCACCCCGAGCGCCGTGCCCGGGAACATGCGTCCGAACACGATGTTCGCAGGAATGCCGTAGCCGCCGATCAGCACCGCAGAGAGCAGCGCGAGCACCGACAAGTTGTCGACCACAAGCCCGAGGAACCCATTCACATCCCCGGGAACGAGGCGCAGATAGGGCGGCAGCGTCATTTCAACGTGGCCAGTGCGCCGGTCAACACAGGGTCATAGAGCGCCGCGGCGAGAATGCCCACCGCACCTGCATTGATCCCCGCAAGCGCCGCCCTCACCCGCGGCAGCTTCGCGCCCTGATTCCACACGGTTCGCCCCGCAACGGCGAGCAGCATGCCCGGCAGAAAAATGCACAAAGTCGCGACGCACGCTCCCAACACCGCGGCACCGCCGGGAGCGCTCTTGGCGCCGAAATATGCGGCCACGGAAAACAAGGGGCCGGGCAGCACCTGGGCCGCACCGTAGCCGCTCAAGAAATCATCGTTCAACATCCAACCTGCCGGCACCAGCGCATCATGCAGCAGCGGCAGAACCACATGGCCTCCACCGAACACCAAGGCGCCCGCCCGGTAGAAGATATCTGCAAGGGCGATCATACCGTGCGGCATTTGCAGCGCCGTCATTCGCAGCACCAGCAGCAACGCGGCCCCCATGCCGATCAAGAGCCACGCCGCTTTGGGCCCGACCGGCGGCGAGCGGCTCGATACCGCCATGGGCAGGTCCTTACAGAACAAGATCCCCGCCGCAGCGCCCAGGATCAACACGCCGACCTGCAGCCATTCGCCTTGCGCAAAACAAAGTGCCAGCGCGGCGAGCACTGCAATCGCTGCGCGAGGCAGGTCAGGGCAGAGAGTGCGCGCCATGCTCCACACCGCACGCGCGACCACGGCGAGCGTCAGCCACTTAAGCCCATGCAGCACGATGCTCATCGCGGGCCCCGCGAGCTTCGGCGCGAACACGAAGTAGGCAAACATCAGAAGCAACGAGGGCAGCGTAAATCCCGCCCAAGCGGCGAGCGCCCCGCGCCAGCCCGCGCGATGCAGCCCGATGAGAAAGCCCACCTGGCTGCTGGTGGGTCCCGGCAGCACCTGGCAGAGCGCGACTATTTCAGCGAATTCCCCCGCCTCAAGCCAACGGCGGCGCTGCACGTAGCTGCGCTGGAAATAGCCTAGGTGCGCTACAGGGCCGCCGAAGCAGCGGCATCCCAATTGCAGGGAGGCCAGCAATACCTCCCAGGCCGACCCCTGCGCCTGATCAGTGGCCAAGGTTGAGCAGTGCCGCGTTGCCGCCGGTCGCCGTGGTATTCACGGTGAGAGTGCGCTCGTTCGCGAACCGCGAGAGGTAGTGCGGTCCGCCCGCCTTGGGCCCTGTCCCTGAGAGTCCGTTGCCGCCGAAGGGCTGCACCCCCACCACCGCGCCGATCATATTGCGGTTGACATAGGTGTTGCCGATGGAGGTGTTGGCGAACACCTCCCTCCAGAAGGATTCCAAGCGTGTCTGCACTCCCAGGGTCAAGCCGTAGTGGCTGTCGCGTATCTCACGCAGCACCTCTGCGATGTCCGCGGCGCGGTACCGCACCACATGCAGGATGGGCCCGAATTCCTCGCGCGTGAGCTGCGCCGCGCTCTTGAGCTCGATGAGATGAGGGGCGAAGAAACTGCCGTGAGCGTGCGCGTCGCTCAAGGCACAGGCCTTGATGATGTGCGCTTCCTTGCGCATTCGCGCCACATGCTGTGCCAACCCATCGGCCGCCGCCGCGTTGATCACCGGCCCCAAATCCGTCTTGAAATCGGCAGGATCGCCGATGACCAATTCGTCCATGGCGCCTGAGATCATCTCCAGCACCTGATCGGCAATATCATCCTGCAGGAACAACAGCCGCAGCGCCGAGCAGCGCTGCCCGGCGCTCATGAACGCCGAGCTCAGCACATCGTCCACCACCTGTTCGGGCAGAGCGGTGGAGTCGACGATCATGGCGTTCATTCCGCCGGTTTCCGCGATCAAGGGCACGATCGCTCCGCCGCGCGCAGCGAGACTGCGGTTGATGGTGAGCGCAGTGGCCGTCGAACCCGTCATGGCCACCCCGGCGAGGGCCGGGTGAGCGAACGCCGCCTCGCCGAACACCCTTCCCGGCGCCGGCGCAAGATGCAGCACCTGCGGCGGCACCCCCGCCTCGTGCAGCAGTTTGACGAAGCGCGCCGCGATCAGCGGCGTGGGTTCCGCGGGTTTCGCGACCACTGCGTTTCCCGCCGCGAGCGCGGCGGTGACCTGGCCGGCGAATATCGCAAGCGGAAAATTCCAGGGACTGATGCAGGCGAAAACACCGCGCCCGTGCAGGGATAATTCGTTGGATTCGCCGGTCGGGCCGTCGAGGCGCTCCGGCGCCGCGAATTGCCGCCGCGCGCGCAGCGCGTAGTAGCGGCAGAAATCGACCGCTTCGCGCACCTCCGCAACGGCATCCGACAGGGTCTTGCCCGCTTCATGCACCAGCAGCTGGTGAAAATCCGAGCGCCCCGCTTCGAGAAGATCGGACGCCCTCTCGAGCAGGGCCGCGCGCTGCTCCCCGCCCGCAAGGTCCCAGGCGGGCTGCGCCGCGGCCCCCAAGTCGAATGCGCGTGTGATTTCCGCAGGGGTTGCATCGCGCGTGCTGCCCACCTGCTCGCGACGGTCCGCGGGGTTGTTGACGGCGTGAGTGCTCCCGGGCAGCAGTATCCCGCCGATGATGGGTCCTGCCACGGGCTTCGCCGGGCGGACGGTGCATATGTCACGGCGCAGCGCCTCGATGTCGGGCGGATTGCCGAGGTCCACCCCGGAGGAATTGCGCCTATCCGAGTACAGGGCGGCGGGCAGGGGCAGCCGCGGATGCGCATAGGCTTCCAGGCGTTCGATGTCGGAGATGGGATCGCGTACGATCTCCGCCACCGGCACCTCCTCATCCATGAAGCGGTTCACGAAGGAGGTGTTGGCGCCGTTCTCGAGCAGCCTGCGCACGAGGTAGGCCAGCAAGTCCTTGTGCTCTCCCACGGGCGCATAGACGCGCACCCGCGGAAAGCGCGCTATTTTGCGCGCAGCCTCCGCATACAGGAGCCGCCCCATGCCGTGCAGCCGCTGAAATTCATAGTCCGCGCCCGCCGGCGCGAGCTCCAGCACCGATGCGATGCTGTGTGCGTTGTGGGTGGCGAATTGCGGATAGATCGCCTCAGCGTGGCTGAAAAGGCGCCCCGCGCAGGCCAGATAGGACACATCCGTGGTCACCTTTCGCGTGTACACCGGATAACCGTTAAGGCCCCGCTCCTGTGCGCGCTTGATTTCAGAGTCCCAGTACGCACCCTTCACCAGGCGCACGGTCATGCGCCTGCCGCTGCTGCGCGCCGTCGCCGCCGCCCAGTCGATGACCCCTAAGGCGCGCTTGCCGTAGGCCTGTACCGCGAGCCCCAAGCCCGGCCAATGCCGGGTGGCGGGATCTTGTGCCAAAGCCTCGATCACGTCCAAGGACAGATCCAGCCGGTCCGCTTCCTCCGCGTCGATGGTGAGCCCTATGCCGAGATCCGCGGCGCGGCGCGCGAGGGTGAGCGCCTCGGGAACCAGGCGCCGCATCACTTGATCACGCTGCAGCAGGGAGTAGCGGGACTCGAGCGCAGAGAGCTTGATGGAGATGCTCGAGGCCTCTTGCGCAGGCCGTCCCGCCGCCGCGGCTCCGATCACATCGATGGCGTGTTCGTAGGATTTCAAGTAGCGCCGCGCATCCTGCTGCGTTCTCGCGCCCTCGCCCAGCATGTCGAAGGAGCACAGCCCAACTTCCGCCTCCTGCGCGCTTCGCGCCAGCGCCTCCTCGATGCTGCGTCCGACCACGAATTCCCCGCCGATGATGCGCATGGCGCGCCTTACCGCCAGGCGCACCAGGGGTTCGCCGGCCTTGCGCGTGAACTTGCGCATCCATCCCGCCGTGTCCGTCCTGATGGAGGGATCGAGCTCGAGTATGCCGCCGGTGAGCATCAGCCCCCAGGTCGAGGCATTGACGAACAGCGACTCCGACTTGCCGGCATGCGAGGACCAGTCGCCGGTGGCCAGCTTCTCGGCGATCAGGCGGTCCGCGGTGGCATCGTCCGGAATGCGCAGCAACGCCTCTGCGATGCACATGAGCGCGATGCCTTCTTGATTCGAGAGTCCGAACTCCTGCAGGAAGGCGTCGAGAAACGGCCGCTCGTCGCGCCGCGCGCGCGCCCCGTCGACCAGCGACATCGCGGTCGCTACCGCTCGATGGCGCGCCCCGCCGGTGAGCTCGAGTGCGTGCAGCAGGCCGGTCACCGCCCGTTCTTCCGGCCATTCGCCTTGATCTCTGATCGCCCTGCGCAGCGCGTCCGGGGCTGTTGCTTGCGGCGGTTCGTTCAAGTGAGCGGCCATGGCGTATCCCTTCGAGGTTCGGCCGTCAAGTATCGATAAGAGCGCTCGGGATTGCCAGTGGTTTGCGCATCAGCGTGCTCTTGCCGAACAGCGATTCCACCAGGTCGACCGCGAGCACCGCCGTCCTATTGCGCACATCGAGGGCTGGGTTCAATTCCATGATGTCGAGCGAGGCCATGCGCGCCGTGTCGGCAATCATTTCCATGCACAGTTGTGCTTCGCGGTACGACAGGCCGCCCGGCACCGTCGTGCCCACGCCGGGGGCGATTTCAGGGTCCAGGCAGTCGACATCGAAGCTCACGTGCAGGTGGGTATCGGCGTCCAAATCGGCCAAGGCGAGATTCATCACCGCGCGCATGCCCATCTCGTCGATGCAGCGCATGTCGAACACCTCGAGATCCTGTTCGTGCACGAAGCGCCGCTCGCCCGCATCGACGCTGCGGATGCCTATCTGCCTGATCCATTGCGGGCGGATGGCGGGGGTCGCCCCGCCTATCTGCGTGAGTTCGCGCGGGCCGAAGCCGCACAGGCAGGAGACGGGCATGCCGTGGAGGCTGCCGCTGGGGGAGAGTTCCCGCGTATTGAAATCTGCGTGAGCGTCGATCCACAGCACTCGCAGGGACTTGGCCGACGCGCGGCAATGGCGCGCCACCGCGGAAATGGAGCCGATGCTCAAGGAGTGATCGCCGCCGAGCAACACCGGCAATCGATCCTCGCCGAGCTCCCTATACACCGCATCGTGCACTTCCAGGTTCCAGGCCGTCACCTGCTTGAGATTGCGGTAGCCGTTCTGCTTGGCGAGGCCCGGATTCGGCGGGCCGCCGACATTGCCGCAATCCACCACATCGAGTCCACGCTGGGCGAGGGCCGCATGGATGCCCGCAACGCGCAGCGCCTCGGGGCCCATGGAGGCGCCGCGGTCGCTTGCGCCGATGTCGGTCGGTGCGCCGATGAGACTGGCTGTGCGTCCCATGGCCGTCACGCCACCCGGCGGCGGCGCGCCGGCGCACGCTCCCGGGAAAGCCCCGCGTAAAGATCCTTCGGATCGTCCAGTTCGGGTATCAGATCGATGCGCGTGCCGCCGTCCGGCTGCTCGGCGTTGAGGCGCCGCAGGTAGCGCAGCGCAGAGAAGTCATTGAGCGCGAATCCTACCGAATCGAACACCGTGATTTCGCGGCTCCCGGCACGCCCCGGGCGCCGTGCCCGAAGGACGTCGGCGAGCTCGATGACCGCGGCCGCGGCCCCATCGGCGGCCGCTTCGAGCTGTTGAATCTCCCCCTCGATTCGCGCCTGCGGCTCGAATTCCACCACGATGCGGATATCACGCATGCGCAGAATGTCGGCATGCAATTCGGTCTTGCCCGGACAGTCGCCTCCCACGGCGTTGAGATGCATTCCCGGCACGATCATGTCCGGCGTCAGAATGGCGGCGTTGCGTTTGTCCGCGGTGGCGGTGGTCACGATGTCGGCGCCGTGCACGGCCTCGGCCGTGGAGGCGCAGCGCACGACACAAAGATCGGGGAGCCGCAACATCGACAGATTGCGCATCAGCTTGGTCGTAGCCTGCGGGTCGGTATCGTATAGCCTCAAGGCTCGCACCCCCAGCATGCGGTGGAAGGCAATGGCCTGAAACTCACTCTGCGCGCCGTTGCCGATCAGGGCCATCACACGGCTGCCCTGACGCGCCATTCGGCCTGCGGCGAGCGCCGAGATCGCGGCGGTGCGCAGCGCCGTCATGAAGGTCATTTCCGACAGCAACAGGGGATAGCCTGTGGCTACGTCCGCGAGTACGCCGAACGCCGTGACGGTGAGCAGCTTCCTGGCGGTGTTCCCGGGGTGGCCATTGACGTACTTGAAAGAGTACAGGCGCCCATCGCTGGTGGGCATGAGCTCGATGACCCCCACCGCAGAGTGGCTGGCATGGCGCGGCGATTTCTCGAAATCATCCCAGCGCCGGTAGTCCGCTTCGATCTCGCCCGCCAGTTGCTCGATGAATGCCCCGGTCCCCGTTCGAGCGACCAGTTCTTGAAGACGCGCGGTCCCAATGTAGTCCACCATGATTCCCCCGATTCAGCCAAACCCTAGTGTCAGGGGCCGCCCCGCCAAATAAAAGGCAGAAAGCTGATCAAAACGGAGTAATATTGATCAAATAGTCAGGACATATTGACGTTTTATCCATGGACTCGACCGACCGTAGGCTTCTGTCCCTGCTCAGAGATAACGCGCGACTCAGCGTCGCCTCCCTGGCCAAGACCTTGGGTGTGGCACGCGGCACGGTGCAGAACCGCATGGCCAAAATGGAGAAGGACGGAACCATCGTGGGCTACACCGTCAAGCTCAAGCCGCAGGACGAGGATCAAAGGATTCGCGCCTTGATGACGGTGGCGGTGGAAGGCAACCGCACGGACGAGGTGCTGAGGGCACTGCGCGGCGACCCCGCGGTGTGCGCCCTGCACACCACGAACGGGCGTTGGGACATCGTGGCGGAGCTGCGCACCGACAGCCTCGAGGCGGTCGACAGGGTGCTCGGCCGCATTCGCCTCATCGACGGCATCTCCAACACCGAAACGAGCCTGCTACTCTCCACTCACAAATTTTAAGGTCGCGAGGAACACCTGTGTCGACACGGACTTGTTCGCCGACTCGAGGCGGCTGATTCGCCCGGCGCATTGCGACATCACGGCCAAGTCCCACGGCTCGAGCGCCACGGTTTTTCCGGCGGTGATTTGCACGGTGATCTTGCGGTCGATGGGAAAGATCAGCAGGGTTTCGGTGCGCGAGGCGCTCACCGCCACCGACTCGATGAAGCGCTCGACGCGCACCGCGGCGCTGTCCGACTTCAACACCATGAAATTCAAGTCCACGCAAGGGCCGTTCAGCAATTCGCAATGGGCGGGAAGTGCGCCGTCGAATTCCAAGAGCTCGCCCACCTTGCGCAGGCTCTTTTGCGCACCGTCGCCGAAGCTCAAATCCAGCCCCGAGCCCTTCAGCAGCACCATCTTGCGGTTGTGCTCGGCGAATTCTGAGAAAGGCCCCGAGGCATCGATGTGGGCCACGCTCACACGAAAGCGGAAAGGATCGCCGCCGGGAGGCACCCGCAGCGCCTCCTGCGTCATGCCCCCGCCGTTCTTCCAGGGCACAGCAGTGAAGGCGGCTTGCCGTATGACTTGCAGCTTTGGATTTTGCACTCCGGTATTCTACGGGAATGCCTGCCGGTGAAACCAAACGGTCTGTACCGCAGCTCGATCTGCGCGGATTCGACGCCGGTGAGTCGCAGCGCGCGCAGTTTCTCGCGGAGCTGCGAATGGCGGCCCACGATGTCGGTTTCTTCTATCTTGTCGGTCATGGCGTCGAGGCACTGTTGCTGCGCGATCTTCTGGACTGCGCGAGGCAATTCTTTGCACTTCCCGACCGGGACAAGCTCGCGATCGAGATGGTCAACTCGCCGCACTTCCGCGGCTACAATCGGGTCGCCTCGGAGCGCACCCGCGGCATGCCCGACTGGCGGGAACAAATCGACATCGGACCTGAGCGAGCGGCGCTGCCGCGCGATTCGGGGTCGCCTGTTTGGGCGCGGCTGCGCGGACCCAATCAATGGCCGGCGGCGCTGCCGCAGCTGCGCACCGTGGTCACCCGTTGGCAGGAAGCGTCCATGCGTGTTCTCATCCGGATACTGCGCGCTTTTGCGCTGGCGCTCGGCCAACCCGCCGAGGCTCTGGAACCGCTGTACGGCGATGATCCTCACTACTTGATCAAGCTCATGCGATATCCGGGTCGCGACGCCACCGCAGCCGATCAAGGTGTCGGCGCACACAAGGACGCGGGCCTCATCACGCTGCTGCTTCAGGACGAGCGGGGAGGACTGCAGGTCGAAACGCCTCAGGGTTGGATCGAGGTGGCGCCGCGCCAGGGCACCTTCGTCATCAACATCGGCGAGCTGCTCGAACTCGCCTCCGACGGCTACCTACGGGCCACCATGCACCGAGTGGTCACGCCGCCTGCGGGGGTGGAGCGCATATCGGCGGCATTCTTTCTGGGCGCACGCCTCGATGCGGTCGTGCCGCGGCTTTTGCTACCCCCGGCACTCGCCGCCCGGGCACGCGGTGTCGAGCGGGATCCGCAGAACCCCCTGTTTCGCGAGGTCGGCATGAACTACTTGAAGGGGCGCCTGCGTTCTCATCCCGACGTCTCACGCCGGCATCACGCGGACCTTCTCGATTGAACGTCGGGTGCGGGTGACCGCGGCCGGGTCAATTTCTCCGCGCGATGGGCGTCGAGTGGGAGCGATACGGCCGGTGCGCACGTTCCGGCCTTCTGTGCGCGATGTACGGATACCCGATCACGACCGGATAGGAGCTATCGACATCGCCGGGCTCTTGCGCATCCGGATAGTAGTAGTCAGGTTCGCCGCCTGATTGCGGGGGATACGGCCGCGCCGGCGGAAGTATCGGCGACGGGTTCATGATGTTCATCGTGTTCGTTTCGCGAAGCACGGCGTTGCTGCCGCAGCGCTTGTCGGAAAAGGTTTTTTGACCGTTCGTCGTGCATTCCCAAATCTGGCTGCCCGAGGCGATGGGCGCGCCCGCCGGTTGCACCGGCTCGAGCGCCTGGGACGGCTCGGGCGCAGGCGCGGGAGCCGCAGGCTCCGCTGCGGGTGAAGGCAGCGAAGCGGACGCGGCGGCCGGCGCGGCCGTCACAGCCTGGGTGGAAGCGGCCGCTTGAGGGGGTGACGGTAAATTATGCGGCGCGTCTCGGTGGGTGACGACGGCAACGGCAACCGCAGCACTCGCCGCCAAGAGTCCGCCCATGATCCATGGCAGCAGGTCATTTTCCCTGTTCATCCGCTGATTATCCTCCGTCTTTTCGAGGTATGCGACAAATGTGACAGATTGTAAAAGACGGTGATCAAGCCCCCAACTGCGCCGCAAGATCAGCCATGCTGCGGGCGACCAGGTCGACCGGCGTCCCGGGAGTGCTTTCGGCAACTCCGGGCCGTTCCTCGGGTCGGGCGATGAAAGCCGTCCGCAACCCGTTGGCAGCGGCCGCCTCGAGATCCCCGCTATGAGCGGCGCACATCATGCACTCGCCGGGTTTGAGGTTGAAAGCCTCGACCGACGCCAGGTACACGGCGGGCGCAGGCTTGAAATTTCGGGCGAGGTCCGCGCCCAGGACTGCGTCCCAGCGAAAATCGTTCCTCCGCGCAAGGTCGCACATGATCGCCGTGTTGCCGTTCGAAACAGGAGCGATCAGGTACCGTTGCCGCAGCCGTGAGAGCATGGTGGATACATCATTCCACGCATCGAGGCGATGCCACGCCAGCGTCAGCTCCTCCAGTTGCGCATCGCCGAGCGCATCGAGGCCGAAGCGCGGAAGTATCATCGTGAGCGTCCTTCGATGCAGCACATCGAGCTTCACATATGCAATGCGGCCCGAGCGCACCTCTTCCATGGCAGGCTGGTATTGATCGCGCCAGGCGTCGGCGAAGGCATTCCAGTCCACGGCATATCCGCGCGGCTTCAACACGGACTGTGCCTCTCGCGCGACTCCGGCCCTCCAATCGACCAGCGTGCCGAACACGTCGAAGAAGAGCGCCTTGATGTGATGTGCGGGTACCATGGGATTGCAGCGCAATCATACGCGAGGAATTTGCGGCCCGGGTTGCGCGAGTTTTGGAATCGGAGTAAGTAGTCGTCTGGCTTCAACGATCCAGAGGAATCACCATGAATCTTGGAAGGCTGTTCATTCCCTCGGGTGCCGCCGCGGTGCTCATGACGCTCGCCGTCGCCGGCCACCCGACGGCCGCTTTCGCGGCTCCGCCATACACCGTTCGTTCGGAAGAAGCCGCCCATCCGAGGCTCGTGGAAGCCATCCATAATATGCAGAACGCTCTGCGTGAATTGGAGGCCGCGCCCGATGACTTCGGGGGTAACAAGGCGGCGGCGATCAGAGATACCCGCCAGGCAATTCACTCAGTGAAGAAGGCCCTGTACTTCCGGATGCACATGGACGATCAGGCCATCGACCGGATCCCCTAGTCGAACGGCCGGGGGGCGGCCGGCGCGGTGCCTGGAGTTCAGTCCGTCGCGCGGCGGCCGCGGCTGAGACGGCGATTGGTTTGCTCCTGCGCCCCGGATTTTTCATCCTGCCGGCGCGGTTCGCCGCGCCGATCCTCATAGTGGCGATACCTGCAATTGCATCGCTTGACGTCGCATGCCTCGAGCGGCAGCCACGGAGCTTCACCGGAAAGAAAACGCTTGCCCTTGCACGCAAGCGCGGCTTCGCATGCGTTCGACGGCGCGGCAATCATGACCGCGTGCCAGGGGCGGCGGGAGCCGCGCCGCGTTCGCGGCGCAGGGGACTCCTTCTCATCTATTTTCGTCTCTAGCAACACGCGGCGGACTCCTTGCATGTTCATCGGAGCAAGGGCAACGCTAGCCCAGCAGCATCGGTTCATGCGGTGAAATTCACATAAGGTTGCCCGCACTTTCGGATACTGCCGCCTCCGTCACAGTGTTCACCGCGGGCAAAAGCGTGATTTAATTCACACTGAGGGACCCATGAAAGACTTGCTCGATCTTGACCGCTATCCCATCGACCGCCCGGATTCGCCCGATACTCATCGCTTGGCGGAGCGATGTCAGGCGGACCTGGCCGCGCACGGCATGTTCAATCTCGAGGGGTTCGTGCGCCCCCGGGCGATAGAGCGCGCGGTGACGGAGATCGAGCCCCTGATGGACAGCGCGAGCTATCGGCATGCGCGCCGGCACAATGTCTATTTCCGGGACGACGTTCCGGGTCTTGCGGCCGACCATCCGGCCCTCAAGCAGTTCCAGACCGTCAACTACACCCTGTGCGCCGATCAGCTCGCAGGAACTGTCGTCGACCGGATCTACGGGTGGCCGCCGCTGGCGGATTTTCTGGCGCACGCCATGGGCAAGCCGCGCCTCTTTCCGATGAGCGATCCGCTCGCGCGAGTCAATGTCCTGGCATACCGCCCCGGGGAGACCTTGAATTGGCACTTCGACCGCTCTCAGTTCACCACGACTCTGTTGATCCGGGCCGCCGAATCCGGCGGTGAGTTCCAGTATCGAAGCGCACTGCGTTCCGATACCGATCCGAATTATGAAGGGGTGGCGCGCATGCTGCGGGGAGAAGATCCGGAAGTTTCCGTGCAAACGCTCGCCGCCGGGACCCTGAACGTCTTCGCGGGAAGAAACACCGCGCATCGCGTCTCGCCGGTGACCGGCAAGAAGAGCCGGATGGTCGCGGTGTTTTCCTACTACGACAATCCGGGCGTCACGTTCAGCAGCGAGGAACGCATCGGCTTTTACGGCAGACCGGGTTAGCCGGCGCCGCGCCAAGGCTTATTTGCGGGAGTGAATCATGGGAAAGAGAATCGATCTCGGCACCGTACCGGTGGTCACCGGCTCGAGGTATCCGTCACCGTTCGACGCACCGTGCGCGGCGCGCAGCCGCCAGCGCCTGGGCGACGCCGCTGAGTTGACCGACTTCGGGGTGAACTTGCTGCGTCTGCCGCCCGGGGTATGGTCCAGTCAGCGGCATTGGCATTCGTCGGAAGACGAATTTCTCTATGTCGTCGAAGGCGAAGTGACGCTCGTCACCGACGCCGGCGAGCAGGTCCTCAAGACCGGCGACTGTGCGGGGTTCAAGGCCGGCGTTGCCGACGGTCACCACCTGCAAAATCGGTCCGCCAAAGAAGCCGTGCTTCTGGAGGTCGGGTCCCGTAAGGCGGCGGAAGACGAAGTGGACTATCCGGATATCGATTTGCGCTTCCTCAAGGGGCGCGGCGGGTTTTCTCACAAGGACGGAAAGCCGTACCTCAAGCGTTGATACGTGCCACTCCGACGGCACGTCTGAACTCTTGAGGTTTGCGGGCTTTCGCGATAACAGCAAATTCTCAGGCGACAACAACGGTCCGTTCGCCCAATGTCTGCGCGGAATGACACCGCGGATCATACATCCACGGCCGACCCCGTAGTCCATTGTCGACCACTTGGGTGGTTCACGATAACCCCGTCGACTGCCACGAATCTGCCACATGCCGGCAAGCACTACGGTCATTTAGGATCCTCATCGGGAGACGTTCGTATGCGACAACTGAAACGCGCTTAAGATACGGCGATATTACTCGGAGAAAGTCAGAGCATGGGATTTCGCGTATTGGTCGCCGGCGGCACAGGGCAAGTAGGATCGGCACTGGTGCGGGCCTTGCTCGCTGCCGGCTCGTGCACGGAAGTCGTGATGGTCAATCGGCGAACGATTCCTCTTGCTGCCGATGCGCGTCTGCGCCAGGTGATCATGGATACCGGTGCACCCAATTTTGCCGGTGAGATCGCCGAACTTGCCAGGACCTGCATCGCGCAGGGTGAACCGTTATATGCCGCATCATGTATTGGCATCGGTAAAGGGAGTCGGCAGTGGAGCGAAGAGGACATTAAGAAGCTGGAAATTGGCCTGGTGGGCGCGTTTGCGCGCGGCTGCCTGGCGGCGGGAATCGAGCGATTCGGACTTCTTTCGGCCGCAGGGAGTGGCGCTAAGAGCCGAATTCGTTATGCCCGCATCATGGGCGAAAAGGAAGATGCCGTGCGGAGCCTCGGATTCAAACGATTGGCGATTTTTCGCCCCGGCATCATTGCGGGTAATGCGCACACCCCAGGGTTTCTTGCTTTGCTGGGGCGCTTCATTCCAGGATCGTTCGGGACGATCGATCAGGACGATATCGGCAGGGCCTTTGTCGGTGAATTTCTCCACGGGCAAGACGGCACGACTATCTTGGAAAATGCGGCGATGAAGCAGCGATCACGGGCGCACTAGATGCACCTATTCGCGACGCAATGGAGATGTTAGCGGCGTTGATCGGCGCCTTGGCGTTCTCAGAGCAGTCCATGTTGCCGCCAAAGGGTCCCGTATCGATCGCCGATCGCACCTCACCTCCATAGGGTGCGACGCCCAAGCAGCCCAGAAACGGTGCCAACGGCACTTCCCAAGAATGTCTGCCGTCGCGGGTAGTTGTTCGGGCGATGTTTCGCTTTGCGTCGACGTCGTAACGCCACCGGTCGCCATGCTGAAATGACGACCGATGGCTGACGTCGGTCGGGATTCCGCGAGTGGCGACAATCCTAAAGACCCAGCTTATAGATGTTGCCGTTGGAATCTTGCGCAATCCCCTTGAGTGGCGTCCCTGCGGTCTCGTTATAGGACTCTATATGAAACACCGTTCCCTCACTTCCGGTAAGAGTCGCTGTGCAATGAGTCGGGGAGCCAACCACGTGGGCCACGTAATCGCCCTGCCCATACACAGAGTCCCAAGGTTCTCTCAGATCGTCGTTTACGCCGGCCGCCGATCCGAATGTGCACGGTCCGTGGAGCTTCTCGCCGTCGGGTAATCGAAACGAGATAGTCGCTGACGGACCAGCGTAGATGATGGTTCCGCTTAAAATCGACCTCTGCGGTTGGCCGACGCTTGAGGCCTCGACCGGGTACAAGTGAATAGCGCCGACAGCGCACGCAGCGCTGACGCAAACGAAGGCGGTCGCAAGGAACAAGCGGAGTGTCATCATGTGTAGATCCCTCTAATAGAATGACTGTTGCAGCACTCGGTTTCAGGAAGCCTGCTCGATTACTATGCGCCGGGCAAGCAGTCGCGTCGAATGCGCCCCAACCCCTTCATTGCTAAAGTCAGCGATGTGTCCGGTATAAAACGTCGGCGATCTGACGTGCTGCTCTGTTCGGCAAATGCCTGTGCCTCCACGTATCACGGCGTCTGCCGCCAAATCGACGCCCCGCGAGCCGAAGTGAAATCAATCCCGCTGGTTTGTCGCTGATCGGCCAACACAACCGGCCAATCAGCAAGCAGAACCGTCCGCCCGATTCACGTCATTTGATTGCGCGATATTCCTGTGCGACGGCGCGCGTCATGGCACTTGTTGACATACGATACTATGCAATGCTATGTATAGTGTTATGAATGCATCGGACACGGACCCGCTCGATGTTGACATCGGCAAGTGGGAGATTCAGCTGCGCAAGGGCAGTCTATCCCTCGCGGTGCTCGCATCTTTGTGGAACGGCGACCTGTATGGGCTCGAAATACTCCGACGGCTCGAGCACGTCGCGAATTTCACCGTGGCGGAAGGGACCATTTATCCGATTCTCAATCGCCTCAGGACGGCCGGCTTCATTGAATCGGAATGGGTTGAGACCGAGGCCGGCCATCCACGGAAATACTTTCGCCTGACTGTAAGCGGTCGCCGCTATGTGATCGGACTGTCCCGTGCGTGGCACGAGTTCGCGCTCGGTATGAACCAGCTGCTCGTCCCGCTGGAGGCGCGGGTTCGAGGTAAGCGCCGTGCGTCCTGAGCCACTCGAAGTGTACCTGCTGACGGTCAGGGATCATCTGCAGTCGCTGTCGCCTAAAGACAGTTCGGAGATCATTCGGGAATTGCGCAGCCATGTTCTGGATCGCGTCAAAGGCGACTTGTCCATCGCCACTGTCAGCGCGACTTTGACGAGGCTCGGCGACCCGCAGGAGATCGCGCGAATCAATTTGCGCATGCGAGCGGCTGCTGTCGCCGTCGCCCATCCGACACCGTTGACTGTCGCGCGCGCTCTCCGGCGCCTGGCGGCTATCGGCGCGAAAGCGTTCTTGATTTTCATTCTTTCGCTGACTGGATACGCATTCGCCGGCTGCTGGCTTCTGACGGCGCTCGCAAAGCCGTTTGCGCCGGATCGTGTTGGTCTCTGGATGCTGCCAGATCCCACGGGCGATTTGTCGCTTTCTCTGGGCAGACATGGGTTCGGGTCTGGAGAGACAGCCTGAAGGGAAATATGTTCACTGGGACGAGTTGCGTCATTTGCCCCCGCCCAACGGATTCAACCATCGGCAGTGGTGGCTTGCGATCAAGATGTCGAGGCGTGCTATTCATCGTCTTCCCTTCGCTGATACCAAGCAAACGGGATTCACCTACTCCGTCCCTGACAACCTCTTTAAGCTCCTCCACGAGATAGACCGTGACGCGAGTGGCAGAATCGAGGTCGCGGAACTTGTCACGAGTTCCCAAACACGCGATCGCTACTTAGTTAACTCCCTAATCGAGGAGTCCATTACATCTAGTCAACTAGAAGGGGCCGCCACTACATATAAGGTGGCGAAGGAGATGTTGTGTCAAGGCCGCAAACCTCGCAACCGCAGCGAGCAAATGATCTACAACAACTACGCTGCAATGCAGTTCATTCGGAACCACAAGCATCTTCCATTCACTCCGGAGCTGATATTGCAGCTGCAGTCGATCATGACGGACTTAACACTTGGGGATCCAACGGCAGCCGGACGCTGGCGGCGTCCAGACGAAAACGTCCGTGTAGTCGATGAGCGAAACCATGAGATCCTTTACATGCCTCCGCCAGCCGAGGACATTACCAACCGTATAATCGAGCTATGCCACTTTGCGAACGGTTCAAACGAGAATCCGTTCATACATCCTTTGATTAAAGCCATAACGATCCATTTCATGATGGGGTGGATACATCCGTTCGTGGATGGAAACGGTCGAACCGCGCGAGCGCTCTTCTCTGGTCAATGGCAAAAAGCGGCTATTGGCTTATTGAATTCACGTCTATTTCTCGTGTAATAAAAAAGGCTCCAGCCCAGTACGCGAAAGCTTACCTGTATACCGAAAGCGATGATAACGATCTAA
>CAVPDW010000007.1:0-127223 GCA_963702735.1 uncultured Gammaproteobacteria bacterium | reverse complement strand
TGGTAGCGGGGGTAGGATTTGAACCTACGACCTTCGGGTTATGAGCCCGACGAGCTGCCAGACTGCTCCACCCCGCACCGGAAGAGCCGCCCATTGTACCGGGCAATGCGGCTAATGCAAGCGCTCGGCGCTGCGCCCGGCTGCGCTCATTGCAGAGCCCGCCGGCAGATCTCCAACAGAGTGCCCGGAATCACGCCGAGCGCGAACACAAGCAAGGCATTGGCGCTGAGCAGCGCCCTCATGGCCAAGGATCCGCCGATGGCGGACGTCTCGGTGGGTTCATCGAAGTACATCAACTTCACGATGCGCAAGTAGTAGAAGGCGCCGACCACGGAGAACAGCACCGCCACCACCGCGAGCCAGGTATAGCTCACGCCGAGGACCGCCTGAATGACGCCTAGCTTGGCCCAAAATCCGATGAAGGGCGGCACGCCCGCGAGGCTGAACATGAGTATCGCCATCATGCCGGCGAACCAGGGACTGCGTGCGTTGAGCCCGCGGAAATCCACGATCTTGTCGGCCTCGAATCCTTGCCGCGCCAGCAGCAGGATCATGCCGAAGGCTCCTGCTGCGACGATGACGTAGCTGATCATGTAGAACATCGCGGCTTGATAGCCCTGCGCAGTTCCCGAGAGTATGCCGAGCAGAACGAACCCGACGTGCGAAATCGTCGAATAGGCGAGCATGCGCTTGAGGTTGCCCTGGGCGATGGCGACGATGTTGCCGATGGCCATCGACAGCACCGAGAGCACCACCAGCATCTGGCTCCAATCCCCCTGGGACCCCGCCAGCGCCTCAGGGAGAAGGCGCATGGCGAGCGCGAACGCGGCAAGCTTCGAGGCGGTTCCGATGAAAACGGTCACGCAAGTCGGCGAGCCCTCGTACACATCAGGTATCCACATGTGGAACGGGACGGCGCCTAGTTTGAAGCCCACACCGACGATGAGAAATGCGATGCCGAAGATCAGGCCGATGTTGTCGCCCAGCCCGCTGCGCGCGGCCTCCGCGATCGCGGCAATTTCGAGGCTGCCGGTGACCCCGTAAACGATCGACATGCCGTACAGCAGCGTTCCCGACGCCATGGATCCAAGCACGAAGTACTTGATGGCGGATTCGGCCGCGATTCCCGACTCTCGATCGAAGGCCACCATGGCGTACAGGCACAGCGACATCAATTCCAAACCCAGATACAGCGTGATCAGGCTGGCGGCCGATATCAGCACCATGGCGCCCAAGGCCGCAAACAGCCCGAGCACATAGTATTCACCCTTGAGGATGGCCCTGCGCTGCAGGTATTCCGTGGAATACACGAACACCACCGCCACCGTCAGCAGAGTTGCGACCTTCAGCACCTGCGCCATGCGGTCCAGCTCGTACAGCCCGCCCAGCGCCACGATCCGCTCCGCCACGGGCTGCTCTGCCGCGAGCCCTGCCGTGATGAGCAATGCCGCGACTGCCCAAACTCCGGTCCAACGCCGTTGCGAGTCGTTCAGCAACAGATCGAGAAGCAGGATGGCGCATGCGGCCAGTGCAAGGAAGATTTCCGGACATGCATAGATGAGTCCCGGATTGAATTGGCTGGCGCTGAATTCTGCGAGAGCGTGCATCGCGGGGCCTTAAGGGAGTATCTTCGAGACCAGCAGCTGCTGGGCCAAATGCAGCGTGGACGCCCGCATTGCATCGAGCAGCGGCGCCGGCCATATGCCGACCAGCAGCACCGCCGCGGCAAGGGCGCCCAGCACCAGGAATTCACGGCCGTTGAGATCCTTGAGCGCCGCGACATTGTCGTTGGCGACAGGGCCGTAGATGACGCGCTTGATCAGCCACAGGGTGTACGCGGCGCCCAGAACAAGGATGGTGGCGGCCAGGAACGCATACCAGACGTTCGCCCTGAACGATGCCAGGATGACCATGAATTCGCCGATGAATCCGGAGGTACCTGGCAGACCGGCATTCGCCAGCGCGAACAGCACCATGAAGGCTGCGAATTTCGGCATGGTGTTGATCACCCCGCCGTAGGCGCTGATCTCGCGGCTGTGGACCCTATCGTACATGACCCCGACGCACAGGAACATCGCGCCCGACACCAGGCCGTGCGAGAGCATTTGCACCACCGCGCCGTCCAACCCCAACTCGATGCCTGAGGTGCGGCCGGTGTGCGCCACGATCTGGAAGCCGATGAACATCCCCAAGGTCACGAAACCCATGTGCGCGATCGAGGAGTAGGCGATCAGCTTCTTCATGTCCCTCTGCGCCAGCGCGACGAAGGCGATGTACAGCACGGCGATCAGGGACAGCGCAATGATCAGCCAGTCGAAATGCCGGCTCGCGTCGGGCGCGATCGGCAGCGAGAATCTCAAGAAGCCGTATCCGCCCATCTTCAGCATGATGGCCGCCAGCACCACCGATCCGCCGGTGGGCGCCTCCACATGCGCGTCGGGCAGCCAGGTGTGCACCGGCCACATCGGCACTTTCACGGCGAATGCAGCCAGAAAAGCCAGGAAGATGAAGGTCTGTTCGTTCAAGGTCAGCGGCATGCGCTGAAATGCCGCCAATTCGTAGGTGCCCGACTTCAAATACAGGTAAATCAGCGCAACCAGCATCAGCACCGATCCGATGAAGGTGTACAGGAAAAACTTGATGGTGGCGTACACGCGCCGCGGCCCGCCCCACACGCCGATGATGATGAACATCGGGATGAGCATCGCCTCCCAGAACACGTAGAAGAGCGCCGCGTCGAGCGCCGCGAACACGCCGATCATCAGCCCTTCCAGGATCAGGAACGCGGCGAAATACTGCGCCACGCGCTTCTGCACGTTCGTCCAGCTCGCGATCACGATGAGCACGGTGGTGAATGTGGTCAGCAGGATCAGCGGCATGGAGATGCCGTCGACCCCGATGTAGTACTCGGAGTGAATGGTCGAAATCCAGGGCGCGCGCTCGACGAATTGCATCGCCGCTGTGCCGATCTTGAACTCCCCGAACAACGGTACGCTGAATGCAAGGCTCAACCCGCTGACGATCAGGGACAGCCATTTTGCGGCGGCGACCCGGTCGTTCAGGGCGAGTACCGCGAAGCCGCCTGCGATGGGCAGCCAGATCAGCAACGACAGCAGATGCCCGCCGAACGTCATGTTCGCCATACCAGCCACACCAGAATGGAGACCAGCCCCAGAATCATGGCGAACGCGTAGTGGTAGAGGTACCCAGACTGTGCGTAGCGCATCACCGAGCCCAGCCAACCCACGGTGCGCGCGCTGCCGTTGACCAGCCCATCGTCGATCACGAGCTGATCGCCGAATCGCCAGAGTCCCCCTCCCAGCATTTGGGCCGCCGGCACGATCACGTGTTCGTTGAACCAATCGAAACCGTATTTGTTGACCAATATCGCGTACAGCCACTTGAACCTGCGTGCCGCCGCCTCAGCCAGATCCGGCCGCTTCAAGAAGAACCACCACGCCGTGACCGCGCCCGCTGCGGCGAACCACACGGGCAACGCATCGAACGCCGCCCACATGAATTCGGCGGGCGAGCCATGGAACTCCTCGCCCACCCGGGTCAGCACATCGTTGGCCGGCAGCACGTGGATCGCCGCGCCGAAATATCCGCCGAACAGCACCCGCTCCACCGTGAACCAGCCGATCAGGGCCGAGGGGACGGCGAGGAGTACCAGCGGCACCGTCACCACCCAGGGACTCTCGTGCAGATGCTCGCGGGTGTGATGATCCATGCGCGGCTCGCCGTGAAAGGTCATGAAGAACATGCGGAAGGTGTAAAGCGCCGTGATGAACACGCCGGTGAGCACGCAAAAGTAAGCGTATGCCGCTCCCCATCGATGCGACAGGTGAACCGCGTCGATGAGCGCATCCTTGGAGAAGAATCCCGCGGTGCCCGGAAAGCCGATCAAGGCGAGCGATCCCACCAGGCAGGTCCAGTAGGTGATGGGCATGTACTTCCTGAGCCCTCCCATCTTGCGCATGTCCTGCTCGTGATGCATGGCGATGATCACCGAGCCCGCCGCCAGGAACAGCAGCGCCTTGAAGAAGGCATGCGTCATGAGATGGAAAATGCCGGCGCCGTACGCCGACACGCCGAGCGCCACCGTCATGTAGCCGAGCTGGGACAAGGTCGAATACGCGACCACCCGCTTGATATCGTTGCTGACCAGCCCCAGCAGCCCCATGAAGAAGGCGGTGGTCGCGCCGATGATCAACACCACGGAGAGCGCGGTCTCCGACAGCTCGAACAGCGGCGACATGCGCGCCACCATGAAGATGCCCGCGGTCACCATGGTTGCGGCATGGATCAGCGCCGAGATCGGCGTCGGGCCTTCCATGGAATCCGGCAGCCACACGTGCAGGGGAACCTGCGCGGACTTGCCCATGGCGCCGACGAACAGGCAGATACAGGTGAAGGTGATCGCCGGCCAGGCCAGGGTGGAGGTGACGTGGATCTGCGCCGCCGCGATTTGGTCCGCGTGTGCGAACACCTGCGCGTAGTCCAGGGATCCCGTGTAGCGCACCACCGCGGCGATGCCGAGCACGAAGCCGAAATCGCCGATCCGATTCACCAGGAAGGCCTTCAGGTTGGCGAAGATCGCCGTCGGCCGCGTGTACCAGAATCCGATCAACAGGTAGGACACCACCCCCACCGCTTCCCAGCCGAAGAACAGCTGCATGAAGTTGTTCGACATCACCAGCATCAGCATGGAGAACGTGAACAACGAAATGTAGCTGAAGAATCGCTGGTAGCCGTCGTCATCGTGCATGTAGCCGATCGTGTAGATGTGCACCATCAAGGACACGAAGGTCACCACCGCCATCATCAGCGCGGACAGCCGGTCGATCAGAAATCCGACGTTCATTGTCAGGCCGTCGCTGACCAGCCAGGTATAGACCGTGCCGTTGTACGGCGCCAATCCGCCGAACAGCATCTGGTAGAGCACGTAGAACGACAGCGCGCACGAAACGCCGACCCCGGCGATGGTGACGCTGTGCGCGCCGGCCCTGCCGATCGTCCTGCCGAACAACCCGGCGACGACGGCCGCCGCCAGAGGCGCCAACGCGATGGTGAGATAGATCCCCTGCATTCTTGCTTGTCCCTCAGCCCTGGAGCGAGTCGAGATCTTCGACTTCTATGCTGCGTCGTTCGCGGAACACCACGACCAATATTGCGAGGCCGATGGCGGCTTCGGCCGCCGCCACGGTCAGAATGAAGAACACGAAGATCTGGCCGCCGATGTCGCCGAGGTAGCGCGAAAACGCGACGAAGTTGAAATTGACCGCGAGCAGCATGAGCTCGATGCACATCAGGAGCACAATGACGTTCTTACGGTTGAGGAACACCCCTGCCACGGCAATCGCGAACAGGACGCCTGACAATGTCAGCACCTGGGTTAGAGTGATCATGGTCTTTTCTCGGAGGCCATTTTGACGATTCGGACGCGATCCTTGGCTCTGACCGCCACCTGCTGGGCGATGTCCTGCGGCTTGCCGCCGGTGCGCCGGCGCAGGGTGAGAACGATGGCCGCAACGCTCGCCACCAGTAGAATAACGGCCGCGATCTGCGCGGGATAGGCATATTGAGTGAACAAGGCGGTGCCGAGTTCCCGCGTGTTGGAATAGCCTGCGGCCATTGCAGGCGCCGTGCGCAGGCTCATGCCGCCCAGGTGCTTCACCGCGACGACGTTCACGATGGCGAAGGCAAGGAAGCCCGCGACCGCGAGCGCCAGCGGCCAGAACTTCGCGAGACCCTTGCGCAGTTCCTCGAGGTTGACGTCGAGCATCATGACCACGAACAGGAACAGCACCATGACGGCGCCCACGTACACCAGGACCAGCACTATCCCCAGGAATTCGGCGTCGAGCAGCAGCCAGATGACGGCGCTGTTGAAGAAACACAGCACCAAGAGCAGCGCCGAATACACGGGGTTGCGGGCCAGTATGACGCCGAGGGCGGCTGCGATCAGCGCGGCTGCGAATATGAAAAAAAGGACCGTCGGAAACATCAGCGGTACCGCGCGTCGGCGGCGCGATCGGCCGCGATCATGGCTTCGTAGCGTTCGCCGATGCCGAGCAATTTGTCCTTGCTCATGATGTTCTCACCGCGATTTTCCATGTGGTATTCATGCAGCCGCGTCTCGACGATGGCGTCGACCGGGCATGCCTCTTCGCAAAAGCCGCAGAAGATGCACTTGAACAGATCGATGTCGTAGCGGGTGGTGCGGCGCGTGCCGTCGGCGCTCACGTCCGATTCGATGGTGATGGCGAGCGCCGGACATACCGCTTCGCACAGCTTGCAGGCGATGCATCGCTCCTCGCCGTTGGGGTAGCGCCGCAGGGCGTGCAGGCCGCGGAACCGGAAGCTCTGCGGAGTCTTCTCCTCCGGATAGTTCACGGTGACCTTGGGCGCCCACAGCTCCTTCCAGGTCACCCACAGCCCCTGGGCCAGTTCCCACAGCAGGAATGTCTTGAGGAAATTGCGGATGGCATGCACCTAGAGATTCCCCTTCCACGGACCGACATGGAAATAGACCATGAACCCCTCAACGACGAGCCACACCAGAGTGACCGGAATCAGCGCCTTCCAGCCGAGGCGCATGATCTGATCGTAGCGGTAGCGAGGGAATGTCGCGCGCAGCCACAGAAACATGAACATCGGGAACAAGGTCTTCAAGCCGAACCAGAAGAAGCCGGGCGCCGCCAGCAAGGAATCCGCCGGCAGCCATCCGTCGAAGGGCGACAGCCATCCGCCGAAGAAGAAAATGACGGTCAGCGCCGAAATCAGGATCATATTGACGTATTCGGCGATGAAGAACAGCGCGAACGCCATGCCTGAATAGTCGACATGGAACCCTGCGACGATTTCCGATTCGCCCTCCGCCACGTCGAACGGCGCGCGATTGGTCTCTGCGACTCCCGAAATGAAGTACACCAGGAGCATCGGGAACAACCAGGTCCAGTTCCATCCGAACAGTCCACGCTGCGCGTGAATGATGTCGCCGATATTGAGGCTGCCCGAGGCCATCAAAACACCGACCATGGCGAAGCCCATGGCGATTTCATAAGCCACGATCTGCGCTGCCGAGCGCATGGCGCCCAAGAATGCGTACTTGGAGTTCGCGGCCCATCCGGCGAGGATGACGCCGTATACGCCCATGGAGGTGAGCGCCAGGATGTACAGAAGTCCGGCATCGATATTCGCGAAGGCGTGTTCCGGGGACAGGGGAATGACCGCCCAGATCGCCAGCGCCGGGATAAGCGCCAGGAACGGCGCCAAGCGGAACAGGAAGCCGTTCGAGTTCGCCGGGATCAAGATCTCCTTGAACATGAGCTTGACGACGTCTGCAAAGGGCTGAGCCAACCCCGGAATCAGCAGTCCGCCGATGCGGTTCGGACCCTTCCGCGCTTGAATCCAGCCGATCACCTTGCGCTCCGCCAGCGTGTAGAAGGCCATGGTGAGAATCAGGCACACGACGACGATCGCCGCCTGCACCAGCGTTAGGAAGGGATTGGTCCAATACGGCGTGATGAGGCCGGACAACCAATCCCGCAGCGGACCCCACTGCCACATTTAGATCACGAGGCGGGCCAAGCGCCCGTCCTTGGTCTTCGACAGCGCCTCGGACCCGCGCACCAGCGCATCGCCCTGATACGGCGGAATGTCCACCCAGACGCCGTGCGCTGCGCTTGCCGCGGAGGCCGTCGCAGACGCCGCGCCGTTGCCTGCAGCGGCGGACGGCGAGGGTTCAACGCGCGCCCCGCTCACCGCCTTCAACGCCTCGCGAACCTCGTCGGAGCTCACATAGTCGACCCCGTGCAGGTTCAACAAGTTCGCAAGCACGCGCAGCACCTTCCAGCCGGGCCGGCTCTCGCCGGCGAGCTTCGAGGCGCCCGCCCAGCTCTGCCAGCGCCCCTCGACATTGACATAGGTGCCGGAGGTCTCGGCGAACGAACCGATGGGCAGCACCACGTGCACGACAGAGCGCAAGCTCTCCGGAAGATGCGTCGTCAGCGCGACCACCAGTTCAGCGGCGGCCAGCGCTCGGGTCTCGAGCGCAAAATCCGCCGCAGGATCGAGCGCCGCCGAGGAGCACATAGGAATTGAGGGCCGACTCCAGCATGGCGCGCGCCGACAGGCCGACGGTTGCGGCGGGCGCGCCGCCCGGCTCGCAATGCGGTACCGCACCCGCCAGGTAGGCTCCCGCGGCGTTGGCGCCCTCGGTGAGGAACCCCACGCTGGCGGAGCACAATTGCCGCCAGCATGCCGGCGAGGGCCTTGAGCTCGGCGTATGCAGGATGCCGCTGGGCCAGGGTTCCGAGGATGACGGCGCGGCGCGCGCCGTTCATGAGCGCATCCGCCAGGGCACGATGCGAGTCACCGACCGCCGCCGCGGCGACTCCGGCCGGGACCTGCACGCCGCGTATGGCCGCCGCCGCCCGCACGACGGCTGCGAGTTGCGCCGCCAAGTCCTCCGCCACGGCATAGGAGGCGATCGGAAACATGTACTCCGAGCGGCGCGGGTTGAGGAAGGCGACCTTCGCGCCTTTGAGCGCCGCCTTGCGCACCCGATGCGCCAGCAAAGGCATTTCATGCCGCAGATTCGAGCCAACGACGAGCACGCCTTCGAGCCGGTCCACATCTGCGATCGGAAGCCCCAGATGGGGGAACGCCGCTTCATTTTGCGCAGCGCCGAAATCCAATTGGCGCAGCCGGTGATCGATGTTCGCGCAGCCCAAACCCCTTGCGATCCGGGCCAGCAGGATATAGCTCCTCGACCGTGGCCATCGGCGAGGCGAGGAACCCCAGGGCGGACGCACCATGCGCGGCGACGGTGCTCTGCAACCCTTCCGCCGCCGCTGTCAGCGCCACTTCCCATTCGACCACGCGCAGCACGCCGTCGATCCGCACCATGGGCTCCGTCGCTCGTTCCTGCGAGTACATGCCTTCGAACCCGAAACGGTCGCGATCCGCGATCCATGTCTCGTTGATCGCTTCGTTCTCTCGCGGCACCATTCGCATGAGCCTGCCGCGCAGCACGTGCGCATACAGGTTGGTGCCGAACGCATCGTGCGGCGACACCAGCGCGTGCTGCGTCATCTCCCATGACCGTGCGTGATAGCGAAAGGGTTTGTTGTTGAGCGCCCCGACCGGGCACAGATCGACGATATTGGCGGACAATTCGTGATCGACGCTTTGCTCGATGTAGGTGCCCGACCTCCATGTTTTCACCGCGGCCGGTGGTGCCCATCTGCGGATAGCCCTGGATCTCCTGCCCGAAGCGGATGCAGCGGGTGCAGTGAATGCAGCGCGTCATGTCGGTCGACACCAGAGGGCCCAGGTTCTTGTCCTTGACCACCCGTTTGCGCTCGCTGAAACGGGAAATGTCGCGCCCGTAGCCCAAGGCCAGGTCCTGCAATTCGCACTCGCCGCCCTGATCGCAAATCGGGCAGTCGAGAGGATGGTTGATCAGCAGAAATTCCATGGTCGCCCTCTGTGCGGCCACGGCTTTCGGCGACTTGGTGAACACCTTCATGCCTTCGGTCACCGGCGTCGCGCAGGCCGGCATCGGCTTCGGCGCCTTCTCCACTTCGACCAGACACATGCGGCAATTGGCGGCGACCGATGAGCTTGTCGTGATAACAGAAGCGGGGAATGTAGATCTGCGCAGGGTCGGTGACCTGCATGATCATCTGGCCCTTGCGCGCCTTCAACGGTACGCCGTTCACTTCGATATTGACCGTGTCGTCGCTCATCGTCCGCCCTATGCCGCCACGGCCGCGCCCCCGGCCAACTGACTGTCGACGATCGAACGGCCCTTGTGTTCGACCATGTATTGAAACTCGTGCCGGAAATGCTTCAAGAAGCTCTGCACCGGCCAAGCGGCCGCATCGCCCAGCGCACAAATGGTGTGGCCCTCGATGCGGTTGGCCACATCCAGCAGCAGGCCGAGATCCTCGCTCCTGCCCTGGCCCGCGATGATGCGCTTCAGCATGCGGTCGAGCCAGCCCGTGCCTTCGCGGCACGGCGTACACTGGCCGCAGGATTCCGACATATAGAAGCGTGACAGGCGCTCGAGCGCGCGCACCATGCAGGTGGTCTCGTCCATGACGATGACGGCGCCCGTGCCGAAGGATGACCCGGCCTTCTTCAGCGAGTCGTAATCCATGTTGATGGGCCATATCGCCTCGGCGGGCAGCACCATGCACGATGAGCCGCCGGGAATGACGGCCTTGAGCTTGCCGCCCCTTCCACACCCCTCCCGCGAGCGCCATCAGTTCCTTGAAGGGAACACCGAGCGGCAACTCGAAGTTGCCCGGCTTCTCGACGTGGCCCGAGACGGAGAAAATCGCGGTGCCGCCCGAATTCACCGGCCCCAAGCCCGCGAACCACGCGGCGCCCTTTGCGCATGATGGTCGGCACCGAGGCGAAGCTCTGCGTGTTGTTGATGGTGGTCGGTTTGCCGAATAACCCGAAATTCGCGGGAAACGGCGGCTTGAAGCGCGGCTTGCCGGGCTTGCCCTCCAGGGATTCGAGCAGCGCCGTCTCCTCGCCGCAAATATAGGCGCCGGCGCCGACGAACATGTGCAGATCGAAATCTACGCCGCTGCCCAGGATGTTCTTGCCGAGCAGCCCCGCCGCGTAGGCCTCCGCCAGCGCCGCTTCGAAGCGCGGCATGGGCTCGGCAAGAAACTCTCCGCGAATGTAGTTGTATCCGACCGTGGCCGTCATTGCATAGCCGCCGATTGCCATGCCCTCGATGACCGAATGCGGGTTGTATCGCAGGATGTCGCGGTCGTGGCAGGTGCCGGGTTCGGACTCGTCGGAATTGCACACGGCATACTTCTGCACGGGCGAGGAGCGCGGCATGAAGCTCCATTTCACCCCCATCGGAAACGCAGCCCCGCCGCGGCCCCGCAAGCCGGAGGCCTTGACCTCCTCGATGATTTTCTCGCGCGGCGTTTGTTCGCGCAGGACCTTCTCCCACGCCTGATAGCCGCCGAACCGGCGATAGCCTTCCAACGTCCAGGGCCGCTCGTGATTCAGCGCCTCGAAGCACACCAGGTTCTGCTCGTAGGCCACTCTTAGGCTCCGCTCATGTCAATTCATCCAATATCTTGTCGATGCTCTCGGGGGTCAGGTGCTCGTGGTAGACATGGTCGACCATCATCATGGGCGCGCCCGTGCACGCGGCCAGGCATTCCTCTTCGCGCTTCAGGTAAATGCGCCCGTCCGGCGTGCTCTCGCCCGTCTTGATCCCCAGCTTCTTCTCGACGTGCTCGACGATTTCCCCGGAGCCGCGCAGCATGCAGGAAATATTGGTGCAAACCGACACGTGATGGCGTCCCACGGGCTTGGTCTCGAACATGGAATAGAACGTCGCCACCTCGTACACCAGGATGGGCGCGAGCCCGAGGTAGGCCGCCACCGCATCCATGAGGTCGTGCGTCAGGTATCCGTTGTTCTCGTGCTGCGCGGCGTGCAGGGCGGAGATCACGGCGGAACGCTTGCGGTCGGGCGGAAACTTCGCCACCCATCGGTCGATCTCCTCGCGCACATGCTCTGATAACTGCACGCTCATCGATCGATCTCGCCGAACACGATGTCCTGAGTTCCGATCACCGCCACCACGTCCGCCAGCATATGCCCCCGCACCATTTCGTCGAGTGACGCGAGGTGCGCAAAGCCCGGCGCGCGCACCTTCAGCCGGTACGGCTTGTTGGCGCCGTCGGACACCAGGTACACCCCCAGCTCGCCCTTGGGCGCCTCGACGGCCGCGTAGGCCTCGCCTTGCGGCACGCAGTACCCCTCCGTCATGAGCTTGAAGTGATGAATCAATGATTCCATGTCGCCCTTCATCTCTTCGCGCCGCGGCGGCCGCACCTTGCGGTCATCGATAATCACCGCACCCGGATTCGCCTTCAGCCAGGTCACGCATTGATCGACGATGCGCGTCGATTGCCGCAATTCCGCGACGCGCACCAGGTAGCGATCGTAGCAGTCGCCGTTGACGCCGACGGGAATGTCGAAATCCACCCGGTCGTACACGTCGTAGGGCTGCTTCTTGCGCAGGTCCCACTCGACGCCGGAGCCGCGCAACAT
This sequence comes from uncultured Gammaproteobacteria bacterium, assembly GCA_963702735.1. Lineage (GTDB taxonomy): Bacteria > Pseudomonadota > Gammaproteobacteria > Steroidobacterales > Steroidobacteraceae > Bog-1198. Next base: position 115,121 of record CAVPDW010000007.1, on the reverse strand, counting down.
GGGTCCCGAGAATCCCAGCTGCATGGCGCGCTCAGGGCTCACCACGCCGATGTTGACCGTGCGCTGCTTCCAGATGCGGTTGTCGGTGAGCAGAGTTTCGTACTCATCGACGCAGGCCGGGAAGCGCTTGACGAAATCAGCGATGAAATCCAGCAGGCTCCCCGAACGCCGCTCGTTGAGACGGTCCACGTCCTTCTTGCTGCGCCACTCCGAGTACTGGTACTTGGGCATGGTGTCGGGCAGATCGCGGTAGACGCCGCCCGGCCGATAGTACGTGGCGTGCATGCGCGTCCCCGACACCGCTTCGTAGCAATCCATGAGGTCTTCTCGCTCGCGAAAGCAATACAGGAACACGGTCATTGCGCCGATATCGAGGCCGTGCGCCCCCAGCCACATCAAATGGTTCAGGATGCGGGTGATCTCGTCGAACATCACACGGATGTACTGCGCGCGCAGCGGCGGCTCGATCCCCAGCAGCTTTTCGATCGCCATGACGTAGGCATGCTCGTTGCACATCATGGACACGTAATCCAGGCGATCCATGTAGCCGATCGATTGATTGAAGGGCTTGCTCTCCGCGAGCTTCTCGGTGCCGCGATGCAGGAGGCCGATGTGAGGGTCGGCCTTCTGAATCACTTCGCCGTCCATCTCCAGCACCAGGCGCAGCACACCATGCGCCGCAGGATGCTGCGGACCGAAGTTCATGGTGTAGTTGCGTATTTCAGCCACTGATTTTGTCGCTCATGGCCGGGGTCACGTGGGTCAACGCCGGATCGTAGCGATTGTCGTCACGGATCACCTTCGGAACCAGCACGCGCGGTTCGATGCTGACGGGCTGGTACACCACCCGGCCCTTCTCCGGGTCGTAGCGCACTTCCACATTGCCCGACAGCGGGAAATCCTTGCGGAACGGATGTCCGATGAAGCCGTAGTCAGTGAGCAGGCGGCGCAGGTCCGGGTGACCCTTGAACAGAATGCCGAACATGTCGAAGGTTTCGCGCTCGAACCAATCGGTCCCGGCCCAGATGCCGGCCACCGAATCCACCATGGGTTCGGCCTCGCCGGGGCAGAACACGCGCAGGCGAAGACGCTGATTGAGGGAAACCGACAGCAGGTGGTACACGACCGCGAAGCGCCTTCCCGCGGCCAAGGGCGCGTCGATCTCGGGGCCGCGCGCGACGCCGCGGCTGAAGCCCGACGAGGTGGCATCCTGGGTCTTCCACTCTGCCCGGCCGTGCTCGAGGTAATCCACCCCGCACACGTCCATGCACATCTCGAACTTGAGGCCGGGAGCGTCGCGCAACGCACGCGCGGCCTCGAGCAGATGTTCCGCAGCAACCTCGTAGGTGAGCTCGGCGCAGTGGTTGGAAACCCGGCGCAACCGCTCAGGCAGCGCCCGTGCGACCTCGCTCGCAAGGCTTTCGAGGCGGGTCGGCGCTGCTGCCGCCGCCTGTGGAGTGGGATCAGCGCTCACCGGATGATCGCCTTGTTGCGCCTGATCTTGTTCTGCAGCTGGATGATGCCGTAGAGCAGCGCTTCAGCCGTGGGCGGACAACCGGGAACGTACACATCGACGGGCACGATTCGGTCGCAGCCACGCACGACGGCGTAAGAGTAGTGGTAGTAGCCGCCGCCGTTGGCACACGAGCCCATGGATATCACCCAGCGCGGCTCCGTCATCTGGTCGTACACCTTGCGCAAGGCGGGCGCCATCTTGTTCACCAGGGTTCCTGCGACGATCATCACGTCTGATTGGCGCGGGCTCGGCCGAAACACCACGCCGAACCGATCAAGGTCGTAGCGCGCCGCGCCGGCGTGCATCATCTCCACCGCGCAGCATGCCAATCCGAATGTCATCGGCCACAGCGAGCCCGTGCGGGCCCAGTTGATCAGCTTGTCGACGGTGGTCACTTCGAAGCCGCGCACCGCGCCCACATCTCCGGACACGGCGTCTAATCCCATTCGAGCGCCCCTTTTCGATAGTCGTACACCAGAGCCACCACCAATACCAAGGCGAAGATCAGCATGGCAAGGAGGCCGAAGGTGCCGGTCCGTTTCAAAGAGACGGCCCAAGGGAAGAAGAAGGCGATTTCCAGGTCGAACACGATGAAAATGATGGCAACCAGGTAGTAGCGCACGTCGAAGCGCATCCGCGAATCCTCGAACGCCTCGAATCCGCATTCGTACGGAGACAGCTTCTCGGCATCGGGCCGCCGCGGACCCAGGATCCAGCCGATGGTAAACAGCGCGAGCCCCAGCACGCACGCCAAGCCCATAAAGATCAATATCGGCAGATACTGTCGCAGCATACCGCTTCCGACCACGTCAATTGACGATAATTGTATCAGGCGCGAGCGTGTTGCGTCGCGTAAAGGATTGCCGCAAACATTAAAGCGATGGTGCCGACGGCCGGAGTCGAACCGGCACAGGTTGCCCCACTAGCCCCTCAAACTAGCGCGTCTACCAATTTCGCCACGTCGGCTTGGATCGTCATGGGCTACGCCCACCTTTCAACGGGGCCGATGCGGCCCCGAAAACTCTGCGGCGCTGCGCGCCGACAAGAAAATGCTCTCACTTTTTCACCGGAGTCGCCGGCGCAGGCGGCGCCGTGGTTGCCGCCTGAGCCGCGCGCTCCAGCACACTGGTCGGCTCGGCCGTCGGGCGTGCCCCGAGATACGCCAGCGTCAGGCTGGTGACGAAGAACATCGCCGCGAACACCGCCGTCAACTTCGAAAACAAGGTGCTGGTCCCGCGAGCGCCGAACACGGTGCCCGATGCGCCCGAGCCGAATCCCGCACCGGCCTCCGCGCCCTTGCCTCTCTGCAGCAGCACCAGCCCGATGATCATTAGCGCAAGCAGCACGTGCACACCCAAAATAATTCCACGCAACATAAGAAATCTCTCAATGGCGAGCGGCCGCGGCCGCGCAAATCTGCTGAAACTCATCGGCGCTCAGAGAAGCGCCGCCTACCAGTCCGCCGTCCACGTCGGGCATCGAGAACAGCTCCGCCGCGTTGCCGGCCTTTACGCTGCCGCCATAAAGGATCCGCAAATGGCGCGCTATCTTAGCATCTTGCGCGTGAATGCGATCGCGCAGGAGGGAATGCACCGCCTGCGCCTGCTCCGGCGAGGCCGTGCGTCCCGTCCCGATGGCCCACACCGGTTCATAGGCGAGAATCGCCCGCGCAAAGCCGCCGACCCCGTGCATCGCGATCACCGCATCGAGCTGCCGGGCAACGACCGCTTCGGTTTGATTCGCCTCGCGCTCTTCCAGGGTTTCTCCTACGCACAACACCGGCACGAGCCCGGCCTCCAGCACCGCCGCAAACTTGCGCGCCACCAGCGCGTCATCCTCGTGGTACCAGCGCCGCCGCTCCGAATGACCGACGATAACGTAGGTGCAGCCAACATCCTTGAGCATGGCGGCGCACACCTGGCCGGTGAATGCGCCGCCGGATTCGGCGCAGACATCCTGCGCGCCGACGGCAATCCGTCCGCCCTCCAGCAAACGGACCGCATCGCTCAGATAGACATAGGGCGGAAAGACCGCGATATCGATCGGCCAGTCCGTCTGCAGGCTCATTTCCAATTCGGCGAGCAACGCTTCATTGGCGGCCCGTGAGCCGTGCATTTTCCAATTACCCGCGACCATCTGACGACGCATAGGGCTACCCTCGGCGGGAAAGGCGGCGAAGATTAGCCGCGCGGACGCCTAACTGCAAGCCCTAGAAGCCTGTCCCTGCCTGCCGCTTACGCTGCGGTGCCATTGCCTGCCGCCGCGGCCGCTTCTACCACCGCGGCGATCTCGCGCGCACCCTTCTTGACCAGTTCAGCATCGTACCCCTCCACCATGACCCGAATGACCGGCTCGGTCCCGGAGGCCCGCAGCACGATGCGCCCGCGGCCGTCGAAGCGCCGTTCGAGCTCCTGCGCCGCTTTCACCACGGCAGGCGCCTGCAACGGATCGAAGCGCTTCGCAACGCGGACATTGAGAAGGACCTGCGGATACTTGCGCATGCCGGCAGCGAGCTCTGCGAGGCCCGCCCCCGTTTGCTTCATCGCGGCGAGCACTTGCAATGCGCTGATCAAGCCGTCGCCGGTGGTGGTCTTGTCCAGGCACAGGATGTGGCCGGATGTCTCGCCCCCCAATATTCCGCCCACCTCGTTGAGCTTGGCGAGCACGTAGCGGTCGCCGACTTGTGCGCGGTTGAATTCGATGCCGATCTCGGCGAGTCCGTGCTCCAACCCAAGATTGCTCATCACGGTTCCGACCACCGGACCCTTCAATTCGCCCCGGTCGCGCCCCTGCTTCGCCAGTATGTACAGCATCTGATCGCCGTCCACGCAACGCCCGAGCGCATCGACCATCACCACCCGGTCTCCGTCGCCGTCGAGCGCCATCCCGAGCTGCGCGCCCACGCCGGGAACCGTGAGCTGAAGCAGCTCCGGCGCCGTCGATCCGCAACCGTCGTTGATGTTGCGTCCGTTCGGCGAGCAGCCGATGGGCACGATTTCAGCGCCAAGGTCGGCGAGCACCCGCGGCGCGACCTTGTAGCCCGCGCCGTTGGCGCAATCGATGACGATCTTGAATCCCTTCAGATTCATGTCGGCAGGGATGGTCGAGGCGCAGAACTGTTGGTACTGCGTGCGGCTGCGGTCGATGCGAACGGCCTTGCCCAGATCCTTCGACTCGCGGGTCACGACCGGGAGGTCGAGCAGGCATTCGATTTCGTTTTCCGCATCATCTGACAGCTTGCTGCCGGTGGCATCGAAGAACTTGATGCCGTTGTCCTGGTAGGCGTTGTGCGACGCGCTGATGACGACCCCGAAGCTGCACTCCAGACGTTGCGTCATGTAGGCGATTCCCGGCGTGGGCAACGGTCCGATCAGCATGACATCGACGCCTGCGGCGACGAAACCCGCCTCCAGCGCGGATTCGAACATGTATCCTGAAACGCGCGTGTCCTTGCCGATGAGCACGCGCCCGCCGCCCGGCGCCAGCACGCGCGCGGCGGCGCTCGCCAGGCGCAGCGCAAAATCCACGGTCATAGGCGCCTCGCCGACGCGGCCTCGCACCCCGTCGGTGCCGAAATATTTGTTCAATGCTCGATTCCTTGTAACACCGCGCTCACCATGCCGATGGCATCGCGCGTCGCGCCCACATCGTGGGTCCTGATGATTCGGGCGCCCAGAGACACCGAGAGCGCCGCCAACCCCAAGCCGCCGTACAGCCGATCCTCCACCGGCCGTCCCAGAACCCGGCCGATGAAGCTCTTGCGCGACACTCCGACGAGCAGCGGCGAATTGAGCGCCGCAAAGTGCGACAGGGACTTGAGTAAGGTCAAATTGTGCTCCAGCGACTTGCCGAATCCCAGGCCCGGATCGAGGGTGATCGCGTCGCGGGCGACGCCGCTACGGATGCACTCATCCCGTTCGTGCGACAGGAACGCCGACACCTCGGCCACCACATCGTGATAACGAGGCTCGTGCTGCATGGTCAGGGGTTCGCCCCGCATGTGCATGAGGCAGACTCCCACCTCCGCTTGCGCCGCCCAAGCGCGCGCCCCCGGCGCTCGCAGCGCGTACACATCATTGACGATGCAGGCCCCGGCCTTGACCGCCGCCGCCATTACCTTGGGCTTGCGGGTGTCGATGGAGATGGCGATATCCGATGCAGCGGCAATGCCCTCGATGACGGGCAGGACTCGCGCGATCTCCTCGGACTCGTTCACGGCAACCGCGCCGGGCCGGGTCGACTCCCCGCCCACGTCGACGATGGCCGCACCCTCCGCCTCCATGCGAGCTGCGCGCCCGAGCGCGGCTTCCACGCCGGCATAGCGGTTCCCGTCGGAGAAAGAATCCGGGGTCACGTTCAGAATTCCCATGACCACCGGGCGCGTGAGATCGATGACTCTATGTCGACAACGCCACTGCATGTTTCTTACGCAATGGGTTCACGGCGGTCCGCGGAACGGCCTCTCGCTCCGACCCCCCTCAGTGCTGACCGGCGGGATTTACCAACGGCGCAGCCGGCTTCTCCGCCGACGGGCCCCGCGGTGTCGGCGTGGGCGTATCGTCCCAGTCCCGCGGCGGGCGCGGCACCCTGCCTTCCATGATGTCCCTGATCTGATCCTCGTCGATGGTTTCGTACTTGATCAAGGCCTCCGACATGGCCTGCAGCTTGTCCATGTTCGTCTGCAGGATCTTGTATGCGCGCTGATAATTGCTGTCGATCACTCTGCGCACTTCCTCGTCGATGACATGCGCGGTCACATCGGAGACCTGCTTGTGCTGCGTGACGCTGCGGCCGAGAAATACTTCGCCCGACTCCTCGCTGTAGGTCTGCGGACCGAGGCGGTCCGACAAGCCCCAGCGGGTGACCATGTTGCGCGCGAGCTCCGTGGCGCGCTCTATGTCGTTGGACGCGCCCGTGGTAACCGCATCGGCGCCGAACACCAATTCCTCGGCGACCCTTCCGCCGAACAGCGTCGCTATCCGGCTTTCGAGCTGGCGTTTGCTGGTGCTGTAGCGGTCGGCCTCCGGCAGGAACATCGTCACGCCGAGGGCCCGCCCCCGCGGAATAATCGTGACCTTGTACACCGGATCGTGCTCAGGCACGGACAGGCCGACGATGGCGTGTCCCGACTCGTGGTATGCGGTGTTGCGCTTCTCCTCCTCTGTCATGACCATGGAGCGGCGCTCGGCGCCCATCATGATCTTGTCCTTGGCGCGGTCGAACTCTTCCATCGTGACCGAGCGCTTGTTGCTGCGGGCGGCAAACAGTGCGGCCTCGTTCACCAGGTTCGCAAGATCAGCGCCCGAGAAGCCCGGGGTGCCGCGCGCGATGACCGACGGCTTGACGTTGTCGCCGAGCGGCACCTTTCGCATGTGCACTTTGAGGATCTGCTCGCGCCCGCGCACGTCCGGCAGCGGCACCACGACCTGACGGTCGAAGCGGCCGGGGCGCAGCAGCGCAGGGTCCAGCACGTCGGGCCGGTTGGTGGCGGCGATGACGATGATGCCTTCATTGCCCTCGAAGCCGTCCATTTCGACCAGCAATTGATTCAGGGTCTGCTCACGCTCATCGTGTCCGCCCCCCAAGCCCGCGCCGCGGTGCCGGCCCACGGCATCGATTTCGTCGATGAAGATGATGCAGGGCGCATGCTTCTTGGCCTGTTCGAACATGTCGCGGACCCGCGAGGCGCCCACGCCCACGAACATTTCCACGAAGTCGGAGCCTGAGATGGTGAAGAACGGCACTTTGGCTTCGCCTGCGATGGCCCGCGCCAGCAGGGTCTTACCGGTGCCCGGGGAACCCACCATGAGCACACCTTTCGGGATCTTGCCGCCAAGTTTCTGGAACTTGCCGGGATCTTTCAAGAAGTCGACGATTTCCACCACTTCTTGCTTGGCTTCCTCGATGCCCGCGACATCGGCGAAAGTAATATTTACCTGATCCTCGCCTAAGAGGCGCGCACGGCTCTTGCCGAAGGACATCGCCCCCCGTCCACCCGATGCGCCTTGCATCTGGCGCATGAAATATGCCCAGAAGCCAATGAGAATCAATATCGGGAACGCGGATATCAAGAGCTGCAGGAACACCGATTGCTGCTTCGGCGGCTCGCCGCGGAATTTAACACCCTGGGACGCCAGCAGGCCGATCAGCGCGCTATTGCTGGTCTCCGGGTTGTAGGTGACGAAGGAGTCGCCGGTGGAGCGGCGCTTGCCCTCGATGATCTCGCCCTTGAGCGTGACCGAATCGACATTGTTGCTCTTCACTTCGGAGAGAAACTGCGAATAATCGATGGTCGACGGCTGGCCGGTGCGCATGCCGAATTGGCTGAAAATGGCGAGTAAAATGACCGCCAGCGCAACCCATAGCAAAATCTGTTTCGTCAAATCGTTCAAGTTACACCTACAGTCGCGATCAATACGACACTACGCCTCAGCGGGCCTTCCCTCCTTGGCGGCCTTCCGAACTTACACCATCCCAAACTGCCGCGCCAACAGATAGATCTCAGGACTTCGGGATCGTGACGCCTTCGGCTTTTTGGTCACTACCCGCCCATACCTTTGCCGCGCATCCCGGATGATCTGATCGAAGCCCGCGCCTTGAAAAAGCTTCACCAGCAAATCGCCTCCGGGAGTGAGCACGCGGTCGGCAAACTCGATCGCCAGCTCCGCCAAATACATCGACCGCGGCTGATCGACAGCATCGATTCCTGCCATGTTGGGGGCCATATCGGACAATACAAGGTCCACTTTGTCGGCGCCGACGCATTGCAGAACCTGCTCCAGAACCGCCGCTTCGCGAAAATCGCCCTGCACGAACTCAACCCCGGGTATGGCGTCCATCGGCAGAATGTCGGTCGCCACGATGCGGCTCGCCCCGCCGATGATGCGCGCGGCGTACTGGCTCCACCCGCCCGGCGAGGACCCTAAATCAACCACGCGCATTCCCGGATGCAGCAGCCGCTCGGCCTCCTGGATCTGCGCGAGTTTGAATACTGCGCGCGATCGCCAACCCTCGCGCTGCGCGCGCTTGACGAACTCATCGCTCGCGTGTTCCGCGAGCCATCGTGCACTGCTCTTCGTACGCTTGGGCATGGGGCCGTAGACTATAATCCAGCGATGGCTCTGAACGAGAAACAAAGAAAGCACTTGCGGCGCCTCGCACACCCCTTAAACCCCCTGGTCATGCTGGGCAACGCAGGGCTGACCGATGCGGTGGTTGCAGAACTCGACCGCACCCTGACCGATCACGAACTGGTGAAGGTCAGCGCCAGAGTCGGCGAGCGCGACGAGCGAGACGAAGCCTTGGACTCTCTGGCGGTGCGCACCGGGGCGGAGATCGTGCAGCGGATCGGCAACGTCGGGGTTTTCTACCGCCGCCGCCGGGGCCTAGCGAAAATCCTCCTTCCAGACTAGCCGCAGCACCGCGAGACAGGCGAGCACGTACAACGCCGCAGAGACGCCGTGCCAGGCGCCGAATCCCAAGGAAGCAACGGCACCGCGCGCATGGGCCGCGGCCATGACCCCTTTAAGGACCCATTCGTCCACCGACAGCAGCGCGCAAGCGAAATATACCCAGACGAAGCGCATCCTGCCCGGCAGCAGCAGCGCGAGCGCCGCCACCCCTAAGCCGAGGTAGGTTTCGATGCTGAAGAGTCGGGCGGCGAGCACGCCGGCCAGATGCCTGTCGCTCTGCGCGTAGAAGAGCGTGGGCGCGACCCAGGCGGCGAGCGACCAGAGGCTGCCGGCCCAAAGCACGATCAAGATGCGAAAGGTGGCTCGAATCACGCTACCTGGGTCCGCGGCGCTTCAGACGTAGCGCACCGACACGATCTCGTAGCTGCGCGTCCCGCCGGGCGTCGTCACATCCACAACGTCGCCCTCCGATTTGCCGATGAGCGCACGTGCGATCGGCGAGGAGACCGAGAGCAGTCCCTCCTTGATGTTCGCCTCATCGTCTCCCACGAGCTGGTAGACGACTTTGTTGCCGCCGTCCTGATCCTCCAGCTCGAGCGTCGAACCGAACACGACCCTGCCGGTGGCGTTCAATTTGGTGACGTCGATGACTTCACAATTCGAGAGGCTGTGTTCGATCTGATTGATACGCCCCTCGATGAAGCTCTGCTGCTCGCGCGCTGCATGGTATTCGGCGTTCTCGCTCAAATCGCCGTGGGCACGCGCCTCGGCAATGGCCTTGATGACGTTCGGCCGCGCCTCGCTCTTGAGCTGCTTCAGCTCCTGCCGCAGCCGCTCGGCGCCGCGAAGCGTCATAGGAGTGCGCTTGATCACGTCGGCAGCTTTCTGTGCAGTGCCATGGGAGTTCGCTTCACGCCAACATTTCCTTGTGCAGATCCTGCAGCCGATTCACTTCAATGTCGCCCAAGTGGTCGAGCGCGTCGCAGGTCGCGCGCGCGCCGGCCACCGTCGTGTAGTAGGTCACCTTCCTAGCCACCGCCTCGCGCCGAATCGAGCGAGATTCGCGCACCGCCTGCTTACCCTCGGTGGTATTGACGATCAGCGCCACCTCGTCGTTTTTTATCATATCGACGACGTGCGGGCGACCCTCCCGCACCTTATTCACCCGCCTGCACGAGATGCCGGCTTCCTCGAGCACCAAGGCAGTGCCGCCGGTGGCGGCAATCTCGAAGCCGCGCGCGATCAACATCTGCGCCAGCACCACCGCGCCCGGCTTGTCGCGGTCGCGCACGCTGATGAAGCACAGGCCGTGCGTGGGCAATACGACCCCTGAGGCAGCCTGCGCCTTGGCGTAGGCCTCGCCGAAGGTGTGCCCCGTGCCCATCACTTCGCCGGTGGATTTCATCTCAGGCCCGAGGATGGGATCGGCCTCGGGGAACTTGACGAAGGGGAACACCGCCTCCTTGACCGAGAAGTACGGGGGAATGCGCTCGGTGGTGCGCCCCTGCGCGCCCAACGACTTGCCCGTCATGACACGGGCGGCGACCTTGGCCAGGGGGATGCCGGTGGCCTTGGAAACGAAAGGCACGGTGCGCGATGCGCGCGGATTGACCTCGAGAATGTAAATGACGCCGCTTTGAATCGCGAACTGGATGTTCATCAGGCCCACGACGTTCAGCGCCTTTGCGAGCTTGCGGGTTTGGGCGCGCAGCTCGTCCTGGATTTCCTGCGATAGGCCGTTCGGCGGCAGTGAACAGCTGGAATCCCCTGAATGCACGCCGGCCTGCTCGATGTGCTCCATGATGCCGCCGATGAGCACGTCCTCTCCATCGCTCACGGCATCGACGTCCACCTCGATGGCGAGGTCGAGAAACCGGTCGAGCAGCACCGGGCTGTCGTTCGACACTTTCACAGCATCGCTCATGTACTGGCGAAGATCGTCCTCGTTGAACACCACCTCCATCGCACGCCCGCCCAACACGTAGCTCGGACGCACCACCAGCGGAAATCCCACCTCCCTCGCCAGCAGCACCGCCGAATCCTCGGTGCGCGCCGACGCGTTGGCAGGCTGCTTCAGCTTCAACGCCGTCACCAGCTTCTGGAACCGCTCGCGGTCCTCTGCGACATCGATGCTGTCGGGGGTGGTGCCGATGATGGGCGCTCCCGCCGCAGCGAGTGCGCGCGACAATTTCAGGGGCGTCTGCCCGCCGAATTGCACGATCACGCCCTCCGGCTTCTCCTTCTCGATGATCTCCATGACGTCTTCGAACGTCAGGGGTTCGAAGTACAGACGGTCGGAGGTATCGTAGTCGGTCGAGACGGTCTCCGGATTGCAGTTCACCATGATGGTTTCGAACCCGTCTTCGCGCAGCGCCATGGCGGCGTGCACGCAGCAATAGTCGAACTCGATGCCCTGGCCGATCCGATTGGGCCCGCCGCCCAGGATCATGATCTTGCGCCGGCTGCCGGGGCTCGCCTCGCACTCCTCCTCGTAGGTCGAATACAGATAGGCGGTGGAGGTGGCGAACTCCGCCGCGCAGGTGTCGACCCGCTTGTACACCGGGTGCAGCCCTTGCTTGCGGCGCTTGCTGCGAATAGCCGCCTCGTCGCGGCCCACCAATTTGGCGAGGCGCGCATCGGAGAAGCCCTTGCGCTTCAGTGCGCGTAAGCGAGGTGCCTCCAGGCTCTCGAAACCGTCCTTGGCGAGCACTCCCTCCTCGCGCACCAGGTCCGCGATCTGCGCGAGGAACCACGGATCGATCTTGGTGGCATCGAACACCTGGGCCAAGGTCCAGCCGGCACGCAAGGCGTCCGCCACGTACAAAATCCGGTTCGGTCCCGGCCAACGCAGCTCATAGGACAGCTTCTCGGCCGCCTCGTCCGTCAGCGGCAGGCTCAACTGCTCGTCGAAGCCGTCGAGTCCGGTCTCGAGGCTGCGCAGCGCCTTTTGCATCGATTCCTGAAAGGTTCGACCGATGGCCATGGCCTCGCCCACCGACTTCATCTGGGTGGTGAGGCGCGAGTTCGAGCCGGGGAATTTCTCGAAGGTGAATCGGGGGATCTTGGTGACGACGTAGTCGATGCTGGGCTCGAACGAGGCCGGGGTCGCACCGCCGGTGATCTCATTCTTGAGCTCATCCAGGGTGTAGCCCACTGCGAGCTTCGCTGCGATCTTGGCGATCGGGAACCCGGTCGCCTTCGATGCAAGCGCCGATGAGCGCGACACCCGCGGATTCATTTCGATGACCAGGACGCGGCCGTCCTCGGGGTTGACCGCGAACTGCACGTTGGAGCCGCCGGTGTCGACGCCTATCTTGCGCAGCACCGCGATCGAGGCATCGCGCAGCCGCTGGTATTCGCGATCGGTCAGGGTCTGCGCGGGCGCCACCGTGATCGAATCCCCGGTGTGCACCCCCATGGGGTCGAGATTCTCGATCGAACAGACAATGATGCAATTGTCGATCCGGTCGCGCACAACCTCCATTTCATATTCTTTCCAGCCGAGCACCGACTCCTCGAGCAGCACCTCGTTGGTGGGCGATGCATCGAGCCCGCGCGCGACGATGGCTTCGAACTCCTCGCGGTTGTAGGCGATGCCGCCGCCGCTTCCCCCCAAGGTGAAGGAGGGCCTGATCACGGTGGGGAAGCCTATCTCCGCCTGCACGGCCAGGGCCTCTTCCATGCTGTGGGCGATGCGGGCGCGGGCGGTTTCGAGGCCGATGTCGGCCATGGCGCGGCGGAACAACTCACGGTCCTCCGCCATGTCGATGGCACGCTGCGAGGCGCCGATCATCTCGACGTTGTACTTCTCCAGCACGCCCTCGCGCACCAGATCGAGCGCGGTATTGAGCGCCGTCTGTCCGCCCATGGTGGGCAGCAAGGCGTCGGGGCGCTCCTTGTCGATGATGCGTGCGACGGTGCGCCAGTTGATCGGTTCGATGTATATCGCATCGGCGGTCTCGGGATCGGTCATGATGGTGGCGGGATTCGAGTTCACCAAGATGACCCGATAACCTTCTTCTTTCAATGCCTTACAGGCCTGAGCTCCGGAATAGTCGAACTCGCAGGCCTGGCCGATGATGATGGGTCCCGCACCGATGATGAGGATGCTGCCGAGGTCGGTTCGCTTGGGCATTACCCTTCCGCCGATTTCTGTTTGACTGAATTGCGGCCCCGCGACAAGGTTTGCATGCGCTTCACCATCAGGTACATGAAGTGCTCGAACAAGAGGCGCACGTCGTGCGGGCCGGGGCTCGCCTCGGGATGCCCCTGGAAGCTGAATGCGGGGCGATCGGTGCGTGCGAGTCCTTGCAGGGAGCCGTCGAACAATGAGCGGTGCGTCGTGCGCAAATTCTCCGGTAGGGTCGCCTCGTCCACCGCGAAGCCGTGATTTTGGCTGGAGATGAGCACCCTCCCTGAGTCGATTTCAGACACCGGATGATTGGCCCCGTGGTGACCGAACTTCATCTTCAGGGTCTTGGCTCCGCTTGCGAGCCCCAGCAGTTGATGACCCAGGCAAATTCCGAAGACCGGTATATCGGTCTCCAGGAAGCGCCTGATCGCCTCGATTGCATAGTCGCAGGGCTCGGGATCGCCGGGTCCGTTACTTAAGAAGATACCGTCGGGATTCATGGCAAATACTTGATCCGCGGTGGTTTGTGCCGGCACCACGGTCATGCGGCAACCATGTTCGGCGAGAATCCTCAGAATGTTGCGCTTCATCCCGAAGTCGTATGCAACCACATGCACCCTGCTCTGCGGGCGCGGCGGCTTGGAGGAGGACTTCCAGACCAGACCGTCGTTCCACTGATAGATCTTCTTGGTGGTGACCGCCTTGGCCAGATCCATCCCCTTCAAGCCGGGGAATTTCTTGGCTGCGCGCACCGCGGCCTTATCGTCGATGTTGTCGCCCGTCATGATGCACCCAGACTGCGCACCCTTCTCCCGCAGCAGTCGGGTGAGCTTGCGGGTATCGATGTCTGCGATCGCCACGACCTTGCAGCGAAGCAGAAAGCTCTGCAGCGACTCGGTGGCGCGCCAATTCGAATGCAGCAGCGGAAGGTCGCGAATCACGAGGCCGGCGGCGTAGACCGCACCGGACTCCAGGTCCTCGGGGTTCGTGCCGGTATTGCCGATGTGGGGATAGGTGAGCGTGACAATCTGTCGGCAGTACGAGGGGTCCGTGAGGATCTCCTGGTACCCGGTCATGGCCGTATTGAAAACTACTTCACCCGTCGTGTTGCCTTTTGCGCCTACTGAGACGCCACGGAACACGGTGCCATCTTCGAGAGCTAGCACTGCAGGTGTCGACACTCCGGTTCCTCGCTTTGCGCTACGGCCTTTCCGCAGATGCGCAAAGCGGGAGGCGCTCCTTTGAGAACGTCCTCCCGCTTCTTGGGTTAATTCGCGATCAGTTTCCGGGCGCGAATATTAACGATGCCCGCGAAGACTGTCCATGATTCTTCTCAAAGACCGAGAACCTGCTCCATGCCGTACAGTCCCGCAGGCCTTCCGACCAGCCATTCTGCCGCCCGCAGGGCGCCCCGCGCGAAGGTCAGCCGATCGGTGGCACGATGTGTAATCTCCACGCGCTCCCCCGCCGATGCAAACGTGACCGTATGATCGCCGACGATATCCCCCGCACGCAGGCAGGATATGCCGATGCTGCCGGGGGTACGCGGCCCCGTGGCACCCGCCCTGTCGTAGACCGCCACCTCGGCGAGGGATTGGCCGCGTGCCCGCGCTACGGCTTCCCCCAAGGCCAGCGCCGTGCCCGACGGCGCGTCCCGCTTCATTCGGTGGTGGGCCTCGAATATCTCCACATCGAACGAGGGCCCCAGCGCGGCGGCAGCCAGGGACACCAATCGGGCGGCCACACCCACACCCAGGCTGGTATTGGGCGCAATCAGCACTGCGACCTGACGCGCCGCCCGTTCGAGCGCGGCGCGGCTCTGGTCAGTGAGGCCGGTGGCTCCGACCAAGAGGGGAACGCCGGCTGCCGCACATATCGATGCGTGTGCGCCGACGCAGGATTCCACGCTGAAATCGACCGCCACCGCGGCGCCTCGAACCCCCATGGCCGCATCCCCCGTGATAAGCACGCCGGTGGGGGCACCGGTCGCGGCGGCCTCCTGACCCAGCCGGGCGCTCGTCGGGGAAGCGACGGCGCCGCTCAGGGCGAAGGCAGGCGAGGCCGAATCCTGCAAGGCGCGGATCAAGGCTTGGCCCATCCGTCCGGTGATGCCGAAGACTGCGATGGGTTTCATTCCGGAAGCCCTAATCGACCGCGCCGGTGAAGAACTTCCTCACGCCCTCGAAAAAGGACTGCTCCCGCGGCTGATGGGCGCCGCGCTGCAGCGACGCCTCGAATTTCTTCAGCAGCTCCTTTTGCTCCGCGTCCAAGCTGACGGGAGTCTCCACCACCACCCGGCAGAACAGATCGCCGGCGGCGCCGCCACGGACCGGCCTGACGCCTTTTTCGCGCACGCGAAATACCCGGCCGGATTGGGTCTCGCTCGGTATCTTCAGGACCACATCGCCGCTCAAGGTCGGCACCTCCACCGTGCCGCCGAGCGCCGCGGTGGTGAAGCTGATCGGAACCTCGCAGGACAGGTGGCTGCCCTCGCGCTCAAAAATGGCGTGTTCCCGGACCCGCACCTCGACATACAGGTCTCCCGCGGGACCCCCGTTCCTGCCCGCCTCGCCCTCGCCGTTCAGGCGTATTCTGTCGCCCGTGTCGACCCCCGCAGGCACGGTCACCGGAAGGGTCTTCTCCTGGCGCACCCGGCCCTGTCCGTAGCAGGCATCGCAAGGGTTGCCGATGATCTTGCCGCGGCCTTTGCAGCGCGGGCAGGGTTGCTGAATGGTGAATATCGACTGCTGCACCCGCACCTGGCCCTGGCCATGGCAGGTGTCGCAGGTCTTGGGGGTGGACCCCTTGGCGGCTCCCGAGCCATGGCAGGTCTTGCACTCGGCCAGAGAAGGAATCTTGATCTCGGTTTCCGTGCCGAACACGGCTTGCTCAAGGTCCAGCTCGAGCTCGTAGCGCAAATCGGCGCCGCGGAACACCTGGGAGCGGCTGCGCTGGCCGCCCGAGAAGATGTCGCCGAACATTTCGCCGAAGATGTCGCCGAAGGCCTCGCCCGCACTGAAGCCGCCGCCGCGCCCCCCTTCGAGACCCGCATGCCCGAACTGATCGTATACGGCGCGCTTGTGCGGGTCGCAGAGCACTTCATAGGCCTCCTTGGCTTCCTTGAACTTGTGCTCTGCGGCAGGATCGTCCGGATTGCGATCCGGATGGAATTTCATGGCGAGGCGGCGATACGCCTTCTTGATCTCGGCCTCCGAGGCGGTTCTGGCCACCTCGAGAAGTTTATAGAAGTCCTGCTTCGCCATCGCTCACCTGAGGGCTATACCCATAAAGGCGAACCGCCGGCAACCCGATACCGGCGGTTCCCTAACCATCCATCCCGAGCAACCCTAAAGCGGCGCCTCAGGCCTTCTTGCGGTCACTTTCCTTGACTTCTTCGAACTCGGCATCCAGCACATCGTCCTTGGGCGTTTCGGTGTGGCCGCCGGCCGCGCCTGCATCGCCGGCCCCTGCGCCGCCCGCCGACTGCTGGTACATTTTCTGCAGCAGCGCGGTGGATGCCTGCTCGAGCGCCTGAGTCTTGGCGTCGATGTCCTCGCGGTCATCGCCGCTCATCGCCGCCTTGAGCGCGGCAACCGCATCGCTCGCCGCCTTCTTCTCCTCGTCGGAGATCTTCTCCCCGCCTTCCTTGATCGCCTTCTCGACGGTGTGAATCGTGGCATCCGCCTTGTTGCGCGCGCCCACGAGCTCGC
Organism: uncultured Gammaproteobacteria bacterium; assembly: GCA_963702735.1. Classification (GTDB taxonomy): domain Bacteria; phylum Pseudomonadota; class Gammaproteobacteria; order Steroidobacterales; family Steroidobacteraceae; genus Bog-1198. The sequence continues at coordinate 98,351 of CAVPDW010000007.1, read as the reverse complement.
GGAACTTCTTGTCTTCCTCGGCATGCGCCTCTGCATCGCCCACCATGCGCTTGATCTCGGCTTCCGACAGGCCGCTCGACGCCTTGATGACGATACGCTGCTCCTTGCCCGTCTTCACGTCCTTGGCGGAGACGTTCAATATGCCGTTGGCGTCGATATCGAACGCCACCTCGATCTGCGGCATGCCGCGCGGTGCCGGCGGAATATCCGTCAGGTCGAACCTGCCCAGGGATTTGTTGTCGCTCGCGCGGTCACGCTCGCCCTGAAGCACGTGGATGGTCACGCCCGTCTGATTGTCGTCCGCCGTCGAGAACGTCTGCGACGCCTTGGTCGGGATGGTGGTGTTCTTCTCGATCACCTTGGTCATGATGCCGCCAAGGGTCTCAATCCCTAAGGACAGGGGTGTCACGTCGAGCAACAACACATCCTTGACGTCGCCGGACAGCACTCCGGCTTGGATCGCCGCCCCCACAGCCACCGCCTCGTCGGGATTCACGTCCTTGCGCGGCTCCTTGCCGAACAGATCCTTCACCGCCTGCTGCACCATGGGCATGCGTGTCTGGCCGCCTACCAGGATGACCTCGCTCACGTCCTTCATGGTCAATCCGGCGTCCTTCAGCGCAATCCGGCACGGCTCCATGGTCTTCTTCACCAGATCCTCGACCAGGGATTCGAGCTTGGCGCGGGTCAGCTTCATGTTCAGGTGTTTGGGGCCGGCCGCATCGGCCGTGATGTACGGCAGATTGATTTCGGTCTGCTGGCTCGAGGACAGCTCGATCTTCGCCTTCTCCGCCGCCTCTTTCAGGCGCTGCATGGCGAGAGGGTCCTTGCGCACATCGATGCCGCTTTCCTTCTTGAACTCATCCGCCAGGTAATTGATGACGCGCAGGTCGAAATCCTCGCCGCCGAGGAAGGTATCGCCGTTGGTCGAGAGGACTTCGAACTGACGCTCACCGTCCACTTCGGCAATTTCTATCACCGATACGTCGAAGGTGCCGCCGCCCAAGTCATAGACCGCAATCTTGCGATCGCCGCCGTCCTTGTCGAGGCCGTAGGCGAGAGCTGCCGCAGTGGGCTCGTTGATGATGCGCTTGACGTTCAGGCCCGCGATGCGGCCCGCATCCTTGGTCGCCTGACGCTGCGAGTCGTTGAAATACGCGGGCACCGTGATGACCGCTTCGGTGACCGTCTCGCCCAGATAGTCCTCGGCGGTCTTCTTCATCTTCATCAGAACCCGCGCCGACACCTCGGGAGGCGCCATCTTCTTGCTCTGCACTTCCACCCATGCGTCGCCGTTGTCCGCCTTGATGATCTTATAGGACACCATGCTCATGTCCTTCTTGACCACCTCGTCCGTGAATTTACGGCCGATGAGGCGCTTGACGGCGGCCACGGTGTTGGCCGGGTTGGTGACGGCCTGGCGCTTGGCGGACTGACCCACCAACACCTCGCCGTCCTTCGTGAAGGCCACGATCGACGGCGTCGTCCGATCCCCTTCACTGTTCTCGATGACCTTGGGCTTGCCGCCCTCCATGATCGCGACGCAGGAATTGGTCGTGCCGAGATCGATGCCAATCATTTTGCCCATTGTGAAAACCCTCTGGAAATTCTGAACTGTGACCGTTACGTGGGGGGGAGTAGCCGCTTTTCAATTGCCGCCCGGAACCTTGCTCACGATGACCCTGGCCGGGCGCAGCAACCTGCCGTTCAGGGAATAGCCCTTTTGAACCACCGCGAGCACAGTGTCCGCAGGATGCTCGGCGTTTTCCTGAACCGCCATGGCCTCGTGCCACTGGGGATCGAATGGCTGGCCTTGAGGGTCGATGATCTTGATGCCGCCCTTGTCGAAGGCGCGATGCAGCTGCCTCAAGGTGGCCTGGGCGCCTTCCAGAAGTGCAGGGCCCGGGTTCGCGACCCCGGCATTGATCCCCGCCTCCAGGGCGTCTCCCACCGTGACCAGCTCTTGTGCAAAGCGCTCGATCGCGAACTTCCGCGCATTGTCGATCTCGCGCTCGCTGCGCTTGCGAAAGTTCTCCAGTTCCGCCACCGCGCGCAGATAGCTGTTGCGGTTCTCCGCGGCCCTGGCCTCGGCAGCGGCCAATGCGGCAGACGCGTCCGGGCTGCCCGCAGGGGCGGCGGCGTCCGCCGGAATCGCGCCTTCGGCTTGATTGGATTCGTTCACTCGCTAAACCCTCAAAAGAAAGGCAGCAGACATGCCGCGAGTCGCCTCTATTGGGGGCTATTTGCGTGCGTTCAAGGCCGAACCGAGGAGTTTTGCCGTGAGGTCGACGATGGGAATGACCCGCTCGTACGCCATCCGTGTGGGGCCGATGATGCCGAGCACCCCGACCACCCGGTTGTCGATGGTATACGGCGCAGTCACCACGCTGATGTCGTCCAATATCCGGTAGCCCGATTCATGGCCGATGAAGATCTGGATACCCTCGGCCCGCAGGCAGCTGTCGAGGAGCCGCAGGATGTCGTGCTTCTCATTGAACGCCTCGAACAGGCGCTTCAGGCGCTCGACGTTGGACAGTTCCGCAAACCCCATCAGATTGGTTTCGCCGGCGATTACATATTCCACGCGCTCATCGGTGCCGGTGTCGAAGACCTTCTGCGCCACCCGTATGGCGTCCTGCATGAGCTGGTCCATATGCTGCCGCGTTTCCTGCATCTGCCTGACCAGCTGGGTGCGTACCTCGGGCAGGGAGCGCCCCGCAAATGCCTCGTTCAGGTAGTTGGCGGCGCGGCGCAATTCCTCGGACGAGTAGTACCGATCGAGCTGCACCACCCTGTTTTGAATTTCCCGGTTGCTCATCACCATGATGGCGAGCGCCCGGTTCTCCGACAACGCGATGAACTCGATCTGCGACAGTGCGACGTAGTTCGGATTGGGCAAGGTCACGAGACCCGCCATGTGCGTGACGTTCGACAGCATCTGCGACACGGTCTGTACCAGCGAGCGGCCGTTGGCGGCGTCGCCCAAGCGGCGCTCGATATCCTCGATCTCCTCGTGGTGCAGGGGCTTGAGCTTGAGCAAGGTGTCCACGAAAAAGCGGTAACCCTTGTCGGTGGGTATGCGGCCCGCGGAGGTGTGGGGAGAGGCCACGAAGCCCAGATCCTCGAGGTCCGCCATGACATTGCGAATGGTGGCCGAGGAGAGGCTCAATCCCGAATCGCGCGACAGGGTCCGCGAACCCACGGGCTGGCCATCGCGGATGTAATTCTCGATCAGGGCCTTGAGCAGCAACTGCGCCCGCTCGGTGAGCCCCTCATCGGTACCTTCTGGCATACGCTCCATATAACATGTTTGAAGCTGCACGGGAGCCTGTCCGAGTATATCCACCCGAAGTCAAGTCGGACAAATCGGCGCGGTCGACGGGTTCAATGCGTGACCGGCTCCGCGCCGTCATGCTACAAGGATTCGCTTATGTCACCCTCTTTTCAGTCCATTGCCTTGGTTGGCAACACCAAGGATATGCGCGTCGCAGAGTGCATGCTGAGTCTCGTCACGCATCTGCACTCGCGGGGCCTGCGCGCGCTCATCGACCCCGGCGTCGGCCTCGCCTTGCGCCCCGACAGCGTCATACCCTGCCCGGAAGGCTCCTTCGCCACACGGGCGGATCTCATCATCGCCATCGGCGGCGACGGCACCCTCTTGTATGCGGCGCGGCTGGTCGCGGGCGGGGCGGTGCCGCTGCTCGGAGTCAACCGCGGCCGCCTGGGATTCCTCACCGACGTGAGCCCCAAGTCGATGCTCGAGGATGTGGACGCCGTGCTGGCCGGCCGCTACGGCGAGGATCGCCGCTCGCTGCTGGCCGCGCATCTGGAGAAGAAGAGCGGCGCGCCGGGGCCAGGGTCCGTGCGCGCCCTGGCCTTGAACGACGTGGTGGTCAACAAATGGGAGACCGGCCATACCATCGATTTCGAAACCTCCATCAACGGACGCTTCGTCAATTCGCACGGCGGCGACGGCATGGTGATCGCCACCGCCACCGGTTCGACCGCCTATGCCCTGTCCTGCGGCGGCCCCATCGTCGAACCCGATCTGGACGTCTGGGTGCTCGCTCCGGTCAGCCCGCACACCTTGAGCGATCGACCCATCGTCGTGCGCGCGGGCAGCCGCATCGCCCTGCGCATGTCGGATCGCTTGGAGTCGCGCGCCCAGGTGACCTGCGACGGCACCGTCATCGGTGAGCTGACACAGGGAGACAACCTGTATATCGAGGCGGCGGACGCTCAGATCACCCTGCTGCATCCGCCGGGCTATGACTACTACCGGCTGCTGCGGTCGAAACTGCACTGGGGCCGCGGCGCGTACGACGGATTCGACGGCGATTAGCTCCATGCTCACTCATCTTCAATTGCGCGATCTGGTGCTGGTCGATCAAGCGGAGCTCGAGCTCGAAGGCGGCCTCACTGCCCTCACCGGGGAGACCGGCGCAGGCAAATCCATCGTCGTCGATGCCCTGCTGCTCATCGCCGGCGGTCGCGCCGGCGGCGATGTGGTGCGCCAGGGCGCGGAACGCGCCGAGGTGGCGGCCAGCTTCGATGCCCTTCCCGCGGCAGCTGTGTCCTGGCTCGAGGCGCAATCGATGGAGCATAACGGCGAACTGGTGCTGCGCCGGGTGATCGGCGCCGACGGCCGCTCGCGCGCCTATGTGAACGGGCAAGTGGTGTCCGTACAAGCCTTGCGCGAGTTGGCTGAATTTCTCATCGAAATCCACGGCCAACAGGAATTCCAGCGGCTGGTGAATCGGGCCGTCCAGCGCGGGATGCTCGACGAACACCTGGAGGAGCCCGAGTTGCTCGCGGCAGTGTCAGGGCTGTACGAGCGCTGCAGAGTCTGCCGGCGCGACTTCGAATCGCTCAAGGAGGCCGCCGCGGATCGCGACTCGCGGCTCGATTTGCTGCGCTATCAGCTCACAGAGCTCAAAGCAGAGGTCACGACGGCGGCCGACATCGAACAGCTCATCGCCGACCGCAAGCGCATATCCGGCCGCGGCCGCCTGGCGGAAGCGGCAGGCAGCGCGTTGGCCGCGGCCTATGAGGCGGATGGCGAGAGCGCGCACGATTTATTGGCCCGCGCGCACGCCTCGCTGCGCCACGCACAGGAGGTGGACCCGCAGCTCGAGCCCGCCGGGAAACTCCTGGCGGAGGCCATGATCAACACACGGGAAGCCGCGGAGACGCTGCGCCGCTATCTGGAGGCTCTCGACATCGATCCCGGGCGCCAGGAGGAGATCGAGCGGCGCACCGCCGCCCTCGAGTCCTTGGGAAGGAAGCACCGGATAGGCGTTTTGGAACTCCCCGAGCAGCTTGCGCGCACCGAGCGGGAGCTGGCCGCGCTCGACAGTGCGCAGGTTAGCTTAGGTAGGCTGGAACAGGAGCTCGACGCCCTGACTCGCGACTACCGCACCGCCGCACGGCGGCTGACGCAGGGACGGACGGCCGCCGCCGCCCGCTTAGGCAGCCACATCACGAAGCTCATGCAGGGGCTCGGCATGGCGGGCGGACGCTTTGAGGTCAGCGTGACTGCAAGCGCAGCGGAAATCACCGCCAACGGCAGCGACGACGTCGAATTCCTGGTGAGCGCGAATCCCGGGCAGGCGCCGAAGAGCCTCGCCAAGGTCGCCTCAGGCGGCGAGCTGTCGCGGATCAGTCTCGCCGTGCAAGTGGCCGCCGCCGCCAAGACGAACGCCCTGTGCATGGTGTTCGACGAGGTGGACACAGGGGTAGGCGGCGCGGTGGCTGAAATTGTAGGCCGTCAATTGCGCGATTTGGGCGAACGCGCCCAGGTGCTGTGCGTGACGCATCTGGCGCAGGTGGCCTCGCAAGCGCACCGCCAGCTTAGGGTCACCAAGCTGACCGACGGTAAGATCACGCGCACCGCCGTGAAGACTCTGGGTCAAAGCGAAAGGATCGACGAGATCGCCCGAATGCTGGGCGGCATCCACATCACCGAACAAGCGCGAGCGCATGCACGAGAGATGCTGAACCACGTCGCACCCGCGCATGCCGCATCGAAGAAGAAGCGCGCGCCCGCCGCGGGGCAGTAGCGCGGTGCCGGCGGCGGCCGCACAGCCTACTCGCTACTTCGGACGTTTTTGGTTCGGGCAGTTCGGCTTGCGGCAATGCCCGTACAGAATCAAGGAGTGATCGCTGATCTCGAACCCCAGACGCTTCGCCACGTTGTTCTGCCGCTCTTCGATTCCGCCGTCCATGAACTCTTCGACGCGGCCGCAGTCCACACACACGATGTGATCGTGATGCGCGCCCTGGTTCAGCTCGAACACCGCCATGCCTCCCTCGAAATGATGGCGGGTGACGAGACCGGCGGCCTCGAATTGGGTCAGCACGCGGTAGACGGTGGCGAGGCCGATATCCTCGTTGGATACCAGCAGCTTCTTGTAGATGTCCTCGGCGCTCATGTGACGCGCGGTGCCGTCCGCGAGAATGTCGAGGATTTTAAGCCGCGGCAGCGTCACTTTGAGCCCCGCATTGCGAAGGTCATTGCTTTCGGTGGTGGCGGCGGATTTCAGGCGCTGCGGCATGCTGGGCCCTTGGAGTATGATACGGGTTCGATTATCATTCATTTAACGGTTGCGCACCACTTTGTTGAAAATAATTCAAGGCCTTATCGTCGGTTTGAGTCTGGGAGCGCTGGCATCGGGATGCGTCTATCGCATCAACATTCAACAGGGCAACTTCTTGGATCAATCGGCCGTAGAGCAGGTCAAGGCCGGCATGACGCGCAGCCAGGTTCGCTACCTGCTCGGCACTCCCATGGTGGCCGACAGCTTCAACAAGGAACGTTGGGACTATATCTACTATCTCAAGAAGGGGCGCAGCAGTCATGTCGACTCGCGGCGCGTCACGGTCTACTTCGACGGCGACAAGGTGGCGAGGCTCGACAAACCGACGGCCGCAGAGGCCGCGGCGCAGGATGCGTCCGCCGCGAAGATCAAGAACGGCAGGATTTACTAGGCTGGCGCCCCCCCCTTGAGTCAGCGGCGCAACTGCTTGGCGCGCTGGCGCCGTGAGACTTTGGGGTCCGCCGCGAGCGGCCGGTAGATTTCGACACGGTCCCCCGCCTCGAGCACATGGTCCATCCCCACCACCCGGCCGAACACGCCGACCGCGCAGTTCGGGAGATCGAATCCCGCGAAATCGGGGTCGAGCGCGGCCAGACGCAGAGCGTCCGCGACCCGGGAACCCCGGGCGAGAAAATAGGGCTTGACGATGGCGCGCCGCGGCTCGGCGTAGGCAATCTCTATTTGTATCGCAGCCTCGCTCACGTGCCGCCCACGGCGTTGCGCGCCCTCAAGGGTAGATCGCCTGGGCCCGCAGCACGAAGGAGTCGATGATGGTGCCGCACAGGGTTTCGAAGACCGAGTTGAATGCCCTGGCGGTCAAATGGTTCTTGAACTCGAACTCGACCCGAAAGTACACCCGCGATCCGCGCATGCCGATCGGCTCGAAGCGCCATTCGCCCACCAGGTCGCGAAACGGCCCGTGCAGCAGCTTCATCTGAATCTGCTCGTCCTGTTTGAGGGTGTTGCGCGTCGTGAATTCGGTCCGCAGCACGCCGCGCGCCACCTTGAGCGAGGCAACACGCTCTACCGCGGAGACCTCTTGCACGCGCGCGCCGGTGCACCAAGGCAGGAACTCCGGATAGCGGGCGACATCGTTGACCAGGGCGAACATTTGCGCCGCGGTATAGGTCACCAGTGCGCTGCGCTCTACCAGCTGCATTCCCTTTCTCCCCAGGCGTGCGTCGCCGCCCCGGCGGATTCTCCGGCAAAAGCGCGGGCGCCGCCACCGCCGAAGACTTATCATGCGCCTCGCGCAACTGTTAACGGGGTCGAAGCGGCCCCGCCCGAGGATTGTCCTGAGCATAGATGAAAGCCGCCGCCGAAAAACTGCCGCCGATCGCCGTCAACCGCAAAGCACGTTTCGATTACTTCATCGAGGAGCGTTTCGAGGCCGGCATCTCCCTCATGGGTTGGGAGGTCAAGAGCATGCGCGCAGGCAAGGCGCAAATCGCCGAGGCCTATGTGTACCTGAAGGGCGGCGAGGCCTTTCTCTTCGGGGCGCACCTCAATCCGCTGACTTCGGCCTCGACCCACGTGAATGCCGACCCGACACGCACGCGCAAACTGCTGCTCAACCGGCGCCAGCTAGACACCCTTGTCGGCGCTGTCGAGCGGCGCGGCTACACCATCGTGCCGCTCGAGCTGTATTGGAAGGACGGCCGCGCCAAGCTCGAAATCGGCCTCGCCAAGGGCAAGAAGCAGCACGATAAGCGCGCCAACGAGAAGGACCGCGACTGGCAGCGCGACAAGGGGCGGATCATGAAGGCCATGCGGCGCTAGGTCGTTTGGGCGCGCCCGTGAGGGCATTTGGTCCGCGGCGCAGGAGCGCGTAGACTCCTGGTTCGATAGTGATTCGATTTGGGGCCGACCGGTTTCGACATGGGTTGCGAAACTGCGGGGGCGTACCGAGGTGCAGGTTCCTCGTTAAACCATTTGCAAACTTATAGTTGCCAATCAAGACAACTACGCTCTAGCCGCCTAATCGCGGCTGAACCCTCGGCGGCTCGTGCTGATGCGATCGTCGAGGGGTAGCGCTCATCAGCTAGTGGAGCACACGTGCCTGGGGTGTGCTCAACGAAAAATTACCGGGCTGGCTGTTTGCTTTCCCTGCCCGTCGGGTAGCGAGCGGCGAGAACAATAGACGCGGCTACGTACGTAGATCTTGCAGCGTAGGACTTATGGACGGGGGTTCGATTCCCCCCGGCTCCACCATTTGAGTAGTCCGAGAAGATCCGAAGAGATCCGAGGACTTCCACTAAACCCGCATAAAACGCGGGTTTTTTTATGCCTTTTGAGGTCCGGGGAGCGACGCAACCTGCCGTTGACTTCCCGGGGGCAACTGGTCAAACCCGAACTGGAGTTGCCCCCAGATGCCGCTCACCGACAGCATGGCGCGAAACGCCAAACCTGCTGCCAAAACCGTGCGGATGTTCGACCGGGATGGCCTGTATCTCGAGGTCTCGCCCCGCGGCGGCAAGTGGTGGCGCCTCAAATATCGCTACGCGGGCAAGGAAAAGCGCGTGTCGCTAGGCGTCTATCCGGAAGTCAATTTGAAGAAGGCCCGCGCGCGCACGCTCGAGGCGCGACAGCTGCTCGACGCCGGCGTTGATCCCAGCGAGAAACGCCGCGCCGCGAAAGCCTCTCAGATGGAAGGCGCGGCGAGCAGCTTCGAAGTGGTTGCGCGCGAGTGGATCGACCAGCAGATGAAATCCTGGGTCAGGGGTCACGGCGAGCGAATCCTGACCCGGTTCAAACACGATATATTTCCCTGGATCGGCGCTCGTCCGATTGCGGATCTGACGGCACCAGAATTGGAGACCGCGCATCGCGCGCTCGGCAATTGCGGCCAGGTGTTCCGCTATGCCATCGCCACCGGCCGCGCCAAACGCGACCCGACCGGCGATCTGCGCGGCGCCCTCCCGGCAGTAAGACCTACGCACTTTGCCGCCATAACCGATCCCAAGCGGGTGGGCGCGCTGATGCGCGCCATCGACGGTTACGAAGGATCGTTGACGGTTCGCTGTGCCCTGCGCCTGGCGCCGCTCGTGTTCGTGCGCCCCGGCGAGCTGCGGCATGCGCAGTGGTCGGCAATGGACCTGGATGGCGGCGAGTGGCGCTATACGGTCACCAGGACGAACACGCGGCACATCGTGCCGCTCTCGTCTCAAGCCGTCGCCATCTTGCGTGAACCGCAGCCGCTCGCTGGCCGCAGCCGGTACGTCTTTTCCAGTGGCCGCAGCGGCCAACGGCCGATGAGCGACAACGCCATTCTCGCCGCCATGCGCCGCATGGGCATCGGCACGGACGAAATGAGCGGCCACGGATTTCGCGCCATGGCGCGCACTATCCTGGACGAGGTGCTGGGTTTCCGGCCGGATTTCATCGAGCACCAGCTCGCCCATGCGGTACGTGATCCGAATGGACGCGCTTACAACCGGACGGCGCATTTGGCGGAGCGCCGGAAAATGATGCAGGCCTGGGCGGATTACCTGGACAAGCTCAAAAACGGGGCCGACGTGATTCCGATTCTCAAGGCAGGATGAAAACCGAGGGTCTGACCATGGAAACGAAGTTGCAACAATTGACCGTGGATGAGCGCATCAAGTTGGTCGAGGATCTCTGGGACAGCATTGCGGCTGACCAGGGCGCGCTTCCGATCACCGCCGATCAGAAAACCGAACTCGATCACCGCCTCAACACATATGCGGTTGACAAGATTCGTGGCCGGCCAGCGGCGGACGCTATTCTCGCCATTCGCTGCCAGTTGTGACCGCAGATGTCCGGCTCCGTCCGGAAGCCTCAGCCCACCGCCGCTTTTGAGATGGGAGTCGTCTCATAAGTGCCCGATACGAGATCTACGCTCACCGTCTTTGCAATAGCCTCCGGACGGATTTCGCGCCCCTCGCGCACCAGCCGAATCAACCGATGTTTTGCGAGCAGCTGCAGCGAGCGCGAAATGTTCGACTGCGCCCGGTCGGTGAGTGTCACTAATTCAGTCACGTTCGCGGGGTGTTCGCGCAGCAATACGCCCAAAAGCTCCAGCGCTTCTCGCGATAAGGCGGCGAGCAGGGGTGCTGCCGGGAGCGGGGAGGCCCGCCGCTCACCCCGTGCCACGGCACGCATTTCCTCTTTCAATTCAGTCATGGACTTGCGCATCATCGTCCTCCTCACCTTCCAACTCGATCTCCTCGGCCTCGAACTCGAAGGCGGCAGCCAGCATCCATCAATATATCATCTGACGATATATCTTGCGACCGGTGCTTTCCGCGGAATAGGAAGGTCGCCAGCGGCGCGCCGGCACCGTCCGAAACCGAACGGGACCTGGCAGACACCAGTGGTCCAATTGACATTTATACTTCTATGTATAAACTTGTTTATACATCGGAGATCAATATGTCCAAAAGTGCAACGCTAACCGTGCAGCAGTGGGGAAACAGCCTTGCGGTGCGGATTCCCGCGGCAGTGGCGCGGTCGGCTCGTTTTAGAGTCGGGCAACCGGTCGAAGTATCAGCCCAAGACTCGCATGTTTTGGTCAAGGCGATTGGTGAGCCCAAGCTGACTCTCGCGCAGAAGCTGACTGCATTTGATCCGGCGCTGCATGGCGGCGAGGTCATGGCCACTCGCCCAATCGGAAATGAGGCGCTCTAGTGGCCGCCCGGAAATCATGGTGCCCAGACCGGCGCGACATGATCTGGATTGATTGTAATCCTCAAGCCGGCCGCGAGATGAAAGACGTTCATCCTTTGGTCGTTCTGTCGCCGCGAGAGTTCAATGAGAGAACCGGGATAGTGATAGGTCTGCCGATGACCACGGCGTCGTATAACGAAGCCAATCCTTTTGCGGTGAAGTTCATCGGCCCGAAGGGTGTGGCCAGTTACATCCTCAGCCATCAACCCAAGTCATTCGATTGGCGAGCCAGAAATGCGAAAGTCCATCCATTCAAGAGAGTTCCCGAGAGTTCGTACCTCCGTGCTTGCGAAAGCCTGAACCAAATCATTGAGATTGGCACTTAACGACCGCTGATCAGCGCTGAACTGCGGTTGACAGGCGACGGACGCCATTCGCGCCGGTGGAAGAACCGGCTGTAGGCCAACTTACAATATCAATTTGCGCCACGCTGGTTACGACGGCTGTTTTCGACTCGAGTCGCCAACCAGTCTCGCACCTGATTCTCGGAAAGCTGAACTCGCGAACGGATGGGTGACGAACTGCTCAGGGCCGGAATTCAGTAAGTTCTCTCAGACTGGCGCTGCAGGCCCGGGTCCGGCACGACCCGTCTTTAGGATCAACGATCAACTGGTGCTAGCCGTACCAAAAAACAATTGGCCCTCCGCCGGCCGTATTGAACGTGAGCCTCGTGAGTGCCGAACTATTGGTGATCTGCCCAAGGTCCCCTATCTCTATTTTGTGATTCAGGGGAACTGGTCGGGCAGTTACAACTCGAAGGACGTACCCCTCGAGGGTGGCAAGAAGAAATTCCTGCCTGACGCAGTGACCGTTCAAATAGAGCGGGACCCTTCAGGTACATCGACCAGCGATGAACAACGCAAAGTCGAGCCAATAGGAAGCAAGTCTCGGAACGACCTTTTGTATAAACAGGAAATCGGTGGATTAACATGCGGCAGAGATGTCAAGCCGCCGCACCCTGGCTACGAGGGTGGCCTGTTATGTTGGGAACATCGAACTTAATCGGACCCCGACACGTTAGGGTTTAGGACTTTCGCCTACGAGGATGCGACGCCGTTCGTTTGGATCGACGCGCACCACCGATCCAAGCACTACGGGGGAATTCAAGTCTATTGGCAGGTCTGGACCTTAGACGTATCACACGGTCTGGATATTGACCGAGTAATCTGGAATTCGCTTGCGGAGTGGAATCTTGTCAGCGAACCAGCGACTCAGCTTGGGCGGCAATGAAAAACCTTCGCGGGCGACGACTGAGCCCTCAGGGGCAACTCCGGGGGCAACTGCTATGCTGAGAATTGAGATACCATAGTGCTTTCAAGGGGTTCCTGGGACTTTTGGTTAGTCCCCGGCCCACCATTTGACAGGCCGATCGGAAGGCGAGCGATGACACGCATTGATGTGCCTGATGCCGTTGGAAGGCGTACGTCCGGCCGATTCGGCCGCTGGCTCCTGATTCTGCTCCTGGCGGCGATCGCAGGCGCAGCGTTGTGGACATGGCTGTCGCTGGCCTGGGCCTATGCGGACGGAGAACGTGCGGGCGTGCTGCAGAAGTTCGTGCGGCGCGGCTGGCTCTGCAAGACCCAGGAGGGAGAGATCGCCCTGTACTACGGCGGCGGCGCCTACATGGGACCGGCCACCTCGCGCCAATTCTGGGACTTCAGCGTGCGCGACAAGACTGTGGGAGCGGAACTGACCAAAGCCGTCGGTCATCGCGTCCAGCTGCATTACACCGAGCATCCGGGAATCCCCAGCAATTGCTTCGGCGATACCCGCTACTTCGTGGATCGGGTGACCGTGACCGACAATGAACCCGCCGCGCTGCCGGTGCCTGCGCCGGCGCCCGGCACCGCGCCCCCTCAGGGCCCCGGCGCCGCTACCCCTTGAGCGATTCTCCGTTCGTGGAGAATTGCCGGCGAGAATTCGCCACTTGCTCGGCGATGGTCACGGCCGTGCGCAAGGCAAGAAGCCCGTCCTCGCCCCCCACCTGCGGCGCGCTCCCCGTCGCTGCGGACTCGAGGAAGGCAACGATCTCGTCCTTGAGCGCATCGCCCTGCTCGTAGCTGTTTTCCTCGATGGCGACCTGCGGCACGCCGTCGGGCCCAACGCCTGCGCCCTTGCGGATCACGGTCAGCACCTTTTGCTGCAAATCAACCGAGATATAGGCGTCGTCCTGGAAGAGCCGCAGCTTCCGTTCGGTCTTCAAGCTGACCCGGCTCGCGGTCGCGTTCGCGACGCAGCCGTTGGCGAAGCGCAGGCGCGCGTTCGCGATATCAACTTCCCGGGAAAACACGCTGGTGCCGATCGCATCGACGGCGACCACCGGCGAGCGCACGATGCTCAAGATCAGATCGATGTCGTGAATCATCAAATCCAACACCACATCGACGTCCGTACCGCGGTACTTGAAGGGCGCGAGGCGCGCAGACTCGATGAAGCGCGGCACCGTCAGGGTGGGCTGCACTGCCAGCACCGCTGCATTGAAGCGCTCCAGATGGCCGACTTGCAGCACACGGTTGGCACGGCGCGCGAGTTCGATCAGGCTCTGCCCCTCCTCCACCGTCACGGTCATGGGCTTCTCGACCAGCACGCTTGCGCCGGCGTCGAGAAAGTCCTTGGCGACCTCGAAATGGAGCGGAGTCGGGGTCACGACGCTGACGGCGTCGACGTGACCCAATAGTTCACGATAATCGGCGTAGGCCGCGACCCCCAGCTCCGCCGCCACGGCCGTGCGCGCCTTTGCCGAGGGATCGGCGACCCCCACCAGATGCGAGTTGGGAAGGCTCGCGTACTTTTGGGCGTGAAATCGGCCCAGATAGCCAACGCCGACCACGGCTGTGCGAATCAAGGCGGCGCGTCTCGCCGCCACTTGCTGCGGGCGCGGTAATCCTGCCGCAACTGCAAGGTGGCGCCGCCGACAATGGCGAGCGCCGCGCCTGCGAAGCACAGCAACCCGCGCCACACCGTCCACAGCCCGGCCGACAATGACCACAGCATCGCGCCGAGGGCCAATATCACGCCGAGGCCGATAAAGACCCAGGGTTTGGCGTCGTACAGCGATTGTGGGGTCCAGCGCATGCTTCGGATTCTACAGCCCAAGGAGGATTCGTTTACAATTCGCTTACGATGAGCAGTAAATTTTTCGCGCGCCTGGGGCTGACCAGCCCATGGTCCGTCGAACTGGCAATCGCAGCGGCGGGGTTGGGTGTAGGCCTCGCGGTCATGCCCATACTGATCTTCTACGCCGGCGTCCTGACTCTCGGCCGCTATGAGGGTGCAGGCCTAGGACCCCTGTATCACAGCCTGTTTTCGGGACTCGGGGCGGCGTCGACCGCCTCCTGGACGGTCCTGCTCGGCCCCTACGGCTTTTATCTCCTGTTCAGGGGGCTTCGGGCCTGGTGGCGCGCGAGCGCTCATTTGACCTAATCTGCATTCAAGTTCTCGGTGGGACGGACGTTAACTGTCAATAGACGGATTTTGATCCGGATTTGACTGTTGGAGCTCCGTGCGTGATTCCCGAGATCGAAGCCAAACTTCGCAGGTTAGTGAATTTTCCGTCGCCTCCAGGGGTGGCGACGCACATCATTGAACTCGCGCAGGATCCCGACATCGAGATGGGCAAGGTCGCCAAGGCCCTGAGCATGGACTCTGCACTGTCGACCAAGGTGTTGCGCATCGCCAATTCGCCTTTGTACGCCCAGCGGCGCAAGAGCGAGAATCTGCGCCAGGCGCTGGTCGTGCTCGGCCTTAACGCGACGCTCACCCTGGCCTTGAGTTTCTCCTTGGTGAAATCGCTGCGGGGCGGCAAATCCAACGGCCTTAGCTACGGGCTGTACTGGCGCCGCGCGCTGCTGGCGGCGACGGCGGCGCGCGCCCTCGCCGATGCCATGCACCAGACGCTGGCGGAGGAGATATTTCTCGCCGCCCTGCTCCAGGACGTCGGCATGCTGGCGCTCGACCAGGCCATGCCCGATCTGTACGTCGAGGGCGAGCGGCTGCAGCGCAATCACGGCGCGCTCATCGAGCTGGAGAAGAAGCGCCTGCAAGTGGATCACGCGCAGATCGGCGGATGGTTGATGGAGGGCTGGCATCTTCCCGACCGCCTGCACCGCGCCATCACACACAGCCACCAGTTGGACCTGAGCTTCAGCGCGGAGCCTGCACAGATTTTCGATCGCTGCGTCGCATTGTCCGGGCCGGTGGCGGATCTGTTTCTGCTCGACCCCGAACAGCGCCAGTTCGCCGAGACGGCGCTGTGCGCAGAGCGCAGCATGGGGTTGGATAAGATGGCGTTCGGCCAGGTATTGGGAACCATCGGCGCAATGATTCCGGAAACGGAAGCCATATTCGAAACCGACCTGCTGTCCAAGCAGCATCCGGAGCTGATTCTGGAGCAGGCACGCGACGTACTCATGCTGCGCAGCCTGCATGCGCTGCGCGAGATCAACACCCTGAGGGTGGCTGCCGAGGACTCCTCCTCCCGCACCCTCGAGCTCGAGGAGGAGACCCGGCGCGATTCGCTCACCGGCGTCTACAACCGCGCCTATCTGGATCAGTTTCTCGGCAGAGAATTCGAAAACTCGACCAAGCACAAGTGGCCGTTGAGCGTGGCCTTCGCGGATCTGGACAATTTCAAGAACATCAACGACAACTTCGGCCATCAGGCTGGAGACCGTATATTGCAGGCGACCGCGCGCATACTTCGCGGCAATACCCGGGAGACCGACCTGATCGCCCGCTATGGGGGCGAGGAATTCGTGGTGGTGCTGCCTGCCACCGACGCGGAGACGGCCCGCAGCATCTGCGAGCGCATCGTCGTCGCGTTTCGCAACACCGGACACGTCATCGGTTCCGATCAGGCCACCGTGACGATCTCCATCGGCTGCGCCACGCACGGAAATCACACCTTGTTCGACAGCGTGGCCGATTTCGTCAAGGCCGCCGATCAGGCGCTCTACACCGCGAAGATGCGCGGCCGCAACCGCTCCGTGCCCTTCGATCGGCAACTCTCCGGAACGCTTGCCCGCATGGGCTGATGGCGCGGCTCGCGGCGTTAAGTCGCGCCGCGGGCAGCTTATGTCTTCAGCGACTTGAACTGCGTCACAGTTTCTCGATGCCGCGGATTCTTCTCTGTCGCAATTTGGGAACATGGCGGCCAGGAAAAAGTCGAAAAACGGATCGGACTCGATTGACGAATTTGGATTTATCTGCGAGGGAAGACGATGACGAGCGATAAGCCCGGCGCCAAGCCGGATGCAAAATTCAGCTTCGGAGTGCGCGAGCTTCGGCAGTCGGCCGAGGTGCGGGAACTGTGCGTCGAGGCCGCGCCGCTCAAGGCGGCGAACGAGAATCGAGGCTTCGATCCGTACAATACCTCCGGCAGCTTCGACCGCAAGAGGAACTGGATGCGGGTCGGCAAGCGCTAGGCCCCGCGGGCGGATCGCGCCCCTACTGCTCCGTCCTGTGGTCGCGGCTTATGCGAAATTCGCTGTTGGGATACCAACGCGGGAAGCGGCGCGCGCGGGCCACACGGTTTCCCACCTCGTAGTAAAGCGTGAGATCTTCGAGGGCGCCGCGAACGTCCCAATCCGCGGAGTACTGATCGTCCGGTTGGCGATAACGGTGCTGCATGTAATCGTCGAGCAGCGTGCGGCCCCATACAGGACCGCGCGCCGAGTCGTCCAGGCCGCCCTGTGCGTACAGCGCGGGCACGCCCGACCTTGCGAAGCTGAAGCAGTCCGAGCGGTAGTAAAGACCCTGTTGCGGGTCGGGTTCCGGCGTCACCTCCCGACCCTGCAGCAGCGCCATCGCGCGCGCCGATTCCTCCAGATCCGTGTTGCCGAATCCGAACACCGTCAAATCGCGCGTCGGTCCGCGGTTGCGCAATCCGTCCAGATCGATGACGGCCGCGGTTGCGCCCAGCGGAAACACCGGATTCGCGGCGTAGTATGCAGAGCCCAGAAGGCCGGGCTCTGCGCCGGTGGTGGCGAGGAAGACGATGGAGCGCTCCGCGACCGGCTTGGTGCGTACCAAGGATTGTGCCACCGTCAAGAGGCCTGCGGCCCCGGAGGCATTGTCCACCGCGCCGTTGAAGATGTTGTGCCCCGCAAGGCTGGGGTCGCGGCCCAAATGGTCCCAGTGGGCTGTATACAGTAGATATTCCCGTCGACGGCCGCCGCCCGGCAAGACGGCGACGACATTTGAAGAGCTGAACCGCCGCACGCTGTTGTGCAGCATGGCGTCGATCCAAAGCCCTGTGGGAACCGCCTTGAATCCCGCATGGGCGGCGGCTGCGGCAGAGGCC
Source organism: uncultured Gammaproteobacteria bacterium (assembly GCA_963702735.1). GTDB lineage: Bacteria > Pseudomonadota > Gammaproteobacteria > Steroidobacterales > Steroidobacteraceae > Bog-1198. Next base: position 80,768 of record CAVPDW010000007.1, on the reverse strand, counting down.
GGGAAATCGCGTCCCGCCAGGCTGAACAATGACCGTGCCGCGTCCTTCTGGATCCAGCCCTCGATGGACGCATGCCCGCCGCCGTCGTCCGCCGTCGCCAAGTCCAGCTGGGCGCCCGACCAGGTGTTGCGCACCACGTTCCAGCCGTATCCGGCGGCGGCGCCGTCGTGAACGAGCAGCACGCCGGCCGCTCCCTGCCGCTCAGCCTCTTCGATCTTGTACTCCCACCGGCCGTAGTAGGTCATCGTGCCGCCCTTGAAGACCTTGGGGTCCTTGGTGGCCCATCCTGGATCGTCCATCAGGACCATGACGGTCTTGCCGTGCACGTCGAGCCCGGCGTAGTCGTTCCACGCATATTCCGGCGCCACGATGCCGTACCCCACGAACACCAGCTCGCTGTGCAGAATCTGCGACTGCGGCTGTGCGCGCTTGGTCCAAATCACCATATCCTTGCCGTATGCGAGCTTGAGGTTGCCGTTGCGGCCCTCGGCCAAGAGCTGGGCATCGGCGGCGGCGAGGATCTCCACCATGGGCACCGGCTGCAGAAAGCTCTCGCCATTGCCCGGCTTCAAACCCAACTTGCGAAACTGCTCGACCAGGTAGGCGACGGTCTTGTCCTCGCCCGGCGTGCCGGGCTTGCGGCCCTCGAAGTCGTCGGAAGACAGCACGCGCAGATGCGCGCGGTAGGCGCTCTCGTCGATGTCCGTCGGCGGCGGCGGCACCCGATGGTCCGCGCAGGCGGTCAGCAGCAGGCCGGCGCAGGCGCAAGCACTCCAAAGACCCCGAATTCGCATGATTTTTCGCACTCCGTCAGTCGCCGCGCGGCCAAAACAGAAAAAACACCGCGCCGAGGCATATCAGCGTCGCCAAATGGGCCCATACGCGCCAGCTGCGGCCCTTGACCTGCCCGAGGAAACTCCCCGCGGCGGCCGCGGTCAAAAAGGCGAAGGCTACCAAGCTCGATACCAGCCGAGGCACTTCCTGCGAGAGTTCGGGGTGTTCGCCCTGGAGGACGCAGAAAACGATCACAACGGTGGCCAGGCCGAAAGTGATCGAAGCCGCGGACCCCAAGACGATACCGATCAGAACCGTGAACGGACGCATACCTTAGGGCTTCATATACACTTGGCTTTTGGCACGGGCTTCTCTAGCCTTGATGGATCGGGGTTCGAAGTTTACAGGAGATCGGGTACGGTGATGACCAACAGGCCATGGGCCAATCGTTCGCGCTGGATAACCGCCATCGCCGTCTGCGCGAGCGCAGTGGGGCTTGCCGCACTTTTGGGCGCGGCCATGGCGCCTTCGCCCCCCGCGCCGGCGGCGAACGCAGTGCTCGCCCCGACCGAGCAGGAGAACTATGTCGCGCGCCGCGTGGCCGACATCGTGGCGCGCGAACACTACCGGCGGGCGCCGCTCGACGATCATCTCTCGAGCTTGATCCTCGATCGCTATCTGGATGCGATAGACGGAGGCAGAAGCTACTTCTACGCAAGCGATATCGCGGAGTTCGAGAAGTATCGATACGAGCTCGACGACGCCATCAAGTCCGGAGATGTTGAACCCGCTTTCGTCATCTTCCGCCGCTACCAGCAGCGCAGCCGCGAGCGGATGGCCTACGCCATCGAATTGCTGAACAAGAAACCGGATTTCGACATCGACGAATCCTTCAATTTCGATCGCGAGAAGGAACCCTGGCCGGCGAACGCCGCCGAGATGAACGAACTGTGGCGCAAGCGCGTCAAAAACGACGCATTGTCGCTGGTGATCGCCGGCAAGCCGTGGACAGAGGCGGCCGATATCCTGCGCAAGCGCTACGAGCACGTCGAGAAGCGCATGGACCAGAGCAAGCCCGAGGACGTGTTCGAGGCGTTCATGAACGCCTTCGTGCTGTCCCTGGATCCGCACTCGAATTATTTTTCGGCGCGCAACTCCGAGGAATACAACATTCAAATGAGCCTGAGCTATGAGGGCATAGGCGCCTCGCTGCAACTGGCCGACGACTACGTGACCGTGATCGACGTGATCCCCGGCGGCCCCGCCGCGACCAGCGGCAAGCTCGCCGCCAACGACCGCATCACCGCGGTCGGCGAAGGCAAGACGGGCGATCTGACCGATGTGATCGGCTGGCGTCTGGACGACGTCGTTCAGAAGATCCGCGGTCCCGGCGGCACGACGGTGCGCCTGCAATTGCTGCCGGCGGGCGCGGCTCCCGGCTCGGCGCAGAAAGTGGTCGAATTCACGCGCAACCGCGTCTCGCTCGAGGCGCAGGCCGCACACAAGGCGATGCGGGTCGTGCAACGCAACGGCCGTGACGTAAAGGTCGGCATCATCACCGTGCCGAGCTTCTATCAGGACTACGACGCCAGCCGCGCCGGCGTGAAGGACTATCGCAGCACCACTCGCGACGTGCAGCGCCTGATCGGCGAACTGCGAAAGGAGGGTGCGGACGTGCTGATCATGGATCTGCGCGCCAACGGCGGCGGCTACCTGCCGGAAGCAGAGTCGCTGACCGGCTTGTTCATCGACAAAGGACCGGTGGTGCAGCTGCGCGACACCACGGGCCGGATCGAGGTCGACGACGACCCGGATCCGGCGATTTTCTACAGCGGCCCTATGATCGTGCTGGTTGACCGATTCAGCGCATCGGCGTCGGAGATTTTCGCGGGCGCGATCCAGGACTACGGACGCGCGCTCATCGTCGGCCAGCAGACCTACGGCAAGGGGACCGTGCAGAACGCACATCCTCTCAACTACACGATATTCGGGCGCAAGCCCGAGCTCGGGCAGCTCAATGTAACCATCGGCAAGTACTACAGGATCACCGGCGAGAGCACGCAGGACCGCGGCGTCACTCCCGACATCGCATTGCCGTCATTGATCGACTCCAACGAAGTCGGCGAGAGCACCCGCGACCGCGCCCTTCCCTGGGACCACATCGAACCGGCCACGTTCCGCAGCGAAGGCGACTTGAAGCAGGTCGCAGGGACACTGGAAAAATTGCATGAAGAGCGCACCGCGAACAGCGCTGATTTCCGCTATCTGCACGACGACATTACGGCTCTCGACGCCGTACGCAGCCAGAAGAGCCTGTCGCTGAACATCAAGACGCGCGAGGCGGAACGTCAACGGCAGGAGAGCGAGCGCCTGGAGCGCGAGAATGCATGGCGGGCCGCGCACGACATGAAGCCTGTGAAGACCTTGGATGAAATCAAGGACGATCCGGCCGCAGGAATCCTGCTGGACGAGGCGTCGCAGATCGCTGCGGATCTCGTCGTGACGACCCTGCATCGCGCCGGCCCCACGCAGGCGCGCCGCACCGACAGGCCGACCCACGAGGAGTAGCGGCCTAGCGCAACAGCAGCGTGTACAGGTCCCAGTAGTCCTCGGCGAGCACGTTCCAAGCCGCCGCGCCGGCCGGCTTCGGATTCTTGGCCGGATCGAGTTCAGGGAGCGGCGGCGCCAGTGAATCGGCGGTGGGAACGGTGTCGGCGTTGTTGCGGTATTCGCAGGTGGCGCGCAGGCGGTCCAACTTCGCCTTGAGGGCGACCGTGATCTGCTTCTGGCTCGACACCACGGCCTGCGCCTTCTGCACGCGCTGCATGTACGCCTCGCAATCAGCGCGCGTCCCGAAGTTCATCTCATGGACCCTGCGGGCGACCGCCTCCTTGGCACGCGCCGCCAGCCCGTAGGCATCGACATTTTCGCACAGCAATTCCGCAAAACTGATGATCGCAAGATTGATGTTGCGGCGTGCCGCGAGAGAAATGCCCGGAAATTCGGGCGCCGGTTCGCGCTCGATGGCGCTGCGCTCGGAGTGAAGGTCTCCGGTGGCTGCGTCTGCGACCACGACCTGGCTGCGCAGGACCTCCAGTGCCTTCTGTCGGCGGCGCCGCCTGAAATAGTGCCAGAACGCGGTCAGCCGCCCGATCTCGTTTTGGGCGGCAGCCAGATTCCGGCGCTGCAAGTCGGCCTCCTCCGAGGCCTGCTGCAGGCGCTCGCCGACCTCGGTCAGGCGCGCATCCTTCGCCGCATCCGCTTCGGCCTTGTGCTTCGCCAATTCGCGCGCCTCCTGCTGGCGCGTCAGATCGGCGGCGAATGTGGACAGCTGCTCGTGACAGGTCTTCCACAGGGCGCGCAGCTGGAAGAACACCAGGGCGCCGAACCCCGTTTTCGGATCGCCCAGCAGGTCTCCGAGCGCGTCAAGCTGCTCCTGCACGCGGATGGTCGCGCCTTCCTGCTGCTTGAGGCGGTCGCGCAGCAGATGAAATTCGTCCTTGAGGTCGGCATAGGCCTTCTTGAGGCCGGCGCGATTCTGGAACAGCTGCATGAGCCGCTCCTCGTCGGCGCTCACGCCGCCTCCGTCCAAACCTCCTTTTAGAAAACTAAGCTTGTCGATCAAAGTCCCGCCTCGAGCTTTCGGATGAATCTGCGGGAGATCCATCGACCGCCAGGGCAGATCCAGCCGCTAGAAGTGATGCCCCCGCTCGGCACAGTATTCCAACCATTTATTTAACATCATGTTTCGCGTCCAGCGCTGATCCAGTTCACGCTTGAGTCGGGCCTGCAGTTGGGCGAGTTGCGGATGGCGCTGGAACCCGCGAAAGCTGCGCACCTCGGCCAATCGCGCATCGTGATATACGCACACTTCCAAATCCGGGTCGCGCACCGGCTTGATCTCGAGTTCGAACTCATATGTGAGGCGAAACACACTTGTATAGCGGGAAAGTTCCTGCGGGATGAGATGGAGATCACAGTCCGAGGCCACGTGCGATACGCGACGCACCGTCACCGCGCGTAGGTCTTTCACCAGCCAGCCCAGGCGCACGAAATTGCTCTCATACAGCGTCATCAGACTGACGAAGCTGCCGGGCCGCGCGCGCCAAGTTGTCTCACACCATTGATCCGCTAACATGCCTCGACTATACCACGCACTTCCGTAATGTCAGGGGCGCAAGCGCCGTTCGATTCCGGTCCGGTCGAGAATCCTGCTCGAAATTTCTTCGATGGAAACTTCCGTGGCGTCGATCATCGGGATGCCGTGGCGCTCGAGCAGGGACTCCGCGGCTCTGACTTCGAAGGCCACTTGCGCCGCCGACGAGTACCGGCTGTCGGGGCGGCGCTCATTGCGAATCTGCTGCAATCGATCCGGCTTGATGGTCAGGCCGAATAGCTTGCGCGCGTAGGGTTCGAGGGCACGCGGCAGCTTCCGAGATTCCAGATCATCCTCGGTCAGCGGATAGTTGGCAGCGAATATACCGTATTGCATGGCCAGGTACAGGCACGTGGGCGTTTTTCCCGAACGCGAAACCCCGACCAGGATCAAATCCGCCCGTTCGTAGTCGCGCACCACCGAACCGTCGTCGTTCGCCAGGGCGAAATTGGTGGCATCGATGCGCGTGGCGTATGCGTGAGTGTCCGCCATGCGATGTGTCCTGCTCGCGACATGGGTGGACTGCGTCTTGAGTTCGTTTTCCAATGGTGCTAGGAATGGATCGAAGAAATCGAGAAAGAATCCGCTGCTGCCGCGAACCACATTGCGGACCTCTTCCTGCACGAGCGTGCTGAATATGATGGGCCGCACACCCTCCTGGGCGCCGACCAAGTCGATCTTGCGAACAGCTTCGATCGCCTTGTCAACCGTGGCGATAAATGGCACAGTCACCTGACGAAATTCGATGCCGTCGAACTGCGTCATGAGGCTGTGACCCATTGTTTCTGCGGTAATACCCGTTTGGTCGGAAACAAAAAACACGGTTCGTTTGGTCACTGTAGCCTCAGGTGCCGGCGCGATGCCGCCGGAAGAGTGTTTCACTTAACCCACCGCCCCACAAGCAGCGCACTATGAAGCCTTACATTATTCCATTCGAGCAGCTGAAGAACAAAGATGTCGAGCTCGTCGGCGGCAAGAACGCTTCGATCGGCGAGATGATCTCCGGCCTCGCCGCCCTGGGTGTGGCGGTGCCCGGCGGATTCGCGACCACGTCGCACGCGTATCGCGATTTTCTCTCGCAAGACGGGTTGGATGAACGCATACGCGGCGCATTGGCCGATCTCGACGTCGACGATGTCGAGCGTCTCGCGGCGGTCGGCGCGCAAATCCGGGGCTGGATGCTCGCCACGCCCTTTCCGCAGCGGCTGCATCGGGAAATCCTCGAGTCGTGGCGCGCCATGGGCAGGGCGCTCGGCGACGCGAGCGAGTTCGCGGTCGCGGTCCGTTCCTCCGCCACTGCGGAGGATCTGCCGGAGGCGTCCTTCGCCGGTCAGCAGGAGACCTTTCTGAACGTGCGCGGCGAGGAGCAGCTGATGATCTGCGTGCGCGAGGTGTACGCCTCGTTGTTCAACGATCGCGCCATTTCCTACCGGGTGCACAACAAATTCGATCACTCCGCAGTGGCACTGTCGGTCGGCGTGCAGCACATGGTGCGCAGCGACCTCGGCAGCGCGGGGGTCATGTTCACTCTGGACACCGACTCCGGATTTCGCGACGTTGTGTTCATCACGGCTGCCTACGGCCTGGGTGAGACGGTGGTGCAGGGCGCGGTCAACCCGGATGAATTCTATGTGTACAAGCCGGCGTTGCGCGCGGGCCGCCGCGCGGTGCTGCGCAAGAATCTCGGCGGCAAGGCGATCAAGATGGTCTACGCCGACTCCGGCTCGAATGAGCGCGTGCGCACGGTCGAGGTGCCGCAGGCCGACAGGAACCGCTTCTCGCTCGATGAGGCGGATATCGTGAACCTGGCGAAGCAGGCGCTGATAATCGAGAAGCACTACGGCGCGCCGATGGACATCGAGTGGGGCAAGGACGGCGCCACCGGCAAGATCTACATCCTTCAGGCGCGCCCTGAGACCGTGCAGAGCCGCGCCGGCCGCACGATACTGCGGTTCACCCTCAAGGCGCGCTCGAGGGTGGTCGCGAGCGGACGCAGCATCGGCCAGCGAATCGGCGCGGGACATGCGCGCATCGTCAGGGACGTGAAGGAAATGTCGCGAGTCCGCGCCGGCGACGTTCTGGTGGCCGACATGACGGACCCGGACTGGGAACCGGTCATGAAGCGCGCATCCGCCATCGTCACCAATCGCGGTGGACGCACCTGCCATGCGGCCATCATCGCGCGCGAGCTCGGCATACCCGCGGTGGTCGGCTGCGGCACCGCGACCACCGCGGTCAAGGAAGGACAACCTGTCACCGTGTCGTGTGCGGAGGGCGACACCGGATATGTGTACGACGGCATGCTTGAATTCGACCAACGCAGCATCGAGATGGATGCCATGCCTGAAATCCCGGTCAAGATCACCATGAACGTCGGCAATCCCGACCGCGCTTTCGATTTTGCGGGCATTCCGCACAAAGGGGTCGGCCTGGCGCGGCTCGAATTCATCATCAATCGCATGATCGGCGTGCATCCGCGGGCATTGCTCGAATTCGACAAGCTGAGCCCGGAGCTCAAGGACACCATCACCAGGCAAATCGCAGGCTACGACGGTCCCGTGAATTTCTACGTCGACAAGCTCGCCGAGGGCATCGCGCAGATCGCCGCGGCTTTTGCGCCGGAGCCGGTAATCGTGCGCCTGTCCGATTTCAAATCGAACGAATACGCGAACCTGATCGGCGGCAAGGCCTACGAGCCTCACGAGGAAAACCCCATGCTGGGCTTTCGCGGCGCGTCGCGCTATATCGACAAGGTGTTCAGGCCCTGCTTCGAGCTGGAATGCCGCGCCTTGAAGCGCGTGCGCGACGAGATGGGACTGACCAATGTGCAGGTGATGGTGCCGTTCGTGCGCACCTTGGGCGAGGCGAAGGCCGTCACCCAGCTGCTCGCCGAGAACGGGTTGAAGCGCGGCGACAACGGCCTCAAGCACATCATGATGTGCGAGCTGCCCACCAACGCCTTGCTGGCCGATCGATACCTCGAATTCTTCGACGGCATGTCGATCGGGTCCAACGACATGACGCAGCTGACGCTCGGACTCGATCGCGATTCAAGCGTGGTCGCGAAGGCGTTCGACGAACGGGACGACGCGGTCAAGGTTTTGATGTCCATGGCCATCAAAGCTTGCAGGCGCCAAAACAAGTATGTCGGGATATGCGGCCAAGGCCCGTCCGATCATCCTGAGCTCGCGCGCTGGCTGCTCGAGCAGGGCATCGACAGCCTATCCCTGAATCCCGATACGGTGGTCGAGACCTGGATGTTCCTGGCGGGCGACGCTCGTTAGGCGCTGCTCTCGTTAGGCGCTGCGCGCCACCTTTCAACGCGGTCGAAGCGACCGCGTCCGGTTAGACTCGCAGCAATCGCTCGCGGTAGTATTGCAGTTCGCGGATCGACTCGCGCACGTCGTCCAAAGCGAGATGGCTCGAGGCCTTGCGGAACCCCTCGGCCACCTGCGGCGCCCAGCGCTGCGCCAGCTCCTTGAGGGTGCTCACGTCGAGATTGCGGTAGTGGAAGAATCGCTCGAGAGCCGGCATGTGCCGTGCCAGAAACCGCCGGTCCTGGCAGATGCTGTTGCCGCACATCGGCGACCTGCCCGGGTCCACCCAGGGCTCCAGAAATCTCAGGGTTTCGCGCTCCGCAGCCGCTGCGTCGACGGCGCTGGCCAGCACCCGCGCCACGAGGCCGGAACGTCCATGCTGGTTGCGGTTCCAATCGTCCATCGCGTCCAATACAGCCTGAGTCTGGTGTACGGCGAACACCGGACCTTCGGCAAGCACATTTAGATGTTTGTCGGTTACGATCGTCGCGATCTCTATGATGAGGTCGGAGTCCGGCTTGAGGCCGGTCATTTCCAAGTCGATCCAAATCAGATTTTCGGGGGATTTCATGGGTTCCAGGCGGCCAAAAGCGGCATGGTAGCAGAGCAGGCGGATCCGAAAGACCCACTCGGCGGCGTGGGCACGGTGCTCGCCAGCTACGGCAGGGACGTGCTGGTGCAGGCCGGCGGCGCGACACTGCATTGCGCGCTGTCGGGACGCAAGCAGCGGGTGGTGTGCGGCGATCGGGTCGCCTGGGGCTACCCGCCCTCCGCCGACGGGCCCCGGGTACTATCCGTCGAGCCGCGCCGCAATCTCATCGAACGCATCGACGCGCGCGGACGTGCGGAGCCCGTCGCTTCCAATATCGACCGCCTGGCCGTCGTCGTGGCCTTGGAACCCGCTCCGGATTGGTTCCTGGTGGACCGCTACTGGGCGGGGGCGGTGCTGAAGGAATTGGACGCGGTGCTCATCGTCAACAAACTCGATCTCGGAACACAGGCCATCCAGCCGGAACTCGAAACCTATCGCAACCTGCCGTTGGCCTGCGTCGAGGTCTCGTCGCAATCCGGAGAGGGTATGGCCGACCTCAAGGGACTCCTGGCGGGGTGCATCACTTTGCTGGTCGGGCAATCCGGCGTCGGTAAATCCTCCCTGGTCAACGCCATGGCCCCCGAGTCGGCGGCGCAAACGGCCGAGCTCACCCGCGAGGAGGAGGGTCGGCACACGACCACCACGGCGCGCCGATACGCGATCGATGAGAATTCGGCAATCGTCGATGCCCCGGGCGTTCGGGATTTCGCGCCGCCGGCGAGCCTCGTGCGCGCGGCCGAGCGCGGATTCGTCGAGATCCTCAGGCATAGCGTCAATTGCCGCTTCAAGGATTGCAGGCATATGGAAGAACCGGGCTGCGCCGTGCGCAGCGCCGTATTGCTTCAGCAGATCGCCCCGCGGCGCTACGAGAGCTATCGGCGACTGTTCCGCCTGTACGAGAAGCTGGCCACCTAGTTCACGACCGTCAGGAGACGCTGGTGCGTCCCGCCAGCGCGTGCGCCAGTGTGCCGCCGTCGACGTATTCCAGCTCCCCGCCCACCGGCACGCCGTGGGCGATCCGCGACGCCTTCAACCCCATGCGCAGCGCGAGTTCGCCGAGGTAGTGCGCGGTCGCCTCTCCCTCCGCCGTCGGGTTCGTGGCGAGAATCACCTCGCGCACCTCGCCGTCGCCCAGCAGGCGCTCGAATTCCTCCAGACCGAGTTCAGCCGGCCCCACGCCGTCGAGCGGCGACAAATGCCCCATGAGCACGAAGTAGCGGCCGCGAAATCCGCCGGATTGCTCGATGGCGACCACGTCGGCGGGAGATTCAACCACGCAGAGCTGCGCCGAATCCCGCTGTGTGGACGCGCAGATTGTGCAAAGTTCGCTCTCGGTCAGCATTCGGCAGCGTTTGCAATGACCGACCTTCTCGAGCGCCTCAGCCAGCGCCTGGGCGAGAGCCTTGCCGCCGTCGCGATCCCTCTCCAGGAGATAGAACGCCATGCGCTGCGCCGATTTCGGGCCGACGCCGGGAAGGCAGCGCAGAGAGTCGATCAGGCGCGCCAGCGTGGGGGTGTATTTCATCGCCGCGCAGCAACGCTCAAAACGGCAGCTTCATGCCCGGCGGAAGGTTCAGGCCGGACATGAGTCCCGAATACTTCTCCTGGCTGCGTGCCGCGATCTTGCGCACCGCATCGTTGATCGCGGCGACCACCAGATCCTCGAGCAGTCCCAAGTCTTCGCCGAGCAGTTTCGGCTCGATGACCACTTTCTTCGCTTCGTGGTGTCCGTTCAGAGTCACCTTGACCATGCCTGCGCCGGACTCGCCGGTGATCTCGAGCGCCGCGAGCTCGGCCTGCGCCTTCTTCATGGTCTCCTGCATCTGCTGCGCCTGACGCATCAGATTACCCAATCCACCCTTCATCATGCCCCACCCTCCAGTGCTAATTCGCGGGTTTCACCGAGGCCGCGTCCACTTCCGCGCCGAATCGTTCGCGCAGACCCTTGACGGTGGCATCCGCCTCGAACGCGGCCGCGGCGCGAACCGCCCTGTCCTGTTCGTCGAGCGCGCGCTGCCGCGCGGGCGTCGAGAGGGCCGATTGCACGGTCTCGTAGCTGACGCGGATGTCCCGGCCGAGATGCTTCGAAAGCCCTTGCGCGAGTTTCTCCTCGATGGGCCGGGTGCGCCGGTCCGTCGCAGCCTGATCGAGCTGCAACAGCAGCACATCGCGCTCGAACCTCGCCGGCACGCAATTCAGCGCGAATTGGCGAACCATGCCGGTCAGGTTCGCCGCCTCGACCACCGCCGGCCAGTTGCCGGCATCGATGCTGGTCAATCTGACCCCCTGCGAACTCACCGCCGCGGTGCCTGGAGCCGAAGCGGCGGCGGCGCGCACCTGCGGTTCGCCGGCGGGGATGCCGGAATCAGGACGAAACGCCAGCATGCGCAGCAATGTCATCTCGAATCCGGCACGGGGTTCGGGCGCGACGGCCAAATCGCGGCGGCCGCCCAGGGCGATTTGATAGTAGAGCTGAACATCCTCGGGCGAGATGGCCCGCGCCAGGCCGGCGAGCGAACCGGCATCGAACTCCTCGTCCTGCTGCGCCGCCTCCGGCACGATCTGCACGATGGCCAGGCGCTGCAGAAACGCCGCCAACTCGACCAATACACGATCATAGTCGGGCGCATCGAGATCGAGCTGCCTGACCTCCGCCAGAAGCGCGGGGCCGTCCGCGCGCGCCAACGCATCGATGAGGCGTCCGACGTGGCCGCGATCGATGGTCCCGAGCATCGCGCGGGTATTGGCCTCGTTCAGGGTACCGCCCCCGAATGCGATCAGTTGATCCAGCAAGCTCAAGGCGTCGCGCATGCTGCCCTCGGCCGCACGCGCCAGCAGCGCCGCCGCGGCCGGTTCGAACTCGAGCTTCTCCGCCTCGGCGATGAATTTCAGCCGATCGCCGATCAGGGACGCCGGCAGCCGCTTGAGACTGAACTGCAGGCAGCGCGAGAGCACCGTGACGGGCAATTTTTGCGGGTCGGTCGTCGCCAGCAGAAACTTGACGTGGGGCGGAGGCTCTTCCAGGGTCTTGAGCAGCGCGTTGAAGGAATGATTCGAGAGCATGTGCACTTCGTCGATCAGATACACCTTGTAGCGGCCACGGGTCGGGGCGTACTGCACGTTGTCGAGCAATTCGCGGGTGTCGTCGACCTTGGTACGCGAAGCGGCATCGACTTCGATGAGATCGACGAAGCGGCCTTCGTCGATCTCGCGGCACGCGGCACACACTCCGCAGGGGTTCGAGCTCACGCCCGCCGTCTCGCAGTTCAGCGACTTGGCGAGAATGCGCGCTATCGTCGTCTTGCCCACCCCACGGGTGCCCGTGAACAGGAAGGCATGGTGCACCTTGCCGCTGTCGAGCGCGTTGGCGAGCGCGCGCAGCACATGCTCCTGCCCCACCATCTCGGCGAAGCGTTTGGGACGCCATTTGCGCGCTAAAACGATATAGCTCATTGGTAGACCCTGACTCCTATGCGGCCCAAAGGCAACAGGAGGAATCAGGGCCCCCTACCAGTAGGGTCGAGGACTGGCGCGCCGGTGTTAGGTTGATGTTTGTGTTCACTGTTGACTCGCCCTTTCGTCTGCGAGTGCCACTGTATCTCAACCATGCCACGTCTCCAGCCCCCGCCTCGTCAAACGTAGCGGGCGGTTTTCCCGCACTACGCTTTCCTGCCGGGTTCCTGTCAAAGTTTGTGTGACCTATCATGCTGGCAGCGCTTTCAGCGGGCGGCCTGGTTGACGCGGTAGCTGTTGAACAGCCCCACGGTCTCGTACAGCCACCGCCTACTCCACCTGTTCCAGCCGAAGCCCTGTCGTTTGCTGGATCGCCCCAAATGGCGCCGTGCCTTCTTTTCCACCCAGTCTTTGACGAAGCTAAAGCACCGGCTCGAGTGTCCGATCGCAAAGTACCTGACCCAGCCGCGCAACACCGGGTTGATGAGTTCCACCACCCGGTCCAGCGGCTGCGATTGGAAGCACCGGAACGTCTCCTTGAGTTTGCGCAGCAACGCCGTCCGCTTCTTCAGCTTCGGCGTGTACTGTGCCCGCCAGACTCCCCGTTGCGAGCGAGTGCGGCGAAAGTCGAACCCCAGGAAGCCGAAGCTTTCGCCCCGGCCAAGGTCTACGACTCGGCTTTTCTCCTCATTGATTTCGACATCGAGCTTGGCAAACTCTTCCCGTAACCGCTTCATCACCGCCGTCAGCAGCCAGTCATGACGCTGGAACGCATCGATCAGCACCACCAGATCGTCAGCGTATCGCGCATATTCGATATAGGTGTACTGACCGTTCCGCGTGGTTTCCTTCGCCCGCTCCAGCATCTTGTCCACCTCGTTGAGGTAGAGATTACTGAGGAGCGGTGAGATCACACCACCTTGTGGAACGCCGCGTTTGCCGGTTGCTTTGAGCATCAGCTTGAGCAGATGCATCACGTCTCCACATCGTTCACCCGCAGCGCTACCTTACCGAGCAGCAGATCGTGCCGCACGTTGTCAAAATAGGCACGCAGATCAATGTCGATGATGCGCGTCTTCTCCCGCACGATGCCCTGGGCAACCCGCCTGATCGCATCATGGGCCGTCCGCTTCGGACGATAACCATACGACCCCGGTTGGAAGTCCGCCTCGAAGATCGGCTCCAAAATCAGCTTCAGCGCACCCTGGACCACCCGATCCCGGATAGCCGGTATCGACAGCACGCGAACCTTTCCCCCATCCTTGGGTATCTCGCGTTGCCGTGCTTTGAGCGGCACGTAAGTACGCTGGATCAGTTCGTCCCGTATCTGTTCGAGAAAACACTCGATGCCCTGCGTCTCGATGGCCTCGAACGTCACGCCGTCAATACCCGGCGCACCGTTATTGGCTTTCGCCAACGCATAGGCTTTCCGACAGTGTCTCCATCTTGCAGACGTGAACGTAGATCCCCCAGAAACGCCACGACGGTTCAGCCTTCGCCTTGACGTATAGCCTGCGTCTCAGGTCTTGCAGATCGATGGGCGCCTTTATCATCTCGCCCCTGCCTCCCATTTCAACGCAGTCATTCCCGGCAGCAGGGTCTCTTTGCTCCTCGGACATTACTCCGCCTCCTCGCTACTACTGACCCTTCCGCCACCCGCTCGCCGTCGGTCGATTTCCCGGTTGAGCCGGTTATACGACCTACCCAGCTTCCGCCGATTTCTCGACGGGACGAGACGGGCTTCTCCAGTTGTATGACACATCCTCATCACCATGCCGTCGCTTCCACCCCGCCGGAGTGATCCATCGCGTCAACCAGATTTCGATAGAACATGCTGCCTTCACCCTCACGGTTGCGGGCTCGGCCCCCGGATCTACTCAATGTCGAGGCCACGTACGCGTTCGCTCGCGCTACGGCCTGGTGATTCGCACCCATCCTTCCGATGGGGTTGTCGATAGGCTTCAAAGTCTCAGTCTCCCTCCACTTTGCTATCCAAGCTACGAGGCTTCTGATTCTTGCCTCGGCAGGTCGCCCCTGCTGAATGTGTCCACCTTTGCTGGACGCGCAACCGTGCATGCGAATTTGTTGAGTAGACATGCGGCGCGGTGGTCCGTAGGCAAATGCTTGTCTGTAACCGCCGTTTCCAGCTTCGTGCCCGGTTAGCATTGGCCGTAACTCCCGTTTCCACAGGCCCCTCTAAAATTCCGTACGGCGGGTTTTCCCCAGTACGGCTTCAAGGCGACGCGACCGCATATTTCCTCACGCGCAACCTGCCCCACCATCACGATCGGTGAGTTTGATGCGCGCTTCGTGCCTGCCTTCGCTACTCGACGAGGAACTCCCGTTAGACCAACTCTTGGTTGGACATTTCGGGTCCGTCCTCGCGTACTCAAGCACATCGCCGCCCCACGGGTCCTTTGCTCCGCCAGGGTTATGTTGTCCCTTGGCATCATCGCTACTACAACCCGATCCGCCAGTCTCTGATCCACCCTTGGCCTCGCTTGTAGGCTTGAACCTCGGGCCTCACAGGCCAGAGACTTTCCCTGCTTTGGGTCGCAAATCATTCCTTCGGTGCCACCATCTATACGCCGGAGCAGACGCCAACTGCATACACCCGTTTCTAACATTGGCGCCCATTGGCCTTCGCCATTGCGGGAAGAGGGCTCGGCTGCTCGGTACTCCACGACCCATTTCTCGTGCAAAGCCGTTTCGACGTTGTAATGTTCGCTCTCGCTGCGGCCCCGAAGTTTGCTCGCCCTCCTGATGGGTCGGACCGACTGCTCAGCCCCGAGGACTTTTACCTGAGCTTTCGCCACGGATGGTCGCCCATCCACGACGTCAGGCATTGCTACGTAGCCAAACCGGGTAATTGCTACGACGGGACTTTCACCCGCATGATCTGCGCCTTTGCAGGCTGCACCCCGCACACGGCTTACCAGTGATCGATTAAGCGGCAGCATAACGCGACTCCCAGAAGGGGGACGCCGGGTATCGGACGGTCCCACGCAAGCGATATAACCCAAGGCTCTCGAAGTACTCGCGCGACCAACGACCGACCTCCCCGGGCTGCAAGTTGCGGCCCTTGCGCGCAATGCGTAGGAACTGCAAACGCCGCCAGACATAGGAGTCGAGCTGGATGAAACGAGTGTCGGCATTGCCGGTGCGAAAGTATTGACCCCAACCCCGCAGAACAGGGTTCAGGTCCGCGACGATCGCGCGTAGGTCCGCGTGGCATCGCACCCTCAGAGTCAATTCCTTCACCCGTTGGCGAATGCGCTGCATCGAGCGCTGCGACGGCCAGCGCTGTAGGAAATACAGGCGCTTTCGCTCCTGTTCCCACAACCGTCCGCTCAGCCTCTTATGCAGGTGGCAGCCGAGAAAATCGAAACCCTCTTTGCCATCGTAGAGTTCCACTCGCCTCGACTTCTGCGGATGCAACTCAAGACCGAGGCGTTCCAGGATCACCCGGATACGCGCTTCAGCCTGCTCGCAGGCCTTCGCGGTTCGACACATCACCACGAAGTCGTCCGCGTATCGCACCAGCGTCCCCAAGGGGGCACTGTGGCGAGTCCACAGAACGTCGAGCACATGCAGGTAAATGTTCGACAGCAAGGGCGAGATCACTCCACCCTGCGGCGTGCCAGCCACCGTCTCAGAGACGACGCCATCTTCCATCACACCCGCTTCGAGCCACTGCCGCAGCAGCTTCAGAACCCGCCGGTCCGAGATGCGCCGAGCCACGAGCAGCATGAGCTTCTCGTGATCGATGCTCCCGAAGTAGTCACGAATGTCGGCATCGAACACGTGATGACCGCCCTTGGCCCCAAGCGTCCTCAAGGTCTCCAGCGCCATCGTCGCGTTGCGCTTCGGGCGAAAACCGTACGAGCACGGCAGAAAATCCGCCTCGAAGATCGGTTCCAGCACCAGCTTCGCCGCCATCTGCACTACCCGGTCCCGGACCGTTGGGATCCCCAGCGGCCTCTGCCTTCCGTCAGCCTTCGGTATGTACTGGCGACGGACCACCGTCGCACGGTACTCGCCCGCTCGCAGTACGGCGCCCAGCTCTTCCAAGAAGCGCTCGACTCCATACTGCTCGACGTCGCGGATCGACTGGCCATCGACCCCCGCGGCGCCGCGGTTCTTCCTCACTCGTCGCCACGCCTCTCGCAGAACGTCACTCCTGCCGAGATGGTCATATAGGGCGTGAAAACGTCTACCCGGTGCTCGCTTGGCTGCCGCCCATAGCCCTCGTCGCAGTTCTCGCACTTTGTCGCGCGGTTTATCACCGCCGGGGTCTTTAGGTCCGGTCTCGCCGGCCACTCCCTCACGCTTACCTGCTCCTAAGGCCCGATCACCCCAGGAACCCTTCCCTCCCGCCACGTTGTTCGTCATGGCGTTCGTCCCCCGGATCGCTCCAGGTTATGCAGTACTACGATCCCCTCGGACTCCCGCTGCGCAGTGCTCGACTTCGCCTTCGGCTTATACGAGCCACCTTGCCGTGACGGCGGCCGCGCAGACGGGTCTCTCGTGTTCCGCGCTTCTCCTGACATGCGTGCTGCGCCCCATACCCCGCCGGAGCTGCTCACGGGCTTCGGTACTCCCATGTGCAGTGTTGCCTTCGCCGTGAAATGAGCGGCTCGGCCTCCGGGTTGTGACTGTGTCGAGGCTGCAGGCTTCACTTTAAGTTGCGGCCCGCATGTTCGCTCCCCGTTACGTGGCTCGCGCCACCTCACAGGCTTGTGATACCCCGCTCGGGCGTAAAGGTCTCCCTTCCACACCTGGGGCCTGCTAACCGGCGCACCGATGCTTACCGGTACGGGACTTGCACCCGTTGGAGAAGCGCAGCAAGTAATGGCCATCTCTCCCAGAGACGCGGATAGACAAGCCCTCACGTCACGACGCACCATTGGTTTAAGTTTAGCCGCGGAAGGCCGCGGCCGGGCGGTTTTCGGGAGGCGACCCGCGCCAGCAGGACTCCGGCGCCCGACTATAAGCCGTTACCGCTGCTCCCTTCCGGGCCTGACGGGGTTCGCGGCCAGTCGTCGCGAAGATGCAAGCGCGAGCCGCCATAAACGTTGATCGGCCGGTAGGCCGACTATGGCGGAGAGGGTGGGATTCGAACCCACGAACACGGTTAGGTGTTACACACTTTCCAGGCGTGCGCCTTCGACCGCTCGGCCACCTCTCCACGCGGCCGCAAGGGTACCGGAGGAGACCCACGGGATCAAATTTAGGCAAGCAGGGGCCATGGAAAACTAGCTATTGCCGGCCTTGTTGGACGGCGCAGGCTTGTATTTCGGCGGTACGTCCAGGCAGGTGTCCTTGGGTCCCGGCGGCGGCGGCGCGAGATCCACGGTGGGAATGACCAGGGCGCTCTGAGTGTTGGGCGAGTCGAGTCCCGGGGGAACTTTCAACGGCGGCATTTGCCTGGCCCTTTGATATTCCTGCGGAGTATGACAATCCACTCTCAATTTGGTGAACAGGTGGCAGCCGCTCGTAAGCGCTGTCGCAGCAATAACCAATAAGACTCGATCAAGACTCATGCTGCTTGGTCCTCAAGTGTAACTCCGGCGGCCTGCATTGCGCGCAGCACGGTATCTTGATGCGCAGCGGACAGTTCGACCAATGGTAAGCGGATTGCGTTCCCGATGAGGCCCATTCTCGCCACCGCCCACTTGACGGGTATCGGACTCGGTTCGACGAACAATTCCTTATGTAAAGGCTGCAGGCTCGAGTCGATCGCCCGCGCCTTGGCCAAATCCCCCGCAAGTGCCGCTTCACAGGCCTCGTGCATGCGCCGCGGCACCACGTTGGCAGTCACCGAAATGACTCCGCGCGCGCCCACGCTCATCAATTCGATGGCGGTCGCATCGTCGCCCGACAGCAGCGCGAACTGAGGCGGACAGGCACTCAAGATCTCCCGCCCGCGACTCATGGAGCCGTTCGCTTCCTTCACGGCCGCGATCAGGGGATGTCGCGCCAGCCTGCCCACGGTACCCGGCAACAGATCCACGGCGGTGCGACTCGGTACATTGTACAGAATCACGGGGACATCGGAGACCTCGGCCGCCGCCATGAAATGCCTGTAAAGACCTTCCTGCGTGGGTTTGTTGTAGTAAGGGGTCACGATCAGGACCCCGTCGACTCCGAGCCTTGACAGGGTGCGGGTTCGCGCCACCGTATCCGCCGTCGAATATGTTCCCGTCCCGACGATGACTTTGAGCTTCTCGCGGCAACGTGAGACCGCCCGGCGGGTCAATTCCTCGATTTCATCCACCGTCAGCACCGGCGATTCGCCGGTGGTTCCTGCGACCACGATCCCGTCGGAGCCTTCGCGCAGGTGGAAATCCAGCAGCCGATCCCATGCCGGCCAATCCAGACCGCCGTCGGCGGTCATCGGCGTCACAATCGCTACCATGCTTCCGGAAAACATCAAAGGGGCCCCGCAGCAAATATCGCTACCTTAAGTGGCGTGACTCACCCTGGCAAGCGCCCATCCGGTAGAATTTGCGCCGATGAAACAACATATCGTCATTTCCGCGGTCGGCGGGGACCGCGTCGGCATGGTCCATGAGCTTTCCAAGGCGGTCGCCGACTGCGGGGGCAGCATCAGCGAGAGCCGCATGACCTCTCTCGGCAATGAGTTTGCGATGCTGCTGCTGGTGAACGGCAATTGGCACACTCTCGCCAAGCTCGAAGGTGAGTTCAAGAAACTGGCCGATGCCACCGGCATGAACATTCAGTTGCGCCGCACCGAGGAGCGGGCCGCGCGCAACGACATGCTCCCCTACTCCATCGATGTGGTCTGCCTCGACCAGACCGGCATTGTCGCGGGCCTTTCCGGGTTCTTCGCGCAACGCGCGGTGGATATCGCCGAATTGTCGACCCGTTCATACGCCGCTGCGCACACCGGCGCGCCGATGTTTTCGGTGCAGATGATCGTGAACGTGCCCAGCCGCCTGCACATCGGGGTGCTGCGGGAGGAATTCATGGACTTCTGCGATCATTTGAACTTGGATGCCATTTTCGAACCGGTGAAAAGCTGACCGCCATGAGCAAAATCGACATCGGCAAGAAGGCGCCGCAGTTCACCCTTGACGGCACGGGCGGCGGTTGGTCGCTGGGCGACGCCGCGGGCAGCGCGGTCGTGGTCTACTTCTATCCGCGCGACAATACGCCCGGATGCACCCAGGAGGGCGCGGACTTCGCGGCTGCGCATGCGCAGTTCAAGAAAGCCAAGGCCCTGATCGTCGGCGTCTCGGCCGATAGTTTGGCGGCGCATGAGAAATTCAAACAGAAAATGACATTTCCTTTCGAACTGTTGAGCGATCCCGACAAGAAAGTGTGCAAGTTGTACGACGTGATCCAGGAAAAGAGCATGTACGGGAAGAAATTCCTTGGGATCGAGCGCAGCACATTCCTGATCGACGCAAAGGGCGTAGTGCGGGGCATATGGCGTAAGGTCAAGGTGAACGGTCACGCCGCGGCGGTCTTGGCGGCGGTGAAAGCACTGTGACCGGGAGCGTGCGGCCCCCGGGGACCGCGGCCGCGAAGCTCAGGCAGGGCAGGCAAGAGCGCCGCATCTTCGTGCTGGACACCAATGTGCTGATGCACGATCCGACCGCGATCTTCCGCTTCGAAGAGCACGATGTTTACATCCCCATGACGGTGCTCGAGGAACTCGACGCCGGCAAGAAAGGCCTGTCTGAGTCCGCGCGCAATGTGCGCCAGGTCAGCCGCTTTCTCGACGAGCTGATGAAGGGCGCCAGCAAGAAGCAGATCGATCGCGGGCTCGCCCTGCCGACCGCGGTGCCCATCAATCACGGCAAGCGCCCGCCGGGCGGGCGTCTCTTCTTTCAAACTCAGCTGCTGGAGTCCGTCCTGCCGGACAGCCTGCCCGGACACGGTGCGGACAATGCGATCCTGGCGAATACGCTGGCGCTACAGCAGAACTTCCCCAGCGTACGGGTCACCCTGGTGTCGAAAGACATCAATTTACGGATTAAGGCGGCGATCGTCGGCGTGCAAGCGGAGGATTACTCCAGCGACAAAACCATCGAGGATGCGGACCTTCTCGCGAGCGGCGTGCAACAGTTGCCGCCGAATTTCTGGGAGAAGCACGGCAGGGGCATGGAGTCGTGGCAACAGCAGAGCCGGACGTACTATCGGGTGCGCGGGCCGCTGGTGCGCGAATGGCATGCCAACCAATTCCTCTATGACCCCGGCGAGAACGGGGTCGAGGCCATCGTGCGCAAGCTCGAGGGAGAGGCGGCGATTCTGGAGATCACGCTCGACTACAGGGCCGATCGCAACAATGTGTGGGGAGTCACGGCGCGCAACCGCGAACAGAATCTCGGGCTGAATCTGTTGATGGACCCTGAAATAGACATCGTCACCGTGCTCGGTCCCGCGGGCACGGGCAAGACCCTGTTGACGTTGGCAGCCGGTCTCGCGCAGACCTTGGATCACAATCGCTTCAGCGAAATCATCATGACGCGGGTCACCATACCCTTGGGCGAGGACATCGGATTTCTACCCGGCACGGAAGAGGAGAAAATGGAGCCCTGGATGGGCGCCTTGATGGACAACCTGGAGGTGTTGACCCAGGGTCAGCCGGGCGGTACCTGGGGCCGTGGTGCGACCAACGACCTGCTCAGGCACCGAATCAAGATTCGGTCCTTGAATTTCATGCGAGGCCGCACGTTTCTGAACCGCTTCATCATCATCGATGAGGCCCAAAATTTGACGCCCAAGCAGATGAAGGCGCTGGTCACCCGCGCAGGTCCCGGCACCAAGATGGTGTGCCTGGGGAATATCGCGCAGATCGACACCCCCTATCTGACCGAGACCACGTCGGGTTTGACCTATGTGGTCAACCGGTTCCACGGCTGGGCGTTTTCGGGGCATATCACCCTGGTCCGCGGCGAGCGCTCCCGCCTGGCAGACTATGCGTCCGAAGTTCTTTGATTTGACGAGAATTATGAGCGAACTTTGGACCTCGACGAGCACTCCAAGGAGGATTACGGAGGCCCGATGTCACTGCTGAAGTCCCTATTCGCGTTCGCGGGCGCCGCCGCGGCCAGCACTGTCGTCGGCGTGGGCTGGGCTGCGGGCACGGGGTTGGGCACGGGTTCGAGCGCCGTCGATCAAGATCTGCCGGATCTGGGCAGCCCCGCCACCGCCGCGGTATCGCTCGAGGATGAGTATCGGGCGGGTTTGGGGTGGTTTGCCAGCATGCGGCAAAGCGGCGTGGTGCTGGAAGACCCGGAGGTCGAGGATTACATCCAAGAAATCGGCCACAGCCTGTCGAGCCGCGCCGAGGAAGGCCAGCACCAGTTCTATTACTTCGTGCTGAAGGACCCCATCGTCAATGCCTTCGCCATGCCCGGAGGATTCATCGCCATCCAGAGCGGCTTGATCCTGGCAACTCGCAACGAGAACGAACTTGCGGGAGTCATGGCGCACGAGACCGCACACGTCACGCAGCGGCATCTGGTCCGCCAGCTCATAGACCAGAGTCACGCCGGGCTCATGTCGACCGCCGCCATGCTGGCGGCCATTCTGCTGGGAGCGACCGCCGGGCGCGGCGACCCCGGCGCCATGGAGGGCGCCATCATGGCGACTCAGAGCGCGGCGATTCAGCACCAGATCAATTACACGCGGGCGAGCGAATTCGAGGCGGACCGCATCGGTATCGGCACCATGGCGGCCGCCGGATACGACCCCTTGGGGATGGCAAGCTTTTTCGAATACATGGGCGGGAGCGGACCTGAACCCAGCCGTGTGAATGCGATTCAGTTCCTGATCGATCACCCGATATTCTCCGACCGAGTTGCCGAAGCCCGCAATCGCGCGGAGCAGATCGGCCGCATTCGCCACACGGATTCCTTGAGCTACATCTTGATGCGCGAACGTCTAAGGTCGCTCGTCCTCAACCCGCAGGCGGTGCGCGAGTATTACGCCAACCTCGCCAAGAACGGCGCGGCCCTAGGGATCGAAACCCGTTACGGCAAGGATGTGGCCGACATCGTGTCGCGCAACCCCACGGCCGCCATCCCCGACTTGCAGAGCCTGGTGAAGGAGTACCCGAAGGTAAATCAATTCTACGGCGCGCTCGGCCAAGCCTACCTGGTGAACGGCCAGCTGAAGGAATCGCAGGCGGTGCTTGACCAGGCGGTGACGCTGTTCCCGCGGAACGTGCCCATCACCATTCGGCTCGCGGAAACGCTGATGCATGCCGGCTCGAACAAACGTGCGCAGCTCATACTGGACGATCTGTTCAATGTGGTCGAGCCGACGCCCGACCAGACCCGCCTGATCGCAAAGGCCGCCCATGCCGCGGGCGACATCGCCGATTCGTACTACTATATGTCCTACTTCTATCTGATGAGCGGAGATTTCAAGATGGCCCTCAACCAGCTGCAGCTCGGGCTTGGGATGCCCGGCCTTGATCCGATTCAGCGCGCCCGCTTCAGCGCCCGGCTCGAAGAGGTGCGCGCGGCCATGCCCAAAGACCGAAAGAACACGGTCGCCGACGACAACGGCGGCGGCAACGGACGCCACTAGCCGTCCACAATCTTGCTTTACACAATCAAGGACCGCTGTATCAAAGCGCCGGTCCCCTGTATCGTTTCGGTTCCGGCGACTGTCCCGGGGAGAATTTTGGGATGCCAATGATAAGGGGCGAGCGCGCGGCGCTCGGGATGGTATTTGCGCTCTGTGCGAGCGCCTGCGTCACGCTGCCGCCCAACAGCCAGCGCGTACCGCAAGATCCGTGGGAGTCCTGGAACCGCGGCGTCTACAAGTTCAATGACAAGCTCGATCGCGCCGTCGCGAAGCCCGTGGCGCGCGCCTATGTGCGCGTCGTACCCAAGCCCATACGCACCGGCATCAGCAATTTCATGGACAATTTGGAAACGCCGACCGTCATGATCAACGACGCCCTGCAGGGAAAGATCGGCGCAACGGCGAACGATTTCGGGCGCTTCTTGCTCAACTCCACCGTGGGATTGGGCGGGCTGCTCGATCCTGCGACCTCGGCGGGACTCGACAAGAACAACGAAGACTTCGGCCAGACGCTCGGGCATTGGGGCGTGCACCCCGGTCCCTTCGTCGAGCTACCCCTGCTCGGGCCCTCCGACCTGCGAGATGCTCCGGCCAAAGTGGTCGACACCTACACCAACCCTAAGCAGTACGTCCGCAACTCCTACGTGAAATATGGTCTATGGGGTGTAGGCCTGGTCGATACGCGTGCCCGTCTGCTGCCCCTGGATGGCACCCTGCAGCATGTCTTCGACCCCTACGCCTTCATCCGCGGCGCCTACTTGCAGCGTCGCGCCTTCCTCGTGTCGGACGGTAAGGTGACCGAGGAGCCGCTGGTCGATCCGGACGCCGATAGCGACTCCGACAAGAGCGCACCTGCCAATCCTCCGCCGAAGCCGCCCCAGCCGCCCCAGCAACCCGGAAGCACGCCCGACTAGCGCCTGCCCGCCTCCGTGCGCGAGGCCGGTTGACGGCCTTGCGACCGCTAGCTTGGAACCAGCAGTTCCTCCACCTCGCTCAAGCGCGCGAGTTGGTGAAGCTGGGAAGGCATGTTGTCGTAGCGCAGCGCGCGGCCCGCGGCCTTCGCGACGCTCAGCCATTCGATCAGCAGCGCGAGGCCGGAGCTGTCGCTGGCCGTGACGCCCGCCAGATCGATCACCGCCGCATGGCCGCTGTCGATTGCATCCGTCCCCGCGTGCAGCAACCCGCTCACGGTGGTGAAGTGCAGCGAACCGTTCACCCGCGAGCGGTCCCCCTCCAGCACCTCGAACGAAGCGTGCTGCCGGCCGTTGCCGCTATGCTTGCGGCGGCCGATCAATGACTGCTCGCGGCAGCGCCGCCGGATCCGGATTTCGACTCCGATTCGAGCCGAGTGATGACTTCATCCAATCCCTTCTGCTGGATCTCGGCGCCGAAATCGGTGCGGAAACTCTTGACGTAGGAGATGCCTTCGATGACGACATCCCAGGCCTTCCACATTCCATCGACTTTGCGGAGGCTGAAATTCACCGGTACCTTCTCCCCGTTGGAGCGCTTCACTTCGGTTCTCACGGTGGCAACGATGTCGGCGGGATCGCCTCTGAAGGGCAGAATGGTGAAGCGGTCGGCGGTGAAGTCCACCAACGCCGCGCCGTAGTTTTGCAGCAGCGAGTGATAAAACGCATCGACGAAGCGCTTGCGCTGCTCCGGAGTCGCGGTCCGCCACGTCTGCCCGAGGACCAGCCGCGCCGCATATTCCGTGTCGAAATTCGGCAGCAGCACGTTCGCCACCAAGGCGTCCAGCTTCGCAGGATCCTTCGAATACATCGGCCGATTCGCATCCAGTTCCACCAGCATGCGCTTGGCAGAATTCTCCACCAGCTCCTGCGGGCCGGGACCGCCGGGTGCCGCCGGCGTGTCGGCGGCGCGCGCCGTGCCCGCCGCGAGCGCCAGCAGCACCGCGAGGATTGTGATCTTCATCATTTCGACTTCTCCGTGGACTTGCTCTCGGCCGCCGCGGGTGCATCCATCTTCCCGCCGCTCTTCGCAAAATTCGCCAATACCTGGCCGATCAAATTTTCCAGCACGAAGGCCGACTGCGTAAAGTCGATTTGATCTCCGTTCTTCAAATAAGTTTCAGCGCCGCCTGCGGTGATGCCGATGAACTTGCCGCCGAGCAGACCCTGGGTGTAGATGCTGGCATCGCTGTCGGTAGGGATCTGGTTGTAGCGTGCATCCATCCGCATGGTGACCACGGCCTTGTATGACTTCGAATCGAAGCCTATCTTCGCCACGCGCCCCATTTCGACGCCCGACATCGATACCGGCGCGCCCACCTTCAGATCGCCGATGTTGTCGAACTTTGCGGTCAGATCGTAGTGCGGCGGACTCGCGAACGATATGCCGCGGCTGGTGGTCTGCGTCGTCAGAAAGAACAGCGCAGCGAATCCGAGCAGCACGAATGTCCCGGTGCCGAGATTCAACGTGCGCGATTTACGATTGGCCATAGCTCACCTCTTACAGAAACGCGGCGGTAACCAGATAGTCCAAGAACAAGACGACCACGGCGGACGTCACCACGGTGCGCGTGGTCGCAAGGCCGACGCCTTCGGCCGTCGGCGTTGCGTGATAGCCCTCATACACCGCGATCAGGCTGCACGTCACGCCGAAAATGCAGCTTTTGACGATGCCCTCGTTGATGTCCCGCAAGTCGACCGCGGAGCGCATCTGCGACCAGAAGCTGCCGGCATCGACACCCATGATCTGCACTCCCACGAGCTGGGCTCCGTAGATGCCGATGACGCTGAAGATCGCCGCGAGCAGCGGCATCGCGATTACGCCGCCCAGAAAGCGCGGCACGACCACGCGTCGGATCGGATCAACGGCCATCATCTCCATGGCCGACAATTGATCGGTCGCGCGCATCAATCCCAGTTCGGAGGCCAACGCGGTGCCCGCGCGTCCGGCAAACAGCAGCGCCGTGACCACGGGGCCCAGCTCCTTCACGAGCCCGATGGTCGCAGCGGTGCCCAGAGCCTCCTCGGAGCCGAACCGCTGCAGCAGTTCGAAACCCTGCAGCCCCAGCACCATCCCGACGAACAATCCGGAGAGCATGATGATGACCAGCGACAGGGAGCCCGAGTTGTAGATCTGTTGACCGATGAGGTCGGCCCGCAGCAGCGCACGCGGCGACTCGAGGAACAACCGTAGCAGGAAACGCACCACCGAACCGAGTCCCACCAGGGATTCGACCAGGCTACCCCAAAGATCCTCGATGACCTTCACGTGTCCTCGCCGCGCTGGAGCAGTTCGCCGAAGTAGTCGGGCGCCGGGAAGTGAAACGGCACCGGGCCGTCCGCCAAGCCCCCGATGAACTGCCTGACGATCTCCGACGGGTAGGATTGGAGCTGCTGCGGCGTACCGTGCGCCACGGCCTTGCCTCCCGACAGAAGATAGACCGCGTCGGCCACGGTCGAGATCTCGTGCACGTCGTGTGAGACCACCACGCTGGTGATACCGAGCGCATCGTTCAGGCGCCGGATGAGGCGCAATATGACTCCCAGGGAAATCGGGTCGAGGCCCACGAAGGGCTCGTCGTAAATCAGGATTTCCGGGTCCATGACGATGGCCCGCGCCAGTGCCACGCGCCGGCTCATGCCGCCCGAGAGCTCCGCGGGCATGAGTTCGGCGGCGCCCCTCAGTCCCACCGCCTGGAGCTTCGTGAGCACCAGCTGGCGAACGAGACGCTCCGGCAAATCAGTGTGCTCGCGCAGCGGGAAGGCGACGTTCTCGAACACGGACAAATCGGTCAGCAGCGCCCCGTTCTGGAACAGCATTCCCATTCGACGCCGCAGCACGTACAAGTCGGCGCGCCGGATGACGCGCATGTCCTGCTCAGCCACCACGATGGAGCCGCTGTCGGCCGCGACCTGGCCGGTGATGAGGCGCAGCAGCGTCGTCTTGCCCGTACCGCTCGGCCCCATGATCGCAGTGATGCGGCCGCGCGCGATGTCCATGTCCAGCCCGGCGAACACAGGGCGGCCGCCTACCGAGTAGTCGAGGTTGCGAATCTCAATGATGGAGGCGGATTGGTTCAATGGTATCGGTATTGGGCTTTCGCGTCCCAATGACGCCTGGCACCTTGGATGAGCGCTTGAGCTTCAGGCCGTTGAGCTTTCCATGGAGCTCTTGTACGCGCCGACGGCCGCCAAGCCGTTCAATTTCGCGCGCACGAAGAGCGCCTGCTGACCGCCGGAGAATCCAGACGGCTTGCCGCCCCATGCGTTAAGCGCATATTCCTGCAGAGCACGGCCGTAGCTGAAGGTCAGTGCCCACGGCAATGGACCCGCCGCGTTCATAAGGTTCAAATGCTGGGTTGCCTCCACCGGGCCTTGACCGCCCGACAGGAATGCAATTCCGGGAACCGCCGACGGCACCTGCCGCCTCAGCGTGCGCAGCGTCGCCTCCGCCACCTGTTCGGGTGCGGCCTTCTGTGCGCTCTTCTTTCCGGGCACCACCATGTTGGGCTTCAGCACCATGCCTTCCAAGAACACCCGGGCGGCGAACAAGCGGCTGAACACGCTGTCCAACACCCCGTTCGTCACTTCTTCGCAGCGCTCCAAAGGATGCGCCCCGTCCATCAGCACCTCCGGCTCGACGATTGGAACGATGCCTGCCTCCTGGCACAGCGCCGCGTAGCGCGCCAGCGCTTCCGCATTGGCGTCGATCGCGCAGCGGCTCGGAATTCCCGTTCCGATGTCGATCACCGCGCGCCACTTCGCGAATCTCGCCCCCAGCGTGTGGTACTCGGCCAACCGCTCGCGCAGGCCGTCCAGTCCCTCGGTAATGGTCTCCCCGGGAAAGCCCGCAAGCGGCTTCGCTCCCATGTCGACCTTGATGCCGGGCACCATTCCGTGCTGCGCGAGATAGCGTGCGAACGGCACGCCGTCCTTGGTCTTCTGGCGAATGGTCTCGTCGTACATGATGACGCCGCTGATATACCCCTCGGCGCCCGGCGCGGTGAACAGCATTTCGCGATATGTGCGCCGATTCTCCTCGGTGGATTCAAGCTTGATGCTGTCGAAGCGCTTCTTGATGGTGCTGGTGCTCTCGTCGGCAGCCAAAATTCCTCTATTTTTTGCTACCAACGCGCGCGCGGTGGCGCTTAAGCTTGCTGTGTCCATGTCTTGCGAGTCTCGCTGATATCCGGGGTGGAGGCCCACTAGAATAACAAAATCAGACTGCTTGCGCCCCGCGGGTGGAAGTTGAAACTAAATAGGACTAAAATAGTCCTACATAGTATGGCGTTTAAATCGGGGGGCGCGACCTTATGCTGCGAATGGGCAAATTGACCGACTACGCGACCGTCGTTCTAGCCAGTCTGGCGCAAGAGCCCGCGCGGCATCGTGCCGCCGCGGAATTGGCGGAGCGCACCCGCCTCTCCCGGCCCACCGTGAGCAAGGTGCTCAAAGGTCTGCAGCGCGCAGGCATGGTGATTTCATCGCGCGGCCCGCAAGGCGGTTATCGTCTCGCACGCAGCGCAGAACAGATTACCGCTGCGCAGATCCTCGATGTCTTCGAGGGTCCCATCGCAATCACCGAATGCAGCGGCGCATCGAGTCACTGCGGGATCGAGCGACAATGCCGTGTCGGCGGGGCATGGCAGCGCGTGAATGCCGCCATTCGCC
This sequence comes from uncultured Gammaproteobacteria bacterium, assembly GCA_963702735.1. Classification (GTDB taxonomy): domain Bacteria; phylum Pseudomonadota; class Gammaproteobacteria; order Steroidobacterales; family Steroidobacteraceae; genus Bog-1198. The sequence continues at coordinate 52,268 of CAVPDW010000007.1, read as the reverse complement.
GCGCCCTCGAGGAGGTGACGCTGCGGCAACTGGCGGGATTGGACTCCGCCACGCTGCGGGTCGCCGATCTGGCCTCGGAAATGCGCGTGCACACGCGGATGTCGGCTGAATCGCAATAAGCAAACGGAAAATCTCGTGTCCAGCAAATCTCAAGAAGTCGAAGCCGTTCTCGCGCAGAAGTACCGGCATGGGTTCGTCACCGATATCGAGTCCGACAGCCTGCCGCCGGGACTCGACGAGGACGTCGTGGCCGCCATATCCAAGAAGAAGAACGAACCGCGCTTCCTGCTGGATTGGCGCCTGAAGGCATACAGGCACTGGCTGACCATGCAGGAACCGACATGGGCGCACGTGCATTATCAGCCGATAGACTATCAGGACATCTCCTACTACTCCGCGCCGCGCGCTCCTGCGAATGCGCCGAAGAGCCTCGATGAGGTCGATCCGAAGCTGCTCGCCACCTACGCGAAGCTCGGCATACCCCTGCACGAGCGCGCACGATTGGCCGGCGTGGCGGTGGACGCGGTATTCGACAGCGTGTCGGTCGCGACTACTTTCAAGGAAAAATTGTCCAAGGCCGGGGTCGTCTTCTGTTCGTTCTCTGACGCGGTCCGAAATCATCCGGAGCTCATCGAGCGGTACCTGGGAAGCGTCGTCCCGCCCGGCGACAATTTCTTCGCGGCGCTGAATTCGGCGGTGTTCTCGGACGGCTCCTTCGTGTACGTGCCGCCCGGCGTGCGCTGCCCCATGGAGCTGTCGACGTATTTTCGCATCAACGCCGCCAAGACCGGACAGTTCGAGCGCACCCTGATCATCGCCGCAGAGGGCGCGTCGGTCAGTTACTTGGAAGGCTGCACGGCGCCCATGCGCGATGAGAACCAGCTGCATGCGGCGGTGGTGGAGCTTGTGGCCCTGGACGATGCCCAGATCAAGTATTCAACCGTTCAGAACTGGTATCCGGGCGATGAGAACGGCCTGGGCGGAATCTACAACTTCGTCACCAAGCGCGGCGAATGCCGCGGGCGCAATTCCAAGATCTCCTGGACGCAGGTGGAAACCGGCTCCGCCATCACCTGGAAGTACCCGAGCTGCGTCCTCAAGGGCGATAACTCGGTCGGCGAGTTCTACTCCGTTGCCGTCGCCAACAACTATCAACAGGCGGATACCGGCACCAAGATGATACACATCGGCCGCAACACCAGGAGCACGATTGTCTCCAAGGGAATCTCGGCCGGTCATGCGGAGAATACCTACCGCGGCCTCGTGAAAATCCTGCCGAGCGCCGCCGGCGCGCGCAATTTCACTCAGTGCGATTCGCTGCTGATGGGACCGGACTGCGCGGCGCACACCTTTCCGTACATGGAGGTCAAGAATCCGACCGCGACGGTCGAGCATGAGGCCAGCACCTCCAAAATCGGCGAGGACCAATTGTTCTACTGCCTGCAGCGCGGCATTTCCGGCGAGGACGCGGTCAACATGATCGTCAGCGGATTCTGCAAGGTGGTGTTCAAGGAGTTGCCCATGGAGTTCGCCGTCGAGGCGCAGAATCTGTTGAGCGTGAGCTTGGAGGGAGCCGTCGGCTGACGGCCCCAAGAGGAATGATCTTGCTGAAAATCACGAATTTGAGTGCCCGCGTCGCGGGCAAAGACATACTGAAGGGCGTCAACCTCGAGGTGCGGGCCGGCGAGGTCCATGCCATCATGGGTCCGAACGGCTCGGGCAAGAGCACGCTCGCACAGGTGCTGGCGGGGCGCGAGGACTATGAGGTCACGGGCGGATCGGTGACCTACGAGGGCCGCGACCTGCTGGCGTTGCCCGCCGAGGAGCGCGCCCGCGCCGGCCTGTTCCTCGGCTTTCAATACCCGGTTGAAATTCCCGGCGTCAACAACGTCTATCTGCTGAAGGCCGCGCTCAACGCCAAGCGCAAGGCGGCAGGCGAGCCGGAGGTGGACGCCTACGACTTCCTGGCGCTCATCCGCCAGAAGATGAAGCTCATGCACATGAGCGAATCGTTCCTCACGCGCGGCGTCAACGAAGGCTTCTCGGGCGGCGAGAAGAAGCGCAATGAGATCCTGCAGATGCTGGTGTTGGAGCCCAAGCTCGCCATCCTGGATGAGACGGATTCGGGCCTTGACATCGATGCGCTCAAGGTGGTTTCAGCGGGAGTGAACAGCCTGCGACATCCCTCGCGCGCCGTGGTTCTGGTGACTCACTACCAGCGCCTGCTCGATTACATCGTGCCGGACCAGGTCCATGTGTTGTCGGCCGGCCGCATATTGAAGTCGGGCGACAAGTCGCTCGCGCAGGAACTCGAGCGGCGCGGCTACGACTGGCTGCTGGAGACACAGGTCGCATGAGCGGCGCACTGCACACTCCGGCTCCGCCGCAGTCTGCGGCGCTGCGCTCCTTCGCGTCTCAATGGCGACTGCGGCCCGCAGACTCTTTGTCGCCGCTGCGCGAGCAGGCTCTGCAGAGATTCCTCGCGCTCGGCCTGCCCACCCTGCGCGATGAGACGTGGCGGTACACCAACCTGCGCAGCCTCGCGGCACAGAGTTTCGTGGACGCGCCGCAACGGCTCGGCGGCGATTTGGGGACCGCCGCATCGCTTTCGTTCCTCGGCAAGACAGGCCGCGCCGCGCTGGTGGCTCTGGTCAACGGCCATCCGCTGTTGCCATCCGGTGACTTACAAAACGGGATAGAAATTCATAGCTTACGAGATATATCTAATCTTGATCCGATGTCATTGCGACGCTATCTGGAACCCTTGCCGGATGCGGATCAGCAGCGCTGGGCGCTGCTCAACACCGCGCTCTTTCTGGACGGCCTGCTCATCAGGATCACCGCGCGCGCAACCCTCCCCCTGGTCATCCTGCACGTCGCGAGCGGCGACGCTGCCAATGACATTGCCTACCCTCGCGTCATCGTGGAGGCTGCCCCCGGATCGAGCGCCGTGCTCATCGAGCAGCACGTGGCGCAGGGCGAGCACACGCCGCTGATCAATTCCAGCACGCAGATCTCCCTGGGCCGGGACGCACAGCTCGAACACTACCGCGTGTATGCGACGGGCGCAGATGCCACGCACCTGGACTCTCTGCGTATTCGCCAGGACGCAGACAGCCGCTGCAAGCAGTTCACCGTCGCTCTGGGCGGGGGGCTGGTGCGCGCCAATCTCGAGGCGCATCTGGAGGCGCCGGGCGCTTCTCTCGAAAGCCACTCGCTGCTGGTGGGTCGCGAGGATCGGCACGTCGATTGCGTCAACATTGTGACCCATGGGGCCCCCGATACGCAAAGCAGTCAAACGGCGCGCGCCATCGCGGGCGATACCAGCCGGCTCATATTCAACAGCAAAGTGATCGTCGAGGCGGGCGCGGTCCGTTCGCAATCGCAGCAGTCCTGCCGCGGCCTGCTGCTGTCGCCCGCCGCCGAGATCGATACGCGGCCGCAGCTGGAAATTCACGCCGACGAGGTCAAGTGCGCGCACGGCGCGACCACCGGGCGGCTCGACCCCGACATGCTCTTCTACATGTTGTCCAGGGGCCTCGACCGCGAGACGGCGCAGAGCCTGCTGGTGTTCGCGTTTCTGGCGGACATACTCACCGGCATGTCGGTGGAATCGGCGCGGGCGGCGATAGAAAACGCGTTGATTTCGCAGCTCCCCGACTCGCAAACACTGCGGAAATTCCGATGAAGAATATTGCATTGGCAGATCGCCCCGCAGCCTTCGACGTGCACGCGCTGCGCCGGCAGTTCCCCATTCTGGCGCGCACGGTGCACGGCAAGCCGCTGGCATACTTGGATAACGGCGCCTCCGCACAGCGTCCGAGCTCGGTGATCGACGCGGTAGACGACTATGAGCGCCGTCATCACGCCAACATACACCGCGGCGTGCACACGCTCAGCCAGGAAGCCACCGCGCTGTACGAATCCGCGCGTGACCGGTTGGTCCGGTTCGTCAATGCACGCTCGCCGCACGAAATCATCTTCGTGCGCGGCACCACCGAGGCCATCAATCTCGTCGCCCAGAGCTATGCCCGGCCGATGCTCAAACCGGGCGATGAAGTACTCATCACCCATTTGGAGCACCACGCCAATATCGTGCCGTGGCAGATGGTTTGCGAACAAACCGGCGCAAGGCTTGTTGTCGCGCCGATCGATTCGCGCGGCGAAGTTCACCTGGACGCGGTCGTGGCGCTGATGAGCCCCCGAACGCGATTGTTGGCCTGCGCCCACGTATCGAATGCTCTGGGAACGGTTCTGCCCGTGCAGCGCTTGATCGCCGCCGCCAAGGCCCGCGGCATCGCCACCCTGGTCGACGGTGCGCAGGCCGTCTCGCACATGCATGTCGACGTGCAGCATCTGGGCTGCGATTTCTACGCCTTCTCGGGCCACAAGATGTTCGGCCCCACCGGGGTCGGCGTGCTGTATGGGCGCGAGCAGCTGCTCGAGCGCATGCCGCCCTGGCAGGGCGGCGGGGAGATGATTCTTGCCGTGACTTTCTCCAAGACCACCTACAACGGCCTGCCGAATAAGTTCGAGGCCGGCACCCCCAATATTTCCGGCGCCATCGGCCTGGGTGCCGCCGTGGATTTTCTGTCCGGGCTGGATCGCGAGGCGGCCCACGCGCACGAGAGCGCCCTGCTCGAGCATGCGACGGCGGTGCTCGGCCGGATTCCTGAGCTTCGCATCGTGGGCACCGCGCGCGAGAAGGCGAGCCTGGTGTCGTTTTCCGTCTCCGGGGTGCATCCCCACGACCTTGGGACCATCCTCGATGAGGACGGGATCGCCATTCGAACGGGGCATCATTGCGCCATGCCCGTCATGGAGTTCTTCGGTCTGCCGGCGACCGCCCGGGCGTCGTTCGCGTTCTACAACACCCTCGAGGAAATCGATAGGCTTGCCGCCGGCGTCGAGCGCGCGCGCAAGCTGTTCGCCTGACCGCCGCCATGGAACTCAACGATCTGTACCGCGACGTGATCCTCGACCACAACCGCCGCCCGCGCAACTTCGGTGCTTTGGAACCGGCCGATGCCAGCGTCGAGGGGTTCAACCCCATGTGCGGCGATCAGCTCACCCTGCGCCTGCGAATGGCCGGCGACCGGATCAGCGACATCCGCTTCGAGGGACAGGGATGCGCAATATCCACCGCATCGGCGTCCTTGATGACCGAAGCGGTAAAAGGCAGGACACGCTCCGAAGCGCTGCAGTTGTTCGACCGGGTGCACGAGCTTCTCACCGACGACGCCGCGCCTCACGCCGCGGAACTCGGCAAGCTGGCGGCGCTGTCGGGAGTCCGTGCCTACCCCGCGCGCGTGAAGTGCGCGAGCCTCTGCTGGCACACGCTCGCCTCTGCGCTTCGCTCGCCCAATCCCCAGGTGTTGCCTGCGGTGTCCACGGAGTGAGACCCCAGACCCATGCATTCGTACGAAAATGAACCCATCGTCGTGCAGCGCAACGTCAAGGCGGTGGCCATTCCCGCGGGCGTCGAAGTCAATCTCAAGTTGGGCGCGGTGGGCTACATCACGCAGGCCCTCGGCGGCAGCTTCACGGTGTACATCGACGGCAATCTGTTCCGCATCGCCGGCCAGGATGCGGACGCCATCGGCAAGACCGCCGCCACGGCGCCCGAGGTGCCGCCAGGCGCCTCGGAGGAGGACATCAAGAACATCGTGTGGCAGCAGCTTAAGACTTGCTACGATCCGGAGATTCCGGTGAACATCGTCGACCTGGGACTGGTGTACGAATGCGACGTCAGCAAGAATGAGGATTCGACGCGCACGGTCGACATCAAGATGACCCTGACGGCGCCGGGCTGCGGCATGGGCGAGGTGTTGGTGCAGGACGTGCGAGACAAGGTGCAGATAGTGCCCACGGTTGCTCGAGCGAACGTGGAGTTGGTGTTCGATCCGCCGTGGAATCAGACGATGATGTCGGACGAGGCGCGCCTGCAAACCGGCATGATGTGATGAAGTGGATCGACGCGGGGCCGACGGAGAATTTGCACGATGGGGATGCGATCTCGATTCCGGCGGGCCGGCGCATGATCGCCGTGGTGCGAAGCGGCGACTGCTACTTCGCCGTCGAAGACATCTGCACCCATGATGGCGCACAACTGACGGGCGGCGCCGTCGAGGGGACCGAAATCATCTGCCCGCGGCACGGCGCCCGGTTCTGCCTGCGAACGGGAGAAGCGCTGAGTCCGCCCGCGTACGAACCGGTGCGCGTCTTCGCTACGAAAATTGAAGGTGGCCGCTTGTGGGTACGCGCAGACTGACCCTTTTGCGCCATGGGAAGGCGCAGTCGATCGACGCCTGCGCGGAGGACTTCGAGCGCACGCTGACGCGCCGCGGCTGCATCGAGGCGCAGGAGATGGCGATGCGCATCGTGCACCGAGATCTCATACCGGATCTGATACTGGTGAGCCCGGCTGAGCGAGCGTGGGCAACCGCGGAAATCATCGCCGACGCCTGCGAACTCGACCCGAGGCAAGTGCAATGTGCGCGCGAGTTGTACCTCGCCACGGCCGATACCACCTGGCGGCTGCTCGCGCGGCGCGACGCGGCCCTTCGCCACATCCTGATCTGCGGCCACAACCCCGGCTTGAGCGACCTCGCGAGCCGTCTGGGACCGAAGCCAGCCCCGCGGGAACTGCCCACCGCAGGCCTCGCGAGCGCGGTCTGGCACAACGCTCACTGGGCGACGCTGCAACCCGAATCCGCCGAGAGCTGCGACTTGGACGACCCTGAGAGCATGGCGGATCTTTGGGTTTAGGCGCCCACTGTGGCTAGAACGGCAAGCCGTGCGACTGGCCGCCCATGCACATCAGCATGGGGAGCGAAAGAATGACATTGATGCGCGACGCCATGCCCGCCGTCTTGCGCGCAGCGGCTTTCTCCTCGTCGGTCGCCGGCACCATGCCGAGAATCTTCCTTTGATTCGGCCAGATGAACACCCATACGTTGAACAACATGATGGTGCCGAGCCAGGCGCCGACGCCGATGGTGCGGAATCCTTCCTGCAAGGTGAAGGCCCTGACGATGGCGGTCGTGCTTCCGACCCCGTAGCCGTTGAGCAGATAGAACGCGCCCGTGATCCATGTGGCGACGGCGGCCCAGCGGAACCAGAGCAGCGCCAGCGGCGCGATGTACTTGGAGACTCCCGCGCCTCCCGGTCCGCCCTTGTCCGCGGCGGCCGCGGCCATGGCCGGGGTCTGCACGAAGTTGAAGTAATAGAGCAGACCGATCCAGGCGACGCCGGAAAAAATGTGCAGCCAACGATCGAGCCGCGCCACATGAAAGCCCACCGCCAGACCAGACCAAGAAGTGAGGCAGATGCCGATGATGACGGCCAGCACGACGCCGGTGCTGATCGCGCCCTTGACGGTGTTGATGGGATGCATTCGTTTCCCCCAATGGTTTGTGGATTTGTGTTGAGGCGCCCCGCTGGGGCGGCCCAAATTCTGCACCCAATCGTGCCTTGCGGTCAAAAATGGGGCATCAGGAGCTCAGATGGGCCGCCTAGGTTTGCCCGCGCTGCAGCCGCATCAGCCGCCGCCGATCACGTTTGTCCGGCCGGGCATCGGGGCGCGGCCGCGACGCCTGCGCCAGGCGCTGCTGCTCGCGCAGCCGCGCGCGACGCACGGCGCTCGCGGGCGTCTCTGCAAAGCAGGCCTGCGCCTCGGCGGGCGGTCCGCGCCGCAGCGGCAGCGCCAGCACTGCGAACTCCGCCACGATGCCCTGCATCGACAGGCTCAAGGTGTCGCCGATGCGAATCCGATGCGCGGGCTTCACACGCTCGGCGTTCAAATGCACCCTGCCGCCGTTGATGGCCGCGGTCGCCAGGCTGCGCGTTTTGTAAAAACGCGCCTGCCACAGCCACTTGTCGAGACGGTGATCGCCGGGTTCCATATAACCGAAGTCGCTGACGCGAAGCCGCTATAATACCTCCATGAACGGCTCGATACGGAACCCAAAAACGCCGTGCTGAAGGAATTCCGCGAGCGTCTTGCCAGAGATACGGCCGCGCTCGATGCGTCGGGGCTGCTGAAGCGCGAACGCGTCATCGGCTCGGCGCAGGGTCCGGTCGTGCGTCTCGCCGACGGCCGCGAGATGATCAACCTTTGCGCCAACAACTACCTGGGGCTGGCCAACCATCCCGAGGTGCTGCAGGCCGCCGCTGCCGCGCTTGCGCGCTACGGTTACGGTGTCGCCTCGGTGCGCTTCATTTGCGGCACGCAGAGCGTTCACCGGGAGCTTGAGGCGCGCCTGAGCGACTATCTGTTCATGGAGGACACCATTTTGTACTCCTCCTGCTTCGACGCGAACGGCGGTCTGTTCGAGACCCTGCTCGACGATGAGGACGCGGTGATCAGCGACGCACTGAACCATGCAAGCATCATCGACGGCATACGCCTGAGCAAGGCGCGCCGCCTGCGCTATGCCAATAACGACATGAACGAACTCGAACAGGCGCTGAAGGATTCACAGGGCGCCCGCGTGAGGCTCATCGCGACCGACGGTGTGTTTTCGATGGACGGATCGATCGCAAGACTCAATGAGATTTGCGACCTTGCGGATCGCTACGGCGCGCTGGTCATGGTGGACGATTCGCATGCCACGGGATTTATGGGCGCGCGCGGCCGCGGTTCGCATGAACTGCGCGGCGTGATCGGCCGCATCGACATCCTGACCGGCACTCTCGGCAAGGCCCTGGGTGGCGCCAGCGGCGGTTACGTCGCCGCGCGCAGGGAAATCGTCGGCTGGCTGCGCCAGCGCTCGCGTCCCTATTTATTCTCGAACAGCATCCCGCCCCCCGTCGCCGCGGCGACATTGCGGGTGCTCGATCTGCTCGAGGGTTCGGCGGATCTGCGCGAGCGCCTGCACGCGAATGCCCGCTACTTCCGCGCACAAATGCACAGCCTTGGATTCGATCTGCTTCCCGGCGAGCATCCCATCATCCCGATCATGTTGGGAGACGCGCCGTTGGCGGTCAAGCTCGCGGAGCGGGTTCAGGAACGGGGAGCCTATGTCGTGGCCTTCTCATTTCCGGTCGTCCCCCATGGAAAAGCGCGAATCCGCACCCAGATCAGCGCCGCACACTCTCGCGAGCAGCTCGATCAGGTCGTTCATGCGTTTCAATCCGCGGGACGCGATCTCGGAATCATCCATTGAGGGCATCATGAAAGCACTGGTCAAGGCGCGCGCGGAACCGGGGATCTGGCTGCAGGATGTACCGGAGCCGACCGTCGGCCACAACGACGTTCTCATCAAGGTCCACCGCACGGCCATCTGCGGCACCGACATCCACATCTACAACTGGGATGCATGGGCGCAGAAGACCGTTCCCGTTCCGATGGCGATCGGCCATGAGTATTCCGGCGAGATCGTCGAATTGGGCAGCGAGGTGCGCGGCTTCAATACGGGGGATCGCGTGTCGGGAGAAGGACACATCACCTGCGGGCACTGCCGCAATTGCCGCGCGGGCCGGCGCCACCTGTGCCGCAATACCTCCGGTGTGGGGGTCAACCGCGCCGGCGCGTTCGCCGAATATCTGACCATTCCGGCGACCAATGTCTTCAAGCTGCCGGCCGCCATCGACGATGAGATCGCCTCAATCCTGGACCCGTTCGGCAATGCCACGCACACGGCGCTGGCGTTCAACGTGGTCGGCGAGGATGTGCTCATCACGGGGGCCGGACCCATCGGCATCATGGCAGTGGCCATCGCACGGCACTGCGGTGCCCGACACATCGTGATCACCGACGTGAACGATTATCGCTTGGGGTTGGCCGCGAGGATGGGAGCGTCCAAGGCGCTCAATGTATCGCGAGAATCCCTGGACGGCGCCATGCGCGAATTGGGGATGGAGGAAGGCTTCGACGTGGGCTTCGAGATGTCGGGCAACGCCACCGCCTTGCGCGAGATGCTGCGCACCATGAATCACGGCGGCAGCATCTCCATGCTGGGTATTCCGCCCGGCGAGACGGCCATCGACTGGAACCAGGTCATTTTCAAGGGCCTGGTGATCAAGGGGATCTACGGCCGCGAAATGTTCGAGACCTGGTACAAGATGTCGAGCATGCTGCAGAGCGGCCTCGATGTGCGCCCGGTGATCACTCATCGGCTGGGCATCAACGATTACCGCGAGGGCTTCGAGATCATGAATTCCGGCAAGTCAGGGAAGATCACGCTGGACTGGTCCAGCCTATAGGAGCCCTTGGATCAGCGGCCTGCGAACCCTTTGAGCGTCAGGCGCGGCTCGCGACACCAGCAGTAGGCGTATAGCCCGCGGGGGTCGTTCAACCTGGCTATGGCGCGCGCCTGATCGAGCACGGGGTCGAGAATCCGCTCGATGCCGCTTCTCTGCGGAACTATGCCTGCGAGTTGTCCCAGTCGAACCGTCTCGGATCGAAGCTGCATCAGCAACTGCTCCCGAAGGTTGAGTTCGGGCTCGATGTAGTCCACATCGTAATCCGTTCCCAGCTGCGCCAGTTTCGCGGCCGCGTCGACCGCGTCCTTGAGACCGCCGAGATGATCGACCAGGCCGATGCGTTGGGCATCGACGCCGGCCCACACCCGGCCTTGCGCGATCTTGTCCACGTCCTCCACCGTCTTCTTCCGGCCGTCGCCCACCCGCCGCAGAAATTCCGAGTACGCGTGATCGACCGAACTCTGCAGAATCTGACGTGCGGCGGGGGTGAGCGCCCGGTCCAAGCGCATGTCGCCGGCGAGCGCCGTGGTACCCAGGCCGTCAACCTTGATGCCGAGCTTCTCCAATGTGTGCTGAAAGGTCGGAACCACCGAGAATACGCCGATCGATCCCGTCAGCGTCGTAGGGCTCGCGAATATCTGATTCGCGGCCGCTGAAATGTAGTATCCGCCGGAAGCGCCATAGCTGCTCATCGAGACCACGACGGGTTTGCCCGCCTTGCGCAGGGACTGCACCTCGCGAAGTATCTGCTCCGAGGCGAACATGCTCCCGCCCGGGCTGTCGACGCGCAAAACCACCGCCTTCACGGCGTCGTCGTAGCGCGCCTGCCGCAGCAAGTCGGTAGTGCTCTCCCCGCCGATCGTGCCCGGGGGCTGGTGGCCGTCTAGAATCTCCCCCGCAGCGACCACGACGCCGACCTTGGTATCCGATTTGGATTTCAGGACGCGCTTGGCGCGCACGGAGGCCAGGTATTGAGTCATGGAGATGGAATTGAAGGAATGGCTGTCCTCATCCTCCCCCACCAACACCTTCAGTTCGTCCGCCACTTGGCGCCTGCTCTTCAGCGCGGTGACCAGGCCGCGCTGCAGGGCCAATTTGGCCGCGTCGCCGTTGACCGCGAGCAGCGCCGCCGGCTCGTCGGCAATGAACTCGTTGAGAGCGCCGACGGGCAGCGAGCGCGCCCGCGTGACGTCCTGTTGGTAGGAATTCCACAATGCGCCCAACCACACCGAACTCTCGTCGCGTTCGCTCGGAGCCATGTCGCTGCGCGAGAATTGGTCGGTGTAGCTCTTGAACGTTCCGGCGCGGAATATATTGACGTCCACGCCCAGCTTGTCGATGGCGTCCTTCAGGAACATGCGGTAGTAGCTGAAGCCGTCGAGAGACACCATCCCCATCGGATCGAGATAGACCTCGCCGGCCTGCGAGGCGAGATAGTACTGAGTCTGATCGAGTGAATCGGCCGCCGCGACCACACGCTTGCCGGAGGCGCGGAAATCGCGCAGCGCGGCGCCGATCTCTTGCAGCTTCGACAGCCCCGAGGACTCGAGGGAGCCCAGATCCAGCACGATCAGCTTGATGCGCGGGTCGGATTTCCCCGCCGCAATGGCCTCAGTCACGTCCCGCAGCAGGGTCTCGGGCGCGGGACCGCCGGACGCCTGTCCGAATGCGCGCCGCACCGGATCGCTCGAGAGTTGCTCCACCAGCTCGCCCTCGGGCGCGATCACGAGGGCAGCGGAGCGCGGAACGGTGGGTATGGAGGTGTGCAGGGCGGCGAGGATGAACCCGAAGATCACCAGCAGGAGAAGCAAATGCAGGACCCTGCGGATCCCCTCGAGAATCCGCCAGACCAGTCCGAAAAAACCCATCAGAGCGGACCCGACACCCATTCAAAGCCTCCCGTCCGCCCCCGGTATAAAGCTCCCAGGGCGGCAGCGCCGACCTCTATATCTTCTCGTCGATGCGCGCCGCCTTGCCCGACAAATCGCGCAGGTAGTACAGCTTCGCGCGCCTCACCGCGCCGCGGCGCTTCACGCTGACCTCGCTGATCGCGGGACTGAAGGTCTGAAACACGCGCTCCACGCCTTCGCCGTGCGAAACCTTGCGCACCGTGAACGATGAATTGAGTCCGCGGTTCTTCTTGGCGATGACCACGCCCTCGTAAGCCTGAACGCGCTCACGGTCGCCTTCAGTCACTTTGACTTGCACGACGACGGTATCGCCGGGGTTGAAATCCGGAATCTTGCGCGTTGCGCGCTCGCCGTTCAATTCTTGGATGACCTTGTTCATAGCACTCGCCCTCTCGCACGTTCGATCTTGAATTCTTCCAACAACTTCCGCTCTTCATCGCTCAAGGCCCGGCGCTCCAGCAATTCCGGCCGCCGCAGCCAGGTGCGGCCGAGTGCCTGCTGCAACCGCCAGCGGCGAATCGCCGCGTGATCGCCCGACATCAACACCGCCGGCACCGCCTCTCCGTCGATCGCCGCAGGACGCGTGTAGTGCGGCCAATCCACCAATCCGTCGCTGAACGATTCATGCACCGCCGATTCCTGACTGCCGAGAGTTCCAGGAATCAGTCGCGCGATCGCATCGATCACCACCAGCGCCGGCAGCTCGCCCCCCGAGAGCACGTAGTCGCCGATCGACCACTGTTCGTCGGTTTCGCGCTCTATGAAGCGCTCATCGACGCCCTCGTAGCGTCCCGCCACCAGCGTAAGGCCGGGCCAGTCACATGCCTCGCGCGCCACACGCTGATCGAACCTGAGCCCGTCCGCGCCCAAATAGACGCGCCTGCTGCCCGCGGGCTGCGCCGCCGTCGCGCGTCGCAGGGTGCTTCGCAACGGCTCGATCTTCAACACCATGCCCGGGCCGCCGCCGTAGGACCGGTCGTCGACCGTCCGATGTAGGTCGGTCGCGTCGTCGCGCGGGTCGTAGCACTCGACCTCGAGGATGCGCCGCTCGACCGCCCGTCCGACCACCCCGTGCGACAGAGCCTCGCGGATCATCGCCGGAAACAACGTCACGACCGCGATGCGCATGCGTCAATCCCGTCGCCCTATGTCGCCGCGGCATCCCAGTCCACGACCACCCGGCGCGACTGCAAATCCACCCGCCGCAAATACTGCGGCACGGCCGGTATCAAAATATCCCGCTCGCCGCGCACCACCATCAGCACCTGCGCAGGCGTCTCCATAAAGTGCTGCACCCGCCCTAAGCCGATGCCCTCCAGATTCACCACCTCGCAGCCGACCAGGTCGGCGCGGTAGAAATCCCGATCGTTGCGCGGCGGCAGTTCGCTGCGCGGCACGCAAATCTGCGCACCCCGCAGAGCCTGCGCCTGGTCTCTATCCTCGACCCCCGTCAATTTCACGGTCAGTGCGCCGCCGCTGCGGCCGCTCGCTTCGATCCGGTAGTTCTGCCACACGCTGCCCCGGCCCAGCATCAAACTTCGATGTTCGAGCAGACGCTCCGGCGGATCGGTGTGCGAACGCAGCTTTACCCAACCTCGGACGCCATAGGGCGCTCCTACGAACCCCAGTTGGATGAGCGCCGATGAATCGTCGCCCATCGCTGCCCCTCCTTGTGTCTTACAAGGGCCTTACGCGGCCTGCTTGCGGAAGCTGGTCAGTAGAAACTTGACGCGATCCGACATGTGGGCCCCCTTGGCGACCCAGTGCTCGATTCGAGCGACATCCAGGCGCAGCTTGATTTCGGCGCCGCGCGCGACGGGGTTGAACAGTCCCACGCTTTCCAGGCTGGTGCCGCCCTGGCGCTTGCGGCTGTCGGTCACCACCACGTGATAGAACGGGGTCTTCTTGCCGCCGCGTCGAGTCAAACGAATCGTCACCATCTTGAATTCACCTTGCAAAGCGTAGCCGCTAATTGTAATGACAATCGGCCCTCGAGAGCAACAACTCGTTGAATCAGCAGCAAATGGCGAAGGCGAACCCCTAAACCTGCGTCAGGGCCTAAAACCCGGCGGCATTCGCCCCGCCATACCCCGCATCATGTTCTTGAGCATGCCGCCTTTGGCAAGCTTTTTCATGGTTTTTTGCATATGGTCGAACTGCTTGAGCAGGCGGTTGACCTCGGGCAGCTGCACTCCTGCGCCTGCTGCAATGCGTCGTTTGCGCGATCCGTCGATGATGTCCGGGCGCCGGCGCTCCCGCGGCGTCATCGAGTCGATGATCCCCAATTGCCGCTTCAGGTGCCCTGGATTCACCGCGCCGGCCGCCGCCGCTGCGTTGGCCTGCATCTGCGCCGGCAGCTTGTCCAGCAGGGCGGACATGCCGCCCATCTTTTGCAGCTGACTCAGCTGGTCGCGCAAATCGGCCAGATCGAAGGACTTTCCCTTGCCGATCTTGTGTGCGAGTTTTTCAGCCTTTTCCTGGTCGACCTGACCGCGCACCTGTTCGACCAGCGACAGCACGTCGCCCATGCCGAGGATGCGCGAGGCGATACGTTCCGGCTGAAACAGTTCCAAGGCGTCGGATTTCTCGCCCGTGCCGACGAACAAAATGGGCTTGCCGGTGATCTGCCTCACCGACAGCGCCGCACCGCCGCGCGCATCGCCGTCCGCTTTGGTCAGGATCACGCCGGTCAGGCTCAGTGCATCGTTGAAGGCCTTGGCGGCGTTGACAGCATCCTGCCCCGCCATGCTGTCGACGACGAAGAGACGCTCATGCGGCTTGACCGCCGCCTCGAGCTGCGCGACTTCCGCCATCATGTCGGCATCGACGTGCAAACGGCCCGCCGTGTCGAGGAGCAGCACGTCGTAGGCCTGCAGGCTCGCCTCGACGAGCGCGCGCTTCGCAATGGCCACGGGGGCTTCGCTCGCGAGCGCCGCGGCAAAGCCCGCGCCCACCTGTGAGGCCAGAGTCTGGAGCTGCAGGATGGCCGCCGGACGATATACGTCGGTACTGACCATCAACACCTTTTTCTTTTGCTTCTCGATCAGCCAGCGTGCGAGTTTGCCGGCGCTCGTGGTCTTACCCGCGCCTTGCAGGCCGGCGAGCATGACCACCACCGGGCGCTGCGCGCGCAGATTGAGCCCCGCGGAGGGCTCCCCCATGAGCCTTGTCAGCTCCTCATGCACCACCTTGATGAAGGCCTGTCCGGGAGTCAGGCTCTTGGTGATTTCGACGCCGACGGCGCGTGCCTTGACCGCCTCGGTGAAGCTCTTGACGACGGCGAGCGCGACATCGGCATCGAGCAGCGCGAGTCGCACCTCGCGGACGGTATCGCTGATATTGTCGTCGGTGAGCCTGCCGCGGCCGGACAGCGACTTGAGCGCTGAAGACAGACTGGACGTGAGGCGGTCGAACATGGCGTTGATGTTATCATTCCCCGGTCGTCATTTAGCGCCGCCGCGATCCCAAGGGCCGACCGTGATTCTTGCCGTCGCTTTGTTCCTGCTCTACCTCGCCAGCGCCTGGGTTTTGCTGCGCAGTGTGCATTCTCCGCGCCTGGAGCCTCTCGCCTGGCTTTTGATCCTGGTGGCCGTCGTCGGCCATAGCGACGCCATCATGCATATGATGCGCGCCCATGGAGCCTTCTCCATCGGCCTGCTCGAGGCGATTTCCCTGCTCGCATGGACGCTCGCCGTGCTCGCCTGCCTGATATCCATCGACCGCCATTACCGCGCGCTCGGCGCGCTTCTGATGGCGAGCGCCGCCTTCGGCGCGGCGGTCACGGGCGCCGGGGGCGGCGAGCCCGAAGCCGTCACGGCCGGCTGGGAACTCACCGCGCACATCCTTCTCTCCATGGGCGCCGCCGCACTGCTGTTCGCGGCGGCGGTCACGGCGGTGCTGCTGGTATTTCTCGATCGGCGCCTGCGCACCCGACGGATCGCGGATCTGCCGAGCGTCCTGCCGCCGCTCGATGCGCTTGAAAAAGTCATGTTCCGGCTGATCGCGGCGGGATTCGGGCTTTTGACTCTGGCGCTGTTCACGGGGTTCGTGTTCGTCACCAATCTGTTCACGCAGAACCTGGTGCAAAAGACCGCGCTGTCCCTGCTTGCATGGATACTGTTCGGCGTGCTGTTGATCGGGCGCGTTCGATTCGGCTGGCGCGGACGCTCCGCCGTTCAATGGACCTTGAGCGGATTCGGCGTCCTTGCCGTCGCGTACTTCGGCGTGAAGTTCGTCCTCGAGGATGTGCTCGGGCGGCATTGGGGCTGATGGCGCACCCTTCCTTAGAGCTGCTCTTCGGCGCGTTGGCGGGACTGCTCATCCTCGCGGCTTTTTTCGCCGGCAGCGAAACCGCCCTGATGAGCCTGAACCGCTATCGGCTCAGGCATCGCGCCAAAGAAGGAAATCGCGGCGCGCGACTGGCGGAGAAGCTGCTCGCCCATCCCGACCGGTTGATCGGATTGATCCTGCTGCTCAGCACCATCGTCAACGTGGCATCGCCGATGTTGGTGGGCTTCATTGCCCTGCGCCTCGGCGGCGAGTTCTGGGTCGCTTCCGGAGCCACCGTCCTGGCATTCGTGCTGTTGATTTTTTGCGAGGTCGCGCCCAAGACCTTCGGCGCCCTGCACCCGGAACGGCTCGCCCTGCCGGCGGCGTATATCTATACCCCGCTGCTGTGGCTGTTGTATCCCTTCGTCTGGGCCACGAACCTCCTCGCCAACGGCGTGTTGCGGTTGTTCGGTGTCTCGCGCCAGCTGGCCGCCAACTCCCTGAGCAGCGAGGAGCTGCGCACCGTCGTCGCCGAGGCGGGCGCCATGATCCCTCACCGGCACCAACAAATGCTGGTCAGCATCCTGGATCTGGAACACGCGACGGTGGAAGACATCATGGTGCCGCGGAACGAGATCGTCGGCATCGACGTCGATGACGATTGGGACCGCGTCGTCGAGCATCTGCGCCAGAGCCAGCACACGCGGCTGCCGCTTTACCAAGGAGAAATCGACCGCATCATCGGCGTGCTTCACATGAAGCAGGTGGTGCACGAGCTGGCGCGCGGCCGCCTGGATCGGGACGCGCTGATCGAAGCGGCAGGCGCGCGCGAAACATACTTCGTGCCGTCCGGCACCACGCTCAACACGCAGCTGCTCAATTTTCAACGCAACAAGCGCCGCATGGCGTTCGTGGTCGATGAATACGGGGACATTCAAGGACTGGTGACGCTCGAGGACATCCTCGAGGAGATCGTCGGCGAATTCACCACGGATCCGGCCACCATGATGCACAAGGACGTGCACGCCGACAACGACGGCAGCTATGTCGCGAACGGTTCCGCGACGATCAGGGCGCTGAACAGGTCCATGCGCTGGAATCTGCCCACGGACGGACCCAAGACCCTGAACGGCCTGATAGTGGAGTTCTTGGAGACCATCCCGGAACCCGGCACCACCCTGAAATTGGCGGATTACATGCTGGAGGTGCTGCAAACCGGCGACAACGCCATCAAGACGGTGCGGATACGGCCGCCGGAGCGGGCTCAGAAGGCCTCGAGTGCCTGATTCAAGCGCGTCACTCCGACCACCGACATACCTTCGGGGCTTCGCTTCGGCACATTCGCGGCCGGCACCACCGCCGATTTGAAGCCGTGTTTTGCCGCCTCGCGCAAGCGTTCCTCGCCGAAGGGCACCGGCCGGATCTCGCCTGCCAGCCCGAGTTCGCCGAACGCGATCAGCGAATGAGACACCGGCGAATCGCGCAGGCTCGAGCGTGCGGCCATCACGATGGCCAGATCCGCCGCGGTCTCCGTCAGGCGCACGCCGCCGACGACGTTCGCGAAAACATCCTGGCCGGAAAGCTCGAGCCCTGCATGGCGATGCGCCACCGCAAGCAGCATGGTGAGCCGATTGCCGTCGATCCCCACCGCGACCCGGCGCGGATTGGCTCCGAGGCTCGCATCCACCAGCACTTGAACTTCGATCAGAAGCGACCGGGTTCCCTCGCGCATCACGGTGATGACGCTGCCCGGAACGGGCTCGGAATGGCGCGACAGGAAGATGGCGGACGGGTTTGTGACCCCGCGCAATCCCTGCTCGACCATGGCGAATACGCCGATTTCATTGGCGGCGCCGAAGCGGTTCTTCACCGAGCGCAGCACCCTGAAACGGCTGCCGGTATCGCTCTCGAAATACAGCACGGTGTCGACCATGTGCTCGAGCACCCGCGGACCTGCGATCTGGCCTTCCTTTGTAACGTGCCCGACCAGCAACACCGCGGTGGCGCCGGTTTTCGCGAAGCGCACCAATTCCGCCGTGCACTCGCGCAGCTGCGACACCGCCCCAGGCGCCGCTTCGATGCGCTCCGAGTACATGGTCTGTATGGAATCAACGATCAGGACCCGCGCCGCGAGACTCGAGGCCGCGCCGACGATGCTTTCCACGCAGGTCTCGGCGATGAGCCGGGTGGTGGCAGCCTCCAACCCCAGGCGCCGGCCGCGGAGTGCGACCTGCTTCAAGGATTCCTCGCCGGTGGCGTACAGGACCGGCCCCAGGGCCTGCAGGGCCGCCGCCGCCTGCAGCATAAGGGTGGACTTCCCGATACCGGGGTCGCCGCCGATCAGGGTCACGGAGCCCGGCACCAAGCCGCCGCCCAGCACCCGATCGAGTTCGGCGGAGCCTGTGGCGAGCCGCGGCTGCTCGGAATCGGCCTCCGCGGCGAGCGTCGTCGAGACATCGGCGCGCCCGCGGTCCGCCGAACGGGCTGATTTGCGCGGATTGGCGGAGGAAATCTCGGCCATCAAGGTGTTCCATTCGCCGCATCCAGGGCACTGCCCCTGCCATTTGGGAGAAGCCGCTCCGCAGTTCTGGCAGATGAATACCTCTTTGGATTTCGGCATGGGGTTCCTTCGCGTCGATTTGTGAGCTTAGCATTGCTGTTAATGCGGCCCGATCACCTATACTGCCGGGCCATTGGAATTAGATTATGTCTATTGCATGCGCAAATTTGGGCTGATAGCAGCGATCGTGGGCTTGGGGACCGTGGCCGCAGGTCTCCTGCTCCGCGCGATCGCCAAGGTGGACACCTGGCTGTGGCTCCCGGGGGTGATCCTATTCTGCGGGGGCAGCGCAGCGGCGTTGTGGAACCGGTCCGCGGCGTCCGCGAGGTCGAGGCCCGCCCCGAAGATCCCCCCGCCCATGACCGATACTGCGCGGCTTCTCGACAACTTCGAGCAGCGCTTCGCTGAACTTAAAGGCCGCAAGCCGAATGCCACCGTGCTGAGCGATCTGTACACCCTGGGCAATCAGCTCGAACAGCGCGGCCGGGCTCCCCAAGCCACGGCGGTATATCGTCACCTGGCGCACTTCGACAACACCTACCGCGACGTCGCGACCCGCCTGCGGCGCCTGCTGGATGCCGATCGCGCCAAACCCAAGCCGGCGCCCCCTGCCCCTGCGGCGCAGACGGCCGCGGCCGGCCCGATCCCGGCCACCGCCCAACCCGCGGGCACCGATCCGCAGCGTCTCGGCCGCTACCTGCTCGAACGCGAGATCGGGCGCGGCGCCATGGGAGTGGTCTACCTGGGCCGCGATACCGCCATCAACCGCATGGTGGCGATCAAGGCTATTCCGCTCGCCAGTGAATTCAGCGACGCCGAACTCGTCGAGGCGCGGTCGCGATTCTTTCGCGAGGCGGAGACCGCCGGCCGGCTCAATCATCCGAACATCGTGACCATCTATGACGTGGGCGAGGAGCGCGGGCTCGCCTACATCGCCATGGAATATCTGAAGGGCCGACACTTGAGCGACTATGCGAAATCCGACAACCTCTTGGAGCCGCGCAAGGTACTGGAGATAATTGCCCGCACCGCCGATGCCCTGGGATTTGCGCACAAACAGCAAGTGGTACACCGCGACATAAAGCCGGCGAACCTGATGTACGACGCCGGCACCGATACATTGAAGATCACTGACTTCGGCATCGCTCGACTGACGGGCGCCGGCAGCACACGCACGGGCATCGTGCTGGGAACGCCTTCCTTCATGTCCCCCGAACAGCTCGAGGGGCGAACTGTGACAGGTCACTCGGACTTGTTTTCCCTGGGTGTTAGCCTATTTCAATTGTTGACCGGCCAGCTGCCTTTCACTGCCGACTCCATGACCGGGCTCATGCAGCAAATCGCCGAGGCGCAGCATCCGCCGCTGCGCGCTTTCCGGCCGGATCTGCCGGCCTGCGTCGAGGTCGTCATCGATCGGGCGCTGGCCAAGAATCCCGATGCGCGGTACGAGACTGGGGCCCAAATGGCCGCGGCACTGGAGGACTGTCGGTCGAGGCTGCCGAGTGGATCGCCATGATGAGACGGAACCCATGAGCTTGAAGGGGAAAATATCCAGCGTGGCGCTGACGGACACAGGGAAGGTCCGCGAGCACAACGAAGACATGATCGGCACCGAGGCCGACATCGGGCTTTTCGTGCTGGCCGACGGCATGGGCGGCTACAACGCGGGCGAGGTCGCGAGCGGCATCGCGGTCAAGACCATCATCAATCTGGTTCGCGACGCGGTCGCGCGCGAGGATCTCTCCGTTCCCGATCCGGAGACCGGATTGACCCGTCCGAGCATCATCTTGCGTGATGCGATTCACAGAGCGAACAAAATCATCTACCACACATCCAAGACCCAGCCGCAATGTGAGGGCATGGGCACTACGGTGGTGGCGTGCTTGTTTCACGACAATAAGTTGTCGATTGCGCATGTCGGGGACTCGAGGCTTTATCGCCTGCGCGACAACCGTTTCGAGCAGATGACCCTGGATCATTCGCTGCTGCAAGAGTTGGTGGACAGAGGCTTCTATTCGCAGCAAGAAGCGCAGCGTGCGACCAACAAGAATTATGTTACACGTGCGCTCGGTGTCGAGCAGAACGTCGAAGTGGAGATCCATGAGCAGCCGGTGCAGAAGTCCGATTACTACGTACTCTGCTCCGACGGCCTGTCGGACATGATCGAAGATGAGGATATTCACTTAACAATCAGCACCTTTAGTGCTAATCTTGATACAGTAGCTAAACAATTGATCCAGCTCTCCAACGACAATGGCGGGCGAGACAACGTGTCGGTGATCATGGCTCATGTAGCCGAGCCGTTCCCCGCGCACCGGCGTATATTTGACAAAATCTTGGGATGGTTCGGTTAGGGATATGGAGTCTGAATGGCACGCCTGATGCTCAGCTTGGATGGTCAGATCCTCGCGGAATACAACATGAACAAAGAGCGCTATACGATCGGGCGCCTGCCGGATAACGATATTCGTATCGACAATCCGGCGGTGAGCGGTCACCACTCGCTCATCATCAACATCCTGAACGATTCCTTCCTGGAGGACTTGAACAGCACCAACGGCACATACGTCAACGGCAAGCTGATCAAGAAACACGCGATGCAGCACGGCGACGTGATCACCGTCGGCCATCACCAGCTGCGTTTCGTCGACAGCCAGGACGGCGAGGCTGAGCAGGACGAATTCGAGAAAACCATGGTCATCACCCCGAGTTCGCAGGGTGAGGAGCGCATCCGGCGGGTGGGCGCGGCGGTGGACCAAGCCGCCAAGGCGATCACCGCCAACAAGCGCGCGGGAGTGCCCGACCATGCCACGGCTCTCCCCAAGGCCAAGCTGCAGGTGCTGAGCGGCGCCTTCGCAGGCCGTGAATTGGAGCTCACCAAGGCGCTCACCACGCTCGGGCGGCCCGGCGTGCAGGTCGCGGCCATTACTCGCCGTGCCGAGGGCTATTTCATCGTGCACGTGGACAGCGGCAAGGAAAACGACTTTCCACAGGTCAACGGTGTGCCGATCGGGCCGCAGGCGCGGCGACTGAACGACAACGATGTGGTGCAGTTGGCGGGCGTGAAGATGGGGTTCTTCGAGAGCTAGGCGGCGGTCGCAGCGGCGACATCCACGCATCGGTCAATTGGGCGTTTCCGCGGAAGCGTCACACGGGCGGGATGCTCGCTCGGCTCTTCAGGGCGCGATCCCGTGCCGCTTGAATTCATCCCCGATGGAAGCCCACAGCGCCGTGGCCGCGGCCATGTCGGCCTCGCCCTCCGCAACCTTGTGCTTGCGCTGCTTTGCGACCCCCCGGCCATACAGGGACATGCATCCTTGGGCCAAAGCTTCAGCGACTCATCGTAGTCGGCGATGGATTTATCGTAATCGCCCATCCGCAACCGAACCAGCCCGCGGCTATCGAGGACGCGGCCGGCGAACGGATTGGCCTTGGCCACGAGCTTGAGCGCGCGATTGCAATCGGCCAACGCCTGCGGAAGATTCTCGCCCTCCAGGGCCCGATCCCGGCAGCGGCCATTCAGCGCCTGAGGCATCCCCGCGTCCTCGGGGTGGGACTGTATCCATAGATCGTACTCGGCGATCGAGCGCGCCGAGAGGTCCACGCGCGCATAGGCCTCTGCCAAGAACAGCCGCAATTCGTTCTCCTTGGGCGCGATGCGATCCAACGCATCCAAATCAGCGACCGCGCCGGCATTGTCATGGCCGGTCAGGCGCAAAGCTGCGCGCTCGCACAGCGCTGCAGCGTCGTCTGATTTGAGTTCAAGGGCCCGATTGAGGTCTGCCATCGCGAGGTCCGATTGCTTGCTTTCGCGATAGACCATGGCGCGCTGATAGAAATATTGCGCATTGTCCGGCGCCGATTCGCACGCTCGGGTCAGATCCGCCAGGGCGTGCTCGAAGTCTTGGCGGGCGGCGAAGGCGGCGCCGCGGCGGCTGTAGCCCGCTGCATCGTTGGGCGCGGACTCCGCCGCCGCCGGTGGAGCTGATGCCTTGGAGGCGGGCGTCGCAGCCAGATTGAACACGGGGCCGCCATTGTATGTGAAAAATAACCTGCTCTGGCTGCTCGCGACGTAGATTCGGTGCGAGAGGAAAAAATCGGCGCCGATCAACATATCCGAATCCAGGCTGCCCATGTCGGCGAATCGCAGGCGGGCGTTCTTGATTTCCTCATCGCCGATCTTGAAGCTGGAAAACGTACCTATGTAGGTCTTCATGGACGCTCTGCCGATCCCTGTGCTGTAGCCCGCTTCCGTCACGCCGGGCGAATCCGGTCTGATTCCCGCGCGTTCTGCGGCCTTGAGCGACAATACCGAGGTGGAGGCGCCGGTATCGAACAGCACGCGAATTTTGGCGCCGTTGATGAAGGCCTCGCCCGTGGTATGCGGCTGGAGCCGTGTAGGCCAGGCAATTTCCATCAAGGAATAAGGCTCCGACGGTTTGACCCAATAGGCAAGCAGCGCGTGTCTGCAACCTTCGGCACGCATCAGCCGGATGACGCCGTTGGCGAGGTCGTACTCGACGTCCCCGATGCGAAATAGGTTTTGGCCCACGATGCCTGCGACCTCTCCCCCGAGGTCATTGCCGCCGACCAGAAATTCGACTTTATGCACGGGCACCCCGGCAAAAGTGAGCACCTTGACTTTGGCCACCGACGTATCGATGGCGCCGTTAGTGCCCGTGACCCGCAGACCCAATGGGGCGGGGCTCAGCTTCAGTCCGTATTGTGCCGCAGTGGCGCCGCTCAGCATGCTGTAGAACGCGCCGCTGTCGATCAGGAACCGCGCATCTTGGCCGTTGATTTTGGCGCTGATGGTCGGTCGCATGCCGATCATGGTGACCGGAAGTTCGGCGTACTTGGCGACCTTGCAGGCGGCGAACGCCCCGGTGTGCAGCGTCGACAGGCCCGCTATGACGATGGCGGTCAACCTCCCTGCCGCTGTTCGCATCCCGGCAGTTTGAACTCAGCCTTTTGGGCCGTCAAAAATCAGCGCAAAGCCACCGCGACGCGCTGGCTGATCCCGCACAGCAATTCGTAGGGGATGGTGTTCGCCCACACCGCGATCTCCTCCACCGGCAGCCCTTCTCCCCACAGGACCACCGGGTCGCCCGGCTCCGTCGCCCGGTGAAGGTCGGTGACGTCGATGCCTATCATGTCCATGGACACCCTGCCGGCGAGGCCGGCGCGTTCGCCGTTGACCAGCACCGGCGTGCCTGCGCCCAGGCTCCGCGGATATCCGTCGCCGTATCCCACCGCGGCCACCGCCAGGCGAGTGGGACGAGCCGCGGCCCAGTCGCCGCCATAGCCCACACGCTCTCCCGGCGAGAGGTCTTTGACCGCGATCACGTGCGATCGCAGGGTCATGACGGCCCGCAGTCCGTAGTCCGCGCCGATGGTGCCCGAAATGGGGGAAACGCCGTATAACAACAGGCCAGGCCGCACCCAGTCGGCCTGCGCCTGCGGGAAACCCAGCATGCCCGCCGAGTTGGCAATGCTGCGCGCGCCGGGAAGAAAACGGGTGGCCGCATCGAAGCAAGCGAGTTGTTCGGCCGTCGTTGCGAGTTCAGGGTCGTCGGCGGATGCCAGATGCGTGAACAGGTTCAGCGGGGCCTGCACACACCCCAAGGCAGCCACCGCCGTATGCGCCGCGCCGAACGCCGGCCCTTTGAAGCCCAGCCGATTCATGCCGCTGTCGAGTTTCAGCCATACCTTGAAGCGCGCGCCGGCCGGCGCCGCCCGCAGCAGCTCGATCTGTTCGGAGATATGCACCACGAGCTCGAAATTCGCCGCCGCGGCCGCATCCAGTTGTTCGCGGTCGAACACGCCTTCGAGCAGCACGATGGGTGTCTCGACGCCGGCCGCGCGCAGCGCCAGGCCTTCATCGACCCGCGCGACCGCAAGAGCGTCCGTGGCCTCCAGAGCGCGAGCCACCGCGACAAGTCCGTGGCCGTAGGCATTGGCCTTGATGACGGACATGACGCGCGATGCGGGCGCCAATCGGCGCACCACCTGTAGGTTGTGACGGAGAGCGCCGGAATCCACCGTTGCGCTCACCATAGGGGTCATCGAAACACGCCCTCGGCGTATGACTCCGGCGCGTAGTTCTCGAACTTGGTGTATTCGCCGAGAAAGGTGAGCTGCAAGTCGCCGGTCGGACCATTGCGCTGCTTGGCAATGATGATGTCGGCGATGCCCTTGCGCGTGGTGTTCTTGTCGTACACTTCTTCGCGGTAAATGAGCAGAATCAAGTCGCTATCCTGCTCGAGGGCGCCTGAGTTATGACTGACGATGCCGTCAGCCAACCAACTCGCGGGGCCGGGGACCGTCATGTCGAATACTTCTTCCTCGCCTTCGAGGCCGACGGCGACGACACGATCCCAGAAGAGATCAGAGTTTGACCAGACTTTCAGCGCGTCGCTGTCGAGCAGATCGACATATGAGTTGAACGTTGCACGCGACGGTGAATGCCGAAAATTGTCGCTCGAAATAGCAGTGCCGCGCATCGAACCGATTTCGCGCCGGGTCAAGCCCTGCGCCGTCATCGACGATCTGAGCTGCGCGTACAATTCCTGAGGCAAGGTATCGACATTCGGATTCGAGCGCGTCGTCGCGAGTTTCGCAGCCAGAGCTTTTGCCGGCGCTTCGCGAGGACCAAACGCGCCGACTCGGGCGAGGAACAGAGCCTGTTGCTCGGAACCGCTGACATGCACCGACCAGAGAGGTCTGTAACTGTTCTGCTTCACTTGATGGATGCGTCCGACGATGCCCAAACGTTGCAGCAGCGCAGCCACATCTCGAACGAGCTGTTCGCTGCAGCTACAGAAGTAAACACCTGAGGAACCGCGCTGGCCCACGGGGCGAACGTGGATACAACCATCCGTGGCCCACAAATGCTTGAGCAAGAGTCCAATTTGCGCATCGCTGAATTGAAATACAGCCCGCGGCAGATGCTTCTGGTGCGAACGCTGATTGTGTATGCCGAGACCCTTCAACCATGCACCGACGCCGGCCGCGTGCCGGCGGTTGCCGTTGCCGGCAATGACGAGCTGGTGCCAGTTGCCGCGGCCCGCATGCCGCGTCACGCTGCTGCCGAGAGCAATCGCGCACTCGGTGACCAATCGACTGTTGGCCTCCGATGCGGTGGTGTAGCGCAGCGGCCGGTTCTTGAGGTAGCTGCCGTCGCCGACCAAGTGGCCCAGCAGCGAGATCTCGGCATCCGACCAGTGCACAGGCTTGGCGATCTCAGGAAATCTCCGCGCCATGGCCACTCGGGCGCCGGGACCCAACTCTCCGACGCACCTCCATCCCTCTCCGGTGAATACTCGATGATTGGAGGTCGCACGCAACGACCGGCCGCTGGCAAGCGCCATGCGAAAAACCTGCCGCACTCCCTTGGACCAGACCAGGTCGCTTTGTGCCTTGATGATTTTCTGATCCGCGCTCATGGCCCACACTTCGGGTGTCTGTCCGACGAGCTCGCGAATGGGCACGCGCCGGCCGTCGGCAAGGCACACCAGCGTCTCACCCGTGACGCATTCGCGAAGATCCGACATCACCGGCTTCTTCTCCACCCGCTGCTCGACGCCGCGGTTGAGCTGCGACAGGGCGATGACCGGCACCTTCAATTCCTTCGCGAGTGCTTTGAGCGAACGCGAAATCTCCGAGATCTCCGTCGCACGGTTCTCCTTGGTGCCCGCCACCTGCATGAGCTGCAGGTAGTCGACCACGATCAAATCGAGTCCGCGCTCGCGCTTCAAGCGTCGCGCGCGGGCGCGAATCTCGGTCGGAGTGAGAGCCGGCGTTTCATCGACGAAGATCTTGGCAGTACCGAGCTGCGTCATCGCGGAGTCGATCCGCGGCCAGTCTTCCTCGCGCAGGCGGCCGGAGCGCAGATTGGCTTGATTGATGCGGCCCAGCGAAGAAATCATGCGCAGGGTGAGCGATTCGGCCGACATTTCCATGCTGAAGATCGCCGCCGACTTGTTCGAACCCAGCGCGGCATTCTCGGCGATGTTGACCGCGAGCGTGGTCTTGCCCATGGAGGGACGGCCCGCAATGATGATCAAATCGCCGGGCTGCAATCCCGAAGTCATCTCATCGAGCTGCTTGAATCCGGTCGGCACGCCGGTCATCTTGCCGTCGGAGTGATACAGCTCGTCGATGCGATTCACCACTTCCGGCAGGATGCTCTTGACCGTCCGAAAGCCCACCTTGCCGCGCGAGCCCGCCTCGGCGATCTCGAATACCGCGCGCTCCGCGTCGTCGACGATTTCGCGCGCCTCGCGCCCCTCAGGCTCGAGCGCGCTGCTGACGATGCCGTTCCCGGCGGTGATGAGCTGGCGCAGCACGGAGCGCTCGCGCACGATGTCCGCATAGGCGCGAATATTCGCGGCGGTGGGGGTGTCGCGCGCGAGGGACCCCAAGTAGGACAGCCCGCCCACTTGATCGAGCACTCCCTGGCTCTCCAGGTGCCCGGACAGGGTGACGGCATCGCAGGGTTGGTTGCGCTCGATCAGGCCTGCAACGGCTTCGAAAATCAGCCGATGATCGTTGCGGTAGAAATCCTGGGCCACCACCCGGTCGGCCACCTGGTCCCAGGCGGCGCTGTCCAGCATCAGCCCGCCGAGTACGGATTGCTCCGCCTCGATGGAATGCGGCGGCAGGCGCAAGCCGTCGCCGGCGCCCAAGGAATGACTGCTGAGGCGAACGGCCATGCGCAACCCTTAGGGGACGCGGATGCCGGCCGCTACTCTTCGGCGACGACGGTGACCGCCAGGGTCACATCAACATCGGTGTGCAAATGCAGTTGCACCTGATGCTCGCCGGTGACACGAATCGGGCCGGTAGGCATGCGCACTTCGCTGCGGCTGATGGGCTGGCCCGCAGCGACGGACGCTTCGGCGATGTCGGCCGTGCCGATGGAGCCGAACAACTTGCCTTCAGCGCCCGCCTTTGCCGTGATCGTGAGCTTGAAGTTCTCGAACTTGAGAGCGCGCGCCTGCGCTGCGGCCAGTTCCTGGTTCGCCTTGGCTTCTAGTTCGTGGCGCTGCGCCTCGAACTTGGCGATGTTCGCGGCCGTCGCCATGGTGGCGCGGCCCGTGGGCACCAGGAAATTGCGCGCGTAGCCGGACTTCACCTTGACCCGATCGCCGATCTGGCCGAGGTTCGCAACCTTCTGCAACAAAATGATTTCCATGTTGACCCGCCGGTTTAGTGCTGATCGGTGTACGGCAGCAGCGCCAGGAAGCGCGCGCGACGTATCGCGAGCTGCAGCTGGCGCTGATAGTGAGCGCGTGTCCCGGTGATGCGGCTCGGAACGATCTTGCCGGTTTCGGTGATGTAGCTCTTGAGGGTCGTCAGATCCTTGTAATCGATCTGCTTGACGTCATCGGCCGTGAACCGGCAGAACTTTTTGCGGCGAAAAAAACGTGCCATGTGTGCCTCCTTCTATCTTACGCCCATGGGCATGTCGTCGTCGTCGCCGTCGTCGCCGAAGTCGTCGTGGCGGCGCGCATTCTCATCCGGAGCGCGTGCCATGGGCGACGGCTCGGTAACGGCCTCGTCCATCTTCACCACGAGATTCCGCAGGACCGCGTCGCTGAAACGGAACGAGCCCGTGAGCTCGGTGAGGGTCTTTTGATCGCACTCGATGTTCAGCAGGATGTAGTGCGCCTTGTGCACCTTGGAGATGGGGAAGGTCAGCTGGCGCCGGCCCCAGTCCTCGAAACGATGCACCGCACCGCCGCCGGCACTGATCATGCCCTTGTAGCGATCGACCATCGCAGGAACTTGCTCGCTCTGGTCCGGGTGGACCAGGAGCACGATTTCATAATGCCGCATTGTATCTCCCTAAGGATTTAAGCCTCCCGTTGCGAGCGGTGAGGCAAGGAGTAAGCCGGTCAGCCGGCGAAAAAGAGCGCGAAGGATACTCGTTGGGGACCCTCAAGGTCAACCCGTAGCATTATCCAATGGGGTATGAGTCTGGAGAGAGGGGTGTGATTCCAACGGGGTATGAGTCTGAGCAGGTAGCTGGGATCGATCATGATGCAAAGCATGGTGATCCAGATGAACGACCGACAATTACAGACCCTGGGGCAGTTACAGGCCTTTTTGGACGGCACCACGGCGGTGGATTTTGGGGTCGCCGCCGAGGAGCGGTACGGCTTCATCGGCCGCACGGTGCGCCGGTTTAGCTACGCACGCTTGAAGCGCGCAGAGAAGGCCGTGGTGCTGCGTTTCCTCGAACGGGTGAGCGGCTATTCACGTCAGCAGTTGACCCGGTTGGTCAAGCGCGGGGCTGACCGAACGCCGCTCGTGAAGCGCTACCGCGGCTCGCGCACCAGTTTTGCCAGCGTCTATACCCTAGCCGACGTGCTGCTGCTGGCGCACACCGATTCTCTGCACGGCACGCTCTCGGGGCCTGCCACCAAGAAGCTCATGGAGCGGGCGTGGCGCCTGTTCGGCGATCCGCGCTACGAACGCCTGGCGGCGATCTCCGTGGCCCACCTGTACAACCTGCGTCAGCGCAAGGGTTATCAGTGCCACCGCCAGCGCTGGACCAAAACTCGCCCCGTGACGATCCCGATCGGCACCCGGCGTGCGCCGGCGCCGAATAACCGGCCTGGCTACCTGCGGGTCGATAGCGTGCACCAGGGCGATCAGGACGGCCTGAAAGGCATCTATCACATCAATGCGGTGGACTGCGTCACGCAGTTCGAGGCCGTCGCCACGTGCGAGCGCATCAGCGAGGCGTATCTGATCCCGGTGTTGGAGGAAATACTCTCGAGCTTTCCCTTCGTGATCCGCGGCTTTCACAGCGACAACGGCTCCGAATACATCAACCGGTACGTCGCCGAACTGCTCAATAAACTGCTCATCGAAGAGCACACCAAATCGCGCTCGCGCAGCAGCAACGACAACGCACAGGCGGAATCGAAGAACGGCTCAATCGTGCGCAAACACTTCGGATACAGCCATATTCCGCAGCGCTTCGCCCGAGTGGTCAATGACTTTTGTCGCGACCAGCTCAATCCCTACATCAACTTCCATCGCCCTTGCCTGTTCCCCGAAACCATCACGGACGCCAAGGGCCGGCAACGAAAACGCTACCCCTACAAACTCATGATGACTCCCTACGAGAAGCTCAAGTCGATGCCCACCGCAGAGCAATATCTGAAGCCCGGAATCCGCTTCGAAGATCTCGATACGCTGGCCCATTCGATCAGCGATAATGATGCCGCCGAACGCCTCAACCAGGCCAAAGCCCGATTATTTAAGTCCTTCTCCAACCGATCGAAATCAGCCGCCTGAAACCCCGGAATCACCCCTCGCTCAGACTCATACTTGGATTGGAAATTACTCCCGTCCGCTGGCGCCGTGCCTCGAACAGGGCGATTCCGGCGGCCACCGACACATTGAGCGACGCAACCTGGCCGGCCATGGGGATTCGCACGACGAAATCGCAGCGCTCCCGGGTCAGACGGCGCATGCCGGTGCCTTCGGCTCCCAGCACCAGGGCCAGCGGCCGCTTCAAATCCGCCGCATACAGGGTCTGCGGCGCCTCCCCGTCGGTTCCCACCACCCAGATCCCGCGCTCCTTGAGCAGATCGATGGCGCGTGCGAGATTGGTGACACTCGCCACCGGTACGAATTCGGCGGCGCCCGCCGCGACCTTGCGCACCACGCCGTCCACGGCCGCCGCACGATCCTTGGGGATGAGCACGGCATGAGCACCCGCGGCATCTGCGGTGCGCAGGCATGCGCCCAAGTTGTGCGGATCGGTGACCCCGTCGAGAATCAGCAGCAGGGGGTCTCCCGCCGTTTGACTTAATGCTTCCATGAGATCGTGCTCATCCCAGGGGCGAAGCGGCCGCACCGCCGCCACGGCCCCCTGGTGCGCCACGTCGCCCACGAGTTTGAGCAGGGCTTCGCCGCCCGCGGATTGCACCCGAACCCCCAAGGCCTGCGCGCGGTCGCGCAATTCGCGCGTGCGCACATCATCGCGCGGCTGCGCTATCCAGAGTTCGAGCAGGCGCTCGGGCGCGCGTTCGAGCACCGCATTGACGGCGTGCAGGCCATAGACGAAGTTGCGCTTCGAATCAGCCACGCCCGCCGCGCCCGCGCCTCCCGCCTCCACTGCGACCGCCGCCCCGCCCGCCGCGTTGGCCTGCGGCTCCGCGATGCGGTGTGCCTCCGCGCCTTGGGGCGCGCACCGTGCCGTGACCCGCGGACCCTTCCGCATCGAGCAGCTCGAAATCGATTTGACGCTGGGTGAGATCGACCCGGTTCAGGCGCACCCGCACGGCGTCGCCCAATTGCCAGCGCCTGCCGCTCGCGCGGCCCACCAGTCCCATGCCGCCCGCCTCCAGCTCCCAATAGTCGCCGGGGATGGCGGAAATGTGCACCAATCCGTCGATGGGCATTTCCTTCAACTGCACGAACAGGCCGAACTCGAGCGCGCTGGTGATCGTCGCATCGAAGGTTTCGCCGACCCGCGGCTGCAGATAGAGACATTTCAAGTAGCCCATCACGTCGCGCGATGCGTCGTCCGCACGACGCTCGCGCTGCGAACTCTCGGCGCCCAAGGTCTGCAATTCCGCCGTCGTATAGCGGTGTCCGGAGGCCGAATTCGGCAGCGCCGCGGCTTTGATCGCACGATGCACCAGCAAGTCCGGATACCGTCGGATCGGCGACGTGAAGTGCGCATACTCTTCCAGAGCCAGACCGAAATGGCCGATATTGGTTTGCTGATACACGGCCTGAGCAAGCGAGCGGATCACCAGGCTCTCGAGCAGCTGACCGTCGGGCCTTGCGGCCAGGCGCTCCACCAACTGGCGAAACTCGCGCGGCGTGGGCTTCTCCGAAAAGGCCGTGCCCACCTGCAGCGCATTCAGCACCTTTTGCAGCTCCGTGACCCGCTTGTCCTCCGGTTGGCCGTGGACCCGGTACAGGCTCCCCACCTTGGCCAGCCGCAGCGCCACCGCCGCCTCGACATTGGCGACGATCATGCACTCCTCGATCAGGCGATGCGCATCGTTGCGCGTCACGGCGAAGAATCCTTCGATCTTGCCGTCGCCGCCGATGCGCGCCTTGACCTCGCCGCCGCGAAAATCGAGCGCACCGCGTGCTTCGCGGGCCTCCTTGAGGGCGCCATAGACCGCGTACAGGGTTTGCAGCGAGGTGCGCACCTGCGGCGACAGACCGTCGCCCGCGGGTCCAACCGGATTTTCCAGGTAAGCCCAGGCACGATCGTAGGTGAGCCGCTCGTGCGAGCGGATCACCGCTTCGTAGAATCGCGTCTTGCCCGGCCTGCCGGACTTGCTGATGCGCATGTCGCAGACGAAGGCCAGGCGCTCGACGCGCGGCATCAGCGAGCACAGATGATTGGACAGATGCTCCGGCAGCATCGGAATGACGCGGTCCGGGAAATACACCGACGTGGCGCGCGAGCGCGCCTCGAGGTCGAGCGGGCTGCCGTAGCGTACGTAGTAGCTGACGTCTGCGATGGCGACGATGAGCCGCCAGCCGCCGCCGCGCAGCGCCTCGGCGTAAACCGCATCGTCGAAATCCCTGGCATCCTCGCCGTCGATGGTCACCAGCGGGGTCTCGCGAAGGTCCTCGCGGCCGGTGCGGTCCGCCGCCTGAACTTCGGCAGCAAATCGATTCGCCTCTTGAACCACCTCGGGCGGAAACTCCTGCGGCAGATCGTGGCGCAGGATGGCGAAGCGCGCCGCCAGATCCGAAGGGCGCAGGTTCTCCAGCACTTCGACGATGCGCCCCTGCGCTGCGGATTCGCCCTGTGGGCGCTTGGTGACATCGGCAACCACCGGATCGCCGTCTTCCGCGCCGTGCCGGTCCCGCATGGCCACTTCGATGGAGTACCAGTGGCCGGGATCCTCCGGCACCACGTGTCCGGCGATCCTGCCGCCGCCGTGATCCGCGCGCCAGATGCCGCCGATCCGCGACGGCGCATCGCCGACGCGCCGTATCAAGCGCGCGACGCGGCGTCCGCGCTCGTTCATGCCGACGGCGAGAACCTCGACGCGGTCGCCGTGCATGAGCGTCGCCGTATCTGCGCGCGCCAGCACCAACGGCGCCGAGCCGTCGTCCGGCATCACCAGCACTTCGCCGCTCGCACGGCCGCGCACCCGGCCCGCCACGCGTTCGCCCTCACCCGCGGTTGCGAAGCCGTTCGGTCCCTCGATCGCCTGCCCGTCACGCACCATGGCGGCGAGCCGCTTCGCGAGCGCATCGCGCTGCGCGTGGCTGTGCAAGCCGAGGCGTTTGGCGAGGCGGGCCGCGGTCAGGGGCTCCGGCGCCTCCGCCAAATGTTTCAACAGGAGCTCGCGGCTGGCGATGGGGTCCGCGTAACGCAACTTCTCCAACTCAAGATTGGGATCCTCGCCGCGCCAGTCAGCCTTCGGAGCGGTGGTCCGGCCGGAATTCGGCCGCGAGCCCGTGGGTCCACGTCGTCTCATAGGAGGGTGTTGTAATCCTTCGGTGGGTGTGCAAATCGACCCGGCAGGGTATCAGCTTTGCGCCTCGCCGGGCGCATATTGAGCCGGCGATGCCCTGCCGTGCGAGGCCGGATGCGCCGGATTGATCCCGAAAAGCGAGCGGCAATGATCGGCGAATTCCACCGCCATGGTGCTCAAGGAACGGCCCCGCAGCGCCGCAATGACGAGCGCGCTGTTCTTGACAGCGCTCGAGAGCGGCCGCGCCACCAGCGCACGGCCGTCATAGGTCATGTTATTCGCCGGCTTGGTGGCCAAGAGACTGTAGCCGAGCCCATGACCCACGAGGCCGCGCACCATTTCCAAGGAGCGCGAGCGATAGCCGATCTGCGGAGGATCCAGGCCGCAATCCCGGAACAGCGACAATATATAAGTCCGGTTCGGCTCGGTATCGAGCAGCACCAAGGGCTCCTGCATCAAGTCCTGTAGTGCAACAGCGGACGCGGCAGACAATGGATGACCCTCGGGCAGAAGCACATAGGGCGTGAGCTCCGCCAGCCGTTCCACCTGCAAATCCTCGCCGAGGCCGAAGTCATAGAGCAGCGCAATCTCCGTGTCGCTGCGCCGCAGACTCGCGATCAGATGCTCATGGTCCGATTCCACCAAGGTCAGGGCAATTTCCGGGTGCAGCTTGGTCAGGCGCGCCACCAGCGCGGGCACGATGTAGGGCGCGAGCACCTGCTCACAGCCGACGGCGAGGGTGCCCGCCGCGACCCCGCGACGCGAGCGCCGCTGATGAAATCGGCGCGTCACTCCGTAGGCGCGATTGGCATAGATCAACGGTGCGCCCGTGCCGGCCACGAAGATGTCCTGCACAGAGCCGAACACCACGAAGTGCGATCCCACCCGCTCACTCGCCGTGACCCTGCAATCGAATGCCACCAGCGAGTCGACCACGCGCGGCGCGCCGGTCACCTGCGTCGTCCACGTCGCACAATTGAATTTGGCGGGCCCATGAGCCCCGCTGCGCCCGGCGAAGTTGTCGGAGATATGCGCCTGATCGTCGCGCAACACGTTGACGCAGAACACGCCGTTCTCGAGCAGCGCAGCGACCACGGGGCTCAAATGGTGGATGCACACGAGCAGCGTCGGTTGCGGGGTATCCGCCGATACGGACACCATGGCCGATACCGTCACTCCGTGCCGCCCGGCAACGCCGTCCGTGGTCACCACATTGACGGTACAGGCGGCATGGCTCATGCCGAGCAGAAATTGCTGCCTCAGGGCCCTATCTTCCGGCGTCGGCGGCGAATCATCCCGCGTATTGCTCATAAGCCATGATCGCTCATTCCGAGTCCCAGGTTCCAGCGACCGCCAACCCCTTCGTTGACAAGCCTCGGAGCAGTGCGTACATTTCCGCGCCTTAAGCCCAAGGACCCATCTTGCCCAGGTGGCGGAACTGGTAGACGCGCTGGTTTCAGGTACCAGTGGAGCAATTCGTGGAGGTTCGAGTCCTCTCCTGGGCACCAAATACCCCAAATGTGACGAAATCGACCAATTAGCCGCTCGGCTGGCAGGTTTCGTCATGGTTTGTGCCCGCCGTAGGCACAGTTGGGGGCAACTGAGGAACCGCGTCGAAAAGTGCCCCATGAAATTGGCGGCTGCGCTGACGTCGAGGCTCATCGATTCGACGCCCATTCCACCGCGGGGAGAAAGTCCAAGAAACTCGCCGATGGCGGCCGCCTGATCTATCAGCGCACAATCGATTTGCAAAAATGCGCGTTCCTATACAGTACTTTGTCCGCGCCAGTACCGGATGGACGGCGCGCCCTCGCCTTTCGCAAAATCGGCAAATCGGCTGCATCCGCCGCGGATTCAAAGTCGAGAAACGGTCCAATGAGTTCGGACAGTACTCAATTCTCCTGACGTGCGCCTGCGGCCACACGCGACGGTGCAACCCGCACACCTTGGCCGCGTTCGCCGGCTTGCATGCGAACCTCGCCGACATCGTGCGCCGACTGCGCTGCTCGAAGTGCAGTCAGAAAAGATGCATGGCGCGAGCGGTCGAAGTTACGAAGCCGCGGTGGCCGAGCCAAGATCGGCGCTAAATTCACGGCCAGCCGCACTACGTCGGGCGTCGGATTCGCCGCCAGTGTTACAGACATTTCATGAAAGCCTTGAGGGTTTCGGCTGAGAAACGTCGCCTCTTCCAAAGAGAGGCGCAGCCTTCAGGCGGAACCGTGGACAACCCGCCGCTGCCTTCGGACGGAATGGATAAACAGAGGGGATGTCATGCGCAAGATCAACGCGCTGAGAACAATCGCACTTGTTGTATTTAATCTTGATGCGCGTATCGGTCCACTTCGAGCTGCGCGATTTCTGACCGTGATCGCGGCACTCGTCGGAGTTTTCGCAGCTTTCTCCGCAGGTGCACAGTCCTATGGGACAGTGCAGTGGGGCGCAGGTAACTACTATCCGTGGGGTCCATGGCCGTCTCCCAACGCAGCGTGTGCAGTGAGGAACGGTGAAGTTGACAATTATTCGCAGGCGTACGGACTCGGAGCGACTGGCACGCTAAGCGGTGGACACGCGTTGGCTTCAAGTTGGCAGGGAACTCCGACGGGCGGATATCCGGGTAGTACGGTGTACTGCGATTACACAATAACGATTAGCTGTAATCCGATCTATCACTGCCCGTCGGTTGAGGACTCGGGACACTCGCTGCCGTATGTTTTGGCTGTGCTTCCTGCCTCTGGTCCAACATCACCAAAAGACGTCGGTTGCCAATGCACGGATAAGAGCGCGATAGCCGGCGAACCGATTGCCCTGTCCATCGGAAACAAGTTCCGAACGGTTACCGACTATCAAACGCCAGGTCCCAATCCATTGCAATTCGTGAGGGTATACAACAGCGCCCCGATTGCGGGTGTTGCAACGAATCTCGCGACCGCATGGATGCTTAACTACGGGACTTCCATCAACCCGATTTCCTCAACGTCAGTTGCAGTCACCCGTCCGGACGGCAGGGTATTTACCTTCAAACTCACCGGTGGGACGTGGACATCGGATGCAGATGTCAACGACAAGTTGGTGCAGCTACTCAGCGGCTCGACCGTGATTGGATGGCAGTACACCAATGCCGTCAACGATTCTCTGGAGGCATATGACGCCTACGGCAATCTGTCGTCAATTGCCTATCGCGAAGGCACCGTGGTGTCCATGACTTACGCCACCGGGAGCGGTGCACCGACCTTCCCGGCTCAATTGCTGAGCGTTACGGATTCTTTCGGCAAGAGCCTCACATTTGCCTACGTGAACAACGTCCTTCACACGATGACCGATCCGAACGGCGGCATTTATACCTATACGCTTGGCAGCAAGTACATGGTCCTGTCTTCTGTCACGTATCCGGACACGTTTGCTGAGTCATATCTCTATAACGAGTCAACGTATACCGCTGGTACCAGTCTTCCCAATGCGTTGACCGGGGTGATTGACGAGAACGGC
Source organism: uncultured Gammaproteobacteria bacterium (assembly GCA_963702735.1). GTDB lineage: Bacteria > Pseudomonadota > Gammaproteobacteria > Steroidobacterales > Steroidobacteraceae > Bog-1198. Next base: position 15,363 of record CAVPDW010000007.1, on the reverse strand, counting down.
TCTCGCTATGACACCACCTGGTACAACACGAGCGGTACGGCGATTCAGACCGCATTGGCGGGCGGTGTCGGGCAATACTCGATGACCAATACTCTCGCATCGGGCCGTATTCAAAGCGTTGCACTCATTGATCCGCTGGGCGCGGCGCGGGGGCGAACGTTTGTTAGCAACGTCGGGCGCAATCGGTTATCCACGGTCACCCAACCGGCGGCCAGTGGCTCGCCGGCGGGAAGCTATTCATTGTCCTACGATGCCAATGGCAATATCTCTAAATCGACGGATTTGAACGGGAATGTCAAGTGCTTCGGTTTCGATCTCACACGAAACTTGGAAACTGGGCGAGTCGAAGGGATGGCGCCGGCCAGCACTTGCCCCACGAACATTTCTACCTACGTGCCGAGGGCAGGGACGGTAGAGCGCAAGATCCTCACCCAATGGCATCCCATATGGCATCTCCCCGCCGAACGAGCTGAGCCGCTCAAGATCACGACCTGGGTCTACAACGGCGATGGCGGTGTGTATTGTGCGCCCAGCACCGCCAAAGTTGGTGTCAACCCCATCGGTGTCGTGTGTTCCCGATCGGAGCAGGCGACAACCGACGCGACAGGGGGTTCGGGATTCAGCGCGACCGCTTCGGGCTCACCGAGAGTTTGGAGCTATTCCTACAACAGTTTCGGCCAGGTGTTGACCGCCAAGGGTCCTCGCACTGACGTCAACAGCACGACCAATTACACGTATTACACTTGCACCACGGGATATCAGTGCGGGCAGATCGCGACCATTCAGGACGCGCTCGGTCACACGACAACTTTCAACGCCTACAATGCGCACGGGCAGCCGCTCTCGATTACAGATCCGAATGGGGTCGTGACGACGATAACCTATGACGCCCGCCTGCGATTGACCTCTCGGCAAATCGGCACCGAGACCACGGGCTACAGCTATTATCCAACGGGACTCCTGAAGACTGTCACGCTGCCGGATGGCAGCACTCTGACCAATACCTACGATGCGGCACATCGACTGACAATGGTCACCGACGGCGCCGGCAACTACGTGAGCTACACGTTGGATAATGCGGGGAATCGCACCGCCGTTAATACGTACGACCCGTCGAATACGCTCCGTCGCACGCACACGCAAGTGTTCAATGCGTTGAGTGAGCTATACCAAGACGTGAACGCGGCGGGCACCTCGGCGGTCACGACCACCTATGGTTATGACAGCAACGGCAATCAAGTCTCGGTCGCGGCGCCACTCTCGCGAAATACTGCCAACCTATACGATGCGCTCAATCGTTTAATCCAGATCACCGATCCGAATAGCGGGGTGACGCAGTTAGGCTACGACGCAAATGACAATATCGCCTCCGTGATCGACCCACGCACGTTAATCACGAGCTACAGCCACAACGGCTTCGGCAATTTGATGCAGCAAACGAGCCCCGATACGGGCACGACGACCAATACCTACGATTCTGGCGGGAACTTAGGCACTGCGACGGACGCGCGCGGCGCGATCGCGACGTATTTGTACGATGCCCTCGATCGAGTGACCCAAGTCGCTTACAGCGACCAGACCATTAACTTTTCCTACGATGCGGGGACCAATGGCGTCGGTCGACTGACCGGGGCCTCGGACGCCAATCACACCCTCGCTTGGACCTATGACCCGTTGGGGCGGGTGACTGGCAAGGGCCAGACCGTCGGCACAATCACTCAGTCAGTCGGTTACTCTTATAGCAACGGAGATCTAGTTACTCTGGTGACCCCATCCGGTCAGACGGTTACTTACGGCTACACCAATCATCAAATAACATCCATGGCTGTAAACGGTACGACAATTGCAAGCGGGGTAACCTATTTCCCCTTTGGGCCGGTGAGCGGGTGGACCTGGGGCAATGCGACCACGGTCAGTCGAACCTACGACACGGATGCGAAGATTACCCAGATCAGCACCGCGGGGGATGCGATCAATTTCGGGTATGACAACGCCTTCCGCATTACCGGCATCACGGACGCCGTGAACAGTGCCAACACGTGGACTTTGGACTACGACAACCTGGATCGGCTGACCTCGGCCTCGGAGAGCGGCACCACGCTTGGCTGGACGTACGACCCCAACGGGAACCGCTTGAGCCAAACCGGGTCGAACGCCTCAACCTTCGCGCCATCCACCACGAGCAATCAACTGAGCTCCGTCACCGGCGCGTTCACACGCGCCTACAGCTATGACGCAGCGGGCAATACGACGGGCTATGCCAATGATTCATTCACCATCAATCAGCGCGGCCGGGTGAGTATCGCCAACCTCCCGGGCGGCACCGCAGATTATATTTACAACGCGCTCGGGCAAATGGTGCAGAAATCCGGGAACGGCGGCACAACCCTCCTGATGTACGACGAGTCGGGACACCTGTTGGGCGAATATTCGAGCACCGGAGCCTTGATCGAGGAAACAGTGTGGATGGGCGATGTTCCCGTTGCGACTTTGCAGCCGAACGGCAGCGGCGTTAGCATCTACTATGTGCACTCCGACCAATTGAACGCGCCACGCGTAATTACGAGATCCTCGGATAACGCCGTCGCGTGGCGCTGGGACACGGACCCATTTGGAATCGTTGCGCCCAATCAAAATCCGGCCGGTCTCGGCACCTTTGTCTACAACCTGCGCTTCCCGGGACAGTACTATCAGGCCGAGACCGGTCTCAACTTGAACTACTTCAGAGATTATGACCCGCAGACCGGAAGATACATCGAGTCCGATCCTATAGGGCTGGCAGGTGGGAGCTACTCGACTTATGCCTACGTGGACGATGACCCCGTAAAGCTGAAAGATCCGACCGGCTTAGGCCGATTTGATTGGTTCTGGGATTTGTTCAAGGAGAAGACCCCAGAGGAAATTACGACGAAAGGGCTTGCGGCAGGCTTTGGGGCTCAGTGCATTGCTCAGAATTGCGGCAAGAGCCGCGACCCCATAGACCTCTACGGAGACTGCGCCAGCATTTTGAATGATTGGCTCAAAAAGATGGGGGCTGGTGCCATGGGGGCAATCAATGGAATAACTGGTGACGGCGGAGAAGGGGTTGTTTCCGACTGTGCCGAGCTCTGCGAAAAGGGGATTAGTTCAGGTAGTTGCTGCAACAAAGGGCAGAAGCAATGAAGTCGCGAGTGGGTACTGACAGTAGCTGCTCGATTAACAAGTGTGATTACCGGGCTATCTTCGCCATTGTAATTTTCCTGGGACTCCCAGGTCCGACGTTGTACGCGGCAGATGATCCGTGCACGGTGGCGTATCGGGACGGTACTAAGGCTAACGAATTTAACGAGTGTGAACGAGCGGCAAATGCTGGCAATGCGCAGGCCGAATTTGGATACGGGCTTATACTTTTTAGCGGGCACGATCGCAAAAATGACCACGCAGCCGGACTAGACTGGCTGAGAAAGAGTGCTCGGCAAGGCCATCGGCTCGCGCGGACCACACTGGCTGGCTTTCTTAGCCGCTTACCAAGCGATGATCCACTCAGCAATCTTCCCGAGGCCTACGCTTGGTTTACTCTGACTGGTGCTACCAAAGCTGCATCCGATTTAACGGCTCGTATGACCCCACACCAGGTGGACGATGGACAGAAGCTTGCCGCCGAATATTTAGCCAAGTATGGAAAGAGCGCGCCGCTTGGCGGGGGCAGTTAACCAGCGGCTTGGGGTGTCATGAAAGTGATCGGCGGGAGTTCAGCGGGCGCAACGCTATCTCGTTTTGACGACCGGCCGCTTGCGCGCGAAGGTGAGGATCGCGTCGTCCGCCCTCTGGGCGTCGGTGGGTGCGGCTTTGAAGGTCTCGCGAAACACGAAAGCCGTATCTTCAGCACCCCAGGGCTGGCGCTCGCCGCGTAACGCGAAGGTCAGCACGGCGTTGGCGAGCTGGGACAAGAAATGTCGGCCGTGCTCGACCGGGGAGTGCTGGCTGTCGAGTATGTGGCCGATCATGCGCAGCGCCCGCCCGACCTCGTAGGCCGCCTCGGGGTCGGAGAGCCCCGGCAGGCGCTCGATGGTCTCGAAGTGTCTCTCGTTCGCCCCGGGCACCGTATCGGTCGCGACGGGGATGTCGAAATCTGGATCGGGGTTCTCGGTGTAGCGCAGCCCCTTGACGCCTGCGCGGAAGGCGGCGCGGGTGGCCACCGTCTCCTTGGGCATCGGCGGACGGTCAGTCATGGGGGCTCCGACGAGGAGGAACAGCGCCCAGTGTGTCATAGGTGTTGAGGGCGGCGGAGCGGCATCGCGCCCGGGTGGCGGCGGTGGCCGGTCGGCTTGGCGGGGTCAGCGGCGGCTCAGGGTCGGGGGGAAATGGTTATGGCACACCCGACGCATCAGCCGATGGCAGACAAACCCCCGTCCCAAGCGCCCCTTGGAAGCGGCTTTCCTTGGTGCCACAATCCCTTGGCGTGTCAGACATGGCGTCTGACAAACCACCTCAAGCCGCCTCGCATGGGGGCAAATCCCCCGAGAGAAAGCCGTGTCTGACGTGTCTGACGCTCTGTTCAGGAAAAAAGGCCTCGGCGCCCGGGTCACGCTGCGCTTGAGCGAGCGGGAACTGGCGGCGCTCAAGGAGCTGGCGGAGGCGCGCGAGACGGACCTGACCAGCGTGATCCGCGAGGCGATCGGTGCCTACCTGCACCAGGAGCGGACGGAAGCGGCGCACCGCAAGGAGGAAGCCACCCACCGCGCCGAGCACCAGCGGCTCGCCGCCGAGATGACGGCGGGCGTGAAGCGCGAGGCCGACCGGGTGATCGAGCGGCACGAGCACACCATGCGAGCGCTGATCGAGGCGCTGAACGTGCACCTGATGAGTGCTAAGCCGGGGGCTGGCCGCCGATGAATCCGGCGCCCACCTTCCTGCAGACGCTCCATATGCTCTGGACCGGCCAGGGCCTCGTCAACTTGCTGCCCTGGCTGCCGGCCGGCGCGCGCACCGCGCTCGCCGTGTGGCTCCCGATCGCGTTCAAGGTGGCGATCGGGCTCATCGTGGCGGGCCTCGCGTACCGGCTCATCTTCTCCCAGCCGCGCCAGCGCGGCCGACATATGCGCGGCAGCCGCTTAGTGATCCACCGCTGGCCGGCTTTACGAAAGAGCTTGGCGCTCGATCAGCACCGGCTGCGGATCGGCGGGGTGGCCTTCCCGCGCAAGCTCGAAGCCTTGCACCTCTTGATCACGGGGGCCACCGGCGCCGGCAAGTCCCAGACCATCCAGGGCACGCTCGATGCGATCCGGGGGCGCGGCGATGCGGCGATCTTGACCGACATCGGGAGCGAGGCGCTCAAGGGCTTTGGGCAGACCGGCGACTCGCTCTTGAATCCTCTGGATGCGCGCTCGGTCCCCTGGTCCCCGTTCGCCGAGATGAGTGGCCCCGCCGATGCCGAGCGCCTTGCCAAGAGCATGATCCCCGATCAGACCGAGACCGAGCGGCAGTGGTTCGTCTACAGCCAGGCGCTCATCAGTGCCGTGCTCAAGCGCCTGTGGGATCGGGGCGAGACCACCAATCGGGCGCTGCTCAACGCGTTGACGCTCGCCGGCATCGAGGAACTCAAAAATCTGGTGGAGGGGCTGCCCGCGCAGGCGCTCTTCCACGAGGGCGCCGAACGGATGCTCGCGAGCGTGCGCGGCATCGTCGGCAGCTACCTCGCCCCGTACAGCTATCTGCCGAAAGACGCTGGAGCTAAAAGCTGGTCGATCCGCCGCCACGTGCGCGAGGGCAAGGGGTGGCTGTGGCTCTCGTACCGGGAGGACCAGGCGGCGGCGCTGAGGCCGCTCTTAGCCGCGTGGATCGGCGAGGCGGTGAATGCCACGCTCTCGCTGCCGGCGGATCGGGTGCGACGGCGTTGGTTGATGCTCGATGAGGTGGCGAGCTTGGGTCGCGTGCAGAGCTTGAGCGATGCGCTCACCAAGGGGCGCAAGTATGGCCTGTGTTCGATCATGGGGCTGCAATCGGTGTCGCAGTTGCGCGATGTGTACGGCAAGGACGGCGCGCAGACGCTCCTCTCGTGTCTGTCCTCGCAACTGATCTTGCGTGCGAATGATCCGGAGACCGCCGAGTACGCGAGCCAACACTTGGGCGAGTGCGAGGTGCTGCGCGAATCGATCGCCAAGGGTAAGCACCGCACCGTCACCGAGCAGCGGCACGTCGAGCGGCTGGTGTTGGGATCGGAAATCCAGGGCCTTGCGAATCGCATCGGGTATCTGCGCCTGAGCGGTCAAGACATCGTGCGGCGAGTGAAAATCCCGTTGATCAAACGCGAGAAGAATGTCGAGCCGTTCGTGGCCGCGAAACCAAAGATCGAGGCGCTGCCGCCACCGGCGCCGACATCGAGCCCGCCGCCGAGTGCACCGCCCGCCCTCGATGCGGATGCGATTTTAGCGCGTGCACGGCTCACGGAAGCTCGACCCCATGAGTGAACTGGACCTGCGTCAGTCTCCGTGGAATGAGGGGCTTGGAATATCGAGCGAATACCTCGACCATCAACTCTATCTCTTGGGGTGTATGGTCTATGCAAGTCCAGTGTTTGACTCGCTTGAGGGCCACGCTTTGGTGGACTTGCGAAAGCAGTTCCAAGAACATCAGATCGGTCAAGCATTGCTTGGAGTCGTCATCGCGATCCGCAATGCGATGGATCAGAATCCATCGCGCGCCGACTACTGGCTCGACGGCATGGACACAAGTGTTGGAACGCTCAACCCCACTGATCCTAGCAGCAAGCCCTTAACGATCAGGGAGGCTTGCAACAAGGTTATCCACTGTGGTTCGATCAACTTCCATTACGTCTCTGACCAGCCACGCAGAGGCTTTGCGCTAAAGCCCATGGTCCATCTCTATGGAACTCAAGGTAACAAGGACTGGAAAGCCACGCTCGATATCGATAGGTTTATCCATGTGGCCGCGCAACTGACAGGTTAACAACATGCTCTCGATCAGCTCCCGCAGCGCCAGCGCCTCCGGCATCCGCGCCTACCTTGAAGGCGAGCGCGACGGCGCAAATCGCGGCCCCGAGGACTACTACGCCGAGAGCGGCCAGGCGCGCGGGGTATGGTTGGGGAGCGGTGCCACCGAATTACATCTCTCCGGCGAAGTCACCGAGCAAGCCTTCGATCACTTAGCCGCCGGTCTTGATCCGAAAAGCGGCGAGCCCCTCGTGCAGCGAGCCGGCGAACACCACAGGCCGGGGTGGGACTTAACCTTCTCGGCGCCGAAATCGGTCTCGGTCGTGTGGGGGATCGCGGAGCCGGAGCAGCGCGCGGCGATCGAGCGCGCTCACACACTCGCGGTGACACGCACGCTGCGCTTTGCCGAGGAGCAAAATCTCTTCATCACCCGCCGAGGCCATGATGGGATCGAGCGCGAGAGTGCGCGGCCGATCATCGCCACCTACCTGCACGGCACGAGCCGCGAGGCCGACCCGCAACTGCACACGCATGCCTTTGTGCTCAATGTCGCGGCGCGCGACGACGGCAGCTACGGCACCCTTGAAACCAAACCGCTGTACGAGTGGAAGATGGCCTTGGGCGCCGCGTATCGGGCGGAGCTGGCCGAGGAGCTGCGAGCCCAAGGCTATGAGATCGCGCCCGACGTGAAAGGCAGCATGCGGCTCAAAGAGATGCCGCGTGACATCGAGCGCCACTTCTCCAAGCGCCGCGTGCAGATCGAGACGGCGATGGCCGAGCGCGGCACGACGAGCGCGAAAGCAGCGGAACTTGCCGCGCTCGACACGCGCAAAGAGAAGGAAGCAACGAGCCCGACGACATTGCGCGCGCGCTGGCGCGAGGAAGCGCAAGAGCTGGGCGTTGCCGCCGAAACCTTGACCGAGTTGCGCGCGACACGCGCCCACGAACAACAAGCGATCGACACCGCGGCCGTGATCGAACGGGTGAGCGCCTCGCACAGCACGTTCACGCTCGCCGACATCGCGCGCGCGGTCGCGGAGCCGGCGCAAGTGGCCGGCGGCGGCTTGAGGAGAATCGAGGAGACGATGCAGAGGATCGCGGCCGACGAGAGGCTCGTGAAACTCAACGAACACCGCTACACCACGCGCGAGACTCTCGGTATCGAGCGTGGTGCCCTCGATCGCGCCACACGGTTGGCCCAGGATGCGAGTTATCACGTGGATGCGAGTGCAACCGCAGCGGCAATCAAAAACCGCCCGCTCTCGGAGGAGCAACGCGTCGCGCTCGATCATCTCACGGGTCCCGCGCGCCTGAGTAACCTCGAAGGCCTCGCCGGCACCGGCAAGAGTCACCTGCTCGGCGCCGCGCGCGAAGTGTGGGAGGCCTCCGGGTATGAGCCGCGTGCGGCAGCGCTCGCCGGCAAAGCGGCTAAAGGGTTGAGCGAAGGCAGCGGCCTGCGGGCGCAGACGGTGCACTCATTGCTCGCCGACCTGAAAAGCGGACGCGATCAGCTCACCGATCGGACCGTGCTCGTGATCGATGAGGCCGGCATGATCGGCTCGCGGCAGCTCGCGCGATTACTCGAAGAAACCGACAAGGCACATGCCAAGCTCGTACTCGTGGGCGATGCGAATCAACTGCAACCGATCGAAGCCGGCCAGCTCTTCGAGCGGGTAAGCCGCGAGGTGGGCGCGGCGCGCTTGACCGACATCCGCCGGCAGCGCCATGAGAGCGAGCGCGCCATGGTCCAAGCGCTTGCGCGCGGCGATACCCGCGCCGCGCTTGACTCGCTGCAAGAGCGTGGCCGGTTGCACGCGGCGGAGGATCGCGATCATGCGATGCAGGAGCTCGTGCGCGACTGGGGCCGCACGCGGGATGCAAAGCAACCCGGCGAGGACTTGATGTTAGGTGCCACTCGCACCGATGTGCGCGCGCTCAATCGCCTGGCGCGCGAGAAACTCCACGAACAAGGCGAGCTGAAATACGAGCGTCAGGTCGAAACGGACAATGGTCCGCTCGCACTCGCCGAAGGGGATCGAATCGTCATCACGAGAAATGCGAAACTGCTCGGCATGATGAATGGGGACTTAGGCACCGTGACCGCGATCACCGAGCGGCGCGGCGATGTTGAGATCACCGCGAAGCTCGATGCCGGCAAGGTCCGCACCTTTAGCATGGCTGAGCACCCGCACATCGAGCACGGCTACGCCCTCACCGCGCACAAGGCCCAGGGCGCGAGTGTCGAGCGCGCCTACGTGCTAGCGCATGAAAACCTCTCGGCTCGGGAATGGTCCTACGTCGCCGGCAGCCGCGCACGCGATGCGGTGCACCTCTACGCTGAGAGGAGCACCGCGAATGATCTGGAGCGGATCATGGGCCGCAGCCACAAGAAAGATACTGCGCTCGACTATGCGCCATCGGCATCGCCGGCGCCGGCGCCGGCGGTGGCGGCCTTGCGGCAAGTATCGGTCGAGCTGGAGTGAACGCGGCGACTACAGGCGTGCTGGTACAGCATCGCGATCGATCAGCGCGACGATGTCCGCATTGATCTCCTTGCGAAGCTCGCCGAAGACGCCTTTAACGATCATGCCGCCGCGCACTCGGATGAGGGTCCAGTCGCAGGGGTAAGCGCGCAACTGTTGAGTCTGCGACTCACTGAGCGGTAGGGCAAAGTGAAAGCCGCTGCGCGCATAAGGTGTCATCAGAATCTCGCTGGGCATCCGCTGGCGATAGGCAAGCCAGTCTTGGCCATCGACCACGATCTGCAGATCAGCGCCCACGATCGCGAGCTTGAAGGGTGAGAGGTTGAAGACGTTGAATCCAACGATGTGCAGCTCGTGCTGTGCCCGCTCAGATCGCACGTAAAAGCGTGGCGCCTGATCGAAGGAAAAGACCTCGATCGCCTGGAGCAACTGTTGGTTGGACCAGAACCGGCGCAAAATAAAGTCCGGGAGCGCCTTCTTGACGAGCGTCCCAGCCCACTTGAGCACTGCACTCCACGGCTCTATCACACGAGTTGCGCTGTGTTACCGGCCGGCCTGGCTCAGCACGCCTTCAAGCATCTGCATCACGACTTTTTGCTGCGCCTTCGGCAGACTGGTGAGGCGCTCGATCTGCTTCTGGAGCAGCGGCGTCGGGCCGCGCTTGCCGGCCGGCACCTTCTCGCCGATCAGCTCCTCGATCGACACGCCCAGTAGCTTGGCCAAACGCGGCAGCGCGGAAATCGCCATACGCCGGTGGCCCATCTCGTAGGCGTTCACGGTCTGCTGCGACACGCCCAAAAACTCGGCGAGCTGCACTTGGGTTACGTCCGCCGCCTTGCGCAGCCGCGCAATGCGTGCGCCGAGCTGCGCGAAGAACTCCTTCTCGTCCTGGCTAATGGCCACGGCCTGAATCTCTGCTGAAGTGTGGCTCATAAGCGTAAAGGTCATTACGGGAACGTGGTTGACAATACCACTCAAAGTGGTACTGTGCATCCGAATTATTTTGTTGCCAACCCCCTTGACAGGTTTTTTGAAGGAGACCGAAATCCATGGCGCGTATCCCGGATGCGGAGCTGGAGCGGCTAAAGGCGGAAATCAGCGTCGAGCGGCTGGTCGAGGCGTCGGGGGTGGAACTGAAGCCGGCCGGCAAGGACTTACTCGGCCGCTGCCTGTGGCATGAGGACCGCGAGGCCTCGTTGGTCGTGACCCCGGCGAAAAACCTCTGGCACTGCTTCGCGTGTCAGATCGGCGGCGGCCCGATCGACTGGATGATGAAGACGCGCAGTGTCTCGTTCCGCCATGCGGTGGAACTCTTGCGCAATGGCACCGAGCTAGCATCTGCAGCAGCTGCACCGTTAGTCGCGCGGCAATGTTGGATAACTCAGCCGCCACGATCAGCTGACTTCCTTCATCCACGGCTACCTGACTCGTTGTAGCACTGCTGGTAGCCGGCATCGGTGTTCATAATGCGCGAGTCCGGATCGGTGAAGTTCTCCTGCGCGCTGCCGTGCGGCACCCCGTACGGACGTAAACAGCGCCGACCTGTCATACCCCGCGTCTGGCCTCTGCTCATCGACGGTGCGCGCATCGGCCTTATCCTCCTGCCGCTGCCGCTCCTCCAGGCGCTCTTTGGCCGCTTCTATCACCCCAGGCGGTCGGCGCGGCGCTTCAGTTCCTGCGGCAGCCCACCATCGTCCCCGTCCGAGCCGTGCTCAGCATCCTCGCTGCGATCCAGCGCTTCGGCCTGCTTCAGTAACTCCCGCGATCTCACGCTCCAGTCTTGCCGCTTCATCCTGCATCCGTCCGTAACTCATCGCTTTGCGCTTGCTGGCGTTCGCCTTGACGGCGCCCCGCGCACGCGGTGGTCGGCTCTTGCCGGCGCCGGTTCACTTCGACGCCGGGGACCATGCGCTGATGGACCAGGCCATCTCCTACTACCACGAGCGGCTGAAACAAACACCGGAAGCGCTCGCGTATCTTGCGCGTCGCGGGCTCGATGATCCCGAGCTGATCGAGCGGCACCGTCTGGGCTTTGCCGATCGCACGTTGGGGCTTCGCTTGCCGGAGAAAACCCGCAAGGCGGGCCACGAGATCAGGAGCCGCTTGCAAAAGTTGGGGCTCCTGCGCGACTCCGGTCACGAGCACTTCAACGGCTCGCTCGTGATCCCGGTCATCGCCCCGTCTGGCGAGATCACGGAGGTCTACGGCCGCAAGATCAACGACAACTTGCGCGAGGGCACGCCCTATCATCTGTATCTACCGGGTCCGCATCGCGGGGTGTGGAATGAAGCCGCGCTCGCCGTCTCGACGGAGGTGATCTTGTGCGAGGCGCTGATCGATGCCTTGACCTTCTGGCGTGCCGGGTATCGCAACGTCACCGCGGCCTACGGCATCGAGGGGCTAACTGCCGATCACTTAGCCGCCTTCCACCGTCACGGCACGAGGCGCGTGCTGATCGCCTATGACCGCGATGAGGCCGGCGAGCGCGCGACGGAAAAGCTCGCCGAGCGGCTGATCAGCGAAGGCCTCGAATGTTATCGAATCCAGTTCCCGAAGGGGATGGATGCCAACGAGTACGCGCTGAAACTCACGCCGGCCGAGAAATCCTTGGGGCTCGTGATCCGAAAAGCGGTGTGGCTCGGCAAGGGTCCACCGCCGCCGGAGCCGCCAGGGACACATGTCGAACACGAGGATACGCCGGCACCGGCGGCGGTCTCGGCGCCGGTCGCGAACACGGAGACGGTGGCAACGAGCGCGGAGGCAGCCGCGCCGACGACTGAACCGCTCGCCGCCACGGCACCGAGCGTCGCGCCTACGCCGGAGAATCCCTTGAGCGATGAGGTAGTGGTGAGCTACGGCGAGCGGCGCTATCGGGTGCGGGGCTTATCGAAAAACCTCTCTTATGAAACGCTCAAGATCAACCTGCACATCGCGCAGGGCGAGGCGTACTACGTCGATACGTTCGACCTCTACAGCGCTCGCGCGCGGCACCTTTATATCGTCAATGCCGCCAAGGACCTCGCCGTGCGCGAGGAGATCGTGAAAACCGACTTGGGCCGGCTGTTACTCAAACTTGAAGCTCTGCAACAAGCGCGAATCGAGGCAGCGTTGAAGGTGGAACCCGCGGCTCCGGTCATGACCGAGGCGGAGTGCGAGAATGCACTTGAACTGCTGCGCGATCCCCATCTTCTCGATCGTCTCCTCGCCGACTTCGACACCTGCGGCCTGGTCGGTGAGCGGACCAACAAGCTCATCGGCTATTTAGCCGCCGTCTCTCGCAAGCTCGAGCGGCCGCTCGCCATCGTGGTGCAGTCCTCGAGCGCGGCGGGGAAATCCTCGCTGATGGATGCTGTGCTTGCCTTTGTCCCGGAGGAGGAGCGGATCAAATACTCGGCGATGACCGGGCAGAGCTTGTTCTACATGGGTGAGACGAATCTCAAGCACAAAATCCTTGCCATCGTTGAGGAAGAAGGGGCGAGCCGCGCGAGCTATGCCTTGAAACTCCTGCAATCCGAAGGCGAACTCACGATCGCGTCCACCGGCAAGGACCCCGAGAGCGGGAACTTGGTCACCCAGGAGTACCACGTCGAGGGGCCGGTGATGATCATGTTGACCACCACCGCGATCGAGATCGACGAGGAGCTGATGAATCGCTGCCTCGTGCTCTCGGTCGATGAGAGCCGCGCGCAAACCGAGGCGATCCATCGCTTGCAGCGCGAGCGGCGGACCCTCGCTGGGCTTGTGAACGGTCAACGCAAACACCGCGTCCTCGCCCAGCACCGGCACGCGCAGCGGCTCCTTGAGCCTCTCAGGGTCTTAAATCCATACGCCGATCGGCTGACCTTCCTCTCTGACAAAACTCGCACACGCCGCGATCACGAGAAGTATCTCACCCTCATCGACACGATCGCGCTCTTGCACCAATACCAGCGCGTGCGGCGCACGGCGCAGGAAAACGGCGAGACGATCGAGTACATCGAGGCGACGCTTGATGACATCGCAGCGGCCAACGCGCTCGCGCATGAGGTGTTGGGCCGCTCGCTCGATGAGCTGCCGCCGCAGACCCGCCGGGTGCTCGCGCGCGTCGCCGACATGGTCACGGCGCAGTGCGCTGCGCAGCAGATCGAACGTGCCCAGCACCGTTTTAGCCGCCGAGCGCTCCGCGAATACACCGGGCTCTCGGACACGCAGTTGCGCGTGCACTTAGATCGGCTCGTGCAGCTCGAATACCTCCTGGTCCACCGCGGCATGCGGGGGCAATCCTTCGTCTACGAACTCCTGTTCGATGGGCCGGCGGCGAGCGAAGCGCCGCACCTCTCGGGCCTCATCGATGTCACGACGATCGCGACTACGACGGCGAGTTCGCGGGGGTCGGACCCCCGGTTCGCGGGGTCAACGCGGGGTCATCACGGCCCCAACGCGGGGGGTGCGCGGTCGGTTGAATCGCTGCCAAAGCCTTTAAATAAAGCTCTTCCAGAGAATCCACTCGCTGAAACGCCGAAACTGCGCGTCTTGAAGCCCAACGGCCGCGATGCATCGCACGTACCTGCATCGGCTGCCACCGCATGAGCGGCCGGCCGGGAAAGACACCGGGGCCGCTCCGGTTCGCAGGGGACCCCGAGTCCCGCGGGGGCTTTAGAGGCTACCTTCTCGACTTCATCGACTGGATGGGGGCGATGCACTTCTCCGAGCACACGCTGAAGAACCGGCGCATCGAACTCGGGTACTTCATCGACTGGTGCGAGGAGCGATCGATCAGCCGGCCCGATGAGGTGACGCGCGCGATGCTCGAACGCTACCGGCAACACGTGTTCCACTACCGTCGGAAAGATAACGGCACGCCGCTCTCGTTCAACACGCAGCAAAAGCGCCTGATCTCCGTGCGGATGTTCTTCCAGTGGCTCACGCGGCAATATCATCTCCTGTTTAATCCGGCTTCCGAGCTTGAGCTACCGCGGATCGAGCAGCGCTTGCCGCGCCACGTGCTCACCGTCGCCGAGGTCGAGCAGGTCATCAATGCGATCGAGATCGAGGAGCCCACAGGCTTAGGCGTCCGGGATCGCGCGATGCTCGAATCCCTGTACTCGACCGGCATGCGCCGCGGGGAGCTGGTGGGCTTACGCGTCGATGAGGTAGACCTGCGCGAGGGAACCGTGTTCATCCGGTTGGGTAAAGGCAAGAAAGACCGCGTGGTGCCGATCGGCGAGCGCGCGTGCGCCTGGATCGAAAAATACCTCTACACGATCCGGCCCAATTACCTGGAGGCCGAGGATCAGGGTGTCTTGTTCCTCGCAAAACACGGCGGCGGGATGGACGGCAAGCAGCTCTCAGGTATCGTCAAGAAAGCAATCGAGCGCGCTGCCCTGGAGCGCTTCAAGGACACCCACCCGAATGCCGCCTGTCATCTGTTCCGCCACGCGTGCGCGACCCACATGCTGGAGAACGGCGCCGACATCCGCTACATCCAGGCCCTCTTAGGTCACGCCGATCTCTCGACCACCGAGGTCTACACGCGGGTCTCGATCTTGAAGCTCAAAGAAATCCACGCTGCCACCCACCCGGCGCGCTTGACGCGCACCGGTTCGGCGATGCTCGACGCGTTGCCTTCGGCATGAAGGTCGTCACGATCGAAACGACGCTCACCGATGCGCAGGCTTGGGAGTTTGCCCAGTTCTTGAAGCGCGTCTGCTTCAGCGACTATCGCGCACACGCTACCTGCGAGGCCGAAGCCTACCGGATGATCGAGGCCGGTGAGCGAATCCGTGCCGCCCTTGCGGACGCCGGCTACGCGCCCCGATAGCTCGTTGATCGACAATCCTGTGACATAACGGCTGCCGGCCGGCCGCTGTCGCCAACTCCGTCATCAAAAAAGCCCTGCGGCTCGGTAAACTCGCGTCTTGCGATCGGCCGCCCCGAGGCCGAAAATGTGCCTCTAGGCCAAAATCTGA
>CAVPDW010000006.1:0-892547 GCA_963702735.1 uncultured Gammaproteobacteria bacterium | reverse complement strand
TGAGCGGTGGCTCGGGTAGTTCGGACAGAAATCTTTCGGGGATTAAGTGGAAAGATCTGCTGATTGATTGAACCCTGCGAGGCGTTCGTCGTCAAGCTCCTTTCGTCGCTGATCTTTTGCTATCGCTCCCGACCAAGCGCGGTCTGATGCCGAAGGCAGCAGAAGCTCTCGGTTTTTTTCTTGGCTGATAAAATCGACACGCATAGGAAGGCGCAGGAGCCGAGATCTGGGGATACCCGCTACCTGAGCATCCCCTGATTTTCGATCTCTGCGACAGTGTGCGTCCATGGCGATTGTGCTCAGGCCGCGATGGCCAGCGGCTCGCCGGCTTTGGTGTCGTAGTAGATTTCATCCGGCGTCTGATATTCATGCGACTGATGAAGCCGTCGGCGATTATAGAAATCGAAATATCGGGTCAGGCCGGCCTGCAGATCGCGCCCGTTCTCGTAGGCACGCAGATAGATGTCCTCGTATTTGACGCTCCGCCACAGGCGTTCGATGAACACGTTGTCGATCCAGCGCCCCTTACCGTCCATGCTGATACGAGCCCCAGCGGCCTCGACCACGTCGGTCCACGCTTTACTGGTGAACTGCGAGCCCTGATCGGTGTTGACGATCTCAGGTGCCCCGTATCGGGCAATCGCCTCGGTCAATGCATCGACGCAGAAATCCGGCGTCATCGTGTTCGAGATGCGAAATGACAGTACCTTGCGACTCGCTACGTCCAGGATCGCAACCAGGTACAAAAACCCATGCGCCATCGGTAAATACGTGAGATCGGATGCCCAGACCTGGTTGGACCTCTCGATCGCCAAGCCGTCGAGCAAGTACGGGTAGATCTTCGCATCGCGCGCGGGAATACTGGTCCGTGGCCGGCGATACAGCGCCTCAATACCCATGCGGCGCATCAGAGTCGTCACGTGCACACGGCCGACCTCGAACCCTTCCCGCTCGAGCTGCTTGGCAAGCCGACGAGCACCGTAGAACGGGTGTTCCAGGTGCAGCTCGTCGATCCGGCGCATCAGCCGCAGATCCTCCTCGCGCACCGGACGCGGCGTGTAGTACACGCCGGTCCGGTTGAGCTCGAGAAGTTCACACTGGCGCGTGACGCTCAATTTCGCCCCCTGGTCAATCATCGTCGTCCGCTCGGTCCGGGGAAGCGACCGAGCGCGGAGTCTAAAAAATCTCGCTCGACAGTAAGTTCGCCGATTTTTGCATGCAACTCGCGGATCCGTTCGCGATCGGTCGCGCTCTCCAGGGCGCCGGCGCCGAAAATCCCCGCCGCGTTCTCCAACAGCTGCGTCTTCCAGCTAGTAATCTGGTTCGCGTGCACGTCATAATGCGCAGCAAGCTGCGCGATCGTCTTCTCGCCTTTCAAGGCTTCCAAAGCCACCTTCGCCTTGAAGGCCGGTGAGTGATTGCGTCTCGGTCGTTTCATCGGGAATACTCCTGCTATCGTTGAAAAATATAGCAGTCATTCCACTTTCAGACCTGTCCGAAAAACCTAGGCCACCTCTTTGGAACTCGTCCAATAGACATTCTGCGTCGTGCTTGCGCGCTCGGTCATGTTGCCATTGGCATCGTAGGAGAAGGTGGGGTTCACGATGCCATTGAACGTACCCGTAATGGATGTGACCGCGTGTGGCCGCGGCTGTCCTGCCGCAGGGTAGGTGTAGGTGCCAACACCGCTCTGCGAGGTGATATTGCCAGGCCCTGCAACGCCCCCGTCATAGGCCAATGTGGATGTAGTACAGGTGCTCGACAGCGCGGTGCAGGTTAGGCGATTGTCGGCATCGTAAGCGAACGATTCAGTCAGCCCTAGATTGTTGTTCTGACGCTGAATGATGCTGCCGTTCTTGTCTTCCAAGTACGATTGGTTGAGCAGTGCCGCACCACCTCCGACCCCGCCAGTGGCGGCGCTCAGCCATGACGTGACGGCATCGTAGGTTCGGTTGGTCACGACACCATTGCCGAGCGTCTCTTGCGTAATCTGGCCGAAGGCATTCACCGCATTCGCGGTCCACAGGGTGCAGGTGCTTCCACACGTAGCGACGGTGTCCGATGTATCGATCACGGATTGCAACAAGCCGTATTGGTAGCCGTATTGAATGGTCAACGCAAAACTCGACGTGCTGATGGGATAGGTTAAGGTTTTAGGGAACCCGGTCGTCGAATCGTACGCACTCGTAAATAAGAATACACCGCCGGGATCATTGCCGGCATTGCCCGCTTCGGTGATGGCGCGTGTCGAGAGCCGGCCAAGGGAATCGAAGGTGCGGCTCTCCAAGTAGCCCGCGCTGGAGCAGGCGCCGCCGGTCCCGGTGCACTCTGAAATTAGTTGACCCACATTGTGGCTGGCCGGCGTTGATCCCCACGTCCACTGACTGAAAAGGTCGGGCTCGGTGCGAGTCAACCGACGTGACAGTGCGTCATACGTCATCGAGAAGGTCTGGCCCTTCGCATCCGCCCAACCAGTACGCTCGCCGAGTGAATCCACCGTGTACGACCACGCTCCGCGATCGGCGTCGGTCGCCGCGAGCAAGAATGGCTTGATCCCATAGGCGTAGGTCACGCTCTTCAATAAGGAATTGCCGGCGCTGTCGGTAACTCCGATCACACTACCCGCGGAATCGTAGGCCTTGGTCACATAAAAGCCGACCGCATCGGTTGTCTTGCGGAGCCAGCCGTTCACATCGGTGATGGTTGTCTTTGTGTGCCCGAGCGAGTCAGTGACGGTCAACGTGCGTCCGGCGTAGGCGTAACTGGTGCCCTGACAGCCCGAGGCCGGCGGTACGGTCGCAGGATTGCAATACGTCTCACCACTGGAGGCGTTGACGGGGCGCTCGGCTTCGACCAAGCGATTCAAGACGTCGTAGCCAAAGGATTGCTGGTATGCGGTACCACCACTCAAGAATGGCATCGACTGCTGAGCAAGCAAGCCCAACGAGTTGTACAGCTTCTGCACCGTTGCAGTAGCCCCAGTGACGTTGGGTCCCGCGGTCTGCGTGACTCGGTCGACGGGATCGAAGGAGGTCGTGTCGGTACGAATCGCGGTCGAGCCATTGGTTTGATAGGCCGTCTGCGCGATCTGATAGACGCTATTACTCCATCCGCAATATGAAGTGCAGGCGCTCCAGGTCCAAGTGGTCGAGGTACCATCCGGCCGGGTTTCCTTGTTCTTGCGGCCGAAGGCATCGTAGGTCCACGACGTTGTCAGGTTATTGGCATTCTTGACGCTATCCGGCACACCGAACGTGAGGCTCTGATTCGAGCTATAGGTCCATGTGGTCGTGGCGCCCGAAGGATCGGTCTGCGTGTCCAAGAACTGCCCGGTCGTGCCCCAATTGAGCGTCGTCAGGCGGCTCGCCGGAGATGAGGGCATATTGGCACCCGTAACCGTATCCGTTGCCACATTGCCAAAGCTGTCAAACGTCAATGCCTCGGTCACCTTGTAAAGGCCACTATTCGCCGTCGGCTCCGTTACCGTGGTCTTGATGCGGCACTCGCTTGGAGTGTCTGGGGTGAACGTCTTTGTTCGGGGCACGGACGTGCTGCCAGACAGCGTTGAGCTGTACACCACCTGTGTTTCGTCCAACATATTCAAACACCAGGCCGCCAAGTCCGCCGCCTGATTGACGGAAATATCGGTGGTATTAGTGACTTGAGTCGTCCATGTATCACCGGTGTAGGGGGACCCCGGATCCTTGTCGGTTACGGTCGATGTGATTTGCGTCGCGTTGCCATAATTGTCATAGGTGTAGGTTGTTTCAGTTTGTTTGATGAAATCGCCGTTCTCGGATCCACCGACCTCCACTTCGTTGCGTGTGACGAAGCTAAAGTACGGGAAATAGCGCTGATTATTGCTGGTACTGTCTAGTGTAATCGTTGCCGGACCACCCTCAGTGATGGTGGGGTAAACAGAGCCGTTCGACCAGACGTCCTCGTACGTCATTCCCGTGTATGGAAATGCACGCTCGTAATACTGCGCCTCGTAGAGTGCCGTGCGCGTATCCGTAGTGCTTCGGGACTGAAAACCCGCAAACCCTCGTCCCTGCAAATTCATCCACGCGCCGCCGTAATGATACGATTGCGAATAGGTTTGGCCAGGCGCTTTGCTGGGATCACTGAATGTCGCGCTGTATGCCACGTAATACGGACCGATGTAATTTTGGTACGGATAAACCGCGTCGGACGCGTTCGTATATGCGCCTTGTGCAATCGAGGTGTAGTAGGCATGAACCGAATTCCCGTATCCATCCGCAATGGAACTCACCAAATCGGGCGGCTGCCCCGCACCATTGTGCAGGCGGTAGCTCAGTGAATAGGGTGAGGTTTGGCTCCAGCAACCGAGATCATCTAGTCCGTCGCCGTTCGCATCCATGGTCACGTATAGACAGGTGGATGTGTACGGAATCGAGGTTGTAAGGAGGGACGCTGGCCCGGCCCCCGTCGACAAATAGACACCGAGCGTCGAGCCGTTGGAGACCACAAGATCGGTCCTGCCGTCCCCATCCCAGTCCATCGCAGCCACGACATTGCCGACCGAATACGTCGTCGGAATCGTTCCGTTGCATCCCGAAATATACAACGTACCTTCGGCCACGAAATCCGTGCAGGCATCGTCATTCCAATTGGTGAAAAACACCGGATAATAGGAACTGGCCACGACCGACGAGGCGAGGACTGCGGTGAACGCGGTGCCCGTCGAAATCAATTCATACGTTGAGACCGTGTAATTCGGACTCGTCCCCGTGGTCAGCGCAAGGACAACGTCGTCACAACCATCACCATTGAAGTCGTAGCGACGGAGTTTTCCGTACTGCATATCCGGGGTCTCCAGCTGCGCGCTCGCTATGCTGCCGCTGCTATATGCCTCGGTGAGCGTGGAACTGAAACTGACGGCACCCCCCGTGCCGGTATTGAGTCGTGTGTAGACGTTGGCGAAATACTTTTGGCGAGTTGGATTATAGACCACGTATAAACTGACGAGATCCGGGAGTCCGTCGCCATTGACATCCGCCAGCTGATATTGGTTGGCCGTCGAGTCGTAAGCGAGGCCCGTAGAAGTACCGGTAAAGCTCGTGCCGTTCCATGTGTAGTACCACCATGTACCGCCGTTGACGGCGAGGAGGCCGTCCTGCTTCCCACCGTTCAGATTGCCAATCATTTGGGCCAAGACACCAGTGTTCACCGGCGTGCCGTAGCCAGTGGCGGAGCCAAACGAAACATAGGTCGTAGAGCCGTTCAAGTAGACAAGGTCGGGATAACCATCGCCATTCAAGTCATAGCGAGCACTAAGCGAGGCCCCCGCGCTGCTCAGCGCGGTTGTCGAGGTTGTCGAGACGCCGGCTGAGCCGTTCTGATAGGTGACGCTTGTCGGCAATAAGCAGTTGGTTTGGGTCGAATCGGCGCACTCCTTCACGGAGATGAGTTCATCCCTACCCGTCGTGGGCGAGGCCTGATAGCCCAAAAAGTAGTCCTTCACGACCGTGCCCGAATGGGAAATAGCAATCGATGACAACAGCTTGGCGTCCGTCACCGACGTTCCACCAATGTACTTGGTGAGCGAACTCTGCGGCACGTTGCTCGTGTAGTTAAACGTCATCGTGTACGCGTACGTTGGCGCACCCGCGCTGGTCGGCGTCCACAAGATTGTATTCGGCACCGCCGTGCCGGTCAGGGCCGTATAATTGATCACGAAGTTGTTGCCCGCGCGATCGATGACCTTGCTCAATAACCACGAATCCGCGGTCGTCGTGCCCGTAGCGAGTACTTGGGAATTGGCACCGTTGCCATTCGAATCAACATATCCGTATTCGTAGGTCAGCCCATCGCGTCCCTGCACGGTGAAAGAGGCCGGCCCGTTACCGGCTGTGCCATTCGCAGTGACGTTGGAGAAATCCGCGATTTCCGTCTGATAGGTCGAACTGGCAGCTCCATAGGTTCCCCCGGTGAGGCGCAGCCGATTGCCATTGAGACAATAACCGTCGCTCGTTGCGAGGGCGACTGCCGCGGGTGTCGTGTCCTGGGCGTAGGTCTTATTGCAGCGAGTAATCGCGCCCAGGCCCGCAATCCCCCAGCCGATGCCCAACGGTCCGACCCCCGATTGGCTGTTGTAGACCAGCGCGAGATTGGGTTGGATGCCGCGCGGGCCGGGAGGAGCCCAAATCGGTATCTGGTATTGGGCACCGCCCAATGGCGAGACCGCAAACTGGCCGGCGGTGCGTCCCTCCGTCGCGAATGCGTGAGCAGCAAACAATGAGCTGAACAACGAGACTAGCGCGAGAGGTAGTCGATTTCCCATGTTGAGGAGTCCTTTCCCAATTGTCTATTTGTGATTTAGCACCCTAAACGGAGACGCCTGAGAATCCACGTGCATGGACGGGACCTCGCGGAGTGCGCAAGTAATTCGGATCCGGTGAGAATTGCAATCTACGAACAAGAGCAAATTGGCAATCAATTCGCTGGAGTGCCAAGGACGCTGGCCGCG
Source organism: uncultured Gammaproteobacteria bacterium (assembly GCA_963702735.1). Classification (GTDB taxonomy): domain Bacteria; phylum Pseudomonadota; class Gammaproteobacteria; order Steroidobacterales; family Steroidobacteraceae; genus Bog-1198. The sequence goes on along the minus strand of CAVPDW010000006.1, from coordinate 886,057 downwards.
TGTCCCTATCGTTCATCGATCCTTCGTTTCTTGTTAATGACTGGCTTCCCTACCAATTTCATCGTGGAAGTCGATTGACCATCGATCGGGCGAAAGGATAAGAACTGACGCGAAATCTCTTCGGGAGTCTTCTCCGGCACACCGACCTTTGCCGTTGTAACTGCTGAAGACTCATATCCTTCGTCCGATCCACCCAATACGTACGGGTAACCGATGAAATTTAAGCTGATGGTACGGCTGAACACTGAGGGACTGGGCGGCGCCGGTAGCGGTGAGGCTTGTTGGATCGCCAAGACAAGCGAGCGCTGCCAGGCTACTGAACCATTACAATTGGGTAACAAGATCTCTTGAACATTCCCCGTCGAATCCTGGACGACCTGCGCCTGGCAGTGAAAATATTCGACCGCATTGGCTGCCGATGCATGCATGCTGTTGTCACTTACCGGCGTTCGCGGTCGGCTCCAAATGCGTTCAACGCGTGCCTGAATCTGTCCAGAATAAATTCCAAGCAACCGCGCGTGTTCGGCACCGTCTCCGCTGGCGACGTTCGACTGTGCATTCTCGTCGTCGTTGCGCGCCAATGGCGCCGCATCGAGAGGAGGGGATAAATCGTTGAGGCTAACTGTGATCCGGTTGGTGGCTATTGCCGCTCTGGCCCAAGCCAGGGAATCGGTGATCCTATTGCGGACGTCTACAGGGTTCGGAATATCGATAAATACCAAACTCTCCGCAGGCGTTATCTCCGACCGCGAGGATCCGAGTTCCCGGATTTCTGGCGGCGGAATCCGATGAGATCGACCTCCAGGGAGTGCCGTTCGCAGTGCGAGGCCGTGCAAAAGTAAGGTTCCGGCCAAACCAATGACGGCGGGCGACCAGAACCGCCGGCTATCGCGTTCCTGACGGATGACGGTGTCTTGCGATTCGCTCCATTCAGACACCGTTACTTGTCGATAGGTCGTCACCAATTCGGAACTCCATGTCCTCAATTCACTATACCACCAGCCCTATTCAAAATTCGCGAATCTGCGCTGGAAGCTGATTCGCCACCATCCAGCCACCATTACAGCTCTTTGAGCTTGGTCATCGCAAACAGCATCACGCGGCCGTTCTTGATCGACACTCCTTCGGCGCGCAGCCGCCGCGCCTGCTCCTTGTGCGCCCGCGATGAGTTCGCAAAGACGATGCGCCCGCCGGCGCCGACCACGCGATGCCAGGGCAGGTTCAGTTCCTTGGGAGCGACCTTCAAGGCAAATCCCGCCTGCCGCGCACGGCCGGGAAATCCTGCACTTCGCGCAACCGCCCCATAGGTGGACACCTGCCCGCGCGGAATCGCGCAAACGGCATGCCAGATCGCCTGCAATGCGGGATTGTCCAGAGCGGTGAACGATTGCTTCGCGCGCGGCATGTGCTTCTCGCGGGCGCTTACGCGAGCCGCAGCTTGAGCTCGCGCGCAATCTCGCTCAAGTCGCCGAGCGGCGCCGAACACGCCATCCCGGTGCAAACATAAGCCACGGTATCGGCCGCGGCGCGTTTCGCGGCAAGCGCCGGCGGCAGCCCGGGGGCATCGCGGGGAATGCCGAAAATCATGCGCGTCGGGCAGTACAGACTCCCCAAGCTTGCAGCCCAGCGCTCGACCTGCGCCGCATCGCCGCGAATGATAAGAACCTGGGTCGGGGCCAGGAAATCCTCCAGCGCGTTCACCAGGCTCATATGCGCCTGAGGGTATTCCCGGAGCAGGGGCCACCCGGCGCGCAGGGTGCGCTCAGCGGCGTCGAGGTAGGGCAATTCGCCGAGCAGGTAGCCGAGGCGGCACAGCACCGATGCGGCGATGGCGTTGCCCGACGGCAGCGAATCGTCGCTGAAGGACTTGCTGCGATGAATGAGCTGCTCATGATCCGCGGCGGTGAAGAAAAATCCGCCTGCCTGCGCGTCCTCGAACTGCGACAGCAGCACGGCGCAGAGCGCCTGCGCGAACTCCAGGTCGCTGCTTCGCCAGCGTGTCTGCAACATTTCGAGCAGCGCATCGGCGAGCAACGCATAGTCGTCGAGATATGCCGGCAAATGTGCGCGCCCGTCCTTGGTGGTGGCCAGAAGGCGGCCGTCGCGCCAGAGGCTGCGGCGGATGAAATCGACGGCCGCCGCGGCGGCGTCGGCCAAGTCGCGCCGGTCAAGTGCCCGTGCAGCGATGCATAGGCCCTTGATCATGAGCGCGTTCCATGCGGTGAGAATCTTCTCGTCGCGCGCCGGCCAGACGCGGGCATCGCGCACTGTCTTGAGCTTGGCGCGCGCAGCTTCCATGAGCTCGGCGACGGACTGCGCGGATTCGCCGAGCGCCGTCGCGACGTCCATGAGGGACCCGGCTATGTACAGATGCCATTCGCCCTCGAAATTGGGGTTCAGATCGAGGCCGAGGCGGCGCGAGAGCGCCGCATATTCCCGTGGGCTCAGCAATCCCTGCGCCTCGGCGCGGCTCCAGACATAGAACCTGCCCTCGTGGCCTTCGGAATCGGCGTCGAGACTTGAGTAGAAACCGCCTTGGGGGGAGCGCATTTCACGCAGCACCCAGTCCGCAGTATCGCCGGCGACGCGCGCAAACAGGACATCGCCGGTAGCCAGGGCGGCACGCGAGTATTCGCACAGCAACTGTCCGTTGTCGTAGAGCATCTTCTCGAAGTGCGGAATCATCCAGCGACCGTCGACGGAATACCGCGCGAACCCGCCGCCGAGTTGATCGAAAATTCCGCCTTCGGCCATGCGCGTGAGGGTGAGGCAGGCCATGTACAGGGCCTTCAAGTCGGGGCTCGCCTGGCCGGAGGTGCCGTACCAATGGCGCAGGCAGCGCTCGATGCTGGCGGGGTGCGGAAACTTGGGCGCCTGGCTGAAGCCGCCGAATTGAGGGTCGAAGGATCGCTCGAGCGCGGCACGCGCCTCGCGCAGCGGCGAGTCGTCAAGCACGAGATCATCGCCCGCCGCCGCCGGCCCAAGAGAGGCGAAGGCGAGCTTCAATTGCTGGTTCTGCTCGGCGATTTCCGCGCCGTGGCTGCGATGGTAGTCGGCCACCCTGCGCAGCAGGTCGCTGAACGCAGGCATTCCGTGGCGCGGTTCCTTCGGAAAGTAGGTTCCGCCGAAGAAGGGCGCCTGGGTCTGCGCCGTCAGAAACATGGTGAGCGGCCAGCCGCCGGATCCATGGGTGATCATTTGCTGTGCGACCTGGTAGATCTTGTCAAGGTCCGGCCGCTCTTCACGATCCACCTTGATATTGACGAACAGTTGATTCATGAGCGCGGCGGTGGCCGGATCCTCGAAGGATTCGTACGCCATGACATGGCACCAATGGCAGGCCGAGTAGCCGATGGACAGCAGAATGGGCTTATTGTCCCGTTTGGCCGCGGCGAGCGCCTCCTCGCCCCAGGGATACCAGTCGACGGGATTCTCGGCATGCTGCAATAGATACGGGCTGGTCTCTGCCGCGAGACGATTGCGCTGCATTGGAGAGCTCCGCGTCGGTTAGAATGCGGCCCCACTATAGCCGAAGTACTTTATGTCCGACCCCAAGTCCGCGGCAGAGTTGCCCGCGCTGCGCTTGAAGCGCAACGAGGACCGCCGCCTGCACGCCGGTCATCTGTGGATCTTCAGCAATGAGGTGGATACAGGGCAGACCCCGCTGACGCGATTCGAGGCGGGCGAGATGGTGCGCGTGCTCGCGCACAATGACCGGGCCTTGGGGCTGGCGTATGTAAACCCCAGGTCGCTCATCAGCGCGCGCCTGCTCGAAACGTGGCGGCCTCCCGACGCGGCCTGGCTGGCGGCGCGCATCCGCACGGCACTTCGCTTGCGCGAGCGCCTGTACCATGAACCCTACTATCGCCTGGTCTACGGCGAGTCCGACGGGTTGCCCGGGTTGGTGATCGACCGTTATGGTGCCGCCTGTGTGGCGCAGATCGGCACCGCCGGTATGGAGAGGCTCAAACCTCTCATTCTCGAGGCTCTGGAGCAGGTTATGGGCTGTGAGGCGCTGCTGTTCAAGAATGACAGTTCGCTGCGCGAGATGGAGGGCCTGCCGAGCTATGTGGAAGCGGCGAAGGGTCGATTCGACGAGCCGGCGCGCGTCCTGGAGGACGGTCTTGAATTCCGTGCGCCCCTGGCAGAGGGACAGAAGACGGGATGGTTCTACGATCAATCGGCCAACCGGCGCGCGCTGGTGAAATACGTGCGCAAGGACGCGCGAGTGCTGGATGTGTTCAGCTACGTGGGCGCCTGGGGTATTCGCGCGGCGCGAAGCGGTGCGCGGGAAGTGCTGTGCGTCGACAGCTCCTCAGTCGCGCTCGAATCGGCCTTAGGCAACGCCCAGCGCAATGGGGTGAAAATAGGGACCGTGAAGGGCGATGCTTTCGATGTACTCGAGGATTTGGCCAAGAAGGGCTCGCGCTTCGACCTCGTCATCGTCGATCCTCCGGCTTTCGCCAAGCGCAAGAAGGATTTGCCCAAGGCGCTCGCCGCCTACAAGCGCCTGAATCAGCTCGCCATGAACGTGCTCGCCGATGACGGCATTCTGGTCTCCTGCTCCTGTTCGCATCATCTTAACTTCGAGGATTTGCAGGATGCGATTGCCAAGGCGGCGCGCGGGGCAGACAGACATCTGCAAATCCTCGAGACGGGCGGCCAGGCGCCCGACCATCCGGTGCATCCGGCCATTCCCGAGACCCGATATCTCAAGTCCTATTTCTGTCGGGTCAACGACAGTTTAAAGTAACCGCATGCTGACCTATCCCCACATCAACCCCATTGCCATTTCCATTGGACCCTTCTTCGGCATAGGGCCATTGCGCGTTCACTGGTACGGAATCATGTACCTCATCGGATTCGTGGCTGCCTGGTGGCTGGCCCGATACCGCGCGCGGCGGCCCGGATCGACCTGGGGCGCGCTCGACATCGATGACCTGATTTTCTACTGCGCCATCGGCGTCATCGTCGGCGGCCGCGTCGGTTGGTGCATCTTTTACGGCCATGACGTGATTGCCGAGAGCTGGCTCAATGTCTTTCACATATGGGACGGCGGCATGTCCTTCCATGGCGGCCTGACCGGCGTCGTGGTCGCGGCCATGGTCTTCGCGAGGGTGAAGCGCAAGCGCATTGCCGATGTATGCGATTTCCTGGCGCCCCTGCCGGGAATAGGCCTCATGGCGGGCCGGTTCGGCAATTTCATCAACGGTGAACTGTGGGGTAAGCCCACGGACTTGCCCTGGGGATTCGGCGTGCCCACGCCCGCAGGCGTGGTCGCACGACATCCGTCGCAGCTCTACGAAGCCTGCCTCGAAGGTTTGGTGCTGTTCGCCGCGCTGTGGTGGTTTACCAGCAAGCCGCGGCCCCGATTGGCACCGACGGGTCTGTTCCTGATCATCTACGGCTGCGCACGCTTCACGGTGGAGTGGGTGCGTCTGCCCGATGCGAACATCGGCTATCTGGTGGGCGATTGGCTGACCATGGGGATGCTATTGACGACGCCGATGATATTCATCGGCGCAGGCCTCATGTTGTATGCCTATCGGCGCAACATCCCGAGCGGCAATCTGGCGAAAGTGTCGGTTTAATGCGGCAGTATCTCGATTTTTTGCGCCATATCAGGCAGCAGGGCAACCCCAAGGCCGACCGCACGGGCACCGGCACGTTGAGCGTGTTCGGCCATCAAATGCGCTTCGATCTCGCTGCGGGATTTCCTCTGGTAACCACCAAGAAGCTGCACCTGCGCTCCATCATCTATGAGCTCCTGTGGTTCTTGAGGGGCGACACCAATGTCAAGTATCTGCACGAGCACGGCGTCAGCATATGGGACGAGTGGGCGGACAAGGACGGAAATTTAGGGCCGGTCTATGGCAAGCAGTGGCGCAGTTGGCCCACCGCGGATGGCCGCACCATAGATCAGCTTGCGCGCGTGGTCGAGCAGCTCAAGAGCGACCCCGACTCGAGGCGCATCCTGGTGAGCGCGTGGAATGTCGGGGAATTGGACCGTATGGCGCTGCTTCCCTGCCACGCCTTGTTCCAGTTTTACGTCGCCGGCAACCGCCTGTCCTGTCAGATGTACCAGCGAAGCGCCGACGCTCTGCTCGGTGTACCCTTCAATATCGCTTCCTACGCCCTGCTGACGCACATGTTGGCGCAGCAGTGCGATTTCGACCTCGGCGAGTTCATCTGGACCGGGGGCGATTGCCATTTGTATCTCAATCACCTCGATCAGGCCGATCTGCAGCTGGGGCGTGAACCGTATCCCTTGCCGCAGCTCAAGATTCGGCGCAAGCCCTCGAGCGTGTTCGAGTACGAATACGAAGATTTCGAGATCGTCGGCTACCAATATCACTCCGCCATCAAGGCCCCCATCGCCGTATGAAGAAAACCCCGCCCCGCAGTGCTCCCTTGTTCGAGGTGCGGCATTCCGCCATTCACGGATACGGTGTATTTGCCTTGCGCCGCATCCGCAAGGGCACCACCGTCATCGAGTACACGGGCGACCGCGTGAGTCATGCTCAGGCGGACGAGCGCTACAAGGACAAGAGCGCGGACGACAACCACACGTTTCTGTTCACCGTGGATGCAAGGACGGTGATCGACGCCGGCGTGGGCGGAAACGAGGCCCGCTACATCAACCATGCCTGCGACCCGAATTGCGAGAGCGCGACCGAAAATAGGCGAGTCTTCATCCGCGCGATTCGCACCATACGCCCCGGAGAGGAACTGTCCTACGACTACATGATCCAGCGCGACAGCGACGATGCCCCCAATGTCGACCAGGTGTACGCCTGCCGTTGCGGAGCAGTGAACTGTCGCGGCTCCATGTTGGAGGCGCCGAAGAAGCCACGCAAACTCGTCCACCGCGCGCCGGGCCGTGCTGCGGCGTCGGGAAAGGTTCGCAAGAGGGTGACGCGGCGCGGCGCCGAACGCTCGCTGCGCCGCGGGCGTTGATGCGATTGCCGTCAATTGCGGCATTGGGGCGGGGCGGCATCGCGGTTCTGGATGGATTCCTCGCACCCTCGGCCGTCGGCACTCTGCTCGAGTGCGTGCGAATACGGCGCGAACGGGGGGATTTCCATGCGGCGCACATCGGCGGCAACGCAGCTGTGCAGCGCCGCGAGGAGATTCGCGGAGATTTCACCTGCTGGATAACCCCGCCGCTGCTGCCGGGGGAGGCGGAGCTGCTGGACGACCTGGACCGCCTGCGGCTCGACCTGAATCGCGAAACCATGCTCGGACTGTTCGAGCTGGAACTACACTATGCATGGTATCCGCCCGGAGCCGGGTATGCGCGTCATGTCGATCAGCCGCGGGGGCGCGCGCATCGTCAGGTGTCGCTGGCGCTGTACCTGAACGAGGGCTGGACGCCTGGGGCGGGCGGGGAGCTGCGTATATTCGAGGCCGGCGGCGGCCATCGCGATATCGAGCCGGTCGCGGGCCGCATGGCATGCTTCCTTACGCCGGGGTGCGAGCATGCGGTGTTGCCGACGCTGCTCGAACGCTTCAGCATCAGCGGCTGGTTCAGGGTGCGCGAGTGAGGCCCTATGTCGCCGACTGCCGCCACTCTGGTTTATGACGGCGATTGCGGCATCTGCCGCTACTGGGTGAACTATTGGCGGGAGCTGACGCAGGGGCGCATCGTCTTCAGGCCTTACCAGGAGGCCGCGAAGGATTTTCCGTCCATCCCGATGGAGGCGTTTCAGCGGTCCATTCAACTCATGGAGCCCGGGCGCACCTACTCGGGGGCGGCGGCCGCCTTGCGCGTGCTGCGTCATGCGCCGGGACGCGCGCCGTGGTGGTGGTGTTATTCGCATCTGCCCGGGTTCGCAGCGGTCAGCGAATGGGCATATGCATTCTTCGCGCGCCGCCGCGGCCTGCTCGGCGGCGTCACGAAATTGCTGTGGGGACCGAAGCTCGAGGCGGAGCACTACACGCTGGTGAGCTGGGTGTTCCTGCGCCTGTTCGGCGCAGTCTACGCGGCGGCGTTCGCCTCGCTCGCCGTGCAAATCCTGGGATTGGTCGGCCACCAGGGAATCCTGCCGGCGCACGACTACCTCGAAGCGGCGCAGCGCGCGCTCGGCGGCTCGGCGTACAGGCTTCTGCCCACGTTGTTCTGGTTGAACTCGGGCGATACGGCCTTGCTCGGCGGCGCCATCGCCGGCGTGCTCCTGGGGATGCTCGTCGTCGTGGATCGATGGGCGCGGCCGGCGCTCATCGGCCTGTTCGCACTGTATCTGTCCTATGTCTATGTGGGGCAGGAATTCATGAGCTTTCAGTGGGACACGCTGCTGCTCGAGGCGGGATTTTTGGGGATATTTCTCACCGGCGGATCGAGAATCGTCGTCTGGCTGTTCCGCTTCCTGGTGTTTCGCTTCATGTTTCTGGCGGGCGCCGTGAAGCTCTTGTCGGCTGATCCGACCTGGCATAACTTGACGGCGCTCGAATATCACTTCTGGACGCAACCGCTGCCGACTCCGCTCGCGTGGTATGCCGCACAGCTGCCGCCGTGGATCCTCATCGGCGGGACGGCCGCCGCCTTGGCCGTCGAGCTCTGCGCCGTGTTTCTGATCTTCATGCCGCGGCGCGTGAGGGCCGTCGCCGCCGGTTGCGTGCTGCTGCTGCAATTGCTGATTGCGCTGACCGGCAACTACAACTTCTTCAACCTGCTCACCATGCTGATGTGCGTGTTTCTGTTCGACGACGCGGCCGTGCGGCGCTTGTTCCCGCGGCGGCTCGAACTCCGGGTGCAAAACAGCGCGCCGGTACCGGGGCGCGCCGCAACCGCAGCCGCGGCGGTGCTCGCGCTGCTCGTCGTGCCGGTCGGCCTCAATCGTATCTGGCAGACCTATACGCGCGCCGATTTGCCGGTGCTCGGCGCCATCACGCGCGCCGTCTCGCCCCTGTTCATCGTCAATCCTTATGGGCTGTTCGCCGTCATGACCGTTACCAGGCCGGAGATCGTCATCGAGGGTTCGGACGATGGGAAGGTATGGCGCGAATATGTTTTCCGCTACAAGCCGGGGCCGCTGTCGCGGCCGCCCCTATGGAACATCCCGCACCAGCCGCGGCTCGATTGGCAAATGTGGTTCGCGGCGCTCGGCAGCGTCAGAGACAGTCCCTGGACCGTGAGCCTGATGTGGTGCCTGCTCGAAGGAAGCCCGCCGGTGCTGGCGTTGCTGGATGTCAACCCATTCGCCGGCAGTCCACCCAAGTATGTGCGCGCACAACTGTACGACTATCGCTTCGCGGACCGACGCACCCACTCAAAGACAGGCGTGTGGTGGGTGCGCCGGCCCGAGGGCCTGTACTTTCCGCAGGTCAGCCTGAGCGATTTCAAGAATCCGGGGTGAGGTGGCGGCGGCACCGCCTCACGCGAGTTTGACCGCAGCAGTACCCGTACCCCGGGTCAAATCGAAGCGCAGCTCCTTGCGTCCGTAGTCGATGGATATCTTCGAGAATTGCCGCAGGAAGTTCATCCCGATCAGCAGCGCCGGATCATGCCGCAGTCCCCACACGTCGAAGACCTGAAAATCGGCAATCACGAGCGGGCAGTCGGTGAACTCAAGGTCCATCAACCGTATCTTGCCGACCGTTGTCACGTTGCCCGAGATTTCGCCGCCGGTGATGTCGGTCAACGGAACGGCATCGCTCGCGTAGTGCGCGGGCGCGCGACGGTTAAGGGCCGCGAGCAGCGCCGCATTGCCTGCCGACACTTCGGCGCCCGTGTCGATGAAGGCCGTCGCTGCAACGCCGTCCACCGTACAGTCGACGGCTCTCAAGTGCCCCGCCGACCCGGACGCCCGCACGCGCGCCTCGTTGTGCCGCACCCACAGGGCGCTGAATCGTGAGCGGGGCTCGCTGACCTGCAAGGTGTGATTCTTGAAATCCAGGGTTACGCGGTGGCGATCGAGGGTATCGAGACCGAGATAGCCGTCGGCCTCGAGCATGCTGCGCGGCAATACGGGCACGACCAATTGCGTGCACCTGACCGAACCGAACGACAACTCATGCAGGGTCACGGTATCCGTGGCGACTGCGCGCACCACCCCTTCCATCATGACTCTCTCGCCGTGCAAGAGGCCGAGGTCGACTGCGATGTCGCTCGCCAGGACCGTGCGGTCGGCGCCGGTATCGACCACGAAGCGGTAAGGCCCTCTAGCGTCGATACGCACTTCGACACTCAGGCGCTTCGCGGCGTCTGCCGCCGTGTCGATGGGCGAGGGCTCGGGCGCAGATGCCGTCTGCGGTTGCGATACGCTCTGTCCACGCGCAGCGATCGAGGCCAAGGCCAGCGAGGCTGCGCCGTAGCGCAGGAACTGCCGTCGCGACACGTCACGGAGCGGTGTCAATGGATCTCCCCATACCGGTCGCTGCACGCGACCAGGTGCAATTTTCTGCGCCGGCAGGCACTGTAACCCCTCGAATCGACAATCAACAAGCCATGAAACTACTCCGCTATGGCCATGCAGGGGCCGAAAAACCCGGGGCGCTGGACGCGGACGGAAACATTCGCGACTTGAGCGCCGTCATTGAGGACGTTGATGGACGTTTCCTCACCCCGGCGGCGCTTGCAGGCCTGCGCCGGCTGGATGTCATGCAGCTTCCACGGGTTTGCGGCTCGCCGCGCCTGGGTCCGTGCGTCGCCAGGCCGGGCAAGTTCGTCTGCATCGGCTTGAATTACGCCGATCACGCCGCCGAGGCGAACGCACCGATTCCCCCCGAACCGGTCATTTTCATGAAGGCGACCAGCGCACTGTCCGGTCCCAACGACCCGATCGTGCAGCCGCGGGGGTCGACGAAGTTGGATTGGGAAGTGGAGCTTGCCTTCGCCATCGGCACCGAGTGCCGCTATGTCGATGAAGCAGAAGGTGCGGCGGCAATCGCCGGCTACTTCGTCTGTAACGATGTATCGGAGCGCGCCTATCAAATGGAGCGCGGTGGACAGTGGGACAAGGGCAAGGGCTGCGACAGCTTCGGACCCATCGGACCGTGGCTGGTCACGCCGGATGAGATTCCCGATTTGCACGATCTTCATCTGTGGCTGGATGTTAACGGCAGGCGATTCCAATCCGGATCGACCAAGACGATGCTCTTCAAGCCGTCCTTTCTCGTTTCCTACCTGAGTGAATTCATGAGCCTTCAGCCAGGCGACATCGTCAGCACAGGCACGCCCGCGGGAGTCGGCTTGGGACAGAAGCCGCCGAGGTACTTGCGCCCCGGGGACACTGTGCGGCTCGGAATCAGCAACCTAGGGGAACAGCAACAAGTCGTCAGGGTCTACGGCGCCGCAACGGCCGGCCCATGACGGTCCGGCGCCGTCACCGCGGCGAACGTCACAATCCCGTTATCGTGGGGTGCGACAATGACCTGTGTGTGGCACCCCTGCGCTACTATCGTGCGGCGCGCCCGTCCGGCGCCCGCGAACATGGCATTGGGAGTGCCGAAATCGAATATTGGCCCACAAATTCAAGGCCAATTAGGATTGGCACGAATATTGCTGAAGCTAGTCATGTATCATCACGAGAGTGTGCTGTAAGGAGGGGGCTCAACCATAACCGATCCTCCGTGCAACCATTGGTACCTTTATGCGCTTGCCGTCGCTCAAGTTTCTGAAGACCTTTCAGGTCGCGGCCAAGCTGCAAAGCTTCAAGGCCGCCGCCGAAGAATTGTTCATCACGCCCTCCGCCGTGAGCCATCAGATCAAGACGCTGGAGGAGCAGCTCGGCGTCGCCTTGTTCGAGCGCGGGGTGCGCACGCTCACCCTGACCGATGCAGGTGCGCACTACCTCGAACATATCGGCGACATCTTCGCAAAGCTCGAGTCCGTCACGGAGCAGCTGCAGGTCCGCTACGGGCGCACCATCATCCGGCTGAACGTGCCGCCGTTCTTCGCCAATGAATTGTTGCTGCCGCGTCTGGCGTCCTTCTCGCAGGCGCGCGAGGAAACCGACATTCGCATCGAAACGACTTTCTCCGCGCCTAAGACGCATCCGCCGGAAGCCGACCTTTCCATCGTCGTCGGCTCGGGGCCCTGGGAAGGCCTGACCGTACACGAATTGTTTGCGCAGAGCTTCATCCCTGCCTGTTCGCCGGCGTTTCTGCTCGAGAATCCCATCAACTCCTACGCCGATTTGAACGGCAGGACATTGCTGGTGCACGAAGAGCGGCGCGAGGCATGGGAGCGCTGGGCGGCGGCCCTTGGAATCGAATCCATCAAACCGAATCGCCTGGTGCGTCTCGACACCATGTCTGCGGTGGTGCTTGCCGCCGAACAAGGTGTCGGCGTCGCTCTCGTGCCTGCGCGCTTGAGCGCCGATCGCTTCGCCGCAGGCGGCTTGGTGAAGCTGTTCACGGCGGAGCTGACCACCAACGAAAGTTATGTGTTGTTGCACAGGCCCGAGGACCGTGCGCGCGAGGATTTGCAGGAACTCACGCAGTGGATCTTGGCGGAGTGCCGGGTCGCATGAGAAAAATCTCAATGCGGGCGTGAAATTCTCGTTTGTCCTGAAGTTGTGCCGCGCCTATGGTGGATGCGGGGGTTGGTATCTTTGAACCAAGGAGTACCTTCCATGAAGTACCGCATCCTCAGTCTCACGCTTGCGTCCATCGCCTGTCTCGCTCCCGCCATCTCGCAAGCGTCGGCCGAGAAAAACGCGCTGGATTCCTGCGTACACACCTTCGCGGCGAGCCTGGCCTCTCCCGGCGCCGCAGCTCCCGCGTACATCGTTGAGTATCGCGGCAATCAGTATGTCCAATCGGTGGCTGAAGTTTACAGCCATGGATACACCTTCCATCTGTTCGCCAGAAACCGCAAGACCGGACTGCCGCTGGCGCAGGCGACTTGCCGGACGGATTCTCATGGCGCCGTGCTCGCAATGTCGCCGCTCCCGGCGGATAGCGCGCTGCCGACCCTCGCCGCGCAGTAGATCGGCCGCGCGCAGGATTTGCGCCGGCCGGCTGGCGGGATGATCGCGGCCCGGGTATAAATCCGCCATGGATCCTGTAGCGAACGGAGCGGCGGCTGCGCGAGCAGCCGCCCTCGAACTGGTGGTCGCGGTTGCGGAAAACGACGTCATCGGCCGCGCACAACCAGCTGCCGTGGCATCTGCCGGCGGATTTGCGGCATTTCAAATCGCTCACCCTCGGCAAGCCCGTGCTCATGGGCCGCAAGACCTACCAGTCCATCGGCAAGGCGCTGCCCGGCAGAATCAACATCGTCCTTTCCCGGTCGGCGGATTTCGCGCCCGGCGATTGCGTGGTCGTGAACAGTCTCGAGCAGGCGAGGGTCGCGGCGGGCGAGCAGGCCGCGCTGATGGTGATCGGCGGGGCGGAACTCTACCGTCAATGCCTGCCGCTCGCCGGACGCATCCACCTCACGCTGGTCCATACACGGATCGAGGACGGCGATACGTCTTTCGACGGCTGGCGCGGCGCGCAGTGGAACGCCAGTTCGCCGCGAGCGCCACGAAGCGGACGACAGGAACGCGCACGCCTACAGCTTCATCACGCTCGAGCGGTCCGCAGGCGCCGGCCCTTAACCGACGGGCGGGAGCTTGGCCAGGATTTCACGCTCCGCGCGCCCGAAATCGACGTCCTCGAGCCTCGAGACCCGCTCGGTCAATTCGCTCAAGTAGCTGCGCCTGAACGGCTCCGCGATCCAGCTGCGCGTGCGGTACGGAATTTCATGGTGGAACATCACCATGGAGTAGCGCGGAATGAAGCGCTGCGGGAAGCGCCGTTCGAGCTCCAGCGAGAGTGTCTGCTGCAGGCTGGAACCTGGGTTCGGCGACGCGCTCGCGCATTTCCAGATAATTGTCGAGCGCCATGGCGGCATATGGCGTCGGTATTGGGTTTGCGCAGGGCGCCGAATTCCGCGAACACCTTTTCCCACGAATCGTGCCTTGCCAAGCAGGCGTCGAACTCGACGCAATCCTCGAAGCAGCAATTCATTCCCTGCCCGTGAAACGGCACCATGGCGTGCGCAGCGTCGCCGATCAACGCCGCCATGCCCTCGTGATGCCCACGGGTGGGCGGACACCGTGCCCAAGAACCCGACCGGATGATCCTTGAACTCGGCGACGCAATCCGGCATCAGGGCGCGCGCGTCCGGGAAACTCGCGCGACAAGAACTCCTCGATGTCGGCCGTTCGGGTCAGGCTTGCGAAGCTCACCGGCCCGTGTTTTGGCAGGAACAGAGTGGCGGTGAAGCTGCCGTCCGTCGTTCGGCAGCGCGATCAACATGTAGTTGCCGCGCGGCCAGATGTGCAGCGCGTCGTGCCGCCATGCGTGGCCTCCTGCCGCATCCGGCGGGATACGGACAGTTCCTTGTAGCCGTGCTCGAGGTCGGTCTCGTGCGCGTCGATCAGTTTGCAGCGCGCCATTGAGCTGCCGTCGCATCACAGAGCCCGCACCGTCGGCCGCGAGCAGCGGCTGCATGGGTACCCTGATGAGGCGATCGCGCCGCAGATCGCGGATCAGCGCGCGCGCCTTGCGTCGAATTCCGCCGCCTCGAAGCGATGCTCGAAATGCACGCTCACGCCCGGGCCGCCGGGCGGCGACGTCGAGCAGCGCTTGGTTGAGCCGATGCCGCGAGACGGAGAAAATCACTTCGTTGGGCCGCTGACCGTAGGGCTGGAGCGAGGTGCCGCCGTCCTGATCGTGAATGAGCCGCCCGCGCATCGGCAAGCAGCGCCTTTTCGATGTCCTCGAACACGCCCGCCAGCTTGCAGCGCATGAATGCCGCGATCCGCCAGCGCCAGATTGATGGATCGGCCGGCTCCGGGCGGCAATCCGCCTCGGGTCCGGCGCGGCTCTCGTAGAGTTCCACCGGGTGGCCGCGGCGCTGCAACAGTATGGCGAGCAGCGCACCGGTGGGACCCGCGCCGATGATGCGCACGACGGCCGGGACTGCGCTCACCGGCGCAACGCCTGCGCCAGCGCATTCGACCGCCGCAAGCACGTCGCTGAACGAGTTGTAGAGCGGGACCGGGGCGAGCCGCAGCACGTCGGGCTCCCGCCAATCGCCGATCACGCCGGCCGCCGTCAGCAGATCGTGGCAGCGCCTGGCGGCGGCGTGCGACCGCGCGAGGCGCAGGCTCAACTGACAGCCGCGCTGCCTGCGGGCGCGCGCGGCGTGATGATCTGCACCTGCATCGGGCAGCGCGCTCGTCGATGAGTCGCTGCAGGAATCCGGTCAGCGCCATCGATTTTTCGCGCAGGCGCGCGATGCCGGCGCGCTGAAAGATCTCCAGCGAAGCCAGCAGCGGCGCCGTGGACAGCATCGGCGGATTGCTGATCTGCCAGCCCTGCGCGCCCGCAATGGGATCGAACTCCGGACCCATCTGAAACCGCGTCGCCGGGTCGTGTCCCCACCAGCCGGCAAATCGCGGCACGCCGCCGCGGCGCGTGCGTGCCGCTCGTGCACGAAGCAACCGCCGATGGCGCCGGGGCCCGCGTTGAGATACTTGTAGCTGCACCACACCGCGAAGTCGGCATTCCAGTCATGCAGCTGCAACGGCGGTGTTGCCGATGGAGTGCGCGAGATCCAGGCCCGCCGCCGCGCCGGCGCGGCGCGCCGCCGCGATCAGCGGGTCGAGATCCAAGGCCTGTCCGGTGAGATATTGCACGCCCGGCAGAAGAACCAGCGCCAAAGCGGGCCCCTCCTGCTCGATGCGCGCGACCACATCCTCGGTTCTCAACGTCCGTCTCGCCGGCGCGGCGGCTCGATCTCGATCAAATGCTCCGCCGCGTTCAGTCCGTGAAACTCGAGCTGCGAGACGACCGCGTAGCGATCCGAGGGAAATGCCGATTTCTCGATCAGCACGCTATTGCGCTGCCCGTCGGGGCGAAAGAAACTCACCATCATCAGATGCAGATTCACCGTCAAGGAATTCATGGCGACGACCTCGTCCTCTTGCGCGCCCGCCAGGGCGGCGAGCGCGCGCCGCCGCCTGTTCGTGATAGCGGATCCACGGACGCGCGGCGGCGTGGTGACCCGAGCACTCCGAGGCGCCGCCAGTCGTCGAGTTCCTGTTCGACATATCGCGTCGCTGACTTGGGCTGCAGTCCCAGGGAATGGCCGCACAGATACACCAGCCTGCGGCCCGCGCCGTCTTCAGGGTGGTGAAATTCGCGCGGCGAAGCCGGCCAGCGGGATCGCTCGCGTCCTGCGCCTTCGCGGCGCGAGTCTGCGCCGACATTGCGCCGTTGGTCACCGGCCCGGAGCCTGCATCACGGTGCCGCATACGCTGCAGGTGCGATGCGCGATGCTCGAATAGAACCGGGCGAAGATCTCCGGCAGCTGGGTTTCGATGTTGCGCACCGCAACGCGCTCCAGGTACAGACAGTGCCCGCAGTTCTCGCAGTACCAGGAGAAGCCGTCCAACTCGTCCGGATTGCGGCGCCGCTCGACGACGATGCCGACGCTGCCTGCCGGACGCTGCGGCGAGTGAGGCACCTCCGCGGGCAGCAGGAACACCTCGCCCTGCCGGATCGGCACATCCGTCAAGCGGCCCTCCTGCACGGTTTTCAGCACCATGTCTCCCTCCAGCTGGAAGAAGAACTCCTCGCTCGGGTCATGATGAAAGTCCTTGCGTGAATTCGGGCCGCCGACCGCCATGATGATGAACTCGCTGTCCTGAAACAGCAGCTTGTTGCCGACCGGCGGCTTGAGCAGATGGCGGTTCTGCTCGATCCATCCGTGCAGGTTGAAGGGCGGCGTCATTCGCATATCCCCATTATACCGGTGCGGTGAAACTTCGCCGCGACTGGCGCACTCCAAGGCATCGGAGGTCCGATATGCGGCTTGTTTGGTTGCTCGCCTGGGCGGGCTTGATGTGCGTGGGGGCGGCGTGGCCTGCGGATCCCGACAGCGGCGATCGCATACCGGCGGTGTGGAAGGAACAGCGCTTCAGCTTTACCTACCTGGGCCGCGCGTCGCGCTATTCCTGCGACGGCCTGCGCGACAAGGTGCGCGCCATGCTGCTCGACCTTGGGGCGCGCCGGGATTTGCAGGTCGTCGCGATCGGCTGCCGATCCACCGCGGCACGAGTGCCCATGGTCTATGTGGCTCCCAGCCTTGACATCGTGGTGTCGACTCCGGCGTTGCCGGATGCCGCGGCCAAGCCGTTGCACCCGGGCGATTTGACGGCCGCGGTTGCGCGCTATGAGCCGTTCACCATCGCCAACAATGCCTTTCGCAATATGGGCATACTCGATTGCGAGCTGGTCCAAGAATTCGTGCGCCAAATCCTGCCGAAGCTCGTCACCCGGGGTCTCAAACAGGACATATCATGTCTGCCTTTTCAGCAGAGCGGCGGGCGGTATCTGGTTCGCGGCGAGATCTTGCGCGTCCTGCCTCGCGCCGAGCGGCCTTAGGGCGCCTGTTCTGCGCAACCCACTTGAACCGGCAGGGCGTCCGGCACGTCCAGCCGCAGAGCCGTCAGCGTGCCTCCCCACACGCAGCCCGTATCGAGGCCGATGAGATCCGCCTCCTTGAAAAACCCCAATGTCGACCAATGACCGAAGACGATGCGCGGTCCGCGCCAGCGCGCCGCGCGCGCCTCGAACCACGGGATCAACGCCGCGGTCTGCATCTTCTTCGGCGAGCCTTTTGCGCGCAGCATCAAGCGCCCTTGCGCGTCGACGTAGCGCAGGCGCGTGAAGCAATTGACGATGAACCGCAAGTCGCTCGGCGCCCTCCAGGGCATCGTCCCAGCGATCCGGCTGATCGCCGTACAGCCGCTGCAACAGCCGTTCCGGGTCGCTGCCGCAGAGCGTTCTCGAATTCGCGCGCGCACGCCCTTGCCAACGGCAGATCCCATTGGGGCGCGAGGCCGGCATGCAACAGGCAGACGTTCAGCGCGCCATCCTCGTGCAGCAGCGGCCGCCCTGCGAGCCACTCGAGCAAGACCTCGCGGTCAGGAGCCGTCAGGATCTCCTCCAGCGTATCGCCGCCGCGAACGGCGAGCGGATCCGTAGGCCACCGCCAAAAGATGCAAGTCGTGATTTCCGAGAGTCACCGTTGCAGCGTCGCCCAAAGCGCGGATTCTGCGCAGCACCCCGAGCGAGTCGGGTCCACGATTGACGAGGTCGCCAACGAACCACAGCAGATCGCGATCCGGGGAGAAACGCAGGATATGGAGCAGCGCACCGAGCTCGTCGTTGCAGCCTTGCACATCGCCGATCGCGTACAGGGCCATCAGCCACCCCAGGGGCAGGAGCCAGCCGGGCTCCTAATGCAGCACTCCGGGCATGGCCAGACGAAACGGCGCGATCGGCGCATCGAATTGCTGTCCATCGTCGGCCACCATTTGATAGCTGCCCTGCATGGTGCCGACCGGGGTTTCGATCACGGCGCCGCTCGAGTAGCGAAATCCCTGGCCGGGCTTCAGGTAGGGCTGCTCCCCGACCACGCCGTCGCCGCGCGTCTCCTTCACATTGCCGTTGGCATCGGTGATGATCCAATGGCGCGTGAGCAGTCGCGCCGGGACCTGACCCTCGTTGCGGATGGTAATGGTGTACGAGAACACGAACCGCTTGTCGCGCGGATCGGACTGTTCCTCGATATAGGAAGTTTCGACCTCGACGCGGATTCTGGGATTGCGGTTGCATCACTTCAAGCGGACCGCCAGCACATCGCAGTGTGCGGCGTGCAGGACGGTGTCTTCGGTGAAATTCACCAGGATGGCGAGGCCGTGACGCTCGCGGCTGCCGAGAACGATCAAATCCACCTCCTCTTCGTCCGCGACGCGCAGAATCTCGGCCTTGGTGTTGCCGACCTCCACTCGGCCCGTAGCTCGCGGCAGGGCCAGCCCGCGCAATGAGATCGGAAAGCCTCGCGCGTGCTCGCTCGATCAACTCATCCTCGATTTGCGCCGTCGGCATCAGCGATTCGCCCATGGGCTCGACCGGCACGAATTCCACGACATGCAGGACCACCATGGCGGCATTGGAGTACGCCGCGAGTTCCCGTCCGGCAACGGCGACCTGCTCGCTGCCTTCCGACAGATCCGACAGCACCAGGAGCTTCTTGTATCCGGCCATGCAGGCTCAAGTATAGCCGACCAATCGAGAGTAATGGGCGGCCAGCAGCCCGAATTGCGCCGGCGCGAGCGTTTCGGGACGCAATTGCGGATCGATACCGCAGCGTTCGATCTCGCCGCGCGTCGAGCAGTCCTTTGAGGGAATTGCGCAGCGTCTTGCGCCGGTGCGAGAACGCGGTCGTCACCAAGGTTCGCAGTGCGCCGTCGCGGCCGATGTCGAAGCGGGGCTCGGCGGTGGGCCGCAAGCGCACGATTGCGGACCACACCTTGGGCGGCGGCTGAAATGCGCCGGGGCCGACGTCGAACAGACCTTCGACCTCCGCAACCGCCGCCAGCATGACGGTCAATCGCCCGTAGGCCTTGCTTCCAGGCGGCGCGATCATTCGATCCACGACTTCCTTCTGCAGCATGAAGTACATGTCGGAGATCGGCGGCGCGCTGCGCCAGCAGGCGAAACAGCAAGGGTGTCGAAATGTTGTAGGGCAGATTGCCGACGATGCGCAGGGGCCCGCCGCTGCCTCGCAGACGGATGAAATCGGTGTCGAGCACGTTCTCGACGTGCACGTTGAGGCCGTTCACGGCGCGCGGATCGGCCTTGAGCGATGCGGCCAGGTCGCGGTCGATCTCGATCACATCCAGGCGCTTGGCGCGCTCCAGCAGTCCCCAGGTCAGCGCGCCGCGGCCGGGGCCGACTTCGACGATGCGTTTGCCGGCGATCGGGCGCGACCGGTCGATGATGCGGCGGATCACCCCGGGATCGTGCAGAAAATGCTGCCCGAAGCGCTTACGAACCGGCATGAGCGGAAGGTGCCGCAATATCGATGGCGAGACCCAACGCCGCGCGCAAGCTTCCTGCATCCGCCTTGCCGGTGCGCGCCAGGCTCAACGCCGTTCCGTGATCGACGCTGGTGCGCAAGATCGGCAGTCCCAAGGTCACGTTCACGGCATTGCCGAAGCCCGACGTGCTTGATCACCGGCAATCCCTGGTCGTGGTACATCGCGACGATGACATCGGCGCCGGGTAGAAAGCGTGCGGTGAATGCGGTATCGGCGGGCACCGGTCCTTGAAGGTCCAGGCCCTCGGCCCTGAGCTCCCGGATCACGGGTTCGATCACGTCGATTTCCTCGCGGCCCAGGTGTCCGGACTCGCCCGCGTGCGGATTGAGCCCGAGCACCGCGATTCGCGGCTGCTTCAGAGAGAAATGCCGGCTCCAGGTCCGTGTGGACGATGCGCAGGGTGGCGCGCAACCGCTCGCGAGTGATCGCACGCGGCACCTCCGCGAGCGGCAAATGGGTCGTCACCAGCGCCACGCGCAAGGCCGTCGCTCACCAGCATCATGACGGGCATTGCGGCGCGGGTTCTCGCCGCGAGATATTCGGTATGGCCGGTGAACGCGAAGCCGGCATCCATCAAGATGCTCTTTTGCACCGGCGCGGTCACCATGGCCGCGAATTCGCCGTTCATGCAGCC
Source organism: uncultured Gammaproteobacteria bacterium (assembly GCA_963702735.1). Classification (GTDB taxonomy): domain Bacteria; phylum Pseudomonadota; class Gammaproteobacteria; order Steroidobacterales; family Steroidobacteraceae; genus Bog-1198. Next base: position 865,537 of record CAVPDW010000006.1, on the reverse strand, counting down.
GTCGCAGGCGCGATCCAGCATTTCGATCACATAGGCGGCATTGCGCGCGTCGGGCCTTCCTGCGACCACCGGTCGAGCGGTCGGAACGTGCAGCACTTTGAGCAGCCCCGCGCGATGCGGGGTGGGCGGCTGCGAGGAGTCGTAGCGTTCCAGAGACAGCGGAACATTCAGCGCGCACGCCGCGGCGGCGAGCAGCTCGGCGTCCGCCGCCACCACGAGATCGGCCTGCCAGTCGGATTGCGCCAGGGCGACGCAGGTATCCGGCCCCACGCCGGCGGGTTCACCCGACGTGATGACGATGCGCGGTACGTACACTGCATATGAGATGCGCGCGCCTACATCTTGATTTCGACGAAGGCCTCGTCGCGCAACCGGCGCAGCCACAACTCGGTCTCTTCGTCCGCCTTGCTCTCGCGAATGGCGGCGAAAGCCCGCTGGCGGCGCACGTCATCGGTGCTGTCATAGGTGCGGGTGCCGAGCATCTGCACGATGTGCCAGCCGTAGCGGGTCTTGAACGGCTGGCTGATCTCGTTGACCTTCAGGTCGGCGATCGCCTTGTCGAATTCAGGCACGAAGGTGCCGGGTCCGGTCCAGCCCAGGTCGCCGCCGTCCGGCGCGGATCCCGGATCCGTCGGATGTGGTCGAGGCGATGCCGGCGAAATCCTCGCCCTTCAGGATGCGGTCGCGCAGCTTGGAGAGCTTCTGCCGCACCGTTTCGTCGTCGTCCAGCTCGTTCGTCTTCATCAGGATGTGGCGCACGTGGATCTGGTTGATGATCACCTGCGCCTCGCCGCTGCGCCGCTCGTTGAGCTTCACGATGTGAAAGCCGCTCGGCGTGCGCACCGGCTCGCTGACCTCGCCGGGCTTCATCTTGGTGACCAGCTCGCAGGATGAACTGCGGCAGCTGAGCGCCCTTGCGCCAGCCGAGCTGGCCGCCGTCCAAGCGCCGTCTGGCTGTTGGAATTGGCGATCGCGAGCTGGCCGAAGTCCTCGCCTTTGGCGGCGCGTGCGGCCAAATCATGGGCCTTGCGGGTGATGTCCTCCAGCTGTTGCGGCGTCGCGGCCTCCGGCAGCGACAGCAGAATGTGCGAGACGTTGAATTCATCGTTGGCGGCGGCTTCCTGCTGGCGCGCGAGATACTGCTCCAGCTCGTGCGGCGAGACGTTGATGTGCGCGATGACGTCGCGCTGCCGCAGGGTGCTCAAGGTCAATTCCTTGCGCATGCTCTCGCGGTACTGCTTGTAGTCGACGCCCTGTGCCGCAAGGGCCGTCGGCAGCTGATCGAAGGGGATCTTGTTGCGGCTCGCGATTTCCTGCAGGGCGCTGTTCAGCTGCTCGTCGGAGATGGTCAGGCCGACTCGCTTGGCGCGCTGCGCCTGAATCTCCTGCAGTATCAATCGATCGAGCACCTGCTGTTTGAGGACGCTCTGCGAGGGCAGCTCGACTTTCTGTTCCTGCAGCCGCTTGGTGACCGCGTCCATCTGGGCGTCGAGCTCGCTTTTCAGCACCAGGCCGTCGTTGACGATGGCCGCGATGCGGTCGAGCAGTTCGCCGTGCACGCCGATATCGCGGGTCTGCGCAAGGGCTGCCGTCGACAGCAGCAGCCGCCGCGGCCGCATTGAAGCAAAAGAAGGCAATTTTACGCATGTGTCAACCGTGTCCTGGATCTTAAGGGGTCGAGCTACTGGGCATTCGGGTCGCGGGTTGAGTACCCGCGGATCGACTGTTCCAAGAAGGAATCCGCACGCTTTCCGACCGAACTTAAGCCCGTCAGTTCCAATTGTAATGCAATCGAGGTGTCCAGTCCTCCGTTGCGGTTGGTGACATAGCGGCGCTGCACCACCTGGATGCGGTAGCAGCAGCTTTTGTATTCAAAACCAGCCACTTGCTCGATGGTCTTGCGGTCCTGCAGGGAGTAGACCCAGCGCCCCACGGTGTTCCAGTGCGCTGCGATCGGCCAGGCGAACGAGCCGTCCCATTGCTTCAGGATGACCGACTGATTCAGGACGTTTTCTTGAAAGCGATAGCCGATATTCACCACCCGGGTCGGGTCCGGGCGGTATTGGAGCGAAACCTCCGATTTGTCGGTCTGCGAGGTGTAGGGATTCCACTGGTAATCGAGATTGACGCTGAAATGCTTGTAAGCCGTCACCGCGACTTCCGCGACGATGTCCGAGGCGGGGTAATTCTGCGGTCTGCCCCACCCGCCGGGACGGCGAGGGTCTGAATGCGGGAGGCCTGAGACATATTGTCCCGGGGCGATGCTCAAGATTTGGCCGCGCGCGTTCACCAGGGCCTGTCCCGGCAGGGCCAGCGGATTGACCCCGGGAACGCTCACCACGGTCTGCCCCGAGGATTGCAGCAGCGCATCCTCGGGAAGGTCCACCCGCGGGAATCGCGAAATAGCGGATCTGGCCGATGGTCGCCGACAGATACTGTGCCCCTGAGACGTGATCGAACAGTCGCGTGGTCAGCGCCAGGGCCACCTGGTTCGCATCGCCGATGCGATCCTCGCCCACGTAACGGTTGGTGCGGAACAGTTCGGTCAGGTTCAGATCGGGCAATGCCGGTGTCGAAAATCGGCAGCTCGTCCTGGTTGCGGTAGGGCACGTAGCTGTAGACCAGCCGCGGCTCGAGGGTCTGGGTGCGCTGTCCCTGCGAGCCCGCGTCGCGCTCGAACACCAGGCCCGCGTCCACCGCGCATAGGGCAGCGTGCGGGTCGGCGTGCTCGAGGCGTACGGCCCGCCGGCGGCCGCGTTCTTCAGGTCGTACTGCGTGAAGTCGTAGCCGACCGCGGGCTCGAAGAAATAGCCCGGCCCGCGGCTCGACCAGCGAATTTCCGGCGCCACGTTCAGACGCACTCCCGTCGGGCCCGATTTCGCGCATGAAATTGACGGCTTCGCTGTCGAGCGCGAGCTCGAAATTCGTGCCCTGCACCGGCCAGAGCGCATTCGCCTGAATCCGCGGCACGCGCGAATAGGGCCGTTGGTCGCAAAATCCCGCAGGCACCGCGGAACCCGCGGCGCAGGCGGTAGGTACCGTGATGTCGATGGTTTGGAAGTTCTGCAGCTCTCCGCGCATCCGCCAGGCATCGTCGTAGTACAGAAGATCCGCGCGGCGCTCGAGGAAGGTCACGCTGGTCTGATCCGATCCCACGGCGAAGTCCTCGAAGTAGCTGCTGTCGCTGACGCTCGCGATGTCGGTGTCGAAGCGCATGCCGCGCTTGAAGTCGGTGATGTCGGTGAAGCGGAAGTAGCTGCGGTCGCTGTGAAGCTGCGCGTCGTTCGGCAGAAAGGTGGCATCGATCTGGCCGTGCGAACTCGCGGTCAGATAGCGGAATTCGCCGGCCAGCTGCACGCCGCGCGCGGATAGGAGCCCCGGCGTCATCGTCAGATCGTAATTGGGCGCGAGATTGAAATAGTACGGCACCTCCAGCTCGAAACCGTTGTTGCCGGAATGGCCGAAGCTCGGGAACAAGCAGGCCGCTCTTGCGTTCGTCGCCCATGGGAAACGAGATGTAGGGCGTGTAGAAAATCGGCACGTCCTTGAAGCGCATGGTCACATTGCGCGCGGTGCCCTCCTGCGCCTTGGTGTCGAGATTGAGCGCGGAGGCCTGCAGCATCCAGTCCTCGTTGCCGACCGGGCAGCTGGTATAGCGCACATTGACCAGCGACAGCTTGCCGTCGGGCAGAACGTCGATATCCTTCGCGAAGCCGCGGCCGTTGCGATCCATGAGCTGGAAGTTCGCCTTGTCGAAATTCGCGGCGCCGTCGATGTCGTAGCGGCCCGTGTCGCTGCGCACGCGCAGCTTCGGATCCTCGAAGTCCACCCTGCCGCTGACCGCGACCCTGCCGGTCTTGTCGTTGTACGTGACCGAGTCGGCCGTCACGCTGCGCGCATCCTGGCGCACCTTGACGCGGCCGTTGAGGACGGCATTGCGGTCGGCGTCGAGTACGGCATCGTCGCTGTCGATGTGTATCCGATGATCGTCCGCCGCGATATCGGAGGCGATGGGCGCGTGGTACTTGGGCGGTGCCGGACACATGTCGCCGGCGCGGACCATGGAGGCGGACGCCAGAAAGGAGACAATGAATGCGGCTCGAACGGGAAAAGCCATGGACAAAATACATCGCCTTAGTCGGTATACTTGACTCCGCCGCATTTGCGGTTGGTGAATGGTCAAGCATGGGTCTACCGGATGCAAGCGATTCCCGCCTGGCGGATCTGACCCGATGGGTGTTCGAGGACTTGGGATTCGCAGGCAGCCGGATCGAGCCTGCATCCGCGGACGCGAGTTTTCGCCGCTATTTTCGCGTGACGCGCGGCGAGGATTCCTACATCGTGATGGACGCGCCGCCCGAGAAGGAGGATCTTGGCCGCTTCGTGACGGTGGCGAGGATATTGCTCGGAATGGGCCTCAACGTGCCCGTGATTTTGGCGCGCGACGCGCAGCGAGGCTTCCTGTTGCTCTCGGACCTGGGAAGTCGGCAGTACCTCGATGAGCTGCGCGCCGATGGAGCCGCGGACCGGCTTTATGCGGATGCGCTCGATGCAATGGCGACCATGCAGACTGCGGACTGCGGAGCGGCCCGCGATTTGCCGCCCTATGACCGCGCCCTGCTCATGCGCGAGATGGAGCTCATGCCGGAATGGTTCTTGCGCAGGCATCTGGGGCTCAACATCTCGGACGCCGAGCGCGGCATGCTGGAGCGGCTGTTCGAGGCGCTGTCGCGAAGCGCACTTGTCGCAGCCCGCCGCCTTCGTGCATCGCGACTATCACTCGCGCAATCTCCTGGTGACGCCCGACAACAATCCCGGCATCCTGGATTTCCAGGACGCGGTGTGGGGTCCGGTGACCTACGATTTGGTGTCCCTGCTCAAGGATTGCTACATCGCATGGCCGGCTGCGCGGGTGCGTGACTGGGCCTTGCAGTACCGCGAACGGTTGCTGGCGAAGGGATTCCCCTTGAATGTCGACCGAGACCGACTTCATCCATGGGTTCGATCTGATCGGATTGCAGCGGCACATCAAGGTACTGGGCATTTTTGCGCGCCTGTACTATCGCGACGGCTAAGTCGCAATACCTGAATGATCTGCCGCGGGTGCTGAACTACGCGCGCGAAGCGGCGGCGCAGTATGCGGAGACGGCGGAATTCGCCGCAGTTCATCGCCAAGCGCATCGAACCGCAGTTCCAGGCCGCGCAGGAGCGGGCACTCGCGTGAGCGCGGCATTCGAACGGCGCCCGCAGCGCCATGATCCTCGCGGCGGGGCGCGGCGAGCGCCTGCGCCCCCTGACCGACACCACCCCCAAGCCGCTGCTCGCGGTGCGGGGCCGGCCGTTGATCGAGCGCCACGTCATCGCGCTGGCGCGGGCGGGCATGGAGCGGATCGTCATCAATCTCGCATGGCTGGGTGGGCAGATCAGCGAGTATCTGGGCGACGGCGCGCGCTACGGCGTCGCGATCGTGTACAGCGACGAGCGGCCGCGCGCGCTCGAGACGGCCGGGGGCATATTCCGCGCCCTGCCGCACCTGCGGCCGGGACCGTTTGCAGTGGTCAACGGCGACGTGTACACCGATTTGCCCTTCGATACGCTTCGCATCGCTTCGAATCGGGACGCCCATCTGGTGCTCGTGCCCAATCCGCCGCAGCACGCCTGCGGCGATTTCGGCTTGGAGCGGGGCCTCGCGCTCGCGGCCGCGTCGAGCCTGTACACTTTTTCCGGAATCGCCCTGTATCGAGCCTCGTTCTTCGACGGCTGCACCGACGGAGTATTCCCGCTGAAACCCCTGTTGGTGCGTTCCATGGCCGCGCGCCGCTGCTCGGCCGAGCTGTACACGGGGCTGTGGGAAGACATCGGCACCCTGGAGAGGTTGCAGGCATTGAATGCCTGAGGAGCCCCAAGGGGGGTCTGTGGCGTAGAATACGGGGATGTCGGTCTTCAAGCACAAGCCCACTCGAAGCGGCGAGAAGTACACGACCGCTTTGGGGTTCACTGCAATCAAGGACGGCGTGAAGCAGAAGGCGGCGGCATCCGATGCCGCACCCGACCCGGCTGCGCCCACCTTGGGCAACCCGCGGCGCCTGCCGCCGTGGCTGCGAGCGCCGTTGGCATCCGGAAGCGAATTCCAAGCGGTCAAGCATATCGTGCGCGAGCATCGTCTGAGCACCGTGTGCGAGGAAGCGAAGTGTCCCAACATCGGCGAGTGTTGGAACGCGGGGACCGCGACCATCATGCTCATGGGTTCGGTCTGCACCCGCGCATGTCGATTTTGTGCCGTGGATACGGGCAATCCGCGGGGCTGGCTCGACCCCGAGGAGCCCGAGAACGTCGCACGATCGGTGGAGTTGATGGGCCTGAAGTACGTGGTGCTCACCTCGGTGAACAGGGATGACCTCGCGGATGGCGGCTCCGCCCACTACGCCGCCGCCGTTCGCGCCATCAAGCGGCGCAATCCCGGTACCGCCGTCGAGGCGCTGACACCGGACTTCCAAGGTGTCATGCGCGACGTGCAAACCGTGCTCGATTCGGGGGTGGATGTGTTCGCGCAAAACGTTGAGACGGTGCGGCGCTTGACGCATCCGGTGCGCGATCCTCGCGCGGGTTACGAGCAGACCTTGGGGGTGCTTCGGGGGGCGAAGGCCCACCGGCCGGCGGTGCTCACCAAGACGAGCCTCATGCTGGGCCTGGGCGAGAGCGAGGCTGAAATTCGCGACACCTTGTGCGACCTGCGGGCCGCCTCGGTCGACATTCTCACCTTGGGGCAGTATCTGCGGCCGACGCCGAATCACTTGAGCGTCGAGAGGTTCGTCACCCCTGCGCAGTTCGACGAGTACCGACGCTGGGCGCTGGAGTCGGGGTTTCTGGAATGCGTATCCGGCCCGCTGGTCAGGTCGAGCTACCGCGCGGAACAGGCGCTTGCGCGCAACAACGCCGGCCTCGACAACAGCGGGACGGCGCGCGGCGCCTCATGACCGACACGCCCTTGATCCGCCATCTCGGGCTCTGCGCCTACGAACCCACCTGGCGGGCGATGCAGGCCTTAACCTCCGCCAGGGACGGCTCGACTCCCGACGAAATATGGTTCGTGGAGCATCCTCCGGTGTTCACGCTGGGGCTTAATGCCAGCCGCGAGCATGTATTGTCGCCGGGCGACATCCCGGTGGTGCAGATCGACCGCGGAGGCCAGGTGACCTATCACGGCCCCGGGCAGCTCTTGGTATATCCGCTCATCGACCTGCGGCGGCGCGGGTTGAACGTGCGCGAGCTGGTGGTGGCGCTCGAGAATGCCGTCATCGCCTACGCCGCCGAGCTTGGGGTTACTGCGCACGGCTCGCGCGAGGCGCCGGGGGTGTATATCGAGGGCGCCAAGCTGGCCAGCGTGGGCTTGCGGATTCGGCGCGGCGCGAGCTACCACGGTCTGGCGCTCAACGTGTCGCTCGATCTTCGCCCCTTCGAGCGCATCAACGTGTGCGGACATCGAGGGCTCACCGTCACCCGGCTCGCCGATCATGTGCCCCGCTTCGCCGATCGCGGCGCCGCGCAGGCCGATGGGCCCGTGGGCGCGGCGGCGCGCGAACTGACGCCGCATTTGCTGCGGCAATTGAGATACACGCCCGACGAAGGCGTGCTCGTTCACAGCGCCATCAACACCGATTTGCAGGCCGTCAACTCGCGATAGATGCTGTCCAATTGTTCGCGGTTGTCGGCGCGTACCAGATAGGTCAATGCCAGGAAATTGCCGTCGGTGCTGGTGCGGGTGCGTATGCTCGACTCAGGTTGGGGGCCCGCATGGCGCTCGATGATGGCCTGGGTGAGTGCACGCAGGTCGCTGCCCCGACGACCCATCACCTTGATGGGGAAATCACCGGGAAATGTCTGCACCGTCTGTCCGCTCACAGCGGCGGGCTTCCGGCCAATTCGTGCGTGTAGTCCACGAATGCGGCGTGCATTCGCTTGAACAGCGGCCCGGGCTTGCCCGTGCCGACGGCGGCGCCGTCGAGCCTGGTCACCGGCAACACCCCGCGAGTGGCGAAGGCGAGCCAGATCTCGTCCGCGGCGCGCAGCGCGCCCTCCGTGACGCGGCCGGCCACGCAGCGCAGATTCAACCGGGCTGCCAGTTCGGTCACCACATCCCGGGTCGTGCCGGGAAGAATGTGATGCCCGTTGGGCGGTGTGTAAATGGTTCCGTCCTTCAGGACATGGACGGTCGTCGAGGAGCCCTCGGTGAGTTCGCCGTTTTCCAACAGGATGGTCTCGAACGAGCCGGCATCGGCGGAGAGCTTCTTGAGCAGTACATTCGCGAGCAGGGCGGTTGATTTGATGTCGCGGCGCGCCCAACGCGTGTCCGCCGCCGTCACCGCCGACACGCCCTCATCGAGGAAGGAACGCGGCACCGGTTCAAGGGCCGTCACATATGAAAACAGCGTCGGCGTGAGCCCCTCGGGCCAGGCATGATTGCGGCCGAGTTCGGCGCCGCGGGTGACCTGGAGATACAGATAGGCGTCCTGCGCGGAATTGCGCTCGATCAATTCCTGACCCACGAGCGCCCACTCGGGGTGGGACAGGGGCGCCTGCATGCGGATGCCCGCGAGGCTCCGATTCAGCCGATCCAGATGCTCGCGCAGCCGAAACAGGCGCGATGCATAGATGGGAACCACTTCGTAGACCGCATCGCCGAACAGGAATGCGCGGTCGAGCGGCGATACACGCGCTTGCGCCAACGGCAGGTAGCTGCCGTTCAGGTAGCAAATGGGAAGCGCTGCGGCCATGTTAGGCGAACCACAACCGAACAGTGTCGACCAGGCGGCGCCACCAGCCACCGGCCGCCACCGGCGCGAGCGGATGCAAGGTCTTTGTCGCGACGCTGCGGTTTCCTGAGAGCACGCTCAAGGTGCCGAGAGCCGCATCCGCGGCAATGGGTGCGATGAGCCGCGGCTGCACCACTGTGGCTGTCTTGATGCCCTCGGCTTCGCCGCGAGGCAACGTGATGTAGAAATCGTCCTTGATGCCGAGATTTACCGAGGGGCTCTGTCCCTTCCACACGGGCGCGGTCGCAAGCACGGCGCCGCCCTTGACGATGAGTTTCGTTTCGTAAAAGGTGAATCCGTAGTTCAAGAGGGCTGCGCTCGCATTCTCGCGGGCCTTCATGCTGGTCGAGCCCATGACCACCGACACCAGCCGCATGCCGTTGCGCAGCGAGGAGGTGACCAGGCAGAAACCGGCCGAGTCTGTATGACCCGTCTTCAAGCCGTCCACCGTGGGATCCTTCTCCAACAGGCCGTTGCGATTTTGCTGCTTGATGCCGTTGTGCTCGAACTCGCGCACGGAGAACCACTTGTAGTACTGCGGATACTCGCGAATCATGGCATTGGCGAGCAGCGACAAATCGCGCGCCGTGGTGTAGTGCCCGGGCGACGGCAGTCCAGAGCTGTTCTCGAAATGGGTGCCCACCATCCCCAGGCGCGCCGCGTTGGCGTTCATCATCTGCGCGAAGGTCTCTTCGGTACCCGCGATGCGTTCTGCCAGAGCGATCGTGGCGTCGTTGCCCGACTGCACGATCATTCCCAAGATCAGGTCCTGAACCGATACGGGTTTGCCCAATTCGATGAAGCTGCGCGAGCCTTCAGAGCGCCAGGCGTGCTCGCTCACCGTGACCTGCTCGTCCAGCTTGAGCTTACCCAGATTGAGCTCCTGAAACACGATGTAGGCGGTCATGAGCTTGGTGAGGCTGGCCGGTTCGACCCGCGCCACCGCGTCCTTCGCCGCCAGAACCTTGTCGGTGCGGTAGTCGACCAGGATGTAGGCGCGCGCATCGACCTGCGGCGGGGTCGGAATGCCGATCGAGGCCGCAGGCGCAGGAGGGGCGGGAGCTTGTGCAAGGCATTGAACGGTCGTGAAGGAGGCGGCAGCGACGCAGGCCAGAAGAGAGCGCAACATAGAAGATGGGTACCTTGTTGAATGAATGGGCGTTTGCGATTATCGCACGCCGCGAGCGATGTGGCGGATGTGGCGGCTAGTCGAGCGCGAGATGCGCGTCGCCGATGCCGGCGCGCTCCAACGCCGCGACCACGCGATCGAATTCCGCGACGTCGGGCACGGGGCCGATGCGGACGCGGAACATTCTGCGCCCGGCGATCTTGTCATCGCGCACGAATACCCTGCCGAACTCGCCGCCGCGCAGCCGCTGCGCCAGGCGTTCCGCATTGGCGGGATCGGCGAACGCGCCGGCTTGCACGAATAGCGCGGCCGCGGGCGCGGGGACCGCGGCAGGCGTTGCGGGAGCCGCGGGGTCGATGCTGCGAACCTCCACCATGGCGGTGCCGTTGCGCAACATGTCGAGCTTGGCGGCGGCGGTGTAGGACAGGTCGATGATGCGGTTTCCCACGAACGGCCCGCGATCGTTGACCCGTACCACGACGCTGCGGCCGTTCTGCAAATTCGTGACGCGCACGTAGGCGGGCAGCGGGAGCGTTCTGTGAGCAGCCGTCATACCGTACATATCGTAGGGCTCGCCGGTCGAGGTTCGGTCCTTGTGGAAGCCGGGCCCGTACCAGGATGCGACGCCTCTCTCCCAGTAGCCGATGCCCGAGGACAGGACGTAGTAGCGTTTGCCGAATACATCGTAGAAGGGCGGGTTGCCGTTGCGCGAGCGGGGCTCGATGCGCGGCACGGCGTCGGGCACCGTATCCGGCGCGGGCGGCGGTGCCGCGGGCACAGAAGGCGGACCGGGAATAGATGCGGGGCGTTCGGGTTGCCTGGGCGTGCCGACGCAGGCAGCGAGGGCTACCGCGACGGCCAATCCAAGCGGGGCGGCAAGTGCGCGGCCCGCATTCACCGCGGCAAGGCCGGTTGCGGTGCGGCGGCGACGGGCGCAGCAACGTTCGGTGCCACGGCGCTCGGTGCGGCGGCGACGGGCGCGGCGGCGACTGGCGCGGCCTCGCCCGCGTCGTTCAGCAGGATCCGCTGTTTGACCGCCGCCGCGAGTTCGAAGACCGCCATCGCGTACAGGGCGCTGTGGTTGTAGCGGGTGATGACATAGAAGTTGTTGAAGCCGACCCGCCAGTGAGTCCCGTCGGTGTCATCGAGAGCGATCAGCAGAGCGGGCGCATTCTCCGCCAGCGTGCTGTCGAAATTCACACCCTTGGTGCGCAGGGACCCCACGGTCTCGGACAGAGCCAGCGTGCGGCCATCCAGTTCGGGCGCCTTGTCCGGCGCCACGCTGGCCTCGCTCAACACCGGCTCGCCGGGATTCCAACCATGTTCCTTGAGGTAGTTGCCGACGCTCGCGCACACGTCCGGCCAGTCCGTCCACAGATTGATGTGCCCATCCGCCTCCGCGTCGACGGCATAGCGCCGGTAATTCGACGGCATGAACTGGGGCGCACCCATGGCGCCTGCATACGAGCCCTTCACGCTCAAGGGGTCGAGGCCGGAATCGCGTGTCAGCAGGAGGAACTGCTCGAGTTCATCGCGAAAAAACTTCGCGCGAGCGGGGTAGTCGAAGGCCAGCGTGGCGAGCGCATCGATCACCCGGTACGAACCGGTCAGGCGGCCGTAGTAGGTCTCCACGCCGAGAATGGCGGCCAGGTATTCCGGCGCCACGCCGCTGCGGATGCTCGCTTCGTCGAGCGCACGGCGGTGCGCAAGCCAGAAATCCGTGCCTTCGCGGATGCGCCGTTCGGTGAGGAAGATCGGCCGGTACTCGGACCACGGCTTGGCCTTTTCGGCGGGGCGATCCATCGCTTCGACGATGGCCGGCTGGCTCTGCGCAGCCTTGAGAATTTTGCGCAATTGGCGCTTGCTGAAGACCGAGGTCTCGGCCACGTGCGCGATGAATTCCTTGACCTCGGGGCGCCTGACGTCGATCGCGGCGGCGCTCTGGACGCTCGCGGCCAGAACCGCCGCGACCAACAACAGAGCTTTGAGGCCCGTGAGTGCGCGCACAGGGTCCTCAGGAGCCGATGAGCTTGCGATGCGAGTGCAGCGACATCAATATGCCGAAGCCCGCAAGCAGGGTGACCATGGATGTGCCGCCGTAGCTGATCATCGGCAGCGGCACGCCCACCACCGGCAGAATGCCGCTCACCATGCCGGAGTTGACGAACACATAGACGAAGAAGCTGAGCGCGATGGCTCCGCCCGTCAAGCGCGAGAAGGTGTCCTGGCCCTGCATCGCGAGGTACAAGGCGCGTCCGATGATGATGCCGTACAGGACCAGGAGCACGAGACAGGGCAGCAGTCCGAATTCCTCGCCGATGACGGCGAATATGAAGTCGGTCGAGCGTTCCGGCAGGAATTCGAGCTGGGCCTGACTGCCCATCATGTAGCCCTTGCCGAACAGGCCTCCGGAACCGATCGCGATTTGCGACTGGATGATGTGGTAGCCGGTCCCGAGAGGATCGTTCTCAGGCTTCAAGAACGTCAGGATGCGCTGGCGCTGGTAGTCGTGGATGAAATGCCAGGCCGCCACGGCGGCGCCGCCCAGCAGCGGAATCGATATCAGGATGATCCGAAGCTGCATCCCGGCGAGCAGCATCACGATCAGGCCCGAGGCCGCTATCAACAAGGCCGTGCCGAGGTCGGGCTGCCTGGCGATCATCGCCGTCGGAATCGCTATCATCAGCCCCATCACCAGAAGATCCTTGAACGTGGGTGGCAGCGGGCGCTCATGCATGTACCAGGCGCATATCATAGGCACCGCGAGCTTCATGATCTCGGAGGGCTGGAACCGCACGAATCCGATGTCGAGCCAACGTTGCGCCCCCTTGCCGATGTGGCCGGTGACGTCGACCACGATGAGCAGCAGAATGCCGATGACATAGGCGATGGGCGCGAACAGGCGCAGGTAGTGCGGAGTGGCGAACTTCGCCAGGGCGATCATGGCGGCCACGGCGATGACGATGTTCGCCAGATGATGCTCGACCATCCGCACGTTGAGTCCGGAGGCGCTGTAGACCACGAGAATGCCGAAGCACACGACGATCGCGAGCACTCCTGTCAACGGTCCGTCCAGCCCCAGCGCGCGCAGGGTGCGCCCGCCCACGTTGAGGGTGCGGCGGGCTCGCGACGGCGAGAATTCATCGTAGATCATAGTACCTTCCCCAAGGTGGGCACCTTGTCGGCGCCCGCGGCCTTGTCCGGCAGCAGGTAGGCGTCGAACATCTTGCGCGCGATGGGCGCCGCGGTGCTGCCGCCGTGCTTGCCGTTTTCGACAAACACCGCCACCGCGAGTTTCGGATCCTCCGCCGGAGCGAACGAAATGAACAGAGCATGATCCAGCAGGCGCTCAGCCAAGTCCTTTTCGTGATATTTCTCGCCCTGTGCAATGGTGAAGACCTGCGCCGAACCGGTCTTGCCGGCGATCTTGTACGGCGACCCCGCCGTGGCCGCGGCCGCCGTGCCGCCGGGCCCTGTGGCCAGTTCCATTCCGTCCACGACGACCTGCCATTGATCGCGGGTGACCGCGGTGACGGTGGGCTCGGGCTCGACGGCGCGCTGGGTGAGGGTGTTTGAGCCTGCGGCGCGGACCGCCGCCACCAGCCTGGGCTTGTAGATTTCGCCGCGCGATGCGATGGCCGATACCGCGTGGGCGAGCTGCATGGGCGTCGCCAGCATATAGCCCTGGCCTATGCCCACGCTGATGGTCTCTCCGGGGAACCACACCTGTTCGGCGGCGCGCTTGTAGGCATGCCGTTTCCAGTCGGTGGAGGGCATCAAGCCCGGCTTCTCGCCGGGAATGTCGATTCCGGTGACTTCTCCGAAACCGAAGATGCTCATGAAGTCGTGCATGCGGTCGATGCCGAGTTTGTTCGCGACCGTGTAGAAGTACACGTCGCAGGATTGCATGATGGCGTGGCGCATCGCGATCACCCCGTGGCCCTTCGGTTTCCAGTCGTGGAATACGTTCCTGCTGCCGGGCAGGCTGAAGTGACCGGGGCAAAAAATGGTCTGCTCGGGGGTCATGACGCCGTACTTCAAGGCGGCCATCGCATAGAACGGCTTGACGGTCGAGCCGGGCGGGTAGGCGCCGCGCAGCGCGCGATTGATCAGGGGCTTGTCGATATCGTTCTGCAGCGCTGCGTACTGCTTGGAGGTGAGTCCGCGCGCGAATGCGTTCGGATCGAATCCAGGCGTGCTCGCCAGAGCGATCACATCGCCCGTATGCGGATCGACGGCGATGGCCGCGCCGCGCTTGCCCGCCAAGGCGTCCTCCGCCGCCCGCTGCACCCGCATGTCGAGACTCAGGATCAAATCGGCGCCTGCGACGGGCTGACGCACATTGAGCTTGGGTGTGAAGGCGCCCTGCCGTTCTACCGGGCGGCCGGCCGCGTTGACCAGCACCTCTCGATACCCCGGACTCCCGTGCAAGAGATTCTCGTAGGCGCCTTCCACCCCGAGCTTGCCGATCAGCGTGGTCCCCGCATATGCCGCTGAATCGATGTGCTTCAAGTCCTGTTCGCTGATGGCGGCGACGTAGCCCAGGGCGTGCACCGCGATGGGACCGAACGGATAGTGGCGCGACAATCGCGTGCGGATGTCCACGCCGGTGAATTCGTAGCGATGCACGGCGAAGCGCGCCATCTCCTCGTCGTCGAGCTGGAGCTTGATGGGCACGCTTTCGTACACATGGTGCGAGAGGATGGTTCGCCTGATGCTGCCGATTTCCTCCGCATCGAGCAATCCGATGGCGGCCAGCCTGCCCAGGGTGGCGTCGAGCTCGGGAAGGCCGCCGACCTGCTCGCGAACCAACTCCAATTGAAAGGCAGGCAGATTCTCGGCCAGCACCACGCCGTGCCGGTCGAAGATCAGCCCGCGGCTGGGGGGAATCGGATCGGTGCGCACCCGGTTGCCCTGCGAGAGTTCCGCATAGTACTCGTGCTTGAGGACCTGCAGGTAGAACAGCCTGAAGGCGACCGTCAGCAGCAGCACCCCCACCACGACGGCGGCGACGACGCTGCGGATCGTGAAGATGCGCTGCTCGCCCCAGTGGTCCTTGATGCGGACACGTCGCGGCATCTAGCGGCTCCGAAGGGAATCAGCGTTCATGCAGGCGGCTCAATGTGCCGACCAGCACCGGCCACAGCAGGGCCCCGATGACGGGCGCGAGCCAGCGCCCGAAGGTCGTGACGGGATTTCCGGTGGCGCCGTCCACCCAGAACAACACGAACTGATAACCGGTCAACAGCGCAAAGATGGTCAAGGATTGCGACAGCACGGAGAAAACCCGCACCCGCAGCCGCAGATGCGTGGCCCAGCCGGCCATCAACGTGAGTGCGAGCGCATGCTGCCCGAGCACCACGCCCTGTATCACGTCGAGCGCGAGGCCCGCCGACGAAGGCGAGCGTAAGTCCGCCGGCGCGGGGCGATTCTATGGACCAGTACAGGACCACCAACACCAGGAAATCCGGCCGAAGCATTTCCAGGGCCTTGGGCAGCGGCAGCACCGCCAGCGCCAAGGCCACCAGCGCGGACAGCGCCATGGGCAGCCTGCGGATGCGGGGTTCTCGCATCATTCGTCATTCGCTCCCGCGGGCGGCGGCGCAGCCTTGACAGGCTTTGCCGCTTCAGCCGCTGAGTGCACCGGGGCCGCCGGCGGCGGCGAAGACGCGGGGGCGGCATGTGCAGGCGCCGCAGGCTTGAGCCAGACGAACATGAGTTCGCGCGAGCGATCGAGAGCCGCTGCCGGCTTCACATCGACATCGGCGAGGGAGGCGGCCGGATCGCGCTTGACCTCGGCGACGGTGCCGACAGGGTAGCCGGAGGGAAATCCGCCGCCGAGGCCCGAGGTCACCAATAGATCCCCGGCCACGACATCGGCGCTGGTCGGCAGGTAGGGCAGCTTGAGACGGCCCACGTCGCCGGTGCCGACGGCGATGGTGCGCAGGCCGTTGCGGTTCACCTGGACCGGTATGGCATGGGTCGCATCGCTGATGAGAATGACTTCGCTGAGTTCAGTTCCCCGACGCGCGCCACCTGGCCGAACACCCCGCCCGAGTCGAGCACGGCTTGTCCGACGAACACGCCGTCCAGCGCGCCCTTGTCGACCAGCACACGTTCGCGAAACGCGTCCAGATCCAGATTCATGACGTCGCCGACGACGAAGCGGGTGGCGACTCCTGCCGTGCTGTCGCGCAATCCGCGCAGACGCTGGCTCTCGGCCTCCAGCGCCTCATAGCGCTGCAGGCGGAATTGCGCCAGCCGCAGCTCCGATTCGAGCCGCGCCTTGTCGGTCCGCAGCGCATCACGGGTGGTGATGCTTTCGCGGAACCAGTCCCAGCCCTGGAAGGGACTGGCCACGGCGATTTGCACCGGATAGGCCACCACCGAGAGCACCCGGCGAATCCTGCCCAGCTGATCGTAGCGTTTGTCGACGATGATCAATCCTAAGGCCAGCAGGGAATAGAGCACGCAGCGGAGCAACAGCCCCGAGGTACGGCCCGATGTGTCGGTGTTACGAAAGGCGACCATGGGTGAGTGAGTCCCTGGGAGCGGAAGGGCTCCTGGTCGCTTGCATTACTCCAGTCCGAAAATGCCCGGCCCGTGCTCCTCGGTGAGTTCGAGGATGCGACCGCCGCCGCGCGCGACGCAGGTCAGCGGATCATCCGCAACCACCACCGGCAGGCCGGTTTCTTCCATGAGCAACTTATCGACGTCGCGCAGCAGCGCGCCCCCGCCGGTGAGCACGATGCCGCGCTCGGCGACGTCTGCGCCGAGTTCCGGCGGCGTCTGTTCGAGCGCCTGCTTGACGGCGCCGACGATGCCTTGCAGCGGCTCTTGCAGCGCTTCCAGAATCTCATTGGAGTTCAAGGTGAAGCTGCGCGGTACGCCTTCGGACAGGTTGCGGCCCTTGACCGAGATCTCCCGCACAGTTTGTCCCGGATAGGCCGAGCCGATTTCCAGCTTGATGCGCTCGGCCGTGGCCTCGCCGATCAGGATGCCGTAGTTGCGGCGCACATAATTCGTGATCGCCTCGTCGAATTTATCGCCGCCGATGCGCACGCTTGCCGCATAGACGATGCCGTTCAGCGAAATGACCGCCACCTCGGAGGTGCCGCCGCCGATGTCGAGCACCATCGAGCCGCGCGCCTCCTGTACCGGAAGCCCTGCGCCGACCGCCGCAGCCATGGGCTCGGGGACGATATCGACGCTGCGCGCGCCCGCACCCTCGGCCGACTCCTTGATGGCACGGCGTTCCACCTGGGTGGAGCCGAAGGGCACGCACACCAGCACCCGGGGGCTCGGGCTCAAAAACCGGTTGCCGTGCACTTTCTTGATGAAGTACTGCAGCATCTTTTCGGTGTAGGTGAAATCCGCAATGACCCCGTCCTTCATCGGCCGGACCGCCGTGATGTGGCCCGGGGTGCGCCCCAGCATGTTCTTCGCTTCCACCCCGACCGCGACGATGATCTTGCCGCCCCGCGTGGGCTCGTCTTGCACTGCGACTACGGAGGGCTCGTTGAGCACGATGCCGCGTTCGCGAACGTAAATGAGGGTGTTGGCGGTGCCGAGATCGATTGAGAGGTCATTGGAGAAATAACCTCTAAGGCGTTTGAACATGGGGTATTTTTCGCGGCTAAATAGGGTTAAAAAATGATCGGCTAATGTAACAACCGACACGACATATCACAAGGCAACGTGTATCATTCGGAAGGCCTATTTTGCGTGAGATGGCACGCACTTTTCGCTAATCCTATGAACCTGACCCGCCAAGACGTGGAGAAGATCGCGCATCTCGCGCGCCTTGCGATCACCGAACAAGAAATGCCGGTGTACGTGAGCAGCTTGTCGAGCATCGTGAATTTCGTCGACGAATTATCGCGCGCCCAAACAGGCGACGTGCTTCCCATGGCCCACCCTCTCGACGGCCAGCATCAGCGCCTGCGTGCCGATGTGGTGTCGGAGAGCGACGATCACGAGAAATACCAGGCAAACGCTCCGGCGGTGCAAGCAGGCCTGTACATCGTGCCTCGAGTCATCGAGTAGGGTCCTCCAGCCAAGGTTCCGGCCTGCTATTCTTAAGCGACGATGCTTCACAACCTATCCATAGGCGAGCTTGGCCGTGCGCTGCGTGCCGGCGAGACCTCGAGCGTAGAGATCACGCGGCACTTTCTCGGCCGTATCGAGCGTTTGAACCCTGGCTTAAACGCGCTGATCACCGTCACCGCCGAGCAGGCGCTCGCGGAGGCCGCTGCGGCGGATGCCCGTCGGGCCGCCGGCGCGCACGGCCCGTTGCTCGGCATCCCCCTCATTCATAAAGACATTTTCTGCACCGACGGGGTGCGCACCAGCTGCGGTTCGCGCATGCTCGACAACTTCGTGGCGCCCTACGATGCAACGGTGGTGAGGCGGCTCAAGCAGGCCGGCACCGTGATGCTGGGCAAGGCCAACATGGACGAGTTCGCCATGGGCTCCTCCAATGAGACCAGCTTCTACGGCCCCGTCAAGAACCCCTGGGACACGGCCAAGGTTCCAGGCGGCTCCTCGGGCGGGTCGGCCGCGGCGGCCGCGGCGCGCCTGGCACCGTTCACGACCGGCACCGATACCGGCGGTTCGATTCGCCAGCCTGCCGCGCTCACCGGTGTGACGGGCGTCAAACCGACCTATGGACGCGTGTCGCGTTACGGCATGATCGCCTTCGCATCCAGCCTCGACCAGGCCGGTGTCCTCGCCCGCTCGGCCGAGGATGCGGCCCTCGTCCTCGAGGTCATGGCGGGGTTCGACCCGAAGGACTCAACCAGCATCGACACCCCTGTCCCTGAGTATTCCGCCGCTTTGGACCAGCCCCTCGCGGGCCTCAAGATCGGGCTGCTGCGCGAGTTCTTCGACGGGCTTGAGGCGCGCAACGCGGCGCTGATTCACGATGCTTTGAAGGTCTACAGAAGCCTGGGCGCGCAGACACAGGAAGTCAGCCTGCCGCACCTGCCCTTGTCGGTACCCACCTACTACGTGGTTGCACCGGCCGAATGCTCCTCGAATCTGTCGCGTTTCGACGGCGTGCGCTTCGGCTATCGCTGCGACAGCCCCAAGGACTTGCTCGACCTGTACAAGCGGTCGCGAGGCGAGGGATTCGGCGCCGAAGTCAAGCGGCGCATCATGACCGGGACCTACGTATTGTCGGCCGGATATTTCGATGCATACTATTTGAAGGCGCAGAAAGTGCGCCGCCTGATCACCGACGATTTTCGCGCCGCCTTCGCGCAGGTCGATCTTCTGATCGGGCCCACCACGCCCACGCCGGCTTTCGCCATCGGCGCCAAGATCGACGATCCTATCACCATGTATCTGAACGACATCTACACCATCGGCGCCAATCTCGCGGGGCTGCCGGGGCTGTCGCTGCCCTGCGGGCTGGTCGACGGGTTGCCCATGGGCTTGCAGCTGATCGGACCGCACTTCTCCGAAAGCCGGCTGCTGAACGCCGCGCACCGCTACCAAACGGCCACCGAATGGCACAGGCAGGCGCCGCGCGGGTACGAGCAATGAGCGACTGGGAAGTAGTCATCGGGCTGGAGATTCACGCCCAGCTCGCCACCAAGTCGAAGATTTTCTCCGGCAGCGCGACGGCCTACGGCGCGCCTCCGAACAGCCAGGCCGACCTGGTCGATCTGGCGTATCCCGGCGTGCTGCCGGTGCTGAACGGGGAAGCGGTGCGAATGGCGGTCAAATTCGGCCTGAGCATCGGCGCCGAGGTGGCGCGCCGCTCGGTATTCGCGCGCAAGAACTACTTCTATCCCGACTTGCCGAAGGGCTACCAGATCAGCCAGTACGAGCTTCCGGTGGTCAAGCAGGGCCGGCTCGCAATCATGCTCGACGACGGCGCCGTGAAGACCATCGGCATCACCCGCGCACACCTCGAGGAAGATGCGGGCAAGTCCCTGCACGAGGGCTTGGGCGCAAGTACGGGCATCGACCTGAATCGAGCGGGCACGCCGCTGCTCGAAATCGTCTCCGAACCCGACATGCGCTCCGCCAAAGAGGCGGTGGCGTATATGAAGAAGATTCATACCCTGGTGCGATACCTGGAGATCTGCGACGGCAACATGCAGGAGGGGTCCTTCCGCTGCGACGCCAATGTGTCGGTGCGCCCTCGCGGGCGCGAGAAATTCGGCACGCGGGCCGAAATCAAGAATTTGAATTCCTTTCGATTCGTCGAGAAGGCGATTCAGTACGAGGTCGCGCGCCAGGTCGACCTGCTCGAGAGCGGCGGCACCGTGGTTCAGGAGACGCGGCTGTACGACTCCGACAAGGACGAGACTCGTTCGATGCGCTCCAAGGAAGAAGCCAACGATTATCGGTATTTTCCCGACCCCGATCTTTTGCCGGTCGAGATCGACGATGCGTTCATCGACGGCGTGCGCGCGACTCTGCCGGAGTTGCCCGACGAGAAGGCGGCGCGCTTCGCGCGCGAATTGGGACTCTCGCCGTACGATGCGGGGGTATTGAGCGCGAGCCGCGAGCTCGGCGCGTACTTCGAGTCGGTGGTCGGGAGCTTAAGCGCGGCGCATGCCAAACTCGCGGCCAACTGGGTCATGGGAGAATTGTCGAGCGCGCTCAATCGCGACAACGCGGACGTCAAGGACTCACGCGTCGCAGCCGTGCAGTTGAGCGGGCTGCTGGCGAGGATCGTCGATGGGACCATCTCGGGCAAGATCGCCAAGGAGGTGTTCGAGACCATGTGGTCCTCTGCCAAGTCCGCGGACGCCATCATCGAGTCGTCGGGGCTCAAGCAAATCACGGACTCGGGCGCCATCGACGGCGTGATCGACGCAGTGATGGCCGCCAACCCCAAACAGCTCGCTGAATATCGTTCAGGCAAGGACAAATTGTTCGGTTTCTTCGTCGGCCAGGTGATGAAGGCGACCGGGGGCAAGGCGAATCCGGCGCAGCTCAACGAGTTGCTCAAGGCAAAGCTTCGGGCCGGCACATAGATGCATGACCGCGACTGCCTGCATCGCTTCATGTTCGAGCGATACCCGATTCGCGGACACTTCGTACATCTGGACGCCGCATGGCGCGCGTTGATCGAACATCGGGACTATCCGGGTAGGATCCGCGAGGTCCTGGGCGAAGCGGTGGCCGCCTCGCTGCTGCTTGGCCGCCACCATCAAATTCGAGGGCGTTCTATCGCTGCAGATGCAGGGAGACGGGCCCGTGCATCTCATCCTCGCGCAATGCACCGCAGGCCTCGGAGTCAGGGGGCTCGCCAGATATCGAGAAGCGGGCGATACCGAAGCGGCCGCCGGCGCCGAATCGCCTGCGGGCGCGAGTACCGCCGCGCGGATCGCCGACCTGATCGGCGCGGGCAATCTTAGCGTGACGCTGGAAACCGACGGCGGTGCGCAGCGCTATCAGGGAATCGTGCCCATTGTGGGCAGTCGCCTCGCCGAATCCCTGCAGGTGTATTTCGAGAATTCCGAACAGCTGCCGACCCGCCTCTGGCTGCACGCCGATTCGCAGGGTGCCTCCGGAATGCTGCTGCAGAAACTCCCCGATGCGGACCGGCCGCAGGGCGCGGCGGCCGCGGACCCGGCCGCCGTCGAGGACGCGTGGCGGCGGGTGCAGTTCATCGGCGAGACGCTCACCGCCGAGGAGATGCGCACGCTCTCTGATGCGGACATTCTTCGGCGGCTGTTCAACGAGGACGACCTGCGGCTGTTCGAGCCTGCGCCGGTCTATTTTCGATGCAGATGTTCGCGCGAGCGGGTCGGCAGCATGCTGCAGAGTCTGGGCGAGGCAGAGAGCCGCTCGGTTCTCGCCGAACGCGGGGAAGTCGAAGTGCACTGCGACTTCTGCAATCGCGCCTACGTATTCGACGCGGTGGACATTGCGCAATTGTTCAAGGCGCAGCCTGCGATGGACCGCGGCAGCTCTGTGCACTGATGCCTTGGTGTTGGATCGGGAGTAGCCTGATGACGCCCCTGCAGTCGCCCCCAAAACAGATTCTCGATGAGTAAGGAGTCGCCTCAATGAGCGGCAAGCCAGAACCACCGGCCGGCAGCTTTGAGGCAGCGGAGTTTGAGCGGCTGCGGATGGCGCTCAAGTCCACTTACGCGCAGCGCTTACAGGATTTGCAGGAAATGCTGGATTTCAACGCCGGGGCGGAGGCGAGAAATCCCCGCCTGCGGCGGATTGCGGCACAGCTTCGCCGACAATCGGCGGATCGCATAGGGGACAGCGAGGCACCCACCGACGATGCGTGAGGCACGCGGCCGAGCGGCGCTGGGCGCGGCGGTGGTCTGGGCCGGGTTGGTCGGAGTTTCCGGTGCGGCGTTCGCCGACTCAGGCGCGCCGTTCTATGCCGATTCCTTCCAGAAGGTTCCCTCGGCGGCGGCCATGACGGATGTCGGCCGAGCGCTCTTCTTCGATGCATCCTTGTCGGCCTCCGGCAAAATGTCATGCGCAGGCTGCCACGACCCGAAGCATGCCTTCGGGCCGCCGAACGGCGCATCGGTGCAGTCGGGCGGCATCGACGGGCGACGTAAGGGCGTGCGCGCCGTGCCCTCGCTCATGTACTCGCAGAACATCCCGCCCTTCACCGAACACTACTTCGACGATGAGGAGGACGACGGGATCGATCAAGGCCCCGCCGGCGGCCGCAATTGGGACGGCCGGGCGCAGTCCGCCCATGATCAGGCGCGGCTGCCGCTGTTCTCGGCCTTCGAGATGGCCAACGCCGGTGCCGGCGGCATCGTGGCACGGGTGTCGCGCGCGGATTACGCAGGCTTGCTGCGCCAAACCTTCGGCGATAGGGTGTTCGACGACAAGGCGCTGGCGTTCAAGGCGGTGCTGCTGTCGCTTGAAACATTTCAACAAAGTCCGCCGGAGTTCTATCCGTACAGCAGCAAGTACGATGCGTGGCTGAGGCACGAGGCTTCGCTCAGCGCCGGCGAATTGCGCGGGCTCGCCGCCTTCGACGATCCGGCCAGGGGCAATTGCGCGCGCTGCCACCCGAGCGGCCTGCGCAAGGGCGCATTTCCGCAATTCACGGACTTCGGCTACGCGGCCCTCGGGGCGCCGCGCAATATGAGCATTCCCGCGAATGCGGACCCCCGCTATTTCGACCTGGGATTGTGCGGGCCGCTGCGCACCGACCTCAAGGACAAGGGGCAGTACTGCGGCATGTTCCGCACACCCACGCTGCGCAACGTGGCGATGCGCCGCGTATTCTTCCACAACGGCGTGTTCCATCGTCTGGACCAAGCGGTGCGATTCTATGCCGAGCGGGACACGCAGCCGCAGAAGTGGTATTCGCGCGGGAAGGATGGCGCGACGATGAAGTTCGACGATTTGCCGGCGGCGTATCGAGGCAACCTCGACACCCAGCCTCCCTTCGGTGGACGCGCGGGCGATCGGCCCTGTTTGAGCGACGCTGACATAGAGGACATCGTGGCGTTTCTGAACACGCTCACCGACGGCTTCGTCGTCCGCGGCGCACCCTAGGCGTCCAAAGTCCCGTCCTGCGGCATCTCGGCGGCGGTGAATTGCGTGCGGGCCTGCGCGAGCCGGTACTTGTGTTCGGCGCGCCAGCGCCGGAAGTCGCGCAGGCCGGTGATCGCGTACACCAGTTTGAACACTTGCAGGCGCCACAGGACCTTCGGCGTGTCGAACATGTCGCCGGCAAGCATCGAAATCACGCCCTGCTCGAGCCGCCATGTATTGCGCGGCGTGCGGAACATCTGCCGCATCACCGGTCCGTTGAAGCGGTAGATGAAGAACGAGAAGCGGCCGATGCCGGTGCGCAGGCGCTTCTCCAGCTTGCGCAACAATCCCGCCTCGCGCGACGGATCTCGCAGCGCATCGTCCACCAGGCCCGCCGCCTGCTCGGCGCCTATCATTGCCAGATACACACCGGAGGAGAACACCGGATCGAGAAAGGCGAAGGCATCGCCGATCATGATCCAGCCGGGCCCGCCCATTCGCGAGCAGTCGTAGGAATAGTTGCCGGTGACGCGCGCCTCGTTGCCGATCAGTTCGGCCGATTCGATGCGCCGCCACAGGCCCGGACTGCGCTTGAGCGTGTCGAACAAGAATTCCAGCATGCGTCCCCTGCGCTGCTTGAGGTAATCCGGCCTGCATACGGCGCCGACGCTCATCACGCCGTCGGGCAGGGGGATCATCCACATCCAGCCGTGCTCGAAGCCGTAAATGCTGATGTTTCCCGCATCGTCCCCGGGGCGCCGTACGGCGCCGCGAAAATGCCCGAAAATGGCGGCGCTCTGATGCTTTTTGTTCTTGCGCCGCAGCCGCTTCTTCGCGGCGAGAAAGGTGTCGCGGCCGCTGGCGTCGATCACGAACCGCGATTGAATGCAATAGCTTCGGCCGTCGTCGGTCCGCACGTCGAGCCGCGAATCGCGCGGACTGCGTTGCTCCACGGCCGTCACCTCGTGCCCTTCGCGCGCATCCGCGCCGCATTCGCGCGAATGCTCGTACAGCATCTTGTCGAAATCCTGGCGCCACACCTGGTAGGCGTGGGGCGGACTGCCGCCGATGGCGCGGGCAAAGGAGTAGGTGCTGTAGCCGCGCGCGTTTTCCGCCTCGAAATCCGCCCCCGGCTTGAACACTCCCATTGCGCGCACCTTGTCCAGCACGCCGAGGCGTTCGAACACCGGCAGGTTCATGGGCAGGAGCGACTCGCCGATGTGAAATCGCGGATGGTGCGCCTTCTCCAATGCGATCACCTTGTAGCCGCGCCGCGCGAGCAGCGCCGCAGCAGTGCTGCCCGCCGGTCCGCCGCCGATGACGGCGACGTCGCAATGCTCTGGTGCGGGACCCATACCTGCCGGGGCGGTTTTCGCGCCTAGGGAGACATCGGGTTGCGGCCCGGCATCGTGATCGGCCGGTTGGGGCTGTCGAGCATCTGTTGATTGCGCTGATCCAGATCGTCGAGCTGCTGCGCGGTCAGGCACACGGTGTTCTTCTGAATGTGCGAACCGGTGGCGAAGTCGGAGCGGCAGTACAGGACCTCGCCGTCGGTGTTAACCACTTTGTAGCCGTGTCTCATGGCCTCCGCCACTCTCTGCGCATCGAGATCGCGGTCCGTCGCTGCGGCGGGCGCCTTGGCGGCGGGCGTTCCGGCGCAGGCGGCAATCAATAGAGCGATCCCCAAAAATGTCGCTCGCATGCAGTCTCCTTGGGTGTATCCCTTTCTGGGTGAATGATACTTCAGTATCGATGCAAGGGAGCGCGGGGCCGCCAGGCAGCCGCGATTACGTCAATGCGAATGATTGTCATTCGAGTCACAGTCGGAGGGCAATGTTCTGGCAGACTCGTACCATCGGCAACCCTGGGGATGATATGAGAACGACCTGGAAATTTGCTGTGGCGCTGCTCGGCGCCGCAGCCATGGGACACGTTGCGGCTGAAGCCGCGGGCAAGGCAGCGCGCGACCCCGCGGACGCGATCGCAGAGTCGACGGTGCGCGCGCACATGGAGTTCTTGGCGAGCGACGCGATGAACGGCCGCGGCAGCGGCACCCGCGACGAGTGGATCGCGGCAACCTACATCGCCTCGCAACTGCGGCGCAGCGGTTTGCGGCCCCTCGCCGGCGGCGATTTTGTTCAACAGGTGGAAATCGAACGCATGGAAGCGGTGGGGGCGCCCATGCTGCGCATCGATCCGCTCCACGCCGTTCGCGGCGAGCAGATGTTGGTGATGCACTTGAGCGGCGCCGAGTTTCGCGGCCCGCTGCAGAAGTACCGCGCCGACACCCCGGTGCGGCCGGGCGCGGCGTTGCTCATGCCGCAAGACGCGCTCCCGGACGGCGCCGCGCAGCTGCAATCGGCGGGCCTGGTGCTGTGGCACGAGAGTCAGGCGCGGCGTGCGCACTGGAACGAACTGTCGTCGCGTACCATCATGGTCGGCAGAGCGAGGATCGCGGGTGTCGCCCCTGCGCCGGGTCCCGTGCAGAACCCACCTTCACAAATCATGCTCGCCGACGATGCCTACGCGGCGATATCGCAGCTCGAGGAGGGTTCGATGGCCACCCTGTCGGCCGTGACCCGAGAGACGCTGGGGTCCACTTGGAACGCCGCGGCAATGTTGCCGGGCGGCGATGGACGGGAGAAGGACGACATCATTCTGTTGAGCGCCCACCTCGATCATCTGGGCGCACGGGATGAGCCTGCGCGCATCTACAACGGCGCCGACGACGATGCCTCGGGATCGACTGCGGTGCTGGCGCTGGCGGAGGCGCTCGCCAAGAGCCATCCCTTGAAGCGCACCGTGGTGTTCGCGTGGTTCGGCAGCGAGGAGGCAGGCGGCTACGGGGCGCGATACTTCGTCGACAAGCCCGTCGTGCCGCTGGACAGAATCGTGGCGAATCTGGAGTTCGAGATGATCGGGCGGCCGGATCCCGGCATTGCGCCGCACACGCTTTGGTTGACGGGTTGGGGACGCACCAATCTGGGACCGGAATTGGCCGCGCAGGGGGCGAGGCTGGTCGCCGACCCGCATCCCGCGGAGAGATTCTTCACCCGATCCGACAATTTCACACTGGCCCGCCGCGGAGTCATCGCGCAGACGGTTTCGAGCTTCGGACTGCACGCGGACTACCACCAACCGTCGGACAAGATCTCCCGTATCGACTTCGGCCACATGACGGAGTCGATCCAATCGATGCTGGCACCCATACGATGGCTGGCGGACTCGGGGTTCAAGCCCGATTGGGTGCAGGGCGGCCGCCCTGCCACCCAGTGACGGGCGCGCTCATTACAGCGCGGATACTCCCGCCAGTTCAGTCAGGCTCTGAGCGCGGGTGAGGGCGATGAATTCTCTTATATAGGAGGCGCCGGCGCCGGCGGTGCTGGTTGCAGCGTACAGGTCGCATCGCAACCCCTCGGGTCCTATGGGCCGTGAAACCACGTAGCCGCGCTCGATGTAATTACCCACCGTCCAGGACGGCAACGCGGCGATGCCGCGGCCACTCGCCACCAACTGCAGGATGGCCACCGTCAATTCCGCCGTGCGACGCTTCGGGTTCACTCCGGCCGGCGTCAGGCAATGCTTCATCACGTCCAGCATTTCATCCGGCACGGGATAGGTGATGAGCGTTTCATCGGCGAAATCAGCAGGCGCGAGCCAGGGCTTGGCCGCCAAACGGTGCCGTGGGCTCATCAGGGCGACGCTTTCATAGCGAAAGAGCGGGCTGAAGACCACATTGGGATGGGGCTCGCGAGGATCGTGGATGACTGCGAGTTCGGCCTCGCCGCGATCGAGCAACGGCAGCGGATCGACGACGAATCCGGAAATGATGTCCAGCTCAACCTCCGGCCAGAGCGATCGATACGCGTCCATGGCCGGCATCAGCCAGTCGAAGCAGTTATGGCATTGCACCGCCACTCTCAAGGGGCCTGCATGACCCTGCGCGAGGCGCGCCACATCACGTCCCGCTTCGGCCACCTGCGGCAACACCACTCGAGCCAGGGCAAGCAGGCGCTGCCCGATGGCGGTGAAGCGCAGAGGGCGGACGTTCTTTTCAACCACCGCCGCCCCGTAGTGGCTCTCGAGCGCCTTCAATTGGTGCGATAGCGCGGATTGGGTGAGAAACAGCCGGGCCGCCGCTTTCGACAGACTGCCGCACTCGGCGAGCGCCAGCAGGGTCTCTAGATGCCGAAGTTCCAGTGCCGTGGACGACATGAGCCGGATTCATTCCCTATATGAAGATAATGAGTTTGAATCATAGCCCAGGGGCTTGCATGCTGTCAGTCGAGCGATTCCAGGAGTGCACCCTTGCAGGACCGTGTGGCCGTGTCATTCGAATTCTTCCCTCCCAGCGACGAGCCCATGGGCCGCCAATTGTGGGAGGCGCTGCAGCGGCTCGCCCCTCTGGAGCCGAAGTTCGTCTCGGTGACCTACGGTGCGGACGGCTCGACGCGCACCCGCACCCACGAATGCGTGCTGCGAATCCTGCGCGAGACGAACCTCACGGTTGCGCCGCACTTGACCTGCGTGGGTGCCTCGCGCGCAGAAGTGCTGAAAATCGCACGGGACTATTGGCGGCAGGGGGTGCGTCACTTGGTCGCGCTGCGCGGCGATCCGCCCGCGACCGCCTTGGGGCCCGACGGCCGCTACCGCCCGCATCCGGCCGGGTTCGCATTCGCTTCGGATCTGGTCGAGGGCTTGGGGCCGGTGGGCCCGTTCGAGGTGTCGGTGGCCGCCTATCCGGAAGGGCATCCGGAATCCGGCGGCGTCGATGCGGATCTTGCGAACTTGAAGCGCAAGGTGGATGCGGGAGCGCGCCGCGCCATCACCCAGTTCTTCTTCGAGACGGATATCTTTCTGCGCTACCGCGACCGGTGCGCGGCCGCCTGCATTCGAGCGGACATCGTTCCGGGCATTTTGCCGATCACGCGCTTTCCGCAGCTGCTTGCGCTTCGCAGAGCGCTGCGGTGCGTCCGTGCCGGCATGGCTGCGCGGCCGCTTCGACGGACTGGAGGACGATCCGGAGACGCGCCGCATGATCGCCGCGAATGTGGCCATCGAGCAGGTACAGCGCCTGCGCGAGCATGGCGTCAATGAGTTTCACTTCTACACCCTGAATCGAGCCGAACTTACCTACGCTATCTGCCATGCGCTCGGCCTTCGTCCGCGCCTGGCGCAGGCACAGGTCGCCTGAAATGGGGTACACCGATCAAAGTGCGCGCGCGCAGGCGTTCACCGCGCTGTTGAAGCAGCGGCTGGTGTTCCTCGACGGCGCCATGGGCACCATGATCCAGGCGCACGCCTTGACCGAGCGGCAGTTTCGCGGCGAACGGTTCGCGAATTGGCACCGCGACCTGCGCGGCAACAACGACCTGCTCACCATCACCCAGCCGCACATCATCGGCGGCATTCATCGCGAATATCTGCACGCCGGCGCCGATGTGATTTCCACCAACACCTTCAATTCCAGCCCCGTCTCGCAGGCGGACTACGGCATGGAATCGTTGGTCGGGGAGCTGAACCTCGCGGCCGCGCTTCTCGCGCGCAGGGTTGCCGACGAGGTGAGCGCCGAGACCGGCGCGCAACGCTTCGTGGCCGGCGCGCTCGGCCCCACCAGCCGCACCGCCTCTCTGTCGCCCGACGTGAACGATCCGGGATTCCGCAACATCAGTTTCGATGAGTTGGCGGCGGGCTACGCCCTGGCCGTGCGCGCGCTCATCGAGGGCGGCGTCGACATCATTCTCATCGAGACGGTGTTCGATACCTTGAACGCCAAGGCGGCGCTGTTCGCGGTGCGCCAAGTGCTCGACGAGTGCGGCATCGAACTGCCCATCATCGTGTCGGGCACGATCAGCGATGCCTCGGGCAGGACCCTGTCGGGACAGACCACGGAGGCCTTCTGGAACTCCATCCGTCATGCGCGCCCCGCCGTGGTCGGCCTGAATTGCGCGCTCGGCGGAAAGCAGCTGCGCCCCTACGTCGAGGAACTGGCGCGCGTCGCCGACACCTACGTGTGCGCCTACCCGAATGCCGGATTGCCGAATGCATTCGGCGGATACGACGAGACGCCCGAGCAGACCGCCGCGATACTGGGCGAATTCGCGGCCAGCGGCTTCCTCAACATGATGGGAGGCTGCTGCGGCACCACGCCTGATCACATCCGCGCCATGATTCGCGCCGCCGCGGGGCTGGCGCCGCGCGCCGTGCCGGACATCGAACGGGCCTGCCGCCTGAGCGGCCTCGAGCCGCTCAACATCGATGCGGACAGCCTGTTCGTCAATGTCGGCGAGCGCACCAATGTGACCGGGTCCGCCAAGTTCCGCAAGCTCATCGAAGCGGGCGACTATGCCGCAGCCGTGGACATCGCCCGGCAGCAGGTGGCGAACGGCGCGCAGATCATCGACGTGAACATGGACGAGGGCATGCTCGATTCTGCGGCCGCCATGACCAAGTTCCTGAGTTTGATTGCGGGCGAACCGGACATCGCGCGCGTGCCTGTCATGATCGATTCCTCCAAATGGTCGGTGATCGAGGCGGGCCTCAAGTGCGTGCAGGGCAAGGCCATCGTCAATTCCATCAGCTTGAAGGAGGGCGAGGAATCGTTCTTGGCGCACGCGCGCCTATGCATGCGCTACGGCGCCGCCGTGGTGGTGATGGCCTTCGACGAGCGCGGCCAGGCCGACACCATCGACCGCAAGGTCTCGATCTGCGAGCGCGCCTACGCGCTCTTGACGGAGCGCATCGGTTTCGCGCCCGAAGACATCATCTTCGATCCGAATATCTTCGCGGTGGCGACCGGAATCGAGGAGCACAATCGCTACAGCCTCGATTTCATCGAGGCCGCCGCCGCCATCAAGCGGCGCATGCCGGCGGTGCACGTGAGCGGCGGCGTCAGCAACGTGTCGTTCTCGTTTCGCGGCAACGATCCGGTGCGGGAAGCCATGCACTCGGTGTTCCTGTATCACGCGATACGCGCAGGCATGAGCATGGGCATCGTCAACGCAGGCCAGCTCGCCATCTACGAGGACATCCCCGCGGATCTGCGCGAGCGCTGCGAGGACGTCGTGCTCGCGCGGCGCGAGGATGCCACGGAGCGGCTGCTGGAAATCGCCGAACGGTACAAGGGCGGCGGTGGACCGCGGCGCGCCGACGACCTCGGCTGGCGCAAGCTTCCCGTGGCGGAGCGCCTGCAGCACGCGCTGGTCAAGGGACTCGATGAGTTCGTTCTCGAGGACACCGAGGAAGCGCGGCTCGGCTCCAAGCGGCCTCTGGACGTGATCGAGGGTCCGCTCATGGACGGCATGAACGTGGTCGGCGACCTGTTCGGCGCGGGCAAGATGTTCCTGCCGCAGGTCGTCAAATCGGCGCGGGTGATGAAAAAGGCCGTCTCGGTGCTGATCCCCTACATCGAGCAGGAGAAGGACGGTACGAGCCGTTCGAACGGCAAGGTGGTGATGGCCACCGTCAAAGGCGACGTCCACGACATCGGCAAGAACATCGTGGGCGTCGTCCTGCAATGTAACAACTTCGAGGTGGTGGACCTTGGGGTCATGGTCTCCTGCGAGCGTATTCTCGAGACGGCGACGCGCATCGGCGCCGATCTCATCGGATTGTCCGGCCTCATCACTCCCTCGCTCGACGAAATGGTGCACGTCGCCAAGGAGATGCAGCGGCTGGGGTACACACAGCCCCTGTTGATCGGCGGCGCCACCACGTCCCCGGCGCACACGGCGGTGAAGATCGACCCGCAATATCAGGGCCCGGTCATCTATGTGAAGGATGCCTCGCGCTCGGTCGGCGTCTGCCAGCAGCTGGCGACCGCGGGCAGCCGCGAAGCCTACGTCGCGGGCATCAAGGAGGAACACGAGAGGCGCCGCGAGCAGCACCGCAACAAGAGCGCCAAGGCGCCGCAATTGTCGCTGCCGCAGGCACGGGCCAAGAAGCTCAACATCGACTGGTCGGGGTATGCGCCGCCCCTCCCCTCGTTCCTGGGAGTACGCGCCTTCGACGACTATCCGCTCGATGAGCTGCGGCCCTACATCGACTGGATGCCTTTTTTCAACGCGTGGGAGTTCGCGGGAAAGTTTCCCGACATCCTCGAGGATGGGGTGGTGGGCGAAGCGGCGCGCGGTTTGTATGCGGATGCGACGCGCATGCTCGATCAATTGATCGGGCAGAAGTGGCTCCGCGCGCGTGCGGTGGTGGGTTTCTTCCCGGCCAACAGCAGCGGCGACGATGACATTACTGTGTTCGCCGACGACACCCGGCGGAGCGTCAAGGTCCGGCTGCATCATCTGCGGCAGCAGAAATCCAAACCGCTAAATCAACCCCAATCCTGCTTGGCGGATTTCGTGGCTCCGATGGAGGGCGGCCGCGCCGATTATGTGGGAGCCTTCGCCGTCACTGCGGGTATCGGCATCGATGAGCACGTGGCCCGTTTCGAATCCGCGCACGACGATTACAGCAGCATCATGCTCAAGGCGCTGGCCGACCGCCTGGCGGAGGCGCTGGCCGAACGCATGCATGAGCGCGTCAGGCGGGAACTATGGGGCTACGCCCCCGACGAACGGCTCGGCGCCCGCGGGTTGATCCGGGAGGAGTACCGGGGCATTCGTCCGGCTCCGGGATATCCGGCCTGCCCCGAGCACACGGAGAAAGCGACTCTGTGGCGGCTTCTCGATCCGGAGCGCAACGCAGGCATCCGCCTGACGGAATCCTTTGCCATGTTCCCGACCGCCGCGGTCAGCGGATTCTATTTCTCCCATCCGCAATCCCATTATTTCTCGGTGGGGCAGATCGATCGCGATCAAGCGGCAAGTTATGCGCAGCGCAAAGGCTGGAGTCTCGCAGAGGCGGAGCGCTGGCTCGCGCCGAATCTGGGATACGAGCCGGACGCGACAACGGCGGACGCGGCGTAGAGATCATTACAGCCATATTTCAACGGCGTCGGCGCAAAGAAATTCTTCGTAGTGGTGGCTGCGCGGCCGGCGCGGCGGTATTCTAAGCGGCATCAACGAGAATACGAAGGGACGCCATCATGCAGGGAATCAAAGGAACGCTCGCCGGACTTCTGGCAGTGTCGGCGCTGCTCCTGTCGAGCGCACCCGACGCCGTCGCGCAGCAGGCCGGAGCCGCGCGCTTCAAGCCGCTGCCACGCGGCAGCGGGCCCATCGCCGCCCATCGGCAGCCCTTGTCATTGCTCGCGAAGCAGCGTGTGCGGGTGGTCGTGCAGATGGACGCGGCATCGGTGGCGGAGGTGCGCGCGAATGCTCCCGGGCATCAGATCAGCCAAACCGATCATGATGCCATTCACACCCAGATCGACCGGCAGCATGCGGCGCTCGAGCCCGCCATCGTTTCCCGCGGCGGCACCATCCTTGCGCACTATCACGACGCGATTAACGGCATCAAAGTCGAAATCGCGCGCAGCGAGGTCGCAGGCTTGCGCGGCCTGCCGGGAGTGTTGCAGGTCGTGCCGGTTGCACAGTACTCCCTGAAGAACGTGGTGAGCGTGCCGTTCATCGGCGCGCCGCAGGTATGGCAGGGAATTCCCGGGTTTCGCGGCGAGCACGTGAAGATCGCCATCATCGATACGGGCATCGACTATACGCATGCGAACTTCGGCGGTCCCGGCACCGTCGCGGCATTCATGAATGCCGCCGCGAGCAGCACCGCGCCCGCGGACCCGGCCCTATTCGGCCCGCATGCGCCCAAGATCAAAGGCGGCACCGATCTCGTGGGTGATAATTACGACGCCAGCACCCCCGCCAACAGCGTGCCGGTGCCTGATCCGAATCCGCTGGATTGCAACGGCCACGGCAGCCATGTGGCGGGAACGGCCGCGGGGTTCGGCGTGGCGAACGACGGCACCACGTTTCACGGGCCCTACGATGCGGCCGCGTACGGCGCGGGATTCGGCATCGGCCCGGGTGTCGCACCTCTGGCGGATCTCTACGCGGTACGAGTCTTCGGCTGCTCCGGGACCACCGACGTGGTCACCGAGGGGATCGATTGGGCCGTGCACAACAACATGGACGTGATCAACATGTCGCTGGGCGCTCCTTTCGGTCCGGCGAACAGCTCGGACGCGATTGCCTCCGACAACGCTGCAAAGGCCGGTATCGTCGTGGCGGTCGCCGCAGGCAATGAGGGACCTGCGCCCTATGTGACCGGAACACCGGCCTCGGCCACGCATGCCATCAGCGTCGCTGCGACGGATGCCCGTCAATTCCTGGTGAACGGAGTTCGCATCAATCTGTCCTCGGGCGGCGGCGCCAACGGGGTCGATGCCAATGCGTTGAATCTGCCGAGCGGCTCGATACCCGCGGTCATACTGACCAGCGGCGGCAATTTGAGCCTTGGATGCAACGCATCCGATTATCCGCCGGGGGGCGCTGCGGGGGCGATCGTCATCGTCTCGCGCGGCACCTGCACCTTCGATGTGAAGGCGGGCAACGCGATGGCCGCCGGCGCGGCGGCGATCGGCGTCGTCAACAACGCAGCGGGTTTCTTCAACCCGTTGCTCAGCGGCGTCACCATTCCGTTCATCGTGCTGCTGCAAAGCGACGCGGCAACCTTCGCGGGTGCGCCCTCCCCCGACAGCGCCACCGTCGCGTTTGCCAACGTTCCCGATGCGGGCTTCAGGCTCGCCGCAAGCTTCTCCTCCGGCGGCCCGCGCACCGGCGACGGCGCGCTCAAGCCCAATGTCACCGCGCCGGGCGTCAACGTGTTCTCAACCGCCATCGGCACGGGAACCGGCGGCACCTACGATTCGGGCACCTCCATGGCGACGCCGCATGTCGCCGGCGTGGCTGCGCTCGCGGTTCAGGCTCACCGCAATTGGACCGAGCCCGGCGTGCGTGCGGCCGTCGTGGAGACTGCATCGCCGGCCGCGCTCGGGGATTACTCGCCGCGCATCGAGGGCGCAGGTCTGGTCGAGGCCGTGGGCGCAACCTCGACCGACGTCACCGTGTACGGCGCCGATGATCAGGGCCTCGGCCTGCTGTCCTTCGGTGTGGCCGAGTTCACCCGCGACTATCACGACAGCCGCGACATCGTCGTCCGCAATCACGGACAATCGC
The DNA here is from genome assembly GCA_963702735.1 of uncultured Gammaproteobacteria bacterium. Lineage (GTDB taxonomy): Bacteria > Pseudomonadota > Gammaproteobacteria > Steroidobacterales > Steroidobacteraceae > Bog-1198. Next base: position 831,032 of record CAVPDW010000006.1, on the reverse strand, counting down.
TCGCGAGCTTCGCGACCAGCGTCACACGGGTGGGCGGGGTGCCGCATTCCTTGAAGCTCTCGCACTCGACGGTGTCGGTGCGCGGTCACGACGAGACCACGCTGCATGTCGCGCTCACCGTACCGGTGTCCACCGTGGGCGGCACGCACGATGCGAACGGCAACGATCTGTACTCGGAGGTCGCGGGATACATCACCCTGCAACCGGAATCCTCGGCGAACCACGGCGTCACCTTGCAGCTGCCCTACTATCTCGTGCCGCGTGCACGCTCCGACGTGGATGCGGATTTGCGGCTGGGCAAGAATCCCCACATCCGCCTCTCCAACCGCGGCGGCGCCATCGCCGGCAACGGCGATTTCTATGCATGGGGCCTGAAGAATCCCAAGACGGGAAGCATCGACGAGAGTTTCGAGCCGCGCGCGATCGGTGTGCAGACGAATCCGATTTCCGCGACCGACAGCATCCTGGTCTTCGCCGTGAATTCATATGGCCGATTCTCGAATCCGGCTGCGGGCGAATACGACATCTATATCGACGTCAACGGCGACGGGGTGTGGGACTTCGTGCTCTTTGCTGCGGATTCGGGGTTGGTGGAAACCGGCGAGGCGAACGGTCAAATGGCGACCTTTCTCGTGAACTTGGCGACCGGTGCGGAGGTTCCTGAGTTTCTCGCGGACGCACCGACCGACGGTTCCATCGTGCTGATGCCGGTGTTCGCCTCGGATCTCGGCATTTCTCCCGCCAATCCGCGCTTCAGCTACTACGTGAATGCCTTCGACGCCAACGGCGCGGCGGAAACCGTACCGGGGATCGCAGCGTTCAACGCCTTCGCGCCGTCGGTATCGAACGCCATGTTCGTTCCCGTGGCGCCGGGCGCGACCGCGGATGTGCCGGTGGCGGTCGATCCGGCCGAATTCCTGTTGACGCCGGCTCTGGGCTTCATGGTCGTCACGGAGGACAACTTGTCGGGCGGATCGGAGGCGAATCTGGCGCCCCTGCCGCATTGAGCCGCTCAAGGATGCGCGGCGGCGAGGATTCGGCGCGCGAGCCCTGCGTAGTCGCCGTCGAAGTGGTGGCCGCCCTTGAGCTTGACGATGCCGAATCTCTTCGGGTCGAGCTTGGGGCAGAGAGAATCGCCTTCATCCTCGCCGTAGATGCACAGCACCGGCACACCGGCGATTCGATTTATTTCCGGCAGCGTCGCGGGTCCCGAATTGTCGTCGGAGATCCAACCGCTCAAGTGAAATTCAAACAGGGCGTGCTCTGACATGCCCAGAACGACGGCGAGCGCGATGCGTGCGCGGGTGGCCTCGGGCAGCCGGTTGATCGCAAACGGCAGCACGTCCGCTCCCTGCGAGTAGCCGATCAGCAACACCCGCTGCTTGCCGAAGTGCGCGAGGTAGTAGCGGATGATGCGGTCGGTGTCCGCCGCAAGGCCGTCGGGTGTGCGCGCCGTCCAGTAGTAGCGCAATGAGTCCAGGCCGACCACCGGAATCCCGTTGGCGCTGAGCGCGGCGGCGACGTCCTGATCCAATCCCGCCCAACCGCCGTCGCCGGACATGATGATGGCGAAGATATCGGACGGAGCCGAGCCGGACGCCGCGGCGCCCGGCGTCGCTGCTCCGCTCCGTGCGACCGCGGGTTGCGCAGCGACCTCGACGATGGGCAGGTCGCTCAATCCCGCGGGCGGCGGTGCTATTTGCGTCGGGTTTTGCGACGCAAGCTTGTTGTAGCCGGCGGTGAACTGCGGCATCCAGCCTGCCGGCGCGGTGAATTCATGTCCCACCTTCGGCAGCGTCACCATGGCGGCGCCGTTGATCCGAGAGATGAATTGCTGCGCCGTCCGTGCAGGGCAGACGCGATCCGTTTCGCCCTGCAGATTGAGCCACGGATTGCCGAGATTCTTGACGGGGAGAAGATCGACGCCGCGGCCGCCGGCGCTGCGCACGGATTCGAACCCTGAACCCTTGCATAGCGGCTTCTGCAAATCCAGGCTGGGGCAGAACCCCAAGGTGACCGCCGCCGCAAAGGTGTTGCGCGGCGCCTGCGCGAGCATGGCGTACGCGAATGCGGCGCCGGAGGAGATCCCGACCAGTATGGCAGGGCGGTAGTTGGGGCTGTGGAAGTATGCCTGCACGAAGTGGCTCAAGTTCTCGAGGTCGCCGTCGGGGAACTCGCATTGGTCCCCATCGGCTTCGAGGGTTGCCTTGAACACGGTCCAGTCGATGCCGGCGACCATCGCGCCTTGTCGCGTCAGCTGCCGCGCGGCACGGTCCGCGGCGCTGTTCCAACCCTCGTCGCCGGACAAAAAGAGCACGAAACTCGCCGCAGTTCCGGCAGGCCTGTAGATGTACAGATCCTTGAAGCGGCCGTGACTGAGGCGCGTGGGGGCGCCTGCGTCGGGCGCCGGGGCGGCATCTGCCGGCAGCAGGCTCGCCGCCGCCAGACACAGGGCGTGAAAGACAGGCAAAACTCTCATGGTCGCCACCTCGATTCGAACATTCACGGATCGGTCATAGTTCGGCCGCAGAATACGCCCGGCAATGAAGTCGATCGATCTAGTGTATTTCAATGCGGGCGGCGGGCATCGCTCCGCGGCCCTCGCGCTCGACTCCGTGATCCAGGAACTCGCCCTGCCGTGGACCGTGCGGCTGGTCAATCTCTTCGAGGTCCTCGATCCCAGGGACATCTTCGGCAAAACCACCGGCCTTAAGCCAGAACAGTACTACAACGCGCGCCTCGCCCGCGGCTGGACTTTGGGCCTGGGACAGGAGTTGAAGGTGCTGCAGGCGCTCATTCGCCTGAGCCACCGATCCTTGACGGCGCAGTTGCGGCGCCATTGGGAGAGGACCCAGCCTGACCTTGCGGTGTCGTTGGTCCCGAATTTCAATCGCGCCATGTATCAGGCGCTGGACGCGGCACGGCCGAATGCGCCCTATGTGACGGTCCTGACCGACTTCGCCGACATGCCGCCGCATTTTTGGATAGAGCCGCACCAGGCGCAGCATTTGATCTGCGGTACGGCGACGGCGGCGGCGCAGGCACGGGCCGCGGGCTACGATGAGTCGCGCATTCACCGGACCTCCGGCATGATCATTCGTCCGGATTTCTACCGGGACCTGCATGTCGACAGGCGCGCCGAGAGAATCAAGTTGGGTCTCGATCCGGATCGACCGACGGGAATCGTCATGTTCGGCGGCCATGGCTCCAAGGTCATGCGCAGCATTGCCAAGCGCCTCAACGACACCCAGCTCATCCTGATCTGCGGCCACAACTCCGCTCTGGCGGACGAACTGCGCGCGATGGACAGCGCCGCACCCCGCGCCGTCGTCGGCTTCACGGCGCAGATCCGCTATTTCATGCAGCTCAGCGATTTCTTCATCGGCAAGCCCGGTCCGGGCAGCATCAGCGAGGCCGTTCAGCAACGTCTACCCGTCATCGTGGTGCGCAATGCGTGGACCATGCCGCAGGAGCGCTACAACACCGAATGGGTGCAGGAGCAGGGCGCAGGCATCGTGCTCGACTCCTTCCGGGCGGTGCGCGAGGGGGTAGCCGCGCTGACGGCGCGGATGAGCGAGTATCGCGCCTGCGTCGCACGCATTGAAAACCGCGCGATATTCGAAATTCCGGCCATCCTGGGCGAAATACTGCGGCTCAGTGATGCAGGCGCGGATAGGCGTCGATTTCGTCCAGCATTTCAGGTCCGCCCAGCGCCTGCATCTGATCCAGTATCCATTCGCGCCGCTGCTGAACGTATCGCGACGGCGCCGCCGCCGAAAACCGCTGCGGGTTCGGCAATACGGCGGCGAGCACGGCGGCATCGCCGCGCGTGAGCCGCGAGGCGGGCTTGTGGAAGTAGCGCTCTGCGGCTGCTTCGGCGCCGTAGGTGCCGTAGCCGAACTCTGCGATGTTCAAATAGATTTCCAATATCCGCCGCTTCGGCCACAGGGTCTCGATCAAGACCGTGAAATAGGCCTCGAGCCCCTTGCGGAAATAGCTGCGCCCCGACCACAGGAAGAGGTTCTTGGCCACCTGCTGGCTGATGGTGCTGGCGCCGCGGACGCTTGTGGCTGTGCTGGTTGAGCGCATAGGCCTTTTCGATGGCCGCCACGTCGAAGCCCCAGTGCTCGGGAAACTTCTGATCCTCTGAAGCGACCACGGCGAGCGGCAGATTGGGCGAGATACGCTCCAAGTCCACCCATCGATGGCGGAATGCGTAGTTGGAATCGCGGCTCGCCCACGCCGCGGCCTGCGTCTTCGGCCATGAACGCGCTGAAGGGCGGATCGATCCAGCGCAGCACCAGCACCGAGAAGACGCTCGCCGCAATGAATGCGGCGAGCAGCCGTAAGGATCGCCCGCAGCAACCGGCCGAAGAATGATCTGTTTTGGGCCACGCCTTGGCGTCAGGCAGACGGTCGCCGTACGCTCTTCATGATGACCGCCTCGACCGGCACATCGTCGAAGCCGCGCTTGCGTCCGGTCTCCACCGCTGCGATTTTGTCGATGACGTCCATGCCCTCGGTCACCCGCGCAAACACCGCGTAGCCGAAATTGCCGCGCGAGTGGTCGAGAAAGTCGTTGTCCTTCAAGTTGACGAAGAATTGCGACGTTGCGCTGTTGATGTCGTTGGTGCGCGCCATGGACAGGGTGCCGCGCTTGTTCTTCAGGCCGTTGTCGGCCTCGTTCTTGACCGGCGGCTGGGTTCTCTTTTGCGTCATGTCTTCGGTGAAGCCGCCGCCCTGAATGACGAAGCCCGGAACGATGCGGTGGAAAATCGTGCCGTCGAAGAACCCTTCGTCGATGTAGCTCAGAAAGTTGGCCACCGACAAGGGCGCGTCCTTCTCGAACAGCTCGATCGGTGAAATCGCCGAGAGTGGTTTCGAAGCGGATCATAAGGGTTCCTGTTGGGTTGAGTTTGAACGGCTCCCAGCGTGACGCGGGGTCTGCCTGAAAAATCGCAGTAGCGTGCGTATGCCCGTAAAGCCATGCCGCTCGAGCAACTGCGCGACATCCGGCGCCTGGTCGCCGCCGTGCTCCAACATCAGCCAGCCTTGCGGGCAGCAAATGCGGCGCCGCCTCGCGCACGATGGCGGACAGCGCCTCGAGCCCGGTCGGTCCGGGCGTAAGCGCAATGGCGGGTTCCGCCGCCAGCTCTCTGAAGCGCGGGATCGGCGGCGGCGACATAGGGCGGATTGGCGACGATCATGTCGAAGCGCTCGCCCGCCACCGGCTCGAACCATGCACCCAGGCGCCATTCGATGTGCGCGAGCCCCAAGTTTGTGCGAATTGCCGGCCGCCACTTCGAGCGCCGCCGGCGAGATGTCCACGCCGGTGACCCGCCACTGCGGCCGCTCGGCGGCGAGGGCGAGGCGATGGCGCCGCTGCCGGTGCCCAGATCGAGGACCGAGTAGGGGCGCCCGCGGATGCGGCGCAGTGGCAGAAGCTCGAGCGCCAGCTCGCACCAGAGTTCGGTCTCCGGCCGCGGCACCAGCACCGCGGGCGTGACGTCGAGCTCAGCGACCAGAATTCACGGACGCCCGTAAGGTAGGCGATCGGCGAGCCGCCGCGCGCGCCTGCCGATCAGCTCGAGTAGCGCGTGCGCGGTCGGCCGCGACAGGGTCATGGCCGCGCGCGATCAATGCCGGACGCGACAGCCCAAGCACGTTCGCCGAGCAGCAGCTCGGCGTCGAGGCGCGGCGATTCGCTGCGATCCGCGAGCGCGAGCGCGCCGCGCTCGCAACAGCTCCGCGACCGTGCTCAGCGATGTGACCTCGACGCTCGGATCACTCGACTTGCTGCGCCAGCTCTTCGGCCTGATGTTCCTGATTCAGTGCGCGAATCAGCTCGTCGAGGTTGCCGTTCATGACGTCGTCGAGCTTGTACAGCGTGAGATTGATGCGATGGTCGGTGACGCGGCCTTGCGGAAAATTATAGGTGCGAATGCGCTCGGAACGATCGCCGGATCCGACCTGCAGCTTGCGCGATTGCGCCTGCTGACTCTGCTGCTTTTCGCGCTCGGCGGCGAGCAGCCGGGCCTTCAGCAGGGACATGGCCCGCGAACGGTTCTTGTGCTGCGAGCGCTCGTCCTGGCATTCGACCACGACGCCGGTGGGAATGTGCGTGATGCGAATGGCCGAATCGGTCTTGTTGACGTGCTGGCCGCCCGCTCCCGAGGAGCGAAAGGTATCGATGCGCAAATCCGCGGGATTCAAGTCGACTGCTTCCACTTCTTCCAATTCCGGCAGTATCGCCACGGTGCAGGCCGAGGTGTGAATGCGTCCCTGTGCCTCGGTGGCGGGCACACGCTGCACGCGGTGGGTTCCTGATTCGAATTTGAGCAGGGAATACGCTCCGCGGCCGATGACGCGGCTGATGATTTCCTTGTAGCCGCCATGCTCGCCGGGGCTTTCGCTCAAGATCTCCACCTCCCATCCCTTGGATTCGGCATAGCGGGCGTACATGCGGAACAAGTCGCCCGCGAAAATGGCGGCCTCGTCCCCGCCGGTGCCGGCGCGAACCTCCAGGAAGATGTTGCTGTCGTCATGCGGATCCTTGGGGACGAGCAGGCGCTGCAGCTCGAGTTCCTCGACGGCAATGCGCGGGGCAAGTCCACCAGCTCGTCCTCGCCCATGCCCCGGGTCGCGAGATCGTCGTCCGAGGCCATCTCGCGGGCGACGCCCAGATCGCGCTTCGAGCGCCGAGAAGCGCCGATAGCGCTCGACCAGAGGCCCCAACCGCGAGTACTCCATCGACAATTCGCGAAATTGGTTTTGCACGCGCGATGACGCCCGCGTCCGACAACAGGCGGCTGATTTCCTCGAAACGCTCGTCCAGTTTCTCGAGCTTGCGCCGGATGGAGTCTTTCATGGCCGCGGATTATAGCCGCCCGGAGCCTTCTGAGTATTCCGCGTGAGCCGAGGGGAATGCACGGGCTCCCGGCCTCAATGCCGGTCGCGTTCTTCGATCAGCAGCCGGGTCACGGCCTCCGCCAGGGCGGAATCCTTCAATTCCGCCGCCTGGCGCAGGGCCTGGGTGGGTGTGTGCAGCAGCCGATTGGTGAGGGTATTGGCCAGATACTCGATCACTTCGTCGGCGGACTTGCCCGCCGCCAGCATGCGCCGCGCCTGCTCCAGCGTCTGCACGCCGGATGCCGTCGGCTTGCTCGCGCAGCGCGCGGATGGCGGGGCCTGCGTCGTGGGCGCGCGACTCGGCTCAGGAATCGCGCCACCTCCTCCTCGATGAGCTGCCTCGCGCCGCCCGCCGCGACTTCGCGCTGCTGGCGATTCTCGTCGATCAGCTGTTGCAGATCGTCGATGGAGAACAGGTACACATCCTCGAGATCGGCCACCGCCGGATCGATATCGCGCGGCACGGCCAGGTCCACCATGAAGATCGGCCGCCTGCGCCGTGCGCGAATCGCAGCTTCGGCGGCGCCCTTGGTGATGAGAGGCACCAGGCTGGCGGTGCAGCCGATGACGATGTCCGCCTCCGCCAATTCCTTGTCCAAGTCGCGTCAAGCCCGACCGCGTGCGCCTTGAGCTCAGCGGCCAGCGCCTGCGCCCTTGCCAGCGTGCGGTTGGCGATGACCATGCGTTTGACGCCGGCGCTCGCGAAATGGCGGGCCGCCAAAGCGTTCATCTCTCCTGCGCCCACCATGAGTGCGGTGTGTGCGCTCAAGTCCGAATACACACGCCGCGCCAGACTCACGGTGGCAGAGGCGATGGATACCGCGTTCTCGCCGATGCGAGTCTCGGACCGAACGCGTTTGGCCGCTGAAAACGCGGCTTGGAACAGTTTGTTGAGCGCAGGACCGGTGCTGCCGGCTTCCTGCGCCACGCGGTAGGCGTCCTTCAACTGACCCAGGATCTGAGCTTCGCCGAGCACCATGGAATCGAGTCCCGAGGCCACGCTGAAGGCGTGCTCGACCGCGCGCTGTTCCTGGTGAACGTACAGGCTGCGGGCGAGATCGAGATTATGGCCATGGTGCCGTTCCAGCCATTGCGACAGCTCCTCGCCGCTCGCGGGTCCGGCCCAGTACACCTCGGTGCGATTGCAGGTGGACAAGATCACCACCTCGGCAACGCCCACTTCCTGGCGCAGCGTCTGCAAGGCGGCAACCAATCGCTCCTCGCTGAACGCCACCTTCTCGCGCAGAGCGACCGGTGCGGTCTTGTGATTGATACCGAGGACGTTGAATGCCATTGCAGCGCTTTTGGACCGTAACCCTCTGATTCTGGTGGAAGACGTACCGCAAGAGCAAGCTTGGAACCCAGGCGGCGGGGTAGTCATTTCGCTATAGTGCGGCCGTGTTCTCGATTCCAAACTTCGCAAGGGCTTCAATCGGGCTTGGCCTGGCGTTCAGCGCCGCCTGCGCCGACATTCAATCCAAGCCCGAGAAATCCGAGGCCCCGCAGTCATTTTATACCGTCACGGGCGAGATAGCCCTCGCGCGCCACCAGCCGCGCATCGCAGCGCTCCAATACGCGGCCGCGGCGGCCGGCGAAAGCGATGTGAAACTGCTGGAACGGGCGTCGCAAGTCACCGCGGAGACCTTGCAGCCGGCCCTCGCTGAGAAGGTGGCCGCGCGCTGGATGCAGGTCGATCCCAAGTCGGTGGAGGCGCAGCGCGCGGCGGCGCGCGCGGCATTGGCGCTGGACAAGATCGACCAAGCCGCGGCCCATTATCGCGTCGGTGCTCGCAAGCTCTCCGATCGGCACGGACGCGGAATTCGCGGCGCTCGAGTCCGAGCTCGGCGGCAACGACAACATCTTCGGCGCGCGCCAGGTCGCAGACCGCCTCGCGGGCTCGTTTCCGTCCTCCGCAGCGGCACTTCGGGTGCAGGGGCTCGCGGCGTTGCGCGCGGACGACCCTGCGGCGGCGGTGCGCAGCTTGACGGCGGCGTTGGCTCTTCCGGGCGCGGGCGATCAAGACGGCGACCATGGGCACCGTGAGTTGCTGCAAACACTCGGGCGCGCGCAGATCATGGCGGGCGATGCCGAGGGGCCCCTGGCACGCGCGCAGGAAACGGTCGAGCGCCAGGACACGCCCGCCAACCGCCTTGACTACGCGCTCTTGCTGATGACCGCGCAGCGCGACTCGGCGGCATCGCAGCAACTGGAAATTCTGACGAAGCAACTCCGACTACGCGCCCCGTGGCGGTGCGCCTGCTCGGACTCGTGGAGTTTCAAGAGGGACATTACGAAGCGGCGACCGAGAGGTTTGCGCAGCTGTTGCGGACGGAGCGGTATTTGGATGATGCGTTCTACTACTTGGGCCTGATCGCGGAACGGCACGACGACCCGGAACAGGCACTGCGCTTCTATGCGCAGGTTCAGAGCGGCGAGAACGCGGTGCCGGCGTTGCTGCGGGCGGCAGCGATACTGCAGAAGCACGGTGCGGCGGCGGCGGCCGAGGAATTGCTCGACCGGCTCATCGAGGACGAGCCGCAGCGCGCGCCGGAAATCCTCGCAGCGCGCGCGCGGATGTACGTCGACGCCGCCGACTACTCCCACGCCATCGCCGTTCTGGATCGCGGCATGAAGGATTACCCAGACAGCGTCGACCTGCGCTATGCGATGGCATCGACGTACGAGGAGATGGGGCGGATTGCCGCGGCGTTGCATGAATTGACCGGCCTTCTGAGTGCAAGACCCGATGATCCGGCGGCGATGAACGCGCTCGGCTACACGCTGGCCGATCATTCGCGCGAGCTTTCGCATGCCCGAAAACTCATCGAACGGGCCTATGCCGCCGCACCGAAAAATGCCGCGATTCTCGACAGCCTGGGTTGGGTATTGTTCCGCCAAGGCCACATCGCAGAAGCAGAACCCTACCTGAGGGCCGCCTACCAAGACGATCGCGGCGGCGATATAGCGGCGCATCTGGGCGAGGTGTTGTGGCGCCTCGGCAAGCCCGCGGATGCCGAACACATCTGGTCCGAAGCCGGCGTGGTCGACGCCGACAATCGCCTGCTCAAGGCGACGCGGCAGCGATTTCACGCCGTGCCCCGGGCGACGCCGCCGGCGCAGCCTTCCTCCCCGGCACCGGCGGCGCCCCCGCCGCCACCCGTGTCCCCGGTGCCGAAACCGTCGACCACCGTGAATTGAGTCTTCGTGCATCGCGCAACCGTAGTCTTACTGTGTTCGCTGCTGCTCGCCGCCTGCGCGACGACGCGGCGAGCCCCCACGGCGCCCGCGACAGGGTGGGAGCGGAGAGTTTCCGAGCTGCAGCGGCGCAGCGAATGGCAACTCGACGGCCGCGCCGCCGTCGCCGTCGCCGCGCAGGGTTGGCAGGCCAGCTTGGATTGGCGGCAACGCGGTGATTCGGAGGAGGTTCATTTATCGGGGCCGTTCGGCGTCGGCGCCTTGGTGGTCGAGCGCACCCCCGACGGGCTGTCGTTGAACGGCGCGCCGCCGAGCGATGCCGTGGCGAACCAGCTACAGGAGAAATTGGGGTTCGAGCTGCCGTTCGATCACTTGCGCTTCTGGTTGCTCGGAGTACCGGATCCGGGCGCGGCCTTTGACGCTTAAGCGCAACGAGCAGGACCGTGCTTCGCAGTTGCGTCAGGCGGACTGGAGCATCGATTACGATCGCTACATGCCGGTCGCCGGCGACCTGCTGCCTGCGCATCTGGTTCTCAGCCGCGAGGGTGTGCGGGTGCGCATCGCCGTCGATCACTGGGAATGGCCGCAGTGAGTGCGCCATGGCCCGCTCCGGCCAAGCTCAATTTGTTCTTGCACATCGTCGGCCGCCGGCCCGACGGCTACCATGAACTGCAGACCTGCTTTCAGTTCGTCGATCTGTGCGATGAGATCACGATCGAAGTGCGTACCGATGGGCGAATACGGCGTGTCGCAGACATGCAGGGGGTCGCCGAGGAGGCGGACCTGTGCGTGCGTGCGGCGCGTGCGCTCAAGGCGGTCGGCGGGCTGCCGCTTGGGCGCGGACATCGGCGTGCGCAAGCGCATCCCCATGGGCGGGGGCTTGGGCGGAGGAAGTTCCGATGCGGCCACCTGCCTCGTGGCGCTCAATCATCTGTGGCAACTGCACCGGCCCACGGAGGATCTTGCAGCATTGGGGCTCAAATTGGGGGCGGACGTGCCGGTCTTTGTCCATGGCCGCGCCGCATGGGCCGAGGGCGTAGGGGAGCGCCTGACCCCGCTTGTATCCACCGCTGGCGCCCGCCGAAGCTAACTATCTGATTGTTAAGCCGAATATTAGTGTGAGCACTGCGGAGGTATTTCAAGATCCTGAATTGACAAGAAATTCTGCGCCCATCACAATTCACGGCTTCCTGGCGTCTGGTGGACGTAACGACTGCGTGGGCGTGGTGCGGCGACGTTATCCCGAGGTCGCGCGCGCGCTCGATTGGCTGTCGGCCTTCGGCTCGGCCCGCCTGACAGGGACCGGAGCCTGTGTTTTCCTGGCCTGCGAGTCGATGGACCGCTGCCGCGAGATATTGGACCGATTGCCGCCGGGGCTGGATGGGTTTTTGGCCCGGGGACTGAACGACTCGCCCTTGCTCGAAAGATTAGCGACCGGCTGAGAATCGGCTGCATGACGTTAACGATAGTTGATTCCATTGGGGTGTCGCCAAGCGGTAAGGCAGCGGGTTTTGATCCCGCCATACGGAGGTTCGAATCCTTCCACCCCAGCCAATTTAGAGCTTGAATCCATGTCGCAAGGAAATGAGTTCGATTCGCTGACCATCGCGCTGTTCACCGGCAAGGCGAATCCCGCGCTTGCGCAGGAGATCGCAAGGCACTTGCACGTGCAGTTGGGAAGAGCGGACGTGGGACGGTTCAGCGACGGCGAAGTGAGCGTCGAGTTGATGGAGAACGTGCGCGGGCGCGACGTGTTCATCGTGCAGCCGACCAGCCCGCCGGCTGAAAATTTGATGGAGCTTCTGATGATGACCGACGCCTGCAGGCGGGCGTCGGCAAAGAGGGTCACCGCGGTGGTGCCGTACTTCGGCTACGCCCGGCAGGATCGCAGGCCGCGTGCGACGCGCGTCGCCATCACGGCGAAGCTGGTGGCGAACATGATTGCGAGCGCGGGTGTCGATCGATTGCTCACCGTCGATCTGCACGCAGATCAGATTCAGGGTTTTTTCGACATTCCGGTCGACAATGTCTACGCATCGCCGGTGCTGCTGGGAGATGCCTGGAAGCAGAAGTACCGTGACATGGTGGTGGTGTCGCCGGATGTGGGCGGCGTGGTTCGAGCGCGCGCCTTGGCGAAGCGCCTCGATGATGCCGAATTGGCCATCATCGACAAGCGGCGGCCGCGGCCGAACGAGTCGAAGGTGATGAACATCATCGGCGAGGTCGAAGGCCGGACCTGCGTGCTGATCGACGACATGGTCGATACCGCCGGCACGCTGTGCCAGGCGGCGCAGGCGCTGAAGGACGAGGGCGCGCTCAAGGTGGTCGCCTACATCACGCATCCCGTGCTGTCGGGCGCCGCGATAGAGCGCATCTCGAAGTCGGTATTGGATGAGCTGGTGGTGACGGACACCATACCGCTGTCGGAGAGCGGCAAGGCGTGCAAGCGGATACGCCAGCTGAGCGTGGCGGGGTTGCTTGCGGAGACGATACGCCGCATCAACGACGAGGAGTCGGTGAGCTCGCTGTATATAGATTGATCGGGTCGGCGCCCTCGCAATTGGTCGCGATGCGCGAGCGCCGTGTTTGTGATGTAACTGGAGAAGATTATGAAGACCTCTTTTGAACTCGACGCCGAGTTCCGCGAGACACAAGGCAAAGGTGCGAGCCGCCGCCTGCGTCACGACGGAAAAGTACCGGCAATTCTGTACGGCGGGCACGCCGAAGCGCGCGCCCTGACCTTGAGCCATCAGAAGCTCTTGATCATGCTCGACAACGAGCGCTTCTATTCGACCATCCTGAATTTGAAGGTGGGCGATCAGACCCAGGCGGCCATCTTGAAGGACGTGCAGCGGCACCCGTTCAAGAATGCGGTCGTGCACGTCGACTTTCAGCGCGTCGAGGAGAACGAGAAGATACGCATCAGCATCCCGCTGCATTTCACGGGCGCGGCGGTCTCTCCCGGCGTCAAGTCCCAGGGCGGAATCGTTTCGCATATGCGCACCGAGACGGAAGTCTCCTGCCTGCCGAAGGACCTGCCGGAATTCATCGAGGTGGACATCTCGGGTTTGTCGCTCAACGAGAGCATTCACCTCTCGCAGCTGAAGATTCCGCCGGGCGTGTCTCTGGTTGAACTCGCGAAGGATGACGCGGCGGTCGTGGCCATTCACAGCCCGCGTGCGGAAGAGCCGGAGCCGACGGCGGCAGCGGCGGCCGGTGCTCCGGCGGCGGAGGGTGCGGCGGCGGCGGGTGCGCCTGCGGCGGCGGCGCCTGCGGCCGGCGCGGATGCGGCGAAGAAGGCAGAGCCGGCGAAGAAGGAAGAGGCCAAGAAAGAGCCGGCGAAGAAAGACGCCAAGAAGTAAGTCTCGATACTTCGGATCAGTGGGGCCGTCTGCAGGGCGGCCCTTACTTTTTTTACGTGCGCCCGGCAGGGCGCACCTTCTAGGAGGTGAAAGTCCTCTACATACCCGACACGGGGAAATGTTAGCTGCACGGCAAGGGTTCCCCGGGCGACTGGGGGTCTGAAGGAAGCCGGAGGCAAAGCGCTGGCGCGACGAACAGGAAGCGGATAGAGGCGTCACCGGTGGGTAAGCAGGCGTAAATCTGTTAAGCCCAATTCGTGTACGGAAGGCGGTGCCGTAGATCCGACGCGTATAAGCGTGAAAGAGGGTGCGCAATACCCGGGGAGATCTGGCGATCTGCCTTGTGCTATCGACGTCGGAAGGCGTTGAGATGGGTGGCCAGAAGTCAGCAGAGGCCATAGTAGGCGATGGCGCCGAAGGGCCGAACAACGAAGCCGAGAGTAGGACGGATGATCTCGAAGCGAAGCGGTGATGCAGAAGTACCCGTCAGGGTAGCCGAAGCGGGGGGTGCAGGCCGGAAGCCGAGCACGAAGCGAGGCGGTGCGGAGCTTGGCACGGCGACATCCGGGCGAACGAAATCGGAGGGCCACGAGTTCATGGAGCGAGTGGTTGAACGCAGCAACTTGAGGCTGGCGTACCAGAGAGTCATCGAGAACAAAGGGGCACCGGGCGTCGATGACGTCACGACTGTTCAGTTCAAAGACTGGCTCAAGGCGCACTGGCCGAGTGTGAAGCACGCGTTGTTGGAGGGTCGGTATTTGCCGCGGCCAGTGCGTCGGGTGGACATCCCCAAGCCCTCAGGCGGGGTACGTACACTTGGTGTACCCACGGTAATCGACCGGTTTATCCAGCAAGCTCTGCATCAGGTCTTGCAGCCACTTTTTGAACCTACGTTCTCGGACTCAAGCTTCGGCTTTCGCCCGGGTCGGGGGGCACATCAAGCGGTGCGCAAGTCGCAATCGTACATCCGTGAAGGTAAGCGCTGGGTGGTGGACATCGATCTGGAGAAGTTCTTCGATCGGGTCAATCACGACGTGTTGATGGCGCGGGTGGCACGACAGATCAGCGATGTGCGGGTACTTAAGTTGATCCGACGGTTCTTGGAAGCCGGGATGATGAATGAAGGGTTGGTCGAGCCACGCGCACAAGGAACGCCGCAAGGCGGGCCTCTGTCACCGTTGCTCTCCAATATCCTTCTCACCGATCTGGACCGGGAACTGGAACGGCGCAAGCTCAGCTTCTGTCGGTACGCTGATGACTGCAACATCTATGTGCGCAGTCGTATGGCGGGCGAGCGAGTGATGGGCGGGATCAGGGCTTTCCTCGAGGAAGTCTTGCACCTGCAAATCAACGCGCAGAAGAGCGCGGTGGCGCGACCCTGGGTTCGAAAGTTCCTCGGATATAGCGTCACCATGCATCGCGAGAGCCGCTTACGGATCGCACCTGAGAGCGTGCGTCGACTGAGCGATCGAGTACGGGAACTGTTGCGCATGGGACGAGGACGATCGCTGGCTCGAACTATCGAGACCCTAAACCCGGTTTTGCGGGGCTGGATGAATTACTTCCAGCTTACTGACGCGAAAGGACTTTTAGATAAGCTTGATAGCTGGGTTCGGCGCCGCCTTCGGTGTCTACTATGGCGGCAGTGGAAACGGCCACAGACTCGCGAGCGTAAAATGCGCGCGTTGGGTCTGGACGCTGAGCGGGCCTGGGCGAGTGCGGTTAATGGCCGAGGGGCGTGGTGGAATGCCGGTGCATCTCACATGAACCAGGCCTTACCCGCCGCGTACTTCACGACCAAGGGGCTGGTCTCGCTGATGGGTTCTTATCAGCGACTCCAGAGTTTAAGTTGAACCGCCGGATGCGGAACCGCACGTCCGGTGGTGTGGGAGGGCGGTGAGCGTAAGCTCACCCCCTACCCGATGTTTTGTCCGGTGAGAAGTCTAAGGATGAGTGGTTTACCGTTGCGGGTTATCGTCGGCCTGGGCAATCCGGGTCCCGAACATCTGGTTACTCGCCACAATGCGGGTTTCTGGTTCGTGGACCTGCTCGCGAGCCGACACGGCGGCGAATTTCGCGACTATCGCAAGTTCTCCGGAGAAACGGCGCGCATCACCTTGAGCGAGCGGGAAATCATTCTTTTGAAACCCACGACTTACATGAATCGCAGCGGCCTTTCGATCCGGCAGCTGAGCGATTTCTACAAGATTGCGCCCGAAGAGATTCTGGTGGCGCACGACGAACTCGACCTGCCCGTGGGCAGCGTACGCCTGAAGCAGGGCGGGGGCCACGGCGGCCACAACGGCCTGCGCGATACCATCGCGCACATCGGGGAGACGTTCTGGCGTCTGCGTTTGGGGATCGGCCATCCCGGCAACAAGGCGGAAGTCATCGACTATGTTCTGACCCGCGCGCCCCGCGCCGAGGAAGACCTGATTCTGGAGACGGTCAGCACCGCGGCCGACGTCATGCCTCTATTGCTCGAACAGGGCGCGGAACGCGCCATGACCCGGCTGCACAGCCGGGTGGGGAAGACCTAGTGCCCATCCGCTGCGGAATCGTCGGTTTGCCGAATGTTGGAAAATCCACGCTGTTCAATGCGCTGACGCGTGCGCAGATCGCTGCGGAAAATTATCCCTTCTGCACCATCGACCCCAATGTGGGGGTGGTGCCTGTGCCCGATCCGCGGCTTGAGAAGCTGGCCGCCATCGTGCACCCGGAGAAGATCCTGCCCACCACGGTGGAGTTCGTGGACATCGCGGGCCTGGTGGCCGGCGCCTCCAAGGGCGAGGGCCTCGGCAACAAATTCCTCGCGCACATTCGCGAAGTGGACGCCATCGCCCATGTGGTGCGCTGCTTCGAGAACGACGACATCGTGCACGTGGCCGGCAAGATCGATCCGGCAGGCGACATCGAAGTCATCAACACCGAACTCGCGCTGGCGGACCTCGACAGCGTGGAGCGCGCCTACCAGAAGGCGCTGAAGGCGGCGAAGGCCGCGGACAAGGATGCCGTCAAATTGAGGGACCTTCTGGAGAGAGTGCGCGCGCAATTGAACCAGGCGAAGGCGGTGCGGCTGCTGAAGCTCGATCCGCACGATCACCTGCTGCTGCGGGATCTGCACTTGTTGACGGACAAGCCGGTGATGTACGTGGCCAACGTGGATGAGTCGGGCTTCACCGGCAATCCACGGCTGGACCGGGTGCGCGAAATCGCCGCGGGAGAGGGCGCCATCGTGGTTCCCATCTGCGCCGCGATCGAAGCCGAGATCGCGCAGCTCGAGGAGGCCGACCGTGCAGAATTTCTGGCGGAGCTCAAATTGGACGAGCCGGGGCTCAACAGGGTCATCCGGGGCGGCTATTCGCTGCTGGGGCTGCAGACCTATTTCACCGCCGGGGTGAAAGAGGTGCGCGCCTGGACGGTGCATGCAGGCGCCACCGCTCCCCAGGCCGCCGGGGTCATTCATACCGACTTCGAGCGCGGCTTCATCCGCGCCGAGGTGATCGCCTACAATGACTTCATCGCGTGCAAGGGCGAAGCCGGCGCCAAGGAAGCGGGGAAGTTGCGGCTGGAAGGCAAGGAATACATTGTCAAGGAAGGCGATGTGATGCACTTTAGGTTCAACGTTTAGCGCAAGATGGAGCGGGCGGCGGCCCGTTCCGACTCGCCTTGACAGCGTTGGCGAGCCTGCGCAGAATCCGCCGCTCTTTGGTGCAAGGCCGAAGAGATAGTAGGGTTTAAGAGAAGATGGTGAGGTAGCTCAGCTGGTTAGAGCGTGGCACTCATAATGCCGAGGTCGAGGGTTCGAGTCCCTCTCTCACCACCAGTCGCGCAACTGATTGATTATATTAATAATTTATCCGATCGTTTCGCGGAATTCGACACTCGAATTGTTCATTTTGCCCATCTGTCCAGTATCTTGCGATTCCAAGCACGTCGGCATTGGGGGCAACTCTCCGGCTTGGGGCAACATCGCATCGAATTCAGATCAGCCCCAGAAGGTTGGTATCGGAGCCGCATGAACCGGCTGACGAAGGCGCAATCCCGATTGATTGGCACATTGATCACGCTGAGCATGTCAGCCGAGTCTTTACTGCCAAGCTGGAGTAGGCGCTTTTCATTGCGCAGAAAAATCCTGCGACCTCGACGCCATCGCGTGCGAGGACGATAAGGAGATGCTGCCCGTGAAGACACGGCGCTCTGGCCTTTCCGGTTCACGGCGATCAAACTAATGGCAATGAGTATCGCCACCCCTACACCGGTAATCGGGCGCCTAACCCGCCAGCGGCTACTAATACTGATGAGCGATCGTCTGTCTGACATGGAGAGACAGTTCGATGTCCTGCATCTCAGATTATTCGGCTCAGCGGCACGTGATGAACTGCGCGACGACAGCGATGTCGACGTCCTGGTCGAATTCAATGTACCTGCCACCTATAGTCGGTATATGGGTCTCAAATTCTATCTTGAGGACCTTTTAGGCCGTCGCGTCGACTTGGTGACGACCAAAGGGTTGCGCCAGGAATTCAGACCGACGGTCGAACAGGAGGCGATCATTGTCGCGTGATTGGAGAATTTATCTCACTGACATGATCGACCGCTGCGATCGTGTGCTCGCCTACACCCACGAACTGCCACGCGAGCAATTCGATCAACGTGGCCTTGCCTACGATGCAACTCTGCGCAACATCGAACTGCTGGGCGAGGCGGCCCGCCATATCCCCGAGGAAGAACGTCAAAAGATACCGGGAATTGACTGGCGCGGTGTGATCGCCGTCCGGAATATTCTGGTCCATGGCTATCTTGGCGTTGATGACGATATTCTATGGGACGTGATTCAGCAGCGCATTCCCGAGTTGAAACGCCTGTTAGAGGAACTGCGCCGGCACCCTTAGGGCATCGATTCGTCCCGAGCCAGGCCGTACTTGTTGCGCCGGCGATCATAGCCTCAAGATTCCTATCCACAGTCACAAGCTATGCCACGTCGAAAAAAATCCAAGAGCGCGCAAAAGCAGCATATCCGCAGCGCCGGTAAGCTCCGCAGGGTACCTCATGTTCCTTCCGTGTCTCATTTACGCCGCCCGATGGGAATGGATGTCAAGGCCTGGCAGACCCAGTTGCGGCGCCAATATGGACGCGCGCAGTCCTTTAAGCTCAAGAATGTCGGCGACGATCCGGTGTTCTCGGATTTTCAGGTGACCAACCCGCAGAGCGGCAGCCGCTATCGCGTTGCGATTCGTGGCGCGAACCCGGGTGAAAATTTTTGCGCGTGCCCTGATTTTGCAACCAACGATCTCGGTACGTGCAAGCACATCGAGTTCGTCCTCGGGAAATTGGAGAAGAAACGCAACGCCAAGAAGGCGCTTGCGGGCGGATTCCATCCACCCTATAGCGAAATCTATCTGCTGTACGGCGGCGAGCGCCAAGTGCGCTTCCGTGCCGGCACTGACTGTCCAGTGCCGCTCGCCAAGAGGGCAGGGAAGCTGTTCGAGGGATCACCGGCCGGCGCTCTGCCCGTGGAGAATTTCGGGAAATTGGATGGGTTTCTCGCGAGTGCTCAAAAGAGCGGCCACGGTCTACGATGCTACGAAGATGCGCTCGGCTTCATTGCGCAGACTCGCGATGCCGCGGAACGGCGACGCATCATCGATGCGGCGTATCCGAAGGGCGCAGACAGCCCGGGACTCAAAGAACTGGTCAAGACGGATCTCTACCCCTACCAGGCCGAGGGGGCGTTGTTCGCAGCCCGTGCCGGCCGCTCCCTGATCGGCGATGAGATGGGGTTGGGCAAAACCATCCAAGCGATAGCTGCCGCGGAGCTGTTTGCGCGGCACTTCGGCGCGGAGCGCGTGCTGGTCATTTGTCCAACCTCGCTGAAACATCAATGGCTGAGGGAAATAGCCAAGTTTACCGGTCGCCAGGCTTTGGTCATCGGCGGCCCGCGAGCGGTCCGGCAGACGCAGTATGCGCAACCCGGATTTTGCAAGATCGCCAACTACGACGTGCTGGCCAAGGATCTCGAGGCGATTCGCGCATGGTCGCCGGACATCGTGATCGTCGACGAAGCGCAACGCATCAAAAACTGGAATACCATCGCTGCGCGAGCATTGAAGCGCATCGACAGCCCGTATGCCATTGTCCTCACGGGCACGCCGCTCGAAAATCGGCTGGAAGAGCTGCTCTCGATCGTGCAGTACGTGGACCGCCATCGCCTCGGGGCAACCTGGCGGTTGCGGCACGAGCATCAAACCGTAGACGAGGCGGGACGCGTGATCGGTTATCGGAATCTCCAGCAGATTGGCCGTACTTTGGCGCCCATACTGCTGCGTCGGCGCAAGTCCGAAGTGCTCAAGCAACTGCCTCCGCGCGTGGACAACACGGTGTTCGTGGCGATGACCGACGAGCAGCAGGCCCACCACGACGAGAACGGTGAGATCGTCGATCGCATCGTAAGCCGCTGGCGCAAGACCGGGTATTTGTCCGATGCCGACCAGCGCCGCCTGACCTGTTGTCTGACGAACATGAGAATGTCCTGCAACAGCACCTACTTGCTCGATCACAAGACCGATCATGGTGCCAAGGTTGATGAACTCCTGACGCTGCTCGCCGAAGTCTTCGAGCGACCGGAGGCCAAAGCCGTCGTCTTCAGTCAGTGGGTGGGTACCCATGAGTTGATCATTCGGCGGCTGAAGAAACGGGGTTGGGACTACGCGCTGTTTCACGGCGGCGTACCCAGCGAGCAACGCGGCGCGGTGGTCGACCGCTTCCACGCGGACCCCGCCTGCCGGGTCTTCCTCTCAACGGACGCCGGCGGCGTCGGTTTGAATCTGCAGCATGCTGCGGCGACCATCATCAATATGGACATGCCCTGGAATCCCGCGGTACTCGAACAACGTATTGGCCGGGTGCACCGCTTGGGCCAGTCCAAGAGCGTGCAGGTCGTCAATTTTGTCGCCGAGGGCACGATCGAGGAAAAGATGCTCTCGATACTCGCGTTCAAGACCTCTTTGTTCGCGGGCGTGCTCGATGGTGGGGAGAGCGAGATATTCCTCGGCGGGACACGGTTGACGAAGTTCATGGAAAGCGTGGACGTGGTCACACGGCGCGACGAGAAGCTGGAAGTTGCAGCGACGCCCGGGTTGGACTCGGCCGCCAGTCCGGCGCCGGAAATTGCCGAGCCTGTCTTGCCGATAAAGGTGGTGGCGACGCCGGATACGAAGAATAAGGAAAATGCCGAAATGGAGAATCCCTGGACGACGCTGATCAACGTGGGCCTGAAGCTGCTCGAAACACTGGCTACGATGCCGCCGCGTAACGCCATTGGCAATAGTGTTGGGAACGGTAGTTCGGATAGGTCGGGTGCATGGATCGAAACCGACGGATCAACCGGCCGTTCGGTACTCAAGTTGCCTCTGCCTGAGCCGCAAGTCTTGCAGCAACTGACCGTCGCATTGTCGCGTTTAGTCGCCGGTTTGGGCCGATAGGGATGGCGTATTATTCGAAATACTCCGCTAACGTATCGGCGAGCGAACTTGGGCGTGTTCCAGCAGGGGGCAACTTTGGTGAGAACTGAAGAGGATTTCAGCGCTCTATTGCGTGTAGACTCAACTGCTTAGGGTGGGATGACGGGAGTCTCTCTCACCACCAAAATCAACGGCAAGCGTTTGACGATATCGTCCGACCTCACCGCGGTGGCACGTGGATCCTCTTTTCGGAGTAGAAACGTGCAGTAAGGGATGTGCACGAGTCAAGACCCCAACATGGCTTTGACATGTTGGCGGAGCGTCGGTAGGTCGTTCTGCGTTGTTCTCCAGACGACCTCAAGATTGATGTCGAAGTACCCGTGAGTCAACCGATTACGCATCCCGCAGATTTGATCCCATTCCGGATACTGAGCTGCAGCGTTGGGGTCAAGGGAACGAACATTGATGGCTGCTTCGCCAATGACTTCCAGATTGCGGATGACGGCGTCCTGGGCCATGAATGATTGCGCGAAACTCTGCTCGTCCCCGCCGGCCAAATAGCCCTCGATGCGCTCAATCGCGTCGAGAATGTGTTGGAGATAATCGTTAACGCGAAGCTCGTGCTTCCGGCTCATACCGCCACAGCTTCGCTCAGGACTTCGTCGCGGAATCGCTTGGAGATGTCTTGTGCCGTGCGCACATCCACAGGCACACCGAGCAGTTTCTCGGCCTCGATTTGCACCGCGGCGAGCGTTAGCAGTGTCGTTGTATGTGTAGCATCGACAAGCAGATCTAGATCACTCTCATCGGTGTCATCGCCGTGCACGACGGAGCCGAACACGCGCAGGTGGATCAAGCCGTGCCGGGCTGCGATCTGGCGCAGTTCATCGCGATGGGCAGCAAGCGCTTCGGAGGGTTTCATGTCGGGCATCAGCAACATTTCAATGTACAACTGAGATAGTCTACCAAAATTGACGAATAGCGGATCACGGATACGAGTGGCGAACGTGGTGGTAAAGGCGGGCGTGACGCATTTTGATCGTTCCAGAAAAAGAAGGCTTCTCTTCCGCGAGCTTGCCGCCAATCGAGATTGCTCGAGCCGGAATACTCGCTTACCGGCCGCGGCGGCTAAGGAAGCGCCCAGTATCTCTGCAAAATTGCAGCATCAAATCGATGGTCACGCGCGTCTTCCCAGAAGGGCGAAGTTTTCACGTGGTCGACGTAACACGCTGGTTATCTCATCGTAGAAGCGCGGGCCCAACTGTGGACTGGCGTTCGGTATAGCGCCGTTGCGTCAGGAGAAATTCAGCGTCCGCGTGGGCATGTAGGACGACCTTCACTGCCGGTGATTTTGCGCGCTTTTGCCAGCGTCTCTTCGAGCGGTATTCCCTCTACCTTGCCGCTCTCCATATCTGCAATTCGGCGTCGTGTCTCATCCTGCCAAGCCTTATCTACTGATGGATCGACTTCACCGTATTTGGCGCGCAGAATCCTATCGACTAGATCGGCGACCGCGTCTTCCGGCCAATCGCTGGTCTCCTCGACGATTTGATCTGCGCTTAGTTGCATTACGCAAGTCTGCAACGGTGCTCGATTCCCTGCAACATTGCGGTCGGTGGGAACATAGAATTTTGCGTGAGTTTTGCGTGACCCCGTGCTGCTTCATTGTGCTCGGTGATGCCAATTGCACAATTGCAACGGGCGCCACGCGATAAGTGGTTGAAAATATTAGGCCTATTTACTTAATGTGTGCACTCAAAGCCGAGGTCGAAGGTTCGAGTCCCTCTCTCACCACCAAAATCACTTGGTCCTTCGCGCGCGCTCTAGATCGCCAGTGCGTGATTCTTATGGAATACGCGGCCATGCAGCCCGCACTGACCGGGCTCATCGTGTCGCGCTGAAAATTGTGATCTGCGTCACAGGACGCAATCTTGGCAATATGCCGAGACCGATTCGCGGCCACTCGGGTGGTATATGGTAAATGGCCATCGGCATTTCATTTCAAATGCTTTTTTTCGTCACCGTATGAATCGTCAAGTGATCGATCTAAGCGCCAATCCTAAGAGAGATGACTCTGCGCCGTCGTCCCCGTCGCCTCCGGCTGCCGATCGCGACCCGGTCGGTGAGATGCCCGCTATGTTGGGTACTCAAGCCGCGACGAAGGCGACCAAGGTCTTGCTGGTCGACGATGACCGTCTCGTCCTCGATCGGTTGGAACGGCTCGTTACCGCTGCCGGCTACGAAGTGGTTACCGCTCGGAACGGCGATGCCGCGCTTGTTTCAATGCGGCAAGAGTTTGCGCCGATCGTCATTGCCGAAATCGATCTGCCGCAAATGGATGGGCTCGCGCTGTGCCGTGCCATACGACGCCAATCCTACTCGGGCTACGTATACGTGATCCTGTTTTCGTCAAGGGATGCGGAGGGAGACATTCTCACGGGCCTGGATGCTGGTGCGGACGACTATGTGAGCAAGCGCGCACCGACAACTCAGCTCGTGGGTCGGTTGCGCACAGCGCAGCGTGTCTTGGCGCTGGAGCAATCGCTCAAGCAGGCACTCGCGGATCGGGAGCGGATGGCGATGACCGACGTGTTGACCGGCGCGCACAATCGGCGATATTTGCTACAGCATTTGAGCCACGAGTTGGACTGCGCACGGCGCTCGTGCGGCGCGCTGTCGGTGCTGGTGTTCGATGTGGACCACTTCAGTCTGGTCAACGATCGCCATGGCCACGCCGCAGGAGATGGCGCATTGAAGGAAGTAGTCCGGCGTATCCAACAGGGTTTGCAGCGCAATTGCGACTGGTTCGCGCGACTGGGCGGGGATGAATTCGCGGTGGTTCTGCCGCAGACGGATATCGCCGGTGCAAGCATCGTGGCCGAGAAACTACGACGGGCCGTGGCGGCAACCCCTATTCGCTTCGATACGGCAAAGGCCCGTATAACCATCAGCATCGGTGCGAGCGAGCTGGGCGCTACCGCTGAACGTGATTCAACCACGGCGGAGAGGCTACTCGACCTTGCGGATCAGAATCTCTACAAGAGTAAAAAAGCGGGTCGCAATCGAGTGACGGCAACCGATACGCTCGACCTCGCCCCCTCGTTGTCATTGGCGGCGAGAAGCAACTCACCGGCCCAGCTAAATCTTGCGCTGCTGTGTCGATAGCGGAGGGGTCGATAGCAGGCCTTCGCCCCCGCGCAAGAGAAGCCGTCTGGCATGTCGAGCGCCAGCAACATTTCAATGTACAACCGAGATAGTCTACCAAAATTGGCGAATAGCGGATCACGGATACGGGTGGCGAACGTGGTGGTAAAGGCGGGCGTGACGCACTTTGAACGATCCAGAAAAATATGGTTTCTCTTCCGCGAGCTTGCCGCCAATTGAGATTGCTCGAGCCGGAATACTCGCTTACCGGCCGCGGCGATACGCGGTTTTCCTGGAAGCGAGCGAGCCATGGCATACTGCCGAAAGCTGCTTAATAACTGAGCTGAGTGCTCGAGGCCTTCCAAGGCATTCCGCGGTAGGCCGCTCATATATGAGGGAACACGTGGCTAGTCTGCTTGCGGTAGGCGCCAAGGCCGGGGTTGCGTACGCATCTTCAGTATTTGCGATCGGCTTCCTGCTTGGGGCGGTGCGCGTTTTGCTGCTCGCCCCGCATCTAGGTGCAGTCGCAGCCGTTTCCCTTGAGATGCCGATCATTCTGGCTGCAAGCTGGTATGTGTCGAGCTATTTCATGAGACGATTCAGGGTCGGCACCGAAATTCACACACGCCTTTTGGTGGGCGTCGTTGCGTTCGTTGTGCTAGCCAATCTAGAGATTGCCCTCTCAGTCAGCCTCTTTCACAAATCGATGGCTGAGTACTTAACGGAGCTGCGAACGCGGGCTGGTGCTCTCGGCTTTACGGGTCAAATTGTCTTTGCGACCTTTCCGCTGCTCGGCACGCTCGCGACCCGTCGAGTAAATCGGTCGCGCATATGCGACAGTAGTACTGCAGCGCGAGCTAGCAAGTGACAAGATCCGTGTGCCCAAAGCCCTTGGAGTAATCTAGAACAGAAATCACCGTCGGCGTGAGGCGAAAGATGCGCACGTTCTCCGGGGTCGGCATCGGCAGAGACGAGGGAAGCGACTTCTGTTCGGGGTATTTCAGCATCAACAGACGCAACGCTTTCTCTGCTTCCGCTCGGTCGACGACTGCTTGGGCGTGTGCCGCCATGGACAGTCCAGTGATCGCCATCACCTGTGGCGTGTCATTGTCAATGGTCAGCGAAACGAAACGCGATTGTCTCGCGCGAGATTCGCTGCCTTCTGGCTATCAGGGCCGCACAGAAAGTAGAGCGTGAGCCCATCGTTTGCATAACCGACAGTGGTCGCTTGAGGCCAGCCGTCCGGCCTCAGCGTTGCAAGTGTCATGTTTCGGTGTTGATCCATGAGCGCTAGGATCGTCGTTCGCACGGTTTCCTGCACCTGCAGTCTCCAATCAGTTTAAAGCACATGGGCAATTGGACGCGCTTCGACATCCACTTACCATCGGGGGAAGTGCGTAGATTCCGCCGGCATGCATCTGTGGTACTGTCAGGCTCCAGCGAAGATGACGATTGGTGTCGATTGAGGAATTTAGCGTGCCGGCAGTTTTTCAGAACAGGCTTTATGTGCACGCCTGAAAATCGGGGCTAAAGTGTTCATCGGTCATTTTGGGCTTGGATTGGCGTCAAAACGCATCGCGCCGAGTGTTTCGCTGGGGGCTCTTTTTCTCGCCTGTCAATTTGCCGATTTGCTTTGGCCAACGCTGGTGCTGGCGGGAGTGGAGTCATTCACGATCCGGCCGGGGATTACTGCCGTAACAACACTGGACTTCGTGCACCACCCGTACTCGCACAGCCTGCTGGCCCTTGGTGTATGGGGGTTGCTCCTGGGGCTTATCTACCGCGCCATGACGCATTCACCCTGGCGTTCGGTCTTCGTGCTCTTTGCGCTCGTAGTCAGTCACTGGGTACTCGATGTCGTCGGTTAGAGTCCCTCTCTCATCACCAAATATACTTATTAATCAGCGAGATACGGATTCGTATCCCACAAAAAATATTTCCGTGGGATACGGTAGTACTCTACGTATCCCACAAAGTGTAATATTGTGGGATATGACTGTTTTGACCACTCCACACGAAAGGGCGTTCACGCTGCTTTTCTCGGAACTGGAACGCAGTGCTTCAGAGCAATTCGAAGTCCTATTGGGAACTCCCGGAACTCTGGCGGAGCGTACCAATGAAACCGGTACCCGCTTTTGGGTCCATCGTTATTCCGATGCTTTGAATCGACGTCAGGAACTGTACCTCGGAAAGGTGGACGATCCCGAGATCGAGCGCCGGATAAGCTCGATGCGCGAAATGATTGCCACCGCGAACGCGACGATAGCACGAGTGAGGCTGCTCGCCCGCGCTGGATTCGCCACTATCGATCGAAAAGCCTATTTTACGCTGGCAAGCTTGCATAACCGCGGTTTGTTTCGGGCCGGGGCGCTGTTGGTTGGTTCGCATGCCTATGGCGCCTTGCTGAATTCACTCGGTGCACGAGCCACGCCATTTGCCACCGAAGATGTGGATATCGCCCGCCGGGAGGCTCTGGCAATCCCGGGCATCCCTGGATTTCTCGACATGCTGCGCGCAACCGGCATCGAGTTTTTTGAAATACCCTCGCTCGATCGACGTCAGCGCGGCACGTCTTTCAAAGAGCGCGGCGGCTCGAATTTTAGAGTCGACTTGCTTGTACCATCAGCGGATGACGAGTATCCGACCGTACCTGTTCCTGAACTGAAGGCGCATGCGCAAGGGCTGCCATATCTGACCTATCTCTTGGCAGCATCTCAGGAAATTCCCGTGCTCAGTTCTCACGGCAGCGTCATGGTCCGCGTACCGGTGCCGGAACGTTACGCGATTCACAAGCTCATCGTATCTCAACTTAGGCACAAAACCAGCAGCAAGCCAGAAAAGGATCTCCACCAAGCAGCGGTGCTAATCGAGGCACTGGTGGAGCGTTACCCTGGTGCGATTGAAGATGCTGCCTCGGCGGTCCCCCAAAGCGCCGCACGTCACTTGGCCCGGGCGATAAAGGCACTTGAACAACACCTTTCCCCAACCGCTGTGGCCGCA
Source organism: uncultured Gammaproteobacteria bacterium (assembly GCA_963702735.1). Taxonomy (GTDB): domain Bacteria; phylum Pseudomonadota; class Gammaproteobacteria; order Steroidobacterales; family Steroidobacteraceae; genus Bog-1198. The sequence continues at coordinate 803,959 of CAVPDW010000006.1, read as the reverse complement.
TGGGACACTCTTCGCGCCATCGCGCATGCTGGGTAAAGCGTAAGCGCTCGATCTTACCCGCGTGTCAGCCGTTGATTTCGTCAACGAAGACTCATTGACGTCCCAAAGAAACGCAGCGGGTTCACGCTGCATACAGCAGCTGACGATCGCGTTCGATGGCAGCGCGATATATGGGTTACGGACTGCGCCGGGCATTACGAGCTCTACCTCTCGCCCGAAGAGCGATTTGAGGTCTTCCCGCAATTCGGGATAGTCAGAGAGAGAGGGACTGGAGTTCGCTCCTTGCGTAGCGCGACCTCTATTCTTCGTCGAACCCGAGCGCGAATGACACCGCAGCCGCTGCCTCTTTCATTCTCCGCGACGTTAATCGCGTAATGCGATCGCCGATGTTGCTCTTGGGTACGGTCTGAATATTATCGAAGTTTGCCGCGCAGGTGTGAGGCACGCCATCCTGCTCCGTCAACAGCAACTCGGTCGGAATGCTGCGGATCGTCGATGTGATGGGCGTGATAGTGACCGACTTCAGTACCGAAATTGCAGAGTCGCGAGTGAGCACCAATACTGGTCGCTTCTTGTCCGGTGCCTTGAATGTGTACCAGCAGACGTACCCCGATTCATGACGCGCCCCAGTCTTGCTGGTTGAGCCAGACGTCGAACTCGCCTGGCTCGACTGGCTTGCGCGCGTAGCCTTCGGCGTGACGAACTTCTTCCTCTCGAATTCGCTCTCGCCGGATCTTTGCCTCGAGTGCGTCGCGAATGAACGCCGAGCGGGTGGTCTTCCGCGCCTGGCTCATCTTGTCGACAAGCTTCAGCAGCCGCTCATCGGACGTACAGGCGGAGTCGGGGAGCGGGAAGGGTGGGTGGTATGAGGCCCCTTGCACGGGCGATCGTAGAATGGTCCAGACCATTCTACGATAAGCCGTCTGCATCGGATGCGCCATCGGTTTATCGAGGAGCAGTTGGGTGCGACTCAAGCCCGATTTCTTGCGGAATTCCCTCAAGCTGCTGCGTTATGCGCCGATAGCGTAATAGTCGACTGCGGTCAATGTTCCGGAGCGGGACATGAGATTGCAGCGCGGTGGCATATTAGTGGAGAAAGCGCAGATGGCTAGGCTGGTACTTACTGTCGACGACTCCCCATCAATTCGTCTGATGATGCAATTGACGCTGAGCGTCGAAGGTTACGAGGTGAAGCAAACAAACGACGGCGTCGAAGCATTGGAATTCGCGAGACACCACAACGCCGATCTCGTTTTGACGGACATCAACATGCCCCGGATGGACGGCCTCACGCTGATTCGAGAGTTGCGCATGCTTCCCGCATACAAATGTGTCCCAATGCTGGTGCTTACTACCGAGTCGACGCAAGAGAAGAAAATGCTCGGGAAGGACGCAGGGGCGACCGGCTGGTTGGTGAAGCCGTTTAATCCTCAACAACTGATGGCAGCAATAGCTCGGGTTCTGTGACCCAAGTCGGGTTGACACGCGGAATGATCTGATATGCACGAATTACCATTGCAGCCAGGCGCTTCGCAACAGCAAACGGACAATGTAGTCGCACTGCTAGGGATCATCACCTCGCAAATCGAAGCCGCGCTCCACGAGACGGACGCTCCGGCGTCAACGCTGGTGGAAGCGGTTCACTCGATGAGCGGGGCGACTCAGATTATCGCGCAGTGCCTCGCCGACTTCTCTGGCTCGCCGGCCCGTGTATTTCAGGATTTGATGCTTTTGCATGACGATCTGCACTCGCGCTCGGGCAGGGCTGGCGCAGCCATACAGTTTCACGACCGTCTGGTACAGAGCTTGACGCATGTTTGCTCGAGCCTGTCGCGCCTTGCAGAATTTATGTCGTCCGACAGTGCGCCAAAGTCGGCAGCCGAATGGAACGAGCTGAAGGAGCGTGTCCGAGCGGCGCAACATCAGGGAAGCGGCGCGGGCAAGAAGTTCGAGCTGTTCTAGACGCCGCGGCGGGCGTCCGGCGGAGAAGCTGGTTTGCAGCCCAACGCGTCCTGCAGGGACTGGAGCTCGTGGTCGGCATAATCGAGGATACAGATACAATCCTTGTCCGATAGGCGCAGGATGGAAAAGGCGTCGACCGCGCCCAGCTCGACGACTCGGGGGGACGGCTTCTTCAGTGCCTTGCTGAGCACAACGCCGGCAATCAGAATGTCCGACAGATCAGCGTCGCCTCTGTGCTTGCGTTCGTGCTCTTCCTGGTCGCCGACAGCTGCGGACATTACTTCGGCGAATCCCCAATTCTCCAAGACGGCCTTGCCGATCGATGCGTGCCATTCCGAGACCAGATCCATGAAGGATTTGGGGTTGTGCAATTCGCCCAACTTGCCCACCGCGCGAACCATGATGTACAGGCGCCCAATCCCATGCAGGAGCCCTGTCAGGAAGGCCTCCTCGGGATTGACCTTGGTGCGGCGTGCGACGTCTCGGCAGATCGATGCCGCAGCAATGCTCTCCAACCACAATTCATTCAAAAGCTTTGCGATGGAAGCGAGAGACTTCTCGTCCCTCATTTGTTGAACCGCAAACGCCATGGCGGCACTTTGCACGAACTGATGGCCCAGACGGATTATCGCGGCTCTCAAATCGGTCAATGGCTTGCCTGTTTGATTGAATGCTGCCGAGTTGGCTGTTTGCAGAAGCCGTCCAGCCAAGCGCGGTTCGGCACCGACGATGGTGACCGTTTGCTCGGGCGTTGTGGTCGGATCGGCCAATGCATTGCGTATTCGAATCACGATGTCCGGAAAGCAAGGAAGATTCACCGTCCCGGTCGACACTTCAGCCGCCAGCTGGCCAAGGAATTGCACTGCCGCGGCTCTGGCCTCGTCGGGCGCAGCATTGGTGGGGCCCACAGATCGACTGTTGGATCTATAGGTGGGTATTGTGGGGACATCCGACATCATCAACTACCGCGCTGTGGCCTTGCCTGAAATATATTGCGGTGCAATATTCAACCGACCCATTGGGCCGCCCGTGACGAAGCATAGACACTGGTTTCGGCAGAAATACCGAGAACTTGAGCCAGGAAGCCCTCAAACCCCCGGTGCTCTCATAGTTCGAGAAAGCTCGGTTTCGCCGGGTCTTCAGCGGCCAACTGCAACACCACGTACTCAAAAGCGGACTGCACCGCGCGTTGCGCTTCGATCCGACTGCCTTCGCGCTCTTGGTCGGTCATATATTTGCGCAACATCTCCGGCCGGCAAATGTATCTGGGCTTGAGCGAGTTCAGCGCGATACAAGCAATATCGGCTAGAAGCGCTGGATTCGCTTGGGTAGCCGCAGTGCTTTCGGCTAGACCTGCGACCAACTCGAAAACAAGTGACTCTGGTTGGTTTTTAACGCTGTCAAATGGGCCAGGGGTCGTTGTCATTGCTAAAGTCACTCCGTTCAATCATTCCCGCGATTCACTCAGCGATTCGGCGCGTCGGAAGAGTAGTCGAATATCGCCATGGCATGTCGATTCTCTCTAATTCTATTGACGATTTGAACACACAATGGGGGGGTCGTGAGACGACCATGACGGAAGGTACCATCCGCGAACCGCGCTGAGCGACCACTTCAGTCCGTCGAGGACAGCTCGAAGAAATCGTTGTTGACGAACCCTATCTTCTTCAGACCCCGATGCTGTAAGTCCGACAAGGTTTGCGCCACGATTTCGTACTTTGAGAATTTGTCGACCGCGATGTGCACTTCGGGCTGCGGATTCTTGGCGGCCTCTTGACTGACATAGCTCTGCATCGTGGTGCGATCCACCGTTCTCATGTTCCACTGCAAAGTGCCGTCGAAGTCTATAGATAGATCAATTACTTCGGGACGCGTGGTCGGCGGGGGTTGGTCGTGTGAGGGGTTGTCGATCTTCACTGCATGGGTCTGGCTCGGAATCGTGATGATGAAAATGATCAACAACACCAACATCACATCGATCAACGGGGTCATGTTGATATCCGAATAGGACTTGCCTTCTGTACTGCTGACGGCCATGGCCATGGTGGTGCTCTCCTTTGACTTTGTGACCCATCGCTGACTTAACATATACCCGAGCGATGCAGCTCCCTCGCGTTCAAGTTGCATTCATCTTATACCCTATGTAGACTTTCTACTATGGGTAAGAAAGACACCAATGTCAGGATGTCGCTGCAGACGCTGCGGGTGTTGGAAGCTTTCTTGGAAAATCCGACGGCGCAGTTAGCGGGCGCGGAAGTGCACCAACGCTGCGGGATCGCATCGGGAACCTTGTATCCGATCCTTCTTCGTCTCGAATCTGCGGGCTGGTTCGTCAGCCAGTGGGAATCAGTTGATCCTTCGAGCGTGGGACGCCCGCGGCGTCGGCTTTATCGGCTGACCTCAGCGGGCTTAAGACGTGCCAGCGAAGTGTTCGCAAGCTTTAACCGAGGAGTACTCGCATGAGCCAGCGTAACGAGCGATGGACGGAATCCGAGATGGACAATGTGTCTCACTGGTTGATTCACCACGCGGCCCGCCGGGCACCGGAATCCTTACCCTCAAGGCTCGAGGAGGAGTGGCTCGCGGATTTGGAGTGTCGATCTTCGGCACTGTCGAGGTTGGGCTTGGCGTTGGGCTGTTGCTGGGCGACCGTCGTGATTGTCAATGAGCACTCGCGAATTCGAGTTCCAGTTGCAGGTCTTTTGGTGGCGATGAAGGGGTATATCACCCCAACCGATCGAAACTTCGGCTACTTCTCGCTTCGCTCCGGTACGCTCTTTTTGATTTTGGGTCTTCATGCCGCGGCTTTCTGCGGACTGATTACGACGCTCTCGCACACGCGCGAATGGGCGGCACAATCGACCATACCGAATCAAGTGGTGGATGCCGCACCGATAGAGATCACCGTTATTCCTGGAAGGTGATATCGGTAGGAGCAAGGCGCATTCTCGTCGCCGCACGGTCGCAGGCGACCGCGGGTGGTCTCGGGTAAGGAGGTGCTATGCGGGGACTGAGAGGGATTTCTGCTTCGTTGCTCTTATGGTTGTTGCCCTTAAGCGCTCTTCCGCAGTCATTTATTCCCAAGGATCTCGACGGCTGGCAATCCTGGTTGCTGCAGGACCTGCCATTCTTGCGCTGTCCTTTCCTTGCTAATACGGACGGTACTCAGAAGGAGAACCGCGTGTGCGCGCTGCCCGGGCGGCTCACCCTGGAGCTGACGCAAAGCGGCGGCCGCTTCACTCAAAGTTGGCTGATTTATTCGGAAGGCTGGGTCCCGCTACCCGGCAACCTCGACAACTGGCCCGCCGAGGTGTCGGTGAATGGCACGGCCGGTGCGGTGGTGTCCCGTGAGGGCATTCCTCAACTCTATGCCGCCGCTGGAACGCTCAACGTCGTCGGTCAATTTCACTGGACCCATCGTCCGGAGTCTCTGGCCGTCCCGGATCAGGCAGGATTGATCTCGCTCACGGTGGACGGTCAAAAGATCGAGCAAGTCGATCGCGCCGATGGTGCGGTCTGGTTGGGCAAGCATCGCGATGCGGAAGTGGCGAAGCAAATGGATGTGCAGGTCTATCGATTGCTGACAGACGGTATTCCGTTGAAGCTCGACACGCGTATGGTGTTGAGAGTCACTGGGGATCCGCGCGAGGAAGTACTGTCGGGGGTACTGCCCGGCGGGTTTGAAGCCACGGCGCTTCGCAGTCCACTGCCGGCACGCATGGGGCCGGACGGCAGCCTGCGACTTCAGGTGCGCGCGGGAAATTGGACGGTGGAGACGGCCGCGCGGGCCGCCGAGAGTCTCGCCAAGATTTCGCTCGCGGCCGCTCAAGGCTCGTGGCCGAGACAAGAAATCTGGACGTACCGTAGCAATGATCGATTGCGCGTGGCCGTGATCGAGGGCGCGCAAGGCATCGATCCTTCCCAGGCGAACGTGCCGCAAGACTGGCGGGCGCTGCCGAGCTATCGGGTCGCCGCCGGCGGCAGTTTGCAGATTGTGGAGCATAGTCGCGGCGCTGTTACGCAGGAAACCAATCACCTGAATCTCGCTCGAGAGATGTATTTGGATTTCTCGCATGCTGGCTTTACGGTGATCGACACCATCGACGGTCAGATGCGCACCGGCTGGCGGCTGGATATGCGCCGACCATTCACGCTCGCGCACGCCTCATCGGGAGGCGATGATCTTTTGGTCACGCAGGGTGCCGGCACCGACTTGACCGGCGTGGAGATTCGCAGTCCAACCGTGAAATTATCCACCGTAGCGCGAGTTGCTGAATCAGGCGGTAAATTGCCTGCAACGGGCTGGAACCAGCGCTTCGATCAAGTCACTGGAACCTTGACGCTACCGCCCGGCCACCGGCTGTTGGCCGCGGTGGGCGCGGATCAGGCCCCGGGGGCCTGGATAGAACAATGGAACTTGATGGATATCTTTCTGGTGCTTCTCGCGAGTGCCGTGGCGTTTCGGTTGTTTGGCAAGGCGTATGCTGCGGTCACGTTCTTCGGTATGGCCCTGATTCACCAGGAGAACGAAGTACTGGTATGGCTGGTATTGTTTGCCTTGGTGACGCTCGTGCTGTTCCGCCGCGTGCCGGAAGGGCGATTAAAGAGGCCGGCCCGCTGGCTGAACTATGCCGCATTGGCGTTGCTGTTGATGCAGATGGTTCCCTTCGCGGTTGAGCAGATCCGATTTGCTTTCTATCCGCAACTGGCGGATCAGGGTTGGGATCGCGGTTCCGGACAGCTGCAGCCGCTCGCTCTATCAGTGAGTAGCGCTCCCAGGGTGGCGCAAGTAGCGAAGATTAATGCGCCTCCCCCTAATTTCGTAGCAGCACCCGCGCCTGCAGCACTAGAGGAAGTTGTGGTTGATAATCCGTACGGCCTGGCGTCGCTGGCCAGGAATCGGCTCGGCATTCCCGAACCCCAGCAGCGTTACGCGCCGGGCGCCCTGGTGCAGGCGGGGCCGGGTATTCCTCAGTGGCGCTATGTGCGCTACGACTATGGGTGGGCCGGTCCCGTCGACGCCGCACAAGCGGTGCGGTTCGTGGTCCTATCGCCGGGCCTGGTGGCTGTTTGGCGCATCTTGGGCGTTGCCCTGTTGATTGCGATTTTCTGGGGAATGACGCGCGGCGATACGGCTATCAAGGCTATAGGTCGCCGGGTGTTCACCGCTGGCGGTCTTTTCGTGCCCCTGGCGTTGGCGGCACTGATCAGCGCCACGACGGTCACCGCCAGTCGAGCCGCGGAGACGCCGGACAGGGCACTGTTGGAGGAGATGAAGGAACGTCTGTCGCGACCTCCCCCATGCGTGCCGACTTGCGCGGAGATCATGGGCGCGCATGTCGCGTTCGACACCACCAGCTTTGACGTCAGCCTTGAGGTAGCGGCTCTCGCCAATGTGGCCATCGCGTTGCCGACGATGGGTCAACGCACGGATCCCGGCGCCATCAGTATCGACGGCACTGCGGTTGTGGGGGCCTATCGTGACGCGAATCAGCAGCTCTGGTTGGCGCTGAAGCCCGGAGCTCATTCGGTGAAAATCATCGGACGTCTGCCGTCCGTCGATGCCGTCGCGATGCTTTTTCCTCAGGTCCCACGCGCGATAACCGTGACCGCGCAGGGATGGGACGTCTCGGGCATGGCCGCCGGTAAGCTCTTGGGAAATACGCTGCAGCTCACCAGGCACCAATCCACCGCGCACGAGGGCGCGGGACCGCAAAGCTCCGACAGGTTTGCGCCCTACGTGCGCGTGAGACGTGAATTTAATCTGGCACTCGATTGGTCGGTCGTGACCCATGTGGAGCGCATCGCGCCGGAACGTGGTGGGTTCACCTTGGAGATCCCGCTGCTGCCGGGCGAATCCGTGCTGACAGGCGGCATAGATACCAGCGGCGGCACCAGGGTGCCGGCGAGCTTCGGCACCGACGCAGGCGAATTCACGTGGGAATCCGCGCTGCCGCAAGCCGACAACTTCGAGTTGCATGCGCCTAAAGACAAGCCGTGGAGCGAAGTCTGGACTTTTCACGTGACTCCCATGTGGCGCGTCGCGTTTGACGGCACCCCCGCGGTATTGCCGGAAACCGTGCAGCCGTATTCCTGGACCTATGAATACCATCCACGTGCCGGCGAAGTCTTGAAACTGAGCGTGTCGAGGCCGGCGGCGGTCGCCAGCAATACTCTGGCGATCGACAAGGTGAACCAGGAGATTCGTGTCGGCAAGCGCAGCAGCGACTTAAAGTTGACCTTCATCTACCGCAGCACCCAAGGCAATCAGCACTCCATCGGCTTGCCGCCGGGGGCACGGCTCACCGCGGTGAGCGTCGACGATAAAGCGATCCCGCTGCGGGCGGAGAACGGGCAATTGCCACTGGCGCTCATTCCGGGCGCGCACCGCGTGCAAGTCGATTGGCAATCCGATGACGCCGCCGGCGTGATAACCCGCTCCCCGCCGGTCGATCTGCAAGTTGCCAGCAGCAATGTCACCACAACGCTGCAAGTGGGTCAGCGCTGGGTGTTGTACGCCGGCGGCCGTGGCGTCGGCCCGGCGATTCTGTACTGGGGCGAACTGGTTTTCTTCACGGCGCTGGCATTGGCGCTCGGCCGCAGCCGTTACACGCCGTTGCGTACCCATGAATGGCTGCTGTTGGGGCTGGGATTGAGTACGTTTTCTTGGTCGGTATTGCTGCTCGTGGTCGTTTGGATGTTTGCATTGCGCTGGCGTGAAGGTCTGCAGATTGAGGCGCTCGGACCGGGAACATCTAAGTTTTTGCAAGCGGTCTTGGTGGTGCTGTCGTGTGCGGCCGCGCTCGGGCTGCTGATGGCCATTCCCTATGGGCTGTTGGCAAGGCCTGACATGCGAATCGCCGGCGCCGGCCAATATTTCGGCAGTCTGTCTTGGTTCAACGACCAGTCCGCAAATCAACTGCCCGGCGCATGGGTGTTTTCGCTGTCGCTGTGGTGGTACAAAGCGGCCATGTTGGCCTGGGCCTTGTGGCTGGCCTTCGCACTGACGCGGTGGTTGCCCTTTGCCTGGCATGCGCTGAATGTAGGTTCGTTCTGGCCGCGACGCCCTGGACCCGACGTCCCGGCTAAGAGCGATTTAGGGGGAGAACCAACCGCTCCTTAGGGGCGAGCCGGGCCCCTGTGGCGGTCAGTCGACGGAGACCTTTTCATGATCACTTTGTTCCACGCTCCCAAGTCACGTTCCTCGCGCATGATCTTTCTTCTCGAGGAGCTGCAGGTGCCATACGAGGTCAAGCTGGTCACGATCCGCCGGCGCGATGGCAGCGGCGCACTCGACCCGGCCAATCCACACCCTCATGGCAAGGTGCCCACCATTTCCGACGACGGCGCCGTGGTGTTTGAATCCTCTGCTATCGCGCTGTACCTCACCGATCGGTACCCCGAGAATCATCTCGGGCCATTGGTCCTGGAGCCGGAACGCGGTGCATATCTGTCATGGCTCTCGTATTACAGCGGCGTGCTCGAGCCGGCCATTGTGTCGAAGTTTCTGAACCAGGAAGTGCCGCGCGGCACCGCCGGATGGGTCGCCGTCGATGAAGTCATGACGGTGATTCTCAAGATGTTCGCGCGCCAACCCTATCTGCTGGGCGATAGGTTCACTGCTGCCGATGTGCTCTACGGCACGACCTTTGCGCTCTTTGCACAGAGCCCGCTGCTGCCGAAGTCACCGCTCATCGAGCAGTACGTGCAGCGCATTGTCTCGCGGCCGGCCTATGCGCGTGCGCAGGCGCGTGACAATGGCTGATGAGTCAGCTGGTCAACCCACGGCGCCCGTTGGCACACAAGCAGCCCGTAACCTTCCGAGTAGCGATATAGTTGGGCGAGGGGCCGCGGGAGGACCAGCGCCCCGATGTCCCTCCCGCCAGGCAAATTTCGCGCTCGAAAATTGGAGGAAGACGCCATGAAATACGCAACCCTCGGCAATACGGGTCTGCTGGTCTCGAAACTGTGTTTCGGAACCATGACCTTCGGGGACGGCAGAGGAATGTTCAAGGCCATCGGAGCCGTCGGCCAGGCGGCTGCCGATGAGCTGGTTAAGACATCGATAGAGAGCGGGATCAATTTCTTTGATACCGCGGACGTTTATACGGAGGGTGAGAGCGAAAAGATCCTCGGACAATCGCTCAAGAACCTCAAGATCGCGCGGCAGCATGTCGTGATCGCGACCAAGGTCTACGGCCGTGTCGGCCCGGGGCGCAATGACGTAGGGGCCTCTCGCGGCCACATCATGGACGGCGTTGAGGCCAGTCTGCGCCGCTTGCAGACCGACCATATCGACCTCTACCAGATCCATGGCAACGATCTAGTAACCCCTGTCGAGGAGACTGTTCGCGCTCTGGACACCCTGGTGCAGCAGGGAAAGGTCCGCTACATCGGCTGCTCCAACTGGCCGGCCTGGAAGATCGCCAAAGCCCTCGGCATCTGCGAGTTCAAGAACCTGGCACGATTTGCCACGCTTCAGGCCTACTACTCGGTTGCCGGCCGCGATCTGGAACGGGAAATCGTTCCTCTGCTGGAGTCCGAAAAGGTCGGCCTGCTGGTATGGAGTCCGCTTGCCGGAGGCCTGCTATCAGGCAAGTACAGCCGAACGAACCAGAAGCCCGCGGATTCGCGCCGCTCCGAGTTCGATTTTCCCATCGTGGACAAGGAGCGGACCTGGAAGATCATGGATACGATGGCGCCGATCGCGAAAGCACACGCGTGTAGTCCTGCACGCATCTCGCTCGCATGGCTCTTGGCGAAGCCCGTGGTGAGCTCGGTCATCATTGGCGCGAAGCGCCGCGACCAGCTCCAGGACAATCTTGCGGCGGCCGAACTCACGCTCAGCCAGGATGAGCTTAGGCGGCTGGATGAGGTCAGCGCGCTTCCCCCGGAGTATCCAGGATGGATGTTGCAGTTTCAGGGCGCAGACCGTCTGGAGGCCATTGATCGCTTGAAGCATTTCCGTGAGGCGGGCAATTAGCTCCAGCCTCGGAATTCACCGCGCCACCGTTCACCCAGGCCACCCAGGTCCGTCAATGAATTGCCTGAGCGTCAAACCTTCGCCGTTGATGCCGTGCAGGGCGCGATCGGCTGGAGACCGTATGCTGGATCCTGATGTCCCGATTGCAGTGTCTACAACCGTTCTGCGCCGTGGCAAGAAAATTTCGATCTTTACCGCTGATTTGGCGGCGCGCTTGCGAGCCGGGTCGCACTTGATCCTATATGGCCCGCGCGGCGCTGGGAAGTCGACGCTTCTCAGAAGGCTCGGCGATCGCTATCGACAGATTGGCGTCCCCTGCGGCATCGCGCTGCAAACGTCACGACTGCATGACATTGTAGAGGCGCTCACCGCTGCGTATCCCGACGCGGACATTCAAGGGTTGGGGAGGCGCGCGGCGGCCACGCGACTGCGTTTGATCGCCGATCGCGACTCTGGAGTGCTGTTGCTCGATCATGCAACTCTGGTAACCACCCCGATGCTCGCTTATCTGCGATGCTTGCGCGGCGGGGTTATGGGCGCATTGCTTGCCGTGGACGTTGATTCCCCTCAGGAACGCGACCGGATGCGAAGCTGGCATGCCGGAGCGCTGTCCATGCGCATGCCTCTATTGTCCAGCCGGCAACTTCATCGGTGTCTTCTGGCCGCTAGCCAGGTCCATGAATTTCCTAAAATTGAGCCACGGACGGCGAGATACTTGATCGGTCTTGCTCGTGGACGGATTGGGTGGGTAAACGAATGCGTTCGCCGCCTGCAGTTGAATGAGTATTGGAGCGATGACCGCCTGCACCTGGCCGGGCTGTGTATGGATACTGAAATTGCCGTCCGCCAAGCTCGAGCAGGGCCCAGCGAGCTGCGGCGGCGAGGGTCGACGCCATGGAAGTAGAGTTTGTGCCGTGCACATACTTCTGAAAGAATGGGGCCTAAAGGAGATGGCATACCTCCCAGAACCGCCGCACTAGTGGCTGATGATGCCTACGCTGTACTCCGCACGGTTGGCGTAGTTATGCGGCGCCGTGTCCGATTTTATACGACTTGCAATAGGTGCCGAATTGAAATCCATCATTGCCATCTTCATCGGTGCGGGCTTAGGCGCATTGCTGCGCTGGTGGCTGGGCTTGACGCTCAACAGCTTTTTTCCGAGTGTCCCACCGGGCACCCTCGCCGCCAATCTCATCGGCGGCTACGTCATCGGCGTTGCCGTCGCGTTCTTTGCGACCTCTGCGGCGATCGCGCCAGAGTGGCGCTTGTTCGTCATCACCGGCTTTTGCGGGGGTCTTACCACCTTCTCAACCTTTTCATCCGAACTTGTGGCGTTGTTGCAGCAAGGGCAATCACTCGGGGCGTGCGCTGCGGCCGCGCTGCATCTTTTCGGATCTGTATTGATGACGTTCGCAGGAATCGGAACGGTGGCGTGGGTTAAAGGCTGAGCTACGGAATTTGTCCGGCGGGATGCCGACAAACCGCAGAAACGATCTCTTGGCGCACTGGATCAAAGAGGATGAAACGATTATGAACGGATCATTCTTAAGATTTTATGTCCACGAGGCGCATCGTCATCACCGTCAGCTCGTCTGGGAATGGTTGATGCAGCAGGCGAATAAGCTCGGTATCCGCGGAGGCTCCGCCTTCAAGGCGATGGCAGGATTCGGGCGGCACCACATACTTCATGAGGCGACGTTTTTCGAGTTGGCCGGCACTCTGGCGGTGGAGATCGAGTTCATCGTCACCGACGAAGAAGCAAAAAGTCTGCTCGAGGTGGTTCGCAGAGAGAATATTCGGCTTTTCTACGCCCATATCCCGGCGCGCTTTGGGGTCATCAATCCCGACTCCTCCGATCCGCCGTCGGTAATGACCGATAAATGACACGACGCCATGCGACGTGCCGGCACAGCGCAATACTCAGAAGCAGAAGCTTGATTTTGCCGGAATGTTCTCTGTGGTCCGGTCGTAAATCGGGAGATGGCATTCCTCCCGCGTTCAATAACCGCCTCGCCGGCTGATGATGCCTACCTGGTCTCTCGACCAAGGGGTAGGCGTGGCCATCGGTCCGATATTGCAAACCTTTCCGGTCGGTACTCCGTGCGTTGTCCACGGCATTCAAGCAAGTACTCGAAAATCTAAACGCGCTGGCGGCGGGCCTGTTCTTGCCGACCGCGTTCGGCATCGTCGCAATGCGCCAGGCCAAGGCGTGCCTGAATCTGTCCATTCTGCACTGGTTCGCGCAAATTCTGGCGGCAAACCTGCGTACGACCGGCGCGATCTATTGCGGATAGGCCTTGATGCTGTCGGCGACCGAGTCGGCGACGTGCTCTTTGGTGATCACGCCGGCCACATCGGTCCCGCGCGGCACGCCGCGACGACCGCGCACGACCACCGCCATGATGGCGTTCCGGCGCCATATGCGGCGGATGACATCGAAGGCGGTCTCATCCTCGCTCACCACGGTGAAATTGCGGCTGGCGACATCGCCTAGGTTCAAGCCTGTATGAGCGCCTTCCAGACCTCGACGAAGACCCGTGTTGACGCGGATCACGCCGTAGATATGGCCCTTGTCAGTGACTACGACGTGGCGCAGGCGCCCTGCGTGCTCGGGCTGACGCAGATAATCATCGAAACTCGCTTCGGCAGGCAGGACTTGGATGTCGGTGTCCATGACCTCGCGCGCGGCACGGACGAGAAACATATTGGCATGGCGCGCCTTCGGAATTGCGCGGCCGCGGCGCACCAGCTTCAAGGTGTAGATCGTCTCGCGAGACAGCACTCTGCGTGCGCCGATGCTCATGGCAACCGCAACGATCATGGGCATCACGATACTGTAGTCGAGAGTCATCTCGAATATCATCGTGACGGCGGTCATCACCGCGCCGGTTGCACCGCCCACCATCGCCCCCATGCCGACCATCGCAAAGGCGGGCACGCTGAGGTGAAGCGGAAGGAAGGCGTTGAGAAGCGCCGCGAAGGCTCCGCCGAGGGTGGCACCCATGAATAGCGAGGGCGAAAAGATACCGCCCGAGGAGCCCGACCCCAAACTGAGCGACGTCGCCAACAGCTTACATACGGCCAGCAGGCCGAGCAGCCAGAACGTCGAGATCTGTCTCGCCAGAATTGCCTGCACGGTGGCGTATCCAACACCATCGACGAAGTACTGACCCAGGGTGCGGAATAGGAGATACATGAGCATGCCAAGAATCAGCATGCCCAACATGTGCCGTAGATAGCGCGACTTGATCCGATTGAAGAGGTCCTCGGCAAGATGCAGTCCCCGGATGAAACCAGCCGCGGCGACGCCGCTCAGCGCGCCCAGTAGAGCGAACAAGACGAGCACAAGAAGTGCGTTCGAATCGACCGCCATGGCTTGAAGGGGCGGAACTTGGAACGCCGGCGCATCGCCGAAGAACCAGCGGCCGACGAACGTCGCCGTACCCGTGGCGATCGCGACCGGAAGGAACGTCTCCACGCTCACCTCGGGCATCATTAGCTCGATGGCGAACATCACCCCGCCGATCGGTGTATTGAAGGTGGCCGCTATACCCGCACCTGCGCCCGCAGCGACCAGAGCGATCCTCTGGCCGGCGGGCATGCGGATTATCTGGCCAAACGTTGAGCCGAGCGCCGAACCGATCTGGATGATCGGGCCTTCCCGTCCGACCGACGCACCGCTACCGATCGCGATTGCGGAAGCCAGGGATTTAACCAACACCACAATGGGTCGGATGACGCCACCCTTGTAGTAAATGGCGTCCATCACTTCAGGGACGCCATGGCCTTTGGCCTCGGGGGCAAATTTGCTCACCAGGAAGGTCACGCCGACGGCGCCCAGCACAGGCACCAGGATTACCAGTGCACCCCATGGTGAGGGTGCGGTAAAGATGTTTGCGTCGTAGTGGATGACCGCGCGACCGGTAAATAGCAGGTTGTGTATGAGGCCGATCAGATCTCTGAAAAGCACGGCCCCGAAGCCGGTGACGATGCCAAGACCTAGGGCGAGTAGGGAGAGCTGCGCCAGCGGCATTGGGTGGCTCTCCTCGCTCTCGATCACGCTTACCGTCGCAGCCTCTTTCACCACTATGCACTCCCTTTCAGAAGGTCAGATCGACCCCTCACCCTAAGCCTACCAGAGACGACGGCTGCCATTGCGGAACTAACGGCCTAGCTCAGGCTCCTCTGCGAGGGTACTGGCTTCGTATTGGTGTCACTGCGTAAACCTCCTGTGGATAATGGTTTCCCGGATGGTTGGCTTGCGCAATGTCGCCGCGCAATAGTGCGTGCAGAGCGGCTCGCACACACCCGGCGGCGGCCTTTTTTGCATCGTAGCAGACGTTGAGAGTTTGATTCCGGGCACGCGCTTCGATTCGTGCGCAACAGCAACTAAACATGCAGTTTACGCAGCGCGCCGCTGTATACTGCGGCATGAGCCATGCGTCAAAGACTTCTATATGACTAGCCCGCCTCGTTTCTTCGGTGTCGCGCTGGCCCTACTGTTGGGTTCTGGTGCGGCATACGCCAACGAATACGATGACACGATCCAACTGTTCAAGCATGCGGGAGAGAGTGCCGTCTTTTTCACCGATTGTTATGCGTACGCCGTATTCCCAACCATCGGCGCCGGCGGCCTCATCGTCGGCGGCGCCCGGGGCAAGGGTCAGGTCTATGTGCATGATCGGCCGGTCGGCGACGCCGTTATGACGCAGTTGAGCATCGGGCTTCAGGCGGGCGGCAAGGCGTATAGCGAAATCATATTCTTCCAAGACAAGCGATACTTGGACGAATTCGAGTCCGGCAAATTTGAATTTGCCGCTGGTGCCAGCGCCGTCGCCATCAGGACGGGAGCCTTTGCGAGCGTTGGCACAGATCGCGCCTCGTCGGGAGCGAGTGGTGGAAAAAACAATGCCACGACCAATGGCGATTACCAGACTGGCATGGCGGTGTTTACCATCGCCAAGGGCGGCCTCATGTTCGCTGCCGATATTTCCGGCGAGAAGTTTGCCTACACCGAACGGCCTGCAAAATAGCGTCGCGGTTCGACCCTATTGATGGGGTTTGGATCGTTGGTGGGGCAAGCGCCGCTGAGACCCTATCGACGCCTTCTTGAACCTCGCTGCTCGAGGCTTCGCATGTATTGCCCGACGCACCGACACAGCCGAGTACGATGGAAACCGAGTTGCGATCCTTGCACCGGGGCGCTAGAGCCGGCGGTCGTCGGCGTGGCAACCGCGTTCGAACCTCGATCTGTCTCTAACCGGACAGAATCTCCTCGGCGGCGGTCACGGCGAATTTACCGATGCAGCGACGCGCTCGGACTTCAAGCGCGCCGTGTTCTTGAAACTGCAGTGTCGGCTTTGACGGCCCGATGAAGAACCAACGGCGTTTCAGCTGAACCAGTAGGCGATTCCCCGCATTTCAATGCTGGCGCGCGGGGGCACTCCCTTCGGACAAGATGGGTCGTCGAAGGCGGAATGCGGCACACAATGCGGCTGCTCCGGATCTGAATCATTGGTCTTGAAGATGATCGCCTCATCGCGGGTCATGTTCGAATAATAGGACCAGCGATGCGCAGGGTTGTACCGCACAACCCATCCTTCGAACGACCACTCTGGTTTGTCCTTTGCATCGAAAACCGCGTCGGCGAAGATCAGATCCGCAGGCGCGACGCTGCGCGCATCGCATAATGCCAACGGAATGTCTTGCGGGGGAGGGGACAATGCACGCCAGACGTTGTAATGGGCAAATCGCCGCAGGCCGCGTCCGATTTTCTCGGGCATCGAACGATGCGCGAATTGCCCGGCGGTCGCGTCGGAAATATCGACATGGATAAATCGAGCGGGTGACGAATTGAAGTATTTGCCGGTGTCTTTTGAGCCTTCTCCGAATCGCAGCACCCCGGGACTGGGGACGGCGACATGATCTGCCCCGGTCACTTCCAGTAACAGGCTTGCAATTTCCCTCGAATGGATTCGCGCAACCTCCGCTGCATCCTTGAAATCCACGACCGCACTTGTATGCACAACGAGTTCAAAGCCTTCGTGACACAGAGAGGGGGATTTGATGCGCTCGCGTGCATCTTCTATGGCGACCTTGCGTGGATCGAGCTCGAGAAGATCCCGCGAATGGTCGTTGGCGTAGTAACGCGGCCGCTGCCCCATCTCGCCGATGTAGTTGATCAAGCCTTCGACCGAGCGGGCACCCTGCGACGCAGATTGAAGGGACGGAATCATAAATAATAAGCAACGGTCCGAAATTCGATGCTCTCCCGCGGGACGGCATCTTGTACACGAGGATCACGAAATGAGGTGTGAGGCGCCCGCCAAGCTTTGGAATGATCCGAATCGTGGAACTTGACCAGCAAGACCTCATCTCGCGTCATGTCGGGGAAGTACCACCATCGGTGCTCGGGGCCGAAATGAAATATCGAAGCGGCCGGCAATTTATCTTCGTCCTCGCAGAGCTCAGGAATATTCGCGGGGTCCGGCAGCTCCGCCACCCGCACCATGACATTTGGGATACCCTCATCGTCCCCCACGCTGGTCCCGTCGCAGAGAGCCAGCGGCCAGTCCTGAGGGGGCGGCGAGAATGGACGCCACAAGCTGCTGGCGATGAATCGACTAAAACGTGGGCGGCCGACAAACGATTTTTCATACATGGCCGCGGCCAGCCGCACTGCTCGATCTGTCGACATGTCGACGTGCACTTCCCTCGCGGGGGGCTGGTTCTCGGATCTCGTCGTTCCGGAGGTTCGGAGAACATATCCGAGCAGCGCGACCAGGTCGGCGCCCGTCAATGCCTTGACGATTCGCTCCACCTCGGCAGAATAGACCGCATCCACTTCGGTCTTGTCTCTGAAATTTGTCACGCGGCTCGGTTGCGTGGCGAGCACAAAACCCTGGGTGTCCAAACCCAGAGCGCTCTGCACGGTTCTGCCGTTTCTGATGAAAACTTTATGCGGTGCATACCGCCCCGTGTTGAATTCCGCGCCGGGGGCGACGTAGCGCCGATTGATTCTTGAACCGGGAACGAGATAGTCGATGGTTGCTTCAACTCCCTCGACGTGAGATATGCATGCCGCCGAACCTTGCATCGCATTAGACCTGTTCGCTGACGTCACGCTCGCATTTTCCATGATGGGTATTGGATTCCGCGTCGATATTATGCTCCGCGAAGTGTTTGGATTTCGCCTGAGTTGCCTCACCAGTGCCGCTGCACGCGACTTGCCGGCAACTGCAATGGGCGCCGGGCGGTAAGCTATTGAAAGTACGGAGAATCGATGCGAGATCTCGCGGCCGCAGCGTGGCAAGCCTCAACCGGTGAAGATTGCCTGCGGCTTGAAGAGTGCGACCGGCTGGCGTGGACACTGTGCCGAATTGCCCGTCGCGAAACCAGAGGGGTCCGTTGATCGTCTGGATGTTCGCGCAAGCGTGCGAGTTGGACACCACAGCAGTACATGAGCCAAACGGGCCGCAATGCGCAGCGAACTTTTCTGATCCGGGATTGGCCGAAGCTCGGCGAATCGCCCGCATAGCAGCAAAAACCGGCTCGCAAGGGTCTGTGACAATTCATGAGCAAAGGCGTAAAAGCGGTGAGCAAGAGTGCCTCCGGGAACCTGGAGCCAAGCGCCGGAATTTCCGCGCCGGAATCCCCGCGCATCCGATCGTTGACATCAAAACAGGAGACGTTCATGAACACTGCAGTCGATATGGTGTCGCTGACTACACCGGTCAAACGCTTCGTGGGTCAAGCTCGTCAAGCCTTGATTGACGGACGATGGCAGGACGCCCAGTCGGGAGAGACCTTCGAAGTATTCAATCCCTCCAACGAGTCTGTGATTGCACGAGTGGCCGATTGCAAGCGCGCCGATGTCGATCTCGCGGTGGCCGCGGCGCGCAAGGCGTTCGACCGTGGACCTTGGCCGCGCATGTCGCCCTCTGCACGCGGCAAAATACTATGGAAAATTGGTGATTTGATCCTCGAGAACCTCGAGGAACTGGCGCAGCTTGAATCGCTCAACAATGGTAAGCCCATCGGTGTGGCGCGTGCTGCGGACGTGCCCCTGGCTGCGGATTTATTCCACTACATGGCAGGCTGGGCGACCAAGATTGAAGGCAGCACAATACCGATCTCGGTGCCGTACACTCCCGACGCGCAATACCACGCCTATACTCGCAAAGAACCCATCGGTGTTGTTGCGCAGATCATCCCGTGGAATTTTCCGCTGTTGATGGCGGCGTGGAAGCTGGGCCCCGTACTGACCGCCGGCTGCACCGTGGTGCTGAAGCCCGCGGAGGAAACGCCGCTGTCGGCTCTTCTGCTCGCGCAGCTGTGTTTGGATGCGGGCTTGCCGCCCGGAGTGCTCAATGTGGTGACCGGATTCGGCGAGACTTGCGGCGCCCCGCTGGCGGCACACAGCCGGGTGGACAAGGTTGCCTTCACCGGGTCGACGGAAGTGGGCAAGCTGATCGTCAAAGCCGCCGCGCACGATTTGAAGAAGGTGACGCTCGAACTGGGCGGCAAGTCGCCGAACATCGTGCTCGACGATGCGGATCTCGATGTGGCGATTCCGGGCGCTGCCAATGCCATCTTCTTCAATCACGGCCAGTGCTGCTGCGCGGGCTCGCGTCTGTTCGTCCAGGAAAAGAGCTACGACCGTGTATTGGACGGTGTCAGCAAGGCTGCGCGAGCCATCCGTTTGGGCCCGGGCCTGAACCCGCAGAGCGAAATGGGGCCCCTGGTGTCGAAGACGCAGTTCGATCGCGTCACGGGGTTCCTGCGTTCCGGCAAGGAAGAGGGCGCGCGGACGGTGTGCGGCGGCAAGCGCTACGGCGAAACGGGCTTCTTTGTCGAGCCCACGGTGCTCGACGGAACGAGCGACAATATGCGCGTGTATCAAGAGGAGATCTTCGGGCCGGTTGTGACCGTAATGCCGTTCAAGGAAGTCGACGATGAACTCATCCGCCGTGCCAACGACACGGTGTACGGGTTGGCTGCAGGCCTGTGGACCAGCAATATCAGGCGCGCTCATCGCATCGCCAACGAACTCAGGGCCGGAACGGTGTGGGTGAATTGCTACAACATCTTCGATGCGGCGTTGCCCTTCGGCGGCTATAAGCAGTCGGGCTGGGGCCGCGAGATGGGCGGTGAGGTCCTCAAGAACTATCTCGAGACCAAGGCCATCTGCATGAGTGTTTGAGCGCAAACGACACGGGCAATTACATGGCGAAAAAATGGGGGCGCCGGATGACGCCCCCACTTGTCGATAGCCCCATTTATGGCGCCATCGCGCTACGTCGTCTGCGTCTGTACGTCCTTGTCCACCGGGTCTGCAACCACTTTGTCGAGCATGCTACGGCGCATGGGCGAAAGCACGAGTTTCGCCAGCACTGCGGCGAGAATCGGCAACGCGCCTGCGATCCACAGCACGGGTACCCAACTGCCGGCGGATGCCTTCAGCACGTTGGCGAGCGGAATGAGCAGCGAAGACGTTCCTTTCGCGGTGTAAAGCAGGCCGTTGTTGGTCGCAGCGTACTTCGGTCCGAAGGTATCGCCGCTTGCCGCGGGGAAGAGCGAGAAGATTTCACCGTAGCCGAGGAAGATCATCGGCGCGAAGATCAAGAAGCCCGCGGCGCTATGACCGAATTGCATCAGACCCCAGATGGCCACACCTTCAACGGTAAACATCAGCACCATGGTGTTTTCGCGGCCGATATGGTCCGAAATCCAGCCAGTGAGGGGCCGGGTGAAGCCATTCACCAGCGAATCGATCGACAGCGCCATCGTGAGAAGGGGCAGTGTGGACCAAAGAACCGTGACAGAGGTTGTCGCGACTCCGTAATCCTTGGCAAGCGGACCAATCTCAGCAGCCGCCATCAAGCCGCCGGATGCGACCAGAATCATGCATATATAGAGCATCCAGAAGACGGGCGTCTTGAGCATCTCTGCCGGACCGATGTTGCGCCGGGTCATGGGATTCACCGCGCCCTTGAGCGCAGCGACAATGGCGGTGACGGGCGGTCGAATCAAGAACAACGCCACGACCACGACCACAATGCCTTGTATCAACCCGAAGTCGAAGAATGCCTGCTCGTAAGTGCCGGTCTTCACCATGTTCGCGATGGGAATCACCGTCAGCGCGGCACCGGCGCCGAACCCCGCGGCGGTCAGCCCGGCGGCAAGACCGCGCTTGTCCGGGAACCACTTGAGCGCATTGCCCACGCAGGTTCCGTACACGGCGCCTGCGCCGATTCCGCCGATCACCGCGGCAAAATACAGCATCCCCAACGAGGACGCGTAAGAATTCAGAACCCAGGAAAGCCCCGCCAGAATGCCGCCCACCAACACCACCGGGCGCGGGCCGAACTTGTCCATCAGATAGCCTTCCACCGGAACCAGCCAGGTTTCGCATAGCACGAAAATGGAGAACGCGACTTGGATCGCCGCCTTGGTCCAGCCGAACTTGTCGTGCATCGGATTTACGAATAACGTCCAGCCATACTGCAGGTTGGCCACCATGGCCATGCATATGATTCCCATGACCAACTGTGCCCAGCGGTTTTTTAGTCCAGGCTGTTGGATGGGTGCATTTATTTGAGCCGCGTTCATATTGCTATACCCCCGGATGCCATGACGCACATGCTGCGTCGTTAATTTTGATTTTCACTTTGATCGCCATTCACCAACTGGCGCCGTATGAAGCATAAACCTCTCATATATGATATGTCAGTCCAACTTGATTCTTAATCGCGGCGGCAATTCAAGGGTATGTACCAGCAATGGACCCTGCGGGAGGAGGCTGCGGCAGCGCTTCGCGGCCGGGGCATGGCTTGGCCACTTCTGCCAAAAATAGTTATTTATATGAATAGCTTATGCGGACGATTCCTGGCTGCCTCGATGACGCCTTGTCTTTGTGCGGCAAAGCGCCATCGAATGAAAGCCCGAGGCGTCAGTCGCGCACAGCGGCTATGTTGCTGCATTGCGGCATGTTGGAATATTACCTATTCTTAAAGTTTAGGATATGAGTGGGCGGTCAAATCCGAGATCCAGGTGACTCCGCTTGCAAAGCGCCGCATGCTCTTTCGACTACTCCCGGAAATATCACCATGACACACATTGCAAACACACCCTCCCGTTGCCTGGCCCTGGCCTTCATTCTTCTGTCGCAGACAGGACTCGCGTGGGCCGAGCACATACCGGCATCGTCCATCCCAAAGGCGGATCTGGTGCAGCCTGCGGATCTCGCGGCGACTCTAAGCCGTGCGTCCGCACTGAAACCGCTCATCCTGCACGTTGGGTTTCGCAAACTGTACCTGCAGGCGCACATTCCAAAATCGGAATATGTCGGTGCGGCGAGTGACGATGCGGGTCTCAAGCAACTGAGTACCCGCGTCGAGAAATTGGCCAAGGACAGCGAGATTGTTCTGTATTGCGGTTGCTGTCCCTGGAGCCGCTGCCCGAATATTGCCGCCGCCTATGATGCGCTTCGCGGACTGGGCTTTACCCAGGTGAAGGTTCTCTACATCGCCGATAACTTCGGTGACGATTGGGTCACCCCGGGCTATCCGGTGGCAAAGGGACCTTAGTGATGACGGGCCTGCGTGCGGTGCTCGCGGCTCTTTCGCTGGCCACGCCTGGCTTGGTGATGCCGGCACAATCGCTCGCGGGCGATGCCGCTCTCAAGGCGGCGCCCGACTTCACGCGCATGGACCTCCAAGGAAGAGCGCTGACCTTGCGAAGCTATCGGGGCAAGCTCGTGCTGCTGAATTTCTGGGCGACATGGTGCGGTCCCTGCCTGACCGAAATACCCAGATTCATAGCATGGCAGAATGCCTACGGTGCCGCAGGCCTGCGTATCGTGGGGATATCCATGGACGACGGCGCGGCGCCGGTGAAGCGGGCTTATGGCAAGCTCCACCTGAACTACCCCGTCGTGATGGGCGATGCAGAGCTTGGGGAGCAATTCGGCGGTGTCCTTGGATTGCCCTTAAGTTACCTGATCGATCCCGATGGCCGCATTGTCGGTCGTTACCAGGGTGACCTCAATCTGGGGCAATTGGAGTCGAAGATCGAGTCGCTGCTGCCCCAGGAACGGCGGTCGCGCAAGCCCTGACCCGTCCTGCCCGCTGTGATGGTGCGCACAGGATTTTCAATCGGTTGTCGCGGCCGTGCGTGACCGAGTTATCATGCGATACGAGCGCAAGGAGCGACCATGGCAACGGAATCGAGCAATCTGTACGCACCCCCCAAAAGTGCCGTCAAAGACGTGGGCGGCGATAAAGCGTTCGAACTCGCCTCAAGGGTGTCGCGCTTGGCGGCCGTGATACTGGACGGCATTCTCGGCTTCATCTGTTTCACGCCGGCCTATGTCGCGAATATGGCGCTGCTTGCCCAACAGGCGCGCGGCAACCCAATGATGGTGTGGATCAGCCTTGCAAAAACCGGCACCTGGTTTTATGTGGGCCTGCTCGGCGCGCTGGTCGTGCTCGCGATCGATCTCATATTGTTGGCGCGTAACGGTCAGACGATCGGCAAGAAGCTGCTGGGCATCAAAGTCGTGCGCGTCGACGGATCGCCCGTATCCTTGTTTCGAGTCTTTTTCCTGCGCTACGTCTGCAATACCATTCTCACACTGATTCCGCTTGCCGGCTCTCTCTATTCGTTGGTTGATTGTTTGATGATATTCAGCGAGTCGCGACGAACCGTGCACGACCGCATAGCCGATACAATCGTCGTCAACGCTTGATCTCGACCATCGACACGGTCATAACCGCGGAAACACCGGAAGGCATCGCCATATCGATGCGTGCCGCGGGCTTCCCGGTGCGGTGCATCGCCTTCATGATCGACGCCGCGATACGCTATGCCATCGCCTCCGTCGTGGCCACGGCCCTCGGTCCCGGCGGCCGTGTCGGCACCGGTGTGTTGCTGATCATCTTATTTCTGATCCTGTGGCTCTATCCCGTGATCTTCGAATTGACGCCTGCCGCGGCCACGCCGGGAAAGCGCGCAATGGGCATTTTTGTGATGATGGCCAATGGCTTGCCCCTGACCCCCACGGGCTGCTTGATCCGCAACCTGATGCGCGCGGTGGACATGCTGCCGCTCCTCTACGGCTTCGCGATAGTGTCCATGCTGCTGCGCAAGGACGCCCGCCGGCTCGGCGACCTTGCGGCAGGCACCCTCGTGGTGTATCGGGACCAGGCGACTCGGACAGGCGATTTCGGGGCCGGTGAGCCCCTGCGGCCGCGCCTGCCCTTGACTCTGCGCCAGCAGACGGCGATCGCCGCGTTCGGCTGGCGCGTCACGCGACTGACGCCGGAGCGCGCCGAGGAAATCGCGCTCTTGTCGGCCGAGGCGGTGCCCGGCGACGAAGGCTCATCCATCACGGCACGATTGGTCGGGATCGCGCGCTGGCAGCACGGCCAGCGCGGCATCGACCCGCCGGACGTCTCGGTGCCGACGTGACGCCGTTCGATTTTCAAGCCGCGAATCAGGCCAGATGGAACGAACTTGAAGGCGAGCTCGGGCGCGAACAACGCCGACTGGACCCGGACCGGTTTCTGATCCTGTACCGGCTGTGCTGCGAACATCTGGCTCTCGCCAGGGCGCGCAACTTTCCCCTGCATGTCATCGAGCGGCTCTCCTCCATTACATCGCGCGCGCACCAGATCATCTACCGGCAGAGCGATGCCGGCCCTGCGCGAGTCGCACGCGCATTGCTCGAGGAATTTCCCGCCGCGGTGCGCAGACACTGGCCCTACGTCGTGACTGCGGCGGCCCTTCTCATGATTCCTACGATCGCGATCGCGGTTGCGACCTACATGAACCCGGACCTGATCCTGTCCATCGTGGATCGCAGGACGGCCGCGGAGTTCGAGCAAATGTACAGCCCGGCGGCGCAGGCCATCGGCCGACCGCGCGATATCGCGAGCGACTGGATGATGTTCGGCTTCTACATCAAGAACAACATCGGCATCGCCTTTCAATGCTATGCCACCGGAGTGGTGTTCGGCCTGGGGTCGATATATTTTCTGCTCGCCAACGGAGTCTACGGCGGCGGCATTGCCGGCTACGTGGCCTCCCTGGGATACGGCGGCACATTCTTTCCCTTCGTCGCCACGCACTCTGCGTTCGAATTGACCGCAATCGTACTGTGCGGAGCGGCGGGTCTGCGCGTCGGCCAAGCCGTGTTGTTGCCCGGGCGACGGACGCGCGCCGCTGCCCTTGAACTCGCTGCGCGCGAAAGCGGCGTGATTGTTTTCGGCGCAGCGATCATGCTGGTCATCGCGGCCGTCATCGAGGCGTTCTGGTCGTCCGCCCCGTGGGTTTCGCCGGCGGCAAAGTTCATTTGCGCGGGATTTTGTTGGATTTTGGTGATCTGCTTCATGCTGCGGTCCTCAGATGCAAAATGACGCCGTGGACGTGGTGTGGCGACCTCGCGCCGCCTGGGAGGGCTGCGACTTGGGCGTGCGGCTGCTGCAGTCCTCGCTGCGCCCGGTGTTCGCCTGCTACCTCGCGGTGGCGGTCCCCCTGTTCTGCTTCTTCGCCGTGACCGGAGTGGCATATGCATGGATGCCGATTCTGCTCATCTGGCTCTCGAAACCCTGGCTCGATCGGACGATATTGTTCGTGCTGTCGCGTACGCTGTTCGGCCGGCCGACCTCTCCGCTCGACGTGTGGCACGCGCGCGCGGATGTGTGGCGGCATCAGCTGGCCGCCACCCTCACGCTCCGCCGGTTGACCGCCTCCAGGTCTTTCACGCAACCCATCGTTCAGCTCGAGGGACTTCGCGGGTCGGGCCTGCGGACCCGGATCAACCAGCTCGCCGCGCGCCATCGCGGCGTCGCGCGCGCCGCGACCCAGGCCTTCGCGGCCGCCGAATTCGCGCTGTTCTTCAGTCTGTTCTTTTTGCAGGTTTGGTTGGCGCCGCACACGGATGCCAACCCGTGGAGCGATCTGCAGTCGATGGGACGTCCCGGTCACGCATGGGTCAGCACGGTCGAGTACGCGGCCGTCGTCTGTTTTCTCGAGCCCTTCTACGTCGCCGCGGGATTTGGAATGTACCTGAACCGGCGCGTCGAACTCGAGGCATGGGACATCGAACAGGAGTTTCGCCGTGCGTTCGCGCGCTGAAGCCGTTGCACTCGCCGCTCTGATCTGTCTTCTGTCGCCGCTTGCGCCGGCCGCCGATGCAGTCAAGTACGCGCCGCCCGCCAGCACCGTGCTTTCCCCCGCCGCAATCGACGCCGCCGTCGCCGATCTTCGTCATGACCCGAACCTCGGCGGTCAAACCAAGATCCGTACGCTTCGCTGGGTCACCGGCTCGCAGCCGCGCCCCGCGTCCACATCGCCCGATTGGCTGATCGGATTGTTCGAATATGCCGGCAGATTCGGCGGACTGTTGCTGTGGGCGGCCGGCGCAGTGGCGGCGGCGATCGCGGCGGTTTGGATCCTTCGGCTGCTCAAGTCGCGCGAACCTCGCGCGAGCACCGCCCGTCCCGACCCCGGCGACGCCGACGGCGCGGTACTCGATCTCGATATCCGTCCCGACTCGCTGCCCGAGGACGTCAGCGCCGCGGCGCTCGAGCTGCTGCGTGCGGGACGCGTGCGCGATTCCCTGTCGCTCCTGTATCGCGCATCGCTGTCCTCCGCGGTGCACCGCTTCGGGGCAACCATCGGCGCCCACCACACCGAACGCGAGGTGCTGGGGGCGGTCAAGGGTGCGCTCGATGAGCCGCGCGCCCGTTATTTCGCGGACCTGGTCGCGATCTGGCAGCGGGTCGTGTATGCCGGAGAGATCCTGGCGCCGGATGCGGTGATGCCGCTATGCGCAGGCTTCTCGACCTTCCTTGATCCGCCGCCGCCGTGAACGGAAGGCTGCCGCTGCAACTGTTGGTAGCCGTGGTGGTGGCGGCCGCGGCCGTCTGGATCGCCACGCACACCTATTGGGACTACATAACGGTGGACAATCCCCTGCGGGGCGAAGCGGCGCGCAACCGCTATTACGCCTTTGAGCACCTCGCACGGAAGCTCGCCATCCGTACGAAGCAAGTTCCGACGTTGCGCGCTCTGCCCGCGGCGGACGGTGTGTTGCTGGTGGACGACTTGCGGGGGATGGCGCTGCGCGACCGCATCGGCGCGCTCGAAGCATGGGTTTCCCGCGGCGGACGCTTGCTGTTATCGCGCAGCGCATTGCTTTCCAATCCCGAGCTGCAATCGTGGTCTGGTTTGGGAATGGCGCGCCCAGGAGCCGACGACGGGGACGGCGCGGCCGCAAACCCGCTGCACCCGGCGGGCCCCGACGCCGAATGCGCACCCTATACGGAGCGTCTTGCAGGCCGAGTGAGCGGCAGGACCTTGCGTGCCTGTCTGGGACCGCTGCGCGCGGCGTTCTCGAGCGCGCGCACGCCGGCATGGTCCCTGTCGAACGGCTACGGATTTCAGATGCTGCGAATCGGTATGGGCAAGGGCAGCGTTGCGGTGATCGCCTGCGAATGTTTGATGGGCAACAAAAGCCTGCTTCGGGAGGATCATGCCCGCATTGTGCTCGACTCGATTCCCTTGAGGGCCGGCGATCGCGTGGACATTCTCAATCCCATGGCCGCGGAAAGCCTGCCGGCGCTGTTGTGGAGTCACTCTGCGGCCGCGATCGTCTGCGGTCTCGCCGCCATCGGTTTGACGATCTGGCGCAATCTGCCGCGCTTCGGACCCATAGCGGTGCCGCCCGCGCCGGTGCGCCGCTCGCTCGCCGAACAGATTCGCGCCAGAGCGCGCTTTGCGTGGCGAACGCGACGTCTTGCGTCGCTGCGACGGGCCGAGTGCCAGGCGGTCACGCAGGCGGCCTGCCGGAGGCTCGTCTCTTACGAGCGTATGGGCGCAGAGCAGCGCATCGGCGCGCTGGCGTTGCGCACCGGCCAGAGCCCGGCGGCGCTGCGCGACGCGTTGGGCGACAATCTCGATGGCGGCGCGGATGCGCAACGGGCGGCAATCATGCTGCTCGAGAAGGCGCGGCGGCAATTGGACTCCTAGGCTTTGAAACCCAAGGTGCGCGAGCATGAACGATGAATCGAATACCATCCTGAGGGCCGGCGAATTGCTGGCGAAGTTGCGCGCCGGCGTCGGCAATGCGCTTGTCGGCCAGGCTGCGGCCCTCGATCAGACCATCATCGCTCTGTGCGCGTCCGGACATGTGTTGGTCGAAGGCGTTCCGGGGCTGGGCAAGACGTTGCTGGTCCGCGCTCTGGCGCAGGCAATGTCCTTGAACGTGGCGCGCATACAATTCACGCCCGATCTTATGCCCTCGGACATAACGGGTCATGCCGTGCTCGACGCCGCCACGCGTGAATTGCGCATCGTGCGCGGCCCTGTATTCACGAACATGCTGTTGGCCGACGAAATCAATCGTGCGCCGGCCAAGACGCAAAGTGCGCTGCTCGAGGTCATGCAGGAATATCAAGTGACTCTCGAAGGCCAGACTCTGCGCCTGCCCAAGCCGTTCATCGTGCTCGCCACCCAGAATCCCATCGAAACCGAGGGCACGTATCCGCTGCCCGAGGCTCAGCTGGACCGCTTCCTGCTGAAAATTGTCATGAACTATCCGAGCGAGAAAGAGGAGGTGGATGTGGTGCTGCGCACGACCACCGGCCAGAGCGGGGACCAATTGCCGCTCTCGGGCGTCACCGCCATCTTGAACGAAAAGGCGGTGCTCGTCCTGCAGAACCTGACCGCCCGCCAGCAAGTCGATCCTGCGGTGGTCGACTATGCGGTTCGAATCGCCCGCGCCACGCGCGAGTGGCCGGGTGTCGCGATGGGCGCCGGTTCCCGCGGCCCCATTGCATTGGTGCGAGCGGCCAAGGCGGTCGCGCTCATGGACGCGCGCTCGTTCGTCATCCCGGACGACGTCAAGTCGGTGGCACTCGGGGTGCTGCGCCACCGGATCGTGCTGTCCGCCGATGCGCAACTCGACGGGCGCCGGATCGACGATCTGCTCCGCGGCATTCTCGAGTCGACGGCCGCCCCCCGCGTGTAGACCGACCGGATGTTCTCCGCCGTCATTCCGTCCAGACAACTGATCGCGATCGCCGCGAGCGGCGCAGTGATCTGCACGGCATTGGCCTTTACATCGATCGAACCGGCGGTCGTAGAACGGGCCGCCCTGGCAGGGGGTGTGCTCATTGTCGCGGCCTGCGTCGTCGACGTGCTGCTGAGCGTTCTCGATTGGCGCCGCGCGCCCCTCGAAGTGCACCGTCATCTACCCCACGCATTTGCCATCGGCGTGCCGGCGGTCGTGAAGGTGAGCATCGACAATCAGGGCGGCTCGCGGCGGCTCGGCCGGTTTCAGGAATATGCGGATCCCACCCTTTCAATGCCCCGATTGCCGTTGCCCTTCGACGTGGGTCCGCGCCAGCGCGAACTGCTGAGCGTCGAAGTGACTCCCACCGCACGCGGCATGCAGCGATTCGACGCGTGCTGCGTGCGCTTGCGCTCGCGTCTCGGCCTGCTGGACCTTGATCTGCGGATCGGCGCGAGCGAGTCGCGCCGGGTGTTCCCCAACTTCGAGGAGCAGGCCCGCTTTGCTTGGCTCGCCGGCGACCGCCGTATACATTCGGCGGGGCTGAAGTCCGTGCAGCGCCGCGGAGCAGGCACGGATTTCGATCAATTGATCGACTATCGGGCCGGGGACCCTATCCGCCACATCGATTGGAAGGCGACGGAGAAGCATCACCGGCCGATCGTCCGCAAGTTCCAGGACGAACGGGATCAGGATGTGATCATTTTGCTCGACTGCGGCCGCCGCATGCGCGCGGACGACACGCAACAGGAGATCGGCGCGACGCATTTCGATCAATGCCTGAATGCGCTGATGTTGCTCGCGTTCGTCGCCTTGAGCCATGGCGATGCGGTCGGCGCGATGACCTTCGGCGTCGCCGACGGCGAGCAAAAGCGCTTCGCGCCGCGCAAGGGGCGACAAACCCTCAACGCCTTGATGGCGGATCTTGCAGACGTGCAGGCCACGGCGACGTTCTCGGATTACGAACGCATAGCGGCCGAATGCCTATCGCAAAGACGAAAGCGCGGGTTGGTCGTGATGATCACCAACAGCCGCAATGAGGACGCGCCTGAACTTGGAGCCTCCCTGGCTCTGCTGCGCACGCGGCACGCCGTCATTCTCGCGAACCTGCGCGAAAGGGTGGTGGCACTGATCGGGGGACAGGACCTGACGACTCCTGAGAGCGCTCTCGAGTGCGCGGCCGCGCTGGAATACGCGCACGCGCGGGATCGGTTGCTCAGGCAGCTCTCGAACAGCGGCGTGTGCACCATCGATTGCGAACCCGGCCGCCTTGGCGTGGAACTCGTCAATCGTTACCGCGCGCTCAAGCGGTCGGGATCCATCTGACCCGAGGTGCGCAGCGGGGCATCAAACCCGTGCGCGGCGAGAATTGCTTGACCCGCGGGCGACAGAATGAAAAGCGCGAATT
Organism: uncultured Gammaproteobacteria bacterium; assembly: GCA_963702735.1. Lineage (GTDB taxonomy): Bacteria > Pseudomonadota > Gammaproteobacteria > Steroidobacterales > Steroidobacteraceae > Bog-1198. The sequence continues at coordinate 773,530 of CAVPDW010000006.1, read as the reverse complement.
GCGAGGCTTGTGGTTCGTTCGCGCCTTTGAGCACGGCCAAGCCGTAGTTCGCAGTGACCGCGAGCTGCGGCGGCAGATCGACCGTGCTGACGCCGGGCAAGGCCGCCTGCGCGGTGCGCCCATTGGTGCAATACGACAGAAATACATCGAGACGCCTTGCTTCAAACAGCCATGCAACCGCATTCTTGGTGTTCGGCGGGATGGCGAGCATTCCCTGCCCGGAACCGATTGTGGACGCCTTGGCCTCGAGTTTGGCGCGGCTGCCGGGCCGGGCGACGTCAGCCTTCTTGAACATCGCCCACGCGTAGGCGCCGCCGGGATCATCGCGCCGAGACGAAGTGCCCACCTTGACGGCGGGATCAAGCAGCACTGACAGCAGCGTTTTCGGCGTTGCGCTCAGTCCGGGTCGCAATATGGCGCACAAATGATTCCGAGCGAAGAGCACGGTGGGGCCCGCTTTGCCTGATTGCGTCAGGGTTTCGGGATATCCCATATCGGCTGAAGTGAATACATCGCCGGGCTCGCCGCCGGCAAGCCGACCGCCGAGCGCACCGGAGGCGCCGTACACGGGTTCGACGCTCGTGTGATAAGCGTCGGCATAGGCCGATGCGATGTCGGTCATGGCGGCGCGCAGGCTGCCGGCGGAGTACAGTCGAACGGAGGCGGGATCCGCCGCGTGTGCCGCGCCCATGGTCATCGATAAACATGAAGCCAGCAGCACTTTGATCATGACGATTCACTCACCCATGGTGATCGCCGCCACGGCGATGTCATGCAAGCCGCACCTCGACGCCGCGACGCCTGAGTTCCGCAACCACCGTGGGATCGGCACCCGAGTCGGTGATCAGCATGTGCAGCTGTTCGACGCGTGCGATGAGCGAGATGTTTCTACGCATCAGCTTGGATGAATCGGCGACCGCGATCACCTGTCGGGAAATCGCGATCATTTTGGCGTTTAGCAGCGCTTCGGGCAGGTGTGGAGTCATCACACCTCGCTCGGGATCAAGGCCGTCTGCGCCGAGAAAGAGACGATCGGCCTGGAGATCGGCGAGCGCCGCTTCTGCCATGTGGCCGGAAAGGGAGTTGGATTCGGGGCGCAGGATGCCGCCGGGCATGATCAGGCGCACCGACGGCACGTCGGCGAGAAGCACCGCGACGTTCAGGGCGTTGGTGATCACGTTGATCGAACGCACCTCGAGCTTGCGGATCTGTTTCGCGATCTCGGCGGTGGTCGTGCCGGAATCGAGGATCACCGTCTCGCCGTCCTGGATCAGCGCCACGGCGGCCTTTGCGATGCGCACCTTCTCCGCATGGTGCAGCGTGCGTTTGACGTTGAGCGGCTGATCGTCGTCATCCTGCCGCAGCAGCGCGCCGCCGTGCGTGCGCTCGAGCGCGCGCTCCGCCTCGAGCGCTGCGAGATCGGTGCGGATGGTGACGGCGGAGGTGGCGAACCGCGCCGCCAGCGCTTCTACCGTGACCCTGCCGTGCTCGCGCAGCAGCTCCACGATGCGGTGGCGGCGTTCCGCGACCAGGAGCCCGGGTTCGGTGTCGCCGCTTGCCGCAGGGCGCGGCGGGGTGTCTTCCAGGTTGGAGGGATGCATGGAACTCATGCAGGAACGGCCTCGAGGAGCAGGAAGCGCTCGAACTTCACCGCCAGCCGTGCCGGTGCGCCTGAAACCGTGCCGAGGTCGCGATCATTGAAATAGTCGCGGATCCTGTATGACCCGGCCGGCAATCCGCGAAGCGCCACCGGACCTTTCCAGCGGTCGGCGAATAGTGCGTAGTACAGCCGGCCGTCCTTCTCGATGGCGTGCGTCTCCGGGCGGTCGAAGCCGATATCGTAGAGCTCGCCGCGGTAGGTGCCGAGCGGCAGCATCTTTTCCTTATAAAGCGCTATCCAGCGGCGCCATTCGCGTTCCTTCTCCGGTGTGAGCAGAAACGAATCCATCGGCTTCGGATCGATCGGCCAGGTGAATTTAGTCGACACGACGGCGCCGACGCCCACCGTGGAGGCGAAGTCATCGTGTCGGTCGCTGAGCTCGACGTGGTCGCCCGCGTACGCGGCGCTCGGGCCCATCAAGCCCTTGAGCGTCTTGCCCTTGTGGCGCACCTGCCAGGAGGACTCGGGGTCGGAGGCGGGCGCTTGATTCATGTACGGGAAATTGAATGCCGAGTAGGCGGTGCCGCAGGGGCATAACTCTATCACTGTCTCGGGATCGATCGCCGTCGCGGTCCGGTAAATCGCGCGGAAGAACGTCTGCAAGCCCTCCACGGATTCCTCCGGATGCGCATGGTGATGTGCAGGATTGAAGCAGGGTGCGACGTTGTTCAAATGCTGGCCGTCGATCTTGAGTCCTGCAAATGCCCAGTCGCCGATGAACTTCCTGATCAAGGCCTGCGTGTACTGCACCGTCGGCTCGTACGCGGGGCAGAGGTAGAAGCTGTTCCACCAGGAGATGTTCTGGACCGCACCGTCCTTGTCGAGCAGCAGCATGTCGGGGTGATCGTGCAGGAAGTCTGACCCCGGCGCGACCGACAGCGGCGAGTACCAGAGCCGCGGCTTCAAACCGCGGGCGCGAATGTCGGAGACCAGGCTGCGCACGTCCGCCTCGCCGTTCGGATACTTGGCACGAGCGGGAGTCCAGTCGCCGATCATCGCCTGCCAGCCGTCGTCGATGACGGCCCACTGCCAGCCCCAATTCCTTCACCTTGGGCAAGGTTCCCTCGATCAACGCGGTCGTGCAGGCGCGTTCGTAACCCCATGCACACCAGATCGGTTCGTAGGCGGCCGCCGGCGGGACCGCCGGCGCCAGGCCGCGTTCGGACATGAGGCCTCGGTATGCACTGAGTACGGCGAAATAGTCGCCGTCGTGAACCGCCACAAAGGTCTCCGGCGTCTCAAAGCGTTCGCCGGGCCTCAAGTCCCGCTTCTCGCGGCCGCATACGGCTATCCGGACGGAGCCGCGCTGCCCCTGCACGGGAAGCGAGACACGCTTCGGTGTGCTCTCCACGTGGCCGACCGCGAGCCCGCCGTCGCGGCGCCAGACATCGACGATGGGAGTGCCGCCGCCGTAATCGGACGCCTCCATGCCGAGAAAGTTGTCCTGCGCGAATCCGTGTTCGACCGGCTGCACCCAGTCGCGGCGATCCTCGTACGACGCTCCTGAATAGCACCAGAATTCAGGGGCGCGCCTGCCGGAGGCGAGCACCCGGAAATCGCCGTTGGACCAGCTGCGAAAGCTCAAGATCCCGGCGGCGGCGTTGCGATAGGAGACGCGCACCAGCGCGATGCCGGGATGGCGTTGGTACAAGGTCGCCTCCACGGTCTTTTCGACGCCGTCCGCGGAGGTTCCCGACAACGTGAGCCGCGTGCCCGTACCGTTGGCATCGGCGATGCTGCTGCGTGCCTGCCGACGGATCGCAAAGTCGACGATGTGCCGTCCGTCCGCCCCCAACAGATACTCGCTCGGTCCCCAGGAGGTCATCGCAATCCGCTCTGCGCCTGCCGCGCGCGATACCCTCGCGTGCAGCTTTGCATCCCACTCGATGCGCAGAACCGCGTCCTCGAGGGTGGCCACCCCGCGAGCCTCCGAGGGAGGTGCCTCGGCACCGGTATGCGCCGGCAGCAAGCCATGGCGAAGCGCAAGCGCGAGCCCTCCGGCCAGCTGTACGAACTGTCGGCGCGAAGTCTTTTTGTGAGCCGGTGGGCCTTTGTTCATGGACGGTTGCGAAACGACTATTGACTTGTTCGAAAATAACAATAACATTAAACGAAAGAACACGAAAGTTAATGCAGGGATAAAGATTTCATTTTCTTTCGTTTTTCGGGATTTATCGACGCATCATAAACCATCTCGTCAATGGTACAGGGAGACGCAGCGTGCCGAGCCTCAAGCCTACTTTGATTGCGATTTGGCTGCCATTCGCCGCCGTCAGCGGCGCGATCGCCGCGGGCGCCGATGGCTCCACCGCGGACACGACGGCGAGTACGCCTGCGGCAACCGCCGCCGGTGCCAAGGAAGCCGAGGGTCCAACGCTCGAGGAAATCGTCGTCAAGGGGCTTCGCGCCAGTCTCGAGAAGTCCCTCGACATCAAAAAGAATGCCACCGTGGTGCTCGATTCCATCAACGCCGAGGAGCTGGGGCGGTTTCCCGACGCCGACGTCGCCGACTCTCTGGAGCATCTGCCGGGCATCACCATCAGCCGCACCACGGGTGGCGAAGGGCAGAAGGTTTCGGTGCGCGGCTTCGGGCCGCAGTACAACATCGTCTCGCTCAACAACCGGATCCTGGCCACCGACGACGACGCGCGCGACCTGGCGTTCGATGTGTTGCCGTCGGAAGTGATCTCGGGTGCCGACGTGCTCAAGTCGTCGGAGGCCTCCGCGATGGAGGGAAGCATCGGCGGCACGGTGAACTTGCGCACGGCGAGCCCCTTCGACAATCCCGGGCTGCATGGGGGAGCGCATGCCGAGGAGAATTACAACGACATGTCCACCCTGCACGGCCACAAATTCTCGGCATTCGTTGAGAATACGGTGCTCGACCAGACGCTGGGGTTCCTGCTCGGTGGCGTAATTTCCGACAATAAAACGCGCACAGACTCGCTGAATGCCTATAACCAGAGCACCGATGATGGTTCCGGCACCTACCCGTTCGACGGCAGTTTTCCGTCGCTCGTCGCCACTCCGTGCTGCATCACCATGGGATCGATCTTCGACGAGAAGAAGCGCGAGGCGCTATCCGGGAGCCTCGAGTGGCGCCCGAGCGATACGTTCAAGCTGGTCGCGGACGGCCTGTGGACCAAGCTGGAGGACCCCCAGGTCGGCTACAATCAGTCGTATTATTTCCCCTACGGCACAGATCAGAACGGCAACCCGACCTGGTCCAACCCCGTGGTCCAGAACGGCGTCGTCACGGCGGTGACGTCGAACAACTTTACGCCCGAGATCGTCAACAACACCCTCGACCGCAACGTCGTCACCTCGCTATTCGGCTTGAAGGGCTCCTGGCAGCCCACCGATAAGTTTAAGCTCGACTTCGACGCCTACCGTTCGACCGCGAGCCGGCCCGAAGGGGGCAACGACACCTTCGTGACGGCGGGCCTGGTCTCGGCCACGCCGTACTCGCCCGATATCATCACGATCACGGACCTGCCGAACAGCCTGCCCAACCTCAATGTGGCGATTCCGCCGAGCCAGTTGGGACTCGCGGCATGTCCCCAAGGCTCGGCGAGCAGCACCAACGCGGGCTACTGTTCGTATACCTCGCTCATGAACTCGGGCTTTCTCAACAACAACAAGTATTGGTCCACGCACTACGACGGGCTCAGCGGCTACTCGGTGCACGACCAGGTCACGGGATTCACCTTGGACGGCGCGTTTCATGCGGATCTGGGGTTCTTCGACAAGCTGCTGTTCGGTGCGGCTTATAACCATCGTGAAAAGAGCCGCGCCGACGTCAGCAACGATTGGAACAATGGCTCCGCTCAGTACGGCACGCTGTACACCACCGCCGGCTGTCCGTTGCAGTGCAATCCCTACACCTTCGCCTCGCAGGGGTTCAACGTCATCTCCTTCACGAGCCCTCCCAACTTCCTGCAAGGGGCGGGCGGGTCGTATCCGTCGGTGCTTCCCCAGTTGAACAGCGCCCAGCTGCTCGCGTTTCTCGCAAGCCTGAACGGCAAGCCGAATCCGTCCTACTGTACGGGGCTACCGTGCAGTACGCCGTTCAATCTGGCGAGTACGCTGCCGCAGGCCAACCCTTTCAACTCCTACGACGTGACCGAGAAGACCTTCTCCTTCTATACGGAGGCGACCTTCGCGGGCGCAAATTGGTCGGGCAATCTGGGCGTGCGCGTGCTGCGCACGACGACCATGGCCACCACCGCCGAATCGGTACCGGTGGATCTGTGGACCTTGAATGGCGCGAATTCGGTCCAAAGCTTCAACGTGGATTACAGCAGCGCAACCCAATTCGCTCAAGCTGCGACTTATACGCTTGCGCTGCCCTCGCTCAACCTGAGCTATTGGGTGGTGCCGGACAAGCTGCAGGCGCGCGCGGCGGTGAGTGAGACCATGTCACGTCCTGACCTCAACCAGCTGGCCCCGAATGCCACCAACGAAGCCATCAACGGCACCCCGATACTGATCTACACGGGCACCGCGGGCCTGAAGCCCATCAAGGCATGGTCTGCGGATCTCTCGCTCGAGTGGTACTACCAGCCCCACTCGGCGCTCAATGGGGCGCTATTTGGCAAGAAGGTCATGAACGACATCTACACCGGCGTCACGTCAAACGTCGATCTCGGCACCAAGGAGTACGTGGGCGGCCAGCCGGGCACGGTGCCCGGGACGCCGTTCCTGTGGACCATCTCCGCTCCGGCCAATGGCGCCAAGGAGACATTCACCGGCGTCGAACTGAGCTGGCAGCACTTTCTCGAGAACGGCCTGGGCACGCACATGCAGTTCACTCACACCTGGAGCAAGGGCTACGATCAGTTCGGCAATCCCACGGGCGCGGTCAACGCGGCGCCGCCGACCACCTTGTCGGTCAGCCTGATTTACGGCAAGGGGCCTTTCAATGCAGATGTCAACTGGGACTACACCTCGCGCTACACCTATGTCTGTGCGCAATGCACCGAAGTGCCCGGATGGCCGGCCATCGCCGATCCCTTCTCCTGGGTGACAGCCAGTGCGCATTATCGTTTCTTCAAGGGCTTCGAGGTGTACGTCGAGGGCAAGAATCTCACCAACGCCATTGCGCGCTCCTATCTCAACGGCAATCCGCTGTTGCCGTGGGCCAACGGGTTCCTGGTGGGACAGAGCGCCAGCGGCGTGGGAGCGGGCTACAGCGCGTACGGCCGCAGCTTCGTGCTCGGCGCATCGTACCGATTCTGATGAAGAAACCCTGGCTCATGTACGCACTGATCACCACCGGGTTCTGGGGGGTGTGGGGCGCGTTCGCGGAATTCCCGACGCGCCATGGCTTTCCCGAAACCCTGGTTTACGTGGTATGGGCGTTGACGATGATCCCGCCGGCGCTGTACGCGATGCAGCGCGTCGGCTGGCGCGTGCTGCGCGATCCGAAGTCCGCGATGTTGGGGTTGCTGATCGGATTGACGGGCGCGGGCGGCCAGATGCTGCTGTTCCATGCCGTGCACACCGGACCCACATACCTGATATTCCCCATCATCGCCTTGTCGCCGGTGATCACCATTGCATTGTCGATGCTGTTTCTCAAAGAAAGGGTGACCAAAGTGGGCGCGCTCGGGGTGGCGCTCGCGCTGGTTGCACTGCCGCTGTTCAACTACGCGCCGGCCGCAGAGACCTCGGGCGCCGGCGTGCACGAGGTCACATGGTTCGTCTATGCGTTGATCATTCTGCTCGCATGGGGCGTACAGGCCTATTTCATGAAGCTCGCCAACAGCTCCATGGATGCAGAGAACATTTTTCTCTACATGACGATCACGGGCCTCGCGCTGATTCCGCTGGCGCTGTGGATGACCGACTTCGGCGCGCGCATCGAGTACGGGTGGCAGGGGCCGGGGCTCGCGGCGATTACGCAAATCCTGAACGCAGTGGGTGCGCTGACGCTGGTATATGCCTTCCGCTACGGCCGTGCGCTGGTGGTGGCGCCGCTCGCCAACGCGGGCGCGCCTATGATCACGGCGATCGTCTCGATGATCGTGCTGGGCGCGATGCCGAACGCCGTCACCGCCGTCGCCATCGCGCTGGCCTTCCTCGCCGCGGTGCTGCTCGCCATCGAACCGGAAGAGAAGCTCGTCGAGCAACCGGTATGAATGCGATTTTGGAGCTGGTCGGCCGGCATAAGTCCGGGGCGCCGGAAGGGATTTACTCCGTGTGCTCCGCGCACCCGTGGGTTCTGGAAGCCGCCCTGCGCCTGGCGCGCCGCACAGGCGGCGTGGCGCTGATCGAAGCCACCTCGAACCAGGTCAACCAGGACGGCGGTTACACCGGCATGCGGCCCGCCATGTTTCGGGAGCGCGTGTGTGCGATCGCCGATGCCGTCGGCCTGCCGCAGGATCGCGTGGTGCTGGGCGGAGATCATCTCGGACCCAATTGCTGGCAACGCCTGCCGTCGTCGACGGCCTTGCGCAAGGCCGGGGTGATGGTGGGCGAATACGTGGCCGCGGGCTTCCGCAAGATCCATCTGGATTGCTCCATGTCCTGCGCCGGCGACCCGCGCGCGTTGGGCGATGAGATGATCGCGGAACGCAACGCCGCCCTGTGCGCGATCGCCGAGGCTGCTTGGCGTAGTGCAGGCGGCGAACCTCCCGGGTACATCATCGGCTCCGAAGTACCGGTGCCGGGCGGAGCGCACGAGACCCTCGAGGACCTTAGTGTAACGACGCCGCAGGCGGCGCACGCGACGATCGAGGCGCATCGCAGGGCTTTTGCACGCCATGGGGTCGAGGCGGCATGGGCCCGCGTGCTCGGCCTGGTGGTGCAGCCCGGCGTCGAGTTCGGCCACTATCAGGTGATCGACTACGTCCGCTCCAAGGCCGCGGCGTTGAGCAAATGCATCGAACCGGTGGCCGGCATGGTGTTCGAGGCGCATTCCACCGACTATCAAACACCCGCTGCCCTCGAAGCCTTGGTGCAGGATCATTTCGCCATCCTCAAGGTGGGACCTGGAGCGACCTTCGCACTGCGCGAAGCGCTGTGGGCCCTGTCGGACATTGCAATGGAACTGGACCTGATGCCGGAAGGATCGCTGAAGGATACGATGCTCGAGGAGATGAAGCGGGATCGCCGATACTGGAGCACTTATTACCTGGACGCGCAGCGGCAGGATTTCGATCTCCAGTACAGCTTGAGCGACCGTATCCGCTATTACTGGACCGCCCCTGCGGTCGCGCGGGCATGCACGCGACTCTTGGAGGGCCTCGCGGCCGGGGGGATTCCCATGACCTTGATCAGCCAGTACCTGCCGGTGCAGTACGCCGCGATCCGCGAGGGCCTGCTGAAGAACGATCCACGCGAACTCGTCATCGACGCGATTGAGCAGGTGCTGCGTCACTACGACCGCGCCTGCCGGCAGACAGGCCCGGCCGGCTCCGTCATCAATCGAGGCCGCGAATGAACCATCTTGGGATTGCGCAGGCCGAACTCGAAGCCACGGGCGGGATTTGGACCGCGCGCGAGATCGCGCAGCAGCCGGCCGTTTGGAAAGGGATCGAGCGGATGATGACGAACGAGGCCGGCGCGCTGCGGACCTTTCTCGGTCCGCTGCTCGAGCGGCGCGACCTGCGGGTGGTCTTGACCGGCGCCGGCACCTCGGCTTTCGTCGGCGAGTGCCTGGCGCCCGCACTGAGGCGCCGGACGCAATTGCGCGTGGACGCCGTGGCGACCACCGACCTGGTCGGATCGCCGGACGACTGGTTGGAGCCGGCGGTGCCGATGTTGCTGGTGTCCTTCGCACGCTCGGGCAACAGTCCTGAAAGTGTGGCGGCGCTCAGCCTGGCCGAACAGGGCGTGAGGGAATGTCATCATCTCATCGTCACCTGCAATCGCGAGGGCGACCTCTACCGGCGAGGGCAGCGGCAGCGAAATGCACGCCTCGTGCTGCTCCCGGAGGAAACCAACGACCGCGGCTTCGCGATGACCTCGAGCTTCACCGGCATGATGCTCGCCGCTGCGCTGGCCTTCGACCTGTTGCCACATGATGCACCGGACTCACTCGCAAGCTGGACGGCATGCGTGCTCGAGGCGGGGCTGCCCGCGGCCGTGCACCTTGCACGTTGCGGCTTCGAACGAGTGGTGTATCTGGGGAGCCGGGAGTTGGCGGGTCTGGCGCGCGAGGCCGCGCTCAAGATGCTCGAGCTCAGCGACGGCAACGTCGTCGCGGTGGCCGAAACACCCATGGGCTTTCGCCATGGGCCGAAGACCATCGTCAACGGCAAGACCTTGGTGGTGATGTTCCTCTGCAATGATGCGTACACGCGCCGTTACGAGCTGGACCTGCTGCGCGAACTGCGCGCCGACGGCGTCGCGGCGCGCATAGTCGCGCTCCATGCGGGGAATGCGGACGCCGCGTTGGCGGGCGCCGCGCATGCGGGCGCGGGCCCGGCGCAAAGCATTGCGGTGCAAGTTGCGTCGGGCGCAACGGACCTCGGGCTGTGCTTTCCGTATGCGGTATTTGCGCAAACGTTCGCGTTCCTGCAATCGCTCAACCTGGGACTGCGGCCGGACACCCCCAATGCCAGGGGCGTCGTCAATCGCGTGGTGCAGGGCGTGTCGATCCATCCCTGGAACCCGTCCCGGTGAGGATCTTTCTCGGGATCGACGGCGGCGGTACCAAGACGGACTTCCTGTTGGTCGACGAGTCGGGAAGGGTGCTGGCGTCGCACCGGGCGGGATCGGCCTATTATCTTGAAACCGGCATCGATGCGCTGCAGCGCATGCTGCTCACGGGCATTCAGGCAACATTGCGCGAGGCCGCGGTATCCGCTGCCCAGGTGACCTTTGCCTTCATCGGTCTGCCCGCCCATGGCGAGGACAGCGCGCTGCTCCGGCGCCTCGACGGCATCGCTGCGCAGGTGCTCCCCCTCGAGCGCCATCGCTGCGGCAACGACATGGTGTGCGGCTGGGCGGGCGCCCTGGCGGGCCGCGACGGCATCAACGTCGTCGCCGGCACGGGCTCCATCGCCTACGGAGAATTCGAGTCTCGCTGCGCGCGCGCGGGCGGCTGGGGAGAGCTGTTCGGCGACGAGGGGTCCGCCTACTGGATCGCGCGCGAGGCGTTGACTCTGTTCTCCCGGATGAGCGATGGGCGGGCGCCGAAGGCCGCTCTTTACGATCTGATCCGCGAGCGCTTCGGGTTGCGCGCGGATCTCGACGTGTGCGCCGCCGTCTACGGCCCTCCGCCCCTCTCCCGCAGCGAAATCGCCGCGCTCGCGCCGCTGGCGGCTCGGGCGGCCCGCACAGGCGATGCAGCGGCGCATCGGCTGTTCGAGCGGGCAGCGGCAGAACTCGCCTCGATCGTGCATGCCTTGCGCGATCGGCTCGGCGTTCCCCCGCAGACGCCGTTGCCGGTGTCCCATTCCGGCGGTATGTTTCGACTGGATGGTCTGTTGGCGCCGCTGTTCGCGGCTGCGCTCAAGGAGGGCGATCGGCGCTACGAATTTGTGGCGCCGCGCCTACCGCCCTCGGCGGGCGCTGCTCTGTACGCTGCGAAGCTTGCCCGCGCCGCGCTCGAACCGAAGTCCGTCGCCGTCCTCGCGCGTTCGTTTGACGGCGGCGACGGGGCGGGCGACGCATGATCCCGCACATGATCTTCGCCCTCCTCGTGGGCGTGACGTTGGCGGCCGCGGAAGGGGCCCGTGCAGAGTCCTCGTATACGGCCGCGGACTTCATCCGGGTTCGCAAGTTCGACGCACATGTGCACGCCAACACCGACGACCACCGCTTCCTCGACATCGCTGCGAAGGATGGGTTCGAGCTTCTGTCGCTCAACGTCGACTACCCCGACTTCCCGTCGTTGAACCGGCAGGCGCAGGTAGCCCACAGGCTGATTGCCGCGAACCCGCAGCGCTTTCACTTCTGCACCACTTTTTCGATGAAGGGGTTCGGCGGGGCGGGTTGGACGCGGAACACCGCGCATCGCATCGACGCCGAGATGGCGCACGGTGCGCTCTGCGTGAAAGTGTGGAAGAACATCGGTATGGTGGAACGAGACGGGCATGGGCGGCTCATCATGCTCGACGATCCACGCTTCGACGGCGTCATGAGCCATCTCGAAGCGAAGGGCATACCGCTGGTCGCACACCAGGCGGAACCCAAGAACTGCTGGCTGCCGCTCGAGGCCATGACCACGGACAACGACCGCAGCTATTTTCGCGAACATCCCGAATATCACATGTACCTGCATCCCGAGCTGCCGAGCTACGAAAGCCTCATTGCCGCGCGGGACCGCTTCGTGGCGCGGCATCCGCAGCTCAGCTTCGTCGGGGCGCACCTCGCGAGTTTGGAGTGGAGCGTCGATGAACTCGCCGGCTTCCTCGACACCCACCCGAACGCCACGGCGGACCTTGCGGCGCGCATGACCCAGGTTCAATATCAATCCAAGTCGGACCCCGGCAAGGTGCGCAGATTCTTCATCAAGTACCAGGACCGTCTGCTCTATGGATCTGATCTGACCGAGAACCCGCCGGTGCATCCCGGGCAGTTTGCTGCCGAGACGGATGCCTTCTGGCGCTCGGACTGGGTCTACCTGGCGACCTCGGAGGTGCAGCACATCGAGGACATCAAGGCTGACGTCAAAGGGCTGTCGCTCCCGAAGGTGGTGATCGACAAGATCTACTATGCGAACGCGCGGCGGGTGTTCGAGCGTCCACCGCGCTAGTGTCCGCCCGCGTAGATTATCCGCCAGATGGACTTCGATCCGTCATCAGTCACCAGCAGCGACCCATCGGGAGCCACCGCGACGCCGACCGGTCTTCCCCAAACATGTCCGTTGTCCACCACGAAACCGGTCATGAAGTCCTGGTATGCGCCGGTGGCGTTTCCTGACTTGTCCAGCGGCACACGTATCAGCTCATAGCCGACGCGCACGGATCGATTCCAGGAACCATGTTCGGCGGCGAAAATGTCGCCCCGATATTCGGCCGGGAATTGCGCGCCGTCGTAGAAGGTCAGTTGAAGCGACGCATTGTGCGGATGGAGGATGACATCGGGCGTGATGACCTTATCCTTGAGCTCCGGATGCTTTCCTTGATGGCGCGGATCTTGGTGTCTGCCCATGTACCACCAGGGCCAGCCGTAGAAGCCGCCTTCCTGCACATGAGTAATGTAGTCGGGGACGAGATCGTCACCCAGGCCGTCGCGTTCATTGACCGAACACCATAGGGCTCCCGTCTTCGATTGGATCGCGAGCCCGACACAATTCCGAATGCCATAGGCGTACACGCGCATTGCTGAACCGTCAGGATTGAATTCGAGGACGTCGGCGCGATCCTTCTCCTCGGGAGTCGTGTCCGGATCGTTGATGTTCGAGCCGGAACCGACCGACACGAACATCTTTTTGCCGTCGGGCGTGAACCTTATGTCCCGTGTCCAATGGCCGACGCCGCTCGGCAGCTCTGCGATGTGCTCGGCCGCGCCGCGGGCGTGTAAATCGCCCCTATGGTAGGGAAATCGCACCACAGAATCGGTGTTGCCGACGTAGACCCATTGTGGCTTGGGTCCCGGCGGGTAGAAAGCGATTCCGAACGGCCGGTTCAAACCCGTGGCGAAGGTGGCCGATTGCTTTGGCTTGCCGTCGGCTGTGATTCCACGGAATACGCGAATTTCACCCAGCTTGCTTTCAGCGAGGAAAAAGTCGCCGTTAGGCGCGGTACGGATCAGCCGCGGCTGGTCGAGGCCGGTTGCGTATAGCTCAACCTCGAAGCCTGCGGGGACCTTCGGCCATGCATTCTCCGGGCGCGCCACCAGCTTGGGGGCATTGCCGGCCGATGTCGTTGCGAGCGGAGCGGGCAAATCCTCGAGCGTGATCTTGCGCATCGTACCGGGCGTCTCGAACCGGTAGTCGGTAAACGGAGCCGTCGGCGGGGGCGCGCTGATACCGACAGTAACCGCTTCCTCGGACGACAGCGGTACCCGCGGAGAGCCCGGCTTGGAAGCGCCAAGGACTCGAAGATAGTTGACGATCTCCCAGCGCTGCTCTTCGGGCAAAGATCCCCAGGAGGGCATGCCGTTGTTGACGTCACCCTGGGTGATGTACCAGAAAAGCTCTCCGTCGCCGGCTCCTTGCGCCGCCCCGCCGGCCAACGAGGGTATGTTTCCAGAGCCCTCTCCTGTTGCTCCATGACAGGCCGCGCAATTGTGGTCGAACGCCGCCTTGCCCGCGCTCAAGTTCAAGCCCTGGTAGGCGTTCTTCTCGGTCTTTGCCGCAGGCGGAGCGCCGTGAAAACCTTGATTCTGTGCCTGCGATGCGGCGCAGAGCAGCAGCGATAGGACCAAACACTGCGCAGCTGCGTCCCTGAGACGCACGTTCCACATGTCCTTAAGCCTCCAGCCATCTCGTAGGCGCGTGCAACAGGATGCCACGCGCGCGCATGCGGTATCAAGAATGCTTACAATCCCCGCAACAACCCCCGGTGTGACTTTTTCCGGATCGGGGGGTTCTAGGTAGGAGTTAATCAAGGAGTTCCTTATGGCGCTTGCTGATGAGTTGGGCAAACTCGCGGAATTGCGCGCAAACGGCGGCCTGACCGAGGACGAGTTCAAACGCGCCAAGGAACAGCTGCTGAGCACCTCGCAGGCGCACTCCAATGAGCCGCTTGCGAACGCGGTAAATACCTTTCGACGCAGCCGCACCGACCGCTGGTTCGGCGGCGTATGCGGTGGAATCGCACGATCGACCGGCACGGAAGCCTGGATGTGGCGGCTGCTTTTCACCGCACTGTTCATTTGCGCCGGTGCTGGTCTGCTGTTGTATGTGTTGCTCTGGATCTTCGTGCCGAGCGAGTGATCGCAGCGTCAGGCGGCAGGAATGTCCGGCTCCACCAGCAGCGCCAGCTGGCTCAAGGATTCCTGCCAGCCGAGATAGCACATCTCGGCCGGAATGACGGCAGGGACGCCCTCCTGCCAGATGTTGAGTTCGGTGCCGCACGAGACGCGCCTGAGCGAAACGGTGACTTGAATCTCGCCGGGTAGGTTCGGGTCCTCGAAGCGGTCGGTGTAGCGGATCCGTTCATATGGCACCAACTCCACGTAGGTGCCGCCGAAGGCGTGGACTTGCCCGGTGGCAAAAGACGTGAACGACATGCGGTAATGGCCGCCCACGCGCGCATCGAGGGCGTGAACCTTTCCGCTGAAGCCGTGCGGCGGCAGCCACTTGGCCATCGCATCGGGCTCGAGAAAGGCACGAAATGCCCGCTCGGGAGGCGCGCGCAGCACGCGATGAAGCTGAATCGTGTGGGAGGCCATGACAATTTCTCTCCTTTCAAGGGTGGTACGTGCGTTCCGGTCGGCATCCCGCCCGGTCAGTTCATCGGCACGTCAATCATCTCGCCGTTAACGATCCACGGGCAGCCGAATCTGTCGGTGACCATGCCGAAGCCTTTGGCCCAAAACGTCGGCCCAAAGGGCATGGTCACGCTGCCGCCGTCGGCGGCCAACGCGTTGAACACGCCTTCGGCAGGCCCGACAGCGTCATAGTTGAGCGCAATCGACGCTCCGTGGATACCTCGATACGGCATCCCCGGGGGGCAATCGCCGGCATATAGGGAGCCGTTTCCCTGAAGTGCGAGTCGCGCATGCATGACTCGATTCATGGCATCCGGCGGGGTCCGCTCGGCCATCAGCGATTGACCGAAGGTCAGCATCTCGAGTTTGCCCTGCAGTACTTTCGCGTAAAAGCGCATCGCCTCGGCGCAGTTGTCGTCGAAGGCCAGGTAAGGAATCGTCTGCGGCATGCTCATCTCCTCGTTGTTGCAATCTCAAAATTCGGGGTATGTACACTCGACGAACGACCGGAGCGATATTCGACAAGTCCCTCAGCTATCTGGCGGGTTGCCGCGATAGCGAGAATCTATCGCACGCCGATTGTTTCTGCGCGGCTGCGCTGCCTATGATGTTGCGTCTTCGCAACCAATGATATTCGTGGTTCACCACGCCTTAAATCGCAGACAAATAGTCCAGGGGCTGATCGCGGGTGCTTTGCCGCTGAGCACGCTGTCCTGCGGTAAGGGAGCGAGCGGCATCGCCAAGGGCGAGCCATTGCTGGTCGGCGGTCTGCCGGTGACCTGCAATCTCACGCTTCCGGTGGCCTGTGCCTCCAAGGCCCGTAGCAACAGTACCCTTGGCGCAGGCCAGCCGCGCTTCGACTACCGGTACAGCAAGTACAGCGGCTGGCCCGAGGTCAAGGAATCCTTGATGGCGGGCCGCATTCAGGCGGCGTACATGCTTGCACCGTTGGTCATGGACCTGGCGGACAGGAAGATACCTGTAAAGATTGTGTCGCTCGGGCATCGCTCCGGCGCCGTCATCATGGTGAGGACTGATTCGCCCTACCGCAGCTTCAAGCAGCTCACCGGCAAACAGATCGCGATTCCCAGCCGCTTCGCCGTGGACTTTCTGTTTTTGAGAAAAATGTTGGCGCGGGAGAACATGACGCCCAACGACATCCAAATCGTGGAAATGGCGCCGCCCGATATGCCGGCGGCGCTGTATGCGAACGCCGTCGATGCATATTGCACCGGCGAGCCCTTCGGCGCGGCCGCCGAGCAAGCCGGTTATGCGCGGCCGCTGAGCATGACCCGCAACGAGTGGCGCAACTACATCTGCTGCGTGCTGACGGTGCGCGAGGAGCTCATCCGGGAAAATCCGGCCATGGTTCAGGACCTTGTCAACCAGGTGCTGGGCGCCGGAGTGTGGCTCGATCAACGGCGGGAGAATCGCGACAAGGCCGTTGCCGTCGCAGCGGGCCGGGAATACTTCAATCAGGACCCGAAGATCATCCAGTTCGTGATGGACAATCCCTCGGATCGGGTGACCTACGGGGATTTGCGGATGATACGCGCCGAGTTCGAAGAACTCATGCAGCTGTCGATGGCTGCGGGCACGATCAATCACACGATCGCCTACGAGACCTACGTGGACGAGACTTTCGCGAGGAGTGCACATGCCGCCGCCATCTCGTTGTGAACCGTCGTGAGATACGCCGCCCGCATTGCGCCCCTATTGACCTGCGTGCTGCTGTCCATGACGGTGCAGGGCGCCGAAGTCGATGCGCTCAAGGCAGGCGTCTTCAATCCTGCGCGAGAGGCGCCGGATTTTTCCGTCAGCGGTTCCGACGGCGGCACTCTCACCCTGCGCCGTTATCGCGGCAAGGTGGTGGTGCTGGGCTTCGGCTACACCAATTGTGCCAATGTCTGTCCGGTCACTCTTGCGGTCCTCGCCCTTGCGCATCGCAAGCTGGGAGCCCTGGGATCGCAGGTGCAGGTCATCTATCTCACGGTTGACCCCGAGCGCGACAGCGCGCAACGGCTGAAGCAGTATCTGGCCTCCTTCGATCCCACCTTCGTGGGCGGCACGGGCACGGCGCCGCAAATGGCGGCGGTGCGCAAGAGTTATGGCGTTACGGCGGAAAAGCTCGGCGGCGGCACAGATTACGCGGTTGCGCATTCGTCGTTTGTGTATTTGATCACGCGTGAGGGCAAACTGCGGGCGTTGATGCCGTTCGGGCACAAGGCGGACGATTACGTCCACGATATCTCCATGTTGTTGAACTGATCGGCCATACCTTGCGCATGATTCACAAGCGCCCATGCTTGGTCATCGCGGCCGTGGCCGTGTTGGCAGCGCTTGCGTGGGCGGCGTTCACCCCGATCACCTTTGATTCGCGGGAAGAAACTTTCGAAATCCCCAAGGGGACCTGGGCGCGGCGCATGGCGGGGAACAAAGTGGAGATTCTGCCGTCGCAGGTCTATCTGACGCTCGGCATCAGGGATGTGTTGCTGCTGAAGAACATGGACGATGTGCCGCAGATCTTCGGCCCTACCTTGATGATGCCGGGCCAAAGCTTCCGCCTGCCGTTCGAGTTGGCCAGCAGTTATCAATTCGCCTGCACTGCGCATGCCAGCGGACAAATGACCGTGGTCGTGGACCCGCAACCGGATACTCCCTGGCGGCGGCTGGTGTGGAGATCGCGCAGAATTTTCAGGATCGTGGCGTAGTGAACAGAATCAAGGAGAGCATGCCGGCGGCGGCCGTCATCGCCGCACTGCTGGGTGTATGGTGGTTGATCGTCGTTGAAACCGCCAGCGTCATTTTCCCCACGCCGTGGCAGGTGGTAACCGGCACCGTCGAACTCATCGAGAATGGCACCCTGTGCACGGACATCGGTGCCTCATTGATGCGCGTCGGCGCCGGGTTCTCGCTGGCGGTTCTGATCGCCGTGCCGTTGGGTCTGTGGCTGGGGTGGGTCAAGGGGGCCTACTCCACGCTCAATCCACTGTTTCAGATATTGCGGCCGATCTCGCCGATTGCGTGGATTCCCATCGCCATCCTCTGGTTCGGCGTGGGCAATGCCTCGCCGATCTATCTTATCTTCATTTCTTCGGTATTTCCGATGATCGTGCAAACGACTGCCGGCGTGCACACCATCGAGCGCCGCTATCTGCGTGCCGCACAGAATTTCGGCGTCTCGCGCTATACGCTGTTTCGCCGGGTGGTGATTCCCGCCGTGTTGCCGCAGATCATCGTCGGGATGCGCATCGGGCTCGGGGTGGCGTGGCTGGTGGTGGTCGCCGCGGAGATGATCGCCCTGCGATCGGGGCTTGGCTATCTCATCATCGATTCCCGCAACGCCGGCAATCGATACGATCTCGTGATCGCAGGAATGATCATCATCGGGTTGATCGGATTGCTGCTGGACGGTCTGATGCGCCTGCTCGAGGGACTGAAGTCGGTCAGGTGGCGCTATGCGCGCTAAGATCGAGCTGAACGGCATCCGCAAGGGATTCGCATCGAACGGCGGAGCATTGCAGGTCGTCGACGAGGTGAGCCTCAGCGTGGGGAACGGTGAATTCGTGGCCATCGTCGGTCCGTCGGGATGCGGCAAGACGACATTGATGAACATGATCGTGGGATTCGTACAACCGGATGCGGGTTCCATCCTCATCGACGGAGCGCCCCGCACGGAACCCAATGCCAAGGGCATTCTCATATCGCAGCAGGGTTCGATCTTTCCCTGGCTCACCGTTCAGCAAAATCTGATGTTCGGACTGAATGATCACCCCCAGGCCGACAAGAAGGGGGTGGCGGATCACTATGCGGCGATGGTGGGATTGAAGGGCTTTGAAGGCAGCTATCCCCACGAGCTCTCGGGCGGGATGCTCAAACGGGCTGAACTTGCGCGGGCATTCGCGGTGAAGCCCGAAATCCTGTACATGGACGAGCCGTTCTCGGCGCTGGATGCATTGACGAACCTGCGCATGCGCAACGAACTGTTGCGCATCCTGGAAGAGGAGCGCCACACGGTCATGTTGATCACCCATGACGTGGAGGAGGCCATTCATCTGGCCGATCGGATCATGGTCCTGTCGCCGAGACCCACCCGAATTCAAGCGACGTTCAACGTGGATTTGCGGCATCCGCGGCGGCTTACCAGCCCCGAAGTGCAGGAGCTGCGCGTCGCGATCCTGCAGGAGCTCGGCGTCGATCGCAACGCGGGATGACCGCCGGACGCGCTGCCGCCGGCCCTGATGCGAAAGCAGAAGCGTTGCGGCTCGCGCCGACCGACAGCTCGGCGTTGCGCTAACATGTCGGCGGATGTGCCGATTACGGAGTGACGAGGATGAAGAAGTACCGCAAGGATCCCGAGGCGATTTCAAAGCTCTCACCGGAACAGTATCGCGTAACCCAGCAGAACGACACCGAGCGGCCGGGAACCGGTGCGTACCTTGATAATAAGGAACCCGGAATTTACGTCGACGTCGTATCGGGCGAGCCGCTGTTCGCCTCCTCGGATAAATACGAATCGGGATGCGGCTGGCCGAGCTTCACCAAGCCCATCGACCCGGTCAATGTCCGTGAATTGAGCGACGTCACGCACGGCATGAGGCGTGTGGAAGTGCGCTCCGCCCACGGCGACAGTCATCTGGGTCACGTCTTTAACGACGGTCCGAGGGATCGCGGCGGCCTGCGCTATTGCATCAACTCGGCCTCGCTGCGATTCATCCGCCGGGACGACATGGTGGCCGAGGGCTACGGGGATTATCTTGATCAAGTGCAATAGGACCGATGCCCATCGTCATCATGGGTGTTTCGGGCTCAGGCAAGAGCACCGTGGGAGCATTATTGGCCGCCGAGCTCGGCCTGCCGTTCGTCGACGGCGATCGATTGCACCCGGCCGCGAACAAGGAAAAGATGGCGGCGGGAGTGCCCTTGAACGATGCTGATCGCGCGCCGTGGCTCGATGCAGTCGCGGCGGTTCTTGCATCCGGAGAGGTGGTCGTCGCGTGTTCGGCATTGAAGCGCGTGTACCGGGACCGATTGCGCAGGGCAGCCCCTGAAGTGCGATTCATCTATCTGGCCGGATCGCGCGATCTTCTCGCACAGCGCCTCGGCGCGCGTTCGCACGAATTCATGTCGCCGAGCCTGCTGGCTTCGCAACTCGAGCTGCTGGAGCCTCCGGAGGCGGATGAGGCGGCCTTGACCATTGGGATACGTGCAAGTCCCTCCGACATGGTCGACACGGCGGTGAAATGGCTGCGCGGCCGTAAGAATTGATTCGCAGCGGGCTCAATCGGCGCGGAGCAGCCCGGCGGGCTTGCGGCGCCCTTGCTCCGCAGGTATACGGGATGGTGACAGCGGGGATATTCAATGACCGAGGAACGGGCGGTACTGGCAGGCGGCTGCTTTTGGGGCATGCAAGATCTTTTTCGCCGCTATGACGGCGTCGTGTCGACGCGGGTCGGCTACACGGGCGGCGAGGTGCGCAATGCGACATATCGCAATCATGGCAGCCATGCAGAAGCGATCGAGATCGTCTTTGACCCCGCCAAATTGAGCTACCGTCAGATTCTCGAGTTTTTCTTCCAAATTCACGACCCCAGCACCCGCAACCGGCAGGGCAACGACAAAGGCCCCAGCTATCGATCGGCGATCTTCTACACCAACGATGAACAAAGGCGAATCGCTGAAAAGACGATCGCCGATGTCGACGCTTCGGGCCTATGGCCCGGCAAGGTGGTGACCGAGATTGCGCCGGCCGGCGACTTCTGGGAGGCAGAGCCCGAGCATCAGGACTACCTTGAGCGGTACCCCGACGGCTACACCTGTCATTTCGTCCGACCCGGCTGGAAGCTGAGGTAGCGCGCTCGCTCTTACCAGCGATAAAGGTTCGCGACAAATTCCTTGGGATAGGTATTGGGTCCGGGCGGAAGCTCGATGAACCCATCGGTTCCTACCAGACTGATGTAATCGCCTGATGTATTCGTTGGTCGCGGCTTGGCCCAGACACGGCCCCATTGGTCGGACACCTCGGATACAGGCATGAACACCGTCAGCGGCAGATCAACGCTGACGGGCGCGCTCAATGCCAGGCGCTCCTGGGACACTCTTGCGCCGCCCGCCGCGGCGATGAGGGCCGGGATTACGAATCGAATCAGGCATACCAGGGTCGATACCGGATTGCCGGGCAATGCGAATACCGACTGACCTTCGGGTCCGATGCCGAACCACATCGGCTTTCCAGGGCGCTGCGCCACTCTATGAAGGACTTCGCGAACCCCGAGCCGCTTGAGCACTTGGGGCACAAAATCGAATCTTCCTTTCGAGACGCCGCCGCTCAGGATCAATACGTCGTGAGTCGCCAAGTGAAGTCCCAGCCGTTCGATGAGCCGGGTCTCGTCGTCCGCAATTTGATCATGCCCGATGCGCTGAAAACCGCGGGCGCGCAGCGCGGCAACCATGGCGTACGCATTGGACTGCCTGATCTGGTGCTCCGCGATCGGTTCACCGGGCTCGATGAGTTCATCGCCGGTGGCGACGATCATAAAGGCTGGTTCGGCGCTGACTTGAAGGCGCGCCAGGCCCGCAGAGGCGGCCACCGCGATTTCAGGGGGGCCGAGCAGTGCGCCGCTCCTCAGCATAAGGCTGCCCAGAGGGCCGTCTTCGCCCTGGCGCTGAATATTTCGAAAGGGTGAGATTTTGACGTTCTCGCCCATCGTGACGATGCCGTCGTCCAGGGAGTATTCCTCCAGCGGGACGACCAGGTCCGATTCCTGCGGTATTTTGGCGCCGGTCATGACTTCGATGGCGTGATGGCCGTCCTTAAGCCTCAAGGGCGCCTCGCCTGCGCCCTGTGTCGCCTGCAGAATGAAGCGGCGAACGCCTCGTTGAAAGGCAGCGTTCTGGATAGCCATGCCGTCCATGCACACTCGGTCGAATGGGGGATTGTCGCGCTCGGCAAGGATGTCTTGACGAAGAATGCGGCCGACGCACTGTGATAAGGGGCGTAACTCCGTTGATAACTGCGGCATATGACCGCGAATGGCCTCGTCGGCCTCTTGGGGAGTGATCAGCATCGGACTTAATGACTCTTGGGGTACGGCGAGTAAAACCGGGTGATGTATTATATACCTGGTAATGTCCAAGGCTTGGAGAGACCTGTGAATGATACGGTGATTCCGATTGCAAAGATGGGTGCAAGCAAGCAACGGAAGCGCCAGGCCCCCAGAGGGCGAAACGTCAATCCCGCTGCCCTGGCTGAGGTCGAGGCTTTGGTCGGCGAGGGACCGCTGCGCCACGATCTGCTGATCGAGTACCTGCATCTCATCAACGATCGCTACAAGCAGCTTGCTGCGCCGCATCTTGCCGCGCTGGCCCGGCTGCTCGGACTTGCGCAGACCGAGGTCTACGAAGTTGCCACCTTTTATCACCACTTCGATGTCGTCAAGGAAGACCCGAAGGGCGCCATCAAGGCGCCGGCGGCGCTCACCGTCCGGGTCTGCGACGGATTGAGCTGCGAGATGGCGGGGGCCAGGAAGCTGCTGGAGCGTTTGCCGGAACTGCTCGGCCGGGAAGTGCGTGTGACGGCAGCTCCCTGCGTCGGGCGGTGCGAGCAGGCACCGGTTGCGGTGGTCCACCAAAAGCCGATCGCGAACGCGACGCCCGAAGCGGTGCGCGCGGCCGTCAACGCCGGCGATACGCACGAGGAGCCCGGCGATTACATCGATTTCGACCGGTATTTGCAGCAGGGCGGATATGCAACGCTGCGCGACTGCCTCGAGCATCGGCGCGATGTGGACTCGGTGATCAAGACGATGGAGGACTCGGGGCTTCGCGGCCTCGGCGGCGCAGGTTTCCCGGCGGGGCGCAAGTGGCGCATCGTGCGCGGCGAGCCCGCGCCCCGGTTGATGGCGGTGAACATCGACGAGGGCGAACCCGGCACATTCAAGGATCGGGTCTATTTGGAACGCGATCCGCATCGGTTTCTGGAAGGCATGCTCATCGCGGCGTGGGCGGTGGGAATTTCTGCGATCTATATCTATCTGCGCGATGAATACCACGGCTGCCGTGCGCTGCTCGAGGCGGAATTGGCGAGGCTCAAGGCCAATCCGCCCGCGCCGCTGCCGAAGATCGAACTGCGCAGGGGCGCGGGCGCGTATATCTGCGGCGAAGAGTCGGCGATGATCGAATCCATCGAAGGCAAGCGCGGCATGCCGCGACTGCGTCCGCCGTACGTCGCGCAGGTGGGACTGTTCGGTCGGCCCACGTTGGAACACAACTTTGAAACGCTGTATTGGGTGCGCGAGTTGCTCGAAAAGGGCGCCCAAGCTTTTGCGTCCCAGGGGCGTCACGGACGCAAGGGCCTGCGCAGTTTCTCGGTATCGGGACGCGTCAAGAACCCCGGCGTCAAGCTCGCTCCGGCCGGAATCACCATCCGCGAGCTGATCGATGAATATTGCGGCGGAATGCTGGACGGCCATACGCTTTACGGGTACCTGCCGGGCGGCGCCTCCGGAGGCATTCTGCCGGCATCGCAGGATCAGATTCCGCTGGATTTCGATACATTGCAGCCCTATGGCTGCTTCATCGGCTCGGCGGCGGTCATCGTGCTATCCAATCACGATACGGCGAAGGCGGCGGCGCGCAATATGATGCGCTTCTTCGAGCACGAGTCATGCGGACAGTGCACGCCCTGCCGGGTGGGGACCGCGAAGGCCAACACGCTGATCGCGGGCGATCGATGGGATGCGCCGCTGCTGGCGGAATTGTCGCAGGTGATGCGGGACGCCTCCATTTGCGGATTGGGCCAGGCCGCCCCCAATCCCGTGGACTGCGTGATCAAGTATTTTCCGAACGAAGTGGGCTAGGGGAATTGCGATGAACGCCATTACTCGATTCGAGCGTGAGGAAGCGGATGCTTCGAGCGTCACGTTCTTGCTGGACGGCCGGTCGGTCACCGCTCGTCCGACCGATACGCTGCTCGAGATCGCAGACCGCGAAGGCGTGCAAATTCCGCGCCTCTGCTACAAGGCCGGCATGGATGCGGTGGGAAACTGCCGCTCATGCATGGTCGAGATCAAGGGCGAACGGGTGCTGGCGGCCTCCTGTTGCCGCACCCCCGTCAAAGGCATGGAGGTGACGACGACCAGCGAAAGGGTGCGCAAGTCGCAACAGCTGGTCGTCGAGCTGCTGCAGTCGGACATGCCGGAGAAGGAGTACACGCGGCATAACGAGGTCGATGAGTGGGCGGTCAAACTGAAAGTGGGCAAGCCTCGCTTCGCACCGCGGCCGGCGGTGACGCCGGACTATTCGCATGCGGCCATTGCCGTGAACCTCGACGCCTGCATTCAATGCACGCGGTGCGTGCGTGCGTGCCGGGACGAACAGATGAACGACGTCATCGGACTCGCCTCGCGCGGCCAGCACGCCAAGATCGTGTTCGACATGGACGACCCCATGGGCGCGTCCACCTGTGTGGGTTGCGGAGAATGCGTCCAAGCCTGCCCGACGGGCGCGCTGATGCCGGCGCGCGAAGTCGCGCTGACCAAACCCGACAAGTCGGTCCACTCGCTGTGCCCTTACTGCGGGGTCGGCTGCCAGCTCACCTACCACGTCAAGGACGACCGGATTCTATACGTCGAGGGACGAGACGGTCCCGCGAATCACTCGCGCCTTTGCGTCAAGGGCCGCTACGGCTTTGATTATTCGCGACATCCGCAGCGCCTCACGGTGCCCCTGATCCGCCGCGCCGATGCGCCGAAGCGCGGCGAATTCGTGATGGATCCGAACAATGTCATGCAGATATTTCGCGAGGCAACCTGGGAAGAGGCCCTCAACCTTGCCGGCGGCGCGCTCGCCAAGATTCGCGACACGCACGGCAAGAAATCCCTGGCGGGATTCGGCTCCGCCAAGGGCAGCAACGAGGAGGCGTATCTCTTTCAGAAGCTGGTGCGTACCGGTTTCGGCAGCAATAACGTCGATCACTGCACGCGGCTGTGCCATGCATCGAGCGTCGCAGCGCTGCTCGAGGGCATCGGTTCCGGTGCCGTCAGCAATCCCGTCATGGATGTGACCAAGGCCGGGGTCGTGATCCTCATCGGCGCGAATCCCACCGTCAATCACCCGGTAGCGGCGACCTTTCTCAAGAACGCGATGCGCAACGGCACCAAGCTCATCGTCATGGATCCCCGGCGCAGCGAATTGGCGCGCACCGCGTACCGCTTCCTACAGTTCAAGCCCGACACGGACGTGGCGCTCTTGAACGCGATGATGCACGTCATCATCGAAGAGAATTTGGTGGACCCGAAATTCATCGCCGATCGGACCCTCGGCTATGAAGAATTGATGAAAAATGTCGCGGGCTACGACCCCGATCTGATGGCGCCGATCTGCGGCATTCCCGCGGAGACCATCCGTGAAGTGGCGCGCCTCTATGCGACCAGCTCCGGCTCGATGATTCTCTGGGGCATGGGCATCAGCCAGCACATTCACGGCACCGACAACGCGCGCTGCCTGATTGCGCTCGCATTGATGACCGGCCAAATCGGCAGGCCCGGCACCGGCCTTCATCCTCTGCGCGGGCAGAACAATGTGCAGGGCGCCTCGGACGCGGGCTTGATTCCGATGATGTATCCGGATTATCAGCGCGTCGATAACAAGGATGCGAAAGCGCGCTTTGCCAAGGCGTGGGGCGTCCCGGAGGGTGAACTCGACGATAAGCCGGGCCTCACGGTGGTGGAGGTGATCAAGGGCATTCTCGCCGGCACCGTCAAGGGCATGTACATCATGGGAGAGAATCCCGCGATGAGCGACCCTGACGCGGACCACGCGCGAGAGGCATTGGCCAAATTGGACATGCTGGTGGTGCAGGACATCTTTCTCACCGAAACGGCCTACCTGGCCGACGTGATCCTGCCCGCCTCATCCTTCGCCGAGAAGACCGGCACGTTCACCAACACCGATCGCTTCGTGCAGCTCGGCCGCCAGGCGCTCGACCCGCCGGGGAAGTCGCGCCAGGATCTGGAGATCATCACCGAATTGGCGAAACGGCTGGGCCTGTCGTGGTCGTACGGACGAGGCGAGGCGGCGGTGGCTGCGGTGTTCGATGAAATGCGCCGCACCATGCCGAGCATCGGCGGCATCACCTGGGAGCGTCTGCAGGCTGAAGACAGCGTGACGTATCCGTGCGTCAAGGAGGGCGATCCCGGCGATTCGGTGGTCTTCATCGATAAGTTTCCGACCCCCACGGGCCGGGCAACCTTCGTTCCAGCGGACATCATTCCCGCGAACGAGAGACCGGATACGAATTATCCCCTGGTCTTGATCACGGGCCGCCAGCTCGAGCATTGGCACACGGGCAGCATGACCCGCAGATCCGGGGTGCTGGATTCGATCGAGCCGGATCCGGTGGCATCGCTGCATCCCTTGGATCTCGCGACCCTCGGGGTCAAGCCGGGAGAGTTGATCACGATAGAGTCGCGACGCGGCAAGGTGAGCCTGTATGCGCGCGCCGATGAGAGTTCGCCGCATGGCGCGGTGTTCGTCGCCTTTTGCTACTACGAAGCGGCGATCAACAAGCTCACCAATTCGGCGCTGGACCCTTTCGGCAAGATCCCCGAGTTCAAGTATTGCGCGGTGCGGGTCAGCAAGGGCGGCAAGACGCCGGTGCAAGCGAGCTACGGAGGCGGACAGATTCTTTCGCCGGACCCCGCCGTCGCCGAGACCTGAGCCGCGCGCGGGCGCGTTTACGGGCGCGTTTGCTCTGCATCGGTGAGTTCGCCCAGGGTATTGAAGTTGGCGAATGCCGCTGCATCGTCGAAGACGACTCGCGCCCCGCCGAGTTCGCGCGCCCATAGGCCGGTTTTGCGCTGCCCGCTGTCGATGAAGGCGCGCAGACTGTCCCGCAGCGAGGTCTTCATGAGACAGAATACCGGCTGCGGCGACAGCTCCTTGCCTTCGCGGGAATAAGCGGTGGCGAGGTCCGCGCCGAGCAGCCCCTCGGCGAGGCGCTCTACCAGGTCGAGCGGAAAGTGGGGAGTGTCGCAGGGCACGGTGACCAGATAAGGCGTTGTGCAATGATTGAGTCCGGCCAACACTCCCGCCAAGGGTCCTGCAAAATCGGGCACCCCGTCGCTATGCACGGCCAGGCCCATGGCTCGATATACCGCGAGATTTCGATTGGCGTTGACCATCACCTGACCGACTTGGGGCGAGAGCCTTCTCAACGCGTGCTGCGCAAGAGGCTCGCCGCGGAACAGCTGCAGACCTTTGTCGACCCCGCCCATGCGGCTGCCGCGCCCTCCGGCCAGAATGAGCCCCGTGATGTCGGTCTTGTGGATGGGCACGATGGCTGCATGCTATCGAACCCTGCGGGAGCAGACCATCGAATCTCTTGATGTCAAAGCCGTGGTGCTCGGTCCGCGGGCACAGGCGCTAAAACCCATCGATCAGGCTCCGCGCCTCAGCCGGGCCACGGTGGACTTGCTGCGCGCGGTGGAGGTCGTCGATGAGAGCGGTGACAAGCGCTCGATCCATCTTCCACTGGAACGCCCGCTGACCGTGCTGCTCGATGACAGGGAGCTGGTGACGCTGATGACCTTGGGAGGTGCGCCGGAATGGCTGGTCGTCGGCTACCTTCGCAATCAACGCCTGATCGGCGACATCGGCAAGCTAGATTCAGTCCTCGTCGATTGGGACGGCGCCACCGCCCGCGTGCAGTCGCGCCTGGCCGGGCGCGAAGCGCCCCAGGGTCCGTCGGCGCGCAGCGCTTGCGCTATGGGCACCGCATTCGGCGATGCCATGAAGGCGATCGAGGGGATGGTGCTGCCGGAGCGGCGGACGGCGTCGATCTCACGCAGCGCCCTGTTGAGCATCCTGGCGAATACACGCGCCCTCGACGGCATCCGTCGCGCCGCGGGGTCGGTGCATGGCTGCGCCCTTTACAGCGCGCAAGACCTCTGGCTCAGCATCGAGGACGTTAGTCGCCACAACGGCGTCGATACAGTGACTGGATGGATGGCGCTTCACGGAGTCGCGGGCGGCGACAAGATTCTTTTCACCACGGGACGCCTGACGGGCGAGATGGTGATGAAGGCTGCCTTTAACGGAATCCCGATCCTTATCACGCGAAACGGCGTGACTGACATGGGCTATAGGATCGCCGTGCAGCTTCACATGACCTTGTTCGGCCGCGCCGCCAATCGGCGCTACCTCTGCTATACGGACGCCGGCCGCTTCGACCCCAACTCCTGACCCCGCCGCTGCAACTCTGCGCAGCGGCCAACCTATGCGCACGCATTCATATCGTGGGCAGGCGAAGAGCGTGCTAGCTTCTGCCGCCTCAAACCAAACCCATAGCATTGATTCACAAGGGAAAGCTATCAAATGATAAGAGCCGTCTATTACCCGCTTGCAATCTCCCTAGCGGTCCTCGTCGCGGTACGGGCGGGTGCCGATGAGAGCACGGCGCCCGAGCCGCCGCAGGCCTCGCAGCCGCTGCACGGGGTAACCGTGGTCGGCGAGCGAATCGAAGACGACTATAGGGTTGAGACGGTGAATTCAGTCGGGCCCTTGGGATCGATTCCGCTGCTCGACGTTCCCTACTCGGTCGGCGTGCTGCCGCTGGATCTGATCGAGAACTCCCAGGCCGTCAATTTCAAGGACGTCTCCAAGTACCTGCCGCTGGTCGCCTACCAGGAACAGCAGGGGCCCGACATCTTGCGGCCGCAGACCCGCGGCATGCAGGGCGGGAATTTTCAAAACTCGCGCTTGGACGGCATGACCATGTTCATCACGGTCGCCACCGCCATGGAGCAGTTCCAGCAAATCGAAGTGGTCAACGGCGTGTCGGCGTCGTT
Organism: uncultured Gammaproteobacteria bacterium; assembly: GCA_963702735.1. GTDB lineage: Bacteria > Pseudomonadota > Gammaproteobacteria > Steroidobacterales > Steroidobacteraceae > Bog-1198. The sequence continues at coordinate 744,694 of CAVPDW010000006.1, read as the reverse complement.
GTACGGACCCGCGAATCCCTCGGGCATGTTCAATTTCGTCTCCAAGCGCCCCACGGAGAACGATTTTCGCGAAGCGAGCGTGACCTACAACAGCGACAGCATCGGTACCGCGCACCTGGATGTGAGCGGCCGGTTCGATGCCAACGGCGTGGTCAAGTACCGGTTCAACGGGGTGTTCGGCGAGGGAGACGGTTATGTCGATGGCAGCCATCAGAAACGGGAACTGGGCGATCTGGGCCTTGATATCCGCCCTTGGGACGCCACGGTGCTCGAATTGAATTTCTCCGACTACCGCCTTACCGATCTTGGGTTTCCCGGCTGGTTCACCTACGGGGAGAAGATCGCACTGCCCCCGGCGCCCGATCCGACCTCGGTGGGCTATAACCAGGACTATCTCGGCACTGATCTGAGAACACAAACGTCGGTTGCCCGCCTCAAACACGATTTCAATTCGGATTGGCACCTCGTCGTCGGCGCGCTGAATCAGGACGCGACGCGTGACATCAACACGCAGGTGAACAATCTGACGTCCAACGCGGGGGCCTACACGTCCTCGATGGGATCGAGCTTCGCGCCTCGATTCGTGATCACGAGCGATACCGCCTATCTCGACGGCAAGTTCGACACGCTCGGCATTGCTCATGATTTGACCCTCGGTACCGCAGGTTATCGCGCCTCCTCGTACTCCCTGATCAACACGCCGACTGCGGCGCGCTTGCTCTTGGGCAAGGCGACCATCGATGACCCGGTGCAGTACCCCTATCCCGCGGCGGGGGTGGTGGATACGAATGCGAACTTCGATTCCTCGGACACGTATCAGCAGGGCATCAACGTCGGCGATTCGCTGCGCTTCAATCAATATTGGGGCGCACGGGTGGGGCTCAGCCAAGACTGGTTTCACGTCGATAATTTAAACAAAAAGGCAATGCCGACCACGCAATACGCCAACCATGGCCTGAGCCCGACCGGCAGCCTGCTATTCAAACCGGTCGGCTACATGACCACGTACATCACCTTTGCGAGCAGCCTGCAGGCGGGCGATTTGGCGCCCGGAGGCACCGCCAACGCGGGCGACAGCCTGGCGCCCTACCGCAGCAAGGAATACGAATTCGGATACAAGGCCACGCTGGCCAAGATCGACTTCACTGCGGCGCTGTTTCTCATCGAGAGGCCCTTTGCCAACATCGACCCGACCGACAATGTGTTCAAAATCAGCGGCGACCAAATCAACAAAGGACTCGAATTGTCGGCCGTCGGCGAGATCGCTCCAGGACTCACGCTGTACGGCGGAGTCACGTTGCTCAATGCCCGGCTCGAAGATACGCCGCTCGCCAGCACCAATGACAAGATTTACGTCGGGGCGCCCAAGGTCAAGGGCAACACGCTCTTTGAATATCAGATTGCAGCGGTGCCGGGTCTGGTCGCGGTCTTCGACTATCAATTCTCCGGGCCGCGTCCCGGCAACGACACCAATACGCTCATGGTGGCGGGCTACAATCTGTTCGATCTGGGTGCGCGCTACTCTTCATCCATCAGCGGCCTGCCCGTGACCTGGCGGCTCACCGTGGACAACATTGCCGATCGCCATTACTGGTCGACCATCGGCCCGAGCAATCTCACCGGCGCCAACACAGGGAGCCTGCTGGCACATTTCGGGTCGCCGCGCACGGTGCTTGCGTCCGCGAGCGTGCATTTCTGAGCCCGAAGCGACTCGCGACGCCTTGGTTGGCGGCCGCCGTTTTTCTGGCGTCGGCGGCAACGCAGCCATTGGCGGCGCAGGGCACGCGCCACGTGACGGATGCGGCCGGGCGCATCGTCACCCTGCCATTGTACGTCAACCGCGTCGCCGATCCGTGGCACGCCAACAATGCCATGGTGTTGTTGTTGGGAGGCGCGGATAAGATCGTTGCGACGACGGTTCAGGCGCGGCGCCAGCCGTGGCTGCGCAGGCTCTACCCGCCAATCTACCGGGTGCCTGCGGCCTTCAATGCCGCCGGGGAACCCAACATTGAAACTCTGATCGGCGCCCGGCCCGACGTCATATTGATGGCGTACGACGGCAGGTTGCCGAAGTGGAGTGCCGCCGTGGACGCCTATCATCTGCCCATCGTCTTGATGCCCAATACCTCTCTGGAAGCGCTCAAGACCACGGTACGCATCACAGGACAGGTGCTGGGGGAGCGAGAAGCGCAGGTGGCTGAGGATTACATTCGCTATTTCGACGGGAACGTTCGACGCGTTCGCAACGTGACGGACAGGCTTGCCTCAAGCGAGCGGCCGACCGTGCTGCATACGGCATCGGCCGGCGTACTGACGGTGGACGGGCGCGATTCCGTGATCGATGATTGGATTACGGTCGCGGGCGGCCGCAACGCCGCCGACGTCACGGGCCTCGGCAGACCCGTCACGCTGGAGCAGATCGCAGCGTGGGACCCTGACGTGATCATCATCGGTACCGCCCCCAATCAGCAGAGTCGGCAGGCCGTTCTCGATGATCCACGCTGGCGTGAGATCAAGGCTGTGAAAGCGGGGAAAGTGTTCGTCAACCCCACCGGAGCCTATCTGTGGGACCGCCATAGCGCCGAAGCGGCCTTGCAAGTGCTTTGGGCGGCAAAGACGCTGCATCCTGAATTATTCCCCGACCTCGACATCAAGCGCGAGACTTTCAAGTTCTACGCGAAATATTTTCATTACGCGCTGACCGACGATGAGTACGCCTCGATCATCAATGCCACGGCGCCGCCATGAAGCGAGCCGCCCGATTGGCCATGATTCTTGTGCCGCTCGCGGCGTTATACGTCTCCCTGTTCGTCGGGCGCTTCCATATCCCGCCCGGTGCCGTGGCGCGGATTTTGGCGAGCCACTTGCTGCCCATCTCGCCCTACGGATCGGCATCGATGGAGACCATCATTCTGCAGATTCGTCTGCCTCGGGCCGTCATGGCAATGTTCGTCGGCGCCGGGCTGTCGATCAGCGGCGCGGCCTACCAAGGCATGTTCCGCAATCCGCTGGTGAGTCCGGACATTCTGGGTGTGACCGCGGCCTCGGGATTCGGGGCTGCGCTCGCCTTGCTGTTGTCGTGCGGCACCATCGGAGTCGAACTCATTGCATTCTTGTTCGGCATTCTCGGCGTGGGATCGACCTATCTCCTGGCACGTACCTATCGCAGCACGCCGGTTCTGATGCTGGTGTTGTCCGGAGTCGTCGTCGCTGCGTTCTTCAGCGCCCTGTTGAGCGGTGCAAAGTACGTGGCGGATCCGGAATCGAAGTTACCGGCCATCACGTACTGGCTGCTCGGAAGTCTCAACGGAACTTCGGCGCCCAGCCTGGGGGTGGCGCTGCCCCCCATAGTCATGGGAGGCGCCGGATTGATGATGGTGCGCTGGCGCTTGAACGTACTGTCCATGGGGGATGAGGAAGCGGCCTCTATGGGCGTCCGCACCGATCGTCTCAAGGCCGTGATCATCGCGTGCACCACCCTCATCACCGCGGCCGCCGTATCCGTGTGCGGCATGGTCGGCTGGGTGGGATTGGTCATGCCGCATCTCACGCGCATGTGGGTCGGCCCCGATCATCGCACCCTGCTGCCGGCGGCCTGCAGCATCGGGGCGACCTATCTGCTGCTCATCGATGATGTGGCGCGGACCGCCAGCGCCGGCGAGATCCCGCTCGGAATCTTGACCGCGGTGGTGGGCGCGCCCTTTTTTGCATACTTGTTGAGGAAGACGCGGGGCGCCTGGCAATGACGCGTGTGCTCATGCAAGTCAGAGGGGCAAGCTTCAAATACGGCGCGCATGCGATCTTCGACGCATTGGACCTTGACGTGTCGGCCGGCGAAGTGCTGACCGTGCTCGGCGCCAACGGCTGCGGCAAGAGCACGCTGCTTCGCTGTCTCTCCGGAGCCTTGAGTTTGTCGGCCGGCTTCGTGCGAATCGATGGCGAGGAATTGTCGGCACTGGACTCGACCGCCCGCGCGCGCAAGGTGGCCATCCTATTTCAAGAACACCAGGCGACCTTCCCCTTCCCGGCGCTCGACGTCGTCACGATGGGGCGGACGCCGTACCTCCGCGCCTTCGGCGCGCCGTCGGCGCAAGATCGCGACGCAGCCGCGGGCGCCCTCGAGGAATTCGGCCTTCTGCATGTCAAGGACCGCCCTTACACGGAGCTGAGCGGCGGTGAGCGCCGGCTGGTACTGCTGTGCCGCACCTTCGTGCAGCAGCCTGATGTCATATTGCTGGATGAACCCACGGCACACTTGGATTTCAAGAATCAAGTGCGATGCCTCGATATGATAGGCATGCTTGCCGGGCGAGGCGTCGCCGTCGTTTCGACCAGCCACGACCCGAATCATGCCTTTCTTTTCCCGGGGCGCGCCCTTCTCATGCAGCGCAATCGTTCGGTCATCATCGGCGCGCCGTCCGACATCATCGATCGCGTGTCGCTCGCAGCGACCTACGGAGTCGAGGTCGGAGTTTTCAGCGTCGAGCGGCCGCCGCCGGCCAAAAACCTCACATTTTGCAGCCCCTGGTAGTATTGGCTGTGCGTCCTGCAAAGGCGCTAGAATCCTTCGCATGCAACCCACAGATATCGAATCGAATAGCGAATCGACCTCCGCAGAGCAGCCCCCACTGGGGCTGCATCTTCGATATGCGCTCGAGCCCGGCGAGCAACACGGCGCCGCCCTGGGCAATCCGCTGTTCGAGCTGTTGTCGGCGGTGCTGGAGGGCGGCTCGATCCGTCATGCCGCGCAATCCCTCGGCACATCCTATCGCTACGTATGGGGTGCGCTGCGAAAATGGGAGAAGACACTGGGCGAGCCTTTGGTCATGTGGTCGCAGGGGCAGAGGGCGCGGCCCACTCAATTTGCGCAAAGGCTGCTCTGGGCGGAGCGGCGCGCGCGCATGCGCATGCAGCCCCACATCGAAGCCCTGCGATCGGATTTGGCGCGCGTGCTCGCCGAGGCGCGCGATGGGCGCCAGTCGATGCTCTCTATCCGAGCCAGCCACGATATGGCACTGCCCGTATTACAGCGCCATATCGCCGATGCCGCCGATCTGCATCTTGAGATCAATTTTCAAGGCAGCGTCGATGCACTGCGCGCGCTGAACGAACGGCAATGCCTCATCGCGGGATTTCATGTTCCCGACCTGGCTGCGGCCGCGCCGATGTTCGCAAGGGCGCTCAAACCCTTGCTCAATCCGCGGCGACACGCGCTCATCGGCTGCTCGCGGCGCACGCAGGGGTTGATGATGCGAAAGGAATTCGCGACGAAAGTGCGCGAATTGGCGGATATCCAGCGGCTCGAATTGCGTTTCGTCAATCGTCAGGCGGGTTCCGGGACGCGCATGCTGGTTGATCATCTGCTAGAGCTCAAGGCGCTCACTCCGGCGGCGCTTCGCGGCTACGACGAGCACATTGAACACTCCCATGTAGCCGTCGCGCTCTGCATCGCGAGCGGCGTCGCCGACGCAGGCGTCGGCGTCGAAGCCGCCGCGGTTGAGTTCGGCCTGCACTTCGAGCCGCTGGCCGAGGAAAACTATTTTCTCGCCTGTTTGAAGGAAGACCTGTCGCAACCGGCCATCGAGAGCCTGAGAAAGATCCTCGCAGGCACCCGCTGGCAGGCGATACTCGCCAATCTGCCGGGCTACAGGCCCTGTGCCGCACCGGGCTCGTTCCTGGCCGTAGATGAGGCGCTGCCATGGTGGCGTGGGCACCCGCAACGCAGGGACTGAATCTACGCTTCGTTCGCCCACGCGTGGGGAGGGGATAGGCGGCGCGGGTTCGAGTACACATTGCAGTGTTTCTGTCTCAAGAAACCGACCAGCGTCAAATCCGAGGCAAGGGCAAGATTCACCGCAAGGCTCGACGGAGCGCCGATCGCCGCGAGCACCGCGACTCCGGTGCGCAATGTCTTTTGCACGAGTTCGAAGCTCGCGCGTCCGCTCAGCAAAATGATGTGTTCCCGAAACGGCAGCCGTCCCTTCAGCAGGCTCTCGCCGACCAGCTTGTCGATGGCATTGTGACGTCCCACGTCCTCCGCGATTGCAATGAGGTTGCCTGAGAAATCGAAAAGCGCCGCTGCATGAATCCCGCCCGTATCGCCGAATTTGGACTGGCCCGCCCGCATCAAGTCGGGCAAACGCAGCAGTAAGTCGAGCTCGACAGGCCCGGTCTCGGCAATGCGCGTGGCCGCCGCCCGCGCGATGGCGGCATCCAATCCCGTCGTGCCGCACACGCCGCAGCTCGATCCTGCGGAGAAGCGGCGCGTCGCCAATTGCATTTCCATTTGCACGCCGGGGTTCAGGCGTACATTGACGACGTTCGGCCGCCGCGTGCTCGACTCTATGGCGTCGATGTCGCCGACGCTGTTGACGAGGCCTTCGCCGTACAGCAAGCCTGCGGCGAGATATTCATCGTCCCCCGGGGTTCTCATGGTCGTGCCGAAGGACACGGGCTCGATGCCGAGCGCCGGATGATGCAGCATGTATTCCAAGGGCGCCTCGACGGCCACGCGATCCTCCCTTTGGACCGGAGCGTCAACCCCGGTCCGCAGGATGCGCACCTTCATGGTGCCGCCTGCGACGGCGCGCTCGGTGGCTTGCGGCGCTATGAATTCTGCGGAGCTCATCGGTGTATGGTAGCGCGAATCGGCCGGAGCTCGCCTCGCATGGTAAGTTATTGAAAATACTGGGACCATACCGCGCTATGAGTGACATTCGTGGCAATTTATCTGTCCCCGCAGTGATCCTGCTGGCCGCCGGCGCTCTTCCTGCCACGGCAATGGCGCAATCGCAACCCCACCCGCGCGACGGCGAAATCCACGACGCCGACACTCGCGCCTGGTGGCACACGACGGAGGCGCTTTCCGGCGATGGCATGGAAGGCAGGGACACCGGCTCCGCCGCATACCAGCGGGCCGCCGAGTACGTCGCCGCACGCTTCAAGGCCGCGGGGCTTCAACCCGCGGGCGAGAACGGCGGCTATTTCCAGTCCGTGCTCATGCACGAAGTCGCGGCTGCGCCCGAGGGCACGAGCTTCACGCTGGTTCGCCCTGATGGCTCTGAATCTGCGCTCGCGTTCCTAGGGCAAATCACGGTCAGGCCGGCGGAAAATCTACCGGCACAAATGCAAGCGGCTTTGACCTTTCGCGGCTACTGCGGCAGGGAGTCGATGACCGGCATTGCAGGGCGGTTCGTCGTCTGTTTCGGCACCGATCGCGAGGGACTGCCCGGCGCCGCGCAGCGCGCAGCGAACGCACGCGAGGGTGGGGCGCTCGGTGTGATCAATATCGATGATCCATACTTCACGATCGAACCGCCGCGTTGGCCCGCCGCCTATGCTCGCACCGTCAAGCTTCAAGCGCGGCGCGATCCGACGAACCACGTACCCGCAGCGCTCGTCATCATGCGAATCAGCGCCGCGGCGGCGGGCGCATTGTTTGACGGCACGGGCCGGGACGCCGCCGCCCTCCTTAGGTTGGGGGGTGCCAAACAACCGCTCCCTAATTTCGATGTTCCCGCCAAACTGCGCGTTCGGCTCTCACTCAGGCAACGCGACATCTCCTCACCCAATGTGCTCGCGAGGCTCCCCGGGGTCGACCCGAAGCTGGGCGGCGAGTACGTCGTCGTCGCTGCGCATCTGGACGGCTATGGCTTCGGCACGCCGGTTAACGGCGACGCACTGTACAACGGCACCCTCGATGACGCGGCCTACGTTGCGCTGTTGATCCAAATGGCGGAGGACATCAAGGCGCACCGGCTGCAGGCACCGAAGCGCAGCATCCTGTTTGCGGCATTCACCGGGGAAGAGAAGGGCCTGCTCGGATCTTATTGGTTCGTCGCTCATCCGACGGTGCCCGTCGAACGGCTCGCCGCCGACGTCAACCTCGATCAGCTGCGGCCGCTCTTTCCGCTGCGCATCCTCACGGCAGAAGCGCTCGCTGACACCACGCTCGGCGACACTGCGCGCGCCGTCGCCGCACCCCTGCACATCGAAATCCGCGCCGACGCCGAGCCCGAGCGCAACTTGCTGCATCGCGCCGACCAGTATCCGTTCCTCACCATTCACGTCCCCGCCGTCAGCTTCATTTTCGGTTATGACCCCGACACCGATGCCGAATCGCGATATCGCGAGTGGTATCAACACCGTTATCATCGGCCGCAGGACGACCTCACTCAGCCCGTGGACTTCAAGGCCGCGGCGCAATTTGACAGGTTCTTCTACAGGCTCGTCGAGACCATCGCCGATGCGCCCACGCGTCCGGCGATCTATCCGGCCAGTTCGTTCGCCCCCAAGACCGCTGACTGAAGGCGACACCCGCCGGTGCCGGGGGCGTATCATCTGCCGGGCCCGGGCGTTGGCCCGCATATGGACGGGACTTGAGTATGAAGCGAATAGCTCTCGCCGCGGCCTGCCTTGCCGCGATCGCCTTCACTGCCAATGCCGATGAAACGGCTGCTCCGCTGCCGCTTTCGCAGCTGCTTGCGGCGGCGAAAACGGCCATCGATACCTGTAAGGCGCACGGATATGCCGTAACCGTGACGGTGCTCGATATGGACCTGTCGACACGGCTGGTGCTGCGCAGCGTGGGCGCGCCGGACCGTACCGTCGAGATCGCCCGCCGAAAAGCCTACACAGTCGTGAAGACGGGCATGTCGTCAGGCGCGTTCGGCAAGACCGTGCCCAAGCCCGCAACCGCAGCGATGAACCCGGGCGCATCGACCGCCGCGCCCCCGCCGTTGCCGGGCGCGGTGGAAGGTGATCCGAACCTCATTACCTGGGCCGGCGGTCTGCCCATTCGTGTGCATGGCAGGTTGGTAGGGGCGATGAGCGCCTCAGGAGCCCCGGGAGGCGACAAGGATGAGGCATGCGTTAACGCGGGCCTGTCGAAGATCCTGCGCGCGGCTGCGCCGTGAGAAGTCGATAGCGACGCCCATGGCTTCTCGAGCGGCGTCAATGCAAGGCACGTGCACCCGGCTGCGTTCAGCGCGCGAGCGCCTCCGCCGCATTGGCCGCGAGAATGAAAGTGCTCGCTGCGTCCACCACATATTCATTCTCGTACCACAGAAACGGCCATTGCTCCTTGAGTTCGGGATAATCGGGTTCGATGATCACGACGCCCGGGATCATGCCGCCGGGAATGAAGGTGTAGTCGGCTCGATTGTTGCCGTAGGCGATGAGTTTCGATGCCGTGCCCACGGTCGATACGTAGGAGACGTTGTTGACCGGATGCGTGCCGAGAACGTAATCGAAGCCGCGCAGCGTCTCATCCGTTCCGATGATGTCGGGAAAGGCGCAGTGCAGGTAGTACATGTGGACGGCAAAGGCCGCGGCTGTGGAGGAGCCGCCCCAGGTGCCGCGGCGTATGGGCACGCCGTAGGGATTCTGCGACAGGTCCGCCGCTTGTTTGGCCTTGAACTCCAGCAAAGCGGCGGTCAGTGATTTCTTGAAGCCGGCGTCCATGAACGGCAGCGCCCGCGCGGCGGTCCATCCCAGCTCCGGGAAATTCTCTTGAATGGCGGGGAGCAGTGCGTTCAACCGGGCTTTATAGCCTGCTGCGCCTTTGGTTGCGATGAGCAGCTCGACCGCCGCCTTGACCTCCTCATCTTGCAGGTCGCCGCCGGTTGTATTGAATGAACGGAAGATGACCGGAGGATGAGCATGTTCGTCGTTCCACACATGTATCGCAATGTCCAAGGATTGGGTTGCGAGGGCATCGTCGAATCCCCGTAGCACGCGGCTGGCGGCGGCGAGCGCTGCGGCAGCCGCATAATTCAAGGGCGTCGTGTGCGAAGTGAATGCCCATCGGTCGTCGGGTATTCCTGAACGGATCCCGTCGGTCTCCAGCTTGCCAAGAGCCGGTGAGTAGATCTTGCCGTCGGTCTTCGAGGCGGCGTCGCCCAGGTGCGTGTACTCCTCGAGCGTGGGTTCGACGATGCCGGGTATTGCGTGGCCGAAAGCGGCGTACTGCGCCAGCAGGCCGAGCACTCCATGCTTGATCTGCTGCAGCACGTCAGGAACACCGTCGGGTCTTCTGATCTGCACCAGCCGAGCCTGTTCGTCGACCGTTGTTTCGTCCCAATCGATGTGGAAGGTCTCGCGCGCCAGGGATAGCTCGTTGATCACCCGCGCCTGGGTCTCGGTGCGGATGTCGTAGTCGCCTGCGTCGTACCATCCGCCGATATTGAGACCCGGAATGTGCTCCCCCGCGGTGAACGGTGAATCTGAAACAGCGGGCATGGCGTAGCCGTCGAAGTGGGTGTAGTTCACCGGCGCCTGGCGCGCGTCGTCCATGTGCGATACGCCGTGCCAGACTCGGTAATTCTCGCGCACCTTGATGTGATCCATTTGCACCGCGAGGAAGGTGTCCAGCGAGGGCTGCCAAACGCCCTTCGCATAGAGGCCGGCGGCGATGCGGAACGGGCCGGTGGCGTGGCCGTCATAGTCGATGACGTATACGCCGGTTTCATGCACCGGGGAGAAGTCGAACGAGGCGTATTGATAGCGCAGCCACTTGCCCCAGGGCTTAATGTCGCCGCGGAACGCCTCGACGTACCGGCCGTCGTCATTCAGACGCAACACCCTTGCCGTCTTCTGTGCGTGGTCATGCGAATCCAATTCCAACACGGCGACCTTGGGTCGTTGCGGCGTGTAGCCGACCTGGTTGTACGACACCACCGGCGGCCGCACCCAATTCGGGATGACGTTCGGGCGAACATGCCAAACCAGTGCGTTCTCGGTGCGGCCGGCAGGAATGAGGCCCCGCACCACGAACCAGCCGTTCTGGGCCCGATTGCGAGCGTCGAAGAGCGAGAGCGGACCGTCGTCCGAGACGATGGAGACTCGCGTCAAGGGGTCTTCGGGCGCCAGCACGATGCGTCGCCCCGACCCCAGAGGCATGGGCTCCGCCACGCCGTCCGCGCCGCGCCGCATGGGCCCGCCGGGATGTCGTGGAAAGAATCCCGGTGAGCCGTCGAACGAATAGCTCTTGCCGAAGTAGGCGGTGGGGAGGAAGTCGAGATTGAAACCCGCCTTGCCGACGAGACCCTGCGGCAGCGCGTGATCGAGACTCACGGCGATCCGGAACCCTTGCGCCTCGGCGCTGACTGCGATGCGATAACTCAGTCCTTGATCCGGATACCCGGAGTAGGCGATGAGCTGATCGGCAACGGCGCCGTGTCGGCGCCTGATGAATGTGGGCACCGCGTCCCATTGTTCCGGCGCAGGCAGCAAGCGCACCTCGCCGCCGGTTGCAATGCGTTCGCCGTGCAATATCATTTCGACGCCGCCCAGCTTCTGATCGCGGAACACCGCGTGAAACCGGTTCTGATACACAAGGACGCTCAAGCCTTGCGCCTCGAGATAGTCGAGCTCATTCACATGCAGTTCAGCGGCCGACGACAGGCGTGCGCAGCACACTGCCAGGGCTGCGAGGGCGATCTTATTGCGCATGTTTCCTCGTAAATTGCCTTGATTATTCTTGCGGATCCGAGGCGGTGAAGGCCGAGCAGCAAGGCTTGCCGACGGCGTGAAGCTCCATGATCTCCGCTCGTGTGCCGTCCGGGTCGAGCAAATTCAGCTGCCACTTGGCATCCCGACCGATCTTCGGCGTCCCCGTCTGGCCCGCGAGGCGATCGCCGTTCCATAGCAAGGTGTAGGCGGCCTCCGCGTTCGGTACGCCCAGCGAAAAATGATTGAGCACGCCCATATCCGCGGGTTTTACGCGAGTGCCGCCGACGATCATGTATTCCAGCCAATCGGTGCCGTTAGGAACCTGCAAAGAGACCCAGGTGGGTGCGCCGTCGCGCATTCCGCCGAACCAATAGGGCTTGAAGCCCAGCAGGCCACGAAAGAAGCGATCTTCGCGTGCGCGGTCATGAACGATGAATCCAACGTGGATCATATGGCCGGACAGCGGGTTGACGGCAACGGCCGGCGGATGGGCCGGGGCCTGTACGAACTGAATCCTGTTGCCCTCCGGGTCTCTGAGGTCGAACCATTCGCTGCCGTCACGGCCGTGCGCGACCTGACTCGGCACCGCGGTCATTTGCGCCGCCAATTGGGCACGCAAGGCGTCGACATTTGCCGTCGCGAAGGCGACGTGATCCAACCGATTGATGGAGTGCGGCCGCGGCAGGGGCAACACTTCGACGTACTGCGTCGCAGAAAAGTAGTAGCGCACCCCGCCGGCATCTTCCGCATCGCTGCCTTTGGTGGCCCCCAGGTCGTGGACATAGAAGCGTTCGCTCTTGACGGCGTCGGCTGAGTAGACGGCGATGTGGGAGATGCCCGTGATTGCCGGCTGCGGTAGGCCGGCCGCACATGCGGCTGCGGCGCACAGACACAGGCCAAGCGTCGGAATCGTGCTGCGCATACGACCGCTCCTATTGAAGAATCTGATAGCTGACAAAGGCGAGGGTGTCGACATCGCCCCAGCTGTACATGGCAAAACTGCCGCGATCGCCCTGAAATTCGGCCACGGTACGAATCAGCCCGTCACTGAAGGCCATGATCCTGAGGGCGGCATCACCGACCTTCGAGTCAGCGTCGCCGGGCTGGCTGAGGAACGCGAGGTACTTGCCGTCGGGCGATATGTGCGGCGATGAGTTTCGCCCTGCATCGTCCGTGATTTGCTCGGGTTGCGATCCATCGGGACGCATGCGCCATATTTGAGTCGAACCGGAACGCGACGAATCGAAGTAAATGAACTGACCGTCGGGCGAGAAGTCCGGTGCATCGTTGACCCTGTCGCGCGTCAAGCGAGATTCCTCGCCGCCCATTGCAGGGATCGTAAAGATGTCGGCTTTCGATGCGCTGCCGCGGGTGAATGCGACGGTCCGCGTGTCGGGAGACCAGGCGTGAAAGAAACTCGACTGCGTTCCATCCGTGAGTTTGCGCACGGCATCGCCGCCGCCGGCCGGCAGTACATATACTTGATGCTCGCCCAGCGGTGTTTCTGCGCAGCTGACGGCAAGCCACCGGCCGTCGGGAGAAAAGCCGTAGTTGCCCGAACAATCGACGAGCTTGCCGACGTCAATCGGCTGCGGCGGGGCTCCGGCGGGCGGGTCCAGATAGGCGATCTTCTCCAGATGTCCCTCCTCATGGATATAGAGACTCCCGCCGCCGGGGAGCCAATTGACCGACTGCATGACCTTGGGAACGCTGCGGATGACCATCGCGCGCCTGTACTGATCCTCGACTTGTATGGTCCGAAGAGTGCTGTAGAGAACCGGGTGCGACCTCTTTGCGGCGGCGGGCCGCCGCAGGGCGACGTGCGAGAACTGAACGTTGTCGATGGTGTCGACATCGTGAGACACGGCGCCGAGCCCGACATAGAAAGGGCTCTTCAGCCGGAGTCGGGTGGATGCGCCGACCTGATGCAGCGGCTCGCCGCCCGCGGACAGGAACACGGTGAAGGTGTCTGCGCGCTTTTCTATTCGGACGGTCTGCGGCGTGCGTATGTTAAGTTCGATATCTTCGGTATTGGCGCCGCGCTCGCGCCGATACTGCAGGGCGGTCATGCCCGAGCCGTGCACGTCCAGCGCAGCATAGACTGCGCCCGGCTCCAGTGTCTGACGAAACATCAATATGCCTTTGCGATGCGGGTTCGGCGCGTGGCTGTAGCCGGGCGGCGGGAAAGCGATGTCGGCGGTGAGCGTCCAATCGCCGGAGGCCTTCCTCCATAGGTAGTGAAAATCGTCAACGTGGTACCAAGTATTGGCGCCCGCCGATGTCAGCGCGTAGGCATCGATGCGCGGATCGTAGGCGGCCGTGCCGGGCGGAGTTACGCTGCCGACATCGGACTGACCTTGGAAAATCCCCACCAAATCCCGCTCCGCCGGCGTCGCGGCGGGGGCAGCCGCTGCAGACAGCGGCAGGAGGGAGAATGCGATCCAGCCTGCTGCACATTTCGGCATCGAGCCCCCGCGACCTTGCCAATCCTGGTAGCGCTACCATAACTTTATTGAGAAATCATCTCAAGCACCGGCAGCGCATCGGATCGGTATGTGCCTATACTCCGGACACAATGCCAGGCGATGCGACCCCGACGTCCGCAACCAAGTACACGATTGCCGCCGCCATTGCCGTGATGGCGGTCCTGGCGGCCGCGATAGGCGATGGCTACTTCAAGACGCGACATGCGGCGCAAAAAACACTGAATCTGCGGTCGAGTCTTGCCGCGATGAGCATTCAGGAACTCTCCGCCCATTCAAAGGAATGCGATGAATCACCCGCGGGTCGCGGGCCGGGCAGGCACGACTCGGACTATTGCGCCGCGGTGTGGCGCGAGATTGAGGCCCGGCCTCTGCAAATCGTAGAATCCCCCGACGGCGCCAAGGGAGAGCCGGCGCGGCTCATTGCGGCCCCTCCTCACTGACGGCCTTTGCCGCTTTTCGTGGCAGGACCCCCGACAACCCTATCCAACGGGAGGCCGTAGGCAATCCATATCACCATACAGGCGGGCAAGGTTCAGCAAATAGGACCATGGTCATTCCTTCGACGTTACGATCGGCAAAGATTGCGGATATAGTAGAGTAGGCCGAAGCACAGGGAGGTGTATTGATTCATGGGCGACCTGTATTGGCTTTCGCTCCTCGTCGTTCTCGCCGGCTTCGGTGTGCTGGCGGTCGGCGCGCTTCGTAAGGGCCGATGGGGGATCAATCTGAAGGCGGTGCAGTGCCCGAGCTGCGTCACGCCCATGTCTGCCCGCCGCCAGCCGATATTCACGTCCCGGATGCCGTTCGGTGGATACATGTGTCCTCACTGCGGAACGAAGATGGATAAATGGGGAAGGAAACTGTCGGGCGAGACGGCGCTACACATTCGCAACCATCCAAGCCCGAAGGCTGATGTGCCGTCATGAGGCTTCGCCCGCGTCCGTGCGGCGTTTGCCGATGTGCCAATGGTACTTAACGGCGGCGAAGCAGGGACTGCGATTTATTCAACAACGCATTGCGATGCATGCCGCATTACCGGCCAATTCCCGAAAGCACGCGGACTATGCGGTGTTCACCGAGGCGCACGTAGGTGTCTTCTCGATAAACGACCGAATCCCCGACGTGTATTTCCACCTTATGAGCCCCCGCCGTGACGGTCAGAACCTGCGGATGATCGCTGACAGCAAGGGCCTGCGCGGCTTGCGATCCGTCCACGAATACGATGGAACCCGCGGGAGCGCCGGTCACGATGATTTCAGTTGGATCCGGCATCGGCGCCTTTCTTGCATGGAACCAACCGCAGGCTGATAAGAGGGCCAGTGCCGCCAGTACGAAGACTCTCAATCGCTGCTCCCATAGCTTCGTTTGGAAGGCATCAGCGTATCACGCGAGGCCTGCGGCGGCTTCCTTTAACTGTTGCGCCGACCTCAGGCATGAGGAGAGCCTGTTTCGCTATCCAGGTGAGCGAGCTGGGCCGGCGCATAGCGGCCGCCCGCAACGGCTTCGGCCGGCACGGCGCGAGTGAGGGATCGCAGCTGTTCGTCCGACAGGTGCAGCGCGGGGGCGCCCAAGGCTTCCGCAAGCTGATCGCGGCGGCGCGCGCCGACGAGCGGAATGATGTCGGCACCCTGCGCGGCCACCCAGGCGATCGCCACCTGCGCGACAGTGCAACCGATGTCGGAGGCAACCGCTCGCAGCCTCTCGACCAAGCGCAGATTGTTCTCGAGATTCTCGCCCTGGAATCGGGGACTGATCGCGCGAAAGCCGCTCTCGCCCGAACGTTGTTTCGACCAGTGGCCGCTGATGAGTCCGCGGGACAACACCCCGTAAGCCGTGATGCCGATCCCGAGTTCACGGCAGGCGGGCAGGATCTCGCCTTCAATTCCGCGCGACACCAATGAATACTCTATTTGCAGATCGCAGATGGGATGCACCGCTCGGGCGCGACGCAGGGTCGCAGCGCCGACCTCCGACAGGCCCACGTGCCTCACATAGCCCGCCTTGATCAGATCCGCGACGGTGCCCACGGTATCCTCGATGGGCACCGCGGGGTCGAGGCGCGCGGGGCGATAAATGTCGATGTAGTCGACCCCGAGTCGGCGCAGCGAGTAGGCAAGGAAATTCTTGACGGCTGCCGGTCTGGAATCGTAGCCCGACCAGGCACCGGACGGATCACGCAAGGCGCCGAATTTGACGCTGATGAGCACGCGCTCGCGCGCGTGAGCGGCGAGGGCTTCGCGAATCAGCAGCTCGTTGTGTCCCATACCGTAGAAGTCCCCGGTATCCAGCAGCGTTATTCCCGTGTCGAGCGCGGCATGTATCGTGGCGATGCTTTCATCTCGGGCGCTCGGCCCGTAGAAATCCGACATTCCCATACACCCCAGGCCCAGGCTGGAAGCCTCAGGACCCGATGAGCCAATTCGGCGGTAAGACATCTTCATGGCTGCAACTCCAAATCGCGATTCGACAGGGGGAAACCGCTTGAAAGGTTATGCTTGATTGAGTTATTCGATAAGCTGGATAATGGCGAACATATCGTTCGCCATATAGAACAATGGAAATGAACGCAGTCAATCTTCGCGATCTCAGTGCGTTTGCGGCGATAGCCCGGCATAGAAGCTTCAGGAGCGCTGCACGAGAGCTGCGGGTATCGGTATCGACGTTGAGCGAGCGGTTGCGTTCACTTGAAGAGCAGATCGGGGTTAGGCTTCTCAATCGCACCACCAGAAGCGTCGCGCCCACCGAGGCGGGAGAAAGGCTGCTTGCGCGGATATCGCCCGCGCTGCGCGAGATAGGCGACGCCGCACAGGATGCAGGGACGCTTCCAGGCGAGCCCTCGGGACGGCTTCGGATCAACGCTCCGCCGCCGGCCGTGCAGCTAGTGCTGGCGCCGATGGTGGTCCCGTTCCTCAAACGGTACCCCAAGATCACGCTCGAGATCGCCGACGATTCTCTGCTCATCGACATCGTGGAGGCCGGATTCGACGCCGGGGTGCGGTACGAAGAACACCTTGCCAAAGACATGGTCGCGATTTCCCTGGGACCGCCGCAGCGCTACGTAGTCGTCGCCTCCCCGAGCCTTCTCGGCGAACGAGGAGTGCCGAAGAAACCGAAAGATCTACTCGACGCTCCTTGCATTGTGACTCGCTTTCCCGGCAGGGCGCCGCTCCCGTGGGAGTTCGAGCGCGCGGGACGGGCGACCAAGATCGTGCCGGAAGGCCGTCTCATCGCGATCAACAGCGCACTGCAACTGCGCGCCGCCATCGACGGGCTTGGGTTCCTCGCGACCTTCGAGGGTTATGCACGCGCGGCCATCGCCTCCGGGCAGCTTCGGACGGTGCTCGAGGAGTGGTGCTTGAGCTTTCCGGGACCGTTTCTCTACTATCCGAGCCGCCGCCGCAATCCATCAAGTCTCGACGCATTCGTCGCGTTCGTGAAGGAGTGGCGGCTGCTGAATCGAAGCGCATGAGCGAGAGTCCCGCTTAGTTCGCCTTGACAGCCACATTGTGGGCCGCCTGACGGCAGGCTTCCGCGGCGGTTCGGCTCGCCTGTGCGAGGAGTTGTATGGCGTTCGCATCCACCTGACCGGTGCCGTCCCAGTCCTCGAGCCTCTTGGCGGCGACCTCCAGCTGCGCAAGCGTGTGCCCGAGACCGCGATGCAATTCATTGGCGAGATGACGGCGTTCGAGATCCGTTGCCTCGAGGAAGCCGCGTTGCAGCGCGTTGCGCTCGGTCACATCGATGGCGAAACACAGCAATGTCGGCCGACCGTCCATGTCGATCGGGGCAATCGACAATTCGACATCGATCGAGGCCCCGCTCCTCAGGCGATGGCGAGTCTCGAGCCGCGCAAATTCTTCGGAGGGGCGGGCGGCGTGGCCGCCTGCTGCGCCCGCCGCCAACGCCTCATCCGTCATGGCCAACCACTCCTTCTCCGAGTGGCCGTAACGGGCGACCGCCCGCTCGTTGACCATGAGAATCCGACCGGTGGCGCGGTCCTGAACCCACAAGGGATGGGGGTCGCGTTCGAACAGGCGGCGGGCGCGCTGCGCCGTGTCGGTGAGCTCACGAAGCCTGCGATCGCGCTCTGCGAGCAGTGCCGTCAAAAACATCCCAATGCCTGCCAGCAGCAGCAGAAAGCTCCACAGCGCATCAATACCCTCACTGAGTCCGACCGTGGTCAATACACCCCGCTGCGATGCGAAGCTGACGGTGGCGGCCATGGCGCAAATGGAGGTGGCAAGCGAGGCCATCGCCACACCGAAGCGCACGGCAGCCCACACGAGCAGCGCCAGCGCGATCGCCACGAGCGGTAAGCGTGCTCCGACATTGCTCAGTACGAACATGCAGACCACCCATCCGAGCACCGATAGGAACCAGACCACCGCCTCGGCGCGATGGCCCCGCAGCGTGTGCAATATCGGGGGTGTCGCGATCATGAGCGGCACGAACAGCACCGCACCGGCGACGCTGTCTGCGCCCCAGCGCGCGAGCGCCGCGAGAAATACCCCCGTCACGACCGGAGTGGCGCCGGCGGCGTTGGTAATCAGGGCTGCCAAGGTTGGGGCGAACTCGCCGGGTCGCAGCCATTGGTAGGTCATGATGCCGACGAAATCGAATGCGCTGATCGCACAGCCGCCGATGATCGCAGCTGCAAACAACAGCAGCGGATCCTGCCACCGGTCGAAGGCGCGGCTGAATCGCCAGAGCGTCAGCAGTTCGACGGTGGTCAGAATTGCAACCGTCATGAGGCCGCCGTAATAGATTGAGTACGCCAGCGGTTCATGGAACAACACCGACATTCCGAGAAGCGCGCCCATGGCTATTCCCGGCCACAAGCGTTTGCCGCCCAGGATCAGTGCCGCGACGCCGACGCCGACCAATAGCGAGGGCACCGCCAGCCGTGCGCTATTATTCATGTCCACATGTGGATCGGTGATTCGGGTCAGAACGACACTGGCGGTCAAGCCCGCAAAACACGCGACGGCCAGGAGCATGCACCGGGCGGCGTAGACGGCTGCCGACCGATCAATCGTCGGTGTCGACGCATCTTTTTCGATGATCCCGGTGTACGGCTGGATCGCCGCGTCCTGGATCGGAGATTCCTGGGTTCGAGTCTCCGTCCGTTCCTGCTGAGGGCACTCTAAGCGGACGACAGTGCCTCCGCCGGCACCTCGAGCCACCTCGATGGCGGCGCCGACGGCTCCTGCGCGCAGCTCCATGGAGCGCATTCCCAAACCCTTCGTGCGCAGCACCTCCGGGCCGATGCCGATGCCGTCGTCCTCGATGTCGACCCGCACGGCATCCGTCGTCACGCCGACGCGAATGTGAATGTGCGCGGCACGCGCATGCTTCAAGGAATTGGCGACGGCCTCCTGCACCACGCGATACAGATGTTCGCCGCGCTCGAGCGAGAGGTCAAGCGGTGCTTGAGAGTCGATCTCCACATCCAGAGCGGGGCCGGACCCCGGCGGCAGTGAACCGGGGAGGCGCCGCAACGCCTCGAGCAGGTCGCCGTTTGCATCCTGCAGCGGCGATACGCCGCGGGTGAGCTGTCGCCACAGATTCGCCGCCTGATTGCCGGCGTCGACGAGGAAGCTGACGAACGCGGCATCGATGCCCGCGCCGCGCGCAGCGCGCGCCGCGGCCGATTGCGCACCGAGACTGAGACCCGCAAGAACCTGCCCGAGCCCATCGTGCAGCTCATGCGCGAGCCGTTCGCGCTCGACGGCAGCTGCCGAGAGAATTCGCGAGCGAAGCTCCCTGCGCGCGGTGACGTCGGTGGCGCAGCACAGCTCCACGAGGCGGCCCTCGAGTTCGATGGGGGACGACAGCAGTTCAACATCGATGTGCGCGCCGCCGCGCGTGCGATGCTGCGCCAAGCGAGTCCCGCCCGGACCCTGCGCAGGCGCTGTGTTCATGCCGGGTTCCACAGCCAGTTGAGCGGCCGTCATGGCCAGAAACTCGTTCTCGGAATAACCGTATTGGCGCAGCGCCTCGTCATTGACCATCAGGATGCGGCCGCCACCGGGCTCGGCCAGCCACAGCGGCGACGGGTTGGCTTTGAAGAGTCTCTGGTAGCGCTCGGCGGCGGCGATCAGCCGCTCGCGGTCACGCCGCCGCTCCGCGAGCAGCGCCGTCAGGAACATGCCTATACCGGCGAGCAGCAGCAAAAAGCCCCACAACGCATCGACGCCTTCGTTGAGCTCGATCGTGGTGAGAACGCCGCGCTGCAGTGCGAAGCTGAACGTCGCCGCCATGGCGCAGACGGAAATTGCAGCGGAGGACATCGCCACACCGAAGCGCACCACCGCCCATACCAGCAGCACGAGCGCCATGGCCACAAGCGGCAAACGCGCACCAACCTCGCGCAAAGTGAACAGGCAGGCCACCCAACCGAGCAATGCCGCCCACCAGAACACCGCCTCGACGCCGCGGCCTCGCAGGGTGCGCATGATGGGCGGTGTGGCAACCAGCAGCGGCACGAACAGCACCACACCGGCGGCTCTGTCAGCCCCCCAGCGTGCGAGCCCCGCGAGAAATGCGCCGGTCACCACCGGGGTACCCCCGGCCGGGTTCGTGATCAGGGCGGTCAATGCGGGGCTCAGTTCGCCCGGCCGCAGCCACTGATAGGCCATGAAGCCGACGAAGGTGAGCGCGCTTATCAACATGCCGCCCACGATCGCAGCCCCGAATAAGAGCAGTGGATCCTGCCACCGGTCGAAGCCGCGGCTGAATCGCCAGCGCGTCAGCAACGCCACGATGATCAGGACCACCAACACGTTTTCTGCACCATAGTAGATTGCGTACAGCAGTGGTTCATGCAGCAACGCCAACGACCCTGCCAGCGCCGCCATAAATATCGCCGGCCACAGCCGCCTGCCGCCCAGCATCAGACCGGCGACGCTCACGCCGATAAACAGCGACGGTACCGCCAACCGAGAGCCGTACATGTCGACGCGGGGATCGATGACCCTGGCGAGTATGGTGGTGACCGAGAGGCCCGCGAAGCACGCGACTGCAAGAAGCAGACATTTGCCGACCTGGGCGGCGGTTTCCCAGTCGACCCGCGACGGCGGCGTATCGGAGTCTTTGTGCGTTCCGTGCGACTCAACTGCCGGTGCATTGCTTGGCATTGATTGACGCGGCCCCATGCTTACCGAAGAGTATAGTCCCGACGAATCGAGGACTGCAGGGATATCGGAGTTCCAATGTATCGATCACAAGCGCCCGCGAGCGATTCCGCCGATGAGAGTGATCGCCTCCTGCAGCGGCGGGCGGCGCTGCGCAAGACCGCCGCTCTGTTGGGAGGGTTGGCCTCGGCCACGCTGATGCCGGCAACGGCCGCCGAAAAGACGCCTGCCCGATCGAGCATCGTCGGCAACCCTGGCAGGAGCTCGGTGGTCGCCGCGGACGGCGCGCCTGTCGTCGATACGGCAAGCGGCAAGGTCGTCGGTTACGTGCGCAATGGAATCCAGACCTTCAAGGGCATTCCCTACGCCGAAAGTACCGAGGGAGCGAACCGCTTCATGCCGCCCGTCAAGGTCAAGGCGTGGAGCGGCGTGCGCAGCTCGCGGCAATACGGCAGCGTAGCTCCGCAGGCGCCGCGCCAGGGCTGGGCCAACGACGAGGAGGCATTCATGTTCTGCTGGGACGATGGCATCCAAAGCGAGGATTGCCTTCGAATCAATGTCTGGACGACGGCGGCCGGCGGCAAGAAGCGCCCCGTCATGGTTTGGCTGCACGGCGGCGGATTTTCCACAGGTTCGGGCCATGAGCTAAAATCCTATGATGGCGAAAATCTCGCCCGGCGCGGCGACGTGGTGGTCGTTTCGCTCAATCATCGCCTGAATGTCCTGGGGCACTTGAACCTCGCGCACTATGGCGACCGTTACGCGTCGTCCGCCAACCTCGGCATGCTCGACATCGTGGCCGCCCTTGAGTGGGTGCGGGATAACATCGAAGGATTTGGGGGAGACCCAAGTGCGGTAACGGTGTTGCAGCGTCCGGGCTGTTTCACCGCGCCATCGTCGAGAGCGGTTCAATGCTGCGCCTCGGCTCCGAGGAGAAGTCGCGTCAACTCGCTGACTTGATATCCGAACTAGGCCTCAACCAATCAACCATCCACGGGATTCAGACGCTGCCCCACGAAAAACTCATTCAAGCAGGCGACAAAGTTTTGCGCGAGCACGCCTCCGTTCCCAAAGGGACTCTTCCCAATTTTCGGCGGATAGCGGATAGCCTTGGGTTTACCCCGGTCGTCGACGGCCGCATATTGCCGGGGCATCCCTTCGATCCGCAGGCCTCAACTCTATCCGCCGGCGTCCCCATGATCATCGGCAGCACGCTCAACGAATTCATCACGGCGATAAATCACCCAGAAGTCGAAGCGATGACCGTGGCGGGGCTCGAGCAACGGGTTCGAGCGGCTTACGGCGAGAGAACACCCCGGGTGATCGAGGCGTTCAAGCAACGATCGCCGCACGCGTCTCCGTTCGACTTGTGGTCACACATCGGCGCATCGGGGATTAGGCAGTCCGCGATAGCGCAGGCGGCCGCAAAGGCAGCGCTGGCCGGTGCGCCTGCCTATCTATATTGGTTCACCTGGCGTACGCCCATTCTGAGCGGCCGGCCACGGGCCTTTCACTGCGCCGAGCTTCCATTCGTGTTCGACAACACCGATCGCTGCGAAAATATGACCGGAGGAGGGCCGGATGCGCGCGCGCTCGCAGCAGTCATGAGCGACGCGTGGATACAGTTTGCACGCACCGGCGACCCGAATCATCCCCGCATGCCGCTATGGGACGCTTTCTCGCCGATCCACAAGCAAACCATGATCTTCGACAACAGGACCGTGCAGCTGAACGGTCCGGATGCGGCTGAGCAAGACAGCATCGCCGACGCATGAGTCCACATCGGCGGCCAAACACCGACGACTGCCGACAACACCGCCAATGCGTTGTGGGTTAGAACGCTTGCATCAAGCCTTATTTGCGCGTCGCGTAGGGAGCGGCAGCCTTCCACAGCGCCTCGGCACCCAGCCGCACCGTGTAGTCGGGGTTCGAGTACACGAATCGGATGGTGCCGGAGGTGTCGATGATGAAGACGGAGGGCACCGGCAGCTCGTGCAGCGACGTACCCGTCGTCGACTCAAGATCGACGCCGTACTCGCGTTGCTTGGCGATCGCGGCATCATCCAAATGGTAGGCAATGTGAAAGGCTTTCGCGGCGTCCATATGACTGTCGGACAGCAACGTGTAGTGGATGTCTGCAGCCTTGAGGCTCGAATACAACAATGCGGGCCGGTCCGTGCTCAGAAAGACGATCTCGAACCCGCTCTCGCGCAGCTTGGGCTCAACCAAGCGCAGGTCGCTCAGCTGCATGTTGCAGTACGGGCACCAGCCACCCCGGTAGAAGATCACAATAGTCGGCTTGCTGTAGCCGCCCGGTCTGAATTGTCGAACCGCCCCCTCCGCCGTTTGGGCCGCGAAGGCCGGCGCACGTGCGCCGACCGATAGTGGACGGACCAATGCGGGATCGTTCGGAACATCCGCGAAGGCACTCATTGCGACCGCTGCGGCGAGTATTACAATGATTCTGGCGAGTGTGTGCATGAAGGGCTCCGTGGCAACGGAACGGGACCGTAGCTTGCCATCGACACGTCAGTCAACAGCGAGCGGCTTCGCAGTGCGGACCCCTGGCGGACGGGGCGCCGATCCGAAATAAGGCTTGCGCGGTGAAATAATCGCGCACTGTTCACGGTCAACTCTAAAGCCATTGCCATTGGAGATGCCCATGAAATCGTTCGCCGCTCTCGTCGGTTCGGTCACCGTGTTTTTGATCGCAGGCTTCGCATCCGCTGCGGAGACTCCCTTCAACCAGGCTCAATTCGACTCGATGCGGGCCGCCGGCAAGCCGGTCGCGGTGGTATTCCACGCCGATTGGTGCCCCACCTGCCGCGCGCAAGCGCCGGTGCTGAAAGATCTGCTGCAATCCCCGGCGCTGAAGGCCCTGACCCTGTTCGTTGCGGACTTCGACACGGAGAAGGCATTGCGCAAATCCTTCGGCGTCAACCAGCAGAGCACGATCGTGGTGTTCAAGGACGGCAAGGAGGTTGCACGCTCGACCGGCGAGACGCAGCGGGACAGTCTCGCCGCGCTTCTGCGACATGCCCTCTCCTGACGAATAGCGCTTCATGAATTTCGGGACCGGAACCTACGGGCTGGGGTTACTCGCGGGCGTCTTGTCGACCCTGTCGCCGTGCGTGCTGCCGCTGGTGCCGGTGTTGATCGCTTCGGCGGTCAACGCGCACCGTTGGGGAGCTGTGGCGCTCGGGGCGGGACTCGCTCTGTCGTTCACTCTCGTCGGCTTGTTCTTTGCCACGGCGGGTGCTTCGCTCGGCCTCGATCCAGGCACGTTTCGCACCGTGGGCGCAGCGATCCTGGCGGTTTTCGGTCTGATACTGCTCGTGCCAAAATTGCAACTGCTGTTTGCGCGCGCGACCGGCAGCTTGAGCAATTCAGGCAACCGACTGCTCACGCGCGTGACCTTGGACGGACTCACGGGGCAGATGGTCGTCGGATTGTTACTGGGCGTTATGTGGAGCCCATGTGTCGGGCCGACGTTGGGAGCCGCGACCACCCTGGCGAGCCAGGGCAAGGACTTGAGGCAAATCGCTTTTCTCATGCTGATCTTCGGCATCGGTGCCGCCGCGCCGCTCGTCGTGCTTGGGTCCTTGTCGCGCGCCAGCATGACGAAGATGCGCGGCCGCTTGCTGAACGCGGGCCGATTCGGCAAGCAGCTGCTGGGATTGGTCATGCTGATCCTGGGCCTGCTGATTGCGACCGGAGCGGACAAATCGGTGGAGGCGTGGATCCTCGACCGGACTCCCGGCTGGCTCACGGCGATCTCCATTCGGTTCTAGTCCATCCAGGCCTGCGCCGCCAAGGGGATCGGTGAGGAGTTCGCATGCTCAATCCCCTGCGAGTCCGAGCATGGAAGCGATCCTCGCGTAGAATCGAACCATCGCTTGAATCATGCCCAGGGTCCTTGATGAACCTCGTTGTTCCCACACGCGCCTTCGGTGCATACATATTCGATTGCGACGGCACCTTGGCGGACACCATGCCGCTGCACTATCGCGCCTGGACGCGGATCGTTGCGGAGTTCGGCGGGTCATTTCCGAAGGAGCTGTTCTATCAATTGGGCGGCAAGCCGACAGCGCAAATCTTGGCGCTGCTGCGGGATGAGCACGGGTTGAACGTGGGGGATGTGCAAGAGGCCGCCGAACGCAAGGAGCGGTACTTCCTCGAGATGATCGGGGAAGTAAAGCCCATCGAGGCAGTGGTGCAGGTCGCGCGGCGCTGGCACGGGATCAGACCGTTGGCGGTCGCCTCCGGAGGCTTTCGCCGGCAGATCGAGCGAACCCTCGATGCCGTTGGTATCCGTCCGCTCTTCAGCGCCGTCGTCTGCGCCGAGGACTACGCTCGGGGTAAGCCCTTCCCGGATCCCTTTCTGGAGGCGGCCCGGCGACTGAGCGTGCCGCCCGTGCAGTGCTTGGTGTTCGAAGACAGTCCGCTGGGAATTCAGGCCGCGCAATCCGCAGGGATGCAGTGCGTATTCGTGCCGCGGACCGACACTTGAGCGAATGATGGGTGCCTGCGATGATCTCTGCATCGACCCCAAAAGGGATGCTCGGGTTCAGGCCACGGAATGAAATACCTGCCGCTCATATGGTACGGCATCTGGCGCAAGCCCGGACGCACCATCCTGATCTTTCTGCAGGTCAGCGTGGCCTTCGCGCTGTTCGGGGCGCTCCAGGGGCTGAAAACCGGTGTCGAACACCTCATCGGCGAGGCGCGCGCCGACCTGCTGCTGGTGCACGGCAGCCTCAGTCTGATCGACCCACTGCCCTTGAGCCTGCTCGAGGGGATCAAGTCCGTCCCGGGCGTGAAAACGGCCATCCCCGTGGAATTGTTCCCGGCCACCTTTCAAGATTCCAGTCATAAATTAGGCGTCGTTGCGATACGTCCCAGCGAAGGCTGGCTTGCGGCGTTCACCTTCACCATTGCGCCCGAAACCGCCGCCGCGTTCCGCAAGTTGCGGACGGGAGCCATCATCAAGGAGGGACTGGCGAAGAAGTACGGCTGGAAGGTCGGCGATCACATCCCTTTGAAGTCCACCACGGCGCAAATGGACGGCACGACGGACTGGGCATTCGATGTCGTGGGCACCTACACCGACAGCGACGTCGGTGCCGGAGGAGACACCCTGCTCATCAACTATGACTACTTCGATGAGGCCCGCATGGCCGCAAAGGGTACCGTCAAGCATTTCAACGCCGTGGTTTCCGATCCGCAACTCGCGGCGGCGGTGGCCGACGAAATCGACCGGCGTTTCGCCAATTCCTCGAACGAAACGCGCAGCGAATCACTGCGTGAATTGGCCCAATCCGAGATGCAGTCGATCGGCGATCTGAATTTCTTGATCCGTGCCATCGTGAGCGCGACGCTCGTGGCGCTGTTGTTCGCGACCGCCACCATGACGATGCAATCGATCCGTGAACGCACTCCGGAGTTGGCGGTTCTGAAGACTCTGGGATTTTCCGATGGTGCAGTATTCATTTTCGTGCTCGCGGAGGCGACGGTGATCTTCGTCGCGGCCGGCGCCTGCGGATTGGCGCTGGCCATGCTGGTTTTTCCGTTCGCCTCGAAGTTCGTACCCGGTCTGTCGATGCCCGCCGCCGTGGCCGTGGCCGGCCTGGCCTGCGCCGCATCGGTAGCCGTCATCAGCGCCGCGGTGCCGGCGTTCCTTGCCGCCAGGTTGAAAATCGCCACCGCGCTGGCAATCCGCTAGCGGCACCGCATGAACTTCGCACGACAGAGTCTCGCCATGCTGTTCGTGAACCTCTCGGGTGTCCGGCAGCGCCCGGCGTCCGTATTGACGATCATCGTCGGCGTCACATGCGCCGTCGGCGTGCTCGTCTCCATGCTCGCCATGGGCACCGGTGCGCGCAGGCAGGAGATGGGCAACGTTCGCGCCGACCGCGTCGTTCTGATCACCTCCGGTGCGCGGGTGTGGCAGAGCGACATCTCCAGAGAGGAGGCCGCCGCCGTCCTCGCGCTGCCGGGCATACAGAGAGGCGCGCAGGGCGAGCCCATCGTCGTCTTCGAGTCCGAGCTCCCTGTCGAAGGCCGCAGGCGCGGACTGGGCAAGCGAATCTTTTTTCCATTGATCGGCACTACGCCCACCGTGACCGAGTACCGACCGGAGATGCGCTTCACGAGCGGCCGCATGTTTCAAACGGGTCTGCATGAGCTGATCGCCGGCAATGCCTGCGTTCGCCAGTTCACCGGATTCGAAATCGGCGACCGGCGCCCTATTCACGGCATGGACTGGAGCGTCGTCGGCCACTTCGATCTGGGACAGGAGCAACAATGCGTCGTATTCGCCGACGTCGACAGCATCATGTCCACATTCAGCCGCAACAGCTACAGCTCGGTGTCGGTGAGGTTGCAGTCTGCCGCGGCCTTTGACGCGTTCCGCGACGCCGTCAAGGGCAATCCGGCCTTGCGCCTCGAGGCCAAGCGTGAGCGCGATGTCATGGAAGACGGATACAAGGAACTCAATGCCATCCTGAACTTCACCAGCTACTTCGTCGGTACCATCATGGCGATCGGCGCGACCCTGGGCGCCGTCAATTCCCTGTACGCGATAGTCGACTCGCGGCGCCGCGAGCTCGCCACCTTGCGGGCCATCGGCTTCGGTCCCGGCCCCATCGTGGTCTCCACGCTGATCGAGTCCATATTGTGGTCGCTGCCGGGGGCGCTGCTGGGGTGCGCCTTGTCATGGGCCTTATTCAACGGATTGTCGGCCAGTCCCTTCGGCTTCAGCTTCCAGCTTGCGGTGACCCCGGCTCTCGCCGAACTCGGCGTCTTCTGGGCGTTGGGGATGGGCCTGCTGGGCGGATTACTGCCCGCGCTGCGCGCGGCTCGGGTACCGGTCACGACGGCGCTTCGCGCCGTTTGAGGCCGGGCGATATCACCGGCCGGACTATTTGAGCTCGATGATGACCGCGCGTGCTTGCCCACGCAGCAGCAGCTCGCTGTGCGCGCGGTCCCGGCGGCTGAATCGCACATCCCCAAATTTGATTTCAAAGTCGGTTTTCTTGCCATCCGCATGGACGGATTGAAGGGCGCCGTCGGCCTCGAACACCGCCACCGCATCTTTGTCGTGAAAGTGCATGGGGGTGGGCTCACCAGGCCGCCAAACCGAGTTCCAGACCACGACCCGGGCGTTTTCCAGCAGCTTCTTCGCATGTGGCCGCGGGAACGCAAGCGGATAGGCGGTGTTGTTGGGGATCGGCGCCGGCGAATTGTCCTTCAGCTCGATGACCACGGTTCGCGCGCCGTCCTTGGATGGAATCTCGCCTCGACGACCGAAGATAGCCGTGCCTTTTTTCGACAACGAGACGGCGACGAAGTCATGCCGTGCGGGCGGCAATGCGCCGGCGGTATCCCAGACCGTGACCCGGTCATTGTCGATCACGGGCTCTGCGGCGCGGCTCAACGCCGCAAGACTCAGGGCAAGCGCGCACAGGGAGATTCTCAGCATGGCGTCGATTGTACGCGCATGGCCGGCGGAATCGGGCCAGGTGTGCGTTAAGTCATTCTTAACGATCGATCAGGCATTGTGTTTGTTGTGCATCGGCGGGCGGCGCAATCTGTCCACCGTTCGATCGATTCAATCAACGGAGTATGCACATGACAAACGAAGCCTTCATTATCCGGTTCGCGCAAGCGCTTCTCGCCGTCGCTGCCACGGTTGCGTCGGTGCTTGTCGTCCAGTTCGCGCTGTTGTCGGTCTAGCATCGAAATGCCACGCTGCGGCGGTCATGCGGGGTGGGCGCCTGCGTGGCGGACTCTGAGGGTCCATGCAATGGTCGTTGCCGCGAAGCTGCGGAAATTGGCGCCCTATGCAGCGATGGAACTGGTTCTGCCGGGAGGCTCTGTTATGGCGCTGCTCTTGTGGCTTTATCGAAGGCAAAAGAAGCTCCCTCTCCTTTGAATCGGCGCGCCCGGCCGGATCGCATCACAAGGCTTGCGTTTCTGCGGACCCCTATGTAGACTTACGACTATGGGTAAGAAAGATCGTAACGTGCGAATGTCCCTCCAAACCTTGAAGGTGCTGGAGCTATTCCTGGAGAGCCCCGCGGAGCAACTGTCGGGCGCGGATGTGCATGAACGTTGCGGCATCGCATCGGGAACTCTATACCCCATTCTTCTAAGACTCGAATCGGCCGGTTGGTTTGTCAGCCAATGGGAGTCGATCGATCCTTCGAGCGCAGGACGCCCCCGACGGCGGCTGTATCGGCTGACTTCGACCGGTCTGCGGCGTGCCGGCGAAGTGTTCGCAAGCTTCAATCGAGGAGTTCTCGCATGAGCCAGCGCAGTGTGAGGTCGGTGCCGGCAGTGAAGGTCCACTCTCGCGGCCATTCGGGCTGGATGGACCTGATCGGTCAACGGTTGATTCGTCGCGCGGCACGGGGCGCGCCGGAATCGCTGTCGCAACGGCTGGAAGAGGAGTGGCTCGCCGATTGCGCGGCGCGACCATCCGCGATGTCCCGGCTGCGCTTCGCCCTCGGTTGTTGTTGGGCGACGCAGGTGATCGCCATCGAGTTCCAACCCTCAAGCGTTCCGGCGGCCGGCCCGGCCGTAGCGGGGAAGTTGACGGGCACCTACGCCCAACACGACTCGGGCTACTTCTCGCGGCGTTCGTGCACGCTGTTCATTGTGCTGTCGTTGCACGGCCTGCTCTTTTACGCGCTGATGAACACGCTCTCCCATATTCACCGCAGCGCAACTCCAGAGCCGCTGGTGAACCGGCTGATCGACAATCCGCGCCCTCACGAGTTTACGCCGCGACTGCCGGACCCGCGTTTCAACGATGTGAAGCTCCGTGTGCCGCCAATCGATCTTGTCCTGCCGACGGAACCGGATCCACCCACTGTGGTTTCGGCAAAACCTGCTCAGGACCCGCCGCCGTCAACCCCACCATCACCTCCCCAAACAGTGAATCAAGTACTGGGAGGCCCGGGGGTCGGGTTCCCCAATACCGACGATTTCTACCCGCCGCAAGCGAGACGAATGGATGAGCAGGGAATTGCCACCGTGAAGGTTTGTGTGGATGCAAAGGGACGGCTCACATCCGAGCCGACCACCCTGCAAGGCACAGGCAGTCCTCGGCTCGATGAGGGTGCGCTGAAGTTGGCAAGAGCGGGGTCCGGACACTATCGCGCGACGACGGAAGATGGCCGACCCGTGAACTCCTGCTATGCGTTCCGCGTTCGGTTCCAACTCAAGCGCTAGTTCCCGCAGCCGGCCCCGCGTGCGTCGTCGCGTTCACTCATGCCATAATGACGGCTGAACGCGCTCAAGCACCATCCAAACGGAGACGCGCATGCGGCAGTTGATCGATTGGCTCATTGGCTGGCCCGAGCGGGTTGCCACCCACCTGATGTGGCTCGCGCCGCTGTTTGCGCGAATTACGGTGGGTTGGGTGTTTCTCTGGAGCGGCTGGGGCAAGCTCAACAATTTGCCGCAGGTGACCGAAAATTTCATCGGCTGGGGGATCCCGTTTCCCAATTTCTTTACGCCGCTCACTTCCGGAATTGAATTCTTAGGCGGTCTGTTCCTGTTGCTTGGCTTTCTCACACGTATCTCCGCCGGCGCCCTGGGCGTCACCATGATCGTCGCCATCCGCGCCGCCAAATGGGGCGACGTCGATTCGTTGGAGACGCTGCTGGGATTCGACGAGTTTGAGTATCTCGCCCTGTTCCTGTGGTTGGCGGTCGCGGGCGGCGGAGACCTCTCACTCGATAATCTTCTGATGCGTTGGTGGCGAAAGCCGGTCCAGGCACATTGACGCTTCTCACCGCGCGAGGACGCAGCTCTCATGGCCAAAGCGTATTGGATTACCTGTTATCGCGAGATTTCGGATCCCGCCAAACTTGCGGCTTACGCCAAGCTCGCGGGTCCATCCATCGAGTCGGGCGGAGGGCGCTTTATCGCGCGTGGAACCGCCGCCAAGGCGTATGAGGCCGGCCAGCGGGAGCGGGTCGTGGTGATCGAATTCGATTCGATCGAGCGTGCCATTGCGACACACGACAGCCCAAGCTATCGAGAGGCGCTCGCGGCGCTGGGCGATGGCGCCATCCGCGATGTGCGCATCGTGCCCGGCGTGTAGGGGTATTGGTTCAGAGGGGCAGGTATGCGGCGACCATCAACATCAGGAATCCTCGTCGGCATGGCGCTACTGATAGTGGCGGTAAGCTCCATTGGCTATTGGCTTATGTACCGATTTCAGAACACCGCCATTGTGGCGTTGATAGTCATTTCCGTTGCCGCGATTACATTTTCAAGTTTGCTGATGCTAGGTCATGGCGAGGGTCCCGAGGCTCCGATTAGCGAGGCTTCAATGCGCTCGGCACTGGCCGGAACGATCGTTATCGTCTATCTTGTGCTTCTCAGCATTGCGACTCAGGCACTTCTGCCCGAGGCGCATTCAGCAATCAGCGACACGCTCATCACCAGCTTTACGAGCATAGTCGGGGTGGTCATCGCCTCGTACTTTGGAGCGTCAGCGTATATACAGACACGGAGTAAGGTTGCGGAGGGCGAGAAGACAGTAGCTTCATCCGGATCAGCGGGCCGCGGCGAGAAGCCTGAGCAGCGGGATCCCCACACCTGAGTCCAAGCGCAGTCACTTGATGCTGGTCCGCCGCGAGGATACGTTTGTTGGGATATCAATTCATGGTGAACACAACGGCAGACAATCCAAAGATCATTCTTGGAATGACAGTGGGGGTACCAAATATGCCGATCGATCGTAGAACGGTGATAATCGGCGCAGCTGCGCTGGCCGCCGTTAGAACTGCTGAGAGTGTGGCAACTGACCGAGGCGTGGAGGTGCAGATGAATACGCCGCCTGAACGCGTACTGGGCATCGGCGGACTATTCTTCCGGAGCCGCGACCCCAAAGAATTGGCGCAGTGGTATCAAGTCAATCTCGGGATTGACCATCGAGTGTGGCAACAAGCCGCCGGCGCGAGCGCATTCACCCCGTTTGCGATGGATACGGACTATTTCGGATCGAAGCAGCAGACATGGATGGTGAACTTTCGAGTTCGAAGTTTGGACGCGATGGTCGCGCAGCTGCGCAAGTCCAACATTGAGGTGAAGGTGGATCCTGAGAAATATCCCTATGGGCGATTCGCCAGACTGCATGATCCGGAAGGTAATCCGATCGAGCTGTGGGAACCGGCAAGCCCGGAATAACCATTTGCCCAGGAGTTGAATGCCCGAAAGCCGCTGTACGTGTCCGACAGCCCTGGGTCAACCTGGGCGTCTGTTTCCGGACTGCCGACATGGTTCAACGTGAATCATTCATAGCCTCGGTCCCGTAAGGGGACGTCAAGAACGGACCTTCATCACATCGCTTCATCTGCCGCAAACCCGTCATTCAAATGAGGATATAGTTCAGATAAATCGTCGTGCTTCCACCCCGCGGATCGACGGAGACTGGCCTGGCGTGAACGATCAATCTAACGTCTACGCGCCACCAAAAGCCGCGGTCGCTGATATCACGGAAACTGAGCCTTGGAACGACCGTGGGCGGATGCCGCTCACAGTTCGAATTGCTGTCGTGTTGCTTTGGACTGCCGTGCCGCTCTATGGACTCGGGATTGTCCTAAGTTGGACGCATTCGCCGTATAGCAAGTTCACCTCTCCGATCGGGCTAGCATTTTGGGTGACGGTAAATTACTTCATCGTCAAGAGAAGTAGAGCCGCCCGCATCGCCCTGCTCGCATGCACCTTCCTGATAGTCCCGCTGCTGGCGGTGGAGGATTACCTTTATTACATTGGTAGACCTGTTGCGCATTCCCCATTTTATATTCCAAGGTTGATGACGATATGGGGTTGTCGGGCAGCCGCGGCTTATTTGCTCTTTACCCGAGAGGCAAGTGCTTGGTATGGGCGGCGGCATCCATAAGCCGCTTTCTAGGGCACTAAGCTCGCTTGGCCGGGGCAAGGGTGTATTGCTACCCGCCTACGCCCATGCGCAAGCTAGCATTCGGGATGCTCTCGCCGGCCTAGATGCCGATCTATGCTGACCGGCGCCCTGATTGTCGCGCGATCGAACTGTCTTGGCAGTGCAGATGTGGAGGTTGCAGATGGGTTCCGATGAACGAGCTATTCGTGAAGTGCACACGACTTGGATTGATGCAGTCAACGCCGGCGATCTCGTACGCTTGCTCACGTTGATGGCGGACGATGTGGTGTTTCTGAATCCAGGCCAAGCGCCGTTCGGCCGACACGGATTCCCCGTCGGCTTCTCGGCCGCCCACCAACAATTTCGGGTCCATTGCATCAGCGAGTTGGAAGAGGTTGTAATCGTCGGCGAAGTCGCCTACACACAGTGCAGGGATTCGTTATCTGTAACACCGCGCGCCGGCGGAGAAGCAATGGAGCTGGCCGGTCATCGGATCACCATATACCGCAAACAGCCCGACGGCCGCTGGCTTCTGGCCCGCGACGCCAACACGTTGTCCCCTAGCATTGACGACCACCGGCCACGTATCCTGCCCTGATGGGTTCCGTATACAGCTAAAGCACATCGTAAATCGGATAACATCTGCC
Organism: uncultured Gammaproteobacteria bacterium; assembly: GCA_963702735.1. Classification (GTDB taxonomy): domain Bacteria; phylum Pseudomonadota; class Gammaproteobacteria; order Steroidobacterales; family Steroidobacteraceae; genus Bog-1198. The sequence goes on along the minus strand of CAVPDW010000006.1, from coordinate 711,060 downwards.
AGTCTTGGACCAAAAACGAGGGATTCCAATGTTTCATCCTGCGCTGCGCGTGTCTGCTGTTTGGCTCACCATATTGCTTTGTTCGTGCGGTGGCGGCGGCGGCAGCACGCCAGCGCCCAAGCCCGTTTTGGGTCTTAGGATTTTCGCAACGGACCGCCTTCACGGCGGAGATTTCCTTCACGATACTGACTTGACCGGCGCCAACGCCATCGCCAAGGCGGATAATTTTTGCGAGACGGACACGGCAAAGCCTGCAACGGGAACCTATAAGGCCATCCTTGTGGACGGGATGACTCGCGATGCGATAACGCCCATTGACTGGGTCTTGAAACCGGACACGACGTACTATCAAGTGAACGGCAATGTGGTGATCGCTACGACGAACGCGGCGGCGACCTTCGGCGAAAACATCGAGAACGACATCCACGACAGCTTTGGAGTCTCTGCCGGCAACAATGTGGACACCTCAACGGTGTTTACAGGCTTTGCCGACGCGGTTTCCTTCAATGCCGGTCCGAACAACTGTCAGGCATGGTCAAGCGCGGACACTAGCGGAGGCTACTCACCCAAAGGGATCTCTTACGGAACCGATGGCTCCGAGTGGTACACGAACGGTGGACAGGTCTGCTCGCTGCCGAGTCGCCTGTATTGCGCCGAACAATAGAGGTCGCATTTTCGTGGCGTCAACCCTTCTTTGCGCCCGGACCATGCGATCGCTCTTCTTCGCGCAGGATTTTGCTCAATAGTTCGCTGCTCTGCTGAAAGCAATCCGCCCACTCGGGAAGTTTCGGCGATGGGGACGCATGCGCAAGCCCAGTCAGAAGCACTCCCGGATCGAGAGGCCCATCCGGACCTTTGAAAACGCCTCGAATGGCAACCACCCCGATGACGCGATGATTGCGCACGAAGCGATGTTCGATGAAGCCCCACTTTTCATTCCAGCCGAGCAGGCGGGTTTGGATCTCGAAGCTTTGGAATACCTTGAGATCGCGGCGAAATTTGGCGATGGCGTCCCCCACCACCGGAAACGCTTGCTGTTTTCTTGCAACGCTCAGGGCCCCCGTTCGCACGAACCACTGCAGGCGGCCGATATCGGCAAGCGCGAGATATCTGCCGTTGTTGACGTGGAAGTTGGCGTCAAGGTCGTTCGGCCAAACGCGCAGACGTACCCGCGTTGTCGAAAGCAGGCCGACTCTGGGTGCGCCAATCAGGCCGAATGCGACACGAATCAAGCGCAGCCACGGGAACACGGATATGCCTCTCTTATTGTCGACCACCCAAGTGTAGCCGTTGCCGACAGTCGGTGCGGGGCGTGATAGTGTTAGGGCGTTGCACGTGACAATACGGGATGCGTACCTGTCGTGACACTTTCGCGCAAGCCGCCCTCAGGCGCCGCAGGCGCGGGTTATCGGCTGCTGGACGCCGATGAACCCGCGCCGTTCATCGAAGAGCGCATCGACGGCCGATCCAATTTCGTGATCGTGGTCGATCATGCGAGCCGCCGCATTCCCCGGTGCCTGGGCGACCTGGGGCTGCCCGCCGCCGAATTGCAACGGCACATCGCCTGGGATATTGGGGCCTTGGGAGTGGCGCGCCGCACTGCGGAAATGCTCGATGCGCCGCTGGTGGCCCAGAATTATTCGCGGCTGGTGATCGATTGCAATCGCGACCCCAAGGTTCCTTCGTCCATCCCGACGGTGGGCGAGTCCATCGCCATTCCGGGCAACGTGGGCTTGCAGGCCAATGAGATCGCTGCGCGGCGCGCCGAAATCTTCGATCCCTATCATCGTCGCATCAGCGCGCTGCTCAATGCCAGAGCGGCCGCCGGGCGATCCTCCATCCTCGTCGCCCAGCACAGCATGACGAACGTATTCAAGGGAGTGCGGCGCGAAATGCACGCCGCCGTGCTGTACAACCGCGACCGGCGATTCGCCGGGCTGGTGCTCGATGAGCTGCGCCGGGAGTCGGGCCTGACGGTGGGCGACAACCAACCGTACTTCGTTAGCGACGAGACCGATTACACCATTCCCCACCATGGCGAGGCGCGCGGTCTAGCGCACGTCGAGATCGAGATAAGGCAGGATTTGATCGGCGATGAGGCGGGTCAGGACGAATGGGCGCGTCGCATTTGCGGTGCTCTACGGGCGGCCGAAAATGTCTTTGCGGGAAATTCTCGTGCTTGAGCCGATGCGCACAACGGTGCCGCAGCGCAGGCCGTTCGAGGCGAACTTGAATGCAATGGTGACGGCCTCCCGAGGGCCGTGCGGAAGCGGCCCTTGCACAGCGCAGAAGGCTGGACTGCAGCCTTAGGCGACCTTGGTGCGCTGGAATCTACAATCCACGGCGTGTTCGGCAGCCACCCAGTCGCCGAGTTCATTGCCGGGTGCAAATCCGCGCCGCTCGGCGAGGAAATAGGCCTCGGCCGCGACCAGCCGGCGCCGCGCGTCGGGATCGAGAACCGCGGAACCGGCCGGCGTCGATTCCAATACGTCGATTACCGCCCCGTTAGTCAGCTCGGCCGCCACGGTCGTCGTCTTTCGTCGCGTCTTAGTTCCAGGGGATACGCGTTTCGTTGCCATCAATAAGCCTCCGTTGCGTGTGATTGCGCTCGCCGGGGCCTTCGAGCCGAACAGCCCGGCTTGACCGAACTATATATCGATCTTCAGGATATTCCGCAATTGAATTCGAGCGTGGCCAAGCGACGGCCATTGTCGCCGCGCCGGGCCTTAAGCGATCCGGCCGGCGGCGTTCAGCTGCTCGATTGCGGCCGTATCCAGGTCGAGGCGCGTGGCGGCGGCCAATTCACCGAGCTGGTCGACTGTGGTCGCGCTGGCGATCGGCGCGGTGATGCTGGGCCGGGCCATGGCCCATGCGAGCGCGACGGCGGCGGGCGATGCTCCCCGGCGGCGCCCCACATCGTCCAGGGCCGCGAGGATTTTGAGGCCCCGCTCATTGAGGAACTTCTCCACCACTCCCTTGCCGCGCGCACTCTTCGCGGCGTCCGCGGGGGTGCGGTATTTTCCGGTGAGAAATCCTGAGGCGAGCGCGAAGTAGGGTACGACACCGATACGCTGCTGCAAGCACAGGGGTTCGAGGGTGGATTCGTAATCGGTACGGGTATAGAGATTGTAGTGCGGCTGCAATACTTCGTATCGCGGCAGACCGTTGCTGTGGCTCACCTCGAGTGCCCTACGCAGGCGCTCCGCAGTGAAATTCGACGCACCAATCGCGCGCACCTTCCCTTGGGCGATCAACTTCTGATATGCGCCGAGCGTTTCCTCCATCGGCACGCTCGCATCGTCGCAGTGGGAGAAATACAGATCGATGTAATCCGTCTGCAATCTTCGCAATGATTCCTCGGCCGAGCGGACGATGTGGGCGGCTGACAGACCCTTGCGGTCGGGCGCCATCTGCATGCCCACCTTGGTCGCGATCACGACGTCGGCCCGTCTTGCGCGGCGCTTCAGCCAGTTCCCGAGCGCCGTTTCCGATTCGCCGCCCCGATGTCCGGGCACCCACGCCGAATACACATCCGCCGAATCGATGAAGTTGAGGCCTGCGGCGACGAACGCGTCCAGCACCGCAAAGGACGCCTTCTCGTCGGCCGTCCAACCGAAAACATTGCCGCCGAGACACAGGGGGGCAACCTGTAGAGCGGACCGGCCTAGGGGACGAAGTTGCATGACGGCCTCCGGATCATTTCGGCCTCGAGGACACGATAATCGCCTTCCCTGGCTCGACGATGATTTTGCGCACATCGGCCGGCGCATCGGTTCTGTAGAGGTCGCGCGTCGGCTGTCCCGTGCGCACGAAGCTCAGGATGTCCGCGGCGAGCCCGAGCGGCGCTTCCCACGAGAGATTGTGGCCGATGTCGTCGGCATCGTGCTTGTCGCCGGAGCGCGGCGGCGGCCGCACGCCGTACTGCTTCCAATAGAAGTACATTCCCCTGTGGGTATCACTGGCTCGCCTCAGCATCTCGATCAGGCGATCCTGCGACGCCCTGTCGAGGCCTGCGTCCTCGCTGCCCCACAATACGAGTGTCGGTACCGAGAGGAAATCCAGGCGTTCACGAGGAGCGGGCGGCGCGGGGGTCGGATCGAGCGTACCCCAGCTCGCGAGCGACTCCCCGGCGGTCTGTGCCGCAATTGCGCCGACCACTTCAGGGGCGGCGATCGCCGATATGTCCCAATGCTGCGCGATGTTCCGTACAGCGTCCGGATCGATGTCGATGGGGCGCATATGCAGGGCCGCTTGCGGCCAAGCAACGCCTCTTGCCTCCAGCATTGTTCGCCATCCGAGCGCTTCCATCCCGTCGGTCCGGATGCCGTGCGGCTGCGCCGGGGCACCCGCCGCGGGCCAAACACCGGTGCCCGAGAGTATCAGCCGGACGACGCGTTCGGGATGATCGACCGCGAGGAGCCGCGCGGCTCCCGCCCCCATCGCATGCCCCACGAGAGTTGCTCTGGAGATTCCCTTGGCATTCATGAAGGCCAGCAGATCGGCGGCGAGATCGGCCGGCGTGATGCAGAGATTGGGATTCGTCCAGCAGCGCTCGTCGTCGGGGAGGTCGGTGGCGCCCGCGCCGCGCTGATCGAGGGCATAGAGATGCAGGCCGGGGTCCAGGCGAAGCAGTTCGCGCGCCGTCCACGCCCATTCGACCGCGCCGGTGGTGTCCGTGTGCAATAAGATCAGCGTATCGCCGGAGGCTGCACCCATATCGAAGTAGCTCATGTGCACGCCGGTCGGCAGCGCGACCAGACAGTGCTGCCCGAAGATATTGCCGCAATCGGATCCGGCGCTGACGGTCGGGACGCCCACAATCAGCGTCATCACGCCCAACATCAGCCTGATTTTCATGACGTTTCCTCCAGGTTGCCGCAAGTCTGCGCGGTCAATGCTGTGCGGCGACGGCGGCGGCGTCCACCGCCCCGGCTTGGTTGCCCCAGCTGGATCGCACATAGGTGCACAGGGCCGCAATCTGTTCGTCGTCCAAGCCGACGCTGAGTTCGAAGCCGCTCATCTTGGGCCACGAGCCGTCGGTGAGGGTTGCCTCATGTGCGCCGTACAAGATGACATTGATGAGAGTCGCCGGGTTGGGTGCTTGCAGCGCAGCGCTGCCGGCCAGCGGTGGGGCCGTCTTCGACGCATCTGTGTTTGCCGCACGGGGCATTCCCAGCCCGCTCGGCATGTGGCAGTCCGCGCAGCGCGTGGTGAAGACGATCTCGCCGGCCTTGAGGGCGGCGGCGGCCGGTTTGGGGGGTGCGTTCTGCGCGGCGGGTGCGAGGCTCTTGAGATAGACCGCGATGGCGTGAATATCCGGGTCGGTCAAGCGGCTGGTGCTGTTGCCGATCACCTCGCTCATCGGACCGAAGGCGCCGGCGCGGGAGCTGTGACCGGTCTTGAGATATGCGGCGATCGCCTCGAGCGGCCAGGCACGAAGCCCGCTCGAAGCCTGGGTCAGGTTCGGCGCAGACCAGGGGCGCACGATGGTCTCATCCAAGGGCGTGATGCTGTTATCCACCACTTCGTCCGTGATCTCGTCCAAGTACTCGCCACCGGTCAGCGCGCCGGGTTGGGCGTAGCCGCCGAGAAAATTCCTCGGCGAGTGACAGGCGCCGCAATGGCCGAGGCCCAAGGTGAGATACGCGCCTCGATTCCACTCCGGAGAGCGCGAGGCTTCCGGCGCAAAACGGCCCTCGTCCAGGAACATCATGTTCCAGACCGCCAAGGAGGCTCGTACGGAGAAAGGCAGCGGCATCTTGTTCTTGGGAGGAATGTAGCTCACAGGCTTCAACGTCCTCATATAGGAGTAGATGGCGTGAACGTCCTGATCCGTCACCCTGGTGTATTCCGTATAGGGGAAGGCGGGGTACAGATGAGTTCCGTCAGCCGCTATCCCTGAGCGCAATGCGCGCTCGAACTGCCGCTCGCTCCAGGCGCCTATGCCCGTCTTAGGATCAGGTGTGATATTCGCCGAGTAGATCACACCGAACGGCGTGTTGAGAGGCCGGCCGCCTGCGAAGGGTTCGCCGCCCGTCCGCGTATGGCAGGAAATGCAATCGCCGGCGGTGGCCAGATAGCGCCCCTGCTCCACGAGCGGCTGCTGCACAACCGTCGCTTCGACCACGGCCGTGCCCATGAGCAGGGTACAAAGGCCGGCGGCGATCGACTCTCTGAGGTGCCCCACGCTCACGGCACCACCGCGTGCCAGAACATGGCGCCGACCCCCAGTCCTGAACTTAAGCCGCCGACGAGAGCGTTCGGATCGATTGCGGTCGGGCTGCCGTCGACCTGCCCCAGTGTGTAGATTGCGTTGCCGCCGATGTCCCCGGGTTTGTCCGCGGCGTAGGTGTAGAGGGCAAAGCCCTTGTATGCCCACTGACGCTTGCCGTCCGCCCTCGTGACGACGTTCCAGTATCCGGAAGAAACGGCATCCGCGGGCGCCGCCAAGGGAGGCCAGGACTTGACGCAGTTTTCATCGCATGTCGACGTGCCGAACGCGCGGCCAAGCGCGGGGGAACCGTGATCGGTGCGAAACGGGTGCAGTTCCTCCAGGGTTACGCGGTCGCGCTGGTACAGAGTCGCGCCGCTGCGGGTTGCGAGGATGGCGCCGAGTGCGACGGTGCGCCGTATCGTGACCTCGGCGGGCATGAAAAACCGAACGATGAGGCTTGGGCGAAATCGAGGATCGACGCCGATGCCGTTGGCGTCGCCCGGTTTAATGTCTCCGCTGAATCTGTAGAGCGGCCTGCTGCGGAACATCCATTGGGTGATGCCGTCATCGCGGCTCACAGCCAAGAATTGTCCTACCGGATTGGCGATCTGCGGAGCCTCGAGCGGAATCCAGAGCCGTGCGCAGTCGGCGGCCCGGCATGAAGGCTTGGGATGCGCAGCGTTGCCCTCGAATGCGTACAGCGTCAGGCCCGTGGAATCGACCAATGCCGTCCCGCCGGCATCGTCGATTTCCCGTACCCCAATGCCGTCGGGCAGAGCGAGGCCGGCGGCTGGATGCAGAACCGCAGCATGCCAGGCGCCGCCGTCGGCGCCATCGCCCGCAGTCTCGCCTACGCCCAAGTCGCCGGCGTACCGATACAGCGGGGCGCCGCGAAAGACCCACTGCCGCGTGCCATCCGCGCGCGTAAGCTGCGACCAGTCGCCTACGCCCGAGACGCCGGGCGGTGCAAGGGCCGCCGGCCATGCCGCGGCGCGAGCGGATTCCAAGTCGTACGTATAGAGAGACCTGCCGAGCGAGTCGGCATACACCACCTCCGCGGTGGCCGCGGCCCGGGCCTTGATCACGCTTCCGCGCACCTGCAGGGTGATGCCCGGCGGAGTCGCCAACGGAATCGGCGAATCTTCGGCGGCATCTGGGTCCGGACGCGGCGAGCCGAAGTGCAGTGACGCCAGCAGCAGCGCGAGATACGCCGTGCCGACCCACAGCGCCCCGCGTGGAAATCCGCTGAACACTCCGGCGGTGCGCAGAGCCTACGCCATCACTTCGGTGATGGTCTTCGTGGTTCTGTTCGACTCGGTGCCGAAACTGCTGACCGGAAGACCGACGGCCTGCTGTACCGTGAGCGACACGCGCGTCACGGGGTCGCCCTTGGCGGCGGCGAAATGAATGCCTGTTCTCATCCGTCCGCCGGCGCTGCCCGCGGTCAGCATCGGTATGTTGTCGGTGGTATGGTTTTTGGCATAACCGGAATCCGTATAGGCGAGGACCACCATACGGTCGAGCAAGGTCCTGTCGCCTTCGCGTACGCCGTTCAACTCGGCGAGCAGAGCGCCGAGATTCTCCAGCACCGGAGGGACGAATCTGATCACATTGGGCTGATAGCCGAGCTTGCTGTCGATCGGATCTTCATGCGTGAACAGATGCTGCGTGTTGGCCTCGCCCGCGAAGCGAAGCTGCGACAGTCCGTCGGTCAGCATGACGTTGAACACCCGCGTCTGATCGCAGGCGAGTGCGTGAGCCAGGAGCTTGGCGAACAGGCGGTGATTGGTCGTGACCTGCGCGACCTCGGTGCCCACCGGGGTCTGTCCCGGCTTGGCGGGCACCGAACACGCGGCCAGCGGCGCGGGGCGTTCGAGCTGCAGATCGAGCTGCTGTTCGAGTTCGCGCAGCGAGGTGAGATATTGCTCGAGATGCGCGCGGTCGGCCGCGCCCAGTTGGCTCATGAGGCGCTTGGTCTGATCGCCCACCGCCGACAGCACGCTGCGCCGTGCCATCACGGCGGCGTCCGGTACGAAGTTCGCCGCGTTCGGATCTTTGAACTCAGGTCCGAAAAGCCGTGTGTAGAGCGCAAGCGGCGAAATCTCCGACGGGTTCATCGCACTCCCGGCCCGCTTGCTGTGAGTGCTGACCGGATTGCCGGTGCATGACACTTCGAGGGATCGGAAGCGTGTTCGGCTTCCGATGGCGTCCGCGATCAATACATCGATGCTCGGCTCCGGATTGAACGCATGATCCAGCGTCGGCGGCGTCGTGCCCTGCAGAATCACCGCGGGGCCCACGGTATGGGCGCCGCGCGGCCGGCCATCGAGCAGCGCCGACATCTGACTGTAGACGTTGATCTTGGCTTTGAACGGGGTGAGCTGTTGCAGTTCCACCCCAAACTCATAATTCGGTCCCACCGTCTTCGGTTCCCAGCGGCCTGGATTGAGCCCGCATCCGTAAAACCAGGTGCCGAAACAAACCGGAAGCGCTGCGCGGGTGGCGGCGAGCGCGGTCCCATTCGAATCGAGGAAGCAATCGAGCATGGGCAGTCCGACCGTGATGGCGGCGCCGCTCATCATGCCGCGCAGCACGCGCCGGCGGCTCAGCTTGGAGTGGCAATTCATCGCTCGTTCCTCCCTAAGGTGCAGCGCGCGATGCAAGCATCGCGGGCGGCACGCTGACCCGATAGAAATTATCACTCACCGCGATGCGCCGCATCAGATCGGGCGCCCGGTAGCCATCCTCGGCGAAGCCCTTCTCGAGATATCGTATCCACGGCATGTCGCGGCGCGCCGGGGGACGCCCGGTCGCATAGGAATACATTCGTCTCACGAAGCAAGGACCGGTCGCGGGATTGTCGTGGAGCGCGCGTCCAAGCCCGGCAGCGTCGTTGAATTCGATTCCATCCAGTTCCCCGCGGGTGTCGAGAGGCTCGCCGTTCTCGGTGGTGCGGAATCCGGCATCGGAATCGAAATTCTCCAGGGCCAGGCCCATGGGGTCCATCAACTTGTGGCAGCCCGCGCAGGTAGGATCCGTGCGGTGAGCGGTGAGCCGTGCGCGCATGGTCTTGAAGTCCGGATTGTGCGTGTCCTGCGCGGCGGCGAAATTGACGTTTCCCGGCGGAGCGGGAACCGGTTCGCAGAGCAGAAGCTCGCGCAGCGCCTTGCCTCGCAGCGTCGGCGAACTCAAACCTTCATGCGAATGCAACGCGACAAAACTCGCCTGCGCATGCAGGCCCGCGCGCGGATCGCCGTCCGGGAATTCATAGGGCTGCTGTTCTGCGCCTTCCGTCTCGGCCACCGGCACGCCGTAGATCGAACCCAGCAGCGGCGTCAGAAAGGTCTTGCGCGTGGTGAAAATGTCGCGATAGTCGCCGCGCTGCACCAGCAGCAGGTCGACGATGCTGCGCAGAGTCTGTTCCTCCGCATCCTGCGCAACCTTGGGCGTCCACTTCGGGTAGATCTGCGCGTCCTTGGCAAGAGTGTCGAAGAGATCGAATTGCAGCATGTCGGCGAAGAACGCGCGCACTCCCGCTTCGAGGCGTGGAGATTGCAGCATGCGGTCAACTTCGCCCCCCAAACCCGATCGCGTATCGAGCTTGCCGCTCTGCGCGGCCGCCATCAGCTGCGCATCCGGCCCAGAATTCCAGAGAAAGAAGCTCAATTGCGATGCTTTACTGTAGGGGTCGAGGCGATAGGCGCCGGGATTCCCGGGGTCGGGTTCGACCACCTCCTGGCGAAACAGAAACTGCGCGGATTCCAGCATTCCCGCAAGACTCATTTCCAGGCCGGCATAAAAACTCTTCAAGGTCTGCGCCGCCGCGCCGGCGAGCGCCACGGCCTGGTCGAGTTCCGGTCGGGACAGCGGCCGCCGGTATAGCAGGGGTCCTGCCTTGGCGAAGAATCGAGCGGCGCAGGCATCGTCGGGAGCCGCCGCCGATTCAGGCTTGCAGGGAAGCAGCGTGCCGCGATGTGCTGCGTCGACCACCTGGGCGGCGATACCCCGCGCCATCGCGTCATATTGTTCCATACCGGCGGCGGTGACGCCGACACGGCCGACGCCCACGGCGAACAAGCCGTTCTCGCGAACGTCGGGTTCGAACCGCCCTTCGATCTTGACGGTGGGACCGAATACGTCGGCGATGAGGCGCCGGTATTGGTCGGGCCGCAAGCGGCGTGCAAGGGGCGGCGCGCCCGGCGAGCGGGGCTCCGCGGGCGAAAACACCCGGGTCAGCGCGGATTCGACGGCCGCTGCGCACCGGGTGAGCGTGGCACACAGGTGCGCGGTATCCGCAGTCGAATCGCCGGCGTCCGCCGGACTCGCCGAGTGAACGGTATCGCCGGCGCCCGCCTCGCGCGCGACGAAGGCCGGAACTGCCTCGATCATGTATGCGGCGGATATGGCCGTATTCTCGCCGGTGTTGGCGTCGGGATACGCGTCGGCGTTGCTGCGAAGCGCATAGAAGAGGGCGGGTGTGTCGACCCCAAAGCCGCGCTCGTCGATGTATCCGACTTTGGCGTGGCTCCAATAGAGCGGATACCAGGGCTGATAGCCGCCGAGGACCCCTTCCAGCCTGCCCGTGGGCGTGAGCCGCAGGCGCAGGCGGGCCTCGCGAAACTCGAAGGTCGGCTGAATGTAGGGATCGCACTTCATGACGATGGTGGCAGGCTCGGTGAGAATGACGCCGTTTTTGAGCACGCCGCGCAGCACATTGCGGGATGCGGACCGGGCGAGCACGCGATAAGTCATGTCGCTTTGAATATGTGCGTTGGCGTCCTGAGTGGTGGCCGGATCGATAGAACTCTCGAGAGTCACCGTCACATCCCCGTCCCTGCCCAGATCATCGCCGCTGATCGTGATGACCCAGGCACCCATCGCCATCCTCGTGGAATCCCATCGATATTCTGCTTCGAGCGGCGGCTGGGGCGGGGGAGAGCCCTTGTACGCGGGGATACAGCCGATGGCGCGAAACAGCCGATTGTTGACGCCCTTTTCGTGAGTTTCCGGATCCTCGTAAGAATAGGGAGAGGCGGCGCCTTTCCCATCGAGGTTGAAACCGTAGCCGAACCGTCCGACCGCCGGCGTCAAGTGTGCGTCGGGCACCGTGGTCGGATGCACATAGACATTGTCCCTGCCGTTGCCCCGGGTGGCGGCGACCGACACCCAGTTGGTCGTCGGTTTGCCGTTCTGATTGTTGTAGTCCTTGTCGAACATCGCATCGATGTCGGCCTGCGGCAGTCCCAGGATCTTCAAGTCACGCTTGAAGAACACGTCGGGCAGGGGATTGAGGCCCCTGGGGCAGGTATCGTCCCCGTAGTAGGTGGCCGGGTAGAAATAGCCGACGACGAAACTCTTGCTCGCGGCGGCGGCGCCGTGCATCGATAAAGGGCAGCAGAGTAGGGCAAAGCCCGAGGCGATGAGGCCGTGCCTGCGACGCGAACGGATCATTGCGCGCGCATGGATCATGGCCCTCGATCTCCCGCCGTTGTTGTTGCCTAAAATACACGATCAGAGTACCGGCTGACGATGAAAATGCATACACTTAAGCCCCGTCAGTCTCCTCAACCGGTGATCGAAACCCATGAAACACATCCCCCTCGGGCGCACCGGTCTTGAGGTTTCCGCCCTGGGTCTGGGCTGCATGGGCATGAGCGAGAACTATGGTCCCAGCAGCGACGAGGAGAACCTCGCGGTACTGGGGCGCGCCCTCGAGCTCGGCATCAATTTCCTGGACACGGCGGACTCGTACGGTCCGTACCGCAACGAGGAGCTGATCGGGCGCTTTCTGTCCGGCCGGCGCGAACAAGTCGTGGTGGCCACCAAATTCGGCTTCGTGCGCAGCGCGGATCCGGCCGCGCCCGCCATAGACAACAGCCCCGCCTATATACGCAGCGCCTGCGAGGGTTCGCTGCGCAGGTTGAATATCGACGCGATCGATCTTTACTACGTGCATCGGGTCGATCCCAATCGGCCTATCGAAGAGACGGTCGGGACCCTGGCCGATCTTAAGCGCGAGGGCAAGGTGCGGGCGATCGGACTCTCGGAAGTCTCGGCGCATACGCTGCGCCGTGCCGCCGCCGTGCATCCGATCGCGGCGGTGCAGAGCGAGTATTCGTTGTGGCTGCGCGACCCGGAGCTCGAAGTGCTGCCTGCGTGCCGCGAGCTTGGTGTCTGTTTCGTCGCGTTCGCGCCGCTCGGGCGCGGCTTTCTGACCGGGGCGGTGAAGGGTGCCGCCGGGCTTGCCCCGGACGATTATCGCCGCCAGCTGCCGCGATTCCAGGGAGAGGCCGCCGCCCACAACGCCCGACTGGTAGCGCTGCTGGAGCAGATTGCACAGCGGCAAGGATGCACGGCTGCACAGCTCGCCATCGCGTGGCTGATGGCCCAGGGCCCCGGCGTCATCCCGATTCCCGGCACCCGAAATCTGAAGCGGCTCGAGGAGAACGCCTCGGGCGCAGGCCTGGTGCTCGACGCCGCCGCGCGCGCCGCCATCGATGCGGCCTTTCCCAGGGGTGCTGCCGCCGGCGAGCGCTACGATGCCGATGCGATGAAGCTCGTCAACGCGTGAGCGCCGTCGTCGTCACCGGCGCCTCCACCGGCATCGGCTGGGGCTGCGTCAAAGTTCTCATCGCGGGCGGTTTGCGCGTGTTCGGCAGCGTGCGCAGGCAGCAAGATGCCGATCGCCTGTCGAATGAATTCGGCGCCGATTTCACTCCTCTGATCTTCGATGTGACGGACGCTGCGGCGGTCGCTGCGGCCGCAAAGCGGGTGGACGCGGCGCTCGGCGGCGAGACGCTGATGGGGCTGGTCAACAACGCGGGCATCGCCGTACCGGGACCCTTGCTTTCGGTGAAGATCGATGAATTCACGCGCCAGATCGCCGTCAACCTCACCGGCCAGCTGATCGTGACCCAGGCGTTCGCACCGTTGCTCGGCACGGAGCGCGGGCGCCGCGGCCGGCCCGGACGCATCGTGATGATCTCCTCCGTGGGCGGAAGGAGCGCCCGGCCCTTCCTCGGCCCCTACAGTGCGTCGAAATTCGCGCTCGAGGGACTGTCGGAGTCTCTGCGGCGCGAGCTTCTGCTGTTCGGCATCGACGTGATCATCGTCGCGCCCGGCACCGTGGCGACGCCGATCTGGGACAAGGCGGAGGCGCTCGATGTCGCGCTCTTCGCGGATACGCCTTACGCGCGCGCGCTCGAGAGGTTGAAGTTTCTAATGATCGCCAACGGCAAGCAGGGCCTGCCTCCGGAGAGAATCGGCGAAACGGTAATGACAGCGCTCACCGTCTCCAACCCGAAGACCCGCTACACGGCGACGCCGGCTCCGATCCGGAACCTGATCGAAAACACACTGCCCAAGCGCGTCGTGGACAGAATGATCGCGCGCAGATTGGGGCTCAGACAATGACGGCCGAATAATAAGGGGATATCTCATGCAGCATCGTTGGCTCGCGGGCTTGCTGCTCGCTGTCGCTCCGTTTTTTTTGCAGGCCGATCCGGAAACGGAAAATCCGGCGCCCGCGCCGCTGCTGGGATACAGCGCGCGGAGCTCGACGCTGGAGAGTCAGTGGGAAAAGAAGTTCAGGGACGGCGTATCCGCGGTCAACATCCGCGAGAACATGCGCCGTTTGAGCGCCCACCCGCACCATGTCGGCTCGCCCTACGACAAGGACAACGCGCAGTGGATTCTCGCCAAATTCAAAGCATGGGGATTCGATGCCAAGATAGAGACATTCGAGGTGCTGTTTCCGACTCCCAGGGTCCGCGTGGTCGAATTGCTGCAACCGTCGCACTTTCGAGCCAAATTGCAGGAGCCGGCCTATCCGTCCGACCCGACGTCGGGTCAAACCGCCGAGCAGCTTCCCACCTATAACGCGTATTCCATCGATGGTGACGTCACGGCGCCGTTGGTCTACGTCAACCACGGCAATCGCGAGGATTACGACCAACTCGAGCGTCTCGGAATCTCCGTCAAAGGCGCCATCGTGATTGCGCGCTACGGCGAGGGATGGCGCGGCATCAAGCCCAAGGTGGCCGCGGAACACGGTGCGATCGGCTGCATCATCTACTCGGATCCGAAGGAGGACGGCTACTTCATGGGCGACGCGTTTCCTGCCGGAGGGTGGCGGCCGCGGGAGGGGGTTCAACGGGGCAGTGTCATGGACACCGACTATCCCGGGGATCCCTTGACGCCGGGGGTCGGCGCCACTGCGGACGCAAAACGATTGAGCTTGAAGGAAGCGAAAACCATCACGACCATTCCCGTGCTGCCGATTTCATATGGCGATGCGCTGCCGCTTCTGTCCGCGCTCAAGGGGCCGGTGGCGCCGGAGAGTTGGCGGGGAGCTCTTGCCATGACCTATCACATAGGGCCGGGACCGGCGGTCGTGCACCTGAAGGTCGCTTCGAATTGGGATATCAAGCCGGTGTACGACGTGATCGCGACCCTTCGCGGGTCCACCGACGAGGGCCAATGGGTGATTCGCGGCAATCATCACGATGCCTGGGTGAACGGCGCCGACGATCCGATCTCAGGACAGGCCGCCATGCTGGAGGAGGCGCGCATGATGGGGGAACTGCACGCCCAAGGCTGGGTGCCGAAGCGGACCATCATCTACTGCGCCTGGGACGGCGAAGAACCCGGGCTCTTAGGCTCGGTGGAATGGGTGGAAACCCATGTCGAGGCACTGCAGAGGCATGCCGTGCTCTACATCAATTCCGACAGCAACGAGCGCGGCTATCTCTCGCCCGGAGGCACGCAGGATCTGCAGGATTTCATCAGCGGCGTCGCCCGAGACGTCGAGGACCCCGAGACGCGGATGTCGGTGTACACGCGTTCACATCTCGTCAGCATCGCCAAGGCGAAGAATGCCGAGGAGCGCAGCGAGCTTCGCAAGCGCGACGATCTGGTGGTAAAGGCTCTCGGAGACGGTTCGGACTATACGGCCTTCCAGGATTTCGCCGGAATCTCGACGCTGAGCGTGGAATTCGGCGACGAGGATGACGGCACCCAGTATCACTCGATATACGACGATTTCTACTGGTATACGGAATTCGTTGACAAGGACTTCGCCTACGGCCGGGCGCTCTCGCAAACCGCAGGTACCGCCGTGATGCGTGCCGCCGGCGCCGATTTGATCCCGGTCGATTTCAAGCCGCAGGCGCAAGCCATCGAAAAATATGCAGCCGATCTTGAAAAACTGGTGAAGGACAAGCAGGACGAATTCACCGAACGGAATCTGGAACTGAAGGAAGGAGTCTTCAAGGCCATGCAGGACCCTCGCAGGCCCTTGTTGCCCCCGCCTGCCGAGACCGTTCCCCCGTACATCAACCTGGCGCCGATGAAGAACGCCATTGTCACGCTCAAGAAGAGCGCCGACCGCTACTCGGCCGCCCTTGTGAAGTTTCGTGCGCGATCCTCGCCGCTCTCCGCGCAGTCGCTGGAGACGATCAACGCCGACCTGCTGCGAGTGCCGCGATCGTTCCTCAATCAGAAGGGCCTTCCCGGGCGGCCGTGGTTCAAGAACCAGATCTACGCTCCGGGCGCATACACCGGGTACGGGGCGAAACCCATTGCCGCCGTTCGCGAATACATGGACGAGAAGAAGTGGACCGACGCGGAAGCTCAGGTACCTCAGGTTTCGCAGGTGATCGACAATGTCGCGGCCCGTATCGACGAGGCGGCGGCCGACCTGGAGGGCGCACTGGCGCAGGCCGATTGAGCCGCGGCTCAAGCACCCAGGGGCGGCGCCTCGAAGACCAGAATGGCGGCCGCGAGATCCTCGAGCGCTGCGCCGACCGATTTGAAAACGGTGATCTCGTCCTCACGCTGCCGGCCCGGTCTGTGTTCGCCGCATAGGTCGTGCAGATCGTACACGGCGTCCCTGCGCAGCACGCCGTTTGCAATCGGCGAGACAATGTCGCCGGCCTCGCGCATCGCGCCTTCGCGAGTGTCGACGAACACCCGCGCCTTGCCGATCAACACGTCGTCCGCCTCGCGCATATCGCGGGTGTAGCCGCCTACGAGGTCGACGTGGGTACCGGGGCGGATCCAACGCCCTAGGATCAACGGCACGGTGGCCAGCGTAGCTGCGGAAATGATGTCCGAGTCGGCAGCGGCGGCCGGCAGGCTCGTGACGACGGCGGCATCGATGCCGCGGCCTCGAAGCTCATCCGCCATCGACGCGGCGTGCGCCTGCGACCGCCCCCAGACGCGCACCGACGTCAGATGCGGGCGCAGCGCGACATGATATTGAGCGAGTTGCCGCGCAACCCTGCCGGTGCCGACGATGAGCAGCGACTTGGCGTCGCGCCGCGCCAGATACTGCGCGGCCAGCGCGGAGGTCGCCGCGGTCCGCCGCGCGGTGAGTTCCCCGCCGTCGATCATCGCCCGCACGATTCCGGTGTCGGCATTCAACAGGATGTAGGCCGCCGACACCGCGGGCAGACCGAGCCGGGAGTTGCCGGGAAAAATCGTGACTATCTTGATGCCGAGATAGGCGCCGGCGCGCCATGCGGGCATCAACAACAGAGTTGCATCGGGCGATCCGGGCACGGGAATCGTGTGGTGATGGCGGACCGGTGTGGTACAACCGTCGCGGAACATCTGTGCGAGCGCAGCGACGAGAGCTTCGGGCTTAAGGCGTGTGGCGACGGTCTCGGCATCGATGATCTGCACCTTCTGAACTGTAGCACGTTAGAATCCGCGGCTACCGACGGGCCGGCGGATAAGGCATATGAACAGGCATGTGGGCGGTGGCGCGATTCAAGGCGGCTCACAGCGCGCTCGCGGATTGTGGGAGGACACGGCGCCCGCCCCGCCTGCTGCGCCGGTGCTGCGCGAAACTGTGTCTGTCGACGTGGTGGTGGTGGGCGCCGGCTACACCGGATTGTCGGCGGCGCTTCACCTGGCCCTGAATGGAGCTTCCGTTGCCGTGTTGGAATCCTTCGACGTGGGGTTCGGGGGATCAGGCCGCAACGTGGGACTCGTCAACGCCGGCATGTGGGTGAGCCCGGACGAGGTCGCCGCAACGCTCGGGCCGCGATTCGGCGAAAGGCTGCTTCGGGTCCTCGGCGACGCGCCGGCGCTCGTGTTCGATCTCATCGACCGATACGGCATGGAATGCGAGCCGGAGCGCAACGGAACTCTTCATTGCGCGGTCGGCTGCGGCGGCCTTGAGGATATCGAGCGTCGTGCCGCGCAGTGGCAGGCGAGGGGCGCTCCGGTACAGCTGCTGAGCGCCGCGCAGACTGCGGTCAAGCTGGGAACCGCGGTGTACGCGGGCTCGCTGTGGGATCGGCGCGCCGGCACGATTCAACCGCTCGGCTATGCGCGCGGGCTCGCACGGGCTGCGCTCGGTGCGGGTGCGAGGCTCCACACCGGCAGTCCGGTCCACAGCGCCGCCCTGGATCACGGCATTTGGACGGTTCGCACCGGCCTGGGCGCAGTCAGGTCGAAGTGGGTCATCGTGGCGACCGGTGCATACGGCACCGGTCCCTGGGCGGGGATCGACGATGAACAGGTGCACCTGCCGTATTTCAATCTATCGACGGCGCCCCTCGATGCCCGATCCTTGGCGACCATACTCCCCGAGCGGCAGGGCGCGTGGGATACGCAAAGAGTGCTTTGCTCGTTCCGGCTGGACCGCGCAGGACGCCTGATATTCGGCAGTGTGGGCGCATTGGACGGCGTCGGAACATACGTGCACGCGGCGTGGGCCAAAAGGGCTCTGCGAAGGCTCTACCCGCAGCTCAAATCGGTGGCCTGGGAACATGCTTGGTACGGCCGCATCGGCATGACCGCCGACAGACTTCCCCGGTTTCACACACCGGCCCCGAACGTCGTCTCATTCAGCGGCTACAACGGCCGGGGAATAGCGCCCGGCACGATGTTCGGCCGACTCCTTGCCGCATACATCGGCGGCTCGCTGTCGGAAGGCGACTTGCCGCTTCCCTTGACCGAAGTGCGCGCGCCGGCGCTACGCGGCCTCAGGCGCACCCTCTACAGTGCAGGATCCCAGATCGTTCACCTGGCGCAGGCGCGGTTCTGAGCACCTGCGTCCGGTCAGCGGCAGTGCTCGTCGTGCTCGCCGCAATCGTGCCATGCATGCTCGTGGTAATAGCGGTGATGGTCGCGATCGTAGAAGCCTTCGCGCGGCACCACCACGCACGCCGCAGCGAACACGATCAGTCCCAATAGGCAGCCGCGAGCGGCGATGAGTCCGGAGTATTTCATGCGCGTTCCTTCTGTGGATGGTGCCGAGAGTACGCGCGGCGTACGGGGCAAAATGTCGCCGAAAGCCCATGGTGCGTGTGGGCATAACTCCGACAAGCGGCGCCGACAGTGCGCAATTGCCCACGAGCGACTAGAATCACGGGGAGAAGACCGACGTATGGATGGGGGGCAACTTGGCGACATCGCGACGGATGCGGTGCGGCGCATCGCAAGTTTATGCATGGGCACTTCTGCTTGCCTTCGGCACCTGCGACGGCGTCCTTGCCGATCCACCGGCCACCACACCTGCCGGGGCGGCGGACGGCACGTCGTACGCCAATGCGCAAACGACGCTCCCCCAGGAGAATTTCTTTTCATCCATCAAGGAGTCCCTGAGACTGGGCTTCGATCACGAAGAAGTGCGCGGGCATTTCGACCTGGGCACAGCGCCGAACTCGCATCGCTACTATTGCTTGGTGGATACGAAGACGCGATTTCGAGAGCCGAACGGCGTCCTGGGTCAACCGGTGCCCCAGCCCGATGGGACGACCGGGCTTAAAATCGATTCCGTCTCGCTTTACGGCTGCGACAAGGCAGAGAAGCAAGGCATGCTGGTTACCGCCGGATACTTGTTGAAGGCGCCCGCGGCAGGCGCGGCTGCGGCATCCCCACCCCCGCCACCGCCGTCGTCACCGCCATCGACAGCGGCGCCGTCGGCGGCGCCACCCGCGGCACCACCTGCATCGGTGTCGACGCCGGCCAAGATCAACGTCGCGGGCGTGGCGCTCGGCATGTCCCTGGACGAGGTTCGCGCGCTGCTCAAGGCCAAGAAGCTGCGCGAATACAATGAATGGTCGGAAACCCTGAGCTATCTGGACCCCGGGGGCGCGCTGAAATCGATCGCCGGCGGGCGCTTCGTGAGCGTCGTTGCGGCATGGACTGCGTCGTCCGCCGCCGACGCCGTCGAGGGGGACGGAGAGTCGTACCAGGTCATGTTCACGCCGGTCCCCGGCAATGAGCGGGCGATGGCTATCGTCCACTCGGTGGGATATTCGCCCGCGAACGCGGTGCGGGAGGCCGCACTCGAGAAAGGGCTGGTGGCCAAGTACGGGGGTTTCACCGATTCGAGCAACTTGCCCGACTCTCCCACGTGGCGCTTTCAGAGCGGGGGCAACGTACAGGTCGGGGACTCCTGCAACCGCCGCGGCCTATTCGGCGGGCTTGGGGCATTGAATGCCGCCGGTGCCGCCCGTGAGAATCTTGCGCTGAAGACGGTCCCCGATGAAATTCGATTCCAGACCGAGCACTGCGGGATCGCCATCGTCACCGAAGATCATGTCATCGCGAACGGCGGCGCCTTGCGCGAAGACCGCCTGGTCACTCGATTCACCGTCACCGCCTACAGCCCGCCGCTTGCTTTCGAGGGCGCCGCGTCGGCGGTGCAGCTCATTCAGGCCGGCAAGGGCGCGCTCAACAAGGCCGGCGATCCACGGCCCAAGGATCAAGCCGCGCCGAATCTCTGAGCCTACTGC
Organism: uncultured Gammaproteobacteria bacterium; assembly: GCA_963702735.1. GTDB lineage: Bacteria > Pseudomonadota > Gammaproteobacteria > Steroidobacterales > Steroidobacteraceae > Bog-1198. The sequence continues at coordinate 691,095 of CAVPDW010000006.1, read as the reverse complement.
GCCCCGCCCTGGGATGCGGCCGCGCGGATGAACTCTGCGACATTGTCGTGCAGCGCTTTGAGGGAGGCCTCGTGCGCATACACCATGTGCCCGGATTCGTAGAATTTGAACGCGATGTTCTTCTGTAGCGCCTGCGGAATCTGCAGGTGCCTCATTTCGTACACACCCTCGTAGAACGGCGTGACGAGATCGAAATAACCGCCGTTCACCAATATCTTGAGGTTTGGATTGCGCTTCATCGCCGAGGCCAGGTCCGGCATGACATTGACCTGTTGATTCAACATCTGACGGCTGCCCGGGGGCCGGTGCGAGAAGTTCCAGTCGTGAAGATCGAGGGACTGCCGATAGACCTTGCCCTCGCCGAATTTCAGTTCCTTGCGGACATAATCGTTGAAGACGCTGACGTAAGCCGAGCTGATGGCGGTCGATTGGGGATCGTAACCCGCCTCCTTGCTCAAGGGGTCGAGGGTTGGGCCTGAGAAGCGGGTATCGAGCGCGCCGGTGGTCATATCGGCATCGTTCAAAAGAGTCTTTTGGAATTCACCCTGCGAGATGCGAAGGTTCGCCTTCTCGATATAAGGCGCCGGAAGGGCCGTATATGCGTGCAGCTTGTTCACGACGGCTTCGCGCTCCGCGGGGTCGAGCGAGGCTCCATCGCGCAGCGCAGCCGCATACTCGCCCGTGGCAAAGCGCTCGACCTCGTCCATCAGCGATGCCAGATCCTTGGGTGCCTGGGGGAGCCGATGGTGATACCACGCGGAGGCCGCATAGGAGGGAAGCCACAATTCATAGGGCTCATCGACGGCCGGATTGAACTCCGGAAAATCCGGCAATACATCGTAGTTCAGACATTGAGACAAAAGAATGACGCCGTTGAGATCGACGCTGCTCTCGGATTGCAACATTTGAACCACGGCCGCGGCACGGGTCGTGCCGTAACTCTCGCCGAAAACATACTTCGGAGAATTCCAGCGCCCCCACTTCGACAGGAAACCGGTGATGAATTCCGCGAAGGCGTGGGCATCGGGGTCGACTCCGAAGAAAGCCTTCTCCCGGTCCTTTCCGGCGACGCGGCTGAATCCGGTGCCCGGTGCGTCGATGAAAACGAGGTCGCTGACATCGAGCAGGCTGTACTCGTTGTTCACGAGAGGATAGGGCGCCGCCGGCGTGTGCGCATGGTCGAGGGTCACCACGCGCCTTGGACCGAAGGCGCCCATGTGCAGCCAAATGCTGGATGAGCCGGGTCCGCCGTTGAACAGAAAAGTGATCGGCCGCCGGCCGTTGGGCACGCCGCTCTTGAAGTATGCGACATAGAACATCGAGGCTTCCGAAGGGCCGACTTTGTCGTCCTTGGCGGCATTCTGCGGCACATCATCGTAACCCTTGAGGTGGACCACGAGGGTTCCCGCGTAGGCATCGTAATCCAGGCGTCCCGCGGACACCGTGACCGAGCCTTTGCTCGCCTGCAGTTCGGGCGTGAAGGCCGTCGCTTGCGATTCGGGTGCCTTGGCGGCGTCGGCGGTGCCCGTGTCCGCCGATTGTGCCGCGAACAGCGGCATCGCCGCCAACGCCAGAGCGGCCGCGGCAACGTTAATTTGTAGATTTCGCAATTCAATTCTCCTAATCGGCGACGCGGAACGCCAGAACGGTCTTCTCGGAATAGATCTGCCCCGGGCGCAGGATGGTGGTTGGAAAGCCCGGCTGATTGGGTGAATCCGGGAAGTGCTGCGTTTCCAGGCACAATCCGTTTCGACGTCCGAAGGCCGCGCCTGCGCCGACCGCTGTGCCGCCGCCGAGAAAGTTGCCCGAATAGAATTGCAGTCCCGGCTGCGTCGTGCGGACTTCGAGCGAGCGTCCGCTGCCGGGATCGGTGAGGACCGCGGCGAGCGTGAGCGGCTCCGAACCCAGCTTATCGAGCACCCAGTTGTGATCATAGCCGCCCGCGAGCCTGAGCTGCTCATCGTTGTCCTCGATCCGGCTGCCGACGATCCTCGGTGTGCGGAAGTCGAACGCCGTACCGGCCACCGATCGCAGCTCGCCGGTGGGAATGAGTGTCGCATCCACGGGCGTGAACCGGCTTGCATTGATCTTGAGCACATGATCGATGATCGAGCGGGTGGGGTCGCCCGTCAGGTTGAAGTAGGCATGATTGGCGAGGTTGACGGGCGTCGCTGCGGTGGTCGTGGCCTCGAATTCGATGGCGAGCGAATCGTCGTCGTTCAGCCGATAGGTGACGCGCACGGTGAGCTTTCCCGGATAGCCTTCCTCGCCGGCAGGGCTCGAATACCGGAGCCGCACCGCGGGTCCGGTGGGCGACTCGAACGGTTGCGCCTGCCACACCCGCTTGTCGAACCCTCGGCGCCCGCCGTGCAGGCTATTGGGCCCGTTGTTCAGCGCCAATCGGTAAGACTCGCCGTCCACGGTGAATCTGCCTTTGGCGATGCGGTTTGCAAATCGACCGATCGTGGCGCCGAAATAAGGCACGCCCGCGAGATAAGGATCGAGTGTTGCGAAGCCCAAAATGATGTTCTCGAAATGCCCCTTCCGATCCGGCGTACGCAGCGACACCAGAGTCGCTCCGTAGGTCATGATGCGGGCTTCGATGCCGTGCACGTTCGTCAGGGTAAAGACGCGCACCTGTGCGTCTGCGGTGCGCCCGAAGGAAGCGCTGACGATCGGCCTGTGCACTGCTGCGGCCGCGGCCGCCGTACGCGGCAAAACCGCGCACGCGGAACCGGCGATGAGCAACGTGAAAAGAATCAAGAATCGCCGCATGGTCGCGTCGTCGAGTTGCTCAGTTGCCGATCGTACCGGCTTAAGATCCACAGTGCGCCGGGCAATGCCGTGAAATCCGCGAGCAGCGCAAGGACGAAGGCAGAGGAGGCGACGATGCCGAACTCGCGCATCGGCGGCAAGTCCGACAGCATGAGCGCCAGAAAGCCGCTGGCATTGATGAGAGTGGCGAATAGTATCGGACGGCCGGCCACCAACAAGGCGTGCTGCAGGGCGCCGGCGGTCGAGCCGGTGGAGCGCCCTTCCTGAAAATGATAAAAAAAATGGATCTGGTCGTTTTCGGTCGCACCCAGCACTGTCGAGCCGATGAGGATGGTTGCGATATTGAGGGGAATGCCCGTCAGCCGCATCACCAGAAACACGGACAGGATCGCGAACAGGGACGGAATCATGGTCATCAACCGGGCGGAGGGGCTGCGAAACACCACCAGGAAGGCGAGAAAAATGACGCTGGCCGTGAGAGCGAAGCTTTCGGTGAGCGTGGGCAGCAGACGCTGCGTGATCTCAGCGCCGAGCACTCCTTTGCCCACGACGCTTCCGCGCACGGAGCGCAGCGCAGGATCGGCGGTGCGGGCAGCGGCCCATGCGTGCTCGACGAAGGTGCGCATTGCGCCAACCTGTCCGAAGAGCTTGGCGCGGCCGCGGATGCTCAATCTGGCGTTGGCCAGGTCGGCCACGTCCACATACTTGCGTGCGCCGGGCTCCGTCAGCAAGATTTGCTCGAGATCCGCGGCGAGCTTCGGCCAGGAAGAGGCCGACTCAGGCAGCTGATCGGATCCCGTTTCAACATAGCGCGCCCAGCGCAGCACGGATGTCGGTCCGTCGACGGCGGTGATGCGCGGATCGCTCTCCAGCCGATGCGTCAACTGCTCCAGGGCGCGCAGAAACTCCGGATCGAGAGCATAGCCGGGCGGGGTCTGCAGCCAGAGCTCGACGACATCGAGTGCGTTCGACTCTTCGAAGTGGCGGGTATCCTCGGCCACGCGCTCGCTGGGATTGACATAGGTCAGCACGTCCATTTCGAGCGCGAGAGGCGACACCATGCCGGGAATCCCAAACAGGGCGGCTGCACCGCACAGCATCAATGCGAGGGCGCCGCCGACCAGCGGCCAGCGATAGCGGCGGCTGGCAGGAACCAGTGCGGCGACGAAACCGGGAAACCATTTTCCCACCGGAGCGAGCTCGGATCGCATCGGCGTGCGCAGCAGCGACTGCAGCGCCGGAAACAGGGTGAAGCACCCCAGCCAGGCGACGAAGAGGCCGCCGGCGGTCCACAGGCCCATCTCGCGCACCGGACGAATGTCTGACACGGCGAGAGCGCCGAAGCCGACCGCGGTGGCGAACATCGAGGCGGTGCACGGCAGAAATTTGTTCGCGAGCGCACGCGCGTGGTGCTCGATGAGTGTCGCAGAGTCGTCCGGCTCGATATACCGCGAGTGAACATACACGAGCGTGGCGGTGGTCGTTACCATCACGGTCAGCGGCACGAGCGTAGAGATTACCGTGTGCGACCAGCCGAATAGATAGGCAAGCCCCATCGCAATCGCGACCAGAGCGCCGAGCGTGAGGACTATGGCCCCCAATGCCCGCCATGAGCGGTAGATGACGAGCACCAGCGTCATCAGGAATATGCCGAACAGCGGCATGAAGCGCACCGTCGCCGCCCCTGTCTGCCGCTCGAGCCACGCGTCCAGCCACGGAGTCCCCACCCGCCGCACCCTGGTGAAAGGTCCGCCGGACGCCTCCAGGGGCAGAGCCAGCGAATCGATTGCCGACAGCGCTCGATTGCGCTCGGCGGGTGAATTCACATGCAGTTCCAGAGCGATGCCCAGATAGTGGTCGCCCAGAAGCCCGGCACGGCGGAACATCGGTGTTCCGGTCGCGAAGCTGCGCAGGCGGCCGGCTTCGGCCGCGCTGATTTCCCCTGTCGGAGCTCCCCGACGATGCAGATCCAAGAGACTGTGGGCCTCGAGATGCGGAATCTTCGCCAGTTCCTGTTCGAGCCGGTCCGCCGCGCGCAATGCCCCGAGGCCGAGGGGGTCCGGTGCTTCGAGCATGATGAGCGCCTGCTCGCCCTCCGGGAACAACCGGTCGAATTCGAAGGTGGCGCGCGCCACCGGATCGCCTGCAACGATCAGGCGCTCGATGGCGGGGTCGTCGGGGACCTGCAAGGCGCCGTATATTCCCGCGGCCGTCAGCACGAGGAACAGACCGGCGATCCAGCCTCGCGCTGCCAGGATGCGGACAAAGAATTGAACGACTTTCGCCGAAGCAGCCACACTCATGGACGACAGTGCGCTCCTTTTGACCCGGCAGAGACCGGCCGCGCCGGAGCATGATAGCCTAATCCTATGACGACGCTGTTGGCTGCATCGCTCGCAACGCTGGTGTTCTGCGCACCCGGATATCCGGGGGGAGCCGGCGATGCGCAGCCGCTGCTGGACAAATTCGTGGTCGCCGCGGCCGCTCAATCCGGCTGGCCCGCAGGGAGCCTCAGCGCCGTCTACGATCCCACCGAGGAGGGCGGGCTCGCGAAGCTTGCGAGGAGCGATGCGGTGCTCGCCTTCGTGCCGTATCCGTTCTACGTGGAGCATGCCGCACAACTGCATCTGACTGCGCTGGTCCAGGCGGACGCTTCGGATACCGGCGCCCAGCAGCGCTGGACGCTCGTCGCCAAGTCAGGGCGCCTCACGGGTCCGGCATCGATGACCGGGTACACCGTGCTCAGCAGCGCGGGCTACGCGCCCAATTTCATTCGGCGCAGCGCTCTTCAGGGTTGGGTGCTGCCCGCGGACGTCAAGATCGAGTTCACCGGCCAGGTGCTCAGCGCTCTTCGGCGCACCGCGGCCGGTGAACCGGTCGCGGTGTTGCTGGATCAAACTCAAGCCTCGGCGCTTGCGAGCCTGCCGTTTGCGGCCGAGCTGAAGGCCGTGGCCCAGTCCGCGGAGCTGCCCGTTGCTCTCATCGCGGTGGTCGACTCTCGCGTCTCGGCATCCCGCGCGAAGGCGCTGCAAGAGGGCTTGCTCAAAATGGGCCGCTCCGCGGGCGGCGCCGACTCGCTGGCGCCGCTGCTTTTGCGCGGTTTCGTGCTGCCGACGTTGCCGCCCCGCACGGTGCCGTGATGACGAGGATTCTGTGCGGGATGTCGATCCTCGTCCTCACCGCGTGCGCGACGCAAACGCGGCCGCCGCCTCCCTCGGGTGTACTGCCGTCCACCGTCGCAGAGCTTGCGGCCGCAATCGATGCGTACGCAAGGCGGAGCGATCATGAGCCGGATGCTGAGGTTCGTGCCGAGCTGGCCGCAGCGGCGGGGCGCGATGCGGACGCCTGCCTCGCGCGCGAGCCGCAGGCAGTCGCCTGTCTGTATGGCGATGCCATCGCACTCGGGCTCGAGGCGCGGGCGCGCCCTGCGCGGGCGGGCGAGTTTCTGAACCGCATGCTCGACTATCTGGCGCGCGCAGAGTCTGCGGATGCCGACTACGATGAGGCGGGCCCCGCGCGTGTTCGGGCGCTGGTGTTGATCCGGGCCCCGGGTTGGCCGCTGGGACCCGGCGATGCCGAGGCGGGATTGGATGCCGCGCGCCGCGCAGTGGCGCGCCGTCCGCTATACCCGCCGAACCTGCTGGCGTTGGCTGAAGGCTTGGCAAAGACCGGCGACAGGCGCGGCGCCCGGGACTACTATGCGCGAGCCCGCGATGCGGCACAGGCGCTGCACGATGCGGCCGATCGAGACGAGTGGCTGCGCGAAGCCGATCAGGCACTGAAGCGCTAGCAGACGTCGGCTTCTAGGCCCTGGGTTGCGCACGGATGAAAGGCCCCTTCTGCGAGGAAGGTACCGGCCGTCGTCTGGTCTTGCGCCAGAGATCAAAGATGGCGAGCATTCCGGTCAAGGTCGCGAACATCGCGAAGTAGGCCGGCGGCCCGAACACGGACATGAGTGCGCCCGCGAGCACGGGGCCGATGGCTGCGGCCGTGCCGTTCAGAAGCAACAGGGCGCTGCTCGCGGCCACCATTTGCGCCGGTTCGAGCTTGTCGTTGACATGCGATACCGCAAGCGAATACAGCGTGAGCGCGAACCCGCTGAACAGGGCGGAGAGGGCCAGGAATAGGGCATGGGGCATGGAGGGAAAGGCGACGATGCTGCCCGACACGAGCATCGCGCAGGCGCAAATGCCCGCGATCACCGTGCGCCGGTCCACTCGATCGGACAGGCGCCCCACCGGATATTGCGTCACGACCGCTGCAAGAATGCTGACAGCCATGAACATGGCAATGCTCCTGGTCTCCAAGCCGCGGAGGCGTGCGTAGACGGGACCCATCGAGAAGATTATGGAGGAGATGAGGCCCGACGCCGTGATCGCCACGACGCCGAGCGGCGAGTTTCGATACAGGGTGCGAAGCTGCACCTTGCCAGGCGATGCGCTCGCCGGTAGCGGCTGTGCCGACACCACGATGGGTACCATGGCCAGCGAGATCAGCACGGAGACCAGCATGAAGGGCGTCGGGGTGTTCGGATTCGACAACACCAGCAAGAACTGCGCTGCACCCAAGCCGACGTACAAGACGAGCATGTACACCGCCAGCAGCCTGCCTCGGTTCGCGCTGCTGGCCCGATGGTTGAGCCAGCTTTCGGCCACGACGTAAATGCCCGCGAAGCATATTCCGGACACGAGGCGCATCGCGCCCCAGGCCACTGGGTTTACGAAACAGCCTTGGACGAGAATCGCCACCGAGGCGATGGCCGCCAAGGCTGCGAATACGCGAATGTGCCCGATCTGCCGCAACAGAGGCGGGGCGATCATGGTGCCGAGCACATATCCCACGTAGTAGCAGGACATGACGGCACCGGTCACCGGCGTCGGGAATCCCTCGAGCGTCGCACGCAGTCCGAGCAGCGTGCTTTGCAGGCCGGCACCCAGCATGAGAACACCCATGCCGAGAAGCAGCGGCCAGGTTGCGCTGATTGCACTGAGCGGCATGGTGACCCAGTATATCGCGCGGCCCGCCGCCGCGTCGTCATGCGATACTTGAGGCGATGAGTAACAGGATCGCATTTACGACGGCTTGCCTCGACGACGCCGACGCAATGGCAAGATTCCTGACCGATATCCCGAACCGCGACGATCTTGCCAGAGTGCTTCGGCAGAGAAAGCCCGTCGCGTCGCGCGCATACGACGATGAGAGCGGGACTGCGCGTTTCGTCGCCAGCGATGGTCGAGTAGTCAAATGCTTCGCGGTGAGCGATGTCACCATCGATCAAGCCGAAATGATTGCGGCCGCCTGCATGAGCCTTTCTGCATGGAACGAGGCGGAATTTCGGCAGGCGCTGCTGCTGTCGCTCGGCACCTTGATCGACCCTGCCGACTGATCGGCGCTGTCCGCACGGTTTGTCCGCGGACACTGTCCGCGGTCAGGATGGCGTGGGCCGGCAGAAATTATTCCTTTGAAAAATAGCAGCTTAGCGGATGAGAACGGTTGGCACGGCACTTGCTTTGTCAATGGGTGTGGATTTCATTGAACTTGGAGACAACCCATGAATAGCCAAATTTCGACAAAGCTCGCCGCCCTTGCCGTCGCCCTGATGATGAACAGTGTGCTCATCGGCGGTGTGGCCTATGTGTTCAGCGTCGAGGCAGGCAGGCCGACCGCGATTACCGTGGAGCGCGCTGCACTGCCCGCGCATGCGGTGGCGTGAAAGGGGGCTGCACCGCCGGTGCGAAGATCCCGACATGCACTTGCGCGGCGGCGATCAGTAATTTCCAATCCAAGTATGAGTCTGAGCGAGGGGTGATTCCGGGGTTTCAGGCGGCTGATTTCGATCGGTTGGAGAAGGACTTAAATAATCGGGCTTTGGCCTGGTTGAGGCGTTCGGCGGCATCATTATCGCTGATCGAATGGGCCAGCGTATCGAGATCTTCGAAGCGGATTCCGGGCTTCAGATATTGCTCTGCGGTGGGCATCGACTTGAGCTTCTCGTAGGGAGTCATCATGAGTTTGTAGGGGTAGCGTTTTCGTTGCCGGCCCTTGGCGTCCGTGATGGTTTCGGGGAACAGGCAAGGGCGATGGAAGTTGATGTAGGGATTGAGCTGGTCGCGACAAAAGTCATTGACCACTCGGGCGAAGCGCTGCGGAATATGGCTGTATCCGAAGTGTTTGCGCACGATTGAGCCGTTCTTCGATTCCGCCTGTGCGTTGTCGTTGCTGCTGCGCGAGCGCGATTTGGTGTGCTCTTCGATGAGCAGTTTATTGAGCAGTTCGGCGACGTACCGGTTGATGTATTCGGAGCCGTTGTCGCTGTGAAAGCCGCGGATCACGAAGGGAAAGCTCGAGAGTATTTCCTCCAACACCGGGATCAGATACGCCTCGCTGATGCGCTCGCACGTGGCGACGGCCTCGAACTGCGTGACGCAGTCCACCGCATTGATGTGATAGATGCCTTTCAGGCCGTCCTGATCGCCCTGGTGCACGCTATCGACCCGCAGGTAGCCAGGCCGGTTATTCGGCGCCGGCGCACGCCGGGTGCCGATCGGGATCGTCACGGGGCGAGTTTTGGTCCAGCGCTGGCGGTGGCACTGATAACCCTTGCGCTGACGCAGGTTGTACAGGTGGGCCACGGAGATCGCCGCCAGGCGTTCGTAGCGCGGATCGCCGAACAGGCGCCACGCCCGCTCCATGAGCTTCTTGGTGGCAGGCCCCGAGAGCGTGCCGTGCAGAGAATCGGTGTGCGCCAGCAGCAGCACGTCGGCTAGGGTATAGACGCTGGCAAAACTGGTGCGCGAGCCGCGGTAGCGCTTCACGAGCGGCGTTCGGTCAGCCCCGCGCTTGACCAACCGGGTCAACTGCTGACGTGAATAGCCGCTCACCCGTTCGAGGAAACGCAGCACCACGGCCTTCTCTGCGCGCTTCAAGCGTGCGTAGCTAAACCGGCGCACCGTGCGGCCGATGAAGCCGTACCGCTCCTCGGCGGCGACCCCAAAATCCACCGCCGTGGTGCCGTCCAAAAAGGCCTGTAACTGCCCCAGGGTCTGTAATTGTCGGTCGTTCATCTGGATCACCATGCTTTGCATCATGATCGATCCCAGCTACCTGCTCAGACTCATACCCCGTTGGAATCACACCCCTCTCTCCAGACTCATACCCCATTGGATAATGCTCGATCTGGCGTCCCGACGGCGGTGAGCGCATCATGTGGGCGCGAAACCGCGTGTCTGCGCTTGCGCCGGTCAGCAAGGAAGAACCATGAGAGCATTGGCCAGTTTGTTTATTGCGGCGTACCTGATCTCTGGGTGCATCGGCGGCGGAAACATGACTCACGAAGACAGCCCGGGCGCCACGAAGCGCGACTCGGGCCCCGCCCTGTGCCGGGACGGCTCCACCCCGCCGTGCAACGACCGCGACTAGCGGGCGCGGTCGGAGAGGTTGCGTAGCCGCCTGTGTCGCGCCGGCGCCGCGTCGTCAACTGCGCTCATAATGCGGCTTTTCCGCGTCCTTAGGAGCGCCCGATGATTCGTATCGCACCCCTGCTGCCTGCCGAACGCGCTTCCTGGGAGAAGCTGTGGTCCGCCTATCAGGTCTTCTACGGCGTCGCGCTTCCCGGGGCCGTCACCGAAAGCACCTGGCAACGCCTGCACGATGGCCGGGTGCATGGACTGGGTGCCCGCGATTCGACGGGAAGTCTGCTCGGCATCGTCCACTATTTATTCCATGAGGATACCTGGTCGACCGCACCTGCTTGCTACCTGCAGGATCTTTACGTGGACCCTGCGGTCCGCGGCACGGGTTGCGGCCGTCTGTTGATCGAGGCCGTGGCCGAAGCATCCAGAAAGGCCGGGGCCAACCCCCCTTATTGGTTGACTCATCAGAGCAATGCCGTCGCGCGGCAGCTCTACGACCGCCTGGGGCAAAATCAGGGCTTCATTCACTATGTCTACGGAGCCGCGGTGCCGGCGGCCGCTCGTTGAGTCAGCGCGTCGGAACGGCGGCCGATCTGCCCAAGGCCGATGCCTATCGCGAATTGCACTCGCAATTGACGGCGCTCATTGCGGGTGAGCGCGACGCTCTGGCCAACTTTGCCAATATGTGCGCGCTTCTCTACGAGGCATTGCCCGATTTGAACTGGGCCGGATTCTATTTCCTGCGCGGACGCGAGCTGGTGCTCGGTCCTTTCCAAGGCAGGGTCGCCTGCGTACGGATTGCACTGGGAAGCGGCGTGTGCGGTACCGCCGCTGCGCGCAGGGAGACCGTCATGGTCCCGGATGTGCAGGCATTTCCGGGGCATATCGCCTGCGATGCCGCATCGCGATCCGAGATCGTCGTGCCCTTGATCCATCAAGGGCGGCTCTTGGGCGTTCTCGATGTCGACAGCCCCCGATTGGCGCGCTTCGATCACGAGGACAGCGGCGGCCTGAACGCCTTGATCGATGTGCTGCTGCGCAGCTCCGATCTGGAGCGACTTGCCGGCTAGTGCGCACCTGCGACCAGTATCGTAAATGAATCAGGGATCAGCGAGGGCCTGGGACGAGGCTGCTCCGCAGTGGCCGGCGGAGCGGGGCCGAACTTGGCGGTGACGAGATAGACCTTGCCGCTGGAGCCGTCGAGGGCCATCGTGCGTGCGCCGCGCTGCGTAGCCAGCGTATCGATTACTCGGTACTTGTCCGGCGTGTCCTGGTGTACGACCGTCAGCGTACCCTCGCCATTGGAGCTGAACACCAAGCCGCGCTTCGCATCGTATGCCGCGGCGTCGGGGCCCTCGCCTATGGTCAGCCTGCCGACTTGCTTGCCGGTGCGTGCGTCGGTCACCACCATGACCTTGCCGTCGCACACCGAAAAGAGGCGATGATGCATGCGATCGATCGCGAGACCGCTGGGGCTCGAGCAGCCGGGCAGGGGCCATGTGGCCTTGACGGACAAAGCGCGGCTGTCGATGACGACCATCTGGCCCGGATCGCTTTCGATGTTGACATAGATTCGGCCTGCACGGTCGTCGGCCGCGAACTCCGGCTTGTCGGGAACCGGCAACGTGGCCACGACTTGCAATGTTCCGGCGTCGATCACCGTCACGTCCTTGCTCTTGCCGTCGAAGGTAAATATGTGCTTTGCCTTGGGCTCGTACAAGATGGCGTCGGGGTTATGGCCGCCTATCTTGACTTCCTTGATGGTTTTGAGAGTGTCGAGGTCAAATACCGTCACCGAATCGGCCTTGCCGTTGCTCGTATAGCCGCGCCTCGAATCCTCCGCGAGAGCGATGCCGTGCACCCCGAGGGTGTCCGGGATCGTGCCGATCACCATGCCGGACTCGGTGCTCACGACATCGACCCTGGTGGCGCGGCTCACGAAGAGACGCTTTCCGGACGAGTCAACCGTGAGGTAATCCCAGCCGCCGGCGCCTCCCACGTCCCAGTGCTGTTCCACCGACCACTGGGCCGCTGGGGGCGAAGCCATGGTGGCGCCGGGCGCCGCCGCCGAGAGCAGCGCGATTCCGATCGCGGGGATGAAATCCGACCTGAGTACGTACCGCATCAGCATCTCCTGTCGCCAGGCGGCAATTATTGGACAGATTCGGACGGGCGATGTTTACAAGTTTGTATACGATCCGTCTTCATGGACTAAAGGCCTCGATATTTCATCATGGCGTCGATGCTCGGCGGCTTACCGCGCCAATTCTCGTACATCTTCGCGAGATCCTGGGTATTGCCCCGCGACAGTATCATCCGGCGGAAGCGCTGCCCGTTCGCTCGCGTGAGCCCGCCGTGTTCCTCGAACCATTGGTAGGCGTCATCGTCCAGCATCTGTGTCCACAGATAGGCGTAGTAGCCTGCCGAATATCCGCTGTCCCAGATATGACTGAAGTAGCTGGAGCGGTATCGGGGCGGCACGTCCGCAATATCGAGATGGGTCGCCGCAAGCGCACGCCTTTCGAATTCATCCGCATCTTGCAGCGGCGCGCCCGCCGGCAGGACATGCCATTGCATGTCGAGCTGAGCCGCGGCCAGTGATTCCGTCAGCTTGTAGCCTTCGTTGAAATTCCTTGCCTTCCTGAGCTTCTCCGCCAGCGTCTCCGGCATGGGCGCGCCGGTCTTGTAGTGCCGCGCGTAGTGTGCGAAGACCTGTGGATAGAGGGCCCAATGTTCATTGAACTGCGACGGAAATTCGACGAAATCCCTGGCGGCCGTCGTCCCGGAGAGGGTCGGATAGCGGGTGTTTGCGAACATCCCGTGCAGCGCATGCCCGAACTCGTGAAACATGGTCGTCACGTCGGTGAAGCTGATGAGCGCCGGCTCGCCGGGCGCCGGCTTCGGCAGGTTGGCGACGTTGTAGACGACCGCAAGGTCGACCAGCAGTCTCGACGGCCGTACGAAGAACGACATCCAGGCGCCGCCGTTCTTGTTGTCCCGCTTGAAATAATCGCAGTAGAAAAGGGCCAGGGGTCTGCCGTCGACGTCAGTCACCTCGAATACGCGCACGTCGGGATGATAAACCGGGATGTCCTTGCGCTCCTTGAAGCGTATTCCGTACAGCCGATTGGCCGCATAGAAGACGCCGTTCTCGAGTACATCGTTGAGTTCGAAGTAGGGCTTGACCTCCGCCTCATCGAGGTCGAATTTCTCCTTGCGCACCATGTCCGCGTAGTAATCCCAGTCCCAGGGCTGCAGCGCGAACCCGACCTTCCGTGCGTCGATGACGGCTTGAATTTCCGCAGCTTCACTTGCAGCTCTCGCTTTCGCGACAGGCACCAAAGCGTCCATGAACTTCAGGGCCGCCGCGGGCGTCTTCGCCATCTGATCTTCGAGCTTCCACGCCGCATGATTGGCAAAACCGAGCAGCTTTGCGCGCTGCGCACGAAGCTGCGCCAGGCGCGCGATGTCGGCGCGGGTATCGTTCGCATCGCCGCGTTCAGTGCGGTTCCACGAATTGTGGAAGATTGCATCGCGGGTCGTGCGGACTTTGAGCGATGCCAGCGACGGCTGTTGAGTGGTGTTCTGCAATGGGATCAGAAAGCCCTCGCTCCCGCGCTTCTGCGCCGCCAGAGCGGCGGCGGCCAGTTGCGAATCGCTCAATCCCGCAAGCGCGTCCATGGCGGTGGTCTTGAAGGCCGCATTCTTGGTTGCCTCCAGCAGCTTCCTGGAAAAATCGTTCGAGAGCGTCGATGCCTCCTCGTTCAGTTTCTTCAGCTCCGACTTATCGGAGTCCGAGAGATTTGCGCCGGAGTGAACAAATTCGTCATAGACGATTTCCACCAGTCGCAGCGACTCCGCATCGAGCTTGAGCGTCGCGCGCTGCCGATAGATCGCCGCCACCCTGTCGAACAATTTCTTGTTGAGATGGATGGCATCCTGGTGCGCCGCAATTTTGGGGGCAAGCGCGGTCTTCACGGCCTGCAGCGTGGGATTCGTGCTCGCTTGACTGACGGCGCTGAACGCGGCACCGGCACGGTGCAAAAGACGGCCGCTTCTCTCGAAGGCGACGAGCGTGTTGTCGAAGGTGGGCGGCGCTGCTTGGTCGGCTATGCGCTCGATCTCGGCGAGTTGCTGCGCCATCCCGGCTTCGATCGCCGGTTGGTAGTCTTCGTCCTTGATTCGGTCGAACGGTGGGGCGTGAAAAGGCAGCGTGCTAGGCGCGTAAAACGGATTCGCCGGATCCAGGCTCAAGCCGCCGGCACGGGCGCCGCAGATCAGGTTGCCCAACGCAACGGCAACCGCTGCGGCGGCCATCGAACTGGATGCACGTTTCATCGGTCCTCCCCTTGCTTCTCGTCGCGCCTGATGACGATGGGATGAGAACTGGATAGTCCGCCGTCCACGGCGATGGCCTGCCCGTTCACGTAGGAAGCTGCATCGGAGGCCAAAAACAGCGCCATCTGCGCGATCTCGGCGGGATCCCCGGCCCGCCGCAAGGGATTGAGCTGGCCGATTTTGCGCTCGCTGCCGCGGGCGCGCGCCGCCTCGAAGATCGGACGCGTCATCCCCGTCTCTATCAGGCCGGGACATATGGCGTTGACGCGGATGCCCGTGCCGCTCAGCTGGTTGGCCGCCGTCTGCACCAGGCTGATGACCCCCGCCTTGCTTGCGCTGTAGGGCATGCCGCCGGCGCCGGATCGCAGGCCTGCAACGGATGCCGTACAGATGATGGAACCGTGCCGTCGCGGGACCATGGCGAGGGCGGCGTACTTGACCGCCAGAAAGGCACCGATCAAGTTGACATGCAGTACCTGCTTCCAATGTTCGACCGTCTCCTCGAAGAACGGCACCAGTCCGCCGCTGATGCCGGCGTTGGCGTAGCACACATCGAGGCCTCCATATTCCCTGACCGCGAAGGACACGGCGCCCGCCACGTCGCCTTCGGCCGAGCAGTCCGCAATCCGCGCCGCGGCGCGTCCGCCGGCCGCCCGAATCGCCGCGGCGGTGGCTTCGACTTCCGACGCGCGATCCAGCGCGACGACCGCGGCACCCTCGGATGCAAACAAAAGTGCGCTGGCGCGTCCGATGCCGCTGGCGGCACCCGTGACGAGCGCGGTCTTGCCTTGCAGAGTATTCATGTTTTCCGGGTTCCTAGGCCAATGCGATGGGGTTGATAGGGCTGCCCAGGCCGCGCTCGATGCGCAGCGGCGCGAGCACGAGCATGAACTCGTAGACCCGGTCCCGCGCCAGATCGTCGAGATACAGGAGCTCCAGCAGGTAGCCGCCTTGGTCGCGGATGAATTCCTGATGCACCGGCAGGTGGGACTGCGTCGGGAACATCTCCACGGCGCTGTTGTCCGCTCCGAGCAGGACGATTTCTCGCTCGCCCGCCCATCGGGCGACGGCGAGATTCACGCCGGGCTGGGCGCGGTCGTATTCTTCGGGGCTGCGTTTCCAGAGCTGCATGAATCCCGTGCGAAACAAGATCGCATCGCCGCTGCAGAGGGCGACGCCCTGGGCGGCGGCCACGGCTTCGACCTCCTGCGGCGTCACCTCGTGATGGGCCGCGAGGTGCGCGACGCCGTGGTGGCGGGCCACGTCGAGCATCACGCCGCGGGTCGCGATCACGTCGACATTGGAAATCGAATTGCGCTCCGCCCCTCGAGAGCTGATGGTGTCGGCGGTCGAATAGCCGTTGTACATTTGCCCGTCGCGAAATACATGGCAGAGCGCGTCGATGTGCGTGGTGCCGTGCGTGTGCATCATCAGCACGTCCTCCGCGCCGCCCGGGCCCGGACCGGCCGTATTGCGGTGGGTGGCGATGTGCCAGTTCTTGTGGCGCGTGGGCCATATGGGGGCGTCGGCGCGCAAGGGGATTGCCAGCGAATAGGCTCGGCCGCTGCGAATAAGCTTGCTTGCCTGCAGGCGCTTCTGCGGGGTGATGAAGTTGAGCGTGCCCCGTTGATCGTCCGCACCCCAGCGATTCCAATTGCGCGGCTGATTGTCCATGACGATCCGGTGCGTGAAATTGCCGGTTAGTATTACCCCGGCACTCCTGCGTGGCAATATTGCCCGCCGCGGGTGCCTTGATCGTGCGACGTGCACAAGGCCTATAATGCAGGCTCCCCATGCCCGAGGAATCCAACACGATTTCGCGCCGAGAATTCACCGCGCTGTCCATCGCCGCCGCTGCGGCCGGTATTGCCGGTGCGAGCGGCGCCGCGGCCGGCGCTGCGCCCTTGGTCGAAACGGATGTGCAGGTCTCGGCTCCGGCCGGTTTATGCGATGCCGCGCTGGTCCATCCTCGCGAGGGTTCGTGGCCGGGCGTCATTCTGTTCACCGATGTGTTCGGGCTTCGTCCCACCATGCGCGGCATGGCGAGGCGTCTTGCCGCGTACGGTTTTACCGTGCTCGTGCCCAATCTGTTTTACCGTACGAGCAAGCCGCCGGGCCTGTCGTTGAAAATCGATTTCAACAATCCCTCCGATCGCGCCAAGATCGACGCATTGCGCGAACCGTTGACCGGCGAAGCCGTCATGCACGACGCTGCTGCCTACGTGAGATACCTCGACTCGAACGCCGCGGTCGATGCCCGCGCCAAGATCGGCGTGTTCGGGTACTGCATGGGCGCCCCGATGGCACTGCGGGCGGCAGCGGCTGTTCCCGATCGAATCGGCGCGGGTGCAGCGTTTCATGGCGGAGGGTTGGTGACCGATAAGCCGGACAGCCCCCACCGACTGGTGCCGAAGCTGCGGGCGCAGTTCTATGTCGGCATCGCCATGAACGACGACCGGCGCCATCCCGGTGCCAAATCGATCTTGAACGATGCGTTCAAGGCGGCCGGTTTGCAGGCGAAGATCGAGGTCTACGACGGCTGCCTGCATGGCTGGTGCGTGAAGGACATGCCGCAAATTCCCGGAAAACCGCTCATCTATCGTCAGGCGCAGGCCGAACGTGCATGGAGCGAGTTGCTCGATCTGTACCAGCGGGCTCGCTTGGGTTGAGTGGACCAAGAGTCCGTGTTTCAAGGGCCGGTAAGCTGCCGGCGCGTCAACCAGGCATTGCAATCCCCCGCAAATGAAGAGGACACAAAACGTGAATCCGTACCATCGCATAACCGTAATTGTTTTGATGAGCATCGGTTTGGCCGCACCGGAGATCTCATCGGCACAGGCTTTGGCCGCTGTGCAAAAAGTCAACCAAGGCGCCGCACGCGGACTCCATGATTTCGATTTCCTGTTCGGTCACTGGCAGGTTCATCATCGAAAGCTGAAGAAGCGGCTCGCAAATAATCATGAGTGGGTCGAATTCGAGGGGACACTATTCAGTCAGCCACTCATGGGCGGGGACGCGAATGTTGACGACGATGTGTTTGATGTGCCGGGCGGCGCTTATCGCGGCGTGGCGCCGCGATCGTTTGACGCCAAGTCCGGGCAATGGTCGATCTGGTGGATGGACAGTCGATTTCCGACCGCTCCCATGGCCCCCCCCGTAAAGGGCAGCTTCCGCAACGGCGTTGGCACCTTCTACGCCGACGACACCGAGAATGGGAAGCCAATCCGCATAAGATTCATTTGGTCCCGGATCACTCCTTCGTCGTGTCACTGGGAGCAGGCGTACTCGCCCGACGGCGGCAAGACGTGGGAAACGAATTGGATACAGGATCTCAAACGAGTGCAATAGCAGCAGTTGGTCGTTGCCTGAATCCGGCCGCTCGCCGCTCGCGGTTGAGCGGGTATCCTGGGCAAGTACATCCCTCATTTCGGGGAGACGTGGGTCCCGCAAATTGGTCATCCATCCATGGGGCGGCCTCGGCCTTTCGATCAGAGGCCGCGCTAGACCGAGGTCCCTTGAGCGGACGTTGATGTTTGCGGCGCGGCGCTCTTGCGCCGCTTGATGAGATCAGAGCGATATCTCGCCGGCACACCCGATTGTAGGGGTATTGCCGGCGAGATGCCGTTGCATCCAGGAGCTCTAAAGCTTATGCCCTTCGCTGTGAATCAATGCAGGCACCGGCCCCGGCGCCTGCGGCGGTCGTGCTGAATATACGGTGAGGTGTATGGCCCGGCCCCCCTCGCTCAGCACCAGCCGTCCCTTGATGACGGCTCCGCCGGCACCGACCGGAGGAAAATCGATCTCCATCCAACCAGTGCAGTCGTCATGCACTTCGTACGTCCCCGTTTCACCCACGTTGAAGCCCGTCGTGGGATCGGCCGGGTCGCCATTCGGCACCGGAGAGGACATGCCCGACATGTCGGGGTATTGCATGACGAAATCGACCTGAGACAACACGCCGGCGCCATTGAAGTGCGTCATCGCGACGCCGTCCCGAGTGATGCTTGGTTTTCCTGGTTGAAATATCTGCCCGTTGACGACGAACGCATAGTCGCCCTTGAGCGTGGCGTTCGAACAATGATCATTGTCGTCCGCACGCGTCGTCGCCGACACCATCAGTCCCATTCCGAGCGATAGATAGATCGCGTATGCACGTCGGTTCATGTGAAGTTCCTTTGTAATATGACCAAAACCACGGACGCTACGCTAAAGAAAAGCCCGCTTCGAAGTCCTGACGAATCCCTGAACTATTTCTGGAATTGCTCTGTTAAAACTTGCCGGGCAGCGAGTAAACTGGATGAACACTCCAGGGTTACGCCACGCTCCGTGAACTCACGTGTCATCCAATTCGGTCGATTCGAGCTCGACCCGGCCAATTTCGAACTGCGCCGCGACGGTCGGCGCGTCAAGCTTGATCGCAAACCGCTGGAGCTCTTGATACTGCTGGCGAGCCGGCCTGGAATGCTTGTCGCGCACGAGGAAGCAGTGCACTGCGTCTGGGGGAAACGGGCCGTCATCGAATTCGATTCGGCCCTCTATACCGCCGTTCGCAAGATTCGCCGGGCGCTCGGAGACAAGTCCTCGCGCCCTCGCATTGTCGAAACCGTGGCACGCAAGGGATACCGGTTCATCGCCGTGGCGGCCGAACGCGCGCGCCGCGCCGCCGTGCCACAGGAGGACGGCGATCCGCGCCGCAAGATGCTGGCCGTGCTGCCTCTCCAAAACCTGAGCGGTGATCCGAGGCACGACTATTTCAGCGACGGTTTGACCGAGGACCTCATCGGCGAACTGGGGAGCTTTTCTCCGCGGGAGCTCGGCGTGATCGCGCGCACGTCAGTCATGCGATACAAGGGCAACCGCACGAGCGCAGCCCGAATCGGCGCCGATCTCGGCGTGGAGTACCTCATCGAGGGAAGCGCGCGGCATGAGCGCGGCCGGGTTTGTATAGCACTGCAGCTGGTTCGCACGCGGGACCAGACACTCATGTGGGCCGATAGGTACGAGCGGCCCGTCAACGATATGATGCAAATTCAAGCCGAGGTCGCCAGGTCTGTGGCCGACCGGATTCGGCTGAAATTGGCGGTGGGTCCCCGCTTTCTGGTGAACACCGATCCCGCCGTGTACGACCTGTATTTGCGGGCACGGTTTTTGTGCGAGCTGCGTACGGCGCCCGCTCAACGACGCGCCATCCGGCTGTTCGAATCCGCCTTGCGCCGCGATCCGAACTACGCGCCCGCCTGGGCCGGACTCGCCTCGTGCTACGCGATGCAGGCCATCACCAGCGATGTGCGGCCGCGAAATTCATTCCCGCTCGCACGGGAAGCCAGCGAACGGGCGCTGGCAATCGAGTCCACGCTCCCCGAGGCGCTCGTCGCCCGCGGAATGACGAAATTTTGGTTCGACTGGCAATGGGATGCCGCGGAGAAGGATTTTCGTGCGGCTGCGGAGCGCAATCCGAGCAACCCCGCGGCCCCGATGTTCCTGGCCCACCTGCAATCGAACCTTGCGCGCCATGACTCCGCCATTTCCGGGATTCGCGCGGGGCGGCGTCTGGATCCGATCGCACCGATCATGAGCACGCACGAAGCGCACTTCCTCTACAACGCGCGACGCTACCAGGAAGCCGAAGAGCCTCTGCGGCGCAGTCTCGATCTGGCGCCGCGTTTCTGGGTGGCGCACATCGTCGCGGGAAAGATTCTGGGAATGCGCGGCCGATCCCGCGAGGCGACCGAGGAATTCTCCAAAGCGCACTCCTATTCCAACGGAAATACCGAGGCGGTTGGTCTGAAGGGCTTTACGCTCGGCGCTTCGGGGAGCAACACAGAGGCGCGGCGCGTGCTGCGCGCGCTGCAGGCACGAGCGCGGCGCCGCTACGTCCCGCCCGTCCATCTTGCCCTGGTGCAGCTGGGGCTCGGCGAACACGAGGGCGCACTTGACGCACTGGAACAGGCGGTGGATGAGCGTGACGTTCGCCTCACATTTCTCGCAATCGAGCCTCGCTGGGCGCCGTTGCTCAACGCACCTCGATTCGAGAGCGTCCGGACCCACGTTGGCCTGCCGCGAGTCATCGCCGGCGAGAGCTGAGACCACCATCACGCCTCGAAACGTCCGTGCTTTTTCTCCCTTTGGTTTGTTCATTGATAGGATGTTTCGGCACCGGTAGTCGCGGCGCCGGCGCCACCCGCAACACGCGGTCATGCTCGTCAAATTGACAACGCCTTCAGCCTGTTTAATACTTTCCTATATGGGAAACCGTTACAAGGATCTGGACCGC
The DNA here is from genome assembly GCA_963702735.1 of uncultured Gammaproteobacteria bacterium. GTDB lineage: Bacteria > Pseudomonadota > Gammaproteobacteria > Steroidobacterales > Steroidobacteraceae > Bog-1198. The sequence goes on along the minus strand of CAVPDW010000006.1, from coordinate 670,296 downwards.
ACCTTCGCCGCGCTTGGCGATCCGACGCGGCGCGCAATTTTGGGAAGCCTCGCACGGCGCGCCAGTGCGTCTGTCAGCGAATTGGCGGCACCCTTCGCCATCAAACTGCCCGCCGTAATGAAGCATCTGGGCGTTCTCGACGAAGCGGGCCTGATAACCCGTTCGAAATCCGGGCGCGTGGTGACGGTTCGCCTCAGGCCGGAATCCATGCGTGAGGCAATGGCATGGTTGCAAGGTCAGGAGCGCTTCTGGTCCAGGCGGCTGGACAAGCTGGCTGCCTATGCGGAGCGCAAAGAGTTGGAAGCACAGGGCAAGAAGCAGTGACCGGTATTACCCTCGTACGGCACATCAAAGCGCCGCCTGAAATCGTGTTCGAGGCCGTCACAACGGCCGACGGCATAGCGCATTGGTGGGGCCCGGATGCGGGCCCAGTTCTGCTCTCGGAGTCCGATCCGCGCGTCGGCGGGAGGTATCGCTTGCGCTTCCGCAGGCTGGACGGCACGGAGCACGAGTGCAGCGGTGAGTTTCTCGTTGTCGACCCACCGAGACGCGTCGTCCTGACCTGGCGCTGGATGGTGGGGGGCGACGATCCCGGCGAGTCGCGGGTCGAGATGATTTTGCGGGCAACCGGTAACGGCACGGAACTGACATTTTCTCATTCGCTCCTGCACGATGAGTCAACCCGCCGTAGCCACGAAGGCGGTTGGACCGGAGCATTGAACAAGTTGGAAACCTATTTTGCGAAGGGCGCCTCGGCATGATCGTTATCTGGATTTGCCGGAAATACGGTCTCGCATTCGGCCCATCGGGCATGGAGCCTTGCAAGGCGGTGCCTGGGTGAGCCCGGGGCGTGACATCGGGCGGTAACACAGGAGCAATTCGAGAGCGGTATGCTCTTCGTCATGCTGCGCGTCGTCATATTGATGCAGGAGAATAAGACTCCTGATTTCTACTTTCCCACGCTCGCAGCCTGGGGCGCCAATATTCAAAATCGCGGGAACTTGCTCAAGGCGCCCCCGACACCGGACCCGACGCACGACAGGAATGCATGGGTTCACTACAAGATGGGTGACTACATCCCGACGGCGCTGCAGATCGACAACGACGCGGTCCTGCCGTTTTACAGTTGGCTCGCCAAGCAGTTCACGTATTGTGATTACCACTTCGGACTAGGCACCAATTCCACGCCGGGCCACATGCTTGCGGTGGGGGGCCAAACCCCGACGCTGCGTAACCCGCCCGGCGGGACATCGCCGGTTTGGGATTTGCCCACGATCTTCAAGCATGTGGAGGCGGGGGGCCGCACCTGGGGTGCATTTACCGGAACGGACCTTTACCCGGTGAAATTCTATCGAGAGCTGGAGGACCCGACGAGCCGCAAGAGTATTCACACCTCCACCCAGCCCTCCGACGATGCGTTTACCGCCATGGCCGCTGCGGGGGCGTTGCCGGACTTCTGCTTCGTGTGGAGCCCCTCCGGCTACGACGAACATGCCCCGGATCTGAAACCGGACCCGCAGTATGTGACCAAGGGACAGAACCTGTCGTGGCAGCGCGTCGACGCCGTCGTCAAGGCGGGCGGTTGGGCAAACACGGTATTCATACTGACCTGGGACGATTGGGGCGGATACGCCGACCATGTATCGACCCCTAACGCCGAGACTGTGGTCGATGCGTTGCATCCCGGCGGCTTTCAGCTCATCGCCGGCTCGCGTATCCCGATGTTGATGTTCGGCGGGCAAGTCAAGCAGGGAATCGAAACCAACTGGCATTCTCATGCGGCGATCGTAAAGACTGTGATCGACCTGCTCGGCCTCCCGCCGTTCGGTATTGCGCGCGTGGACACATCCGCGTCGCTGGCGGCCCGCGTCGATGCGTCGCTGGTTCGCGCGCCTGCGCCCGCCTTGGGCAGCGTCATCGTACAACCGACCGCGCCCAGTCCTACCCCTCCGATACGACAGCCGGGACCGTGGCGAGGTCCAAATGCGCAGCCGCTGCCGCCGCTGCTCGCGAACGGCGGTGCGACGATTCCGCCACCGGTCGACGCGGCGGTGAGCGCGAAGCCGCCGAAATTGCCGTCGGGACTGTAGCTTAGTTGAAAGTCCGAGTCGCCGAGATTGTTCGGCTCGCCCGTTATCGACCCTCGCACCGGGCAGAACAATAGCCGCCCCGAGGCTTGTGCATCGCGACCCGTTCGAACACTCACGATGCCCGAGGTTTGATTCTGCTTTCCGGCGAGTCGATACTTGCTGGCGTGATGCGGCTATTGCGCACTTCCCGAGGAAAATGTATCCATGAATGAAGCCTTTATCTGCGATTTCGTGCGCACTCCCATCGGCCGCTACGAGGGCGGCCTCGCGGCCATGCGTGCCGATGATCTGGCCGCAACCGCGATCGGACGGCTGGCCGCCAAAAACCGCTCCATCGCCGAGTCCGTCGAAGAAGTGTTCATGGGCTGCGCCAACCAGGCCGGCGAGGACAATCGCAACGTCGCGCGCATGGCGGCGCTGCTCTGCGGATTGCCGGCGCACGTGCCCGGAGTGACCGTCAATCGGTTGTGTGCGTCCGGATTGGACGCGGTGGCGACTGCGGCTCGTGCGATTCGTGCAGGCGAGATCGATCTTGCGATTGCGGGCGGGGTAGAGTCGATGACGCGAGCGCCTTTCGTCATGGGCAAGGCGGAGCGCGCCTTCCAGCGCACCGCGGAGATCTTCGACACCACCATAGGCTGGCGGTTCGTGAATGCTCAGATGAAGGCTCTCTACGGCACCGATTCAATGCCTGAAACCGGCGAGAACGTTGCCGCCGAGTTCAATATATCGCGCGGGGATCAGGATGCCTTCGCCCTGCGCTCGCAACAGCGCGCGGCGCGCGCCCAGGACGCAGGCGTGTTCGCCGAGCAGATCACGCCGGTGAGCGTCCCGCAGGCACGGGGAGCGCCCGCTCAACTCATCGACAGGGATGAGCAGCTTCGCCCGCAAACCACGCTGGAGGCTCTCGCGAAGCTCAAGCCGGTCGTGCGCACGGGCGGCACCGTCACGGCGGGCAATGCATCCACCATCAACGACGGAGCGGCCGCGCTGTTGTTGGCATCCGCCGCGGCCGTCGAGAAGCATGGACTGAAGGCGCGCGCCCGGGTTTTGGGCTACGCGACCGCGGGAGTCGCGCCGCGCATCATGGGAGTGGGTCCGCTGCCGGCCGTCGACAGACTCACGAATCGTCTGCGTTTGAAGGTTTCCGACTTCGATGTGATCGAACTGAACGAGGCGTTTGCCTCGCAGGCGCTGGCCTGCGTGAGGGCATGGGGTCTTGCAGACGACGCAGAGCACGTGAACAGCAACGGCGGCGCCATCGCCTTGGGACATCCGCTGGGAATGTCGGGTGCGCGCATCGCAGGTGCCGCAGTGCAGGAGCTGCTGCGCCGTTCGGGCCGTTACGCCTTGGCGACGATGTGCGTCGGAGTCGGACAGGGGGCGGCGCTGGCCTTCGAGCGCGTATGACTGCTACATTAACCGTGGGGGGCGGAACTCAGTTCTGCACAGTGGAACACAAATGGCATGAATAAACTGAGCTTCGAGGTACGCGGCAAGGTCGCCGTGGTGACCATCGACAATCCGCCGGTCAACAGTCTCGGCCACGAGTTGCGTCAAGAGCTGGTCGCGTGCGTCGCGCGCGCGAACGCAGATCCCAATGTCGGCGCATTGGTGCTGATCGGTTCCGGTGCGGGCTTTTCCGGCGGCGCCGACATCCGCGAATTCGGCACGCCCACGGCCTCGGCCTACCCCAACTTGCGCAACGTGATCAGCGATGTCGAAGACAGCGCCAAGCCCGTGATCGCCGCCATCGGTGGAGTGTGCATGGGCGGCGGTTTGGAACTGGCGCTCGCCTGCCACTTCCGCGTCGGCGTGCCCGGAGCGCGAATTGCGCTGCCTGAAGTCAAGTTGGGACTGTTGCCGGGTGCAGGCGGCACGCAGCGGCTGCCGCGCCTGCTCGGCGTCGAGTCCGCGCTCAATATCATCGTCTCGGGGTCGACCCTGGCCTCCGAAAAACTTCGCGACACGCCTCTGTTCGATGCCTTCGGCGACGGCGACTTGTTGGAACTCGCGATGGACTTTGCGCGCCGTGCAATGGCGGAAAAATTGCCCTTGAAGCGCGTGCGCGACTTGAGCCTGAACATGCCGAACGCGGAAGCCTTCTTTCAGTTCGCGCGCAATTCGGTCAAAGCCGCGGCGGGGCCTTATCCCGCGCCCCTGGCGTGCGTCGAGGCGGTGGCGGCGGCGGTGGAAAAGCCCTTCGAGGCGGGCCAGAAGCGGGAGCGCGAATTATTCACCATGCTGATGCTTTCGCCCGAATCGGCGGCGCTGCGCCATGTCTTCCAAGCAGAGCGTGCGGCGTCGCGCATTGCCGGCGTGCCGGACGATACGCCGCCGAGGCCCATCGCCAAGGTCGGTGTCATCGGCGCCGGAACCATGGGCGGCGGCATCACCATGAGCCTGATCAACGCAGGACTCGCCGTGGTGCTGCTCGAGACACAGCAGGACGCTCTCGATCGGGGACTCGCCAACATCCGCCGCAACTACCAGGGCGCGCTGCGCAAGGGGACCCTGGATGAGGCAGGACTCGCCAAGCGCCTGGCGCAGATCACTCCCACATTGGACTATGCCTTGTTGCGCGATGTGGATTTGTGCATCGAGGCCGTGTTCGAGAACATGGATGTGAAGCGCCAGGTCTTCCAGACTCTCGACGCAGTGGTGCGTCAAGGCGCCGTTCTCGCCTCCAATACCTCGGCCTTGAATCTGGACGAGATCGCGGGCTTTACCCGCCGGCCGCAGGATGTGATCGGTCTGCATTTCTTCAGCCCTGCGAATGTGATGCGCCTGCTCGAGGTGGTGCGCGGCGCAAAGACCGCCAACGACGTGCTGGCAACCGCCATGCGCCTGTCGAAGACCATGGGCAAGATCGCGGTGGTATCGGGCGTATGCGACGGCTTCATCGGCAACCGGATGCTGGCACGGTACGGCGCGGCCGCTCACGATCTGATCATGGCCGGCGCATTGCCGCCGCAGATCGACGCGGCGCTTCAGGAATTCGGCATGGCCATGGGCCCGTTCCGCGTGGGCGATCTGGCAGGCCTCGATATCGGCTGGGCGCTGCGCAAGCGGCGCGCGGCCGAATTCCCGGGGCGGGATTTCTCCAATGTGGCGGATGCTCTGTGCGAGGCAGGCCGCTTCGGCCAGAAGACCGGCGCAGGTTGGTATCGGTACGAGGCTGGAGCGCGGACCCCGATCCCCGACCCTAAGGTCACGGCCATCATCGAACAATACCGCAGGCACAAGGGAATCACGCCGCGCGAGGTGAGCAACCGGGAAATCGTGGAGCGCTGCATCTATGCGCTCATCAATGAAGGCGCACGCATCCTCGAGGACGGCATCGCGCAGCGATCCTCCGACATCGACCTTGTGTATCTCAACGGCTACGGCTTTCCGCCCTACAGAGGCGGGCCCATGTTCTATGCCGATCAGACCGGCCTGCACGACATTGCCCGCGCGCTCGCATCGATCGCGGCACAACCCGGCAGCGACGCGCAAGTGTGGACGCCTGCACCGCTGCTGGCACGTTTGGCAGAAGCAGGCCAGACTTTCAGCGGCTACAAAGGAACGCCCAAGTGACTGACGCGGTCATCATATCTACGGCGCGCACCGGTCTGGCCAAGAGCTGGAAGGGCGCCTTCAACATGACTTACGGCGCGACCTTGGGTGCGCACTCGGTACGGCACGCGGTGGAGCGCGCCGGAGTCGATCCTGCCGAGGTCGAGGACGTGATCATGGGTTCGACGTTCGGCGAAGGAACCACCGGCGGCAACATCGCGCGTGCGATCGCCCTGCGCGCCGGCCTTCCCGTGAGCACCGCGGGCTTGAGCATCAATCGATTCTGCAGCTCCGGGCTCCAGTCCATCGCGCTCGCTGCGCAACGCGTCATGACGGAGGGCGCGGCGGTGATCGTCGCGGGCGGCGTCGAGAGTATTTCCTGCGTGCAGAACGAGGCGAACACGCACATGCGCCGCGATCCGTGGCTGATCGAGCACAAGCCGACGCTGTACTGGAACATGTTGCAGACGGCGGAGCAGGTGGCCAAGCGCTACCACATTGCCAAAGAGGCGCAGGATGAGTACGGCGTTCGCAGCCAGCTGCGCGCGGCCGCGGCGCAGGCGGCTGGAAAATTCAAGGACGAGATCGTGCCGATGACCACCCTCATGGGCGTGGCCGACAAGGCCAGCGGTTCGCTCGGGATTCGCGAAGTCACCATCGGCGCCGACGAGGGAATCCGGCCCGACACCACGCTCGCTGCGGTCGCACAAATTCGCCCGGCCATCCCGGGCGGGGTGGTCACGGCCGGCAACGCCAGCCAGTTCTCCGACGGCAGCAGCGCGGTGGTCGTCATGGACGGCAAGCTCGCCGAGCGGCGCGGTCTTGAACCTCTCGGCATTTTCCGCGGCTTTGCGGTGGCCGGCTGCGAGCCCGACGAGATGGGAGTCGGACCCATATACGCCGTGCCGCGCCTCCTCAAACGCACCGGCCACACGGTCGCCGACATCGATCTGTGGGAATTGAACGAGGCCTTCGCCTGCCAGGTTCTGTACTGCCGCGACAAGCTCGGCATTCCCGATGAACGGCTGAACGTCAACGGCGGCGCCATTGCCGTGGGTCATCCCTATGGCGTCAGCGGTGCGCGGCTCACCGGGCACGCGCTCATCGAGGGCAAACGGCGCGGCGCCAAGCTCGTGGTCGTCACCATGTGCATTGGCGGCGGGCAGGGCGCCGCCGGCCTGTTCGAGGTGGTGTGATGGGCGTGCGCGAGTTGTTCGAGCTCGAAGGGCGGGTGGCGTTGATCACCGGCGGCTCGCGGGGGTTAGGCCTGCAGATGGCCCGCGGCTTGGGCGAGATGGGCGCGAAGATCGCGATCAGCGCGCGCAAAGCCGCCGAGCTCAAGGAGGCCAAGGCGCAGCTTGCCGCGCAGGGTATCGACGCGCTGACCGTGGTCAACGATCTCTCCCAGCCGGAACAGGTGCCGGCGCTGGTCGACGCGGTGGTTGCGCACTACGGCGGCATCAACATTTTGGTGAACAACGCCGGCACGAGCTGGGGCGCGCCGGCCGAGGAGTATCCCGCCGACGCCTGGAACAAGGTCATGACCTTGAATGCCACCAGCGTATTTCTGCTGAGCCAAGCGGTCGCGAGCCGCTGCTTCATCCCGCAACGCTCGGGCAACATCATCGTCATTGCCTCGGTTGCGGCGCTGCGTGTCGGAGCGCAGATGAAGGCGGCGGCGTACTACGCATCGAAGGCGGCGGCCCTGCATCTGACCCGCGCTCTTGCCACGGAGTGGGGGCCGCACGGCATTCGGGTGAATGCCATTTGTCCGGGATTCTTCCCCTCGAAGATGTCGAGCGGCGTGCTCGAAAAGATCGAAGCCGCGGTGATCGGGCAGACTCCGCTGGGACGCATCGGCGGCGACACCGACTTGATGGGCGCCGCGGTGTACCTGGCGTCGGATGCCTCCCGGCACGTGACCGGACAGTACATTGCCGTGGACGGCGGCGCCTCGAGCATATGAACAGCCCGGGCGCGGGACTGCGGTCTCCGCCGCCGCAGCACGCCTTCGACACCGCGCGACTTGCCGCGTGGATGCGGGAAAACGTCCAGGGGTTCAAGGGCCCCATCGAGGTGAGTCAGTTCGCGGGCGGTCAGTCCAATCCCACGTATCTGGTGCAATCGGCGGCGCATCGCTACGTTCTCAGGCGCAAACCTCCGGGCAAGCTCCTGCCGTCGGCCCACGCCGTCGATCGCGAGTATCGTGTGATCGCGGCGCTCCAGCATACGGAGGTGCCTACGCCCAAGCCGTACGCCCTGTGCAAGGACGCCGCGGTGATCGGCACCGAGTTCTATGTGATGGACTATGTGGAGGGGCGTCTCTTCTGGGACGCCGCACTGCCCGAGGTCGCACGCGCCGATCGGCGCGCCATCTACGATGAGATGACCCGCGTGATCGCAGCGCTGCATGCGGTCGACTACACCGCCGTGGGTTTGAGCGACTACGGCAAGCCGGGGCGCTACATTGAGCGTCAGGTGGCGCGGTGGACCCAGCAATACCGCGCCGCGCAGACCGAGACCATCGATGCGGTGGAGCGGCTCATCGAGTGGCTGCCGAAGCACATTCCCGCCGATGAGGAAACCAGCATCGTGCACGGCGATTTCAGGCTCGACAATGCGATCTTCCACCCGCAGGGGCCGCGCATTCTGGCGGTGCTCGACTGGGAGTTGTCCACCTTGGGCCACCCTCTGGTCGATCTGGCCTATCTTTGCATGCGATATCATTTGTCGGCCGATCAGTTCAAGGGCCTGGGCGGTCTGGACGCGGCGGCTCTCGGGATCCCGACCGAGACCGAGTGCGTGGCGGACTACTGCCGGCGCCGCGGCCGGGCACCGGTGGCGCCGCAGGAGTGGACGTATTACTTGGCATTCAACATGTTTCGCCTGACGGGGATTCTGCAAGGCGTGCTGGCTCGCGCCATCCAAGGCAACGCCTCGAGCGCCACCGCGCTGGAGGCGGGCAGGCGGGCGAGGCCGCTCGCGGAACAGGCGTGGGCGTTGGTTCAGCGATCATTCGACGCGTAGTCGACAAGGAACGAGCATGGATTTCTCGCATAGCGAAAAGGTCCGCCACCTTCAGGAGCGGCTGGAGGGCTTCATGGACGCCCACGTCTACCCGGCGGAACCGCGCTTCCACGAGGAGCTGGCACAAAACCGCCGCGCCGGCAATCCCTGGCAGGTCACCACGGTGATCGAGGAACTGAAGCGCAAGGCGAAGGCGGAGGACTTGTGGAACCTGTTCCTGCCGCACTCCGAGCACGGCGCCGGACTTACGAACCTCGAATACGCGCCCTTGTGCGAAATCATGGGGCGCTCGCATATTGCGCCGGAAGCCTTCAATTGCTCCGCCCCCGACACGGGCAATATGGAAGTGCTGGCCCGTTACGCGACGCCTGCGCAGCAGGAGCGCTGGCTCAAACCGCTGCTCGAGGGCCGCATACGTTCGGCCTTCGCGATGACAGAGCCCGACGTCGCATCGAGCGATGCCACCAATATCCAATCCTCCATCGTGCGCGACGGCGATCACTACGTGATCAACGGCCGCAAGTGGTGGACGTCGGGTGCCGGCGATCCCCGCTGCGAGATCCTTATTTTCATGGGTAAGACCAATCCGGCGGCGGCGCGGCACAGCCAGCAGTCGATGATACTCGTGCCCCTGAACACCCCCGGCGTGAAACCACTGCGGCAGTTGACCGTGTTCGGCTACGATCACGCGCCCCACGGCCACGCGCAGATCGATTTCACCGACGTGCGCGTGCCCGCGCAGAACATCCTGCTGGGCGAGGGGCGCGGCTTCGAGATTGCGCAGGGGCGCCTGGGGCCCGGGCGCATTCATCATTGCATGCGATTGATCGGAGTGGCCGAGCGCGCGCTTGAAATGCTGTGCAGGCGCGCGCAAACGCGCGTCGCCTTCGGCAAGCGCATAGCGGAGCAGGGCGTGACTCTCGAGCGCATCGCGGAGTCGCGGATCCTGATCGATCAGGCGCGCTGGCTGGTGCTGAACGCGGCCTACATGATGGATACGGCGGGCAATCGCGCCGCCAAGAAGGAGATCGCCATGATCAAGGTCGCTGCGCCCGCCATGGCCTGCCGGGTCATCGACTGGGCGATACAGGTTCACGGCGGCGGCGGCGTCAGCGACGATTTTCCGCTGGCCGCGGCCTATGCGGCCGCGCGTACCCTGCGCTTCGCCGACGGCCCCGACGAGGTGCATCGCGAACAGATCGGCAAGCTTGAATTGGCACGTTATCGGTGAGTCGACGTGTCTGATCGTCATTTCAAGTTCTGGCCCACTCATGCGACGCGTCACTTGGTCGCGCCGGCCACCAATCTCTTCTTCAACGCGGAAGTGTCGGCGCGCCGCTATCCCGACAAGCCCTTCTTGGTGTTCTACGACACGGCGGTCACCTTTGCCGATTTCCTGGACCAAGCCGAGCGCATAGGGGGCTTTCTCGAGCACCGCTTGGGGGTTCGCAAAGGCGACCGCGTACTGCTGCTCATGCAGAACAGCCCGCAGTTCGTGATCGGCTACTACGGCATATTGCGGGCTAACGCCGTCGTGGTGCCGCTCAATCCCATGAATCTGACCCAGGAGATTCGGCGCTTTGCGCAGGATGCGGGAGCGGCGACGCTGATCGTGTCGCAGGAATTGTATCCGCGGATCGAGCCGCTGCTCGGCGAGTCGGGCCTGAAAGCGGTGATCGTGGCCGCCTACTCGGACTATCTTCGGGTGCCCACCAACCTTGCCGTGCCCGACGTCGTCGCTGCGCCGCGGTTGGGGTTGGCAGGGCCGGGCGTGACCTTGTGGAAGGATGCATTGTCGGCCGGCTTGCGGCCGGGACCTCTGACGGCGGGCCCGGACGATCTGTGCGTGATGCCTTATACGTCAGGGACCACGGGGGTGCCCAAGGGCTGCATGCACACCCACCGCAGCGTCATGCACACGCTGGTCGCCGGCATGCGCTGGTTCGCGATGCAACCGGAGACCACGCTGATGGGGGTGGCTCCGATGTTTCACGTGACCGGCATGCAGGGCGGCATGAACGGACCCCTGTACGTCGGCAACACGCTGGTGATTCTGCTGCGATGGGACCGCAATGTCGCGGCGCAATGCGTCCAGCGCTACGGGGTCGCGAGTTGGACTGCGGTGCCGACGATGATCCAGGATTTCTTTGCGAACCCCGATATCGCGAAGTACGACTTAAGTTCGATACGGCGTCTGAGCGGCGGCGGCGCAGCCATGCCCGCCGCGGTTGCTCAACGGCTCCTGGACATGGGCGTCACCTATTACGAAGGGTACGGATTGTCGGAAACCATGGCGGCCACGCATCTCAATCCCCCGGAACATGCGAAGAAGCAATGCCTTGGAATTCCGATTTTCGACGTCGACTCGCGGGTGGTTGATCCGGGCACCCTGCGTGAATTGCCCGTCGGCGAGGTCGGTGAGATCGTCACACACGGCCCGCAGGTGTTCCTGGGCTACTGGAACAAACCCGAGGACAGCGCACAGGTCCTGGTCGAGATCGACGGCAAGCGCTTTTTGCGCACGGGCGATCTCGGCAAGATGGACGAGGACGGCTATTTCTTCATGGTCGACCGGCTGAAGCGCATGATCAATGCGTCGGGATACAAGGTCTGGCCCACCGAAGTCGAATCGTTGATGTATCAGCACCCTGCCATTCTCGAGGCGTGCGTCATAGGCTCCCCGGATGCGCATCGCGGCGAGACCGTCAAGGCGGTGATCGTGCCGAGGCCCGAGTGGCGCGGGCGCATCGATGCGCAACAGATCGTCGAGTGGTGCCGTGAGAATATGGCGGCCTATAAATGTCCGCGCATCGTCGAGTTCGTCGAAGCACTACCCAAGTCGGGCGCCGGCAAGATCATGTGGCGCGAGCTGCAGGAACGCGAAGCCGCCGCCGCCAACCCGCGAGCCGCTCCCCCATGAAGGCACTTCTCAGCAAACAGCCCGGCGGTCCCGAATCGTTGGTGCTCGAGGACATCGCAGAACCCGTGCCGGGTTTGGGCCAAGTCCGCATCGCCGTGCATGCCTGCGGAGTCAATTTTCCCGATCTATTGATCATCCAGGATCTGTACCAGATCAAACCGCCGCGTCCCTTCGCACCCGGCGCCGAAGTTGCCGGAGTGGTCGACGCGGTGGGCGAGGGGGTCCGAAACGTATGCCCCGGCGACCGCGTGCTCATGTCCCCTGCACGCAGCGGCATGGCCGAAAAAGCGGTGGGACCGGCCGGGAACTGCTGGAAGATCCCCGACGCCATGCCGTTCGAGGAAGCGGCCGCTTTGCTCATGACCTATGGCACGTCGCAACATGCGCTCAAGGATCGCGCGCAGCTGCGCCCCGGCGAGACCCTGCTCGTGCTCGGCGCTGCGGGCGGTGTTGGGCTCGCGGCGGTCGAACTCGGCAAGGCGATGGGAGCGCGCGTGATCGCGGCCGCCTCGAGCGCGGAGAAGCTGGCGCTCACCCGCGATCGCGGCGCCGACGACGGGGTGCAGTATCCGGCGGGACCTTTGGACAAAATCCAAGCGCGCGCGCTCACCGACCGCTTCAAAGCCGCGTGCGGGAAGGACGGCGCCCATGTCATCTATGACGGGGTGGGCGGGGACTATACCGAGGCGGCGCTTCGCGCCATCGGCTATCAGGGGCGCCACCTCGTGGTCGGGTTCACCGCCGGCATTCCGAAATTGCCGCTCAATCTACCGCTGCTCAAGAGCTGCCAGATCGTAGGGGTGTTCTGGGGTGATTTCACGGCGCGCTTCCCCGCGCTGCATGCGGCCAATGTCGCGGCGCTGATGGCCCTGTATCTCCAGGGCCGGATTAAGCCGGCCGTAACCGAGCGTTTCCCGCTGGCGAGGGGCGCCGAAGCCATCGCGAGACTCGGCGCGCGCGAGGCGCGCGGCAAGATCGTGGTGACGATCGATCGCTGATTGTCGCCTGCGGTCAAGAGATTGTCGTCAAAAGCCCTGCGGCCGGCGCCGCCGGATGCCATAACAAGAGGATGAGGAATCCCGCGTGGACCTGAAATACACCGCAGAAGAGGAGTCGTTTCGCGCCGAGGTGCGCGGCTTCCTCGAGGCCGAGCTGCCGGCCGATATACGCGCCAGAATGCAGCTGGGCAGGCGAATGCACAAGGAGGATTTGACGCGTTGGCAGAAAATCCTTCACCGCCGCGGATGGGGCGCCGTGATGTGGCCGACGCGCTTCGGCGGCGCCGGTTGGAGCATCGTGCAGCAACATATCTTCGAGGAAGAGCGGGCGGACATCGGCGCGCCTCCGCAGAACGCGTTTTCGCTGCGAATGTTGGCGCCGGTTCTGATGAACTTCGGCAACGCCGCGCAGCAGGAGTATTTCCTGCCGAGAATCGTCGCCGGCGAAGATTGGTGGTGCCAGGGATATTCCGAGCCGGGTTCGGGCTCCGATCTGGCGTCGCTGCGCACGAGTGCCGTGCGTCATGGCGATCATTACGTCGTCAATGGCCAGAAGACCTGGAATACCCTGGGTCAATACGCCGATTGGATGTTCTGCCTGGTGCGAACGGGTTCAGAAGGTCGACCGCAACAAGGCATCTCGTTTCTTCTGATCGACATGAGATCGCCCGGCGTGCGTATCAAGCCCATCGCCATGCTGGACCGCGAGCACGAGATCAACGACATCTGGTTCGACGATGTGCACGTGCCGGCGCACAACCTGGTCGGGGATGAGAACAAGGGATGGACGTACGCGAAATTCCTGCTGACCCACGAGCGCACCAACAACGCCGGCATAGGCAACTGCAAGCGCGCCTTGAAGAAGCTCAAGGAAATCGCGTCCCATCAACCTGCGAACGGCCGGCCTCTGCTCGAAGACCTGCGCTTTCGCGACCGCATCGCGCAGGTGGAACTCGAGTTGATGGCGCTCGAAATCACCAATCTGCGCGTGCTGTCGGCGGCGGCGGACGAATCACGGGCGCTGGGGCCTGAGGTATCGCTGCTCAAGATCAAAGGGTCGGAGATTCAGCAGACGATCGCAGAGCTGCAAATGCAGGCGCTCGGGCCCGATGCGCTGCCCTACCTGAGTGAAGCGCTGGAAATGGACTGGGTCGCGGAACCTGCCTTTGCGCAGCACTACGCGCCCTATGCACCGCCGCTCACCGGCCATTACTTCAATATGCGCAAGACCACGATCTACGCGGGCTCCACCGAAATTCAAAAGAACATCATCTCACAGATGATCCTGGGCCTTTAGACGGGCGCGGCCGTGGATTTCAGCTACAGCAACGAGCAGACCGCACTGCGGGAGACGCTGCAGCGCTTCATCAGCCGCGAATATGATTTCGAGCGCCGTCGCGAGCTCGCGGGGTCGGCGCTGGGCTATTCCGCCGGCGCGTGGGCGCGGTTCGCCGAACTCGGTCTGTTGTCGCTGCCATACGCCGAGGAATTCGGCGGCCTTGGGGGCAACGCCGTCGACGTCATGGTGGCGATGGAATTGATCGGGCGGGGCCTGTTGCTCGAGCCCTTCTTGAGCACCGTGGTGATGTGCGGAGGATTGATCCGCGACGCAGGCTCCCCACCCATCAAGCGATCACTGCTGCCGAGAATCGGCAGCGGAGAGATCAAGCTGGCGCTCGCCTGCTACGAGGCCTCGGGGCGCTACGACCTGTCGCAGGTGACCTGCGTTGCCGCGCCCGCCGGCGACGGCGGCTGGCGCTTATCGGGCCGCAAGATCGTGGTGCTCGATGCACCGTCGGCCGACCACTTTCTGGTGTCGGCGCGCGTCGGCGCGGGAGTTTCCGGCGCCCCGCAGCCCATTTCGGTGTTCTTGGTCGGGCGCGAGGCCCCGGGAGTGTCTCTCTTGGCCTATCCCACACAGTCTGACGGCCGCGCCGCCGATTTGCGGCTCGATAATGTGGTGCTCGGCGCGGGTGCCCTGATCGGCGCCCCTGAGGAGGGCCTCGCCGCCGTCGAGCGTGCGGTGGACTTGGGGGTGGCGGCGCTGTGCGCCGAGGCCGTGGGCATCATCGCGGCGCTGAACGAGGCGACGCTGAACTATCTCAAGACGCGCAAGCAATTCGGCGTGCCCATCGGCAAATTCCAGGCCCTGCAGCACCGGATGGCGGATATGTTCATCGCCGCCGAACAGGCGCGTTCCATGGCCATCCTTGCAGCGGTGTACGCCGATTCCGCCGACGCCGCTCTGCGCGGTCGGTCGGTGTCCGCGGCCAAGGCCTATATCGGCCAAGCCGCACGCCTGGTGGGGCAGCAAGCGGTGCAGCTGCATGGGGCCATGGGTGTGGTGGACGACGTCATCGTCAGTCATTATTTCAAGCGGCTCACCATGATCGAATTGACCTTAGGCGACAGCGACTTTCACCGGGAGAGATTCAGCAGTACCCTGGGATGATGAAGTGCGCACGGCCAGTCGCGCTATTTTGGGCATTGCTCGCATTGGGCGCTCATGCAGAAACACCGCCCTCCACGGAGGCCGGTGCCGCGCCTCAGCCGAAGGCGAACACCCCGCCGCTCGATGCCATCACGGTGGAGGCTCAGCGGAATCGCAGGGAACTGGAGCGGAAGGTGGACATATTCGTCTCATCGGTGACGGTGCACCATGAGGATTGGGCGTTCGCGCGTTGGAAGCAGCCGGTTTGTCCGCTGGCGGCCGGATTTCCACGCGAACAAGGCGAATTCATTCTTGCGCGCATCTCCCGGACCGCGCAAACGGTCGGCGCACCGCTCGCTCCCGAAAAATGTCAGGCCAACTTCCTGGTCATCGTGACGCGGCAGCCCGAGCAGTTGCTCAAAAAGTGGCGCGATCGCAACCCTCGAATGTTCGATACGACATATGGGTCGGCCCAAATCAATCGCTTCATCGACACTCCGCGCCCCGTGCGCGTCTGGTACAACGCCGAATTCATCGGTGCCGACGGCACGTCTTTCATCGAGGAGTCGGGATACGGCATCCCTGGTGCCGTGTCGCGAGTCAATCGCCGCTACGACGGTGGCAGCCGCCTCATACGCACCGCCATCAGGGATGTCGAGACGGCCCTCGTCATCGTCGACGCGAACAAGTTGAAGGACGTCAATTTCGGTCAGCTCGCCGATTACGTCTCGATGGTCGGCCTGGCTGAGACCGACTTGGACAAGGACCTGGGAGATGCACCGACGATCCTGCGTTTGTTTGCAGCGAGCAGGCAAGCGCCGGCGGGACTGACGGTGTGGGATCAGGCTTTCCTCAAATCGCTGTACGACACCCAGCAGGCAGCCGTTGTGCAGGTCTCGGAGATGCAATCCAAGGCCATACGCTACATCGAGCAATCGCGGAGCAATTGACGCTGCTACCCGCCTTCCTGAGTCAACTCCTGCTTGCGTATATCGCCCTCGACGGTGCGCGACGCCGCGAACAGCACCAGCGATGCCAGCACCGCCAGGACGGGAATGATGTACATGGCGCTGTGCAGGCCTGACGCCTTGAACGCTTCGGTCATCGCGCCGGCGCCGGCGGCCGTCATGGCACGATGGGCGAAATGGTCGCTCAGCATCCCCAACCCCAGGGAGCCCAGACTTGCGCCGAGAACGTACATGGCACAGAAGTAGATGGCGACCGCCGTGCCCCGCAGCCGGGGTGCGATCACATCCTGAATGGCGGCATACACGGTGGCGTAGTACACGAACATGGTCATGGTGCCCGTCGCCATGAGCAGCATGAATGCGACGATCGCGCCCTTGGGCTGATTCACTGCGAAGAAGATACTGGGCGCGGCGACCGCCATCGAGCATGCCGCCAGCAACAGGCGTCCGTTGCGGCGCCTTGCGCTCATGCGGTCGCCTAGCCAGCCTCCGACCAAGAGACCGACAGCGCCCACCGCGCCCACCGAAATGGCGGACACATTGTTCGCCTCCCTCAAGCTCATCTCGTGGAAACGCTGCAGGAAGGGGGTCTGGAAGGCGTTGATCGCATACATGTTGAAGTTGTGAAAAATTCCCGACAGGATGATCCACCACATGGTCGGCAGCTTGAGCACCGCCGCGAACGGCGCTCTCAGTGCGGCATCCTGCTGCGCACCCGGCCGCGCCGCGTCCATGGCGCCCCGCACGGGCTCTGGAATCCGCAACGCCAGCAGGGCGAGCAGCAACCCGGGGATGCAGGCGAATAGAAATACCGCGCGCCAGCCGAATGCGGCGCCGATGGCGCCGGCGGTGAAGTAGGCCAGGCAAAGGCCGGCGGGCAGCCCCAGCATGAAAACGCCCATGGCGCGCGCGCGGCGATCGGGTGCAAATAAATCACCGATCAGCGACTGGCCGGCGGGCGCGCAGGTGGCTTCACCCACTCCCACGCCGAGGCGGGATATGAAAAGCTGAGTGTAATTTTGGGCGAGCCCCGAGCATGCGGTGAGGAGGCTCCAGACCGCGGTGCCCATGGCGATCAGTCGCGTGCGATACCAGGTATCTGCGGCGCGGCCGAACCCCAGGCCGACGACGGCGTACATGAGGGTGAACACCGTGCCGAGCAGGCCGAGCGAGGTGTCGCTCAAGTGAAATTCCTTGCGCACGGGCTCCGCCAGTGCTCCCGCCAACTGCCGGTCGTAGAAATTAAGCAGGTTGACGGCGAACAGCACGCCCAGGGCGAACGATGCGCTCGATGCGGTTTTCATCCGATTCGCCATCACGACTCCCCATGAAAAAACGGCGGGCCCGAGAGCCCGCCGTCGAATTGCCACCGCCTGCGACTGCCTCCGACGGTCAGAACTTGACTC
Organism: uncultured Gammaproteobacteria bacterium; assembly: GCA_963702735.1. Classification (GTDB taxonomy): domain Bacteria; phylum Pseudomonadota; class Gammaproteobacteria; order Steroidobacterales; family Steroidobacteraceae; genus Bog-1198. The sequence goes on along the minus strand of CAVPDW010000006.1, from coordinate 652,898 downwards.
GAGCCGTGACTCCGAAAGTTCGCGGATCGGCGAGGAACGCATCGATCTGGTTGAATTGGAACGGCGCGTCGAAGGCTACCTGGTAGATGTACTTGTTGGCCAGATTGGCCCCCCATACCTCGACGGTCCATTTCCCGTCCGGCGCACCCAAGCCCAGCCGCGCACCCAACAAGCCATAGGCGGGTTGGAGCTTGCGCGGATCGAGGTCGGAGCCCGTGTTATAAGAAGAGTCGTACTTCTCATTGACGTTCGCATGAATCTCCAGCGATGACGACAGGGGCACCGTGTAGGTCGCCGAGGCGACTCCGGACCAAAGCGGTGCGAACGACAGCCGGTTGTTGAGACGGTCGAGCGTGGTGGCCTCGTTCGGCGCGAACAGCGGCAGTGAACCGCCGAAGTCCGTGATATTGGTAAACGCGTAGGTTACCCCGGCCGACAGGTTCAATCCCGACAGCGGGGTCGCCCAGGTGGTATCCAACTCCGCACCCTTGGATTCAACGCCGCGCACCGAGCTGACCACGAACTGAATGCCGGTGAAGGTGTTCAGCTGGAAATTCGTGTACTTCTGATCGAACACGGAGGCGTTCAGGCGCAGCGTGCGGTCGGCCAGCATGCTCTTGAGCCCGATCTCGTAGGATTGAACGGTTTCCCGCGGAAACTCGGTGTCGAAATTCGGCGTCAAGGCTCCCTCCGGTCCCGTGGCCGAGGTCACCCGGGCCAGGTTGAAGCCGCCTGCCTTGTAGCCGTTCGCCCACGACAGGTATGCCATGACGTCCTGATTGAAGCGATAGGACAGCTTGAGCGTGCCCGACAGGTTGCCCTCGCTTAAGGATTGGGCGGTCGATTGTCCGGCAAAGAACGGGTTGAACACCGTCGAGCACCCGTAGCCGATCAGAAACAGGTATTGGGGGCTTGCGGGGTTCAGCGCCGCGACCCCCGGAGAAGTCAGCAGCCTGCCGCAGCCCGAACCGCCGTCCGGATCGACGTAGTTCGAATCCGCGGTCTTTTTTTCCGACGTGAAGCGCAATCCCGCGGTCAGGTCCAGGCCCTGAGCAATGTTGTAAGTCTCATTGGTGAAGAACGCATAGCTCTTGGAAGTCTGGTGATAGAAGTCCTGCTCGCCGGACACTCCCGGGATGAACGTGCCGCCCGGCGGCTGCCCGGTGAATCCCGGTATCTCCAGAAAGTTCGGCGGATTGGTGCCGATCGACGCTGAGGAGACGCCGCCCACGTAGAGATCGAAGGCGTTGCCGGCGTAGATGGCCGTGTTGCTGGTCAGTATTTCGCTAGAGAAGAATGCGCCGACCAACCAATCGAGGGGGCCGTTCTTGCCGGCCATGCGCAGCTCTTCGCTGAATTGCTTGAAGTCGGTCTGGTTGCCTTCGTTGCCGGGCTGTACCACGATGTCGATACCGGTGTAGTCGACGTCGTTGCCGGACACGATGGTATTCTCCCGCCACGCGGTGATCGATGTGAACTTGGCGGATCCTAGATCCCAGTTGAGCTCGCCCGAGATTCCCGTGTCCCGGATCTGCTGCGTGATCGGTTGGTTGGAGTAGGCCTGGCGGCTGGTCGTCGATAGCGGCGGGCTGGCGATGCCGGCCGCGCCGGTCTGGCCTCCCAGCGCAGGAATGGAGGCGAGCGCACCGACGATTCCGGAGAAAGGTCCATCGACGGTCTGTACGGCTCCGCAGCAGGATTCGTTGCGCTTCGAGTAGTCGGCGATCACCAGGAAGTTCACGGCGTCGCTGGGAGTGATCAGGTATTGGCCCCGCATCGTATACATGTTGCGGTCATCGGTTCTGCTGTCGGTGCTGGGGCCCAGGCCGTCGTCGACGTTGAGGAACCCGTCTCTCTTCTGGTATCCCGCATAGAACCGCGCGGCGGAGATGTCGCCGATCGGTCCCGTAATCGAGGCGTCGGCCTCCCGATCGTTGTAATTGCCGCCGGTCACCTCCGCCGTGACGCCGAAAGTCGTCGACGGCCGCTTGGTCACGATATTGATCACGCCGGCGTCGTTGTTCTTGCCGAACAGTTCGCCCTGCGGGCCCTCCAGGATTTCGATCTGCTGAATCTCGCCCAGGTCGCCGAAGCCGACGCCGTTGCGGGGCCGATAGACTCCGTCGATCACGACTCCGACGGATGATTCCAATCCCGGATTGTCGCCGACCGTGCCGATGCCGCGGATGCGAGCGGTGGTGACGTTCTCCGAAGTCGTGGACGTGACGGTGAGTCCCGGAGTCAGCGCCTGTAGATTCTTGATGTCCGTCACCCCGCCGTCCTTCAGCTGTTGCGCGGAGAGCGCGATGACCGAGATGGGCACGTCTTGGATGTTCTGCTCGCGCTTCTGCGCGGTGACGATGATCTCCGTCAACGACGGCTGACTCGTCGTCTCTTGAGCCCAGACCGAACCTGCGGCGATGGCGCCGGAAACGGCCGATATCAGAGCAAACGCTTGTCGCACAAGCACGCGTCGATTGGTCATACCTCTCCCCTTGTCAAAATTCTTTAGAATGGCGGGGCGCTCAAGTTTTGCGCCGCGCGGCCCTCTGTGGGCTCACCGCCACAATATATCTGTATCGAGCCTACGGGAAGGGTGCCATGCGGACCTCGCTTCGGGCGTCAACTTGTTGACCGTCGGCGCCATTCCCGACACTGCTCCCTGCCGCGGCGGCAGCCGGGCCCTGAATGTCGCATTTCCGCTACCGTCGGGCCTCAAAAGGGTTGCAAGATGGCTTGCGTCGGTCAGAATCGGCCCGGTGAGAAATCCCGATCAATGGTCGCCCAAGGAGCCGGAGGAGTCCGGATTGCCCCCACCCCCCACCCGGCACGGCGCGCTGGTCGGCCTCGTGGTGGTGCTGCTGTTGGTGGCCGGCGGATTGCTGCTGACGCGCGTGCTGCGCAGCATGTCGCAGCTTCAGGACTGCGCGCTATCGGGACGCTCGAACTGCGTGACGGATCGAGCGCCCTAGGAACATTGCGACACTGAGGCAACTTCGGCGTTTGCGGGATACAGAGCGATCAGCTTGCGCATGACACCGTTGGTCCAACCGAAGCCGTCCTGCAACGGATACTCGCCGCCGCCGCTGCTGCGGTCGGTGTCGATGACGTCGTACTTCTCGACCAGCTTGCCGCTGCGACGGTAGAGCGCGTTGACCACGGCCATCCATCGGCATGCAATGGTCGCGGCGAGCGGCGCCCGGCCGTAATCGCGAAATCCGGAGACGGCGATCCATTGCAGGGGAGCCCAACCGTTCGGGGAATCCCATTGTTGGCCGGTGGCGAGCCGTGCTGTGACGATGCCGCCGGACTTGAGCAGGGTGCGCGCGGCGATCTTCGCAACCGACACGGCCTGGTGCCTCGAGGCCGCGGACACGAACAGAGGGTACAGCGTCGCCGCGGACAACCGCTGCACGCGGGCCTTGCGCGTCCATCGGTAGTCCAGATACACACCCGCGGCCGCATCCCAGAGATACTTGTCGATGGCGTTGCGCCGCGCGGCTGCGCGACGTTCGAATTCGAGCGCGCACGCCTCATCGCCGCGGCGCTGGCATCCCGCGCGGATTGCATTTTCCAATCCGAACAGCAGGCTGTTGAGGTCGACGGGAACGATCTCCGTGGTGTCCATGGTGGCCCGTGTGCGCCCGTCTGCAAACCAGCGCGAGCCGAAGTCCCAGCCGCTTTCGGCCGCGGCGCGAATGTCCCTGAACAATTGCGGCGCAGGACGCCCGCTCGCGCGCGCGAGTTGCATGTCTTCGCGGTAGGCCTCGTCACGCGGCGAGTCTCTGTCGTCCCAGAAGCGATTGAGCACGGCGCCGTCCGGCAGAGCGACCACGCGGCGGCGCGAGGTGCCGGCAATCAGCCCCTGTTCGCCGTCCATCCAAAAGGCATACTCACGGCGCAATTGCGGCAGAAACTCTGCAAATGCGGCGGGCGGGTCGCGGGGCGACATCAGAGACGTCATTGCAAAAAAGAACGGCGGCTGCGAGCGGCTGAGGTAGTAGGTGCGGGTGCCGTTCGGTACGTGACCGAAGGTGTCGATCAGATACGCGAAATCCCGGACCATGTCCGATACCAGGTCGCTGCGGCCGCTCGCCGCAAGGCCGAGCATCGTGAAGTACGAATCCCAGTAGTACAGTTCACGAAAGCGGCCGCCGGGGACCACGTAGGGCTGCGGCAGGGCCAGCAGCGAAGAATAGGCCGGCGCGGTAGTGGAGCTGCGCGTCAGTGTGTTCCACAGAGCGTCGATGTGCGCGACGATGGAGATTCCGCCGGCGGGGGAGGGTGCGGCGTCGAGCGGCGCGGGTAAGGTAAAATGCGCCTCGACGAAACGCTTGAGCGCCGGCGGTGAATCGGGATGCTCGGCGTGGTACTGCCTTAAGATCTCATCCGGCGCCGCGTTCGGGACCGCATCGGGAAATGCCTTGCCGTCGGCATAAATCTGCGCGGTCTGCACGGCGATGAACAGATCCTTGAACAGCGCCTGCGGCGGATCGGCGGCGTCCGAGGCGGATGCCGCGGCGAATGCGATCGGGAGCAGCGCCGCACACCGTACCCAACCCGCTCTGCGGCGGCAGGTGCGGGGCGTCTTGCCATCCACCATCGGAACCTCTCTCGTCGTAGGTCGACTCTAAGGCATAGTCGCACATTGGATTTAGCGGTTGCACCGGTGTTAGTGTCGGTCCATGCCCTTCATCACCGCGGATTCGCAAGAGAGCCTCTACGATGTCATCGTCGTCGGCTCCGGAGCCGCAGGCGGGCAATCGGCCTATACGCTGTGCATGGAAGGCGCGAAAGTTCTCATGCTCGAGGCCGGACGCAAGTACTCTCCCGAAACCGAATCACCCATGTTTCAGACCCCGGATTTGGCGCCGCTTCGAGCGGCCGGTACGCCGGACAAGCCATTCGGCTTCTACGATGCCACGGTGGACGGTGGTTGGAGCGTACCCGGGGAGCCCTATGTGAGCGCGAGCGAAGACGATGCGGGGCGCTTCGATTGGTGGCGAGCGCGGATGCTGGGCGGCCGCACCAATCACTGGGGGCGCATTTCCCTGCGCAACGGCCCGTACGACTTCAAGCCGAAGACCCGGGACGGCTTAGGCGTAGATTGGCCCATCGGGTATGAGGATCTCGCGCCGTACTACGACAAGGTTGAGCTTTTGATCGGCGTGTACGGCAGCAACGAGGGCTTGGAGAATACGCCGAATTCCTCTCCCGGATGCCTGCTGTCGCCGCCACACCCCTTGGTCAACGATCTATTGATCGCGCAACGAGCGAAGCGTTTGGGCATACCGGTGATACCGGGACACCGTGCTGTACTCACGCAGCCGCTCGATTTCAGAGGTTCTCCGGCACGCCTGCATCCGGGCAATCTCACGGCGCAAAGGATACTCGCCGAGGACATGCGCAATCGCTCCGCCTGTCTGTGGGCGACACCGTGCGGGCGCGGCTGTGCGGTCCGCGCCAACTATCAGTCGACCACCGTCCATTTGCCGCCGGCACTCGCGACCGGAAACCTCGATATCACGACCGATGCGATGGTCTACGAGGTCACGATGGGCCGCGACGGTCGGGCAAACGGTGTGAGCTTCGTGGACCGCACCAGCGGCAAACAGCGGCACGCCGCCGCCAGAGTGGTGGTACTGGCGGCAAGCGCCCTGGAGTCTGTGCGCATTCTGCTCAACTCCAGGAACGCTCAGTTTCCCGACGGCCTCGCGAATTCCAGCGGCAAGGTCGGGCGATACCTGATGGACACGGTCGGCAGCAGCCTGAGCGGGCAGATCCCATTGCTCGAGAGCCTTCCGCCGCTCAACGAAGACGCCGCGGACGGCGGTCAGATGTATGTTCCCTGGTGGCTGTATCAGGAACAGCACGCGGGCAGGCTCAAGTTCGCCCGCGGCTATCACATCGAGTTCGGCGGCGGCAGGCGCATGCCGGAATTCGGAACCGGGGCCGGCATGGAATGGCTGACCGGCGGCAGCTACGGGGCGAAATTCAAGCAGGACGTTCGCCGCTATTACGGATCTTTTGTCTATTTCAGCGGGCGGGGTGAGATGATTCCCAATGATCAGTCCTTTTGCGAAATCGATCCCAAGCTCAAGGATAAGTGGGGGATCCCGGTGCTTCGCATCCATTGGCGGTGGTCGGAGCACGAGCTGCGTCAAGCCGCCCACATGCAAGAAACCTTTGCGGACATCATTGGCGCAATGGGCGGCAAGCTGCGCGATCCGCCGAAGACCGACGGCGCCAAGGCCATCGCCCACGGCGGATCTATCATTCACGAAGTCGGCGGAGCAATCATGGGGTCCGATCGCGTAACGTCGGTCACCAATTCATGGTGCCGGACCTGGGACATCGACAACCTGTTCGTGACCGACGGAGGAGTGTTCGCTTCGAACGCGGACAAGAATCCGACGCTCACCATCATGGCCTTGGCGTGGCGCGCTGCCGATCATATTCTCGAGCGCATGCGGCGCAGGGACATCTAGATGGATCGGCGAACGACGATCAAGTGGGTGCTCACCGCGAGCGCCGCCTGGCCGTTTCTCGAACCGGGCGGCGCGCGCGCCGAATCGGCGGCGGGCTCACGGGCGGCAACTTCCGCGGCGGGAGGCTACGGGACGGATCCTACGCTGACGAAGAACTACACGCCCGGCGATCTGTGGCCGCTGACGATGACCGCGGCCGAGCGGCGCCTGGCGGGCATGCTCGCGGACATCATCATTCCCGCCGACTATCGCTCGCCGAGCGCCTCGGCCGTCGGCGTGGTGGAGTTCATCGACGAGTGGGTGAGCGCGCCGTATCCCGTTCACCTGAGAGACCGCGGCATCGTGCAGGTTGGTTTCGTCTGGCTGGACGAGGAGGCCGTGCGCCGGTTCGGCAAGGGTTTCTCGGAACTCGCTCCGCCGCAGCAGCATGGCATTTGCGACGACATCTGCGATGAGTCGCGCACGGCGGCTCCGCGGCGCGAGGCCGCGCGCTTCTTTGCGCGCTATCGCGATTTGACCGCAGGCGGCTTCTATTCGACTCCCGCCGGCAGAAAGGACTTGAATTACATCGGCAACGTGCCGCTTGCGCGCTTCGACGGGCCGCCTGCGGCGCTGCTCAAAACGCTGGGGCTGGAGTAGGCGAGATGGCGGAAAAATTAAATATTTCGTACCGGGTGCTGGGCGACTCCGGCGAGACGCGGCCGGCCAACATGACCCCCGCATTACAGAGCTTCGATATTTTTCCGACGCGGATTTGGCAGGCCCAGCTCGGGGTTCTCGCTCCCCATCTCCCTGCCTGGGTGAATGCCGTGCTCGCGATGCGTGCGGCCGCACCCAAGCCCGCGGGCCGCACGGTGCGACGGGGTTGGAACAGCGAAGAGATGACCGTGTTGGAGCGGCCCGACTTCGCGCCCCTCAAGCAGGCGATTCGCGCGGCGTGCGCCAGCGCCTTGGGAGAAATGGGGCAGGGACAGGCGGCGTTTTCCTTGCAATCCTGGGTGAACATGCACGACCGCGGCGGCTTCAATTTCTCGCACATGCACGAGGGCACGCTGCTGTCCGGTTCTTTCTATCTGAAGGTGCCCCCGGGCTCCGGCCAATTCGTGTTCCGCGATCCGCGTCCCGGGGTGATTCACGGCTCGGTCAAGGGCGCGGTGCCCAACGGCCACGGCGATGTTCACCTCACGCCGGGCGCCGGACTGCTGGTGCTGTTCCCTTGCTGGATGGAACATTACGTCGAGCCCCATGAAAGCGACGAGCCTCGAATTACCATCGCCTTCAACGCGATATCGGCCTAGTCCCCGACGCTGCGGCTGGTCAGCGGTCGGGCACCGCGTCGAATGCGACGGTGAGGCGCGCTTGGTCGCCGGTAAAGGGCACCGTGCCGTGCCAGAAGTACGAGGGAAACAGCACGAGCATGCCCACCTCGGGGCGTACCGAGTATTCGGCCGGCAACGCGGGTGTGGTTTTGATGCTCGGTTCGCCGAAGGTGAGAATCCCATCCCGTGTTCGAGCGTCGCTCACGCTGTCGGGTAACTCGATATAGCAAGCCGAGGAAAGCCAGCCGCGCGGATGTACATGGTTGGCGTGATGACCCAAAGTGCGTAGCCGGACGGACCAGCTGCCGTTGAAACGCCACCCGCCCCGATTGCGGCGGCGCAAAGGATCGGAGCCCCGCCCCACGTGATCGAGATAGCGCCGGATCGGTGCGGCGAAGCTCTTGAACAGGGCCTGAATCGCCGGGTCGGTACTCATCGACAGATCAAAGGTGGTCTCCGTGCCATGACGCAAGGATTGAAATAGCAGCGGATGGCCGTGCGGATCGTGCAGTCGGTTGAGACTCACCCGAAGGTCGCCGAGAAATCCCTCCACATCCGGCCATGCCGGCGGCGCCTCGATCCGCTGCGGCAAGACTAGATCCTCATAGTTGCAGAGCTGTGCGTAGCGCTCATCGCCGAGCAGCCGCCATGCGGTGGTCTGCAAGGCAATGAGATATTGATCGTCGGGAGCGATTGCCAACAGCGCTTCGCAGTGAGGCAGGGCGGCACGTGCGTCGCCGATGCCGAGCTGAGAGGCAACCAGCAGTGTTCGTGCGGCGGCATTGGCCGGCACCGCTCGCAGCGCGCGCTCGGCCAGGATCAGCGCCGTCGCAGGGTCGAATTCCAACGCGGCGAGGCCGGCGCGGACCAGCAGCATGGGCGCGGCCTGCACTCGGGACGCCTGTGGAGCCAAACATTCATAGGCGGCACGCGCATCGCCGGCGCCCTGGAGTATTGCCGCCTTGGCTGCCCGGAGGGCATCGTCGCCGTCAAAAATGCGCAGGGCTCGGTCGAACTCCACCGTCGCCTGCGCTATGTCGCCGGTACGCATCCATATCAACTGGGCAAGATTGTTTTGAGCATCGACGAGGCGCGGCTCGAGCCGCAGACAATCTCGCAAAGCGGCTTCGGCCGGCCCATGGGCGCCCAGCGCAATCAAGCTGCGGGCACGGGTGTTGTACAGCGCCGCGGATTTGTGTCCACGCGTGAGAGTCAGGTGCGCGACGCGTTCGGCTTCCTCGTGCTGGTTTGCCATGCCGAGGGCGATCGCAAGCGCATGAGCCGCGGCAAAGTTGTCAGGTTGGGCGGCAACGATGGCCCGATAGGCGGCGACCGCCTCACCCGGACGCCCGAGCGCGACCAGCGCAGCGGTGTGCTGCGCAGACAATTCCGGGTCGGCCTTGCCGGCGAGGCACAGGGGCGCAGCCACGGCGAGCGCTTTGGCCGGGTTTCCCGAATCGTTGTAGTGGCGGGCCAGCAGCAAGGCTGCGCGGGGACAGGGCGGGGAGCCCGACGCCGCGCGCTTGAGCAGCGGCTCGGCCTCGCTGCTGCGGCCGGCGGCAAGCAACAATTCGCCTAAGGTCGCGAGCGTGGGTGTCCAGAGCGGGTCGAGGTCGAGCGCACGGCGCAAGAGCTCTTCCGCGGCCGACGTCTCGCCCAGCGCCTGCTTGGTGCCAGCGAACAAGCGCAGCGCTTCGACGAACTTGGGGTTGGCGGCGACGATGACTTCGAGCTCATCGTGCGCAGTGCGGAAATTGCCCGCCTGCAGCATGGCGCTGATGCGCCGCATGGAGTCTATGAGTGCCGGAGTAGCCACGGCAGGAGGTTAGCAGGAGGAAGTCTTCAGCGCCCGAATCGACTCGAATCCCGGGGAACCCCCTCGCGTAGATACGCGAGGGGGCAGATCCATCAGAACTTGTACCAGGCTCCGATGTTGACCTCGCGGCCTTCGATGGGCCGAGCCAGGATCACGCCGTTGACACCCGATTGGCGGCCGAATGTGCGCGCGTTGCCCTCCGTGAGGCCGATTTGATTGGTCAGGTTCGTGCCTTGAACGCGCACCTGCCAGTTCTTGCCGTAGTTGGCGACGAGACCGGCGCCCAGGTCGTAATACGCGCCCAGGGGTTGCAAACCCGACTGGTCTTCATAGCGCTGGCCGACATGCTCGTAAGTGACGTATCCAGTCAAATCGCCCCAAGCCGGCACCAGTGTGTAGCTGGGGGTAAACCGGTACTGGATTTTCGGCTGACGCTGCAGCGGCGCACCGTCGATTTGTGCGCACTGATTTTTGCCGTTGATGTCGATGTACGGCGCGCAACCGTTGTAGTGCGTGTAGTGACCGTCCATGTAATCGCCGACCACCGTCAAGTCCAGGTGCTCGATCGGCGTCACTGTGGCAATCAGGTCGACGCCCTTGGAATCGGAGCCGTAGTTGGAAATCGCACTGATCGGAACGCCTGAAATGGTGGTTTCCTGATACTGCAAGCCCGTGAATTGCTTGTGGTAAACGTTCAGATCCACATAGGCAATCGAGTTCTGAAACTTGTAGCCGACTTCGTAATTCTTGAGTGTCTCCACAGGGGCGAAATTGCCGCCGGCGCCTCTTATGCCGTTGTCGAAGTCGTCGAAGTGGGTACCGTTATTCGCGCGTATGTACGCGCTCATATTCGAAGTGATCTCGTAGTTGGCACCGACCGTCCAAGACGTGGCGTTCTTGCTGTAATGCTCGACATCCCATGTGCCATTGCAGATCGGAACGGCGTTGTCCCAGAGATCGAAGGCCGTGCCCATTTGGGTGGGGGTGGTATTGCACGTCTCTTGATTTACATTGATGTGCTCAAAACGCGCCGCGGCGTCCAGCAGCCAAGGCCCCATCTTCCACGAATCGGACAAGTAAGGCGCCGTGTTCGTGCCCGTGCCGTTTTCGAGAATATTGTAGTTGCCATTGGAGTTGACGATGCCCTGCGGGCTGGTGATGTTGTAGATTCCGGCACCCCCGGCACCCGTCGGCGAATAGTAATTCAAGCTGATCGGCGTGGCATTGGGCGTGTTGGTCATCAACATCTGGTTGCCCAGCGACCAATTGTCATGGTCGGTGTACCGGGTCAGGTACAGTCCCAAAGTGACGGTGTCGCCGTCGAAGACCTCTTTGCTGACACGCAAATCGTTGTTGACGTTGTTGAGCTTCTTCTGGATGTACCACCAGCCCTGCTGGATCACGCTCTGGCTCAGGGGTACCGGACCGCCGCCGACATAGCTTGCGTTGACGTTGGTGGAGAGCGGCAGGCCTTGGCCACCGACACCCAAATTGTTGGTGTCGATCGCCGTACCGCCGTTGCAAAATCCGGTCGGTTGCGGGACTTGGCAGCCATAGATGTAGTAACCCAAGGGTCTCGGGTTGTTGCCGGAGAATAGCGCGTTGGTGTTGAGGTTGCCGATGTCCCAGATGAACTTGTCCGACACCTTCCAGCCGTTGAAATCGGCATCGTAATTGCCGCCGAAGAAGTTCAAGTTGCCGCCGCGACCGTTGGCGAGATCCGCGCCTTCGAAGCCACCCGCCGGGTTCGGCAGCATCACATTCTGGATGGCCTTGCTGCCGTAGGAGGAAGTGAGCGGATTGAAGCCGGGATAGTTCGAGAATGACCCGTTGGCGTTCTCGACCAGGGGAATCGGTACGATGAACTGGTTCTTGTCATCGAGCGTCCGTCCCCAGAGCATGAACGAGCCGTTGTCGAGGTCATGGGACAGGGTGGCGGTGAATTGACCGCCATCGTCCGCCGGGAATTGCGGATCGCGGACGCCGTGCGAATCCCGATAGAAACCACCGGCGCTTGCATACCATTTATCGGCGATGGGGCCGCCGGCGAATGCATCGACACGCACCGAACCTTCACTGCCGTAAGTTACCCCGACCTCGGCGGTCGGGTCGGCGGTGCCGCGTTTCAAGATGAAGTTGGCAGTCGCGCCCATTTGCCCCGGGCCGAAGACTGCGCCCGGGCCGCCCTGCACGACTTCGAGGCGCTGGACCGTTTCGTCGAGACGCACCAGCGAGCTCGAGTCCATGAAGGACAGCGATGGCATGCCATACAGCGGTGAGCCGTTGATCATGTTGGTGAAGAACGGCGCGTCGCCGCCGCCGGGAATGCCGGCAATCTCGATGTTGGCGCCGGTTTGACCGCCGGAAGACTCGGGCCAGATGCCCGGCGACAATTTGAGCAGGTCGGCCGTGCTCTTGGGGTTCGCCATCTTTATCGCTTCGGCATCGACCGAGACGATGTTGAAGCTGGCATCGAGCTTCTTCACGCCGGTGGCCGAAGCGGTGACCACGACTTCTTCCAGCGAAGTCTCGGCTGGGGTTGCCGTGGCCGTCTCCTCCGCCGCGTAGGCTGTGCCGCCTGCGCCGCAGTAGAGGATCCCTGCCACCGCGGCGGCGACGCCGTTCAAGGCGCCCACGCGCAATCCCAGTCGCCGTGAAATGGCCGCACCGGCAGGCAGTGCAATTAACGGTGATGCCGTTGTCGAAGCTTTCGTCAACCCTGTGCTCCGACGCGGTCTGTGCTTGTTCTTTAATTTCACGGATCGTCCCCCCTTGAATACCTTTAATTGATGTAATTAAGCGCCAAATCAATTCGGCTACCTGCTTCGCATCGATCGATCGGTCTCTCGATCCTTAGGGAATGCGCGCGCGATCGGCGCCGGCCAGCCGATAACCGGCCGCGATGGCTGCCCAATCGCCTTCTCTTCGAGTTCGAATTTGTCCCCAGATCGCCAGTCTTCTGCGCGAATACTTACACGAGATTGATATCGATATCAAGTTATGTTGGAAATACACCACATATGTGCAAATGCGGGATTATTCAGCGTGCGGAATTGGCGTCATTTCCTTGATATCGATAACACACCTGTGTAAGGTCTGGCGGCTAGTATTGGGGCGCAGACCCGAAAAATCGCGGATATAGGGAGGACCATTTGTCATCGACGGCGCCCAATGCCGGCGCAATTCCGTCCTCGGTGCCGGAACGCCGGCGGCTGCTCATGATCGATGAAGGCCCGTCGGGCAATGCGGCCCAGGCCGAGACGCTGTTCGCTCTGGCCAACGGGCTGCTCGGGGTGCGCGGCGGCCGCGAAGAGCAGCCGAGCGCGACGGACGGAGCATTCCTCGCCGGCGTGTATGAACGCGTGCCGATTCTCTACCACGAGGCGTTTCCGGGATTTGCACGCACCTCCGACACGCGGGTGCCGGTGGCCGACGGCAAGCGCATTCGAATCCGGCTCGGGCCCGCCGCACGCGACCTTTGCGACGGCCGGCGCATGCAGTGTTGCCGCACACTCGATTTGCAGAACGGCACGCTGCACCGCACGACGCTGTGGCGCACACCCGATGGAGCCAGCGTCGAAGTCACGGCCACGCGGCTTGTGCCCTTGAACGGCACAGCGCTGCTCGCCATCCGTCTCTCTCTGCGCTCGATCGACTACCGCGGTCCGGTGCTGCTCGAGTCGTGCATCGAAGCCATCGATGCGGCCGTACGCGAGGATGATCCCCGCATGGGAGCGGGCTTGGACGCCGCGCTCAATGTGGATGCACGCCGAATCGAAGGCGCTTGCGCCGTCATGACACAGTCGGCGCCGCGCTCCGGCATCCAAGTGGCGATCTCGCAGACACACCGCACGGTGACCCAAATGTCCGCGGGCGGCGCCCTCGCTTCAGAACCCAAATCCGTGGGGCAGCGCTTTGAAGCAGAGCTTGTGCCCAATGGGCAGGTCAGCATTGAGAAATTCGTCGCCTGGGCTGCGGGGTCCGATGCGGACACTTTGGCGCGGCAGGCCGTCGGCGCCGCCGACAACGCCGCCGATCTCGGGTTCGACGAGCTCGAGCGCCGGCAGGCGGCGGCCTGGAATGCCTTCTGGCGCGATGCGGACCTCGGCATCGATGGCGACGCCTCGTTGGACGAGGCGCTGTATTTCAGCCTGTTCCATGTGCGCCAGTCCGCGCCGCCGGATGGCCGCCATGCGCTCGCCGCCAAGGGTTTGACCGGCCAGGGGTACGAGGGTCACGTTTTCTGGGACACCGAGGTCTTTGCACTGCCCGTGCTGCAAATGACGGCACCGCCGCTGGTACGGGCAAGCCTCGACTGGCGCATCCGCACACTCCCGGCGGCGCGTGCGCATGCGCGCGAGCTGAATCACCCGATCGGCGCACTCTATCCCTGGCGCACCATCGCCGGGGAGGAAGGATCGGGCTACTTCCCGTCCGGCTCCGCCCAGTACCACATCAACGCCGCCGTCGCCTTCGCCCTGCGCCTGCATCACCTTGGCAGCGATTCCAAGCTCACCAAGAGCGAGGATGTTGAGGTACTCGTCGAAACGGCGCGGATCTGGATGCAGATCGGGCGGCACGATGCGGACCGCGGCGGCGCATTTTGCATTCATTCAGTGACCGGTCCGGACGAATATTCCGCCTTGGTCAACAACGACTACTACACCAACCGCATGGCGCAGATGCACCTGCGCTACGCCGCCGAGGCGGCTGCAAGCCTGGCACGCTCCTCGCCGGACACCTATCGCTCCCTGGCCTTAGGCTTGGATCTGTTGGACTCCGAACCTGCCGCGTGGCGGTGTGCGGCCGATGCAATGCACCTGCCCGTCGATCGCCGGCTTGGCGTGCATCCTCAAGATGACAGCTTTCTCGACCGTCCGGCCTGGAATTTCGCCACGGAGCCGGGCGACGACCGGCCGCTGTTGCTGCGCTTTCACCCGCTGACCCTGTACCGCTACCAAGTGTGCAAGCAGCCCAGCGTGGTGCTGGCCGACGTGCTGATGGGGGAGGAGGTCTCCGCAGCGCAGAAGCGCCGCGACTTCGACTACTACGAGCCGCTGACCGTTCATGACTCCTCATTGTCGGCTTCCACCTGGGCCATTCTCGCCGCCGAACTGGGGCTGCTCGGCTCTGCGCTCGATTACTTTCGCGAGGGTGCGCGTCTCGACCTCGATGATCTGCACGGCAACGCCAGCCACGGAGCGCACATGGCCGCAATGGCGGGCACCTGGCTGAGCCTCGTGTGGGGATTCGGCGGCTTGCGCATCGCGGGGGACGGCATGCTGCAACTGCGGCCCGTGCTGCCGCCGGGCTGGCAGGGGTATCACTTCTCGCTGCAGTGGTGCGATAGACTGCTCCGGGTGAGCGTCAATGCCGTCGGAGTGCGATATGAGCTGCGGCGCGGCGCCGCCCTCAAGTTTCTCCATGACGGCGCGTCCGTCGTCGTGTCGGCGGACGATTCTCTGCTTCGGCCGCTTCCGGCCATCGCCCCCGCGGCCGTTCCCCGCCGGGTGGACGCCGTCATTTTCGATCTTGACGGCGTGCTCACCGACACGGCGGAATTGCACTTCAGATCCTGGTCGCGCCTGGCGGCGGAGATCGGCGTGCCCTTCGACCGAAAGACCAACGAGCGGCTGAAAGGCGTCGATCGCCTCACCTCGCTCGACATTATCCTCGAGCGCGCCCCGCGTGCCTTCGATGCGGACGAGCGGCGCGCTCTCGCCGCCCGCAAGAACGGCTACTTCGGCGAATTGCTGGAGACCCTCACCCCGCAGTCGCTGCTGCCGGGGGCGCTCGAGGCGTTGCGGGCCGTGCGTGAACGCGGCGTGAGCGTCGCGCTGGCCTCGGCGAGCCGCAACGCCATGACCATCGTCGCGCGCTTAGGGCTAGCCGATGCCTTCGACTGCATCGCCGATCCGGGCAAAGGCCTGCCGAAGCCGGCCCCGGACATCTTTCTCGCCGCCGCCGCCGCCCTGCACGCCGATCCGGCGCGCTGCATCGGCGTCGAGGATGCGATTTCCGGCATAGCGGCGATCAAACAGGCGGGCATGAAGGCGATCGGCATCGGCGATCCCCGGGTGCTCGCGCAGGCCGATGTGGTCGTCCCGGACATGCTCTCGCTGCGCATCAAGAGGTTCTTGTGAGCCGAACGCGCATGATCGTCGCGCTGGCGCTGATTTACATGTTGTTCGCAGTGCTGCTCAACAGCGTAGGCACGGTGATCCTGCAATCCATCGCCAGCTTCGGCATCGACAAACCGCGCGCCAGCCTTCTCGAGGCCTGCAAGGATCTGACCATCGCGGGCAGTTCCTTCGTGGTCGCATCGTTTCTGCCGGCGCTGGGCTACCGGCGCGCCATGATGCTGTCCCTCGTCATCGTGGGCGGCGCCTGCATGCTGATGCCGATTTACCCGGCCTTCCGCACCACCGAGATTCTGTTCGTGTGCGTGGGAGCCTCCTTTGCGATGACCAAGGTGGCGGTGTATTCCTCCATCGGCCTGCTCACGGCGGACAAGACCGCGCATTCGCGGCTCACCAACCTCATCGAGGGACTTTTCATGATCGGCGTGCTGCTCGGCGGATGGCTGTTCAGCGCTTTCATCGATCCCATCGAACCGGCCAGCCCGCGTTGGCTCAACGTCTACTGGCTGCTGGCGGCGGTGGCGGGCGCGCTCCTGGCGCTGCTGTCTGCCTCGCGCCTGGATGAAAGCGCGGCGCATGCCGCCGGCAAGACGTCGGCGGGACAATCCGTCGCCGGTCTGTTCAAGCTGCTGGCGCGGCCGCTGGTGTACTGCTTCCTCATCTCCGCATTTCTCTATGTACTGATCGAGCAAAGCTTCGGCACCTGGCTGCCCACCTTCAATCGCGAGATTCTCAAGCTGCCCAACGCCATGAGCGTACAACTCGCGAGCATCCTTGCCGGCGCCACGGCGATCGGAAGAATCGGCGCAGGGGTGGTATTGCGGCGCGTACCGTGGTTCGTGCTGCTGAACGTGTGCGTGCTGTCGATGGGGCTGCTGGTCGTCTTGTCCCTGCCGCTCGCCTCCAGCGTGGTGGCACGCCCCGGTGTGGGTTGGTTCAATGCTCCCGCAGCGGCCTATGTGATACCGCTGATAGGCCTGTTGATGGCGCCCATCTATCCGGTCATCAATTCCGTGGCCTTGAGTTCACTGCCCAAACCGCTGCATGCGGCCATGACCGGCCTGATCGTGGTATTTTCAGCGCTGGGCGGCACGGTCGGCTCGCGGATCACCGCGATCGTCTTCTCGCGTTTCGACGGCATACGGGCATTTTATTTTTCGCTGGTGCCCATGCTGCTGCTGCTGCTCGCGCTGTTTCTGTTCCGGCGCGAAACCGAACGCAGCGAAGTGGCCGGTGCGGTGACGATCCCGGCCTGACAGGCTGAACTTCCCCCCGGGCGCTCGTGCGCCGCTACGTCGCGCGAACGATGAGGTTGGTGGGAAGCACCTCCGACGCGACGGGCCTGTTTTCGATGAGCGCCACGACCTTGCGCGCCAGCAAGCTTCCTCCCGAACGCCAATCCTGCCGCACCGAGGTCATCGGAGGCACGAAGGACGCGGCCAGCGGCGAGTCGTCGTAGCCGATGACAGAGACATCCTCGGGCACCCGCTTCCCCGATTCGATCACGGTACGGATCACTCCCATGGCGAGGGGATCGCTGCAGGCGAACACGCCGTCGAAGGCAACGCCCTCCTTCAACAAATCGGCGGCAACCTGCGCTCCGCCGTGGAATGAGAATGGGCTGCTGCGGGTCGCGAGGGTGGCGTCCTGCGCGCTTTCAATGAATTCTGCGAATCCTCGATGGCGTGCCGCGACCTCGGCGTGTCGCAGATCGCCGATGAAGACCAGGCGGCGCCTACCCAATCCCAGCAGGCGCGCGGCGGCGACGGCGCCGCCGTGCTCGTTGTCGGTTCCAACCACGGTGTAGTGTTGGCGCGCCCGCAGCGCGCCCCACACGACCCATGGAATTCCAAGCCGCTCGATCGCATGCACCGCCACGTCGTCTGCACCCTGACCCAGGAGGATGAGGCCTTCTGCCGCATTGATGGTGTTTGAATCCAAGGCATGCAGTGTCGTGAGCAGCAAGTTGTATCCCGCCGAGGTCAACTCCTGAGAAATTCCCCCGAGAAGCGTCAAGGGATATGGGTCGGTCATCGGCCTTTCAGGCGAGGGCTCCATTTCAATGACGACGGCGATCGTATGGCTGCGGTTGAGGCGAAGATTGCGGGCGGGGAGATTCAGGCGGTAGCCATGCTTGCGGGCCAGGTCGAATATTCGGGCGCGTGTCTCTGAATTGACGATCGCGCTGTTGCGCAGCGCCCTTGAGACCGTCATCGGCGACACGCCGGCGATCCTGCCGAGGTCCGCCATCGTCAGCCGCCCTGCCTTCGACTTCCTGGGTCCCTTCCGCGATCGTTTTGCCATCACTTGCTCACTATACGCCCACCGCGCGGGGCGTTGATCGCGGGCCCTCCAGCGCGCGGATCGGGTATCGCCAAGTAGACGGTGCTCCACAACTGCGCGGCATTGGATTCGTCGGCGTCGGCCGCGGTTGCGCCGAAGGGCGCAACGTGAAAGCGCCCTGCGGCAAAACTCCAGGACCAGAGCTCCGAATTGCGCATGGAGTGCGATGCGCGGATGGCGCCCCAGAGCCGCCGCCGGGCCGCGCGCAAATCTTGCTTCACCGTCGGCGGCAGTTCCGGGCGTTCGAGTTGCCGCTCAAGTCCCGCCGCCATGACCGCCTGCTGCCAGGACCATATCACCGTGCCGTGGTAGGCGTTGCGGGTGAGCTTCGCCTGGACGGCGGGCGATGCGTACACGGGATTCGCGACCAGCATGCCCACATCGGTGAGCATGCCGGCCGGAAACGGACGCATCAGCGCCACAGTGACATCACGCAGCGCTGCCGGACTCGGGCGGCCGAACAACAGGTCGAAGCCCTCGTCTGAATGGACGACGGGTATGGGTCTGCCGTCGGCGTCGAGCGCGAGGGCGTGAAACAGCACGGGCGAGTCGCCCACCGAATGGAGCGCGGCATCGCCAGGAACATTCAGCGCAGCGGCATAGCGGGCAATGTCACGGCGGGCATCTGGGCCCGGTACGGCGACGTCGAACAACGGCCTGGCGCTATCGCGCCAGACCCGCGACCAGCTCATCGCGTGCGCGAACACCGCATGATCGGCCGGTTCAAGATAAGGCCCGATCAGGCCACTCGATAAAAAGCGGCCCGCCGCTTCGAGTGCCGCCGGCACGAACACGGCGTTGACGTCATAGGGAAAGCGTCCGCCTGCCAGTCCATCGTTGCTGTCCCGCCATTGGCCCACCGGGATTCCGGGCTTGAGCGAAATCAAATTCGCGGGGCGCGGATCGTCCGCAAACTTCGCCGCGGCTTGCAGCACGAATCTCAAATTGCTCACAAGGTCCGCGCCCATGGCTCGCGGCGCCTCGCCTCTGCGGCCGTCCGTATGCGCCAGGAATTGCGCGGCCTGCGACCGGCCGCGTGCATCGTCCAGCAGCCATGCTGCGGCAACCGGCGCGAGCATGAAGCTGCCGTCGATCATCTTGTAATCGTATATAGGCACATCGGATCCGGCTTGTCCTGCGCGCAGGCGATCGAGGATGGCGAACTCACCGATGTCTTCCTCGTGCGCCACCTCGCCCTGCGGCGACAGGCGGGTCAGCACCGCGCCGAGTCCCGCGTCCACCGCCGCGGGCTGCAGCACCGGCATCAGCAGGCGCACCGACATCAACGTGTCGCGGCCGAAGTAGGTGTCGAAGCGCCAGGAGCCGGCGATGAATTTCTCTTGGTAGCTCAGAAAGGTGAGTACATTGCGGGCCGCTACGTCTGCTTCGGCCCCATCATCGAGCAATTCACGGCCCGCGAGCGGGGTGAGCGGCGTTTCACCGCTCAGGGCGGTGATTTTCAAGCGGATCGCGCCGTCGCTTGCGGCCGTAATATGCCCTGCCCGGAGCGTGCCTCGAGTGACCTCGACCTCAAGGCGATAACCGGCCGCGCCGTCGAGGCGATCGCGCGCCCAGGTGATGGTGGAGTTGCGGATGGACGGCTCGGCCGCAACTTCGGCCGGGAAGGTGCCGAGTGCCTGATAATCGCGCAGCACCCTAACGCTCGATAGAACGGCTTGCTTGATGGACAGGTCTGCGGTTCCGGTCACGCCTGCTTCGGCAGTCATGCCGTAAAGGGGGCGTCCCCGCTCATCATTGACGATGAGCGGCTGCGGCCTGCCCAGCATCGACCAGGTGACCGGCCGTGCGCTGTGCGCAAACCACAGACCGACGCCGCTGTTGCCGGCGGGGAAGGCAACCAACACGCGAGGATCGGACCCCGAACGCAGCAGCAGATGCGCGGCGACGGGACCGTCGCGCAGAAAGCTGTTGATATTGAGGCCTTCATCGACATCGAAATGCAGGCTCTGCGCGGCGGCGGTATCGCCCCATCCGGGGTGCGGCGTCATGGCGACCATGCAGGCGCCCGCGATCATGAGCGCGCGGCGCAAGGCTGTCGGGTTCGAACTCATAACACTTCCTCGAGGAAAACCAATTCAGAGGACAACGGCAGGGCAAGGGTGACCGGGACCCCCTCCCGCATCAGCGATCGACCGGCCAACACGAGGTCGGCGTGGGCGTCCTCGAACCTGAGCCGGTAGCGGCTTGCGGCCTTAAGGCCGTGCAAGCGAAATCGATGCGTGGGCTCATCGGGAACCGCGCCGCGGAATGCATATAGCACGCCGCGCCGCAGTCTTGCCGAATAATATTCCACCCCGTCCCAATGCACGCCGTCGGGGCGCTCGGCGATGTGGTACAGGTCGGCCTCGCGGATCAGCGGGCGCAGCGCCGACTTGTACAGCGCAAATTGCCTCCGCGCCTCCGTGCGCTGCGCCGGACTCCATAGGCTCGTATCCTGCATCAGCGAAAACCAGCCCAACATCCCGCTGCGAAGCATGTAGCGAAAATTCTCGATGCGCGGCGCCGGCCATTTTGCCACGTAGCTTTCCAGCATCGCCGGCGGCAGCACGAAGCCCGCGTCGTAGAAGGCACGCCGGTTGGACAGAGGGTCGTAGCTGTCGGTGATGGAAAAATAGTCGCCGTGCGCGGCGCTGCCGAAATCCACCATCCTGCCGCCGTCGTCGCAGATCTCCAGCAACAGCTTCGGATGGCGCCGCCGCAGCCGCTCGTAGATTTCGTAGTATGCACGCGTCGCGCGATAGGCTGTGTCGGTGGGGTTGGGGCCGTCGGCCCAAAGATATCCCGAATCCTCGTAGATTCGCGTCGGCGCGGCGTCGCGCGCGCTGTCTTGCGCGATGAGGTAGCCGTCGTGTTCGAGCATGTCGAGACGATACTCGCCGACGATGCGCTCGAGTTCGCGTGCCGCCCATGCCTTCGCCCCGGGGACGCCCAGATCGATGGTGATGCCCTTGAAGGGTTCGCTGTGCTTCCAGCCGGCGGGCGGATCGGCGATCAGCCAGTTGCGGATCGCCGGATCGTACACATTGAGCGCACCGGGCTCCTTGGAAGTGCCGGCCTGAGTCCAGTCGATCCACAGGCCGAACCGGAGGCCGCGCCGATGAGCGAAGCCGGACACCGCGGCGATTCCATGGGGAAATTTTGCAGGGTCCGCGCGCCAGTCGCCGACATCTCTGAACCACCCGGCATCCAGGTGGAACATTTCCAACCCGAGTTGCGCAGAGTCCTCGATCATGCGGTGTGCCAGAGCTTCATCCACCGCCATGCCGCTGCCCCAGCTGTTGTCGACCATCAATGGGTAGGACGGCCGGCGCAAGGTGTATGGATTGCCGAGTGCGGCGCGCACCCAACGCCGCAGAATGTTACCGGCCCCGTCCGGACCCCCGGCGAACGCGCCGATGAAGATCGCCGGTGCGGCGAAGGCGCCCCCTGCCGGCAGACGTATTGCGTCGGAGCTCGAATGCGGATACAGACCCGCCTCGCCGCGCAGGGACGCGCCGCTGCGCTCGAGCGTGATCCGCGCAGGTCCGCTAAACTCGATGCCGACATACCAGCCCTGCCGCGCACCGCCGGGTTCATCGACCAGCAAGTAAGGAATCATCTCTCGCGGCAGGTTGCGAACGGGGCGAGCGTAGCTGCTGGATGTGCCTTGCCAGGTATCGCCGTCGCGCAGTGCATCCAAGTGCGTGCCCTCGGAGGTGGGTGTGTCCGCGCCCTTTTCGACCCAGAATCGTTCCAGCGCCGCCGTCGGATCGATCTCCCAGTCGTAGCGAAAGGTCGGCTGCGGCTGCAGCCGCAGCGACTCTTCGCTCAAGTTGTCGATCTCCACAGTGTGTTCGAGCGGGCCGCGCACGGCACGCGCGCGCCACGCCCACACCAGCTTGAGCCGCGGCGACTCTGCGGCGTACACCAGGCGAATCTGCTTCGATTCGAAGCGGCTGGCGGAGCGATCGAGGTGCCATTGCACATGCTGCGCCCTGCCGCGAACCTCGACGACTTGCGGCAATGTTTCCTCGGCCCGATTCCTCCAGACGGCGGCGCCCCGAAGGCTAAGCGTGGTCAGGCGGGGAGCATGCTCGCCGGCTTCGACGGCAATGGCCGTCTCCGCGCCTGCGATCTCTCCCCGCAGAGCTCGCGGGCTCTCTGCGCGCGCCGTACTCGCGCCGCATGCGGCGAGAATCGCCAACGAGCAATTCAGGGTACGGCATGCGAGCTGCCTCAGGACGATGAGATCTCCTGGTATGCGCTGTAGCTCTCCGCGTCGATGTCGAGAAACGGCTTCAGCGCGAAGAACCCGGCCGCCGTCCGTACCTGCCATTCATGCCGGCCGCCGCGGCCGCGTTGCGCCGCCAGCAAGCTCGCGCGAGCCACCGGTGAAGCCGACGCGCCGCCCTCGTCCAATATTCGCATGAGCACCAGCGGCCCTGCCAACAATGCGACTGTCTCCGGGTGCGCCGCCTCGATGCTTTCCAACCGTTGCACGAGCGGCAGGTCCAGTTCGATGCTGTCTCCCGGGCGCCATTCGCGCCGGATCGCGGCGAATCGCCCGGCCGCGAGCGCCCTGGTCTCGCGCTTGCCGTTGATCGTCAAAGCGGCGCCCTGCGTCCAGGCGGGTATGCGCAGATTGAGCGTAAAGCTCTGCGTACGCGGCAGCCGCAGCGTCATGAGCACGCTTGAAGCGTATGGATAGTCGGTTTGGATCGATAATCCGCAGGCCTCGCCGCCGTGGCGCCAATTGACGTGCGCGGGCACGTAGAGATTCACATAGACGCCCTGCGAATCGGTGAAGCAGGTGCTGATGGCGTAGTCGGCGGCAATCATCGGCAGAGTGCCGGAACAGCACGGCCATCGATCGGGGTGAAAGGTCTTCTTGGCCTGCCGCGTATAGTCGGAGTAGTAGAAGGCGCGTCCGTCCGGTTGTATCGGCGCAGCGCCGAGCACGGTGTTGTACAGCACGCGTTCCATGCTGTCGCCGTAGCGTGAATCGCGGGTGATGCGCAGCAGGTAGCGGGTCAGCTTGAAGTGCGCATAAGCGCCGCAGGGTGTTTCAAAGCTCTTGTGCTGGTCGGCAAGGCTCGACCGCAGCGCGCCGCTGTCGGGCACGACAAAATGCTCATCCGGGCCCCACCCGCCCGTGGCAAAGCTCTGGGCGGCGACCATATCGAAGCCGCGCTGCGCCGCCGCCAGGTACATCGGCCCGCCCACCGACAAGTAGGCTCGCGCCGCTGAACTTAGCGCATTGACGTGACTATAGGCGTGCTTGCCGGGGAGGACATTCTCGCCGCGCGCCAGCGCGGCGAAGAATTCGTCATAGAGAAAGCGGCGGCCGAGGTCCAGATGGCGCCGGTCACCGGTCATTCCCCACGCCAGGAATTGATTTTCCGGCAGAGTATAACTCTCATCCCAGGCGTGCCGGCTGAAGTCCTCGCCCGGCTGCGCATGCTCATTGCGCGGAATTGCACGCGCCGGCAGGTACGGTACCGCGGCCTGCGTGGTGCGGGCGAGTGCCGCGAGCGCCGCTTCGTCGCCGCCGAGGCGCCGGGCGTCCATCAGTCCGCCCACGAGCTTGTCGAAGGTGTAGGCGGGAAAGCGGTTGTTGCGGTAAAAGTTTCCCTCCGCATCGATCGTTGCCGCAAAGCCACGCACCAGACGCCGCACTTTGGCGCGCGTCGGCGCATCGCCGGTGATCGCGCAGTAACGCGACAGCGCACTCATCCATTGTCCAAAGGTCGCGCCCGGCGCAAAAGCGTAGGTGTCGTACCAACCTCCGAGTTCGCGGCCGGGCGCAGGCTGACCGGCGCGCACGCGGAACGGCCGCAGCAGCGCATCTTCATCCAACCCCATGATCAAGGCGTGGTTCTCGCGCGCTTGGCGGTAGAGCGGCCCTGCGCCGAGTTGCACCTGTCCATACTCCAGCTCCGAGAGTGGAGCGGCGGCCTGCGCGAGGGCTTGGCCCGACGCGCGCGCCGCGCCGCGCCAGCCTAAGCCTAAGGTCAAGCCGAGTGCGAGAAAACCGCGCCGTCCGGAATCGACGTTGTCCGACATTGTCGGCAGTATAGGGCGTCCTTGCGGCGCTCAGGTAGGATGATTACCGGCAAGACCAAGGATGACTTCATGGCAACCACCCATTGCGGCCGTTCCCTGCTGTGCTCTGTGTGCGCCGCCGTTGCGATGGGAACGCTGCCCGGATTGGGCGCCGTCGCGAAGGCGTCGAGCCCGGTGGATTGGGTCAACACCTTCATCGGCACCGGCGGCGGCGGCGTCGACTACGGAGGCACCATGCCCTTCGTGACCACGCCGTTCGGGACGACCAACTGGACCGCGCAGACCCGTCAAAATCGGATCAGCGTGAGTTCGTACGCGTACGAGGACAGCTACATCCAGGGCTTCATCGGCACTCATCAGCCTGCGATCTGGATGGGCGACTACGGCTATGTCACGCTCATGCCGGAAATCGGCGCCATCAACTATGCGCCGGAAGCGCGCCGGCTCGCCTTCACGCACAAGGACGAAGTCAGCACGCCGTATTACTACTGCGTCAAGATGGGATCGGACGCGGCGCATCGCATCAACGCGGAAATGACCGCCACCGATCATGCGGGCTACTTGCGCTTCACCTATCCTCGAAACTCCAGCGCCGGCGTACTCATCGAGGCGACGCGGCCCGGCATCGAAGGATTCGTCAAAATAGACGCCGGCAAGCATGAAGTCTCAGGCTACAACCCCGACCGCATGGACTCGAATCTCGGGCCTTTCAAGCTGCCGAACTTCAAGGGCTATTTCGTCGTTCGCTTCAAGCAACCCTTCGCGACCAGGACGGTGTACGAGGCGGTGTTGATGTGGCCGGGCAAGGACGAGGTCAAGGGCATCAACGTCGGCGCCTTCGTCACCTTCGACACCGCTCGCAGCGGCGTGGTCGAGGCACAGGTCGGCACCTCCTTCATCAGCATCGAGCAGGCGCGTGCCAATCTCGACGCTGAAATGCCGGCTTGGGATTTCGAGAGCCTGCGCGCGGCACTCAAGGCAACCTGGAACGGCAAGCTTGGGATCGCGTCCGTCGAAGGCGCAACGCCTGCGCAACGGCGTATCTTTTATTCAGGCCTGTACCATGCGCTGCTGTATCCGAAGCTTTTCTCAGAGCACGGCCGCTACTACAGCGCCTTCGACGACAAGGTGCACGAGGGTACCTCGTACACCGCCTACTCCATCTGGGACACCTTTCGCGCCGAGAACAGCCTGCTGACCTTGTTTGCCCCCGAGCGGATCGACGGCATGGTGCAGGCGCTGCTGCAGGACTACCTCGAAGGCGGCTGGATGCCGAAATGGCCGAACCCTTCCTACACCAACATCATGATCGGCACCCACGCCGATTCTTTGGTCGGCGAAGCTATGGCCAAGGGCTTCAAGGGATTCGACTACGGGCTCGCCTATGAAGCGGTGTACAAGGATGCGATGACTCCCCCGGATGGCGACGAGACGCGGCGTTGGTTCGACCGCGAGCCGAACACGCCTTACGAGGCGCGGGCCGGCCTGACCTATGCAAGGACGCTCGGTTACATTCCGGCCGACAAGATATCCGAGTCCGCATCCAGCACTTTGGAAGAAACCTACGACGATTACGCGGTGGCGCAGGTGGCGAAGGCCGTCGGCAAGACCGGCGACTATGCCTTCTTCATGAAGCGGTCGACGAATTACAGGAACCTGTTCAATCCCGCGCGAGGCTTCATGCAGGCGAAGAACTCCGACGGTGGCTGGGCGGCGCCGGAAGTGGGCTGGACCGAAGGCGATCAGTGGGTGTACTTGTTCGCCGCATTGCATGATGTGCCGGGGGTGGTGCAGCTGTTGGGCGGCCGGGAGGCCGCCTCCGCCAAACTGGATGAACATTTCAACGGCGGCCACAACCGCCACGACAATGAACCCAGCCATCACTACGGATATTTGTACGACTACACCGGGCAGCCGTGGAAGACGCAGGCGCGCGTGCGTGAAATCGCACGGGACGGCTATTCCAATACCCCCAACGGCGTGCTCGGCAATGAGGATTGCGGACAAATGTCCGCCTGGTACATATTCACGGCCATGGGCTTCTACCCGCTCAACCCGGTCTCGGCCGACTACGTGATAGGCAGCCCGCTCTTCACCCGGGTCGTTCTGAATTTGCCGAACGGCAGGACATTCGAGATTTCGGCGCCGAACAATTCCGCGCACAACGTCTACGTCCAATCGGCGACCCTCAACGGCGAACCGCTCGATGCGCCGGTGATCACCTACGCACAGATCGAAGCCGGAGGCAGGCTGGATTTCGTGATGGGGCCCAAGCCATCGTCCTGGGCGGCCGGGTGGCGCCCGCAATCCGTGCAGTAGCGGCGCGGCGCGACACCGCATGCGAGGAACGCCTTCAACCTTCGCGCTCGCCGGCCTAGGTCTGGTCCTTGCCGTGTCGATATCCGCGGCGCGAGCCGCCGCAGCGGCGAGCTTCGACCTTGAACCTGAGCGAGCGGTGCTCAAGCGCCTGCTGCACGAGCACGCCTCGCAATTCGAGCTGGGCAGGCTGGCGGACGGCGACGGCCGCGAGCGGTTTCGCATATCAGCGGCAAATGGGCATATCAAGGTCGACGGCAGCACTCCGAGCGCACTGCTCTTCGGGGTGAACTGGTACCTCAAGTACGTTGCGCACGTGCAGATTTCCATCGACGGAGTCAGGCTGGGATCCGCGCGCGCATGGCGGTTGCCGGTGGAAGTGGTCGAAAAAGAGACACCTTACGCGTACCGCTATGCGCTGAATGAAAACGTCGACGGCTACTCGGCCCCCTATTGGCGCTGGGCGCGATGGGAGCATGAGATCGATGTGCTGGCGTTGTCCGGCATCAACGCGATGCTCGTCGAGCGCGGCATGGACACCGTGCTCTACCGCATGTTCCGCGACGCAGGCTACTCGGACGCCGAGATCCGCGGCTGGATCACGCAGCCCGCGCACCAGAACTGGCAACTCATGGGGAACCTGTGCTGTTTCAACGGACCGATCAGCGGCACGCTGTTGAAAGAGCGCGTGTCATCGGCGCGGCGAATCGTCGCGCGCCTGCGCGAACTTGGGATCACTCCGGTGCTGCCGGGCTTCTATGGCATCGTTCCGGCCGATTTTCAGAAGAAATTTCCACAAGCGCACGTGATTCCGCAAGGCGATTGGGCGGGCTTCACCCGGCCCGGCTGGCTCGATCCGCGAGATCCGATGTTCACGCGGCTCGCTGCCGCCTTCTATCGCCATCAGCGGGACCTGTACGGCGACAGCAGCATCTACGACATGGAGGTGTTCCAGGAAGGCGGCACTTCCGGCGACGTGCCGGTGCCCGAAGCCGCTCGCGCCGTGCAGAATGCCCTGTCCGCCGCGCACCCGGCAGCATCCTGGATGATGCTCGCGTGGCAGGGGAATCCGCGCCGGGACCTGCTGGAGGGCGTCGATCGCCGGCGCTTGATCGTCATCGACATCGATCACGACCGCGTGCCGCACGACGACCGCAACAGGGATTTTATGGCGACCCCGTTTCTATTCGGCGGCATCTGGGAATTCGGCGGGCGCACGACCTTGGGCGCCAACATCGGCAACATCACCGAACGCCTGCAGCGCCTGGGCCGCGCCAACGGCAACATGGCCGGTACCGCCGTCTTTACAGAAGGCATGGACACCAATCCGTTCGCCTTCGACTTGTTCACCGAGATGGCGTGGCGCGGCGATCCGGTCGACACGGCGCAATGGACCGCAGACTACGTGCGGCGCCGGTACGGCGCCGCCGATCCGCATGCGCTGGCGGCCTGGAGGGCCCTGCTGGATACCGCATACGGCATCCGTATCGACGCGGTGATATTCAACAGCGAGCGCGACGCCGCGCAGGAATCCCTGTTCAATGCTCAGCCCGGCCTGACCGTGAACCGCGCCTCGCATTGGTCGCCGGAAGCGATGCGATACAACGCGGACAGCTTCAGGCGCGTCCTGCCCCAGATGCTGCAAGTCGCGCCGGCGCTGCGTTCGAGCGAGACCTATCAGTACGATCTGGTGGACATCGCGCGCCAGACATTGGCCAACGAGAGCCGCAGTCTGTTGCCGCAGATCAAGACCGCCTTCGACGCCAAGGATCGTCCGCGCTTCCAGACCTTGACCCGGCGTTGGCTGCATTTGATGGACATGCAGGATGGACTTCTTTCCGCCAACCGCTATTTTCTCGTCGGCGCCTGGCTTGCCGACGTCGAACCGTGGGCATCGGGCGCTCAGGAAGCCGCGAGACTGCGGATTGACGCGCGCTCCATCCTGACGACCTGGGGCGACAGGAGAGCCAGCGAAGGAGCGGAGCTGCATGACTACGGCAACAAGGATTGGGCGGGGCTCACGCGCGACTACTACCGTGCGCGGTGGCGGATTTATTTCGAATCGCTCGATGCCGAACTGCGCACGGGCCGCAGCGCCGCCCCGATAGACTGGTTCGCGCTGGGCGACGCCTGGAATCACGGTGCGCAGATCTATTCCGACCGGCCGCACGGCGATGCGTACGCCGTCGCGAAACGCATCGCGGCGGCGTTAAGCAATTGACTGTTGGGAAAGCGCTGAAGCGCCGCCCGACGCTCATGCGCCTATATACGCTCGGATATAATTGCACTTATATCCGAGCGTATATATTGCCGGCTTCCTGCAGTGCGCGAGGCTGGGCGCGGCGGCATCGGCGGCACCAGCATCGGAGCATTGCCCATCGGGGTGCTGACCAACGGTCTGGTCATCATGCGGGTATGCTCCTACCGGCAGCAGGTGGTGATCGGCGTGATCATCGTGGCGGCGTGGCTTTCGACACCTTTGCGAAGTCGCGGCGCTGAATGATTGCAAGCACACGTGAGGGTATCGTGAAGCATCTTGCATTGAGCATCGTCCTGGTTTCATTCGGGTTCGGTGAATCCGCACACGCGGCGGGTCCCACCATTAACCCTGATCGCAGCATCACTTTTGCTCTCAAGGCCCCGGACGCCCGCAGCGTCCTTGTGGCCGGCGGCGACGGGCTTGGGACCGGTCCGTTCCCGATGACGAAGGATACCGAGGGCATGTGGAGCGTCACGACTCCGCCCGCCGTGCCGGGATTTCACTACTACTGGTTCGTCATCGACGGTGTCGCGGTCAACGATCCTTCGAGCGAAACGTATGTCGGATACGGCAGGGAAACCGGCGGAATCGACGTGCCCGAGGCCGGCGCCGGCTACTACGCCATCAGCAATGTTCCGCACGGCGAGGTTCGCGAAAAGTGGTACCTGTCGAAAACGACCGGCGAATGGCGCCGTGCGCTGGTCTACACGCCTCCCGGCTACGATGGAAATCCAAGGACGCGCTACCCCGTGCTCTACCTGCAGCACGGCTCGGGAGAGGACGAGACCGGCTGGACGCGGCAGGGCAGGGCGCAATTCATACTCGACAATCTGACCGCCGCGGGCAAGGCACGGCCCATGATAGTCGTCATGGATCGCGGATATGCCGTCAGGGCGGGAGCGCCCGCGGTGAAACTCGGACCGCACGATTCTCCCTTGGACATCAAACCCGCCTTCATGGCGTTCGAGGACGTCATCATCCGCGACTTGATCCCCACGATCGACGCCTCCTACAGGACCATTCCCGACCGGCAGCATAGAGCGATGGCCGGCCTGTCGATGGGCGGAATGCAAACTCTGTTCATCGCCCTGCATCATCCCGACATGTTCGCCTACGTTGCTTCGTTGAGCGGCCCCATCGTTCCCGATCCCGACTCGAAACAACCCCTGCTTGGCGCGCAACCGGCTGCGTTCGACACCCGCAGCGCCTACGAAGGGGCGTTCTCCGATCCTGCCGCATTCAACCGCCGAGTGAAGCTGCTATGGCTCGGCGTCGGAACGGCGGAACCTGAACTGTTTCGGGCCGGAATCGGCGGAGCCGTAAAGGCCCTGAAAGCGGCGGGCGTTCGGCTGGTGTACTTCGAGTCGTACGGAACGGCGCATGAGTGGCAGACGTGGCGCCGCGATCTCAACGATTTGGCGCCGCGGCTGTTCCGCTGACGGATGCAGTGCGTCGGCGCGCCGAATAATCCGGCATTTGCACATGTGCAGCGCACCCGCTGCGTAACTTGATATCGATATCATTTTCGTGCAAGTATTTGCGCAGAAGAGCGGCGCCCGGGAACGATTACATCAATCCATGAAGTCATCGAGTCTGGTTCTGTTTTGGCTGGCATTGGCGGCGGGCCCGGCATCGGCCGGCCCCGATGCCGGCTTCGACTTGAGCGCGAGCGCCGCGGATTTCGACAGCTATTTTCCGAGCTATCTCGCCAACGGCTATTTCTCCACCATGACCGCGCCGCGCGGCACCGAAGGCAATCTCGCCTATATGGTTGCGTTCATGGACTACGGCAAGGACGACATCGCTCGTCCGGCCGCGATTCCGGGTTGGAGCGAAATCGACTATTCGACGGGCAACTCCGCCGCGGGCCACTGGTGGATGAATCAGGTGCCGCTGAATCCGCAACTGTTCAAGGGTTACAGCCAGGTGTTGAACATGCGGGAGGCGACGCTGACCACCAGCTACCGCTACGTCGACCACGCAAAATCCACCCGGATAAGAGTCGTCACCTTCGTCAGCGAGGCGTCGACCCATCTGGCCGCAACGCAGATTTCGCTGACGCCGGACTTCGACGGCACCGTGCAGTTGTCGTTCGCTCTCAATCTGTGGGCGCCGTATCAGCCGCGCCTGCCGCTTGCCACGCTCACCGGCGATGAAATGCAAGAGGCGGTCGATGCGCACAACATGACCTT
The DNA here is from genome assembly GCA_963702735.1 of uncultured Gammaproteobacteria bacterium. Taxonomy (GTDB): domain Bacteria; phylum Pseudomonadota; class Gammaproteobacteria; order Steroidobacterales; family Steroidobacteraceae; genus Bog-1198. Next base: position 621,961 of record CAVPDW010000006.1, on the reverse strand, counting down.
CGTCGCGATTCCACCGGCGACCCCCGATCGCGCCGCCGTCTGGTATCACGGCGACACCCATGTTCTCTCGGCCGCAGGCGACCCTAAGGAGTTGACCTTGTGGCTCGACGGCCGGGCCGAGCAGGGACTCGCGATGGCCGAGGCGGCGGCGCTGCGCCTGCCCGAGGGGGTGCAACCCGCGGATATCGCCCTGTACAAGAGTCAGTACCGTCTCGCCTTGAATCTGGAGGTCAAGGTACGGAAGGACAGGACCTATACGTTCACCAAGTTCATCGCCGCCTCGCGCGAGGGCTGGGGCGGTGATGCGAAGGCCGACCTCGATCTTGCGACGGCAGCCCGCGCAGCGGGCTTCGAGGCTCTTCTCGAGGAGCATCGAGCCGCCTGGCGCGACCTATGGCGATCGGATGTCGCGATCGACGGCGACGCGCGAGCGCAAACCGCGGTGCATTCGGATCTTTACTATCTGCTCGCCACCTCGACCGCGGACACGCATTGGCCGATGGGGGCCTGCGGCCTGACACCCGGCTACAATGGGCACGCATTCTGGGACAGCGACACGTGGATCTTCCCCGCGCTGCTGCTGCTTCAGCCCGAGCGCGCGAAATCTCTGGTCATGTTCCGTGCGCACACGCTCCCCGCCGCACAGGCGCGGGCTCGAGCAAGCGGATTCAGGGGCGCGAAATATCCCTGGGAAGCCGACCCGGAGAACGGCAGCGAGCAGATAGTGCATCCCGCCATCGTCCTCAGCGAGCGGGAAATCCACGTCAACGCCGACATCGCGATCGCGCAATGGCAGTACTGGCTCGCGACCCATGATCGCGATTGGCTGAAACAATACGGCTGGCCGGTGATCCGCAACGTGGCCGATTTCTGGGTCAGCCGCGCATCTTGGAACGCCGACAAGGGGCGCTACGAGATCCTACACGTCACGTCCGTCGCCGAGAGCTACAACGACGTGCCGAACGACACCTTCACCAATGTCTCCGCGCAGAAGGCATTGAGGATCGCCGCCACGGCGGCGGCGCTGGTCGGTGAACGAGCCGATCCGCATTGGGGCGAGGTTGCCGCAAAGCTCTACATCCCGTTCTCCGAAGCGGAGCAGCGCCATCTCGACTTCGATGCGAACACGCCGCGCGAGCCCCTGGAGGGCAGTACCCTGGGGCTATTGATGTACCCGTCGCTCGACTTGCCGATGACGGCGCAAGTGCGCCGCAACGACTTCGACTACACGATGATATCGGTGAAGGAGGGGCATCGACAGCCGCACGGCATGAGCCTCGCGCCGGCTTCGATCGCCGCCGCCGCCGTGGGCGACACGGCCTCGGCGGTGGCCTGGCTGCAGAGCAACTTCACCTCCGGGCTGATCAAGCCGCCGTTCAACGTGCGCACGGAAACCGCCGGCAACAATACCGGCTACTTCATCACGGCCTCCGGCGGCTTCGTGCAGAATCTCGTGTACGGGCTCAGCGGGCTGCGCATCCGGGAGAAAGGCCTCATCGAGGCTTATCCACCCGTGCTGCCGCCGGAATGGAAGTCCATGACGCTCACTGATATCGCGTTTCGCGGACGGCACTACCGGGTCACGATCGATCGTGATGCCCGCGGCCATGCGAGGCTGACCCGTAAGGCGTTGTGATTCGGCTCACACCGTGCACACCTGAAATGCCTCGGTGAGAGACGCAAACGGGTCCGCTCGAGTGGGGATGAACTCGTGCGCGACATATCCCCGATAGTTCAGGTCCGCGATGGCCGCGGCAATTGCATGATAGTTGAGCTCCTGGCTGCCGTTGATTTCGTGCCGGCCGGGAACGCCGCCGGTATGGAAGTGCCCGATCCAGCGGATGTTGTCGCGGATGGTGCGGATGACGTCTCCCTCCATGATCTGCATGTGATAGATGTCGTACAGCAATTTCACCTGCGGTGAGCCGACGCCCTCCATCACCGCGGCGCCGAAGGCGGTGCGATCTCCCTGGTACCCGGCGTGATCGACTTTGCTGTTCAACAGCTCCACGCAGATCGTGACTGCATGCTCCGCGGCAAGCGGCGCAACACGGGAGAGGCCGGCGATGCAATTGGCAACCGCCGCGGAGTCGTCGATTTGCGGATTGCGGTTGCCGAACATCGCAATGACGTTCGGCACCCGCGCGCGGGCCGCCGCAGGGATCGCTGTTTCGAGTTCCTTGATCAGCAATGCGTGGTTGGATGGGTCGTTGAAGCCCATCTCGATGAAGCTCTCGCGCCGGCTGGGGTAGCCCATGGAAACATCCAGCCCGGCATCCTGCGCCGCGGACCATTCGTCCATCTGAAGCAGGTCGATCGCAGCGAAACCGATCTGCTTCGCGCGGCGGCAGAAAGCGTGCAGCGGTAGGCGGTTGTAGGGCCAACGGCACACGGATTGTTTCAGCCGCCCGGCCGACGGGGCGAGGACTGCGGGCGCCGCGGCAGGCGAGGCGATCACACCCGCGGCGGCGGCGAGCCCGCCCAGGACGGCACGCCTGCTGCTCACGGCTCGCGGGTTGTCGGACATGGCGCCCTTTTGCCGTTGCTTCAACCTATGGAGCGCAGATAGTCGTAGTCCACGCGCGCCGCCTGCAGCGGGTTCATGCGCGAGAACGGACCTTCCTGTTCCACGAAATAATGCTTCAGGCCCGCCGCCGACGCGGCTGCGAAGATGGGCTTGTAGTCCACCACGCCGCGTCCCAATTCCGCCCCGAGCATCGGCGCCTTGCCGGGCAAGAAATCCTTGACGTGAATCATCGGGAAGCGGTTGGGATACCCTTTGAAGTAATCGATGGGATTGCGGCCTGCGAAGATCATCCAGCCGCAGTCGATCTCGAATTTGACGAGCTCGGCATCGCTCTCGCGCAACAGCACGTCGTAGCCGACGGCTCCTCCGCCCAGATCGGCGAACTCAAAGTCATGATTGTGATAGACATACTGGAGCCCCGCCCGCTTGGCCGCCTCACCGATGCGATTGACCAGCTCGGCGGTGCGTTTCGCCTCATCCAAGCTCATCGACCGCTGCGACGGTGCCGCCGCGGCCTTGGAGCCGGCCGCGGCGGGAGGCAGCGAGCCGCTGGCCGCGTAGGTCGCCCCCAATGCATGTGCATCCTCGAAGGCCGGGCCGAGGTTGTCCATGTCGAAGGCCAGATGAGCGCTGGGGCAGGCCAGGCCCGCGTCGTCGAGCAGGACGCGGAACTGTTTGGCGGAAAGCTTGCCGAAACCCGCGGTCTCGACTTCGCCGAAACCGATTTTCCGGATCCTCTTGAGGGTGCCTGCGGGATGCTCCTGCATCGCCTCCTTCACCGTATAGAGCTGAATGCCGACCGGCCGGCCCAGGGGCGTAGAGAACGCGGCGCGCGACACCCATGGCGCGGCGAGCGACGCCGCGGCAAGCCGGGTCGACTGCATGAGAAACCGTCTTCGAGACTCGATCATTTGTGCCCCTTCGCCGCCCGAATTCAGCGGCCGGCGCGAATTGCCATTTGCGGATTTTCATCTTCCTTGTCCGAGAACGCCGCCAAGAACAGCGCCAACACGGTCGCGGCGAAGATTCCGGCAATCATCCATATCGACCGCCAGTCGTGCGTCACCGCACCGCTCGCGCCGGCAATGGCGTAAGCGTCGACCACCCGGCCGGAAAGCCATGCGCCTATGAACATGCCCGCGCCATAGGTGATGAATGTGATCAGCCCTTGGGTCGCGGCGCGCAGTGTCGCAGGCGCCTCACGGTCGATGTAGATCTGACCGACGACGAAGAAGAAGTCGAAACAGATCCCGTGCAGGACAATGCCGAGCCACAACATCCACATCAACGCATCGGCGTTGCCGAAAGCGAACAGCGCGTATCTTGCGGCCCAGGCCAACATGCCAAGTCCCAGCATGTGCTTCACGCCCAGCCGGCGAAAGAACCAGGGGATGAGAAGCATGCAAAACAGCTCCGACATCTGTCCACCCGTCATTTTCCCCGCGGCATTGTGGATGCCGATTTCATTGAGATACAGGTTCGTGAATGCGTAGTAGAACTGCAGGGGTATGCAGATGAGCAGGGAGGCAAGCGCAAAAACGGCCATCGGTCGGCGGCGCAGCAGCCGCACCGCATCGAGCGGGATGACGTGCCCCCACTCGAAACTCGTACCCCGGGCCAGCGGCGGCGTATCGGGAAGAGTGAAACAGTAGAACGACATGAGCAATGAGGCCGCCGCCGCAACGCGCATGGGAACCGCGGTGGCCTCCAACCCCGAGGCGCCGATGGCCAGTCCCGCAACGATCCACCCCAAAGTGCCGAAAACCCGGACCATGCCGAACTCCTGCTTCGGGTCCTTGATCTGCCGCATGGCCAAGGAGGTCGTGAGCGCGAGGGTCGGCATGTAGCACAGCGAGTACGCGAGCACCGCTGCGTACAGCGGCACGAATGAGGACTGCCGCGACGCCCACAGCAGAATCGCCGCACCGAGAGCATGCAGGACTCCCAGCAATCGCTGCGCCGCGAAGGCACGATCCGCGATGAGGCCGACGAAGAACGGCGAAACGATGGCGCCGATGGCCGTGGTCCCTGCGACCCATCCGATTTGCCGGCCGGAAAAATGCAGCGCCGCGAGCCATGTGCCGAGGGTCACGTACCACGAACCCCAGATGAAGTACTCAAGGAGCATCATCAGACCCAAACGCGACTTCATCGCCGTGATCATGGACGTCGGCCTCGATCTTCTCCCCGAACAGCCACTCATTATATCTGCATGGCGCTCCCCCCGAGGGTTCTTCCATGGAAGCGGCCCTCGCCGCCTCCGATGACGTAATATCGGACCGATGCAGTCTGCAAGCTTCGACGCGATCGTGGTCGGCTCCGGGATATCGGGCGGATGGGCGGCAAAGGAGCTCACCGAGCGGGGCCTTCGGGTCTTGTTGCTGGAGCGGGGCCGCAACGTCGAGCACATCAAGGACTACCTCAACGCCACCAAGGCCCCGTGGGAATACCTGCACCGCGGCGGCAGAACCACTGCGATGGAGCAGGCGTACCCGGTGCTCAAGCGGGACATGCTCAACGAAAAGAACCTCGCTTTCTGGGTGAACGAGAAGGAGTCGCCCTACACGGAGGTCAAGCGGTTCGACTGGTTTCGCGGCTATCAGGTCGGCGGCCGTTCGCTGACGTGGGGTCGCCAGAGCTACCGCTGGAGCGACTTCGACTTCGAAGCGAACGCACGGGAGGGTATCGCCGTCGATTGGCCGATTCGCTACAAGGATCTCGCGCCGTGGTACGACCACGTGGAGAGGCATGCGGGAATCTCCGGCTCGCGCGATGGGCTGCCGCAGCTTCCCGACGGACAATTTCAATCGGCGATGCCGCTCAATTGCGCCGAGGAGTTGATCGCGGGCCGGCTGAAGAAGGCGTTCGGCGGCGAGCGCCGGATCATCATCGGGCGCACCGCGAACGCGACCGGAGCGCTCGAAGGACGCGCACCCTGTCAATACCGCAATGCCTGTTGGCTGGGCTGTCCGTTCGGCGCCTACTTCAGCACGCAGTCCTCCACGCTGCCCGCGGCGGCGAAGACCGGAAAGCTCACGCTCAAGCCATGGTCGATCGCGACGGAGATTCTCCTCGACAAGGCGCGCAAGCGCGCCTCCGGCGTGCGGGTGCTCGATGCCGTAACCAATCAAACCACGGACTACACGGCGAAGGTCGTCTTCGTCTGCGCGTCCACTCTCAACTCGACCTGGCTGCTCATGCGCTCCGCGACCGACGTGTGGCCGGGAGGGCTCGGCAGCAGCTCGGGCGAGCTTGGGTTTAATCTCATGGATCACCACTTTCGCTGCGGCGCGGAGGGAGAAATCGTGGGCTTGGACGACAAGTACTACTTCGGCCGCCGGCCCAACGGCATCTACATCCCGCGGTATCGCAACCTGTTCGGCGACAGGCGCGATTACCTGCGTGGTTTCGGCTACCAGGGCTCCGCGGGCCGGCAGGGATGGTCGCGGGCGGTGAAGGAGTTGGGAATCGGCGGGGACTTCAAGGACCAGATGTCGCGTCCCGGCCCCTGGAGGTTCGGCGCCACCGCGTTCGGGGAGATGCTCCCCAATCACGCCAACAGCGTGGGGCTCGACGCGGCCAAGCGGGACAAGTGGGGGCTGCCCGTGCTGAAGATCGATTGCGCGACCGGAGAGAACGAGCGCTTAATGCGCAAGGATATGATGGCGGACATGGCGGAGATGCTGGAGCGCACCGGCGTAAAGATGGTGACGACTTTCGACAACGGCTACTTCCCGGGAATGGGCATCCATGAAATGGGTACGGCGCGCATGGGGCGCGATCCCGGAACCTCGGTGCTCAACGCTCACAATCAGGTATGGGATGCGCCCAACGTCTTCGTCACCGACGGCGCATGCATGGCGTCCTCCGCCTGTCAGAATCCGTCGCTCACCTACATGGCGATCACCGCGCGGGCAGCGGCTTTCGCCGTCGACGAGCTGAATCGCCGCAACCTCTGACCTAAGCGCATGCAGAAGACATCCGATGCCGTGCAGCCGCAGCCGATCGACCGCAGAGAGGCCATTCGCCGCGTGAGCGCCCTGCTGGGAGGAGCGGCGCTCGTCGGCGGGAAAAGCCTGCTGGCCGCATGCGAGCGGGCGGGCCTGCCTGCGCAGCACGCGATGCCCGGGGAATTCACGGCAATGGACATTGCATTCCTCGATGAGGTCGCAGAGACCATTCTCCCGGCCACCAAGACTCCGGGGGCGAAGGCCGCGAAGACAGGTGCGTTCATGGCTCTCATGGTCACCGACTGCTACGGTCCTGCCGAACAAAAGGTGTTTCGCGATGGTCTGCGCAAGCTGGACAATGCCATGAGGGAGGCGAACGGCGTCTCGTTCATGGCGGCTACGCCGCCGCAGCGGTCCGCGATTCTCATCGCGCTGGATTATGAGCAGAAGCGCGCGATGGACGCGCGCCAGGGGGCGGTGAGCGCCGGACGGCCGGCGCACTACTTCCGCATGATGAAGGAACTCGCGCTGCTCGGGTACTTCACATCCGAGGTGGGCTGCACGCAGGCGTTGCGCTATGCCGAAACGCCGGGCCGCTTCGACCCTTGCATTCCATACACGCCGGGCGAGCCTGCCTGGGCGGATCATGCCTGACGATGCGAGAAACTCTATGAAAAGCCTGATGCTCTATTTGTGCAGCCTGACGATTCTGGCCGCCGGCGGCACCTATTCGAGGAGTGCATCATCCCAGCAAACGGCCGCTCCCCCCAAGCCCGAGGACACCGAGCAGTGGGAGCCCGTTCCGCCCAAGGTTTTACCCGGCGCGAACGACGGCGCGGCCCCGTCCGACGCCATCGTTCTATTCGACGGCCGCAACATGGATGAATGGGTGATGGCCAATGACCGCTCGCCGGCCCGCTGGCGCGTCGAGAAGGGCGCGATGGTGGTCGACAAGGCATTCGGAAATATCGAGACGAAGCGCCTGTTCAAGAATTATCAATTGCATCTCGAGTACCGCATACCGGCCGATATCGCCGGCGAAGGGCAGGCGCGCGGCAACAGCGGGCTCTTCCTCGCCTCGACCGGCACCGGCGATGAGGGATACGAGGTGCAGATTCTCGACTCTTGGGAAAACCGGACGTATGTGAACGGCCAAGCGGCGAGCATCTATAAACAGAGCCCGCCGCTGGTCAACGCCTGCCGCAAGCCGGGAGAGTGGCAAAGCTACGATGTGGTGTGGACGGCGCCCGTCTTCCATTCCGACGGAACACTGGAGGCGCCGGCGTATGTGACCGTGCTCCACAACGGCGTGCTGGTCCAGAATCATTTCCGTCTATTGGGCGAAACCCTCTACATAGGCAAGCCCGTCTACCGGAAGTACGATCGCGCAGCGATCAAGCTGCAGTCGCACCACGATCCCAGCGCGCCCATCAGCTTTCGAAACATTTGGGTCCGCGAGCTGAAGTAGCGGCTCCTCGCGCCCTTCAGATGTTCCATCCGGCGCGATATTCGCGGGTGAGGTACGGGTTCGCGTCGGCAATATTGGTGACTCGCCCGCGCTCGCCGTCGTAGAGAATCTTCTTTCCCCGCCCGGTACGAAGGGCGACGACGCCGAGCAGCATGGTCTCGGTGAGCTGCGCCGCGTACTCGATCGGAGAGCTCGCCTTTGCCTCGCCGCGGATCGCCTTGGCCCAGTTGAGTTCGTGACTCCACGGGATTCGCGGGATGCTGTGAGGGATGGCCGCCGCCGCCTCAGCCAGCGCCTGCGGATACAGCCGCGGGTTGGCGCCGTAGGTGTCGTGCATGAGAATGCCCTTCTCGCCGATGAAGATCACGCCGCCTTCGCTCTTGAGCTCGACCTCATCCGGAAGCACGTCCGGGCGCGGCGGATAGATTCCGCCGTCGAACCAGGACAATTTCACGGGCGGCTGCGTGCCGCGGGCGTCGAATCGATAGTGCACGCACGTCGATACCGGATACGACACGGGTATGCGGTCGGAGGTGCTGCCCCAGGGAGTCGAGGTGGCCTCGATGCTCGAGGGGTAAGTGAGGCCCAGTGCCCAAAAGGGATGATCGATGAGATGAGCGCCCATATCGCCCAGCGCGCCCGAGCCGAAATCAAGCCAGCCGCGCCAATTGAAAGGGTGGTAGATGGGATGATAGGGCACATTGTCCGCGATCGGCCCGAGATACATGTTCCAGTCGAGCCCCGCGGGCGGTGCACCCCCGGCGCCCATCGCGGCGGCGAGCACATCCTGCACATGACGGAATGTCCAGGGATTGCCGAAACGGGTGGGCAATTCGGGCGCCGCGAGGCCCGTCGGACGCGACAGCCCTTGCGGCCAATAGACCAGCGGCCGATTGGTCCAGACGTGGACCTCGTGAACGGGTCCGATGATGCCCGCGCCGATCCACTCGTTGATCAAGCGGGCGCCCTCGCTCGAATGCCCCTGGTTTCCCATCTGAGTCACGAGCTTGGGATTGGCGAGCGCAAGCTCGCGCAGAACCCTGGCCTCGTGCACCGTGGCCGTGAGCGGCTTTTGCACATAGACGTGCTTGCCGAGGTCCATCGCCGCCTTTGCGACCGCCGCATGCAGATGATCCGGCGTTGCCACAACCACCCCGTCAAGGCCCTTCTCTGCAGCCAGCATCTCGCGAAAATCACCGTAGCGTCGCGCCTTGCTGAACTGTTCCTTGAGTTTCATGCCCTCGGGCCGTGGGTCGCCGTGCTCGTCGGCCAGTTTGTTCGCCACCATGCGTTCGCTGTACGCGAAGTGCACATCGCAGACGGCGCCGATGTGCTCGGTTTGAGCGAGCACGAGCGCATTCTGACAGCCCATTCCGCCGAATCCGACGACGGCGACGTTCACCGTGTCGCTGGGCGCCCGCACGCCGCGCCCGAGTACGCGGCCGGGCACGATCAACGGCGCGGCGACGGCCGCCATCGTGCCGACGAACTCGCGGCGCGTCAGGTCCTTCGGGTTCGACATCTCACCGCTCCTCTCGAGGAGGTCTCCACTTGCCCTGGGCCACCGCAGGAACGAATTTATCCAGGCCCCGCGGCGGGAAGGCGAGCGTCCTGCCCTGTTCTGCGCTTTGATAGGCCGCCATCAAGAGCTTCACAACCTCCAGGCCGTCGTCGAAGCTCAGCAGCGGCTTTTCCCTGCCGAGAAACACGCGCACGAAGTGCCGATCCTCGTTCTCGTAGCCGTATGCAGCCGCTTCATTCGCGATGACCGGCATCAGCCCAATTTCCGCATTCTGTTTCTCGACCAGATCCTCTCCCTGCTTGCCGCGCACCGCCCGCGAAAAAAACAGCTTCAAGCCGCTGTCGAGCGTGTTCCACGACATCGAGTACTCGGGCCCCAGCAGCTCGGCGGACAAGCGCAGCCCGGGACCCACGAAGCTCCACGACGTCGATGCCTCGCCGATCACGACCTGACCGTTATCGGCTTTGAACTCGACCGTCACGCTCGCGAAGTCCTCGGACGGATGCTTGCCGTAATCGACGCCGCGCCCGAACGCACGCTTGAGCTCCCTCTGGTAGGCCGGTTGCGTCCACTTGAGGCTTGCGATGTGGGCCGTGATGCGCACCGGCCGGACCGAAGACAATTCCGCACCGGGGCGGGTCAGCAGGTGCCGCACGAGCAGGACCGAATGGCACATCATGTCGTTGAGAACCCCGCCGCCCTGCAGCTCGCCCTGCCAGAACCACGGCATATGCGGTCCGCTATGTTCCTCAGAGGCGCGGGCAAGATAGGGGCGCCCGGCGGCCGCCGCTCCCCTGGCCCAGAGCAGCTCGCGGCCGGCTTGTACCTGCGGCGCGAATACCTGGTTCTCCAGGTAGCCGTGCGCGAGCCCTGTGCGCTTGACCAGGCGAACGATGTGGGCAGCCTCCGAGACGGTGCGCGCGAGCGGCTTTTCGCAAGCGATGCCGCGCAGGGTCCCCCGGCCCGACTCGAGCGCGTGCACTATCTCCTCTATGTTTTCCACCCGCCTGTGATTGGGGCCGGTCAGCCAGAGGGCGTCGATCGAGGGGTCCGCCACAAGATCGGCGATGGAAGCGAAGGGCTTCGCTGCTCCGATGTCCAGCTTGCGCGCCAGCCGGGCGGCGTCGGCGGCATGTTCCCTGTTCGGGCTCCATATGCCGAGCACGTCAGCGTCGCGAATTGCGCGGAACGCATGCATGTGAAAGCGCGCGTTGAATCCGCTGCCGATGAATCCGACCCCGAGGCGCTGCCGCGCGCGTTTGTTCTGTTCTTGACGCATATTTGCCCGAAGGTTTTTCTCAGTGGATTGGCGGGTCGTGCCGGACACTAGCATCGGTGCAGATCCGGCTCAAACCGATGCCGGAATGGCAAAAATGAATGCGGCGGTGCGCCTCAGTAACGACGCAATCACAACTGCTCCACTGTCACGCTCATGACACAGTTCGCGCTGTGGCGTCGCCAAAAGTCTGCCCCGGCAAATTATAAACAACTGATTTGGAACGATTTCTTAACATGCGCTATTTTCTTTTCGCATTTGTGGCGGATGGCATAGGCATTGCTATTCCATGATAGCGGCCCAAGGCGGTGGTGCCTATCGCTGACTTACCATCTCGTTGGGATCAGACTAGCCGCGGCAGGATCGCGGCTGGACCAATAAACAATAGGTAAGCATCGCGAAGGAGGGAGTTTTGGCAGTAATGATCAACAAATATTCCGCATTTTCGTACGGCACCCAGACTCAACGACTGTGTGCAGCAAAGACCCACGCAGCAGGAGAATTGAGATGAAATGGCTTACGTCAAAACGTCAGGTCAAGATGTTTTACGCCGTCGCAGCCCTAGTAACGACCTGTGGTGCCGCGATGGCCGCATCGGATTCCGAACAGTTCCAGCGCTTCAAGGATCCCAATCAGTGGGGTGCCCCGGCGGGTAATTTGAATTTGACCCGCTACAGCTCCCTGAAAGAGATCAACACCGGCAACGTCAAAGAATTGCAGATGTCATGGGCCCAATCGAGCGGCACGTTGCGCGGTCACGAAGGGCAGCCCTTGGTGATCGAGAATGTCGGCGGCAAGCCGATGATGTTCATGGAGAGCGGCTGGCCTAACATCGTGCAGGCACTCGACCTGAGCGATCCTGATCATCCGCAGCAGGTGTGGCACTACAACAAGACCAGCGGTCGCGACGAATCCGCAGTCCCTCGCGCCTGCTGCGATACCGTGAACCGCGGCCTGTCGTATGCGGAAGGCAAGCTCGTGTTCGGCACCCTGGACGGTTATGTCATCGCCCTCAATGCCATGACCGGCAAGGAAGATTGGGTGGTCAAGAGCGCCTACCCTGACCACGGCGAAACCATCACCCCGGCCCCGATCATCGCCAATGATAAGGTCATCATCGGGTTCGGCGGCGATGAATTCGCGGCTCGCGGCAGAGTCACCGCCTACAATCTTGCCGACGGCAAAAAGGTGTGGGAATGCCACTCCACCGGCAGCGACAAGGACGTGTGCCTGACGCCTGAGACCAACAAGCATCATCCGGAATACGGCAAAGCCGGCAAGGATCTGGGGATCAGCACTTTCCCGGGCGATGAATGGAAGCGGGGCGGCGGCGCTGCGTGGGGCTGGTATGCCTACGACCCTGAGCTGCACATGGTGTACTACGGAACCGGCAACCCGGGTTTGTGGTCGCCGCAGTATCGCTGTGCCGAACCGTTGACGCAGGCCAATTGCAACAGCGGCAAATTCGACAACAAGTGGTCGATGAGCATCTTTGCCCGCAACGTCGATACCGGCGCTGCCGAATGGGTTTATCAAATGACCCCGTTCGACCAGTGGGACTATGACGGCATCAACGAGCCCGTGCTGGTGGACATGAATGTCGACGGCAAGATGCACAAGTGCCTGGTGCATTTCGACCGCAACGGCTTCGCGTACGTGCTGGACCGCACGGACGGCACGCTGCTTCGCGCCCACAAGTACGTGACGACGAACTGGGCCGAGAAGGTCGACCTGAAGACGGGCCGTCCGGTCAAGGTTCCCGAGCATTCCCCGCTGCTGGTGGGCGCCAATACTCAGGCCTGTCCGTCGGCGATGGGCGGCAAGGACCAGCAGCCGGTGGCGGTGGATCCGAACGATCCGACCAATTTCTATGTGCCGACCAACAACTGGTGCATGGAAGACGAACCGCAGCAGCGTTCGCACACCCAGCAAGGAACGGTGTACGTGTTCGCCAACGTATACATGTATCCGGAGAAGCCGGGAGTGACCGGCAAGTTCAAGAAGTTCAATGTGGTGACCGGCAAGACCGAGTGGGAGATCCCCGACCAGTATCCTAACTGGGGCGGTGCGCTGGTCACGGCGGGCGGGCTGGCATTCTACGGCAGCCTGGGCGGCGATTTCCGAGCCGTGGACCGGGCGACGGGCAAGGTGCTGTGGTCGCGCAAACTCGGCTCAGGGATCATCGGCAATCCGATCACCTATTCCGTGAAAGGCAAGCAGTATGTGTCGGTGTGGTCGGGCATCGGCGGCTGGATCGGGCTGCCGGTGACGGCGGGTTTGGATCTGAGCGACAAGTTCGGCGCCATCGGTGCCACGGCAATGACCAAGGCGGCCAACCTCGCGTCAGTGCCACAAGGTGGTACCCTGTACACCTTTAGAGTGGGCGGCATGTAGCGCATTCTCTCTTCAGGAACGTGCCCGGTGGCGCAAGCCACCGGGCTTTTTCTTATGCAACCTTACCCACATTCACCGGTCCAATGGTGGACCGCGAAAGCGGTTGTGAGTCACTTTCCCGGAGGCCGGCAATGAGTAGAAGGACCGTGAGCGCCGCTCAGCGAACCGCCTTTCTCGCCTGGTGCCTGGCAGCAAGCGCCGCCGCCATGGGCGGGACGCTCAAGTCGCTCACCGTGTGTGCGGATCCCGGCAATATGCCCCTGTCCGACCAGAAGGGTGAGGGTTTCGAGAACAAGATTGCGCAGGTGATCGGCGCGGCGCTCGGCACGGACGTGCAATATTACTGGCGACCCTCGATCGAGCGCGGACTGATGCGCACGACCTTGAGCGAGGGCAATTGCGACCTCTGGCTGGACATGGCGTCCGACACCGAAGGGGCCGTGGTGCTCGCGCCGTTGTACCGGTCCACCTTCGTGCTTGCGTACCGCAACGACCGCGGCCTCGATATCAAGAGCCTGGACGATCCGGCCTTGAAGAAATTGCGCATCGGCGTGTTCCAAGTCTCCGCCATGCGTGAAGCCCTGTCGAAGCACCATATCGTCGACAACACCGTTATTCACTACCTCAGTCACAACGCCGACATCGTGGACGCCAATCGCCCCTCCTATCAGGTGCAGCAGGTGATCGACGGAAGCCTGGACGTGGCGGCCGCTTGGGGTCCGATGGCCGGGTATTACAAGGCAGTGGCGCATGCGCCCCTGGTGATACAGCCGGCCAATCTGATGGATGATGAGGTTCCGTTGGAATTCAATATGACCCTCGCCGTGCCGCGGGGTCGACCGGATGTCAAGGCGGCGGTGGAAACCGCGGTGGCGCAGCACAAGGGCGAAATACGCCAAATTCTGATCGACTTCGGCGTACCCCTGGTCAAGTGCGATGAATGCACGGTTTCCGGGGATCTGCCTTCTCATGGCCCTTACAAGCCGCCCAAGCCCGAGGTGATGACGGCGGCGGAACTCGCAAAGATTCATGCCGCCAGATTGGCGGAACTGAAGCAGTGGCTGGCGAAGGGAGCGAATCCCGACGACGAATTGAACGATGCGATCGTGGCCGACGACCTGGGCCGTGTGAGCTATCTGTTGAAGCATGGAGCGCACGCGGATTTGCTGGATGGGGATGGCTACACGCCTCTGATCAGCGCCGTACGCTCGGGCTTCGTCGAGGTGGCGAAGTATCTGGTCGAGCACAAAGCCGATGCGAATCTGCCGGACCGCAGCGGATGGACCCCGCTCATGTGGGCGACGTGGGTCGACAATGCAGCCTTGCTCAAAATCCTGCTTGCGAGCGGCGCAAGACTCGATGCGACGGACACCGAAGGCTTGACGCCGCTGGCTATCGCCGCGCAAAACGGCAAGGCCGGTGCGACGCTCGCATTGATGGACGCGGGCGCCGATGTGAACGCGCCCGTCGCGAAGGGCGGGTACACGCCGTTGATGCTCGCGGCGCTTTCCGGTTCGAGCGAAGTGGCGGCCTCGCTGCTCGGCCACGGCGCGAAAGTGAACGCCGCCAATCCAGGGGGCGTCACCGCGCTGATGATCGCCGCCGCCGGCAATCGTTCGACCCTCGCCCGGCTGCTGCTCAAGTCGGGCGCCGACCTCAATGCGCGCAGCGAGGACGGCCGCACGGCGCTCAGCATCGCGCAGTCCAACAACAGCGACGCCGTCGTCAAAATCCTGGAGGATGCGGCGGCGCCCGGCGCCTCGAAGTCGGGCTGATCGAGCTTATCGAGCGATTGGATCAACGATGACGGGAGAGATGAAGTGAGAAGAGGAGTTCTGGTTATAGGCATGGCCGCGATGTTCGCCGGCGTGACTGTGCTGCTCGCATTGGGCAGCGTTTGGGCGGACGACGCCCCGGCGGCTGCGGTCGACTACAGCAAGATTTTGCCGATCGATTTGGTCAAGAACACGCCGAAGGGCAAGCTGGTGAACCCCTACAAGGACACTCAGGCCGACATCGTTGCCGAAGGGGGCAAGCTCTTGCTGAGCTATTCTTGCAGCGGTTGCCACGGCGGCGGCGGCGGCGGCGGCATGTGCCCCCCGTTGATCAACGACACCTGGGTGTACGGCGGCGACGATGACACGCTGTTTCGGTTGGTAACCCTCGGCAGCGATGAACTGCAAAAGCACGGCTATACGCGCATTGGGCGGGAAAATGTCGTGGGCCCGATGCCGCCGTTCGGCGCCATCCTCAAGAACGCCGACGATCTTTGGAAGATCCTGGCCTTCGTCCGTTCACGATACAACGGTGATCCCGCGTACAAATTCGGTGCCCCCCAAGCGCCCCCGGAGCCCGAAAACCCATAATTGTCGCATTATTGCAACAATCGCGATGAATTCTCGCATTACCGGTTGCGCGATCGCTGCAAAAGGGCGACCCTTTGTCTGGCTGGCTAGGGGTCGCGAGCGATCGGTTGGATCGAGAGATCCGCGCAGCGATCGCATGCCTGCAAGCTGTGTATGGATACCAGTAACCTCGAAGGGGATGTCATGACCACTATGAATCTCGCCACGAGTCACGCGTCGCGCATTCTGCATGTCGTCCAGAACGGCCTTCAACCCGCCGGAATCGAGCCGCATGTCACACGCTCCTGGTATCGATGTCTGCGGGAGTACGGCATCGAGCCCTCCGCGCCCCGGCAAAGTACTGTACTCAGTTCCCAATCCCTCAAGGAGCTGCAACAGGGCATGGGAGAGTTGCTGCCCGTCGCACGCGCCGAGATGGAGAGTCTTTACGAGCAGATCGCGGGTTCCGGATTCGCGGTCATCCTGTCCGATACCCAAGGCGTGGTGCTGACGACCATCACCGATCCGACGCTGCAGCCCGAATTCCGCAAAGCAGGTCTGTCGCTCGGCGCGCTGTGGGACGAGCGCCACGAGGGGACCAACGGCATCGGCACCTGCCTGGCGGAGGGCGGTCCCGTGACCGTGCACCGCGAGGAGCATTTCCGCGGATACAACCTGTCCCTGTCGTGTTCGGGCGCGCCGATACTGGACCCGCACGGCTCCATCATTGCGGTGCTCGACGCCTCGACCGCCAATTCGAGCGACAGCCGGCTGATCCAGCGCCACACGATGGCGCTCGTCAACATGTCGGCGCATCTGATTTCGCGCTGGAACTTCCTGAACGAGTTCAGCCAGTCCTGGATCCTGCGGTTTCACAGCCGGCCCGAATTCGTCGGTCTGCTGCACGAAGCACTGATCGCCATCGACGGCGCCGGCAGCATACTGGCGGTCAACGAAAGCGCGCTGCTGCAGCTGGGCTGCTCGACGCGCAATTCGCTGGTCGGAGAGCCGATCGAGAGATTCTTCCAGTTCGACTTCGCGACGCTGGAACGGCGCGCGCGATTCGAGCCGAGCACGATATGGCCGGTGCGCGATCTGGCGCATGGCCGGAGGTTTTTCGCCATCGCGCGCGCGCCGCTTCGACCGGCGTCGCGCACCCTGGAGCTTGCGGCACCGAGCGCGGCCGATGGGGCGCAGCAGGAGCGGGGACAGCACCACGTCGGCGAAGATCCGCAAATGCGCAAGAACCTCACCTTCGGCAGGCAGTTGTTCGCGAAGCAAGTTCCGATTCTGCTGCAAGGCGCCACGGGGACCGGCAAGGAAGCCTTCGCCAAGGCCCTGCACCACAGCGGGCTGTGGTACGACAAGCCTTTCGTCACGGTCAATTGCGCCGCCATACCGGAAAGCCTGATCGAGAGCGAGCTGTTCGGCTACACGCGCGGCGCATTCACCGGTGCGGTGAAGGAGGGACGGGTCGGGAAAATTCTGCAATCCAGCGGCGGCACCTTGTTCCTCGACGAAATCGGCGATATGCCGCTGATGCTGCAGACCCGGTTGTTGCGCGTGATCGAAGAGCGCGAGATCGTTCCGCTCGGCAGCGACCAGGCGATCCCGGTCACGTTGCACGTGATCAGCGCCACGCATCGCGACATCCGCCAGATGATTCAGGAGGGCGAATTCCGCGAGGACCTGTACTACCGCTTGAACGGCATCACGCTGCATCTGCCGCTGTTGCGCGATCGCACAGACAAGGCGGATCTGATCCGCACGCTGCTGCAGGAAGAGAACTCGGACCAGGATGCGACGGAGATCGCCGAAGACGCCTTCCAGCGGCTGTTGGACTACTCGTGGCCCGGCAACATCCGCCAGCTGCGCAACGCCTTGCGCACCGCCTCCGCGCTGTGCCGCGAGGGAACCATCCGGCTGTCGAACCTGCCGCAGGAAATTCTCCACACAGAGACCCGCGCGATCGCGCCGCCGAGCGTCGAGGCGGGCGGGGAGGGGACCGCGGCGGCGAATCTACCCTCGGCCGCGCTGCGCGACGCCGAGTGCGCGGCTCTGCTGCGGGAGCTCGAGAGAATGCACTGGAACATCAGCCGCACCGCGCAGGCGCTTGGAATAAGCCGCAACACCCTGTACCGCAAGATTCACAAGCACAACATCGTGCTCGAGCAGTGATGCTTGTTCCAAGCGCGACGCCGCCCATTCGGGCGGCGTCGCAAATCACGTTTGCGTAGCGGGCCTAGCTCTTGAGAACCCCCGACAGCTTGGCTGCGTGGGTCGCCAGGGCATCCATCAACGGCGGGCTCAGGCAGTCATAGGGTTCCAGTCCAAGTTCCTTGAGCCGGCTGCGGACGGCGCCCATGTTCGCCGGATCTGCACCCGACTCGATGATCGAGGATACGAAGGCAGCGAATCCCGGCGCGGCCCAGCCGGTTTCAGTCGACAGTTCCGGGTGAATGAAATCGAGACCGTAAAACGCATGCTTGGGGTTCTCGATACGGCCGAACATGTGCACGCCGCACACCTTGCAGGCATGACGCTGAATGGTCGCAGACGGATCAACCACCGCGAGCTTGTCGCCGTTCTGCGTGACCTTGACCTTGTCCTTGGACACCACCGCAACCACCGAAAAGAGCGCGCCCTTGGGCTTCCAGCACTTGGTGCAGCCGCAGGCGTGGTTGTGCGCAATCTGGGCGCCGATCGATACCTTGACGGGCCTATCCGTGCATTTGCAGGTCAAGGTTCCCCCCGCGAAATCCTTCGATCCCTGCTTGACGCCGTTGTCGACCGACGGATGAATTGAAACTGCCATGATTACTCCTCCCACTGGTTTTCATATACAGCCGTTGCCACGGCATCTTTCGCTAAGACTTTATCAATACTTTATTACGGATCGAATGACCTTACCCGCATGCATCAACTCGAACGCATCGTTGATCTTGTCCAACGGCAGCACTTCACTGATCATTTCGTCGATCTTGATCTCGCCATCGAGGTAACGATCCACGTAGCCCGGCAATTGCGAACGGCCCTTGACACCGCCGAAAGCCGAGCCGCGCCAGACGCGACCGGTAACCAACTGGAACGGGCGGGTCGATATCTCCTGGCCCGCGCCGGCAACACCGATGATAACCGATTCACCCCATCCCTTGTGACAACACTCGAGCGCCGAACGCATGACGTGGACATTGCCGATACATTCGAACGAGAAGTCGACGCCGCCGTTGGTCATGTCGATGATGACCTGCTGAATGGGCTTGTCGTAATCCTTGGGATTCACGTAGTCGGTCGCGCCAAGCGCCTTGGCCATGGTCCACTTGTCCGGGTTGAGATCGATGGCGATGATGCGCGAGGCTTTGGCCATCACCGCGCCCTGCACGACCGACAAGCCGATACCGCCGAGGCCGAACACTGCGACGCTCGAGCCCGGCGTGACCTTCGCCGTATTGAGCACGGCTCCGATCCCGGTGGTGATGCCGCAACCGAGCAGGCACACCTTGTCGAGCGGCGCTTTGGGGTTGATCTTGGCGAGCGAGATCTCCGGCAGCACGGTGTATTCCGAAAAGGTGCTGGTGCCCATGTAGTGCAAGATGGGCTTGCCCTTGAAGGAAAATCTCGAGGTCCCGTCCGGCATCACCCCCTTGCCCTGGGTAATGCGGATTCTCTGGCACAGGTTCGTCTTGCCGGACTTGCAGAATTCGCAGGTTCCGCATTCCGGTGTATACAGCGGAATGACGTGATCACCGGCTTTGACGCTGGTCACGCCGGATCCGACCTCCTGCACGATGCCGCCGCCTTCATGACCCAGAATCACCGGGAATAGTCCCTCAGGGTCGGCGCCCGACAAGGTGAAGGCGTCGGTGTGGCACACGCCCGTTGCGACGATGCGCACGAGCACTTCTCCGGCTTTCGGGCCGGCCAGATCGACCTCCTCTATTTTCAGCGGTTTATCGGCTTCCCAGGCAACAGCCGCTCTCGTCTTCATTGATTGAACTCCTGATACAAGCCAATTCCGAGAGCAATTCGTGTATCGACAAGCAGCAAGCGTGCCAGCTTGTCTTCGAGTGCACATTACATCGACCTATCAATTAGTTGCGATATTGGGCGCAGGTCCATCCGGAGCCCGTACTGCACGGTGTTTCTGATCCGCCACAGTTTGTGCTTCAAAAATGAAGCAACGTTCGCCACCGACGCGGACGCGATGAGCGCCGAAATCGCATGGCCGCATGCGATCGCCTGTATCTAATCCAATACAGAGTGCGACATACCTGATCCTCGGACGGGACAGTGCTGCGTCGATGCATACACGCCGCTGCGGTTGTTATTTGCTCCAAAGCCACACTCTAAGTGCAGCTCACGCGCCAGGCCGCGCAACCCGTGCGGCAAGGGCCTGACGGGGGCCGATTGACGCGAAGGCGATCATCCGGCAGCCGTCGGGGCCGCCCTCGGTTGCGTCATTGGTACGCCTCTTGCAGACACTTTATTCAGGGCTTCACCTGGCGGCGCCACCGGGCGTTCGGTGACTGCGGGACAAAGAACTCGAAACGGAGGGGGGTTTTCATGAATACGCGTACCAAGCTTGTGATCGCAGCCTGCGCCGCGACGTGGATGATTCCAATGACTCGCGCGGTCGCCGGAGTCGACGTCACTGCCGGCGACTGGAAGATCGATTTTTCCGGCAACGTGAATGCGTTCTACGTAGGGTCGAGTTGCGATACTCCCACCTCGACCACGACCGTGGCAGGCGGCCTGGCATGCACCGGCGATAGTTCGACATCGGTTCGAAACGGCTTGCTGCCGGCGGCTCTGGTATTCAGCGCCACGACGCGGCAATCCGACTTGGACATCGATGTGACCATCGGATTCTATCCCGGTATCAACAGCGATCTGGGAGGCAGTTCGGTCAACGGAACAGGCAACCCTTCTGCGTTGCAGTCCCCCGGCATCGATGCCCGCCAGGCGTTTTTCACCTTTGGCGACGCCAGTTGGGGCACGGTCAAATTGGGCCGCGACATCGGCCTGTTCGGTAAGGATGCGATCCTCGACGACATGACCCTGCTCGGGGTCGGCACCGCCCTGGCCAACCCCGCACCGAGCAATACCAGCCTCGGCCGCATCGGCATCGGATACATCTATACCGACTGGGAACCGCAGATTACGTACACCACGGCGAACTACAATGGATTCAGCGCCTCGGCCGGCGTTTTCCAACCCCTCAATACGGGGGAATACACCTCGCATAATTCGCCGCAGTTTCAGGGCGGCGCGAGCTTCGTGTGGGGCGACCCCAAGACCGATTCCGTGACCGGCAAGGTCTGGATCGACCTGGTTACGCAAGAATTGAAGGTGAATTCCGCCGCGGTCGCCGGGGACAGTGCAGCGGGAGTTGCGACCAGTTTCCGCGGCACCGAGGTCGACGCCGGCGTGAAAATCGATGCGGGCGCCTTCGAGGGAGTGCTGTACGGCTACACCGGCAAGGGTGTCGGCACGACGGGCCTGTTCATTTTGGCCACTTCAGCCTCCGGCGACACGCGCAAGTCCGACGGCGGCTATGTTCAGGGGACGTATAAATTCGACAAGCTGAAGGTCGGTCTCAGCTACGGCATTTCTGATCTCAAGCTTGCCGATGATGAACAACCGGGTCAGATTAACGCGAATCCATTGCTGCTCAAGCGCAACGCGTCCGGCGTGCTCGGCTTGTACTACAGCCTGACCAAGAGTGTGACTCTGGTCGGCGAATACATTGACACCAAGTCGACCGCCCAGGGCGGGAACGAGGCGACGGAAAAGGACTACGCGCTCGGAGGTATTGTTTTCTTCTGATACCAAGGCGGCCCGCGTAATTCACTTCGGCAATTCACATCGGCGACGCAGCCCCTGCGTCGCCGATTTTTTGCCGACCGGCCCGAGCGCGTTCGCGCTCGACCGGCGGATCCATTTGCCCCGACTCCGGTTCTATCCGCGTCTGCGGACGGGTATCATCGCAAAAAAAGAGAATCGCCAGTGAATGACGCGGCCGGGCAAGTGGGTGGTTCCGCACGCAAGTGGCGTTGCGCTGCATTGCTTTTCCTCGCAGGAACATTTGCCGGCTGCGTACACTATCGTGCGGCGCCGCTTGACTCCCGGCGCAGCGCCGATGAATTTGCGGCACGCAGGCTCGACGATGCGCAATTGCGGGACAGGCTCGCCCGGCTGATGCCCGAAGCGGTGAAGGCTTGGCCGCCGCCCGAGTGGAACCGCGGACTGTTGCTGGCCGTCGCGCTGACTCGCAGTCCGCAGCTCGCGGTGGCGAAGGCGCAGTTGGCGGCGGTGCAATCGCACGAGATCTCAGCGGCGCAAGCGCCCAACCCGGATCTGATTCTGCAATCGGAATATGCGCGGCACGATGGCCACCCCTGGCTGTACGGCATCGCCTTGAATTGGCTGTTGCGTTCGTCCGAGCGCCGCCGCCTAGAGATCGATATGGCGTACCTCGACACGGGCAATGCGCGCCTCCAGCTCATGGATCGGGCTTGGGCTGTGCGCAGCGCCTTGGCGGCGGCGTTGTCCGAATGGGAGGGCGGACGGCGGCGCCTGGAGCTGCTCGGGCGGCTGGCGGCGGCCCATGATCGGCTCCTCGTTCTCGAGAAGCGGAGGGTGGCGGCCGGAGAGGATGCGCCCGCGGAACTGCTGTCGGCGGAACAGGAGCGGCTCCAGATCGATCGAAGCCGGGCGGAACTGCGCGAGCAAATCGATGCGGCGCAATCCGCTGCCGCGAACGCGCTGGGCCTGCCGCCGCAGGCATTGGACGGCCTGGCGCTCGCTTGGAAAGACTGGGGAGCTCCCCCGCCGATGGATGACGCCGCCCGCCGCGAGGTGCGCGAACAGGCGCTGCTGTCACGCGCCGATCTCGGCGTTGCAATCGGCGAGTACGCCTCCGCGGAGGCGAAGCTCAAGCTGTCGATCGCGAGGCAATATCCGGAGTTCGTTCTCTCGCCGGGCTATTACTGGGATCACGGCATTGCCAAATTTCCGTTCGATGTGGGTTTCACGCTGCCCTTCAACGGCAACAGAGGCGAGATCGCCGAGGCGCGCGCCGGCCGCGAGCTGGCCGGACAGCGCCTGCTCGCATTGCAAGCCGAGATATACGGCGACATCGCGGCGGCGGAACGCGCCGAACAGATCGCACGGACGGGCGCCGATGCGGCGGAGCGGCAGCTCGAGACCGCGCGGCGTCAACAGCAGGCGGCCGACCTGGGATTGAGGCTCGGCGCGGCCGATGCAGAGGACTCGTTGAACGCGCAGATCCTCGCCCTGCGGGCCGAGTTCGAGACGTTGGAGATGCGCACGCGATTGCAGTACTCGCGCAATAAATTGGAAGACGTGCTCCACATGCCCCTGTCGGGCCCTGAGCTTGCGCTCGCGAAATCCATGCCGTTGATCGCCTCGGGAGCGGGTTCGTGATGCCGTGGGCCCGGTACTTGCCGCTCGCTTGCTGCGCGATGTTCGGCATGCCGCCGGTTGCGGCGGGCGGCGACGACGCGCAGTCCGGCCTCAGCGTCGAGCAGCAGCGGGCGGTAGGCATCCTGGTGGCGCACCCGGTCGCGGCGAGGGCGCCGGAGCGCATCGAGGCGCTGGGGCTGGTGCTGGATGCGACCGCTCTGATCTCCGATATGGGTGAGTCGAGCGCCGCGGCCGCGGCCGAGGAGGCCGCATCGGCGGAACTTGCGCGATTGCGCGCACTGCACGCAGGCGGCGCCGCGGCGTCGCTCAAGATGATCGAGGCGGCGCAATCGGACCAGGCCAGAGCGCGGGCGCAGTCGCAGTTGGCGGCGGCACGTTTCATCCTGCACTGGGGTCCGCTCGCGGCGCTGCCGCCCGCCGAGCGCCGTGAAATCGTCGACGCGGCGACGAGCGGGCGCAGCCTCTTGGTGCGCGCAGAGTTGCCGGGCCGGCACAGCTTCGGCACCGGCGTCCGCAAAGCCGTGATGGACGTGGACGGGATTGAGGTTCCGGGCCGGGTGCTCGGCCTGCTGCGAGAGACCTCCGAATTGCAGGGCACGGCTCTGTTGATCGAGGTGCCGGGCGCGCCCGCCGGCTTGGGTGCCGGCGCGCGTCTGCCGCTCGCGCTGCTGACGGGCGATCGCAAAGGCTTGCTGCTGCCGCGGGAGGCTCTGCTGTACGATGAAAGCGGAGCCTATGTCTACAAGCAATTGACGAAGAAGACGGACGCGGAAAAGACGCGCTATGCGGTGGTCAGGGTGAAGCTGGTGCTGCCCTACGGGCACGGCTGGCTGGTGGAAGGCGTCGACGACGATGACAACATCGTGGTGCAGGGAGCGGGGGTGCTGTGGTCGCTGCAGGGAGTGGGGGTCCAGCAGCATGAAGACGACGACGAAGACTAGGAAACGCAATGCTAGCCGCCATCGTTCGCGCCTCACTGCGCAATCCTCGCATTGTCACCGCGCTCGCCTGTCTGATCGCCGCCCTCGGACTGGCCGCGCTGCTTGCCGCGAGGTTCGACGTGTTTCCCGATTTCGCCCCGCCGCATGTGCTGGTGCAGACCGAGGCGCCCGGTCTCGATGCGACCCAGGTGGAGGCCTTGGTCACGCGTCCGCTGGAGGGATTGCTGGCGGGAACGGAGAACGTAAAGACGGTTCGCTCGACGTCGAGCCAGGGCCTTTCGGCGATCCAGGTGGTGTTCGACCGCGGCGGCGATCCCTATCGACAGCGTCAAGTGGTCACAGAACGCCTGGCCGAATTCGCCGGATTGCTTCCTCCGGGAGTAGGCGCTCCCCTGTTGTCGCCCTTGAGTTCCTCCATGGAATACTTGGTGCATTTCGGATACACCAGCGACCGGCTCTCTGCGGTGGAGTTGCGCGACGTGGTGCAATGGACGGTCAAGCCGCAAATTCTCGCCGTGCCCGGAGTGGCACAGGTGCAGATTTTCGGCGGCGAAGTGCGCGAGCGGCAGATCGAGGTCGATGCGGCGAAACTGGCCGCATCGAACTTGAGTCTCGACGATGTCCTCGCCGCCGCCAAGCGCGCGACCGCCTTGATCGGCGGGGGCTATCTTGAAACACCCACGCAGCGCATCGTGATACAGGCCCAAGCCCCGGGTGCCACCCTCGATGCCCTGGGTCAAGCGGTGGTGGGCACCCACGGCGGCCTGCCGGTGCGCCTGCGGGACGTCGCTGACCTACGCGAAGGGGCGGAACCGCGATTCGGCGATGCCTTGATCGCCGGCAAGCCCGGGATTCTCATCGAAACCTCCACCCAGTTCGGTGCCAATACGCTCGAGGTGACGCGGGCGCTCGAAGCGCGGCTCGATGCGCTGGCGCCGGCCCTGGACAAGCAGGGAGTGCAATATCATCCGGCCCTGCTGCGGCCCGCCAGTTTTATCGAGAGCGCGGTCGAGAAGCTGCGGAACTCGTTGGCAATAGGCACCGTGCTGGTGGTCGCTTTGCTGCTGCTCACCTTGCGCGACTGGCGCGGTGCGCTGGTCTCTTTCAGCGCGATTCCGCTCGCGTTGCTGACGACGGTGTGGATACTCGAAGCGTTGGGCTTCAGCCTCAACACCATGACGCTCGGCGGTCTCGTCGTCGCGCTCGGCGTGGTGGTCGACGATGCAGTCATCGACGTCGAGAACATACTTCGCCGGCGCCGCGGCGCCGCGCGGGACGCGGACATCGGGGAGCTGTTCATCGGCGCCTCGCTCGAGGTGCGCCGGCCGGTGTTCTACGCGACGGCCGCGGTGGCCGTGGCGTTCCTGCCCATTTTGACGATGTCGGGGCTTCAGGGCGCGTTCTTCCGCCCCCTGTCGATCTCCTTCCTGCTCGCGGTGGGGCTCTCCCTGCTTGTCGCCATGAGCGCAACGCCTGCGCTGTGCGCGCTGGTGATGGCGCGGCACGCGCCCAAATCCGAGGCGGCCTTTTTGCGGACCCTGAAACGCGGCCAGCAGTTTGCCGTCGCCTGGCTCAATCGGCGCCCGCGCACGTTGATCGCGATCGTTCTTGTGAGCGGCCTCGCCGGGGTTATTCTTCTGCCGCTGCTGGGTGCGCGCCTGCTGCCCGATTTCCGGGAGAACTATCTGATTGCGCATGCATCGCTGCGCCCCGGCATATCGCTGACCGAGACCGCCCGGGTCGGTGAGCGGATCTCCAAGGGGCTCATCGGCATTCCGGGCGTCAAGAGCGTTGCGGAGCAGATCGGCCGTGCCGAGAACGGACAGGACCCGGATGCGCCGAACAAGAGCGAATTCGAGGTGCAGATCGATCCGCGGCTGGGCCGTACCGCCGGGGAGATCGATGCCGCCATCCGCGGCGTCTTCGACGATTTTCCGAATCAGCTCGTGGAGATTTATTCGGTGCTGGCCGAGCGCATCGGCGAGACCCTCTCCGGAGAGTCCGCGCCGTTCACCATCAGCGTGATAGGGTCCGACCTTGACGCCGACGATCGTGTCGGGTCGAGGATCGTCGAGGTGCTGCAGCGCCTGCCCGACAGCGGCAATGTTCGGTTGACCGTCCCGCCGCGCCAGGCAGAGCTGCACGTGGAATTGCTGCCGGCGCAGCTTGCCATCTACGGTTTGCAGGCGGCGGATGTGCTCGAGACCGTCAATGCGGCTTACCACGGCAGCGCGGCGGCCGAGCTCAACCAGGCGGACCGCAGCGTACCGGTGGTGGTGCGGATCGCCGGCGCCGGGGCGGATCCGTTGCGGTTGGGCGCGTTGCTCCTGCGCGGCAGCGACGGCGCGCTGACGCCGCTGTCCGCGGTGGCGAAAGTCAGCCTGGTTTCGGCGCGCAGTCTGATCGATCATCAGGACGGATTGCGGCGCCAAATCGTCGTGGCCAGCCCCAAGGGCGCCGATCAAGCTGGGTTCAGCGCGGCTGCGCGCAAGGCGATCGCAGCGCAAGTGACGCTGCCGCCCGGGGTGTTTCTGCTGTACGGCGGGGCGGCCGAGACGCAGGCCGCGGCCAGGAACGAATTGTTGCTGCACTCTGCCGCGGCATTCGTGCTCATCGTGCTGCTGCTGGCGCTCGCCTTCGGACAATCCCGGCAAGTGCTGCTGGTGCTGCTCTCGCTGCCGAGCACCCTGATCGGCGGGGTGGCGGCGGTGGCAGTGACGGGCGGCACGCTGACTCTGGGTGCGATGGTGGGCTTCGTCGCCCTGTTCGGCATGGCCGCACGCAACACCATACTGCTCGTGTCCCACTTCGATCATCTGGTTGAGCGGGAGGAGCGGCCCTGGAACTTGGACACCGCCAGCCGCGGTGCCGAGGAGCGGCTCACCCCGGTGCTGCTGACCGCGCTGCTCACCGGCCTGGCATTGCTGCCGGTCGCGCTGCAGCTGCATCAGCCCGGGCACGAGATCGAAGGTCCGATGGCCGTGGTGATTTTGGGTGGTTTGGTGTCTTCTACGCTCGTCAGTCTGTTGCTGATTCCGCCGCTGGCGGCGCACTGGCTGCGGGCGTCCGATTATGCGAATGGGTCGAGATAAATTACAGGAGGCTCAAGGAAATGAATATCAAGTCTGCAATCATGGTCTCAGTATCCATATTGGCCTGCGGCTTCGGTTGGGCGGCGCCCGCCGCCGCCCAGGGGAATGGGGAGGCGCCAATCCTGCACGTGACCAAGTCGGTCACGATCGACGCGCCTGCGGACAAGGTCTGGAATGCTGTGAAGGACTTCAATGCTCTGAACACCTGGCACCCGGCGGTGGACAAGGACGAGATCGTCGCAGGCAGGAACAACAGGGCCGGTGCCGAGCGCCTGTTGACCCTCAAAGGCGGCGGGACCATCAGGGAGCGTCTGCTGCGCTTCAATCCTGCCAACCGTGCCTTTGCCTACGAGATAGTCGAGGGAGTGCTGCCGGTGAGCGACTACCGCTCGAGATTGGTGGTGAGAGCGGCGGGCGACGACAAGTCCACGGTCACCTGGAGCGGCCGCTTCAAGCGCAAGAATGTCGGCGCCAATCCCGGCGACAATGAGAATGACAAGACCGCGGTCGACACGGTCAGCGGGGTGTACCAGGGCGGCTTGGACAATTTGAAAAAAATGCTCGAGGGGAAGTAGAGGCCGGCTGAGTAGTTATCTGATTAGACCATGGAACTCGGAGCGGTGGCCGCTCCGAGTTCGCCACACTCATCGACCGATGCCGGCATGTCCAGCAGCTCAATGCGCAGCGTGATGGGTTAAGGTTTTGGGGGCATGGGCTATGCGAATTCATCTGCCTTTCATCGCCACGGACCACCGGGCGTCCAATTCTTGGCGAATGGCTCCGTCCTTCCCGTCGCGATAAGAACGGGACCGGCGAATGTGGCAGCGGCCGCTATCACGGTCGCAAAGTCGGTGGAAGCGGTTGTGCCTGGCAGACGCCGAACAAATCCGGCCCACTGTGCGGCCTTGCCTTCCGTATCCGCGAACTCGCGCGTCAGAGGCAGGGGCGTATCGCTTGGAACCGTGGTCCTGCGCCGCGCGAAGGTCTCCGCAATTGCGCGACTGAGCACAGCCCCTTCGAAGGATGCCGCCGCAGCAAGGGCTTGGATATCAAAGAAGTCGCGCATGCGACTGTTCTTGGAGCCGAGCTCCACCATCGCGTGCAGTTTCTCAGCAATGGCGGTCTCGGGTCGGTAGGCGCGCAGCCGCGGTTTTGGCAGATCCAGGAGACTTGGATATTCGATCCATGCCGGATCGGGAAAGACGGCATCGCCAATTCCGACGTCCACCTGGACCTTGAGCCGTGCAGCACCCAGACGCGCAACCAGAGTGGCGCGCTGGCCGCCGTAGGCGTCTGCGGCTCGAATTGGAGCTACCCGAAGAGTGGACTCGTCGAATTCCAATCCATCGCGTTCGACTTCCATAACACAGATTTCGGTGAAGATGGCAGGCAGCGTTTCCACGTTAATGTCGCCGAAGCCCAGAAGATCCGCGTCGCGGGTCGGGCGTATCGTCTCGCCGAGCCAGACGAGCAGCATCAGGGCTCCCTTGAGCACGAATCGATCTGCATACCGCGAGCGCGACAGCCGATACAGCAATCGCTCGGCGGCGTAGCGCGCGAGCACGAGATTCGGATCGATCTTCAACTCGTGCGCATGGCGCACGAGCCGTACCTGGACTGAGACCGCCAGTCCCGTGCTCATGCCACAACGCTCTCGACATAGGGACGCATGACGTGCTCCACGCGACAGACCTTGGCTGTCCGGTCGAGCTCAGACATCTTGAAGCGACGCTCACGCCACGCTTCCCGCAGCGCCTCGACAGCGACTTCGACTCCAATTCGGTTTCGCGCCTTGAAGAGATCGGCCAGGGTCTTCGCCACGCTGTAGACGCGCACCGCCTGGCGCTCGATCCGGTGGACTTCAATCCCCTCCGAAAAGGCCTTTCCCGAATAGCGCACGACCCGGAGCGACGGACTGAGCAGCTTGGGAGCGGTGCTGCCACGCTCAATCGCGACCCATACCTCGGCGGGGACCTGGGTGCCGATGCCGTGAAAGCTCAAGGCGGAAAGAAGACACACGACGCCATGCGGCGCGGCCACTGACGCCAGCACGAGGCCATGGTGCTCAGTGACCTCAGCGTTGGGATACCGATACCGACCGGGCGCAATGCGTTCGAGAACGCCTTCGGCCACCAGCCGAGTGAGATATTGCGTATGAATTCCGGCATCGGCGACGGACGCGCGGTGCAGGAATCCGTTGGTTTTCAGGAGGCAATCGATACGTTGTCGATAAGTCCGGGGCATGTGGCAAATCATATACAGATAATAGAATATGTCAATGATTTGCCACACAAGGCTCCGCAGCTTGTAGAAGCGGGCGCAACCGGAGACGGGGTGTACTTCAACGTTCGCAATACCCGCGGCCGGGTGTTCAATGGGCGCATGCGCACGGCATCACCGCGCCATTTATAGTCGATGAGAGCGGTCGGGCCTCGGCTTCGTCTTCGTAACCGTCAGCGCCGAGAGTGACGCGAACTGGGTGCCGCCGCAGGCGCGGCCGATTGCTGCACTGGGATCGGATTGCGCAGCGGAATGACGGTCTCGAGCACCACCGACGTGCTCGATTCGCCGAATGTGGACAGCCGTTGCAGTATGTCCGCCAGTTCCTCTACCGAGCGGGCGACTACGCGCGCAATCATGCAATCGTCGCCCGTGACGCTATGCATCTCGACGACCTGGGGCATGGCGCGCGCCGCTTCTGCGAGGCTGCGCTTTTTCGATGCTGGCGCCCGCAGGCGGACAAAGGCGCTGACGTTGAACCCGAGACGGGCGTGATCGACGCACAACATGGTGCCGCGCAGAATGCCGCGGCTCTCCAGCCGGCGGATCCGATCGGCAACCGTCGGTTGAGAGATCCCAAATTCACGCGCCACGTCGGCATAGGGGCGGCGTGCGTCGGTATCTAGAGATGCAAGAATTTTAAGATCAAGTGCATCCATAGTGAAGACTCCTATGCGCGTCGATATTCATTTGTTAGGAAATGATGCCGCATGAGCTTGATTCATGCAAAGGCCCGCAGCGACCTTGCCGCTATCATGGCTTTTGCGCCGACGATCCGAAATCCACGGAGGCCCGCTTGTCACCGACCATGCAATTGCAGAACTCACACAAACCGCCGGGCTGGCTCATCGCGGCCTGCTTGCTCGCCGTGTACGTCATTTGGGGGACCACGTACTTCGCGATCAAGGTGGGTATTGAAGGCGCCGCGCCGTTCTTTCTGGTTGGAACGCGCTTCATGGTCGCCGGCGCACTGTTGCTCGGCTGGCAAGCGATTCGCGGGCAGCCGATGCCCCGGGCGAGACAGTGGCGAGGGGCGGCGCTCGTCGGTTTCCTGCTGCTCGTGGTCGGGAACGGCGGTGTCGCGGTGGCGGAACGCTGGGTCAGTTCCGGCGCGACCGTGGCGCTCATCAGCGTTATGCCGCTGGCCACGGCACTGTGGTCCGGACTATTCGGCGAGTGGCCGCGCCGCTTGGAGTGGGGTGCCATCGTCATGGGCGGGATCGGGGCCGCCGTCATGTTGATGGGACGGGACCTGCAGGGAAGCCTCGTCGGCACGCTGGTGATCCTGCTGGGTACGAGCTGCTGGTCGCTCGGCACAGTGTTGTCCCGCCGGGTCGATATTCCTCATGGTCCAACCGGATTTGGTGCGGAGATGCTGACGGCCGGCGTGTTGGCTCTCGGGGTGAGCATGGTCATGGGCGAGCGCTGGGAGTTGCCGGTTTCGCCGCGAGTGTGGTGGGCTTGGGTGTACCTGGTCCTGTTCGGCTCGGTAATCGCGTTTTCGGCCTATCGTTTCGTCGTGGAGCGCGTTTCGCCCACCCTCGCATCCACCTATGCCTACGTCAATCCGCCCGTGGCGCTGTTCGTGGGTTGGTGGCTGGGGAAGGAATCATTCTCAACGAATACGCTGGTGGGGCTGCCTATCGTACTCGGTGCGGTGGCGCTGCTCGCATGGGTGCAGGCGCCGTCGACGGCGCAGACGGCGATTGGAAACTCGGCGCCGGGCGCTGCTCAAGAGTGCGGCTTAGGCGGCGGGAACAGCAATTCATAAGATATCGCGATCCCGACGCAGACTGTATATAATAACAGTATCTGGGTTGCATTAGAATTCAGCATTCCATGAACGTCTTGAGTTCCTTTCATCCCGCGGTTGCTGCCTGGTTTTCGCGGACCTTCGATGCGCCGACTCCCGCGCAGGAGCGCGCCTGGCCGGCGTTGCAGGCCGGGCAGCACGTCTTGGTGGCCGCCCCCACCGGTTCGGGCAAGACCTTCGCCGCCTTTCTTGCGGCAATCGACGGGCTCGTCAAGGAAGGCCTTGAGGGAGGGCTGCCGGATGAGACCCGCATCGTCTACGTCTCGCCGCTGAAGGCGCTGTCGAACGACATTCAACGCAATCTCGACGCGCCGCTCGAAGGCATTCGCCAAGAACTCGCGGCCTTGAACCTGCCCGATGTGGCCATTCGCGCGGTGGTCCGCAGCGGCGACACATCGCAGTCGGCGCGCGCAGGGATGCGGCGCAAGCCGCCGCACATCGTCGTCACTACTCCGGAATCCCTGTACATCTTGTTGGGATCGCAGTCGGGCAGGCAAATGCTGGCCACCTGCCGCACCGTGATCGTCGATGAGATTCACGCCATTGCCGGCAACAAGCGCGGCGCCCATCTGGCCATTTCGCTCGAGCGATTGCAGGCGCTGGCCGGACGCGCTCTGACGCGCATCGGATTGTCCGCCACACAGAGACCGATCGAGGAAGTGGCGCGCTTTCTGACGAGGGACGCCTGCAGCATCGTCGACGGCGGCCATGCGCGCGCCCGCGATCTGGCCTTGGAGCTGCCGCCGGCGCCTCTGGAGGCAGTGATGTCGGGCGAGGTGTGGACACAGGTCTACGACCGGCTGGCCGAGCTCGTCCGCGAGCATCGCACCACACTGGTTTTCGTCAACACCCGCAGGTTGGCGGAGCGCGTGGCCCGGCACCTCTCCGAACGGCTGGGCACGGAGAATGTCGCCGCCCATCACGGCAGCCTGGCCAAGGAACGGCGCTTGGACGCGGAACAGCGGCTCAAGCGCGGCGAGCTCAAGGTGCTGGTGGCGACCGCATCGCTCGAGCTCGGCATCGACATCGGCGATGTGGATCTTGTCTGCCAGATCGGCTCGACCCGCTCCATCAACGCCTTCCTGCAGCGCGTGGGCCGCGCCGGCCACTCGGTCGGGGGAATTTCCAAAGGGCGGTTGTTTCCCTCGTCGCGCGACGAACTGGTGGAGTGCGCCGCGCTGCTCGATGCGGTGCGCCGCGGCGAGTTGGATCGCTTGACCGTTCCGCAGAACGCGCTCGACGTGCTGGCGCAGCAGATCACCGCCGAGGTGGCGGCGCGCGAATGCGCCGAGGATGAGCTGTTCGCCCTGGTGCGCGGAGCGTACCCCTACCGCGCACTGCGGCGCGAAGATTTCGACGAGTGCGTGCACATGCTGGCGGAGGGCTTCAGCACCCGCCGCGGGCGCCGCGCAGCGCTGCTGCATCACGACGCGGTCAACAAGATGCTGCGTCCGCGCAAGGGCGCCAGACTCACGGCGCTCACCTCGGGCGGAGCCATTCCGGACAACGCCGACTACAGGGTCATGCTGGAGCCGGAAGGTCATCTGGTGGGCACGGTCAATGAGGACTTCGCGGTCGAGAGCCTGCAGGGCGATGTGTTCCAGCTCGGCAACACCTCGTATCGGATATTGCGGGTCGAGCGGGGCACGGTGCGGGTCGAGGATGCGCACGGTCAACCGCCTTCCATACCGTTCTGGCTCGGCGAGGCGCCGGGCCGCACCGAGGAGTTGTCCGCCGCCGTCTCCAGGCTCAAGCAGGAGATCGAGGGGCGCATGGACGGCGTGCAAGCCGGCGAAACCTCGGGCGGCGAGGCCGTGCGGTGGCTGATCGAGACCGTGGGACTCGATTCGGCCGTAGCCGTGCAGCTCGTTCAATACCTGAGCGCCGGGCGCGCTGCGCTCGGTTGCCTGCCGACCCTGGATACGGTCGTTTTCGAGCGCTTCTTCGACGAGTCCGGCGGCATGCAGCTGGTCATTCATTCGACCTTCGGCAGCCGGGTCAATCGAGCGTGGGGTTTGTCCCTGCGCAAGCGGTTCTGCCGCACCTTCAACTTCGAATTGCAAGCCGCAGCGACGGAGAATCACATCGTGCTGTCGCTGACCCACGCGCACAGCTTCCAGCTCGAGGAAGCCGCGCGCTATCTGCACTCCAATACGGTGCGCCCGCTGCTGGTGCAGGCGCTGTGCGCGGCGCCCATGTTCGGGGTCCGCTGGCGCTGGGATGCCGGCATCGCTCTCGCGCTGCCGCGTTTTCGCGGCGGCAAGAAGATTCCGCCGCAAATTGCGCGCATGAATGCCGAGGACCTGCTCGCGTCGGTGTTCCCTGACCAGGTCGCCTGCGCCGAAAATCTGCCGGGCGAAATCGAGATACCCGAGCATCCGCTGGTGCGGCAGACCATCCGCGACTGTCTCGAGGATGCGATGGACATCGAACGCTTCGAGGCGGTGCTGCGCGGGCTCGAAAGCGGCGCCATCCGCGTCGTCGCGCGCGATCTGACCGAGCCCTCGCCGCTGGCGCTCGAGGCCCTGAACGCGCGCCCCTACGCCTTTCTCGACGATGCACCGCTCGAGGAGCGGCGCACCCAGGCCGTGATGAGCCGCCGCTGGCTTGATCCCGAATCCGCCGCCGACATCGGTAAGCTCGATCCCGAGGCGATTGCCCGGGTGCGCGCGGAGGCCTGGCCCGACGCAACGACTCAGGATGAACTGCACGATGCGCTGCTGTGGCTGACGTTCCTGACCGAGGAGGAAGTTCGCGCCAATTCGGCCTGGCCTCCATTGATGGAAGAACTTGCCGCACAGGGGCGGGTGGCGCGGATCTCTTGGGGCGGGGGATCGCTGTGGGCGGCGGCCGAAAGACGCGCGCTGTTCGACCCCATTCCAATCTGCGACGAATCCTTGGTCGACATCGTCCGCGGTCGGCTCGAAGGCATGGGTCCTGTGACCGCCTCGGCCCTTGCCGGGTCCCTCGGCCTGTCCGCATCGAGCATCGATATCGCGTTGGCCAAGCTCGAAGCGGAAGGGTTTGCCATGCGCGGTCGTTTCAGCCCGGGCGCGGCGGGACCGAGCCCGCCGGAGTTGAGCGTCGCGCAGGAGGAGTGGTGCGAGCGCCGTCTGCTTGCGCGCATACATCGCTACACCGTGAAGCGCCTGCGCGCCGAGATCGAGCCGGTGCCGGCGCGCGATTTCCTCAGATTCCTGTGCGAATGGCAGCGGGTGCTGCCGGAGTCGCGAATGCAGGGGTCCGATGCACTGGCGGCGGTGCTGACGCAGCTCGAAGGCTTCGAGGCTCCCGCGGGCGCCTGGGAAGCCGAAATCATCCCATCGCGCATGGTCGAGTACGAGCCGCAGTGGTTGGATGAGCATTGCCGTGCGGGGCGCGTGGTGTGGGCGCGGCTCGCCGCGCGCGGCGCCGCGAACGCCGCCGACTCCGAACGCGGCCACGGCGCCGCGCCGATTCGTTCCACGCCCATCACGCTACTGGCGCGGCGCAGTGTGCCGCAGTGGACGGCGATGGCCGATCCTTCCGATCCGGCCCACCTCACCTCGAGAGCCCGCGCGGTGGCGGAATTCATCCGCGAGCGCGGCGCATCATTCTTCGACGAGATCGCCGAGCATGCGGGCATGCTGCCGGTGGAGGTCGAGGATGCGCTGGCGGAGCTGGTCGCGCTCGGCATGGTCAACTCCGACAGCTTCGCGGGCCTGCGTGTGCTGCTGCTGCCGAGCGGCAGGCGCGCCAAATCCACCTCGTATACCGTGCGCCGCAAACGCCGGCTGGCGCTGTTCGGAATGGCGGATGCGGGACGTTGGGCGCTGGTGCGGCGGCCGGCGGCGGGCGCGGCCGGACATAATGACGAGGCGGTCGAACACATCGTGCGCACGCTGCTGCGTCGTTGGGGCGTGATTTTCTGGAAGCTTCTCGGGCGCGAAGCTGACTGGCTGCCCCCCTGGCGCGACGTGCTCATGTGCTGCCGCCGGCTCGAGGCCCGGGGCGAGATTCGAGGCGGGCGCTTCGTTGCCGGATTTTCGGGCGAACAGTACGCAACGCCCGAAGCCATCGGGCTCCTGCGCGACGTGCGCCGCAAACCGCCGTCGCAGCAGTACCTGTCGGTTTCGGCTGCGGATCCGCTGAATCTGATCGGCATCATCACTCCCGGAGCGAGGCTTGCCTCGCTCTGCGGCAATCGCCTGCTGTACCGCGACGGATTGCCCGTGGCGACTTACGCCGCGGAGCAGATTCACTTCCTGCAGGAACTTCCGGAGACGGAGCGGTGGCAGGCGCAGACCGCGCTGTTGCGCCGTCACGCGTCCGTTGCACTGGACGATTTGGCCCGGGAACCTGTCTGAGCGCGATGGACCCCAGCCGCAAACGTCAAGGAGGCCGCGGCCGGCGCATCGAGGGAAGCCGTGTTCCGCAACTGCCATGGGCCGAGGTTCGCAATCCTTACCCGCCCATGGAAGTGCTGTCGGCGGATCAGCTCGAGGCCGTTCATCTGACGTCGCTGCGCATCCTCGAGGAGCTGGGGATTGAAGTGATGTCGCAGCGCGCTCTCGGGATTCTCGAGAAGGGAGGCGCAGAGGTCGATTCAGCCACGAGAACGGTGAGGCTGGATCGCGGTCTGGTCGCGGCAGCATTGGCGAGCGCACCCGCCTCCTTCGCTCTCACGCCGCGCAACGCCGGCAGGCGCGTGGATTTGGGAGGGAATCGCCACTACTTCGGGCTGGTCGCCGGTCCGCCCAATGTTCACGACTTCGAGCGCGGGCGCCGAGCGGGCAATTTCCGGGACTACTGCGATTTCATCCGCCTCGCCCATTACTTCAATACCATCCATCTGATCGGCAACCAAGTGTGCGCGCCCGTCGAGTTGCCGGCGAACTCACGTCATCTGGATACGTATCGCGCAAATCTTCTGTATACGGACAAGGCGTTTCACTGCACGGCGATAGGCGCCGGACGCGCGCTCGACGGCATACGAATGATGGCGATCTCGCGGGGCCTGGATCTTAAGGCAATGGCCGCGAGCCCCGGCGTCATCACCATTATTTCAGTGAACAGTCCGCGCCGCTTCGATGAGGCCATGTGCGAGGGGCTGATCGCGATGGCGGAACACGGCCAGGCCGTGGTCATCACGCCCTTCACGCTCATGGGAGCCATGGCTCCGGTCTCGCTGGCGGCCGCGCTCGCCCAGCAAAATGCGGAAGCGCTCTTCGGCGTGGTGCTCGCCCAGCTGATTCGGCCCGGCACGCCCGTCATGTACGGCGCCTTCACTTCGAACGTGGACATGCGTTCGGGCGCGCCCGCATTCGGCACGCCTGAGAACGCCAAGGCGAACATCGCGAGCGGTCAACTGGCCCGCCGCTACCGGCTTCCCTATCGCACCTCCAATGCCAGCGCTTCCAACGTGGCCGACGCACAGGGCGCCTACGAGACGGAGATGTCGCTGTGGGGGGCGATTCTGGGACACGGAAATCTCGTGTATCACGCGGCCGGCTGGCAGGAGGGAGGCTTGACCGCGTCATTCGAAAAGCTGGTGCTCGATGTCGAGATGCTGCAAATGATGGTCGAGTTCCTCAAGCCCATTGCGGTCGACGAGCGGGAGCTGGGCTTCGACGCCATCAAAGGGGTGGCCACCGGCGGCCACTTCTTCGGCGAACCGCACACCATGGAGCGCTACGAGCACGCGTTCTATCGGCCGCTGGTGTCGAACTGGCAGAACTACGAGAACTGGCAGCTATCGGGCGGCAAGGACGCGACGCAACGAGCCACACAGATATGGAAGCAGGCCCTCAGCGAGTACGAGGAGCCGGCGATGGACCCCGCCGTTCGCGAAGCGCTGGACGCCTATGTCGAGCAGCGCCGCGCGGCCATCGGCAGCGGCGAGCCTTGAGACTCGAGGCGCCTATTCTTCCTCCAGGGAGTAAGCCTCGATGCGACCCACTTTTTGAATTGCAGCCTGCACTTCAGGTCCGGCAATCACCGCCCGGCGCCGTGCATCCCATTCGTTGTCCCGTTGCGTACCGGGTGTGGGCGCGTAACTTTGGATGTGCTCGAGAGCGTCTTCCCGCTGTCCGTCGTCCATCAATTCAGCCACCAAATCGTGCGCCGCCCGATGCAGCTGATTGACGGTAATCAACGAGCCTTCATAGGCCCAGGGGTCATCGGCGCGATGAGCTCGCAAATACCGCAGTGAACGTTCCATCTTGCTCGAATCGCCCAATTGGTAGTATGCGTCCACCCGCACCGCTTCCATTTGCATGGTCCCATACGAGCTGGTCGGCGCCACCACCCTGCCGATGGCGGAAAGCGCATCGTTGGGTCGTGCCAGTTCGCAATACAAGTATCCGAGATTGATCAGCTGATCCACGCTGCTGCCGTAGCTGCCGAGCAATAGGCTTGCCGCGTTCAACTGCGCCACGGCTTCGTCCCAGCGGCCGACGCGTTGCAGCGCGATCGATCTGAGATTCAGGAACCAAGAGCGCTGGTCGTCGAAATCCTCGTAAAGCTTGTCGGGATAATTGGTGGACCGGATGTCCACCAGTATTGAATCCGCCGCCGCCAGTGCGGCTTCATAGTGGCGCTGTCGCAGCAGCGAATCGATCACCCGCAATTTGAGCTCGAGCGATTGCGGCGCCTTTTCAGACGCCGCTTCGAAGGCTTTGAACTCCCGCTCCGCCGCCGCGTCGATGTCGAACTGCGCGGGATTGGCGGCAACCACCGCGTCGAAGCGCCGGTCGGCTCGCATCGCGATCAGAACGTATACGTCGGTGATACGATGCGCCACATCATTCGCCTCGGCGGCGCGGCCGTTCTCGAGCAGGAGAAGCGCCAAATCCCGCCAAGCGGAGCTCGGCTCGATGCCCCACTTGAGTTTCCAATGCGCGGCGTACAGCGCCTCCAGCAGCGCAAATGCCGCGCCGTGCCTCGAGCGCTCCGCATCGTAAACAGTCCTGACGATATAGTCGGGGTTCAATTCCGAGGCACGATCCGGCCAGCGCTGCATGAGCACGCTCAAGGTGCCGATCGCGTCGGCTCTGCTGCCCGACTTGTCCGCGGCCCGCAGCCGCTCCAACCAATCATCGAAGCCGGCCTGGGGCAGCGCCGTGGCGCGGTCAAGGTACTCGTACCCCAGTTTCGGAGGTCCGTGGTCGATCGCCACTCTACCGGCGGCCGACAAGGCCTTGTATCTGAAATCGCCGGGAAGGCCGTCGAACGACCGTGCTTCGATGAGGGTTCGCAGCGCGGCGAGCGCCCGAGGCCAATCCTTCTGGGCGACCAGGTTCAGGGCGTCGGCCAATGCCCTGGTCGCCGCCGGCGGAGCGGGCGCCGAGTCGAGGGGATGAGCAGGGGATTTCGCCAGATGGTTGGGCCCGCACGCGGCGAGGCCCAGCGAAATCAACAGCAAGTAATGGCAGTAAGGTTTCAATGTATCCGGCGGTGCCGCTAGGGCAGCGGCAGCTGCCTCGCGTCCCAACCGCCGCCCAAGGCTTCGATCAGCGCCACGCTCGCTTGCAGTCGGCTCGACAGCACCGAGAGCGCCGTTTCCTCCGCGCTCAGGCGGGTGGTCTGCGCAGTGATGACGCTGCTGTACGGCACGGTTCCCGCCTTGTACTGATTGAGCGTGAGCTTCTCCGCTTCCCTGGCGGCCGCCACCGCGGCTTCTTCGATGACAGCCTGTTGCTCCAGCACGCGCAGAGTGACGATCTCATCCTCGACCTGCTCAAATCCGGACAGCACCGTCTGGCGATAGTTGTCGACGCTCGCGTCATACGCCGCGCGCGCCTGTGCCACCTGCGCGCGGCGCAGTCCGCCGTCGATCAGCGTTTCCGCGAGCGCGGGGCCGAGCGACCAGATGCGGTTCGGCACCTCGATCAAGTGCGACCACGCGGGTCCGGTGTAGTTCTCCGATCCGGAGAGGGTCAGATTCGGAAAGAACGCCGACACAGCCACCCCGATTTGCGCATTGGCCGCCGCGACCCTGCGCTCCGCCTCCGCCACGTCGGGCCGCCGCTCGAGCAGGGTGGAAGGAACCCCGGCAGGCACCGTGGGCACATCCGCGCGCATGGAGATTGAATTCAAGGAGAACGATGCCGGCTGCTGGCCGACGAGCACGGCGATCGCATGCTCGAGCAGGCCGCGCTGAATTTTTGCATTCACCTGCTGGGCCTGGCTCGACAGCAGCTGCGCCTGTGCGCTCACGACATCGGCCCGCGCGGCCACCCCGAAACGGTAGCGGCTCTCGGCGATTTTCAAGGACAGATCCTCGGCAACCACGGTATCGTCCAGCAGTCTTTGCAACTGGTCCTGCGCCCGCAGCTCGAAATAATCGGTTGCGAGCGCCGCCTGGGCGGACAGCCGCGCGGCGGCGAGCGCCGCGGCGCTCGACTGCGCCGATGCCCGGCTGCTCTCGGCGTTGCGGCGAATCTGGCCCCAGATATCCAGCTCCCAACTCGCCGCGATCCCGGCGTTGTCCAAGGTTCGGGTGGGCCCGCCGTCCGTCGAGCCGCGCTGCTTTCCCGCGCTGACGCCGACAGTGGGCCAAAAACCCGCCCTGGCCTGCGCCACCAATGCCCGCGCCTGATCGTAGGCGGCGGCCGCCGCCTTGACGTTCTCGTTCGAGATATCGATGCGCACCTCGAGTTGATTCAATGCATCGTCCTTGAAGATTTCCCACCAGGGTCCTCGGTTGAACGCGTCGTCGGGCTCGCTGGGTTTCCAATCGCCGGCTTCCTTGTAAGCGGACGCGGCATCGAACTTGGGCCGATGGTAATTGGGCCCCACGGCGCACGCGGCAAGGACACCGACCCCGGCCGCCAGGCTCATCCAAAGAGCGGGGCGCCTCACGTGCCGGCTCCGGCAGGCTCGAATCCATGGCCGCCCCGGCCGGGATCGGCGGGCCGCGCGGGCGGGGGAGAGTACTTGCCCTGTTTCAAGTGTTTCCAGTAGCGATGGATGTACAAGTACACCACGGGGGTCGTATACACCGTGAGAAGCTGGCTGACCACGAGGCCCCCCACGATAGCGATTCCCAAGGGCCTGCGCATTTCGGTGCCGTCGCCCGAGGCGATGGCCAGAGGCAGGGCGCCGGCAATGGCGGCACAGGTGGTCATCATGATGGGCCGGAACCGCAAGGAGCAGGCATGGGCGATGGCCGCGCGCGGGTCCATTCCGAGGTTGCGCTCTGCGTCCAGGGCAAAATCGACCATCATGATGGCATTCTTCTTCACAATGCCGATCAACAGCAGAATCCCGAGAAACGCGATGAGGCTGAACTCGGTGCCGGTGGCCATCAAGGCGAGCAGAGCACCGACGCCGGCGGAGGGCAGGGTCGAGAGAATGGTCAGCGGCTGGCTGTAGCTCTCGTAGAGAACCCCCAGCACCACGTAGATCGCGGCCAACGCGGCAATGAGCATCAGCGGAGTGTTGCTGTTGCTCTGCTGAAAGAGACGGGCGGTTCCGTAGGTTCCGCCGATGATGCTGACGGGCATGTGGATGGCGCTCATCGTCCGTTCGATCGCGGCCAGCGCGACATCCAGCGTCTCTTTTTCAGGCAGGTTGAAAGAGATGGATGTGGAGACGGAAGTTCCGGTGTGGTTGACGCTCACTGGTGTGGTGCCCGTGGTGAAGTGGCTGAATGCGGAATAGGGCACCACGGTTTCTTGTGCGACGCTGACGGCAGCGCCGGTGGACGTATTGCCGCGGCCGGCGTTGGCCAGCGAATTCGAGGCCAGATTGCGGGCGAGGTCTTCTGCAATGGCGGCGCTCGAGGAAGCGGCCGATCCGGTGGGATGTGTCAGCGCGACGGTGCCCGCAACGGCCTGGGTGGACTGCGTCCCCGAGACCGCGCCGCCCGCGGTGCTCACGTACAGCTCCTTGAGCACTTGCGGATTCTGCCAGAACTCGGGCGCCACTTCCATGACGACGTGGTACTGCTGCGGGCTGTAGGGATTCAAAATGTTCGATACTTGGGCCTGGGCGAAGGCGTCTCCCAGCGCATTGTCGATCTGAATTTCGCTGAGTCCCAGGCGCGATGCGCTGTCGCGGTCCACGATCAGATCCGCCTCCAGGCCGCCGGGCTGCAGATCGGTGTCCACGTCGGTGATTTCCGGCAGGCCCTGGAGCGCGGTTCGAAGCTTCTGCGACCAGGTTTGCAGCTCGCTCAGGTCATCGCCCAGCAAGGTCCATTGATATTGGGAGTTGGCCGACCTGCCTCCGCCGCGAATGTCCTGCACGGCCTGCAGATAGGTCGCGACGCCCTTGACTTCGTTCATCTTCGGGCGCAGGCGCGCGATGATGCGATCCGCTGAAATGCGCCGTTCGGCGAGAGGCTTGAGTGCGATGGTGAGGTTGGCGGTCGCGGTGCTGCCGGAAGGACCGTAACCGCCGCCGCCGACGGACCCGGTGACGGTTTTCACTGCGGGGTCCGCTTGGATGATGGCCGCGACCTGCTGCAGCTTGCGCTTCATCGATTGGAACGAAGTGGACGCATCGCCGCGAATTCCGCCTTGCAATTGGCCCGTATCCTGCTGCGGGAAGAAGCCCTTGGGAATCACGACGTAGAGGTAGACGTTGAGGCCGATGGTCGCGAACAGCAGCAGCAGCATGGTTCGCGGGTGGCGCAGCGCCCAGTCGAGCGTGGTTTCGTATCTGCGGCGCAGCCGCGCGAAGCCGCTTTCGAATGCCTGCATGAACCGCATCGAGTCGCCTTGGTGCACGCGGGAGAGCACCAACGAACACATCATCGGGGTGGTGGTCAGGGAGACCACCAGCGAGATGAGGATGGACACCGACAAGGTGACGGTGAACTCGCGGAATATTCGACCGACGATGCCCCCGGCGAACATGAAGGGAATGAACACCGCCACCAGCGACAGGCTCATGGAGACGACGGTGAACCCCACCTCGCGCGCGCCCAGCAAGGCCGCGCTCAGCCGCGACATGCCCGCCTCGATGTGCCGCGTGGTGTTTTCCATGACGACGATGGCATCATCGACCACGAAGCCGGTGGCTATGGTGAGCGCCATGAGCGAGAAATTGTCGAGAGTATAGTCGAGCAGGTACATCGCGCCGAAGGTGCCGATCAACGACACCGGCACCACCACCGCGGGGATCAGCGCCGCACGGGGACTGTTCAAGAAGACGTAGACCACGAGGATGACGAAGGCCACGGCCAGCATCAGGGTCTGTTCGACCTGGCGCAGCGAGGCGCGAATCGTGATCGAACGGTCGAACGTGACCACCAGATCGATCTTCGGGTCGATGGAGCCCTTGAGCACCGGAAGTTCCGCCTTGACCGCGTCGATCATCTGGATGATGTTCGCCCCCGGCTGCTGGTACACCAGGACGAACACGGCCGGCTTGCCGTTGTACAGGCCGTAAGTGCGGATGTTCTCGGTCGCGCCGTCCTGCATGTCCAGGACCGTGGCCACGTCCCCCAGCCGCACGGTCGCGCCGTTGCGGTTGGCGATGATCAGGTTGCGGTAGGGGCCCGCGTCGCGCGCGTTGTCATTGGTGTAGATCTGGTAATGCAGCGAGTCGGATTCGATCGCGCCCTTCGGCGCATTGGCGTTGGCGTTGGAGATGGCGGCGCGCACGTCCTGCAGGCCGATGCCGTACTTGGACAGCGACAGGGGATTGATTTCGACGCGCACTGCGGGAAGCGCGCTGCCGTTCACGTTCACTCCGCCCACGCCCTGGATCTGCGAGAGACGCTGCGAGATCACGGCGTCGGCCGCATCGTAGATCTGGCCCTGGGTGAGTACATCGGAGGTCATTGCGATGGCCATGACCGGGAACAGTGCGGTGTTGAGCTTGCGGTAGGAAGGGTTGCGGACCAGCGACGTGGGGAGGTCTGCATGCGCGGCGACGATGGCCGCCTGCACGTCGCGCGCCGCACCGTCGATGTCGCGGTCGACGCCGAAGGTCAATTGTATGTTCGAGGTTCCGACGCTGCTCGTCGATGTCATGTCGTCGACGTCGGAGATGGCGCCGAGATGGCGCTCCAAAGGCGTCGCAACCGTGCTCGCCATCACCTCCGGGCTCGCTCCCGGCAGCTGTGCCGACACGAAGATGGCCGGCACATCGATGCGCGGCAGCGGCGCCACCGGCAGCAGCGTGAAGGCCGCAGCGCCCGTCAGCGCCATACCGGCCGTCAGCAGTATGGTCGCCACCGGTCTGCGAATGAAGGGAGCGGAAATGTTCACGCGGAACCCTGCGGCGCCAGATCGCCGTCTTCGGCCGCCTTGGGCCCGCGCACGCGGGCGGCGACGCGGTCGAACGCCAGATAGATCACGGGTGTCGTGAACAGCGTCAGCACCTGGCTCACCAACAGTCCCCCGACGATGCTGACGCCGAGCGGGTGGCGGAGCTCGGAGCCGGTGCCGGTCCCGAACATCAGCGGCAGGGCGCCGAATATGGCGGCTACCGTGGTCATGAGAATGGGGCGAAAGCGCAGCAGGCAGGCCTTGTAGATCGCGTCGCGCGGCGACAGCTTCTCGTCGCGCTGCGCGACCACCGCGAAGTCGATCATCAGAATGGCGTTCTTCTTCACGATGCCGATGAGCAGAATGATGCCGATGAGCGCGATGATGGTCAGATCGTCGCCCGCCAGCATGAGCGCAAGCAGAGCCCCGATGCCGGCCGACGGCAGAGTCGAGAGAATGGTGATGGGGTGGATGAAACTCTCGTACAGCACGCCCAGCACGATGTACATGACGAGCACGGCGGCCACCAGCAACAGAATCTCGTTGGTAAGATTGCTGCGGAACGCGAGCGCGGCCCCCTGGAAGGTGGTTCGAATGCTGACCGGCAATCCGATCCCCTGCTCGGTGTTTTCGATGGCG
Organism: uncultured Gammaproteobacteria bacterium; assembly: GCA_963702735.1. GTDB lineage: Bacteria > Pseudomonadota > Gammaproteobacteria > Steroidobacterales > Steroidobacteraceae > Bog-1198. Next base: position 578,068 of record CAVPDW010000006.1, on the reverse strand, counting down.
GTCACGCCGGCGCCGAGCGAGGCGCCGGGAGCGAGATTGAAGGACACCGTGGTCGCCGGAAACTGGGCGAGGTGATTGATGAGCAGCGGGCGCGTCTCCACATCCACCTTGGCGATCGCGGACAGCGGCACCTGGCCGCCGGAGGCGGAGGGCACGTAGATGGACGCGAGCGAGTCCACGGAGCGGTATGTGCCGGGATCCGCCTCCATGATGACGCGGTACTGGTTCGACTGCGTGAAAATCGTGGAAACGATCCGCTGGCCGAAAGCGTCGTACAGGGCGTTGTCGACCGTCCCGACGCTGATGCCGAGCCGCGCCGCGCTGTCGCGGTCGATGTTGATGTAGGCGGCGAGACCGTTGTCTTCCTGATTGCTCACCACATCCGCGAGCTCCGGCTGCTGGCGCAGCGCCGCGAGCAGCTTGGGCGTCCAGGCGGACAGCGCCGCCGAGTCGGCGCTTTCCAGGGTGAATTGATACTGCGTGCGGCTGATGGTGGTATCGAGAGTGAGGTCCTGGACGGGCTGCATGTACAGCGTGGCGCCGGCCACGTCGCCCGTTTCGGATTGCAGCCGCCGGATCACATCGGCGACGCTCGAAGCGCGGTCCGCGCGCGGCTTCAAATTGATCAAGAAGCGCCCGCTGTTCAGCGTGACATTGTTGCCGTCGATGCCGATGTAGGACGACAGGCTGAGCACATCGGAGTCCTTGAGAATGGCCGCCGCGAGCGCCTGCTGCCGGTCGGCCATCGCCGCGTAGGAAACCGACTCGGTTGCCTCCGAGATTCCCTGGATCAATCCCGTGTCCTGCTCGGGAAAGAAGCCCTTCGGAATCAGGATATAAAGAATCACCGTCAGCGCCACGGTCGCCGTCGCGACATACATGGTCAGTCGCTGGTGATCCAATACCCACATCAGTCTTCGGCCGTACCATTCGACCAGCTCGGCGAACCAGCGACCCGACTCCAGCGCCGCGTGCTCATCCGAGGGGCGGTGCTTCAACAGCTTGGCGCACATCATCGGCACCAGCGTCAGCGAGACCACGGCCGAGATGAGAATCGTGACCGCGAGCGTCACCGCGAATTCCCTGAACAGACGCCCGACCACATCCTGCATGAAGAGCAGGGGAATGAGCACCGCGATGAGCGAAACGGTGAGCGAAATGATGGTGAAGCCGATCTGGCCCGCGCCCTTGAGAGCGGCCTCGAGCGGCGTCTCTCCAAGTTCGATGTAGCGCGAAATATTCTCGATCATCACGATGGCATCGTCGACGACGAATCCCGTCGCGATGGTGAGGGCCATCAGCGACAGGTTGTTGAGGCTGAAATTCGCCAGGTACATCACGGCGAACGTGCCGATGAGCGACAGCGGCACGGAGAGACTGGGAATGATGGTGGCGGGAACGTTGCGCAGAAACACGTAGATCACCAGCACGACCAGCACGACGGCGAGCACCAGCTCGAATTCCACATCCGCCACCGAGGCTCTGATGGTGGTCGTCCGGTCCGTGAGAACGGCGAGATCCACGCCCGCCGGCAGCGCGGCCTGCAATGACGGCAGCAGATCGTGAATTCTGTTGACGACGTCGACCACATTCGCGCCCGGTTGCCGCTGCACGTTCAGGATCAGCGCCGGGGCCCGGTTCATCCAGCCGCCGAGCTTGGAGTTCTCCGCCCCGGACACCAGGGTGGCCACATCCTTGAGACGCACCGCGGCGCCATTCTTGTACGCGACCACGACCATGCCGTAGTCATCAGCGTTGCGGATTTGGTCGTTGGTGTTGACCGTGTACGCCGTGCTCGGTCCGTCCAAAGTGCCCTTCGGCCCGTTTTGGTTGGCGTTGCTGATGGTCGTGCGCAGATCGTCGAGGTTCAGTCCGTAGGCGGCCATGGCCCGCGGATTCGCGACGACGCGCACCGCCGGCCGCTGACCGCCGCTGATGCTCACGACGCCGACGCCTTTGATCTGTGAGATCTTCTGCGCCACGCGGGTATCGGCCAGATCTTCCACGTCGGTGAGCGGCATCACTTTGGAGGTGAGTCCCAGAATGAGCACGGGCGCATCGGCGGGATTGACCTTTGCATAGATCGGCGGAGCCGGCAAATCCTGCGGCAGCAGGTTTTGCGCTCCGCTGATGGCGGCCTGCACCTGCTGCTCGGCGACGTCGATGGCCAGGGACAGGGAGAATTGCAGGGTGATCACCGAGGCGCCGGCCGAGCTGGTCGAGGTCATCTGGCTCAAGCCCGGCATTTGGCCGAATTGCTTCTCCAGCGGCGCGGTGATGGCGGAGGTGATGACCTCGGGGCTTGCGCCGGGATAGAAGGTCTGCACCTGGATGGTGGGGTATGCCACCTCGGGCAACGCGGACAGCGGCAGTTGCAGATAGGCGATCGCGCCGACGATCAATATGGCGACCATCAACAGGGTGGTCGCCACCGGCCGCAAAATGAAAATGCGCGAGGGATTCATGCGGGCGCGTCCGCTGCCGACTTCATGTCGACGGTTGAGATCGCGTGCGCGGACGGTGCGAGCCGCGCGACCCCGTTTTGCCCTGAGGCGCCGCCGGCGGGCGGGCGCCGGCGGCGCCCGCGGGCGGCGAACCCGGCAGCAACACCGGCGCGCCGTCGCGCAGCCGGTCGCCGCCTTCCGTTACGACCGTCTCGCCGGCCTTGAGTCCCTGAGTGACGGCGACGTGCTCGCCGTCCACCACCCCCAAGGTCACGGGCCGCACCGATACCGTGCGATCGGGGCTCACGACGTACACGAAGGTGCTCACCACGCCGTTCGGAGCGCCGCGCCGCACCGCGGCGTTGGGAATGATGATCTGATCGTGCACCACTTCCTGAAGCAGTTGGACGTTGACAAATTGGTTCGGGAACAGCAGGCCGTCTGCATTCTCGAACTGCGCGCGCAGCTTGACCGTACCCGTCGTCACGTCGATTTGATTGTCGATCGTGAGCAGCTTGCCGTCCGCCAGCTTGGCGCTGTTGGTCCGGTCATAGGCTTCCACCTGCAGCGGGCCGCCTTGATGCAGGCGCGGGATCAGGGCGGGAACGTTGTCCTCGGGGATCGGGAAGATGACCGTGATCGGTTGCAGCTGGTTGACGACGACGATGCCGTTCGCATCGCCGGGCGTCACGTAATTGCCTTGATCGACCTGACGCAAGCCCACGCGCCCCGTGATCGGCGAGGTGATGTTGGTGAACAGCAGATTCACCGCGGCGGTCTTGACTTGGCCTTCGTCGGATTCGATGGTGCCCTTGTACTGATCGACCAGGGCGCGCTGGGTGTCGAGCTGCTGCTGCGCAATGGAGTCTTCTTTGACCAGCCCCTCGTAGCGCTTCAAGTCCAACTCTGCGTCCGCGAGAAGGGCCTTGTCGCGCTGCAGATTTCCCTTCATCTGCTGCAGGGCGGCTTCGTACGGACGGGGATCGATCTGCGCCAGAGTGGCGCCCTGGCGTACGGTTTGGCCCTCGGTAAACAGAAGTTTTTGCATGACGCCGCTGATCTGGGTGCGGACGGTCACGGTGGCGAGCGGCGTGACGGTGCCCAGCGCCGGAATCTTCAGCTGTATGTCGCCCGATGCGGCGGTTGCCACGGATACTGCGACCGGCCCGTTCTGCGCGTAGCGTGCGCCTCCGGGACCCCCCGCCACCGCCTGCTTCTGCCGGATGGTCTTGACCAGCGCAATTAACAATATCAGGACGACAACGGCGACGAGCAGCGCAACCCAATGGCGCCGCATGAACGCCAGGGGTCCGCGAGCGGACGAGGACGGGTCGAGATTTGTGGGATCGTTTAACACAACTTCACACTTCACCACGGTCGAGCCGCACGCCCTCCAAGGCCGCTGCCAAATCGGGGAACGTTCGGGCGATTATTGAACTATAACCAGAATCTTCGGCGGACCACCATTCAATGCCACCCTAGTCGGAGTATCCGCAGCGCAGATGGTTCGGCGAGCGGCGGAAATATTGCATCGAGTCCTTCAAACAGCATCCGCACGGACTATATTGGAGCGGCAGTATCGCACGTGCCGACGATCAGTGACTCGAAAACATTGACCCACAAAGTCGTTCTTGCCACCGTGGGGTCGCTGGGGGACCTGCATCCCTTCATCGCCTTGGGTGCGGCCCTGCGCGCGCTCGGCTTGAATCCGGTGATCGCATGCTCTGTGGAATACCGCGCAAAGGTGGAAGCGGCCGGCATTGCATTTCACGCCTTGCGGCCGGGGTTCGACGACATCGAGCGCGACCTCGGCATGGACCGCGCGCAACTCACGCGCGCGGTGGTCAAGCGCAGCCGATTCCTGTTCCGCAAACTGGTGCTGCCGTACGTCGGGGAGGCGTACGAGGACATGATGCGTGTCACCGAGGGCGCCGATCTGATCCTGCCGAGCGGTCTCGCCTTTGCGGCGCGGTTGGCGGCGCAGAAGCGCGCAATTCCCTGGATGGCCGTGGTCCTGCAACCGATGATGTTTTTCTCCGCGTACGATCCGCCGCTGATTCCCGGGGCCAAAGCGTTCAGCGCGCTGCTGCGCGCCATGGGCCCCACCCCAACGCGGTGCGCGCTGTGGATCATCAAGCAGGCCGTCAAGGTACTGTTCCGGCCGCTGCTCGCGTTTCGCGCAGGTCTAGGCCTCCCGCCGTCGCCGCTGGACCCTCTGTTCGACGGGCAATTCGCGAATGCAGGCGCGATCGGACTGTATTCGGTGCTGCTCGGTGAAGTCCAGCCGGACTATCCGCAACCGGCGTGGATCGTGGGATTTGCGACCTTCGACGGCGACGACGGTGCAAGCGCCGGCTTGGATCCGGCGCTCGAGGCGTTCTTGAAGCTGGGGCCCGCGCCGCTGGTGTTCACTCTCGGAAGTCTCATCGTCAACAGTCCCGGCCGCTTCTACGCGCAGGGTGTCCGCGCGGCAAAGACCTTGGGGAAGCGCGCGGTGCTGTTGGTGGGCGAGCGCGCCTGCGGCGAATTCGCGCATCTGAGTTCGGCGGAGGTTTTCGTCGGCGCCTATGCGCCGCATTCGGCTCTTTTCCCGCGCGCTGCTGCGATCGTGCATCACGGTGGAATCGGCACTCTCGGGCAGGCGCTGCGCTCGGGCCGCCCGCAGCTGATCGTGCCGCATTTCGCCGATCAGCCCGACAACGCCGCCCGCGCCCGCCGCCTGGGGGTCGCGCGTATTTTGCCGCCGTGGCGCTATTGCGCCGCGTCGGTGCGCCGCCATTTGGCACGGTTGCTGGCCGATGGCCGCTATCTCGAACGCGCAAGGAAGATCGGCGAATCCGTCTCGGCCGAGGATGGCGCGGCGCGCGCGGCGCGCATTGTGCTCGACACGCTCGAAGGCTTGAGGCGACAATGAGGGCGGGTAAGATACCGGCGAAGGAGTTCCGATGAAATTACTGAATTGCGCGACGGCAGGAGTTCTTGCATTGATCATCGGCGCGACCGTGCGCGGCGCGCCCGCGCCGGCGGGTGTGCCGGCCTGGACCGAGGGAGTGAATTACTTTCTCATCGTTCCGGCGCGTCCCACGTCGCTGCCGGCGGGCAAGGTGGAGGTCACGGAAGTGTTTTCGTACGCCTGTCCGGCCTGCAATCTGTTCGTGCCCACCATGCACAAGCTGAAAGCCGCTCTGCCGCCGAACGCCGTGCTCGACTACCTGCCTGCATCGTTCAACGCGGCCGAGGACTGGCCCATGTTTCAGCTCGCCTACTTGACCGCCCAAACCCTGGGCGTCGCGGATCAGACACACGATGCCATGTTCAACGCCGTATGGCAGAGCGGCGAGCTGGCGGTCATCGATCCTGCGACCCACAACATCAAGAGCCGAATTCCGACCATCGAGGATGCCGCCAAGTTCTACAAGGCCAAGGCGGGAGTGCCCATCGAGAAGTTTCTCGAGACCGCCAAGGGCTTCACCGTGGACTACAAGGTGCGTACCGCGGAGGAGGCGATACAGCGGTATCGCGTCGATCGCACGCCGACCCTCGTCGTGAACGGCAAGTATCGGGTGACCACTGAATCCGCGGGCGGACCCGATCAGGTGGTGGAGCTCGTGAAGTGGCTGGTCGCCAAGGAGAGCAAGTAGCGCCGCAAGGGGCGCACTCATGAACAAGTTCATGCTCTTTCATCCGCGGCTGTGGATAGCGGCGGCCGCCGGCTTCGGACTCTACTTCTTGTTGCCGGCGCACTGGTCCGTTTTGAGCCGCGTACTGGTGTGCTGGAACGGCGGTTGCACCCTGTTTCTCGGCTTGATCTTCTACTGGATGACGCGGCTGTCAGCCGAGCAGATCTGCTCCAGGTACGTCGAAGAGGATCAGTCGGCGCCCGTCATTCTGGCCGTGGTCACAACGGCCGCATTACTCAGCCTGGTCGCCATCGTCGAGCCTCTGGCAAACATCAGGCAGACCGCGGGCGCGGAACGCATTGCGCACTTCGCGCTCGCAGCGCTCACCTTGGCGAACTCGTGGATCCTGGTGCCCACCATGTTCACCACGCATTACGCCGACCTGTACTACAGCGCCAAGGATGCGGATCGCCCGCTGCATTTCCCCGAAACCTCCATGCCCGTGTTCTGGGACTTCGCCTATTTCTCCTTTACCATCGCCGCGGCCTGCCAGACGGCGGACGTGTCGACGCTGAATGCCGCCGTGCGCAAATCGGTGATCTTTCACACGGTGATTTCATTCCTGTTCAATGCCTCGATTCTGGGGTTTGCGATCAACGTGACCGCGGGCCTCATCGGCGCAAATTGACAGGGCACCCGCAGTCAACGGGCCGGCGACTTGACTACATCGCCGCCCTTCATCACGAAGGCCACGGATTGCAGGCGTGTCACGTCGGCGAGCGGATCCCCCGCGACAGCGATGAGATCGCCGTAGCGTCCGACCGCGATTGCGCCGACGTCGCCGGCGCGGCCCAGCGCTTCGGAGGCGTTCACCGTGGCGGCCTGAATGGCCTGCATGGGGGTCATTCCCCACTTGACCATGGTGGCGAACTGGCGCGCGTTGTAGCCGTTGGGATAAACGCCTGCGTCAGTTCCGAACACCATCTTCACTCCCGCCTTCACGGCCGCCTGGAATGTCTGGCGCTGCTTCAAGCCGATCGTGCGTTCCTTTGCCAGTGATTCCTTGAATACGCCGTTCTTCTCGCCCTCGGCAAGGATGTAGTCATCGTTGTAGATATCCATCGAGAACCATGTGCCATGCTGCTTCGCGAGCGCAAAGGCTTCTTCGTCGGCGAGGCTCGCGTGCTCGATGGTGTCGACGCCGGCGCGTATGGCGTCCTTGATCCCCGAGGTGCCGTGGGCATGCACCGCGACCTTCAATCCCAGCATGTGGGCCTCGTCCACCAACGCCTTCATCTCTGCGAGGTCGTACTGCTGGCCCCCGACCGTGTCGGTCTTCGAGAACACGCCGCCTGTGCCGCAAAACTTGATGACCTCGGCGCCGTACTTGCGCAGTTTGCGCACCGTGGCGCGGATTTCTTCGGCGCCGTTCGCGATCTGCGGACTCGGCACCGAAACCGAGGGCGGGAACTCCGTGGCATCGCAGTGACCGCCGGTGGCGCCGATGGCGTAGGTTGCGGGCACGATGCGCGGGCCGGGCACGAAACCCTGCTCGATGCCCTGCTTGATGGCCACGTCGTCGAAATTGGCCGAACCCACGTTGCGGATGGTGGTGAAGCCCGCCTCGAGGGTCTTCCTGGCATTCGCGACGCCGACGACGGTCCAGAAATTGTCCGTGAATTCCAGACCTCGATAGCCGCTGTAGCGCGGATCGACGGTGATATGAGTGTGCATGTCGATCAATCCCGGCAGCAGTGTCATGCCGGGCAGATCGACGCGGCGCGCTCCCTCCGGCACCGCTCCGCCCTGCTTCCCGACCACGGCAATGCGGCCGTCGACGACGGTGATTTGCGGGCGATCGACGGCGCGCCCGGCAAGCACGTCGATCATGCGGTCGGCGGTGATCACGACGGTGTCCGCGTGCGCCGTCGGCGCGATGCAGCAGCCCGAGAAGATGACCGCGAGAACCAGGCAGAGCGGGGCTTGCTTCGTGTTCATTCCGGATCCTTCGTGTTATCGATCGGCCGTCAAATTATCACAGCTCCGGCGCCGCAGGAGAAGGCGCAGGTGCGACGGGCGGCATCAGTTCATCCAGGCGCGGCTGCGCGGCGGAACTTACCTGCGCGAACGCGACGATGTGTTCCATGATGTGTTGGATATAGGCGCGGGTCTCCGCATACGGAATGTTTTCGACCCAGACATCGGCATCCATGGTGGCGGCGGGCAGCCAGCGCGCGGCCGCCGTCGAGCCGGCATTGTAGGCTGCGAGGCTCAAGGCGAGCTGGCCCGCATGATGATCGAGGAGCTCCCGCAGATGGGCTGCGCCCAAGGGTATTGCCACGGAAGGATCGAACAAGCCGTCCTTCGGCAGATGCGGCAGGTGCCAGCGGCGCGCGACGGCCGCAGCCGTGGCCGGCAACATTTGCATGAGGCCGCGCGCATCGGCGTGCGACACGGCGTCCTTGCGGAACAGGCTTTCCTGGCGCATGACCGCCCATATCCAATCGGCGGGAATGCCCGCGAGCGTGCCGGCCTCGGCCACGGCCTTAGGGTAAGGGCGTGGATAGCGCAAAGGAACGTCATCCCATTCACCCGCCTGCGCGAGAGAGGTGATGGACTGCGCGTACCAGCCCCAACGCGCGGCCAGGTGCGCAGCTTGAACCTTGACGGCGGGCTCCGCGTCGCCCAATGCCGCCGACCATTCGGCGTTGGCCTCGTCCGTCATGTCGCAGTCGAATAATTCGTGCGCGCGGATGACGCCCAAGTCGGCGGCGATCCTCGCCTGTGCCCTGGCGTCGTCAGGCGATGGACGCACGTTCAAGCTGTAGGGGCGATGCAGGCGGTCCGCCGCGAGATAGCCATAGTAGTCTCGAAGACCCGCGATTTCTTCGTACAGCGGTGCCGCCGCGCCGGGTCCGTCCGTGGCCGCCACCGCGCGGGCGCGCCAATAGCGCCAGCGAGGCTGCGTGGCGAGGCCGGCCGGCATCCGTTGCATCTGCGCGAGCGCCTCGTCGTAGTGCCCGGCCCAAAGCTGCGCACGAACGCGCCATTCCTCCGTCTGGCCGTCGAGGGACTCCGCGGGCAAGCCGTCGAATGCCGCAAGCGCCCGCGGATCGTGATCGTAGGCGGCGCCGAGCGCCGCAGCGCGCTGCAGGCGCACTTGCAAGGGGGGTGTCAGTCCCGGGCGCGACAGCAGCAGAGGCAGCAGATCCAGGGCATCCGGCGAATCGCTGTGTGCGAGCTTCTCGAACCCCGCCGCGAGGGCATCGGGCTCCACGGCGAATCCAGGATGAGCGGCAAGCACCGCCAACGCAGATCTCGGCGACTCCAGCAGATCGGACCATTGCAGCAAGGGGGTCGCTTGGGCGGCGGGCACGTCGAGCGCAAATTCGCGCGCCAAGCGCGGATTATCAGCCGCGAGCGCCGCCCGGGTCCGAGCTTCCGCGAGCGCGGGAGTCACCAAATTCTGCCGTCTCAGCCATGCGAACGCCTGATCGCATTCAGCCGGCTGCTTCTGCGGCAGACTCCAGCGCTCGAGCACCGCGGCGGCCAGTCCTGCTGAGTCGCCGGTGGCCAAGCGACCCTCGAGACGATCGCAGGCCAGAACCGGGTCCGTGACATCCGCGGAACGCGGTAGGAAGCGGTCCCAGCGCTGCCGCCGCGCGAGGCTCGCCAGCCAATCATGCTTCAGGGCTCGAGTGACCGGCTGGCCCGAACGCGATTGCAGAAAGGCATCGATGGCCGCGTCCAGGGCCTCGCCGGCCCTGTCCTCCTGAAGATCGCGCCGGAATCGCGCCGCAACCAGATAGTCGTGGATGGCGTAGGCCCTAAGCTGCGGGGAATCCGGCGTGTCAGGCAGGCCCTCGCGAACGCGCTGCATGGCCTCGACGAAGGATTCGCGGGTGCTCTCTGACTTTGGCGCTGCCGCCGCGGCATGGGCGGCGGCGGCGAATTGCGTACACAGCAGGCATAACGCCAGGGCCGGCGCCGACATTGATCGGATCGACATATGAGCATTATGGTTGAATACCCTTCTCATGATGAAATCAAAGGTCGTCGCGATTCTGGAGACTCGCACCGGAGCGCATTTGGGGGAATTGATCGCGCGCCGCGGCGGCATTCCCCTGCTGGCTCCGGCGCTCGAAGAGGTGCCCGATGTGGAGCCCCGAGCCGTGGCGTCGCTGATCGAACGATGGCGGATCGATCCCTTCAAGGTCGTCATATTTCAAACCGGCGTGGGCACGCGCGCATTGTTTCAGGCAACCGATTCCGCGGGCATGACGGGCGAGATGCTCGGCCTCCTGAGATCCTCCACAGTGGTGGTGCGTGGACCGAAACCCGTCGGAGAGCTGAATGCGCGCGAGGTGCGCATCGACATTCGGGCCGCAACGCCGTTCACCACGGAGACGGTCTTGACGGCATTGTCGGACCTTGCCCTGCGGGGCGCGCCCGTGCTGGTGCAGCGCTATGGCGCGTCGAATCTAGCGCTGCGCGAATCCTTGGAGAACCGCGGCGCGCGCGTCGAGGAAATCGCCACCTACCGATGGGCACTGCCGGCGGACACGCGGCCGCTCGAGGAGCTCTTGGCGGCCTTGTCGCGCTCCCAGGTCGATGCCGTGGTCGTCACCAGCGCGGTTCAGATTCACAATTTGTATGCGGTCGCAGAGAAATCCGGCCGGGCGCCGGAGCTCGCGGGACAGCTCAATCGACTTATCGTCGCGTCGATCGGTCCGGTGTGCTCGCGCGCGCTGCGTGAACATGGGATTACTCCGTCATTCGAAGCCGATCCGCCGAAGTTGGGGCCGCTCGTCGCCGGGCTCGAGCAGGCGTTGTCGGCGATGCTTCCCTAGCTGGTGCCGCCGACCGACGGAGAGTCGCTGGCGGGAAAGGACTCATCGAGCGCCTCATCGAGCAGTTCGTCCATGTGTTGCTTGTCGGGGTGCCTGGCCATGTAGGCCTTGGCGTACGAGCAGGCCGGAATCACCGTCCAGCCCGCCGCGCTCGCGGCGCTCAAAGCCGCGGCTGTCAACTCCGCCGCAATGCCTCGACCGCCGATCGCCGGCGGCACCTTGGTGTGCGTTATCGTCATGACGCGGCCGTCGAGCGTGTAGTCCAGATGCGCGCGGCTCCCATCCACGTCGGCGACGAATCGATGCGCGGCTTGGTCATGCTGGATGATGGTCATGGTCGTCCTTGCTCGGAGAGTGCTCGGGATGCGGCTCTGACTTTGGATTGGGTGGGGCAGGCCGGGGTCGGGGTGCGGGCCTTGCTTGAGTCTGGCTGGGGCGCGGCGGTTGGGCTTGCCGCGGCTGCGCCGAAGCCCGCTGTTCCTCGGTCACGCGGCGTTCCTGCGGGGTGCGCGCCGCCGCCGGCGTGCGAGGCTCTGTAGGTGCCGCATGCACCACGCTCATGGTGCCGCCGCGGGGTGCCACCACACCGCCCCCTGAAAAAACGCCGGGTCGCGAGGTGGCCGCAATCGGCGGTCGACCTCGATTGCGGCTCACACGCAGCGCCGGATTGTCAAAGGCGGTCTGCTCATGCCGGCGCTGCATGGGCGTGACGGCGATGTGCCGCTCGTGCGCGGCGACCTCGTCGGCCGCGCTCGGACGGGCGTGAATCCCCGTGCTGCCGCCGTTGTAGCTGACCCGGTTCACGGCGACATTGTTGATCACGGTTTTCTCGTAGACATTGCTGATGCGGGTGTCGTGAATGTTGTTCACCGAGCGATTGTAGAAAATGTGGCCGTCGCGCCAATAGCCGCCCTGGTAGCCTTCGCCGCCATATCCGTACCCGTAGTTGACCCCGCCGTAGAATCCGACGTGCGGTCCCCAGTAGCCGGGGTGCCAGAGGAATACCGCGCCGGACAGTGCCCAATATCCGGGGGTCCACAAATAGTCCGGCTGCGGGGCCGGCACCCAGGTGCCCGGCACCCAGTAATAATCCTGGAAATCGTCGCTCCAGGCCCAGTAGCCCGGAGTCCATAGGTAACCGTCGCCGGGAATCGGCGGTTGATCGTAAACCGGCAGTTCCGGCGGCGGGAAGTTGAGCGAAACGCTCAAACTGACTTGTGCCATCGACCACGCGGGCAGGGCCAGCGCAAGGAAGGTCGCAAGGATGGATCTGCGCCAAATATTCAGCATTTTTTGGATACTCCGGGACCAATGTCGGCTCTGGGCTCGAGCACGCGCAAGGCCACTGTACTCGGCCCGGCGCCGCCCCCTCATCGGTAACCGCCCGTCATCCCCGTGGGATGACGATGACGCCTACCCGCGTCGAAGCCGGCGCCCGGAATGCGACAACGTGCGATATTGTAACTCATGTCGAGCGAAACGGAGTTGAAGGTCGGGGAGGCGTATGCCCGTCTCGGCGCGTGCGCGGACCCGGCAGCCTGCATCGGCGCCACTGCCCAGCTACTGCTCGCCGTCTACGACGATTTTTACAGCCAACTGTGCGAGTATCCGCACCGGGCGCAGCGCGCGTTCGAGGCGAGGGATCCGCGTGCCTCGCTGCGCATCAGCCAGGAGCGCCTCGGGCTCTACAGCCGCTACATTGCGGAGCACGGACAGAGGATTGCGGCCTTGTTTCCGGCGCTGGCCGCCGACTCGGCGGCGTGGGACGCGTTGGACCGCTTGTTCATGGCGATGATCGTCGATCGTTACGATGCCGACATCGCCTTCAGTTTCGCGCATTCCATTCGGCGCAACATCGGCCACGGATTGTGGTGGCCGGTCGCTTACTCCTTTCCCCCTCCCAGCAAGCTGCGCGCCGATTCGATGGCGTCGGCGCACCGGCGCTTCAGGGTGCAGGGGGGCATCGGCACCGATCTGTTGTGCGCCGCGCTGCGCATCCCGAATTTCGCGGTGCCGTTCAAGGACCTGGAAGGCGATGCGCGAAGGATACGGGACAGAGTTCTGCATCTGCTGGACGAGGCGCCCAATGCGTCTCCGGCGGTCGCCCTCGACGTCATCGAGGCGGGATTTTTCCGCGACCGCAGGGCGTTCATCGTCGGGCGCTGGATCCTCGCCGACGACAGCATGGTGCCCTTCGTCGTGGCGCTGCAGAACGGTCCGGAGGGCGTCTACGCCGACGCCGTTCTGCACCGCGTCTCGGACATCCACGATCTGTTCAGCTCTGCGCTCGCCAATTTCCACGTGACCACCCGGCTGTACTACCAGACCTGTGTGTTCCTCTTCAGTCTGATGCCGCGGCGTCCTTTCGGACATCAGTATTCGACCATCGGATTCAATCACGTCGGCAAGGTGGCCATTTTGAACGAGATCACCGAGCAGGTTCGCCGCGGGTACCGCCTGCAGCGCTCGCCGGGCGTGCCGGGCACCGTCGCGCTCGGCTTCACTTTCGAGGAGTGCGGATACCATCTTAAGGTCATTCGCGACCAGCCGACCAGCGCGTACAAATGGGGCGAGTATCCCGGCGTGGACAAGGTGATCGACAAGTATCGCGCCGTGCACGAGATCAATCGGGCCGGCAGCATGTTGGACAATGTCATGTATTTCAATCTGCGGCTGGATCGCCACATGTTCTCCCCCGAGCTGCTGGATGAGATCTGCTGGCAGGCCGCCGGCAGCGTGCAAGTGGATCGCGACGGAGTGTATCTGCGCACGCTGATCGTGCAGATGAAGATCGTGCCCTTGCCCGTGTTTCTCGAGACCGCCGACGAGAACGCGATTCGCGCCGTGATGGTCAGTCTCGGGCACTGCATTCGCAATAACGCGGCCACCAACATATTCAACAAGGATCTGGATTCCAGGAATTACGGTGTCGGACGCTACGGACGGGTGTTTCTATTCGATTACGACGCCGTCGAGAAGCTCACCGATGTGAAGATCCGCACCAACGCCGATCGCGAGCCGGGCGAGGAAGCGGTCCCGGCCTGGGTCTTCGAAGACGGCGTCATTTTCCTGCCCGAGGAGCTCGAGCACGGCATGCAGTTCAAGAGCGCCTTTGCGCGCCGCTGCTTTCGCGAGGAGAACGCCGAATTGATGAGGGTGGACTACTGGGAGGACATACAGCAGAAGCTGCTGCGCGGCGAAGTGCCTGAACTTCGAATGTATCCGGGCAGCGCCAGGCTCTGAGCCCGCCGCCCGGTCACTTGCGCACGAACGAGAGCTTGCTGTGCGTACGCGCGGCGTCCTCGTCGGTGAACACTTCGCCGGAATGCGACTCGCGGATGAGCGCCTCGAAATCCGCCGCGGGCAGTGGGCGGCTGAAATGATAGCCCTGGTATTCGTCGCAGCCTGCCAGCTTCAGGAAATCGAGCTGCGCCGGCGTTTCCACGCCTTCGGCGACGACCTTCAGGCGCAGGCTGTGCGCAAGCGAGACGATGGCGCGCACGATCGACGCATCCTCGGGCCGGCTGACGATTTCGTCGATGAACACGCGGTCGATCTTCAGCTTGTCGATGGGGAAGCGGCGCAGGTAACTCATGCTGGAATAGCCGGTGCCGAAATCGTCCACGGAGACCAGCACCCCCATGGAGGAGAGTTGCTCGAGAATTTCGATCGATTGCTCCGGATCGCTCATGACGGCGCTTTCGGTGAGCTCGACCTCGAGAAAGCGCGCTTCGAGACGTGAGTCGTCGAGGGCGCGGCGAATGCTCTCGAGGAGTCCGCTGTCGCGGAACTGCGATGGCGACAGGTTCACCGACACCCGCAGCGGCGGTACGCCGTCGTCCTGCCACGCGCGCGCCTGCCGGCAGGCCTCCCGGATCACCCAGCCGCCGATTGCGCCGATCAGGCCGCATTCCTCCGCCAAGGGGATGAACTCGGCCGGTGAGATCACGCCGCGCGTGGGGTGCACCCAGCGGATCAACGCCTCGGCGCTGCGCACCGCGCCCGTGCGCGTATCCACCTTCGGTTGGTAGTACAGCGCGAACTGGTTCGCCGTCAGCGCGCTGTGCAGGTCGCTTTCGAGCTGAACCCGATCCTCGGAACCGGCGTGCATTCCCTGCGAATAGCGCCGGAAGTTGCCGCGGCCGTGCTGTTTGGCCGAATACATGGCGGCGTCGGCGCGCGCCAGCAGCGCCTGAGTGGTGGTGCCGTCGTCCGGGTACATGGCAATGCCGATGCTGGGCGAGGTATGTATGTCGATGGCGGCGATGCGCACCGGAGCCTGCAGGACATCCATGACGCGCGAGGCCAGTTGCGCTGCATCGTCGGCATCTGCGATGGAGGTGCCTATCAGCACGAACTCGTCCCCGCCGAATCGAGCCACGGTGTCGGCGGTCCGCACCACCGTGATGAGGCGGCGCGCGACTTCCTGGAGCAGTTCATCCCCCGCGCGGTGTCCCAAGGAATCGTTGATCAGCTTGAACCGGTCCAGATCGCATATCAAGACTGCGAACGCGCGCATGTCGCGGTCGGCATGCGCGATGGCCTGCTGCAATCGATCGTCCAACAGCACCCTGTTGGGCAGGCCCGTCAATGCGTCGTGAGTGGCCAGATGCCGCAGCTGTTGGTTGGCGGCCTCCAATCCCCTGGTGCGGGTCGTGATCACCTCTTCCAGCCGCAGCATCTGGTCTCTGACCAGCCTGTCGTTCTCCCATTTGCGTGAAAGTGCCGTGGCGCATTGCAGGACCTCGATGGGTTCGGCGGGTTTGCGCAGCACCAGCAGCTTGTCGGAGTGACCGAGTCTGTCCACGACCTCGGTCCAGTCGTAGTCTGTGTGGGCCGAGCAGATGACGACCTGCACATCGGGATCTTCCACCCAGAGATGCTCGATGGTCTTCAGGCCGTCCCAACCCGGCGGCATTCGCATGTCGACGAAAGCCATGGCATAGGGCCGGCCCTCGGCGAGCGCCTGCCGCACCATTGCCACGCCTTCCTGTCCTTGATGCGCGGAATCAATGTCGAAGCTCGGGCGTGCCGCGGCGGCGACGCTCTCGCCGAACAGGTTCGCCTCCAGCACATCGAGGGCGGCCTGCGCGGAGTGTTCCGCCTGGGCGCCCAGCACCTTGCGAAAATCCAAATGTATGGACGCATTGTCGTCGACGATCAATATGCGGCGCTGGGCGGGCGCAGGGGGGTCAGCCATGGGCCGGCTCCGCGCGGTCGAAGGGCAGCTCGAGTATGAACGTGGCGCCGCGGCCGGGGCCCTCGCTGGTCACGCGCAGCGAACCGCCGAGTTCCTGCGCCGCCAGCGCCCCGCTGTGCAGGCCGAACCCATGTCCGTCCGCGCGGGTGGTGAAGCCGTGGGTGAAGAGGCGCGACATGTTCTGCGCGGGGATGCCGACGCCGTTGTCCATGACGCAAATGCGCACGCCGGCCGCCGCTTTCTCCACGCGCAGCGTAATCAATTTGTCGGACCTGCCCGATTCGTCGCATGCGTACTTGGCATTGCGCACCAGGTTCACCAGGATTTGCAGCACCTTGTGCTTGTCGACCGTGATCGGCGGCACTTCGCCGAACTCGCGCTGCAGAGTCACGCCGTGACGCACGAAGGCGCCCGCGTTCAAGCGCAGACTGTCCTCCACCAGATCGACCACGGCCACGGTCTCGGTGACGCCGCACAGCTTGGCGTAGCTCTGCTGCATCGCCACGGTGTCCTTGATGTGTTCGAGGTTCTCGCGCAGGGAGGCAAGTTCCACGAGCGCCATTTTCTGATCGCTCAAGAGCTGCTCGCCGAGCGAGGTCAGGTATTCCGGGATGCGCTTGCCCCGCTCGTCGCGGGCGATGAACTCCGCAAGCTCGGCTCCCTTCTCCTGAAGCAGCGCGGCGACGCGGGATACCCCCGGGGCCTTGGATTGCTTGATGCGCTCGATCACGAGACTGGCCGAGATATTGACGCTGTTGAGGATGTTGCCCACGTTGTGCAGCACATTTGTCGCGACTTCGGCCATGCCCGCCTGCCGCGAGGCCGTCATGAGCTGTTTATGCACCCGTTCGAGCTCTTCGGCCGACTCCTTGCGCGCGCTGATATCGCGCAGGAACTCGACCGAATACTGGGGTCTGCCGTCGGTCTCGCGGACCAACGCCGTCGTCATGCGCACCCAGAGAAGGCTGCCGTCCTTGCGAATGTAGCGTTTTTCGAGATCCACGAATTGGACCTCGTCGTTCCAGAGGCGCTTCAGTTCGACCGCCACGCGCGCGACGTCGTCGGCGTGGGTGACATCGGCGATGGTCCGGTCCTTCAGATCTGCGGGCTCATAGCCCAGCATGTTCCAGAAGGACTGGTTGCAACGCAATATGCGGCCGCGGCGGTCCGCATGCGCAATGCCGATCGGCGCCTGGTCGAAGGTATTGCGGAACAGACTTTCTACCCTTCGCAAATCGTCGCGCGCCGCGACCAGATCGGTGACCTCGGTGATCGTACCCACCCAGCCGGGAATCCCCTCCGCGGGCACCACCTGTTCCGAGAAATGGCGAACTGCGCCGTCCTGCGCCTGCGTGCGATAACCGTCGAATCTGCTCGCAGCGGGCCGACGGCAGAACTCCGCCC
Organism: uncultured Gammaproteobacteria bacterium; assembly: GCA_963702735.1. Lineage (GTDB taxonomy): Bacteria > Pseudomonadota > Gammaproteobacteria > Steroidobacterales > Steroidobacteraceae > Bog-1198. Next base: position 560,550 of record CAVPDW010000006.1, on the reverse strand, counting down.
AGAGGCCTTGCATGTGTGCGCGGTCGTCCGGATGCACGCGCTGCGCCCATGCGTCCGGATCATGGCCGGGCTCGAGGCCGAAGATCCGCCGGTACTCGGGATTGCTGTAGGTCATGTTTCCGGCAGCATCGGTGTGATAAACGGCGACCGGCGCGCTGTCGAGCAGGGTTTTGGCCGAACCTTCGGGCAGTGTGTCGCAGAGCAAATTCAGCTCTGCGGTTCGCGAACGAGATTCGGCATGCGCCACCGCCTGTTCGGCCAGAAGCCTAAGCGCCGTGCGCTGCTCCGGGGTGAGGGTGCGCGGGGCGGTGTGATAGACGGACAAGACTCCCAGGGCGTCGCCGCGGGCCGTGCGCAATGCGCATCCGGCGTAGAAACGGACGCCTGGCGCCCCGGACACGTGCTCGAAGGACCTGAAACGCTCGTCCAAAGTCGCGTCCGGCACCTCGATGAGCTCCGCGGCGCGCGCGGCGCACTCTGCGAACGGATCGCGCTTCGAAAGGCGCAAGGCAGAGGAGCGTGCGCCCATGGAGTCGCACCATGCTTCGCCGCCGTCGTCGATGACGATCCCGGCCCAGGCCGTCCCGCACGCGATCGCCGCAAGCCTCGCGAGGCCGCACAACAGGGGGTCGGGAGCTTCGGCCGGCTCTTCCGCGCCGGCAGGCACCTTTCCCGCGAAGGCTCGACCGATTGGTTTCGTTATCATTGGTCTTACTGTTTCCCGCAGCGTCGCGTCGTATTCCACCGCTTAACGGCACATTCTGTCGTATATGAATGTCCGTTCAGGTGGCGAATGCATCACACGATATGGGCCAAGACAGCGAATTACGTCTCAACTTACGAGATTCCGGCCTATCCTTGCGGTATGCGTGGTATGCAACGACGAGGACGCACGTGAATCTTGCCGCCGCTACACCGGCCGACGGACCCTGGAACCCCGGTATCCGCTCGCAGATCCCGAAGGAATTGCGGCATCTGTCGACGATTTTTCGAGCCTGCAATGTCTTCACCAGCATCGCCACGGCCACCGAACTCGCGGACCTGACCGGAATCTCGCAGGCCGCACTGGTCGCGTTTCGGCCGCAGCGCCTCGCGCTGCATGAGCTGCTGATTCGGGTGACCGCGGATTTCGCCGTGCCCGACGGCTCCCGCATCGGGGATTTGGGCATCAACTTTCGCGAGATGGCGAGCCTCTTGTTCGAGCGGTATCTCGATCCGGAGATGGATTCGATCACCGCCACCTATGAGCGCGCACGCAGGGAACTGCGCAGCGCGGTCCAGGACGGACTGGCGCAGGTGATGCCCGAGCAGGTTGCGGCGGCCTCGAGGCCCGCCGAACGTTCGAGAACGTCGCGACTCCTCGCGCGCATTGTCCGTCGCGGCGGAGGGAACGCCTTGCCGCGCCGGGATGGGGCGCCTGCCGCGGCCGAACTTGGCTGGGGTCCGCGCCACCTGGCCGATTGCGAGCGCCTGGCGAATCTTGCGAGCAGCCCGCAGCATAGGATTGCCTACCGCACGCTCGCCCGGTTGATGTCCGCCCTGTTCGCAACCCAGGGCCACGCCTGGGGCACCCGGGATTTGATCGTGTCGATGGCGACCGACATGGCATGCAACGACTTCGGCAGCGAGTGTATCGGCCGCGCGATCGAGCCCGTGCTGCTGCGTGCGGCGCGCAGCGAGGGCTACTCCCTGCTGCCGCGTCAGGAGCGGCCCGTGGTCATCAACACCAAGGGCCCGTCGGCTTCGGGAAAGAGCACCTTGCGGCCGCTGCAGAAAAAGCTGGCCGGCGACATCGGCGCGCGATGGAGCGATTTCGCGCTGATCAGTCCGGATATCTGGCGCAAGCAGCTGCTCGACTACGGCAGTCTCGGCGACGCCTATAAATACGCCGGCGCGTTCACCGCCGAGGAATTGCAGATCGTCGACCAGAAGCTAGACCGCTACATGGCGCGCAAGCACGGGCGGGGCGAAATGACGCATCTGTTGATCGACCGTTTTCGCTTCGACAGCTTCGCGCCCGATTCGGACGAAGCAGGCAGCAACCTGCTGACCCGCTTCGGACAGACGGTGTACCTGTTCTTCATGATCACGCCCCCGGAGCAGCTGGTGGAGCGTGCATGGAAGCGCGGACTCGAATTCGGGCGCTACAAGGCGGTGGACGACACGCTGGCTCATGCCGTGGAGGCGTACACGGGGATTCCCGATGTCTTCTTCACCTGGGTCCGGCACAACGAGAAGCAGATTCGATTCGAGTTTCTCGACAACACTGTGCGCCTGGGCGAGCGTCCGCGCACCGTCGCCTTCGGCGACAACGACACCTTCAATGTTCTCAACGTCAAGGGAATACTGGACATAGAGCGCTATGGACGCGTCAACGTCGATGCCTCTGCGCCTGAATTTCTCTACGCCGACCGCACGCTGCTCAACCCTTCGCACAACACCGGGTTCCTGCGCCGGTGCATCGGCGGATTTCGCGCAGTCAATTTCGCCGATCAGGCGAGCGGCCGGATATATCTTCGCATCGAGTCCGGTATGCCCGTATGGAGGGACGCAGATACGCTGCAATCCGCCATTTCCGATCCCGATACGTTGAGCGGACTGAAGGCCGTCGCGCCCGGCGCGCTGCGCGGTGAGGTTGCGCAGACGCGCCATCCAAAATATCTCGGCGAGGACGGCCTGGGTTCCGCCCCGACTCTCGGATCATGGGGCGCGCGCGGCTAGTCCAGGAAATCGCAGTACCGGTCGACGTGCACGGCGAGATCGAGAGTGTGCTGCCGGGTGAGCTGTTCCGCCAGCGCTGTATCGCGCCGCTCCAGCGCCTCGATGATCTTCAAGTGATCGATGATGGAGCGCGCCGCACGGTCGCTTTGCGTGATCGTCGCGCGGCGAATCGCGCGCACATGAATGAGAAGGTTGCGCGTCGCATCCACGATGGTCTGCGAGCCTCCCAATGCGATGACCGCGGTGTGAAACGCGATGTTGGCGTCTGAGTATTCGTCCAAATGCTCGGAAGGCGGCGAGTTCTGGAACTCGTCGAACAGATGGCGCAGCGTGGCGATTTCCGCATCGGAGGCATGCAGCGTCGCCAGGCGCGCGGCCATCGACTCGAGCGCCGCCCACATCTGGATCATTTCGATCATTTCGCGCTTGGACTTGCGAATGATGTAGATGCCGCGGCGCGGTATGGTGCGGATGAAGCCTTCCTGTTCGAGCAGGGACAGCGCTTCGCGGATCGGGGTCCGACTGACCCCCAGCGCCGTCGTCAGCTGCCGCTCGTCCAGACGCAGCTCTTGATTCGGATCGTAAATGTCCGTGTCCGCGATTGCGTTCTTCAAGAGTGCATAGGCCTGGTCGCGCAGGCTGGTCGCGTTCAGCGGTGCGAGTGCGAGCGGAGCGGCAGAGGAGGTGCGCTGTACCAGCGTTGCGATGGTGTTCATTAACCCTCTCGATGCGTGTTTCATGCACCGTTAGTCGTTGTGGGTGGCCAAAATATACGAGATTGCGGGTTTCCCCGTAAACGAAACTGCGCTCTCTTGCTCTAGATATACTATATTCCAACGGCACTTCGTCAATCGCCATCGCTCTTTGGCGGCGGCTTGACAGTCCGAAACTTCTTCATATATGGTATACCACGATAATAATACATGGCTGGCAATTAGTTTGCGCACGGGCGCTCGAACTTATTGGGGGGCTTACGGGTGAGTCATTGTTTGCGCGTCCGCACCGTCAACGACCAGATCAAGTGTCGGCGGTCCGCGATCCCTCCCCATGCGCAGGCGTTGATATCCCCTCGGTCTCGGAAGGAGGACCATCGCCGCTGAATCATTGCCGGACATCGGCCCGGACAATTCCGCACCTATCAAAAGATCTTCCGCATCGACCAGGATGAATAAGGAAAACTATTTATGAACGCGAATGTGAATTCCCAGCAGTCGAAATCGCCGTTTGCAAATCCGTGGGTGCAGTTGGTGCTCGGCGTGATTTGCATGGCCTGTGTCGCCAATCTGCAGTACGGTTGGACCCTCTTCGTCAATCCCATCGACGCCAAGTACCACTGGGGGCGCGCCGCCATCCAGGTGGCGTTCACCATTTTCGTCTTGATTGAAACCTGGCTGGTTCCCGTCGAAGGCTATCTCGTCGATAGATTCGGACCCAAGTGGGTGGTGTTGGGCGGCGGAATACTCGTCGCCATTGCGTGGTCCCTGAACTCCACCGCCAGTTCGCTCACGGTTCTTTATTTTGCCGCTGCCATCGGCGGCGTCGGCACCGGCTGCGTTTACGGTACCTGTGTCGGCAATGCGCTCAAGTGGTTTCCGGGCAGGCGCGGACTCGCGGCCGGCATCACCGCCTCGGGATTCGGCGCCGGGGCGGCGGTGACCATCGTGCCCATTTTGCACATGATCAATACCTCGGGCTACGAGCAGGCGTTCCTGTTCTTCGGGCTGCTGCAGGGCGGCATCGTGTTCGTCGTCTCCTGGGCGCTGCTGGCGCCTCCTCCCTCGCTCATCGCCGCCAAAGTCAAAGCCAACCAGACGGCGCACGGATATTCGCCGGCGGAAGTGCTGAGAAGCCCGGTGTTCTACGTGCTGTATGCGATGTTCGTGCTGATCGCCGCCGGCGGCCTCACCATGGCCGCCTCCATGGCGCCGATCGCCAAGGACTTCAAGATCGACAAGGTCCCGGTCGATCCTGTTCGGCATCACCATGGCCGCTCTGGCGTTCGCGCTATCCCTCAACCGGATCTTCGACGGCGTCGGCCGGCCCTTCTTCGGCTGGCTGTCGGACCAGATCGGCCGCGAGTACACCATGGCGCTGGCTTTCACGCTCGGCGCCATCGCGCTGTACACGCTCAGCCAATCGGGAACGAATCCGGTGCTGTTCGTGCTGGTCACCGCGGCGTACTTCGGCGTATACGGTGAAATATTCAGCCTGTTTCCGGCGACCCAGGGCGATACCTTCGGCTCCAAGTACGCCGCGGCGAACGCCGGCATGCTGTACACCGCCAAGGGCGCGGGTGCGCTGCTCGTGCCCATCGCAGCCGGCATCTCGAAGGCTCACGGCTGGCAGGCGGTGTTCGCGCTGGCGATGTCGTTCAACGTGATCGCAGCAGCTCTTGCATTGTTCGTCCTCAAGCCCATGCGGGCGAAGCATTTCGCGAATGGACATGAAGGAAGTCCGTCCGCGGCCGCGTCCGCATCCTCTCCGTCCGCGACCTAGCGGCGGGGAATGGCGAGAGATCTTTTGGAATTTGGAGGCAGTATGGCAACCGTAAATCCCGCGTCGATTCAGCCCAAGACCACCACTGCGGAGGACACTCTACAGCGCAAGAGCCGCGATGCGAGCGTGATCTCCGGCGGCCATCTGGTCGCCAAGGCCCTGAAGAACGAGGGGGTGGATACGATATTCACCCTGTGCGGCGGCCACATCATCGACATCTACGATGGTTGCGTCGATGAGGGCATACGCATCATCGACGTGCGCCATGAGCAGGTGGCGGCGCACGCGGCCGACGGCTATGCCCGACAGACGGGCAAGCTCGGCTGCGTGGTCACCACCGCAGGTCCTGGCTTCACGAATGCGATCACGGGCATTGCCACCGCGTTTCGCTCCGAAAGTCCGGTCCTGCACATCGGCGGCCAGGGTGCTCTGACTCAGCACAAGATGGGATCGCTGCAAGACCTGCCGCACGTCGACATCATCAGCCCGATCACCAAGTTTGCAGCCACGGTCCCGAGCACCGAACGTGTCGCGGACATGGTCTCGATGGCGGTCCGAGAAGCGTTCAACGGCGCCCCCGGTCCGGTGTACCTGGAGATTCCGCGCGATGTGCTGGATCGCGAGGTGGACCTCACCAAGGCGGTCGTTCCCCAGCCCGGCAAGTATCGGGCGTCGACGCATTCCATCGGCGATCCCGCCGACATCGAGAAGCTGGCCGACATTCTCGTCGATGCGGAACGGCCGGCGATTCTGTATGGGCAGCAAGTATGGACGGCGCGCGGCCACAAAGAGGCGATCGCACTGCTGCGCGGCCTCGATATCCCGGGCTATTTCAACGGCGCGAGCCGCGGCCTGCTGCCGCCCGGAGATCCGCATCACTTCGACCGCACGCGCACCCAGGCGTTTGCGAACGCGGATGTGCTGGTGATCGTGGGCACGCCTTTCGACTTCCGCATGGGCTACGGCAAGCGCATCAGCAAGGACCTGAAGCTGGTGCAGATCGACATGGATTACCGCACCGTCGGCAAAAATCGCGACATCAGCTTAGGGCTGGTCGGCGATCCCGGCGCGATCCTGGGCGCGGTGCTCAAGGCCGCATCGGGCCGCATCAAGGGCGACAAGCGGCAGGCTCGTCAAGCATGGCTGAAGCAGCTGAGCGAAGGCGAATCGGCCGCCACCGAAAAGCTCATGCCGCTGTTCAAATCGAACAGCGTACCGATCCACCCCTACCGGGTCGCTTATGAGCTCAACGAATTCCTGGGCGAGGATACGATATACATCGGCGACGGCGGCGACGTGGTGACCATCTCGGCTCAAGCCGTGCGGCCGCGCGGGCCCGGCCAATGGATGGATCCGGGAGCGCTGGGCTCGCTCGGGGTCGGCACCGGATTTGCGATCGCGGCCGGGCTCGCCAATCCCTCCAAAGAGGTTCTCTGCTACTACGGCGACGGCTCGTTCGGCATGACGGCATTCGACATGGAGACCGCCAATCGCTTCGGCGTCCCCTATCTCGCCGTCATCGGCAACAACTCGGCGATGAACCAGATCCGCTACGGCCAACTGGCGAAGTACGGCGAACAGCGGGGCAACGTCGGCAATCTCCTGGGCGACGTACCCTTCGGCAAGTTCGCCGAAATGCTCGGCGGCTACGGCGAAGAGGTCCGCGACCCTGCGCAAATAGCGCCGGCGCTGCGCCGCGCGCGCGAATCGGTGAGAAAGCTGCGCAAGTCGGCGGTGGTCAATATCTGGGTGGACCCGCGCGAGTACGCTCCGGGCACCAAAAATCAAACGATGTACAAGTGACGGCGCGGGGAGTTCTGCATGGCTAAGGCATTGGACGGAGTACGCATTCTCGATTTCACGCACGTGCAGTCGGGACCGACCTGCACGCAGCTGCTCGCTTGGTTCGGCGCCGACGTGATCAAGATCGAGAGGGCGGGCGAAGGCGACATCACGCGCGGGCAGCTGCGGGACATTCCGGACGTGGACAGCCTCTATTTCACGATGCTGAACCACAACAAGCGATCGGTGACGCTCGACACGAAGAGCGAGGGCGGCAAGCAGGTGCTGGAGAAATTGGTCAAGCACTGCGACGTGATGGTGGAGAATTTCGCGCCCGGCGCCCTCGATCGCATGGGGTTCACCTGGGAGCGGGTCCAACAACTCAATCCGCGCATGATCCTCGCATCCGTCAAGGGCTTCGGCCCCGGACCCTATGAGGAATGCAAGGTGTACGAGAACGTGGCGCAGTGCGCGGGCGGTTCCGCATCGACCACCGGTTTCGACGACGGTCCGCCGCTCGTCACGGGCGCGCAAATCGGCGACAGCGGCACGGGATTGCACCTGGCGCTCGGCATCGTCGCCGCCTTGTATCAGCGAAACGCCACCGGCCGCGGCCAGCGCGTGCTCGCCGCCATGCAGGACGGCGTGCTGAATCTGTGCCGCGTCAAGCTGCGCGACCAGCAGCGTCTCGACCGCACCCACGTCATGAAGGAGTATCCGCAGTACCCGCACGGCAAATTCGGCTCGGCGGTACCGCGGGCCGCGAATGCGTCGGGCGGCGGTCAGCCGGGTACCATCGTCAAATGCAAGGGCTGGGAAACCGATCCAAACGCGTATCTGTACTTCATCGCGCAGGCGCCGGTTTGGAAGGACATATGCAAGGTGATCGGCAAGGAGGAGTGGATCACCGATCCTAACTTCGCCACCCCGGATGCGCGATTGTCCCGGCTCAAGGAGGTGTTTGCGACCGTGGAGGCATGGACCGCAACCAAGACAAAATTCGAGGCCATGGAGCTGCTCAATGAGCACGACATTCCCTGCGGCCCGATCCTGTCCATGAAGGAGCTGGCCGAGGAGCCGAGCTTGCGCAAGACCGGAACCATCGTCGAGGTGGATCATCCTAAGAGGGGCAAGTACCTGACGGTGGGCAATCCCATCAAACTCAGCGACAGCCCGACCGAGGTCAAGCGTTCGCCATTATTGGGAGAGCACACCGACGAGGTGCTGGCGGAACTCGGGTACGCCGCCGCCGACGTCGCCGCTCTGAGATCGAAGAAGGTTATTTGATGTCCGCACACGACAAGAAAGCAGTTCGCGAAATCCTGAACCAAGCCAAGGCCGCGAAGCGCGCGGCGCTCACCGCACCCGAGGCGCGCGGCATCTGCGAGGCCTACGGAATCATCATTCCCAAGGAAGGCGTGGCGAAATCCGCCGACGATGCGGCGCGGCTCGCCTCCGAAATCGGTTTTCCCGTGGTGATGAAAATCGTCTCGCCGCAGATCCTGCACAAGACCGAAGCGGGCGGCGTAGTGGTCGGGGTCAAGTCGGCGGAAGGCGCGAAGGAGGCGTACGCAAGCATCGTCGCGAACGCCAAGAAGTACCAGCCGAAGGCCGAGATTCTCGGCGTGCAGGTGCAGCAGATGCTCGCCGGCGGCCAGGAAGTCATCATCGGCGCGGTGACCGATCCTGCATTCGGCAAGCTGGTCGCCTTCGGCCTCGGCGGAATCCTGGTCGAGGTGCTCAAGGACATCACCTTCCGATTGGCGCCCGCCAGCAACGAGGATGCGCTGTCCATGCTCGACGGCATTCAGGCGGCGGAGATCCTGCGCGGGGTGCGCGGAGCGAAGCCCGTGCACCGCGCCGCGCTCGCCGCGATGATCGAAAGGGTCTCGACGCTGGTCGCGGATTTTCCCGAAATTTCGGAAATGGACTTGAATCCGGTGTTCGCCACCGACCAGGGCGCGACCGCGGCCGACGTGCGCATCGTGCTCGATTTCAACCCGCCGCCGCCTCGCGATCGTCCGAGTCAGGCGGCCATCGTCGAGAAGATGACCCGGATCATGAAGCCCAAGGCGGTGGCGGTGATCGGCGCGTCGGCCGAGAACGGCAAGATCGGCAATTCCGTGATGAAGAATCTGATCAACGGCGGCTACCAGGGCGAGATCTACCCCATCCATCCCAGCGCCGACAGCATTCTCGGCAGGAAGGCCTACAAGAGCGTCAAGGACGTGCCGGGCGACATCGATGTGGCGGTGTTCGCCATTCCCGCGAAATTCGTGGCGGGGGCGCTGATAGAAGTCGGCGAGAAGAAGATCGCCGGCGCCATCCTCATCCCCTCGGGGTTTGCCGAAACCGGCAATGTGGCCGGCCAGAACGAACTGGTCGAGATCGGCCGCAAATACGGCGTACGCCTCATGGGGCCGAATATCTACGGCTTTTACTACACGCCCAGCAATCTGTGCGCGACGTTCTGCACGGCGTACGACGTCAAGGGACATGCTGCGCTGTCGTCCCAGTCGGGCGGCATCGGGATGGCCATCATCGGCTTCTCGCGCTCCGCCAAGATGGGCGTGTCGGCCATCGTCGGACTCGGCAACAAGTCGGACATCGACGAAGACGATTTGCTCACCTTCTTCGAGCAGGACGAGAACACCACCATCATCGCGCAGCATTGCGAGGATCTGAAGGACGGCCGCTCCTTCGCCGAGGTGGCGAAGCGCGTCTCGAAGAAAAAGCCCGTCGTGGTCTTGAAAGCCGGCCGCACCGGCATGGGCGCGCGGGCCGCGAGTTCCCATACGGGCGCGCTCGCCGGCAACGATAAGATTTACGAGGACGTATTCAAGCAGTCCGGCGTGATCCGTGCCCGAAGCTTGCGCGACCTGCTCGACTTCGCGCGCGGGATCCCGGTGCTGCCCACGCCGAAGGGCAACAATGTGGTCATCATCACCGGAGCGGGCGGCTCCGGCGTGCTGCTCTCCGATGCCTGCGTCGACAACGGTCTGTCGCTGATGGCGATGCCCGCGGACCTCGATGCGGCGTTCCGCAAGTTCATTCCACCGTTCGGCGCCGCCGGCAACCCGGTGGACATCACCGGCGGCGAGCCGCCGAGCACGTACCAGAACACCGTGCGGCTGGGTCTTTCCGACCCGCGCATTCATGCCCTCATCCTGGGCTACTGGCACACCATCATCACGCCGCCGATGGTGTTCGCGAAACTGATGGTGGAAGTGGTGGCCGAAATGCGCGCCAAGGGCATCGAAAAGCCGGTGGTGGCCTCGCTCGCGGGCGATGTAGAGGTGGAGGAGGCGGCGGAGTACCTGTATGCGCACGGCATACCCGCATACGCCTATTCCACCGAGATTCCGGTCGCGGTTCTAGGTGCGAAGTTTCAATGGGCGCGCGGCGCCGGTTACATTTCCGCAACATAAGTGCGAACCTTAAGGCATAAACAGGCTGAATCGTTTACCCAAATTGCTACACTGCGCGTACCTCCAACGCAGCAGCCGTCAGAGGTGGAGGAGTTCGAGTAGGAGAGAGGGAGATTGCGCAGGCTGCGGGGGTGTGCAATTGCGTCCCAAGGATCGGGGCCGGCCGGATTCGCCTCACAAGTCCGGCCCGGTAATACGTGAGGGTGTATGGCGACGAGAATGATTCAAACAAACGCGTTTATGAGGAATCACACAATGCTTAAATTTAAATTGGCAAAGCCTATGCTGGTGGCGCTTGCGGCATGCGCCGCCAGTGTCGCCTTCAACGGCGTCGTCTTTGCGGACGATGGTCAAACTCAAGCGCTGAAGGATCAGATGCGCATCATGCAGCAGCAGATGCAGGACCTTCAGAGGAAAATCGATGCGATGTCCAAGCAGCAGGCGGCAGCGCCCATGGGCCCGCCGTCGGGCGCCGCGCCGATCCTCGGAAAAACCAAGGAAGCCCCTGCGGAAACCAAGTTCGACAAGTTCCTCAAGGGCTTTTACGGCACCCTGGATGTGTCCATCGATGCCACCACCAAGGGTGAGAACGGCATGGTGGCCTATCCTTACGGCTACGCATCCGGCGCGCCCGGCAGCCCGTACGTGATTACGGGAGGCCCGAAGGCGGGGCCGTACGGCAATGTCGGCTGGCTCGGCATGATGTCCAGCAACGGCTCCAACATCGGCTACCGCGGCTCGCATAGAATCCCCAACTCGGATGTCGACTTCATCTATCAAGTGTCCACCGCCATCGACATGTCGGCCGCGCCCGGTTTGCGCAACACCTGGACCAAGTCCTCGAACACCGTGCAGGGTGCGATCGGCCTCGGCGACACCTTTGTGGGCTTCCAGAGCCACGGTTGGGGCCGGGTGAGATTCGGCGAGATGTACATGCCGTACAAGACCTCGACCGACCGGCTCAATCCGTTCGGCAGCGGCTTGGGGAACTACGCCGTCGTCATGGGCAACACCGGCGGCGACAACCGCGTCGAGTTCGGCACCCGCGCGGACGATGTCGTGTCCTACACCTCGCCGACCTGGGGCGGCTTCAGCTTCGATGCGGCCTACGCCTTCGGCCAGCAGCTCGACCCGAACAGCGACCTGACTCCGTTGGGATCGCCCGACTGCGCCGGATCGAACACTCCGGGCAGCGGCAATTTGTTCCTGAATTGCGATGACGGCGGCTACAACGGCGCGTACAGCGCCGACCTGAAGTTCGAGACCGGCGGCCTTTACCTGGTCGCTGCCTACGAACTGCACAAGCGGGTGAACCGCAGCAGCGACGGCATCGGCGCGAACAATCCGTACTATGGGTACATTGAAGGTGAGGGGCCCAACGGGCCGGATGCCTATCTGCTCGACTGGGCGGACTACCAGGCCTATGCGGCCGAGTATCCGGGAGCCGCGGGCGCCGGGTCGCCCGCCTATTCCACGGCGTACGACGTTGCCAACGAATGGGCGATGAAGTTCGGCGGGCAATACAGCTTCGACTTTGGCCTCACGATCTCCGCCCTGTGGGAGGAGATGCATCGCGAGGTTCCGCAGATCATGGAGTTCCAGAACGAGCGCCAGAGAAACGGCGACTGGCTGGCGCTGCAGCAGAAGCTTAACGGCGGCGCGGACATCCTTGCGGTCGGTTGGGCGCATGCCGGAGCAACCCCGGGAGACCCGGGCGGGCAGCACAACTTCAACCCGAACGGCATCGGCAACAACACGGCCAACATGTACACGGCCATGTGGTCGCATAAATTCGACAAGCAGTTGACTTGGTACTTCGACGCGGCCGACACGATCAACGGCGTCAATGCGCACTATGACATCGGCGCCGGCGGCCATGGCATCAAGACCGACTGCCACGATGCCACTCACTATCAGTTCGTCGATTACAGCAGCGCGGGCCCGACCACCTGGGGCGGGTGCCACGAAATCGGCGTATCGACCGGAGTCAATTATAAATTCTGAGGTAGGTTGGTTTGTTGAGAAGGTATGAACGGTGCCGTGCCAATGAGGCACTGTCGAATAAGGCCACTCCTGGCGGGGACGCTGGGGGTGGCCGCTTTCGGCAGCCTTTCTCCGGGTGCGGCGCTGAGCGCGCCGCCGTCGCGACAATTGAGCGAAATCGTGGTCACGGCGGTCAAGCGGTCGGATGCACAGACGACGGAGAGGGTGGTGGCGGCCCTGGCCGAGGATTCCTACATCTTCGTCGATCACGTCACGGTGAGAACCGAGAACGGGGTGGTCAGGCTCGAGGGCGTGCTTCACGACCTTCCCGATCTGTTCGAGATCTTGAGGATGGCGCGGCGGATCGCGGGCACGGGAAGAGTGGTGAATGCCTTGGAGTACGCACCCGCGGATGACGATGGGAACTAGAGAACAATGATGGGAACTAAGTGAAGCCAGCTGTAAATAGTGTGATATATCTTGGGCAAATCAAGAGGTGTTAGCGTGTTTCCAATCATTAACCGATCGTTGCAGATGGCGCTTGCGGCCTCTGTCGTGTGTATCGTGGCCGCGTGCGCCGTGGGTCCCCGCAAGAGCACCGCCGAGCTGGCTGCCGACAAGGACATGGTGGATCGCGTTCAGGGCGCGCTGAATGCCGACACATTGCTGTATGCCCGCCATATCATCGTGCGGGCCGATAACGGGGTGGTGGATCTCGGCGGCTATGTGTGGACTCAGCCGGAGCTCGAAGATGCGGTTCGTGTCGCTCAGTCGGTACCGGGCGTCATCAAGGTGGTCGATCGCATGGAAATCGATCGAGGTGCGGTGAGCGATTCTTCAGTCACTCGCTAGGCGAGTCGCTCTCAATGGCGGGGTTGCATGGTGATGAAGATCGCGATCATCGGTGTCGGGGCGATTGGCGGCTATGTCGGCACCCGACTGGCGCTCGCGGGCGAAGATGTGACCTTCATTGCACGTGGAGCGAATCTCGAAGCGCTGCAGACGCGCGGTATCCGTCTGGTGCAGGCGGACGGCACTGAGGAGACCGTACCGCGCGTCAAAGCCACTGCCGATTACGCCGCCGCAGGGCTTCAGGACATGGTCATTCTGGCGATGAAGGCCCATCAAATGGCGGCGGTCGCGCGCGATGTTCCGAAGCTATTTGGTCCTGACACGGTGGTCGTGCCGATGCAGAACGGCATTCCATACTGGTATTTCCATGCGTATCCGGGAGCGCTCGCCGGCACGCGCGTGCACAGCGTCGATCCCACCGGAGTGATCGCCGACAACATCGTTTGCGAACGGGTGGTCGGCTGCGTCGTGTATCCGGCGACCCACCTGGTCGCGCCCGCCGTCATCAGGCATGTCGAGGGCGACCGCTTTCCGGTCGGCGAGCCGAACGGCACCACGAGCGAGCGCGTCAAGCGCGTGGCGCAGTGCTTTACCGCTGCCGGCTTGAAGGCCCCGATACTCGAGGACATCCGCGCCGAGATCTGGTTGAAGCTCTGGGGCAACCTCACGTTCAACCCCATCAGCGCCTTGTCGCGCGCGACCCTGGCCGCCATTTGTCAGTATCCGCCCAGCCGCGCCATCGCGGCCGCGATGATGGCCGAAGCGCAGTGCGTCGCCAACAAGCTGGGAGTGACTTTCCGGGTGAGTCTCGAGAAGCGCATCGCGGGGGCGGAAAGAGTCGGCCACCACAAGACCTCGATGCTGCAGGATGTGGAGGCGGCGCGCACGCTCGAAATCGACGCGCTGCTGGGTTCGGTGGTGGAACTCGCCCGATTGACCGACACGCCGACGCCGCATATCGACACGGTGTACGCGCTGACCAAGCTCTTGGCCAAGACTCTGGAAGAGGACAACACGCCAAGCGTCATGAGGTCGTCCGCCGCGTGACTTGAACCGACTCCCACGTGCCGCGATGCGGCAGACTTGCCCATGGGCGATCATCCGCCGCACACCGCAATTCAATTTACCGACGAGGCCGAAACATGAACGTTCACGAGTATCAAGGCAAGGCAATCTTACGCAAGTACGGGGTCGCGACGCCGCGCGGCATCCCTTGCTTCTCCGTCGCCGAGGCGGATGCCGCCGCGCGCGAAATCGGCGGTAAGGTTTGGGTGGTCAAGGCGCAGATCCATGCCGGCGGCCGCGGCAAGGGCGGCGGCGTCAAGGTGGCGAAGTCGCTCGAGGAGGTGCATGAATTCGCATCGAAGATACTCGGCATGACGCTGGTGACGCACCAGACCGGACCCGAAGGAAGGCTGGTCAGGCGCCTGCTGGTCGAGGAGGGCGCCGACATCGCCAAGGAACTGTACGTGGGGATGGTGGTCGACCGCGTCACCCAGCGGGTGACGCTGATGGCGAGTTCCGAGGGCGGCATGGAGATCGAAGAGGTCGCCGCGCATACGCCCGAGAAGATTCACAAGGTTGCGATCGACCCGGTCGCCGGATTGACCGAACCCCAGGCCGACGATATCGCCCGGAAGATCGGCGTGCCGGACGGGTCGGTGGCGCAGGCGCGCGCTTTCATGCAAGGGCTGTATCGCGCCTTCGTCGAATGCGATGCTTCGCTCGCCGAGATCAACCCGTTGATCCTCACCCGCGACGGCCGTGTACTCGCTCTCGATGCCAAGCTCAATTTCGATCCCAACGCGCTTTTCAGGCACCCGGATATCGTTGCGATGCGCGACCTCGACGAGGAAGATCCCGCCGAGGTCGAAGCCTCCAAGTACGATCTGTCCTACATTTCGCTCAACGGCAACATCGGATGTCTCGTGAACGGTGCGGGGCTCGCGATGGCGACCATGGATACCATCAAGCTGTTCGGCGCAGAGCCTGCCAATTTCCTCGACGTCGGCGGCGGCGCCACGGCGCAGAAGGTGACGGAAGCATTCAAATTGATGCTGAAGAACCCGGCCGTGAAGGGGATTCTCGTGAACATCTTCGGCGGAATCATGCGTTGCGACACCATCGCCGAAGGCATCGTCGCCGCGGCCAGAGAGGTGAAGCTCGGCGTGCCTTTGGTGGTGCGCATGAGGGGTACCAACGAGGAGTTGGGCAGACAAAAACTGCGGGAGTCGGGATTGCCGATCATTTCCGCCGACAACATGGCGGATGCCGCGCAAAAGATCGTTGCAGCGGTCGCCGGAAAATAGGAAAAATCAGCATGAGCATCCTGATCGACAGGAATACCAAGGTGATGACCCAGGGCATCACGGGCAAGACCGGCGCCTTCCACACACGCCTGTGCCGGGACTATGCCTACGGCAGGGACTGTTTCGTGGCCGGCGTGAATCCCAGCAAGGCCGGAGAGAACTTCGAGGGCATCCCCATCTTCGGCAGCGCCCGCGAGGCCAAGGAGAAAACGGGAGCGACGGTGTCGGTGATCTACGTACCGCCTGCGTTCGCCGCCGGCGCCATCGACGAGGCGGTCGACGCCGATCTCGACCTGGTCATCTGCATCACCGAGGGCGTGCCGGTACGCGACATGATCATGACCCGCAATCGGATGCGCGGCAAGAAGACGCTATTGGTGGGACCCAACTGCCCCGGCGTGATCACTCCGGATGAGATCAAGATCGGCATCATGCCCGGGCACATCCATAAGAAGGGGCGCATCGGCGTCGTTTCGCGCTCGGGCACCCTGACCTACGAAGCGGTCGGTCAGCTGATGGATGTCGGACTCGGACAATCGACCTGCGTCGGCATCGGCGGCGATCCGGTCAACGGACTGAAGCACATCGACGTGATGCGCATGTTCAACGACGATCAAGAGACCGATGCCGTGATCATGGTGGGAGAAATCGGCGGCGACGACGAGGAAACCTGCGCGCGCTGGATCAAGCATCACATGAAGAAACCCGTCGTCGGATTCATCGCGGGCGTGACCGCGCCTTCGGGAAAGCGCATGGGCCACGCGGGCGCCATCATTTCCGGCGGCAAGGGCACCGCGACCGAGAAGCTGGCCGTCATGGAGGAATGCGGAATCAAGGTCACGAGGAACCCCGCGGAGATGGGGTCCCTGCTGAAGTCGGTGCTGTAGCATGAAGTGGGTCCGGTTTCGGTCGGACGGCCGGGCCGGGTTCGGCGCGCTCGAGGGCGCGCATATCGCCGAGTACGAGGGCGACCTCTACGGCGCGCCGCGACCGACCGGCCGCGCCTTGGCGCGCGAGGAGTGCACGCTCGAGGCACCCTGCGCGCCCTCGAAGATCATCGCCCTGTGGAACAACTTCAACGCCCTTCGGCTGAAGCTCGGCAAGGCGGTGCCCGGCCATCCGCTGTTTCTCATCAAGCCCGGCACCTCGGTCATCGGTCCCGGCCGGATGATCCGCCGTCCGGCCGGCTACGACGGCAAGATCGCATTCGAGGGCGAGCTGGGCATCGTCATCGGCAGAGCCTGCAAGGACCTGCGCCCCGGCGAGGCCGCGGATCACATTTTCGGCTACACCTGCGTCAACGACGTCACGGCATCGGGCATCCTCAACGAGAATCCCGATTTCGCGCAATGGTGCCGATCGAAGGGTTACGATACCTTCGGTTGCCTGGGTCCCGTCATCGAGACGGAATTGGATTGGTCGCAAGCGCGGGTGATCACCCGGATGGACGGGGATGAGCGGCAGAATTATCCCTTGTCGGACATGATCATGCCGCCCGAGGAACTGGTGGGCAGATTATCCCGCGACATGTC
Organism: uncultured Gammaproteobacteria bacterium; assembly: GCA_963702735.1. Taxonomy (GTDB): domain Bacteria; phylum Pseudomonadota; class Gammaproteobacteria; order Steroidobacterales; family Steroidobacteraceae; genus Bog-1198. The sequence continues at coordinate 543,447 of CAVPDW010000006.1, read as the reverse complement.
GCTGTTGCCCGGCGACGTCATCGCCTGCGGCACCTCGGTGGGGATCGGATCGATCAAGGACGGCTGCACGGTCGAGGTGGAAATCGCAGGCGTCGGCACTCTGTCCAACGTGCTGGCCTCGGGCGCCACATGAGCGCAGCCGCGGCAACCCTTACGCCGCGGGTGCTGCTGCGGCAAATGTTCGATGCCGCCATCGCCTCCGCGCAGCCCGCTCTGTGCATTCCGCCGCATCTTCCCGCCCCGCCCCGCGGCAGGCTCATCGTGGTCGGCGCCGGCAAGGCTTCGGCGGCCATGGCCCGAACCGTGGAGGAGAACTGGACGGGTCCGCTGTCCGGCTTGGTGATCACGCGCTACGGCTATGCGGTGCCCTGCGACCGCATCGAAGTGGTCGAAGCGGCGCATCCGGTTCCCGATGCCGCCGGAATGCATGCCGCGCAGCGCATGCTCGAACTCGTGGGTTCCCTGCATGCGGACGATCTGGTGCTGTGCCTGTTCTCGGGCGGCGGCTCCGCGCTCATGCCGCTGCCGGCCGCCGGTCTTGACCTCGATCTGAAGCAATTCGTGAATCGCGCCTTGCTGGCGAGCGGCGCCACCATCCGCGAGATCAATTGTGTCCGGCGCCATCTGTCCGCCATCAAGGGCGGCCGGCTGGGCGCGGCATGTCATCCTGCGCGGGTGCTCACGCTGCTCATCTCCGACGTGCCAGGCGACCGGCCGGTCGACATCGCCTCGGGTCCCACCGTGGCTGATCCGACCACGTGTGCCGACGCTCTCGCCATCCTGCGACGCTACGCCATCGAGTTGCCGCAACCGGTGCGCGATGTGCTGGAAAGCGGCCGCGGCGAATCCGTGAAGCCCGGCGATGCGCGGCTGGCGCGCTCCGCCTTGCGCATCGTCGCCACCCCGCAGATGGCGCTCGAGGCCGCGGCCCGCGTGGCGCGGGCCGCCGGCATTTCACCGCATATTCTCGGCGACGCCATCGAAGGCGAGGCGCGCGATGTGGGCAAGGTGTTCGCCGGGGTGGCCTTGCAAACCGCGGAGCGCAGCCAGCCCTTCTCTCCGCCCTGTGTGCTGCTCTCCGGCGGCGAGACCACGGTCACGGTGCGGGGGGGCGGTCGGGGCGGGCGCAATGTCGAGTTTTTACTGTCGCTCGCGATCGCTCTCGAGGGTCATGCGTTGATCCACGCCCTGGCCGGCGACACGGACGGGGTGGACGGTCAGGAAGAGATTGCGGGAGGCTCGATCGGACCCGACTCCCTCGCCCGCGCTTGGGCGCTCGGGCTTCGGCCGAAGGACATGCTCGACGACAACGACGGCCACAGTTTCTTTGCCGCCCTCGGCGACTCTGTGGTTACGGGCCCAACCCTGACCAACGTCAATGATTTTCGCGCCATACTCATCGAGAAGCCGCACCGCGAAGCCCTCGCCTGATGCGCGGCGCCGCGCGGCCTACTCGCTTCCCGAATGGCCGCCTCCCAGCTCCCCTTCGCGCTCGATCTCCATCTCGTTCACCACGCCCGTCACGCCCGGTACCGCCGCGGTGATCTCCTTGGCTTTAAAGAGCGCATCTGAAGTCCATATGAAGCCGCTGAGATGGGCTACGCCGTCATAGACGTGTACGTCGACATGGCGGTAAAAGTAAATTCGATTGGCGCTCAACGCCGCATAAATCCGGTTCTCCGTCGCCTCGTCCGCCCGAATCTGGGCGGGAGAGCGCGGCGGATAAATCGAACAGGCGGCGATGAACACGGCCGCAGTCAGCAACGCGGCTCTCATTGCACTGCGGTTGGATGCAAGTGTCATACGCAGCCTCCACGCGCATTATCGCTCCAATCGGCGGCCGGCGGGAGGATTTTCAGTCGCCGTCTCGAGCGGCCGTTCTCTCGATTTTTTCGAAAACTCGCCTCATGCCGTTCACGCGGGCGACGTAGTCTCGAGCGTCATGATCGCCGCATCGCCGGCCTTCCTCCAGGCGCAGGCCGCGCCGCACGTAGTCATCTCCCGCACCCGCGCCGCACAGATGAATGACCGCCGCCAGCTCGCTTCTGCGCTGCGGCGCTGCAATTTTTACATGGTGGCGCTCCAAAGCGCTCGTGACGCTGCGATCGAGATACGCCGCCGTGAGCTCCACCGCATGAGAGGGGATGACCCGGGTGTACAAGCGGTTGAACCAGCACGAACTCCAGTCATTCCACGGACCGTCCTCGACGACGGCATGATCGTGGATGCAGTAATGTCTCGCCTGGGCGAAGGTGCCGTCGGTGATCTGGTACATGCCCACCGCGCTCGATGCGGGGCGGTACACTTCGAAGGGTTTGGCAACGAAGGACCAGCGCCAGTAGGTGCGCACCACCGGATTGCCTGACCCCTCCACCTGCGCAAGCGCCGCGAGCAGTTCGGGCGAAATCGCGCTCGTGGAATACTTGCGAAACAGCGGGCCGTACTGCGCCCAGGTTTCGGCCGGGGTCTTGTCGAGAGTGCCGCTGACGGGAAAGAAGAGCTCCGAGGGCTTGCGGACCACCTGGTATAGCCAGTTGAGAACCAGCCACAGGATCAGGGCGAGCGCGACCAGGGTCAGCGCCTGGGCGAATATCGGCGCCCGGCGCCATAGGCGAAGGACGCGCCGCCGCGCACGGACGCCCGGCCAGAATCTCGCGATGCGCCGGCGTCGGCTTTTGCGGCTCTTCGGCACCGCACCGTGTGCCCTAACCCAGCTTCCCGCGCACGAGATCGTACACCGCTTCGCTTTCCGTGCCGCAGGACTCGACCAGCTTTTCGATCTCGGCGCCCGCCGCTTCGGCGAAGGCTCGATCCTTGAGGGCAGGCGTGTTGATGTAGACGTTGAGCGCGGCGCTGCGCAGCCCCGTGAATCCCGCCAGCACGCCGACGCCGCCGTCGCTGATGACGTTGAGATAGCCGTGTTCGCTGGCGCGCCTCGCCAATGCGATGACCTCGGCGCATACGCGGGCGCAGTCGAGCGGCGCTTCGGTGGCGCGGCGCAGGCCCGCCTGGATCGCGGCGGCGCGCCGTATCTTGTCCTCTGCGGTGTCCTTGGGCAATTTGTACGCGGCCATGATGCTGTCGAACGCTGCAATGTCCTCGGCGACCATGGCCGTCAGGCGCTCCCGCACTCTCTCGGACTCGCGCAGTATCGCCCGCATCTCCGCCTCGACGCCTTCATAGCCCTTCTTGCCGATGGTGACGTTGCAAACCATGGACACCAGGGCGGCGCCCATGGCGCCCATGATGGCGGCGGCGCTGCCTCCCCCGGGCGTCGGATTGGGGCCTGCGAGATCGTCCAGAAATTTCTCAACGGAGGATTGTGTAACCGTCGTCGGCACAGCCTGCACCCCTTCAACCGACCATCGCTTTGGCGACGGCGTAAATCTCTTCGGCGTCCAGCACCTGGTCGTTCTGCTCGAACAGCCGCGAGATGCAGGCGCGATGCAGGGCGAGTTTGAGCGCGCCGAAGCCGAGAGAGCCGAAGAGAATCTTGCCGTGCTTGACGAGTCCACGGTCGCTCTGACCCACGCCTTCGATACCCGCCGGCGGCGATGCGTTGGCATCGGCCAGCAGCTCCAATGAGCCGCTGTCCCGCCACTGCTTCTCCTCGAGCAGCGTGATGCCGGCCGCGCCCGTGGCGAGGACTATCTGCGCGCCCTCGATGGCGGCGCCGCGCTCTGCATGGGTCGGTGCCTCGACGGCCTGAATCCCGACGCCGAAGCGCGCTTGAATGGAATCGCAGGCGGCCTGCACGACGTCGCGCTTGCGGCCGGTGATCGCCACCCGGGCGCCTTCCCGGGCCAGCAGCACCGCCGCGCGCTGGCCGACGGGCCCGGAGCCTCCGAGCACCACGGCGCGCTTGCCGGCGAGGACGCGGCCGTGCGCGAGCCAGGCCACGGCTGCGGAGGCCGTCGTGTTGGAGCCGTTGCAATCGAACATCACCGAGACGCGGAAATTGCCGAAAAATTTCTTGCGCACGGCGCCGAGCATCGCCTCGCCCGCGGCCATGTTGCCGCCGCCGATGAAGATCGCGGTGTTCTTCTTGTCCTTGAGGCCGCGAGTGAAGATGGCGCCCTCGACGAGGCCGCCGACATTTGCCGCGCTGACCCCGCCATAAGCGCATACGTGATCTGCGCCGCCGTCGAATCCGACGACATTATCGAAGATCGAGGGCAGGGTGTCGGTGTCCAACTGGTAGAGGAGCTTTTTCACACCCGTATCATGTCACGAGATGCTGCGGTTTGCCCGCAGCCCAGCTTTCTATGTTATCAATCAACTGGTCCGCAAGGAACTGCATTGCGCCGTCGGAAGCCCACGCGACGTGCGGAGTCAGGATGAAATTCGGCCGCCGCACATCGAGCAGCGGATGCCCGTTCTTCGGCGGCTCGACGGTGAGCACGTCGAAGCCTGCGCCTGCAATCAGCCCCTCGTCGAGCGCTTGGATGAGCGCGGCCTCGTCCACCAATCCGCCGCGGGCGGTGTTGATGAGCAGGGCATTGCGCTTCATCCTTCGAAATGCACCGATGTCGATCAGGTTGCGGGTGGAGGGCAGCAGCGGGCAATGCAGCGAAATCACGTCCGACTGGCTGATAACCTCGTCGTGCGGCGTGAACGATACTCCTTCCACCTTCGGCGGCGGATGATCGGCAAACAGCACGCGCATGCCGAAGGCGCGGCCGATGGCGGCGGTGCTCCGGCCTATGGCGCCTTCGCCGATGATGCCGAGCGTGCTGCCGTACAGATCGCCGATGTCGTGCGTAAAGAAGCAGAACTGATCGGACTTGTTCCACACGCCGTTTTCGACGTCCTGCCGGTAGGCGAGAAGATTGCGCCGCAGCGCCAGAATCATCGCGAACGCGTGTTCCGGCACGGTGTGCACCGCGTAGTTGCGGATGTTGGCGACGGCGATGCCGTGCTCCTTGCAGTAGGGAACGTCGACGACATCGTAGCCGGTCGCCGCCACGGCGATCATCTTGAGGGCGGGGAGCTGTCGCAAGGTCTCCGTGCGCATCGGCACCTTGTTGACGATCGCGACGGTCGCACCTTCAAGGCGCTGCACGATCTCGGCCGCGGCAGTCTTCTCGTACTCGATGTATTCGGCCGCAAAGGCGGGCTTGCGGACCTTGGCCTTGAGCGAGGCGCGGTCGAGGAATACGACCCGCGCCGTCATGCGGCGATGCCGGTCTTCGCGCCCGCCGCGGACTTGACCGCGCCCACCGGTGAATGTCCGCGCCAATAACTCTGCGCCGCCGCCACACCGCTGCCGGGCTCTATCTTGACGCCCCCATCGAGCATGGCCATCTCCGCTCCCGCGATGGCGCCGAGCAGCATCAATTCGTTCAAATCGCCCAGATGGCCGATGCGGAACAGCTTGCCGGCGACCTTGGAGAGGCCGGCGCCGAGCGCCAGATTGTAGCGCTTGAAGGCGCGCGCAATGATGTCCGCGCCGTTGATCCCTTCGGGCAGCATGACGGCGGACACGGTGTCCGAATACCATTTCGGCGCGGCGGCGCAGAGCTTCAATTTCCAGCCGTCGAGCACCGCGGCGCGCACGCCGCCGGCGAGGTAGCTGTGGCGATGGAATACGTTCTCCAAACCTTCCTCGGCCAGCATGGCGAGGGACTCGCGCAGGCCGTACAACATCGGGATCGACGGGGTGTATGGAAAGTATCCCGAGGCATTGGAATTGACCATGTCGCCGTAATCGAAATAGCAGCGCCGCGATGTGGCGCTCTTGGCCGCCTCGAGCGCCTTTTGGCTCACGCAGGTGACGCCGAGACCCGCGGGCAGCATCAGGCCCTTCTGCGAGCCGCTGACGCACACATCGACGCCCCACTCGTCCATGCGAAAGTCGATGCTCGCCAGGGCGCTCACCGAGTCCACGAACAAAAGAGCCGGATGCTTGACGCTGTCCATCGCGCGACGTATGGCGGCAACATCGCTGGTCACGCCGGTCGCCGTCTCGTTTTGGCAGACCAGCACGGCCTTGATCTTATGCTGCTTGTCGGCCGTGAGCGCGGCGAGGTGGCGATCGAGCGGCGCACCTTCTCCCCACGGCGTCTCCAAAAGCTCAACCTCGAATCCCAGCCGGCTGCACATGTCCGCCCACAGATGGCTGAATTGTCCGAACCGGGCTATCAACACCTTGTCGCCGGTGTTCAGGCAGTTGGTGAGCGCCGCTTCCCAGCAGCCGGTGCCGGATGAGGGAAAGAGGATGGGGCTGCCCGAGACGGTCTTGAATACCGGCTTCAAAGCATTCATGCAGGCGCGAGTCAATTCAGGAAAAATGGGGGAGCGGTGATCTTCCATCGAGACCACCATGGCGCGCAGCACGCGGTCGGGTACATTGGTGGGTCCGGGGACGAATAGAAAGTTGCGACCAGCCATACGAACTCCTGTTTGCGCGGAAGCGGGCCAAAGACGGCGTATATGATGCCAGTCGCGACGGCGGACAGGCGTTCATGGGCCCTTTTGGGGATATTGTAGCCGACAGTCTGCTTTATGATATATGAGATATCATAACTTTTGGCAAGTAAATCGTAGCTTTGACTTAAAGAGACCAATTTGGGGGATATCGTGATGCGAATTGCCATCGTCGGACAAAGTGACTTCGGTAAGGCGGCGCTTGAGGCATTTGCGGACCGAGGAGATGCCGTCGCCGGCGTATTCTGCGCTCCGGAGAAGCCCGGGGCGGCCGCCGATCCGCTGCGCCTCGCGGCGGAACAGCGGAGCATTCCTGTCCACCAGCTAAAGTCGCTCAAGACCCCGGAGGCGCACGAGATCTTGCGGGCGCTCGGCGTGGACTTAGGGATCATGGCATACGTGCTGCAATTCGTGCCGCAGGACTTCGCCACCATCCCTCGTCACGGCATGATCCAATACCACCCGTCGCTGCTGCCGCGCTACCGGGGTCCAAGCTCCATCAATTGGCCCATCATCCGCGGCGACACGCGCACCGGGCTCACAATTTTCCGGCCCACCGACGGCCTCGACGAGGGTCCGATCATTCTGCAAAAGGAGACCCCCATCGGACCCGACGACACCCTGGGCAGCGTGTATTTCGATCGTCTGTTCCCGATGGGGGTCGCCGCGCTTCAGGAAGCCGCGGACCTGGCCGTGAAGGGCGGCGCCGCGGGCAGCGTGCAAGACGAATCGCAGGCCAGCTACGAGGGTTGGTGCCGCGAGGCCGAAGCACGGATCAACTGGCACAACCACATTGATTTCGTCCACAACCTCATCCGCGGCTGCGACCCGGCGCCGGCGGCATGGTCCACGTTTAGGGGCAAGAAGCTGCAATTCCACGCGGTGCGCAAGCACCCCGCGCGCACCTTCGGGCAGGTCAAGGGACACATCGGCGCGGTCACCGCGATCGGCGCGCAGAGCATGTGCGTCGCCGTTCAGGGAGGTCAGATCGAGGTGTTCAAGCTGCGGTTCGACGGCGGCAAAAAGCTGCCCGCGCCGCAGGTCTGCGCGGAGGCGGGCTTGAGCATCGGCAACATTCTCGGCGAGTAGGGAACCGCTCCCGGCCCCAAGGGTTCCGCGCGGGCCGGCAGCGGCCCGCGCGGTACCGTCAGAACAACCCTACCACGCGTCCTTGCGCGTCGATGTCGATCTTATCGGCGGAGGGGACCTTCGGCAGTCCCGGCATGGTCATCACGTCGCCGCATACCACCACGATGAACTCCGCGCCGGCGGCGAGCCGTACTTCGCGGATGTTGACCATGTGGCCGCTCGGCGCTCCCCGCAAGCCGGGGTCGGTCGAGAAGGAGTACTGCGTTTTCGCGATGCATACGGGGTAGTGTCCGTAGGATTTTTGCAGCTCCTCGAATCGCGCGCGAATCTTGCCGTCGCCCGAAATATCCGAGGCTCCGTAGATCTTCGTGGCAATGGTTTTCACCTTGTCCCACAGCGTCTGCTTCTCGTCATAAACGAAGCGGAAGTTCGATGCGCCCTTCTCGACGATTTCCACGACCTTGCGGGCGACATCCGTCGCGCCCGCGCCGCCCTCGGCCCAGTGCCTCGCGAGCACCAGGGGAACGCCGAGCGCGGCCATTTTCTTGGCAAGCAGGGCGTGTTCCGCGTCGGTGTCGGCGGTGAAATGATTGACCGAGACCAGGCAGGGCAGGCCGTATTGGTTGCGCACGTTGCTGACGTGTCGCTCCAGATTGGCGATGCCTTTTTCGAGCGCGGCGAGATTCTCCTTGTTGATCTCCTTGAGGTCCGCGCCGCCGTGAAACTTGAGGGCTCTGACGGTGGCGACGATCACCACCGCGGCCGGGCGCAGGCCCGACTTGCGGCATTTGATGTCGATGAATTTCTCGGCACCCAGGTCGGCGCCGAATCCCGCCTCCGTTACCACGTAATCGGCCAGCTTCAGGGCGGTCGCGGTCGCAAGCACCGAATTGCAGCCGTGCGCGATGTTGGCAAAGGGACCGCCGTGGATGAAGGCCGGATTGTTTTCCAGTGTCTGCACCAGGTTGGGTTTCAGCGCCTCCTTGAGCAGCACCGTCATCGCCCCCTGCGCGTTGAGGTCCCGCGCGTGAATGGGCGATAGATCCCGGCGGTAGCCGACGACGATGTTGCCGAGCCGCTGCTTGAGGTCGACCAGGCTCTTGGCCAGGCAGAAAATCGCCATGACCTCGGAGGCCACCACGATGTCGAAGCCGTCCTGCCGCGGAAAGCCGTTGCCGGGGCCGCCCAAGCCGACGGTGATCTCGCGCAACGCGCGATCGTTCATGTCGACCACGCGCTTCCAGGCGATGCGCCGGACATCGAATCCGAGCTCATTGCCGTGATAGATGTGGTTGTCGATCAGGGCCGACAGCAAATTGTGCGCAAGGCCGATGGCGCCGAAATCCCCGGTGAAGTGCAGGTTGATGTCCTCCATCGGCACGACTTGCGCGTGTCCGCCGCCTGCGGCCCCGCCCTTCATGCCGAACACCGGGCCCAAGCTCGGCTCGCGCAGGCAGATTACCGCCTTCTTACCGATCTTATTGAGCGCATCGCCGAGCCCGACCGTCGTCGTGGTCTTGCCTTCGCCCGCGGGCGTCGGGCTCAACGCGGTGACCAGGATGAGTTTGCCGTCGGGTTTATCCTTCAGGGTGTCGATATAGTCAAGCGCGATTTTCGCCTTGTAATGGCCGTAGTTTTCGATGCTGGCGGCCGGAATCCCTAGGCGCGCGGCGATCTCGCCGATGGGCTTGAGGGTTGCATTCTGAGCGATCCCGATGTCGGAACTCACGATTTCTCCCAGTGTTGTCGCGGCAGTTCGCCGCATGGATGGATGCCGGGCCGGGTCGCGGCGCCGACAGATGCTGAGTGCCCCGAGACTATAGCACCTAAGCCGGCGTCTCTGAAACGCAGCCCGCGCGGCCGCACGCTGATTGCCTTTTCTAGACGGTCAGTACGATTTTTCCGATGTGACTCGAAGTTTCCATGAGGCGATGCGCCTCGCTCGCCTCGGCCAGCGGGAACGTGGCGTGAATGACCGGCCGTACGCGCCCGGAGGCGAGCAGCGGCCAGATGTTCTTGCGGACCGCCTCGGCCACCTCGGCCTTCTGCGCGACGGTTCGAGTCCGCAGCGTCGAGCCGGTGAGCGTCAGCCGCTTGGTGAGTATCAGACCCATGTTGACTTCCGCCTTCGATCCGCCGAGCAGCGAGATCACGACGATGCGACCCTCGAGGGCGGCGATGTCCAGATTGCGCGCAACATAGCTGCCGGCGACCATGTCCAGCGTGACATCGACTCCCTTGCCCGAGGTTTCGGCGCGCATCACCTCGACGAAATCTTCGGTGCGGTAATTGATTCCCCGCACGGCGCCCAGCCGCTCGCAGGCACGTGCCTTCTCGTCGGAGCCCGCGGTGGCGAAGACACGTGCGCCCCAGGCCGACGCGAGCTGGATCGCGGTGGTGCCGATGCCGCTGGTGCCGCCGTGAATCAGCACGGTGTCTCCCGCCTTGCAACGGCCGCGGTCGAACAAATTGGTCCACACCGTGAAGAACGTTTCGGGGATCGCGGCCGCTTCCACCATGCTCATGCCCTGCGGCACCGGCAGGCACAGCGGCGCCGCGGCGATCGCGTAGGCGGCATAGCCGCCTCCCGGCAGCAGTGCGGTGACCGCATCGCCGATTGCGAGACCCGACACCTTCGGACCGAGCGCCGCAATCTGCCCGGCAATTTCGAGTCCGGGAAGATCCGACGCGCCGGGCGGGGGAGGATAGCGGCCTTGTCGCTGCATCACGTCCGGCCGATTCACTCCCGCGGCCGCCACCCGCACGAGAACTTCGCCCTCTTTGGGAACGGGCACCGGCCTTTGGGCGAGCTTCAGCTGTTCCGGTCCACCGGGCGCCGCGATTTCGACCACGGACATTTCAAGGGGCACGGACATTGATCGCTCCTGAAGTTCTCGCCACTGCATTCTCCGCGCAATGATGAATGTAAATCAGTATCCTACATCAGCGATCGGCCGCCGGCACATGCTGATGGCCGAGAACGCCGACACCATGGGATTTCATGTTCATCCGCCAGCTCGAATATCTCGTCACCCTCGCCCGCGAAAAGCATTTCGCCAGGGCGGCAGAGGCCTGTCATGTGTCGCAGCCGGCGCTCTCCTCGGCCATCCGCAGCCTGGAAAAGGAACTCGGCGTGATGATCGTCCAGCGCGGACGGCGTTTTCTCGGGCTGACCCTCGAAGGCGAGCGGGTGCTGGTGTGGGCGCAACAGACTCTGACCTCGCTGTCGTACATGCGCGAGGACGCCTCCCTTGCCAAATCGACCATGACGGGGACGCTGCGCGTCGGAGCGATACCGACGACGATGACGGTCGCCGCCTTCCTGACCGGCCCGTGTTTTGCAGCGTATCCGAACATACGCTACACACTGTCATCCTTGACGGCCGACGCCATCGCGAGCCAGCTTGATCACTTCGAGCTGGATCTCGGACTGACCTATCTGGACGATACCGTCCTCGAAGGATTCGAGAAGCTGCCATTGTACGAAGAGCGGTACGTCCTGCTGGCGAGCCGCCGGGTGCCGCTAGAACCCTCATTGACGTGGAACGAGGCGGCGCGGTTGCCGTTGTGCCTGCTGACCGGAAAGATGCGCAATCGGCAGGTCATCGACGCCGCGTTCCGGCGCGCCGGCGCCCAGCCCACGGTCGTCCTGGAGACCGATTCGCTTTTTTCGCTCTACGCCCATGTGAGCGAGGCGGGGCTCTTCAGCGTTATGCCCCACAGCATGCTCAATTTCTTCAACCTCGAGCACCGCGTGCATGCGCGACCGTTGCTGCCGCAATTGACGCGCGGCATCGGCTTGGTTGCGCGCAATCAGCCCGCGCTTGCGCCCCTTACCAGCGCGGTGTGGGAGATAGCGCGCGGGCTCAATCTGCAATCGCGATTCGACCTGACGCTCGAATGATTCGTCGGGCTTATCGGCCCATTCGCACAAACGATTGGAAGATTCTGCCGCCTGACTCCACACTGAAACCGCACCCATTTCAGTGCAGGCATGCCGCCTCCATCGGCCGGCGGCCCGGAGGAAACATGGATTGCAGAGTCGAGCTTGATCGCCAGGAATTGTTCATCGACGGAAGGCGCATCGCTTCCCGGGGCGGGGAGTACCGAGTCGATTTGAATCCCGCCACCGAAGAGCCCATCGCCGAGGTGGCCGAGGGCGGCGAGGCCGACGTCGATCTGGCGGTGCGCGCGGCGCGGGCGGCGCTTGCGGTATGGGGCGGCATGCGTGCGGCCGAGCGCGGACGGATTCTGCAGCGCGCGGCTGCGCTCATCGAGGAGCATCGGGAAGAGCTGGTCGAGCTCGAAAGCCTTGATGCAGGCAAGCCGCTGGCGGCGGTGCGGCGGCAGGACATGGCCGCGGTCATCGACACGCTGCGCTACTACGCGGGCTGGTGCGACAAGATCACCGGCGACGTCGTTCCGGCGCGGCCCGATGCATTGACGTATACGGTGCGCGAACCGGTGGGAGTCGTCGCCGCCATCGTGCCGTGGAATTTCCCGCTCATGATCGGCATGTGGAAAATCGCCCCGGCGCTCGCCTGCGGCTGCACCCTGGTGGTCAAGCCTGCGGAGCTCACTCCGCTCAGCATGCTGCGTGTCGCGGAATTGTTCATCGAGGCGGGTCTGCCTCCGGGCGCGCTCAACGTCGTATGCGGCAAGGGCAGCGTGGTCGGCGAGGCGTTGGTGCGCCATGCCGGCGTCGACAAAGTGACCTTCACGGGCTCGCCGAGAGTCGGCCGCGGAATCCTGCAAGGCGCCGCGGGCAACTTCAAGAAGGTGACGCTCGAACTCGGAGGCAAGTCCGCCAATGTGATATTCGCCGACGCCAATCTGGATCGTGCGGCGCGTGCGGCGTCCTCTGGAATATTCTTCAATGCCGGCCAAGTGTGCTCCGCGGGCTCGCGTGTGCTGGTGCAGCGGCCGGTGTACGACGAGGTGGTGCAGCGCCTGGTGGAGCGTGCGCGTGCGATTCGCGTCGGCGATCCCGCCTCGCCGGGAGTCACGATGGGCCCGGTCATCTCCGCGGGCCAGATGAGAACGGTGCTCAACTACATAGAGACCGGCAGGACCGAGGGAGCATCGGTGGTGACGGGAGGCGCGCGCATCGGCGACACCGGCTATTTCATCGCGCCCACGGTGTTTGCCGGCGTTGAGCATGAAATGCGGATCTCGCAGGAGGAGATCTTCGGCCCCGTGCTCTGCGTGATTCCCTTCGAGGACGAGGCGGATGCTCTGCGCAAGGCCAATGGAACCGCGTACAGCCTCGCCGCGGGAGTATGGAGCGCGGATATCGGGCGCGTGCATCGAATGGCCTCCGGATTGAAGGCGGGCACCGTTTGGATCAACACCTACGGCTACACCGACGTGCGACTGCCCTGGGGCGGATCAGGCGAGTCGGGATTTGGGCGGGAGCACGGCGAATCTGCGATCGAGAATTTCACCGTGCCGAAGGCGGTCTGGCTGGCGCTCGAAGCCTAGGAGTTGGCACCTGCACCCGGGGTGTATGATCGTGCGCTTCGCGCAACGGAGCGCCCAAATCGATGAAGTTTTGCGTGTACGGCGCCGCGGCGATCGGCGGCTATCTGGCGGTCGAATTGGCGTTGTCGGGCCTATACACACCCCTTGGGCATCCGACGGATGTGTAGAATCGCATCATGACGACGGCGTATATCACCCACCCCGACTGCCTGCGCCACGAGATGGGACCGGGTCATCCGGAATGCCCTGCGCGCTTGAGCTCGATCAACGAGCAAATGCGGACCTCAGGATTGCTGGACGAACTGCGCTGCTTGGAGGCGCCGCTCGCCGATCCTGGCGATCTGAAGCGGGTGCATCGGCCCGCGTACGTCGATCTGATCTTCGACAATGCGCCCACCGAGGGATATGCGCAGCTCGACCCCGATACCGCCATGAATCCGTACAGCTTGGGAGCGGCGCGGCGCGCCGCCGGCGCCGGATTGTCGGCGGTCGACGAGGTGACGGCCGGCCGGTCCATGAACGCGTTCTGCGCGGTGCGGCCCTGCGGCCACCACGCCACCCAAGGGCGTTCCATGGGTTTTTGCATCTTCAACAACATCGGCGTCGCGGCGGCGTATGCACTGGAGAAGAAGGGGCTGCAACGGGTTGCCATCATCGATTTCGACGTTCACCACGGAAACGGCACCGAAGACATGTTCAGCCCGCCGCAATGGCAGGATCGGGTGCTGATGGCGAGTTTCTTCCAGCATCCCTTCTATCCCTACAGCGGCACCGCCAATCCGGCGCCCAACATGATCAACGTCCCGCTGGCCGAAGGCAGCGATGGCGCCGCGGCGAAGAGGGCCGTCGAGACCGCGTGGCTGCCCGCCCTCGAAAAATTCAAACCGGAGATGATACTCATCTCGGCGGGATTCGATGCGCACCGCGAGGACCTGCTGGGCGGCATGGCGCTCGTCGAGGCCGATTACGCCTGGATCACCCGGGAATTGATGGCCGTCGCCGCGCGGCATTCGAACAACCGCATCGTCTCCATGCTCGAGGGCGGCTACAACCTGTCGGCCCTCGGACGCAGCGTCGTGGCGCACGTGAAAACCTTGACCGAGCGCTGAGGCGATCCTGCACCCGGCCTCAGACGTAGTGTCTCGCCACCGATTCTGCCACGCACACGGGTTTCGAGTGGCCCTCGCGTTCCGACGTGATTTCGACGATGACCTGCGCGCCGCCGGGAATGGTCTCGAAGCTCATGAGCTTGAAATGCCCGCGCAGACGGCTTCCCACCGGCACCGGCGCGGGAAAACGCACGCGATTGATGCCGTAGTTCACGGTCATGCGCACGTCCGCGACTTTGAATGCGCTCCTGACCATGACGGGCAGCAAACTCAAGGTCAAATGCCCGTGCGCCACCGTCGCACCGAACGGCCCGTCCGCCGCGCGCACCGGATCGACATGGATCCATTGATCGTCGCCGGTAACCGCGGCGAATTGGTCGATGCGCGCTTGGTCGATGCTGAACCAGTCGCTGGTCCCCAAGTGGGCGCCGACGAGCGCCTGCAATTCCGACAGTGTTCTATACGTGTTCATCGGCGGTCTCCTGCGGGCGGGAACACGAAACGTCCACCGGCTATCATCGCACAAGCCGCCGAGGGCGCCCCGGAGCGCCCCGCAAGAGGGCTGGAAATGGCTGAATCGGCACCCATATAGTGGACCGGCCTCAACGATCGATCAGCAGGAGTGACCGGTGATCAAAGCAGTAGCGGGGGTTTACCCCGGCCCCAAAGGGCACTGGGTGGGCGATGGGTTTCCGGTGCGAAGCCTGTTCTCCTATGACAATCTGGGCCAACATTTGAGTCCGTTTTTGATGCTGGATTACGCCGGCCCAACCCAGTTCGCCCCGGCGGCGCGGCCCCGCGGCGTCGGCGAACACCCGCACCGCGGCTTCGAGACGGTGACCATCGTCTATCAAGGCGAGGTCGCGCATCGTGATTCGGTCGGCAATTCCGGCCTGATCGGCCCGGGCGACGTGCAGTGGATGACCGCCGCGTCCGGCATCCTGCACGAGGAGTTTCATTCGCCCGCGTTCACCCGTGCCGGCGGCGCGCTGGAAATGGCGCAGCTCTGGGTCAATCTGCCGGCCGCACACAAAATGGCGGCGCCCCGCTATCAAACGCTTCTGAAGGCGGACATTCCGCAAATGGAGCTGCCCGGCGGTGCGGGCAGCGTGCGCGTCATTGCGGGCAGCTTCGCAGGATCCCGAGGTCCGGCGCACACGTTCACGGCCCTCGATGTATGGGACCTGCGGGTGCGGGCCGGACATACCGCGGCGTTGACCGTCGCGGACGGCCACACGACGGCGCTCGCCGTACTGCGCGGCTCGATTTCCGTCAATGGTTCGCAACCGGCGGGTGGCGCCGAATTGTTGGTGCTGGAGCGGGCCGGCGAGGAGGTGCGTATCGAGGCCGGCGCCGACAGCACGCTGTTGCTGCTGAGCGGGGCGCCGATTCCCGAGCCCATCGTCGGCTACGGGCCCTTCGTGATGAACTCGCGGCAGGAAATCGAAGCGGCGGTGAAGGATTTTCAGCGCGGCAAGTTCGGCCGCATGCCGGCACCGCTGCCCGTGGCACCCGGCACCGACGCTGAATTCATGGCAAGCCTCGATCTTTAGTTTGCCGGCAATGCAATCGACCTCGAGCCAACGCAAGCTCGGCCCCTTCACCGTTTCGTCCATCGGTTTCGGGTGCATGAACTTGAGCCATGCGTACGGAATCCCGCCGCCGCCGGACGTCGGGGCGGAAGTGCTGCTGCGCGCCCTGGAACTCGGCGTCACGCACTTCGACACCGCGGCGCTCTATGGCTTCGGCGCCAACGAGGAGTTGGTGGGACGCACCCTCGCGCCGCATCGCTCCCGGTTCACCCTGGCGAGCAAGTGCGGCATCCAAGGCGTGCAATCCACCTCGGGGCTGCGCCGGGCCCTCGACGGCAGGCCCGCGACTCTCAAGCAGACTTGCGAGGACAGCCTACGGCGCCTGCGTACTGAGGCCATCGATCTGTACTATCTGCATCGCTGGGACAAAGCCGTTCCCATCGAAGACAGCGTCGGGGCGCTCGGGCGTTTGGTGGGCGAGGGGAAGATTCGCGCCATCGGGCTGTCGGAGGTGTCGGCCGCCACATTGCGCAGGGCGCACGCGGAGCATCCGATCGCGGCGGTACAGAGCGAATACTCTTTGTGCACGCGCAATCCGGAAATCGCCGTGATCGAGGCCTGCCGAAGCGTCGGCGCGACGTTTGTCGCCTTCAGTCCGCTGGCGCGGGGTTTTCTCACCGGCGCTCTGCGCACCGTCGCATCGCTCGAGGCGAAGGATCTTCGCCGATCGATGCCGCGATTCGAAGCCGCCGCATTCGCCGCCAATCTGTCTCTGCTCGACGAGTACGCCATGCTGGCGCGCGCAGCGCACGCCTCCATGGCGCAGCTGGCGCTCGCCTGGGTGTTGAGCCGCGGCGAGCACGTGGTCGCCATCCCCGGCACCACCTGCAAGACGCACCTGGAAGAGAATCTAGGCGCCGCCGCGGTTGAACTGCAGCCGGACCTGATCGCGCAATTGGACGCTCTCATCAACCGGCGAACCGTGGTCGGCGAGCGCTACAGCGCTGCGACGCAGGCGGAAGTCGATACCGAAAATTTCTAGCCGGTCAATTCCGCGACGGCGCGGTGCGCTTGATCGATGGCAACCTGGGTGTAGGCGTCCCAACCGGAGTCCGAGTTGGCGATGACGATGCGGCCGAGCGGCCGGCGGGCGAGCGCGGCGATGCGGGCTTGGCTCTTGGGTTCGTCGTACAGCGGCGTCGGGGTGTAGGCGTAACCATGAGGCCATCGATTCACCGTGATCGCCGCGACATCGCGCTCGAAATCGAAACCCGCGGAGCCCAACATTCGGCCGAGCTCGTCGCGGATTTCGCGCTCGAAATCGCCGAAGTTCATGGTGTACAAACGCGCCCTGCCGGCGCGATATTGCTCGCGCATGTTCAGGCCCTGATTGGGCGCGCACGGCGTGTGCAGCAGATGCAATACCGCGGGCGCCGACGGATCCGGGGAGAAGCGGTAGCCGCCGATACTCACCGGAAAGTCCAGCGAAGCGGCATAGGTGCCGCCCGGGTTGTCGATGGACGCAACGCCAAGTTCGTGCCAGGGGCGCCAATTCCGCACGGCCACGTTCACGTAGACCAGCGGCGCCCTCACGTTGTCATGCAGCGCGGCTCGCTGCGCATCTGCCGCCTCGGAGGCGATGTAGGGAATCATGGCCTGGTAGCAGGCGAGCACGCAGCCGGCGGCGGCGACCCGCGTCACCTCGCCGCCGCTCACATAGGCAACCTCGACGCCCCGATCGACATTGCGCACGTCGACCGCGGTCGAATTGAGGCGAATCCGCACCGGGTGCCCGGGACGATCGAGTTGCTCGTAGTCGAACGGCGCCAGCACGATGTCCTGCATGGAGTTGCCGGGTGCGACGGCCGGAATCAGCCGTCGCACAAGCATGCGGGCGATCGACGCGTTGCCGTCGGGGAAGTGGTAGATATAGGGTTCTTCAGGCTCCGCGCCCAGCGCCGCACGCTGCGCCTTGAGGCCGGGCGAAGTGAGAGTCTCGCTCGCAGGCACGGCGTCGATGCCCACCGCCCATAGGTCGTGCGTGCGGGTCTGCAGAAATTTCAGGACCTCGTCATTTGCTTGCCAATACTGCTTGAGAAAGTCGCGATAGCTCAAGTGCTCGAGAACGCCGCGCCGCTGTTGCGCGGTCTTGCCGGGGAGCACGTCGCGATCCGACCAGATCATCTCGAACAATTGCGCCCGCGCATCGGCGCTCAGCGGAAACTGATCCAGGTAGGCGCGCAGCGATCGAGTGTCGCGCGGAACTTCATCCGCTTCCTGCCACGTACCGAAGGGCCGCCGCACCAGACGATCGACACCGAATACCTCCTTCTTGAAGAACACGCCGCGGCTCAAATTCCAGCGTGCGTAGAACCCAGCGTCGAAGGCCTCATCGAAGCGCCGCACGTCGATGCCGAGATCCTTTAAGAGTGCCTTCGCGATCCCGTCCCAGTGGTGCGCCGGGCTGTCGATGGATTGGGTGCCGCCGTAGCCGAGCAGAGTCTGCCCGTCGACGACGAACTCGTTGCGCTTCGCGTGCCCCCCGAAATCGTCGTTGGTGTCCAGAAGCAGAACGCGGGCACCCGGGTGCCGCTGACGGTAGAAGTGCGCGGCGGCCAGGCCGCTGATGCCGGCGCCGACGACGACGAGGTCGTGGCGCTCGCGCAGGTCCGCCTTCGAAAAATCGAAGGGCAAGCCGTCGCGCAGCCGATGCGCGGCCTCGAAGGAGCCGGCGTGGCTGCCGCGCAATCCGCCGCGGCCGGGAGGATAGACCGGCGCAGGCGCAGCACCCTCGCCGGCGCCGCCCGCGGCGCCCGCGGGCGACAAGTCCACACCGGCGGCGCCGGCCACCGCAATGGCGATGCCGTTCATGAAGTCGCGGCGAGTGATCCGGGTGCTCATCGGCCGATGTTCGCAATACGGCGCCATATCCGCAAGACGGCGCCTGAAACCGCCTGCCAATCAGGCGTTGGTTACGGCTCGAGCCCGGTGCTATGCTTCGATGAAGGCGGTTGCAGCATTGAACCACGCGGCTCGCAGATCAATAGGCCAATGGCGCCACCAAAAACCGTGGTTCGGCGCCTGCGTTGCCTTCATTTGCGCCTTTGCGCTGTATCCCCAAAGGTCGGGGGGCACGGTCCCCGAGATCTCGCCTCCGACATCCCCCGCCGCCAGCGCCGAAGAACTCGCGGACATCATGGTCGAGGCGCCCGAACCGCGTTACGTCTCGCCCACCCGGCGCGATCAGATCGGGCGCATCTGGGCGCCGGTCATGATCAACGGCCACGGACCGTTCCGCTTGGTTCTCGACACGGGCGCAAGTCACAGCGCCGTCACGGCGCTCGTCGCACTCGCGCTCGGAATCCCCACCGATCAATCGCCGCCGGTGATCCTGCGCGGCGTCACGGGCTTCGCCACGGTGCCGACGATTCGCGTGAATACGCTCAGCGTCGGCGATTTGTCCGTCGATTCCCCGACCCTGCCCATCGTCCCCGATGCCCTCGGCGGGGCTCAGGGGATACTCGGAGGCGAAGGGTTGGCGGGAAAACGCGTATACATCGACTTTCGGCACGACAAGATCGTCATCACCTTTTCCCGCAATGAGAGGTCCCCGCGGGAATTCGTGGACGTGCCGTTCTACGCCATACACGGCACATTGGTGGTCGTCAGTGCGATGATCGGCGACATCCCCACCAAGGCCATCATCGACACGGGTGGACAGGCGACCATCGCAAATATGGCGCTGCAACGCGCCCTTTTTCGCCGCAACATGGAGTTTCGGGGCAAGCCGGACCAAATCATCGGCGCCACGAAGGACGTTCAGGATGGCGAGATCATGCCCATGCCCCCGATCCACTTCGGCACCATCCAAATCGAGGATGCGGGCGTGACGTTCGCCGACATGTACATATTCAAGCAGTGGCATCTTGTGGGTCAACCTGCGATTCTGATCGGGATGGATGCCCTGGGGTTGCTCGATACCCTGGTGATCGATTATCGCCGGCACGAGCTGCAAATGCGCATGGCGCGCGCCGGGTCGGGTTAGGGGGAAGGGACGATGATGATCAACAAGCCGGTGATCGGCGTGGCGGCGGCAGTGGTCTTGATCGCGGCGGGAACCTGGTACTACCTGGAGAGCCGTCATGCGGCAACGCCGCCCGTTGCGGTGACGGCTCCGCCCGCACCGCCGGCGGAGCCCGCGGAACCTGCCATCCAACATCCGGTGCCCGACAGCGGCGGTGCGGCATCGAACGCTCCTCTGCCGACGCTCGCGGACAGCGATGCCGCGATCAGCGACGCTCTCGGCCAGCTGGTGGGCGCGACGGCGATGAAGGACTACTGGCTGCACGACGGCATCATCAGGCGCATCGTCGTCACCGTCGACAATTTGCCGCGGCCGAAGGCGGCCGTGCAGAAGCGCCCGACCGGCACGGTCGCCGGTTCCTTCATGGTCACCGGCGACGAAATGCACGCCAGCCTCGATCCGCGGAATTTCAGCCGCTACCAGCCTTGGGTGGCGGTGGTCGACAAATTGGATATGCGGCAACTCGCCGCCGCGTACCTGCATTTCTATCCGCTCTTTCAACAGGCCTATCAGGATCTGGGATACCCGAACGGCTACTTCAACGACCGGCTGGTGCAGGTGATCGACCATCTCCTTGCGACTCCGCAACCCGCGCAGCCCATCGCCGTGGTTCGCCCGAACGTGATGTATACCTACGCGGATCCGGGGCTCGAGTCGCGGTCCGCAGGACAGAAATTGCTGATCAGGATGGGCCCCGACAACGCGGCGGTGATCAAGGCTAAACTCACGGAGCTGCGTGCGGCCATCACCGCGGCGCCGCCGAAGAAATAAACCGGTTTTGCTCGATAAATATACATAGAACGGGAGACATTATGGCAAGCACATCTGCGACCCACCCGGTGTCGGGGGACCTTCGGGCGGCGCGCGATTCATGGCTGGTGATCGGGGCATCCTCGCTCGGCACCGTGTTCGAGTGGTACGACTTCTATCTCTACGGCCTTCTGGCGGCCATCATCAGCACGCAGTTCTTCTCCGGCGTCAATGAAACCACCGGCTTCATCTTCGCCTTGGCGGCGTTCGCGGCGGGTTTCGCCGTAAGACCGTTCGGCGCGCTGGTATTCGGACGGCTGGGCGATCTGGTGGGACGCAAATACACATTCCTGATCACGATGACCATCATGGGCGCCGCCACGTTCTTGGTCGGCGTGCTGCCGAGTTACGCGACCGCCGGGGTGGCCGCGCCCGTCATGCTGGTGCTATTGCGCCTGCTGCAGGGCCTGGCGCTGGGCGGTGAATACGGTGGTGCGGCGACCTATGTCGCCGAACACGCGCCGCGGGGCAAGCGCGGATTGTTCACGAGCTGGATTCAGACCACGGCGACGCTCGGCTTGTTCGCCGCGTTGCTGGTGGTCATCGGCTGCCGCACGCTGGTGGGGGAGGACGCCTTCAAGGTCTGGGGCTGGCGCATACCGTTCCTGCTATCCATCGTGCTGCTTGCGGTGTCTCTGTGGATCCGCATGCAGTTGTCCGAGAGCCCGGTGTTTCTCAAGATGAAAGGCACGGGCGGCGGCTCGAAGGCGCCGCTGACGGAGGCCTTCGCTCGCTGGGGCAACCTCAAGATAGTGCTCATTTGTCTGCTCGGCGCGGTGATGGGCCAGGCGGTGGTTTGGTACACGGGGCAGTTCTATGCGCTGTTCTTTCTGGAGAGGATGCTGCGGGTCGACGGCGCGACCACCAATGTAATGACGGCGATCGCGCTGGCGTTGGCGACCCCCGGGTTCATTTTGTTCGGCTGGCTGTCGGATAAGATCGGCAGAAAGCCCATCATTTTGACCGGCTGCCTGCTGGCAATGATCACCTATTTCCCGCTGTTCCAATCGCTTACGCGGTACGCGAATCCTGCGCTGTACGCGGCGCAAAACGCGGCGCCGGTTACGGTGATCGCCAATCCGCAGGAATGCTCATTTCAGTTCGATCCCATCGGCAAGAACACATTCGATTCGACATCCTGCGACATCGCCAAGAGCTTCTTGGCGAAGGCGGGCGTCTCCTACCAGAGAATGGATGTGGCGTCCGGGACGATTGCGCAAATCCGCAGCGGCGCCACCACCTTGACCGCCCCCGATCCGAAGGTGGTGACCGGGAAGGAGCGCAAGGTGGCCATCGCGGCCTTCCAAAAGGAAGCGAAGGCGATGTTCGCGGCGGCGGGTTACCCCGACAAGGCCGATCCAGCCGCCATCAACAAACCCATGGTGGTTTTGATTTTGTTCGTGCTGGTGCTCTACGTGACCATGGTGTACGGCCCGATTGCCGCACTGTTGGTGGAATTGTTCCCGACGCGCATTCGCTACACCGCCATGTCGCTGCCGTATCACATCGGCAATGGCTGGTTCGGGGGGTTCCTGCCGACCACTGCATTCGCCATGGTGGCTGCCACCGGCGACATCTACTACGGTCTTTGGTATCCCATCGTCGTGGCGGGTGCGACTCTGGTGCTCGGATTATTTTTCTTGCCCGAGACGTTCAAGCGCGCGCTCGACAGTTAGGGTGATTGCGGCAGCCCGGTACCGTGCGGGTACCGGGCGACGCTTCGCCAGCCGCCGCCTAAATGCAACCCTGTCGCCGCCTGGCGTCACCCGAGGGGGTTACATTCGCTTCACTTTCCAGCCGATCCGCAGAGTGTGACGTTATATGTTTTATGAGCGGCGGACGGCTGCGTACGCTTTGCGAACAACTCTCAATCGGCGGGTGACCATGAGCAAACTTAAGAGATCCAATCACATCACGCGGCCCCTGGCGGGCGCTCTGCCGGCCCTTGCGGGCGCAATTCTGCTCGGCGGCTGCGTGGTCACTGCACAGCCGGCGCGCGTTTATGCGCCGCCGCCTCCGCCGCCGGTCCAACCGCCCCCGCCGCCTGCCTACGAAGAGCCGGCAGGCGAGCAGGTACAGGCCAATGAACCGCCGCCTCCTTTGCCGGATTACGAGCAACCCCCATGCCCTTCCGAGGGTTATTTATGGACACCGGGCTACTGGGCCTGGGGCGGCGGCGGATATTACTGGGTGCCCGGAACCTGGGTTCAACCGCCGCAGTACGGCTTGCTTTGGACGCCCGGCTACTGGGGCTTCGTGGGCGGTGTGTACCTGTTCCACGCCGGCTATTGGGGCCCGCATGTCGGGTTCTACGGCGGCGTAAATTATGGTTACGGCTACGGCGGCGTAGGTTTCGTGGGCGGACGCTGGGCCGGCAATGGCTTCGTCTACAACCGGGCCGTCGTCAACGTCAACGTCGCGGTGATTCACAACACCTATAACGAGACGGTGGTGAACAACGTCACCGTCAACAAGGTGAGCTACAACGGCGGGCCGCACGGCGTTGCTGCCATGCCGACCCCCCAGGAGCGGGTCTTCGCGCAGGAGCGTCATATGGCGCCGACGCCGCTGCAGCGGCAGCACATTCAAGAAGCGGGTCGAAATCCCGCGCTGGCCGCGAGGGCCAACGGAGGGCATCCTTCCATTGCCGCCACGCCGCGACCGGCTGCGTTCAACGCACCCGGAGTGGTCGGCGCGCGCGGCGGCTTTGCGCCGAATGCGCCGAATGCGCCGAATGCAGTGCCTCACGGGGCGCAGCCGGCGCCGGGGGCAAACGCGCAGCATGCGTACGGGCAGCCGCATGCCAATGGGCAGCCGCATGCATATGGACAACCGCAGGCGGCCAAGCCGCAGCAGCCGAAAGCTCAGCAGCCGAAAGCTCAGCAACAGAAACCGCAGCAGCAGCGCCCGAAGCCGCCGAAGAACGACAAGCACGAAGGCGAGAACAAGTAAGCGCTCGGGGGCGATGATGCCGGCAATACCGGCGCCATCGCCCCCGCAGCGGCTCAGCGCTGGTGCACCACCGGCAACTCGACGAAGCTTGCGCTCGATCCGCCGTCGAATATCTTGATGGTCGCTTTTTTGTAATCGGCGGGCTTGGCGTAGAAGATATTGTTCACGTAGGTCTGCGGATTGCGGTCGTACACCGGAAACCAGCTCGATTGCACTTGCACCATGATGCGGTGCCCGGGCAGGAACACATGATTCGCGGTGGGCAGCGCGAAGCGGTAGACCTGTTTCTGGTCGGGTGGTATGGCCTTCGGCTCGCTGAACGAATCTCGATATCTGCCGCGCAGAATGTCGGCGGATATCATCAGCTGATAGCCGCCCATCCGGGGCTCGCGGCCGACTTCATCCGGATAAACGTCGATCAGTTTGACCACGAAATCACCGTCGGTACCCGTGGTCGAGGCGATGAGATTGGCGATGGGTTCGCCGCTGATCTTCAGCGGTTCTTGCAACACGGGCGTTGTGAAACTCAAGACGTCAGGGCGCGACGCCGCGTCCCGTTGGTCGCTCACCAGCCACGTCTGCCAATTCGTCTCGCCCTCTTCACCGCCGATATGGATGGGACGAGGCAGGTATGGGACGGGCTTTGCCGGATCGGATACATAGGCCTCGAAGCCGGGAGCCGCGGCTTCGGATGCGCCTAAGCGCAATTCACCGCCCGCTTGCAGGTAGAGATTCCGGCGCTCGATGCCGCACCCCGCCGTGCAACCGCTCGGCCATGTGGGCAGCGCGAGCCAGCGATTGGTGCCGGTCTCGTAGGCGGTCACAGGGCTCAGTTCCAAGGGCTTGGGATCGTCCTTGAGGTAATGGTCCAGGAACGGCCGCAGTAGGTGCAGCCTGAAATAACGCGCCGTATCGCTGCCGAAGCGAATCTGACCGATCGCGCTGCCGTCGAGACGCTCCTGGTGATGGAACCAGGGTCCGATGATCAGGTAGAGATTGGGATTGTCGGCCTGGCGCGCCTTGAGCGCCTTGTAGAGGGCGATGTTGCCGTAGATGTCTTCTTGGTCCCACAGGCTGTGCACCAGCATGACGGGCACCGTGACCCCTTGCTTGGCGAGGATCTTGTCCAGAGCCTGCTCCTGCCAGAACGCGTCGTAGGCGGGGTGGCTTAAGACCTTGCCGGTGAATCCCACCTGCTCCAGTCCGTGCAGCCGCACCATGTCATACGCCGAGCCCACGCTCAACCAGGTGTCGTAGTCGTCGTAGTGATCGGTCCACCACGGGATGTCGCTGCCGCGGCTGGATTCCTGACCGTGAAAGTAGGTGAGGCTGTCGAGACGGAAGGCGCCGTTGTGGAACCAATCGTCGCCCCGCCAGCCATCCACCATCGCGTTGATGGGGACCGCCGCACGCAGCGCCGGATGCGGGTTCACCAGCGCCATGAGCGAGGTGAAACCGTCGTACGAAATGCCGAGAATGCCCACCTTGCCGTTGGACTCGGGAATATTCTTGACCAGCCAATCGATGGTGTCGTAGGTATCCGTGGAGTGGTCCACGGCGGTCGGATTGAGCGGCCCGCGCAGCGGGCGGGTCATGACGTAGTCGCCCTCCGACCCATGTTTTCCGCGCACATCCTGCATTACGCGAATATAGCCGCCGCTCTCGACGGCGTCGTCCGCGACGTCGGTGCTGTCGATCACCTCCGCCAGATGCGCGCTGCTGTTCTTCGAGATGCGCTCCGTCGCACCATAGGGAGTGCGGGACAGCAGGATCGGCGCACGGTGCGCGCCCCGCGGAATGAGAATGACGGTTTTCAGCTTGACGCCGTCGCGCATCGGAATCATGACTTCGCGCTTCAGGTAGTCGAAGGTTCCCTCGCGCGGCACGAAGACCGACGGTATCTCGCTCAAGGCCGGCTCGCCGGCCGTTACCGGTGCGATCCAGGCGAGCAGAATCGCCGCGCTCGAGCTCAGCAGTGCCGCGCGGCGGCGCCCGGCGCATGTGCGCCCATCACGTGTCCTCATCATCTTATCTCCGATTTGGGCGCTCATGCGCGGCGGAAGTTTGCGGCTTTATGCGCCGGCGCGCAACGGCGCGGCCTTCCGGGACCTTCGCTCCTTGCGGCGATCTTGGGTTGGGGGCATGATCGCAACATGCGCTTCCGGTTGAAGTGCGGGTTAACAGAATCCGCCGGGGCGCTGACCGGAACTCGCGGTTGCAATGGCGAATGTGGGGAGGGTCCAGCACATGAATACTCTTTCGTTCACCGTGTCCGACGGGGTCGCGACTCTCGCGATACAACGATCGGCGGTGAGCAACGCAATCGATATCACCATCATCCGCGCCATGCACCTGGCGCTCGATCAAATTCAAAAGGGCGAGGGCGGGGCCCGGGCCGTCGTCATCACCGGCAGCAACGATGTCTTTTGCAGCGGCTTGGATCTGCATTCGGTCGATCTGAAAACCCAGGAGGCGCGGCAGCGTGCGCATTTCGAGATGCGACGCTTCATGGATCCCTTGATTCTGCGCTTGAGCGGCTTTCGTTTTCCGATCATCGCGGCGGTCAACGGCGCTGCGGTGGGCGCCGGCATGAGTCTGGCGCTCGCCAGCGACATCATCATCGCGGGCGACAATGCGTATTTTCTTCCGTCGTTCGCGCGCCTGGGGCTGGTGCCCGATGCGGGAATCACTTTTCACCTGGCGCGGCGCATCGGTGCGGGCCGGTCGCTGTCGTCATTGATGCTGGCCGAACGAATCGACGCAAAGACGGCGCTCGAATGGGGTCTCGCCTATGCCGTGGTGCCCGCCGCCGAGGTGGTGATGCGCGCGCAAACGGTGGCGCACCGTCTGGCAACGGGGCCCTGCGCGGTGCTCGGCCAAATACGCGCCCTGCACGCCTCGACCTTCGATCACTCGCTCCAGGAACAATTGCGCGCCGAGCGCAGCGCGCAGGAAATGACGCTGGAAACGCACGATTGCGTTGAAGGCGTGCGCGCCTTCTTCGAGAAGCGCGAGCCGCACTTTTCGGAACACTAACGCGCGGGTTGCCGTGCGGTGATGGCGATGCGCACCGCCGCGAGCGGCGCGCGGTCGTCGAAGGCCTCGGACTTCGGGTCCTGCGGAACGCCGAGCCGGGACCACAATTGATCAAGATCGGGCGAGAGCGCCGTGGCCTTGATTTCACCGTACAGATTCTCGAGCACTCCGGTGCCCGTGGCCGCATCGCCCATTCTCAAGACCTCATCGATGCCGCGCTCGTTCGCAAAGCCGCCGGTCTCATTCAAAATGGCCCGCAGCGCCGTCTGCAGCCCGGCCCGGTTGGCGGTTTGCTCGCGTATGGCGACATCGGCCTGCAGACAATACAGGGCGCCGCCCCAGTAGGTGCGTCCCCAGGTCGGCGTCTGGTCCATGCCGCCTTCCCCGGCATGCGGCAGACCGAGCGGCATGGAATGCCGGTATTCCGCCCATACGTCCGCAATGTCGCGATTGCCGAATTGCGCGCGCGCGACACCCTCGACATAGGTTGCGATACCCTCGGCCAGCCAATTGTGGCGCGGCCCCACTTCGGGCAGCGCGAGATGCACCATTTCGTGCACCAGCACCCAGTCCGCGGCCAGCTCTTCCCCGGCGACGTCGCGTCCCACCGTCACCTGAATCACCAGCCCGGATTCGTCGGAGGTGCGGCCGCCGCGCACGCCGCGGCCCGGTGCGCCGTGAATATCGAGCATGACGAAGGGCGCGGGAAAGCGTCCGTAGTATAGCGCGACGATTCGCGCGGAGCGCTCGATCCAATCGCGCAGCACGGGTTGCCGAGGCGAGAGCGCCGGGTCATCGATCGACGTGCACACCGTGCCGCCCGGCACCGCGATCGCGACGCCGGCCTGCTTGGCGCAGGTTGAGCCGGCGGCGTGCGCGAGACTGGCGAATGCCGCCAGGCCGGCCGCTATGCAGCGTGCGCGGATCGGGTGCATTGCTTCACGCCGCGAATATCGTCAGGTCCGGTGCGGCAGCAGCCGCCGATGAGGCGCGCTCCCTCCCGCTGCCATTCCATCGCCCGATCACCCAATGACGGCCCGCCGCTGCCGCCGGTGCTCCAGTGCTTGGACGAGGCGTCGTAGATTTCACCCGAATTGGGATAGATAGCCAGGGGCCTGTCCGTGCTTGCGCGCATGCGGCGCAGCAGCGGCGTGATGAATTGCGGCGCGGTACAGTTCACTCCCACCGCGACGACCTGCGGGAAAGCTTGGAGCTGCGCGACGCACGCGCCGATGTTCTCCCCCTCGCTGTTGTGTTCGCCGTCCTTGCAGGAAAAACTGATCCACGCGCAGGCCTGCGGAAATTCACCGAGCAGCCTCGCCAACACCCGAGCTTCGCGCAAGGATGGGATGGTCTCGCAGGCCAGAAGGTCGGCGCCGGCGTCCGCCAGCACGCGCAGGCGAGGGCGGTGGAAATCGGCAAGGGCAGCGTCATCCAGCGCATAGCCGCCCCGGTATTCCGAGCCGTCCGCCAGCATCGCGCCGTACGGGCCGATGGATGCGGCGACCAGGGGCCGCAGGCGATCGGCCCGATAGGCGTCGACGGCCCAAAACTCATCGCGCGCGCAGAGCGCCAGCGATACGGCTTCCCGCATCAGTCGCGCCGCCTCCTGCGCATCGATGCCGCGGCGCGCGAAGCCCTCGAAGGTGGCCTGATAGGTCGCCGCGGTGGCGACGTCGGCTCCGGCACGGAAGTAGTCGAGATGCACGGCGCGAATCAGCTCGGGCCGCTCGATCAGGCACTTTGCCGACCAGAGGGGATCCTTGAGATCCGCGCCGCGGCATTCCAGTTCGGTCGCCAGGGCGCCGTCCAGAATCATCAAGGGGCGCTCTGCGAGGAATTTGTCGATTGGGTCATGCATGATTGTTCGCACCGGGCGCGATTTACGATCATACTCCGCGGGGCATTTACCAGTGGGATCTGTGAGGGACAAGGCATGCTCACCGCTCAGACCATCGAGAACCGGCATTCGGACGTCTTTACATATTTGCACGGCAACCTGGAGCTGTCCGCAAGTCATTGCAACGTTCCCGAAGCCGCCTCCACGGGAAGCTTGGTCTACGCGAGCGATGCGGCGCAACTGGCCGAAGCACGGCTGCGCAAGCCCGCGATTCTCATCGTTCCGGCGAAAATGGTCGCCTCGCTCGATGCCGCGAGGGACGCGGACAGCTGCTGCTTCTCGGTGCAATGCATATCCATGGGCATGGCCATCCTGTTGAAATACTTCGACCGCAAGTGCTTTCGATTCATGCAATGGGGCGAACGCCATGCGACCGCGGTGGTGCATGCGGACGCGGTGATCGGCGCAGGATCTTTTCTCGGACCCTATTGCGTGATCGGAGCGCGCGCCATCGTAGGCCGCGGCTGCATGATCGGCGCTCACGCGGTGGTGGAGAACGATGCGCGGATCGGCGAGCGCACGGTGCTGCACGCGCATGTATTCGTGGGAGCGGGCTGCCGCATCGGGGAGGACTGTGAGGTACATCCGCACACCAGCATCGGCAGCGACGGCTTCGGCTACGCCGTCGATGCCGACGGCAAACCGCGGAAGATCCCGCATCTCGGCAACGTGGAAATCGGCGATGGAGTGGAAATCGGCAGCAATTGCGCAATCGATCGCGCAACGCTGACCTCGACATACATACGTTCCGGCACCAAGCTCGACAATATCTGCCACATCGCCCACAACTGCGACCTGGGCGAGAACGGTTTTTTCACGGCCGGATTCATGATGGGCGGATCGACCAAGATAGGCCGCCAATTCGTCACAGGCGGCAATTCAGTGGTCACCGCCCACATCACGCTCGGGGACAACGTCGTTCTGGCCGGCCGATCGTCGGTGACCTGCGATGTTCCGGACGCCGGCGCCTACGGCGGCTATCCTTTGCAGCCTCTGAAGGAGGCGATGAAGACGATCGCCAACATCGGGCACCTCAACGAGATCCGCAGGAATCTCCATCGAGTGATGAAGCATTTGCAACTTTCCGACAAGGCGCACGCGGACAGCTCCGACGCTTGAGGCTCAAGAAAGATAACGTCGTCCTACCCGTGGCGATTCTGATCGCCGCCATGCTCTGCTTTCAACTCGGCGCCACGATGGCCAAGGGCTTATTCCCCGCCGTGGGAGCCTCCGGTACGGCGGCGCTGCGCCTCGCTCTGTCCGCGATCATGTTGTTGGCCGTGTGGCGACCCTGGCGCCTGCGGCTGCGACCGGGCGAGATACGCGTGGTTCTCATCTACGGATTGGCGCTCGGGTGGATGAATTTCTTCTTCTACCTGTCGCTGCGATACATTCCTCTCGGCATAGCGGTTGCCCTGGAATTCACGGGACCGCTTGCGCTGGCCATGGCCGCCTCGCGGCGCGCCGTCGATTTCGTGTGGATTCTGATGGCGGGCGCAGGATTGCTCGCCCTGCTGCCGATCGGCTTGGGCGCCGCGCAGCTTGACCTCCTGGGGGTGGGCTGCGGCCTCGCCGCAGGCGCCTTTTGGGCCCTCTATATTCATTTCGGACGCAAGGCAGGCGCCGCGCACGGCGGCCGGACCACGGCTTTGGGCATGTCGATCGGCGCCATCGTGATCGCGCCCATCGGCGCCGCGCAGGCCGGCATGCAGATGCTTTCGCCTGCGATATTGCCCACCGCGCTCTTGGTGGCGCTGCTGTCGAGCGCGATTCCCTATTCTCTAGAAATGCTGGCAATGCCGCGGCTGCCGACCCGGACCGTCGGAGTGCTCATGAGCCTCGATCCGGCGTTGGGCGCCGTCGCGGGCCTGCTGTTTCTAGGCGAATCCCTGAGCTGGATCCAGTGGGCTGCGATCGCCAGCATCATGGCGGCCTCGGCCGGCAGCGCCGCGACCGGACGGGACGCGATCCCCTCGTCATTGCCCGATTAGCGCGATCGCCAAATACAGAACGGCCGCCCCCGCTAGGGTCATGGCGGTGGTGAGAAACTTCGGATGGGCGTGATAGCTCTCCGGAATCAGATCGCTGGCGCCGATGTACAGGAAGAAACCGGCGAACAGCGCGAGCGCAATTCCGAACTCATGGCTGGGCAGAGTGAAAAAATAAGTCGCGACGATTCCCGCCACGGGCGCCAGCGCGTCCAGCACGAGCCAGCGAATCGCCTGCGAGGTGCGCCCTTGATTCTTCAGCACCACGTTCATGGTGTTGATGCCGTCGGAGAAGTCGTGCGTGAGCACCGCGATGGCGACCACGAGTCCGACCCGATGCGAGGTTTGAAACGCGAACCCGATGGCGAGTCCGTCCAGTAGGCTGTGAATGCACAGCACGCCGGCGGCGAAAGGGCCTCGAGCCGCGTCGTTGCCGTGAAACAGCAGGATTCGATCGAGCACCAGGTACGACAGGAATCCAAGCGCGCTGCACGACATGATCGCCGCCGCGCCGTGATACTTCCCGCCAAAATCGACCGCTTCGGGAAGCAGGTCGAAAAACGCCACGCCGATGACCGCCCCGGCGCTGAATCCCAGAATCAAGTGCAGCTTGTCGCGCAGCTTGAGCGCCAGCAGGCCGCCGGCAAGCGTGGTGAAGAAGGTGGTGCCCGCGATGAGCAGAGTCAGGGGTTGAATCATTCCACGCATTCCGGCCGACGGGTTATATTGCGCTCAATTAATCGACTCATTGGGGGGAAGCGTGAGTTACGACTCCTATCATAAGCGCAAAATCGGCAAACACGTGCTCAAGCCCGAAACTCAGATGATGGGCTACGGCTATGACCCGAGTCTATCGGAAGGCTCGCTCAAACCGCCGATCTTTCTGACCTCGACCTTCGTCTTCAAGACGGCACAGGACGGCAAGGACTTCTTCGATTTCACCTCGGGCCGGCGCGAACCGGGTGCGGGACAATCCTCGGGTCTCGTCTACTCGCGCTTCAACAATCCCAACCTCGAGGTGCTCGAGGACCGGCTGGCATTGTGGGAGGAGGGCGAAACGGCGGCGGTTTTTTCCAGCGGCATGTCCGCGATTTCCACGGTGCTCTGGACACATGTGCGGCCGGGCGACGTCGTGCTGATGAGCCAGCCCTTGTACGGCGGCACGGAAACCCTCATCGAGAAGACCTTGCCCGCGTTCGGGGTCAACGCCGTCAGTTTCACCGCGGGTCACGACAAAGGCGCCGTGGCCGAGGCGGCGCAGCGCGCGACGCAGCGGGCCGCGGAGACGGGAGGCAGGGTCTGCCTGATCATCGTGGAGACCCCGGCCAATCCGACCAACAGCCTGGTCGATCTGGACTTGATGCGGGAAACCTCATTGCAGATCGGTGCGCGGCAGACGGGGGGGCGGCCGCCTGTGGTGGTCGACAACACCTTTCTCGGTCCCGTTTTTCAGCGCCCGCTCAATGCCGGTGCGGACCTCGTGATGTATTCGCTGACGAAGTACGTGGGCGGACACTCGGACCTGGTCGCCGGCGGCGTCGTCGGCTCGCGCGAAGCGGTGGGGCCGGTGAAGAAATTGCGCGGCGCGCTCGGCACCCAACTGGACCCCAATACCGCCTGGATGATCATGCGCTCGATGGAGACGCTGTCGCTGCGCATGCACAAGTCCGCGGAGAATGCCGCCTTGGTGGCGAATTTCCTGCGCGGCCACCCGAAGATAGCGAGCGTCAATTATCTTGGTTTCCTGGGCGCGGATGACCCCAGATACACGGTGTTCCGGCGGCAGTGCCAGAGCGCCGGTTCGACATTCGGATTTGCGGTCAAAGGCGGCGAAGCCGAGGCGTTTCGCCTGCTCGACGCCCTTCAGGTGATCAAGCTCGCGGTGAGTCTGGGCGGCACCGAGACCTTGATGTCGCACCCCGCCAGCACCACGCACTCGGGCGTGTCCAAGCAAACGCGGGACCGAATCGGAATCACCGATGCACTGATACGCATCTCCGTCGGCATCGAAGATGCCGGGGACCTGATTGCGGATCTGGGAGCGGCGCTCGATGCCGTCTGAACGAGCGCCGGTCACGGCGACCGCGCTGATCGCTGCGGCGGCGGCGCTGATTGCCGCGACGGCGCTGCCCGGCGCGGCCCGCGGCGGGACTGCCGCCGCGGACATGGTGTATCGGCATGGGCACGTGTATACGGTCGACGCGCAGGACAGCGTGCGGCAGGCGCTGGCGATTCGCGCGGGGCGCATCGTCTATGTGGGCGCAGAGGCAGGTCTCGCCGCTTACATCGGCCCGAAGACCCTGGTGTTCGATTTGCACGGACGGATGCTGATGCCTGGATTGGTCGACGGCCACATGCATCCGTTGCAGGGCGGAGGCACGCTGCTCAAGTGCAACTTGAACTACGAGCAGCTGAGCGTCGCGCAGATGCAGGCGCGGGTTCAGGCCTGTCTCGATCGGAACAAGGCGGGCGAGCCGGATGCCTGGCTCGAGGTCGTGAATTGGTTCCAGGAGGGCATGCTGCCGGCGGGCACTCACACCGATGTTAAGACCTTGGACGCGCTCAAGACACAGCGGCCGGTATTCATAGAATCATCCTTCGGCCACACGGCGCTGGTCAACACGCGCGCCTTGGATGCGGCGGGGGTCACCGCGCAGACACAGGATCCCCTCGGCGGCAAGGTGGGCCGGGATGCATCCGGCAATCCCAGCGGAATTCTCGAGGATGCCGCGCAAGAGCTCGTCGCGAAATTGATTCCGCCGCCCACGCCGGCCGACAACGTCAAGGCGGCGGCGGCCGCGCTTGACGCGCTTCGCAGGCAGGGAATCACCACGTTCCTGGATGCTGCGGCGGAAGCCCCGTCGCTCGAAGCCTTCTCCACGGTGCAGCGACAGGGCAAGCTCACTGCGCGCGCGCATTTCGCGCTGCTGATCACTCCCCCTCAAGGGCGCGATCCGAAGTCGGCGGTAGCGGCGGTGCAGATGCTCGCGCAGCGCTATGACCAAGGCGAGATTGCGGCCGCACCGACGCTCACGGTGCGCAACGTGAAGTTGTTTCTCGACGGGGTGATCACCGCGCCGGCGTCCACGGGAGCCATGTTGCGGCCCTATCTGAGCCTGCAGGGGGCTCCCGCCAATCCGCATTGGGCGCCCTCCCTAAGCCGCGGGCCGGACGTGTACTTCCCCGCGCCCATCTTGAGCGCGCTGCTGGTGGAAGCGGCGCGCGCCGGATTCGAGCCGCACATGCATGCGGACGGCGATCGCGCGGTGCGTGAAGGCCTCGACGGCATCGCGGCGCTGCGGCGGCAATTCCCCGACCGCGACATCCGCGCCGCCATCGCTCACGACGAGATTGTCGATCCGGCGGATTTCCCGCGCTACCGGCAATTGAACGCGATACCGGTGCTGTCGTTTCAATGGGAGAAGCAGGCGCCCGACACCATGGAGGGTGCGCGCGAATACCTGGGGCCGGCGCGTTTCAAATACATGGAGCCGGCGGGGTTTCTCGCGGCCGCGGGCGCGCGCATCGCCTACGGCAGCGACTGGCCGGTGGACCCTCTCGATGAATGGTTCGCGCTCAAGGTGGGGGTCACGCGCACCAACGCGCCCTCCGCTCTGCCTAAGTACTCGGGCCGCTTGAGCGAGGATCAGGGCCTGTCGCGCCGCGAAGTGCTGCGGGCAATCACCATGAACTCCTCCTATGAGCTGCATCAGGACCGCGAGACCGGTTCGCTCGAGGCGGGAAAACTGGCGGACCTGATCGTCCTGGACCGCAATTTCCTCGACATTCCCGCGGAGCAGATCGCCGACATCAAGGTATTGCAAACCGTGGTCGGGGGGCGTGTGGTGTATCAGTCCGATCGGCTCTAGCGCGGGCGCTGCGCGGCGATGCTGACCTCGGTGCGGTCTCGTGTCTTGACATCGATCTCCGCGCGCCCTGCATTGCTCAAAACCCACGGCAGGGGGAGGTTATCGGGAATCACGGTAATGACGTGATGACCGGTCACCACCACCGGGAAGTGGAAGCGGCCGGCGC
Organism: uncultured Gammaproteobacteria bacterium; assembly: GCA_963702735.1. Taxonomy (GTDB): domain Bacteria; phylum Pseudomonadota; class Gammaproteobacteria; order Steroidobacterales; family Steroidobacteraceae; genus Bog-1198. The sequence goes on along the minus strand of CAVPDW010000006.1, from coordinate 509,005 downwards.
CGTCGGTCTGCACGGAGAATCGCCCATCCAGCAGCACCGTGACATTGGGCGCACCGCTCTCGCCGGCGTCGAGTTGCCCGTTGTTGTTGGCATCGAGATAGACGACTCCCGAAATCTCACCTGAGCCGGCTCCGGGGCCGCCGCCCAGAGGCGCGAAGTGCGATCCCGCCGCGCGCTTGTAGCGAAGGGTCAGAAATATGCCGCGTTCGTCCAGCGCCGGAATGGTGGTCGCCAGCGGCGGCGACAGCGGCGATTCCACCGTTGGCGGAGTCCAGGACCCGGTACGGCTGTCGTAATAAGTGACCAAGATCTCCCACGCGTAGGACAGGCGATAGGTCAACGAGACATTGGCCGATACCCCCGGCGCGGCTCGGCCCTGCACGGCGCCGGCCCAATTGACATTGCCCTCCAACCCCAATTTGGACGTCATTTGGCCGCCGCCGACCGCGCCCAATCCAAGTACGGTGCTGTCCTGCTGCACACCGTCGGGTATGGCGCCGCTGAATTGCTCGACGTAGGCGGACGTGCTGAATCGAATGCCGACGGGTGTCGCCCACGCCTGATTCAGCGTCAGCCGGACATCCTGGCCCATTTGAGTTCTTGCGAAGTCGCCCTGTGCGCGTCCGGCGCCCCAGACGTTGGGGTGATCGACAAAGCCTTCCAATGACCATGCAGTGCCGCCGTCGGTGCGGCTTACGTTGGCGATGCCGCCGACACCCCAGTCGCGCGACAATTGGTAGTGCGCATCGCCGGTGAGGAAGGTGGTGTCGGAGCCGAGCCCCGACACCGAACGCACTTCGTCGATGCCGACATCGGTCATCCAACGCCGGCCCTGATAGTCGAGACGGTAATAGCCGCCCTCCATGTCGTTCGCGATCACCTGATTTCCCCACGTCATATTCGGATCGATCCGAAACAGCCCGGCGTTTTGCTGAAAGCGGCCCTGGGTTATCGAGCCGTCGGCCCAGCCGCCGACAGCATTGCTCTTGCCGCTGATGTCGCCATCCACGAGATTCAGGTCAAGGCGCTCGCCGCCATCCTTCCAGGCCGCTGTGAGAAGCTCGCTGTTCGAGGAAAAACGCGTGTCGCCATCGACTGCTGTACCGATGGCGAGATTGGTGTCGCGAGCTTCGATGAACTGGCTGCCGACCGTCCAGTGGGATGCAGGAGACCACTGCGCGCCTGCGGTCGCGGTCGTTCCGCCCAGCGTCTGGAAATCGGGCACCACAATGCCGTTGTACAAACCGGGGACTCCGCCTGCGGCGACCACCTGCAGACCCTCGGGGCCGCGCCATTCCGTGGCGAGGCCCTGCATCAGGCTGGTCGGCAAGATGAAGCGCGGTTCAAGTCGCGCCAGGCCGATGTCAGGGGTGTTGAGGTCGCCCACGGCATTGTCGGCCTGCCAACCGCCGTCGAAGGGCATGGCGCGCTCCCGGAGCGTGATCGAACCGCCCTGGCCCTGTTCGCCGGGCCCGCCTGATCCCCCCGCGCGTGCGGAGGCGTCGAGTGACCAGGCCCCGTAGCCGACCGTTTCCCACTGCGACTTGGCGAGGATGCCATTCTCGTCGAGATTTGTTGAGGCCCCGCCGCCGCGCGAGCTCAGCGCGCTGACCACACCGTCGATTTGCAATGATCGGGTCAGCCCCTGGTCGCTGGCGGTATCCGTGTCGCCCTTGGAGACATCGGGGACCAGCGCACCGCCGTCGATGAGCTTATCCTGATAAACATTGGTGCCGGGCAGATTCGCGGCGCTCCAGGTCGTGGCTGCAGATGACGGCGTGGGCGGCGAAGGCGCGACCGCCGATGGCGTCGCCGACTGCGCATGGGCCGCGCCCAGCCAAACCATCCCACCCAGCCCGCACAGGCCGAACGCGAGTCGGGGGGTGAGGTTGGCACGTGACTTCATTCAAATCGCTGGTTGAGCTCGGTCTTTTGTTTTCCCCACTCCAGAGTGCCCTTGACGGTGACCGGAAAGGTGAGCGTCGGGTGATCGTTCGTGGGTGTCGAAGGAGTCAAGAACAGCTCACGCTCTTCGTGCGGCAGAATGGGAAAATCCGCCGGGGTAAAGTCGTAGGAGTTTCCCTTCGCATCCGTGCCGGTCAGAAAGCCGCTCACGCGGCCGTGCGCGGTGCCGCCGTTGTGTATGCGCAGTGTCGGGACCTGCTGACCATTGAGCGTCGCGATCTTCGGTCCCAGAATTTCGATCTCGGGCGTGCCGTCGCCGACATTCACGTAGACGATGACGCCGATGCGTCCGGTGACGGGCATGCTGAGCCCCTGGCTCAACGCGACCGAAGGTTCGGCTCCTTCGATCATTACCGCAAAGCGGCATTCGCCCGCCGGTGCGTCCGCGGGCACCGCCACATCGAAGCGGTAGCGCATGGTTCCGCCGCCGAAAATCTCGACGTTGGGGCGCTCGAGTGCGACCCAGGGGCGGCAACTGCCGGGCTGCAGATCGTCTTGGAAACTGACGCTGAAATCCCGCGACAGGCTCCAGTCCGCGGTATGTATCACGTACCGGCCGGGCGTGGTCGATCGATTGCTTATCTCGATCACGCCGCGCAAGGTCTTGCCCGGCTTGGTCGCAAGTTCGAAGCGCGGCGGCGACACCAGGGCCGCGAATCCCTGCGCGTGCACGACGCCTAAAGGCACGAGCACGAACAGACAGAACAGAACCGGGAAATTGCGTCGCATGATCATTCCTCATCCATCTCGAAGTGATAAGTGACGGGAACGGCGCGCTGCATCAAAGTCCCGGCGACACTGAACTGAAACGTCAACGTGTCTTCCATGAATGGCGTCGTGATGGGGCCTGAATAGATAAGCACACGATTGCCGGAGACGAGCTGCCCGGGCAGAAATCGCCCTTGAGTGCTCCACGACAGGCTGATGGGGCCGGGCTGCTGTGCCGGCAACGCCAGATAAATACGTCCCGAGTGCTTGAGCCAGGGCATGACGTTGATGTGCACCCGAACCGTCATGGTGCCGACCATCAACTTGCCCGCGGCCGTGCGCGTCGGCACGGCGGTCTTCCAGCGCATGAGCACTGTCGGCTCGATGGCCACAGAGCCCGAATCATCGACGGTCATCGATTTTGCGTGCGCCGCTGCAGCCCAGATTATGCTAAATGCCAGGCCCAAAAAAAAAGTTGAACGCCGAACGATGCTCAAGGCGAGGTCATCGTGTAGAGCACCGAACCGGTGTAGGTACCGGCCCCCGGCACGGCGGTGTTCAAATAGGAAAAGTTCCAGCAGCTCTCGTTCCACGTGTTGCTGGCCATGGAGCCCACGGTCTGGGTTCCACCGTTGACGAAGGTGCCCCCCGGAAATATTTCGGGGAGGAAGCCGTTGGCCGCGGTATCCCCGCTGCCGCTCGATGTCCACGAAATTTGTGAGAACCTAATGGTGCCGCCGGCGCCGTTGGTCAACGCCGCCGGTACCGTCGCCGTGACTTGGGCCGCGGCGGTGGCGGCGCCGGTGGTGCGATAAAAGCCGCCGATGTACAACTGCGCAGGAACTGTGCAATACGCGTAGCCGTCCCAAAAGCTGTCGGCCTGCGTGCTGTTGGTGGTCATGGCCTGCGCGGTGCCATTGCCCACCACCGCGGTTGCCAGGGTCACCGATACCGTGTTGACGGTGCCGTTGTTCACCGGCGTGCCGCCCGATGAATAGCAATCGCTGCCTGAACCCATGCAGTTGGTCTTGCCGGCAAACGTACCGTTGCCGACCTGAAGGTAAACCGCTCTCGGCGAAGCCGGGGTCAAAGTGACCGTGTAGCCCTGAACGGAACCCGCGGCCGCCAGCAGGACGGCGCCCACCGAACTGCGGTGCAGCCAATAGGGCCTGCACCGCAAGACCCGGCCAGCCGGAATCATTTGGGGCCCGCAAGCCCGGGTCGATTGCGGGTAGGCGCGCATCGGGACATCGTGATCTGACGCGCTTACGGCATCGTCGCCGTATAAGTCACGAGGCTGTTATTGACGCCGACACCACCGTAGGTGCCGCTCGCATAGGCGGCGGTGTTGGCATAGCCGAAGGTCCATTTCGCGTCCGCCTGCACGACCTTGGCCGCCGATGCGGTGAGCAGAACGCTGGCGCTGGTGCCGTTGGTAAGAACGGGAGCAGGCAGCAAGGTGTAAGTGCCCGTCAGCGCGGTCGCCGCAGTGGTGATCTGCGAAAACGGGATGAAATCGCCGTTACCGTCGGAGAGGCCGGCCGCGGCCGCCGTGGCGCTCAGGGTGACGTTGCCGCCGTTGCTGACCACGGCCGCGGTCTCGACGCCATTGTTAAGATCGCCGCCCGTGCCTGCCACGGCAGTGCCGTTGCCCGACGTGCCCGCAGCGAGAGTAAATGTCACCAGATCGGTGGTGGCGTTGGTCGTGTAGGCGCCGGTGGTGTAGGTGGAACCTGTACCTACGCGCAGGTACAGAACCTGCGGAATGACCACGGTGAAATTTACCGTCGCCGATGCCGTGAGGGCGCCGGTGCCCGTGGAGTAAGTCGAAGCCGCAGTGGCCGCGAGCGGAAGGGACAGTGCCGCCGTACCCAAGAGTGCTTTCAAGGCAGTCGAAATGTTCATTATCTGCTTCCTGTGCGGTGAAACGATGCGATTCAGCCGCGATACTAGGGGATCGCCTTACAGGCACGTTGAACCAGGTCGCACTTCGATGAGCGAGCGTTAAAGTTCCGGCTGCGCCTGCCGATATTGCGCGATTTTTGAGCACTGGTTCGCAAGCCCGGCTGCGCCGTGCCGAATGCGGCGGTGTGAACCTGTCGAGAAAATGAGCTGCGCGTCACCGAACGGTGACGACGGGCTAGGGCATCGAGGCGGTGCAGACGAGCTGGGCTGCGCCTGCGGCTGCGCGGCCCGCGCGAGGCCCGCTCAACGTGCACGCGGTGTCCTGCGCGATTACCTTGCGCGCGGCGGCGGTAAGAATGACGTTGCCGTGGGCGGCTGCGTCCGTACCTTGGGTCTGCGGCGTGCGCAACGTAGCCGTCAGCCATACGTTGCGGCTGTTGCTCATGATCGCCACGGTCTGCGCCTCGCGATCGCCGACGCCTGCCACGTGCAAGTACAGAACCTTCGGGATGACGATCTTGAAGTTCACGTGCGCCGTCGCCTGCGCAGCGGCGCCCGCCGCTGCGGTTTGAATGCGCGATTCAGGCACAGCCAGCATCGGCACCAGCAATGCCGCCGAGCTCATCAATCCATTGAAGGCCCATAACCGTTTCACGATGTTACCCACATCGAAGGTATCGACAACGACGATAACCCCTGAAGGGCGTGAATTGCCACCTGGATCACGGCAATTTGCCGCACACGGCAAAACATGGGGTTCGCTCGCGCCAGTTTAATGATTATCTCTGGGACGGGCGCGCGGGGTTGGCGCTAGGCTCCCCCAAATGCAGGGTCGAATTGCGGGATCGATTGCGGGCGTTATGTTAGGTGCGGGGGCCGTCGTCTCGGGCGCGATGGGAGAAACCGATACTGCGCTCGACACCATCGTCGTCACCGCCACGCGAGTCGCCGAATCCAGCCGCGACTTGCCCGTGTCCATCGATCGCGTCGATCGGCGTGCGCTGTCGGTCGGCCAGCTCGAGGTCAATCTCTCGGAGTCGTTGATCACCGTACCGGGCGTTTCGGTGCAAAGCCGGCAGAACTACGCCCAGGATCTGCAGTTGTCGGTGCGCGGATTCGGCGCGCGTTCGAGTTTCGGCGTGCGCGGGCTGCGCCTGTACTCCGACGGCATCCCGGGCACCATGCCCGACGGTCAGGGGCAGTTTTCACAGTTCGACTTGGGATCCGCCGATCACATCGAAGTTCTCCGAGGCCCGTTTTCGGCGCTGTACGGCAATTCGTCGGGCGGCGTGATCTCGATCTTCACCGAGGACGCGAAGCCGGGCCGCATGGTCGAGGGCGCCGCGCAGTACGGCACCTTCAACACCCAGCGCTACGCCCTCAAGACCGAAGGCGACGACGGAACCGTCAACTACGTGCTGGATGCCGCGCACTTTCAAACCGACGGGTATCGAGACCATAGCAGCGCGGAGCGCGACAATTTCAATTCAAAGCTGCGCCTCGGCTTGAGTGATAACGCTAAATTGACCGTGATCGCCAATGTGATCGAGACGCCGTTCGTGCAGGACCCTCTCGGCCTGACGCGCACGCAGCTCGCATCGGACCCGCGCCAGGCAGGAGTCGGCGCGCTTCTGTACGACACCCGCAAGTCTCTCGATCAGGAGCAGCTGGGCACCGTGCTCGACGATCGATTGAGCGACCACGATGAGCTCTCGGCCATGGTCTATGCAGGGCATCGCGCCACCACCCAATATCAAGCGATCCCGCAGGCCACCGAGAAGAGTACGCCGCTGAGTCCCGGCGGCATCATCGATTTGAACCGTGCCTACTGGGGCGTCGATTCGCACGTGACGGATAGCCGCGATGTCTTCGGTTCACCTCTTCAGGTGGTCGCAGGGGTCGCCTACGACGATCTGGCCGAGGCGCGCCGGGGATACCTGAATTACGCGGGTGCGGATCTGGGGGTCGAGGGGGCCCTGCGCCGCGATGAAGCCAATCATGTCTATGACTTCGACCAGTATTTGCAAGTGCAGTGGGATCCGGATGCGCGCTGGCGCTTGATCGCGGGCGTGCGCAACAACCTGGTGGAGGTCAGCTCTCATGGCCACATACCGGTGATCGACGGCGCGGATAGCGGTGCGCGCTACTCGGCGGTCGACCCTGTCGGAGGCGTGACCTTTCGAGCGAGCTCCGCGGTCAATTTATATGCCTCGTACGGCAAAGGCTTCGAAACCCCGACCTTGAACGATCTGGCCTATCGTTCCGCCGACGGCAGCCTGCCGGGGCTGAATTTCGGCTTGAAGCCCGCGCGCAGCGACAACTATGAAGTCGGCGTCAAGGCCGGCACCGGGAGGGTGAAGGCCGATTTGGCTGCCTTCTATATCCAAACGGAAGATGAGCTCGCGGTGCTGCAGAACTTCAACGGCAGAACCGTGGATCAGAATATCGGCGCGACCAATCGCCGCGGTCTGGAACTCGCGGTCGATACAACCTGGGCGGAAGGCTTCAGCGGCAGGCTGGCCTACACGTATATCCGCGCGGTGGTGGGCCAGGCCTATGAGACTTGCATCGCCGCTCCGTGCAACCCGCTGGCGCACCCGGGAGGGCCCCTGCCGGCGAACTACAAGACCGTTGCCGCTGGCGACTACCTGCCGGCGGTACCGATGAATTCCCTGTACGCCGGTATCACCTGGAGCTATGCGCCGCGTGCGTTCTCAGCCACGCTGGAATGCCAAGGCCGCGCCAGGATCTATGTGGATGACCGCAATTCCGATGCCGCCGCGGCCTTCTGGGTGGCGAACCTGCGGGCCGGATTCGAGCAAGAAACGAGACATTGGCGCTTCAGCGAATACGCCCGCCTTGATAACCTCGCCAATCGAGCCTATGTGGGTTCTGTGATCGTCGACGAAACGAATTCTCGATTTTTTGAGCCGGCACCGGGTCGTACCGCGTACATTATGTTCAATGCGGCGCTGCGGAATTAAGCGTGTGTTATGTGCACCGAACAGCTTGAACCGCGTTGTACAGGGTAGGTCTGATGTATTAAGGGTTCAAAGTAAGGAACAGTCATGAGTACCAAGGGCAGGGGTTTTGTTCTGGCGGCCGGCGTTCTGGGGTCGATCCTGGCAATCACGACCCCCGCGTGGGCACAATCGCACGGTGGCGGTCACGGCGGGGGCGGTCATGCCGCAGGTGGTCATTTCGGCGGTGGCGGGCACGCTTCGGCCGGCCACTTCGGCGGCGGCGCTCATTACGCCGCAGCCGGCGGATTTCGGGGCTACGGCGGCGCAGGCTATGCCCATGGCTATTCTGGGGGCTATCGGGGAGCTGCCGGCGCCTATGGTCGCCCGGGAGCCTATAACGGACATGGTTACGGATACGGCGGCTACGGACACGGCTATGGATACGGCGGCTACGGGCACGGCTATTCCACCGGCGCCTACTGGCGGGGCGGATATTGGCATGGCGGCTTCTGGCCTCGTGCCTACTATGGCGTAGGATTCTCGTGGTTCCTGCCGTTTCTGCCGCTGGCCTACGCGACTTATTGGTACGGCGGCATTCCGTACTACTACGCCAACGACGTGTACTACACCTATAACCCGGACTACGACGGCTATGTGGCGACCGACCCGCCGCCGGCGATGGATTCGGGTGGTGCGCCTGCCGAGGGCGCGGCACCCGGCGGCCCTGCCGCAGCGCCAAATGGCGGGCCGGGACCCGGCAATGGCGGGGACGTCGCCGGCCAGATATTCATGTACCCGAAGAACGGCCAGAGCCCCGAACAACAGGCCAAGGACAAGGCCGAATGCCAGCAGTGGGCCTCGCAGCAGGCAGGGCAGGTGGCACAGAACGGCTCCGACTACATGCGTGCGATGACGGCCTGCGTCGAGGGCCGGGGATATAGCGCGAGGTAACAGGGGGGGCGGGAGTACAATTACTCCATGCCATCCGTTACCCCTGAGGAAGCTCGCCTCTACACCGAGCGCTGGGCTTTGGTAAGGGCGTTCGAACTCGAAGAGTTGCGGCGTACATCCATGGAAACGAAGCTCCGGCAGCTAGCCTCCTTAATGGAGTCCCGCGATCTTTTCGCGGACCATGCCGAACGCGAGAATGCGGTCCAGGAAGTGCGAAGCCGTTGGGCAAGCCTTCGAGAGGCGTTGAGTGCCTGATCGCGTCCCGGCGTCGCTTCTGGCGGCGCTCGCGGATCTTGGAGCGTGGCTGGACGCCTCAGGTGTGCCCGCAATGCTAATCGGAGGCGTGGCGGCTTCAATACTGGGTCGTGCACGGCTGACCCGGGATGTCGACGCCCTCATGATGCTGCCCGAAGGCGATTGGCCGGCAACCTTATCCGCCGCAGCAGACCACGGTATTACGCCCCGAATCGCAGATCCGCTGGGGTTTGCCCGCCGCTCTCGCATGCTACTGCTGAGGCATTCGGCCTCAAGAATCGATATTGACCTGTCTCTTGGGGGACTGTCATTCGAGCAGGAGGCACTCGATCGCAGCCAGGTTCACGAGGTGGGCGGCATCCGATTGCGGCTGCCGCAGGTGGAAGACCTCTTGATCATGAAGGCGTTTGCACATCGTCCGAAGGACATGGAGGATATCGAAGGCCTCTTGGACGTTCACCCCGATGCGAACCTAGAATTCGTGCGCAGGTGGCTCCGCGAGTTCTCAATCGCCATGACGATGCCCGATCTATTGGAGGATTTCGACAAGGCCGTTGCGCGGCGCAAGCCGAAGGGTTGATCGCGCAAACGATTCCTGGCTACGACTACTGGCTCGAGGACGCCCAAGCGGCGGTCATGCTCGCGGGCGGTCACTGCGTAGCCCGGCCCCCGGGGTTAGTTACCCCCTGTTCTGAGAACGGCGTCTCATTCCGGCCGGTTTCCCTCGTCTCGTCAGCTTCGCGTAAGGCTCAACGTCTAGCATGCCTCCCAGCTGCGGAGACATGACGTTGAAAAGACTATCCGGCTTTACATTGGTGGAAACGATCATCGCCATGGCGGTGGTGTCGGTACTTCTGGCCATCGGCATTCCGTCGTTCCGCTACGTCACCAATTCCAATCGCATTGCCGCCGAAATCAACGGCCTGCTCGGCGACATGCAGTACGCCCGTTCCGAGGCGGTTAAGGAAGGGCAACCCGTGACCGTATGCGTGTCGAGTGATGGGGCGACCTGCACCGGCCCGAACACCTGGCAAAGCGGATGGATCGTGTTTTCGGACGCAAACGGCAATGCCGCCTTCGATGCCGGTACCGATGTGTTGTTGCGCATACAAAAGCCGTTTTCGGGCACCGACACCTTTGTCGCGACCAACGCCGTGGCTGCCGTCACCTTCAATCGCGAGGGTTATGCCAATGGCATTGCCAACGGCACGTTGATGGAGCTGCACGACAGTACCAACAACACCAATTGGACGCGGTGTCTGTCCGTCAATCTGGTGGGAATGATCGTTTCGCAAACCTATGGCACTACGACCAACGGTGTCACATGTCAATGAGTCGACGAAGCGCGGGCGGGTTCACGCTGATCGAGGTCATGGTGGCGCTGTTCGTCACCTGCATCGGACTTTTGGGAATCGCCAAGATTCAGGCCCTGGTCTATGCCAGCACCGGCTCCGCCAGCACGCGCTCTTTGGTCGCGATCCAAGCGGCGGGACTTGCATCCGCCATGCACGCCAACCGCTCCTATTGGGCGGCGGGACTGGCGCCTTCGCCGTTGACCATCACCGGCACGACCCTCTCCGACGCCACTCTGAATGCGACCGCGGCAGGACCGACGGATTGCTATCTGGGCGGCGCCGCGCCGCCTCCCTGCGCGCCCGCCGTGCTCGCCGCATTCGATTTACACACCTGGGCGAGGGCCATGAGTGCGCTGCTGCCGAGCCAGAGCCCCGTCACCACCGTGACGTGCCCGAATGCCATACCGGTCAATTGCACCATCGCGGTCACCTGGAGCGAAAAGACCGTTGCCCTGAATTCTCAGGCCGCCGCCGGCACCACGACCGGGACGACCGGGACGTTCGCGCCGACCTACACCTTGTACGTGGAGCCCTAAGCCATGCGCGCCATTCGCCAACGGGGCTTTACGCTGCTGGAAATCATGATTGCGATGGGCATCGGGCTGTTCATAGCGCTTGCCCTGGTCACCATCGTCAATACCAACAAAGCGGTCTTTCTGAGTCAGAACCAGCTCGAACAAATGCAGGACAGCGAGCGGATGGCGATGACGCTCATGACCGATGTCATCCAGGCGGCCAGCTACTTCCCTGATCCGACCACCAATACCCTGGGCGGCACGCTGGTCGCGAGCGGCGCTTTCGCGAACTCTCAGGGAATCACCGGCACCTACAGCGCAGTTGCACCGGGCGATTCGATCTCGGTGCGCTACATGACGGCACCCCAGGACGGCATTTTGAATTGCAGCGGGTTATCCAATCTCAATCCCGTCGGCGGCGCCAACATTCTCTACGTCAATCAATTCGCAGTGGTGCCGGGCGTACCCAGCGGTCAGCTGGTCTGCACCATGAACGGCACGCCCTACACCTTGGTGAACGGCGTGACCAGCTTGGGCGTGCTGTATGGAGTGAAGACGAATTTGGGCGCCTCCGGCAACAATGTCGACACCTATCTCAATGCCAGCCAGATGACCGCAGGCAACTGGCAGAACGTCATCTCGGTGCAGATCACGCTCACTTTGCTGAACCCCCTGTATACCGCGGCGAACCAGGGTCAGGCGCAGTTCATCACCATCCAGCGAGTCGTCGATGTAATGAATCAGACGGGTCCCACCACATGATTACACCAACTTATCGAGTGCGACATTTGCAGCGCGGCGTCGTTCTGGTGTCGAGCCTGCTGCTGCTGCTGGTGGTTACCATCATGGCGCTCAGCATGTTCCGCAGCTTCGGCATGCAGGAAAAAATAGCCGGCAACATGCGCGAGAAGCAGCGCGCCCTGCAGGCGGCAGAAAGCGCGCAGACCTACGCCGAACAATGGCTCATCAGCAATTCGGGGACCGCCCCGGTGGTGTGCAACGCGCTGCTCGACGGCAACGCTCTTCAAGGGCAGATTTGCTCCAACAAGCTGTGGCTGTCGACCCCCAGCGTCACGACCGTCCCGTGGGCGGTCGCCGGGACAGCCAGTGTCGGTGTGACCTACCTTCCACCCGGGATGACCGTGGCGGCGGCGAGCGCCGCGAGCAGCAACAATTATTTCTCCACTCCGACTTTCTATATTTCAGACGCCGGCCCATCCGCCGATCCGAACGTGCCTGGCGAAGTATTCCAGATCGATGCCGTCGGCTACGGCGGCAACGGCAACACCGCCGCGGTGGTGGAGAGCACCTACGCGGTTTATTCGAGTTCCAACAACAGAGGCGGGCTATAACATGCCGCTCCATGCCACTTCCGTTACCAGGATGACCATGAACACCAAACATCTGATGGCGGGATCGCTCATCCTGTTCGCCTTGTTCGCGGCGCGCAGGAGCGATGCGCAGGCCGTCTTCTCGGAAGATTTCACGGGTTCGTCCACCACCAACACCTGGTACTTCTTTCGCGGCGCCTGCCTGACGGCGAAATCGGGCACCACTGTCGGCGCCAGCCCCGGCCCGTTGCCCGGGTGCTTGGGAGTGCAGTCCGCGTACTACTTCGGCGAGAATCTGGTGGGCGGCGCCAACGGCGCAAGCGGCACCACGCAGACCCTGCCCGATCCGGCCAAGAACGGCGCGCTGCGCTTTACCAACGGGTATCCCTACGGACACAACGAAGGCGGCGCGATCATATCTCAGACGCCGTTCGATGCGACCAACGGCGTGCAGATCACCTTCAAGTCGGTGACCTACCGCGGCGATTCCGGCGGCGGCGTCGGGGACGGTGCCGACGGCATCAGCTTCTTCATGATGGACGGCTCGGTCACTCCCAGTATCGGCTCCGAGGGCGGCAGCTTGGCCTACACCTGTTCGAATCCGGGAAACATCGGCGGACACCCGATCATCGACGGGGTGACCGGCGGCTACATAGGCCTCGGTATCGACGAGTACGGCAACTTCCTGAATGGATCCGACAACACCGCCACCGGCATAGCGAGCACAACTAACCATGCCACCGAACAGCAGGGCGATCGCATCGGCTTGCGGGGCGCCGGCAATGTGTCGTGGACTTACCTCAACGCCAACTACTCGACTTATTATCCTTCGTCGTTGACCTCCGCCCAGCAGCAGGCCGCGGTGGCGGCGACCTGTCAGTCGGGCTACCTCTGGAACTACTCCGATCCGTCGAACCCCGTGGCGGTGACCACCGGCGGTTCGACCGTGACCGGCACCGTTGCCGGCAAGGTCACCCGAAACAGCAATACCATCACGTCGATTCCGACTCCGCTGCCGCTCAGTATGATTGTGGGTGCGACCATCACCGACCCGGATCACTACATCCCGGCCAACACCATCATTACCGCCATCGGTTCGACGACGGTCACGATGTCGAACAACGCGTCCTCGAGCGCCGGCCGTAACGGCACTGCCGAAACGTTCACCTACTCCTCAACCACCCCGGGGCAGAATGTCACCATTCTCGACTACATGGCCATCCCCGGCGGGTATTCGATACTCTCGGGTGTGAATATCGCCAACGAGAGCGCGATGAGCCGCGGTGCCGCCACTCCGATTTTCTACAATTTGAAAATCACCCCGGCCGGTGTGCTCAGTCTTTCATACAGCCTGAGCGGAGCGGCCTACCAGTCCGTCATCACCAATCAGAACATCACCGCATACAACGGCGCGATGCCCAGCACCCTCCTGTTCGGCTTCGCCGGCTCCACCGGCGGCAGCACCAACATCCATGAGATCATGTGCTTCAAAGCCGCGCCGCAAGTGACATCGGGAAGCTCCGCGACCGTCAACGAGAAGGAATCCGCGAAGGTCGAAACGACCACTCAGGCATTCTTCGCCTTCTACGACCCGAGCACTTGGAGCGGCACGGTGACGGCGAATACATTGATCGATACCGCCGGTGTGGTCACGGTGAGCAGTACCGCGAATTGGGACGCGGGGTGTCTGTTGAACGGCACGACCACCGGAGCCCCCTCGGCGGGCGGCGGATGCGCCACAACCGGCGCCTCCGGACCGACGACCGCTACACCGGGCACCCTCGGCCGCGTCATGATGACCTGGGATACGGCCAACAGCGTCGGTATTCCGTTCGAATGGACGAATACGGCCGGCAATCTCAATTCCAGCCAGGAAGCCAATCTGGATGCGCTCGATGCGACGGAAACCTCCTCACGATTGTTTTTCCTGCGCGGCAGCCGCACCAATGAAGTCAACACCGCGGGTGTCGGTTTGTATCGCTCACGCGCCAGCATATTGGGCGATATCGTCGACTCCAGCCCGACCTGGGTGGGACCGCCCATATCGCCGTACACGGCGACCTGGACGGATAACCTGCAATCGGGCGATTCGATGGTGGAGAACACGGGCACTCAGACCTACCTGCAGTACGTTTCCGCCGAACTGTCGCGCCTCAACGTCGTCTACGTGGGAGCGAACGACGGCTTTCTGCACGGATTTCGCGCCGGCTCGCTGGACAGCGGCGGAAACCTGATCAACAACAGCGGCACACCCAACGACGGCCAGGAAGTCCTCGCCTACATGCCGGGTTCGACGCTGCTGAGTGCGGCGAATTCGACGACATCCACCAACTGCACCAACCACGCTCAGACGCAATCGCAGGTGCAGAACATCCACGGCGTCACCCCGGCCATCGGCGCCAGCGCGCTCTGTGTCGATGCAAGTCTCGACTTTGCCAACCCGCAATACGGCCACAATTTCTTCGTGGACCAAACTCCGGGAACCGGCGACCTGTTCTACGGCGGAGTTTGGCATACCTGGCTGGTCGGCGGCCTGGGCACCGGCGGCGCGGCGATCTACGCGCTCGACATCACCAATCCGGGCAATTTCAGCGAGGCCAACGCATCGAGCGTGGTGGTGGGCGAATGGAATCCATCGACCATCACCTGTGCAATCGCGCCAACCTCCTGCGGGGGCAATCTCGGCAACACCTTCGGCACTCCGCAGATCCGCCGCCTGCACAACGGCCAATGGGCGGTCATTTTCGGCAATGGCTTCGGCAGCTCGACCGGGGATGCCGGCATCTACGTGATGACGGTCAGTGTCTCCGGTTCAGGCACGCCGGTCGAGACGTTCTACTACCTGAGCACGGGTCAGGCGGGCGGCAACGGCATCGCCTATGTCACGCCCGTCGATTTGGACGGCGATCACATCACCGACTATGTGTACGCCGGCGACTTGAGGGGCAACATTTGGCGATTCGATCTGACCAGCGCCAATCCCTCCAATTGGGCCGCGGCGTCCGCGCCTCTGTTCACGACGGCGACGGGTCAACCGATCAGCACGCAATTGCTGGCGATATCCAGTACGGCGGGCGGAGGCCCGCAGCGGCTCATGATCGAATTTGCGACCGGGCAAAGAACCCAGGTCACCAACACGACGCCGGTGAGCTTTGCCAGCGGCGCCCAGGCGATCTACGGAGTCTGGGACTGGAACATGTCGGCGTGGAACTCAATCTCGGGTATGCAATACGCCAGCCTCGCCGCGACGAACGCGGCGACGGGGCTAACCTCGCCGTACACGATTCCGGTTCCCACAACCACTGCGTCCACTTCCAGCCTCACGGCGCAGACCTTCACCGCCATCACCACCGGTTCTCCGGCGGTCGCGACCGGTGTGGTCGAAGGAACCAATGTGACGGTTTGCTGGCAGGGCAGCACTGCGTGCACGTCGGGGAACAACAAATTCGGGTGGTATGCGAGCTTGGTGGGCGGGGTCACGACCCCGGCGGGCCTCGAGGAGCAAGTTATCTTCAATCCGGTGTACTTCCAGGGCGCAATCCTGGTGGATTCCACCGTTCCCGCCGATAATGTGCCCACATCCTGCAGCAGCAACTTGGATTCGGGCTTCACCTACGTGCTGTCCGTCGCCAACGGAGGCATATTCACCAACGCGTTCCCCACGTTCATCAACAATCAGGGCACGGTGGCGAATGACCCATTGGCGGCGGGTGTCGAGACGAATGCCACGGGCAGCGTCTACGTGGTGACCACCGCGCAAAATACCTCGAACATCATTTATCAGACCGTGACCGGCAGCCCTTCGTCGCAGGAGGTCAACATCCCGCCGAACACCAAGTCCAAGCGATTGACCTGGGTCGAGCGCCGCTAACCGTTGGAGCCATCATCTATGTCAACGCCATTGGAATCGACAAAGCATGCATCGTCCGGGTTCACCCTGATCGAGCTCATGGTAACCGTCGCGATAGTGACCATCCTGGCGACCATCGCCATCACCTCCTATTCCAGCCAAATTCAGAAGTCGCGGCGCACGGAGGCCAAGTCAGCGTTGCTGGATCTGGCGGGCAGGGAGGAGCGGCTGTTCACCACGACGAATGCGTATTCCAATATCGAGGCCTACCTGGGCTACGCCACTGCCGGCACGACGCCGATGACGAACATGCCCTTCGGCAACGGCTACTACACGTTGACCGCCACGGTGCCCGATCCCGCCCAGCCCGCGGGAACGCCCAGCTACATTCTCACCGCGACGCCGGTGGGGCAGCAGGCGCAGGACACCGCGTGCGGGTCACTCTCCGTCAATCAGCTCGGCGTGCAGACGGTGAGCGGAACCTCCACCGTCGCGACTTGCTGGGGCGATTGATCTTAAGGGAACAGCACGACGAACTTCGTACCCACGTCCTTCGCCCCGGTGCCGATCGACACCGAGGCGCCGTATAGACGTGCTATTTCTTCGACGATGGCCAATCCTAAGCCGCTGCCGTGTCCGGGTGAATTGGGCAATCGAAAAAATCTTTGCCGCACCCTGTGGCGATCCGCCTCCGGTATCCCTGGACCGGTGTCCTCCACGCCTATGAAGGGCCGGCCGTTATGCGTACCTGCGCTGAGCGTGACGCTGCCCCCTGCGGGGGTGTATTTCAGCGCGTTGTCCACCAGGTTGCTAAGTAAATCATCGAGCAGCGATGGATCGGCAGAAACGGTGGCCGGCATCGCATCGACGCCCAAGTCGATGTTGGCCTGCAAGGCGCGATCGAAGAACCTGGCCGCCGCTTCGCCGACCATGGCCTTCAAATCCACCGGTTGATTCTTCGCCGCCACGTTCGCAGCGGGGTCGGCACGCGCCAGGGTGAGCAATTGGTTGGCGGAGTGCGCAAGCTGGCGGATGCCTTCCTGAAGCGTCAGCAATCGGTTCCTGATCGGCTGGGCCGCGGGTTCTGCGACCAGCACGTCCAATTGCGCCTGCATGCCGGTGATCGGGGTGCGCAACTGATGCGCGGTGTTGGCGATGAATTGCTGCTGCGATTGCACGGCTGCGCGCAGCATGGAAAACAGCCGGTTGAGTGTGACCACCACAGGCGCGATTTCGCGCGGTACGGATGTTTCGACGATGGGGCGCAAATCGAGCGGCGAGCGGTCGGCGATCTCGTCGCGCAGCCGTCTGACAGGGCGCAGGCCGAGCTGGATGCCCACCCACACCAGAACCAAGGTCACGTCCAACTGCACGAAATCCCAGAGCAGGGTGCTCATGAAGCCGAAGCGTGCCGCGGGCTCGGCGCCGGCCTGAATGTCCGCAACCGTGATGAATATGACGCCGGCACGGGTGTCGAACCGCGTGACGAGCGTGCGCAGGCTGCGGTGATCGACCTGCGCCATTGCGAACAGCTGGCTGCTGTCGCTGCTCATCGCGGTCACGGGCAACTGTGGGTCGCCGGCGAGCAGCCGGCCTTGAGTGTCGCGCAGCGCGTATCTGATCGAGTCGGGTGCCGGCAGGGGCGGCTTGATCTCAGTGCCGGTATCGACGCTCACCTGCCCGTTCTTGATCAGCACATGAGCCATCAGGGCATTGGCGGCCCCCTTGAGCCGCCGATCGCTGCTGATGACCCCGGGTGCCACGCTGTTGAAGTAGTGCACCAGGGCCCCGCACAGCGCCAACAGCATCAGCGGCACCGCCAGCCAAAATATCAATTGACGGCTGATGGACGATGTCACACGGGCTTCGCTTCTTCCAGACGGTACCCCAGGCCGCGCAGGCTGCGCACGACGGCGGCGCTGCCGAGTTTGGCGCGCAACCGCGAGATGTGGACTTCCACGGCGTTTGGAGTGATGTCGTGGTCCGGGTTGGCCACAGCCTGCTGCAGACGCTCCTTGGAGACGATCAATCCGACGCGCCGCACCAGACACTCGAGCACCAGCCATTCACGGGCCGTGAGGACCACTTCGGCGTCATCGACGCACAGCCGCTTGCCGACCAGGTCGACGCTCATGCGATTGAGTTTGACGGTGCCGCCGGCCGCCCCGCTTGCACGCCTCATCAGCGCCCTGCACCGGGCGGCCAACTCCGCTGCTTCGAAGGGCTTGCTCAAGAAATCGTCGGCGCCGAGGTCCAAGGCCTTGACCTTGTCGGTCAGGGTGCAGCGGGCGGTCAGTATCAGCGTGGGCAGGGATTTGCCCGTGCTTCGCAGTCGACGTACCAGGGACAATCCGTCCGCGCCCGGAAGGCCGACGTCGATCACGGCCATCGCGAACTCTTCGTTCAAGAGAGCAGCGTGTGCGGCCTCGGCGTTGGCGACGCGATGAACGGAATAGTTGGCGGCGGCCAGACCGCGCGTGATGGCGTCGGCGACGATGTCATCGTCTTCTACGACCAGGAGCCGCACGGGGCACCTCAAGGATCGCCGACTGCTTGACTGTCAGGGTCGATGTCCTCGACTCGATCGGCACCGAAGGTGCCGCGCCGCGGCGGAACCAGAGTGCGAAATTTCGCCTCATAGGCCTTCGCGAAAGTCTCGGTAAACAGATGCGGAAACCCGTCCGCCGGCCGCTGTGACAGCCCCGCGAACATCTCTGCGTACAGATCCCAGTACTTCGCCTTGTTTTGCGACGTGAAGACGCCGCGCTTGGTAGCCCGGTCGAAGCGCTCCTCGAGTTCCGAGGGGTTCACCCGCCCGAGGAATTCCTCGAACGCCGCCCGGGTGGCGGTGAGCGATGCGGGATTCTGTGCCTTGAGCTCGCGGATGTTGTAGCGAATCGCTTCGACGGAACCCGCGCGGGTCGACAGGGTGGTCAGCAGCCGCACCAGCGCTTCATCGACTCCCTTGGAAAAATTCAGCGGCGATTCCGGACCGTCGTCGGCGGGCGGCGATATGCGGAACCGGTTGCGAAATTCGTTGCGGCTCTGGTTCAGCTCCATCAAGCCGAGGACCGCTTCGCGCAGCAGTTGGCCGGCGAGCTGGAGTGCCGAGCCGCGCGCCTCGGCGCCTATGCTGCGCGGATCGATGCCTGCGCCGCGGCAGAAGGCGTTCAGGCCCACATCGAAATCGCCGTCGAACAATGCGGGAGTCTGTGCACGCGCCGCGGGCGCCGCACCGGCGTCGGCTATGAGAGCAGCTGTGGTGCGGCCTTCGACCTTGAGCGGCCGGGTCATCATGTGCCAGGGAGTGCCGGCCGCATTGCCCTCAGTGTCGCGCTGCAGATGCAGGGAATCATCCGAACGGCCGAGCACAGCCTGGCCGTAGGCGTCGCGGGGGCGCACGCCCGAATCGCCCATCGAGATGTCGCTCGGTTCGAGCAGCTGGCTCAGGTCCAAATCCGCGCCGAGGTCGTTGGCGGTGGATTTCTTGACCGCCGAGGAGGGGTCCTGTCCGTCGTACGCGACAATGGCGCTTTCCTCGGGTGGAAAGTCATTGCTCTTGTCGATGCTGACCAGCAGTTCGTATTCACCGAGGCGCACATAATCGCCGTCGCGCAGCTGGTAATCGTGGTACTTGCCGAGCGGCACCTGGGCGCCGTTGACGTAGGTGCCGTTGGAACTGGTATCGACCAGAACGTAGTTTCCGGCCCGAAAATCGACGCGTGCGTGTTTGCCCGAGAGGTAACGCTCAGGGTCGGGTAGAATCCACTCATTGTCGGTCGAACGCCCGATGGTGCC
The DNA here is from genome assembly GCA_963702735.1 of uncultured Gammaproteobacteria bacterium. Classification (GTDB taxonomy): domain Bacteria; phylum Pseudomonadota; class Gammaproteobacteria; order Steroidobacterales; family Steroidobacteraceae; genus Bog-1198. The sequence continues at coordinate 489,409 of CAVPDW010000006.1, read as the reverse complement.
GCCGTGGACACCGAACACTTTGGTGGATTGCTCTCCCAGGCGGGCGGCATGTTCGCTGACGACGCGTAAGCGCAAGGCCATATTCAGTCCCTCCCACGGGTCGACAGGTTTGCGCTAAGTGCCCGTATAATATGGTGAAATACTAGCAATGGTTGGAGCCTTCTAAATGGCCGCGAGTCACATTTTCAAAGTTCAGTTCGTAAATCAGGGCAAGGTTTACGAGATATACGCCCGAAAAGTGAGTCACGGCAGCCTATTCGGCTTCATCGAGGTCGAGGAATTGGTCTTCGGCGAACGCTCGACCGTGGTCGTCGACCCCGCCGAGGAGAAGATAAAGGCCGAATTCAACGATGTAAAGCGCACCTATCTGCCCATGCATTCGGTGCTGCGCATCGACGAGGTCAAAAAGCAGGGGGTCAGCAAGATCGTGGCTCTGGAAGGCTCGAATGTCTCGCAATTCCCCGTCCCCATTTACACGCCCGGCGGAGATTCCAACGCTCGCAAATAGCCGTATGCCCGCCGAAATGATCCATGTTTAGCCTCATCGGCGCGCCGGCGCTGTCGCAATTTCGCATAGACCATTCGTTGCGCGCTATGCGCGACCGGGACCCACGCGTCTCGGCCCTGTCCTCCCGCTGGCTGCACTTCATCGACGACCGCCGGCCCCTTAAGGGTTCCGAACTCGAGCTGCTGGGCAAGCTCTTGACCTACGGTTCGCGTGCGGCGCCGCCTGCCGAGCGCGGTCGGCGGGTGCTCGTCACGCCGCGCGTCGGCACGGAGTCCCCGTGGTCCAGCAAGGCCACCGACATCGTGCACGTCTGCGGCCTCGATGCGGTGCGGCGAGTCGAGCGCGGCACGGTGTACTTCATCGAGTCCACGACCGAGTTGAGGGAGGAGGAACTGCGCAGGCTCGCGGCTCACCTGCACGATCGCATGACCGAGTCGATATGGATCGATTCGATCGAGCCTGAAGGGTTGTTTCACGGTGCGGCGGCACGGCCGCTGCGCACCGTCGCCTTGAAGGGAGACGGCCGCGCCGCCTTGGAAAGGGCCAATCGCGACTGGGGCCTGGCACTGTCGAGCGAGGAGGTCGACTACCTGGCGGGGGCATTCGGCAGGCTCGGGCGCGATCCCACCGACGTCGAGCTCATGATGTTCGCGCAGGCGAATTCCGAACATTGCCGGCACAAGATATTCAATGCCGAATTCATCGTCGACGGCACACCTAAATCCATGTCGTTGTTCGCGATGATTCGGGCGACCTATGCGCGCAATCCCGGCGGCGTGCTCTCGGCCTATCGCGACAATGCGGCCGTCATCGAGGGCGGCAGCGGCACGCGATTTTTCCCCGATCCCTTGACCCATCGCTACGCGGGCACGCTCGAGCCCGTCGATATCCTGATGAAGGTCGAGACGCACAATCACCCGACCGCGATCTCGCCGTTTGCGGGAGCCGCCACCGGCGCGGGCGGCGAGATTCGCGACGAGGGCGCGACGGGGATCGGGGCCAAGCCCAAGGCCGGATTGACCGGTTTCTCGGTGTCTAACCTCAAGATTCCCGATATGCCGCAGCCCTGGGAAAGCGACTTCGGCAAACCGGAACGGATAGCTTCGGCACTCGACATCATGATCGCAGCGCCCTTGGGGGCGGCAGCGTTCAACAACGAATTCGGGCGCCCCAACATCTGCGGATATTTTCGCACCTTCGAGCAGGCGGGAACGGAAGCCGGCCGGACGGTGATCCGCGGCTACCACAAGCCCATCATGATTGCCGGCGGGCTCGGCAATGTGCGGCGGCGCGATGTGGAAAAGAAGGACGTCGTGATCGGCGCGCCGCTGGTCGTGCTCGGCGGACCGTCAATGTTGATCGGATTGGGGGGAGGGGCGGCCTCATCGGTGGGAAGCGGGCAAAGTTCCTCCGAATTGGACTTCGCCTCGGTGCAACGCGGCAATGCGGAAATTCAACGGCGCGCCCAGGAGGTCATCGACCGCTGCTGGGCCTTGGGCGACGCGAATCCCATCCTGCTGATACATGACGTCGGCGCGGGCGGGCTGTCGAACGCCCTGCCTGAGGCCATCGCACACAGCCGTCGCGGCGGACGCATCGATTTGCGGAAGATTCCCAGCGCCGAATCCGAATTGTCGCCGATGGAAATCTGGTGCAATGAAGCGCAGGAGCGCTATGTGCTGGCTCTCGTCCCGGGAAGCGAACCCGCCTTCGCCGCCCTGTGCGAGCGCGAGCGCTGCCCCTATGCGGTGGTGGGTGAGATCACCGGGGACGGCCGCCTGCTCGTGACCGACTCGCTGCTGCGCGCGAACCCGGTCGATTTGGCCCTGGATGTGGTGTTGGGCAAGGCGCCGCGCATGACCCGCAACGTGCGCACGACGCATAAGACGGCGGCGCCGCTCTCGACCTCGGGAGCGAGCATCGCAGAGTCGCTCGACCGGTTGCTGTGTCTGCCGGCCGTTGCAGACAAGTCGTTCCTCATCACCATCGGCGACCGCACTGTCGGCGGATTGATCAGCCGGGATCAGATGGTGGGACCCTGGCAGGTGCCGGTCGCCGACGTTGCGGTGAGCTTGAACAGCTACGACGGCTATGGCGGCGAAGCGATGGCCATGGGAGAGCGGACGCCTGCCGCGGTGTTGAGTGCGCCCGCGTCCGGACGTTTGGCCGTGGCCGAGGCGATTACCAACATTCTCGCCGCGGACATTCACGCGCTCACCGACATCCGCTTGTCCGCGAACTGGATGGCAGCCTGCGGCGAGCCCGGCGAGGATGCCGACCTGTACGCCACGGTGCATGCAGTGGGAGTAGAGCTGTGTGCATCATTAGGGATCACCATCCCGGTCGGCAAGGACTCGCTATCCATGAGAACCGCGTGGACCGATGCTGCCGGGGAGCATGCCGTGATTGCCCCTGTGTCGCTGATCGTCTCTGCGTTCGCGCCGGTTCGGGATGCACGGTCAACCTTGACGCCTGAACTCGATCTGACGCAGCCCTCGCGCCTGGTGCTCATCGATTTGGGGGCCGGCAAGAACCGGCTGGGCGGAAGCTGCTGGGCGCAGGTGCACGGCAGGAGCGGTGGCGAACCGGCGGATCTCGACAGCCCCGTGCTCTTGCTCGCCTTGTCTTCGGCGCTGCGGGAATTGAAGGATCACGGCCTGCTGCTCGCATACCACGACCGCTCGGATGGCGGTGTGCTGATCACGCTGCTTGAAATGGCCTTTGCCTCGCATTGCGGCCTGGACATCGATTTGGGGAAGGTGCCTGATGCGATCGCCGCATGCTTCGCCGAAGAGCCGGGTGCGGTGCTGCAGGTGCCTGCGGCCCGCGTTCCCGAGATCGAAGGGATCTTGGCGCGCCATGGGTTGGATTCGCTGTGGCGCGACATTGGAGCGCCGCTGCCCGGATCCGTCGAGGTGCGGTTGCAAATCTCGGGCCGCGGGGTTTACTCGGCTTCGCGCCTCGAATTGCACCGGCGCTGGAGCGAGGTGTCGTTCCGCATCCAGGAGATGCGCGACAATCCCGACTGCGCCCGGGAGGAGTATTCGCGGCTGACCGATGCGGCCGACCCGGGGCTGCATGCGAGCCTGACCTACGATCCCGGAGAGGATGTTGCTGCGCCTTACATCTCGAACGGCGCTCGTCCCGCCGTTGCCATCCTGCGCGAGCAGGGCGTCAACAGCCAGACGGAGATGGCGGCGGTGTTCACCCGCGCGGGATTCGATGCCTTCGATGTGCACATGACCGATATCTTGAGCGGCCGGGTGCGCTTGGGAAGGTTTCACGGGCTGGTGGCCTGCGGCGGATTTTCCTACGGCGACGTTCTCGGCGCGGGCGAAGGGTGGGCGAAATCCATCCTGTTCAACCCGCGCGCGCGCGATGAATTTGCAGGGTTCTTCGCGCGCGACACCACGTTCACCCTGGGCGTGTGCAACGGCTGTCAGATGCTGTCCGCCCTCAAGGAACTGATTCCCGGGGCGGATGCCTGGCCGCGATTCGTGCGCAACCGATCCGAACAGTACGAGGCGCGTCTGACCCTGGTGCGCGTGCCGCAGTCGCACTCGGTATTGTTCGCAGGCATGCAGGACTCGGTGCTGCCCATCGTGGTGGCGCACGGCGAAGGCCGGGCCGAGTTCGACCCGGGGTCGGGTGCCGCGGGCCTCCTGCCGCGGCGCCTGGTGACATTGCAGTACGTCGACAACCGCGGGCAGCCGACCGAGAAGTATCCCTTCAACCCGAACGGCTCGGCAATGGGGCTCGCAGGCCTTTGCAGCGCCGACGGCCGGGTCACCTCGGTGATGCCGCATCCCGAACGCGTGTTTCGCACGGTGCAGCACTCCTGGCAGCCGAAGGAGTGGTCGGAGGACGGCGGCTGGATGCGCCTGTTCCGCAACGCCCGGGTGTTTCTGGCTTGAGACGGCGCCGGGGCGAGCGCTGCGTTTCCGAGGGGAACGTCGAAATGACCGCCCCTGCGGTTCAGGATCAATGATTCCCAAGCGTAGCGAGCCATGCCCGCATGAACGGGTCCTCGAATCGCCAGATTGCCGCAGTCCCGGCGAGATCTCGGCGCAGGAGATGCTGGTGCTCGAGCGCCTCGAGCGCGCGCTGCATCGTGGTGCGCGGCAACCCATGCCGGAGTGCCGTGGCGGAAAGCTCGAACCCAATCGGTTCCTCGCTCACGATCCGCAGGGTCTGCTTCTGGGCGCGCGCCAGGAGAAGCCATCGCTGCAAATAGCCGACATGCTGCATCGAGACAACGCGGCCAAGCGCTTCGTCCACCAGCACGGCTGTCAGGTGCCTGCGCCGGCCGTCCGTGATGAGCACCCAACATTCGCTCGCGAGCTGCTGCACGTTATAGGGGACATCCTCCGCAAATTCGAGGATGCGATCGAGCGCGCCAGTTGCGATTGTGGCCCCCGCAGACTCGAAGCCCTTGCGCAGGAAATCGCCGAAGGCCGGGCGCGGGATGGGGCCGAGATGCATCTGGTCGCCGAGCTGCCAAAACGCGCGATTCGAGGTCGCGACCATTTCCGTCATCATCCGCGAACTCGAGCCCGCGAACACGTAGCCGACTGCCCGGTGCCTCTGCACGGCGGCGCGGATCTGCCGCTCCGCCTTTTCGCCGGCCTCGGTGACGACCTGCTGGAACTCATCGATGACGACGAGCGCCGGACGGCCGTCTTCGGCCGCGAGCCGCTCGATGCCATTCAAGACATCCGTGAAAAGCGGGACTGCACCGAGGCGAGCACTCGGTTCAACTCCGACTGCGACGGTGATCTTGCCGTCTGATGGATCGAGCGTAAGGCTGGGCTTCAGGGCCACGAAGAACTTTCTGGCGATTGCCTGCGCCCGGTCGAGGGCAGAGGAGTACTTGCGCACGGCGCCGGCGAGGAGCGCCGCCGCCAGGCTGCCGATGTCGTCGAAGGCCTCGGCATCATAGCGAAGGACGACCTTGCCGGCGTCAGTGAGCTTAGCCTCTGCGGCCCGCAGGATCGAGGTCTTTCCGAAGCGGCGCGGACCGATCAGGAACAGGGTGCCGCATACCTCGCCGACGCGGACGACTCTGGCGAGTTCGTCACCCCGGTCCACGAGGACGTCGGCCTCGCGACCGTAGCGAAAGGGATTCCCTGGAACCTTGCGTTCGCTCAAGACACCTCCGAGCGCCGCGCATTTGCGTGCCGCACTTTTGCGTCAGATGAGTTTACGCGTTCGACCGTTAAATTCAAGCAAATTGACTAATCGCCAGACGCCGCGGTTCTGCGTGCCGCTAAAGTGCAGCAGATCGGCACCACGAGTCGCACGCTTGCAGCCCATGCACCGCGAGCCGTTCGATCGATTGTTACTTGCTCAGGCGATCAGCGAACCACCGCATTTCCTGACTGCGGACGGCAAGCTACCGCAGTACCCGGAACTCGTCCGTCGAATTTGAGTCGTTCTGCCGGTGCGCCTCGGCTTGGGGCGGCGCAACGAACTTGCGGAAGGTCATTGCCTGAAGCAGGCGCGCCTTGCGCACGAAGGTTTGGTACAAAAGATCGCGCATGACTTCCAACAGGATGCCGGCGCTTTCCGCATTGACCTGCGGCTGATGCGGCCATGGATCGCTGTCGCTGCCGAACAGCACCGCGCGCAAGGTCCCGAAGGTGTCGTCATCGAGTTCCGCCAGGGTGCGAATCTCCTGCAGCGTGTCGAACAGTTCCAATTTGCCCCGCTCGCCGAGTTCGCGGAACAGCGACTGGGCGGTGCGCCTGCTCATGGATGCGAAGGCGTTGAAGCAGCCCGCCGCGTAGCAGGAGAGCGCCTCCTTGAACAGGCGCTCGGCTTCCTCAGGAAGGTAGGTCAGCGGAAAATTCTCCCGCGCGCGCTCGATCTCCGTGTAGTTCGCGGCGAGTTCCACCCGCAGGGCCGTATAGGCCTTGGCAGGGAACTTGAGGAATACCGGCTCGGCGCATGCATCGCAACGAAAGACGATCCCGATGTGCTTCGGTCTACGCCGGCTCAGATCCTCGAAATGAGGCACGGCGACCGCGGTGAGGTGGGTCAGCGTCTGACAATGCGGACAGGTGAGGGCGATGCCCTGATATTCGAGGTGCAGTTCGTCTTGAGGAGTGATGTACATGGACGCCTCAACCTGAGAGTGGTTTGTAACGGATTCTGTGGGGGTGGGCGGCATCCTCACCCTTGCGCTTCTTGTAGTCCTCGACGTATTCCTGGTAATTCCCCTCGAACCAGACGACCTGGGAGTCGCCCTCGAAGGCGAGAATGTGAGTCGCGATTCGATCGAGGAACCAGCGATCGTGCGAAATGACCACCGCGCAGCCGGGGAATGCCACCAATGCGTCTTCGAGGGCGCGCAGAGTCTCGATATCCAGATCGTTGGTCGGCTCGTCGAGCAGCAGCACGTTGCCGCCGGCCTTCAACACTTTGGCCAGGTGCACGCGATTGCGTTCGCCGCCCGACAGATCGCCGATGACCTGCTGCTGCTGCACGCCCTTGAAATTGAACCGCCCCACATAGCCGCGGGACGAGGTCTCGTAGTTGCCGACCTTGATGAGATCCAAGCCGCCCGAGATCTCCTGCCATACGGTGTTCTTGTCGTTGAGCGCCTGGCGCGACTGATCGACGTAGGCGAGCTTGACGCTCGGACCCAAGCGTATTTCGCCGCTGTCGGGTTTCTCCGTGCCCGACAGCATGCGGAACAGCGTGGTCTTGCCTGCGCCGTTGGGACCGATGATGCCGACGATGCCGCCCGCCGGCAGATTGAAGCTCAAGGAATCGATCAACAAGCGGTCGCCGTAACCCTTGCGCACCGCCTTGCATTCGACCACCAGATCCCCGAGGCGGTCTCCCGGCGGGATGTAGATCTCGTTGGTCTCGTTGCGCTTCTGAAACTCCTGCGACGCCAGCTCTTCGTAGCGCTGCATGCGCGCCTTGGATTTCGCCTGGCGCGCCTTCGGATTGGTCCGCACCCATTCCAGCTCGCGCTTGATGGTCTTGGCGAGCGCGTCCTGCTGGCGCTCCTCTTGCGCGAGGCGCTGCTCCTTCTGCTCCAGCCACGATGAATAATTGCCCTGCCACGGTATTCCGTGGCCGCGGTCGAGCTCCAAAATCCACTCCGCCACGTTGTCCAGAAAATAGCGGTCATGGGTGACGGCAACCACCGTGCTCGGGTATTCCTCGAGGAAGTGCTCCAGCCACGCCACCGATTCGGCGTCCAAGTGGTTGGTCGGCTCATCGAGCAGCAGCATGTCGGGCTTGGACAAGAGCAGCCGGCAGAGCGCCACACGGCGCTTCTCGCCGCCGGACAGCTTGCCCACGACGGCGTCCCATGGCGGCAGCCGCAGCGAGTCCGCGGCGATCTCCAGCTTGCGCTCCAGCTCCCAGCCGCCGACCGCGTCGATCTTGTCCTGCATCTTGGCCTGCTCCTCCAGCGCCTTGTTCATTTCGTCGTCCGACATGGGTTCGGCGAACTTGTCGCTGATGGCGTTGAAGCGATCGATCAAGCTCTGCACGTCGCCGACGCCCTCGCTTACCACTTCGCGGACGGTCTTGGCCTCATCCAGCAGGGGCTCCTGGGGCAGGTAGCCCACCTTGATGCCCGCTTGCGCACGCGCCTCGCCCTCGATGTCCTTGTCGACCCCGGCCATGATCTTCAGCAGGGTGGACTTGCCCGAACCGTTGAGACCCAGCACGCCGATTTTCGCGCCCGGAAAAAAGCTCAAGGAAATGTCGCGCAGGATAATGCGCTTGGGCGGCACGACCTTGCCTACCCGGTTCATGGTGTAAATGAACTGAGCCATCTTCTACCTATCGAGCAATCGCTTGAGCGCGCGGGGGATCGGGGCGAATTATCCGCGACTCCCCGTGGGATGTCACGCCGTAGCATGGTGCGAAAGGCAATTTCCGGGGTTTATTCCTAGGGTACCGCGCTCGAATAAGCTACAATAACCGGCTATTTGCCGAGGGTCCCAAGCTCATGTTCACAAGCCAAATGACGATTGCCGGCTTCGATCCGGAACTTGCGAAAGCGATCGCTGATGAGCGCAACCGCCAGGAAGATCACATCGAACTCATCGCCTCGGAGAATTATACGAGCCCGCGCGTGCTCGAAGCCCAAGGCTCGGTGCTCACCAACAAGTACGCCGAGGGCTACCCGGGCAAGCGCTATTACGGCGGCTGTGAATTCGTCGATGTGGTTGAAAGCCTGGCGATCGACCGGGCGCGGCAGCTGTTCGGCGCCGCCTACGCCAATGTGCAGCCGCATTCCGGCAGCCAGGCGAACGCGGCGGTGTACCTGGCACTGCTCAATCCCGGGGACACGATTCTCGGCATGAGCCTGGATCACGGCGGTCATTTGACTCACGGCGCCAAGGTGAACTTTTCCGGCAAGCTGTTCAAGGCAGTTCAATACGGAATCAAGGCCGATACCGGCGAGATCGATTACGACCAGGTGGAAAGCCTGGCGAAGGAGCATCGGCCCAAAGTGGTCGTGGCGGGATTCTCGGCGTATTCGCGCATCATCGACTGGGCGCGGTTCCGCGCGATCGCCGATACGGTGGGTGCGTACTTCTTCGTCGATATGGCGCACGTCGCGGGCCTCGTTGCCACGGGGCTTTATCCGAATCCGGTGCCGTTCGCGGACGTGGTGACAACCACCACCCACAAGACCTTGCGCGGCCCGCGCGGCGGGTTGATTCTGGCGCGGCCGCACGCCGACCTACACAAGAAATTCAATTCCATGGTGTTCCCCGGCACCCAGGGCGGTCCGCTGATGCACGTGATCGCCGCCAAGGCGGTGGCTTTTCTCGAGGCGCTGCAGCCGGAGTTCAAGGTGTATTCCGCCCAGGTGGTCACCAATGCGCGCGTCATGACCCAGGTATTGCAGCAGCGGGGTTATAAGATCGTCTCAGGCGGCACCGACAATCATCTGTTCCTGCTCGATCTCACGACCAAGAACATCACGGGCAAGGATGCGGACGCGGCGCTCGGGCGCGCGCACATCACCGTCAACAAGAATGCGGTGCCCAACGATCCGCGGCCGCCCGCCATCAGCAGCGGACTGCGCATAGGCACCCCCGCCGTGACGACCCGCGGCTTCAAGGAAGCCGAAGTGCGGCAACTGACGAATTGGATCGCCGATGTGCTCGACGCACACGGCGATGAATCGGCGGTCGAGCGTGTGCGGGCCGAGGTGGTGAAAATATGCCGGCGATTTCCCGTGTATGGTTGACCGCACACCGGTGCCCGCGTGCACCGGCGTAGGCACTCCCCATGCACTGTCCATTTTGCGGCCATACGGAGACCAAGGTCATCGATTCCCGCCTCGCCGGGGAGGGGCGGCAGATTAGGCGGCGCCGCGAGTGTTTGGCGTGCAGCGAGCGATTCACGACCTTCGAAGCCGCCGAGCTGCTGCTGCCCACCGTCGTGAAGGGCGATCGCAGCCGCGAGCCCTTCGATGAGAACAAACTGCTGCACGGAATGCAGAAGGCGCTGGAGAAGCGTCCTGTAGGAAGGGAGGCCATCGAAGCCGCGGTGGCGCGAATTTGCCACAAGCTGCGCAGTCTGGGAGAGCGTGAAATCGCCTCGCGCAGCATCGGCGAGATGGTCATGGAGGAGCTACGGCAGATGGACGAGGTGGGCTACGTGCGATTCGCTTCGGTCTACCGCAGTTTTCAAGACATCGAAGCCTTTCGTACGGAAATCGATCAATTGCGCCGCCATCGCCGCCGCCGCGAAACCAGCAAGGACCAGCTGCCGTTGCTGCCGGGCGAAGTGGAAGGCGACGAGGGCAAATGACGCACGCCGTCGAATATCCGGCCGAAGCGTCGGCGGCCCAAGACCGGGCTCATTTGGCCCGTGCGTTGGAATTGGCCGCCCGCGGTTTGTACACCACTGATCCCAATCCGCGGGTGGGCTGCGTCATCGCGCGTGAAGGCCGGGTGATCGCCGAAGGCTGGCACGTGCGCGCGGGCGAGCCGCATGCGGAAGTGGCGGCGCTGCGCGCCGCGGGGCCCCAGGCGCGGGGCGCCAGCGCCTATGTCACGCTGGAACCATGCAGTCACACCGGCCGCACGCCGCCGTGCGCGGACGCGCTGATCGCCGCTGGCGTGGCTCGGGTGGTGTGCTGCAGCGCAGATCCGAACCCCCAGGTGGCCGGCGCCGGAATCAAGAGGCTTCAAGCCGCGGGAATCGCCGTGTCGGTGGGGCTGCTCGCCGCCGAGGCGCGCGATCTCAATCCCGGGTTCTTTTCGCGCTTCGAGCGCGGGCGGCCGTGGGTGCGTCTGAAGCTCGCCATGAGTCTCGACGCGCGCACCGCGCCCGCTGCGGGGGGACGGCTGTGGATCAGCAGTGAGATATCGCGTGCCGACGTGCAGACGTTCAGGGCGCGAAGCGGCGCTGTTCTCACCGGCGCAGGCACGGTGCGCATCGACGATCCGCGGCTCGATGTGAGATTGAACTACGGCTCATGGGTCAGGCAGCCGCTGCGGGTGCTGCTCGATCCCCTGCTCACCGTTGCGGCGGGTGCGAAGCTGTTTCACGGCGAGGGTGCATTGGTATTTGCCGCCCCTGATGCGCCGGAGCGATCGCACGCTGCGGCGAGAATCGAGCGCCTGCCCAGGGCCGCGGGCGGGCTGGATCTGCGCGCGGTGATGGCGCGTCTCGGGGAACTCGAGATCAACGAACTGTGGGTGGAATGCGGCGCGCGGCTGGCGGGAAGCTTGATTCAGGCGCAACTGGTGGACGAACTGGTGCTGTACGTCGCACCGACCTTGCTCGGCGCCGACGCCGCCCCCCTGATGCACTTGAGCGGGCTCGTGCCTCCGGGTTCTCTGCCGGCCTTCGAATATCAGGACGTACGGCGCATCGGCGCCGACCTGCGCCTGGTCCTCACCCCGAAGAAGGCTCAATGATGTTCACAGGAATCATCGTCGCGACCGGCCGCGTGGCCTCCAACAGTCAGAAGGGGGGCGACCTGGAATTGGGCATCGACGCCGCGGCGCTCGACCTCAAGCGCATCGCGATCGGCGACAGCATCAGCGTGCAGGGCGCGTGTCTCACGGTCACGCGCATGGAAGGCAGCCGCTTCTATGCGGATGTGTCGCGCGAAACCATGGCCAAGACCACTCTGGGTGCGCTCGTGCCGGGATCCAGGGTCAACCTGGAGCCGAGCCTGCGCGCCGGAGAGCCCCTGGGCGGCCACTGGGTGAGCGGGCACGTCGATGCGGTGGGCAAGCTTGCGGCGCTGGTTCAAGATGCGCGTTCATGGCGCATGGAATTCGAGCTGCCTGCGGCCCTGATGCGCTTCGTGGCACCGAAGGGATCGATTTGCGTCAACGGCGTGAGCCTGACCGTCAACACGGTCGAGGGCCGCCGCTTCGACGTCAACGTCATTCCGCACACCCATGAAATCACCACGCTCGGCGAGCTCAATATCGGCGACGGCGTCAACATAGAAATCGACGTGATCGCCCGGTATGTTGAACGCCTTGCAGAGTTTGGCAAAGCCAAGCAGGCGCCTGACGCCTGACTCGGTTCTGAGCCTTTAATCGCCGTGTTTTCCATGATTACACCTTGTGAAGTGATGCACTTCCATGCAGTGCGCTGCAAGCGTATCATGACGGTATCTAGGACGGTATATGCCGCCCGCGCAAATGAGGATACCGTCACATGCTCACAGACAAGGCCGTCAAAGCCGCAAAGCCGAAGCCCGGCAACCGATACCGCAAGCTGTCCGATCAGGGCGGCCTGTACCTGTTTTGTACCGTCGATGGCACCCGCTCATGGCGTTATGACTATCGCGTGGCCAGCAAGCGGCAAACGCTGACGCTAGGGCTCTACCCGGAAGTCTCGTTAGCCGAAGCGAGAGAGCAGCACAGCGCCGCTCGCAAGCAAGTCGCCGCAGGACAAAGCCCCGTCCTAATTCGCCGCAGGGAGCGGCAGGCGGCCATCCTAGGGGCTGACGATACGGTCAAGGCGCTGTCCGAGGCGTGGTATGCGGAACTCGCACCCCACAAGTCCGAGTCCTGGCGCGAAGGGCAGCGGCGCCGCCTCGACAAATACATATTGCCCGCCTTGGGTCATCTGCCGATCAACGACGTAGAAGCGGCCGACGTGCTGGCGCTGGTCAAGGGTATTCCGTTTCCCAAGACAGCTGAGTTAGTGCGTCAAATTCTGGCGCGCATCTTTTCGTTCGCAATCCGCAACCTTCGGGCCAAGACAAACCCGGCCAGGGAGCTAGAAGGCGTGGTAACGGTTCCCGCGGCCGTCCACCATAAGCCGATCGCCGCCAAGGATCTGCCCGCATTCCTCGAGAAAATCGACGGCTACGCGGGCCGCGCGCAAACCAAACTCGCCGCGAAGCTCTTGCTGTTGACGATTCTGCGCAAGCGCGAATTGACAGAGGCGACATGGAGCGAAATCGACCTGACGCACGCGCTATGGACGATTCCGCCCGAACGCATGAAGCGGCGCATGGGTCACGTCATCCCGCTATCCAAGCAGGCGCTAGCAGTCTTGAAGGAATTGAAGCCGATGGCCTGCGGCTCGAAATACGTGTTTCCCAACGTGGGCGATCTACACAAGCCGATGAGCCCCGTCACGCTCAACGCAATGTTTGACCGGCTCAAGCTCGACGTGTCGCCGCATTCTCTGCGCTCGACGGCCAGCACGATCCTAAACGAATCAGTCAAGGAAGGGCCGAAGGGAACCACGGTTCCGCGCTTCCGCCCGGATGTGATCGAGCGGCAGCTATCCCATATCGAGCGCAACCGAATTCGCGCCATTTACAACCAGGCCGAATACTTGGATGAGCGGCGGGCGATGCTTCAATGGTGGTCCGACTACCTAGACCGACCGGCGAACGTGGTCACGCTCAAGCGGCGGGCGAACTCATGAGCATGATTGATCGCTTTGGCCCAGAACAGGGCGAACGCTTGAAGCAGCTTGGCTTAGTCGATGAGCAAATTCACAAACTCGAAAACATCCTGCCGTCGTGTCGTGTCTGGCTGAGTAAGCCGGCAACTCTTTTAGAAGTTCGCGGGAAACTCGCCGAGATCGCAAAGCCAGTGCGGAAAGCCAAAAAGGCCATGGATACTCTGACCAAAAGCACGTCGCTGGCAAATCGCGAGGCTTGCACTCGTATCCTATTGGCAGGCGAGAGCATGCAGCCCGGCGAATACGCCACATCAGCGATAAGTGAAAAGCTGAATTGGATTTGTCAGACGGTCGATGATGCGCTGAAATCTCTGCCAAAGGCCGCACGGCACAACAGGGATGCCGATCCGCGCCCGATTCAGATGATAGAGCGAGCCCTTTTGGATGGCTTCAGCACGCATTATTCGCCAGATGGGCAGGCGTTGCCGTCGTATGACCTGCGCGTCTCCCGGTCCGCTCCATTTTCAGAGATCGCGGCTATTTTCTATGAAGCGATTGGGCGCAAAGATCCTGACCGGGCAATCCGAAACTATCTTACCTTGAGGAAACGGCAGAAGCCGAAAGCGAACAACTCGGATCCGCGCCATGGGACTGGCTCCCAAGTTAGCGTTGACGAAGTGGTCCCGGTAATTCCGCGAAATTGCATCACGGGACACAAGCCTACTTAGATTTTTAACATGTCGTCCTGCCTTTGGAGTAGGAGCCGCAATACATTTGCCTCTCATTGAATCAGCACGCCGTGCTGAACATTGCAGGGGTCACACATGGCGACGTTTATTCGGGTTCCGCAACTGGCCGACCGTCTTGGCGTTTCAGTTCGGACAATCTTTGATCGGGTCAAATTCGAGCCGAATTTCCCGCAGCCCGTAAAACTCGGCTCCGCGCCGCAATCTCCCTTGGGTTTCGTGTTGGTCGAAGTTGAGAGCTATGAAGCTTCACTCATGGCCGCGCGCTCGAAGAAGGCGCCAGAGGCGAGTATCGCCGCGTGACGTTTTCAGCCTTCCAAAATGGCACCGCCCGCAACGCGACCAACGTTGCAGGCGGCAGATTCATCAACGACAGGAATCAACGACGTGTGGAACTCTACTCAAGATCGCCTATGTGGGCAATATAAATCGGACTTAATCCGCCTCCCCACTCAGGGGACTATCGAGCGTAATCAGCGACGCCGCGAAGCACGGTATGGGCGACAGCCGTGAATGCCCCCGTCGATCCCGCGTTTCGGAATTTCGTCGCGCTTCCACACATCGAACAAATTGCAGCTATTCGTCGCATGGCCCGGATGGGCACGTCGGCGCACCTGATTGCAGCTGCCTCCCGGCTGTCGGTTGAAGTCGTGCGCAAGATCATTGCGGATGGCGCAACATGACGCGCAAAGCCGAGGGGCTGCCGTTTCTCCCCTGGTTTCCGGCCCGCTTTCTGTCGTCAACGCGCGGCTGGTCAGTGACCGCCAAGGGGGTCTATCGCGAATTGCTTGATGCGCAATGGGAGCTCGGCGGCCTTCCCGCTGATGGCGCCGAACTTCAAAAAATGATCGGCGCAACCAATGCCGAATGGCGATGTTGGGCGGGACTGGTGGAGGCCAAGTTCCCGATTGATAGCGACGGTCTGCGGCGCAATCCAACGACAGAGGCGCATCGCGCCAAGTCTCTGCGAATCCGGGAGCGCAATCGAGCAGGCGCCGAAAAGACCAACGCCGAGCGATGGGGGCCCAAGGTTGTCGGGTTTCCAGGGGGGGGCCGGCAATGACGTATCAGTGTCGCTCAGCGATCGCTCAGCGAATCGGACAGCGATCAGTGTGCGACTCGCTCAGCGCTCGCAATCTATCCCGATCCCTATCCCTCCGATGCTTACCAAGGGGGCTGTTGATACCTTCAAGAGTAAGACGCCTTTGCCTTGGGGTTTTGATTCCGCTCTTGCCTTGGCAAGCAGGCGGGTGCCATGAATGAAAATTCTTGGCTCGACGTGTTGCCGCCGCACGCGGAGTGTTTGCGCGACTACCAGCGGGAACAAGTCGGCGATGTGGCAGAGGCGATGCGTCAGGGCCATCGGCGCATTCTGATGCAAGGGGCGACTGGGTCGGGCAAGACGCACGTCATAGCGACCATCGTCCTAGCCGCGTTCTTGGCGGGCCTTCGGGTCTTGATCTTGGCGACGCGCACCCGGCTCGTGCGCCAGCTCCACGAGCGGCTGAATGCGTTTGATACGCCGCATGGCGTGATCGCTAACCCACTACCCGAGCTTCGCAACTATTCGGCTCGGGTGCAAATTGCGTCGGTCGACACGCTGCATCGCCGGGCAGTGGTCAACGAACATATCCCGCTGCCCGGTGCGGATTTGGTTTTGTTTGATGAAGCCCACCTAAGCACCGCGGATACCCGGATCGGGATCTTGGACAGCTATCCGGAGGCGGTGCGGATCGGTTTTACGGCAACGCCCGCGCGAAAGAGCGGCCGGTCATTGGGCGTGGCGTTCGATGTCATGATTATGGGGCGCTCGATCCGCGAATTGACCGCGGCCGGCGTCCTCGTGCCGCTGCGAATATTCAATACGCCAGTGGTGTCAGCGAAGGAACTGCGCTCAGTTCCCAAGGATAACGACGGCGACTATCAGCCCCAAGCCTTGGGCGAACTGCTATCGCGGCCGAAACTGATAGGCGATGTGCTGGAAAACTGGCTCAGGATCGCTAAGGGGAAGCGCACCCTGGTATTTGCGGTCAATAAGACGCACGGCGCCGCACTCCTGGCGGATTTCCTACAGAACGGGATTCCCGCGGAAATGCTGACCGACCAGGACGAAGAGGCGACCCGGGAGGAAGTGATTGACAGGCTAGAGCGGGGATCTACTCAAGTCGTCATCAACTGCTTTTTGCTGTCCTACGGCGCCGATATCCCCGCGGTCGAATGTGTCGTTTTGGCACGGCCGACGCGATCCCTAACCATGTATTTGCAAATGGTGGGCCGCGGTCTGCGTCCGAGTCTCGAGACTGGCAAGGCTGATTGCATTCTAATCGACCATGGGCACGTAGTCGAAAACCTCGGACTACCGCAATCCGATTTTCCATGGACGCTGGACGAGAAGCGCAACGCCAGCCGCGAAGCGGCAGAGCATGCCAAAGCTCACGCCGAAGCGATGCGGACCTGTCCCGAGTGCACGGCCATTTGGCTAACGTCCGAACTCGGTAACGCTTGCCCCGAATGCGGCTGGATATCTAAACCGCGCTCTAAAGCCATTACCGCGCAAGCGGCAGATCTGCAAGAGATGGCCGACGCCGAAAGGCTGCTGACCCCGCATGACAAACGGGTGCACGTGTTTTACCGCGAAGCCTGCGGCTACTTCGCCCGGCGCACCCCTGAAAAATGGATGGATAAGCCGAAGTCGGTACGCTGGCGCGCCTGGTGTGAGACGCGGGCAAAGTTCGGCTTTGACGAATCGATCCCGAAGCCCGGTTCGTTTTGGGATCTGGCCCCGTTCGGCCCCTCGGCGGACGTGTCCGGCTGGCTGCAGTACCGGATTATCAAATTCGCGAAGTCTGCGAAGTCCAAGGCGGCGGCATGATTAGCGCGGCCGACATTCACGCTTCGATCGACTGGCCGTCCGTACTGGTCAATCTTGGAATCCCGGAAAGCGCACTCAAGAATAAGCACGGGCCATGCCCCTCATGCGGCGGCAAAGACTGTTTCCGATTCGATCACGCCAAGCGTGGCAATGGAAGTTTCTATTGCAACAAGTTCGGCGCCGGGGATGGCTTCAAACTGCTAGAGCATGTCCACGGCTGGACCTTCGCCGAAGCGCGTAAACGGGTGATCGAGGCGGGGCGGCTATCACAGGGCACCCGAGCCCCGATATCGGCGCCAGCGCCGCCGCCGCGCGCTCCTGCGGCCATCGCGAGCCCAAGTTCACGAGTTTTGCAGCTGCGCCGGGAACGCTGTGCGGTTAACGCTTGTGATTCGGCGATCGACTACCTGACGGCGCGTAGTTTGTGGCCGCTGCCCGATGGCTGCGCACTCTTCGCGCATGCGGGGCTCGACTACTTCGAAAATGGGGAGCGTATCGGGCGATATCCCGCGTTGGTCGCGGACGTGGTGGATCTGGCCGGCGATCTTGTGACCGCGCATGTCACCTATCTGGACAGCGGGCGGAAACTCGCTGCGCATGAGCCGCGCAAGCTCTTGGGGCCGCTCACGGGGCGAACTGGCTGCGCAGTACGCCTCATGCCCGCGGGGCCCGTCCTGGGCCTTTCCGAGGGCCTAGAAAACGCATTGTCTGCGGCCGTCGTGGACCGCATTCCCGTTTGGGCGGCGCTCAACACGGCATTACTCGCGAAGTTCGAGCCGCCGGCCGCTGTGGAACGGCTGGTGATCTACGCCGATCGGGATGAAGCCGGGCTCTTAGCGGCGATACGGTTGCAAGAACGGCTACAGGATCGAATCAGGGCCGGCCTTCATGTGGACGTGCGCGTCCCGCGTCCCCCTTCCAACGATTGGAACGATTCCCTCACCAACAGCCGCGAGGGCGGCAAAGGCATCTCATGAATAGCGTTGCACCACTTCCCGTGAAGCTTCCCGCGATTGCGGAATCCGGTCTACCCGTGAGCTACGAAGCGGCGAAGCTCGCAATCCAGAAATGTGAAAGCCCCCTTGAGTGCCGAACGATGGCCGATAAGGCGGCGGCGATGCGGGTCTATGCCCTCATGCGGGATGACAAGGAATTGCACAATCGCGCGGTACGTCTTCAAGCCTGGGCGGATCGTCGATGGGGCGAACTCGACAAGGAATTGAACCCCGATCGGCGCCAAGAAAATCTCAAGCAAAATCAATCACCCGACCGAAAGGCGCACGCGCGCCCTATCGGTGAAGCGCCCGATGGCACAACCGACTATCAGCGCAAGATTTCTCGCCGGCTCGCATCGATTCCGGGAGAAGAATTTACCCGACAAGTTGAAAGCCCCAATCCGCCGACAGTGCGGCAACTGGCCGAGCAAGGGAAAACGCCGCGCGAGTGGGTACGGCAAACCTCCCCTTGGGCCGCGATCGAAAGCGCAGAAGCGCGTGAAGGTTGCGCCACACTAGAGGCCTTTGCCGCCTTTTGTGCGGATCACGAGCCGGAATTGATTGGCCGTGTGGTCAGCGCTGCGGAGGTGGAGGCGTTGCGCCCCTTGATTGCCACCGCAGGTGAATGGATCGCCCGGCTAGCGGAAGGATTCACGGATGAACAGTAAAAAAACCGAGCTTGAGCGATGGGCGGCGGAAATTAACGGCGCGATCGATCAGCTCGAGCGATTGCTGGGCGAATTCGAGGCGAAATACTCGCAGTTCAAGGCTCACGAGGGCGGACGTGCGGCGGCGATCGTGGGGATTGCACGCCGAGCATTCGAGCGCTGTGCCATTTCTGGGGCAAAAAACGAACTGGAAGAAATCCGCCCGTTACTCATCCAGGCAATTGAAAACTTGAAGCAACTACTCAGGACATTGGACGAGGGGAAATAAATGCAAGTTCGCGTATCTAGTGGCTCGGTATCCGTTACCCAAATAGGGTCAAAGGTCATTATTCACCACTCACCGTTCGCCTCGTTTTGCATTACTGCGGATCGCGGGCAGCGATTAATCCGCTGTAAGGACCTGGAGGGCCCCGCGGAACGATCCTGGTGGCGGCGCCAGATCCGCAAACTTCGCGCGATACGAAGGGGGACCTACGAAATTCAATCGACGGTCACCCACGGTGGCGAGCGATGAAAATGCCTGAAGAAATTGGCGCCGCCAGTCTAGCGAGGCTCAAAGCACAGTCGGAGCGTCAACGGCTCGCAGGTGCCGTGCTGCGCGATGACATACGCGCTCTGTGGATAGCGTACCCGCGGCGAAAGGCACACGAGATTAGATCACTACTCACGCGCGATTATCGCCCATTGACCGACGATTCGAGGCCATCGATTCGACGAGTGCAAGAAATATTACGAGAGCTACGCGCGGAATCGTCGGCATCGCGCATTGATCTGCGTTTGAATCACGCTGACATGCTAGGAACTGAATGTGTGCCCACAGAAACCCCCGATAGTAGCGCGCTCCTGCGGCTCGGTTTCTCTTTGGCCGAAGCTGAATTAGCCAGCAGTTTGTCGCGCTCGACGCTACTGCGAAAGATCGAGGCCGGCGAACTGGTGGCGGTCAAGGTCGGCGCGCGGCTCGTTATCGCCGGCGATAGTTTGGCGAAATTGTGCGGCGCCAAGCAAATCCTCCGAGGCTTTTAGGGCGCCGATGAACACTGACATGAGCACTGAAGAGTCAACCACTGCGCCGCTGCTAAAGCCCCCAGGCGCGCTTGATTTCGTAGTGCCCGAGCCATCCAAATGACCGCGAACAAAGAGAATTCTGAGACCCCTACACCCCCCTTGAGGATCGGCCGGCTAAACAACCTGGGCTCAGTGCGCCGCGAACTTGCGCGCCTGTATGTCGATCTGCGGAGTGAGCGAGTCTCGGCGAAGATTGCGGGTACAGGCGCCTACATTCTGACGGCGATCACCAAAGCCATGGAAATCGAGCTCCTTGAAGCGCGGCTCGAGGCGTTGGAGGAACGAGCTGGAGTTGTCTTTGAGCGACCAATGCGCCCCAATTTAAGAGGTAATCTCAATGGGTAATATCAGCCAGCGTATCGCGCGCCTCGAAGGGCAGTTCGGGGAAGCTCTTTGCATTTGCGCATCGTCCCAGAATGCCCAGCCGGTCATTCTCGTGGTCGAAAAAGAGTGGAGTCCGGAGCAAATCGAACTCGCCGAGAAGGCACTCTGTCTGGTATGTCCTACTCACGGACTGCAAAAGCCTCCGATAGTGCGGCTCTCTTCTGTGGACGCAATCCTATGACCGTTTTTCGCACCGCTCCGACCTATACGGAACCCTTGCAGACGAAGGGCAACACGAGCAAATCCTGGTATCGATGGATTCAGCACTACGACAAGGGCGTGCCGCCGAGCAGTGAGACGATCCTCACCGGGCATCACTCGCCATTCTCCTATCAGGCACCCATCGCCGGGTTCGTTATCGTTAGTGGCGGCACGGTGTCAGCGATTCAATTTGCACGCACATCAGGGACGTTTTATCCCACGGGGAAGACATCGGGCACCTTTCCGATGAGTCAAAACGATCAACTGAAAATCACGTTTAGCGTCAAGCCCTCGCTGATGTGGGTGCCGCAATGAACGACTACGGAGAAGTCCCATCGTGCAAACATCGAAGCGACAACCCGGGCTTAGCGAAGGGGACTTTCTTGCGATGGCGCTCTTTGGACCATCGATTTGCCCATTCTTGGAAGCGGCGATTGACGCGGAATACAAGCAACATTTCCTCCAAATACTCATCGAGTGGCAGCCGCATGGGTTGCCTCAATGAACTTTTTTATATTCAGTCTGCCGCGTGCGTATTCCGGCGATCGTGAACGCGCTTTCCACATGATCGTGAACAGTCATGTGATGTGAGCTGCTGGAGTTGATGTTCTACGTTAAGTGTTCACGATCAGTCAAGATTGCAGGGCTCATGACTTCGATCGGTCGCGGTTGTCGCGCATCGATTCGCCCGGGATCTTCAGCTCGATGCGATGACTTTGATGAACCAGGCGGTCGAGGATCGCATCGGCCAGGGTCGGCTCACCGAGATAGGCATGCCAGGTATCGACGGGGAGCTGGCTTGCGATCAGCGTGGAGCCAGTGTTGACGCGGTCATCGAGGATTTCGAGCAGATCCGCGCGATCCTGGGTCGATAGTGCGGTGAGTCCCCAGTCATCGAGGACGATGAGGGAGGCTTTGGCGATTGATCTCAGGAACTTGATGTAGCTGCCATCGCCGTGCGCGACGCGCAACTCCTCGATCAGCCGGGGCACGCGCCAGTACGGACCGAAGCGCCTTGGCGGCAACACTGCTGGGCGAGCGCGCAGGCGAGCCACGTCTTACCGGAACCGGTGGCGCCGGTGATGAGCAGGTTCTGGGATCGGCGGATCCACTCGCCGGTGGCGAGCGTTGCGATCTGCTGTTTGTCGAGGCCGCGGGCGGCTTTGTAGTTGATATCCTCGATGCACGCTTCGGCGACCTTCAGGCGTGCCCCGCGCAACAGCCGAGTGCGTCGCTGATTGTCGCGGTAGAGCCGCTCTCGATCGACGATGAGCGCGAGGCGCTCCTCGAACGAGAGCGCCTGGATCGCCGGGGTTTGTTGTTGCTCCTCGAGCGCTTGGATCATGCCGTGCAGCTTCAGGCTCTTGAGGGTTTCGATGGTCGGATTCGTCAACATTCGTATTTTTCCTTGTGGTGTCATCGTCAGTGGTAGTAACCGGGGCCGCGCACGTTGCCGTGCGCGGGCATCTCGAGCGCGAGGGGTTCGGTTTGGGCGCGCGGTAGATCGCGGCCGCTCTCGAGGATCGATTTGACGCTCTTGCGGGTGGGGCTTGAGAGCCGCACCGCCAGGGCGCTGGCGGCCTCCAAGCGCCCCTCGCCGTATTCGCGGCTGAGGCTCAAGAGCCCGAGACACGCCCGATAGCCCTGCTCGGATGGGCTTGGAGCGCAACAAGTGCTCGACGACGGCGCCGGTGTGAGGTCCGATCGACTCGCCCCACTGGATCAGGCGCCGCGGCGACCACTCGGCGTGCGCGCGGTGCGACTTCGGCATGTGCTCGGCGATCGTCGTGTGCACCCCGCGCTGGTAGGAGCGCACATGGCTCGCGACGCGCTCGCTGCGGAAGAACACCTCGACGCTGGCCGCAGAGTAGCGCGCCCAGGCGGTGTGGCCGACCAGCGCGTGCGGGACGCTGTAGTAATGCCGATCGACATCGACGTGATAGTCGAACGCGACGGTGAGCTCCTTCCACTCGGCGAACACGTACGGTGTCGCCGGTAATGCTCGCATCGCCGGCCGGTCGAGTGCCTCGAAGACGCTGCGGCGCGATCCCGGCAGCCGTTGGAACGGCCGATCGTTGAGGACGGGCAGGAGCGGGCGGATCGCCGCGTTCAGTTCCTCCAGGCTGAAGAAGCGCTGATGGCGCAGCCGCGCCAGGATCCAGCGATAGACCAGTAAAACACTCAGTTCGACCCGGCTTTTATCCTTCGGGCGATAGGGCCGCGCCGGGATCACCACGCAGCGGTAATGCCCGGCCATTTCCTCGTACGAGCGCTGCAGATCGGGCTCATAGCGATCCGCCCGCGTGACACCGACCTTCGGATTATCGGGCACGATGATCGTGGGCGCAGCACCGTAGAACTCAAGCGCCCGCACGTGGCTGCCAAGCCAGTCCGGTAGACGTCTCGCTGCGGGTCGCTTCCGCATAGGCATAGCCGCTCGCGCCCATGGCGCTGATGAACAAATGCGCCCGGAAGGCCTCCTCGCCGCCATAGCCGTAAATCGGCACCGTGCGCCCGGCGTAATCGATGAACAGCTTCTCGCCGGCAAAATGGCGCTGGCGCATCGAGCGCTTTAGCCGCTTCTCCCAGTCCCGGTAGATCTGGCAGAAGGCGCTGCGCTGGTAGGCCGCGGCACCGTGCTCGGCGGTGTATTCCTCCCACAGCAGCTGCAGCGTCACGTGCCGATGGCGCTTCAGTTCCCCGTGGATCCAGGCGCAGTCCGGTGCCGCCCGGTTGGTCGCCGCGGCTGGCGCCGTGATGCCGAACACTCGCCGCTCGAGCTCGACTTCGGAGAGCGTCTCGGCCTCGGCGGCGCCGATTCCGCAGGCGCGCAGCGCCCGCAGATACTTCGAAACCGCCCCGACCGACAGTCCCAGTGCCCGGCTCAGGGCCCGGACGCTCAAATTGCTCGATTGCAGCCCAATCAGCTGCTTCAACTTCGACATGGAGACCCTCTCGTTCGGCATCGACTGCGCTCCTTTAGGACAAAAATCCTCAGGTTACGCGGTCGCCTTTCGATCAATCTCCAGCCGCCCACCTCACTTTCCACGATCGTGAACACTTTTCCACCATCGTGAACACCGCGCCACGCCGCGCGCCAAACTGTTCACGATCCAATGGAAACCTGTTCACGTTGCCGTGGAATCCGTGTTCACGATCCCGTGGAAACTCTGTTCACCATCGCGTGGAATACGCAGCCGCGTTCTGGCTCTGCGTGGTTGTCGGTATTTTTCACCCATGGCAATGCATTCTGCTATCACGAACCACTGGCGGAAAGTCAGCCGCTCTCGGTGCTATTTAATCGCCCCGGCATTGTCGGCGCGATCGATACGCTCGCCTATACACGCCCTGAGATTCGGCAGGTGTACCGATCCTTTGTACTCAAACGTGACATTGGCGACATTGAGAAATCGAGCCGCGGCTGCGGCGTGAGCTACAAGGCGCCCGTCAAGGAATTCGAGGCGGCGACTGCGGAACTCGAAACGATCGACTATCACAAGCTCGATCAAATCGGTTATCTCGAGCGCGTCTGGACCCTCGTCGTGCAAACGGAGTTTGACCGGCCGCGGGCGTTGCAACTGATCGAGATGAACATTCAGCGCGATCTACATCGATTCAAACTGAAGGTACCCGCCCTTGCGCATCTCGTTGCTTAAGAAAGCCGCTTTTGATGTGGGCGCGATCCAACAGGAATTGGACGCTCATCCCGATGTATGGAACACGATTAAGCATCGCACGGCGCATCCCAAATCCCCGCACCGCGAAGTCGATGATGTGTGGGTGCGGTACAACCCGATTGAAAACTTCAGAGGCGATCTGCAATCGTTCAACGAGAAGCATACCCCAGCGTGGTATCCGGTCATTGAGAAGCTGCCTGCGATCAAAGCGGTGGCGGATGTGCTCTTTCAGCAATTGAAGGGCGAACAATTGGGCGCAGTTCTCGTCACCCGTATCCCGGCCGGCAAGCAGGTCTATCCGCATGTAGATGGCGGATGGCACGCGCGCACGTTCGATAAGTTTTGCGTGACGATTCGCAGCAATCGCGCCCAAGCATTTTGCTTCGAGGGCGAGGAACTGCGATGCGATGACGGCGATTTATTCTGGTTCGATAACGCGTTCCCCCACTGGGTGAGGAACGACAGCACAGAGGCGCGCTTAAGCCTGATTGTGTGTATACAGGGGGCTATATGCCATTAGGTTTTACTCTCGGTGCGATAGGCGCGATTGGCGGAGGGGCCATTGCTGCCGGGGGCGCGGAGAGTGCCGCTCAGACGCAGGCTAATGCTGCCCTAAACGCACAGAACATCCAACAGGGGATGTTCAATACGCAGATGACGAACCAGCAGCCCTTCCGGCAGGCGGGCTATGGTGCGATCAATCAGCTCAATTACCTGATGGGAACAGGTCAACAGTCGGATTATAACGGTCCTGGAGGACAGCCTTTCTCAAGTTCCGCCGGCGGCTTTGGATCGTTGAATGCGCCGTTCAATGCACAGACTTTCAAGTCGATGTCACCACAGTATCAATTCAATTTGCAGCAAGGCGGCCAGGGCGTCTTGAATCAGGATTCTTCGAGCTTGGGGGCTGAATCTCCTGCCGCGTTGAAGGATTTGATGTCCTTCAACCAAGGCTATGCGAACAACAGCTACAACAGCGCGTTTGCCAACTACCAGACGCAGGAGAACAACATCTTCAGCCGACTGAATTCCATTGCCGGATTAGGACAGGCTGCGGCTTCCAACCAAGCCACGGGCGCTTCGGCCTTCGCGCAAGGCATTGGCAATAGCGCTCAGAACGTCGGTACATCTCTGGCTGGCGGTACGGTGGGCGCTGCCAATGCGCTGTCGGGAGGTTTGCAAAATGCTTCCACATGGCTTGCTGGAGAGAATTCGTCGAATCCCTCTTTTGGTTATCAAACCGTCGGGGGCGGATATGTCATTCCTGGTGTAACGCAGAACGGCGGACAGGGCGGCGGTATCGGCAATATCGTTGATCCCACGAATATCTTAGGGCCAACGTAGTGGCCGATCTACTCCAATCCTCGGCCGCTGCCGGCATCATTCCGCCTGATCCCAACCGAGGTATTCAGACTCTTTCGGGTATCCTCGGTCTACAGCAGCAACGCCAAGCGATAGGAATCTCTGGGCAGCAGCTACAGCAGGAGCAGCTTAAAACTCAGCAACAGCAAGGTATACAGAGCTTTTTCCAAGCCTGGAATCCGGACGATCACCTTGCGCCCGATGGCACTACAGACGCAGACAGCGTACATGCGAGCGCGGCGTACAAGAACGCCGGCAATGCCAAACCGTTGATCGATCAGACACTGTTACAGATCAAGCAAGGTCAACTGCAGAACAAGCAGGCGCTCGCCACCTTGGATAGCGGGCTTGTCGATCAATACGCGCGCACCATGGGATCACTCGCCGATGATCCTGATGTGAAACAAGGGGGCATCAACGGCCAAGCGAAGGTCAATGCAGCACTTCAACAATTCAGCCAACTGCAACCCGAAGCGCAGCGCGTTGCCGGCATATTTGGTGGAGTGCTGCAGCGGGCGCCAATCGATCCCGAGACGGGAAATTCCAAGAACTTGGGCCATCTCGTGCAATCACAGCAGTTGATGGGTGCGGATGTTCTTGGCCAGCGCGGTCAACAGAACCCAGGGCAATTGATAGTGCCGCGAGGGGGGACGACCGATATCTACAACGTTAATAAGGCGACTGGCTTGCAGCCTGGGCAGCAGCCGGCGCAATCAGTCTCTACGACCATCCCGCCAGGCTACACCCTGATTAACGGCCAGTTGGTACGCGCGGACAATGCGGGCCTCTCGTTGCCACCTGTGCGCGGTTCGGGGACTCAAGCCTCGCGAGCTCCAGGACAGCCGGGAGCCCAGCCGAAGCTGCAAGCCTATCCACAACCGCCAACGAATGCCGATCCCGGCGTCGTGCAGCGCTATCGCGATCAGATGGCGGCGAATCAGAAGCATGTGCAAGACGTGTCGGAGGCTGCGAACGATACGCAAAATGGGGTAGGCGCTGCGCGATATCGAAACGATCAGATCAAGAATATCTTGCAGCGGCAGATAGCGAACTATCAGCCGAACGTGACCGGGCCAGGGAGCGATACGCTGCACTACATTGCCTCCCATTTTTCCGATCAAGCGGGCACCGATTACGACACCATCCGCCATTATCTCGCACAGAACAGCGCCTCCATGGCCGGCAAGATGGGTGTACCCAACACTAATGCGGGCCAAGAAACGGCTGCGGCGGGCGCGGGAAGCACTGCGCAAGTACCGAAAGCGCTGCTTGAAGTCACTAAGCAGAATGACGCGATGAATACCGCCTACGACATGTACAACCGCGGGCTATCCAAGATATCGAACAACGGTGCTGATCCAAGCAAGGTATCGGCCTACCGGCAAGCATTCGGCCAGAACTTCGATACCAACGTTTTTCGCTACGACGACGCGCTGCGAAGCAATGACAGGGCCGAAATCGATAACTTGCGGGCGAAGCTAGGGCCGAAAGGACTTCAAGCGCTGGCCGCCAAAAGAAAGGTTTTGCACTCCCTGTCCGACACGGGTGACTTGCCGTGAGTGCGAATGCGCAAGATGTAGTCCCCGATCCGGCTCAGGCCTGGCTTGAGTCCGGAGGCGCTACCACGCACCCGCTCGCGGCGGCGAATGACTCAGCCCCAGGCGCGGCCTCAAGCCAAGATGCGGCGCAAGCGTTTCTCGAATCAGGCGGAAAGACCGCACATCCACTAGCATCCTCTGTGGATCGCGACAAAGGATTGCCGCGCGATTACTGGGAGCGGCAAGCCGAGGACGAAGCAGAGGCCAATGCGGGCGCGGCCGAAACAGTTCTGCACACCGCCACCGGCATAGGCGGCGCATTGGCTGGGGGTCTTGGATATCTCGGCTCTCTCGGGTTAGGCCGCAGCCCCGAGGATGCTGAAAAGGACCGCGCTGGAATTGCGAGCGCGCTCACCTATTCGCCCCGTACGGAAGCGGGTAAGGCAGTGTCGAATGTGGTCGATACCGCGGGCAGCTATCTAGGCCAGAAGGAAGGCCAATGGATCGGGCCGCGTGCTACCGATACGGCAACCTCATTAGGTCTACCTCCCTCGGTGGCTGGCGGTGTTGGCGCGACGGCGGAAACTCTGGCGAATTTGCCGCAATATTTGCTGCCGGTAGGGATCAAGAGTCTGAAAGGTCGAGTATTGACACCTGAGACAGCAGAAACCGCCCGCGCGCCGGTCACGCTAGACGCGCAAGAGCGAGCGCCGTACTTCGAGATCAATGATCCGCAGGCACAAGCGAAACTCGGCATAACGCCCGAGGAACAGGACAAGCCGGCGAGTCCCGCGGCTCCCGCAACCGACGCGCAAGAAACCGCACGGGAAACGCTCTTCAGGCGTCTGGGGTTGAAAGAGGTTCGCGAGAGTGCGGTAACGGCTGATGCTCAGGCCGCGGCGGATGATTTCGACAGCACCAAATACACCGGCACGCCGATGGGCGATCGTATGCGCCCATTGATTCAAAGCGAACGCCAAGCATTGGTCGATAGTGCAACCGGAATTGTTAAGGATACCGAGGCCCGGGTAGGCACCGATCAAAGCGCACGCAAGGCCAATGGTAAGGCGCTCGCGGCTCCCATGGATGCGCTTAGCGATCACATCGAGTCAGCCACCAATCAGGCGTACGCGACGGCCAAGGCGCAAAGCGGGGATACGCCTATCCAATTGCCGACCTTAGAGGCCGCGCTAAAAGACAGAACGCTCAACAACCAATTGCTGGCACAAGGAAAAGAGAATTTCATCAAGGGCGCGCAATCGCAGTTGGATGACTTTAAGGCGAACAACCCCGAGGGACTGACCGTCGCGCACGCGGAGCAGTATCGACAGTTTCTCAACAGCCTATGGAAAACAAACCCGCAAGCCGTAGGCACGTTGAAAGATGCGCTCGACGCCGATGTATCGAACCAGGTGGGGAGCGATGTCTTTGGGCCAGCGCGGCAACTGCACCAATTGGGGAAGGTGTTGCTGGATAATCCCAAAGGGGTATCGAGTACTTTCGGCAAAGATCCGTTAACACCAGTCAATCGCTCGACAGCCTTTGAGGACATTCCTGACAAGCTGATGGATTTGCCGTCCGATCAGTTCAATAACGTCCTGAACACCTATCGCATGATGCCCGATCAATTGCAGCCCCTGGCGCAGCGGGCGATTAGCACGTTACAGGGACACGCGGTCAATCGGTTGCTCGATACGGGGTCTAAGTATGACGTGCAATGGAACAAGAAAGGCGTCAACGATGAAATCGCGGACAACAGCGAAAACCTAAAGAACCTGTTTGCCGATCGGCCGGACTTGTCCGCGCGAATCAAAGACATTATCGATGGCGGCGAAGCCTTGCGCTTCAATCCGAGTTACCGCGGTGCTCACGCACAAGCCTCCAACATGATCCGCCAGGGCGTGGGAGCAACCGCGCAATTGGCTGGAGCGACGCTCGGCGGCACTGTGGGAACCTATCTCGGTGGTCCAGGGTTTGGGACAACCGCCGGTGCCGTGGCTGGAAAGGTCGGTGCTAGCAAGATGGTCGGAGCGATCGATTCTGCCCTGGCAAAAAGGGGCGTAGAGGCTCGCGTTAGGAAATTGGATGAGCCATGAGCAAATTCAACTAAGTTTTCTTACCCGCGATTCAACATACCTTTGTGTCTTGGCTTGCTGTGCTTTTCGGTACAGCCATCGAACACTCAGCGCGATCCCGTACGCAAACATGGTGAACACCGCGGCGATAGGAATGTTGAGCATCCACAAAAACATCAGCGGGAAAACGATACAGACAAACCAGAACGCGAATTTCATAGGTTCCCATTCTAGGCGTTGGTGCGCTGCGTTGGCCATCATCCGCCGCGCTGCGAGAATGGTTCCCTTCTTGCAGCCTATTTTCGAGCGTGCGATTGGAGCCGCTCACCAATTATCTTCTCGATCGCCTTCAGCAGAGTCCCTAAGCGAAATATCCATGAGTTTTCAGTCCCCCTCCCAGTTAGTCCGTTCGCCAGGGGTAGTCTAAGCCGCAGTGTGGGCGCTTGATGTGGGTTAACGCCGATGCCCATTGAGCCTGCAAGTTACAATGGCGCCCCTTGTAAGGGCTCACAAAGACCACCAGCACCTACCATTTGACGGTACGGCTGACGGTACCTAGGAAATATATGTTTGAATATATTAATATAAAACAACAAGTTACGTCGCAAATCGACGTGATCGCCCGATACCTGGATCGGCTCATGTCGAGAACCGAAGAGTAGAAAACCATGTCCACGTTCAATACGATCGACGAAATTCTCGAGGACCTGCGCCGCGGCAAGATGGCGGTGATCATGGATGACGAGGATCGAGAAAATGAAGGCGATCTGATCATGGCGGCGGACGGCGTCGCGCCGCAGGATGTGAACTTCATGGCCCGCTATGGGCGCGGGCTCATCTGCCTCACCTTGACGCGCGAGCGCTGCCGCCAGCTGCGCCTGCCGCTCATGGTGAGCGAGACCGACAGTTCCCATCGCACCAACTTCACATTGTCGATCGAGGCCGCCGAGGGGGTGACCACGGGAATATCGGCGCACGATCGCGCACACACCATCAAGACCGCCGTCAGCCCGAACGCAAGACCTGAGGATCTGCGTCAGCCGGGGCATGTGTTCCCGTTGATGGCCCAGCCCGGCGGCGTGTTGACCCGCGCCGGGCACACGGAAGCCGGATGCGATCTGGCGCGATTGGCGGGGTTTTCACCGGCCGCCATGATCGTCGAGATCCTCAACGACGACGGCACCATGGCGCGCCGGCCGGATCTCGAGCTGTTCGCGAAATCGCATGGCCTGAAGATCGGCACCATAGCGGATCTCATCCGTTACCGGCTGAAGAACGAGCGCTCGGTGGAGCGTATCTACGAGGACACGGTCGAGACCGAATACGGCAGATTCAAGCTGTACTGCTATGAGGATCACGTCAACAAGACCGTGCACATCGGCCTGGTCAAGGGCGACCTGAATTCGACTCTGCCGCCCCTGGTGCGCGTGCACATCAACGACTCGCTGCGCGACGTCGTGGGGGTGCGCAACGAGCGGCTCGGCTGGCCGCTGCACGCGGCCATGCGCCGCGTGGCGAGCGAGCCCTCGGGGGTGGTCGTCATTTTGCGGCCCGAGGAGACGCCGAGGCATTTCATGGACAGTGTGCGGCTGCTGGACGCCAAGACCCCGAGCACCCGCCACCCGGGTGCCACGGTGATCCGTACCTACGGCATCGGCGCGCAGATCCTCAAGGATTTGGGCTTGAAGCGGATGCGCGTGCTGAGTGCGCCGAAGCAGCTGCAGGGTCTCGCAGCTTTCGATCTTGAAGTGACCGGTTATGTCGACGGCGGCGAATGACAGGCCCCCAAAGGCTATACTCGGCGCAGAGCCGTGAGGAGAAATGAGTGCCCATTGATCAGCCGAAAATAACCGAGGGTGAACTTGCGGCGCGCGATCTGCGCTTTGCGCTCATTGTTGCGCGGTTCAACGATTTTGTGGTGGAGCCCCTGCTGCGGGGCGCGCTCGATGCGCTCAGGCGCCACGGGGTGAGCGACAAGCAGATAGAGATCGTACGCGTTCCGGGCGCCTTCGATATTCCCGTCGTGGCGCGCAAATTGGCGCTGTCGCGCCGCTTTGAGGCGCTGATTGCGCTCGGCGCCGTGATACGCGGACAGACACCGCATTTCGACTATGTCGCGGGCGAGTGCGCCGGAGGCATTGCCCGCATTGCGCTGGAAACCGGAACGCCCATCGCGTTCGGCGTGCTTACGACCGACACGGTGGAGCAGGCAGTGGATCGCGCGGGAGGCAAGGCCGGCAACAAGGGGGCGGATGCGGCGCTGGTCGCGATGGAAATGGCCAATCTGCTGCGCCGGCTGGATTCATAGCCCGTGACCGCAAAGCGTGCCTCCGGCGCCACAGGCAAACGCGCGCGCAGTCTGGCGCGCCGATTGGCGCTGCAGGCGCTGTATCAACTCCAGCTCAATCCCCGTCCCTGGACGGACATCCAGAAGCAGTTTGCGGCCGATCCTGAGGCGGATCGGGTGGATATTGATTATTTTCGGGCGCTGCTCAAGGCGATCGCGGCGAATCGCGAGGCGTTGGATGCGCGCCTTTCCGGCTTGAGCGAAATTCCCCCGCCCGAACTCGATCCGATAGAGCATGCGGTGTTGTGGCTGGGTCTGCACGAATTGGAATCGTGCCCGGAATTGCCCTGCCGGGTGGTGCTGGCGGAGACCGTTCAATTGGCCAAGCAGTTCGGTGCCACCGACGGCCACAAATTCGTCAATGCCGTGTTGGATCGGGCGGCCCGGGAATTGCGGGCGCATGAGTACGGCCGCGGCGGCGATTGAGCGCTGACGCCATGAACGCTGCGGACACCGCTCTCGGCGAGTTCGAGTTGATCGAGCGCTTCTTCGTGCGCCGCGGGGCGGCGCAGGGGGCGCAAGCAGGAGTCGTTCTGGGCATAGGCGATGATGCGGCAGTGCTTGCCCCGCCGCCCGGGACGGAGTTGATCGCGTCGGTGGACACCATCGTCGCGGGGCGGCATTTTCCCGAAGGCGCCGATGCGCGCTCGATCGGACACCGCGCGCTGGCCGTGAATTTGAGCGACATGGCGGCCATGGGTGCGACTCCCGCGTGGGCGACCCTGGCCCTCACCCTGCCGGAGGCCGATGCCGCATGGCTCGAGAGATTTTCCGCGGGGTTTATGGATCTTGCGGACGCCAGCGGGGTTGCGCTCGTCGGCGGCGATACCACGCGCGGGGCGCTGACCGTGAGCGTGCAGATTTTGGGGCATGTTCCGCGCGGAGCGGCA
Source organism: uncultured Gammaproteobacteria bacterium (assembly GCA_963702735.1). Taxonomy (GTDB): domain Bacteria; phylum Pseudomonadota; class Gammaproteobacteria; order Steroidobacterales; family Steroidobacteraceae; genus Bog-1198. The sequence continues at coordinate 457,211 of CAVPDW010000006.1, read as the reverse complement.
ATGCGCCGCAGCGGCGCGCGCGCAGGCGATCTGCTGGCGGTGACCGGCACCTTGGGCGACGCGGGTGCCGGACTCGCATATATCGCGCATCCGCCCGCCGGCGCTGCTCGCGCCGCGGCCCGCGGGCTCATCGAACGATTCGAGTACCCGGCGCCGAGGGTCAAATTCGGCGCGGCCGCCCGCGGCATCGCGACGGCCGCGATGGACTTGTCCGACGGCCTTGCGGGGGACCTGCCCAAGCTCGCGCATGCCAGCGGCCTTGCCGCTCATGTTGCTGTCGAACGCCTGCCGTTGTCCGACGCAATGCGCGCAACCGCCTCCGCGGCCCAAGCGCTCGATTGGGCACTGACGGCGGGGGACGACTACGAATTGCTGCTCGCGGTGCCCGCGCCGCGCTACGCGCAATTGCGGGAGGCGGCGCTTGAATTGAACTTAACGTTGACCGCGATCGGTGAATTGCGGCCCGGCAGCGGCGTCACATGGTCGCTGAATGGACGGGATTTCCTACCTGCGTCTCGGGGATACGATCACTTCGCCCAAGCCTCGACCCAAGTCACAGTTTAGGGCCGGTCGCACCAGTATCCTTCCGCCACACAGACTGCGCGGCACACGGCTACCCTTGAGCAACACTCGGCAAAATCCTCTCTCGAAGTCACAGAACAACCGCGCTTCGCTCCCGGAGAAGATCGGCAAGTATGTGATCATCAACGAAGTGGGGCGCGGCAGCACCGGCGTCGTGTACCTCTCGCACGATCCATACTACGGCCGCGACGTGGCCATCAAGGTGTACAACGTCGATGCAAGCGGCGATGAAAATCGCAAGCGGATCGCGCGCAAAATGTTTCTGTCCGAGGCGCACATGGTCGGCATGCTGCAGCATCCGAACATACTCCCGATCTACGACGCCGGTGAGGAAAACGGCCATTGCTATATCGTGACCGAGCACGTCCACGGCGCCCGCACCCTGGCGGCCTATTGCCGGCCCGACAACCTGCTGCGCATCGACGATGTGGTCGAACTCATCTACAAGGCCGCAAGGGCGCTTCACTACGCGCATAGCCGCGGCGTCATTCACCGCGACATCAAGCCCAGCAACATCATGCTGACCCTCGAAAGCGACGTGCGAATCATCGATTTCGGGATCGCCCTGGTGGCGGACTCGGAGATCTCGCGGATAGAGGGAATCGCCGGCAGCCCGTCGTACATGTCCCCCGAGCAGGTACAGTCGATCGAGCTGACCAACCGGTCCGATCTGTATTCGCTGGGTGCGGTGATGTACGAACTTCTGACCGGAACGCGGCCGTTTCGAGCAGGCAACCTGCAGAAGCTGCTGCACCAGATCGTGTTCGCCACGCCTCCGCCCATCCACACCCTGCGTCCCGAGATCCCCGAGGAACTCGAGAACGTGACCGCGATGGCGCTCATGAAGGATCCGGACAAGCGCTACAAGACCGGCCTCGACTTCGCCGCGGAACTGACCCGCGTGCACCAGAAATTGCGAGCGCAATACAACCGCATTGATCAGCAGGAACAATTCAGCCTGCTGCGCAAGCTCAAGTTCTTCCACGAGTTCTCGCACGGCGAAATCTGGGAGGTTTTGCGCGCCAGCAGCTGGCAGGACTATGCGGATTCCGAGGAGATCGTCAAGGAAGGAGAAATGGACGACCGCTTCTACATCATCGTGCAGGGACGCGTCAGCGTGCAACGTCTCGGCAGGGCCCTCGGATATTTGGAGACCGGCGATTGCTTCGGTGAGACCAGCTACGTGCGCGGAGCCAAGCGCACCGCCACCATCAATTCAGCGGGACCCGTGACGGTGATGAAGGTCAGCTCCACGCTTCTCGAGCAGGTGTCGGCGGAGTGTCAGCTGCGATTCAACCAGGTGTTCCTGCGAAGCATGATCGGACGTCTGCAAAGCGCCGAGCGGGGCATACCCGGCTCCTAGCCCGTCGGCGTTTCCTTGTCGAATTCGATCATCGCGTAGGCGGAATGATTGTGGATCGACTCGAAGTTCTCCGACTCCACCACGTAGGCGCGCACGCGCCTGTCCTTGTTCAGCGCAACCGCCACGTCGCGCACCGTATCCTCGACAAATTTCGGATTGTCATAGGCGCGCTCGGTGACGAATTTCTCGTCCGGCCGCTTCAAGATTCCATAGACCTCGCATGAGGCTTGCGATTCAGCGATGTCGATCAGCTCCTCAAGCCACATATGCTCGACCAGCTTCGCGGTCAGGGTGACATGCGAACGTTGATTGTGGGCGCCATAGTCGGAAATCTTCTTCGAGCAGGGGCATAGGCTCGTGGTCGGGACCACCACCTTGAGCCACACGTCGGTCTTGCCGTCGCGATGCTCGCCGAATATGGTCGCCTGATAATTCATCAGGCTCTCGACGCCCGTGACCGGGGCCTTCTTCATGACGAAGTAGGGAAACGTCATTTCAATGTGCCCGGCGCTCGCGTCCAGGTGCTCGGTCATCTCCACCAGCATCTGACCGAACGAATCCACGGAAATTTCGCGTTCGTGCCGATGCAGGATCTCCACGAACCGCGACATGTGCGTGCCCTTGAAGTTGTGCGGCAGGTTCACGTACATGTTGAAATTCGCAACGGTGTGCTGCTCGCCGCGGGCGCGATCCTTCACCTTGATCGGGTGGTAGATGTCCTTGATGCCCACCTTGTTGATCGGCAATTGCCGCGTATCGGCATGGCCTTGCACGTCCTCCACTGACTTTACTTTGGGCTTCTTGGCGGGGACATCGACGTTCATATTCGGTTTCCTACTGAAGCGATCACGCCCATATGGTGCCGAAACCGCGAATTCCAAGAATAGTAGACGATCGGGGCGGACTTGGTCTAAAGCCTGGCCTACCAGGCAACCAACAGGCGGTGCCGGCGAGCGCCCCCGGGGGCAGTTTACAGTGCCGGGGGCTTAAACTCGACGATCAACCACGAACGAGGCCAGCCAGGCGAGTATTCGCGCGCGTTCGCCTAAGGGTGTCAGCCGATCGCAGGCCCTGCACTCAAGCTCGCGAGCGCGCAATTTGGCCGCTTCGAGTCCGAGCACGCTGGGGTAGGTGGGCTTGGCACGAGCGGCGTCGGCGCCGATGGTCTTGCCCAGGTCTTCGGTGCTGCCCTCGACGTCCAGAATGTCGTCCTGGATTTGAAAAGCGAGCCCGATGTCCTGCGCATAGCCGTCGAGCGCGCCCCATTCTTCCACGGTCAACCCGGGCGCACAGGACGCCGGCAGCAACACGCTGGCACGAATCAGCGCGCCGGTCTTGAGCCTATGCATGGTCTCCAGATCCTGAAGATCGAGATTGCGGCCCACCGCCGACAGGTCCAAGGACTGACCGCCAGCCATACCCGCCGTGCCGCTGGCATCGGCGAGGATTTGAATCATCTTCAAGCGAGCTTGCGGGCTGACGCCCGGCGCCCGATCGCGCGCCAGTAGCGAGAAGGCCAGGACCTGGAGCGCGTCTCCCGCGAGGATCGCGGTGGCTTCATCAAAGGCACGATGCGTGGTGGGTCGGCCGCGGCGCAGATCGTCGTCGTCCATCGCAGGCAAATCGTCGTGAACCAAGGAATACGAGTGTATGAGTTCCACCGCGGCGGCGGGTGCATCCAACGCGTCCGGCGCCAGACCCAGGGCTTCTCCGGTGCAATACACGAGCAAGGGGCGCAGGCGTTTGCCGCCGCCCAGCACGGAGTAGCGCTGCGCCGCGTGTAGGCGCTGCGGTACCAAGTCGGCGGCCGGCAGAACAGTCTCAAGGAAGGCTTGCACGCGCGATTGATAGGCACGCATCCGGGCATGCATCGCATCCGCGATCTCGAAGCCTGCCTCAGCCGGCTTTGGATTCGTCGGGTGTGAAGTCTTCAACGGCTGGCTCACCGGCCTTCCTGAGCAGAATCTCCACCTTTTGTTCCGCCTCTTTGAGCGCGGTTTGACAGGCGCGCGTCAACATCACGCCGCGCTCGAAAGCGGCCAGAGATTCCTCGAGCGGAAGATCGCCTTGCTCGAGCTTTTCAACCAGTTCCTCGAGGTCGCGCATCGCCGCCTCAAAGTCGGGTTGAGCATCCTTTGCGGTCTTGGCGGTCGTCATGATGGTCGAACGGTACACATGCCCTGCAGCGGGGTCAAACCGGATATTGCCGCCGCCGCCGCCGAGGAACATTGTCAAGTCGTGAGTTGCGTCACAGCCGAGGGGTCGCGTTGCGGCCGCTTTTGAGTACTATTGTCGGTGGGAAGCTATATGACAATTTCGATCAAATCAATCGCCGCCTGCGGGTGTCTGGCTGCCGTTATTGCGGCCGCCGCGGCCTGCGGTCCGAAGCGCATTCCGCCGATGAGCGTCAGCGATCTCATGGAGGATCGAGTGACGCTCGACGGCGTGCTCATGAAGTGCAATCAGAGCCCATCCAAGGCGCGGACCGATGCGGACTGCACCAACGCGCGCATCGCCATCGATCGTCTCGCCCGCCAGGACGAGGCGGCCGAGCAGGCCAAGCACGCCGAGGAATTCGAGCGCAGCCGCGAGCAGCTGCGGCTGGCGCAGGAAAAGCAGCGGCAGGAACAGCAGGCCAAGACCAAGCCGGTCGACGCGTATCACCTGCCTTTGGTGCCGGTCGAACCGGCGGCGTCCGCGCCCGCCGCGCCGGCAAGCACCTCCTCTGCCCCCGTCGATTCGGGCGCCCCGCCCGTTGTCAGCCAGTCGACCCCCTAGCCGCGGGACCGGTGCGCCGGGCCCGGACTGCGCCTGACGTTCGCGATGCAATCACCGCCGCCGTCGCCGCTCCGCCGGTCGCCCGTGCGCTCTTCCCAAGCGATATGATGGCCGCAAGCTCTTCGCCATAGAGTCGAGGAAACAAGTGCAGGCACCCACGGCGATCCCCGGGCCGGCGTCCGCATCGATCGGTACGTCCGACTTGGTGATGCTTGATGCTGCGACACTGTGCACTGCGATTCGCACCAGACGGGTTTCCTGCGTCGAGGTCATGACGGCATATCTCGACCACATCGAGCGGCTCAATCCGAAGGTCAATGCCATCGTCGCCCTGCAGGATCGAGCCTCGTTGCTTGCACAATCCGAAGAACGGGACGGGCAAATCGCACACGGCGAGTTGATGGGGCCATTGCACGGCTTTCCTCACGCCGTAAAGGATTTGATGCCGGTCAAGGGAATCCGCACGACCATGGGCTCGCCCATCCTCAAGGATTTCGTTCCAACCGCGGACGCGATCATGGTGGAGCGGTTGCGAAGGGCCGGCGCCATCTTCATAGGCAAGACCAACACGCCGGAATTCGGGCTGGGCTCGCACACCTACAACGCCGTCTACGGAGCCACCCGCAACGCCTATGATCAATCGCGCTCGGCCGGCGGCAGCAGCGGCGGCGCCGCCGTGTCTCTCGCGCTTCGCATGTTGCCCGTCGCGGATGGCAGCGACTACGGCGGAAGCCTCCGCAACCCTGCCGGCTGGAACAACGTGTTCGGCTTTCGCACAAGCTTTGGATTGGTGCCGACCGACGCGCCGGATGGCTGGCTGCCGTCAATGAGTGTGGCGGGCCCGATGGCCCGCAACGTATCGGATCTGGCAATGCTCCTCTCGGTGCAGGCAGGCTTCGACTCTCGCATGCCCCTGTCCGCGGCCGGCGAGGGAAGCGTATTCCAGCGGCGGCTGGAAACCGATGTCAAAGGGAAACGGATTGCATGGTCGGGAGACCTCCGAGGCTATCTGCCGTTTGAACCCGGAGTGCTGGATGTCTGCAAATCCGCCCTCCGTGTGTTCGAGTCGATGGGCTGCATCGTGGAGGAAGCGCAGCCGGACTATTCGATCGATGCCGTGTGGCGGGCGTGGCTGAAGCTGCGTGCATGGCAAACAGGAGAAAGCCTGCTTGCCTACTACAACGATCCGGTGAAGCGCGCACTGTTGAAGCCGGAGGCGGTCTTCGAGATCGAAAGCGGACGCAAGCTCACCGCATACGACATTTCAGCGGCATCGGCGATACGAACCGAGTGGTATCATGCGGTGCGGCGGTTCTTCGACGAGTACGATTATTTCGTCGTTCCGACCGCTCAATTGTTTCCATTCGACGTCGATCTGCACTGGCCGCAAGAGATAGCGGGCAGGAAGATGCAGACATATCACGAATGGATGAAGTGCGTGCTTCCCATCACGATGAGCGGCTGCCCGGCGCTTGCCGCGCCCGCGGGATTCGGCGAGCACGGATTGCCGATCGGAATTCAAATCGTAGGGCAGCACCGCGCGGAACTCGCATGTCTGCAAATGGCGTATGCGTACGACACCGCAACGGGCTGGTCGAACAGACGTCTTCCGGGGTTGCTTGTCGGGCGGTAAGCTTGAGCGTCGCGGTGGGTGTGTTGCTGAAAGGAGGTTCGCGTGCCGAGTTCGATTTCGCTCCTGGGCTTCGTTGCCGCTGCGCTGGTCATCCTGCTGATTCCCGGCCCGGGCGTCTTCTATGTCGTGGCGCGCAGCATCGAGCAGGGCCGCAGGGCGGGGCTGGTCTCGGTGGCGGGACTCGCAGCCGGCGCCTGTGTGCACATCGCGGCGGCGGTCGCGGGGATCTCGGCCATCGTTCTCGCATCCGCGACGGCCTTCCGCCTAGTGAAGATTCTCGGCGCCGGCTACCTGATCTATCTGGGTCTGCGCACGATGCTCGCGCGCCGGGCGCCGGCCGACCTCGACGCGACCCCTGCGCGCGCCTCGCATCGGCTGTTCATCGACGGTGTTTTCGTGAGCGTTCTGAACCCGAAGATTGCGATGTTCTTTCTCGCATTCCTGCCGCAATTCGTCGAGCCGGGCAGGGGATCCATCGCGCGGCAGGTTCTGCTGCTCGGGATCATCTATGTTGCGCTCGCGCTGATCACCGACAGCGGCTACGCCTTGCTGGCCGATCGCGTGCGGCGCTGGCTCGGCGGAAGGACAGTGAGGGGGCCGCTTCTACGAAAGTTGAGCGCAAGCGTCTACCTGGGGTTGGGCGTGGGCACGGCGCTCGCGGGTCAGCGCAGCTAGGGCTGGACTGGGCGCAATCACGCACTCTGCCTCAGGGGCTGGGTTGCGAGTGGTCCCGCTGCTTGGTTCTGCACACCTCGGGCGAGTCCGAGCTTTTGCAGACGCTGCAAGCGGCCACGGACAGGAGCAAAATCAGACAAATGAGTTTCTGCATTGAATCCCCCAAATGACCCAAGGAGAGAATCCGTGATCAAAGTCAGCGTGATGTACCCCAATAAACCCGGTGCGCGTTTCAATCACGAATACTACCGCGACAAGCACATGCCTCTCGTCAAGAGCAGGATGGGCGCACGCTGCAAGTATTACACGGTTGACAAGGGACTCGCGGGCGGCGCACCCGGCGAATCCGCAACCTACGTCGGCATGTGCCATATTTTCTGCGATTCGGTCGAGAGCTTCCAGGCGGGTTTCGGCCCGCACGCGAACGAGATACTCGCAGACATCCCCAACTACACCGACCTGACCCCCATCATTCAGATCAGCGAGGTGGTGGTCGAAAAATAGCGGTAGCGGAACGCGCCGCCGCCCGCCCGGGCACCGAGGTTCGAACGGCGCGGGACAAGGCGGCCGTGAATCGACGTGATCAAATCGGCGCCAGCGGCAGTTCCTGTTTCGCGATCTGATGCGCGAGGGGCGCAGCGACTCCGAGTCGATCGGCCGAGGCGGCAGACATCAGCGCGCTCTTGATGAAGGGGTTGGCAATCGCTTGTCCGCCCGCCAGCAACTGTTTCGCGAGCGCGCCGCTCAAGGTTTGGTACACCGGCGTGGGAAACAAGGCCTGTGTAATGAGTCCCGCAAACTGCCTGGGATCGGCGCCCGCGGCTTGAACCACAGTCAGAGCGTCGCGCAGGCCCTCGACCACGCAGGCCATCAGGAAGCTGGCGGCAGCCTTCACCACATTGGCGGTCACCGGATCGCTGCCCATCACATCGACGCGCCCCAGAACCTTGAGAGCCGGGCGGCAACGCTCGACCACCGTCTCGTCGCCGGCGACCGCAATATACAGCTTGCCCGACTGCGCGGCGTCCGGCGGCCCGAAGACAGGGGCGGAGATATAACTTTGTCCGTATTGACGATGAGCGGTTGCGAGGCGCGCCGCCATGGTGTCGCTAATGGTGCTCATCCCGGCGTGCACGAGTCCGGGCCTTCCAGAGGTAAGGAAGCGCCCGTTCTGCCAGAAAAGCTGATCCACGGCCTCATCGTCCGACACCATGCTGATGAGCAGATCCACATCGCAGGCCCGATCGGGCGTGTCGGCGACCTGCACCCCGTCGCGCAGCAGTGCCTCGGCGCGGCTGCGGGTGCGGTTGAAGCCCGTGACCTTGAATCCCGCTTGCGCAAGCCTCCGTGCCATGGGCTGCCCCATGCTTCCCAATCCCAAGATTCCAATGCGCACGGGCTACTTCTGCTCTTCCAGGGGATAGGTGCGTGGAGCCTCAGCCTTCGGTGCCGCGCCGTTGGTGACTTGCGCCGCCGAGGCTGCGGGCACATCGGCTTGCGGCGACGGAGAGCCCCTCACGGCCGTGCGGGTCGCCTGGGCCAGCCGCTCTAGAAATCGCTGCGCCGTGGGCGGCGCTGCGGGCGCCTGCCCGGAGAATATCTCGGTGGCCGTCACACCGCTCTTGCCGTACAGCGCCGCATTGGCCGACCTGTCGATCGAAATGACGCTGCCATCGAGCGCTATGCCGCCGAACAGGCCGCGTGTTCGCGCGTAGGAATAAATCTCTGCGTTGAAATTCATGTCGGTCGCCGCCGATCCCTGCCGACCGACCGGTCCGGTGGCCACTGAGGCGTCCGCGCCCAAGGTCAGCTTGCCGCCGGCAATTCCCTCGATGCCGGTCTTGGTGGTGAACACCAAAATGATGTCGGACGATTGGGCGCCCGCTTGAAGGCCCCAGCTGCCGCCGGTCAACGCGATGAACGCGGGATTGCTCCAAGGCGAGGTCAATTTGTCGCGCACGACCAGAACACCGTTGCCGTGCCGGCCGCCGAATATAAAGGCCACCTTGGTGACATCGGGTATCACGGCGATGCCGTAGGCGCGGGACAACAGCGCATCCGGGATCCTTTGATCCGGCATCGCCTGAACCTCCTCGAGCACCTCGGTTGCGGTGAGCAGGCGGCCCTCTTCCCGTTCGGCATCCGCCCGTGCAATATTTACAATTGCGACAATTGCGCCGGAGGCGAAGATTGCCGCGAAGATCAGTGTCGAAGCGGTGTTTTTTCTAATTGTCATCAAGATTCCTTAAGGCCCGGTGTATTCGCGCCATACGCTATGGCGGACCGCCCGAAGACGGGATAGTTCCTCAAGCTTAACGCTTGTCGGGGGCCGCGAGAACCCGCGCCGCCTCTGCGTCGCGGTGATGCGCTCGGTAATACTCTGCCAGCCGAGTGGTCGCAAGCTGTGTGGCAGGGTCCTGTGCACCCGCCAACGCCGACAATTTCGAGCGCGCCGCAACCAGCAGGGGCTCACCCTGCGCGGCATCGCCGCGCGCGATCAGCAGCCAACCCAAGCTCGCCTCGCTGCGCGCGGAGCGCCAGCTGTTGATGCCCGCCAGTTCGTTGTTGATGTCGAGCGCGGTGCGCAGCTCGGTTTCGGCGGCTGCCAGCGAGCCGCGCCGCAACAGCACTTCGCCGAGCAGTTGGTGCGTGGAGGCGAGATATAGGTGACGCGCGGGCAGGGACTGCGCGTACACGGCCAGCGCCTGGCGGGCGTCCGCCTCGGCCGCGACCAGGTCTCCGGCCTTCATGTACAAATTGGCGAGAGCGTCGAGGTAGTAGCCGCTCATGTAGTGAGTGGGGCTGCGGCGACTACGGGTGATCTTCAACGCGGCCTGAGTGGCCGCAATGGCGCGCGCGCTGTCGCCTTCCCGATCGTAGAGAATGCCCAGATCCGCTTGAATCGCCGCGATTCGTTGATTGTCGACGCCGAATACATTGCTCTCGATTTGCAACGCCTCGTTCAGGACTTGCTCGGCTTCAAGATACTTTCCCCGTTGCGTCAGGATGTAGCCGAGCGTCGCCAGGGCGGCGGCGTTGTCGGGATGGTTGCGGCTGACAGTCGCTTGAAAAATAGCCAGAGCTTCACGCTGATAGCGTTCGGCCAGGGGATAATCGTTCGTCCATACCGCCGCAGAGGCGAGTCCGTTCAATGCCTGAGCCATCTGCAGGCTCTGATCGCCGCTGGTGGCATGGTAGATATTGCGCGCCTTGTCGAACAATTGGGCGGCGCGCGCCGGATCGCTCTTTGCATCGAGTGCGAAGTGGCCGAATTGCACCAGGATGTCCGCTGTCTCGGCATTCTGAGGATCGTTGCCGCTCTGCGACAGGGTCACGGCCTGTTCCAGGTTCGTTTGCGCCGAAACCAAATTTCCGGCGTCGGTCAGCGCTCGGGCCAGGTTTGCCACCGCCACGGCAATACGCGCGTTGTCGAGCGGCCGCTCCTGCCGGCGAATGGCGACCGCCTGTTCGAACAAGGGAATGGCCCGCTCGCTCAGACTCTGGCGCCGGTAGGCAAGACCGATGCTTTCGAGCAACTGCGCGCGCACCTCCGGCTGCAAGGCCAGATCTTCCGAGATCTTGGCGGCGCCGCTGTCCAAAAGGTCCTTGGCGGTCGGTTCTTTGCCCTGAGCGTTGAATGGATCGGCTTTCGAAAACACATCCACCAGGAAAGCCGATACCTGCTGCGCTCGATCGCGTTCCTGGGCGGTGGCTTGCCGCGCCAACTCGATGCGGTGATTCTGAAAGAGTGTGATGCCGGCGACTAGAGCGAGTCCCACGAATACGACTGCGGCGCCGGCCACTGCCAGTAGATTGCGGCGCAAGAATTTGCCGCCGTGGTAGCGCCAGTCACCCTGTCTCGCGCGCACGGGCTGACCCAGCAAATGCCGGTTCAAATCGTCCGCGAGGGCTTCCACCGACGGGTAGCGCCGATCCGGCTCCTTGCGCATCGCCATCCCGATGATTGCGTCCAGATCGCCGCTCAGGCGGGCGCGCAGCCGCTGCGGAGAAAGTCCGCGGCGATCCGATATGCGGCTGCGGTCGGCATCCTTCTCGCCGTTCAACCTGGAAATCACCATTTGACTGGGCCGTACCGGATCGTCCATGCAGATGGCGCGCTCCAGCTGCAACTGGCTGTAGCTCAGCAAGCGATACGGCGAGCGGCCGGTCAGGAGCTGGTACAGGAGGACGCCAAGCGCGTAGATATCGGTGGCCGTGGTAATCGGGCGGCCGAGCACCTGCTCGGGAGCGGCGTTTTCGGGGGTGAGGATGCGCTCCTGAAGCCGCGTCACCGGCAGCGTGTGCGAGAGACTCTCCGGCGCCAGCAGCTTGGCGATGCCGAAGTCCAGCAACTTGGGTGTGCCTGCATCGGTGACGAAGATATTTGAAGGCTTGATGTCCCTGTGGACCACGAGATTGCGGTGCGCGTACTGCACCGCGGCGCACACCTGCACGAACAGTTCGAGACGTTCCCGGATGAACAGGGTGCGGCTGTCGCAGTAGGAGTCGATGGCTTCGCCGTCCACATGCTCCATCACGAGATACGGAGTTCCGTCCTCGAGATCGCCGCTGTCGATCAGGCGCGCTATCGACGGGTTATCGAGGGTGGCGAGGATGTGCCGCTCGCTGTGCAGCCGGTTGCGGAGCCGCGGGTGCAGCGTCGCCCCTTGCAACACCTTGATTGCTACGGTTTGCTGATATTGCGCATCGTCCCGCTCGCCGCGATACACGGTGCTCATTCCGCCGTGTCCCAGGATGGACACGACGCGATACGGCCCGATTCGAGTCCCGATCAAGCGATCCCGATGGTCCTCGAGCAGCGATTCGGCGGCGTGCCCTATGACGTGCAGCAGCGGATCATCGCGCCCGCCGTCCGCTTCGAGCAGGGATTCTACCGATGCCCGCAGGTCAAGGTCGTCGCCGCAGGCGCGTGCCAGGTGCACGGCACGTTCGCCGGTGCCGGAATCGATCAGTTGTTCGAACAGCGACTGAATTTGCTGCCAGCGTTCCTTGGGCATCATGTGGGCCGGGCCCCGCCGATTTCATTCAGCAACCAGGCGCGCGCGAGACGAATATCGCGATGCACCGTCGCGGCCGACGTGCCCTGCGCCAAGGCGATCTGGTCATACGTCAAGCCGCCGAAGTAGTGCAGCTCGATGACCTGAGCCAGGCGCGGCTCCATCTGCTGGAGTCCCTCCAGGGCGTCGTCGAGTGCGACCACGTCAAAATCCATCGGCGGCAGCACTTCGCCCGTATCTTCGGCGCCAAATTCTCTGACGCCTGAATTGCGCTTGATCCGCATGCGCGATTTTGCATGGTCGACCAGCACGCGCCGCATGAGACGCGATGCCAGAGCGAAGAAGTGCCCTCGATCCTGCAACGCAACATTTGTCTGTATCAACCTCAGGAAGGCCTCATGCACCACCGCCGTCGCCTGCAGAGTATGGCTTCCCCTTTCGTCGCGCATGTAATTGCGCGCGAGCCGCCGCAGTTCCTCGTATACCAGCGGCGTTAATCGCTCCAGTGCTTGCGGGTGGCCCGAGCGCCACTCCGTCAGCAACTGCGTGAAATTGGCCGGTGCTTGCATCGTCTCTTTCTTGCCGCCGCGGCTCGCCCCGTATCAGGGTTTCCCCTAATCATACAATGCCCCGGCGGGTGAGGGGATTTTGGTCCCGATGTCGCCTTTAACCTGTGCAGCTCGTCGCATCGCGTCGATCTGCGTCGTAGCACCTATCAACACACTTGGAGCAATTATCATGAAAGCAAGTCTAGTCGCTTTGATCGCCGGCTGCGCAGTTGCCAGTTCTGCTTTTGCCGTGATGGATACGCCGCCAACCAGTCCGCCGCATGCCAGCGTGATGGATACGCCGCCGACCAGTCCGCCGCACGCCAGCGCGATGGATACGCCGCCGACCAGTCCGCCGCACGCCAGCGTGATGGATACGCCGCCGACCAATCCGCCGCATGCCAGCGCGATGGATACGCCGCCGACCAGTCCGCCGCATGCCGCGGTGATGGATACGCCGCCGACCAGTCCGCCGCATCAAGCCTGATCGCCAAGGAGGGACGGGAATGTATCGTCGTAAAGTAGCGCTCACGGCCGCCGCGCTGTTCGCCATCGGTGCCGCATTCGCGGCTCAACCCACATCGCTGCGCGCCGATTGGGGCGAGGGTGGGCCGCGACGGGGTTCGCCCTGGGTGCCCGGCACAAACGCCGTGATGTCGGCTCATGAAACGGGCATGTCGATTCTGGCACCCCCCAGATAGGCATTGGCGCCGCGGTTCAGGATCGAGGCTCCGTAACAACGGAGCCTCGACTTGCCGCGTGCGGTAAACTCGCGCTGTCAATCCTCAAGCGGTGACCTTTGTCCAACATCATTGTCATAGCGCATCGCGGTGCCAGCGGCGAGCGCCCGGAGCACACTCTGGAGTCTTATCGGCTGGCCATCGAGGAGGGCGCGGACTACATCGAGCCCGATCTGGTCATGACACGCGACGGCGTCCTCATCGCGCGGCACGAGAACGAGATCGGCGGCACCACCGACGTCGCTCGCCACCCGGAGTTTGCGGCCCGCCGCCGCACCCAGATCATCGACGGCGAATCCATGACGGGCTGGTTCACAGAGGACTTTACACTGGCCGAGATCAGGACGCTGCGCGCGCGCGAGCGCTTGCCTGAGTTGCGTCCGCAGAACTGCGCCTTCGACGGGCAATTCACGGTTCCGACATTCGACGAAATCCTGTTGCTGGCGGCCGACGCCAATCGGCGACGCAGCGGCGCCGATCGGGTCGGGGTGTACCCTGAAACCAAGCACCCGGCGCATTTCGCAGGAATCGGCTTGGCGATGGAACAGGCGGTCCTCGATGCGCTGCAGCGCCACGACTATGCCGCCGCGGGCAGCCCGGTGTTCGTTCAGTCGTTCGACCCGAACAATCTGCGGCAATTGCGCGGCATGACCCGCTTGCCGCTGGTGCAGCTGCTGGAACACGAGCTCGGGGACCTGGGTGAGATTGCCAAATACGCCGACGCAATCGGCATCGCCAAATCACTGGCGAGCGAGGCGGGCATACGAGCCGCGCATGCGGTGAACCTCAAGGTGCACGTCTGGACCTTTCGCGCCGAGAATGAATTCCTTCCGCAGGACTTGCGGTCGGGGAACTCGGCGGCGGCCCATGGCGATCTCGCCGGCGAAATACGGCGCTTCCTCGCGCGCGGCATCGACGGGTTCTTCGTCGATTTTCCCGCGGTCGGAGTGCGGGTGCGCAACGACTACATCTCGGGGGTCCAGCCCTTGCACCAGCCGCTCACCGACACCAGCTTGCCGGGAAAGAGGCTGCAAGGGCGGTAGTTGTTTCCGGCGACGCCCTGCAGTTGCAGGCAATTCTCGCAGTTGGACCCCTTGGCATAGTCGGGGTATTTTTTGAGATCGACCTGGGAAGCGCTCTCGACATAACCCAGGGCGACCGCCGCCGGAGCCTTCACATCCAGTCGCTTGAGCTCATCGCTTTGCGATCGGCGAGAGTACAAACCGGAAGACACGGCGGCCAAACTCAAACTTTTGACGAGCAAGCGGCGGGTCAGTTTCATAAGCGGATCTAGGGTTCAGAAGAACATCGATATGTAGACTTGGTACACCATTGCATCGAAAGCATACAGCGGCTCGCTGCCGGGTTGGTAGCCGCCGCCGCCGGGGGTGTCGTTGTAGTACTTGATGTTTCTGAAGTCGCTGTATTTGAATGTAATTCGCGTTACATCGAAAGTCGCCGTGGCGCGCTTGAAAATGAGGAAGCCCTCGGGCGCGAACGCGTAGGTCACCTTCCCGTCGAAGGTATTGTTGGTCGACGCCGCGAGATTCTGGTCGCGAGCCACGAAGTTCTGTGAGCCCGCGAAGGGAAACAGGTCGCTGTAGAAAGTCGCGGCATTTTGGCTGTAATGCCGCACGCGTCCCTCGAGAATCCACTTGTTCGAGACGGGCTGGATGTAGTCGAGCTCGATGGTGTTCGCACGTATGCCCCAGGTGTCGCTGAAGTACCGATACGACACGGACGCGGCAGCGCGATACGGCAGATAGTACTTGGCCCGCGCCTCGACCGCGGTGCTGGTGTGTGTATTGGGGTATACCTGAGAGCCGAGCGAATATCCTAGCGGGACTGCGTCGCGGTAGCGGATGGAGCGGTACGGATTGCTGAGGAGGCCCTGGTCGGTGATGACCTCCAAGGTCGCTCCCGCAATCATGTTCTTGGTGATGATCTGCGACAGACCGCCTTCGTAGCTGCGGCTCGTCGCGTGTCCCAGCCACGAAACGACGGGGGTATCCGCGGTACCGTTGTTCTCGCCCACCTTGTTGCGGCTGTCGGTGAACCCCAGCGTCACCGTGGTCAGATCGCCGAACATGTCCTGACTCAGGGAGAAGTGCGTCGTATTGGAGATGTAGTCGCGCTCGGTGCTGTTGGTATACGACAGGTTGTACTGGGTCTTGTCGTGGATGTAGTCGACGGAGAGGCTCTTCTGCTTGCGTTCATCCTTGATGACGCTGGCCTGGCTCAATACGTCGATGGAGGCGCCGCTCACCTTGTCGACGAAATAATTGGCCTCGACGGAGAAATTCTCGGAGAACTTCTTGCGAACCAGCACCGACTCGCCGGTGATGTCCATTCCGCCGCCCTTGTAACTGCTGTAGAAGAGATCGGCGCGGTCGTCGGGCAGCACGGCCGCCCCTGCGACGCATATCAGCGACAGGGCGGCGAGCGCAGCAAGGCGGCTCAAGTGGCGCGGAACACAAGTCATATCGATGGCGAGTCCCAGAGCCTAGTTGCAACCGCAGCCGCCGCCGGCGGTGCCGGTGGCACCCCGCGATCCTTCGCGGGACTCGTAGATATGATCCATGTATTCCCCTGAAATGACGTCGCGATCCCATGACATGATGGGATCCGCCAGCCGGTCGCGCTCATACGGCTTCACCCAGGGCTGGATGCTGCTGCAGGCCCCGAGCAAAAGCCCTGCACCGACGACGGCAAGCTTCAATGAGGCGCGCATGGCTATTCGCGGATCAGCTGGCGAATGCGGTCCTGGTACTCGTTCTCATCGCCCGGACGATAGCCGCGGTGGATGTAGCGGATTTCTCCTTTGCGATCGATGATCACGGAACTCGGCATTTCATCGACGTGGTACGCCTTGCTCACCTGATTTGCCGGGTCGAGAAGCACCGGGAAACTGACCGGTTTGCGGGCAAGCAGCTCCTTGACGGGCGGCGCTTCCTTGTCGACATTGACGCCGATCAGGGTGAAGCCGGCCGGCTTGTACTTCTTGTACATTTGATCGAGAAGGGGCATCTCCTGCTGGCAGGGTCCGCACCAGGTCGCCCAGAAATTCACCATGACGACTTGGCCTTTGTACTGGCTCAATGCCGCCTGCTGTCCGCTGAGCGCGGTGAGCGTGAACGCAGGAGCGGGTCCTGATGCGTCTCCGCCCGCGGCGAAAGCCGTCGATGCGACGACGATTGCAGCCATCGCGCAGCGTTTGAAAAATCTCATCGTTGAAAGTTGCATGATCTCTACCTCCTGATCAGTAGAAAACGGTTAGCCCGAGAGTCGCTTCGAGGTTGTGGACGTTCTTGGTTCGGCCGGTCAAGTCCGTCTCGAACACGTGGTCTCTCACATCCAAGTGCATGGCGAGCCAATCTGTAATCAGAAGGCGCTCGCCCACTCCGAAGTTCAGCGCAAATTGATCCTTATCGGCAAACTTCACATCACCCATGCCGACCGTCGCATAGAGGGCCGAATTGAATGCGCGTCCCCGCCCGAGAAAGATCTCGCCGGGAAGTATGTTGTAGCCCACGTCCAGGTCGTAGTACGTGAAGTGCCTCCCAGAGTCGCTGACAATCGTGATATCGGGGAAAACGTCCTCAAGGCTGGTGGTGCCGGCCTTGGAGCGGGCGAGAAAGCCTTCCAGGAAAATGTCCTCGGACACGTGGTACGCAGCCCGCACGCCGTAGATGGGGTTGGTGCCGAAGTCCTGAATGCTGAGGGCGCCGAAGTAGCCTCCCAGCTCGAAGTCCTTGGCCTTGATCTTCGGCGTTTTCACCGCACTGCGGTTGACCTGAGGCTCGATGATGGACGGCTCGGCCTGGGGCTCCTCTGCAACGATGGGAGCCGGGCCTTTCTCGCCGCGATGGAACCAGCCGCAGCCGGACAGCAGCGCCGCCGCTAGAAGAACACTGCTAAGCCGAATTTCCATTCTTCCGGTTCCTCATTCTGGTTTTGGTTGGTGAACACCACGTACTTGCGCCAGTCCGCGCGCCACATGAAGCGCCGGGTGATGAAGCCGCGGGCACCCAAGGAAACATAGGCCATCTGATTGGCATCTTGCAGGGGCTTGGGCGGCACTTTGTCGTCGATGTACTGGTATCCGAAGCCGATGCCTGCCGTCGGCGAGAACCATCGCCACTCGGGGATGAAGGTATGGCGCATGCCGATACTCGCAATATAGCGGTTGTCGATGGTCCCCAAGGCCTGCTGCAAGACCCCTTCCACGTCGAGGCTGTCGGTAATGCCGAAATCGACCCAGGCCGTGACCAGATTCTGATGGTTGAAGACTCCGTACCCCGCCCCGAGCTCCCAACGGTGGGTCGTGAATTGCGGATACGGCGGTATTGGGGCGGGTTCCCCCGAGACGAGCTTCGTGAGGGCGAGTTCAGAGCGCCGCGCCCAGCCCTCCTGGCCGCCGGACGCGCGTACCTTGAACCAGTCCGTTCGGCTGTAGAGCACGGTGACGAATTCGTCGCGCCCCACCACATAAACCACCGGATAGCCGCGGCCGGGGCCGCTGTGCATCTCCAGATAGGGTGCGGCAACGACGACTTCAAGCAGTTGTTCCTTTGCGTGGACCAGACCGACATTGAACGCCTGCAGCGATAGCAGTAGCGCGAGCAGGCGTCGCATCAGCTCAAATCGCCGGCGCCACGAATGGATCGTTGTAATACTGCGCGCCAATGTCCAGCCATTCTGCGATCAAACGCAACTCCGCCGTCGTTAAGAAGCCTCGGTGGTCAACCTCACCCGGTTGACCGGCATTGGGGTCCTGATAATTAGGGTCGAATATCGCCAAAAATTTCGCCGCAGAACCGCTCGCGCTGCCGGCCACCAGGGGCGGTGCCAACGACACCGGCACCATGATGGTCGTCGGCAGCCCTGTCACCGGGTCCGGAGGTCCCGGCGCGGGTACCAGCAGATCCTGCAAGACCCCCATATTAAGCGTCTGCTCATTATGTGCAAACAGCAGTTCCTCATAAGAGGTGGTCACGGTGGTATCGACGCTGGATCCGCTGTCGGTCAGGTCCAACTGCCCGGCGGGCACCTGGACGGCGTTGGCGTTGGCGGAATTGACAGGATTGTGACAGAGCACGCAGGTGTGGTCGGAGAGCACCGTCACCCCGTCGGCCGCCAAAGTCTGCCTGGAGAAATTCCAGATCGGCTGAATATTGTAGTTGGTCGTGCCGCCTGCGGCCGTCGCATCAGGATAGTGGATGGTGCTGCGACAGAGCGGATCCCACGTCGCGCAATGGGCGTTGCTGGGCTTCGGCGTGGTCAAATTTGCGTACAGATAGGAGAAGGACGCGTCGGGTGCCCGCCCAGCGGTGGTTTGACTGGTCCATACATCGGTGTAGATCACATCGATGGTGGGCAATTCCGAGCAAGGGGTGGTCGCCCCGCTGGGCGTAAGGTCGTTGGCGCAAGTATTCCACGCGCGGGTGTCCGCCATGGTATCGCCGGGATTTGCCGCTGACAGAGTCGCTACGGTATTCGGAAACGGCGCTCCCGCGGCCGTCGCTCCTGCGTTGACCGATGCGGTCAGCCCCGAACGACCGTGCGACGGCGTGGTCTTGCTGCCGACGGTATGGCAGCCGTTGCAGGTCTTGGTCTCGCCGGGCATCAATTGCAGCCAGCTCGAATGCACCGGCCCGATGCGCCGCGCGTTCTTGTCGAGCACATCGACCGTGAACGGCACGTTGGCCGGCAATTGGATTTTCACCGAGCCGTCCGGCTCCACCGGCGCATAGGCGAGGATTTCGCGCATGCCCATTCCCGCCGGCCCGAAGGCCGAGGCATTGATCTTGCGTACCGTCTTGTCGGGAATTTCGACGGCCTTTTCAATTCTCACGAAGCGGGCGGGACGCTGGTCCGCGGTGGCCTGCTTGGGGTCGGCCAAGGCGGCGATATTCGGCAGCGCACCGTTGGTTTCCGCGGACACCTGGTCGATGCCGTCGAAGTCGTAGACGCTGCGTATGACCAGAATGCCCAGCCCGCCGTTGGAATTGTCGGCCAGATTCGCGGCGGCGCCGGTGGGCACCACATCCGGGATGAAGGCGGGAACCGGCGTTCGCGCCTGCATGATGACCGGTTCGACGATGACGGTGCCGGCCTCGGCGCCCAGGATGGGGCTCAAGGTTCCCTTATCGATGTCGTAGATCCAGATGGTGTATTGCGGCGGTGCCAGCTGCACATTGGCGCCGGTCGTGTTGCTGGCCGTGCAGACGACGGTCGCGGGCGGTGTTTGGGTCGTATCGAGCACCAGACAGGGCGCCCAGCTGACCAACATTCGATTGGTGCCGTCGTACAGGGGATAGGCGGAGGCGAAGCGGCCGCCCATGGAGGGCATGTTCGCGTCGGTGGTGACACCCAAGGAGGTCGCGCTGCTCTGCGCCGTGCCGGCGCCGCCGTTGGGGGTCGACGGTTGATTGATCTCGACGAAATTCTGGGCGTCGATTTGCACGATGTCGCCGCCCAGCTGCGTGCCCAGAAACGGTCGTACGATGGCGATCAGCTTGCCGTCGGCCCGCTGCCGGGCGTTCAAGAACTGGATCACGTTGTTGTTCGTGCCGGCGATGTTGGCGCCGGTGGCGTGACTGTTCGCGCCGTAGAAGAGCTCCAATCCCGTGCCGTCAGGATTGGTGCGGTACAGGCTGATCTGGTCGCCGTTGATGGATTCGTAGCGCGAAAACACGATCTGACCGTTCGACAGCACCGAGGGCGCGAAATCGTGATTGGTGTTCATGCTGATCTGATGAATGCCGGTCCCGTCGGCGTTCATGACGTGCAGCAGGAATATGGGCTGCTTGCGATCGTCGGTCTGCGCCGGGTACTGCGGGCGGCCCTCGTCGATCAGAATGGCCTGGGTCGCCGCCTGCCGGGTCGAGGCGAACACGATGCGCCCGTCGGGCAGGTAGTGCGCACCCACGTCATGGCCCGCGGTGGTGTTGTCGTTGGTGAGCTGGGTCACCGTTTTCGCCACCGCGTCGTACTGATAGATCTTCCAGGTCGGCTGGGTGACATCCGTGTTCGGCTTGTTGGGGTTCAGCGGCAGGCGCAGCGAGAACACCAGCTTCTTGCCGTCGGGAGATACGTCGAGATCCCGCACGTCCCCCTTGCCCTGGGTGATCGACCCCGTGATATTCGTCTCGACCGAGCCTGGGCTGGCCTGCTCGCGGATGTACAGATCGCCGCCGGTGGTGGAGGTGATCAGGTCGCGTACGTCGATATCCGCATTCGGAGTGGACGCCGGCGCCGGGCGCTTTACATAGGCCAGCGGGAAATTCAAGGTTCCAGGGTCCTGGGTCTGGACTCCCGCAAGGCCCGGGGCGTGCCCGCTGACCCCGCTTTCGCAGGCGACCAGAACCAAGACGGGCAGCAACATTGCCGCCGCCTTGAGGCAACCGTGACCAAGTTCACGAATGGGCGATGTTTTCATGGTGTCGGATACCTGTGCTCAATCATCGGTCGGCGATCAGTGTTGCATGCTCGAGTGCCGTCATTGAACTTAATTACTCTCATAACCGCATCTTCGTTCGATGCGCGTACGCAATCTGTTAACGCACTCACAGAAGAACTTCACTACATCCGTTTCTCTGTGCACCCGGAAGCAGATATTCGCAAATTAGGCCGAAGGATATAGGCGAAGAGTAGTCAGTCGAGATGTCGCGAATCACCGACGTCGGCCGGATGAGACATTACTGATCGCCTTGACCACTCGGTATATTCGCGCCACGTAAACCACAACTCACGCGAGTGGATGTGCATATGAAGTACGGGATCGCAAAGCCAGAGATGAAGAGGATGCACGCCGTGCGGCGCCCTGCGCGCGCCGGGGCTCTGCTCGGTGCACTGGCACTGCTCGGCACGTCGGCCTTTGCGGCCGCCCCCAACGCGGATCAGGCGACGCGAATATACAACCGCATCGCAGGTGTGCCGCCCTCCGCCTCGCAGCTCACCCAAATGATGGCTGCCGCGGACCCGGTTACGGCGGCGCTGATCGCCACCCAGGACCCGGCCTTCTACAACAACACCATCCGCAACATGGCGATGCCGTGGACCAACCGCGATCAAACGGTGTTCGCGCCGCTCAACGACTACGTCGCGACCGTGATCGGCATGGTGCATGACGATGTGCCGTTCAACACCTTGCTCACCGCCAACATTCTCTATATAGCCGATTCAAGCGCCGGCGTGCCGGCCTACTCGCCGTCGAACAACGACATGTACGAAGCGCTCGACACCGACGGCGCCGATCTGTCGAAGCACCTGGTTCAGACCGCCCAGTCGTCCATGACGGGTATCCCGGCGTCGGCTGTGGCCGGCGTCTTGACCACCCGCGCCGCCGCCAACGCCTTCTTCATGGACGGCACCAACCGCCGCATGTTCCGCTTCACCATGCTGAATCATCTTTGCAACGACCTGCAGACCGTCATGGATATCACGCGGCCGCCCGATCGCATACGCCAAGACGTGACGCGCAGCCCCGGCGGTGTCAGCACCCTGTTCTTGACCAACTGCATCGGCTGCCACAGCGGCATGGATCCCATGGCCCAGGCCTTTGCCTACTACCAGTACCAATACACCGTCGCCACCGACCCGACCGGAGCCGCAGGGCAGATCGTCTATACGGCCGGGCAGGTGCAGCCCAAGTACCACATCAACAACACCAATTTCCCGCAAGGCTTCTCGACGCCGGACGATAGCTGGAACAACCGCTGGCGCACCGGCCCGAACGAGATTCTGGGATGGAGCGCGAGTCTTCCAGGGAGCGGCAACGGCGCCCAGTCTCTCGGCCTGGAGCTAGAGAGCAGCGCAGCATTCACCAGCTGCCAGGTTACCCGCGTGTTCAAGGAAGTGTGCCTGCGCGCGCCCAATTCGCAGAATGACTTCAACCAGGTCGCTTCAATGATCGCATCGTTCCAATCGCATCAATACAAGTTGCGCCAGCCGTTTGCCGAGGCTGCTGCCTACTGCATGGGGAATTGAGCATGAACGCCACACGCATTACCGGATTGCTCGCCCTTGCCGCGTCCTTCGCCCTGAGCGCATGCGGCGGCGGCGGCGCGCCCACGACCGCCGCGGCCGCGACCGCTCCGACCAGCAGCACGGCGAACGCCTATACGGGACCCGCGCCGGCGACGGCGGACGTTCAGGCCTTCGAAGTGAATTTCTGGAACAATGTGCGCGGACAGAACCGCTGCGGCCAATGCCACAACGCCACCTCCCCCGCGCAGATGCCGAACTTCGCCCGCAGCGACGACGTGAACCTGGCCTATGCTCAGGCCAACACGGTGGTCAATCTGGCGCAGCCCGCCACCTCTCTCATCGTCACCAAGGTGAGCGGCGGCCACAACTGCTGGCTGGCCGACCCCGGCGCCTGCGGCACGATCTTGACGACCTGGATCAGCAATTGGGCCGGCGCAACCGGGTCGACGTCCGCCACGCAGGTACAGTTGGTGGCGCCCCCGGTCAGAACGGTGGGGCAGAGCTTGAATTTCCCCTCCGCATACACCGACTACCAGAACACGGTGTATACGCTCACCAGCAAGTATTGCGTGCGCTGCCATTCCTCTACGGCGAGCTCGGCCACCCAGCAATCGCCTTACTTCGCCGATCCGACGCTCGCGGTGGCCTATCCGGCCGCGATCCCTAAGATCGACTTCACCGGCTGCACTCCGACCAACGCGGCCAATTTTGCGACTGCGTGCGGCATCAATTCGCGCTTCTACCAGCGGCTGCTCACCGACAATCACAACTGCTGGGACAATTGCGCATCCGATGCGGCGCAGATGCTGGCGCAGATTCAAGCGTTCGCAAAAATGCTGACTCCGTCCAACATCGATCCCTCATTGGTCGTGAGCAACGCCGTGGGCCTGGCCGACGGCACGATCGCGAGCGGCGCCAATCGCTATGACGCCGACACCATCGCGAAGTATGAGTTCCAGACCGGCAGCGGCTACACCGCGTATGACACCAGCGGTATCGATCCCGCGGCCGACCTGACCATCTCAGGCAATGTGCTCTGGGCCGGCGGCTGGGGCATCAACGTGGGCGCCGGCGGCAAGGCGCAGGCGAGCACGTCCTCGAGCGCGAAGCTCTTCAACATGATCCAGGCGACCGGTGAGTTCTCGATCGAGGCCTGGGTTGCCCCTGCGCTGGTCGCGGTCGACAAGTCGTACATGGTCACCTACTCGGGCGGCGACACCCTGCGCAACTTCACGCTCGGTCAGACCAATCAGAACTACGACTTCATGTTGCGCAGCTCGAACTCCGATCTGAACGGCATGGCACAGCTTGCGACGCCGACCGCTGCCATGCTGCTGCAGGCCTCCTTGCAGCACGTGGTTCTTACCTACGATCCCATCAACGGCCGCCAGATCTTCGTCAACGGCGTCAATGCAAACGTCCCGGATCCGCAGAAGGGCGGCACGATCTCCAATTGGGACAATACCTTCGCCTTGGTCCTCGGCAACGAGGTGTCGGGCGATCGTTCCTGGCAGGGCCTCATCAAGTTCGTGGCCATCCACAACCGCGCGATGTCCGCAGCGCAGATCCTGCAGAACTACAACGCAGGCGTGGGCGAGCGCTACTACATGCTGTTCAACGTTTCGCAGGTGACCGGCGTGTCGCAGTCCTACGTGATGTTCACCGTGAGCCAGTACGACAGTTACAGCTACCTGTTCTACCAGCCGACGTTCGTCTCGCTCGACCCGACGGTCACGGCGAGCAATCTGCCCAGCATCCCAGTGCAGGGCATACGCATCGGGCTGAACGGCACTGTTCCGCAGGTGGGCCAGGCCTACATACCGCTGAATACCACCATCACCGGGGCTAACTACACCTCTCAAGGCGAAGTGCTGTCGAATATCGGCACGGTCATCGGCTTGCAGAGCGGGCCGCTGACGGACCAGTTCTTCCTGACCTTCGACGTGCTCGGCAGCCACAAGAATGTCGTGGTCGAGCCGACGCCGGCCACTCCGCCGCCCGCGCCGGGCCCGGTGGTCGCCGACATCGGAGTGCGCACGTTCGCACAGGTCAATTCGACCCTGTCTCTGCTCACGGGCGTGCCGACGACGGACGCGGCGGTCAGCGCAACCTACCAGGCCGTGCAGCAGCAGCTGCCGGCGGATCCGACGCTCGAGGGCTTCTCGTCCTCGAACCAGATCGGTGTCGCACAGCTGGCGATTCAATACTGCAACGAGGCGGTCAATACGCCGGCGCTGCAACCGGCGCTGTTCGGCTCGACCTTGAGCGCCGGCAAGTTTCCGGCCGGAGCGAGCTCCGTCACCAGCGCGCTCGCAGCCCGCGTGCTCGGCAACTCTCCCAAGAGCCAGCCCGCCGCGAGCACGGTCACAACCGAGCTCAACAGCCTGATCGGCTTGCTGTGCTCGGACAACGACTGCACCACGACGTCGGGAACGAACGCGGTCGCGGCTGCCGTGTGCGCAACGGCGTTCGGCAGTGCCGACATGATGATCAATTAGGACGAATCGAAGAGGTCTATATGAGCAAGAAGTCAAAGGCTCTGGGCATACACGAAGCGCTGCGGCTGCAGGAACATCCCCGCCCGCGCACGCGGCGCGAATTCCTGGCACAGAGTTTCGTCACCGGCTCGGCCTGGGTGGTCGGGCCCACGCTGTCTGGCGATGCTCGCGGCGCCCCGCAGCGCGCGCGCCGCCCTTGCTTCGGACATTTCGGCACTGCTTCCGCCCTGCAGCATCACGACCGGCGCGGGCAAGATCCCGTTCATCTGCTTCGATCTCGCGGGCGGCGGCAACATTGCCGGCTCCAACGTGCTGGTCGGCGGTCCCAAAGGGCAGCTCGATTTTCTGTCCGTCGCCGGCTACAGCAAACTGGGCCTGCCCGGCACCATGGTGCCGAACCCCAGCACCAGCGGTAACTTCATCGATTCGAGCTTCGGCCTGCGCTATCACTCGGACAGCGCCCACCTGCGCGGCATGAAGCTGCGAGCCAGCGCCAAGGCGATGGCGGGCACCAACGGCACCATCATTCCCGCCCTGTCGCAGAACGATACGAACACCAATCCGCACAACCCCATGTATGCCATCTATCAATATGGCGCGCGCGGCGGCCTGCTCAATCTGATCGGCTCCGACAGCTCCCAGTCGGGCGGCAACTCCATGGCGCCGCCTACCATGGTCATTGCGTCCGCCATGCCGACCAAGGTTTCCAGTCCCGCGGATACCCAGGGTCTGGTGAGCACGGGTCAGCTGGGCACCCTGTTGCCCCACCCGGCCGACGTCACCAACGTGTTGGAATCGATGAAGCGGATCAGTGACGCCAAGTACGCGCAGGTGCAAGCCTATCCCGCGAATGCGGCGCTCAATACCGCCGCATTGGGGCCGAACGGCATACAAGCCTGCGGCTACACCAAGGCGGCCTACACTGTCGACACGTACAGCAATCCGGGTTCGGTCGACGCCAGCAAGGATCCCAACGTGGTGGGCCCTTCGGGCATCTTCACCGCGGCCGAGTTCGCGGCCAATTCGGATTATCAAAAAACCGCTTCCATCATGAAACTGGTGATCGACGGCAACGCAGCGGCCGGCACCATCGAGATGGGCGGCTTCGACTATCACACCGGCGACCGGGCCACCGGCGAGGCGCGCGACCTCAACCTCGGCAACTGCATCGGCGCCTGTCTGGAGTACGCGGCGCGGGTCGGCAAGCCGCTCATGATCTATGTGTTCAGCGACGGCTCGCTCGCCAGCAGCGGCATGATCGACAATTCCGCGGGTGGACGCGGCAAGGGCGTATGGACGGCCGACAACCAGAGCGTGGCCGCGACTTACTTCCTGGTCTACAGCCCCAACGGCCGGCCGGTTCCTGCGCAGAGCAATCCGGAATTGAGTTTGCAGATCGGCAACTTCAATCCGGACGGCTCGCAGAATACGACCGGCAGCCCGGGCGGCAACAACGTTCCCAACCTGGCGCAGATGGTGGTGCTCAATTACATGGCACTGCATGGATCGAACGCCATCTCCATGTTCCCGACGCTGTATCCGGCGCCGAACTTGAACAACGGCTTGGGCACGGGCACGGCTCTGGAGCCGTTGATCGCCTTCAACCCGATCGTGAACGGAACCGTCGGCGGTTGACGAGACTGATCCGGCCGCCGGGCCGGATCCCTTCATGTCTCAATCCGGAGACATGTTCGACTGCGCGCACCGTTCGTGAACCGACGCTTGCGCCGCGCTCGGATCATTTTCCGTGAATGTGCGCCAAGTCATACAGAATTGTCGTGAAGCAGCAGTCTGCCGCGTTGACACTGCGGCTTGCATTGTGCGATTTTGCATAAGGTCTGATCAGGGCAAACTCGCTGAAAGGCGAGGGCGCAAAGCTTCCGGTCTACGGGTGTTCCTAGGACAGCGGGGTTACCAGCGTGATTGATGGATTGCCGCGTCTCGGGCGCGGCTTTAACGCAAGAATTGCAAGAATTTTGCGGTGAGGGCATCGCCGCATGCGTAGAGTATTGCCCGGCCTGAGCCCGCTCCTAGGCGCCTTGTTGGCGGTCTCGTTCTTCGTCGCAACATCCTGGGCGGCGGCACCCACTCTCGTAGGCAAGGACGCGCCCGACTTCGTGCTGAAGGGCATGGACGGACGAAACCTGCGCATATCCGAATATCGCGGTCAGGTCGTGCTGGTCAACTTCTGGGCCCGTTGGGCCGGGGACTCGCGCCAGGAAATGCCGGCTCTCGATCGCATCAACACCACCTACGGCCGTGCCGGGCTGGTGGTTCTCGGCGTGTCGGTCGACGAGGATTTGACCCGCGCGCGCGAATTCGCGAGCGCCATGAAGGTCTCCTATCCCATCTTGTTCGACACGGGGTCCGACATCGGCCGGGACTACCAGCTGCAGAAAATGCCGATGACGATCCTGGTCGATCGCGCGGGCATCGTGCGGTATTCCAACGTCGGCTTCAAGCGCGGCGACGAGCGCGCTTATCTTGATCACATTCGCGAATTGCTGCGCGAGTAAAACACACAGGTCAGAGTTATGATTCCCAAGCATCGAGTTGTGTCGATTATTTTGCGCGGAGCGGTGCTCGCCTGCGCCTGGGGCGCCGGGATCGCGCACGCGGCGGCGCCCGCGACGGCGCCGGCTGCCGCGACTCCCGCCGCCACAACCCCCGCACCCGCACCGGCGTCCGCCGCGCCGCCCGCAGCAGGGGAGAGCGCTCCTGCCGCCGCTCCCGATGCGCCGCCCGCGGACTTCAAGACGCTGGATCAGGAGGTGCAGGGCCTGAAGAAGGATGTGATCGACCTGAACAAGGATCTGTTCGTGCTGGAAGAGGAGCTGCTGTTTCCCGCCAATACCCAGGTCGCTCTGTACGTGTCCATGGACGTCGGCGCGTTCTTTGCGCTGGACTCGGTGACGATCAAAATAGACAACAAGGAAGTCAAGAATTACCTGTACACGGCGCGCGAAGCCGACGCCCTTCTCAAGGGCGGCGTTCAGCAGATCTATTTGGGGAATCTGAAGGTCGGCAAGCACGAGCTGGTGGCCTTCTTCACGGGCAAGGGGCCCGTCGAGCGCGACTACAAGCGCGGCGCAACGATCACATTCGACAAGGGAGTCGGCGCGAAGTACCTGGAACTCAAGATCACGGACCGTGTGGCCAAGCATCAGCCGGAATTCGCGATCAAAGACTGGGAATGATGCGTGCAACGACTGATTAACAGCCTGCGGCCGCTCGTTCTTTGCGGGTTGATGCTGGCGCTGCCGTGGACGCTCGCGCAGCCTAAGAACATCAAGCCGGATCCCGACGGCCTGCCGCCGCGGGACGTGAAGGATCTGCACTACGGCGACGTGCTGTTCTATTTCTATCAGGACGATTATTTCGGTTCGATTACACGGCTGCTCGCGGCCCGGCAGCTCGACCGCATTCCGCACACGCAGGGTGAGGCGGAGCTGCTCTTGGGTGGCTTGTACCTGTCGCTCGGCGAACATGTCGAGGCGGGCAGGATTTTCGAGGCGTTGCTCAATCAGAACGTCTCGCCGGCGGTGCGCAACAAGGCCTGGTTCTATTTGGGGAAGGTCTGGTACCAGCGCGGCTACCTCGAGGAATCCGAGCACGCCCTGCGGCAGGTGTCGGACAAGGTCGACCCGCGCATCGGCGCCGAACGCTACATGCTGCTCGCGCAGCTGATGATGCGCCAGGAGCGCTATGACGATGCCATCGCGGCATTGAGCAGCTGGCACGGGGCGCCCGACTGGACCGCCTACGCGCAATTCAATCTGGGGGTCGCGCTGGTGCGCAAGAACCGGCTCGACGCCGCCGTTCCGTATCTCGATCGCGTGGGGCGCATAGAGACGCGCAGCGAGGAGCTGCTGTCGCTCAAGGACAAGGCGAACCTCGCGCTCGGGTTCGCGCTGCTGCAGGCGCAACGCGCCGCCGAGGCCAAACCCATCCTGCAGCGCATACGCCTCGAGGGACCCTACTCCAGCAAGGCGTTGCTGGGCGTCGGTTGGGCGGACGCCGGGATGGGTGAATTCAAGCGGGCACTGGTGCCCTGGCTGACGCTGCGCAAGCGCAGCCTGCTCGACTCGGCGGTCCAGGAGTCCTTTCTCACCGTCCCCTACGCCTACACTCAATTGTCGGCGACCGGCCAGGCCGCCGAGTACTACAACTCCGCCATCGATTCCTTCGACTCGGAGATCAAGCACATCGACGACTCTATCGAGGAGATACGCAGCGGACACCTGCTCGATAGGCTGCTCGACGACGACAAGAAGGACGCGTTGACCTGGTATTGGCAGCTAAGCACTCTGCCGAACGCTCCCGAATCGCGATATCTGTATACGCTCCTGGCGAGCAACGAATTTCAGGAAGGCTTGAAAAATTATCGCGAACTCAACTACATGAGCCGCAATCTGGACAGTTGGCGCGAGGATGTGACGGCCTACGATGACATGCTCGACACGCGCCAGCAGGCCTACAACGAGCGCGTACCGAAGGTCGATGCCGTCATGGCGGCGACCGATCTCGACGGTCTGACGCAAAAGCGCGTGGAATTCGAATCGCGCATCAATGAAATCGAGAAGTCCCACGACGTGGCCGCCTTGGGCACGCCCGAGGAGCAGCGCACCTGGGCGCGATTGAAGCGCATCGAGGATTACCTTGCGGCGCATCCCGACGATCCGGATCTCGCCGAAATGCGCGAGAAGCACCGCCTGATGAAGGGTGTGGTGTACTGGCGGCTGTCGGCGAGCTTCAAGGCCCGGCTGTGGAACGAGCGTCGTTCGGTCAAGGAGCTCGAGGCGGAACTGAAGGAGACGCAAAGGCGCGCGGTCATGGTGCGCCAAGCGCGCGCCGGCGTGCCGACCAATACCGGAGCCTACGCGGGCCGCGTCGCAGACCTGCGCGCGCGCATGGACAAGTTGCAGCAACGGCTGGCGGACGTGTCGGCGCAGCAGAACCGCTTCCTGCAGGCGCTCGCGATCCGCGAGCTCGAAGGCCAGAAGCAGCGCATCGCGACCTACCAGATTCAGGCGCGCTATGAATTGGCGGCGATTTACGACCGGGCGGCGAACGAAAAGCCGAAGGCGACTCCATGAGCGCCGTTCTCACACCCCGCATGTTGCGCGGCGCGGCGGCGCTCGTCATGGCGCTGCTTGCGCCTTTCGCGGCATTCCCCGGCCGGGCCGCGAACAAGAATCCGCCGACCATCAAGGATCTCGACTCGCAGCAGGTCGAGGTCAATACCGATCCGCCGAAAAATGTCGATACCAACAAGACCATGGACAGCTATCGGCGTTTTCTCGACCTGAACGCCGGGGATGCGGCGTTGCGCGCCGAAGCTCTGCGGCGCCTCGGCGACCTGAATCTCGAGAGCTCCGAATCCGAACGTATCGAGCGCGAGCTCATCACCAACGAGGGCCTGCGCGCCACGGAAGCCATCCATCTATATTCGGCCCTGCTGAAGACCTATCCGAAATACGAGCGCAACGACTCGGTGCTGTACCAGCTCGCCCGCGCCTACGAGCTCAATGCTCAGCCCGACAAGGCGCTCGCGTCCTTGGATCAGTTGGTGGCGAACCATCCGAAAAGCCGCTACATCGACGAGGCGCAGTTCCGGCGCGGCGAATTGCTGTTCTCCGACAAGGCGTACCCCAAGGCCCAGAACGCCTACGAGGCCGTCATCAAGATCGGCTCGAAATCCGGCTTCTACAATCAGAGCCTCTACAAGCATGGTTGGTCGCTGTTCAAGCAGGGCGAGAGCGAACGCAGCCTTGATTCCTTCGCGGGCGTACTCGACTCGGTGCTGGTGTCGAAGCGCAATCCGTCGCAATTGATCGAACTGGAGACCTTGAGCAGGCCGAACCGCGAATTGGTGGAGGACACCTTCCGCGTGATGAGCATCACGTTCTCCTATCTGGAGGGCCCGAAGACGATCGGCGACTTCGTGAAGCATCGCATGCCGCGGCCCTACTACTATCTCCTATATGCGCGCCTGGGCGATCTCTACATGGAGAAGGAACGCTACACGGATGCGGCGGACAGCTATCGCGCCTTCGTCTCGCAGGACCGCAACAACGAGAAGGCGCCGCTGCTCGAGATGCAGGCCATCGAGGCTTATCAGAAGGGCGGCTTCCCGCAGCTGGTGCTGCAGGGCAAGAAGGAGTTCGTCGAAAATTATAGCTTCGGCACCGCGTTCTGGCAGGGCAGGGATGCGAAAAAGGAACCGAAGGTCGTGGCCGTGCTCAAGACCAATCTCAAGGACGTCGCGCAGCACTATCACGCCGAGGCGCAGCGCAGTAAGAACGTGGCCGACTATCAGGAAGCGGCGAAGTGGTACCGCAGCTATCTGACCTCCTTCCCGGACGATCCGGATTCGGCCGTCACCAACTACCTGCTCGCCGATACCCTGTTCGAGAGCAAGCAATACCTCGATGCGGCCAAGGAATACGAGAGCACGGCCTACCACTACGGGGCCCATGAGAAAGCCGCAGCCGCGGGCTATGCGGCGATCGTCGCCTATGGGAAGCAGGAGGAAGGCTTGAGCGGCGAGGCGAAGGCGGCGGTGCACGGCCGCGGCCTGGACAGCTCCTTGAGGTTCGCGCAGACCTTTCCCAACCATCCCGAGAGCGCGACGGTGCTGACGCATGCCGCCACCGATCTGTATGCGGTCAAGGACTACACCCGCGCCGTCGCCGCTTCCGAGGCGCTGCTTGCCCGGCAGCCGCCCGTGGACTCGACCAAGCAGCGGGTTGCCTGGACCGTGATCGGCAATTCGAACTTCGATCAGGGCGTGTTCGACAAGGCCGAAATGGCGTACGGTCACGCGCAAACGCTGATGCCCGCCAACGACCCCGAGCGCGGCGTGATCGTGGAACGCCTGGCCGCGTCGATCTACAAACAGGGCGAGCAGAAGAGCAAATCCGGCGACAGCGGGGCGGCGGTCGAGGATTTCCTGCGCGTGGCGGTATTGGCGCCGACCTCCAAGGTGCGGGCAAATGCGGATTTCGACGCGGCGGCGCTGCTGATCAAGGACAAAAAATGGGATCGTGCCATCGTCGTCTTGGAGGGGTTCCGCCGCAACTTTCCCCAGAGCCCGCTGCAGGCCGATGTCACGCGCAAGCTCGCGGTGGCCTACTCGGAATCGAATCACCCCGGCCAGGCGGCGGCGGAGTTCGAGAAAATCGCGCAGTCTCCCGGAGAAACCGCGGATGTGCAGCGCGAAGCCACCCTGCAGGCGGCGGATCTATACGACAAGTCGGGCGATACGGCGAAGTCTCGCGCCATGCTCGAGGCATTCGTGAAGCACTTTCCGCAGCCCTTGAATCCGGCCATGGAAGCGCGCAACAAGTTGAGCTTGATTGCGGCAAAGGCCGGCGATACTCATGCGCGCGATGGCTGGCTGCGGGATATCATTGCCGCCGATCGCGCGGCGGGCGCGGCGCGCACCGATCGCAGCCGTGCCCTCGCCGCGAAGGCGACGCTCACGCTTGCGGCCCCTGCGCGTGAGGAATTCATGCGCATCAAGCTCGTTGCGCCGCTCAAGAAATCCCTCGTGGAGAAGCGTAAGGCCATGGAGGCGGCGCTCAAGGCTTATGAGCAGGCTGCCGACTACCAGGTGGCCGAGGTCACCACCGCGGCGACCTTCGAGAGCGCGGAGTTGTATCGTCAGCTGGGCAAGGACTTGATGAGTTCCGAGCGGCCCAGGAATTTATCCAAGGACGAATTGGAGCAATACGATGTATTGCTCGAGGAGCAAGCCTTTCCGTTCGAGGAGAAAGCCATCAAATTGCACGAAGTCAACGCGGCGCGGACGAAGGAGGGCACTTACGACGAGTGGGTGCAGAAGAGCTTCGCCGCGCTGGCGCAACTCAACCCAGGCCGCTACGGCAAGGTGGAAATCGGTGAGCAGCTGGTCGAATCGATTCGTTAGCCTGGGGTGTCTCGCGATGCTGGCCGCCTGCCACAGCGCGCCGCCCAAACCCTCGAGTGCGCCCGTGGAGAGCCGCGCGCAGGCTGCCGCCGCGGCGGCGCCGACGAGCGCGCCCGCTGCCGCCGCTGCGACATCTGCGGCACCGAATGCAACGGCTGCCCCGAGTGCGTCGATTGCGGGCGCGGCGGCCGCGCCGGGCGTTGCGGCCGCAGGCGCGACGACTGTCGACGCCACCCCGATCCCTGAGCGCGCGTCCCAGCAATTTGCACAGGCGCTCCAGCTCATGAAATCCGGACGCAACACCGATGCGGAGCTGGAATTCAAAGAGTTGATCGTGGCCTATCCGCAGTTGACGGGACCGCAGGTCAACTTGGGATTGCTGTATCTGAAGGATTCGCGTCTTGCGGAAGCCGAGGCGTCTTTCAAGGCTGCGCTGGAGAGGAAGCCCACCGACGCGATCGCGGGCAACGAGCTCGGCATTGTCGAGCGCAAGCTCGGTAAATTTACGGAAGCAGAAGCGGCCTATCAGCGTACGATAGCGGCAGAACCCAATTACGCTCCTGCACATCTGAACTTGGGTGTGCTCTACGACTTGTATCTTGCAGAGCCGCAAAAGGCGCTCGAGGAATTCGAGCGCTATATCGAGATTGCCGGTGAGAACAAACAGGTCGCAGGCTGGGTGGTGGAATTGCGAAAACGCGTTCACGCGCCGGCACCGGCGCCCAAAAAGGAGACCGCATGAGCACTCCGACCAAAATCTTGAGCCTGATCGTGTGGATTTGCGGCTGCGGTGCCGCGGCGGCCGAGCCGCCGCAGTCCGCGCCGCCTCTGCCCAAGCAGACCGCTCAGTCCGAAGCCGGCGAACCCCGGGCCGACACCTCGAGCTCGGCCGCCGCAGGCCCCGCGGGCGCCACCGCAGCGGCCCCGGCGGAAGCCGCGGCACCGGCGTCGGTCCCGGCCCCGGCGACGGCCGCGGACGGTAGCCGATCGACCGGACGCAAGACACCCGCCCCGGCTCGCTCCGCGGCCGCCAAGACGGATCGGCTGGAATTGGGCACAGCCACCGTCACGGGCGACCGCGAGCAGCC
Organism: uncultured Gammaproteobacteria bacterium; assembly: GCA_963702735.1. Classification (GTDB taxonomy): domain Bacteria; phylum Pseudomonadota; class Gammaproteobacteria; order Steroidobacterales; family Steroidobacteraceae; genus Bog-1198. The sequence continues at coordinate 423,367 of CAVPDW010000006.1, read as the reverse complement.
GAAGGTCATGTATATCGTCCCGTGGAAGAAGTCGGATATCGGGGATCTGACGGCCAAGCCGATGAACAGCCTGGTTGATGAAATTCTGGCCCCCGTGGACAGGGACGTATTCAAACGCGAAGTGGTTTATTACAGGGCCGTGGAAGCAACGGCGTCCCAAAATGGTGCACCGCTCAAACCGGCGCAGCAGGGTGAGAAGTAAGTCATAGCTGATTTTACGGAATCTGGTTGAATCTCAAGTTCGGAGCGGATGGAGACATTTTCTAGGAGCGCGCAGATGAATTTCATGAGTTCTATCGTCAATTTCTTCAAGGACGGCGGAGTGTTCCTCTACCCCCTGGCCTTGATATTCGTCGTCGGGGTATCGATCGCCATCGAGAGATACGTATATTTGACCCGTGAGACCATTCGCAACCGCAGTCTGTGGGACGACCTGGTGCCCGCCTTGAGCGCAGGCAACTTCAAGCAGGTGGTCGGCCTCACGCAAAACTCCAAGGCGTCGATCGCCACGATCCTCAACTACGGGGTGGCCCGCGTGGCGAGCGCGCGCCGCCGCGACGACATCGAAAAGGCCATGGACGAGAGCCTGCTCGAGGTCATTCCGCGCATCGAAAAGCGCACTCACTACCTGTCGTCGCTCGCCAACGTCGGCCTGTTGATCGGCTTGCTCGGCACCATCACCGGCCTGATCGGCGCCTTCAGCGCCGTGGCGACGGCGAACCCCGCAGAGAAGGCCAGCCTGCTCGCGGCCGCCATCTCGGTGGCGATGAACAACACGGCTTCGGGCTTGGCGGTCGCCATCACTCTGCTCACGGCGCACATGTTCCTCGAGTCGAAGACCACCTCGCTGATCGACAGCCTGGAAATCGCGTCGGTGAAATTCCTGAATTCCATCACGGAGCGGCAATCGGAGCCCGCGCATGCGCCCGCGGCGCCCCCGGCCCCGTCCGCACGAGCACCGGCCGCCGCCCGCGGCAGCATCTGACGGCAGCCGCCCAAAGGTAGCTGAAAATGAAGTCGAAATCCGCGCGCCTGGTCCGACGCAATCACGCCCGCTATCACGAAGGGCGCGATGATCTCAACATCGTGCCGATGATCGACATGATGGTGATCTTGGTGTTTTTCTTGATTTTCACCGCGGTGTTTTCCAAGACGAACATTCTGCAGATGAACCTGCCCAACAACAGCAATGCGGCACCGCTCGACTTGCCAAAGGACCTGAAGCTCGAAGTCATCATTCGCCCCGACGACCTCGTGATCAACGACCGCAACTCAGGTCCGCTCAAGACGCTGGCCAACACGCCGAACGGCTACGACTTGGACGGCCTCTCGGAATTCATCCGCAGGGTCAAATCGCAGTATCCGCAAATGACCGAGGCGACCATCCTGTCCAGCCCCGCCACCACCTACGACACGCTGGTGCAGGTGATGGACACGGTGCGCGTCTACCAGCTGCCGGTTGCGCCATTCTCGAAGGCCGAGTTGTTTCCGGACATCTCCATCGGGGATTCGCCCATATGACGTCCTATCGAATCCAGCGCCATCGCCGGCGCAAGCACGGCGCGAACCATTTCGCGCTGATCCCGTTCATCGACATGATGACCATACTGGTGGTGTTTCTGCTCGCGCATACGGCGGAGGTCGACATCCTGCCCAACACCAAGAACATTTCGATTCCTCAGTCCCTGTCCGACCGCAAGCCGAGCGCCGCCGTGGTGGTCATGGTTACCAAGGACTCGGTGTACGTGGACGGCGAGTTGGTCGGCTCCTTGAACGACGTCGCCGCCAATCGGGGTCCGTACTTCGCGCCGCTCAAGGCGGCATTGCTGGCGCAGAACGACCGCAGCCTGCGCACCGCGCAGCAAACCGACGCCTCCAAACGCGAAGTGACCATCATGGGAGACAAGAGCACGCCGTACAGCGTGCTGAAGAAGATCATGATGAGCTGCAGCGAAGCCGAATACGGCAAGGTGTCCTTCGCCGTGGTCGAACGTGAAAGGGCGGCCACTTAAATGACAGCCGCGAATCCAGCGCAACGCCCGCCCACGACGTTGGCGCCGTACTACCGTCGCTATGAATTGCCGTGGTCGCCGTCGGAGGAAATGGAGCGGCGCTTCCGCAAGATTCTGCGCAATCTGGCGATCGTGTTCGCGATCATCGCCATTCTCATGCCTTTTCTGCCGCGGCATAAAATCGTGGTGAACACCGAATCGTTGCCGGAAAGAGTGGTGCAATTGGTCATGGAACCGCCGCCGCCGCCACCGCCGCCGCCGCCGCCGAAGCCGGAGAAGCCGCTCGAGAAGGCGCCGGTCCCCCTCAAGCCGGTGGTGCCCGTGGACCCGCGCGTGAAGGCGGCGAAGACGGCGCAGGTGTTCGATCAACTCGCGGCGCTGCGCGACGTCGACCTGGACAAATTTCAAAAGAACCAGCAAAAGACCACCGACCCGGGCGACGTGAGCGTGGTGAGCCGCAACATCATCTCCTCGAAGGTCGGGGGGACCAGCGGCGGCATCAACGCGCCCACCAGCAGCGGCCTTGCGGCGGGTTCCGGCTCCCTGCGCGGCATCTATACCACGCAGGTGAAGGATCCGAACATGGGTGCTTCCGGCCGGGGCGCCACGCGCGCCGGCGGCAGCGGCAAGGCCTCGCGCAGCGCCGACGAAATCGCCCTGGTGTTCACCAAGAACAAGGGCGCGATCGATGCCATGTACGCGCGCGCGCTGCGCGACAACCCTGCGCTGCAGGGCAAGGTGGTGCTCGAGCTGACCATCGCCCCGTCGGGCGACATTACCGCGGCGCGAATCATCTCGTCGGACTTGGGCGACAAGGAATTCGAGAGCAAGCTGCTGGCGCGAATCCGCCTGTTCAAGTTCGAGGCGAAGGATGTCGCGACGCTGACGGCCACCAAACCCATCGACTTCTTCCCCGCCGGATGAACATTCAATCCGAAATCGAGTTCTTCAGCGATCTCGGCCTGGTCGACAAGGCGCGGTTCATCACGCGCCTGATGTACGAGGTCGCGGAGGAGGCCAAGGTGGGCGCGGGCGACGGCGGGGACGCGATGCGCCTGCGCTTCGCCAACGAAATGAATCAGCGCCTGGCACGCTTCGCTTACCAATTGCTGGGCGAAGACATCTCGCGCCCGCAGGATGACGTCATGATTCGCATGTTGCTGGGCACGCGCGCCGACAAGAACGCCGAGCGCATCATGCAAAACGCCTACCGCCGCGTGGTCACGGGATTCGAGAGCTTCGACACCACGGTGTTGCTCAATCCTCGCTAGCACGGGCGGATTCAGGCATTGGCTGCGCGGCGCTTAGGCGCGGCTTCCGGGGTTTCCGCGGCGTCGCTCTCGAACAAATGCAGCAATTGCTCGGCCGATTCCCGGGTGGTCTGCATGAATTTGCTTTCATCGTCCTTCACCGCCTGCTGCTTCGCCATGGTCGTCTCGTCGTGGGCGCGGAACCGCCGCACCGTGTCGAGGGCGGCCGCTTTCGACAGCCCCAGGGTCTCGAGCACCTTTTCTGACATCTCGAGGCTGGACACCAGCGTTTCGCGAATCGCGTAGCGCACGTCCAAATCCATCAACCGAAACGCGTGCTGGCGGTTGCGCGCGCGCGCGAAGATCTTCAAATGCGGGAAGTGTTTGCGGATCAATTCAGCGGTGCGCACGGATGCCTCGACGTCGTCGATGGCGAGCACGAACACCTCGGCATTCTCGGCGTGGGCGGCGCGCAGCATTTCCAGCCGGGAGGCGTCCCCGTAGAACACCTGGTTGCCGAAACGGCGCAGAAAATCGACCTGGGTCTGATTGGCTTCGAGGGCGGTAAAGGCGATTCTCCGCGCGCCCAAGATACGGCCGACGATCTGCCCGAAGCGCCCGAAGCCCGCGATGATCACCTTCGGATACAGCTCCTCCGGCGCATCGAAGGGACGTCCGTCAGGCTCCTTCCTGCTGAACAGTACATCGTGCAGCGTCAGCAAGAGCGGGCTCAGTATCATGGAGCCCGTCACCGCAAGCACCAGCAGGTCGGCGATGCCGGTGTCCAGGATGCCGAGAGAGGCGGCGAGGCCGAACAGCACGAACGCGAATTCGCCGCCCGAGGGCAGGCTGAACGCGAGCCCCCGGCCGGCCGTGCGGGGCAGGCCCGAGAGCCGCCCGATCGCCCGCAGGACCACGACTTTGACCAGCATGAACCCCAAGGTCAGGCCGATGAGGGCGAGCGGCCTCTCGAGCACCAGGCCCAGGTTGGCCGACATCCCGACCGTGATGAAGAACAACCCGAGCAGCAGACCCTTGAAGGGCTCTATGTCGGCCTCGAGTTCATGCCGGAATTCACTGTCGGCAAGCAAAACGCCGGCCAAAAAGGCGCCCAGCGACAGTGACAATCCCACCTGGCTGACGAGCAGCGCGGTGCCGATGACCACCAACAATCCAGCGGCGGTGAATGCCTCCGCGACACGCGTTGCCGCCACGATGCGCAGCATGGGGCGCAGAGCGTAGCGGCCGCCGATGACGACGGCGGCGATGACCGCGATGAATTTGATGGCGAGCCATCCCCCCGGACCCGTGCTCCGGGCCGAGGCGGCCCCGAGCAGCGGCAGCATTGCCAGCGCCGGCAGTACCGCGATGTCCTGAAATAAGAGGATACTGAAGGCGGATCGCCCGTATTGAGAATTGAGCTGTCCGCGCTCCGCCAATAATTGCAGGACCAGAGCCGTGGACGACATCGAGAGACCGAAACCGATGACGAGCGCCGGCGCCAATCCCACATCGAAGCCGAAGTACGCCGCCGAGCCTATGCACGCGGTGGTCGCGAGCACCTGTGCCAGCCCCAGTCCGAATATGGATTTGCGCATCACCCAAAGGCGCGAGGGCTGCAGCTCGAGGCCGATGACGAACATCAGGAGTACGATGCCGAACTGCGCGATGTGCTCGGTGGCGTCGACCTTACTGATCAATCCGAGACAGGCCGGCCCGATGATGATGCCCGCGGCGAGGTAGCCGAGCACGGAGCCCAGCCTGAAATAGCGGAATATGGGGATCGCGATGACCGCCGCGGCGAGGAATATGGCGATCTGCGCCAACAAGCTCATAATATTTCTCCTTTTGATCGCCAGAGCCTAGCAACTATGTATCGTCAAAGCATTCAATTTTCCGTCAAGGACGCAGGCTTGCGCGAGGACGTGCACGCCCTTGGCACCCTGATCGGGGAGATGCTGCGCGACCAAGGCGGCGAGGAATTATTCACGCTGGTGGAGGGCGATCGGCTCGCGGCCATACGCCGGCGCGAAGGGGACGCCGCCGGCGCGGCAGAATTGCAATCGCGCACCACCGGCCGGTCGCCGTCCGCGGCCACCGACCTCACACGCGCGTTTTCCATCTGGTTCCAGGCGGTGAACACTGCGGAGAAGGTGCATCGGGTGCGCCGGCGCCGCCAATATCTCGACGACTCCGGCACCGGGCAGCCCGGCGGCATCGCCGATTGCATCTCGCGCCTGCAGGGCGACGGACTGACGCTCGAGCAGGCGCTCGGTCTGATCGGCTCCATGAGCATCGAACCGGTGTTCACGGGACACCCGACTGAATCGACCCGCCGCACCATCCTGCGCAAGCAGCAGCATATCGCGCAGGACTTGCTCGACCGGTTGAATCCCGCCTCGACGGCCGCCGAATTGAATACTTTGTGGGCGCGCGTGCGGCTCGAGATCACCAGCATCTGGCAAACCGAAGAGCATCCGCGCGAGGGCTTGACGGTGGTCGACGAACGCGAGCACGTGCTGTTCTATCTCATCGACATTCTGTACCGCGTCGTGCCGTTGTTCTACGAAGAAATCGAGGCGGCGCTCGCCAAGGTCTTCGCGGTTCCGGTCGAGCGGCTCGATGTGCCGAGCATCCTGCATTTCGGTTCATGGGTCGGCGGCGACATGGACGGCAATCCGGACGTGCACGGCAAGTCCATCCGGGAAACCTTGCACCGCCATCGGCAGGTGATCGTGTCGACGTACTTCACCGAATGCGTCCAGCTCGCAGAGACCTTAAGCCAAAGCGCCAACCGCGTGGGCGTGAGCGGCGCGCTCGCCGGGCGAATCGACGACTACAGCGCCATACTGCCGGGCGCCCAGGCGCTTGCGCCTGCGCGGCACGATCGCATGCCGTACCGCATGTTCTTCGGGCAGATCGGCGAGAGGCTCAAGGCGACCTACGAAGGCCGGCCGAACGCGTATCAGGGTCCTGACGAATTGCTGGCGGACGCGGCTCTCGCGGCCGACAGCCTGATTATGAATCGGGGACGCCACGCAGGTTACTTCCTGGTGCGGCGCTTCATGCGCAGAGTGCGCACCTTCGGGTTTCATCTCGCGACGCTCGACGTCACTCAGCATGCGCATATGCACGACCAGGTGATCGCGCAGGGCCTGGGGTTGGCGGACTGGCCGACGCTGCCGCAGCAGGAGCGGCTGCGTCAACTGCGCGATCTTCTTGCGCGCGATCAAGGGCCGACCTCGGCATTCGACGCGATCGGCCGCCGCAGCCTGTGGGTGTTCGGGGCCATCGCACAGGCGAGGCACAAGTTCGGCGCCCGCGCCATCGGTGAATACATCGTGAGCGGCGCACGGGGGCCCGAAGACGTCCTGGCGGTGCTGCTGCTCGCGCGATGGGCCGATATCACCGACAAGCGCACGGGTGAATCACCGCTCGATGTGGCGCCCATGCTCGAGTCGATCGAGTCGCTCGAGGGGGCGGGCGATGTCCTGCGGGCGCTGCACCGCGAGCCCGCGTACGCGCGGCATCTGGCCTCGCGTGGCAATCGCCAGAGGGTGGTGATCGGCTATTCGGACAGCAACAAGGAGGGCGGAATCGCCGCCTCACGGTGGTCCTTGCAGGTGGCGCAGTCCGAATTGCTGCGGGCGGCGCGCGAGACCGGCATCGAAGTGCTGGTCTTCCACGGCCGCGGCGGCACCCCGTCGCGCGGCGGCGGGCGCACGGAAAGGCTGGTCGAGGGCGCGCCGGACGGCGCCGTTCGCGGCGCGTTGCGGCTGACCGAACAGGGCGAGGTCGTGAATCAGAGTTATGGCCTGCGGCCGATCGCGATGCGCACGCTGGAGCGCACCTTCGCATCCGTTGCCCTTGCGACTGCACACGCCGGAATGAGATCCCCGGTCCCCGCGGCACAGATGACGGCCATGCAAACCATCGCTGCGCGGAGCCTCGCGGCGTACCGCGAACTGGTGTTCGGCGGCGCACAGTTCTACGAATACTTTCGCGCCGCCACCCCGCTCGATGTGATCGAGCGCATGCATATCGGATCGCGCCCGGCGGCGCGGCCCGACGGCAGCGGGGTCTACGCATTGCGGGCCATTCCCTGGGTGTTCGCGTGGACGCAAAGCCGCCACATGCTGCCCGGCTGGTTCGGCTTCGGCAGCGGCCTGCAAGCGGCGGTGGAACAGCACGGCGCCGAGGTGCTGGGTGAAATGGCGGCAGATTGGCCTTTCTTCGGGCATCTGCTCGACGACGTGGAGGCCATGCTGGCGCGGACCGACCTTGAAATCGCAGGCCATTACGATGCGCTGGCGGGCGCCGCGCTGCGCACGCAGGCCGAGCTGATCCGCAAGGAATATGAGCTGACGGAGACGCATGTGCTGCGCCTGCGCGGCACGACAGTCCTGCTCGAGGGCGATCCGACCCTGCAGCGGTCGATCAAGCTGCGCAACCCCTACATCGATCCCATGCATCTCATGCAGGTGGATCTGTTGCAGCGCTGGCGCAATACGGACCGCAAGGATGGCGCATTGTTCGGTGCCCTGCGCGCCACCATCAGCGGCATCGCCCAGGGCTTGCAGGCCACCGGCTGAGGGTGAATCAGCACTCAGGAACATTGACGGCAAGGCCGCCCTGCGAAGTCTCCTTGTAAATGGTCGACATGTCGTGACCCGTCTGTCGCATGGTCGCGATCACTTGGTCGAGCGATACTTTGTGCGAGCCATCGCCGCGCATCGCGAGGCGCGCCGCGTTGATCGCCTTCACGGAACCCATGGCATTGCGCTCTATACAGGGGATTTGCACCAATCCGGCGACCGGGTCGCAAGTCAGGCCCAGATTGTGCTCCATGCCGATTTCGGCGGCATTTTCGATTTGCTCGTTGCTGCCGTTCAGAGCCGACACCAATCCGGCGGCAGCCATTGAACACGCGACGCCGACTTCGCCCTGGCACCCCATCTCGGCGCCCGATATGGAGGCATTCTGCTTGTAGAGCATACCCATCGCGGCGGCGGTGAGCAGGAAGCGAATGACGCCGTCGTCGTCTGCGCCGGGCTCGAAGCGCCGGTAATAGTGCAGCACCGCCGGTACGATTCCCGCCGCGCCGTTGGTGGGCGCGGTGACCACCTGGCCGCCGGCCGCATTTTCTTCGTTCACGGCCAATGCAAACACATTGACCCAATCCAGCGCATGCATGGGACTCATGGGATCGCCGCTCATGAGCTGGCGGTACAGCTTGGGGGCGCGCCGGCGCACGCCCAGAACGCCCGGCAACAAACCCTGAGCCTCGAATCCGCGGCGCACGCAATCCTGCATGACCTGCCAAATTCGCATCAGACCGGCGCGAATTTCGGCATCGGTGCGCCAGGTGCGCTCACGGGCGAGCACAAGTTCGTGAATCTCCAAACCCTGTGCGCGAGCGAGCTCGAGCAGGCGCGCGCCGGAATTGAATTCGAATGGAGGCTCGCGGCGCGGGGCGCCCGCATTGGCGGGGGCGCCCGCCCGCACGATGAAGCCGCCGCCGATGCTGTAGTACTCTTCACGTGCCAGCACCTGCAGGGCCGCATCGTGGGCCGTGAAGCGCATGCCGTTGGAATGGCCGGGCAACACCTGATCCATGTGAAACAGTAGATTGAGAGGCTCATCGAAGGCGATCTCGTGCCGTCCTGCCAGGCGGATGCGGCCCTCGTCGCGTATTCTCTTGAGCGCGGATTCGACGGCGACCGAGTCTATGCTATCGGGGCTCATCCCCTCCAATCCCAGGAGAATGGCGCGGTCCGTGCAGTGACCGCGGCCGGTCAAGGCGAGGGAGCCGTAGAGTTGCGCCGACACCTGGGACGTTCGCGACAGCAGATCGCGGGCCGCAAGCAATTCCACGAAGCTGCGCGCCGCGTTCATCGGCCCCATGGTGTGCGAACTGGACGGCCCGATGCCGATCTTGAAGATGTCGAAAACGCTCAGACTCATGCGTAAACCTGCGCCGATCCGTTGAAGGAATTTGATCATACGCTGCCGCTGTGACCGCGGCTGTCCAAACCGCGACCGCGCAAGTGCTAGAATCGTCACCCGGCAAAATCCGCGGAAACTCAAAACGGAGAGCTCTATGATTCGCCATTCACTCATCGTTGCGGCCGCGCTGACGGCCACATTGACACTGGCCGCGGCCCATGCAGACGCCAAGTCCATTCCCGCGAACATCGCGTCGGCCGTCGCCGACGGCAACCGTCCGGATGCCGACAGGCAACGCGACGCGAATCGCAAGCCTGCGGAGGCTTTGGCATTCGCGGGCGTGAAGAGCGGCGCGAAGATCGCCGAGCTCTTGCCGGGCGGGGGCTACTTCACCCGCATATTCAGCAAGGCGGTCGGCAGCACCGGGCATGTCTATGCATGGGTTCCCCCACGGCCGGCCGACGCACCCGCGGACAGGCCTGATTTTGCCGCGAGAGTGAATGCCATCGCGGCCGATCCGAATTATTCCAATGTCAGCGTCCTGATACAGTCGAATCTCGAGCCGCCGGTGCCCGTCGATCTGGTGTGGACTTCGCAGAACTATCACGACCTGCACAATATTGCGGCGGCGGACGTCGCGGCCTTCAACAAGCATGTGTTCGATGCGCTGAAGCCGGGCGGCGTCTATCTGGTCCTGGACCACGCCGCAGCGCCGGGTTCGGGTGTTCGGGATACCAAGACTTTACATAGGATCGACCCTGAAGCGGTCAAGGCGGAAGTGCTCGCCGCGGGATTCAAGCTGGTGGGGAGCAGCGATCTGCTGCGTCAGTCGGGCGATGACCACACTCTGAAAGTGTTCGATCCGTCAATACGCGGCAGGACCGACCAGTTCATATTGAAGTTTCGCAAACCCGCCAGGTGACCGGCCTCGAACTTAGGGGGCCGTTTGCTGTCAACTGAATCGGGTGTGTCACGTTGATCAGCTAGGAAGAGGCATGGAGTACATGAAATTGCAGCACTTTTTATCGAAAGGGACGGCCCTGTCGCGGATCGCCGTCCCGGCCGCGGCAGCGCTTCTCTTGGCAGCCTGCGTGACCCCGCCCCCGCGCACGGTGGTGGTGCCCGCCCCTGCGCCGCAACGCGTATTTGTCTATCCCGCCAACGGCCAGACTCCGGAACAGACCGAGCGAGACCGTTATGAATGCCATGTGTGGGCGGTCCAGCAAACCGGCGTGGATCCCAGCCGCGCCGACGCGCCCGCGTATGAGCGGGTGGTGGTTCAGCCCGCGAATCCTCCGGGAGCGGGCACGGCGGTGGGGGCCATCACCGGCGCCATCATCGGTTCCGTCATCGCGGGACCGCGCAATGCGGGTGCAGGCCTGGTTCTAGGCGGTGCCACCGGTGCGATCATCGGGTCCGCATCCGATGCCCAGTCGCAGGCGCAGGCGCGGCAGACTCAGGCGCAGATCAATCAAAGCGTAGCGGCGGGCCGGGCGCGAGCCGATTCCTATCGGCGCGCCATAGGCGCCTGCCTGCAGGGACGCGGCTACACGGTGACTTGATTGAGAATCGAGGGGATTCCTGCCATGAGTCGAACAGTAACGATCGCGACGGCGGCGTGCATGCTGCTGTGGGGTATTGGGGCCGGCACGGCCGCAACGGCCGACGAGCATGACCGCGGCCGCGACCAGCGGGCCGAACCGCGGGCCCAGGGGCGGCCGGCGGCGGGTCGACCGGCGTTTGACGGGCGTGGCCAGGTGTTGGACAGCCGCTACAACCACGGCCGCTACTATCCGCCGTTCGGGAGCATCAGACCTTCCTTGCCCGATGGGTATCGCCCCTACTATCGCGGCCGGGATCGCTTCTATTTCAGCGGCGGCATTTGGTATGCGCCCCGGGGGCCGGGATTCGTCGTGGTACGTCCCCCGGTGGGACTGGTGATCTCGGTATTGCCTCCCTACTACTCCACAGTCTGGATCGGCGGGGCTCCTTACTACTACGCCGACAATGTCTACTACAGCTGGCAGCCCGATCAAAACGGCTATGCGGTGGTAGACCCGCCGGATAATGCCGATACACCTTCGCCGCCTCCCGACACCGCGCAGAACGACATGGTCATTTACCCGAAGAACGGCCAGACCAAGGAGCAGCAGGCGGCGGACCAATTCGAGTGCCACAACTGGGCCAAGGGACAGACCGGCTTCGACCCGACGCTGCCGGGCGGCGGAGTGTCGGGAAATGCCGATGCGGCTCGCAGCAACTACAACCGCGCAATTTCAGCGTGCATGCAGGGCAGGGGCTATCAGATCGGCTAGTGTCGGCGGATTCCTACGCGCCGCGCTGCCCGCCGCCGCTGGCGATAGTCCTTCAACCTGGCATAGTTCCATGCAGCGGTGCTTTCCCGCCGGGAGATTATGTTTTGACCCATTTTGTTGACGATGTGAAGCGCAATTTTCCCAATCACCGGCAATGGCGCGAGTTCGTCGCGGCGATTCACGAGACCGTGACTTATCCTTGCGCAGTCACCTATCCCATGGTGCTGAACGCTCTGCGCTCGAGCCGCGCATGGTTCAACGACGGCGCTTCGCACGCATCCCGTTGGTTGGGTGCAGGCTAGGAGAGTCCGGAGCGTTGCGCGGCCTTTTGCTCAATTGGCCGGCCAATGATACCGTTCGTTCCCAATCTCGCCATCCAAGGGGACGCACGAAATGTCGAAGTCAGATGATCTCAAGACGCGCAAGGCGGCGGCGGTGCCGGCCGGCGTGGGCAGCCGGGGCATCTATGTCGCCAAGGCGGAGAATTCGGAGCTGTGGGACGTCGATGGACGGCGTTACATCGATTTTGCGGCGGGCATTGCCGTGCTCAATACCGGCCACCGCCATCCGCGGGTCATGGAGGCTGTGGCGCAGCAAGCCCTGGCATTTGCGCATACCTGCTTCCATGTCGCGCCCTATGAGTCCTACGTGCGCCTCGCGGAGCGGCTGAATGCGCTCGCGCCGGGCGATTTTCCAAAGAAGACTCTCTTTCTGAATTCCGGCGCCGAGGCGGTCGAAAACGCCGTCAAGATCGCGCGTTATTCCACCAAGCGCTCGGCCGTCATCGCATTTAGCGGAGGCTTTCACGGCCGCACGCTCATGACCATGGCGCTCACCGGCAAGGTCATGCCGTACAAACGCGGATTCGGCCCGTTTCCTGCCGAGGTTTATCACGCAGAATTTCCGCAACCCTATCGGGGCATCGCCACGGAGCAGGCGCTCGCCGATTTGGACAGGCTGTTTCACGGCGATGTCGATCCGAAGTCGGTCGCCGCCATCATCATCGAGCCGGTGCAGGGCGAGGGCGGCTTCAACGTCGCTCCCTTCGAGTTTCTGCGCGCCCTGCGCCGCCTATGCGATGAACACGGCATCGTCATGATCGCCGACGAGGTGCAGGGCGGCATGGCCCGCACCGGCAAAATGTTTTCCATCGAGCACTCAGGAGTGGTGCCCGATCTCATCACGGTGGCCAAGGGTCTGGGCGGCGGTTTCCCCATCTCCGCAGTGACCGGCCGCGCGAGCATCATGGATGCCGCGCATCCCGGCGGCCTCGGAGGCACCTACGGCGGCAACCCCATCAGCGTCGCGGCGGCGCATGCAGTGCTGGATGTGATCGAGGCAGAGGGCCTGTGCCTGCGCGCGGCGGCTGTCGGAGAGAAAATGCGTACCCGGCTGCAGTCGCTGGCCAAGGAGCTGCCCTGCATCGGCGATGTGCGCGGCTTAGGTGCCATGGTGGCGATCGAGCTGGTCAAGGATCCCAAGACCAAGGAGCCCGACCCGGAACTCACGGCGGCCGTGCTGACTCACGCCGAAGCGCGCGGCCTGATCCTGCTGTCCTGCGGCACGGCGGCCAATGTGGTGCGGCTGCTTGCGCCTCTGACCATTCCCGACGCCGTGCTCGCCGAGGGCCTCGATCTCCTCACCGGCGCCTTGCGCGACGCGTACGGCACCGAGGCGAAGCGCGCGGTCGCCTAAGCGGTCAACGCGCGCTCGCCGCGTACTAGTGCCGAAACACCACGGTGATGCCGAAGGTTCGCGGCCGATAGGAAATGTATCGATAGGCGGGACTCGCCAGCAAATTGCCGCTGCCGTCGTAAGAGTTGGTCTGATGGTTGTAATTCAGGATGGTATGGCTGTCGGTCAGATTGTCCACGAACAGAGATACCCCGAAGGCGCCGAGCTGGGTGCCGGCGCGCAGCGAGGCGAAGCTCTCCCGCTCGGTCGGCAAGCCGGTGGGATCGTAGGAGGCTGTGTTGGGATCCTGGGCGGCATGCTGCCACTTGTCCCCGGCCAGGTACTGCCAGTCCCCGCGCACGAAGGATTCGTGTGCGAACGCCCGGAACTTGTATTCCAGGCCTAAGGACATCGAGTACGGCGGAATCGAGTAGCCGGTACCGATGCCGTTCGGCCCTGCGATGGCATCGCCCGACACCACCACCGGCAGCCCGGTTTGCACCGGCCCGATGAAGGTGCTCGTGGTGTAGCGCGCATCCGTATAGCCGAAGCTCGACTCGATGGAGAATGCGTCGGTCACCTGAAAATCGGCCTGCAGGTCGAAGCCCTTCGAGACGGCGTTGCCGAGGTTTTCGGTGAATTGAATCTGACAGATGGGCGGCACCACATTTTCCTGGATGTTGTTCCACTTGATGTAGTAGATGCTGCTGGCCAGGCGGACGCGATTCTCGATGTTGTTCTTGGCACCCACCTCGAAGCTCTGCACCGTATCGGACTTGTAAGTGGCCGGCGCGCCGTTCGACAAGCCGAGATTTTGGAAATCCTGAGTGCATCCGAGCGTGAGGTTCTGAAAGGTGGGATCGTAGGGGATTGCCGGATTACCGCCGCCTGGACGAAAGCCCTTGGAATAGGTGAAGTAGTACATGTTGTTCGGGTCGACCTGCCATTGGAGGCCCGCTTTAGGGGTGACCGGGTGCTCGCTGTTCGACTGAGTACCCGCCCGCGCCCCGCTGTTCTGCGGTCCGCCCGACAGGCTTTCGATGGTGAAAGAATCCTTCGAGACACGCACGCCGGCGGTCAGCTTCAGAGTGTCCGTCAGCTTGACATTCACCTCGCCGAACCCGGCGATCTGGCGGTCGAAACTCAGCAGCTGGTTGAAATACGAATCGCCCATGGGCAGGACGGAGCTGCCGTCGGGGTTCAGCGGCGTGCCGAAAAAGTCCGCGATGGGATAGCCGAACAGCTGATTGAAAAAAGCGTCCGCCATCGGGTCATGGATTTCCTCCAGGCTGTACTGGCGGTCGAGCGAGTAGAACACGCCCGCTGTCCAGCCCACGCGGGCGTTCGGATCGGTGGACTGCAACCGGAACTCCTGGGTCAAGTTGCGTTGCGTGTTGGTGACGCTTGCGGGGGCGCGGTAATCGGTCAGTCCCGCGGGAAGGTGCACCCCCGTTCCGTCGAGCAGCGGGAAAGCCGCGAGGCCGGCGGCGTTGCCGTACGCCGGGATCTGGCTTTGATAGTAACCGAGGTTGTACAGCGTGCCGTCATAGCCGCTGATCTCGTCGCGGTGAAAGTACGAGGTGGTCGAAATCAGCCTCACCGGGCCTAAGTCCGCCTGGACGTTGAGTGCGGGGAGGTAGAACACATCCGGTTCCGGGCGAGCGGTGGGATCCGCACTGAAGTAGCGGTCGTTGTTCGGAGCCGAATATTCCGGCCAATAGATCGTCACGTCGTTGCGCTGGCTGTTCTGGTACAAAATGCTCGGGGTCACGCGCACCGCTTCGTTGGGTTGCCAAAGTCCGGCGATGCGCAGCACCGCCGTACCGTCGCTGTTGGCGTTCTTGTCCACCACGTCGAGCGTGGTCGGGTCGATGCGGTCGATCCAGCCGCCGTCGCGCCGGTACCAGGCGCTGACGCGCACGCCGAACACCCCGTCGATGACCGGGATACCGGCGGCCACGCCGGATTCGTAGCTCGGCGCGCCCCCCTCCGTGTAGGAGGTTTCGGCCTTGGCGTACACGCTCGACTGGGTGAGGCTGGGCTGCACCGTGATGTAGCGCACCGTGCCGCCCTCCGAGCCTGCGCCGAACAGCGTTCCCTGCGGACCGCGCAGCACCTCGACCCGGTCGAGGTCGAACAGTTTGACCAGCGTGTCGTCGGAGTTGAAGCCCAGGTTGCGCACCTGAATCGGGGTATCGTCGATGTAGATTCCGGTGGTGCCTGAGCCGCCGCTCGAGGAGATGCCGCGAATCGAAATCTGATTCGTCTGGCTGGAGTCGAACGACACACCGGGTGTGAAGCGGACGATGTCCGAGAAGTCTTTGATACCCTTCTGGTCGATCGCGTCCTGGTTGATGGCGGTGATGCTGATCGGAACCCGGCTGATGCTCTCCTCGCGGCGGGTCGCCGTGACGGTGATTTCCTCGAGGCCGACGGCCGGAGCCGTTGCAGTGTCGGTCGCGTCGGCACCGGCAACCGTCGCAATGCAGCAGCCAGAGCTGACTATAAGAGTGCGTAAAAGCAACATATGCATGGAAACCCTTTTAAAAACAGGTCTCAAATGAGTTGCTGACATGATGTCCCCGAATGTAGTTATATGATTAGATAACTCCCGACCGACACTAACACCACGCAAATCCTCGCGCAACCGCCGATGCGATAGCATCGCTACATGCTACAGCTCGAGAATCCCGACCTGTCCTGCGACGCCGAGGCTTGCCGCGCGGTGAAGGATGAAGTCGTGTCGGTCGAATTCGCCGCTGCGCCCGGGGTGATCGAGAGTGCGGTCGGCGGGAATCGCTACCAGGCCGGGGACGCGCTGCTCTGCGGATCGACCGGGGATCGCTGGTGCGTGTCCCGGGATCGATTCGATGCCAAGTACCGGCCGGAAGGGCCGGTGCGGCCCGGCAAGCCGGGCAGGTACCGCAATCTGCCGGCGGCGGTCCTTGCCAAACGCATGGCTGTCGCCTTCACCGTCGAGCGCTCGGCGGGCGGCGACCTATTGCGAGGCGAGGCGGGCGACTGGCTGGTGCAGTACGCGCCCGGCGATCATGGCGTCGTCGCCGCCACCCGTTTCGACCGGGTGTACCGCGTGCTGGGTTGAACCCCAGGCACGCGGCGCACCGCAGCGGGTCTCAGCGCCGATAGGTGAACGTGAACCCGAAGGTTCGCGGCCGGAACGTGAACTGGCGCTGCAAACGGCTTTCACCGTCGCCAGGGTCGATGGTCCAGTTATAGTTAGTGACCGTGTGCGAGTCGGTCAGATTGTCGACGAACGCGGCGATTTCCCAGCCGCCGATGTTGGTACCGGCGCGCGCCGACGCGAAATTCGTCGAAGCGAGCACGTAGTTTGCGGAATCGTACTGTTGGGTGGTCGGATCCTGAGACGGCGACGGCCACTTGTCGCGGCTCTCGAACTCATCGTCCACGCGAATGAACGAGTCGTGCTCGAAAGCGGTGAATTTGTACTCAAGTCCGATGGTCGCGGTGAAGGGCGCATTGGGCTGGCCGCTCTGGCCGGTGATGGCATCACCGCTCGACACCACAGGAGGATTCTCCGAAGGGGTCAGGCGCGAGTCCTGCGTGTAGCGTGCATCCGTGTAGCCCGTCGCGAGTTCCACGGTGAAGGTGTCGGTCAGCGCGATTTCCGCCTGAATGTCCATGCCCTTGGCGGTGGCCTGGCCCAGATTCGCGATGAAGGAGATCTGGCAGATGGGCGGCACCACGGTCTGTTGGATGTTGTTCCAACGGATGTAGTAGATGCTGCTCGCGAGCTTGATGCGGTTATCGATGTTGTTCTTCGCTCCCACCTCGAAGCTGTTGACCGTGTCGGAGTTGAAGGTCAGCGGTGCGCCCGAGATGCCGAGGTTTTGGAAGTCCGTCCCGCAGGCCGCGTACGGCACGGGATTGTTGCCGCCGCCGGGACGGAAACCCTTGGCATAGGTGAAGTAATAAAGGTTACGCGGATCCGCCTGGTAGGAAAAGCTCACTTTGGGCGTGAAGGAATTCTCATCCTTGTCCGCGCCGACCGTCGCCGGAGCGTTGAACAACTGCGGACCGCCGGTCAATGAGACGAAGGAATACTTGGACTTTGAATAGCGCGCGCCCAGCGTGAGCTTGAGCTCATCCGTGAAGCTGTAGGTTCCTTCGCCGTAAATCGCCGTCTGTTGATCCTTGGCATTGGTCAGCAGGAAATACGAATCGTTCGGGTAGCGCGGGTCGTAGGGTACCGGATTGCCGTTCGCGTCGGTGAAGATGTCCGTGTAGTTCATTCCGGTTGCGGCCAGGGTCAATTCATTCAGCAACGGGTCGTGGATCTGCTCCAGGTACCGCTGCCGGTTCTCGCTGAAGAAAATACCGGTGGTCCACGTCAGCGCAGAGGTCGGATCGTTCGATTGCAGCCGAACTTCCTGCGTGATGTTCTGCTGGAAATTGTCGATGGACGCGGGCGATTGGTAATTGGTCGCGCCGGCGGGCAGATGGACGCCGTTGCCGTCCAGCATCAGCGGCTGCTGCAATGAATAGCCCGGGCCGAAAAAGGTCTGATAGAACCCGAGGTTGTACAAGGTGCCTTCGTAGCCCGTCTCCTCCTTGCGGTGAAAGTACGAGGTGTTCGAGATCAGCTTCGCGAAGCCCAAGTCGCCCTCGATTTTGAGCGCCGGCAGGTAGAACCTGTCGGGGTC
This sequence comes from uncultured Gammaproteobacteria bacterium, assembly GCA_963702735.1. Lineage (GTDB taxonomy): Bacteria > Pseudomonadota > Gammaproteobacteria > Steroidobacterales > Steroidobacteraceae > Bog-1198. The sequence continues at coordinate 405,488 of CAVPDW010000006.1, read as the reverse complement.
GGAGCGCTCCGTGGGATCCGCACTGACGAAATTGTCGTTGCCCGGATTGGAGTACAGCCCCCAGTAGCTTTCGACATTGTTGCGGTACCGATCCTGATAGTAATAGCTCGGCGTGACGGTCCATTTGTCGTTCGGCGCCCAAACCGCAGCGAGGCGAACCAGCGTCGTCTGATCGAAGTTCGCGTTCTTCTGAGTGGTGGCGAGCGATACCGGGTCGATGTGGTCGATCCAGCCGCCGTCGCGCCGGTACCAGACCGTGGCGCGCACGCCCAATGTACCGTCGATGAGGGGCGTGCCGCCGGCAACGCCTGCTTCGTAGCTCGGCGCGCCGCCTTCCGTGTAGGACAGTTCTTCGCGGCTGTAGAGGCTGCTCTTGGTCAGGCTCGGCTGCGTGGTGATGTAGCGCACCGTGCCGCCCTCTGAGCCGGCGCCGAACAAAGTGCCCTGCGGGCCGCGCAGCACCTCGATGCGGTCGACGTCGAAGGCCTTGGGCAGAGTGTCGTCGGGATTGAAGGCGAGCGCGCGGATCTGGATCGGCGTGTCGTCGATGTAAATGCCGGTGGTGCCGGCGCCGCCGCTCGAGGAGATGCCGCGGATGGAAATGTTGTTGGTGCCCGAATTGTCGACATTGACTCCGGGTGTGAAGCGTGCGATGTCCTGAAAATCCTTGATGCCGCGGATGTCCATCGCATCCTGGGTCAAAGCCGTGACGCTGATCGGAACCTTGCTCAAGCCTTCCTCGTGGCGGGTTGCCGTCACGACGATTTCCTGCAGGGGCCCCGCGGCCTCCTCCGACGCCGGCGTATCGGCGCGCAGCGTATTCGGAACCGCCGCAATGACTACTGCGCCGAAGAGGGCGCCCAAGCGCGCGACCCGGACGTGGCCCTTCTGCAACCCGCAATTTTTCAGGCATCCCCGCATGATGCGTTCCCCATTTTGTTTTGAACGATGTACGCTCGTTCTACGCGCCAATTCCCTTGAGATTGCACCTTAGCTGGCCGTGGCCCGAAAGGCAACGTGAAGCGGATACGCGTCGGTATTTCCGTTGTCGGCGCGCAACGGCAAGTTATGGGATCATGGCGCCATGAGTGCAAACGCCGACCGTCCCCGCGCCAAGAGCTTAAGTCCGCTGCGATCGCTGCTGCCGTTCCTTTTGCCCTATCGGAGCATGTTGATCGCCGCGCTGGCCGCGCTGTTGGTGGCGGCGGCGGCCATGCTGGCCTTGCCGGTGGCGCTGCGCGAACTCATCGACCACGTGGTTGCCGCCAAGGATGCCGCGATCCTGACCCGATTCCTCTTCGGGTTCCTGGCGGCGTCCGTGATATTCGGCGTATTTGCCGCATTGCGCTTCTACCTCGTGACATGGCTGGGCGAGCGGGTGGTTGCGGACCTGCGCTCGGCGGTCTACCGGCGGGTGGTGCGCATGGATCCCCTGTTCTTCGAGACCACCCGGGTCGGCGAGGTGTTGTCGCGATTGACCACCGACACCACTCTGGTGCAGGCCATCTCCGGCGTCAATTTGTCGATCATCCTGCGCTCTTCCTTGAGCTTGATCGGCGGACTCGTCATGATGGGGCTCACCAGCGCGAAGCTCATGGGCATCATGCTGGTGCTGATTCCGGTGGTGGTCGCCCCTCTCATCGTCATCGGCCGCCGCGTGCGCAGTCTGTCGCGCGCTTCCCAGGACCGCATTGCCGATACCAGCGGACTCGCCGGCGAGACCTTGAACGCCATTCAGACGGTGCAGGCGTTTACGCTCGAAGAACTGCAGAGCCAACGCTATCGGGCGGCGGTGGAAGACAGTTTCTCGACCGCGGTGCGCCGCACGCGCGTGCGCGCCGCCCTCACGGCGTTCGGCATCACCCTGGTATTTGCAGGCATCACCTTCGTCCTATGGCTGGGCGTGCGCCAAGTGCTCGCAGGCACCATGACGGGCGGGCAATTGTTCCAGTTTCTGCTGTACGCCGGTTTCGTCGGCAGCTCCGCAGCCGCGCTCACCGAGATGTGGGGCGAGGTGCAGCGCGCCGCCGGCGCCATGGAACGTCTGAGCGAGCTGCTGCAGGCGCGGCCCACCATCGGTGCGCCCGCGCATCCCGTCGATTTGCCGGCGCGTGTCAGCGGAGCGATGCGCTTCGACAACGTCACCTTTCACTATCCGTCGCGGCCTGACAGCGCAGCGCTTGCCAACTTCAGCCTTGAAGTGGAGCCGGGCGAAACCATCGCGTTCGTGGGCCCGTCGGGTGCCGGCAAGAGCACCACATTTGCGCTGCTGCTGCGCTTCTACGATCCGGATTCGGGCCGGGTTCTGATCGACGATCGGCGTCTCGCCGATCTGCGGCCGGAGGACGTGCGCGCGCAGATCGGCCTCGTGCCGCAGGAGACGGTGCTGTTCGGCGCCAGCGCCCGCGAGAACATCCGCTACGGGCGTCCGGCGGCGAGCGATGCGGAGATCGAGGCCGCCGCGATCGCCGCGGCCGCCGACGGATTCCTGCGCAATCTGCCGCAGGGCTACGACACCTTCCTGGGAGAGCGCGGCACCCGGCTATCGGGCGGTCAGCGGCAGAGAATCGCGCTGGCCCGGGCCATTCTCAAGGATCCGCCGATATTGCTGCTCGACGAGGCGACCAGTTCACTGGACGCCGAATCCGAGCGGCTGGTGCAAGAGGCGCTGGAAAAACTCATGCGAGGGCGCACCACCATCATCATCGCCCACCGCTTGGCAACCGTTCTGAAGGCCGATCGCATCGTGGTCATGGATCATGGACACAAAGTCGCCGTCGGCACCCACGCCGAGCTGCTGGTGCACAGTCCGCTGTATGCGCGGCTCGCCTCGCTGCAATTTGCGGCGGTGGCGAGCGAAGCGGTCGACGCGTCCATGAGCCAGCACTAACGCAGCAATCCCTCTTCCTTGAGCGCCTGTTGAACCCTGGGGCGCTGCGCAATCCGCGCCTGGTAGGCGCTCAGCACCGGCCATCCCGCGAGATCGATCTTCAAATGTCCGGTCCAGTTCAACACCGTGAACAAATAAGCATCCGCCACCGTGAAGGCGCTTCCGATCAGAAAGTCCTTGCCCTTGAGGAACGCGGACAGCCAGTCGAATTTCTTCTCCAGGCCGGCGATCGCTGAAGCTTTCCAGTCCGCCGAAATCTTCGGATTGAACAGTGGGCTAAATCCCTTGTGCACTTCCGAGGCGATGTAATTCAGCATTTCCATGAGCCGGTAGCGCTCGAATGTGCCCGCGCGCGGCGCCAGCCCCGACTCAGGCTTCTGATCGGCGAGGTATTGAACGATGGCCGGACCTTCGGTGAGCACGCGCCCGTCATCCAGCTGCAAAGCGGGAACCGCGCCCTTGGAGTTGATGGTCAGATAGTCCAACCCGCCCGCGGTCTTCTTGGTCGCGAAATCCACCTTCTCGAGCGTGTAGGGCAGACCCAACTCGAGCAGCACGATGTGCGGCGACAGAGAGCAGGCACCGGAGAAATAAAAGAGCTTCATGCCTTGGTCCTCGAAGGCTTTCGTTTCTGAGGGACGCACCGATTGTACGCCACTCAGGGCATCGCGACGATGCGCCGCGCCTTCATATACCCCTTGGCGTAGGGTGCTGAAGCAAGCGAGTCTATGCGTACGCGCCCGCCCGCAGAGGGCGCGTGAATGAAGCGCTCCTCGTCGATGGCGATGCCGACATGCAGTTCCTTGTGCGCGAGGTGCATGAACACCAGATCGCCGGCCCGCACCTCGCCGCGCGCGAGGGGCATTCCCGCGCCCATCTGTTCCGCCGCCGTACGCGGCACGCGAATTCCGGCGCCGCCCGCCGCGTACGCGACCAACCCGCTGCAGTCGAATCCGCCCGGCGCGGCACCGCCGTATCGGTACGGCTGGCCGAGCATTGACATGGCACGATCGACCATGATGGCCCGCGGATCAAGCGGCGCTCCGGCAGGCGCATTCGGCAGCTCTGAACGGGGCGGCGCGGCTTGCGATTGCACCGGATGAACGGCCCTGATCGACGTGCCGGCGCATGCGGCGAGCGCGGCCATGAGCGCGGCGGCGAGCCCCGCCCGTGCCGTCTTCGCGCGGATCAAGCGCGATTCGACGACATCACGGTCGTGGCCAGCGCCGCCCCGACGATCCCGGCATCGGAGCGCAAGGTTCCTATGCACAATCGCGCCTCGCAATGCAGTTTGTCCATGAACATCTGCGGCTCTTCGGTGATGCCTCCGCACAGCACGATCAGGTCGGGCCAAAGCAGTGCGTGCATCTCCTCCAGCACCAGCGACAGTTGCTCCGCCCATGCATCCCAGCTCAAATGCTGGTCAACCTTGGCGCGGCCCGACGCACGCAGTTCCGCCTCGCGCCCGGCGACTTGAAGATGTCCGAATTCTGTATTCGGGACCAGCTTGCCGTCGATGAACAAGGCGCTGCCTATGCCTGTACCCAGGGTCAACAGAAGCACAGTGCCCGGTATGTCGCGCGCGGCACCGTAGCGCAGCTCGGCAAGGCCCGCGGCGTCGGCATCGTTGATGGCGGACACACGCCGGCGCAAGCGCTCGCCGGCGAGCGCTGCCAGGGGCTTTCCGATCCACGCCTTGTTGAGATTTGCCGCCGTTCGCACGATTCCGCCCCGAATCACGCTCGGAAACGCCAGGCCCACCGCGTGATCGCCGGGCACGTTCGCGACCACGGTCTGCAGCGCGTCCAACAAGGTCTCGGTCGAATCCTGGGCCGGCGTCGGCGTGCTGAATCGCTCGCCGGCGAACGCGCCCGTCTCCATATCCACCAATGCGCACTTGATGGAGGAACCGCCGACGTCGATACCGATAGCCAGGCGGGAGGACTTCAATTTAAGGTACGCATGTGAGTTTCGCCCGCTGTCGCCCCGATACGACCCTATAATAACGGTTACATGAACTCGATTGATACCCAGTTTTTGAACCGGCGCAACATCGCTCTACAACCCGGCACGCTTCTGGCCGCCATGCTGGATCGTCTCACCCGTACTCTCGGCAAGAGCCCTGACACGGCATCGCCGCGGGACATGTACGATGCTCTGTCGCTCGCGGTGCGCGAGGAGCTGACGTTGCGCTGGCTCGCCACCCAGCGCCGCGTCGCCAATGCCCGCGTGAAACGGGTGTGCTATTTCTCGGTCGAATATCTGCCCGGCCGGACTTTGATCAACGCCCTGTCCAGTCTTGAGGGCAACCTGCTTCAGGAGGCGCGCACCGTCTTGCGCGATCTTGGCCACGACCTCGACGAGGTCGCCGCTCAGGAGGTCGATCCGGGCTTGGGCAACGGCGGCCTGGGACGCTTGGCGGCATGTTTCCTGGATTCCCTGGCGACGCTGCACTATCCGGCCGTGGGCTACGGCATCCGCTACGACTACGGCATATTCACGCAGGTCGTGGACGGCGACGGCGCGCAGCGCGAAATCGCGAGCAGCTGGCTGCGGTTGAGGAATGTATGGGAAATGCCGAGCGGCAGCATGCGCTACACGGTGCGGTTCGGCGGCCGATTGGAGGCGCGCGCGGGCGCGGCCGACGGTGAGGCGCACCGTTGGGTGGACACCGACGAAATGTACGCCGTAGGCTACGATCAGATGATTCCCGGCAACCGCGGCCCGACGGTCAATCACCTGAGGCTCTGGTCCGGCCGGGCGATCACCCCGTTCCACATCGACGCCTTCAATGCGGGCGACTATGCCGCGGCGGTCCAGGAGCAGGTGGCGGCAAAGAACCTCTCGCGCGTGCTGTATCCGGATGATTCGACGCCGCAGGGCAAGGAGCTGCGGCTCAAGCAGCAGTATTTCTTCGTCAGCGCGAGCTTGCAGGACATCCTGGCGACGCATTTGAGAGAGGGGCGCACGCTCCAGTCCATTCCAGACTCGTTCGCGATACAGCTTAACGACACCCACCCGGCGGTGGCCATTCCGGAGCTGATGCGGCTGCTGATCGACGAACACGGATTATCGTGGGCTGAGGCTTGGCGCATCACGATACGGGTGTTTTCATACACCAACCACACCCTGCTGCCGGAGGCGCTCGAAACCTGGCCGGTCGCGATGTTCGAGCGGCTGCTGCCGCGGCATTTGCAGATCATCTATCTCATCAATCGTGATTTTCTGCATGCCGTCGAGGACAAGCATCCGGGCGATTTGGAGCGCCGCAGGCGCCTGTCCATCATCGACGACGGGGGCGACCGCCGCGTGCGCATGGCGCACCTGGCGATCGTCGGCAGCCACCGGGTCAACGGGGTCGCCCAGTTGCACTCGGATCTCATGCGCAAGCACGTATTCTCGGGATTTGCCGAGCTGTACCCCGACCGGTTCATCAACGTGACCAACGGAATCGCGGTGCGCCGATGGCTGAAGCAATCGAATCCGGGTCTTTCGGCGCTGCTCACGGAGCGCCTCGGATTCTCCTGGGAGAACGACCTCGAGGAGCTCGGGCGCTTGAGCGGCGCGGCCGACGATGCGGAATTTCGCCGGCAGTTCCGGGGCATCAAACGCACCAACAAGCAGCGGCTCGCGGACGAGGTCATGCGGCGCACCGGAGTGGAAATCAGCGTCAATTCCCTGTTCGACGTGCAGGTGAAGAGAATCCACGAGTACAAGCGCCAGCTCTTGAATCTGTTGTACGTGGTGACGCGCTACCGGCACATCCGGGAGAATCCGCGCGCCGCCGTCGTGCCTCGGACCGTGATTTTTGCCGGTAAGGCGGCTCCCGGCTACGCCATGGCGAAGGCCATCGTCAAGCTCATCAACAACGCTGCGCGCGTCATCAATGCCGATCCTGCCGTGCGCGACAAGCTGCGCATGGTATTTCTGCCGGATTACGACGTTTCACTCGCGCAGCAGATCATGCCCGCGGCGGATTTGTCGCAGCAGATCTCCACCGCGGGGATGGAGGCGTCCGGAACCGGCAACATGAAACTGGCGCTGAACGGGGCGCTCACCATAGGCACGCTGGACGGGGCGAACATCGAGATCCGCGATCACGTGGGAGCGGAGAACGTGTTCATCTTCGGTCTCACCGCCGAGCAGGTCGCGGCGCGGCGCGCGGCCGGCTATCAGCCGCGGCGGGAGCTCGAAGCCGATCCCGATCTACAGGGCACTCTTGATCTCATCGAATCGGGATATTTCACGCCCGGACGGCCGCACGACGCCAGGCCCGTGATCGAGCGGCTGACGGGCGACGGCGAACCGTTTCTGGTTCTCGCGGATTTCGCCGCGTACGCCGCGGCGCAGAGCCAAGTGGATGCTCTGTATGTCCAGGAGGATGAGTGGAGCCGCAGGGCAATCCACAACTGCCTGAACATGGGCTATTTCTCGAGCGACCGAAGCATCCGCGAGTACGCGGACCGCATTTGGGCCGTGAAGCCCGTGATGTAGGTGCGAATCAATTTGACCGATTCAGGGCTCACCGACTTCGATCTTTACCTGTTCGGCGAGGGCAAGCACGAGCGCATCTACGACAAGCTCGGCGCGCACATTGTCGGCGAAGGCGCCGCGTCGGGCACCCGCTTCGCGGTGTGGGCGCCCAATGCAGAGCGGGTCAGCATCGTCGGACCTTTCAATCATTGGAACGGCGATGCGCATGTGATGCGTAGCCGGGCTTCCTCGGGCGTATGGGAGTTGGCGGTATCAGGCGTCGGGGCGGGCACCGCGTATAAGTACGAAATACGCGACCGCGCCGGCCGCCTGTTCGTCAAGGCCGATCCGTACGGATTTGCAATGCAGCTTCGCCCGGAAAATTGCTCGGTGGTGGCCTCGCTGGACGGTCACGTCTGGAGCGACTCGCAGTGGCTGGGAGAGCGTGCGCAGGGCGATCCGCGGCGCCGACCCCTCAATGCCTACGAGGTGCATTTGGGCTCGTGGCGCCGGCCGTGGGATCAGCGGACTCCGCCCTTCATGAGCTGGCGCGAGGCGGTGGATCAGCTGATTCCCTATGCGGCCGAGATGGGCTACACGCACCTCGAGTTGATGGGCGTCGCGGAGCATCCCCTCGATGCATCCTGGGGCTACCAGGTTGTCGGCTACTATGCGGTGACTGCGCGCTACGGCTCACCGCGGGATTTCATGTACTTCGTCGATCGATGCCATCAGGCCGGAATCGGCGTGATTCTCGACTGGGTGCCTGCGCATTTCCCGCGGGACGATCACGGCCTGGCGTATTTCGACGGTACCGCGCTGTATGAGCACGCCGATTCGCGCCTCGGCGAGCACATGGAATGGGGCACCAATATCTTCAACTACGGCCGCCATGAAGTGCGGAATTTCTTGATCGCCAATGCGCTGTTCTGGGCGGAGCGCTTTCACGTGGACGGGCTGAGGGTGGATGCGGTGGCGTCCATGCTCTATTTGGATTACAGCCGAAAGCCCGGGGAATGGCTTCCCAACCGGGAAGGCGGCCGCGAGAATCTGGAGGCCATCGATTTCCTGCGCCAGATGAACGATGCCGTGCATCGCGCATTCCCCGGCGTGCTGACGATCGCCGAAGAGTCGACGGCATTCCCGGGCGTCACGCGGCCGCCGGACCACGGCGGCCTGGGGTTCAATTTCAAATGGAACATGGGCTGGATGAACGACACCTTGCGCTACGCGGCGCTCGATCCGGTGTACCGCCGTTACAATCACCAACTGATCACCTTTTCGTTCGTCTATGCCTGGTCGGAGAATTTCATCCTGCCGGTCTCGCACGACGAAGTGGTGCACGGCAAGCGCTCGCTGCTCGCCAAGATGCCCGGCGACGATTGGCAGAAGCGCGCAAACTTCCGCCTGCTGCTCGCCTACATGTGCGCGCATCCGGGCAAGAAGCTTCTCTTCATGGGTTCCGAATTCGGGCAGTGGCAGGAATGGCGGGACCACGAGCAATTGGAATGGGGACAGCTTGCGGCGCCGGAGCACTCGAGCTTGCGCGACTGCGTGCGCTGCCTCAATCATCTGTATCGCGCGACGGCGCAATTCTACGGCAGCGATTGCGACCACGAAGGGTTCCGCTGGGTGGATCTGCACAATGCGGATGAAAGCATATGGGCATTTGCGCGGCGCAGCGTCGGCCACGACGGCGGCGCTCCCATCACCTGCGTATTCAACGCGACGCCGGTGCCGCGGGAGGGGTATTGTGTCGGGGTCTCCGGGCCGGGGTCCTACGCCAAGCTGTTCGATTCGGATGAGGCGAGATTCGGCGGCTCGGGGTACAACAGTCAGCTCGCGGTGAGCTCCGTGCACGAGGGCGCCCAAGGGTATCCGTACTCGCTGCGGTTGAATCTGCCGCCGCTCGGGGCGATATTCTTCATCGGGCCCGTTCAGGAGTCTGTGTGAAGGTCATTCAGGCGGGATTGCCGCGCCCCTTGGGCGCCGCATGGACGAAGCGCGGCGTGAACTTCGCCCTGTTTTCCAGCAACGCGACTCGCGTCGAGCTCTGCCTGTTCGATGCGCAAAGCGGCGCCGAGGTCCTGCGCTGCGATCTGCCTGCGCGCAGCGGCGATATATGGCACGGTCTGTTGTCGCCGCGGCGCGCGGCTCCGGGAACCCGCTATGCGTACTTCGTGCACGGGCCCATGGAGCCGCACAACGGGCATCGATTCGATGCCACGGCCGCGTTGATAGACCCTTATTCGCGCGCACTGTCCCCTCAATTGCCGCTGCGCTCGCTGGTCGTCGACGACGCCTTCGACTGGGGAGAGGACAGGCCGCCTGCCCATCCCTGGCGGGATACTCTCATCTACGAGCTGCACGTGAAGGGATTCACGCAGCTGCACCCTGCGGTGCCCGCGCAGTGGCGCGGAAAGTATCTCGGCTTGACGGTGGCTCCCGTCATCGAGCATCTGAAGTCCATCGGCGTGACCGCGGTCGAGCTGCTGCCCTGCCAGTCCTTCGTCACCGAGCAGTTCTTGCTCGACCGCAATTTGCGCAATTACTGGGGCTACAATCAAGTGGCGTGGTTCTCGCCCGCGAACGAATACGCCGTGCACGACGCGGTCGGCGAATTCAAGACCATGGTCAAGGCGCTGCATGAGGCGGGAATCGAAGTCATCATGGACGTTGTATTCAACCACACCGCCGAGGGCAACGAGGCGGGCCCGCTGCTGTCCCTGCGCGGCATCGACAATGCGGTGTACTACCGCCTCATGCCGCAGGACAAGCGGTTCTACGAGAACATGACCGGCTGCGGCAACACCGTCAACTGCCAGCACCCCCAGGTCCGCGCGCTGATCATCGACTGCCTCAAGTACTGGGTCGAGGACATGCACGTGGACGGATTTCGCTTCGATTTGGCGACGGTGCTCGGTCGCGAAGGCGAGGGTTTCAACGAGCATTGCGCCTTCTTCAAGTCGCTGCGCGCCGAGGCCTCGCTCGCGTACGTGAAGGTGATCGCCGAACCGTGGGACGTGGGCTACGGCGGCTACCAGCTCGGTCGATTTCCGCCCGGATGGTCGGAATGGAACGATCGCTACAGGGACGCGATGCGCTCGTTCTGGCGGCGCGACGGCGGCAAGATCGGCGAATTCGCGGAGCGGTTCGCCGGATCGAGCGACGTGTTTCGGCACAACGGGCGCAAGCCGACGGCCGGCATCAACTTTCCGACTTCGCATGACGGCTTCACGCTGTACGACCTGGTCTCCTACAGCGAGAAGCACAACGAAGCCAATCTCGACGGCAATGGGGACGGCCACAAGGACAACTTGAGCTGGAATTGCGGAGTGGAGGGCCCGACCGACGATGCGGGCGTGAACAGTCTGCGTCAGCGTCAAATGCGCAATATCCTGGCCACGCTGTTCTTCTCGCAGGGCGTGCCCATGCTGCAGGCGGGCGACGAGTTTGCGCGCACGCAACTGGGCAACAACAACGCCTATTGCCAGGACAACGAGATTTCATGGGTCGACTGGCGCCTGCGCAGCGTCAATCTGGATCTGCTGCGCTTCGTCCGCCTGCTCGCGCAGCTGCGGCGCCGGCACATCGAGTTTCGCCGCGAAACCTTTCTCAAGGGAGCGGCGTCGCACGCCGGCGTGAAGGATGTGACGTGGCTGAATGCGGCGGGCACCGAAATGACGCAGGCGCAATGGCAGGACGGGAACCTGCGCGCCCTCGGCATCTGGTTCGGCAAGCGGAACAACTTGGAGGGCCGGCTGCTGCTGCTGGTGAATGCCGGTGACGCTCCACAGATATTCTTTCTTCCCCCGGCTCCTGCAGGCGAACCTTGGATTTGTCAGTTCGACACGGCGCGGGAGGCTCGCGAATCCAAGAGCCTCGGGCAGGCGCGCGAGTATCGCCTGGAAGCCAGCAGCGCGGCGCTGCTCGAGTGCTAGTGGATACGGCCGCGATCGAAAGACTGGCGCGGCTGCGCGGAATCGGAGATGCATACTACGACTACCGCGGCGAGCTGAAGTTCTTCAGCATAGAGACCAAGCAGTCGCTGCTGCGCGCCATGGGATGTCACCTCGATGCTTCCGGCGATCTCATGCTCGAAGTGCGCCGGCTGGAGGCCGCGCGCCAGTTCAAGTTCCTGCCGCCGGTCGCGGCCACGCATGCCGCGCGAATCGGCATGGATGTCAACGTGACTGCGCGCGAACCCGGTTCGACATTGACCTGGAGCCTGACCTTCGAGGACGGCTCGCGGCGCGACGGCACAATTTCGGTCGCGGACTGTCCCGAGATATGGAGAGGCGAGGTCGAGGGTTCATGGGTCACTCGCCGGCGCCTCGAGCTGCCGCTCGATCTGCCGCCCGGTTATCACGAATTCGAAGCAAGGATCGGCGACGGCGACGCCGACCGCTGCTTGGCTGTCGTCGCTCCGCCGCGCTGCTTCGAGCCGGCGGTGCTCGCCGGACGGCGGCTATGGGGCATCGCCGTGCAGCTTTACACCCTGCGCTCGCGTTGCAATTGGGGTATCGGAGATTTCGGCGACCTTCAAGAACTGATCCGCTGGGTCGCACCGCGCGGTGCGGGCTTCGTCGGCCTGAATCCACTGCACGCGCTTGCGCCCGCGGACCCGGAGAGATCGAGCCCGTACAGCGCGTCGAGCCGGCATTTTCTCAATGTCCTGTACATCGCCGTGCCGCTGGTGCCTGAATTTCAAGAATGCGCGGCCGCGCAAGCCCGATTGTCCGAGCAGGGCGTCAAGGAGCGATTGCGGGAGCTGCGGGGCCGCGAATGGGTCGACTACCGGGGCGTGGCGGAGCTCAAATTAGAAATTCTTGAAATCCTGTACCGCGAATTCCGCGACAGGCACCTGGCATGCGGCACCGCACGTGCGCGGGATTTCCGCGCCTTCCTGGCCGACGGCGGGGATCTCTTGCGCATGCACGCACTGTTCGATGCCCTCGACCGGCATTTGCACGCGACCGCGGGAACGGCGTCCGGCTGGACGAACTGGCCGGAGGAATTCAAGGATGTGCGCGGCGGCGCGGCTGCGCGCTTTGCGGCCGCGCACGCCGAGGAGGTCGAATTCTTCGTCTACCTGCAGTGGCTGGCGCGAGAACAGTTGCATGGGGCGCAGTCGCTGGCACGGGAACTCGGTATGCCCGTCGGCCTCTACGGCGACTATGCGGTTGGCGCCAACCCTGCCGGATCGGAGACCTGGGCGGACCGGAACGGCTATTGCCTGGGCGCCGAGATCGGCGCACCGCCCGATCCTCTGGCGCTGAAGGGCCAGGGTTGGGGCATTCCGCCGCAGGATCCGCTCGAACTGCAGGCGCAGCGGCTGCAGAGCTTCGTCCGCCTGATCCGCAACAACATGCGCCACTACGGCGCTCTGCGCCTGGATCATGTGATGGCGCTGTTTCGCCAGTGGTGGGTGGCTGCCGGGTGCTCGCCCACGGAAGGCGCCTACGTGCACTATCCGCTCGAGCAGCTGCTCACGGTGCTGTCGCTCGAAAGTTCGCGCAGCGCTTGTCTGGTCGTGGGCGAAGATCTTGGCGTGGTGCCCGACGAAATACGCCGCGCGATGCCCGAATTCGGGCTTTATCACTACAAGGTATTGTTGTTCGAGAAGCTGGAGGGGAGATTTCGGCGCCCGGATGAATACGTGCGGCAGGCTCTCGCCACCGCCACCACGCACGATATGCCCACCTTGCGCAGCTACTGGGAGGGCCGCGACATAGAGTTGCGTCACCGCCTGCATCTTTATCCCAGCAGCGACGTCGAGGGCGAAGTTACCCGCGAGCGGGAGCGGGACCGCACGCTGCTGTTGGACGCCCTCGAAGCCCAGGGACTACGCCCCGCGCGACCGGCGACGCCGCAGGATGCGTTCACCGCCGAGCTCGCGCATGCATTGCACCTGTACCTGGCGCGATCGGCGACGATTCTGGTCGCCCTGCAACTCGAGGATTTATTGGGCGAGACTCTTCCGGTCAACGTGCCCGGGACCGATCGGGAATATCCGAATTGGCAGCACAAGGTCTCGCTCGACATCGAAGATGCGGCGAATCGCCGGGATATCGCGGCCCAGCTCGACGCCATACGCGCGGCGCGAGAGGGGCCGATCGGCCGGGGTTAGACGACGGCGGGCACGGGGGCCTCGGGTGCGGGCCCTTGCTTGGCCTGCGCGAGCGCCGCACATGCCCATACGCAGCCGCCGATCAGCACCGCGATCGGCATGATCTTGACGGCCTGCCCCAGGGAGAAATGGTCCGACAAGGCGCCGATGAGCGGCGGGGAGAGTGCGTCTCCCAGCAGATGAATGGCGAATACCTCGAGGGCGATCGCAGTCGCGCGCTCAGCGGCAGGCACTATATTGACGATGACTGCGTTGATCGGGCCGGTCGACAAGAACAGGCACAACATCGCCGATACCAGGCACGCCAGGTACACCGAGTGCGATTCAGTCGTCAGCGCGAACCAGACGAAGGGAACGGCGATGAGAGTGGCGGCCGACGACAACCAAAGATGGGCCTGCCGCGAGGACTTGGCGCAGTGATCACCCAACCAGCCGCCGATGAAGGTTCCGACGAAGCCGGTGACCACCACGACGGCGCCGAAGCTCACGGTGGCCTCGCTGCGCGGGATGCCGCGCGCGCGCTCGAGAAATGCAGGCATCCAAACGGCGAGCCCGCCCATTGCAAAGGTGTAGGCGGCGTATCCCAGAACGGTGAGTACATACAGCTTGTTGCGGACGAGCCGGCGGTAGGTCGCCCAGGTCTCCTGCCGCAGCGTGGCGGGCGAAGACTTCGGCGCCGGCGCGGCCGCCGGCACAGCGACCGAATCCTGCAGTCCGCGCGGCGGATCGCGCAGCAGCAAGCACAGCGCCGCCAGCAGCAGGCCGGGAATTCCTGCGACGAAGAATGCCGCGCGCCAGCCGTAGTGCTTGTCGACCAGGCCTCCGACCACGTAGCCGAGAGCGGAACCCACCGGAATGGCGCAGAAAAAAATCGCCATCACCCGGGCGCGCTGTCGCGCGGGAAAGTAATCCGACAGCAAGCTCGGCGCGATCGTGACGTAGGCCGCTTCTCCCACGCCCACCGAAGCGCGCGAGGCGAGCAGCGACAGATAACCGACCGCAAAACCCGACAGCGCGGTGGCGAAGCTCCAGCAGGCCACCCCCAGCGCGATCAGCCGCGGCCGGGAAAATCGATCGCCCAATGCGCCGAACACCGGCGCGGTCAGGGTGTATACGATCAGAAACGCGGAAGCGAGAGAGCCAAGGTTCGCATCCGAAAGACCCAGATCGGCGTGCTTCAAGCTTTCGATCAGCGCGGAGACGACGTAGCGATCCAGGTAGCTGAACAGGTTGATGACGGACAGCACGGCCAGGCCGAAACCTGCGGCGCGCATCCATGACTTTTGAGTTTGATCCGTCACGCCCCGGTATAGTAGCAATGTGAGTTCGATTTTACGCCAGGCTTTCGCGGCCGGGCGGCGCAGCGAGGGCGCCGCCGTTCGCCGCGAGGTCGGGCGACTTCCGGATCGACTGTTGATGGGCCGATGATCGCGAGCCGGAGTAAGATCGAAACGCAACATCTATTTCAGGAGACCCTAAGTGGCCAAGCCGAACTACCGACATGCGAAGAAACTGAAAGAGGCCGCGAGGAAAGCCCGCCAGGACGCGAAACAGCAACGCCGGTCGAATGCGCCGGACGCTGCGGCCGGGGTCGACGTACCCGTGGTGCCGGACCCTGCAAAGTCTCACGATTGACATGAAGATTCACGTATCGCCGTGGATGGATGACGATCTGGCCGTATTTCGCGACGCTGCGGCGCGTTTCATCGATGCCGAGATGGTGCCGAACGAGGCGCAGTGGCGCGAGCAGCGGCATGTGGGCAGGGACATCTGGCGCAAGGCCGGCGCGATCGGGCTTTTGTGTACCGATGTCTCGGCCGATTACGGCGGGGGCGGCGGCGACTTCCGGCATGAAGCGGTGCTCTACGAGGAACTCGCGCGACGCGGCTTGAGCGGATTCGGCCAGGGCGTTCACAGCATTTGCGCGCACTACCTCGTCAATCACGGTACCCTGGAGCAGAAACGCCGCTTTCTGCCTCGCATGGCCCGCGGCGAACTGATCGGCGCGATCGGCATGACGGAACCTGCGGCCGGATCCGATCTGCAAGGCCTGAAAACCCGCGCCATACGGGACGGCGACGAGTATGTCATCAACGGCTCGAAAATATTCATCACCAACGGTTATCTTGCGGGCTTGATCGCCCTGGTCGTCAAGACGCAGCCCGGCGCCGGAGCCAAGGGCACGTCCATCATCATGGTCGAAACGGCGAATCTGGAAGGGTTCCGGGTCGGCAGAATTCTCGACAAGATGGGCCTGAAGGCGCAGGACACGTCCGAATTGTTCTTCGACGAGGTACGCGTGCCCGCGGCCAATCTTCTGGGTGGTGCGGAGGGCCAGGGGTTCTATCAGCTCATGGGCGATTTGCCTTACGAGCGCGCACTGATCGCCGTGGTCGCGGTGGCCGCGATGGAAGGGGCGCTCGCGGAAACCATCAAGTACGTCAAGGAGCGCAAGGCCTTCGGCAAGAGCATCGCCGAATTTCAGAACACCAAGTTCAAGCTGGCGGAAATCGCCACCAAGACGCGCATCGCGCGCGTGTTCGTCGACCATTGCATCGCCAAGATCGTCGACGGAACGCTCGATACCGTGACAGCCTCCATGGCCAAGTACTGGACCACGGACACTCAACAGGAAGTTCTCGATGAGTGCGTGCAATTGCACGGCGGCTACGGCTACATGAACGAATACCTGGTGTGCCGGATGTTCGCCGATTCGCGCGTGCAGCGAATCTACGGCGGCACCAACGAAATCATGAAGGAGTTGATCTCCCGGGCGCTCTAGAGGGGGCCTTCCCTGGAGGCCATGTCGCAGGCGGGCGACGCCCGGCCGCCCGCCATGAGCGCCTTCACAGATCTTTGCCCATTTTGTGCTTCAATTGACGCGCAATTCGCTGAACAATAGCCCGATCGAGAGGGTCGAAGCACCGATGAACCTGTCGCCACGCTCAATACATTGCGCCGCGCGCGGCGCCTGGGGCCGGCTGTTGCCGGCGCCGGCGGTGTGCGTGCTGCTCGCGCTCGCGGCGTGCAGCGGCACGGCGGTGGTGACGCTGACGAGCACCGCATCGCAGGATAACTTTCTCGCGTACCGGGTCGCATTGGTTTCCGTGCAGCTGCAATCCTCGGGCGGCAGGACCGCGCTCAGGATACTGCCGGCGAGCACCACCGTCGATTTCGCGGCGCTCACCGGAGTGAGCGAAGTGCTGGGCGCCGCCGCCGTGGCGAAGGGCGGTTACAAGAGCGCCGTCGTAACGCTCGATTACAGTGCGGCGCAGATCGTGTACGACGACGGCAGCATCAACGGCGTTGCCTTGACCCCCATCGGGGCGAACGGCCGGGCACTGGGTCAAGTCCAGCTCACCGTCAAACTCGATCCCGGCGACTCATTCAGCGTCCCGGCCAAGGGATCGTCGCGGCTCTCGCTGGATTTCAGTCTGGCGGCATCCAACGCCGTCAATCTGTCCGCCAGAACGGTGACGGTGACGCCGACGGTGGCCGCGAGTTCATTGCCCATCGACGGCAAGCCTGTGCGCATCCGCGGCCCGCTGGCGGGGGTCGCGAGCGGAGGCCTTGCATCGACGGCGAGTGCTTCGTTCACGATGGATATCAGCCCGTTCAACGGCGCCGCCAACGGCACGGGAAGCCTCGGCATAGTTCCGAGCGCCACGGCCAACTACGAGATCAACGGCATCGCATCCAGCGGCACTGCGGGGCTTGGGGCGCTTGCGAGCGTGGGTGGCGGCGGCACCCTGGCCGTCGCCTACGGCACGCTGACCACGGCGCAGCAATCGACCACAACGACCGCCGCCGGTACGGCGAGCACCGCGAGCACCAGTCTGGTGACCTTCACCGCCACGCAGGTATTGGCGGGCAGCAGCGTGCAAGGGTCCGGGCTGGACCGCGTGACCGGCATCGTATCCGCGCGCAACGGCAATACGCTCGCCGTCGAGGACTGCACATTGGTCGCCAACGACGGCACCGAAACCTTTCTTCCCGGCACCACCTTCGTGCTCTTAAGCCCGGCCACCGCGGTCACGGTCTTGGGACAGTACGGCGAAATCGCCACTGCGCAGCAGGTGTCCGTGGGATCCTCGATCGATGCTTTCGGTGCGGCCTCCATACAATCGGGTGGCAATGCGACACTGGATGCAAGCGCGGGCCGTGTGCGGCTCGATCCGACCACGGCCTCCGGATTTGTCACCGCCCAGGGCACGGCGGCTGTGACGCTCAATCTGGCGTTCCTCGGCGGGCGGGCGATCGCACCTTTCGATTTCGTCGGCTCCGGCGCCGCTCCCGGCCAATATTCGGCGGCCACCGGCGCGTTGGATTTGACGAATTCGACGGTGGGTGCGCCCGTGATCGTCACGGGATTCCCGAGTTCATTCGGCGCGGCGCCGCCCAATTTCACGGCCTCGGCGCTGCTCGACCCGACGACCATCGATGCGGTGCTCGTCGTCGATTGGAGTTCGGGCACGGCGTCGCCGTTCACCACCTACGACAGCACCGCGATCGATGTCGACATCCACAACAGCGGCATGGGCACGCGGCATCAAATCCAGGTCGGCGCGCAAAGCATCGATGTCGTCGGCTTGTCTTCGGATCCGTTGATCGTCCCGAACCCGACTTCGTCGAACACGGTGTACTCCATCGGCCATTCGCAAAGTTCGACGATCGAGAACTTCGATACCTTCGGCGCATTTGTCGCTCAACTACAGACGGAGCTGAACGGCGCAACGCTGGCGACGGGACTGACGGCCGTGGGACAATATACCGCCGCAACGTATTCGTTGGCCGCGACAAGCGTTACTCTCTCGCTGAACGATTGAAGACATCGCTGATGTAGGGACGCATTGCTAGACCCACGTATTACACGCCGGGACTTTCTCAAGACGGTATCGCTGCTCGCCGTACCGGCGGCGCATCCGTTCGGCGCGCACGCGGCGGTCAATGCCGCGCCGGCGGCGACCTGCGCGGCATATGTCGGCACTTACACGCCGAACGGAGGCGGCATCTACCTGTTTCGCCAGGATACGGCGTCGGGTGCCCTGACACAGCAGCAGGTGGTCGGCGATATTCGCAATCCGACCTGGCTTGCCGTCAACCCGGCGCGGACGCGGCTCTATGCCGTCAGCGAGATCGACAACTACCAGGGCTCGCGCGGCGGAGCCGTGGTCTCCTACGCGATCGACGGCGAGAGCTACCAACTCAGGCGTCTGGGAACCGTGAGCTCGGCCGGCACGACTCCCACCCATGCCAGCGTGCATCCGTCCGGCAAATTCGTGTTCGTCGCCAACTACGGCGGCGGCAATGTGGCGGTATTCCCGGTGGACCCGGACGGTGCGCTGGGCGAGGCGAGCGACGTGAGACCGAGCGTCGGACCGCGGCATCACGCGCGTGCCGTGGACGATCCGCCGGGACAATTCGCGGTCAGCGATCACGACAGCCCGCACATGCACATGGTGGCGGCGGACCCGAGCGGGCAGTTCGTGATTGCAAACGACGCAGGACTCGATCTGACCCTGGTCTGGCGCCTCGACGCACAAACCGGCCGCTTGCTGCCCGCCGCCGTGCCCGTGCTTGCGGCACCCTCGGGCGCCGCGCCGCGGCACTTCGCGTTCCATCCGAACGGCCGAATCTTCTACAATTTGTACGAACATGACGCGAAGATCGCGGTCTACGATTACGACCCCTCCAAGGGCGCGTTCAAGCACAAACAACTGGTGTCGGCGCTGCCGCCGAAGTACGGCGGCAGCAATCTGTCGTCGGAAGTCATCGTCGCCGCCGACGGTAGGTTCCTGTACGCGGCGAATCGATTGCACAATGCCGTGGCCGTTTTTGCCGTTGCAGGCGACGGTCAATTGCGGATGATCTCCGATGTCTGGGTCCACGCAGACTACCCGCGCTCCCTGACCATCGACCCGCGCGGCGAGTTTCTATATTCCTGCAACCAGAGGGGCGATTCGATCACATCATTTCGCATCATCGCCTCTTCAGGGGCGCTGCAATTCACGGGCCGCTTCGAGCCGGTGGGAAGTCCCGCGGTCATGGTGATGCTGAGGCGCGACTGAAGATACGCACGCCCGGCATCCCGCTGTATACTCAGGCCCGGTGCGCCAAGCGCGAACGGATCGAATCTCATGCAAATCGCGATGATCGGCCTGGGGCGAATGGGCGCCAACATGGCGCAGCGTCTGCTGCGCGGCGGCCACACGGTGGTGGGGTACGATCCTGCCGCGGACGCGCGCACCGCGCTCGAGCAGAAGGGCGCCGCGACGGCGGGCTCGCTGGAGCAGCTGGTGGCGAAGCTGAAGGCACCGCGCGTACTGTGGTTGATGGTGCCTGCCGGGGCGATCACCGACGGTGCGATCACGAACCTTTCGCCGATGCTGGCGGCGGGCGACACCATCATCGACGGCGGCAATTCGAATTTTCATGACACTCAGCGCAGGGCGGCCGCCGTGGCGCAGCGGGGGATTCACTACGTCGATTCCGGCACCAGCGGCGGCGTATGGGGGCTTGCGGAAGGCTACAGCATGATGATCGGCGGCGACGAGGCGGTGGTCGAACGTCTGCGCCCGATCTTCGAGACTCTCGCGCCGGCGCCGGATCGCGGCTGGGGCAGGGTGGGCGCCGTCGGTTCGGGCCATTACACCAAGATGATCCACAACGGCATCGAATACGGATTGATGCAGGCCTACGCCGAGGGGTTCTCCATCCTTCAGCACAAGACCGAGTTCAACCTCGACCTGCATCAAATCGCCGAGATTTGGCGCTACGGCAGCGTAGTGCGCTCGTGGCTGCTGGATCTCACCGCCGATGCGCTGGGGAAGAATCCTACCCTGCAGGGGATCGCCCCCTACGTCGCGGATTCGGGCGAGGGCCGTTGGACCGTGGCCGAGGCCATCGAATTGGGGGTGCCCGCCTCGGTGATCACCCTGTCGTTGCTCGAACGCCTGCGGTCGCGCGACGCCGATTCGTTCACCGACAAGCTGCTCTCCGCCATGCGCAACCAATTCGGCGGGCACGCGATCAAGGCGGAATAGTCCCTCGTGGCCAGAGGGAGTCGATAACGCGCGCGAGGACGTGGCGAGTCATCTACTTCTGCGACTGTCGGTCCGTGAGTGGTTCGCGGGAATGTCCCCTAAGAGCATAGAATCCACATAATGAACCCGCTAACCGACACCGACCTACTCGCGCTTCTCGACGACCTAGAGTCCGATCGTGCGGAGCGGAAGGAATCGTGGTCGGGCGATGCGCCGGAAAAGGGGTCGCAAGCCCTATGCGCATTTGCAAACGATTTGCCCAATTATGCGCGGCCCGGCGTATTGTTCGTCGGTGCAAGAGATAACGGAACCCCTTCCGGTCTCACGATTTCAGATCAGTTGCTTCTAACATTGTCGGACTTGCGGTCGAGCGGAAACATACTGCCGCCGCCGACGATCACCGTCGAAAAACGACACCTAAAGGGCGTGGATATGGCTGTCGTAACTGCATGGCCGGCAGATGCGCCCCCGGTGCGATACCGTGGCCGGATCTGGATAAGGGTCGGACCCCGGCGCGCCATAGCTACGGCGCAAGAGGAACGAATCCTAAATGAGCGTAGGCGACACCGAGACCTGCCCTTCGACCTTCATCCGTTGCCAGCATGCTCCGTTGCCGACCTGAATAGGGCGGAGTTTGAGGGAGAGTATCTCCCGAGAGCCTTTGCCGCCGATGTCATCGAAGCCAACGAACGAACATACGAGCAGCGATTGGCGGCTTGTCGAATGATCTTGTCAGCGAGTGAGCCGACACCCACGGTGCTGGGAGTCCTTACTATCGGTATTACGCCGCGGAGTTGGCTAGCTTGCGCATTTGTCCAATTTCTGCGTATTAGCGGCACGGAATTGGCTGATCCGGTGACTGACGAGGAATCCATCGATGGATCCTTGGCCACCACACTCCGTAGATTGGACGAGAAACTCAAAGCCCACCTAACAGTGGGTATCGACATTTCGTCAGCGGAGACGGAATTAAGAGTAAGTTCGTATCCGCTCAGCGCTTTGCAACAACTTACGCGCAATGCCCTCATGCATCGCACTTACGAAAATACCAATGCACCCATTCGGGTCTATTGGTTCGATGACAGGATTGAAATCCACAGTCCTGGCGGACCGTTTGGGCTGGTAAATGCGCAAAACTTTGGCCGTCCTGGAGTAACTGATTACCGTAACCCGCACGTTGCAGAGGCGTTAAAGATCCTTGGCTACGTTCAGCGATTCGGGGTAGGCATTGCGACGGCGCAACGGGCCTTGCGCGAGAACGGTAATCCACCTGCGCGATTTATGGTTGAGACGAATGCAATTCTGGCGACAATACTCAGACGACAATGAGTATTCCTGTCCTGACCTTTTTCAACAACAAAGGCGGTGTCGGCAAGACGTCGCTTGTCTATCACCTGGCCTGGATGTTTGCGCAGATGGGCAAGCGAGTTGTCGCTGTTGACCTTGATCCACAAGCAAACTTGACTTCGGCGTTTCTGCCGGAAAGCGAGTTGGAATTGCTGTGGGACAATGAGAAGGGATCCGGGGCGGCGGACACGATTTACCAGTGTATCCGCCCCCTAACCGAAGTTGGTGACATCTTGCCGCCTCACACCAAGAGGGTGACGGACCGCCTTCATCTGATTCCCGGCGACTTGAGCTTGGCTAGCTTTGAGGACTTTCTCTCACAGGAATGGCCAAACGCACTAGGATCTGGGACGCTCTATAGGCCATTTCGCATACTAACGGCATTTTGGCAGGTATCCCAGCTGGCGGCGAATCAACACGACGCGGATCTGATCCTTGCCGACGTAGGTCCAAACTTGGGAGCTATCAACCGGTCGGCGTTGATCGGTTCTGATCACGTGGTGATTCCCCTCGCCGCAGATTTGTTTTCATTGCAGGGCCTACGAAATTTGGGCCCAACTCTGCGCGCTTGGCGTTCCGATTGGACAAAGCGTATAGACAATTGGAATCTTCCATCATTCGAGCTACCGGCCGGTGCGATGAAGCCGGTCGGTTATATCGTTCAACAGCATACCGAGCGTCTGTCGCGCCCGGTCAAGTCTTACGATAAATGGGCCGCTCGAATTCCGGCGATCTACCGATCAAGTGTCCTTGGGACACCGGGAATCAATATGCCGCTCGAACAGGACGAGCATTGCCTTGCTCGCTTGAAGCACTACCGCAGCTTAATACCAATGGCACAGGAGGCGAGAAAGCCCATCTTTCAGCTCACTTCTGCTGACGGTGCAATTGGTAGCCACTCATATGCGGTCACAGAGGCAAAAAGTCATTTCCGTGCACTTGCAACAAAGATACTTGCACGAGTCGGTCTTGACGAATCTTAGTCAGGATCCACCTATGGTCTGAACTTCACGCGAGGAGGTCATGCGCAAATGTCCTCACCGTGCACGGTGCATCCAGCTATGCCGGCGGCATTGTGACGCCCAATGTGCAGGTCACGTGATGTTTGTTCAGGCGCTCGGAAGTTCTGCCTTGTGACGGCTCACTGCGTCGCCGTCGCCGACCTTGAGCTGGCTGAATACCGCCGTCGATACGATGGTCATTGCACCGAGGGCCAGCAGCGCCAGGTGAACTCCGTGGATCATTTCGGGGCCCGATGCGTGCACTCTATCGGGGACGAACAGGGCGGCGGCGAGCGAGGCGGTGGCCACGCCGAAGCTCACCGCCATCTGCTGGACGGTGCTGGCGATGGTGCTGGCGCCGCTCGCTTCGCGCGCATTCACGTCCGCATAGGCCAGCGTGTTCATGCTGGTGTATTGCAGCGAGGTGAGAAATCCATAGATGAAAGCCAACAGCACGATCATCCATGCCGGCGTGCCGATATCGATGGTCGAGAACAAAAATATCATCAAGCCCAGGGTGATGGTGTTTGCGATCAACACCCTGCGGAAGCCGAATCTTCGCAGGATATGCGGCATGGTCAGCTTCAAGCTCATGGCGGCAAGCGCCTGCGGCAGGATGAGCAAGCCGGATTGAATGGGTGAGAAACCCAGGCCCACCTGGTACAGAAGCGGCAACAGGAAGGGGATGCCGCCGATCCCCAAGCGGGTGCACAAATTGCCGCTGACCGCAACGCGGAAGCTCCTGATTCGCAGCAGCGCCAGCCGCAGCAAGGGATGCGCGATGCGCAGGGTGTTGAGACCGTACGCCCCGAGCAATGCGGCCGAGATGGTCAGCAGCCCCAATATTTCGCGCCCGCTTAAAGAAGTTTCACCGAATACCTCCAGCACATACGACAGGAGCGAAATGCCGGAGCCGAATAGCACCAGGCCGACGATGTCGAGCGGATAGTTCCGCGCCTCGCGGAAGTTCGGCAGGTGCCGATACACCAGAATCAGGCCGCACAGGCCGATCGGTATGTTGACGAAAAAGATGACGCTCCAGTGAAAGTACCCGATGATAAGGCCGCCGAGGACCGGCCCCACCATGGGACCGACCAGGCCCGGCATGGCGACAAAGCTCATGGCGTTGATGAGTTCGGACTTCTCGAAGGTGCGCACCATGGTGAGGCGCCCCACGGGGAGCATCATGGCGCCGCCGCAACCCTGCAGAATGCGGCACGCCACCAACAGGTGTATCTCGTTCGAGATACCGCAGAGCAACGAACCCAGGGTAAAGATGCCGATGGCGGAGGCGAATACGCGCCGCGTGCCGAAACGATTGGCCATCCAGCCGCTGATCGGAATAAAGACGGCGAGGCTCAAGGTGTAGCTCGCGAGCACGGCCTTCATGCTGAGCGGCGGCACCTTGAGCGCCTGTGCGATGACTGGAACGGCCGTGTTCAAAATGGTCGTGTCGAGCGATTCCATGAAGAAGCCGACCGCCACCAACCACGGCACGATGCGCTTGGCCGTCGCGCTCAAGGTGGTGGGCTCGCGTGCCTGCACAGGAGGACGGATCAGGCGCCGGCGAGCGCCGCATCCACGATAAGCTGGGCTTCGGCCGTCAAGCGGTCCAGGTGGCCGGCGTCATGGAAGCTCTCGGCATATATCTTGTAGATGTCTTCCGTTCCGGAAGGGCGCGCCGCGAACCAACCTCCTCCCGAGATGACCTTGACGCCGCCGATGGGGGCATTGTTGCCGGGTGCGGCGGTCAGAATGCGCTCGATGGGCTCGCCTGCGAGATCCTTGATGCGCACCTGCGCAGCGTCGAGCTTCGCGAGCTTCTTCTTCTGCTCGGCGTTCGCAGGGGCGTCCACGCGATTGGCGTACACCGCGCCCAATTCGTCGGCGATGGCCCGGTACGCTTCGCCGGGATCCCTACCGGTGCGCGCCGTGATCTCCGCCGACAGCAACGCCGGCACGATACCGTCCTTGTCCGTGGTCCAGACGCTGCCGTCGATACGGCTGAAGGAGGCGCCGGCGCTTTCCTCTCCGCCGAATCCCAGCTTGCCGTCGAGCAACCCGCTCACGAACCATTTGAAGCCCACCGGCACCTCGTACAGAGTACGTCCGATTCGGCGGGTGACGCGATCGATCATGGCGCTGCTCACCACGGTTTTGCCGACGGCGGCGTCCGCCCGCCAGCGGGGTCTATGTCGAAACAGATAGTCGATTGCGGCCGCCAGATAGTGATTCGACGGCAACAATCCGCTGCCCGCGCTGACGATGCCGTGGCGATCATGGTCGGTGTCGCAGGCAAAGGCAATGTCGTACTTGTCCTTGAGGCCGATGAGGCGCTGCATGGCATAGGAAGAGGAAGGATCCATCCGGATCTTTCCGTCCCAATCGAGGGTCATGAACCGAAAATCGGGATCGACCGCATCATTCACCACCGTCAGATCGAGGCGATGCACTTCCGCTATACGCGGCCAATAGTGCACGCCCGCGCCGCCCAAGGGGTCGACTCCCATCCGGACCCGCGAGCCGCGTATGACCTCCATGTCCAATATGGCGCCGAGATCGCCCACGTAAGCCTGCATGTAGTCATGAGAGTGCGTCGTGGCGGCGCGCCGCGCGGCGGCGAATCCGACCCTGCCGATCGCACCGGCACCCGATTGCAGCAGTTCGTTCGCGCGGGCCTCTATCCCCGATGTCACGTCGGAGTCCGCCGGTCCGCCGTTCGGCGGGTTGTACTTGAAGCCGCCGTTGTCGGGAGGGTTGTGGGACGGGGTGACGACGATGCCGTCGGCAAGCCCGGTTCTGCGGCCGCGGTTATAGGTCAGGATGGCGTGCGACACCGCAGGTGTCGGCGTGTATTCGTCGCCCGCCGATATCATGGCTTCGACGCCGTTGGCGGCCAAGACTTCGAGGGCGCTCGCGAAGGCCGGCGCCGAGAGTGCGTGAGTGTCGTAACCGATGAACAGCGGGCCGTCGATGTTCTGCCGACGCCGATACTCGCAGATGGCCTGGCTGATCGCGAGCACGTGATATTCGTTGAAGCTCGATTCGAACGATGAGCCGCGATGACCGGAGGTGCCGAAGGCGACTCGTTGCGCGGCGACCCCCGGATCCGGCCGCTCGCTGTAGTAGGCGGTGATGAGCCTCGGGATGTTCGTCAGCGAGGCGGCCGGCGCGGCTTGCCCGGCGAGCGGGTTGATCTTCGGGTTCAAGATGTCGCCAGCACCGCGCTTTTCTCCGCGATGCGCTTCATCAACTCGCGCCAGGATTTGACGAAGGCATCCGCTCCGTCCGACTGCAGGCGTGCGGCGAGCGCGTCGATGTCGATCCCGGCACGCGCGAATTGCGCAAGCACCTGTTCGGCGTCGCCCCCGTCCTTGGGTAAAGCCGCCTTGACGGTGCCGCCGGCGGCGAATGCCAGCAGCGTCTTCTCCGGCATGGTGTCGATGGTGTCGGGCGCTGCGAGCGCCTCGACGTACAGGCCGGGCGGCGCCTTCGGATCCTTGGTGCCCGTGCTTGCCCACAGCATGCGCTGCTTGCGCGCGCCCGCCGCTTCCAGATCGCGCCAGCGCTTGCTGCCGAGCAATTCATTGTGCGCGCGGTAAGTGCGCGCGGCGACGGCTATCCCTAGGCGATTGCGCAATTCCTGCGGCACCTTCTCGGCAACGGCTCCGTCCCAGCGGCTGACGAACAGCGAGGCCACCGAGCTCACGCCCGGATCGAGTCCGGCGGCCAGCCGCCGCTCGATGCCCCGCAAATAGGCTTCCGCAATGGCGAGGTACTGTTCGCGCGAGAATAGAAGAGTGACGTTGACCGGCACGCCGGCGAAAATCGCCTCTTCGATGGCGGGCACGCCCGCCGGCGTGCCCGGGATCTTGACGTACAGGTTGGGACGATTCGCTTGGCGGTGGATGCGCGATGCGGCCGCGATCGTGGTCTTGGTGTCATTGGCGAGAAGCGGCGAGACCTCCATGGAGACCCAGCCGTCGATGCCTGCGGTGCGGTCGAACACCGGCCTGAAAAGATCGGCGGCGCGCCGCAGATCCTCCAGAGCAAGCTCGATGAATAAATCCTCGCCGGCGAGCCCCGCTCGGGCCTTTTCGCGGATGCCCCTGTCGTACGCCGAGGTATTGCCGATCGCCGCATCGAAAATGGTCGGATTCGAGGTGAGACCGGTGATCGACAGCTCATCGATGTAGCGGCGCAAGGTGCCGTTGTCGAGAATTTCGCGCGTGATGTTGTCGAGCCATAGGCTCTGTCCCAAGTCATGCAGGGTCTTCGTGATATTCATGGCCGTTCCTGAAAGTCGGATAGTGTAAGGTTCATCAGATCGCCGATGCGCTGGATCGTCAAGTCCGGCGCGGGTTCGGCGGTTTTGGCGTCCGCCGCGAGCGCGTAGTGCCCCTGCTGCACGAACACCGTCGTCAGGGCACCCTTTAAGATCGATTTCATCGCGGACAAGAGATTGGGCTTGTCGTCCACCATGACGTAGTGATTCGCAGGGCAGCGCTGCTGCACCTGATCGAGCACGCACTCCTTGTGTATGTAAATCATGACCCTGCCGTCAACCGCATCCCAGATCCCGGCGCGTCGTATCTTGCGCGGTTGAAACACGATGTCGCCGTCGGACAGTACCACGGGACGGCCGAGCCTCCTCAAGTGATGCACCGCGTCGAGCGCGCGCGGGAACAGGCGCGCGGCGAACGGATATTCCAGGAGAAATTCCGACATCGCCAGCAATTCCCGATGATCGTCGAGCCCGGCGCGAAACATCTGCAGGCTTCCCAGGTAGTCGGCGAGGCCCAGCTGTTCGCGCAAGCGGGCGAAGATCGTCCAGTAGCGCGCGCGTTCGGAGGCCCCGAATGAATGTTCCAGACGGTCGCCGAGATCGGCTGCGAAGCGGTCGTTGTCCAGCAGAGTGTTGTCCACGTCCAGCAGGAAGACGACGTCGTCCCTGTTCAGCACGGCAGGGTCTTCTCGGCTCCGGGGTCGTGCCATGCCCCGTCGCCGTCGACGACGGAGTTCGATGCCAGGGGCCCCCAGGTGCCGGGTTCATACTCCAGCACGGGGCGACCGGCGTTCAACGCCGGATCCACCACCCGCCACGCGGCTTCCACGCTGTCATCCTGCGTGAACAGGGAGGGATCGCCGCGGACGGCGTCTCCCAGCAGGCGCTCATAGGGGGACTTCTCGCTCTCGGTGCGGTGGCGGGCGACGAGTTCGACGGGCTCGCCGGCCATGTGGTCGCCGCTGCGCTTCACCAGCGCCCCCTCGCTGATCACCACTTCGGGGCTGAGGCGAAGGCGGAAGTAGTTCGCGGGCATGCCGTCGTCGGGGGAGAAAACGGCGAGCGGCGGACGCTTGAGCGTGACCCACACTTCCGTGGCGCTGATGGGCAGACACTTGCCCGCCCTGATGTAGAACGGCACGTCGGCCCAGCGCCAGGTGTCGATGTGCAGGCGCAGCGCGGCAAAGGTCTCGACCTGCGAATCCTTGGCCACGCCCGGCTGGTCGCGATAGCCCTTGAATTGGCCGCGCACGACGTCCTGGGACCCAAGCGGCCGCATCGCGCGGAACAGGCGCAGCTTTTCCGCCTGCATTGCTTCCGGCTCGTGACCCGTCGGGGCATCCATCGCAAGCAATGCGATCACCTGCAGCAGATGATTCTGCACGACGTCGCGAATGGCGCCGACTTCCTCGTAGAACGCCCCGCGGCCCTCGACCCCGAATTGTTCCGCCATGGTGATTTGCACGTCGCGCACGAAATTGCGGTTCCAAATCGGTTCTAGAAAGGTATTGGCAAAACGGAAGTACAGGATGTTCTGCACCGCCTCCTTGCCCAGGTAGTGATCGATGCGGAATATGGAGGGTTCCGCAAACACCTCGTGCAGCGTGCGGTCGAGGGATTGCGCCGTCGAAAGATCCCGGCCGAAGGGCTTCTCGACGATGACCCTGGCATTGTCGGCGCAGCCCGATTTCGCGAGGCCGCGCACTACGCTTCCGAACATGCTCGGGGGAATCGCCAGATAGTGGATCGGCCGTGTCGCTGCGCCCAGCGCTTGCTTCAATCGGACGAAGGTCGCAGGATCGGTGTAGTCGCCGCCCACGTAGCGCAACTGCGCGGCGAGCTGCGCGAAGCAGCCGGGGTCGAAATCGCCGCCGTGCTCGACGCTGTCGCGGGCGCGCTGAACGAGCTTGTCCAATGTCCAGCCCTCGCGCGCCATGCCGATGATGGGGATGCCGAGGCCGCCGCGGCGAACCATGGCATACAGGGCGGGAAAGATCTTCTTGTGTGCCAGATCGCCGGTGGCGCCGAAGAAGACGAAGGCGTCGGATTCGAGCGGCGCCATCAGCCTCTCGCCCGCAGCGCTTGCCGCAGGCGCTCCACCTCTTCCATGAGATCGAGCGCCAGTGCGACGCCGGCCAGGTTGAGTTCGAGATCGCGTTCCAGCCGCAGCGCGAGCCGGGTGCGCCGCAGAGCGGTGCCGCTGAAACGCCATTCACTCGTGCCTATCTCCACGACGCTGATCACCCCTTCATGGACGAGCTCCACAATGTGCCGTTCGTCGACCGCGCATATGCGGCTCAATTCCGCGACGGTCAACAGCTCGGATTCCTCGAATATGGCGCCGGACAGCGGCTGGTTATCCGATGTGGACATTGCTTTAGGTTCCGAGATTTGCGCGCGGATTGAAGGGTACGGCCGCGGCCATGGCCGCATAGGCGGCCTTGGCTTTGTCGTCGTTCGCGGGCGGCAGCGCGATCTGGAGAACGACGTAAAAGTCCCCCGGCGGGGAGGCAGGTATGCCGCGACCCTTGAGCCTCAGTTTGCCCCCGGCACGCGACCCCGGGGGAATTTTCAAGTCCACAGCGCCGGTGGGTGTGGGCGTCTTCACCGCCGCGCCGAGCGCCGCCTCCCACGGGGCCACGGGCAAGTCCAGGTACAAGTCGCGCCCATCGACCCGGTACAGAGGATGCGGCTGGAAGTCGACCTCGATGAACAGATCGCCGGGCGTTCCTTCGCCCGCCGGGCGCGCCCCCTGGCCTGCCAATCGAATGTGCTGGCCGGCGAGGATGCCCTTGGGTACTTGCACGTTGAGCACGCGTTCCGTAGGCCTAAGTCTGCCGTCGGCGTCGATCTCGGGAACGCGCAAGGAAAGCTGCCGCGCGCCGCCGCGCAAAGTGGCGTCGAGATCGAGCAGCACCTTGGCATGATGATCCTCGCCGCGCCCGTCGTGAAATGCGCGTCCGCCGCGGAACGCGCCGCCACCGCCCTGCGCTCCGGCCCGCCCGCCGAACAGCGACTCGAAAAAATCGCTGTAATCCGAGTCGCCGGCGCCGCTGAACTCGAAACCGGATCCCCAATCCGGCGGGGGACGAAAGTCCTGGCCGGGGGCAGGCCCCTGTCCCAGCTGATCGTAGGCGGCGCGCTTCTCCGGACTCTTCAACACTTCGTACGCCTCGCCGACCTCCTTGAAGCGGGCTTCGGCGTCCTTTTCCTTGCTGACGTCGGGATGATACTTGCGGGCTAGCTTGCGGTAGGCCTGCTTGATCTGCGCCTCCGTCGCATCCCGCGGCACTCCCATGACCTTGTAGTAGTCCTTAAACTCCATCGTACCTGCCAATTCGCGGACCGCGACCTTCGCCAAGGATACTATGCGTCGGCAACGGCCGATCAATAATCCCGGTGTAGGCGCCGTCCTACGGTATCTCGCGTGCGTTACAGTTGATAGGCCACCGTCAAGAGCAGTCCCTCGGCAACGTCGCGCAACAGACCGGGCGAACGGCCGTCGAAGGGGCGCGAATCGGGAATCAAGGCGTGAATCCAGTTCGACAGCCAGTCGATTTCGGACTCTCCATAGAAAACGACTGCGCATTCATAGTTGAGCAACAGGCTGCGTGAATCGAGATTGACCGATCCGGAGATGGCGAGAGACTCATCGAACACCACCGCCTTTGCGTGGATCATGTACGGCAGCAAATGAATGCGCGCCCCGGCGCCGGCGAGCGCTCGCAGGGCCCTGCTGCGCACGAAATCCGCCAGACGATGGTTAGAGACGGCCGGGATGCACAGTTCGATGTTCACCCCGCGCCGCGCCGCCAAACGCATCGCGGTTTCCAGCGCGGCGTCGGGAACGAAGTAGGGGGTGACGGCGAGCATGCGCTTGCGGGAGCGGAAGCAGGCGTCGATCAACAAGGCATGCACGGTGTCCTCGGCCTGATCGGGACCGCTGGGGACGAACTGGGCGCGGCCGGTGCCGGATTCAGGGTCAGGCGCGACCCGTCCCGGCGCCGTGTCGGGCAGGATGGGCCTGCCGCCCGCGGCGACCCAGTCGGCCTCGAACTGTGCGGCTCCGGCGGCCGCCACCGGTCCCCGCAGGTCGAAGGATAAATCGCGCCATGGCTCGGCTCCGCGCACGCCGACGAAGTATTCAGCGGCGATGTTTCTGCCTCCCGCCCAGAGAAGCGACGCGTCGGCGATGACCATTTTTCGATGATTGCGCAAATTGCGGGGACCCTGCGTCTTGCGGGCGAACAGAGGACTGAAAATCGCGGTCTCGACGCCGGCGCCGCTCAGCTCCTCGACCCACCGGCGCGGCAGCTGAAGCGCGCCCACGCCGTCGATGAGCAGCCTCACCCGTACGCCGCGGCCCGCACATTCCATCATGCACTGCTTGGCTTTGCCGCCGAACGCATCGTTGCCGAGAATATAGGTGCAGACGTCGAGCCGCAGCTTGGCGCTCGACATCACTGCGAACAGCGCGGACGCCGACTCAGCGCCGTCCTGATGCATGTGAATCACCGCAGGCGCACATGGCGGGAGGCCGAAACTCTCGATCAAATCTTCGGCCCAGTGCAGGCAGTGCGAGCCGACTCCGGACCAATGCAGGACCTTGCGCGGCAATTTGCGGCGGCCGAACAAGAGGTACATGGGGAGCACCACGTACGGCACCGCGATCATTCCCAGAACCCAGGCAATGGCAATCGACGGCGGCCTGCGATCGCGCTCCACGCGGGTGGTAAGGACGTAGGTGAGCACACTGATCGCGATGAACAGTGAGTGAAATGTAACTCGCGGAAACCAGGCGTTCACGCGCGCCTACCCGAGTTCCAGGCCCCGCAGCACGGCGGGCAGGAGATCGGGAAGATCCTCCGCGAGCAGGCCTGGACCGAAGGCGGCGGCCGCCGCGCCGTGCATCCATACGCCGGCGGCGGCCGCCATGAACGCATCCAAGCCCTGCGCGAGCAACCCTAGGATCAAGCCGCTGAGGACGTCGCCCGAGCCCGCGGTGGCGAGGCTCGCGGGCGCGTTGCTATTGATGATGGCGCGGCCGTCGGGAGCCGCAACGACGGTGTCCGCTCCCTTCAAGACCATGACCGCGCCGCATTGCCGCGCGGCGGCTCGAGCACGGGCGAGCCTGTCGCCCAAGGCGTGAAATACCCGCGCGAACTCGCCGTCATGAGGCGTCATGACGCACGGCCCGCGGATGGCCTGTGCGAGCTCGGCCGACCGGGAGGCGAACACGGTGATGGCATCCGCATCGAGCACCACCGGCCGAGCCCATCTTAGGAGCTCACGCGCTGCATCGAAGGTGGCGTCGTCGGCGCCTGCCCCCGGCCCGATCAAGCAGGCCGTGAAACGCGGGTCGGACAGCAGATGCGCCAAGTCCCCGCTGTGTTTGAGCGGATGCACCATGACGCTGGTGAGGGATGCTGCGTACACCGGGAACGCGATTTCGGGCACCGCGATCGTCGTCAGGCCGGCGCCCGCCCGCGCCGCGGCGCGCGCCGCCATTCGCGCAGCGCCCGTCATGGGATAGCCCCCGCAGACGAGCGCATGGCCTCGCGTGTACTTGTTGGCCGAGGATTTCAGGCGCGGCAATAGTTCGCGCCACAACCCGGGATGATTTTCCCAGGTGTCGACACGCAGCGAGTCGATGACGGCGGCGGGGATGCCGATGTCGGCGACCACCACTTCCCCGCACAGATCTCTGCCCGGCAACAGAACATGTCCCGGCTTTTTGCGCGCGAAGGTGACGGTGCAGACCGCCGGCACCGCGCCGCCGCTGGCACCGCTATCGCCCATCACTCCGCTCGGTACGTCCACTGCAACCAGCGGCACACCGCGCCGCGCGGCGGTGGCCAGCACGTCGGCGACCCGGCCGTCCAGCGGGCGGTTCAAGCCGGACCCGAACAGTGCATCGACGATGACTTCCGCTCCGTCGATCGCGCCGGCATTGAGCTCCCCGACGGCTGCCTCCCAGTGCATCGCAGAAGCACGCGCATCGCCGCGCAGTTCCTCCCTCCTTCCCAGCAGTGCGAGTCGAACCGGCCATCCTGACCGCGCGAGGGAAGCAGCGACGACGAAGCCGTCGCCGCCGTTGTTGCCGGGGCCGCACAGAACGCTCACCGGCCGCGGCGACCAGCGCCGGACGATCTCCGCCGCGACGGCGTCGCCGGCGTTTTGCATGAGCACAGATCCGGGTGTGCCCGCTGCAACGGCCGCCCGATCGGCCTCAGTCATTTGCGCGACGCTGAGGAGCGCAGTTTGATTCGGGTGCGAAGCTCCCGTCAAGCGCCGGCTCCCGGCGCGCCGTCGACGCGCACGACGAGCTTGCCGAAGTTGCGCCCCTCGAGGAGTCCGAGGAAGGCTTGCGGCGCATTCTCCAGTCCGTCCACCACATCTTCGCGATACTTCACGCGCCCCTCGCGCAGCCACGCCTGCATCGACGCCAGGAATTCGTCGAAACGATGCGCATCGTCGTCGTAGACGATGAATCCGCGCATCGTGATCCGCTTGACCAAGACGGTGCGCATCAGCGTCCATGTCCAATCCGTTTCGGCCGGCTTGGCGCGGCCGTCATACTGAGCGATGAGGCCGCACACCGGAATGCGGGCGTGAGTGTTGAGAAGAGGAACGACGGCCCGAAAAATCCTCCCGCCGACGTTCTCGAAATACACATCGATGCCCCGTGGACAGGCTGCCGCGAGGCTCTCCTCGAGTGCGGGCGAGCGGTGATCGACGCAGGCGTCGAATCCCAATTCATTCACGGCCCAGCCGCATTTCTCGGCGCCGCCGGCCAGACCGACGACGCGGCAACCCTGCAATTTGGCGATCTGCCCGACAACCGAACCCACCGCTCCGGTCGCGGCGGCGACGGCCACCGTTTCACCCTGCTTCGGTTTGCCGATGTCGAGCAGTCCGGTATAGGCGGTGTAGCCTGTCATGCCCAGCACGCCGAGCGCCCATGATGGACGCTCGAGCCCTGCGGGCAATCGGGTCAGGTCGCGGCCGTCCGAGACGGCAAACTCCTGCCAGCCGCTCGCGGCCAGCACGAGATCGCCGATACGGTAGTCCGGGTTCTGCGAATACTCGACGCGCGAGACCGTCTGTCCCGTCATGACGCCCCCCAAGGCCACAGGAGGGGCGTAGGAAGGAGCGTCGCTCATTCGCCCGCGCATATAGGGATCGAGCGACAACCAGATCGTTCGCAACAGCACCTGACCCCGGCCCGGGGCAGGCATCGGCGCGGACTCCATGCGAAAGCAGGCCGAAGTGGCGGCCGGTTGCGGACGTTGCGCCAATACGATGCGGTGGTTCATGTCAATCGTCCGGCGAGGGCACCGACAAGCGCGGTGACTCCCATGGCGAGCGCGCTCCAGAACGTCACGCGCAAGGCGCCCGTGCGCACATTCGCGTCCCCCACCTTGGCGGACCAGCCGCCGAGAATGAGCAGACATAGGAGCGATGCGAACACGACGGCAAGCATGAGGTACCGCTGCGGGGCGAACACGGCGACCGACAGGGGCAGAACGGCGCCGACCGAAAAGCTGCCGGCCGATGCCAGCGCGGCCTGCAGGGGCCGCGCGGCCGCGCCGTCGGTCAACCCCAATTCATCGCGGGCGTGCGACCCCAAGGCGTCGTGTTCCATGAGTTGTGCCGCCACCTGCGCGGCGAGCTTCTTATCGAGCCCGCGGCGCACATAGATATCGGTCAATTCGCGCTTCTCGCCGGCGAAATCGACCGCGAGTTCGGCCCGCTCCTGGTCGAGCGCCGCGGCTTCCGTGTCCGCCTGTGAATGAACAGACACATATTCCCCCGTCGCCATCGACATCGCGCCGGCCACCAGCGCCGCCGTGCCGCTGATCAGGATTTGCGATTGCGTGGCGTGCGCCGCGGCGACTCCCAAGATCAAACTGGAGGTCGATACGATGCCGTCGTTGGCACCCAGCACGCTCGCGCGTAGCCAGCCAATCCCGCCCAAACTGTGGCGCTCATGTCTGCGTGGACGCATGGATGTCCTGTATATATCAACAGCGAACCGGCCCGATCGATTCAACCGGTACCTGCGCCTGCGCCGTTCGGCGCAGCCCGAGCTGCGCTCCTAGGCTTTTCCGGTCTTTGGACCCAGAAAGTACCAGAGAATGAATCCGAACACGGGGAGCACGATCACCAGGACCGTCCAAAGCACCTTCTTGCCGGTCTCCGCGCCGCTTTGAAAGATATTGACGATCGCCCAGACGTCGGCGATCAAGACAATCAAACCGAATACGCCCCGGTATTGCATGTCGCATCATCCCTTTTGGTTATTTATCGCCATAGCTAGTTGATTATATTGGTCTATCGATCACTTCAGCTCTGTCGATATCCTGCTTTCGTATCGAATCATCGCTGATGGTTCTGGAACTCCTAGTCTGATACCAAGAGAAAGAAAAGTCCCCTCGAAAGGATGCGCGCATTGGAGTCCGTTGGTCCGATGCACCACCATGGTGTAAAGTGGTGCAAGTTCGCAGATTCGGAGTCATCTGAATGGCGTCGAAGACCGGAGAGACAACTGGGATGAGAACACCATCGGCGCCCCGTGCGTCAGTCAGTTTTCCGCCGGAGCTTTACCGCACGCTCGAAGCGATCGCAAAGCAAAAGAAGGTCTCGATCGCTTGGGTTGTGCGCGAAGCGGCGGAGAAGTACGTCGATGCGCAGTGGCCGCTGTTCGGACAGCATGAGTAATGAGCGCGAGTCGCGACGATAGAGCCGGGTCGCCGGTCCCCAATTTGTCTTCGGTGCTGCCGCTTGCCGAGCTGCGCGCCGAACTGCACGTACAGGCTCAGGCGGCAACCACGCGTCTGCAGCTCTCGCTTGCTGAGGCGATCTCGATCGCCGCCGTTCGAGGGTACTGGGCCTGTCGGACAGACACAGTATCACTACGCACTCCGCCGCGCGCCACGGGCGTCCTCCCTTCATCCTTGGCGACGACGGCGCGCCGGCTTGGCGAGATCATGGCGCCGCTACCAGTGGCTGAGGCTGCTTACCATCTCAGCCTGCTCTATACGAGCCTGCTCCGCCCCGAGTGGCGCGCGAAGCTTGGCGCCTACTACACTCCCCCCTCGCTCGCCGATAGGCTTCTCGATCAGGCCGAAGCGGCGGGCTTTGACTGGTCAAGAGGGCATGTTCTCGACCCGGCGGCGGGTGCGGCGGCGTTTCTAGTCCCGGCAACCGTGCGTTTGATGAGGGCCATCGGCGACTGCGCCCCTGCGGTCGCGATCCGGAATTTATCAGCCCGTATTCGCGGTTACGAAATCGATCCATTCGCGGCATGGATGGGACAAGTCTTCATCGAGGCCGCCGTCCTTCCCATCATCACGCGCGCGGACCGCAGGCCCGAATGTTTCATCCTATGCGACAGCCTTAAGACGGACAAAAGGGATTGTTTCGACCTGGTGATCGGGAACCCGCCGTTCGGCAAGGTATCGCTGCCTGCGAAGCAAAGGCAACGCTTTGCGCGAAGCTTGTACGGACACGCGAATCTCTACGGATTGTTCGCGGACCTGGCCGTCGATCTGGCACGCCCGAAGGGGCTGATTTCACTGCTGACGCCGTCGAGTTTTCTAGCCGGCGAGTATTTCAAGAACCTCCGTGCCCTCCTGTCGCGCGAGGCCCCGCCAGTCGCGATTGATTTTGTCACCGCCCGCAAAGGCGTCTTTGATGGGGTACTTCAGGAGACGGTGTTGGCTACGTACCGGAAGGGTGCGAGCGACGGCGCGCGAAGTGAACGAGCGACGGTTTCGTTCATCCAGCCTCAGGCCGGCAGCCACGTAACGCCGGAGTCAGCCGGGTGCTTTACGCTGCCCGGCGATGCCCGCGCACCTTGGGTGTTGCCCAGGCACGCGGATGAAGAGAAGCTCGCCAAGCTGCTTCGTTCCATGCCGGGGCGTCTGGCGGATTGGGGCTACCAGGTCAGCACTGGACCGCTGGTGTGGAACCGCCACAAATCCCAGCTCCGCAGCGAGCCGGGGAGGGGACAAATACCGCTGGTTTGGGCGGAATGCATCACCGGTGACGGTCGGTTCATATTCCGCTCGCAGCGACGCAACCACCTGCCGTTCTTCAAACTGGGTCTGGGTGACGACTGGCTGGTGGTCCGGAGTTCGTGCGTTCTGTTACAGCGGACGACAGCCAAAGAACAGGCGCGGCGGCTGATCGCCGCCGAGATGCCGGCCTTGTTCGTCGCCGGCAACGGCGGCGTCACCGTCGAGAATCATCTCAACATGATGGTCCCGACCGTGGCAAAGCCGGTCGTCTCGCCGGCGCTATTGGCGGCGTTTCTCAACAGCGTCGCCGCCGACCGCGCCTTTCGTTGCCTAAGCGGCAGCGTCGCGGTGTCGGCGTATGAGCTTGAGAATCTTCCCCTGCCGGCGGCCGGCGATCTGAAACGGCTTGTGGGACGACGTGCCGATCGCAGCGCCATTGATGCGGCGGCTGCGCGGCTTTATGGTGTGGACGCGCCGTGAGCTTGCCGCCCTACACCAATCCGACGGTCATTCACCAACGACTGCGGGTGATCTTCCCCGGCGGCGTACCGCAGCGCGCCTACTGCGTGCGCGAAGCTGCGGCAGCCACTGTGTTCACGATGCTCTATATCGGCGCCGTCGAGGGTACCGACAGGTGGACCGCCCCCAAGCAGATCGTCCGGATGACGGACGAGCAGGCCGAGCTTCGACCCGAAGGGGATCGGCTGAGCTACGCAACAGTTTCGATGAAGCCGGGGTTTAGTCCCGCTGGTAAGACTTGGTATCTCGAAAACAGCCGTGAGCAAATCCGTGACGAGACGATCCGCCAGGGATTCATCACGAACAATGCGGTGCTCGAGCGCCCCGGCATCCCGACCACTTCATCGAAGCCGCGCTATGCTTTGAGGGCGGACTTCGCGGCGCTTTTTGATCCTGACCTGTCCGGCGAAGCCTTCGAGAAAGCCGCGGCGATCTGGCGGGAAAATCATCTCTCGGCGTCGGCGCGTGCCCGCACCGTGCTCATGCGCCGCGGTGCCGCGACGACCGGCGAAGGCGAACTAATCACGTTTCCGAACAGCGAAACGCGGCGGATGTCGTCAGGTCCCAGCTCTGTAATTTCCAAGGCCGTCATTGAGAAATTCGCACGAAGATATCTGAAGAGTCCCGCTGTGCTGTGGATCAGCGAGAGCGGCGCCAAGGTCGTCGCCCGCGACGATGAGCTGGCGGAGCAGCTCGGACTCAAGATAGCCGCGGATCGGAACCTGCCCGACATAATACTCGCTGATCTCGGCGACGAAAAAATTCCCGGCGTTGTGCTGGTGTTCGTCGAGGTCGTCGCAACGGACGGACCGATCACGGCGCAGCGGCAGGAAGCGCTGCTCAAGATTGCCACTGAAGCGGGTTTTCCGTCGACGCGAGTGACCTTTGTTACGGCATACCTCGATCGTTCTCACTCCGCCTTCAGGAAATCGGTTTCCGAGCTGGCTTGGCGCTCTTTTGCGTGGTTCGCCGCTGAACCGGAGCATCTGCTTGTACTCCTCGGCAGCAAGGAAACGACGGTCAAGACCCTCGCCCAATGGCTGTAGCAAGGCGGTCACACGATCAATAGAAGGCCCGCTATTGCGCTGAACCCGAGGACGAGTTTCTCGAACAGCTGCTGGTTGATGCGAATCAGCAGCCAGCGTCCGGCGAACGCTCCGAGCAGCACCGCCGGCGCAAGCATCAGATTGAATTTAAAGCTCTGCGCCGTGATCAAGCCGAGATCCACCATGAAGGGCACCTTGAACAAATTGAGCACCATGAAGAACACGGCGGCGGTGCCCACGAATTGCATTTTCGGCAGGCGCATGGCCACCAAGTAAATGGCCATGAGCGGCCCCGCAGCGTTCGCAACCAACGTGATGAAGCCGGCGACGATTCCGATTGCCGCCGCCAGAGTCCAGTGCTTGGGGCCCTCGGCCTCCTTCGACGTGAGATATCGCCGCCAGTACCCCAGCACGCACAGAGATACGATGATCACGCCGATCATGGTGCGCGTGGTCTTGTCGGTGATGTGGCCGAGCGCGAAATACCCGAGCACGACCCCGGCCGCGGTCCATGGCATGAGCTTCCACAGATAGCGCCATTGAGTGTGCATCCGATAGGACAGCACGGCGACGAGGTCGCCGAATATGAGCAGCGGCAGCACCAAGCCGCTCGCTTGCTTGCTGCTCGGAAACACATGCGTGAACAAGGCGACGGACAGGATGCTCAATCCGGTGATGCCCGCTTTCGATATTCCGACCATCAAGGCGCCGAGAACGGCGCACGCCCACTGCAGCGGTTCGGATATCATTTCGGGAAGTTTACCCTGCGCGGCATAGATTCATATGAACCTGTACCAAGAAACCGCCGAAGCCGCGATGCAGACTCCCGCGCTCGCCGGCGATGTTCATGCGGACGTGGCGGTGGTCGGCGGCGGCATCACCGGCCTGTCGACGGCGCTGCATCTCGCCGAACAAGGAGCGAAGGTCGTGGTGTTGGAGGCCGAGGAGCCCGGTTGGGGTGCATCCGGCCGCAACGGCGGGCAGGTCAATCCGGGCCTCAAACCCGATCCGGATCAAGTGGAAAAGGATTTCGGCAGGGAGTTGGGCGGCCGCATGAATGCGCTGGCCGGTGCGGCACCGTCATTCGTGTTCGAGTTGATCGAGCGCCACGGCATTCGCTGCGAGGCGCGCCGCAACGGCACGCTGCGCGCTGCAATCCGCGCGAAACATGCGGCGCAGGTGCGCGCGACGGCGGAACAGCTTCATCGCCGCGGCGCCCCGGTCGAACTGCTGCAGGGCGCCGATCTGGAGCGGGCGACCGGCACGGCGCGCTACCGCATCGCGATGCTGGATCGGCGCGGCGGGGATCTGAATCCCTTGAAGTTTGCGCGCGGCCTTGCGCGCGCGGCGCACGGCGCGGGCGCCGCCGTCCACGGCGGCACGCGGGCGCTGAAGGTCGAAAGAGCCGGCGCCGGCTGGCGGGTGGCGACGCCGGGCGGTGCCGTGTCGGCGCGGCACGTGGTGCTGGCAACCAACGGCTATACGGACGGGCTCTGGCCGAATTTACGGCGCACGATCGTCCCGCTGTTCGGAGCGATTGCGGCGACGGCAGCGCTTCCCGAGAGAATCGCCCGCGGCATCATGCCGAGTCGATCGGTGCTCTACGAGAGCGGCATCGTCACGGTGTACTACCGGGTGGACGCCGCACAGCGTTTGTTGATCGGCGGCCGCGGTCCGATGCGCGAGATCTCCGCGACCTCTGCGATTCCTCATCTATTGGCTTACGCGAGGCAGCTTTGGCCGGCGCTCGCCGAGATTTCGTGGACCCATGCGTGGGGCGGACGATTGGCGATGACCGAGGATCACTATCCGCACGTTCATGAGCCCGCCGACGGCATATTGATCTGCCTGGGCTACAACGGCAGGGGAGTCGCGATGTCCACGGCCATGGGTGCTGCGCTCGCGCGCCGCATCGTGAATCCATCGGCGGAGTTCGACATGCCCATCAGCGGATTGAAGCCCATTCGGCTGCACGGGCTCTGGCCGCTGGCCGTGCGCGCCGCCATTGCACACGGACGCCTCAGCGATTTTCTGGGCCTCTAATTGTCGGTATAGAACTGACGCAGCTTGTGCAGGTTGATGATGACGTCGTAGCGCTGATCGACGGGCAGCTTGGGACCCAGCGAGAATTCATAGCGAGAGTCGAGATTCGCGATTTCCGGATGCAGCTCGTGCATGGCGCGCTTGAACATTTCCTTCGGTACCCATTCGGAGTTCGTCGACAGAGAGCCGAATTCGTCGTGATAGATCGTCGCGGTCGAAATGTCCGCCGGCGTCGAGGTAATGGCGAAAATGCGCTGGCGCGCGCCTTCCACGCGGACGTGCTTGGCGCCCGCCGTGATGAGCTGCCATTCATTGCCCTGGGGAACCGCGATCAATGCGTACACATGATGTTGTGCGGTTAAGAACGCGGCCGACAAGACGATCGTCGCGAGCATCCGCCTGCCGTAGGGGCCCCAGCTTTCCGTGAGGGCGCGGATCGAAGCGACCAGGAAGCAGAGCAGCACCGCCGTCATGGCCAAAATGGTCCGATAGGTTGCGTAGTGCTCCGAGGCGATCAGGCTGACCGCACAGGCGAACACCGGCAGGCCCATCAGCGCCGCCAACCAGATGATGCCGCGGGAGCGTCCGTAACGACGCCACTCCGCGGCGGCGCCGGCCAGCAGGAGCACGCCGACGAGGAGGGCGCAGCCGAAATACAATGTGTGATCGCGCTGATTGTCGTCGTTCAAAACGAACATGCTGAGCCCGTTGGGCAGGGTTTCCTGCAGAAACCAGGCGATCTTCCCGCCCCAGTGATGTTCGAACGCGATCCGTCCTGATTTGACGAAAAACCCGGTCGCATACAGCGAGCTCATGACGCAATAGGCCAATCCCAAAGTGCCGACCACGAATCCCAGATGGATCCCCATCCAGCGTACTGTCTGTTTGAGCGTGCGATGCCGTTGCACGATCAGGGCACCCGCAAGGGGCACGACATAAAATAGCGCGCTCGGTTGATAGATCAGCGCGCTCACCACCATGAGCCCGGCCGCCACCGACCATTGAGCCACGGCTCGGCCCTGACCCGCGCTGAAGCCGAGCGTCAGCGCTCCTTCGACGGTGAAGAATGCGCCGAACGCGAGCAACGCGGTTGCCACGTACGGCCAGCCGACCGCCCATCCCGCCATTACCTGCGCGGACGGAACGAGGATCAGCAGAACGGAGAAAGACAGGCTTGAACCGAACGACCAGCCGAGGCTTCGCAGGCCGCGAAAGCTGACCAGGGAGAGGGCGCCCAGAAACAGCGACGCGGCGAAGCGCATCCACTGCAGATTCTGCACGGAGGTGGTTTGACCATAGGTCGCCTGCAGAAGCCATCCGTAGATCGGTCGCGCGTGCGAGGCACAGAACTTGATCACGGCCTGCGGCTCTTCGTGCGCCTCGCGCAGATTGGAGTAATCGTCGCGCAGCCCGAATTCGTGGAAAGTCGCCGGCCAATAGGTCACCAGGGGCACGAGAAACAGGACGGCGGTGAGCATCCATACGCGTACACCCACCCGGCTGCGGCGTTCGACCGCATTGCCTGCACTGTCAACGGGGACTGCAATCGATGATTCGGCGACGATGGTTTCAGGACTGGACATGGCGCGTAGAGGACCTGTGATGCTGCGGTGCACTTTGCATTTGCCGCAGTCTGTCAATTGCCGATCGGAACGAATTTCCTGAATCGCGGTACGGTGATTGATT
Organism: uncultured Gammaproteobacteria bacterium; assembly: GCA_963702735.1. Taxonomy (GTDB): domain Bacteria; phylum Pseudomonadota; class Gammaproteobacteria; order Steroidobacterales; family Steroidobacteraceae; genus Bog-1198. The sequence goes on along the minus strand of CAVPDW010000006.1, from coordinate 363,003 downwards.
CCCGGCTTGTGGCAACAATTCTAGCTGCACCGCAGGGCGAATATCCGTGCGGAAACCGCAAGAAACACGTTAAATATCTGTTAACAAGGCGAAACCGGGGCGGGCGGGGCTTCAGGCCGCGACGCACAGATTCTTGCCGCCGTGCTTTGCGCGGTAAAGTGCGGCATCGACGCGGTCGAAGGCCGCCTCCGACGCGTCATCCTGGTGCAATTCGGTGATTCCGCACGACGCCGTCACCCGCACCGGCGTCCCGCGAAAATGAAATCGCAGCCCTTCGACGGCCGTTCTCACTTGATTGGCCACGCTCACGGCCGCCGCGAGCTCGAGGCCGCTCAACAGTACCGCGAACTCCTCGCCCCCGATGCGCGCGACGAAATCGGTCGAGCGCAGCGCCGCGGTGAAGCAGCCGGCGACGCTCTGCAGGACGCGGTCCCCCGCGCGATGTCCGTAGCTGTCGTTGATGACCTTGAAATTGTCGATGTCCCAAAGCAGCAGGCCCGCCGGCGCTCCGCCCTGCGCGCGCCGCGCAATCTCCTGCGCGAAGCGCTCGTCGAAAGATTTGCGATTTGCCACGCCGGTCAAAGGATCGAGCCGCGCACCGTGCTTTTCCATGTCCAGTTTGGAGTGCAGTTCCTGCGCCTCGCGCTCCAGGTTTGCGATGCGCGTCCGCATGTGTTCGGCGCGCCCGTTGTATTCCATCAAGCGCACCTGCTCGCGGGCGCGAAAGTCGGAAACCTGCCTGGCGACCGTCTCGAGGCGTGCGCTGACGACGGACTGCAATACACCCAATTCGGTGGCTGCGCTCACTTCGTCCGTGAGCTCGCGCACGTGCGACATCACCGTGTCGTTGAGCGATCGAGTGTCGTCGTAGCGGGTCCGGGTTGCGCTGCTGGCTTCAGTCAGGTAGGCCGCCATCTCTTCAAGGCGTTTGGTGACTTCCGAGAGCACTGCGGCGGCTTGCAGGCGCTCGCGGGCCAGGGTTTCGCTGCGCCCGTGGATCAGGTCCGCGACGTCCGACATAACGGCGGCCAATGCCGCGTCGCTTCGGGCCGCCGCCAGGGCGGCGGTCAAGAGCTCGACTTTGGAGGAGTCTGTCTCGCCTATTTTGAGGCGATCGAGCAAGCCGGCGACGGCGGCACAGGTCAAGTGCCAGCGGACGTCCGTGACGGCAGGCGGCGCCTGCACGGCAAGATGCCGTACGGGCGAAGTCGCGTCGACTGCCACCACCGCGGTCGTCAAGGACTCTGCCAGTATCTCGAGCTGCGCAGCGTCGGCGCCGCGTCGGTTGGCGGCGGCGATGGCGGTCAATTCATCGTCGAGTTGCCCGTCCACGCCCATGCCGGCCGCGCACAGGCGGCCTATGAGGCGGCGTAGCAGCTTCTCGATCTCCCTCCATCGCCCCTCTTCTGCCTCCATTTCCAGCAGCGAATCGCGATATTTTTGTTTCCAGTCTGTGGTGTCGGACACGGGCTTTAGGCTTCGCGTAGATTCTTTAGGATATCGGTCGTAAGGAGCGGATCTTTAGCCTTGCGGCAACAGCTTGCACGAGGCGGGGTATGATTGCCAGGTGTGCGACCGTTACGGGCAGCGCTGCATTCGGCACATGAATGCGGTCAACGCTACCAACAACGACGAAACTCTGCTGGATCCCCTGCCGGCGCAGGAGGACTTAAGGCCAATCGGCGGATTCTTGATGCAGATCCCATCGGGCGCAGCACCCTTCGCGATAGGCTTTCACCCGAGGAAGCCTCAAAACCATGGTGCTCAAACCCGCATTTCTGCTCGTAGCCCTGCTGATGGGGTGCGCCGCCGCCGCTCATCCGCAGATCTACAGCTATGTGGATGCGGACGGCATGCGGCACTACACGGATGTGCCCGACAACAGCCGCTATCGGTTGCTGGTGCTGTCGCCGCACGACAGGACAGAGAGCGGCGATCGATACGATTCAATGCTGCTGGCCAAGGCGGGCCGATACGATTCGATCATCGAGACCGCCGCGCTGTCGGCGTCCGTGGAGCCGAATCTGCTGCGGGCCGTGATCGTGGTGGAATCGGGGTTCAACTCCCGCGCCGTCTCGAAGCGCGGCGCAGTGGGGTTGATGCAACTGATGCCGGCGACGGCCAGCCGCTTCGGCGTGTCGAATCCCTACGATCCGCGCCAGAATATTCATGCAGGCGCGAAATACCTGAAATTTCTCATCGATCGCTTCGGCCAGGACGTCAGGCTCGCGCTTGCCGCCTACAACGCGGGCGAAGAGGCGGTTGATCGCAACGGCGGCCAAATCCCTCCGTTTACCGAAACCATGGCCTATGTACCCCGGGTGCTGCGCATCTACCGGATGTTGGCCACCCAGCCGCGCGCCACCTGACGAACCTTCCCGGTATTCCCGCGAAACCCTCCCTGATCGAGCCGGCGTCACGGCGATTGAGCGGCTTGACACAACCGTTAGCATCAGCTTACAGTTAGCCATGGCTTACCAACAGGCACTCGTGGCTCTCGCCGATCCGACTCGTCGCCGGGTGTTCGAGGAATTGCGCCGGGGACCGCGGTCGGTGGGCAAGATAGCGGCGCGTATGCCGGTCAGCCGCCCGGCGGTGTCCCAACACCTCGGGGTCCTGAAAAAGGCAGGTTTGGTCGGCGATCGAGCGGTCGGCACACGCCGCGTTTACTACATCGATCCCAAGGGCCTCGCGGCGATTCGCATCTGGCTGGATCAGTTTTGGGACGAAGCGCTGTCGGCTTTCCAATCCGAGGTAGAGGAAGGATCTGTCGTCGAATGATCAAGATCGCACCCGTTCGCAAACAAGTCACCGTCAAGGCGAGCCAATCTCGCGCCTTCTCGGTATTCACCGCGAAGATGTCGCGTTGGTGGCCGGCGACGCACTCCATCTTGAAGTCGCCGCTGAAAGAATGCATCGTCGAACCGCGCGTCGGCGGCCGCTGGTATGCCGTCGGCGAAGACGGATCATCGTGTGAAACGGGCTACGTGATCGAGTGGCAACCGCCGCAGCGGCTGGTGCTTGCGTGGCAGATCAATCCCCAATGGCAGTACGACCCAAAGCTCGTCACCGAGGTGGAAGTGCAATTCATCGCGGACGGCGCCGATACGACACGCATTGAATTGGAACATCGATATCTGGAGCGGATGGGCGACGACGCTGCCGAAGCGCGCAAAGCCGTGGATTCTCCTGGCGGGTGGGGCGCCATTCTCGGGTCGTTCAAAATGCTTGCGGAAGCTCAAGCCGAGGGATGAAACATGCGTGAAAAATACAAGCTCGCGATTTGTGTCTCTGTGTTGATCTGCGCCTCCGCTGCGGGCGGGCGTGCGGCAGCCGAAGTCCTCAGTGTGGCCGTCAACGGATTCGAGGTGCGCGAGACCGCGCACACTGCCGCGTCGGCCGACCATGTGTACGCCGCGCTTCTGCTGCCGTCGCGATGGTGGAGCTCCAGCCACACTTTCTCGCGAAGCGCCGCGAATCTCGTATTGGATGCTCGCGCCGGCGGTTGCTGGTGCGAGAGCCTGCCTAACGGGGGCTCGGTCGAGCACCTGAGGGTGGTCTACGTATCGCCCGGCAAGGTCTTGCGCCTGCGCGGCGCGCTGGGTCCTTTCCAGGGACTGGCCGTCGACGGGGCCATGACATGGAGCATTCAGAGCAACGCCGGCGGCACCGACATCACATTGAGCTACGCGGTCGGCGGCTACGTGAAGGATGGTTTCGATGACTTGTCGAAAGCCGCCGATCTCGTGCTCGACGAACAGTTGGGACGCCTCAAGAAGCTGGTTGACGGCGGGCCTGCGACATGATCGCCAGACTTCGACCTTCGGGGTCCTTGAAGAACGCCATCCATTCTTCCGTGCCGTCGGCATGCCTGTGGATCAGGTGCGGCGCGTTGATGAATTCAACGCCGCGGGAGCGCAATTCATGGTGGACGGCGGCGATGTCGGCGACGCGCAGATAGAGAACGGATTCCAACGGCGCGAATGCAGTCTCGCCGGTCAACATCAGGCGGGTGCCGCCGCAGTCGAAAAACGCGAGCTTGCCGAACGTGTAGAGGTGCGGGAGTTTTAGCACCTCCGAGTACCAGGCCTGCGATTCCGCGATGTTCCTGACGGTTCGCGCTATTTGTCCGATCGGTCCCAATGGTAAATGCGCGTCCACGGCTGTTCTCCCGCGATTGAGGGGGCTGCGCTTCGGTGCTTGGTGCCAGTGCCGCAAGGCCTTGCGATTCGGCAACCCGAGTTTCGCGAGCGCGTTCGCCACATGAAACTTGACAGCATCGATGCTGATCCCGCGGCGTTCGGCGATCTCACGGCTGGTCAAGCCGTGCTTCACTGCATGCACCACCCGCCATTCCGCGGGAGTCAATGCATCGTCGTGCTTCGGTCGGCCGCGAGCGTGAGTAGCCATGCCGCCATGGTAGACCGCGCCGGTGCGATTTACCCTCCCCCTTGTGCCCGTTGAATTGCGACATCGCCGTCCCCATTGGAGGCGAATCCCCGGCAATGGCGGAGCGATCGTTGTCCCTTCCCTCCTCAGGTCTCGATCGTGCATCGGAGCCGGATGCCGCGTCTGCGGTGGTCTTTCGCGCCTCGAAGAGCCTCTGCAGGGAATTCAGTTTGGTCCTCGAAGCCAGGTCCATCGAGCACGAGGTGCGGGAGAGCGGCGAGTCTTGGATCTTGACGGTGGCGCCGGCCTTGGCCCATCGGGCCTACGAGGAGATCAGCCGCTATTCAGCCGAGCGCGATGTGCCGCCCAGGCTCCCTGGGCTGTATGAGCCTTATTCCGGTTCGGCCGTGGGCGCCGTCGGCTATGTGTTGATCCTTTTGCTCACGGCATACTGCGCCGGCATCGGACTGCTCGGGGTCGACTGGCTGTCGGCGGGCGCCCTCGAAGCCGGCGCCGGTCGCGAGTGGTGGCGGGCGTTGACGGCCCTGACGTTGCACGTGGACCAGGAGCACTTGCTCGGCAATCTGCTGTTCGGGGTGTTTGCGGGGATCGCCGCCGGCCGTCTGTTGGGACCCGGTGTCGCATGGGCGAGCATCCTCGCCGCGGGGACGCTCGCGAACCTGGTGGAGATGCTCATTGCACCGCCCTCCCATCGCGCAGTGGGGGCTTCCACGGCGGTGTTCTCGGCTCTGGGGCTGGTAGCCGGTTTGGCGTGGCGGGGGAGGCTCACGCTGCGCGAGCGGCGCTGGTACGGTTTCGCGCCGCTGATCGCCGGCACCTGCCTGCTGACATTGTTGGGAGCGGGCTCTGCGCACGTGGACGTGCTCGGACACACGCTCGGATTTCTCTTCGGGGTCGCCGTGGGGTGGCTCTACGCCCGCGCGAACATACCGCGCGATCGCGGCACGGGCTTGCAGATCGCAGCGGGCGCCGGTGCGGCCTTGCTGATATGCGCGGCGTGGCTGCTGGCGCTGCGCCACGCCACGTAGGCCGGCCGGCAACCTAGGTTTTTTTCGGCACCGGCCGCTCCGCCCGGCAGTCCGTAGAGCAGCCTAATGGCGACTGCCTCACGCGCGCTTCGCGAGCAGGTCGCGGATTTCCCCGAGCAACACCTCTGATCGAGGCGGCGGCGCGGGTTCGGCCGGAGCGGCGGGGGCCGGCCTCTTCAGTCGATTGATGCCCTTGATGACGAGGAACAGCACCAGGGCGATGATGACGAAATCGAACAGCGTCTGCAGGAAGGCGCCGTACTTGATCAGCACTTCCTTGCCCGTCGGGTCCTTGCCCAGGGCGATCGCGAACTCGGAAAAATTTACGCCGCCGATGACCTTGCCGAGTGCCGGCATGAAGATGTCGCCCACCAGCGAGGAGACAATCTTTCCGAAGGCAGCGCCGATGATCACGCCGACCGCCAGATCGACCACATTGCCCTTCATCGCAAATTCTTTGAATTCTGCTGCTAATCCCACGGCAATCTCCTTTTATTTTGACGGGCGCCGGCCGATGAGAACGCCTTGACGTCCATGCCACGGCTGCGCCCCGGGACCGATTCTCGCTTCCATGGTACTTAGCGCATGTATGACGGGCAAGCGATCCGCGCTGCAACGACCCATGTGGGCCGCGGCCGGCGGCGCGGGGCGCCGCGGCTCACGCGGCGATCTTGGTGACTTCGACGGTGATATGAGAGAGCGACTTGTAGTTCCTGAGGCGCTCCCGATAGAACGTGCAATCGCGCGATTTGTCGGTCAGCACCGACACGAGGGCGCCCAAATGACCGGGGCCCAGGCGCCATAGATGAAGATCGACGAGCCTGTCGCCGTCGGACTCGATCGCCTCACGGAGCAGTTCGGTCATGTGCGGATCGGGATTCATGTCGAGAAGGATTCTCCCGGTGTCGCGGATCAGGGTGAACGACCAGTTGGCGATGACGAGCGCTCCGACAATGCCGGCAAGCGGGTCCATCCACATCCAGCCGAAGAGGCGCGCGAGAACGAGCCCCGTGATCGCAAGCACCGATACCGCGGCGTCCGCAATCACGTGAACGTAGGCCGAGCGGATGTTGTTGTCGCGGTGCGCCGCGCCCGTATGGCCGCCCTGCGGGCCGTGATCATGCGCGTGCTCGTGCTCGTGGTCGTGCGAGTGCTCGTGCTCGTGACCGCCGTGATCGTGGCTGTGACCCGGATGTTCCCCGCCGCTCAGCAACCAGGCGCTGACGATATTCACCATCAAGCCCACGACCGCAATCGGAATTGCTTCGGCGAAACGGATCGGAATCGGCGACAGAAACCGCACGATCGCCTCGTATCCGATGAGTACGGCGATCATCGCCAACACGATGGCGCTGGTGAAGCCGGCCAGATCGCCGAGCTTTCCCGTGCCGAACACGAAGCGCGAGTCATGGGCATGCCGGCGGGCGTAAGTGTAGGCCAGCGCCGCGATCAGCATCGCGCCCGCGTGAGTCGACATGTGCAATCCGTCGGCCACCAATGCCAGTGAACCGAACATCGTGCCGCCCACGATCTCCACGAGCATCATCGCACTGCACAGCACGATCACGGCCCAGGTCTTGCGCTCGTTCCTCTCGTGACCCGTGCCGAGGAAGACATGATGATGTCCGTCCGCCGCTTCAGCCGCAGGTTCGTTCATGGGTAGGTCCTAAAGGTACTTGGTCACGCCTTGAAACTCCTTGATCAGCTCGCGAAATTCGCGCGGCAGCGCCTCGGAGGTCTCCTCCATGCAGTGGTGGATGTGGTCCTTGATGAGTTCCTTCTTGGCATTGCCGATGGCCTTCTCCACGGCGTGCAGCTGCTGCGCCAGGTCCATGCACGGACGGCCCGACTCGAGCATGTCGATCACGGCCGCCAGATGTCCCTGGGCGCGCTTCAATCGTGTGGCGATCTCGGGAAACTTGTGCATCAGGTAAGCTCCATCGATGATCCGTATCCTATCCTCCTAGACAGGATAATGGAAGAGGCATAGCATGGCCTGGATCGGCCGTTGCGGACCGGCAGCCATCGGTCGGCAAAACCGATGAATTGTCACTATTGAACGGCAAAGTCGAACTCTCTCGAGGGTGCGCGCAGGCTTTTTCTGGGGATGAGCATGGCGATACACGAACATGAGCCGACATTTCGGGGTAAGGCCTTTCTTTGGGGCGGCGTGGGTCTGGGGCTCCTGTTTCTGGCTGCCCTGCTCACCCGAGGATTCGGGTTGCTGAACGGCCCCGGCAAGGCGGCGGCGGAGCCGCAGGCGATGATCCGGCAGGGCGATAAAATCACCGTTCCCGAGGGCTCAGCGCTGCGGGAGCGTCTGAGTGTCATGCCCGCTGCCGTTCAGGCGGTGGGCGCCAAGCTGGTGCTACCCGGGATCGTCGAAGCCGACCCTGCGCGCACCGCAGCCGTCCTCACGCCGCTCGGCGGACGGGTGGTTGCGCTCAAGGCGGCCCTGGGGGATCGCGTGGCACGGGGTCAGGTGCTGGCTGTGATCGATTCGCCGGATCTCGGTCAGGCCTTTGACGATGACGACAAGGCCGCCGACGCGCTTAAGCTCACGGAGAAAAATCTGGCGCGCCAGGAAGCGCAGAACAAGCTCGGAGCGGCTTCGGATCGAGATCTGGACCAGGCCAAAAGCGATCATACCCAGGCCGCCGCTGAATACACCCGCACTCAGGCGCGCCTGAAAATGCTCGGCGAGACTTCGCGGCAGGGCGGATCGCACCGGCTTCTTACGGTGACCGCCCCGGTGAACGGCAGCATCACCGCGCTGTCGGTGGCTTCCGGCACCATGATCAACGATCCCACCCAGCCTCTGATGACCATCGCCGATTTGAGCACGGTGTGGGTCACGGCGCTGGTCCCTGAAAAGGACGCTGCGGCGGTGTCCAAGAATCAGGACGCCGACGTCAGTCTCCTGGCCTATCCAGACCGGGTCCTGCACGGAAAAGTCCTGTTCGTCTCCGATGTGATCGAACCGGACTCGCGCCGCAACAAGATTCGGATTGCGTTCGCCAACCCGCACTATGCACTCAAGCCCAATATGTTCGGGACCGTCGTCGTGGCGGGTCCCGCGCACGATCAGGTGATGGTACCGAGCTCGGCGCTGCTGATGAACAACGACCGCACCCAAGTGTTCGTCGCGACCGCGCCGTGGACCTTCGAGCGCCGCACCGTCGAGACGACTCTGGAGGAGGGCACGAACGTCGCCATCCGTTCCGGCGTCGCCGCCGGCGAGCAGGTCGTCGTCAAAGGCGGAATCCTGCTCAATGATTGATCAGTTCGTCGGCTTCTGCCTGCACTGGCGCGTCGCGATCATGGTGCTCGCGGTGCTGCTCAGCGCATTCGGCATATACGCATGGGAAACATTGTCGGTCGAAGCGTACCCCGAGCTCGGGGACGTCGCGGCGCAGGTCACGACCCAAATACCCGGGCTTGCCGCCGAGGAAGTCGAGCAGCTGGTCACGGTGCCGTTGGAGCGCGAGATCAACGGCACGCCGGGACTCCTTTTGATGCGCTCCTCGAGCACCTTCGGCCTGTCGCTGATCACGGTGCTGTTTCGCGACGGATACGAGGACTATTGGGCGCGTCAGCGCCTGACGGAACGCATCAATCAAGCGGTACTGCCGGCCGGCGCATCGCCATCGCTCGATCCTGTGGCGGGGCCCGGCGGCGAGATCTATCGCTACACGCTCGAGTCGGACACGAAAAATCTGCAGGAGCTGTCCGAGATCCAGCGCTGGACAGTGATCCCCGCGTTGAAATCGGTCCCCGGCGTGGTCGATGACACCAATTTCGGCGGCTTCACCACCGAATATCAGCTCGACCTCGACCCCAAGCAGCTTCAGCACTACGGCCTCGGCATCACCGACGTCATCAATGCCGTCAACAGCAACAATGCCAACGCTGGAGGCGGCCGGGTATCGCGCGGCGATCAGAGCTTTGTGATCAGGGGAGTGGGACTGATGCATACCCTGGAGGAGATAGGCTCGACCGTCGTCGCGCAGGCGGGAGGAACTCCGGTGCTGGTGCGCGACCTGGGCCGTACCACGTTGAGCCATCAAGAACGTGAAGGCATCCTGGGCAAGGACGGCAATCCGGACACGATCGAGGGCATCGTGTTGATGCTGAAATATCAGAACCCGTCGAAAACCCTGGCCGGAATTCACGCGAAGGTTGCCGAGCTGAACGCCAAACTGGCGGGTGCGGGCGTGCGGATCGTCCCATACATCGATCGCGACGATCTGGTTCGGTCCACGATTCACAAAGTAGGTCAGACCATTCTCGAAGGCATCACCCTGGTATTTCTGATACTCATCCTCTTTCTGGGCAGCCCGCGCAGCGCATTCGTCGTGGCGGTGAGCATTCCCCTGGCGCTCGTGTCCGTATTTTCACTGCTCAATCTCACGCATGTGTCGGCCAATCTGCTCTCGCTGGGCGCGATCGATTTCGGCATTCTGGTCGACGGCGCCATCGTTGTGACCGAAGCGGTGCTGCGCAGGCGCGAAGCGATGCCGAACGAGGAACTCTCCGAAAGCGAAGCCAAGGCGGCGACCTTGCAGGTGACGCGTCCGATTTTCTTCGCCAGCTTGATCATCATCACGGCCTATCTGCCGCTGTTCTCGTTCGAGCGCGCCGAAGCCAAGCTCTTTACGCCCATGGCCTATACCATGGGCTACGCCCTGTTCGGCGCTCTATTGACGGCGCTGGCCCTGGTTCCGGGGCTCGCGTACCTGGCGTTCCGCAACCCCCGCCGGACTTATCACAACCGCTGGCTCGAGCGCCTGACCGGACAGTATGACCGGCTGCTGGCGGCTTGCCTCGATCAGCCGCGCATCATTTATGGCGTGGTGATCTTCGCGCTGTTGGCGGTGGTCGGCCTGGGGGCCACTGTCGGCCGCGATTTCCTGCCCGATTTGGATGAAGGCGCCCTGTGGCTCCAGGTGCAGATGCCGACAGGTCTGGCATTGAACAAGGCCAGCGACATGGCAAGCGACCTGCGCAGGGCGATACTCAAGTATCCGGAAGTGTCGTACGTGGTGACGCAAACCGGGCGCAACGACGAGGGCACGGATCCCTGGACCATGTCGCACATCGAAGCGCCCGTGGGCCTGCGGCCCTACGACACCTGGCCGGCCGGCGAGTCCAAGAAACAGTTCGTCGACCGCTTGGCGGCGGGGCTCGCCAGGGACCTTCCCGGATATTCGGTCGGTATCAGCCAGCCCATCATCGACGGCGTGAACGACATGATCGGCGGCGCGCACAGTCCTCTGGTGATCAAGATCTTCGGCGATGACCTGGACCAATTGCGCAGCATCGGCGGGCAAATCGTCGATGTCCTCTATACCATCCAGGGAACCTCCAGCGCCTCGATCTTCCAGGAGCCGCCGGTGCCGCAGATGGAGATAAAACTGGATCGCGAGAAGGCGGCGCGATACGGCGTCAACATGTCCGACGTGCAGAATGTCATTCAGACCGGCGTCGGCCAGGCACCGGTGTCGACCGTTTACGTCGGCGAGCGGGTCTACCCTTTGACGGTGCGCTTCATCCAGGATGCGAGAAACTCGCCCGATGCGCTTAAAAATCTCTTCGTGAACACCGCGGCCGGCGCGCAGGTGCCCTTGTCACAGTTCGCCGACATCCGCGAGCGGTCGGGCGAGAGCACGGTTACGCGCGAGAACGGCCAGCGCAATCTGACGATACGGATCGACAACCGCGATCGCGATTTGACCTCGTATCTCGCCGAAGCGCAGTCCAAGATCGCGGCCCGGGTCCATTTCGACGGCAGCACGATACGTTTGGAATGGGGCGGTCAATTCGAGAACCAGCGCCGCGCCGAGGCCCGGCTGCTCGTGATCCTGGCGCTGGTGATGGGGATGATGCTCATATTCCTCACCGTCGGGATCAAATCCTTCCGCCAGGCGGTGCTCATTCTCGGCGTGGTGCCGCTCGCGACGCTGGGCGGACTCATTTCCCTGCACTTGACGGGTCAGAATCTCAATGTCGCGAGCGGCGTCGGATTCATCGCCCTCTTCGGGGTGGCGGTGCAAAACGGCATCATCATGGTGTCGAACCTGAATCGCATGCGAAGGTCGGGACTCGAGCTGCACGACGCCATCATGAAGGGCGCCACCGAGCGCCTGCGCCCGGTGCTGATGACGGCCACCGTCGCGACGCTGGGCATGTTGCCGGCCGCCATTCACACCGGGGTCGGCAGCGACGTGCAGCGCGGTATTGCCACCGTGGTCGTCGGGGGACTCGCGATCTCCACGGTTTTGACCCTGTTCGTACTACCGTCGATGTACCACGTCATCGAGCACTGGGCGGAGCAGCGCCATGGCGAAGCGAGGTGGGGGCGGTGATGCCGTCACGCCCTGCGCTCGGCGTGTTGATCGCGGGCATGCTGGCCGGCAGCCTCGGGGCTTGCGCTGTAGGGCCGGATTTCAAGCGTCCGACTCCGCCCGCCGCACCGGCATATGGCAGCGCGCCGGTGCAGGGTCAAACCGCCGCGGCCGAGGGCACGGGCGGCGCCGCGCAGACCTTCACCGCCGGCATGGACATTCCCGGCCGGTGGTGGACCTTGTTCAAGTCGCAGGAGCTCGATCAATTGGTCGAGCTGTCGCTCAAGGCGAATCCGGACGTCGATGCCGCCAAAGCCGCGCTGCGCCAGGCGCATGAGCTGTATTCGGCGCAGCGAACCAGTTTCTTTCCCGTGGTGCAGGGGGATTTGAGCGCACTTCGGGCGAAGAATGCCCTGGGGACCCTCGCCAATCCCACCAGCCTTCCGCAGGCGAATCCCTACTACAATCTGTACACGGCCCAGCTCAGCGTCAGCTATTTACCCGACGTTTTCGGCGCGACGCGCCGCCAAGTCGAAATCGCCAGGGCCCAGGTCGAGAACAATCGCTTCCAGCTCGAGGCCGTGTATTTAACCCTGAGCAGCAATGTGGTGGTGACTGCCGTCCAGGAGGCATCGTTGCGCGGGCAGATTTCCGCAACCATGAGACTCCTTGCGCTTCAGCACCGGTTGAGCGACACCGTGCAGCACCAGCGGGCGCTGGGCACCGCCAGCGACCTGGATGTTCTCGCGCAAGAAACCGCGGAGGCGCAAACCGCGCAATCGCTGCCGCCGCTTGAGAAGCAATTGGGACAAACGCGCGACGCCCTTACCGCGCTGCTCGGGCGCTTGCCGTCGGAAGAACCCGCACAGACGTTTCATCTCGAGGACCTGACGCTGCCCACGGAGCTGCCGGTCTCGCTGCCGTCGAAATTGGTGGAACAACGCCCCGATGTGAGGCAGGCCGAGGAGAACCTGCACGCCGCCTCGGCGGCGGTCGGCGTGGCGCTCGCCGATATGTTGCCGCAATTCGCCATCAACGCGGATTTGGGGTCGAGCGCGCTGAAAATCGGCCAATTGTTCAGCCCGTACACGGGCTTTTGGGACGCGGGCGCCTCGTTGACCCAGACTCTGTTCGATGCAGGAGCGCTTCTGCACAAGCGGCGCGCGGCGGATGCTGCTCTGGATGAGGCGGCGGCCCAATATCGCGCCGCCGTCATACTCGCATGTCAGAATGTCGCGGACAGCTTGCGCGCATTGCAGGCGGACGCCGATGCACTGAAGGCGAGTGCCCGGGCGGAGCGCGCGGCGCGTGCCACCTTCGAACTGGCGCGGCGCCAAAGGGAGCTCGGCTCGGTCAGCGAGATGGCTGTGCTGAACGCGGAACAATCCTACCGGACGGCGCAATTGGCGCTGGTACAGGCGCAGGCCAATCGCTATTCAGATACGGCGGGCCTGTTCCAGTCGCTCGGCGGCGGGTGGTGGAATCGGCAGGGGGACGGTAAATGAACGATTACGTGCGTCGGGTGGATGGCGGCGGCGCGGCGACCCTGTGGCTCAACCGCCCCGAAAAAATGAATGCGCTGACGAAGCAGGTGTTCGAATCCCTGGATGAGCACGTCGATGCGATCGCACGCGAAACCCGCACCATCGGTTTGGTCATCCTGCGCGGTGCCGGCAACAATTTTTCGGCGGGATACGACATGAAAGAGGTGCTCGAGCACGTCAGAGCGCACGCCAAGCCTCACTTTCACTCCGAAGTCATCCAAAAAATTGCGAACCTGCCGCAGCCGGTGATCTCCGCGGTGCAGGGACACTGCTCCACCGGCGCTTTGGAGCTCGCGTTGGCGGCCGATCTGATCGTGGCCTCCGAGTCGGCGCATTTCTCCGATGTCTACGCGCGCTGGGGACTGACTCCCGTGTGGGGATTGAGCATGCGGCTGCCCCACCGCATCGGCAACGCCAAGGCGGGAGAAATGATGTTCACCTGCCGCAGTTACTCGGGACAGCAGGCCGCCGCCATGCACCTCGCCAACTTCTGCTTCGCGGACGAGCGGTTCGACGCCGAGCTGGATGCGCTGTGCGCCGACATATTGAGCAACTCGTGGTACGCCAACCAGGTGAACAAGCGGGCGCTCGTTGAAACCGACGGATTGAGCCTGCACGACGCTCATGCGCTCGACCTGTTCAAGAACGAAGGGCTGGCGCCGGACGCGGCGCAGCGGATCGCGAAGTTCTTCGCGCGCCGCGGGCCCTAAGCGCCCGGCGCGAACATTCGGTCGATCGCCTTGAAATGGCGCCGCGCGTAGGCCAGCACTTCGGCGTCGGAGGGGTGATCGGCGTTCTCGACGGCGACGATGGCGCGGCCCAAGGTGGGGTGCTTGTCACGTAGATAGCCCGCGAATTCCTGTTTGGTCTGCGCGGGACCCATCATCAGAATTTCATGCGCGCCGTCGAGCGCGTGCACGACGTCCTCGAAGAAATGATGATCGGCCGGCGACTTGTGCCCGCCGTGCGTGCTCTTGCGGCTGTGTACGCGCTGATGGGCATCATGCGCGTGGACCACTTTGGTCGTCTGCTCGGTCGATGTGAATTGCCAGACCGTCGCTTTCTGATGATCGATCCAGACGACCGCGTGATAGTGTGACATTTGTGTGACCTGTTGATTGACGGCGGTTGCACGCGATCCGCTTATATTGTATGCCATAACCATGCCCAGCGTTCTGACCCTCAACGGCGGCTCCTCGAGCATTCGCTTCGCCATCTTCGAGGCCGGCAAGCCGCCGCACCCGCTGCTTCAGGGAAAGATGGACCGCATCGGCGGCGTGGATGCGGCGATGACGGTCGATCAGGGCCCGGGCCGCGCCCCGTCCCGCATCAAGATCGAGATCAAGGCACCGGCCACGGCCGCCGATTGCCTGATCGATTGGCTGGAGTCGCAGCCCTTGTTCGAAAAGATCGACGGCGCGGGGCACCGCGTGGTGCATGGCATGTTGCGCGCGGCGCCGGAACTCGTATCTGCAGAGCTATTGCAGGAGCTTCGGAAGATCATTCCCTTCGACCCCGAACACCTGCCGCTCGAACTCGAACTCATCGAGTCCCTGCGCCGGCGCCGCCCCGAACTGCCGCAGGTCGTCTGCTTCGACACCGCGTTTCACCGCAGCATGCCGCGCGTCGCCACGCTGCTGCCGATTCCGCGCCGCTATGCCGCCCGCGGAGTTCAGCGGTACGGCTTCCACGGCCTGTCCTACCAGTTTCTCATGCAGGAACTGGTGCGCGTCGGCGATCCCGCGGCGGCCGCCGGGCGCGTCATACTGGCGCACTTGGGCAGCGGCTCGAGCCTCGCGGCGGTGCAAAGCGGCCGGTGCATCGATACCAGCATGGGGTTTACGCCGGCGGCGGGATTGGTCATGGGTACCCGATCGGGGGACTTGGATCCAGGCCTCATGAGTTATCTGGCGTTGGCGGATGCAATGACGCCCGAGAGATTTCAGGTGATGGTCAATCATGAGTCCGGTCTTCTCGGAATCTCCGAGACCAGCGCCGACGTCCGCGACTTGCTCGGCCGTGAAGCGAGCGATGCGCGTGCAGCCGAAGCGCTGGCCTTGTTTTGCTATCAGGCCAAGAAATGGATCGGCTCGTTCGCCGCAGCGCTGGGCGGATTGGATACTCTGGTGTTCGCGGGAGGCATCGGCGAAAACTCGGCTGAGCTGCGCCGGCGCATCTGCCGGGGATTGGGCCATCTGGGAATCGAGATCGACGAGAATGCCAACGCGCGCAACGCATTGCGCATTTCACCGGACAGCGGCGCCGTGAGGGTACGGGTGATACCGACCGACGAGGAGTCCGTGATTGCGGCCTCGAGCATCCGCACGCTGGGATTCGATTCGGCATAGGAGAGGATCATGCAGCAACAGGCAGCGGCGGCGGCACTCGATGCGGAACTCGCGCGCAAGATCGACGCCTACTGGCGCGCTGCGAATTATTTGTCCGTCGGGCAGATTTATCTCTGCGACAACCCTCTTCTGAAAGAGCCGCTGAAGCTCGAACACATCAAGCACATGTTGTTGGGACACTGGGGAACGACGCCGGGACAGAATTTCATCTACACGCATCTGAATCGGATCATCAAGAAATACGATGCGGACATGATTTACATGTCCGGCCCCGGGCACGGCGGCCCGGCTGTGGTGGCCGGCACCTATCTCGAAGGGACGTACAGCGAGATCTACTCCAATGTGGGTCAGGACACGGCCGGATTGAAACGTCTCTTCACTCAATTCTCGTTTCCGGGAGGGATTCCGAGTCACGCCTCGGCGGAATGTCCCGGATCGATTCACGAGGGCGGTGAACTCGGATACTCGCTGAGCCATGCATTCGGCGCGGTGTTCGACAACCCGTCGCTGGTGGTGGCCTGTGTGGTCGGTGACGGAGAAGCGGAGACGGGACCTCTGGCCACCTCGTGGCACTCCAATAAGTTCCTGAATCCCGCCACCGACGGCGCGGTTCTGCCGATTCTGCACTTGAACGGCTACAAGATCGCCAATCCGACGATTCTGGCGCGAATCTCCCGTGAAGAACTGCGGCAATTGCTGTGCGGCTGCGGCTGGACTCCCATCTTCGTGGAAGGTCACGAGCCCTTGCCGATGCACCAGGCGATGGCCGCGGCCTTGGATGCGGTCATGGAGCGCATTCGGCAGATCCAGACGGACGCGCGCGAGCATGGCAATACGGACCGACCGCGTTGGCCGATGATCGTGCTCGCCTCGCCGAAGGGCTGGACGGGGCCCAAAGTGGTCGACGGCAAGCCGATTGAAGGAACGTTCAGAGCGCATCAGGTGCCGCTGTCCGACCCTGCGAAAAATCCTGCGCACCTGCGGCAGCTGGAGGAGTGGCTGCGCAGCTATCGTCCCGAAGAACTCTTCGATGAGCGGGGACGGCTCAAGCCGGAGCTGGCGGAGCTGGCGCCGAGCGGTACGCGCCGCATGGGCGCGAATCCAAACGCCAACGGCGGCATCCTGCTCCGCGACCTGCGGATGCCGGACTTCACCGATTATGCGGTGCCGGTTCCCGAGCCGGGAATCCAGGGGATCGGCGACACGCACGTGCTGGGACGATTCTTGCGCGATGTGGTGAAGCTGAATGAAGCAGATCGCAATTTTCGCATCTTCGGCCCCGACGAGACCTTGTCGAACGGCCTGGAGTCCGTGTTCGAGGCGACGGACCGGCAATGGCTGGCAGCCACCGCGGACAATGATGAATTCCTGGCCCGCAGCGGCCGGGTCATGGAGATGTTGAGCGAACATCAATGCGAAGGATGGCTCGAAGGCTATCTGCTCACCGGGCGGCATGGGGTGTTCAATTGCTACGAGGCGTTCATCCACATCGTCGACTCCATGTTCAACCAGCACGCCAAATGGTTGAAGGTCACCGCCGGCCTTGCGTGGCGCCGCAAGATCGCATCGCTCAACTACCTTTTGAGCTCACATGTATGGCGGCAGGATCACAACGGTTTCACGCACCAGGATCCCGGTTTCATCGACCACGTGGTCAACAAGAAATCGGAAATCGTGCGGGTCTATCTGCCGCCGGACGCCAATTGCCTGCTGTCGGTGATGGATCACTGCTTGCGCAGCCGCCATTACGTCAATGTGATCGTGGCAGGCAAGCACCCCGCACCGCAGTGGCTGTCGATGGATGCCGCGCTCAAACATTGCAGCGAGGGAATCGGGATCTGGCAATGGGCGAGCAACGACAGCCTCGCCGAACCGGACGTGGTGATGGCTTGCGCGGGGGATGTGCCGACGCTCGAGACACTGGCGGCGGTGTCCATCCTGCGCCGCCAGCTGCCCGAATTGAAGATTCGGGTGGTCAATGTGGTCGATCTGATGAAGCTTCAGCCGACTTCGGAACACCCTCATGGCTTGAGCGACGTGGAATTCGACGCGCTGTTCACCGTCGATAAACCGATCATCTTCGCGTTTCACGGATACCCATGGCTCATCCATCGCCTGACATACCGCCGCCGCAATCACGTGAACCTGCACGTAAGGGGTTACAAGGAGGAGGGGACCATCACCACGGCGTTCGACATGACGGTGTTGAACGACCTGGATCGGTTTCACCTGGTGATCGACGCCGTCACCCGCTTGCCGCAGACGGGCAGCCGCGGCGTCTATCTGCAGCAGCAGCTGCGCGACAAGCTGGTCGAGCACAAGCGCTACATCGACCGCCACGGACAGGACATGCCGGAAATCCGCAACTGGACATGGACGGGAGAGACAACGGCGTCGAACCCGCGGGGTTGAGCGTGCCCGCGAGAGCGGGCACGGGACATCAGTGTTCGCCCGCCCGCAGCAGGAAGCGGTCGAGCGACTTTCGCCCGTCTTCCCACAATCCAAACGGCGTATCGAGCGGCTCCTGCGGCATGTACACGGTAAGTTTACGGCTCGCGGCGATGAAGCGCAGCGTCGCCACGTCGACGAGGTAGGCGTGCGAAACGACGTCTGCGTGATTCGGAACGTGCAGCTCGCGCCGCCGCGACAGACCCACCGGCACTCGCTCCAGCGGCATCAAGTCGATCGCCCGTCCCTCCGCCACGATCCGAAGCTCGCCCGCGCCAGGGTCCGGCGGCGCGGACATGCGCCGGTCCACGGTCGACCATCGGTACAGCAGCAGATACTCGTTGTATTTTCCGGAATGATCCACTTCCACCGCAACCAGCGTCGCGTAGTCGCGCGCGTGCGCGGCGACGTCCGTGCGCTCGCGTGCGAACACCAGCGGCTTGGCGACGACAATGCAGCGTATTGCCGGTTTGCTCGTCGAGGATCTCATGAGCGGTGCGCTTCGGCGGAACGGTGCATGCCGAGAGCGCGGTCAGAGCCAGGATCAATGCCACGCGCATGCGACCGTCCTCAAAAGCGCAACCGGTATGCCGCCGAAATATATAGGGAACGCTGATCCAACGCACCTGATTGCGCCTGGCCGGTCAGCGACTGCTGCTGCAGCACCGCCTGCTGTTGCTGTACTTGGTAGCCGGCGATCAGCTCGAACACCGATCGCCGGCTGGTCCAGTCGCCGCGCATCTGCGGCAGATACAGCCATTGCTTGCCGCCCAGCATCGGATCGTTCAACTGCTCGACGCTGAATCGCGGCCCGAAGCGCCAGGCACCGGGCAGGGCGAAGCGCGCGTCCCAGGACAAGGTGGTGCTGCGCGCGCTCGGCGAGTCGTCGAAGCGAACGCCGAAGATGTGCAAATCGTTCGCCTGCAGCAGGCTCGAGCCGGACATCTGCACGGCGATGTTCTTGTCGAGGCCGGTCGATGGGGTGGCGGCGACGCCGGGCGGTGTTGGTGGCAGCGACGCCGGCGTGCCGCTGAGCTCGAGAGCCGCGAGATCCACCATGAACTGCCAGCGCTCGCCGAGCGGGCGGCTGGCCGAAAGCACGAAGGTTTCGCTGGTCGACGTGCGGTCCAGCGCGAGCTGCTTGATTTGCGAGGGCGTCAATTCGCTCGCCAGCGTCTCGAGATCCGGCGCGGTTTGGCCGATCAGCGCATTGGTGAGCTCGAGCAGCGGACTGCGGCGGTGATCGGCGTCGAATGCCGAGAATCCAGGACTCTCCGACTTTGGAGTTGCCGATCAGCGTCGCCGAGTTGAGCTGCTGAAAATAGATGTCGTAGTCGACCAGCACCACCGCCGTGCGCGCCGGGCGCGGAATAGCGGGTCTGGAAGCCGACCGAGCGCCGCTCGGTCGCATCCCGCGTCCGTCTCATCGAACAGATAGGCGTCGAACACCCAAGCCTGCCGGACGGGACCGTATTCGGCCGTCACCGTGCCGAATTTCTCCTGCGTCGAGAAGTGCGGAATAGCTGGTGTAGGCGGGCAGGCCGGCCGCCGCGCTCACCGACCATCCTCGGGTTGACCTGATAGCCGACGAACAGCCCGTCGAAAAGCCCGATGACGCCCTGGCTGGCGAGCGACTGGCGCCCGAGCCGGCCGGTCAGGCCGAAGTTGCGGTCGGTCAGCTCGACGTAGGCCGCGGTGGTGCGGTCCTGGCTGCCGCCGAAGGTGGTCACCAGATTTTGCGTGTAGCCGGCATCCACGCGGGCGGTGAAGTCATAGCGCTCGCCGCGGTCGCGCAGCAGCAGATCGCCGTAAACGAGCGCGGCGTTGACAGCGGTGGTCGTGGTGGTCGTGCCGGCCGATACCACCTGATCCTTGCCGTACTGATAGGTGAGCGCCGCGCTGCCCGCCATGGTCCAGCGGCTATTCGCAGCGGCTGCCGAATTCGCCGGTCGTTTTGGGTGACCGAGCGACGCCTGAGCGAGCGCCTGCAAGCGAGCGCGCACGCGCGCGGCGCCCGCGCCGTCCGGATAGCGGCGCAAGTACTCCTCGTATTCGGCCTTGGCCTGCGCCAGCTGGCCGGCCCGCTCGCGCACCAGGCCCATCAGTTCCTGTGCATCGGCGCGCGCCGGGTATTCGGGCTGGCGCAGCAGACGAGTTGAGCAAATCGACGGCCTCCGGATACTGATGCTTCTCGAGGGCGGTGCGCGCATCGCGCAGGATCTGCGCGCGCTGCTCGTCCGGCAGCGGCGGATCGGTCGGGACGCTCGCTGGCGGACGATTGCACGCCGGCGCGCTCGACGACGGTCAGATCGGTTTGCTCATCGTTGACCGCGAGCCAGGCGCGCGGATAAGCGCGCCTGCGCGATTTGCAGCACGCGCTCGGCTTCCGCGCGCGTCGCGAACGGGTCCGACGCGCAGCCGGTACCAGTGCGTGTCCTCGATGTCGGTCTCCGACACGTAGGCCTGCGTCTTCAGGGCCGCCGCCGCCGCCTCGACCTTGCCGCGCTCGAACGGTGTCTGGCGAGGATTCGAGATTGACCGCATAGCCCTGAGGCGCCTCGATCTCGGCCAAGAAGCGCGCTGCCTCTGCGGCGGTTGGTGCCGATCAGGCGCACGCGCAAGCCGAGCCCGCTCGCGGTCGGTGCCATGACGAAGTCCAGCTCCCTCGACCAGCTATCTCCAGGGTCACTTCTCCGGGCACGATCGAATCGACGCGCGCGCCGGTCACCAGATCACCGCCTCCGCCGACCAGCGGCATCTCCGGCGGAAATGCATTGAGCAGAGAGCCGCAATCCGGTCCGAGCCGCAGCGTGATCTTGGTGCTGTTGCCGTGGTTGATGGGCGCGTTTGCGATGTAGCGAACGGAGCAGGAGAACTGCACCGAGATATCGGCGTGATCGTCGCGCAGGTCGGTGTCGATGACCTGCACCAGAGGCCCGATCGGCATGGCCGGCTGGGTGGCGGCCTGCGATGAGTCGTGCAGGCCCGCCAAGCCGGACAGCAGTACAAGCGCACGCAGCCGCGACGCCTGCCCGCGCAGAGACGCAGGATTCGCAGCGTCGATTCACTTGTTGGAACCGCCGGGCGAATTGCGTGGGATCGAAATCAAAGGTCGGGGGCGCGCGGCGGGGGCGCCGACGACGGTCCAGTTCAAGGTGTTGTGGCAGCTGCCGCAGTCCAGAACGGTGTTGACGTGCTGTACCTGTTTGCCTGTCGCGGTGATGCCGTTGTGGCAGCTGACGCAGGACGCGCTGAGTCCCAGGTGGCTGAAGGCCACGGGTCCATGCGAGCGTGCCGTGGCAGGCGCCGCAGTCCAGATTCGTCTGCATGTGCTGCGCCGGCTTGCCCGGCGCCAGCGCGCCGTTGTGGCAGCTCACGCACGCTGCGGTGACCCCCTGGTGATCGAAGCGCGCCGGCAGCCAGGCGAAGATCGTGTGGCAGTTCTGGCAGGCATTGTTGCTCGCGATGTGCGCCGGCCCCTTGCCCGCCGCCAACGTGCCGTTGTGGCAGCCTGCGCAGTTGCCGGTCACGCCCGGCGTGCGACAGGCGCCGCGAACGGCGCCGCGCCGCAGCGCCGCAAGTGTGCCGCGCGCGTGCGAGCGCGGCGCCGGCGCGGCAGCGGCAACGACGGTGCCGATCACCGCGGTACCGCGTCGCGCGCAGCGGCCGCCGCGACTTGTCCTTCTCGCGTTGCCGCCGTCCCAGTTGTTCGGGTTGTGGCAGCCGCTGCAGTCCTGGCCCACATGATGGCCGCTCGGGCGCGTGGTCAGATTGGTCACGCCGTAGAATTTCAAGGTGGAGAGGTCGTGGCATGCGTCGCAGGTCCTGCCGATCACCGCGAACATCGAGGTGTGCTTGGCCGCAGTTCATCGTGGTGCCGCTGAACGCGGTGAAGCTCACCGCGTGGCAGCTCTCGCAGGGCGTGGTGCTGGTCGGGATGTGCACCGGCGAGAGCACCGCATCCTTGGGCGTGTAGTTCAAATAGAACACCGGCGGCGCCGCATTCGGTGCGCCATGGCAGCTGATGCAGCCGCTGGTGATGCCGGTGTGCAGCACGGCGTTGGCCGCGAGCGTGGTCGTAGTTGGCCGGCGCCGCCGTATGGCAGACGCGTGCAGGCCTGGTTGCCGGGATTCGGCATGTGGCCCGCGGGCAGGGCGGTGGTGTTCCAGTTGGCCGTGGTGTGGCAGATGCTGCAGTCGTTCGGCGCGACCATCTGGCCCGAGTGTGATCGGCCGGCCGGCCCTGCAGCGCAGGACTCGCCGCGCCCATGTAGAAGCTCAAGCCCGCTTCATGGCAAGTGTCGCAGGTCGTGCCGACGAAGGCGTGCGTGGCCTGGGTCATGTTCATCGGCCCGAAGCCGCCGACCGCGTAGGTGGTCGAGGCATGGCAGGAGCCGCAGTCGGTGCCGGAGAGATACGGAATGTGCGGCGGGGTGAGCACCGCCGATCCTTGGGTTGTCGTGTTGTTGTAGAAGGTCAGCTGCGTCGTGCCGCCGTGGCACTGGGCGCAGCCGCTGCTGATGCCGGTGTGCAGGACCGAGTTGGCGGCGAGCGTGTGCATAGTTGGTCGGCGCAGCCGTATGGCAGACATTGCAGGCTTGATTGCCCGGATTCGGCATGTGCCCCGTGGGCAGGACGGTGCTGTTCCAGTTGGCCGTGGTGTGGCACAGAGCTGCAGTCGTTGGGCGCGACTTGTTGCCCGGCCGTGTGATCGGCCGGCCGGCCCTGCAGCCCGGGACTCGCCGCGCCCATGTAGAAACTCAATCCGGCTTCGTGGCAGGTATCGCAGGTGCGTGCCCGAGGAAGGCATGCGTGGCCTGCGTCATGTTCATCGGCCCGAAGCCGCCGACCGCGAACGTCGCCGAGGTATGGCAATTGCTGCAGTCGCTGCCGGTGAATGCCGGAATGTGCGGCGGCGCGAGCACCGCGGATTTCGGATTGTCGTTGTTGTTGTAGAAGGTCAGCGCCGCCGCGCCGCCGTGGCACTGGGCGCAGCCGGTGCTGATGCCGGTGTGCAGCACCGAGTTCGCCGCCAGCGGCGCGTAGTTGCCGGGCGCCGACGTGTGGCAGGTGGTGCACTGCTGGTTGCCCGGATTCGGCATGTGGCCCGCGGGCAGCGCCGTGGAGTTCCAATCGGTGGTGTTCATGGCAGCCTGAACAGTCGCCGGTCTGCTGCTGCGGCGTGCCCGTGGGGGTCATGTGATCGGCGGGCCGGCCCTGCAGCGCGGGCGTCGAGGCACCCATGTAGAAGCTCAAGCCCGCCTCATGGCAGGTATCGCAGGTCGTGGGCACGAAGGCATGCTTGGCGGCACTCATGTTCGTCGGGCCGAAGCCGCCGGCGACATAGTTCGCGGCGTGGCAGGTGCTGCAGTCGGTGCCGTGCAAATAAGGGATGTGCGGCGGCGTGAGAACCGCCGTCCTTCGGGTTGTCGTTGTTGTTGTAGAAGGTCAGCTGCGCGGTGGCGCCGTGGCACTGCGCGCAGCCGGTGCTGATGCCGGTGTGCAGCACCGCGATGCTCGCGAGCGTCGCGTAGCTCGCTGCGTGCCGCTGATCGCCGTGTGGCAGACCGCGCAGGCCTGGTTGCCGGGGTTCGGCATATGCCCGGCCGGCATGATGGTGGTGTTCCAGTCGGTCGGTCTCATGGCAACCCGAGCAGTCGCCGGATTCTGCTGCGGATTGCCGCTCGGAGCATGTGATCCGCGGGGCGGCCCTGCAGCGCGGGGTCGATGCACCCATGTAGAAGCTCAAGCCCGCTTCATGGCAGGTGTCGCAGGCCGTCGGCACGAAGGCATGCTTGGCCGCGCTCATGCTCGTGGGACCGAAGCCGCCGGCCGCATAGTTCGCCGCGTGACAGGAGCTGCAGTCGGTGCCCGACAGGTATGGAATGTGCGACGGGCGTGAGCAGCGCATCCTTGGGCGTGAAGTTGTTGGCCCAGGTGAGCGCCGTCGTCGTTATTGCCGTGGCACAGGCCGCAATTGGCGGTGATGCCGGTATGCAGCGCCGGATAGGCCGCCAGCGTCGCCGGCGTGTAGTCGCTCGGCGCGGAGGCATGGCACTGCACGCAGGTCAGATTGCTCGGGATTCGGCATGTGCCCGACCGGCATGCACGGTGCTGACCCAGTCCTTGGTCTCGTGGCACACCGAGCAATCGCTCGGTGGCCATGCGCGGGTCGCTGCTGCTCACGTGATCCGCCGGCCGCAGTTGCAGCGGCGTGCCGCTGCCGACATAGAAGCTCTTGCCGGTGTCATGGCAGGTGTCGCAGGTGGTGGACACGAAGGCGTGCTTCGCGGCGCTCATCGCGGTCGCCGGACCGAAGCCGCCGGCTTGATAGGCGGCGCCGTGGCAGGCGCTGCAATCGGTGCCTGCGAGGATCGGGATGTGCGGCGGCGCGAGCGGCGTCGTCTTGGTCGGCGAGACGCCGGAGATCGACATCGGAATGTAGGGGGCCGGCACGCCCGCGAATGTCTCCCCGGCATGGCACATCAGGCAATTGCTCACGTTGCAGGCCGGTGTGCAGCGTCGGAATGCTGGCGGCGAGCACGGTCCAGGTTTCCGCGCCGGGTTGTTGCCGTGGCAGATGCCGCAGTCGATGGCCGAGGGAATCGGCGGCACGTGATTGGCCGGCTGGCCCGGAGACGAACCCGGTGGAGATCTTGACGCTGCCGCTGTGGCAGGTTTGGCAGGTCGTCACCGTCATCTGCGTGTGATCGAACAGCGACGGCACCCAATTCGGCGTCTTGGTGCCGATGCCGGTGGTATGGCAGTTCTCGCACAGATTGGTGGTGGGCATGTGGTTGCCCTGCTTGCCCACCGCCTTGGTGCCGTTGTGGCAGCTCACGCAGCCGCTCGTGATGCCTGTGTGGTCGAAGGTCGCGCCGAGCCAGGGTCGTGAGGTGGCAATCGCCGCACTCGAGATTCGTGGCGATGTGGCTCGCCGGCTTGCCCGAGGCCTGCACGCCGTTGTGGCAGATGATGCAGAAGCCGGCGACCGCCATCGGAATCTGCGTGTGATCGACCGCCTTGGGCGGATTCCAGCTCATCACCGTGTGGCAGGACGCGCAGTCTTGGCTGGTGGCCGGATGGGTCGGCCCCTCGCCCTGGGCAATCGTGCCGTTGTGGCAGCTGACGCAGCTGCCCATGACCTTCGGCGTGATCGAAGTTGCACGCTCGGGCGGAACGAGATGGTGTTGTGGCAGGCCGCGCAATTGTTCGTGCTTGGAATGTGCGTGGCGGTCTTCGGCGTCGCGTTGAACTGCGAACCGCTGATATGGCAGGTGCCGCAATCCCGCGGCGTGCCCCTGAAGACCGCGTTCAAGTGACAGGATTCGCACGGCAGATCGCGATGCACGCCGTCGAGCTCGAAGCCGGTCGTCAAGTGATCGAACGGCACGGTGATCGGCGGCGCGGCCGCCGGACGCAGCGCCACGACGGCGCGAGCAGCCCAGAATGCCAGCGGCAAGCGGCGCGATCCATCCCAATGTGCGGCGAAGGTTCACGTTGCGTTGCCTACTGCATCCGCGCGCCTTTCCAGGAAATGCTCGTATGGCAGCGGTCGCACTGCGCGCCGTACTCGCCCAGATGCCGGTCATCCTTGTGGTGGCAGCTGCCGCACTGCTGCGACATCTTCACGGTGCCGGGCGGGTCGCGATGGCATTCGGCGCACTGCAGTTTGGCGTGGGCGCCGAGCAGCGGAAAATGAGTTTCCTTGGCGTGATCGAAAACCCACAGCGGCCAGCCGTTGGGCGAATGGCAGCTGTCGCACTTCTTGCCGAGGCCGCCCTTGTGCACGTCATCGTGCGAATGGCAGTCGACGCAGGCCGCAGGCGCCCGGCTGAAGGCCAGAGTCGCGTGGCATTGCGCGCAGCTGACGACGCGGTGCAGACCGAGCAGCGGGAACTTGGTCAGATCGTGATCGAAGGCGATCTCGGAGACGCCAAGTCTTCTGGCCGTGGCAGTTCTCGCAGCCGCCCTTTACCTTGCCGCCGTGCGGATCTTCGCTGCGATGGCAACCGGCGCAGTCGGTGGCCGAGCTTCTGGGTGGCCGCGACCGCCGTGTGGCAGACGTGGCAGTCGATCTTGGCGTGCGCCCCCACGAGCGCGAATTTCGTCTTCGCGGCGTGATCGTAGGTCACCGGCTGCCAGCGCTCGTTGTCGTGGCAATCCTCGCACTTCGCGCCGAAGCGCGCGGCGTGCGCATCGTCGGCCCGGTGGCAGCCGTTGCAGTCCTTCGGAATCTTGTCCTTGTAGTTGCCGCTGCGATGGCAGGCGAGGCAGTCGACCTGCGCGTGCACGCCGAGGAGCTCGTAGCCGGTCTCCTTCAGGTGGTCGAATTTCGCGGTCTTCCATTCCTTGGTCACGTGACACTTGCCGCAGTCTGCACCGCGCGATCCGCGATGCTCATCGTCGGTCGCGTGGCAGCCGACGCAGCTCTTGGGTGTCGATTGATAGCGGCCGCCGACGTGACACGCATTGCAGGTCACTGCGGCGTGAGCGCCCGTCAACTTGAACTCGGTCTTGTCGTGATCGAAGCGTCCGCCGGCCCAGCTCAAGGAGCTGTGGCATTCGCCGCAGGACTGCGTGAACTGCCCGTGGTGAGGGTCCTCGGCCTTGTGGCAGCCGGCGCAGGTTGCGGGCGCCTTGCGCCATGGCATCGCCCGCCTTGTGGCAGGCGTCGCAGGCGAGCGCCGAATGTTCGCCCTCGAGGGTGAAGTCGGTGAGGTGATGATCGAATTGCGCGCGGCTCAAGCTGCACGATATCGGCCGCGCGGCCCTTGTGCTCGGTATGGCAGGCTTTGCATTCACCGGCGCCGGCGTTGGGCATGCGGCCGTGAAACCCTGTCTTCTGCCGTACGTCGGCGGCGACCTCCTTGTGACAGTCGAGGCACAGGGCGCTCTGGGTTCGCACGTTCGAGCGGTCGTGGCAGTTGGAACAGTCCGCCTCCTGCTTTTCATGGGCACGCGTCACCTTGCCCGGCATCAGCAAGGTTTCCACATTGGCCGCGAACGCGCTCGAGGCCGCCAGCAAGCAGACTGTCATCATCCACGCCATCCCAACCGACCCGCCACGTCCCTGTGCTCCCATGACCTTCGGATCAATACACGTTGATCGCGACCACGTGCACGATGCCGGCGATCAACAACATGAAGAACAGCGGAATGTGCAGCACGTGCCACAGCGAAAACAATCGCGCATACACCTGATATTCCGCCATGCGCCGGCCGGCCTCGAGGCGCCGATCGGCGTAGTTGCGGGCCACCGCGGCGATGCGTTGCGCGTGCTGCGCGATCAGGGCCGTTTCCCGGCTGGTGACCTTGATGGCGACGGCGCGTTTGATTTCCCGGCGCACCAGCCAGCGCGCCATGCCTAAGCGGGGAGCGCCGCTGATCAAGTGAAGGAACCGCCGGCCGATTCCTTTGGGGGGCTCGATGAGTCGCTTCTCCACGCGGTCGATCGCGTCGAGCAATCCCGGCAGGAATGAGATCGAGGTGGTTTGGGTGCGCAAGCGCTCGCCGACCGCCTTGAGCTGCTCCAGCGTATCTTCGTGACCGTCGAGCTGCGCATGCAATCGGGTGTAGATGTAGCGGCCGATGACGCCGCTCCCGGCGACCAACAACATCGAGATCAGCGCCACATTGCTGTTGGTGGCGCCGAGGCTGAAGTTCGCGTGAAACAGCACCAGGATCGGTCCGACGACCCCCAGTACCATGTGAAACTCGAACCATGCCGGGATTCCGCCGAGCCAGGCGAGCCACGGGGCGCGCTTGCGCGCCGAATAGATCAGCAGCAGCAGCATCATCGAGCCGCCGAAGATTCCCAGCCAGTAGCCGACACCGCGCTGCGGCGTGATGTAGCGCTCCAGGTGCGCATGGCTGCCCCAGAACAGAACTGCCGCAACCACCACCGTCCAAATGATGGGCCATCGCAAACGCGGTGCCCTGATGATCGATTGAACGCGATGCGCGGCGACGCTCATGTGATCACCCGATCGATCAATATCTTCAGCGGCCGGTGATCGGCCGGATTGATGATCCCGGTCGAACCTTGCAGGTCGCCGGCCGCCGGCAGCGGCTGCCCGCTCTGGGAAACTCGGGCCTCGATCGTCACGCGGCCCGCGTTCGAGAGGTTTCGTCCAGGCAACATCGACGATGAGTCGTCCAATGTGAACTTGACGGGCCAGTTCGACACACTGCCGCGGTATACGGCCACCGGAGGGCCGGGGGAGTCGACGGATTTGGCGACGATGAACAGCGTTGCACCGGCGGTTGCTTTGCCGTTCAAGGCCGCGGCGAGGGACACCTCGCCGCTGACGGAGGCGCCCGGCCCCGCGGTTCCCGCCAATTTCATGTCCTGCTGAAGATTGGCCTCGACGATCTTGGCATCTGCGGAATTCGCCGCCAGCACCGTCCGCAGCCGCTGCCAAACGAGGGCCGCGTCGCTAAACCGGCCCGCCTCTTCATCGGCGCTGGCTTTGAGCCATAGCGCCTTCGGATGCCGCGGGTTGAGCGCGAGCGCCTTCGCCACATAGGCCTCCGGCTCGCCCGCGAGCTTGCTGTGCTGCAGGCTGGCCGCGGTGTCCGCATAGTCGGCCCAGCTGTCCGCGGTCATCTGCCCGCGAGCCGCAAGTCCTGCATAGATGCTTGCAGCTTCTTTCAAGTCTTGGTTCTGTCGGGCTTTGTCCGCCTTGGCGAGCAGCTTCAAGGAATCGGCCGACAAGGCGGGCGCCGCCGTGGCGGGCGCCTCGGTGCCTGCCGCGGCGTCGTCGGCGGCCTGCGCCTGATGCGGCAATTGCCTGGCACGCGCCTTGGCGGCGTCCCCGGGGCGGTGCACGAATTCATAGGATTTCGCCAGCAACTCCCAGTCGCCGGCGGAGCCGCCGCTCTTGGCCAGTCGCGCTTCGAGGGCGGCGATGGCGCTCTCCATGGAGCCCGCGGCGGGTTTGGTCGCAGGATTCGGATTGGTCAGATCGCCGGACGCCCGGATCGCATCGGTGAAGGGGTTGATCGCGGCGGCGGCATTGGACGAGGCCTGCGCGCTCGGTTGAGGCGGGAGATCAGGAGTCGCAAGCCACCGATGCAGGCCGAGCGCCGCGGTCACGATCAGACCCGCGCCGACCGCCGTGGCCCAGGGAACGGTCGACAGCCGGCCGAGTCCCGGCAGTTTGCGCAGCCAGGGCAGTACAACCAAGAAGGAGGCCAGCGTGGCCAGCACGCCCGCCAGGAACCCAGTCAACACCGATGCATCTCCTCCGAAGGCCAAAGGAAGTCGTCAGAAACTCAACGGGCTTATGTCATCCGTCGGGCCTTTGCAAAACTTTGCAATTCAAAGTTAATCATGATTGTTTGCGGCCGCAACATGTGTGCTGGAGGCGACACTCTGCGGGGCTGTCGATGCTTTGCGACGCTTTGACATGTGACGTAATTCGCAGATTGTTGCGATCATGATCTTTAGCCTAGGTTGAGCCCTCCACCGTGACCTCAGTGAGCTTGCTCAGCATGGATCTTTTCTGGTCGCTCGCGCTCTACGGGCTGCCGTGTGCAGTAATTTTGCTGGTGTATGTCCTGCGTCAGCGGCGCATCCATGCGGCACACCGCCGCGCGCAAGCGGAGGCCATCGCGGCCGGCATGACCGAGCCTGCCTCGTTGCATCCGCTCATCGACGCGGCCAGGTGTTTGGGATGCGGAGCCTGCGTCAAGGCCTGCCCGGAGCAACCGCATCACGAGGTGCTCGGCCTGATCGACGGCAAGGCGGTGCTGGTCGGCCCGGCCGATTGCATCGGACATGGCGCGTGCAAGGTCGTCTGTCCCTTCGATGCCATCACCCTGGTATTCGGCACCGAGCGGCGGGGCCTGGATATCCCGGTACTCAAGCCGAAATTCGAGTCCAATGTGCCGGGCATTTATGTGGCCGGCGAGCTGGGCGGCATGGGATTGATCAAGAATGCGCTGATGCAGGGTCAGCAGGCGCTCGAGTCGATCGCCAAGGCGGGGGTGAAGCGCGCCGGCGCACTCGATGTGTTGATCGTCGGCGCGGGGCCCGCGGGACTCGCCGCTTCGTTGGCCGCCCGCAAGCTGGGATTGAATTATCAGACGGTCGAACAGGACTCGCTCGGCGGCGCGGTGTTTCAATATCCCCGCGGCAAGCTCGTGATGACTGCGCCCGTGGAATTGCCCATCATCGGCAAAGTGCACTTTCGCAATACCTCCAAGGAGGAGCTGCTGAAATTCTGGACAAACGCGTGCAAGCACAACGGCTTGAAGATCAGCTATCAGGAGCGTGTGGAGACGGTGGAAAACAAGGACGGCGTGTTTCACGTAAAGACGAGCACACGGCAATACGTGGCCTCGACCATACTGCTGGCGATCGGCCGTCGCGGCACGCCGCGCAAGCTCGGCGTGCCGGGAGAAGAGCTGCCGAAAGTGGTGTACCGGCTGATCGACCCGGAACAATACCGCGGTCAGAAGGTCATTGTCGTCGGAGGCGGCGACAGCGCGCTCGAGGCGGCGGCCAGCATTGCCGAGCTGGGCGACACCGCGGTGACGCTGTCCTATCGGGGCGAGGCCTTTCAGCGCGCGAAGCAAAAGAACCGCCAGCGCGTCGATGCGGCGAGCGCCGGCGGCCGGCTCAAGGTTCTGCTCAATTCCCAGGTCCGCGAGATCCATCCCGACGCGGTGCTCCTGAAGGAATCCGGGCGGGAATTGAAACTGGGCAATGACGCCGTGATCGTGAGCGCGGGCGGCATCCTGCCGAACGATTTCCTGCGCTCGATCGGCATCCACGTCGAAACCAAGTACGGCACCGCATGAGGAGGATGGCTCGCAGCTCGCGGCGCGGTGCAGCGGCACTATGCTGCCTGCTGTGTCTGAGCGCGGCTGCCGCTCCGGTCAAGCATGTCAAGCCGAAGGATCCTCTCGAACCGGCGCGCGCGGCGCTGCGTACTCTGCAATTCGGCAGGGCGATCGAGCTGCTCAAGGCCTCCGGCGGCGCCGAGGCCGAGTATCTGCTCGGGCTCATGTACTTGAACGGCGTGGGCGTGGCGTCCGATCCGTCGCATGCCCGCGAACTGCTGCGGTCGGCCGCCGAGCATGGACACGCGGCGGCGGCCTATGTGCTGTCCGGAGAACTCGCGCATCAGCCGGGCACGCCGCCCGAGGCGGCGCGGCAGTGGCTGGAGCGCTCGGCAAAATTGGGTTATGTGCGCGCCATCGAGGCGCTGAAGTCGGGCCGGCCGTTGCTCGACCGTGAGTACGTCGGCGCCACCGATCCGGCGCTGCTGGCGGCATGGGTATTCGACTGCGCGCGCAAGGATGACGCCGCCGAACTGAAGCGGCTGGGAGCCGCGGGTGCGGCGGTGCGCGATGAATTTGGGCGCGGGCCGCTGTCCTATGCGGCCGAGGCAGGCAGCACCGCAGCGGCGGCGACGCTGCTGGAGCTGGGTGCCGACCTGGGCGCCGCGGACACGGCCGGCACTACCGCGCTGATGATAGCCGCCGAGCGGCCCGATCCGGCAACCCTGGAATTGCTGCTGCGCCACGGTGCCAAAACCGAAGCGGTGGACGCCGAGCAGCGCACCGCGCTCTTTTACGCGGCGCGGGCCAATCAACCGGAATCCATCCGAACCTTGCAGCGCGCCGGTGCGCTGCTCGAGGCACGCGACAGCCGCGGCTACACCGCGCTTGACGATGCGATCGCCGTCGGCGCCGACGCGGCTGCCGCGGAACTGCGGTCGCTGGGCGTCCGCGCCGCTCTGGTCGCGCCCGTCGACGGACGCCAGAACGGCAAGTTCGATCCGGCGCACCCGGGCGACATTTATCGCGGCTGGCCACCGCTCGCGCTCGCCGTTTCGCGCAACGATGCAGCCGCCGTGCGGCAGTTGCTCGGCGCCGGCGGCGACGCCAATCTGCGCCTGCCGCAGGGCGATCGCCTGTTGCAGGCGGCCGCGGATGCGCATGCCATCGAGAGCCTGCAACTGCTGCTGGCGCACGGCGCAGATGCGACCGCCGTCGATCATGCGGGGCACAGCGTGCTGTGGCTGACCGCGAGCCGCAACGACCTCACCGTCATCAGGGCGCTGCTCGCGGCCGGCGTCGGCGCCGATGCCCATGCCGCCGCCGAACACACCCCGCTGCTCGCCGCGCTCGGCGCGGCGCACTCGGAAGAGGCGGCGCAGCTGCTCCTCAATGCCGGTGCCAGCCCTGAAGCCACCGACCGCCACGGCCACACGCCTCTGATGCTCGCGTCCGCGGCGGGCAAGGCGGCGATGATCAAGATTCTCCTTGAACATCACGCCCGTGTGGACACGGACGACCGCGAAGGGCGCACCGCATTGTGGTATGCGGCCGCCTCCGGCTCGCGCGATGCCGTGGATGCGTTGCTTGCCGCCGGCGCGAATCAGGAGGCCGCCGATGCCCGCGGCCTCACCGTGCTGCACGCCGCCGCTGCACAGAACGAGGCCGCCGTGTTGTTGCCGTTCATGGGCTCGGCAGCGCAGATCAACCGGCGCAGCGCCGGCGGCGATACCGCGCTGATGATCGCAGCGTCCATGGGACATGTCGAAGTGGTCAAAGCGCTTCTCGCCCGCTCGGCGAGTCTCGATGTACAGAGCGAATCAGGCGATACCGCGCTCATCGCCGCGAGTCGCGGCGGCTACGGCGCCATTTGCCATTTGCTGGTGGCCGCGGGGGCCAATCGTGCGCTGCGCAATCATGCCGGCGTGTCGGCGCGCGATGTGGCGGCCGGCCGGGGATTCGCATCGATCGCCAATGAGCTCGCCGGCTAGGCCGAGATGGTGCAACGTCAGTAGGCGTAATAAGGCCCTGTGTAGACACCGGCCGCGCGCTGGTCGATCCCTATATAGATCGTTCTGCCGTAGAAAAACGGCATGCCCCAGGTAAAGTTGGCCGCGCCGCCGCCGCCGCCCAAATCGATGAAGGCCGCCGCGCCGGCCACAAAGGTATTCGGGTCGGCGATCGCGAAATCGATGGTGCTGCTGGCATTGTTCGCGCCCACCCCGGTATTGACCGCGGACGCGCTGTGCGGGGCCGCCGCCGGACAGTAGTAGCCGACGAAGGGGCCCGAGGCGCACACGGCGATGGTCGGGTCATTGAACGCATACGAATCGGTTCCCGAATCGATCAGAGCCGGCAGCACCGTCGATCCGCCGTTATAAACGACGGTAAAATCACCGTTGGCATCCGCACCGAGCACCGTCAGCGGTGTCGCGGGCAGCGCGTTGTCGGTTTGCGTCGCGATTCCGAAAATCAGCGTGCCCTGCACCGTCGCATCGCCATTGGCGTTCTGCAGATTCGGCAGTTCGACGATGATGCCGTTGTTGTCGGCGGCAAACATCGCCACCGGGTTCGTGACTTGCTGGACGAGCGGTAGGTTCTCGGCCGTGCACACGGCGGCGGCCGTGCATCCGTAGTACAGCGGCAACGGAGTTGCCGCAGCGACGCACGCCGTCCCGCAATCCTGGGCGAAAACGCCGACCCCGAGCACGCCGTTCGCGTCGAAGCCCGACACGCCGTTGATCAGCGTGCCGTTGGCGCCGCAGGTTGCCGGCGGCGGCGCACCGGCGGCCGTGTCGTCCATGACCTGCACCGGCACTTTGGCCGCGCTCTCCCCGGCCAGAGTCACGTCGGCGAGCGCCACGGGCCCCCAAGTCTGGCCGCCGCCGAAGCTGAGGCATTCCTCGATGTTGTTGCCCTGTGCGTCGGTGGCGGCATTCAGCGCGAGGCCGAACCCGGAGAGAACGGAGCGGACCAATCGCAGACCGTTGGAGCCGGTATCGAGCAGCACGTGGTCGACGGTGGCGCACTGCGTTTGGCTGCCGGGGCTGCATACCTTCACCGTCACGTACGCGTGATTTATCGCCCCGGGCGCGGCCGCCGGGCCGGTGTCGACGGTGAGCGCCAGCGTATTCAGCGCGCGGGGCGCAGTGCTGATGGCTCCCGTCGTGCCGTTGCCGCCGAGACAGGCGGTGAGCGCCGTCGCCGAGAGTAGGGATGCCATGTGAACGAATGGGCGCATACGGCGTTGTCGACCCAAGTTCAGCGCAGTTCCGCCGCCGACACGCCGTCCGGAATCAGCGCGGGCAAGTACGCGCGGCCTGCGTAGGCGCGCAGATGCCCGCCGGACTCCACCACCAAGCCGGGCAACGCCACCCGCACGGAACGGTGAAGTCCCGGGCGATTGAGCGCCGCCAGCGCCGCTGTGTACGCCTCAAAATGCGTGCCCAGCAGGCGCTGTAAATTCGGCAATACGGGACCGGCCCAGCTCAGGGCAAAGACGACTCCGTCCCGATTCAGGTATTGACGAACCCGCATTCCGTCGGCGGCGATCTCATCAACATCGTAGAATTGCCGGGAATAGGTATGGACCGTGCCATGCAACTCAGCCCCGTCGACAGCAACGCTTGCGGCGCCGGCGCCGAGAGCGGCGCGCGCAGTATCGGTCCATGGCGGGAGAATGCCAAGACCGGCGAGCAATAGAATCCGCATCGCGCCGCGGTGGATCATGTTGGAATTTTGCACTACAAAGCGGTCGCCGGTCACTGTCGTCCGTGTGCGACAGGTCTCAGTCCCGCAGGGGCCGCGGGCCCCTGCCGCTTGACACCACCGTGCTTTGCTATACAAAGCGAAAGGAGAGCCTCCGCACGCATGACCGACGCCGCAGTTACCAGTGTGTCCGATACCGCCCTATGGGTGGCGACTTTCAGGGCGATCGAGAGTGAAAGACCGCACCCGGCGTTTCAAGATCCGTTGGCCTCTGTGCTGGCGGGGGACCGCGGCCGCCGTATCGCACGTTCGATTCCGCGCTCGGCATCGGTCGCTTGGGGCGTGGTCGTCCGCACGTGCGCAATCGACCGGCTGATAAGCGAAGCGGTGGACGGGGGGGTCGACACTGTCATGAATATCGGCGCGGGCTTGGATACTCGTCCCTACCGCATGGACCTGCCGGCGCGTCTGCGCTGGCTGGAAATCGATTTGCCCGCCATCATTGAATTCAAGAATGCCCGCCTGTCGCAGTGCGAGGCGGCATGCACCGTCGAGCGCATCGGACTGGACCTCTCGGTCCGCTCATCCCGCAGGGAGGTCTTTGCCCGCTATGGT
This sequence comes from uncultured Gammaproteobacteria bacterium, assembly GCA_963702735.1. GTDB lineage: Bacteria > Pseudomonadota > Gammaproteobacteria > Steroidobacterales > Steroidobacteraceae > Bog-1198. The sequence continues at coordinate 327,769 of CAVPDW010000006.1, read as the reverse complement.
GCGACTTCGAAATGCGCGTTGTTGCTCGCAGAGGGCGTCATCCCCTATTTGTCCAACGACGAGGTCGCGAGTCTTGCCGGGGATTTATACTCCATCCCGTCATTTCAGCACTGGATTTTGGACTTCGACAATGCGGGTAAGCGCAGAATGCCGCATGCCTGGGCAAAAAAATTGAAAGCAGCGCCATTCTTGTTCCAAGTGGACGACTGGTTTGCGTTCTTCGAGCGAGCGGGTTGGCAGCCTCGGAAGGTCGTCACGAGCGCCGAGGAGTCGGAACGCATCCATCGACCGTTTCCATCGTCCTTTCCATTGGGATTCATCATGCGCGCCCTGCCCGCGGCGCTCCGGCGCAGAGTTCTGAGCGCGAGCGGCGTTGCATCGATGCAGAAGTGTCCGACGATGATCGGAGCGCCTTGATGGACAAGCGCGACACGCGGTCTGATGTGTGGTCCGAGTGGCTCCTGCACCGACGCCATGCGGATGATGCCGCCTATGCACAGGTCGTGCGCGGCGTGGTGGAACGCATCGCCGACCGCGTGCTCGACGCCGCCAAGCTCTCGGCCGGGATGTCGCTGGCGGACATCGGCGCCGGCGAAGGTCTGCTCGCCTTCAAAGCCATCGAGCGTATCGGTCCTTCGCTGCGCGTGACAATGACCGATATCTCCGCGCCCATGCTGCGTCACGCCGAGGCGGTTTCAATGGAGCGCAACGTCCGCGGCCAATGCACGTTTCTCGAATGCTCGGCCGAAAAGCTCGGCGGAATTGCGGACTCGACCCTCGATGCGGTCGCGACACGTGCGGTTCTCGCGTACGTGCCCGAGAAGAGCGCGGCGCTGCGCGAAATTCATCGGGTGCTCAAACCGGGCGGGCGACTCTCCATTGCCGAACCGATACTTCAGGACGAGGCCTTTTTCGCCAGGGCCTTGAGAAAGCGGGTCGACGCGCAACCGGCCGGGTCCAAGGATCGATTTCTGACTCTTTTGCACCGCTGGAAGGCCGCGCAGTTTCCGGACACCGAAGAGCTGTGCGGCGCGAGCCCTATCACAAACTATTCCGAACGCGATCTGCTGAATTTCGTCCGCGGATCGGGGTTCGCCGAGATCCACCTGGAACTCCATATCGACGTCGCGCCGTCCCTGATTACCTCATGGGATGTCTTCTTGAACAGCTCGCCGCATCCCTGGGCGCCGCCGCTGAGCGTCATCCTCGCTGAAGGGTTCACGCCGGAGGAGAGGGATTTTTTCGAACAGATCGTCCGGCCGACGGTCGAATCGGGCAGGAATTTCTCCACCGAACGGATCGCATACCTCAGCGCGGCGAAGCCGGCCGCCTGATTGCGAAAGAATCCAATCACGAAACGAGGCCGACTATGATCGTCGCGATCTGAATTTCGGGCGCAATGAAATGAGAATCATTCCGCGGCAGCGCGCTTCAGCGGCCGTTTTGTCGTCTTTGGTATTCGCGTCCGGCGTTTGCGCGCAAACGGATGAGATTCAGGTCTATGACGCCGGCATCGCTGCGCCCGGCGCCTTCAATCTGACATGGCACAACAACTTCATCTCCAGCGGCAGCACGACGCCGAGCTTTCCCGGAGGAATCGAGCCGGACAAGTCGCTCAACGGAGTCAGCGAATGGGCATACGGGGTTGCCCCTTGGTTCGAAGCCGGATTGTATTTCCCCCTGTATTCGATCACGCGCGACAATGCCGCGCTGTACAACGGGTTCAAGTTCAGAGCGTTGTTCGTCACCCCGAATGCGGCCGATCGCGAGGTGTTTTACGGCGTCAATTTGGAGTTCAGCTTCAACACGGCGCATTGGGACGAACGGCGCTACACCTCCGAAATCCGTCCCATCATCGGAACCCACGTGGGCCGCTTCGACTTCATTTTCAATCCCATCGTCGACAACTCCTATGACGGCTTCTCGAACTTGGAATTCGTGCCCGCCACCCGCGTGGCCATGAGGGTGTCCGCTACCTGTAAACTGGCGCTCGAGGAATACGACGACTTCGGGCGCATAAGCCATTTTCTCCCCACCGCCAAGCAGTCGCACCAATTGTTCTCCGTCATCGACATACACACCCGCCGATTCGACATCGAAGCGGGGGTGGGGGCGGGGCTCACCGCCGCCACGGACCATCGCGTCGTCAAATTGATGCTGATGAAGGATTTGTAGGCCGCCAAGAGCAGGCGAGCCCCTCATGAGCCTCTTCTCGCCGTATTTGACGGCAGATTCGCCCGGATTTTGAAATTACAACAAAGTCAAAAGAGCGGTTTTTAATCGGGGGCTAATGTTGGGCATGTAGCCTTTGGCTCCCAAGGTGGTCGATGCAAGGGCCGTCGGAGTGGCACCTATGATCAGATTTCAGATTGCCAAGTGGGTCTTTCTGGCGGTTTCAATCTCCGCCCCCCTGATTGCCGCTGCGCAATGGTCGAATGGCACCCATTTCAACGTGTCCGGAGGCTATAGCGAAACGCTGGGCAATACCGCGAACTATCTGCAGGGCGGCTACATGTTGGGCTTCGGGGTGAGCCTCTCGCCGGCGCGGCTTGACCCGCTGGAGTTTCGATTCGACATGAATTACAGCGAATACAACGCGACCATAGCGGTCATCAACAACGGCCAGCAGGCCACCAATCAACCGGTCGATTCGGGCACGGGCAGTATCCTCTCCGCCGGCGCCAATGTGCTCTATCACATCCCGCTCGCTTACGGCGTGCGGGCTTACGGAATTGCAGGCGTGGGCGCGTACTACACCCGCATCGAGCTCGACGAGGCGCTGCCCTTCTACGGTGGTGGCTATGGATACGGTTATGGCTACGGCTACGGGTACGGATATGGTTATGGATACGACGAGGCGCAAGTCGCCGCCCACGGAGTGACAAACTTCGGTTGGGATGCGGGATTGGGTGTCGAATTCGCACTGCCGCAGCGGCGTATGTGGTTCATCGAGGCCCGCTATCAGCACGTCAATGCAGCGGGCCCGGTTAACTACTTGCCCATTCAGATCGGGTATCGGTTCTAGCCTCATCGATCAAGGGGCGTGACGCAGGATATTCCAAGCAACCGGCGCAATGATCGAACCAGCCCGAAATGCAGTTGCGTTGGCGTGCGTGGTCTCGCTTATGGTCGAGGGATGCGGCGGAGGATCCCGCGAACCGGCGGCCGCGCCGGTCACGCCGCAAAACGCAGTGCCGGTGCCGCAGCAGGTTGGCGCCGTCACGATTGCACCGGCGCAGGTTGCTCTTGGCGGCGGGCAATCGCAGCGATTCACGGCGACGTCCCCTGACGCAATGCCGCTCGCTTGGTCGGTCAACGGCGCCTCGGGCGGAAGCGCGAGCGTCGGGACGATCGACGGCAATGGCAACTACGTTGCCCCGTCAGCCGCACACAGTATGAACGTAGTGGTTGAAGCTTCTCTCGCGAGTGCTCCGCAAAGCAATTTCGCCACCGCCGTCATAGCTCTCTTTCAACCCGGCCAGGTGCAGCCCAGTGCCAATCCACAGGTCGCACAGTATTCGATGGTGCTTCCGCAAGCGGGCTCGGTGAGCATCCGGTTCGGCACCGACACGAGTTATGGCCTTCGCACCTGGACGCAGAAGACGGCCGCAACGTCCAATGACTCCGGCGGGCCCGTGACCATTGAGGTCGCGGGCATGCGGGGGACGACGACCTATCACTTGCAAGCGTTGGTCGCCTTGGCGAGCGGCGTCACTTATTCGGACGCTGATCATGTGTTCACGACGGGTGCGCCTCTGCCCACCGTTCCTGTTGTCGTCACCGCTCCCGATGGCTCGGCTCCGCAGCCCGGCATTGAGCTGTTCGATTCGGTGCTGTTCGGCTCGACCGCCTACAACCCCACATTGGCCCAGGCCTTCGCGACGGACCTTCAAGGAAACGTGATCTGGACTTATCGGTACGCCGGAACTCCTGCCAATGTAATCACGCCGATCAAGCTTCTGCCCAATGGGCATTTTCTGCTCAATCTCACGGTCACGCCGCCTCCGAACGGCCCGCCAATCCCGGCCGGCACGCTCAACGACATCCGTGAAATAGACCTCGCCGGCAACACCATTCATGATCTGTCGCTCGCGACGCTCAATCAGGCGCTGCCCAGCCACGGCTTCAACGGCTTCAACCTCTTCGCGTTCAGCCGCGACATGCTGGCGCTGCCCAACGGACATTTCGTGTTCCTCGTCGCCATGGCGAAGGACATATCCAACGTGACGGGCTACTCCGGCACGGTCAATGTGGCCGGCGACGTGCTGATCGATGTCGATGAAAATTATCAGCCGGATTGGGTGTGGAGCACTTTCGATCATTTGGACGTCAACCGGCATCCGTACCAGTTTCCCGATTGGACCCACAGCGATGCACTCTTGTACACGGCGGATGATCATAATTTGCTGCTATCAGTGCGCAACCAGAACTGGGTCATCAAGATCGATTTCAGAGACGGGATGGGAAGCGGCGACGTGCTCTGGCGCTTGGGCCAGGGCGGCGATTTTCGGCTCATCGGCGGCGTGGACCCTACCGACTGGTTTTACGCGCAGCACGGCATGAATTTCTTCAGTGAGGCTACGAGCGGCGTTTTCGAGCTCGGTGTGCTCGACGATGGCGACGACCGGGTGTTCCCGCCCGGGGTGACCTGCGGAACAGCTGCTGCGCCGCCTTGCCTGTACTCGACGGTTCCCGTGCTTCAGATCGATGAATCGGCGATGACGGCGACGTTCGTGCATCACTATATCGCGCCCCCGTCCTTCTACAGCTTCTTCGGCGGCCAAGCGGATTTGCTCGGCAACGGCGATATAGAGGCGGACTTCTCGGCCGTGACAACCGGCGCCGTCGTTCAGGAGTTTCAGCCGGGGCCGGCGCTTGTCGAAACTTCCCCGTCCATCGTCTGGCAGGCGGTATCTGCGGGAGTCGACATGTACCGGGCCACGCGGCTTCCAAGCCTGTATCCCGGCGTCCAGTGGTGATAGAGGAGGGTATGACATGACATGCAAAGCTGCGATGCGAATAGTCCCCGTTGCGCTGGCGCTTGCGTTTTCCGCGGCGGCGAATGCAGGTGTTCACATCGGCATCGGACTGGGCTTCGTTCCGCCCGTGCTGGTTCCGCCGCCCGTCTACTACGATCCGCCACCGCAGTATTACACGCCGCCGCCTCCCCTCTACTACGGCCCGGGCGTTGTTTACGGGAATCCGGGTTGGGAGTACGGCGGAGACGGCTGGCGCGACAGACGCTGGCACGGTGAGCACTGGGGCCATGATCGCGGGTATGGCGGCGGCAGGCGCGGTCACCGCTGATGCGATCGGCAAACCAAAATTCATTATGGAGAACTACATTGACCACCAAGACAAGACGATTCGCTTGGACAAAAACCTCAACGATGGCGGCGGCGGCGTGCCTGGGAATATGCGCTCTGTGCCCCGGCTTCGCACCCGCTCAAGACGGCGCGGCGACGGCGTCCGCGTCCGCCACGACGTCCGGTGCACCTGCGGCACACGCGCACGGGCGCGGCATAGAGGGACTGATCGTCCACTTGCACGACACCTTCAAGATCACGCCGGCGCAGGAACCGCAGTGGCAAGCGGTCGCCAAGGTCATGCGTGAGAACGCCGAGGAACTCGCCGGTCTCACGAAAACCCGTTCCGAGCATGCGGCGACGGCTTCTGCGCTGGACGACCTCAAATCTTACGCGGAGATCTCCGCGGCCCACGCGATGGGTACGCAGCGTCTGATTCCGGCCTTCGCCGCACTTTACGACGGCATGTCAGCGGAGCAAAAGCAGGCCGCCGACACGGAATTCCGCGGGCACTTCCGCCATCACCATTGAAAGGGCATCGATGATCGCCCGCGTGAAAAGCGGCAATTGAATCGCGCTGATCTTCAGGCGATCCGGCGGCGTTGATCGCGCAGGAACGGACGGTCGATCTGTTCCGCGTATAGAGCCACATCTGCGGAAACCACGCCGCAGCGTTCGAAGTGCTCCTTCCAGCCGTCGACGATGCGCGCGACGGCTCGCGCCTCTTTGACGGCGGCGTCCCTTCCAAGAGAAAACATGTGCGACATCGACAGCGCATTGGCGAGGGTGGAGTCGCCCTGTTGCTCGCCGACGCGCATCTGCTGAAAACCGAGCGCCTGACCGGAGGGCAGGCACGCAAGGCCACGCACGCCGACAGGCAGTGCAGCCGCAGCCCCGATCGCGATCGAAGCGCCTGATCGCTACGGCGTGTCCATGGTTAAGCCGCACCGGCATGGTACGCGCAACGCGTAAGGCGGCGTTCTGCGCCAGCGTCATGGCCGCGTGCTCGATCAGGGGCACATCGGTGGGATCGCCGGCGGGGAATTTGATGACCCATTGTTCACCTGCAATGTCGATGAGAGCCTTGGGTCGCGCGCCGCCCATGGTTGCGTGAGCAGCCAGAGGTGCAACCGATCGGTCGGCCGGTACTTCTCGGCGGCCCCTGGGTCAGCCATTTGGGGATTTCTTGCGGCCCAGCCGGGCTTCGGCCGAGGCGGCGGACCTCACTGCGCGCCGCTTCAGGGCGCTGCGGACATCGCTTTCCAGAGCACCGCGGTCGCTGCCGGGTGCGGCAAGCTCGGGCAGGGCGCCTGCTCTTCCGATCAGCCACAATGCAGTCGTATAAATGCCTGCGCCGACTCCGGGATCACCTCGTTCCATCCGAATCAGCGTGGGAACCGAGACCCCGAGACGTCTCGCCCAGGCTCGCTGCGATTCGCGCCGCCTGACCCGGGCAATAGCCAGGTTCTCACCCAGGGAACGTAGTGCTTGAACCGCCGCCGGTGGCAGGGTGAGCAAGGCCGGTGGCCTCTTTGGCATAACAAAGAGTTTATCAAATTAGCCAATTCGGTCAAGTATATGATAGTTATGGTCCCTGCGCTCCCTCGCTTCCCCATCCCCCAAGGTCAGGCCGCCGCCGCCGGGAGCAGCCGCGCCGACAGGGAGCGCCACCACGCCGCCGTCAGCAACTCCGCGTGATGCTGCGTGAACACCGTGCACAGCGCAGGCGGTATGGAGAGAAAGGGCAGCCATTGTTCGGGGAATATGTCGTGCGGTCCGCAGTGAAACCAAGGCTCGCCGCTCGTTTCTTCTTCCTCGCAGCTTGCCTGCGGCAGGTCGCGGAACACACAGTCGGTGACCAGGCAGATCTCATCGTAGTCGTAGAAGATCACCCGTCCGTGATTGGTCACGCCGAAATTCTTCAAGAGCAGGTCCCCCGGAAAGACGTTGCTGGCGGCGAGATCGCGCAGCGCGTTGCCGTAGTCGATGAGGGCGGACTCGGCTGCGGCAGGATCGGCCTCGCGCAAGAACAGGTTGAGCGGGCGCAGCCGGCGCTCGATGTAGCAATGTTCGACGATCAAGTCTTCGCCTTCGATGCGGCAGCTTTGAGCGGCTTCGTTCAGCAGCTCATCGGCCAGATCGGGCATGAAACGCGGGCGCGGCAGCCGCAGGCGTTTGAATTCCTGCGCATCGACCAGGCGGCCGGCACGATCGTGACGGAACACGAATTGGTAGCGCTCCATGACCTCTTCGCGGCTGCACGCCTTGGGCGCTCCGAAGCGGTCGCGTATCACTTTGAACACTAGATCGTGGGAGGGCAGGGTGAATACGATCATGACCAGGCCGCGCTCTCCCGGCGCGTGCACGAAACTGTCGATGGACTTGTCCAGATGCCGCTGCAGGGCGAAATAGCGCTCGGTCTTGCCCTGCTTGGCGCGGCCCAGCACGGTATAGAGCTCGTCGATGGACTTGCGCGGCATGAACGATCGCAACAGCGTGATTGCCGCGCTTACCACCGGCAGATCCACGTGAAAATAGGAACGCGAGTAGCCGAACAGCGAGCCCACGTCGGCGCGCGACAGCATCACCGCATCGATCAGTACGCCGGCGGATGAGTTGGTGAAGGCCAGGACCAAGGGCGTAATGGACCCGTCGCCGATCAGTCGGCCGACGACGAAGGCATGAATGCCGCGGTAGAACAAAGGCTCGATCAGCTCGATCGACTCGGGCGCACCGCTCAGGCGCCCCGTCTGGAAATATCGGCCGATTTCAGCGCTGATGCGATGCACCGCCGCGTCCATATCGGCGATGGCGGCGCCGAAGGGCAGATCGCTGAGAACTTCGCGCACGGCGGTCGGCAGCGAGCCGCCCACCCGATAGACGCGGATCGGCACCGCACCGGAGGCGCGGCCCACGCTGGTCGCGCAAAATTCGACCTCCCTGTTGACGCCGACCGTGCCGAACAGGTCCCGGGTGACCGAATTGAAGAAAGTGCGGTAGAAATCGCTGTCGGGACGCCGAGCGACGGTCACCTCGTAGGCCGCTTTGATGTCGATCCACAGCGCCGCATCCGTACGCTTGGCGCACAGCCGCGCGGCGACCGCCGCCACCGCGCGCGCCACGCGCTGCTCATAGAGCTCGATGCGTGCGACCGCATCGGCCTGCGCCGCGTGCCAATCCTCGGCGAGAAAGTTGAGCGCGGCGCGCCGCGTAATGCGGCCGAACTCCTCGTTGTACCGGCGAAAGTGCTCGGCAATCAACGCGGCGTGATCCTTGGCCGTGGCCCCCTCCTGGGCCGCAGAAGTCGCAGCGGACGCGGCGGCGGCGCTCATGCGCACATTCAAGCCGTCGCGCGCTGCAATTTCACCGCCGTGAATTGCTCGGTCTCGGTGCTGCCGGCCATGGCGCCGGTGGAATGCGCCCCGGCGGTGATGGCGGTTTGCACGGCGTCGAAATAACCGGTGCCGACGAAGGCCTGGTGCTTGGTGGCCCGGTATCCCGCGCTCTCCTGACCGAATTCGCGCTGCTGCAACTGCGAGTAGCCGAACATGCCATCCGCTCGATAGGCGGCGGCGAGCTCGAACATCGACAGATTCAACGCGTGCCAACCGGCCAAGGTGATGAATTGAAAACGGTAGCCGAGCGCCGCCAGATCCTCGCGCCAGCGCTTCATGGCCGCGGTGTCGAGCTTGGCCTGCCAATTGAAAGACGGCGAGCAGTTGTAAGCGAGCAACTTGCCTGGAAATTTGGCATGGATGGCGGAGGCGAAGCGCCGCGCTTCGGCCATGTCGGGCTTGGACGTTTCGCACCACAAGAGGTCTGCATACGGGGCGTAGGACAGGCCGCGGTCGATGGCCTGCTCGATGCCGGCCTTGACATAGAAAAAGCCTTCGCTCGAGCGCTCCCCCGTGAGGAAACGGCGATCGCGGGGATCATGGTCGGTGAGCAACAGGTCGGCCGCATCGGCGTCGGTGCGCGCGATGACCACCGTGGGCACGTCGAGCACGTCGGCCGCGAGGCGCGCGGCGACGAGCTTGTTGACGGCTTCCGCGGTGGAGACCAGTACCTTGCCGCCCAGGTGCCCGCACTTCTTGGCCGAGGACAATTGATCCTCGAAGTGCACGGCGCCTGCGCCTGCGCGGATCAAGGACTTGGTCAGCTCAAAGGCGTTCAAGTTGCCGCCGAATCCTGCTTCGGCGTCGGCGACGATGGGGACCAGCCAGTCGATCCCTGATTTGCCCTCCATGTGATGGATTTGATCGGTACGCAGCAAGGCATTATTGATGCGTTCGACCATCTTCGGCACCGAATCGACCGGATACAGGCTCTGATCCGGGTACACCTCGCCCGCGGTATTGGCATCGCCCGCCACTTGCCAGCCGGAGCAGTAGATGGCCTTCAATCCGGCCTGAACGGTTTGAATGGCCTGATTTCCGGACATGCATCCCAAGCCCGCGACCACGGGCTCAGTGTGCAGTTGGCGCCAGAATTTCTCGGCGCCCAGCCTTGCCAAAGTGTATTCGATGTGCACAGAACCCCGCAGTCGCGCCACGTCTGCCGGGCTGTAGGGGCGGTGGATGCCGGTCCAACGGTCATTCGTTTGGTCGCTCAATTAGATTCTCCTGGCTGTTAAAGGCGGCGAGCTTGCGTCTCGGCTTGCAGGAAGCTTAAAGTATGAAAAGCGATGATTTACACATTAGAAATTTAACAGTGTCAATTTCACACCGATGCCCAACCGCGGACTTAAGGCTCGCGAAGAGATCAACATGGCAGGACTGATCCGGCAGGGACATTTTCTCGGCACGAAACTGCGGTCGCTGCGCAAGCGCAACGGCCTCACCCTCGATGAGCTCTCCGCACGCTGCGTGCAGATCGATGCGGCCGGTGCCCCGTCAGTGTCCTACCTCAGCATGGTGGAGACCGGCAAACGCATGCCGTCGCCCGATATGCTGGACATGCTGGCGGGCATATTCAGCAAGGAGGCCCGCTGGTTTCTCGACGAGAACACCGACGTCGAGGCCGCCCCGGCGCAGCGCGAACGCGGGGGCCTCGAGGCCATGCCCTTGGAGCCGGCGTTTCTATTCACGCATGAGCTGCTGCAGAACGCTCTGCCCGAACTGCTGTCGCAAACCGGCACGACGGGACGGCAATTCGCGCAGCTGCTGATTCGAGTCTGGCAGGAGACCCGCCACAACAATTTTCCCGACATCGAACGCGCGGCCGAGGAGTGCGGCAAACGCGAAATGCCGCTCACCCTCGAGGCAGTGATGGCGATCTGCAAGCGGCATTCGTTGAACGTGCGCTGGTTCGACGGCGACGCGCGCAAGCCGAACGGGGCATTGGTGCGGTCGCAATTCGAGGCGCCGGGAACGGTGCTGATCAACAAGCGGCTGCGCAATCAAGAGGAACGCTTGAAGTACGAACTGGCGTTCATCATCGGCCACAAGATTCTGCACAACGGCGACGGCGCCATCTCGCCGCACAGCACGATACATTCCGGCGACGGCGAATCCTCAGGTTCGGCGGCAGGCATGGGCGCGCAGGACGTGCTGTATGCCTGGCGCGATTTCGAGTGCAGTTTCTTCGCCGGGGCGCTGTTATGCCCGCGCGTTCCCTTTAGGCGCTTCTTGATTCGCGAAGCGCACAGCGTCGCCGCTTGCGCCAAGCTCGGGGTCACGCCGGCGCTGGTCATGCGCCGCATGACCGCCGTGTCGCCCTACCGTCATTGGCACTTCTTCGACGCTTATCCGCCGGGGTATCTGCGCGCCGTGTATCGCGGCAACGGCATCCCGCTGCCGTGGGGCAACATGAGCCTGGTGTCCGACCCCTGTCCTCGGTGGGCGGTGTTTCGCCTGCTGCAGACCGCTCCCGAGGCGCCTCCGATGCAGAGACCCAAGTCGCAGATCTCGGTGATGCAGGACGGCAAGCGCGCGCGGCTGTACTGCTGTCATTCGCTGCTGACGCGCGATGCGCTGGACGAAGTGCACGTACTGTCGGTGGGGGTGGATCTATTGCCGGCGCTCGACGCACAGGGCTTCGACGGCGAAGAGATGGTCTCCATGGTGGCACAGGCCTGCCGGCAGGGCGGCGGCGACGGTGTGATTCCGGAGCGCGCCGTTGCCGCGATCCGCGCCGCTTCGCAGGTGCTCAACATCGCATGGATTGCCGAGGCGCTCGACTCGCCCGCGAGCGTCATTTGTCCGCGCAGCGGCGCCTGTCCGCGGCAACCCCGGGGCGGCTGTGTATAGGGCGGCGAGGCGGACCTTGGCTCAGGGCTGCGGGTAAACCCGCTCGCCCGCCAGCCAGGTCTGTTGAACGCGAATCTTCCAGATGTCCGCCGGCTGAATCTTGAACAGGTCGCGATCGATGAGGATGAAATCGGCCCACTTACCGCGCTCGAGCGAACCGAAGCTCCGTTCCTGATGTTCCGCATAGGCCGCATCCAGGGTGAACGCGCGAAACGCCTCGAGCAAGGTCATGGCCTGTTCCGGATGCCAGCCGCCCGGGGGCTGATTCGCGTGATCGGTCCGGGTCACCGCCGCGTGCAGGCCGAAGAATGGATTGTCGGATTCGACCGGGAAGTCCGAACCCCCTGCGATCACGGTGCCTTGATCGAGGAATGTGCGCCAGGCATAGGCACCCTTGAGACGTTCCGGGCCGATGCGCGCTTCTGCCATGTTCATGTCGCCGGTCGCATGGGTCGGCTGCATGGATGCGATCAAATCCAATTGCTTGAAGCGCGCAATGTCGGAGGGCGCGACCACTTGTGCGTGTTCGATCCTATTCCGCAGCAGGCGTCCGCCGACGCTGCGGTACGCCGCTTCGAAGCAATCGAGCACCTGACGATTGGCCGCATCGCCGATGGCGTGAACGTTCACTTGGTAGCCCGCCCGCAGGGCGGTTTCCATCTTGTGCTGCATCTCGGCGTTCGTCATGAACAGGAGGCCGGATTGCTCCGGCTTATCCGCGTAGGGTGCGAGGAGCGCAGCGCCCCGGCTGCCCAAGGCGCCGTCGGCGAACAGCTTGACCGAACGCACGGTGAGCCGGTCTTGCGCATGCCTGAGCAGCGGGCCGTCCTTGGACAGCGCGCTGAAGTCGGCGCCGGTATCGGCGATCATCGCGTACACCCGCACCGTCAGCAGGCCCTCATCGGCGAGCCTCCTGTAGGAGGCAATGAGGTCCGCGCCGACCCCTGCGTCGCCGACTCCGGTCAGGCCCACGGAATTCATGTGCCGCATCGCGGCCCGCAGGGCCGCCAGACGTCCGGCCTCGTTCAGTTTCGGAATCACCGCCTCGACCAAGCCCATCGCCTTGTCCACCAAAACCCCCGACGGATTGCCCGCGGCATCGCGCTCGATGCGCCCGCCGGTGGGATCCGCCGTATCCTTGGTGATGCCCGCGGCTTGCAGCGCCTTGGTGTTGAGCCACTTTGCGTGACCGTCGATCCGGTCCAGGGCGGCCGGCCGGTCGGCGACGGCGGCGTCGAGCTCTTGCGCGGTGGGGAAGCGACCCAGATTCCAGATGACCTGATTCCAACCGCCGCCCAGCAGCCATGCGCGCTGCGGGTTCGCCTGCGCGTAGGCGTGAATTGTGTGCGTGGCCGCCTGCAAGCTCTTGGTGCCCGTCAATTGAATTTGCACGCTCTCCAAACCCAGATCGAGCACGTGGCCGTGCGCATCGATCAGTCCCGGAAGCAGCGTCTCACCGTGCCCGTCGATCATCCGGGCCGCGGCGTACTTCGAGCGCAGGTCCGCGCCATCGCCGATTTCGAGAACCCTGCCCGCTTCGAATGCGAGCGCGCTGAACTGCCGCAGTTTCGTGCCTACGAGAGTGTAGCCGTGAACGTTCGCCACAATGGTCGGTGCACTGCGTTCGATCGGCGGTGCAGCCACGGCCGCGGGCTCGGCCGCTGTTGTCGACGCCGTGGCAGCCGCAGTCGTGGCGAAGGCAAGAATGGCGGAGTTGATCGAATGCGCGAGTAGCCGTTTCACGATATTCCTCGGATTGCCGTATTCCATCATGGTGCCGGATTGCGCGGGACATGCAAAGGTTGGACGCGGTGCGGCTGAGTACTTGCGGCGAATGTGCCGCGTGTTCATTGCTGGCATAATGTGAACATGGCGGTCCTCAGCACGATGCACGGCAGGTGGAACATCACCATCAGCACCCCGATGGGCGACAAATCGGGGGTCCTCGATCTGAAGGCCGAGGGCGCCACGCTCACCGGATCGCTGTCGGATGCTTCTTACTACGTCGAGATCATCGACGGCAAGGTAGAGGGCAACACGCTTTACTGGTCGGCCCAGATCACCTCGCCCATGCGCATGAAATTCAAATTCACCGCGACGGTCGAAGAGGACCGCATCAGCGGCGTTGCCAGGTATCTGCTGGGCAAGGCCACGTTCACCGGCACGCGCTCGGGCTGATACGGTGCGGGTGATGCGCCGCCGGCCCATGCACCGCGCGGGTGCGATCGAGTGAATTGAACATTATCCGCGGCCGCCCGCGCTCCGCGGCCCTATTGCGCCCTACAGCTTGGGCCGCGTGAGCCGATATCCAGGGTTGGCCATGCATACCTTGAAACGCCGCATTCGACGCGTCGACGGTCCGCTGCTGCACGGGACGCTGGCGGGATGCGTCGTCATGGTCATTGCCTCCCTCGGGCTGTTTTATCTCTGGAATTCGGCGCGGGACGCGCAGTTGGGCGCAGTGCGCACCGAACTCGTTCAATTGGCCCGGGTCGCAGCGTCGCTGGTCGACGGCGACCGGCACCGGGTTCTCAAGTCGCAGGCTCAGGCAGGCGGGGCCGATCACCTCGCTCTGCTCGCCCCTCTGGTCGGATTTCACAAGGCAACGTCCGACATCATCTACGTCTACACCGCCATTCTCGACAAGAACCGCATCTACTATGTCCTGGGCACCGACTATCTGTATCGCGTCGAGGGCGACGGCGCAGCGCCGGACCCGATCATGACGCCGCACGACACGCTGGATCCGACTCTGCGGCGCTCGCTCGAGCGGCACGAGATCGCGGTGAACGATGAACCCGTGAAAGAGGCGATACGCAGCTACATGAGCGCGTACGCACCGTTCTACGACTCGCAGGGTCGATTCGTCGGCGTGGCGGGTGTCGACATGTGGGTGCGGGACTTCGATGCGCGCCTCGCAGGCATCCGAAGAGCCGGGATGGGCGCCTTGGCGGCGGTCGCGGTGCTATCCATGCTCACCGGCACCGTCGTGTTCCGCCTCAGCCGCACGGCGCTGCGGTCGCGGCGGCGCGACCGACGGGTTCAAGTGCGGTTGGCCTCTGCGAAGCGCCAGGCCGAGGTTCATGCGCGGCGCGCAGAAGCTGAGTCGAATGCCAAGAGCGACTTTCTCGCCATGATGAGCCACGAGATACGCACTCCCATGAACGGAGTGCTGGGCTTCGCCGATTTGCTGCTCGAAACCCCGCTCAATGCCGAACAGCGGGAGTTCGTGAGGACGGTGCGAAGCTCGGGCGATTCGCTTCTCACCATCATCAACGACGTGCTCGACTACTCGAAGATCGAAGCGGGTCGCATGACCCTCGAACACATCGATATCGACCTGCGCTCGGTGTGCAATGAGGTCTGCTCGATTCTGCGCGCCGCATCCGCCAAACGACATCTCGAGATGAGCCTCGACTATGACGCTGCGCTGCCGCCCTTCGTCAAGGGAGATCCCGCGCGCATCCGCCAGGTGTTGCTGAATTTGGCAGGCAATGCGGTCAAGTTCACCGAACACGGCGCGGTTCGCATCGCAGTTTCGCGGCTCGACGGACCGCAGATCAAGATCAGCGTGGCCGACAGCGGCATCGGCATCGCAGAGGAGCAGATGAATCGGATGTTTCGCCGCTTCTTGCAGGCGGATTCCTCGACCACCAGGCGCTACGGCGGGACGGGGCTGGGGCTCGCCATCAGCAGGACCTTGGTGGAACTCATGGGCGGCACGATCGGCGTCGCCAGCCAACCCGGCGTCGGGTCGACTTTCTGGTTCACTCTGCCGCTCATCGCCGCGGATGCGCAGGCCGCGCCGTCAACGCTCGCGGCCGATGTGCCGGTGCTGACGGCCGCGGCCGGCGAATCGGCGGCCGCCACGGCGTCCCTTGCCCCGAAGGACGAGCAGGAGTGCCGCCTGCTGCTGGTCGAGGATAACTTCGTCAATCAGCGCGTCGCCGTCTACATGCTGGCCAAGCTGGGGTACCGGGTCGATGTGGCCCCGCATGGGCGGGACGCCATCGATATGCTCGGCAAGTTCAACTACGCGCTGGTGTTGATGGACTGTCAGATGCCGGAAATGGACGGTTTCGAGGCAACCCGAAGCATCCGCGATCGCAATTCAGCGGTGCTCGATCACGACGTTCCGGTGATTGCCATGACGGCGAACGCATTTCCCGAGGACCGCGCGCGCGCGCTCGCCGGCGGGATGAACGATTTTCTGGCCAAACCGGTGGAGCGCTCCGCGCTCGCCGCCATGCTCACGAAGTGGCTGAAGCAGCCGGCCGTTCGGGAATCGCGCGCGGCGGCCGGCTAGGGCGGCGGGTGGCTACGACTCGGCGACCCCGCCCAGTTCGCCGGTGGCGGTCTGCACGTAATTCTGCATCCCCATCTTGTCGATGAGGCCCAGCTGCTCTTCGATGAAATCGATGTGCTCTTCCTCGCTCTTCTGAATGTGGATCAGCAGCTCGCGGGTGACGTAGTCCTTGACGGATTCGCAGTATGCGATGGCCGAGTCATACAAAGGATGTGCTGCCATTTCGAGCTTCAGGTCGCACAGCAGTATTTCCTTGACGTCCTCGCCGATGAACAGCTTGCCGAGATCCTGCAGATTCGGCAGACCCTCGAGGAAAAGAATGCGCTTGACCAGCCGGTCCGCGTGCTTCATTTCATCGATTGATTCGTCGTACTCGATCTTGCCGAGTCCCTTCATCCCCCAGTTGTCCAGCATGCGTGCGTGCAGGAAATACTGATTGATGGAAGTCAGCTCGTTCTTGAGCGCGAGGTTGAGGAATTCGAGAACTTTCGCATCGCCCTGCACGGTGGCCCCCTGTGAATTGCGCGTCGCCGACCGGCCCGATTGTATGCCTGCAGGAGGCGCGCCTAGGCGGCGATTTCCGTGCCGGGCTGCGGGAATATGCCCAGGGTCATGGAATCGCACCGGCCGTCGAGGGTGGCGGACAGCGCCGCCCTCGCCTCGGGCACGCACTTGCCGCAGCAGGTACCCACCCCCAAGTCGCGGGTCAGGTCGCGCATGCTGCTGGCCCCGTTCTTCACGGCGGCGCGTATTTGGCGGTCGGAGACGGCTTTGCAGACGCAGATGATCATGCACGTATTGTGAACGCGAATGCGAATGATTGTCAATACTGTTCAATTTACCCTCGTCCGGCCGGCCGGCCGCCGCGCCAAGTGCGCCGCCACATTGCATAATGGGAGTTTGGCCTCGCGGGTCATAGGGTGAGAAACAAGCGATGAAGATCTTTTCCTGGAACGTCAACGGGATCCGCGCCGTGCTGAAGAAGGGCTTGTTCCAGCCGTTCCTCGATTCATACCGCCCCGACATCGTCTGCCTGCAAGAAACCAAGGCCGAGCGCGGACAGTTCGAAATCGACCTGCCCGATTATCGCGAGTATTGGAATTCCGCGGTGAAGAAGGGCTATTCGGGCACCGCGATTTTCTCCAAGGAAGAGCCGTTGTCCGTCGTCAACGGCTTTCCGATCGAGTTTGCCAAGCGCTTCGCGTTTGCCGATGAGCTTGAACGCGACAGTGCCGAGGAAGGCAGGGTCATGACTGCGGAATACAAGAATTTCTACCTGGTAACGGTCTACACGCCGAACGCCAAGGACGACCTCAGCCGCCTGGCCCTGCGCTTCAAGCACTGGGACCCTGCCTTTCTCGCGTACTGCAAGCAGCTGGAGAAGGTCAAGCCGGTGGTATTTTGCGGCGATCTCAACGTGGCGCACACCGAGCTCGATCTGGCGAACCCCAAGCCGAATCGGGGCAAGAAGGGCTTCACGGACGAGGAACGCGCGGGCTTCCAGAATCTCATCGACGCAGGTTTCATCGACACCTTTCGGATGTTCACCCAGGGCAATGGGCATTACTCGTGGTGGAGCCATTTCGCCAATTCGAGGGCGCGCAATATCGGATGGAGAATCGACTACTTCCTCGTATCGCAGCAGCTGCGAAGCGCGGTGAAGACCGCCGAGATTCATCCCAACGTCATGGGCAGCGATCATTGCCCGGTCAGCGTCACGCTGGCCTGAGAGAATCGGGTTTCCCAATCACAGGTGTGCGTATGAGACAGTTCTTGCTTCTTGCGTTGGTGATGTGCGCGGAGCCGGCCCTCGCGGGCGGGCCGCCCAGCCGCTATGGGGTGGATGCCCCCGAGCTCGCGCATCTCGGCAGCTACGACGTGGGCGTCAGTACGCTGCACTTGGTGCAGCACCATCAGGCCGACGTGCTGGCATACGACGCCGCCAAGGGCGAGGCTCCCTGGGTGGATCGCGACTTGATCGTGGACCTTTGGTATCCGGCACATGTGTCGCCCAGGGTGCGGCGAGTGGTGTATACGGCTCAATTGCCTTCGGAGCCGCCTGCGGCGCCGGCACGATTTTCGATTCCGGGCATCGCCGTGCGGGATGCGCTGCCCGCAGGGTTACACCTGCCCTTGGTGATCGTGTCGCACGGCTACAGCAACGATCCGCAGGCGATGACGTGGCTGACTGAAAATCTTGCATCGAAAGGCTATGTTGTGGCCGCCATTCATCACGATGATCCGCCGATCACGGATCGAACCCGTTTGGCGGAACCCGTGATGCGCCGTCCTCTGGATATCGCCTTCGTGGCAGAGACGTTGCGGCGGCAGCTGGCCGCCGATCAGCGGGTGGACCCGGCGCGCACGGCGTTGATCGGCTACTCCATGGGCGGCTACGGTGTGTTGGTTGCGGCGGGCGCGACCCTCGATCCTGAGGGCGGTGCGGTCAAACTTGTTCCCGGCGGCCTGATGCGGCCCTATGCGCGCGGCGGCGCGCTCAGCGACTCGATCACCGTGAAAGGCCTGCGTGCGGTGGTGGCGATTTCGCCGGCCGGAGGCGGCGCCCTCGGCGCGTGGGGCGCGCAGGGCGTGAGCGGCATCACGACGCCGCTGCTGCTCATCGCAGGCGACCAGGACCACACGGTGGATTACGCCACCGGGGCGCGCGCCATGTTCGATCAGGCGAGCGGTGCGCACCGGTACCTTCTGACATTCAAGGAAGGCGGACATGAGATCGGACTGAGTCCGGCGCCTGAATGGATGCGCGGGCGTCTGTGGGATGAGGATTGGTTTGAGGATCCGGTGTGGCGCAAGGATCGCATCACGGCCATCAACGCGCATTTCATCACCGCGTTCCTGGATCGCTACGTCAAGGGCGATGAGAGCCGCGACGCCTATCTGAACGTACCGGTGACCGAATCGGACCAAGGTGCCTGGCCCGCCGCGACGCCGACCCCGGCGTACGATGCGTACAGCCCCGGCACGGGGAATGTCACTGTCTGGAAGGGCTTTCAGCGCAATCACGCAACCGGTTTGGAACTGCTGCAGGCCGGAGCGCGCGCGCCGTGACCCAGCACCCGCTGCCGGAGGCTGCGCCCGGGGAGATCGGTCTCTCGTCCGGCCGCCTCGCCCGCTTGGAAAGGGTGTTGCGCGCCGAGATCGACCGCGGCCGTGCCCCAGGCGCGGTGGCACTCATCGCGCGGCGCGGCCGGGTGGGTTTTTTCGAGAGCTTTGGTCTTCGAGATCCCGCCGCGGGCAGCCCGATGAAGAAGGACGACATCTTTCGCATCTACTCCATGACCAAGCCCATCGCTTCGGTCGCGGCGATGATGCTGTGGGAGGAAGGGCGATTCCTGCTCAGCGATCCCATCGCCAAGTATCTTCCGGAGTTCTCCGACATGCGCGTCGCGGTGGAGCGCGGCGGGGAGATCGAGCGGGTACCGGCGGCGCGCGCCATCACCATCCAGGATCTTCTGCGTCATACCTCCGGCCTGACCTATGAGTTCCGCGGCCCCGGCCCCGTGCAAAAAATGTACATGGGCGCCAAGGTGTACAGCCGCTCGCAGACCAATGCCGATCAGGTGGCGACGTTAGCCAAGCTGCCCCTGCTGCATCAGCCGGGAACGCAGTGGGAGTACAGCCGCTCGACCGATGTGATCGGCCGTCTCATCGAAGTGCTGTCGGGGCAGACTCTCGGCGATTTTTTCGAGCGAAACATTCTGGCGCCGCTCGGCATGGTCGACACCGCATTTCACGTGCCGCCGGGCCATCACCGGCGCATCGCGGAAGCCTTTGCCACGGATCCCGACAGCGGCGCAGCCGTTTCGCTGGTCGAGGTCCGCGATGCTCCCGCGTTCGAGTCGGCAGGCGGCGGCCTCGTGTCCACCGCGGGCGATTACGCCCGCTTTTTGCAAATGATGCTGAACGCAGGGACTCTCGACGGGGTTCGATACTTGAGCCGCAAGACCATCGAACTCATGACGGCGGATCATCTAGGCAGCATCACAGGAGCGCCCGATCTGTTGCTGCCGGGCTATGGTTTCGGGCTCGGCTTTGCCGTGCGCCTGCAAGCAGGAATCTCCCAAGTGCCGGGGTCGGTCGGCCAGTACTTTTGGGGTGGTCTCGCCGGTACCACATTCTGGGTCGATCCGGCGGAGCAGTTGTTCGCGGTACTGCTCATTCAGGCGCCCGGCCAGCGTGATTATTTCCGTACCCTTTACCGCGATCTCGTCTATTCGGCAATCGACGATTGAGTCTTTCCAGGAACTCTATCGCGAGGATGCACGTCACATTCTGTGCCCTCATGTAAGGGTTCGCCTGCTGTGACTCTTGAGAGATGACCTTCATCACGGCGCCGTCGTTGCGAACGAGACAATAATGCGCCTTATATGGTGCTGCACTGCGGTCGGTTTGACCGGATTATGAGAACAATTAGCCACTTCCTGCTCGTCGGAGCGATTTTGCTGTCCTCCGGCCGCGCTTCCGGCGCGCCGGGCAAGTCGACATTTGCCGATCAGCTTGAGATGCTGGAGTGGTCGGATCCGGAGCGTGCGGTGCAGATCGTCGATGCTGCGCCGCCGCTTCCCGCTGATTCCACGGCGTCGGAAATCGAGATGCTGGAAATTCGCGCCATGGTGTATGCGGACAGCGGCCGGGACGAGGACGTCAACGGCATCGACCGGCGCCTCGATGCCATAGCCTCGGCGGGCGGGGCATCTGCCCTTCGCGCCGGCCGCTTCGTGCGGGCGTATTCGGCGCGCAGGCACGGCCAGTACGCGGCCGCAGAAGCCGAACTCAAGGGCATCGACATCAACTCGGTCGACTCAGATTCCGAGCGCTACCGGATAGTGACCTTGCGCGGCCTGGTGCTGCGCATCCTCGGGCAGGACGAAGCGGCGCTTCCCTATCTGGAGCTGGCGCTCGATCTTGCGAACAAGATGCACGACGACCTGCGCACCGTGCACGCGATGCTATCGTTGGCGCGAATTTACACCGACAGCGGCAATTTCGACCGTGCCACGGTGCAGCTGGCCGCCGCCCGCAGGTTGGCGACCCGCCTGGGCGACGAGACTTCGCTGGTCGAGACCGAGGAGCGCGCGGCCGATATCGCGGATCGCCGCGGCGATCGGGCCGAGGAGAGGCGCGCCTCGCTGGAGGGGCTCGAGCATGCCAAGCGCTCCGGGAGCAGCAAATGGCTCGAACTGGCGCTGGTCAACCTCGGGGATTCCTATCTGAAGACCCGCGACTTCGCCGAGTCCATCAAGTACTCCAAGCAGGCGCTGCCGATCATGCAGCGCACGAATCAGCACGACGACGAACAGATCACTCTGTTCAACGAGGGTCTGGCGTATATCGGACTCGGCAGCATCAAGGCCGGCGAGAAGCTCGCCGAAGGGGCGATCACCGAAGCGCTCGCAGGTAGCGACCTGTTGGATGCCAAAGAATTGCTTAGAGAATACGCGGATGCGCTCGAACATGCGGGCTACCTGATGATGGCCATTCAGGCCTATCACCGGTATGACGCGATCAGCGAGAAATTCATGACGAACACGCGGCAACGCGCGTTCCTCGAACTGTCGGCGCAATTCGATGATGAACGCAAGGCGCGTGAGCTCGAACTGCTGCGGCGCGATAATGCGCTCAAGGTCTCCGAGATGCGCGGCCAGCGGCTGCTTCAGCAGCTCATTATCGCGGGCGCGCTGTTCATCGCCGTCATCTGCGCGGCGCTCGTCTGGGCGTTCGCCCGGGTAAGCAAAGCGAACGACCGGCTTCGCTTCAGCAGCGAGCACGATCCGCTGACGGGGCTGTCGAATCGGCGCTACTTCAACGAGTGCGTTTTGGCGGTGGACGGCGGGCGCCCGGTCGGGGGCTGCGTGCTGCTGGCGGATCTCGATCACTTCAAGCGCATCAACGATACCTACGGACATCCGGCGGGCGACGCGGTGCTCGCGGCGATGAGCCAGCGGCTCACCGCGGCGCTGCGCGAAAACGACAAACTCGTGCGATGGGGCGGAGAGGAATTCCTCGCGATGCTCGGGCCGATGACGCCGACTCAGGCGGACCTGACCGCCGAAAGGCTGCTGCAGGCGGTGCGCCGCGACCCCGTTTTGTGGAACGGACACTTGATCCGCTGCACGATTTCCATCGGCTACGCCTGCTTTCCCATGGCGGGCTCCGCAACCGACATTTCGCTCGACAGTGCGATCAGTCTGGTCGACAAGGCTCTTTATGAGGCGAAACGCAGGGGCCGCGACCGTGCCTGCCTCATCAAGGTCGTGCGCGCCCGCGACGAAAAGGATTTAATCACCATCAGCTCTGAATTCGAGTCCGCGACCAGCGACCGCAGGGTTCAGCTGGTCGAGATACTGGGCGCCGCCGCTTGAGCCAAGGCACTTCGCCCAAGCGCTCAAGTGTTGTCCAGGAAGGTTTTGGCCGCTGCGAAACAAAACGGCGCCACCAGCGTCGCGTGATACGCCTCGGCGACCGCGAGTGCACCGCCGTCGGTCGCGCCTTGCTCCACCGCGACGGCGGCAACCAGAGCTCTTGCGGCGGCAAAACCCTTCTTCAAATCGGCGTAAGGGTCGTTGGCGGTGGCTGCGGAGTCGACATCCAGCACGCTGATCGGCGCGGAGGCCGGCGCATGCGACGTCCAGTAGTTCTGCATCAGCTGGGTGTTGAGCCAGAAGACGAGCGGGTCCATGTTGCCGCCGCACAATAGTACGGGCGCGGCCGGCACCCAATTTCGCAAGTCGTTCGTGCGCAGCGCCTTGCGCAACGGCAGACCGGGCGTTGCGGCGGGAATGCCGCTGGTCGGCACCGGCCAGCCGCCGTCCGGGTTGGACTGCGCATCCTCGAGATAGCTCAGGCGGTAACTGTTCTGCAGCAGATTCCCGGCGCCGATCCCGAGCGCAAACACTTCGGCGAGATCTGCAGGGGTGGTGGCGGGTGTATCGGCCGCGAAAGCTGCAGGGGGGTGTCGCGCTGAACAGCGCGAACTGCGGAAGCTTCCCCTCTGCGTAAAGCTGACTCCGCGGCGTCGTGGTCGGCAACAACGAGTCGATGCCGGTCGCGTACTGGCTCGCGAACACATCGACAGGGTCGCTGTAGATGTTGCCGTAGGCCCTCTGGTATGCGGTGAGCAGCAAGGTCGAGGACACCGGTGCATCGCCGTTGACCTCGCCGTAGAACACGGCGTCGACGAAAGCGGCCAGCGCGTACGGACCCGACAGGGGTGCTGCCGCCGTGACGGTCATGCCGGCGGCCTGCATGGCGCGCTGGGTCGCCATCGCCACGTAGCCTCCCTGCGAATAGCCGGTGATGAACAGCTGCCCGTTGTCCTTTGTGAGCGTCGCGGAGGCGAGCGGCAGCGCCGTGCGCGCCGCAGTCAGCGCGTCGATCATGTCCTTGGATTGCTGATCGGCGATGAGATAGGGATGATAATCGAGAGTCGATGTGTCGTAGCCGGCGTAATTCGGCGCGACGACAATGTAGCCCTTCGTCGCAAATATCGCGACCAGGTTCAGCGTCTCGGCATTCTGCAGATTGTCCATCGTGAACGCACGGTCGGTGGTGGTGCCGTGCGCATAGAGGAGAATCGGCCGCGGGCCGGTGCAGTTCGCTCCAAGCCCGGTCGGCACCATCAGCACGGCGGACGCGGTGGTGGGTTCATTCGCTCCGTCCACCGTCTCGTACTGGATGTGATACATGAGAAGGTCGCAAACCGGAGCGCCGCTCAGCGAGGAAAGCAACAGGTTGCCCGCGAGGTTGAGTTCCGCCAGCAGATTCACCGCCGTGAGAGTCGACAGCAGCGCGGGCGGACTCTCAAGCAGCGTTCCGCGCGGCGGCGGTGAACTGCCGGAGTTCGAGCCGCCCACGCCGCCGCCGCAGGCGGCCGCCAGCAAGGCGGCGGAAAGAACCACAAAGCAGGGGGTGGTCGAACGCATTGCGTTCTTAGACTTCGCGGCGCGCAGCCCGTTCCATCCGGCTTCAAGCGGCGTCGTGAAAGATCAAGCCCAGAGTGCGGCGATCGCCGCGACCCACTTTGGAGACGCCGTGGCGGACCTGGACTCGTGCCGAGCCGCGAATGCCTTGAATGGGCCGCTCCCTCACCGGTATGACGGCGAACGCTCCCTGGGCGAGCGGGACTACGATGGGTCTCGATTGGCGGCGTGCACGCTGCTCGACGAGAATCAGTTCACCGCCGTCGAAATCGATTCCAGGCCGATCGAGCAGAAGTATGGCCTGAAGTGGAAAGTGGATCGCTCCGTACAAATCCTGATGCAGGCAGTTGTAGTCTCCCGGACCGTAGCGCAAGAGCAGTGGAGTGGGGCGCGTTTGGCCGGCGGCAGCGCAACGCGCCGCCACCGCATCGTGATCGGCGGGCCAGTCCGCGGCACGCCCTAGACGCTCTTCCCATGCGTTGGCGATCGGCGCCAACCGTGCGTACATGGCGCGCCGCAGCGCTTGCACGAGATCGGGCAGCGGACGTGCGAAGTATTTATATTCCCCACTGCCGAATCCGTGCCGCGCCATCGTCACGGTCGCGCGAAATGTGCCTTCGGCCGCCGTGTACAGGCGTGCGAGTTCCGCGCAGGCTTGCGCGTCAAGCAAAGGCGGGGTGATCGCAAAACCCTCCCGGTCCAGACTGTCTTGCAGCGCGCCGTGCTCGAGCGCGGCGACGGCCTCGGCGGGAGATGGGCGTCGCGGCGTGCTCATGAGGTGCGCCGCCGCTCCTGATCGATCAATACCCGCTTGCGTTCGAGCCCCCAGCGATAGCCGCCGAGCGCGCCGTCGCCGCGCAGCACCCGATGGCAGGGCACCAGCACGGCGATGCGATTGGCTGCGCATGCGGAGGCCGCCGCGCGCACCGCCTTCGGTGCGCCGACCCCGGCGGCGAGCTCCGCATAGCTCACGACGCCGCCCTCGGGTATTTGCAGCAGAAACCTCCAGACCCGAATCTGAAAGGCTGTGCCGCGCAAATCCAGAGGAAGATCGGGCCGCGGGGCGTTTCCCGCGATGTGCGCGTCGAGTGCCTGCATCCAAGCGTTGAGCGCAGCAGAATCCGCCATGGGCGAGAGGATGTGTACTGCATTGGGGAACTCATTTTTCAGTTGCGCGATCAAGGCGGAGGTGCTCGCGCCGAATTGCGCGAAGCACACGCCGCGCTCGGTGGCAGCCATCAACAAGGGCCCCATGGCTGTGGCGCGTGCGGCGTAGCTGATGCTCTCGCCGGCCCCTCCCCGGCGATATGCCGAAGGCGTCATGCCGAGACTGCGCGGCGCATGGCTGTAAACCCGGCTGGTCGACTCGAAGCCGGCCTCCGCAATCGCGTCGACGACGCTCTTGCCGGCTTTCAGCCCGCTTTTCAGCCGGCGCAGCCGCGCCGCATCGTGATACATCTTGGGCGACACGCCGAGTGCCGCCTTGAATCTGCGCTGCAAGTGCGCCGGCGACAGATGCGCCCGCCCTGCCAGCTGCGCGAGAGACAGGGGTTCATCCGCGTGCTGTTCGATGTATTCGGCCAGCGAGTTGATCAAGACTGCGGTGCGGTCGAGCGCGGAGCGGGGCCGGCAGCGCTTGCACGCGCGCAGGCCCGCGGATTCCGCAGCCGCCGGTTCTCGAAAGAACCGGACGTTTTCAGGCTTCGCCCGGCGGGACCGGCACGAGGGCCGGCAATAGACTCCCGTCGTCATGACGCCGTAAACGAACGTTCCGTCATAGTTTGCGTCGCGCTGTGCGAGCGCGCGGCGCAGTTCGTCTTCCGGAGGCATTTCCCGCATAGGTGTGGCTGTGTCGGTCATTTTCAATCGTCCCGGTAGTTTCCCAGGGGTGAAAGCTACAGGCACCCGGAATCGCAGACACTCCGATTCTTGCGCTCTCATCTGCGACGGAATCAGCGGCGCGGCGATCCGCCCCGGCGCAGCAGCGTGAGCGCCAGAACCGCCGACGCCAACATGAGAAACAAGCTCACGGCATTCAGCGCCGGGGTTGCACCCTCGCGCATCCGCCCGTACATCATCACTGTGAGCGGCGTGTCCGCGCCGACCAACATCAGGGTGGTATTGAAATCCGCAAACGACATCAGGAAGGAGATGGCGGCCGATCCCAGCAGCGCAGGACGCAGATACGGCAACAGAATGGTGCCAAACACCGCCGCTTTGGAGGCGCCGAGGTTCAAAGCGGCTTCCTCGAGCGTGCGGTCGAAGCGCCTCAGGCGCGCGCTGATGGTGAGGGTCGCGATGGTGGCAATGTAGGAGAATTGACCCAGCACGACCAACGGCAGCCCGGGCCGCAGAAAGTCGAGATCAAGGCCGAAGGTGTCGTCGGCGAACTCCGCAATGCGGCTTGCGAAGGCGAGAATCGAAATGCCCAGGATCACCCCGGGAATGACCAGCGGCGCCAGCATCATGACCGAGAGGGCTTGTTTGCCCCAGAAGCGGCCGCGCTCGAGCAGGAACGCGTTGGTGGTGCCCACCACCGCGGACAGCATCGTCACGCAAACGGCGACGATGCAGCTGGTCCAGATGCTGCCCAACAATTCGCCGTCGGCGAACAGGCCGATACGCCCGCGTGCGGCATTGCCCAGGAACCAATCGAGGGTAAAGCCGTGCCAGGGCGGCGCGGGATAGGGTGCGTCGTTGAATGCGAATACCGCCACCACTGCCAGCGGCAGAAACAGGAACGCGAGAAACGCGGCCAGGTACAGCGCCGTGGCGCCGCGCAGCCAAACCGGCCGTGGCAGGGAGGGGATCATGTCCGCCTCATCACATCGCCGAAGCGCTGGCCGCTGATACGCAGGCCGAGAATCACCAGGGCGGTGGACAGCGCAAGCAGCAGGAAGCCGAAGGCTGCGCCCTGTTCCCAATTGAAGCGGGTGATGAACTGGGTGTAGATCTGCTCGGTGAACCACTGCGAGTTCTTGCCGCCGAGCAGCGTCGGGGTCAGGTAGTTGCCCAAGGTCAGCATGAACACGACGATGCACCCCGCGGTGATGCCGGGCGCGGCGTGCGGAATCACGATGGTGCGCAGAATGGCGGGCCCGCCGGCGCCCAAATCATAGGCCGCTTCGATGAGCGAATTGTCCAGGCTCTCCAGGCTCGACACCAAGGGCACCACCATGAACAGCAGTGAGGTGTACACCAGGCCGACCAGAATGGTCGCATCGTGATACAAGAGCTCCACCGGCATGTCGGTGAGACCCAGCTTGACCAGCAGCGCGGGCAGTACCCCGGATTCCCTGAGCAAAATCATCCAGCCGAGCGTGCGCACCGTCTCACTGACCCAGAAGGGAATGAGGCAGACGATGAACAGCAGGGAACCTGCGCGTCCGCGCGCCAGCTTGGCGATGATCCAGGCCACGGGAAATGCCAGCAGCAACGTCAATAGCGTGGCGATCACCGACATCACCGCCGTGCGCACGAACACATGCCAGTACAAGGGTTCGGTGAAAAAAGTCCGGTACTGGGCCAGACTGTGCACGTATTGGCGGGGGCCCGTTCGCTCGCGGAACGACAGGAAGGCCAGATCGAGGTGCGGAAGGATGATCAGCGCACCGAGCCAGAGCAGCGCCGGCGCGAGCAGCAGACCCAGCGCGAGGCGTCCGTGCCAGCGGGAGTCCATGACTTTAAGCATCCTGCCCCGCCGCGCCGGCGCGCGCCGCAAAGCACACCGCCCGCGAAGGATCGAAGCCGAACGCCACCTGTTCGCGGGGCTTCAAGTCCGCAAACTGTCCGGTCTGGGGCAGGGCTATGCGAAATTCGCGGCGAGTGCGCACCTCCTGAAGCAGCACGGCCGAATTCGCGCCGTCGAACAGCACGCTCTGGACCTCGCCCGCATGCAGCGGATGTTCGGACGGCAACTCCGCGGCGCTGCGCGCGAGCATGGCCACTTCCGGGCGCACGAACACTTCGACGGCATCGCCCGCGGCGATGGCGCCGCTCTTGAGCGCATGCACCACCCAGCCGTCGGCGGTGGCGACCTCGGCGAGCGCGCCGTCGGCGCGGGTCGCCCGGCCCACGATGCGGTTGTTCGCGCCCACGAAGCCGGCCACGAAGGGGGTTTGCGGGCGATAGTACAAATCCTGCGGAGTGCCCAATTGCTCGAACCGTCCGTGACTCATCACGCCGACGTGATCGGACAGCACCAGGGCTTCGGACTGATCGTGCGTGATGTATACGAAGGTCGTGCCGAAGGCCGCCTGCAGCTGCTTGAGCTCGATTTTCATGTGCTCGCGCAGCTTCAAGTCGAGCGCCCCCAAGGGCTCGTCCAGCAGCAGCAAGGTCGGCTCCAGCACGAGGCTGCGGGCGATGGCAACGCGCTGCCGCTGACCGCCCGACAATTCGTCGACGCGCTTGTCCGAGGCGTTGCCCAACCCCACCCGCTCCAGCATGGCATGGCTGCGCTTCACCCGTTCCGACTTCGGCATTCCACGCCGCGCGAGTCCGAAGGCGACGTTCTCCCCCACGGACATCATGGGAAACAGCGCCAGTTGTTGGAACACCATGTTCACCGGCCGCCGGTTCGGCGGCACGCCGCGCATGCTGCGGCCGCCGATGGCGATGTCGCCGCCGTCCGGTTCGATGAACCCCGCGATCATGCGCAGCAAAGTCGTCTTGCCGCAGCCCGACGGGCCCAAAATGGAAAAAAAGCTGCCGCGTTCGACGGAGAAGGACAGAGAGTCGACGGCTTGGGTGTCGGCGAAACGCTTGACGACGGCGTCCGCCACCAGATCCGCAGCGCTCAATTGGCGGCCTTCACGCGGTCGAGCACGCGGCCTTCCAATTCCTCGAGGCCGGGCGGTATGGCCGGATACCAATGGATGCTCTTCAGATCGCCGTTGGGGAAGGCGGCGTTGAACTGCGCTTTCAAGCGCGCATCGATGAGCGGCGCGGTGTTGTTGGCGGCGGAGAAGCTGCCCACCGACTTGATGACTCGCGCCGCATTCTCAGGGCGCATCGCAAAGTTGATCCAGGCGTAGACCGCGGCATCGTTGCGGCCGCGCGCCGGCAGCGCGAAAGTATCGAGCCAGCCGAGAGCCCCGGAGCGGGGCACCACGAATTGAATGTCGGGATTCTCGCGACTGAGCGTCCAGCCGCCGGTGTCCCACATCATGGCGGCAATGACCTCGCCGGTGCGGATGCCGTTCAACAGTTGATCCTTGTTGTCGTAGAAGAACTTGAAATTCGCCTTGCAGGCGATGAGCGCGGCGCCCACCTGATCCATGAGCGCGCCGTATGCCTTCGGATCTGCGTACAGCGCGAACGGATCCTTGCCGGCGGCGAACGCGAAGGCCATGAGCGTCGGGCGCTTCAAGCGAACTGCGGTCTTGCCCTTGAGGTCGGGGCGGCACAAATCGGTGTAGTCCGCGATCTTGGCTCGTTTGGTATTGACCACCAAGCCGTCGGTCCCCCACAGATATGGCAGCCCGTACACCTTGCCGTCCACGGTGGTGTTCTTGCGGACGATCTCCAAGAATTGAGGCTGAAACAGTTCGAGCTTGATCTTGGTCAAGTCGATGGGCTTGTATATGCCGAATTCGCGCTGCGCAGCGACGATGCGATCCTGCGAAGGCTGCGCGAGGTCGTAGCCTGCGCCTCCCGTTGCGCGCAGCTTGGAGATGATCTCCTCGTTGTTCGACAGGGTCACTTCCACGTCGATGCCGGTTTCTTTCTTGAATGCTGCGATCAGATCGGCCGGCACGTAGTCGGCCCAGCTGATGATGCGCAGCTTGTCGGCGTGGGCGGCGGCCGCCCCCAGGCTCAGGGCGATCACTAACGAGGCTCTCAAGATGGCTTTCATGGACGCTCCCCTTTCTCCTCGCCCATCTTACCGAATCGGCCGGTGCGCGTGCGTTCCGTGGCAAACTACCCCCATGCCCAAGCACAGGCGCCGACAATTCATTCCGGGGCGGCCGGTTCCGCCGGCGCAGGCGGTCGCGAATGCCGTCTTCGCGCTCACCGGACGGTGCCTGCGCAGCCCGCCGGTGAGATTCGCTTGATCGGTCCGGGCGGCGTGGAAGAAGTGGCCGGCGCCGAGGCAATGCTCGAAGCGGGCATTCTGAAAAAAGTGCGCAACCGCCTCATCCCGTTCCTGGGTCTGCTCTATTTCGCGGCATTCATCGACCGGGTCAATGTGGGCTTTGCCGCCGCCCAGATGAACCGCGACCTGGGCTTCTCGCCTTACGTCTATGGATTGGGCGCCGGCATCTTCTTCATCGGCTACTCCCTGTTCGAGGTCCCGAGCAACTTGATCTTGCACAAGGTCGGAGGCCGGCGCTGGATTTCGCGGATCATGCTGACGTGGGCCGTGGTTGCAGGAGCGATGGCGCTGGTGAAGGGCGCGACGGGCTTCTACGGCTTGCGTTTCCTGCTCGGCGTCGCCGAAGCCGGCTTCTTCCCCGGGGTGGTTTACTACCTGACCTACTGGGTGCCGGCCGCGGGCCGTGCCCGACTGATCGGCCTGTTCATGACCGCGGTCCCCATCAGCACCGCTCTCGGCGGGCCGCTGTCCAGCGTCATTTTACGACTCGACGGCATCCTTGGCCTCGCGGGTTGGCAATGGCTTTTCTTGACGGAGACGCTTCCCTCGGTGCTGCTGGGGTGGGTCACGCTTGCATATCTCCCCGACACGCCTGCGGATGCCAAGTGGCTGACGTGCGAGGAGCGGCGCTGGCTTATCGCGAAGCTGAAGACGGAGAACGCCGGCCGCGGCGGCCGTTGCGGCACCAGCGTGTGGAAGGCACTGACGAATCCCCGAGTGCTTGGGTTGAGCCTCTGTTATTTCGGCGCGGAGATCGGCTTGTACGGCGTCATTCTCTGGATACCCCAGATCTTCCTGCACGCCGGCATCGCGGCCGATCGCGTCGGCACCGTGGTGGCCATACCCTATGCCGCCGCTGGCTTCGCCATGGTGTGGTGGTGCCGTCATTCGGATCGCAAGCAAGAGCGCGTATGGCACATCGTCGCCGCCTCCTTGGCGGCCTGTCTCGGTTTGTCGGCGAGCGCGGTTCTGGTCGAGTCGCCGCTTCTGTGCATATGTGCGATCTCGATCGCTGCTGCGGGAACGCTTGCGATTCTGCCGATATTTTGGACGCTGCCGTCGGCGCTGCTCCGCGGTGCCGCCGCGGCGGGCGCCATTGCCCTCATCAATTCTCTGGGCAACCTCGGGGGCTTTGCCGGACCCTACCTGATAGGCTGGATACGCAATGCCACCGGCAGCTTTACCTGGGGCTTGCTTGCCGCGGCCGGTGGAGTGCTGATGACGGGCATCATTGCCTTAAGGATGGGCCACGATGCTCTGGCTGAGCACGGCGAGCCCGCGGCGGTGGCATAATTCGAGCCTCTCACCTCCAGGACCCCGTTCATCATGGACATTCATCAGTTGGAAATCGCGTATGTGCCGACCACAGGGGTGCGGAGCGTGCATGAAGCTCCGGTGGTTCTCGCCACCGAGTCCAGTCTCGAGGGCTACGGCTGTCTCGTCGACGACCCGAAGACCCATCCGATCGAGATCGTTCCATGGCCGGCGCAGGGGTGGCGCGCCATCGACCCTAACACCGGCGACCAGGGCGGAGTCACCGAGGGTTCGTTCGAGTTCTGCTGGAGCGGAGAGACCCTGTACGCGCGCAACAACGCGGTCGGCGACAGTTATTTGTTCGGCTGGAGCAACTGGCCGGAGGAGGCGGCGTCCGGTCCCACGGATCGTCCGCGCGAGCGCGCGCTCATTTGGCGCGCCAATTATCACCCGGATGGGGGTCAACTCTTTTATCCGCTCAACGGCCAGAGCTTCGTCATTCCACTGGCGCTGCCGGGCGACGATGTAACGCCGCAGAAGTTCCGCACCTTTTGGTGCGACGGAGGGCGCGGGCTGTACCTGCATCCCAACGTGTGGCACGGGGCCGTTGTGCCGTTGGACGACGAGGCCGAGTTCCTCGACCGTCAAGGCCGAGTGCATGCCCGGGTTTCGGTCGACTTCGTCAAGGAGTTCGGCGTCTATCTCGCGGCGCCTATGCGGCGGCCCGGATGACGCGCAAGAAGACCGCCTTTCTCTTCGACCTCGACGGCA
Organism: uncultured Gammaproteobacteria bacterium; assembly: GCA_963702735.1. Classification (GTDB taxonomy): domain Bacteria; phylum Pseudomonadota; class Gammaproteobacteria; order Steroidobacterales; family Steroidobacteraceae; genus Bog-1198. Next base: position 295,847 of record CAVPDW010000006.1, on the reverse strand, counting down.
CTCTCATCGACAGCGTGTACCAGCACGTGCTGGCGTGGAAGTCGTCGCTGGATCAGGAGGGGATTCCGCTCTCGGTGTGGCGCATCCACCGCAAAATCGGCATGAGCGGCGGATTGTTCGCGAACATCCTGCTGCGCGAAACCGGATTCGACAATACGCCGGAGCGCTTGGACAGGCTACGCATGCGTCATGCCGAAGCCTACCGCGCGCTGTCTGCGAGCGTGCAGCCGCTGCCCGGTGCACGCGCGCTGCTCGACTACCTGACGGCGCAGGCCATCCCCTGGGCGATCGCCACCAGCGGCCGCATGGAGACCGCAGGGCCTAATCTGGCCTCGCTCGGCGTCGATCCGGCCCGGGTGCCGGTGGTCACGCGCGATCAGGTGAAATACGCCAAGCCCGATCCGGATCTGTTCCTCACCGCGGCCGACCGCCTCGGCGTCGATATCCGCGAGTCTCTGGTGCTCGGCGACAGTATCTGGGACATGATTGCGGCGCAGCGTGCGCGCGGGCTGGGCGTGGGTTTGCTATCCGGCGGATACGGCGAGGAGGAGCTGGCGCGCGCGGGCGCTTTTCGCGTCTATGAAGATCCCGCCGATCTGCTCAATCACATCGATGAAGTCGCCGCGCGCCCGTGAGCAGCGGCTCACGGCACGATGGTGGTGAATATATAAACGACGAACACGGTGAGCAGCACGATCCCGTGCAGGATGATGGTGCGCCCGGTTCGCAGCGCCAGCGTGGTGACGAACAGCGACAGCATCAGCAGCAGCGTGGCCTTGGGGTCCAGTCCGAGGCGCAGATGAGTGTTCATGCCGAGCGACAGGAAGCTGACCGCGGGTATGGTCAGTCCGATGCTCGCCAGCGCCGATCCCAACGCCAGATTGAGGCTGGTCTGCAGCCGATTCGCGCGCGCCGCGCGCAGCGCCGCCAGCCCTTCCGGGAGCAGCACGATGCCGGCGATGATCACGCCGACCAGCGCATCCGGCGCACCAATTTTGGCCACGCCGGCCTCGAGGCTCGGGGCCAGCTTCTTGGCCAGCAGCACCACCGCGCACAGGCACATCAGCAGGAGCACTGAGGCTGCGGCGGTGGCGGCGTTGCCCGGACGCGCGCCATGGTCCGTTGAGGCATCGTCGCCGTGCAAAAAAAACTGCCGGTGCTCGATGGTTTGCGTAAAGATGAATGCGCCGTAGACCACCACGGTCACGATGGCGATCAGCAGCAGTTGACTGGAAGAGTAGTACGGCCCCGGGGTGGTGACGGTGTAGTTGGGAAAGACCAGGGTGAGGATGACGATCGCGCCCAACGCGACCAGCGCCGCGCCGACGCCGTCGAGGCTGAAACTCTGTTGCCGGTGCATGAGGCCGCCGACCAAAAGACACAGGCCGATGATGCCGTTCAAAATGATCATCACCGCCGCGAACACCGTGTCGCGCGCCAGGCCTGCGGCTTGCTCCCCGCCCGCGGCCATCAGGGATGCAATGAGTGCGACCTCGATGAGGGTCACCGCGAGCGCCAATACCAAGGTGCCGAAGGGCTCGCCGACGCGGTGCGCCACCACTTCCGCGTGGTGTACGGCGGCGAACACGCCGCCTGCGAGGCTGACGGCGATGAGAGCCACCATGATTGCCCCGCCGAGGCCGAACACCGACGCGAGCAGCACGGCGCCCGCGAACAGCGGCGCGGCGATGGTCCAGGAGGGAATTTGTCCGCTGGTTTGCATACCTTTCGGCTATTCTCTCAGGTACGGTTTAAAAATCGACGGGGGAAAGATGAAGATTACGAGATTGCGATGCCTCGCCGCCATCATGGCCGCAGGGACACTGCCCACGACTCCGGCGGCGGCCGGGGAGCCGGCGCCGGCGACCGCGCCGCCCGCGGTTCGCGTCCAGGCCCGGGAGATATTCGCGCACATCGTGGGCATCGAAAGCTCCATCGGCAAGGGTAAGGTACCCCTGGTGGCGAAGTACCTGGCAGAACGCTTCCAGGCCGGCGGATTTCCCGCCGCCGACATTCACATCCTGCCTCTGGGGGAGACGGCCTCGTTGGTCGTGCGTTACCGCGGCAACGGCCGCGGCGGACGGCCCATCGATTTCATGGCCCACATGGATGTGGTCACCGCCAAACGCAGCGACTGGCAGCGCGATCCTTACCGTCTCATCGAAGAAAATGGATTCTTCTACGGCCGCGGCACCTCCGACGTCAAGCAGGAAGTCGCGCTGCTGACCGCGACATTTCTGCGGCTCAAGGCCGAAGGCTTCGTGCCGACGCGCGATCTCATCATCACCTTCAGCGGCGACGAGGAGACCGCGCAGGCGACGGCAAGGGATCTCGTGACCGCGCATCGCGACCTGGTGGATGCCGAATTCGCTCTGAACGGCGACGGCGGCGGCGGGGTGTTGAGCGAGGGCAGCGCCAAACCGCTCATTTTCTACGTGCAAGGCGCCGAGAAAACCTCGGCGGAGTATCTCCTGACCACGCACAATCCCGGCGGCCACAGTTCCGCGCCTCGTCCCGACAACGCGATCTATGATCTTGCCGACGCGCTCAAGGCGCTGCAGCACTACGAGTTTCCCATCAAGTGGAACGAGTGGACTCTCGGCGATTTCAAGGCGGCGAGCGGCGTGAACTCAGGTCCTCTGGGCGCGGCGATGGCGAAATTCGCGGCCGATCCGGGCAATGCGGCGGCGGCGGCCGAGATCGCCAAGGATCCTGCCTTCGTCGGGCGTCTGCGCACCACCTGCGTGGCCACCATGCTGGCGGGTGGACATGCGGAGAACGCGCTGCCGCAGTCGGCGACCGCGACCGTCAATTGCCGCATCTTTCCGGGTACCAGCCCCGCCGACGTACAGAAGACATTGCAGGGGCTGGTGGGTCCCAAAGTCGAGGTGCGGCAGGGTTACGATGCATTGGTGTCGGATGCCTCGCCCATGCGCGCGGACGTCATGAGCGCGGTCGCCAAGGCAGTACAGGCCGCGGATCCCGGCGCGCCGGTGGTGCCGACCCAGGCGGCCTACGCCACCGACGGCGCCGTGTTCCGCAACGCCGGGATTCCCACCTACGGAGTGGGCGGAGTGTTCATCATGGACAGCGAGGAATTCGCCCACGGCTTGAACGAGCGGATCCGGGTCAATGAGTTTTACAATGGGTTGATCTATTGGGATGTACTGATCAAGGCGCTGGCGGGCTGAAGCCACGCTGCCTCGCGAGGCTGGGTCATGCCGAACATTCGTGTACCTGACTGGCGCATCGAAGGCGTCAAGGTCATCAAGAGCGACCGGCTCGACAGCAACACGGCGCAAACCCCGGGCATGCTGCGGGCGGCGGCGGTGAACGCGGCGCGAGGCGCGCAGAAGATCTGGGCGGGCACGGTGATCATTCATCCCAATGCCAAGACCGGCGCGCATCATCACGGCCCGCTGGAGAGCGTCATTTACGTGGTCCGCGGCATGGCGCGCATGCGATGGGGGGAGCGCCTGGAGTTCGTCGCCGAGGCTGACGCCGGCGATTTCATCTTCGTGCCGCCCTACGTTCCGCACCAGGAGATCAACCGTTCCAGCGATACGCCGCTGGAATGCGTGCTCGTGCGCAGCGACAACGAGTCGGTGGTCGTCAACCTCAATATCGACGCCGCCGAGCGCGTGGAAGAGGTGTACTGGATCGATCCCATCCATCGAACGCCGCCGAAATAGGGCGTGCTCCTATTCGGTTAAGTCGGCAAGAATGACCGTCTCGATGACGGAGAGATCGCGCCAGGCTTCATCGTTGGTGATGGCTAACGTGGCGCCGGCCTGTAGGCCGGTGGCCAGTTGAATCGCGTCCGGTGTACGAAGCCGGAACCGCGCGCGCAACCCTGCGGCCTCGAGCAAAATGCCGCGGGTGACGGGTTCGAGCTGCAGATTCGGGAAATAGCTGAGTAGCGTTTCGTAGTCATCCGCCGCATCTTGGCGCCCGAGTTGCAAAGGCCGCACGGTCAATTCGAGGAGCGTGAGTTCCGAGGCAACGCCTCGAAATCTGCCGTCCTCCAACTGTTCGATCACGCCCGCCGCCGGCGCAGCAAAAATGGGGTGTTGCTCGAAATGGTATATCCAGATGCTGGTGTCGATGAGGACGCGCTTATGCTTGCCCAGCATCTTCATTGCTACCAGGCTTCACGTTCCAACTTAAGATAGGCGTCCGCACCCTGCCAGATATCACGGTGCAATCCGGCGGTACGTTTTGTGAATCTCTTCGGTTTCGGAATAATCACCACACGGTCGGCCTTACATAGAACGAGCAGTTCGTCTCCTGCCGATAAGGACAACGCTTCGCGTGCTGCCTGCGGAATGACGATCTGGTACTTGCTGCTGAGGGTTACTGTCTTGGCCATGACGATCTCCATGGAGCGTAAAGCGATACTATCATATCGCTTTACTATGCTCAACATATGGATTTAAAATCAAATTTGGTTGACATACGTTGTCATACATTTCACGATTGTCTACCGACAATTGGTTGGCGGGCGGTGCAGTCATGCGTGTCAACGCGCGATTCGACGGCGAATATGCGAAGCAGATGGAATTCCTGACCGAGGCCACCGGCCTCGGCGTATCGGAAGTGCTCAAGGCGAGCGTCGCGCACTACTACCAAATGGTGAGCGCCTCGACCCGGTCGAAGCTGCCCAATCTTCGCCGCTTCATCGGCGGCCAGGGTAGCGGACGGACGGATATCTCCTCCAAGACCCGAGAACTCGTCGGCGACGGGCTGGCGGTCAAGCACTCAATCAAACATTCCGGTCGCTCCGGGACCTAGCGCATGGTTCTGGTCGACGCGGGCTTTCTCTACGCGCTGCTCGACAGGGATGATGCATGGCATGCCCAGGCTGTGGCCGCATCGAATGCGGTCAAGGAGAAATGGATTACCACCTGGCCCGTTCTAACGGAGGCGACACATCTTATCGCTCGATGGCTGGGGGTTGAACCCGCAACGGCGCTCATGCAGGACGTCGCCGATGGAGACATTGCGCTATGGGACATCGCGCCGGAGAGCTGCCGTCGCGTGCCGGCCTTGATGCAGCGCTACGCCGATCTGCCCATGGACTTGGCGGACGCTTCGCTGGTGCTGCTCGCGGATTTCCTGGGACATGGCCGCATTCTCACGACCGACGAACGCGACTTCCGCAGCTACCGATGGAAATCGCGCAAGCCCTTTCAAAATTTGTTGGGCTGATCGAGCGCCTCGCGTATCGGCCGCTAAAGCGTCTGCAGGTCCTGCGATTCGCGCCGCAGATCCTTCAGATACGTCTCCAATTCGGCCCTGCGCGCAGGCACCATGGCCTTGCCGGCGGGGGAGAAGACCCGCGAGGGGACGCTGCGCAGATTGTCCTCGAGCATCTTGACCGCCTTGGGCCCATCGGGATTGCCGCCCTGCGGATCGACCAGCGCCGTGACTCTCGCGACGCCGATGGCGCCAAGCCAGTCGAGCGCGTCCGCATCGTGCAGGTACAAGGCCTCGGGCCCGACAGGAGCTCGGTAGTACATGTGGGTGCGAATCGCCCCGCGCACGGCGTCGATCTTCGCCATGGGGAAGCCGGTGCCTTCAAGGACGTTGCCGACGAGGTCGGCCGCCACGTCGGAGTGATCGACTTTGGGCTTCTCCCAGGGTTTGAATGCCGCCATGTCGTGCAGGTAGGAGGCCGCGAACAACACATCATCGTCGAGAGTCACGTGGTCGGCGGCGGCCAATTCACGCGCCAGCGAGTAGTCGCGCAGGCAGTGCGAATAGCCCCAGGCCGGATTCTTGAAGTGTTTGGCCGCGAGCGCACGAACACCCGCGCGCCAGTCGGTTGCCCCCGGCGCAGCCTGGGTGGCTGGGGGCGCGGCCGGTGATTCGGCCAAACTCACCGTAGCGCCCGCGACTGCGACGAACATCGCGGCTGCGCCGGCCCAACGCCGCGTCCTACGACAATTCTGCATTTCTTTCGCCTTGCGTGTTCGTACCCGGCGGCGCGGCGCGCTCCTCGGCAATCGCTTTCTCCATGATGTCTCGAAAGCCGGCAAGAGCGGTGTCCATGCGCATCGCCAGCATGGGCGCGTCGGGGTCGAGATCGAGAATTCGCTGCTGCGCCAGGATGATGTCCTTGTCTTCTTGAAAGCCCGCGAGCACGCTGCGGGTCAGGTTCTCTGTGACCTGCGCATCGTCGAGCGCGAAGCTGTGCGATTGTTGAAAAAAATAATGCGAGGTGGTCTCGGTTTCGGGGGTCACTGCCTGACAGCCGAAGAACTGCGCCGCATCCAGGCGTTCGCCCTGCGGGGCGCCGGTACCGGTCGGGGCGCTCCCGGAGTCCATCAGCAGCACCCCGGGGATGACCACATCGTAGATGTTCCATCTGTCGACGTTGCCGGGCCAGGCTTTCAGATTGCGCAGGAAGGGCGCCGGTTCATCGTCGATCAGCCAGCGCTCGACGCGTACGCTGCGCCCGTTGCGGGTGACCTTGGGCCGTATACGGGCGTACTTGGCGCCGCCGCCGAGAGTGGTCTCGTGCACGAACGACAGGTGCGAGAAATCGAGCAGGTTGTCGGTGATCAGCAGGTAGTTGGCTGCGTAGTGCAGATACCCCGGCGTGCCGCGCCAGCCCGCATCGTCCAGGGTGTGGGTATCCGGGATTTGCGCGGGATCCGCCTGGTCCGCCTCGCCCATCCACACCCAGACCCATTTGAAGCGTTCGACCGCCGGATAGGCACGCACCCTGGCGGCCGGCGGAATAAAGTCCTGTGAAGGAATCTCGACGCACCGTCCGGTCTTGTCGAACTTGAGCCCGTGGTACATGCAGCGAATGGCATCGCCTTCGCGGCGCCCCTTGGACAGGGGTGCCGCGCGATGGCAGCACCGGTCCTCAAGAACCACAACCTCTCCGGCCGCGTCGCGCCAGAACAGCAGCGGCACGCGGGTGATGATCCGCGCCAGCATGCCCTCGGCGGGGATTTCGTGCGACCAGGCCGCAACGTACCAGGTGTTCTTGAGGAAGTGTTTTCCAGTGCTCATCGCCGTCTCCGCGTCATTCTAAACGCGGCGCCTCCGTAACCCAAGCCTACCCGTCCGCGTCCGTCCCGCCGGCCGACAGGGCGCCGATCAGCTCGTCGAGCGCCCGGTAGAAGCGCGCCGAAAATTCCGTGCCTATCTCGGTCTCGATCTCGTCGTAGGTGGCTTCGATCCGCGGGGCCATGCGCGCCGCCAGTGCGCGGCTGCGCGGCGTGAGCGAAACGCGCAGCCGGCGTTGGTCGTGATCGAGGCGTCTGCGCTTGATGAGCCCCAGCTCCTCCATGCGCGACAGCACCCCCGCGAGGCTGGGGCTCGAAATGCGGCACAGCTCGCCGATCTCGCGCGGCTCCAAGGGCCCCGTGTCGATCAGGGCGCGCACGATGCGCCACTGCTGTTCGGTGATGCCGTGCGCGTTGAGGATGGGCCTGAAGCGGGCGATCACGCGTTCGCGCGCCTGCAGCAGCAGCAGCGGCAGATTGCGGTGCCTCAACTTTACCTGTCTATGACCCATGCTGCCCCATGGCGTGCGGCACCTTGACGCCGCAATTTGGATGCCACTATATTACTAATATATTAGCGATTATCCAGATGCATATCGCGGATTCAGGCGGGTGGCGGATGCTGGCTGAGGCGGGCTTGTTCTCGATACCGTGCGATGTTGCGCCGTTTCGATTGAGCGGCACGGTATACGGCGCCCTGCTGAACCATCGCTCTGCGCCGGCGGCGCTCGGCGCGGCCGCAAGTCTGCCGCCGTACGATGCGCCGCCGGTCGCTCCCGTGCTCTACCTCAAGCCGCGCAATACACTGGCCCTGCCGGGCGAGGTCGTGAGAATCCCGGCCGGAACGCCGGAGCTCGAGGTCGGCGCATCCTTGGGATTGGTGATCGGCCGGACGGCGTGCAGGGTTTGCGCAGCTTCGGCGCTGGAGTTCGTGGCGGGCTATCTCATCGTCGCCGACGTGAGCGTTCCTCATGCGGGCTTTCACCGGCCGTCGATTCGCTTCAGGGCACGCGACGGATTCTGCCCGCTGGGGCCCGCGGTCACCGCGCGCGCCGCGGTTGCGAATCCCGACGCGCTGACCGTTCGCGCCTTCATCGACGGGGCACTGGTGCACACGGCAAGCACCGCCGACATGATACGGCCCGCGGGGCGTCTGCTGGCGGATGTCACCGAGTTCATGACCTTGAGGCCGGGCGACGTACTCGCGTTGGGCGCGGCAGTGCCGGCGCCGCGGGTGCGGTCGGGCGAGACTTTGAGAATCGAAATCGATGGGTTGGGCAGTCTCAGCAACCGGTTCCTGGAAGCCGAGGCATGATGCGCGCGCGCGTGGCCTTCGCGGGCGCCGTTCACGATGCGACTGCCGTGCGCTCGGGCCCGCAGGGCGATTCGCATGAACCGCAGGAATTGACCTTGGCGGACGGCCGCGTCGTCGCCGCCGCGGGCGTCGTGTGGTTGCCGCCGTTCGAGGTCGGCACGGTGATCGCCCTCGGCCTCAACTATGCCGACCACGCCCATGAACTTAAGGCCAAGCGTCCGCAGGAGCCCTTGGTATTCCTCAAAGGCCCCGGCACTTTGCTGGGTCATCGCGGCGTGACGCGCCGCCCGGCGGACGCGAAATTCATGCATTACGAGTGCGAGCTGGCGGTGATCGTCGGACGGACCGCGAAGGACGTCCCGCGCGCGTCGGCCGCGGAGCATGTGGCCGGGTACTGCATCGCCAACGATTACGCGGTACGCGATTATCTGGAGAACTGGCATCGCCCTAATTTGAGAGTCAAGAATCGCGACGGGTGCACGGTTCTCGGGCCCTGGTTCGTCGATGCAGCGGATGTTGCGGATGCGGGAAACTTGGGTTTGCGAACCTTTGTCAACGGCAGGCTGACCCAGCGGGGGAATACCCGGGACTTGATATTCGACATCCCGCATCTCATCGAGTATTTGAGTTCGTTCATGACCCTCTGGCCCGGCGATGTGATACTCACCGGCACGCCGGAGGGAGTGGCCGACGTCATGCCGGGCGATGTCGTAAGCTGCGAAATCGACGGTCTCGGCCGGTTGGTCAACACCATCGCCGCGGATCGCGAATTCGGGCGTTGAGGGCGCCGCATGCAGATTCAACATTTGATCGACGGTGCAGCAGTTGCGAGCGCGGAGTACTTCGAGACCCGCAACCCCGCCACCCAGGAAGTGCTGGCGGAGATTGCGCGCGGCGGGGAGCGCGAAGTCGACGCCGCCGTGTGCGCCGCCAAGGCGGCGTTCCCTGCCTGGGCGGGAAGGGCGGCGGGCGAGAGGGCGGCGCTCTTGCGCAGGCTCGGCGATCTGATCGCGAGACACGTTCCCGACATCGCAGATACGGAAACGCGCGATACCGGCCAGGTGATCGCGCAGACGGCGAAACAGCTGGTGCCGCGATCCGCCGAGAATTTCCACTACTTCGCCGAAATGTGCGTGCGGGTGGACGGCCACACCTATCCCACCGCCACTCACTTGAACTACACGTTGTTTCATCCCGTCGGCGTCTGCGCCTTGATCTCGCCGTGGAACGTGCCGTTCATGACCGCGACCTGGAAGGTTGCGCCGGCGCTCGCCTTCGGCAACACCGCCGTTCTCAAGATGAGCGAACTGTCGCCGCTGTCGGCCGCGCGCCTCGGCGAATTGGCGCTGGAGGCGGGGATTCCCGCCGGCGTTCTCAACATCGTGCATGGGTTGGGGGTGGAGGCGGGTGAACCCCTGTGCAGGCATCCCGACGTCCGGGCGATTTCCTTCACCGGCTCAACCGCCACGGGAAACAGCATCGTGAAGGCCTCGGGCCTGAAGAAATTCTCCATGGAATTGGGCGGCAAGAGCCCATTCGTCGTGTTCGAGGACGCGGACCGCGAACGCGCCCTCGATGCCGCGCTGTTCATGATCTTTTCCAACAACGGCGAGCGCTGCACGGCAGGCTCGCGCATCCTGGTGCAAAAGTCGATCTACCCCGAGTTCGTACGCCGCTTCACCGAGCGCGCGCAGCGCATCGCGGTCGGCGATCCCCTCGATGCAAAGACCGTCATCGGGCCCATGATCAGCGCGAATCACCTGGAGAAGGTGCGCCGCTACATCGACTTAGGTACCGCGGAGGGCGCGACCCTGATGTGCGGCGGTGCGGAAGCGCCGTTTTCGAGCGGACCGCTCGGGCGCGGCAATTTCGTCCTGCCCACCGTGTTCGCCGATGTCGATAATCGCATGGCTATAGCCCAGGAGGAGATATTCGGGCCGGTCGCCTGCCTGATTGCGTTCGAGAACGAGGCCGACGCCGTCGCCAAGGCCAACGACATCGCGTACGGCCTCAGCAGCTACGTGTGGAGCGAGAATATCGGGCGTGCCCATCGCGTGGCCGCCGCCATCGATGCCGGCATGTGTTTCGTGAACAGCCAGAACGTCCGCGATCTGCGCCAGCCCTTCGGCGGCACCAAGGCCTCGGGTCTGGGCCGCGAAGGCGGGAGGTGGAGCTACGAGGTGTTCCTCGAACCGAAGAACGTCTGCGTGAGCTTAGGAAGGCACCCGATTCCCCGCTGGGGCGCCTCATGAGCGTGTACCAGATGCAGAAATTCCTGTTCGACATCAATCGCGACCGCGAGCTGCAAGAGCAGTATCGCGCGGATGCGGCGGCGGTGCTCGGCCGCTACCCGCTCGAAGACGAGGAGCGCCGCGCGCTCGAGACGGGGGACATCGGCCTGATCTACGTGCTGGGCGCCAACGGACAATTGCTCATGCACTTCGCCGCGCTTCTCGGCATGCCGTGGGCCGACTACATCGCCGCCATGCGCGAGGGCATCGCGCGTCATGGGCCGGTGCGCGCCGGGGTCTACGCCATGACGACCGGCTTGGACGACAGGCCGGCGGACCTATGAGTCTGGTGTTCGCCGGCATCTGCAGCCATGCTCCGGGCATCACCGGGCGCGCGCACATGGCAGACCCCGGCATCGCCGAGGAGTTCCATTGCGCCTATCGCGGCATGGCCGGCGATCTTGCGGCGGCGAGGCCCGATGCCCTGATCGTCGTCGCCGCCGAGCACTTCGCCAATTTCTTCATGAACAACATGCCGGCGTTCGCGGTGGGTATGGCCGAGAGTTACGAAGGACCGATCGAGGACCCGCAGTGGCTGGGCATTCCCCGCAGCGTCATTCCAGGCAACGCGCCGCTGTCGCGGCGGCTGATCCGCGAAATGATGCAGAGCGTGGATCTCGCCTACGCGGAGGAGTGGAAGTTCGATCACGGCATCATGGTGCCCTTGAGCTTCCTGACTCCGAAGTTCGACCTGCCCGTCGTTCCGGTGAACATCAATTGCCAGGGACCGCCTTTGGCGCCCCTGCACCGCGCGTGGGCGCTCGGCGAGGCGCTGCGCCGTGCTGCGGACCTTGCCCCCGAGCGGATTGCGCTGGTCGGCACCGGCGGCATCTCGCATTGGCCGGCGACCCCGGACTCGGGCAAGATCAACGAGAACTGGGACCGGGAATTCCTGCGGCGCTGGCAGGCCAATGACAAGCCGTCGCTCTTGTCCTACACCGACGAGGCGACGTATCGGGACGCAGGCCAGGGGGGATTCGAGATTCGCACCTTCATCAGCGTCGCCGCCGCCGCGCAGGGGCGCGGCAGCCTGCAGTATTACCGGCCCATTCCAATTTTCGCGGTGGGCTGCACGGTCGGCACGATGGACATCGCCGCATGTCGCACATGACATTGGAATACAGCGCGAATCTGCGCGCCGAAGGCCGCTTCGGCGAACTCTGCCGCAAGCTCGCGCAATTCATGTCGCAGCTTCGAATCGATGGAAAAGCCGTGTTTCCGCCCGGCGGCGTTCGCGTGCGCGCCGTCGCGTGCGATGAATTCTGCATCGCCGACGGCTCGCAGGACGATGCCGGATTCGTGCACGCGGTCTTGAAAATCGGCGCCGGCCGCAGCGATTCGGCGCGCGAGGCGGCCTGCGCCGGGTTGTTCGATATCATGAAGGCCCACTTCGCGGAGCGGTTCGCCGCGGCGGGGCTCGCGCTGTCGCTCGAACTCTACGAGTTCAGCGAGGCCGGCACCCTCAAGCACAACAACCTCCACGCGCGGTTCAAGGCGAAATAATCCATGTTGCCCACCGAAACCGTCCGATCGCTGGCCCGGCGCCTGTACGAGGCGCGCAAGAACCGCACCCAGCTTCGGCATTTCTCCATGGAACATCGCGACATGACCATCGCGGACGGGTACGCCATTCAAAGCGAATGGGTGAGGATGGAAATCGCGGACGGACGCAGCGTCAAGGGGCGCAAGATCGGCCTCACCTCGCGAGCGATGCAACAGGCCTCTCAGATCACGGAACCGGACTTTGCACCGCTGATGGACGACATGTTCTTCGCGGCGGGAAGCGACATACCGGTCGAGCGCTTCATCGCCCCGCGCGTGGAGGTGGAGCTGGCATTCGTGCTGCGCTCGCCGTTGCAGGGACCCGGAGCGACGCTCTTCGATGTGTTGCGGGCGACCGACTACGTGACTCCCGCTGTGGAGATCATCGATGCCCGCATCGAGCAATTCGACCGCGACACGCGGGCGCCGCGCAAAGTGTTCGATACCATCGCGGATTTCGCCGCCAATGCCGGCGTCGTCGTCGGCGGCCGTCCGGTCAAGCCCGACGCCGTGGATCTGCGCTGGGTTGCCGCGCTCCTGTACAAGAACGCCGCCATCGAGGAGACCGGAGTCGCCGCCGCCGTGCTGAATCATCCCGCGACCGGAGTCGCGTGGCTGGCCAACAAGATCGCGCCCTACGGCGAGGTCCTGCGCGCCGGAGACATCATTCTGGCCGGTTCGTTCACTCGTCCGACCGCCGTGATGCGCGGCGACGTGCTGCATGCCGACTACGGCCCACTCGGCGGCATATCGATGCGCTTTGTCTGATATCGAGAAACCCGCGATGCAAATGCCTACCAATACATTCAAACGGGCGCTGCGCCAAGGAAAGCCGCAAATCGGGCTGTGGATGGGACTGGCCGATCCTTATGTCGCGGAACTCCTGGCGACCGCCGGTTTCGATTGCCTCGTTGTCGACGCCGAGCATTCGCCCAACGACCCACGCAGCGTCCTGCCGCAATTGCAGGCAATGGCGGCGTATCCGGTGCATCCCATCGTGCGGCCCGTGCACGGCAGCGTGGAATTGATCAAGCAGTACTTGGACATCGGCGCCCAGACGCTGATCATTCCCATGGTGGAGTCGGAGGAGCAGGCGCGCCGCATGGTGGCCGCCACGCGCTATCCGAACCGGGGCGTACGCGGTGTCGGCACCGCCGTGACCCGCGCCTCGCGGTGGAACCAGATCGATGGCTATGCGGGGCGCAGCGACGATGAAATGTGCGTGATCGTTCAAGTGGAATCCGTCCACGCACTGGCTCATCTCGAGCGCATCGCCGCGGTGGACGGCGTCGACGGAGTGTTCTTCGGCCCCGCTGATCTCGCGGCGTCCATGGGATTGCTCGGCAGGCCCGGGGATCCGCAGGTGCAGGACGCGGTGCTCGAGGGGATCGCGAGGGTTGCGAGGGCCGGCAAGGCGGCGGGCACGCTCACGTCCGACCGCAAGCTCGCCCGCCGGTACCTGGATCAGGGTGCTTTGTTCGTCGCGGTGGGGGTGGACACGACCTTGATGGTCAAGGCCGCCTCGGACTTGGCCGCGGAATTCATTCCGCCAAGGCCTCGTGCACCTGGCTGATCTGCCGCTGCGCCTCGGCGAGAATGGCGGCGCAATCCTCCGCCTTCACTTTGACGGTGAGAAAGACATTGATCCCCTCGGTCGCCACCGCGCGAGGTTCGGGCAACTTCGACGACTCGGCCAGCATGAGACTGGCGATGAGCACATCGGAGAGACTCGCTTCGTGCTTCCAGCGGCGCTCCCTCTCCTCCTGCTCGCCCACGGCGTCGCACATCTGTTCGGTGAATCCCCAGCTTTCGAGCACGGCTTTGCCGATGGATGCCTGCCAACCGCTCAATGACCCCATTGCGACGGAGTCGGCGGCCGCCCGCGCCATGATGTACAGATCGCCGATTCCGTGCAGCAGTCCGGTGAGAAACGCCTCATCCGCGCTCACCTTGGTGCGCCCGGCGACGACGCGGCTGATGGACGCCGCTGTGATGCTCCGATTCCACAGTTCATTCAGGGACTGTGCGATGGAACGCAGCGACGGTTCGCTCTTCATCTGCTGAACCGCGTAGGACATGGCCGTGCCTTGCACCATCTGATGCCCGAGGCGCGTGATGGCCGAGCGCAAGTCCGTCAAGGGCTTCCCCCCGGGATTGAAGGCCGCGGAGTTCGCGGTCTGCAGTAGCCGCGCGGCCAGGCGCGGCTCGGCGCCGACGATGGTGACCACGTGATCGGTGGTGGCTTTCGGGTCGGCCAAAGCGGTGCTGACGCGGATCACCACATCGGGAAAGCAGGGCAGATCGACCGAACCTTCGGAGACCTCCGCGGCCAACTGCTGCAGGAACGCGAGTGCGGCCGCGCGCTCCTGCGGCGTCGATTCGCCGCCTGCGGCGGGGACAGAATCCGAACCCGAACGGTATGTCGGGGGCGCCGGGGTCAGAAGGAATAGCCCACGGACAGCACCAAGGCCTGGGGACCGAAACTGATGTGCGTGGTACGGATCACGCCGGCGGTATCGGCAGTCAGATCGGTCTTCACCTGCGACCACGAGTAGGACCCATAGAAATGCCAATTGCCCGCTATGTGGTAGTTCACACCCGCGGTGACGGCGGGCCCCCACGATGGCGTGAGCGACAGCTTGGTGGGTCCGCCGCTCGCCGCGTTGCCCGCGGCGGTCGAATCACGGTCGTAGAAAGTGGTGTAGTTGACCCCGGCACCGATATACGGGCGAAACTTGGAATTCTCGCTGAGGAATTCGTATTCCAAGAGCGCCGTCGGCGCGATCCAGCGAGCCGTGGCAATGACCTGGCCGTCGTAGGGCACCGAGCCTAGGGTGGCGGGGCCCTTGCCCACGGTTTTCTGCAGCGGCGGATAGCCCAAGGCCAATTCCAGATCGAAATGCGAGGACAGACTTCGTACATACGCGAGATACAGGGTGTCCACGTTCTTCGCATCGATATTGGCGCCCGGCGGCACATAGGGTCCCGACAGATCGTCCGCGCTGGTGTGAAAGAACACCGCGTAAAGTCCGGCGCGAACGCTGTTGGCGGGAGCGTCGTCGGCCAGCGCCGGTGCGGCAACAAAGGCGCTCGCCGCCAACAGGGCGAGAGCGGCGGACGTCGAGCTGTTCAAAGATGGGGTCATGGCCGGCTCCCTTAGAGTTGGCTGAAGAAGGCGCGCGCGGCCGCCGTGCAGAAGGGCGCCACCGAGGTGTGGTAGCCCTGCACGATGAGCTGCTGCGCGGCAGCGGGCGACAGGCTGCCGCCGGCTGCCGACTCGTAGTAAGCCAGCTGTGCCGCCTGGCTTTCCTGGAACCCCGTTTGCAGAGCCGCGAACGGGCCGCCGGGCGTGCCGTTCACGTCCAAGACGGTAATGAGGCCGGCCTGCACCAGCGGACTCCAGAACGCCGCCATGGTTCCCGTGTTCACCGAGAAGAACACCGTGGGATCGGCATCTCCGCCGCACAGCAGAGTCGGCGATGTCGGCGCCCAGGCGCCATTGCGCAAATCGTTCTTGTAGAACGCCAGGCGCAGCGGCTGGGTGGGCGCGGCCGCCGCGAGCGGCACGCCGGCGCGGGGCGTGGGCACGGCGCCGTCGGGGTTGGTCGCGGCGTCGAGCGCGTAGGCCACTCGATAGGTATTGTTGATCAGGTACGGCGAGCCGAAGCCGGCGGCGAACAAGGGCGTTTGCGCAGTGGGCGGCAGAGGATAATTTGCGCTGCCGGGCACCGACAGCAACGCCGTCAGCTCGGCGGACAATGCCGCTTGGTTGGGCACGTTCACCACCGGGGTGGTGCTGTCGAACACCGCGGTCTCGGGCAGCAAACCGCTCGAGAACAGCGTATTGAGCGCAGTCGCGCTCGGCAGCAGCGCCTCGATGCCCGAGACATAGGTCGCGGAATACAGGTCGCTGGGGGTGGTGTAGATGTTGCCGTAGGCTTTCTGGTAGCTGGTACTCAGCAGCGGGGAGAACACCGTCGAGCCCAAATCGACATTGCCGAAGAAGATGGCATCGCCGAAGGCTTCCAACGCGTACGGACCCGACATGCCCGCCACGCCCGTCACGGTCGCACCCACCGCCTGCAGCGCGCGCTGGGTGGCCATGGCGACATGTCCTCCCTGGGAATAGCCGGTGACGAACAGCTTGCCGCTGTCGCTGGTGGCCGAGGAGAGCGTATTGGGCAGAGCGGCGCGTGCGGCCGTCAGGATGTCAATCATTTCTCCCGACTGCTGCTCCGCATTGAGATAGGGGTGGTAGCCCAAGGTGGAGATGTCGTAGCCGGCATAGTTCGGCGCCACGACGATGTAGCCCTGCGCGGCAAACATCGCCGCGATCAATGCGCCCTCGGTATTGGTGGTATTGGTGATATCGGCGATGTTGAAATTCTTGTTGGTGTTGGTGCCGTGGGCATACAGCACGATGGGGCGCGGCCCGGAGCAGACGGGGGCGGCTCCCGTGGGCACCATGAGTGCGCCCGAGGACTCGGTGGTCTCGCCGGCGCCGCCGAGAGTCCAGAACTCGACATAGTAAAAATCCACGCCGCAACTGGGATTGCCGGTGATCTGCAGCAATTGCGCGCCGCTGCTCGTTCCGGCGAGTTCCGCCTGAAAGGTCGCGGCATTCAGGGAGGCGATGCGAAAGGGTGGATTCACCGCCAGTGTTCCGTGAGCCCTGGAGGTGGCGACCGCCGCGGTTCCGCTGCTGGACCCGCAGGCGCACAGGAGCGCGGCAGCCAAGCTCAAGATGAGAGAGGTCAGTAATTTGGACATGGCCGTTTCCCCGCTTCCCACGACAAAATCATGCAGCAAACCGCCGCTGGAGTGTCGGTATCTTTATGGGTACCAGCGCGATGCGGATGAAGTCTACGCCAACCTTGATCCGGAGGCACGCTTGATGATCGGCCGCTGCGCTCAAGCGCCGCCGCGCCCTGCCAGCCATGCGTGGATCTGGCTGACGATGGCGAGCGCGATGCCTTCGGGAGTGACCGCGCCGATGTCGATGCCCACCGGTCCGCGAAGTCTTGAGTTGAGCCGCTCCGCCGCGGGTCCCAATTCTTGAGCGAGGCGTGCGCGGCGGGCTTCGGGGCCCAGCAGCCCGACGTAGGCGGGAACGCCGGCCAGCGCCAGTTCGCGCAAGTACGATGCATCCGACTGCAGGTGATGGCTCATGACCACGGCGGCATGGCATTGCTCGAGCGCGACCCGTTGGCGGAGCGCGCCGGGATCGCATAGCAGGACAAGGGCGCCGGGGAAGTCTGCGGCCGCGGCATAAGCCGGGCGGTGATCGACGACCGTGACGCGCCAACCGAGGGCGCGAGCGGTGCCGGCCACCGGCTGCGCATCGGGTGCTGCTCCGCAAATCAGCAGATGCGGAGGCGGCGCGAGGAATTGCACGAATGCCCGCGTGCGCCGTCCGCCGTCCTCCCAATCCATGCCGCGGGATGCGCCGTCGCGAACCGATTTCGCGGCGGCTTGAATCAGCACGGACGGCAGCGGCGGCGCAGCCTCGTAGGTGCCGAGCGGCAAATCCGCGGACTCGTGCAGCGACACGAGCGATGTGGCGCATCCCGCGCGAGCATGGCGCCCGGCCGCCTCGAGAGCCGCCGCCGCGGCGCTGTCCGGCCCCGCCCGTTCGAGCAGCACGCGCATGGCTCCTTCGCAGCCGGCGCCGATGCCGAACAAGATGTCGTCGGGACCGCGCATGTCGTATTCGACCGCGCGCGGTACGCCGCCGCTCATCACGTCACGCGCATGCAGCTTCAGATCGGCCTCGAGACACCCGCCGCTCAACAATCCCACGTAGCTGCCGTCGGCCATGATGAGCATGCGCGCGCCCGGCTTGCGGTACGTCGATCCGGCTGTTGCCACCACGGTGGCCAGTACGGACGCCGCGCGCGTGTCGGCGGCCCGCGACAGCAACAATTCAAGACTGGTGTCGAGGCGCACCGAGGGCCGGGGATTATGCATGCGGGACATTGTTTCACAACGGCCCACGCCGGGAAATCCCGTCTATACTGCGTCATCATGGAGGCTGCGCCAAAGCCGGATTTCACAGCGGGCGTGCCCGTCGGCGCCGTGCCCGACGGCGGGCTGTTGCTCGGCAGCGTCGGCGGCGAGGACGCGGTGCTGGTACGCCGGGGCGATGCGTGGCACGCCGTCGGTGCGTACTGCAGTCACTACCATGGTCCGCTCGCGCAGGGGCTCATCGTGCGCGACACCCTGCGCTGCCCGTTGCATCACGCGTGCTTCAGTCTGCGCACCGGCGAAGCGCTGCGCGCACCCGCCTTGGATCCCATCGCCTGCTGGCGGGCCGAACGCATCGGCGACACGGTGTTCGTGCGCGAGAAATCGGCCGCCGCGGCCGCGGACAGCTCGGTGGACCGCGCTCCGTCATCGGCCGCCTCGCGCCGCGGCCGGGATGCTCTGCGCAAGGTCGTGATCATCGGCGGCGGTGCCGCGGGATTGTCAGCCGCGGATGCCTTGCGCCGCCGCGGCTACGAAGGCGCGCTGACCCTGATCAGCGCCGATGACTCGCCGCCTTGCGATCGGCCGAATCTGTCCAAGGATTTTCTCGCCGGGACCGCGCCTCCCGAGTGGATTGCGCTGCGGCCGCCGGAGTTCTATGCCGAACGGAACATCGATCTGGTTCTCGAATCGCGCGTCACTGCCGTCGACATCGCGCGCCGCCGCGTGGCTATCGAGGGCGGCAGACAGTTCGAATTCGACGCGCTTCTGCTTGCGACCGGAGCAGAGCCCGTACGGCTGGACATTCCCGGCGCCGCCGCCGACCAAGTGTGCTATCTGCGCACCTTTGCGGACAGCCGTGCCATCGTCGCGAAGGCCGCGTCCGCGCGCAGCATGGTCGTGGTGGGCGCGAGTTTCATCGGTTTGGAGGCGGCCGCTTCGCTGCGGGCGCGCGGCGTCGAGGTTCATGTGGTGGGCCCCGAGACGGTGCCGATGGCGCGCATTCTCGGCGAACCTGCGGGACGGTTCATCCGTGCGCTGCACGAGTCGCACGGCGTGCGGTTCCATTTGGGAAATTCAGTCGGCCGCGTGGACGGCCGCCGGGTCACGCTGCGCGACGGCTCGATCATCGAGGCGGATTGTCTGGTCGTGGGCGCGGGAGTGCGGCCCTCGGTCGACCTGGCGGAGAAGGCCGGATTGGCGATCGATCGGGGGGTCGCGGTGAACGAATATCTGGAGACCGGCGCTCCCGGCGTATTCGCGGCGGGCGACATCGCGAGGTGGCCGGACCCGCACTCCGGCGGGCGAATTCGCGTCGAGCACTGGGTGGTCGCCGAGCGCCAGGGGCAAGTCGCCGCGATGAACATGCTCGGAGCGGGTGAGAAATTCGATGCCGTGCCGTTCTTCTGGAGCCAGCACTACGACCTCACCGTCAACTATGTGGGCCACGCGGAACAATGGGATGCGGCCGACGTGGACGGTTCGTTCGCCGCGCATGACTTCAGCATCTCATTCCGGCGCGCAAACCGCGTGCTCGCGGTGGCGACTGCCGCGCGCGATGCCTTCAGCCTTCGCGCCGAATTGACCATGGAAGAGGCGATCCGATGAGCGGCCGCTGCAATCCCTGGTAGCATTGCCTGCTGAATCGGCGGCGGCGCGGCAGGACTTTGAGGGGTAGGCGTGAGTTGGCGAGCGTGGGGAGCTTTTGCGGCGCTGAGCGTCATCTGGGGCCTGCCGTATTTCTTCATCAAATTGGCGGTGGCCGAACTCTCGCCGGTGACCGTGGCGTTCGGCCGGGTGACGCTCGCCGCCTTGGTTTTGGTGCCGATCGCGGCGCATCACGGGGCGCTGCGAAACTTGGGGAAGCACAAGATCGCCATCTTTGCGTTCGCCATCGCTGAATTCGTCATACCGTTCGCGCTGATCTCGGTCGGCGAGCGCTGGATCAGTTCCTCGGTCACCGGCATGCTCATCGCGATGGTGCCGCTGTCGGTCGCCTTGATGCAGAGATTTTTCGGGGTGCACGAACGCCTGGGATTCTGGCGCATTTTGGGCCTCGGGCTGGGGTTCGTCGGCGTCGCGGCATTGCTCGGGTTCGGAACGATCTCGGGATACTTGGGATGGGCCGGGGTGGCCTGCATGATCGTCTCTACGCTCGGCTACGCGATCGGTCCGCTCATCATTCAGCGCCACCTCGGCGGACTCGATCCCTATGGGCCGCTGACCGCGAGTCTCATGGCGGCGAGTATCGTGCTCGCGGTCCCTGCAGCCTTGAACCTGCCCGTGCGCATGCCCTCCGCCACGGCGCTCGCATCGCTCGCGATCTTGGGCGTCGTGTGCACGGCGCTCGCCATGGTGTTGATGTTCTATCTGGTCAATCACGCGGGCGCATCGCGCGCGGCCGTGATCACCTACATCAATCCCGCCGTCGCCGCCCTGCTCGGGGTCTCGCTGCTTCATGAACGCCTGGGGGTGGGCGGCATCCTCGCCTTCGCGCTCATATTGCTCGGGTCCTGGCTCGCGACCCGCGGAGCACGCCCGCGGTCGGGGCGTACGGCCGACGCCGCGGTCGGTGCGCGGAGCGCCTCGTGATGCAGACTGAAATTTCGGTGGCACCGCTGTGGATGGAGCGCACGCCGCCGCCGTCGGCGCAGGCGCTGCCGGGTCGCGCCGATGTGCTCATCGTCGGCGCGGGCTACACGGGCCTGTCCGCCGCCCGCGAAACCGCGGCGGCGGGGCGCTCCACGCTGGTGCTCGATGCGGGCGCCATCGGCGCCGGCTGTTCCAGCCGCAACGGCGGCCAGGTCGCCTACAGCATCAAGCCCACCTTCCATTCGTTGCGCAAGAGATTCGGCGCGGATACCGCATTCGGGATTTGCCGCGAGGGACTCGACGCGGTGGCGTATCTGCGCGCACTCGCCACGAAGGAGATCGACTGCGGGTGGCGCGAGGATGGGTGTTTTTTCGGTGCGCACTCGCAGCGGCACTTCGCCGCGATGGTGCGGGATGCCGAGCATCAGACTCGCGGACTGGAACAAAGAATCGAGATCGTCGCCAAGGCGGATCAGCACCGCGAAATCGCCAGCGATTTCTACCACGGCGGCTGCGTGTACCCGGACGATGCATCCGTCGACCCCGCTCGGCTCCTGCTGGCGCTGCTGCGCCGAGCATCGGACAGCGGGGCATCGGTGGTGGATCGCTGCAGGGTCGACGCAATTCAGCCGATCCGCGATGGATTCGAAGTGGCGACGGTGCGCGGCACCGTGCGGGCGCGGCAAGTGCTGCTGGCAACCAATGGATACTCCGGTCCGCTCTCGCCTTGGGCGAGGCGGCGCGTCATTCCGATCGGCAGCTATCAGATCGCGACCGCCCCCTTGGGGTTGGAGCGGGTGCGCGAGCTGATACCTCGCGCGCGAAACATCGTCGACTCGCGGCGGGTGGTGGTGTATTTCAGGCCGTCGGCGGACGGCGAACGAATCATATTCGGCGGCAGGGCCGCTCTCGCCGAGAAGGATCCGCTCGCGTGCGTGCCGCGCCTGCGGCGCATGATGGAGCGGATATTGCCGCAACTTCGATCGGTGCCGGTGACCCACGCCTGGGTGGGGTGGGTCGCGTACACCTTCGACACTCTGCCGCACCTCGGCCAACACGAGGGCGTCCACTATTGCATGGGCTACTGCGGCCAGGGAGTACCGCTCGCGCCGTACTTCGGCAAGCGCATCGGGCAACAGATGCTGGGATTGCCGGAGGGGCGCACCGCTCTCGACGGACTGCCGTTTCCCTCGCGGCCGTACTATCGCGGGAAACCCTGGTTTCTCGCGCCCTCGGTATTTGCCTACCGCACCTTCGACGCCCTCGGGCTATGAACCGCAGCAGCTACGCCCGCCTGCCGGAGCGCTTCTTCGCGCGCCTCGATCCGACGCCGGTCGCGGCGCCGCGGCTGCTGAAATTCAATCACTCGCTGGCGGCAACACTTGGGTTGGGGGAATTGGGTCCCGGCACCGAGGCTTTGGCCGCGCTCTATTCCGGCAATGTCGTGCCGCAGGATTTGCAGCCGCTCGCGATGGCCTATGCGGGCCATCAATTCGGCCAATTCGTGCCGCAGCTGGGCGACGGCCGCGCCATCCTGTTGGGCGAAGCGCAGGACGGCGCCGGGGCACGCTTCGACATCCAGTTGAAAGGCTCCGGACGAACCCCCTATTCGCGCGGCGGCGACGGGCGCGCAGCCCTCGGTCCGGTGCTTCGCGAATACCTTGTGAGCGAGGCCATGCATGCGCTCGGTATTCCCACGACCCGAGCGCTCGCGGCGGTTGCCACCGGCGAGTCGGTCTTCAGGGAGGCGGGCGCGCTGCCGGGAGCGATCGTCACACGGGTGGCTTCGAGCCTGGTGCGGGTGGGCACTTTTCAGTACTTCGCCGCGCGCGGCGACCTTGACGGGGTGCGGCGGCTCGCCGACTACGTGATCGAGCGCCACTACCCGGACCTGAAGGACGGCGAACTGCCGTATCTCGCGCTGCTGCGGGCCGTAACGCGGGCCCAGGCCGCGCTCATCGCCCGCTGGATGCATGTGGGATTCATTCACGGTGTGATGAATACCGACAACATGACCGTCTCCGGGGAAACCATCGACTTCGGCCCCTGCGCCTTCATGGACTCGTACGATCCGGCGGCGGTCTTCAGTTCGATCGACGCATCGGGGCGCTACGCCTACGGCAATCAACCTCACGCAGGCGCATGGAATCTGGCGCGATTCGCGGAAACCCTGCTGCCCCTCATCGACGCTGAGCCCGAGCGTGCGGTCGAGCTCGCCGGCGCGGCGGTGTCGACCTTCTCGACGCTGTTTGCGGAGGCACTGCTCTCGGGCTTTCGCGCCAAACTGGGGATGTCGGCGCGCGAAGACGATGATTCGAAGCTGGCCGAGGACTGGCTCGAGGCGATGCATCGCAATCAGGCGGACTTCACCCTGACCTTCCGCGCGCTGTGCGACGCGGCGCAGAGCGCCGAGGGAAGCGCGAGGCTGCGTGACACGTTCGCGAATCCGCGCGATTACGACGAGTGGCAGGAGCGGTGGCGGGCTCGGCTCGGCAGGGAGTCCTTGGACCCGTGCGAGCGCGCGGCGGCCATGCGCCGGGCGAATCCCGCCTACATTCCGCGCAATCATCGAATCGAGGCCGTCATCCGCGCGGCGGTCGAATCCCGGGATTTCGCGCCCTTCGAGGAGCTGTCGACGGTGCTTTCGCGGCCCTACGAATTTCAAGCGGGCCGTGAGTCCTACGCGGCTGCCCCGCAACCCGGCGAGCGGGTCCACAAGACCTTCTGCGGCACCTAAGCCTAGGAGAACCGAAGCCGCTCGCGAGTTTCCCGAGAGCCGAGCACGCGCACTCCCAGCAGCTCGACGATGGTGCGGGCTCGCTCGACCAATTGAGCGTTGGTGGCGTGCACGCCCTTGTCCAGGTAGAGGTTGTCTTCCAGGCCCACCCGCACGTTGCCGCCGAGCAGCACCGAGGATGCGGCCATGGGCATTTGCAGTCGACCGAGACCGAATGCCGACCATGGCGATCCGGGAGGCAGCGCATCCCGCATGGCCGTCATCGCTTCGCAGGTCGCAGGCGCGCCGTACTTGATGCCGAGACAAAGCTGAAACAGAGCGGGTTGATCGATCAGGCCCTCGGATATGAGCTGCTTCGCGAGTTCGATGTGGCCGAGTTCGAATACCTCCAGTTCCGGGCGAACCCCTTTCTCCCGATACGCGCGAGCCATGGTTCGCAGAAAGCCCGGAGTCGTGCCGTAGAGGAGTTCATCGAAATTGAGAGAGCCGCAATCGAGACTGCCGATCTCGGGCGACAAGTCGAGAATGTGCGCCATGCGCTCGTGAGGCCCCACGAAATCGGTGCCGCCGCGCAAGGCGAGCGGTGTGTGCTCAGGGCCGAATACCAGATCGCCGCCCATGCCTCCGGTAAGGTTCAGGATCACCTCGCTGTTGCGGCTTCTGATTCTCTCCACAACCTCGCGAAACAGCGCGGGATCGCGGCTCGCCTGACCCGTCCGGGGGTCGCGCACGTGAAGATGGACGATGGCCGCTCCGGCCGCATGCGCCTCGAGGGCCGAGGCCGCGATTTGCATGGGGGTCACGGGTACGTGGGGATTTTTGCGCACGGAATCGGCCGATCCGGTCACTGCGCAGGTGATGAAGGCCTCAGATGCCGCCATGGAGCGGCCCGCAGCGTAATATATGCTTGAACATAGGGCATTTTCCCTGCAATGTTTCGGGCGTTGCACCGGTCATGAGTGGTTGAAGCGTACAATAAATCGAGCGTTTATGAGGTGGGCGGTGAAAATACGGGCGATGAGGGCGCTGCGCCTCGCGGGGTTGCTTCTGGGGCTCGCGCCGCTCGCCGCACCGGGTTTCGCCGCGGATGCGGACGGATCGAGCATCACCGTGTTCGCGGCGGCCTCCTTGACCGATGCCCTGCAGGAGCTGGGCGACGGATTTACCGGCCGGACATCGATTCCGGTCAAATTCTCCTTCGCGGCCAGCTCGGCGCTTGCGCGACAGATCGAAAACGGCGCTCCCGCGGACGTGTTCATCTCCGCCGACCTTGAGTGGATGGACTATCTGCAATCGCGCAATCTGATTCAGCGCGATACCCGGCACGATCTGTTGGCCAATCGCCTGGTCTTGATCGCGCCTGCGGACAGCCGCATACGGCTTAAGATCGAGCCGCACTTCGCCCTGGCCGCCGCGCTCGGCAAGGGTCACATGGTGACAGGCGATCCGGATGCGGTTCCGGTCGGCCGTTATGCGCGCGAGGCCTTGACCACGCTCGGCGTGTGGAACGAGGTGGCGGATCGTCTGGTGCGCGCTGAGAACGTGCGCTCTGCACTCGCATTCGTGGATCGCGGCGAGGCGGCGCTCGGCATCGTCTATGAGAGCGATGCCCTGATCGACAAGCGCGTGCGGGTGGTCGATGTTTTTCCCGACAACAGCCACCTGCCGATCATCTATCCCATTGCGCTCACCCGCGCGGCCAAGCCGGGTGCCGCCCGGTTCGCGGCCTATATTCAAGGCCCCGCGGGGGCGCTGGTGTTCAAATCCCGCGGCTTCACATCGCTGCACTAGGCTGGTACTCGGCCGCGACCCTAGTTGCCGCGATGACTTAAAGCCCAGACGTACGCCGCCACGGCCGACACCTGCTCGGCGCTGAGCGAAGCCCCGCCCTTGGGGGGCATGGGGCCGCGGAATTGCTTCGGCTGCGTTACCCCATCGGCAATGGTCTTGGCGATACCGTCATAGCTGCCGTCGCTCCATAGCCAGATCTTATCGGTCAAATCCGGCCCCAAGGCGCTGCCGGTCCCCGCAGATCCATGGCACCCGGTACACGCCGCCCCGCCGACCTTGCCGTGATAGATCCGATCGCCGAGCGCAACCATCTGCTTGGTCGCGCCCGCGGGGACTGGTAGATCGGCCGTTGCGGCGGCGGCACCTGCATCGGGGTGCACGCCTTCGGGGGGCAGGGCGCCCGCGACGCTCACGTCCCCCGCCGCCGCGGTCGCACTCGGGCAGGGGGTGATCCTGGCGTCGCCGCCGGAGCCCGGACCGCCACGGTAGACAATTTTGTAAATCCGTCCGCTGACATCGTCCGACACATAGAGCGAACCGTCGGGGCCGGTCGCAATGCCGGTCGGGCGATGCGCGGCCTTATCCGGCGACTTCTCCCTGCCCGCGAATCCATCCGCGAATATCTCGCAATGGTCGCCCGCCCGGTCGCCCGCGAGTGATTGAAACACCACGTTGTAGCCGCTTTGTGGATACGGGGCTCGATTCCACGAGCCGTGAAATGCGATGAACACGCCGCCGTGGTAGCGGCCGGGGAATTGATCCTTGTCGTAGAACACCATTCCATCCGGCGCCCAATGCGCCGGAAATACGGCGACGGGCGCGATCTTGTCGGCGCACGCTCCGACTTTCTTGCCGCCGTCGCCTGCGTATTCCGGGGCCAGAACCAGTTTGCGCCGGAACGGATCGTAGTAGCACTCGGGCCAGCCATAATCGCCGCCCTGCTTCAATTCCAGGAGTTCTTCCGCCGGCAACGTGGCCTCCTCGTCGGCGTTGTACAGCTCCGGCCAATTCGAGCGCAGCTGGTCGCGTCCGTGCTGGGTTACGAACAGGCGGTGACCCGCGGCATCGACACCGAATCCCTCGCCGTTGCGTATGCCCGTCGCATAACGCTCGGCCGGCGAAAATACCTGGCCGGTTCGGTTCGCGTCATAGCGCCAGATGCCGCCGCGGGTCTCGAGTTCCTTGCAGGGGCGGGCGCCCGCCGATCCGGCCGTGCGGTTCCGAGGTTGGCAGGAGTTCGTCGCGGAGCCGACATCGACATACAGTACTCCGTCGGCGTCGATCGCGAACGGGTGCATCGGATGATCGCCCCCGAGCGGCAGCCCCGAAACGACGGTCTGCGCGGGTTCGCGCGGCACGTTCGATCCCCGGCCCAAGGAGTAGCGCACGATCTTATCGTTGATCTCTGCATACAGCGCACCCTTGTACAAGCCGATGCCCGTGCCGCCGGCTCCGCCGCTCTGCACGGTTTCGCCGAAGCGTTGCATCACATCGGCGGTTCCGCCGCCCGTGGTGTCCTGCAATGCAACCAGAAACCCGCCTGCGGGCGGAGCGGCGTTGCCGTAGTAGCGGCCGGACCAGGTGTTGACGTACACGACGCCGTTCGGCGCCACCACCAGGTGGCGAGCGTGCCCGATCCGGTCGGCGAATATCGTTGCGCAGAACCCTGCGGGCAGGCGCAGCCCGGTTCGATCCGCCGGGCAGGTCTGGGCATTGGATGGCGCCGCGGCAGCGATGCTCGCGAGCAGGGCGGCGCCGACGATGGCGATGCCCAAACGAAGACCATTGGCGGGGCGGGACATGGGTGGGCTCCAAAGTTGTCGCAAGCGCGCGCAACGATAGCATGACACGCGGCCGCCGGCCGCATTAGGATGCAGCATCCATCCAAGGGAGTTCTCCATGAGCGCCGAGTCCGCCGTCAAGGGACTTAAAATTTTACCGACGCAGCACACCGTGGCGGATGTTCTGCGGCGAGTTCAATCATTGGCCCGCGCGCGCGGCCTCACGGTATTCGCGCAAATCGATTTCAGCGGCGATGCGGGCCGATCGGGCCTGCCGATGCTGCCCACGGGGCTCGTCATTCTCGGCAGCCCGAAGGCAGGAACGCCGCTCATGGTTGCCGCCCCCACGGCGGCGATCGACCTGCCGCTCAAAATCCTGACCTGGCATGACGCCGAGGGCCACACCTGGGTTGCCTACAACGAGCCCGAGTACCTTCAGGCTCGACATGGGTTTCCCGCCGAGCT
Source organism: uncultured Gammaproteobacteria bacterium (assembly GCA_963702735.1). Lineage (GTDB taxonomy): Bacteria > Pseudomonadota > Gammaproteobacteria > Steroidobacterales > Steroidobacteraceae > Bog-1198. Next base: position 268,350 of record CAVPDW010000006.1, on the reverse strand, counting down.
CGTAAACAACATCGCAGGCCTCGGCGCCCTGGCGCAGGCGGCGGCCGCCCCGGATCCGTGACCGGCGCTGATCTTCAACCTGATCTTCTGTCGCGGGATTTCGGCACCATTTCCGAGCTCGTTCGCGCGCACGCCCGTTCGCGTCCGAGTCGTGCGGCCCTCATTCACGATGGACGCAGCATCGATTACCGCACACTGGATCGATTGGCGGATCGAGTGGCCGCCGCGCTGCAGCGCGACGGAGTGAGCCCGCGCCGCACCGTCGCGATCTGCGCCGCGGCGAGCGTCGACTACATGGCGCTGTTTCTCGGCAGCCTGCGCGCGGGAGTTGCCGTGGCGCCGCTTGCACACTCATCCTCTCCGCAAGTGTCGGCGGCGATGATGGCCGACGCCGGAGCGAGAATCCTTTTCCTGGACCGTGCCGCGGCGAGCGCATGGCCGCCGGCCGCAGCGCCGGCATCCGTCGCCGCGTCCAGGATCGTCATCGACGATCCGGATCATGGCATGCATCAGTGGATGGCGGCGGAGGGCGAGGTTCCCGATCGCGTCGATCCGGCACCCGACTGGCCGTTCAACGTCATTTATTCTTCGGGCACCACCGGCATTCCCAAAGGCATCGTTCAGCCGCACTCCTTCCGATGGTCCAACGCGCAGCGTGCGCGGATGTATGGGTATACCGCCGAGTCCGTGACTCTCCTCTCGACCCCGATGTACTCCAATACGACGCTGGCCACGCTGTTCGGTGCGCTCGCCCTGGGCGGCACCGTCGTCTTGATGGGAAAATTCACGGCCGGCGGCTATCTTGCGCTCGCACAGGAGTGCAGCGCCACCCACACGATGCTGGTGCCGGTGCAATATCAACGCCTGCTCGCAACGCACGACTTCGACCGCTACGATCTGTCCTCGTACCGGATGAAGTTCTCGACGGGCGCGCCGTTTCCGCCCGCCTTGAAGCAACAAGTGCTGCGGCGCTGGCCAGGCGGTTTGATCGAGATCTACGGTATGACGGAGGGGGGCGGTGCGTGCATGCTCGAGGCGCACGAGAATCCGCACAAGCTGCACACCGTGGGCACCCCCATGCCGCGTCACGACATCCGCCTGATCGATGCTGCGGGCCGTGAGGTAGCTTGCGGCGAGACGGGCGAGGTCGTCGGCCATTCGCCCGCCATGATGAGCGGGTATCTGAACCAGCCCTCCAAGACCCGGGAAGCGGAGTGGTACGACCCCACCGGCAAGCGCTTCATCCGCAGCGGCGACATCGGCCGCATGGACGCCGACGGCTATCTGGTGTTGTTGGATCGCAAGAAGGATATGATCATCTCAGGAGGATTCAACGTCTACCCCAGCGACTTGGAAGCCGTTCTGCGCGGGCATCCCGCCGTCTCGGAGGCGGCGGTCATCGGCGTCGCATCGGCTCGATGGGGGGAGACGCCGGTGGCTTGCGTCGTGCTCGATGAAGGCGCGCGTGCGGACGCCGCAGGATTGACTGCCTGGGCGAACGAGCGGCTCGGCAAGGTGCAAAGGATCGCGGCGACGATGATCGTGAACAGCCTGCCGCGCAACGGCGCCGGCAAAGTCCTGAAGCCGGCGCTGCGCGAGACGTATCTCGCTTCACGCCTGCGGATCGAGGACGGGAATCCCCTGCCTGATGTCCGCGGAGAATGAGTCGCTGCGGTCGGACTGTCTCGCGCGGTCGGTGATGCGTCCGCGCGCGCGCAGCTCCTCGAGCGAGAAGCGATCGTCGAGGCCGCCGACACGGTAGACATACTTGGGCAGGTAGCCGGACAGCAGCAGGCGGTAGTTCAAGGGCAGGTAGCCGACGATACGCTGCATCATTTGATAGACCAACGTGGTGCAATTCACCGTAATGGTGTTGTAGAAGCGGGGAGCCGTCACCAGGGCGTTGGCCTCGTCGATGTAGCCGAGGAACAGCGAGCGGATGGCGGGCACCGGCATGCGGATGCCGTACAGGTAGACTCTTTCACGCCGAATATTGGTCCGCACCCTGATCACGTCGCGTTCGTCCGCCGCGACGATGCAAAGCTCGAACTCCTTGAAGAAGCCGCCGATCTCGGAGAATCTTTGCTGCATCCGGCGGCGTACTTCCACCGAAAAGACGACATGTTCGCCTCCCTCGAATCCAAACGAAATCAGCATGTGCGCGATCGCCGGGACGGTCCAATACGAGACGATCATGTCGACCGATTTCATGCGCTCCAGATCGTAGCGGCGCGTTTCCCAGCGCGGCGTGTAGTCGGTGCCCGTGCGCCAATCGAAGTTGCGTACGTTGTGCAGGGTCACCCGGCTGCCGTCGACCGAACCGGTGCTCAGTTGCGCCACCTCGTCGGCCCAGAGCCGATCGTTCGAGGGTGCAATCCTCCGCCACGCGCTTAACAGAGCGCAGAATCCCAATGCGAACGTCAGTGTGCCGGCACCCGCCCGTCCGTGCCACAATAGCGCGAGCGTGGCCGTGCAGAAGGCGGCCCACAGGAGCACGCAGAACCGCTTTCCGGCCTTGCCTCCCGGCGCGTGGAACCACAGCGCGAACCCTCCCCAAATCGCGCAGCAGCCGAGGCCGACCGTTGCCGCGGAAGCGGCCGCGAATCGCAGCAGTCCGGCGGCTCCAACGGAGGTCACTAGGAGCCCATGGCGGAGAGTGACTGGGCCAAATCGGCGATCAGGTCCGAAGGCTCCTCGAGTCCCACGTTGAGCCTCACCAGTCGCCCGCCGTAGTTCTTTCCGGGGCGATCCAGATTGGGATAGACGACGACGAGGCTGGTGACGCCGCCCCAGCTGAAACCTATTTTGAACAGGCGCAGGCGATCCGCGAAAGCAGATGCTTGGCCGGCGGTGAAGCGCTCGTCGAAAATGACGGAGAAGATGCTTGAGGAGCCCGTGAAATCGCGGCGCCAGTGCTCATGACCGGGACAGGACGGCAAGGCGGGGTGCAGCACGGTCGCGATATGCGGATGGTCCGATAGCCAGCCCGCCACTTCGAGCGCGGACTTCTCCAGCCGCTCGAGGCGTACACCCAAGGTCTTCATGCCCCGAAGCGCGAGGCTGCAATCGTCCGGCGAGACGGCCATGCCGAGCTGCTTGCAGGCAGTTCCGACCGCTTCGTAGCCGGCGCCGTCGGCCACGGATACGCTTCCCAGCAGCAGGTCGCTGTGCCCGCCCACGTACTTGGTCAATGCCTGCATGCTGACGTCGACGCCGTGTGCAAACGCGTCGAAGAGAACTCCGGCAGCGTAGGTGTTGTCGAGAGCCACCGTCACCCGGCGCGCATGCGCCGCCGCGACGATGGCCGGCACGTCCTGAACCTCCATGGTCACCGATCCCGGGCTCTCGACCCAGACCAAGGCCGTCTCATCGCGCAGCAGATTTGCGATCCCCCCTCCGATCAGCGGGTCGTAGGCCTCGACGGTAATGCCGAGACGCCTCAATAAGCCGGCGGCCAGTTCGCGGTTGGGTCCGTACGCGGTGAACGGCACCAGCGCATGAGAGCCGGTTTTGCAATACGCCAGATAAATCAGTGAAATTGCAGCCTGGCCTCCCGGGACGATGAAACTGTGGCGCGCCCCTTCGATCTCTGCGACCCGTGCGCCGAGTTCCAGCACGGTGGGTGTGCCGTAAAGGCCGTAGGTGTAGCCGTTTTCGGTCTGGCGCCAATCGTCCGACACATCGGCTTGGCGTTCGAATACCACCGTCGAGCCTCTGTATATGGGCGTGGTCAGTGAACGGAAATTGCCGGGCGCGTGGGCACCGGGATGGATCAGCTTTGATCGCCAATGCATGTGGTGGGTTCCAATGAAATGTTCCGCCGCTCGAGCTCAACTACGGCATGAATCGCGAAAGCGCTTGGGTGTGATTCCACAATGCCGATGGAAGACGGCGGTGAAGTGACTCTGGGTTGCGAAGCCGACCCTGTATGCCACTTCGGCGATTTCGCGCCGTGGCGAGCGAAGCAGCTCCCTCGCGAACTCGATGCGGCGCGCGATGACATATTGGCGCGGCGCCCGGCCCGTGGATTTCTTGAAGGCACGAGCAAACCGAAAGGGACTCATGGCCGCAGCGTCGGCGAGATTGTCGAGAGACAGGTCTTCGCCCAGGTGCGATTCGATGTAGTCGACGGCGGCACGCAATTGGCGGGTGGTCATTGGCCTCCCGGACGGCGCGCCTGCGAGTTGCGCCGTGGAGCGGCGCCGAATGAGCTGCAGCGCGAGGGTTCGCGCCATGGTGTCGGCAAACAGCCTCGTGTCCGATCCAGGGTTCTCGATTTCCGCCAGAATCTGCATGGACGTCTCGCGGATCGCAGGCTCGACCATCGCCATGCCGTCGATGAGTTCGACGCCGCCGCCGCCGAACTCCTCCGCCACCTCGTCGAGTACGGCCGGATCGAGAAACACATGCAGCTCGTCGATGGGTTCCGAACAATTCCACTCGCTGTCCTGGCCGGCCGCCATCAGCATGGTATCGCCGGGTTGCGAGCGCGCCCGGCGGGGGCGGCCGCCCCACCGAGTCTCGACATGACAGGGCTTCAACAGGTGCGCCGCAATGAAATGCTTGGGAACGGGCGGCAGCTTGAGATTCCAGCAGCGAAGCCCATTGAACCGATGCGCCTCGATGCGGCGCCAGCCCAAGGAGGCGCTCGAATGGATCGGCGCTTGGCGCAGCACCCCGAGCCAGCCCGATGCGGCGGCCCGTGATTCGGCACCCGGTGTTCTTTGCATTGCCGCTCCCGATAATCGCGTTGAGCAACACTATATCGCCGCAGCGCCGGTTGTCACTAATCCCCGGGGCGACGGGGCGGCGACCTTGAGTATCCGCCGCGGCCTGCGCGGATCACGAGCAGGCTGCCGAGAAAATACACCAGACCGGCGGCGGTGGCCGCGGGCAGGGAGGCCGTCAGGAAGCGGTACTGTGCGGCGGAGGCATAGCTCAAGGGATTGAGAAGCCCCGTGTAGGTGATGCAGCCGGCGGCGAGCGCGATCAACGCCGCCGGGTTGACGCCTCGCCAGAAGAAGTAAGCTTGCCCGGGTGCGTCCGCATAGATGGCACGAATGTCGATGCGCCCGCCTCGCAGGACGAAGTAATCGACGATCTGTATGCCGCACATCGGCGCGAAGGCGACGCCGATCAGCGCCAAAAAATTGCCGAACCTGGCGAAGAACAAATCCGGTATGAATATTCCAACCAATGCCACCGGCGCGATGGTGATCAAGAGCAGCGTCGTCCAAGTGCGCTTCTGCAACACTGCGAAATTGCGCAGGCCGATGGCGGAGGCATAGATGCCCGCCGTGGTCGTGCCGAAATTGGCCGCCGTGACGAAGGTCAGCGACACGACGGCATAGGCGGGGCCGCCGACGACCCGCAGCCATTCGGTGGGATCGGAGGACTTGAGAACCAGCGAGCCCGCGAGTCCGATCAGGCTGAGCAAGGGAACAGGCGCCGCCATGCCGAGCATCACCGGCAGCACGATGGTCCTGCCGCTCGGCGCCATGCGTATCATCGCGCCGATATAGGGCCACCATGACAGGGTCGCTCCCACGCCGAGCTCCACCCCGGTGGTGTAGTTCCACAGGCGATCGGGACTCGCGTTCGGGGGCTGTGCGGCGATGAGTTCAGGCCAGCGGCGCGACACCAGCAGATAGAGCATCCACAGCCCGATGAACACGTGCGCGACCAGAATGTTGGACACCATGGATACGCCCGTCGCGCCGCGACGCAGCGCCCAGAAAATGATCGCGCAGGCGAACACCGTCAGCGCGGGCACCAGCGCCGTATTGCGCGATCCCAAATCGAGAAGGCCGAGCGTCACGCAAAGCTGCACCGCGGACTTCGCGAAGAAGATGATCAGCAGAGAATTCCAACCGATGATGGACACGGCCTGCAGGGCCGCGGGCACGACCCAGCCGCGGGAGCCGAATTGCGGTTTGGTCGCCGCGATGGAGTCGATGCCGAATCGCACGCAGGCGGGGCCTGCGGCGAGCAGCACCAGAACCATGCCGATCATGCAGCCCGCACCGAGGGCGAGGCCGCCCTTGATGAATCCGAGATAGCTGCCCACCGACTCGCCGATGAGATAGCACCAGGTGGCGGCGGCGGTGGTGGCGAGCGTCAGGGTCAGTCGTAACGCGCCCCAAGTGCGCTCCCTCGGCAGCAGCGGCCAGGCGCTCTCGTCGGCCTGCGAAGTCGCGTGCGTCATATCCACCAGCCGACGATGAGCAGCACCAACGGAAGCGCAACGCCCAGGAGCATCATCCAGAACCAGCTCGCCGCGTCGAAATCGGGCCGCGGCGCGGCCCGCTCGAGCTCCTCGATGCGCGCCTCCAGCTCCGGCGGCAATACCGGCGCCGGCGCGGAATCAGCCACCGGCGCTGCCGGGAAAGGCTTCGGCATCGGAATAGGGAAACCACCAAAAATCGTGGGCCTTGGCGGCGTGGTCGATCATGCACAACTTTGTGTGCCTGAAGGTATCCAGACCCTCTGCGCCCAGCTGTCTGCCCATTCCGGATTGCTTCCTGCCGCCGAAGGGTCCCGCATCATTATCCAGCAGCGGCGCATTGACCCATACCATGCCCGCTTCCAGCTCCTCCACCGCGCGCATCGACTCGTCCAGTAGGGTGGTGTACACCGTGGCTCCGAGCGCATACCGGGAGCGGTTCGCGAGAGCCAGCGCCTCGTCGAAACTTGCGACTCTGCTCACGGGGGCCACCGGTCCGAACGTCTCGTCATTCATGATGGGGGCATCCGGCGACACATCGCCCAGCACCGTGGGATTGACGAACCAGCCCTTGGGTAGATGCGCGGGACGGTCGCCGCCCGTCAGCACCTTCGCACCCTCCAGGGTGGCCGCATCGAGCAGGCGCAGGTAGCGCGTGAGCTCCCGCCTCGACGCGAGAGGACCCATGTCGACATGCCCGAGGCCGTTGCCTACGCGAATCCGCGCCGTATGGTGCACCAGTCTTTCCATGAATTCGCCGTAGACGCGCTCGTGAACGTAGAAGCGCTCCGCGGCCGCGCACACCTGGCCGCAATTCAGAAAGGCCCCGAAGGCGGCGCCGCGCGCAGCGATGTCGATGGGCGCCGACGGCATGACGATGAAGGGATCGTTCCCCGAGGTCTCGATCAGCGTCCGCTTGTAGAGGCGTCCGCAGGTCTCCGCGACGATGCGTCCCGTCTCGATTCCGCCCGTGAAGGCCACCATGTGGGTGCCTGAATGCTCGACCAAACGCTTACCGACGCCGCCGCCGCCCGTGACGACCTGCACGAGCCCGGCGGGCAGGGAGTCGAACGCGGCAGCGAACTCGAGCGTGGTGAGGCTCGTCAGGTCCGAGGGCTTGATGATCACGGCGTTGCCGCTCGCAAGGGCGGCGGCCGCCTGCCAGCAGAGCAGGCACAGCGGATAATTGAAAGGCAGAATGATCACCACGACGCCGAGAGGGTCCTTGGTGGTGAAGTGCATCTGGCCGTCCACGGCCGATCCCAGCACCCTGCCGTTCTCATGACGCGCGATCTCGGCGTAGTAGTCGATGGCGCTCGCCGACCATGCGACTTCATCGAACGACTCCTTGTAGGGTTTGCCCATTTCGCGGGTGAGCATTTCCGCCACCAACGGCCGGGCCGCCAAGACACGCCGCGACACCTCGTGCAGCAACTCCGCGCGCCTATGGTGGTTCACCTTGCGCCAGGCGCGCTGCGCCGCGTCGGCCGCGGCCACCGCCTGGTCGATGTCCACCGCGGTCGCATCCGCGATCTGTCCGACCCGCTCCTCGGTTGCCGGATCCCACACATCCATGCTCAAGGCGCCGCTCGACCGAACGAGGTGTCCCGCGATCCTCTGGTGCCCGCTTAAGTTTGCGAATGCTTCTCTTGCGTTCATGTACCACCCCGTCGATTGAACTACGGGCGATTGTAGTTTCCAAGGCCGGCGGATTTTGTCGGAAGCTTGCTCGTTTTCAGCGGCGCAGCTCGAACCCCAAGCGCGGAAAATGCACCACGACCCGCCCGGCGCGCGCATCCTCGCGCACGATTGAAATGCGGTCGTCCGTGGCGGCGTAAAGATTCCCCTCGACGGGTTCGACGCCCGTGTCGGTGGCGGCGATCACGACCTTTTCGCCCGCCGCGATGCCGTGAATTGCGCCGTCCACTCCCGCGGAGGGCGCTGGGGTCGATGCGTGCGCAATCGCGATCGCGGCGCCGCTGTCGAGCGCCTCGAATGAGCCGTGGCCGAAGCTCTGCATCCTTTCGCGCCATTCCCGGACTCGCGGGAAAGACTCGAGGATCTGCGCCATGGGACCGCCCCGCGAGACGAACCAAATGCAGTGATAGATCGAAAAGTCCGCGATGCTGGGCTGTGTGCCCAGGAAGTAGGCTTGGTTGCCGATCATTTGCTCGAGACGCGCGAGATACAGAGCGAGCGCACCGCGCGCCTCCGGGCCGCGCATACGCGGAATGTTCGCACGAAAACTCTTGCGGTCTTCGATGAAGGCCTTGGCGGCCTCGGGCGGCTCGCCGCTGAACATGTGAGCGAGTCCCGCGGGCTGCAAGGTGTACGGAATGGCCGTCCAGAACAGGGTCGAGTCCGCCCATTGCGCGACTATGCGGGACGCCGCCGCGGCTGCGGCCGGGTATAGCGGGGGTTCGGGCGACAGTGCATCGAGTACGTCGGCGATCAATGCCGTATCGCAGTAGATGTCCGCGCCCATCTGCAGTATCGGAGTCTTGCGGTAGCCGCCGGTGAGGGCGACCACGTCGGGTTTGGGCATGACGGAGGGGATCAACACCGACGCCCAATGCAGGCGTTTGGCTCCCATGATCAGCCGAATCTTTTCCGCGAAGGGCGATCTCGGATAGTGGTGCAGGACGATGCGCTGCATGGTTCAGCCTTTGAGGTATTTGAACGTACCCATCGCCTTGGCGATGAGGCGCTCTTCCGTGTCGCGCACCTCGCCCTCGCAGAAAGCCATGGAGCTCGAGCGGTGGAATGCGTGGCCGGATGCCAGCAGGCGCGTCCCGGCCTTCGCGGGCTGAACGAAGCTGATCTTCATCTCCACCGTCACACCGCCGCCCGCCGTCGGATCGAGAGAGCGACCGGCGACCGCCATCGCCACGTCCAGCAAGGTCATGAGCACGCCGCCATGAGCCGCGGACCAGCTGTTCAAATGACGCGGCGTCAGTTCGAGGGCGAGCACCGAACGGCCGGCGTCCGCGCTGACGAATTCGATGCCGAGATCCTTGACGAAGGGAATGTCGTTGCGAAATGCTTTCAATTGGCTCATGGGCACCGGCGCATTCTACATGCGCAGATCGGATTGAAGACCTCGGCATGCTGTCTTCAGGAGCGCCGTTCATGGAATCTTCCAGGTCATGATAGCCTGTTATTATGTACAGGATGGTGTTGCGCACCGGATCGATTCGCAGAAGGAGACATGGCTTTGAAACAGTCGTTATTGCCCATCGCTATCGTGGCTCCGATCTTCGCGCTGCTGGGCTGCGCACATGCCCCTGCGGAGAGGACCGCAGACATCCCTGAAGCCCTGCGGGTTCCGGCCACGGCCGTATTGACGCAGCAGCTGCGGGCGACGGGCGTGCAGATATACCGCTGCATCATCGACAAGAACGACGCCTCGCACTACGCATGGGCGTTGAAAGCACCCGACGCGGACCTGTTCGACGGGGCCGGGCGTGCGATCGGCAGGCATTATGCGGGTCCCACCTGGGAGGCGAAGGACGGCAGCAGGGTCACGGGCGAGGTTGCAGCGCGGGTGGACAGCCCCGATACGAACAGCGTCGCGTGGTTGCTGCTGGGGGCAGGCTCGGTACCGGCCGCGATTCCGGGAGGCGGTATTTTCGCGGGCGTGCGCTACGTCCAACGGCTGCACACCCATGGCGGCAATGCGCCGCCCCAGGAATGCAATCAATTCCTCGTCGACAGGGAAGTGCGAGTGCCGTACTCCGCCGAGTATTGGTTCTACGCCGATAAGTCCTGAACGCAGCCACGCTGTCGCGCATCGGCGCCGTACTCGGCGGCTCGGCAGGCAATCTGGTCGAGTGGTTCGACTGGTACACGTATTCGGCCGCCACCCTGTATTTCGCGCCCGTGTTCTTTCCCAGGGGAGATCGGACCGAACAGCTGCTTCAGGCGGCGGCCGTGTTCGCCGTGGGCTTCTTTGCCCGTCCCGTCGGCGCGTGGCTGATGGGGCGTTATGCCGATCGCGTGGGCCGCAAGGCCGCCCTCACGCTGTCGGTCACCATGATGTGCGGCGGATCGCTGTTGATCGCCGCAACCCCCGGCGCGGCGATGATCGGGGTTGCGGCTCCCATCATCCTGCTGCTGGCCCGAATTTTCCAGGGTCTCTCCCTCGGCGGCGAGTATGGCGCGAGCGCGACGTATATCAGCGAGATGGCCGGCCGCAGGCATCGAGGCTTCTGGTCCAGCTTCCATTACGTGACGCTGATCGGCGGTCAACTCGCGGCGCTGGCCGTGCTGATCATTCTGCAGCACCTGCTGCCGAAGTCCGCGATGGCGGTGTGGGGATGGCGCATTCCCTTCGTCATCGGTGCGGGGTTGGCAGCGCTGGCCTTCTGGCTTCGTCGACGCTTGCAGGAGTCGCAATCCTTCGTGCGCGCCGAGGCTGAGGGCTCCCTGGGGAGAGGCTTGCGCCGGCTTTGGCGCGAGCACCCGCGCGAGGTCCTGACGGTGCTGGGATTCAGCGGCGGCGGTTCCATGATCTTCTACGTCTACACCACTTACATGCAGAAATTCCTGACCAACACGGCCGCCTTCTCCAAGGAGCAGGCGACCGAGATCAGCGCCGTGAGTCTGATCGCATTCATGGTCGTGCAGCCCTTCTTCGGTTGGCTCTCTGACCGGGTGGGGCGCAAACCCATGATGCTGGTCGCATTCGGCGGAGCGACGCTCGTCACCTGGCCGGTGATGAGCGGCGTGGCGAACACCCGCTCCTCGCTGGCCGCATTCGGCCTGATCTTCGTGGCGATGATGTTCCAGTCGTGCTACAGCTCGATCAGCGCTGTAGTGAAGGCCGAGCTATTCCCCACGGCCGTACGCACCCTCGGAGTGGCCGTGCCCTATGCGCTCGCCAACGCGGCATTCGGCGGCACGGCCGAGTACGCGGCGCTATGGTTCAAATCCGTCGGATTGGAGAAAGGCTTCTACATCTATGCCTCGGCGTTGGCGGCCTTCAGTTTCATGGTGGCGCTGACGATGAAGGAAACCCGCGCCAACAGCCGCATCATCGAGGATTGATAAGGGGGTTGTGCGATGACACACTCGCGCCATGTCAGCCTCCGATCCCGCGCAATGGATTGAATCGGCCGCGCGCCACCAACCGCAGCGGTTGTTTCTCAAGACGCCCGCAGGCAGGGAACTCACCTATGCGGCGCTGTACAGCCTGTCCGGAGATTTCGCGTCGGCCCTGATGCGCATGGGCGTAGCCTCCGGCGACCGGGTTGCGATTCAGGCGGAAAAATCCGCGGAGGTTGTGCTGCTTTACGTCGCATGTATGCGGATGGGAGCGGTTTTTGTCCCGATCAACACGGCCAATACACCCAATGAGGTGGAGTATTTCCTGCGCGACTCCCAGCCGCGGATTGCGGTCGTCCGTCCTTCGGATCGCGCGACTCTCGAGCCCGCTGCGGCTCGCGCAGGGGTCCACCACCTTGAGACTCTGGGGGCGGACGGCGGAGGATCGCTGCTCGAGCACGTGCGTCACACCGATGAGTACCGTGTCATGCCGCAGGGCCCGGGCAAGAATTCGCCGGCGGCCATCATCTACACCTCGGGAACCACCGGCCGATCGAAGGGGGCGATATTGTCGCGCGCCAATCTCGCGTCGAATGCCGCGGCGCTCGCCGAGGCGTGGCGTTTCACGAGCCGCGACATCCTACTGCATGCCTTGCCGCTGTTTCATATTCACGGTCTGTTTGCCGCCGTCAACACCGTGCTCGCCTCGGGATCGAGCTTGCTGCTGCTGCCCAAGTTCGATGCCGTGCAGGTTTTGAAGCATCTCCCGCAGTCGACCGTGTTCATGGGGGTCCCGACGTACTACACGCGCCTACTGCTGCTGCCGCAATTGAATCGCGAAGCCGCCGCCGGCGTGCGCCTGTTCGTCTCCGGATCCGCGCCGCTGCTGCCGGAGACGCATCAGCAATTCCTCGAGCGCACGGGATGCAGGATTCTCGAGCGTTACGGAATGACGGAGACGCTGATAAACACCTCGAATCCCTACGACGGCGTGCGCAAGCCGGGCTCGGTCGGTCCGCCGCTGCAGGGAATCGAAATCCGGGTCATGGGCGGCACCGGCCCCGTCGAACCGGAGGGCACGGGTGCTCTCGAGGTCAAAGGCCCGAGTGTGTTCTGCGGCTACTGGCAGGACCCCGAAAAGACACGCGGCGAATTCACCGCCGACGGCTGGTTCAAAACGGGGGACCTGGGCCGCATCGACGGCGACGGCTATGTGCACATCGTCGGCCGCGCCAAGGACCTCGTCATCAGCGGCGGCTACAACGTGTATCCCAAGGAAGTCGAGACCGAACTGGACGCCTTGTCGGGCGTGCTGGAGAGCGCCGTGTTCGGCCTCCCACATCCGGATTTGGGCGAGGCGGTGACCGCCGCGGTCGTGCTGCAGGCCGCGGCCGCGACCACCGAGGCCGACGTCATCGCGGCCGTTCGGGAGCGCCTCGCGCGCTACAAGGTTCCGAGGCGCATTCTGTTCGTCGATGAGCTGCCGCGAAATACCATGGGCAAGGTGCAGAAGAACCTGCTGCGCACGGCGTACGCTTCGCTCTACGCGGCCGCAGGCTAGCTGCGCGGCAGCAGCGTGACGAGGCTACGGTCGCGCGCACCGACCGCGGGGCCCGAATCGTCCTGGTTGATCACGACATAAAAGCTTTTCGGGGCCGCACGCGAAGTCGCATACACCGGGATGGGTAATTCGGTCTCGCTGCTGCCGTCCTCGATGCGCGCGGAATGCGGCATCACCGGCTCGAAGTCGACCCCGGGGGTGCCGGTGCCGGCTTCGGTCCACCATTTGAAAACGGCCGGCCCGCGCACGCTGCCGCTGCGGTGTACCGTCACATAGGCCCGCGTTTCGCCGTACGGCACATCGACGACGTCGGCGGCCACCTCGATGCGCACCGCGCCGGAACTGCCGGTGCGGGCGGATGTTGCGTGCACGGGCGGCGTGCGCGCAGCGGCCTGGCGCGCCGCTGGGCGCGGTGCAGGGGCCCTCCGCACGGGCTGCGGCGGCGCCGTGCTCGCCTTGGCGGCCGCAGTTGCGGCGGCGGGCAGCGCGGGCGCCGCACCGACCGGCGGCGCAGTTGCAGGTGCCGGCGCGGCGGTGCTTCGCGATTGCTTGAAGTTGCGCGCCGGCGAATCGCGATTGATCACGGCCCAATAGCCGAGGCCCGCGAGCAGCGCGAGCACGACCAGGGCCGCGGCAGCCCATCCGCTCTTGCCGCTGCGTGCCGGCTGTGCCTTGATCACCCCGGGCAGTGTGGGCAGGTGAGCCGCGGCGGCACGAAGCCCTAGACGCCCAAGCCATTTCTGGATATCCGGCGGCCGCTGGTCACGCTCCCAGCGAAGGCCTTCGCGCAGTACGCGCCATCGGCGGCCCGACAGCCCGGGCGGGCGACGGGGACGCAGTCCCTCGGCACGCGCCTGGAGGGCGGAACGCCGGGGGAAAGGGTGATGCCCGGATAGCAGCAGGTACGCCACGCAGGCAAAGGCGAACAGATCGTCCCGCGCATCCGGCCGCCTGCCTTCGAGCAGCTGACAGCTCGCGTAGCCCGGTGTGGCGACCGGAGATCGCTGCGACAATGCACCCTCGCCGGTCCGGCGATCCGCGAGCAACCGGTGCGAGGCGCTGAAATCCAAGACCCGCAGTTCACCGTTATGGGTGATGAAAATGTTTTGCGGGTTGATGTCGCCGTGAATCACGCCGCGCGAGTGCGCATGCGAGAGCGCAGCGCCGACGTCGCGTATGACCGTCCATGCATGGGGTCGCGGCAGGGGGACGGCGTTGCGGGTCTGAAGAACGTGGCTCAGCAGCGCGCCGCGCAGCAATTCCATCGTAAAGAAGGCAACGTCGCCGTCGCGGTCGAATTCATGCACCCGCACGATGTTCGGGTGCGACAACAATTGCAGATGCTGGAACTCGCGCTGCAGCTCGGTGAGCAGCTCTTCGCGCCGGGCGATCTCCGTATGCAGCACCTTGATGGCCAAGCGCCGATTGGTCGAGGCTAGATCGACACGATACTCGTCCGTCGCCTCGAACACCGTGCCCATCCCGCCGTGCCCGACGATTCCGCACACCCGATACCTGTTGCGCAGCAGGTCGCCGATGTTCACTTCGCGCACCGCGGGCTTGAGGGTCGGCGGAGCCTTTTCAGGGCGTGCCTCGGCCGGCGAGGTGCGCGATTCGACCGCGGGTGCGGTATGGGATGTCGGGTCGTTGCCGCGGGCCAGCGCGGCGCCCTCGAGGTGCGATCGGAGCGAGCGGAAGATCTGGGGGTTCAGCTTTCCGCGGCGATAGTACTGATCGAGCAGCGACAGCACCTCCCAATCCTCATCCCTGTCGGCCAAGGATTGTCGGTCCATCGCATCCAGGAACGCTTCGGGGGTGCATTTGCCATCCGCCAGCGCGTCGAGCCATGCCAAGGCCGCTTCCTCGCCTTCCCTGTGCGGTTGCTGCGGTCGGACGGGTTCGGTCGCGGCGCTCATGATGGAACCCCTCGAAATCGGTCGAGACTCAAGGTAGACAGACGCCGGCGCCAAAGATTCCGGTCAATCCAGATCGCGTGTCAGGGAGATGCGCACCGCGTCGGGAAGAGGGCCGACGACGTGCCGATAATTGTCGTGATCGACGCCCAGGCACAGCGAGGCCCCGCTCTTCATCGCCTCGACCATCGAGGGCGCCAGTTCAAAGCGTAAAAAGTGCACGGCCGAAGTCTTGTCCGCGTTTTCACGATCCATGTCCTCGTCGGCGATGGCGAATACGCGCTCCATTTCGCTCACCCGGACCCAACAGCGGTCCTCGACGCCTATCAAGCTCTCGAGCGCCGCGCGCCGCTCCTCGGGGTCGGTGAACTCGAGCAGCAGCGTGACCTTCCAATTGCGGCCGTCTGGAATCAGCGGATTGTAGGCGTCTATTTCGCCTTGGATGCCGTCGCTCTCGAAAATGCGCTCAGCGCGCAGCATCTCAAGGACCTGGTAGCGGATGGTGGTGAAATCCTCGAAGCACCAGGTCATGTTGGGTCCGACCTGCACGTTGCGCAATTGTTTGTGGGCGATGACGGCGCTGCGCAGCCGCGGGCGCTCTTGCGCGTACTTCTCCAAGCTCAGAAGATCCCGCCGGGCCAGCTTTTTCATGTGTCGCTCAATCCATAAGCCATTCGAAGCAGCGTAAGCGGGTGCGTCGGCGGCGCTCCGCCGTCCAGCCCGCTCTCGATTTGATGTCCTGCCATCGGACAATCGCTCGCGTAGTAGTCGGCACCGCCCGCCTGCACGCGCTGGATGACCGGCTTGCCGATCTTCATGGAGGCGTCGCGATACTCACGCTTGACCCCGTAGGTGCCGTTGTGGCCCGAACAACGCTCGATCGGCTCCACCGTGGTTCCCGGAACGAGCTGCAATACATCGCGGGTTTTGAGGCCGAGATTCTGTACTCGCAAGTGGCAGGCCACGTGATAGGCGACCTTGCCCAAGGCCTTCTTGAAATCAGTGCGCAGCAGCCCGGATTTGTGCCGCAGCGCCAGATACTCGAACGGATCGAATATGCGCGCTTTTATTTTCGCCAGGTCGGGCTCGTCGGGAAACATCAGCGGCAACTCCTGTTTGAACATGAGCACGCAGGAGGGGATGGGAGCGACGATGTCGTAGCCTCGCTCGATCATCGCGAGCAGCGGCGGCAGATTCCTGGCTTTCAAATCCGCGACCGCCTGCAAATCGCCGAGCTCGAGTTTGGGCATTCCGCAGCAACTCTCGCTCTCGACCAGTGCGACTTCGATGCCGTTGTGCTCGAATACCCGGATGAGATCGAGCCCGATCTCGGGCTCGTTGCGATTGCCGTAGCAGGTGGCGAAGAGGGCGACTCGGCCGCGAGTCGCGCCGGCGGGTTGCACCGCCTGCACGGCCTGCGATCGCTTCACGCGCTTGACGAACTGTTTGCGCAGGGTATCGGACCGGTAAGGGGGCACCGGTGCCGTCGGGTGCACGCCGAGCGTGGCGTCGAGAACCTTGCGCCCCAGGAAGCTGCGGTTGACCGCGTTGACGATTTCAGCGACGACGGGGATGCCCGCGATCATGCCCACCGTATCCGTCGAACTCAATATCTTGTCGCGCAGGCGGGTCGCGCCGCTGCGGTGCTTGACGGCTTTGGCGCGCAGCATCAAGTGCGGGAAGTCGACGTTCCAGGGATGCGGCGGCACGTACGGGCACTTGGTCATGTAACACATGTCGCACAGGTAGCACTGGTCGACGACCTTGCCGAAGTCCTTCTTATCGACGCCGTCGAGTTCCCCGGTTTTCGATGCGTCGATCAGGTCGAACAGGGTCGGAAAGGAGTTGCACAGATTGAAGCAGCGGCGGCAGCCATGGCAGATGTCGAATACCCGATCGAGCTCTTTCTGCAGCGCGCCTGGGTCGTAGAATTGCGGCTGCTGCCAGCCAAGGGCATGGCGCGTGGGCGCTTCCAGATTGCCCTCGCGTCCCGACTCAGTCTGTCCTTCGGACAAGATTCATCTCCCGACCGAAATGGCGAACGGGCTCCGTTCGTGGAGCCCGTTCGCCTAGGTCGCCCGCCGGCGACGATTCAGGACTATAGATTATCCAAAGCCTTTTGAAAGCGGTTCGCGTGCGAACGCTCCGCTTTGGCCAGGGTCTCGAACCAATCGGCAATTTCGCCGAAGCCCTCGTCTCTGGCGCTCTTGGCCATGCCGGGGTACATATCCGTGTATTCGTGCGTTTCACCCGCAATCGCCGCCTTGAGATTCAGCGAAGTTGGGCCGATCGGCAGACCTGTGGCCGGATCGCCCACCGCTTCCAAGTACTCCAAGTGACCGTGTGCATGGCCCGTCTCACCCTCGGCAGTGGAACGGAATACCGCTGACACGTCATTGAAGCCTTCGACGTCGGCCTTCGCTGCGAAATACAAATAGCGGCGATTTGCCTGCGATTCGCCTGCAAATGCATCCTTCAAATTCTTTTCCGTCTTACTACCTTTTAAATTCACGGCTCGCTCCTTCCGACAATTGAACTCGTACCCATCGCATTTTTCTGCCGCGAAGGTAGACCCCAAGATAGCGGCAAGTCAAATCGGCTCTCTCTATCAATGCGATAGCCGGGGTCAATCGCCGCGGCAGATGACGCGCGCGGTTGGCTCGACGGCGCCCGCCGCATCGCGCAAGTATTGACGGTGGTCTGCCGCGCTCCTGACGGCCGGGTGGAGCGCCGGATCGTAACGGAACGGTACCGTTGCGTTTCAATAACGGGGAGCGTAGGGTGTCGGCACGCCAGGCGTTCTGTCATCACCCTAAGGAGGCAGCCATGCCGGGATTCAAGCGAGCGATGATCACCGCGGCTGCCGCTGCCGCGATTGCCTGCACATCCATGGCGCCGGCCGCGGCCGGACCCCGTGGTTTCGGGCACCTGCATCCTTGGGGATTGGGACGAGGTCTGGTGGGTGCTGTCGTGGGTCTCGCGACCCTCCCGCTGGCGATCGCCTCCGCCGCTATCGAGGCGAGCGTGCCGGAAGCACCCGCTTATGCATATCCTGGGTACGATGCGGGCGCGCGCGGTTATGCACCCGCGGGGTACTACGCACCGCCGGCGCCGGCCTACCATGCTGCGCCCTACTATGCCGCCCCGCGTATGAACTACGCACCTCGAGCGGCGGTGTACTATTCGGCTCCACGCACCTACCGTGCACCGCGTGCCTATTACGCGCCGCGCGCGGGCGGTTACGCCGGCTATGCTGGGTATCGTGCGGGCGGCTATGCCTACACGCGACGTTAGGGGATCAAGTAGGGAAGCTCTTGGGGGATGGAGCGAAAGAAGCCGACCAAAGCCGGCGGACGGGGCGGGCGTCCCACCCGCGCCGATGGGCTGCGACTGCGCCGGCGAATCCTGGAAGTGGCCACAGAACTCTTTCTGGCTCGGGGTTACGAATCGACGACGATAGAAGCGGT
The DNA here is from genome assembly GCA_963702735.1 of uncultured Gammaproteobacteria bacterium. Classification (GTDB taxonomy): domain Bacteria; phylum Pseudomonadota; class Gammaproteobacteria; order Steroidobacterales; family Steroidobacteraceae; genus Bog-1198. The sequence continues at coordinate 250,143 of CAVPDW010000006.1, read as the reverse complement.
GGCGGCGCGCGCGGGAATTTCGAAGCGTACCCTTTACCATCGATTCGACGACAAGTCTGCGCTGTTCACCGCCGTCGTCCGCGACATCATCGAGCAGATTCGTCCTCCTGCGGGAGTTCCCCTGATCGAGGGGGCGACGTTGCACGACGTACTGCGGCGTCTGGCCGGCATGATACTGCGCGCCGCTCTTTCGCCTCCGGCGCTTGCATTGCATCGGCTTGTCATGGCCGAATCCGGTCGATTTCCCGAATTGGCCCGCGCCGTCAGCGGCGACGACAGCACGCGCGAGGCGACAACTCTGATCAGCGAGCTTTTGTCGCGCGATGCACGCAGGCCGAAGCTCGGCGCGGAGCAGCGTCTGTTCGCCACGGAACAGTTCATCTTCATGGTCGTCACCGTGCCGCAGCGCCGGGCCATGGGGTACGGTGTGCCGATGACGCCGGCGGAACTCGAGGTCTGGGCCGACAAGACCGTCGGTCTATTCTTGACCGGATGCCAGGCATTGGGCGGCTAGCGACGGCATGACGCAGATCAGGTGTGGATGAGCCGTCCGCCGGCGAACGCCCAGTTCTCCCACGACGTTTCCTTGAAACAAACCATGACCTTTTCCGTGTCGAAGCCGGCCTGGGTGAGTGTGGCCATCAGTTCTTCGAGCAATTTCTTCTTGACCTTGACGCTGCGTCCCACCGACCACAGGATCTCGATCAGGGCAAATTCCTCGTTTCGCCCGGTCTTGACGTCGGGGTACTTTGGGTCGAAGCGGAAGTCTTCCGCCTCGAGCTCGAGAACCCGTTGAAACTTGTCTGTTGCAGGCACGCCGGAGGAGACCAGCGCAGCGTGCACGGCATCCAGCAGCGTTGTTTTGAAGGCGTCCGACTTTGGCTTGCGGACGGTGAGCGTGACGAGTGGCATGAGGACTCCTTCATGGGCCCGTCTACGGCGGGCACTGGGTGGGTGATCCGGTCAAATTAACACAGAGAGGGTCGGAGCCGGCTCAGAGGCCACTTCGATACCGAGCCAGGAGATCCTGCGGATTCGGCGCCAGCGCAAAGCCGAGTTTTTGATACAGACCGTGTGCAGTTTCCGTGCGAAGCATGAGTGTTCGGAGCGAAGACACGACCGGATCTTCCATCACGCCCTTCAGCAGAAATCGCCCAATTCCCTTACCACGCCACGCCGGATCGACAATGACATCCACGAGGTAACCAAACGAGGCGCGATCTGTCACTACACGCGCAAAGCCGACTTGACGCTTCCCGACGTACGCGCCAAAACAAAGTGAGTTCTCTATCGCACGCTCGAACACGTCCCTTGGACGGTTGCGAGCCCAGCGAGTCTGCCGTAGAAGTTCGTAGACGAATTCGACGTCGAGACGCTCAAGGCCGCCCTCTATCTCAACTCCGTTTCCTGCGTTGGATTCATCCATGTCACGGACTTTTCTGAGTACCGAAATGCCGGTCCGCGATCAGGCACAGTATCTCGAACATCATGGACGCGCCGACCAATGCGGTGTTGCCGGTCTGGTCGTAGGGCGGGGCCACTTCCACGACATCCCCGCCGATGAGATTCAGGCCGCGCAATCCCCGGAGCAGGCGCTGCGCCTCCAAGGTGGTGACGCCGCCGATTTCAGGCGTGCCGGTGCCCGGTGCGTACACGGGATCGAGTCCGTCCACATCGAAGGAGATGTAGGTGGGGCCGTCGCCCACCACCCGGCGTGCTTCCTCGATGATCCGATCGACCCCTGCCGATGCGAATTCCTCGATGAACACCACGCGCATGCCGTGCGACTGCGAGAACTCGATGCCGTCCATGGTGTTCTGGCCGCCGCGAATGCCGATTTGTACGGTGCGTTTCGGATCCAAGAGCCCGTCCTCGACGGCCAGGCGAAACGGCGCGCCGTGAGTGAACTTCGAGCCGAAGAACTCGCCCCATGTGTCGGTGTGGGCGTCGATGTGAACCATGCCGATGGGCGCATCGGCGGCAATGGCCTTGAATATGGGATAGGTAATGGAGTGGTCGCCGCCTGCGGTGACGGGCCGCACGCCGGCCGCGTGCACCATGCGATAGAAGGCCGCAATATCCTCGATCTGCTTCTCCAGATCGTAGCGGTGCGAAAGGCGCACGTCGCCGAGGTCGGCAATGCGGCAGAGTTCGTATGGATTCACGCCCAGCGCCAGATTGAAAGTGCGCATGAGGCTCGATGAGTTGCGTATTTCGCGCGGGCCGTGCCGCGCGCCGGGTCTGTTGGTGACTCCGAGGTCCGTCGGGACGCCGATCAAGCCGATGTCGACATCCGTGAGCGAGCGCGCCTGGGGCGCGCGCATGAAGGTCGCGATCTCCGTGTAGCGCGGTTCCTTCATCGGGTCGTAGGGAGCCGGCGCCGCGAGGTCCGACTTGGTGGTGTGCTTCTTGACCATTGGTTTTGTGCTCCTAAGTTGTGCTCGGCCGCGATCCGCGTCCGAGACCCGCGGCGACGCAGGCGATGGGGTCACGAGTTCAGCTCCTCCAAGCCCAATCCCTTGGTGCAGGGCCCGAAGATCCCGATGACGGCGATGCCGACGACCATGGCGCCGCCGATGAACAGGGCAACCGCCGGCACGCCGCCGCCGTGCAGCAGGGAGCCGATGATCAGGCCCGACAACGCGGTGGCGATGCGGCTCCAGGAATACACGAACCCCACGGCTCGCGAGCGAATCCGCGTGGGGAACAGTTCCGCCTGGTAGCCATGATAGGCGAAGGACATGACGTTCGCGCACAGGGTGAAGGCGATGCCGAGGGCGATGAGAGCGGCCGGGGAGGTCGCAACGGCGAACGCCGCCATCATCACGGCCATGCCCGACAACCCGGCGATGATCTGGTGCTTGCGTTCGATGCGATCGGCAAAGAAGCCGCCGAGCAGGGGACCTACCGGTTGGGAAAGCGCGATGATGAAGGCGTATTCCAGCCCGCGGGTGATGTTGATGCCCCGCGCGATGAGCAAGGTCGGGATCCAAGAATTGAAGCCGTAGAAACCGATGACCTGGGCGGCGTTGAACACCGAGAGCATGAGCGTTCTGCCGCGATACCGGGGGGTGAATATTTCCGCCAGCCTCGCCGGCCTTCGAGGTTCGACCGCCGTGCGCACGGGGGCCGACAGCGTGCCTCGGATCTGCGCCGCGACTTGGATCTCGAGGGCGCCGACGATGGCGTCCGCCTCTTGCAATCTACCCCGGGATGCGAGCCACCGCGGACTCTCCGGGATACCGGCGCGCAGTGCCCACACGATCAATGCGCCGGCGGAACCGAGCAGAACCACCCAACGCCAGCCGTCCACACCCAAGGGCTTCTGCGGCACGAGCAGCCACGCCAACAATGCCACCACCGGGACCACGCAGAATGAGATGAATTGATTGACGGAGAAGGCCCGGCCGCGCAAGTTTCGCGGCACGAGTTCTGCGATATACGTATCGACGGTGACGAGCTGCACGCCGAAGCCCACGCCTGCGATGGTCCGCCAGATGTTGAGCCAGAACCCGGAGTGCTGGAAGGCCATGATGGCCGTGCACAGGCAGTACCACACCAGCGATGCGGTAAAGACCGCCTTGCGGCCGAATCGGTCCGCCGCCTGTCCGAATGCCACCACACCGAACCACAGGCCGGCGAAGGTCGAAAACACGAATGTGCCGAAACCGGCTACCCGGATTATCCGCAGGTCCGCGAACGGGCCCAGCGATTCAGGCGTGAACAGGCCGCTGTCGATCATTCCGGGTGCGACATAGGCCGTGAAGAAAAGATCGTAGAACTCGAATACGCAGCCGAGGGAGACGAGAACGACGATGGTCCATACCGCGCGCGACGAGGGCAGCCGGTCGAGCCGGGCCGCGATATCAGCCGGGGTGACGGCGGCCACGGTCACACTGACGCGGCGGTCCCATCAAGCGGCATCGGCGTACAGCTTCACGATCTCATAAAGGAAGCGACGGCCATCCATCAGCGACTTCACCCGGATGCGCTCGTTCAGTCCGTGCGCGTGGCTTCCCTCGACGTCGTGAAACATGCCCGACAGCCCGTAGGTCGGTATGCCCGCGGCATTGAGGTAGGCGCCGTCGGTGGCGCCCGTGGACATGGTCGGAACGATTGCAACGCCCGGCCATATCTCATCGGCGACCTTGCGCACCGGCCCCATGATGCCGGGCTTGAGCGGCGGCGGCGGCGATTGGATGCCGGGATCGCCCGTGGCTGCGATGCTGATCCTTGCATCGCCGAGCACCTTCACAAGCTCCCGTTGCACCTCCGGGATGGGCACACCGGGAAGGATGCGGCAATTCACATTGGCGCTCGCGTGCTGGGGAAGAGCGTTCGGCGCATGGCCGCCGACGATCTCGGTGACCACACAGGTGGTGCGCAGCGCGCCGTTCCATCCGGGGTTGACCGCCCACAGCCGCTCGACCGCGGCTTCATCGTGGGGGTTCTTCAATACCGCGCGCATGTCGGCGGCGATGTCCGGCGGCTGAAGTTTGCTCTGTGCCTCGAAATACCCGCGGGTGGCCGGAATGAGCTGAACCGGAAAATTGTAATTGCCGAGCCTGGCGAGGCCGTTGCAGAGGCGCGTGATCGGATTCGTCTTGGTCGGCCGCGAGCTATGGCCGCCGACGTCGGAGGCTTCCAGGGTGAAGTCCTGGTACACCTTCTCGCCGGCTTGAATTTGCAGCGACACCGGCCTGCCGTTCTTGTCGAGTTCGCCGCCGGCCCCTTCATTGAGGGCGAACTCCGCGTCGAGCACCTTGGGCTGCGTCTTGGTCAGCCATTCGACGCTGTTGAACACCGCGGCCGTTTCTTCGCCGCAGGTGAGCGCGAGCTTGATGTCGCGGCGCGGTTTGAAGCCCTCCCGGACGTAGCGCATGAGGCTGTCGGTGAATACCGCCGCCATCGCCTTGTCGTCGCTCGCCCCGCGTCCGTAGAACCATCCGTTCTCTTCGATGAGCTTGAACGGATCACGAGTCCAATCCTCGCGTTTGGCCTCGACCACGTCGATATGCGCGAGCAACAGAATGGGCTTGGCCGCGCGGTCGCGGCCGTGCAGCACGGCGATGAGAGCGCCGTCCTTCGGCCGGTCCGCAGGCGCCAGGATCTGCATGTCGACGGCCGGGATGCCCGCGCCCTGCAGTTGCGCACGCATGGCCAGCGCGGCTTCGGTGCAACTTCCCGCCGACCGGGTGGTGTTGATCTCGACGAGTTGCTTGTAGAGCGCGCGAAAGGCGACCTCATCCGGGGCCGGCGTCTGCGCCCGGCTCGCCGCCGTGAATAGTGCGATCGCCGCCGCAACAAGACCCGATGCCGTGTGTTTCCGCATGGTTCAAGTCTAGCCGATTTGCCGTTGCGCGCAGCATGGGGCGCAGAAAGATCTAGGGATTTTCCCGTCCTGACAGTAATCTGTTGCGGGCACCGAGGGTCGCAAAATGATCTATCAGCTCTACTACTGGCCCGACATTCAGGGCCGCGGCGAGTTCGTGCGTTTGGCGCTGGAAGAAGCAGGCGCGGCTTACCGCGATGTGGCGCGCGAGCCGGGCCGAGGCGGCGGCGTAGGGGCGCTAATGCGCTTTATCGAGGGCCGAAATCTCCCACGGCCGCCCTTCGCACCGCCGTTTCTGAAAGCGGGACGTCTGCTCATCGGACAGACCGCCAACATTCTGCAGTACTTGGGATCGCGCCACGGTCTTGCGCCCAAGGACGAGGGCGGGCGGCTCTGGACCCACCAATTGCAGCTCACGCTGGCGGATTTCGTGGGAGAGGTGCACGACACGCATCACCCGGTGGCTGCCGGCCTCTACTACGAGGATCAGAAAAAGGAGGCGCGGCGGCGCTGCGCGGATTTTCTGAAGGTGAGGGTGCCGAAGTATCTCGGCTATTTCGAGCATCTGCTCGCAGCAAACGCGCGCGGCGCGCATCATCTGGCCGGCGGTAAATTGACGTATGTCGATCTGTCGATGTTTCAAATCATGTCGGGATTGAGCCACGCATTCCCGCGCGCCATGGCCGGGTCGGCGCGCCGCTATCGGCGGCTCTTGGCGCTGCATGCACAAGTGCAGCAGCGTCCGCGAATCGCCGCTTACTTGGCCTCTCCGCGGCGCGTTCCTTTCAACCAGCAGGGAATCTTCCGCCACTACCCGGAGCTCGATGCGGACGGCGGCGCATGACGGTCATCGCCGGACACGCGGCGCGATTCGATTCTCAAGGCCGCCTCCTGCCCTGGACCCCGTGGAACGAGGCCCTGGAGCGAGAGATGCAGTTCTACCGGCAGTGTCCGCAGGACCATGGATACCCGCGCTTCGTGCTGGCCACATTCTTGGACGGCGAGTGGACGCCCGACCCTCTGCGCACCGACACCATTCCGGCGACCCAGAACGGCATGGGCATTCTCTCGTATCTCAAATTCCATGAATGGCGCGGTGGACGGGACCCCGCGTACCTGCGCACGGCGCGCTTTATGGGCGATTACCTCGTCCGCGAATCGCTGACACCCGCCGAGGGCCGCTATCCCTTGTTCACGCGCTCCACCGGCAAGCGCGATCAGTTCCCGCTGTCCGCGGACTGCGGCGCGCAGGCGGACCGGCCGTTCGAGATCGAGCCCGACAAGGGCGGCATCGCAGGGTATGCGCTCGAGCTTCTGTTCGAGGCCACGAGCGAGCGCGTGTACCTGGACCAGGCGCTGCACAACGCGAGGGTTCTGGCCGCCAATCAAGAGGAGGGCGATGCTTTTCGGTCGCCATGGCCGTTCCGAGTCGACTATCGCAGCGGCGAAGGCCGCGGCCCCGTTGCGGGAAACATGGCCTACATCCTGCGCCTGTACGACGCGCTGCTGGCGCTGGGTTTCGAGGAGTTCGCCGCGCCGCGCGCCTCGCTGTGGGGCTGGATACTGCGTCATCAAATTCCGAGCGCCGCCGCCGCCGGCGCTCTATTTGCCCAGTTCTTCGAAGACCACGACACACCCACCAACCGCACCGCCTGGGCGCCTTTGAATCTCGCCCGCTACCTGCTCGAGAAAGGCGCGCTGCTCCACTTGAGGTGGCGCGACGCCGCCACCACCCTCATCGAGTTCGTACGCCGCGAGTTCACACACCGGGAACTCGGCGTGCTCGTCTGTCACGAGCAGGACGAGGACACCCAGGCCTGGGGAGGCATCAATTCCACCTACGGCGCCGTGCTTGCCCTGTACGCGAAGGCCGCCGATTCACCCGCTCTGGCCGACGAAGCCTGCAGGGCGCTCGACTTCACTCTGTATTGCATCGATGCCGAGGGCCGTCCACGCGACGTGTCGACCAAGTCCGCACCCGGCGGCTGGCAGGAGGATGCGCACACCGACGTCATTCACAATTATATGGACGCCTTGCGCGCATACCCTGAGTGGGGCGAGGCTCGCTGAACGGCGAGGACTGCGCCAGGCGACTCAAGCCGCTTCGGTCGAGGCCGGCACTGCGAGCGGATGCGTGGTGCGCCATGCCAGCAGCATCGCAGCGAACACGAGCGCGGCTGACAGCAGAAAGGGCGCACCCGGCAACTTCAGGTCGGCGCGCGTGCTGATGAAGGTGGCGAAGGTTTGGGTGAATACCGTGGGGCCGATGAGGCTGCCGAGGCCTACAAGGCTCGCGAGCGCCCCCTGCAGGCGGCCTTGCTCGGTGGCGTCCACCGATCGGGTCATGATGGTTTGCAGGGAGGGGGTCGCGACTCCCCACAGCGCCATCACGGGCACGCCGATCCAAAAAATACGTCCGCTCGGTGCGAGGCCGTAGATGACGAAACCGATCGCGCCGCAGGTGAGCCCCAGGGCCATGGCGCGCCGCTCCTTCAGCCACCTGACCACCGGCTTCACCAAGAAACCTTGGACGATGAGCGAGCAGATGCCGACGCCGGCCAGCAGGAGGCCCACGTCCCGAGCATTCCACGCATAGCGATAGTGCATGTACAGCACGGTGGTGCTGGGCAGTACCCCGTGCGCCAGATTGATGAGGAAGTAGCTGCCCGCGAGGCCCGTCAGCATGGGATGAGAGCGCAGCAGCTTCAGAGCGCCCAGAGGATTGGCGTTCTTCCAGGAGAAGGGCACGCGCTTGTCCAGCGGCAGCGATTCCGGCAGAACGAACAGGCCCCAGCAGACATTGGCGAGGGCCATGAAGGCCGAGGCCCAGAAGGGCAGCCGCGGCGAGATGGTGCCGAGCAATCCGCCGAGCGCCGGTCCGAGGACGAATCCGACGCCGAAGGCCGCGCCGATGATGCCGAAGCTCGCGGCGCGCTTCTCGGGCGGCGTGACATCCGAGATGTAGGCGCCGGCGGTACTGAAGCTCGCCGCGGTGATCCCCGAGATGACGCGGCCGACCAGGAGCCACCACAGATTGGGCGCCAGCGCCATGAGGATGAAATCCAACCCCAGGCCCGCGCAGGAAATGAGAATCACGCCGCGTCGGCCGAAATGGTCGGAGAGCGATCCTTGCACCGGCGAGAAGATGAATTGCATCAATGCCCATGCGGTGCCGAACAAGCCGTACATTTCCGCGGCGCGTGCCGCATTGCCGCCCACGAAGTCCTGCACCAGTATGGGCAGCACGGGAATGATCATGCCGAAGGCCAGCATGTCGATGAGGACCGTGACGAAGATGAAGATCAATGCGGCGCGGCGGCGCGGCGGGGAAGGGGTGTTCATGGCGGTGAGTCTACTGCACCGTGATCGAGGTCGAAACAGACGTCGATCCCGGTCCACCTCATGGCTGCGATGCCACCGTCCTCAAGTATAATGCGGCGCCTGAGTACCGACCGAGGAGGCTTCCCATGCTGTCGACTGTCTCATCCCCGAAAGCTGCGCAGCAGGAGGAGCGGCGCCTGCGGCGCGACCTGTGCGACTTTTATCATCTCGTCGATTTCCTCGGTTGGACGGAGATGATATTCAACCACATCTCGGTGCGCCTGCCGGGTCCGGAGCATCACTACCTTGTCAATCCCTTCGGGCTCAACTATTGCGAGATCACTCCGGAGAATCTGCTGAAAGTGGGCATCGACGGACGTCTCGTCGAGCCCTCCGACTATCCGGCCAATCCCGCGGGCTTCGCCTTGCACGGTGTGATTCACGAGAGCCGCCCGGATGTGGCCTGCGTGGCTCATACCCACACCACCGCGGTATCCGCGGTCGCGATGAAGCGCGGCGGCTTCGACCACAACAATTTCTACGGCGCCCAATTCTACGGCCGCGTCGGCTACCACGATTTCGAGGGCATCACCCTGTACGCCGAGGAGCGCGGACGCATGCTGGCGAGTCTCGGCGACAAGCATGTGCTGGTGCTGCGCAATCATGGGATAGCGGTGTGCGAGCGGGACATTCCCAGCACCTTCACCCTGCTGTGGACGGTGCAGCGCGCCGCGGAGATCCAATGCGCCGCCGGCGCGATCCCCGGCGAGGATCTCGCCTTGACGCAAGCGGTTCAGCTCCGCTGCCGCGAGGCCGTCACCGACTTGGGCAGCGGACTCAAAATTGCGCGCCTGGTATTCGACGCGACGGTGCGCCGCATGCGATCGCGCGCAGGTCCGCCGGCGCGCTGAACCCGATTTAGGGCGGGGCACGCGGGCCGCCGAAGATCCGGTGCCCCAATTTGAACAGCGGCCAGCCCGTCAGCAGGATCAGGGTGCCGGAGAGTGCGAGCGCAGGTTCCAAGGAGCATACGCGCGCCCCCACACCCAGCAGGCACACTATATAAAGAGCCGGCAGCAGGGGATACCCCGGCATGGAGAAGCCGCCGTCGCCCGCGCGCCGGCTCCTGAGCACGAACACCGTGGAGGCCACCACGGCCAGCGTCAGGGTGTCGGTGAAGATTACATAGTGAAGGAGCTTCTCGAACGAGCCCAGCACGAGCGCGGGCAGCAACATGGTCGCGCCGAAGAACAGAAGTCCCACCTCCTGCACCTGGGTGTGGGGATTGATCCGCAGAAAGGCCCGCGGCAGCACTCCGTCCTGCGCCATGGCGTAGAAGCTGCGCGGCATCTGAATGATGGTCGCGTTCACGAATCCGGCGGCCGACAAAAACACGGCGAGGGAGATCAGCACTTCGCCGGAGGGTCCGAAGGTCGCGCGCGACAGTGCGGCCGCCACCAGCTTCGAGTCCGCGATGCCGCCGGTCCCGAGAACCCGCTGATAGGCAAAATTCAGCAACAGATAAAGACCCACCACGCTGAACATGCCGGCCGTGATGGCGAGCGGGAAGCGCCGGCGCGCGTCCTTCAAATCGGCTCCCAAGTTCATGGTCAATTGGTATCCGCCGTAGGCGTAGAAGCAAGGAATCAACGCCGATGCCAGGCGCAGCCCCGTGGGCGCGGCGGATGCAGGCGCGGGCGTGGCCTGCCGCGGCGCGAGCATCAGGGCAAACACGGCGAGCCCGAGGATCATGGCGATCTTGAGCAGAGAGAGGAGATTCTGCACGCGTGCGCCCGGCTTCACGCCGCGGTAATTGAACACCAGAAGGATCAGCATGGTGGCGCAGGCCAGCACCGCCGATGCATGCGGCGTGCGCCACTGCGGCGGCAGGATGACCGGCATCAGGTATTCGGCGCCGATGAAGGCGACGCCGGCGGCACCTGCGCCCTGCATCAGCGTCTGCGACCAGTTCAGCATGAAGGCGAGAGTCGGGCGGTAGCAGTCGGCGACGACCCGATAGTAGCCGCCCGCGCGCGGATATCGCGAACCGATTTCCGCGAAGGTAAGGGCGCCGATCAGGCTGATGAGCCCGGCCGCAATCCACGCGGTGAAAAAGAGCGCGGTGCCGCCCGCCGCGCCCGCCACCATCGCGGGGGTGCGAAAGATGCCGATGCCCACTACCAGGCTGAACACCACCATCGCCGTGTCGAACGTGGAAAGCCGCGGCCTGATGGTCCCCCGATCCGGCTCATCGTCCATGCAGCGCCTCCTCGAGCAGGCGCGCGAGCAATTTGAACTGGTCCAGATCGTTGTAGAGCTGCGCGGACAGGCGCAGCAGCGGCACCGGATCCGCATACAGCCAGGTCTCCACCCCGCGTGCGCGGAACCAATCGTGCAAGCCCTTGTAATCGAGCCGCTCTGCGGGTGATCCGGCGGAAGCTTGGGCGATGGGTAGCGAGGCCATCGATCCGACCATGGATTGCGGGCAGGGCGCATCGATTCCGATGCTGTCCAGGAACAGAGCGCGGGCTTGCAGCACCAGGTTCCGATTGGCCGACATCACAGCCGGCCAGCCACCGGGCAGAAGGGCGCCCATGAAGCGCAGCGACTCGGGAATGCACAGCCACGGCGTGGGATCGAAGGTTCCGGTCCAGTCGAACTCGGCGCGAAAGCCCGCAGGGTATCCATGGCTGATGACATTCGGGTGCAAGTTCTCCTGCCGGTCGCGGCGCACGTGCAGGAAGGCGGCGCCCTTGGGGGCGCATAGCCACTTATGTGCGTTGCCGGTGTAGTAGGACGCACCCAGTTCCGACAAGGCGAGCGGCACCATCCCGGGGGCATGCGCGCCGTCCACCAGGGTATCGACCCCGCGCGCCTCGAACTCCCGCACCAAGCGCGCGACCGGCAGGATGAGCGCCGTCGGACTGGTCACATGATCGAGCAGCGCGAGACGGGTGCGCGGAGTGACCGCGCTCAGGATGGGCGCGATGAGTTCCTCGTCGTCGCGGCAGGGGAAGGGCAGCCGTGCCACCACCACGCGTGCCCCGCTCCGCTGGGCGACGAAGTCGGCGGTCTTTCGGCAGGCGGCGTAGCTCAAGTTGGTGAGCAGCAGCTCATCGCCCGCTCTCAGAGACAGTGAGCGCAACACCGCGTTGACGCCGGCGGTGGCGTTGGTCACGAACGCCAGGTCCGCGGCCGCGGCGCCGAGGAACGCCGCGAGCGTTTCACGGGCGGCATTGAGGCGCGCCGGCAGTTTTGCCACCAAGAAGTCGACCGGCTCACGCTCCATTTCCAAGCGCAGCGCCGCTTGGTAGTCAAGCACCGCGGATGGGCAGGCGCCGAACGACCCGTGGTTCAGATAGACCACCGACGGATCAAGACACCAGTGGAAGGCAAGATTCAAGGGGTCTCCTCGCGTTCGCTCGAGCCTGCATCAGCATACAGCCTCGCCGCGCGGATGGTGCTAAGTTACGCGCAGCACAGCAGCGAGGATGGCTCATGAAAGACGGCACGATGGAGTTCGACGGCATCAAGTATCCCGACGGCAATGCGTCGGATCCCGTCAGGCTGGGATGGATGCAAGGCTCGCCGCCTGCGGCGGCGAAGCGCATTCGCTTCGAGGACGACGGAATTCTCGACTTTCCGCAAATCCGCTGGAGCCTCTCGCACATGCGCGAACTCGTGCCCACCACCGCCGTGTGGCGCGGCACCGGCGCCCCCAGCGATCGGGGTGCGATCTCCCGCGGACGCGAAACTTCCATCGACGATCTTACCTTCGACGACCTCGACGGCCGGCGCCATAGCTGGGCGGACTCGCTTTCACGGACCTACACCGACGGCATCCTCGTCATGTATCGCGGCATGCGGATCTACGAGCGTTATTTCGGGGCGCTGCTGCCGCACCGGCCGCACGCCTGCTTTTCGATCACCAAATCCTACGCCGCCACTCTGGCGGCGGCGTTGATCCACGAAGGAATCCTGGACGAGGACAAGCCGGTGCCCCACTACCTCCCTGAGATGGCGGGTACCGCCTATGCAGACGCGACCCTGCGCCAGGTGCTCGACATGCAGATAGGGGTCCTTTATTCCGAGGACTATGCCGATCCGCGTGCGCAAATCTGGGACTACTCGCGCGCCGGAGGACTGCGCGCGCGGCATGCGGGCTATACGGGGCCCAGCAACTACTATGAGTACCTGGTGACTTTGCGCAAGTCGGGAGAGCACGGGGTGTCGTTCGACTACAAGACCGTCAATACCGAAGTGCTGTGCTGGGTCATGCATCGCGCCACCGGGACCGGCTTCGCCGACATGTTGAGCCAGCGCATCTGGACCCGGATCGGCTGCGAGGAGGACGGCTATCTCGCGGTGGATTCCATCGGCGTGCCCATGGGCGGCGGCGGATTGAGCGCGACCTTGCGCGATCTGGCCCGCTTCGGCGAGCTTCTGCGCTGCGAAGGCGCATGGGCGGGAAGGCAGGTGATTCCCGCCGCGGTCGTTGCAGACATCCGGCGCGGCGCCGAACCGGCGAAGTTCACGGGATACCCGCTGCTGCCGGGATATTCATATCGCAGCATGTGGTGGGTCTCCCACAACCCGCTCGGGATGTTCGAGGCCCGCGGCATCCACGGTCAGCGGCTCTGCATCGTCCCGGGCGCCGAAGTGGTCATTGCGCGCTTTTGCTCGCATCCCATCGCGACCAGCGCGGCGAACGATCGCATCACCCTGCCTGCGTTCGCTGCCCTGTGCAGCTGGTTGTCGGAGGGTCAATAGCGGCGGCTGAACTCAATCGGCCAGCGGCGACGGGCGCACCTGAAAGTGGACCACCAGAGGTTTGGCGCCCTTGCCGCCTTCCTTGTGCCAGGGGGTGCGGTCGCCGCTCGTAACCCAAAGGCCGCGTCCCTTCCAGCCCGCGGCCGCATCGTCGATACGGCCATCGATCCCCTTGGCATAGAAGTCGAGTGGATAGGGAATGCGCAGGGTCACGAATTCTCCGCCGACCAACGCATGCACGCCGTCGAATAAATTGCCGGTCGCGATCGGTACGTCGGCGCCCAACCCCAGGGTGTCGTGCTGATCCACCCATGTGTAGTAGCTCGACTCGACGCTCATCTGCGGCACGTTGACGAATGACGGACCCGGCAGGCGGTGAAAGGCCCACCCTTCCGGGCAGTGATCGCCGGTCGCCCTGGGGCCGTTGAGCGGACCCTTGCACTTGCGCCGATCGAACTCACCCAGGTGTCCGCTTGCCAAGGACACCCACACCACGCCCTGTCGATCGATGTCGGCGCCGCGCACGCCGAAGCCGGGCGCGGGCACATTGTAAATTTCACTCAAGCGAGTATGCGGATCGAAGCGAACGATGGCGCCGGGATAGCGAAAGGCGACCGTCCCCCAGACACTGCCGTCCGCGGGATTCGGCATGATGGCGTACAAGCTCACCGCCAAGCGCCGGTCGCGGGTGGGATCGTCCGGCCGGCCGGGCTCGACCCAGGCGTCGCGCTTGCCGTTGGCGTTGGTGTCGAGCACCAGGGGAGCCCACCCTTGAGAGGCCGCCGCATCGCCGGTGCGGTCGAATTTCTTGGTGTCGAGCCAGCCGATGACTTCATGGCCGCCGCTGGTCCAGAGGGTGTCGTTCGAATCCTCGGCGAACTCCAGATGGTGCGTGCCGTAGCATGTGTCGACGAAGGTGTACTTGCCGCTCTTCGGCGCATACACGGCGAGCTGGCGATCCGATGAGTCGATGGGAAAGTCGCGGGCCGATGGATGAGCCGAGCCCTGCTTGCAGAACGCGGGATTGTCAGCCGCGCGTATGCGAGCCGTGTACCAGACACGGCCTGCGGAATCGAGCATGGGGTTGTGCGCGATGGCGCGGCTGTCCCAGATGCGTTCATCGCCCCAGTACGGCGAGGCTCGAAGCACCGGGTCGTCGTGAGTCGTCGGCGTGTCCGGGTCCCGCACCGGTGCCTTGAACGTGGTGGCCGTGTTGTGCACCGGATCGAGCACCGGGAAATTGTCGCTGCTGAGCTCCGGGGTACCGTAAATCAATCCGTGTGCGTTGAGGGTGGGATGCCTGCGATCGGTGCTCGAGAGGTCGTGCAGGTACGCCTTGCCGTCCGACCAGTCGCGCACCGTCGCGACCACGTTGCGCTCGATGCCGCTCGGGCGCCGCGGCGCCTCGGCCGGCAATTCGCCGGCGGCGATGCGGTCGGTCCAATCGCTCAAGTAATGAATCGGAACCCCTTTGAGGGCGCCTTGCACGATGTTGATCATCTGCGTGCCGGCCTGACCGGACTGCAGGCGCAGCAGCCACGCCTCCGCGGATGATTTGACCTTGCCCAAGGAGGGAGGAATGGTGCGTGTCGCCAGATTTCCCAGCTGATGGCAGCCGACGCAACCCATGTTCTTCATCCACATGAGATAGCCGTTGCGGCCGCCGGGCAGCGATGCGACCTGCGACTCTTCGGGAATCCTCATCATCGCGTACCAGTAGGCGGCCGGGTAGACCTTGGCCGCCACCCTCAAGTCCGGCGCGATGACGGCCGTGAGATTCACAGAGTGTCCTGGGGTCGCCTCAACTTTGGGGGAGTCGGCGAGGCCGTAGCCGCGCACCCAGACGCTGTACCTCGCGGCGGGAAGGTCGGGCAGAAGAAAGCGGCCGGCCGCGTCGGTGACGACGATCTTGGCGTACCACGTCTTGAAGTCGTGCGTTTCGGCGATGACCCAGACGCCGGCTTCGGCACCCCGGGCGCTTGAAACCGTGCCGGCGATTTCACTCGATCGCGCAGCGCCCACCTCGAGCAGCAGCAGAGCCGCTAGAGCGGTTGCGAAGATCCGTGTATGGCGCGACCGATGCATGAAGCGCAGATGGTACTCGACATGGGCCATGGCCGACCAGACGCGTCCTAGGGCGACAGAAGATCCAGTTGGCGGCTGTCGCCGATCACCTGCTCGAAGTTCAGTCCCAGGGTCTCCAATACCGGCTCCGCCACGGGCCGCACCTGCTTCTGCACATAGTGCTCGCGATCCAGGGGGTGGCGGACATTGTCCAGGGGTTCCGCTCCGGCGGTGGTCATGACGTAGCTCACGAGCCGTCCCTGCGGTTGGGTGGATTTACGCGCGGCCGCCACGTGCGGAGGCGTGGTCGCGGTGTATTCATCCGTGTCCTTGCGCAGGTTCTTGCGATAAACGAGGTCTCCATCCAAGTCGCCGTTTCGCAGCTTTCGCACCACCTCGGCCAGATAGGCATCGACGGACTGATCCGTGAACAGGCGTTGGTAGAGTTCACGCTGCACCTGCTTGGCGAGCGCCGTCCAGTCGCGCCGCACGACTTCCATGCCGATGAACTCGACCCCGCCCTGTGCGCCGCCCAGCAGGCCCGCATAGCGCTTGCTGGCGCCGCGCGTGCTCTGGCGGGCGCGGGGCAGAAACAATTTCAAGTACAGCTTTTCGAATTCCAGTTCCATGCGGCTGGCCACCCGCCAGCGCTCTTCGATATATCGACCCAGGTCCCGATTGAGCGCCGCGGCCAGATCCCGGCCCTGCCGATGCGCCGATTGCGCATCGTCGCCGGCGGAGTCGACGAATACGCTGTCGGTATCCCCATACAGCACGGCAAACCCTGCCGCTTCGAACCAGGCCTTCGACCACAGCAGAAGTTCTCTGCCCGTTCCGGTGATGGCGTTGACCAACGCCGTGTTGTAGAAGCGGCAGGACGGTGCACCCAGCACTCCGTAGAAGGAATTCATCAGAATCTTGATGGCATGCGATGCAACACCGTCGCCGGACCTCTTGGCCTCTTCGCGCCGCGGGAAGAGTTCATCGAGCATGCGCGGCAGTATCCCCGGCGTGCGCACGAATGCAGCGCCCCCCGTGCGGATCAGATCGGCCTGCGGCGGCGGCTTCTCGACGTAGGACAAAGGATCGATATTGAAGGTGCGGATGAGGCTGGGGTACAGACTCTTGAAGTCGAACACCCACACATTGCGGTGCAGGCCGGTCACCGCTGCCAGCACATGGCCGCCTTGCTGGGGGGCGTGCTCGACCGCGACGGGGGCATGCACGCTCGGCGCAACGATGCCGCGCAGTTTAAGTTCGGCGAGGTACAGAAAATCGAAGGAGGCGATGCTCGCGCCGACGCGGTCGGGGGTCATGCCGGTGAGCTGGCTGCGCGCGCAGGCGAGCCGCACGAGATCGAGCCGCGCGATAATGTCGTACGCAAGCCGCGCATCGGTGCGCGCATACAGTGCAAAGGCCGCGAGGTCGTGCCGATAGTTGTGGAGAATCTCTCCCATCCGATCATGGACGTCGCCGGCGACCGCCTTGCCCTCGCCCAACACCTCGCGCGCCACCGCGTCGAGAGAATATTCATCCATGCGCACGAATGCGCCGCGCAGGAGATCGATGCCGTCGAGGATGACCCGGCCGGGAATGCCGGCCTGGCCGCTGCCGAAGTAGCCCTCCGCCTTGCGCACGAGCAGCGCTCCCGGCTCCCGCCCCAGCTGGAAGGGGTGGTTCAGGCGGGCGGCAATGCGCTGCAAAACCGACAGATCGAAATCGATCACGTTCCAGCCGATGAGCACATCGGGATCCCACTCCTTGATCCGGGCGCAGAAGCCGTCCAATGCGGCGCGCTCATCGGCGCAGCGCCGGGCAAGCTGCGGCATGGGTCGATCGGCGGCGTCGACGATCAGTACTTCGTCGACTCCCGGGGCATACAGGGAGATCGCAAGCAGGCGTTCGGCGTCGCCGTCCGTTTCGATGTCGAAGGACAGAACGCGAGGCGTGACGTCCACGCGAGCGGGCTTGAGAGTCGGATTGGAATAGATCCGCGCAACGCAGGCTCCCGCCTGCCAATCGCCCTCGATCTCACAGCCGCCCTTGACGGCGCGATCTATCAGGTACCGAACCGCGAATCGAACGTCGGCCTCGTAGGTCTCGATGCCCGCCGCGTGCAATCGATCGCGCACGCCCGGAACATCTTGCGGGGTATGCGCTTCCAGCCGGCATACCGCGGCGCCCGCGAAATTGCACAGCGCAGTCGCCGCCGGTTGCGGCGCGCCCAGCGACCAGGCGCGCTCTGCGTCCGCTGCGCGGATGTAGAAATGCGGCCGCTGGCGATCGTCGCGAACCAAGAAGGTTGCGCCGTCTTCCAATCGACCGAAGAGGTGCACGACCGGGGTGCGCTCCCCATTCGGACCGGGGATCACGCGATAGCTCGCTTGGAGAATGAGCCCACGTGCCGCCATGCGCCATCGTCTCAGGCGGGTGGGGGCGGGGGAGCGGGGACGCTCGTCAATTGCGCCAGAAGCTTCTGGCGAATCGGTTCGGTCACGAGAACGCGAATCACGATACGTTCCGCTATGGCGAAGGAAACCAACACCCCTTCCTTCAGATGCAGCGCCTGGACATCGCCGGCGGTGAAGAATTTCTGCAAGTTCGCAGGTTCGCTCGCCAGCAGGGCGGGCAGTAGCTGCTCCTGAGACTTCCGAGACAGCTCGAGAGTATGCGAATCGGTGGAGCTGCGAAAACCGATACTGAGCGACCCGTCCCCCAGAATTCCCGCACTGCTCAGCTCGGAGGCGCGTAATTTCATGAACATCACCTTATCTTGTAAAAATCGGGTCAGTGTAATGCAGCGCCGCGGCGGCGCGGCGGGCGCCGTGCGGCGGCGTTCGGGACGATTCACTAAGCCGTTATTTTTACAAGGATTTGCCGATTTTACGGCAAGGCGCCGATCAACCTAAGGAAGCGCCTGCAGCTCGTTAGGCGCGGCCGGCCTTGCCCAGGGCTTGAGCGTCGAACGCGCCGTCAACGACCTTCAGAAAGGTACGTTCTTCCCTGACAATGAAGCGCTGCGTCTGTGCCCATTCGAAATTCCGCCTCCCCTCATCGTCCTGCAACAAGCGTGAGCGGTAGGCTTCGTACTCCGCCAATGATTTGAATTGGATGATCCCCCAGGCAATGTCGTTGGTGCCTTCGTGCGGAAGAAAATAGCCGATCAGGTCGCCGCCGCAGCGCGGAATGATCCGTGCCCAAGCGGCTGCGTACTCCTGAAACGCAGCACGCTGAAATGGATCGATCTGGTACCGGATGAAACAGGCGATCCGCATGAGAGCTTCCTTCGGCGATGCTGAGGCCTCTAGGATAGACGTTTGTATGGAGGCAATGGTTCGTCTAACATCGAACCATGAAAGACGGCCCGAATATCGCGCGGATTGCCGCTCTGTTGGGCGACAATGCGCGGGCGGACGCGCTCACCGCGCTCATGACCGATCGGGCGCTGACGGCGACTGAACTCGCTGCCGTCGCCGGCGTTACCAAGCAGACGATGAGCGCCCATCTGTCGAAACTGCTGGATGCATCCTTGATCGCCGTCGACCGGCAGGGCCGCCATCGATACTTCAGGCTGGCTGACGAAGATGTCGGCGGGCTGCTCGAATCGCTGATGGGCGTCGCCTTTCGCACCGGTGCCGTGCGGCTGCTCTCGAGTCCTCGCGAGCCGGCATTGAGAAAGGCGCGGGTTTGCTACGACCATCTGGCGGGCGAACTCGGGGTACTGGCCTACGAATCGCTGCTGCGACGCAACTTGTTGGAAATGTCGCGGGAGGGACTGCGATTGACCGTCTCCGGAGCCGAGTGGTTCCGCAGTGCTGGCGTGGATCCAGACGCGGCGGCCTGCCTGCGCCGTACCTTGTGTCGACCGTGCATGGACTGGAGCGAGCGGCGCTGCCACCTGGCGGGATCGCTGGGTGCCGCCTTGTTGTCGCGAGTGTACCAGCGGGGCTGGGCGAGGCGCGACCGATCTTCACGGGTCGTGCTGTTTACCTCGCAGGGTGAGCGCCGGTTCCGGGAGCTGCTCGGCGCGGCCAAGACAGAAGGGCGTGTCGTAATGAATCTGCCATCGCCCTGACCTTCGCTTGTAGCGATTCTCTTCTAGGCTTCCCCCCTCGATCACGCGTTTCCAACGCGACTCATTCGGGAGTGAACCTTAGGAGCAATCAAATGCATACGGTAACGAGGTACCTGTGGACAACCGCGCCCGCGTTCTTGCTGACACTCGCGTGTGTCGGGCTTGTGCATCCTGCGTATGCCGATGCGCAGTCGAGTTCGTGTCGACTCGGAACGCCTGAGCACCCGCTGAAACACATCGTCTATCTGCAATTCGACAATGTGCATCTGCGCCGCGACAACCCCAACGTACCCTCGGATCTCGAGCAGATTCCCAACCTGCTCAACTTCCTGCAGGATAACGGTACGATCCTCACGAACCACCACACGCCGCTCATTTCACATACTGCCGTCGATATCACCACTTCGCTCACCGGAGTCTACGGCGACAAGTTCGGCTTCTCGATCGGCAACAGCTTCGGCCTCTTCCAGAGCGGCGTCGCGAGTTTCCCGAGTTCATTCGCTTATTGGACCGACGTGGTGGCCGATGGGCTGCCGCAGATGGTCGACCGGCGCGGCAAGATTCATCCGGCGCCCTGGGTTCCATTCACCCGGGCGGGCTGCGATGTCGGCGCTTTCTCGATCGCAAATATCGAGTTCGAGAACGTCACGGGCGACATCGACAATGTGTTCGGGCCGAACTCTCCGCAGGCACAGGAAGCGACGACAAACCGCACCAAGGCGATCGCGGACTTCGAAGGCATCAGCATCCACTGCGCCAAGAACAGCCCTGTGTGTGCGGCCAACGCGGCGCCCGACACGCTTGCCGATGAGCCGGGCGGCTACGAGGGCTTTACGGCGCTCTTCGGCAACGCCAATGTGCAGCCGCAAATCTCGCCCGCCGGCCCGGTCAAGGATCTCGACGGCAATGTGATCGCGGATAGCCATGGAAATCCCGGTTTCCCGGGGTTCGATCCGCTCGCCACTCAATCCCTGGGCTATGTCGCCGCCATGCTCGAGGCGGGAGTCCCCGTGGTGTACATGTACATCGCGGATGCCCACGACAATCAGTCGACATCGGCCTCGGGCGTGAGCACCGCAGCAGAGGGTACTTTCGGGCCCGGCGAGGCGGGCTATGTGAAGCAGCTCGGTGCGTATAACACCGCCTTCGGGAAGTTCTTCGCGCGCCTCGCGGGCGACGGCATCACCAAGGACAATACGCTGTTCATCGTCACCGCCGATGAGAACGACCACTTCGTGGGAGGGCCTCCGTCGCCCGCCGACTGCGACGGCATCCATACGCCGTGCACCTACGCGAAGAAGGGCGAGGTCGACGCCGATCTGAGTCTGGTGTTCGCCACCGAGTTTGGGGATACCACCCCGTTCGGCGTGCATTTCGACGACGCGCCGACCTTCTACATCAATGGGAATCCCGGCCAGATGGACCCGATTACGCGCCGCCTCGAGCATGAATCGGGTGAGTTGCTGGGCTTCGACCCTGTCGATGGACCCAACGGCGCGACCAATCATGTGACCCAGGCGCTCGCGGACCATGCCGAGCAGAACTTGCTGCACATGATCACGTTCGATCCGAACCGGACTCCGAACTTCATCCTTTTCGGGAATCCCGACTACTTTCTCGAGGCGTTCGGCGACACCTCGCCGCTGTGCACGCCGGCGCTCAATGCGGCAAGCTGCTTCGTGGAAGAGCCGGGGTTTGCATGGAACCACGGCGACTTTCAGAACCAGATCACCCATACCTGGCTGGGGATGGTCGGCCCGGGGGTGCGCAACATGGGAAGATTCGGTGAGATCTTCACCGATCACACCGACATCCGCCCCACGATCATGGACCTTGCGAATCTCAAGGACGACTACGCGCACGACGGGCGGGTGCTGTTCGAGGTTCTCGACAGGGATGCCGTGCCGGATGCGGTGCGCGATCAACGGTTCCTATTGTCCGCCCTTGCATCGGCGCTCAAGGACATCAACGCGCCGCGGGGCCGCCTGGGCAGAGAGACCTTGAACGGCATTGCCACTCATGGGATCGAGGCGGATGAGGCGACCTACGCCGCGCTCGATCAGCGGATCATCGACATCACGGCGAAGCGCAATCGCATCGCGGATGAAATGCTGAATATACTCGAAGGAGCGGAATTCCACGCAAGCCCGGTAGACGAGGGCAAGGCGCTGGAGTTGATCGTCGAGGCGCAGGAGCTGCTTGCCTCGGCGGGTCCCTAGCATGCACACCCGGCTTTCGGCCGGTCCTCTCGGCGTGCCTTAGAGACCCAAAGGAGTTGCTCCCGGTGCGCGGGTTCCTCGCGCGGCTGCGAGGATTGGTTATGGCCGTTCGAAGACCAAGTGGTTCTTGAACTTCTTGCCCTTGGCGTCTTTTCCCTGGTCCAATTCGCGGAAGGTTTTGCCATCTGCGGACACCTTCTCAAGTTCGCGCTCGACCACTTTTCCGTCCTTTGTCCAGATGGACTTCCATGTGGTCGCGTCGATCGACGTATCGGTCACGGTGTCCGCGATGGGATAGTCGATGAGCGCAATGGGCTTGCCGTCGAATGCCGTGGAATATTCCACGTGGCCGGCGGTGCCGTCAGCTTCGATCCAATCGCTCTTGATGAGAAGGCGACCCGCGCCTGCGTCGATCACCTTCATGGTGTATTTTCTCATGGGCGGGGTGGGCTCGAACTTGGATTTCGCAATATTGAGATCCCAATCTCCCAAGAGCGCATCGAATTTTCCCGCGAAAGCTGCGCCGGCGGCGGTGAGACCGAGGCTGAGCACGGCGGCTGTCGTCGCAACCAGTGTGCCTGTTCTCAAAGCTTCCCCATGTATTGAAAAAATCGCTGCATCATGAGCCTGCACCGCGAGTCTGCCCGTCCGCATCGTGAAAAACCGTGCAGCTGGTCAAACTGTGGAGAATTGCTGCGGTCCCGGATGTAAACTTACGCACAGCCGTGACCGTAATAGTTCGGCAAAGTCCTCCGCTTCGAGATCCGTGCATTGCCGAACCTGAAATCCCGCCGCGCGCTCGTCATTGCCTCGGTAATGTCGACGATGGCCATGACTGCCATAGAAGCGACCATCGTGTCCACCGCGATGCCGCAGATCGTCGCAGACCTTGGCGGATTGCGTCTTTACAGTTGGGTGTTTTCCTCATTTCTGCTGGCGCAGACCGCCATGACGGTGGTGTTTGGAAATCTCGCCGACGTGTACGGCCGCAAGCCCATCATGCTGGTGGGAATCGGGATCTTTCTGCTGGGATCGCTGTTTGCGGGCTTCGCATGGTCCATGCCGGTCATGATCTGCTGTCGCATCGTCCAAGGCGTCGGCGCCGGCGCCATGCAGCCGGTCGCGATGACCATCGTGGCTGACCTGTATCCGGCGCGGGAGCGTGGCAAGGTGCAGGGGTATCTTGCGAGCGTATGGGCCGTCGCCGCGGTGATCGGACCCGTATTGGGAGGGCTCATCATCCGCTCGGCGTCCTGGGCCTGGATCTTTTGGATAAACGTTCCCGTCGGTATTGCGGCGGCGGCAGGATACATACTGTTCCTGAACGACCATTCGATGCACGAGCGCCGCTCCATAGATGTGGGCGGTACCATTGCATTCACGGTGGCGGTCACTTCTTTGCTGGTCGCGCTCACCGAGGTCGGCAACCACCACCCGATGCAACTCGCGGCGGCGATCGCGCTGGCTTGCGTTGCGGCCGCGGTGTTCGTGCTGCTGGAGCGCCGCGTCAAAAACCCGATCGTATCCCTTGCGCTGTGGAGTCATCGGCCCATTGCGGCGACCAACTGCGTTGGGCTGCTCGCGAGTATGACGGTGATCGGTCTTACCACCTTCCTGCCCGTTTATGTGCAGATCGTCATGCAACGCTCGCCGACCACTGCGGGACTTGCGTTGACCACCATGCTCATCGGCTGGCCGGCCGGCGCCACATTGGCGGCACGTCTCTTTCACAGGTTTGCACTGCGACATTTGCTCTTGACGGGAGCGCTGCTCCAGCCGTTGGGGGCCATATTCTTTGTCGCGCTCACACCCCATATGTCGCCGCTGATCGCTGCGTGGGGATCTCTCGTGATGGGCTTCGGCATGGGCCTGATCAGCGTGCCCTCGCTCGTGCTCATACAGGAAATCGTCGATTCCACGCAACGAGGCAGCGTCACGGCGTCGAATCTCTTCTCGCGTAATTTCGGCAGTACACTCGGCGCCACTGTGCTGGGCGCGGTCTTCAACCACGGCTTGAGCCGCTCGGGCAGCATGGCGCCGGTTACCTCGGATCAGCTGCGTCAACTGCTGAACGCGCCCGGTCTGACATCCGGCGATGAGCAGCTCCGCATCGCCATGGGCCAAGCGTTGAACCTGACGTTTTGGGCCATGCTGGCGTTGTCTTTGGTCACCGTGCTGCTCGCATTATGCGTACCCCCGACCGCCTCCGCCCAGGCTGAGGTCAGGTCGGTCGCGGAACCGCAGCCCGACCAGGCGCAATCGCCTCGCCCATCGCTGCACGGCGGGAAGGCGTAGGCGTCGCTACGGCCGCGCTGAAGAAGCTCAGCGGGATGGCGTTCGACCGCTTACATCGGGCATCAGGCCGTATGCGTATCGATGAGTCCGATTAACAAAGGGAAATGCCGCCACGGTCTAGGTACATTCCCCATATCGGCATCTCCGGAAGATGCAGATAAGATGTATCTTATGAGTTCCACGCCTGCGCCGATACGCACGAATCTGTTCGCCTATGGCTTCCGATCGAACTTTCTGCTGGCGGGCATCGCCGCGATGCTTCTTGTGCCGATGTGGGCGTTGAGCTTTGTCACCGGCACCGCCCCCGGTTCCTCCTGGCCACCGACGTTATGGCACGCCCATGAAATGTTGTTTGGCTTCATCGCGAGTGCAATGGCGGGCTTCTTGCTCACCGCCGTGCCGAGCTGGACGGGCGAGAAAGGCTTCGCGGGGCGCCCCCTCGTCATTCTCGCCGGCATCTGGCTCGCCGCACGCATATTGATCGCAAGCTCAAGCCTGTGGCCGGCGGCGTTGATCGCCGTCGTGGATTTGGCGTTTTTCCCCGCGCTCGGGGTGTTGGTTGCTCGACCGCTGCTGCGTTCTCGCAATCGCAACACTCCGCTCCTGGCGGTGCTCGCGGTGCTCTGGCTGACGGATCTGGTGTTTCAGATCGGCCTGATGCGCAATAATCCGCCCCTCGCCCTGCACGCGTTGCATGTCGGCATCGATGTCGTGCTGGTGCTGGTCACGGTGATCGGCGGACGCATCGTGCCGTCCTTTACGAGTTCTGCGCTGCGACCGCTCGGCCTGCAGGATGCCGTTCGCAACAAGCCGGCCCTGACGGGGCTCGCCATCGCCGGGATGATCGGGGTGGTCCTGGGCGATGTGTTCTGGCCGGAGAGCGGCGCAGCAGGGGCGATCGCGGCCGTTGCGGCAGTCCTTCAAGCCGCGCGCATGCTGCAATGGGCAACGTGGCGGACATTGCGTCAGCCGATCGTGTGGGTGCTGCATGTGAGCTACGCCTGGTTGCCCGTTGGGTTGGCACTGAAGGCGGCTGCATTGTTGTCCGGCGCGACGTTCGCCGCCTTCTGGCTGCATGCGCTCACCATCGGCGCCCTGGCGACGATGATCATGGGTGTCATGACGCGAGCCTCGCTCGGGCATACCGGCCGGGCTCTGGTCGTGGACCCGCTGATCACGCTCGCCTACCTGCTGCTGACGGCAGCGGCCTTGATGCGGGTGTTCGGGCTGTCGGTTTTTCAACTCAATTACCCGGTAGTGATCATCTGGAGCGCCTTGTTTTGGACCATGGCGTTCGCGCTTTTTGTGGCTGTATACGCCCCGATCCTCTGCGGCCCGCGCGCCGACGGCAGGCCCGGGTAGTGCGGTAAATCAGGAAATTACCTCGGTGACTCAAATGAAAAAACTGCTCCTTTGCGCAATCGCGCTCACGCTGCTGATTTGTACCGCGCTACGCGGCGCGAACGCCGCCGCCGCCGCGCCGCAGGACGATGATTTCGGGCCCCCCGTGGGTCCGCCGCTGCACGCAGTGCTGACTTCGCCGCCGAATGTGCCGCCGCCGATTCACCGCAATCACCCCGCGAAAGTGATTGTCGAGCTTGAAATACGCGAACTGGAGAAGGAGATTTCCGAAGGGGTGCATTACACGTTTTGGACCTTCGGCGGCACGGTTCCGGGGAGTTTCATCCGCGTACGGCAGGGCGACACGGTGGAGTTCCATCTCAAGAATCATCCCGACAATAAGATGCCGCACAACATCGATCTGCACGGGGTGATCGGCCCTGGCGGCGGAGCGGCTTCGAGCTTCACCGCGCCGGGGCATGAATCCCAATTCACGTTCAAGGCGCTGCATCAGGGCATCTACGTGTATCACTGTGCGACTTCCCCGGTGGGCATGCACATCGCGAACGGCATGTATGGGTTGATGCTGGTTGAACCACCCGGCGGATTGACGCCGGTAGACCACGAGTACTACGTGATGCAGGGCGACTTCTACACGGTGGGCAAATATAGAGAGAAGGGGCTTCAGGCCTTCGACATGCAGAAGGCGATCGACGAGAAGCCCACATATGTCGTCTTCAACGGCAGCGAAAACTCTCTCGTCGGTGAGAACGCCCTGACGGCCAAGGTCGGGGAGAAAATACGCCTCTTCATCGGCAACGGCGGCCCTAATCTGGTTTCCTCGTTTCACGTGATAGGCGAAATCTTCGATAGGGTTTGGTTCGAGGGCGGGACCCGCGATCAGGAGAATGTACAGACGACCTTGATTCCTTCCGGGGGCGCCGTCATCGCGGAATTCCACACCGTCGTGCCTGGCAGTTTCGTCATGGTCGATCACTCGATATTCCGGGCCTTCAACAAGGGTGCTCTGGCCATCCTGAAGGTGTCGGGCCCCGAGAACAAACTCGTGTACTCGGGCAAAGAAGTCGATTCAGTGTACCTGGGCGACAAGGCGGGGAGTCTGGCGGTGGTCAGCCAGGTGGAATCTTCGACCGAGCACGGTACGCTGTCCCTCGATCAGCAGATCAAAGCGGGAGGGGCGCTGTTCAACGGCACCTGCTCGGTATGCCATCAATCGAATGGACAGGGCATCGAGGGAGTATTCCCGCCGCTTGCAGGGTCTGATCTGCTCGCCGCAACGCCAAAACGCGCCATTCATATCGTGCTGAACGGCCTCTCGGGGCCGCTCACGGTGAACGGCAAGACGTACAACTCGGTGATGCCGCCGATGAGTCAGCTCAATGACGATGAGCTCGCCAACATCCTGACCTATGTCACTCACTCCTGGGAAAACAAGGGCACCGATGCATTCTCGGCCGCCGAGATCAAATTAGTTCGTACGACCACGACCCGGCCGCCGGGTGCCGCCAACTAGCGGCGCATGAGAACGATTGCGATCCTGGCGCTCATGGGCTGCGCGGCCGGCATTGCCGCAGCGGGGGAGCGGCTGCCGATCGGACCGGCGGAGTTCAACTCGGTGCTGCCGTCCGGTGTCGCGAGCCCTTCGGTACATGTCCATCGATTTGCACTGGACCGGCGGCCGGTGACCAATGCGGAGTTCAGAGACTTCGTATTGCAACATCCGCAGTGGCGCCGTGACAGGGTCGCGAGTTTGTTCGCGGACGGCGACTACCTTTCGCACTGGGCAGGCGTCGACGACTTGGGCCCGTCCGCGCAATCGGATCAGCCCGCAACCCGGGTGAGTTGGTTTGCGGCCCGCGCCTATTGCGCCGCCAAGGGCGGGCGGTTGCCGAGCTGGATCGAGTGGGAGCTGGCGGCCGCTGCGGACGAAGGGACGGCGGATGCGCGGCGCGATCCGCAGTGGCAGGCGAGGATTCTCGATTGGTATGGGCAACCCGCGACCCATCCCTTGGCGAGAGTGGGAATGGGACCCGCCAATTTTTATGGAATTCAGGATTTGCACGGGCTCGTATGGGAGTGGGTGGAGGATTTCAATGCGCTCATCGTCAGCGGCGACAGCCGCGATCAGGGCGATCCGGACAAGCTGAAATTTTGCGGAGCCGGCGCCTTGAGCCTGAAGGACCGAGAAAACTACGCCGTACTGATGCGAATCGCCTTTCTGAGTTCATTGGAGGCGCGTTCGACCGCGCGCAGCCTGGGGTTTCGATGTGCGGAGGGAGAATTGCAATGAGACTGTGGACGAATTCAAGCGCCGCTCTGATCGGCACGCTGGCGCTCGCCGGTATCCCGCCAGCCTTCTCCCAGCAGGCTGCGGGACATCATCGCAATGACACGCCGGCGAACGACACGATACCGGGCGACTCGATTTATCAGCTGCCGGTGACGCTGCAGACGGCCGAGGACAAGACCCTGAGGCTTGCACAGCTGCGTGGCCGTCCTTTGCTTCTGACGATGTTCTACAGTCAGTGCACCAGCGTTTGTCCGTTGCTCACGGCGCAATTGCAGCGCCTGGTCGACCAGTTCTCGCCTGCCGAAAGGCGGCAGCTTCAAGTTCTGATGGTTTCATTCGATGCGGTGCGAGACACGCCCGATGCGTTGGCGGCGTTCAAGGCGGAACACCACATTCAACAGGGCAACTGGATCGTCGCACATGCGTCGGCCGGCGATGTGCGCGCCCTCGCGGCGGTCCTGGGAATTCGTTACCGCGAACTGCCCGACCATACGTTCAATCATTCCGCCGTCATCTCTTTCGCGGATCGCGAGGGCATCGTGCGTGCGCGAACGGGCGATCTGACGGCCGTCGACAATGCGTTTGTCAGGGCCGTCCACGATCAGCTTGCCGATCCGACGCGCCAATGACGTGGCTGGCCGCTCACTTCGGCGATATTCGTTTCCTGCATGTCGGTTGTGTCACCCTCTCGGGCGGATTGTTCCTGAGCCGCGGTCTGATGCGCATCGCCGACGCTCCCCTCGCCAACCATCGGGTGCTGCGCACATCGTCGTATGTGATCGATACTTCGCTGTTGACCGCGGGCGTCCTGCTCATGTTGATTCTCCGGCAATATCCACTGACGGATGGCTGGCTGACGACGAAAATGCTGCTGCTCGTCGTCTATATCGCCCTGGGGATGTACGCGCTCAAGCTCGCGCGTCGACGGGGCGCACGTATCGCGGCGTACTTTGCAGCGCTTGCCACCTACGCATTCATCATCGGCGTAGCGGTCACACACCATTCTGCGGGGTGGTTCACGTTGATGAGACGATAGGCGAATGCGCCGGTCGGGCCCGGATGGCCTCCTCCAGGACCACCGCATGATTCATTTTCTTGTCCCTGGCGGCGTATAGAAGCGTGAGGCGCTGCCGGGTGGCGCGTTCGCGAAGAGCGTCCAACCAGGCCGTATGAGCACCGAGCTCCTCGAGATACCGGTCACGGAAGGCGGACCAACGGCCGGGCTCATGCGCAAACCACTCTCGCAATTGCGTCGTAGGCGCGATGTCGCGCAGCCATTCGTCGAGGGCCGCGCTCTCCTTGCTGACGCCGCGGGGCCAGAGGCGATCCACGAGCACTCGATAGCCGTCCCTGCGAACCGGCTTTTCGTAGATTCGTTTGATGTAGACATCAGCCTCGGGAGCGCTCACCAGATCGGCCTCGAAGAGTTGTTATGAAATTCACACGACTACCCCAAACCGTTCACCAGGTTGATATTGGACTCATGCGATTGCAGCATCTCGGAGAGGTCGCCCTGCAGGTCGCGGTCGGCCACTCGCGGCAGCATTTCGCGCAGCCTTCTCGCCACCCAGCCCTGTCCGCGGTTGAGAAAGGCGATGCGCGCGCGCAGGTCGGCGATCGCCATCGCCTTGCCGTAAAACGCCCCGGTCTGCGAGGAGGGCGTCTCGCCGAGCGCTTTGACCTGACGATGCAGCATGGCGCACCAGCGGGCTTCGTCTCGCTGAACGGCACGCAACAGTTCGGCGAGCGGACCCGAGCCGGCGTCGCGTGCGCTCTCGAGCGTGACCCGCGCGCCGGCACGCTCCGCCTCGAGCAGCTCATTGAGAAATACCGTCAGCTCGCCCCTGTGTGCATGGTCCATGAGAGGGTGTCTCTTGAGAGCAGTCGAATCGCCTCGAGCCGATGGGACACGCGAAGTTGTCCTGTCGGTAAAAGATGCAGATAATATGCCTATTTTAACCACGGCAATCAACCCCGGCGGCCGCGTGTGCCGGAGAGGACATTTCCATGCGTTTGACCCTGTGGACCGACTATGCGCTGCGCACACTGATTTATGTCGGCGCCAAGGACGGACAACTCTCGACGATTGCCGAGATCGCCCGGAGTTTCGACATATCAAACACCCATCTGATGAAGATAGTGACCAAGCTTGCGCGGCAGGGATACATCGAGGCGGTTCGCGGCAAGGGCGGAGGGATCAGGCTGGGGCGTCCGGCCGTGCAAATCGGCATCGGAACGGTCGTGCGCGATACTGAAGAGGACCTGGCCGTCATGGGATGCCTTTCGGGCGCCGGTTTCTGCAGAATCGAAGGGTGCTGCGTCCTTCGCGGCGCCCTGCGCAAGGCAACTCTCGCGTTCTTGGAGACCCTCAATGACTACACCTTGGCCGACCTCTTGGCGCCGCGAGCGAAGCTCATAGGCAGCTTGGGCATCGCACCAGAACCGGCTGTTTCCGATTGAGCGTCATCTATTACTCGCCGTGGGCGACGGCAATCTCCTCGCTGCCACACTGCGCCACTGTTGCCCCACGGTCCCGCCACAAAGGATTGCGAGACTACCGTCGAGCCGGTCCGGCTCCACAACGGGAGGGTGGCAAAGATGTCTGCTCGCTTGGATGCCTTGTTCGAGTTGGTGCAACGGGGTCTCATCGAACCGCTGGGCCGGCTCGCCGGTTTATTGGCGGCAGCCCTCCGGCCCCTCATCACGGGCCTCTGGCGTTTTCGTTGGCGCGTTGCGAGCGCCGCCGTCCTGGTCTTGATGGTTCACGGTCTATGGACCCATCCGCCGTTTGATTCGGTGCATCGGGGCGAGGTCCTGGCGCGCACCGACACGCTCGACGGATCGGTGAGCATCTACACCGCGGGCACGGTTCTGGTACTGCCCGTAATCCATCAGGTGCGGCGCTACTCGATTCGCGACCAGGTCTACCGGCCCATCGAGAGCGCGAGCGCTACCGGACCGGCCCCCTTCCAGTCGGTCGAGGGACTGTCGATCGGCGTCGATCTCGCGGTGCGCTGGACCGTGGACCGTGCCCGCCTCGCGCAGATGTCGAAGGATTTTCCGGACGACATCAGCGCGGATCTCGTCGCGCCCGCCGTTTCTGGAATCGTCTATCCCACTTTTGCCCGCTACTCCGTGCGAGAAATCTTTTCGCAGCGGCGGACGGATATACAACGGGAGCTCATCGCCGAGCTCAAGCCGAAATTCACCGCCATGGGGCTCGTGCTGCGCGACGTCGACATGGGAAAGGTCGATCTGCCCCCCGATTATCGAGCCGGTATGGAGAAGCTCCTCTCCGAGGAACTCGAGACCGAAAAAATTCACTACACCCTGGAACTCAAGGAGGCACAGGTCAAGCAGCAGCAGCTCGAAGCGGAAGCCGACAAGGTGCGGCGGCAGACGGCCGCGGAGGCCGCCGGCCAGGAGCAAGTCATCGCAGCGCGCGCGCAGGAGGAGACCATGAAGCACATCCTGCCCTTCAAGCAGAAGCAGATCGAGCAACGGCAGCTCGAGGCTGAAGCCGACAAGGTCGCCCGCATCCGCACCGCCGAGGGCACCGCGGAGGCTCGCCGCATCGAGGCCAAGGGCGAAGCCGATTCGCGGCAAAAACTTGCGGATGCGGAGGCCTATCGGCTTGATCTCGTGGGCAAGGCGAATGCCGGTCAAATGGAGCGCGAGGGCGCGCTGGTGGCGCGCTACCCGCTGCTGATCCAGAAGACACTCGCGGACAAACTGTCGGACAAGGTGCAGGTCATCATCGCTCCGCTTCCCGCAGCCGGCAAGTTCATCGGCTCGAGCCTCCTCGGCGACCAGAGCCCGGTGAACCCCCTCGTCGATGCGCCGGCCTCGGCGACCTCGCAGGCGGGAGCTTCCCGGTGATTCTCGCTCTCACCGCGACGCTCGCCATCGTGGTGCAGGACCACGCGGCGCTGCGCTCTGCGCCGCGCTCGAGCGCCGCCGAGCTCACCCGGCTATGGCAAGGAGATGTGCTTGAGGTCCGCGGCGAACATGCAGGATACCTGAAGGTCTACGACTATCGACGCGAGCGGGGGGGATACTTGCGGGGGGACGCGGCCCGGCCGGTCGAACTCTCCGAGACCGCCGCCCCGGAGCTTCTCGCCGTGCTGCGTTTTCTGCGCGAGAGCCCGGGATCAGAGGCGCTCGGCATCAGTTACGGCGCGGCATATCTTAAGGCCGCAGCGCCGCGCGCCATTACCGCCGAGCCCTTCGGTGCAATCGCACAAATGGCCGAGCGGCTCGCCGATCGGGCCTCGGGCAGCAGGGACCCTCTCGCCGATGTCGCTCCGCACTTGGAAGTCGTGGAACAGTTCGGGGTTCGCATGCGCAATTTCGAACGCAACGGCCGGATGCGAGTCTGCTACGACGGCGAATTGTTTCATCGCGTTCTGACGCTCCCCGCAGCGCAGCCGGAGGAGCGCGCGCGCGCAATTCTCGGTCTCACGCGGCCCGAATGCATCGACCCGGACCTCGGCCCCATCCCGCGTGCATCCGTCGACGCTGAACGCGCGCAGCTGCTCGAGCAGGTCAATGACGGCGAATTGAGCGCGATGACGCGGAGTCGCCTGCATGCGCGGCGTGCCGGGGTTTGGGCCTCTCTCGCGTATTCCTACGACCGCCGCCGCGAACCGGCAGGCCCTGCGGCGGAGCGCGCACTCGCGGAGCTTCTCGCCGTGCATCCCGATGATCTGGGTGATGACCGCCGGCCGGAGTACGTGGACGCCGTGCTGCGCGTCGGCGCCGTCCGCTGGGCCGGAGAGTTACCCGTTCAGCAGGCCGGACCACTGACCTTAAGCGCGGTGCCCGGAGATCCGGGGCAGACGTGCGTTGCCCTGGAGGGTGCACATCGACCGCGCGCCGCCGTCATCAGGCGGTGCACGTACGGGATTGTGAGGATGGCCTCGGTACGGGTCATCCCTCAAGGTCCGGCATTGGTGCTCGCGGTGCAGCCGCTCGAGAGCTGGCGCGAGCTGTGGGTATTTCATGAAAAGGCCGGAAGTTGGATGATCGATGTGCTCTCACCCGGACTCGACAATCCCGAGGAAGGTTACATTGATTTTGCCGGCTATGCGCCGGGCACCAGGCGCCTGCTCATCGCGAGAGAACTCAAGGATCGCGGGCGATTCCGGCGCAGCTTCGAGGAGCTGCGGCTCGACGACCTCGCCTTGGTGCGGCAAGCGGGCAGTCCCGAGCTGTTGCGGGACTTCGGCCGATGGCAGGACGCTGCATGGCGACGTGACACGCTGGCGCTGCACTGACCCGCGCGATTCGGCGCTACCGCAGGCCAAACAGAGTAGGATATCGGCGTTCACGATGGTCCGAGGCGGTGGGGGCACCGCGTGACCATCGTGGGGAGAGTAACGGTGCGGGTCGTGTATGCCCGGCAATGCCAGACCATGACAGTATGATCCCCCATCTGGGTCGACCTGCGACACTTGGCGCCTTGTGCATCT
Organism: uncultured Gammaproteobacteria bacterium; assembly: GCA_963702735.1. GTDB lineage: Bacteria > Pseudomonadota > Gammaproteobacteria > Steroidobacterales > Steroidobacteraceae > Bog-1198. The sequence continues at coordinate 216,944 of CAVPDW010000006.1, read as the reverse complement.
GGGCATGGTCAGCGGCAAGCGCCGGGCCGGGCGGCGACATGGCTGCGCAGACGACCATGCCCGCCATTGTCGTTGGTGTGTCCAATGTCCAATCGGGTCCGTCAGGCGACCTGGGTCATGAACTCGTACTTGGATCGCAAACCTACTTCGATCTGATCAACGGCAGGGACGGCGGAATCAACGGCCGCCGTATTTCGATATTGCTGAAGGATGACAAGTACGAACCGGATCCGGCGGTCAAGAATACCAACGAGCTCATCGAACGCGACAAGGTTTTTTTTCTCTTCGACTATGTGGGCACGCCCACTCTGACCCGCACGCTGCCGTTGTTGAGATATTATCAGGGCGAAAACATCGTCAATGTGGCGCCCCTCACGGGCGCGGACCCACAACGTCTGCCGCCGTACAGCCAGTTTGTCTTCAACATTCGGGCCTCATATCGAGAAGAGACACGCACGTTGGTGCGCTACTTCTACGCGAAGGGCTACCGCAATCTTGGAATTTTCGCTCAGGCGGATGCTTACGGAAAGAGCGGAGAGCTCGGCGTGAGCGATGCGTTGGCCGACTTCGGGCTCTCCGTCCGCAGGACCGCGACCTACAGGCGCAACCAGCCCTTTGAGGATGACATGAGCGCGCAGGTGATGCTTCTCCGCGATGCGGGCGTGGACGCAGTGATCGCGGTGGGAGTTTATGGACCCTCCGCGGCGTTCATCCGCGATGCGCGCATGTCGGGCTGGAATGTTCCCATTGCGAATTTGAGCTTCGTCGACGCCGACGCAATGCTCCGCAAGCTGAGCGAGGCGTCGAGAAAGGCGGGCAGGGATCTGACGGCCAATCTTGTCAACGGCCAGGTGGTTCCATCGCCGGACGATCTGAGCCATCCGCTGGTGGCCGAGTATCGTGCGCATACCGCATCCGGCGACGCGACGTTCATCGGCCTCGAAGGTTGGTTGAATGCCGTCGTCGTCGTGGAGGCTCTGCGCCGTGCCGGACCCGATCCAACCCGGGCAGGCTTCATCCGCGCGATGGAGTCGCTGCACGGATGGGATCCGGGCATAGGCACCGCACTGGAATTCTCGCCCGCGAATCATCAGGGTCTGCACCGGGTTTGGCTGACACGGACCGCGAACGGCCGATGGCTCCCGGAAGATCTTCCATGACCAGCATCTCCGGTAAATTGACGGTCCTGCAGCTGGGGTGCGCGTTGCTTGTGGTCGGCGTCCTCTTTTGGGTCCTGGACAGACAGCTGTCCGTGCAGATGCGGACAAATTTCACGGCCCATGCCGACGTGATCGCCTCGGCACTTGCCAAGTCCGTCGAGCCGGCACTCATAAGCCGCGACACAACCTCGGCACAGTCCGCGCTCGACGCGGTTTTGAGCGTCCCGGGCGTGCAATGGGCATACATCTCGGCGCCGGATGGCAGTGTATTGGCGCACACGTTCGTGCCGCAGTTTCCTCCTGGTTTGAGGATGCAACTGGAACACGCGCCGGACGTCACCCGCATCTCGCCGACCGAGGAGCAGACCTCGACACTGGTGGTTCGAAAGCCGGTGTTGACGGGCATCGTAGGCCACGTCTATGTCGGGTTTCCTCTTGCGACGCTCGAGGCCTCGATTCGCTCGATGGAAAAAGTGGTTCTCGCCAGCATCATCGTCGTCATGCTGATCGTCACGCTCGCCATCGCACTGATGACCGAGGGCGTCGTCAGGCCGATCCGCCGCTTGACGGCGGCTGCCCAACTGTTGAGCGCAGGGACCGGGGAATCGTTCCGTCCGTTGAGCGTCAGTTCCCACGACGAAATCGGTGTGCTCACGGAGACCTTCAACCGCATGGCGGCGCAGGTGTTCGAACAGCATGAATTGCTCGAAACGCGGGTGAGAGAGAGGACGGAGGCGCTTTCTCTCGCCAACGCCGGGCTTGCAGCCGAGATTGCCGACCGGGAACGAGCGCAGAAGGCACTGCAGGAGAGCGGCGAGTTGATACGACTCCTTCTCGAAGGAGCGCCCGAAGCAATATATGGCTTGGACACGGACGGCAATGCGACTTTCTGCAATGCCGCATGCCTGCGATTGTTGGGTTACGGCGCAGCGTCGGAACTCCTCGGCAAGAACATGCACGATTTGATACATCACACAAAGGCCGACGGAAGCGCCTATCCCGTGGCGGATTGCTCGATGTACAAGGCATTGAAGACCGGCAGTGAGACGCATATCGACGATGAAGTTCTGTGGCGAAAGGATTCCAGCAGCTTTCCAATCGAGTGTTGGTCAAGACCGATCCATCGCGCCGACGCCATCATCGGTGCGGTCGTCACCTTCATCGACATCACGGAGCGCAAACTCGCGGAGGAGGTGCTGCGCAAGGCAAAAGCGGCCGCCGAGGAGGGCAATCGCGCGAAGAGCGAGTTCCTGGCCAATATGAGCCACGAGATACGCACTCCGCTGAACGGCGTGATCGGCATGACCGATCTTGCGCTGGGGACGGATCTTACGCCGGAGCAGCGTGAATATCTGGACACGGTGAAGCTGTCGGCGGACTCTCTGTTGAGCATCATCAACGACGTGCTTGATTTGTCCAAGATGGAGGCGGGCAAGGCCGAACTCGACAACAGCGACTTCGATTTGAGGGACAACATCGAAGCCACGCTGAGAACGCTGGCCTTGACTGCGGACCAGAAAGGTCTGGAGCTGTTGTGCGAGATGTCCGCAGATCTGCCCAAGATCGTCAACGGAGATCCCAACCGGCTGCGCCAGATCGTCGTCAACCTGGTGGGCAATGCCATCAAGTTTACGGCACAAGGCGAAGTGCTGATAAAAGTGGCGCCGTGCGGTACAGCCGCCGCAAATCCACTTCTGCACTTCACCATCTCGGATACCGGCATCGGTATTCCTGCGGGAAAGCACAAGCGGATTTTCGAGTACTTTACCCAGGCGGACAATACGACGACGCGCGTCTACGGCGGCACCGGCCTCGGTCTTGCCATATCGAAGCGGCTGGTGGAGATGATGGGAGGAACGATATGGGTCGAGAGCCGCCCCGGAGCAGGCTCGCACTTCCATTTCACCGTGTCCCTGCCGCGTTCCGAAGGCCTTATCGAAACCCCCGGCACCTCGCCTCCTGAAATCCCGCGCGGCCTAAGAGCGCTGATCGTGGATGACAACCGCACCAACCGGCGCATTCTCGCGGACCATCTGAAGAATTGGGGGATCAGGGCGGAGGCGGTGGAGAGTGCCGAGTCGGCGCTGAGCGCGCTCAGTGCGGCGCAGCGTGCAGACGACCCCTACGGTCTGATCCTGACGGATGTGCACATGCCGACGATGGACGGCTTTGACTTGACCAGGGAGATTCGCCGCGGACAAGGGCCGCAACCGGCAACCATCATGATGCTTTCCTCGGGCGGACAGGGCGGCGACTCGGCGCGCTGTGAGGAGCTGGGCGTAGCGGCTTATATTTTGAAGCCGATCCGCGAAACAGAGTTGCGAGGAGCGATTGCTCGAGCGCTCGTCGGTGCGCCGGGGAACGGGAGGATTCCCCTCGACGCGCGCGACGCGCCGAGGCATCAGCCCGCTCAAGGGGAAGGTCTGAGGATCTTGGTTGCGGAAGACCATCCGGTGAATCAGATGCTGCTGACGCGCTTGCTCGAAAAGCGCGGCCACTCCGTCACTGTGGCGGCGAACGGAAGGCGTGCATTGGAATTGACAAGGGAAGGACCCTTCGATCTCTTGCTCATGGACGTTCAAATGCCGGAGATGGACGGCATGGAAGCAACCAGGTTGCTTCGCGAAGAAGAGTCGAAAACCGGAACCCACCTCACCGTAATCGGAGTGACCGCGCACGCCATGGCGGGCGATCGCGAGCGCTGTCTGCAGGCGGGAATGGACGGCTATCTATCAAAACCCGTCAGGCCCGAGGAACTCGATGAACTGCTGGCCCCTCTGCTGGCCGCACGTCGAAGCGGGGGCTGATCGGCGGTTACGCCGCACACGTCCATGTCGAGCGGCGGGATTGCATGCGGGCGATAGGATCGCGAAGATTGACAGTCAAGCCATCGACGAATGGACCGATGCCGCTCTGGCCTCATTGCACTCCCGGCCCGCGGGGGCCGTGGTTTCTCTGGCCCTGACCGATGACGCGACGCACAGCGTGAAATGCCGTGATTTCTTTTGAAGCCGCGGCTGCTACGTCCCGAATACATGAGTGCCCGACGCCGCGAGCTCTCGATAGTTGCGAGGCGTCATTCCGACCGTTGCCTTGAATCTGCGGGCGAATGCGCTCTGATCCGCAAAACCGCAGGCGGCGCCTATTGCAGCAATGCTGGCGTCGCTCTGGAGGTGACGCATCGCAGCGTCGATGCGCAGCTTGTTCAGAACCTGATGCGGCGTCAATAGAAACACGCGCCGAAAGTGCCGTTCGAGCTGCGCTATCGACAGATCAGCCAGGCTGGCCAATGTCTGAATGCGCACGTTGGCGGCGTAGTGTTGCTGCAGGTAGGTAATGGCGCGGTGTAGACGATCGTAGGTGGGATGACGTCCGTCGGGTTGACCCAGGTCGCGCGAGATTCCCACCACGCCGCAGATTTCATCGCGAAGGCGCAACGGCCGTTTGCATGTCAGGCACCAACCCGGCCTGCGACTTGGAAAAATGTGCACCTCCAGGTGATTCTCGATCAATTCGCCGTTGAGTACGCGCCGATCCTGAGCCGCGTAGGTTGCACCAAGGCCGGCCGGGAACAGGTCCGCGACTCGCTTCCCGACCACGTCGCTGCGCCGCTTCAGTCCAAGCCGGCCGACGAGCGTCAAATTGGCGTGCGAGTAGCGTCCTTCCCGGTCCTTGACGAAAAATACGACATCGGGAAGGGCGTCAAACAGGGCTTCAAGCTCGGGCGCGGGAATGTTGATGGGCGGAGCGGGCACAGGGTCACCTCAATGGGAGCGTCCGCTCATTGTGCCGATATCCGCATCGAATTGGGCAATTGTCGCCGGCTGCGGCCGTTGCCCGGGCCGCGGGCGCGGATCCGGATGCCCGCAATCGGCCCCTTTAGAATTTATACTTGAGATCGACGCCGATGGTCCTGGGCTGATTCGTCGCCACCCGGACGAGTGACGGAATAGTCCAGGCGAAGCCTGAGGTATTGATCCCGAGTTCAGCGCGTTTATCGGTGAGATTGTCGGCGAACAGATATCCCGACAGCCTGTCGCCGACCAGTCCGAAGCGCAGACCCACCAGATCGTAGGAGGCAAGCGTCGCGTAGGTGTACTGCACGTCGGTGGATTGGCCGACATAGGAATTGTTGATCCGAGCCATGAACTTGTAGCTCTGCGAGACCGGTGTCAGGTAGGTGAGCGACGTCGTTTCCGTGTACTTGGGGATATTGAGGATCGGCAGGCCGGGGACAAATGCAGAGTCGGCCTGGGTGAGCGCCGCATCCACGGAAGTCAATGTCGCATGAGTGTACGTGCCGCTGAACGTCATGGTCAGTTCGGGCGTGAGCAGGGCCGTGAGTTCGATTTCCGGTCCATAGGAAGCGGCCGTGCCCGCGTTTTCAGTGAGCGGATAACCGCATGGCTGGTTGGCCAGCTGTTGTACCTGTGACCACCTGATGTAGTAGACATCCGCATTGATGACCAGGCGGCTGTCAAGCAATTTGGCCTTTTCGCCGATCTCATAGTTCAACGTGCTGTCGGGGCCGTAGGTTTCCGTAGTGAGCGTGCAGATACTGGATGGAATCTGTTGATTGATGCCTCCGGGACGGAATCCTCGGGCAATGGTTCCGTATACGGTCAGTTCATGGTTCTGTTCGTACGACAGCGTGACTTTGGGGTTGACGCCGCTGTTTGAAGTGTCGAACGAGTTGAGCGTGGCCGCGGCGTTGCCGGAATCGGTCGCGAATCCCGATGTTTCCTCATCCGCACGGCTTTGGAATTTGTACCAGCGCAAGCCCGCGGTGAGCTTCAGGGCATCGGTGAAAGCATAAGTGCCCTCGCCGAAAACCGCATACTGTTTGATGTGATAGGGATTGTGAGCCTGGTAAATGATGCCGTTCGGATTGGCGGCGGCTCCGCCCGCTGAGAGATAGGCGAGGGGCACCGAGGCGTTGAACTCCGAGAAGATGGATTCGAAGTTGCTGAAGAACAGCCCGCCGATCCATTGAAAGGCGCTGTTGCCGCTCGACGCCAGGCGAATCTCCTCGCTGAATTGGCGCGTCGTGTCGGTTTCGTTGAAAGGAATGTCATAGAACTGCGTGGGCGTCCCGCCGAACAAACCGACGACGCTGTAGAGCTCCTCGGAATTGTCCTGAGTCTGGTTTTCCTCACGCGAGTAGTAGCCGGTCGCCGAAGTCAATTGTGCGAAGCTCATGTCATAGGTAACGGTCACACCATAGAGCTTGAACTCGTCGTAAATGGGTTCAGAGGAATTGAAAGGCTGGTAATGCGCGTCGGTTATTCCCGGGGGCAGGTCATATTCGCTGTAGTCGCCCATGGTGATCTTTTGATACAGCGCCGTTGCGTCGATTTTCAGCGCATCGGTGGGCTGCGCCAGCAACTCGAGGCGACCGCCTTGCAGGCGCTCCCAGTTGACCCGCGGCACGATTTGCGACGCTGTCACGGCGGATACGTCGCCGCGCACGCATCCGGGCCATCCCGGCCCGCAGGGTCCCGGATTGGTGGGAGGCGGAAAGTTCGATTCGACGTAGCGATTGATCCACCCATCCGTGTACTTGTCGGTGGCGACAACGCGCATGGCCAGCCGGTCGTCGACCAGCGGAACATTCAACATCAGATTGGCGCCGCGATTGAAACCGCCGCCGCTCATCCCAGATCCAATGGCTTCGACCGCTCCTTCGAACACGTTGAGCGTCGGCGCATTGGTCACGAGCTTCACCGTGCCGCCCATGGAACCGGAGCCGTAGAGCGTCCCCTGTGGTCCGCGCAGCACTTCGACACGGTTGAGATCGAATAGGTCGGGATCGATCACCACTTTGCCGTTCAAGGCTGCCGCCGCCGGCGTGAGCGGGTAGTCATCGAGGTAGAAACCGACCGTCGGCGACGATCCGCCCGACGAAGACAGGCCGCGCATCTCAAGCTCGGTCTGTCCCGGGCCCGCGGTGCGCATGGAAATGCCGGGAACCGCCTGGATGACCCCCATGAGCCCGGAGATCCCTTGCTGCTGCATGAGATCTCCGGACAGCGCACTCATGCTGATGGGCGTGTCCTGTATGGTCGACGTGCGCTTTTCGGCAGTGACGACGATTTCCTGGAGCACATCGCGCTTATCTGCGGTCTGGTTGGTCGCTGAATCGGCGGGCTCGGCCGACGCGGCGCCTGCCGCGAAGATCGCCAGGGATACAAACAGCGATTTGGCGTGCCCGGGCGCTCTGCCGCAGTGCTTGCGCAACAATGAATTTGTCATAGCTTCACATCCCATACTTTTCTTGAGCTGAGGCGGTTCGCTCCGGCCCCCGGGCGAAATTTTGCATGATTATGCTGCGTTCGCGCGAGACAGTCCATGGCAAGAAAATCCGCGGCACCGCCATGCAACCGGCATAATTGCCGAAGCTCTCTGCGCGCGAATAGAGTCGTTTGCCGCGATTGGATGCGGAAATTTGCACAATTGGTCGATACATGGAATTGACGCGTCAATTGGTGCAAAGTCGCCCTGGTAGTGCACAGCATCATAGGTATCAGAGAACCATACGAGGGGTCATGAAATCCGAGAAGTCTTTCGAACCGCTCGACTCCGCATCCGAGCAGCGACTCGAGTCCCTCGGATACAAGCAAGAGCTCAGCCGGAGCATGAGCCTTGCCGACGTCGTTGTGTACGGACTCATCTACATGGTTCCCTTGGCCCCGATCCAGGTTTTTGGATTCATCTACAATTTCTCGAGCGGGATGGTCGCCACGGTATATGTGGTTGCCGCGATCGCCATGTACTTCAGCGCCGTGAGCTATTGCGAAATGGCGAAGGAGTTCCCCGTCGCAGGTTCGGTCTATTCCTACGTGCGCTTCGGCGCCGGCGAATTCCTGGGGTTCTTGAGCGGGTGGGCCATCCTGCTGGATTACTTGCTTCTGCCGGGGCTGCTGTTCATTTTCGCGGCAGCCGCCATGCATCTGCAAATTCCGGCAGTTCCCACCTGGGCGTGGATACCCGTCTTCGTGGTGATTTCCACGGCCATCAATCTTCGAGGAATTACATTTACCGCCCGGGTAAACCTGGCGTGCTTGTACATTCAGATCGCCGTGTTGGCCGCTTTTGCGCTCGGGGTTGCAGCGGCACTCCTCGACGGGCGGGTACATTTGAGTTGGGATCCGATTTTTCGCCCCGAAGTGTTTTCGATCCCGCTCATCTTCTCCGCCATACCGATCGCTGCGCTGAGCTATATCGGCTTTGACGCGATATCGACGCTCAACGAGGAAGCAAGGGGCGGAGGCGAGACCGTATCCAAAGCGACGATGATCGTGCTGTTTGCCGTCGCGGCGATGTTCGTGCTGCAAGTTTACCTCGCCGCACTTTTCGTCCCTACCGGGACAAAGTACGACGCGGAATCAGCGGTCACCGTTTTCTACGACATCGCGACTGTTGCGGTCGGTCCGTGGTTCAAAGTGGTCGTCACGCTGGTCTCGGCATTGATCGCGATCTTGGCCAACGCCATCGTGTCGCAGGCCACGACGTCGCGTCTGCTGTTCAGCATGGCTCGCGACCGGCAGATCCCTAATTTCCTTGCCGCCGTCGACCGAAAGCGAAAAATTCCGGTGCGCGCCATCCTCCTGGTTGCCCTGCTGTCGACCGCGATCGGAATACTCGCCCTGACGAAAGCCGACCTTGTGACCTCCATCGTGACATTTGGGTCGCTCACTGCCTATGCGCTTCTGCACGTTGCGGTCATGCGATATTTCGCGAGACGGGCCGGCCGCGTTCGTTGGTTCCCGCACTGGATCTCGCCGATTCTGGGCATCGCAATCCTGATCTATGCCCTGTGGAGCGCGTCCGTTGAGGCGAAGACGATTTCTGGAATTTGGCTGCTGGTCGGGACCGTCATTTATAGGTCGCGCAGGATGCTCTCATCCCCTGCAACGGCCGCGACGGCCGAGTAGGTACGTGGGATATGGGTACTGAGCGCCTGCGCCCGGTCAAGCGCCGTAGGCGCGATCCTTGGCGATGCCGCCGCGCAGCGATCTCGACAGCGCCAGCGACAGCGACAGGGCCAACGCGCGCGCGGGGGTATCGCTGACCCAGCGTGTCTGAGGCGGCAGCGGTTGATCGGTCAGCAAGGCGAGCAGACTCGCGTTGGTCGCTTCCACGGAGTCGAACGGGGTGCCGTGGCGTGAGCCGCGCACCACGACGATGTCCGCCTTGAGCAGTGCCGCAAGCTCGCGTTTTTCGGCGAGTGGTGTGAAATCGTGTTCCGCCGCAATCAGCAATGTACGGCTCTTCAGCCGACCGAGCCGATCGATGATGGCCCACCGCGCCAGCGCCAGTCCCATGCCGAGGTAGGAACTGGCGGGAACTGCGCCGACCGCGGCGGCCGCGTGCCTGCGTATGGCGCGCTGCCAGGGTTGCGGAAACAACCTCAGGGCAAGCAGCCACGCGGCGCGGCGCATACCCAGCAGCCGCACCAGCATTTCCGACACGTGCACTTCGAGCCACTTGTGCCAATCATCCGGTCGATAGGTCGCCAGACTATTGATCAGTCCGAGGCGTGGTACGTGCGACGGGCGGCACGCCGCCATTTCCAGAGCGACGGCGCCGCCCATGGAGAAACCGATGATGTTGGCCCGCGATATTCCGAGGTGATCCAGCAATGACCACAGCGCCTCTGCAAACCCTTCGATGGTGTACTCATCCCGAGGAGGTGGACTGCGTCCGCTTCCCGGCAGGTCGGGTACGATGACCCGGAAGTGCTTTTCGAGCGCGGCCACCTGAAATGCCCAGTCGGTGCCGCTGCCGCCCAGTCCATGAATGAGCAACAGGGGTTCGCCTTGTCCGTGTATCAAGTAGTGAATGGAAGGGTTTTTGTTATTGCAGAACAAGGGCATGTCGAAAATGCTATCGCAAGAGCGGCCTCGAGCCTTTGCGCCGCGCCCACTAATTTGGCGTCAGTGGTTCGCCGATCAAAATGTAGGCATGTGCCTACACGAGGAGCTCCGACCCGGGTACGTGCATCGAGGGGTTTCGGGAACGCTCGACCCACGCCTGTACTCGAGCCCTCAACACCGCTTGGACCGGGGCTGCTCCGATGGGGATAGACGTTAGATATTACAATCCCGCATAAGATCTGCCATTCGCACACCGAGACCCTTGGCAACCCTATGGAGGGTGCCGAGAGTCAGGTTTCTTTCGCCGCGCTCAATTGCGCTGTAATACGCGCGGTGCATTCCGATTAGATCGGCAAATGCCTCTTGGCTAACTTTTAGAGCCATTCGACGCTTGCGAATCGCGGCGCCGAGACTCGTTAGAAGCTTTTCTTCCCTCATTCAAGGCAAGGTATTCATCTACTACTTCCATCGCTACCACTTTATAGATAGACTACATATAAGTAGGAGTCTCTGGGAACCAGATCAACATCACGGGTTCCTAAGCATGATCAAGCTGCATTAGTGCATTGCGGATCGCACCCGTGGTTGGTTTTGTGAAGGATCCGGGTAGCCGGAACCCGGGAGCAATGGTCGACTGCCCCCGAGGTAGGCAACGCGCTGCAGTCAGCTATGCCGGCCGAAGCATGCGGCACGGCCCGTCATCCCAAGGTCATGCAATCCCAGGAGACAATCTTCAACGCGCTGTACCCGCGAAAAAAGGATCCTCACATCACGATCGTCCGGCGCTCCAAGAACCACATCGGATAAAGAACCTCGCGGTACCCCTGTACCCCTACACAAAATCGGAGGCTCGTTTCATGTCATCCAAACTGCAGATTTCCATCCCGCAAGCCGCCTCCTGGCTTTTGCGTCTTGCGGCGCACCCGCAGCTCTCCGATAATTTGTGCCGCGACGCGGTCGCCTTCTCGGCGTGGTACGCGGCAGCGAACCGCCTGCTTGACTGGCCGGATGAAGTCGAAACGATCCAAAGGAACGAGCGCGCGAAAAAGCTCTCGCTCGATCGGGTGATGAAGTTGCTCGCGCAAATGAACCACACCTTTTCAGGGCGCGCGAGTGCAGAGCAGGCGAAACTCCTCCTCGAAGGCTATGCAGTCCACGATTGGGTCTCCGACAATTCCCTGGTATTTCGTGCCCTCGCATCGGATGAGCAGAAAACCCTCGTGTCGCTGGACGACATCTCCGACCAGGCCCGTGAAGTCATCTCCCCGTTTGCCGCGCGGCTGCATCAGCTCGGGCGGATACTCGGCCTCTCGGCCCTCGAGCAGGACATCCTCGCGTTCGCATTCTTAACCACCGCGTCGCAAGAACTCGCAGGCATTTTCGAAAACCTCGCCGAGAACCGCTGGACTGCAGGAATATTGTGGACTGCGCTGTTCAAAACGAATACTGAGGAACTCGGCAAGGCCATGCGTCCCGATTCGCCGCTGCGCTTGAGCGGGATGCTGATGGCCGCCGGCCGGCGAGTCCAGATCGCCCGTGTATCGGAATTTTGGATCGACTTGATCGCGGGTGGCGAGTCCGTCTTTGATTCACTACTCGAGCCCTTCGACGACAAAATCGGCTCCGGCCGCCCGGCGCGCCTCCTCGAGGAGGATCGCATTCTCGCCACCGAGATATTGAAAAATGGCGCTGAACCAGGCGTGAACCTCCTCTTGTATGGTGCGCCATCCCTCGAAAAGCGCCAGTTGCTGCAAGATGTCATTGGCAAATCAGGGCGCGAGGCGTTCCGTGTTCGCCGCTTCGATAGCCCTGAACGGACGGTGTTGCCATCCCTGACATTCGCCGCCTTTTCGTTGCTCGCGGCCAGGAAGGATCCTGCGGTTCTCATCATCGAGCGTCCGGCTGACGTGCTTCAGACCCATCACTCGCAGATGCTACGGACGCTTTTCGGGGTGGAAATCAGTGCCGAGGACGCGCTTCCGTTCGATGAAAACTTGCTCGCGACGAATCCAGTTCCGGCCGTTTGGCTCGCCTCGGACAGCGCGAGCCTGCCGGAAGATACGATTGCTCGCTTTGTGTTCCATGCCCCCTTGAAGAAAGCGGATCGCGCAGAACAAGCGCGTTCGGTGCAACTGCGGGTGAAGAAGTTGAAGTTATCAAAGGCGGCCACCGCCGAGATTCTGAAACTCGACGGTGTGTCGAGCGCGCAGCTCGAATCCGCCGTGAAGGCCGCGCGCCTCGCGCGAAACCTCTCGAAGGCGGATCACGATGCGGCGGTCGTGCAGGCGATCCGGCGCAGTCAAAAAGCATTGTTGCGCGATCTGACCGAAAAGCACAAACCCTCTGTGACCGCGTATTCCCTCGACTACTTGAACACCGCCGGGCGCTTTACACCAAAAGACATTTTGAGGTGCTTGAAAAAGCGGCCGCGCGGTTCGGTGCTTCTCTACGGGCCGCCAGGCACGGGCAAGTCTCAGTTCACCGAGCACTTGTGCCAGCAGCTCGCCATCCCCTTGATTGCCAAGACCGCTTCGGACTTGATGAGCAAATGGGTAGGGGACAATGAGAAGAACATCGCCGCCGCGTTCGAAGAAGCAGCGGCGGAAGACGGGGTCTTGTTCCTCGATGAGGCCGACAGCTTTTTGCAGAGCCGTGAACATGCAAGCGCTGGTTGGGAGGTGACTCGGGTCAATGAACTGTTGCAAAAAATGGAGCGCTTCGACGGCATCGTGATCATGGCGACGAACTTGTTTCGAGACCTCGATGCCGCGGCGCTGCGCCGCTTTACGTTCAAAATGGAGTTCCTCGAGCTCGACGTCGCACAGCGTTGGTCTATGTTCTTGCGCGAAGCGGGCCTTACCGAGACAATCGCCACCATAGCGCCCGCCACGAAGGAGCGGTGGCAGCTGAAGCTCACGCTCATGAAATTCTTGACCCCCGGAGACTTTGCGACGGTCAAACGCCAATGCATAGCGCTCGATACTCAGCTCTCTGCGGAAGAATGGCTCGATCAGCTGCAAATCGAGTGTGACATCAAGAATGCGCCGCGGCGCGTGCGGCCCCAACACTAAGGATTCGTAGCCAATTGGGGGGAATCAACAGCGACCAAAGGATGCATGACTGGCGATGTCTGTAGAGCGGCGAGGCGCGCCGCTTGTTCTTGCTCCAATCGGAGGGGGCATCTGGCTGTTTTGCGGGCTGAAACTATATGTTCGTCCTCTTGAGATAAGAACAGCTGTTCATTCGGACTCTTGGTGCAATTCGACCGACGAGTGCAGCGACAAGTTATCTAGCTTGAGCTTGGGCGTTCGCCAAACAGCCGCTCCTTGATTTCTGTCTCCGCTGCCAACCAGTCTTCAAGTTCATGTCCCGCCACAAAACCACGGCGTTCGGCGCGAAAGTACGCCGCCTCCGCTATCGCCGTATGAGGAGCATCGCTGAAGGCCGGAGCTGCCGTCACCATCGCGTAGTAAGGCGACTTGGAATGCCACAGCTTTTCATCCACGTCCATATCTGTCCTCAACCAACCTCGTTGGTGTCTGACGGCTCAATATTGGACGTCATAGGCTGCGCGAGAAGTGCACTCTCAAGTATCCGTGGCAAGCGGCCGGACCATTCAGTACCGATGCCGTCACTCAGCACACGAACCACAAATGACGGTATTATGCAGCCCATCAGCTCAACCTCCAGCGGTGCGAATCGAGCCAATACCATTTGCGTGCGGATAAACGCACCGCTCAAGCTGATATTGACCAGGTGCCCGTCCACAAAATTGCCTCTTCGGCATCGAAATCGAACCGGAATATCGACCAAGACCCGTGTTCCCCATCGATGCTCCATATCCCGCTCACTCCCGCATCGGCTTTGTGGCAATGCTGGCAGCACGTCGCCATGATCGCCATACGGGGAAACCCGCTGGTAGTAGCGAGAGCCGCTAACGTTGCGTCTCCACGAAGTCCGATCAGCGCCGGCCGGTGAGCCGTGGCGCAGCAAAATTCTCCGGCACTCCAGGGTTGCTGGGCGGGATGTTGTATGGCCGGATATTCAGCTAGGTCTTGTGGGAAACCACGAATCCCCCGGTGCTCGCGAAAATTGCACTCAACACGGACGCATGCGCTTCGACGCACCGTCCGTTGCAGCGGCACCCGACCGCCATGGCGAGGATGTCGAATAGCGGCCAAGGATGCGCATCAGGGGAACAATCCCAAGCGTGTCCGGTTGGACGTGCAGAATCCGGTAATAGCTGCGTCAATTTACTCCCATGAAACATTCCCTCCCGGCGCCGACTCAGCGAACCCACCGTATCCATGGGTTTCTTCCAGGCAACGGTAAACCCCGACATACGGCCAACAATAGGCAAGCCAAAATCCGTCTGACCGCCAGACGTGCCTAACCCTTGATGCCCTTGGGGTCTCCATCGCCGGCACCCGCCAACGGCAGGGTACTGTCGCCCACGTTCAATCCGTCGCTGTACAAACTATCGTCTTCACCGTCCAAATGCAGTTCAGCATCCAAATTGCGCGACTTCTCGTACTCGACGTGGTCAACTGAGGCCTTCTGCTCGGCTCCATCCAAGGCATTGCCTCGCAGGCGAGTTTCACCGGAAGCGGTTTTTACGACACTGGGATCGTTTGAATTCTGATTGCTCATAAATAGCCCCTACATTCACTTTGCCACAGACGAAACAGTGATCGCGTGCGCGCCGCCGCGGTACCCGGAGATACCGTGCCGGATGGCGGTAACTACGGATAGACGCGATATTCCGCAGGAAACAATGATCAAAGCAGTGACGTCAATTGGAATTGACCGCTTCCGGCTCATTCGGATCATCGCAAAGCTCTGCGTAGAACCGCGAATGGCGTCGTGGTCAAGATTCGCACATCATGAAACACACATTGGAGGGATCGTGATAACGATATGCGTCAAGCGGCAAATATTTTTCATGCATGAACGGGGATAATGATATTCTCGTCGGTGATGTCGGCGGCACGCACGCCCGCTTTGCGATCGTCGATGTATCCGGACCCCGGGCCGTGCTGAAACATCGGCTGGACTTGCAGCAAGAGTTTCCGACGTTCAGCGCGGCGCTGCGCACCTATATCGAGCACTGCGGCTTATCGACCGTTCCGGCATCGACGGTCATGGCGGTAGCCGGGCCTGTGACGGCCGGGCGGGTGCGCTTCACGAATCGCCAATGGGAGATCTCGGAAGATGCACTGAGAGATTTCGGCTTCAGTGAAGCTCTGTTGATCAACGATTTTGTCGCGCTGGCCTTTGCCGTCGAGGTGCTGGATGAGCGCGATTTGCACGTGATTGGTCCGGCAATTGAGGGGCTGAACGGTGCACCAATCTCTATTCTTGGCCCGGGAACGGGATTCGGCGTCTCCTGTCTCGCGCGCGATGGCGATCGGGTGGTGCCGATAGCGACCGAGGGCGGTCATATCGGATTTGCACCCTGCAATGAAACCGAACTAGCCGTGCTCCGACATCTGTGGAAGAAGTTCGAGCGAGTAACCATCGAACGCATTCTCTCCGGCCCCGGCCTTGAAAACATCTATCAGGGGATGGCACAGCTGGGCGGAAGAGAAGTCGTTGCCCTGTCCGCGGCCCAGATCACCGAAAAGGCCGCGCGCGGCGAGGCCGGGTGCCGTGAGGCTCTTCAGTTATTCTGTTCAGTCTTCGGTGCAGTCGCCGGTGATATCGCTCTGGTACACGGTGCGCGGGGCGGGGTTTACATTGCCGGCGGCATCGCGCAGAAGATCCAGGTATTTTTGGCGCAGAGTGAATTTCGGGCGCGATTTGACAGCAAGGGCCGGCTGTCATCGTTCGTGCAGGCGATTCCTACCCAATTGATATTGAACGCCGACGCAGCATTGCTGGGCGCGGCGCATGCAGCCAGGGTGCAGGGCTATAGTTGCGACCGCCTCTGAGGGAGGTGGTGAGGGCCGCAGACGTTGCTCACGCCGGCAGAAGTCGTTCACCGCCGCGCATTGGGAAGGCGTGATGCACGCAGGTACTTTCCCTTATTTCAAGGGACTCGCGTCGAGCGCATCGTTGTGCCGGTGAGAGGTGGATCGTAGGAAGAGAGCAGTGGGGCTTCAGCAAGGTGAATCATCGATGATGTGCCAGAAGTTATTGCACGTATCTCTCGTGACGATCGGCGGGTTGGTCGTCATGGGGCCATTTTCAGGATGTGTCTCCGAGCCGGTATCGCAATTACCCGCCGGCCCACCCGACACGACTGTCTATTTCTATCCGACGCGGAATCAGCCGAGCACGCAGCAGGATCGCGATAAGTATGAGTGCCATCTGTGGGCCATGCAGCAGAGCGGCTTCGATCCGAGCTCGCCGAACGCTCCGCCTCATTTGCGCACCGTGATGGTTGCAGGTCCACCGCCAGGGGCAGGTGTTGCCGTCGGAGCTGTGACAGGAGCGGTAGTGGGTGCGGCCGTCTCGCGGCCGTGGGAGGCAGGGCCGGGGGCGCTCATCGGGGCCATCGCCGGCGCCGCGATCGGAGGGGCCGCAGAATCGGCCGCAACAGACCAAGCGCGCGAGCAAGCGGCGGCGAACGCCAACAATGCTCATGACGCGGCCCTCGAGCATCAGGCGAGCGACTATCGCCGCGCAATGGCCGCCTGTCTGGAAGGGCGAGGGTACACGGTGAGATGAAACCAAGACGCAGCGTGGCGAAAGTCGCGCAAGTAGAGAATATCATGTCGATGAAGAAATCCTTATGGAGTGGTCTGGTGTTGGCCTGCGCGATGTTCGTGGCGAGCGGAGCGGGGGTGGCGCAACATACCACTGCCGGTGGCGGGCATGCAGCCGGCGGGCACGCGCCCGGCGGTCATGCTCCTGCGGCGACCGCGCATCAACACTTCGACGGGCGGTTCAGTCACAACCAGTATTACTACAACCGCGGCTACTCGGTACGTAGACCGCCCTCCGGTGGACTCGGCGAGGTGCGTGGCCGCGACGGCGGGCGCTATTGGCGCAACGGCGGGAATTGGTATCGGTGGGACGGTAGACGCTGGCTCGTGTGGGGAGCGCCCTTTGGATTATTCGTACCGTTTCTGCCTTGGTATTACACGACGGTGTGGTGGGATGGTGTTCCTTACTACTACGCCAACGATACCTACTACATGTGGGACGACGGGCAGCAGCAATACGAGGTGGTGGCGCCTCCCGATGGAGTAGAGGCGAGCGGCGCGACCCAGCCTCCTCCAAGCAACGATCTGTTCGTCTATCCCTCGAGTGGACAGTCGGCCGAGCAACAGTCCAAGGACCGTGCGGAGTGTCAGGCTTGGGCAAGCGGCCAGACGGGCTTCAATCCTACGGTGGCGGGCGGAGGCGTCGTACCCGATCAGGCGGTCAACAAGCGCAACGATTACTTCCGCGCGCAGGTGAGCTGTCTTGAAGGCCGTGGCTATACGGTGAAATAGCGTTCAGCGGGTGAAATAGGATGCCAAGGCGCCATTGGATCTGTCTTTTTCGTGCTCGCCCGTTGCGCCGACGTCCCTGAATAAAACCTAAGATTGCACCCAGCGGTCGAGCGCCGCCGCCCGGGCGGTAGACCGGTTCCTGTCTCGCCTCATGCCATCCGCTATGCATCAAGCCATCCTTGTGGGCGGGAACCTTGTTCGAACTTATCTACGGGAAACCGCACTAATTTCATGAATCCATAAACACCCCCAATGCTGCGATAATCAAATCGGCTGGCAACGCGGAGCAAGCGATGAAACTCGAGAACCTTGGGGTCTGGGCCGGGACCGATGGTCTGTCGGCGGCGGATGCGGCAGCGTTCGCGAAGCGCGTCGAAGCCTGGGGCTACGGCGCGCTGTGGATTCCGGAAGCCGTCGGGCGCGAGGCATTTTCAGCATCCGCGTGGCTCTTGGCCAATACCAGCAGTCTGATCGTCGCCAGCGGCATCGCCAACATTTACGCCCGCGATTCGTTCTCGGCTGCGGCGGCGCAGAAGGGTCTCAACGAACAGTCCGGGGGAAGATTCCTGCTCGGGTTGGGCGTCTCGCACATTCCGTTGGTGGAGGGCGTACGGCAGCATCAGTATGGAAAGCCCGTCGCCACCATGCGCAGCTACTTGCAGGCCATGGGCAAGGCTCGCTATCAGTCGGTGCCGCCTGCTGCGCCGCCGAAGACCGTCCTCGCGGCGCTTGGCCCCAAGATGCTGGAGCTTTCCGCCGAATTGGCCGACGGTGCCCATCCGTACAACGTCACACCGGAACACACTCGCCAGGCGCGTGCGCTCCTCGGAGCGGGCAAACTACTGTGCGTCGAGCAGGCAGCGATTCTCGAGACCAACCCCGCGCAGGCGCGCGCAACCGCCCGTCGGTTTCTCTCCATTTATATGGGCCTGCCCAACTACGTCAACAACTGGCGGCGCATGGGTTTCGGCGACGACGACTTCTCCGGTGGTGGGTCGGATCGACTGGTGGACGCGGTGATAGTCTGGGGGGACGAAAAGGCCATCCGCGCCCGCATCGGCGAGCATTGGCAGGCGGGGGCAGATCATGTCTGCGTCCAGGCTATCGGCCGGTCCGCGCTGCCCGACGAGCATTTGCTCGGTCTGCTGGCGCCGACAGCGACCCAGTCTCTGGGCTAGCCGAATCGCACTCGCATGCGTATTCTGAATGTCTGTCGCTAGGAATCGCCAGGAGGCCTGGATGAGCTTGACGATGCAAGGGCATCTGATGCCCCGACTCGATCGGCGAAGCGGGGCATGCGCTGTGATTGCGATCAAGGAGCGTACGCGCTGCAAGACGCGGCTGTCGGAGGCGCTTGGCTTTGCGGCACGCCTCGAGCTAGTGCGCTCGATGCTCACGGCGGTGCTGTTGGCCGCGCGCGGCGCACGCACGGTGCGCCACATCATCGTCGTCAGCCCCGAGCGCGACTCCGTGCCCGCGGACGTCCCGGTGCTGGCCGATAACGGCGAGTGCCTCAACGGTGCCCTGACGCAGGCCCATCGCGTGCTGCGTGAATTGGGTTGCCGGGAAGTGGTGATCCTGCCGGCGGATCTGCCGACGATCACCGCGGCTGATATCGATGCGTTGGTGCGCGTCGGCCGACAGGGCGGCTTTGCAATCGCCTCCGACGCGGCCGGGGTAGGTACGAACGCACTGTGCATCGCGTCAGCGCATCCTTTCCGTTTCCAATTCGGCCCCGACAGCAAGCGGCTGCATCTCAAGGAGGCGGAACGCACCGGCTTGGGTGCCCACATGATCCGCCTCCCCGGTTTGGAATTCGACGTGGACTCGCCTGCCGACCTCGACCGGCTGGATCGACAACGATGGCTCGCGCGACTTCAAGCCTGAGCGCACTGCTGCGCGCAGGCGAGGCCGGCCGCCGGCCCGATGCGGCCGAGGCGCTGACATGCCTGGTCGATGCGCCGGCCGCTGAACTACTGCCAGCCGCGGAATCGCTGACGCTGACCGGATTCGGCGAGACGGTGACCTATTCGCGCAAAGTATTCATTCCCCTGACGCAACTGTGCCGGGACGTTTGCCACTACTGCACGTTCGCCAAGGCACCGCGGCACCTCAAAGGAGCGTATCTCACCGCCGATGAGGTACTCGCGATAGCGCTCGCGGGGAGGGCCGCCGATTGCAAGGAAGCCCTGTTCACGCTCGGCGACAAACCGGAAGCGCGCTATGCAGCGGCCCGCACCGCCCTGGATGCCGCGGGTGCGGCCAACACGCTGGATTACCTGGAACGCATGGCCAAACTGGTGCTGGAGGAGACCGGGCTGCTGCCCCATCTGAACCCCGGCGTCATGGACTCAGCCGATCTGCGGCGGCTTAGGCCGGTGAGCGCGTCGATGGGATTGATGCTCGAGAGTGCTTCCAACCGCTTATCTGAGCGCGGTGGTCCGCATTTCGGTTCCCCCGATAAGCTGCCGGCGAAGCGGCTCGCGACCCTCCAGGCTGCAGGTGATCTGGGCATTCCGATGACCACCGGCCTGCTGATTGGCATTGGCGAAACGCGTCGCGAGCGCATCGAGTCGCTGCTGGCGCTGCGCGCCGTCCAGGATACGCACGGCCATCTCCAGGAACTCATCATCCAGAATTTCAGGGCCAAGTCCGGCACTAAAATGGCCGGCGCACCCGAGCCGGCTCTCGAAGAGCAGCTCTGGACAATTGCGGTGGCGCGCCTGCTGTTCGGACCCTGCATGTCGATTCAAGCGCCTCCCAACTTACGGCCCGAAGAACTTGACAGCCTGGTGCGCGCCGGCATCAACGACTGGGGCGGCGTGTCGCCGGTGACGCCCGACCACGTGAACCCCGAAGCGCCCTGGCCGCATCTCGCCGATCTCGCGCGCGCCACCGACGCGGCGGGGCGGAATCTGATCGAGCGTCTGGCCCTGGTGCCCGCCTATGCAGCGCGGCCGGAGGCGTGGACGGATCCGGCCATCACGCCGCACGTGCGCCGCTTCAGCGACAGTCGCGGCTTCGCGCGACCCGACCGCTGGTACGCCGGCTTGGGGTGCGAATTGCCGCCGATCGCAGCGCGCTGGGCATCGGCCGGCCGCGGACGTACGGAGCCTGCGCCCACGCCTCGGCAGACCGATGCGCCGAGCTGCGGCGCGCCGCCGGCCTATTCAGCGGTGCAGCGCGGCCATCGCGCCCCGGGAATCAAGGCGATCATCGATGCCGCCAGCGCAGGGCATGCGCTGAGTGAAGCCCATATCGTGCGTCTCTTCAGTGTCGAAGGCCGCGATCTTGATGTGGTAATCGCCGCAGCGGACCGCTTGCGTCGCGAGTCGGTGGGCGACACGGTCACGTACGTTATCAATCGGAACATCAACTATACCAACATCTGCCTGTACCATTGCGGTTTCTGCGCGTTCTCGAAAGGCCGCGGGTCCAAGAATCTGCGCGGCCCCGCCTACAATCTCGAGCTCGACGAAGTGGCGCGCCGTACGGCCGAGGCGGCGGCTGCGGGCGCGACCGAGGTATGCCTGCAGGGCGGCATCCATCCGAGTTTTACGGGCCACACTTACTTGAATATCGTCCGCGCCGTCAAGGAGGCGGTGCCGTGGATGCATGTGCACGCCTTGTCGCCGTTGGAGATTCAGCATGGCGCGAGCACACTCGATCTGCCGCTCGCGACCTTCCTGGAACGGCTGCGCGATGCGGGTCTCTCAACCCTGCCCGGCACGGCCGCGGAGATTCTGGACGACGAGATCCGCGCCGTCATCTGCCCGGACAAGCTGCGCGCCGACGAATGGCTGGAGGTGATCGGCACGGCGCATGAAGTGGGTCTACGGACCACCGCCACCATCATGTATGGGCACGTCGAGCAGCCCGTGCACTGGGCGCGACATCTGCTGCGCCTGCGCGCGTTGCAGGAACGTACCGGCGGCATCAGTGAATTTGTGCCGCTGGGCTTTGTCCACATGGAGGCGCCGCTGTGGCGCAAGGGGCGAACGCGCTCGGGTCCGACTCTTCGTGAGGCGGTACTCATGCATGCCGTGCCGCGGCTGGTGCTGCATCCGTTCATCAGGAACATCCAGACGTCCTGGGTGAAGATGGGGGGCGAAGGTGCCGCGTTGTGCCTGGAGGCAGGCGCCAACGATCTGGGCGGCACGCTCATGAATGAGTCGATCACGCGCGCTGCCGGCGGCGTTCATGGACAGGAGCTCGGCGCTGCGCAGCTTCAGGCCCTGGCGGGCCGTATCGGCCGCCCGACACGGCAGCGCACCACTCTCTACGGCATTCCCGGCGAGACACCTGCGACGTGGGCGATCCACAGGCCGTCCGTCTCCGAGGCGTCCTTGCTGGCCACGGCCGAGTGAAAACCGGGGCAAGCGTGTTGCGATTGGGTTACAAAGCGTCGGCGGAGCAATTCGGGCCCAATGAGCTGCTCGAATTTTCGATTCTTGCCGAGGCGCGCGGTTTCGATTCGGTTTTCATCAGTGATCACTTCCAACCCTGGCGTCATACGGGCGGCCACGCGCCGTTTTCCATGGCGTGGATGGGTGCGCTCGGCGCGCGCACTACGCGCATCGTCATGGGCACCAGCGTGCTCACGCCAACGTTCCGCTATCAGCCGTCGGTGGTTGCACAGGCCTTCGGCACGCTCGGCGTCATGTTCCCGGGGCGCGTAATCCTGGGGGTGGGCACGGGCGAATCGCTCAACGAGGTGCCGGCGACGGGCCTGCCGTGGCCCGAACCCAAGGAGCGCACGGCGCGGCTCAAGGAAGCGTTGGTGCTGATCCGGCAGCTCTGGAGCGATGAGCGGGTCACTTTCAAGGGCCGATACTATTCCACCAACAAGGCGACGATATACGACAAGCCGACGCTCGCGCCCCCGATCTACGTCGCGGCCGCGGGCCCGGTGTTCGCCAAGTATGCCGGCCAGTTCGGCGACGGATTCATCTGCACCAGCGGCAAAGCACCGGAACTGTATCGGGATACATTGCTGCCCAACGTCGCGGCGGGAATTCAGGCGTCCGGCCGCAAGCAGGAGAACGTCGACATGATGATCGAGATGAAGGTCTCGTTCGACAGCGACGCTGAGCGTGCACTCGAGGATACCCGCCACTGGGCGGCTCTGGCGCTCTCTCCCGAGGAGAAGATCTCGGTGGAGGATCCGCTCGAGATGGAGCGACTCGCGGATCAGCTTCCGGCGAAGCGCGCCGCCACGCGTTGGATCGTGTCGACGGATCCGGACGAGCATGTAGAAAAGATTCGACCGTACGTCGACATCGGCTTTCGACACCTCGTATTCCACGCTCCGGGCCCGGACCAGGCCCGGTTCCTGAATCTCTACGCCGATCAGGTGTTGCCCAAGCTGCGTGCCGCCTTTGCCTAAGCACATGTCGGATTCATTGCGAAGCTTTGCGGCCGAGCTGCGCCTGATCGCATTGCCGGACTTTCCGCAGGTGGCGGCCGGCGACGACCTCGCCGCCTTGACCACCGAAGCACTGGCGCGCGCCGGGCTCGCGCTGCGCACTGACGATGTGCTGGTGTTCGCGCAGAAAGTGATATCCAAGGCCGAGGGCCGGCGTATTGATCTGGGCAACGTCGTGCCGAGTACCAGAGCGCTCGAACTGGCGCGAATGGTGCAGAAGGACCCCCGGCTCGTCGAACTGGTGCTGCGCGAATCGCAGCGCGTGGTCAGGTCCGCCAAGGACGTCCTGATCGTCGAGCACCGGCTGGGACTCATCATGGCAAACGCAGGTATCGATCAATCCAACGTCGCCGATCCCTCGGGCGGCGAGTTCGCCCTGCTACTGCCCGAGGACCCGGACGCCAGCGCCGCGCGCTTGCGCGAGCGGCTGCGCACCCTGACCGGCTGCGAGCCGGGCGTCGTGGTCAGCGACAGTTTCGGGCGTCCCTGGCGCGTGGGCACGGTCGGCGTGGCAATCGGGTGCGCGGGGATTCCTGCGACGCTCGACCTGCGCGGTCGAACCGATCTATTCGGGCGTCCTTTGCGCGTCACCGTCATCGGTCACGCCGACGAGATTGCTTCGGCCGCTTCGATACTCATGGGTCAGGCCAGTGAGGCACGCCCGGTGATTCTGGTGCGTGGCCTGACAATGCGGGCACCGCATCAGCCGGCTGCCGCTCTCATTCGACCATCGCAGCAGGATCTGTTCCGGTGACCGGCCACATCGTCGCCTTGAGCGGGGGTGTGGGCGGCGCCAAGCTCGCGCATGGCCTTAGCCTCGCGCTGCCGCCGGACGAGCTGTCCATCATCGTCAACACCGGCGATGATTTCAGACATCTGGGCCTTCACATCGCGCCCGATCTGGATTCGGTGATATATGCCTTGGCGGGACTGTCCGATCCGGGCAGAGGCTGGGGGCGGCGCGACGAGACCTGGACATTTATGGAGGCGCTTGAGGGTCTGGGCGGGGAAAGCTGGTTTCAGCTCGGCGACGGCGATCTCGCCATGCATGTGGAGCGCAGTTGGCGACTGGCGCAAGGCGCCGGTTTGAGCGAAGTCACGGCGCACCAGTGTCGGGCACTCGGCATCGCCTCCAGGGTACTGCCCATGAGCGACGATCCCGTGCGCACGCGCGTTCTGACCGCAGAAGGATGGCTCGATTTCCAGGAATACTTCGTTCGTCGACAATGCAAACCCGCCGTGCGAGAGTTCCTGTTTGCGGGTGCCGAGACGGCATGCGCGCAGCCTGACGCGCTGGCGGCACTCGAACGCCGCGATCTGCGCGCCATCATCATTTGCCCTTCGAATCCTTTCGTCAGCGTCGAGCCCATCCTCGCGGTGCCGGGCCTTCGCGCGGCGATATGCCGGTCGCGTGCGCCGGTGGTTGCCGTCACGCCCATCATCGGCGGCAAGGCCATCAAAGGTCCCGCGGCTAAAATGATGACAGAGCTCGGTCTAGAGGTCAGCGCAGCGGCGGTCGCCCGGCGTTATGCGGGCCTCATTGACGGGTTCATTATCGATCAGGTGGATGTATTTCCGGAACCGCTGCCGGGCGTCACATTCTTCAGTGCGGCAACGCTCATGAATTCCACCGACGACCGATTGCGGCTGGCACACGCCGTGCTGCAAGCGGCCGACACTCTCCGCGCGACTGCGGCATGACCGGCCAATCATCGTCACAACCGTATGGCGAACGCAGCCGTCGCGCGGCGGCGCGGCCGGCATCCTCAAGATTGCTCCTGTCGCATAATGCCGTTTGCGGGCGTATCGTACGGCATCGCGCCGCGACCTAAGCAACATCGACGTGGAGTACACCATGGTTGAACCGAACAAATCTCAGGACCTTCCAGATTGGATCAAAGATCACCTCGCGCGTTATATCGCCACCGACGGCGCGGACGGGTACTTGTGGGATGCCAG
This sequence comes from uncultured Gammaproteobacteria bacterium, assembly GCA_963702735.1. Lineage (GTDB taxonomy): Bacteria > Pseudomonadota > Gammaproteobacteria > Steroidobacterales > Steroidobacteraceae > Bog-1198. The sequence continues at coordinate 192,085 of CAVPDW010000006.1, read as the reverse complement.
CCTCGGCGGCGGTAAAGGACTGGTGCCCACACTATTGATTACGACCACCGGCCGTAAGTCCGGAAGAGAATTAACTCTGCCGTTGATCTTCGGTCGGTCCGGTCCCAACTATGTCGTGGTCGCGTCCAAGGGCGGCGCGCCGACCCATCCGGCCTGGTACTTAAATCTTCAAGCCAATCCCGAGGTCAAGGTGCAGGTCAAGGCCGAGAAGTTCACGGCACACGCACACACCGCGGACGCCGCCGAGCGAGCAACGCTGTGGCCGATGATGGTGGAAATCTACGGACCGTACGCCGAGTACCAGACCAAGACCGATCGGCAGATTCCCGTCGTCGTATTGAAACCGGTCTGACTCGCGGGAGGCAGCGGCGGGCGCACCCGCTCATGATCGCTGCGGCAGCACGCCGCCCCGGTTGTCAAAGACCCGCGACTGCCGGGATGATCTCGCGCCCGAACACGTCGAGCGGTCGGATCTCGTGCACGTTAGGCATGTTGAATATGGCGTGCTGCACGCCGATTGCCGCGAGCACTTCGCAGTTCGCGATCACATCTTTCGCGCTCATCTTGCCGGGCTGCAGATCCACGGTACCCAGGGTAGTTTTCTCGATGGTGCCGTAATCACGGCCGAGCGCGTCGCAATGCTGCTTCAGGACCGCAAATTTGGTCCTCACCGTCTCCGGGGGTCCAAAAATATTACAAGCATCCGCATACTGCGCGACCATCCGCAGCGTTTTCTTCTCGCCGCCGCCGCCGATCATGATTGGCGGATGGGGGCGCGATAGCGGCAACGGGCTACACAGGGTTTCTGCGAGCTGGTTGTGCTTGCCCTGATACGGCCCGTTATTGCCCGACCACATCTGCTTTGCGATCTGCAGCGCCTCTTCGAGTAGCTCGAAGCGCACACCCAGCGGGGGAAAGGGCACGCCCAGACCTTTCGCTTCCTGCTCGTTCCAGGCGGCGCCGACACCAAAATAGGCGCGGCCATTCGAGAGCACATCCAGCGTCGTCGCTATCTTTACCAGGACGCCGGGGTAGCGGTAGATGACGCCCGTTACCAGCGTGCCGAGCTTCACTCGTTTAGTCAGCGACGCCAAGTAGCCGAGGGCGGTGTAGCCTTCCAGCATGTCATTCCGATGCGGACCAACCCCGTGGATCTGGAAGAAGTGGTCCATCAGCCACACGCTGTAGAAGCCGACATCATCGGCGACGCGAGCGATCTGCGCGAGCTTGGCCCCCATCTGCGCTGGTCCGCCCGGCCACGTGAAGCTGGGGATCTGCAGGCCGATTTTCATCAGAATTCTCCTTGAGCGTAGCTTTCAGGCTGCGTTCCTCAACAGCGGAGAACCAGTCACCGAGCAGTTCCGATGAATGCCCTGCTCAGAGTACTCTTATTTTCCCCGGCAAAGCGAACGGTAGAAAATGCCGGGAACTATAGAGCGGGAACTCTTCAACCGAACCCCTTTTCAGAATTGGACGCCGCTATTTGCAATCATAATGTTACAAGTCCTCCCGACCGCGAACGCGCTCTTTGTGCCTTCGAGGTGGCGACTTTGCGGCCCTGCGCCGCGCCCTTGGCTAGGGGCTCGTGTCAGTGTCTGCAAGCACGCGCAGCGCATTCGGGGGCAGATAGGCGTGCACCGGGGTTCCTTGGACAAAAGGCAGCGTTTCTCCCGAGTTCTGGACCAGCACTTGAATCGTATCGCCCGTGGCGAGCCGCACGATCAACTGGACTGCATTGCCCAGATAGTCCCATCGCTCGACCATGCCCGGAATGCGGTTCTCGCCGCTCGAGCCGTGCGGCTCGATACGCACGCGCTCGGGACGAATCGTGATCTTCGTTCTGCCCGAGATCTTGCAATCCCCGCGCTCGGCACTGAGGTCGAAGCTGCCGAGGCGCACCCTGCAGCCGCCGGCGCCGTTGGCGCCCCCGGCGACCGCCGACATCAAATTGGAGACGCCGAGGAAATCCGCGACGAATACGGTGGACGGTTCCTCATAGACCTCGCTGGGCGCGGCGACTTGCTCGACCCGACCGTGGCACATGACCGCGATGCGATCGCTCATGGTCAGTGCCTCCTCCTGGTCGTGGGTCACATAGATGAATGTGATGCCCACAAGTCGCTGGAGTGCCTTGAGCTCGGCCTGCAGCTGCTTGCGCAACTTCGCGTCGAGTGCGCCCAGGGGCTCATCGAGGAGCAGCACCGCAGGCTTGAGCACGAGGCTGCGCGCAAGAGCCACTCGCTGCTGCTGGCCGCCGGACAATTGTGCCGGCTTGCGGCTCTCGAGTCCGGTGAGCCGCACGAGTTCCAGGGCTTCGCCGACCCTTCGTTTGACCTCGCCGGGGTTCACCCGCGCGCGGCGTGGACCAAAGGCGACGTTGTCGAAGACGTTGAGATGGGGAAACAGCGCATAACTCTGGAACACCGTGTTGACATTCCGCTTATTCGGCGGCGTGTCGGTCATGTCCACCCCGTCAAGGAGCACTTCGCCGGATGTAGGTCGTTCGAAGCCGGCGATCATGCGCAAGGTCGTCGTCTTGCCGCAGCCCGACGATCCAAGCAGTGAAAAGAACTCGCCCCCCGGGATGTGCAGATTCAGGCTGTCGACGACCCGGGTGGCGCCGAAGGCTTTGACCAGGTTGACAAGACTGACTTCGCCCCGGCTCACTTCGAGGCCCCTCGAACATCGTGCTTGGATCTGTCGATGACACGGCTCCCTATAGATCAAGGCCGCCCACGGTGCCGACCGCCGGCCGGCGAGACGCGCGCGCCGCTCGCTCGCCGCGCGTGAGCACGCGGAACAGTAGGTAGGCGAGCCCCAAGGCCAGCAAGGTGAAAAAAACCATGAGGGCTGCGAGGGCATTCACCGAAGGCAGTTGCGAGGCGCGCGCTGCACCGTAGATACGGATGGGGACCGTATCGCAACCCGCGCCACAGGAGAGCCATTGGCTGATCACGAAATCGTCGATGGAAATTGCGAACACGATCATCAAACTGGACAAGACGGCGGGCAGAAGCAGGGGCAGCAGTACGAACCGCAGGCTCTCCCACGGCGTGGCGCCGAGATCCGCCGCCGCCTCTTCGTATTGGCGGCCGATCGAGACCAGGCGTCCGCGGACGATCACGACGACGTAGGAAAGCGAAAAAGTGATGTGACCGATGGCTTGCGCCGCCGTGCCCGGCCGGAGAAAGGTGAACAAATGCAGAATCACGAGCGAGAAGGCGACACCGGTCACGATCTCCGGTGTAACCATGGGTAACAGCATCAGGAAGTTCGACGCGCGCGCGAGCGGCGTGCGCCAGCGGGTGAGGCCGATGGCGAGCATCACTCCGAGGGGTGTCGCGATCGCCATGTCCAGCCCGGCCAGCTTGAGACTCTGAATCAACGCGCTTCGCAGTGTCGCATCGTGCCATACGGAATTCACCGGATCACCCCAGTACCACTGGGTCAGGGAAAAGCCCTGCCAGGTGGTCATCGACCTGCCGGCATTGAAGGAGAGCCGTACGGTCACTACCACGGGCAAGACCGATATGAGCACATAGACCCAGGTCACCAGGACGAGAAATCGCGGCTGACCCCAAGGGTTGGCGACCCAGTCGCAAACTCGGTGAAGCGCCGATCGTTTCGCCGTCGGCACCCGCAATGCGACCTGCGGGTTCATGCCCCAGCCTCCGAATGGGCTTTGCTCACCGTGAACATGTAGTAGGCCGTCAGGGCCGCGAGAAACAGGGTCAGGATCAGGGTCAGCGATGCGCCGACGGCGGGCTGTGGGCCGCCGTGGAAGAAGATGTCGATCAGATTCCCGATCATGCTGGTCTGCGGCGATCCGGAGACGACGTTGGGCGTGTAGTAGTCCCCAAACATCGGCAGCGCGATGATGACGACAGCGCCCAGCACACCCGTCTTGGAAAGCGGCAGCGTGACGCGCAGAAAGGCCTGCAGCGGGCTCGCGCCCAAATCGCGCGCCGCGTCCAGAAGATTCTGGTCGATGCGGTCGAGCGCAGCCACCAGCGGAATGATCAGATAGGGAATGTAACCATAGACGAGCGCCAGGATCACGGAGGCCGGATTCCCGTTCAGCCAGTCGGGCGGCTTGCTCGTCGCGTGCGTCACACTGAGAAGCTCGTTGACCAAACCGGACGGCGCGAACAAGTTGGTCCATGCCAGCATGCGCATCAGGTAGCTGATCCAGAACGGCAGCACCAGCAACGCGATCAGAAGCGGCTTGAATCGCCGCGCGTGGCGGGACACATAGTACGCAACGGGATAGCCCACCACGAGGCACACGGTCACTGCTAAAGCCACGTATTCCGTGGTGCGCAGAAAGATGCGCCAGTACTCATGACCCGGCAGAAAGCCTTTGAACGTATCGAGGGCGGACGAGAAGTCCCACTGCAGCGGATTCCACGCCGGGATCGGATTCTGGAAAATGGGATCGACCCCGCCGAACGCGACGCCGATGATGGCGTAGAAGGGCACGAGGAAAAGCAATATGAGCCAGAGGATTCCCGGGAGCGCTAGAGCCGGCCAGAGCCACTTCGGGTACATCCCGCTTCACCCCTCCCTTCAGGTACCCGTCATAAAGCGCGCGTATGCCTTCTGCCACAGCGCGTTGCCGTGGGACGTCAACGCCGCATAGTGTATCGAGCCGACCCCGAATGCCTCGTCGGAAAAGATCGTAGTGCGAAGATTCTCCGGGATAACGTTCTTTTCGAGCAGCGAGTCCACTGTAATCGACACCTGTGGCGGTTGATACCCGGTGTAGAGGAAATTGCGATAGGCAAAGCGCGGCTCCAGCAGATGGTTCAGCCATAAATGCGACAGCACGGGCTTCTCGGTGGCGGAGAGTATCGCCCAACAGTCGTTGTTGACCGGACCCTTGCCTTTGGCCGCCGACCAGAAACGCAAGCTCGAGCCGTCGTAGCCTGCCGGCCGCTCGCTGAAGAACGATCCCAGCAGGTCACCCGAATCTGCCTCGTGCAGCCAACACTCGCCGCTCGGGAGGGTCCTGGTTTGTGTCTCGTTGATCTTGGGATTGCAGACCGGAATCAGCGCGGTCAAGTCTGCCAATGCCCGTTCGATGATCGCCGGGTCCTCGGTGTTGATGTCGTAGCAGCCCCGGTAAAGCATCGCCAGCCCGAGAGCCTGACGGTCATCGTCGAGAATGGCGACGTAACCCTTATATCTTGCGGACTTCCAGAAAATCGACCAGGGATTATCCATCCGCGCAATATCCTCGGAGATCCTGTCGTCCCGCCAGCCGATGCCGGTCGCGTAGACTACGTACGGGACCGTATAGTGCGAGCCCAAGTCGTAGAACGGGCTGTGCAGGGACGGCCAGATATATCTCTTGAGGTTGGGGATGTAGTCGAGATTGAGCGGCCTGATCAGCTTGCCGACGACGGCCTGAGCCAGACGCTCATGTGAAATGTTCGTCACGTCCGGCTGGATCATTCGGCTCGCCAGCCGCGTGATCGCCTGATCCATGTTGCTGAACGTCGACAGCTCCATATCAACGCCGTACTGCCTGCCGAAGTCGTCGACGAGCTCCTTGCTGATGTAGTCGGAGTAGTTAAACAGCTTGAAGGTGCCGCCTGTTTCCGGCCGCAAACCGCTCGGAATCGGCTCAGCGTTCAGGGGCAGCGCCACGGGACTCTCCGGCCGCGCGAGAGGAATGCCTCCCGGGCCCACCGGCGGATCAGCGTAAGCGCCTGCGGCGATCGCCGGGCCGCCGGCGGCCGCAATGCCGGCAGCCCCGAGGACTTTCAGTGCCTGCCGGCGTGACAGCCGCGCCACGTCAAAATTCTCCGGCAGGCCCGCTGCGGCAGATGCCCGGTACAGAATCACAGTATGTCCGTTTATTCAATGAGCATTGAACTTAGCCGACAGCCGACGTCGTTTGCAAGGATCTGCAGAGGGATTTTGCAAATCACATCGCGCGTCGCTCGAACCGGTTGCCAATATCTAAACGATCATTTAATATTCCGAGATGGCCGAGGACGCACGAATCACCTCCAGCGTGCCGAGCAGGCGGCGGCGCGGACTGAAGCGACGTCCCACGAAGCTCGAGATGCTGCTCATCGGCGATCGCCGTACGCAACTGCTCGATGCGGCGATGCAAACGATCCAATGTCACGGTCTCGAGAATCTGACGCTCGCGAAGGTCACGGACATCGCTTCGGTGACGCCCGCCGTCGTCAGCTTCCACTTTTCGGATAAGCAAGGGCTGCTTGCCGAAACCCTGCGCTATCTCGTGACGGGATTCGACCGTCAGTTGCAACGGACAGCCGACACGATCCAGGACCCGAGAGAACGACTGAGAGGCGTCGTGCGCATGATGCTCGATGAGGAAGTCGCCTCCGAGCGCCACGTCGCCGTGTGGTATGCGTTCATGGGCGAGCGCGGCTGGCGCAGGGTCTATAAAGAGGTCACCGGCAAGCACGACCGTCGGTTTTACGATTTCACGTTGCAGCGTTTTCGAGAACGTGCCCGGCAGCTGAGGTGCAGCCCGTCCGAGCAAATGATCAACGCTGCGGCGCGCGGCCTGATTGGGATGCTGGATGGATTTTGGCAGGAGATTCTTTTCCGCAACGCCGGTCTTGACCGATCCGCCGCCGCGCGGCTGTGCGGAGCGTATCTCGATCTGATGGACTGCGCGTTTCGTAGCACCGCGAACGACAAGGGGGTAGAGACGCCATGAGCACCGAGATGCATGATGAGCCGCTCGCTGCGGAGTTCAATGGCCTGAAGCGGCTCGAGCGGACGCTGCCGGGCAGCTGGTACGTCGACACAGCGCACTATGCGCGCGAGCTCGAGACCATCTGGTACCGCCACTGGGTGTACCTATGCCGCGCCGAAACCCTGCCGCAGATCCGCTCGTACCGCACTTTCACCCTCGCGGGCCAGCCGCTCCTCCTCGTGCGCGACGAGCAGGGTGAGCTGCGGGCATTCTATAATACGTGTCGGCACCGTGGCGCTTTGCTATTGAGCCAATCGGAGGGACTGCTGCCCGCGACGGGCATTACCTGCCCCTACCACGCGTGGAACTATCGTCCGAGCGGCCAGCTCGCACGAGTTCCATCGATGGGGCGACCGCACCATCTGCCGATCGACGAAATATCACTATATCCGGTCGCTCTGCGCATCTGGCGTGGGTTCGTTTACATCAACCTGCGGGAACCGACCGCCGGCTTCGACCCCGGCGGCGAAGAACTCGCCAACTGGCCGCTCGAAGAACTCGTGATCGGCCAACGTCTCGTCATGCGTCTGCGCTGCAACTGGAAGGTGTTCTGGGAAAACTACAACGAGTGCTTGCATTGCCCGGCGGTGCACCCCGGCTTGACCGGTCTCGTGCCGATCTACGGGCGCGGCCTCATGGACGAGCGCGACGATCCAAACTGGAAGGCGCATGCAGACAGCGGCGACCCGCTGTTCAAAGGCGGCCTCAGGGCGGGCGCGGCCACCTGGTCCCTCGACGGCCGCTCGCTCGGTCATGAGTTCCCCAAGCTCACGGAGCTTGAGCGACGTACCGCCTACCACTATATGACGAGCGTGCCTTCGCACTACCTCGTGCTTCACGTCGACCATGTGAAGTCCACCCGGCTCCACCCTTTGGGTCCCGAGGAGACCGAGCTCAGCACGGAATGGCTCTTTCCCAAAGAGACGCTCGCCGATCCCGGTGTCGACATAGGCCGCGTCTGCTGCTTCTCGACCAAAGTCATGGCCGAGGATGGTGCCGTGTGCGAGTTGGTGCAGCGGGGACTTCACGCTTCGGTTCACGAGCGCGGCTTCCTGATGCCGGAGGAGTACGAGGTGTACAAGTTCCAACAGTGGGTTCGCACGGCAATGCGAGCAGCTGCATAGGAGCCAGATGTGTTAGCCGCTTCACTGCCTTTCCCCGCGGAATTGCCGGAGACCTACCAGGCCATTGCGGATGAGCCCGCGTTCGATCCGGCACGGCACTTGGCGCTCGAGTCGCCGCGGCAAGTGTGGCGACTCGGGGACCTCGGCTATGACGCCGATGAAATCCGCAAGTGCGCGACCGATGTCGCCGTGGCCGGCCCGTTTCGAGTCCTTTCCGAGGAGGGCACGGTCGCGGCCAGGTCGGTTGCCCTTGCCCTGCGTAAGCTGTCGCAGAGCAGCGATCGCACCGCCAAGTACCTACCCGGGGGAGTTTACCGATCGAGGTTTCTTCGCGATCTCTGCAACTGCTCGAAGCTCACGGATTTTGTCTCGGATATTGCCGGCTGCCTGCTGCTGCCTCACAGCATGCCGTCACAGCAGCTCTACATCAATTTCGCCCCGGACGACCCGGCCCAGGCGGTCGATACCTGGCACGTCGATTCGATCGGTTTTGATTACGTGCTCCTTCTAAGCGAACCCCGGACGTTCAGCGGCGGGCGGTTCCAGTTCTTTCGCGGCACGAAGCAAGAGGCAGCGGGACTCCTGCAGACGGACACGCGGGGGCTGACCGAAGCGACTAACAGGGACTTGCCGCCGAGCAGGGTGGTGAGCCCGGAGTTTCCCGGGGCCGGATACGCGCTGTTTCAGCAAGGCGCCATGGTGGTCCACCGAGCCACGCGCCTTCAGCATCCCGCGGAACGGATCACAATGGTTCCGGGACTCGTCGCGCGCGACACACGCTGGCCCGATCCGACTAACGATGCGGTCGTCGGCTGGGGAGAGCCCGGAATCGTCGCGGAATTTGCACGCCACAAGGCATGGCTCGCGCACGCGAAATTGAACGAGTTGATCGAACGTATGAAACTTGGCGCGCCTGCGGCCCATATCCGCGACGACTTGCGCCGTTCAATCGACGATGTCGTCCGGGCAATCACCATTCTGGACGGCATTGTCGAATGATGATCAATCCAACCGGGGCGCGTATGTACGCATTCACGGCGTTTGAGAGGGCTTTAGTGTGAACACGCATCGAATGTTGACCAGCTTTTTGGCGAGCATGCAACCACAAATCAAATGTTTGCGACGCTGATCGGCGTCCAATCAGGACGCCGGTTCACACACTTACAGCAGGACTGGTCAGAAACTGCTTCTGAACTAACTTGATTACAATGGTCGGGGTGACCCGATTTGCCACCGTACCCCATTGATCCGTGGGCGATTTGAAGTGACTTAGCTGGATCATGGTTTTCCGGCCCATGCGAAATCGCACTTAGCGAAGAGCGAGGCCTGCTGCGCGCTGCCGCCGTTGATATCAAGATAATGCTGAGACACAAACAGCGCTCCCAGCTTTGGGTAGAACGAATACAGGAAGACTGCGCCGTTAAGACCCGGGTGTGAGTCGAGCGCAGTGATCACGAGTGGTGATGCGTTGAGCACCTGGATTTCGCGCGCTGGATCTGAGTGCTGAGTAACGGCGGCCGTCGACCAGATTAGAGTCAGATGTTTACCGTCTTCATCGACAATGAATGACGGACTCGCGTTCATGCCGTCTGTCGCGCTGCTTAAATGGTTCTCTGGCTGCGATCTGCCACCGGCGGCCTGAACCTTCTCCGCCATAGGCACGCCGAAAGTCTGAGTTGTACCCTTGGGCGGGTCGCACCGGATTGTGACCAGCGGTCCGGCGACGCATGGCCCACCAATCAGGGCGATTGTGAGCAGCGATACAGCCTTCTTCATGGTCATGAAACCTCCTGCCGGGTGACCAGCTTACCGCAGGCCGCGCTACCGAAGTCGGCGACCATGACGACCAGGGCGCGTGCGTTTCACGCCCAAGACAAGCCTGCGCGGGCGCCTAAACGAGCCCTAGCCGGGCCCTAGCCGGGCCACCCGTAGCGGCCTGGGGCCGAAAGCCTGCCAGGCATCCTCGTAAGGACCACAAATCGGTCATTTGGGGCCTCGCCTGACCGGGTTAGCAGGCCGGGGCCGGGTGGGGTGGTTCGTCGTCCACCAGCCCCGATGCGCCCCGGCCCAGGGCGTCGCTCAAAGTCAGTGTTGCAGTTCGCGCACGTCCGGGATGAATACTTCGACGCACACGTCTCCGACAGTAACGCCGTTCTTAAGCGCGTATGGAACCTTCGATGGATAGTCCTCGTACTTCGCAACGGCCGATCGGCATTCGGATTCGCTCCTGTAGTGGCCCATCGAAATGAGTCCCCCGTCGCTCCACGTTTCCCTGGCGCTGCCCACCTGCATGCGTACCTGCGTAATGATCCAGAATTTATAACTGTGGTCGTCGGGGTCCGGTGGACATACAGTGTAATGGCCCTTAGCGTCCGGATGCGGTGCGCCCAGGCTAGATTTTCCATTGCATGCGTACTCTCCAGGCATAGTCTGCCCGGTCAAGTGCGCACGCTGCTCGTATAGGAGTCCGATAAACCCAATCGCATCACCGCTGGCCTGCATGGCGTCACTGCACTGCTTGAGTTGCTCACTGGCGTTGCTAGGCAATCCCTGCTCGCGCTGCCCACTTGCATACCCAGCATTTTGGCAAATGGTATCAGCCGCCTTTCTTACCGCCGTCGCGGCGCTCTTGGCATCCGCGATCCGTGCGTCTAATGTCCCCACGGCACCCACATCAACAGCGGCGTTCACCAGTGGCGCAAGCATTAGGGACGCCAATAGGACCACAGCGCGCGTCATTCTCATGATTTCCACTCCGTGGCGGCCCTTCCGCCAGTGACCCTTTCCAACAATATTCTACCGCCCCTTGATCGACTTGAGTGTCACGGCGACGGCCGCTCCTTCGGTGCTAGCGCGACAACCTCATCAAGCGCGGCTAACTTCGCATCGTCGGGCAGTTGGTTTAGCGCATCCCACGTCGAGCTAGGAATAAACATCGGGCCTTCAAGGCCGCGCTGAATGTCGCCGCGACGACGCGCATAAACTTCGCCCGGATCATTGAAGTGCAACTCCTGCCAGCGCTCGAAGAGTTCCGGGTCCATGGTGATTGCCATCGTGCAAGGACCGGAAAGGTCTACTTTGGACGGCGCAAGTGCAGCGGCCTGGGCTGCGGCCTTTTTCCCTAATGGCGGCAGTTGGCTCTTGCTCTTGCGCTTCTGCGCAGCGGCAGGCCGATAGACGTAGCGATGCATCGCCTTGAAGATCCGCGCCAGCATGCGCGGCGTAAGTGAAGGCTCGTCTGCCATCGCCTCTAATGCCTTTGCGGCGGTGGCACGATGTTCGGGCGTCTTTAGGAATGAGATCGCAACGGGCGCGCGCCGTTGCACAGGCTGCCTGCGGTCACGCATGAGCGCCAACGCGCTCTCGGTAATGGATGCGCGGTTGCCGCGCGCCGTCTTCGGTTTAACTGCGGGTTTTTTGCGGGTCATCGTCGTTTAACTCCTAGAAATAATCCTCTGCTCAATTAAAAAACTGTGCGATTGCGGGAAGCCGTGGTTGCCAAGGTCGTCCACTCCGACCTCATCTAGCCCCCCCGTGTTAAACGCACGTGTAATCGCCCTCATCGCGCTGTGGATAGCGTTCCGCTTGGAAATTGCCTTGCGCATCGCTGGCGGTCTTTGCGTCATGACATGGACGACACAAACTTTGAAAGTTTTGCCATTCATCTGCTCCGCCAGCACTCAATGGAATGACGTGATCGCACGCGACGGCTGCCGACGTAATGCCCAAGGACTCGCAACGCTGGCACAATGGATGCCGCTTGACGTAGTTACGGCGTCGCTCGATATCCCTTCGGTTCATTGGCCGATTGCTTCCATGCTTCCTCTTCGAGTTGACGGCTGGACCGAGCGTGCGCACACGCGGCGCAACGGTGCGAACTTTTGGTGTTCTGTTTCTGGTTTTCATCGAATTGCTCCTGCTTTCTGCAACGGACGGGTGTAGCGGGTGTATCCAAAACACCTAAAAACGTAGGCTTTAATGCTTACACCACCCACACCACCCACATGGTTAGTTAAAGTAAATACAAACAAATAGGGTATTGCCCTGCAAAGGGCGTTGCCCGACCCTGCGGGTGTGGGTGTATGTGGTGTGTGATCATTTATGACTCCTTGCCTTCGGGAACTGTGCGAAATAAGCGAGCGCGAACTTCTTGGGAGACTGTCGCCGGAGCGCCAGGTACTTTGTTGCAGTACCGGGCGAGACAAAGACCGCACGCTTATGCAAACGATCTGGCTTGTGATCGGGCAGGCTGATATCTATGGCACCGAGACGGATCCAGCCCGCAGCCGTCAAGGCCGCCGACACGTCACCGCCGGTTATGGACTGCCGCAGTCCGCCTAGATCAGCGAAATATCTCGCAGCATCCCCGCTGACAACAATATCGGGCGCGAATGGCCCACTGCGATCATGTAGTACGTCGTTGAGCGACTGCTCCTGCATCGGCATGGCTGCTTCTGCCAGGGTCTCTTGGAACTTGGTCACCATCGGCGCGGCCTTCGGATCGAACTTTCTCTTTTTGAGATTGCGCTGACGGAGCCACTTGACGCAGAGTTCGAGACCGCCCGTGCGATACCATTTCCAGAGCCTTCGTGCCTCCGTGCTAGTCATCTTTTCGGCGTTGCTGTGAACGGCCAGAAATCGCCGTTCGGTGCGCTCAAGACCTATCGCCTTTGTGCTGTTGCTGAAGAAGATCCAATTGATGACATTCGGAATGTCGTAGGGATGGCGATTTTTCTCTTCAATAGTGAGGTCCGCCGGCGGTGATGAAAGCTCAGGCTTAAGCTTGTTCACCAGCTTGCGTTTATCCCTGTTGTAGATTTCGACGATCTCCTGGACGACACACAACTGTGATCGCAGGTGATATCCCCACTGGCGCTCGAGATCGTCGGGCCGCATCGTCTTGATGTTCATTCGATTCGACGCGACTCCACCCGCGTCGGGCACACCGCCGCCGATGCCAAACTGAATTGGCTCAGTCAGCGTGTCCTTCCCGATGCCATGCTTGCCGACTAGCAATAGATGGTGATTGCACTTGGCGCCGGGCTTCTGGATCAGGAACGCCGAAAGGTTCAGAACCGCGTCGCGGATTCTACGATTGGGTATCAGACGCCGGACGAGGGACATCCACGGCTCGATGTCCTTCTCCTTCACTTTCCGTGCAGGGAGTTCGATAGGCGGCGGCGGGCTCCATTCGTTTATGCACCGCTTGGTTTTGTACTCGACTATTCGCTCTTTGCCGGGCCAATAGGTGAAGTCGTAGACGCGGACGCCGCCGAGCTTTTCCCAATCCAGCTGCCAATGCACGTGTGCGTTATAGTCCCGTCCCATACCGAATTGCGCGGCGAAACGGTTGGTTAGCTGCTCATGGTCGAGCGCTACGCAGTCGACGAGATCGTAGTATTTCTTCTGCCGCTCGACATAGGCATAGCGCTTGAAGAGGTCGGCCTCCGCCGCGCACCGATCAGTCTCGAGCTTGCCGACAACGCGAGTTATATCCTCGCGCAGCCATTCAAACCCGTTCTCTTGAGGCTTTTCCGATATGCCATGCGCGCGTGCCCAACACACGGCGGCAATCTGGGCCGCGCTCATGCGCTGCTTATGCAACGACTTATATACGTCGGCGAGCGCTTCGCTGCGGCTCTTGTAGCCTTCGGCATCGCCGGTCTTTATGAGTTGCTTGATCCTTGTCGGGACTCCCGTAAGCGGGGGCACCTCCGGCAGCTCTTTAGACCTGTCAGGAAGCTCAATGTGGACTGGGATCATCTTGCCGTCGCCGGAATGCGTCGCCCCTGGCACATAGAGCGGCCGGTCGATCACGGCGTTAGCCTTGAAAAGCTTCGCCTTTGGTGTCGCCGGTAGGAACGCCATGAATGCCGGACTGGATCGGTGATCGAGCCGCCCGTTGAAGACGGCGTTTAGGTGAGCGTGGACCCGCTTGTACTCGGCGGCGATGTGGTCGCTGTCGCCCGCAATGTCCTCGGCGAACGGGATCACGAACCGCAGATGAGGCCAATCCGGCTCATTGCTGTGCGTCGTGTGCAGCATATACGAGCAGCCCAGGGTATCTAAGGTCGCCTGGACATCGGCGTATGACAGCGGGTCTTTGACGCAGACTTTCTTGCCGTCGATTTTCTGAGTGTTGTCAACGTCGCCGAGATAGCCGGAGCTCGACGTGCAAAATTTGGCTTCCAGCGCGCCGTCGAAGCTTCCCAGCGTTATCCCGGGACCGGACTTGGCGGCACGGACCGTGCACCTGGTCATCCGGGCCGTGAGCTTCTTTAGGCGCCACTGGAATTGTCGCGGCTGCTTATCGCGTTCGTGCTTCACGAGCGCCACGGCGAAGCGGCGGTCCTTCGCCGGTTTCGCGCGGGGCTCTTTGTTCTTTTTGCCGAAACCGTTTCCCATGATTATTCGTCGCCCTTGTCGGCCTCAGCCATGATCTTTCGCATTGTGTAGAGTTGCCTGACGTAGGCGTTCGCATCGGTGGCTTGCTCATTGCCGTAGTTGCGGATCGACTGACCGTGAGGTATCTCATCCCATCCCGGCAGCGCGGCTGCGGCGAATGCCTTTGTGGGGACAGCGGGGATGAGTACGCCTACAGGATTGGCGAACCATCGGCCCCCAAGGTGGGGCGCGTAGTCGGCTATGAGCAGGATGCAGCCGACGGACTTGAGACCGAGAGGGCCCACAAACTTTTCAACGGCCGCTCGAAGCGGTATCGGGACAGGCGAGCCGATCACCACTCTATATGGGCAATCGAACATTCCGGGCTCTTGTGGGTGATGATTCTCGAACATGTGAGCCATCACGTGCGGCTTTGTCAGCTTGCAGGCGGGGAGCATGTGCGGCTCGGGGAATGGCACACCCTTCCCGATTCCCGATGACTTGTTTACGCACATGCTGCGGTCCGCATCGGGATCTTCGATTAGACCGGCCACATGGGTTTGTAGGAATGCCATCTGCGGAAACGTCGGCCTGAGCACCCGTGCCATGTCGCGCAGACCCACCACAGCATCCGTGAAGATTTCGATCATTGGCTCGTAGAGCGTTTCGTCGCCCGCCATTTTGATTGTCATGGCGCCGCTCTTTGGTGCCGGATTAGCGCTCGCACGCGCGACAAGGCCTTGCACGCCTTATCAAGCTCGGCCTGTTGCGCGCGGAGGTCATCGTAGAATGGCGTTCGCGGCGCCTTGGCCAGAGCACGCCGCACGTATGCCCGTGGCGTCATTGTGCGAAACATGTGGCCTCCTTGATCGCCTTGAGGTACATGGCGCGATGCCGGTGATCTAAGTCGGTGCAGACACCGAACTCGTCTCCGAGGGCGTAGATATCGAAAATGTCGAGATCGGTTTTGACCCTGCGGCCCCAGGCGACGTTATAGATACCAAACTCACTGGTACCGTCGCCGCGATCCAGCTCCTGCAGTTCGGAGCCATCGCGCACTAACATGCGTTCGTTGATTTGACTGAGCAGACGCGAGAACGCGGTATCAGCCGGATCTACAGCTATTGAAACGATTGCCATTTTATTTCTCCTTCTGATTGGTTGGGGTGGTTATGCGGCTTCCCGCTTGAATGTGATCCACGTGACTGGACCGCGGCGTTCGGTGCGGAAATGCCAAGGAGACTTTCGTGCGGCCAGCATGCGGTCCACGGCCATACGGGCGTAGACACGCGCTAGCTCGCCGATCAGTTCGGGATTCGCCGCTTTCATCGCCGAGCGTCCATCTTGCGGCGATACTTCACCAGGCCGGGGCGCCAAAACCGCCGCTGTCCATTCGAGTCACGAACGCACGGCAGAACACCCTTGTCGGCCTTCTCACGAACTGTGTCCGGTGTGAGACCGGTTATTTGCGTCGCCTCCTTCAACGGCACGTCGTATTTTTTGCTCATCGACTACCTCCTAAATGCCCCCTAGGGGCGTGGTTACTAGTGCCGTATTAGGTTAGGTAGCGCGCACTTTTGTCGTAAAGCCCTTTACCGATCAATCAATTACGTCTTACTAAGAAGCCGTGCTACCATAAGGCAACATAAATATGTATCGGCAAGGAGACGCAAATTGGCGGCGCGAAAGAAATCGGGCAAGAGAATTGGTAGTAAGGTATTCATCTCGATTTACCTTGAACGGGATCAGGCGGAGAAACTGCGGGAAGAAAGCAAGCGGCTCAAGAGAACTCAGCAAGATCTCTTACGAGACGGTGTAGAGCTGGCCCTAGTAGTGGCAGAGGAGAACTTGCCATTTTTCCACGATCCTGCAGAGAAGCTTGAGTACATGCGGTGGGCAAAACGCAATGCGAAGGCTGCGGAGAAGCGGAAGGCAAAGGAGCGTTCGGTATTCATACGCAGCAAGCGCGCATTAGAGAAGCGTACCGCTATCAAGCGAGAGGCAGCGTCAAGAAGGTTATTCACAATGGCGACGTCGGCTGACCGGAAAACTGCGATGTTTCTGTCGCGTCCCAAATTCAAACGTATTAAGAATATTCGGAGCAACGACGAATGAAGTGCGCAATCTACGCTCGGTTTTCGAGTGACCGCCAGCGTGCGGAATCAATCGAAGCACAGGTCCAACTGTGCCGCGACTATGCGAAGAAGCACGGCCTCAAGGTCGTCGCCACCTACTCGGATGCGGCACTCTCAGGCACGAGCGCGAAACATCGGCCGGAATACCAAAGGATGCTCAAGGCCGCAGAGGCGCGGGAGTTCGACACGCTGCTCTGTGAGGACCTGTCCCGGCTCAGTCGTGACGACGAAGAGACGGCCCGCGTCGCAAAGAGGTTCAAGTTTTTCGGCGTTCGAGTGATCGGCGTCGGCGACGGTTACGATTCCGCGGCCGGGTCCGCCGATGTGACTCGGCTGGTCAAGTCGCTGCACAATCGTACCGCCAGCGAGGACACCGCTCGCCGCGTGCATCGCCAATTAGCGGACGTGACGCGGAAAGGCTTTTGGGCCGGTGGACGTGTGTTTGGCTACGCGCTGATGCCCGAATACGCCTCAGATGGCCGCGTAGACGCCTACGGCAAAGCGGCCAAGGTGGGCACACTGCTCGCAATCGACAAGGAGCAGGCGGCGGCCGTTAAGCGCATCTTTAACACGTACATCGCCGGTCTCGGCCATCGGGCAATCGCGGCCGCGCTTAATGGCGACAAGGTGCCATCACCAGGCAGCTACTGGAAGGGCCGCAAGGCGCGACGTGCCAAGGGCTGGCAAGGATCGGGAGTGCGGGTGATTTTGCACAATCCGATCTATACCGGGACGGTTCGCTGGAATCGCCGCGAGTTTCGCCAGAACCCTGATACTGAACGCGATAGCGCACGCATGCGCCCATCGTCGGAATGGGTTGTCAGGCAGGACGAAAGCCTGCGGATTATCGACCAGGGTCTATGGGAGGCGGCACAAGCCAGGATCAAGACGACCGCGCGCAAATGGGGCGGCGGCAAAAATGCGGGCCGACGTTCGGGCGGCAAATCGAAGTATGTTTTGAGCGGCCTCCTGGTCTGCGATCACTGCGAGGCGCATTTTGTGCTGGCTGATCGGCTGCGGTATGCGTGCGGCTCGATTGTCGGCGGTTCGCCTTGCGGCAACACAGCCAAACCCGCCAGGAAATTGCTCGAGAGCAAGATGGCCGAACTGGTCGAGGAATTGCTCGCGTCTCCGGGCGCCTTGGGCGAGTACCGTAAGGAGGTCAAGCGCTACTATGCCGAAGCGTCCGCCGCCCAGGCCGCAGCGGTCAAGGGACAGCCGGCGGAGCTGCGGGAGCTAGATGCTCGACTCAAGCGCCTACAGAAGCGCATCGAGAAGGGCGACCCGGACCTGACAAGGGCGGAACTAGAGGGCGCGCTTGCCAGGCTGCAGGACGAGCGGCGTACAAAGGCGGGGATACCTACGGCAATCCCGCTGGATGATGACGTGCTGCGCATGTTGCCGATCACGGCACGCGCGCTGCATCGCGAGATCCGAGCCGGGTTCGATGGCCGTGACCCGGCTCGAATTGCTGAGGCGCGTATCACGTTGGGCCGACTGATGCCCGAAGGGCTGCGGCTGCGGCGGGACGCGAAGGGCCGACTGTGGGCACATTGGGGATTGTCGGTAATGGCCCTTTCAGGAGGGCCGGTACAGAATGGTCGGGGTGACAGGATTTGAACCTGCGACTCCTACGTCCCGAAGGTATCGAACGCGGTTCGACCTGGAGAGGTGTGAGGTACGTCGGTAGATAGGCTACTCGATGCCGAGCAAATACCGCCACGCCTCGACGATCTTGATTCCCGCAGGTGGTTTGCGGGCCGGGTCTTCGTGCACCACTAGGACTCGCGAAGCTTTTGGTGCTTTTCCGGCTCCCCACTCCAGGGCCGCGATTTCGCGCTCCCAAGCCGCCGGTTGACTGACCGACAGTGCCACGTTGATCAGAGCTTCGGGGCGTTCACCGTTCACTACCAAGTCGACTTCGCGGTCCGCGCTCAAGTAAGCAAGGTCTTCGCGCTGTCGGCGCCAATGAAGGAAGACGGCAGTTTCCAGCTTGCACCCGGGATCAATGGTCTGCTCAGGCACGAAGGGGTAACCCAGTGCCCAGTCCACGGGATGCATTTTCTTGGGATTCATCGCCTGCTTCCGTAGCGACCGGTCCGCCACCGGCAGAGAGAAGATAAGGTAGGACTCTTCCAGGTAGCCTAGGTAGTGGTAAAGGGTGTCCTTTGACAGCTCGTAACCCTGCGAGCGGAAGTCGTTATAGACTTTGTGGGCACTGAGCAGCGACGCTGGCTGGCCAAGACACTGCTTGAGAAGTTGGCGTAGCACCGCGGAATTGGAAACCCTATATCGTTCCACAAGGTCTTTGTAGAAGACCAGGTCCACGTATTCCTTCAGGATACGGGGGCGCAGGTCGGAATCGGCGAGCACTACCTCGGGCAAGCCTCCGATGTTCAGATAGTCCGTGAGCGCGGCCGCCATTCGGCTTTCCGATGCGCGTGAATAGGGTTCGTGTTCCAGGCGGTTGAAAGCCACGAATTCCGCGAAGGACAGCGGAAAGACTTCATATGAGACGCTGCGTCCTCGTAGCCCAGCGGCTAACTCACGGGCCAACAGGTGAGACGAGGAGCCGGTGAGAAAGATCTGCGCATCCTCCGTGTCATGCAGCCGGCGCACGTATGTTTCCCAGCGAGGCGCATTCTGCACTTCATCGAAGAAGATGTATTTTTTCCGTGTTGCGAATTCAGGATATAGCTCCGCGTGAGCCTGTAGGATCAGGTCGAGCTCCCGGGTCTTGATGGGCAGCAGTCTGTCATCCTCGAAGTTCAGATAAACGATCTGCCGCCGGTCGACACCGTGGGACTCGAGCCGGCGCATCGTCTCATAGAGGATGTAGGTTTTACCGCTGCGGCGGATTCCGATTAGCGTGATCACTTTTGTCGTGTCGAGCGGCAGTTGCAACGCGCGCGGCGTGGCCTCCGGCAGCTTGCGGGTGGTGTTATAAGCTAGGACGTATTTCAGGCTTTCCTTCCGCACAAGGAAAGCTTAGCCTAATTGGTTCCTTCCACGCAAGGAAACGCTGTCGAAGACCTTATTTTTCGGGTGTGATAGGCAGGGCGGCGTGGGCGACTTGTCAAAAGAAACCGTCGACATTTGATCCAGGCTGCGGCCCGATGATAGTAGCTGAGTATTCCGCCGAGGCGCTGGCGGCGTTGAACAGGATGATGCGGTAGGAGACGGGGCAGGGCAATCGGGGATATCGAGGGAATTGTCCTCGAAACCCGCCGTGTCTCAGCCAGATCCGCTGCCTGCACCGCGCGCGTTGGTTTGTTCACCTTATGCGTAGCGGCTTGCTGGCAGCCACCCTTCCCGCGATCCACGCATTGATTTCCTCCTCAATCCATCCCACAGAATTCGACGTGACCTGGATTCGCATTGGGAAGGAACCTTCCTTCTGCAATTCATAGAGGGTCGTTTTCCTCAGTCCCGTCTGCTGCATGACTTGCGGGAGCCGCAGCAAACGTATCGGTCTCGTGCGAGCTGTTTCAGCGGGCGCCGGTCGATCCTGTCGAAGCTCATGCTTATTTTGGTTTGCTGGCGCGCGAATCGATTGGGACGTGAAATCAGGCGTGAAATCATTTTGCATCAAGTTGGTTCTCTGATTGACAATGGCACGCGAGCTTTTCAGAGTTCAATTGTGAAAACGTTGATGGCGATTCACGTTTTTGGATTTAATAAGTCGGCGATTGTTTCGACGATCGCTGTGATATGCGGAGCCGGCTACAATGCGTGTGTTCGCAATAGCGCGCTCAGAGGGGATCTTCGACGTGCCTGGGAAGAAGACGCTCGATAGATCGGCCGGACCGACCTACGACGCCATACTGGCGGACGTTGTCGGACTCGTCGATGCTGGGCGCCATGCTGCCGTTCGCTCCACAAATGCGGTCATGGCCGCCACGTACTGGGCCATAGGTCGGCGTATCGTAGAACATGAGCAACACGGGGCGGAACGAGCTGGCTATGGAGAGGAGCTTATCGTGCGCCTGTCCAGCGATCTTCAATCCCGATTCGGGCGAGGGTTCGGGCGGGCAAACCTGTTCCAGATGCGCTCCTTTTACCTTACTTATCGCAACATTCTCCAGACGCCGTCTGGAGAATCTACTCCGGGCTTCCGGAAAATCCAGACAGTGTCTGGACAATCTGCAAACCACAACCCCGTGGTTTCCATCGCCGCTCGCTTCCCGCTACCCTGGTCGCACTATGCTCGACTATTGACGGTGCGTAATTTAAACGGCCGCGAGTTTTACGAAGCAGAGGCGCTTCGCGGCGGGTGGACAATCCGACAACTCAATCGACAGATCGAGAGCCAATTCTACGAACGCACGGTTCTATCAAAGGATAAGTCCAAGATGCTTCGCCGCGGTTCGGCCCGCCTTCCGGCGGATGTAGTAATGCCAGAAGACGAAATCAAGGATCCATATTTTCTCGAGTTTCTTGCGCTGAAGGACGAGTACTCCGAGACGGATCTTGAGTCCGCGCTCATCATGAAGCTGGAAACGTTTCTCTTAGAACTCGGCGGCGACTTCAGCTTTGTTGGCCGGCAACGCCGCCTGCGTGTCGGAGACGCGTGGTATCGAGTAGATCTGCTCTTCTTCCATAGGCGCCTTCGATGCCTGATTATTGTCGATTTAAAGCTCGGCAAGTTCACGCATGCCGACGCAGGTCAAATGCACTTGTACCTGAATTATGCCCGCGAGCACTGGGCGTTCCCAGGCGAGAATCCGCCAGTGGGCCTAATTCTCTGTGCAGAAAAGGACGGCGCCGTAGCGAAGTACGCGCTTGAAGGACTTCCAAACAAAGTGCTTGCCGCTGAGTATCGAACAACCCTTCCGGATGAGCGGCTTCTCGTCGAGGAGATCAGGAGAACCCGAAAGCAGATCGAGGTTCGGCGCGAATTGACGGCGCCCCAACCCAAGGGTCGGAAACCGCGCGCCGGCCGCCTCAAACGGTGACCTGTGAACACGCATCGAATGTTGACCAGCTTTTCGGCGAGCATGCAACCACAAATCAAATGGTTGCGACGCCGATCGGCGTCCAATCAGGTCGCCGGTTCACAATCGTGCTCGGATCGAGAAGGACAGCGTCCGGAGCTTAGGCACCCACTTCAAGCTGGTGAAGGACGCCGTGGAAAAGTCGGGCGGTAACAAGCGGACTGTCAAGACTGTGCTCGCCCATCTCGATGACGTCGACCACAAGATTCCGCTCGTGGGCGGGGCGGCAACGCAGGCGCTCGATCGCATCGAAAAGTTGCTCACCGGAGAGCCGGCGCGCGTATTGTCGGAAGGCGCTCAGCTGCGCGCGGCGCAGCGCGCCTTGGATCATCGGGCACCGTTTCATCGCGACCGGAACTCCATGGCCGATGCGCTGCTAATTGAAACCTACGCCGAGTGTCTGGATGCGCAGGATTCGAAAGGAGTGCGCTTTGCCTTCGTCACGCACAACAAGAGCGACTTTAGCGTCCCCAACGGCAATCACAAGCTGCCGCATCACGACATTGAGAATCTCTTCTCGCGCATCCGCTCGCTATATTTCGTGAATGTCGTGGAAGCGCTGCGCCGGGTTGATCCCTCGATGGTGAGCGACGTGATGCTCGAGTATTCACTCGACCAGGAGCCACGGGGACTGCATGAGATCTTGAAGGCGGAGGAGTTCCTCTACTACCAGGTTTGGCACAACCGTCACATAAATTTGCGCTGGCGCATCGAGCACGGAAAGGTCAAGGTCGTGGACCGGGAGACGTGGGAGGCCAAGGGCAGTCGCAACGAGAAGTACATCATCGATAGCATCTGGGCGGGGGCGCTGCGCGCGGCGGCTGCTACCCGGAAGAAGTACGGCGCCGAGAAGTTCGGGCCCTACACTGACTTTGAGTGGGGAATGATCAACGGCAAGCTTTCCGCGCTTCGCTGGGCGCTCGGCGATGAGTGGGACATGCTCGACACTTAGCAGACGCCGGTCGCTTTTTGATTTCCGCCTACGTCCAACAAAAGCCGCGCAGATGCACCAAATCTTGGGTTGGAAACTGGAACCGTTTCTGGAACCGGGAGCCAGAAGATATCTGGAACCGTTGGCGATGGAGCGTCAAAAAAAGTTAGTGAAATCAATGGTCGGGGTGACAGGATTTGAACCTGCGACTCCTACGTCCCGAACGTAGTGCTCTACCAGGCTGAGCTACACCCCGAATCGGCTGCGAAATCAGTTCTTGCGTGCCACGGCGAACTTTGCCAGTTCGCTCAAGCCTTCTTTGAAAGCGGACTCTGGTAGGGGCGCTAAGGCAGCAAGCGCCTGATCTGCCTCGCATTGGGCGAGGCGCGCAGTGTACGCAAGGCCCCCGAGGCTTGCAACGGCACGCGTGATCTCGGCCAGCTGGTCCAGTCCGCCCTTTTCGATGGCACGCCGGATGGTGTCGCGCTGGGCGTCGCTGCCATGCTGCATTGCATAGATCAAGGGCAAAGTGGGTTTACCCTCGGCCAGGTCATCGCCCAGATGCTTTCCCAGGCTGGCTTCGTCGGCCTGGTAGTCGAGTGCGTCATCGACCAGCTGGAATGCAGTCCCGATGTGCCGGCCATAGCGTGCCAGGGATTCCTCGATCGCGGGGGAGGCATCGCTCAAGACCGCGGCGATTTGCGCCCCTGCCTCGAACAAGCGCGCCGTCTTGCGGCGGATGACGTCGATATAGCGGGCCTCGGTGGTTTGCGGATCGCGTGCATTCATGAGCTGCAGCACCTCGCCCTCGGCGATGGCATTGGTCGCATCCGCGAGAATCCTCATGATGCGCATTCGGTCGAGCCCCACCATCATTTGAAAGGCGCGTGAATACAGGAAATCGCCCACCAAAACGCTGGTTGCATTGCCGAACACTTCGTTGGCGGTCTCTCGCCCGCGGCGCAGCGAGGAGCCGTCGACCACGTCGTCGTGCAGCAGGGTGGCGGTGTGGATGAATTCGATGATGGCGGCGGCATCGACGTGCCGGGTGCCGGTGTGGCCGCAGGCGCGCGCTGCCAGAAGCACCAAAAGGGGGCGCAGGCGCTTGCCCCCGGCATATATAATGTAACTGGCTACCTGGTCGACCAGCGCTACCTGGCTGTGCAAACGCTGTTTGACCACCCGGTCGACGGCCTCAAAATCAGC
Source organism: uncultured Gammaproteobacteria bacterium (assembly GCA_963702735.1). Taxonomy (GTDB): domain Bacteria; phylum Pseudomonadota; class Gammaproteobacteria; order Steroidobacterales; family Steroidobacteraceae; genus Bog-1198. The sequence goes on along the minus strand of CAVPDW010000006.1, from coordinate 168,572 downwards.
ATTTACCAAGCCACGAATCTGTTCTAGTGTCATGAAGCGCTCAAGCGAATACGGCATGGTACCTAAGATTACCCTGGCAAGTACGACGCACTGGCGAGGCCCGCCGAGGGTTGGAGCCCCTGGGCTCCCAGCCCGTGATGGGGTTTGGTTTGACCTTCAGGTCGTCAATCCGTACAATCCCCGGCTCTTTTGCGGCCCCGTTAGGCCGCTCTCGGAGTGGCTTATATGTATGCCGTGATCGCCACGGGCGGTAAACAGTACCGCGTTTCTGAAGGTGCCGTGGTGCGTATCGAGAAGCTCGACGCAGACCAGGGCGCCAGTGTGGAATTCAAGCAGGTGCTCCTTGTCGGCGCCGGCTCCTCGGTCACCATCGGCGCGCCCTACGTGAGCACGGCCAAGGTGATGGCCACGGTCGAGAGCCACGGCAAGGGCGACAAGGTGCGTATTGTCAAATTCCGCCGCCGCAAGCATTACAAGCGCGAGAAGACACATCGGCAGCCCTACACCGATGTGAAGATCACGCAGATCGTCGCGTAAGAGTGGAGGAGATATCGCATGGCACACAAAAAGGCAGGCGGCAGCACTCGTAACGGCCGCGACTCGCATTCCAAGCGCTTGGGCGTGAAGAAATTCGGCGGTGAGGACGTGCTCGCGGGAAACATCCTGATCCGTCAGCGCGGCACGGTGTATCGTGCCGGCGTGAACGTCGGCATGGGCACCGATCACACCTTGTTCGCGAAGGCACACGGCGTCGTCGAGTTCCAGGTCAAGGGCTCAGAGCAGCACACCTACGTCAACGTCGTTACCAAACACTAGCGTTGCGCGAGCTTTGGTGCTCGCCGGCAAATTCCAAAGGGGGTAGGGCAACCTGCCCCCTTTTTTGTTTCCGCGCCCCCGGGGCGCCTCCTTGAGTCCACCGCATGAAATTCGTCGATGAAGCCAAGCTCAAAGTCCAGGCAGGCAACGGCGGCCGCGGCTGCGTGAGCTTTCGGCGCGAGAAATTCGTGCCGTTCGGCGGTCCCGACGGCGGCGACGGAGGCTTAGGGGGCAGCGTGTACTTGAAGGCCGTGGAGGGCATGAACACCCTGGCGGATTTTCGTATCTCACGGACTTACAGGGGTCAGAACGGCGAGAGCGGCAGCGGCAACGACTGCACCGGTCACGGCGGCGACGATATCTATGTCCTTATTCCGGTGGGCACGGTGGTTTCGGATATGGACACCGCCGAGCAGCTCGGGGATCTCACCCGGGCGGGACAGACCCTTCTGGTTGCCAAGGGCGGCAAAGGCGGGTGGGGCAACACGCGCTTCAAATCCAGCACCAATCGCACGCCCCGCAAGTCGGGCCTCGGGCTGCCGGGCGAGAAGCGCGAGCTGATGCTCGAGCTTAAATTGATTGCCGATGTGGGGCTCTTGGGGTTGCCGAATGCAGGCAAGTCCACCTTGATCCGAGCGGTCTCTTCGGCGCGGCCGAAAGTGGCAGACTATCCCTTTACAACGCTTTATCCCAACTTAGGGGTGGTGACTGCGGGCCCGGGCAGAAGCTTCGTCATGGCTGACATCCCGGGCTTGATCGAAGGAGCGGCCGACGGCGCGGGCCTCGGAATTCGGTTCCTGAAGCATCTGCAGCGCACCCGGGTGTTGCTGCACCTCATCGATATTGCGCCGCCCGACCCTGACGCGGATCCGGTCAAGGATGCGCGTACCATCATTGCGGAGCTGAAAAAGTTTGCCGCAGATCTGGGCGCGAAGGAACGCTGGCTGTGCATCAACAAAATCGATCTTCTGGAGCCTGCGGAAGTGGATCGACGCACCAAGGATATCGTCAGGCGCCTGCGCTGGAAGGGTCCGGTGCTGCGAATCTCCGGCGCCACCGGCGCAGGAACGGATGAACTCAAACAGGCGGTGATGCGTTATCTCGAAGCGCATCCGCGCCAGGCGGCAGCGCACGCTGCTGACAATGCCGCGGCCGACTCGGCCGTCTAGTTCTCTGAGGGGTGTCGTATCTTGGGACCCGACCGGGCCCGCGACTACTTGGAGAGCGCGCGAACCTGCTTGGTGAGGCGGCTCTTGTGGCGAGCGGCCTTATTGCGATGAATGATGCCTTTGTTGACCATGCTGTCGATCACCGGCGTCGCGGCGGCCAGGGCCGAAGCCGCTTCATCGTGCTTGCCGGCCTTCAACGCGAGGGTGGCCTTGCGAATGGCGCTGCGCAGCTGCGAGGTGAGCGCGTCGTTGCGTGCTCGGTGCACCGTCGACTGTCGGGCAGCTTTTTCAGCAGATTTCGTATTCGCCAAGCGAGAGACTCCTTAAACCCGAGGGGTGCCGATTCGGACCCCAAAAGAGCCGCGTAGCTTGCCGATTGACTCGGTGCTTGTCAATCGATGCGCCCCTAGGGGCGGTTTAGGCCTCGCAAGCGGGCCCCCTGAATTGCCGGAAACCTGAGTATAATCACAGCCTTTCGCCATGGAACTAGTTCGCGGTCTGCACAATATTTCGGCTCGCCATCGAGGCTGCGTGCTGACCGTGGGCAACTACGACGGCGTTCACCTGGGTCACCAGCAAATGATCGGCGCTCTCAAGCTGCGAGCGGCCGAAATCCGCTCTGCGGCAACGGTGCTGGTGTTTGAGCCGAGTTCGAAGGAATTCATCGACCCCGATGGTGCGCCGCCGCGCCTGACGCGGTGGCGAGAGAAGTGTCTGGCGCTTAAGGCGCAGGGGGTCGAACGCCTGGTGACCCTGCGCTTCGATGAATGCATGCGCGCCATGACTCCACGGTGCTTCATCGATGAATTGATCGTCGGCAGGCTGGGTACGCGGCATATGGTGGTGGGCGATGACTTTCGCTACGGCAGCAATGCCGGCGGCACCATCGAGACCTTACGCGCCGCGGGTCATGCGCACGGCTTCGGGGTCGAGCAGATGGCGGCCTTCGTATTCGACGGCGTGCGCGTGAGCAGTACGGCTGTGCGTGAGCGGTTGGAATACGCCGACTATTCGGGGGCGGCGCGCTTGCTGGGCCGCCCGTATCGGATGACAGGAAGGGTGGCCCCTGGCTTGAAGCTCGGTCGTGAGCTCGGTTTCCCGACCGCGAACCTGCGTTTAATGCGGCGCAAGTCGCCGGTATGGGGCATTTTGGCGGTTTGGACGTACGGCATCGACTCCCGACCGCTGCCCGGCGTCGCGAGTTTGGGGACCCGGCCCACGGTCAATGGGACGGAGCCCTTGCTCGAAGTGCATGTGTTCGATTACGCGGGCGATTTGTACGGGCGCGCGATTGAGGTTGAATTCGTCGCGAAACTGCGCGATGAGGTGAAGTTCGATTCTTTGGATGCAATGACGGTGCAAATGCAGATCGATGCGGCCCGTGCGCGCGAAGTTTTGTCGAAGGTGGATTGTGGCTGACTACAAAAATACGATCAATTTGCCGAACACGGGTTTCCCGATGAAGGCGGATCTTGCCAACCGCGAGCCGAAAATGCTGGCGGCATGGGAGCACAGCGGCCTATACGGCAAGATTCGGGCTGCCTCCAGCGGACGGCCCTCCTTCGTGCTCACGGACGGTCCCCCATACGCAAACGGCGCGATCCACTTGGGTCACGCGGTGAACAAGATCCTGAAGGACATCATCGTCAAGTCGCGCACCTTGGACGGGTACGATGCCCCCTATGTGCCCGGGTGGGATTGCCACGGACTGCCCATCGAGATGCAAGTGGAAAAGACCCACGGCCGCGTGGGGCAGAAGATCGACGCCAAGGCGTTTCGAGCGGCCTGCCGCGAATACGCGCTCAAGCAGATTGACGCGCAGCGCGCCGATTTCCAGCGACTCGGCGTGCTTGGCGATTGGGATCATCCCTACATGACCATGGCGCCGCGATTCGAGGCCGACCAGCTTCGCGCCCTCAGTCTCATCATCCAGAACGGTCATGTATACAAGGGATACAAGCCCGTACATTGGTGCCTTAACTGCCGCTCGGCCCTGGCGGAGGCGGAAGTAGAGTACGAGGATAAGACCTCGCCGAGCATTTACGTGCGCTTTCCGGTGCCCGACACCACCGATTTGGCGCGCCGCTTCGCGATCGAGGTGCTCGCGGAACGGGCGTCGGGCGAGGACGTGCCCACGTCGCTCGCCATCTGGACCACCACTCCCTGGACCCTGCCCGCGAATCGCGCCGTGGCGGTCCATCCGCAGTTCGACTACTCTCTGATCGAATTCGACTTAGGGCGAGGCATCGAGCGCATGGTGCTCGCAAGCGAATTGGTCGGCGCCGTCACGAAGTCCTTGGGTGTGGACAATTGGAGCCTTATCGCCATTGCCAAGGGTGCCGCTCTGGAGCATTTGCGGCTGCGCCATCCCTTCTACGACCGCGAGGTCCCGGTGATCCTCGGAGATCACGTGAACCTCGACGCGGGCACGGGTGCCGTGCACACCGCTCCCGGACATGGCCTGGACGACTACAACGTCGGCCGCCGCTATGGGTTGGAAGTCGACAACCCCGTGGGCGGTGACGGCCGATTTCTCCCCTCGACCCCGCTGTTCGCAGGCGAGCAAGTGTTCGACGCGAATGCGCATGTCATCAAGGTACTGCACGACAACGGGCGACTGCTCAAGGATGAGCCGTACCACCACTCCTACCCGCATTGCTGGCGCCACAAGACTCCGGTGATCTTTCGGGCCACCCCGCAGTGGTTCATCAGCATGGAACAAGCCGGCTTGCGCAAGGGCGCGCTGGAAGCCATTGCGCATGTGGATTGGATGCCCGCATGGGGCGAGCAGCGCATCAGCAGCATGATCGCGCTCCGACCCGACTGGTGCATCTCGAGACAACGCACCTGGGGAGTGCCTCTGCCCCTCTTTGTCGACAAAGAATCGGGCGAGCTGCATCCGAGAACCGCAGCGTTGATCGAAGAGGTTGCCAAGCGCGTCGAGAAGGAGAATATCGATGCTTGGTTCGATCTGGATGCCGCGGCCCTGCTGGGACCCGACGCGGACAGGTACGAGAAGGCCACCGATGTGATGGACGTGTGGTTCGATTCGGGGGTGGTGCATCACTGCCTGTCGCAGTCACGGCCCGAGATCACCGTACCGGCAGACCTTTACCTCGAGGGCTCGGATCAGCACCGAGGCTGGTTCCACAGCTCGCTTCTCACGTCTGTGGCCATGCATGGCCGCGCTCCCTATCGCGGCGTTCTCACGCACGGTTTCACCGTGGATGAGAAGGGCCGCAAGATGTCGAAGTCCATCGGCAATACTCTGGTGCCGCAGAAATTGACCGGTACCTTGGGTGCGGATGTGGTGCGGCTGTGGGTGGCGGCGACCGACTACGCCAACGAAATGAGCGTGTCGGATGAGATCCTCAAGCGCATGGCGGACTCCTACCGCCGCATCCGCAACACGCTGCGATTCCTCCTGGGCAACATGCATGGCTTTGATCCCAAGCATCACGCGGTGGCCTTCGATGACATGGTCGCCCTCGATCAGTGGATGACGACCAAGGCCTTTGCACTGCAAAACGAAGTGGTCACTGCGTTTCGCAATTACGAGTTCCACGACATCTATCAAAAGATACACAATTTCTGCGTGGTCGAGCTCGGCGGGTTCTACCTCGACATCATCAAGGACCGGCTCTATACGACAGGCACGAACAGCGCGCCGCGACGCTCCGCGCAGACGGCGGTACACCACGTGGCCCAGGCGATGGTGCGCTGGATCGCACCCATCTTGAGTTTCACGGCAGAAGAGGCGTGGGGGTTCCTGCCCAATGCGCCGAACGAGTCGGTGTTCTTGAACACCTGGCACGTATTTCCAGCCGGCGCCGAGCGCGAGCTTGCGATCGACTGGCCTGCGCTCATCGGCTTGAAGAAGGACGTGGCGCGCGATCTCGAACGTCTGCGCGCCGCCGGCGAGATCGGCGCCCCGCTCGATGCCGAAGTGACCGTGTATGCGCCCCGCGCGCAGGCTGCGCGCTTCAAGGCGCTCGGCGATGAGCTGCGCTTCCTGCTGATCACGAGCCAGGCGCACGTGGTGGAGACGGACAGCCCATCTGCATCCGGAGTGCCTACGAGCGAGGCGGACGTCTGGATCGAGGTCAAACCCAGCGGCCAGCCCAAGTGCGTACGCTGCTTTCATCTGCGCAGCGATGTCGGCGGCGATCCGCGGCATCCGGAACTTTGCCTGCGGTGCGTCGTCAACGTCGAGGGGCCCGGCGAGGAGCGTCATTTCGCATGATCATTGAAGAGAATCGCGGCCGATCTGCCTCGTGGCTGCTGCTGTCGGTCTTGGTGATACTGGCAGACCAGGCGAGCAAGGCCTTCATCGCCGGCCATTACCTGGAGTTCGAGTTCACGCGCCTCCTGCCGGTCCTCGACATCACCTGCATGCACAATGTGGGCGCCGCGTTCAGCTTTCTCGCCTCGGCCTCCGGCTGGCAGCGCTGGCTGTTCATCGGTTTGGCCGGTGCGGTCAGCATCGGTATTACGTTCTGGCTGGTCAGGATGCCGCGGGGCACCCATGCGCTGCTCGCTGCAGGCCTCGCCCTGGTGCTGGGAGGCGCTCTTGGCAACCTCATCGATCGTATCCGCCTGGGCTACGTGATCGATTTCATCCACTTTCACTGGGAACGGGCGTATTTTCCTGCCTTCAACGTGGCGGATTCTGCCATTACGATCGGCGCCGCCTGTCTGTTGTTGGATGCCTTCTTGGAAGCAAAGCGGAAAACTGATGCAAATATTCCTGGCTAATCCGCGTGGATTTTGCGCCGGCGTGGACCGTGCGATCGACATCGTCGAGCGGGCTGTGGTGCTCTTTGGCGCGCCCATTTACGTGCGCCACGAGGTGGTGCACAACAAATACGTCGTTGACCGGCTGCGCACCATCGGCGCGGTGTTCGTCGATGAATTGGACGAGGTACCCGATGGCGCCACGGTGATCTTCAGCGCTCACGGCGTGCCGCGCGTGGTGCAGCGGGAGGCCCAGCGCAGATTACTGAACGTCTTCGACGCCACCTGTCCCTTGGTGACCAAGGTACACATGGAAATCACCCGCTATGCACGCGAGGCGCGCGAGGTGTTCTTGATAGGCCACGCCGGACACCCTGAAGTGGAAGGCACGATCGGGCAATTCGATGCCAGTCTCGGCGGGGCGATTTATCTGATCCAGACGGTCGAGGACGTGGAGCGCGTGACGGTGCGCAACTCCACACACCTGGCCTTTGTCACCCAAACGACCTTGTCGGTCGACGACACAGCGTCCATCGTCTCTGCTCTGCGCGCACGTTTCCCAGGGCTCAAGGCACCGGTGAAGGAGGACATTTGCTACGCCACCCAGAACCGTCAGGATGCCGTCAAGGAATTGATCGGCCGCTGTGAGGTGCTGGTGGTGGTCGGCTCGAAAAGCAGCTCCAATTCCAATCGGTTGCGTGAAATGGCTGACAAGAACTCCAAGCCGGGCTACCTGGTGGACGGGCCGGAAGACCTGCATCGCGAATGGTTCGAGGGGGTCAAGAGCGTCGGGGTGACCGCAGGGGCTTCGGCGCCCGAGATCCTGGTGCAGGGCGTGATTGCACAGCTTCGCCAGTGGGGCGGGGAGGTGGCCGAGGAGCTTCAGGGACGCAAGGAACACGTGATTTTCGCGCTGCCGAAGACCTTGCGCGAAGTCGCAAAGGACGGCGCCAGTCTTTCGTCGGTGGGCCCCACGGGGTAGAATGCGGCCCCTTTCGGGTTGTCGCCGCAATAGCTCAGTTGGTAGAGCAACGCATTCGTAATGCGTGGGTCAGGGGTTCGAATCCTCTTTGCGGCACCATTCCTGCTACAACTTCCGACCCCGGCGGGAAAGCCTCCAGAACGTTCTCCGATGCGTGTGTCAGGCCACCCGCGGCAGCCATCGACTGGCGCTCAGCTACAGCTTTGTTACATCCGAATATGCCTTGCATGGCATCGGCGCCGGGTGAAGCCGCGTCCGGCATAAGGTGACCGTAAACATCGAGCGTGACCTGGGCGGAGGCATGCCCGAGCTGCGCCTGCACGTCCTTGATTCCGACGCCGGCGGCGAGCAGCAACGATGCGCAGGTGTGCCGCAGGTCGTGGAACCGGACCTGCCTCAAGCCCGCCCGCCGCAGTGCCGGATGGAAGTTCCGGCGTAGCAGGTCGTGTGGACACTCAAATCGACCAACGCTGTTGGGAAACACCAGCTCCGGCAGCGGCGGCTGCTTGTCCGTCGGCTTAGGCTTGGCCCTGGGGCAGGCGAGCTTCCAGACCTTGAGTTGTTGCAGCAGCTCCGGCCGGATCGGAATGGTGCGCAGCGATGAGGCGGTCTTGATGTCGCCGATCTTGCCCTTGCGCACTGAATGCCTGACGTGGACACAACCGCTCGCCCAGTCGATGTCGCCCCATTGAAGTCCGAACAGTTCGCCCTGCCGCATGCTGGTCTCGACCGCGAAGCGGAACAGCACCGGATCGCGCGGCCCGTCTGCATGTTCGTACAGCAGCTCGCACTCCGCCGCCGTCAGGATGTTGCCGTCGAGCGCACGGCGGCGGGCAGTGATTGAAGCTTTGAGCTTCTTGACGTGATCGCAGGGGTTGGAATCGAGCCAGCGGTGGCCCACCCCATACTTGAGCATCATCGACAGCAGCGTCAGGCTCTTGTTGATCGTGCGTATCGCCAGCGGCTTGCCACTCGGCGAGACCTTGGCCTGCATCTCGGCGCGGTATTTCTCGACCACCAGGCGCGTGATCGCGCGCAGCTTCATGGCGCCGAAGCAAACCTTCAAGTGCGTGTTGATGATGGATAGGTAATCGGTGCGCGTCGCGTCGCGCACGTCGAGCTGCGCAAGGTACGCCTCGGTCAACTGCTCAAAGTCGCGCTGCTCGGACCTCGATTGGAAACGATCACCGTCGACCTCGGTGAGGTACGCGCGCAGGAGCTTTTCTGCCTCGCGCTTGTCCTTCGCGTTTGCGCTTGACCATTCGGTCTGGATGATGCGGCGGATTCCGTGCTGATCCGTAAAGTCGAGCGTCCACTTGCCGCGTCTACTACATACGCAGGCCATGGCTATTTCCTCCCCTTTTTGGACGCTTCGGCCAGCACCAGGTCGATGCCGCGCCGGAACATCATGGCCTGGCTGGTGCCGGTGCGCTTGCTCAAGCGCTTGAGTGACGCGAGCTGATCCGTGGACAGGTAGACGAGACGGCGCTCGGTGCGCTCCGGGCTTCTGTTTGTCTTGCTGGTCTTCATTGGCTATTCACTCTATTGCGGGCAACATCTGCCCACATTTATCGAAACACAGCCTTTACAGGCGCACAATTATTCATCAAGCGTTTAGAATATATGTCGCTGCACATTCACCCCCTCAGCCGGAGGCTCGACACCGTGTCTGTCCACAAAACCGAGATCCCGATACAGTGCCCGAAGTGCAGTGGGACAACCTTCGCGTATGACAGGGACGAGACACAGAGTCCCGACTTCGCGGCCGTCTGCCAGGGATGCGGGCATCGCCTGACTCGCCCGGAGATCGAAGTCCAGAAACAGGCGATCAAGGAGAGCGCTGTCCAGGCAATTCGAGAAGCCCTCAAGCGTCGGTAAAAGCTCTGGCGCGCGCAGATAATCAACCATGGCTGCGTTGGCGGGCGATGTCCCGACATGCAAGGCGCGCGAGTTCACCGATTGGCGCCGTCAGCGGGCGAGCGGGCTCGATGGGGTCGATCTCATAAACGGTGCTTACGGTGGGAATGAGATGTCGAAAATCGCTGCCACGCGGCCAAAGCGTCTCGACGACCACCATCAGTTCCCCGTGCAGATATCCCCCGCACACGTAGCCATCACGCGAGCCCAAGCTGCATATACGCCCGTTTCGGACTGTGGCCAGCAGCTGCCCAAGGCTGATGCCGCGCTCGGCCATGCGCTGCTCGGCATGCGGGTGAATCTCAAAGCGCCGGGCGAGGATGGCGGCACGCCAGGCGCTCAGGGCGGAGTACACCAGCCGACCACTGGCACTGGCTGGGTCAGCGAAGGCCCAGTGACGACGCGGCGCGTCAGCAGCGGTGTCCATGGCTCAAAAATTTCGACCACCGCCACCGGGCACCACGTTCAGTCGCGTGCTCGCCCGACGGCGCTCGGCCGCGCCCAGCACATCCCGAGCGGCAGCGATGCGCGCCAGGAGCCGCTGGAGCGCCGCCAGCTGTCCCGGGGACAGACCCGAAGCGGCGCCGTGCGCGAGGATGCGCGCCACGCGGGACCCGGCACTGCCGCTGTGCTGGTCGTGCAGCGCCTCATCGATCTGGATGAGCCACACGGCCTGCGCGAACTCATCATCGCTGACACCTAGATCGCTCAGCCGTGTGGCAGCGGCCTCGGCGGCCTCCTGCTCGGCGACCCACGCCGGATCGAGATCGAGCGTCGCGGCAGCGGGTGTCTTTCTCACGGCGGTCGCAACCGCCGGCTTTCGTTTCCTATTACCAAACATCGTTAGCTCCTTAGGTATATGTCAATGAATGAGTCCCCTGCATCCATGCCCGCGCCCATCGTGCCCGATGAGCGGCTACGCAGCGCGTGCTCGAGCGCCACCACGGCAGGATGGTCGTCGTCCGCTGGCACCTCGAGTCCAAGCTTCTTGAGGCCATAGGCCGCCAGCTCGGGCAAGGTCATGGATTCGTAGCCGTCCACTGGACCAGTCACACGGCTAAGGCGTTCATGCAGTTGCTCGTGGCGCGCGGCGAGTTCGCGAACCGCCTTTGTAACCTCTGCTGCGTCGAATGCTGCCATGGTCAACTCCCGAGGTACTTGTCCAGGAACGAACCCGAATCTGCCGAGTCGCGGGCCTGTTGCGTGCCGCGCTTTCCGGACAGGGAATCGCGTGCCCATTGGCGGCCTGCGTGATGCGCATCCAAGATTGCCTCCGGGTCATTGTCCCCTGGCGCAATGCCGAGTTCCTTTAGCTCACGCATGGCGAGTTCGCGGGAGGATGCCTGGCCGAATTCTTGCGCGTCCATTGAGGAAAAAACGCCAGGGGAGCGGGCCACGATGCGCTGCTTGCGCGCGCTGTCACGGCCGAGGGCCTGCGTGACCTGTCGCGCGAGTTCGGTGATAGACAACCCGGAGCGGCCGTTGCGCGCGGCCTCGGCGTTGTAACCCTCCCAGTAATCGGCATTTTTCCGAGTCGTCATACTTTCACCTTCTGTGATGGACCACCACCAGTGAAACACACGGCGACAGCCGTGATTGGCACGCCTCGTGCCAGCGGGCACTCGCGCGCCTCGGCTCGGAGGCGCTTTACAGTGCGAGGCGAGATAGCGAAGCGACGACACCAGGCCTTCTCGCTAAATAACTCTGCCAAGCGCATCTCGTTCAAAATTTCGCGGCGCTGTTCAGGCGAGAGCTTCACGGGAGCGGCTGCCCGTTGATTTTGAAGTGCGCGCGATACCAAGCTTCGGCGTCTTCCTCGTCGGGGTCGCGAGGCAACGCCACGCGCAGCGCGTCCGAGTCGCAGCCGAACCACGAACGCTTGCTGTTGCGCTCTGCCCGTTGATCAGCTTGTGCGAGCCAGCGGCCGAGCACTGAATGCAAAACGCGCAGGACGCGAACGACGACGGCGCGAGGGCTCATCAGATTCGTCCGCGGCGGACCCAACCCGACGTATGTCGCGGATCGCCTCAGCGCGCTGTTCGCTCTTGGCGATGTAGTACTGGCAATTCTTGCGTGCCCGCGGGCAGGGGCCGAGGGGATTCACCCTGCTAAGTCGGGCTAAGGTGGACGGGGGTCGAGGGAGCGTGAAACTCCGCGCATACGCGCGCGCGAGGGCTCCGCGAGAGTTACGCGCGCGCGAGCTTTCTCCCGTGGCTTCCCGTCGGCGTCGGCCGGGGAGGGGGTCCTCGTGGGCGTCCGGAGCCGTCGCGGCCAAGGGAAGTACCTCGGAAGGGCAGCGGCGGGTATCGGGACGGTCGAGCTGCGGGTCGAGGGGCTGGGGGAGGCGATCGGAACAGGTGGGTGCTGACGGGGTTCGCCACCCGCCCGCCAGGCACTCGCCTTGTAGCGGGAGCTGTAGCAGTGGGACCGAGCCCACGTCGCCGCACGGTCGGGACCGTATCGAGACACTATCCGACACACGTGTTGTTTGACCGTCGCGACCCGTCCGACCACTACTACGGCTGTAGGCTGTAGCCTCCTGTAGTCTCCGAACACCTGCTTCCCCCACATACGCGCGTGGGAAGGAAGGTTCTCTGAGGCTACAGCCGACTACAGGACTACAGCCGGTGTCGGTGTCAGAATTCATAAGACTCCGTCTCCCGTGGTAGTAGTTTGAGTCCGAGGTAGTGGACGCCGGTTTCCTTGCGCTCACTCTTGATAGCGCGTTTGAGTAACGCCTCCTTGAAGGCTCCAGGCCGGTGACCTGGTACGTGGTGCTCGGCGCACCATGCGGTGTAGGCTTTGTGCAGCTTGCCCGCCGCCGCGCTGTAGTCGGGAGCACACTCGCAGCGTTCCTCAATAAAGGTGGCCAAGTGGTTGTTGGACTCGGCGTAGCTGTCCTTGTCCAGGTTAACGGTGGCCGGGGCGTTGAGGCCGCCGTCGCGCTGCCACTGTAAACAGCCGTCGAGCGCCCAGTTGAGAATTCCTGACAGCTCGTCATGCAGCTTGCGTTGCAGCTCTTGGTCGCGCTCCGCTTCCGGAATTTCAACGCAGAACCTCAAGGGCCGCAGGCGCCGGGTAAGTGCGCGGTCGCCGCCGTCGTAGTCAGGCAAAAAGTTCGTGCCGAACGCGATCTTGAACTGCGGAAGGAAGCTGAAAAATTCGCCGTACATGAATCGCGCCGATAGTGATTCTTCACCGGTCGCAGCCTTGAGTAGGCTAGTGGCCCAGCGCGCCCCCTTCTCGGACTCGGTGCTGATGACCAGCCTCGTGCCCGCAAGCGCCGCCACGTCGTTCGGAATTGCGTCCTTGCCCTTAACAAGCCATGTAGTTGCCGGCGTCTTTTTCGCGTAGTCGCCCCATGCGGATTCCAAGGTTTGCAGCGCCGTGGTCTTGCCACAGTGTGTGTCGCCGAAGATGAGCAACATGCACTGCTCGGTGGTGAGGCCGGTCAGGCTGTAACCCGCGAAGCGCTGGAAGAACGACCTCGCCTCGATGTCGGGCAGGACGCGCTCCAAAAACTTGATCCAGAGCGGGCAGCCAGCGCCGGGCTCGTATGCCATGCGCGCGGCTTTGGTGATGAGCTGCGATTGTTCTGCGCGCACGGGTTTGCCGGTGTGCAGGTCCAAGACCGCATTCTGGACGCTGAACAACCATGGGTCGGCGTCGAGGTCAGTTTGCGCAACGATGATACCGGGGCCGGGCACCAGGGCGAGCGCGCCCGAAATCCGTTCCTTGCGTTCGCTGGTGATGGCCCACTTGAGTGCTGCCGTGCGGCGGGCGGCCACGTCATCCTTATCCCCCTTCGGCATGTCAAGGGCATCAAGGTGCATCTGGCGCACTACCTGCGTCATCAAGTCTTCGGTGTGCCGGGTCCGGTCCTCGATAAAGCGTGTGCTGGTCCAGCGCAGCCAGCGCTTGGATTCGTAGACGTAACGCAGCTCCGCGCCGTGCCTGTCTTTGAACCGTTCGCTGTTGCCGAGGTCGGTGGCGAAGTAGCCTGGATCGTAGTTCCACACCGACTTGAACAGCTTGCGCAGCTCTGGCTCCGCCGGTAGCGGCGGCGTGCAAAGTAGGTTGTTGAGCGCCAGCAGCTTGTCCCAGGCCTCGCCCTCGGGCACGTTGCGGCGGCGCAGCTTGCCGGCCTCCGATGTCATACGGACGTTACGTCCACCCTCACGCTCGGTCTTCCCAGCCTTCTTGTAGTGCGCATGAATAAAATCGAGGAACACTTGCGGCAGCGGCGCGATTTCGCAGCGCTCGATCAACTCGTAAGCCTTGCCATCAATCCGCGACGGAGCGACAACAATGTTGTACGGCTTGCCCATGCATTCGAGACCATCGATGTCATCAATCACGAGCTTGCCGTTGGGCACGTCCGCGCCATCGAGGCGATAGTGCAAGTGTTCGCCGCCGCTCGGTGTGCGCTCGCGTAGTGTCTTTGGCAGCGGGCCGCACCGTTCTTCCATGAGGTGCAGAGCTTCTAGTCCCTGCCCGCCGTTCTTCACGTCGGAGTCGAGTACCAGCAGGTTGCTCTGCGGCCCCGGTACGACACCGAGATTCAGCTTGTCGTTGCCGCCGAACAGCCGCTCGATGGCTGCGGGGTCGCGCGTTGCGCCCGCCATCACCTTGCCGCTGTTGACCAGCTCCTTAGTGCCGGGGCGGATCGCGTTGACGAAGATTCCCCGGCCCGCGAAAAACAGCGCATGTTCCAACGTCGCATTCATGCTTGGGCTCCCCTGTCGTCGCGGGCGGGGTTGATCGGGTGTCCGCCTGTAGCCGGAGTTGTAGCAACGGCGCCGCGCCGACGGCGGGAAACGGTCGGGACCGTATCCGGAGCGCCGCTGACACAAGGTTGATCGGACCGTGTGTCGCGCTTGCGGTAGTAGCCCGTCTGTTGATACGGCGATCCTGGCGGGCAATGCGCCTGGACGTGGCCACCGCCAAGCCCGTGGTAGTGGTTGTAGCGGCAGTGTGGGCAGCGGAACGTTAACTGCTTGCCGGACTTGGTCAGCGTCGCCGTGATCGTCGGGGTCATCGCAACACCGCTACGGCAGCGAGGATCAACACCGCGGTGATGTCGCCAAGCATCCACGCGGCGACGAGGATTTCGAGTACTGTGGACTTGATGGTCATGCCTGCGCTCCCTTGCCGTTGGCCCGCGCCAACTTGTGCCTGCGCGGCGGCGGCAGCCCGGGTGCCGGCTCCGGAACGGCCCCCCTGCGTGCTTCCGCCAGCTCCTTGGCCACGACAGCGAGGTCGAAGCGAATCCAGCGGCCGAACCCGACGCAGGAGATTTTGTTCGCGCGTGCAGCGGCGGCGAACCAGGACGCGGGCACGCCGGTGGCCGCCGCCATGCCGTCGGCGTCGAGCAACCGCTGCGGGTGCGCGGGAGCGTCGCCGGCCGGCGCCGTGCTCTGGGGTAGTAGCTCGGCGGCGCGGGAGAGTGCCGCTTGCAGCTCGTCGGTGGTGAGGGCCAGTAGGCCCACGCCAGGCACCGGTAGCAACAGCAAGTGGAAGTCGGCCACGCGGATCTACCGGACGGCCCGGAGCCTGCGTTCGAGCAGGGCGTCGGCGTGAGTAATGTTGAATCTTCTATGGCCATGTTCGTCGCGCGGCGGCGTCAAAACGCCTTGTCGACACAAGTCTCGAATGTGATCGGTCGAGTAGCCGGTGAGACGGCCTAGGACCTTGATCGAAAAGCCGTTGGTATCAAGAGTGTCAGTCATGTTCACGGTGCTCCGTAGTTCGCCATAGGGGCACATCGAATCAGGCGAGGAATATCTCCGTCAAAATCGACCATACCTCGACGGCTGGAGGCCCTCGGCTGGGGGCCTCAGTCGGGCATTGAATCTAGTTCTCGCGCGGCTCCCGTGCTCTAATTCGCCCTATGGAAAGCCCGCGGACTGACGACCTATTTCTGAATAGCGCCGACGACATCTCGAAACTGTGGTGGCCGGAGCGGAAACGCAGTACCCGCCTCAAGGATTTCGCCGCGGTGATCGCGCGGCACAATCGCGCCCTGAGAAATCCGGAAATACCCGACTATATCAAGCGGAACTGGGCGCGATTGCCAAAGAGAATTAGGCCGGAGGAGCAAGAAGATTTTCAGCGGCTGCCCAAGGAGGGCGGCCGCAAGTACATGGTCACGCTACAGGAGGCCAAACAGTTCTTTGACCGGCACGTGAGGGAGATGCCACGCGACTGGTACCTGCACCGCGATGCCAAGGGGCGTTGGGCTACGGGCTGAAAATGAAAAAGGGCGGCCACGACCAACGCCGATGTGACCGGGGCTATAATTCGATGTATGAATAATGGCAGCCCCATTGAATTTAAGACTTTCCTCGAATCGGTCCCTCCGTTGGAAGCGAGGGCAGTTCTTCTCGAACTGCACCAGGAATACCAACGCACCTCGCGGATCGTGCCGCCACCGATCTATCTGTACTGCACGGATGCCGACTGCCGAGGGCCGCGTTTTTATGATTATAGGGGCGGCGAGATTTTCGTCGTGAGTCAGGGTAAAGCCCACAACGAATTTCTGCGCTACACGTGCAGGAATTGTCGAGCGGTAACAAAGATATTTGCCGTGGGGTTCTTTCGGCAAGAAGCGGAAGAGGTTCAGGCTCTAGTCAAGCTGGGCGAAATGCCCCGCTTCGGTGAGCCGCGCCCGAACGTGGTGGCCGACGTCCTTGATGATGAGATAGAGTATTTTGAGCGCGGCTACCGCGCGGAGACCGACGGGCTGGGTATCGGCGCATTCGCCTACTACCGGCGGTTCGTTGAGAGTCACAAAGATAAGATTATTGCGGAAATCCGGAAGGTGGCAGTTGCGCAGACACTGCCAGCGGAAATCATCGCGACGCTCGACCGAGCCGCAACCAAGAGAGAGTTCAAGTCGGCGGTCGAGGAAATCAAGGATGCGATACCGGACAGCCTCAAGATCGGCGGGATGAACCCGCTCACTCTTTTGCATAATGCCCTCAGCAGTGGACTTCACAGCGATGACGACGTGGAGTGCTTGGAGATAGCGCAGGACATCCGGACGGTTCTCACGGCGCTGGCCAGCCGGACCGGCGAATTGCTCAAGGCCGAGTCCGGATTCAAAGCGGCCGTCACGCGACTGAACCAGCGCAACGCCGGTCAAAAGCCGACACCCCCAAAGTAAAAAGCCTCTGGCGGGCTGATTCGCGGGATCGCTCCAAGCCCAAATGGCTTGCTGCGGGTGTAAAATCGGTAGCGCTATATATTTATATTCGACTGGACAACACCCTCAAGGAAGATCAGAGATGGCAAAAAAACATTCGAGCGAGAATCCCTCAAAACCCGCTAAGCCGGCTGCTTCGGCGTCGGAACGACGTAATTACTTCAAACAGGCGGATTTTCCACAGACCAGCCTCCAACAGGCTCAGAGAGTCGCGTCCGAAATCGTTAACAACTTCGCGGGCGACGGTGGTTCGCCGCCGGACATCGCCCTGGCCCTTGGTATAAGCCCCACAAGCAGCGCATGGCCCAGCATAGCGGGCGCTTCGATTGCCTACGGACTTACGGACGGCGGCGTCAATGCCAGCAAAATGAAGCTCACAGCCCTGGGGAAAAAGCTTGTGGCGCCCGAAGAGGAAGGCCAGGACTTGGCGGCGCGCAGAGACGCAATACTCAAACCCCGAATCCTGAAAGAATTCTTCGAGCGCTACCGCCGCGCAAAGTTGCCCACCGATGTGATTGCGGCGAATGTGCTCAAGTCCATGAGTCTACCTGCGGATCGAGTAGAGGCTGCGCTCGAAATTATCAAGGCAAACGGTCGATATGCCGGGATTATCAGAGAAACACCGACCGGGCCTTTCATCAATTTGGATTCGCCTGGCGTTCCCGCCCCAGTCGCTACAACCGCGCTTTCAGAAGGTGAGCCGGAGCCGGCGCCTAGCGACCCTGCCCCCGCGGTAAAAACTCCGATTACTACACCGGCCGTGGCACAATTTGATACCAAGCTCAATCGTGTATTTATCTCTCATGGCAAACAGAAAGCGATCGTCGCGCAAATCAAGGAGTTGCTGACTTTCGGTAGTTTCGAACCGGTTGTGTCCGTAGAAAGGGAGTCAACCGCTATACCTGTTCCTGAGAAGGTATTCGAAGATATGCGCTCTTGCGGTGCGGGCGTGATCCACGTTGGCGCCGAGGGCAAATACCTCGATCCTCATGGCGTGGAACACGCGAAGTTAAACGACAATGTGCTGATCGAAATCGGTGCGGCGATGGCACTGTACGGCAAAAAGGTAATCCTTTTGGTCGAAAAAGGCGTCCCGCTACCTTCCAATCTCCAGGGACTATACCGGTGCGATTTTGAAGGTGACAAACTCGAGTACGACTCGACCATGAAGTTGTTGAAGACTTTTAGCCAGTTCCGGTAATTGAACACGCCGAAACCTGGATGCCGAAGCCACCACGTCTTGACACAAAGTTGGAATCCGATGCCGCCGAGTTCTTGGTGCTCGGTCGGCTGCTGCTTGATCGCATACCGACATATAAATCCTACGTCAATTACCCAGGGTATGATCTCGTTGCCGTGAACCCGGAACTCAACACATCCGCGCGCATTCAGGTCAAAAGTCGATATCGGACCGACTGGGATGGTTTTATCATCAACAACTTCGAGTGTGACTTCGTTGTGTTCGTCGCCCTGAACCGCGGCTACAACAAGGCCAAGAAGAACGGCGATAAAGGTGTCCTCGAGCCCGACTTCTACGTGTTGCCGGTCGCGTATGTCGCCAGCGTGCGGGACGCAAAGAACAAATGGGGGAAGATCACTCGATATCGCCTTGTCGGCATCCAGCAGTACCAAAATGGATGGGCGGCGATAAGGGAGTTTCTGGCCGCTGCATGAGATCTTCGGCCCGACAGCGCGGAGTTCAACAAAGTGATGAGGCTCTTCCAGTAGCTATGGCAAAGGCGGTGCGCCAACTTTGGGGAGGCGTGGTGGAATTCGTCGACGACGATGTTCCCGCTGATGTTCGCGCATTCAATGCGATGGGTAAATCGGCTGTGCTTTGGTTCCAACACTCTCGGGAGCTTTACCGATCCTCATGCATTCTGATGGAGGATCGGAACGTGGTGTCGAACGAGATCACCCATTTGTTGCAAGCCCCGGTTGCACTAATGCTTGGTGCCTACGCGATTGAAACGTTACTGAAGATGGTTATCGTGGGCGAATACTGCGACGTACACGGTGTCGCCATGGACTCGCGTGATGCCCAAGACTTCCTTCCCACGACGCACAATCTCGTGGAACTCGTGAAGAGGGCCAATCTCCGGGTAAACAAAGCAGACTGTGTGCTTCTTAAAGACCTGTCCCGATATTCAAGCTGGGCGGGGCGGTATCCTATTCCGATGCGCTTCGGTGGATACACGGGGTCGGCCCTCACCGAAGCCGTCCCGCCGCACCCGGCCGAAGTCCCCAAGCAACATCCGACTTGGCCCAGATTCAATGTGTTGTACAAAAAGCTCCACACCCAGGCAGTGCGGAAGACCTTGGCGAAGCGTGGCATCGTCCTCAAACGGTAGGTTTGCTGTTACCCGAAGAGTTACAGCTCAGTTACCAATCCGGTATCATCCGGCGTGACTCGACGAGACCCAAACTTTACAGCTGAGGCCCCGGGAGCCACGTTCGGTTATGTTCGACTACCTACCGCGAGGGCCGCGATGTGTTCGTAATGCGTGGGTCAGGGGTTCGAATCCTCTTTGCGGCACCAGACCTCACTTCCGAGAACGTCCGCAGACGTCCACCCGACAGCTGAAAAACACTATAAAACAAGGCTTTTTAAGATCCGATAATAGCCAGATTCGCAGCCTGACAGCCTGGCCGGAGTGGGGGCATAAATGGGGGCATCGTCACTCCACGGAAGGTGCATGCCCCCATGTTGACGGACACCTCAATACGCGCCGCGAAGCCGCGCGAGAAGGCTACAAGCTGTTCGATGGTCTCGGCCTGTACCTCGAGGTCACTCCGACGGGAAGCAGACTGTGGCGGCTCAAGTACCACCATGACGGCCGCGAGAACCGCCTCGCCCTGGGCGCGCACCCGGACACCTCACTGAAACAAGCGCGTGAGCGCCGTGACGCGGCGCGCCGGCAGCTCGCCGCCGGCATCGATCCCAGCAGTCAGCGCCAGGCCGAGAAGCTCGCCAATGCGAATACGTTCGAAGCGGTCGCGCGCGAATGGCTGGCGCTGCAGGACAAGAGACTGGCGCTGGCTACGTCCGCCAAGGCGGGATGGGCCTTTGAAACCCTGGTGTTCCCGTACATCGGCTCGCGTCCCATCGCCAAGCTCGGTGCGGTGGATGTGCTCAAAGTTCTCAAGCGCATCGAGAGCCGGGGCATTCACGAAACCGCGCATCGCACCCGCCAGCGCTGCGCCCAAGTGTTTCGCTATGCCGTGCAAACCGTGCGCGCCGAACGCGATCCCACGGTGGATCTCAAGGGAGCGCTGGCGCCGGTGGTCAAGGAACACCACGCGGCGATCACGGAACCGGCGCGGATTGGCGAGTTGCTGCGGGCCATCGACGGCTATGCCGGCCATGTGGTGACGGCGTATGCATTGAAGCTGGCGCCGCTGCTGTTCGTACGGCCCGGCGAGTTACGTCATGGGGAGTGGACCGAGTTCGATCTCGACAGCACCGAACCTCATTGGCGCATCCCGGCCGAGAAGATGAAAATGCGCGAGCAACACATCGTGCCCTTATCCACCCAGTCGCTGGGGCTGGTGCGTGAGCTCAAGTCGGTGACCGGGCGCGGCCGCTATGTGTTCCCGTCGCTGCGCACGGGCTCCCGGCCGATGAGTGAAAACACCGTGAACGGGGCGCTGCGGCGCCTTGGCTATTCGACCGACGAAATGACGGGCCATGGATTCCGGGCACTGGCGTCCACGTGCCTGAATGAGCAAGGCTACCATCCCGATCTCATCGAGCTACAGCTCGCGCACGCCGAACGCAATCAGGTGCGGGCGGCTTATAACAAAGCCCAGCGACTTCCCGAACGCCGCAAGATGATGCAGGCGTGGGCGGATTATCTCGATGGGCTGCGCGCGGGCGCGAACGTCGTTTCTCTGCGTCGGGCAGGTTAGGCTGAGAGCCGCGACACCGCCGGCACTGCATGGTTAAATTGCATCTATGGTGCGAGTAGAAGTAAAGGCCGAGCTCTTGCGTTGGGCGCGTGACCGCGCCGGCTTCACCGTGGACGACCTGTTGTCGAAATTCCCGAAGCTCGAGCAATGGGAGTCGGGCGAGATTCAGCCGACTCTGAAGCAGATCGAGAGCTTTGCCAAGGCGACCTATGCGCCCGTTGGGTATTTCTTCCTGCCCGAGCCTCCGGAGGAACCGCTCCCCGTCCCCGATTTTCGGACCATGGCGGTACGCGGGGTGCGTCCCGCAAGTCCCAACCTGCGGGATATTATTTACGCCTGTCAGGAGCGGCAGGATTGGTTTCGCGACAATGCCCGAATGTCGGGCGCGGACCGCCTTGCGTTCGTCGGTTCCGCGAACCTTCAAAGCCCCGTTGTCGAAACCGCGGCCGCGATACGTCGGGCGCTCTCTTTCGATCTCGAGCGCCGCCGCACCTGCGCCACTTGGACCGACGCCCTGCGTATGTTTATTAGCCAAGCGGATCGCCTCGGCATCCTGGTGATGTGCAGCGGAATCGTGATGAACAACACCCATCGCCCACTCGATCCAGAGGAGTTCCGTGGGTTCGCGCTGTCGGATGATCTCGCGCCGCTGGTGTTCATCAACGGGGCCGACACGAAATCGGCACAAATGTTTACCTTGGCGCATGAGCTCGCGCATATTTGGCTGGGTCAAACCGCTTTATCGAACACCACTGCCACCTCGCAGCATCAAAATGACGTCGAGACCTGGTGCAACCGGGTCGCGGCCGAATTGCTGGCGCCGCTGGAGATCGTGCGGAGCGAATTGCGCGCGGACGAACCGTTGGAGGACACGGTGGCGAGACTGGTGCGCATATTCAAAGTGAGCAGTTTGGTTATCCTCCAGCGACTTCGGGATGCCCGTCGACTTACGTGGGACGAGTTGCGGGCAGCCTATCAGAGCGAGCTGGACCGCATTTCGCAATTACCCAAAGCCGAAGGCGGAGGCGACTTCTACCTCACCGCCACCGTTCGTTACAGCCGGCGATTCACTCGGGCGCTGGTGGAAAGCACTCTCGAAGGCCGTACGCTCTATAAGGACGCACTGCGTATGCTGGGTATTTCAAAGACCGAGACATTTCACGAACTGGGCCGCAGCGTGGCGTTCGGTGGCTGATGCCGTACGTCCTCGACACCAACGTCTTCCTGCAGGCGAAGAATCTTCACTACGGATTCGACTTCTGTCCGGGCTTCTGGGATTGGTTGAAGGAATCAAACCAGAGGGGGACCGTATTCAGCATCGAGAAGGTAAGGACGGAGCTGGTCGATGACGATGCCGCGGAGTGGGCCGATCGATACGGCGATGAGTTTTTTCTGAGGCCGGATACGGGGGTGGGTAAGGCGCTTGCGACCGTCAGCCAGTGGGTCACCGGCCAAGGATATGAGGTTGGCGCCGTTAACACGTTCTTGCAGGTTGCCGATTACTACCTAGTCGCGCAGGCGTTAGCGGTAGGATATACAGTAGTGACGCATGAAGTGCCGGCCAATTCTGTCAAGAAGATCGAGATTCCGAATGCATGCATCGGCCTCGGAGTCACCTGCATGAACCCCTTCGAAATGCTGCGGGTCGAGCGGGCGAGATTAGTTCTTGGTAAATAGAGGCTCTAGCAGAGGATTGCCTTGCGCCCAAACGATGTTGGAATGACTCATGTATCCCCGAAAATCCACAAAGCTCGGACCCCTAAGCCGCCCATTCACTGCGGCGGATCACCTGCGAGACGAGGCTGAGCTGACCGCATACATGGCGGCAATGATAGAGGACGGTGACCCGCGTGCCTTATCCGTCGCGCTGCGTACCGTGGCGGGTTTCATGGGAAGTAAGATCCTGTCCAGACCGGGACGGCGTGATGATCGAGGCTATTGATGTGTCGATTCCGAGGAATCCGATGCAAGGGCGCGACTGCGCTTTATCCGGATCGTCAGCCAGTCTTGCACCTCACCCTCGAGCCATCCAACAGCGCGGATGCCAATCTTAATTCGGCTGGGAAAGTGCTTATCAGCCTCCAGTTGATAGATCATCGAACGAGACAAACCGGTTACCTTGCAGACTTCTGGCAGACGAAGTACTTGAAGCCGATCGATTGGTCGGATTACCGGTGTGGGCATAAAGGACCTCTTCGCAATGTGCGGTTCCCGCCGTTCGGAGACGAACTGTCACTCGAAGCGAATTATTCCTCAAAGTAGCAAGAGAAGCTTCCCCAGTATCGCTGAAAATTCAGCGATACCCCATCGGAGTCAACCACCGCGGTTTAACGTCAGAGCTGCATGGCCTCGGCGGGTCGAACGCTAGGGGAGCTTTTGCCGTCGGAGTGCATCCATAACGTTTTCAAATAGGCGGAACCCATGAATCCGAGTCGATTTGCCTTGGTAATTTTCGATTGCGATGGAGTGTTGGTGGATAGCGAGCTGATCACCAATCGAATTTTCGCGAACATGCTGAATGAGCTTGGTATCCCGGTCACGCTCGAGGATATGTTTGAACAATTCGTGGGGCACTCGATGGCCACTTGTCTTGAGAGGATTGCTGGCCTGCTGGGACGACCGGTTCCGGAGCGCCCGGCGCGCACAAGCTGCTGCTGCTGCATGGCTTCCCGAGCGCCGGCCACATGTTCCGTGATTTGATCCCGCTCTTGGCGGATCGCTTCCACCTGATCGCGCCCGATCTGCCGGGCTTCGGTCAGTCGGATATGCCGCCGCGGAGCCAATTCGAATACACCTTCGACAACATCGCCCGCGTCATCGACCGCTTTACCGAGGTCGTGGGGTTCGACCGCTTCGCGATGTACCTGTTCGACTACGGCGCCCCCACGGGTTTTCGGCTGGCCACGTGGCACCCGGAGCGGGTCACTGCGATTATTTCTCAGAACGGCAACGCCTATGAGGAGGGCTTGAGCGAGGGCTGGAACCCGATCCGCGCGTATTGGGAAGATCCCTCGACGGCCAATCGCAACGCCTTGCGGACATTCCTCGCTCCGGAGACGACGCGCTGGCAGTACACCCACGGTGTGCCCGATGCGGCGTACGTTTCACCGGACGGTCTATCGCTCGATAATTTCTACCTCGCGCGTCCGGGCGCGGATGAGGCGCAGCTCGATCTATTCGGCGACTACAAGAACAATATCGCGCTGTACTCGGCTTTCCAGGATTATTTCCGCACCCACAAACCGCCTCTCCTCGCCGTGTGGGGCAAGCACGATCCGTTCTTTCTGCCCGGCGCGAACGCATTCAAGCGCGACATTCCGCGTGCGGACGTCCGCTTCTTCGATACCGGGCACTTCGCGTTGGAAACGCACGCTGAGTCGATCGCGCTGGCGATGCGCGAATTTCTCTCCCGCTGAGAGCCACGTGCCCACCGCAAAGAGGCACGTCGTGTTTTTCTCGAGTCGCATCGATCGACATCCCTGGATTCGAGCGGCCTGTTTCCCCACGGACTGTTAGGTGTGCGTTTGTTTCGGCGTACCAAGGTCGAGCGCGCGCGCGCCGAAGCCCCAGGGGCCGTTTTTCAAAGAAGTTGCCACAATGCACGCGGAGGCGGCCAACAGCAGGTTCACAACGAGTTCCGACCACTGATTGTGGGGCGGCGTCGCCCATTGGGGCCGTGGCTGCGCAAAAAAACTCGGTACCCATACCAGGAGGCCAAACAGGCTCATCATGATCGCTTCGAGGGCGGCCGCGAGACGGGGGAGAATGCCGGCAACAATGCCAATTCCCGCAGCAATGTGGCCGAGCCCGGTAAAGTAAGCCAGTCCCAACCGATTAGGTAGCCAGGCAGGCACCATGCCGGCGGTGTAGTCGGCGTAGACAAAGTGCGAAGACCCGTAGAAGACACAGGTGAGGCCGAATAGAACCTGCGCCACGCGCACGGCGCGCTCGCCGGCGATCGGTATCTCCGACCTTCGCGACTGCCGTCGCAACATTGCATAAAGGATCCATGCGCCGCCAAGCGAGGTCATCGCTTCGCAAAATCCGTACCAGGCGCCGATGCTCAGCGGTTTGGAGAGGATCGGGGGCACACCAAGCGCGGCCCAGACCGCAAGGTACGCAGCGATCGTCAACGCGCCCGTCACTGCAGTGCGCGAGAGGCAAAGACCCGCGCCGGCGGCCAAGAGAAGCACCGCGGATACATAAACCCATGTTTCACGCCAGGGAATCCAGCCGGGTAGGGACCGTCCCGACGGCCCGAACTCGCCGTAGCTGAGGCTCAATATCGCAAGGCTCGCCGCCGCGACGGCAAAAAAGACACGACCGAATACAATGCGCATGGCACTACCTATAGCGGCCGCCGTGCGTTAGGTGATCACCGCCGCTTCTGCACTTTGCAGATGATACCCGATTTGGGAGAGCGGATTTTCACAGCGAATTGAGGAACGCAACCAGATCCTCTTTTTGCTCCTCCGTCAGATTCATTTGAAAGCGCAGATTGTAGAAATTCACCAGCTCGTTCAAGTCCGCGGCGGCGCCGTTATGAAAATACGGAGCGCGTGCGGCAAGCCCGCGCAGAATCGGGCCCTTGCCGCGGTTGAAGTCGCCGCACAGCCCTGAGATGAGCGCCTTACCCGGGTCGGTCGTGTAGAACGACTCCGGCTGTCCGGGATTGAAGGGATTCGGACAACCGCTGACGAGATAAACCGGCAGGTCGGGCATCGAAAGCTGCGCAAGCGCCGCGGCAATGTTCGGGTCCGCTTCGACGCTCGGCAGCACCGAGTGCCCTGTGCCGATATCGAGGGGCAGCGGAAGTGAGTGATCTGCGACATTCGGCGCATCGTGGCAGGTCGTGCAGGTGCCCGTAAACGTACTGGGCTTGCCGAGCGCCGCACTGTCGTTCAATCCTCGTACGTTGGA
This sequence comes from uncultured Gammaproteobacteria bacterium, assembly GCA_963702735.1. Classification (GTDB taxonomy): domain Bacteria; phylum Pseudomonadota; class Gammaproteobacteria; order Steroidobacterales; family Steroidobacteraceae; genus Bog-1198. The sequence goes on along the minus strand of CAVPDW010000006.1, from coordinate 142,921 downwards.
GATCTGCACCGGTGCGCTGTTGAAGAGGGCTTCGCCGGCTGCGATCTTGCGTCGCTTTGCATCGCGGTACACCTCATCCCCGTCGTTCAGATTCGACCATGCGGCGAACAGTGTCATGGATGCCGCGTTAAAGGCCGCGCCGCTGGGATCTGCGCCCAAGGAGTCGTTGATACCGGGATAGTACGGCTGGCCTGCGAGGTTGACGGGCGCTCCATGGGCGCCTTGCGCACTGAGCGAGCCTGCGCCCGCGTCGTAGACCTGCGCGCTGAACAAGCCGAGCTCGAATCCCACGATGTCCGCGAGCTGGCTCGCGGTCGGAGGCTGGGCCGCCTGCGCGTGAATGGTGATTGCATCGAGTGCCTGTTGCGTAAGATCGGTGTTCAGGTTTGCGAGGAAAGTCTGCCCGTTGTTGAGCGCCGCGTGCGTCTCGCGGCCGTCGAACATGATAGTGCTCAAGAAATTGAGATTGGTCGTCGGCAGCGGCCGCCGGTACACGGAGACGGCGGGTTGGGCGCCGTTCGCGCCCGGCAGCAGCGCACATCCATAGGGGTCGTGGACCACCGCCACGCTGAACTGCGCATTCGCGGGCAGTGGAAGGGAGATGCGGATGAGGCCGCGAGTCAGGAGCAGACTATGGTCCGCGGCATTGCCTGTGCGGGCGTTCGGACAGTTCGCACCGTCGACCGCGGCAAACAATGGGTCCTTCCCCCTGGTTTGCAAGAATCGAAGCTGGATTCCCTGCGCGCCCAAGCCCATGGCTTGGCTTGCGACATGGCAGGTGGCGCACGTCCGGCCATTCGTCCCGAGGCTTTGAAAGAACGCGCCCTGTTCATTGACCGGTCCATTCACGTTCAGCGTTCCAATGATGCCGGTGCGATCGAAGAACAGTTGCAGATCCTGCGGCGCCGCATCGGGCAGGTCTGCGCGGGCAGCGCCGCAGATTGCGGTTACGCATGCGAGCGCGAAGATCGCAGAGCGTGCGAGCGGGGAGGCCGGCCGGATCGGCTTTCTACGCCCGCGAACGCGGGAGATACGGTTGTTCATATGGTTCATCCCTGGATGCAAGGTCCCTATGGCATAGAACGGAATCGGCGGGTCAACCCTGACATGGGACTCGACCGATGTTGCATGCTGCTGTGAGGCGCCGTATGACATAAGGGACCGGCGGCTGCGGCGGCCGGTTGCGGCCTGGCTCTCGATTCGGCATGCTGAGTTGCCTTTCTGGGAGTTCGCGCATGGAGTTTGAGCCACCGGAAATCGCGGAGCAGCGATCCGATTCGAGCAATGTCGCCAAGAATCGGCAGCTATTCGCCGCGCTCTACGGCGATCTCAGGCGCCTCGCGGAGCGTCAACTGCGCAGCAACGAGGCAGGGTTGGTCAGCCCGACGACGCTGCTCCATGAAGCATATATCGGAATGGAAAATCGCGAGGCGCATTTCCCCGATCGAGAGCGATTCATGGGATATGCGGCGCGAGTGATGCGCGGTCTCATCATCGATCTCGTGCGCGAGCGGCGTGCGCTGAAGCGCGGCGGGGCCTATCACATCGCCCAGCTGCCGACGCAGGTCGAGGAGCCCGCAGAGAGCGCGACCGAACTTGCGCGATTGTCGGACGCACTCGATGAGCTCGCGGTGCGCGAGCCGCGCCTTGCCCGGGTGGTGGACCTCAAATACTTCTGCGGCTTCACCTTCGAAGACATCGCCTTGCAGCGGGGGACCTCGCTGCGCACCGTCATGCGCGACTGGGAGAAGGCGCGCCTGATTCTATTCAAGGAATTGAACGAGACCTAGCGCCGCAGCGGAGCGAGTGACTCGAATTGAGTTGAGATTCCGATTTGAGCGATAGGCAATGAGAGCATCTCAGGAGGGAGTCCGATGCCGGACCTGTCGGAACAGCAATGGCGCATGTTCAGCGATTACCTCGACCGCGCTCTGGAGATGCAGGAGTCGGAGCGTGGGCCGTGGCTCGCCGAGCTTGCAGCCACCCATACCGATATCGCCGCCGAGGTGGTACGAGCGCTCGCGGTGCGCGATTGCAAGGGATACGGACAGTTCCTGTCCGACTCGCCGTTTCCGGGCGAACCGATGGCCGGTGCGACCCTCATCGGACGCCGCGTAGGTCCCTACATCATCGAATCCGAGATCGGTCGTGGCGGCATGGGCAGCGTCTGGCAAGCACGCCGAGCCGACGGACGATTCGAGGGTACGGTCGCGATCAAGCTCGTCCATGCCTACTGGCTCGGCCGGGCCGGAGAAGAGCGATTCCGGAGCGAGGGCCGAATGCTCGGCCTGCTGAATCATCCCAACATCGCGCGCCTCATCGATGCAGGGGTCATCGACGATTCGCAGCCCTACCTGGTGCTCGAGTATGTCGAAGGCGAGCCGATCGACGCGTACTGCGATCGCCTTGAACTCGGCGTCGATGCGCGAGTCGCGTTGTTCCAGGGCGTGCTCGCTGCGGTCGGCCACGCGCACAGCCATCTCATCATACATCGCGACTTGAAGCCCACTAACGTCTTCGTCACCCGCGAAGGGAACGTGAAGCTGCTCGATTTCGGTATCGCCAAGCTTCTTACCCAGGACGGCGACGCCGCCCTCACTCAAACCGGCACTCAGGCGTTGACACCTCAATACGCTTCCCCGGAGCAGCTTCTGGGCGGGCCCGTAACCACGGCGACCGACGTATACGCGCTCGGACTCGTGCTTTATGTGCTTTTGACCGGTGCGCACCCGCTGGGCAGCGGCGCTCGATCGACTCCCGAGCTGATCCATGCCGTCGTCAAGGACGAGGCGCCGCGCCCCTCGACGGTCGCAGGTGGAGATACTTCAAGGCGCCGCGCTCTCGAAGGCGACCTCGACACCATACTCGGCAAGGCTCTCAAAAAAGACCCCGCGGAGCGTTACGCGTCAGTCGCGGCATTCGCTGAGGATTTGCGGCGCTTCCTCTCCCACGAGCCGATCAGCGCGCGGCCCGACACGGTTCCCTATCGAGTCGCGAAATTCATGCGGCGCAACCGAGGAAGCGTCGTGGCAGGCCTGCTGGTCGCCCTCGGCCTCATCGTCACCAGCGCATTCGCACTCAGCCAGATGCAGGTGGCGCGTGCGCAGCGCGACCGCGCCCTGGAAGAGGCCAAGCGGGCCAATGCACAAGCCGATCTCACGCAATACATTTTGGACGACAAGCTGAGCAGGCTTTCCTCCAGCGCAGAGAGCCAGCGGCTCGATCGGGCGCGTCAATTTCTGGCGGCCCGATTCCGCAACGACCCGCTGCTGGCGGCACGCCTCTTGATCGACGTTTCAGGGCGCTACATCGATATTGGCGATTTTCACACCGCGGCGCAGGTCGTCGTCGAGGCGGAGACCATCGGGCATCGCTTCGATGATGCGGACATCATCGGGCAGCTCGCCTGCATTCGCACGGAGGATCTCGCCATCGCTCGCGATTTCAGCGCGGCGCGCGCTCAGCTTGCGCAGGGCCTTGCGCAACTGCGCCGGCTCGATCCGCTGCCTCCGGGCGTTGAGGCAGAGTGCGCCACCGCCGAAGCCTTTGTCGTGCAGGAGGACGGCGACTTCGCGCGCGCCATCGACCACCTGCGTACGGCCGTCGCTGATCTCGATCGAGCGGGAATGCATGGATCGTCTCGCTATCTTGCGACGTCGAATGATCTCATGCGCGCGCTTTCGATGGCCGGACAATACCGCGAGGCGTGGGAGGTCGCCAGCCGTAACGTGGCGCTGGCAAGCGCGGTGGGGCGTGCGGACACCGGCGCCTACGTGGCCTATCTCAACGGCGTATGCGCCGCCCTGCGTTATGGTGGACAGCCGAGCAAAGCGGTTGCGTACATTGACGCCGGCACCGCCAGGGTGCGACACGATTCAGCCTATGCCGATATGGGCGCCAGCACCGAGAGCTGCTGGGCGTTGTCCCGCCTCGACAGGGGGGACGCGCAGCAGGCGGAGCCCGCCATCCTCGAGGCGGCGCGCAAGGCCGAGCAGGGAGGCATCAGCTATCAGGCTTCGCTCTTGCGCGCGTCGTCCGTGACCGCCGCCCTTGCGCGCGCGGACCTCGCCACGGCGGAGAGCCGCTGGGCCGAGCTTTTGCCGGATGAAGAGCATCGGTTGGCTGCGGGCGAGAAGGGAATCGAGGCGGTTCGCCTGTTGCTGGTGAGCGCACGCCTCGACATCGGCCGCAACCGCCCCGAAGAGGCTTTGCAATCGCTCGAGCGTGCGGGTGCGCTGATCGCGTCGCGCCGGCAGAATAGCAACCCCGATGCGCGCGAGCTGGAGGCGCTGCGAAGCTCGGCTCTGCTGGCAAAGCACGATTACGCCAAAGCCGAGCAGCACGCGCAAGCGGCGCTCGATCTGGCGCGTATCAGCGCCGTCGATCCAAGATCATCGTCGTGGGTCGGCGAGGCACTGGTGCTTCGTGCACGCGCTGAGGCGGGATCCGGTCGCAAGATCGCCTCGGCAACCGCCGAGGAGGCATTGACCCACCTCGTGTCGAATCTTGACCCCGCGCATCCCCTCATTGCACAAGCGCGAGAGATTGCGTCCCGATTCACGGCGGGAGCGAAATGACGATTTCCGCCTTCACCTCGCCGGTTCGAACATCGCACGCGCGTAATTGATGGGTGCATGATCGGCGAGTTCTCGCACGGTCACGTTGCGCTCGAGTTGCCCGGAGTACAACCGAAAGTAATCGGCGCGCCCCTGCGATCGATCAGACTGAACGAACGCGGAGTCCGGATTCTCGACGATTCCCGCGTCCCGGGTTATGTACGTGCAGGCCTTTATGTGCACGTAGCCGCCAATTTCCGGCGGAACTTCGGTCACCGCATCACAGCAATCGACGAATCGCGCGCTGTACGTCGCCCGCACCGTCCCGATGAACGCAGCATCGCCAACCCGCGGCGACCCGATCGTCACCAGCCACGCAGGACGCCAAATCGACGCCGCCAACGTTGCCATCGCGGCACCCAAACTATGGCCGGTAAGAATCAACTTGCCGGGATCAGGCTTTGCACTTTCGATCCATTCGAGAATCTGTGGCCGGAGCGCACGGACAGAAACCGCGAATCCATCATGGACGCGCCCCGCGGATTCAGGCCAAGGGACCAAATTGGCGCGTAGATCCGTTATCAAATCCTGGTAATTATCCGGCTGCGTCCCTCTGAACGAGAGGAGCGTCGTTCCATCGGTGCTGCGGCGCGCTGCGAAAGCGGCTGCGCCGCTCCTGAAGTCGGCAAACAGGACAAGGCCGGCAAATCCCACCCGGGCCAACGCGTCCGCCAGCCGTGCCCGCTCAGCCGGAGACGCTTCCGCTCTATAGTAGGCGAGTCGCGCCGCTTCTACCGCAAGTTGCAACGGCGCGTAAGTTTGTCCGCCCACGAAGAGCGTATCCTGCCGCTCCGGGTGGTACAGCGCCGTGCGACTCGCATCGTACGCCAGCGGCATCGTTCAGCCCTCCGGGCTCCTTTCTGTTTTATCCGTGAGTTCCAATAAGTCATCGGAAGGATCTTCTTGTGAGTCGTGCGCGCGAGTTCTCACCTTGACGGCATTTCCCGGCGGATCCTCCTTGATGCGGCCGCCGAGATCCTCGCGGCGGCGGCAGAAAAGGGGTCGTTTGATCTTCACCGTATCGCTCATTGACACGAAATCCTGCAATCAGGCGGTATTGCACTCTACTCCCGCCCATCATAAATCCTCTGCACGTTGTGCGGGACGACATAATTCACCGCAAACCGTTATCGCGTTCGCATTCGCACGGAATTCTGCCCTACCCCGGCAGCATGAGCACGAAGCCGTCGCTTTCGTAGACGTAAAACCGCCAATCCCGCAGCGTTTTCGGGGTCCCCAGGATCACGAGCTGCTGCCGCAGGGATGAGAAGTCGTTGAATATATCCGACTCGCCGATGACCGACACGTACCTGAGCAGCAGAGAGTCGCTTTCGACACCTTCGGCCGCGTAGGTGATCAATACCTTGAGCGGGGCGTTGAACATCTGCAGCTTGGCGATGGATTCGAGGGTGTTGGCGGATTTGGTCTCATGTTCCAACGCTACCGAGATCCATTTGGCGTACGTCGTGTATTTTCCGGAATGATCCCTGCCGCGCTCTTCGTAGAACATGCCATCGAGCGCGTAATACTCCCTGTTCCAGGCCAGCAGGCCAAGATTCCTCGCGATCCTGGGGAAGATGTTCGAGCGCATGAAATATGTGAATGATTTTGATTCGAAGCCCGCCGCCGTGCGAAGGCTCTCGTACTCCGCCTTCATGACGGCCATGAAGGCGTTTCGAAATTCCCTGGGCGTGATCTTCTTCATCGCAGGCCATGATTCTAACCCCGAATTTCACCGCACTTTGCACTGCAACGGCGATTTGCCATGGTGCGGGTGGCAAGGTGCGGTTGGAGTTTGCGATAACCGCGGACCATGGACCCGCGCTGCGTTACTGCGACAGTGCGGGGAAGAACCGACTGGTGTTGGGGGTTTATTCACCCGCGAACTACACTGCCGATGGAATGAAAAGCGATGTATTCGGCGACCACGCCGTAACCCTGCGCTCATTCCGACGTGTGTCGCTGCGGCCGGCGGCACTTGGGCTTGGCGACACGATGGCGGGCCTTATCGTCCCCGGTAAGTGATCATCAGCGAGACCGGTCAGCTTCGGCCGAGATTGATCGGTCGGTTTGTCATGCCATAATATTTATAACTATTAATAAGTTACACTACATTCTAAATCTAATTGTTCGACCAAAAAAATCCCCTTCAATCCATCCGTTGTCTTCAAGCAAGCGGCAAATTATGCGGCCGCACCAGAAGGTGCCAGTCCTGGTGCTCCTCGAGGATCAGCGCGATGGCCGCCTCGGTGGCCGCTTTGAGAGCCTGTACGTCCCCGGTGGTGCCGCGCTCATCCAGCGCGCCGCGAATCCTGGCGATCGCAGCCTGCAACTCGGCGACCAAGCGCGCCGAAGTGCTGCCGAGGCGGTACGCCTCGGACTGGGCGAGCGCTCCGTGCAGGGAGGCGCCGAGGGCGGGGAAGAAGGTGGTCACCAGAGACAGCCAGAGCGTGTGCACCGCAAGGTGCATGAGCGCACCCAAGGCCGTGAGCGCGAACAGCGCGGTGTTCACGGTGTGCACACGATGCTGCAGGGCGTGTTGCTTGCTCGAGACCCGGTAGTGGTAGTGCCGCTGCTGCTCGAGAATATCCATGGTCCATTTGGCGTAGCTCAAGATGAAGGCCGGATCGGCCCATGCGGTCGCGAGAAGCTTGCGCGCCAGGGGCTCCATCTGCGCGCACAGATTGGCGACGTCATCCGCACCGCGCAGATGCTGGCCGGGATCGAACACTCGCAGATACCAATTGGGCTCGTCCGTCGGCTTCGAAAAATCGAGCAGCGGCGCGAGCATGGGCATGTACCAGCTCAGCTCCGCGGTGGTTCGTGCGCGCAGCCACTGCGCCTGCCAATCGCGCCGGTGACCCAGCCAGTAGATGGTGCTGACTGTGCCGATCACCATCACTTCGCCGACAGCCCACAGTCCCGCGAAAGGGTGAAGCAGGTGGTTCGCGCTGTCCCAACCGAGCGCCAGGGGCATCACGGCAAACAGTACGGCAATCGCGCTCAGCAGATAAATGGCCCAGAAGCCGCTGCGGTAGCGATGTCCGAAGTGGATGGCGCGGTCGTCGAACCGTCGGTGCGAGTCGGCACTGGCGTGAATGAGCGGCAGCAGCGCGGGCGGCGGCTGCGGCTCGGGAGCGGGCGGCAACGACTCTACATGTGCGCCGATCAATAGCAGTCGCTGAATGGCTTGATGGAGTGCCACGCTTGAGTCACCCGACGATGGTGTAGGTGGAGGCGAAGATGTCTTCGGACACGATCCCGAGGCTGCCATCGCCGTAGTCGACCAGCCACTCGCCCGGGCGCCCATGCAGGCGGGATACCCCGTCGGCCAGCAATACTTCGAAGCTCTCGCTCATCGGCACCGCCAAGATTCGATTCGGGAGGCTCACGTAGCGTCCCGCCTCACCGGCCACGGTCGGCGGAACCGGCCGGTACTTGTCGGCGAACCGCGCGCGCGAGACGCGCCAGTGCTCTCCGGCCGTTCCGGTGATGATGGCATCTCCCGCTCTTGCATGCACCACGCCCTCAGGGGTCTGGATCGTGCACTCGACGGCCGTGAATCGTACGTCTATTTCCCGCTCGAGCTTGCGCGCGACGACGCGGTGCGGATCGTCGCCGACCAGGCTTGAGTAGCCGCGCCGGCCGCTCGAGCAAAACAGCGGCACCGGCCGCGAGCTCACCTAGGAACCGAGCCGTGATTCATATCGGCTCAGTCTGACGCAGTGCAATGAACACCGCAAGGCGCGGGCGGGGCGCTGGGAAATGGCCGCGGATACCGTAAACTTGCCGGGCCCATGATCAAACTCATCTCGCGCCTTCCCATGCGGGCGCTGTACGCATTCTCCACCTTCCTGTACCTGCTGGCGTTCTATGTCGTGCGGCATAGGCATCGGGTGATTCGCGACCAGCTGCAAAAGGTTTTTCCCGACTCAAGCGAGGCGGAGCGCGAACTCATCCACAAGCAATTCCTGAAGAATTTCTGCGACGTCATGGTCGAGGTGCTTAAATCGGTGTCGATGAGCGCGGACGACATGTGCGCGCGCATGCGCATCGAGAACCTGGACGTCGCCCGCCGCTACCTGGATGCCGGCAAGTCGATCATGTTCGTGACTTCGCACCTGGGCAACTGGGAGTGGCTGCTGCACGGGGTCACCTTGCAATTGGGCTATCCCGTCGATGCCGCCTACAAACCCTTGCACGATCAATGGGCGGAGCGATTGATGCTCAAGATCCGCTCCCGCTTCGGTGCTCGGCTGGTGCCGGCCAAGGAACTGCTGACGGATTTCTTGAAGCGGCGGGGGATCGTGCGCGCAGTGGCCATGAACGCAGACCAGGCACCGGTGTCGACGGACAAGCGCTACTGGACGCATTTCCTGGGGCAGGACACGGCGTTCTACATCGGAGCCGAACAAATCGCGCGCGCGACGCGCCTGCCCGTTCTGTATGTGGGGGTGCGCAGAGTCAGGCGCGGCTACTACTCGGTCGAGCTCAAACCTCTCTGGGACGGGCGCGAGACGACGACGCCCAACACGGTGACCGAGCGCTACGCGCGCGCCTGCGAAATAGACGTGTTCGACCGGCCGGCAGATTGGCTGTGGTCGTATCGGCGCTGGCGGCTGAAGAAACCCCTGTACGGCGCCGATTGACAGCCGGCGCGGCTTCGACACCGGGAAGAATCGACGATTGCGACACCTGCGGCGCGGGCGCGGCCCTTTAGGCCGGCGCCGCCTTGAGCTTGCCCTCCAAGTGCTTTGCCAGGTCCGCGATGGTCGGATGATCGAACAGCTCGGTCAGATCGATGAGTCCCGGAAATTCACGGTCGATGTTTTCGTGTATCTCGATCAGCTTGAGCGAGCTCGCGCCGATGTCGAATAGATTGTCGCCGATATCGATTCTCTTGCCCGGCAATGCCGTTTCGCAAATCGATTGCAGACGCGTTTCGAGCTCGGTGCCCGAAACCCCCGCGCCCGCCTGCGACTCGCGCAGCGCCCGAAGCTCCTTCAGATCGGCGTCGAACTCGCCGTCCGCATAGGACGATTCCAATAGGTGCCGCTGCACCTTGCCGCTGGTGGTCTTGGGAATCCGTTTGGTCGGGATGACTTGAGCGACCTCGAGGCCCGTGTGCTCGTTGATCAAGCGTTGCACGGCGGCGGCGATGGGAAGAAACTCCTGCATGCTGCCGCGGTGGAGCACGAACACCACCAATTCCTCACCCTGGGTTCCGGGGCGCGCAACCCCCGCGGCCACCACCTTGTTGAGGTCGAGGCCCTGCGCCCGCTGCGCGATGTTCTCCAAATCGTAGGGATAGTAGTTCTGGCCGTTGACGAAGATGATTTCCTTGCTGCGGCCCGCGATGTACAGCGATCCCTCGTGCATGAAGCCAAGATCGCCGGTATCCACCCAGCCGTCCGCGCCGATGGCCTGCGCGGTCGCTTCAGGATCGCCGAAATAGCCGCGGGTCACATTGGGGCCGCGAATCAAGATGTGCCCGACCCTGCCCTCGGCAAGGGCGGCACGCGAAGCGTCCGCGATGCGCAGCTCGCTGTTGGGCACCGTTCGACCGACGCACACGAGTTCGAGCGCATCGCGCGGCTCGGCGGGATTGACTTCGATGGTCGAGCCCACCCCCAGTTTGTGCCGATTCACCCGAATCCAGCGGAAGTCGAGCCCGGGCTCCGGGAACGCCACCGCCAGCGAGGCCTCCGCGAGACCGTAGACAGGGTACATGGCTTGATGCTTGAGCCCGGTGTAGGCAAGCGCGCTCATGAACTCGTTGCACAGCGCCACCGAGATGGGTTCCGCCCCGTTGTAGATCTGACGTATCGAGGACAAATCGACTCCGTCGAGGCGGCGGTTTCCCAACACCTTCAGGAAATGCCGGTACCCGAAGTTCGGCGAACAGGTAAGGGTGGCACGCTTCTTCGAGGCGACCTGGAGCCATAGAAGAGGGCGGCGCACGAACAGCTCGGTCGGCATCAGATTGACGTGCGCGCGGTTGGCGAACTGTATCAGGTAGAACCCGATCAACCCCATGTCGTGCGTCAAGGGCATCCAGCTTAAGGTGACGTCCTGGTCGTTGTACTTGCCGACGGCGGTCGCACCCTGTGCGTTGGCGATCAAATTGCCGTGGGTGAGCATCACGCCCTTCGGTTCGCTGGTCGAACCGGAAGAGAACTGGATGAAGGCCAGATCCGCAGGTGTAGGCCGATGCAGCTTGCCCGGGCGCGAGATGTCGGTGATGGATTCGACCAGGAAGCTGCGCGCCTTGAGGTCCTCGAACACGGCTGACTCGCCCACCTCGGCCGCAAGGGTCCCCAAACGGTCCAAGCTCTTGGCGTCGGTGTACAGCAAGGGATTGCCGAGCTTGCGCGCAACCCGCAGCAGCTTGTGCCGGTGCTCGTCGCTGATGCCGACGGCCAGCGGCACCGGCGTGATCCCGCCGCAGACCGCCGCCCAGAAGCCGTCGAGGAACTGCTCGTTATTGCTCAGGAAGATGATCATCTTGTCGCCGCGCTGCGCGCCAAGCGCCTGCAGGTGGTACAGGATGCCGAGCGCCCGCTGGTAGATGTCGCCGTAAGGCACCCGCCGCTCTGAATTCTCTCCTTCGACGTAGGTGACGGCACGGTCGACCCCGCGATTGCTCTCGAGGACGTCGACCAGGGTGGTGTAGCTCATCAGGCGGTTCGAGTCATTCATCGAAGGGTCACTTTCATCATGAGGTTGGAGCGGGGACGCAGATTGATCTGCGCCTCGAGTTCAATGGGCTCGTTGCTCGCGCGGGTCAGGTGGAAGCGGCGCGACATGCCGTGAACGTGCACAATCATCTCGAACATGGCCATGTTCTCGCCGATGCAGTGCCGCGGCCCGACCGCGAAGGGGATGTACGCGAATCGATGCCGCTCCTCGGCATCTGCGCCCGCGAAACGATCGGGACGAAATTCCTCCGGCTCGCTCCAGAAGGCAGGATGCCGGTGCAGCATGTACGGGCTGATGAACACATCCGTGCGGGGACCCACGGGGTAGCCGCCGAGTTCGTCCGCCTCGATGGTGCGCCGGGTGATGAGCCAGCCCGGCGGATACAGCCGCAGCGCTTCCTGCACCACTTGATGCGTGAATTGCAGCGACTCGGCGGCATCGAGCCCCAGCGTACGGTCGGAACCGGTACGGTCGGCTTCGGCCTGCAGCTCACGCTGTGTGTCGGGATGCTGAGTGATGAGGTACCAAGTCCAGGTCAGCGCCGCGGCCGTGGTCTCGTGCCCCGCGACGATGAGAGTCAGCACTTCGTCGATCAGTTCCTTGTCGCTCATGGCCTGTCCCGTTTCGCGGTCGCGGGTCGCCATCAACATGGCCAGGAAGTCGAAATGCTCCGCAGGGTGGCGGCGGCGGCGCTCGATCAGTTCCGCGACCAGCTTGGTCAGCGAGCGGAACCGGAACGCGAATTTCAAATCGCGGTTCTGCTCCTTCGCGACCACTTCGAAAGGGTTCGCGCCGAGCTGCTTCTCAAGCCGCTGCAAATCGCTGCCGAAAATCGAATGCAGCACGATTTCCAGGGTCAGCTCGCTGGCGTCGTCGCTCAAATTGACCGCTTCGCCGCGCGCCGCATGGTCCGCCCAGCGCGCCGCGAACTTGTCGTTGACTTCGCGGATCAGGGCGCTGAAGCGGTCGATGACCCGGCGATGAAACGAGGGTTGCATCATGCGCCGCTGACGGCGCCAAAGATCCCCCTCGCTGGTCATGATGCCGTTGCCGAGCAGGATCTTGACCCGGTCCATGCCTTCACCCTTGGTGTAATTGCGATGATTCGAGAGCAGTACCCGCTTGATGTCGTCGGGGTGGTTGACGACGTAGTTGTACACGCCCCGTCCCGGGGCGAAGACCCGGTAGATGTCGCCGAACTCGGCGAAATAGCGCCGCAGGCGCGCGAGGGTCTCATCGCTGCCGCCGAGATCGAAGCCCTCGGCAGGGCCTGGGGGCAGTGTTAGGGCTTGCATCGGCCTATTGTAACGTAGCCTCCGCAGGGCGATGGGAGCGCAGTGATCGGGGCGCGGTGATGCGAGCAGGGGCGTTACAATGCCGTCGTGGAAGAAAATCCCGGTGGCGGCCTTCGCAATACCATTTACGAACAGCAAACCCGCTCCGGCAGGCGCCTGACTCGCGGCCGCCTGCTTCTATACAAGATCCTCGTGCCGGTGGGTTTGTCGCTGGTGAGGCTGGTGTGGCGGTGGTCGCGCGTCGTCAGCGTGTCGGGTGCCGAGCACATCGCGGCGGCGCTCGAGCGTGCGCCCTCTTTCATCCCGGTGTACTGGCACCAGCACACGCTGTTTTGCGTCAAACACCTGCTCGAGCAACGCCGCGCGGGATTGAAACTGGGCTTTCTGATCTCGCCGTCGGTCGACGGGGAGATCGGCGCGATGATCGTGCGGGATCTGGGCGGCGAGGTGATACGCGGCTCCTCCACGCATACCGGGGCCCGAGCGCTGCGCGACTATTATCAGGCGCTGTCCCACGAGGCGGTGTCGCCGGCGATCACGCCGGATGGTCCGCGTGGTCCGCCCTGGAAGTTCAAGCCCGGCGCAGTGCTGCTCGCGCAACTGTCGGGGCGGCCCATGATCCCCTTGAGCTACGCCTCCACGCGCGCGCTCAAAATCAAGTGGGACCGCTTCGTGATTCCCTTGCCCTTCTCGAGAACCGCGATCGCGGTCGGGGAGCCGGTCTACGTGCCCAAGGGTCTGGACGCGGCGGGGCTCGAGCGATTACAGCTGGACATGGAGAGCCGACTACTCGCATTGTTTGAGGAGGCCGAACGCGCTTTGGGATAAGATTCCCAGGAAGACCCAACAATACAATTGCTTAGCTTGTATTCCTTAGAACTTATGCGAGAATCCGGATGTAGATGTACGCACCCGAATGAAAGGAACTGTGTGACGCATTCGGTTTTTAGCTTGAATCCGGTGGCAAACTGTTGATCTATAACCGCATCAATTTCAACGGGACCTCCGAAGGCGCATGGCAATAGCACCCCACGATCCCCGCCACCCTGATCTTACCGCCTCGGACATATTGTCTCCGCAGACGTGGCCGAAGCGCGGTGCCCGCCCCGCGGTCGGTCTGGATGTGATCTGCACCAAGATCGCGGTCGATTTCCAATCGATGACCGCCGCTACCGCCGCCGAGATCATCGGCGCCAATCTGGAGCTGCTGCGCGAGGCCACGCGCGCGGATGCCGCCTTTCACCTGCACCTTGATGCGGAATCCGGGCAGTTCAACGACATTCAGGTGGCGCGCGGCATGCTCGCCACCGGCAATCCGGAGCAGTTGCGGGGCCAGTCTCTGGATTCGATGCCGTGGCTGCAATCGCGTCTCGCACCGCTGCGTGTGTCGGAGCTGCGCGATACAGGGAAGCCACGCGGCGACCAGCACGAGGATGCCGCCCTATGGAGCCATCTGGGCATCGGATCGGTGCTCCTCATCGGCTATTTCATCGAAGGACGCCCCGCCGGGCTGCTCGGAATCGCGGGTGCGCAGCCGCGCGAAACTTGGGAAGTGCAGCTGCATCTTCTCATGAAGCTGGTCGGCAGCAGTCTTGCGACCGGACTCGAACGCATCGAAATCCAGCGCCATTTGCGCGATTTGGAAGAGCGCAATGAGCTGGCGCTGTACAGCGCGAACGACGGTTTGTGGGATTTCGACACGCTCAACAATCGCGTATACCTGTCGCCGCGCTGGAAGGCGATGCTCGGATACGACGAAGCTGAGGTGGGCCATGCGCCGGACTGGCGCACCCTGGTGCACTCGGACGACATGTCGCGTGTGCAGGCCGCCATTCGCGATCATGTGGCGGGCAAGACGCCGCTGTTCGAGAGCCTGCACCGCATGCGTCACGCCACGGGCGAGTGGCGATGGGTGATCAGCCGCGCAAAGGCCAAGGTGGATGACAAGGGGCGCCTGCTGCGGCTCGTCGGCGTCGAGCTGGACATCACCGAGCGCAAGCTGTACGAGGAGGCGCTGTTTCGCGAGAAAGAGAGCGCTCAGATCACCCTGCAGAGCATCGGCGACGGCGTCATCACCACCGACGCCAAAGGGGTGATCGACTATGTCAATCCGGTGGCCGAAGCCCTGACGGGGTGGCGCCTCGAGGACAGCCAGGGACGCGCCATCGAAGAGATCTTTCGCGCTTTTCACGAGGAAACCTGCGAGCCGCTGGAGAACCCGCTGGCGGTGGCCATCCGCCGTACCCGATCGATCAAATCGGTCCGGCCGATGCTGCTGATCCGGCGCGACGGCAACGAAATCTACGTCGAGAGCACCGCCTCGCCGATTCGCGACGGCAGCGGCGCCGTCTCCGGCGGCGTCCTCGTGTTCCACGACGTGAGCGAGGCGCGCGAGCTGAACCGGCGCCTCTCCTATCACGCCAGCCACGACGTGCTGACCGGTTTGGTGAATCGCCGTGAATTCGAGAACCGCATGGAGCGGGCGCTGAAGAGCGCCAAAGCGCGCGAAACATCCTACGCCCTGTGCTGCCTCGACCTGGACCAGTTCAAGATCGTCAATGATACCTGCGGGCACAGCGCGGGGGATGCGCTGCTGGGTCAAGTCGGAGCGCTGCTCAAGTCCAAGGTCCGCTGGCGCGACACGCTCGCACGCCTCGGCGGCGATGAGTTCGGGATTCTTCTGGAGAGCTGTTCGCTGGATGAGGCCATGCGCACGGCGGAGGCGCTGCGCGAAGCGGTGCGCAATTTCAAGTTCACCTGGGAGGAGCGCACCTTCCGCCTGGGCGCGAGCATCGGCGTCGTGCCGATTTCAGCGGATAACGCCGATGTCGCCTCGGTGCTCTCCGCGGCCGACAGCGCCTGCCAGGCGGCCAAGGAGGCGGGCCGCAACCGCGTCCACAGCTTCGAAGAAAACGATATCGACCTGATGCGAAGGCGCCGCGAAATGCAGTGGGCCGCGCGCATCAACAACGCTCTTGAAGAGGGGCGCTTCGAGATGTTCAGGCAGACAATTCTGCCGCTGCAAACCGTCGAATCGGGCGCGCACTACGAGCTGCTGCTGCGAATGCGCGACGAAGCGGGCAAAATCGTCGCGCCCGATCAGTTCATGACGGCCGCCGAGCGCTACGGAATCACTCCCAGCATCGACCGCTGGGTGATCGAGAACGCGTTCCGCTGGCTGGTCTCCGAGGCCGATGAGCGCGAGAAGCTCACCATGTGCTCCATCAACCTGTCGGGCCAAAGCTTGGGCGACGACAAGTTCCTGCCCTATGTGATCGATCAATTCCACCGCAGCGGCCTCGACGCCAGCAAGATCTGCTTCGAGATCACCGAGACTGCCGCCATCGCGAGCTTCTCGCAGGCGAACCGCTTCATTCAGGCGTTGAAGGAACTGGGTTGCAAGTTCGCCCTCGACGATTTCGGCACCGGCCTGTCCTCGTTCGGCTACCTCAAGCACTTCCCTGTCGATTATCTGAAGATCGACGGCAGCTTCGTCAAAGAGATACTGCACGACCCCATCGACCGAGAAATGGTGCGCTCGATCAATGAAATCGGGCACCTGACCGGCAAACAAACCATCGCCGAGTTCGCCGAGAATCAGGAAATCATCAACATGCTGCAGAGTCTCGGCGTCGACTACGCGCAGGGCTACGGCGTGTCGCAGCCGCAGCGCGTGCTGAAGGCCGCCAACAGCGCCTGAAAGCCGAGCCGGCGGGTCAGTCCCTGGTGCGCCCTCAGTCCGGCGGGTTGTGCTTCCTAAGAAATTCAACCGACGATTGGAGCATCAGCATCCGGGTCGCACTGCGGGATAGATAGTGGTCCTCCTTCTCCAGAGTGATGAACTGCGCAGGCCTTCCAGCGTGCTTCATCGCCTTGGCGAGGTCCGAGCTCTGATCGTAGGGCACCGTGGTGTCGTCGCGTCCATGGATCAGCAGCAGCGGTACGGTGATTTGATCGGCGTGGCGCAGCGGCGAGATCGCATCGAGCCGTTTGTCACCGGGATCGCTCACGCCTAGAAACCGCTCCCAGTAGCGCAGTCCGAGTTTGCTGCCGTACGCTTCTTTGCGCGTGACCCAGCGCATGAAGCTTGCGGGGTCCGATATGCCTGCAACGGAAACAGCGCAGCGGTAGATGTCCGATTGGAGTGCGACGCCCGCAAGCGCAGCATAGCCGCCGTAGCTCGCACCTACGATGCACGCCCGCTTCGGATCGACGATCCCCTGCGCGGCCAAATAGCGCACTCCGTCGGACAGATCGGTCTGCATTTTTCGACCCCACTCGCCATAGGCCGATTGGACCCACTGCTGACCAAGATCCGAGCCGCGGTAATTGGGCTGCAGCACTGCGTACCCTTGCGACGCGAGAGCCTGCGCCCACCAATCGAACCGAAGGTCGTCGCGTGCCTGTGGCCCGCCGTGGGGAAATACCACGATCGGCAGATTTTTCGCCGGTCGATCCACCGGCAATGTCAGGTAGCCGGGAATCTCGAGCCCATCCGCCGCGGCGTACTTGATGGGCCGCACCTCGGCGATCTGCGTCACGCCGTCGTAGATCTTGCCGACCGACCGTGTCAGGTGCTCTTTGACATCGGCCAGATAATATGCGAAGCCGGATTTGGGTCCCATGACCCGGACGATGACCTTGGTGTGATCCGCCGACACCGATACAAACTCGACCCGCTGATATCCGAAGACCCGCACGATCCAGTCCCAACCTTCCTGCAGCGCCGGATCTGCAAAGTGATACCGCGTATCATCGCCGAGGAAGGCCGTAGCGAGCATTCTCCTGCTGCCGTCTTTTAGCACCACGTCGTTCAGCGCCTCGTTCTTGGCGATTTCCGCACCCCACGTGCCATCCTTGATCGATAGCGGCTTCCATGAGATTCCATTGCTCTCGGTCAGAGCAACGACGATCGCGTCACCGGTGGCGCTCAGGCCGAGAATATCCGGCGGATCGATCGGAGCAATACCGCTAACCGTTTGCTGTGGGTGACCGTCGCGGAACAGCCGGATCGACCATCGACGATCCCTTTCCACATAGTCCTGTTCGGCGACAATTTCTCCGGAATCGTCAACCAGCCACCCGTTGGTTTCATCATGGCCTTGCCGGATCAGGTCTTCCGCCTTGGTGGTCAGGTTGACGCGAAACAGGGCCGATTCGGTTCTGTCGGTGACGTACATGCCATGGGTGAAGAGCAGGGTCTCGCCGTCCTTGTGTTGCACCACAGGCGTTCCGTAGACAGCGTTCATCGTTGTCCTGTCGCCGCTAACCCGATTGAGAAGGCCTCTCAACTTCTGGGTCTTGAGGTCGTAGACCGTTATCAGATGCCATTCCGTGCGCTCTCCGGAGAGTCCCCAGGGCATCGTCGAGGAAGCCGTGGTCAGCAGCAGATGATCGTCGTCCGCCCATTCGACCGATCGCAACTTTGCGTCACCCAGCCGCACCCCGCTGATGAGTGCCGCCTCGCTGATGTCGACGACGGCCAGCACCCGCCAATCCTGCGTCGTGTTCACCAACGCGATTTTGGTGCCGTCCGGCGACAGCGCGGCTTGCTCGATCGACGGTAGGCGGCCATAAGCCTCGACGCCGGCAGCGCCAAGAGCGGGCGCTGCGAACAACGCAACGCACAGGCAGAAGCATGGTCGCAGCACTGACAATTAATCCCGGTCCATAGGTTTGTTGTTGTTAAGCCCTGGCAATCATCCCTGACAGCAGCAGTTCTACACGGTTTTATCGGTCCTGCCCAGCATCGGTCAGGTCGGCCGGTCGAACCGCATCGACAAGTCCACCGCACGCACGTGCTTGGTGATGCTGCCGACCGAGATGAAGTCGACGCCGGTGTCGGCGATTTCCCGAATCGTGGCGGCGGTGATGCCGCCTGAGGCCTCGAGCTTCAGCGGACGCAGTGAGCCTGCATTGAGCGCCACCGCCTCGCGCAGCGAGGGCAGTGAGAACTCATCCAGCATGGCGATGTCGGCGCCCGCGTCGACGGCCTGGCGCAGCTCGGCAAGATTCTCCACCTCCACCTCCACCGGGACTCCCGCGCCCCCGCGCCGTGCCGCATCCACCGCGCCCGCGATCGAGCCCGCGGCCATGATGTGGTTCTCCTTGATGAGGATTCCGTCGAACAATCCCATGCGGTGATTGTGGCCGCCGCCGACCCGCACCGCGTACTTCTGCGCGGTTCGTAGACCGGGAATGGTCTTGCGGGTGTCGAGCAGCCGGCAATTCGTGCCTTCGAGAAGAACCGCATAGGAATGCGCGGCCGTGGCGGTGCCTGAAAGCAGCTGCAGGAAGTTGAGCGCCGTGCGCTCGGCCGTGAGCAGCGAGCGCGCAGGACCATTGACCTCGAACAGAAGCTGACCGGCGACCACGCTGTCGCCTTCGGCGATGCGCCACTCGATCCTTGCGCGTGCGTCGACCTGAGCAAACGCAGCCTCGACGTAGGGCACGCCGCATATGACGGCCGATTCGCGCGTGATCACCGAGGCGCGGCCCGCCCGGTCCGCGGGGATGAGCGCTGCCGTTAAATCGCCGCTGCCGATGTCCTCGGCGAGCGCGTTCGCGACCTGTCTCGGCAGGTCGGCGGGAACCGGCACGGACGGCCGCACGTCGGCCTCAGGCTAGAGGGGCAGGCCGTGCGACGGGCCGATCATGCACATGAGCATGGGAATGGAGAGCAGGAAGTTGATGCGCGAGGCGTACAGCGCGGTCTTGCGCGCCGCCGCCTTCTGCTCGTCGGTGGCGGGCACTATCCCCAGGATCTTCTTCTGGTTGGGCCAGATGAGCCCCCAGACGTTGAACAGCATGATGGTTCCGAACCAGGCGCCGAACCCCATGATGACGTTGGTGTGGGACACCGGCTGCTCCAGCAGGCCGAAGGTGAAGGTGTTGATGAAGCGGCCGTGAGTTTGCGACAGGAGCCATGCGCCCATCAGCCAGGTGCCGAGCGCAGTCCAGCGGAACCACAGCAGCGCCAGCGGCGCGACATATTTATTGACGCCGGCGCCTCCCGGACCGCCCTTGTCCGCGGCGGCCACGGCCATGGCCGGGGTCTGCACGGCGTTGAAATAGTACAGAAGCCCGATCCAGAACACCCCGAACACGATGTGCAGCCAACGCGTGAGGCTGGCCAGGGTCGCCGCATTGAAGCTGAGTCCTCCCTCGACCAGGACGGCGATGGCAATGGCGAGCACGAAGCCCAGGATGAGAGGCCACTTCACGGTCGTTAACGGATTCATGCAATTCCCCTCAAGTTAGGTCGATCGGATCATCCGGCGGCCCGCCAATCGCCGCGGGCGGCGCCGCTGCGCGGATCTTGCACTGCGACGGCCTGGAAGAATAGGGGAGCAGCCCCAATAATTCAACGAGCCGAGGCCGGGTGAATCCGCCCGCGCCGCATTTGCTCTGGGGTAGCGCGCGGGGCGTCAAAGGCTGTTATGGTAGTCTTAAGGAGTCAATTTGGAGACCGTCGAATGAATGCTATCGAAAGGATCAAGAGCCAGCTTGCGGCCGCACCGGTTGTCCTGTACATGAAGGGCACCCCCGATTTTCCGCAATGCGGTTTTTCGGCGCAGACCGTGGGCGCGCTGCGCGCCTGCAAGGCGAAGTTTGCGCACGTCAATATTTTCGAGGACCCTGAAGTGCGCGAGGCCCTGAAAACCTATTCCAACTGGCCGACTTTCCCGCAGCTCTACGTCAACGGCGAACTTATCGGCGGCTGCGACATCGCCATAGAGATGTACAAGAGCGGCGAATTGCAGCAGCTCCTGGCGGAAGCAGGCGCAGTCCCCGCCTGAGCTAGGGGGCATCCCTCAGGGCTCGCCGGAAGCGGATGGTTCGTCGCCAGGCGAGGGCTCCATCTGCAGCGGCCCCATCGCCGCCAGGCGACGGCGGCTGGCGTCGAATACAGCCTGAAACTGATTGCACACCATGCAGAAGAGGTCGGCGGTGCGCTCGGCGTCATAGGCTGCCGAGTGGGCGGAGGCGGTGTCCCACTCTAGGCCCGCCGCGAGCGTCGCCCGCATCAGTACCGTCTGGCCGAATGCGACGCCGCCCAAGGTGGCTGTATCGAAGCTCGAGAAGGGATGGAAGGGGTTTCGCTTCACTTGGGTGCGCGCTACGGCGGCGTTCAAGAAATTCAAATCGAAGAATGCATTGTGTCCCACCAGCACCGCGCGCGTGCAATCGGCCGCGCGAACGGCATTGCGCACTTCGCGAAAGATGCGTTGCAGCGCGTCCTCTTCGGGGATGGCCGGCCGCAGGGGATGATGGGGATCGATTCCGTTCACCGCCAGGGACGCGGCTTCCATGTTGGCGCCGGGAAAGGGGATGACGTGGTAGCGGATGGTTTCGCCGCGCGCCAGGGTGCCGTCGCTGCGCATCTCGATGAAGACCGCGGCGATTTCGAGCAGCGCATCGGTTTGCGAATTGAAGCCGCCGGTCTCGACGTCGATCACCACCGGCAGAAAACCCCGAAAGCGGGTGGCGAAGGTGATGGGAGGGATCTGCGTCATGCGGGCGCCTCAGGTCCCTGCGAGCCGCCATGCGATCGCCTCGCCGCTGCGATAGGGCACCAATGTGCCGTCGCCGAAATTGTAGGCGCGAGGGGGCACCCATGCCTCCCTGACCAAAGTGATCGTGTCCTCGTGTCGCGGCAGGCCGTAGAAATCGGCGCCGAAATGGCTGGCGAAGGGCTCCAGACGGTCGAGTCGGCCCGCCGACTCGAAGGCCTCGGCGTAGAGCTCGACAGCTGCGTGTGCCGTGAACATGCCTGCGCAGCCGCAGGCGCTCTCCTTGGTCGACCGCTCATGAGGCGCGCTGTCGGTGCCGAGAAAAAACCTCGGGCTGCCGCCGGTCGCGGCGCCGATGAGCGCCAGCCGGTCGCGCTCGCGCTTCAAGAGTGGCAGGCAGTAGTAGTGCGGCCTGATGCCGCCTGAAAAAATCGCGTTTCGATTGTGCAACAGATGTTGCGGCGTAATGGTTGCGGCGACGCCCTGGCGAGCACCGCTGACGAACGCGACCGCGCGTTCGGTCGTGATGTGCTCGAACACCACGCGCAATCGCGGAAAGCGCTCGACGAGAGGCTCGAGCACCGCATCGATGAAGTGCGATTCGCGATCGAAGACATCGACCTCGGGTTGCGCCGATTCGCCGTGCACGAGCAGCGGCATGCCGAGCTCTTGCATGCGTTCGAGAACCCGGTCCACCTTGGCGATGTCGGTTACTCCGTCGTCCGAATGCGTGGTCGCGCCCGCGGGATAGAGCTTGACGCCGTGGATGAAGCCGCAGTGCTTGGCGCGTTCGATCTCCTCCGGCGGCGTGGAATTCGTCAGGTACAGGGTCAGCAGCGGTTCGAATCGCGCGCCGGCGGGCAGCGCCGCCACGATTCGTTCGCGATAGGCGCGCGCCGCCGCCACCGTCGTGACCGCAGGCTTCAAGTTGGGCATCACGATGGCGCGTCCGAAGCGCTGCGCCGTGAATTTCAGGACGGCGGCGAGAGCGGCGCCGTCGCGCAGGTGAACATGCCAGTCGTCGGGACGACGCAGCGTCAAAGCGTTCATTTGCGTCCCGACGGCGCGGCACCGGCCTGCGGCGGCCACCCGCGGCGCACCAGATCCAGGGTGTAGCGCACGCCGAACCCGGTGATCTCAGTGGCGATGTGTGCGAGTCCCCCGTGGCGCGACCCCGCCGCGAGATCGAGATGCAGCCAGGCGATGTTCTTGGGCACGAACCTGCTCAAAAATCGCGCCGCCAGGATGTGATCGCCCTTGCCGTCGGAAGCGCACTGCATGATGTCGGCAACCTGGCTCTCGAGGTCGGTGTCGTAGTCCGAGTCCATGGGAAAGCACCACACGCGTTCGCCGCTGCTGGTGCCGGCAGACTCGATCAGATCGCGCGCCTCCGGCCGGTTGGTGAAAGCGCCGCTATAGCGCTCGGTGAGTGCGTACACACAGGCTCCCGTCAGGGTCGCGTAGTCGATGATGGCGCGCGGTTTTCGCGCGGCCGCCAGTGAGAGCGCGTCCGCCAACACCATGCGGCCCTCAGCGTCTGTATGAATCACCTGGATGGTCGTGCCGTTGTGGGCGCGCACCACGTCCTGCGGCTTGTATGCGAGCGGACCTGTGCGGTTCTCCGTGATCGCCAGCCAGCAATCCACCGCCGCGGGCGAGCGCAGGGCGTGCAGCGCGTACAAGCTGCCGAGCGCGACGGCGCTGCCTTCCATGTCGGTGTGCATGTCCAACATGCTCTTGTGCGGCTTCAAATTCGTGCCGCCGGTATCGAAGCATATCCCCTTGCCGACGAGGCTTAGGGCGGGGGACGTGGCGCCCCGCGGACGGTAGGTCAGGCGCACGATTCCGGCATCGCGAGTTCCGTTGCCCTGCGACACGGCGAGAAAGGCGCCGGCGCCGAGACGCCTCAGGGCGCCCTCGCCGTAGAATTTGAATCCGAGCTTCAGGCGCTTCGACAGCGCCTCGAGCAGGCGGCGGTAACCGCGCGCGTCGAGGGTGTTGGGCGGCAGCGCGGTCAGCCAGCGCGCCAGATTGTTCCCAGCGCAACTCGCGAGGGTGACATCGAGATCGGACAGCGCCCGCATCGAGCCGATGTCGATGCGCTGCAGCCGATCGCGGGATTTGGGCTTGCTCTTGAAGGATGCGAAGCGAAAGGCACCCGCCTGCAGGGCCGCGATCGCGGCGCTCACCGTCGCATTCGCGGCGCCCGCGGCGCACCCCTGTTGCCACACCAGCAGCGTCTGCGGCTCACCGTCCAAGGCGCTGCGCGCGAGCTTGCCCGCCGCCTGCAGGCGCTCGAAGGCGCCGGCCTCGTCGGCCATGCACGCCACGATCAGCAGCGTCTGCGCACGCGCGCCGACGCGCAGGTGAAAGCAATCGCCGGCTTTGCGCACCTTGCGCGCGTACAGGCCGCGCAGCACCGCACCGTGCGGCAGCGCCCTCCAGTCGGCTTCGGTCGGGGCGAGCGGCAAGAACAGCAGGGCGCTGGAATAGCGCGCGAGCAAAGACGCCGTGATCCGCCCGCCGATTTGGCGCACGGGCACGAGCAGTTGGTCAAAGGGCAAGCGAGTGGGCATATCGTGAAACCGCAAGCCTATCCCTTGCTTGACCGTGAAAATCCAAACCCCGAAGATAGCGCCGACAGTTCAGCAATCGAGATAACGTTGGCAGTCGGCGCATGGGCGCTGTAACGTGCCTGCCATCTTAACAGGACGCGTGGGCGTGTGCATTTATGACTCAACAATCGCCGTTCGAAGACATTGATCCCATCGAGACGCAGGAGTGGCTGGAGTCCATCGATTCGGTCATGCGCGCCCAGGGGCCGGAGCGCGCGCACTTTCTGCTCGAGAAACTGGTGGATTTCACGCGCCGTTCCGGCGCGTATCTGCCCTTCAAGCCGAACACGGCGTACCTCAATACGATTTCCAAGGCGCAGGAGCCCGACTATCCGGGCGATCGATCCCTGGAGCGGCGCAATGAGGCGTACATGCGCTGGAATGCGCTCGCCATGGTGGTGCAGGCGAATCGCATGAATTCCGAATACGGCGGGCATATCGCATCCTACGCCTCGGCCGCGACGCTCTACGAAGTCGGATTCAATCATTTCTGGCGGGCCAAGAGCGCCTCGCATCCCGGGGACATGATCTTCATGCAGGGCCATTCGAGCCCCGGAATCTACGCGCGCGCCTACCTCGAAGGCCGCCTGGACGAAGGCCAGTTGCTGCGCTTTCGCCAAGAAGTCAAGGGCGGCGGGTTGTCCTCGTATCCGCATCCGTGGCTCATGCCGGATTTTTGGCAATATCCCACAGTCTCGATGGGATTGGGCCCGATGATGGCGATTTTCCAGGCGCGCTTCGTGCGCTACCTCGAGCATCGCGGCGTCGTCCCTCCGTCCGACCGCAAGGTCTGGGCGTTCCTGGGCGACGGTGAAATGGACGAGCCCGAGTCGATGGGCGCGCTCACCATGCCGGTACGCGAGCAGCTCGACAATCTCATCTTCGTGATCAACTGCAATCTGCAGCGGCTCGACGGCCCGGTGCGCGGCAACGGCAAGATCATCCAAGAGCTCGAGGCCGCTTTTCTCGGCGCGGGGTGGAACGTCATCAAGGTACTGTGGGGTTCGCGCTGGGATCCGCTGCTCGAGCAGGATCATAAGGGGCTGCTCAAACGCCTGATGGAGGAGTGCGTCGACGGTGAATACCAGAATTTCAAATCAAAGGGCGGCGCCTATACTCGCGAGCGCTTCTTCGGCAAATACCCCGAGCTCAAGGAAATGGTCGCAAACATGTCGGACGAGGAGATCTGGCATCTGAATCGCGGCGGCCACGATCCACAGAAGGTCTATGCCGCGTACGCCTCCGCCGTCGCCAACAAGGGAGCGCCGACGGTTATTTTGGCGAAGACCGTCAAGGGTTTCGGCATGGGCAAGGCGGGCGAAGGTTTGAACGTCGCGCACCAGCAGAAGAAGCTCGGCGATGAGGATCTCAAGGCGGTTCGCGATCGCTTCAATATCCAGATCACCGACGAGGAAATCGCGGGACTGACGTTCCGCAAGCCCGCTGCGGACAGCGAAGAGCTGAAATACCTCAAGGAGCGCCGCGCCGCGCTCGGTGGCTACCTGCCGGCGCGCAATTCGGCCGCGCCGCCGCTGGTGGTGCCGCCGCTGGAGGCGTTCAGCACGCTGTTGGAGGGCACGGGGGATCGTGAAATCTCCACCACCATGGCGCTGGTGCGCATGCTCACCGCACTGGTCAAGGACAAGAACATCGGCAAGCACATCGTGCCCATCGTGCCCGACGAAGCGCGCACCTTCGGCATGGAAGGGATGTTTCGCCAGATCGGAATTTATTCCTCGGTCGGGCAGCTCTATACGCCGCAGGACGCCGAACAACTCATGTTCTACCGCGAGGACAAGCAGGGGCAGATTCTCGAGGAAGGCATCAACGAGGCGGGCAGCCTGTGTTCATGGATCGCAGCCGCGACGGCGTACTCGAATCACGGAGTGAACATGGTGCCATTTTATATTTACTACTCCATGTTCGGCTTCCAGCGGGTCGGCGATTTCATGTGGGCGGCAGGCGACAGCCGCGCGCGCGGCTTCCTGGTCGGCGGCACGGCCGGGCGTACGACGCTCGCCGGCGAGGGTCTGCAGCATCAAGACGGGCACAGTCAGCTGGTCATGACCGCGATTCCGAATTGCGTCGCCTACGATCCAACCTACGCTTATGAACTCGCTGTGATCGTGCAGGATGGCCTGAGGCGCATGTATCAGGAGGGGGAGAGCATCTTCTACTACATCACCTGCATGAACGAGAACTACGCGCACCCGGCGATGCCGGCCGGCGTGGCGCAGGGTATTTTGAACGGCATGTACCTGCTACAGATCGGCGGGCGCGGCAAGGTCCGGGTGACCCTGTTCGGCTCCGGGACCATACTGCGCGAGGTGTTGGCGGCGGCGGAGCTGCTGGAGAAGAATTACGGCGTGCCGGCCGATGTCTATTCGGTCACGAGCTTCAGCGAGTTGCGCAGGAACGCACTGGCCATCGAGCGCAGCAACCTGCTGCATCCGAATGAGCCGCGGCAACAGAACTACATTCAACAGGCCTTGGCGGACCGTACCGGCCCCTTCGTCGCGGCCACCGATTATGTTAAGACGGTGGCGGATCAGATTCGGCAATGGATCCCCGGCCGCTACGCGGTGCTGGGCACGGACGGCTTCGGCCGCAGCGACTCCCGGGCGGAGCTGCGCCGCTTCTTCGAGGTGGACCGGCACTACGTGGCGATCGCCGCCTTAAAGGCGCTTGCGGACGACGGCAAGATCGACAAGCAGACCGTGACCGATGCCATGCAAGCCTTCGGCATCGATCCGGAAAAACCCAACCCTCTGTCGGTCTAGGCGGCACCGTGACCCAACCCACCGAAGTTCTGGTTCCCGACATCGGCGGCTTCAAGGACGTCAACGTCGTCGATGTCCTGGTCAAGGACGGTCAGCAGATCGAGAAAGAGACGCCGCTGATCACCATCGAAACCGACAAGGCGGCGATGGACGTGCCGGCGCCCGCGGCGGGGCGCATCACGCAGGTGAAACTCAAGCAGGGCGACAAGGTCTCCGAAGGATCTGTGATCCTGCTGATGGAGCCGGCGGCGGCTCCTGCCGCCGCGTCCGCGCAGGCGCCCGCCGCGGCCCCTGCGACCGTACAGGCGCCTGCGACACCCGCCGCCGCACCCACGGCCGCCGTGCCTGCCGCAGCGGCGCAGGCCTCCTCTGTGCAGGCCTCCCCCCGCGCCGACGCCGCCATCGACGAGAAGGCGTTCTCGAAGGCCCATGCCAGTCCCTCGGTGCGCAAGTTCGCGCGCGAACTGGGCGCCGATCTGGGCAGGGTTCACGGGACCGGTGCCAAGGGCCGCATCACTCAGGAGGACGTGAAGGCCCACGTCAAGGGAATCCTCGCCGCGCCGCAGGCCGCGGCCGCCGTAGGCTGGCCCAAGGTGCCGGTGGTGGATTTCGCGCAGTTCGGGGCGATCGAAATCAAACCGCTGTCGCGGATTCAGCGAATATCGGGCGCCCGACTGCAGGCCAGCTGGATCAATCTGCCGCATGTCACTCAGCACGAGGACGCCGACATTACCGAGCTCGAGGCCGTGCGCAATGCGCTCAAAGCCAAGGCATCGGAGGAAGGGGTGCGTCTCACGCCGCTCGCCTTCATCGTCAAGGCCTGCCTGCGGGCGTTACAGGAATTTCCGCGCTTCAATTCCTCGCTGGACGCGAGCGGCGAGAATCTGGTGCTCAAGAAATACTTCAACATCGGCTTCGCCGCCGATACGCCGAACGGATTGGTGGTGCCTGTCATTGCAAACGCCGAGCGGTTGGGCCTCTACGACATTGCGCGCGTCCTTTCGGCGCTGTCGGAGAAGGCGCGGACCGGCAAATTGAAGAACACCGAGATGCAGGGTGGAACGTTCACTGTCTCGAGTCTGGGCGGCATCGGCGGCACGGCGTTCACGCCCATCATCAATGCGCCGGAAGTCGCCATCCTGGGCGTTTCGAAATCCGGCCAGAAACCGGTGTACGACAAGGGCGCATTCCTGCCGCGATTGATGCTGCCGCTGTCGCTGTCCTATGACCATCGGGTCATCGACGGCGCAGAAGCCGCGCGCTTCATCGTGTATCTCGCCAAAGTGCTGGGCGATGTCAAGGCCTTGCTATGAGCCTCGCCGAGGTGCGAGTCCCGGATATGGGCGAGGCCAAGGGCGTCACCGTCGTCGATGTCCTCGTCAAGACAGGCAGCGAGATTCACATCGATGAAGCGCTGATCACTCTGGAGACCGACAAAGCCTCGATGGATGTGCCCTCGCCGGTGCACGGCGTCGTCGAATCCGTCGAGCTCAGCAAGGGCGACGCAGTGGTGGCAGGCACGTTGATCGCGACGGTGCAAGTCACGGAGGCACCGGCGCCCGCCGCGCCGCCGCCGGGGCCTTCACCTCCCGCCGCCCCGCCCACACCGGCCGCCGCAATCGCAGGCGCCGCCGGCGCGTCCGCGCCTGCGGGGGCCGTCGATCTGCTGGTGTTGGGCGCAGGGGTGGGCGGCTATACGGCCGCGTTTCGAGCCGCCGATCTCGGCCTCAAAGTCACGCTGATCGAGCGCTGGCCGATGTTGGGAGGCGTGTGCTTGAACGTGGGCTGCATTCCGTCCAAGGCGCTCCTGCATGCGGCCAAGGTGATCGAGGACGCCTCCGACATGGCAGGCTCCGGCATCGTGTTCGCTCCCCCGCGAATCGACCTCGACCGGCTGCGTGCATGGAAAAATCGGGTGGTCACCCGATTGACCAACGGGCTTTCGCTGCTGGCCAAACAGCGCAAGGTCGCTGTGCTGCGCGGTGAAGGGAAATTCACGGGACCTTTTTCGATCGAGGTGCAAAGCGAGGGTGACCGCCGGCGCGTCGATTTCAAGCAGTGCATCATCGCGGCCGGTTCCGAGTCCGCCCGCCTGCCGGGCATGCCGGATGACCCGCGTGTGATCGACTCGACCGGCGCCTTGGAATTGCCGCCGGACTGCAAGCGGCTCCTGGTGATCGGCGGGGGCATCATCGGTTTGGAAATGGCTTGCGTTTACGATGCGCTCGGCGTGCGCGTCACCGTGGTCGAATTGAGCGACGGCCTGATGCCCGGCACGGACCGGGATCTGGTGCGGCCGCTGCTGAAGCGAATCGAAAAGCGCTACGAGCGCATATTACTCGGCACCAAGGTCGCCAAGCTCGAGCCCGCCGCGGAGGGCCTGCGCGCGACTTTCGAAGGACCCGATGCGCCGCAGCCGCAGGTCTTCGACCGGGTACTCGTTGCGGTCGGCCGGACTGCCAACGGCAATACCCTGAATGCAGCAGCGGCAGGCGTCACGGTGAGCTCCCGCGGCTTCATCGACGTGAACAAGCAGATGCGCACCAATGTGCCGCACATCTTCGCCATCGGCGATGTGGTCGGAGCGCCGATGTTGGCGCACAAGGCGAGTCACGAGGGCAAGGTGGCCGCCGAAGTCGCCGCGGGGCAAAAATCCGCGTTCGACGCGCGCTGCATTCCCTCCGTGGCGTACACCGACCCGGAAATTGCTTGGGCAGGAGTCAACGAAATCGAGGCCAAGGCGCGCAACATCGAGTACGGCAAGGGTCTTTTTCCCTGGGCCGCGAGCGGCCGCTCGCTGGCGCTGAACCGCGACGAGGGCTTCACCAAGCTGCTGTTCGACAAGCAGACTCATCGAATCATCGGCGCGGGGCTGGTCGGCACCAACGCCGGCGAGTTGATCGCCGAGGTCGCGCTCGCCATTGAAATGGGAGCCGATGCGGCCGATATTGGATTGACCATCCATCCGCATCCGACGCTGTCGGAGACCGTGGCGTTCGCGGCGGAGGCTTTTGAGGGCACCTTGACCGATCTATACATACCCAAACGATAGGAGCCTTTGGCCCGTGCAATCGATCCGCAGCAAGGCAGGTTCAGTGCTTCTCGCGCTTCTCCTCGGGGCGGCGGCCCTGCCGGCGGGCGCGGACGATTCTTGCGTGGATTTCAGATGGGACGTGAGCAGGGAGAGGATCCTGTTCGCAGCGGCTCCCGTCGAGTTGACCGCCGGAAAGAACCGCGCCACGGCGCCGCTCATCGTGCCGGATCACCTTTATCGGCTGCGGCTCAATGCACAGGACACCGTGGCCTTCGCCGTCCCTCCGGGCAAGCAGTTGACCGGTACAGCGGCGTTCGCAGGCCTGGCGAGGCTGAAAATAGCTGCACCCGGCAGCTACCGCATTGCAGTCGACGTGCCGTTTTGGATCGACGTCGTATCGAACGGCGCCCTGGTGCGCCCCACGGACTATCAGGCACAGCAGGCGTGCAGCCCGCCCCACAAGATCGTGGTATTCGACCTTGCCGGCGCGAAGCCCTTTACTCTGCAGTTCAGCAATGCGGTGATGGAGAGGATTTTGCTCACCGTTACGCGGGCGCCGCCGCGGAAGTTCTGACTAGGGGGCTGTAAACGTGAACGCCACTCTCGCCGTGCGATTTCGCGTCGATTTCGGCAACCGCTGCTCGGTCGGCGTGGGAAAGATCGAATTGCTGGAAGGAATCGCCCGCACCGGCTCGCTCTCGCAAGCCGCCCGCGAGATGCGGATGAGTTACCGTCGGGCATGGCTGCTGCTCGAGGATCTCAATGTAAGCTTCGATCGCAGGGTGGCGCAGGCCAGCGTCGGCGGCCGCGGCGGCGGCGGCGTGGTCCTCACAGCCTTCGGCGCCAGCCTGGTGGCGGGCTACCGCCGGTTGGAGTCCGGGTTGCAACCTCTGGCCAAAGCCTGTCTCGAAGATTTCGGCCGGCGAATCAAGTCCGGTTCCCCCAAACGAAGCGTCAAGGCCACCTCGATCAAGCGAAAGTCGCCTGCCGCAACCCGGCCGGTCAGGGCGCGCGCGCCTGGCTAGGAGCCGCGATGCAGGCTTTTAGGAACGAGGTCTTCTCCGCTCCCATCAGCTTCTTCGTTCTGGCCTCCTTGAGGCAGGCGGTGCGCCTGGCATGCTTGGCGGCCGCATCGCCGGAAGGGGCGGAGGCGGAAGCCTCGGGCGACGGCAACGCAGGGGGCGCATCGGCAAAAGCGCCGGCCACGGCCGACAGATTCAATGATAGCGCCGCCGCCAGGATCAAGCAGGTGGGATGTCGGTCACTCATGTAGGCCAGAATAGCGTCGGCAAATTGCCGCACCGATGAAGCGCGGATGAAGCTTGCTTAACCTTCGAGAGACCTGCGTGCCAGTGCCAGATATTGTCCTTCATCCGGCGATCTTCCGGCGCGCTGCGCCTGCCAAAGCACCTCGCCCAGCGCTTGCATGAGCATATGTTCGGCGCGGTGCGGGTCGCCGAATCGCGCCTGAAGGGCGCGGTGCAACTCCCGTACTCCGGGCGGCCTGTCGACGGACACCTGGTCGCGGACCGCCAGATGCAGGCCCATATGCAAGAAGGGATTCTCGGCTGCGCCTGAGACGCCCGGGTCGAACGCCTGTGCCGTCTCTGCATCCGCGACGATGTCCTGATATTCGGGATGCGCACCGACGACGTCGGTGATCATGGCTTCGAGAGGCGAGAGCGGCAATCGCGCCATATGTTTGCGCCACGCCTCGGCATAGGTTTGGCGCAATTGTTCGCGGGTGTGGGAATCAAACACTGTCATGGGTCTTGTGACGATACTCGCAAAGATCATTGATCACACAGGCGGGACAGGCCGGATTGCGCGCCTTGCAGGTGTAGCGCCCGTGCAGGATCAGCCAGTGGTGCGCGTCTTTCAGGAACTCGGGCGGCACGCCCTTAACGAGCTCATCCTCGACCGCTCTCGGGGTCTTGCCCCGGCTCAAGCCGATGCGCTTGGCGACGCGGAATATGTGGGTATCCACTGCAATGGTGGCTTGGCCGAACGCCGTGTTCAAAACAACGTTGGCGGTTTTTCTGCCGACCCCCGGCAGGCGTTCGAGCTCTTCGCGCGACCGTGGCACCTCGCCCGAGTGGCGCTCGAGCAGCAGCCGGCAGGTCTCGATGATGTTCTTGGCCTTGCTGTTGTACAGGCCGATCGAACGGATATGACGCGATAGTCCGTCGACTCCGAGCGCCAGCATGGCGGCCGGCGTATGGGCGGTGCGGAACAATCCGGCCGTGGCCTTGTTGACGCTCTTGTCGGTCGCTTGGGCCGACAGTATCACTGCCACCAAGAGCTCGAACGGCGACCGGTAGCGCAATTCGGTACGCGGCTCAGGGTTGGCCGCCCGCAGCCGTTCGAATATTGCGCGCCGCTTCGCATCGTTCACGGATCCATCCCGCGCCGAGGCGCCGCCGCCTTCTTCGCGTCGAGCTGCCGCTGCCGTACGAGACGCCGGGTCGACAGGCGTTGCGTGTGCGCCTCGAAGCGCACGCGGTTAAGTGCGGATTGATCCGCCGCGGGCTGCGGCCCCGGCCGCATTTCGATGCAATCGACGGGGCAGGGCGGCAAACACAGCTCGCAGCCCGTGCACGCCCCGGGCAGTACGGTGTGCATGTGCTTGGCGGCGCCGATGATGGCATCCACCGGACAGGGATCGAGGCAGCGCGCGCAGCCGATACAGCGCGATTCATCGATCCATGCGACCAACGGCGGGTGCTCCGCCCCATGCACGGGATTCAAGGGCAGAACGGGGCGCCCCAAGAGAGCCGCCAAGGCGGAAATGGTGGCGCTGCCGCCCGGCGGGCACTGGTTGATCTGCGCCTCGCCGCTTGCCACCGCGGCGGCGTACGGTCTGCAGCCGCTGTAGCCGCAGCGCGTGCATTGAGTCTGCGGCAGCAGCGCATCGATCCTCGCCACCCCGTCGGGCGTGGTCTCGTTCAACATCTCATTTGACGCGCATTCCGGGTGCCGCTCCGCTGTCCGGCGACAGTACGAAGATGTCCTTCCCGCCGGGCCCTGCTGCCAGCATCATGCCCTCCGAGGTGCCGAAGCGCATTTTGCGCGGCTCCAAATTGGCGACGACCACGATGAGACGGCCCACCAAGTTCGCGCAATCGTACGCCGCTCGAATGCCGGCGAAAATTTCACGTTCGCCGAGCTCGCCCACGTCGATGCGCAATTTCAGCAGTTTGTCCGCACCGGCCACGAGATCCGCGCCGATCACCCTGGCCACCCGCAGATCGACGCGCAGGAATTCATCGATGGAAATCAGATTCCCCTCGACGGCCGCCGCCGCGGCCAGTGTGGCCGCATCCGAGGCGACCCCGCCGGCTGCCCGTGCCGCGTTCGGGGCAGCCACCGCCGGCGCGGCGGGCGCCGCCTCGGGCTCCACCAGACCGGCGACGGCCTTGGCGTCCAGGCGCGTGGCCAGGGGTTCGTAAACGGCGATGCCCGTGGCAAGCAGCGGCACGGCGGCGTCGGCCCAGGTCCAATGCGATTCACGCAAGAAGCTGCGTGCCTTGGCCGCCATCTCCGGCAGCACGGGCTGCAGATAAATCATCAGCACTCTGAATAGATTCAGACCCTGGGTGCAGACCGCCTGCACTTCCCCTGCCTTGTCGGGTTGCTTGGCGAGAACCCAGGGTTTGCGCGCATCGATGTACTGGTTGGCGCGATCGGCGAGCGCCATGATGTCGCGCACGGCGACGGCCGTGTCGAGAGTGTCGTACGCCTTTTCGATGGCGTCTCCCGCCGCGACGAAAGCGGCATACAGATCGGGTTCGGGCAAAGTCCCCGCCAGCGCCCCGCCGGCGCTCTTGGTGATGAATCCGGCGCAACGGCTGGCGATGTTCACGAGCTTGCCCACGATGTCCGAATTCAGCCGGGTGGTGAATTCGTCCAGATTCATGTCGATGTCGTCGATGCCGACGCCGAGCTTGGCGGCGAAGTAGTAGCGCAGGTATTCGGGAGCGAACCGTTCCAGATAGCGGCGCGCCGTGATAAAGGTGCCGCGTGACTTGGACATTTTTTGTCCGTTGATGGTCAGAAACCCGTGCGCGTGCACTGCGGTCGGACGCCGCATGCCGGCCGCCTGGAGTACCGACGGCCAGAACAGCGTATGAAAGTACAAGATGTCCTTGCCGATGAAGTGATGCAGTTCGGTCGCGGCATCCGGGCTGAAATAGTCGTCGAACTTCAGATTCGTGCGGGCGCAAAGCTGCGCAAAGCTGCCCAGATAGCCGATGGGCGCATCGAACCAAACATAGAAGTACTTTCCCGGCGCATCCGGGATCTCGAATCCGAAGTAGGGTGCGTCGCGCGAGATATCCCAATCCCGCAAGCCCTGTGAGAACCATTCGTCGAGCTTGCGCACGACGCTCTCCTGCACCGCTCCGCTGCGTACCCATGCGCTCAAGGGTTTCTCGAAGGCACTGAGCTTGAAGAAGTAGTGCTCCGACTCGCGCCAGACGGGTGTCGTGTTGCTGACCACCGAAACGGGGTTCTTGAGGTCGGCGGGCGTGTAAGTCGAGCCGCAGTTCTCGCAGGAGTCTCCGTACTGGTCGGCGGTGCCGCAAACGGGACAGATCCCTTTGACGTAGCGGTCGGGCAGAAACATTTTCGCCGCCTCGTCGTAGGCCTGCCGCACATGGCGCCGCTCGATGTGCCCCGCGTCGCGCAGCGTCAGGTACATCCGGTCGCAGATGGACTTGGTCTCCGGCGAGTTGGTCGAGCCGAAGTTGTCCATGCCGATCAGCATGTCGGCCAAATCGTGCCGGTGCAGGGTGCCGATGCGCGCGATCAATTGTTCCGGTGTAACGCCCTCGGATTGCGCCTTGAGCATGATCGGCGTGCCGTGGGTGTCGTCGGCGCACACGTAGTGGCACTCGTGGCCGCGCAGCCTTTGAAATCGCACCCAGATGTCGGTTTGGATGGCCTCGAGAATGTGGCCGAGGTGCAGCGGGCCGTTGGCGTAATACAGTGCGCTGGTGACGAGAATTCGGCGGCGTTGGGTCATGCCAAATTATGCCACGGCGAAGCGTGCGACGCTGGAGCCGGCACGCTGCTTGGGCGGGCGCCTGCCGCGGCGACTCCTCGAGGCTACGAGGCCTCGCGGAATTGCTCGAACCGGGACTTGTTGATCGCTTTCTTGAAGGCTTCCTTGCCGGTGATTTGACGCTGGTCCATCAGCGCCTGAATGGCGGTGTCCATCAGCCGCATGCCGACCGCCGCGCCGCTTTGCATGGCATTTTCCAGCTGGTCCATCTTGCCCTGGCGGATCAAATTGGCGACCGCCGGCGTATTGATCAAGATCTCGAGAGCGGCGACGCGGCCCTGTTTGTCCGTCTTGGGGATGAGCTGCTGAGAGACGACGCCTCGCAGACTGGTCGACAGCATGGTGCGAACGTGAGGCTGCTTGTCCGCGGGGAATGCGTTCACCAATCGATCGACCGTGGCCGCGGCGCCGTTGGTGTGCAGCGTGCCCATCACCAGAATGCCCATCTCCGCGGCAGTCACCGCGATGCCCATGGTCTCAAGGTCGCGCAACTCGCCCACCAGGATGACATCGGGATCTTCGCGCAACGCCGACTGCAGCGCCGAAGAGAAGGAAGTCGCGTGCACGCCGATCTCGCGCTGACTGATCAGGCAGTTCTTGCGCAAATGCACGAATTCGATCGGATCCTCGATGGTGAGAATATGGCCCTTTTCGCGGGTATTGATGTCGTCGATCATGGCCGCGAGCGTGGTGGATTTGCCGGAGCCGGTCTTGCCGGTCACCAGGATCAGGCCGCTGTTGATCTTGCACAGGCCCATCACGGCGTCGGGCAGGTTGAGTTCCGCGGCGGTGCGGGCCTTGGACGGGATCGCCCGGAAAACCGCGCCCATGCCGTTCAGCTGCCTCATTACGTTGACGCGGAATCGGGCGACGCCGGGAATGGCGTAGGCGAAGTCCGTGCCGTCCTTGGTCTCGAACCGTTCGACCGACAATTTCGGCATGATTTCGTACAACGTGGTCTTGACCATCTCGGGCGGGAGAGGCTCGGGGCGCAATGACTTGAGCTCGCCGTACTGCCGTACCCGCGGCACATCGCCCGCCAAGAAATGCAGATCCGATCCGTTGCGCTCCAGGACTTGAGTCAAAAATGTGTCGATGGCGGGCACGGCTATTTTCTCAGGTATTCGCGGGTGCGGGTGCGGGTGCGGGTGCGGGTGCCGGCGCCGGCGAGGCAGCGGACGCGGACACAGCGGCCTGAACGCCCGTCATGTCGGCCACGAAACGCTGGAATTGGCGCTTGTCCGATGCATACGAGTAGGCCTGCTCGGGATCGACCTCCTTGGCATTGATGGCAGCGAGCAATGCCTGATCCATCAATTGCATGCCGTATTCCTTACCCATCTGCAGCTGGCTCGGAATCTGGTGCGACTGGTCGGTCATGATGAGTTTGCCGATGGCCTTGGTCAGCACCATGATTTCGCACACGGCGCGGCGCGAGCGCTGGTCGGGACTCTTGAGCAACACCTGCGTGATGACGGCGATCAGGCTCTGTGACAGGAAGCTCTTGGTTTGCTCGCGCTCTTCGGTGGGCAGGGCGTCGACGATGCGGTCGATGGTCTTGGTGGCGCTGGTTGTATGCAGGGTGCCGAGCACGAGGTGCCCGGTCTCGGCGGCCGTCATCGCCATGGAGATGGTTTCGGCGTCGCGCAACTCGCCGACCAGGATGACGTCCGGGTCTTCGCGCATGGCCGCACGCACGCCCTCTGCGAAACTCGGCAGGTGCGTACCCAGCTCGCGTTGGATGACTTGACTGGTCTTGCTGCGGTGGACGAACTCGATCGGATCTTCAAGGCTGATGATGTTGAGCGAGCGGGTCGAATTCAGGTGATCGATCATGGCGGCGAGAGTCGTTGACTTGCCGGTCCCGGTGGAGCCGGTGACCAGGATCATGCCCTGGTGGTAGTCGCACAGCTTGCGCACGATGGGCGGCAGCCCGAGTTGTTCGATGGTCGGCATCTGCGTGGGAATGGCGCGAAACGCGGCGCCGATGCCGGTTTCCTTGCGGAATACATTGACGCGGAAGCGGCCGCCCTCGGCGGACACGTACGAGAAATCGATGTCGTTGCCGGCACGCAGGTGCTTCAGCTGGTTCTGGGTCAGCACCTCGGTGATGTAGCCCTCGAGCTCCGCCTCGCCCAGCTCGCGAAACTTGATCGGCATCAGATCCCCGTGCATGCGCAGCATCGGCGGCACGCCGACCGCCAAGTGCAGGTCCGAGCAGCCCTGCGCCACGCCCAACTTGAGGAACGCGTCGATTCTTGCCATAACGTGTAAGGCTACCCGTAAGCAATTGGATTTTCGAGTGTTTCGGCCCTCGAAAGGCCGTAAACGTGAGATCCGTCAAGCCCCCGGAGGAATTCTCAGAGGAATTTCTCGAGGGAAAGCCGCAATTCGTCCATGGTCTGCGCGCGCTTCGCCTTGTCCAACGCCATGCATTTCATGACTAAGTTGTTCAATTCCAACGGCAAATCCTTGTTGATGTCGATGGGCGGGCGTGCCTTGCCCTGCACGTGCTGGTACATGACCGACATGTGATCGCCGCGCGAATAGGGCGGCACCCCCGCGAACATCTCGTAGAGAATGACCCCGAGGCTGTAAATATCGGCTCGCTCGTCCACCTTCTTGCCGAGTATCTGTTCCGGCGCCATGTACTTCGGCGAGCCGATGACATAGCCGGTTTTGGTGAGCTGAGTGTCGCCCTGGCTCTGCGCCGCCGCCACCCCGAAGTCGACGATCTTGAGCAGGCCGTCATTGTCGATCAGGATGTTCGCAGGCTTCAAATCGCGATGCACGATGCCGGCCTGGTGGGCGACCGCCATACCGGTGGCGATGTCGATGCCGAATTTGACCGCACGCTTGAGCTGGACCGGCTTCTCGTTGACGATTTCGCCCCCCAGCGTGTGGGACGGGAAGTATTCCATGGAGATGGCGTAGTTGCCCTTGATGTACAGGAAATCGTAGATGCGGATGACGTTCTTGTGCGTGATCTTGCGGCTGTAGCGCAATTCGTGCACGAAGCGCTTCATCATCTCTTCGTCCGCCGACACGTTGGGGTTCAGGAACTTCAGGATGAGCCGTTCCTCGACCACGGTGTCCTCCATGAGCAAAACAGTGCCGAAGGCGCCCTTGCCAATCTTTTCGATGAACTTGTAGCGGCCTTCGATGATATCGCCCGTCTTCAAGGTCGCGATGTCCAGCTTGGCCTTCTCAACCTCCTGCTCCTTGACGATCTGGGCGATGTCCTGATTGTCGATGAGCAGCGTCTTTGCCGGCTCCTGCATCCTCTCGGCGCGCTGATTGGCGGCGATCTGCTGCGTCGAGAACTTGTTGTCCAGTTCCGTCATGGCGCGTGCCACGGCCTGGCTGATGGTGGCGTCGGCGCTGGTTGCCACCGCCTGCAAGCGCACGCGGATGGTATCTGCGCGCCGCTCGTCGGCGAGGCGGGCGAGAGCCGAGATGGCCTCGGCTTTGATTTCGTTTTCAGGCCGCTGCAGCATGGGGAGAAGCTGCTCGATGCACTTCTGATCGCCGATCTTGCCGATTGCGCGAATGACGGTGGGCAGGGACTTGGGCTCGCCTGCGTTGAGCATTTCGATGAAGCGCGGCAGGGCCTTGGTGCTGCCGATCTCTGCAAGCGCATCGACGGCGCGCTCGCTCACCCACCAGTCGGCATCCTTGGTGGCATCGATCAATTGCGCCACCGCGCGTTCGTCCTTGGTTTGGTTGAGTATCTCGATGGCGGCTCGCCGAATGTCCTGATTCTCGTCCTTGACCAGCGCCAGCACGGCGTCGACCACACGCGGACCTCCGATCTTGCCCAAAGCATCGGCCGCGCGGGTGCGCACCCACCAATCGCTGTCGGCGATCACCTCGAGCAGGTACTTGACCGATTTCGAGGTCCCGACCACGTTCAACACCTCGACGGCCGCGCGACGGGCATATTCGTTCTCGTCCTTGAGCACGTCGACCAGGTACTTGATCGTTTCGGGATGATTCGCATGGACGACGACGTCGACCGCCTTGTTCTGCACCTCGATTTCCGGGTCGCGGAGCATCCCGCACAGCAGGGTCATGTCGAAGGGGCCGTCCATCTTGGCGAGCGCCGAGAGCGCAGCGGAGCGGATGAATTTGTTGCTGTCCTTGAGCTGCTTCTGCACCGCCTGCTGCACCTTGGGAGTATTGAAGCGCGACAGCACGTTGATGATGTGAAGGCGAGCGACCGGATCCTTGCCCTCGATCCGGGCGACCAAATCGTCGACCGAAGACTCGTCGGCGATTTCGGCGATGATCTTGAACAAACCCGATCTTTCGTTGGGCTCCTGGGCGTAGGCGGCGTTCAGGAGCTCGCGCACCGTGTAGCGGCTCTTCTGTGCCGCGATGACATCGAGAATGGCCTGCTTGGGCATCGACGGCTTGCTCAGCGCGTCGAGCAGCGCGCCCGCCGGATAGCTCTTGGTAGAGGAAAGCGCCCATGCGATGCCCGACATCGCGCGGCCATTGGCCTCCCCCATGATCTTCAACAATTGCGGCAGTGTTTTCGAATCGATCAGGCGCGACAGCACTTCGACGTAAGCGAGGGTCTCGCGCTTTTCCGCCGTTGCGAGGGCTTCGACGATGGGCTCGATGGCGCTCGGCCCGAGCGCCCCCAGTTTTTCCAGGGCCTTTTGCGCCAAGGGACTGCCCGGGTTGCCGCTCGATTTGACCTCGGCAATGAGCCTATCGGCACGATAGTTGGTAAATAAACTCATTCAGTGCCTTCTTTGCAGATTCGTCGAGAGCCATCAATGGTCATCGTATTTTTAGGCCCGCCACGGATCTGATTCTCAGGTCACAATTATGCCACACGGCACGCGGTTGTCCGCCTGCGGTACAATTACGGTTCCTTATGAATCAAGCTGCCGAAGCGGAAGGCGCCATCCGCGAAAAACTATTGACCTACCGCGACCCCTATTTGGGGCAAACGCTCGGAGAGGCGAAGACT
The DNA here is from genome assembly GCA_963702735.1 of uncultured Gammaproteobacteria bacterium. GTDB lineage: Bacteria > Pseudomonadota > Gammaproteobacteria > Steroidobacterales > Steroidobacteraceae > Bog-1198. The sequence goes on along the minus strand of CAVPDW010000006.1, from coordinate 103,326 downwards.
GTGGCGTCCGTCACACTCCTTGAAGGCGTGGCGAACGTCGATCTCCTCCTCGGCTTTCCCTGCGCCGATTATGCCGCCGAACTTAGGGTAGCGTTGCAAGAACACCTGCAGCCGCTCCTGGGTCAGGCCCGCCTGGCCCTGCGGCTGCGGGCGGAAATCACGGCACATGCCGTACAGCGTACGCTCAAGCCCTTGGGCGGCGTGAAAAACATCGTTGCGGTGGCTTCCGGCAAGGGCGGGGTGGGGAAGTCCACCACGGCCGCCAATCTGGCCTTGGCATGGGCCGCCCAGGGCGCCAAGGTCGGCCTGCTGGACGCCGATATCTATGGACCGAGCCAGCCCCTGATGATGGGGTTGGCGGGCGCCAAGCCGCAGACCACCGACGGCAAGCATTTGACCCCCTTGCGCGCGCACGGCGTTGAAGTGATGTCCATCGGCTTCATGATCGATCCGGAGCAGCCCATGGCGTGGCGAGGACCGATGGTGACCCAGGCGCTGACTCAGCTCTTGGGCGATACGAATTGGGGCGAACTGGACTACCTGGTCGTCGACATGCCGCCCGGCACGGGCGATATACAGCTGACGCTGTCCCAGCGGGTGCCGGTCAGCGGCGCCGTCATCGTAACCACGCCCCAGGATATTGCCCTTCTGGATGCACGCAAGGGCCTCAAGATGTTCGAGAAGGTCGAGGTTCGGGTGCTCGGAGTGGTGGAGAACATGAGCGTGCATGTCTGCAGCCGCTGCGGCCACACCGAGCACGTATTCGGCAGCGGCGGCGGCGCCCGCATGGCGGCCCAATACGGCGTGCAGTTGCTGGGCGAGCTGCCCCTGGATATCCGCATCCGCGAGGATGCGGACGGCGGTTCTCCCACGGTGGTATCCGAGCCCGGCAGCGCCCGCGCCCGGGCCTACTTTCAGATGGCGCGCCGCACGGCGGCGCGGCTGTCCACCTTGAACAAGGACTACAGCCGGGCGTTCCCCAAGATCACGGTAGAAGCGACCTGATGAGCATCAAGAGCGACCGATGGATCCGCCGCATGGCACGGGAGCACGGAATGATCGAGCCGTTTGCGCCCGAACAGGTGCGGATGAACGACGGCCACAAGATTGTCTCCTACGGCACCTCGAGCTATGGATATGACGTGCGCTGCGGGGACGATTTCAAGATCTTCACGAACATCAATTCCACCATCGTCGATCCTAAGAAATTCGACGAGAAGTCGTTTGTCGATTTCAAGGGGCCGGTGTGCATCATTCCACCGAACTCCTTTGCGCTCGCGGGTACGGTGGAATATTTCAGGATTCCACGCAGCGTATTGACTGTTTGTCTCGGCAAATGCGTGACCGGAGATACCCGCCTGGTCGACGCCGATACCGGCGCCTATGTGCCGATCACGGAGATGCGCTGGGGCAAGCGCACCTTGGCCTGGGACGGCCGGCGTTTGAGGCCGGCCAAAGTGTCGGCCTTCATCCCGCAGGGCAAGCGAGAGATCTTCGAGCTGCGCACCCGGGCGGGATTGCGCATTCGCGCGACGACCAATCACCCGTTTCGAATGCTCAATCGGTGGGTGGCCTTGAGCGATTTGCGACCCGGCGATCGTATTGCGGTTGCCCGCGAAATTCCCATATTCGGAAAAACGCCCATCGCTGAATGGGAAGCGACTCTTGTGGGCTTGATGATCTCGGAAGGGCAGTGCCATACGCCCGGCCACAGCCCCACTTACACGACCGCGGACCCGGCCATGGTCGCTCTGCTCGAGTCGGCGATGGCGGCCTCCGGCCTGGGAAGAGGGGGAATCCAGGAGCGAAATCGCGCCCACGAGTGGCTTCGAAAACTCGAACTTCACGTCGGCGCCGCCGACAAGTTCGTGCCGCAGATCATCTTTACGGCGCCGGAGCCCTCGGTTCGCCTGTTTCTGCAGGCGCTATTTAGCGGCGACGGCAGCATTCATCACTCCGATGGGGGCGTCTTCCTCGAGTACTACTCGAAGTCCCGGAGGCTGATCGAGGATGTGCACCATCTTCTGCTGCGATTCGGAATCTTCTCGCTGATCCGCGAAGAGACCGCGGCGATCGGGACTAGGGCATGCAAAATACAGATCACGGACAAGGATCAGATTCTGCGCTTCGCCCAGAGAATCGGCTTCTCACCGGGCTCGGTGAAGCAGCGACTGCTCGAGGAAAAGGTGCTGCCGCTGATCGCCGCGCAACCGCGACGATCAAGCAACTTCGACACGCTGCCCAGGGAGGCGTGGGCGGTCGCGGCCACCGCCGCTCGAGTTGGCGGCCTCCGCTTGATCGAGCAGGACATTCATTCCACTTCGAATCAATCCATGCCGATGTTTGCCGCGGCGCGGGTCGCCCTCATGACGGGCGATCCGTACGTTACTCCGCTGGTCGACGGACCTGTATGGGATGTGGTCGAGCAAATCGAGCCCGTTGGATCCGAGGAAGTCTATGACATCACCGTGCCGACGCTGCACAACTTCGTCGCCAACGATGTCATCGTCCATAATTCGACATACGCTCGTTGCGGAATAATATGCAACGTAACGCCTTTGGAGCCCGAGTGGGAGGGGCACGTCACCCTGGAATTCTCCAACACCACGCCGCTGCCGGCGAAGATCTACGCCAACGAGGGCGTGGCGCAAATGCTGTTCTTCGAGTCGGACGAGGTTTGCGAGACTTCGTACGCGGACCGCGGCGGAAAGTACCAGGGCCAGCGCGGCGTCACGTTGCCGAAAACCTGACCTGGCGGCGACTAGCGCTTCAGGGACTTTATGCGCATGGCGAATTCCAATTTACCGTCGCGGGTCCGCTCCGCCTGAACCGGCACGAACCCCAAGGATGGCGCAAACCACATCCTTAGAACGCGATTGTTTCCGGCCTGCCGGCTTGCGACGATGACTGTGTCGAGTTGCCCCAGGGCGGTTCTGATGTTGGCCGTCCCTTCCTGGCTGTAGATGAATTCCTTGGGCGTATCTTTGTCGATGATCTGGAAGGTCTTCGGCAAGTCCCCATTTTTCAGATCGAGCATCACTTCGACCTGGATGGACATCACGTCCTGGATCCCGTCCTTGAGCTTGAGGTCGACCGCCTTGTCTTGCGACGTGCCGCGCACCTGTCCGCCGACCCAGTCGAAGTCCAGGCTGACTCTGGATCTGCCGTCCTCGGCACGGTATTTATCCGGGCGAACGTGATCGGCAATGATGCTGAGCCAGCTTTTTTGAGTCACCTCGTCGCGGTACAGCCGAAAGATGCCGCGCGCGGTGATCGTCCATGTGTAGAGGTAGCGGCCGGGCTCCGCGTCTTGCTTGAGTTCAAGGTCGCTGGTGCCCACGTTGATGCTTTTCCAATCCGCCAGGTAGTGGGCGGAAAAGGGCGCGATGGCGCTATCGGCTGCGGATGGAGTCTGTGCCCCCGCCGCAGGGCCCGCCATGATCGCCAGCGACAGCGCTGTGAATCCTCGAACGCTCATAGGGCCTCTTATCGTCAGGCGCCGGTGAACTGCACAGGCTCGCGCAGCAGCCTGCCGTCCAGCCACGCACAATCTGCGTCGTAACGCAATCGACCCTCGCAGAACCAGCGCACGGCGACAGGGTAGATGCGGTGTTCCTGGGCCCGCACCCGCGCCGCCAAGCTCGCCTCGTCGTCGGTCGCCGTCACGGCAATGCGCGCCTGGATGATCCGCGGACCGCCGTCGAGCCGTTCGGTTACGAAATGCACTGTTGCGCCGTGCTCGGGCTCATGAGCCTCCAGGGCGCGACGGTGTGTGTGCAGTCCCGGGTACTTGGGCAGCAGCGAGGGGTGTATGTTCAAAATTTTCCCGGCAAAGTCCTTGACGAACTGCGCGGACAGGATATGCATGAATCCGGCGAGTGCGATCAAGGACGGCGAGTAGATTTGGATCGCGGCGGCCAGGGCGCGATCGTAGGCGGCGCGATCCTTGGTGTCGGTCGCGGGCAGCGCTTGCGCCGGAACGCCGAGACTCCGCGCCAGATCGAGGCCGGCGGCGTCGGACCTGTCCGAAAACACCCTGCACACCGTATAGGGCGCGCCGGGCTCGCGGCTTTGCTCGATCAGAGAACGCATATTGCTGCCGCGTCCCGAGATCAGGATGACGACCGGCCGCTGCGTCGGCGAACTCTTCACGCGATGATGACGCCGCGGGTGCCGGCGCGCACCTCGCCGATCACGAGCGCCTCCTGGCCGAGGTCGCGCAGGATGGCGATGGCACGATCGGCATTGCTGGCGCGCAGGTGAACCGTCATGCCGATGCCGCAATTGAACACGCGGTACATCTCCGCGTCGGCGACCTGTCCCTGGTGTTGCAGCCAATCGAACACCGCTTCGCGGCGCCAGGATTTGCGCTGCAGAACGACCTCCAAGCCGTCCGGCAGAACGCGCGGAATGTTCTCCACGAGGCCGCCTCCCGTAATGTGCGACAACCCGTGCACCGGCAGCTGGGCGACCAGCCCCAGCAGGGGCTTCACGTAGATGCGGGTCGGCGCCATGAGCCTATCGAGCAGCGTCGCCCCCTCGAGAGGGGCGTTCAGGTCGGCGCCGGCCACCTGGAGGATTTTTCTGATCAACGAAAATCCGTTGGAGTGGGGTCCGGAGGACGGCAGACCCAGCACCACGTCGCCGGCGCGGGTCGCAGAGCCGTCGATGATGGAGTCCTTCTCCACGATGCCGACGCAGAAACCCGCCAGATCGTAGTCCTCGCCGTGATACATGCCGGGCATTTCGGCCGTTTCTCCACCCACCAGCGCGCAGCCGGCCTGCACGCAACCCTCGACGATGCCTGCGACGAGACGTTCGCCCACGGCCACGTCGAGTTTGCCGGTTGCGAAATAGTCGAGAAAGAACAGCGGCTCGGCTCCCTGGACAACCACATCGTTGGCGCACATCGCGACCAGATCGATGCCCACGGTGTCGTGACGCCGTGTGTCGATCGCAAGCCGCAGCTTGGTGCCGACGCCGTCGGTTCCCGACACGAGCACGGGCCTGCGATAGCGGTCAAGCGGCACTTCCACCAAGGCACCGAAGCCGCCGATGCCGCCCAGCACTTCGCGACGCATGGAACGCCGGACGTGGGGCTTGATTCGCTCGACAAGTTCCTCGCCGGCGTCGATATCGACTCCGGCCTCGCGATAGGTGACGGGGGCTCTGTCGGTCATTCGGGTCCTTTATTTGTGAACGGGCCGGCCGCCCGGGCCGACGCGGCCGATCGGCAAGCTGTGGTATTTTACCTCACACTATGGCACAGAACCGCGGCGTCTTTTCCCGTTGTTTCCTGAGTCCGGCAGCGATTCTATGCCTGCTGTGCGCGCTGCTGTGCCCGGCGGGCGTGGGCTTCGCCCTGTCTCGGGCGGAGCTGTACCAAGCGACGGCGCCCGCCTCGGACCGCTCCGAGGCGGCACAGGACGAGGCGTTCCAAACTGCGATGAAAACCGTGTTGGTCCGCGTTACCGGACGCCGCTCGGCCGAGGATGATCCGGCGCTTAGCTCCTTGATCGCCAACGCGCGCCGTTACGTTCAGCAGTATCGCGGCGCAGCCGAGGGTCAGCTGTGGGTCTCATTCGACGGTCCGGCCATCGACCGATGGCTGACCCAGAACGGCCAGCCTCTCTGGGGGCGTGAGCGACCCTCGACCTTCGTCTTGCTCGCCGCCCAGACAGGCGCGCAGTCCGGGACGGTCATCACCGCCGACAGCACATCGGAGCTGAAGGCGGCGATCGACGCGACGGCGGCATATCGCGGCGTCCCGTTGATCTGGCCGAGCGCCGCCGACTTGCAGCGGTATCATCTGGATTATGCCGCGGTGAACGGCGGCACGCCGTCCGCGCTTGCGGACGCCGCCAGGCGCCCGAGCGGCGAGGGAGTGCTCGTCGGACGGGCCGGCAGCACGAGCGCGTCTGCCGCCGTGCGCTGGACCCATTTGTTCCAAAATCGTACCAGTGAAGTCTCCGGTCCCCTGGAGGGAGTGAATCGGGCGGCGGATCTGTACGCGGAGCTGTTCGCCGCCAGCGGCAATGTCGCACCCGTCGACATCGACGTCGGCGGCGTCGCCGATCTTCGAGACTACGCGAGCGTGCAGAGCTATCTTGAATCGCTGACCTTCATTTCTCACGTGAACGTGGTGGCGTTGACCGGCGACAGCATTCGTTTTCGTTTGACGACGCGCGGCAGCGCCGATTCGCTGCGGCGCGCCCTGTCCTTGAACGGCCCGTTGCAGCCGATTGCCCCCGGCGAGACGGGGCTTCTGCGCTTTGAACTCCGTCATTGATCACGTGCCCCTGCCGCTGCGCCAAATTCCGAACCTCATCAGCTCGATCAGGATCCTGCTCGTCGCGCCCATTGCCGTGGCGTTGGCGCATCATCAACTGGCAACCACGCTCGTCTTGTTCGGGGCAGCGGCGCTGTCGGACGCCGCCGACGGCTACCTGGCCAAGCGCTTCAACTGGCGGACCGAACTCGGCGCCGTGCTCGACCCGGCGGCGGACAAATTGCTGTTGGCAACCGTATTCGTCACCCTCGCGTACCTGAAGCTCGTGCCCGTGTGGCTGATGGCGGCCGCGGTGGCGCGGGACGCGATCATCGTCGCCGGCGCGCTGTTGTTCCGGTATTGCATCGGACCGCTCGAAGTGCGTCCGTCCATCGTCAGCAAACTCAATACGCTGTGCCAGGCCGCATACATTCTGGCGGTGGTCGGCCGGGAGGAGAGCTCCTGGCCGCCGGCCTCCGCGGTGATGCTGCTCGGATCCCTGGTGTTCGTGACCGTCGCGGTCAGCGGCATCGACTATGTTCTCATCTATGGGCGCCGCGCGATGGGTTTAGCGAAGCCGCGGGCCGCCGCACGCGCCGGCGACCGACGCCGGTGAGGCAGCTGGCTCTCGGCGTACGGTTGCGCGCGGACGCCGTGTTCGAGAGTTTTTGGCCCGGGCCGAACCAGGAGATCGTGGCGGCGCTGAAGAAGCAGGATGCCGCGCCGCTGTGGCTGTGGGGCCCGCGCGGTTCCGGCAAGACCCACCTGCTGCAAGCCGTGTGTGCGGCAGCGGGCGAAGCGGCTGCGTATTTTCCGCTGGACCGTTCGCTTGCCCTGCCCGCCGAGGCGCTGTCGGGTTTCGAGCGAACCCGCGTGCTGTGCGTCGATGACGCCGATGCGGTCGCCGGAGATGCGGCGTGGGAGAGGGCGCTTTTCCGGCTATTCAACGACGCGGGCGAACTGCGGACCCGCCTGATCTTCGCCGCGGCGGCGCCGCCGCGCCAGGCAGGATGGTCGCTCGAGGATTGGCGCTCGCGCGCGGGCGCGTGCGTCGTCTACCAGTTGCGCGAACTCGATGACCAAGGGCGCATCGAAGCGCTGCGGCTGCGCGCCGCTCAGCGGGGTCTGCAGCTGCCTTACGAGACGTCCGAGTATCTCTTGAAGCGCGTGCCGAGAGACCTACCCTCGCTGTTCGATACTCTCGATCGGCTCGACCAAGCGTCCTTGGCCGCGCAGCGCCGGCTCACCATCCCCTTCATTCGCGACGCCCTCGAGAAACACGCAAGAAAAAAATCATAGTGCAGAACCAAGCGAAGACCAGCAGCAGGCTCGCGGCAGCCACCCAGCGCGCGGCGGGATTGACCAACAATTCGGTCAGGGCGAATACAAGATAGGGAATGGCGAACAACGTAGCCCAGGCGTAGGTGTGGCGGCGGCCGCGCAAAAGACCGTTCAACGGCGCAAGCAGGGGAAGCACGGCAAGAACGCAAATCACCGGCGGATACCCCGCCGACATCCAACCGAGCAGGCTCAATGCGACGGCAGTCCATAGCCCGATGGCGAGCGAACGTGCCGTGGATTCGCCGATCACGGGGCACTCCGCAGCCGGTGGGCGAGCGCCGCCACGCGCGAACCCAAGGCGCGCGCCAGTTCACGCTCGGTTTCCGACAATTCGCCGTGTCCGCTGAGCGCAGCCACATGGCTCGCGCCATAGGGCGTGCCGCCGCTGCGGGTATCGCTCAAGCCCCGCTGGGTGAACGGTAGGCCGACCACAATCATGCCGTGATGCAGGAGAGGGATCATCATGGACAGCAACGTCGACTCCTGTCCGCCATGCAAGGTCTGCGTTGAGGTGAACACGGCCGCCGGTTTGCCCTCGAGGGCGCCCGATATCCACAGGGCGCTCGTTCCGTCCAGGAAGAATTTAACGGGCGCCGCCATGTTGCCGAAGCGTGTCGGGCTGCCCAGGATGAGGCCGCAGCACTGCACCAGATCGTCGTGCGTGGCATACGGCGGGCCCTCGTTGGGCACCGCCGGTTCCAGCCGTTCGGTGCCGCTCGTCACCGGTGGGACGGTACGCAGACGCGCCTGCATTCCGGGGACGGCCTCGACGCCGCGGCATACTTGACGAGCCAGGGCGGCGGTGCTGCCTTGGCGCGAATAATACAGAACCAGGATTTCGTTCATCGGCACTCTTTCAGGGAATCACAAGGGAATTTGCAAGCATGCTGCGCCGGCGCAACGGATTGAATACGGCTCGCCGAGCATTGTATATCGGCGGCTCGTTTGACGGCCCTGGCCGCTGTTGCTAGTGTCCCAGTCCCCTATGTTGCGCCTCATTGCAGTATTTGTCGGTGTGGTCTGCCTCGCCGGATGCGCCGGTGCACCCGTGCAGGAAATGAGCGATGCACGGCAGGCCATCGCGGCCGCCCAAGCGGCCGGCGCGACGAGTGCGACCTCGCCCGACTTCTACGCCGCCCAGGCGGCGCTCGGTCGCGCTGAAACTCATTTGCAGGCACAGGAGTTCACGCGGGCTCGGTTGGCGGCGATAGAAGCCAAGCGTCACGCCGCCGCGGCCCTCTCGAATGCGAACCAGCATTCGGAGACCCCGGTGACGCAGCCGCACTAGGAGCCTGTCTGAGTATTCCTCGTGGCTGCGACGACGTCGTTCGCCGATTTCTCGTGTTTGGGAGGGTACAGGGCGTGTATTTTCGTCACAGCACCCGTCTCGAGGCCGAGAAGCTCGGCGTGCACGGATTCGCCCGCAATCTGCCCGACGGTTCCGTCGAAGTGGTGGCGCGCGGCGGGGCAGCCGCGCTGGAAGAACTGCGCATTTGGCTGGGGCGCGGACCCTCGCATGCGAAAGTTGCCGAGGTTCGCGAGGTCGAGCCGGACCCGGCGGCGGCCGGCCCGAAGGGATTCAACATATTTTGACGACCGACGTTTCGACGGCGGCGTCGAAACATCAACCCGCCTTTTCTAAAAGCGCCATACGCGCTGCCATCGCTGCATCACCAGCGCGGGGTAGGTATTGCGCCCGGCGCTGCCGTTGTAGCGCGCCAGCGCTCGGGTCCAATTGTGGTTCTCCGCGCGCAGGTAGTAGCGCAGGATTTCGCAGCCCATGCGGATGTTGGGCGCGATCCGCACCAATTGATTCTGCACACCCAGTTCGCGCGGCCAGAACGGCATCACCTGCATGAGTCCCACCGCCCCGGCGGGCGACACCGCCCAGGGGTCGAAGCGGCTCTCGACCTCGATCAGGGCGAGCACCAGATCCGGGGGCAGTTGCAGCGTCGGGTCGCGCTTCGCCTCGCAGTAAACATGGTCGAGAATCTCGACCCGCGCCTCGTGACTGGGTACGAGCCGCGCAAGCCGCGGCTCCATGGCCTTGTACCAAACCTCAGAGTCGAATTTGTCTGCGAAGCAGTCGGACCTGCCGATGATCTTCAGCAGCAGCCCCTTGAGTTCCGGATCGCGCTGCTGATCCGCATGGGCGGTCGCGGGCAGGGCACAGTACCCCGCCAGAGCGACGAAAGCGCAGGCGAATGTCGCGGGCAACGGCCGCCGCATCGGTGTCCTTCAGGCTCCTAGCCGTTTAACTTATGTCGAATATAGCCTACCGGATCAGCCAGCGGAATTACCGCCGACTCGGTCTCGCGGCGGTGACGATATTCAAGGTTCCCCGCGTCGAGGCCCCGCTCCCCGATGACGATCCGATGAGGGATCCCCAAAAGCTCGGAATCGGCGAACTTGACTCCCGGACGGGCGTCGCGATCGTCGAGCAGGACGTCGATTCCGGCATCGCTGAATTGCCTGTACAAGGCGTCGGCGGTTTGCTGGACCCGCGCCGACTTTTGGTAGTTGATCGGCACCAGTACCACCTGAAAAGGCGCGATGGCGTCCGGCCAGATGATGCCGTTGGCGTCATGGTTCTGCTCGATGGCCGCTGCTACGACCCGGGTGACCCCTATGCCGTAGCAGCCCATGTACATGGTCAGCTCCCTGCCCTGCTCATCCAGCACGGCGGCATGCATGGCCTCGCTGTAAAGCTGTCCCAACTGGAAGATATGGCCCACCTCGATGCCGCGCGCGATCTCCAGGGTTCCGCGGCCGCTGGGGCTGGGGTCGCCGCGCTGTGCGTTGCGGATATCGACCGAGCGGGGACTCTCGAGGTCGCGCCCCCAATTTGCGCCGCGGAAGTGCACATCCTTCTCGTTGGCGCCGCATACGAAGTCCGCCAAATGTGCCGCGGCATGGTCCACATAGATCCTGCCGGCAAAGCCGATGGGGCCGATGAAACCGGGTTCGGTTCCCGTGGCTTTGCGCACACGGTCGCCGCTCGACATGCGCAGCGGAGAGGCGACCCCGGGCAGCTTTTGCGATTTCACCGCGTTCAATTCATGGTCGCCGCGGACCACCAAGGCGACCACGCTGCCGTCGCTGCCGTCGACCAGGAGTGTCTTGACGCAGCGCGCGGCATCGACCTCAAGCAGGGCGGCGAGGTCCGCGATGGTGCGTGCGTCGGGAGTGGCGACTTTGGTCAAAGGCTCCGAAGGGGAGGGGCGGGGCGCGGCGGGCTCGATGGTGACGGCCATTTCCAGATTGGCGGCGTAGTCATCGGCGTCGGAGAATACGATCGCATCCTCGCCCGAATCCGCCAGAACGTGAAATTCCTGGGACACGCTGCCGCCGATACTGCCGGCGTCCGCCTGCACGGCGCGGAATTTCAGGCCGATGCGCGTGAAAATGCGTGAATACGCCTCGTACATCAGGCGGTAGCCCTGGGCGAGGCTCGCTTCGTCCGCATGAAACGAGTACGCGTCCTTCATCAGGAATTCGCGGGCCCGCATGACGCCGAAGCGGGGGCGAATTTCATCGCGGAACTTGGACTGGATCTGATAGAAATTCACCGGCAATTGCTTGTAGCTGCGCAGCTCGCGCCGGGCGATGTCCGTGATCACTTCTTCGTGGGTGGGGCCGTATGCGAACTCGCGATCGTGCCGATCCTTGAAGCGCAGCAGTTCCGGCCCGTACTTGCTCCAGCGGCCCGATTCCTTCCACAATTCGGCCGGTTGAACCGTAGGCATGCACAGCTCCAACGCGCCGGCGCGGTCCATCTCTTCGCGCACGATGCGTTCCACCTTGCGCAGGGTGCGCAGACCGAGCGGCAGCCAGACATACAGCCCCGCCGCGAGACGGCGGATCATTCCGGTACGCAGCATCAGTCGGTGGCTGACGACCTCCGCCTCGGCGGGTACTTCTTTGAGGGTCGAGATGGGATATTGAGATAAGCGCATGGCCGCATATCTTACATCAGCCCCCCTGGTATTATGGCGGCATGGGCGACGACGACTCGACATCGCGGCCGCGGGGAGTGTACTGGCTGCCGAACCTGCTCACGACGGGGGCATTGTTCGCCGGCTTTTATGCGATCGTCGCAGCCATCGACTTGAAGTTCGAGCGCGCCGGGGCCGCGGTATTCATCGCGATGATATTCGACGGATTGGACGGCCGCGTCGCGCGCTGGACCCACACTGAAAGTCCCTTCGGCAAAGAGTACGACAGCCTCTCTGACATGGTGTCGTTCGGTGTCGCGCCGGCCATCGTCACCTACCAATGGGGAGTGGCGCGAATCGCCGAGTACGGGCCGCTGTGGCGCAGATTGGGCTGGCTGGTGTGTTTTTTCTACGCAGCCGCAGCAGCCTTGCGACTGGCCCGCTTCAACTCCCGGACCGCGACCCAGGACAAGCATTATTTCGAGGGTCTTCCCAGCCCCTCGGCCGCCGCCATCGTCGCGGCTTTGGTGTGGCTGGCCAGCGATCAAACCGGCATCGGCCTGCCCGGTCTGATACTGGCGTTCCTGGTCACCGCCTCGGCCGGCGCGCTCATGATCAGCCGATTCGCCTTCAACAGCTTCAAGCACGTCAATCCCAGCGCGCGGGTGCGATTCACCTACATCATTTTGGTGCCGCTCGCCTTCATACTCATCTTTCTTCATTTGCCGATCAGCCTGTTGGTATTGTTCGGCTGCTACGCCTTGTCCGCGCCGACGGTGTGGGTGTATCGCAAACTTCGCCGGCGCCGCGCGACGTGGCCGCACGCATGAATCCGGTGCTGCGCCATGAATATCTCGCGGCGCTCGGCCTGCAGAGCTGGGTTTCGCGCGCTAGAGCGCTTCCCGCCGGCGCATCGAGCGGCATTCTCGAACCCGCCCCGGCGCAGGCGCCCTGCGAGGGCGTCATTCCGGGCGATCCCGGCGCGGGGCGCGAGGCGGGAGTCGATTGGCCGGAGCTGCGGGCGCGAGTGGCGGCATGCACGCGTTGCTCCCTGTGCAACACGCGTACCCAAACCGTATTCGGCGTCGGCGACACGAAGGCGCAATGGCTCATCGTCGGCGAAGCGCCCGGCGCCGAGGAGGACCGTCAGGGTGAGCCCTTCGTGGGCCGTGCCGGCCAGCTGCTGAATTCCATGTTGCATGCGATCGGATTGGCACGCGAGCAGGTGTACATCGCCAATGTCCTGAAATGCCGTCCGCCCGGCAATCGCGACCCCAGCCCGGGCGAAGCAGCGGAGTGTTTACCCTACCTGGAACAGCAGATCGCGCTGCTCCGGCCGAAGGTCATGCTGGCCGTGGGGCGCATCGCGGCGCAAAACTTGCTGCGGACCGACCTGACGTTGGGCAGGCTGCGCCGGCAAGTGCATCGATTCGGGCGCTCCCAGGTGCCGCTGGTCGTGACCTATCATCCTGCCTATCTGCTGCGCACCCCGACAGACAAACGCAAGGCATGGGAAGATTTGAAGTTCGCCCGGGAGGTTTGCGCGAGTGTCTAGCGTCAAACAGGAAGTCGAATTCCGCTCGGTGGAGATCAGGCCCATGCACGAGCTCGATGTGCCCGTGATCGTCGCCATCGAGCGGGCCGCGTACCAGTTTCCCTGGAGTGAAGGCATATTTCGCGATTGTCTTCGCGTCGGCTACGTATGCCGTGTGGTCGATGTCGACGGAGAGATGGCGGGCTACGGCATCATGTCCGTCGGCGCCGGCGAGGCGCACATCCTGAACGTGTGCATCCGCGATGAATATCGCTGCCGCGGCCTGGCACGGAAGATTTTGCTGCACCTGTTGGAGCGGGCGCTTGCCGCCGGCATGCACGAGGCGTTTCTGGAAGTCAGGCCGTCCAATACGGCCGCCGCGCGGCTGTATCACTCCATGGGCTTCGAGCAGGTGGGCGTGCGGCGCGGGTACTACCAGGCGACGGTGGGCCGCGAGGATGCCTCGGTGCTGCGGCGGGTCTTGTCTGCGGAACCGAAGTAAGCGCGCCGCGCCGGCCGACCGATTTGCCGGACTTCCCATCGGGGCCTTATAATACTCGGCTGCCTTGCACAGACCCGAGGATTGCAAATCAATGGCGAATGGTTCCTTAGCCGAGGAAATCAGCAAAAGACGGACTTTTGCCATCATTTCCCATCCCGACGCAGGCAAGACCACCCTGACCGAGAAGCTGCTGCTGTTCGGCGGCGCCATTCAAATGGCGGGAACGGTGAAGGGCCGCAAGGCCAGCCGGCACGCGACCTCGGACTGGATGCGCCTGGAGCAGCAGCGCGGCATCTCGGTGACTTCCTCGGTGATGCAATTTCCGTACGAGGGGTGCATCGTCAATCTGCTCGACACTCCGGGTCACGAGGATTTTTCAGAGGATACCTACCGCACGCTGACCGCCGTCGATTCGGCCTTGATGGTCATCGACTGCGCCAAGGGCGTCGAAGAGCGCACCATCAAGCTGATGGATGTCTGCAGGCTGCGCGACACGCCCATCATGACCTTCGTCAACAAGCTGGATCGGGACGGCAGGGCGCCGATCGAGCTGCTGGATGAAATCGAAAGCGTTCTGAAGATACAGTGCACGCCGATCACCTGGCCCATCGGCATGGGGCGCGATCTTTTGGGCGTATACCATCTGCCGGAGGACAGGATCCACGTGTACGTGCCGGTGGAGAAGGGCAGGGCGGGTACCCACGAGACCATCGAAGGCCTGGAGAGCGCCCAGGCACGGGAATTTCTGGGGGCAAGATATGCGCAGTTTCGCGATGAGGTCGATCTGGTGCGCGGCGCCAGCGCCGCGTTCGATCTCGAGCGCTATCTCGCCGCCAAGCAAACGCCGGTGTTCTTCGGTTCCGCCGTCAACAATTTCGGTGTCCGCGAATTGCTGTCGGCATTCGTGAAGTACTCCCCTGCGCCCCTGCCGCGCCCGACCCTGCAGCGGCAGGTCCATGCCGATGAGCCTAAGCTCACTGGATTCGTCTTCAAGATCCAGGCCAACATGGACCCCGGACATCGCGACCGCATTGCCTTCATGCGGCTGTGCTCCGGACGCTACGTCCGCGGCATGCGCCTGCATCACGTGCGCCTCGACAAGGACGTACGCATCGCCGATGCGCTGACGTTCCTGGCGGCCGATCGGAGCCAGGCTGAAGAGGCCTATGCAGGCGACATCATCGGGCTGCACAACCACGGAACCATCAACATCGGCGACACCTTCACCGAGGGCGAGGAACTCACCTTTACCGGAGTCCCGAATTTCGCGCCCGAGATGTTTCGCCGCGCCGTGCTCAAGGACCCCTTGCGGATGAAGGCCCTGCAGAAGGGCCTGTCGCAGCTCTGCGAGGAGGGGGCCACTCAGTTATTCAAGCCGCTGCGCAACAACGATCTGATCCTGGGCGCCATCGGCCAGCTGCAATTCGAGGTCGTTGCATTCCGCCTGCAGGACGAATACAGCGTGCAGTGCGTTTTCGAGCCCATCAACGTCGCCATGGCGCGGTGGGTGCGGCTGAAGGACGAGAAGCGGCTCGGCGAGTTTCGCAACAAGGCCTACGACAACCTTGCCGTCGATCATGCCGGCGAACTGGTCTATCTTGCGCCCACGCGGGTGAATCTGGGCCTGACCGAGGAGCGATGGCCGGAAATCGCGTTTCTCAAGACGCGGGAGAATCTTGCCGCTTGAGCGGCGCGTGGGGACGGAAGGCGCGCACCGCGGCGTGGAATTCATCCACTGCGGCGGACGCCGGCCGGGCGCCATAGCGCAGAGTCGAGAATCGCAGGCATAGCGCCGTGACCTGCGGACTTAAGTCAGGGCGGTGCAGCGCGACGCGGGCCGCATAGTCTTCCGCGCCCTCATGCGATCTGCGGGGAATCCCCGCCGCGGCCAATTTTAAGCACAGGCGGGAGTAGGCGCGATTGAGCGCATCTATCGGGACGTAATCGACTTCGCGGCGCACCGTCCAGGTAAGCCAGCACAGCACCAAGGTGAGCGCCCCCGCGAGCAGCAGCACGAGCTTCTGTCCGTCCGGTTCGGGAATGTGCAGCGATTCGAGCAGCTGCCGCTGCGAGTTCTGATCGAAGAACAGGATGCGCTCTCGCCAGATCTGCTTGAGCGCGTCGAGCCGCAGGCGTGCATCGGTCAGCCAGGGGAAACGCCGCTGCCAGCCCGCGCCCAAGGCGCCTTCGGCATTCAGTGCATCGCCCGCACCCAGTTCCACCCGATCCGCCGCGATCGCCGAGGTGGGATCCACGCGCTGCCAGCCGCGTCCTTCGATCCAGATCTCATCCCAGGCATGCGCATCGCTCTGCCGCACGATCCAATAGTCCGCGTATCGATTGTAGGTTCCGCCCTGGTAACCGGTTACGACGTGCGCCGGTATGCCCGCTGCGCGCATCAGCACGGCGAACGCCGACGCATAGTGTTCGCAGAAACCGCGCCTTGAATCGAACAGGAAGGCGTCCACCGAGTCGTCGGCCAGTTTGGGCGGCGTCAAGGTGTAGAAGAAGGGCTGCTGCGCGAACATGGAGAGGACGGCGCGGACGTATTGCGCATCGTCGCGGTTCTCGCGGCGCAGAGACTGCGCCAATTGCAGCGTGCGCGGATTGCGATTCGAGGCAATCCGGGTGTCGCGCGCGCGCATTGCATTGCTCAGCGGAGCCGTCCATCGCACTTGAGTGTGCGAGGTGGCGACGAGGTCGATGGGCCGCGACACAGGGTCGCGCCGCATCAGGGTGTAATCGCGGGTGAGTCCGGCATCCGCCAAGTCCCAGTTCGAAGGCCAATCGAGCGCGAATACCCATCGGCGCTGATTCGGTTCCAGGCTGACGGTGTAGTGAAAAGCAGGGCCTTGCGCCTCGAAGGCGGGTGCGCCGGGCAGCAGGGAATAGGACCGCGCCCACGTGTGTCCGTCGAAGTCATGCATCACGGGTCCGCGCCAGTAGCGCTCCTGCGGCGGCGGCGCGGCCCCGGCGAAATGCACGCGGAATGCCACCTCGTCCGACAAGGCGAGCTGATCGATGTCGCCGGGGCTCATCGTGTCGCTCAAGCCCGAGGCGGCGACGTGCCCATCGTTCGGTATGTGCCAGAGCGGCCCTGCAAAGCGCGGAAAGAGCAGCCACAGCGCGAGTGCCAGCGGCAGCGCCTGCCCGAGTAATCGCCCGGAGTAGCGCAGGCAGCGCCGCCACTGCGGCAGGGGCAGCGTGCCTGTGAGCCGCAGCAACGCGGACGTCGTCAGCCAGCAGACGGCGATGAGGTAGGTGAACAGCCAAAATGAGGTGCTTTCCAACAGCGCCGACACGCTGAGGAAATAGATGCTCAGTGTGATGACGTAGATGTCGCGCTGCGTCTCCGTCTCGAGCATTTTCAAACCCGCCACCAGGGCGAGCAGCGCGGTCCCCGCGGACAGGCCGTTGAAGGTGCGGAATTGCACGAACAGGAGCGCGATGGCGACAGCGGTGACGCCGAGTCGCAGGCCGCGCGGCGGCGCGTGGCGGCCGCGGCGCGCCAGTGCCAATCGCAGGCCGCCCGACACGGCCACGATCACCGCCACCCATACCGGGAGCGACCCCAAGTGCGCGAGCAGTGCGAGCGCAAGGCAGGCGAAGATGCCCCAGAGCTGATCGTACGACAGGGACTTGGGCGTCACCGCGGCTCCGGGATCGCATGCACGGCGAGCGCGCGCAGACAGGCGAATCGATGGGCGGCACCGAGCGCGGGCGCAATTTCCTTGCCGGGGAGTCTCAAGCCGTAAGTGCGCTGCGCGGCCTCGCTCTCCAGCACCCACAGGCACAGTTGCGAGAGCCGCGCCTCGGTGTCCAGGCCCGCAAGGGCCGACCATTCCAGCCATTCTGGCAGGGCGGCCAGGGCGGTGTAGCTGCGAACCGCCGCCTCACCGCCGCGAGCGAGCACTTTCCAGGCCATGTGCTTGAGCGGCACGCCGGGTGCGTAGGCGCGCAGGCCGGCGAAATCCTCATCGCCGCGCGTTTCAGAGCGGGACCCGGAGCCTGCGCCCGCGACGGCCGGCAGCGTCCGCTCGCCGCGAGGCGTGGGCGCGACATACGCGGTCAGCGACCCCTGCACGTAAGTCCAGGCATGAAACCAGCCGAAGGGATGGCGGGTGCGCAGCTCGAATTGTGCGATGCGCGCGATGCCGCGCCGCTGCACCGGGACGGCGACGGTGACCGACTCGCTCGATCCTGCAAGGACGCTGCACATGGCGCCGGCCTCGAGGCATCGGACCTCGATGTCGCGGCGCTCGACGCTCGATGTGTTACTGAGTGCGAACTCGAAGCTTGCTTCGCCGCCGGCGAACGCGTCGGCTTCAGTGGTCACGTCCACCTGCAGGCCCAGCAGGTTGCGATTGCAATGATGCATGGTGACGAGGGCCACGCTCGCCATCAGAAATCCGAATGCCAACCCCAGGTTGCTGTTGTAGTTGAGCCCGGCAATCAGCATGGCGAGGAGCACGAATCCCAGCATGACGCCGTATCGGGTCGGCAGGATGTAGATGCGGCGCCGGTGGATCTTGACGGGCAGTATGTCGCGGCCGTGGCGGCGCGCGGCCCAGGCGCGTAATTTGTCGGCGGCGGCGCGGCGCAAAGTGCTCAAAATCGCCTCGCTTCTAAGGAATCGGAACGGCCTCGAGCAGCCGGATCACGGACGCCGCGCCCGTGTCGCGCTGTCGCAGGCGATGCTCGACCACCGCTGCGAACACCGCTTGCACGTGTTCCGGAATCACCGAGTCGCGGCCGGCGATCAGTGCCCACGCCCGCGCCGCCCGCAGAAGTCCGATGGCGGCACGCGGTGATAGTCCCACATTCAATCCCGGAGCGTGCCGGGTATGGGCCACCAGCGCCTGCACATAGTCGAGGAGCGCCGGTGACACATGAATCTCGAGCACCCGTTGCTGCAATCGCCGCAGGCTGTCCGCCGTCGCGATCGTTGACAGTGAATTGACGAGATCGCGCCGATCCACTCCGCTTAATAGTTCTCGCTCGGCTGCGGCGGCAGGGTAGCCCAAATGCACGCGCATCAGGAATCGGTCCAATTGCGACTCCGGCAGCGGGAAGGTGCCGACCTGATCCTGAGGATTTTGAGTCGCAATGACGAAGAAGGGTTCCGGGAGCGGCATCGACTGGCCGTCGAGGGTGACTTGATGTTCTTCCATGGCCTCGAGCAGCGCGCTCTGCGCCTTGGGGGAAGCCCGGTTGATTTCATCCGCCAGCACGAGCTGCGCAAAAATCGGTCCGCGCTGAAATCGGAACTTCCCGGTTTCACGGTCGAAAATGGACACGCCGAGTACGTCGGCAGGGAGAAGGTCGCTGGTGAACTGCACCCGTTGATACGACAGGCCGAGAGTCTTGGCAAGCGCATGCGCAAGGGTGGTTTTCCCGACTCCGGGGATGTCCTCGATCAGCAGGTGCCCGCGCGCCAGCAGGCAGGCCACGCACATGCGGATCTGCGGATCCTTGCCCAGGATCACGCGACTAATCTGGACAATGACGGCGTCGATCTCGGCTTGCGCGGCGTTCATGGGTCCTTGAGCCGGTTGACCCGGGCTATCTGGGCCTCCAGTTGACCAATTTCCGTGTGCAGTTCGCAGAGCCGCTGCCTGTCCTTCTCCACGACCTGCGGCGGCGCGTTCTCGGCGAATTCGGAGTTGCTCAATTTGCTCTGCAGTTTCTCCAAGTCCGCGAGCGCCTTGTGCCGCCGTTTCGACAGGCGGGAGAGCTCGGCGGCGGGGTCGATCAGGCCGGCCATCGGCACCAATATCTCGAGAGTGCCGAGCAGTGCGACCGCCGAAATCGGCGCCGCCTGGCCCGGTACGGGCGTACGCGGCGGCTCGATGCCGGCAAGGCGCGTCAGGTAGTGCAAATTGCGGCCGACATATTCAATGTCGCGCGCACCCGCGTTTTGCAGCAGTACCTCGAGCTTGCGGCTGGGGGCAATGTCCAGTTCGCCGCGAATCTGGCGCACGCCCTCGATGAAATTTATCACCCAGCGCATTTCAAGTTCCGCGCCGGCGTCCACCGGGACGGAGGCCGCGCTCGGGAACGGGCAGCGCATGATGGTGTCGCCCGATGCGCCCGCGCTCGTACGCACGCGCTGCCAGATCTCCTCGGTGATGAATGGCGCGAGCGGATGCAGCGCGCGCAGCAGCACTTCCAAGGTCTCGATCAATGTCCGGCGGGTACCGCGCTTCGCCGCGTCCCCGGCTCCCTCGGATTGCAGCACCGCCTTCGAGAGCTCCAAGTACCAATCGCAGAATTCGCGCCAGGTGAATTCATACAAGGCGTTGGCGGCGACATCGAGGCGGTAGTCGGCAAATCCGGATTCGACGCGCGCCAGCATGCCGGCGAGACGCGCTTGAATCCATCGATCGGCCAGGCTGAATTCGGCGCCGGCGGCGCCCGTTTCCTGATTCTCCACGTTCATCAGCACGTAGCGCGCTGCGTTCCACAGCTTGTTGCAGAAATTGCGGTACTCCTCCACCCGGCTCATGTCGAAGCGCAAGTCGCGGCTCTGAGTGGCGAGCCGTGCAAAGCACAGGCGCAGGGCGTCGGTGCCGAACGCAGGGATGCCTTGCGGAAATTGCTTGCGTGTCGCCCTCTCGATGGCGGGCTTCATCTGCGGTTGCATAAGTCCGCTGGTGCGCTTGGCGAGCAGCGCTTCCAGCGAGATTCCATCGACGATGTCGAGTGGATCGATGACATTGCCCTTCGACTTGGACATCTTTTGTCCGTCGTGATCGCGTATCAGTCCGTGAACGTAGACTTCGCGAAACGGCACCTCCCCGGTGAACTTGAGCCCCATCATGATCATGCGTGCGACCCAGAAGAATATGATGTCGAAGCCTGTGACCAGCACCGAAGTGGGGTAATAGGTGCTGAGCTCGCGCGTCTTCTCGGGCCAGCCCTGCGTCGAAAACGGCCACAGGGCGGAAGAGAACCAGGTGTCCAGAACGTCCTCGTCCTGCCGCAGCGCCGTCGAGGGATCGATGCCATGGGCGGCGCGGGCCTCGGCCTCGCTGCGGGCCACGTACCAGCGGCCGTCCGGATCGTACCAGGCCGGTATGCGATGTCCCCACCACAGCTGCCTGCTGATGCACCAATCCTTGATCTTGTGCATCCAGTCGAAATAGACGCCCGACCAGTTCTCGGGCACGAAGCGGATGCGACCGGTCTCCACGGCCCGTATGGCAGGGTCGGCCAGCGGCTTGATGTCGACGAACCACTGGTCGGTGAGCAGCGGCTCGAGCACGGCGCCGCTGCGGTCGCCCCGCGGCACGGTCAGCTTGTGAGGTTCGATGCGCTCGATGAGGCCCTGCGCTTCCAAGTCGGCAAGAATTCGTGTCCTCGCGACGGCGCGGTCGAGGCCGCGGTACGCTGCGGGGACCTCGTCATTGAGCGAGGCGTCCGGATTCATGATGTTGATCAGAGGCAGCCCGTGACGCTGGCCCATTTCGTAGTCGTTGAAGTCGTGCGCCGGCGTGATCTTGACGCAGCCGCTGCCGAACTTCGGATCGACGTAGGCGTCGGCGATGATGGGGATATCGCGCGAAGCGAGCGGCAGGCGGACGCGGCGGCCGACCAGCTCCCGATAGCGCTCGTCGTCGGGATGCACCGCGACGGCGGCATCGCCCAGCAATGTCTCCGGGCGGGTGGTCGCGACCACGATGTAACCGCTGTCGTCGTCGAGCCGGTAGCGCAAATGCCATAGATTCCCCGTCTCCTCCTCGGCGACCACTTCCAGGTCCGACAGTGCTGTCTTCAACACCGGATCCCAGTTCACCAACCGCTTGCCGCGATAGATCAGGCCCTGCTCGTAGAGCCGCACGAATACTTCCGTCACTGCCCTCGAGAGGGCCGGATCCATCGTGAAGCGGTCGCGCTGCCAATCGACCGAGGCGCCGAGCCTGCGCATCTGCTGGGCGATCTGGCCGCCCGACTGTTCCTTCCATCGCCAGACGCGTTCGATGAATTCTTCCCGGCTCATATCGACGCGGCGAAGGCCTGCGGCATTCAACTGTCTTTCCACCACCATCTGGGTGGCGATCCCCGCGTGATCGGTTCCGGGCTGCCATAGCGTGTCGAAGCCCTGCATTCGCCGGTGGCGAATGAGCGCATCCATGATGGTGTCCTGAAATGCGTGGCCCATGTGCAGGGTCCCTGTCACATTGGGCGGAGGAATCACGATCGAATAGGCGGGCCCATCGCCGCTCGGCGCGAAATATCCCGACGCCTCCCAGTGCGCGTAGATTCGCGTCTCGATGTCGGAGGGCGAAAAGGCCTTATCCATGGTCTTGGGGGCCGAGCTGATGCGTCTCGATGGGCACGTTTCCCTCGCGGTACGACTTGAATCGCTCGCGTCCGAGGCGGCGGCGCGTCTCGTCGGCGTCGATTATTTCGGCGATACGCGGATAGCGATCCCACTGCCCGGGCAACCGATCCGCCAGGTTCACCAGCAGGTCGGCGGGCGGCGGCGCCTGACCTACGGCGGCGACATACACCTTCGTGGCGGGATCTGGCTGCTGCTCGTTCACGCAGATCTGGTGCGGAATGAAAGAGCGCTCGTTGAAAGTCCACAGCAAATCGTCGAGCGCCCGTGCGTCGTCCGGCGAGTCGCTGACGATGACGACGCTAAAATCCCGCAGATACGCCTTTTCGGTCAGGCGGCACGCAAACGCCCAACGCTGCTGGGGCGCGGCGCTTTGCAGTACGTAGAAATCCACGCGCTCCGTCATGTCGCCCGGCGATTGATCAGGAAGTCAACCAGCAGGGGAACGGGCCGGCCGGTGCTGCCTTTTTGCGCGCCGCCGAGCCAGGCGGTGCCGGCCACGTCGAGATGCGCCCAGTGCAAATCCTTGGCGAATTTGCTGAGAAATGAGGCCGCCGTGCAGGCGCCGCCCTCGCGTCCGCCGACATTGGCGATGTCCGCGAAGTTGCTCTTCAATTGATCGACGTATTCCTCGCCGATGGGCAGCCTCCAGGCCCGGTCGTCGGCGCGGATTCCCGCCGACTCCAATTCGTCGGCCAGGGTTTCATCATTGCTCATGAGGCCGCTGAAGTGATTGCCAAGCGCGACGATGCAGGCGCCGGTCAGGGTTGCCACGTCGATCACCGCGGCGGGCTTGAAGCGGCGGCTGTAGGTGATGGCGTCGCAAAGAATCAGCCGTCCCTCGGCGTCGGTATTGAGGATCTCCACCGTTTGGCCGGACATGGTGGTGACGATGTCCGCAGGCTTCACGGCGCCGCCGCTCGGCATGTTCTCGCAGGTCGCGACGATTACCACGAGGTTTAAGGGCAATTTCAGTTCGGCGGTCGCGCGCAGCGCGCCGAGGACCGCGGCAGCGCCGCTCATGTCGAACTTCATCTCGTCCATCGCCGGGGGGTCCTTCAGGGAGATTCCCCCCGAATCGAAGGTAATGCCCTTGCCGAGGAGACATATGGGCGCCGCGTCTTTCTTCGCGCCGCGATATTCGCAGGTGATCAGGCGCGGAGGCTGGTCCGAACCCTGGGTTACGGCGAGGAAGGCACCCATCTTGAGAGCTTTGATGCCGTTCTTGTCCAAGACCTTGGTCTTGATGCTCGGGAATTCCTTGGCCAGCTGCTGTGCGCGGATTCCCAGGTACGTGGGGGTGCACACGTTGGGCGGCAGATTGGCAAGATCCCGCGACAATGCGAGGCCTTGCCCAAGCGCGGCTCCTATGCGCAGGCCGGAATCCGCCGCCTTGGCGGCGCGCGCGTCGGCGACTGCGACGCCGACGCCGGACAGGCGCGGCGTCTTCGGCCTCGCACCGGTCTTGAGATCCGGAATCTTGTACAACTGCGCGCAGAATACCTCGGCGACGATGCGGGCCCGGTATTGCACGTCGAGGTCCGCGATATGCTCCATCGCCAGGTACACGACGGCATCGCCCGCGCCGGTCTTGGCGAGCGATTGAACCGCGGATTGCAGGGCCTTGCGGTATTGCTTGCGGCCGTACCCCGAGCGATTCCCCAAGCCGATCAGCAGAACGCGCGCGGCCGCCGCTCCGGCCGGGGCGGGCAGGAGCAGCACTTCGCCCAGCTTTGCGGAGAAATCGCCGTCTCCCCGCAGCTTTCCGATCATTCCGCCCAACTGTACGTCGATGCGGCTGGCGGCGATGCCGAGGTCGCCGTCCTCATAGATGCCCACGACGGCGCATCCCGCCTCGTGGCGCGCCTTCGCATCGACGATTGCCTTGAATTCCATGTCCCGCGCTCCGTATTGGTCCGTTCGTGCCTTTGGGATTGAGCAAATAGTTTACTAGATTATCCCCAAGGCTCTAAGCTCGACACCATGAAATGGACGGTCCAAAGATACGTGCTGCGCGAAGTCGTGCAGACCTGGCTTGCCGTAACAGGGGTGTTGGTGGCCATCTTGGTATCGAACCAGTTGTCCAGGGTGCTGGGCCAAGCGGCGGACAATCAGTACGGGCGGCACGTGGTGTTCGATCTGATAGCGCTCGGCGCCATCATGAACCTATCGGTGATCGTGCCGGTTGGCCTTCTGCTGGCGGTGGTATTGACCTTGGGCCGCATGTATCACGACAGCGAAATGGCCGCTCTGCAGGCATGCGGCTTCGGACCGGCTCGGCTGCTGCCGCCGCTGTTCTGTTTTGCCGCGGTGATCGCCGTCGGGCTCGGCTGGCTGGTCTTCGTGCAGGTGCCGCAGGCCGACACCCAAGTTCAGCTGCTGCGCCAGTCCGCGCTCAAGGAGGCGCAGTTCGGCCAGCTCGATGCGGGCCGATTCCGCTCCTTCAGCGGCGGCGACGCGGTGTTCTATGCGGAACGCGTCGATCAGGGGGGCGTACTGCACAATGTGTTCGTGCAGCGCGAGTCGGCGGGCCGCATCGAAGTCGCGCTCGCAGATACCGCCACCTATTCCAAGACCGCGCTCAATGGCGTGCATTTGGTCACCTTGTTCAACGGCAGGCGCTATGAAGGGGTCGCGGGCCGCGAAGACTTTCGGGTGATCGAGTTTCGGGAGCATGGCATTCCCATTGCTACACCCGCGGACATCGTCCCGACCAAGGATCCCGACGCCAAGCCGACGCGGGAACTGCTCGGCTCCGATGCGCCGTCGGACATTGCGCAATTGCAATTCAGGACATCAGCGCCGCTCATGGCACTTGTGCTGACCCTCATTGCCGTGCCGGTGAGCCGGCTGCGCCCCCGCCAGGGCCGCTACGCCAGAGTCGGCTTCGCAATCGTCGTGTACTTCGTGTATTCACAGCTGCTATACGCCGCCAAGGCATGGCTGGAGAAGGGCGATTTGCCGCCGGCCGTCGGAGTTTGGTGGGTACACCTCGCGGCTATTGCGTTGGGTCTGTACCTGGTCCTGCGCGAAGGCAGGACGGCGTGAACGTCCTCGATCGATATCTATATCGCACCGTGCTGGTCTACACCGTCATGGCGATGGCCGTGCTGCTGACCCTGGGCGGGCTGTTCTTGTTCATCACCCAGCAGGGCGACATCGGCGTCGGCAGCTACAGCGCCGGAGATGCATTTCTTTTCACCCTTCTCAATGTGCCGCAGCAGGCCTTCGAACTGCTGCCGATCGGCGCCCTCATAGGAGCACTGATGGGGCTCGGCAACCTGGCGGCGGGCAGCGAGCTGGTCGTGACGCGCGCCTCCGGAGTGTCGGTCTGGCGCATCGCCTGGCCGGTGGGACTCGCAGGACTCACCTTGGCGCTCATCATGTACGGCATCGGCGAGTACGCGGCGCCGCCGCTCGCGCAATTTGCGAAGCGCGAGAAGACCACGGATAAACTGGCGGATGTGAGTTTCGCGGGCTCGAGCAGCGCCTGGGTGAAGGACGGCAACCTCATCCTGCGGGTGCAGACGGGAGAAGTCGATCGTGCTTTCGGCGGCGTCTCATTCTTCCAGCTGGACGGGCCGACGAAACTGCGCTCGATCCAGCGAGCCGAGCGGATTGACGTGGCCGACCCCGGACGGTGGCGCCTGCACAAGGTGGCGACTTCGAGATTCTCCGACGATCGCATCACCGCGGACATCGTGGACGAGACGACCATGCAGTCGACGGTCAATCCTGAATTCTTGGGCTTGGCGGCCACCGATCCGCAATTGCTGACTTTGCGCGGTCTCGCCTCGTATATCGACCATCTGCGCCGCAACAGCCTTGAAACCGCATCGTACGAAATCGGCTACTGGTCGAGAATAGCGCGCCTGTTCGCGGTCATAGTGGTGACGCTCCTATCGCTGCCCTTCGTGTTCGGGCCGCTGCGCACCACCGGAGCCGGCACCCGCACGGTGATCGGCGTGATGCTCGGCGTGGTGTTCTTTCTCATCACCGGAATGGTCGAGAAAGGCGGTCAGCTCTTCGGCCTGAATCCCGCGCTCGTCGGCTGGCTGCCGACGGCCGCGATCGCACTGTGCACCTTGGCGGCGATTTCGCGAACGCGCTAGCTTCGCGGTCCGTTGCGCTAGTTCAACAGGCGCACCACCCTGGTCCCCGACAGCCGATCATGCAGCGCCAAGTGCTCGGGGTCGGCATACAACCACAGCACGCCGAGCGCCGCGGGCGCCCATGCGAGCGCGCCCAACCCCAAGCGCAGCATCGCCGCCTTCCACCCCAAGGGCCGGCCCGATTCGGTGACCGCGCGAAGACGCCAGGCACGCATTCCCAAGGTCTGGCCGCTGCGGATCCAGTTGACGAGGTAGTACCCTGCGACCAGACCGATCAGGCCCGCCTGGTAGAGGTAGAACCAAGCGCCCGCCGCTGTTCGCTCGAGGGCGACTCCATGATTCAAGAACACGGCGCCCGAGGTGAAAATCACCAGCAGGCCGGCCAGCAAAACGGCGTCGTACAGCAGCGCCGCCAGGCGTCGGCCGAATCCGGCGCTCACGCCGCTGGTCACGAAGCGAAATCCGCCTTGGGTAAGGCCGCGGTTAACACTCGGACAGGCTCCCTCAGGAGGGTTTGGGCACCGGCTTTCGCGCCGGCTTTGCGGCGGCCGGCTTCGAGGCAGCGGGTTTCGCCGCGGCAGGCGGCGGTTTCGGCGCCAGCAATTGCTCCAGAGGGCGGAAAATCGCGTCGTACCGGTAACCTGCGAGCTCGAACGCGCGGCCCGCGGATTTCGCGGCGAGCGCCGGGTCATGGCCTGCTTGCAGCTCTATCCAGTGCTTGTCGTTGACCACCGCACCGGTGAAGGTGATCACATTGCCGTTGAACAAGGTGACGGTGACGACCGTTGCCTTGGCAAAGTCGATGTCGGCCGCGGGGCCCACGTCATCGGCGTCGAGATGACCATAGGTGGTGGGCGAGGGCGCGAGCGCCGCGGCATCGGCGGCCTTGCGTCCCGGCGGGACTCCCTCGAGCTCGAAATTGCCGCCTGCGGCCGCGCGGTGCAGCGTATATGCCGGCCCCGCCGCCGGTTTGAACGCGATGCTCTGGATGTCCGCGACCGGCACATCGATCAGCTTCGATTCGATCCAATAACGCGGCTCGGATTCGAAGGAAACGGCAGGTTCGACGCTGTAACTCGTCTTCTCGCCGGCGCGGCGCGCGAAGTTGCCTTCACCGACGGGCTTGCCGATGATCACCGCGTGCGTCCCGTCGTGCGCGACGAGGCTCACTTCGGCCCCGGTAGAACCCGGCAACCCGGGGTCCTCGACGCCGATGGCGGGATAACTCGCCGGATTGGAGGTCTTCTCCTCGACGATTCTGGCATCGCTCAAGGCCAGCAGCAATTTGCGCAGCTTCGATACGTCGGCAGGATAGTCGCCGCGTTGCGCCACCGTCCACCGGCCAGCTTGCTCGTGCACCGTCAGCGTCGGCGCGGCGCCGCCCTTGCGTATGCTCAACGCCGTGATCGTATTGAGCTCGCTCGCGAGGTGGGGCAACAGCGCGACACCCCTCGAGTCTCTCTGCAGATTGCGTTGCGTGCTCAGGTACAGCGCTGCGCAGATCGCGAGCAATGCGGCGATGACGATGTAAATGAATCGTCGCCGGCTCATGTCGCGCCCGTCGCGGTTGTGCGGCGCCGCCGGCGCAGCCACAGAATGACCACACCCGCCACAGCCACAAGGAGCGGCGCGACCGCGATGTTGAGGATTTTCAGCCAGGTTTCCATGCGGTTGATTTCCACATCAAGTCCGCGCTGCGTTTCCCGCAGCTCCTTGCGCACGCGCGCCTTCTCCGCGACGAATCGCTTGAGCTCCGCCTCCTGCTCGGGCGAGAGCACCAGCGACGACTGATCGTTGCGCTTCGTCTGCAACTCGGTCAGCTTGGTTTCCGTCTGCTGCAACTCCGCCTGAAGCTCCTGCGCCTTGCTGCGCAAGCGGTCGTCGGCACGGTGCCTGAGCGCCTCCACGCGTTCGAACGGCCGCGAAAAGACGGCACGTCCGCGCACGCTGATCAGGGCGCCGCTGCCGCTCAAGTTGTCGAGGATGTTCGCGACGAAATCGCCGTTGTTGGCGAAGGCCTGTGCGACGCGCTGGCCGAACAGCTCCCGCGTCTGCACCCACAGATAGTCCGTCAGCAGGTCCGTATCGGCGACGACGACGATGTTGGCCGGCACGCTCGACTTGGTGAGGTGGGCGATCGGCGGACCTGCGGCGGGCTTGACGTCGGGCGGCGGACCTTGGGGAAAGGCGGATTCCACGGGCCCGGTGATGCGGGCGGCCAGTGCATAGCGGACCCCCGTGGGTTTGAATCCGTCCCGCAGAGTCGACGGATCCACCAGCGCATTGAAACGCTGCGCGGGAATGAGCGCGGCGCTCGTCGAGCTCAGCAGCAGCGGCTCGAAGGTGGTCTTTGCGCCGGGGTGTGCAAAGAGCGCGCCGGCGGTGGCGAGATTGATCTTGTCGAGCGAAGCCGTGACAACATCGTTTCGATTCATGTCGGCGCGGCTCAAGCCCAGGATGCCGATGTGGCGGACCGGCGGCGCCTGCATGCTGGTACGCACCTCGAGTCCGCGCTCAAGGTCGCCGACGACCTTGGTTGCATCGTAATCGATGCCCCAGGCGGCGAGCAGCGGGGCGAGATCCGAGGAGTGGTCGGCCATCGCGCCGGCCAGGGGATTTGAGGGGTCCCGGCCGCTCAGGTCTGCTCCCGAATTCGGATCGACGAACAGCAGTATTTTCCCGCCGCGCATCGCGAATTGATCGATGGCGTACAGCGTCTTGGGCGGCAGGTGCTTCGGATGGACCAGCATCAATACATCGACGTCTCTGTCGATGTGACCCACGTCGGCGCCGAGCGAGCGGATGGTGAACAAATCCTGCAGTTGAGTGAGCATGGGCCACGGGTCGCCCATTTGACCCGTCATCGGGTTGTACTGTCCCTGCAGAGCCAACGTACTCATCAGGCCGATGACCGGCTTTTTCGGCGTGCCGAGATCGTTGATGAGCTTCGCCACGTCGTATTCCAGGAATTCCTCGCGGTCGGCCTGGAAGCTCGGAATCGAAGTGCGGCCGTCGGTGGAGTTGGTCCCCACCAATCCGAAGTAAAGCGCATCGCCGCCCGACTGCAGCGATTGCAGGCCGTCTTCTGCGGCGCGATCCTCCTCGTCCGAGAAGGGTTGCGGATCGATCACGGTGACGCGGATCTTGCCGCCGGAACGGGCCGACAGCTCCTCCAGGAACTCGCGTACGCGGGTGGCATAGGGCAGGAGCAGCGGCGCCTGCTTCGCGGCGGTTTCGCGCGAGAAATAGAAATACAGATTGATCGGCTCCTTGAGTTCGCCGAGCACTTGCTTCGTTCCCGGACTTAAGGTGTACAGCTTGTTCTGCGTGAGGTCGACACGCATGCCGCGAAGGCCCACGTTCGACAGCATCACCACCCCGAGAAACAGCACGGCGAGCGCGACCAGGCCGCCGACCCCATAAACCATCTTTCGCCAGCGACTACCCACGATCATTGCGCCTTTTTCATGTCGAGTACCACGGCCGTGGCCGTCAGCCAGAAGGCGATAAGGGCGCCGAAGTACACGATATCGCGCAAATCGATGACGCCCTTGGAGATCGCTTCGAAGTGGGTGAAGAAGCTCAAGCTTGCGATCGCATCGACGATGGCCTGCGGCAGAACCCCGCGAACGAAATCGAGCACCAGGGGAAATCCCGCCAGCAGAAACACGAATCCGACCAGCGCAGCGGTGATGAACGCGACCACCTGGTTGCGGGTGGCGGCGGAGAGGCACATGCCGATCGAAAGGAATCCACCCGCCATCAGCAGGCTGCCGAGATAGGCCGCGATGATTGCGCCGTTGTCAGGGGACCCCAGGTAGTTGACGGTGATCCAAATCGGAAAGGTGAGCAGCAACGCGATTCCGGTGAATGCCCAGGCCGCAAGGAATTTACCGACGACCGCCTGCCACAGGGTGAGCGGCAGAGTCATGAGCAATTCGATGCTGCCGCTGTTGCGCTCCTCGGCCCATAGTCGCATCGACACGGCGGGGATCAGCACCAGATACAGCCAGGGATGCCAGCGGAAAAAAGATTGCAAATCGGCCTGACCGCGCTCGAAGAATCCGCCAACCTGGAAAGTGAACACGGCGGCCATGCCCAGAAAGATCACGATGAACACGTACGCCAGGGGAGTCGCGAAATAACTGCGCAATTCGCGCTTGAAGACGATGAGCACCTTGTTCACTCGACAAGCTCCCGCGCGGCATCGGTTCCTGCCGTGCCCGGCGATTGAGTCAGCGTACGGAACACTTCGTCGAGCCGCCCCGATTCGAGATGCAGCTCGGGTACGTCCCAATTGTTCTTGTCGATGACCGCGCTCACCGCGGACAGGGCATTGGCGCCGCGCTTCGGCACCGCCGTAAGCCGCAGCTCGCGCGCGTCGGATTCGATCTCGGCGACCTCCGGCAGCAGCGCGATCTCACGGCACGCCGCCTCGAGCTCCGCGGCCTTCTCGAAACGCAGGCTGACGGCATGATGGTACCGGGAGCGCGCTTCGAGCGCGGTCGGAGTTTCATCGGCGACGATGCGGCCGTTCGCGATGATGATGGCGCGCGTGCACACCTCGTGAACCTCCTCCAGAATGTGGGTGGACACGACGACCAGCTTGTCCTTGCTCAATTCGTTGATCAGGCGCCGCACTTCGTGCTTTTGATTCGGATCGAGGCCGTCGGTCGGCTCGTCCAGGATCAAGACTTGCGGGTCGTGAATCAACGCCTGCGCGAGTCCGACCCGGCGGCGAAAGCCCTTTGACAGCGTTTCGACGACCTGCTCGATGACGGGACCTAAGCCGAGCCGGTCGATGACGACGGCCCGGCGCTCGCGCCGCCGTTCGCCGGTCAGGCCGCGCACATCAGCGACGAAATCCAAAAACTCCGCGACCGTCATTTCGCCGTAGCTCGGAGCGCCCTCGGGGAGATATCCCATGCACGACTTGGCGGCCACGGGCGCGGTCTCGATGTCGTGCCCGCAGACCGACACTCGCCCGGCGGACGGCGCAATGAAGCCGGCGATCATGCGCATGGTCGTGGACTTGCCGGCGCCGTTGGCGCCCAGAAACCCCAGCACTTCGCCGGGCGCCACCGTGAAGGTGAGGTCGTCCACCGCCAGTTTGTCGCCGTAGCGTTTGGATAGGTTATTCGTTGTGATCATGCGCGCCTTGGAGCGTTCTTTTTCGTGGAGGTTCAAAATTTCTTGCGCGAATTCCCGCAGGTCCGCCGTGCTACCGGTTGGATGCTCCGGCCCTCGCATCGATGGCCGACTTGTTTTCCTTGAGTATACGACGTACTTCGGGCAGCGGCGGCCGGTCCGCCATGCGTGCGATGAGTTCGGGCAATTCGTACCATTTGCGTCCCCATTGAACCAGCCGCGCCGCATCTGCGATGACCTGCTCGCGGGCGGACTCGGACGGATTCGCCGGATCGCCGTGCGCCGCCTTCGCACCCGCCCTGCCTGCGGATCTGGCCGCAGGCGCCGGCTTGGCCGCAGCCGCAGGGCGGGCCGGCTGCCTGCCCGGGAGTCTTGCGGCCGGTTTGGGCGCCGCCGCCGCCTTGCGTTCCGTACGCGCGATCTGTGCCGTGCCGGCGGGAGGCGGGGCGCGCTTTGCGGCGATGAACTTCGGCATTTCCCGAGTCGCCGTAGCGCCGGTGCCCACCGCAGCCACCGACACGGTTGTCGTAGCCCCGGCGGCATGGACCGGCGCGGCCGCCTCCGGGGGCACCGCGGTCAAGGGGCGCTCGTTTGCAGGGTCGGCCACGGGAATGAAGCGCTCGATGTGCTCGGATCCGACCAGGTTCGCGAGGAAGATCATCAGTTCCAGCGAATCCGAATACTTTGCGTCCCCCATTCTCATACGTTCCTCGATTTGGGTGCGCAAAGCGGCGGTCTTTTGCATCGCCACGTCGACTATCCAGCGGCTCGGCCGCTGATGCTCCACCCACGGCTGGATCTTCCAGTAGCTGTCATCATCGAGGGAGGAATACTTGGCATGCAGCTCGAGGCTCTTCTGCCATTTGTCCAGTAGTTCCAGCAGTCGTTGATCGGCGGGTGTTGCCATTCTTAAAGCTCCGGTGTGCACCCTAAACGAACCTTCGGCCGATGGCTAGCGGTACATCGCGACTCGGCCGCGCTAGACTGCCATCCATGTGCGGTATAGCGGGCATCATCAGTTCACGAGCGAGCATCGAGCTGGCCGGCGGCATGGCGCGCCGCCTGCGCCATCGCGGTCCCGACGGCGATGGGGTGTGGGGTGAGCCGGGGGTCGCGCTGGCTCATCGCCGGCTCGCCATCCTGGACTTGTCCGACGGCGCGCACCAGCCCATGCAGTTCGACTCCCATGTCCTCACCTACAACGGTGAGATTTACAACTACCCGCAATTGCGCGCGACGCTACCGGGACCCTGGCGGTCGAGCGGCGATACAGAAGTACTGATTCATTTATTGGCCAAGCAGGGCAGAGCCTGTCTCGGCCGATTGGCCGGCATGTTCGCGTTCGCCGCATGGAACCGGCGCGAGCAGAGCCTGCTGCTTGCGCGCGATCGGTTGGGCCTGAAACCCCTGTACTATCAGTTGCTGCCCGACGGCATTGCATTCGCCTCCGAACTCAAGGCGCTGCTGGTCATGGGCAAACCTGAAATCGACCGCAGTGCGCTGCGCGACTACCTGTTCCACGGCTACATTCCCGCGCCGAAGACCATTTACCGCGGCATCTCGAAGTTGCCGGCCGGCCACACGCTCACCTGGACCGAGGGCCGCGTCCGCATCGAACGCTACTGGAATCCGTCGACGGCGATCGTCGCGCGCGGGGCCGGCGCCACCGTGAGCGAACTCGATGGCTTGCTGCGCGAGGTGATACCGGCGCACACCTTGTCCGACGTGCCGGTCGGGGTCTTCTTGAGCGGCGGCATCGATTCGGCGCTGACAGCCTCCTACCTGGACGCGCCGCGAACCTTTACCCTGGATTTCGACTTGAGCAAGCGTTCGGAGGCGGCGGCGGCGCGCAGGGCGGCGGAACACCTGCAAACGGTGCATCTTGAGATCACGGCGCCGCTGGCGGATTTCGCCGAGGCTCTGGATGAGATACCCGCGATGTTCGACGAGCCGTTCGGCGACAGCGCCGCATGGTCGAACTATCTGATCGCACGCCTGGCGCGCCGCGAAGTGAAGGTGGCATTGAGCGGCGAGGGCGGCGATGAGATTTTCTGCGGCTACCCCCGCTACTGGTCGCGTATCGGCGCGCGCTCGAACCCATTCAACCGCCTCCTGGCCGCGCGCTTGCCGCCGCTGTCGCGCTTGGGCGGATCGATGCAGCGCCGCGCCTATGTCGGTCTGAACGCATATGCCGCGGCGCTCGGCGGCATGACGGCGCAACAGATCGATTCTCTGTTGACCGCTGACTGGCGGGAGCCGCAGTACGACTACCTGTGGTTCTACCGGCAGTATTGGCGGGAGAACTTGAGCCCGCTCGCTCAATTGCGCTGGCTCGACCTGAATACGGATCTGGCCGAAGGCCTCCTCACCAAGGTCGACCGGACCAGCATGGCGCACTCGCTCGAGGTGCGGCCGCCGCTGCTCGATCATCGATTGGTGGAGTTCATGCTGAGCGTCGACCCCGAGCTGCTGGTCGACCAACGGCGCCGACGCGGCAAACTGCTGGTAAGGCAGCTGATGGAGCCGCGGCTGCCGCCCGGCCATCTGAATCGGCCGAAATCCGGATTCGGCCTTCCGGTGCATCGATGGCTGCGGCACCACCCGCGGGTATTGCGCGACGCGGTCGGGCGATTGATGGATCGCGGCGTGCTGAGGCGTGCGGTCGGACCGGAGTTTCGAAGGGCCTGGTCCTTGTTGATCCTGGATCGCTGGTTCACCGCCTTTGGATAAGGCGGCGCCGCGCATCCTATTCGTGCCAGTGTCGGGAACCTACGGCATGGGCGAATACGCCCGATCGCTCGCGATAGCACGCGCCGCGGGCCGGCGCTGGCCGCGCGCCGCCATTCATTTCGCACTGAGCCGCCAGGCTCCCTATGCCGGCAGCGCGCCGTTTCCCGCGACCTTGTTCGCCTCGTCGCCGACTTTCCACTCGTCCGGCGTCATCGACCTGATCGAGACTTGGCGGCCCGACGTCGTCGTATTCGACAACGCGGGGCGCACGGCGCAGCTGCGCGCGGCGCGCCGCATGGGAGCGAGGGTCGTTTACATCAGTGCGCGCCGGCGCCAGCGGCGCAAGGCCTTCCGTTGGCGCTGGATGCGCCTGCTCGACGAACATTGGATCGCGTACCCGGAATTCATCGCCGGCCGACCGGGGGTCCTCGAGTCGCTCAAGCTGAAACTGCTCGGACGGCCTATGTTGCGCTTTCTCGACGTCATTCTGGCGCGCGCAGAGCCGTCGCAGCGCAGCGCCATCCTGTCGCGCGCGGGCTGCGAAGCCGGCACGTTCGTATTGGTCGTTCCGGGCGGCGGCACCGGTCATCCCGGCGTCGACGATGCGGCGGATCAGTTCATGAAAGCGGCGCTTGCGATCGCCTCGGCCGGCACACCCACGGTGTACGTGGGTCCCGCCGGCCCGAACGCCGGCACCGACGCGAATTTGCATCACATGGGACCGCTGCCGCAGGAGCAGCTGGCGGAACTGATGCGTAGCGCGCGGCTGATCGTCGCCAACGGCGGCTCCACACTGTTGC
Organism: uncultured Gammaproteobacteria bacterium; assembly: GCA_963702735.1. Classification (GTDB taxonomy): domain Bacteria; phylum Pseudomonadota; class Gammaproteobacteria; order Steroidobacterales; family Steroidobacteraceae; genus Bog-1198. The sequence goes on along the minus strand of CAVPDW010000006.1, from coordinate 68,615 downwards.
AGGCCATCGCCTGCGGCAAGGCCTGCGTGGCCGTCCCCATCGCCGGGGATCAGGCCGAACGCACGCGCCGTTGCGCAGAAGCCGGCGTGGCGCTCGCCGCAGATCTCAATTCGGCGAACATGGTGCTGGCGGTGGACCGGCTGCTGCATGACGAACCGCAGCGCGCGGCGCTCGCGGACCGCGCCGCCGGTCTGAAGCTCGCCGACGGCGTTGAGATTGCGCTGCGGGCGCTCGCCGGCCTCATCGGGCGGGCGACCGCCGCGACCAAGGCATAAGCCGTGCCGAACGCCGTACTGCTGGGCTACGATCTGGAGCAGCCGTCGTTCCGGCATCGCATGCGCACCCTGGTACCCACGCTCGAGGAGGCGGGTTGGAAGGTGTGCACGGAGCGTTTTCCCGGCGGCCGCTACGGCCTGCGGACTTGGGAGCGCCGCTCGCTGCTGCGCGCGGCGGACGTGGTGGTGCTGCATCAGATCAAATTGAGCGCGCCTGAAGCACGTCTGTTCGCCGCGTTCACGCGGCGCAGAGTATTCGATGTCGACGACGCGATCTACGTGCGCAAGCCGCGGCGCCTGGGCGACGCGCCCGACGAGTCGCCGTGGCGCAAGAGAAAATTTGCGGCGACCTGCCGTTGGGTCGACGAGGTGGCTGCCGGCAACGAGGTTCTCGCCGGCGCGGCGCGCGCCTCGGCGCGGGCCGTCACCGTTCTGCCCACCTCGATCGACGCCGCAGCCTACCTGCCGACGACGGCAGCGGCGGACGGCGCGCCGACCGTCGCATGGATCGGCAGCCCGGAGAACCTCATCTATCTGGAGATGATCCGGCCGGCCCTCGCGCGGCTGACGATCCGCCATCCGAGGCTCAAGATGCGGGTCATCTGTTCGCGGTTTCCGGTCTGGCCGGAGGTCAACGTCGAAGGCATTGAGTGGAGCTCGGCAAGCGAGGCGAAGTCTCTGTCCGAGGCGCACATCGGCGTCATGCCGCTGACCGACGATGCATGGTCGCGCGGCAAATGCGCATTCAAGCTGCTTCAGTACATGGCCGCCGCGCTGCCTTGCGTCGCCTCGCCGGTGGGCGCCAACACCGAGGCGGTCATTGACGGCGTCAACGGCTTCCATGCGCGCAACGCCGAAGAGTGGGAGCGCAGCCTGGAGTCGCTGATCCTGTCTCCTGAGCTGCGCGCACGCTTCGGCGCAAGCGGGCGCATGCACGTCGAGTCGCGCTACTCCATGCGCGCATACCGGGAGCGATATCTTGAGCTGCTGGCGCGCCTCGCCGCGGTGTGAATGCGACGCGGAAGCCGGTATCCTTCGCGCCATGCAGGCCGTGCATATTCATCAGATTCTGAACCATTACACCCGGCGCGAGGAGCTGGATTCGGGATTCGACGTTTTGGACAACTCCTCGAATCCGCGGCCCGATTGGTTCGAATATTGGCCCATCAGAGGATTTTTGCGCGGCGAGGCGCTGGATGAGGATGCCTACTATGGTTTTCTTTCGCCGAAGTTCCGGCTCAAGACGGGCCTAAGTTCGGCGGCGGTGCGCGAGTTCATTCTCGCCGGCGAGGCCGACGTGGTCTTGTTCAGTCCCAGCATTCACAACAGCGCGTACTACCTGAACGTCTTCGAGCACGGCGACGCCGAACATCCGGGGCTCAAGGAGGTGGCCGGTAGATTGTTCGATCGTCTCGGCATGGCCCGCGATCTGGACGCTCTGGTTTCCGATTCCCGCAACACCGTGCATTCGAATTATTTCATCGCCAAGCCGCGGTATTGGAGAGCATGGCTCGCGATCAACGAGCAGCTGTTCACGATCGCGGAAACGCCGGATGATCCCCTCGGCGCAGCCTTGCGTGCGCCTGCACCGTACCGCGGCGCTTTGAACGTGCAGATGAAGATATTCGTCATGGAAAGAGTCGCGACGTGGCTTCTGATGACGGATCGCAGTTTCACGGCGCGGGTGCATGATCCGTTCATGGCGCGCTCGCGTATCTACAAGCTGCCGCTTGCCCTCGTGTGCGACGCCTTGAAGATCGCGTATGCCACGCAGGGCCGCACCCAGTACAGAGATGTATTCTTGCTGGCTCGGGGATTGCGCCGGTTGTTGAATTTCCAGGTTCGGCTCGGCGGCGCCCTCGGAGTTCCCCAGGTTGCCGCCACTCTGCGTATTCTCAAAGCCTATTGGCAGGATGGGCGGTAGCGATGCAATTCTGGCGCGATCGGCGGGTTCTGCTCACGGGGCACACCGGATTCAAGGGCGCATGGATGAGTCTGTGGCTGGGGCGCATGGGTGCGCGCCTCACCGGTCTTGCATTGCCGCCCGTCACCGAACCCAATCTCTGGAACCTGCTCGGCGCCGGCGCACAGGCATCGCGCTCGGTGATGTGCGACATCCGCGATGCGCGGCTCGTCGAGGAAACCGTGACGCGTGCCGACCCCCAGATCGTGATTCACATGGCGGCGCAGGCCCTGGTCAGGGAGTCCTACCGCGACCCTCTCGCGACCTATGCCACCAATGTCATGGGAACCGCCGCGCTGCTGCATGCCTGCCGATCGTTGCGCCACCTCGAGTGCGTGATCGTCGTCACCAGCGACAAGGTGTACGAGAATCACGGCGACGGGCGCGCGTTCGAAGAAGGCGATCGGCTCGGCGGCCACGATCCCTACAGCAACAGCAAGGCTTGCACTGAATTGCTGGTCTCGAGCTTTCGCGACAGCTTCTATGCCGGCGGGCCGCCGATAGCCACTGCACGGGCCGGCAATGTCATCGGCGGCGGGGACTGGTCGGAGGACCGCCTCATACCGGACTGCGTCCGGGCGCTTCGCTCCGGAAAAGCCGTGAACTTGCGCTACCCCGACTCCATCCGGCCCTGGCAGCACGTGCTCGAACCCTTGTCGGGCTATCTCGCCCTGGCCGAACGCCTGGTCGAAGCGCCGGGTGCGGCGCCGCGCGCTGTCAATTTCGGCCCGGACCCGGCATCCTTCTGCACGGTGCGAGAGGTCGTGGATGCATTCGGAGCGCGGTTTTCGGGCAGGCCGGGGTGGGTGCGCGATCCGGCACCGCAGCCTGCCGAGGCGCAGGCGCTGACGCTGTCGTCGGCGCTGGCCGCACGCACCCTCGACTGGCATCCCAGACTCGACATACGCGAGTCGCTGTCGTGGACGGCGGACTGGTACCTGGCACATTCGGCGGGGAAGAACATGACTGAATTTTCAGGTGAGCAGATTGCGCGGTACGGTGAATTGATGAAGCGCTGCGCATGAAGTGCGTGATTCTCGCCGGCGGCAGGGGCACGCGGATCGCCGAGGAGTCGAGCACGCGTCCCAAACCCATGGTGGAAATCGGCGCACAGCCCATCCTCTGGCACATCATGAAGCTGTACGCGTGCTTCGGGGTGACGCAGTTCATCGTCTGCCTGGGGTACAAGGGCTACATGATCAAGGAGTATTTTGCGAACTACTTCTTGCATCAAGCGGATGTCACATTCGACATGACCGAGAACCGCGTCGAATATCACGATTGCCGCAGCGAGCCATGGAAGGTGACTCTGGTCGACACCGGCGAGGAGACCATGACCGGCGGCCGGCTCTTGCAGGTGCGCAAATACCTGAATGCAGGGGAGCCGTTTTGCATGACCTACGGCGACGGATTGGCCGACATCGATATCGGCGCGGAAGTCGCGTTCCATGCCGAACACGGCCGCAAGGCCACCGTGGCCTGCGTGCGTCCGCCGGCGCGCTTCGGCCGCATCGTGACCCAGGGCTCGCAGGTGGTTTCATTCGAGGAAAAGCCTTCGGCGGAGGGCGGACTGATCAACGGCGGTTTCTTCGTTCTGGACCCCGGCGTGCTCGAACTGATCGATGGGCACGATACGGTTTGGGAAAGGGAGCCCATGGAAAGCCTTGCCGCCGACAGCCAATTGGCAGCGTGGGTGCACCGCGGGTTCTGGCAGCCCATGGATACCCTGCGCGACAAGCAGCACCTGAACACGCTGTGGGACAGCGGCTCTGCGCCGTGGAAGCTATGGGAGCGGTAGCCGGTTGCCGCGCCTGCGGCGGCCGCTTGGGCGTGACCATGGCCGACCTGGGATTGCAGCCCGCGTCGAACGCCTTCCTCGCGTCCCTGGATTCGGCGCGCGAAGAGAAGCGCTATCCGCTGCGGGCCAAGGTTTGCGAGGCGTGCAAGCTGGTGCAGCTCGACTACGACGTGGCGCCGCAGGAACTGTTCGCCGACTATGTGTATTTTTCGTCGTATTCGGACGAATGGCTGGAGCATGCCAAGGCGTATTGCGGCATGGCGCGCCGGCGATTCGGGCTCGACTCGGACAGCCTGGTCATCGAGCTTGCGAGCAACGACGGCTACCTGCTGAAGAATTTCATCGGCATGGGGGTGCCGGTGCTGGGCATCGATCCGTCGGGCACCGTGGCCGCGGCGGCCGAAAAAATCGGCGTGCCCACGCTCGTGAAATTCTTCGGAGAGCGCCTGGCAGGGGATCTGGCAGCGCAGGGCCGGCGGGCGGACTTGATCGTCGGCAACAATGTGCTCGCGCACGTTCCGCGATCTGAACGACTTCATCGCAGGTATTGCGCTGCTGCTGAAGGACCGCGGCACGGCGACGATCGAGTTTCCGCATTTGCTCGAGCTGATCGAACACGTGGAATTCGATACGATCTATCACGAGCATTATTCTTATTTCTCTTTGTTTGCCGTCGAGCAGGTGTTCGGCCGCCACGGCCTCAGGGTTTACGACGTCGAGCGCCTGCCGACGCACGGCGGATCGCTGCGAATCTTCGCCTCCCACTCGAAGCGCGCGGATTTGAACGACGGTGCGCTGCTGCGCGAAGTGCGCGCGCAGGAGAAGTCGGCCGGCCTTCAGGATCTTTCCACCTATCTGCGCTTCGCCGAGCGCGTCGAGAACTGCCGGCGCTCGCTGCGGGCATTTCTCGCCGACGCGAAGCGCGAAGGCAGGGCGGTGGCGGCCTACGGTGCGGCGGCCAAGGGTAATACCCTGCTCAACTTTTGCGCGGTGACGCCGGCGGATATCGGAATGGTGGCCGACCGCAATCCGCACAAGCAGTCGAAATTCCTCCCGGGCACGCATATTCCCGTGGTCTCTCCGCAGGTGCTGCTGCGATCGAAGCCGGACTACGTGCTGATTCTGCCGTGGAATCTGCAGGAAGAAATCCGCCAGCAGCTGCGCGAGATCGAGGAGTGGGGCGGCCGGTTCGTCACCCCGGTGCCGGTGGTGCGCATCCATGATATTCACTGAATTGCCTCTGAAGGGCGCTTACGTGGTCGAGATGGAGCCCCTGACGGACGAACGCGGCTTCTTCGCCCGATCGTACTGCGCCGAGGAATTTGCCGCGCACGGGTTGGGACCGCAGCTGCGCCAGTGCAGCGTCTCCTACAACACGCGCGCAGGCACGCTGCGCGGCCTGCACTACCAAGCCGCCCCCTGCGAGGAGCACAAGCTGGTGCGGTGCACGTCCGGCGCCGTCTACGACGTCATCGTCGATATTCGCGCCTCCTCGCCGACGCATCGCCGCTGGTTCGCCGCGGAGTTGAGCGCCGCCAATCGCCGCTCGCTCTTCATACCGCCCGGATTCGCCCATGGTTTCGTCACTTTGAGCGAGCACGCGGAGGTGTACTACATGATATCGGTGGCGCATTCGCCGCAGCTCAGCCGCGGATTTCGCTGGAACGATCCGGCGTTCGCCATCACATGGCCGGTGGCGCCGGTCGTGATTTCGGCGCGCGACGCCTCCTATCCGCTGCTTGATGCGCGCGGCGGCGTGTGATGGGGGACAAGCGGGTGCTGGTGACCGGAGCGGGCGGCTTCATCGGCCGCTGGAGCGTTCCGGCGCTGCTCGCGCGGGGCTACGAGGTTCACGCCGTGCTGTCCGGCAAGGCCGACCGGGAAGTTCCGGCGCAGCTCGGCGGAGCCACGATTCACATCGCCGATTTGCTGGACGATGGGTGTACGGATGAATTGATGGGTCAGGTGAGCCCGACGCACTTGCTGCACTTCGCCTGGATCGCCACGCCCGGCGTGTATTGGAGCAGCCCTGAGAATTTTCTCTGGGCGAAGGCCGGCGAACAGCTGCTGCGTTTCTTCGGCGCGCGCGGCGGCCGCCGCGTCGTGATGGCCGGATCATGCGCGGAGTACGATTGGTCGCGAGCGGGAGAGTGCGACGAGCTGCAAAGCCCCTTGGCCGACGACACGGCCGCTGCGTCGAGTCCCTACGCCTCCTGCAAAATCGCCCTGCAAAGGGCACTGGCTGATTTCGGCCGCCGGGAGCGCATCTCGACGGCCTGGGGACGCATTTTTTTTCAATTCGGGCCCTACGAACACCCGCAACGGCTGGTGCCGTTCGTGATCCGCCATCTGCTGCAGGATCGCGAGGCGCAGTGCTCGCACGGAAGGCAGATTCGCAGTTTTCTTCACGTGGCCGACGTCGGAGCCGCGTTCGCGGCGGTGCTGGACGGCGAACTCGAAGGTCCCGTGAATATCGGGTCCGACGAGCGCATCGCCCTGGCGGATCTCATCGAGCGCATCGGCCGGCAGATCGGCCGATCGGATCTGGTGCGCCTCGGCGCCCGGCCGTCGTCCGCGACGGAGCCTGCGTTGCTGGTGCCCCGGATAGACCGCCTGCGCGACGAGGCGCACTGGCGGCCGCGCTTCACCTTGGATGAAGGCCTGAGCGATACCATCGCTTGGTGGCGCCGCCGCCTGCGGGCCGATGCATGATGAGGCTGCTTCCGGGCTGGCATCCGATCGTGGTGCATTTTCCCCTGGCGCTGGCGACGACCGCGGCGTTGCTTCTGCTCGCGGCACGCCTGCTGCGCCAAGAGCGTCTTGCGGCGACGCTCGCCATCGTGGGAACCTGGAATCTTTGCTTGGGCGCGCTCGCCGCACTGTTCGCGGTCGCCACCGGGATGGCGGCGGCGCTGCATCTTCAGGTCAGCCCCGCCGCGCACCACGCCATTTCCCTGCATGTGCGGTGGGCCATGTTCACCACCTTGGGCCTGGTATTGCTTGCCGTTTGGCGGGGCGCAGGCAATGCTCAGGAGTCGCGTCCCTCGTGGATTTTGTTGGTCGTGCTCATGGCCGCCTGCGCGGCCCTGGTCGTGACCGGCTACCGCGGCGGCCAAAATGTCTATCGATACGGCGTCGGGGTGCAGAGGTCGGCCGACGCCGGCGCCCCGGTTCCCTAAGCGGTGCAAGCACTAATCCTCGTCTATGCGTTTGCCTGCGTATTCGGCGCAGCGGTGGTGCGCGGCTACGGTGGATTCGGCTTCGCCATGTTTGCCATCGTTCCCCTGTCCCTGGTTCTGCCGCCGACCGAGATCATCCCGTCGATCTTCATCATGGACATCGCGGCAGGGCTGCATCTGCTGCCCGGCGTGTGGCGCGACATTCATTGGCGGGCGCTGGCGTGGCTTACGCTCGGCTGTCTCGTGGGCACGCCCATTGGGGTGTATGCGCTCGCTCATGTGCCCGCCGCCCCCTTGACCCTTGCGCTCGCCGTGTTCGTGCTGGCCGTCGCGATACTCCTGGCCCAAGGCTACGCCTTCAAATCCCTCCCCGGCCCCGCGGCGACCTTTGCGACGGGCACGGCGTCCGGTCTGTGCGGCGGCGGCTTCGGGATGAGCGGCCCGCCGGTCATACTGTTCTTCTTCAGCTCTCCCGCGGGTGCGGCGGCGGGGCGCGCCTCGTTGATCGCCTTCTTCTTGATCACCGATGCGACCGGACTTGTGTGGCTGCGCTGCGACGGGCTGCTCGGCGCAGCGTCGGTATGGCGCGCCGCGCTCTTCATGCCGGCGCTGGTGGCAGGTGTATGGCTGGGCAACCGCGGGTTCGTAAAGGCGGATGTCGCTGCCTTTCGCCGCTGGGTGCTGCGCTTGTTGATGCTGTTGGCGCTGCTCACCGGGGGCCGGGCATTGATTCAGATTCTTTGAGTCGGCGGTGGCAACGCCCGACGCCGTGCGGCCCATGAGAGCCGCACGGCGTCGGATTCGTCTCAACAACTCGTGGAAGTCTACTGGGCGGGCGCTTGTCCCGTGAAGTAGGTCAGCAGATAGGCCTTGAGAGTTCCGTCCGCCTGGGGCACTCCGTACACCTTCACCGGCGCACCGGCGACCAGCCCCGCGGTCAGAGTGGCGAGCCCGCTTGCGGTCGTGATGTCGATGGCGCTCACGGTCACGACGCCGTTGGTGCAATCGACCTGGTAGACCAAAGTGGCGGAGCCTGACGCGGCGCTCACAGCCACCGTCGCCGCATTCGCGCCGCCGATGACCGTCATCGTGAATGCATCGTTCACGAGCCCGGTAACGACCTGCCCGAGCGGCAGCGTCGAGGGTGTGAGGATCGCGCCGGCGGCGGCCCATCCGTCCGGGTTCGCCGGATCATTCCATGTCGCGTAGCTGATGCCGCGCGAAGGTACCGCTCCCGTCGTGCCGCCGAAATTGACGCTGCCGTCGGTCGCGGAAATGAAGCTCGAGATGACGTTGGTGCCGCTGGTCAAGAGGGTCGGATAGGCGAAGTTCCAGAACTTGAACCCGGCGATGGCATTGCCGCCGTCGTCGGTTCCGTTGGCAGTCGCCGCCGCTATGTAGTCGAGCGTATACACGTAGTCGTCCTGAGCCGTTGCGAACACACGGGTCAACGTGAAACCGGTCGTGTTGGGCGCGGAGATCTTGCCGTCATAGACCGCCGTCTCGATGTCGATGCTCTGCGCGACCAGCGGCACCGCCAGCGGATCGACCACGCTGGCGTGCACTTTGAATCCGCGCACGAGATCGTGGTTCGTCAAGAATGCCGTGCCGGTGGCGATGGGCGTCGAGTCGACCGCGGGATTTTGCGGTTCACGGAAGAAGAACTGCGTGTTGGCATCGACGGTCAGGGGGACACCGGCGCCGGTTTCGCTTGCCACGGTGACGATGTCGTTGACTGTATCGACGTGCAGCACGTGGCCCTCGGGGCTCAACCACACATTGTTGAACAGGCTGCTGGCCCAGATGCGGGTGGCGACCAGCGTGCCGTCTTGCTGGTAGCGTGCAGCGATGCGCACCTGCTTGCCCGGCAGGGACGACTCCGAGGAGAAGTCCTTGATGACCGTGCGTGTCTTGGCGTCCATGTCGTAGAAGATCGTACCGTTGGTGGAGTCGGCAAGGATCTCCAGCGATTGCGTCGTGGCGATCGCGGTCTCTGGATTCGCGGGGGGCTCCGTGGGGAACTCCTTGGTGACCATGATGGAGCCGCTATCGGACGCAATGGAGGCCACGCCGCCGTAGAGGTGCCGCAGCACCAGCCGGGTGAGGTCGTGCAGCGGGCGGTGACGCACCGGTCCCTCGAAGTTGACCGCCCACAAGGTGTTACCGGCACCCGGCGGGACGTGGCCGACCAAGAACGCGGGGTGTGAAAGATCGAACTCGAGATCCAGCGCGTTGTTCTGGTTGGCGGTGACCACCAATGGCGAGACGAAGGTCACATTGACGTCCGTCGTGAGATTCGGCGCGCTGCCCTGGGTATGCTGAATTTGAATCCGGCTGCCGGGGATCGTCGCGCCCGCTGCCTCGATGAAACCCGCTTCCGGATTGGCCGCGACCGTCAACAAGATATCGCCCGCATTGGCGCTGATGGTGAGCACGGCGCCGGTGTAGTTGCCGGCCGGCACGCCGGCGTTGCCCAGTATTTCGGCTATCTGATCCAGCTCCGCCAGGTTGACCACGGGCACCGTCGAGGGCGCCGTATACACCGTGACGTTGGCGCCGCCGCCCTGCGGGATAAGGGCGACTGACAGCACCTTGACTCCGATCGTCGCCCAGTCTTCGGTGGATGCATCGCTGATCATCATCGCGACATTGCCGGTGTGCGCAGCCGGCATGGTGGGGGTGACGCCGCTGCCGCCACCGCCTCCGCCGCAGGCGGCGAGCAGCGCGGCAACCAGGCCGACCGACAATACTCGAGTTGCATTGGGGACCATGTTCGCTGTCTCCTCGATTTAACTATAAATTTTGCAAATTCCCGGGCGCCCGTCGTCTTTTGCGCCACTGCTGCCAGCAGCAACGGTCCATCAACGCCGCCGTTGACAGAGGCCGGCGTCGCCGATTGCCGACGGATGCGACAGAACTCGCGCTACACTTCCGCAAACGGCTTCGCCGACACGGGTGGCGCATGACGAAATTCAAACACGAAGGGGAATTGTTCAAGGCCGCCTTGCTCGCGGGCGTTCAATACGCGGAAGGCAGGGGCGCCGTCGAGTTCGAGGCGACCGATTCCGCCAGCGACAAGGCGCTGTACGTCTATCGCCTACTGGTGCACGACAAGATCATCGCGCCCATGCCGGAAGAGCAGGTCAGCGAGAAGACGATTCGGCATCGGCTCGCGACCTGGCACGCGCATCGGCTGCCTAAAGGCCATCCATTGTTGGAGTGAACCGATCCCGCCGCGCCGGCGCCCGACGAATAAGATATCTAGCGCGCCAGTTCCCGTGCCAATCGGTCGGCGTGGTAGATCTTCTTCAGCGCCTCGCTGATGCCGGTGACGTCGACCGACACGGCACGATTGACGCTGCCGTCGTAGCCGTAGTCTCCGCCCAACGACTCGATGTTGCCGTCGAAAATGAGGCCGATCACCTCGCCGTTGCGGCCGATCACGGGCGAACCTGAATTGCCGCCGATGATGTCGTTGGTCGAGACGAAATTCAGCTGCGCATCCGGATCGACGGATTTTTCGGCCAGTATCCAACGCTGCGGCAGCTTGAACGGATCGCGTCCCGTCGCATGCGCATAGGCGCCGGCGAAATTCGTGGTCGGCGCCACGGTGCGTCCATTTTCCTTGTAGCCGGCCACGGCGCCATAGGACAGCCGCAGGGTGAAGGTCGCGTCCGGGTATGCGCCGGTTCCCTCCAGCGCGAATCGCGCCTTGGCGATCAGCGCCGAATTCTTGGTGATCACCGCCCTCACGTTATCGTCGTTGTCGGTGCGCACCGCGCGCGCGGGGCCGTCGAGGATGCGCGCAAAATCCATGAGCGGGTCGTGATACGCGTTGATCGCGGCCGGTCCTTGCGCCAGCAATCGAGCCCGCAGCGCAGCCTGATTCAGCTTCGTTCCCAGAACGAGTCCATCCGCGATCTCTTCGGGACTGCGCTTGCCGAGCAGCGTGCGCACGTCTGCATCGCCGGTGCCCAGGTATTCGCGCACTTTGGTGAGCCACCAGGCCAGCACGGTCTTCTCGAGCTCTGCGTGAATCGGTGCGGGCGATTCGATTTCCTGCCGCAGGGCCGGGAAATTGGCGTCCGCATATTCCTCCAGCCGGTTTCCGTCCGGCTTGCCTGCTTCGGCTGCGTACCTGTTCAGGGCCACTGCGTGGCCCAGCAGCGGAGACATGAACGGCGGGAAGCGTTCCAGCAGCGCGTTGCGCACGAAGATATTCCTGCGGTGCGCCACCGCGCCCGCGATCGCCGTCCAGGCCCCGCCGTAGGTTGCCGCCAGCCTGGGATCCGCCGCGATGCGCCTGCGAAAGTCGCTCTCGGTACGCGCCTTGTCCGCAACCAAAGTTCCCTCGACCAGCGCGAGTTGCAGGCCCTTGGTGGCCTTCAGCGAGTTCTCGATATCGAACAGCAAGGTCTTCGAGGTGCGCGCCTGTTCCGGCCCCTTGGTGCCGAATTCGCTCAACACGCCGCGCAATTCGGAAAACAGTTCCAGGGTGAACGGCTGCGCAGCATCGCGCTGGAATTCAAGCTCCGCCAGCGTGTCATCGCGCTGGGTGGAGCCGGGATTGCCGCTGCTGAGCGCGATGTCGCCCGCCTTGACGCCTTTGACCGCAAATTTCAGAAAGCTGTCCGTGTGCAACGGTTTGCCGTTATCGTAAATGCGTACGAAGGCCGTATCGAGGTCGTAGCGGGGAAAGGTGAAGTTGTCCGGATCCCCGCCGAAGAACGCCACGCTTTCCTCCGGTACGAACACCACGCGCAAATCCTGGTAGCGCTTGTACTTGTACAGATCGTAGACCCCGCCCTGATACAGCGTCACGACCTGGCAGCGCAGGTCGGATGCCGTGCCGCAGTCGCTTTCGATCTGCGCCTTGGCGGCGCGCTCGGCCTCGTGAAATGCCCGGTCCGACTTGCCCGCGGTGGCCGCCTCGACCTGCTTGGTCACGTCGGTGATCTTGATCAGCTGATTCGCTTCCATCGCCGGGCATTTCTTTTCATCCGCCGGCGTCGCCGCATAGAAGCCGCCGGCCACGTAGTCATGCTTGGCATCCGCCAGCTCGCTGACGCACTCGCGCGCGCAGTGATGGTTCGTCATGACCAGGCCGTCGGAGGACACGAGGCTGGCCGAGCACCCGAGGGTGAGCCTGATGCTGGCGAGGCGCGCGTGCTCGAGCCATGCGGCGTCGGGCGCCCAGCCGTATTTCGCTTTCATTTTCGCCGTGGGGAAGTTGTCGTAGGTCCACATTCCCTCGTCGGCGAGCGCCGGGGCCGCTATGGACGCAGCGAGGAGAAACCAAAACGCGCGAGTCAAATTAGGCATGCGATCTCCCATGAGATGGATCTAACTCATTGATTTAATGACGTTGATTGAATGGCGCTCCCCACGAGATTACTCGACGCCGAGCGGCGCCGTCGAACGCGCGGCGCCGTGCCCTGATCAATATGGCGCTCCCTACCGGATTCGAACCGGTGTACTTGCCTTGAGAGGGCAATGTCCTAGGCCTCTAGACGAAGGGAGCGGTGTTTGCGGTTCTGGGCGCCTGTTCCCAAGAGGGCTGGTAGTATACGGGCCAATTTTTTGGACTCAAGCGGAACCCCTCTTTTTGAACGCATCGTCGACGCCACACGCCCCTCTCATCATCCCCCGCGCCGAGCATTCGATTTCGCGTTCGGCGATCTCGCCGAACGCTCTGAAGGTCCTCTATCGCCTCCGCGATGCTGGATTTCAGGCATTTCTGGTCGGCGGAGCGGTCCGCGATCTGCTCCTCGGCATCACCCCCAAGGACTTCGACGTGGCGACCAACGCCCTGCCGGAAGAGGTGCGGCACTTGTTTCGCAACTGCCGCCTCATCGGCCGTCGCTTTCGTCTGGCGCACGTACATTTCGGCCAGGAAATCATCGAGGTGGCGACTTTCCGGGCGGCCGCTGCGCCTGAACGGGAGGATGCGGAGGATGCCGATTCCGACGCGGACAACGAGGCAGGCGGGGCCGAGGTTGCGGCTGCTGAACCGGCCGCGGTGAACGACTCGGAGCATCGCGCCTTCGACCAGAGAGGCCGAATCCTGCGCGACAACATCTACGGCACCATCGAGGAAGATGTGTGGCGCCGTGATTTCGCGGCCAACGGCCTCTACTACAGCATCGAAGACTTCTCGATTTGGGACTTCGTGGACGGCGTGAGCGACGTACGTTCGCGGCGCCTGAAGCTCATCGGCGACCCGGAGACTCGCTACCGCGAAGATCCGGTGCGCATGCTGCGCGCGGTGCGGTTCGCGGCCAAACTAGATTTCTCGATCGATGCGGGGACCGAGGCGCCGATCGGCAAGCTTGCGCAACTGTTGGACGGCGTGCCGCCGGCACGCTTGTTCGACGAGGTGTTGAAATTGTTTCTGTCGGGATTCGGCGCAAAGGCGTACCGGCTGCTGAAGCGGTACGGTCTGTTCGAACACTTGTTCCCCTTGTCCGCCGCCGCATTCGCATTGCCGCCGTACGCGTACGCCGAGCAGATGCTCGAGCGCGGCCTGATCAACACCGACGAGCGCATCGCGGCCGACAAGCCGGTGACCCCGACCTTCCTGTTCGCGGTGCTGCTTTGGAGCGCGGTGCTGCGCGAACTCAACGAGCGGCAGGCGGGGCCCGCGCCCGATGTCGCGCAGCTCATGCAGGCCTGCGACACCGTGCTCCGGGCGCAGCAGTCGCGCGTGTCGATTCCGCGGCGGTTCGCCATTCCGATGCGTGAATTGTTGCTGTTGCAGCCCCGCTTCAACCGCCGCAGCGGCGTCAAATCCTTGAGCTTGCTGCAGCACCCGCGCTTTCGCGCGGCCTACGATTTCCTGCTGCTGCGCGCGCAATGTGGGGTGGCTGACCCGGAACTCGCGAAGTGGTGGACCGATATTCAGGTGCTGCCGCACGAGGGGCGCGTGGCGCTGGTGCAGGCCCGCCCCGCGGAACCGTCAGCCGAGGGCGACAACGTCCCGGCTCCCGGGCGCCGACGCCGGCGCCGCAGACGCGGCGGCGCGGCGCGCTCATAGGAGCCTGTCTGAGCATTCCATTATGGCGCCCCGCATACGTGGCGATCGGCAGCAATCTGGATCACCCGCGGGCGCAGGTTGACGAAGGCTTCGTTCGCCTTGCGAATCTGCACGCTACGCTCCCGCCGCTGCGCTCGCGCCTTTACAGAACCCGGCCAATGGGCCCTTCCGATCAACCGGATTTCGTGAACGCGGCGGCGGGACTTCTGACGCAACTCACCGCGCGGGAGCTGCTCGAGGGGCTGCTGCGGATCGAGAAGGCGATGGGCCGCGAACGGCGGGAGCGATGGGGACCGCGCGTGATCGATCTGGATCTGATCTGGATGCCGGGCGAGACCATCGATGAGCCTGGATTGACGCTCCCGCACCCCGGAGTGTCGAGCCGCAATTTCGTCCTGTATCCTCTGGCGGACATCGCCCCCACGCTCACGATTCCAGGACACGGCAAGGTGTCGGAACTGGCGCGGGCCGCAGGCGATGATGGATTGTCGGTCCTGGAGTAGCACGAGAGCGATCAATGGCAGGCGCAATACCGCACCGATTCATCGTGGTCGAAGGTCCGATCGGCGTCGGCAAGACCAGCTTGGCGCGGCGGCTGGGGCAGTCTCTCGGCGGCCAGCTCGTGCTGGAACAGGCGGATCAGAATCCGTTTCTCGAGCGCTTCTACAAGAATCCGCGAGCGGCGGCATTTCAGACCCAGTTGTTCTTCCTTTTTCAGAGGTCGCGCCAGCTGGAAGACGTCAGGCAGGAGGATCTTTTCGGCGCCGTGCGGGTGGCGGACTACCTGCTCGAGAAGGACCGGCTGTTTGCGCGGGTGACGCTCGACGATGCCGAATACGCGCTGTACGAGCGTGTATACGAAAGAGTGGTCGTCGATGCCCCCAAGCCGGATCTGGTGGTGTACCTGCAGGCGCCCGTCGACGTGTTGATGGATCGCATCGCCAAGCGCGGCATTCGGTACGAACAGCACATGGAGCGAGGCTATCTCGAGAAGCTTACCCAGGCCTATGCCCGATTCTTTCACAGCTACGACGCCGCGCCGCTGCTGATCGTGAATTCCGCGGCCATCGACCCGGTCAACAACGACCGCGACTATCAGCAGCTGTACGCCGAGATCGTCAAGACGCGTCGCGGCCGCCATTTCTTCAATCCGGCCGGCAGCAGTTTGTTGCCCGCGGGATGAGATTCGCGGGCCCGGGCTAAAGGTCCCGCGCAAGCTGCCGACGAATGTCCGGCAAACTGGCAAAAGCGGGACCTTGCATGGAATTTCTCACTCGCGGCGCCTCGGTGCGGGATCGGATACGCCTGTGGCGCGCCGCAGGAGCGCGCGTGGCGCTGGTACCGACCGCGGGCACCCTGCACAAGGGACACATGAGCCTGGTCGCCGAGGCGCAGGAGCGCGCGGAGCACGTGGTCGTCAGCGTGGTTCCCGATCCAGGCGACCGTGAGCCGCCCACAATCGAAGCGGACCGGGAACTGGTGCAGAAGGTCGGTGCATCGGTGCTCTTCGCCCCGCCGCTTCAGGAGATCTATCCGATCGGCAGCGAGTCGTCGGCGTCCGTGCAGGTGGCGACTCCCGCCGATGAACTCGAGGGAAGCCTGCGGGCGGAGTATTTTTGCCGGGCGGCGACCCTCCTCATCAAATTGTTCAATCTCATCAGGCCGGACATGGCGGTGTTCGGCGAGCGTGATTTTCGACAACTCGTGATGGTGCGCCGCCTGGTCGACGATCTATTTCTGTCGGTCGAGGTGATCAGCTGCGCCACCTGGCGCGACGGCGACGGACTCGCGGTCGACAGGGCGAACCGGCTGCTGACCGCGCAAGAGCGCAGCCTCGCGCCGCGGCTGTATGCGACCCTGGGCGAATTCGCGGCGAGAATCGACGCCGGGGAGCGCGACTACCGGGCGCTCGAGCGGCAGGGCATGGAGGCGCTGCGCGCACACGGGTTTGCACCGGAATACTTCGCCATCCGCCAGGCCTCGGACTTGAGCGTGGTCCGTGCGTCGGCGCGCGACCTGGTGTTGTTGACGGCGGCGCGATTGAATTCCCACCGGCTGACCGACAATCTGCGTGCGAGGATCATCGACCGCTATTGAGAGGCGTGCTGCGCGAGCGCCCAGCCGACATGGTCGCGCACCAAGGCGGAGGGGTGCTGCGCGCGGCTTCGCAGCGCTTCGAGCACTTCGTGCGAGGTCGGCGCATTGCCGAGAGCGACGGCGATGTTGCGCAGCCATCGCTCGTAGCCGATGCGGCGGATGGCGCTGCCTGCCGTGCGATCCATGAAATCCGCTTCGCTCCAGGCAAACAGCCCGACCAGCTGCGCATCGTCGAGCCCGTGCCGCGGCGCGAAATCCTTCTCGGCGGCGGGACGCGCGAACTTGTTCCACGGGCACGCCAATTGACAGTCGTCGCAACCGTAAATGCGGTTGCCGATGGCGCTGCGAAACTCGAGCGGAATCGATCCGGCCAATTCAATGGTGAGATAGGAGATGCAGCGCCGCGCGTCGAGCCGATACGGGGCGACGATGGCGCCGGTCGGGCAGGCGGGCATGCAGGCGGCGCAGCTTCCACAGTGCGCGCCGGCGGGCTCATCGGCCGGCAGGTCCAGATCCAGGTAAATCTCGCCCAGGAAGAAATACGACCCGGAATCGCGGTCGATGAGGTTGGTGTGCTTGCCTATCCAGCCCAGTCCTGCGTTTCGCGCCAGGGCTTTCTCGAGGACGGGCGCACTGTCGGTGAATACTCGATGACCGAAGGGTCCCACCGCACCTTGTATGCGGTCGCAGAGCTTCTGCAGCCTTGCGCGCATGAGCTTGTGATAATCGCGGCCCAAGGCATAGCGGGAAACATAGGCCATGCGGCGGTCTGCCAGGACGGCTGCGGCGTCGGCGGCGTGCTCGGGCCAGTAGTTCATGCGCGCACTGATGCAGCTCACCGTCCCCGGCAGCAGTTCGCAGGGCCGGCTGCGCTTCGTTCCGTGGCGGGACATGTAGTGCATTTCGCCGCCGAACCCCGCGCGCAGCCAATCCAAAAAGTGCGCCTCATCGCCGGCGAGATCGATGCGCGCGACCCCGAGCCGCGCGAAACCGAGCTCTGAACTCCAGCGCCGCACATCGGCCAATAAGGCAGATGGGTCGAATACGGCGGCGCGCGAGGGATAGCTTCGCGTGATTGTCCGCATGGCTCATTTTAACTCCCCGCGGGCCGCGGCGCAGTACTCTAGACAAGCCGCCGGACGCCCTGCGCGTGGCAGCCTAACATCGATCTGCGCGCAATGGCTCAAGCCGGCGGGGTCGTCCTCGTCCCTGGAGAACTTCAATGGATATGCACCTCGCAGACAGCAGCGCAACGGAGTCCTTAGGGCAAGCGCTGGCGCGTTCATTGCCGGACGCCCTGCGCAGGGGTGCGGCGGGCGGCGGGGCCGCCGCGGTGCTGTACCTTCACGGTGAGCTCGGCGCGGGAAAGACCACCTGCGTGCGCAGTTTGCTTCGAGCCCTGGGGGTCGCCGGACTCGTGCGCAGCCCAACCTATACCTTGGTCGAGACCTACATCATCCCCGGACTGACCTGCGTCCATGTGGACCTGTATCGCCTGCGCGCCGCGATGGAAGTCGATGAGCTGGGTTTGCGCGATCTGGTGGGGCCGGGGTGCCTACTATTGGTCGAATGGCCCGAGAGAGGCGGGGCCGCATTGCCGCCCGCCGATGTCGAGTTGAGTTTCCAATACGCGGGCGATGCGCGTCAGGCGCGGCTCGAGGCGAAGACACCGCTCGGGACCGAGTGGCTCGGGAACTTGGGATATGACACTAGCTTAAGGTTCTATGTCTCTAATTTAACTTGAAAAATAATTCGCCAGGGCCTAACTTATGTCGCCATGAATTCTCGGGCGCCGCAAACCTTCTGGAGCATCGCGCTGGCGGCGGTACTGGCCTTGCCGGCGCATGCGGTCGATGTGCGCGCCGTTCGGCTGTGGGCGGGCCCCGACGGCACGCGGGTGGTGCTGGATCTGTCGGGACGTGCGCAACATAGCCTGCAAGTGCTGAAGGATCCTGAACGGGTGGTCATCGACGTCGCGGGAGCGAAGCTTGGCCTCGGCGCGCATAGCGCACCGGCGGGAACCGGCGCCGTCAAGCGGGTGCGTATGGCGCGCCGACCTTCGGGAGAGCTGCGCATCGTGCTCGATCTGTCGAGACCCATTCAAGCGAAGAGCTTTCTGGCGGCGCCCAATGACCGCTACGGTTATCGGTTGGTCATCGACCTGGGTCAGGGTCAGAGCGCCGAGACTCCTGTCAAGGCGGAGCATGCGCCGCCCGATGCGCGCGACCTCGTCATTGCCGTCGACGCCGGTCACGGCGGCGAGGATCCGGGCGCCATCGGCAAGAACGGCACGCGCGAAAAAGACGTGGTGCTGGCCATTGCCCGGGAACTGGCGCTCAAGATCAATTCGGAGCCGGGAATGAAGTCCGTTTTGACCCGTAACGGCGACTACTTCGTGCCCTTGCGCGATCGTATGCGGCGGGCGCGAGCGCAGGCCGCGGATTTGTTCGTCTCCATTCACGCCGATTCGATCCGCGACCGGCGGGTCGACGGTTCTTCGGTATACATCCTGTCGCAGCGCGGCGCGACGGACGAAGCTTCACGCTGGTTGGCCGAACGCGAGAACGCATCCGACTTGATCGGCGGCGTATCGCTCGACGACAAGGACGATGTGCTCGCCTCGGTGCTCCTCGACCTGTCGCAATCGGCTTCACTGAGCGCCAGCCAAACGGCGGCGGAGCGCGTGCTGCGGCAATTGAATCGCGTCGGCGAAGTGCGCAAGCCCCAGGTGCAGCAGGCACGATTCGTGGTGCTCAAATCCCCGGACATTCCCTCGATGCTGGTGGAGACGGCCTACATTTCGAATCCGCAGGAGGAGCTGCGGCTGCGCGCGACCGCGCACCAGGAGAAGCTGGCCGCCGCCATCCACCAGGGTGTGCACGACTATTTCTACGCCAATCCTCCGGCGGGCACGCGCATTGCGCAGCTCGCGGCCGGCGCGGCTCAGCGACCCGTGGTGGCCGCGGCAGGCGGCTCGGGCTTTTAGGTTAAATGCGCGGTTATCGCCGCGGGGCGCGGGCTTTGCCCCGCGGGCGCGTGTGCTGTGCGAAAATGCACGTGCTCACGAGGTCGATCTTGCCCATTCAGTTCCTATCCGATGCGCTCATCAGTCAAATCGCCGCAGGCGAGGTGATCGAACGGCCTGCGTCCGTGGTGAAGGAGTTGGTGGAAAACGCTCTCGACGCCCGTGCGCGGCGCATCGAGGTGGAACTCGAACGCGGCGGCTGCGGCTTGATACGCGTTCGAGACGACGGAGTCGGGATCCCGCCGGCCGAACTCGCGTTGGCGCTGGCGCGGCACGCCACCAGCAAAATCACCTCCTTGGGAGATCTCGAAAGCGTCGCCACCTTGGGGTTTCGCGGCGAGGCGCTGCCCAGCATGGCCTCGGTATCGCGGCTGTCGCTGGTTTCGCGCTCGGGCACCGCTTCGCATGCGTGGGCGCTCGCGGCTCGCGACGGCGTGCCTGCGGCCCCGTCGCCCGCGTCGCATCCGCCCGGAACCAGCGTCGAGGCACGCGATTTGTTCTTCAATGTGCCTGCGCGCCGCAAATTCCTGCGCAGCGAAGCCACCGAGTTTCAGCACATCGTTCGCACGCTTGAGCGGCTGGCGCTGTCGCGGTTCGAAGTGGCCTTCACGCTGGTGCACAACGGCAGGACGGTGTGGTCGCTGCCGGCGGCGCACACTCATCCTGAGCGTTTGGCGCGGGTGGCGAAGGTCTGCGGAGAGGACTTCGCCGGGCACGTGATCGAGCTCGAGCACGACATGGGGGGTCTGCGGCTGTCGGGATGGGCGGCGCTGCCGACGTTTTCGCGCAGCCAATCGGATCTGCAGTTCGCCTTCGTCAACGGCCGATTCGTGCGCGACAAGCTGCTGTCCGGCGCGGCCCGCATGGGCTATCAAGATGTGATGTTTCACGGGCGTTTCCCCGCCTACCTTTTGTACCTGGAATTGGATCCGGCATGGGTCGACGTGAACGCGCACCCGCAGAAGTTGGAGGTGCGGTTTCGCGATTCGCGGCGGGTTCATGATTTCGTGTTGCGTACCCTCGAGCGGGCGCTCGCCGACACCCGTCCGAGCGTGGAATCTTCGGGCAGTGCGCCGCTCGACTGGCTCACGGGCAGCGCGCGTTTCGGCGCCGTGCCGCAGCCGGCCCAGGCGCGCTTCGTACTGCCGCAGGGGCGTGCGCCGCTCCCGGGCGAGGATGCCTACCGCAGCCTGATGGAGCACGCCGATTACACAGTGAATGAAGCTCCAGGCGCGGGCGGCGCACAGCAAAGCGTCGGCGCGGCACCCTTGGGCTACGCCATCGCGCAACTGCATGGAGTCTACATTCTGGCGCAAACCACCGACGGCATGGTGTTGGTGGACATGCACGCGGCGCATGAGCGGGTGATGTACGAGCGCATGAAGAAATTGCTGGCCGGCGAGGTGGCGGGACAGCAGCTGCTGGTGCCGGAGATCATTCACGTCACTCCGTCGCAGGCCGAAGCCGCGGAGAGTCATTCACAGGAGTTCGCGGCGCTCGGCTTCGGCGTGTCGCGGCTCGCTCCGGATCAACTGGCGTTGCGTGCCGTTCCCTCGCTCCTCGCGGGCCGCGACGCGGCGGGTGTGGTGCGCGACGTTCTCTCGGATTTGCTGGAGCAGGGCACTTCTCGGCGGGTCGAAGAGTCTATCAATCACCTGCTCGCGACCATGGCCTGCCACGCCGCGGTGCGCGCGCGGCGCAACCTCACCCTGCCGGAAATGAATGCCTTGTTGCGTGACATGGAGGGGACGGAGCGCGCCGATCAGTGCAATCACGGCCGGCCGACCTGGGTGCGACTGTCGCTCGGCGATCTTGACCGGCTGTTCCTGCGCGGGCGTTGATGGGCGCGGGGGGTGCAAGCGGCGCGGCCTGTACCGGCGGCACGTCGCGCCGCAGGCAGGCAATTTTGTTGATGGGCCCGACCGGGTCGGGTAAATCCGATCTTGCGATGCGCCTGGCCGAGGCATTGCCGCTCGAGATTGTCAGCGTGGATTCGGCGCTCGTGTACCGCGGCATGGACATCGGGACCGCCAAACCGGATGCGGCATCGCGCGCCCGGGTCGCGCACCACCTGTTGGATATTCGCGACCCCGCGCAGAGCTATTCCGCCGGCGAATTCACGCGCGACGCATGGCGCGCCATGCAGGATATCTGGCGGCGAGGCAGGCAACCCCTGCTGGTGGGCGGCACCATGCTGTACTTCCACGCCTTGAGCTTCGGCCTCGCGGAGTTGCCCGAGGCTAATCCTGAGGTGCGCGCCGACATCGAGCGCCGGGCGGCACTCTCGGGCTGGGCTGCGCTGCATCGGGAGCTGGAGTCGGTGGACCCCGCAGCCGCGGCACGCATTCATGTCAACGATCCGCAGCGTATACAGCGGGCCCTGGAAGTCTATCGGCTGACGGGCCGGACCATCACGACATTGCGAAACAGGCAGGTGTCGGTATTTGCCGACGTCGATGTCGCGGAATTTGTGCTCGCACCCCTTGAACGCGGCGATTTGCACACCAGAATCGACCTGCGCCTACGGCGGATGCTGGGCGCCGGGTTGATGGCTGAGGTGCGGTCATTGTTCGAAAGAGGCGACCTCACTGCGGAACATCCGTCGATGCGCGCGGTCGGATATCGACAGCTATGGCGGCATTTAGCGGGACAGTGTGCTTTGGATACGGCGATAGAACAGGCGATTGCGGCGACGCGGCAACTGGCCAAACGACAGTTGACCTGGCTGCGCCGGCGCGAGCGCGCGCAATGGTTCGATTCAATGCACCCCGATGTTGCACGAATGATGGAGGATGCGCTGTCGAAGGGCGGATTCCCGGCGTTCGAAGTAACGCCGCGAGATGCGCTGTGCTAGCATGAACATGTATGTGCCTGGTGCCGCAGGGAAGTGGTTCGGCAATCCAAATGACACTAAAAAACAAGGAGCTTCACACATGGCCCGTGGCCAGTCTCTGCAGGATCCATTTTTAAATGCCCTGCGCAAAGAACGCGTGCCCGTCTCAATTTATCTTGTGAACGGCATCAAATTGCAAGGACAGATCGATTCATTCGACCAATTCGTCGTGCTGCTCAGGAATAGCGTGAGTCAGATGGTGTACAAGCATGCCATTTCAACCGTCGTGCCCGCGCGCAACGTGCGACTCCCGACCGGCGAGGATGGCGAAGTGACGGAACCGGCCATTGTCGAATGAATAACGGTCGAGTGACCGGGCGGCGGCCCTCTGCAGTTGTTTGAACGCCCTCGAGGTGGTGAACGCGCCGTTCTGGTCGGCGTCGGCATCGGACATCCCGTCGATCCCATCGACAGCGCGGAGTTTTCGGCGCTGGCCGCTTCGGCGGGCGTCGTGGGGGTCGCAGTGGTGCATGCGACCCGTGCGCGCCCCGACCCCAAGTACTTCGTAGGATCGGGCAAGGCCGAGGAGATCAGGGCCTGCGCGGAAGCGAACCATGCGGATGTGGTGCTGGTCGACCGGACCCTGACTCCGAGCCAGGAGCGCAATCTGGAGAAACTCACCGGTCGTCGAGTATTGGACCGTAACGGGTTGATATTAGATATTTTTGCGCAGCGCGCGCGCAGTTTCGAGGGCAAGCTACAGGTCGAACTGGCGCAACTGTCGCACTTGGCGACCCGCCTGGTTCGAGGCTGGACCCACCTCGAGCGGCAAAAGGGCGGCATCGGCCTGCGAGGCCCCGGCGAGACCCAGTTGGAGACCGACCGGCGACTGATTGCCAAGCGCATCCGCACCTTGAAGGCAAGGCTCGAGAAGCTCTCGCGGCAGCGCGATACCAGCCGGCACGTGCGTCGCGAGGTTCCGGTACCCACCGTCGCGCTGGTGGGTTACACCAACGCCGGCAAATCCACCCTGTTCAACGCCTTGACGGGCTCTGCCAGCTACGTCGCCGATCAATTGTTTGCGACCCTTGATCCGACCGTGCGGCGCGTCGAATTGGCGGGTGTGGGCGAGGTGGTGCTGGCCGATACCGTGGGCTTCGTGCGCTCCTTGCCCCACGAATTGGTGGCGGCGTTTCGCTCGACCCTGCAGGAGGCAAGGGACGCCGATCTGCTGCTGCACGTGGTGGACGCAAGCGATCCGATGCGCGATGACCGGATCGTGCAGGTCCGCGAGGTATTGCGCGGCATCGGCGCGGGCGAGATACCGGAGCTCGTGGTATTCAATAAGATCGACCTGAGCGGCGAGGCCCCCCGGATCGTGCGCGGCGCGGGCGGTGCGGCCGCCTCGGTGTCGGTCTCCGCGGCCACAGGCCCGGGACTCGCCGAGTTGCGCGACATCCTGGCTCGCGCCGTGCGCCCCAATCAGGTACGCCGCACTTTGCACCTCGAGCTGCGGGCGGCCGCCGTTCGATCAGATCTGTATCGGCGCAATGCCGTCCGCGACGAGCGCCAGTGCGAGGACGGCAGCTGGGAGATCGCCGTCGAGCTGGATTTGACCGAGGTTGCCAAACTACTGGGCCGAGAGGGTGTCAATCTGGTGGACAATAACGACAGAACCCGCGAGCAGCGCGTGGCTTAAGAGTTCTTGTGGCGGCCAAGTCGGCTGTTAGAATGCGCCGCTCTTCATCAATAGGCATTACGCATGGCTTGGAACGAACCTGGCGGCGAGAAACGCAATCCCTGGAACCGTCCGCAACAGTCGCAAAACGATCTGGACGAGGTGCTGCGGAATTTCCAACGCCGGCTGTCGGCACTGTTTGGTCGCGGCGGCGGCGGGTCGGGAGGCTCGGGGGGGCAGGGTGCCTCCGGCTTCGGCAAGTCCTTGGGCAGCATCCTGGTCCTGATCGGCGCCGCTTGGATCGGCAGCGGCCTGTACCGGGTCGATGCGCAGGAGCGTGCGGTGGTGCTGCGTTTCGGCAAGTATCTGCAAACCACCGGCCCCGGTTATAACTGGCACCTGCCCTGGCCGATCGAGCGCAAGATCATTGTCAATGTGTCCCACCAGTACAGCATCGTCGACGACGCCAGCATGCTCACCGCCGACACCAATTTGGTGGAGGTCAAATCCGCGGTCCAGTACATACAGCCGGATGCCCTCAAATTGCTGTTCAAGGTGCGCGACGTCGACGATACGCTGACCCAGGTGAGCGAGAGCGCGATGCGCGAGGCGGTGGGCCAGGCCTCGCTCGACAAGGCCCTGGCTTTCGATCCGTCGATCACCGAGCGCGCCAAGTTCCTGCTGCAAAGAACGCTCGACAATTACGACATGGGGATCCGCATCCTCTCGGTGAATCTCACGGGCGTGAACGTGCCGGATGCCGTACAGGACGCGCAGCGCGACGCCATCAAGGCCGACAAGGACCGCCAGCGCTATCAGCAGGACGCGGAGACGTATCGTAACGACGTGCTGCCGCGCGCGCGCGGGGCGGCCGCCAAGGAAGTGCTCGATGCCGAGGCCTATCGCCTGCAAGTGGTCGCGCTCGCGCAGGGCGACACGGCCCGATTCGATCAAGTGCTTGCCCAGTATGAGCATGCGCCCGCAGTGACGCGTGAGCGCATGTATCTGGAAGCCATGGAAAACGTCTACAAGAACTCGCGCAAGGTGATCGTCGACACCAAGGGCGGCAGCAACGTGATGTATCTGCCGCTCGACAAGCTGATCGCGCCGGGACCCCAGTCGATCTCCATGCCGAACGACACGATGACCGTGCCTGCTGCACGGACCCCCGAGGTGCAAGTTGCGCCCGCCGAGGACCCTGCGCGCGCGCGGGGAGTGCGCTGATGCAGAACCGTGTCCTGTATTCGCTCTTGGCGCTGGTGGCCGTCATTCTCCTGGTGCGTGCCAGCCTGTTCACGGTGAGCGAGGGGCAGCTCGCCATCAAATCGATCGGCGGCGAGATCGTCGACGCGAATTTTCAACCCGGCCTGCACATCCGCATCCCCTTGGTGGAGGAGGTTCGCCGTTTCGACAAGCGGATCATCACCCGGCTGTACCGGCAGGAGCTCTTCCTGACCCGGGAGCAGGAACAGCTGAAGGTGGACTTCTACGTGAAATGGCGCATTGCCGATTTGCGCCGCTACTACGAGGGCACGGGCGGAGATGAAGAAGTCGCCAATGACCGCCTCGGCGAGACCATCAAGGACAGCATCAAGACCGTGGTTACCCAGCGCACCCTGCAGCAGGTCGTGACAGCGGAGCGCGCGGAGTTCACGGACTCGATGATGAAAAATGCGCGCCCCTCGGCCGAGCAACTCGGGGTGAACCTGGTCGACGTGCGCATCACCAAGATCGACCTGCCGCCGCAGGTGCAGGATTCGGTGTTCGAGCGGATGCGGGCGACCTTCAAGGCGCAAGCCGCCAAATTGCGCGCCGAGGGCGTCGAGTCCTCCGAGCGCACGCGTGCCGACGCCGACAAGCAGCAGACCGAGATTCTGGCCGATGCGGCGCGCCAGGCGGGACAGATTCGCGGGCAGGGCGATGCGTCCGCCAGCGAGGTGTACGCGAAATCCTACTCAAAGAACGCGGAATTCTATAGTTTCTACCGCAGCATGCAGTCGTACCGGGAAGCCGTGGGAACCCAGGGCGACGTGCTGGTGGTCGCGCCTGACAACGCGTACTTCAAGTATTTCAACAAGTCGCAGCCGCAGCCCCAGTCACGATGATGGAAATCGGTTGGACTGAACTGGCCCGCTATCTGGGCGGCGCCTTTGCCTTGTACTTGGTGCTGGAGGGCGTCCTGCCGTTCCTGAATCCGGCCGCGGCGCAGCGCCTGATGGCAAAGCTGGCGAAGACGGACCCTGTGCAGTTGCGATGGGGCGGGCTGATCAGCATGGTGGCGGGACTCGCACTTCTGTGGATGGTGCGCAATGGGTAAGAACCTGGTCGTGATCGGCCTGCAATGGGGCGACGAGGGCAAGGGCAAGATCGTCGATCTGTTGACCGATCAGGTGCAGGCCGTCGTGCGTTTCCAGGGCGGCCACAACGCCGGCCACACCCTGGTCATCGGCGGCAAGAAAACCATACTGTCGTTGATCCCGTCCGGGATACTCCATGCGCACGTGCGATGCCTGATCGGCAACGGCGTGGTGCTGTCCTTGGAGGCGCTGTTCAAGGAGGCCGACATGCTGATCGGGCAGGGCGTGCCGGTTTTCGAGCGTCTGCGCGTGAGCCCTGCGTGTCCGCTGATACTCTCCTCGCACGTGGCTCTCGACCGCGCACGCGAGCAGGCGCAAGGAGCGAATGCCATCGGCACCACCGGGCGCGGAATAGGTCCGGCCTACGAGGACAAGGTCGCACGACGCGCCCTGCGGGTGGCGGATTTGTTTCACCGCGAGCGTTTCGCCGCGAAGCTGGGCGAGATCCTCGATTATCACAATTTTGTTTTGCAGCGCTATTTTCACGTCCCCGCCATCGATTTTCAGCAGGTGCTGGAATCGAACCTGGAACTGGGAGAGCGCCTCAAACCTTTGGTGGCGGACGTGACCGGCATCCTCGAGCAGATATGCGTGGAGGGCGGCAATGCGCTGTTCGAGGGGGCGCAGGGCGCCATGCTGGATGTGGACCTGGGCACCTATCCCTATGTAACATCTTCGACGACCACCGCGGGCGGAGCGGCCGCCGGCACGGGCCTCGGGCCGCGCCGTCTGCATGAGGTGCTCGGCATCGTCAAGGCCTATGCTACACGGGTCGGCGCGGGACCGTTTCCGACCGAGCTGTTCGACGAATTCGGCGAGCATTTGTCGCGGGTGGGACACGAATTCGGCTCCGTGACGGGACGGCGCCGCCGTTGCGGATGGTTCGATGCCGTCGCCATGCGGCGTTCCATCGTCCACAACAGCTGCTCCCTCTTGTGCGTCACCAAACTCGACGTACTCGATGGCTTGGATGTGATTCGTATCTGCGTGGGATACAGGATAGGAGACCGCACCCTGTCCACCCCGCCGCTCCTGTCCGAACATTTCGGCGATGCTCAAGCCGTTTACGAGGAGTTGCCGGGATGGAAGGAAAACACCGTCGGGATTACTCGTTTCGAGGACCTTCCCGCCAATGCCCGCAGCTATCTCGAGCGGCTGCAGGTCCTCGTGGGTGTGCCAATCACCATCATCTCGACCGGGCCCGATCGAGATCAAACCATCATTCGCCAGAATCCATTCGTTTGAATTGCGCGCAATTGCGCACCGGATGATGGTAGCCTATGAGGCAATGACAGCGTTGTCATTCGACTCCTGAGCGGTTGCAAAGAGGAAAGGAACAATGGCATTCGAATCCGCCGTCCCCGCAACCCCCGCCGCACATCAAGGCGGCGAGGCGAACGTGTCCTACGCGAGCAACCTGGCTTCGTTCGTGTACATCCTGTTCTTCGCCTTCGGCGGGATCACCAGTCTCAACGATGTGATCATCCCGAAGCTAAAGGCGCTGTTCATCCTGTCGTATGGCGAGGTGATGCTGGTGCAGTCGGCGTTCTTCGCGGCGTACTTCATCATTTCAATTCCCGCCGCGGCACTGGTGCGGCGCATCGGCTACATGCGGTCGGCGGTGGTCGGCCTGCTGACCATGACGCTCGGGTGCCTGCTGTTCATCCCTGCATCCGCGTACGGCTTGTTCGGATTGTTCCTGTTGGCCCTGTTCGTGCTGGCATCCGGCATCACCACCGTGCAGGTGGTCGCGAATCCCCTGATTTCAATGCTGGGGAGTCCGGCGACGGCAAGCAGCCGGCTCACCTTTGCGCAGGCCTTCAACTCCCTCGGCACGACTCTATTCCCCTATGTAGGGTCGATACTGATCTTGGGCTCGCTTGCCAGCGTCGATCCCGCGACTCTGTCGGGGGCCGCTCTCGATGCTTTCCGCGCCGTGGAGACCCTGGTGGTGGTGCACACTTACATCGGGCTCGCGATCGCGCTCGTGTTGCTGGCCGCGGTGGTTTGGCTGCGCCGCAAGTCCCTCGTCGAAGCGCCGGTCCCGCCGACCCCGATCCTGCGAGCATTCAACCTGCTCGCCCGTCCGCGATTTGCCTGCGGCGCCCTGTGCATCTTTCTCTATGTTGGCGGCGAAGTGGCGATAGGGTCGGTCATCGTCAATTATCTGATGCAGCCGAGCGTGCTCGGGATGCAGGCGGCTCTGGCCGGGAAGCACGTATCCTTCTATTGGGGCGGGGCCATGGTGGGACGCTTCATCGGCGCTGCTCTGCTGCGGCTGTTTGCGCCGGGCAAGGTGCTGGCCTGCGCGGCGTCGGCCGTCATCATTCTCTTGACGACATCCGCGAACACCGCCGGATTGATTTCGGGCTGGTCGCTGCTGTCCATCGGATTGTTCAATTCCATCATGTTTCCGACGATCTTCACGCTGGCGAGCGAGGGCTTGGGAAGGCGCGCCGCCGAAGGCTCCGGGGTCATCTGCATGGCCATTGTCGGCGGCGCAGTCGTGCCGCTGGTGACGGGCGCTGCGGCCGATATTTGGGGTTTGAAGCAGGCGCTCATCGTGCCCGGCGCCTGCTACCTCACCATCCTCGCCTACGGCTGGTTCGCCCGCCGGCCGCTGCCCCAGTCGGCCTAGCGTTCCGTCGCTAGGCGAGTACGTCGAGCAGCGGAGTCCGGCGTGCGCCGTCGAGGCCCCGCTGCGTGCGCAGGTAAAGTTGAACGGGATTCCGCGAGGCGGAGATCGTCTCGGAACGGCGCCGTCCCCCTGGGTTCGCTGCCACCAGCGCCGTCGATGACGGCGAGCCGTACCCGATCGCCGGCAGAGTCGATTCGAGCGGCGGCGCCTCCTCGGGCGGATAATAATCCGCTTGTATGACGACGGCGGTATCCGGGTGCGCCGCGAGTATTGTCACTCGCTTCAAGGCGCCGTTGCCCTCGATGAGCTGCGATGCACGGCCGAGCAGAGCGCTTCGGCCGGCGCTCGAGCCCCCGCGCTCGCCGGCGAGGATCAGCGACTGATTGGCGGGGACTATGTTCAGGTTAGTGTCTTCACTTCCGGGCCACGCGTTTCATGCGCAGGCGGGGCCGATCGGCCCCGTGGGTCGCACCCAAGAAATACCTATAAAGGCTATGACGGAGAAATACAAGCCGGGAATTCCCGGTTTGTAGCGAGGGCCGGGTGCGATCCCAAAGCCTACTTAAACAGCTTCATGGCACTCTCGAGGGTGTTCATCACACCCCACAACAGCGGTATTCCGACCAGGATCCACAGGATGATGAGCCTGACGTTCATAACTAAACGCTCCCGCGATAGTGATACTTTTCATCGACCGCGCGCATGGCGAAATTGCACAAGAATCCGATCAGCAGCAGGCCGCACATGATGTACATGGTGATCGAGTACGCCTGCGCCTTGGGGACGCCGCTATCGATCTGATACTGCCGTATGTAGTTCACCAGCACCGGACCCAGCACCCCCGCGACCGACCAGGCCGTGATCAGCGCGCCGTGAATGGCGCCGACTTGATAAGTGCCGAACACATCGCGCAGGTACGCCGGGACGGTGGAGAATCCGCCGCCGTACATGGTCAGAATGATGCAGAAGGCGGCGACGAACAGCGGGATGGAGCCCAGGTGGCCCAACGTCGGCACGCTCGAATACAGCACGATGCCGAGTACGAAGAAAACCATGTAGGTATTGCGACGGCCGATGTAATCCGAGGTCGTGGCCCAGAAGAACCGGCCGGCCATGTTGAACAGGCTGAGCAATCCGACGAAGCCCGCGGCGGCGGCCGGCGTCACCCGCCCGTTGAAGATCTCCTGAATCATGGGCGAGGCTTGACCGAGCACGCCGATACCGGCGGTGACGTTCATGCACAACACCACCCAGAGCAGCCAGAACTGCGGTGTGCGCCACGCCACATCCGCCGCCACGTTGGCTGCCGTGACCAATGGCTTGGGTTGCGCGGGCGCGGTCCAACCGGCGGGTTTCCAACCGGCAGCGGGTACCCGCGCCGCGTACACCCCTATCATCATGAACATGAAATAAATGACGCCCATGGTGACGAAGGTTTCGAGCACGCCGTTGGAGGTCGCCGTCCTGAAGTGCGCCATGAGCTGCACCGAGAGCGGCGCCGCGATGAACGCGCCGCCGCCGAAGCCCATGATGGCCATGCCGGTGGCCATGCCCGGCCGATCCGGGAACCATTTGATCAGCGTCGAGACCGGCGAGATGTAGCCGATGCCGAGCCCGCAACCTCCCAACACGCCGTATCCCAAGTAGATGATCCAAAGCTGGTGCAGGTGAATCCCGACCGCGGACACCAGGAAGCCGCCGCCGAAGCACAAGGCAGCGGTGAACATGGACTGGCGCGGGCCGACTCTTTCCACCCAACGCCCGAACACGGCGGCCGAAGAACCCAGCACGAATATGGCGATGGAAAAGATCCATCCGAGTTGCTTCAAATCCCAATCGCCCGGCGCGGAATGCGTGATGCCGATCAGCTTGGTGAGGGGCAGATTGAAGGTCGAGAAGGCGTAGGCCTGGCCGATGGATAAATGTACCGCCAGAGCGGCCGGAGGAACCATGAATCGGTTAAATCCCGGCGGCGCAATGGTGTGTTCGCGATCCAAGAATGAAGATGTCATAGCTAGCCCTGTCGGTTATTCATTGTAGGGGGCAACCTGCATTAATATGCCCCCTGGGACAGAACTTGTCACTAAGGGTTCCGCCCTAAGACGGTCGCAGGGCGGCCGCGACCCGTGCGAATGCCGTCACAAAGTGAAAAAGCGTGAAATTCGCGCTCGCCCGCACCTGGACAATCACGTAGCTTTGCCCGCCTCATGTTCTATCCCAAGTTTGCCGGCCGGCATACCCGTAGAGCGAAAGGTTGGTGGCTGTGCTCGATCCTCCTCGGGTGCGCGGTCCTTGCCTCGCCGGCCCCGGCTGCTTCCTCCTGTCTAATCAGCACCGATCCTGCGATCCGCGAACTGCAGGATTTGGTGGACGCGGATGCGGCACAGGCCCTGACAAAGGTGCGAGCTCAATTGGACGCACTGGAGCGCGCACCGCAAACCGATGCGCAGCGGCTGGCATCCCTCTATGCCGTGCAGGCACGGGCCTACACGATTCTCGAACTCGACGGTGAAGCGAGAAGCGCGGCATTGAAGGGGCTTAAGCTGGCGACGCTGGCAAGCGATCCGGTGCATCTGGATCTGCTTTCGGCATATGCCGTGAATGTCTACGATGCGGCAGGCCTTGATGCAGCAGTCCATTCCGTCGAGGGCGCGCGCGCAGGGCTTGCCGCGGGATCCTTGGCGGATACCTGCCTGCTCATTACTCTCGGCGAGCTCCAATACCGCCAGGATCGGCACGATCTTGCGATCAGCAGCCTCACCCAGGCCTATCGCGCCAGCACGGCGCCGGAATTCGCGGCACCGCGCATCGTCTCCGCGGCGGTGTTGTCCACGGTGATGCGCAGCATGGGCGACTACACCCAGGCGCTCGCGTTGAGTCAGGAGGTGATCGACTGGGACACGCGGCGCGGCGCGACCTTAAGCCTCTCGGTCGATCGATTTCTGCGCGGAAAGATTCTGAATTTGATGGGGCAGTACACCTCCGCGATCGGCGAGTTCACCGAGGCGCGCAAGCTCAGCGTCCAGGTGAACGATGCGCTGGGGGTCGCGTTCGCGGACCTGTTGAATTGCACGGCGCGGATCGAACTCGGGCAGCTCGATATTGCCGCCGCTGAGTGCGGCAGCGCTCTGCGCGCATTCGCCGCCGCGCACACCGCCGACCAGGTGAAGGAGGCGTTGACGCTGCTGGCCCGCATCGACCTCACCCAGGGCCGCCCCGAGAAGGCGCTCGCCGAACTGAACGAGGTGCTCGACAAGGAAGGCACGGATCTGCTGCCGAGCCACGTGGCCGCCATTTATCAATCGCGCGCGCGCGCCAACGCAGCGCTGCATAACTACCGCGACGCCTACGCCGATCTGTCCGAATATGTGCGGCGCTACGCCGCGGCCAACGATGCCGAGCGGGCGCAAGCCGCGGCCGCCATGCGCGCACGCTTCGAAACCGATCGTGAAATCGCGCGCAATGCACTGCTGAACCGCGAGCTTGGAGTCTCGAGGGAGAAGTCGCAGCGCCAGGCCCGTGAGCTGCGCTGGAACGCGATCGTCGTCACCTCGGGCGTGCTGGTGATCGCGCTGCTGATCTATTTTCTCCTCTCCAATCGCCGCTACCGGCAGCAGCTCGTGAAATTGGCGAGCCAGGACGCCCTGACCGGCCTGCCCAATCGGCGCCGCACCGTCGAGTTGGCGACGGCGGCGCTGTGCGAGGCGAAGGCCTCGGACAGCCCGCTGACCATCGCCATCATCGACATGGACCATTTCAAGGTCATCAACGATCGCTGCGGACATGCGACCGGAGACTTCGTGCTGAAGGAGTTCGCGCGCGTCGGCCGCGAAGCGCTGCGCGAATCGGACGTGCTCGGGCGATGGGGAGGCGAGGAATTTCTGCTGATCATGCCGGGTGCTACTCTGGACTTCGCATTGGCGAGCCTCGAGCGCATGCGGACCCTGGTGTTCGGGATTCGCTTGCCTGCATCGGGAGTCGGTCTGCGAGTGTCTCTGAGCGCCGGCCTCGCGACCAGTCAGCGGCATGGTCGGTCGCTGGATGAGATGATCGCGCGCGCCGACTCTGCATTGTACGAGGCGAAGAACGACGGAAGGGATCTGGTGCGCGTGGCGGAGGAGGGCTACCTGTCCACGACGGCTATAAGGCGCGCGATCCGCCAGTGAGGCGCCGCGGCGCTGTCACCCTGCGCTCGTCCGACCCGAAGACCGGTGGGCGGAAACGCCCAACCCGCTGATTTCACAAGCAGTCTTGGTGCCCCAGGAGAGTCCCCAAAATCGACGTTTCAGGGTTTCAGGCGCGTGGTTGAGGCCTTTGGGGGTACTTTCGGGAATTGTGATCCGGCAATGCAACCAGGGGCCGGTTTTGCGGTCCCCAAGAAATCGGCGAATCCGGCCCGAGGGGTGCAGTGCACGTTCCCCGCTTTTAGCTTTAGCGCAAGGGCCTTGCCGGATCCGACCCATACAGTATACGGTCCTGTTCCCGATTCGCTCCATTGACTATCTGGGCGAATTGCACCGACCAAATAGCGTCCGGTCTGCGGATCGTAGTCTCTGAAGTAGTTCAAGTTACTCGAATACCTTCATCGAGCGCGAGGAGCTGAAGCAGCGCGTCAACGCGCAAGGAGCTTAAATATGACCACGATTGAGATTGAGTTGCCGGATGCCACCGCCCAAGCGGCGCGCCGCGCCCGGCAAGCCAAGGATGACGATTCGAGCCGTTCTTGATACCAACGTGGTGTTGTCGGGCCTGCTGTCCTGCTGTGGCACGGCACACCCCATGCGCTGTTGGAGCGTGTCCGCGAGGGCGCGCTGATCTTCATCAGCAACCCCGCGTTGCTCGCCGAGTTGGCCGAGGTCATCGCGCGGCCTCAGTTCGATGCCATCCTGGTGCGCTCGAACACCTCGCGCGAGCGCTCGCTGGCCGAGCTGCGCGAACTGGCCGAAGCGATCACGCCGCCGCTCCTGGCACAACCCGTGTGCCGCGATCCCGATGACGACGCCGTGCTCGCCTTAGGCGTCGCGGCCAGTGTCGATCTCATCGTCTCCGGTGATCGCGATCTACTCGACCTTAAGAGCTTCCAAGGCATCCCCATCGTCACGCCCGAGGCGCTGCACAGAGTCGACGTGCAGTCGTAGCTGCCGCCGGCAATCTCATCGTTTGGGTCCCAATGGGACCCATTAGCCGCTCCGAGGCTATCCTGCACTCACCCTCAAAACGACACCTTTTGGGCCACAATGGGCCACAAAAGCAAGCGCGAGGCTATCCTCAGGCCTCGACCCGCAAGAACTCGCCAAACAGGGATCGCTTTTCTGAGGGGGACGATATCAGCTTGCATCAGATTGCTGGCGCTAGCCTATCCTGCCATCCAACGATCGCCAGGCAAAAATGCCAGCAATCTGATTCACGCACGCAGCAGGGTTTTGGTCAAAAGTTCGGCTGCCGAACTTCTCGGCGGTGCACATGGGAGCGGGTCAACCAGTGCGGCCTTGGTCGCTCCCTGCCGCGTGCGCAGCGCATGATCAATACTCTGCGCGGTGCGGCTTTTGTAGCCTGTCACGCGCGGCTAGAGTTCCTCGTGGCAGTTCGGACATTTGCCCTTGGCGAGCCAAAGAAAAGGCAGTGCTCCCACGGGAATTTTACGCGAAAGCATGAAGTCGCAGTGTGAACACTTTAGGCGTGCCGCAAAACCAAAACCGATCATGACGGACAACAGAATTATCGCCAATCCGATGCGGCCACCAACCATTGGGAGGGTGAATCCTATGGCACCCACAAGCGTACCAACCATCGTCAGTGCGAAAACCCGCAGCGACTTGCGTTTCGATTGCCCTACGGCCATGCGTTCTCTCCGTGATGCTAAATATTAATGGCAAGCAGTAGACTTGGTGCTCGGATATAGCGTTGTATTTGTGTTTGTGAAACCAATGCCTGGACCATAACCAATAGCCCCACCAACCCACTCTCCATTGCCGTTGAAGAATACGGTCAGAGAAAGGTTGGTTCCTGGTAGGGCAAGGTTCCAATTGTTGAACGCTCCTGCAACGTTGCTGGTTTGTCCAGTAACGAATCCGAGGAATCCGCCGCCCATTGCACCAAGCCCTGACTGACCGCTCGTAGACCAATTCAGTCCTCCACCAGTGTTTGTGAATCCACCTCCCTGACCAGTTTCAACGTTGTAATAGCCTCCGGAAGAGGCTTCGCCGCCCGATCCGATAAGAACAGCATTACCACCACCTCCCGCGACCACGTTGAGTAACCCAGATGGATCTATGTTTGAAATCGGGTTGCCACCCACGTATGCGTAGTCTCTGCGATCTATTTCACGCGCCTTCTTGCTACTTGTTTTTGGATTGTCGGTAGTACAGAGCAATCAGGGAAACGCCCGCGACGAACACAATAGCCCCAAGGTAAATGCGGCCGGTGGTAAAAGGATAGGCAACCCAAGCCGTAAGGGCCGCGAGACCCGCCGTCCATGTAACGCACGCCCAATCACGTCGATGGAGGACCGCACCCTCAAAATATCCAAATAGCAAAACCCCCGTTAGCAGAGCTATGCGCAAAAACGTGGCAGTATTACTCCAGAATCCGTCCATCTTTCGCTCAAGGACCCAGTTTGTAAATCACGGCACGTCTCGACATTCCCACCGGGCTTCTGCGTCCGCGCCAAGTGCAAATCCTGCCGCTCCTGAAAGAGGCACTGCAAGTAGATAACTGATAGTGCTTGCAGTAGTTGTCCAAAACGCCCCAGTTTCCAAAGCGTCAGCGGCGGCGGCCGCCGTCCCAGGATATTGGGTCAAATTATTACCAGTTATTGTAGCGAGTTTGCCGGCAAGTGCTGGCAAACCAGCCAGCACGCCCTTGAGTCCAAAGCTAAGCACGCTGCCTTTTACAAACTCTGAAAAATTGGTGACGAACGAAATTGGGCTGAATTCTGGCACAAGAGTATTCGCAACGAAATCACCATAGTAGTTTAGCAAAAAGGCCTGAATGCATTTTTGTTTGTCTTGCGGACACAACCCAACTGGATCAGTTAGCGAAATTGGGTTCTCTTGAGCGTATGCGTAGTCATCTTACCTCTATTTTCCGTAGTGCCTTTCCAACACTTCAAAACTGTTGGCGTCTATGACATAAAGTGCATCGCCACCAAATATCACTGGAAAATCGTCAGACGTGCGCGGGAGTATCCACACCTGATACCGGCCATGTCCGAGACCGACTTGGATGTTGAAATGCTCGATGTTCGATAAGTACGCAGCGAGATTACGGTCGCCTGTTGCAGCCGCGGCGGCCGACTTTTGGGCCCGCCTCATCATTAGCTTGGAATAGTCAGCGTACGCGACGGAAGCAGCTCGATAATAGTCTCCCCGAATCACTATCTCGACGTTGTTCCACTGGGACTCGTCTTTGGACGCGGCATGAGCGAACGTAACTACCGTTAGTACAAGGAATAGTGATTGCTTAATCATTTTGAAGTTGGGCATTTAAGTTTTCCGTAGTTAACGACTTTGCCTTTCCCACGTTTCATGGGATCCGGGATGTATTTGTGCGCGTTATTTCGAGGATCCGCCATGTAATTCGATTTCTGAGTTTGGTCGGACAAGTAGCGATCCTGCGGTGAATATACGTAATTCCCTTGACCCAGTAGAGGGTCATACGCAGCGTGGGTGTGATACCAGGCAGCAATGTCTTGGCCACCCGCCGGCAGGACTGGACCCGAGCCAGCTTCATTACCAGGGGCAGGAGGTGTATAGCTGTAGGTGCCGTCGGCATTTTGATAAATCGAGCCGGCGAACTCAGTGTTCTCAGCAATTGATAACGGGTTGATGTCGGAAAGAGCTGCGAGGGCGGCGGCAGTCATTGTCGGATAGGAGTCCCAAACGGCTAACCCCGTCGGGTCGCTATTGCTTATCGGATTCGCTTCGGCATATGCGTAAACACCTCGCGCCTAAAGCAACCCATTACTTTGACGGTGTGACTTCGGCGATTTGAAACGTGCTCCGCCTAACTACGTACGTGAAGGCTCCGCCAAATACCTCCTGTCCATGATCTCTGAGGGTCGGCGCGACGTGTATCGTGTAATTGTCGGCATCCTGCTCGATATGGATGTCGTAGTTCTCTATGCGCGACAGTCGTTTCTCCGTTTGGTCGCCTCGAGCATTTCTTCGGTGCTTTTCGAGAATCTTTGAAAAATCCCGATACACGATTAGGAGTGCCTTGCAGTAATCTCCACGAACGTAGATAGCGCTGTCGGAATGGGCCAAAAAATCGCCTAGGGCAGGACTGTCGGCGAATGCAGGCGCTGTGATCCAAAAGGACGCCAGTGCAGCCACCGCTAGATAAAGCAATTTGTCGCGCGTTCGTATCGTAACCACTTAAATCTCCTTCATTTGAGCTAGTGTGTTGGACAGTCGCAGCCCGATTAGCGGTGGCTCGGGTAGTTCGGACAGAAATCTTTCGGGGATTAAGTGGAAAGATCTGCTGATTGATTGAACCCTGCGAGGCGTTCGTCGTCAAGCTCCTTTCGTCGCTGATCTTTTGCTATCGCTCCCGACCAAGCGCGGTCTGATGCCGAAGGCAGCAGAAGCTCTCGGTTTTTTTCTTGGCTGATAAAATCGACACGCATAGGAAGGCGCAGGAGCCGAGATCTGGGGATACCCGCTACCTGAGCATCCCCTGATTTTCGATCTCTGCGACAGTGTGCGTCCATGGCGATTGTGCTCAGGCCGCGATGGCCAGCGGCTCGCCGGCTTTGGTGTCGTAGTAGATTTCATCCGGCGTCTGATATTCATGCGACTGATGAAGCCGTCGGCGATTATAGAAATCGAAATATCGGGTCAGGCCGGCCTGCAGATCGCGCCCGTTCTCGTAGGCACGCAGATAGATGTCCTCGTATTTGACGCTCCGCCACAGGCGTTCGATGAACACGTTGTCGATCCAGCGCCCCTTACCGTCCATGCTGATACGAGCCCCAGCGGCCTCGACCACGTCGGTCCACGCTTTACTGGTGAACTGCGAGCCCTGATCGGTGTTGACGATCTCAGGTGCCCCGTATCGGGCAATCGCCTCGGTCAATGCATCGACGCAGAAATCCGGCGTCATCGTGTTCGAGATGCGAAATGACAGTACCTTGCGACTCGCTACGTCCAGGATCGCAACCAGGTACAAAAACCCATGCGCCATCGGTAAATACGTGAGATCGGATGCCCAGACCTGGTTGGACCTCTCGATCGCCAAGCCGTCGAGCAAGTACGGGTAGATCTTCGCATCGCGCGCGGGAATACTGGTCCGTGGCCGGCGATACAGCGCCTCAATACCCATGCGGCGCATCAGAGTCGTCACGTGCACACGGCCGACCTCGAACCCTTCCCGCTCGAGCTGCTTGGCAAGCCGACGAGCACCGTAGAACGGGTGTTCCAGGTGCAGCTCGTCGATCCGGCGCATCAGCCGCAGATCCTCCTCGCGCACCGGACGCGGCGTGTAGTACACGCCGGTCCGGTTGAGCTCGAGAAGTTCACACTGGCGCGTGACGCTCAATTTCGCCCCCTGGTCAATCATCGTCGTCCGCTCGGTCCGGGGAAGCGACCGAGCGCGGAGTCTAAAAAATCTCGCTCGACAGTAAGTTCGCCGATTTTTGCATGCAACTCGCGGATCCGTTCGCGATCGGTCGCGCTCTCCAGGGCGCCGGCGCCGAAAATCCCCGCCGCGTTCTCCAACAGCTGCGTCTTCCAGCTAGTAATCTGGTTCGCGTGCACGTCATAATGCGCAGCAAGCTGCGCGATCGTCTTCTCGCCTTTCAAGGCTTCCAAAGCCACCTTCGCCTTGAAGGCCGGTGAGTGATTGCGTCTCGGTCGTTTCATCGGGAATACTCCTGCTATCGTTGAAAAATATAGCAGTCATTCCACTTTCAGACCTGTCCGAAAAACCTAGGCCACCTCTATTGTATAGTTGTGGCTGGTGGGCCTCGCTTATGCCAAGGATCGACCGGGTCGGGGTCATAGCGCAAAATTTTGTGCCCAGGCGTCTCCAGAAACGATGGTACTGGCAGTGGCGTGTGCAGATCCGCTTTATCCATGTCGTCTGTCGAAAAAATGTCGTTGCCCTTTCCGTACCTCTTGTCGCATTTCCCATGCGTGTGATAGTAGGCCCTCACAGCTGAGTAACCGCCAAATTCAGGCAGCGGGTAGCTTGGTATCACATTGTCTCCATATTTATCCGTCTTGGGATTGGTCGCTATACAGTTGCCGTCAACGCAATAGATTGTTCCCGCATATTCTTTGGTTGCACTAATGGATTGATAGACGTAATTCAAAGCGTCTACTGCTGCGGCTTGAATAGCTGAACTTGTGTCGCCGCCGACAATCGGAAATAGATCGCCTGGCTTTAGGCCAAGGCGGTCAGACCAAGTTACCGGATTGCCTCCTGCATATGCGTACAAGTTAACCCCACCGCGTCCGTAAAGCGCGCAAGCAATGATACCTGCGCTACGACCGCGAATCCGCTGGATTCCCAGCTGGAGATTCTAACGACTCCTTGAAAGCAATTAGAGAAAGTCGAACGCCAATCCATAGCCCTAATCCCACGGAGAACGGCAACTCCCAGGCCCAACTGATTGGGGATTCCGAAAGACCGAAGATTGCGCATCCAACAGCCAGTGCGAAAGCATAGTACGAAATGGCGTCAAAGAATTGCAGCGGTTGCTTGTAGTTGAATGGATTCCGGAACCACGACGGTCGTTGCCATTTCTCTTCGGACTGCTTCACACGCTTGGCTTGAATACCAATCAAAAACAATATCGCGAAAGCGCATATAGCGGTCATCTCCAAAGGAAAAGCCCAAGATGATTCACGAAACTCTTGACCCAGCGACACAACCATACTTTTAGATTGAACTAGCCCCGCGATTATCAGAGCGCCGCGAACAGCACTCCACCAATAGCTTCTCGAAAGGTTCATTTTTTACACTCGCACTTCTTTGGATCCTTCGGAGCCGAGAAATTATGTGTGTATTCAATGCCTGCACTAGCCTCCGCCTCTACCTCCAGCGCCCCCGCTCCAAAGCGCCAACCTCCATTTGATTTTCCCGTTGCTAGCTCTGGCTCTTGGCCGCCATATTCATTCCAACTATAGCTATCGTTAGGATACGTATTGAGGGTCACTCCGTAGTTGCCGCCCCTCCCGTATGCAATGAAAGGAATGCCACCGGAAGCTTCAGCAAAGAATCCGATGCTGTTACTGTCGCTGTGGGCGCACGGATCAGGCCTATTTCCAAACGGGTTGATATCAAGCCCTCCTCCCAAGCCGAATCCAAACCTAAATCCTATTGAGTCAAAGTGGAGGCCAGTGCCGGTCAAAACCACTGCACCGCCATAGCCCTCGTAGAACTGCGCCGTGACACTCCAGAGACCGAGCGGGTCTTCGAGCGACATCGGATTCCCTCCCACATACCCGTATACGTTTGATTTCCCCATCGTAGGTTCGTTCATGCATCGGCGCCGCTCCAAGCAAACGTCCGCCACCCGCGAAGTGCGGACTCTGAGCCCTGGCGGGCGGCTTGGCTCTTGTGGGGATGTGGTCAAGTGGCAGTCACAATCCCACGGGTGGGGCCATAGTCGCGCAGGTCGTTTTAGCTAGCTGTAGTCTCAGGGCGGCACCGGCATGCCTATGTTATTCGCTTTCAATCTGAGAAACTCTATGGCCCTATTGATATTGTCTGGACAGTATTCTTTCCAATACTGTTTGGTTAGACACCACTCTAAGAAATGAATTAAACATCTCACCTGCACTTCAGTAAAAAGCGACAGTCTTTGCAACGTGTCGCGTTGAAATTTCAGATCAGGATTGAGGTTGTATATTAGGAATTCCGTTTCCATGTGGTTATATTCTGCCTCCGGCGTTAAACAGAACCTTAGGTAGAAGGGCATAAGCCAGCGCCAAGCTTTCGCAGAGAGATGGGACATTTCTTGGTGGACATCGCGAATCTCGTTGCCACCTAAGGCAACGTTCCCTCTGAATTGCTCTAGTTCTTCTTTCAATCGTCCGGCTTCGACTCGATTCAGACCATGAAACACCAGTTCATCTGTTGGCGGCATTTCCACAATTGGAAACGCTTGTTCAATTTCCTTGGATAACGCTTCAGTGTCTTCAGTGTTTATTGACACTGGCACGATCTCTTCACTGCATTTTCGGCATTCTGAATTGCGCGATCCAAATCTTGAGCGAGTTGCGGGCTGTGCTGGCTGTCAGACCCACCCCACCATCTGTTGGTATTTGCATTTCGCAGAGCTTTGCAATCTTGGGCCTTTTTTAGATTCCATTTCGCGAGTTCGCATGGATTAAGGCCCGGCGGAGGAGGTTCATTGCACCTGTTTTTGTATTCGCGCCTATTAGCTTCTTGCTCAATCTGCTGCTGCAGTGTTGGATCGCTTGACGGGAAAGGGAATACTTGTTCAAGAGCATTCTGTATCTGTGTGTCCAGGGCATTGTAGATTAACGTCCCAGCGCCGTACCCTACGAGTCCCGCGGCCTCTAACGCAGCGAGCGGCGCAATAATTGGGGGCGGAACAAATTCACCAGACGGGTCGGTGTTGCCAATCGGGTTACCATTTACGTATGCGTAGGTGTTGATTCCGCCGGCGAGTCCTATCGGATCGGACTCGATGTATCTTCCGGTCTGCGGGTCATAATCTCTGAAGTAGTTCAAGTTGAGACCGGTCTCGGCCTGATAGTACTGACCCGGGAAGCGCAGGTTGTAGACAAAAGATCGCCCCGACGCGCGCCGTCGTACACGGCGGCGATATCCCCAGCGCCTTCGCGGAGTTATGCGTCTCGATGGCTCGATGCAGTGTGCTGGCAAGGTCGTGATACCCCAGAGGCGAGTTTTGGCCTAACTTCGGGGCCGGTCAAGGCGGCATTTCACATCGGGCGCGCGAGAACATCGAGAGCTTGCGAGCACGAGCGCGGCCGGTGGGCCGCTACTTTTCGAGTTGCTGATCGCGATCAAAGAAGCCGCGCAGCGACCACCGCGCGGGGCGCGAGCCCCGTGCGGCGGGCATTGAACATAGCGCCCATTATGCGGGGCCGAAGGCCCGGACAGTCGGCCGTCCGGCCGACTGCGCATAATATCTTGGCGTTATGTTCCAGTGCCCGCTCCGACGTCAAGCTTACCCTCGACATCGAGCGCGGCGAACACCGTGTTAACCGATGAGGATTCTCGCCGCGTCTGGGTGGCTACTCGTTGGAGCTTGGCGGGATGGGTGGCGGCATGGATTTCTTTGAGCTTGTGGATCGAGACCTGCGTGTAAATCGCCGTGGTGTCGAGATCGTGGTGGCCCAAGATCGCCTGGATATAACGGATGTCGGCGCCGTTCTCGAGCATGTGGGTCGCCATCGCATGACGGAACAGGTGACACGAGCCGATCACCTTGAAGCCGGCGCGCTCGACGTAGCGCTTGACGAGATCCCCCAGCCGGTTCTTCTCGAACGGCTCGCCAAAGTCGGTGAGGAAGCAGCGGCCGGCATCCTGTCCCGTGACGAGGAGCGGTCGTACTTCTTCAAGATACCGATCGAGCCAGAGGCAGGCGCGCGCGCCTAATGGCACCACGCGATCTCGACCGCCCTTGCCGCCGCGCACCGTGAGACCGCCGCCGCGGGTATCGAGGTCATAAAGCTCGAGCTCGACGAGCTCCATGCGGCGGATGCCACTGGAGTACAGCGTCTCGAGCATCGCCCGATCGCGAAGGCCCGAAGGCGTTGCGATATCCGGCTGTCCGATCAGGGATTCGATATCGGCCACCGAGAGGATGTGTTTGGGCAGGCGTCGCGGCAAGCGCGGCAGCAACAGCTCGGAGGCTGG
Organism: uncultured Gammaproteobacteria bacterium; assembly: GCA_963702735.1. GTDB lineage: Bacteria > Pseudomonadota > Gammaproteobacteria > Steroidobacterales > Steroidobacteraceae > Bog-1198. Next base: position 25,885 of record CAVPDW010000006.1, on the reverse strand, counting down.
GTTATAGAGTAAATGCCGCTCGCGCGTCGCCCACTGGAAGAACGCCTTCAAGGGCACGAGCCGGGTTTGCTGGGTGCCGAACGTGAGCGGCTCGCCATTGGGTTTGCGGTAGTGGTACAGATATCGCTGATAACGCTCCAGGACTGGGAGCGTGACATCTTTGGGATGCGAGAGGTCTCGCTCATCGCACCAGGCAATGAACCGCCGTAAAGCGTTCTCGCGGGTTTCCAGCGTCTGATCGCTCAAGCCTCGCGCCGCCGACCATTCGAGGAAGCTCGCGAGATACAGATTCAAGGGATTGCGATCCGCCGTGCGGGGTGCACGGGGTTTCGCGCCGCTGCGATGTTTTCTCCTAAGCATGCGCAGCGTGTGGCTGCGGGTACGACGGAGGTTTTGTACCGTTCCCTGTGCCGTGCGTTTTAGGCTCTGGGGCGCTCGATTCTTCGTTGAGGCTGGTTTTATCAGCATTTGAGGGCAATTGAGCAGCCCGACCACCCCCCGACTGCACCCCGACCGGGGGCCGACCGACCCCCGACCGGTTCTCGCTTTGCCCCGACCGCTCAGCATCGTAGGGGTAGGCGTCGCGTGGCGCGGGTGCCGGGCGCAGCACTTCGACATCGATCAAGCCACTCAAGTGACGCGCCTCATCGCTGACCCCGTCGTATACGAGCTCGTACTCGAAGGACTGACCCCGGCCGCCCCGGTGGATGAGCAGGTATTCGAGTTCCACGAGCCGCGCGAGATGGATTTTCAGTTGCGTATCGCCCCAGCGCGTGTACTCGCGCACCCGACGGCGACTAAAGCGAGTGTCGGCACGGCGCGTGTCTTGGGCCGTGCATTCGCGCTCGACCATCTGCACCAGGAGCGAGAGCAACGAGCGAGTCTGCGGCGGCAGCTCATCGAGCGTACGGCCCAAGACTTCGTGCGCGAGGCGGTTTGCCCACGCGATGTCATCGAGTGTGACTTCAACGTAGCGGGTCGCGCTACCGCCGTGAGCGGTGCTCTTGATCTCTCGCTGATGCTGGTGCAAGAGCGCGATCACATCGATGAGCGTCAGATACTTCTCGTGATCGCGGCGGGTGCGGGTCCGGTCATCCAAGAACGTGAGGCGGTTGGCGTAGGGGTTCATCACCGCCAAGGGCTCCAAGAGCCGCTGCGCGTCCTGGTGGGCTTTTACGATCGCCTCGCGCTCAGTCTTGGCGTGTAATCCGGCCAAGGTGCGCCGTTCGCGCTGCACGGCATGGATGGCCTGCGTTTGCTCGCGGCTTTCATCCACACCGAGCACGAGACACCGATTTTTGAGCTCCTCATCGATCTCGGCGGCCGTGGTTGTTGAGAAGATCATCACCGGCCCCTCGACGTGGTACTCCTCGGTCACGAGCTTGCCGGTCTGAGTATCCTTCGAGGTTGAGGCGATGGTGAGCTCCCCCTCGCTTTGCAAGAGCTTTAACGCATAGCTCGCGCGCGCAGCTCCTGCTTCCTCGGCAATGGCCAAGATTTTGTGCTTTAAATCCATCGTTCCCATGTAGAACAAGCTCTGCCCGGTCATCGCCGAGTACACGATCCGATCCTCCGGCGGCACGAAGGAGAGCACCGCATCCATAAGTGAGGATTTGCCGGCCGCCGAGGTCGATTGCAGCAGCAGGGCAAGCGGCCGATCGAGCTTGCGCGACACCGCCGCCAAATACCCAATGAGCGCATTGGTGCGCTCGCCGACGATACCGGTACGGCTAAAATCTGCGGCAATGCGCTCGATCAGATCCGGGCTCGTAAGCAACTTCATCGCCCGGGTGCGCGCGGCCTCATCGATCTGAACCACCGCAGGGGCCTTCGGCGCCTGCGCCGCGGCGATGAGCTTGTCTTGCTCTATTTCGAGCGCGAGCAGCACTTTGCCGATATCCCCCTTGATGATCTCCTCGGCGACCTTAAGCTCGATCGCCGCGGATTTCACAAACGCCGCGCGCTGGCGTGCCTGGTAGAGGTCCAGCGTGTCGACGTGCACGGCATAGCCGCCTGCCTCGCCTACGCCATCGAGTGCCGGTGCGGAAGCCAAGATATTGACCTTGAGCAGTTCATGCGAGAGGTTCTTCTCAAGGCCCCGCACCCGATAGCGGCGAGCACCAAAGACCAAGATATGTTCGTGCTCGTGACCGAGGGGCTTGGTTTCCGCGACTGGCATCGGCGCCGGTGCCGGCGGGAGCGCTTGCGCCGGCAGTGCGATCTCGGCCGCCGCAGGTTCCGCGGCTGCGGGATCGGCAACTAAAGGCGGAACGGGTGGCGCTGCGCTCATCACAAGCATCGCCGCCATTGGCGGCTCATGCACGACCGCAACGCTCACGCTCGGGATACCCACGCTCGCCGTGCTGATCGGTTTCGCCTTGCCCTGGCCCATCCACTGCGCTGCACGGATCGCCACCCCAAGGCTTTTGTGCGGTGGACCCACCTTGAGTGCGTATTCATTCGCATCCATGCCCTTCGGGAACTGGATGCGATAGGCGCCGAGGCCTGCGGCATTGAGTTGGCTGCTCAGCTTCTCAGCCGCACGATCGCCGGCCTCATCCCGGTCATACGCGATCAGCACCCGCTCGATGCCGCGCGCCGTGAACGCCGCGAGATGATGGGCGGTAAACCCTTCGACGCCGTAGCTCGCCGTGACGTTGCGAAAGCCCGCGCACCAGAAGGTCAAGGCATCGATCAGCGCCTCGCAGAGGATGATTTCCGGGGAGGCACCAAGCGCCGCCTCATTCCACACGCCTTGGTGCGGCCCCGGCAGATAGAGGTGCAGCGGCGTGCCGGCACGCAGGTTGTCATTGAGTTTTCGGCCGTAGACCTCCGTGATTTCGCCGGCAGGACCGATGACCGGGATCACGAGTGAGCCGCTAAAATGCTCATGCCCGCTGTCCCGATAGAGCCCCAGCCGTTGCAACTGACCGCGGATCGCCGCGCCCTCGACTCGAGTGCTCGCCGGCAGCCGGTACCCCAATGTGCGATTGGCAAAGCCGAGCTTGAACGTCTTGATCGCTTCTTCGGAACCGATGCCGCGACGCTGCAAGTATTCAAGCGCCTCGGGGCTCCCCAGTAGTGTCTCGTGGTAGTAGTCGATCACTTGGATCAATAACTTCGCATCCTCGACATCGCGAACGAGTGCCGTCGGCAGTTTTCGCACCGTCGAGTGCTTGGGCGGCGGTGCCGAAGAAGCGGCGGCTAAAGGGAGGGAGTCATTGACTAAGAGCTCCACCGCATGGCGAAAGCTCACGCCCTCGGCCCTCATCACCCAGTCGATCACGGAGCCTCCCGTCTGGCACGCCCCCAGGCAGTGCCAGAGGTTCTTCGCCGGGGTGATCACCAAGGAGGGCGTGCGATCCTCGTGGAACGGACAGCGCCCGTGCAGGTCCGCTCCGTGGCGCGTAAGGCTCACCCCGCGCGCTTGGGCCAGGCGCTCGACCGAGACCTCTGTCTTTAGCCGCTCAACCACCTGATCCGGGATACGCGCCATAGCTCGGTTCTCCTAAAAACTTGTCAAGACCCCCGAAGCATTTTTTTCAACATCAAGATCGCGATCGTGAGGTGGATCGGATAATATAAGCTTAACTTATATCCAGCAAGAAGCCCACACCATGCACACCCCGCTGATCGCAGCAAGCACCCTTACACTCGATCCCGCATTGATGCTGCGAGGAGCGATCGAGATGGCTACCAAGGCGGGACCCAAGACCCATGACTCCCTGGGGCGGCGCATCGCACGACTGCGCCGTGACCGCGGCCTCACGCAGGTCGAGCTCGCCGAACGCCTCGGCATCACCCAGCCGGCCGTGTCCGATTACGAAAATGACGACACCCGTCTACCCGCCGATGCGGTGATTCAGATCGCACGCATCCTCGGCGTCAGCGCCGATGAGCTGCTCGGCCTCAAGGAGGCCACCGCAAGCCCAGGGGGCTCCAGGAACCGTCGGCTCTATCGTCGGTTGCAAGAGATCGAGAAGCTCCCGCGTCGCGACCAGCAAGCTTTGCTGCGCACCATCGAGGCGTTCATTTCCAAGGTGGGTTGAGGGTGGCTCCCACACGGCGCGCCGTGCCGGTCGAGTCCATCGCTCGCTCGATCCTGATCCTGCGCGGCCATCGCCTCATCCTCGATGCCGAGCTCGCCGCCCTCTATGGCGTCACCACCAAACGCCTCAACGAGCAGGTCAAGCGCAACGCCGAGCGGTTTCCCGAGGACTTCATGTTCCGCCTCACCCGGGCAGAGACCGAGGCCCTGAACCGGTCGCAATTTGCGACCGGTTCCCAGAAGCACCGTGATCCGCGGTTTCCCCCCTACGCATTCACCGAGCACGGCGCCATCATGGCGGCCACGATCTTGAACAGCCCCCGCGCCGTCGAGATGAGCGTCTTTGTGGTCCGCGCCTTCGTGCGGCTGCGTGAGCTCCTGGCCTCAAACACCGCGCTCGCCCGCAAGCTCGATGAGCTCGAACGCAAGTACCAGCACCACGATGAGGCGATTGCCGCCATCCTCTCGGCGATCCGTGAACTCATGCACCCACCCACCCCCAAGCGCCGGCCGATCGGATTCACCGCCAATATCGAGGAGAAGTCGTGACCGATCTTGAGCACAGTGTCAGACGCGTCAGACACGGGATTTTCCCGAGGATTAGTGCAAAAACGAGGCGGGAGTCAGGGTCTTTGTCAGACGCCGTGTCTGACGGGCTAAAGCATTATGCCATCACGGAAAGCCGCTTCCGAGGGCGGCTTGGGACGGGGGTTTGTCTGCCATCGGCAGATGCGTCGGGTGTGCCCTACCATGTCTCCCCCAACCCCAGAGAGCGGCTAAACGGGAGATGCTCGCCCAACCGGCCGCCCCCGCCGCCGACCCGTCACCCGGCGCGAGCCGCTCCGCCGCCCCCGCTCGGACATGACACACTGGGCGCCGTTCCTCCTCGTCGGAGACTCCAATGACTGACCGCCCGCCGATGCCCAAGGAGACGGTGGCCACCCGCGCCGCCTTCCGCGCAGGCGTCAAGGGGATGCGCTACACCGAGAACCCCGATCCAGGTTTCGATATCCCCGTCGCGACCGACACGGTGCCCGGGCCGAACGAGAGACACTTCGAGACCATCGAGCGCCTGCCAGGTCTCTCCGATCCCGAGGCGGCCTACGAGGTCGGGCGAGCGCTGCGCATGATCGGCCATATACTCGACAGCCAGAGCTCGCCGGTCGAGCACGGCCGACATTTCTTGTCCGAGCTCGCTAACGCCGTGCTGTCCTTCGCCTTGCGCGGCGAGCGCCAGCCCTGGGGTGCTGAAAATACGGCTTTCGTGTTCCGGGAGACGTTCAAGGCCGCACCCACGGACGCCCAGAAGGCGTACGACGCCATCCTGGCCTACGCACGCAAGCGACCCGTCGTCACAGCGAGGTAGCACCAGCCCCTCGTCAATGGTAAATCCACGTGAAGTGCGCCACCTTGTGGAACCCATCGAAGAACAGGGCATAGCCACCCATGTCATAACCGCCCATTAAGAACATGGCCACATCGTGCCCATCGCCCAGGTCTAGAAAATCCAGCGGCATAAGGAGTCCACTGTGTTGATCTTTCGACGTACTGTCGCCCTGGCCTGGTAGCGGCCACACCTGTCCACTGGCCTCTCGGTAAAACCAATATTCGGACTGATGCACAAGCGGGCCGTCGCAATTCTGGAATGCCTTCGTGCCAATCCGCGCCTGGACGATCGCGTCGCCACTTCCATTAACCCACGTGCCAGCGATCTCTAATTCATTCCGGAGGGGAACTCGCCCATTGCTGGGAATATTTTCGCCGCGTGCATCCAAGCGACATTCATCAATTAATGGCACAAGACGGCTGAAGGATGGCCATATCCGATTGAGATCCGCAGGGTCAGGTTTCTGGGACTTCCAGCCAGCGTGAGCGGGCCGTGGTGCATCCGTGGTAGCCAATAACGGCCGATGTACAGAGGTATCGGCAAAACCCGAATAGGAAGTAGACGAGTCACCTACCGTAGGGACCGACTGCCCCGCATCAACATCCTGAAGACCGATATGAGAATAAAAACCAAAGTCCGCTGGCGTATGAGCTGACACTGCTCCCACAACCCGCCCTTCAAACGAAATTATCCACCGAGAGCGGGGTGGATATTCAGACGTAATTGATTTCAAACAGTCGGTAGTCCCGCATTTGTCAGGGAACGGCTGCCACTCTCCGGCTACCTGTCGGAACAAGACACGAACCCCGTAGTGGGAAGATTCACCTGTATGAATGCCGGGCACCTCTTCCAAGACCCCGACAATCTTTTGCCCAGAAGGATCCTCTGCGCCTTGAGCAGTAACGGTGCACAGAGAAAGCATCACCGTTGCTATCGCCCCGGCTACTTGCGACCGGGTCACGGCACTACCTGCAAGCAAGTGTCGTTGCTATTCGCAATCTGCTGACGCACGTTACGCGGCTCGACGATGCATCCATTTGACGCCGTGTGATTTTGCGCGCTGTTGTCACCATGAATTCTGAATAAAGTCCGGCCGAAGGTATTGGTGCCGGCGTTGGGGGTCAAATTCATCGTTCCAGGCCCAGTGCTATCAGCGTGATGCCATGGACCAATGGTGTACGAGCCTTGCGGAATCGGTCCCACGTTTTGAACATTCTGCATCGCAGGGTTGTTCAATCCATTTCCATTCCCTGAATAGCCGCCGTTGGCCGTGTAATCGATATTTCCGTCAGGGTCGACGTGGGTCAACTGCCCGGTTGATTGGCTGTAAACCCAGCACAATCCGAAAGGATCGATGTACATGATCGGGTTGTCGTTGGTGTAGCTGTAAGTCGAGAAGCTCCCGCCAAAAAGCCCAAGTCGGTCGGATTCGATGTACCGTCCGGTCTGCGGATCGTAATCTCTGAAGTAGTTGTAGTTCAGGCCGGTCTCGGCCTGATAGTACTGACCCGGGAAGCGCAGGTTGTAGACAAAAGATCGCCCCGACGCGCGCCGTCGTACACGGCGGCGATATCCCCAGCGCCTTCGCGGAGTTATGCGTCTCGATGGCTCGATGCAGTGTGCTGGCAAGGTCGTGATACCCCAGAGGCGAGTTTTGGCCTAACTTCGGGGCCGGTCAAGGCGGCATTTCACATCGGGCGCGCGAGAACATCGAGAGCTTGCGAGCACGAGCGCGGCCGGTGGGCCGCTACTTTTCGAGTTGCTGATCGCGATCAAAGAAGCCGCGCAGCGACCACCGCGCGGGGCGCGAGCCCCGTGCGGCGGGCATTGAACATAGCGCCCATTATGCGGGGCCGAAGGCCCGGACAGTCGGCCGTCCGGCCGACTGCGCATAATATCTTGGCGTTATGTTCCAGTGCCCGCTCCGACGTCAAGCTTACCCTCGACATCGAGCGCGGCGAACACCGTGTTAACCGATGAGGATTCTCGCCGCGTCTGGGTGGCTACTCGTTGGAGCTTGGCGGGATGGGTGGCGGCATGGATTTCTTTGAGCTTGTGGATCGAGACCTGCGTGTAAATCGCCGTGGTGTCGAGATCGTGGTGGCCCAAGATCGCCTGGATATAACGGATGTCGGCGCCGTTCTCGAGCATGTGGGTCGCCATCGCATGACGGAACAGGTGACACGAGCCGATCACCTTGAAGCCGGCGCGCTCGACGTAGCGCTTGACGAGATCCCCCAGCCGGTTCTTCTCGAACGGCTCGCCAAAGTCGGTGAGGAAGCAGCGGCCGGCATCCTGTCCCGTGACGAGGAGCGGTCGTACTTCTTCAAGATACCGATCGAGCCAGAGGCAGGCGCGCGCGCCTAATGGCACCACGCGATCTCGACCGCCCTTGCCGCCGCGCACCGTGAGACCGCCGCCGCGGGTATCGAGGTCATAAAGCTCGAGCTCGACGAGCTCCATGCGGCGGATGCCACTGGAGTACAGCGTCTCGAGCATCGCCCGATCGCGAAGGCCCGAAGGCGTTGCGATATCCGGCTGTCCGATCAGGGATTCGATATCGGCCACCGAGAGGATGTGTTTGGGCAGGCGTCGCGGCAAGCGCGGCAGCAACAGCTCGGAGGCTGGGTTATAGAGTAAATGCCGCTCGCGCGTCGCCCACTGGAAGAACGCCTTCAAGGGCACGAGCCGGGTTTGCTGGGTGCCGAACGTGAGCGGCTCGCCATTGGGTTTGCGGTAGTGGTACAGATATCGCTGATAACGCTCCAGGACTGGGAGCGTGACATCTTTGGGATGCGAGAGGTCTCGCTCATCGCACCAGGCAATGAACCGCCGTAAAGCGTTCTCGCGGGTTTCCAGCGTCTGATCGCTCAAGCCTCGCGCCGCCGACCATTCGAGGAAGCTCGCGAGATACAGATTCAAGGGATTGCGATCCGCCGTGCGGGGTGCACGGGGTTTCGCGCCGCTGCGATGTTTTCTCCTAAGCATGCGCAGCGTGTGGCTGCGGGTACGACGGAGGTTTTGTACCGTTCCCTGTGCCGTGCGTTTTAGGCTCTGGGGCGCTCGATTCTTCGTTGAGGCTGGTTTTATCAGCATTTGAGGGCAATTGAGCAGCCCGACCACCCCCCGACTGCACCCCGACCGGGGGCCGACCGACCCCCGACCGGTTCTCGCTTTGCCCCGACCGCTCAGCATCGTAGGGGTAGGCGTCGCGTGGCGCGGGTGCCGGGCGCAGCACTTCGACATCGATCAAGCCACTCAAGTGACGCGCCTCATCGCTGACCCCGTCGTATACGAGCTCGTACTCGAAGGACTGACCCCGGCCGCCCCGGTGGATGAGCAGGTATTCGAGTTCCACGAGCCGCGCGAGATGGATTTTCAGTTGCGTATCGCCCCAGCGCGTGTACTCGCGCACCCGACGGCGACTAAAGCGAGTGTCGGCACGGCGCGTGTCTTGGGCCGTGCATTCGCGCTCGACCATCTGCACCAGGAGCGAGAGCAACGAGCGAGTCTGCGGCGGCAGCTCATCGAGCGTACGGCCCAAGACTTCGTGCGCGAGGCGGTTTGCCCACGCGATGTCATCGAGTGTGACTTCAACGTAGCGGGTCGCGCTACCGCCGTGAGCGGTGCTCTTGATCTCTCGCTGATGCTGGTGCAAGAGCGCGATCACATCGATGAGCGTCAGATACTTCTCGTGATCGCGGCGGGTGCGGGTCCGGTCATCCAAGAACGTGAGGCGGTTGGCGTAGGGGTTCATCACCGCCAAGGACTCCAAGAGCCGCTGCGCGTCCTGGTGGGCTTTTACGATCGCCTCGCGCTCAGTCTTGGCGTGTAATCCGGCCAAGGTGCGCCGTTCGCGCTGCACGGCATGGATGGCCTGCGTTTGCTCGCGGCTTTCATCCACACCGAGCACGAGATGAGCATGAGCGGGCTATTTGATGGGCCGGCGATCATGCTATTTGATGGACTTCCCGCTACAGGTTCCCGCGTGCTGTAGAGCAAGCGGGAAGCGGAACTGGGAACGAAGTGTAGGTGATTAGGGTTTGGAAGCGATGCAGTAACCGTCGGGCCTGCGTTCAAGGAGGCCGGCGGCGGTCATTGCAGTCAGACGCTCGTAGAGGGTGGCGTTGCGGACGCGGCACAGAGGCCGCAGTTCCGAGATCGACAGCGGCTGCGAAGCATTGATCAATGCCGCCGTGATGCGGTCATCGATGGACGCGGATGCCGGTGTTTCACACGGTGCCGATGTCAGGACCTCAAGAGCGAGGGCGTCTTGTCGCGGCACGAGTTCCAAGTCGATGGCGGGCGTGGATGGCGCGGCACGATGCTCGACGGTGAGCGTGAGTTTGGGTCCGTCGCGGCGCAGGTAAAGGTTCGAGTCGCCCCACGCATGGAACTCTGACGATCCGCGCAGCGCTTGTCCGGCGCGCAGGCGGCCGCCGCTCTTTTTGGCGTGATGCACAAGCAGGACGGCAAGATTATGGCGTCGCTGCAGTTCCCGTAGATAGGCCAGAAGCGGCGCGACCTCGCCGCTGGCGTTCTCGTCGATCCGGTGCAGACGGACGAAGGGATCCAAGACCAGCAGCCGCGGCGCAAGATCCGCGACGGTCTGCTCGAGACGAGTGCGATCCGCGGGAAGATCGATCCGCAGCGTTGGCGCGGTGATGACGTGAACGTCGAGTTCACGTAGACCGATACCGGCCGCGGAGCAGATGCCCTCGAGGCGGCTGCGCACGATATGCAGGGCGTCCTCGGCGGCGTAGAGCAGGACGCGTCCGGGTTGTGGCACAGAGAACCGACGCAGGCACGGTGTACCTGAGGCCACCGCGACGGCCAGATCCAAGGCGAGGAAGGACTTACAGCACTTCGGTTCGCCGCCGACGATGCCGACGGCATCGGCCGACCACAGATCGGTGACCAACCAGCGTTGCTCCTGGAGACGAGCCGGCAGCGCAAAGGCCGGCGCGACGGGCAGCGTGTTCAGCGCCGCCGTCCGGCGGCGATCTTCGCCTGCGCCGGTGAGGGCGTGGCGTAGGTCTCGAGGAAGAGTTGTTCGTCAATGTGTCGGGCCTCGCGCTGCGCGGCAAGCGCCAGCAACTCGCCGGCCATGTTCATCAGCGCCCGCAGGTTCCCCTGGGCGTGATCGCTTATGGTTGCGATCAGTTCAGGGGTCATGAGCTTGGGCGCGCCGGCTTTATGCAGCGCATGCCGTAGACACTCCTGTAGCTCCTCAGGGCTTGAGCGCTCGAGCGCAAAGCGCACCCGCATACGCGAGCCCAAGGGCAAGAGTTCCTCGGCACGGAAGCGCTCGATGAGGCGCTGATCGCCGGCGAGAACGACGGTCAAGAGCAGGTGCGAGTCCAAGCGCGCAGAGCACAACAGACGCAGCTCGTTCAAGACCGCGAGTTGCATCTCCTGGCCTTCATCGGCGATCAGCACCGGGCGACACAACGATGCATCGATATGCCCCTGCCAGCGCGCCCGCAACACCTTGGCGCCGCCGTGGCGGTTGTGGGGATGCAGCTCAACGCCGAACAGCTCGCCCATCTCACGGTAGAAGTCCGCCATGCCGGCCTGCGGTCGCGATAACACGCCGACCTGCACATCACGCAGCCCCGCGAGCCGCTCGGAGAGCACGCGCAGCGTCACGGATTTACCCATGCCGGGCGCACCGGTAACGAGCGCGAAGCCGCCCTCGCCGGCGAGTTGTTCGACGCGCCAGCAAAAGGAGTCGATCCGCGGGGTCAGCTGCAGCGCCTCGACCGGTACGTCCGGGGCGAACGGGTTCCACTTCAGGCCATACAGGGCGAGCATCTTCTTGTTCATCGGTTCTCTCCATCGTCGGGTGGCGGTTCATCGGTGGGCAGGTATGCCGGCGGCAAACCGGTCGCCGCCTGTTGTTGCATCAACTGCGCGAGCAGCGGCGCGATGCCGGGCGCGGTGGGCTTGATCGGGGGCTCAAGTCCAAGCGGCTCGAGGCTGCGGCGCAGTCCCGTGGCGTTTTGGGTCTTGTCCTGCGGATACAGCCGGCACAGCACCTGACCGCTCTCGGCATCGACGAGATGGACCTGCGTGAGATCCCAGCTGGCATACCGGACCTCGATCGCAGTCAGATGCCGATATCGGCTGGGGACTTCGAAGCGTCGGGCAGCGATCACGACGGTGCCGTCGCTATGACGCTGCATGCGTCGATCAGCGCGCGTGAACGCGAGCCGTAGCGCCGCGCTATCGGGGCTTGGACGCAAAACGTCCGGTCCAGCAAGAAAGCGGGCCAGCGGCGGCTGGCCGATCTCGGAATGCACGCCGCGGTTGTACTCGTACTCGACCCACGCCTGGGTGGCCTCGTTGAGCACGTTCAGCGTCAGATCGGGGACGTCCTCGAGCATGGCGAGAAGCCTGGCTTCTACCGGCGTCCAAAACGACTCTTGCTTGGCATTTTGGTACGGTGAATACGGCAGTGTCGTCTCATGAATGATACCCAGGCGGGCGAGTCCCTCGACGACTTCCGCGGCGAGCATCGCCGCGCCGTTGTCGCTCAAGGCGGCGCGCGGAAGCCCACGCTTCTGGAACGCCTGGGAGAGACCGTGGGCCACGTTCTGGGCGTTCTCGGCGAGGTACCACTGCAGGTGGCAGGCCAGACGCGAGCGGTCATCGAGAACACCGAACAGCACCGGCGTCGCCCACTCGCCGCGCGGCGTGAGGATCTTGCGCGAGCCGAAGTGACAGTCCCAGTGCCACAGACCGCCCACATACTCGGCTTCGTAACTGCGCACCTCGCGGTGTTCGAGTCGCGCCTCGGCCCGCAGCGCGCCGGCCGTGTCGCGCGAGCTCAAGCGTCGCCGCTTCCACAGCGCCTGGGTTTTGCAGAAGCGGCGGATGGTGGAGTACGACGGCAGCGGGGAAAGTTCTGGTTGCGTCTTGGCGAGCGCGCGCAGGTTGTCGGCGTGTAGTTGCACCGACCAGCTGGGATGGGCGGCGTATTGCGCCCTGAGCGCGGCGCGCACCGCCGCGCTCAGGGAGTCTTGGGTGCCGGCGTCCTTGCGTCGCTTGCGCTTTAAGACGCCCACCGGATCGTGTCGTTCGCGTCGGGCACGGTATAGCCATCGTTCGATGGTCGAGACACCGAAGCGTACCGGCTCGCCGGTGCTCGGATGGCGCCACTCGCGCAGGGCGAGCTTCTGAAGCTCGCCGCGCAACAGGCCCGGCGCCGGCGGCGCGGCCAGCAGGTGTCCGATGACCGAGAAACGCAGTTGCGCCCAACGTTCGTGGATCCGTGAACCGTCGCCTCTCGTCATGCCCGCACCGTGCTCCAACCCTGGATGGTGCGCACCGTAATGCACGGCGCGGCGCTGAGCGACGGGCATCCTCTGCGGGCGGTAATCGTCCGTTACATAGCGGGCACCGCGGCGCCGCCGGTGAGCGGGCCAAGTGAACGCAGCAACGACAGCAACTGGCTCGCTGGATCGCCAATGAAGCGGCTCAAGAGTGAGGCCGGCAGCGCGTCTGTCGATACGGGCTCGTGCAGGGTTCCACGGATGACTTGCCAGACGGCGGTGCTCACAAACGTCTCGCGCCACCAACGCTGCCAGCGCGTGACCGTTCTGCGACTCACACCGACCAGTTCTTGTAGTCGGCGCATGGGTACGGACTTCGCGCCGCCGCGCATGACCGACACCAGCACGATGATCGCGGCGCCATAGACCTTGGGACCCAGAAAACGCAGCGACATGGGCGTCTTTCGCTTACGGCACTCCTTCACTGCACAGCAGAAGCTGAACCTCTGTCGATACTCATCGCCCAGCCCGACGGGCAGGCCTCGGGGCTTGCGCCAATAGCGGGCCGAATGCAATACCCCGCAGCAGTACGGACACCCCTGCGCACAAGCGCTGCGTGCCAAATCCTGGTCAAATCCCAGCAATAGTCGGTGAAATCGCAGGTCTGTCAGCAACGCTTCGTCCATCGCCGGGGCTCCTTGTTGGGTAAAATGTCCGTCATGGTAACCAAGCCCGGGCGAAACGATCCCTGCACGTGCGGCAGCGGCAAGAAATACAAGAAATGCTGCCTGGAGAAGGATCAGCAAGCAGAGCACGCGGCCTTCGCCGAGACCGCGGCGAGAACCGCGGCTTACGAAGCCAAGTCAAAGATAAAACTGGAGCGGTTCAAGACGGACGTGCTCGCTCATGGCCTCAACAGTGAGGAGTTCCGAAAATGGGAGTCGCTCGAGACCGACTACAACGCAGTGATCGACCTGCTAGATGGAGGCTCCCTCGATCAAGCGGAGGCGGCAGCCCGCGATCTTCATACGCGCTTCCCTGACCTCCCTGACGGCCTCGAGTGTCTCGGCATGGTCTACGAAGCTCGCGGCGACGACAAACGGGCGGCTGACCACTACCGTCAGGCCCTCCACATCGTCCGCGCACATCCCGATGACTTCGAACCACTGTCCGAAGCAACCCTTCAAGGTTGGATCGACAACCTCGATCCCGACATCACGACCTGAACAATCCTCCGGCCCCCCGTCAAGTTAGGCGAGGGACTCGACACCGCCATCATCAACAACCTTGCTCAAAATCCAGGGATAAGTCATCAAATAATATGCGCAGGCTCAAGACACCGATTTTTGAGCTCCTCATCGATCTCGGCGGCCGTGGTTGTTGAGAAGATCATCACCGGCCCCTCGACGTGGTACTCCTCGGTCACGAGCTTGCCGGTCTGAGTATCCTTCGAGGTTGAGGCGATGGTGAGCTCCCCCTCGCTTTGCAAGAGCTTTAACGCATAGCTCGCGCGCGCAGCTCCTGCTTCCTCGGCAATGGCCAAGATTTTGTGCTTTAAATCCATCGTTCCCATGTAGAACAAGCTCTGCCCGGTCATCGCCGAGTACACGATCCGATCCTCCGGCGGCACGAAGGAGAGCACCGCATCCATAAGTGAGGATTTGCCGGCCGCCGAGGTCGATTGCAGCAGCAGGGCAAGCGGCCGATCGAGCTTGCGCGACACCGCCGCCAAATACCCAATGAGCGCATTGGTGCGCTCGCCGACGATACCGGTACGGCTAAAATCTGCGGCAATGCGCTCGATCAGATCCGGGCTCGTAAGCAACTTCATCGCCCGGGTGCGCGCGGCCTCATCGATCTGAACCACCGCAGGGGCCTTCGGCGCCTGCGCCGCGGCGATGAGCTTGTCTTGCTCTATTTCGAGCGCGAGCAGCACTTTGCCGATATCCCCCTTGATGATCTCCTCGGCGACCTTAAGCTCGATCGCCGCGGATTTCACAAACGCCGCGCGCTGGCGTGCCTGGTAGAGGTCCAGCGTGTCGACGTGCACGGCATAGCCGCCTGCCTCGCCTACGCCATCGAGTGCCGGTGCGGAAGCCAAGATATTGACCTTGAGCAGTTCATGCGAGAGGTTCTTCTCAAGGCCCCGCACCCGATAGCGGCGAGCACCAAAGACCAAGATATGTTCGTGCTCGTGACCGAGGGGCTTGGTTTCCGCGACTGGCATCGGCGCCGGTGCCGGCGGGAGCGCTTGCGCCGGCAGTGCGATCTCGGCCGCCGCAGGTTCCGCGGCTGCGGGATCGGCAACTAAAGGCGGAACGGGTGGCGCTGCGCTCATCACAAGCATCGCCGCCATTGGCGGCTCATGCACGACCGCAACGCTCACGCTCGGGATACCCACGCTCGCCGTGCTGATCGGTTTCGCCTTGCCCTGGCCCATCCACTGCGCTGCACGGATCGCCACCCCAAGGCTTTTGTGCGGTGGACCCACCTTGAGTGCGTATTCATTCGCATCCATGCCCTTCGGGAACTGGATGCGATAGGCGCCGAGGCCTGCGGCATTGAGTTGGCTGCTCAGCTTCTCAGCCGCACGATCGCCGGCCTCATCCCGGTCATACGCGATCAGCACCCGCTCGATGCCGCGCGCCGTGAACGCCGCGAGATGATGGGCGGTAAACCCTTCGACGCCGTAGCTCGCCGTGACGTTGCGAAAGCCCGCGCACCAGAAGGTCAAGGCATCGATCAGCGCCTCGCAGAGGATGATTTCCGGGGAGGCACCAAGCGCCGCCTCATTCCACACGCCTTGGTGCGGCCCCGGCAGATAGAGGTGCAGCGGCGTGCCGGCACGCAGGTTGTCATTGAGTTTTCGGCCGTAGACCTCCGTGATTTCGCCGGCAGGACCGATGACCGGGATCACGAGTGAGCCGCTAAAATGCTCATGCCCGCTGTCCCGATAGAGCCCCAGCCGTTGCAACTGACCGCGGATCGCCGCGCCCTCGACTCGAGTGCTCGCCGGCAGCCGGTACCCCAATGTGCGATTGGCAAAGCCGAGCTTGAACGTCTTGATCGCTTCTTCGGAACCGATGCCGCGACGCTGCAAGTATTCAAGCGCCTCGGGGCTCCCCAGTAGTGTCTCGTGGTAGTAGTCGATCACTTGGATCAATAACTTCGCATCCTCGACATCGCGAACGAGTGCCGTCGGCAGTTTTCGCACCGTCGAGTGCTTGGGCGGCGGTGCCGAAGAAGCGGCGGCTAAAGGGAGGGAGTCATTGACTAAGAGCTCCACCGCATGGCGAAAGCTCACGCCCTCGGCCCTCATCACCCAGTCGATCACGGAGCCTCCCGTCTGGCACGCCCCCAGGCAGTGCCAGAGGTTCTTCGCCGGGGTGATCACCAAGGAGGGCGTGCGATCCTCGTGGAACGGACAGCGCCCGTGCAGGTCCGCTCCGTGGCGCGTAAGGCTCACCCCGCGCGCTTGGGCCAGGCGCTCGACCGAGACCTCTGTCTTTAGCCGCTCAACCACCTGATCCGGGATACGCGCCATAGCTCGGTTCTCCTAAAAACTTGTCAAGACCCCCGAAGCATTTTTTTCAACATCAAGATCGCGATCGTGAGGTGGATCGGATAATATAAGCTTAACTTATATCCAGCAAGAAGCCCACACCATGCACACCCCGCTGATCGCAGCAAGCACCCTTACACTCGATCCCGCATTGATGCTGCGAGGAGCGATCGAGATGGCTACCAAGGCGGGACCCAAGACCCATGACTCCCTGGGGCGGCGCATCGCACGACTGCGCCGTGACCGCGGCCTCACGCAGGTCGAGCTCGCCGAACGCCTCGGCATCACCCAGCCGGCCGTGTCCGATTACGAAAATGACGACACCCGTCTACCCGCCGATGCGGTGATTCAGATCGCACGCATCCTCGGCGTCAGCGCCGATGAGCTGCTCGGCCTCAAGGAGGCCACCGCAAGCCCAGGGGGCTCCAGGAACCGTCGGCTCTATCGTCGGTTGCAAGAGATCGAGAAGCTCCCGCGTCGCGACCAGCAAGCTTTGCTGCGCACCATCGAGGCGTTCATTTCCAAGGTGGGTTGAGGGTGGCTCCCACACGGCGCGCCGTGCCGGTCGAGTCCATCGCTCGCTCGATCCTGATCCTGCGCGGCCATCGCCTCATCCTCGATGCCGAGCTCGCCGCCCTCTATGGCGTCACCACCAAACGCCTCAACGAGCAGGTCAAGCGCAACGCCGAGCGGTTTCCCGAGGACTTCATGTTCCGCCTCACCCGGGCAGAGACCGAGGCCCTGAACCGGTCGCAATTTGCGACCGGTTCCCAGAAGCACCGTGATCCGCGGTTTCCCCCCTACGCATTCACCGAGCACGGCGCCATCATGGCGGCCACGATCTTGAACAGCCCCCGCGCCGTCGAGATGAGCGTCTTTGTGGTCCGCGCCTTCGTGCGGCTGCGTGAGCTCCTGGCCTCAAACACCGCGCTCGCCCGCAAGCTCGATGAGCTCGAACGCAAGTACCAGCACCACGATGAGGCGATTGCCGCCATCCTCTCGGCGATCCGTGAACTCATGCACCCACCCACCCCCAAGCGCCGGCCGATCGGATTCACCGCCAATATCGAGGAGAAGTCGTGACCGATCTTGAGCACAGTGTCAGACGCGTCAGACACGGGATTTTCCCGAGGATTAGTGCAAAAACGAGGCGGGAGTCAGGGTCTTTGTCAGACGCCGTGTCTGACGGGCTAAAGCATTATGCCATCACGGAAAGCCGCTTCCGAGGGCGGCTTGGGACGGGGGTTTGTCTGCCATCGGCAGATGCGTCGGGTGTGCCCTACCATGTCTCCCCCAACCCCAGAGAGCGGCTAAACGGGAGATGCTCGCCCAACCGGCCGCCCCCGCCGCCGACCCGTCACCCGGCGCGATGCCGCTCCGCCGCCCCCGCTCGGACATGACACACTGGGCGCCGTTCCTCCTCGTCGGAGACTCCAATGACTGACCGCCCGCCGATGCCCAAGGAGACGGTGGCCACCCGCGCCGCCTTCCGCGCCGGCGTCAAGGGGCTGCGCTACACCGAGAACCCTGATCCAGATTTCGACATCCCCGTCGCGACCGACAACACGCCCGGCCCGAACGAGAGACACTTCGAGACCATCGAGCGCCTGCCGGGTCTCTCCGATCCTGAGGCGGCCTACGAGGCCGGGCGGGCTCTGCGCATGATCGGCCACATCCTCGACAGCCAGGGCTCGCCGGCCGAGCACGGCCAACACATCTTGTCCCAGCTCGCTAACGCCGTGCTGTCCTTCGCCTTGCGCGGGGAGCGCCAGCCCTGGGGAGCAGAGGATACGGCTTTCGTGTTTCGGGAAAGGTTCAAGGCCGCACCCCACGCCCAGAAGGCATACGACGCCATCCTGGCCTACGCGCGCAAGCGGCCGATCGTCCAAGGGAGGTAGCACCAGCGCACCAGCGCCTCTCCTAAAGCTTACCTTGAACCAGGCCTCAGCGAGCTGATTGCCCGCGAACCGCGATAAGCCAAAATACCGCGCTGGAGATCATGGCGTATATAGCTGCTATTACCGTGAATCTGACAGAGACCCCAAATTGGGCGCTCGCATACTGCAGCGCGTTCCGACTCAGCAACGCCTCTGCAGTTGACATCACTGCCACAACCACCACCCCAATCAACGCGCCCAACGCAAGGTATGCACCGAGCCCATAGCTCCCTCTACGCTGTAGCACGAGATAAGTGGGCAACCCGATGACAAGAGCGCCAACGTAGGCGAAAGGAACGAGCAGGCCGGGTCCAGCAACGGCGGCATCACCGTAGCCTTTTTGCAGCCCCCAAAGGTAAAACAATATGGCCGGCACTCCCGGTGCCACGAAAAATCCGACCCATGCTCGCGCCGTTTGAGTCATATCCTAGTGCCCGCAGCTGCACGCTTTGTACGCCGCCTCATTGGCCTGTTGCCAAGCGTTATCGATGAAACCCGGCAATATGGGAATCAACGGGCTTTGCAGCAAGCCAGTGCCTTCGCCATAGTTGTTGAGTTGATTGCTGTTGGTACCACTCTGGACCGTTCGCGCCACGTAACCGGGGAACAACGGGTGCCCAGGCTGCGTAACGTTCACAATGACTTGATTGCCATTGCTCGTGGTTGAGTAGCTAAGAACGGGGCTAGCTCCAAACGCTGCCAAATAGCTGGGCGTTGCATTATTGCCGACCCCCTGCGGAGTAGCAGGATTCTGGGGGGTATAGCCCGGCGTTGGGTGATTTCGAATATAGTCTTCGAGGCACTGCTTGCTTGCGCCAGAGGTGTTCTCCGGTTCGTTATACGAATGGTAGTTCGCCGAACTTGGCCCAATGTAATCCGGCCAGTTTGGCGGTCGCGGAAAGCTTACTGTCGGACCGCCACCCGGCGCAGTGCACGTCACAGTGTTGCCCACAGCGAAGCAATCCAGTCCGGTTGGATCGATGTTGCTTATGGGATTCGATCCCGCGTAGCTGTACGTGTTGATGCCGCCTTGCAACCCGATCGGATCGGACTCGATGTATCTTCCGGTCTGCGGGTCATAATCTCTGAAGTAGTTCAAGTTGAGACCGGTCTCGGCCTGATAGTACTGACCCGGGAAGCGCAGGTTGTAGACAAAGGTGCCGAGACCGGCCGGATTTTGATTGGGCGCAACGATTCCAAATGGGTCCGTGTCCCAGCGCCACGCGACGGCGTTATCCGAGGATCTCGTAATTACGCGTGGCGCGTTCAATTGGTCGGAGTGCACATAGTAGATGCTAACGCCGCTGCCGTTCGGCTGCAAAGTCGCAACGGGAACATCGCCCATCCACACTGTTTGCATATTCCGGCGCATGGTGTTCACGGTTTCCAGCCCATCGTGAACGCGGATTCCAGCAGGACGTGATCACGATTCCATCGTGATCATGATCGTTTTTGGGGATCCGGTGGAATGACGTTCACGATGCCGTGCCGGCATCGATGATGATGAGAACGGCGATGGGAATCACCGCGTAAACTCTCGCGGCGTCGGCAGATGGCGCTCTTCTGGGCATGATTCAGTCCCCCAATTGGACCTGAAGCGCCCGTGATCAAACCCCGACGACGTCGATGCCTGTGCTGCCGTAGGTTATTTGGCCGCGATCCGCGCAGCGGTCGCCGGCAGAAATACTGTTCCGAGCCCGAGTGTCGCGCGGCGAGCAAGAAATCGAGCCAGCGCCGATGGCTGCGAAAACCCGAAAACTACGAGTACTTCTGCGGCGATGAGCACGTGGATCGCGTGCAGGCGTGGCGGGCGCAGAGAACCCCGGATATTGGCGAAAAGGGGCCTTAAATAGGGAACCGTTACAAGAGATGATACTGGCGCAACCTGATGATCCGATTAGAAAATCAGGCTCCTTAGCGTTACAAGAGATGAGCGCGATGCAAGCCGTTGATCCGAGCTAGAAAAGCGGCTCATTACGAGTGTCTGCGTTACAAGATTTGATGTGACGGCGCGGGAAGGGCGGCAAGAATCGCCGGCGATCACCACCCACGAAGGATGCGCCGCCGATGTCGAACCCGAGAATCTCCGTGAGCCAGATCAAGCAGCTGATCCAGCTGCGCTCGAACGGCTTAAGTACGCGCGATATCGCGCGCGCGCTATCCCTCTCGCAGGGTGCGGTCTGGAAGTACTGCCGCGCGGTGCTCACGGCATGCGGCACGTGGGAGGCGGCGCTGGCGTTTGAAGAGATGGAGTTGGAGAGCCGTGTGTTTGCGGCTCGCCGACTGCGCCCGACACCGACCATCGTGGGTCCGGACTGCGCCTGGATCCACACGGAACTGAGGCGCCACAAGCACGTGACGCTGCAACTCTTGTGGGAGGAATATCACGCGATGCACGGCCGAGCGGCGCTGCGCTACAGCGCATTTTGCGAGCGCTACCGCCAGTGGGCGAAGCGGTTGCAGCGCTCGATGCGCCAGCGGCACATCGCGGGCGAGAAACTCTTCGTCGATTACGCGGGACGCACGGTGCCGATCTACGGCGCGGCCTGCGAGGAGGTCTTCCAGGCCGCGCTCTTCGTCGGCGCCTTGGGCGCGAGTGGCTATGCGTACGCGGAGGCGACACGCACGGCAACGTTGCCGGACTGGCTCGGTAGCCATGTGCGGATGCTGGAGTTTTATGGTTCGAGCCCGACGATCCTCGTGCCCGACAATCCGCGCGTCGGCGTGACCAAGGCGGATCGCTACGAGCCGGAGCTGCAGCGCTCGTACGAGGAGATGGCCGGGCATTTTGGGATCGCGGTGATCCCCGCTCGGCCGTATCGGCCGAAGGACAAACCGAAAGCGGAGCTCACGGTATTACTGGTGTGTCGTTGGATACTCGCGCGGCTGCGGCATCAACGCTTCTTCAGCTTAGACGAACTCAATGCCGCGATCCGTCCGCTGCTCCATCGACTAAACGATCGGCCGTTCCAGAAGCTGCCGGGATCGCGCCGCTCGATGTTCGAGTCGCTCGATCGGCCCGCGATGCGTCCGTTGCCGACGACCGCGTACGTGTACGCCGAGTGGAAACGTGTGCGCGCCGCCTACGACTATCACGTCGATGTCGATCGCCATTATTACAGCGTCCCGCATGCCCTCGTCGGGCAGGAGTTATGGGCGCGCTTCAGCGCCGCGACGGTCGAGGTGTTCCACCGTGGCCTGCGGGTCGGCAGTCATCTGCGCTCGTATCAGCGCGGCGTGCACACGACGCTGCCGGAGCACATGCCGAAATCCCACCGGGCGCACGCGGAATGGACGCCGACCCGACTCATCCACTGGGGCGCCTCGATCGGTATGAATACCTGCGCGGTGGTTGAGCATCTGCTGAAGAGCAAAGCGCATCCGGAGCAAGGGTATCGCGCGTGTCTGGGGCTGCTGGCGCTCGCGCGCCAGTACGGACAAACCCGGCTCGAGGCGGCGAGCGCCTTGGCCGTGAAATTACAGAGCCCGAGTCGCAAGAGCGTGCTGTCGATCTTACAAACTGGCCGCGACCAGCATCCCGCAGCGGTAACCGAAGAGCTCGATCTGCCCGCGCACCCGAACGTGCGCGGCCCGACGTACTACCACTGAAGTCGATCCACACCCGGAGCCATCATGTTGACTGAAAATACCTTGGAAACTCTGCGCTATCTGAAACTGCACGGTATGGTGCAGGCCCTCGAACACCAGCGCGACACACCGACCACCCATGCGCTCGCCTTCGAGGAACGCTTAGGCTTGCTCGTCGATCGGGAACGGTTATACCGCCAGAACAGTCGCTACCGGGGTTTGCTGCGCGACGCGCGGCTGAAAGTCGCCCAGGCCTGTATCGAGGACATCAGCTACAAGCCCGGTCGGGGACTCGACAAGTCGCAGATCGCCGCGCTCGCCGACGGCGCCTGGATCGAGCGCGGCCAGAACTTACTCATCACCGGGCCGACGGGCTCGGGAAAAACTTGGATCGCGTGTGCGCTCGCTCATCAAGCGTGCCGGCAAGGCCTGCAAGGTAGATACTGGCGCGTCCCGCGGTTGTTCGAGGAAATCCGCACCGCCCACGGCGATGGCAGCTACTTAAAACTTCTCAAGCGTCTCGCCAAGGCTCCAATCTTGATCTTTGATGACTGGGGTCTGACCGCTTTGGCTACGCAAGATCGCGCAGATCTGCTAGAAATCCTCGACGATCGCCTGAACCTGCGTTCGACTGTGCTCTGCAGCCAGCTGCCGGTGGACAAATGGCATGCCTATCTCGGCGAACCGACACTTGCGGACGCGATCCT
This sequence comes from uncultured Gammaproteobacteria bacterium, assembly GCA_963702735.1. Classification (GTDB taxonomy): domain Bacteria; phylum Pseudomonadota; class Gammaproteobacteria; order Steroidobacterales; family Steroidobacteraceae; genus Bog-1198. Next base: position 3,382 of record CAVPDW010000006.1, on the reverse strand, counting down.
CGACCGCTTGGTTCACCATAGCCACCGGATCGAGCTCAAAACCGGAGGCGACTCTATGCGCAAGTCACCGCCGTCGCCCGCAACAGCACCGGTGACGACCGATGCCGCACCGGGGGCAAAGCCGCGCAAGTGACTCCGTTGTCGGCGGCCGCGAATCCGAGCACGTCATCGCTGGAATACACCCGCCAACGACACCATCGTGAACACCTGCCCCGATGTCGGCGGCCGCGGCCGCCGACACTCTCCGTGCGTTCACGATGGCATGGAATCGGCGTTCACTTTGGGCGGAATACGCACACTGTTTCCTCGATCAAGGCTCCGGTGCTCGAATATTCGCCCAACAGGTGTGCCCCTACCATTCCCCGCCCAACCCCCAGAGAGCCGCTAAAGGGGAAGATGCTCGCCCAACCGGACGCCGCCCCAACCGAAGCCACCGCCGGTCGCCTGCGGCTCCCCATCCAGCGGGTTACCATCAACCACCGGACAAGCCACGATCGACACGGAGGACATTGCGGTGCACGACTACAACCGGGAGTTTACGGACGCGTGGGACCGCTTCATCGGAGACTCCAATGACTGACCGTCCGCCGATGCCTAAAGAGACGGTGGCCACCCGCGCCGCCTTCCGCGCCGGCGTGAAGGGGCTGCGCTACACCGAGAACCCCGATCCAGATTTCGACATCCCCGTCGCGACCGATACGGTACCCGGACCGCACGAGAGACACTTCGAGACCATCGAGCGCCTGCCAGGTCTCTCCGATCCCGAGGCGGCCTATGAGGCCGGGCGGGCGCTGCGCATGATCGGTCACATACTCGACAGCCAGAGTTCGCCGGTCGAGCACGGCCGACATTTCTTGTCCCAGCTCGCTAACGCCGTGCTGACCTTCGCGTTACGCGGCGAGCGCCAGCCCTGGGGTGCTGAAGATACGGCTTTCGTGTTTCGGGAGACGTTCAAAGCCGCACCCACGGACGCCCAGAAGGCGTACGACGCTATCCTGGCCTACGCACGCAAACGACCGATCGTCAAAACGGGGTAGCACCAGCGCTGAGAGCGATGCCTGCTACCCAATAGCCCGCCTCGCAGCGGGCGAGTCCAGGAGGATATTTTCTCCAAGCAACCGGGCAAACTCGCAATACTGAGAGTCCGCCGTACTCGGCGGCAGCAACCTCTCCGTAAAAAGATGTTTGCTTCCGTCCGGGAAGATTCGATGGATTCTGACCAGTCGTGCACTCTCATCGATCTCGATTAAATGCGAGAACCCCGATCCTTTCATATCAGTGTCAGCTTCACCCGGCGAGGCATAGTTCGGCACTGCCTGCCACAACGCCTGAAGCAAAGGCGCGATATGCATGAACATGATCGGAAGCTGCTGATCCGCGTTCTTGAACGAAGATAAGACAAATTCGTAATCGTCCGCCAGGCTGCCAACAGCAAGTTGTTTCGGCGGTTCATCCATTGAGTACAGGACATCGTCGGTGATAGACCAATAGTAATTTTGCTTCAGCTCGACCTCCGCGATGCCGCGCTGCTCCCTCTCGATGAAGTCAAAAATTCCATTGATGGTCCTTCTCAAAACATCAATGCTGATAGTATTAGGACCTGCCATGTATCGATGCCACCGTGCCGCGCCGCCAATCCTATTTCCCCGTGCGTTCTAAGTCCTGTTGATCGGGTAGCAGATCGGGGAACTGCTTTCCGATAGGCACATAAATTTCGGTGTAGATCTCGCCCACAACCGCCGCAAAAGCGCGTCTGAATATGCGCCGCTGATCGACGTCCTGGATTTTCTCCACAGCCGCCATGGCGGCATTCATCGGATCGTCGAGAGCTTTCAGATGACTAATTATTTCCACTGCTGTGCTTCGTTCCATAATTTCAACGCACCTTAATTGGATGGGGAACAACCCGCAGCCTTTACACACTCGGCGATACATCGTCGAACGCGAGCACCATAGTCACGGCCGACTCCGGGCAAGTGCTCAGGATTGTCGGCAAACGTATCAGCGCACTGATTAGCGCAGTCCTTGTAAACTTTCTTGCAACGCGCACCTTCATCGGTAGTCGAACATGCATTTTCAACTGCCTGAGCCGCTCGCTTCGCCGCCGCCTTGATCGCATCGATTGCGTTGTCGAGCGCTTGTCCGACCTGATCTGCAGCCTGTGCATTCTCAGGGGTGCCCGGTTGATAAATGCAACCACCGGGCCATGTGCAAGGAATTTGATATCCACCCTGATTTCCCTGGCCAGGCGGCGCAAGCCCCAGAGGATCGCTGTTGCTGATCGGGTTGCCATCTACATATGCATATTCATTCGCAGAGCCTTAGCTTGACAATGCCCACCATCAGCGACCCTCAGTACCGCTCTCTCGCCTGAGTTGAAGACAACGGCCCAAGGAAGCGATGCCGCCGGGTAACCATCCACCAAGAATCAATGAGGCAAGGCCGGCATTGGCGATCTCAGAGTTCCAGCCCAGGATCCTCCAGCCGTGTACATATTGATCGACTCCAATTACAGCTAGGCGTACAACCTCTAATGCTAGGATCGACGAAATGATTCCAGCCAGCGCCCCGATCAAAATTGCAACGAGTGGATTTGACCCCATCCATCGATCAACTGTCGCCAGTGCGATTCCGAAAAATATCGGCATCACAAAGTAAAACGGGATTCGCGTGTCGCTCCCTTGAATCCACGACCGCACCCAAGACGAGATGAGCAACTCGAATATCACCGCGATGCAGACGTAGACAATAGTTACCGTGAACAAGCCTCTATTTGTTCGCACAGGAAGAACCTTTCGCTTCGCTGTAAAGAGTTCCCGGAAGATTTGTATGTTTGATACCACAGGCCCCTCCAATCGCGGTCGAGACGGCATTCGCACAGTTAAATCCCCGTGGGTCCTCTATTTCTATTGCGTTCTTAATAATTTCTGCTTCTTGGGCAACAGTTGTATCGAGCGGTACGATTTGTACCGTACTTCCCAAGCTCGTCTGATAAAGCACGTAGTCCGGCAGCAATGGACCCTCAAAATACCCTCCAGATCCTCTCGTGCCAGGGCCATCGGGACTAAAAGACCCGGCAGGATCATAAAGAAATGGCGTTTGACCGGGGGTTGATATAAACAATGCCGAGTGCGATCCGTATGACGCTCCCAAAAATGTGTCAAACGTCGTAATTACATACGTTGTTAGACCTGATGGGTCTTTTCTTGAAATTGGATTCCCTTCGACATATGCGTAAGTCGAGTAGCTCCCACCTGCCAGCCCTATAGGATCGGACTCGATGTACAGCCCCTCTGACGCGAGTTCGCCGTACAGGAAGGCATTTTTCCTAGCAGCATCAGCGGCTAAAGGTTGGTTGATGAAGGCACGGACTCCCGAGGTT
>CAVPDW010000005.1:0-112823 GCA_963702735.1 uncultured Gammaproteobacteria bacterium | reverse complement strand
CACTCTTTGGGAACCTGAGAATGGTCACTGATGGTCACAATTCTCGATAAAACCAGGTGAATCACCCTCGATCAAGCGGCACTTATGGTTAGTCTTGGTTATTGACAGTTGGGGTATGTTGGGGGTAAACGCGGGGGTATCCGAAAGCAAGTCGAGGAATTACCCCCAAAATGGCGCTCACCGATACCTTCGTGGCTTGAAGGCCGACAATCCCAAGCGCAAACACGCGGATGGCGACGGCCTGTTCATACTGATTGACCGCGACAGCGGCGCGCTCAGTTGGAGGTTGAAGTACCGAATCGATGGCCGCGAGAAGCTGATCTCATTCGGCGGATACCCGGAGACCTCCCTTAAGCTGGCGCGCGAGAAACGCTTTGAGGCTCGGCGGTTGCTCGCGAATGGCGTCGACCCATCGGTACACCGGCAGATGGCGAAGCGCGCGGCCGCAAACACGTTCGCCGACGTGGCCGAGGAGTACGTCAAGCAGCAGGAGGAAAAGCTCGCAGCACGAACCGTTGATAAGGCACGTTGGCAGCTTCGCGAATTCATCAACCCCCATCTGGGCCGAAAGCCCATCAATGAAATCGCCGCTCAAGATTTGCTCGCGGTTTTGCGCCGGATCGAGGCGCGCGGCAAGACCGAGACCGCGCACAAGACCAAAGAACTCTGCGGGCGCGTGTTCCTGTATGGCGTCGCAACAGGTCGATGTGACAGAAACGTTGCAGCCGATCTCAAGGGCGCGCTCAAGCCGCGTGTCGTCAAGAACCACGCCGCCATCACCGAGCCGGCCAAGGTTGGCGAATTGCTTCGCGCGATCGAGGGCTATAGCGGGCAACCAGCGACCGCGGCCGCCTTGCGTCTTGCACCGCACGTGTTCCTCCGACCCGGGGAGCTACGCCAGGGCCGCTGGAATGAGATCGATTGGGACAGCTCACAATGGCGCCTGCCGGCCGAGCGCATGAAGGGAGGGAAGCGGGAGCACATCGTCCCACTAAGCCGACAGGCGATGGCGATCCTTCGGCCCCTCGAGCGCATCACGGGCGCCGGCGAGTTTATGTTCCCGGCGATCGGGCCGAAGCGCCGGCCGATCTCAGAGAACACCCTAGGGAGCGCGTTGCGCATCCTTGGCTACGAGCCAGACGTGATGGTTCCACATGGCTTCCGCAGCATGGCGTCAACGTTGTTGCACGACATGGGCTTCGTCAGCACTAATAGCGAGCTGCAGCTCGCGCATTCCGACAAGAACAAGATCCGCGCCGTCTATAACCGCAGCGAGCGCATCAAGGAGCGGGCCAGGATGATGCAAAAGTGGTGCGATCATCTGGATAAACTGCGCGCGGCCAGGACCGCGACCAAGTAATGGCGACTCGATCTAAGTCGCCGAAGCCCGCGCTAAGGGAATGGACGCCGAAGCAGGCTCTGGCGGCTCAGGAACGTTTCGTCGCGCACGGCGGCCGACGGCATGGTGATCCGCGCAGCCCACTTTCGCAATGGTGGGCGTTACGCGATCTCGATGATGAGGAGGCGCGTTTTCAAGCCGGAGAGCGATACGCGTTGGCGATGGCGCTGCGCATTTGTGCCAATCATGCGTTGCCACTCCCGCGTTGGGTAGCAAGGGCGTATATCGACGGCTTCGACGCCGTTCATATGAATCGTGGCCGATCCTGTTCCTGGGACACGCTTTTCGGGCCAGCTACCGTGAAGAAGGCGCTGCGCAACCGCGACGAGAAATCTGGCGCGGTCTGGCTCGAAGTTCAACGTCTTCACCAAGCCGGGGTTGGCGTGGCACACAAATCGGACGAGTACTTCACGGCGGGCGAATCGATCGATGACGAGTTGTTCGCCAAAGTCGGTAAGAAACTTCGGATCGGCACCACGCTCGTCAAGAAATATTATCGGTACGAGAAGAACCGCCACGCAGAATGTTCCCGAGCATTTAATCAGCCCGGCAATCCCGTGGGCGAGATGCTGCGGCCATATCAGGCGCGCTCGAAAAAGTAACGGCCTCAAATTCTCGATTTTTGCGGCCGTTACTCAATGGCGGCCGACCTCTATGGTTGCCCTCAGTTTTCTTTGGTCACTGAGGAGCAACACAGAGTGAACGCGCAGACAAAATCCCCCCGTATTCTTCGGCGACCCGCCGTCCTTGAAAAGACGGGGCTGAAGATCTCCACACAACGCAACTTGGAAGCGCGCGGCGAGTTCCCGAAAAGGATCAAGTTGGGCGAGCGCGCCAGCGGGTGGCTCGAGAGCGAGGTTGACGATTGGATCGCATCGCGAGTCGCAAAAAGCCGCCAGCAAACGCAGGTGGCTTGAAGTGGCGGCCCGAGAGGCCGCACCCGAGGATGAGCTTGGCGGCGATCCACGGTGCGGCGAAAACATCAGCGGGGGCAGCGCCAAGCATAATTGCATCGGCTGCGGCGTGCAAACCGATGACCCGGAGCGCGTCTGCGGCAACTGCCGCCACACCGATGCCAAGTTCGCCACGTTGGTAACCGGACCAGGGCGACCGTGCCCAGTGTGCGGCGGCGAATGAGTGCTGGCGATTGGCTTGCCGAGCTGTGCCTCCGAGCGCCGACTGCCTGCGCCCAAACCAGCGCGCGCTCATCGCCAAGATCAGCGAGGCGCTCGGCACCCACCGGCGCATTCTCATCCAGACCCGCACCCGGTTGGCGCGCCAGGTCCACGAGCGATTCGAACTGTTCAGCATTCCCCATGGTGTTGTCGCGGCCGCCCTGCCGAACCTCATCTGGACCGCAGCCCCGGTGCAGATTGCGATGGCCGACACCATCCATCGGCGCGGCTGCGTCGATGCGCGCATGCCGATGCCCGCCGCCGACATCGTGATCTTCGATGAGGCGCATCTCTCCTTGGGCGCGAGCCGCATGCAGGTCCTCGGACAATATCCGAACGCCATACACCTGGGCTTCACGGCGACGCCGGCGAAGATTTCCGGTCGCTCCCTTCGCGACGGATACAGCGTGCTGATCTGCGGACCCAGCACCAAGAGTTTGATTGCTTCCGGGGATCTCGTGCGGCCGAGGATCTTTTCCGCGCCCGCCGTCACCTCGAGCGAATTGGCGGCAGTCCGCAAGGACAGCAAGAGCGGCGACTACGCGGTGGGCGAACTGGGCGCACTCATGTTGAGGTCCAAGCTGGTCGGCGACGTGCTGCAGAACTGGCTGCGAATTGCGAACGGCAAGCGCTCGATTATCTTCGCCTGCGACAAGGCGCACGGCGCGGCGCTCAAACTGGAATTCTGCCAAGCCGGCATCGCCGCCGAGCTGCTCACCGATCAAGACGCGGAGACGGATCGGGAACAGGCGATCTACCGGCTCGAGCAGGGCAACACCAAGGTCTTGATCAACTGTTTCTTGTTGAGCTACGGCATCGACATTCCCGCAGTCGAGTGCATCGTCCTGGCCCGGCCGACACGGTCCATTGTTCTGTATAAGCAAGCCGTCGGCCGAGGCATGCGCACCGCGCCGGGCAAGGATCACCTCATCGTCATCGACCACGGCCGCGTCGTCGAAAACCTCGGCATGCCGGATGAGCCTATCGAGTGGTCCCTGGATGACACGAGGAACGTCAATCGCTCGACCGCCAAGCGCATCGCTGAACGCAAACGCGCCAAGGAGTCCCCACGGACATGCCCGGAATGCGCGCACATGTGGCTGGTCTCGGACGATGGGCCCGGGTGCCGCGCGTGCGGCTGGGCGCCGGCGCCGACGCCGAAGCCGGTCATTGTCCAGGACGCCGAGCTCATCGAGGTGGGCGCGGCGCACCGGGACTATGCCGGCGATGACGCACAACGATTCTTGCCGAGGCCTTGAGCTTCTATGTTCAACGTTGGCCGGCGAAATGGGCGGAGAAGCCGAATTCCGCGCGCTGGTGGGCATGGCTCAACACGAAGGAGAAGTTCAAGCTCAAGATCGAAAAACCGCCGGGCAATTACTGGCGCACCATGCCGGGCACGCTCACGCCTGCAACCCAAGGCTGGATTAGATCTCGGCTGATCGCCTTCGCAAGGCGGCAGTCCGCATGATGCGCGCCACGGAGATCGCGGATCGCATCGGCTCGCGCTGGCCGCTGGTGCTCGAGCAGCTCGGCATCGCGCCGGCATTCTTGACGAACAAGCATGGTCCGTGTCCGGCCTGTGGAGGATCCGATCGCTACCGTTTCGACAACCGGCACGGCCGCGGCGGGTTCTATTGCAACCAGTGCGGCGCCGGCGACGGGTTCGAGCTGTTGCAACGGGTGCATGGCTGGGACTTCAAGACGGCGCGAGATCGAGTGGCAGAAATCGCCGGACTCGGCGATCGGGGCGTTGAAGTGAGAAAACGGCTGGTTACCAACGCCGGCGGAACGCACCCCGGGATGCCTAACCCACTAGCCTGGATTTCCACGTCGCCTTATTACCATAAGAGCAAGGCCGGTTTTGCGGGTCACGTGGTCAAGACGAGCTTCATGTCGTTCCACCAGGGGACGCTGACCGGCTTGTTCAGTAATCCGGAGGCTAGCACGATCGGTAAGTGAGCACGACGGTGGAAGCGGACCAGCACCTGATCGTCCGTAGTGAGCACGGTGGCGGGGGTGTCGATGAGGTCGCGGAAGATCATTCGGGCCTGAGCATCGGCGTACCCGCGCATGGTTTTGGCGAGCAATCGATACAGGCCTGAGGCGATGACGAGCAGCGACATATCGAAGTCGACTTTGAGGCCGACGGCGGAAGACAGTGCGTCCATGTGGAAGAAGCGTACGGCGTCGGAGAGCGCGTTCTCGATCAACATACGCTGCGCGTAGCGGGTGATCAGCTTCGTTGGGGTGCTCTTGCGGTCGTTGGTCAGCAGGATGGTGGGTTCCTCGTGTCCCAGGTTCTGGATGAACAGTTGACGGAAGCTCGCGCCTGCGAGCGTGATGGTCTGTTCAAACACCCGGGGCGTGCGGAACTTGCGCGCCGGGACATCGAGATCGAGCGTGCGCCAGGCCGAGCGCGGCAGCAGCATGACTTCCTTGAGCAACGCCGCAGAACGGCGGCGCAGGGTCATGAAGGTAATGCCCATCTGATCGAGGCGGGCGAGATTGGCGTAGGTGGTGAGCTGGGAGTCGAACACCAAGTGCCGCGGACGCTCGCCGTGGGTCTTTTCCCAAAATGCGATGAAACGGAAGATCTCTTCGGCCTCCTCGCCCTTGCGTAGGTCGGCATTGGCGTAGCAGAAGGCGTGTCCGTCGGCATCTTGTGCCAAAAAGGTCAGGATGCTCGACTGCCGGCGCGAACGCATGGACACGTAATGGCGCTCGATGATGGGGTCTTCGCCATAGTACGGGACAGAATGAAAATCGAGGTTGAAGGAGCGACCCGGCAGCAACTCATCGCCGGCGATCTGGTGTTGATAAGCGGCCAAGAGGGCAGTGTTCTGCGCATGGGTGATGTGGGAGGAATACTCCGACAGGAAGCTTTTCTTCGGAAAGACGTTCAGGCCCGCAAACAGGGCGAGTCCCTGGTCGGCGACCAACGCCATGACGTGACTCTTGCGCTCAATCGACCAGAGCTTCAAGGCGAGCGAGGCACGCAGCGCATGGGCCGCCGGAATCATCTTTGAGCCCCGCAGATGCGCACCTTTGGCGAGAGTCTCGAGCGACAACCGGACCAGATACGGCACGAACAAGAATAGGCCGCCGCAACGGGTCTGAAACTCCTGCTGGATCGGGGCGAAGCGGCGCACATCGGCCACCGCCTCGATCGTGGCGCGCGCTCGATCGGGACGTTCCTCATCAGCACGCCGGGGCAGAGGCGCGAATCCCTCGACCTTGAGCACCTCGCGCACCGCCGTCGGGCTCAAGGAGAGCTGGTGCTCCTTCAATGACTCGCTGATCTCGTAGACCGAGAAGTTGCGCTTGCGCAGTTCCACGATCAGGTCGCGCGCGGCGGACTTCTTCGGCTGATCCCGCGGCCCCGGTCGAGGCGAGACGAAGAATACCGGGTCGGTGTCGCGCCGAAAGTGATGGCACAGGACCTGGAAGGAGCCGGGGCTGTACCCGAAGGCGCGGGCGACCTCGCGGGAGGGGCGCCCCTCGACGAAAAAGGCGCGCAGCGCCTCGTATTGGCGCTGTTTGGCCGAGGCCGGAGTCAAGAAGAAGAGCCGGCAGTCACTTAGGTCTTTTGGTACCCTGACAGACACATTAACACTTTACTACCACCATAGGTTGTGTCAAGAGCCAGCCGATGAATCTATCTGTAGTAGTGTCAATAGACCTACAAACATGCATATCTTGCTACCCAGTCGGATCTCATCTGTTCCTACAAACTGCATGAGGGTGAATTTAGTAACCAGACAATTACGCACACGACGCACTATATAGACTAATGATCTCCTCACAAAGAGGCAGACCGACGGCGTCGGTTCGGTTAACGCGAGTGAGAAATGGGGGGGACAAATGGCCCGCGCGGGCCGCGGGGATGCGCCGCCGCTTAGCCGATCAGCGCGCTGTGGAAATCCAGGCTAGCTAGTAGGTGAGGCTGCTAAACGGTCGACACCACCAGCACGTGTCCGCCGCCTATACCGGGAATCCTGCCACCTCGAGGACAGCGACGACGCGATCCGATATCTCGACAGCCGCCGACTGTGGCCCGCCGCCGCACAATCGGCGCTTAGGGCACATCCGAGTGTCGAGCACTACAACGATGATGGACAGCGCGTCGACCGCTACTCGGCGCTGCTCGCCGCTATCCGAGACGCCGCCGGCGAACTCGTCTCCCTGCATGTCACATATCTTGATCATGGGCACAAGCTCACCAGCGGCACGCCGCGCAAGATCCTCTCGCCAATGGTCGGGCGCGAGGCCTGCGCGGTCCGCCTGTATCGCATTACCGGCGGCTCCATGGGCATCGCCGAAGGCCTGGAGACGGCGATCGCCGCGAGCGTCCTGCACGACAACATGCCGGTTTGGTCGGCGCTCAACACCACGTTGTTGTCGAAGTTCACGCCACCGGCCGGGGTAGACCGGCTGATCGCATTCACCGACAACGACTTGCCCGGCATGAAGGCCGCCGCGGCGCTGCTCGAACGCCTGCAAGGCCAGGTCCGCGTCGAGGTCCGCACGCCGCCGGCGCCACATAAAGACTTCAACGACGTTCTCACGAACAAACGGATTGAACAATGAAAAGCAACGGTACAACTCGGCAGCCCAGCGTCCCGAGTTTTTCGATGATGCCGTGGTTTCCGCGAGATTTCGCGAGCACAACGCAACTTTGGCCGCTCGTCGCACGCGGCGCCTACCGGGAGCTGCTCGATCTGCAATGGAACCTGAGCAGCATCACGCAGCCTGGGCTGCTCCCCGACGACGAGGAAGCCCTGCGATTTGCCATCCGAGCGACGCCGCGCGAGTGGGCGATCGCCTGGCCCTACGTCGAGCCTAAGTTCCCGAGAGTGCCCGGCGGCCGCCAAAACGCACGCCTAGAACAGCACCGAGAGCAGGCGGTGGCGAAGTATTTGCGCTATCGAAAAGGTGCGGAACTGACAAACAAAAGACGATGGACATCATGATGGTCGGCCAAGCTAATCCGCGCCTCATTGAGCTGCAACGGGCGGTCTGGGCCGAGCTGCGCCGCCGCGGGCATGACGGCTACGTGGATGTTCACGTGAAGCGCATTGCAGTCTACCTCGTGATGGACGACATCAATCTGGCGGACCTTACGTTTTCCCAGTCTTTTGCGATCGGTACGCAAGTCGGCCTGAGCGCCATGCAGTACATCGCGGCCGTCGAGTGGCTCGACCCTGGGCACGCGGCAGCGCTCAAGCAGCACTTGCGAAGGAGCAGCAATTGAGCCCCGTAGTGACATCGCTCAGCGAATCGCCGAGCGTATCGCAGGCCTGCGACTCGCAGGGCATGCGACTCGCCTCCATCTCCATCTCCATCACCATCAGAAAACCTAAGAGGCTTACCAGGAAGGAAGGGTTAGAGGCTAGAGGCTCTGCCTCCCCCTCCCTTTTCCCCATCGCCGCCGCCCGTCGTTTTACGGGGAATTCGTGAGGAGACCACACTGATGGCCGCCAATATCTTGAACGTCACCGAGGCCGCCTATCACGCCGACCCCTGCGATCGCCCCTCGCTGTCGCACTCGATCGCCCACACCCTGGTCAGCGAGTCGCCCCGCCATGCATGGATCGAGCATCCGCGCCTGGGCGGAAACCGGGAGCGCGTGTCGACCCGGGCAATGGACGATGGCGCGATCCTGCACCGGCTGCTCCTTGGCGAGGGCGCCGGCTTCGAGATGGTCATGGCGGACGACTGGCGCACGAAACTTCGCGGTCGCCGATCAGGCGCGATGAACATTGCCAGCGCAGAGCTGCTCGAATGCTCGGCGTGCGTCGTCGGAAGCGACGCCAACGCGAAGGTACTGGCCCGCGCATTCTCGCGCCGGCTGAGCGGGCGCGAAACAACCGCAGATCGCCGGGCCATCGCAGAGGCTATTCGCCGGCGCGTCACGGCCGAAGATGCCGCCTTCGCCACGCGCCGCGACTGCCAAACGCGGGAGGATCGAGTGCGCCGCGCGCAAGAACTCATCGGCCGCGGGGAGAGTTAGGGCATGTTTCGCATTGTTGCACTCGCTGGCGCGATCTTTATTTCGTACGGCATTGGGTGCGTGTATCGGCCCTACGGATTCATTTCCTTTGGCGTATTTCTGCTTGTTGGGGTTATCGTCGCGTTCGTCATCGAGGCTGTCGACTCTGAAGGGCAGCAGTGATGACGCCGCACCAGGATTTCGGCGGCGCCGAGTGGCGCCTCCGACGCGCTCGATCACTTCTCGAGCAGGCGTGCGTGGCTTGTACCCAAGGTGATGTCGATAGAGCCTGCGGTCTCGCCCTCGCTGCGTTTGATCACGTGCCAGTCCAAGTGTTCAAGCGCCACATCGTGGCCCGCTCGAGGTAGCCGTGATCGCGCGGCGAATCCGATTTGAGACGCCGACCGAACCCGACCAGTTCGGCGTCATGGTCCGCAGTTCCAAGGGCGCCAGCGCATCGCCCGATTCCGCGAAAACGCGCCGGGACAACTCGAACCGAGTCCCACAAAAAAATCGGCGAGCATCCGCAGCTAGCTAGCTCTTTTCGCGCTCGCGACTTTCAGGCTGGCGTGGCGGATCGGCAGGCCCCGTGACGGCCATCGGCAAGAGGTTTTGCACGTGCAACTTTTCCCGACCCGCAGGCCCCCGGCATGTCTCCTCATGCCCGGCGCCGGCGGAGCGGGGCGCCACAGGTTCACTTTCTTGATTCGACTCATGCTGAGTCCAAGCACCCGTCATACATCTGCTTATCTATCTTGATCCAGTCAGTACCATCGATCCCGCGAGTATTCGGGCCGCCGATCGGATAGGCGCTCGCGACCTTGATCCAGCGGTTTTGCTTCTGAGCAATCCGGCGCACCTCTGTCGCAACCTCATTGAGATCCTGGTCCTGCGAAAAGATTAGCGCGACGTCGAACTGCTTCTCGATCGCCATTGAGAGAACGTCGATGGCGATCCGTACATCGATTCCCTTTTCCCTCGGAATCGCCGCATAGGTTCCGTCGCTAAGAAGTTCCTCTGTGTACCGAAGCGGCCGCGTGGTCACGTGAACGCCCGATCGCGTCATTCGGGTTGTCTTTTTTGCCCAATATTCGTGCCACCATGGGCTGCGAGTTTTCGGTGGCACGCCTGAATAGAATCGCGTCTGAGTAAGCTTCCATCCCTTGGCAGCACAGACCGCGGTCGCAAGCTTCTTTACGTCGAAGTTTGGGAACTCGTAACCGAAGGCTTCCTTCGCGGTGTGGTAGAGGTTCTGTCCGTCGACAAACGCGACAGCATACATTTCGGAGGGAGCGTCGGGCAGCTTCGTTTGGTTCAAATTAGGATAACCCCGCCGGGGCCCCCCCGAAGGGGGGCGAGTCCGGCTGGGGACCTAATAACCGTCAAGCACGTAGCTTGGGGACGCATGGTACGCGAATCAACCCAACCCAATGTGACGGGCAGGTCAAGAATTCGTGACTTTTTCGTGTGCCAATCCGCATTACAGTAGCTGTTGCTATGCCGCGTAACCACTAAGTCATTGATATCGTTCGTAGGATTAGTGAGCATACTTGCGTAAGGGGAATACTACAGAGATAGCCGGGGCGCCTCAACATGCAATAAGCACGGCCGAGTCAGACCTCGCAGGCTTAATCCTCGCGCAGTGCGCGGCGAATCCGGGGCAATTCGCAGGGGGTTGTACAATCCCCCCAACGGGATGGCGCTTCCCAATGAGGTGCGAGCCATGATGGCATACGTCTTTCGGTGCACGAACTGTCCCAGCGCCCCGCACCAGGTTGACCACGCCGAGTTGCGCCAGGTGTCGATAGGCGTGCTCGGCATGGACTGGCAATGCCCTGACTGTCGGGGCTGGACGCGGCTTCGGGCGCGGGAGAAGGATCGGGGGCTGACCGTCGAGAAGGGCGCGGCGCCCCAGGTGGTGCGGCGTGAGTAAGGATGACGCTGTGCCGCTCGGCAATCCGCCGGAGTACCGAATCGGCTACCGCCACCAGCTCGAGCGCGCGCGCCGGTTCCTCGATCGAGTCGAACGCCCGATCGTCGACGAGACGGATCTGCAGGCGATCGATGAGGATACATACCAGGACATGATGTGGGCCTTCTTCCAGAATTGTTGGCACGTGAAGGACTGGCTCTGCAATGATCTCTCCGTGCCTAGTACCACGAAGGGCGCGGTGGTCGACCTGGCACATCAATCGCGAGATCTGAAGATGTGCCAGCAGTTATGCAACGGAACGAAACACCTCGGCCCACGAGATGGGGCAAAGCATCTTGGCACCGCCACGACCTACGATTTCGATCGCGGCCTCATTGAAACAAATTGCTACATCGATGACGGCAACGGTCAGCAGGTCGTGGGGAGGGAACTCGCGCGCCGGTGCGTCGCGGAATGGGAGCGCATCCTGGGATCGCAAGGGCTGGCGACCGACCGCCGGAGCTGAAGAATGCTCCACCCTTCTCTAACCAGCTGGCGGGCCCAATACGACCGGATGCTCCGCAGCTATGCTCGAGTCTGCAAACCCTACATAAGTTCCGTCGAATACGACGATGACCTGCAGCATTTCTTCCAAGACTGTTGGAACCTCAAGGATTGGATTCGAAACGACAAAACACTGGGAATCAAGGGCGCAATCGAGAAAGATGCGGCGGCGTACGAATCGCTGCGAATCGTCGGCGATCTCGCAACGGCCTGCAAACATCTGGAACGCGATCGCGAGCCGAGGGAGGGCGCGTATGTCACATCGACGGATGTGACGGTGCATCTAGGACAGCCAGGTCGCCCGGCGGAAATTGCGACGACCGTGACGCTCTCGAACGGGGCAAGACACTCAGCCAAGGATATTTCGGCGGCGGCGGTCACCGCGTGGGACGAGATACTTCGAAGCCGCGGACTAATCTCCTAGGTAGGAGTTGCTCCCCGCGCCAGCGGCTCGGAATCAGCCGAACAACCTCGCGTAGATCTCCCTCGAGGGCTGCCTGCAGGCCTCTCATCGAAGGGATCGAGTATCGACAGTACGGCGGCTCCGCACTGAGCGGCCGCGGCGGCATTCACGGCAGGCAAAGTCAGCGCGACGCGGAACCGTTCTGCGATGGCTGTCGCCACGCTGAGCGTTGCAAGGCTGGCCTCGCCTGCGCGGCGCTCGAGCTCTACGTGTCGACGGGAAGGATCAGCGCGGTCGCGCCCAGGTGGAGCTTCGGCATGGGGACGCCTCGCGGGTTCGGGGGATGCGCGAGACTCTAGCAGGGAATGCGGCCGGGGGTAATCTTGGGGGTAACTGTGAACATGCAGATCAGAAACGCCTAGATAACCTGCATTTCACATCGAGTTGAGATTCCTGCCCGGGGCACCATCTTTGCGTGCACTGCCGAAAGGCCGGCCGATATCCATCGCGACCTCAGCGCCGCGAATAAGGGCTCGGAAAGAAAATCGGCGCCCCGCGTCAACCGTCTCCGACTATTCTCGTTGCCCCAAACGTACTCCTCAATATCGCATGACGCGGGGCGACAGCAATGCGTGGACCTACCGTCAGATGGAGCGACTGACTGAGATTCCCTTTGACGTCGTGGCGGACGCCCTGCAAGGGGGCTCGGACATCAGTCTGGCAGCCGCCTGCCACGATGTGATTTGGACCGCCACCGAATTGGAGTTGGAACAGATCCACGAATATTTCGCAGCCGTGCTGTTGGCAGAACCGCAGCGAGAACGATCGGCTTGACCGGCCGACGTGGAACCGCGCTCCGTGTGGCGCCAATTTGAGCCGCTCCGGTGCCTGTGCTATGTTGAGCCGAACCGGCAGCGCGATATCGACCGGCGCAGTCGGAAGCAGAAGAATCAAACTCGGTGACGCCGGAACATAGGACGCCTATGCCGCGCCGAAAATCGATGGAGAAATCATGTTCACCCAACTGATAGACCCACTCGACAACCTGACGCTCACGTGTCTAGTGGCGCTGGTTCCCGTCGTCGCCCTGCTGGTCATGCTCGCGGTATTCCGCTTGCCCGCATGGTTGGCGACGTTGCTCGGCTCGATCATCACATTCGCGCTCGGCCTATGGGTGTGGAAAATGCCGATGGACGACGGCGCGCATGCCTACGTCTACGGCGCTGCGACCGGCGTTTGGAATGTCGATTGGATTACATTCTGGGGCATGGTGCTGTTCAACACTCTGGGGGTGAGCGGAATTTTCGAGAATTTCCGGCGCTGGCTGATAGCGCAAGGCAGCATGGACGTGCGCGTGCAGACGATGCTGTTCGCGTGGGCATTTGGGGCGCTTCTCGAAGGCCTGGTCGGTTTCGGGTATCCGTGGGCGGTGGTTGCGCCCATCCTGATTTCGCTCGGCATATCCGATCTCAATGCGATACGCGTCGCGGCGATTGCCAACAATGCGCCGGTCTCGTACGGCGCGCTCGGCGCACCGATCATCGCGCTCGCGGCCGTCACCGGTTATCCGCTTCTGGCTCTGTCGGCCTCGGTCGGCACCGTGGTGGCGATACTCGCGCTGCTGCCGCCGTGGGTGCTCTTGTACCTGGTCTCGGGCAAGGAAGGAATGAAGGGCGGCTGGCCGCTCGCCGTGGTCGGATCGCTCGGCTACATCGCGGGCCAGTATCCGGTTGCCGTGCATCTAGGGCCCTATCTGCCCGACGTTACCGGCGCCATCGTTTGCTTCGTCGCATTGTTCGCATTGCTCAAAGTATGGCAGCCGAAGACCGTCCTGGGTTACGGCGGCGTGCCGGTCGATGCGGCCATGGCGAAGCAGACGCGGGGACATGGCCTGAAGGCTGCGCAAGTGCTGCAGGCCTGGATGCCGTTCATCGTACTGTTGATCGTGGTCGCGGCCTGGACCGGGCCGTGGTCACCGTTGCCGAAAGTGAGTTGGTTCAGCGCCAAGGCGGTCGCCTGCTCGTCGCTCGCGGCCGTCTGCGATGCGGCGAAGCCCGACGTCAGCGCAGTCTTCAAGTTCGCCCCTTATGTCGGCGGCACCGCGATCCTGGCCTCGTGGCTGGTCGTTGTGGGGCTGTTGCTGGCGATGGGCACGCTGAAAGGCTCTCAAATCGGCGAGATATTCCGCCGTACATTCCATCAGATGTGGGGTGCATGTCTGGTCGGTGTGTTCATCTTCGGGCTGGCATACGTCTTTAATTATTCCGGCATGGCGGCGTCGCTCGCGAAGGGCTTTTCGAGCCTGGGCACCGCCTTCGTCATCGTCGCCCCGATCCTTGGATTCATCGGCGTCGCGCTGTCCGGATCGAATACTTCGACCAATGCCATGTTCGGCAAATTCCAGGCGCTCGTCGGTGCGCAGCTCGGCATGCCTCCGCTGCTGTTGCCGACGCTCAATTCCATCGGCGCGGAAATCGGCAAACCGGTGGCTCCGCAAACCGCGAGCGTCGGCGTCTCGACCAGCAAGTTCGTGCGCAAGGAAGGCGATGTCATCCGCCACAACATGGGCTGGACTTTCATACTTCTCGCCTATCTGATCCTGGTCGCCGTAGGGTGCTATCTGGTGCATCCGGCAGTGATGATGATCGCGAAGTAGGCCGGATGCCGATGGCGCCGGCACGCGGCGACAAGGTGCATAATATCCGCAATGAACACCTCATTGCGGTACGAGCAGGCGGCGGACACCGTTCGGGAACGGCGCCGGAAGGAACTCGTGGCCGCACTCAGGGAGGTGCTGCCGCACAGGGCGATCCTGGCCCGCCGCGAGGATACCGCACCGTTTGAGTGCGACGCGCTCACCGCCTACCGTGCCTCCCCCCTGTTGGTGCTGCTGCCGGACACCGAGGCCGAGGTTGCGGCGGCGCTCGCGGTTTGCCATCGCATGGGCGTGCCCGTCGTTGCGCGCGGCGCCGGCACGGGTTTGTCCGGCGGCGCCACGCCCCATCATTGGGGCGTGGTTCTGTCTCTCGCCAAGTTCAACAAGATTCTCCGGATCGACCCGGCGGCCCGCACGGCGATCGTCCAATGCGGTGTGCGCAATGCGGCCATCAGCGAGGCCGCGGCGCCATACGGCTTGTATTACGCGCCGGATCCGAGCAGCCAGATCGCCTGCACCATCGGCGGCAATGTGGCAGAGAACTCAGGGGGCGTGCACTGCTTGAAATACGGATTGACGCTGCACAACGTGCTGCGGGTGCGCGGCTTCATGGCGCACGGCGAGGCGGTGGAGTTCGGTTCCGCTGCGCTGGATGCCCCCGGCCTCGATCTGCTGTCCATCATCGTGGGCAGCGAGGGGATGCTGGCCATTACCACCGAAGTCACGGTGAAACTCGTTCCGAAACCGCAGTCCGCACGCTGCATCATGGCGAGCTTCGATGACATCGAATCTGCGGGCGCGGCCGTGGCCAGCGTGATCGCGGGCGGCATCATTCCGGCGGGTCTCGAGCTCATGGACAAGGCCATGACGGCTGCGGTGGAGGGATTCGTGCACGCCGATTACGACTTGGAGGCGGCCGCCATACTGCTATGCGAAAGCGACGGCAGTGCAGAGGAGGTGGAAGAAGAGATTCTCCGGATGGAAGCGGTCCTCAAGGCCGCGGGAGCTTCGCGGCTGGAGGTCAGCCGCGACGAGGCGCAGCGCCTGCGGTTCTGGAGCGGGCGCAAGAACGCCTTTCCGGCGTCGGGCAGCATCAGCCCGGACTACATGTGCATGGATTCCACGATTCCTCGAAAGCGCCTGGCGGAGATGCTGCGGGCGATCCGGCAGATGGAAGAGCGCTACGGCCTGCGCTGCGTCAACGTGTTTCATGCCGGCGACGGCAATCTGCATCCCTTGATCCTGTTCGATGCCGCGCAGCCGGATGAGATGCGCCGCTGCGAACTATTCGGCGCCGACATCCTGGAAACCAGCGTGCGGCTGGGAGGGACCGTGACAGGCGAGCACGGAGTGGGCGTGGAGAAGCTTAACTCCATGTGCGTGCAGTTCAGCCCGGCCGAGCGGGCGCAATTTCTGGCGGTGAAACATGCTTTCGATCCCTTGGAATCCTTGAACCCCGGCAAGGTGATTCCGACCCTGCATCGGTGCGCGGAGTACGGCAAGATGCACGTTCACCGCGGCATGCTTCCCTACCCCGAGCTGCCGAGGTTTTGATGGATCCGCAGGAGCCGCCGCTCGCACGCTTGATCGATCGGGTCGACTACGCTCGCTCGCATCGTGCGCCGCTGGAGATTCGCGGCGGCGGCACCAAGAGGTTTTACGGGGGGCCGCCCATGGGCGAGCCGCTGGATGTAAAGGACCTCGGGGGGATCAGTTCCTACGAACCCACGGAACTCGTCGTGACCGCCCGCGCCGGCACCGCGCTTGCCGAGCTGGAAAGCGTCCTTGACGCCCACGGCCAATGTCTGCCTTTCGAGCCGCCGCGCTTTTCCGCGGGCGGCACGGTCGGAGGAATGACCGCGGCGGGACTGTCAGGGCCCGCGCGCGCCAGCGCAGGCTCGGTTCGGGACCATGTGTTGGGCGTGACGCTGCTCAATGGACGCGGCGAGGTTCTCACCTTCGGCGGTCAAGTCGCCAAGAACGTCGCGGGCTACGACGTATCGCGGCTGCTGGTCGGTTCGCTCGGGATTTTGGGCGTCATCTGCGAGGTATCGCTCAAGGTGTTGCCCGTGAACCGCGCCACGGCGACCCTGTGCTTCGATTGTAACGAGAGCCGCGCGCTCGAACAGCTCAACTTGTGGGCATCGCAGCCCCATCCCATTCATGCCGGCGCTTGGCACGGCGGACTGCTGCGCGTGCGTCTGTCGGGCGCGGCGGCCGCGGTAAATGCGGCCTGCGGCAAATTGGGCGGTACCCAGATCAGCGTCGACGCGGCCACGGCTTGGTGGTTGAGCTTGCGCGACCAGAACCAGGAATTCTTTGTCTTGAACGGCGCCGATTTGGACGGCGGAGAGTGCCTCTGGCGGCTGTCTGTGCCGGGCACGGCGCCTCCCGTGGAGTTGCCGGGCCGGCAGATCATCGAATGGAACGGCGCGCAGCGCTGGTGGCGCACCGGCGCCGCGCCTGCGGCCGTGCGCGCGGCCGCGGCGCGCGCGGGCGGACATGCCACGCTGATCCGCGGCGCCGACAAGTCCGGCGCCGTGTTCACCCCGCTTTCCGGCGCTCTCCTGCGAATCCACCGTGGACTGAAGCAAGCCTTCGATCCGGCATGCATATTCAATCCGGGGCGCATGTACGCCGAACTTTGACCGTCATGCAAACCCACTTGAGTCCGGAATTTCAGGGTAGTCCCGAAGGCGAAGAGGCGCAGGCCATCGTGCGCAAATGCGTACACTGCGGCTTTTGCAATGCCACCTGTCCGACCTATCAATTGCTGGGCGACGAGCTCGACGGCCCTCGCGGGCGGATCTACTTGATCAAGCAAGTGCTCGAGGGCGCAGAGATCACACGCAGCACTCAGCAGCACCTGGATCGCTGCCTCACCTGCCTCAATTGTCAGACGACGTGTCCGAGTGGCGTCGAGTACGGTCACCTGGTGGAAATAGGCCGCAGGATCGTCGATGCGAGGGTGGATCGCCCGGCGCCTGAACGCGCCGCGCGCTGGCTGCTCAAGGAGGGTCTGACCTCGCCGCTGTTCGGTCCCGCCCTGCGGCTGGGACAGACGCTGCGGCCGCTGCTGCCGGCCTCCATTAAAAAGCATCTGCCGCCGATGTCGGCCGAGGGCGCAGGTCCGGCGCGGGCTGTCGCACATCGGCGCCGGGTGCTGATGCTGCATGGATGCGTGCAGCCCGCAATGATGCCGCGCATCGATGCCGCCGCCGTGCGGGTGCTGGATGCGGCGGGGATAGGGACCCTGCATGCGGGCGCCGCCGGCTGTTGCGGGGCTCTGCGCACGCATCTCGGCGACACGCAAGGCGGATTGGACGACATGCGCCGCAACGTCGATGCGTGGACGCCCATGGTAGAGACGGGTGAGGTGGAGGCGATCATGGCATCCGCATCGGCCTGCTGTCTCGCGATCAAGGAATACGGGTACGCCCTGTCGGGCGACCCGGACTATGCGGAGAGAGCGGCGCGAATCAGCGCGCTGGCGCGCGATCTGAGCGAATATCTGCCGGATCTCGTCACAGCGCTTCGAGATAGGCTGCGCCCCGACGGCGCCACACGCATGGTTTTGCACCTACCCTGCACTCTGCAGCACGGTCAACGGCTGCGCGGCGGCATCGAGACGCATCTGCGGGCCTTTGGGTTCGATATCCGCGCCGCACCCGCCGAGAGTCACCTATGCTGCGGCTCCGCCGGCACCTATTCGTTGTTGCAGCCGGACCTCGCCGTGCAATTGCGCGACCGCAAGCTCGGCCACCTCGCTGAACTCGAGCCGCATTGCATCGTGTCGGCCAATATAGGCTGCATTCAGCACCTGCAGTCGGGAACGGGCACACCCGTGAAACACTGGGTCGAAGTGCTGAATGAGGTGCTCGACGTCGAGGCGACGTTACCGGCGTGAGCGTTTAAGGGGAGCCAAGATGTGTCTGGTGCTGGTCGTCTGGAAGGCGCACCCGCTGTATCCCTGCGTGATCGCCGCGAACCGCGACGAATTCTTCGCGCGCCCGGCGGCCGCCGCCGATTGGTGGACGGATCGTCCGCAAATTCTCGCCGGACGCGACCTGCAGGCGGGCGGCACCTGGCTCGGGCTCACGCGCGCAGGAAGATTCGCGGCGCTCACCAATTACCGCGATCCAGAGCAGCGGCGCGCGGATGGGCCGAGCCGCGGTGCACTCGTCGCAGGGCTGCTCGATTCGGACGCAACGGTGGCCGAGAGCCTTGGCGATCTGCGTCGAGTCGGCGCGAATTACAACGGATTCAATGTGATCTTTTCCGACGGCGAGAGACTCGGCATCTACGAAAGCATGCCGGGCCGCGGGCGGGAACTCGGTCCGGGCATTTACGGGCTGTCCAATCACTTGCTCGATACGCCCTGGCCGAAGGTTCGACATGCCAAGAGCCGGTTGGAAGCGGCGCTGCGTGAAATGCCCGACACCGCGCCTCTGCTCGCCTTATTGCGCGATGACCGGCCGGCGCCCGATCACGAGCTGCCGCGGACGGGGTTGAGCCTCGAGTGGGAACGCCTGCTTTCGAGCGCCTTCGTGCGGGCGGGAGACTACGGTACCCGCTGCTCGACAATTATTCGCATTGACGCGCGCGGCCGAGCATACTTTGACGAGTGGAGTTGGAACTCAGCAGGTGCCGACAGCGGCAAGGTCGGCCGGCAGTTCCAGCTGGAGTGACGTGATGTTCAAGCGGGTACTGCTGTGCTACGACGGTACGGTGGTGGGCCGCCGGGCGCTGAAGCGCGGCGCCGAGCTCGCCATACTCGTCGGTGCGCGGGTCTATGTGCTGTCGATCATTCCCTCGGGGGTGACGGGCGCCGCCGTCGTCGCCGGGGCGGCGGGCCATGTGTGCCTGGTCGACGAGGAGGGCGGTTACCGCAAGCTGCTCGAGGAATCGGTTGAGTGGCTGAAGGTGCGCGGCGTCGCCGCCGAAGGATTCCTGGCGAGCGGCAACACCATCGAGCAGATCGTCGAGTTCTCGCGGCGGCTGTCGATCGATCTCATCGTACTCGGGCACTATCCGCAGCCTTCCGGGGGCTTCTGGTGGGGGAAGCCGCAGCGGACGTCGCTGGCCGAACGCACCAATTGTTGCGTCTTCGTCGCGGTGAACGAGCCCGATGAGCCGCCTTCACGTACTGCTTAAGGCGGCTTCGACGGCGCGCGTGAGCTTCGTGACGATTTCCTCCAGTTCGCCGTCGCCGGCATTGTAGGGCGGGGCGATGATCACCGTGTCGCCTGCCGTTCCGTCGACGTTGCCTGCACACGGATAGCAAATGAGCCCGTCGGCGAAGCTGCGCGCTCCGATGTCGAAGCTCAGCGCGCGCCCTGCGGGAAACGGCGCGCGGGTGCGGGGGTCGCGCACCAGTTCGATACCGATGAAGAACCCTCGCCCGCGGACGTCTCCGACCTCGTCGAACCTGGACAGAGATCGGCGAATGGCGTCTTGAAACTCGGGACCCACGGCGCGCACCCGCTCGAGCAGCCGATCGCGCCCGATGATGTGCTGCACGGCGAGCCCTGCCGCACAGGCCGCGGTGTGGCCGGTGAAGGTGTGTCCGGTCATGAAGGCGCCATGCTCAGCTTTGATGGGAGCCGCGACGTGCCGCGCGACCAGGGTCGCGCCCAAGGGGATGTAGCCGCCGGCCAGTCCCTTGGCGATGCACATGATGTCCGGAACGATTCCATCGTGCTCGAGCGCCCGCCACGTGCCGCTGCGCCCTGACCCGCACATCACTTCGTCGGCGATGAGCAGAATGTCGTGCTTGCGGCACACGGCCTGTATCGCTCGGGCGTAGCCCTCGGGGGCGGGCACCACGCCGCCGGCGGCGCCGACGATGGGCTCGAAGATGAACGCGGCGACGCGCTCCTCCCCTAAGGCCATGATCGATTGCTCGAGTTCCGCCGCGAGAAATCCCGCCAGATTCGCGCCGGATGCTCCGTGCGGCGGTCGGTACGCATTGGCCGCCGAGACGAAGGTGACGTCAAGCAGACTGCCTTCGAAGGCGCGCCGCCGTTGTGCGAAGTCTGAAACCGACAGCGCGCCCAGGGTATTGCCGTGCCAGGAGCGCCGGCGCGCGATGAAGCGGCGCTTGTCCATCATGCCGCGGGAGGCATGGTGTTGAAGCGCGATCTTCAGCGCCGACTCCACCGCTTCGGACCCGCTGCCGCTGAAGACTATGTCAGTGAAGCCGCCGCCGCACAGCCCGAGCACCGTCGCCGTCAGGCTTTCGAGGGCGGAACTCGTGAATAGATAGCGATAGGCGCAGGCGATCTCGTCGAATTGCCGTGCGATGGCCGCGTTCACTTCGGGGTGGGCATGGCCCAGGCAGAAAACCGCCGGACCGCCCGATCCGTCGAGATAGCGCCTTCCCTGCGCATCGAACAAGTAGCTGCCCTGGCCGCGTACGATGCGCGGCAACTCCTCGATACCGAATCCGCTCGGGCGGTTTTTCATTGCATGACACCTGATGGCAATGTGCGAATATATCGCATGGAGCCGCCGGCCTCGTCCGCAATCGCACCCGCACTCGCACCCGAAGCAGCGCCGCCGCACGCGCCGTGGATCCGCATCCGCTGGCGCATCTTCTCCCTGCTGTTCGGTTTCGGGTTCCTTGCATATTTTCAGCAAAAGAGCATCACGGTCGTGGCCGCGCAAATGATGCCGCAGCTGCACCTCAGCCAATTTCAGATCGGCTTGATCGAGTGGGGCTTCGTTTTGGGCTATGGCCTATTCCAGCTTCCCGGGGGCGTCTTCGGTCAGCGCCACGGTGCACGGCGCACTTTCGTCATCATCGGCCTGCTGGCCTTCCTGGCAACCATCGGAATGCCGCTGGTGCCCTATGTCCTCGGCGGGGGAGGACTGTTCCTTGCGCTGCTCGCCGTGCAGCTGCTGCTGGGTTGTTCGCAGGCGGCGATTTTCCCGGTGTCCGCAGGAGTGTTCGAGGTTTGGTTTCCCGCCCGCTGGTGGACGACCGTTCAGGGCCTGCAGACCATGGCGCTCGGCCTGGGCGCGGCGCTCACGCCGCCGCTGGTTGCCACGCTCATGTCCACGATGGGCTGGCAGCGCGCCTTGCTGTGGGTGAGTCTGCCGGCCTTGGGGTTGATCGCACTGTGGGCGTGGTACGGGCGCAATACGCCGCGCGAGCATCCCGCCATGTCGATGCACGAACTCGAAGAGATCGGCACGCAGGATGTGGCGCCGGTCGACAGTCAGATCAACTTCAAGCGCCTTCTGCTGATTCTCAAGAACCGCAATGTCTTGTTGTTGGCGATTGCCTATTTATGCATGAACTACACGTTCTACTTGCTCTCCAATTGGGTGTTCTTGTACTTGGTGCAAGAGCGCCATTTCTCGCTGCTGGAAAGCGGCTGGCTCGCCATGGCGCCGCCTCTGGCCGCGGCTGCGGGCGCCGGTATCGGCGGTGCGATCACCGGGGGGCTGTGCCGCCGCATGGGAGACCGCTGGGGCTACCGTCTCGTTCCGCTGGTTGCGGTATCCGCCGCCGGCGTCCTGCTGTTGATTTCGGTGAATGCCTCGAATCCGTACCTCGCGGTGGCGGGACTCGCGGTTTGCTTTGCCGCCGTCGAACTCAGCGAAGGCGCCTATTGGGGCGCTGCCATGACGGTGGGGCGCGGGGACACCATGGCCGTGAGCGGCGTCATGAACACGGGAGGCAATCTGGGAGGCATCGTCGGCATCCCCATCGTCGGCTATCTGTCGGGAGAGCATCTGTGGCACACGGCATTCGTTCTCGGGGCGGTCTTCTCCGCGGTGAGCGCCGTGGCATGGCTGTGGATCGAGGTCGAGCAGTCGGTCGACGCTGCGCCCGGCCGCGCGCAATGAGGAGGAGGTTCGGATGAAGACCATGGTAGTGACCGGAGCGGCGCAGGGCGTCGGTCTCGCGACCGCCTCGCTGCTGGCGCGGCGCAATTGCCGCGTGCTTCTGCTGGATGTGAAACCTCTCGGCGAGCAGGTGGATCGGCTGCGCGGCGCCGGGGCGCAGGTCGCGGCACTGGTGGGAGATGTCTCCTCGGAGTCCTTCGTTCTGCATGTGGCTGAGTGCATTGCGCGCGACTACGGCGCGGCCGACGGATTGGTCAACAATGCGGGGATCAGCTTGATAGCCGCCGCCGAGGACACGACCGCCGCGCAATGGCAGCGCGTGATGAACATCAACCTGTTGGGCCCGTTTCTGCTGAGCCGGCATCTGGGCACGCAGATGCTTGCGAGGCGCCGCGGCAGCATCGTGAACGTGGCCTCGGTCGCGGGCCTGGCGGGCGTCATTCACAGGAGCGCCTACAATGCCTCCAAGCACGGTTTGATCGGACTGACCAGGACTTTGGCCGCCGAGTGGGGCGGACGCGGCGTGCGCGTCAATGCCGTCTGCCCGGGATGGATCAAGACGGAGATGGACTCCGCAGATCAGGGAAGCGGAGCGTACTCGGATGCCGACATCGTCGATCGCGTGCCCATGGCGCGCTTCGCGACGGCCGGCGATGTCGCCGAGGCGATCGCCTATCTTGCGGACGACGAGCGCAGCGGTTTCATCAACGGGGTCAGTCTGCCCGTGGACGGCGGGTGGATCGCCGACGCGAGCTGGGACGGCCTGCGAACCCGGACGCGCGGCTGAAGCGGCATGGGCGGGCGTTGGCAATTCTGGATCGATCGGGGAGGCACGTTCACCGACATCGTCGGGTACGCGCCGGACGGGCGGGTCCACACTGAGAAGTTATTGTCGGAGAATCCAGCGCAGTACCCCGACGCGGCGGTGGAGGGAATCCGCCGACTGCTGGGATTGGCGCCCGGAGAATCGATCACGGCGCAACGCGTGGCCTGCGTCAAGATGGGCACCACGGTGGCGACCAACGCGCTGCTCGAGCGCAAGGGGGAACGCACGCTGTTGGTCATCACGCGCGGCTTTCGCGACGCGCTGCGGATCGCGACTCAGGCAAGGCCGCGGCTGTTCGACCGGCACATCGTCCTGCCCGAGATGCTGTATGAGCGCGTGATAGAAGCCGCGGAGCGGGTGGGTGCCAGGGGCGAGATCGTCGAGCCGCTGGACGAAGCGGCGCTGCGTGCACTATTGCAAGAGGCCTACTCCGATGGCTTGCGTTCGTGCGCCATCGTGTTTCTTCACGGCTACCGCTACGAACAGCATGAACGGGCGGCCGAAAATTTGGCGCGTCAAATCGGCTTCACGCAGGTGTCCGTGTCGCATCGGGTGAGCCCTCTCATGAAGCTCGTGCCGCGCGGCGATACCACCGTCGTCGACGCCTATCTTTCTCCCATCCTGCGGCGCTACGTCGATGCGGTGGCGCGTCTCATGCCCGGAGTGCCGCTCTTCTTCATGCAGAGTTCGGGAGGATTGACACGGGCGCATCATTTTCACGGCAAGGATGCGATTCTCTCAGGCCCTGCCGGCGGAATCGTCGGCATGGCGCGCACCGCGCAGGCGGCGGGTCATTCGCGGGTCATAGGCTTCGACATGGGCGGCACCTCCACCGATGTGAGCCATTTTGCGGGCGAGTACGAGCGCACGTTCGACACCGAGTTGGGCGGAGTGCGCATTCGCGCGCCCATGATGAGCATTCACAGCATCGCGGCCGGGGGCGGATCCATCATTCGCTTCGACGGCGCCCGGCTGCGCGTGGGCCCGCAATCCGCGGGCGCCGCTCCAGGGCCCGCAAGCTATCGGCGCGAAGGCCCCCTGACCGTGACCGACGCGAACGTTCTTCTCGGCCGCATCCAGCCCGAATTCTTTCCGCGGGTCTTCGGCCCCGGGGCGGATGAATCCCTCGATGGCGGCATCGTGGCACGGCGCTTTTCCGAATTGGCGCAGCGCATGACGGCGGCCGCCGGCGACTCCATCAGCCCGGAGCAGGCGGCGGCAGGCGCCCTGCGGATCGCGGTCGCCAGCATGGCAAACGCAGTGAAGCGCATCTCGGTCATGCGCGGCTACGATGTGAGCCGCTACACCCTGCAATGTTTCGGCGGTGCAGGCGGTCAGCACGCCTGCCAGGTGGCCGATGCACTCGGCATGACACGCGTTTTCAGCCACCCATTGGCGGGCGTGCTGTCGGCCTACGGCATGGGGCTCGCGGATCAGATCGTGATGCGCGAGGCAGCGGCGGAACTCGACCTGGACGAAGCAGGCCTTCGCGAAGCGCGCCGCCTCGCCGAGCGGCTGCGCAACGAAGGCGGCGAAGAGCTGCGCGCTCAGGGGCTGACGGACGGCGCACCTGAGGGCGGCGCCCTGCGCACGGTGTTCCTCCTGCACGTCCGCTACCAGGGAACCGATACGGCATTGGGGGTCGAGTTGCCCATGCAAGGCGCACCGGGCGACGCGGCGGCGGCGGTGCGCGAAGCCTTCGAGCGCGCCTATCGCCGCCGCTTCTCCTTTCTGATGCCGAAGCAATCGCTGGTGATCGAGTCGGTGTCCGTGGAATGCATCGCCCCCGGGGCGGACGGACGGGGCGGCGGCGCGGCGGCCGCCGCGATTACGGGGGGCGATGCGGTTGCGGACGCCGTCGTGGGCATGTACTGCATGGCCGACGAGGAGCCCGCGGGCTGGCGTTCGGTCGGGCTGTACAGGGTTGAGAGATTGCGCGCCGGCGCATGCATCGGCGGCCCTGCGATCCTCGCCGACCGCAACGCCACCACGGTGGTCGAGCCGGGTTGGCGGGCCTCGATCACGGGGTCGGGGTGCATCGAGCTGCAGCGAGTTCGGGCCCGCACCGTGCGCCACGCCGCGGGTACCCGCGTCGAGCCGGTGACTCTGGAACTGTTCAACAATGTGTTCATGAATATTGCCGAGCAGATGGGGCTGCGGCTTCAGAACACCGCTTACTCGGTGAACATCAAGGAGCGGCTGGATTTTAGCTGCGCCTTGTTCGATGCCGAGGGATCGCTGATCGCCAACGCTCCCCACATGCCGGTGCACTTGGGCTCGATGAGCGAGTCGATCCGCACCGTCATCGCGCAAAACCCGCACATGCGCAGCGGCGATGTATATGCTCTGAACGATCCCTACCATGGCGGCACCCATCTGCCGGACGTGACGGTGGTGACGCCGGTGTATCTCGCCGACGGCGACTCCCGGCCCAGCTTCTTTGTGGCATCGCGCGGCCATCACGCGGACATCGGCGGTACCACCCCCGGTTCCATGCCGCCGTTTTCAACCGATATTGCCGAGGAAGGAGTGCTGATCGACAACTTCAAGCTGGTCGAGCGCGGCACCCTGCGCGAGGCCGCGTTGTGCGGGTTGCTGAAATCGGGACCCTACCCCTCGCGCAATCCGGCCCAAAACCTCGCGGACCTGCGCGCCCAAGTTGCCGCCAACGAGCAGGGGGTTTGGGAGCTCAAATCCATCGTTGCGCAGCACGGCCGCGATACCGTGATCGCCTACATGCGCCACGTGCAGGACAACGCCGAGGAGTCGGTTCGCCGCGTCATCACGGCGCTCAAGGACGGCGAGTTCACTCTGCCGCTCGACAACGGGGCAGAGATCCACGTCAAAGTGCGGATCGATGCGCGGCAGCGCAGCGCCTGCATCGACTTCAGCGGCACGAGCGCCGAGCAGCGCAACAATTTCAATGCGCCCCGGGCGATCACCACGGCCGCGGTTCTGTACGTGTTTCGCACGTTGGTGAATGATGATATTCCGCTGAACGCCGGGTGCCTCAAGCCCTTGAACATCCTCGTGCCCGAAACTTGCATGTTGAATCCGCGCTTTCCGGCCGCCGTGGTGGCCGGGAATGTCGAGACATCGACCTGCATCACCAACGCCCTGTACGGGGCGTTGGGGGTCATGGCGGCGGGTCAGTGCACCATGAACAACTTCACCTTCGGCAATGCGCGGTACCAATATTACGAAACCATCTCCGGCGGTTCAGGCGCGGGTCCCGAATTTGCGGGCACCAGCGTGGTCCAAATCCACATGACCAATTCGCGGCTGACCGATCCTGAAATCCTGGAGTTTCGTTTCCCCGTGCGTCTCGAGTCCTATTGCGTCCGCGCGGGGTCGGGAGGCGCCGGGCGCTGGCGCGGCGGCGACGGCGGCGTGCGCAGGATGCGCTTCCTGGAAGCCATGACGGCCTCCATCTTGAGCAACGGCAGGCGTTACGGTGCCTTCGGCCTGATGGGCGGCGAGAGCGGCGCGACGGGCGAGAATTGGGTCGAGCGTGCCGACGGCCGGTTGCAGCGGCTCGGGGCGCTTGCGGAAGTCGCCATGGAGCCGGGCGATACCTTCGTCGTCGCCACCCCCGGCGGCGGCGGCTATGGCGCCGCATGATGCAGAATGAACATTATATTACATACTTAACTGCATGAAATAGAAAGAGTTAAATATGTCAGATATTGAAATAATCGAAGTCGGTCCCCGCGATGGACTGCAGAACGAATCGGTGCTGTTCACCACCACCCAGAAGCTCGAATTGATCCGCCGTTCGCTCGAGGCAGGGGTGCGCCGTATCGAGGCGGCGAGCTTTGTGAATCCCAAACTCGTCCCGCAGATGGCCGATGCAGAAGCGGTGGCGGCCGAACTGCCGCGGCGTGATGGCGTCATCTTCATCGGATTGGTGTTGAACAAGCGCGGTGCCCTTCGCGCCATCGCAGCGGGCATGGATGAATTGGGCGCGGTGTGCGCAGCCTCCGACGGCTTTGCGGTGCGCAATCAGGGCATGTCGTCCGACGCGTCCCTCGCCATGTGCTGCGAGGTCGTGCGTCTGGCGCGCGAGCATTCCCGCCGAGCGCAAGTCATCATTTCGACGGCGTTCGGCTGTCCCTTCGACGGCGAGGTCGACGCCTCGAGGGTGGTGGAAATCGCGCGGGCGGCGGCGGCCTCGGGTCCGGTGGAGATCGCGCTGGCCGATACCATCGGCGTCGCGAGCCCTGGACAGGTGACCTCGCTCGTGGAAAGGGTGAGCGCGGCGATCAGGCCGATCGGCGTGCGCGTGCACTTTCACAATACGCGAAATACCGGTCTCGCCAACGTGTGGGCGGCGGTGCAGGCCGGCGTGAAGACGGTGGACGCCTCCCTGGGCGGCATCGGCGGCTGTCCCTTCGCGCCGCGCGCCACGGGCAACGTCCCCACTGAAGACGTGGTGTACATGCTGCATCGATCGGGCTACCGCACCGGCTTGGACCTCGACCGCCTGATCGCCTCCGCACGCTGGCTGGCCGGAACCATGGGGCGCGATGTTCCGGGCATGCTGAGCAGGGCCGGCGCCTTTCCCAAGAAGATGCCGGATCTGGCGATGGGGTAAAGCAGGCGGGGGCTTTATAAGCGTAGGCAACCGGCAGCCTGTGCCTCCTCAGTGCATCTCGCGAGCGCGTGGCCATTGTCCTACGCGAGTTCGAGCAGGCGGCCACTATCCACAAATCAGCTGGCCGTCCATCCTGTCGCCGGAAATATCTTCAATATCATCATGAAGCGACGGCATTATGAGGTTACTTGGACGATTGCTATGCTGTGTGGGTGTTTGCATGGCCTTGAGCGCGGGAGCGGACCCGGTTTCGAACGCTCCTGCGACGGCCCGGCACCCGGCCGCTCCCGTGCACGAACCGGCCGTGGCGAACCCCAATTTGGACCGCTCCGGGGATAAACGTCGCGGCAAGGCGTCGTTCTATGCGCGAATGTTTTCCGGTAGAAGAATGGCTGACGGCACACCCATGCTGCCGCAGAGCAATAATGCAGCGAGCAAGACCCTTCCGCTGGGCACCACCGCCAAGGTCACCAACCTGGAGACAGGACAAAGTGCGGTGGTGACCATTCGCGACAGGGGGCCTTACATCCGGGGCCGCATCGTGGACCTATCGCCCTCCACGGCAAAAAAAATAGGTATCGACCACAAAAAAGGGGTGGCGAGAGTCGAGGTCGCTCCGATCCTCGTTCCGCTTCGCGATGGCCGCATAAAGCTCGGTGCCGCAGTCGCAGACGCCCGAAGGGTGAATGTCGACAGAGTTGCCAGCAACGACTGAGCAGGGCGAATCAGCGTGCCGCATCGCCCGGCCCGCCTTGTTGCATATTCGCTCAGAGAGGGCGACCGATTCGGCCATTCTTTTCGGCGTGCGGGTTCACTAAAATGGGCAAATCAGCCCCCGCATCCGGGCAACCAACCCAAGCATCCCATGAGCGCCGTCTCCATCGCCGCCAAGCCGACTCCCTACCGGCCCGCCAACAAGGTTCGGTTCGTGACCGCCACTTCGTTGTTCGACGGACACGACGCCACGGTCAACATCATGCGCCGCGTGCTGCAGGCCTCGGGCGCAGAGGTCATCCATCTGGGCCACAACCGCTCGGTCCAAGAGATCGTCAGTGCCGCTCTGCAAGAGGACGTGCAAGGCGTGGCGGTCACCTCGTACCAGGGCGGGCACGTCGAATTCTTCAAATACATGATGGACCTGCTGCGCGCGAACGGGGGTGACAACATCAAGGTGTTCGGCGGCGGCGGCGGTGTCATCGTGCACGCGGAAATTGGCGAACTTCAGGCCTACGGCGTGACCCGCCTGTATTCCCCCGAGGACGGCGCGAAGATGGGTCTGCAGGGCATGATAGACGACCTCATCCGCACCGCCGACTACGACCTCTCGGCGCTCGCTCCCGCAGAGGCGCAAGCGCTGGATGCGCTGCGCACGGGCGATCGGCGGCAGCTCGCGCGGGTGATCACGGCGGTCGAGAACCGCGCTTACTCCATGCGAACCCGCCAGGCCGTGCTGCAGGCGGCCTTGGGGCTCAAGACCCCGGTACTCGGAATCACGGGAACGGGCGGTGCGGGGAAGTCATCGCTCACCGACGAGCTCATTCTGCGCCTGCGGCTCGACCAGGAGGATGGACTGCGGGTCGCGATCATCTCGATCGACCCGTCCCGCAAGCGCACCGGAGGCGCGCTGCTCGGGGACCGCATACGAATGAACGCGATCGACTCGGAGAAGATCTTCATGCGTTCGCTGGCGACGCGCGACACCGGCACCGAGATCTCCGCCGCGCTGCCTGAAGTCCTGGCCGCATGCAAGATCAGCGGCTTTGATTTGATCGTGGTCGAGACCTCCGGCATTGGACAGGGTGAATCCGCCATCGTCCCTCTGGTCGACGCCTCGCTGTACGTCATGACCCCAGAATTCGGCGCCGCTTCGCAGTTGGAGAAGATCGACATGCTCGATTTTGCCGACTTCGTCGCCATCAACAAATTCGACCGCAAAGGCTCCGAGGATGCACTGCGGGACGTGCGCAAGCAGTACCAGCGCAACCATGAGCTGTTCACCCAATCTCCCGACAGCATGCCGGTCTTCGGCACCATGGCGTCGCGCTTCAACGACGACGGCGTCACCGCCCTGTATCAGGCGATTCTGCCCCGCTTGACGCAGGCAGGCTTGAAGCTCGGCCCGCCTCGGTTGCCGCGGGTGACGGTGAAGGCGTCATCGCGCGGCCGCGCCATCGTGCCTCCTGAGCGAGCGCGCTACCTGGCTGAGATTTCAGAGACGCTGCGCGAGTTCCACCGCGAGGTGGGGCGCCAGTCGCGCCTGGCGCACGAACGCCAGGCGTTGCAAACGTCCAAGGCCCTGTTTGCGGGGTCGGGGCGTGCGGTTGCGGGCTTCGACGAGCTGATCGCATCCAAGGGCGCCGAGCTCGACTCCGCCGCGGCCAAGCTGCTTGCGCAATGGCCGAAGACCCAGGAGCTGTACGCCCAAGCCGAGTACGTGGTGAAGATCCGCGACAAGGAGATTCGCACCCAGCTCCGGCACGATTCTCTGTCGGGGACGAAAATCCGCAAAGTGGCGCTGCCGCGCTTCGAGGACCACGGCGAGATCCTGCGCTTCCTGCTCAAGGAGAACGTGCCCGGCTCCTACCCCTACACCGCGGGCGTGTTCGCCTTCAAGCGCGAGGGCGAGGATCCCACCCGCATGTTCGCGGGCGAGGGCGATGCCCTGCGCACCAATCAGCGCTTCAAGCGGCTGTCCGAAGGCATGCCTGCGCACCGCCTGTCCACCGCCTTCGATTCGGTGACGCTGTACGGCTGGGACCCGGACCTGCGCCCGGACATCTACGGCAAGGTGGGCAACGCCGGGGTGTCGATCGCCACGCTGGACGATATGAAGGTCCTGTACTCGGGCTTCGACCTGTGCGCGCCCACCACCTCGGTGTCCATGACCATCAACGGCCCGGCGCCGATGATTCTGGCCATGTTCATGAATACAGCCATCGACGGACAGGTGGAGAAGTTCCAGAAGGAGAACGGACGCGAGCCCACTGCGGACGAATATCAGAAGATCCGCGCCTGGACCTTGTCGACGGTGCGCGGCACCGTGCAGGCCGACATATTGAAGGAAGATCAGGGTCAGAACACCTGCATATTCTCGACCGAATTCGCCCTGAAGATGATGGGCGACATGCAGGAGTATTTCGTGCATCACCAGGTGCATAACTTCTACTCGGTCTCGATCTCCGGCTACCACATCGCCGAAGCGGGCGCGAATCCCATCTCGCAGCTTGCATTCACCCTCGCCAACGGCTTCACGTACGTGGAGTCCTACCTGGCGCGCGGCATGCACGTCGACGATTTCGCCCCCAACCTGTCGTTCTTCTTCTCCAACGGCATGGATCCGGAATATTCCGTCATCGGCCGCGTCGCGCGGCGCATTTGGGCCGTGGCCATGAAGAATAAATACGGCGCCAACGAACGCAGCCAGAAACTCAAGTACCATGTACAAACATCGGGGCGTTCGCTGCACGCCCAAGAGATGGCGTTCAACGACATCCGCACCACCCTGCAGGCGCTGTGCGCCATCTACGACAATTGCAACAGCCTGCACACCAACGCGTACGATGAGGCCGTCACCACGCCCACCGAGGAGAGCGTGCGCCGCGCCATGGCGATTCAGCTCATCATCAACCGCGAGTGGGGCCCTGCGAAGAACGAGAACCCCAATCAAGGCAGCTTCATCATCGAGGAGCTGACCGATCTCGTCGAAGAGGCGGTGCTCAAGGAATTCGACGCGATCGCAGAGCGCGGCGGCGTCCTCGGTGCCATGGAGAGCGGCTATCAGCGCGGCAAGATACAGGAACAATCACTGTACTACGAACGCCGCAAGCACGACGGCTCGTATCCCATCGTCGGCGTCAACACCTTTCAAAACCCGCAGCACGAGGCCGCGCCGGGCACGATCGAATTGGCGCGTTCCACCGATGCAGAGAAGCGCTCGCAACTCGAGCGGCTCGGGCGCTTCCGGCAGGCGCATGCCGGGCGGACGGCGGAATTGCTCGATCGTTTGCGGCGCACGGTCATCGACAACGGCAATACCTTCGAGGTACTGATGGAGGCCGTGAGGGGCTGTTCCCTCGGCCAGATAACCCATGCTTTGTACGAAGTAGGCGGGCGCTACCGCCGCAACATGTAAGGACGCCGAGAGCCTTATGAACGACTATCAGGCGCCGCTTGCGGATATGAAATTCGTGCTGCGCGAGTTGGTGGATCATGAGCTGCTCGCGCAGCTGCCCGGCTTCGGCGACGTCACGCCGGATGTGGCCGGCGCGGTGCTTGAGGAGGCGGCCAAATTCGCGGGCGGGGTGCTCTCTCCGCTCAACCGCAGCGGCGATATGCAAGGCGCCCGCTGGCAGGATGGAGGGGTGCTGACCGCCGCGGGGTGGAAGCAAGCCTACTCGCGATTCACGGCCGACGGCTGGAACGCCTTGTCCTGTCCCGCGCAGTTCGGCGGACAAAACCTGCCCAGGGTCCTGTCAGCGCTGGTCGAGGAGATGTGGAACGGCGCCAATGTGGCCTTCGCGCTATGTCCGATGCTGACGCGCGGCGCCATCGATGCCATAGAGCTGCGCGGCTCGCCGGCGCAGAAGGGCAGGTACCTGCCGAGGATGATCGCGGGCGAATGGACCGGCAGCATGAACCTCACGGAGCCGCAGGCCGGCTCGGACCTGTCGGCAGTGCGTACGCGTGCCGTTGCCACCGGCGACGGCCGCTACCGAATCACGGGCCAGAAGATCTTCATCACCTACGGCGAGCACGACCTGACGGGCAACATCGTGCACATGGTGCTTGGGCGGGTGTCCGGGGCGCCGGAAGGCGTCAAGGGCATTTCCCTGTTCCTGGTGCCGAAATATCTGGTCAACGACGACGGCTCCCTGGGTGCGCGCAACGACGTTCACTGCGTGTCCATCGAGCGCAAACTCGGAATCCATGCGAGCCCCACCTGTGTATTGGCCTTCGGACAGAACGGCGGCGCCCTCGGTGAACTGGTCGGCGAGGAGAACCGCGGGCTGGAGTACATGTTCATCATGATGAACGCCGCGCGCTATTCGGTGGGCCTCGAAGGGGTGGGCATATCCGAGCGCGCGTACCAGGCCGCGCTCTGCTATGCGCGCGAACGAATTCAAGGCAATGAGGCCGGCGTGCGCGGCGGCGCGCGCGTGCCCATCGTCCGGCATCCCGACGTGCGCCGCATGCTCTTGCTCATGAAGTCGCAGACCGAAGCCATGCGGGCTCTCGCCGCGGTGGTCGCCGTCTCGCTGGATGCCGCCCGCCTGCATCCCCGGACGGAGGAAAGAGAACGCCACCAGGCATTCGCCGACTTGATGATCCCGGTGATCAAGGGCTGGTGCACCGAGAACTCGGTCGACATCGCCTCGCTGGGGATACAGGTGCACGGCGGTGTTGGGTTCGTGGAGGAGACCGGCGCCGCGCAGTTTCTGCGCGATGCGCGCATTACGCCGATCTACGAAGGCACCACGGGCATTCAGGCGAACGATCTGGTTGGGCGCAAGCTCGGGCGCGACGGCGGCCGTGCGGCGCGAGCGGCCGTTGCTGAGATGAGATCCCTCACCGCCGCGCTTGCCGGCCGGCCGCATCTGTCGGGGCTCGCGCCGCAGTATTGCGCCGCCGTCGATGCATTGGAGCACTCGATCGGATATGTCGTGGAAAACCACGCCACGAACCTAACCGCCGTATACGCGGGCGCCGTGCCTCTGCTCAAGCTCTTCGGCATCGTGGCGGGAGGCTGGCAGCTGCTGCGTTCGGCGTTGATTTCGCAGCAGCGGCTCGATGCTCCCCCCGGCGACGGTGCGCAAGCCGGCTTCTATCAGGCGAAGATCATGACTGCGCGATTCTACGCGGATTACGTGCTGCCGCAGGCCGCGGGGCTGGCGCACGGCATCGTGCACGGCGCGGCCGGCGTGCTCGCCGAGGGTGTTCTGTAGGTGCCCGTCTGAGTACCCGCATGGACGGTCGATATCCGCGCCGCATCATCTGCCTCACCGAAGAGCCCACCGAGGTTCTGTACGCGCTCGGGGAGGAAGGGCGGATCGTCGGCATCTCCGGCTTCACCGTACGCCCGCAGCGGGCGCGCCGCGAGAAACCCCGGGTGTCGGCCTTTACCAGCGCCAAGGTGGATCGCATTCTCGAGCTGAAGCCGGATTTCGTCGTCGGCTTCTCCGACATTCAGGCCGACATCGCGCAGGCGCTGATCAAACGCGGCGTCGAGGTATGGATCAGCAATCATCGCTCCATCGACGGAATCCTGGGTTATGTGCGCAGGCTTGGCGCCCTGGTCGGGGCCGCAACCCAGGCGGAGCGCTATGCGCTTGA
This sequence comes from uncultured Gammaproteobacteria bacterium, assembly GCA_963702735.1. Taxonomy (GTDB): domain Bacteria; phylum Pseudomonadota; class Gammaproteobacteria; order Steroidobacterales; family Steroidobacteraceae; genus Bog-1198. Next base: position 79,118 of record CAVPDW010000005.1, on the reverse strand, counting down.
GCTCGAGGCGCACATCGAGCGGGTGCGTGCCGCCGCGGCTCTCTTGCCTCGGCGTCCAAGGGTCTACTTCGAAGAATGGGATGAGCCGCTCATCACCGGAATACGCTGGGTCAGCGAGCTGATCGGCGTGGCCGGCGGCGATGATGTCTTCCCGGAGCGTGCGCTGTGCGCTTTGGCCAAGGATCGCATCCTCGGCGACGCCGGCGAGGTCGTTAGCCGTGCCCCGGATATCATCCTCGGGTCCTGGTGCGGCAAGCGCTTCCGTCCGAATCGGGTGGCCGCACGGGCAGGCTGGGGCGGGGTGCCCGCGGTGCGCGACGGGGAGCTGCACGAGATCAAATCGCCGATTATTCTGCAGCCCGGGCCGGCGGCGCTGACCGATGGGCTCGACGCCATTCACCGAGTGCTCAGGCAATGGTCGACGCAGCATTGAGCGGGGCGGCGGTGCCGTCGCCCTGTATCGACATCTGTCGATTGGACGGCCGGGGACTGTGCATCGGCTGCCGCCGCACCATCGGCGAGATCACCGAATGGTCGCGCGCGAGCGAGGCGCGCCGGCGCGAAATTTTGGGCGCGGTCGAATTGCGCACGCTGGGTCACCGATCTTCCACCGTCCGCCGTGTCCTCTAGCCGCCTGGAATGGGCAGCACGGGCATGATCTCGACGCAATCGCCCGGGAAAATCGCAAAGTGCGGATGCTTGTCGAAGAGCTTGGCGGCGGCCTCGTGCGAATCCGCGCGCACGACCGTGAAAGCGCCCATGTCGTTGCTCGCGTCGCCGATCCCGTGTGGGGTGACCTGCTTGGTTTTCCCCAATGGTCCACCCATGCTGACAATGGCGGCGTGATGTTTGTCGACCCATGCCTTCCAGGCCGCCATGCCTTCTCGTTCCTTCGCACGGCGCTCGCCTTCGGGAAGTGCATCCCAGGCCGCTCGCCGCGGACTGGATTTACTGCCGAGAAACACTGCGAGATAAGTATTGTTCGTGCTCATGACCTCTCCTTTATTTGTGCCCAGCGGGCTGTCGACAACTTACGCACCACAGCACTGCAACTTGGCCAATTCCAAGTGCTGACATTCACTACGACGAAGCAAGCCCCCCGGAATCGACAGTGCTCGGCTCGTCAATTCGCGGCCCTCGATGGTCGCTTCTTCGGCGTGTGCTTGTGATGAGAAGTCTTTGCGCGGTGGCCGACGACAGCCGGCTGAACGGGTGCCCCATAGACGTGCTTCCCGGTATGCGGGTGCGGGACGAAGGAACTCGTCTTGGTGCCGCCGCCGGCCGCATGATCTGCGGCTGCCGGCAGCGCCGGTTGTGCAAGCGTGAACCCGGCGAGCAGGGTAATGGCGAATTTCGTCATGTTGCATTTCCTCCTTGCCGAATGGTACTTCAATGTCGCGCCGCCGCCGTATGTGAGCTTGTACGACAGATTGATTTCCCGGCGCAGGGTCCTGGGGCGGGTCAGGACCCTGCCCCTGATGCCGGGCATGCGCCAAATGGGGTAGTCTTCGGACCATGGTCGCACCCACGAAAGGATTGGGCCGGGGTCTACAGTCGCTGCTGGGCGCGCAGCTCACCGTCAGCCCCAGCCGCGGCGGCGGGACGCTGCCCATCTCGCTCATGCAGACCGGCGCCTTTCAGCCGCGGCGCGAGATACACCGGCAGCCGCTCGAGGAGCTCGCGGCCTCGATCAAGGCCAGCGGCGTGATTCAGGCGATCGTGGTGCGCCCGCTGCCGGCGGGATCCGGTGCCGCAAGATATGAAATTGTGGCCGGCGAGCGCCGCTGGCAAGCCGCGAAGTTGGCGGGCCTCGCCGACATACCCGTCATCGTTCGTCAGCTGTCGGACAAGGAGGCGGTGGCGGTCGCGCTCATCGAGAATATTCAACGCGAGGATCTGACGTCCGCAGAAGAGGCGAGGGCGCTCAAGCGCTTGATCGAAGAGTTCTCCCTCACCCACTCCGAAATCGCGGAAACCATAGGCCGCTCGCGCGCCGCCGTTTCCAATCTCATTCGACTGTTGGATTTGCCCGCACCCGTCGTGGACCTCATCGATTCCAAAGCCATCGGCATGGGCCATGCGCGGGCGCTGCTCGGGCTGGCCGGCGACGATGGGCGGGTGCGTTTGGCGAAGCTCGTGGCGGAACGCGGATTGTCGGTGCGGGAGACGGAAAATCTGGTCCGAAAGGGCCGCAGCGATGAGGCCGGCCATTCCGCCGGAAGACGGGAACCGTCCGCGATGACCGAGGTATTGAAGACGAAGGCCGTGCACGTGCAGGTGCAACAGAAGCCGGGTGGTGCAGCGCGCATCGTGATCGATGTGGCGGATGCGAAGTCGCGCGATGCAATCGTCGAGGCGCTAAAGGCGGCGGTGAAATAACCGGACGCATACGGCCAAAAGGCGGAAACGCTGCGCTAGCGCGCCTGCATCCTGATCGCCCCGTCGATGCGAATGGTCTCCCCATTGAGCATGGTGTTCTCGATGATCTGAGCGACCAGGGCGGCGAACTCATCGGGCTCGCCGAGCCGCGGCGGAAACGGGGTCTGCTTGCCCAATGAGTCCTGCGCCTCCTGCGGCAGCGCCTTCATCATGGGGGTCGCGAACAGACCGGGCGCGACGGTCATGACGCGAATTCCCGACGAAGCGAGTTCCCGCGCCATGGGCAGCGTCATCGCAACGATCCCGCCTTTCGATGCAGAATATGCCACCTGTCCGATCTGACCGTCGAAAGCGGCCACCGATGCCGTCATGACGATCACACCGCGCTCGCCCGAAGCATTGGGAGCATTCTGCTGCATTGCCGCGGCCGCCGCCTTCGAGATCAATACGGTACCGACCAAGTTGATTTCGATCATTTTGCGAAAGAACGCGCCCGGCATCACGCCCTGTCGTCCAATCAGGCGGGCGGGTGCGCCGATGCCCGCGCAATTGACCGCCGCATTGACCCCTCCCATTCTCTCCCGTGCGCCGACGATCGCGCCGTCAGCCGCGGCCTCGTCGGTCACGTCGGTCTCGATGAAGAATGCGCGCTCGCCGAGCGATGCGGCGGCGACTGCCCCTTGTGCCGCGTTCACGTCGAGGATGGCAACGCGCCCGCCGGCGGCGACGATTCGGTTCGCCACCGCAAGGCCCAGTCCGGAAGCTCCTCCGGTGATGACGGCGCGCGTGTCCTTTAGCTGCATAATGCGGTTCTCGATGCCTACCGATGACTGAAGAAAGCGTCGACCACGGCCTCACCGACATCCTCGATGCGGCGCGGAGTCCAGTGCGGCGATTTGTCCTTGTCGATAATCAGGGCGCGAACTCCCTCGATGAAATCGCCCTGTTCGAAGCACTGCTGAGCCAGGGCAAGCTCCATGCGAAAGCACGCGGCAAGCGGGAGCTCCCTGCCTCGCCTAAGCGCGCGCAGGGTGACACTGAGCATGGTGGGTGAGCGGCTGCGCAACAGTTGAAGGGAAACCTTCGCCCAATCGGCGTATTCGGCCCGGGTTTCCGCCTCGAGGGACGCCAGAATGTCGCGAACCGCGGGAAGCGAGAAATGAGCATCGATGGCCGGACGCAGTACGCTCAAGCTGGGCGCGGGCAAACCGAGGGCCGCGCGCCCGCGGACGAAGTTTCGCAAATCCGCCTCCCGATCGTCGCCCCAGCGCATGGCTGCCAGGTCCTGCTCAAGCGATTCGATGGCGGCGGGCGGCAGGTACACGTCGGCCAGCTGGCTGTACAGGGCATCGGCGCCCCGTATCTGCACTCCGGTCAGTCCAAGATAGATTCCGAGCGCACCGGGAAGCCGCGACAGGAAGTGGCTTGCGCCCACGTCGGGAAAGAATCCGACGGCCACTTCCGGCATGGCCATTCGCGTTCGGTCGCCGACGATGCGCAGCGTGGCAGCCTGAGCTATTCCCACTCCGCCGCCCATGGTGATGCCGTCCATGACGGCCAGGAAGGGCTTGGGATATGAGTACAGCGAATGGTCGAGTGCATATTCGGCGGCGAAAAACTCGCGATGCACTGAGCCCTTGTCCTGGAAACTCTGATACAGGGCGCGCAGGTCTCCGCCTGCGCAAAATGCCTTGTCGCCTGAGCCCCGGATCAGGACGGCATAAACGCGCGGGTCGGCGGAAACCTCATCGAGCAGCGCGCGCAGCCGAACGATCATGTCGAGCGACAGGGCGTTGAGCGCGGCGGGTCGGTTCAGCGTCAGAAACGCAATGTGATTGCGAATTTCGCTCAACACTTCCATGAGGCGGCCGCCCTCCCGCGCAGCCGGAGCCGATTGCGGTTCACTTCAGGCTGATGGTGGTGTTCACGCCGGCGGAAGTGCCGCCGTCCTCGAACCAGCGCGTGGTAACGGTCTTGGTCTGTGTGTAGAACTGCACCGCCTGTTTGCCGTAGGGGCCAAGATCACCGAGCTTGGAGCCGCGCGATCCGGTGAAACTGAAGATCGGTACGGGCACAGGAATCGGCACGTTGATGCCCACCTGCCCGACGTCGATTTCGTTTTGAAATTTGCGGGCGACCGCGCCGCTTTGCGTGAAAATGCCGGTGCCGTTGCCGAAAGGGTTGTCGTTGACCAGGGCGATCGCCTCGTCCAGCGTGTCGACGCCGACGATGACCATCACCGGCCCGAAGATCTCGGTGGTGTAGATCTTCATCTTCGGCGTCACCCCGGAGAATATCGTCGGTCCGATGAAGTTGCCCTTGTCATAGCCCGGAACCTTGATGGCGCGCCCGTCCAGTTCGAGCTTGGCGCCTTCCCTGATACCGTCTTCCACCAGGCCCAGAATACGGTGTTTCGCGTTCTTGGACACCACGGGCCCGAGGTCCGCGCCTTTCTCCACGCCCGCGCTGACCTTGAGCGTCTTCGCCTTGGCCACGATGTCCGGTATCCATTTGCGCGCCTCACCCACCAGCACGGTAACCGAGGTGGCCATGCAGCGCTGTCCGGCGGCGCCGAAGGTGGCTCCGACCAGCGCATTGAGCGATTGTTCCTTGTTCGCATCGGGCATCACGACGGCGTGATTCTTGGCTCCCATCATGCATTGCACGCGCTTGCCGTGCTGCGACGCCAGGCCGTAGACGTGCGTGCCGACGGCGGTCGATCCCACGAAGGAGACGGCGGCGACGTCGGGGTGAGTGCACAGCGCATCGACGGCGCGTTTGCCGCCATGGATGATGTTCAGCACGCCCGGCGGCACGCCGGCCTCGAGCGCAAGCTCGGCCAACAGCATCGGGGTCAACGGGTCCTGCTCCGACGGCTTGAGCACGAAGGTGTTGCCGCAGACGATGGCCATGGGGAACATCCACAGCGGGATCATGGCGGGAAAATTAAAAGGCGTGATGCCCGCGCACACGCCGATCGGCTGGCGCAGGGTGTAGGTATCCACCCCGCCGGCCACATTCTCGGCGAACTCGCCCAATTGCAGGCTGCCGATCGAACAGGCGTGCTCGACCACTTCGAGGCCGCGGAACACATCCCCTTCGGCGTCCGCCAGAGTCTTACCCTGTTCTGCGCTCAACGTCAGCGCGATGCGGGCCATATTTTCGCGCACCAGCCCCTGAAGCTTGAGCATGATGCGCGCGCGCGCGGCCAACGGCGTGTTCTTCCAACTCTTGAAGGCCCGCTTGGCAGAGGCCACGGCGGCGTTGATTTCCTCATCGGTGGCGAAGGGAACCTGCGCAAGCACCTCCTGAGTCGCCGGATTGACGACATCATGCCATTCGCCGGTATGCGAATCGATGAATTTGCCGTCGAGCAGCATTTTGACGGCGGATATTCGCTGCGGGAGTGCCGCGGGTTGAGTGGTCATGATTGCCTCGAGAACGATGAGTCGGCGCCAAGCCTTGAGGCCGCTAGTTTACGTGATCCGGCGCCGAGCGTATCGCGTAAACTAGCGACCTTTATGGGCAGGCGAAATGTCAATACCGAATCGAGGCTGGTGAGCCGGGCGGCGGCTGCCACGGCCGCCCGCCCCGCCGAACCCGGAACCATCTCGATCTGCTTCGTCGCCGCCGCCCTGCAAAGCGTGCGTGACCGCGGCTTGAACGCCGACGAGTTGCTGACCAAGGTGGGACTGTCACCGACCCTGCTGGAGGTACCGCAGGCACGAGTCTCAGCGAAGCATTACGGCGCGCTGTGGCGCAGCGTTGCATTGTTGCTCGACGATGAGTTCTTCGGCCAGGATTCGCGCCGCATGAAGAGCGGCAGCTTCGCAATGCTGTGCCACTCGGCGGTGGCGTGCAAAACCCTGGCCCAGGCGCTCGATCGCAGCTTGCGCTTCTATTCCCTCATTCTGGACGACATCTCGGGGACCCTGGTTCGAGACTCGGGCGAGGCGAGGATAGTGCTTCATGAGCGGGCCGCGGGTGCCGGCCGGCGGGTCTTCGCACACGAGCTTTTATTGCTGCTGCTCTATGGGGTGTCCTGCTGGCTGGTGGGGCGGCGAATACCCATCCTGCGCACCGAGTTCAGCTACGAGGAACCTGCGCACAGCGCGGAATACCGGCTGATGTACTGCGCGGATTTGCGCTTTGCCAGGCCCAACACCGCCATTGTGTTCGAGGACGCCCATCTCGACCTGCCGGTGGTGCAGAACGAGCGGTCCATCAAGGAATTCCTGCGCACGGCGCCGGAGAGCATCCTGTTGAAATACAAGAACGGCAGCAGCCTCACCGCGAGGGTCAGACGGCGGCTGCGGCAGTTCGCGCCCGGCGAGGCGCCGGATTTCGAGAGCCTGGCCGTCGAGCTGAATTTGACCCCCGCCACCATGCGCCGCCGCCTCCACGAGGAGGGCGCCTCCTATCAATCGATCAAGGACCAGTTGCGGCGGGACTTGGCGATCGGCTATTTGAGCCACTCCGGCCGCAGCGTCATGGACATCGCCGTGGAATTGGGCTTTTCCGAACGCAGCGCATTCCATCGGGCGTTTCGAAAATGGACCGGTGCATCTCCGGGCGAATTTCGCCGCGCCTTGCACTCTTGAGAGAGCCACGGAGCTGAGCGACGCATGTTGCAAATCCGCTCAGCCGTTTTGAGCGGTTTGGTCACTGAGACATCCTGGTCGGATCGAGGATAATTGCAGCGTGAAATTATCGGGCAAGGTTCTGGCAATTACCGGAAGTGACGGCGTTCTGGGCCGGGCTGCCGCAGTGAGCTTGAGCGGCTATGGCGCGAGGCTGGCGTTGCTCGCTCATGAGAATTCGCCGGCGCCTGCGCAGCCGCCGGGTTCATTGCATTACCGCGGCGTCGATTTGACGCGGGAGGACGCCGCCCGCTCGGCGATGGCGCGCATTGTCGAGGAGGCCGGCCGTCTGGACGGATTGGTCAATATTGCCGGCGGCTTCACCTGGGAGAAGCTCTCCGGCGGCACCCTCCATAGCTGGGAATCGATGTACCAACTCAATCTCGCAACCGCCGTCGTATCCTGCCAGGCGGCGCTGCCTCACCTGCTCAAGTCGGGCGGCGGACGCATCGTCAACGTGGGGGCAATGGCTGCGGCGAAGGCCGCAGCCGGGATGGGAGCGTACGCGGCATCCAAGGCCGGGGTGGCGAGATTGACCGAGGCTCTGGCGGACGAGTTGAAGGACAATGGCATCACAGTCAATGCAATATTGCCCGGCACCCTCGATACACCGAGAAATCGGCTCGACATGCCCCACGCGGATTTCACGCGTTGGGTGAGCCCCGCGGATGCCGCCGAGGTAATCGCCTTCCTGGTATCCGACGAGGCGCGCGCCGTCACCGGTGCCTTGATTCCGGTGGCGGGACGAATATGAGCGCGCAGAACACATCGCCGGGTGCCGCACTGCGCGCCGCTGTGGTGGCGGAGCGCCCCTTGCAGATCGTCGGAGCCATCAACGCCTATGTGGCCCGCATGGCAGCCGCCTGCGGCTTCAGGGCTCTGTATTTGTCCGGCGGAGGTGTCGCCGCCAATTCATTGGGGGTCCCCGATTTAGGGATCAGCACCATGGACGATGTGCTGATCGACATACGCCGCATCACGGACGCCTGCCCGCTGCCGCTGCTGGTGGATGCCGACACGGGATGGGGAGGAGCCTTCAATATCGCGCGCACCGTGAAATCCTTCATCAAGCAAGGCGCGGCCGGCCTGCACATCGAAGATCAGGTGGGGGCCAAGCGCTGCGGCCACCGGCCCGGCAAGGAAGTCGTCTCGAGGCAAGAAATGGTGGATCGGGTCAAGGCGGCCGTGGACGCACGCACCGATGCCGCATTCGTGATCATGGCGCGCACCGACGCGCTGGCTGTGGAGGGCATCGACCGCGCCATAGAGCGCGCGATCGCCTGCGTCGAGGCGGGCGCCGACATGATATTTCCGGAGGCGATCACCGATCTGGCCATGTATCGGCGGTTCAAGGACGCGGTGAAGGTGCCGATTCTCGCCAACATCACGGAATTCGGCCAGACGCCCCTGTACACGCGCGAGGAACTGGGTTCGGTCGGCGTCGACATCGTTTTGCATTGCTGCTCCGCCTATCGTGCGATGAATGCGGCGGCACTCGCCGCCTACGAGGCGATACGCCGCGACGGCACGCAGAAAAACGTGCTGCATCTGATGCAGACGCGTGCGGACTTGTACAAGTACCTGGACTATCACGCGTACGAGGCCAAGCTGGACGAGCTATTCGCCGCGGGAAAGGAAAAGTGACGGGGCTTTGAGGAGTGAGCATGTCCGAAACTGAAGGCCATACCGGCGCGTTCAAACCCAAGAAATCGGTGGCTTTGTCGGGAGTGGCGGCGGGCAACACCGCGCTCAGCACCGTCGGCAGAACCGGCAATGATCTTCACTACCGCGGCTACGACATTCTCGACATCGCCGGCGAATGCGAGTTCGAGGAGATCGCCCATCTGCTGGTCCACGAGAAGTTGCCGAATCGCGCGCAGCTTGGCGCCTACAAGGCCAAATTGAAAGCGCTGCGGGGACTGCCCGCCGCCGTCGCGACCGTGCTCGAACAACTGCCTGCCGCAAGCCACCCCATGGACGTGCTGCGCACCGGTGTTTCCGCACTCGGCTGCTGCATTCCCGAGCCGGCGGATCACCGCGGCGCGGGTGCACGCGATATCGCCGATCGGCTGCTGGCTTCCCTAGGCTCGATGCTGTGCTACTGGCATCATTATTCGCGGGATGGCCGGCGCATCGACGTGCAGACGGACGACGACTCGATCGGCGGCCACTTCCTGCATCTGTTGCACGGCCGCGCGCCCTCTGCGTCCTGGGTGCGTGCCATGCACACCTCGCTCAATCTCTACGCCGAGCATGAATTCAACGCCTCGACGTTCACGGCCCGCGTGATCGCGGGGACGGGTTCGGATCTTTACTCCTGCATCACGGGCGCCATCGGCGCCCTGCGAGGGCCGAAGCACGGCGGCGCCAACGAAGTCGCGTTCGAGATTCAGAGCCGCTATGACACACCTGAGGCCGCAGAAGCGGATATCCGCCGCCGGGTGGCCGGCAAGGAGGTCATCATCGGATTCGGTCATCCGGTCTACACGACAGCGGATCCGCGCAATCAGATCATCAAGCAGGTCTCGCTCAAGCTCGCGCGCGAGGCGAACGACATGCGGGGGTTCGCGGTTGCCGAACGGATCGAATCGGTGATGCACGAGATCAAGAAAATGTTCCCGAATCTCGACTGGTTCTCCGCCGTGTCGTATCACCTGATGGGGGTCCCGACGGCCATGTTCACCCCCCTGTTCGTCATCAGCCGCACTTCAGGATGGGCGGCGCACATCATCGAGCAGCGCGAGGACGGCAAGATCATTCGGCCGAGCGCCAATTACACGGGCCCGGAAAATCTCCCCTTCGTCCCGCTGGCGCGGCGCCCGTAAGACCCCTCGAGAACCCGACACCTCATGTCCCACGATATCAAGTCCGCAGAGCGTCCGGCCCCCGATTCCATACTGACGGCGATTGCGGATTACGCGTTGAGCTTCGAGATCAAGAGCCCTCTCGCCTACGAGACCGCGTGCTACTGCCTCATGGATACGCTGGCCTGCGGTTTTCAGGCGCTGAAATATCCGGCCTGCACGAAATTGCTGGGACCGGTGGTGCCTGGCGCGACGCTCACCAACGGCGCACGGGTTCCCGGCACGGCCTACGAGCTCGACCCCGTCAACGCCGCCTTCAATATCGGCGCCATGATTCGTTGGCTGGATTTCAACGACACCTGGCTGGCCGCAGAATGGGGTCACCCTTCGGACAATCTGGGCGGCATCCTCGCCGCGGCCGATTTCCTTTCGCGCTCAGGATCGTCCATTACCGTACGCGACGTGCTCACCGGCATGATCAAGGCGCATGAAATTCAGGGCGTGCTCGCCCTGGAGAACAGCTTCAACCGTGTCGGGCTCGATCACGTGCTTCTGGTACGCGTCGCCTCCACTGCGGTGGTCGCCGCGATGCTCGGGGCCTCGCGCGAACAGGTCATCGCCGCGGTCTCCAACGCCTGGATCGACGGCGGTGCCCTGCGGACCTACCGGCATGCTCCGAATACCGGTTCGCGCAAGAGCTGGGCCGCCGGCGACGCGACCAGCAGGGCCGTGCGCCACGCGTTGTTGGCGCTCAAGGGCGAGATGGGGTATCCATCGGCGCTCACCGCCAAGACCTGGGGCTTTCAGGATGTGTTGTTCAAGGGAAAGGCGCTGTCCCTGCCGCAGCCCTTCGGTAGCTACGTGATGGAGAACGTGCTGTTCAAGATATCGTATCCGGCGGAGTTTCACGCGCAGACGGCGGTCGAAGCGGCAATGATCCTGCACCCCGAAATCGCGCCGCGGCTAGGCGAGATAGAGCGCGTTACGATAGAGACGCAGGAACCGGGCGTTCGCATCATCGACAAGACGGGGCCGCTGGCAAATCCGGCTGATCGCGACCACTGCATTCAGTACATGGTGGCGATTCCCCTGGTGTTCGGCAGACTCAAGGCCGAGGATTACGAGGACCGCATCGCCGAAGATCCGCGCCTCGATGCGCTGCGCGCCAAGATGCAGGTCAGGGAGAACGCGACGTTCACACAGGAGTACTACGACCCGGCCAAGCGCTACATCGGCAACGCGGTGCAAGTGTTCTTCAAGGACGGCTCGGCCGGCCGGCGCGTTCAGGTGGACTACCCCATCGGTCACCGCAAGCGCCGCGATGAAGGCAGCCCCAAGCTGGTGAAGAAGTTCGAGGCCAGCGTGGCGGCGCATTTTGGCCCGAGACAGACCGAATCGATACAGGCGATGTTCGCGGACCGAAACGCCCTGGCCGCGATGCCGGTGAGCGAGTTCGTCGCCCGCTTGGTGACCGCTTCCTAGCAAAAAATGGTTGGTGCGGCGGCGTATTATGACGCATCGAGCTTGCCGAATGCCCCTGCGAATCGCGATAGTGCGATCGATGCAGCATCCTCCCCAGCATGCCGGCCCCGGATCGAACCGCGAGCGGCGCGATCGCGTCGAGAGACGCCGGCGCGTCTGGTGGTCCCTGTATTACGGCAGCATCAACCCCCGCCGGCGGTCCCCGGCGAGACGCAGCGGCGACACCGGTGTTCATTCCGTCGATTGGCATTCCTCGCACTTGCTCGCCGTCTCGATCGGCATCCTCATCATGTGCATCGTGGATGCATTATTGACGCTGGTTTTGCTGCAAAGGGGCGCCGTCGAGGTGAACCCCCTCATGGCGCGGCTGGTCTACGGCAACGTGGCGATGTTCGCGACGCTGAAAATGGCCATGACCAGCGCCGGCGTGGTCCTGATGGTGTACGCGGCGCGCTACCGATTCATGCGTCTGCTGCTGGTCGAGTGGGTGCTCTACGGGGTCCTGATCGCATACACAAGTCTCATTCTGTACGAGATTTCCCTCATCAAGGGCAGCGTCGGCGAGCCGATCTTGTAATTCTGCCGGACGCCGTCACATTCCATATTGTGGCGCCTTCGGCTAAACTAGCGACCGGTTTGTAAACCCGCACCCACCTCTCATCATGTTGATGCACTTGAAGTTTTTTACCGCTCCAACCCTATGAGTCAATCACTCGCCGACCAATTGGCAACCACGGCACTGTCCGGCGGCAATGCCGATTTCATCGAAGAGCTGTACGAGCGGTTCCTGAAGGATCCGGGTGCGGTCGATGCGGCGTGGGCGGCGTACTTCGGTCAATTGAAGGGCGGGGCCCGCGAAGTCGCCCATGGTCCGATTCGCGATCGCTTGGCGGCGAGCCTCCAATTGCCGCCCGCGCGCGGCGGGGTGCCCGGCGGGGAGGCGGCTGGAGCCAGCGCCAAGCAGGGCGCCGTGTCCCGCCTCATCCAGATCTATGCGAATCGCGGTCACCTGGCCGCCCGCCTGGATCCGCTCGGTCTGGAGGTCCGCGCCAAGCCCTATGTGCTCGATCTGCAATACCTCGGCCTGTCGGATGCCGACCTCGACACCGAATTCTTCACCGGCAGCCGCAATCAGGCGATTCCGGAGCGCGCCAAGCTGAAGGACATTCTCGCGGACCTGACCTACATCTACGCCGATACGATCGGTGCGGAGTTTGCGCACGTTTCGAACACGGATGAGCGCCTGTGGCTGCAGGATAATTTCCAAGTGGCACGCCTGCAGCGGCGCTTCAGCGCCGAGGAAAAAAAGAACATTCTTTGGCAATTGACCGCGGCGGAAGGATTGGAGCGCTACCTGCACACGAAGTACGTGGGTCAGAAGCGATTCTCGCTCGAGGGCGGCGACAGTCTCATCCCCTTGCTCGACGATCTGGTGCAGCAAGGCGGGAAGCTCGGCGTGGAGGAGGCCGTCATCGGCATGGCGCATCGCGGCCGCCTCAACGTGCTGGTGAACCTGCTCGGCAAGTCGCCGAAGGACTTGTTCAGCGAATTCGAAGGCCAGTACGATCCTGCCAAGGTGCGCGGTTCGGGCGACGTCAAGTACCACAAGGGCTTTTCCTCCGACTTGAAAACCGCATCGGGCAACGTGCACGTCGCCCTGGCGTTCAACCCCTCGCATTTGGAGGTCGTCAACGCGGTGGTCGAGGGCTCGGTGCGCGCACGGCAGGAACGGCGCCGAGATACACCGGGCGATAAGGTTTTGCCGGTGCAGATTCATGGCGACGCGGCATTCGCCGGTCAAGGCGTCATCATGGAGACTCTGCAGCTCTCGCAAGCCCGCGGCTTCTACACCGGCGGCTCCGTGCACGTCATCGTCAACAATCAGGTGGGATTCACCACCAGCGATCCGCGCGATGCGCGCTCCACGCTCTATTGCTCCGACGTCGCGAAGATGGTCGAAGCGCCGATTTTCCACGTCAACGCCGACGATGCCGAGGCGGTGTGTTTCGTCGCGCGGTTCGCGCTCGAATACCGGATGAAATTCCACAAGGACGTGGTGATCGACCTGGTGTGCTATCGGCGCCACGGCCACAATGAGGCGGACGAGCCCGCGGCCACCCAGCCGCTCATGTACCAGGTGATCCGCAAAAAACCGACGGCGCGCCAGATCTACGCCGAGAAGCTCAGCGCAGAGGGAGTGCTTGCGGCCGCGGAGGCGGCTGCGATGATGGAGCAATATCGGGACGGTCTGGATGAGGGCAAGCCGCAGGCGCGGGCGGCGCTCGGCCTCATCGGCAACAAGTACACGGTGGACTGGAGCGAATACCTGGGCGCGGATTGGTCGGAGCCGGTGAAGACTGCGGTCGACATGGGCCGTCTGCGCTCGCTCGGCAAGGCCATCACTTCGTATCCCTCGGACTGGGTGCTGCACCCGCGGGTTCTCGCCATCATGCAGGCGCGCGAAAGGATGCTGAGCGGCGATCTTGCGCTCGACTGGGGCGCTGCTGAAAATCTGGCGTACGCGAGCCTGGTCCAGGATGGGTATTCCGTGCGCCTCACCGGACAGGACAGCGGCCGCGGCACGTTCTTCCACCGTCATGCGGTGCTGCACGATCAGACCACGGGCCGCCGCTACGTCCCGCTGCAGCACGTGGCGAGCAATCAGCCGGCGTTCACCGTGACCGATTCGGTGCTCTCCGAAGAGGCGGTCATGGGATTCGAGTACGGCTACTCGACCACCGAACCGCATTGCTTGACGATTTGGGAGGGACAATTCGGCGATTTCTGCAACGGCGCGCAGGTCATCATCGATCAGTTCATCAGCTCCGGCGAAGCCAAGTGGGGGCGCCTCTCCGGTATCACGCTGTTTCTGCCGCATGGCTACGAAGGCCAGGGTCCCGAACATTCCTCGGCCCGTTTGGAGCGCTTCCTGCAGCTGTGCGCGGAATACAACATGCAGGTGTGCGTGCCGTCGACCCCGGCTCAGATGTTCCACATGCTGCGTCGGCAAATGGTGCGCCCGCTGCGCAAACCGCTCATCGTGATGACGCCGAAGAGTCTGCTGCGGCATCCCCTGTCGGTGTCGCGGCTCGAAGAGCTCGGCACGGGCGGGTTCTACCCGGTGATCGACGAGATCGACGATCTCAAGGCCTCCGCGGTGACGCGCGTCGTGCTATGCAGCGGAAAGGTGTATTTCGACCTGCTCAAGGCGCGGCGCGAAGTGAAGGCGGATTCTGTCGCCGTCGTGCGCCTCGAGCAGCTGTATCCCTTTCCATCGGAGGAATACGAGGCGATTCTGCGCAAGTATTCGAATGCCCGGGAGGTCGTCTGGTGTCAGGAGGAGCCGCAGAACCAGGGCAGTTGGTACCAGATTCGCCATCGATTGCAGTCGAAGTTGGGCCCGCAACACGAGCTTCTGTACGCGGGGCGCGCCGGTGCGGCGGCTCCTGCCACGGGTATTGCCGCCCTGCACGAGCAGCAGCAGAAAAATCTGGTCACCGCGGCGCTCCAGGGCGCACCGCCTGAAGAAACCTCTCGACAAACGACGCGCCAAGCGGCGGCTCAAACTAGGACGGGGTCATGACAATCGAAGTTCGCGTGCCGCAGCTGCCGGAGTCGGTGGCTGACGCCACGCTCGTCTCATGGCATAAGAAGCCCGGTGATGCCGTGGCGCGCGATGAAAATCTCGTGGACCTGGAGACCGACAAGGTTGTCTTGGAGGTTCCCGCCCCCGCGGCCGGCGTGCTCGGTGAAATCAGGCTTAAGGACGGTGCCACGGTGACCAGCGGCCAGGTCTTGGCGATCATTCAGGAGGGCGCCGCCGCCGCGCCAGGGCCCGCGGCCGATGCCAGCGCTGCGAGTGCGCCTCCATCGACTGCAAAGTCATCCGGCACCGCGGCCGCCGCGAAACTGAGCCCCGCGGCGAAGCGCGTGGTGGAAGAGAACCGGGTCGATCCGAAGGCAGTGACCGGTACCGGTAGAGACGGTCGCGTTTCGAAATCGGACGTGGTCAATTACCTGTCGGCAAAGGATGTAGCACCGGCGCGCGCGCCTGCCCCTGCGCCGGTGTCCAAGGCGCCGCCTACCCCGGCTGCGCGCGGCACGCGGACCGACCAGCGTGTGCCGATGACGCGGCTGCGAGCGCGGATTGCCGAGCGCATGGTCGAGGCGCAGGCCACCCAGGCACTGCTGACCTCGTTCAATGAAGTTGATTTGAAGGCCGTCAACGAATTGCGCGCCCGCTACAAGGACTCATTCGAGAAGCAGCATGGCGTGAAACTCGGATTCATGTCGTTCTTCGCCAAGGCATGCGTCGAAGCGCTCAAGAAATTTCCGACGGTCAACGCATCGGTCGATGGCGGCGACATCGTCTATCACGAGTACTTCGACATCGGCGTCGCCGTATCCACGGATCGCGGTTTGATCGTTCCGGTGCTGCGCGACACCGATCTGCAGAGCTTCGCCGACATCGAAAAGGCCATCGCCAACTTCGCGGGGCGAGCCCGTGCGGGGACCATCACGATGGAGGAACTCACGGGCGGCACCTTCACCATCACCAACGGCGGGGTGTTCGGGTCGCTGCTCTCGACGCCCATCGTCAACGCTCCGCAGAGCGCGATTCTCGGCATGCACAAGATTCAGGATCGTGCCGTCGTGATCGACGGTGAGGTGGTGGTGCGCCCGATGATGTACATCGCCCTGACCTACGATCATCGCATCATTGACGGCCGCGAGGCGGTGCAGTTCTTGGTCACCGTCAAGCAATGTCTCGAGGACCCTGCGCGCATGGTGCTCGGCGTATGAGCGACGTCTTCGACGTCGTCGTCATCGGTGCGGGTCCTGCGGGCTACCCCGCGGCGATTCGCGCCGGGCAGCACAAGCTGAAGGTCGCCTGTGTCGATGAATGGAAGAACACGGACGGCAGCCATGCCTTCGGCGGCACCTGCCTGAACGCCGGTTGCATTCCGTCCAAGGCGCTGCTCGAGTCCTCGGAGCTGTTCCAGCGCGCCAAGGACGAATTTGCGACGCACGGCATCAAGATCGGCGCTCTCGAGCTCGACCTGGCCGCCATGCAGAAGCGGCGTGCGTCGGTGGTGAAGACCATGACCGGCGGCATCGCCGCCCTGTTCAAGGCGAACGGCGTCACGGGCATTCAAGGTCACGGGCGGCTCTTGCCCGGAAATCGGGTGCAGGTGAGCGGCGCGGACGGCTCGGAGAGGATCCTCGAGGCCAAGCATGTGGTGCTGGCCTCGGGTTCGGTACCCGTGCGGCTCAAAAACGTGCCGCACGACGGCAAGCACATCGTCGATTCCTGGAACGCCCTCGAGTTCGACGCGGTCCCCGCGCGTCTCTGCGTCATCGGAGCCGGCGTGATCGGCCTGGAGCTCGGCAGCGTGTGGCGCCGCCTCGGCAGCGAAGTCACGGTGCTCGAGGCGCTGCCTCAGTTCCTGCCCATGACCGACGCGGCCATCGCCAAGGAGGCGCAGCGCCACTTCAAGAAGCAGGGGCTCGACATCAAGCTGGGCGCGAAGGTGTCGGCCGCCACCGTCGCGGGCGCAGTGGTGGACGTGGTCTATTCCGACGCGCAAGGCGAGCATTTGCTGAAGGTGGACAAGCTGGTGGTGGCGGTCGGGCGCAGACCCTTCACAGAGGGGTTGCTGGCCGAGGGCACCGGAGTACGGCTCGACGAGCGCGGCTTCATACAAGTCGACGAGCATTGCCGCACCGGGGTGCAGAATGTCTGGGCGGTCGGCGACGTGGTGCGCGGCCCCATGCTTGCGCACAAGGGCAAGGAGGAGGGCGTGATGGTCGCCGACCTGATCGCCGGAGAATTCGGCGAGGTGAATTACAAGGTCATCCCCTCTGTGATCTACACCGCCCCGGAGATCGCCTGGGTCGGACAAACCGAGGAACAGGTCAAGGCGAGCGGCCGCCCCTACAAAGTCGGTACTTTCCCCTTTTCGGCGAGCGGGCGTGCGAGGGCCATGGAGGCCGCGCAGGGACTGGCGAAGATCGTCTCCGCCAAGGACGACGACGAGGTCCTCGGCATTCACGTCATCGGCCCCATGGCGGGCGAGCTGATCGCCGAGGCGGTGCTCGCGATGGAGTACTCGGCGAGCACCGAGGACATTCAGCGCACCATCCACGCGCATCCGACGCTGTCGGAGGCGATTCACGAGGCCGCCCTCGCGGTGGACAAGAAGGCCATCGACGGGATCAACCGCTAGTCGCCATGTTTTTGTTGCGCCACGGCCAAAGCTACTTCAATCAGCTTTTCAACGCGACGCGCATCGATCCCGGCATCGAAGATCCGGAGTTGACGCCTCTCGGCATCGAGCAGGCCTCGGCGGCCGCGGCGCGGCTGGCCGCAACGCCGCTGACCCACATCATCATCTCACCCTTCACACGCGCATTGCAGACCGCGCAGCCCATCGTGAGAATGCACCAGGCGTCGGTGAGGATCATGCCGGAGGTTCGGGAGCAGGCCGCGTATACCTGCGACATCGGCAGCGCTCCCGACGTGCTCGCGAGCCGCTTTCCGCATCACGATTTTGGGCATCTGCCGCCGCGGTGGTGGCACGAGGGCGTCGAGACTGCCGAGCAAACGCAGGACCGCGCCAGGGCATTTCGTGCCTACATGGCCGCGCGCGACGACAGCGCGACCACGCTGTTGGTGGGTCACTGGGCGTTCATCCTTGCGCTGGCCGGCGCCGCGCTCGCCAACGGCGAAATTCTCGAATACGACCCAGAATCAGGTTCCTAAGCCCCCGCGGGCACGGCGCACGCGGCCGCTATTTTTTGCGGCGCGCGCTGATCACGTTCGCGAGCTGTGCGATGCGTGCGAGCACCTGCGAGAGTTGCTGCAATCCAGTGATCGATATCTTGATCTGCATATGGGCGACATTGTCGCGCTTGTCGGTGACCGTGTTCATCCCCAGGATGCTGATCTTGTCGTCCGCCAGCGCGGCGCTGACGTCGCGCACCAGCCCGCGCCTGTCGAAGGCCTGCACCTCTATCTCCACGGGGAATTCCTTGGACGAGAGCTTGCCCCAGGTCACCGCCAGCACCCGTGCGGGGGACTTATGGGCGAGGCGTGCCAGATTCGCGCACGACTGCGCATGAATACTGATGCCTCTACCCACCGTGATGTAGCCGGTGATGGCCTCGGGCGGCACGGGCTTGCAGCAGCGCGCGTAGGTCGAGAGCAAATCGCCCACGCCTTGGACTTCGTTCTCCGGCTCGCGTACCTGCGCCGCGCGCGCGCGGGAAGGTTGTTCGGCGTGCGCCTCGCGCGCGTGAAGGATGCGCTGGATGGCTCCGGCCACTTGCGCCGGGCTCACGTCGCCGAGCCCCAAGGCTTCATGGAGATTTTCGGTGCTGGGCAGTTTCAATTCGTTCAACAGCTCGGGAATGGGCGGGCTCGCCACTCCCAGGCGCTGGATCTCGCGATCGAACAGAACCCGACCCTCGGCCTTGTTCTGGGTCTCGTTCTGCCTGCGATACCAGGCGCGCACCTTGTTGCGGTTACGGGGGCTTGCGAGAAAGCCCGATTGCGGGGACAGCCAGTCGCGCGACGGATGCGCCTCCTTGCCGGCGATGATCTCCACCGTCTCGCTGTTCTTGAGATGGTAGTCGAGTCCCACCATGCGCCCGTTGACCTTGGCGCCGCGGGTGCGATGCCCCAGATCGGTGTGCACCTGATAGGCAAAATCCAACGGCGTGCCGCCCACGGGAACATCCACGATCTCACCCTTGGGCGAGAGAACATAGATCCGGTCCTGAAAGAGATCGACGCGCATGCGATCGAGAAAGTCACGCGGCGTGTCGCCGCCTTCGGCGGGCGCCAAAAGGGAGCGCAGCTGGTTGATCTTGCGCTCGTAGGCCTGGTCGACGCGGCCTCCTTCCTTATAGCGCCAGTGCGCCGCCACGCCGCGCTCGGAATTGGCATGCATTTCATGGGTGCGTATCTGGATTTCCACGGCCTGGGCGCCGGGTCCGATGACCGCCGTATGGATCGAGCGGTACAGATTGTCCTTCGGGGTTGCGATGTAATCGTCGAATTCCCCGGGGATGAACTGCCACAGCGAGTGAACGACACCGAGCGCCGCATAGCATTCGGCGACGGTGTCCACGAGCACGCGCGCGGCGCGAACGTCCATGAGCTGCTCGAATGCCAGCTGCTTGGACTGCATCTTGCGCCAAATGCTGTAGATGTGCTTCGGCCGCCCTTCGATGGTCGCCTCGATGCCGGCGCTGCGCAGTTCGCCACGCAGCGTCGCCTTCAACTCGTCCATGTAGCGCTCGCGTTCGGAGCGCCGCATGTTGAGGGCGGCGGCTATGCGCTTGTAGTCCGCGGGTTGCAGGTATCGGAAGGAGAGATCTTCAAGCTCCCACTTCAGCTGCCACACGCCCAGCCGGTTGGCGAGAGGCGAGTAGACCTCGCGGGTCTCCGTCGCGAGCTTGCGCTGCAGTAGCGGATCGAGCGCTTTCGCCGCGCGCATTTTTTGCAATTGTCCTGCAAGCCGCACCACCACCAGGCGCACATCGCCGATCACGGCCAGCAGCATCTTGCGCAGCGCCTCCGCCTGACCCGGCTCGAGACCCTGCTCGGGGCTCCAATCGGCGCTCAGGCCGAATTCCCCCAATTGGCTCAAGGCGCGCGCCAGGCGCGCCGCATCGGCGCCGAAGCGCCTTTCCGCGGCCTCGGAGTCCAGGACCTTGGCATCGAGCAGGGGCTGCAGCATCGCGGCGATCACCACGTCGTCGTCGGCATCGAGAGTGCGCACGATTTCCGCGACGTCGAGGCCCGCGTGCACCGCGCGCGAGGCGGCGCCGGACAGTTCGAGCGCCCGCGCCTCTGCAAAGGCGGCATCCACCCGCTCGCTCGCCGTTGCTCGGGTTAAGGTCGTTGTTTCCATTTGAATTGCGCTGACTGAGCCTGTGGGTTTAAGCGCGTATTGCCGGTATCATACTCGTCCATGACGGATCCGATGAATGCGGCTGGGAATGAAACGCTTGCGCAGCGCTGACCGTTCCTGTGTGCGCGTGCTCGGCATCGACCCCGGTTCCCAACGCACGGGATTCGGAATTCTGGATGCGGTGGGCCCGCGGTTGACCTACGTGGCAAGCGGGGTCATTCGCACCGAGAAGGGTGAATTCGCCGAGCGCTTGTGCGAGATCTTCCGCTGCGTGCGGACCATCGTTGCGCAGTACCGGCCCCAGGAAATCGCCATCGAGCGTGTTTTCGTCAACCGCAATCCGGACAGCGCCCTGAAGTTGGGCCAGGCCCGAGGCGCCGCGATCTGCGGAATAGCGGACGCCGACGCCGAAGTATTCGAGTACGCGACACGGCAGATCAAACAGGCCGTGGTGGGCTCCGGAAGCGCCGAGAAGGCGCAGGTTCAGCTCATGATGAAAAGCCTCCTGAAGCTCCAAGGACGGGTGTCGGCCGATGCCGCGGACGCCCTCGCCGCGGCCGTTTGCCATGCGTTGCGAGGCCGCGTGCGCAGCTCGGTGCTGCGCGCCGCGGGGCGCGCGTGATCGGTTTCCTCAAGGGCCGACTGGCCGTCAAGCAGCCTCCGATGCTCATGGTCGACGTGAACGGCGTCGGCTATGAGATGGAAGCTCCGATGTCGACCTTCTACGGCTTGCCCGCCGCCGGCGAGACGGTGGCGCTGTTCACCCATTTGGTGGTGCGCGAAGATGCGCACATCCTGTACGCCTTCGGCACCGACGGCGAGCGGCGGCTGTTCCGCGGGCTGCTCAAGGTCTCCGGAGTCGGCCCCAAGATCGCGCTCGGGATTCTGTCAGGAGCGAGCGTCGATGACTTTCTGCGCACCGTCGAAGCCGAGGATGTCGCGATGCTGACGCGCATTCCGGGCATCGGCCGCAAGACCGCAGAGCGTGTGATCATCGAGATGCGCGACAGCGTGAAGAAACTGTCGATACCCGCGGCCGCGGGAAGTCCGGCCGGAACGGACACGGGCGCAAGTGCACAAAGCGAAGCCTTCAGCGCCTTGATCGCGCTGGGCTACAAGCCTCCGGAAGTGGTCCGGCTCTTGAAGTCGGTCGACGGCGAGGGCCTCGCAACCACCGAAATCATACGTCGCGCGCTCAAGGCGGCGGTCAAGGCATGAGGCGGCTCACGTGGAATACTCAGACAGGCTCCAATCATGGGTATTGAACAGGACCGAATAGTCGCAGGACCTGCCAAGCGCGAGGATGAGGCCGCCGACCGCGCCGTGCGGCCGAAGAGTCTTGCCGAGTATGTGGGTCAGTCGACGGTGAAGACGCAGATGGAGATCTTCATCCAGGCCGCGCGCAATCGCGGCGAGGCGCTCGATCACGTGCTGATCTTCGGGCCGCCGGGACTCGGCAAGACGACCCTGGCCAACATCATCGCCAATGAACTGAAGGTGAATCTGCGTCAGACCTCGGGTCCGGTTCTGGAGCGTCCCGGCGACTTGGCGGCCTTGCTCACCAATCTCGAACCGCGCGACGTGCTGTTCGTCGATGAGATTCATCGATTGAGTCCCGTGGTCGAAGAGGTGCTGTATCCGGCCATGGAGGATTCGCAGCTCGACCTCATGATAGGCGAGGGTCCGGGGGCGAGGTCGATCAAACTCGACCTGCCGCCGTTCACCCTGGTGGGCGCAACCACCCGTGCGGGCCTGCTGACCTCCCCCTTGCGGGACCGCTTCGGCATCGTGCAGAGGCTGGAGTTCTATTCCACCGAAGACTTGGAGAGAATCGTCACCCGCAGCGCGTCCATTTTGAAATTGCCGCTGCAGGCCGAAGGTGCCCACCGCATCGCAGAACGCTCGCGCGGCACACCGCGCATCGCCAACCGTCTGCTGCGTCGGGTGCGCGATTTCGCCGAGGTCAAGGCGGCGGGTATCATCGATGCGCAGGTGGCGGTCGCGGCGCTCGACATGTTGGAGGTGGATCCTCAAGGATTCGACATGCTCGACAGAAAGCTGTTATTGACGGTGATCGAGAAATTCGAAGGCGGGCCGGTCGGCGTCGACAGTCTCGCCGCCGCCATGAGCGAGGAGCGAGGCACCATCGAAGACGTCATCGAACCTTTTCTCATTCAGCAGGGATTTCTGATGCGCACCGCGCGCGGACGCGTCGCGACGCGCAGCGCCTACGCGCATTTCGGGCTGGCCGCGCCGACGATCGAGCGGGATTTGAACCTACCCCTGTTCAGGGACTCGCCGTAATGACGGCGGCGCACCGCTTCGACATTCGTACGAGAATCTACTGGGAAGATACGGATGCGGGCGGGGTGGTGTACTACGCCAACTACCTGAAGTACATGGAGCGCTGCCGGTCGGACTGGCTGCGGGCCCTGCGTATCGATCAAAATAGATTGCGCGCCGAACGGGCGCTGCAGTTTGCGGTGGTGAGCGTGTCCGTGGATTTCATGCGGCCTGCCGTGCTCAATGATGAAATTCTCGTCACCGCGGAACTCGAGCGCCTGAGCGGTGCCACAATTGTGTTCAAGCAAACAATCCTGCGCGGCGACGCGCAGCTCATCGATGCAAGCGTGCGCGTCGCCTGCCTCGATTCCGGCACGCTGAAACCTCGTCCGATTCCGAAAGACTTATTCGTGGAGTGGCGCAATGGGCAATGACTTATCGATCTGGACCCTGGTGCTCGATGCGAGCCTCATCGTCCAGGCCGTGATGGTGTTGCTGATGGTCGCCTCCGTGGCGTCGTGGGCCATCATCTTCAAGAAGGGGCGCGTCATCGCGTATTCGCGCCGCCAAGCCGACCAGTTCGAGACCGCATTCTGGTCCGGTGGCGATTTGACCGCGCTTTATCGCAGCATCGAGACCAAGGGGCGCGCGGGCACCGGCGAGCAGAGCATCTTCGAGTCAGGCTTCGGCGAATTCAGCCGTTTGCGTCAGCTCGGCACGCCCACCGATCAATTGCTCGAGGGCGCGCGCCGCGCGATGCGGGTCGCGCAGATGCGCGAAATGGATCGGCTCGAGCGAAATCTCGCCATGCTGGCGACGGTCGGATCCACCAGTCCCTATGTGGGCTTGTTCGGCACTGTGTGGGGCATCATGAGCGCCTTCCACAATCTCGGTAACGTTCAACAGGCGACCCTGGCCGCGGTGGCGCCGGGCATTGCAGAGGCGCTGATTGCCACGGCAATCGGGCTGTTCGCCGCGATCCCCGCGGTCATCGCCTACAACCGGTTTGCCGACCAGGTCAGCCGCCTTGAGTTGCGGTTCGACACCTTCGTGGAGGAGTTCTCCACCATACTGCAGCGTCACGGACCGGCCCGCGCGGCCCACGCGTAAGCGCCATGCCCGCGCCGCTTCGCCGCCGCAAGCTCATGGGGGAAATCAACGTGGTGCCGTACATCGACGTCATGTTGGTGTTGCTCGTCATCTTCATGATCACAGCGCCGCTGCTCAAGGAGGGAGTCAAGGTGGATTTGCCGGAGGCCGGTGCCAAACCCATCGATCCGGCCTTCTTGGCCAAGCACGAGCCGTTGATCGTCACCATCGACTCCCACGCTCGCCTTTACATCAATTTTGGCCCCAATCCCGACAAGCCCGCCTCCGAGGCCACGGTGAGTGCACGCGCGTCCGCGCTGTTGCGCCGCGACCCGCAGACCCCGGTCTTGGTCAAGGCCGATACCACGGTCTCCTACGGTACGTTGGTGCGCGCCATGGTGCTGCTGCAACATGCCGGCGCGTCCAAGGTCGGATTTTTGACCGATCCCGTGCGACCCCCGGGTCGGGGCCAATCGAGCGGGACCGGCGGCGGTGCGGGTTGAATGCGGGATTTCTTGCGTGAACATTCGTGGGCGGTGGTGCTGTCCGTCCTGCTTCACGGCTTGCTGCTGGGGGGCCTGGTGTACGCGGCGCTGATGGCGGCCCGTCGGTCCCCGCCGAGCATGCAACCGCTGCCGATCGATGCGGTAGTGGTAAGTTCCCAGGTGGTACATGCCTCGCAGGCCGCTGCGGCGCTCAAGGCTGCGCAAGACGCGAAGGCAGCAGAGGATGCCAAGGCCTTGCAGGACGCCAAGGCGGCCGCGGAGGCCAAGGCTGCGGCGGAAGCAAAGGCCACGCA
Organism: uncultured Gammaproteobacteria bacterium; assembly: GCA_963702735.1. Taxonomy (GTDB): domain Bacteria; phylum Pseudomonadota; class Gammaproteobacteria; order Steroidobacterales; family Steroidobacteraceae; genus Bog-1198. Next base: position 54,724 of record CAVPDW010000005.1, on the reverse strand, counting down.
AGAGGCCAAGGCGGCTGCAGAGGCGAAGGCGGCCGCGGAGGCTAAATCAGAGGCGGCTGCGGCGGATGCCGCCAAGGTCGCGGCGGCCGAGCAAAAGAAGGCGCAGCAGGCGAGGCGGGCGGCCGAGGCGGACCTTGCGCAGCAGGCTAAACGCGAGGCGGACGCCAACGCCGCAGCAGCTAAGCAAGCCGCGGAGGCGAAACAAGCGGCCGAGGAGAAGCGTATCGCCGACGCCAAGCGCGCGGCCGACGAGCGGGCGCGGGCGGACCGAGAAGCCGAATTGCGCAGGCAAATGGCCGATGAGGAGCACCGCCGCGCCGTGGAATCGGGTCCCTTGCGCGACAGCTATATCGCCAGGCTGCGCAATCGAATCCAAAATGCCTGGATAAAGCCCCCGTCTGCGGGCGTGGGTCTTGATTGTCTGGTCGAAGTGACACAGATTCCGGGTGGCGAGGTGACGAGTGCCCGCGTCACCCAGTGCAACGGTGATGCGGCCGCCCGTCAATCGATCGAGAATGCGGTGTATCGTGCATCGCCCCTGCCGGATCCGCCGGATCCGGCCTTGTTTGAGAGAAACTTCGTATTCAGGTTCAAACCCGATGATTAAACGCATCTCATTTCTGATGGCGATCGGTTGTCTCGTGCTCTGCTCGCGCTCCTGGGCGGAACTCGTGGTCGAAATAACGAAGGGACAGTCCGAGGCCATTCCGATCGCGATCGTCCCGTTCGCATCGCCGGAGGCCGCCGCTGCGCCGTTCGACGTGGCGCAGCTCGTCGCCAACGATCTGGCGCGCAGCGGCCGTTTCAAGCCGATGGATCGCAAGGACATGATCGAACAGCCGCACACGGGGGCGGGAGTCTCCTTCGATGACTGGCGCAGGCTCAACAACGATTACATCGTGGTCGGGCAGGTTCAAAATTCGGGGCCGGACCGCTACCAGATCACTTTCGAGCTCTACAATGTGCTCACCCGGCAGCGGCTGCTGGGCTACCAATTCAGCGCCAACAAACCCGGACTTAGGGTCGCGAGCCACCAGGTCGCCGACATGGTGTTCGAGAAAATCTTAGGGATACGCGGCGCATTCGCCACGCGCATCGCCTATATTTCCGTGCTGGGTTCGTTGCCGCGCAGGGACTACAGGCTCATCGTGTCGGACGCGGACGGTGAAAATCCCCACGTCGTGATGGAATCGAACGAGCCCCTCATGTCGCCGGCGTGGTCGCCCGACGGCCAGAGTCTGGCGTATGTCTCCTTCGAGGACCGCCTGCCGTCGGTATACGTGCAGCTATTGCGCACCGGAGAGCGGCGGCGGGTGTCGGCCCACGCGGGCGTGAACCAAGCGCCGGCGTGGTCGCCCGACGGCAAGAAGTTGGCGCTCACGCTCTCGACCCGGGACGGCAATCTGGACATCTACGTGATGGACCTTGCGACGCAGGCTCTGACCCGCATCACCGACGATCCCGGAATCGACACCGAGCCGCAGTGGTCGAAGGACGGGCAAAGCCTGTACTTCACCTCGGACCGCGCCGGCGGCCCGCAGATCTACAAGGTCGGAATCCAAGCCGGCGACAGACCGCGCCGCTTGACGTTCCAAGGCAGCTACAACGCGCGGCCCCGAGTGTCGCCCGACGAATCGCAGCTGGCCTTCGTCACCCAGGAGGATGGTGCCTATCGCATCGCTACCATGGATCTTCGCGGGCGGGGCGATGTCCAAGTACTCACCAAGGGGCGCTTCGACGTCAGCCCGAGCTTTGCGCCGAACGGCGCGGAGATCATCTACGCGAGCCGGGATCGCGGGCGCGGCGTGCTCGCCTTGGTCAGCTCGGACGGCAGAGTCCAGGAGCGATTGGTTTCGAGCGAAGGTGAATTGCAGGAGCCCGCGTGGGCGCCGTTTTGAGGCTAGCCCCGGCAAAGTACACAAATGAGGTATTCGCCGGTAGGCTTAGGTGTCACGACAATCGGATGGAGTTAAACATGAAAAGAATGATATCGGTTGCATTGCTGTTGGCCGGAGCGGCACTGCTCTCGGGTTGCAAGCACCCCGGTTTGAAGGAAGCGCCCAGTGCCGGAAGTCAGGTCCAGGGATCATCCGAATCGGCCGGCGCGTCGACCTCGGGCCAGGCACTCGCGGGAGGCGCCGGCGTCGAAGGCGGGAACGCCTTGGGAGGCGCTGCGACCGGTGCGCTGGCGCGCACGGTGATCTATTTCGACTTCGACAAGTCGGAGATCAAACCCGAGTTTGCCGATGTCGTGGCCGCACATGCGCGCAATCTGACCAGCCACCCGAACCTGAAGATGAAGCTCGAGGGCAACACCGACGAGCGCGGCACCCGCGAATACAACATCGGGCTCGGGGAGCGGCGCGCGCAGGCGGTGCGTCGCGCCCTGATGCTGCAGGGGGTGGCGGAGTCCCAGCTCACCACGGTCAGCTTCGGCGCCGAGAGGCCGGCGGTCGAGGGCGACGATGAGGCGGCGTGGGCGAAGAACAGGCGCGTGGATATGGTCTACACACCGTGATCAGGCGGATCTCCCGCGGATCGTTAGGCTTGAGCGCGGCGTGCATCGCCGCGCTCGGGATGGCGGGCTGCGCCTCCACGCCGCCGGAGCAGGACCCGGTGCAAATCAGGCTGAACGATCTCGACACGCGCCTTGCGCGCATCGAGCGGGTGCTGGCCAATCAAAGTCTGCTTGACCTTGCCAATCAGAATGAGGCGCTGCGCGCCGATGTACGCGCCATGCACAACGACGTCGACCTTTTGACGAACAGCCTCGAAGCGGGCCGCAAGCAGCAACGGGACTTGTATGCCGACCTCGACCGGCGCATGAAGGCCCTGGAGTCACGCGGTGCCGCCGGAGCGGTAGCCGCGGCCGCAGCGGGCGCAGCTGCCGGGCCGGGCGATGGGGCAGCGGCGGGTTCGAGCACCGGCCCGGATTCGTCGGGCGGCGCAGCGGACGACAAGGCCGCGTACCAGACGGCGTTCGGTCTGCTCAAAGACAGTCAGTACGAGCGCGCGATCGCTGCGTTTCAGAAGTTCCTGGCCGCTTATCCGAGCAGTCAACTGGCGGACAATGCCCAGTATTGGCTGGGCGAAGCCTACTACGTCAACAAATCCTTCACCGACGCACAGGCCGCCTTTCAGCGGGTGGTGGACAAGTATCCGCAATCTCGCAAGCGTCCCGACGCCTTGCTGAAGATCGGCTTTTGCCAGTACGAATTGAAGCAATGGGACCAGGCCAAGGAGACCTTGGCGCAAGTGACCACGCAGTTCGCCGACACCCCTGCCGGGCATTTGGCGCAGCAGCGCCTCGACAAAATGGCCGCCGAGCAACATTGATTGACGCCGCAGAGAAATCCGAACGGCTGCGCATCAACGAGATCTTCCACTCGTTGCAGGGCGAGGCCGACGCGGTCGGGTATCCGACGGTGTTCGTGCGCCTCACGGGATGCCCGCTGCGCTGCCGTTATTGCGATACGGAATATGCGTTCCATGCCGGCGATTGGCTGGGTATCGACGCCATCGTGGAGAAGGTGCGCGGCTACGGCGCCGGCCACGTCTGCGTGACCGGTGGGGAGCCCCTGGCCCAGCCGAATTGCCTGAAGCTGCTCGAGCGCCTGTGCGATGCCGGCTTTCATGTGTCGCTCGAGACGAGCGGGGCGATTGATATCGGACCGGTGGACGGCCGGGTGTCGCGCGTGGTCGACGTGAAGACCCCGGGTTCGCGTGAATCGGAGCGCAATAGGATCGAGAACTTCGGTCTGCTTACCTTGCTCGACCAAGTGAAATTCGTGCTCTGCTCCCGCGAGGACTACGACTGGAGCAAGGCATTCTTAAGGGAACACGGATTGGCCGGTCGCTGCCGTATATTGTTCTCGCCGAGCTACGGCGAGGTGTCGCCGACCGCGCTGGCGGAGTGGATTTTGGCGGACCGCCTCCCGGTGCGCTTCCAACTGCAGCTTCACAAGGTACTGTGGGGCGACACGCCGGGAAAGTGACTCCTTCCCGCGCATCCGCGCAATCCAGGCGCGCCGTCGTGCTGCTCTCCGGCGGGCTCGATTCGGCCACTGTGCTGGCGATGGCCGGCGCGCAACTTTTCGAGTGCTACGCACTCAGCGTGCACTATGGCCAGCGCCACAGTGCAGAGCTCGAGGCGGCGCGGAGAATCGCCGCGACGCTGGGCGCCCGTGAGCACCGCCTCATGGGGGTCGATCTGGCCGGCATCGGCGGTTCGGCACTCACCGATACCGGCCTTGCGATACCTGAAACGCCGGCCCCCGGCATACCCGTCACTTATGTACCCGCCCGCAACACTCTCTTGCTATCGCTCGCGCTGGGGTGGGCCGAAGTTCTCGGCGCCGCCGATATTTTCGTGGGAGTGAATGCCGTCGACTACTCGGGCTATCCTGACTGCCGTCCTGAATTCATACAGGAATTCGAGCGATTGGCCCGGCTGGCGACCAAGGCCGGCGTCGAAGGAACGTCCTTCAAGATTCACGCGCCCCTCATCGACATGTCCAAGTCCGACATCATCCGCGCCGGTACCCTGTTGGGCGTGGATTACGGCATGACCGTTTCCTGTTATCAGGCCTCCGTCGACGGAGCGGCGTGCGGCAAGTGCGATTCCTGCCGATTGCGCGCGGCTGGGTTTGCGGCCGCCGGCATCGCCGATCCGACGCGGTATCGCTAACTTCGGTTTGGCGGTGAACTGCCGCCGCACTTCGGCTATGATGCGCGGCCCAACGGGACGGTAGCTCAGTTGGTAGAGCAAGGCCCTTTTAAGGCTTTGGTCCTGGGTTCGAGTCCCAGCCGTCCCACTTCCGCAGGCTTCCGGGGATGTGCGCTGACGTCCGGGACACCTGAACAAAAACCGATAACCCCCGGAAAACTAATAGAAAATCAGCGTTTCAGCGTCCGCAGACGTCCGAGGTCAATTGCGTACAGCCGGACGCTTTTTGGGGCCCGTTTTGGGGCCTTTTGAAAAACTCCAAAAGCGAGGGGGCCCCAAAGTGGTCGGATATATTGGGAAAATGGCTGTCGGAGCGACTTCGCTAGGGCCGAAAATCGCCGCCGGTTCGAGTCCGGCTCGCGCCACCAAATTCGATCAAACCTTGTGCTAGCGAGTTGAACTTGACGTCCACGATCCGTGAGATTGGGGAGGGTGGCAGTTCGACAGTTCATTTGACTATTAGCGAATGTGCTAAGCGTTCTTCAGGGCTGGAGAACCCCAGTATGTCGGATTGGAAATGATAGCATATATGCTATCATAAAGTCGTGGAGACTTCGCGGGTTATTGTGGATAGCAACGTGCTGGTGTCCGCTTTCACGAGCGCAGAAGGCGCTTCGCGACAGGTGCTACGCCGTGTGCTGAACAGCGAGGCTGAAGCGTTGATCTCGCTGCCGCTGTTCGCCGAGTACGAGGCGGTGCTCGGTCGGTCCGAGACACAGCGGCGCTGTCCGTTAACCGCGATGGAGCAAACCCAACTTCTCGATGCTTTTTTGTCCCGGACGCGGCTTGTCGAGGTGTATTACCGTTGGCGACCAAACTTGCCAGACGAAGGTGACAATCACGTGTTGGAGTTGGCCGTTGCTGCGGGGGATGCGCCGATTGTGACGTTTAATCGGCGGGATTTCCGCAGCGGTGAACTGCGTTTTCCGGGGATCATCGTCCAGACGCAGGGAGCGTGGCTGAAGTCGCTTGCGCCTTTAAAGGAGTAGAACCATGTCGACACTGACCATTCGTTTGCCTGCCACCAAGCACCAGCGGCTCAAGGACTTCGCGCGGGCACGCGGTGTGAGCCTGAACAAGCTGGTAGAGGAGTGGGCCACCATAGCACTCGCACAGCTTGATGCCGAGAACCACTATCGGCTGCGCGCCACGCGCGGTCGACCAGAGGTGGGCCTGGCGCTGCTCGATAAGCTCGACCACACGTTCGGACGCCGGTCGGCGAGAAAGAAAGCCACGGGCTAGGGGCACCGATCAGAGTGCAGGAAAGCTCACGCGGCGATGATGACCTCGTCCCTGAAAAGTGGTGGACGGCGCTCGATCGCCCGAAGCGGACGTCTGCAAATGCACCAAGAAATCCACTCGTCCGTGGGGGTTTCGTGACCACTGTGTAGTTTTATGATCCAACCGGCGGCGACCTGCACCTCGAGGCCTAGCGCCGTTTACGATTCCTTGCCGATCTTCAGCGGAAAACCTCCCTCACGCCACGCTTTCATGCCGCCATCAAGGGCCACGGCGCCCTGGAATCCCATCGCACGCAGAGTGGCGGTCGCCAGCGTGGAGATGCGACCAAACTCGCAGTAGACAAGAATTCTCCGAGTCGGGTCGGTCAGTTCCTGATTGACGCGCAATTCCAACTGGCCGCGCGGCAATAACCGTGCTCCAGGAATATGACCTTCCTCAAAGGCATCGCGCTCGCGAACGTCGAGCACAATCAGGTCGCCGCCCCCAGACTTAAGGCAAGCGTTTAATTCGACGAGCGACATGAACGGCACGACTGCAGCGGCTTCAGAAAGCATTTGCGCCACGGTCTTGCCGCCGGTCATATTGGTGCGAAGAGCCTCGGTGACGTGCGTGGGCATGGTGAGATTGAGGCTTTGCATCATTTCGATGAATGCGCTTCGGTCGCTTTTCTGCAGCCGCGGATTCTCAGCCAGCTCCTTGCCGATGCTCGAATGAGAACGCCCCTTGTATTCGTGCGCCGGATACACCTTAAGCGACGGATCGAGCTTCAGTACGCCCTCAAACAGGCTCTCATACAGCGCTCCTGCATCGCCGCTCGGCAGGTCCGTGCGGCCCGTGCCGCCGATGAGCAGCGTATCGCCGGTGAACACACGATCCTCGACACAAAGGCACATGGAATCGCGCGTGTGGCCCGGCGTATGTAGTGCCTGCAGCCGCAGATCTCCGACTACCAGAAGTTCACCGCCCTGCAGGCGCAGATCGACGAATGGAGCCGGGCTGGCGCTGTGCATGACCACGGGCACTTCGAGTCGGCGTGCGAGCTGCTGGGTTGCGGAGAAATGATCCGCGTGAGTATGCGTATCGATGAGATACCGGATGCGCAAACCATCCCTTGCCGCCAGCGCCATGTACCGGTCGATCTGGCTGAGCTCCGGGTCGATCAGCGCAGCGGCACAAGTCTTCTCGCAACCGACGACATAGGACCGGCAGCCGCCTGTAGACACTGTTTCGAATAACATTGAACGTCTCGGTAAACGCTATCGTTGGAACGGAGTCTCCTGTTGATCATACCGGTTTCGCCGGGAGGTGGACGTCCCCGTCCGCCGTTTACCTTTGCCGATTACTTATACAGGAACGGCACCCGTGGAACCCGAACCGCGTAGATAAACACTAGGGCGAGCAATCCGAACCCTGCAGTCGTGATCAGCCAGATTAGCTGCTGTTTCGTCATGTTGCCTCCAGACCCCGCAATATATCCAATAGCGATTGCCGGACGCGTTGCTGATCTGCTCCACCGTGAATCGATGATGCTCGACTCGTCTGGACAATCAAGACTCACCAGTAGAATTTTGCGCCGGCGAGCCCAGCCGCGCTGCGCCCGAGAGCGCTTCAAATCCCGAAATCACGTCGAAGAGTTCTTCGTCAATTTCATTTTGCCGTACCTGATGGAAAGTGTTGCTGAGTTGCTCCAGAAGGTCGTCGATGTTCTTATCGGCACGTTGCATTGCCGCCAGGCGGCTCGCGTTTTCGCTGGCCAGGGATTCGGCGCATGCCCTGAACAACGAGATGAATAGATATTCGCGGATAAGCGCGCGCAGAGCCTCGACGCCGTCGCCCATGATCTCGGGCAAGTTGACAGTCGGCCAGTGGAGTGCGGCCAAATTGCGCCGCCACTGCACGTCGAGCGGCAACAACCGCTGGCCGACAGGTTCATATACCGCTCCGGACAGCGGACGATTATGGAACACCCACAGAGGCGCGTGCTCGCCGTTGTTCCGATGCGCTTCACTTTCAATTTGGATATGCCCGACTAGCGCAGTGATGGCCTGAACGGAGTTGGGTACCGTGAAGAGCCCGACTAGGGGAACGCCTGCGTCCGCCAGCCGCGCGTGAACGCGCTCGCCAACTGCCCAGACCCGACATTTCCCGTGCAAAGCCGTCAGGCTCCGTATCGCGTAATCGGCCACGACATCGTTGAATTGTCCCACAAGTCCCTGATCGGAGCCGAACACGATCGCGCGCACCGCGCCCACACGGCTGGGCGGTTGTCGTCGACTCGCGGTCGCGGCGGATGCGCCTTCCTTCAAGCACGCGCGCAACCCTAGCTCCACTGTCCGATAATAGTCGCCCAAGGCATGCACCGACTTTTCGTATTGTCCTATACTCGATGCAGCCAAGGCTTTCATCGTGCGTACGACTTGTTGGAGATCGCCGGCACTGCTGATCTTGCGGCGCAAAGTCTCCCTTGTATCGCTCATGACTTATGAGCCCCCTGCGGCCTTGGCTGCAAGAGGGACAGTCCCTGGCGCGCGATTTCAATGATGGCATTGCGGTCGTCATCGCTCAACTTGTCGGCGCTCTCGAAGCATCCGCATACTTTCGCCGGGATGTTCGCTGCGGCCTTTCGTACCGCGTCCTCCGCGTCCGGCATCCGATCGAGCGCGACTGCGTCGAATAGGTCCGAAGTTAATGCCAGCAGGACGGCGATTTGTGCGGCCACGGACACCGGTGCGCATTCCGCCTGTTTGAGGCAGGCCCGAATGCGGCGTCCGTGGTCGATGATCTTGCGGGTATCTTCATCCAATCTGGCGCCGAACCGCGCGAATGTCTCCAATTCCTCAAACTGTGCGTAGGCAAGTTTAAGGTCGCCCGTCACGGCACGGTAGACCGCGCGCTGCGCCCTTCCGCCCACGCGAGATACAGACTTTCCGACATCGACCGCCGGCAGCACTCCCAATTCGAATAACGACGGTGAGAGGTAAATCTGGCCGTCCGTGATGGAAATGAGATTCGTTGGAATGTAAGCCGAAATATTCTGCGCTTCCGTTTCGATGATCGGAAGCGCGGTGAGCGAGCCGCCGCCAAGTTCCTTGCGCAGATGTGTCGCTCGCTCGAGCAGCCGTGCATGAATGTAAAAGATGTCGCCGGGAAATGCCTCACGACCCGGCGGGCGCCGCAGCAACAAGGACAATTCGCGATAGGCGCGCGCATGATGCGTAAGGTCGTCGTAGACTATTAGCACATCGCGGCCCTTCTCCATGAAATGTTCCGCGATGGTGGTCGCCGCATACGGGGCGATGAAGGCGAGACCCGGCGGGTCGTTTCCCTCGGTCACGACGACGACGGTGTAATCCATCGCACCGTGTTCCCGCAAGGTTGCCACAGCCTTGGCTACCGTGGACGCCCGCTGCCCGATGGCGCAATAGACGCACAGGACATTCTGGTCGCGCTGGTTGAGAATGGTGTCGATAGCAATGGCCGTCTTGCCTGTTTGCCGGTCACCCAGGATCAACTCGCGCTGGCCGCGCCCGACGGGAATGAGCGCATCGATGACTTTCAAGCCGGTCTGGAGAGGAACCGAGACGGGCGCACGATCCATGATGTGCGGCGCGGTGCGCTCGATGGGCAGGCGATCGTCGGTGACAACCGGTCCATTATCATCGACGGGACGGCCGAGCGGGTCGATGACACGACCCAGCAAACCCTCGCCCACGGCGACATCCATGACCCGGCCGGTTCGCTCTGCTTCGTCACCGGCGTTCAGATGCCAGTATTCTCCGAGCAGTACGACGCCGATTTCACTCTCGTCCAGATTGAATGCCATACCGAGTAAGCCGCCGGGAAACCTCACCAACTCCTCGAAACCTACGGCGGGGAGCCCGGACACTTTGGCGATTCCCGTTCCGATGCTGGTTACTGTGCCGACTTCTCGCAGCCTCAATTGCGGCGCAAAAGCTTCCCTTACCTGGGCCATCTCTGAAAACGCACCCTCAAAGATGGTCCGCAAGCAGTCCTGTTCGTCGATCATTGGTCGGTCGATTGAAGTTTGGGCGCTTCAGTCCTGAACGCAGGCCTGTCCCTTTCTTTCAGAAGCAGATCGACGCTCATTTCGAGGGACATTAGATACTCCGCGATGCTCCAAGCCGCTTTATGTCCATCCGTGGCGAGCTCGATCCCGCCGACGAGCTCCGGCGCGGTCTCGAAGCGGACATGAACGTCGATCGAAAAGATCTCGTTCAGCGCCCGTTGTAGCACGTCGCGCTGTACCGCAGGCAGTTCAAACGCGCTACGCACCAGCACCGGCTTGGCGGCCGTCCTAATTGCCTCGGCGAGACCCTCCTTTGCCTTGGCGTCCATTGCGCGCAGCCGGCTTATGAAGGCCTCGCTCATGCGTTCTTCCAGACTTGTCGTGGCAAGATCCGTCAACGCCTTGCGTGCGATGGCGAACACTTCCTGTTGGGTCCTGCTGCGGATGGCCTGCTTGAGCCCGTCGGCATCCCTTCGCAGTTCCTCCTGCCGCTTGCTGCGAAAGTCATCAACAGTCTTCCGGGCATCCTCGAGGAGGCGTCGGTGTTCGGCGTTTGCATCATCGGTCGCCTCTCTCAACAGCGTAGAGCGTTGCCGATCGAAGTCTTCGTTTTTGTGCTGAAACAGATCCCGCTCCTTCTGCGCTTGAATTTGCTTTTGGTTGGCGTCGGCGAGTGTCGCGGCGATAAGCTTCTCGCGCGCATCAATGGCGTTGAGGATCGGCTTGTAAAGGAAGCGCTTCAGCAACCACACCAGGATGATGAAGTTGAACGCCTGCGCACCGACGGTAAACCAATCGATGAGCATGAACTATTTTCCCGCGGATTGGGCGATGGCGTGATTCCAAAAGGGATTGGCGAAAATGAGAATCATCGAGACCACAAAACAATAGATCGCGATGGACTCGATCATTGCAAGTCCAACGAACAGGGTGCGCGTGATTGTTGTTGCGGCGTCGGGCTGTTGCGCCAAAGAGCTTAATGCTGCGGCGACCGCGCGGCCTTCGCCCAAGGCAGGTCCAATACTTCCGAGCGCAATCGTCAGGCCGGCGGTGACGATCGAACAGATGGCAATCAAAGTCATGTTAACCATAGCGTCTCCTAAGCGTGTCAACGTTCATGCATTCAGTGTTCGCTCCGCCGCAGGCTTCGGTCTGCGACCGCGCGTGGCGGCCGCAATGTAGACCGCAGCCAGGATGCTGAAGATGTAGGCTTGCACCATGCCGGTGAGCAGGCCGAGCGCACTCATGGCGATCGGAAAAATGAAGGGCGTGATGGTCAGCAAAATGGCGAGAATCATCGTCCCGCTCATCATGTTGCCGAACAGGCGGACCGCAAGGGCCAGTGTACGCGACAGTTCACTGATGATGTTGAACGGCAGCATGATGATAGTGGGTTCCACATAGGATCTGAGGTAGCCGCGCAGTCCATCCTCCTCGATGCCAAAAAACGGGACGGCTGCCATGACGCACAGCGCCAGCGCCGCCGTCGTAGAGAGCGACCCCGTCGGCGGCTCGTAGCCGGGAATGATGGTGCAGAGACTGGCCGAGGCGACGAATAGAAACAGCGTGCCCAAAAACCCGATATATTTGTCCGGCCGGCGAAGACCGACATCTAGGATTTGCTTTTCGATACCGGTGACGACGATTTCGAGCAGGTTCTGCCAGCGCGATCGTTGCAGATCGTTGGACAGCTTGCGCGTGACGAGCTTCGAGCCGACGGCGAGCGCCAGCATCAACCCCCACGTGTACAGTATCGTGCCGTTGAGTTTGAGAAACCCGTAGTGCCAAAAGATCATCTCATCGGTGCTAAGGCGCATGGGAAGCCTCCGCCGAGGTTCGGATCAGCCATTGAATGACGATACGCGCCACGACAAAACCCGTGACGCACAGCAACCACCGCTCCCAATCTTCGCGCGCGACAAAATAAAAGCCAAGCAATGTAGCGCTCATCCGCAGCACCGTGCTGCCGAAAAACCAAAGCGCCGGCACTTGGGACGAGATGCCCCTGACAACCGTCCACCAAAGGCCGCCGAAGAAAAGCGCGCCCAGAATCAGGCCTGCTGCCAACGGCGGAGCCGATATGAGAAATTCATTCATGTTTATCGGCCTGTTCGTCTCGAATCGCCTTGTCCTCCTTCGCCACCCAGTGCCACGCGTTCCAACAACCGGTGGCGAGGCCTGCCGCCAGCAGCGCCAACGTCCAGGCATGCCTGCCCGGATGATGTTGATCCAGCCAGATGCCGAGAGCCGCCCCGAGCAGCGTGGGAACCACTACCGACCAGCCGATCAGCCCCATCATCCCGAGGCCGAACCACACACCTTGCCCGGAGTTACGCCTTGCCTTGAGCTTGCGGGCCGCCTTTGCACCGATCTCCTCGCTGAGCGACGGCATCGGTTTGGCGGGCTTGTTGCGAACTTCATCAGTCATGGTACAGGCTCACCATGCGCCGCATGAGATCACTTTCCATTTTCGCCAACACCGAGCGCACGAATTGTTCCCTCTCGTTCAGGGTCAAGAACTCTCGTTGCACCGATTCGCGCAGTCGGCCGAGGTCCGATCCGGCTAGAGCGCGGCGCACGGACACAAGCACGTCCTGACCGGTCTTCACGAGAACCCCCGCATCCACAGCCAGGAAAAGTTCACCGTCTGTAGGCGTTTCGTAGGTCAGAATTCCGGGTACCAGCGCGGCCGCGCAATCGAGTCGATGAGGCAGGAGCCCAAACGAACCCTCGTGTGTCTCGACGACGATTCGGGAGACGCCGGTTCTCTCGGCAAAAACTTGAAACGGTAGGAGAACCTTAAGATTCATGAGTGTCTGCGGTGTGTTCCAGCTCGGCTTTGGCCTTCGCCTCGTCGATCGCTCCGATCATGTAGAGCGCGCCTTCCGGATAGTCCCTAAATTCATCGCGCAGGATTCGCTCACAGCCATCCAGGGCGTCGATGAGGCTGACGAGCCTTCCTTGTAGGCCGGTGAACTGTTCCGTCGTAAAAAACGGCTGGGTGAGAAAGCGCTCCAAGCGGCGCGCACGATTGACCAAGATGCGATCCCCGGGCGAGAGCTGCTCCAGGCCCAGCATGGCGATGATGTCCTTGAGTTCCGCGTATTGGGCGAGCGTCCTGCGAATTTCCTGCGCCACGGCGTAGTGCCGCCGGCCGATGATGCCGGGGGTGGCCATCTTGGAACTGGATTGCAGAGGATCGATGGCCGGGAAGAGCCCTTCGCTGGCCCGCTTGCGTGAGAGCACGATCGAGGCCGAGAGATGCGAGAATGTATGCACCGCCGCCGGGTCGGTAAAATCGTCCGCAGGCACATACACCGCCTGAATCGAGGTTATGGCACCGGTGTCCGTGTTGGCGATGCGCTCCTCCAGCCCCGACAGCTCCGTGCCCATGGTCGGCTGATAGCCCAGCCGCGACGGCATCTGGCCCATCAAGCCGGACACCTCCATGCCGGCCTGGATGAAACGAAATATATTATCGACGAGCAACAGAACGTCGCGGTGCTCGTCGTCGCGAAAATACTCGGCCATCGTCAATGCAACATGTCCCACTCTGAACCGGGCGCCCGGAGGCTCATTCATTTGACCGAAGACCATCACCATGTCCGGCAAAACGCCGGCTTCCTTCATCGCATCATATAGTTCCTCGCCCTCACGACACCGCTCGCCGATCCCGCAAAATATGCTGATGCCCTCATGATGGTCGATCATGTTGTGAATCATCTCGGTCAGGAGCACGGTTTTGCCGACGCCCGCCCCGCCGAAAAGCCCCGCTTTGCCGCCTCTCTCCAGCGGTACAAGTACGTCGATGACCTTGATGCCGGTCTCAAAGACTTCCGACTTGGTGGAGCGGCGCGCAAGCGACGGCGGAGCTCGATGCACGGACCGCCATTGGATATTGGACAATGGCGACCCGCGATCGATGGTGTTGCCGAAGACATCGAACATTCGAGAGAGAACCGCTTCGCCGACGGGCGCCTTAAGCGGTCCACCCGTGCTCTCGACCGCCATGCCGCGAGCGATGCCCTGCGTGGGGGTCAACGCAATCCCGCGTACGTGATGCGCATCCTGTTGGGCCAGCACTTCGATGATCACCTGTTTTCCCGCACCCGCGAGCAGCACCGAATATATGGGCGGTAGATGCATATCGAAGCGCACATCGACAACACTGCCACGCACCGATGTGATCACGCCGAGACTGGGCAATCTAGGTTTGCTTGCCATGTTTGCCATGTATACACTGATTCATCGCCAATCGATCAATCTCCTCTCATCGTCCCATCCAAGCCTTTGCGGAAAATCCCTCCGTTCTAGGTGGTACTACCAGCGCACGATGAGCCAATTGGTGTGCCTCGGCGGTCGCGGTCAGGCGCTATTGACATGCACGAGTGCGGCCAAGATCTATGCTACGCCCTGTGACAGGCTTGCGGATGACGCAGAGGCATCACGTTTCACGGAGATGAATGCGCTGTTATGCGATGAGGTTTCGAAGTTGGAGAAGGATTTGCAGCAGCTCTCGAGGCGTTGCACTGCGAACCCGAGAATTCCATTGCCACCACGCTGGGTGAAATGGATGACAGAATTCAGCGATCGCTGGATCTTAAGGGGGACGCAGGCCGCCGGACTCCTGGCTCTTCATGAGCCGCGATGTAGCCGCCCGGACACGGTGATGCTGCGGCCAAACCAGCTCATACCCGCCAGTGCGAGAAGTTCCAGCCAGCCGAAGCTGCCGCCGCCGCCGAGGGTGGTGCCGACCACCAGGGTCTGTGTGGCCGCGGGCGTCGGTCCGGTGTTGCTCGCCGAGACGGTTGCCTGACTGATCAATTGTTGTCCGTTGGTATCCGCGCTGTTGACGGTCGCGACGAAACTGATTTGCCAATTTTGCGGATTGATGGCGCTGACGGCGCCGGTGATCGGCGCGAGCGCGTCGAGCGCGCATGCCATTTTGCCCTCGGCAGCGCCAATGAGACACGTGCCCGATCCTGCGGACGCGTTCGAGAATGTCATCCCGGCGGGGATGGTCACCACGAGCACCACGTTGTCGGCCGGCGCTGTGCCTGAGTTGATGACCGTCACGAGATAGCCAAAACTCGAGCCCGGCAGCACCGTTGGGCAGTCGCCGTTTCCCAATGCCGAGGCGCAAAGATAGTTGAGGTTTGAGTAGGAGACACTGAGCGTCGTCGGGACCTGCGACTCGGACACCGTAGCGGAGATCGACGGATTGTTGCTGCTGTTTTGCGCTTTGACGTTGGCGACGGCGGTTGCCACGGTCTGACCGCCGACCGAGCCGCCTATTTGCACCGTGACGTTCGGAGTCCAAGCGGCTCCCGCGGCAAGCGCCGCCAGCGTGCAGGTGTAGGAGGCCGACGTCGTCGTGCAGGTGGCGCCGGCAGCGCTGGCGGATACCAGGGTCACTCCGGCTACCAACGTGCCCGTCAACACCACATCGATGGCGGGTTGTTGTTTGTCGGTGTTGGTCACGGTCAGGTCGTACACCAAATCTTGATTGGCAACGACCGTGACACTGTTCGGGCCGGTGTAGCTCAACGCCAATGCGGCCGTGGAGGTCGCGACGATGATGTTCTCCGTGGCGGCGCTCGATGTCCACAGACCATCGCTCACGTTGAAGCTGAAACTGTCGGGCCCCGCATAACCCGCGGCGGGGGTGTAGGTGAATGCGCCGCTACCTGCGTTGCCGATTGTTACCGTGCCGTGGCTCGGTTGCAGGGCGATGCCGTAGGTCAAGGCTGCAATCGATCCCGGCGTTGCACTGAGTGTCCCCGACGTGGCGGCGCCGCCGACGACTCCAAGCTGCCCATTGTCGGCAATGGGCGGCACATCGACGATGGCCGTGAAGTAGGCCTTGGCGGTGGCACTGCCCGCCGTGAGTGTTGCGCTCGTTGCAAGTGCGGCCGGTGAACTGCCCACGCCGACGGCGACGGACACCTGCCAAGTGGCGCCGGCTGCCAGCGCGGCGAGTGTGCAGGTCACGGTCGTCGGGTTGCCTGCGGCGCTGCAAGTCCCGGCAGCGGAGTTGTAGGTATTGTAGTCCACACCCGCCGGCAAGCTGACGGTCAGAGTAAGGGCTTTGGCGATCGCCAGATTGTCCGTGTTGGTGGCGGTGAGGTTATAGGTAAGACCGCCGCCGGGCGCCACCGGGTAGGGCGTCGCGCTCAAAGTGAGCGTCAATGCCGCTTGTGCGCCGGGTGCGCCGAACACGTACGCGGCGCCTGAGTTGCCGGAGGCCGCGGAAGGGGTCTTGGGTGCACCGACCAACACCACCGTGGCATCCGCGGACATGGCGAGCGCTGAGCCGAACAGATCGCCGGAGCCCACGCCCAGCAGCGTATTGAGAACCTCCGCAGGCGTGTTGGCGCAGTTCTGCGTAGCCGAAAAGTTGCACGAGTAGCTGTCGATGACGCCGCTATACAGACCGTTCGATGCTTGCAGCGCCTGAGCCGAACCCACGAGCAGCGTGGTGCCGTTACTCGAGAGCGCGAGCGCCGAACCATAATTCTGCATGGCTTGGCCTGCGGTCAACGCAGTGCCGGACGGATTCTGGTTGGGGTTGGCATAGATGAACACCGGGGTGGTCACGCCCGCCCAGGTGCCCGCCACCAATTGATGAAAGACGCTCGCCTCGCCCAGGTTGCCGGCGGCCGCGGCGGCGCCGAGCGCATTCGGCGCTCCGACGAGCGCGGTGCTGCCGTCGGCGGACAGCGCCACCGCCGCGCCGTAGAAATCGCAAGTCTCTGCCGCAAGGTTGCTGCATGCGGTTGCATTTGCGTTGTATAGGGTCGTAACCGGCGTTGTCTGCCACTGGCCGGTATAGGTTTGAAACGCAAATGCACTGCCTTCGTTGGGACGGTTGTTGGCAACCACACCCGGGGCGCCCACCAGGGCTGTGTTGCCGTCGGCAGAGAGCGCCACGGCATAGCCAAATTGATCGCACACGATCTGCGGCGAGGAGCTGCCGAACGAGGCGCAGGTGGCAGCAGATTCAAGGAGGGTCGCGGTGGGCAGCGCGCGCCAAGTGCCGGCGCTTGCGACATAGACGTAGGCGGCACCCACATTGGATTCGAAGACGTTGCCGACACCGGCACCTCCCGCGCCGACTGTGCCCCAGGCGCCGACCAACAGGGTATTCCCATCCTGGGAAATGGCGAGCGCGGAGCCGAAGTGGTCGCCGGCGGATGCCGCCGCGACCGGGTCGCTGAAGTAGGCAATTTGCATACAGCCGGCGGGCGCATTGAGCGTACAGGTGTACAGGAACACCACGCCGTTCAGGATCGGTGCGCCATTGACGATTGCTTCGTCGGCCGAGCCGACCGCCAAAGTAAAAGTGTTGTTGGTGACCGCGGACATCGCGATCGCGGTGCCGAACTGATCCTGAATATCGCTGCCGTACGCAGGGTCATGCAATTCGATGATGGGCGCCGCACTCCAGGCGCCGTCGGCAAATTGCGAAACGAGAATGACATTGGTGTTCAAGCCGGCGCTGTTGTTATTCGGGTTGTTGGCAGACACGACGGCGATGCTGCCGTCCGGAGAGAGGGCCACGGCGGTGCCGTAGGCCTGCGAACCGTTGGGCGACGGCAGCGGCGCGGGGAGAGCGCCGGCAACGGCGTGCCCGCCCAGCACGGCCAGCAGTGTCAATCCAAGAAAAATAGACCTTGCCGAGGCATCGCCGGCGCTCCTCACGAGCCTCTCCTGCGCCGCCCAAACCAAACAAAGCCGGCAAGCCCCACCAGCTCCAGCCAGCCGATGCCGCCGCCGCCACTGGCACCCCCGCCACCGCCCCCGGGAGCGGCTGCCACCGTCACGCTGGCGTTGACCGGCGCGGGACTGGCGCCATTGGTCAAGCTCAAGCTGGCGCTGCTGGCGATGGCTGCGCCGGCGGCATCCGCTGCATTGACGGAAACCACCACCGTCAACACCCACGGGGCACTGTTCAGGGTCGCCAACGTGCAACTCACGGCGCTGCCGCCCGTGCAAGTGCCCACCGGCGTCGCGTACGACACCAGCGTCACCCCCGAAGGAACGCTTACACTGAGCGCCAAGTTGTCGGCAGGCACCGAGCCTATGTTCGCGACAGTTGCCGTATAGGTGAGCTGCTCGCCGGGCGTGACCGAGACTCCGTTGGGTCCGCTATAGGTCAGCGTCAGCTGCGAGGCGCTCACCGTGATGGTGATCGTTGCCGGCGCAGAGGTGGCGACACCGTTGCTCACATCGAAGGTGAAGCTGTCTGGGCCGTGATATCCGCTTCCCGGCGTATAGGTATAGGCGCCGGTCGCGGGAGTGAGAGTGACCGTGCCGTGGGCCGGGTTGGCGACGATGGCGTAGCTCAACGTGAGCGTGCTGCCCGCATCGCTCGCGGTCAGGGTGCTGCTCTGCGCCGTGTTCTCTCCGGTCGTGAGGCTGCCGCTGTTGGCAATGGGCGGCGCGACGACGACGGTACTCACCGTATTGCTGGAGGTGGCTGCAACGCCGCTCGCAAGGACACTCCCGCCATCGGTGATCGTGCCCGCGTTGCCCGCAATCACGGTTATGGAGGGCTGCCAGGCGACCTTCGCCGCCAGCGTCGCGAGGGTGCAGGTAACGGTGGTGATGCCGCCGGTGGTGCTTGAAACGCAGGTTCCGCCCGCACCGCCGCTGCTCGATTTGTAGGTCACTCCCGACGGCAGGGCATCGGTGAGCGTGAGGGAAGCTGCGCCGGCGGACGCACTGGTGTCGGTGACGGTGAAGTTGTAGTTGATGCTGCCGCCCGTCGCCACCGAGGCCGGCGCCGAGGTCAACGATATGGACAACGTAGCCGGCGCCGTCGCAGCGGGGGCGCCGTACACATACGCGGTGCCGCTGTCGATGGCGCCGCCAGCTGCGGAACCGGTATCCGGTGCACCGGCCAGGACCACGCTGCCGTCGCCGGAAATCGCCACCGAGGCAGCGAAGAAATCTATCGGGGATGGATACACACCATTGACCTGCGTCAATGCGGGCGGATCGACCAGGGTTGTGCTGACGGGACAGCTGATCGGCGCGACGGCATAATTGCAGGCGTAGACGTCGGCCTGTCCGGTACCGCCGTAGCCTTGGCTGTCACTGCCTTCGAGCGCATCCGGTAGTCCGACGATCAGCGTCGTGCCGTCACTCGATAGACCCACGGATGTTCCAAATCCACCGTTGGCCGGGTTAGTGGAGGTTGCAGGCGGAGGGGGTGGAAGGCTGGCGGGAGTCTGCGGATTGGTGAAGGTCACCGCGGGCGCGCTGACGCCTTGCCAACTGCCGCTCGATTGCATGTAAAGGCTCGCCGCCCCCACCTCACCCGGGATCGCGAGCGGCGCGGCGGCATTGGGAGCACCGATCAAGGCCTTGGTGCCGTCGGCTGACAGCGCCACGGCGAGACCGAATTGATCGTTCAGCGGAGCGGCCGTGGGATCCGCGAATGTGGTGGCCAGCGACCATGAGCCGGCGCCGTTGCTGAAGATGAATGCTTGACCGGCGCCGGGTTGAGGCGAGCCTGCATTGGATACCGCCGCACCGGGCGCACCAATGAGCGCCGTCTGGTTGCTGCCGGTCCCCGACAAGGCGACGGCATAGCCGAACTGATCGCATTGGTTACTCTGGTAAGGCGCCGTGCCCGTGAGGTAGCACGCGCCAGCGGCATTGTTGAGCGTAGCGTTCGGCGACGCCGGCCAGGTACCGCCGGTCGCCGTGAAGAGGTAGGCAGAGCCGAGAATGCCCGGACCGGGCGTGCCGCCCCCGGGTGGAGGCGATCCGCTCGAACCCGGAGCGCCTACCAAGACATTACTGCCGTCTTGGGAGATTGCCAGCGCGAAGCCAAAGCTATCGCCGGCGGACGGGCTGGCCGCCGGATCCGCGAGCACCGCGACCGGGAA
The DNA here is from genome assembly GCA_963702735.1 of uncultured Gammaproteobacteria bacterium. Taxonomy (GTDB): domain Bacteria; phylum Pseudomonadota; class Gammaproteobacteria; order Steroidobacterales; family Steroidobacteraceae; genus Bog-1198. The sequence continues at coordinate 34,833 of CAVPDW010000005.1, read as the reverse complement.
TCCACAGCTCACGGAGCTGAGCGAACATTGGTAGATGTAGACGACGCCGTAGGTCACGTTGGAAGGCGACGTTGGACAGTTGGGGAACAGTGCGCCTCCCGCCGGCGAACCCACAGCCAGCAGGAAACCGTTGTTGGTGATGCCCGAGACGGCCACCCCGTACGCAAAACCGTCGGTGGGGTCATGATCGCCGCAATTCGGATTGGCGAGGGGATCGCTCAGGGTGATGATGGGGGTGGAGCTCCATGCGCCGCCGGCATACTGAAACACGTACACGGAAGCCGGCGTATTTGGCTGGATTTGATAGCCCCCGGTATTCGCGGCGACGACAGCGAGGCTGCCGTCCGGCGACAGCGTTACGGTGGAACCGTAGTAATACCTGAGCGAGCTTGAACTTGTATAGAGAGGATCGGCGAGCGTGGTTGGCGTGGAGGCGGCGTGGAGGAGAGCGCTAAAGGCCAGCAAACTGACACAGATAACGAGTCTCGCGGCTTTCTTTTGATGCCACATGATGTACCGGCTCCCTGAGTTGAAACATCCGCTTTGGTCAAAGGCATTGCTCTTTTCGCTAAGAGAAAGCGTAAAGCGCGGCAAGAGTGGCTCAAGAATCCGCGGGCCTTAGAGAATTGCCTTCATGTTCAATGAGTTGACTTCGAATTCGCACCCGACTATGGTGCTGTCAAACACTCTGCATTTCCCGCGTTGGGGGGGCTGGTTGTCGAAACTTCCGTCCAACACCCTGAGCGGGCTGCTGGCAAACTGGCAAGCCGGTGACAACCAAGCGCTGCGTGCCGTGTTCCCGCGCGTCTATGAGGAGCTTCGCCGGCTCGCGCATCACTACCTGCGCAGGGAACGTCCTGACCACACGCTGCAAAGCGCAGCACTGGTGCACGAGGCCTACCTGCGCCTCGCGAAACAAGGCACCAACCAGTTCGAGAACCGCGAACATTTCCTCGCGATCTGCGCGCAGTTGATGCGGCAGATTCTCATCGAGTCTGCGCGGAGCAGAAAGGCCGCCAAGCGCGATGGGGGCTATCGGATCACCCTGGATGAGGGCCTCGCGGCCAAGACCCCGAGCGTGGACCTGGTCGCCCTCGACGATGCCTTGAATGTGCTGGCCAAGCTCGATCGCCAGCAGGGCCACATCGTGGAGCTCAGATACTTCGGAGGTCTTTCCATCGAAGAGACTTCGCGCGTGCTGGGCCTCTCGCCTGCGACCGTGAAGCGGCACTGGGCTACCGCCCGGCTTTGGCTGCATCACCGGATGAGCAACGCGCAGGACGCATGACGCCTGAACTCTGGCAGCAGGTTCGCGATGTGCTCGAGCGAGCGCTGGCGCTCGCATTGTCCGAACGCGCCGGCTTTCTCGATGCAGCCTGCCGATCTGATCCATCCCTCAGGCGGGAGGTTGAAGCGCTGCTGGCATCCGCTCCCGGAGTCCCGACCAGTTTCTTGAATTCTTCCGCGCTGGCCGATGGACTGGCCGCAGGCACGGTTGGCGTGGACTCAATCTGCGCATTGCAAGCCGGTCAAGTGTTTGCGCAGCGCTTCTTACTGATCCGCGAGCTGGGCGAAGGCGGCATGGGGCAAGTGTGGCTGGCGGAACAAACCCTGCCGGTGCGACGCCAGGTGGCCCTGAAGCTGATCAGGGCCGGGATGTACGACGGCGCCTTGGTGCAGCGCTTCTCATCGGAGCGACAATCGCTGGCCATGATGGATCATCCCGCCATCGCCAAGGTGTTCGAGGCCGGCGCGACCCCGCAGGGTCAGCCTTACTTCGTGATGGAGTACGTACCCGGGCTGCCGATCACGGATTATTGCGACCACAAGAAGCTCGACATCCGCGACCGGCTCGAGTTGTTTATCCAGGCCTGCGAAGGCGTGCAGCACGCGCACCAGAAAGCCATCATCCATCGCGACCTTAAGCCCGCCAACATTCTGGTGATCGAGGTGGACGGCAAGCCGGTGCCGCGGATCATCGACTTCGGGCTGGCGAAGACGGCCGTGCCCCGGGAGGCGGGCGCAAGCTTGTTCACGCAGCTGGGACATTTCGTCGGTACTCCCGGGTACATGAGCCCGGAGCAGGCCGACCCGAAGGCCCCCGACATCGACACACGCACCGACATCTACTCCCTGGGAGTGATTCTCTATGTACTGCTGGCCGGTATTCAACCATTTGAAGCCAGGCGCCGACAGCCTCAACCCCTCGATGAACTGCTGCGCAAGCTGCGCGAGGAAGAGCCGCCCCGACCGAGCAGCAAGGTCAGAGAGGATCGAGATTCCTTGGCCGGGACCGCACAGGCGCGCGGAATCGAGCCGCATCAACTGGCGAAACTGCTGCGCGGAGATCTCGACTGGATCGCAATGAAGGCGCTGGAAAGGGATCGCACTAGGCGCTACGGCGCGCCGTCCGAACTGGCTGCCGACATTCGGCGGTATCTGAACAACGAGCCGGTCGTGGCGCGCCCGCCGAGCGCAGCCTATCGGACCGGAAAATTCATCAAGCGCAACAAGCTGGCGCTTGCGGTTGCGGCGGTCTTTGCGCTGGTTGTACTGTCAGGGGCCGTCGCCATCGTACGCGAGGCGCGGATCGCCCGCCTCGAAGAGGCGCGCGCGGAGCAGCGCTTTCAGTCGCTTCGCAAGTTGACCGACTCGCTGCTGTTCGAGTTTCACGATTCCATCGAGAACCTGCCCGGCTCGACGGCGGCGCGCGAGTTGGTGGTGCGCAGGGCTCTCGAATATCTCGAGCAAATAGAGTCCGAGGCGCACAACGACCCAGCCACTCTGCGCGACCTGGCCGCCGGGTACGAGCGGATCGGACGAATCCGCGCCGAAGAAGGACATCCTCACCTCGGCGGCACCGGGTCGTTCCAGAATGCGAATAAACTGTACGAGAAGGCGCTGGCAATCCGCCGCAATCTGGCGGCGGCAGACCCCGGCGATCCGAAGCTGCAATTCGAACTGCTCGGAACGATGCTGAATCTCGCGAGGATGTCGGAGCAATTCGGCGACCTCGATCAAGCGCTGGCTCTTCAACAGCAACGGCTAAAGATAGAACAGCGACTGGCGTCAAGCCATGATTCCGAGGACCTGCGCTACAACATTGCAGCTTCGCTGATCGGCATTGGAGAGGTGAACCTCTGGCTCGGCAACTACGAGTCGGCTCTCGACTATGAGCGCCGGTCGCTGGCGATGAACCAGGCTTTGCTCGACGCCAATCCAGGCAGCTTGAAGCTGCTGCGCGGCGTTTGGCGTTCACGCGGCTGGACCGCCACGGTTCTCAGATTCGATGGGAAATTCGCCGAAGGTGCGGCCGAATCTCGCAAGGCACTCGCCATATCGGAGAAACTCGCAGCACGCGATCCGAACAACTCGGAGTATCAACGGTTTCTCATCGTCGATGATCAGAACTTGTGTGAGTGCCTGGCTTATGCAGGCGATTCTGCCGAAGTGCCGGGGCTTTGCCAGAAGGCCATCGCGATCAATGAGGCTATGGTCAAATCAGACCAGAACAACGTGCAGGCGAGCGCCGACCTTGCGAATTCGAACATGACCATGGGGCTGGCTCTCTATCTGATCCACTCGCCACACGAGGCTCTGGCTTTCGAACGGCGCGCCGACGCGATGTACCGAGAAGTTGCGGTGCACGAACCCGACTCCCAATCCAACGCAATCGACCACGCCGTAGCGCTCATCTACGCGGGCAGAACCGAAGCCGCCCTGCATCTTGCGGAACAGGCGCGCAAAGACATCGAACAAGCACAGGCGATCATGCAAAAATTGGTGGTGAGCAGTCCGAAGCATCGATATTTTCGCAACACCCTGGATGAAGCGCGCGCAGCGCTCGATGCGCTTCCGCAAGACACGGCCCCCGTTGCCGTCCACTAGCTAGCCATGGTCATAGGGTGCCGGGCGCCGTGCAACCTCCCTTGAGTGCGTCACGTCGCCCGTTCGGTGCGACCCAATGAGCCGGGCTTGCCGCCGGCGGGGATCAGCATCGGGTCGCGCGCGCGAAGAAGCCCACGTACGTGCTGCGAATCCCATGAGGAGGCCTCCAGTGACTTGCCTACCGGTCTTGTTCGCCGGTCATGTCGTGCGACCGCGGACCTACGCAGGAAGGCGACATCGCAGTTCAGTGATCCGCGCGCATGAGCGCTGTCGCCTGCGACGTGAGGGGATGTGTTTCGCCGACGCTGGCTGAGAAATGCCGGTACGCCTCTTGCGCAGCCGACCGCGCGCCCCGGGGATCCCCCGTTTTTTCGTCGATTCTAGCCTCGGTGAGCCAGGTCCTGCCCAGGTAATAGGACTTGGCGTCCGGCCCAAAGGCCGCTTCGAACATACTCCTGGCCTGGTGAACTTCGGCAAGCGCTTCCTGCACGTTTCCCATCGCCAGGAAAATGCCGGCCTTGCTCTCATGAACCGCCGCCGCCCGATAGCTAAGGCCGGGGTGGGCCGAAAAGATATCGACGGCGAGTGAAGCTTCGCGCAGTGCCGCCGCATGGTCCCCGCGCTTCTCAAGATTTTGCTCCCTGATGTAGTGCAGCGCGCCGAAGGCTTCGTGCCCAGGGCGCAGCATGTCCCTTAGAACAGGCTCGATCTGCCCTAGAAGTCTGTCCGACTCCTCGAGACTTCCGAGTTCCGAATCGACACGGGCAAGTCCCATTCGAACCATGGCGGTAGAAATGCGATTTCCGTTCGCCAACGCGCCGGTCAGCGCCGCCTCCAGCAATGCTCGAGCGTCCGCCGCCCTGTCGAGCGGAAGGAGCGCGGAGGCATATGCGGTTTAAGGACCGTCAATCTCAGATCGCCGCTGCGCATCGCGAGATCATAAGATTCGCGATACAGCGCCCGTTGTTTCTCTGTTGCTCCTATTTGCGAGTACAGCCGCGCCAGGGTGAACAGCAGCTGGGATCGCAGTCCAGCGGACGATGCGAACTCCGAGCGCACCAGCTTTTCTCCCCGGTCGAGCAGCTGACCGCTTGTCAGCGCCTCTCCGGCGGAGCCCGATTGGCTGAGCACGATCGATACCAGGTCGCCGAAGGCCTCCGCTCTTTGCAGATGAATCCGCGCAATGTCCCGCTGACGGCGTGCCTCGAGCCATTGCTGCGTGGTGATGATGATCGACAGCACCATGACGATGCCGATCAGTACCGTCGTCGCCACCGCTCCGCGGTGCCGCCGGACGAATTTGGATACTCGGTATCCGACGGTATCGGGTCCTGCGGTCACCGGTTCATGCGACAAGAATCGGCGCAGATCATCGCTGAATGCAGGCACGTTCGAATAGCGCTCGTCGGGTGCTTTCTTGAGCGCTTTGGCAAGGATGTTGTCGAGGTCGCCGTTGAGCGCGCGGCGGCGCCAGGCGTCCACCGCAGCGGCGGATGCGCGCGGTGGGTCCTGATCGATGATGGCGCGCACCAGGTGTGCCGCTCCCTGTGCATCTTGGGGCGTGGCGTGCCGTCCCGTGAGCAGCAGGTACAGCAGGAGTCCCAGCGCATACACATCGGTCTGGGTCGTCACCTGCCGCCCCAGCAACTGTTCGGGCGCCGCGTATTGGGGGGTGAGCGCGCGCAGGCTCGTCTTGGTGCGCAGAGCGGGGTCGTCCGCATCGTCCAGAAGCTTGGCGACGCCGAAATCCAGTAATTTGATGGTGCCTCCGAATGTGACCAAGACGTTCGACGGCTTGATGTCGCGATGCACGATGAGGTGGCTGTGCGCGTGCGCAACCGCCGAAAGCGCGGCTTGAAACAGCTGCAGCCGGGCGTCCATGGCCAAGTGTTCGCGCTCACAGTATTCGTCGATCGGCAGGCCGTCGACGTATTCGATGACGAGGTAAGGGTAGATATCGTCCAAGATGCCGGCATCAATGAGCCTTGCGATGTTGGGATGATCAAGGCGTGCGAGTAGATTGCCTTCTTGGCGAAAGCGCGCTTCTCCATCGCGACCGAGCCATGCAGCATGCAGAAATTTGATGGCGACCGGGCCTGGGACGCGCCCGTCGGCGCGCCGCGCGCGCCACACACTGCCCATGCCGCCGCGGCCGATTTCGGCTTCGAGGACATAGGGGCCGACCACGCGTCCCGCCAACGAGGCCGTTGCCGGAAGCTCGCCGGGGATCGACAAGGGCGCAGCGAGAAACTCCGAATAGCCCTGCCGTTCCCGCACGGCGAGCATCCGAGCGACTTGGGCGGCCATGTCAGGGTCCTGTTGCTCGAGGGCCTCGAGCCATTGCGCGCGCTCCGCCGGGTCCGTCAAGCCGAGCGCCTGATCGAGAAGCCCGCTCAGCTGCCGCCAGCGGGCCTCATTCACGTCGGGCATGGCGATCCTCCTGCGATAGTGCGCGATTCACACAACCGGATCCCTCGCCGGCAGCGCCTTTACTGGATAGATCGGATTGTCTGGTTGGAAGACGCCAAGGCCTTGCGACCGCTATGAGCTCCGATCTTCGGAGGCGTCCGACAGTTGCTCAAAAAGCATCATGCGCGCCTTTTCCCAGTCGCGCTGCACCGTACGCTTCGACACGCCGCGCTGCGCGGCGATCTCATCAAAGGTGAAGCCGCAGAAATAGCGAAGATCGACGACTTGCGCCAGTTTCGGATCGAGCGCCGCAAGCTCATCGAGTGCCGCGGACAGCCGCATGAAATTCGCCTCGTCGAATGCGGGTTCCTGAATCTGGCTCTGAAGTTGCGTAATCTGAAAAGCCCCGCCGCGCTTCAGGGCGCGGCGCTCGCGTACGAAGTCGATGATCAAGCCGCGCATGACCCGTGCCGCATATCCCATGAATCGATTCTGATCCGGAAAAAGCACTTTCCGATCGGCCATCCCCAGATAGGCCTCGTGCAGCAGGGTCGTCGGGCTCACCGGCGCTCCAGCGCTGCGACGAAGCTGCCTCTCAGCCAGCTGGCGCAGCTGATCGTAAAGCGACGCGAACAGCCGTTCGTTGGCTTTCACGTCGACGGCATCCGAGCGCGCTGCCGGCGCAGCCGGCGGGTCCCACTCCATCCCGTAAGGCTCCTCGGGCTATCGGAAAATCAGGATGCACAATTCCGCGTTGCTTCGCAATTCCGCGTACAGCCTGCCGGCAGGGGTCTGCGATGGGCGGGCGCGATGTCCACTTTTGCCGGGCCTTTCCGATCTATCAATTGGCAGGCAAATTCATGTACAACACCAGGAGGAATCCATGAATCTTCGTTCACCATGGGCGGCAGCGGGATTCTGCCTCGGCACTGCAATCGTTTGCTACTGCGGGGTGCGCACCGAGTTGACCCAGGCACGCCTCTCCCGCGCGACACAGGCCGTCGCCCATCTCGCCATAGACCGCGCCGCTGAGCAGGTATGCGGCACAGACGCGGCCGGAGGCTGTTGATCGGAGACAATCCATCGCCGAGCGAGGGGTCGCGATACGCGCAGCTAGGTCCGGCGGCAGGCCTTGGGTACAATGCCGTGCATCATGAGCCGCCAGGATTCGGTGATTGCTCCGGTACTGCCGGCCCCCGCGCCGCGCCGCGGCCGGCTGCCGTTCTTCGAGTTCTTCCGCACCCTGCGCGAGAACATGGTCGCCACCTACGGCGAGGAAGCCTATGAGCGCGACATTGTCGAAAGAACGATGTTCGGGCGCCATCGGTTCCTGGTCAACGAGCCGGCGGCGATCAAGCATGTTCTGCTCGACAATGCCGCGAACTATCAGAAGACCGAAATCACCCGCAGGATTCTCGAGCCGGGTCTCGGCAAGGGGCTAATCACCACGGAAGGCGAGACGTGGCGTCAGCATCGGCGCACCATGTCCCCTTCCTTCGACCATCGCAGCATCGCCTCCTATGCGCCGGTCATCACCGGCGCCGCGCAGCAATTGCTGGCCGATTGGGACAGGCTCGAAGCGGATACTCCGGTGGAGGTCGCCACGGCGATGATGGAGGCGACGCTCGCCATCATCTCCCGCACGATGTTCTCTTCGGATTCCGACCGCATGGTCGCCATCATGGAGCGCAGCGCCGGACGCTATCAGGCGCAAATGCGGCCTAACATGATGGATTTTCTCGGTTTCCCCGCATGGCTCGCGGGTTTGGGCAGAGTCGGGGTCGCCGGTCGCACGCTCGGCGAGTTCGATACGGAGATCGATCGTCTGATCGCATTGCGGTCGCGAAACCCCGACGTCGGACCCAAGGATTTGCTCGCCCGCCTGATAGCGGCACGCGACGAACAAACGGGAATCGGCATGACAGGGCAGGAGGTGCGCGATCATGTCATCACCATCTTCATGGCGGGTCATGAGACGACGGCCATGGCGATGACCTGGGTTTGGTATCTCTTGTCGCAACATTCCGCGATAGAGGAGAAACTGCACGCCGAACTCGATGCGGTGCTCGGCGGCCGCTTACCCGGTGCGCAGGACCTGGCCGGGCTCCCCTACACTCGAATGGTCATCGAGGAATCCATGCGGCTGTATCCGCCGGTGCACACCATTGCGCGCGAGGCGCTCGCCGACGATGCACTGGCGGGGCTGCGGATACCTGCGGGTTCGGCGGTGCTGATCTCCCCCTGGGTACTGCACCGCCACCGTCGCCTATGGCGCGAACCGGGGCGCTTCGATCCCGAACGGTTCTCGCCGCATGAGGCCTTGGCGCGTGCGCGCTTCGCCTATCTGCCCTTCGGCGGCGGGCGGCGCATCTGCATCGGAGCGGCATTCGCGATGGCCGAAGCCACGCTTCTACTCGCAACCATCGCGCAGCGATTGCGGCTGCGGCTGCTGCCGGGGCATCCGGTGGAGCCCCAGGGTCTGATCACGCTTCGTCCCCGTCATGGAATGAAAATGCTGCTCGAACGCAGAGGGTAGGGATTGCATGCCGAAAATCACCTTCATCGACTACGCCGGCGAAAGACACGCGATCGAGGTGGCGCCGGGGACCACGCTGATGCGCGCCGCCACCGACAATCGGGTGCCGGGCATCGATGGAGATTGCGGCGGCAATTGCGCGTGTGCCACCTGCCACGTCTATGTGGAACCTGCGTGGCTCGAACGGCTCGCGGCGCGCACGGCGACCGAGGAGGAAATGCTCAATTGTGTGGCGGAGCGTGCGGACAATTCGCGGCTGGCGTGCCAGATCACATTGACCGACGCCCTCGACGGCCTCATGGTCAAGTTGCCTGAAGCTCAGCATTGAACCCCACCGCACTGCGAAGGAGTCGACGTGACAGCGATTGATACCATCGGGCCGGCCGACACGCGTGCAGCCGCGCGCGCCCGCATCGCCGGCTTGGCCCTTGAGGGCCTTAATCCCGCAGATCCGCAGTGGTTCGTCGACGATACCGCGGAATATGTCTTCGAGCGACTGCGCCGCGAGGATCCCGTTCACCGCTCGCGCAGCCCCGTACCGGGCATCGACGGTTACTGGTCTGTGACCCGCTACCGCGACATCATGCAGGTCGATACCAGCCACGCAGTTTATTCATCCGAAGACGGCATCACGCTGATGGATTTTCCACCGGGCGATGAACAGAAGCTGCCGATGTTCATCGCGATGGATCCTCCCAAACACGACGCGCAACGCAAGGCGGTGAGCCCGATCGTCGCGCCGGCGAATCTCAACAACTGGCAGGGTCTGATACGCGAGCGTACCGCCAAGGTCCTCGACGGCCTGCCCCGCAATGAAACATTCAACTGGGTGGAATCGGTTTCGGTCGAACTGACCACCTACATGCTCGCAACCCTGTTCGACTTCCCGTTGCAGGACCGCCGCATGCTCCCGCATTGGTCGGACATGATCACCTCCAACAAGCTGACCAATCCCGACGCTCCCGATCCCCAGGTGCGCATGGCGGAACTGCGCAAGATGCTGGAATATTTCACACGGCTGTGGAACGAGCGCATCAATTCGCCGCCGCGGACCGACCTCATTTCGATGCTGGCCCACGGAGCGGCGACGAGGAGCATGGGGCCCGCCGAGTTCATGGGCAACCTGGCCTTGCTGATCGTCGGCGGCAACGACACCACGCGCAATTCGATGACGGGCGGCCTGTTGGCTTTGCACCACCACCCGCAGGAGATGGCCAAACTGCGCTCGAATCCCGCGCTCATCGACAGCCTGGTGCCGGAAATCATCCGCTGGCAGACGCCGCTCGCCTATATGCGGCGCACCGCGCTCGTCGATACGCAATTGGGCGGGAAGCAAATCAAGAAGGGCGACAAGCTGGCGATGTGGTACCTATCGGGGAACCGCGATGAAACGGCCATCCCTACACCCGACCGCTTCGTCGTCGATCGTGAACGGCCCCGTCAGCATTTGTCGTTCGGTTTCGGCATACACCGCTGCGTCGGCAACCGGCTTGCGGAACTACAGTTGAAGATTCTCTGGGAGGAGTTGCTGCGCCGCTTCGAGGTGATCGAGGTGGTGGGCGAGCCGAAGCGCGTCCGCTCGTCCTTCGTGCGCGGATTCAGCCACCTTCCGGTGCGGATACCGGGCTGACGATCCTGGCCGCAGGGCGGCCCGGCCGTCATGGGTTCTCTCACCTGACCGAATAGCCGACGGTGAACCCGATGGTTCGCGGCCTGGATACGAGCGCCTGGTAGTTCCTTCCCCACTGAATCGGATCCGTGTAGGAGTTGATTCCCAGCTGGTTGGTCAGATTGTCGACGTAGATCGTCGAAACCCAATGCGAACGAGTGAAGCTCGCGCGCGCACCGAGGATGGCGTATCCGGCGACGGTCGGTATGGTTGCGGACAACGCGGGGATGAGAGAGCTCTGGTAGTGTGCGTTGATTGCCATACGCAACTCACCGTCCGCGAGGCGCACATGCTCGTAGGCGAGAGCCGCCACCGCGGTGCTCTTCGGCGTGCCGGGCAGCGCGGACCCCGGGGGCGGGGGCGGAACCGACAGCCCGGTCAGCGCCAGCGGATTCAGCGACGTCATCTCGGTCTTGTCGTAGGTATAGTCGAATTGCACGGACAGATGCCCGGTGATCACGCCGTACAATTCAGTTTCGAAGCCGCGGCTGTAGGCTTCGCCGACGTTGATCGCGCCCGGCAGGGCGAGCGGCGTCAGAAACGCGCTTTGCTGTACGTTATGCCATTGGATATCGTAGAGCGCCGCCGAATAGCGCAAGCGGTTCTGCAAAGTTCCCTTCACGCCTATTTCGTAGTTGTCAGCCGTGTCCGGCGCCACTTTGAACAATCCCGGGTCGGTTACATAGCCGACGGCCGCCTCGTTCGGCGGCAGTGCATTCACGGCGCCGCGGCGAAACCCTTGCGACCATGTTGCATAGGCAAGATTGGTGGGGTCGATCCGGTAGGAGAGGTTGATCTTCCACAAGGCCTTGCGCCACGAATCGCTTTGCGTTTCATTGGCGATATAGCCGGGCCCGTCGAACAAGAGCCCGGTTTGCTGAGACTGCGACACCGTCTGCCGGAACAGGCGCGCGCCGCCGGTCAGACTCCAGTCCGCGGCGATATGCCAGGTGAATTCCCCGAACGTAGCCAGGTCCGTGTAGCGGGTTTGGAAGTCGCCGATATAGGCTTGATCCTTGACGATGGGTATGCCATCGATCACGTTCAGCGGCGACGCAGTGTAGGCGGTCTCGCCGATTCCGCACTGCGACGATGTAATTCCGTCGCCTGCGCCGTACACCGGGACACACGCATTGAAGTAGTCGAGATATCCGGGGTAGAAGTCGTGCTCTTGAATATCGGTCGGCTCGTTCTTGTAGAAGACGCCCGCCACCCATTCATAGGCTCCGCCGGACTTCGATGCGAGCCGGATCTCCTGCGCCCACGGTTTATCGTCGTACCCCTGATTGCCCACGACCAGAGCGCGCGGGTTCGCGCCGTACAGCGACCCGTAAAATGGGAAGGTATCGTATAGCGACGTCACATCGCCTTGCGAGGAATTCTCGTGCTTTGCCCACGAAGTATTCGACGTGAGAGTGGCGAACCCCAAATCGCCTTCCATGGTCAGCGCGACCAGGTCGATCCGATCATCTGTCGTCGCCGGGATGTAGTCCGTCGAGGACAGCGAATTCGCACCGTAGAGGGGTGCGGAGTAGGGATAACCGTCAGCCTTCGACAGCTGGTAGTAATACGAGAGCTGTGCGTGGAAATCGTCGTTGGGCCTCCATAACACCGCGGCGCGCGCCGAGCGGTAGCGGTAGGCATTGGTGCCGTCCTTCGAGTACGTCTCCGGCGGGCTCAGCAGGTTGCCGGGCTGTGCGGGAAGAGGCGCGCCCGAGGCGTCCAGCGCGTACAGATTCGGCTGATTGATGAAGCCCGCCTCATCCGTGTAGCCGGCATTCAATCTGAATGCCAGCGTCTCGGAAATCGGCAGATTCAGCATCCCGTTGACTTCGTAGTTGAGCGCGGAAGTGTGCGCCGTGCTGCTCAAACCTGCTTCGACCCTGGCGTCGAAATCCCGGGGATCAGGGGCGTTCTGCACGAACCGTATCGTTCCGCCCAGCGAGCCCGATCCGTACAGCGTGCCCTGCGGACCGCGCAGGATTTCGACGCGGTCGAGATCCTGCAGACGCAGGTTGAAAAACAGCGGAGTGTCGTCCACGTAGGTGGCGACCGGCGGCACGATGGGCGAGGACTGAATGAATTCTCCCGACGTCGAGTCGCTGTTCAAGCCGCGGATGATCAGGGCAGAGCCGTTAACGCCGCCGAATGGACCCTTGTCGATCACATTGATGCCCGCCAGCGCTCTGCCGAGGTCGACCATGTCGGCGACCCCCGCCTGCTCGAGAGTCTTGCCGGTGATCGCAGTGATGCTTGCGGGAATATCCTGTGCCGACACCGACCGGCGGGTCGCCGTCACCATGATCTCCTGCAGGGTGCTGTCGTCCGCGGTGGATGCTGCGCCGTACAACGCGGCAAGAATGCCGATTGCCAAGGGCGTCATCGCCTGCAGGCGGCGCGGCGCACGGAGGGCGTCAAACGCCGCGCGCCGTGTGATGCGAGGAGTGCCGGCCATTTGCTTTATTGCTCCCTAGGTTAATCGACTTAACCTTCGGCCAAATTTAACAACGGCGCGACTGTGATGTCAATCGGGCGCTGAGCGCCGAGTGCGGCGCTTGCGAGGGTCTGCGCGCGTCGGCGCGTCGCCGCGCTGCGGCGCGAGATGGCGGGCCGCGATGCCCCAGAGCCAACGTTTCACGGCGCGCATCGCGGCTGCACTGGGCGGGCGCAACAGCAGTGCGTCGTCCGGAAACACCAGACGGATCAGGATTGACGCCTTGACGACGCGGTAGACATCCGTCGCGTCGGTGCGGCGAAACACACCTGCGCGAACGCCTGCCTGCACGAGCCTTCGCAGCCGCGCATGCATGGGGGCCAGCGGTCCGCCGAAGAAATTCTCCTTGAAGGAACCGCCGGCGGCGAGCTTCACGTACTCCATGCCGCCGCCGGGCGTCGCAAAATCGACCAGCGCAAGGCGCACATAGGCCGGATGCCTCATCATGAGCTCGACGAATTCGTCGAGTGCCGCGCGCAAAGCCGGCTCGGGCGGTAACCCGGGCCGCAGTGCGAATTGGGCGGCCAGCAAGGCGATGAAACGCCGGGACAACTCGATCAGCACATCGTCGCGGCTCTTGTAGTGCTTGTAGATGGCGGGAACCTGCACCCCGAGCGGCGCTGCAATGTCCTTGAGCGTGAAGCCGAAGACACCCTTGACCGCAATGAGACGCTCCGCCTCATTGAGAATGCGTTGGCGCGTCGGCATCGCCCCACTTCTTGAACGAGCCCCCTGCATCAAAAGCTCCCGATAACTCCGCACCGGACTCTGGCAGAGTCGGTCCGGGAGAACAACGGCAGGCTCGGCTTGCCAGAGGCCCGGAGGTGGTTTAGCTTTGCCCGGGGTTAACTATATTAACCGGAGCGAGCGGCTATCGAGCACAAATCGATCGATTACATCGGTGCGCATGAGCGGCACGGACGGGTCATAGATCAGGGACCGTTCTGGTTTCTCGGCAATTTCCATTTTTTCACGATCGCGATCGGCTTCGTCGGGCCGAGCATGGGCCTCGGCTTCGGTTTCACGTCGCTTGCAGGAGCGCTCGGAATACTGTTCGGCACCATATTCGTCGCCTTCCATGCCTCGCAAGGCCCCGAGCTAGGGCTGCCCCAGATGATTCAGTCGCGTGCACAATTCGGCTACCGCGGCGTCGCCGTGGTGCTGGTCGGCACGCTCTTCACCTTCGTCGGATTCAATGTCGCCGATTCGGTGTTGGTGGCGCGGGGCCTGGATGGGATCCTGGGCTGGAATCAAACCGCCGTCACGCTCACGGCCGCGGCGATCGCGGTCGCGATCGCGGTCTATGGACATGATTGGCTGCATCGTATTTTTCGCGGCTGCTTTTGGCTTTGTCTGCCCCTGTACACCTTGCTGACCGCGGCCATCATGGCAGGCCGAATTCCCGCGACGCATCCTGTGATGGGCAAATTCACGTGGGTGGCCTTCATCGCGCAATTCGCCGCGGGCGCGGCCTACAACATCACCTACGCCCCCTCGGTGTCGGACTATTCGCGCTACCTGCCGCGCGACGCACGGCCGGGGCACATCATCGCTGCGGTATTCCTCGGCGCCACGTCGGCCGCAATCTGGCTGATTTCGCTGGGTGCATGGCTCGCCACGCGGCTCGGCGCCTCTGACGGACTGGTCGCGCTGCACGCGGCGGGAGACGCACTCTTCAGGGGCTTCGGTGTGGTGATGGCGCTCGCGTCGGTGACGGCTCTGGTGGCCACGATGGGCCTCAATGCCTACAGCGGCATGCTCACGGTGGTCACGGGGCTGAACTCGCTGTTCGACGTACCTCCCACGCCGCGGGGCCGGATCATATCCATCCTTGCGGTGGCGGCGGCCTGGATAGGGATTACGTTCGCAATTACCGCAAACGCCATTGCGCTGCTGTTCGCAACCCTGTCGATCATGTTGTATCTGCTCGTGCCGTGGACCGCGGTGAACCTCGCCGACTATTTCTTCGTACGCCGCGGCCGCTACGCGATCACCGATCTGTTCAAGCCGGACGGGGTTTACGGCGCGTGGGGCGCGCGCGGACTGATCGCATACGGGCTCGGGTTTTGCGCAACCCTGCCGTTTTTCGTATTGCCGGATGTATACACCGGGCCGGCTGCGCGGGCACTGGGGGGCGTGGACGTCGGCTGGCTGGTCGGACTGATCGTCGCAGGAGGCGTTTACTTGTTCTTGTGCCGCTCGTTCGACATCGCGAGCGAAAACGACGCCGTTTTGGCGAGCGAGGCAGAATTGGCCTCGAATCGGAGTGCGTCAGCCCGTCCCGCCGTACGGCGCGACGGGCTGCGCAGCGCAGTCGGGGACCTCTAGGCCGCCGGGCTTCCTTCCACTTGGATTTGCAGCTTCACGTCCATCTTGAAGCCGTACTTCTCGCCGTAGCTCACGCCGAAATCGCTGCGATTGAAGGTGGCTGAGGCATCGGCGCCGCACACTTCCTTCTTGGATTGAGGGTTCGGCTTGCACATGAAGGAGTTGATGGTCAAGGTCACGGGCCTGGTCACTCCGTGCATGGTCAGGGTGCCCTGCGCTTCGGCGGGAGCAGCGCCGTTGAACTTGGTGAATTTGCCGGTGTACGTGGCCGTGGGATATTTTGCCGCGTCGAAGATCTCGGCCGATTTGGCGTGTTCGTTCAATTTCGGCATGCCGAAGTCGATGGAACTCATGTCGACGGTCACATCGATGGAGCCGCTCTTCGCAGCCTTATCGTAGACGACCTTGCCCGAGGTGCCGGTGAACTTGCCGCGCCACACCGACAAACCGCCCATGTGGTCCGCTGCGAAGCTGGGATAGGTGTGGTTGGGATCGAGGACATATGTCACCGGCGCCGCGAACGCGCCCGCGCTCACGAGCGCGGCCATTGACGCCAAAACGATACGGTTCATTGAAGGCTCCTTTGGGTACTCTATGGGTATAATTTCCTGCCGCCACCGGCTGTCTCTGGCGCAAATCATAGCCGATATGCAGCGCTTTCCGGCTTTTATCTCGCAATTGCCCGTTTTCAAGGACCCATCACGATGGAACTATTCGACGCCGTTCAGACTCGTTCATCCGCCGCCCGCCTGTCCGAACCCGGCCCCACGCCGGCGGAGGTGGGCAAGCTGTTGAATGCAGCCGAGAGGGCTCCGGATCACGGCCGCCTCAGGCCCTGGCGGTTCATCGTCCTGGAGGGCGCGGTTCGCGCGGCTTTCACCGCCGCCGCGGCGGAGGCCAAACGCGCGCGCTTGCCGGCAATGACCGAGGATCAGCTCGCGGCCGAGCGCGACAAGATGAATCGCTCGCCGACGATCGTCGTCGTCGGCTGCGTGGTCAATCGCGAGCAGACCAAAATACCCGAAATCGAACAAGTGGTCGCGGTGGGGGCCGCCGCAGAGAATCTATTTCTCGCGGCCCACGGCATGGGCTATGGAGTGATGTGGAAAACGGGAGCTGCGGCTTACGATACGAATGTCAAGGCCGCGCTCGGACTTCGGCCGGACGATCACATCATCGCCATCATGCACTTGGGCGCGCGATCGAAGTAGCGGGCGGCGCGGTGAAGGAGTGGCTGCGCAGCGAGACCGATTTTACCAAGGCCCATACGGGCAGGCCGGGTGCGAGACCGAGCTCGCGCACCGCCGCCGTGGTCACGCGCGCCATGATCACTGTCCCGCCGATATCGATGGCGATCAGCGCCGATTCCGCATCGTCGCGGCTCACGGATGCAACCACTCCGCTGAGAATGTTGCGCACGCTCAAATTATGCGGGGCCTGCGTGGCGACTATCAGATCCCTGGCCAACAATTGAACGCGCAATGTCGCACCGGCGGCCAGATGGGGCGCATGCACCTTAAGCTCGCCTCGGCCCACGCTCACCCGCATCAATCCGCCCGGCTCATCGACACCGAGCACGGTGCCCTCGATGATGGCTCCCACGGCATCCGCACCGATGATCGAGCGCAGGTCCTCGTTGAGGCTCATCTCTGCGATTCCGCCTTGCGCGATGGTCTTGCCCTTGTCCATGAGAACGATGTAGGTGCAGAGCCGCAAGACTTCGTCGAAGTCGTGACTGACGTAGACCATGGGAACCGCCAACTGATCCCGCAGATTCTCCAAATACGGCAGCACTTCCTCGCGCCGCGCGGCGTCGAGCGATGCCAGCGGTTCATCGAGCAGCAGCAGACTGGGTTGGGACAGCAGCGCCCTGCCGATGGCGACGCGCTGCCTCTCGCCGCCGGACAATTGGTGGGTGCGCCGCTTCATGAGGGGGCCGAGATCAAGAAGACCGGCGACGGTCTCCAGATCGACATAGCCGCGCGCCGGCGCGCGGCTTTCGCCGTACCTGAGATTGCCGGCGACGCTCAAGTGCGGAAACAGCCGGGCGTCCTGGAACACGTAGCCGATGCAGCGCCGCTCGGGCGGTACATTGAGCCGCCGCTCTGTGTCCAGCCATACCAGATCATCGAGCGCCACTCGGCCCGTGTCGGCGTCGAGGAGGCCCGCGATGAGGTTTATCAAGGTGCTCTTGCCGCTGCCAGAGCGTCCGAACAGCGCCACGACCCCCGGAGTCGGCAGATCGAACGCCGCATCGAGCGAGAAGCTGCCGCGGACTTTCTTGACGGCCACGCTCAGCATCAGCGGCCCAGCAGGCGGCGCACCCTGCGTGCGAACCACTCCGACAGCATCAGACCGCTCAAGCCCAGCAGCAGCGAGATGACCGCCAGGCGCGCGGCGGCCTGATCGCCTCCCGGAGTTTGCAGGGCCGTGTACAGCGCGAGCGGCAGCGTCCGCGTCTCTCCGGGGATATTCGACACGAACGTGATGACAGCGCCGAATTCGCCCAGTGCCGCGGCAAACGCGGTGATGGCGCCTGCCAGCACTCCCGGCAGCATCAGCGGCAGCGTGATGGTCGCGAAACGGTCGACTGCGCCCGCGCCCAAGGTTCGCGCGGCCTCCTCGAGCCCGCGGTCGACGTTTTCCAGGGAAATGCGCATGGCACGGACCATGAGCGGAAACGACATCACGGCGGTTGCAAGGGCCGCGCCGTTGCGGGTGAAAATGAGCTCGACGCCGAATGCACGCTCAAGCCAGGAGCCGATGGGCCCGCGGGTCCCGAACAGCAGCAGCAGCAGATATCCCACCATCACCGGTGGCAGCACCAAGGGCAGGTGCACGAACGCGTCGAGCAGGGTATGTCCCAAGAAGCGGCGCCGGGTCAGTGCCCACGCCGCCAGAACGCCCAACGGCAGGCTGAGAGCGACGCTGCGCGCCGCGACGCTCAAGCTCAAGAACAGCGCTTCGCTTTCGCCGGGGCTCAGCCACAACATGGGAGGGTGTACACGGTGCGGGGCTTCATGCGGCTGGCAGTATACTGTGGGGGCGACAAGCTTTAAGGATCCGATCAATGGCCTATTATCGCGCCGCGGCGCGCGTGGATGCTGCGGCGGCGCCCAACCTTGAGCGCATCGGTGTGCTGGCTGTCAATTTGGGTACCCCCGATGCTCCGTCGTACCTCGCCGTGCAGCGCTACCTGCGCGAATTCCTGGGCGACCGGCGGGTCATCAACACCTCCCGCCTGATTTGGTTGCCTCTACTCTACGGAGTGATACTGCCGCTTCGCCCGATCCGCACGGCGCAAAAGTACCGCAAGATTTGGCTGCCCGAGGGTTCGCCGCTGGCGCTCTATTCAAGGCGCCTGACCGCGAAGATTGGCGCCGCCCTGCACGCCGATTTGGGCGATCGAGTCCGCGTCGAGCTGGCAATGACCTATGGAAATCCGAGCATCGCCGCTGCGCTCGAACGCTTTGCCGCGCAAAACGTCAGGAAACTGTTGGTGCTGCCCTTGTATCCGCAATATTGCTCATCGACGACGGGCTCGGTGTTCGACCGCACCACCCAGGCCCTGCGGCGCTGGCGATGGCTGCCGGAGACGCGTTTCGTAAACCACTATTTTGAAGACGCGGGATACATCGATGCATTGCAGTCGCGAGTCATCGAGCACTGGGCCGAGGCGGGCGAGCGCTCGCATCTTTTGTTTTCATATCACGGAATTCCCGCCGCGTACGTGGCCCAGGGCGACCCCTACCAGCATCAAGCGGAGGCGACCACGCGGCTGGTCGTGGATCGCCTCGGGCTTGCGCCGGACGCATGGTCGCACAGCTATCAGTCGCGTTTCGGATCAGTGGAGTGGCTTAAGCCCTATACCGAGGACGCGCTCAAGGCATTGGCGCGGCGCGGCGTGCGCAAGCTCAGCATCGTGTCGCCCTCGTTTGCGGTCGACTGTCTGGAAACGCTGGAAGAGGTGGCGATGGAATACCGGGATAAGTTCAAGGAATTCGGCGGCGAGCAATTGACACTGGTGCCTGCGCTCAACGACGGCGACCGTCACGCAGCGGTTCTGGCGGCGATTGCGGCCTGCCGCATCCAGGACTGGATCGGCCGCTCAACGGCATCGGGCGGCGATCGTTGTGCCATGGGTCAGCCGCAGCAGTGACCCCAGCCGCGCGAATGCCGGTAAAACACCTGTAAGGGAGATATCCATTTGAAGTTACCATCCGCTTCCACCTTGGCTTTCGCCCTGCTGCCGTTGGTCCCGATGGGGCCGCACTGCGCCCTCGCTGCGGCGAGCGCCGCGCAATACGGACCCCTGTATGAGCACCTGCAGGGCGAGGTGCTGCTGGACAACCCGCGAGTCTTGGTGCAGAAATTCGTGATACAGCCGGGGCAATCGACGGGCCGGCGCACGCACCCCGGCGATCAGTTGCTGGTTTTCGTGAAAGGCGGCGTGTTGACCTCCCATGACGGACGATCGACTCTGTGGCGCGACGGACGGGTCATGTGGCGGGATGCGCACCGCGGCTTGGACGGCGAGGCCGACCTAGGCAGCACCAACACCGGTACGGCGCCCATAGAAATGATCTGGGTGACGCTCAAGCCGGTGGGCGCCGCGCCGGGGGCTTACGCGCCGGGTTCCCCGCCCAAGTATCGTCATCTCAACTATCCGAATATTCCCGGGGAAGATCTGCTCGAAAACGATCTCGTCATCGTGCAGCGCTTCACCGTCAATCCCGGCCAGTGGGAAGGGGTGCACGCGCACCACCCGGATATGCTCTACATCCACATCAAGGGGGGTCAGTGGGCTGCCCGGTCGAAGCATGAGCCCGAGCATCCGTACCCTGAGCCCTCGCCGGACGGTGAGGTCGGGTGGATGCCCACCATCGACATCAGCGTGGGGCACGAGTCGGGCAACATCGGGAAGGCACCGATCGAGCTGATCTGGGTGACGCTGAAGAAGTAGCGGGTCCTATTCATCCCACGCGCGCGCCAGAATGGCGCGGCTGCACTGCGCCGCGCCGCCGCCGCCAAAAACCGCGCCCCATCCGGAATCCCGATCCAGCCGGGTCGCGCAAAAGCCTTCGGCAACGGCGTTCGCGCCCGGGTTCGCGGCGGCGTTCAGCAACAGCCCGGCCTGCATCAACGTGACGAATCGTTGCGTGAAGCGGCGCGCCCCGGCCTCGCTGAGGGTTTCCGCACCGACAGCGTCCGCGAAGCGATCGAGCGCGGCATCGTAGTTGCGATGCAGCCCGCGCGCTTGCCTAAGTTCATGAAGGACCGCCTCGCGGGTCGCCGCGGATTTGCCGAAGGCGCGCAGCACGTCCAGGCACATGATGTTGCCGGAGCCTTCCCATATCGAGTTGACGGGCATCTCGCGCGCGATGCGCGCGAGCGGCATCTCCTCGGTGTAGCCGTTGCCGCCCAACACTTCCATGGCCTCCGCGGCCAGCTCGCAGCCGCGCTTACAGACCCAGAATTTCGCGGCCGAGGTGAGCGCGCGGCGCAGCGCGATCTCGCCGTCGGCGTCGCTGTCGAAGGCGCGCGCGAGGCGCATGGCGAGCACGGCGGCGGCCTCCGATTCGATGGCGAGATCGGCCAGCACGCTCTGCATCAAGGGTTGATCGACCAGCAATGCGCCGAATGCCTTGCGGTGGCGCGCATGGTGCACGGCCTGAACCAGGGCGTACCGCATCATTCCCGCCGAGCCGGTGACGCAGTCGAGGCGGGTGTAAGTACCCATTTCGAGGATGGTCGGTATGCCGCGGCCTTCCTCGCCCAGGAGGTGCGCCCACGCATCGACGAACTCGACCTCGGACGAGGCATTGGAGCGATTGCCGAGTTTGTCCTTCAGCCGCTGGATGCGGATGCCGTTGCGCTCGCCGTCCGGCAGCCGGCGCGGCAGAAAGAAGCAGGACAGACCGCCCTGAGTCTGCGCGAGCACCAGGTGCGCATCGCACTGTGGTGCCGAGAAAAACCATTTATGGCCGGTGATTCGATAGGAGCCGTCGGCCGAGCGCTCGGCGCGAGAGGTGTTGGCACGCACATCCGAGCCGCCTTGCTTTTCAGTCATGCCCATGCCGATAAGACCGCCGCGCTTGTGCGCGATGGGAATGTCGCGTGGATCGTATTCGCGTGTGAGCAGGCGCGGCACCCAGTCCTGCGCCAACCACGCGTCGCGGCGCATGGCCGCGATCGCGCCATAGGTCATGGTCGTGGGGCAGAGCGTGCCGCACTCCACCTGCGCTTGCATCAGATAGCCTGCGGCTCGTGCCGCGTGCGCGCCGGGCGCCGCGCGGCCGTCGATCGTCGCCCAGGGGCCCGTGTGGTAGCCGCGCGCGACAATGCCCTGCATCAGCACGTGCCAGGACGGATGAAACTCGATCGAGTCGATGCGCTCGCCCTGCGCGTTGAAGGAATGCAGCACCGGGGTGTAGCGGTTGGCGAGGCGTGCGTGTTCGAAGTTCTCCGCCGTCCCGAGCGCGGCTCCGGCCTCCTCGAGAGCGGCAGTTGCGCCGCGCGCGCCCTCGCGCCGCACCGCCTCCTGAAGCGCCCGATCGGTGGTGAAGAGATTGTATTCGGCCAGGGGCGGGGTCTGATTGAATACCGCGTCGATACACGCCTCCTTGGGGGTTCAATCGGGACCAAAAGTCCCTGCCGCGGACGATCTTTATACGAATTGGCCTGGGATGTGAAGGCTCCGCGAGCCTTATCCTCGGCACTATTGCGCAAAACGGCGCCAAGGTGCTAGATTCATAGACAAATGCGCATCTCAGCCAGCAACCTATCCGGCCTATTCCGCAGTTTGCCGCTGTCGGATTTGCCTGCGCTGCCCCTGCTGCTGCGCCGCTAGGCGCTACCTACACGCGCTATCGGTCGGCGCTTACAAGACCGGATAAATCCCTCAAGTGCGCCAATCGACAAGTTGGAGCTGAAAAGACCCGCGTAGCGCGGCCGAGAGTACACCATGTTGCGTAATCCATCGACCAAGTATCGTCCCTTTCCCCCCATCGACCTCAGCGATCGGACCTGGCCCGGCCGCGTCATCGCCGCACCGCCGCAGTGGTGCAGCGTGGATCTGCGCGACGGCAACCAAGCACTGATCGAGCCCATGGATGCCGCCCGCAAGCGGCGCATGTTCGACATGCTGGTGAGAATCGGCTTCAAGGAAATCGAGGTGGGATTTCCGGCGGCCTCGCAAACGGATTTCGATTTCGTGCGCGAAATCATCGAGCGCAAGCTGGTGCCCGATGATGTCACCATCCAGGTGCTGACGCAGGCGCGCCCGGAACTGATCGCGCGCACCTATGAATCGCTGAAGGGCGCGCGCCGCGCCATCATGCACGTGTACAACTCGACTTCGGCCGCTCAGCGCCGCGTGGTATTCCGGCTGGACCGCGCCGGCATCATGGACATCGCCGCGCGCGGCGCGGAGGTGGTGCGCGAGCATGCGCTGCGCAACCGCGACACGGAGTGGGTGTTCGAATACAGCCCGGAGAGCTTCACGGGCACGGAGCTCGACTTCGCGGTGGAGGTTTGCGATGCGGTCAATGCGGTTTGGGAGCCGACCCCGCAGCACAGATCCATCCTGAACCTGCCGGCCACCGTGGAGATGGCGACCCCCAATGTATACGCCGATCAGATCGAGTGGTTTCTGCGGCACATCGCGCGGCGAGATTGCCTCATCTTGAGTGTGCACCCGCACAACGATCGAGGCACCGCAGTCGCGGCAGCGGAATTGGCGGTGATGGCCGGAGCAGAGCGGATCGAGGGGACCCTGTTCGGCAACGGCGAGCGCACCGGTAATGTCGATATTGTAACGTTAGCTCTTAACCTTTATTCGCAAGGTATTGATCCAAAACTTGATTTTGCAAACATTAATGAGGCTGCACGCTGCGCCGAAGCTTGCAATCAACTACCCATACACCCGCGGCACCCCTATGTGGGAGATCTGGTATTCACTGCATTTTCGGGCTCCCATCAAGATGCCATCAAGAAGGGGCTCGCGGCGAGAAGTGAGGGTGATATCTGGGACGTTCCATATCTGCCGATCGATCCGTCCGATCTTGGCCGCTCGTATGACTCCATCATCCGGGTCAACAGCCAATCGGGCAAGGGCGGCGTGGCCTACCTTCTGGAGCGCGATTACCAGTTGGTGATGCCGCGACGGTTGCAGATCGAGTTCAGCCAAGTCGTACAGGCACAGGCGGATATTACCGGTAAGGAATTGATTTCAAAAGAAATATGGGATCTCTTTAGCAGCGAATACTTAGGCGTGCGGGCCCCTTTCGTGTACCGCTCGCACCAATTGGCGGCCTCGACGGATGGTGCCGACAGCGAGCGCATCACCTTGCAAATCGAGAATGCAGGGAGGCTCGAAACCTGGCATGGCCAGGGGTCCGGTCCCATCGATGCCATGGTCGACGCTATTGGACTGCCGTTTGACGTGCTGTCGTACGAAGAGCATTCCCGCGGCCAGGGCAGCGCCGCTAAGGCTGTGTCCTATATCGAAATTACCACCCGATCGCGGCGCACCTTGTTTGGCGCCGGCATGCACCCCAATATCATCACAGCATCGTTGCTGGCGATCCTATCGGCAGTCAACCGGGCCGTAGCCCAGGGGGCACTGCCGGCTCGCGCCGACAAGGCACGCACCGGAACGTAAGGGTTGACGGCCTGCGTCTTGTTTAGGTGCGCGCTATTGAATGCCGGACAGAATCGGCTATAGTGCGCAACTTCATGACCTAAGCTGATCGATCCTATTGATTTCAGGGGCTTTTCTCGAACAATGAGTGAACGCGAAGACGAACATTTCGATATCGACGATGAGTTTCTCGGGGAAGCCGAAGAATCGCACGACTTCGATCCCCTGTTGGAGCGCACCGAGCGGCGCCCGAAAGCCGCCGCGGCGGCCAACAAGCGCGGCAAGGCGGCCTGGAGCCGGGTGGAAGACGTACTCGCCGAACGCCAGTTGGAAAAAGAACTGCGCGACATATTCGAAGACGATTAGGCACGTGGGACGACTCAGGCGCCGCCTCAACCGCGTATCGCGGGCGGGACGGGGCGCGGCGGCGCTGAATTGGTACATGAGCGACAGTTTACGTGCCGCAATCTAGTCAACCCTGGGTCGTCCTCAAGTTCGGCGGGACCAGCGTGTCCGGCGCCGGCAATTGGCACAATATCGCCGACGTAGTGCGGGCGCGCATGGCCGCGCACTTTCGGCCGGTGATCGTGCATTCGGCGTTGTCGGGCATCACCGATCGTCTCGAATCATTGTTGGCCTCTGCCGCGGCGGGAGCCCACGGCGAGGCGCTCGACCGCATCGACACGCAGCACCGCTCGCTTGCCGAAAGCCTCGGCATCGTGCCGAGCCCGCTGTTCGAAGGCTTCATCGCAGAGCTTCGGCAGATGGCGGACACGGTGGCGGGACAATCCCAAATCAGCGACAGAGCGCGCGCAAGAATCATGGCGATGGGTGAGCTGCTCGCAACCACCCTGGGGGCGACGTACTTGAATTCGCAAGGAATCGCCACCGCCTGGGCGGACGCGCGCCGGGTGTTGCGTGCCGATGCGCGCCCGGGCGCCACTCTGAAGTCGAGCGTGCTGTCGGCGACCTGCGATTTCGCACCCGATGAGCGCCTGCAGGCGCAGTGGCGGTCGCTCGATCAGGTGGTGATCACCCAGGGTTTCATTGCGTCGAATGAGGCCGGGGACACCGTGCTGCTGGGGCGGGGCGGATCGGACACCTCCGCGGCCTATTTTGCGGCCAAGTTGCAGGCGGCGCGTCTCGAGATTTGGACCGATGTACCGGGCATGTTCAGCGCCAATCCCCGCGCCGTGCCGACCGCCCGGTTGCTGCGCGCGCTTGCACTACGACGAGGCCCAGGAAATCGCCAGCAACGGCGCAAAGGTCCTGCATCCGCGCTGCGTCCTGCCCGTCCGGCAATACAAGATTCCGCTGCACGTGTACGCCACCCAGGCGCCGGGACTCGAAGGCACCGTCGTATCGGCCCACGTCGACGACAGCGCCGCGCAGGTGAAAGCCATCGCGATCAAGAAAGGCATCACCCTGGTTTCCATGGATAGCCCGGGCATGTGGCATCAGGTGGGATTTTTGGCCGATGCATTCCAGATCTTCAAGCGGGAAGGCCTGTCGGTGGACCTTGTGTCCACGTCGGAGACCAATGTCACGGTCTCGCTTGATCCGGCCGCGAACACCCTGGACTCCTCGGCGCTCGATCGCTTGACGGCGGCGCTCGGGGAGCTGTGCCGGGTCGAGATTCTCGGACCCTGTGCCTCGTTGAGCCTGCTGGGTCACAACATTCGCGGGATCCTGCACGAGCTGGGGTCGGCCTTCGAGCTGTTCCAGGATCAGAAGATCTATCTGGTGACGCAGGCTGCGAACGATCTGAACTTCACCTTCGTCATCGACGAATCGCAGGGCGATCGGCTGGTGCAGCAGCTGCACGAGCGTCTGATTCAGAGCATCGGTTCGGACAAGGTGCTGGGGCCGACCTGGGAGCAGCTGTTCTCCGAGGAGAGAATCTCCGCGCAGCCGGTGAATTGGTGGCAGGAGCCGAACAATCGCCGCCGGTTGATCGAGATCGCCGCCCGCGAATCGGCCGCCTTCGTCTACAGCGCAGCGGCGCTGGATGCGGCCATCGCCGCGGTGCGGCGGGTCAGTTCGGTGAAGCGCTGGGCCTACGCGATGAAGGCCAATTGGCATCCGCAGATCCTGCGCCGCATGTATGCCGCCGGCCTGACATTGGAGTGCGTGTCGCAAGGCGAGCTCGAACATGCGTTTGCCGTGGTACCCGCTCTCGATCCGGCGCGGGTGTTGTTCACTCCCAATTTCGCCCCGCGCGCCGAATACGAATACGGCTTCGCGCGCGGCGTACATGTCACCCTCGACAATCTGTATCCGCTCAAGATGTGGCCGGAGACGTTCCGCGGCAGGGAGATCTTTCTGCGCATCGATCCGGGATTCGGGCGCGGACATCACCAGCATGTGCGCACCGGCGGGGTGCACTCGAAGTTCGGCGTACGGCTGTCGGAGGCGGACGAATTGGTTGCGTTGACAGAGGGCGCCGGGGTGCGGGTCACCGGGCTGCATGCGCACACCGGCAGCGGCGTCTTCAACGTGGACAACTGGACGGAGACCGGCACCCTGCTCGCGGCACTGGCGGCGCGCTTCCCGCACGTCACCGTGGTCGATTTGGGCGGCGGAATCGGCGTTCCCGAACAGCTGGGACACGCTGAAATCGACTTGAAAGCACTCGATCGCGGAGTCGCCGCGCTCGCCAAGGACTTTCCGCACATCGAGTTTTGGATGGAGCCCGGCCGGTTTTTGGTCGCCAAGGCGGGCGTGCTGGTGGCGGTCGTGACCCAACTTAAGGCTAAGGGCGATGTTCAGTACGTGGGCATCGCCACCGGGATGAATTCCCTCATCAGGCCCGCGCTTTACGGCGCACATCATGATATCCGCAATCTGACGCGGCTCGATGAGCCGACCAGCCTTTGCGCCAACGTGGTTGGTCCGATCTGCGAGAGCGCGGACCTCTTGGGCTCGGACCGCTGGCTGCCGCAGACTCGCGAAGGTGACGTGCTTCTCATCGCGAATTGCGGAGCCTACGGCTACGCGATGGCGTCGAATTATAATCTGCGTCCCCCCGCAGCGGAGTTTATGATCGAGGCATGACTGAAATCGGCATCATCGGCTGGCGTGGAATGGTGGGATCGGTGCTTCTCGACAGAATGCGCGAGGAGTCCGACTTCGACACCGTGCGCCCGACGTTTTTCAGCACCTCGCAAATCGGAGCGGCTGCGCCGGCCGTTGCGGGGGCGGCGGGATTCGAGCCAAAGGTTATGGACGCCAACGATATCGCAGCGCTCGCCAGGCTGCCCATGCTCATCAGCGCACAGGGAGGCGAGTACACCGAAGCGATTCATCCGCGCCTGCGCGCCGCGGGCTGGCGGGGCTACTGGATCGACGCCGCATCCAGCCTGCGCATGCGCAAGGATGCCGTCATCGTCCTCGATCCCGTGAATTTGCCGGTGATGCAGGCGGCGCTCGGCAAGGGCGTCAAGGATTTCATCGGCGGCAACTGCACCGTGTCGCTGATGCTGATGGCGGTCGGCGGATTGCTGCGCGCGGACGCGGTGGAATGGATCACCGCCATGACGTACCAGTCGGCATCCGGCGCCGGCGCGAAGCATATGCGCGAACTGCTGGAACAGATGGGGGCGTTGTACGGCGCGGCCTCATCTCTGCTGGCGAATCCCGCTTCGGGAATTCTCGACATCGATAGGGCCGTGAGCGCGACTCTCGCGAGTCCGGATTTTCCACGTGCGCAATTCGGGGTTCCGCTCGCGGCGAGCCTGATTGCATGGATCGACAAGGATCTGGGCACGGGTCAGAGCCGCGAAGAATGGAAGGCTGGCGCCGAGGCGAACAAGATACTGGGCAGCGAGGCGCGGCCCATTCCGATGGAGGGCATCTGCGTGCGGGTGAGCGCAATGCGCTGCCACTCGCAGGCGCTTACCATCAAGCTGAAGAGGGATATTCCGCTCCCGGAGATCGAACGCTTGATTGCCGGCGGCAACCCGTGGGTGCGCGTGGTGCCGAACGAGCGTGAATCTTCCATTCGCGAACTCTCGCCGGCGGCCGTCAGCGGCGGGTTGAACATACCCATCGGCCGCTTGCGCAAGCTCGCGATGGGCGGGGAATATCTATCCGCGTTTACAGTAGGCGATCAGCTGCTGTGGGGCGCGGCGGAGCCGCTGCGCCGGACCATGCGGTTCCTGCTGCCGCATCTCTAGGGCGACCACATCACCTCGACCGGCGTGCGCGAGCGGCGCAGCACGGCGCGGATGGGCATTTCCTGCTCGGGTCCCGGGCCGCGGGCGGCGCACAGAGTGCGCCACTTGGACTCGCCCGTGATCAACAACACGATGCGGCGCGAATCGAGCAGCGCCGTCAAATTCAAGCTGAGCCGGGCTTGAGGGGGCACGGGCGACCACATGCCCACGCATCCCGCTGCGGCTGCCGGATTCAATGCGCTGGGCAGATTCGGCGACCCGGGGAACAAGGATGCCGTGTGTCCGTCGTCGCCCATCCCCAGTATGACCGCATCGAAGGGGCGCGGCACCCGCGCAAAGGTCTCCCAGGCGGAGACGGCGCCGAGATCCGGTGTGGGCGCGCCGTTCTTCAGGCCGTGAAAGCGTGCGCAAGCTGCACTGCCTTTGAGCAGCTCAGTGCGCACCAAGCGTTCATTGCTCGCCGCGTCTTCCGGCGCAACCCAACGCTCGTCGGCAAGGGCGATGCAGACGCGCGACCAATCGAGCGCTTGGCTGCGCAGGATCTCGAACAACCTCACCGGCGATCGGCCGCCCGATACGACCAGGCTCGCGAGACCGCGGGCGGTGATGGCAGCGCCGAGCATCGCGGCGATCCGGGCCGCGAGCTCCTGCGACAAAGTCTCTATGTCGGCGTAGCGCTGCGTAAGCGTTTCAGTGTCCATCGTTAAAGCGTAGCACGCCGGCCCTATGGCACAATGAGACATGTTGAAGGAATCACCGGACGTTCATCCGCGTGTGCGCGAGGTGACGGAGCGGATCCGGGCGCGCAGCGGGCCCGGCCGCGCCGATTACCTGGCGCGCATGGACGCCGCGCGCCGCCGGGGCTCCGCGCGTGCGGGGCTGTCGTGCACCAATCTTGCGCACGGTTTCGCGGCCTCCGATGCCACCGACAAGCAGGCGCTGAAGCTCATGCGCTGGCCCAATGTGGCCATCGTCTCCTCGTATAACGACATGCTGTCCGCGCATCAACCCTTGGAGCGCTATCCGGCGCTCATCAAGCGGGCGGCGCGCGAAGCCGGCGCAGTGGCGCAATTTGCGGGCGGCGTGCCTGCGATGTGCGACGGAATCACGCAGGGTCAGCCCGGCATGGAGTTGTCGCTGTTCAGCCGCGACGTGATCGCGATGGCGACCGGGGTTGCGCTGTCGCACAACATGTTCGACTCGGCCCTGTGCCTCGGCATCTGCGACAAGATCGTCCCCGGCATGCTGATGGGCGCGCTTGCGTTCGGACACTTGCCGGTGATATTCGTGCCGGGCGGGCCGATGCCTTCGGGCGTGCCGAACAAGAAGAAGGCGCTCATTCGCCAACTCTATGCCGAGGGCAAGGTCGGGCGCGACGAGCTGCTCGAATCGGAAGCGGGCAGCTATCATACGGCGGGTACCTGCACCTTCTATGGCACGGCAAACAGCAACCAGATGCTGATGGAAGTCATGGGACTGCACATCCCGGGGGCCGCCTTCGTGCCGCCGAACACGGAGTTGCGCGACGCGTTCACCGCCGCGGCGGCGCAACGTGCAGCCCGAACCAGCGCGCTGGGTGAGGAGTATCGGCCGCTGGCGCACATCGTCGGCGAGGCGGCCCTGGTGAATGCCATCGTGGGGCTGCTGGCGACCGGCGGCTCGACCAACCACACACTGCACCTGGTGGCGATAGCGCGCTGCGCGGGAATCACCGTGACCTGGGATGATTTCAGCGATTTGTCGGCGGTCGTGCCGCTGCTCAGCCGCATTTATCCGAACGGCAGCGCCGACGTCAACCGCTTTCAGGCGGCAGGCGGCATGGCGTTCTTGATTCGCGAGCTTCTCGGGGGTGGATTTCTGCACGGCGACTGCATGACAGTCATGGGTCGGGGGCTTGAGGCGTACGCGAGAGAGCCGTGGCTCGACGCAGGCCGATTGGCATGGCGCGATGCGCCCGCCGTGAGCGGCGATCTCGATGTCCTGCGGCCGGTGTCGCAGCCGTTCAGCAGCCACGGTGGATTGTCCGTGCTTTCGGGAAATCTCGGGCGCGCCGTGATCAAGACCTCGGCCATGAGTGATGAGCATCACGTGATCGAAGCCCCTGCGCTCGTGTTCAACGATCAGGAAGAGGTCATGGCCGCATTCAAGGCCGGCAAACTTGCGCGGGATTTCGTCGCCGTCGTGCGCTTTCAGGGACCGCGTGCCAACGGGATGCCCGAGCTGCACCAGCTGACTCCCTCCCTGGCCTCGCTGCAAAGCAGGGGCCATCACGTGGCCCTGGTCACGGACGGCAGGATGTCCGGGGCGTCGGGCAGCGTGCCTGCCGCCATTCACGTCTCCCCCGAGGTTTTAAGCGGCGGACCGTTGGGCAAGGTGCGCGACGGCGACGTGATTCTCCTCGACTGTCACAAGGGCGTGCTGGAGGCGAAGGTTCCTGAAGACATCTGGCGACTGAGGGAATTGCCGGGGCTCGAGCACGCGCGCAACGAGTACGGTTGCGGGCGCGAGCTGTTTGCCAGCCTGCGCCGCGCCGCAGGCGACGCCGAGACAGGCGCCATGTCGTTGATGTGATACCCCGAGGATGCCCTTGAATATTCGTGAAATAGTAGGATTCGCGCCGGTCATACCGGTGCTCACCGTGACCGAGCTCGATCACGCCGTGCCGCTCGCTCGCGCCCTGGTGGCCGGCGGTTTGCGGGTGCTGGAGATCACCCTGCGCACGCCGGTCGCGCTCGCGGCCGTCGAGGCCATGCGCAAGGCCGTGCCCGACGCCATCGTCGGAGTCGGCACGCTGACTCGCGCGGCGGACTTCGCTGCGGCCGATCGGGCGGGCGCGCAGTTCGGCGTGACCCCGGGCCTGACTGCAGAACTGGCGAGCGCCTCGCGCGGCGCAAGATTTCCGTTGTTGCCGGGGGTCATGACGCCGACCGAGCTGATTTCGGCGCGCGCCGCCGGATTCACCGTCCTCAAATTGTTTCCGGCGCATCAGGCGGGCGGATTGGCCATGCTGCAGGCGCTCGGCGCCCCCTTTCCCGACGTCTTGTTTTGCCCGACCGGAGGCATCACTCGCGCGACGGCGCCGGACTACCTCGCGCTGCCCAACGTGGCGTGCGTCGGCGGCTCGTGGGTGGCGCCCTTGGGGCTGCAGAGCGCCGGCGACTGGAGCGGTATCGAGGCGCTCGCGCGTGACGCGGCTTCCCTGATATGAAGGACCTCACGGAAGGTTCGATCGCCCGGAACATCTTGCAAATGGCGGTGCCCATCGCCGCCGGCATGTTCTTTCAGACGCTGTACATTCTCATCGATCTGTACTTCGTCGCCGGCTTAGGGCCGTCCGCCATCGCCGGTGTCGGTGCGGCGGGCAACATCATGTTCATCGTGTTTGCGCTGACCCAGGTGCTCGGAGTGGGTACTGTGGCGCTGATCTCGCATGCGGTGGGGCGCAAGGATCGGGCCGACGCGACCCTGGTCTTCAATCAGAGTCTGGTGCTGTCGGCAGGATGCACCCTGGCAACGCTGCTGCTAGGCTATGCTCTAGGGCCTTCCTACGTGCAGACCCTGAGTTCGGACGCCGCCACCGCGCTCGCCGGGACGCGCTATCTGTATTGGTTTCTGCCGAGCCTTGCGCTGCAGTTCGGCCTGGTCGCGATGGGCTCCGCGCTGCGCGGCACCGGCATCGTGCAGCCGACCATGATCGTGCAGGTGCTCACGGTGATTCTCAACGCGGTATTGGCGCCCATCCTGATCGCAGGGTGGGGCACCGGTCACCCCATGGGGGTCGCCGGCGCGGGGCTCGCGAGTTCGCTGGCGGTCGCCGTCGGCGTGGTACTGCTCGCCGCTTATTTTCACCGCTTGGAGAAATACGTGGCTTTCGATGCCGCCGGCTGGCGGCCGCAGCCTGCCACCTGGGGTCGGCTGCTGCGCATCGGGCTCCCCGCGGGAGGGGAGTTCGCGCTCATGTTCATTTACATGGCCGTGATCTACATGCTCATTCGCCGCTTCGGCGAGGGCGCACAGGCGGGATTTGGAATCGGCCAGAGAATCATGCAGAGCATGTTTCTGCCTGCGATGGCGGTGGCGTTCGCGACCGCGCCCATCGTCGGGCAGAACTTCGCCGCCGGCAAGTTCGCGCGGGTGCGCGAAACGTTTGCGTTGGCTGCGATCATCGGCGGCGGCATCATGGTGCTTCTCACGCTGTTCTGTCAGTGGGGCTCGGCGGCGGCGGTCCACGCGTTCACCAAGGATCCGGCCGCGCTGACCATCGGCGCGCAGTTCCTGCGGGTGATTTCCTGGAACTTCCTTGCGTCGGGAATGGTATTCACGTGCTCCGCGGTGTTTCAAGGCCTGGGGCACACGATGCCGGCGGTGTTGAGTTCGGCCAGCCGCTTGGTGAGCTTCGTCGTGCCGGCCCTGTGGCTTGCCGCCTCGCCCGAATTCACGCTGCTCCAGCTCTGGTATGTGTCCATCGGCAGCGTCACGCTGCAGGCGCTCTTGAGCCTCTGGCTGGTGCGGGGCGAGTTTCGGCGGCGGGCGCGCGGCGCCAACCCGCAGCCTGTCTGAAAATCCGCGTGTCGAGAGTTCAATTCCCTCCCTGGCCACCAAAATCACGCACTTAGACGCGCAGAGCCAAATGAACGATCTAAATCCACCAGAGCCCACCAATCGAAGCAGTAAGCGTCTCGCGCGACTGAGAATTGCGTTGTGCGCGTTGGCACTTCCGCCAGTCTCGATGACATGAATTTAAGCGCGGAGGAAAGAGTCGCGATTTTCTCGTGGGCAGACTTAGACATCATGGCCCCCGCCGTTCTGGCGGAGGCCGTTAGTGAATGAATGGAAGGAGTCTGCCTCCCGTCGTATCGTGGGTTGCGCACCGAAGTGTGCCGAGCCACATACAGAACGCCGGTCAGCGTGATCTGCACAAGCCACAGGAGGCAGACTATGAGCGAGGTTACCACTGCTTTTATCGGTTTGGACGTCCATAAAGATTCCATCGCGATTGCGGTCGCAATACCCGGCCGGGCGGCGCCCCGGTTCCTGGGAACCACCGGCCCCGTGCTTGCCGAAGTCGAGAAAGCCTTGTCGCATTGCGGTACCCCACCTCAACTGCTGATCGTGTACGAGGCGGGTCCGTGCGGTTACGGCCTGGCGCGTCAGTTGTGTGCGCGCGGCTATCGATGCGAGGTTATCGCCCCGACGATGATTCCGCGCAAGCCCGGTGATCGGATCAAGACTGATCGGCGCGATGCGCTCGCGTTGGCGCATTTTGCTCGAGCCGGTGATCTGACGCCGGTCGTGGTCCCGCAAGAACCCGATGAAGCAATCCGTGACTTGTCGCGAGCGCGTGAGGATGCGGTCCGTGTGCGCCTCAAAGCACGTCAGCAGCTCAAGGCGATGCTGCTGCGTCACGGACAGCGATATACCGGCAAGAGTTCCTGGACGGCGGCGCACGAGCGCTGGCTTGCCATGGTGCGCTTTGCTCATCCCGCGCAGAACATCGCCTTCGTTGAGTACCGCACGGCGGTGAGTGAGGCCCACGAACGGGTCGAGCGAGTCACAGCGGCGCTGCGCGACCAGGTAGCCGAGTGGCGCCTTCAGCCGGTCGTTGCGGCACTCATGACGTTGCGCGGCATTGAGCTCGTAGCTGCCGTCACGCTGATCGCCGAACTCGGCGACCTCACGCGCTTCGCTCACCCCAAACAACTCATGGCATTCCTCGGACTCGTACCGAGTGAATGCTCCACCGGCGAGTCGCGCTCGCTTGGGAGCATCACCAAAGCCGGCAACTCGCACGCCCGTCGCGTTCTGATCGAGGCAGCTTGGGCGTATCGCTTTCCCGCAAAGATCGCTCGCGAGATGCAGGTCCGCAACGAAAGCCAGCCTCGAGCCGTGCGCGAGATCTCCTGGCGAGCGCAGCTGCGCCTCTGTCAACGCTACCGCCGCTTGAGCGCACGCGGTCTGCATCAGAACAAGATCTGCACCGCCATCGCTCGAGAACTCGCCGGCTTCATCTGGGATCTGGCACGCCAAGTCACCGTACGAGCCTGACCCGATCGCCCAAACAAACGGAGGTCCCCGACGCACCCTCACAACCACTCCCGACCGGAAACGCGACGCGCGAACACGATGAGGGGAATCCTCGAAAGTTCTACGTGGGCATCGAAGCGATGATCCCCGACTTTAGACAGAGGCAGCCCCGCGACGTACCGATGCAATGCGGTAGCCAACCCGCGTATATCAGAGTGATCCATCGTCGCCATATAGCTTCGCGCGTCGCGTTCCCCGGTCGAGAGTGATTCCTAACCTCAAATCCTTCGTACAAACTTCTGCGCGATCTCGCGAGAATCCCCCTCGAGCCAGTTGACACGAGGGGGCCATATCAGAACTTCGCGTTTATCTCGGTGGCGCCTTATGCTTTTTCTTAGCCGCTATCGTGATTTCGGTTTGGCCGCGGCGTCGCAAGGTGAAATGACGCTGGCCGCAAGATGAGAGATCTTTCCCATAAGTAACCGTTCATGGGGGTGTTTCACCCGTCGGGAGCGTGCGCCCCGCCATATGTCCTTGCGGTCCCAGTCGACCGCCATCAGCGTGTAACGATTGCGAAGGCGATGTTCAATGATGTGGCGCCTGATTCATGGAAGCAAAAATAGCAAGGAGAAGTGTCGATTCCGACCCTCACGAATGGCCGCTCGTGCC
>CAVPDW010000004.1:0-777066 GCA_963702735.1 uncultured Gammaproteobacteria bacterium | reverse complement strand
GGGCTCCCCTTTTACCTTCGTGTGTAAAGACATTCCCATTTTAAGCCGCAAACGCGTGAGTTACGGGGCCGGAAAGCATGTTTGCAAGCGATTGAATGTTCTATCGTGTACCGGCGCCAATACTCGTTTTTGGGAAAGTTCGCAGGCGTGGTGTCAACCAGGCGCGGTGGCTAAGCTTGATTGACTCGTTTGCTTCCGGCCAAAGGGCACAGACATCAAACTCCGAACACGTGACTTTGTCGTCGATGCCGAACTACGGTCATTGATGTTTCCGAAACGGCGGCGTCGAAGCGGACATTGGCTAAGCCGGCTGTGACACATGCTTGGCGTATTCCGCGACCAATCCAGCGTAGTCTGTCATCGCCGGGAATTTCTCGAAGCTGCGGCGAGCGGGAGTTGTCGCCCAGGGGAGTTTTTCGCTCGTGTAGGACTCAATAAACGGCACAAACCAAGACAAGTCCTCGAACATTGTTGGCCTAACGTTGACAAACTGATCGACGCCGTGTGGCCTTGTGAACACCCAACTCTTGCAATATGAACAAAATAAATGACGGTGCTCCCCGTGTAGCCCACCGATGACAGGCTCGCCTTGCGTCACCACGAAACCATTGCTCGGGAACATGGCGGTCAAGGAAAACGCGCTGGCGCTCATTTGCTGACACCCCCTGCAGTGACAGGCCATCGTCAAAATCGGGGGTGCGGTTGCGCGAATACGCAGTTGTCCGCAGCGGCATCCCCCGTTCCAAGGCAAAGACCAGTTCGTTGTCATGAGTTGCTCCTAGTGTTGAATACAGATTTCCGAAATTATATGCGGTTGAGAAGCCCCACTCCTGACTGGCAGTAGTGGATAGTTCGCATTGACGCCCGAGTTCTACGTCGGCGCCGAATTCACACCGGACATCAACGTTGATACGATCCGCTGGGATCGGATGCCGCAGGACAAACCATGCTGACGCTCGGCGTCTTTGCCGCAATATTTGATAAAGAGGGACGCATTCTGTGCGTGCGGATGAATTACGCAACGCATGCTTGGACGACGCCGGGGGGACGGGTCGAGCTTGGCGAATCGCCGCTCGATGCCTTGAAGCGCGAGGTGCTCGAGGAATCCGGACTTGAAGTGGTTCCCGAAGAACTCGTCGGCGTCTATTCCAAACCCCATAAGAACGACATAGTCCTATTCTTTCGGGCACGTGTGGTAGCTCAGAATCCATGGCAGCCGAATTACGAGATAGCACAGATAGGCTACTTCGGCCGCGACGATTTGCCGGAGCCTATGGGCCTCGTGGCACGCACCCGTATCATAGATGCGCTGGATGGCATAACAGGAATTGTGCGTGTGATGCCCGAAACGGCGGCTCAATAGCGGGCATTGGTGTAGCACCGGTTAGGGTCAACACCGGACCTCCACGCCGACGCTAATCGGAGTTGGCCGACGCCGTGAGAAAACGGTTGGCTCGCTTTCATCTCTGAATTGATAGACTTGAGGTATGGCTAGAACACGCCGGAAGCCGCGCTGCATTATCATCGCCGGACCCAATGGAGCCGGAAAGACAACATTTGCCCGTGACTATTTACCTGGCATTGCCAGGCTCATTCACTTCGTTAATGCCGATCTGATTGCCGGCGGAATTTCGCCGTTGCGTCCGGAGCTCGCAGCCATAGCGGCCGGTCGCATGGTCCTCCGAGAACTTAACCGCTTGGTCGAGGCGAGGGCCGAGTTCGCCTTTGAGAGTACGTTGAGTGGCTTGCACTACGCGAAGCGTCTCGAGGATTGGAAGAGGCGGGGCTATTTGATCGAAATAGTCTACATTCGACTCGCCTCGCCCCAGCTGGCGTTGACTAGGATCGCGAGCCGTGTGAGGCAGGGGGGCCACGATGTCCCTCGAACCGATGTGCTACGACGATTCAAGCGCGGGTGGGCCAACTTCCTTAATGTGTATCAGCCGCTGGCGGATCATTGGGCAATATATGAGAATTCCGAATCCAAACCGAGATTGCTGGAGCGCGGATCATGACCACTCGACGTAAGCCACCAAGGAAGCCAGAGAGCTTTGCCGCCGGTGTCGGTCGTGGGATGCGGCGTGCCGCACGTACTGCCCGAGAAGTGGCGCGTATGCACGGCACACCGATTTACGTGTGGGAAGACGGCAAGGTCGTGGCAAAGAAGCCATAGGGGTTTGACGAGTTCACCATCTGCGAGCTTCCACGATCGCCGCGAGCTGTGGAATATTATTGGGCCGTATCTAGGCGAAACAGGTACTTATCTGAGCGTAACTGCTGAAAATATTCCACGATTTTAGTCGTATAATTCTTTTCTGATCAGGTGGTTGGGCGTGTTTCGGCCCTGGACTAAAAATCGGCGTGTCGAGGGTTCAACGCCCTCCTGTCCATTCCGAAGCCCCAAGTGGAACTCTCGGTGCGGCGGAAATGGCCGTGCTGTATGGCGGCAGGTAGTGCGCACATGGCCGCGGCTGGTGCCCGGGTTCCAAATGCGCTGCTGCCGACGGGGTGCGTCACGAGCGCAGATGGTACTCTCGGCAACGTGCGGAGCACCTTCCAGGCGGAACTCGTCAACCGGGCTTTCGGGGACCCCGGGATCCTTATCGACCTCAAATTCGAGCGCCGCGCGATGCTCTTCGATATCGGCGATATCGCTGTTCTGCCGACACGGAAGCTCCTGCGTGTCAGTGACGTATTCGTTTCGCACACGCACATGGACCATTTCTCCGGCTTTGACCACCTGCTGCGAGTCTGCCTGGGGCGTGACAGAGGCGTGAGTCTGTACGGTCCTGAGAAATTCATCGCGCAGCTCGAGCACAAGCTCGCGGCATATACGTGGAATCTGGTGGAAAATTACGCCACCGAATTTGTCATCCTCGCTCACGAGATCGACAGCCAGGGGTGCGTGCAGCGCGCCCAGTTCCGCAGCACGAAGCGCTTCCAACGCGAGGCGCTAGCGCCTGCCTCGGCCCCTCAGGGAGTGCTGCTGGAAACGCCGCTGTTCCGGGTGCGCAGCGTACCGCTCGAGCACCACGACATCACCTCGCGG
This sequence comes from uncultured Gammaproteobacteria bacterium, assembly GCA_963702735.1. Classification (GTDB taxonomy): domain Bacteria; phylum Pseudomonadota; class Gammaproteobacteria; order Steroidobacterales; family Steroidobacteraceae; genus Bog-1198. The sequence goes on along the minus strand of CAVPDW010000004.1, from coordinate 774,017 downwards.
GCCTTTGCCTTCGAGGAAAGCGTGCACATCAACGTGTGGAAGAGCCGGCTGGATGAGCTGCGGCTCCCGACGGGGCCGTGGCTCACGGAACTCAAAAAACGGGTGCGCGAGGGCGCCCCTGACAGCACGCTGATCAGAGTGCAATGGCGCACGCGCAACGGTTCACATGCCCAGCAAATCGAATTGGGCGAGCTGAAGCAGAAAGTGCTGGAGTTCGTGCCGGGGCAGAAGATCTGCTATGTGACCGATGTGGCCGATAATGATCGCAACAGGGCTGCGCTGGCTGCATTCCTGGATGGCGCTGATCTGTTGTTCATCGAGGCCGTATTTCTGGATGTGGACCGTGCGCATGCTGAACGCAAGGCACATCTGACGGCGCGCGCTGCAGGCGCCATTGCACGCTCCGCCGGGATCAAGGTTGCCGTGCCGTTTCATTTCTCGCCGCGCTACCTCGGGCGGGAAGCGGAGTTGCGTGCAGAGTTCACCAATGCGTGGCAGAACCCGCAGAACGGTGTCCACGACTGAGCGAAGTACCTGGCGAAGAGTCTGGCTGCGGAGATTGCCCGCATGGCCGAGCGCCGACCGAGATTGTCAGGATCGCGGTGTTCCGTGCGGCACAAGCTTGACGCTCGATGCCTGCGGGCCGCGTTCTCCCGCTTCCTCGAGGAAACGCACCTTCGTGCCGGTCGTCAGCCGGTCAAAATCCGCCTCTACGACACTATTGCGATGGAAATAGATGGATCGTCCGTCGCTCGATTCAATGCGGCCGAAATCCTCCGCCGGCGACAGCAGCGAGATCCACCCGGAAGGCCATGACTCGTGATGCTTGATGTCCTGGCGGCGCTCGCGCGCAAAATCTTCAAGCTGTCGTTCTACCGCGCGAAATGCATCGCGTAATGCCACGTAGGGGTCCTCATGGCTGTGCTGATCGTGGTGCATCTTGCTCGCGGCGATTTCGGCGCCGGGCACAGTCACATCGACATGCACTTCGTAGAGGTTCCCTTGCCGTTGGTGGTGGTGCGGGGCCTCGATCGTAACGTGGCACCGCATGATGTCGGGACTCAAATGGTCAAGGTGATGAGCCAGTTCTCGCACCCGCGCCTCGAGGGCTTCGGAGGGTTCCATGTGGCGAAACGTAATTTGTAATGGTAAGCGCAATTGATAGTCCCCAGTAATAAACTAGCCAAATGCTATGCAACGCGAGGTCCGGTCGCAATAAGGACTTACCGCGAACCGGTCGACGCAGGTTGGCGCCGGTTAAACGTGATCGATTCTCATCTGCGCCAGCAGCTGTTTCATCGTCAGCGGCTTCGAAAACAGCCAACCTTGGCAGTGTTGAACACCGTGCCGGCGCAGGAAGGCCGCCTGCGCGGGAGTCTCGACGCCTTCGGCGACCATCTCCAGGTTGAGAGATTTGGCCATCTCAATGATGTGCCTGACGACTTCGCTCGTGACCGCCTCGGTGCCGACGGTATCGACGAACGACTTGTCGATTTTCAGGCAGTCGAGCTCAAGGTCTTGTAGGTACGACAGGCTCGAATAGCCGGTGCCGAAGTCGTCGATCGCCACCTTGATGCCCAAGGTGCGCAATGACCGGATATTTCTGCGGCTCGCCTCCTCGTTCATAAAGACACGCTCGGTCGCCTCTACATGCAGATTGCGCGCCTCGATTCCCATTCTTTGAATCAATGAGCCCAGCCGCTCGACGATGTCGGGGCTGCATATATCCTCCGCGGACAGGTTCAGTGCAATGTAGAAATCGGGTCGCGCGCGAAACAATTTGGCGGCATCTCGCTCGATGAGGTGGAACACACAGTCGGTGAGTTTCTGCATCAATTGGGTCTTTTCCGCCACCGGGATGAATACGTCCGGTGGAATCTGTTCGCCATTGGCACGGCGCCATCGGAGCAGGGCCTCGACTCCGGTCCAATTGCCTGATTGCAGGTTCACGATCGGTTGATAGGCCAGGGAAAGTTCCCGCCTTTTGATGGCGTTCCTGAGCAGGCTCGGCGTCGACAGGCGAAAGCGCGCCAAGCGCACCACCACCATGACCAACAGTCCCGCCGCTGCCATCCCGATGGGCAGGAGCATCAGGATGATGCGGCGTTGACCCGCGGCAATTCTGCCCTGTCCAATCGCGGCAATGGCAACGTAGTCGCGGGCGGCCGAGCGTTGCCATGCCACTACGTTCGTACCGTCGTAAAATGTGCCGCTACCGGAGCTACCGATTCGGCGTAGCCAATCCGGACCTAACGCACCGCGCTGCGCCAAAACCACGCCCTGGGCTACGTTGATGAGCCCGACGATCAGATTGCTCTCTGCCGGGATGATGTCGATCGGCAGCGCTTGGCTGACCAAAGCGCCATAGCCGGTCTTCGGATCTTCGACGATGAGCAGTCTTGTTTCGGGAGCCAGGGGATGCCGCACTCCCACTCGCACCATGTAGCCGTGGGCGCTGACATAGCTCGGTGGACCGACTGCGACCCCCTGCCGGCCGAACGCCGAGCATGCCAGCTCATCGCCGATGAGGTAGCCGACGTCGATGAGCAGATTCGACCGGATGACCAATGAGCGCATGTGCCCAATGTTGTCATCCGAGCACGGCTCGGCGTGCAACGCGGCCAGCTCGGACAGCGCCACGCCGATCTGAGCGGCGATCTGGTCGCTGCGCCTTACGATGTCGACGGCGATGCCCGCCGCATGTTGCTGTTCGCGCTGCAGCGATTGATAGTCAGCCAGGCGAATCGCCACCGCGATCGGCAGCAGAATCGCGATGGCCGCTACTCCATATAACAGAACGAGCCAGGCCTTCTCTCGCTGCATGCCTCAATCCCCGACCTCTAGTGCGCGTCAATCCGGAACGCGCAGTCCTCAAGTTGTCAGAGCCCCGCGGAAGCTGAGTGCCGCGCCTCGAGCTCGGCGATCACCTGCGACAGCGACAGGCCCTTGACCTGGAGCAGCAGCAGCGTGTGGTACAAAAGATCCGCGGCCTCGCCGATGATCTCATGGTCCGGTTGGGCGAGGGCGGCGAGCGCGAGCTCCAGTCCTTCCTCGCCGACTTTTTGCGCGATTCGCCGCGTGCCCTCGCCCAGGAGCTTCACGGTGTAGCTGCCCGGCGGGCGCTCGGCGATGCGCTGCGCGATGACTTGCTCGAGCCGCGCGAGGAAGGCAGGTCCCCTGCGCGGCCGATCGCGGCGGATGCTCGCCCCAGCAGGTGGGGGTACCCAAGTGGCAGACAGGCCCCGAGGGTTCGGCCAGTATCAACAAGGTGTCGCCGTCGCAATCGACGGCGATCTGCCGCAGTTGCAGGAAATGGCCCGAGGTCTCCCCCTTGGTCCAGAGACGGCCCTTGCTGCGGCTCCAGAAAGTGACGCGGCCGCTTCTCTGGGTCGCCGCCAAGGCTTCCCCGTTCATGTATCCGAGCATGAGCACCGCGCCGCTGCCGACGTCCTGAACGACGGCCGGCAGCAGGCCGCCGCCCTTGTCCCAGTCGAGTTCCTTCATAACCGTACCTCGATGCCTGCGCCGCGCAAGTAGCGCTTCAGGTGGGGAATGGCGATTTCGCCCGAATGAAACACGCTCGCGGCGAGCGCCGCATCGACCCGGGCGGTTTGAAACACCTGTGCGAAGTGTTGCTCCGCGCCCGCGCCTCCGGAGGCGACCAGGGGCACGCGGCACGCCGCGCGCACGGCGCAGAGCTGTGCGATGTCGAAGCCCCGGCGCACGCCGTCGCTCGACATGCAATTGAGCACGATCTCGCCGGCGCCGCGCGCCTGCGCTTCAACCACCCAGTCGACGGTGCCGCGGCGGGTGTCGCGGCTGCGCTCGACGTCGCCCGTGAATTGCTGCACCCGGTAGCCGTCCGGGAAAGTCTGGCTGTCGACTCCCACCACGACGCATTGTGCGCCGAAACGCCTGCTCAAATCATCGATCAATTCCGGGCGCTCGAGCGCAGGTGAATTGATCGAGATCTTCTCGGCGCCGCAGGCCAGTATCTCCTCGGCCTGCTCCACGGAGCGTATGCCGCCGGCCACGCAGAACGGAATGTCGAGGGTGCGCGCCACACGCGTAATCCATGAGCGATCGACGGAGCGTCCTGCGGGGCTCGCTGAAATGTCGTAGAACACGAGCTCATCCGCGCCTTCGTCGCGATAGCGGGCCGCAAGTTCCAAAATGTCGCCGACGATGCGATGGTCGCGAAACTGCACACCCTTGACCACCCGGCCATCGCGCACATCGAGGCAGGGAATTATGCGTTTGGCAAGAATGGCCGCAGCTCCTCGGCGGGAATCAGGTCTTCGAGCAGGGCCTTGCCGCTGACGGCCGCGGCGGCGCCGGCGTCGGCGAGGGCGTGCAGGTCGCGCGCGTCGTGGATGCCGCCGGATGCCTGCCAGTGGATCTGCGGATGGCGCCCCACGGCCTCTCGATATAGATCGACGTTCGGGCCCGTCAGTGCGCCGTCGCGGCCGACATCCGTGCACAGCACGTGCTTGAGGGGCGAGCCGGTGAAATTCTCCACGGCGCTCCACAGCGACAGCCGTGACTGGCGCTGCCATCCGTGGGTGGCAACGCGCGGCGTGCCCTCGTCGTCCAACCGCACGTCGAAGGCCAGGGTCACGCGCTCGGGACCGAAGTGATCGAGCCAGCCCCGCACCTCCTCGACATTCGTCAGCGCAGCGCTGCCGATCACCACCCGCGCGACCCCGAGCTCGAACATCTGCGCAACCGACCCCGCATCCCTCAAGCCGCCGCCCACCTGAATGTTGACGGCCGGCTGCGCGGCCAGCCGGGCGAGGATGGCGCGATTACCCGGACTTCCGCCCTGTGCACCGTCGAGATCGACCACGTGCAGCCAGTCGGCGCCGAGGCCGCGATATTTCGCGGCCAGATCCTGCGGATCCTGCGCATAGCGCGTCTCGCGCTCGAAGTCGCCGTACAGCAGCCGCACGCAGCGGCCCGCCTTCAAATCGATGGCGGGGATGAGACGCATGGTCAATGCAGCGCCAGGAAATTCCCGAGCAGACGCGCGCCGACTGCGGCCGAGCGCTCGGGGTGAAACTGCGCGCCATAGAAGTTGCGCCACTGCACGCAGGCGCTGAAGTGCGCGCCGTAGTGCGCGCTCGCCACGGTGGCGGCGCCGACATCGAGCGCGTAGCTGTGGACGAAGTAGGCATAGTCGCCGTCGGCGAGTCCGTCAAGCAGGGGAGAGGGACGGCGGATCTCGAGGGTGTTCCAGCCCATGTGCGGCACCGGCAGGTCCGGATCTGCCGCGAAGCGCGCCGCGCCGCCGGGAATGATGCCGAGGCAGGAAACATCACCCTCCTGCGAGGATTCGTGCAGCAGCTGCATCCCGAGGCATATGCCGAGCACCGGCTGGCGCAGCTCGGGAATGAGGGCGTCCAGTCCGCCTTGCCGCAGGCGCGACATGGCCACCGCGGCGGCGCCCACGCCGGGGAGAATGACGTGGCTGGCCGCGCGTATCTCGCCCGGGTCCGCCGACACCGTCGCCTCGGCGTCGAGCCGCCGCAGTGCGAATTGCAGCGATGCGATGTTGCGCCGCCGCTCGCGACGATGACGATTCGACGGCTCACAGGGCGCCCTTGGTGCTCGGCAGCTCGCCGCCTTCGAGCCGGATGGCCTGGCGCAGGCTTCGGCCGACGCCCTTGAAGCAAGACTCGATCATGTGGTGGGAATTCTCGCCGCGCACCGTGATGTGCAGTGCCGCGCCCAGGGATTGCGCAAGCGAGCGAAAAAAATGCGGCACGAGCTCGGTCGGCAATTCGCCGACACGCTCGCGGTCGAATCGCCCCTCCCAGACGAAGAAAGGCCGCCCCGACAGGTCGAGCGCGACCTGAGCCTCGGCCTCGTCCATGGCCAGCAAGAAGCCGTAGCGGGCAATGCCGCGTTTGTCTCCCAGCGCTTCGCGCAGCGCGGTTCCCAGAGCCAATGCGCAGTCCTCGACCGTGTGATGTTCGTCGATGTGCAGATCGCCTTCGCATTTAAGCTCGAGCGCGAAGCCGCCGTGCTTGGCGATCTGCTCCAGCATGTGATCGAAGAAGCCCAAGCCCGTGGCGATGGCGCAGGGACCTTCGCGCGACAGGTCCAGGTCGACATGAATGTCGGTTTCCTTGGTCTTGCGGTGCACTCGTGCGCGCCGTGCATGCCCGAGAATGCGCCGAAGGACGGCCGGCCAGGTTTCATGCGGTCCGCCGCCCAAGCGGATCCTCAAGCCTTCCACGCCCAGATTCGCCGCGAATTCCATGTCGGTGTCGCGATCGCCGATCACGTAGCTGCGGGACTTGTCGATGCGGTGGGCCGCGAGGAAGTCGCTCACCATGCCGAGCTTCGGTTTGCGGCAATTGCACTGCTGCGGCAGGAAATGCGGACAGATGCACACTGCCTCGAATTCAATGCCCTGCGAAGAGAACAGATCCATGATGAACCGGTGTGCGCGGTCGAAATGCTCCTGCGGAAAACTTGGCGTTCCGAGCCCATCCTGATTCGTGACCATCACGAAGGCGAAGCCGGCGGCTTTGAGCTCGAGCAGCGCCGGCACCACGCCGGGAATGAGGCGCACCTTGTCGAGGCTGTCTATCTGTTCGTCCGCGGTCTCCTCGTTCAAGGTGCCGTCGCGGTCCAGGAACAGTATTCGCCGGCCGCCCGTCTGCGTCGTCGCGTCGCTCATATCGATCCCACTCGCTGTAACAGAACGTCGTTCTCCTCGCGTGAGCCCACCGTGACGCGCAACGAGCGCGTCAAGGAAGGATGGCTGCGCAGATCCCGGACGATCAGGCCGCCCGCGAGGGTGTTGCTCATGAAGCGGTCGGCATCGCGGCAATCGATGAGCAGGAAATTCGTATCGCTGGGCCAGACCCGATCCACCAAGGGTGACTTCGCGAGACCGCGGCTCAAATGTTCGCGCTCCGCCAACAGGCCGCCGAGCCGGACTTGTCCGAGCGAGAGTTCCGCGGGTTCCAGCGCCCGCAGGGCTGCCTCCACCGAGGGCTGCGCCAGGGAGTAGGGCGCAATCACGCGCCTAGCCAGCTCGATAAGCTGGGGATGGGCGAGGAGTGCGCCGACCCGGGCGCCGGCCAGAGCATGCGCCTTGGAGAGAGTGCGCAGGATCGCCAGGGTCGAGAAGCGGCTGAGCCACCGCGTGAGGCTCGGGGACAGCGACCACTCGATGTATGCCTCGTCGATGACGACGATGGCTTTGCCCTCGAGCGCCTTGCACAGCTCTTCGAGCGCCGAGATATCGAACAGGTTCGCCGTGGGATTGTTCGGCGAGCACAGGTACACAAGCTTGATGTCGGGCCGCCATGCCGCCAGCAGCCGCTGCGGATCGAGCGCCCAGCCCCGCTCACGGTCGAGGGAGACTTCGACGACTTCGGCTCCCTGAATGCGCGCTGCAACCTGGTACATGCCGAAGCTCGGGGTGCATTGCAGAATGGCGTCGACTCCGGCGCGCAGGTATATGCGCGACAACAAATCGATCGCCTCATCGCTGCCGCGAGTCGCGAGCACGCTGTCCGCCGTTACCCCGTACAGCGCCGCCATCGCTTCGATCAGGCGCCGCGGCTGCGGTTCGGGGTAGCGGTTGAGGCCCGCGGATGTCGGGTCGGCGTCGGGGCGCCAGGGCGCTTCGTTGGCGTGCATGCGCGTGAGTCCCGGCAGCCAGGCCGCATGCGAATAAGGGCGCAGCGCGACGATCTCCGGCCGCGCGAGAGTGACGGCCGCGGCTTCGCTCACCGGGCTCCCCCTTCGATTGCGGCGAGACGAACGCTCACCGCCGCCGCGTGCGCGTCCAGCCCTTCGAGCTGCGCGAGGATCTGCGCCGTCGCGCCCAGATCCTGAAGGCCCGCGGGCGTGACCTCCTGCACGGTGATGCGGCGTTGAAAGTCCTCCAGAGTTCAGGCCGCTGTAAGCCTTGGCATAGCCGTAGGTCGGCAGGGTATGGTTGGGCCCGCTGCAATAATCCCCGAGCGTCTCCGTCGACCAATGTCCCAGGAACACCGCGCCGGCGCGTGCCCACACGGTCGAGCCAGCGGCGCGGCTCGCGTATCTCGAGCAGCAAATGCTCCGGTGCATACGCATGGGCAATCTCCAGGGCGCACACCAGGCTGTCGACAAGGAGTATCCGCAAGTGACTCAACGACTCCGCCAGTATGCCCCGGCGGGTGAGAGCCGCCGCCTGACGGCGCACCTGGCGCGCGGTCTGCTCGGCAAGCTGCGCGCTGGTCGTGACCAGCAAGGCTTGCGCATCGGGACTATGCTCGGCCTGCGCGAGCAAATCTGCGGCGACGAAGTCGGCACGCGCGCTGTCGTCCGCGATGACCATGACCTCGCTCACGCCCGCCGGAAGATCGGCCGCCGCGCCGGCGGGATCTTGGGCGGCCAACATCTTGGCCGCCGCAACCCAGGCATTGCCGGGCCCGAAGATCTTGTCGCACTTGGGGATGCTTGCGGTGCCGTAGGCCATGGCGGCGACGGCCTGTGCGCCGCCTGCCTTGAACACCCGGCGCACGCCAGACTTGCGCGCGGCGGTCAACACCGCGGCGTCCGCGGCGCCGTTGCGCAGCGGCGGCGTGCACATGACCCGCACGGGGCAGGCGGCGATGGCGGCGGGCACGCCGAGCATGATGGCGGTGGAGGGCAGGGGTGCGGATCCCGCGGGCACATACAGGCCCACCGCACGGATCGGAACGCTGATTCGCTCGCACAGGACACCGGGAGAGATCTCGACGCGCAGCGGCTTCGCTTCTTGCGCTGCGTGAAACCGGCGCACGTTCGCGATCGCACGCTCTATCGCGGCGAGCTGCTGCGCGCTCAGCGAGCGCTCGGCCTCATCGAACTCACGCGGCGTCACCTCGAGGGCGGCCGGGCGGACTCCATCGTGTTTTTCGGTCAGCGCGAGAACGGCGTCGTCGCCGCCGCGGCGCACCTGCTCCACGATGCTTCGCGCGGCGTCGGCGACGGCCGCGGCATCGCGCAGCGCCGGCCGCCGCAGCGCCTCTTCGCGTTGCGGTCCTGACAGGGACTTCCACTCGAGTATCCGCATGAGCCGCACACCGCCCCTCAAGGCAGCATTTTCTCGACGGGCAGAACCAGCACGGACGTGGCGCCCGCGCCCTTGAGCTCTTCGAGCGTCTCCCAGAATACGCTCTCGCGGCACACCGCGTGCACCGCCACGCGGTCTCCCCGGCCTTCGAGGGGAATGACGGTCGGCGCCTCGCTTCCCGGCAATAACCTCGCGATGGCGGGCAGCGCCGCGCGCGGCGCGTGAAGCATGATGTACTTGCTGCCCTTGACCTGTTCCACGCCGTCGATGCGCATGAGCAGGCGGCGGGTCCATTCCTTTTTTTCCTGTGCGATCGGCACCGGAGTGCGGATCAGCGCGGCCTGGCTGTCGAGCACGGTTTCGACCCGGCGCAGATGGTTCGCCGCCAGGGTCGAGCCGGTCGACACCAGATCGCATATCAGGTCCGCGCGACCCAGCCGCGGCGCGATTTCCACGGAGCCGGAGAGAACCACGACCTCGGCGGTGATGCCCCGATCGGCGAGAAAGCGCCCCAGTATGTAGGGATAAGTCGTTGCGATGCGCCTTCCCTGCAGCGAGGCGGCGCCGCGATAGTCGAATCCGTCGGGTACCGCGATGCACAGCTTGCAGCGCCCGAAATCCAGCAGCTGCACCGTCTCGAACAGGCCTTCGATGCCGCGCGCCGCGAACGACAGGCGCTTCTCCTCGACGACGTTCAGTCCGACGAGACCCAGATCGCATACATCCTCCTGCACGAGATCCGGAATGTCGTCGTCGCGCACGAACAGCACGTCGAGCGGCATGTTCTCGCCGTAGCACATGAGCTGATCCTTACCGCGGCTGTACTTGAGCCCGCAGCGCGACAAAAGATCGAGCGAGCTGTCGGTGAGACGGCCGCTCTTTTGCACGGCGATCTTCAGGCGGTTGACCGGGAGCGGTTGTGCCTCAGCCATCGAGCTTCAGCCTCTCGGTCACGGCGCGGTAGCCGCCGTTACCCGATGTAAGATACCGCGCGACGCGGCCGACGGTGGTCACGCTGACCCCCGTTTGCCGGTGGATTTCGCGATAGGGCAGGCCGCGCTCCAGCAGTTCCACCACCGCCCAGCGATCTGCCATCGCCTGCAGTTCCGCCGGCGTGCACAAGTCGCGGAAGAAGCTGCGGCACTCCTCGACGCTGCGCAACGCCAAGATGGCGGTACACAGGGCCCGCTCGTGCTGCTGTTCCTGGCGCTGAGTGACGGGGCGGTTGGTTTTCATGGGGATGATCGCCGTATCGGACATATCAATGTATTAACGTACTAGTACATTAGTACAACGTGGGCGCGGATGCAAGCGCGCCCGGCACGCAAAATGCCTTGACGCAGGCGCGGCGCCTGCCTAAAATTCGCGCAGCTTATCTAGACCGGCTGAGGGAAAGGCCCTTAGAAGCCGGGGCAACCACCGCGGGTTCCGATGGGACCGGCCGGAACGGTGCCAACTCCTGCGGAGTCGGGCCGACGCTCGAATCCGATAGATGGGCCGTCGATTGCGCGCGTTCACGCGCTGCAATGGGCTGCGAGCGCCGGCGCTGCCAGGGGTTATGTAAACCTATGGAGCGAGCGGAACGTGGCCGGAAAATCATCAAATCAAATCGACCGACATCTCTGAGGCTGCCGCTCGCCTCCATGCGCTGCATTACGGCGACCTCCTGCCGGATGCCGCGGGTCGCCTATCGCATCGTGGGTCCCGACGATGCGCCTGTGATCGCCGTGCTCGGCGGCATATCCGCCCACCGGGTGGTTGCGGCCGCCGACGGCGACGGCTGGTGGCCGGAGATCGTCGGTCGCGGGTCTCGGCGTCGATACCCGGATCCTACCGCGTCCTGGGCATTGGATTATCTCGGCGGCCGCGGCTCGAGCTCAACACCGCAGAGCGGCGGCAAGTTTCCGCCCTTGAGTTCCTACGACCAGGCGGATGTCCTGTGCGCGCGTGGTCCGGCACCTGGGATTGCAGCCGCTGCACGCCATCGTGGGCGCCTCGTACGGCGGAATGGTCGCGCTTTGCTTCGCGGAGCGTTACGCCGAGCTGGGTCAAGCACATCGTGGTGTTGAGCGCCGCCGACAAGTCCCAGGTGCTGTCGACCGCCTGGCGCAGCGTGCAGCGGCAGATCGTGCGCGAGGCCATCGCGCGCGGCGACGGCGCCTCGGGACTGAAGCTTGCGCGTGCGCTGGCCATGGCCACCTACCGCAGCGCCGTGGAATTTCGAGCTGCGCTTCGGCGGCAGCGCCCGTGCGCGACGCAGATCGGTTCCGTTTTCCGATCGAGGACTATCTGTTCGCGCGCGGCGACGACTATGTGCAGAAGTATCGCGCCGAATCGTTCCTCGTCCTGAGCGAATCGATCGATCTGCATCAGATGGACGCGACGCGCGTGCAAACCCCAGCGACGTTGATCGCGGTGCGCGAGGACCAACTGGTGCCGTTCGGCGACATGCAGGCGCCTGTCGGCGCGCCTCAACGGTCCGCGCCAGCTCATCGAAATCAATTCCATCTTCGGGCACGACGCCTTCCTGAAGGAAGGCGCCGCCCTGACCCCCATCATCAAATCGACCCTCGCGGAGCAGTGGACATGAGCAGCAAAGCCCCTCCAACGAAAAGTATAGCGACGCGATCGGTTCGCGCGGGGCTCGAATCGGACGCCGCAGCACGGCTCCGTCGTGCCGCCGATCTACCTGTCGACGAATTTCGCATTCGAGAAGTTCGGCAAGCCGCGCAAGTACGATTACACCCGTTCCGGCAATCCGACGCGGGATCAATTGGCAGGCGCGCTGGCGGATCTCGAGGGCGGCGCCGGCGCGGTGGTGACATGCACCGGACTGGCGGCCATCACCCTGATGCTCGCGACCCTGCCGAACGGCGCGAGAGTCATCGCGCCCTACGATTGCTACGGCGGCACGTACCGGCTGCTCGCGGCGTTGCGCGCGCAGGGCAATCTCGCGGTCGAATTCGTCGATCAGGGCGATCCTGCGGCGCTCGCGGCGGCGCTGGAGAAGGGGGCGCATCTGGTGTGGATCGAAACGCCGAGCAATCCGCTGCTGCGCGTGGTGGATATCCGCGCGATCTCCGCTGGCCGCGCACGCAGCCGGCGCGCTGGCGGTGGCCGACAACACCTTTCTTTCGCCCATATGGCAGCAGCCGCTCGAACTCGGCGCCGACATGGTCATGCACTCCACGACCAAGTACCTGAACGGCCACAGCGATGTGGTGGGCGGCGCGGTCATCTGCGGCAACGTCGGAGCTGCACGACAATCTGTCGTGGTGGGCGAATGCCATCGGCGTCACAGGCGCGCCGTTCGACAGCTTCATGACCCTGCGCGGCGTGCGTACGCTGCACTCGCGCATGCGCGTTCACGCCGAGAATACCGCCGCCGTGGTGGAACTGCTGGCCGCGCATCCGCAGGTGCTGCGCGTGTACTACCCGGGCCTGCCCGGCCATCCCGGGCCATGAAATTGCGCGGCGCCAGCAGAGCGGATTCGGCGCCATGCTGAGCTTCGAGCTGAAGGGGGGCGAACCCGCGGTCGAGCGCGTTCCTCTCAGGACTTCAGTGCTTCACGCTGGCCGAGTCGCTCGGCGGGGTGGAGAGCCTGATCTCGCATCCGGCGACCATGACGCATGCCGGCATGGAGGAAGCGGCGCGATTGCGCGCCGGTATAGGCGCGGGGCTGCTGCGGGTTTCGGTGGGGATCGAAGATCCCGCGGACCTCGTCGCCGACCTTGCGGCGGGACTTGCGAGCGCGCGCTCTAGAGTCCTATGCCAGCACCGCATCTCCGGCGGCACGCGTCGTAATCGCCGGCGCCGGCGGCGGCGAGATCCGCCGGCAGATCGCCCGAGTCGACGGCGCGCGAAACGGCGGCTTCGAGCGCTGCGCGCCTCCGTTTCCAGCCCAAGCGAGTAGCGCAGCAGCAGCGCCGCGCTCAATATCGCGGCGTAGGGATTGGCGATGCCGCGCCCGGCGATGTCCGGCGCCGATCCATGGATGGGCTCGAACAGCCCGCCGCGGGCCTGCGCGCCGAGCGACGCCGACGGCAGCAGCCCCATGCGAGCCCGCCAGCATGGAGGCTTCGTCGGTGAGAATGTCGCCGAACATGTTCTCCGTCACGATCACGTCGAAGTCGCGCGGCCGCTTGAGCAGATGCATCGCGGCCGAATCCACCAGCATGTGCTCGAAGCTCACGTCCGGAAATTCGGCGGGCATGATCCGCTCGACCACCGTGCGCCAAAGGCGCGAGGTCTCGAGCACATTGGCCTTGTCGATTGAGGTGAGTTTGCGGCGGCGGCCGAGGGCCAGGCTGCGCCGCCAGACGCACCACCCGTTCGATCTCCTCCACGGAGTAGCGGCATACGTCGACGGCCTCGGTCGCCGTGCGCGACTTCTCGCCGAAGTAGATGCCGCCGGTCAGCTCGCGTACCACCATGATGTCCACGCCCCGCAAATACTCGGCCTTGATCGGCGAGGCGTGAAGCACCGCCGGGTGCGGCACCACCGGCCGTAGATTGGCGAACAATCCGAGCGCCTTGCGCAGCTGCAGCAGTCCCTGCTCGGGCCGCACCGCGGCGTCGGGAGCGGACCACTTCGGGCCGCCGACGGCGCCCAGCAGGATCGCGTCGGCGCGCCTGGCCAATGCCAGCGTCGCGGCCGGCAGCGCTTCACCCGTCGCATCGATGGCGGCGCCGCCGATCAGCGCCGTCTCGAACCCGAAGCCATGCCCGAAGCGCGCCGCCACGCGCTCGAGCGCGCGCACCGCCTCGTCGGTGACCTCGCCGCCGATGCCGTCGCCGGCGAGAACCGCGATCAGGGCCTTCACCGGGAGCCTGTCCGAGTGTTTCCCGCGGCCGCGGCTTCGTAGCGCTCGATATCGCTCAAGCGGCTGCGCAGGTAGCCGAGTTCATCGATGCCGTTCAACAGACAATGCCGCGCGAACGCCTCCAGATGGGAAGGCGACGGACACACCGGTCGGCAGCGTCAGGCGAGCCGACCCGACGTCGATGTCCACGAGCGCGCCGGGATGATCCAGCAGCCACTGCGAGACCGCCTCGTCGACCACGATGGGGAGCAGCCCGTTCTTCAGCGAATTGCCGCGGAAGATGTCCGCGATTTCGGTGCTGACGACGGCACGAAAACCGAAGTCGAGCAGCGCCCACGGCGCGTGCTCGCGCGAGGAGCCGCAGCCGAAATTGCGGCCCGCCACCAACACCTGCGCAGCCGCGCGCCTCGGGCCGATTCAGCGCAAAATCCGCATTCAGGCGAGCCGTCGGCCTGGTAGCGCCAATCGGCGAACAGCTGCGACCCCAAGCCGGCCTTGGTGGTCGTCGTGAGAAACCTCGCCGGAATGATCTGATCGGTGTCGATATTGCTCGACGGGATCACCACGGTCTGCGAACGAATGTGCGTGACGGGCTGCACTACAACAGGTCCCGCGGATCGGTGATGAGGCCGCGAACGGCGCTCGCCGCCGCGGTGTACGGGCTCGCCAGCAGGGTTCGCGCGCCGACGCCCTGGCGGCCCTCGAAATTCCGATTGCTGGTGCTGACCGAATATTCGCCCGCGGCGACCGTGTCGCCGTTCATCCCCAGGCACATCGAGCAGCCGGATTCGCGCCAATCCGCGCCCGCGGCCTTGAATGTGTCGGCGTAGCCGGCCGCTTCGGCTGCGCGCTTGACTTCCTGCGAGCCGGGCACGATGAGCAGCCGCACGCCGGGGGCGACCTTCCGGCCCTTGAGTATTTGCGCCGCGGCCTTGCCAGATCCTCCAGACGTCCGTTGGTGCAGCTGCCGATGAATACCACGTTCACGGGCTTGCCGAGCATCGCCTCGCCGCCGTGAAATCCCATGTAGCTTGAGGGCCTTGTCGAAGGCCTCGTCGTTCGTCCTGTCGGGAATGGCGCCGCCGATGGGCAACACCATGCCGGGATTGGTGCCGTAGCTGATCATGGGCTCGAGCAACGATGCATCGATGTCCACCGAGGCGTCGAATGGCGCATCCGCATCCCCGGCGAAGCTCCGCCAGCGCTGCACAGCCTCGTCCCACGCGGCGCCTCGGGGCGCGCGCGGCTTGCCTTCGAGATAGGCGAATGTCGTCTCGTCCGGCGCCACCATGCCGGCGCGGGCGCCGGCTTCGATCGACATGTTGCACACCGTCATCCGCTCGTCCATGGAGAGGGCGCGAATGGCCGATCCCCGATATTCGAGCACATGGCCTGTGCCGCCGGAAACGCCGATTCTGTCGATGATGGCGAGGATCAAGTCCTTGGCCGTCACCCCTTTGCGCAGGCCGCCCTCGACATTCACGGCGAAGGATTTCGGCTTGCGCTGCAGCAAGGCCTGGGTCGC
Source organism: uncultured Gammaproteobacteria bacterium (assembly GCA_963702735.1). Lineage (GTDB taxonomy): Bacteria > Pseudomonadota > Gammaproteobacteria > Steroidobacterales > Steroidobacteraceae > Bog-1198. The sequence continues at coordinate 758,610 of CAVPDW010000004.1, read as the reverse complement.
GAATACGTGCCCCACCTCGGTGCTGCCGATGCCGAAGGCCAGGGCACCGAACGCCCCGTGGGTACTGGTATGGCTGTCGCCGCAGACGATGGTCATGCCGGGCTGAGTGGCGCCGAGCTCCGGACTGATGACGTGCACGATGCCGCGCCGCGCGTCGCGCATGCCGAACAGCTCGACGCCGAATTCGGCGGCGTTTTGCTCGAGCTTCTGCACCTGTCGCGCCGCTGCGTCCACCTTGATCGGCACCCTGCCGAACACCTGGTCGGTGCTGGTCGGAATGGAATGATCCATGGTGGCGAGGGTGCGGTCGGGACGGCGTACCGGCAGCCCGAGGCTCTTCAGCAGGCTGAATGCCTGCGGCGAGGTCACCTCGTGAATGAGGTGCAGATCAATGTACAGCACCGCGGGAGTCTCCGCCGTCTCCGCGACGACCTCGTGTGCCGTCCATACCTTGTCGAACAGAGTGGCCATTCGATTCCCGTCAGGCCCGCCCGGATTCCAACCAGGGCATGCGCGCGCGAAGCTGGGCGCCCACCTTCTCGATGGAATGAGCGAGATCGGCCTTCAGCAGCTTCGAGTACTTGCGGCGGCCGCCCTTGTTCTCTGCGATCCATTGACGCGCGAATTTTCCCTGTTGAATCTCCGCCAGAATCTTGCGCATTTCCTTCTTGGTCGCCTTGTTGACGATGCGCGGCCCGCGGGTCAGGTCGCCGTACTTGGCGGTTTCGCTGATGAAGCGGTGCATTTTCGTGATGCCTCCTTCGTGCAGCAAATCCACGATCAATTTCAATTCGTGCAGGCACTCGTAGTAGGCGACGGCGGGCTGATAGCCGGCTTCGACCAAGGTCTCGTAGCCCTTGACCACGAGTTCTGTGGCGCCGCCGCACAGCACCGCCTGCTCGCCGAACAGATCCGTCTCGGTCTCCTCGGCGAAGGTTGTTTCGAGCACGCCGCCGCGCGTGCCGCCGATGCCGTCGGCATAGGCCAATGCCTTGGCCTTGGCATGCCTGGAGGCGTTTTGCGCCACTGCAATCAGACAGGGCACGCCGCGGCCTTGGCTGTACTGCCGCCGCACCAGATCGCCGGGGCCCTTGGGCGCGATCAACACCACGTCCAGATCCTTGCGCGGTTTGATTTGCGCGAAGTGAATGTTGAAGCCATGGGCGAACAGCAGGGTCGCGCCCTTTTCGATGACGCCCTTCAACTCGGCATACAGCGACTTCTGCGTCAGATCGGGCACCAGCATGGCGACCAGCTGCGCCCCCTTGACGGCCGCCGCCGGCTCCATCACCTTCAATCCGTCCTTCTTGGCCTTGTTCCAGCTATCGCCCTTGCGGACGCCGACCACCACGTCATAGCCGCTGTCATGCAGGTTGAGCGCGTGGGCGCGGCCTTGGCTGCCGTAGCCCAAAATGGCGATGCGCGCACCGCGCAGCGCTTTCTTGTCGACGTCTTTGTGCGAATACAAACGCATGAATTTCTCCTGTAACCTCAAAATCCATTCCTGAAAAATGCAAGACCCCGCCGTTAAGGCCATGGCAGCCTAGGCGGGGTCCGTTAGTTTCGCGCTATTGCCGGGCGCAAATGGGCAGGTGCGCCGCCTGAACCGATCGTGCCAGCGCGCCATCGCGAAACCTGGCTTTGTTATTATGGGACGAATGTAGTGGTAATTCAACGTAAGGAGCGGCACCTCCTCCTCGGCCCGCGCCCGAGGTTTGCGTGCCGAATACTCGAATGAATCTCGATAGCAGTGTTTCGATTCCGCTCTGGCTGCTGTACGAGCACGAGATCGACGCTTGGCGCGCGGCCCAGGCGCCGCCGGTCGCGCAGTGGATCGCTTCGCAAAATTTCAAGGCGGAGAAACATCGCGTGGTGCTGTTGCCGGATTCTGCCGGCGGCCTCAAGGGGGCGGTGGGCGGTCTGGGCCGTAGCCAGGGGCCGGTGTCGCTGTGGCATGCGGCGGGCTTGGTCGAGCGGCTGCCGTCGCGCCGCTTCCATCTCGTGCAGCAGTTCTGCGCGGAGGATGCCACGCAGTTGTGCCTGGGGTTCGCTTATGGCGCCTACCGCTTCGACCGCTATCGCCCGGCGAAGTGCGAACCCGCGAGCATCGAGGCGCCGCCGAATGCGGATGCACGGTTCGTCTCCCTGGCATCCGAATCGTTGCGCATGGCGCGGGATTGGATCAACACGCCGGCGCAGGACTTGGGTCCCGCCGAACTCGCAGCAGCGGCCCGCGCGCTCGCCGAGCGTCATCGGGCCGCGTACCGGGAATGGGTGGGAGAGGAGCTGCTCGCGGCAAACTTTCCCGCCATTCATGCGGTGGGAAGGGCCAGCAGCGGGGCGCCCCGGCTGCTCGAGCTCGACTGGGCGCCCGGCGCGGCCGACGCCTCGCCCGGCGGGCGCGGCAGCCATCCGCTTCTGACCCTGGTCGGCAAGGGCGTTTGTTTCGACAGCGGCGGGCTGGACCTCAAGGCGGCATCGGGCATGGCTTTGATGAAAAAGGACATGGGCGGGGCCGCCGTGGCGCTCGCGCTCGCACACATGCTCATGAGCGCCGGAATACGCGCGCGGCTTCGCGTGCTGGTGCCCGCGGTGGAAAACGCCGTCGGCGGCAACGCATACCGGCCCGGCGACGTGCTCGCCACGCGCAAGGGCCTCACCGTGGAAGTCGGCAATACCGACGCGGAGGGCAGGCTGGTGCTGTGCGATGCCTTGGCGTTTGCCGACGCGGACCGTCCGGATCTGATCATCGACTTTGCCACGCTCACGGGCGCCGCGCGGGTTGCACTCGGACCGGAATTGCCCGCCTTGTTCGGCAACGACGACGGCATCGTTGCAGAGCTTGCGCGAATCTCCGCCGCCGAGCACGACCCTCTGTGGCCCATGCCGCTGTGGCAGGGCTATGAAGATGAGCTTGCCAGCAAAATTGCAGATTTGAACAACGTTGCCTCCTCGACCATGGCCGGGGCCATTTTCGGCGCGCTGTTCCTGAAGCGATTCGTCGGTGAGTCGACGCCATGGCTCCACATCGATCTGTATGCCTGGAATTCCAAGGAACGTCCGGGACGCGGGGTGGGTGCCGAGCCGCAGGGCCTGCGCGCAGTCTTTCGATATCTCGTCAATCGCTACGGCGTCGTCTGAGCCGCCGTCCCACCCCTCAAATAGGTCTCCCTCAATGCCGAAAAAAACGCCCTCCGCCGACATTCGCCGTTATTCGCGTCTCGTGGTCGACGGCGCGAAGCAGGCTCCCAGCCGTGCGATGTTGCGCGCCGTGGGTTTCGCCGATGCCGATTTCAACAAGCCGCAAGTGGGAATCGCTTCGACGTGGAGCAACTTGACGCCCTGCAATATGCACATCGATCAACTTGCGCGGCTGGCCGCCGGTGGTGCGGAGGCAGCGGGAGCCAAGGCGGTCACCTTCAACACCATCACCGTATCCGATGGCATTTCGATGGGCACACCGGGCATGCGCTATTCGCTGGTGTCGCGGGAAGTCATCGCCGATTCCATAGAAACGGTGGTGGGTGCCCAGGGCTTCGACGGAGTGGTGGCCATCGGCGGCTGCGACAAGAATATGCCCGGTTGCTTGATGGCTCTGGCGCGACTCGACCGCCCCGCGGTGTTCGTTTACGGGGGAACCATCCGCCCCGGCACCGATAACCGCGACATCGTGTCCGTGTTCGAGGCGGTCGGAGGCCTGGCGCAGGGGACCGTATCGGAGCAGCAGCTTAATTTCGTGGAGCGCACCTCGATTCCAGGGCCGGGATCCTGCTCCGGCATGTACACCGCCAACACCATGGCCTCGGCCATCGAGGCGCTCGGCATGAGCCTGCCCGGGAGTTCCGCCCAAGAGGCGGTCTCCGCACAGAAGCGCGAGGACTGCGCTCGCGCCGGCGCCGCCGTGGTCAATTTGATCAGGCGAGGAATCGTGCCGAGCCGGATACTGACCCGCCGCTCCTTCGAAAACGCGATTACCGTGGTGATCGCTCTCGGCGGCTCGACCAATGCTGTGCTGCACCTGATGGCGATGGCATCGTCCGCCCGGATCAAATTGGGTCTCGACGATTTCACCCGCATCGGCAGGCGCGTACCGGTCTTGGCGGACCTGCGGCCGAGCGGCCGGCACTCGATGTCGGACCTTGTGGCCATCGGCGGCATCCAACCGCTGATGAAGACATTGTTGGACGCGGATTTGCTGCATGGCGATTGCCTGACCGTCACCGGCGCCACCCTGGCGGAGAATTTGCGCGACGTCGCGCCCTACGCTCCCGGTCAACATATTGTCCGGCCCCTGAGCGATCCCATCAAGAAGGAGAGCCACTTGGTGGTGCTGTATGGAAATCTGGCCCCGCAGGGCGCGGTTGCGAAGATCACGGGGAAGGAGGGCCTGCGCTTCGAGGGGAGGGCGCGGGTGTTCAATTCCGAGGAGCAGGCGCTACAGGGAATTCTGGGCGGCAAAGTGAAGTCCGGCGACGTGGTCGTCATACGGTACGAAGGACCGAAGGGCGGGCCCGGCATGCGCGAAATGTTGAGTCCGACCGCCGCCATCATGGGAAGGGGGCTGGGGCAAGAGGTCGCGCTGATCACCGATGGACGGTTTTCAGGCGGCAGCCACGGTTTCGTCGTCGGGCATTTGTCGCCGGAAGCGGCGCTGGGCGGCCCACTGGCGCTGGTGAAGACGGGCGATGTCGTTACGATTGATGCGGAGCGTCGTGAAATCACCCTGCGCGTCGGCGCGGCGGAATTGAAGCGCCGGCGCAAGTCTTGGGTGGCGCCCAAACCCTATGCGCGCCGCGGCGCGCTGGCTAAGTATGCGCGGCAGGTCAGCAGCGCATCCTTGGGTGCGGTCACGGACTTGGAGGACTAGGCGCCGCGCGGAGCGAAGACATCGCGGCGCTTGATCGTCGTCCATTGCCTTGATTTAAGTCGCGCTTGCAGTTCGGGCGCGATGTGTGTCAGTCTCTTTACTCGCCGGAGGGAATGAAGGGACGCTGCTGTGGAATAAGAGCGTAACTTCGAGACGTGTCCGGAGCGAACGAAGGGCGCGCGGCGAATCGTAGACGAATTGATTCAGGGGTAGGGTCGCTTAGACTTATGTATAAATACGAAGAGCCGTCGTTGTTCTCGGGCAGGCGCGGTGCCGCCCTCATTGCCGTCATCATTCTGCACATCGGGATCGTCTGGGCGTTCTACACGGGATTGGCCGGCAAACTCGTGCAAACGATCATTCCGCCGGTGGAAATTGCGCAGATCGACAAACCGAAAGACATCGACAAGCCCCCACCCCCGCCGCCAAAGCTCGAAGAAATCAAACCCTACGTGCCGCCGCCTGAATTTGTCGACATCCAGGCGCCCCAGGTGGAGACCACGGCGATCACCCAGGTCACGCGCACGGTGGCGCCGCCGCCGGCGCCGGTGGTGGCGGCTCCCAGGCCCGGCACGCCGCCGCGCCCGGATCCGAGGCACCCTCTCAAGATCGGTGAGGACTATTATCCCGATGCGTCGCGGCGCGCCAACGAAGAGGGCCGATGTGTGGTGCTGATCACGGTCGCCGTGGACGGTCGGATTACCAAGGAATCCATTCAGCAGAGTTCCGGGTTTCCGCGCTTGGATGACGCGTGTTTGAAGGGCGTTCACGGCCAGCGCCTCATGCCGGCAACCGAGGACGGCAAGCCGGTCGAGAAGACCATAGCGCTACCCATTTCGTGGAAGCTCACGGGCAGGTAGCGAGTGGCCGACGACGAATTGATATCAATATTCGCGATCCATTACACATTACATATAAGCTTTTCTAAGTAGAGGGAATCGGTCAATGCAAGAGACAGCTATTGAAAACCCATATGGCCTTGGGGCCCTGATCGCGAACGGCGACATCATCGCAAGGTCGATCCTCGCGATCCTGTTGATCATGTCGCTGCTGACGTGGTTCATCATGATCACGAAGTTTTTCGACCAACGCCGCCAGCGCCGTTATGCCATCGAGGCCGAGAGGGAATTCTGGTCATCGTCCAGCCTGACCGATGCGCTCAATAAATTGAAGGGTGCCTCGAATCCGTTTCGTGCTCTGGCTGAGACCGGCAAGCAGGCTTACGAGTACCACGAGACCAACAAGACGCGGCTGTCCGGCGCCATCGGCACCAGCGAATGGATCACCGAATCGCTGCAGCGCACTGCGGACACCGTGATCAGCCGTATGCAATCGGGTCTGCCGGTGCTCGCGTCGGTGGGCGCGACGGCCCCGTTCGTCGGCTTGCTGGGAACGGTCATCGGCATCTACCACGCCTTGATCGCCATCGGCGTGGCCGGTCAGGCTTCCATCGACAAGGTGGCAGGCCCCGTGGGTGAGGCCTTGATCATGACGGCCATCGGCCTCGCGGTCGCGGTGCCGGCGGTGCTGGGCTACAACATTCTATTGCGGCGCAATAAGGGCGTGCAGGAAATGGTCAGCCACTTCACGCACGAACTGCACGCGTATCTGATCTCCGGCGCAAAGATGGGTCTGGGCATGGAAAAGTCGGCTCCGGCCGTCGGCGCCAAGCCCGCTCCCGCGGCCGCTCGCTAGGAAGTAGGCGCTCATGGCGATCACTGTCGGAAGCGGCGATGAAGGCGAGCCGATGGCGGACATCAACGTCACGCCCCTAGTGGACGTGATGTTGGTGCTTCTGATCATCTTCATTATCACGATTCGGGTCATCATCCAGCAGGTGCCGGTGGTGTTGCCGAAGGCGACCAATCTGCCCACTCAGACCAAGCCTGAGAACATCACGATTGCCATCGACAAGGAGGGCGGCATCTATTGGAACACCAGGGAGTTGTCGGGCCAGGATGAATTGAAGCAGAAGCTGCGCCAAATCGTGGGCATAGAGCCTCAGCCTGAAGTGCACATTCGCGGCGACGCCAATGTCCGGTACCAATTCGTGGGCCAAGTGCTCGTTGCAACGCAGCAGATCGGCATACGCAAAGTGGCCTTCATCACCACGCCCGATCATTTCGGTCCTGGAACCTAGGAGAAGACTCGCATGGCAATGAGCATGGGGAGCGGCGAGGGCCAATCCTATTCCGATATCAACATGACGCCGCTGATCGACGTCATGCTGGTGCTCCTTATCATTTTCATCATCACGATTCCCAGCATGACGCATGCGGTAAAGATCGATAATCCGCTGCCGCCGCCGCCGAATTTCGTGCCGCCGCCGCCGCCCGAAGTAATCGATCTGACCATCGATTTCGACGGCACGCTGCTGTGGAACAAGACTCCGGTGGACCGACCCACCTTGCAGAGTTACATCTCGCAAGAGGCGGTGAAGACACCGCAGCCTGAAGTGCACATAACAGTCGACAAGTTCGCCAAGTACGAAATAGTGGCGCAGACCCTGGCCGATCTGCAGCACCGCGGCTTGAAAAAAATCGGATTCGTCAACAACGACTATTTCTGATCGTGCACCCTTTAGGTGGTATTACGGCGCGGGCCTCGAATCGGGGTTGACGCGCCGTTTGTTTGACGAAGGGCGCGATATAAAACTTAAGTCTTGCACGCAGCGAGGTTAGCTAATGATTCAATCGACACACGAAGTAGGGCGCCGCTCGGCGAAGTCTTGGGCAGGCTTTCTCGGTGCGGCAGCGATGCTGGCGCTCGCTTGCCTTGCGCTAAATCCGCGTTCGGCCCATTCGGCGGAGAAGGAAAAGGGCCAGCAGATCAGCCGCGTCATCGCCAAGGAGATGACGGCGGCGCAGAAGGCGCTGCAGGCGGGCCAATGGGCCGAGGCGCTCAAGAATCTCGAAGCGGCGCAGACGAAGAGCGGATTGACGCCGTTCGATCAAAAGACGATTTACTATTTCACGGGCTTCGCGGACATCAAGCTCAACAATCTCAAGGCGGCGCAGGCGGCCTTCGAGAAGTCGATTGCGACCGGCGCGGCGTCTCCCGAAGACAAGAACAGCATGACGCACACGCTGTTCACCATTGCGGCGACCACCAACCAGTATCAAAAGACGATCGATTACGGCAAAGAGATGACGGATGCAGGCACGGCGACCACCAACGACGTCGCCATCATTGCGCAGAGCTACTATCAGCTGAAGGACTGCAAGAACGCGTCCCTGTGGGCCGACAAGGCCGTTGCGGCCGCCCGCAAGGCGGGCGAGGCCCCCAAGGAGAATCTATACCTGTTCAAGCTGCAGTGCGCATCGGACGCGGGCGACAATGCCGCGATGGTGCCTGTATTGAGCGATCTGATCCGTCTGAACAACAAGTCCACCTATTGGAACACTCTGCTGCGCATCCAGCGTCAAGACGAGCGGGACGATCACAACACCTTGATGATTTATCGCCTCATGTATGACACCGGAGCGATGAACGTCGGATCGGACTACATCGAGATGGCGCAATTGTTGGGCGACGCAGGGCTGCCCGGCGAGGCACAGACCGTGCTCGAGAAGGCCATGGGGGCCGGACTGATCAGCGATCAGCAAAAGGAGCGTACCACCCGTCTTCTGAACTCGTTCAAGACCCGCGCCGAGGCCGACAAGAAAGGCCAGTCGCAATTCGAGGCCGAGGCCACCAAGAATCCTGCCGGCGAGCATGACGTCGAGCTGGGCGAGGTCTATTACGGTTCCGGCGATTTTCAAAATGCGGTGACCGCCATCAACCGGGGCCTGCAGAAGGGTCAAATCAAACATCCGGACGACGCCTATGTGTATCTCGGCCGGTCGTTGGTTCAGCTCAAAAACTTCGCGGACGCCAAGAAGGCCTTTCTCGGTTTGAAGTCCGTCCCCAACATCAGCCAGCGCGTCTTGAAGCTGTACGAACTGTACGGCGAGACCGTTGGCCGATAATCGGATCGCAGGAGAATTCAATGACCATCAAAGCCGGTGAGAAGATGCCCGAGGGCGCGTTCACGCGCATGACCTCGGATGGGCCGCAAAAGATGACCACGGAGCAATTGTTTGCGGGCAAGACCGTGGTGTTCTTTTCGGTCCCTGGGGCGTTCACCCCGACCTGCGACGCCAAGCACCTGCCGGGGTTCGTCGAGCTGGCGGACCAAATCAAGGCCAAGGGCGTGGACACCATCGCCTGCACCGCCGTGAACGATGTATTCGTCATGAATGCCTGGGGCAAGCACGGCGGCGTCGGCGACAAGATCCTGATGCTGGCCGACGGCAACGGCGCCTACGTCAAGGCGCTGGGACTGGAGCTCGACGGCACGAAATTCGGGATGGGTACCCGCGGCCAGCGCTTCGCCATCATCGTCAAGAACGGCGTTGCCACTCACGTGAATGTTGAAGCACCGGGCGAGTTCAAAGTCTCCGCGGCCGACTACGTACTCAAGCAGCTCTAGCGCGCCCGTGCTTCTGGCTTTGCGGTCGTCGCCGCCCCCTTTACGGCCGGCGGACGGCGAGCGCATCGCCCGCGAGGTCTACGGGCTGGCGGGCACGATCGGGTCCCTCCCCGGGGAGCGGGACTGCAACTTCCGCTTGCGCACCGCCGATGCGCGGGAGTTCGTGCTCAAGGTACTCGACGTCGCATCCGATCCCGACAGCGCCGACTGCCTGGTGTCGGTGCTCGATCATCTGGCAGAGCAGGATTCCACGCTTCCCGTGCCGCGGCTGATTCCCACGCTGACCGGGGATGCGCTCGGCCGTTTCACCCGCGAGCGCATGGACTTTGCCGTTTGCATGGTGAGCTTCCTTCCCGGCCGCCTGCTGAGCGGCTCGCCGCCTACGCCTGAGCTGCTGCAGGGCATGGGCGCCGCCCTGGCCAGGCTCGACCTGGCCCTGCGCGGATTCTTTCATCCGTCGCTGTCGCGCCGCTTGGCCTGGGACGTCAGAAACCTGCCGGAGCTTGCGGCCTTCGGCCGCCATATCGAATCCACGGCGCTGCGCGAAGCCATCGCGGCCGTCTCCGAAGCCTTTCGCGCCCGCCTGCCCCGATTGCGAGGCCTGCGCAGCCAGGCCATCCATGGCGACTGTCACGCGGCCAACCTCGTGGCGGATGAGGCCGGGCAATCGATCCGCGGCATTTTGGATTTCGGCGACATGATTCATGCACCGCTGATTTTCGAACCGGCGGTCGCCATGTCGGAACTCATGACCGAAGCGGCGGCGCCTCTGTCCGCGGCGACCGACCTACTGCAAGGCTACGCAGGCAGTCTTCCGCTCCAGGCCGATGAGGTGGAACTGCTCTACGACATCGTCGTCGCGCGCCACGCCGTGACGGTGCTGGTTCATGCCTGGCGCCGCCAGCATGATCCCGAAGGTGCCCGCGTTCTGGAGGCTGCCGCAGCGAATGCGGAGCGTTCGCTGCAACAGCTGCTGGGTCTCGGCGCCCAAGCGTTGACCCGTGCCTGGCACGCCGCCGCCGGTACCGCGGGCCGGGCGGCCTGCACCCTTAAGCCTGCCGCCGATCTTGCTCGCCGCCGGCGCTTGATGGGCGCCGGCGCGGAACTCTTCTACGATGAGCCCCTGCACATCGTGCGCGGTGCCGGCGTTTGGATGTACGACGCAGCGGGTCGAGCATACCTCGATGTATACAACAACGTGCCGCACGTGGGCCATGCGCACCCGGCTGTGGTCGCTGCGATTCAGGCGCAGACGGCCATCCTCGCCACCCACACCCGCTACCTGCACGGAAATATTCTGGAGTACGCGGAGAGGCTCACGGCGCGCATGCCCGCGCACTTGAACGCCTGCATATTCGTGAATTCCGGAAGCGAGGCCAACGATGTGGCGTGGCGAATGGCTCAGATGGCCACGGGCCACAGGGGCGGATTGGTCCTGGAAAACGCCTATCACGGAATCACCGACGCAGTCGCGTCGCTCACGCCCGGCGTCGGTCGGCCCCGAGATCCTCGAGTGGTCACCCTGGCGCCGCCCGCGGACGGACCCGGCCAGGTGAACGAAGCCGTGAGCGACACCGACCGCGCGATCGCCCTATTGGCGCAGCGAGGCTTTGCCCCGGCGGCCTTCTTCATCGACACAGGCCTTACCAGCAGCGGAATCTTCGACCCGCCGACGGCCTGGGCGGAGGCGGTGAGCGCGCGAATGAGGGCCGCAGGGTGCCTCATCGTCGCCGACGAGGTGCAATACGGTCTGGGCCGCTGCGGTTCCCATCTCTGGGGTTTCGAACGGCGGGGCCTCAACCCCGACATCGTGACCTTGGGCAAACCGGTCGCCAACGGCTATCCAATGGGCGTCGTGGTCGCCAATCGCGAGTTGATCGAAGCCTTTCAGGCGAAATTCGGCTTCTTTTCCACCTTCGGCGGCAATGCCGTGGCGGCGGCGGCGGCGCTCGCGGTCCTCGAGGTGCTCGAGGGCGAGGAGCTCATGGCCAACGCGCTGGCCACCGGCGCTTATCTGCGGGCGCAGCTCGAGTCCGTGGCCGCCCGGCGCGAATCGTTGGGAAGAGTGCGCGGCACCGGTCTGCTGCTGGGTTTGGAAGTCATGGGCTCGGATCTTCAGACCGAGAAACGGCGGGCGAAACGCATCATCAACGCATTGGCCTCCGAGCATTCTGTGCTCATCGGCTACGAGGGACCGAATGCCTCCATTCTGAAGCTGCGGCCGCCCATGCCGTTTCGGCGCGCGCACGCCGATCTGTTGGTGAGCGCCGTCGACGCCGCCGCCGCGGCAGTCGACGCCGGCCCCTAGCTATCGGGAGAGCAGGCGCTCGAACTCCGGGACCACCTGGAAGAGGTCGCCGACCAATCCGATGTCGGCGACCTCGAAGATCGGCGCTTCGCCGTCCTTGTTGATGGCCACGATGGTCCGAGCGTCCTTGATTCCCGTCAGATGTTGAATGGCGCCGGAGATACCGATGGCAATGTACATTTCCGGGGAAATGATCTTCCCGGTCTGTCCCACCTGCATTTCATTCGGCGCATAGCCGGCGTCGACGGCGGCGCGCGAGGCGCCCACGGCGGCGCCGATCTTGTCCGCGAAGCTGAACAGCAGCTTGAAATTCTCCGCGCTGCCGAGGGCGCGGCCGCCCGACACCACACGGGCCGCCGTCTGCAGATCCGGGCGATCGGTCGAACCGCTCTTGGCTCCGATATAGCGGGTATGCGAGGGCAGGGCGACGTCAACAGTCTTGGATGAGACGGCAGCGCTGCCGCCGCCCGCCGCGGCCTCGAAGGACGCGACGCGCACGGTGGCGACGAGCTTTCGCGCAGGATCTGCTTCCACCGTCACGATGGCGTTGCCGGCATAGGTAGGGCGCTTGAATCGATAGGCTCCCTCCACCGCCATCAAATCGCTCACCTGCGGCACGCCGAGCAATGCCGCGACCCGCGGCATCAGATCCTTGCCGAAACTGGTCGACGGACCGAACACATGGGTGTAGTCGGCCGCGAGCGCCGCCAGTTGCGGCGCGAAAATCGCAGCAAGCGGATGCTCGTTCTCGGGCCGATCCACGCGCAGCACCGATTTTACGCCCGCGACGGCCGCGGCTTGGGCGGCGACGGCCGCGGTGTCCATTCCAAGCAGCGCGACGGTGATCTCGCCCTCCGCCAACAGACCCGCGCAGGTGACGCACTTCGCCGTGGCGGGATTCAGCGTTTTTCCGTCATGTTCGCCGACAATGAGTATCTTGTGCATTAGATCAAGCCCTTCTTCTTGAGTACGTCCACCAATTCAGCCACGTCCTTCACCATCACGCCCTTCTGACGCTGCGCGGGCGGCTCCGTCTTGACGGTCTTGAGCAATACCGGGGCGCCGACTCCGAGTGCTTCCAGCGACGTTACGTCGAGCGGCTTTTTCTTGGCCTTCATGATGTCCGGCAGCTTCACGTATCGCGGTTCGTTCAAGCGCAAGTCAACGGTCACCACCGCCGGCAGATCGACCTCGATGGTTTCAAGTCCCGCATCGACCTCGCGGGTGACGGCCGCGTTGCTGCCTGCGATCTCCACTTTCGAGGCGTAGGTTGCCTGCGGCCGCTCCCAGAGCGCGGCGAGCATTTGTCCGGTCTGATTCGCGTCGTCGTCGATCGCCTGTTTTCCCAGCAGGATCAGATCGGGATTCTCCTTCTTCGCCAAGGCAAGGAAGACTTGCGCGGCGGTCAACGGCTCCACCGGGGCGTCGGTTTGCACCAGAATCGCCCGATCTGCGCCCATGGCGAGCGCCGTGCGCAACTGTTGCTGAGTGTCGGCGACGCCGATGCTCACCGCGACAACCTCGGCGTTCGAGCCGCGCTCCTTGATGCGCAGCGCCTCTTCGAGCGCAATTTCGTCGAACGGATTCACGCTCATCTTCACGCCGTCGAGCATTACGCCGCTGCCGTCGGGTTTTACACGGATGCGCACGTTGTAGTCGACGACTCGCTTGATACAAACCATGATCTTCTGCATTGATGTATTCCCTTGACCTATCTTACAATTAACGGACGGGGCCGCCTCGGCCCCGTCAATTTCGGCGCGTAAGCGCCTAATAACCAGCGGTTTGCGGCGCGCCCCGTTTGCGCGCCTCGGCATGTTGCTCGGAAAATTGCGCGCCGATCATGGCCGCGCACTGGCGCAGCTTGGGCAGGAAACGTTCGAGCCCTGCCTTGAGCGGCACGGCCGAAGACGCAAAGCGCACGGTCAGGCTCGCCAGCACCCTGTCGTCGAACAAAATGGGCACGCCCAATCCGACTTCCTCCACCAGGCGGCGCGTACGCATCGCCGTCGCGTAGCCCAACGCCCTGATCTCCGCCAGCATGCGCACGAGGTCGGGGCGCGCCCGCGCGGGCTTGTCCTCTTCCTTGTTCGAGCGCGCCAGGATCTCGATGAGCGAATCGCGCTGTGCCGCAGGTGCGTTGGCGAGGTAAACGCGGCCGCTCGCCGTCGTCAGCAGCGGCAGGCGAAATCCGGCGCTATAGCGTTCGATGGCCAGAGGGGTCAGATGGTCGGTGCATTCGCGCATCAGCATGGTCGTGCCCGACAAGGTGGCGACGCAGATCGGCCAGACGATTTCGCGGCAAAGATCCAGAATGATGGGCTTCGCGATTTGAGTCACCCATGCCTCGTCGTCGAAGCCGTCGCTCAAGCAGCGCACCTGAATGGTCAAGCGATAGCGCTCGTCGGCAGAATCCCGAAATACGAATCCGGCGTCGCACAAAGTCTCCAATATCCGGTAGACGGTGGTGCGCGGCAGACGAATTTCATGGGCTACTTCCGACACCGTCGCGCCGTCGTGCAGATTCAGCACTGTCAGCGCGTCGAGGCCGCGCATCAGCGCACGGATGGGGCGTGTTGATTCCATGAAACCTCGATCAGATCGGGGCCGCGTATTTTAGGGATCGCCGCTTCGCTTGTCCACCTTGCGGTCAATCGATAGACTTCGGCGGATGCTGCGCTATTTCCTGATCCGCCTTGCCGGCGCGGTTCCCACCTTGTTCATCATCGTGACTTTGAGTTTTTTTCTCATCCGCGCGGCACCGGGCGGTCCGTTCGATCAAGAGCAGACGCTGCCGCCCGAGATCATGGCGAACCTACAGAGCGCCTATGGTCTGGATCAGCCCATCCTGATCCAGTATGGGCGCTATCTTCGCGCGCTGGCGCACGGAGATTTCGGGCCGTCGTTCAAGTACAAGGATTTCTCGGTGACCGAACTCATCGGCCAGGGGTTTCCCGTCACCTTCGAACTTGGGACGCTCGCAGTCGCTCTGGCGTTGCTGCTCGGCATTCCCATCGGCACCTTCGCGGCCCTGCACCGCAACTCCGCCGCCGACTACGCCGCGATGTCGCTGGCGGTGATGGGCATCGCGATTCCGACGTTCGTGGTGCTGCCGTTTTTCGGCTTGCTGTTCGGCATCCATCTGCGCTGGCTGCCGGTCGCCGGCTGGGAGCCCGGCTCGATACGGCACTTGGTGCTGCCGGTCGCCGCATTGGCGCTGCCTCCGCTCGGCGTCATCGCGCGGTTGGTGCGTGCGAGCATGCTCGAGTTGCTCGGCAGCCCGTTCATCCGCACCGCGATCGCCAAAGGGCTGCCGCTTCGAACGGTGATCCTGCGGCACGCGATGCGGCCGGCCCTGCTGCCCGTGGCGAGCTTTCTGGTCCCGGCGGTCGCTTCCATCATGACCGGTTCTCTGGTGGTGGAATCGATTGCCGGCCTGCCGGGCATCGGGCGATACATGGTGCAAGGCGCGCTCAATCGGGACTACACGCTGGTTTTGGGCATGGTGATCATCTATTCCACCTTGCTCATCCTCATGGGTCTTCTCGTGGATCTCATCTACGCGTGGCTCGATCCGCGCGTGAGACTCGGGCCATGAGAGGACTGGCGGGCGAGGCGGCGCATCGATTGCGATCGAATCCCGGCGCCGTTTGCGCGCTGGGGGCGATACTTTGCATGATAATGCTTGCGCTCATCGGCCCTTTGTTCAGCCCGAACGGCAGCGAGATCCTGGATTGGACCCACGTCGCGTCGCGCCCGGGCCTGCAGAATGCGCATTGGTTCGGTACGGACAGGCTGGGCCGCGATCTGTTCGCGCGCACGCTCGAGGGCGCACGCGTCTCGATGGCGGTCGGCCTGGTGGCCAGCGCCGTAAGCCTGGTTGTGGGCATCGCCTACGGCGCGGTCGCCGGCTACATCGGCGGCCGCACCGATCACGCCATGATGAGAGTCATCGAGACCCTGAGCGGACTGCCGCTGATATTTTTCGTCATATTCCTGACCGTCATCTTCGGCCGAAGCGAATACCTCTTGTTTCTGTCGATCGGCGCGGTCGGTTGGCTGACCATGGCGCGCATTGTACGGGGCCAGACCTTGAGCATTCGGCGGCGCGAATTCATCGAGGCGGCGATCGCCTCCGGCGCAGGCACCGCGCGCATCATCGCGAAGCATGTGATTCCCAACGTCATCGGCCCGGTCATCGTCTACGCCACGCTGACGGTGCCGCAAATCATCATGTTCGAAAGCTTCCTGAGCTTTCTCGGTCTCGGCATCCAGGAACCGCATGCCAGCCTCGGTACGTTGATCGCCGAAGGCGCGGGCGAGATGGAGGCGGCGCCTTGGATGTTGTTGGTGCCCGGCGGCTTTCTGGCCCTGCTGCTGCTGTCGCTCAACATCTTCGGCGACGGCTTGCGGGACGCGCTCGATGTCAAGGACGGATGAAGTGCCGGCCGCGCTTCGCATCGAGGACCTCAGCGTCGATTTCAGCCGGCGCGGCGCGCGGATCTCCGCGGTGCGCCGGGTGTCGATGGAAGTGGCGTCCGGCGAGTGCGTCGGGATAGTGGGCGAGTCCGGGTCCGGCAAGACCCAGGTGTTCATGACGGCGATGGGATTGAACGCGGGTCAGGCGGCGGTCGAGGGGCGTGTGCGCTTCGAGGACGCGGACATTCTGGGGGCAGGCCCTGCGGAGTTGAACCGCATTCGCGGCTCCAGGCTCACGATGATTTTCCAGGATCCGATGACATCTCTCACTCCGCATTTGAAGATCGGCGTGCAGCTCGCCGAGGTCCTGGTGTGCCACGCGGGCAAGTCATGGGGCGAGGCGCGCGCCGCCGCGCGGCGGATGCTGGAGCGCGTGCGCGTGCCCGAAGCCGCGCGACGCCTCGATCAATATCCGCACGAGCTGTCGGGCGGCCTGCGGCAGCGGGTGATGATCGGCATGAGCCTGATGTGCGAGCCCACGCTGGTGATCGCCGACGAGCCCACCACGGCGCTCGACGTGACGGTGCAGGCGCAAATCATCGGTCTACTGAGTTCTTTGCGCGCCGAGGCCGGCATGGCGCTGGTGCTGATCAGCCACGATCTCGCGGTGGTTGCCGGCCTCGCCGACAGGATTCTCGTCATGTACGCGGGAAGCATCGTCGAGAGCGGCGGTGCAGGCGCCCTTTTTAGGCAAGCGCTGCATCCCTACACGGCGGAGCTGTTGAAATGCATCCCGAGCATAACCGGGCCGCGGCTCGAGCGGTTGCCCACGCTGCCCGGCCAACCGCCACGCCCCGGAGAGGCCTTCGTGGGATGCGCCTTCGCGCCGCGCTGTACGCGGGCGGCGCAGCGTTGCAGGGTAGAGCGGCCGCTGCTGCAGGACGCTCCCGGAACGGCAGCGGTCGACGCGCCGAACAACGCCGCCGTACGGCGGGTCGCATGTCATTTTCCGCTGTCTGCATGAGCACGGTCGCCACGAACGAGCCGTTGCTGCGGGTTGAGGGTCTGTGGGTCCGGTTCGGCGGCCGCGCGGTGCTCGGCGATGTGAGTTTCGATCTGTTCGCGGCAGAGACTCTGGGGCTCGTCGGCGAATCGGGATCGGGCAAGTCGACCTTGGCGCGCGCCATCCTGCGTCTGGTTCGCGCCGATCGGGGCGCGGTCCTCTGGCGC
The DNA here is from genome assembly GCA_963702735.1 of uncultured Gammaproteobacteria bacterium. GTDB lineage: Bacteria > Pseudomonadota > Gammaproteobacteria > Steroidobacterales > Steroidobacteraceae > Bog-1198. Next base: position 741,315 of record CAVPDW010000004.1, on the reverse strand, counting down.
GGCACGGACCTGGAGTCGTGCGAGGCGCCGACGCTGCGGCGGCTGCGTCGCGACCTGCAAATCGTATTCCAGGACCCGTTGGCGAGCCTCAATCCGCGCATGACGATCGGCGAGAGCATTGCCGAGCCGCTGCGTATTTTCGAGGCGGGAGCGACGGCAGGCGAAATCCGGCGCCGGGTGGCCGCGATGCTGGAAAGAGTGGGGTTATCCGCCGGCATGATGGACAGCTATCCCCATGAATTCAGCGGCGGCCAGTGCCAGCGGGTCGGAATCGCGCGTGCCATGATCCTGCATCCGAAGCTCTTGATATGCGATGAACCGGTGAGTTCCCTCGATGTCTCGATCCAGGGACAGATCGTCAATCTGCTGCTGGATCTGCAGCGCGACACCGGCACCGCCATGCTGTTCATCAGCCACAACCTCGCCGTCGTGAGGCACTTGAGCCATCGAATTCTCGTGATGTACGCGGGCCGGCTCGTGGAGGTCGCGACGCGCGATGCGCTGTTCGCGAGCCCCGCCCATCCCTACACGCGTGCCCTTCTGGCTGCGGTGCCGCCGCCGCCCGCGGAGGGCGCCGTGCGCGCGTCAGCTGCGTCGGCCGAGGCGCCGGCCACCGAACCTGCGGCGGGCGGCTGCGCGTATCGGGACCGCTGCGCTTACGCGGTGGCGGTCTGCGCCTCCTCTGCGCCCGCGCTCGAGGCGGCGGCGGCGGGGCATTGGGTCGCCTGCCACCGCTCGCGGGAGCTGCTATCCTTCGAGACATGACACAACGAAAGCCGGTGCGCCCGAGCGATGGCCTCGCGAATGTGCGCTACGAGATCCGCGGCAAGCTGGCGCGACGTGCGCTCGCTCTGGAGCGATTGGGCTACGACATCGTCTCTCTGAATATCGGCAATCCCTATGCCTTCGGATTCAGAACGCCGGAGACCATGCGGTTGGCGATGATAGAGAATCTGCGCCATAGCGAGGGGTACGTTCACCAGAAGGGCATTTTTCCGGCGCGCGAAGCCGTCGTGATGCAGCAGCAGGAGCGCGGGGTACGCGGCATCACGGCCGAAGAGGTGTTCATCGGCAACGGCGTGAGCGAGCTGATCGATCTGAGCTTGCGCGCCTTGCTGAATCCCTGCGACGAAGTGCTGGTGCCGAGCCCTGATTATCCGTTGTGGACGGCAGCGGTGAATCTCAATTCCGGCCGGGCGGTGCACTATCCATGTCACGCGGCGCGCTCCTTCATCCCCGATCCGCAGGACATCGAAGCGCTGGTCACGCCGCGCACGCGCGCCATCGTCATCGTCAACCCCAACAACCCCACCGGCGCGGTGTATCCGCGCGAGACCTTGTCGGCGATCGCGGCTTTGGCTGAAAAGCATCGCCTGGTGGTGCTGTCCGATGAGATATACGACCATATTCTCTACGACAATGCCGAGTTCGTGCCCATGGCGACGCTGGTTCACGGCACGCTGTGCTGCACCATGAGCGGCTTGTCCAAGGTGTACCGGGCGTGCGGCTACCGGGTCGGATGGGCGGCATTTTCGGGCGATATCGAAGGCGCGAGCGAATACCTGGGCGCCCTGGAATTGCTGTCGTCCCTGCGACTGTGCAGCAACGTGCCCGGCCAGTGGGCGGTGCAGACGGCGCTCGGCGGATATCAAAGTATTTGCGAGCTCACGCGCGGCGGCGGCCGTCTGTATGAGTCGCGAAAAACCATCCTCGACAGTGTCGCGCGCAGCAAGTATCTGCGGCTGGCACGGCCCATGGGCGCCCTGTACGCCTTCGTCGAGGTGCGCAAAGAGATCCTGCCGGACTTCGACGATCAGACCTTTGCGCTCGACCTCTTGGAACACAAGCATGTGTTGGTGGCGCCCGGCGTGAGCTTTAACGTGCCCTACAGAAACTGTTTTCGCATCACCAACCTGCCGGAGCCGCAAGTGCTCGCCATGGTGTTTGCGCGCATCGAAGAATTGCTCGAGGCGCAGGCCGCGGCACGGCCGGAGCTGCAGCTCGTCGCTTCCCTCCCCAAGGATCGGCAACGCTGAACCTCGAATCCACCCCGACCGGCCTGATGGCGGCCCTCGCGGACGGCCGCACGATCCTCGCACCCAACGCCGAACTCACCGCCGCGCTGTTCGATGCGGTTGAACGGACGCACCTGGATTCAGGCCTCGACATCTGGCGCACCCCGGCAGTGCGCGATTTCGGCGGCTGGCTCAGGGAACGACATGGCGCGCGGCAGCTGATGGACGCAGCATCGCCCCGCATCTTGAGCGAGGTCGAAGAGCGGGAGCTGTGGCGGGCGGTGATCGACTCGAGCGCGGTGGGCCGCGACATGCTCGAAACCTCAGGCGCAGTACGCGCGGCGCGCCGCGCCCGTCGCGCGATCTATGAGCACGACATTCCCCTTCAGGCCGTGGCCGCCTACGCCCCGGGTTGCGAGGAGTCGCGGGTATTTCTCGAATGGAACCGTGAGTTCGACGCACGGTGCCGGCTGGCGGATTGTGTGAGCGCCGATGAACTGCTCGGGGTGGCTCCCCCGCCCGAGCAGCCCATCGCGTGGATCGAAAGTCCCGCATGGCGGCCCGCGGCACGCCGCTGGCTGGAGCGCCATGGCCGAAGACTGGATGCGGCCGAGCACCGGGGGCGACCGGCAAGGCGGGTGAGTGCCGCCTCGCCGGCGGCGGAGCTGGCCGCGATCGCCGACTGGACGCTGGTCAATTTGCGTTCGGCGCAGGATTTTCGCGCCTGGGTCTGCATTCCGGATTTGAGTCGCCGCCGCGCTGAAGTCATCGACGCATTCGACGCGGCACTGGCGCCGCAGCGCTTCGCTTTGTCGGAGGATGAGCAAACCGCGCCCTATGCCGTGGCCGGCGGGACTCCGCTCGCCGAGTTTGCACCGGTGCGCGCGGCCCTGGCCGTCCTGGACGCGAGCATCGACTCGATTCCCTTCAAGAATTTCAGCGCGCTGTTGCGGGCGCACGAGCTGCAGGCGACCGCAGCGGAGGCCTGCGCAGCGGCGCTGCTGGATGTACAAATTCGCAAACGAGGCCCGGATGAGGCCGATGCGGCGCTCTGGCTCGCCGAGGCGGAGCGCATCGCCGCCGCGCAGGGCCTTGGGTCCGTCGCGGCGTTGCAGCGGCTGACGGGCGCGTTTCATGCGCTCGAGAAATTGCGCGGCAATCAACCGATCAGCGGCTGGGTCGGCACGTGGATTGCGGCATTCGAGGCGGGACCCTGGGCGCTGCGCCATCGTTGGTCGAGCGCCGAGTATCAGGCGGCGGAGAGGTTTCGCGAGCTGCTGGCCGCGCTCGCAGCGGCCGATGCGTTCTTCGGCACGCAGTCGCGCCGCTCTGCGCAGCGCATCTTGCGGCGCGCGGCGCGCGATACTCTGTTTCAAGCGCAAACCGGGGTTGCGCCGATCTGGATCAGCGGCCAGCTCATCGACCCCTGGCTGAGCTACGGGGGTTTGTGGGTCAGCGGCTGCGATGATGCGCGCTGGCCGCCCGCGGTCGAGCCCATTGCCTTGCTTCCCGTGATACTGCAGCGGCAGTTCGGGGTGATTTCCGCGGCGGCCGAATCGCAATTGCAGTTCGCATTGGACTTGCAGAGTCGCTGGACTGCGCGCGCCGGCCAATGCGTATTCAGCCACGCCGATCCCGGCGACGGCCGCTCGGCGGCGCCCAGCCGCCTGCTGCCCGGGAGCGCCGACAGATCGGCGCCGTCGCCCGCGCTGCCGCGTCCGCACTGGCATGCATTGCTGCGGGCGCAACCCGTCCTCGAGCGGCAGTGGGACGAAACCGCGCCGGCGTTCGGCGCGGGCGAGCGCACGCGCGGAGTGGCGACGTTGAAGGCTCAGTCCCGCTGCGCGTTCCGCGGCTTCGCGGAAACCCGGCTGCTCTGCGAGCGGCTCGAGCGGCCGCAGCCCGGATTCAACGAGCGTGAGCGCGGAGAATTGATCCACCTCGCGCTCGAGCACATATGGTCGACGCTGCGCGACTCGAACGCATTGTCGTCCATCTCCCACGATGAGCGGTCGCGGCTGGTGAACGAGGCCGCATCGCGCGCAATCACGAAGGTTTGCCGCAATCGCGACCCGGGCCCACGCTGGCGGCGGCGGGAACGGGAGCGCATGCACGGGGTGCTCTGCAAATGGCTGGACATCGAAGGGCAGCGCGAGCCCTTCGAGGTGGAGCAGCTCGAGCAGGGTAGCGAGGTGGCGCGCCACGCGGGCCTCGAATTCCGGGTGAGAATCGATCGGGTGGACCGGCTTGCCGACGGCGCGCGGGTCTTGATCGACTACAAGACCGGTGTCGCGAGTGCCGATTGGCGAGGCGATCGCCCCGACAACCCACAGCTGCCCATCTATGCGCTGTTGCGTCCCGCCGCGCTGGTCGCGGTCGCGTACGGTCACGTGAATGCCGCCGAGTGCGCCTTCATCGCCGAAACGGACCGGGGGGCGGTATTCAAGCCGCGGGGGCGTAAGTCTTCGCTCGAGGGCATGGCCAGCCTCGCGGCTTTGATCCCGATATGGTCTGCGCGCATCGAGCGCCTTGCCGCGGATTTCGCGACCGGCCGGGCGGCGGTGGCACCCACGGCGAGGGCGTGCAAGAACTGCTGTCTGCACGGGTTGTGCCGCGTTCCGGCGGCGCTCGAGGAGGAGGACGCTCATGATTGAGCGAGCATCCGATCGGGCGGCTCGTCGGCGCGCCATCGAAACGCGAGGCTCGGTTCTGGTGCAGGCGCCTGCGGGCTCGGGCAAGACGACTCTGCTGGTGCAGCGCTACCTTCGGCTGTTGGCGCTGGTCGACGCGCCGGAACGGATCCTTGCCCTGACATTCACACGTCGCGCCGCCCAGGAGATGCGCGAACGGGTGCTGCTTGCACTTAATGCCGCCGGTCTCGAGGAGTGTCCTTCCGAGATGAACCGCGAGACCTGGGAGTTGGCGGTGGCGGCGCAAAGACACCTGGACGCCTCGCTCCTGGATGTGCGGCGCCAGCCTTCGCGGCTACGCATCGAAACCATCGATGCCTTCAATGCCTGGTTGGCTGCGCAACTGCCCATCGCGGCGGGCGCGGGATCCGCATTCCAAGTGCTCACCGACGCCGCACCCAGCTACCAGGAAGCGGCACGCCGTGCGCTCGCGCATGAAGCGGACGACCGCTTCGGCGTCGCGGTGGAACGGGTGCTGGCCATCGACGATCAGCGCTGGAGCAAGCTTCAATCCCTGATCGCAGGCATGCTCGGGGAGCGCGACCGCTGGCTGCCGCTGCTTGCGGGCCGTCTGCGTGCCGCCGCTGCGCTGGATGCGAGTCAGCTGGCGCACGTGCGGCAGCAGTTCGACGAGGATTTGAGGCTACTGATTTCGCGCGCCCTGATCCGCGCGCTCGAAACGCTCGGCGAGGAGAGGATTTCAGCCTTGTCGGCGCTGACCCACGGCGCCTCGCGCCGCATGCCCGCGGACCGGCTGGAGCTGTCCGACTGGAGGGGGGAGGCGGCTCCGCTGCGCGCTGCGGCGGCCGATCTCGCTCGTTGGCGCGGGGCCGCATGGCTCCTGCTGACGGGGCAGGGCGAATTTCGCAAGAGACTGACCAAGAACGAGGGCTTTCCACCGCAATGCGCCGACCTCGCGCCGATGCAGGATCTGTTGGAGGAATTCGGCCGCGATCCGAACGCACGCCACGTCCTGCTCGACGTCCGCGCGCTGCCTGAACCGGCCTACAGCGACGCGCAGTGGAGCCGGGTAGGCGAGGTTGCGCAAGTATTGGTGCTTGCCGCGGCGCAGTTGGATCAGGTATTCCGCGAACAGGGCGCGGCGGATTTTGCGGCGGTGTCGCTGGCGGCGCTGCGCGCGTTGGGGTCCGCGCAAGCGCCGAGCGATCTGGCGTTGCGCCTCGACTACCGATTGCAGCATATCTTGGTGGATGAATTCCAAGACACGTCGAGTGCGCAGCTCGAGCTGGTGCGGTTGCTCACGGCCGGATGGCAGCAAGGGGACGGGCGCAGCGTATTTTGCGTCGGCGATCCGATGCAATCCATCTACGGCTTTCGCCAGGCGGAAGTTCGGGCATTCCTCGAGCTTGCCGATGACGGGATCGGCGAGTTGCGTTTCGAGGTGCAGCGGTTGCGGGACAATTTTCGCTCGGCCGCCGCCTTGGTGGACTGGGTCAACGGCTGTTTTGCACGCATCCTGCCGCGAGTCGACGATCGCGACCGGGGCGCCATCGCCTTTCGACCGAGCGAAGCCGCCATCCTCGAGTCGGACGCCGCGGCGGCGCATGTTGCCCTTTCAGGCTACGCGACGCGGGCCGAGGAAGCGGCGGCCATCGCCGATATGATTGCGGATGCGGCCGTGAGCAATCCGAACTGGCGGATTGCCGTACTGGTGCGCGCCAGGAGCCATGCGCGCGAAATCGCCGCCGGTTTAGCCAAACGAAGCATCGCCTTTCGGGCGGTGGAAATCGAGCCGCTGCAGGATCGATCCATTGTGCGCGACGTCATCATGTTGACTTGCGCGCTGCTGCATCTCGGCGATCGCACGGCGTGGCTGGCGGTGCTGCGCGCGCCGTGGGCCGGAGTCTCGCTCGCCGACCTTCTGAAAGTCTCCCGCGCCGCGCCGCTGGTGTGGGAGGCATTGGGCGACGAGACGGTGTTGCGGCAACTCAGCGAGGAGGGCCGGGCGCGCTGCCGGCGGTTGTACACGACGCTGGAGGCCGCCTTGCGCCTGCGCAACGACGGCTCGCTGGCGCGATGGGTGGAAAGGACCTGGCTCGTACTGGGCGGTGCGAGTTGCGCCGCCTCTGCGCAGGACCTCGAACTCGCGGGCGCCGCGTTCGCCCGTCTGCGGGATCTGGAACAGCGCGGCCTGCCGGATGTCGCCGACCTGCCTGCAAGCTTCGCGGATTTGTTCGCCGATCATGGCGCAGCGAGCCGCGTTGAGATCATGACCATACACAAGGCGAAGGGGTTGGAGTTCGACATGGTGCTGCTGCCTGCGCTGGATCGCCACGTACCGCGCAGCCGCGATCAATTGCTGGCCACTCATGAATTCTCGCGCACCGGCCGGGACGGCATGGTGATGGCGGCGCGGCCCGGCCTGGGCGCCGACAGCGATCGGTTATTCGAATTCTTGCGCCGCCAGCTTGCGCGTGCGGCGGCTCTCGAAGCGGAGCGGCTGTTGTACGTGGCCTGCACACGGGCGAAGTGGCGGCTGCGGCTGACGGCGAAAGTCGGCAAGGCGGGAGAACCGTGGTCGCCGCACGCAGCCAGTTTGCTCGCCGTAATCTGGCCGGTGGTGGGCGCGGAATTTACCCTTGCGGAACAGGCGGCGGGGCCGGGGTGGACGGCGCCGGCGCCCGTGCGGGAGGCCGGCGCGCCGCGCGGCGGCCCTGTCTCGCGAGTTCCCGGGAATTGGGCGCCCGGCATCGACCGCGGACCGTTGCGCCCGCCGCCGGTATCGGCGCCGCCGGTGCTGCGCGAGGAGACGCCGGTCTTCGACTGGGCGGGAGAGACGGCGAGGCGCGTCGGCACCTTGGTGCACGCGGAACTTCAGGCCATGATTCCGACGGGCGGTGACGTTCCTGCCATTCGCGCACGAGAATCCCAGTATCGGCGCTGGCTGGCTTTACACGGGGTACCGGCGGAGCGCTTGCAGGAGGCCGCATCGCGGGTGGTGGAGGCGCTCATCGCCGTGGACCAAGATCCGCGCGGCCGCTGGATATTGCAGAAGGCACGCGAGGAGGTGCGCGAGCACGCCCTCTCGGGGCTATATCAGGGCGAGGTGGCGCGGGTGGTTTTCGACAGGAGCTTCATCGACGATCAGGGGGTGCGCTGGGTCATCGACTACAAAACCAGCCGTCACGTGGGCGGCGGCCTCGAAGAGTTTCTCGATCGCGAAGTGGAGCGTTACCGCCCGCAGCTGCAGCGCTACGCGCAATTGGCCAAGAAACTCGGCCCTGAGCCGGTGCGCCTGGGGCTGTACTTCCCCCTCATGCGGGCCTGGCGGGAATGGGCGGCCTGAATCCTCGCGGAGCGGCTCGGGCCCATCAGTTGACAGAGGAAATGACTGTATATATAAACAGTATTGGGGAACCGATCGAGCCCGCAGCGGCCAAAGCAACGTTTCCGCAAACGTCGAACAACATCAATTCAAGAGAGGGCACACCAATGATTGGCTACGTGACACTGGGTACCAACAATTTACCGCGCGCCGCGGCGTTCTACGACGCGCTATTGGGGGAAATTGGCGCCAAACGCATGATGGAAACCGAGCAATTCATCGCTTGGTCGGTGACCGACAATCAGCCGGGACTGGGTATTACCAAGCCCTTCGACAAGAAGCCTGCGACGGTCGGCAACGGCGTGATGGTGGCGCTGATGGTCGACAGCAAGGCCAAGGTAGATGCCCTGCATCGTAAGGCGCTGCAACTGGGCGCGACCGACGAGGGCGCTGCTGGTCCTCGCGGTGAAGGCTTCTACGCGGGCTATTTTCGAGATCTCGACGGCAATAAACTGAATTTCTTCCACATGGGCTGAGCGTTGACAATCGCGCTCGGGAAGCCGGGCGCGACTTTTGTTCGCGCAATTTAAGCAGCGGAGAGGACTACAGCCTGAATTCCAGAGCCACTGGAATGCGTCCTTGACGGTCCCGCCCGCGCAGCTGTGAAAGATTTTGCAGCTGTGCCGCCAGGGCGGCAGGGACGTCCGCGCGCTCCCGCACCGTTCCGCTCAAGGTTGCAGTCCGCTCCTTTCCGGCGTAGTGGATGCTCGTCTGCACCTCGAGCGGACCCCCGGTATCGGTGAGCTGCGCGTCCAAGCTGCCGTCGGCGGCGGCTCCCGGCACGAGGCGAAGGTCGTAGCCTCCGAGATCGGCACCGCCGGCCAGCTGCGTTCCTGCGAGATTCGACACTTTGATTTCACCGGCGGCGGCGATATCCGTGAGGGCGAACGCCTGCCCGAAACTCCCCCGCAACACATCGAGGCGGACATCGGCGGTGCCGCGCCATCCCGCTGCGACTCCGAGGCCGACCAGATCTTCAATGGGTCCGCCGCCCTTGACGTCGCGCGCTGCGAAACCGTGTCGATCGACCTTGACGGCGGCGTCGATCACGAATCCTACCTTCACCCAATGAAGATCCGCACTTACTGCCATGCCGAGCAGCGATGCGGGATGCAAGCGCCACTCGAGCGCCCCCGCGTCGCGCCCGTTCAAGGAGATTCTACCGGCGGAGCCGTGCCAGAGGCTCCCCGAGAAATCGTCGGCAACCACCGCGGGCGGCAGAAAATGCGCAATGATCGATGCGGGCAGGGCGGCGGCGATCGCGGCGATGATCGCCGCGATCCCGATGATGAGGATGATCGGCCAATGCGAGCGCGGATGCGCGGCCGGTTCAGGGCCGCGGCTGGGCGAACGTGATGCTGGCATTCACCAACCCCGGCTTGGCCGTACGATCCAAGGTGATCGATTCGATGGCGAGCCCATAGCGCTCGTCGAGCGCGGCGAGCCATCCGACCATGGTATCGAACGGCGCGGCCTCCAATTGCACGCGCACGCCGCGTCCATTGGGCTGGGTGCCGCGCAGGGCGCCGCCGAGACCATGTTCCCGGCCGACACGGTCGACCAATACCACGGGCGCCTCGCTCGTGTCGGCAGGCAGCCAATTGGCGGCGGACCGTACCTCCGGAGCATTCACCTGCATCCACTTGAGATCCTCGCGCTTGATCTCGTTGTCGCGGACCGCAGTCGACAGGGCGCTATGCAGGGGCATCAGTATTCCGAACACCAGTATGACAGCGGCCACGGCGACGGCGCCGATGGCGACGGTGCGCTGCTCGCGCTCCTGCAATCCGGCATACCAGGCGAGCAGCTTGTTCATCGGCGGATCCCCGCAGTCGGGCTGCGCAGCTGTAGGTGCGCTTCGACCCCGCCGGCGACCGGTGTTGAGGATTGAATCTCCGCCGTCATTCCCTGCTTGCCGATGTATTTCGATAGATCCGAAAGCGCGGCGAGGCTCGGCGCGCTCACCTTCATATCGAGGGCCTGCTCGCGATAGCTCAAGGCGTCGATCTCGGTTTTCGGCGTCATCGCCAGAGCGCCGCTCAAGGACTTCAAGGCGCGCAGAAAGTATTCAGGGCTTGCCCCCGCTTTGTGTATGCGATCGAGCCGCGCCTGCATCTGCCGGCGAGGCTCCTGCATGACCTCGGCGGGCATCGCGGCCGAGAACATGGTCGCGATCTGGCTGTCGAGCGCGCCGGTCTCGTGCTTGGCCTGACGTATTTGCAGCCATTGGCCGCCGACATGCACGGCCAGCAGCGCCGCCGCGAGATAGGCCGGCGTGCGCCATTGAAGCCAGCGCGCCGCAAAGTCCGTGGTGTGCGCAAACTCGCCCTGCAGGAGATTGACCGCGTCGGTGCGCTCGAGAGAGCGCGCGAGCCACGGTAGGGGGCCATCGGGCAGCAACTGCACCTTCAGCGACTCGAATCTACCGGCCAGCCGGTCGAACTCGCCTTCGGATTGCTCCCAGTCCTCACGCGTAATATAGAGCAGCGCGCTTTCAGGCACCTTCGGTTCCGCGGCGTCGTCGAGCGGATCGGCGATGACGCCGGCCACCACCAACGCCTCGCTCACCGGCGACAGTTCGACCGCGAACGGCAGCGCCCCGGGGCGGCGCACGGCCAGACGCGATTTCTCCAGCCACAACACGGTTTGCCCTGGATTGTCCGGCATCAGGGAGATGTCCGGGTACATAGCCAGGGGCGCAAGGCCCGCGGCACTCAAGCGCGACAGCCATCCTTGCAGCACGACGCGCGAAACCGCGGCCACGGGCGTGCCGCCGCCGCTGCGGCGCTTGCCGATGGCAAAGCTCATTTGATCAACGTCTTCGGTGAGCTGCTCCTCCAGGGCGAAGGGCACGGCACGAGCGAGTTTCACGTTGCCGCCGGGCGGCAATGCCGGTTCCGCCAGCAGAATCTGGGTGGCCGGCGCAAGCGCCACCACTTTGCCGGAACCCGCAACCGCCGCTGCCAGTGCCAGGGGCCCGCGCTGCCTCGCGGATTGCGAATCGCCGGTCTCGTTGAGGGACAGCCACTCGGCCTCTTCTTGGTCGTTCGAGGGAAGGCGAAGGAGCAGTGTTTGTGGCATTAAGGTGTTCCGAAAGAGCGCAGCAGCGGCGTTACCTTGCCGCCGTTCCCGCGCAGCAAAAGACTGTACAAGGTGAACTCCGTAGTGCCAAGGGTAACGCGCGTGGTCAGCCGGAAATACTGGCTGGTGGTGCCGTAGCGGCCGTTGATTGCGGCGAGATTCTTCGGTCCGACGATGTTCCTGAAACTGTTGATGTCGGGAAAACAACCGGTCTTGCGGCCGTTGGCCAGCGCCTCCTGATTGCCCGAATACTCGCCGTTCAAGTTGTCGGACAGGCTCTCGAGCACCACGGCGGGAGCCGTGCAGATATTGATGGCTGCCGTCGCCGTCGGCAGGGCGGTGACATAGGGTGCAATCTTGCGGTACCGGTCGGCCCCGAATCCCGGCAGGTTCATCAATTCGCTGGGCGACATCATCGGCCAGTTGCCGGTGCGGTAAGGCGGGGTCTGCGAGGTGTAGACCTGATCCTCGGCGCCGTCGGGAGAGCCCGGTATATCGTCGGCGTCGATCCAGTCGCGTGCAATGGCGGCCCACTTGGGCTCGACGCCGACGGCAGCCAGCAGCCTTTGGAATTGCTCCAGTGGCTGCGGGTCCTGTACCGGGCCCTGGGCTGCGGTGCCCGCCGTCGTCCCGGTGCCCTGAATGATCCGTCCCAAGTTGTTCAAATTGAAGCGTCCCTGCATGTCTTCCAACTCACCCTGCAACGTGCCGATGGGCTCACCTTCGGGGTCGTCCTGCGGTGTGATGGGGAAGGGCTGGGTGGGCTGCGCCCAGGGTGCGGCCAGCGTGGTCTGCTGAGGGCTGTTTTGCACGTCTCTCGCGAGCGCATCGGCCGCGAGCGCCTCGGCGCCGAAGCCGAAATGCAGTGCTTGCTCCGCCGCCAGCACGCCGATGGCGCGCCGCCGTTCGAGAAATCCGTCGAAGGTGAGCTTGGTGGCGAGGATGGTGGCCAGCGCCACCAAAATGAGCGCAATGATGAGCGCGACACCGCGTTGTTTGCGTGGGCCCCTCATCCGGCGACCTCGACCAGCCGGCGGATGCGTCCCCAATCCTTGAACTCGATGATGATCTCCACGGCCGCGGGCCGCGTGGTGAGACCCTCGAGGAACGGCAGCGTCGGCGGCGGCCATTGGGTTTGCCAGGTCTGGTTGCCGTCAAGATAGCGCAATTGGATCGCCTTGACGCCGGTGAGCAGGTCTTGGACCACCGGCTGATTGCCCTGCACGGTGTCCAGGTTGATCTGGTAGCTGCGCTTCAGTACATCGTCGACCAGCGCATAGGACACCCGCTGCAACGTGCCGCGCTGCTGACCGGCGGTGTTCGACCAACCCATCCGCGTCAAATCGACGAGCTTGGCCACGTTCGCGCTGCTGCTGCCGCCGAGATTGGAACCGGAGTTGAAGCTCTGGGCCGCAAAGCCCTGGGCGGCGAAACTCATGCCCGTGCCGGATGCGGAGCCGGATGCGGAACTTGAATTCGGCGGGGGGCTCAGAGTGCCGATTCCGCCCGTGCCCTGCAGGGCCGCCAAGCGAGTCTGACCCAGGATATCGCGCACGGGGCGCGGCACCGATTCGGCGAAATCCTGCATCATCACGCGCATGCCGAAAGCGATCTCGCGCGAGCGCTTCATGGACTCTTCGGCGCGCTCGGCTGAGATGCGCGCGGTCCTGTAGGTGCCGTAACCCAGGGCGGACATGATGGCCAGAATCAAGAGCGCCACCAGGATTTCTATCAAAGTGAATCCGGCGATGGCCTCGCCGGCCGATGGGCGCCGCGATCTGCTCATGGGTTCGACGGCGAAGTCGTTGCGGGAGGGGTCGGGGGGGCGGGGACCGGCCTCGTAGCGGCCGGAGGCGTGACGGTCGTGGTGGGGCCGGGCGCAGCGCCGGGCCCCCCGGCGGTCGCCGCAGTGCTGCCGGTGGTCCAATCCACGTTGGAACTGCCGGGTACGGCGACTGCGCTGCCAAGGAACCCGGTGGATTCGGCCATGGGGTTGCCCTTCGTCTTGGCGTCCCCTGCATACACCCGCACCACCACGCGCTTCATGGTGGGGATGCTGGTATCGAAGTAACGGGTGTCGTAGTGCCAGGTCCTGTTGGCGAAGTTGAGCTCCCCGGTGTCGGTGTTCTGTCCGAACTTGTTCAGATTCAGGCGTACTTCGGAGAGCCGGTTGAGCGCCATCCATTGCGCCAGAGTCTTGTCCCGCAGGTAGCCGCTGGTGCGCGCGGTACTGCTCACCGCGGTCATCAGGGCGGCCAGGCCCATCGCCACGATCATCAGCGCGACCAGCACCTCCACCAGCGTGAAGCCGCCCTCGACAATGCCCCGGCGCCGGATGCCGCGGCTCATGAGGGCTTTCCCGACTGATCCGTGCCTGTGCGGCTGACCTTGCCGAGAGCGTCGCCGTCCACGCTGGCCTTCGCCGTCGTCCCCTCGCGCAGCAACGTCAGGCGAAAAGGCGTCCCCTCACCGCTCGCCGCGATGGCGACCTGCGGCCCCGGAGGCGCCTCACCGCTCGAAAAGCTGCGGTCGATGGGTTTGATCACCACGATCTGTGAGTCGAGCTCCAATTGAAAGCTTACCCCCTTCGGCAGCTCGCGGCGGCGAAATTCCGACTCCTGGGCGAGCGCCGTCCAGCGATCGCGGCGAGCGTCGTAGACCACGAATTCATAGGCGGTGGGCTCGATACGCAGGCCGAAATCCCGGCCTTCCAGAAGAGCGCGATCGTGCAGCAGCCCGATCAGCCCCTCGATGCGCCGGCTCTCTTCGTCGAGTTGCGGGTCGCGCCCCGTGGTGCCAATCGACAGGACGGCAAACGAAATCACGATGGCCATGATCACGACCACCACCAAAATCTCGACCAGCGTGAAGCCCTTGCTGCGCATGATGCGGCAGCGCCGTGCGGTGCGCTTAGCGCTGGTCGAGCGTCGTGGTGCTGATGTCCGCGTCGTAGCCCTCGCCGCCGGGCTTGCCGTCGCGGCCGTAACTCGTGATTTCGTAATCACGGCCATCGGGCCCCGGACTCACGTATTGATACGGATTGTTCCACGGATCCTTCGGTAGCGATCCCAAGTAGCCGCCCGAACGGTAATTCGTGATCGTGGGATCGACGGGTTGTTTGACCAGGGCCGCAAGTCCCTGTTCGGTGGTCGGGTACTTGAAGTTGTCCAACCGGTACAGATCCAAAGCGGTTTGAATCGCCCGAATATCGCTTTGCGCGCGTGTGACGCGCGCCTTATCCACATTCTCCAGAATTTTTGGCACCACAAGCGCGCCCAGCACTGCGAGAATGACCACCACGACCATGATTTCGATGAGAGTAAAACCGCGCTGGCGAGTGAGCATAGTGACCTCGATAATTCAACGAATGATACCAAAATAGGGGGCATCGATGCTTCGTGACACCGCAAATCGCCTCGCAGAGATCGCTGCCGCACTTCAATTGGATCGCGGCCGCTGGATTTGGTTGCTCGTGATCTTGCTGGTGTTGGACGCGGTGTTGGCGCTTGGCGACAATGTCAGCCAGCTCTTGCGTTACGATCGCGGTGCGATTGCCGCGGGCGGCTGGTGGCGGTTGCTCACCGCCCACATCGTGCACCTCGATGTGCACCACTTGATCCTGAACGAACTCGGCCTGGTGCTGGTGTGGTCCTTGTTCGCGCGCGATTACGACGCGGTGGAGTGGTGCGCCATCGTGCTCTCCGGGGCGCTCGCGATCAGCTCCGGTCTTTGGTGGCTGAGCCCCCGCGTCGGTTGGTATGTCGGCGCGTCCGGAGTTCTGCATACGGTGATGGGTGCGGGCGTCGCCAAACACTTGGCGGAGCGGTCCTGGGATCGCTGGATTCTGGCCGTCGGCCTGTGCGCCAAGCTTGCATGGGAGCAGTGGGGCGGACCCGCCGCACCCTTGATCGTCGTCGATGCGCACCTTTACGGAGCGACGTGCGGATTCATCGTCGGCGCCGCACTCTGCCTCCGGATCGCTATAATTCGCCACCGTTCCCGCGCGTAGAGGCTACCGACATGTCACTTGCGTTCGTATTTCCCGGCCAAGGTTCACAGTCCGTCGGCATGATGAGCTCCTTGGCGAGAGTATCGCCGCTGATCGAATCGACCTTTGCGCAAGCATCGGCGGTGCTGGGTTACGATCTGTGGCGGCGCTGTCAGGAAGGCCCGGTCGAAGCGCTGAACTCGACCGAGTGCACTCAGCCGGCCATGCTGACCGCCGGCATCGCCACCATGCGCCTGTGGCGGGAGCGCGGCGGCCCGCCGCCCGTCTTGATGGCAGGCCACAGCCTCGGCGAATTCACGGCGCTGGTGGCAGCAGGCAGCCTGGATTTCACGACTGCGGTCGAATTGGTGAGATATAGGGGCGAGTTGATGCAGACGGCGGTGCCGCCGGGCCAAGGCGCCATGGCCGCGATTCTCGGGCTCGAGGACATCGATATCGAGGAGGCCTGCGACGAGGCCTCGCATGGCGAGGTGGTGGAGGCGGTCAACTTCAACGCTCCCGGGCAGGTCGTGATCGCGGGCGCGGCCGCAGCCGTCGGGCGCGCCATCGAGATTGCGACCGCAAAGGGCGCACGCCGAGCCTTGGCCCTGCCCATCAGCGTCCCGGCGCATAGTTCGCTCATGCAGCCGGCGGCGGAACAACTGCGCGTGCGCCTCGAGAACACGGAGTTTACGCCGGCTTCGGATGTCGCCGTTTACGGCGTCGACGTCAAGACACACTCCACCGCGCAGGGCATTCGTGCAGGACTCGTCAAACAGCTGTACACGCCGGTGTATTGGGCCGCGACAGTGCGCACCATGATTTCGGCCGGCGCCACCCACATCGTGGAATGCGGGCCCGGCAAGGTATTGACGGGATTGAATCGGCGGGTCGACAAGAATAGGGATCTGAAAATGATGGCATTGGAGGATCCGCAAGGCTTGGATGAGGCGTTGGCGGCGGTGAAAGGCCAGGCGAGGTAGCAAATGCTGAACGGAGAAATTGCCTTGGTGACCGGCGCGACGCGCGGTATCGGCGCGGCCATTGCCGATCGATTGAGCCGCGAGGGTGCGCGTGTCGTCGGCACCGCGACCACGCCGGAAGGGGCCGCCCGGATCAGCGAAGCTCTGGCGTCGCGCGGCGGGCGCGGTGTGGTGCTCGACGTGGTGAAGCCCGACTCGATCGGGGCGGTGCTCGAGGACATCGAGGCCAGGGAAGGGACCGTCGGTATTCTCTGCAACAACGCCGGCATCACGCGCGACACCCTGCTGTTGCGCATGAAGGAGGAAGATTGGGATGCCGTGATCGATACCAACTTGGCGTCGGTGTTTCGATTGTCCAAGGCCGTGTTGCGCGGCATGATGAAGGCGCGCAAGGGGCGCATCGTCAGCATCACATCGGTGGTCGGGCTCACCGGAAATCCGGGACAGGCCAACTATGCCGCCGCCAAGGCGGGCATCATCGGCTTCACGAAATCGCTGGCCCGGGAGGTCGGCTCGCGCGGCATCACGGTGAACGCCATCGCGCCTGGCTTCATCGACACCGACATGACCCGTGCTCTGGCCGAGGCGCAGCGCATCGCTTTGAATGCCCAGATACCCCTGGGGCGGCTTGGCCAGCCGGCCGACATTGCCGCGGCGGTGGCGTTTCTTTGCTCCGCGGACGGCGCTTACATTACCGGCGAAACCTTGCATGTGAACGGCGGGATGTACATGGCTTGAGGCCCCAGGGCCCTTACTCGGGCGGGTTTGTCAATACGAACCTGGGAGGTCAGATGTCAAATGCGCGTTCAGGTAGCCGCCGCCGCCGTGTTCACATAAAATACGCGCCCGATACCCTAAGGCTGGTCGCGGGCTTTTGTCAGTTTAGCGCGTAAATAGCAATTCCGAGAGGACACCATAACGATGAGTACTGTTGAGCAGCAGGTTAAGAAGATCGTGGCCGAACAGCTGGGCGTGAAAGAAGAAGAAGTCACCAATGATGCCTCGTTCGTCGACGATCTAGGCGCAGACTCGCTGGATACGGTTGAACTGGTGATGGCGCTCGAGGAAGAATTCGAGACCGAGATTCCCGACGAGGACGCAGAGAAGATCACCACGGTTCAGCAGGCCATCGACTACATCAATTCGCACAAGGGCAAGGCCTAAACCCCATTGGGTGAGTCGCCGTTGAGTAAACGACGCGTCGTCATAACCGGGCTTGGAATCGTCTCGCCGGTGGGCAACGATGTACCGTCCGCGTGGGACTCGATCCTGTCGGGCCGCAGCGGCATCGGCGCGGTGACGCGATTCGACGCCGCCAATTTCCCCACGCATTTCGGCGGCGAGATCCGGCAGCTGGATCTCGAGCCCTTCATGAGCGTGAAGGACGCGCGCCGCATGGACGCCTTCATGCAGTACGGCGTCGTGGCCGGCATGCAGGCCATGCGGGATTCGGGATTGACCGTGACACCGGCCAATGCCGACCGGATCGGCGTGCTGATGGGTTCGGGGATGGGCGGACTGGAGTCGATCGAGGTGACCTACGACAAGTACCTCGAGACGCACTCGCCCAAGAAGGTCTCGCCGTTCTTCATCCCCGCCAGCATCATCAATTTGGTGAGCGGTCACCTGTCGATCGCCTTCAATATCACCGGTCCCAATCTCGCGGTCGCCACCGCCTGCACCACCTCGACTCACGCCATCGGCTTGGCGATGCGTTTGATTCAGTACGGCGAGGTGGATGCAATGCTTGCCGGGGGGTCGGAAATGGCGACCTGCGTGACCGGTATGAGCGGTTTCGCCCAGGCCAAGGCCTTGTCACAGCGCAACGACGATCCGCAAGGTGCCAGCCGTCCCTGGGACAAGGACCGCGACGGCTTCGTCATGGGCGACGGCGCGGGCGCTATGATGCTCGAGGAGTACGAGGCGGCAAAGGCGCGGGGGGCGAAGATCTACGCCGAGATCGTGGGCTTTGCAATGAGCGGCGACGCCTACCACGTCACCGCTCCTCCGGAGGACGGCGAGGGCGCTCGTAAGGCGATGTCCAAGGCGCTCGAGGATGCACGCTTGAATCCGGACCAGGTGCAGTACATCAACGCGCACGCCACCTCCACGGAATTGGGCGATCGTGCCGAGACCACCGCCATTCGCCGCGCTTTCGGCGCCGCGGCCGATGGATTGGCCGTCAGCTCGACCAAGTCGATGACCGGCCATTTGCTGGGCGCCGCCGGAGCGGTCGAAGCGATCTTCTCAGTGCTTGCGCTGCGCGATCAGGTCGCTCCGCCGACCATCAATCTGCACACCCCGGGCGAGGGTTGCGACCTCGACTACGTTCCGAATACCGCGCGCCCAATGTCGATCGAATACGCCCTGTCCAATTCATTCGGATTCGGTGGCACCAACGGTTCGCTCATTTTCCGCCGACCTTGAGCCGCTGACCCTCGTCGAGAAGTTTCCGGCCGCCTATCCGGGACTTCTCGAGAGCGTGGCGGGCGGCATGGCGGCCGCCGCCGGCGGCAGCCGGTTCGACATTCTGCCGATGGCGGGCGGCGAGTGCCTTTGCTTAAGATCCGACGGCCGGCTGTCGGGGCCGCACGCGGGCGCAAGGGGGTTTCTTGCCGCCCTCGAGGAATGGTGGACCGCATTGCGCCTGCCTGAGGCCGAGTCTCTCCTGCCGTTCACCGGCGGCTGGCTGCTGTACCTGGGCTACGAATTGGCATCCGAAGTCGAGCCGCGCCTGCGGCTGCCGCACAGCCCCGACTCCGTGGTCGCGCTTGCAATCCGTGCGCCCGCCGCCTGGATTCGAGATCGGGCGACGGGGCGTGCCTGGCTCACTGCCGAGCCCGGGTACGAAGGGTTGCTCGATGAGTTCACGGAGCGAGTTTCGGGATTGCGCCCGGCAACCGCCCCGGCCGGCACGGCGTTCCTCATCGAGGAGGACGAACCGGAAATCTTTCTCGAATCCGTCCGCAGGGCGCTCGAGTACATCGCCGCCGGAGATGTGTACCAGGCCAATTTGTCGCGCGCATGGAGCGCCCGGGCGACCCTGCCGGTGGCTCCCGCCCGCGTCTACCAGCGCCTGCGCGCGACCAATCCCGGCCCGTTCGCCGCGCTGCTGCTGGTGGACGATTTCGCGGCTTTGAGTTCCTCGCCCGAGCGCTTGGTGTCGATACGGGGAAACACTGTCGCCACCCGCCCGATCGCCGGGACACGTCCGCGCGGAGCGACCCCCGAGGCCGATGCGGCCCTCATTCGATCGCTGTTGGACAACGAGAAGGAGCGCGCCGAGCACGTCATGCTGATCGACTTGGAGCGCAACGATTTGGGCAGGGTATGCGCCGGCGGTTCGGTGCGTGTGGACGAGTACATGAGCGTCGAGACGTATGCGCACGTGCACCACATCGTCTCGAATGTAAGCGGCCGCCTGCGCAACGATGCATCGCCCGTCGAGGTGATTCGCGCATTGTTTCCCGGCGGCACGATCACCGGGTGCCCGAAGGTCCGCTGCATGGAAATCATCGCCGAGCTCGAGGGCGTGGGGCGCGGAGCGTATACCGGCTCCATCGGCTACTTGAACCGCGACGGCAGCTGCGATCTCAATATCTTGATTCGCACCATCACCGCTCAGGGCGGGGTCTTCAAGTTTCGCGCCGGGGCGGGCATCGTCGCGGATTCGAGCCCCAGGCAGGAATTGGCCGAGACGCGGGCCAAGGCGGAAGGGCTGCTGCGCGCGCTGGTTGGACCAAGTTGAACACCTGGATCAACGGCCGCGCGGGCACAACTGTCGACTCGCGCGATCGCGGCCTGCAATACGGCGACGGACTGTTCGAGACCATGCGCGTTCGCCGCGGCCAGGTACGGTTCATGGACTATCATCTCGATCGGCTATTCATGGGTTGCCGCCGGCTGCGCATCGCGGCCCCGCCGGTCGGTGAGCTGCGGCGCGAGCTCGAGAAGATCGCCGCACGGCGCACCGAGGGCGTGCTGAAGCTGATCGTCACGCGCGGCGCGTCCGGTTTGCGCGGCTATCGGCCCACGGGCCTGGAACGCTGCACGCGCATTCTCACGTTGCATCCCTTGCCGCCGGCCGCGCTTGGCGATCCTGCGACACCGGTTCGACTGCGGCTGTGTGCGACCCCGCTCGGACTCAATCCGAGTCTCGCCGGCCTCAAAACCCTCAATCGTTTGGAATCTGTATTGGCGCGCTCGGAATGGAGGAGCGGGCGCATTTGGGAGGGGCTGATGCGGGATGTGGAAGAGAACATCGTCTGCGGTACCATGTCCAACTTGTTCGTGAGAAGTGGATCGGCTCTGATGACACCGCTGCTCGATCGCTGTGGGGTGGCCGGGGTGATGCGCCGCTGGATTCTTGAGAACGCAGGCAACGTCGCACTTCGTGCGACCGAGCGCCCCTTGAGATGGCGGGACCTGCGCGAAGCCGACGAGGTGTTCGTAAGCAATGCCGTCGTTGGAGTGAAATCGGTCGGGGTGATCGAGCGGGGCAGGGAGCGGCTGCGGCCCGGCGCCTTCGAAGCGGCCGACCGTTTGCGCGCGCGCCTGGAGTCCTCGTGAGGCGGAGGTGGCGCTACATCCTGGTGTCGTCCCTCTTGCTCCCCGCGATCGGTGCCGCCGGCCTCGCGTGGGTGGCGGTGCGCAGCCTCGATGAACCTGTGCGTATTGCCGCGCCGGTGCGCTTCAAGGTGGTTCAGGGCGCGAGTTTTGCGCGGGTTGCCGCGGAATTGTCGGCTCGGGGCGTAATCGCTCGCCCGCGCGCCTGGGTCTTGTATGCGCGCCTGCGCAACCTCGCGCCGGCGGTCAAAGCGGGGGAATATGAGATTCAACCGGGAATTACGCCGCGGGAGTTGCTCGCCAAAATGGTGAACGGTCAGGTGCTGTTGCATTCATTCACCATCGTCGACGGTTGGACGGTGCGGGATATGCTTGATGCGCTGCGGCGCAATCCGGATATCACGATCACGCTTGCGGACAAGGCGCCCAATCTCATGGAGAAGCTCGGATTTGCGGGAGTCGACGCCGAAGGTCAATTCCTGCCGGAAACCTATCGCTTCATTGCAGGGACGACGGATGTCGAGCTGCTGCGTCAGGCGCACGCCGCCTTGTCCAAGGAACTGGAGGCGGATTGGGCGGACCGCGATGCCGGATTGCCCTGCAGAATTCCCAGGAACTCCTGACCATGGCGTCGATCGTCGAGAAGGAGAGCGGCCTGCCCCAGGAGGTCAGGGTCATCGCCGGCCTGTATCTGCATCGACTGTCCATCGGCATGCGGCTGCAGGCCGACCCGACCGTGATCTACGGAATGGGCGATCGCTATGACGGCGACATTCGGACCGTGGATCTGCGCACCGATGGGCCTTACAACAGCTACACCCGCGCCGGTTTGCCGCCCACGCCGATTGCCCTCGCCGGTGCCGCTGTCATTCGAGCGACCGCGCACCCAGAAAGAACCGATGCGCTCTATTTCGTCGCCTCGCCCAAGGGCGACGGAAGCCACGTGTTCTCAACGACTCTCAAGGAGCACAACGCGGCCGTCGCGTCATACGTTGCACATCAACGCCGCAAGGCGGTCGCGGACGGCGTGAGATGAGCGTGACCGCAGGTCGATTCTTGACCATCGAAGGCATCGAGGGCGTCGGCAAGACGACGCAGTTGGCGCGCCTTTCTCAGGCGCTGCGCGAGCGCGGCATTGCTCACGTGGTGACGCGCGAGCCGGGAGGCACGCCGCTGGCGGAAAAAATTCGCGATATCGTATTGAACGCGCGGGATGAGGCTTTGCCGCCCAAGGCGGAACTGCTGCTCATGTTCGCCGCGCGCGCCGTACACCTTCAGAATCTCGTGGAGCCGAATCTCAAGGCCGGCCGCTGGGTACTGTGCGACCGCTTCACCGATGCAACCTATGCCTACCAGGGAGGCGGCCGGGGCATGGGCGGCGACGACATCCGCACCTTGGAGACCCTGGTGCAGGGCACGCGCCGGCCCGATTTGACCGTGTTGCTGGACGCGCCGGTGGAGCAGGCGCTTGAGCGGGCACGGCGGCGCAACTTGGGCGCCGCCGCGGACCGCTTCGAGAGCGAGCGCGCCGAGTTCTTCGAGCGGGTGCGGGGCGTCTATCGAGCGCGCGCGGCGGCCGAGCCCGGCCGCATCGCGTCGCTCGACGCGAGCGAATCGGCGGATCTGGTCGCGGCCGGCATTCTGCAACTGCTCAAGGCGAGAGCATGGATTTCTTGAGCGCAGATGCCATGCCATGGCTCGCCGGGGCGCAACAGCGCCTGCGCGCCGCGCACTCTGCCGCGCGACTGCCGCATTCCCTGTTGCTCTTGTCCGCTCCCGGCCTCGGGGCGGAACAGCTGGCGGCCTGGATCGCAGGCCTCGCCCTGTGCGATTCGGACGGTGCGCGTCCCTGCGGCGCGTGCGCAGCGTGCCGCCTGCTGCGCGCGGACAGCCACCCGGACTACTACGTCGTGCGTCTCGAGGAAGACGCACAGCAAATCAAGGTCGATCAGGTGCGCGGCCTGATCGAGTCCCTCGCGCTCAAGAGCTATCGCGGCGGATTCAAGGTGGGAGTCATCGAAGGCGCCGAGGCGCTCAACGTCAACGGCGCCAATGCCTTTCTGAAGACTTTGGAGGAGCCTACCGCGAACACGATGTTGATCATGATCGCGAGGCCGAGCCATCGCTTGCCGGCCACCATCGCCAGCCGCTGTCTGCGATTGACGCTGCGGTCCCCCTCCCCGGAGGCCGCGGTGGCATGGCTCGAGGCTGCAGCGCCGCAAGGCACGCATTCGTGGGAGGCCGCGTTGGCCCTGGCGGGAGGCGCGCCGCTGAGGGCTCTGGAGTTGGACTCCTCCGGATTGGCGGCGCTCGACCAGGACATGCGCCGGTGCCTGAGGGAGCTCGAGGAGGATTGCGTGGATGTCACCTTGCTGGCGGAGCGATGGATGAAATCCGATCCCCAGCTGCGCCTCGCCTGGCTTGAGAACTGGATCACACGGCGCGTACATGCGTCCCTCGGCAGCGCTGTTTCGCGTCAAAGTGCGGAACCGGTCCGCTTGCCTGCGGCTTTACTTAAGCCCAAGATAAGGGCCTTATTCGAGCTGCTGGACGCCGCCCGCGACTTGAGGCGTCTTGCGCCGACCGGCATGAATCAACAATTGGCGCTGGAGGCCTTGCTGCTGGGGGGGCGAGCGGCGTTGGCGAAATGAAGTTTCCCGTGGGAATGGCAGGAATTGCGAAGTCCAAGTAACAAGCCGGGTTTGCTGACCCTTACGATCAAGGATAAGAGCGCGCTGTACCTCGCCTATATGCCTTTCGTGAAGAACGGCGGGCTGTTCATCCCGACGAACAGCAACTATCGCCTGGGCGACGAAGTATTCATGCTGCTGAATCTGATGGGCGAGGAGGAGAAGCTCCCCGTGGCCGGGCGGGTCATTTGGATGACACCCAAGGGCGCCCAGGGCAAGCGCACCGCGGGTATCGGCGTGCAATTCAGCGACCAGGACCGCGGCAACACACAGAAGAAAATCGAAAACTATCTGGCTGGCGCACTCGGCGGGGACAAACCCACGCACACCATGTAGGCCTTCCGATCTGCGCCTCAGGGCTTCGGCGACGGGTTCTGCTGAAGCGGCTCGATGTAAACCGATTGTTGAGCGGGCGGCGGCGGGGGTGGAGCCCGCAGAATCGAGCGGACGAAGTAGACCGCGAGCGCGAGCGCCAACACCCCGAACACGATGGCGAGACCGCGGTACTCCTCGAGCAAGGTCTTGACCTTGTAGGGCGGCAGCGGTTCGGGATAGCCCTCGGGCAGCTCTCCGCGAAACAAGCGCGGCGCGGGCTTGAGCTTCTTCACGGCATCAACGCGCGTGCGAGCGCCCTGCCTCGGTGGCCGCGAGGCCGCCCTTCAGCACGTACGCCTCGAAACCGCGCTCGCTCAGGATGTACGCGGCGGCGGAGCTGCGGCGGCCGGTGTCGCAGCAGACCACGTACTGGGTGTTCTTATCCAGCGCATTCAATTTCAGCCGGATGAAGTACAGCGGAATGTTCACTGCGCCGTCGATCCTGAAGTTCTGAAATTCGCTGGGCAGCCGCACGTCCAGCCACTTGCCGCCGCGCGCGACGATTTCCTTGGCCTTGTCGTGATCCACCCATTGCAACAGGGGTTCATTCAGCAGCGTCTGAAAATCATGCTTGCCGAGCCGCATCAGCGTGCCGTCGGTGGACATGGTGACCGTTGCGTTGCGCTTCGCCTCGGCGATCAACGCCTCTTCGCCGAAGCTGTCGCCGGGACCCAGCTCGGCGAGTTTGATGCCCTCCTTGTTCAAGGGCGTCTCGCGCGTCACCACGCATTTTCCCGCCACGACGACGTAGAAGTAATCGCCCTCGGTACCCTGTTTGATGACGATATCGCCCGTGCGATAGTTGATGCGCTGCATGCGCATGAATATCGCCTGAATGTTCGCCGGCGGGATGCGGTGAAACGCCTTGGTCTGTAGCAGCGTGGTCATCCAGTCGCCGGTCACGTCGAGTCCGTCGCCGCGCAGCTCCGCCACCTCGTACTGGCCCGTCTGATCCCAGGTGAGCAGCACATCGAGCAGGTCGCTGTCGATCATGATGTATTCGAGATCGATCGCGGCGCGGGCGGTGAATTTTCGCGGCAGGCCCGGTGCGAGCGCAGCGCGCGCCTCGGGAGTGCCTGCGCGTATGGTGCCGATGAGCTTGTCCTCGGCGCGCAGTTCGACGCTGCCGCTGACCAGATAGAAAGTTCGCTTGTCCGTGTCGCCCTCTTTGAATAGGACCCGGCCGGCCGCCAACTCGCGAATCTGAGTCTTGCGGGCGAGCGCGTGCAGGTTTTCTGCCTTCAGGCCGTCGAGGGGCGAGAAGGTCCTTAAGATTGCTAGATCGAGAGGTCGTTCATCCATCGAAAAATTTGCGTGCCTATGGTTTCAACCCTATGATTTTGGCTGCGAATCCTACCATATGCGACGGTAGATCCGGCCACGTCGGAGTCACACGGAGTGAGGTTCTCAAGCCAATGAGTTCTGCCAGCCCGGATCCGGGCGAAAGCGCTCGCCGTAGCGCTGCGCTAGTTCCGTAAGCCGTTCGGTGACGTTCGAGATGCCTCGCGACCTTGCATATTGCAGCGGTCCGCCCCGAAAAGGCGCGAAGCCGGTCGCAAATATGGCGCCTGCATCCAGCAAGTCCCGATCTTCGACGATTCCCTCCCGCAGGCAGGCAACGGCTTCATTGAGCATGGGCAAGACCAGCCGATCCTCGCAGATCGGAAGGTACCGGGTATTGCGTGGATTCGCTGCGCACGGGTTTGCCGTCACGCCAAACGTAGAACCCTTCACCGCTCTTGCGTCCCAATTTCTTCTGTTCCACCAATTTGACCAGTATATCCGGCACGGACCGGTGAAACGCCTCGGCGAGAACCCGGCCCACGTGCAGCGAAACATCCAGGCCCACCACGTCCGTCAACTCGATCGGGCCCATGGGCATGCCGAAGTCCTTGGCGGCGCGGTCGATGACCGCGGCAGGGATGCCGCTTTCGAGGGCGAACAATGCCTCATTGACGTATGGGGTCAGTATGCGATTGACCACGAACCCGGGCGCGCTCTTGCAGGGCAGCGGCAGCTTGTCGAGCTTGCGGGTGAACCTCAGTGCGCTCTGTACGGCCTTTCCTTGAGTGCCTGCACCTTGCACGATTTCAACCAGCTGCAATTGCGCCACGGGATTGAAGAAATGGATGCCGACCAGGCGGCTCGGGTCGCGAAGCTTCTCAGCGAGGGTCTCGATTTTGATGCTCGAGGTGTTGGTGGCGAGAACGGCGTCCGGCTTGAGCATGGGTTCGAGCTGGGCGTACAGGGCGCGCTTGGCGTCGACATTCTCGTAAATGGCCTCGATGACGACGTCGGCCTGGGCCGCGCCGTCGCCGTTCACGTCCATTCTCATGCGCGCGAACGCCGCGGCCGCCGCCTGCGGCTCCTTCAGCCGCCTGTCGAAGAAGGCCTTGGCGCGCTCCAGCGCCGGTTGAATCAATTCGGCCGAGCGGTCCTGCAAGGTGACCGTCATGCCGCGGAACGCCGACCACGCGGCGATATCGCCGCCCATGATGCCCGCACCGACGACATGCACGTGGCGAAACTCCGCCGCCGACTTGCCGCCCAAGCCCTTCAGCCGATCCTGCAGCAGGAACACGCGCACGAGATTGCGCGAGGTCGGCGTGCACATCAGCTCGGCGATGGATCTGGCCTCCGCCTCGTAGCTCTGCGCCCCCGCGGCTCCGTGGCGCCGCCACAGATCGACAATGGCATAGGGTGCCGGGTAGTGTTCGCGACGCACGCTCCGCCGCAGCGTAGCGGCAGTCTGCCGGGCGATGAACGGGCGAACCGTGCTCAAATTCAACAGCTTGTCGACGAAGGGCGCCGTCGCCTTGGGAGGCGCCGCCAGCACGCGCGCCTTGGCACGCTCGCGCAGCGACGCCGGCGCAACGAGCTCGTCGATCAGGCCCGCGCGCAGCGCGCGTGGACCCCGGTAGGGCTTGCCCTTCAACATCAGATCGAGGGCGGGGCGCACGCCGATGAGTTGCACGCTGCGCACCGTGCCGCCGAAACCCGGATGGATGCCGAGCAGCACTTCGGGCAACCCCAGGGCCAGCGAGGCATCGTCGGCGGCGACGCGATAGCGGCAGGCGAGCGCCAGCTCCAAGCCCCCTCCGAGTGCAAAGCCGTGCAGTGCCGCAACGCTCGGGCAGGGCAGATCCGCAAGCCTCTGCAGCACCGATTGTCCGGCCCGCACCAGCGCATACCCTTCCTCGGGGGAGCCGATCTTCAGGAATTCCTTGATATCGGCGCCGGCGATGAAGCCGCTCTGCTTGGCGGAGCCGATCACGACGCCCGCAGGGCGCTGTGAGGCGATGTCCTCGAGCTGTAGGGATAGATCGCGAAGCACCGCGGCGGACAGGACGTTGGTGGAGGACCCGGGGGTGTCGCACGTCAGCCAAGCGACCCTGTCGGCATCGACTTCCAGGCTCCAGTTCGGGGTGTTCGCCATCAGGCCGCCCGACGCGCCTGTTCGTGCACGGTGAAATCGCAGATCAGGGGCAGGTGATCGGAGAATTGCACGTCCGGTATCTCGAATCGTTCCACTTCGATTCTGGCGCTGTGCAGGATGAAATCGAGCTCCTTTCTCGGGCTGCGGCTCGGATAGGAAGGCAGACGCTGCAGGTTCGCGCTCGTGAGTCCGGCGGCTTGCGTGAACAGGTAGAGCTCGTGGTCTCCCCAGTAGGTATTGAAGTCGCCCGCCACGATGACGGGTTTGGGGGTCTTGCGCACCAGGTCGTAGAGGTAGCGCAGCTGGTATTGACGGTGCCTGAACTTCAGCGACAGATGCACCAGAAATATCGCCACATCGTCGAGTTCCAATTCGATGATCAGGCGCTTGATGCCGGTATCGAAATAGTGAAAACGCTCGCCGCGAACCCGCGGCGCCGCAAGGAAGGCGTTGGCCTGCTTGCGAACGATGGGGACCAGGTGGTTCACCGAGGACACACCGTACTTGCACTCGAAGGTGGAATAGTGGCCCAGGGAGCGCGCGATGAAGTCGGCTTGGTTGACCATGCCGGTGCGGATGGAGCCGGTATCGACCTCGATCAGCCCGACCACGTCCGGGTCCTGCTGCTTGATAAATTCGGTGATCCGCGACAGAACCTGCCGGCTGGAGCGAAGGTAGCCCGCGCCCGGCACGGGCAGGTGGAACGCCGGCCCGGTCCCAGTGGCATACCGTATATTGTAAATCAGCAATCGCACCCGGAGCATTGTATCGGCGCTCAGTGCTTCGCGCATGACCATCGTCAAGCTACACTAGGCGACATGTCGACCCGCGTAAATCCGATCCGCCTGTTCGTCACTCACGCGTGGGAGGAAAACGACGACTACGCCCGGGTTTTCGAGTATCTGGAGGCGTCGGGAACTTTTTACTACGTCAACACCAGCCAGCCGCAGGCGAAACGGCCGATCGACAAGGAATCGCAGCGCGAAGACTTGAGGCGGCAGATTGCCCCTTGCGAGGTGATCATCGTCCTGCCCGCGGTGTACCGGATCGCGCCGGAGCTGGTCCTGTTTCAAATGAATTTCGCCAAGGCGGCCGACAAGCCCATTGTCAGCATGGAAAATTTCGGTTCGACCGAGCCGTTGGCGAAGGCCATCAAGGATCTCGCCGACGAAGTCAGCGCGTGGAACGAGCGCAGCTTGATCGATGCATTGCGGCGTCAGGCGCGGCATCAGGAAACGACGCGCTGGGACACCATCGAGTTCAAGCTCGACTGACTTTAGGCCGGCCTCTAGCTGTTGGCGATCATCGCGGTCGCTTCGTATGCGGGCGGGCAATCCACACTGTGCAATTGCACCACGGCGTTCGGCCGGCTCGATAGCACCTGCTCCCTGCACATCAGGCCGAAGATCTCGACGATCAGCGCGGCGCATTCGTCGGCCTCCTGGTTCGACATCTTGCGCACCGACGCGGCCACCGCGTCTTCACCCGGCAAGGGCTGCACGCCGCGCAGGCAGCGCATGACTTGACCGAAGGTTTCGCGGACGTCCCCCGGCAATTGGTCTTCTGGAAGCGATGCGAGATGACGACGATAGGCACAGATCAAGCGTTGCTTGATCGGGGTAGAGCGGACGAGCTCAAGTGTGGCGAAATGGAAACATTCCCAAGCACTAATCATGTATGCCTCATTACATAACAAAGACTAAACCTTAATGTAAATTCTAGGATGCGATCGCCGATGAGGTCTTTTTAAATCAAGACACTGCAATCGGAATATACAAGACAATCCAAGAAACGCAACGCGGATTTTGTCAACTCTTTGAAGGAGTCGACTAATTGACTTCGGGTGCGCCCTTGGGACGCGCGCTCATCGATTATCTAGAATTGTAGTAATTAAAATATTGTAAGTAATTGAATTATCAATTAATGAGCACTTCCAAACGAGTCCTCGCATGAGCGGCGCGGCGATCGCAGGTTTGCAATCGATCTGTCGAGCACGTTCATGAAGCCGGCGAGCGCCTTGGGATGGCTACGGCGACGCACCGGCGGTCGGGTTGGTCAGGGCCGCGGATTCCATGGCGTGTGCGGAGTGATCGGCGCCTATCATCATGTAGACCGCGGGAACCACGAACAAGGTGAACAGCGTGCCGATCGACAATCCCGCAAAGATCACCAGCCCCATATCATGGCGGCCGGCGGCGCCGGCGCCCGAGGCGACGACCAGCGGCACGACGCCCAGTACCATGGCGGCCGTCGTCATGAGAATCGGCCTGAGGCGCACCGTGGCCGCCTCTTCAATCGCCTCGCGCTTGGAGTGTCCCGCCCGCTGCAGCTGGTTGGCGAATTGGACGATCAGAATGCCGTGCTTGCTGATCAACCCTAGGAGGGTCACCAATCCAACCTGGGTGTAAATGTTGAGCGAGGCAAATCCCATGGTCATGAACATCACCGCGCCCAGAAGGGCCAAGGGCACCGACACGAGAATCACGATCGGATCGCGGAAGCTTTCAAACTGCGCGGCGAGCGCCAAAAACACGATGATGATAGCGAAGCCCAGGGTTACGAAGAATCCTCCCGATTCCTGGATGAACTGGCGCGACTGACCCGCGTAATCCACGGTATATCCGCTTGGCGCGACCTGAGCGGTCGTGTCCTTGAGGAACTTCAGGATATCTCCCTGGGCCATACCGCTGACCCCCGCGATCGTCACCGAATTCAACTGTTGGAACCGATTGATCGATTCGGGAACGACCGAATACTTGATGTGCGCCACGGTGCTCGCAGGCAGCGTGGCGCCCGAGGGCGTGCGCATGTAGTAGTCCAGCACCTGGTCTGGATTCAGCCGGTCCACCTGCAGGACCTGCGGAATCACCTTGTAGGAGCGTCCTGCGATCGAGAAGTAGTTGACGTAGCCTCCGCCCAAGGCGGCGCTCAATGCGCTGCCCACGTCGGACTGGTTCAGTCCCAATGCGGCAACCTTGTCCCGATCCACCTCGATGGTCGCCTGCGGCTTGTCGATCTTCAGGTCGACGTCCGCGAAGTAGAAGGCATGCGCCGCGAGGGCCTTGGCGACCACGGCCTGCGCCACCTCGTTCAGATTTTGGAACGGCTCGGTGGTCGTGATCACGAACTGCACAGGGAAGCCGCTCGAGCCGGGCAGCGGCGGGAACTGGAATGCGAACACCTGCGCGCCGGCGATCTTGGCCCACTTCTGCTGCAGATCGAGCTGCAGCTGCGTGCGCGCTGCGGGTGCGCTGATCCCACGGCTTGAACAGCACGCCGCCGATGCCCTGATTGACGGTGGGCACGCCCGTTATCTGGAACATTTGTTGGTACTCGGGCTCCTGCCTGGCAACTTCGAAGACCTGATCCGCGTAGGTCTGCATCTGCTGCGCCGTCGCGTCGGGCGGACCGTTGATCTTCGCGACCACGACGCCTTGGTCCTCCTCCGGCGCCAGTTCCGACTTGGTGAATTTGAAGCATGCCAGCAGCAGCAGCAGCAGCAGCAAGGCCATGACGACGATGACCAGCCAGGTGTCGAGCAGCGCATGCAGCGCGCGGTGATAGCGCGTGCGGAACCACTCGAAATTCCGATCGATGGCTTGGACCAAACGGCCGGAATCCTGGCCCGAGCGGAAAAATGTAGCGCACATCATGGGCGAGAGCGTCAGCGCCACGATTCCGGAGATCGCCACCGCGCCCGCCAGCGAGAACGCGAACTCGGTGAACAGGGCACCGGTGAGGCCGCCCTGGAAGCCGATCGGCACGTAAACCGCGACCAGCACCACCGTCATCGCCAGAATCGGGCTGCCAAGCTCGCGCGCCGCGATGAGCGCGGCACCGAGCGGCGACTTATGCTCCTCTTTCATGTGCCGATCGACGTTCTCGACCACGATGATGGCATCGTCGACCACGAGCCCTATGGCCAGCACCAACGCCAACAGCGTCAACAGATTGATCGAATATCCCAAGGCCAGCATCACGAAGAACGTGCCGACCAGCGACAGCGGCATGGCGATGACCGGTATGATGACCGCGCGCAGGCTGCCGAGAAATAGAAAGATCACGACGGTCACGATGAGGAGCGATTCGCCCAACGTTTTCAGGACCTCGACGATCGATGTATTGATGAACGCGGTCGAGTCGTAGACGATCGCGCCGGTGACGCCGGTCGGCAGCTGCGCCTGGATGTCCGGAAAGGCCGCGCGGACGCGTTTTGCGACGGACAGTATGTTCGCCTGCGGCGCAACCTTGATGCCGATGAACACCGAGCGCTTGCCGCTGAATGCGACGTTCAGATCGTAGTTCTCGGCGCCGAGCGTCACCTCCGCGACGTCCTCGAGACGCACGATCGAGTCGCCGACCTGCTTGACCGACCAATTGGCGAAACTCCTGAACGGAATGCAGATCGGTGCCGGCGGTCATGTCGACGGTGACCATCTGACCCTTGCTGCTGCCCACCGCCGCCAGGTAATTGTTGTTGCCCAGCGCCGTGTACACGTCCTGTGCCGTGACGTTGTGTGCCGCGAGCTTCGCGGCATCCAGCCATGCCCGCAGCGCGAACTGACGTGCGCCCAGAATCTCGGCGGTTTGCACCCCTTCCAGCGAGTCGAGCTTCGGTTTGACCACGCGATTCAGATAGTCGGTGACGTTGTTGCTCGGGATGGTGTCGCTGTAGAAGCCCATGTACATCGCGTCGACCGTCTGGCCGACTTGCACGCTCAATACCGGCTGCTGCGCCTGGGGCGGCAACTGGTTCTTGACCGAATTGACTTGCGTGTTGATCTCGGTCAGAGCGCGATTCGAGTCGTAGTTCAGCCGCAAGGTCGCCGTGATCGTCGATGTTCCGGTCGTACTGGCCGAGGACAGGTAATCGATGCCCTGCGCCTGGGCGATCGCCGCCTCGAGCGGCTGCGTGATGAAGCCGGCGACGGTCGCTGCGTCCGCGCCGTAGTAGGCGGTACTGATGGTGACGACGGCGTTTTCGGTGTGCGGATACTGGTTCACCGGCAGGCTGCCGACCGACCGTAAACCCAGCACCAGTATCAGCAGGCTGATGACGATCGCGAGTACCGGACGCCGGATGAAAATATCGGTGAAATTCATGGGCTCGTCTCATTGCTCCTGAGGCGCCGGATTCTGGTCGTTCAACGGCTGCACGCTGTTGTCGATGCGCAGCGGCGTGCCGTTCTTCAATTTGAGCTGCCCGCTGGTGACCACCATGGCCCCCGCGGATACGCCCTTCAGGATCGCGACTTGATCTCCTCGCGTCGGACCCGGGGTGATGAACACCTGCTGCGCCTGGAGCTGGGGATTGCCTTTCGCATCCTTCTTGTCGACCGTGATGAACACCGTGGCCCCGTACGGGTTGTAGGTGATCGCCGTTTGGGGAAGAGTCAAGTAGTCCTGCTTCTCGCCTGAGTCGACCGCGGCCCGGCCGAACATGCCGGGCAGCAGCAGTTTCTTCGGATTGGCGATCGTGGCCTCGACCTGCACGTTGCGGGTGGTGGTATCGACCTTGGCATCGATCGCCGTCACCTTGCCGCTGAAGGATTGCCCCTGATAGGCATCGCTCAACACCGTCACCGGCTGACCCACGGATACTGCGCTGACTTGCTGCTGGGGCAGATTGAAGTCGATGTAGATCGGATCGATGGTCTGCAGCGTAACCACCTTGTCGCCCGGGTTCAGGTACTGGCCGGGGTTGATGAGCGTGATGCCGAGCCGACCGGAAAACGGCGCGCGAATCGTCTTCTTGTCGATGGTCGCCTGCTGGCTGTCGGCCTGTGCGCGCTTGCTCTTCAAATCGGCTGCGTCGCCGTCGACCTGCGCCTGGGAGATCGCCTCAGCGGCCAGTTGCACCCGATCGCGCGCCAGCGTGACCTGCGCCAAATCGGCCGCTGCCTTGAGCGCGGCAAGCTGCGCGATGTCGGCGTCCGCGTTGAGCTGGACCAGCAGCGCGCCGGCTTTGACCTCGTCGCCCGATTTGAAATGAATCTCGCGCACCAAGCCCGCGATTTCGGTGGTCACGTCCACGCCGCGCACGGCGCGCAAGCTGCCCACCGCGTTGAGTTGCGGCTGCCATGACTGCGGGACCGCCTTCATGGCCGTCACCACCACCGCAGGTTGGGGAACCTTTCCCTGGGCGATCTGCTTCATGATGTTCCGGACGACCACGGCGCCGATCGCGGCGACCAGAAGGACGACCCCCAAAATCATGATGACCATGCGTTTCGTCACGGAGCTTCTCTCGGTTTTTTGGAGTATTGGGTGTCTGCAAGCGCCTCGTTGCGGTTCCACCAGCCGCCGCCGAGTGCCTGAAACAGCGCCGCCGTGTCCGCGAAGCGCTGCGCGCGGGCCTTGACGAGCGCGACGGCCGCGGTTTGGTAGGTTTGTTGGGCGCTCAGCACTTGGACGTAGCTGGCGGCTCCGGCCTTGTATTGAGCCTGCACCAGGGTGAGGCTGTCGGCGGCGGTGCGCTCGGCCAAGGCTTCGGCCGCGAGCGCCTCCGCATCGCCCTTCAAGGCGTACAAGGTGTCGGAGACGTTCTCGAAGGCAGTGATGACCGTGGCCTTGTAGTCGGCGGCGGCCTCCTGGGCCGCGGCGATGGCGGCACGGCGTTGATGCTTCAATTCGCCGCCCTTGAATAGGGGCTGGGTGAGCGAGCCGATGAGACCCCAGACGTTGGAGCCCGCCGCAAATATGTTGGACCACGTCGCCGCTTCCTGGCCGAGGCTGCCGGTCAGCGTGATTTGCGGCAGCATATTGGCCGTTGCGATCCCGACCTGGGCGGTGGCCTGATGCAGCAGGGCCGAGTACTCGCGGATGTCCGGACGTTGCTCGACGAACTTGGACGGCAGACTCACGGGCAGGTCCTGCGGCATGGTCAGTGAATCGAGATTGATGTCGGCACCGGTGTACTGTGCGGGCAGTGCGCCGGTGTAGGCAGCCAGTTGATTGCGCTGTTGCGCGAGCTGACTGCGCAGCGCGGGCAGGGTTGCGAGTGTGCCCTGCAGAGTCGCTTGTTGCAGCAGTACATCGGCACGCGATGCTCCGCCTGCGCCCAGGCGGCGAATCACGATGTTGAGCTGAGTTTCCTGAGATTGCCCGATCTGCTCGGTCGCCGCGATTTGCGCGCGCAGGGACGCCTCGTTGACGGCGGCCGCCACGATGTTCGAGGTCAGGGTGAGGTAGCTTGCTTCGAGCGCAAAGCGCCGGTATTCGGCCTGCGACAGCGACGCCTCGACTTGACGGCGCACGCCGCCGAAGGCGTCGAGCGTGTAGGCGACATTCACCGTGGCGGTGTCGAGATTGTAGAAGTAGGAACTCGGGAACCCCGGGATGCCGAAGGCGGCGCCCGAGGCCTTCTGGCGTTGGCTCCCGACGGCGGCCGATGCGCTCGGATAGTAGGCGCCGCGCTGCGCGGCGAGGTTCTCATTCGCCTGACGCAGGGCAGCCTGCGCGGACTCGAGCGTGGGGCTGTTCTTGAGGGCGCGCTCGATGAGTGCATTGAGCTCGGGAGACTTGAACAAGGTCCACCACTGACCGGGAATATCCAAGCCATCGACGAAGCGTTGCGCCTCCCCGCCGGGCAGTGGTGCGGCCACGGTCTGGGCAGGCAATTGACCCGCCGCGACGAAGCGCGCGTCGGGCGGCGCCTCAGGAGTCTTGAAATCGGGCCCTACCGCGCAGCTCGTGAGCGAGCCGGCAAGCACGGCGGCGCAAGCCGCAGAGCCGGTGGTCCCCAACGAGAAACGGTTCATGCTTTAGACGCCATCCTGGGTCCGGGTTGAGGTTGGAGGAGTGATCTCCGCTTGGGGTTCGGGGAGCCGGGGGGACTTCCCTGGGCCAAAAAATGACATGGGTCGTTTTACAATGCAAGAATTATTTACAGCATGGATATTCATTTGGTAAAATATAATATATTAAATTGTTAGTATGCAAATGAATTACTCCGATACCCACCTCGACAAGTTGGAGACGAATCTGCGAGCCTTGAGCGCGCGCATGCCGGATTTGCCGTTCAACGAGATTTTGTTGTGCCGGCTGATGCTGCACATCGGACGTGAAATGGCCGCGAAGTTCGAACAGCAGATTCGACCGTTCGGGCTCGCCGAAGCCGAATTTCGCGTACTGACCATCTTGTTCTCCCAGCCTGACGGGGTCTCGCACCCGGGGGATCTGTGCGCCCGCGCGGCACAGAGTCCCGCGAACATGTCGCGAATCAGCGATGCCTTGGTGAGCCGCAATCTCATTACCCGCGTTCTCAGCGCCCAGGACCGCAGGCGGATGGTTCTGCGCATCACGGAGGAGGGGGAGGAGCTGGTGCGCCGGCTGCTGCCGACGATGTTCGCCTCACTGCGTGGCTTATTGGCGCAATTCACCGAGGCGGAGCAGGGTCAGTTGATCTCGCAGCTCAAGCGCTTTTACGCCAACCTGGAAGAAGCGCACAAGCAGGATGCCGCGGAGCAGGCGCCATGAAAGGCTGGCCATCAGCTGCGATCCTGGCAACCCTGCTGTGCGCCTGCGCCGGGTTGCCACCGAAGCAGAAGCCCACACAGTTGCCGGCAGCGGTCCCCTTGGACGGTCTCGAGGTCGCAGGCGGCGGAATTTGGCCCGCAAGAGAGTGGTGGAAGGGCTATCAGGATCCCACTCTCGATCGCTTGATCGAACTCGGACTCACCTCCTCGCCGACGCTGGCCACGGCGCATGCACGCTATGACTCTGCGCGCCAGTCGGTACGGATCGCGGGCGCGGCATCCGGGGTGCGAATCGACGCCAGCGCCGACATCGAACGCCAGCGGCTGAGCGACAACGGCCTGATTGCACCGCGCCTGCTGGGGTTCGCCTGGTACGACCAGGCGGATCTCGGCCTTCAAGCCAGCTACACCTTCGATTGGTGGGGCAAGCAGCGCGACGTCGTGGAAGCGGCCATGGACGAGGCGCACGCGGCGCAAGCGGACCGCAGCGCCGCCGCGCTGATGCTCGCGAGTTCGATCGCAGATACCTACTTCGGCTGGCAGGCGGATCAAGGCCGCATCGAGCTCGCGCGCGAGCGCGCAGGCGCGGTGGCAGGAGAAGCCGCGATCAGCGCCGCCCGCATCAGGGCGGACCTGGACCCGGCGGACAACACCGATCGCTCCGACCTCGCGACGGCCGCCGCAAGGGAACAAATTGCGCAGTTGGAGGGATCGGCGAAATTGCGCGTCGTGGCGCTTGCCGCGCTGGTCGGCCGTTCCATCCAGGAACTGCCGCCGATGCAGCCGAAGTCCCTGCCGGCGCTTTCCGGCAACGTGCCCGACAACGTGAAGATCGACTTGATATCGCGCCGGGCGGACATCATGGCGAGCCGCTGGCGCATCGAAGCCGCACAAAGGAATCTGGATGCGTCGCGCGCACAGTTCTTTCCCGACGTGTCGATCAACGCGCTGGTCGGGCTCTCGAGCATCGATGTCGGCAAGCTGCTCGAGTACAGCAGCCGCGTGCCGCTCGCAGAAGGGGCCGTTCATCTGCCTATTTTCGACGCAGGTCGTCTCAAGGCGCGCTACGGAGCGAGCCGGATCGCGATCGAGTCCGCCGTGGCGGACTACCGGGACACGCTGGTCAGCGCCGCTCGCGACGTGGCTTCGCAGGCGAGCACCCGTGCGCAGATCGAGGCGCAGCGCGCGCAACGCCTGATCGAGACCGATGCGGCGCTGCGCCTGAAGTTCAGTGCGGCGGCGCGCGTGCGCCAGGGGATCACCGACGCGCGCACCGAACTTGCCGCCACTGAATCCTGGTTGGATCAGCGCGATGCGCTGCTGCAACTCGACGCCGCTGCGCTCTCGGCGGATATCGCCCTGCAGCGTGCCCTGGGCGGAGGCTACCAAAGCCCGTCGCAACCCGACAATACCCCCTCGACCGCCACGGCGACCACACCATGAATGCAAATGTAGATCCTGCAGCGTCCCCTCCCGCTCCGGAACCGGGCAAGCGCCGCAATATTCTGATTCTGATCGCTGCGATCTTCATCGTGCTGGGTGTGCTGTGGGGAGTCTACTGGATATTGGTGCTGGCGAAGCGCGAGCGTACCGATGATGCCTATGTGAACGGCAACAAGGTGGTGATCTCGGCGCAAGTGCCCGGTACCGTGATCGCGGTGCTTGCCGACGACACTCAACTGGTCAAGGCGGGCCAGGTGCTGGTACGCCTCGACCCGATCGATGCGGACACCAATCTGAGCCGCGTGACCAGCGCGCTTGCGCAGACCGTGCGCCAGGTGCGACAGGAGAAATCGACGGCCGACCAATATGACGCGGTCATCGAAACCAGAAAGCTGGAACTGACGCGGGCCGAGGCCGATCTGGTCAAACGCGAACCGCTCCTCGCCGAGCGCGCGATCGCCCCCGAGGAGGTGCGGCATGCGCGCGAGAGCGTCGAGATGGCCCGCGCCGCATTGACGCAGGCCGTGCGCCAATCGGCTTCCGCCCATTCGTTGGTCGACGGAACGAAGGTGGAGGACAATCCAGCGGTGCTTCAGGCGAAGGCCGCGTTTCGTGATGCGTGGATCGCCGCGCAGCGCAATGCCGTCGTGGCCCCTGTCACCGGTTATGTGGCGGAGCGCAGCGTGCAGCTCGGTCAGCACATCCAGGCCGGGCAGGCCCTCATGACCGTCATCCCGCTCAATTCATTGTGGGTGGACGCGAATTTCAAGGAAGTGCAGCTGCGCAACTTGCGCATCGGGCAGCCCGCCGAAGTGCGCAGCGACCTTTACGGCGGTACCTTCATTTTTCACGGTCATGTCAAAGGCATGTCCGCCGGCACCGGTGCCGCCTTCTCCTTGCTGCCGCCGCAGAACGCGTCGGGCAATTGGATCAAGGTCGTGCAGCGCGTGCCGGTTCGTATTCAGATCGACGACGCCGATCTCGAGACGTCGCCGCTCCGGGTGGGACTATCGGCCACCGTGACGGTGGACACCTCATCCCGCCAAGGACCGGTGTTGGCGAAGGAGTCGGCGGACATGCCGGTGGGCGACACCCAGGTCTATGTTCAGGACCTCGATAAGGCGAATGCCGAGGCGGACGCCATCATCCGCCGCAATTTAAGCCAGGCTCGATAGCGGCGGTTTCTCATGGCCGAACCCGCACGGCCGGCGGCGCCGGAATATCCTGCGCTGCGCGGCGCAAAGCTGCTGCTCCTGACGGCGAGCATCGCCACCGCCTCCTTCATGGAGATTCTCGACATGACGATCGTGAACGTCTCCGTGCCGCATATTTCCGGGAGCCTCGGAGTGAGCACCTCGGAGGGCACATGGACGGTCAGTTCCTACATGTTGGCGGCGGCGGTGATGCAGCCGCTTACCGGCTGGATCGGCCGGCGCTTCGGCGAGGTGCGCACCTTGGTCGCCTCAATCCTGCTGTTCATGTGCTTTTCGGCTCTGTGCGGGCTTGCCACCAGCCTGCCCATGCTGGTCGGCGCGCGCCTCATCCAGGGGCTGGTGTCAGGACCCATGATGTCGGTGGCGCAGGCCATTCTGCTGCGCAATTATCCGATAGAAAAGCGCGGCATGGCGATCGCCCTGTGGGGAATGGTGATCGTGCTCGCGCCGATCACCGGCCCCATCATCGGCGGCTGGATCACGGACAATTTGTCGTGGCCATGGCTGTTCTACATCAACCTGCCGGTGGGCGCGTTTGCGGCCGCGGTGAGTTGGTCGATCCTGCGCAACCGCGAATCCTACAAGGTGAAATTGCCCATCGATCGCCTCGGGCTCGTTCTGCTCGTAGTCGGCGTCGGCAGCCTGCAATTCATGCTGGACAACGGCAACGAGAAGGATTGGTTCAATTCCGACATCATCGTCGCCGCGGCGGCGGTGTCGCTGGTGAGCCTGGTGTTGCTGATACCTTGGGAACTGACGGACCGGCATCCGGTGGTCGATCTCCATTTGTTCAAGCGGCGCAATTTCCGCATCGGCTCCACCGTCATCGCCGTCGCCTACTTCGCATTTTCCGGCGTCAACATCATCTTCCCCCTGTGGCTGCAGACCACGGTCGGCTACACCGCGACCTGGTCGGGGTTGGCGGTCGCTCCGGTCGGATTGCTGACGCTGGTGGTGGCGCCGATCGTGGGACGCAACATGAACCGGCTGAATCTGCGCCTCGCCGTGAGTTTCGCCTTTCTCGTCTTCGGCTGCGTCATATTCTGGACCGCGACCTTGAACGAAACCGCGAGCTTCAGCCAATTTGCGACACCGCGATTTCTGCAGGGATTGGGGGTGGCGTTCTTCTTCCTGCCGTTGAATCAGATCCTGCTGTCGGGGATTCCACCGAGTGAATTGGCCTCCGCCTCGGGCTTGAGCAATTTCATGCGCACCATGGCGGGCAGCGTGTCGACCGCGACCACCGTATTCATCTGGAACCGGCGCACCGACTACCATCATGCGGTGCTGAGCGAGCATGTCAGCAACTCTGCGGGCGCATGGAGCGGATACCAGGCGCAGCTCGCCGACCGCGGGATCACCGGAGTCGGCGCGTTGCAATATGTCGATCAGGTCATCACGAATCAGGCGATGAACCTGGGGGTCAACGACGTGTTCTATGTGCTGGGTGTCGTATTCTTTCTGCTGATTCCATTCGTCTGGCTCGCGAAACCGCCGTTTACCGCACGGGGCGCCGACGCGGCGCACTGATCAACGGCGGCGAGACCGTGTAGGATCTGCCCATGGGTTCACCCTACATCGTCGCCGTCGGCGGGACTTTACGCGCCAACTCCACCACCGAGAGAGCCATGCGTCATGTGCTCAGCACAGCGCAGCGCGCCGGTGCCAGAACCAAGCTCATCAGCGGCGCCTCGCTGCAGCTGCCGATGTACGAGCCCGGCAATCCTGAGCGCAGCGATGCGGCTCGCGACCTGGTGGCCGAACTCGCGTTGTCCGACGGGATCATATTGGGCTCGCCGGGCTATCACGGCAGCATCTCAGGCCTCGTCAAGAACGCCTTGGACTATGCCGAAGACCTGCGCTCCGATCCGCGCCCCTACTTCAGCGGCCGCGCCGTCGGCTGCATAGCGACCGCGGGCGGTTGGCCCGGAGCGGTGAACACGCTGGGCGCCTTGCGCGACATCGTGCATGCGCTGCGTGGATGGCCGACGCCGCTCGGGGCCGCGATCAACTCGTCGGAAAAGGTGTTCGACGAGGCCGGCAATTGCCAAGTCCCTCGAGTCGCGCAGATTCTCGACGTGATCGCGGGTGAAGTCCTCGGATTCGTGCGCACCGCGCGTGGAGAGCAACCGTGAAGCGATTTGCGTTCGGTATTGTTTCGTGGATCGCCGTCGTATTTACGGCCGCGGCCGCTGCGCCCGAGCCGGCCGACCTGGTGCTGCTTCACGGCAGGATTCATACCGAGGATGCGCGCCGCAGCATCGCGCAGGCCCTGGCGGTGCGCGGCAACAGCATCATTGCGGTCGGCTCCGATGAAGCCGTGCGCGCGCTCGTCGGCCCGAATACCCGCAAGGTCGATCTGGGCGGGCGGGTGGTGCTGCCGGGAATCATCGACGCCCACACGCACCCCGCAGAAAGCGCTCAGGATCTGGGTAAGTGCAGTTTGGAGGACAAGCCGCTGGCGCCGGCGGAAATCAAAAAGCGCATCGCTGATTGTCTCAAGGAGCAGCCCTTAGGCCGCACCCGATGGGTCGAAGCCGTCATGGTCAATCCGTCCGCGCTCACGCTCACTTTGGCGGACTTGGATTCCATGCTTCCCGACCGGCCGCTGTTGCTCAGCGGGTCGGATGGACATACGGTGTGGGTCAACTCGGCGGCATTGAAGCTGTCCAAGATCACGGCGGCGACCCAAGATCCGGCAGGGGGCCATATCGAACGCGACGCGTCGGGGCGGCCGACGGGTACGTTGCGGGACAACGCGGCCTCGATTGCGGAGGCGGCGAAGCCGAAAACGACCCTCGACCATGAGGCCGCGCAGCTCGAAAAGGCCTTCGACTCCATGCGTGCGACCGGAATCACGTCCGTGCAGGACGCCGCCGTCGACGACCACATCATGCAGATTTACAAGCGGCTGTACGATGCGCACCGGCTGAACATGCGGGTGCGGGGCTCGTTTCACCTGAAGGATCTGCACCAGCCGGCGCAAGCCCTGATCGCCGAGGCGATAGAGTTTCGTGCGAAATGGGCGATCGATCCCGACTTTCTGCGCGCCGACGCCGTAAAGATCTTCGCCGACGGCGTGATCGAATATCCATCGCAGACGGCGGCGCTGCTCGATCCCTATCTCGATGCCGGCGGCCGCCCGACCGAGAATCGCGGTCCTTATTACTTTACGCAGGAGAATCTCAATAGCATCGTGACGGCGGCGGACGCCGCGGGACTGACGGTGCACATTCATGCGATCGGCGATAGGGCGGTGCGCTCGGCACTGGATGCTTTTGAGGATGCCCGGCGTCACAACGGGGCGCTCGACAACCGCGGCCAGATTGCGCACCTCGAGCTCATCGATCCGAAGGATTTCCCGCGCTTCAAGCAATTGGACGTGATCGCCAATTTTCAGCTGCTGTGGGCGCAGCGCGACGACTACGTGGACAATGCAACGGTGAAGTATCTCGGCCCGCAGCGCTCGCGATACCTGTACCCCGCGCGCTCCTTACGCGATGCCGGCGCCAAGATCGCCGGCGGCAGCGATTGGGGCGTGAGCAGCTTCGACGCGTTCGCCGCCATGGAACACGCCGTCACGCGCTGCGAGCGGCGGGGAGCCCCTGCTCTGCTGCCCGAACAGAGTCTTAGCCTGCAGGATATGGTGGATGCCTACACGATCAATGCCGCCTTTGCCTTGAAACAGGAGCGCACGACGGGGAGCATCGAGGCGGGGAAGCGCGGCGATTTCATCGTGCTCGACCGCGATATTTTTTCAATCGACCCCTATGAATTGCATGACACACGGGTGACGGCCACCTTCCTGGACGGGCGTGAGGTGTACGCGGCGAAAATCAAGTGGTAAATGCTCAAATACCCTTTTACATAAACCGAGCTTGTCGCCACGTGGAGACGCCGATCACGGTTTAACCGGCCGCCCTTAGCCACTATCCTGGCAACACTCGAAGCGTTCATGGACAAGAAACTATGGCAGGGCCGATAAAGTCACCCTCTACCGGGGATATCTGGCACCTCAGCATCGATGACTTACTCGCGCCGTTGCCGGAGAAATCCCGGCTCGGGGGTCCCGGGCCCTTCGTGATCAACCTCAGCGCATCGACCGCGCCGATCGACCTGCCGTCGAAGGATTTCGTCGGCTACCAACATGCCCACATTTATCAGATACAGCGGATCGAGGATCACCGCACGCGTTATCGCCTGCGGTTGGGTCCCATCGCGAGCGAGGACGAGGCGGACGCAGTACTGGAGCGGGTGCGAGATTTTTATCCGGGTGCGTTGACTGCAACGGTGGACGCGGACGACTTGCGGGCATTGGCACCTATCCAGGCGAAGATTGACGCAAAGGCCAAAGCCGAAGCAAAGGCCAAGGCAGCGATTCAGGCAAAGATTGATGCGAAGGCCAGGGCGGAAGCGCGGGCCGTAGCCGAAGCGCAGGCGAGGATTGAAGCGCAGGCCAGGGCTGAAGCCGAAGCGCGCGCCCGAGCGGAGGCGCAAGCCAGGGCCGAAGCCGAAGCACGGGCCCGAGCGGAAGCGCAGGCCAGAGCGGAGGCGCAAGCCAGAGCCGAAGCCGAAGCACGGGCCCGAGCGGAAGCGCAGGCCAGGGCGGAGGCTCAAGCCAGGGCCGAAGCCGAAGCGCGGGCCAAAGCCGAAGCGCAAGCCAAGGCCGAAGCCGAAGCACGCGCCCGAGCGGAAGCGCAGGCCAGGGCCGAAGCGCAGGCCAGGGCCGAAGCGCGGCCAGGGCCGAAGCGCAAGCCAAGGCCGAAGCCGAAGCACGCGCCCGAGCGGAAGCGCAGGCCAGGGCTGAAGCTCAAGCCAAAGCGGAAGCTCAAGCCAGAGCGGAAGCTCAAGCCAGAGCGGAAGCTCAAGCCAAAGCCGATGCCGAAGCACGGGCCAAGGCTGAGGCGCAAGCCAGGGCCGAGGCGCAGGCAGAAGCGCTGGCCAGGGCTGAAGCTCAAGCCAGAGCCGATGCCGAAGCACGGGCCAAGATCGATGCGCTGCGTTGGTCTGCGGAAATTCAATCCGAGAATTCCACCGTTCCCACGGCGCCGTTGACCGCTGCTCCGTCCAATTCATTGCTGGCGGCCGTCGCCGGCATGTCGCGCCGGCTCATGCCCGCGAAGGCCGCAGCCTCCGCTGCGCCGGTTCGCGTACCCGCTGCGGAACCGCCCGCGCGCCAGCCGGAGCCGCGTACGCCGGAGTTGCACCACGTTGAGAAACTCAGCGAACGACTGAGCAGCCTTGAGACCACACAGACGGTGCGCGCACTGAGCCAACTGGAGCTGGAAGATGAGCAGGTGTCGCGGTGGTTCGTGATCCAACTTTCTGTGTCGGAGGAGGCATTCGATCCTGAGACGGTGCCCAACCTCGATATCTTCAGTGCATACCGTCTGTACTCGGTGGCTGGGATCGACCAGGGTCGAATAATGCATGCATTGCGGCTCGGCTTCTTCAGCGAAGAAATCGGCGCCGCCGCGGTCGCAAGCTACCTGACCGAATACTACGAGAAACCGACGATCAAGCGCGTGAGCGTCGCGGAGCGCGAGCGATTCGCCGACCAGCGTCTGGAGCCGCGCAAGGATGTAGGCGCCACGGGCCGCCATGCGGTCATAGAAATAACGAGCGAACGCTACATTCGGGAGCGGCGCAGCGCCGGACCCGCCGCGGCGGGCAAGTAGATCACTCCAACGGGCTTGCATCGATTGCGGTATAAAATACCGGCATCATGATCGGACGTTGCGCGGTTGGCGCGGGAGCATTTGCGTTGTTATCGGCGTGCGCTGCCTCGGCCATGTTGCCGGTCGGCACGGTCAGGGCGCCGATTT
The DNA here is from genome assembly GCA_963702735.1 of uncultured Gammaproteobacteria bacterium. Classification (GTDB taxonomy): domain Bacteria; phylum Pseudomonadota; class Gammaproteobacteria; order Steroidobacterales; family Steroidobacteraceae; genus Bog-1198. The sequence continues at coordinate 697,186 of CAVPDW010000004.1, read as the reverse complement.
CCACCGCCGAGGTCAAGCTCTACGCTCAGCCGCCGCCGGTGTTCGAAGAGGTGGCCATCCTGAATGCCTGGAGCCACAGCCTATTTCGGCCGGGCGGCCGGCACGCGACGGATAAAGTCATAGCGCGCCTGAAGAGGCGGGCAGCGAAGGTGGGCGCCAACGGCATCATCCTCGGAGACTTCTCGGACGACCAGACCGGCTCCTTGGGGACAGGACTGGGCACCGATACCTATACCCACAATTCATCGATTTCCCTGGGAGCCGGGGGCGCGATCGGAATCTACAAAAAGACGGGCAAGGGGCGGGCGATCTACGTTCCGCCCGGCGCTTTCGGCGCCGCGCGCGCCGCCGAAAGCGATTCGAATCGCAGGTCGATGTTGGAACCCGCCAGCTGGTACGGAACACAGGTCGTGTGATTCTCGACATTGCGGGTGGTGAACATCGGCAGAACGTTGTTTAGAAACTGCTCCACCACCTCGCAATCGCCTAGACTCAGGACTTGCGGCGATCGGACCGCAAACACCACGGACCGCCACACGGCAGCCACCGGCTTGGCATCCGCAGCAGTGCCGGCCGCCGCTGCCGGTGCCAGCGTGTAGAAGGACAACGTGGCCGAAGCGAACTTGTCAGGGCGGCCGAAGCCGCGCGCGCAGGCGCCGGGCTGCGATTTCGCATCGTGCCTCGCACCGGCGGCGATCAACAAGACCTTGAGCTTGTCCGCCAGTCCGTCGCAGGAATACGTCGAGGTCAGGCCCATGAACCGGAAAGAGTACTCATGCTTCTGCCAGACACCCACATCCTTGGCCGCCGCAGCGGCATCATCGGCAAAACTGGTGCGGGCGATGAGCAGAGCAGGGCACAGGACAATGCCGGCGAGAGCCGTCAATTTCCGGCGGATATTCATGGATGAAGCTCCTTGTATCGTCTGAATGCATGCCGTCATAACGCGGGACGCACCCAATCGGTTGACGCTTTAACCACCGCCGACCGCACCGCAGTCATTGTTGCGGGTGCGACGGGCTATTCGCCGCGGCGTGATGCGTGGCGGAACGGTAGTTGCGGAAAACCGCCTTTGGAATCATGCAGTGCACACCCTTGCGGATGTCCACGACCTGCGTGACGCGGCAGTCGCCGACGATGGATGTCAGAGAATAAGCCTCCTCGCGGCTCATCGGGACGATGGTCTGCGTGGCCAACCAGTGCACGGTTTGCTCGACCGCGATCTTCATCGCCTGATTCAGGTCCTCATCGTAGCCCATGAAGATCCAGTGGGTCTTCGTTTCCGCCCAAGGCCAATCGGTTTTCAAGTCCTTGCGCACAATGGGCTGAATTTCGATCTCCTTGTAGGCGCACTCCAGCGCCGTGAGATTGACCTCGCCGTTGCCTTGGCGGCAGTGTGAGTCGCCGGTCCAGATCAGTCCCCCCTTCTGGAACACGTGCAGATAGAGAATGGACCCCGCCTGCAGCTCGTTCAGATCCATGTTCGAGCCGTTCTTCCACGGTCGCAGCGTGCTGGTGCGGCCCTTCGCGTCGTGTATGGGCGGCCCGGCCTTGGCATCCGGTTCGTTCGGATCCACTCCCACGGCAAAGGTTCCCGGAAACGGCTTGATATCCACGACGATTCCGGGTTTGAACTGCGTCTCCATCCTGGCCAGGTCGAGCTTGAAGTAGCGAACGAACCCTTCGGGAAACTCCGAGGCCAGCAGGCCGACGCCGGGAAATTCCTTGCCGGGGAGGTTGAAATTGAAGGCATCGGGTTTGGGGACGATCTTGAGAAAGCGGATCTCCAGCGTATCGCCCGGTTCCGCCTCTGCGACGTAAATCGGCCCGGTGATCGAATGCGGACCGCCGCCGTCGTTCTGCCGGCGCAGTTTCATGATCTCATCCATGCCCACGCCGGGTTTGATCTGCCCCAGAGAATGCGACAGCGTCTCGATGGAAACCGTGTCGCCTGAATGCACGGTGAGCTTGGGCGCTTCGGCCGGGTCGTACCAGCCCCACTGAACGTTGTCGGCGGTCGCCGGCAGGTAATAATGCTTCGATGTGCCCGATCCGGACGCATTGTGTGCGATCGACCGGGGCGCTGCGCCCAAGGCGAGCGCCGCGGCGGCGGTGCATAAACCCATCCCGATTACCCGGCCGTTCGAAATCATGTTCGTTCCCTCGTGCGCATGGTTGGAGAAACTGGCGAAAACAGGCGGCTTCCTCAATATAATCCGCGCTTGCCGGGGAGGGCAATGAATGCGAAGCAAACAGGTGCATCTGCTCGAACGTCCGCAGGGTGTGCCATCCCCTGCCCATTTCGCCATCGTCGAGACCGAGGTGCCGGAGCCCGCGGACGGCGAAGTGCTGGTGGAGAACATCTACATGTCGGTGGATCCCGCCATGCGCCCGCGCTTGGCCGGACAGACCCCGCTCAATGAAGCCATGCCCGGCGGCGCCGTCGGGCGTGTGCTGACCTCGCGCCTGCGGGGCTTCGAGGCGGGCGACTACGTTCAGTCGATGCTCGGATTTCGTCAATTCTTCGTCGCCGCAAGCAAGGAGATCTCCAAGCTCGACACCGGCGGCATGCCCCTCGAGGCGCATATGAGCGTCTTGGGACTGACGGGACTGACGGCGTACGGCGGGCTGCTGGTCATCGGCGCGCTCAAGGACAAAGAGAACGTGTTCGTGTCGGCCGCCGCGGGCGCGGTCGGAAGCGTCGCGGCACAGATCGCCAAGATCAAGGGCTGCTACGTGATCGGCAGCGCCGGTTCGGACGACAAATGCCGCTGGCTGAAGCAGGATCTTGGACTGGACGCGGTCATCAACTACAAGAAGGGCGAGCTGCGCGGCGCGCTCAAGGCGGCGGCGCCGCGCGGCATCGATGTGTACTTCGACAACGTGGGGGGAGAGCATTTGAACGCGGCGCTGCCGCGGATGAATGCGCTAGGACGCATCGCCGTCTGCGGCATGATCTCCGCGTACAATAATTTCGGGGCGATTTCCGAGCCGGTGACCACGCTCTCCAACATGATCTACAACCGCCTCACCATGAGGGGCTTCGTTTACTATGAATTCGAGCCGTTGCGCGCGCAATTTCTGGCCGATATGAAACGCTGGCTCGCCGCAGGGCGAATCCGTTACCGCAGCACCATCCTGCAAGGGATTGAGCAAGCTCCCGCGGCGCTGATCGGCCTATTCAGCGGAGCGAACACCGGAAAGATGCTGGTGCAGCTGTCGAAGGAAGGCTAGATTCGGTTCCTGTCAATCGAAAACGACGCGCGGGAAGTAGAACGACACCGTCCAGTTGGGAATGTCGACGATTTCGCTGATGCGCAGATCGCCGCAGACGCTGCACAACAGATATGCATCGACGGCGGGCATGCCGTGTCGGCGTCCTAAAAGATCGATCATGGATCTGACGGAATCGCGCGCAGCCTGCATCAAGTCCGGTCCTATGCCGGTGGTGACTTCGTATCCCTGCGCGTCGAGATGCCGGGTCACGGGCCCGGCGGTTCTGAAGCGCGGGAAGGCGAGCGGTTCCTGCTTCACCAGATCGAACTGAAGAGCGACCCGCATGGGACTTTCGATGGCGGTGCCGCATACCTCGCCGTCGCCCTGCGCTGCATGCGTATCTCCCACGGAGAACAAGGCGCCCGGACACTCGACCGGTAGAAACAATTCGGTTCCGACGGCAATGTCGCGCACGTCCATGTTTCCTCCCACGCGACGGGGAGGAACGATGCTGTGCAGACCCGGCTCGCCGGGTGCAAGACCGATGGTTCCTGTGAACGGCTTCAGGGGCACCTTGCCCCAGCGCCCGAACAGGGCCGGCGCCAGGGTCTTTGGGTCGTAGCGCCACAGCTGCAGGGCGGGTTGATTGAATTCGGCGGCCAACAAGCCGAAGCCCGGGATATTGGCCGTCCAGCCCCAGCCGGAGGGAACGAAGGACAACAGGGTGACCTTCAGCACATCGCCGGGCTCGGCGCCCTCGACGAACACCGGCCCCGTGACGGGATTGACCTTGCCGAAATCCAAGCGGGCCACATCGGCGACCGTCGAGGTCTCGCCGAGCTGGCCGCCCGATGAATCGGATACGTCGAATTCCAACGACTCGCCGGGCGCGATTCGAACCACCGGCGCAAAACTGCGATCCCAGCCCAGATGGTGTCGGTGGATCGTATGTCGATGCGCGGTGACCATGGCTGATTGTACGAAATAAGGAGCGCGCCATGCACGCAATATTCGACTAGACTTTCATGCATGTCGCTTCAAGATTTCGGATACAAAGAACAACTGAGCCGTGCGCTGACCACCAAGGATTTGATCGTCTACGGCATGATTTTCATGGTGCCGATCGCGCCCTTCGGGGTGTACGGCTTCGTGTGGAATGAATCCAAGGGCATGGTGCCGCTCGCGTATCTGCTCGGCCTCATCGGAATGTTCTTCACTGCGCTGAGCTACGCCGCCATGTCGCGGGCCTTTCCCCTGGCGGGCTCGGTCTACACGTATGCGCAGCGAGGATTGCACGAGATCGCAGGCTTCTTCTCCGGCTGGCTCATACTGCTCGACTACCTGCTGGTGCCCTCGCTGCTTTATCTGATCAGCGCGGTGGCGTTGCGGCCGATTTTTCCGGCGGTGCCCGCGTGGGTGTGGCTTGCCGGATTCATTACCTTCAATGCGACGGTGAACCTGCTGGGAATCGAATTCACGGCGCGCGTCAACCGCTACATGCTGGTGATGGAACTGTCGACGCTCGGTCTGTTCGTCATCGTGGGGCTGACGGCGCTGTATGGCGGCGTGGGGGCGGGCCGGCTGACGCTCAAGCCGATATACGATCCACAGCTTTTCTCCGCCTCGACCGTGGCCGGTGCCACCTCGATCGCGGTGCTGTCCTTCCTCGGCTTCGACGGCATCTCGACGCTTGCGGAGGAGAACCGGGGCAATCAATACGCCGTCGGTCGGGCGACCGTGCTCTCGTTGGCGATAGTGGGTGTCTTGTTCATGCTGCAAACCTGGATTGCCACCGATCTGGCGCGCGGCATGCGCTTCGCTGCGCCGGACACGGCCTTCTACGAAGTGGCGCAACGCGCCGGCGGCGCCTGGCTGCGGTTGGTCACCATTTTGGCGACCGTCATCGCCTCCGCCATTGCGAATGCCATGGCCGCCCAGGCCGCCGTGTCGCGCATCCTGTTCGCCATGGCACGCGACGGAAAGCTGCCGGCCATCCTGGCTAAAGTGCATCCCCGCTACAGGACGCCATATGTGAGCACGCTCGCGGTCGCCGCGGTCTCCCTGCTGGTGGGGTTGCTCTTCTCCGATCGCCTGGACGATCTCAGCCGTGTGGTCAATTTCGGCGCGCTGACCGGCTTCGTTCTGCTGCATCTGTCGGTGATCAGTCATTACTTCCACCGACAACGCAGCGGCGACTGGCTGCGGCACCTCGTGTTCCCTCTGGCGGGATTGGCCATCATCGTCTACGTCCTCTTCGAGATGGATCGCGCCGCAAAAATTCTCGGAGCGTGCTGGGTCGGCGTCGGCGTTCTGTACTATTCGCTGATGACGCTGCGCTCGAAGAAACCTGTCGCTCTGGAGATATGAGCGCGATGTAACGTAATCCCGCCGGTGCAGGGGGGCGGCGATGGCGCGGCGGCGCCGCAAATGCCTTCCATCTAGTGCGTCACAGAATTGCGTCACAAAAACCGCAGCTCGCGCAGAAAGCGTCTGGCGTCCGGACTTTCGATTGGCTAACAATCGGACGCCATGACACTGAAATCCTCAAACATGGGTGCGAACCTCACCGGCGTAGCCGCCGAAGCGGCACAAATGGCGGTCGAGGCGGGTCTGATTTACGTGTCGGATGCCGAGCCTGGAATCAGGCGCTTGCGAGCCGGCAAGGGCTTTCGCTATCTGACACCTGAGAATCGCAGGCTTGCGGCGGCCAAGGAACTCAAGCGCATCGCGAGTCTCGCGATTCCGCCGGCATACAGGGACGTGTGGATTTCCCAAAAGGCCCGCGGTCATCTTCAGGCGACCGGCCGGGATGCGCGCGGGCGCAAGCAATATCGCTATCATCCGCAGTGGCGGCAGGTTCGCGACAGCGCAAAATTCAGCCGCATGGTGGCGTTCGGCGAGGCGCTGCCGAAATTGCGGCGCAAGCTCAGGCGCGACCTCGGATTGCCGGGTCTGCCGCGCGAGAAGGTCTTGGCGGTTGTCATCTGCATTCTCGACGCGACACGGGTGCGCATCGGCAATACCGAATATGCACGCGAGAACAAGAGCTTCGGCCTCACGACCTTGCGCAACCGCCACGTCAGCTTCATTCAGGACGGGCGCGCCGTGCTCAACTTCCGCGGCAAGGGTGGCATTCAGCACGAGGTGCACATCGATGACCGGCGCATCGCGCAGATCGTAAGGCGCTGCCAGGAAATTCCCGGCCAGCACCTGTTCCAATATGTGAGCGACGATGGGCAGCGCTGTCCCATCGACTCCGGCCAGGTCAACGACTACCTGCGCCTCGCCATGGGAGATGACTTCACCGCCAAGGATTTCCGCACATGGGGCGCGACCATTCACGCCATTACTCTGCTCGCGCGCACGCCGTTGCCGGAAATTCCAAGCGAGCGTAAATTGAGAAGCGAGATTGCCGAAGTGGTCAAACAGGTGGCCGCGAAGTTGCGCAATACTCCTGCGGTCTGCCGCAAATCCTATATCAATCCGGCGGTTTTCGACTCCTGGCGGACGGGCCTCATTCATCGTGCATTCAACGGCAGCTTAAGCCTTGCCGCTCCGCGCAAGGCCGAAACCCTGGTGCTGGACTTCCTGCGCCGCGAAATCAAGTATCAGAGCTTGGACTCGTAGCGCAGCGAGGCGGCCGCCCGTTATCGAGGCCCAAAGCAGCCAACCGTCGCTCATCGGACGCCTAGGCCGGACATCGAGCGCGAAAACGACGGACCGGGGCCGCGCCGCCCGCAGATAATCGATCGGTTTCGCCGTCGGCCCGCCGTTCTCGGGTGTCGCAGCGCCGCCTATGGGATAGTAGGAGTTTTACGAGGCGGACGCACTCCTTGCAGAACCAGCCGGTCCGATATTCCCGGGCGTACACGCGAGTGGTGGTGTCGCTGCTCATGACGGCGTACACCTTCAACGCCATGGACCGCACCATCATTTCGATCATCGCACAGTCGATGAAGCTCGATTTGAAACTGACCGACACGCAGCTGGGATTTCTCGGCGGCACGGCCTTCGCCGTGCTGTACGCCTTCGGGGGAATTCCCATTGCACGCCTGGCGGAGCGGATGAGCCGCGTCAATATAATCACCGTCGCCCTCATCGTCTGGTCGGCATTGAGCGCACTGTGCGGCGCGGCGGCGAGCTTTCCGCAGTTGCTGCTGATCAGAGCGGGGGTCGGAGTCGCGGAGGCCGGCTGCTCGCCGCCCGCGCACTCGCTGATCTCCGACTATGTCGAGCCGTCGCGGCGCACGTCCGCGCTGTCGATCTACTCCTGCGGCACCTCGCTCGGCTATCTGCTGGCGGCCGTCGGCGGCAGCTACGTGGTCCAGCATTGGGGTTGGCGCGCCGCGTGCGCGGCGGTGGGTTTGCCGGGAATCGCGGTCGGCCTGTCGATAAAGCTGCTGATTCGCGAGCCGCCTCGCGGGTACTCGGAATCCGGCGCAAACCGCACGGCCCGGTCTGCGTTGCCCCCCTTCTCGTTTCGGGGTGAAGCGCGTGAACTCTTGGCCGTCGGCAAAGCCTTGCTCGCGGACCGCCCCGTCCGGCACATGGTGCTCGGGGTGACCATCGGCGGATTCGCGGCATACGGGTTCTACGCATTCGTCCATCCTTATTTCCGGCGCGCGTTCGATCTCGACTACACGACGGTGGGGGTCATCGTGGGTCTCGCCGGCGGAGTGGCGGTGGGCATCGGCATCGTGGCCGGCGGATTCATCGCCGACGCCCTCGCCAAGCGCGACGCACGCTGGTACGCGCTGGTGCCGGCGATCGGCTGCGTCATTGCACTGCCCTTCTATCTGTGCGCACTGCTGCAGGCGGACTACAGGCCTGCCACCGTGCTGCTGTCGATTGCGGGCTTCTTCCAGTACGCCTCCCTGGGGCCTACGTTCGGCGTGGTGCAGAATGTGGTCGATAGGCAGCGGCGCGCCACGGCAACGGCACTGCTGTACATCTGCCTCAGCGTGTTGGCGCTCGGCGGCGGTCCTCTGTTCACGGGGTGGGCCACCGACCGCTTCGCGCAAGCCGAGTTCGGTTCGCAGCGAATCCCGGGGCTCCCGACGGGCATGCCGGGGCGTTCATTTGCAGTCAGCTGCCCGGGAGGCGCAGGCGCCGAAACCGCCGGCACCGCCGTGAAGGCGGCTTGCAGCCATGCGCTGGTACGCGCTACGCGCCGTGGACTCTTGGTGACGCTCTTGTTCTTCGGATGGGCGTCGCTGCACTACTTGCTTGCCGCGAGGGGCATCGCAAAATCACTGAGAATTGCCGCCGGCGCGCGCTGATTTGGCCTCTTCGGTCCAGTCCGATTCGATATAGAAGGGACCCGGCCGCTCGCGGAGCTGCTCGTACTTGCAAATCTGCGGCTCCTCCCCGAGCGCGGTGGATACACCGGCGCGAAACGCCCATTCACCGCGCTCGCTGTCGGCCGCCCGCACATAGCTGTTGATCATGAAGCGCCGATCATAGTCGCTCACATTAGGCGCGGAGCCGTGCACGGTGAACAAGGTCCACAGCAGCAGATCGCCCGGTTCCATTTCACAGGTCACGATGTTCGAAGGATCGAGCCCTGCGCGACGCAGTTCCTCGTCTTGAGTCTGGCCGACCATGATCGGCCCATCATCCGAGAGCCCCAGATAGCCGAGCCGGTGGCTTCCGGGGATGACGCGCAGCGCGCCGTTGTCGACGGTTTGCCGGTCGATGGCGAGCCCCGTCGTCACCGTGCTTCGAAGGTAGGCAAAGTCCTTGATGCTGCCCTGTCGAAAGCGGGCGTCCTGGTGAAAGCGATAAAACGTGTATTTCGCGCCGGGGGGCTTCCAATGGACTTGATGTGATATCTGCTTGATGTCCTCGCCCAAGAACGGTTGCAGCACGGAATAATACTTGCGGCTGCGCCGCATCCGCTCCATCAGGGGGCTGAGCCACGCCGTCCAGTGTGCCTGCAGAACCACGCGCCGATTGGCCTTGGGGTCGTCCAGCACCTCGAACAACAGGTTCTTGTCGCGGTAGGTGGCATGATGTTTCAGCCCCTCCCGGTACATACGGTCGGTCTCGGCACCCACTTCTGCAATTTCCGCGGGCGAGAGAAATCCCCGCACGATTGCGTAGCCTTCCGACTCGAGTTCTGCGACGAGATCCTGCATATCCCTAGTGGATCATGTCCTGGTAGGCATGCCAAGTGGCATGACCCAGGAGAGGTGCAATGATGAGTAGGCCGCCGAGCAGCGGTACGTAGCCGACGACGGTGAGCGCCAGAATCAATCCGCTCCAGAGGATCATCGCGGGAATGTTGCGAAACACCGCGTTGACGCTCGCACGCATCGCCTGCCCGGCGGTGGCGTGCCGGTCGATGATGAGGGGGATCGCCACGACGGAAACGCAGAACACCCCGGTCGCCAGTATGCCGCCGATGACGACGTAGGCCAGAACCTGCGAGCGATTGGTTGAATCGATGAATCCCTGATACAGGGTCTCGCTGATGTCCGGCGTGACGATGTGAAATACCGTGCCGAGAAGCAGCGCCGAGACACCGAACCACACGGCGGCACAGATCGCCAGAATCACCCCGAACTCGAACAGAGCGGGCGCATTTCTCGCGAATCCCTCCAGGGAGTCGTCGAAGGTGGCGGGCTGGCCGAGAGAATAGCGCCGCGACATCTCGCACAAGCCGGCCGACATCAGCGGACCGACCAGCAAAAAGCCGGTGATCGCCGCGGCGACGAAGTAGGGGTGAGTGCCGCAGAACACCAGAAGGGTCCAGCCGAGCGCGACGATCAATGCGCCGTAGCCCAGGCTCGCCCCCCAGTGCTTGCGCATGTCGAGCCATCCGGCAAGCAGCCACGTGACAGGTCGGTAAAAGGGAATTCGCATGACATCGAGATGCAAAGGCTGATCATCGCCGCCGACGATTGCAGTGCCCATGGTCGCGTCCTCCATCGAGAAGTTAACCCACGAAATCACCCAGCACGGAGTTTAGACCCAAATGCCGCGGCGCGCCTTTATAATGACCATATACATGCCTCACGGCGCCCTCACATGAATTCGCTCCGGGCGGGGGCTAAAATCCTCGGTTTTATCGTCGGCCGTCTCTGGCGCCGCTCGCCGAGCCCAAGAATGCCTCGCATATTCTGCATGTGAACGACGCCGGGCGCAGCGGCTTGCGGACGACATCGTCGCCATGTTCATGAAGTACAATGCCTCGATGAACTTAATCCGGTCGCATGTCGAGGGCCATCAAGCGGTATCTCGGCCGTGGCCGATCGGCAGCCGCGTCATCGAGGATCAGCATTGACCGACAAACGCACCATGAAGGGCGACGCCGACAAGGAAGCACGCAACAAGGCGGCGCTCGACTACCACGAGTTTCCGACGCCTGGAAAGCTGTCGGTTACGGCGACCAAGCAGCTTCTCAATCAAAGCGACCTGGCGCTTGCGTATTCGCCGGGAGTTGCCGCCGCCTGCGAGGCCATTGTCGCGGACCCTCTCAATGTCTTTCGCTTCACCGCGCGCGGCAATCTGGTCGGCGTCATCAGCAACGGCACCGCGGTCCTGGGGCTGGGGGCCATCGGGCCGCTCGCGGCCAAGCCCGTCATGGAAGGCAAAGCGGTACTGTTCAAAAAGTTCGCCGGCATCGACGTGTTCGACATTGAGATCGAAGAGCGCGATCCCTTGAAGCTCATCGACATGGTTGCCGCCCTGGAGCCCACGTTCGGCGCCATCAACCTGGAGGACATCAAGGCTCCGGAGTGCTTCATTGTGGAGCGTGAATTGCGGCGGCGCATGAAAATCCCCGTGTTTCACGACGATCAGCATGGCACCGCCATCATCGTCGGCGCCGCCTGCCTGAATGGGCTGCAAGTGGTCGGCAAGGACCTCGCGAAGGTCAAGATTGCCGTCAGCGGAGCCGGCGCCGCTGCGCTCGCCTGCGTCGATTTACTGCTCGATTTGGGTCTCAAGCGCGAAAACGTCTGGCTCACCGATCTTGCGGGTGTGGTTTACACGGGCCGGCAGGAGCTCATGGATCCGGAAAAGGCCCGTTTCGCCCAGCCCACGGCGGCTCGAACCCTGGCTGAGGTGATTGTCGGTGCGGATGTGTTTCTCGGCCTATCTGCCGGCGGCGTGCTGACGCAGGACATGGCCGGAAAAATGGCGGCGCGGCCCCTCATCCTGGCCCTGGCCAACCCGACCCCTGAAATCCTGCCGGAGGAGGTGCGTGCGGTGCGCGACGATGCGGTCATCGCCACCGGGCGCAGCGACTATCCCAATCAGGTCAACAACGTCCTGTGCTTCCCCTTCATCTTTCGCGGTGCGCTGGATGTGGGCGCCACCACCATCACGCGGCCCATGGAAATTGCCGCCGTGCACGCCATTGCGGAGCTTGCCCGTCAGGAGCAAAGCGACGTCGTGGCCGCGGCCTACGGTGGCATCGAGGATCTGGCCTTCGGGCCGGAGTACCTCATCCCCAAGCCCTTCGACCCGCGCTTGATCGTCAAGATCGCGCCGGCGGTGGCAAAGGCCGCCATGCAGTCGGGTGTGGCCACCCGGCCCATCGCCGACCTCGAGGCGTACGGTCAGCGGCTGCTGCAGTTCGTCTATCACAGCGGCACGCTGATGCAGCCCATCTTTGCGGCCGCACGGCAGGTGCCCGCCGAGCGCAGCCGCATCGTCTATGCGGAAGGCGAGGATGAGCGGGTGCTTCGAGCGGTGCAAATCGCGGTGGATGAGAAGCTCGCCACGCCGATCCTGGTCGGCCGCCCGTCGGTCATCGAGCGCGGTATCAGGCGCTACGGCTTGCGCATACGCATCGGAGAGCATGTATCCGTGGTCAACCCGGAGCAGGACGAACGATTCCGCGAGTACTGGCAGGACTATCACAAGCTCACCGAGCGCCAGGGGGTAACGGCACAGTACGCCAAGCTCGAGATGCGCCGGCGCACCACCTTGATCGCCGCGATGCTGCTCAAGAAGGGGGAGGCGGATGGATTGATCTGCGGCACCATCAGCACGACCGCGCGGCACCTGCACTACATCGACCAGGTCATCGGACGCCGCGCCGGGGCCAATGTGTACGGTGCGATGAGCGGGCTGATCCTGCCGGGGCGCCAGGTCTTCATCATCGATACGCACGTCAACCTCGATCCCACCGCCCTGCAGGTGGCGGAGATCACGCAGATGGCAGCGGAGCAACTGCGTGCGTTCGGGCTCACTCCGAAGGCCGCCTTGCTGTCGCATTCGAATTTCGGCAGCAGCGGCGCGCCTTCGGCATTGAAGATGCGCGACGCCTTGGCGCTGCTCAAGCAGCGCATGCCTGAACTGGAAGTGGACGGCGAGATGCATGGCGATTGCGCGCTGGATGAGTCGGCGCGGACCGGGATCCTTCCCGGCACCAGCTTGCACGGCAGCGCAAACCTCTTGGTCTGTCCGAATTTGGACAGTGCCAACATCGCCTATAATCTGCTCAAGTCGGCGGCGGGCCACAATGTCGCCGTGGGTCCGATCCTGCTGGGCTGCGCTGCGCCGGCGCACATTCTCACTCCTGCATCCACGGTGCGCAGGATCGTCAACATGACGGCCGTCACCGTGGTGGAGGCAAGCCGCGCGCAGTGAACCTGCGCCGTGCCCGTCGGTCCACAATGTGAAGATGTGAGGTGGCATCATGCGACAGGCGGCTCATACATGGATGTACATCGCGGTCGTGCTGACCGCGCTCTGCGGTCTGCTCTCGAGTTCACCCGCTGCTGAGACCGCGCCCGTCTCGCAGAGCGAAACCGTGGCCGGCACGTGGCAGCATCGCCATGTGACCTTCAGCTACACGGGTTTCACGAGTCTGTACACATGCAGCGGGCTCGAAGGTCATGTGCGCCAGATTCTGCTGCATCTGGGCGCGCGCCAGGATCTTGAGGTGTCAGCCGTCGGCTGTCCGGGTCCGCAGGACACCCCGAGTTACACCGCATTGGTGCGCGCGGCCTTCTACACGCTTGCTCCGGCGCCCGATTCTTCCGCAGGAGCTGTATCCGGATAGTTATGCGGTCAAGGGACTGGCGTTGCGCGCTGTAGCCACGCCGAGACCGGTGAAGGGCTAAGGCTCGTACGCCCGGTTCTTCCAGCGGGGACCACGTCCCCGCCAATGATCGAGTCCCGAACCGACCGTCGCGGCCATGTAGAAGAGCGCAATGAGCGGCAGCAGCAGCGCCCAAAGGCGGTTTCGTTCATAGCGCGCCAAGGTGGGGAAATAACTCGCGGCGGCGAGTGCAAATGCGGCGAATCCGGCGGCGCGCTGCCAACCGGATCCGGACAGAATCGCCGCGACGGGCACCAGCCACAGCATCGACAGTCCAAGCAGCGTGAGCGCCAGCAGAGCCGCGGAACAGCGCAATTGCGTGAAGGCCGTGCGCGAAATCATGCGCCAGATGTCGCTGAAATTGGGATAGTCGCGGATGGAGACTGCGAGAGCCGAATGGCCCAGAAATATCGGGCCGTACCGCTTCACGGATTTTGCAAGCGCCACATCGTCGATGAGAGAGTTCTTGATCGCATCGATGCCGCCGATACGCTCGAGCGCCTCACGCCGAATCAGCACGGTGCCGCCTGCCGCGGCGGCGATCCGGGAAGTCGGGTCGTTCACCCGGCTGAAGGGGTACAGCATTTGGAAGAAATAGACGAACGCCGGTACCAGTGCGCGCTCGGCCAGACTGCCGCAGTTCAGGCGAACCATCTCGCTCACCAGATCCAACCGGTCCTGCCCCAGCTTTGCGACCAGAGAGGACAGGTGACGCGGATCGTGCACGATGTCAGCATCGGTCAGCAGCAGGACGGGAGCCCGGCTTGCGGCAATCCCGCGGGCGAGCGCCCACAACTTGCCGGACCAGCCCGCAGGCTTCGACTGGAGACTCAACACCGTCAACCTCGACGCCGTCGCACCCGTGCCTGCCGCCGCCAGGCCTAAGGCGGCGGTGCCGTCGGTGGAATTGTCGTCCACCAGGATCACCCTGAAGGGGCCGGGGTAGTCCTGCGCCAACAGCGAAGCGATTGCCGCGGCGACGGTGCCGGCCTCGTCGCGCGCTGGAACGATGATGTCCACCGCCGGACACTCCCTCGCCGGCGCGGGCGCCAATTGCGGGCCCGATCGCCAGAACCTCCCATGCAAGAAAAACAGGTAAAGCCAGATCAGCAGCGACGAGAAGACGCTCAAATAGGGTCATCCAGGGATTTGGCGAGCGGCGTGAACAGTTGCGGGCCGGATGACGTCATCACCCAGCAATCCTCCAGGCGAATCCCGAATTCGCCGGGGATGTAGATTCCCGGCTCGTCGGAGAAGCACATGCCGGCTTCGAGCGGGGTGGCGTCGCCGTGCACCAGATAGGCCGGTTCATGGCCGTCCAAGCCGATCCCGTGACCGGTGCGGTGCGACAGTCCCGGCAGCTTGTAGCCGGGACCCCAGCCCTCGCGCTCATAGTAGCTGCGCACGGCGTCGTCGATGCGGCCGGCCGGGACGCCGATCTTGGCGGTTTCGAGCGCGATTTCCTGCCCGCGCTTGACCGTGTTCCACACCTTGCGCTGCCGCGCGTTGGCCTGGCCGAACACAAAGGTGCGGGAGATGTCCGATTGATAGCCATGCACGGCGCAGCCGCAATCCATCAGAACGATCGAGCCTTCGCGCACCGTCTGGGCCTGCAGCGAGCCGTGCGGGTAGGCGGAGGCCTCGTTCAGCAGCACCAGCGAAAATTCAGGCGAGCCTCCGAGATCGACGGTGGCGCGATCCATGAGGGCGCCGATCTGCGCGGCAGTCATGCCGCGCGCCAATCTCGCATGGACGAAGCGCAGCGCTTCGAGGGTGACGTTATTGGCCGCTTGCATGAGCGCCAATTCGGCCGGCGACTTGGTCAGCCGGCATGCGCGCACCAGCGTGTCGGCCGAGATCATGTCGTAAGCCTTGGACGATTGCCGTATGCCGTCGATGATGAAGAACCGTACGGTGGGCTCCACCGCCAGCACCCCCGAGGCGATGCCCCGGTCGCGAAGGCCCTGTACGATGCGTTCGGCAGGGCTTTCGTGCTCGTTCCACGCCCGCACATCCCCGTCCACCGCGAGGGTCTCTCGTACGGATGGCTCCTCGAATGCAGGCGTCACCACCAGCACCTCTCCCTGGGCCGGAATGATCGCGAGGGTGATTCTCTCGGAACGATGCCAGCGTATTCCGGTGAAATACTCGAGCGAGGATCCGGGTTCGACGAGCAGCGCCGCCACTTTGCGCCGGGCCATGAGGCTCTGTACCTTGGCGATGCGCGCGCGTCGCTCGTCGGCGGAGATGGGTTTTGCCTGCGCGGTGATGGATTTCAGTTCGGCGGCGGACGCCCCATGCAGCCAAGCGTCCGCGGTGGCGGCGACGAGGGAGGCGCACGCGGCGCCCTTAAGTACAGCACGTCTCGACAGCATGATCTTCCCTATTGTGACCGGCGGACCAAGTACTCGCGCCAAGGAAGCCAATAGTACTTGAACCAACCCTCACAGACCCCCGCATAATCGCGGTCCGCCACATTCACCTGGGTCAATTCGATTCGAGCGCCTACATGCTGCGGGAAGAAGGCGAGAACGAGCGTGGAATCGAGATCGCGCTTGCCGAAATGGACCGACCGCCAGGATTGCACGATGAGGCGATTGGGGAGGAGCTGCAGAATCTTTCCCGAGATCTTGCCGCCGAATGCGCGAAACTGCGCGCCGGGACGAGCCGCAATTTTCACCGGCGCGCCGCTGAACGCGGCGTGCAACCTGGGATTCAGGTACATGCGGTGCAGGCGCGCAGGGGAGGCGGGAAGATCGACCGACATCGCGATGGTTCGGGGCATGCCGCAAGCATACTGCAATCGACGCAATCAAGTCCGCGAGGCGGTAGTATGAGGCGTTTTCCATAGCCGGGGAGGCGGCGATGTACAAACTCTATGGACGGCCGGGCTCGGGGTCGCTCGCGGTGCAGGTGGCGTTGGAGGAGATGGGCGTGCAATACGAGCGGATTTGGGTGGGCCGGGAAGCGGCGGACGTGGCGCGGTTTCGTGCAATCAATCCGACGGGCAGAGTGCCGGCGCTGGCGCTGCCGGACGGCACCTTCATGTTCGAGTCGGCTGCGATGCTGATCCACCTCGCGCCTGCGCACCCGCAATCCGCAGCGGCGGTGCCTTGCGGCACCGGCCGGCATGCGACGTTTCTGCAATGGATGGTGTTCATGTCGGCCAATGTCTACGAGGCGGCGTTGCGGATGTACTATGCGGAGCGCTACTCGGCGCGAGGCGAGGCCGACGCCGAGGCGATCCGCAAGAAGGGCACGGCGGACTTCAGTGCCCATCTCGCGCTCATCAGCCATGGGCTGGGGCCTTATGTGATGGGACCGGACTACTCGATCGCCGACGTGTATTTGTACATGCTCGGCAGCTGGTATCCGGGCGAGAAATCCGAGTTGTATGCAGGGGCGCCGCAGCTTGCGGGACACGCAAAGCTCGTGGCGGCACGCCCGGCGGTGGCGAAAGTCGAGGCCGACCACGCACAATAGCCATTCGAGGGATGCCGTCGTAGGATGGGCTTTTGGATGCGGAGCCAAACGGTGGATGAAATGTTCGTGCGTCGCGAGGTAATCGATGCGGCCAGGCTGCGCAGCTTGTGCGCCGCGTCGAACCTGAAGGGCGCGATCCAGACCCTGTCGCATCTCTGCGCCGTCGCCGTCACGGGAACATTGCTCTGGCACTGGCGCGCCACCGCATGGGCGCTGCCGATTTTCGCGGTGCATGGCATTCTGCTCAATTTTTTATATGCCGGCCAGCATGAGCTCAGTCATTGGACGGTGTTTCGCACGGGTTGGTTGAATGAGTGGTTTGGCCGATGCTTCGGATTTATCCTCTTCTATCCGCGCACCTTCGATCAAATACAGCACATGGCGCACCACCGCTTCACCCAGGACTGGACTCGCGACGGCGAGCTCGCGCGCCCTCGCTACACCTTGGTTTCATACCTTCTATGGATGACGGGCGTGACCTATTGGTACACCCGCTGGCGCCGCATACTGCGGTTCGCCGCCGGGACCGTCACGGAGCCGTACCTGCCGCCCAAGCGCCACGCTGAGGTGATTCGCGAGACGCGCCTGCATGTGGCCGGCTACGCGATGATTGCCGGGATATCGCTGATGACCCAAAGCTCTGCGGCGGTGGTTCTCTGGCTTGCGCCCCTGGTGGTGATGAAGCCGGTGCATCAGCTGCAAAATACGATCGAACACCTGGGTTTGCCGCACGCGGACAACGTGCTCATCAACACGCGCAGCACGCGCACCAACGCGGTGATGCGCTGGCTCGCCTGGCAGATGCAGTATCACACGGCGCATCACGCCTTTCCCGGAGTCCCGTTCCACCGATTGCGCGAGCTCAACGAAGCGATATTCGCCTCGCGCGGCGCGGCACCTCCGTCGATGACCTACCTGGGTTTCCAGATTGCCGTGCTGCGCGCCTTCTCGCACGGCAGAACCGAAGCCGACTATCCGGACCACGCTGCTTGGATCGCCGACCGGCCGCATGGGTAATCGACTTCTGGTCTATCAGGCTTTGTGGGCCATGGACCGGCTGGACGTGCCTGAAGCGCAGGTGGCGCAGAAATTCGACCGCGTGCGCGAAGCCGGGTTCGACGGCATGGCGATCGACCTCGGCGCTCTCACCCCGGAGCAGGCGGAGGCGACGGTGCCGCATTTTGCCCGCACCGGATTGGCCGGCGGCCTGACCGCATTCCCGTCGTCGGTAGAGGCGTTGCGTCCGGCATTGCGGCTGGCGCACCGGATCGGAGCGCCCTTCGTCGTCGTCATCGGCCAGCAGATGCCGGTAAGTGTCGCCGACATGGTGCCGCCGATCGAGGGCTGGCTGCGCGTAGCGGAGCAGGAGTCGATGCCCATACAGTTCGAGACGCATCGCAATTGCATCACCAACGATCTGTTCGCAACGGTGCAGCTCCTGGACGCGATTCCGCAGATGCGTATGGCAGCGGACCTGTCGCACTACGTTGTGGATCGCGAGATGCCCTGTCCGCCGCCGCCCTGCCTGCAGGAATTGATCACGAAGGTGCTCGATCGCTCCGACTCGTTCCAGGGACGCATCGCGGCGCGGGGACAGATCCAAGTGGCGCTCGACTTCCCGCAGAATGCGAAATGGGTGAGCTTGTTCCGCGATTGGTGGCGGCAGGGATTTGCCTCCTGGCTGGCGCGGCACGAGGGCGAGAACTCATCGATGGTTTTTCTGTGCGAACTCGGTCCGCCCGACTATGCGATTACGGATTCGCAGGGGCGGGAGTTGTCGGATCGATGGGCCGAGGCCGCGCAATTGGGGCGGTGGGCGCGCGAGATTTGGAGCGACCTTTGCCGCCCGCTCAAAGGGCCATGAGCACCGCCCCGGCGGTGATCAGCACGCCGCCCAGCCCCACCTTCCAGGAGAGGCGCTCGCCGAGAAACAGCACCGCAAACAGCACCACCAGGACGACGCTCAGCTTGTCGATGGGAGCAACACGGGACGCCGGACCGGTCTGCAAAGCGCGGTAGTAACAAAGCCACGAGAGGCCGGTGGCGGCGCCGGATAGGACCAGGAATACAAGGCCCTTGGCAGACACATTGGCGGGCGCCTGCCATTCGTTGCGCGCCGACACCAACAGCGCGGTGATCAGGAGTATCACGAGGGTCCTCAGGAAGGTCGCAAGATCGGAGTTGATCTCTGACACCGCCACTTTGCCGAAAATCGCCGTCAGTGCGGCGAAGAACGCGGACGCTAGCGCAAATACACGCCAATCCAAATTCACCGGGTTGCTCATGAGCGCTCTTGCAGGATGGCATCGCCGATGATCCGTTCGGCGTTCTCGAAGAGTTCCGGCGGCACCGTGACGCCGGAGGCCGCGACATTCTCATCGACCTGGTCGGGCCGCGATGCCCCGATGATCGCAGCGGCCACATTCGGCTGCCGCAAAACCCATGCCAGGGCGAATTGCGGCAGGGTCAGGCCCGCATGGGCCGCGAGCGGCCGCATGGCTTGAACGGCCCGCAGGACTTTGGCCTCAAGCCACTGCGGATCGATGAAGCCGTTGATCGCATCATCCGCGGCGCGGCTGTCCGGCGGAACCTTCGCACCCGGAAGGTACTTCCCCGTGAGCACTCCCTGGGCCAGCGGCGACCAGACGATTTGCGAAATGCCGCAGCGGGCCGACACGGGAATCAGCGCCCGTTCCGGAGCGCGGTGTAGCAGGGAATACTGCGGTTGGCTGGAGACGAATTTTTCGACTCCGGGGATGGCCATCGCGGCTTCCACGCGATCGATCGGCCACTCGGAGAAGCCGATGTACCTGACCTTGCCTGCCTTGACCGTCTCGCTCAATGCCTGCATGGTCTCCTCGAGCGGTGTGTCGGGATCGTGCCGGTGGCACTGATACAAATCGACATGGCTCACGCGCAGCCGCTTAAGCGATGCCTCCAACTGCTTGAAGATCTGCGCGCGCGACAGGCCCCGGTCCGTGCTGCTCATCGGAAAAAATAGCTTGGTGGCCAATACGTAGCTGTCGCGGCTTATTCCGCGCAGCGCCTCGCCCAGGACTTGTTCGGCGACGCCGCGTCCATAGACATTGGCCGTATCGATCAGAGTGATGCCGCGATCGAGGGCGCGGTGTACGCAGGCGATGGCGTTGTCCTTCCGGGGACCGTTCGAAAAGGTGAGCCATGAACCGAAGGCGATCTCCGAAACGCTGAGCAGGCTGCTTCCCAGTTGACGATATTTCAATCCACGGCTCCTTCCCAAGGACTCTTGCGTAACTTAGGACCGATCGAGCCAGGTTACAAGCGACACCGCACCGCAGGCGCCGCGGCCTACACGGTGTGGGATATCACCGTCACTCACGTCCTTTGCATACCGACAGATGCCGCGAATCGCTTGAGACAACCTCTCAGCCGGAGAATGGTGAATGCCAGGAGTACATGATGAAACAACACATATTGGCCGGCATGCTCGCGGCCGGGCTCGCCCTCGCACCGCTGACATTTGCGGATGAGCCGGGAGCCAATGCCGTCGCAGTCCAGCCGTAGACCGCGTTCGTCGAGCGGTAGCCGGCGGGGTCTCGCCGGCTATCGCATCTGTTGAACCAATCGATCGGCAAGCGACGCCAGGCATTCGCTGACCGCCTGTGCAATGGAGGCGTAGCCGTCGCCGGCCAAGGCCGCCGCGAACTCGCCGCCGCCGGCCGCATCGGCGCCGGTGCGCGGGTCGTGAATTCGCCAGCGTGCCTCGATACGCGCACGCTCCGCGCGGTGCACGGTCATCTGCAGCACATCGACCGTGATCTTAACTGTGAGGGCTTTCGAGCGATTGACCTCGCCGTCGGCGACCGCCATGTCGGCGCGCCTGCGCTCGATATCGAGCGCCAGGGTTTGCCGCACGAGGTCGCCGAGAGGCGCGGCCCAACGCTCGTGCTCGAGGACGGATACTTCGCCGGCGGAAGTATTGACCAGCATCTGCGAACGGTCCGTCCAAGGGGGCAGGGTCACCTTGAGCGTGGCCTGCACCTGCGGAGCAGGGCGGATCTCGCCCGCCCCCTGCGGCAAGGCGCTCAGGATGTAGAAATGATCCGGCGGGCTGCTGGCGCAGGCACTCAGCAGCAGCAGCGAACAGGCGGACCTCAATAGCGCTCTCACGGTGAATCTCCCGGTTTGCCGCGCAGCAGCGATTCCGGATGCCGCTCGAGATAGTCGACCAGCGCCGTTACCGCCTTCGCCGCGCGCGACAGCTGCAGCAGGGTGGCGCCAAGATCGCTCTGTAGGGGCGCGTCCTGCGCGAGAAGGTCTTTGGCGTTCTTCATCGCCTCGCGTGCCTCGGCCAAGGTGGCTTCGACCTGCGGTGCAACGCCGCTATCGACATGCCGCATCAGCTGGTCGGTGCTCTTCAAGGTTTGCTCGAGGGTGGTCATGGTGGAGAGGAGACGATACGAAATTTGATCGAAGGGGACTTTGTTGAGTTTTCGAGCGATGCTTGCGATGGAATCTTGAATTTCATCCAGTCCGTTCGACACGGTGGGGAAGATGGAGGGTTGCTCGTTCCACCATACTTTTTCAGCCGGCGCATCCGCGTGCATGTCCAGATTCACGTATTGCTGCCCGGTCAAGAGGTTGCCCACCTTCAATTCGGCGCGCATGCCGTGTGCGACCAGGCTGTCGATCAATGCGCGGCTGGAGGATTGCGGGCCCTTCCTGCCGGCGGTTCGGGCCGCGGCGGCCGATTTGCGCCCACGGATTCGCTGCGGGTAGAGATCAACGATGACCGGAAATCGCAGCGCGCCGGCTTGGCTGTCGTATTCAAGGTCCACGCTTCTCACTTCGCCCACCGCAATGCCGTGCAGTTCGACCGGCGCCCCCGCCGACAGGCCGCGCAGGGACCCCTTGAAGTACATGACGAAGGTGCGGATCTCCGTGTCGACCGGCCGCATCGCGCGGTCTTGGTCGGAATACAGAGTGAACGCGGTATCCCCGGGCACCGCGTTCGTCGCTGCGCCGGGCAGCGATTGGAAGGCGATGCCGCCCTGCAGGATGGAGGTGAGCGACTCGGTGCGCAACTTCACGCCGTCGGAATTGACCGACATGTCGATGCCGCTTGCCTGCCAGAAGTGCGTGGCCCCGGTGACGTAGGAATCGAAGGGAGCGTTGATGAAGATCTTGAGGGTGACGCCGGTGCCCCCGGGATTCATGGCGTAGCCTACGACCTGGCCCGCAACGATGTGCCGATAGAACACCAGGGAGCCGATGTTCAGCGAACCCAGGTCGTCCGTGAGCAGCACGAATTCACGTCCGGGCAAATCCGCGGTCACGATGGGCGGCACCTCCAGGCCGACGAAGTGCTTGCTTCGCTTGGCCGCGCGCCCCACATCGACGCTGATGTAGGCGCCTGACACCAGCGTGCTCAAGCCCGTGACTCCGGCAGCCGAAATTCGCGGTCGCACCACCCAGAAGCGGGTATCCTCGACCAGGTACTCGCTCGCATCGCGGTGAATCACCGCGGTCACGACCACCTCCTTGCGGTCCTTGGAGACATGAATGTCGCGCACGTCGCCGATCTCGACCTCCTTGTAGCGGATCTTGGTCTTGTTCGCCTCCAGGTCCTCCGCGTTGTGAAAGCGGATCTCGATGCTGGTCCCCTGCGCCAGAATCTCGTGGATCACGACGAATGCGCCCGCCAGCACGACCACCGCCGGCAAGATCCAAATGAGCGGCAGACCCGACCATCGCGAGCGGGCGGGAACGGCCTCGGGGAGATCGTCCAAGCGGGGAGGTGCAGGCTCGCTCATTCTGCGTCCCACAGCAGCCGCTCATCGAAGGTGCGCGCCGCCAACAGGGTGAGGACGACCACGGCGCCGAAGGCCCATGCGCCCCAGCCGACGATGACCAAGGCGAAGGATGGAACCTGCACCAGCGTTGCCAGCAGTGAAATCGCGTAGATATCGAGCATCGACCAGCGTCCGATGAATTCGACCATTCGAAACAATGCGCTGCGCTGCAGACGCCGGTGCGGCCAGCGCGCCCAGGCTGAATAAACCAATATCCCCAATGCAAGAATCTTCAGCAGCGGCACCACGATGCTGGCGATGAATACCAACAGTGCGATCGGCCAGGATCCGCCGTGCAGCAGCACCAGCACGCCGCTCATGATGGTATCGTATTCATCGTCGATGAGGGTGCGCGAGTCCATCACGGGCAGCAGGTTCGCCGGAACATAGAGGATGGCGGCGGCGATGATCAGCACCGTCGTGAGGAGCAGGCTGTAGGGCTTGCGCGTGTGCAGAGCCGCGCGGCACCTGGGGCAGCGCAAATGCGCCGCCGGCACGGCGCGCACGGTCGCGCGGCACTCCAAACACACGAGCAGACCGAGGCTGCGGCCGGTGACGGGACCGCTCATTCCCGGCTCGCTTCGATCCAGCGCCATATTTGCTCGGGTGAGGTGATGGCGGTGAGGGCCGAGAGGCACAGCATGAGCAGAACGCACGACCAGAGAGAGACTCCCGTCACGATGTATGTGTAGGCCGACAGACGCACCAGCGCGGCCAGCGTGCCGAGCAAGAAAACCTCCGTGAAACTCCAGCGCCGCAACATGGCAAGAAGCCGGAACACGGTCTCCTGGCCGGCGGCACGCCGCTTGCGCCGCAGGGGTAAGAACAGGTACAGCGATGCAGCGATCTGCAGCAGCGGGGCGATCACAGTGGTCAGGACCACGAGCGCGGCGAGACTGTCGAAATTCTGCGCGTGCATGCCGAGCGCCGCCCCGATCAACGTCGTCTCGCGAGTGCTGCCGTTGACGTGCATCTCAACCAGGGGATAGGCATTGCTGAGAAGCAGGAGCACGAATGCGCAGGCGGCCAGGGCGATCGCGGTGTCGATGGACGCACCTGTCGCACGCTGCAATGGAGCACTGCAGCGCGCGCACTGCGTGCGCCCTCGCTCGGGGCTTTTTGTACCCCGATGTACCAGATCACAAGAAGGACAGAGCATGACCGGCCACATGGGTTTTCCGCTCAGGGCGGCTTGACTCCCGTCTCCATCAACAGGCGAGTAAAGAGATACAGCCGGGGCACCACGCTGTCCAGATCGATCCATTCATGATCCGTGTGAAAGTCGCCTCCCACAAACCCTAGGCCGTCGAGCGCCACCGTTCCCTCGGCCATGGCGAGCGCGGATTCAGATGCGCCGCCATTGCCCGACATTTCCAGGGTCTTGCCGATTTCAGCGTAGATCGCACGGGCGCGGCCGGCGAGTGCGTCGATGCGCGGATTTTCGATGAGCGGCGGAAACCCGATCTCGTGGCTCACGGTGACCCGGGTGTCCGCAACCAGGGTCGTGCCCGCGCCGGCCTCCACTTTGGACAGTACGGCAGCGAAGTCGTCCGGTTTGCGGTAGCGAACGTTGAGGACGGCCTCCGCAGAGTCGGGGATGATGTTGTTGCGCTCGCCTGCCTTGAGAATGGTCAGGTTGACCGTGGTGCCGTCGCCGAAGTGCGGGAATGCGCCCTCCAACGCCGAGAGCTGGTGCACCAGCTCGACGGCGGCGTTGCGGCCGTCCTGCGGGGCCATCCCCGCGTGTGCGGCACGCCCCGCGACATGAATGCGAATGCTGGTCGAGCCTTTGCGCCACACGGTGAGCGCATCGGGCGGATCGCCGGGCTCCATGTTGAATTCCACGTCGTGCTGCCTCGCCAGGGCCGCGATCAGCTTGCGGGATCCCGGGGAACCGCGCTCCTCGCTGTCGTCGAGAAGCAGCGTGATGGTCGCGTAGTTCTTGAAGCCGAGGTCGTGCAAGATCTTCAGTGCCATCACCGCATTGACGACTCCGGCTTTCTCGTCACCGACGCCGGGCCCGTGAGCGCGCTGCGAATCCATGCTGAACGGCCTTGAGGCGGCTGTTCCGGCGCCGAACACCGTGTCGATATGGGCAATGATGAGAATCCTGCCCTTACCCCTGCCGTGAAACTCGGCCAGCAGATTGTCCGGCAGCCCGGCGGATTCCGCAGGCTCGCTGCGCACCTCGGCGCCGATGGCCTTCAAGGCGCCGGCGATCACGGCCTCGACCTTGGCGCCGCCCACGGCGTCTCCGGTGCCGGAGTCGATGTCGACGACCTCCTTGAGCAGCTCGAGTGCCGCTGTGCGGTCGGCCGCGGCGGCCCGGTACACGGCCTCGTTCCGGTGGGGCGAGGCGTACGCGCCTGCGCCGCAAGTCAGGCATATGACCGCGGCGATCATCCGGGCCGGCGCATGTGTCCGCATATTGCAAAAGCTCCCTGGGACGGTTCTGCGAAACGTTATCATGAGGCGCGGGACTATTCTTTATTTTAAAAGACGTTAGGCTTATGTGCCGGTGCGGGCCTCATCGAGGGTTGTAATTTCGTGAAAGCCACCTCTGCGGTTCAGGTCGAGAACGAACGCGTGCTCGTGACCGAATGGCGTTTCCCTCCCGGTGCGGACACCGGCCATCACGTGCACGCCCATGACTACGTCGTCGTGCCGCTGACGAGCGGCACCCTGCGCCTGCAGGAGGCGGGCGGTGTCAGAGACGCGTCGCTGCAGGCGGGTGTTGCGTACGCGCGGCCGGCGGGCGTTGCTCACAATGTCATCAACGTCAATGACTTTGAGTTTCGCTTCGTGGAAATCGAGCTCAAGTGAAACGCCGCGCCCCGGCGCGGGATCCGCTCGGCCGACGGCGGTTATTGGCGGGGGCGGGCGGCGCTCTGCTGGCTGCCGCCGTGGGCGGTTGCGGCATCGCGGCCCTTGAGCCGCAGCGCCGCTCCCTGCGCGCCGCCGACCTTAAGTTCACGCCGCTGCGGGCGAGCACGGATAGGATCACGCAAATTACCGTCTGCACGCGCCCCTTTCGTGCGCGCGGCCCGCGTCTCGATGTCGAACGGGTGGGGCAGAAGCTCGTCGTTCACAACTACGGCCATGGCGGCAGCGGCTGGTCGCTGTCATGGGGATCGAGCAGCACTGCCGTGCAACAGGCGATGGCCACCGGCGAGCGGGCCATCGGAGTCATCGGCTGCGGCGCGCTGGGACTGACCTCCGGCTTGCTGGCGCAGCGAGCAGGCGCCCGCGTCACCATCTATGCCAAGGATCTGCCGCCCAATGTGCGCTCCTCGCTGGCGAGCGGCGTGTGGACCCCTGATTCGCGAATCTGTCTCGAACAGCATGCCACCCCCGCCTTCAAGCAATGGTGGCAGGAAGCGGCCCGCCAATCGTTCAAAACCTATCAAAACCTGCTCGGTCTGCCCGGCAATCCGGTGGAGTACTTCGACAACTATTTCGTGTCCGATCAAGCCGCGGGACCGCGGCGAGGCGATTCACCGGCCGATGCCCGCCCGCGGTTCGCGGAACTTCAGCATGAACTGGTCCCGGATCTGATACCGGCGAGCGAGGAGTTTGGACCCGGGACGCACCCGTTCGCCGCACGCTACCTGAAACGAAAGACGCTGATGATGTTCAATATCTCCGCCTATGCCAGGCTACTGTTATCGGATTTCGTCGCCGCCGGCGGCAGGATCGAGATTGCTGAATTCCACACACCGGCCGAATTGGGCGGATTGCGCGAAAAGACGCTGATCAATGCCACCGGCTACGGCGCACGCGCATTGTTCGGCGATGAGTCGATCGTTCCGGTGCGCGGCCAATTGGCGCGCATGATTCCCGAACGGGACGTAAGCTACGGCCTTTTTTACAAGAATGTTGCCTTCGTTCCGCGGCGCGACGGCTGGGTATTCCAAGCGGTCGGCGATGACGACTATTACGGCTACAACGACGATTCCACCGCGCCCGACCGCGCCGAAGCGGAGCTTGCGGTCAACACCATCGCCGGGCTGTTCCAGAGCCGTTCCTGATGCCCATGGCGAAGTGCATTTAAACCATCTCACGGTCGCTGTCCTCCAATGGGGTAGTCGAGGAACGGGAGGCTAGGGTGGGAACGGTTCAGATGCTGCAAGGTGCCGGGGCAATGGACGCCGCCGCTGAGCCGACCGAACTCATAGCGGCGGCGATCGGCGGAGACATGCGTGCCTTCGAGCACTTGTATCGGCAATTCTCACCGCGAGTCTACGGCCTGTGCCTGCGGCTCACAGGCCAGCGCGAAGCGGCCGAGGACTGTACCCAGGATTCGTTCGTTGCCGCCTGGCGTGCCATGGCAGGGTTCGAACAGCGCAGCCGCTTCTCGACCTGGCTGCACCGAATTGCAGTCCATTCCGTGCTTGCGCGTCGCAGAGGCTTGCGCATCGATTACGAGGTCCCTGAGCCCGCAGCAGGACTGCCCGACAGGGCCGACCCGTCCGCCGACGGGCCGCCGCTCGACTTGGAGCGTGCCATCGCAGGCCTTCCCGACGGTGCCCGGCACGTGCTGGTCCTGGTGGGCCTCTACGGCTTCAGTCATGCGGAGGCGGCCCATGCCCTGGGCGTCGCCGAAGGCACCTGCAAGGCGCAACTACACCGCGCCCGCGGCCTGTTGTCCGCAGCGCTTGGATTGGAGAAATCATGAAAGACCCTGTGCAAAAATCCCTGGACGAGCTGCTGGCCGAGCTGCCGCGCGACATCGCCCCGCCGCGGCATCTGTGGCGCGGAATCAGCAGCCGATTGGCCCCGGCTCCGCGGCGCGCGCGACCACTGGTGTATGCCTTGGCGGCGGGAATCGTCGGCGCCTGCGCGGCCGGCGCGCTGACCTGGGCGGTGCTGCATGGACGCCCTGCATCGCCCGCGGCACCGCTGGCGGTGCGCGCATTGAATTTCGACGAATCGCGAAATCCCGGCTACATCGCCGCGCGCGACGATCTGGAGGTCGATTTTCGCCAGCGCTTGAAACTGCTCGATCCCGCGACGCGCGCGCAAATCGAGGCCAGCCTCGCGGTCATCCGCCGCGCGCACGAGGACATCCGCAAGGCATTGGCGAGCGATCCCGCGAGCCCGGTGCTCGAACAACTCTGGCAGAGCACCTGGCACGATGAATTCGACCTGTACGACCGCGTCGTACGGGCCACTCAACCCGCGATGACGAGGACTTGATCATGTCTAAAACACAATACAACTCGCGATCACGCGGCTGGACCGCAATTGTCGGGGCGGCGGCACTGGTCGTTCCCTGGTCGCTGGTGCAGGCGGACAAGACGATTCAGGAGCACCGCCCGGCGGACCCGCAGGGTGAGGTTGAGATCGTCAACGTCTCGGGGATGATCGAGGTCGAGGGCTGGGACCGGGGCGAGGTCGAGGTCAGCGGTTCGGCCGGCAACAATGTGGATCGAGTCGACGTCACCACTGCGGGCAACCGCACGTCCATCCGCGTGGTACCGCGAACCCGGTTGGGTTGGGGCACCGATTGCGAGGCGCGTCTTGTGGTTCATGTGCCGGCCAAGAGCGCCGTAATGGCCTCGCTGGTCAGTTCTGACTTCAAAGTGAGCGGCGTGTCGGGCATGCTTAAAGTGCAAACCGTGAGCGGCAATGTGAGCGGCGAGGCGGGCGGGGACGTCAGCGCGACCGCAATCAGCGGCGATGTGAGGCTGACCGCACGCGCAGCCAGGATGATCGAGATCAAGACCATCAGCGGCGACATCCGGCTGACGGGCGGTGGCGGCGAGGTGGACGTGACCACCGTCAGCGGCGGCGCCACCCTCGATCTGGCGGGCGTCACCCGCGGCCGATTCAAGAGCGTGTCCGGCGATCTTGGCGTCGCATTGGCGCTGGGGACGGAGGGACAGATCGACAGCGAGTCGGTCAGCGGCAGCATCAACATGGAATTCGCCGCGAACCCCGCCGCCGAATTCGACGTGCAGTCCTTCAGCGGCGATATCAAGAATTGCTTCGGACCCAAGCCTGCGGAGTCGCGCTACGGTCCGGGATCGCGCCTGGCGTACAAGGTCGGCGAGGGCCACGCCCGCGTACGGATCAACACCAAGAGCGGCGACGTGCGACTGTGCGTCAAGGGCATGAAGAGCGCCCGTGCGCAGGCGCCGGTGCTGTCGCTGGCGCAAGTCAGGGTGATTCGGCTGTGGGTGCCTTACGTTTTCTAGGGGGCCTCGTCACGATCCCATGTCGCCTTCCCGCCAACCGCCGCCCAGCGCTTTCACCAGCAGAATGCTGGCGTTCATGCGCCGCAGTTGAATCGCCACATTCGACAGCTGCGCCTGCAGTGCGGTGGTTTCGGAGGCCGCTACCTCCAGATAGGTGACCAACCCCGCTTTGTACCGATACTGTGCCTGCTTGAGAGCCGTGGCGGTCGCCGCCACGGCCGCAGTTTCGCTGCCGCTTTCCTGCTGCAATTGCCGAAGAGCCGCCAGGTTATCTTCGACCTCCCTGTAGGCGAGGAGCACGGTGTTGCGATAGTCAGCGACCTGTTCGTCGTAAACGGCTTTGGCCTGTGCGCTCTGCGCACGATGCCGGCCGGCATCGAACACCGTCAGCACCGCCGAAGGCCCCGCCGACCACAGCCGGCTCGGTGCATTCAGCCAGGTCGAGGCACTCGTGCTGTCGAAACCTGCGGCGGCGGCCAGGCTGAATACCGGAAAATACGCGGCGCGTGCCACGCCGACGGCGGCATTGGCGGCTGCGACCCTGCGTTCCGCCGCGGCAACGTCGGGACGGCGCTCGAGCAGTGAGGACGGCAAGCCGGGGTCGAGGGCCGGGGGCGCCGATTGTGCCGGCAGGGGATCCGCATCCGCATGGAATGCGGATGGATTCTCGCCGACCAGCACGGCGATGGCATGTTCACTCTGTGCGCGCTGCAGTCGAATATCGGCGGCCTGGGTTCGTGCCGTCTCCAGCTGCGCTTGCGCCTGCGCCACATCGGCAAGCGGCGCACCGCCGCCGCGGTAGAGGTTCTGTGTCAGTTGCAGCGACTCTGCATAGTCCGCCACCGTCTGATCCAGCAGGACTTGCTGGCTGTCTTGGGCGCGCAGCGTGTAATAGTCGGTCGCAAGTTCCGCTTGAATCGATAGACGAAGAGTCGCCAGATCTGCGGCGCTCGCTTGCCGGCCGGCCTTGGCCGATGCCGCTGCGTTGCGCACGCGGCCCCACAGATCGAGTTCATAGGAGAAATCGGCTTGCAAATCGAAATTGTTGTAGACCGGGCGTACGCCCGGCGGGAAGGTCGGTGAGTTCACGGAGGCACGCGCGCGCGTCGCGGAGGCTCCGGCCGACAAGGTCGGGTACAAATCGGCCCGCGCGATCCGAGCGACGGCACGCGCCTGCTGCAGCCGCGCGAACGATGCCTGCAAATCCTGGTTGGCATCCTCGGCCTTCGCTTCCAGGGCATCGAGTTGCGGATTTTCAAACACCCTCCACCAGGCGCCTCGGCCACGGTCGTCCTGCGGCTGCGCGGTTTTCCATTCGCCGGATTCTTTGTATGCGCCGGCGGCCGGCGCAGCCTGCGGTTTCACATAGGCGGGCGCGAACGAACATCCCGTGAGGACACAGGCGAGCAGCAAGGTCGCGCTGCCGATCGATCCCCTCATGTGCTCTTGCCCGCGGCGGCGATGCGCACCGTCTCTCCGTCGATGAGCGAGTCGGGAGGATTGAGGATTACCGTGTCGTTCGGCCCGATCCCCGAGAGCACTTCGATGGTGTTGCCGAAGTCGCGGCCTTGAACGATGCTCTTGAGCTTGACGCGCTCATGGGCGTCGATGGTTGCGACCTGCAGGCCTGCCGCACGAAACAACACTGTGTTTGCCGGCAACCGCAAGGTCTCGCTGCTGGCAGGGAGCCTGAAGTGCACCTCCGCATAGGCGCCGGGGAAAACCGCATGGTCCGCGTTGTCCAATTCAAGCTCCACCTGCAAGGTCCTCAAGGTGGGGTCCAAGGCATTCGAGGTGCGAACCGTCTTGGCGACAAAGGCCTTGTGCGGCTGCTCCGCAAAACGCAGCTCAGCATCGACACCCGGATTCGTGACGGCGGCATAGGCCTCAGGAACCTGGGCATAGATGCGCAGCTTGTGCGTATCGGCGATCCGAAACAGCTCGGTTCCCGCGCTTTGGCCCGCGTTGATCAGTGCGCCGATGTCGGTGTTGCGGGCGGTAATGACGCCGCTGAACGGAGCCACCACCCGCTTGAAGGACTCGAGCTCGCGCAGGCGCGACAGGTTGGCGGCCGCCGATTCCGCGGCTGCCTTCTTCGCGGCGGCATCGCCGGCCTTCTCATCGGCATCCTGCCTGGAGACCGATTCGGTGGCGAGCAATCCCTGCCAACGCACATTGGTGCTGCCCGCCAGCGCCTCGTTGGCCCGCGCGGTGGCCAGATCCGCCTGCGCCTGGGCGTACTGCTGGTCGACCTCCGGCGCATCGATTTCGGCCAACAAATCGCCCTTGGCCACTTGCGATCCGATGTCGACGCGCCATTCCTTGAGATAGCCGCTGGTGCGCGCATAGATGGGCGCCTCGATATATGCCTGCACCGTGCCGGGAAGCACGAGTTCTTCCCCGAGCGTCGTGCGTGAGGGAGACGTGGTAATCACCGTGGGCACTGCGGCCTCGGCGGTTTCCTTGCGCAGCGCGGCGCGCGCCAGGACCCGGCTGACCTCGCCCCAGACGCCGAGGCATAGTGCAACGGCCAGCAATACGATCGAATAGCGCTGCACCTTGCGCCGCAATTGCAGGTCCGAAGCGTCGCTGGATTGCTCAGGCATTGGAGATCTCCGCGGAGTGGATCGGGTGCGACGAGGGGCGCCCGTGAATGATCGAAAACACGGTGGGCACGAAGAACAGAGTGGCGAGGGTCGCAAACAACAGGCCGCCTATGACCGCTCGCCCCAACGGGGCGTTCTGCTCGCCGCCGTCACCCAGTCCGAGCGCCATGGGGATCATTCCGATGATCATGGCCAAGGCCGTCATGAGCACCGGCCGCAGCCGTGTATAGCCCGCCTGCAGGGCCGCCTCGAAGGCATTGTCGCCCGCATTCATGCGTTCGCGCGCAAAACTGACCACCAGCACGCTGTTTGCGGTCGCCACCCCCATGCACATGATCGCGCCCGTCAGCGCCGGAACGCTGACCGTGGTGTGCGTCAGGAACAACATCCAGACGATCCCGGCGAGCGCGGCGGGCAGGGCGGTGATGATGATGAACGGATCGAGCAGGGACTGAAAGTTGACCACCAACAGCATATACACCAGGACGATTGCGCCCACCAAGCCGAACAGCAGTCCGTTGAACGAGGCCTTCATGGTTTGAGTCTGACCGCGCATCACCACATGCGAACCTTTCGGCAGATCCTTCTGCGCCGCGGCAATGATCCTGCTCATCTGCTCCGACACGTAGCCCAAATCCATGCCCTGCACCGACCCATAGATGTCGATCGCAGGGGTCGCGTTGTAGTGGCTCACGACCGCAGGGCCGACACTGCGCTGAATTCTCGCGATATTCGACAGTATCTGCGAGGAGCCGCCGATCCCGCCGCTCAAGGGTGTGTTGCCCAGATCGTTGAGATTCTCGAGGCGAAATTGCGGGGTCTGCGCGGCCACCTGGTACTGCGTGCCGCTCTTGGGATCCACCCAGAAGGACGGTGCCGTCTGAAAGCTGCCGGACAAGGAGACGAGCATGTTGCCGGCCACCGACTGTTCCGTCAGACCGAGGAGCTGCGCCTTGGTGCGGTCGACATCGACATTGAATTGCGGATAGTCGCCGGATTGGTGAATGTGCAAATCGACCGCGCCCGGCACGGCGTGCAACTTTTGCAGCAGCGAGTTCGCGAAGGCGCGGTTGGCCGCTACGTTGAAACCGACGATTTGCACGTCGATGGGCGAGGGCAGGCCGAAGTTCAATATTTGGGTGATCATGTCCGCCGGCAGGAACGCGAACGTGGTCGATGGATATTCGGCCGCGAGGCGGGCGCGCAATGTGCGCACAAAATCCGCCGTCGGCCGATGCCCGTCGCTCAAATTGACGAATATGTCGGCATCGCCGGGCCCCACCGGCGCGGAGGTGCTATAAGCCAGGTTGATGCCGCTATAGGGCAGACCGAGATTGTCGACGATCGAGCCGACCTGATCCTTGGGGATCACGTCGCGGATGGTCGCTTCGATCGCGTCGCACAACGCCGCGGTTTCCTCGATGCGCGTGCCGGTGCGCGCGCGAACGTGCAGCTTGATCTGCCCGCCGTCGACTGACGGGAAGAAATCCTGGCCGAGGCCGGGCAGGGGGCCCAGGGGAAAGGCCAGAACCGCGGTCGCCGCCATGGCTGCCAGGAAGATTGCGGCGAAGCGCGGGCCGCTGCGCACGGTCATTTCGAGCAGCGAGTGGTACTGCCCGCGCATCTTGTCGAAGCCCCGCTCGAATCCCTCCTGAAGGCGCGCGAGCGCGTGACGCGACTTCTCCCTGACCGCGATGTCGTGCTGCTTCAGCCAAAACCTCGCCAGCGTCGGAACCAGGGTACGCGACAGGATATAGGAGGCCAGCATGGCGAACACCACGGCCTCGGCCAGCGGAATGAACAGGAACTTGGCGATACCCGCCAGCAGGAACATGGGAACGAACACGATGCAAATGGACAAGGTCGACACCAGCGCGGGCAGGGCTATCTGGTGTGCGCCGTCGAGTATCGCAGTCTCCACGTCCTTGCCTTGCTCGAGATGGTAGTTGATGTTCTCGATGGTGACGGTCGCGTCGTCCACCAAAATGCCCACGGCGAGCGCGAGTCCGCCCAGAGTCATGATATTGATGGTCTCGCCCAGCGCCGACAGGCAGCAAATCGATGCCAGAATCGACAGCGGAATGGAGATGGTGATGATCAGCGTGCTGCGCCAGCTTCCCAGGAACAGCAGAATCAACAGCCCGGTCAGTGCGCCGGCGATCAGCGCCTCGCGCACGACCCCGGAAATCGCTGCGCGCACGAAAATGGACTGATCGCTCAAGGCCTCTATCTTGAGCTCGGGCGGCAGCGTCGCGCGGATCTGCGGGAGCTTCTGATTGATGCTGTTGATAATGTCTATGGTCGAGGCCTTTCCGGTCTTCAGCACGCTCATCAACACCGCGCGCCGGCCTTCGAGCCGCACCATGTTCGTCTGCGGCGAGTAGCCGTCGCGCACGTGCGCGACATCGCGAACATAGGTCACGGTGCCGTTGTGGGCGCGTATCGGCAGGTTGTTCAAATCATCGAGCTGGGTCGGGCTGGCATTGAGTTTGATGAAGTACTCGAGCGGGCCTATTTTTTCGGTGCCGGCCGGCAAAATCAGGTTCTGCGCGCCGATGGCCGCGACGACGTCGTTGCCGGACAAACCGTTGGCGCGCAGCGCCTGCGGGTCGAGGTCCACCTGCACCTGGCGCTGCTTGCCGCCGAAGGGAAACGGGATCGAGGCGCCTGCGACCGTCGCCAGTTGGGTGCGCAGCAGCGTATTGCCGAGATCGTAGATCTGCGACTCGGGCAGCGTCTCGCTCGACAGTGCCAGCTGCAGGATGGGCACGCTCGAGGCGTTGTAGGACAGCACGAAGGGAGGCGTCGTTCCCGGAGGGGAAAATGCGAGCTGCGTTTGCGAAACCGCCGTGATCTGCGACATGGACAGATCCTGGTCGACATCGGGCTGAAAGAAGTACTTGACCACCGCCGTCCCGTTGACCGACTGCGATTCGGTGTGCTCGACGTCGTTGACCGTGGTTTGGGCGACGCGCTCGGAGAACAGCACGATGCGATTCGCGATTTCCTCGGGCAGGATGCCGTTGTAGCGCCAGATCACTGCCGCGATGGGGATCTTGATGTTCGGAAAGATGTCCGTCGCAGTATTGAGAATGGCATAACCGCCCATCAACACGATCAGCACCGCGAGCATGATGAAGGTATAGGGCCGCTGTAGGGCTATTCTGACAATCCACATGCTCTACTCCGATGGGGACTCGGAAATTTACGGCGATCGGTCGAATGCCCGCCCGAAGGCGGCCGATCAGGTCGAACTCAATTCAAGGGGTGTGCATGAACCTAAGATAGGGGCATATGCCCCGAATGACGGCAAAATGTATTCGATGTCCTCCGGCAAGTCAATCCGCGCGGCGACGCATCGGCCCCGCGGTCAGCGAATCGGCAAGGAGTTCAGTTCCTTGTTGGCGGCGATGCTCAGAAGCACGGTGCGCAATTCGGCGGCGGATTGCTTGCCGAAAATCATCTCGAAATGTCCTTCTGCACGGCGCCACAGCCGTCGGGCCCGCAGCAGCACCGATCTGCCTTTCCTCGTCAATTCGACGTAACGCTTGCGCCGATCGTCGATCGACAGCCGCAGAACGATCAAATCGTCCCGCTCCAGAGGCTTGAGATTGTGCCCCAGGGTGGACCTGTCCATGACCATGGCGGTGGCCAACTCGCACATCGTGACCTGGCCACGGGCACTGCCCCGATCCACTTCGGAGAGGATGGAGTACTGCGTGGACTTGATGCCCACGGGCGCGAGCGCCGTATCGTAGAACTGCGATATGCGCCGGGACGCCTTGCGCAGGCTTCCGCAGGTGCAGGAGCTGCGCGGCGCCGACGCGGATTCCTGCTTTGGCTTGGCGCGCTTGTTCAGGGGCATATGCCCGTATCATACGGCGGATGGCGGCGGTTTGCTAAGATACCGGTTCATGAGCGACATTCCCCGCATTGAGGTCCCGACAATCGCGATTTCGGGAACGACCGTGCGGTTTGCGGTCCGGCGAATATTTTGCGTCGGCCGAAACTACGCGGAACATGCCCGGGAAATGGGCGCCGATCCGGACCGCGACCCGCCGTTCTTCTTCACCAAACCCGCCGATGCCGTGGTCGACAGCGGCCGGCGCCTGCCGTTTCCCAGCAGAACCGCCGATCTGCAGCATGAGGTGGAAATGGTGATCGCGCTCGGCGCGGGCGGAATCGACGTGAGGGCGGCGGATGTGCCCTCGAAGATCTTCGGCTACGCGGTGGGCATCGATCTTACGCGTCGAGACATGCAAGCCGAGGCGAAAATGGCGGGCCGCCCGTGGGACATGTCGAAGGGATTCGATCATTCGGCGCCCGTAGGCCCCCTGAGCAGGGGTGTGCCGCCGACCGCAGGCGCGATCAAACTGACCATCGACGGCGGGGTCCGCCAATCCGGCGATCTCAAAGACATGATATGGAGCGTCGCGGACATCATTGGCTTGCTCTCGACCTACGTTGCCGTTGCCGCGGGTGACTTGATCTTCACAGGCACCCCTGCCGGAGTCGGTCCGATTCATCGCGGCGAGCTGGTTCAGGGGAGCATGGCGGGCGTCGAACCGGTCGACGTCGCCTTCGAATGATGGATCTGCCGGCGACCGCGTGTTCGGCTACCATGAGCGCACTTTCTTTGAACACTGGAAAACAACAATGAATCATTCGAGATCGACGCGACAGACGGCGATATTCGCAATTGGATTGCTGCTCGCCATCCCGCTGGCCGCAGGGGCGGCCGACGACTATGGGCGCAGGGTCGAGCAGGTGTTGCTGCGCACCCCGCTCATCGACGGCCACAACGATTTGCCGTGGGAGATACGCGAGCGCTTCAAGGGCGATCTTGCGGCCGTCGACTTGAAGACGGACACCAAGCACCTGCCGTATCCCGCGGACGCGGCGCCCCTGATGACGGACATTCCGCGCATGCGCGCCGGACTGATGGGAGGGCAGTTCTGGTCGGTGTGGATTCCGAGCGGCATGAAGGGACCGGAGGCGGTCCAGACCACTCTGGAGCAAATGGATTTGGTCAAGCGCATGGCCGCACGCTATTCCGGCGACTTCGAAATGGCGTACAGCGCGGCGGATATTCGACGCATTCATCAAGCGCATCGGATCGCATCGCTGATAGGCATCGAAGGCGGGCATCAAATCAACAACTCGTTGGCAGCGCTGCGCCAGATGTACGATGCAGGTGCGCGCTACATGACCCTGACGCACACCCTCAATACCGCATGGGCGGACTCTGCCACCGATACGCCCGCCCACCACGGTCTGACCCCCTTCGGGGTCGAGGTCGTCCGCGAAATGAACCGCCTCGGCATGCTGGTGGACTTGAGCCATGTGTCGCCCGAAACGATGAGGGCGGCCCTGGCGGCGAGCGAAGCGCCGGTGATTTTCTCGCACTCCTCGGCGCGCGCGGTGGTCGATCATCCGCGCAACGTTCCCGACGACGTGCTGCGGGCGGTGGCCGCGAACGGCGGCGTGGTCATGGTCAACTTCGCGCCGGGATATGTGTCCGATGCGCGCTATCACTGGGATGCGGACGAAGCCGCTGAACGGGCGCGCTTCAATAATCCACCGTACATCGGCTTGTACATCGGCCAACCTGAGCGCGCGAAAGCGGCACTTGCGGCCTGGACGGAGAAGCATCCGCGCCCGACGGCCACGCTGGCGCAGGTGGCCGACCACGCCGATCACATACGGCAGGTGGCGGGCATCGACCATGTGGGTTTGGGTTCCGACTTCGACGGCATCGGCGACGCACCGGTCGGGCTCGACGGCGTCGACAAATACCCGGCACTGCTCGAGGAGCTGATGCGCCGCGGCTGGACGGATGCGGACATTGCCAAAATAGCCGGCGAAAATGTGCTGCGGGTGATGGCCGCCGCCGAGAAAGCGGCCGTCAAGCTGCGCGCCTCCCGTCCGGCGTCGGGCGCGGTGTTCGTGGAGGCGAAGGATCATTGATTTCCGAGCCTCGCCCGGCGTCGCAATCTTGCAATCGGCAAGTGGGCCGTCATATAGCGTGGTGTTAGAGTTGCGGCTGAGTTGTCGATATGCGAGGTGAAGATGGCTACCGGCTGGGCGAAAGAGGGCGCGGTTCAGGAACAGATTGACGCAACCGTCAAGGATGCGATCAGCCGCGCAAAGAGCCAAATTCCCCAGGGTCCGGGGTTGAGCCATTGCGCCGAGTGCGGGGCCGAGATTCCTCAGGCGCGCCGGGACGCCATTCCCAGCGTCCGCCTATGCCTCGCTTGCCAGGATGCCCTGGACCGAGATGCTGCGAAATTCGCGGGCTACAACCGCCGGGGAAGCAAGGACAGCCAGTTAAGGTGAGAACCGGTCGGTCTGCGGCTCAGCGGGAACCGATGCTGACGCCGACGAGCAGGTAAATCCACATCGTCAACAAGACACCCCAGCTGAAAAAGTAGGCGCGCATGCGATGCCGTAGGCGATTGCCTCCAAGATGCACGTACGCGTGCACGACTCTCGCAGCGACGTAAATCCATGCCAATGCCTGCATCGCAACGCCGGTGAAGTGCGTGATCATTGCGGCCAGGCAGCCGACGTAGAACAGGACGGGGGCTTCGAAGAGGTTGGCGAAATGCCGAGCCGGTTTGGCGGAGGATTCGGGTTCTATTTCGCCCTGGTAGATCCTGAAATACGAGGCCGATATCAGGCCCTGACGAACTGCGCCGACGCGCGAGCGAAACAGAGTCGCCAGGACGAACGCGGTCAGTATGACCATCGCGAACATCGGGTAGATCAAGCTTATCCCCTGAATTGCGGGCGCATTGCCGGGCGCTTCAATGCAGCAATTCTACTCGAATTATTGGCTGGGACGGGGAGGCGGCGGCCCGGCCGCCCGCCCAGCGGATTCAACCGTCCGAAGCGAATGGAACCTCGAGCGCTAATGTACCGCAGGATCGAGATGACGCAGCGCATCGCCCGTCACCACATATCCGGTGCGCTTGACGTCATCGTTCGAATAGGATCGGCCAAATTCCATGCAATTCGCCGGCCTGTCCGCGATTCTACTTCCAGTTTGATTGAGGCAAGCAGAATTCTGCGCCTGAGACGCTGCGGACTGTTGCCTTAGTCCCGCATTATTGGCTGCGCAGGCGGCGAGCATGAGTACTGTGGCAATTGTGCTGATAGCGCGCAGGTGAGCGGCCATAAATACCTCCAGAACTTGCCCGATTATACACTGTGGCCGGCAAAACACGGCAGGGCAGGGCTGCAAATGGGGTGAATATGCGGGACGCCTCAATCGTCGCCCGTTGCATCCCGCGACCTGCGCCCGCGCCGCCTGAATTGACGCCAGCTGCGTACCCCAACATTGATGCAGAGCCAACCCCCCAGCGCAGCGACCGGCCACGCAATTGCTCGAGGCCACAAGACGCCGACAATCGAGAGTGCCGCGAGCACCAGCGCACCCGTGAGCAGCGGACCGATGGAAGCGTCGGCGAGCACCCGACGATTCGTCAGCGCGGCTCCAACGCTGTTCGCGATGCGCAGTGCGCCGGCCGCCGCGCGACTGGCGCTGCCGCCGGCTCGGCGGATCCTGGGAGGCCGCGCCGAGCTGTCGAGAATCTCCTCGCTGCGGCGATAGCGGCGCGGGGCCAGCACGATTTCGGTGGCGTTCTGAAGATCGCGTTCGTACTGTGCGGCGAGCAAGCCGGCGAAACCCGCATCCTCCACCGCCACGTCTATCTCGCGATTGCCCAGCCAGCTGGAGATGTTGAGATTCGACGAGCCCACTCGAGCCCACTGTCCATCGCAGACCGCTGTTTTGGCGTGCAGCATCGAGCCGTTCCATTCGAACACTCGAATGCCCGCCTTCAGCAGCGGGCGATAGCCCGAGCGCGACACGCCGGCAACGAGGGGGATGTCGCTGCTGCCCGGCACCAGCATGCGCACATCGACGCCATCGCGCGCGGCTGCGACCAGTGCCTGCACGTAGGGCGTTATACCGACGAAGTACGCATCGGTGAGCCATAGAGTGGCGCGGGCCGTCGAGGCGATCAGTTGATCGAGACGGTATAGGCTGGCGTCGGACGGTTGCGTGGCGATCACCCGCAAAGCCACCGAGCCTTGGGGCTCGATCGGCTCCGGATCGTCCGACAGGCCGTCCAGCGCCGTGCCCAAGCTGCTCCAGCTGTGCGCGAACGCGGCCTCGATTTCCGCCACGGCGGGGCCGCGCACCGCAACGCCTGTATCGCGCCAGGCCGGCACGTTGCGGGCTGGGTTGCCGAGCCATTTTGCGCTGATGCACACGCCCGATAGGAAGCCGAGAGTGCCGTCGACGGCCAGCAACTTGCGGTGATCACGGCTGATCCAGCCGAACGGCTCGCCCCATTGCGGCGGATTGAACACCCGCACCTTTCCGCCCGCGGCGCGCAACGGAGTCCAGAAGCGTCTGCGCGACTGGCCCAGGCAGCCGAGCCAATCAACCACCACGGCAACCATGATGCCGGCCTTGGCACGCTCCACCAGCGCATCCCTAAATTCACAGCCGACCTCGTCATCGCGGATGATGTAGTTCTCGAGCAGAACGCGCCGGCGCGCGCCGCGGATCGCCCTCAGCCATGCATCGAAGTGCGCCGGCGCATCGATCAACAGTTCGAGCGCGTTGCCGGTCAGTAGAGGGCCGCCTGTAGCGCGTGTGAACGCCTGCTCGGCGCGCGGACGGTAGGGCGCCGCACCGGCGTGCGGTATCGCGGGAATGGGAGGGCTATCCGTCATAGGGTAAATTCGTGGTTCATCGTACCGCAACGCCTCTTGCGGCAATCGCGAGTTGTGAAACTGACGCGGTTTGAAGAGCGGATTTCCCAGCCACCGATCATGGTCGCGATGGGCACACGCTCGCCGTACATCGCTGCAAGATGCGCATAATGCATGCCAAGCTCAATATTACCGATCAACAAATAGTTATACGTATCAAATGGTTGAGGCTTCTCTCGAGACCGCCCGGGCGTCATTGCGGCCGCGGACGTAACGCGTTACACTGTCACGCGTTACGATCATTGGGGAAATACAATGGCGGCAGCTGAACGAATGAGGGCCATGCGTGAGCGACGGCACGCGCGCGGCTTACGAGAATTGCGCCTGGTCGTGCCAGATGCACGGTCGAAGGCGATTCGGCGACGGATAGCCCGGGAGGTTGCAGGCTTGGATCGAGCCCGCGAGCTGGCGGCGTTAGGGTGGATTGAGGCGGTATCGGAATTTGACCGCGGATGAAGCGCGGCGACGTGGTTACGGTTGCGGCGGCGGGCGACTATGGCAAGCCGCGGCCGGCGGTGATCGTGCAGACGGATGCCTTCCCGGCTAATCATGCATCGGTGGTGGTTTGCCAGATGACCTCTGAGTGCAGCAATGCACCGGATTTTCGCGTGACGGTCGATCCGACAGCGACAAATGGCT
Organism: uncultured Gammaproteobacteria bacterium; assembly: GCA_963702735.1. Classification (GTDB taxonomy): domain Bacteria; phylum Pseudomonadota; class Gammaproteobacteria; order Steroidobacterales; family Steroidobacteraceae; genus Bog-1198. The sequence continues at coordinate 656,376 of CAVPDW010000004.1, read as the reverse complement.
TGCGCGCGAGGTCACAAGTCATGGCCGATAAGCCCGTCACGATCAGGCGCGAACGAATCGGACGGCGGATCGGCCATCTTGACGATCAGGATATTGCGCGACTGAATGTTGCCTTGGCGTTCGTCATGGGTCTGGCGGATTAGCGGCTCAATGGGGACATCTCTACTTAGCCTCTACAATCACACTTCGTAGTTTTGGTATGTAGGGCCTCGTGTTGCGGCGTTCAGTCACGATATTTGCACGAAAATTTAAGCTGCCTTGCCTCATAACCAGCAATTTCTGGATGAGAAGGGTGTTGCGACAGGAAAATACATTCCTTGTTGCGCGACGAAGTCGGTATGAGCGCAACACCAATTGAGACTCAAGCAGCGTTTTCGGCTCAGCTCTGTTGCGCGATAGCTTGCAGCGCGGTCGAGGTGGGTTGATTGGGAGGATAAAAGGTAGTATTGTTTATCGCATGGGGACAAGAGCGTTATCTGCAAATCAGCTTGCCGCGCTTTCAGCGCTCATTGCTACGCCTGCCACCAAGGCAAAAGCATCGATCACACTTTCGGGCAATCTTCTGAAGGTCATCGATTCGTTGGCGGGCGCGGCTCAACGATCCGCCTGGATTGAGCGAGCTGTCCAAAGCTACGCGGCACGCCAGCTGAAGGAGCGGCGCCGAGAGAGAGAGCTGATGCTTTTGAATAGACACGCAGATTCGTTGAATGCCGAAGGCGACGATAGCGCGAGCTACCAGGCAAACTGGACCGTGGAGTAAGTCGTCATGTCCTCGGGCTTGCGCCGCGGCGAGATTTACCGTGTCCGTCAACCCCAACACGGCGATCCAAAAAAGTCGCGCTGCTTCGCTGTGGTGGGCCGCCAGGATCTGCTGGATTCAAAGGCTAATCGCGTTCTCTGCGCGCCAATCAACACTTCCGGCGTCGGCTTGTCGACCGAAGTACGGGTCGGGGTCGACGAGGGCTTGAAGCACGATTCAGTCATCAATTGCGACCAAATTACACGCCTTGAGAAGAGCATGCTTACCGACCATATCGGTGCGCTGTCGTTGGCAAAGCTAAAGCAACTGCGAATCGCGTTGGCAGTTGCCTTGGACATAGAAGATGATCCAGACGATGAAATTCTTGAGCTGATGTGAAAGTGGCATCTGCTTCTGTCTCTCCAAAATGCACAAGACGTGTTTTCTCCAAAGTGGAAATGTCGTGTTGAAGAGGAGGGCGCCTTATTTTCTCACTCTGCTTTTCCCACGTGGATAGGCGCGGTCTGCCGCATCCGCTCCGTTCGAACGGGCCGACGAAGAATTCGACGCCAGAGCCCCGTCCTGATTCCGATTCTGTCGGGTCTATGCTGCCGCGCGTTGCTCGGCTTCCCAGCCCTTGCAGGCCAGGAGTACGGTGCGTGGAACCTCGTGCTCGCCACTGGCGTAATAAGCCACCTGACGCCGGGAGAGCCCGAGCGCCTCAGCTGCATTGGTCAGGCTGAGTCCGTTACGCCAGCGCCAGCGGATGAACTCGACTGCATCGGTCCGGCCGTTCTGTTCAAGGGCCAGTTCCCAGAGCGTATCCGCACCGAGATCGAGGTCGCCGGGCCAGGCGATACTGTGGCCACCTTCGCCAAGGTCGACGCGCGCAAAGAGCGATGCCCCGCGCAACGCCTTCAATCCCCTTGAGTGGCGCACGAGCACGCGTAGATCGACCGTGTAGGTCTTGCCATTGTCAAAGCGTAGCCGTACAGCTCGATCTCCCGCGCTCTTCACGCTCGTGATTCGATGCACCTTGCCCTCATTGATCCTCATAAGTCTTTCACTCCGAGTATTCCCGCCACAGGCGACGCAACGTATCGCGGTTAGTCTTGGGCCCAAGTGAGCGCCTCGGTCACATCGCGTGAATCGGCCGTGCCCGCCAATACTTCGAGCGATTCGATAACCACAGATATACGTTCGTTACTTGTTGTGACGATGTGAAAGTGCGGAGGCGCGTGGTCTTTGAAGTACATCTCGATGCGACAGCGATTGAACCGTTCCACTGTGGGCATTCGGCATCATAGTGCATATGGCTCACTGGTGCAACATATGCACTGACCGGACCCTTCGGGTTCGGCACACGGTGCCGTTACGCACAAATGCGTTGCCTCTAGACGACGGCGCTCTCGGCCGGCGACGCGCTGCGCAAAGGGCTCAGGGTAGTTTGTGCGCCGCTCGCTCACAACACCCTTGGCGTGAATCCAGGCGGGAATGGTACTCATGGCACTCTCCATGGCTTGAGCGGTCGGGTGAGCATTTCACCCCGATTTCAGTCGCAGCACAATCCGATAGGTGTTGACACAGGCGTTGAACGGCAGAGTAACGTGATCTGAACCTTGGCGAATGTCCGGTATCTGGCGGTCCATTGAGCAGTAACGAGGACCGCTCATGGCCGTCCAGAGATCGTCGCGCGGCGTCGGTCGCTCACTGCGAACTCTCGACCCTCTACAGCCTGTCACGAGCGGCGGCTTTTTCAGCCGGCTATAATTCCCCAAATCTATATTCAACACTAGGAACAACACATGACGACGAACCGGCCTTTGCCTTGCAACGGGGGATGCCGCTGCGAACAATTGCGGTTTCAAGCAACCGCACCCCCAATCTTGACTATGGCCTGTCACTGTACGGGCTGTCAGCGTATGAGCGCCAGTGCATTTTCCTTGACTGCCATGTTTCCAACTAACGGCTTCGTGGTAACGAAAGGCGAGCCTGTCATCGGCGGACTCCACCGAGCACCGGCACTTCTTTTGTGCACACTCCATGAGCTGGGTGTTCACAAGGCCGCACGGCGTCGATCAGTTCGTCAACGTTAGGCCAACGATGTTCGACGAGGTGTCTTGGTTTGTGCCGTTTATAGAGTCCTACACGAGCGAAAAACTTCCCTGGGCGACTACTCCGGCTCGTCATAGCTTCGAGAAATTTCCGGCGATGAAGGACTACGCTGGGCTGGTAGCTGAATACGCCAAGCAGGTGTCAAGGTTGACATAACGAACGTCCCCTTCGCCGTAACAGCTCCGAAACCATCACTGGCCGGACTTGGCCCGGGTACTGCCCGATGCCGACACGATAACCTGCCATAGATTCGTGTCGACCCTCTGCGGACCTCCGCGACCGGCAGCTTAGTGGAGGTCAACTTAGTTCACTCAAGTTACGACCCGCGATTCGCTCCAACCCGTTGTTAGGAAAGGTCAACCAATACCGCCCCAGCCGCATGTGGCCGGACACAGGCTCGCCTCAGACGCCCAGAAATGACTTAATACGGTCGGTCGCTGTAGCTGCTGCGGTGGCCACAGTCGAATAGCTTGCGGACGTCAGCGGCGTCGCGGCGGCGGGAAGGGCGGCCACGGATGCGGGAGCGTTGGCGGGAAGATTGTGGCTTGCGGCCGCGAGTGCTGCCTGAATGCCATTCGGTTGCCCATATGCCAGGGTGGATACCTGCGCAAGCGTTCCCTGTGCGGCCGAAGGCGTGAGGCTCGGCGGACCTAGGTTGGTGGCATCCGGAAGGCTGAGTGCGTCAACAAGACTCGGCGCTGCAGCGTCGCGAGCAGTCAGCGGACCTACCCCGCCCAAGAACAGATCGCGCACCGTCCGGATGATGGAGGTGTGATCGAACGGTGTTCCAGTCCCATCGCCACCTTGCGGATTGCGGATCTTGCTTCCTGGCGGAATCCAGGGAGAGACGATCACCGCGGGAACGCGGACCCCATAGGCGTTGAACGCAAACTGATCCGATTGCGAAACATAGTTGTCCGGCGGTGTGGCTGTTGGCGGCGGTACATGATCGTAACAGCCGCCATGCTCATCATACGTAATGATGAGTAACGTGTTCTTCCAGCACACCGAACTGCGCAGCGCGTTGTAGACAGTGGCGATCAGCGTTTCGCCGTAAACGACGTTATGGGGTGGATGTTCATCATTCGGGCTGAATACACCAAACAGATCTGCGAAGTACCGCGGCTCGATAAAGCTGTAATTGGGCAGCGTTCCGGATTGGGCGTCCGCCAGAAATTGCGAGAAGCCCCGATAGTGGGTGACGGCGTGCAGCCAGACGTCCTTGAGCAAGATCGATTGTGGCATGTCGTGGAAGTACACCCGCCAGGAGATCCCGGCATTCTGCAACTGGCCGAAGATGCTGGGGGCGGTAAACGGAATGGAGAAGTCCTTATTGTTGACACATCCCAATGAGGTGCCAGTGTGGGCAAAGAAGCGATTCGGCCACGTCTGACATGGCGCAGAGGCGTGCCACTGATCGCAGACTCCGAATTTTGCGGCCAGCGCGCTGATCACCGGAACCTGATCCGGTGTGAAGTAATGCATGACCGCGGATGGCGCATAGATGCCCTTCCCCGGCTGGGTTGCGTAACTTTGCGCAAAGCCACTCATATCAGCTGCAGTGTCCGGCCGGAGCGGGTTGCCAAACAACTGAGTATTCATATCTGTGAATAACTCGCCGGGATCCGGATCCGGAATGGTGGCAGTACTCGGAAGCACGCTCGTGTCGTTCCAGACTCCGTATCCGGTGCTCTGATAGTTGTTGTATTCGCGAAGCGTCAGACCCCTGTAGTTGGCATCTCCGGGGTACAGACGCCCGAGCATGGAGTCGAAAGATCTATTCTCCAACATGAGCACCACGACATGTTGAATGTCCGCCATGTCAGCTGTTCACTTCCTGAATCTTGAACCCCACATAGCCCGCACTGCTGATCCCCATGAGCGCCAGTAATGTGCCGTTAAACTCCGGCATCGCCAGAGTACGATAGACGGAATACAAGAAAATCGCGCCGAGCGCAGCCGTCCAGAACACCACCTGGAGCCGATGTACCGTGGGGCCATTGATATCAGTCGTGACGTCCTTGAACCATCCCTGGCTCACGAACGGTTGCATCTTGGTATGGTAAGTGCGTAGCACGCTGTTGCGGTCGTTGATTTCAATCTGAAGTTGCGTTCGCTGTGGACTCGTGGCTGGCAGCGTGGCCAGCTGTTGCTGACGAGCGAGGATTTCCTGTTCCACACGCTGAACATCCTCGTAGGTATTCAGCCCCAGCGCTCGAAGGGCGCAGTTCGCAACATCGGCCGGCGAAGTCTTGGCGACATCCACAGCGACGGCCGCGGCGGCGGTGCCGCCGGATATTCCCATCAGCAGTAACGCCTGGGAGGTCAGAACATTGGTGTCCTGCAGAAGAAAAAACAGGACCACAAATGCCGCAAAGATGAGCGTGAACCAGAAGGCCATCTGCGAGCGCCCCAGGCTGTACGGCTGTTGCGCAGGTGCTAGCTGCGGCAACAGATTGTCGCGGAGGGTTGTTCGACTGCGAGCATGACCCCAAACCAGTATGAGGACCAGCAAGACGGCTCCGGCCGCGAGGGCAAGATCCAAGCTGGTGAAGACCTCGAGTCCGAAGGTCGCGCTGGCCGGCGTACCGACAATTCTCTCAGAGGGCGCTGCTCCAGATTGACGTCCCAGCGACACGCCAACATTGACATGTTCACTGCGCGGGGAACCCAGCAATTCCCTCCAGAACGTGTCATTCAGCGAGGTCCGCTTTAGTTTAAAAAGAAGCGCGGGCTGCGACCGGTAGCTCGTGACCAGCGGAGGATCCAGGCCCTTGATCTCCTCGTCATTTAAAAATAGGGCGTATTTCGTCGCACCGTCAGGGAGGGATTGATTCAGAATCACCCACAATCTGCTGTTGAGGCGGATATGGCTCGCCTTCCCATTGATGGGATCGGAATCTGCGGATTCCGCCAGGGCGACTATCTGCAGGCCGTCGGCGGTGGCGGAGAGCGGCAGATTGCCCGCGGCCGGCGGAGACTGCGCGAGCGCGATCGAGGCCGTTACACAAATCAAAGCGACGGCTAACACAAGCGATCGCTGCCATTGAATCTTGTCGATTCCGTTGCTACGTCCTGTCGCAATCATGCACCCAGATGCTAGATAGCGCCTTGAATCCATGATCAACTCCCTGTTAATCCCAAAGGCGGCCTAATTTTAGCTCGATTCTTCCAATTGCGTCCAAGGTTCCAGCACGCCCAACTTGCATTACGCGGGGATTCGGCCACCTGTTTGATCATGCAGCCGGTGTTGGGGCTCGGGGTATGCGCCGCCGCGCGATTTCTTTATTTGACGCGATGCGATAACGTGTGTCAAGGATCCGAATCTTGGAGGGACCCGAGATGTCCGAATGTGGGTGCGGCCAGGCGTCGATTCGAACGTTGAACGATAGGGTGAGGCCCTCTTTACAATCTCTTGCAAAGAACTATAGCCTTGAAAAAGGCCCAGACCGCTTTGGGATTTACCTACCACGGTAGTCATCGTACTGCGTAGCCGACCGGAGCACGGCAGGTGCTTGACGCGCATTGCCTGAATTCCTGAATGAAGTTGCAAGCATGCCGGAGACAGTTATGGCAGAGGCTGATCCCACCGGAGACTATTGTGAATACCTTGACAAAGAAATGACCATCATGGGATTGCTGACCGCTTTTGCTGTTGCTGTTCCTGCACTCGTTCTTGATCGTACGGCCGGCGCGCCTGGCAACAACGCAGTCACTTCTCTTACTTCGCTTTGGGGCACCCACAAGCTATACATTGGCTTGGGTTGCCTAATGTGCTTTCTTTCCGCACTCATGTTCTACCTACAGCGTTCTGGACTGGCGTTTTGGTATGGACAGCTTCGGTTTAGTCAGACGGATGCAAGATATAAGGACCTGACAACTACGAGCATTCTCGCGGACGTCGACTCCTGGGCGACTTGGAGGAGTTATACGGCCGGCTTTGTGTTCTTAATAATTGGATTCGTCTGCTACGGATTGGCTTTATTCTTTCCTATAATTAGCAACGAATTCCTTGGAACGTGCCTTGTTGTGAATGTATTTTTGCCGCTCTCGTACCTGGTGATCCGAAGCTGGGTGGTCTCAAAATATCGCTACGAGGATCACCCTTGGAAGAAGTGCTTTCCGAAGGTAACCAAGCGACTTGCAAGGATGAGAGGATTCCTATTTGGCGTTGTCCCCACCCGAGCGGGCTGACCTGAGGGGTGATTTTTCGGTCATGGGCCATCAGGAGCCGGCGGCTGCGAAGGAGTGCTCAGCGGTGGCTCGGGTAGTTCGGACAGAAATTCTTCCGGGATAAGTGGAAAGATCTGCTGAGTGATTGAACCCTGCGAGGCGTTCGTCGTCAAGTCTTCGTCTCTGATCTTTTGCTATCGCTCCTACCCAAGCGCGGTCTTATGTCGAAGGCAGCAGAAGCTCCGGGTTTTTTCTTGGCTGAGAAAATTGATCCGCATAGAAAGCCGCAGGAGCCGAGATCTCGGGAGACCCGCTATCTCGGTTCCTGGAGCGTTTACGGCGGTCGGATTTTCCGGTCAGCAGAAAAATCCCGGAGCTTCTGGCGCTGAACGCGGCAGACCTTCTCTGTTCAAGACCATTGACGAAGACCGAAGAGCAAGACACGACCACATCAACCGCTCAGGCAGATCCACTTATCCCGGAAGAATTTCTGTCCTAACAAGCCACCCCTGTCGGCAGCGCTTCTCGTCCCCTTCGCCAGGGATTTGTGGCAACAATCATCGGGGGCAAGGCGGCGAGGGGCGCCATTGGCCCTGAAGAGGACGATGGATGCGGAATTGCTGCGGCAAGACGCATCCGTGAAGTTACGCGAGTCATGCAAATCCCTTTGCTCTCTGTCGACGCCAATGGATGACACCTCAACGAACTTCATTACGGTAAACCGTTGCGCTAGGGAGCGCAACAAGCGGCCCTTTGTATACTGCCCGGCCGCGCTGGAGTTGAGGTGTTTCAACGAGTGTGCATCCTGCGGCCCAGCGAGGTGTGCGAGCGATACCGAGATATTCGCTGCCGCGACCCAGGGCCAGGACGTCCTTACTTTGCGTGCGATCACCCCTGGCACCGGCATATTATGAATCTGTTCGCTAGTCAGCGCGTGCGGAAACGTGGGTCACACGAACTCTTTCCTGCAGGATGGAGGGAGCGAAGTTTCGCAAGCGCTCCAGGAAAGTCTCGGTGACCTCAAATCCCTTCGGCACCAAGAGTGCACCCACCGAGGTTCGTAGGTCGTCAATGAACACCATGCCGGGCGTGACGCGGGCCACGCAAACTTCGGTCACCTGCGGAGTGCCAAGGGTGGCGCCCACCATCGATTCAAGCGACTCGACGAGAACCGATTCGTGCCGTGCCGTTTGAGCGCGGATCGCATCGACCGCCGCGCGGGCGGTGAGTCCCTGCGCGATGTGGGCATCATATTCCTGGACCAAGCGCAGGATGCTTGAACCCTGTTTGATCAGGCCTTCGGGCGCTTCGCTCTTGACGTGCCGGCTGGCCGCCAGAATGTCGAGGATGGGTTCGAGCCGGGGAATGTGGCCGAGGAGTTTCTGGACGACGGCCGGAGCGCCGTCGACGAGCGCTTTCTCTTCCGAGGTCAGGCGCTTGCCGTAGTAAACTTTCTCGGCCAATTCGACGGGCAGGGATACAAAACCCATTTGCGACAGCATGGCCGCGGCCTGCAGTTGCCAGAAACCAGAGTAGCCCAACGCCGCGGCCAAGTCGGTCGCCAAGCGAGTCACCCGAGTCGCCCGGCCGAAGGCCACGGGGTTGGTCATGGCGAGGACGTCGACCAGGGCCTTGAGACAGCCAATCAGCGTTTCTTGCAGCAAGACTCGTTCGGCGCACAACAACTGGTGCTGGGTGACGGCCGCGTCGATGGCGGAGCGTAATTGATCGGGTGGACAGGGTTTGGTGAGGAAGCGGAAAATCTGCCCGTCGTTCACCGCGGAAACCGCCGCGTCGCGGCCGGTATCACCGGTGAGCAGAATGCGGGTGGTTTCCGGATACAGATTCTTGACGTGCTTGAGCAGCGTTGCACCGTCCATGCCGGGCATGCGCATGTCGGACACGACAACGGCGGGAGCGCCTTTCTCCTTGAGGAGCTGCAAGGCGCTCTGGCCGCCGTGGGCGATCAGAACCTGATAGTCGCGACGCAGGTGCAGCGCCAGCCCATCGACGACGCGCGGCTCATCATCCACGCAGAGAATACTGGGCAACGCTTGGGAGGTCATGGGGCGGTAGTCCGGTGAAATTTAAGTGTTGGGTGTAGCGCTCGAGCGCACGCGGCGTTCGGCTTCTTGCCAATCGAAAGGAGCATTCACGCCGGCGAGGTAGGCCGCATCCACCGCAGAGTGAGCGGGGCCGTGGTCGGCTACGCCTATGTCGAATAGTGCGTGCGCGCTGTGGGGTTCCAGAAGAGCGTGCGATACGGCCAATGCGCCGAGCAGGTCATAGCCGTGGGGTGTCACGGCCAAGGGCGTGTGGTGCAGGGCCACCGCCTCGACGACGGCATAGGGCAGTCCCCACAACCCAAGCAGGTAGGCGCCGATCTGCGCATGGCTCGCTCCAATGCTCTGTCGTTCGCACTCGAACAGGGGCAGATGCTGCGCGCGGGAGAGCTCGACGGCTCGAGCCAATTCGTCAGGACATTCCTGGACGAGCACCCAATAGCCGATGTCGTGCAACAGGCCGGCAAGCCACGCATCGTCAGGGGTGGCGCGGCCGCCGGCCAGCGACTTGCATGCCGCCGCCGCAAATTGAGCGTGATTTTGCAGATGTTCGGGATCGACGTCGGCCAAGTCTTTCGGGGTATTCCATTGCGACACGATTTCTGCGGAGAGAACGAGATTGCGAATGGTGGCAAACCCGAGATAAGTCACGGCATCCTTGATTCGCACCATGGGCTTGCGCAGGCGAAAGAATGCGGAATTGGTGATTTGCAGCACCTTGCTGGCCAGTGCGGCGTCGGAGTTGATGATGTCGCCGATTTGGGAGGCGGTGACGTTGGGCTGCGACAACGCCGCCTGCAGCCGGCCGTAGGTCTTAGGTATGGCGGGCAGCTTGCCGATGCGGCCTACCACCTTGCGCAAGGGTTCCTCACTCAAGAGGTCTTGTAAATTGAAGCAACGCTCGATGATGTTTTCCAATTGCTGACCATCGCAGGGCTTGGCGACGTATTGATGGGCCAGTGAGGTCAGCCGCACGGCTTGGACAGGATCGGAATACCCGGAGACGATGATGCGCACGGTATTGGGCCAGCGCTGTTTGACGACGGTGAGCAGCTGCCCGCCGTCCATGCCGGGCATGCGCACGTCCGAGACGACCAAATCGACCGGTTGCTTTTCGAAGGCGGCAATGGCCTCATTGCCGCTGACCAGGAACTGCATGTTCCAGTCGTGCCGATGTTTGTAGAGGCGGGCGCGCAGGCCGTCCAGCAGCTCGCGCTCATCATCCACGAAGACGATATTCTTCATGGAGCCACCCGGGCGGCGCGGCCGGCGATGGGCAGCCGCAAGGTAAACTCCGTGCCGACTCCGACTTTGCTCTGCACGCTAATGTCGCCTCCATGCTTGTCCACTAGAATAGAACGGGTGATGGCCAGTCCTTGTCCGGTGCCGCGGCCGACCTCCTTGGTGGTGAAGAATGGATCGTAGAGTTTGGAGAGATTCTCCTCGGGCACGCCGCAGCCATTGTCGCTGATGCGGACGATGGCCGCTTCGCCGGCCACCGCGGTGCTGATCCTGATTTCTCCGCTATGCAGATCTTTGCCGGCCTCTTGAATTGCGTGCGCGGCGTTGACGATGAGATTCAAGAACACCTGGTTGAGCTCACCGACGTTGCACATGACATGCGGCAGTTCCGCAAAGTGGGTATGAATCTTGGCCAAGTACTTGTACTCGTTGGAGGCGACCAGCAGCGTCGTTCGCAGGGCGTGGTTCAAGTCGGACGGGCTTTGCTCAATGGTGTCCGGATGCGCAAACTCCTTCATGGCCTTGACGATATTGGTGACGCGTTCGACGCCATCGAAGGTTCTCTCGAAAGCTTTGGGAACCTCGGCGTGCAGGAGGGCGAGATCGAGGCGGCCGGCCGCTTCGTCCAGGCCCACGCGCAGTGCCTGCGACGATGAGCTGTCGGGCAGCGCTTCGATGGCCGCTCGACAGCCATCGAGGACCTGATTCAAGTCATCGAAGGCGCTGCGCAAGAAGTGCAGACTGTCACCGACGTATTGGATCGGAGTGTTGATCTCGTGGGCAATGCCGGCGGCTAGGCGGCCCACTGATTCGAGCTTTTGCGACAGTTGCAGCTCCATGACCATGCGCTCGCGTTCGCGCATCTCCTCGACCAGCTTGTCCTGCAGTTCTTGCTTCTTGCGGGCCTCTTCGCGCTTGGCGGTGATGTCGGCGCCCACGGCTACGGAGTGCGTGAATCGGCCGTCGGCGTCGAATATCGGTCGAATCGTCATTCCCAGCCAGTAAGTGCTGCCGTCGCGGCGAGTTATCTCGTCTTCACGAACATAGGTGCGGCCGGCGCGCAGAGTGGCCTCCACTTCCGCGAGATAGGTGGCTTCCTGGCTGACCCACTGCCGCAAGACACCCACCGGTTGACCGATCAACTCCTTGCAGCTAAAGCCGTGTTGAGCAGCGACCGCCTGGTTGCAATAGACGATGATGGGCTCGGGCACTCTGTATTCAGTAATGACAAAGAAGGTGGAGGTGGCATCGAGCGCGTGGTCCCGCAGCGCCAGCTGTGCGCGAAGCATCGCGTTTTCGGCGCGCAAATCCACGGCATCTCCTTCGCTTGAGCGGTTCCCGAATTCACAAGCTATCGTGCGGGCGCTTGAATTCTTAAGGGGGCGGTTGTCCGACGAATATCGGGCTCCCGCAAAGTGAGACGGGCATCACAATCGGATTGTTTAATGTGCTGCACCCTTCATTGCGGCTGGTATCCGGTCGACAGTTCGCAGGATGGTGCATCGCTCCGCACGGGCGGCTATGATGCGGTACGGACCAAGGAACGATGCCGTGACAACCAGCCGCCAAGTTTGCAGGCAGTACGCAGTGACGCTGAGTCTGCTGATGTCCATGACAGCGCCCCCCGCCCTGGCGGACAGCGGCGCGCCCACCATGGGCCAACTGAAGCAGATGAACGTCGAAGACCTGATGAATGTCGAGGTGACCTCGGTCGCGAGGCACCCGGAGAAGCTGATCGAGGCGGCTTCCGCGATTCAAGTGATCACGCAGGAGCAAATACGGCGTTCGGGAGCCACCAGCCTGCCCGAGGCTTTGCGGCTGGCCGACAATTTGCAGGTGGCACAGAAGAATTCCCACGATTGGGCCATCAGCGCGCGCGGCTTCAACACCGATCTGGGCAACAAGCTGCTGGTCATGATCGATGGCCGGACCGTGTATACACCGCTGTATTCGGGGGTGTTCTGGGATGTGCAGGATTACCTGCTCGAAGACATCGATCATATCGAAGTGATCAGTGGACCGGGAGGTGCGCTGTGGGGCGCGAATGCCGTCAACGGCGTGATCAACATCATCACCAAGAGCGCAAAGGACACCGAGGGAACGTACGCGGACGCCGGCGGCGGATCGCAGCCTCAGGGCTTTGCCGGCGCGCGCTTCGGCGGTTCGCTGGGCCCGGACACTCAATTCCGCGTCTACGGCAAGTACTTCGATCGCGGCGCCGAGGTTCAGACCGACGGCAACTCCGCAGCGGATGCCTGGCACCAAGATCGGGCGGGATTCCGCGTCGACTCGGATGTCTCTGCGCGTGACCAGTTGACGGTGCAGGGTGATTTCTATGACAGCCATGAGAATGAGCAGACCGGCGGCACCGCCGACTCGAGCGGCGGCAACCTGCTGGGCCGATGGACGCGGAACTTATCGAACGACTCTAGCTTAAGCCTGCAGTCCTACTTCGATCAGACGCATCTGGCTGATCCGGTGTCGCCGCTGATGGCTGCCGGACTACCGTTCAGCCCTGCGGGCATCTTCTACGATGATTTGACTACCTACGATGTGGACCTCCAGCACCGATTCCGGCTCGACGCGCGCAATGCGGTGACCTGGGGCCTCGGGTTTCGCCGCACCGACGATTCGGTCATCAACGCGCCTGCGCTGGGATTTTTCCCCGCCGTGTTGGATCAGAACCTGTACAGTACATTCGTCCAAGATGAGCTTGCACTACGGCAGAATGTGTCGTTCACTCTTGGGACCAAGCTGGAACACAACAGCTACACCGGCTTTGAGTTCGAACCGGATGCGCGCTTCAGTTGGAACTTGAACTCGAGTCAGAATCTGTGGGCCGCTGTGTCGCGCGCCGTGCGCACTCCCTCGCGCATTGATCATGACCTCTCCGAGGGAACCCCGCCTTATCTGGTGATTCTGAAGGGCGGCACCGATTTCACATCCGAGGCGCTGATCGCCTACGAGCTGGGGTATCGCGCCCAGCTGACATCGAAATTCACTACATCCGTCTCGACCTTCTACAATCAATACAACGACGTGCGCAGTACGAGCTTCACTCCGGGCACCATTTTGCCGCTGTACTTCGCCAACAATCTGGAAGGCGATACCTATGGGATGGAGTTCAGCGGTAACTATCAAGTGACGGATGCCTGGTCGCTGCATGCGGGCTATACCTTGCTGCGCGAGAACCTGCGGGTCAAACCCGGTCAGTACGATCTCTCCAATGGGCTCAACGAAACGGCGGATCCGAAGCACCAGGTGTCGCTGCGCTCCTCGCTGAACCTGCCGGAGCGCCTCGAACTGGATGCCGCCTTACGCTGGGTCGACTCGCTGCTCACCAACAATGGGCCGATGCCCGGTAACGTGCCCGCCTACTTCGAACTCAATACGCGACTCGCGTGGCACGCGACAGAGCGGTTCGATCTGTCGCTGACGGGACAGAATCTGCTGCACAACCATCACACCGAGTATGGTTTCCCTGATCCCACGCGGGTGGAAATTGAGCGTAGTGCGTATGGAAAATTCGCATGGCGGTACTGAGGCGGCCGTTGGAGGCATTGCTGTGCGGTCTTAAGCTGCTGAGGAAGCCGCCGCGGCTGCATGAATTGCACGCAGCGCTCGCGGAGTGGGCGTCGTGAACGGCGGCTCCGCACGGTTGATCATCGTCAACGATGAGCCGGCCCAGCTGCGCGCATTGTGCGACACCTTGAGTCTTGAAGAATATACCACTTTAGGGTTCGGCTCCGCACAATCATACTTCGCATAATGTATATTATGTTAAATATAAAAAATCTGAGTGATTTCAGGAATAGTCGCGATCTCGCTCCAACTGAATTCCAGTGACGGGCGAACGTCTCAAACACGCCGCGGCTCACGACAGTGCCCTCTCTCTCCAACGAGTCCAGCTTCTGCGCGTCATCCTCGCATCAGCCTCATCAGCCGTGCCACTTGGTCGACATCCTGAAGTCAACAATACGAGATGGTCGGGTCGCCGTGGGCAGGTTCGAATCGTAATGACACATAGGCGTTCGACCGCAAGCTAGACTAGATATCTATTATTGATTATCGCGCCAGGTCATAACGATCCAGGTTCATAACCTTGTTCCAGGCTGCCACAAAGTCACGCACGAACGCCTGCGATGAGTCGCTGCACGCGTATACTTCCGCGAGGGCTCGGAGCTGGGAGTTCGAACCGAAGACGAGATCAACGATGGTGCCGGTCCACTTGAGCTTGCCGGTCGCCCGATCGAGCCCCTCCAGCAATCCTTCCGACGTGGCGGACTTCTGCCACTTCGCGTTCATGTCGAGGAGATTCACGAAGAAATCATTGGTCAATGTTTCGGGTCGCTTGGTGAAAACACCGTGTTGGGACTGCCCAAAGTTTGCATTCAAGGAGCGCATGCCACCGACCAGAACCGTCATCTCGGAAGCCGTCAGCCTCATCAACTGCGCTTTATCCACCAGTAGCTCGGCCGCCGACCCCTCGTGTCCCTTGCGAACGTAGTTGCGGAATCCATCCGCGGTCGGCTCCAGTACGGCGAACGAGTGAACATCGGTCTGCTCCTGCGACGCGTCCATGCGTCCCGGCGAGAAGGGAACCTTCACGTCGTGGCCGGCACGTCGAGCAGCCTCCTCCACGGCTGCACAGCCGCCCAAAACGATGAGGTCAGCAAGCGAAATCTTCTTTCCGACGGACTGTGCGCTGCTGAAGTCTTTCTGGATCTCTTCCAGCTTCCGCAGAACCTTGGCCAGTTCAACCGGTTGGTTGACTTCCCAGTCCTTCTGCGGCGCCAGGCGAATACGCGCCCCGTTCGATCCACCGCGCTTGTCGCTGCCGCGGAACGTTGCCGCCGATGCCCAGGCCGTGGTGACCAGTTGGGAGATGGACAGTCCGGACGCGAGGATCTTGGCCTTCAGTGCGGCAATGTCCTGCTCGTCGACCAATTTGTGATCCACTGCGGGAATCGGGTCCTGCCAAAGCAGGAACTCCTTGGGAACGAGCGGGCCAAGATAACGCGACAGAGGGCCCATATCGCGGTGCGTCAGCTTGAACCAAGCGCGCGCGAATACATCCGCGAATTGATCCGGATTCTCGTAGAAGCGCCGCGAAATTTTTTCGTAGACAGGATCGAACCGCAACGCGAGATCGGTTGTCAGCATGGCCGGCGCGTGACGCTTCGAAGAGTCGTGGGCATCAGGCACAGAACCTGCTCCCCCGCCCCCCTTCGGCTTCCACTGGTGCGCACCGGCTGGGCTCTTCGTCAGCTCCCATTCGTAGCCAAACAGATTCCAAAAGAAGTTGCTGCTCCACTTTGTCGGCGTGCTGGTCCAGGTGACTTCCAGGCCGCTGCTGATCGAGTCACCTCCTTTGCCTGTGCCAAAACGGCTTTTCCAGCCGAGGCCTTGCTCCTCGATGCCGGCTGCTTCCGGCGCAGGCCCCACCAGTGCCGCATCGCCCGCACCGTGGGTCTTGCCGAAGGTATGACCGCCAGCGATGAGCGCAACCGTCTCTTCGTCGTTCATCGCCATGCGAGCGAAGGTCTCGCGGATATCCCGCGCCGCCGCAATCGGATCCGGGTTGCCGTTTGGTCCTTCCGGATTGACGTAAATGAGGCCCATCTGCACCGCAGCCAGCGGATTTTCGAGATCCCGGTCGCCGGAGTGGCGTGTGTCAGCCAGCCAGGAGTTCTCAGAGCCCCAGTAGATGTCTTCTTCCGGTTCCCAAATGTCTTCACGCCCGCCGGCGAAACCGAAGGTCTTGAATCCCATCGACTCCAGAGCGACGTTGCCGGCGAGGATCATGAGGTCGGCCCAGGAAATCTTCTGACCATACTTCTGCTTAATAGGCCAGAGCAGCCGACGAGCCTTGTCGAGGTTGACGTTGTCCGGCCAGCTGTTCAAAGGAGCAAAGCGCTGGTTGCCGGTTCCTGCACCGCCGCGACCGTCATTGATGCGGTAGGTGCCTGCGCTGTGCCATGCCATACGAACGAACAAAGGTCCGTAATGGCCGAAGTCTGCCGGCCACCATTCCTGAGAATCGGTCATCAAAGCATGGAGATCCTTGACGACGCCATTCAGGTCGAGGCTCTTGAACTCCCTTGCGTAGTTGAACTCCTCGCCCAGGGGATCGGAGCGGTGCTGGTGCAGGATGTTCAGCTTCAGTTGATTCGGCCACCAGTCTGCGTTCGATCGGGCGCCAGCCACCGTATTCTTTCGAACGTCGCCCGAGAACGGGCATTTACTTGCGCTTTCCATGTTTTTCTCCGAATGAGCTCTATTATTTAACCGTCCCCAGCAAACTAACGCCTCGGCACGGATTAATCCAATTGCTCTTATGATGGCGATCGATAGCGTGTTTCTATCGTATGGTTTCCGGCCCGGCTTCCTGCGCCTCTCGATCTTCTACGCCTGCAAGCCGCAACGCATAAGATAATTTTGACCCCTCCAGGCAGTTTTCAACAATGCGTGAAAACTGCAATTGGATGGGACATGACTCGTATGGATGCGCGCTTCTTGATGCCGCCGTCGGTGGTTTGGTTGCTTCAGGCCACCACCGCGCAGAGACGGACTCCGACCGCCCGCGCGATTTTCAATATTGTCGCGAACCTCGGATTGCCATCGTCGCCGAGCGCCTTGTATAGATTCTCTCTATTCAGTCCAGCCTCGAGGGCCACCTGGGTCATGCCGCGCGCTCTGACGATATGGCGCAGCGCGCGCACAATTCCTGCCGCATCGTGCGCATCTTTAAACCTGGCATCAAGATAGGCGGCTATCTCTTTCGGCGTTCCCAATTGAGCGACCGGTTCATCTGCAGCCGTCTTAGACCTAGAAGCTCTCTTGGTATTGGATTTATGCATCGTTCGCTCCTAACTGCCGACAAGAATTCAAGGCCGCTCCATCACCATCCCCCAGTGCCAAGGCGAATTAAGCGCAAGGACCATGTCCCGAACCCACCGTAACCTAGCTTCTTCTCCCCAAACGCGCCATCGCCCGGGCTTCACGATCCCGACGGCCCTCCCATTGCGCGGCGGCCGGCATACCACTATCCCTACCCAGCGTCACCCGTGCTGCTCCATGCTTACAACTTGCCTTTGGTTATCGTCCAAGAGTCAACCGAAGCAGACGAATTCGAGAAATGAGGAATTGCTCTTTGCCGCGCCTCGGGCTGCGCCGGTTCGCTTCCGTGCGCGCGTCGGCGACCTCTTCCCCGCCCCGCTTGGGTCCGTATCGTCCAATGCTTGCCGAGAATCACGTGCACCACCAGTCCGGTCGCTGCCACGAGCCCGATAGCCCAATGCGCTGCACTGATCCACGGACGAGTCGATTCATCACCCAGGTAATAGAGCCCATAGCCGGTCAGCGCCAGCGCGACGACCACGGTGAGCATCAAAATGCCGCTGCGTCGATTTTGTCGCCGCCGCCAACCTTGCACCACGTGGCCCGGTAGCAGTGCCCCGAACGCCACGAGGAAGCCCATCGCGGCTGCGCCGTGCAACCGCAGCCACCAAATTTCGGACGGATGCGGCACGGCGTCGAACGCGAAAGCGGCGGCAAGAGGGCCGCCGGCCAACCAGAAATGCCCGATCAGCCAGCCAAGACCTGATAACAGCAGCGCGCCGCCCGCGGTATACATCCAACGTTCATGCCGCGAGCTCAGCCGCATCGACGCTCGCGCGCCTTGGACGAGATGCTGCCTCATCCGACCGCGGCCTTACCGGTCGGCAGGCGGGACACGGTCGTGTCCCCTTGCAACCAATCCCGGCCGCAGGTGTGCACGCCGAGTTGGTCCACTGCGACAGCTTGCGCATCGTAGTGCTCGAGCAGTGCCGCCAGCGACACCGCAGGCGCGAGCCGCACGACCTTGGTCAAGGCATCGGCCGCCATGCACTGGTTCGCAATCACGCTGATGCTCTTACCCCAGGCCACGCAGATCTTGCGCCAGGGATCGACCAGCGGTCCGATCGGATCGGATTCCGCGCGCCGGGCGCAGAAATATCCCGCCGAGGTGGCGATGGCTGCGTCACGCAGGCTCCCCACCTCGAGCAGCATGGTAGGTTGGTGCGGCGCACGCAGCTGGATCGGCCAGGATTCGCCAAAGCCGCGCAAATCGCCCCCGGCATTGACCAGGCCGTGGGTAATTCCGTGCGACCGCAGGGCCGTTACGGCAACATCTACGGCGTAACCCTTGGCGATGCCCCCCAAGTCGATCGCGCCCTTCGTGCGCCACCGCACGGCGTTATCCGCGAGCAGTTCGAGATCGCTGAAACGCGCAGGACTGGCGGCGCTATCCACCCCCTCGGTTGGAGGTCCGCCGAGCGGCGGGGAAGGCAGCAGCCCCGCGGCTACCAGGGTCGGCGCGATCGCGATATCGAACGCACCGCTGGATCTGTGCCCGAGCTCGCGTGCATAGTGAAGGACGCCGTAGGTTTCGCGGTCGACGGGGATCTCGTAGCCCACCGGCGAGGAATTGATCCGCGATACATCGCTGCGCGGATCATGGAAGCTCATCAACCGCTGCACCCGCTCGATGGCGGCGAACGCCGCCGCGATGCCATCGGTCACGTGAGATGCGGGGCCGCCGGCGCGGATCTCAACGAAGGTGCCGAGCAGGGGCCGCATACGCGCCACGCTCGGTGGACCGCTGCGCGAAAGGCTATCTGAGGGCGGTGACATAGGTTGCGAGCACTCGCTTGATGCCGTCGGTTACGTGCTTGCAAGACAGGGTTGCGCCGCTTATGTTGCGGATGTCGCGGGTCAGTTGCAGGGGATCGGCGCTACTCTTGCCGATGAATTGCGCCCGCCAGTCGGCGTTGCGTACCTCATATCCGTAGGACTCGCGATAGTCGATGATCTCCACCCCGATGACCCGGCCGGCCGCGTCGATGCCGACCGCGTAGGTGATGAATTCGTGTTTACCGACCACCTCATCGAGCACGAAAACGCCTCCGTCCTGCACCTTCCAGGCCTTTACCTCTCGCAGCCGCACGCGGACGCCGGCCGCCCTTTCAATCTGCTTTGCCTGGGCATCATTCAGCGTGATTGATGCGGCAGTCATCATTTGGCCGGGAAAGATCGCTTGCTGAGCCTGCTCAGTGGTGAAATACGTGGTCGCGTACGCGGTCGTGGAGATCGCGGCGACCGGCAGCCACATCCATGGATTTGTGTTCATAGATAGAAGCCCATCTTGATCCGCACCCGGTATTTTTCGAAGTCGTTGTCGAAGTCCCGCCCCCCGACGATCGCCCCGGGGACCGTATCCCCATGAATGCTCGCCCAGGGCAGCTGCTCGAGAAAAGTTGCCGTGACGAAGAACTTCTTGCCACCGTAGTGAAAGCTCGGCCCCAGGAAGAAGCCGCTGTTGGTCGCGCGCGAGTAGTTGTAACTGTTGTATTCGCGCTCGTTCAGAAATTCAAAGCCCGCGGACCAATTAGCGCGAAAGCGAAATGACCCGGCAAAGTAGCTGTTGGTGTCGGTCTCCTCCTGCCAGCTCTTGGGGCCGCCGACCGTGTTGCTGAGGTAGCGCAATTCGGGGGCGTAGGTGTAGTTAAAGGCCAATATCAACCGGTCATCGATAAAGTTCTTCTGCAGAATCAGCTTGGTCTCCATTTCGTAGAAGTCCGGCCCGACCGTGGGCTCCGTGTAAACGGCGAGCCCGAGCGCATCGGTGTAGGGACTGAGCATGCGGTAGATGATCTCGCCGGACACGCCGACGAAACGCGTGGCGCGGTAATGCTCGTCCGGCCCCGGAATATCGTAAGAGAACGGTTCCGGCGGCGTGGTCGCGCCAAAGGGGCCATTGTGATATGCACGGGTCCACGCGTAATTGGCGTAGAGCGCGGTCTGCAGACTATCGGTAAGCCCGTATTCAAACTCCGTCCGCGCGTCGATATCGTCGTAGTAGCCCGCTATCTTCTGATGGCGCCAGGTCGCCCATTGCTCGATCTCCTTTGCGCCCTTTGGCAGGAGGTCCGTCGTATAGACGTAGCCGAACTGGCTTTCCTCCGTCTGTGCCGGGCGGAGAGATGCCAACGTGAGCGCTCCGAGCGCCAGCAGCATCGCGCCACACTTGAACTGGGTCATTCGCTTCACTCGTTGGACTTACGGAGAACGATAATATAAATGCGAATGATTAGTATTTGCAACTACATATTTATCATGGTCGCGGCACTCAGGTACAACGGTACGTAGTGCCCGCGACTGGAATACTCAAACGCGCTCTGTCACATGCGCCACAGAGATCCCTTTTGAAAACCAAGTATTTCGATATCAACCGACTGCGGGGCATTGAGCACGATGAACTGCCCCACTATAACAAGCCATCGTCGATGATGTTCGTCTCGAGGGTCTCGTCAGATAGCCGGCCATCCGCGTTCGTCGCGGCAGATCAGCCGGGGCGTTCAGCGGCCTGCTGTTCACTCAGAGTGTTGACCGCTTCCGGCATGGCATCGAGCCGATCGTTCGGAATGCGCCGGCCACTGACATCTGAATAGCCGTACGTACCCTCGTCGATCTTCTTCAGCGCACGCTCCACTCGCGCGAGCCTTGCAACGTCGCGGCTCACGAGACTGCCCTCTCTCTCCAATGTGTCCAGCTTCTGCGCGTCATCCTCGTATTCGCGCGCCTGCAGATTCGACTCTTTGTTGATGTTGCCCTCCTCGACCTCCGTAAGAGACGTGGTCTTGAGAAGCTCGTCGCGAAGCTGCCTCAGCTGCTTTCGCTTTCGTTCGACGAATGCCGCATCGAGTCCTGGTGATTTATCGTCCACGATAGGTCCTCTGTGGCCTCTGTAGTTGGATCTACTACGCCAGCGAACTGCCGAACAACGCGAGCATTCGGCTCCAGGCCTTTTCGGCCTGGGTTTGGTTGTACACGGCCGCGTCGGGCGGGCACCAACCGTGCATGGTGCCTGCGTAGACTTCCACTTCCGCAGGCAATTTAGCCTTGGCGAATGCCTCGCGCAGCACCGTTTTTGCTTCCGGTTGCCGCTGGTCGTCGTTCTCGGCGATTGCTATGAGAAAGTGCGCCTTCATCCGCGGGATCAAGAGGTGCGGACTGTCGGGCTTGTCGGTGACGAGACCGCCGCCGTGAAACGTGGCCGCCGCGCCGACGCGGTCCGCAAAGGTGGACGCCGTGCGGAACACGAAGGGGCCGCCCATGCAGTAGCCCGTGGTGCCCATCTTGCGCTTCTTGTCGACGGACGGCTGGGCGTCCAGATACGGAACGAACGCCTTGGCGTCGGTAACCGCCGTCGTGGGATTCAAGGTGCCGGCCAAGGCCATCAATGCCTGGCGGGTCGGGGGGTCGTTGAAATCGGGATGCTCCGGTGCCGTCGGGGCCTTCTGCGTGCGATAGAACGGATTGATGACGAGGACCGAATAGCCGGATTCGGCGAGCCGGGTGGCCATTTGCTTGAACGTCGGGCGTAGTCCGAAAATATCCGGCCAGATGAGTACGCCGGGGTGCTTCCCCTTTACCGGGTGCACGAAATAGGAATCCGCCGTGCCGTCGGGTGTCTTGATCTCGACGTCCGCGCCGCGGGTCTCGGCCGCATTCGCAAGCCTCGGCAATGCCGCAATCAATCCTGCACCCAGGGTCATTGCACCGAATTGCCGTCGAGAGACCTCGCCCGAGCGCCGCGCGAATTCATCCAGATCGTCATGCTCGCACATGCTGGCTTCCTTTCAAATTTCAGGAGATGGAGATATTGCGCTCATGCGGGGTTCGGCCGCAACAAGGCGCCGGCGAACATCCGAGGAGCGGCCGCAGCGTCCAGGAACTTTTGCGGCCCGCTCGTCAATAAATCTTGCCGCGATCTCGTCAATCCCGAGAGTTGCCGAGCGTGCGCGTCAGGAAGTCCGCTGTTGCTTGGTCGACTCGGAGCCACGACGCGTGCCGCAGAAAGCCGTGGATCTCGTTGGGAACCACCAGTTCCTCAAAGCGCACGCCCCGCGCCTCGAGCCGGCGCGCGAGATCGATGGTCTGCTGAAACGGCACATTGCGGTCGTCGTCTCCCTGGATGAGAAGCACGGGCGACTTCCATCTATCCACGGCGGAGTCAGGTGAAGAATTCCAGGCGACCTCCATCGCCTTCTCGTGATCGCCCTTCTCGTAGCGCGTCACCTGCTTGCCGGAAATTTCGTCCATCAGACGCGACCAGTCGTGCACGCCGTGCAGGTCGACTCCGGCCTTGAAGAGATCGGAATCGCGGGCGAGCGCGAGCGCCGTCAGGTAGCCGCCGTACGAGCCGCCCCAGATGCCGATGCGGCGGCCATCGACGTTCGGAAGAGATTGCAGATAATGCGCGCCTGCGACCACATCCTGATATTCCGCGGCCCCTGTGTAGCCTGCGTGCTCGGGTTGACGGAAGGCGCGACCATAGCCGATACCCAGGCGGTAGTTCACCGAAAGCACGACGAAGCCGTGCGCGGCGAGGTACTGATTCACGGCGTAGGCGTTGCTGTAGTAGTCCATGTAATGCCAACCGAGCAGCATCTGCCGTGGAGGCCCGCCGTGCACGAAAATGACCGCGGGTTGGCGAGCCGAGGGCTTCGCGGCGCCGCCGTCAAACAGCTGGCCGTGTATGGAAGTTCCATCGGCCGCCTTGAAGACGACGCGCTTCGGCACGGTCAGATGCGCCAGCGGAAAATCCGCGGGCAATGCTGCATCGATCAAGCCGGCGCGATCCGCACCGTTGAGGTCGACCATTCCGATCGACGGCGGCTGTCGCGCGCCGGACTCGATGAATGCGACCCGGTCGGCCGCGGCGGCTACAGGGGTCCATTCGAGAGTCTCACCCGAGGTGAGCGCGATCGAACCCGGGCGGTCCACGGGGACGCGGAAGAGATGTCGGCGATCATCATCGCCGGCGGCATTGCCGGTGTTCGCATCGTAGATCATGAAACGGCGATCGCGGCTCTCGGCGACGTGCTCGACCATGAACGCGCCCGGGGTGAGCAAGACGGGCGTGCCGCCCGCGGCAGGCACGGAATAAAGATGAGGCCAGTCGTCGAGATACGCCAAGAAGACCAGTCGATCGCCCGCGGCCCAGTGAAGGTTGGCCTCTCCCTGGACATCCGGATAGGAGCCTGCAAGCGTGTCGGGGCTGCGCCACGCCGCATGTCCGGCGCCGCCGCCGGCGGACGCTACCCAGATCGACCAGCGATGCGGCACCTGCGTGAGAATGGGTTCGGGTGCTCCGCCCTCTCCGGCCTGCCGCACGAAAGCGATTTGGGCGCCGTCGGGTGACCAGCAGGGTGAGCCATCCTGATCGGTCGATGGAGCCAGATACACCAGCGGCGAATTCTTGGAGGTGAAAATTCCGATGAAGGAATGGTCGCCGCGGTTCGAGACGAACGCGAGCCGGCTTCCGTCCGGCGACCAACGCAGACTGCCGTTCTTGCCGCGATCGAAGAACAGGCGTTCGGGCTTTCCGCCCGCCAAAGGCGCCGTCCAAACATGATGCTCCTTGGTGTAGGCCAGTTCGCCGCGTGCGGAAATCGCGGGCTCATCGCCTTCGTCGATTTTCTGCGGCATGCCTCCCGTCACCGGTACGCTCCAAATGGCCGTCTCCGGTTGCTGCGGCGAGAAGTTCGGATCGGGAGCAAGATTGCCCTCGGCGGGCCAGTTGGCATCGTGATCGCCGCCCCGTACGAACACGAGGTGCGTGCCGTCGGGAGAGAAAGTGAGCTGCGTAATCTCCTGGCCGTCGTCTTCTGAATACTGGGTGGCTTGCAGCGGCGTGAACCCGGGTCCGCGAGCGACCCATATGTTGCGTACGCCGTCGATGCTGCGCACCCATGCAATCACATCCCCCTGCTGCGCCGACGCGAGTTCGGCGGCGTACGGGTAGTGCAGCACTTGCGATAGGGTGAACTCGGAATGCGTGGCCGAGCGTGCCGCGATGGGCGCGAGAGCAAACGCGGCTGACACCCACATCGCAGTTCGGAGCTTACACATGCATCCCCCCAATGAATGATTTCAAGGACCGGCGATTATGGCGCGACGCCGCTGCTTGAGTGGCCCGCGTTTGCGTTATCGTCGCTCGCGTTTATATCAACTAAATGATGTAAAATATTCCATAACTCCTTATATATACACGTGTTTTATATTCATAATAATCGATAAATCAAAGGATTGAGCGCTAACCAATTGATTCTCCATGGTGTTCGTCTTGGAGATTTTCGAGAGATTCATCCTATGAAACATCCTAAGTCTTGGCAAAATAATGTCTTGCCCTCTTTTCATTATATGAATTAGAGTTTGCCCACGATGCATTTCCAGGGATGTTCCTAATGGCTACGCAAGCACGATCGATCGCCTCGCTCACGATCTCCTTCGGATTGGTGGCCATCCCGGTCAAGCTGTATTCGGCGACGGTTTCATCGGAGCGGATATCCTTCAACCTGCTGCGCCAGAAGGACGGCTCGCGAGTGAAGCAGCAATACATCGCGGTCAACGACGGCAAGCCGGTCGAGCGCTCCGAGATGGTCAAGGGTTATGAATTCGCCAAGGACCAGTACGTCATGTTCAGTCCAGAGGAACTGAAGGCGCTCGAGGATGCGACGACGCATTCGATCGACATCGGCCAGTTCGTGCCGCTCGAGTCGGTCGACCCGGTTTATTTTGACGGCACGTATTACTTGGCGCCGGACAAAGGCGGAGCCAAGCCGTATACCCTGCTCGCGACCGCGCTTCGCAAGGCGGGGCAATGTGCCGTAGGTCGGTGGATTTCCCGCGGCAAGGAACATATCGTCATCATCCGTGCCCTGGAAGACGGCCTCGCGATGCACCAGCTGCACTTCAAGGCCGAGGTGCGCGACCTCAAGGATTTGGGCGTCGAGGCGGCGCCGGTGTCGGAGGCTGAATTGAAGCTTGCGCGGCAGCTCATCGATCAATTGGGGGCCAAACGCTTCGATCCGAATGAGTATGCGGACGAGCACAAGGTGAGGGTCGAGGCGGCGATTCAGCGAAAGATCGACGGCAAGGAGGTCTCTTTGGCCGAGGGCCCCGTGTCGGCCAAGGGTGGCAATGTCATCGATCTGATGGAGGCTTTACGCGCGAGCATCGATGCCCGAGGATCGAAGGCCGCTGATCTTAAGGAACGGAAGGCGCCAAAACGTGCAGCAGCCCAAGCATCTTCGCGCAAAACCGCCCGCCGATGAGATGCATGCCTATAACACGAAGGATCTTGAAAGGCTCTTTGGACTGCCCGCCTCCGCTGTTCGCTCCCTGACGCGGGCCGGACACATCGCGCCGATCAAACGCGGCGGGCGGCTCCACTATTCGTTTCAGGACCTGCTGATGCTGCGCACGGCGAGCGCGCTGCGATCGGCGAATATCTCGGCGACTAAAATCAATCGTACGCTGCAAACGCTTCGCGCCACCCTGCCCCCCGGCGCCGGCTTGAACAAGCGCTCGCTCACCGCGCTCGGCAACCAGATCGCCATTCGCGAAGGCAAGATGCTCTGGGAATCGGAATCCGGCCAATACGTTCTTGCGCTCGATATCGGCGAGGAGAAGGGCGGCTTGCACGTCATCTCCCGCCCGAGCGCCCCGCCGCCATCGGCCGAATCGGCCGACGATCACTTCGGCAAGGCCTTTGCACTCGAGGAAGAGGATCCCCAAGGTGCGATGGCCGCGTACGAAGCCTGTCTCAAGGCAGACCCCCGGCACACGGAGGCGAGGACCAATTTGGGCCGGCTGCTGCACATCGCCTCTCGCTTGAAGGAGGCCGAGCGGGTCTATCGGTCCGCCGACAAGGCGGATCCCCTGCTGGCCTTCAATTTGGCCGTGCTGTTGGAGGACATGAATCGAGAACCCGAGGCGATTCATAGCTATCGCGAGGCGTTGGCGCTGGATCCGGAGATGGCCGATGCGCATTTCAATCTGGCGCGTCTGTACGAGCGGGCTCGCGATCCCAAGGCATCCCTGCGGCATCTGCTCGCCTACCGGCGCATGATCAATCGTCAAGGCTCCTGAACTTGGTCAAGCCTGCGCTCTTCGCCTATCGAGCGAAGCGGGATTTCTCTAAGACCGGGGAGCCGTCCGGTCGAGCGCGCGTTGCGCCCTCGCAGCGCCTGCGGTTCGTCGTGCAAAAGCACGCCGCGCGCCAACTGCACTACGACCTGCGGCTGGAATGGGGCGGTGTGTTCAAGTCCTGGGCCGTGGCCCGGGGCCCCTCGATCGATCCGAAGGACAAGCGATTGGCGGTGCAAGTCGAAGACCATCCGCTGGACTATGGAGATTTCGAAGGGACCATTCCCAAAGGCGAGTACGGCGGCGGCACGGTGCAGCTGTGGGACCGCGGCTACTGGGCTCCGGAAGGCGGCAAGACGCCGCAGCAGGCCTTCGAGGGCGGCGATCTGAAATTCACCCTGGACGGAAAACGCCTGCACGGCAGTTGGGTGTTGGTGCGTATGCGCGCGGACCGCTACGGCGGGAAGAGAACGAACTGGCTGCTCATCAAGCACCGAGATGCCGGCGCAAAACCCGGCGATGCCGACGAATTGCTCGCCGAGGATCGGTCCGTCGCATCGGGACGGACCATGCAGCAAATAGCGGACGGGATCGGCAAGCGCCCCAAGCCGTTCATGCTGGCAACCACCCAATCGGCGCCGGCCGACGCCGTATGGGCGGCCCAGCCGCCCTCCAAGCCCGCACGGCCGGCTGCGAAACCTTCCCGGCGCATCCCGCCGGTGATGGTCGCGAAGATGCCGAATTTCGTGGTGCCTCAACTCGCCAAGCTCACCGGCGTGCCGCCCGAGGGCGCTGCTTGGGCGCACGAGGTCAAGCTCGACGGCTATCGCGCGCAGCTGCGGGTGTGCGGCGGGGAGAGCCGCATCCGCACCCGCACGGGCCTGGACTGGACGGAACGATTCGCAGCCATCGCCAAGGATGCCGAGGCGCTGCCCGATTGCATGATCGACGGAGAGATCGTCGCGCTCGATGGCAAAGGCCTGCCGCGGTTCGACGCGCTGCAGGCGGCCCTGTCCGCAGGCAAGTCCGAAGATCTGGTGTTCTTCGCCTTTGATCTCCTGTTTGAGGGTCGAGAGGACCTGCGGACTTTGCCGTTGGCGGACCGCAAGGAGCGATTGAAGACGCTGTTGAGTGCGCACGGGGTCAGCCGCAGGCTGCACTTCGTGGCGCACTTGCAGTCGAATGCGAGGGACGTCTATTCATCCGCCTGCAAGATGGGACTCGAAGGTATCGTGTCGAAGCAACTCGCAGCCCCCTACCGCTCGGGGCGATCGGCAAGCTGGCTCAAGATCAAGTGCCGCGCGGGACAGGAGGTGGTGATCGGCGGCTGGACCACGGAAGCCGGAACGGTTCGCTCGCTGCTTGCCGGCGTCTACCGCGGTGAGCAATTCGTCTACGTCGGCCGCATCGGCACGGGGTTCGGGCGCAAAGCGGCGAAAGCTTTGCTGCCGCACCTCCAGCGATTGACGCGCGAGACGAGCCCTTTCCAGGGAGACGATGCACCGCCGAAGGAGGCGAACGTCCGCTGGCTGAAGCCCCATCTGGTCGCCGAAATAGAATTCGCAGGCTGGACCGACACGGGCATGATTCGCCAGGCCGCCTTCAAGGGTCTGCGCGAGGACAAGCCCGCGCGGGATGTCGTTGCGGAGATACCCGCTTCGGCGCCGGGGCCCGCGACCGCGGGTGCCCTGGTCATCCTGGGCGTGACGATCTCGAATCCCGAGAAAGCTCTGTGGCCGGACGCGGGCGGCGCGCCCGTGACCAAGGCCGACCTCGCCGGATATTACGAGGAGATGGCGGACTGGATGCTGCCGCATCTTCGGGGCCGACCTTGCTCGCTGGTGCGGCTGCCGAACGGCCTGGGCACCGAGGCATTCTTTCAACGGCACGCGACGGCTGGAATGTCCGACCTGCTGACCTCCGTGAAGGTCCGTGGCGACAAGTCGCCCTACGTGCAAATCGATCGGCCTGAAGCCTTGATCGCGGCCGCGCAAGTGGCAACGCTCGAACTGCATCCCTGGAACTGCGCTCCCGGCGATCCGGAAGTCGCCGGGCGCCTGGTCTTCGATTTGGACCCTGCGCCTGACGTACCGTTCGAGGCGGTGGTTGCCGGCGCCCTGGAAATTCGCGATCGCCTCAAGGCGGCGGGCCTTGAATCCTTCTGCAAGACCACCGGCGGCAAGGGCCTGCACGTCGTCGCTCCGCTTTCCGGGGGCAAGGCCGCGGTCCATTGGCCTGTGGCCAAGGATTTCGCGCACATCGTCTGCGCGCAAATGGCCAAGGACAGTCCCACGAAGTATCTCGACAACATGTCGAAGAGCCGGCGCGTCGGCAAGATCTTCCTCGACTATTTGCGCAATGACCGGACGGCGACGGCGGTGGCGGTGTTGAGTCCGCGCGCGCGCGACGGCGCCCCGGTCTCGATGCCGCTGCCCTGGAAGGCGGTGTGCCGCGACCTGGACCCCAAGCGGTTCACGCTGAGAACCGCACCTGCCTTGCTGCGAAAGAGCAAACCCTGGGAGGACTACGCCGCCTCGGCGCGCTCCCTGGCGCAGGCCGTACGAACCATCGCAGGCGCCGCGGGGACACATCGACGATAGCGCGAGGTATGCTTGGGCGCATGCACCCCCGCGCGACCCTGGCGGCCACCATTCTGGGATCGAGCCTCGCATTCGTCGACGGCTCGGTCGTCAACGTGGCACTGCCCGCGCTCGCATCGAGTCTCAATGCCGACTCTTCCGGGCTGCCGTGGATCATCGACGCGTACTTGTTGCCCGTCGGCGCATTGACCTTGTTGGGCGGTGCGCTCGGCGATCATTTCGGCAGACGCCGCTTGTTCCACGCAGGCCTCTGGATCTTTACGCTGGCTTCGGTTGCCTGTGCAGCGGCGCCCTCGCTCGGGTGGCTTCTGACGGCTCGCGGACTGCAGGGCCTCGGAGCGGCGCTCTTGCTGCCCAATAGCCTGGCAATTCTCGGCGGCGCATTCACGGGCGAGGCCCGGGGTCCCGCCATCGGCACATGGGCGGCAGCCGGCGCGCTTGCCGGCGCATTGGGACCCATCGTCGGCGGATGGCTCCTGGACACCGCCGGATGGCGGACGATCTTCCTGCTCAATCTGCCGCTGGCCGCGGTCGCAGGGTATCTGTCATGGAACTACGTCGAGGAGCGCAAGGAATCCCTCCGTGGGGTGCCTCTCGATGCGGCAGGCGCCGGCCTTGCGACGGCGGCCTTGGGATTGCTGACATGGTCGCTCACGGACGCATCCAAATCGGGCGCAGCGCACCCAGGATCATGGTCGGCGGCGCTCGCGGGTTGCGCTCTGCTTGGGGTATTTCTGTGGCTGGAGGGAAGGCTGAAAGACCGGGCAATGATTCCCTTGGGTATGTTCGGTGCGCCGGCCTTCGTCGGGCTCAACCTGTTGACGTTCTTTCTCTACGGAAGCCTTGGCGGGTTGGTGGTCTTGCTGCCTTTTTTCCTCATCCGTGTCGGTAACTGGCCGGCCCTGGCAGCAGGCGCGTCCCTGTTGCCGTTACCCGCATTGATAGGCTTCGGTTCAAGGTGGATGGGCCGAGTGTCGTCGCGCCACGGCGAGCGAATGCCGCTGACGGTCGGTGCAAGCCTGGTTGCGATCGGACTTGCGCTGTACGCCAGGGTCGGCGGCGACTCGTTCAACTATTGGCGGGACATATTTCCGCCCACCTTCCTCGTTGCGTTGGGCATGACGGCATGCGTCGCGCCCCTCACGACTTCGGTCATCACTTCCGTGGATGCGGACCACGTCGGGCTGGCCTCGGGGTTCAACAGCGCCGTGGCCCGCATCGCCGGGTTGGTGGCCACCGCGCTTTTGGGATTTGTATTTGCGCGTCAGCAATCCGCCCAAGCCTTCCTCATCGGGGTTCGCGCAGCTGCGCTGATCGGCGCCGGCGCGGCCGCATTGGCGGCCGCGTCGGCGCTTCTCCTCATCGATTCCAAATCCGTTGCCCGCTGAGCCTCAAGGGTTCACGCTCGCGGCCGGTACGAGAATCTCTGTCCGGCGATGGCGGCTGCGTACATGAGCCCGCCTTTCGCGATTGTGAATACCGCCATGCCTTTTTCGTAGACGCCGGTGTCTCTGGCATTTTTCTCCCCGCCGCTGGCTTCTGCCGAAACGCCGTCGGTGCCGGCGCTGACCGAGGCGCCCGCGGTGATCGCCACCGCGCTTGCGCCGGCTCCGAACTCGAAATTTCCGGACTCGAATTCATCCAGGGCGCGCTTGTCCTCGAAGAAGATGATCTGGCTGTAAGCTTTGCCGCCCGCCTGGAATCCGAGGCTCAGCTGAGCCATGGTCGTATCGCCGACGAGTCGACCGTGCGCATACACGTGGCCCTTGCCCAGCGCTCCGCCCACTGCGAGTCCGCCCTCTCCAACCGTCGGGAACACGGCATATGCGTAGCTCTTATGGAAAAACGAGGCGCTCTCGCCCGCATTTCTAAAGAGATTGATCGTATCGGTGTACTTATCCGCATGAGCCAGCCCTGCCATGAGCAACAGAGCGGGTACGAGCCCGAATGCACGGATCGTGGGTTTCATACAGTGTCCTCTCTCGACCAAGATGCGTTCAAGCATCGCACCTTGGCATCGCCGCTCGGCAGCAGATAAGGGCCTCTTCTCACGTAGGCGATCTCCTACCGAACCCGCGGGCGCCGCGCTTAGCGGCGAATCATCCGGTTCATCAGATGCTCAAGCGCCAGTGTCACGTCGCTGCACTGGCCGGTATGCACGGGCGATGCCTGCACGATGGTGCTCTTGGGGGAGACCAGCCAATGAAACCGCTCGCGCGGGGAGAGTTTGCCGATTTCCCCCGCCTGCGACCCGCCGGCGCAGATCGCGGGAATGGTCGCCAGCGCCTTGCGGACGAGTTCGAGGTCGACGCGGGCGTCCAACGCCAGCAATGCCGCTTCATCGAGTTCGATGCACGCCTGCAGTATCCTCTCGACGTCGCATGACAGAATGATTCCCGCATTGACGAATTCCCCGCGTTCCACCCGCGGGACCACTCGCACGATCGCGTAGTCATAGGTGCGCAGGTCGGGCACGAATCGCCTCCTGTACAAAGACGGCCGAAGATTGCAGACGCTGGGTGAAATAATCGAGATAGGCCTCGCGCTGAGCGCCTTTGCCGGCAAACCCGGCGTCATCCGGCAGCCATGAATCGGGTATTGAGCCGACGATACCCGCCAATTCATCCCGTGCGAGCCGCAACGGCATCTGCGCATCCACTTCGGCGAGCCTGCTCGCGTACCTGAGCAGGACATGATCCTTGATCAGGGGGAACGGATTGGCCGCGTACCGATCATGGCTGCTCCATGCGTGATGAAAATACAGGGCCGCGCCGTGGTCGATGAGCCAGAGCTTGCGATGCCAGATGAGCATGTTCACGTTGCGCACCGTACGGTCCACATTGCAGACGAAGGCGTCGAACCAGACGATGGCCGAGGCGAGCTGCGCATCCGGCACAAAGACCAGGGGATCGTAAGTGACCGAGCCCGGAAGATAGTCCAGTGCGAGATTCAAGCCCGTGCTTGCGCCTATGAGGCTTTGTATTTCGGGGTCGGGCTCGGTGCGCGCGAGTTCGGCCGGCAACTCGACCAGGACGATCTCCGGGATCGGCAGCCCCGCCAGCCGCCCTATCTCGCCCGCGAGCAGTTCCGCGACCAGAGCCTTCGGACCCTGCCCCGCGCCGCGAAATTTGAGCACGTACAAACCATCATCATCGCCCTCGATGATGGCCGGCAGCGATCCGCCCTCGCGCAGGGGAGTGACGTAGCGGCGGGCGGCGATGGTGCGCAGATTCATCCTGCCGCAAGCTTACCGGATCCACCCATCGCATTGCGCCGCACTCACGGTCTTATAACGGCCGGTACGTTGGTTATGCCGTCTTGCTATTCGACTCGCCGCCTTCGCGCGCCTACCTTGTCGCTTTCCCATTCCATCGACAACGGAGTTCGTCATGGCGGAACTCGCCCAACAATCCCCTGCACTCGCCACCGCTCGGTCTTCCCCCTGGCGGGAGCTGCTCCGCAAGGAGGATTGGTGGGCC
Organism: uncultured Gammaproteobacteria bacterium; assembly: GCA_963702735.1. Taxonomy (GTDB): domain Bacteria; phylum Pseudomonadota; class Gammaproteobacteria; order Steroidobacterales; family Steroidobacteraceae; genus Bog-1198. Next base: position 623,987 of record CAVPDW010000004.1, on the reverse strand, counting down.
ATTTGGATCGGCTTGGGGATGATCGCGGTCGCGATCGCCTTGTTCGCAGGCGGCAGCAGCATCAAGTGGATCGCGGTGTCCCCGCAAAAGTGGTCGCACCTTGTAAGTGCAGGCGCACAGCTCAGGGCGCACGCCGCGCAATATGCGGCGCTTTTCCTGCTATGGTCGGTGTCACTTGGGATCGGCGCCGCGGCCTTCGGGATCAAGCTGTCGCGCTTCCTGCCGGCATTTCTGGCGGTCTATTTGGCGGCGGTCGCAATTTATTTTCTGGGCCTCTGGGACCAGGCCGCCCACTACAATCTGGAGCCGCCGCTGGTGGCGTTGGCGCTCGGCCTCCTCATATCGAATACGGTCGGTGTTCCGCGCTGGCTCGAGCCCGGCCTGCGCGTCGAGTTCTATATCAAGACCGGCATCGTGCTGCTCGGCGCCGGGCTGCCCCTGACCCTGATCGCCTGGGCGGGACCGGTCGCCATCGTGCAGGCTGCCATCGTGTCCCTGGTGACTTTCGCGGTGATCTATTTCGTGGGCGTGCGGCTCGGGCTCGACCGGCGGCTGGCTGCGACCTTAAGCACGGGCGGCGCGGTGTGCGGCGTGTCGGGCGCCATCGCCGTCGGCGGGGCCGTGGGCGCGAAGAAAGAACAGGTTTCCGTCGCCATCTCGCTGGTGGTCGTTTGGGCCATCGTGATGATTTTCGTCCTGCCGCTGGTCGCACGCGGCCTGCGGCTCCCCACCGGCGTCGCGGGGGCGTGGATCGGAACTTCAGAGTTCGCAGACGCAGCCGGCCTTGCGGCGGCGCAGACTTACGGCGGTTATGCCGGCAATGTACCGGGCATTGCGGGCAATGCAGATGCAGCGGTCAGCGCCTTCACTCTCATGAAGGTCATCGGCCGCGACGTCTGGATCGGCGTATGGGCGTTCGTGCTGTCGTTGATCGCGACGACCCGCTGGGAGCGAACGGGCGTGCAGGGCCGGCCCGATGCCGGAGAGATCTGGCGCCGGTTTCCAAAATTCGTCCTCGGTTTCCTGGTCGCCTCCGCGGTCATCACCATGGTGTCCAAGGGCTATGACTATGCGACTTACAAGAAAGACGTGATGCCGGGGCTCGTGGCTCCCCTGCAGGGGCTTCGCACCTGGGCTTTCACCTTTGCGTTCCTGAGCATAGGGCTCACCACGAAGATTCGTGAATTCGCGTCCGTCGGGGCGCGGCCGTTCTACGCGTTCACCGTCGGCGTGGCGGTCAATGTGCTGCTCGGCTTCGTGCTGTCGACGCAAGTCTTCAACGCATTCTGGAGCCGCCTCGGGCAATGAGTCATTCGGCTGTCTCATCTTGCGCAGGCTGCCGCCACTTCAACGGGCGGCCTTCCGACATCGAAGCGGCGTTGCCGGGGCTGTCCAGCTTGAGTTCCGCGTATGCCGCCGTGCGCTCGCAGGACGGCATCTGCGCCGCGCACGATCGCTACGTCGCCGCCACCAGCATCTGCGAGCGATTTTTGCTCACAGCGCCTCGACTTGCACCAGGCAGTCATAGAACGTCGGTCCCCGTCCCATATCGGTGAGCGTGTCGCTGCTGGTGAGCTCGTTGGCATTCTTGCCGTCGCGGGCAAGCTTCTTCCACCACACCGACAGCCCCACCACGACCCCGGGGCGTGCCCTGTCCGTGACCCTCGCGCGCAGTTCCACGCTGCCGCGGTCGTTGAAGACCCGCACGTAATTTCCTGCGATCACGCCCCGCTTCGCCGCATCATCCGGATGAATATCGAGCCACGGCTCGCCTTCAGCGGCGCGCAGGCTCTGCACATTGACGAAGGAGCTGTTCAAGAAATTCCGCGCCGGCGGAGAGATCATCGCCAAGGGATGGCGCAGCGCCGCCGCGCTTCGCGTATCTTCCCGGGGCGCGATGTAGTCGGGCAAGGGGTCGAGGCCCAGGGCTGCTGCGCGTGCCGAAAAAAACTCCACCTTGCCGGAGGGCGTGTCGAAGCCGCCGTCTGCAAATCTCGCAACGCAGGTAGGGGCGCCCACGCGTTTCCAGCCGGCTCTGCGCACGGCCTCGAAATCCCAATCCTTGGGCAAAGCGGCCTGCGCGATGGCCTCGTCAGAGTCGGCGAAGCAGGGTTCGTTGAACCCCATGGCTGCGGCCAGCATGCGGAATATTTCCGCGTTGGGCTTGGCTTCGCCGAGCGGCGCAATCGCCGGATTGTTGGCCACCATATAGTAGTGGCCGTAGGGTTTCACGACGTCCAAATGCTCGAGCTGAGTCGTGGCCGGAAGCAGGATGTCGGCATAGTCCGCGGTGTCGGTCTGAAAATGCTCGAGCACCACCGTGAATAGATCCTCGCGCGCTGAAGCCTTGAACGACGCGGGTCGAATCAGGCGCGACGGCCACCGGATTGGAGTTGTAGACCACGAGGGCCTTGACGGGCGGCGTGACGATCCAGCAGCGCATGACCGATGGTGGACATGTTGATGGTGCGCGGATTCCGTCCGGCGAGCAGGTCCGGCCGCTCCAGAGCCTTCTTGTCGACCGAAAAGTTGCCCGACGTCGACAGAAAGATGCCGCCGGCGGCATCACGGAATGCGCCCACGAGCGCGGGCAGACACGCGATATTGCGCGTCGCCATGCCGCCGCCCCGGGCGCGCTGCATGCCATAGTTTGCGCGGATCAACGCCGGCCGGGTGGTGCCGTACAGGTGTGCAAGGGATTCGATTTCTGCGGCGCTGATGCCGCAGATCGCCGCGACCGCGGCCGGATCATACGCACCCGCCCTCTCCCGCAGCCCTTCAAAGCCCAACGTATGGCGTTCCACGTAGTCGCGATCGATCAAGCCGTCGCGAATCAGCACGTGCATGAGCCCGAGCGCGAGCGCGGAGTCGGTGCCGGGCAGCAAGGCGATGTGGGTGTGGCATTTCTCCGCGGTGAGCGATCGGTACGGGTCGATGGCGACCAGGGTCGCGCCGCGGCGCTTGGCGGCCTGCGCGCGCGCCCAGAAATGCACGCTCGAAGTGATGGCGTTCGAGCCCCAGAAAATGATCAGCTTCGCTTCGTCGGCCAGCTCCACGTCGACGCCGATGCGGCTGCCCAGGGTGATCTCGTGACCCGCGGTGCCTGCGGAGGCGCAGATCGTGCGGTCCAGCAGGCTTGCGCCCAACCTGTGGAAGAATCGCATCGACATCGATTCGCCCTGCACCAGGCCCATGGTGCCCGCGTAGCTATAAGGCAGTATCTGCTGCGGGTCCTCGGCGGCAATTGCCGCGAGGCGCTCCGCGACTGTGGCAATCGCCGCTTCCCAGCTGATCCTCTCGAAGCGCCCTTCGCCCTTCTTGCCGGTGCGGCGCATGGGATGCAGCAGACGATCGGGATGGTAGGTGCGCTCGGTGTAGCGGGCCACCTTGGTGCACAGAACGCCTGCGGTGGGCGCATGCGCGGCGGCACCTGATACCTTGAGGGCGACACCGTCCTTCACGTGCACCTCGAGCGCGCAGGTATCCGGGCAATCGTGCGGGCATGCGCCCTTGACCACGGTGATCACGCGGCGATCACCGCACCCCTCGAGAATCCGCTCCATGAATCTCTCGCATTGCGCGAGCTGTTCGAGCGCGACGAATTCGTTCGGCCGGTGCGCCTGCGCGATATCGCCCGGTCCGCAAATGACGCTGGGAACGCCCATTTTCTGGAACAGGCCGGCCTCGGTGCCGTAGGACACCTTGCCCACCTGGCTGTTTCTCGACAGTCGCATCGCCCACTGCACGATGGCGTCGGTTTCCGCCGCGGCGAGTCCCGCGGTCTGGCTCACCCACTCCAATTCGATGCCGGAGTCGGGGTCCACCGCCCGCATCTCGCCCGCGAGCTCCTGTGCATGGGCCCTGATTTCCTGATAGAGGGCCTCGGGCGAGGCGTGCGGCAGGGTGCGTAGGTCGAACTGAAACAGACAGTCCTTGGGCACGACATTCGCGGCAATGCCGCCGTGAATCACCCCGGTCGACAGGGTGGAGTAAGGCACCGTAAAGCCGTAGTCGCGGTTTTCACCCTGCGCCAGCCGATCGGCGAGGCGCCGGATGAACACGATCAAACGCGCGGCGTACTCGATGGCGTTGACGCCGTGCGTGACGTAACTCGAATGCGCTTCGCGCCCGTGCACGGCGCAGCGGAACCGGTGCGTGCCCTTGTGCGCGATGATGGGCTGCATCGAAGTGGGCTCGCCCACCACGCACCCCGCCGGCCGGATGTCGTGCTCTTCCAAGTCGCGAATCAATCCGCGCACTCCGATGCAGCCGACCTCCTCATCGTAGCTCAGAGAATAGTGCAGCGGCGCGTCGAGCCGGCCGTCGCCCAGCGCCGCCGCAAATTTCGGTGCCTGCGCGAGAGCGATGCCGATGAACCCCTTCATGTCCGCCGAACCCCGCGCGAAGAGCTTGCCGTCGCGTTCGACGGCGACGAACGGGTCGGTGTTCCAGTCCTGGCCATCGATGGGCACGACGTCGGTGTGTCCCGAGAGGATCAAGCCGGGTTTCTTCGAATCGCCCAGAGTCGCAAACAAATTCGCCTTCTTGCCGGTGGGATCGTAGGTGAGCCGGGTCACGGCGCCGAGGCCGTGCAAGTAGTCGCGCGCCCATTCGATCAGCCCTAAGTTCGAGTCGCGCGACACGGTCTTGAAGCCGATCAAACGTTCGATCATGGAGCGTGCCGCCGCGCTCGGTACGCTTGAATTCAGTTCGGATTCGGCAACCGCGTTCATGATACGTTCACCTGCAAAACGATACTCTACACCAGCGCTGCGCGCGCTGCCTCAAGGCGCGGCTACGTACCATCGGGATGCGTTATGCTCGCGCACTATGACCGGTATCCCCCGTATTTTCGGTGCCGTCGAAGCCGGCGGCACCAAGTTCGTCGTTGTCCTGGGCAACGAACGCGGCGAAATCCTCGCGCTGGAGCGCTTCCCCACCGCCGACCCGGCCTCGACGCTGGCAGGGACCTGCGCCTTTCTGCGGCAGAGCCGGACATTCGGCAGCCTTGCGGCAATCGGGGTCGGCTCCTTTGGACCTGTTGAGCTCGACAAGTCCTCCGCTCGCTACGGCTTCATCACCAGGACGCCGAAGCCGGGGTGGGGCGGCACCGACATCGCGGGCACTCTCGCACGGGAATTTGCCTGCCCCGTCGGCTTCGATACCGACACCAATGCAGCGGCGTTGGCCGAGCACCGGTGGGGCGCGGCGCGGGACGTCGACAATCTCGTGTATCTGACCATCGGCACAGGAATAGGCGGCGGCGTGATCGTCGACGGGGCGCCCATCCACGGTCTGATGCACCCCGAGATCGGCCACATCTATCCGCGGCGCCACCCCCTCGACCTGGGGTTCGAGGGCGTGTGCCCGTTTCATCGCGATTGTCTGGAAGGCGTAGCCTCGGGCCCGGCCATCATCGCCCGAAGCGGAGCATCGCTGCAGCAACTCGACGAGACGCATACTCAGTGGGAAATCGAGGCCGACTATCTCGGTCAACTGTGCGCGCAACTGGTGATGACGATCTCGCCGCAGCGCATCGTCATGGGCGGCGGGGTGATGAGCCAGATGCGCCTGTTGCCGTTCATTCGTGCTCGCATGGGTCACTGGCTGGGCGGCTACATCGAACGCGCCGAGGTCCTCGCGGATGCGGATCGCTATGTGGTCGCCCCCGCTCTCGGCGACCGCGCAGGTGTGCTCGGCGCCTTGGTGCTGGCCATCGAGGCGGCGGGTTTGCGATGAAACAGCCCCTGCTGCTGCTGTCCGGGTTGTTGTGCGACGAGACTGTGTGGGCCGACATACCCGAGCGCTTGGCGGACGTCGCCGACGTGAGCATTGTGTCGTTCGGCGGCTTCTCATCCATCGCCGCCATGGCCGAGCATGTGCTCACCGTGGCTCCGGAGCGATTCGCGCTGGCGGGACACTCCATGGGCGGACGCGTCGCGCTCGAGGCGGTGCGCTCGGCGCGTTCGCGCATCGTGGGGCTCGCTCTGCTCAATACCGGCGTGCACACGGTACGCGACGGCGAGCCGCAGAGCCGCGGCCGCTTGCTGCGGCTGGCGTACGAGAAGGGCATGTCGGCGCTCGCGGCCGAGTGGCTGCCGCCGATGATGGCGGGCGGCGCGCGCTCGGCGGAACTGATGCCGCGCTTGGCGGCCATGGTTGAGCGCTCGACCCCCGATGTCTACGCCGGCCAGATCAATGCGCTGTTGCATCGGCCGGATGCCCTTCCGGTGCTGTCGGAGATCGAGGTGCCCACCCTCCTCCTCAGCGGCAGCGAAGACACATGGTCGCCCGTATCCCAGCACGAGACCATGCGACGTAGAATTCCGCATGCGACCCTGTTCGAGGTCCATGGAGCGGGGCACATGGCCCCCTTCGAACGCCCCGATGCGGTGGCCTTGGCGCTGCGCGAATGGCTGGCAAAAATCTGACGTCCGCCTCCGCATACTCGCTATACTTTTCCAAAGGGAGAACACAATGAAGCTGACTAAGGGTTGGCGCCTTTGCGCCGCGATCTTCGCTCTGGGCGGCGGGCAGGCCGCGGCCTATGCCGGCGACACCGTGCTCGTTCACGGTCATATCTACACGGGCAACCCGCAGGCGCCGTGGGCCGAGGCGCTCGCCGTCAAGGGCGCGCGCATCGAGGCCGTGGGTTCCGATGCCGCGGTGTTGAAGCACCGCGACCACGCCCGCGTCATCGATCTGCACGGACAAACCGTCATTCCCGGCATCGTCGATTCGCACACCCACGTGCTGTACGGCGCGTACGCCCTGCACGGCATGAACCTGTCCACGCCCGAGGCCAGCATTACGCCCGACAAGCCGGAGTTGTTCGTCGCGCGCCTGAAGGCGTATGCGGCGGCGCATCCCCACGATGCGGTGTTGTTCGGACGCGCGGACTTCAGCGCCGTGCCGCCCACGACCCCCACGCATGCGCTGCTGGACCGCGCAGTCGCCGACCGTCCGGTCGTGATCCACAACACCTCCGAACATGCCCTGTGGCTCAATTCCGCCGCCTTGGCGATGGCCGGCATCACCGATCGTCAGGTTGCCGACGGCGACGAGGAGCGCGGCGTGATTCGCGATGCCAGCGGACACCCGAGCGGCGTCCTGCTCGAGGCCGCCATGCAGCTGGCGGCGCGTGCGGTCGACGCCCGCGTGCCGCTCGAGGAGAAGCTGGCGATGCTGGAGGCGGCCACTCGCTACCTGAACGGTTTCGGCATCACCAGCGTCGTGAACGCCACCGGCGATCTCGCTGAATTGAAACTGTACGCCGCTCTGCGCGACCGCGGCACGCTCACCGTGCGCACGCGCACGAGCTTCGGGGCGGTCGCGGTCCAGCATCATCTTACGCCCGCCTTTCTGGCGGATCTCGAGCAGGCGCGGCGGCTCTATCACGACGATTGGGTGTCTGCCAACCTGGTGAAGTTCTTCGCAGACGGCGGCACCGGGTTGATCCCGCCGCTCGTCTATTCGGCCCACGACTACCAGGATCTGGTCATGGAACTCGATTCGCGCGGGTTTCAAATCATGACCCATGCCCTGCGCACCGACTCCGTGCATATGATTCTGGATACCTACGAGCGGCTGGAGCAGGCGCACGGCGCGCGCGATCGACGGCTGCGCATCGAGCATGCGGATGTGGTCGAGGCGGCCGATGTGCCGCGCTTCGCGCAGCTGAAGGTGATCGCCGACATGCAGCCGACATTCTGCTGCGGTGAGGACGGCGGCAACTACGACCCCACCGATGAAGTGGTCTCCGACCGCTGGCACTCCCTGAAACAAAGCGGCGCCGTGCTCGCATTCAGCAGCGACTGGCCCTGTACCTGGCCGCCCGATCCCTTCGTATCGATTCAGGAGACCGCGACGCGACAGGTCTGGAAATCCGCCGACACCGCCGCTGTCGCCGGCGCGCCGCTCGACGGCGCCGGCCAAGGCGGCGCGGCCGTCACCGGCGCCATCTATGCCCCCGAGGAGCGTATCTCCGTGGCCGATGCGGTGCGCGCCTACACGCAAGGGTCGGCGTTCGCGGCCTTTTCCGACGATAGGGTGGGCACCCTGGAAGTGGGCAAGTTGGCGGATCTCGCGGTGCTGTCGCAGGACATCTTCGCGGTCGCTCCCGAGACCATCGGCAAGACCCGGGTGGTCACGACCATGGTGGGCGGCAAGATCGTATACGGTGCCGCTCTTTGAAGCGAGCCGGCGGTCCGTCGCGTCTTAGGCGCTATCTCTTCAGGCGTGCGTCGAGCCGCGGAAACACCCGGCGCGCATTGCCCTCGAATATCTTGTAGCGCTCAGCCTCGCTAAGCCCAAGCGCATCCAGGTAGCGCTTGGTGTCGTCGTAGTACTGGCCCGTTCCGGGGTCGATCCCGCGCACCGCTCCCACCATTTCGGAGCCGAAGATGATGTTGTCGACGGGTATTACCTTGAGCAGCAGTTCGATCCCCGGCAGATGATAGACGCAGGTATCGAAGAACACGTTCTTCAGCAGGTAGTCGGCAAGCAAGGGACGCTTCATGTCCTGGGCGAGTCCGCGGTAGCGGCCCCAGTGATAGGGAACTGCGCCCCCGCCGTGCGGAATGATGAACTTCAGGCCGGGAAAATCGCCGAACAAGTCGGCGGTCAGAAATTGCATGAAGGCGGTGGTATCGGCATTGATGTAATGCGCGCCGGTCGCGTGGAAATTCGCATTGCAGGATGAGCTCACATGCACCATGGCGGGCACGTCGAGTTCGACCATCTTCTCGTACAGCGGATACCAATGCCGATCGGTCAGGGGCGGCGATGTCCAATGGCCGCCGGAAGGGTCCGGGTTCAGATTGCAGCCGATGAATCCCAGCTCCTTGACGCAGCGCTCGAGCTCGGCGGCGCTGTTCACCGGCGCCGCCGCGGGCGATTGCGGCAACTGGCACACGCCGACGAAGTTCTGCGGATACAGGCACACGACGCGATGGATCAGGTCGTTGCAGGCCTCGGTCCAGCGGCGGCTGGTGGTCTCGTTGCCGATGTGGTGCGCCATGGCGGATGCGCGCGGCGAGAAGATGGTCAAATCGGTGCCCCGCGCACGCTGCAGCTTCAGCTGCGCGTTCTCCAAGCTGTCTCGAATCTCATCGTCGCTGATCTTGGTCCGCGCGGACAACGGCACGTCGATGCCGGCCTTGAGACCGGCGATCTGTTCGTCGCGAAACTTCTGCAGTGCACCCGGTGCGGTGGTGTAGTGACCGTGGCAGTCGATGATCATGCTCAAACCCCATGTCAGTCGGCCCAGTACATGCGACGTCGGATTGTCCACCAGGATGCGCTGCCGCATTGCCGGATCCGGGCAAATTTCGCGCGAACAGGTCGACCAGTTCTCCGTCGTTGGGCATGTCCTTGGAGATATTCGGGTGCGGCCAGTCCGTGCCCCAGAGGATGCGCTGCGAATCCACTCCGATCAGCGCCCGCGCGAACGGCACCGCATCCCGGAAGGGCCGCTTTCCCGCCGACACGCGTTCGGCGCCGCACACTTTGATCCAAGCCAGGGGATTGCTGCCGTAGAGGTCGAGCAGCAGCTGAAACGGACGCTGCCTGAGGCCCTCCGCGGCCTTGACCCGCCCCATGTGATCGATGATGAACGGCACGTCGATTCTGCGCAAAAGCTCCGTCTGGGTCAGGATGTCCTCGGCATCGAAATGCAGCACCACGTGCCAACCCAGCGGCTTGATCCGCGCGACCAGGCGATGAAACACGCTCGAGGTCGGGCACCCCGCCCAGATGCTTGACGAAATTGAACCGAATTCCGCGAATTCCGCCCGCGTGCAGACGCCGCAGCTCCTCCGTCGGTCACCGCATCATCGACGCAGGCGACGCCGCGATAGGCGCCGTTGCTCGAGGCGATGGCGTCCAGGGTCACAGCCATGTCCGTGCCATGGCAGCTGGCGTGGACGATCACCGCCCGTGAGATGCCGAGGTGCGCGTGAAGCCTGCGCAGGCTTTCGACCGGAGCGTCGGGGGGCGTATAGCTGCGGTCTGCGGCGATAAGGAAATTTGCTCGGCCGGACCGAAGACGTGACAATGCGCATCGCAGGCGCCCGGCAGGCAGCGTCAAGGCGGGCTTGATCGGATTCGGATCGGGAGGCAGGCAGGTTTTGAGGGGATTCTTCAAGGCGGTGCTCATTTGCGGGCCTCGCGCGCGAGCGCCTCCTCGTCCTCGAAATACTTCAGCCCCGCCTTGGCAAGCGGCTCGCGCATGCCATAGACGTCCAGACCCAATTCACCGGAGGCGAGACGCTTGCGTGTTCCGGCCTCCTTGGCTCTCGCGTGCCGCCGCCGCCGCGGCCACCTCGGCGGCGTGCAGCTCTCGGCACGATGACGACGCCGTCGTCGTCCGCAACCACCACGTCGCCCGGGTGCACCAGTGCCCCGGCGCAAATGATGGGCGTGTTGACGGATCCGACCGTGGCCTTGACCGTGCCCTTGGCGTTGACGGCCCTCGACCACACCGGAAATCCCATGTCGCGCAGCTCCGCCGTGTCGCGGCATCCGGCATCGATGACCAGACCGACCGCGCCGCGTGCGCTGAAAGAGGTCGCAAGCAGATCGCCGAACATACCGTCGGTGTTGTCGGATGAGGTGCCGAGCACGGCGACATCGCCCGCCTTGAGCATCTCGGCGGCGACATGCAGCATCCAATTGTCGCCGGGATGAGCAAGAATGGTCACCGCCGTGCCGCAGGCCTTGGCGCCGGCATAGATGGGGCGCATATAGGTGTCGAGCAGGCCCACCCGTCCCATGGCCTCATGAACGGTCGCGACCCCGAACTCTGCCAAGCGCCGCGACGCTGGCGGCGTCCGCCCGCGTGATGTGTTTCACCGCAATTCCGGACTGTCCGATCATTCGACCACCCTTTGGCCTGCGGCCGTTGGAACGTAAACCTCGCCCCGCATGATGAGCCGTGCCGTTCGCAGCAGCGCCGCCTGAAGCACCTGCGCCGGATTCGCGGGGTTCATGGTCAGGACCACGCTGAATTCGCCGCTCGGATGTTCCACCGAGATCGTCTTCGGGCTGCCCTGCGGCACATGCGCGAAGCGGTTCGCCACGCTGCCGGGCATGACCGCGGCGGTGGCCACGGTCACCGCTCCAAGCACCCCCACCGCCGAGTGACAATCGTGCGGAATGAAGGTGCGCGTGCAAATCTGCCCGCCCGCATTCGGATGGGCCACCAAACACATCTTGGGCACCACCTTCTGCGCCACGTCGCCCAAATTCATCGCCGGACCCGCCTGCAGGCGAATCGACTCGATTTTTCTCTTGAGCGCCGCATTCGCATTGAGTTCGTCGCGGTTTTCGTAACCCCTCACCCCGAGCGCATCGGCGGCCATCACCACCACCGGCATGCCGTTGTCGATGCAGGTGACATCGACGCCGTCGAAACGATCGACGAGCCGGCCGGTGGGCAGCAACGAGCCGCACACCGAACCCGCCGTCTCCAGAAAGCTGATGTTGATCGGGAGAAGCGGTTCCCGGCACTCCGTCGATGCGCGCCTCGCCCGAGTACTCCACTCTGCCGCCGGGGGTACGCACTTCGATATCGCTCAGGGTGCCGGTGTTGCGCGTCAATACGCGCAACCTCGTGACCTCGCCCGTCGCCCTCACCAATCCGGTCTCCAGCCCGAACGGCGCAACCGCCGCCAGCATATTGCCGCAATTCGGCGTGGTGTCCACCCGCGCCTCCTTGATGGACACCTGCGCGAACAGAAATTCCAAATCCACGCCCGGCGGTTTGCCCCCGGCGAACCATCCCCACCTTGCTCGTCAAGGGATCGGCGCCGCCCAAGCCGTCGATCTGACGCACATCCGGCGAGCCCATCACCGACAGCAGCACCGCATCGCGCTGCGCCACGTCCGCCGGCAAATCGCTCTCGAGAAAGAACGGGCCTCGCGAGGTTCCGCCGCGCATGAAAAGACAGGGAATGGATTGCTGCATATACGAATTCCGTTGTCGGCCTGTCGGGCCCCGGTCGCGATCACGTATACTATCAAGGAATGGGTAATATACCTGTTATAGCAAATGGGCATAGCAGTACATGAGCGGCGCATGGATCTGAAACAGCTGGAGTATTTCCGCCACGTTGCGGAGCTTGGCAGCTTCACGCGCGCCGCCTCGTTTCTGTCGGTGGTGCAGCCGGCAATGAGCCGCCAAGTGAGGCAGCTGGAGGTCGAACTGGGCCAGAACCTGTTCGACCGCAACGGACGCGGCGTGGTCCTCACCGATGCAGGCACGCGCCTGCTCGAGCACACTCGCGGAATCTTGATGCAGGTCGGGCGCGCCCGGCAGGAACTCGAAGAGCAGAAAAACGGCGACTCCGGTCATTTCGTGCTGGGCTTGCCTCCCAGCCTCGGGCGAAGCGTCACGGTTCCCCTGGTCAAGGCCTTCGCTCAACGGCTTCCCAATGCCGCGCCTGGCCACGGTCGAAGGCCTGTCGGCCTACATGCTCGAGTGGTTGAACTGTGGGTCGGGTGGACTGCGCTCTGGTCTACAACGCGACCCGTCTCGCCCACCCTGGATTTTCAACCGCTGCTCGACGACCAACTGTTTCTCATTGGACCGCGCGACGCCAAGCCGGCGCGCAAGGCGCGCAAGTCCATCACCCTGTCCGAAGTTGCGGATTATCCGCTCATCATTCCGAGCCGCCCGCATTCCATACGGATGTCGGTCGAGAATGCGCTGGCGGGCGTCGACCGCAAGATTCGCGTGGCGCATGAAATCGAATGCATTCCCGCGGTCATCGACCTGGTGCGCCAGGGGCACGGTTTTGCGGTTCTGCCCTTCAACGCGGTGAACTCCACCCCGTGGGGAAACGAAGTGTCGGTCAAGCCCATTGTCGCACCCCTCCTCAAGACTTCGCTGTCGCTTGCAACCTCGGCGCATCGGCCGAAGAGTCCGCTTCAGCGCCGCGCCATCGATGTGATTCGCGACATCGTGCGCCGTGAAATTCGTTCGCCGGAGACCCGTTCATGAGCATGCCCCGCGACTATGAAAGCATTCCCGGCACCTATGTCTACGATGCCGAACGCGGCCGCATCGGCTACGCCTTGAACATGTTCTGCATGTCGCTCAACAAGCCGGAGAATCGCAGGAGTTTCAAGCAAAACGAGGCCGCATACCTGGATCGCTTTGCCTTGAGCCCCGAGCAGCGGCGCACGGTGTTGGAACGCGACTGGCTGGGAATGCTGAAAGTCGGAGGAAATATCTACTACACCATCAAGATCGCCTTCTGCGACGGACTCACGTTCCAAGACGTGGCGGGCATGATGTCCGGCGTGAGCAAGGAGGCCTACGCGAAGATGATGCTGGCGGGCGGACGCAGCCCGCAAGGCAATCGCTACAAGGACACCCAGGGAGCCATGGCTAAGATCGTCGCCGGCATCGCCACCTCGCACGTGCCCGCCATCGGGGTGGCGATGGACAAGGGGCTGTCGGGCACTCCCTATTGGAAGCCGCTGTTCGAGGGTTACGAGCCGGCGCGGGAGTGGCTTGCGAAATTGGCGCCCGACGTCGCCATCATCGTCTACAACGATCACGCGTGCGCGTTCTCCCTGGAGATCATCCCCACCTTTTTGATCGGCGTCGCAGGCAGTTTTCCCATCGCCGACGAAGGCTTCGGACCGCGCCCGGTCCCCGTGGTTTGCGGCCATCCCGCGCTCGCGTGGCACCTCGCGGAGTCGCTGATACTGGATGAGTTCGACATGACCATTGCCAATGAAATGCCGGTCGACCATGGACTCACCGTGCCGCTGTCGGTGACCTGCGGCCAGCCCGCGGCATGGCCGTTTCCGGTCATTCCCTTGTGCGTGAATGTGGTGCAATACCCCCCGCCCACGGGCGCTCGATGCTTCAAGTTGGGTCTGGCCATTCGGCGGGCGGTGGAGAGGTTCGATGAGGATCTGCGCGTGGTGATATACGGAACAGGAGGCATGTCCCACCAGCTTCAGGGCGAGCGCGCGGGATTGATCAATCGGGAGTTCGATGTCGCATTCCTGGACGGACTGACCAAGGATCCGCTCGCGCTCACCCGCATCACTCATACCGAATACATGCGCGAGGCCGGCTCGGAAGGCATCGAAATGGTGATGTGGCACGTGATGCGCGGCGCGCTGGGCGATGAGGTCGCCGAGGTTTATCGCCACTACCACGTTCCTGCATCCAACACGGCTGCGGGCCTCATGATTCTGGAAACCCGGGGCGCCACATGAAGGTTTGTCTCGCCGGCCACGGCGCATTCGGCATCAAACATCTGGAGGCCATGGCCAAGATCCCCGGCGTCGAAGTCATCACTCTGGCCGGATCGAACATCGAGTCCGCGCGCGCCGTGGCGCAGCAATGGAAGATTCCTCACTGGACGGCGAATCTCGCCGAGAGCCTCGCGCGGCCCGGCCTGGACGCCGTCATCCTGACCACCCCGACGCAAATGCATGCCGCACAGGGAGAGCAATGCATGCGCGCCGGCAAGCACGTGATGATCGAGATTCCCATGGCCGACTCGGCCGCGGACTCAGAGCGGCTGGTGCGCGTGCAACAGGAGACCGGCGTTGTGGCCATGGCGGGCCATACCCGCCGCTTCAATCCCAGCCATCAATGGATCCACGACCGCATACTCACCGGCGAGCTCAACATCCTGCAGATGGACGTGCAGACGTATTTCTTCCGCCGTACCAACACCAACGCGCTCGGCAAACCGCGCAGTTGGACCGATCACCTGCTGTGGCACCATGCCTGCCACACCGTCGATCTTGTTCGCCTATCAGACGGGTGAAAACGTGTCGCACGCCTATGCGCTGCAGGGGCCGAAACATCCGGTGCTCGGCATCGCCATGGACATGAGCATCGGGCTGAAAGTATCGACAGGCGCACTCTGCACGCTCTCTCTGTCGTTCAACAACGACGGCCCGCTGGGCACGTTCTTCCGCTATATCTGCGATAACGGCACCTACATCGCGCGCTACGATGAGTTGGTGGACGGCAAGAGCAATCCCATCGACGTGTCGAAGGTCGATGTGTCGATGAACGGCATCGAATTGCAGGATCGCGAATTCTTCTCCGCCATCGAGGAGGAGCGCGAACCGAATGCCAGTCTCGCGCAATGCTTGCCGGCGATGCAAACCTTGGGGCGCCTGGAGCGGCAATTGGGCGATGCGTGAAGCGCCGTAAGGCCCGACGCCGCGGCCGATGTGCAAGTACCTCGGAGGCAATGCGCCTCATTCGGACTTTATGCGTGTCGGCGGCGCTGCTCCCGACGCCCGGCATCGGCTCGGAGCTGCCGCTATCGCTGGTCGCCTGCACCGAGCTTCAACCGGACAGCAAGCGTCTGGCTTGCTTCGACCGCGAGATCGCAGCGCTGCTCGAGCTCCAACATCGGCCGCCGCACGCAAACGGTGAGCACCCGGTTGGCGCGCCCGAGGCCGCTCCGCCCGCAACCGAGGCGAGCTTCGGCGATGACGGCCGACTACGGTCCGGGACCAAACCTGCCCTCCCGAAGAGTTTGACGGCCGAGGTGCGGGAAGTCATGCCGCTCCCCAACGGCCTATACCGGCTCACCTTGGACAACGGACAGGTCTGGAGCACGACGCAGGCGGATTCGGCGCTCGCGTTCACGGTCGATGACGCGGTGACCATCTCCAGGCTGCTGCTGGGCGGTTACGAAATCTCTATGAAGGGCCACACCACGAGCGTCAGCGCCGTACGCATCAAGTAACACGCTTCGGCAAGCGGCCCCCGAAGGGGCCGCTGCGTCGAGAACGGCGGGATGACTGCTTCAGAACTTCGCGGTGAACGCGACGAAGATCTGCCGGCCGAAGATGTCGTAGGCGTCCGAGGTGTTCGCGGCGCCGCCCGCGATCAGTCCCGCCTGCGACACGAGGAGCGGCGGATCCTTATCTAGAATATTGTTGGCGCCGGCCCGGACGGTCAGGATCTTGGTCGGATGCCAGGTGACCTCCATGTCGAGATAGCTCTGTGAGCCGATGGTGGCGTTGTAGGCGTCGTAATTGTAATTCGGATTGGCGAGCAACGGATTGCCCGTATCGGCGTCCTGGCTGACCGCGCCTATGTAGCGCCAGGTGAGCGCCGCGGAAACGTCCCAGGGGGTATTCCAGGTCGTGCGGAAGATGTGGTGCCAACGCGGATTCACCGTCTGGCAAGTGGCTCCGAACAGGCCGGCACAGTCGTAGCTCGGTCCACCCGGGATCACCGTGGTGGTCATGTGCTGCAGCCAGCTGCCGTTCAAGTCGAAATGCAGGTTGCCGAAACCGGCGGGCAGGTCCTGCTGGTAGGCGAGCTGCAAATCGATGCCGCTGGCGAGCGCGGAGCTCAAGTTCACATCGGTCTGCACGATGTAACCGCCGGTCGCCAGACTCGATCCCTGCAGTCCGCCGTTCGCAGGGCTGCGGACAACGGCGCTGCACAGGGCGGGATTGCCGGTATTCGCGCAGCCCGACAGGATGTTGCTGAAGGGCAGAACGTTGACTTCGTTGCTGATGGCGATGTGATAGTAGTCGATGCTGGCCGTGAACTTGGGCAGGTAGCTGGGCGAGAAGTTGATGCCGACCGTATACGTCTCGCCCTGCTCCGGCTTCAGGGCCGTGTTGCCGCCCGTGAGCTGCGAGCACTGGCCCGCAACGCACTGCGGGATGGGATTCACGCCGTTGACTGCATGGCCGGCGACATTGGCGGCGTACTGGGCCGCCGACACTCCCAAGTTGGCGCACTGCGCCTGCGAGTACTGGACCGGCGGGGCGCACGGATCGTTGCCCGACTGGATCAGCCCCACGAGCTGAGGGTTGTACAGCTCGATGATGCTCGGTGCGCGAATGGCCTTGTCGTAGGAGACGCGCAAGCGCACATCGTCGGTCGGCGCGTACTGCACCTCGAACTTGTAGGTGTGGGCCTGGAACTCGATCTTGCTCGTGCCGCTGTTGCTGTTGTAGTCCGAATAGCGGTAGCCGGTATCGAACAAGAGCTCCTTGGCGAACGGCATGTTCTGGATCAAAGGGGCACGGATCTCCGTGAACCCCTCGTCCACGGCGAGACCCTCGTTGATCGCGGTCGCGGCGCTGCCGAAGCCGGACAGAACCCCCGTCAATTCCGCATTGTCGGGCTGGAAGAACTCGGTGTCGTTGCGGTGCTCGAAGCCGGCGTCGATCGCGATGCCGTCATGGGCGAGCGGTGAGGTGATGCCCCAGGTTCCAAGCTGCGAGGTGAGCTCGCCGTGCGTGGTTCGCAACGTCGAGCTGCCGATGCCCGTACCGTTGATGTAGAGATAGTTGAGCGCCGACTGCGTGACTCCGCCGTCCTTGAAGATATTCCAGGGAACGCACGGCGGTCCGCTCACGCACGCCGGGGTTCCATTGTTGTTGTATACATCCAAGGCGTTGTCGATGCCTGGGAAATTGAAATAGTTCTGGTTGTTGTTGTTGAACGTCGTGTAGTAGTACTGGCCGTAGACATCGTAGGACAGTGCGCCGTTGCCGAGAATATCGCCCTTGCTGCCGACCACCGCGCGGTAATTCTCGTGCTCGTAATCCGATATACGGCCGAGGCCCTCGATATTGCGCCGCGCAATGAGGACATCCGAGCAGTTCGTGAAGGCCGCACCCCCCGCGGCCAGGGCGCAACCCGCCGAAGGATTGGCGTTCGCCGCCGCGATCTGCGCGGGCGTGCACAGGGTCGATTGCTGCTGAGCGCTCATGAACGGGTTGTTGCAGCTGACCGGATAGCCGCCGGTCAGGGTCGGGTCGAACGGGTTGGCGCCGAAAAAGGCCGCCGCGGGCGCAACCTGCTGATGGGTGCGGTCATCCATGAAATAAAACTCGGTGTACGGCTGGAAATAATCCGTCACCTTCAGATGCCCGAGCACCGCCGCGTTGGCGCGATCGTCCTCACGCGTCAGGTAGATGTAGGGCTGCGCATTGAACGCGGCGGGCGGCGTCGTACCCGCGGTCGGAAACGGCACAAACGTATTGCCCAGCACGGAGAACGCGTTGCCTGCCTGTGGTCCGGTATTCGGCGACCACAGGTTGGAATTGGCGGAGCCGTCGCAGTGCGATCCGACGACCGTGTTCCCATGCGCCGTGGTGGCGTAGGTTGGATACAGCTCGCAACCGCCGTAATCGCGCTGGCTGCTCGCAACCGGGTCGGCATGGCGCCAGCTCAGGTAGGCCGTGACGTTGCCGTCGCCATCCGCGAAGTTCGTGCCCATGAGCGCGTCGAAAGTGCGCTGCCGGCCGTCCTGACTGGTTCCGGTCGCTGGATTGGTGCCGAAGTTTTGCACCAGGTTCTGCATGTAAGCATCGTTGTTGTCGTGATAGTACTCGTCGTACTGTCCGTCGATCTGGAAGCCCTCGAAGTTCTTCTTCATGATGAAGTTGATGACGCCTGCGATGGCATCGGACCCATAGGCAGCCGACGCGCCGCCCGTGACCACCTCGATTCGATCCACCAGCCCTGCCGGGATCTGGTCGAGGTCCGGGGCGGGCGACTGAATGAACGTATACGGAGAGCCCTGGCCGAGCCGACGTCCGTCGACCAGGACCAGAGTGCGGTTCGGCCCCAGCCCGCGCAGGTCCGCGGTGGAAATACCGCCGGCCGTGGTCAAGCCGCTCGTGGTGTTGCCAAGATCCTGGCCCAGCGAGTTGTTATAGATCTGCGGCAGCTGATTGACGAGATCGGTGATGTCCGTCTTGCCGCTGGTCTCAATGTACTTCGACGACAGGACCTGGATCGGGCTCGTGCTCACCTCGTTCGGCGCTGCGATGCGCGAGCCGGTGACGATGATTTCCTGCAATGCGACCTGCGGCTCAGTGCTCGTCGCGGGTGCCTGCTGTGCGATCGCAGACATGGATGTTGCGGCCATGCACACGCATGCCGACAAGCTAATGGTGCATCGCCTCACGAGCGATCCAAAGCGAATCAATTTCCAGGTCCTCATTTTTGTTTCCCTCGAAGTCAGTTATGTGTGGCTGAGTTCTCGCCGGTGCGAAGACTCCCGTGGTGTTGTCGCTACATGAACAGCAAACCAACCCCGGCTCTGATGCGGTGGACGATAGCCGCCCGCCAACTGATGAGAACAAAAATGTGATGGATGCCGCCGGCCGCGTGATGAAGGCGGCTGGTGAATGGACGAAACTCCGCCGGACCCTTTGCCCCACGGCTTAAATGCGCGAGTGGCCGCCAACGGGGAGTTGTTTCCGTCTCCAGAGGTGCAGTGCGTAAGCGCAACGGAACTCGGCTTGCGCCGTGTGCGCTGACTCGATCGGGCAATGAACGGCGCAAAGGTCTCGCCGACCTCGCAAGCGAGGGCAATCGGCCGATTCAGGGCGGCATTCTGCCGATTCCCCCGCGAATTGATCGACGCGGTCGCCTCGGCATATACTTTCCCATATGGTGAACTATCATGTATCCCATGGACGCGGGCCGGAAGGGCCCCGCCGATCGGCTGGAAGCGCAATTTGCCGCAGAACCCGCCGCATGATCTTTGCGAGCGGGGCGCACCGCTTTGTCCATCGGCCGTTCGATCTTGACGACATACCAACTGGTTGGTATGCTTCATTCATGAATCCGCAACCTGTCGAGCGGCCGCCGTCGGGCGGTGCGCGCTGCAAGCTGCTCGAGGCGGCCTTTTCGATCATCCGCCGGAAGGGCTACGCAGCAACTTCCGTTGAGGAACTCTGCGCCAGGGCCGGCGTGACCAAGGGTGCGTTCTTCCACCATTTTCCAAGCAAGGACTCGCTTGCGGTCGCGGCCGTGAATCAATGGACGGAGATGACCACCGCGTTTTTCGCCGCCGCCCCCTACCACGGATTCGACGATCCCCTTGATCGTGTACTCGGCTACCTCGATTGCCGCAAGGCGATGCTGCGCGGCGACATTGCGGAGTTCACGTGTCTCGCAGGCACGATGGTCCAGGAAGCATACGCGACCCACGACGGCATTCGAATCGCGTGCGATGAATCGATCGGCAGTCATGCCGCCAAGTTGCAATCCGACATTGCCGCCGCGATGAAGGCTTATCGCATCCGCGCGCCGTGGACAGCCGAAAGCCTCGCGCTGCACATGCAAGCCGTGCTGCAGGGCGCGTTCATCCTGGCGAAGGCCAAGGGCAACGCCGCGGTGGCTGAGGCGAGCGTCGATCACCTACGCCGCTATGTCGAATTGCTGTTCGGTTCCCCGAAGAAGGAGGCCGGCCGGAAGAGCCGCAGGAACTGACCATGCCGAACGTCGTTCGCTCGCAATCAATCCAAAGGAGCAATACGCCATGACAAGAACAACCATGTCGCGCCGCACGGCGCTCGGGGCCGGTGCCTGGGCGCTGGCCGCAGCGGCGGGCATCCCGCCGACAGCGGGTGCGCGCGCAGAGACAGGACTGAGCCGGAATACCGAAGCCGCCATCCGCAAATACTATGCGGCGTGGGAGAAGAAGGATTGGCGGCCGATCGACGTCCTGTTGACGGACAACTTCACATTTACCAGCGCCAACAACGACGATCACATCAGCAAGAGCACTTTCAAAACGCGATGCTGGGAGTCGCAGATTGATTTCATCGATCGGTTCGACCTGCAGCGGATGTTTGGCAACGGCAACGAGGCGTTTGTGATGTACGTTTGCCGGACCAAGAACGCTAAGACGTTCCGCAACGTGGAGTATTTGATGCTGAGAGATGACAAGGTGGAGGCCATCGAGTGCTACTTCGGTGCGCAGTCCAGCTTTCCATCCGCGGTGAGCACGGGACGGACGTAGCACCGGCAGTCGCCTGTTCCGCTCCATTGGTATTGAGCATGGTGATCTTCTGCACAGTCACGTTCGAGAGTACACGTGAAGATATTGATAGTGGATGACCAAGCCCATGCGCGTAACCGCCTGATCGGGCTCTGTGAGCGCAGCGACGATGTGCAAGTCGTCGGCGAGGCCGCCTGCGGCACGGCGGCCATCGATGCGGCGGGCACACTAAACCCGGACATCATGCTGCTGGATGTGGAGTTGCCGGACATGTCCGGCTTCGAGCTGCTGCGGGCGGTGGGGGCGGACACCCGTCCTTTGGGCATCATGGTCTCGCATTGCGCCGATCACGCGATCAGGGCGTTCGCGGAAGGCGCAATTGATTACTTGGTGATGCCGGTGACTTCGGAGCGATTTGACCTCGCAATGGCCCGCGTCCGTCATCGATTCAATTGCGCGATACCGACCTCATCGGAGCTCGGTCGCTCGATGCGGATCTCGCCGCGCTTTTTGGTGGGTGAGCGGCAACGGCGACTGTATCCGCTCGATCCCAAGTCGATCGACTACATCGAAGCGGACGGCAACTACGTAACCCTGCGCGCCGGCAAGCTGGAATACCTGCGCCGCGATTCCATCAAACGTCTGTCGGTACAGCTTGAAGAGTTTGGCTTCATCCGCATCGAGCGTTCATTGCTGGTGAATGCCGCCGCGGTGCTGTATGCCGAAGTGGCGGGCCATGGAACATTCGCCCTGACCTTGAGCTCCGGAGTTTGTCTGCATTCCAGCGCCGCCTACCGCGATTCGATTTTGCGCGTCATCCCGCTGCCGGCCTTGTCGAAGCGCTGCCGCGGCGCTGCGTCGTAAGGGCCGATGACTTCCATTGCGGAAAAGCAGGGTCTGATCACGACGGCGGCTCGATTTATCCCAAAGTACTTCCGGCCGTTTGCGGCACTGCTAACGTCGAAGCATGAGATTGGCCGATCGTATCGCGCAATGTCGAACTCCGTTCATCGCTGAGAACACGAAGGACGGATCTGTCACGCATCTGAACGGCGCGACCGCATTCTCCAAAGACATCGCCGGTTGCGCGACGCGATATGTCCTCAGCGATGAGCTGACGCGTTTGTGCACGGCACTCGCCTATTCGAAAGGCGCGAGCACACTTGCATGTGCCGACCTCTTGCACGTGCCGGCGGAGCGTGTATGGGTCGAATGGACCGAGGCCCCCTGGCGGAACGAGCTTGCCCGTTACGGTTTCAAAGGTCCTCTTGACCCCGCCTGCCTGGGCCGCCGGGGTGTCTTCATTCAATCCACCCCCCAAGGACGCCGCGGCCTGTTGAAGACGTTTTGGGCAGGCGGCGAGTCAGAATTGAGTGTGCTTTCCAGCAGTATGGAAGCTTGCTTCGATTTTGATACGCCGGAAGGCGAGGATCCTGAGGTCTTCGGCCGGCGGCAAGGATCTGCAATTTGCGTGTCGGATGATGCCGGGAATGCGGATATCTTGCGGCGCTGCTTTCGATTCCGCTTCGAGCGCTCCTGGCAGGATTACTACGACAGGGCGCAGTTGACGTCCGCACAGGCCGCCGCCCTCGCGCGCCACGCACTGGGTACGATAGCGATCGATATACCGGTACTGTTGGCATTCTTCTTGTTGCTCGCGACCCGCCCAGGGCTGCCGCGCCGGCCTCTGATGCTCGAGCGTCTCAACAAATCCCGGGCAAAGGCCGGAAAGGCGGCGCTTCTCGAACAAATCGAGGTCTTCGCCCCTCTTCTGCCGGAGTACAAATCCGAGTGTGGCGACGGCTCAGGGCCATCGCGACGATCACCCAGGCTGCACCATGTGCGCGGCCATCTTGTGCGACGTGGCGCTAAGCTTCTCTGGCGAGTGCCGCACCTGCGCGGCAGTGCACGGGCCGGATCGATTCGGACTCGCACGGTCACGTGGCTCTTCGATCCATCGATTCCCGCATCACGCATTGGCGGCAACCTCGCCGGCGCAGCAGCGGCCGATCGTGCTGCGCGAAGCGATGCGTGAAGGGCCGACATCGGCTCATCGGCCTTCGAAGCCCATGAGGCCTGCAATGGAGCGATTCGTGAGTGCCGCCATCAAGGAGGCCACGTCCCCTACCTGCGATCCCAGCACCGACGGAAGGATCTCGCAGGCGGCCGCCGCCTGCGGCAGAGCCTCTTGCGCCACGACCTGACGCGCAGGTCCCAATATGCGCTCGCCCAGAGCGACGGCAAGCGAGCCGAGGACCATCACTTGCGGGTTCAAGGCATCGATGAGCAGGGCCATCCCCTGCCCCATGCGTCGGCCGGCCTCCCGCGCCACGGTGAGGCCGTCGGCATCGTCCGACAGAATCGATTCCACCAGCTCGCGGATCGGAGTCTCGAGCGGCCATCGCGACGGATGGAGCCGATGCGCGAGCATCACCAAACCGGCTCCGGAGGCGAATGCCTCCCAAGAGCCCTGCTTGCCGAAGCCCACGGGTCCCTCTTCGGACAGGCGCCAATGACCGACCTCTCCTGCTGTATCCGAGGCGCCGTGAAGTACTTCGCCGTTGACGATGAAACCTGCACCCAATCCCGTGCCGAAGGTCAAAAAAATCAGGTGGCGCAAGTCCGGCCGGCTCCGCCCGACTCCATAATGGAACTCCGCCAGCGCGCCGGCATTGCCGTCGTGTTCGATGAGGACCGGCAGCCTTGGAAACGCGGCGGTTAGACGATCCTTCAACCGCACGCCGTGCCAGCCCGGCAAGTGCGGTGGGTTCAGCAGAACCCCTTCGGCAATCTTCAGCGGGCCCCCGATCGAGACGCTGAGCGCGACCACCTCGCGACCGGCGGCATGTGCACGATCCAGCCCCGAAGCCACCATCGCAACCAGCGCCGGGAATCGGTCGGCGAACGGTTCGTATGCGCGCGTCGGCGCCGCCTCGCGAGCCAGAATGAGTCCCGAAGCGCTCCCCTCCACGCAGGCGAGTTTAGTGCCTCCGATGTCCAGGCCGATGATGGAGCGCTGCCGGGTCAATCCATCTTCCGATAGCTGCGCTCATCGTAGAGCGCGCCCAACATCGGAGCGAGCTGTTCGCGATAGGTGCGTGCGGTCGCCGCCTGCTGGTGCGCCTCGAGCGCATGCGCGCCGGTCCAGCGCTCCATGACGGTCAGATGATTGGCGTGCGGCGGGAAGGTTTGCAGGACCTCCATACCGTAAAGTCCGGGTTCGCCGCGGCTGCCTTCAAGATAGCCCTGCAGGATTCGTTCGTAGTCCTTGAGGAACTGCGGAAACACATCGACGTGGACCAAGAGCGTCAATGCGTTCTTGCCTTCGGCCGGCGCGGGGCCCGCAAAATATAGTGTGTGTACGCGCACATCCACGGGCGCGAGCCGCAGCGGCTGCAAATCCCGGTTCAATTGCTCCATCGCCGCCGCCTTGCGGTGGGTTTCGAAGGCGTCGGCGTCGCGCCACACCTCGGCCAGCGCAAATCCGCCGGCGCGTCCCGTTTGTGAATACGAGTCGACGCTCGATGCGCCGGGCTCGCCGCGGCTCGCGTCGCGATACCGTCTCAAGGCCGCAGCCGCCCGCGGCGCGGCGCCATCCCGTACATCGACGTAGGCGACGACGTAGAGCGGCTGCGATGTCCCCGGATCGGCGGGCGCCGCAGGCGTTGCCAGCATCGTGAGCGCGCATGCCCAGAGTGCAGCCTTCATGCTATGAGTCCTCCTCGAAGGGAAGTCCGACGTAGTTCTCGGCCATGCTGGTCAGCGCGGCGGTCGATCCGCTCAGGTAGTCGAGCTCCGCCGATTGCAGCCGATGGCTGAAGACGTCATCCGAGAATTTGTGCGTGAGCGAGGTGAACCACCACGAGAAGCGCACCGCCTTCCAGATCCTGCGCAGGCATCGCGCCGAGTAAGCGTCGAGCGGCGCGCTGTTGCCGGTTCGATAGTGCTCCACGAGCGCCTGGTACAGAACGCGAACGTCTGCGGCGGCAAGGTTCAAGCCCTTGGCGCCGGCGGGCGGCACGATGTGCGCCGCATCGCCGACGAGGAACAGCCGTCCGAATCGCAGCGGCTCGACCACGAAGCTGCGCAGCGGCGCGATGCTCTTCTCGATCGACGGCCCGCTGATCACCGCTTCGCCGATGCGCGGGGGCAGGCGGCGCCGCAGTTCATCCCAGAACCGCGCGTCCGGCCACGCGTCCACCTTCTCCTGCGCCGCGCACTGCAGGTAGTAGCGGCTGCGCGACGCGGAACGCATGCTGCACAATGCGAATCCGCGTTCGTGATTCGAATAGATCAGTTCATGGGCGACCGGAGGTACATCGGCGAGCATGCCGAGCCAGCCGAACGGGTAAGCGCGCTCGAAGGTGCGCATCATCTGCGGCGGCACGCTGCGCCGGCACACGCCGTGGTAGCCGTCGCAGCCGGCGACGAAATCGCAGGTCATTTCATGCGTCCGGCCGCCCTGCGAATACCTCACGGAGGGTCGCGTGCCGCCGAAGCCCTCGATCGACACCTCGCCCGCCTCGAAAATCGGGGCCGCCCCCGCGGCGTCACGCGCCTCGGTCAGATCGCGGGTGATTTCGGTCTGACCGTAAACCGACACGCTATCGCCCGTCAGTGCCTGCAAGTCGACCCGAAGAGTTTGCCCGGCGAACCCCAGGGAGAATCCCTCGTGAACGAGCCGCTCGTTCAGTATCCGCTCGCCGACCTGCGCCTTCACGAGCAGTTCGACGGTGCCCCGTTCCAAAACGCCCGCGCGAATGCGGCCGGCGACGTGCTCGCGGCTGCGCCGCTCGAGCACGACATTGTCCACTCCATGCAGATGCAGCAACTGCGAGAGCAACAATCCTGACGGGCCGGCGCCGATTATCGCGACCTGAGTGCGTGCCACACTTCGCACAGCCTCGCGCCGCTTCTCGCCGTTCGATGAACTGATCTATCTACCCGTCTAGCCGCCCGGCTTCTGCGCCCAGACCTTGCACCAGCCGCCGGCCGCGACGCTCTTGCCCGCGAAGATATTGCAGCCGCCGCTCGCGTCCCCCGGCTTGCCCTGGAATTGCGCACAGGTGCTGCACTTTTGGTTCGGTTTGTAAGTTGCATTGGCCTTGGCGTCGACCTTGCCGGCGTCGGTCACGTAGCCTAAGGCCTGCGCGGTCGGATCCTTTGGATCCAAGGGTGGAAGCCCGGCGGCGCCCACGGTGTTGCTCATGAGCCCCACGGCCGGAATCAAGGCGCCGGCGATCAATCCGCTCTTGACGATTGCGCGTCGTGAAATCTTGCGTTGCATCGTGACTCTCTCCTGGTGAACAACTGGGGAGCATTTTCCCGCTTTTCCCTCATGGTATGTCAAAAATAAACAATAATTGTCCATTCTGTCGTTTCAGCGCGAACGATTCTCACTAACGATTGCAGGGTCGTCCCCTCGGGCTTCAGCCGGCGGCGGTCGCGACCAGCCAGTCGCGAAATTGTTGCACCTCGCGGCGTATTCTCTGCGGCCGCTCCGGGGCAATGACGAAATAGGAATTATCGTCGGGAAACTCCTGCGCAAGTGCGGCGATAAGCCTTCCGCTCGCGAGATAGGCCCCGAGAAAAATGCCGTGGGCCAATGCCACGCCGGCGCCGGCGGCCGCGAGTTCCAACGCTGCAATCGTGGTGTCAACCGTTGCTGCCGCGCTCGCCGGTTCATTCGCAAGTCCCAATGTTTGGCGTGCCTTGAGCCAGTGATTCTCATAGCCCATGATGTGAATCGGATGACGCATGGCCCATGCGCCGAGCTTGCCGCTGTGTTGCGCGTTCTGCAAAAAAGCCGGACTGCACACCGCAAGGCTGCCCTGGTTGAGCAGGTGTTCCGACCGATAGCCGTGCCAGTGGCCCGCGCCGTAGCGTATTTCCAAATCCGTGGCTTCGTCCGGCATGGCGTTGTCCCAAATCACCGAGGACAATCGCACATCGATCGATGGATGGACCCGGCCGAACGCAGGCAGCTTCGGGGCGAGCCAAAGCGCCGCCAGCGACACGGGCGCATGAACGGCGATCTGTACCCGCTCCGAACCGCCGAACAATCCAACGGTGGAATCGGCGAGTTCCTCGAAGGCCTTGCGCACCGGCGGCAGGTAGGCCACGCCCATGGGGGTGAGTTTGACGCCGCGCGGCCGCCGTTCGAACAGCGCGAAGCCCAAATGTGCCTCGAGCGCCCGGATTTGATAGCTGATGGCACCGGAGGTGAGGTTCAATTCGGCCGCGGCGGCTGCAAAACTGGAGGTCCTTGCGGCGGCTTCGAATGCACGCAGCCATGTCAGGGTCGGGAGGCCGACGACGGGACGGATTTGCATTGCCGGGCCTCGGGCTAAAATTTTGTGGTCAAAGGTAGCAAAATACTGGGTTGTAGGCGCGAGTATCGAGCAATTTATTGTGGCCTAAGCCCTCCAACAACCTCACTTAACCGGGTTTTGAATGAAAACACACGCACGCGTCGTCGTCGTCGGCGGCGGGATGATGGGCGCAAGTCTCTTGTACCACCTTGCTTTGGAGGGGTGCTCGGACAGCGTGTTGATCGAAAAAGGCGAACTGACCTCAGGCTCGACCTGGCATGCCGCCGGGCAGTGCCCGAGCATCACCGGCAGCTACAACCTGGCGAAAATCCATGCCTACAGCAACCAGCTATATCCGCAACTCGAGGCCCTGACCGGGCAGTACGTCAGCTGGCACGCTTGCGGCGGACTGCGGCTCGCCAACAACTGAGGCCGAGCTTGCATGGCTCAAATACGTGCATGGGTACTCGAAGAGCATCGGCTTTCAGCATGGAGATCGTCGGGCTCGACGAAATCAAGCCGCCTGAATCCCGTTTCTGACCCACGACAACGTGCTCGCTGCGGCCTGGACCCGCGACGACGGACATGGCGACCCTTCGGGGTCTGTGCAATGCGCTGGCCAAGGCGGCTCGGGATCTGGGAGCGACGGTAATGCGGCACAATCGGGTCCTCGACATTCGCCGCCGCCCAAGCGGCGACTGGGAGGTGCTCACGGAACACGGCAGCATCATCGCCGAGATGGTGGTCAATGCCGCGGGCTGTTACGCGCGCCAGGTCGCCGCCATGGTCGGTGCCGACGCGCCCATCACCAACATGCAGCATCACTATGTGGTGACTCATCCGATTCCTGCGTTCATCGAGCGCAACGGCGAGATACCGGTGATGCGCGATTCCTACACCTCCGGCTATTTCCGTCAGGAGCAGAAATCCGGCCTGATGGGCGTGTACGAGAGCACCGGGCTGCACGAAGCATGGGCGCCTCGCGGCTTCCCCGAGTGGGACTCCTCGAACGAACTGTTTGCGGACGACCTGGATCGCATCGCCCCCTGGCTGGAGCGTGCCATCGAGCGCATGCCCATCTTCGGCGAAGTGGGAATCCGCCGGGTCATCAACGGCGCGATTCCGCACACCCCCGACGGCGCTCCGCTGCTGGGGCCCGCGGCGGGCTTGAGGAATTTCTGGATGTGCTGCGGAACCTCCTTTGGCATCGCACAAGGCGGCGGCTGCGGTAAGTATCTCGCGCAGTGGATGCTGCACGGCGACGCGGACATCAACATGGCGGAATTCGATCCGCGCCGTTTCGGTCCCTTCGCCGACGCCGAATACGTGCGCGACAAGGTGTTCCTGGACTATCGGTTGACGTTCACGACGCGAAAGCCCGGCGAAGAAGAAACCGCGGGACGTCCTCGCAAGATGAGTCCCCTGCATGGCCGGCTTCGCGCGCAGGGCTGCGTTCACACCGAGACCTTCGGCTGGGAGCGCCCCAAGTGGTTCTCCCTCGACGGCCGCGCCGAAGAGTACGGCTACGGGCGCAATAATGTCTTCGACGTCGTGGCCGGCGAAGTGGCGGCCGTGCATCAGCGGGTCGGGGTCCTCGACCTCACGGGATTCGCCAAGTTCGACGTCAGCGGCGCAGCGGCGGAGAGCTTCTTGAATCGTGTTTGCGCCAATCAGGTGCCGCGCAAGACGGGCGCAATCGCGCTGGTGCATCTGCTCTCGCCGGCCGGACGCATCCAAGGCGAGATGACCGTCTCGCGGCTGGCCGACGATCGCTTCTACGCCCTATCCGCCGCGGCCGCGGAGCTGCGCGACCTGGATTTGCTTGCGCAGAGCGCGAGGCCCGGAGAGGCCGTGCGAATCGAGAATGTCACCGAGAATCGCGGCGTGCTCATCGTGAGCGGTCCGCGCTCGCGCGAACTGCTGCAGCCCCTGGCCGATGCGGATCTGTCCAATGAAGCGTTTCCCTGGCTGCGTGCGCGCGAGATACGCGTCGCCGGATTGCAGGTGCGGGCGCTGCGAGTCAGCTACGTCGGCGAGCTCGGCTGGGAACTGCATCCTGCGATCGACTCCATGCCCGCCTTGTACGAGGCGATTTGGGATGCCGGGCCGCAGGTTCGGAATCGCGAACTACGGCCTGTACGCGGTCAATTCCCTGCGAATGGAGAAGGCCTACAAAGCCTGGTCCAGCGAGCTGACCAACGAATTGAACATGCTCGAGGCGGACATGGGCCGCTTCATCCGTTTCGACAAACCCGATTTCATCGGCAAGGCGGCGACGCTTGCGCAGGCCCCGCGCCCTTTCAAGATCGTGTACGCCGATGTTGCCGCGGCCGATACGGACGCCCGCGGCGGCGAGCCCGTGCTCATCGAGAATCGCTGCATCGGCGTGGTCACATCCGGCGGCTACGGCCACCGCGTCAACAAGAGCCTGGCGTTCGCCTGCGTCCCGCCGGAACATGCCGCGCCAGGCGCCCGGTTCGACGTGCTCATTCAAGGCGAGCGGCGCGCGCGCGACGGTGCTCGAGGGGCCGGCCTTCGATCCCGACAATTCTCGGATGAGGTGTTAGCGTGGCAAGCGATCTTCCCGCCCGGGCCAGAGTCGTCGTCGTGGGCGGCGGGGTCATCGGCTGCTCGATTGCCTATCACCTGACACAGATGGGCTGGAGCGACATCGTGCTTCTCGAGCGCAAGCAGCTCACCAGCGGCACCACGTGGCATGCCGCGGGGCTCATCGGCCAGCTGCGCCAGAGCATCAACATGACGCAGCTGGCGCGCTACACCGCCGAATTGTACCGGGGCCTGGAAGCGGAGACCGGGCAGGCCACCGGCTACCGGCAATGCGGTTCGATATCCCTCGCGACCACCGCCGGACGCATGGAGGAGCTGAAGCGCAACGCCTCGATGGCGAAGGTGTTCGGCCTCACGGTGAACGTCCTGGACAACGATGAAATCCGCTCGTTATATCCCCTCGTCAATCTCGAGGACGTGATCGGCGGGATTCACATTCCGAGCGACGGGTATGCGAATGCCGTCGACATCACGCAGGCGCTCGCCAAGGGCGCGCGGACACGCGGCGCGCAAATCTTCCAGGATCTGAAGGTGACCGCCATCCATCATGACGGGCGGCGCGTCAGCGGCGTGCAGACCGATCGCGGGCGCATCGACGCAGACAGCGTCGTTCTGTGCGGCGGCATGTGGACTAGGGACCTGGCCGCCTCCATAGGAGTGACCGTGCCCCTGCATGCCTGCGAGCACTACTACGTCCTGTTTCAGGACGTGCCGGGCCTGAAGCCCGACATGCCGGTGCTGCGCGACTACGATCATTGCAGCTACTTCAAGTACGACGCCGGCAAATTGCTGGTAGGGGCGTTCGAGCCCAATGCCCGCCCGTGGGGCGCCGCTGGAATACCCGAGGATTTCTCCTTCGGCGAGATCGCCGGGGACTTCGCTCATTTCGAGCCGGTGCTGCTCGATGCCATGCGCCGCATTCCCGCTTTGGAGAAGGCCGGCATTCAGAAGTTCTTCTGCGGCCCCGAAAGCTTTACACCCGACGTGCGCTACCACCTGGGCGAAGCGACGGAACTGCGAAATTGCTTCATCGCCGCGGGTCTCAATTCCATCGGCCTGCAATCCGCCGGCGGCATCGGCAAGGTGATGGCGGAGTGGATCCGCGATGGATATCCGCCGATCGACCTGTGGGAGGTCGACGTACGGCGCAACATGCCCTTCCAGGTCAACCGCAAATACCTGCGCGCGAGGGTTTCCGAAAGCCTGGGGCTCCTGTACGCAACGCATTGGCCCTACCGGCAGTACGAAACGGCCCGAGGCGTGCGCAAATCGGCGCTGCATGACCGTCTGGCCGCCGCCGGCGCCTGCTTCGGCGAGGCCTTCGGTTGGGAACGGCCGAATTGGTATGCGCCCGCCGGGGTGAAGCCGCAATACGAATACAGCTACGGCCGCCAGAATTGGTTCGAGCACAGCGCGAACGAACACCGCGCGGTGCGCGGCGCGGTGGGCCTGTTCGACCAATCCTCGTTCGCCAAATTTCGGCTCGAGGGCAAGGACGCCGCGCGCATCTTGAATCGCGTCTCCGCCAACGATGTCGACGTCGAACCCGGCAGAATCGTGTACACCCAATGGCTCAATGAGCGCGGCGGCATCGAAGCGGACCTTACGGTAACGCGCTTGAGCGAGACGGTATTTCTGATCGTGGGCGGCGCGGAAACCGAGAGCAAGGATTTCAACTGGCTGGGGCGCCACATCGAGCCGGACGCACGCTGCGTGCTGACCAATGTCACCTCGGGAATTGGAGTTTTGTCCATCATGGGACCGCGGGCCCGCGAATTGCTGCAATCGCTCACGCCCGACGATGTATCGAACTCGGCCTTCCCCTTCGGCACCAGCCGCGAGATCGAGCTTGGGCTTGCCCGGGTGCGCGCCTCGCGCATCACCTACGTCGGGGAATTGGGTTGGGAGATCTACGTCCCCAGCGAATTCATGCAGGGCGTGTACGACGAATTGGCCGGTGCGGGGTCGCGCTACGGTCTCGTTCACGCCGGCTACCATGCGCTCAATTCCCTGCGCATAGAGAAGGCGTACCGTCACTGGGGCCACGACATCGCCGACGAGGACACACCGCTGGAGGCGGGCCTCGGATTCGCGGTGAAATGGGACAAGCCCGGCGGTTTCATCGGCCGTGAGGCGCTGCTGCGGCAGATCTCGGCCGGGTACGCCAAACGCTTGGTGCAATTCAAGCTCAAGTCGCCGGAGCCCCTTCTGTATCACAATGAACCCATTTGGCAGGGCGATTCCCTGGTCGGACACATTCGCTCAGGGATGTACGGCCACACCCTGGGCGCGGCCGTGGGCTTGGGCTACGTGAGCGGCGGCGGCGGGCTCGACCCGGACGGCTACGAGATCGAGGTCGCAGGCGTCCGCCAGCCGGCGACGGCGTCCTTGCGTCCCCTGTACGACCCGAAAAACGAGCGAATCAAGTGTTGAGGCGCGAAGAGACATCGGAGGCATGTTCATGAGCGAATCCGGCCTGATCGCAAGCCTGGCTGCGAATACCCGAATCGGCTATAGCTTGAGCCGTCAGTTCTACTGCGACGATGCGGTGTTCGCCGCGGACATGGAGCAGGTCGTCGGCCGCAAATGGCTGGTCGCCGGGCACGTCGACCGGGTGCGCAACAAGGGCGACTACTTCTTGTTCAAGATCGGCGACGAATCCATCATCATCGTGCGCAGCGACGAATCGACCATCAACGCCTTCTACAATGTCTGCCGCCACCGCGGCTCCCTGATCTGCACCAAACCGCAGGGGCGTGCGGCGCGCCTGACCTGCCCCTATCACGCCTGGAGCTACGGCCTCGACGGGGCGTTGCTCGCAGCCCGGCTGATGCCGGCGGATTTCTCGAAGCAGGACAACGGCCTCGGGCGCTGTCACGTGCGTGTGTTCCACGGCTTCATTTTCATCAACATGTCCGATCAAGAGCCGGTGAATTTCGACGCGACGTTCGGCGACCTAGCGCCCTACCTCGATTTCCACGGGTTTGCGGGGGCGAAGATCGCGTACACGCAGTCCTATCCCACGACGGCCAACTGGAAGCTGATCGTCGAGAATTTCGTCGAGTGTTACCACTGCGCCCCGGCTCACCCGGAATTCTGTTCCATGCATCCGCCCGAGGCGCTCATTGCCTTCGGCGCCGGACCGAGTTCAGGGCCCGCCGATGCCGTCGAGAAATACCTGCCTGCGCTCAGGGCCTGGGAGGCGCGGGCTGCGAGCCTCGGGCGGCCCTTGGGCTGCGTCGACGACGGTCCTGAATCATCCCATCTGCGGCTGCTGCTGCAGCGGACGATCCGGGAGGGGTACGAAAGCGAGACACAGGACGGCAGACCGGCGTCCTCCTTGATGGGCAAGCGACTGGGATTCGACCAGGGGCGTATGTATCTGTCGTTCAGCCCCTTCACACAGCTGGTCGCGACCAACGATTTTGCGGTGTTGTTTCTGTTCACGCCCCGTAGCACCATGCACACGGATGTGGATCTTTATTGGCTGGTCGACGGCGGTGCATCCGAAGTGGACGTCAAAAGAATGATCTGGGGTTGGGATGAGACCACGAAACAGGACAAGGAGATCACCGAGAACAATCAGGCGGGCATCTTGTCGAAGCACTATCGGCCGGGCCGTTATTCGGAGCACGAACGCCGGGTCGTGACGTTTCAGCAGTGGTATTTGGCGCAGTTTGGACATTCGCTCGCGTGAATCAGTCTTTGAATCGAGGGATGCAATGCAGGGGCTCGACTTGGAGGGTATCAGCCGATCGGTGGTGAAGCTCCGGGCCGAGGTTCCGGAGGACGCGTTTACCGCAGGCGTTCTAGGATCCCAGCGCACCGGCAGCGGAGTGGTCATCAACGCCGGCGGATTGGTGTTGACCATAGGCTACCTGGTGACGGAGGCCACCGATGTATGGCTCACCACGGCTGACGGACGGGAACTTGCGGCCCACCCTCTCGCCTACGATCAGGTGACGGGATTCGGATTGGTGGCGCCGCTCGAGAAGGCGGACGTGGCGCCGGTTCTCCTGGGATCGTCCGCGGACTTGAGTGTGGGCGATCCGGCGTTCGTGGTGAGTTCTCCGCTGCTCGCCGAACCGCAACCCGTGCAGATATTCGCGCTTCGGGAATTTGCCGGCGCCTGGGAATATCTGCTGGAGGACGCCATCTTCGCAACGCCCGCGCACCCTCACTGGTCCGGCGCGCCGTTGATCGACGCACAAGGCCGCTTGGTGGGCATAGGATCGCTGCTGGTGCGCGAGCTCAGTGCCGGCGAGGAACTCAACGCCAATATGTTCGTTCCCATCGATTTGCTCAAACCCATTCTCGAAGAATTGACCACCCATGGACGGGCCTCGCGCCAATCGCGCCCATGGCTGGGCCTTTATGCCGTGGAATTGACCGGCAAGGTGTATGTGACGGGGGTGGCGGAAGGCGGTCCCGCGCATCTGGCGGACATTCGCGAAGGCGATCTGATCAGTCACGTGGCGCAGCACGGCGTCGCCAACCTGCCCGATTTTTATCGCCGGCTGTGGGCGGTCGGGCCTGCCGGCACCGGGGTACCGTTGACCGCGATTCGCGGCGGCACGCGCCTGCATCTTAACGTGCGCTCCGTCGACAGAGGCGAACTGCTCAAGCGGCCGCAGGCCCACTAGGCCGCGCCGTGCGGCGGCGGCGTCGTCTACAATGGCGACCGCAATGAGCCGAGAAGCCCTGCCGACCGAATTCCCAACCGTCCGCGAATACTCTCGGGAGCGCCTGCGGGGAATCGGCTACATGATCGGCGCGGTGTTCGTCTTCTCCATCATGGACTCGCTGATGAAGCGCCTGTCCGCGCACTATGCGCCGCTGCAAATCTCCTGTCTGCGTTGCATCACATCCTGGCTGTTCCTGTTGCTGCCGATCACCTGGCAGGGATCCTGGGAATCGTTGCGTCCGAGAAATCCGCGGCTGCACCTGTTTCGGGCGATGCTCGGCATCGGCATGCTGGGCAGCTTCGTTTTTGCCGTGCATCGCCTGAGCATGGCGCAGACCTACGCGTTGTTTCTGGCGGCGCCCTTACTCATGACCGCTCTGTCGGTGCCCATTCACGGCGAAAAAGTGGCCGGCAGGCGCTGGATCGTCATCGCCGTCGGCCTGAGCGGCGTGCTCGTCATTCTCCAACCCTGGGGCCGCGGCGCTTTCTCGATGGTCGCGGCCGGAGCCGCCGCGCTCGCGACGCTTTGCTATTCGCTGAGCGCCCTGACGGTGCGTACTCTCGGGCGCAGCAATTCCAGCATGTCCATGGTGTTCTGGTATCTATTGCTGGTGAGCATCGGTTCGGGAGCCTTGGCGATGGGGGATTGGCGGCCGGTTCCCGTCTCGGACTGGGGTTGGCTGATCGGAATCGGGTTCACCGGGGCGCTGGGGCAAATGTGGCTGACCGACGCGTTTAGGCGCGCTCCCCCTTCGGTGGTGGGGCCGTTCGAATACACCGCCATTCTCTGGGCCTTCGCCATCGACTGGATCTTCTGGTCGGCTTCGCCTTCCTTAAGCTTGGTTGTCGGCGCGTGCATCGTCATTGTCGGCGGAATCGTCGTCATCCTCGACGAACGGCGCCTGGGCCGGCTTGCGCTCAATCCCGAGAGCCCGCCGCCTTGAGCGGCGCCTGGGATTCCGTATCGCGTAAGGACTGCACCTCACCGCCGGTGTCGCTGGTCGGTGCGCACGATCCTCGCCTGTCGAGAGAGACCACGGCCGCGCAGGCATCGACCAGCATGCCCTCGCCGGAGTGCGTGCTGGTGTCGCGCAGTAGACGCAAGGCGTCGCTTGAGTTGAGGCCGGGATTCTTCGCGAGCAGCAGCGCGACCACTCCGCTCACCTGCGCCGTCGCGATGGAGACCCCCGACGCGAAGTCGTAGTGCCCGCCCGGCAGCAGCGTCAGTATTTCCCGGCCCGGTGCGTACACGAACGTGGGGGATACGGACCGGCCCTCGCTGCTCGCCACTTCGATGACTCCCCCCTGGTGCAGCAGACCATGTACACCCTGCCCGACATCGTCGGACGCGGCCCCGACGAACAGCACGCCGCGGCGAAGCCCCTCGCGAATCAAGTCGTTCAGCAGCGGATCCGCGGGTCCCGCGAGGCTCAGGTTGACGATCTGCGCGTGCGCATCGAGCGCGGCGACCAGAGCGCGTGCCAGCGTGAAGGAATTGCACTGGGCCGCATCGGCGTCGATGCGCGTTTGCCAGCAGGCCTTGAACAGAAGCAGGCGCGATGCGGGCGCGATCCCCACGATGCCGACGCCGTTGTTGGCGACCGCGGCGATGACGCCCGCCATCTCCGTGCCATGGCGATCGCGCTGGAATTGCTGATCGTCCGAATCGACGAAATTGGCCGCGGCGGCGATATTGTCGCGCAAGTCCGGATGCCGAACGTCCGCGCCTGTGTCGATGATTGCCACCTTGACGCCCTCGCCTCTCGACCAGGGATGCGCGCCGGCGACATCCATTTGCGCGAATCCCCTTTGCAGGGCCACGTAAGGATCGTTGTATGCCCCGGTGCGGGTTGCGAAATTCTGCAGCGGCTGCGCGAGCATGATGCGCCGGTCGTGAGACAGCGCCGCCAACAGTGCGGGCCGATCCGTCCCCTCGGGGACCTCGAGCACGGCGCAATGCATGTGCAGGGGTTCGATGGGCCAAGCGCTCACCTCCTTGAGCCCGTAGTCCTGCTCCAGGGCGCGCAATGTCCGGCGCGCGGCGGAGGTTGGACCGTAGCTCTGGATGCCGTCGTAGCCGCGAGGCGTGCTGCCGGCGTGAGCGACCACCGCGGTGGGCCGGTTGTCGACCGCCGCGATGATGAAGTGATCGGGCGACCGCGAGACTTGATCCGACAGCGCACGCGATTCGATGCGCACCGGCGTGTTGCCGCATGCACCGAACATGAGCACCAGCAGCAGTGGTGCCAATCGCCTCATGGCGTATCGCGAGTCCCTGGTGCGGGCGCCGTGCTTTCAGCAAAACGCACCTGCGCATGCGATCGCAGCAGCGCCAGGGAGGAACTCACGGGCCGGCGGGATTTCGCCGCCAATGAATACACGCCCGCCTCGGTGGGCCCGGAGACGATCCGCAGCTGTGCCTCGTCGAGAATGCCCTGCAGTTCGCCCAAGGTGATCGTCGGCGAGAACACCGCGCGAATCGCTTCATCCGGCACACGCGGTGCGGCGGTCGTGACCGTGTAGTAGGACGGAGGCGCCGCAGCACGCGCCCGATACTGATACCAGCGGTCGGCCGCGAGCAAACTGAGCGCGATCGCCATCACGGCGACCGAGGCGGCCATCAGTCCCTGCCACGGCATCGATCGGCGGTGGGGCTTCTCGGCTGCGTCGGCCGCCGGCGCCTCCTGCGCGTGCTCGTCCAGCCGTGCCTGCAGGCGATTGAGCGAGACGGCGGGCATGTACTCGAGCGAAGTCTCGGCGCTCATGCTCCGGTAGACCCATTGCTCTCGAGCCAGCTCGTCGCGGCAATGCGCACACTGGGCCAGATGTGCATCGACTCGGCGCCGCTCGCGTTCGCCGATCCTGCCGTTCACATACCAGGGAATGAGGGCTGAGATTTCCGGGTGTACGGGCGGTGCGGTTCCTGGAATGGTCGTCATCCGCTTCTCGCAGTCCATTCGGAGGGAGCGCCGCCCAAGCTGGGCAGGTACGCGCGCAGCTTCTCGCGGGCGTGAAACATGCGCGCCTTGACTGTTCCTACCGGGCACTCGGTGATTGCGGCGATTTCTTCCAGCGAATGTCCCATGTGGTAGGCAAGTTCCAGAGTCAGACGTTGTTCGATGGGCAGCTGATTCAAACCGTGCATCAACCAATCCTGAACTTCGGCGTCGCATGTGGGATCGACGGTCTGCTCGGGCAGATCGTCCAAGCTGCGCGCTGAGGAATGATTCTTCTGCCGGCGCAGCGATTTGAGAGCGGTGCGATAGGCGATCCCGATGATCCAGGTGGACACCTGCGATGCGTACCTGAAGTCCTTGGCGCTTTGCCAGACGATCATGAAGGTATCGTTGATGATCTCCTCGACGTTCTCGTAGCGCGGCGTGATTCGCGACAAAAACCGAGCGAGGCGCCGGTGGTAGCCCAGATACAACTCCTCCAGCGCCCGCCGGCTTCCCGCCGCGACCGCGGTCAGAAGTTCGGTGTCGTGCTCCTTAGCCGAATTTTTCGCCAATTGGGTCACTCCGGCCCGCTCCGAACCACTAGCCACCTGCGTAAGTACCGGGGACGATTGAAATAGTTGCAGGCGGGCCGGGGCTAGAAGCGCCATATGACGGTGCCTATCCAACGATTGTCCGCCGCGGCATTATAAAACAACGCCTTGGCTGCGGCCGTGGTGTTGACATAGGACAGCGCCAGAGTGACCGGCGCCAGGTCATAGGCGGCCCCGACGCTCCAATAAGCATAGCCTGCGGAGTCAGGGCCGGCGTAATACGCGTAGCCTGCGCCTGCGGTGGCGGACAATTTGCCGCTGACGCTGTGCTGCATGCTCAGCTCCCCCGACTCGGACGACACGCCCATGCGGCGGTGGTACGCCTCGCGCGGCGCATCCGGGGAATAGCTCATCGTGAAATTCAGCCAACCCCGATAAGACATATCGACATCGAGTTCGGTGTAATCATAGGACGACCCGGCTTCGTTCCAAGGATAGGCGTAGTGGCTGACCAGCGCCCGCCCCTGCCAGTCGTCGGACCCCGTCCAGACAAAGCCGAGAAAGGCATCGAGTTCGACATCTCTGGAAAGATCGGGATCGATCTGGGTGTTGGAGGCAAACAGTCCGGCCACAAAACCGGACGAATCCAAATAGTGCAGGTCGAACTGCAGCGCAGCGCGATTGTCGCTTCGCGAGATGCCGCGTATCAGATAATCGCTCGTGAGGCCGAGTGAACCGCCCCAGAGGTCGGCGGCCGCGCAACGCGACGTCGCGATTCCGATTCCGACCGACAATAGAATGCCGCTGGCGAGCAGACGCACTACTTCACAACCGCCGGATCCCTTTCCGAGCACCGCATTTGCCCACAGATTAACCCTTTCTTGGGTGTTGCGCTAAACCGTGCGGCCCGCGCGAGGTACCTACTCCACGTCCTCATCACCGAGATTAAAGCGCATGCAGATCGATCGGCTTAAAAGTTGGGCGGCGTTGCTGCTGGCGAGTTGCGCAGCCGGATGTGCCGGCAACGGACAGGGCCTGGATCAGAACGGACAACCCATTTCCGCGGGCGGCTCGAGCGGCGGGCCGGTCACCGCGGATTTTCAATCGATCCAGGACAATGTGTTCACACCGATCTGCTCGAAGTGTCATATCGGCGCCGGCGCGCCCGAAGGTTTGCAGCTCGACGCCGCACACAGCTACAACCTGCTGGTGGGGGTGCCCAGTGTCGAGCAGCCGGCCCTGTTGCGGGTGAAACCGGGCGATCCGGACAACAGCTACATGGTGCACAAGATCGAAGGTCTGGCAGGAATCTCCGGCGGTCGGATGCCTCTCGGCGAGACGCCGCTTCCGCAGCCCACCATTGACGCCATCCGGCAGTGGATCACGGGCGGCGCGCCGAACGCACCGGCCGCGGCCGTCGCGAAAGGCTTCGCGGTGCAAGTCACGGCTCCCGCCGATGAGGCGCTCGTCGCGGCCCCCGTGGCGCAGATCGTGGTGGCCTTCACGCGCGATGCGGATGCCTCGCTCATCAACAACACCACCGTCATTGTCGAACGAATCAACACCGCGGCGCAGGCGGCCGCGCCCGAAACGGTGACCGTTGCCGCCGCACTCGCCGGGATGAATCCCTCGGTGCTGTTGATCAGTCCGCGCGCGCCGCTCGATGCGGGAGTCTACCGTGTGACTCTTCGCGGCGCCGGCGGCGGCGCATTGGCCGACATGAACGCCGCAACTCTGGGCGCCGATATTTCATTCACGTTCACGGTGGAGCGCGCGCCATGATCGCCCGGCATATTCCATTCGGGCGCAGCGCCCTGGCCCTGTGGCTATGCATGGCGGCTCATGCCGCGCAGGCCGAACCCTATCTTGCCGTTCAAATGGGCCTCAAATGTGGGCAATGCCACGTCAACCCGACCGGAGGGGGACTGCGTACCGCCTTCGGCGATATATTCGCCCAGACCGTCATGCCGGCAGAACATCTCGATACCGCTTTCGACAATTGGACCGGTCAGGTGGGCACCCCGTATCTGCGAGCGGGCGGCGATTTGCGCTTCGACGCCTCCGTGACGCAGGTGCCGCATGCGAACTCCCTGCAGCAGTTCGATCTGGAGCAGACACGCACTTACCTGGAAGCCGATGTGATCCCCGGACGGCTGCTGGCGTACGTCGATGAGCAGGTGGCTCCCGGCGGCGCTCTGAATCGCGAAGCATATCTCGTGTATTGGTCCTCCGCGCACGATTGGTACGTGAAGGCCGGACAAATGTACCTGCCCTTCGGCCTGCGCCTGCAGGACCAGACGGCATTCATCCTCACCACTAGCGGAATCAATATGACCACTCCGGATCAGGGAGTCGAGTTCGGCTGGGAGCGAGGACCTTGGGATGCACAGGTTACGGTGAGCAACGGCACCGCCGGAGGAGCCGTCACAGGCGACGGCAAGCAGTATGGCGCGCAGGCGGCCTTCGTGGAGTCCGGATGGCGCTTAGGTGCAGCCGCCAACCGCAACGACCAGCCGGGCGGTGCCAAGACTGCGTATGGGATCTTCGGCGGACTTAAGACCGGCCCGATCGCGTGGCTGGGCCAAGCCGAGATCACCGATGATCAGAGCATCGCCCATGCCTACGGCAAGCAGCTCGCCACTCTAATCGAGGCTGATTGGCTGATCGCACGCGGCAATAATTTGAAAATCACGCAGGAGTTTCTCAATCCCAATCGCGAGGTGCCGAACGGCGAGGAAACGCGCTGGAGCCTGGTGTATGAGCTGACCCCCATTCAATTCCTGCAGGTGCGGATGGGGTTTCGACACAATGACGGGATTCCGCAGGACAATGCCGAGCACCAGCGGCTGTACTTCGTCGAGCTGCACGGATTCTTTTAGCGGTCAGTAATTGGATGGGCGGTAGGCCGCCAGCGCCAGAAAATGCGAAGAGTCTGCGATGCTCGCCAGCACCAAGTAATCCAATCTCGACGGCCCGGCGCTGCCGGGGCATTCGCTCGGCATGGAAGAACCCGCCGACGCCGCGGTGAGGCAAATCGCGAAAACGCCTGGGAGAATCGCAAGGGACCGCTTCAGCGAACGCTTCCTGACTGACATTATTCTCTCCCTGAAGCCGACCGTGCGCAGACGGTAAACCGGATTGCGGGCGCAAACAGTCAGGCCTATGCGTCAATGCGTGTAGGGCATGTCCTACCGGGCATGCCGTTGAAATGCGTCGACCGCCGCGCGGGCGGCCGGACCCTGCGAGGCCGGGCGCGCCGGCACGATGTGCAGCGACACAATGCGGGAGCCGCCGGTCGCGAGCGGCAGGCGCCGCAGCGCCCCGCTTCGCAGCTGATCGCCGAGCATATGCTCGGGCAGCCACCCGAAGGCAAGGCCTGCCTGTATGGTCGCGAGCGATGCCTCCATGCTGCTCACCGTGAAGCGGCGCCCGGCACCCAGCCATCCCTCGTCCCGGGGGCGCACGCTGCCCGAATCGCGCACCACGGCTTGTACGTGACGCACCAAGTCATCCGCGGTCAGTTCACGGTCGATCAAGCACAACGGATGATCGGGGCGGGCGACGGCGGTGAATTTCACATCCATCAGCCAATCGCCGAGGAATCCCGGCGGCACGCGGCTGGTGACGACCACATCCGCGGTGCCGCCGACGATGGCCTCCTCGGCGCCCGACAGCACCACGTCGGCAAGTTGAATCTGAGTACCGGGACAACTGCCTTGAAGTTGCGCAATGATGCCGAGCAGCGCGGCGCGGGGGAACGCCGCATCAACCACCAGCGATAGCTCCGGTTCCCAGCCCTGCTTCAGGCTGCGCGCCAGCTGCTCCAGGGTCTCCAAGTCCTTGAGCAGAGGACGGGCGCGATTGAGCAGAGTGCGCCCGTGCGAGGTGAGCACGGACTTGCGTCCCTCGACGGCGAGCAAGGGCAACCCTAAGGAGTCCTGCAGCCGCGCGACGGCATAGCTGACCGCCGATTGACTGCGATTCAGGGCATTCGCTGCCTGAGCGAATCCGCCCGTATCGACGACGGCGGCGAGAACCGCCCATTGCTCGACGCTGGTTTTTGCGATGGCCACGGATATATCCAATTATTGGATCAATAACCTCCGAATTTTGCGCTTTTTAATTCGTCTATTCGACCCTATTCTCTGATTCCAGGAGGTTCTCATGAACGACATCAGGCGCAGCAATGAGAGGGGTTTTGCCGACCACGGTTGGCTCAAGTCCTTCCACACATTTTCCTTCGCCGATTATTTCGACCCGGAACATGTGGAGTTCGGTCCTTTGCGGGTGATCAATGAAGACAGGGTTCAGGGCGGCGCGGGGTTCGGCACCCACGGCCATCGCGACATGGAGATCGTGAGCTATGTGCTCGCGGGTCAATTGGCGCACAAGGACTCGATGGGCAACGGCTCCATCATCAAGCCGGGCGACGTGCAGCGCATGAGCGCCGGTACGGGCGTGCGGCACAGCGAGTTCAATCCGAGCCCGAACGAAACGGTGCATTTCCTTCAGATATGGATTCAGCCCGCCGCGCGCAACATCGAGCCAGGGT
The DNA here is from genome assembly GCA_963702735.1 of uncultured Gammaproteobacteria bacterium. Classification (GTDB taxonomy): domain Bacteria; phylum Pseudomonadota; class Gammaproteobacteria; order Steroidobacterales; family Steroidobacteraceae; genus Bog-1198. The sequence continues at coordinate 581,629 of CAVPDW010000004.1, read as the reverse complement.
ATGAGGAGAAGCACTTTTCCCCGCAAGAGAAGCGCGGGCGCCTGCGGCTCATCGTCTCGCCGGATCGCGCGGACGGCTCCTTGCTGATCCACCAAGACGCCAGGATCTACGCCGGCCTATTCGACCGCGACGAGCATGCGAAGCTCGAGGTGGGCCGCGGGCGGCGAATTTATCTGCACGTGGCCCGGGGCGCAGTGGTGGCCAACGGCACCGCGCTCGAGGCGGGCGATGCGTTGAAGATCACGCACGGTTCGCGCCTCGCGCTGACCGACGGTCGCGACGCAGAGGTGCTGGCATTCGATTTGCCGGGCGAGGCCGGCTAGCCGCAGCGTCGCTTGACAGCTCCTCACGACCGCACAGAGGTTTGGCCCGCAACTTGAGTCCGTGCCGTGCGCGAACGACAGAACAATTTCCGAGATTCGGAGAACTCATGTCTGATCGCGTGCAAACGAGGGCTTGTACAATGCGCATTCCAAACTGGTCAATCGTGGCGTTCGGTTCTTTGGTGAGCATGGTGGCGGGGTGCGGCGGCGGCCACGGCGGCTACGGCTCCTCGATGATGCCGGCGCCCACGGTGACATTTTCACAGCCGGCTGCGTCGGCCACCGTCAACTTCGGTCAGGCCGTGACCGTCGCTTGGACGTCGGCGTACGCCACCGCGTGTACCGCCTCTGCATCCACCGCCGCCGCCGGTGCGTTCACCGGCAGCCAAATGCCGAGCGGCACTCTGACGGTGGTACCGACGGCCTCAGGGTCCTATACCTACACGCTGAGCTGCACCGGCAGCGGCGGCACGCATTCTGCCTCCGCGACCGTGACGGTTACTCCCAATCTGCTGACCGCTCTGGCGCCGAGCGGCGCGATTGCAACGGTCGGCTCGACCATCGATCCGACCGACGGCGATCTGAATCCCTACGGCCTGGTCGTGGCTCCGGCCACGGCCGGTCTGATTACTCAGGGAGATCTGGTGGTATGCAACTTCAATGACGGCGCCACCAATACGCAGGGTCAGGGGACAAGCATCATCGGACTGCATCCCGGGAGCGGATCGACACCGTATCGGATCGCGCAATCGGCGGATCTGCAGGGGTGCAATGCGCTCACGATGCTGCCGGACGGCAGCATCTCGGCGGCCGCGTGGACATCGAATATGAATCCTCTGGTCGGCCCGAGCGGCACCGTCGCGACGCCCTTCGCCGACAGCTTCGCCCAGCCCTGGGGAGAGGCGTACGCTGCGGCCACCGCCACGCAGCCCGCGGCGCTGTATGTATCCAGCGCGCCCGGCAATGGGGGCAGTGTCGCCGTGGGCGGTACCGTCGACCGAATCAGCCTGGACGCCGACGCGCAGACATCGTTTACGCCAATCATTACAGGCTTCTGCAGCGGCGGCGTCCCCGGAGCCATCTTCGGGCCCGCGGGACTCACTTACGACGCCTCTATCGATACCCTGTACATCGTCGATACGAGTTCGGCCAGCGTGATCGCCATTGCCGGCGTGTCCTCCATCCCCGCAAACGGCGTGGTGGTGAACGGACAATGCAGCGCAACGACCCCCACCCCGGTTCCGACGTTCACGGGACCTTCGATGGCCTCGGCCAAAGTCATCGCCCACGGTGCACCCTTCAGCACACCGTTGAGCGCCGCCTTGTTGAAGAACGGCGATCTCGTGATCGGCAACGCAGATATCGGCGCAACCACCCCGAGTGCGACGACGAATCTGTTGATTGAAGTGTCTCCGGTGCTGCCCGGCGGGTTCGTCGGCAATCCGCTGCAGATCGATACCGGCACACCCGGCGCCATATTCGGCATCGCCGCCGGCGTCGATGCGGCGGGGAACCAAATCATCTATTTCAACAATGACAACAACAATGCGGTGATGCAGCTGGGTCCGGTCGCGGGCACGGGCGGCACCCCGAGTCCCTACTAGGCGGGCCGGCGCGACCAATACCAATAGAACGGCAATCCGGCGGCCAGCACGGCGACGCCCCGCAGCGCCTCGCGCGGGGCTGCAAGGAAAGTGTTGATCAGCAGCGCCGCGGTGACCAACAGAAAAATCATCGAGACCGCCGGATAACCGAACGCGCGATAAGGCCGGGGCGCATCCGGCATGGTTTTCCTGAAGACGAACAAGGCCGCCGTCATCAGCCCGTAGAACAGCCACGATGAAAAAATCACCGAGTCCGTCAGGGTGTCGTAAGAACCGGACACGGCGAGCACGCTGGCCCAGGCGGCCTGCGCGAGGATGGCACGAACCGGAACGTGGGTGCGCGGCGAGAGGGCGCCCAAGGATTTGAAGAACAGACCGTCGCGCGCCATGGCGAAGGGAATGCGCGAATTGGCCAGCACGCTCGCATGCAGCGCACCGAATGAGGACACCATGAGAGCAACGGCCATCATGGAGACCGCCATCGGCCCCATGAAGCGCTTCAAAACCTCCGTGGCCACCGAGGAACTCAACGGCACGCCGGCAATTTCGAGCGGTGTCAGCGCGTAGTAGTAGGCCACGTTCACAAACAGGTACAGGGCCGCGACGATGAATGTGCCGCCCACGAAGGCGCGCGGCAGATTGCGCTGCGGATCACGCACCTCACCGGCGAGCGGCGCGACGTTCTGCCAGCCGTCGTAGGCCCACAGAGCGCCGAGCATGGCCGCGCCGAATCCCGCTATTCCGCCTCGGGCGCTGCTCGCCACCCCTGCGCAGGTGCCCGAAAGACCGGAGCCCATCAGGTGCGACCAGTCGCCTTCGGCAAAGACAAATGCGCCGATGCCGACGCCGAGCACCAATCCCACCTTGGCCAGGGTGAGCGCGAGCGCCATGCGCCCGCCCGAGGCGACCGACGCACAATTGATGAAGGCTACGATCCAGATTGCGGCGAGCGCCACGACGGTCAGACCACCGACGCTCACGCGCCCGCCCCATGGAATCGCCTCGACATGCCACCGGTCCAAGGCGCCGCCCAGAGCCACATTCATGAAGATGGCGAGACCCACTGCCAGCGCGGCCTGCGATCCGGCTCGGGCGACGGCGAAGGCGACCCAGCCGTACATGAACCCGATCAAGCGACCGTAGGCGCGGCGCAGGTAGACGTAGTCGCCTCCCGCTTCGGGCATCATGGCCGCGATCTCCGAGTAGGCAAATGTTCCCGCCAGCGACAGAAGGCCCGCGGTGAGCCACACCAACAGCACGATTTCGGCGCTGCCGACGTTGCAGGTCATGACGCGGGTCTTCAAGAATATGCCGGTGCCGATCATGTTGGCGACATTGACCGCCGTCGCCGCCCACGGGCCTACGCCGCGCGTGAGCTCGCCGCGTGTCCCGGCAGTTGCGCTTACGGTACTCATCGGATGCTAGTATCGATGAAATGCAACCCGACTTTTCGCAATTCGGACCGTTCTTGCTCGCGGCGCTGGTGGTGTTTGCGGTCTATCGTCGATTGCGACGGAGCTTCGGAAGACAGCCGCTGCGGCCCACCCGAATGACCATTCGAATGGCGTTGTTGACCTTGATCCTCTGCGCACTGATTCCCACGGCATTGCGCTCGCCACAGTTCCTGGGCGCCGAGCTGCTGGGCGCGGCGCTGGGAACGGGTTTGGGGGTTTGGGGCGCACAGCGCACCCGCTTCCTCATGGTCGGCGAGCGGCTGCACTATGTGCCGCATACCTACACGGGCATCGCGGTGTCGCTGTTGTTCCTGGGACGGCTGGTGTACCGCATCGTGCAGGTGTACACCGCCGCCCATGCGGCGCATAACCCCTACCCGGCCGATCCTTCGCAGGCCATGGCGCCTGCCTCCATGGTGAGAAGTCCTCTCACCGTGGGAATTTTCTGCGTGTTGGCGGGATATTACCTGTACTACTACGGCTGGGTGCTGTGGAAATCCAAGCACCTGAAGTCGGAGGACATCGAAGCCGCTTCGGCCGCGGCGCAGTGATCGGGGACCGCGCCCCGCTGCTTACTTGAACGCGAAAAACAGCACGCAGGTCATCAGCGCCAGCGCGATCAACAGCGTGTTATGGCCCCATCGGGCTACCATTCCTAGCATGTTCCGTTCTCCTTGATTATTTGTCCGGTGCCACCGCGGACTTGCGATGTAACCAGGTACATTCATGGGGGCGGAACTATACATTTCCAGGCAGAAGCAAGACTTGTTGCAGGTCACAAAAACGGTCATTTTCAATAATTTAGCGCCGGTAGATGGCGTCTTTTTGGTGCCCGGCGCGCGATTCCGCGGAGGATCCCGAATTTCGGCTATTGGGCCGAGAACTGCCTAAGTCCTCGGCTAACCATTCAGCTGCTATAGCAAGGTGAAGGATTTGCCGCGCGGCAGGCGATAGCGTGAAAAATCCGCGACATCGACGGTCAAAATCTCGGTCACACCCGTTTCGTCGGCCAGCCAATACAAGGATGCATCGGCGAGATCCATCTCGCGCTTGCCGCTTTCGCTGTATCGACGCATCCATCGAACGATGTCCGCGAGGCGTTCAGGCTCGAACGGATAAACCACTGCGCCGCCCAGTTCTATCCATTTGAGCATTTCAAAACGCTGCGGTATTTCGAGCAGATAGGAGGCTTCGACAATGCAGGGCCAGGTCGTAATGAGCCGCAGTCCACCCACCGACAATTCCTTCACCATTGCATCGAAGCGCGCGTGGTGGTTGTCATCCACCGCGAACAGAGCGATCAGCGGCCCAGAATCAATCAGACAGCTTCGCACGGAGCTTGGACTTCATTCTTGCCGAGACATTGCGTGACGCTTGCGGATTGCCCATTGCTTTGCCGCTGCGCACCGTACTGAGTAAGTCCGCTGGATTCTTGAGGCCCAAAACCCGTTCGAGTGCATCCTTCACGAATTCAGACTTGGTAACGCCAAGCCGGCGAGATTCCTGCGCCACGCGGGTTTCCAGTGTCGGATCCAATCGCACGCTCATGGCCATGTCGCGGCTCCATCCTTTGTGTAATACGGCAATACTGTAATACAAGGGCGGAGGTTTGACCAGAGGGGTCTCGAATCTCGCGATATCAACAGGCTCAGCGCCGCTACTGCCCCGTCTTGATGTGGGTCCATGCCCGGGTGCGAAGCCTGTCATAGTCCTGACCGAGTTCGGCCGGCAGATACAGGCGAGCCCGCAATTCGGGCGGGGGATAGACGGCCGGATCGGCGAGTATGTCGCTCTGGACAAAGGGGCGCGCCGCCAGGTTGTCATTGCCGTAATGGATGTCGTTGGTGATGGCGGCAATGACCTTGGGCTCGAGAATGAAATTCAGGAACTGGTGCGCCGCTTGGGGGTGCGGCGCCGAGGCTGGAATGAGGAAGGCGTTGTAGGTGATGTTCGATCCCTGCTTGGGATATACGAATGCAAGTCTCGCCCCGGTGCCATCCTCGCGTGCCCGGGCCTGCGCCACCGAGTAGTCGCTCGACCAGGCGATCGAGAGACAGACTTCCTTCGATGCCAACTGGTGCCAGTAGTCGTTGGAATCGAAGATGCGGATGTAGGGCCGCACCGCCATCACGGCGGCCTCGGCGGCGTGCAGGTCCTCCACACTGCGGGAGTTGGGATCCCGATGCAGGTACGCCAGCGCCAGTTGGATCACGTCCTCGGCGGAGTCCAGGAAGCTGAGGCCGCAATCGGCGAAGTGTGCGACGACCTTGGGATCGAAAATCATGGCCAGGCTGTCCGTGGGGGCGTCGGGCATGCGCGCCTTGACCAGGTCCACGTTGTATACGAAGCCGTTCATGGCGTGCAGATATGGCACTGCATAGCGGTTTCCGGGATCCGCCTGCGCCTGTATCGCCAAAACGGCGGGGTCGAGATTCTTCCAGTTGGGGAGCTTCGATTTGTCGAGCGCGAGATAGGCGCCGGCCTTGATCTGGCGGCCGTAGAACCCGGTCGTGGTGCTGACGATGTCGTAGCCGGAATGACCGGCCAGCATCTTCGCTTCCAGCGTGTCGTTCGAATCGTAGAGTTCGTAAACCACCTTGATGTGGGTGCGGCGCTCGAACTCGGCGACGGTGTCGCGGCCGATGTAATCGGCCCAGTTGTAGATGTGCAGCACCGGCTCTTCGGCGCCCTGCGGCGCCGAATGCCCGCCGCCGCAGGCCGAGGCACACAGCGCTGCGGCCAGGATCGCGGTCTTGACGCTCGCTGCCCTAAGGACGCGCGAGCTCAGCGCGCACCCAATCATGGAACTGGCGTATGACGTACTCCTCCGGCATCACCACGCCGCGCGCGTGCGGCCCCGCCTTGCAGGCCCCGCTGATTCAGCTCGCACACCTCGGCGTCTTCCGTCATGACCAGGTTGGTGAAATCCACCACGTTGCGCAGGTCGAAGCCCGGATCGGCCAGGGTCTGCGGCGAGAACAGATACTCGACGCGCAGTTCGGTCCGTTCGGGTCCCAGCGGCAGCAGGCGCACCACCCGAACATAGTCGACGTGACCGACCATGAATATCGAGGGCAGGCCGGTCATGTAGATGGCCCCGGCCTTTCGATCGGCGTCCGACAGGCCGGGAAAGGTAATCCCGGCGGCCCTGCCGTCCAGAGACCAGCTTGCCGCGCCCTCGCGCAACCCTCCCTTGTACTTTGGATCCGGGTCCGCTGCGTGTGCGCTCCACTGCGGATCGTCGCGTTCCTCCAACAGCCCACGGCCGTAAATCGGCACGAGCTGCGACAGGCGCGGATGAACGCCCGGGCAGTGCAGACACTCGTTGTAGTTCTCCCAGAATATCTTCCAGTTGCCGGCAATGCTCTTGAGCAGCACATGACCCACGACCAGGTCCTTCAGGGGCCACGCGTCGAGGCGATTCAGGGGCACGTCGAATATCTTCTCAAAGGGCGGCGGATCGTCGGTCAGCGCAACGAAGATGAATCCGCACCACTCCCTGACGCTGATTTTATAGAGCGGATAGTCGGCCACGTCGAAACCGCCTGCATGGGACTTGGAGGAGGTGCGCAGCAGATCTCCCTGCAAGTTGTACGTCCACGCGTGATACGGACAGACGATGAATCCGTTGCGCAGCATTCCCTCGGACTCGCGGCACAGGGCCGCGCCGCGATGGCGGCAGGTGTTGTGAAACGCCTGCAGCGCCCTCTGATCGTCGCGCACCAGGAGAATCTTCTGATCGCCCAGTTCGAACGTACGGAAGGCCCGGGGGCGATCGAGCTCGCTGCTGCGGCCGACATACACCCAATTGCGGCACCAGATTCGCCGCAGCTCCCGTTCATACTGTTGCGGCTGGTAGTACGCCTCCGCCTCAAGGCCCTCGGTGTGTTCGGTCAGGCCGTTGTAGCCTATGTCGATGGGGTGCGTATCTTGCATGATAAACTATTATTTATCAATATGTTATTTACTATAATTCATTTAAATTCTCTGGCCCATTTCCGCGGAAAATGCGGAACATTACGATGGCGCGCAACCTGCGGCCCGAAACCGCCGCGCTAGTATAGTTCATGCGGCCGCCCGCCCGAAGGCGCGCTTCACGCGCGCATGAGCGCACCGGCCGGATCGAATGCGGCGCCTGCAAGCCGCTGTGCCTTGCGGCGCTCGCCGATGATTTCGATCTCGAACCCAGCCTCTGCCTTGGCCAAGGCAGCGGGCACATAGCCCAAGGCCAGGGAATGATTGACGCGATGTCCGAACGCTCCGGAAGTGACCCAGCCGACGGTCTTGCCGTCATGCCAGATCGGCTCATCGCCGATGGCGTCCGCATCGGTCGCATCGACCTTGAAGGTCACGAGGCGCAGCGCCCCGCCGCTCTCCCTCTCCTCGGCCGCCGCCGAGCGGCCGATGAAGTCGCTCTTCTTGAAATCGACGAAACGATCGAGGCCGGCCTCGAAGGGCCCGTAGATGGGGCGGTACTCGCGCGCCCAGCTGCCGAAGCTCTTTTCGATGCGCATGGCGTTGAGGGCGCGACCGCCGAACAGCCGGAGGCCGTAGCTCGCGGCCCGCCTTGACCAGCACATCGTAGAGTGCGCGCTGGTAGTCGGTGGTGACCCATATCTCGTAGCCTAAGGTCGCCGGTGAAGGACACGCGGCCGACGTAGCCCGGCACCATGCCGATTTCCATGCGCCTGAAGCGACATGAAGGGGAACGCCGCGGTCGACAGATCGTCGCGCACCAGGCTTTGCAGAAGCGCCCGCGAGTTCGGGCCCGCGATCGACAGTCCCACGTATTCCATTGCGCACGGCCGCACCGACACCCCGCGAGGCGGCATGTGCCGCTCGAACCAGCGCATGTAGTAGGTTTCGGCGGCGTAGGTGCCGATCAGGAAAATATGATCCGCGGCGACGCGGCACATGGTGAAGTCGCCGATGAGCTTGCCGCGCTCATTCAGCATCGGGGTGAGGGCGATGCGGCCGACCGCGGGAACGCGGTTCGCCATCATGTGCGACAGCCATTCGGCGGCGCCGGGGCCGCGGATGTCGAACTTGCCGTAGTTCGATATCTCCAGCAGCCCCGCCGAGTCCTGCACGGCCTTGCACTCCGCAGCCCACGTGCGGGTGCGCGTTGGAGCGGCGGAAGCTCACGTGGTCTTCGGCTTCCGCCGCCGTCGGCGCGAACCACAGCGCATGCTCGAGGCCGCAGTAGTCGCCGAACACGGCATGCTCCGCCTGTAATTTTTCGTAGATCGGCGTGGTGCGCAAGCGGCCGCGCGGCCGGCAGCTCCTCGTTCGGAAAGCGGATGCTGAAGCGGCGCGAATAATTCTCCCGCACTTTGGCGTTGGTGTAGGCGAGCGTCGTCCAATCGCCGTAGCGCGCCACGTCCATGCCCCAGATGTCGGCGCCGGGGTCGCCGTCGACCATCCAGCGCGACAGCGCGAGGCCCACGCCGCCGCCCTGACTGAATCCGGCCATGACGCCGCAGGCGACCCAGAAGTTTTTCAGGCCCCGGATCGGCCCCACCAGAGGATTGCCGTCAGGGGCGAAGGTGAACGGCCCGTTCACCACCTTCTTGATGCCGGCGGCGCCCAGCGCCGGGAAATGCGCGAATCCCACCTCGAGGCTCGGCGCAATGCGCTCCAGATCGTTGGGCAGAAGGTCCTGTCCGAAATCCCAGGGAGTCGTGATTGCCGACCAGGGAACTCCGGCGCGCTCGTACGTGCCCATGAGCATGCCGCCGCGCTCCTGGCGGATGTAGATTTCGCCCTCGAAATCGATGGCGTGAAGCTGCTCCTTCCTGCCCACGAGCTCCTGCATGTCGCCGGTGATCAGGTATTGATGCTCCATCGCCAGGATGGGCAGTTCGATGCCCACCATGCGCCCCACCTCCCGCGCCCACAGGCCCGCCTGCATTCACCACGTGCTCGGCGTGCACATTGCCCTGATCGGTGATCACGTCCCATGATCCGTCGTGGCGCGACTTGAGGTCGATGACGCGTGTATGGCGCACGATTTCCGCGCCGCCGATCTGCGCCGACTTTGCGTACGCATGAGTGACGCCGTAGGGATCCACATGTCCTTCGATCGGATCGTACATCGCACCCTTGAAATGCGACTTGTCCATGAGCGGGAACAGCTTCGCCGCCTCGTCGACCGAGATGATCTCCAGATCCATGCCCAGATACCGCCCGCGCGCCTTGGCCATCTTCAGCCAGTCGAGCCGCTCGCGGGTGCCGGCAAGCATGATTCCGCCGGTGATGTGCACGCCGCAGGACTGCCCCGAGATGCGCTCGATCTCCTTGTACAGCTCGATGGTGTACTGCTGCAGCTTGGCGACGTTCGGATCGCCGTTCACGGTGTGCATGCCGCCCGCCGCGTGCCAGGTCGAGCCCGAGGTCAATTCCGCCCGCTCGATCAAGCAGCACGTCCTTCCATCCGGCCTTGGTCAGGTGATACAGGACGCTGGCGCCGACCACGCCGCCGCCGACGACCACAACTTTCGCGTGGTTCTTCATGAGTTCTCCGAGTTCATCGATGTGATTTTGGGGTAAACGCGAGACGGCGCTTATTCATTCGAAACCGCCAAATGCAGATTGGCCTGAGCGGCGCCGCCGCCGGTGCCGAAGCGTTCGATCAGCCAGGAGCGGAACAACGCGATGGCGGTGTCGCTCAAGGCCTCAGGATGCGTGATCAGGTAATAACCGTAGCCGTCGTCGAGAGTGTTGTCGAAGGGCCTGACCAGTCGACCGGTGCGGATGTAGTCGCTGAACAAGTAATTGTCGAGCAAACGCGACGCCCTCGCCGCTCAACGCATACTGCACGGCGAGCACCGCGGTGTCGAACACCAGTCCGCGCTCGACATTCAGCGAACTGCAGGTTCGCCTGGCGCATGAATTGCGTCCACAGGTGATGCCGCGGCTGATCCGAGATGCGCACGTGCACCAGCTCGTTGGCTTCGATGAATTCCGCCAGGCTCTTGTCGCTGATGCCGCGGCGGCCACGCTCGGATGGCAGAGCAAGATTCAGGCGCACCGGCCATAGCAGATCGCGTCACCAGGTCGGTCACGGTGGGCTTCGAGTACACCACCGCCACGTCGACGTCGGTCGGCGGGCGGTCCCACGCCGTAGGGGCTCACCAGATCGATTTCCACTTCGGCCGCCGCGCGGCGGAAATCGCGCAGGATCGGCACCGCGAGATGCACCGCGAAACTCGGCGGCATCTGCACGCGCAGGGTCCGCAGCGCCGCGGCACCTTCGTTGCGGATGTCATCGAGGGCATATTCGAGGCGGTCGAAGGACTTCATGACCGCGGGCAGCAGATGCTGTCCCGCCTTGGTCAACACCAGGGCATGCGGGCTTGCGTTCGAACAGCTGCGCGCCGATGAGCTTCTCGAGCGCGATCACGTGGCGCGACAGCGCGCTTTGCGAGATCAGCAGCGCATTCGCCGCGGCGGTGAAGCTCGAGTGCTTGGCGACGCCCTCGAAGGCGCGCAGCGCATTCAAGGGCAGCCAGCGACGGTCGATTGACAGTCTTGCCCATGAGTTCAAGGAGCCCAGGTCTTGGTGTAGCCGATGGCCCGCTTCTGATCCGCAACGATGGTCTTGGACGCCAGGTACAGATGATACGCCGCCCAGAAACCGGTGGGCGCCAGCACCAGCAAAGCCGCCCGCAGCGAGGCGGCATCCGTCGCGTGAGTACCGGCGAACCAGTCGCTGAAGCAGCCCCACCACCCAGGGCGCCACCATGAGATTGAAGATATTCGCGACCAGCAGTGAGATCGCGATGAACATATTGCGCATGTGGCAGGGCGCGAGATTATTGAGCAAACCGAAACAGGGTCCGATGTAGAAATAGATGGCGGGAATGAACAGCCAAAACATCAGCTTGCATACCCACAGGGAGTGGGTCCAATAGGCGAGCATGGACGGGATGGTGGCGAGTCCGATACCCCCGGCCAACAGCCACACGACGCGGCGCGGATCGGCCATGAAGGGGCGGGACAGGAGCCACGCCGTGCCCACCGTCGCGATCGATCCGCCCCAGAGGTGGATGTTGCCGGTGACGGCGCCCGCTTGACCCACGTCCAAATTGTAGGCGCGCTGCAGGAAGGTGGGCGTCCAATAGATCAATCCCCAGCCCCACAGTGCGCACAGCCCGCCGCCCATGACGACGTGAAAGGCGGCCTTTTGCTTCCAGAGAAATCGCATCGAGTCCCACAGTGTGGGTTTGATCTCATCGACCCTGGCGTCCAGACGTCCGCGGCGGGCTCGCGCACCGTCAAGTACACGATGGCACCGACCACCAGGCCGGGTATGCCGAGCGCGATGAATGCGGCGCGCCAGGTGTAGGCCTGCGCGACGGCCCCCGCCATATTGGCGCCCAGCCAGGCGCCGATGGGCGCGCCCAGCGCCAGCACCGTCATCGCCATGGGCCGGCGGTCCGGCGGAAAGCAATCGGAGACGATGGCCGTCGACGGCGGCGTACCGCCGGCCTCGCCGACCCCGACGCCGATGCGCCCCAGCAAGAACTCCAGGTAATTTCGGGACAGTCCGCACAAGGTCGTGAACGCCGACCAAATCACGAGAGAGGCTGCGAGGATGTTGCGGCGGTTGGATCGATCTGCGAACCATGAAATCAGGATTCCGAAGGTGACATAGAAGAACGCGAGCGGCGCCCCGGTGAGAAATGCCACGCCGGCGTCATTCAGCTTCAGTTCCTTGCGGATGGGCTCGAGCACCGTGGATACGACGTAGCGGTCCGCGATGTTGATTGAATAGATCAGGCACGTCAGGATGAGGACATACCAGCGCTCGATCGACGACGGCGCCCGGGCTTGCGGTAGGTCAATGGCGGTGGTGCTCAAAGTGCAACCTTGGGTTTTGACTTGGCCTTGCGCACCATACAGGGTTCGCCAAAGTTCCGCGACGGGCCTGCTTTGCGAAAAATGACATGGGCGAATCGGGAAATGGCATAGCGCCGTGAGCGCGAAAGCTTAAGCTCCCTGGCGTGGAGAGCTTTGACTACATCATCATCGGCGCGGGCTCCGCGGGCTGCGTGCTGGCCGAGCGGCTGTCCGCGGGCGGACGCGACCGAGTGTTGATCCTCGAGGCCGGCGGCACCGATCGGCGATTCTGGATCAAGACGCCGATCGGCTACGGACGCACCTTTGCAGACCCTGCCGTCAATTGGAAGTACCAGACCGCCCCGAACCCGGGCCTCGGCGGGCGCAGCATTTATTGGCCGCGCGGCCGCGTGATCGGCGGCTCGAGTTCCATCAACGCCCTGGTTTACTGCCGCGGCATGCCGGAGGACTTCGATGACTGGCGGCGCATGGGCAACGTGGGCTGGGGCTGGGACGATGTGCGCCCCTACTTCGAGAAATCCGAGCGGCGGGTCGATGCGGCGGGCCGCGCCAGCGGCGAGGGGCCTCTCGATGTCAAGGACGTGACCCCGCTTCTGCATCCCATGCGGGAGAACTGGTCGGATGCGGCCCGGGAACTAGGGTTGGCGTGGACGGAGGATTTCAACGGCCCGCATCCGGAAGGCTTCGGTTGCTACCAAGTGACCATTCGCGACGGGCTGCGCCGCTCGGCCGCCGATGCCTTCCTGCGCCCGGCGCTGACAAGGAGCAATGTACGTCTCCAGACCGGCGCCTGGGTGAGCAAGATTCGCTTCGACGGGCGCCGCGCGGTCGGCGTGGAATACGTGCATGGCAGCAGCCCGCGAATCGCGGCCGCCTCGCGCGAGGTGCTTCTATGCGGCGGCTCGGTCAATTCACCGCAACTGCTGCAGCTGTCGGGCATCGGGCCCGCCAAGACCCTGTCTGCCGCCGGAATCGCGCCGCTGCTCGACAACCCCGCCGTGGGCGCAAATCTCCAGGATCACCTGGCCGTGGTGTATTCCTTCAAGGCCACCCGGCCGACCCTGAACGACGAGCTGCACTCGATGAGCGGCAAACTGGTTGCGGGGCTGCGCTACCTTCTCGCGCGCCGCGGTCCCTTGGCCTTGAGCGTAAATCAATTCGGCGGATTCGCGCGCGCCGACCCCCGAAGCACCCGACCCGATGTGCAGCTGTACTTCAATCCGGTGACCTACGGGGCGGGCGATGCGACCCGCACGCGGATCGAAGTGGACGCATTCTCCGGTTTTTATCTGTGCTTCCAGCCGACCCGGCCGACCAGCGTCGGCCGTATCGATATTGCGAGCCCGGATTTTCGCCACGCGCCCACGATCGCGCCGAATTACCTCTCGACCGACAAGGATGTCGCGGACGTCGAGCACGGCGGACGGCTGCTGCAGGCGATCGCGCGCACGCGGGCGATCAAGGAATTGATACTCGAACCCCTGACCCCCGACCTGGGTGCGATGGGGCCGTCCGATCTGCATCGCCGATTTTCGCGCGCGCGCGAGCACCGTTTACCACCCCGTCGGCACCTGCCGCATGGGGACGGCGCCCGGCGAGTCCGGTGGTCGACGCCGTCTTTGCGGGTGCACGGCGTCGAATGCCTGCGGGTGGTGGATGCGTCGGTGTTCCCCACGGTGACATCGGCCAACACCCACGCTCCCACCGTCATGGTGGCGCAAAGGGCCGCTGATTTAATCCTGAAACCATGATTCCTAGGAAGGGAAAACAAATGAAGCTCGACAGTGTCAAAGTGTTCCTCGTGAGCAATCCGCCGCCGGGCTTCGGCGGCCGCTACTTCGTGTTCTTGAAATTGAAGACCGTCTGCGGCATCGAGGGCGTCGGCGAAGTCTATGCCGCCACCTTCGGCCCGAAGGTGGTGGCCACGATGATCGAGGATCTGTTCGCGCGGCGCTTCGCCGGCCGCGACCCCTTTCAGATCGAGTCGCTGTGGCGCGAGAGCTATGGCTCGGGATTCAGCCAGCGCCCCGATTTGTCCTTGATGGGCGTCATCAGCGGCCTGGAGATGGCGTGCTGGGACATCATCGGCAAGGCGGTCGGGCAGCCGATCTACAATCTTCTCGGCGGCAAGGTGCACGAGCGCCTGCGCAGCTACACCTATCTGTATCCCGATCCCGCCTTGGGCGAGGGCGATGAGTTCTATCGCGATGCGGACCGCTCGGCCGAGCGCGCCGCCGAATACGTCAAGCAAGGGTTCACGGGCCTGAAATTCGATCCTACGGGCGGCTATTCTCGGCCTACGATCCGCGGCAGCCCACTCAGGAGGCGCTCGAGCGCACCGTTCGTCTGGTGCGGCTGGTGCGCGAGGCGGTCGGACGCAGCGCAGATCTTCTCGTGGGCACTCACGGCCAGTTCACCACCTCCGGGGCGATTCGACTGGCCAAGCAGCTCGAGCCCTACGATCCTCTTTGGTTCGAGGAGCCCGTACCCCCCGAGATGCCTGAGCAAATGGCGATCGTGGCGCGCGGCACCAGCATTCCCATCGCCACCGGCGAGCGGCTCACCACCAAGTATGAATTCGCGCGGGTGCTCGCGCGGGCGCGGCCAACATCATGCAAATGAACCTAGGCAGGGTCGGCGGTCTACTCGAGGCGAAAAAAGTGGCCGCGTTGGCGGAGGTGCACTACGCGCAAATCGCGCCGCATCTCTATTGCGGTCCGGTGGTGGGGGCCGCCAATATCCAGATTGCCGCTTGCTCGCCGAACTTCCTGATTCTCGAAAGCATTCAGCAATGGGGCGGCATTCACGCGCAGCTGCTGAAGAATCCCATTCGCTGGGAGCAAGGCTACGTCATTCCGCCGACGGCGCCGGGGCTCGGCATCGAGCTCAACGAGGCGGTGGCGCTCGCCCACGCCTATGTGGAGGACAGTCCGCTGCATTTGGAAATGATCGACCGCCCGCTTGGGCTGAGAGGATACGAAATTGCGCTACGGGTTCGTCGGACTTGGGAATCTTGGGCAGTCATCTGGCCGCGAATCTTGACCCGCGGCGGCTTCGAGGTGCTCGTCTTCGACCTGCATCGAGGCGCGGCCGACGCCGTCGTGACGGCAGGCGCGCGCTGGGTGGAAACCGTACCCGATCTTGCCGCAGCCTGCGATTGCTTGATCACCTGCCTGCCCTCGCCGGGGGCGACTGCGGCGGTCCTGGCGCAGGCGTTGCCGGCCATGCGGCCCGGCAGCACCTGGATCGAGATGAGCACCAACGATTTCGCCGAGGTCGAGGCGCCTGGCCGACCGCGCCCGAGCGCTCGGGGTATGCCACCCTCGCCTGTCCGGTAACCGGCGGCGTCCACCGCGCGGAGACCGGCGATATCACAGTTCTCGTTGGCGGCGCGCAACAGGTGTTTGAGCGGCACGAGGCGGCGCTCGAGGCCATGGGCGGGCGCGTGATTTATTTGGGCGGCATCGAACAGGCGGCGGTCACCAAGGTGGTGACCAACATGCTCGCCTTCATCCATCTGATTGCGGCCGGCGAGGCGCTCATGCTGTGCGCCAAAGGCGGCGTCGATCTGCGCGCGGCGTTCCAGGCGATCGCCTCGAGTTCGGGCAACAGCTTCGTCCATGAGACCGAGAGCCAGCTCATTCTCAATGGCAGCTATGACATTGGTTTTACTATGGATTTGGCCTGCAAAGATGCCGGATTCGCAGTCGAATTCGGGCGCCGTTTCGGCGTACCATTGCGGCTCGCGGGAGTCATGGAGCAGACCTTCATCGAAGGCCGTGCCAAGTACGGCGGAGGCGCCTGGTCGACGATGATCGTGAAGCTCTTGGAGGACTCGGTGGGAACGGCGCTGCGCGCGCCCGGGTTCCCGGCGCGCCTGGGCGCGCGTGGAGCCGTGACATCGAATTTCAGCATACTCGAATCTAAAATCGGCATGCGGTCGATGTTTGTCCACCACAAAATAGCTCTTCCGCTTGGCTCGGGCGATGCTATTCTCTGAATCAACAATAAATGCGACGTGTTGCTCACACCGATCATAAGAGAAGGGATGGAAGCATGAATTCAAATCAGAAGTTGACCTATGCGATTGCCGCGATTTTGAGTGGCTCAGGCGTGGGGTTTGCCCATGCGGCGGCCGCCACCGATACCGAGGCCTCCGACTCGATCCAGGAGATCACCGTAACGGCGCAGCGCCGCACTGAGAACGTTCAAAACGTACCCATCACCATCCAGGCGTTGACCTCCGAGACGCTGAATCAATTGAGCGTCACGACCTTCGACGACTTTGTGCGCTACCTGCCCAATGTTACGGTGGCGTCGAACGGGCCCGGTCAGGGCAACATCTTCATGCGCGGCTTGAGCGTCGGCGCTGCGGGCAGCCAGTCGAGCGGCACAATCGGCGGGTTCCCCAACGTCGCCATCTACTTGGATGACCAGTCAGGGCAGCTCCCGGCGAGAAACCTCGACATCTATGCCGCGGACCTTGAGCGCATCGAGATTCTGGAAGGCCCGCAGGGAACCTTGTTCGGCGCAGGCGCCGAGGCCGGCGTGGTTCGCTACATCACCAACAAGCCGAAGCTCAACGTGACCGAGGGCAATGTCGAAGCCGGCTACGGCATCACCGCGCACGGCGACCCCAACAGCGAGCTGACTGCGGTGCTGAACGTGCCGCTGATCACCGACACTCTGGCGGTGCGCGCCGTGATCTACAACGACCGGCGCGGCGGCTACATCGATAACGTGCCCGGAACGTTCACCCGCAAGGATACCGACCTCGGCATCTACTATGCGCACAACCCCGGCGGCGGCGTGCCTGCCAACGCTCCGGCGATCAACAATTACTCCATCGCAGCCAACAACATCAATCCCGTCACCTATACCGGCACACGGGTCGAGGGGCTGTATCAGATCAACGATGATTGGAACGTGCTGCTCTCGCAGTCCTACCAGAACACGGACTCCGAGGGCGTGTTCTACCAGATGCCGAACTCCTCCGACGGCGTGCCGCTCCAGCCGCTCGAGGTCACCTTGTTCAACAATGCCTACGACAAGGATAGGTTCGAGAACACGGCGTGGACCTTGAACGGCAAGGTCGGAGACTTGAAATTGGTGTACACGGGCGGCTACCTCGTGCGTCACGTCAACCAGGTGGCCGATTACACCAACTATGCGCGCGGCGTCTATGCCGACTACTACCAATGCTACGGCCCTGGAACGGGCTACGCGGTCAACGGCGGCAAGGGCGATCCCAATCTGACGTCAACCTGTTTCTCGCCCAGCTCGACGTGGCAGGAAACGGAGCGCAATGAGCACCTGAGCAACGAATTCCGCCTGAGCACCCCGGACGACTGGCGGGTTCGCGGCATCGTCGGCGCGTTCTTTGAAACCAACAAGCTCTTCGACCAGACCGACTGGCTGTACAAGAGCATTCCGGCTTGCACCTCGAATGGCGCCCCGGGCACCCCGGGGAATACGGGCTGCTTGTCGGATGTCGGCACGGTCCCCGGCACCACCACCGAGAACCCGGGCGCCCAGAACGACAGTGTCGCCTTCTTCGAGGACACTCAGCGTCAAGTCAAGCAGAGGGCGTTCTTCGGGTCGGTCGACTTCGACATCATCCCGAAGGTGCTCACGGTGACCGCAGGCACGCGGCACTACACTTTCGACAACCAATTTACCGGCAGCGTCACCAGCAGTTTCTACTGTTTCGAGCAGGGCGTGCCGGCGGGCGGTTGCCACAACGATGCCACCAACCTCAACGCGAAGGACCTGAGCTTCGTCGAATCCGGAACCAAGAGCCGCGCGAATATCACCTGGCATATCACACCGGACGTCATGGTCTACGCGACCTGGTCGCAGGGGTTCCGCCCGGGCGGCTTCAACCGCCAAGGCACTCTCAGCGCCACCAAGATCGACGGCCCGGACGGGCTGCCGCAGTTCGCCATACCGAACGAGTACCACTCCGACGATCTCACCAACAAAGAGATCGGCTGGAAGACGGAGTGGTTCGACCACCGCTTTCAGTGGAACGGTGCCATCTACCAGGAAAACTGGAACAACGTGCAGATCGGCTTCTTCGATCCGGGCGAGACGGGCAATCTGGCCTTCGGCACCAACGGCCAGGACTTCCGCATCCGCGGCGTCGAGACCTCGATCGTGGCCCGACTCTTTCAAGGCCTGACACTGCAGGGTGCCTCGTCCTGGAATTCGAGCGAGCAGACCAACTCGCCGGCCCTGATCGACACCAATCCGGCCAGCGTGAACTTCGGCAAAGCCATCACCGAGAAGTGCAGTTCCACCGGCACGAATTGCACGCCGATCAGCAACCTGTTCGGGCCGCCCGGCGCCCCGAGCGCCAACTCGCCGCCCATTCAGTTCAACCTGCGCGCACGCTATGACTGGACCATCAACAGCTACAACGCCTTCGTGCAGTTCGGCGGCCAGCATACGGGCCATTCCTATACGCAGTCGGGGAACGATCCTGCCCTCTCGGCGAGCGGCATCAACACGACCTTGCTGCGCTTCGAGAACCCGGCATATACGACCTATGATGCGTCGCTCGGGGTTGCGAAGGACGCGTGGAGCGCGCATATCTACGCGCAGAACCTGACCAACACGGAGACCAGTCTGTTCACCAACACCGCGCAGTTCGCCGTGGCGCAGACGGCGCTCCGGCCGCGGGTGCTTGGCGTGATTTTCACGTATAAGTTCTAACCAAGCACTTCGGACGCAGCAGTAGAATTGAAGGCGGGCATTTGCCCGCCTTTTTTTCACGTGCGCCCGGCAGGGCGCACCTTCTAGGAGGTGAAAGTCCTCTACATACCCGACACGGGGAAATGTTAGCTGCACGGCAAGGGTTCCCCGGGCGACTGGGGGTCTGAAGGAAGCCGGAGGCAAAGCGCTGGCGCGACGAACAGGAAGCGGATAGAGGCGTCACCGGTGGGTAAGCAGGCGTAAATCTGTTAAGCCCAATTCGTGTACGGAAGGCGGTGCCGTAGATCCGACGCGTATAAGCGTGAAAGAGGGTGCGCAATACCCGGGGAGATCTGGCGATCTGCCTTGTGCTATCGACGTCGGAAGGCGTTGAGATGGGTGGCCAGAAGTCAGCAGAGGCCATAGTAGGCGATGGCGCCGAAGGGCCGAACAACGAAGCCGAGAGTAGGACGGATGATCTCGAAGCGAAGCGGTGATGCAGAAGTACCCGTCAGGGTAGCCGAAGCGGGGGGTGCAGGCCGGAAGCCGAGCACGAAGCGAGGCGGTGCGGAGCTTGGCACGGCGACATCCGGGCGAACGAAATCGGAGGGCCACGAGTTCATGGAGCGAGTGGTTGAACGCAGCAACTTGAGGCTGGCGTACCAGAGAGTCATCGAGAACAAAGGGGCACCGGGCGTCGATGACGTCACGACTGTTCAGTTCAAAGACTGGCTCAAGGCGCACTGGCCGAGTGTGAAGCACGCGTTGTTGGAGGGTCGGTATTTGCCGCGGCCAGTGCGTCGGGTGGACATCCCCAAGCCCTCAGGCGGGGTACGTACACTTGGTGTACCCACGGTAATCGACCGGTTTATCCAGCAAGCTCTGCATCAGGTCTTGCAGCCACTTTTTGAACCTACGTTCTCGGACTCAAGCTTCGGCTTTCGCCCGGGTCGGGGGGCACATCAAGCGGTGCGCAAGTCGCAATCGTACATCCGTGAAGGTAAGCGCTGGGTGGTGGACATCGATCTGGAGAAGTTCTTCGATCGGGTCAATCACGACGTGTTGATGGCGCGGGTGGCACGACAGATCAGCGATGTGCGGGTACTTAAGTTGATCCGACGGTTCTTGGAAGCCGGGATGATGAATGAAGGGTTGGTCGAGCCACGCGCACAAGGAACGCCGCAAGGCGGGCCTCTGTCACCGTTGCTCTCCAATATCCTTCTCACCGATCTGGACCGGGAACTGGAACGGCGCAAGCTCAGCTTCTGTCGGTACGCTGATGACTGCAACATCTATGTGCGCAGTCGTATGGCGGGCGAGCGAGT
The DNA here is from genome assembly GCA_963702735.1 of uncultured Gammaproteobacteria bacterium. Lineage (GTDB taxonomy): Bacteria > Pseudomonadota > Gammaproteobacteria > Steroidobacterales > Steroidobacteraceae > Bog-1198. The sequence continues at coordinate 561,368 of CAVPDW010000004.1, read as the reverse complement.
GATGGGCGGGATCAGGGCTTTCCTCGAGGAAGTCTTGCACCTGCAAATCAACGCGCAGAAGAGCGCGGTGGCGCGACCCTGGGTTCGAAAGTTCCTCGGATATAGCGTCACCATGCATCGCGAGAGCCGCTTACGGATCGCACCTGAGAGCGTGCGTCGACTGAGCGATCGAGTACGGGAACTGTTGCGCATGGGACGAGGACGATCGCTGGCTCGAACTATCGAGACCCTAAACCCGGTTTTGCGGGGCTGGATGAATTACTTCCAGCTTACTGACGCGAAAGGACTTTTAGATAAGCTTGATAGCTGGGTTCGGCGCCGCCTTCGGTGTCTACTATGGCGGCAGTGGAAACGGCCACAGACTCGCGAGCGTAAAATGCGCGCGTTGGGTCTGGACGCTGAGCGGGCCTGGGCGAGTGCGGTTAATGGCCGAGGGGCGTGGTGGAATGCCGGTGCATCTCACATGAACCAGGCCTTACCCGCCGCGTACTTCACGACCAAGGGGCTGGTCTCGCTGATGGGTTCTTATCAGCGACTCCAGAGTTTAAGTTGAACCGCCGGATGCGGAACCGCACGTCCGGTGGTGTGGGAGGGCGGTGAGCGTAAGCTCACCCCCTACCCGATCCGAGAGCAATGTCGGCAGCCCCTCCCAAACCGTCCGTCTCGCCCATAGAAGCGGAGGTGCTGCGCATCCGCGAGCTGCTGGAGAGCAAGCAATTCACCGCCGCGCTCGGCGCGGCCGAGGCTCTGGCGTCCAGCGTTCCTCAGAACCGCGACGTGCTCTACATGATCGCGGTGAGCCTGCGCTACTTGAACAGAATCCAGGATGCGCTTGCCGCCCTGGAAGGGCTCGAGAGGCTGCATCCGGGTTTCAGCCGCCTGTACCAGGAACGGGGGTACTGCTTTGTCGCGTTGCGCGATGCGCCGCGCGCCATCGATGCCTTCCTCAGCGCCGTGCATCTGAATCCTGCGCTGCCGGGGAGCTGGCGTACCCTCCTGACGCTGTACCGCATGACCGGCCAGGCAGAGAACGCCGAGATGGCCGCCGGGCATGTCGCCGCGCTCGATAAATTGCCGCCGGAAATCATCACGGCGACCGGGTTGTTTTCTGAAGGCGATCTGATGCCGGCCGAAAACATCGTCCGGGCCTATCTGCTACAGCACGGCGACCATGTCGAAGCCATGCGCCTGCTCGCCCGTATCGGGCTCGCGCTCGACGTTCTGGACGACGCGGATACCCTGCTCGAGGCCGTGCTCAAGCAGGCACCGGATTACCGTGCCGCCCGTTACGACTACGCCATGGCGCTGCTTCGGCGCCACAAGCACATGCAAGCCATCGAGGAGCTCGAGAAGCTTCTGAAGCTGGAGCCCGCCAATCGGTCCTACCGCACCACTTATGCCACGGCGAAGGTCGGTCTTGGCGACCATGAGCGGGCGCTGGATCTGTATCGGGAACTGGTGATCGATGCGCCGCCGGGGACTCAGGCCGCCGAGCTGCATCTGTCGGTGGCTCATTCGTTCAAGGCACTGGGGCGCCCGCAAGAAAGCATCGAGGCCTATCGCGCCGCCGCTGCCGCCCGCCCCGCCTATGGGGATGCCTATTGGAGCCTCGCCAATCTCAAGACCTATCGATTCGAGGCAGAGGAGATCGCACGCATGCGCGCCGAAGAGGCAGCCCCCGCAACCGCGTTGGTCGACCGCTATCATCTGTGCTTCGCTCTCGGCAAGGCTTTGGAAGATCTGGGGGAATTCGCCGAATCGTTCCGCTATTACGAGCGCGGCAACGCACTCAAGAAGTCACAGAGCCGCTACCGGCCCGAGCCCATCGAGCGAAATACGCGCCTGCAAAAGGCGGTCTGCACCGGCGAATTCTTCGCAGCGCGACTGGGGTGGGGATGCCCGGATCCCGCGCCCATCTTCGTGGTGGGCCTGCCCCGCTCGGGATCAACGTTGCTGGAGCAGATCTTGGCGTCGCACTCGCGGGTCGAGGGGACGATGGAGCTGGCCGACATCCCGCGATTGGTGCTGGACCTTCAGGGACGGGAGCCGGAGGCCGAGAACCCCCGCTACCCTCGAGTGCTGGCCGAGATGAGGCCTGAGGATTTTCGTCGCCTGGGAGAGAAGTTCATCGAAGACACCCGCGTCTATCGATCCGGCAAACCCTTCTTCATCGACAAGATGCCCAACAATTTCCGGCATATCGGGCTGATTCACTTGATTTTGCCCAACGCCAGGATCATCGACGCCAGGCGCAACGCAATGGCCTGCTGTTTCAGCAATTTCAAGCAGCTGTTTGCCTCGGGCCAGGAGTTCACCTACAGCCTCGAGGACATCGGCCGCTACTATCGCACCTACGTCGAGCTGATGGCGCATTGGGACACGGTGCTGCCCGGCAAGGTGCTGCGGGTCGAGCATGAAGATGTCGTCGATGACCTCGAGGCGAACGTGCGGCGCATCCTCGATTTCTGCGGCCTTGACTTCGAGCCGCAGTGCGTGGAGTTCTACAAGACCGAGCGCAGCATCAGAACCGCAAGCTCGGAGCAGGTGCGTCAACCGATCTTCAAGGAAGGGATCGATCAGTGGCGGAACTTCGAGCCGTGGCTCGGGCCCCTGAAGGAAGTCTTGGCCAAGGATTGATCGGTCAACGCGGCTCCGTGATCGCGAAGAAGTGCGCGGCCGGCACGCTCTTTAGAAAATTGAGCGTCGTGATTCCCAGCGCACCCGGCGCAGCCGCAGGTGCCGCCGGATCGGTCTTCAGCGGCACCACCTTGCGGAACGCCTGCCAGACGGCGGTGGGCGCCGGTCCAAACTGCCGCGTCGGATCCTGGGTCTTGCGCACGTCCAGCCAGCGCGCGCCGCTCTGAAGGTCCAGCGCCAGCAGCCGGAAGGTGTCGTCGACGGCGGTCTGAGCTCGGATGGATTTGAGCAGCGACTGCGCCTCCAGCTCCTCGACTCCGGAGCTGCCTCCATAGCCTTCCGGCGGCACGGGGACGATCTGCGCCTGGATGTGCTGCCAGGTCTCGTGTGCGCCGAAGCCGCCGGCGAAAAATCCGCCGCCGAAGCTCTTCAGGATGTCCTGCGAGCCCGCCCCCGTGAAGAACTCACTGCCGAACCGTTCGGTGCGCAGCATGATGGCAATGTCCATGTTGGCCAGGGCGATCGTGAAGGCCTCGAGGTCGTTGGACAGAGGATACGGATCCCAATTGGCGTTGGAGAAGATGAAGCCGTGCTTGCCGCGGCTGTTGGGGCCGCCCTTCACGAAGTACTTGCGCATCTCCGGGGTGTCCAAATCCCAGGAATCCTTTGGAGAGATGCCGACGCGGATCGCAGGGTTGTGATCCGACGAGTTGAGCTGGATCACCACATCGTCGCGCAGCATGGCCCACATGGCCCAAGCGGACGCCTGGCGGATCGATGAGGCGCGCATGCTCTCCGGATCCTGGATGATCCTGCCCTTGTCGTCGTCGAACAGATAGCTGCCCTTGATCATTTCCTTGACGCGCTCGGCGTCCCAGTTAAGCCATTTGAACGGCCGGTCGCCCTGCACCACATGATTCAAGGGTGTGACCGAGCTGTTCATGCCGTTGAGGTCGATCGCATAGGTTAGATCCGCCCACGCCAGGGCCTGCTTCGCATCGGCCACGACGAATGCGGCTCGCGCCGTGGCGTATGCATTGCTGCTGGTCAGCGCATTGTCGTCGGCGGCGAAGGGTTGCAGCGGTGTCAAGCCCGCAGCCTTCAGCGCATCGGTCGCCGGCATGCGTGTTCCGTTGTAGTAGGCGTCGCCGGATCCGACCATCGTCGCGCCGATATTGTTGAGCACCGACAGATCGCCCTCTCCGACCGTACCCCGCGACTGCATGACCGGCGTCACCCGCCTGTTCAATAACTCGATCAGCATCTGCGAGAGCTGCGGACTTGGCGCATTGAATGTCATGGCGTTGGCGCGGACCACCATCACGGCGCGCACCAGCGCCTCATCGTCGATCTCAGGGCCCTCCAACGGGTTGGCCGCGCCCCGGCGAAACGATGCCAGCATCTTCCTTTCCAGCAGCGCCTTGTTCTCGGGCGACAGCGGGTCACCCTCGAATTGCTTGATCTCGCGACCGGCGCCCGCACCGCGCGTGAACCAATACACCGAGACGCCCTCGGCCGGCGCCTCGAGCAGCAGCCCGTAATTGTCCTCCTCGCGCTGCTTGGCCTCGGCGCTCAACCGCGCCTGGGCGCCGCCGCGGGCCACGGAGATCACTTCATCGACGGTGAGGTCGTGACCCGTCAACGTGATCGTCTTTTGCGCTTCGGTGGGGACGATCGGATGGTAGCCTAAACCGTTCTCGGCCGATGCCGTTGTCGCCGGGAGCGCGGCGCCCATGACGGCCAGACTCAAGATCGCGGCGCGGCCGCGCGTCATCCAACGAAATTTCATTGCGATTCCCTCTCGTTGCGCAGGTCACTTGCCGGCGTCGATTTCCCGCGCCAGCGGTGCATGGAACTCAGCGGCAGCATGTGCCGCCATGAAGTCGTGAATGATGTCGCCCACCGGCCGGCGGGGCCGGTCTTGCGGCCTCTGCTGCCAGGGAACGGCTTGCCGGAAGGCGGTCCAAGCGGCCGTGGGCGCGCGGCCGAAGTCGCGGCCCGGCGATTGCGCGCGGCGCACGTCCATCCAAAATGTCGCCGTGAGCAAGTCTTCACCCAGCAGCAACCGGGTATCGTCCACGGCCTGGCGCGCGCGGCTCACCTTCGAAACCGTCTGCGCCTGCAACTCCTCCACACCGCTGCTGAAAGCAACGCCCTCCGGTGTGAGGGTGCGGGTCAGGCTTTGAATATCCAACCATATCGCCGTCGGGTTGTAGCCATCGATGTCGGAGTGCACGCTGGCATCGAGCTCCTCCTGCGTCAGCACATCTGCCGGTGCGATCGAAGTGAAAAAGGGGCTGCTGAAGCGGTAGATTCTCTGCACCACCGCCACATCCATGTTGGCGAGCGCGGTACCCAGCGCTTCGACTTCATTGGCCAGGGGGTAAGGGTCCCAGTTGGCATTGGAGAGAATGAAGCCGTGCCGGCCGTGGCTCTCGGGACCGCCTTTGACGAAGTATTTTCGCACCTGCGGCGTGTCGAGTTCCCACGAGTCGGCGGGGGCGGCACCGACCCTCACCGCGGGATTGTGATCGGAGGAGTTCAACTGAATCAGCAGAGTATCGCGCAGCGTCGACCAGGCCTTCCAGGCCGCGCCCTGGCGGCTGAAGGAGGCGCGCTGGCTCTCCGAGTCCTGAATGATTCGCTTCGGATCATCTTCGAACAGATAGCTGCCCCTGATCATCTCGAGGACGCGTGCCGCCTCGAGATTGGAGTACTTGAGCGGACGGGCGGCCTGCACCGGCGTCGACAGCGGCGTCACGCTGCTGTTCATGGCCTCCAAATCCATCGCGAGAATGAGATCCGCCCAGTCGAGCGTGAGCTTGGCATCGTGCACCAGAAGCGCGGCTTGCCCCACCGAATAGGCATTGCTGCTGATCAACGCCGAGGGGTAGAGCACCTCGGCGGGCGTCAAGGGTTTGAGGCCGGCGGCGGCAAGGGCCGCTGCCGCGCTCATGCGCCGCCCACGATAATATGCATCGCCGGCCCCACCCATCGCGCCCAGCACATTGGCCAGGGGGGCGAGATCGGCCTCGCCCAGCGAGCCGCGCGATTGAACCACCGGTGTCACTCCGCGATTCAGCAGTTCAATCAGTACGCCGGACAACGCGGGACTCGCCGCTTCGTAGGTCATCGTGTTGGCGCGCACCGCCATCAGCGCCCGCACGATTTCCTCATCCATGACTTCCGGCCCTATCCCCTGGCGCGGCCCGTTCAGAAGCGTTCTCTCCACCCGCTTCGACAACAATGCCTTGTTGGCCGGCGCGAGCGGATCGCCGGCGAACAGCACCACTTCGCGTGCCGCCCCCGCCCCGCGATTGAAGCCGTAGATAGGAATCCCCTCCGCGCTGCCCTCGAGCAGCAACCCGTAGGCATCCGCTTGACGCTGTCTCGCCTCAGGGCTCAAACGGACCTGGGCACCATCGCGGGCGATCGCGACCACCTCATCGATGCTAAGGTCGTGACCGCTCAATACGATCACCTCTCCCGCCCGGGTCGGTACGATCGGTCGATACGCGGTTTGGGCCGCAGCCGATGACGCCCAAATGACGGAGCCGAAAAGCGCCCACGCCGCGCAGGGCATCGCTCTCATGTCATTGCTTCTCCGATGAGGCGGGCGGCGTCTCGCCACCGCGGTAGAAATCAGCCGCCGCCGTCGACTTCAGGAACGCGGCGGCGGCCATGGGACGCGGCTGCATGGGGCTGCCGTCCATGGCCGGCAGCAGCGGTATTTGTTTGCGAAACGCCGTCCAGGCCGAAGTGGGAGCGCCGCCGAAATTCCTGGAGGCATCCTGCGCCTTGCGCACATCCATCCAGAAGGCCGCGTTCAACAGATCGTGGCCGAGCAGATCGAAGGTGATGTTCACGGCTTCGCGGACGCGATAGGCCTTGATGCGGGTTTGCGCCTGCAGATCTTCGACCGTGCCGATGATGGCCGCTCCGGACGGCGCGACCGGATTGGTCAGGCTCTGGATCTCCTGCTGAAGATCCACCGGCGTGTAACCGCCGCCGCCCGCCAGATAGACTGCGAAGTCGCTTCCCGGCGGCAGGTTCAGCGCCTTGGCCGGATCGGCCGACGTGAAGAATGGGTTGCTGAACCGGTCGATGCGCAGTGAAACGGCGATGTCCATATTCGCCAGCGCGATGATGAAATCCTCGAGCTTGTTCGCCATCGGATAGGGATCCCAATTGGCGTTCGATACGATGTAGCCGTGCTTGCCGTGACTGTTCCTGCCGCCCTTCACGTAGTACTTCATCATCTGCGGCGTGGACAAGTCCCAAGCATCCCCGGGCGAGGTGTCGGTGCGAACGGCGGGGTTGTGATCGGAGGAGTTCATCTGCAGAACCACCGCATCGCGCAGCGAGGCCCAATCAGCCCAGGCCGAAGCCTGGCGGATGGAGGAGGCCCGCAAGCTCTCAGGGTCCTGAATGATACGCTGCGGATCGTCGCTGAAGAGATAGCTGCCCTTGAGCATGTCGCGCACACGAGCCGCCTCCCAATTCAGCCATTTGAACGGACGCTCCCTCTGTACCAGCGTGCTGATGGGCGTAATGCTCGAATTCATGCCGTTCAGATCCATCGCATAAATAAGATCGGCCCATTCGAGCGCACGTCGCGCATCGTTCACGGCCAACGCCGCGATGCCCGTGCTGTACGCATCGCTGCTGGTCAGGGCATTGGTATCCGCTGCAAACGGCTGGATGGGCTTCAGGCCCGCCCTCGCCAGCGCATCGGCTGCCGTCATGCGGATGCCCTGGTAGTAGGCCTCGCCGGCGCCCACCATGGTTGCCCCCACATTGCTGAGCTGCGCCAGATCGCCCTCGCCGAGCGTGCCTCGCGATTGAACCACGGGTGTGATCCGGTGGTTCAACAGGTCGATCAGCATCTGCGAAAGCTGGGGGCTGGGCGCGTTCCAGGTCATGGCATTGGCGCGTATGAGCATCATCGCCCGTACGATCTCTTCCTCCCCGACCTCCGGCCCATAGCCGAAGACCGCGCCCAATCGGAATTCCATCAGCTGCGACTTCTCCAGATATGCCTTGTTCTTGGGCGTCATCGGATCGCCGGAAAACATGATGGTCTCGCGCTGATCGCCCGCCCCTCGATTGAACCAATAGACGGCGACACCCTCCGCAGCCGCCTCGAGCAGCAATCCATAGTTGTCCGCCTGGCGCTGCCTGGCCTCGGGGCTGAGCTGAACCTTGGCTCCGTGGCGCGCGACATCCACCACCTGCTCGATGGTCATGTCATGACCCGTCAGGGTGATCACGCTGTCGCTCTTGGATGCGCTGATGGCTTGATAACCCGCGGCCGCGCTTGCAGGGAGGCCCGCGCTCAGGCAACCTGCGGCGCACCACCCCGCCATCGCCGCTGCGCGCCATCCCTTCATCGCATGTACCATCATCGCTACCTCCTCGGCCGCATCGCCCCCGCGTCTGTGCAACGCAGATACCGGTATGCAATATTTTTAACTGACATGCAAGTCTGGCGGCAGGCCGCTCTGAACCGGATGGGCTATCATCGCCGCAACAACTAGAGCCGGAGCCGTGCGTCCGGCCGATGCACCTAAGGCGGGGAGCTGCGCGAACATGTCGTCGAGAAATCTCTGTGCCCGGTTGATTTCAATAAGTCTGCTGGTCGCAACTCCCCTCCTCGCACGAGCCGGTTCCGCCGAACTGCTGCCGCTGCGGGCGTTTCAATCCGCGCGCCCGCAAAATGCACCGGTCGCGAACCGCGCCTTCGCCCCGGACGAGGACGCGCTGCCCGCGGCCCCCTTCGCAGGGGTGCTGACCTTGCATTCGGTGCCCATGCAGACTCTGCCGGTGCTCGAGCATCCGCTGATTTTGGGGCGTGATGCGCGAATATTTCCCGGAGTGAGGCTCGAGTTCTTCACGCTCGGCGATGTGCTGGTTCCGGTTCAGCGCGGCGAGATGGCGGCCGAGACACGCGCCGGCTCACCCCCGAGCTATTGGCGGGTCATCCCGCAATATGGCCGGGTGTGGCACGAAAAAGCGGATGGCGATTGGTCCCGAGCCGCCTTCCCCGTCATGCTTGTCAACGACACCGAGAACCACGCCCACCAAGGACTCGCCACCTTCCTGTATCGGCCCGGCGAGGTGACGGGGCTCGTGCTTCAGTTCGTGCAGCAAACCGGTCCGTACCTCATCAAGCAGTACTTCGTGGCATGGGGGTTTGCACCGGCGGATTTCGCTCAGGGGGACGCATCCAAGCTCGAGGCGCGGGCAGCTCAAGCGAAGGCCGAGCTGGCCGACCGCCTGCCCGCGAGACCGTGGAGTGAACTCCTGAAGACCGTCCCGCCGGGCACGCTCGACGGGTTCGGCGGACCTCTTTACCCCAAGTGGCAGGTGGCCGTGGCCTTGGTTCGCGGCGGCACGCTGTACTATCAAGAACCCATGACCCCCTACGGGGCCTATCCCTACCCGCTCGAGATGCGCTTCGGCGTACGCTCAGTCACGAAAAGCGTCTTCGCGCCGCTGGCGCTTTTGCGTCTGGCGCAAGTGTACGGTCCGTGGGTCCTCACGCTCAAAGTCGGCGACTATGTCGCCGGCCTCGATTCGAAATGGCGCCGAGTGCGTTTCATCGATGCGGCGAACATGGCGACGGGGTACGGCGGAACGGGCAGCACCAAAACGCACCCTAACGACATCTTCGACGGCTACCTGGGCGGCGACTACGACGCCTGGTACACGGCCCCATCGCATGCCGACAAGCTGCGGCAGATCGCCGCGACTCTGCATCCATATCCCTGGGAACCCGGCACGGTGATGCGTTACCGCGACCAGGACTACTACCTGCTGGGCGCCGCCATCGACGGCTTTCTCAAGTCCGTCCGGGGGCCCCACGCGGAGTTGGGCCAAATGGTCCAGGCGGAGGTGTTCACACCCATCGGCATCCACCAGGCGCCGGCCGTCAGGACTCTCGAGGCCGCCGGTCACGAGGGCCTGCTCTGGTGCAACGCCGGCTACTATCCGACTCTCGATGATCTTGCCAAGATCGCCCTGCTGTACCAGGCGCGCGGCGCCCACGGCGGCGTTCAAATTCTCAATCGCGACCTGACCACGGACCTGCTCGCGGCGCGCGATGCAATCGTCAAGAACGCCGATGCCTCCCTGGGTCCGGTCTCGACGCCGTTGCTCCAGTCGAGCGAGGATGGTCTGTACAAAATGGGCTTCCACTTCCTGCGCTACGTCAATGCGAACGGCACGGCGCAGTATCTGCCGAGCATGCACGGTTCCGGCGACAACGAGGTTATTCTCTACCCTAACCGCATGGTCTCGATCGTGATGGCGAAGGCAGCGGTGGAGGTGCTCGGCCCGGAAAAGACGCGCTCCGACGACGGACCCGAGACGATTCGGGCCGTCGAACGCCTCGCACCGTTCTGAGGTGTTCTCGATGGAAGCCGGCCAGGGAGCCGCGCCGCCGCGGATCGAAACAGAGGTTCAGCGCATCCGCGCATTGATGGAACAGGGACAGTTCGGGCCCGCGCTCGGCGCCGCACAGGCACTGCGTGCGCGGGTACCCGAGAATCGGGATGTGCTCTACATGGCCGCCGTCAGCCTGCGCTACCTGAAGCGCATTCCCGAAGCGCTGGCGGTGCTCGCCGAATTGGAGCAGCACCACCCGGACTTCAGCCGATTGTTCCAGGAGCGGGGGCATTGCCTGGCGGCGATGCGTTCCGCGGAACCTGCCGTGCAGGCATACCTGCGCGCCGTGAGCCTGAACCCTTCGCTTCCCGCGAGCTGGAATGCCCTGCAGGTGCTGTTCCGCATGACCGGGCGCCCGACCGATGCCGAGAACGCCGCCGCGCAGGTTGCCAAGCTCGCGACCCTGCCGCCGCAAATCCTCACCGCCTACGGAATGTTCGCGGACGGCGAGATCCATGCGGCGGAGCGTATCGTGCGCGAGTACCTGTCGAGCCATGGCAATCACGTCGAAGGCATGCGGTTGCTGGCGCAGATCAGCATGAAACTCGACGTCGTGGACGAGGCCGAGTTTCTGCTCGAAAACCTGATGCGATTGGCGCCGCATTATCACGCCGCCCGCTACGAGTACGCCATCACGCTACTGGCGCGCCATCGGCACGTGCACGCGCGCGCACAGATCGAGAAATTGCTGGAAACCGATCCGGACAATCGCATCTACCGCAGCACCCTGGCGACCATATGCTCAGGGTTGGGCGACTATGGCCGGGCCCTGCCGTTGTACCGCGAGCTCGCGGCCGAAACGCCCGGTGATCCCGAGCTGCTCTTGTCGATGGCGCATGCGCTGAAGACGCTCGGCCGGACCCCGCAGGCCATCGAGTCCTATCGTGCGGCGGCCTCGGTCAGGCCGCAGTACGGCGAGGCGTATTGGAGCCTGGCGAACCTGAAGACCTACCGGTTCACCGATGGTGAAATCGCGCAGATGCGGGCTGCGGAAGCGTCGCCGACCATTCAATTGGCCGACCGCTATCATCTGTGTTTCGCGCTCGGCAAGGCGCTCGAGGACCGGGGCGAGTACGATGCGTCCTTCGCATTCTACGAGCGCGGCAACGCGTTGAAGAAGAGCGAATGCAACTACCGCCCCGAGCCGCTGGAGCGCAACGCCCGGCTGCAGGTGTCGGTGTGCACACGGGAGTTCTTCGCCGCACGGCAGGGTATCGGATGTCCCGATCCCTCGCCCATTTTCATCGTGGGGTTGCCGCGAGCGGGCTCCACCTTGATCGAACAAATCCTCGCCTCGCACTCGCAGGTGGAGGGGACCATGGAGCTCGCGGACATTCCGCGTCTGGTGCAGGATCTGCACGGGCGGACGCCGGCGGACTCGACTCCGCGTTACCCGGGAATCCTCGCCGAGCTCGCCGCCGCGGACTTCGCGGGCATGGGAGAGAAATACCTCAGCGACACTCGGGCCTACCGCACGGGCAAGGCCTTCTTCGTCGACAAAATGCCGAACAACTTTCGCAATCTCGGGCTGATCCACCTCATCCTGCCCAACGCCAGGATCATCGATGCCCGCCGAGACTCCCTCGCCTGCTGCTTCAGCAACTACAAACAGCTGTTCGCCTCCGGTCAGCAGTTCACGTACGGCATCGATGACATCACCCGCTATTACCGGATGTATGTCGAGCTCATGGCGCATTGGGATGCCGCGCTTCCCGGACGAATTCTACGAGTCCGGCACGAGGATGTGGTGCAGGATCTCGAGACGAACGTACGCCGCATCCTCGAGTTCTGCGGCCTCCCATTCGAGACCGGCTGCCTCGAATTCCATAAAACCCCGCGCACCGTGCACAGCGCGAGTTCCGAGCAGGTGCGCCGGCCCATCAACCGCGAGGGGGTCGATCAGTGGCGCCGCTATGAACCCTGGCTTGGGCCCTTCAAGCAGGCCCTGGGTCCGCTTGCCGCTACTTCCCCGACCCCGAGCCCGAGTACTTGTAGGCGAATTTGATCCCGAGCACGCGCGGCCGTTGCGGAACCTCGGTCAAAATGAATTGACCCTGGTCCGTCGACAGGCTGGAGTTCACGTTGGTGAGGTTCTGGCCGAATATCTGTACGGACCATGGACCCTTGGCCACGCCCGCCGCGGCATCGTAGGTCGAAAATCCCGGCATATCGAACGCCGGGACGTAGCCCGTCGCCGTGATCATGTGCCCCTGGTGCTGGCCGGAGACCTGTACGAAGGCGTTGTAGTCGTTGAAGTCCCATTCGTAGCGGATACGAGCGTTGACGTTGAACGGCGGTGAGTAAGGCGTTCGGCTGCCCGGCGGTCCGTACGGATTGGGAATCGACGTGATGTTCTTGCCGAAATTGACGCTCGCCGGATTGTTGTCGACCAGGTAGGGCGAGTTGGTCTGCGAGGTACTGTTCCACGCCGCCGAAGTCTGCACGGTCAGTCCGTGAGTCACGCGGGCGATGATGGAGGGTTCGAATCCTCGGACACGGTAACTGGGTCCGTTCGTCGCGAAAGCCAGGTTTCCGAGCCCGCCCTGCGGATCGAAGAATCCTGTTTGAGCGTTGCCCCAAACCTCCTGGTACACCGCACCGTTGAATTGGACGCGGCGATCTAACCATTCGGTCTTCCAGCCCAGCTCGTTGTTGGTGATGTTGTCCGGCACCGTGAAGGCAGGAACGCAGAACTGGTCGAGGCCGTCCGGACCCGGCAGATGGCAGGAGGTTCCGCGATTGAACTGGCCGGCCCGGAAGCTCTGCGACCAGGTGTAGTAGAGCAGGTCGTGATCGGTGATGTGCCAGCTCAAGTTGCCGCGGGCGCGATTGCCCGACGGAGTGCTGCGGTTGGGTGCGCGGTCGCTCACGTTGGTGCCGTATGGCGCCTGGCAGGGTCCGAAGTAGGTCGTGGGCCCGGGGGGGCCGTAGGCGCCGCCCACCTTGCAGTAGAAGCTTCCGACGTCGCCGCCCGTCTCCTTGTCGTCGTATTTGAAATGGCGAATTCCGCCGGTGAGGGTCAGGGTCTTCGGGATCAAATCGATGTCGAGCGAGGCGAACTCGGCCAATTGCTTGTAGCCGCGCTCTACGTCGTCGAAGAATCCCGACGGTGGATTCGGGGTGTAGGCCGGCGAGCCGGGCCACGGCTGCAGGGGGAGGTAGCAATTGTTGTTGAGCCCGGTCGGTGAACAGTTGGGAACCGTCACGTAGCGCCACTGCGTCTGGTCCAGAATATCGTAGTTTTCCCAGTACACGCCCACGAGTCCGCGGATGCGTTTGTCATCCGGGGTGCTCAAGCGCAGTTCCTGGCTTTGGTGGGTGTTTCTCTCCGTTTCGGACCACGTGGTGCTCGGTGTGTAGCACTGGCCGGTGGCGGGACTCGCCGAGAGGCCGACGCATTGATAGTAGGAGGCATTCACGCCGCGTGCGTAATTGGTGTAGTCCTGCAACTGGCTTACGTTGCGCACCAGGTAGGAGCCGCTGTAGACCAGCTTCAAGTCGCCGATTTTTCCATTGACGACCAGCGCGGTGTTTTCAAACTTGTCCTTGTTGTACGAGGGGTTGAACAGCGTCACCGACAGGGGCGGCAGCGGCTGTCCACCTTGTGGGGTGCCGTTGGCGCTCAACGAGGCGCCCTCGGTGCCAAAGGGCATCTCGTAGAAAACGCCCTGGGAATCCATGTTTTGATACGACTGCGTCAGCAACGCATCCCAGTCGCCGTTGATCTTGTACAGGGCTTCCACCCGAAATCCCGTGTAGGTGAGCGGATTGATCGCATTGCCGACGACGCTGTTGTTGTTGATCGACAGGCTGTTGGTCGGCACCACGCCGTTGTTGTAGCGGGCGATGCCCAAGTCGGTGGACGACCGCGAGAATTCGCTCGGGACGTTGTTGATGTAGCCGCCATGGCGGTCGTTGTAGATCACCGCGCGCACCGCGAGGGTGTCCTCGATGAGCGGCAGGTTGAGTACCGCGGTGAGGTTGCTGTTCGGATCGCCGTGCGCAGTGGTCCCGTAGCCGGCTTCGATGCTGGCCTCGGTCTCATTGAGCTTGGGCTTATTGGTGATATATCGGAGCACACCGTTGAGCGCGCCGCCGCCGAACAGGGTCCCCTGCGGGCCCTCGAGGATCTCGATGCGCTCGAGGTCGGCCGCATAGACGTCGAGGTTGCGGCCTGGCAGCTGTCCCGACTGCTCGTCGAGATAAATCGCGACCGCCGGGAATGCACCGGTCGTGCCGCCGCCCTGCCCGCCGCCGCCGCCGACGCTCAAGCCCCGGATGACGATGTCGGCCTGTGCAGGACCGTTCGTGGCCTGGGTCACGTTGGGGAGGAACTTGATCATGTCGTCCAGATTCACGACGTTCAACTGGCCGATCGTCTCACTGGTCAGTGCCTCGATCGAGATCGGCACGTTCTGGATGTTCTCCACCCGGCGCTGCGCGGTGACGACGACCTCGGCGAGCGCTTCTGAGTTATCCGCGGAGGTCTCCGCTGCGATGGCGGCCGCACCGCCGTTCAACCCAAGGATGGAGCAAATTGCATAGGAAAGCTTGGTATTGGGCTTCAAGGTCTGTCTCCCGGTTTTTTTTGAACTTCCCTTTAGACAAATCGCTCCCTTACCAACGGATCTCGGCTCCTCCTTGACTGCAAATCGCGAACATCCCTGGCCTTCGGTGTCGAACGAACCATCCGGTTCGCCGATCCGAGGCGTCAGCCCAAGACTCTCACAGCCGAGCGGGCGATTCAATCGAGAAAATGGATTGGATCATGCAAAATGTCTCCCTGCGCAGATCGAGTGCAAGATTCCCAGGCGTTGCCACCTTTTGGCGCGGCAATTGCCTACGCAGCGCCTGCGGCCGATACTCGCAACGGCGGACCCAGAAGTCTGCCGCCAACTAGAACAATTCAGGTACTCATGATGTATTTCAATTCGCGCATTTCCTGGCTCGACCATCTCGGCGCGGGCGCGGCGTGCTGCCTCGCCGCCCTGAGTGCGGCGGCGTCACCGCCCACCTATCATCCCATCGTGCCGAGCTTGTCGGACAAGACCGTCGTGCTCACCGGCCGGGACCTGACCATCGAGCAGGTCGTGCAAGTGGCCCGCTACGGCGCCAAGGTTGAGTTGACGGCGGAGGCGCGCCAACGCTCGGCGGATGCGCATGCCCTGCTGCTCGAAGCCGCCGCCGAAGGCGTGTCGGTGTATTGGTTCAACCGAGGCTCGGGCTCGGGCCGCGAGAAATACATCTTCCGGGGCGATCCTCTCGCGCCGCAGAACAAGAAGTTTCTGGAAGAGCGGCAGCTCGCGATTTTCCGGCGCGGCGCGCAGGCAGGCATGGGTCCGGAAATCGGCGAGGAAGAAATCGTGCGTGCGATGCTGGTGGTGCGTGCCAACACCATGAGTTTCGAGGCCGCTAGCCCGCAGCTCACCCAGCGGCTGCTCGATTTGCTGAATTATCGCATCACCCCGGTGGTGCAATCGCGCGGCACGGTCGGCGAGGGAGATCTGGGGCCGTTCACGAATGTCGGTGCGGCCATGGTGGGCGCGGGCAATGTCTACTATCGAGGCGTTCGCATGTCGGCCGCCGAGGCGCTGAAGCAGGCTGGGCTTGCGCCGCTGGCGCCCTTCGGCGCCGACGACAGCGAGTTGGAAAGCACCAACGCCTACGCCACCGGCCAGGCGGCCTTGCTCTTGTACGATTCGCGAGAGGCGCTCTCCTGGGCGGACCTCACCTACGCCATCGATCTCGACGGCATGAACAGCAGCGTCTCGCCGCTGGCGCAGCCGGTCCAGGCCAACCGCCCGTTCAGATGGCTGAACTGGGAGGCCGCTAGGATTCTCGAGATGCTGAAGGGCAGCTATTTGTTCGAGTTGGACGACAAGCGGATCATTCAAGATCCGGAAAGCCTGCGCGCCTCTGCGATTCGGCAGGGCTCCGCCTGGGCTGCGTGGGCGCACCTGCGCGATGCGGTGCGGCTGCAGATGAATTCCTCGGATCACAATCCCGCGGTCCGCGTCGGCGCCTCTCCGGGCGATTCATGGGAACTTAGGACCCCGCAGCTCCAGCAGTTCTACGTCAAGGGCAGCGCACGCAACCACGGTCAGCACGGTTTCATATTCTCGAACGCGAATTGGGATCCCTACCCCATGGCCAATGAGATCGAGGCCTTCACCATCGCGCTCGCCAACATGGACACGGCCGTCGCGCAAAGGCTGCTGCGCTTCACCAACACATTCTTCACCGTCATCGCCCCGTCCGACGAGTCCCCCGGAGAGCCCGGACGCTTTCACCTGACGCAGGGCAGCGAAATCGATGCGGTCGCGCTGATGCAGGAAATTCAAGGACTGATCAATCCGGTACCGCCGGAAGGCAATGCGCTGATACAAAATGTCGAGGATCTGCAGACACAGACCCGTTTGAAAGTCACACGCGCGAGGGCCGCGGTGGAAGATACCGTCGAGCTGTTGGCGGAGGATCTCTTGACCGGCACCTACTGGCTCGACCTTCGCAAGGAGCAGAATCCCAACCGGGCCTTCGGCACCTCGCCCGCGGCCGTATGGAGCGCATTTCGCGCGGTGCTGCCGTTCAACGGCGCCGCGCCGGAAGCGGCGACGCAGCCGATTCACGAAATAGCCGCGGCATTTCTCCGCAGCCATGCGGCGGAGACCTTCTACGGGAACAACGCGCGCGAACCCGCGCCCGCGCTCACCGAATGATTGCGAATGCGCGGATGTACTCGGTGAGCCCCGAGGCCGCCGGGCTTTGGCGAAGGCTCCTGACCGCCGTGATCGAGCATGCCGGGCTCGATATCCGGCTGCTCGAGCACACCGAACCTGCGCCCATCGATGAGCTGTGGCAGCGCCCCGACAAGGCGGCGGTGTTCATGTGCGGATTGCCCTTTTCCCGCTCCAACCCGCGCCTCGAACTCGTGGCGGCGCCGGTCCCCTCGCCGCCGGAATTTCGCGGACTGCCTCAATATTGGAGCGCCATGGTGGTGCGTAAGGACAGCGCCTTTCAGTCCATCGAGGACACTTTCGGCGGCCGTCTTGCGCTGACGGTCCCCGACTCGCAGTCAGGCTGCTGGGCCGCGGCGCACTACCTCATGAGCGTGGCGAATAAATTTCCCCCATACGCCGAAGTGATCGCACCCCAAGTGACCCCCGTCGGCGCGATGTCCGCGGTGGTTGACGGCGCGGCGGACGTGGCGCCCATCGACTCTTATGCCTACTGCCTGCTGCAAAAGTATCGTTGGGATTTGACTTCCCAACTGCGCAACGTGGCGCGCACACCGCGCACGCCCATCCCGCCTCTGGTGGCGTCGGCGCCCGGAATCGCCGGCCTGCGGGCGGCCTTCCTGGACGCGCACCGAATCCCGGGCATTGCGCCGCTGATGGAGGGTTTGCTGCTGGAGCGATTCGTACATCCCGATCCCGGTGTTTATGATGCGTTGCGGCTCAATTTCGAGGCGGCCTCCCAGTATTGGAGAGAACATCCTCTCGCCGCCGCCGTGCACCCGGACTTCGCCCGTTTCTTGGGCGAATTTCTCAAGTTGACCGTTCGCCGGTAGACTTGCCGCAAGGTCCCTCATGCATCACTTGAGACAGAAATTTTTCCAGGTCGACGGGCCCACGTGGTTG
The DNA here is from genome assembly GCA_963702735.1 of uncultured Gammaproteobacteria bacterium. Classification (GTDB taxonomy): domain Bacteria; phylum Pseudomonadota; class Gammaproteobacteria; order Steroidobacterales; family Steroidobacteraceae; genus Bog-1198. Next base: position 543,648 of record CAVPDW010000004.1, on the reverse strand, counting down.
GTGGCCGTTGCGCTGTACGGGGCATGGGTGCTGCTGATCTGGTTCCATGCCCGGCTGCCCTGGTGGGTCATCATGCCCGTCGGCGCCTATCTCATCGCCTGGCACTTCTCTTTGCAGCATGAGGCCATTCATTCATTTCGCGGCGTGCCCGCGTGGCTGAGATTCGCCGTCGTATATCCCCCTCTGGGCTTGTGGTTTCCCTATCCGCTCTATCGCAAGAGCCACACCACGCATCACCGCGACATCAATCTGACCATTCCCGGAGTCGATACCGAGTCCTACTACGTGCGTAAGGCCGACTGGGCGCGCATGGGAGCGGTGCACCGACGCCTGCTGATCTTCAATCAGACCATGGCGGGGCGGCTGTTGATCGGGCCGCTGCTGCGACTCTGGAGTCTCATTACCAAGGAGACCCGCCGCATCGCCCAGGGCGACACCGGCCACTTGCCGCATTGGGCCCTGCATGCGGTCGCGGTCGCGCTGCTGTTCTGGTTCATCTCCGGCGTGTGCGGCTTCCCCTGGTGGCAGTACTGCCTGCTCATCGCCTATCCCGGCTTGAGCCTGGGGTTGCTGCGTGCGTTCACCGAGCACCGCGCCGCGGAAGACTCGCAGGAAAGAACCGCGTCCGTGGAATCGAACGCGCTATTCAGCATGCTGTACCTGTACAACAATTTGCACGTCGCGCACCACCTGAAGCCCGCCATGCCCTGGTACGAAATCCCCCGTTTCTATCGGGATAATCGCGCCCAACTTCTGGCGATGAACGGGCACTTCGTCTACCGCGGATATGCCGTGCTCGCGCGACGCTACTTCTTGGCGCCCGTGTTCAGTCCCGTTCATCCCACTCTGTAGAGCATCGCGTTGCCCGGCAAAACCCGCGCGATCGTCGCAACCTCGATCGGCAACATGCTCGAGTGGTACGACTTCACCGTCTATGCCTTGTTTGCGGGCTACATCGCCGGAAATTTCTTCCCCAGCCATGACCCGAACACCCGGCTGCTCGGCACGTTTCTGGTGTTCGGGCTGGGGTTCGTGGTCCGTCCCATGGGCGCGGTGCTCATCGGGAACTTCGGCGATCGAGCCGGCCGCAAGGCCGCCCTCACATTGACCATCCTGCTCATGGCCGCAGGCACCGGCGTCATCGCGTTTGCTCCGACGTATGCATCCATCGGTGTCGGCGCCCCGCTGCTTCTCCTGCTGGGACGGCTGCTGCAGGGATTCTCAGCGGGCGGCGAGGTGGGAGGGGCCACCGCGTACCTGCTGGAGAGCGCCGACCTGAAGAATCGCGGCCGCGCCGCCTCATGGCTCGAGGCCAGCATGGGGATGGCCAATATCTTGGGCGCAGTGGCGGCGTACTCGGTGACCGCCCTGCTGCGCACGGACCAAGTGCAATCCTGGGGCTGGCGGATTCCCTTCATATTCGGCCTCATCATCGCCCCGGTGGGCCTGTATCTGCGCCGGACACTGGATGAGACGGACGCCTTCAGGGCCGAGACCGCGCGGCGCGCCGCGGATCCCGCCGCTCACCGCAGAGCCCCGCTGCTGGAGATTTTCCGCGATCACGGCCGCAGCCTCTTCGTCGGCTTCTGTGTGGCGGTACTATGGGCCGTCGCGGTCTACGTGCTGATGATTTTTCTTCCCACCTACGTGCAGCACCCCGACACGTTCAACTTCACCGCCCCGCAAGCCTTCGGTGCCTCGCTCATAGGCAACATTCCCTTCGTTTTCGGCTGCGTCTGGTTCGGTTCGCTGTCGGATCGCATCGGCAGGCGCACCAGCCTGTTCTTGAGCGCATCGCTGCTCCTCGTGCTGGTGCTGCCGCTGTTCATGTGGCTCAAGGCATCGCCGACCTTGCCGACCTTGATCGCGGTCCAGTGCATCGTGTGCATCCTGGTGGCGAGCTTCGTCGGAGTGGCGCCCGCCGCGTTGTCGGAGATCTTTCCCACGGGCGTGCGCTCCACAGGGACCTCGCTGGTGTACAACGGCGCCTTCACTCTGTTCGGCGGCTTCGCGCCCATGATACTGACCTGGCTCACGCAGCGATCGGGCGGCTCGATATACTCTCCGGCGTGGTATGTGATGCTGGGGGCGGCGGCGGCGCTGCTGGCGATTCCCTTCCTCGGGCGCCGCGAATCGCCGGCGCCGCGGACCCTGCATGCGTTTCCCACGGCGGCGAACGAGCCGTAGTCAGGCGGAATCTCAAACGCCGGGCTGCCCGGGTCCGCTCGGCGAGGAGCCGCTCTTCGGGTAAAAATAATTGTAATACCACGCACAGCCCGTCTCGATCTGGGCCTGGATGCGGGGGGGAATGTGATGTTGTCTGGGCCTTCTTACACGGTCGGACTGCGTGTGCAGAAACTTCATGCCGTAGTGGCTGTCGCTCTCCTGCGGTCCCATGAGCGACAGCTTTTCGGGATTGATCTTGAACGGGGACAGGCCCAGCCAGGAGTAGATTTGCGACATCTGCGCCGCCGGCTCATCGACCAGGTCTTCGAAGCGAAGCATGAACAGGCGCTGTTGCACCGCCTTCGGCAGATCCGGTACCGCATGCAACGAAATCAGCGGGGCGCCGATCGCCTGATCCTTGGCGAACAACGCGTCGGCGCGTCCCGCGCGGTCAAAATCGGCCAGATGATCGATGAAATCCACCAGAATTGTGCGCTGATGCTGCGCCTCGATGGATCCGTAGATCTGGCCCAATTCGCGCACGCAAACGATCAGCTTGGCTTGCGGCTCGATTTGCAGCAGCAACTCGATGGCGTGCAGCCAGGCCCGGTTCTTGTCCACCACGGCTTTCTTGGTGCAGCCGCGATTCCATCCCCGCAAAAATCCCTGCATGGCCGCGGCCAGATGGCCATAGCTGCTCTCGAATGAATGGTCAAGCTGCGACAGAAAGAATCGGTCATTGCTGATCATGCGCCGGATGCCCAACACCACGTTGCACAGCGGCGAACTCAGTCCTTCGCACTGTATCTCGGGATGCTGGGCGAGCATTTGGCACAGCAGGGTGGACCCCGCCCTCGGCAGGCCCGTCACGGCAACAAATGTGGGATCCATGGTGATTTTCTTTTCAGCACATTGATGGCAAGGCTGGATTCTAACAAATGTCGCGAACTGGCAAGGCTGCATCGCCAATCGGCACAACATGGCGCCGTCCAGGCGCTAAGCTTTGCCACTGACCATCGCGGCGGTTCATGAGCACCTGGGGGAGAATTCCTTGTCCAATCGTCCGAATTTTCTGATTTTGATGGCGGATCAGCTCACTGCGCGTGCCCTTCCTTGCTACGGAAACCGCGTCGCCAAGACGCCTCACATCGACGCGCTCGCCGCGGACGGGGTGGTGTTCGACTCGTTCTACTGCAATAGCCCGCTGTGCGCGCCGTCGCGGTTTTCCATGCTCTCCGGCCGGCAGATATCCGCCATCGGTGCGTACGACAATGCGGCGGAATTTCCCGCGCCGGTGCCCACCTTCGCGCATTATTTGCGTCATGCCGGATACCGCACGGTTTTGAGCGGCAAAATGCATTTCTGCGGTGCCGATCAGCTGCACGGCTTCGAAGAGCGCCTGACGACGGATATTTATCCGGCGGATTTCGGCTGGACGCCGGACTGGACCCGCTTCGAGCACCGCCCGAGTTGGTATCACTCCATGGATTCGGTCACCCAGGCAGGACCCTGCACGCGCACCAACCAGATCGACTTCGACGACGATGTCGTGTTCCAGGCGCGCCAAAAGCTCTTCGACATGGCGAGATCCAAGGACGGCAGGCCGTTTTGCATGGTGGCCTCGATGACACACCCGCACGATCCCTATGTGGTTCCGCAGCGCTACTGGGATCGGTTTGCCGGCGTCGATGTCGGCCTTCCGCGAGTGAGTATGCCGGTGGAGAAACTCGACCCGCATTCCCGGCGCCTGCGTCACGTCTGCGGACTCGACCTTCAGCCCGTGAATGAGGCGCAGGTGCGCGCCGCACGCCGCGCCTACCATGGCGCGGTGTCGTACGTGGACGACCAGATCGGCACGCTGCTGGCGGCGCTTGCCGATGCGCGCTTCGCGGAAAACACCATCGTGCTGCTCATCGCCGATCACGGCGACATGCTGGGCGAGCGCGGACTCTGGTACAAGATGAGCTTCTTCGAACCGGCCTGCCGGATACCGTTCATCGTGCACGCGCCTGCGCGATTTGCGCCGCGGCGGGTTGCGGGCTCCGCTTCGCTGGTGGATTTGTTGCCGACTCTGTGCGATCTGGCCGGCGCTACGCCTGCCGACTACGCGACGCCGCTGGACGGGGAGAGCCTGACCCCGCAGCTCGCGGGCGACGCAGGCCGTGACGAGGTCATCGGCGAGTATCTGGCCGAGGGCGCGATCGCGCCCTTGGTGATGATCAAGCGGGGGCGCTACAAGTTCGTGCACTCTCCCGCCGATCCCGATCAGCTCTACGATTTGCTCGCCGATCCGGACGAGGTGCGAAATCTCGCGACCTCAAGTGAGCATGCGCCGCGCGTTCAGGCGTTCCGCGCGGAGGTGGCGCGGCGCTGGGATATGCAAGCGCTGCACGCCGCGGTCATCGCCAGCCAGCGGCGGCGGCACCTGGTCTACCGGGCATTGCGCAGCGGCCGCTACACGCCTTGGGACTATCAACCGATCCGCGACGCAAGCCGCCTCTACGTCCGCAACGATCAGGATCTTGGAGACCTGGAAGCGATGGCGAGATTTCCGCCGGCAGCCGGTTAGTTCGCGCGACGGCCAATACCCTCACCGCGGCAGCGCATGTGGCAAAGGCGATTAAGTGCTAACCTCACCCCGTTATGGCGACGCCAATTGAACGGGCGGCTGCACCCCTGGACGACGAGTCGCAGGCGGCAATATCTCTAGTCCGCTCCCTCAGCGGCAAGTTGGGCACCATAGGCCTCGACGCGCATGATGCGGCCAGCCATCTCACCGACGTCGCCAAGCAATTCGAGCGCCAGGAGTTGCAGCTGCGGCAGTTGCGCTCGAGCGCCGAAGCCATGGTGGAGGCGAACAAGCAGATCGACCACGCCACCGAGACCGCGCACGCCACCGCGGAATCGGCGCGCGCGGCCTTGGAAGCGTCGCGCCAAACCATCGATCAGGCGATCGCGCGAGTGGCGGCTCTCGTCGACGCCGTCGAGCGCATCGAGCAGCGCCTCGGCGAGATAGGCAATTCGCTCAAAGAGGTCGCCGGGGTCTCGGGCACCATCGATTCGATCGCCCGCAAGACCAATCTGTTGGCGCTCAATGCCACCATCGAGGCGGCGCGCGCCGGCGTCGCGGGCCGCAGCTTTGCCGTCGTCGCGGTCGAAGTCAAATCGCTCGCCGCCGAGACCCGCACGGCCACGCTCTCGATCGGCAAGACGGTCGGCACTCTCTCGGACCAGATCGCGACCCTCATCACTGAATCCACCGGCGCCGCCGCGGACGCCGTGGCGACGCGCGACGGTACCCGGCGCATCGAAGAAGCGGTGAGGAGCGTCGGCGAGAGCTTCGTCACGCTCACACGTTTGAGCGGCACGGTCGCCAGCACGGCGCGCGGCAACCTCGCTCAATGCGGCACGCTCATCGCCGAGCTCGACACGCTCGACGGCGGCGTGGCGGGCGCCGCCAAGAACCTGCGCGCCGCCGACCAGGAAGTCACCCATCTGCAGGAAAAGCTCGAGGACGTGGTGGATGCGGTCGCGACCGACCGCGTTCGCACCGCCGACACGCCCTATCTCGATGCCATTCGCAAGATCGCCGCCGAAGTCGCCGCCACGTTCGAAGAGGCGATCAATCAGGGCGAATTGACCGTCGAGGACCTCTTCGACGACCGCTATACCGCGATTCCCAACACCAATCCGCAGCAATTCATGTCGCGCTACGCTCTGGTTGCCGACCGCCGCCTGACGCCGATCCAGGAGCGCGCCTTGAAGGAGCTCCCGGGCGTGGTGTTCTGCCGCTGTATCGACCGCAATTGCTACGTCGCCACGCACAATCTGTATTGCTCGAAGCCGCAGGGCCAGGACCCTGCGTGGAACGACGCCAACAGCCGCAATCGGCGCTTCTTCAAGCATCGCGCCATGCTGGTGGCGGCTCAGAGCCAAAAGCCGGTGCAGCTGCAGACCATGCGCCGCGAGATGGCTGGACAATTCGTCATGATGAAGACCGCCGGTGCGCCGGTGCGTATCCGCGGCAGGCACTGGGGAGCGGCGTCGATCGCCTACATCCTCCCCTAGCGCAATCGCGGCCCCTCAAGGCCGCTCGAAGCGGGCGACCGTTTCGACATGGTCTGTGAACGGCATCAGGTTGAATGCGGCGAGCCCCGCGAGCCGCAGTTTGCCGCGGGAGATCAGCTTTGCGGTATCGGCGAGAAAGGATTCGAGCCCGCAACTGATGTACAGCAGGCGCTCCGGCGGCTGCTGCGATAGATGCTCGGTCAGTTCCGCATCGAGGCCCTTGCGGGGCGGGTCCACGATCACGACCTGCGCGCCCAAGGCGGCCGAAGCGGCGGCCCCCGCCGGACCCGCAACGACGCTGACCTTCGCCCGCTCCTCAGGGTCGAGTCCGCCGATCCCAAGTTCGAGCCCGAGCAGCGACTGCGGGTCGACTTCGTTCATGTGAAGCTCGCCTGCCTCGCGAAGCAACGACAGTCCGATCGCGCCGACGCCCGCATAGTACTCGAACACTTTGGCGCCCCGTGGAACTTGGGCGCGCACATGCTCGATGATACGCTGCGCGATCTCGAGATTGTTCTGCCCGAACGCGCCCGGCGGATAGTGCACCGCCGGCCCGCCAAACCGTTCGACTACGCTCGGGGAACCGCACCAAAGCCGGAAATCCCGGCCCAGAATGACGTTCGAGGACTCGAGATTGGCGTTGAACCACAGGCTGTGCAGCTCCTCCCCCAACCGTTCACGGATCAAATCGAAGCACACGGACAAGGGCGCAGCAGTGTCGCTGTTGGCGACGATCACCACCTGCGCGGTCTGTGAGCTTCGCTCCACCACGACCTGAAGATAGCGCGCCAACCCTAAATGAGCCTTGTCCGAGTAGCTGGTCAGCGCGGCCTCGACGATGGCGCGGCGCACGACGGAGGCGACCCGGTTGATCAACGGGTGATGCACGCAGCAGTTGGGAATGTGCACCACGCGGTGAGTGCCCAGCTCGAACAGCCCCAGCTTAGGCGTGCCCAGCCGTCCGCGTATCGCCAGCCGTGCGCGAAGTCGATAAGCGGTCGTCTGCCCGGAAATAATCGCGACTTCGGGCAGGCCGTGGGCCCGCGCAAGCCCGCCGAGCGCCTCGCGCGCCGGCGCGCCGATGCCTGTCTCACCGAACCTGGGACAGCCCGGGCAGGGCGGGCGGTGCGGGCACGCAATCGGCGGGTTCATGCGGTGATTGGAGCATGAATCTGCGGTACGATGACAGCCCCGACGCCATTCTCGAGAACCACTACGCCGACCCGGCGCGGGATTTTCGATCACCTACTGCGCCGCTATGGGCTCTGTGCCTCGGGCCGACCTCGAAAGTCTGCTCGATCAGAAATCCGCGACGGTCGCGCGTATCCATTCGAGCAGATGATCGGCATACACTCGCTCGACCAGCAGCAAGTATTCCCCGGCCTGAACGCAGGCGGTCAGCACCTGCAACTCCGCCAGCCGGGCGGTGCGCGCTTCGTCCAAGCCGGGTATCGCTGCAACGGAACCCAGCCGCAGCAATAGATCCCGCGCTTTGGGTCCCGCCACGCGCAGCACGCGGATCCCGCCGGTCTGAACCACCATGCAGCCATCCGCCTCGGACGCCGCCCTTTGGTCGAGCTCCGCGAACTCGACCGGATCGTAGCTCAGGAGCAGACTTTCGGTGGGGCTGCGCCAGAGCAGAATGAAGCGCGCGCCGCCCGAATGCGCTTCGACGCGCAGCGCGCGAAGGGGCTGCGGCAGCGGTTGTCCCAAGACCCCGCGCACCGTGGCGACAAAGTGGTCGGCGGCATCGAAGTAGCGCAGTGAAGCGACCTCCACCTGGCGCTGCACGCGCACGCACAGACCGGCAACCTCCACCGCACTGGATTCCGCCGGGGAACTAACCACGGAGGCGCTCGCCGTTGGGGTCGATGAAGGGGGCCTTGACGACGCGCGCATCGATCATCTTGCCCAGATGGTGCACTCGCACGGACTCTCCCAACCGCTGCGTGCCGCGCGCCAGCAGCCCCAAGGCCACCGGACGGTCGAGTTCCGGGCTCCAATAGCTCGAAGTGACATGCCCCTCGGTTTGCGATGGCGGCGGCGCGGCGGCGATCTGCGCGCCGACGGGGAGCAGAGTGCGCCCATCGACGGGCGCCAGCGCCACCAGCTGGAATCGATTCGGGTCGCGCGCCGCGGGGCGCAGCAGCGAGCGTCGTCCCACGAAATTCGCCGCCTTGCGCTCCACGGCGCGGGCAAACCCGATGTCCTGAGGCAGAGTGGTGCCGTCGGTATCCGTGCCTATATGGATGTAGCCTTTTTCGGTGCGCATGATTTCGAGCGCCTCAATACCGTAGGGCACGGCGGCGAATTCATCGGCGCGCGCCCAGAGGCGGTCGAGCAGCGCGGCGGTGTTGTCGGCAGGCAGGTTGATCTCATAACCCAACTCTCCGCTGAAGCTCGCCCGCAGCACCCGCAAGGGCACGCCGTCCAGCGTGCTCTCCTGCATGGTCATGTGCCTCATCGAACCGGGCGCGAGCGCCGGATCGAAGCCGGCCGCTGCCAGCCAGTGCCAGCTGCGGGGACCGGCCACCGTCACATTGCCCCAGCGAGACGTGACGGGGGTCACGAGCACCCGCAGGTTCGTGTACTCGCATTGCAGCCACTCTTCGAAGGCCGCCGCCGTGCGTTCGACTCCGGCGCTGGTGGTGTTCACCCAGTACTGCTGCGGCCCGAGTCGAGCCACGATGCCGTCGTCCACGACGATGCCATTTTCATTGAGCAGCAATCCATAGCGCGCCTGACCTGGAATGAGGTTCGACATCGTTCCCACATACATGAGGTCGAGAAAGTGCGCCGCGTCCGGCCCGAATATTTCAAGCTTTCCCAGGGGCGAACCGTCGAGCAGGCCCGCGGCCCTGCGCACCGCGCCGGCTTCCCGCCGGGCGGCGGACTCCAGGGATTCGTTCGCCGCAGGGTATGCCGCGGGGCGCAGCCAATTTCCGAATTGTTCGAACAGGGCGCCGCGCGCGCGGTGCCACTCGTGCGCGGACAGAGTCTTGAGCGGCCGATACAGGGCTCCGACGCGCCTGCCCGCGAGCAGACCGAGCGTAATCGGCGCGAAGGGGGGCCGGAACTTGGTGGTGCCGACCTCCGCGGGCTCGCGTGCGGTGTATTCGCCCATCAGCACCAAGGCATTGACGTTGCTGGTCTTGCCTTGGTCGGTGCCCATGCCGGTGGTCGTATAGCGCTTCAAATGTTCGACTGAAACGTAGTTCTCCTGCGCGGCCAGGCCGATGTCCCCGACCGCCACGTCGTTTTGCAAATCGACGAACTGCTTGCCCCCGAACCCGTGCAGATGCGTGGCGGCAAGCGATCTTCCGCAGCCTCCGACCGCGGCCGGCGGCGGCGCCAGGCCGCGAGCCAGGGCCAGGCCGAGTTCGGCGGCGTGACTCGCCACGGCGTCACGTGAAAATATTCCTGCGCATGCACCCGCGCTCCAGACTCCCGGTGCAGGGCCGTCGGGAACGAACATGGAGGACTCTTCCACCCATCGCAGTTTCCCGCCCGCCTGGGAATGCAGGTGCACCGCCGGCGCATGACCGCCGGCGCTGAGGATCGAGTCGCAGTGCAGCCGCTCCGGGCGGGCGCCGTCGAGCTCGGTCGAGATCACGGTGCAATGCTCCACCCCTCGCGAGCCGCCGACCTTCGCGATCCCTGCGCTCATCAGCACGCGCACCGGCACGCCGTCGGCACCGATGTCGGCCTGCGGCCTGCGGTCCACCAAGGCAACCACGTCGATTCCCGCGGCCAGCAAGGAGGCCGCCACCCGATAGCCGGAATCGCTGTTGGCGGCGATGACCACTCGCTGGCCGCAGGCGACGCCGAAGGCATGTGCATACTTCTCCGCGGCGCCCGCCAACATCACTCCCGGACGGTCATTATTCGGAAAGATCATCGGCCGCTCGAACGCTCCCGCGGCAACGATGACGGCGCGTGCGCGAATCTTCCACAGCCGTTCGCGCAGCACTCCCCCTGCGGGGGCGCGGGCGGCCGGCGAGTGCAGGGTTTCGCGGGCGCACACGAGATTATGGTCGTAGATGCCGAAGCCCATGGTCCGGGTCATCTGCCGTACGCCGCTGCGCCGGGCGCGCAAGATCAGATCGTCGATCTCAGGATCGGATTGCCAGCCGAGTGCGCCGCCCAACGCGGGCGAGCTTGTGAGCAATAGAGTGTCCGCGCCCGCCTCCGCCGCGGCGACTGCCGCGCTCAAGCCCGCGAGCCCGCCGCCGATGACCAGCATTTCCGCGTGCGCCGCCGCCTCCTCGTAACGATCGGGATCAGGTTCGCCGGAGGCGCGTCCGAGACCTGCCATGCGCCGAATCGCGGGCTCGAACAAATGCCAATCGGGCCACTTGAACGTCTTGTAGTAAAAGCCCGCCGGCAGCAGCGCGGAAATGCGGCCGTTGAACGCACCCAAGTCGAATTCGACGCTGGGCCAGCAGTTGACACTGGAGGCGACCAGACCTTCGTACAGCTCCACTGCGGTCGCACGCATATTGGCAGTGCGCGCGGCACCCAGCCCTAAGTCCACCAGGGCATTCGGTTCCTCCACGCCGCAGGAAAAAATCCCGCGCGGCCGGTGCAGTTTGAAGCTTCGCCCCACCAGCCGCACACCGTTCGCGAGCAGCGCCGAGGCCAGCGTGTCGCCGGGGTGACCCTTCATCGGCCGGCCGTTGAATTCGAAGGACAGCAGCTGCGATCGGTCGATCCGCTGGCCGAAGGGTGCCGCGAGACGCGCTGAATTCATGGCGGCGGCGAATCCGTGATGGCGTACACGGAGAGTATTTCGTGGGTCACGGTGTTACGCGCCAGGTTGAACCACCGGCCGCAGCCGTAGCTGTGTCGCCAGCGCTCGAGGTGCAGCCCCTTGGGATTGTCGCGAAAGAACAGGTATTCACCCCAGGCTTGGTCGCTCTGCTCCAGTCCCGGGCGCGCCATGTGCGAGGTGCCTCCGCAGGTGAACTCGCTCTCATCGCGTGGACCGCAGAGAATGCAGGGAATGCGCATCATCAGTGCGCTATCCCTGAAGCGGCGGCCTCGTCGATCAGACGGCCGGTGATGAACCGTTCGAGTTGGAAGGGTTCGGCCAGCGGGTGATTGCGGCCCGTCGCAAGAACATGGGCGAGAGTCCACCCGCCTGCGGGGATTGCCTTGAAGCCGCCCGTTCCCCAGCCGCAATTGATGTAGAGATTGGGCACGGGGGTCGGGCCGATGATGGGACTGGAGTCGTGCACCACGTCGACGATGCCGGCCCATTGGCGCATGAGCTGCAGACGGCTGAAGGACGGAAACAGTTCCAGCGTCGCGGCGATGATGGCCTGCTTCACGGCGAAGCTGCCGCGCTGGGCGTAGGAGGGGAATAAATCCAGCATGGCGCCCATGACGATCTCGCCCTTGTCCGACTGGCTCACATAGGCGCCTGTGCCGGGCGATAGAATCACCGTGTCGAGCACCGGCTTGACCGGCTCGCTGACCATGGCCTGCAGTGCGTAGCTGGTCACGGGCAGGCGGAATCCGGCCAATTTAGCCAGCACAGAACTGTGTCCCGCCGCGGCGATGCCGACCCGTTCGGCGCGAATGCGCCCGCGATTCGTATTCACGCCGACCACCCTGCCGCGCTCCTTGATGAATTCCACAACCTCGCAGTTCTGAACTATGTCCACGCCCAAGTCGGACGCGGCGCGGGCATAGCCCCAGGCGACCGCATCATGCCGCGCCGTTCCCGCGCGCCGCTGGGTGAATCCCCCGAGCACGGGCAGGCGCGCCTTTGGCGAGAGATCCAGAGCGGGCGCGAGTGCGCCGACCTCCTCGCGGGTGAGAAGCTCGGCGGCAATGCCGTTCATGCGCATGGCATTGGCCCAGCGGGACATTGCGTCGAGGTCATGGCGGCTGTGTGCGAGCAATATCAGCCCGCGCTGGCTCAACATGATGTTGAAATTCAATGCCTGTGACAGGCCCTCGTACAACTGCAGCGAGAAGTCGTACAGCCGGGCGCTCTCCGGATACAGGTAATTCGAGCGGACAATGGTGGTGTTGCGGCCCGTGTTGCCGCCGCCGATCCAGGCGCGTTCGAGCACCGCAACGTTGCTGACACCGTGATTTTTGGCCAGATAGTATGCGGCCGCAAGCCCGTGTCCGCCGCCGCCGACGATGATGACATCGTAAGCCGGTTTAGGGAGGGCATCGCGCCATGCGGCCGGCCAGTGCCTTTGTCCCGACAGCGCGCCTCGCAGCAGCGACCACGCCGAATACTTTACGCGGATGTCAGACATCTAAGAGCCCGTCTCACAAGGAGACTCAACGTGGATCTTCGAGTAGTCTGCCCTCAAGATGCGTGCAATACCAGTGCACGAATTGCGTCACGCCGGCCTCGTGCACGGGAGAATACGGCGCCGGGTCGTAGGCCGGCGAATTCACGCCGATTTGATTTTCTTGACAGTTGCGGGTGTCGGCGGCATTGGTCGCCAGCCACACCCGGGTGAGCTCCGACAGTTCGTAGTCCACGCCTTCGACGGCATCCTTGTGCACCAGCCACTTGGTCGTCAATTGGGTCTGCGTCGGGCTGATGGGCAGCACGCGAAACGAGATGGCGTGGTCGGCGAGCACATGGTTCCAGGTCGTGGGGAAGTGGAACATCAGCAGCGTGCCGATGTCCGGTTCCCTGACCGAGTCGGACAGGGGCCGGCGCACCGCGGCCTGGCCGCTCATGGTGAAGCTCACCGCCCCTTCGAGCAGCGGCGTTCGCAGGGTGCGGTATTGCCCGTTGGCCGAGAGATGAAACCTGCTCGGCAGCCCCAGGGACTCCCAGTGCGCCCACTTGGCGGCGGTCCTCGGATTCGACGCGGCGTCCTCGCCGTCGGTCGCGGTCGGGTCCTCCGGAAAGGTGCGGATCAGCTCGGGGTGGTTGGCCGCGCAGTGGTAGCACTCGCGATTGTTCTCCCATACCAGCTTCCAATTGGCCTGTTCGATGATGGTCGATTGAAAGGCGACCTTGGCCTGATGCAGCTTGTGCGGCAGAAAGTACGGCTCGATGTGTTTGGCGATAGGCTCGAAGTCCGGCGCAGCCTGGCTCAGGCAGATCCAGATGTAGCCGCCCACGCTCGCGCAGTGGACGGGCTTGAGGCCATGCAGCGATTTGTCGAACTCGCCGCCCATATCCCGTGCGGCGATCAAGCGGCCGTCGAGCGCATAGGTCCACTGGTGATACGGGCAGACCAGGCGCGGCGAGGAACCGTGCTCCGCCGAGCAGATTCTCGAGCCGCGATGGCGGCAGGTATTGTGAAAGGCGCGCAGGCCCCCGTCGCGATCGCGCACCACCAGGATCGGAAATTCGCCGATCTGCACCGTCATATAGTTGCCGGGATTCGCCACCTCGCAGTCGTGGCCCACGAACAACCAGTCCCGGTACCAAATCATGTCCAGGTCGACCTGGTAGTCCTCCGGGCTGCAATAGAAGTCTCTTTCAAGAGCGGTCTCGGGATTGCGTCCCCGCAGTCGGCTCAGCATCGTGTCGCGCGCGGTCATGATGAGATCCTAACAACATTGCGCCCGGCGCCAATGCCCCGAAGCGACGCCCAGGACAAAATATACGACACCGGCCGATGCGGCGCCGATTTTCCGGGATCCTGAGGATTGTTGCGCGGCGCCGGGGATTGCGTAAACTTCGTTCGGTCATGGTGGGTCAGCAACGTGAAGCATCTCCTCGCTGCCGTACCGCGCCGTGGGTGGAGTTGTGCCTGTGCGCCGCGCTGGGCATCGTCGGCATCGCCCACGGCGATCCTGTGCAGACAGCGGCCGGCGGAACCATTCTGGTCGGTTCGATGGAGCTGCGGCCCTGCCCCAACGTGCCCGCCTACTGCGGCAGGTTCGATCGCCCCTTGGATCCCACCGGAACCATTCCCGGCCGCATCTCGATCTACTTCGAGTTCTATCCGCACACGGGCCGGGGCAAGCCCTTGGGCACCCTGGTGGCGACCGAAGGCGGACCGGGCTATGCCGCCACTCTGTCGCGCGACGCATACCTCGCCTTGTTCAAGCCGCTGCGATCGCGGCGCGATTTCTTGTTGATGGACAATCGCGGCACGGGACAATCGGGTGCCATCGACTGCCGTGAATTGCAAACGGCGGAAAAATGCAGCGTGCAGATGAACGGAGACTGCGGCAGGACGCTCGGACAGAGCGCGCCGCTGTACAGCACCGCCTATGCGGCGGACGATCTTGCCGCGATTCTCGAGGCGCTCAGGGTTGGCCGCATCGATCTGTACGGCGACTCCTACGGCACCTTTTTCGAGCAAGTCTTCGCGGTGCGGCACCCGAACACATTGCGCTCCATCGTGCTCGACGGCGCCTATCCGTTGAACGGTCCCGACTATGCCTGGTATCCGAGCTATGCGCCTGCCATGCGCGCCAAATTCAACATCGCCTGCCGTCGATTCAGGCCCTGTGCGCGGCTGCCCGGGAGTTCCATCGATCACATCCTCCCCTTGCTCGAAGCACTGCGGGCGCACCCCTTCCCTGCGCGCGCCGCCGACAGCGACGGCAATGAGCGCGACTTCACGGCCGACCCCTCGCAGCTCGCCATCGTCATGTTCGGCGGCGCGCCGTCCTTCGCCACCGTTCGCGAACTCGACGCGGCGGCACGCGCTTTCGCGGGCGGCGACAGAGTGCCGGCCTTGCGCCTGATGGCGGAAACGATCGGCGATGTGGATTCGCGCGATCCGAGCCGCGACGCCGCCATTTTCAGCGCCGGCCTTGCCGCGGCCGTGATGTGCCAGGATGCGCCGCAGATTTTCGACATGCGCTTGAGCCCGGCGCTGCGCGCCGCGGACCGCGACCGAGCCGTCGCGCAACGCGAGCTCAAGGCGCCCGATACCTATGCGCCCTTCACCTTCGAGGAATTCCGGGGGATGCCGCTCGATTACAGCTTCATCGATCAATGCGTCGATTGGCCGGCTCCCCCATCCGGTCATCCGGCCTCTCATGTCGTTGCAGCGGACTCGCACTACCCGGATGTGCCGGCGCTCGTCATCTCCGGTGAGCTCGACGATATCACCACGCCCGCCGACGGCGCCGCGGTGGCCGCGGCGTTCAAGCACGGCACCCAGATCCGCATCGCCAACAGCTTTCACGTCAATGCACTGCCCCACGCAAGCAGCGGCTGCGCCGCGCAGATCGTGCGGCGATTCATCATCAGCTTGAGCGCGGGAGACACCTCCTGCGCCACCGAGGTTCCGCCGCTGCGTCTCGTGCCGCGTTTTGCGGTGCTCGCAGCACAGCTCGATCCGGCCGCGGCCCTGCCCGGCAATCGTGCCAGTGAAGCACAGCTGCGGCGGGTAAGCGCGGCGGTGATGACCGCCGGCGATGTGCTGGCCCGTCTCGGCGGCAACTCCAACGGCCGGGGGGTGGGTCTGCGCGGCGGCACGTTCCGGGTGGAGAGCGACACATCGGCGATTCACATCACCCTGAATCAGGTGCGATGGACCGAGGATCTGGCGGTGAGCGGGAATATCGACAGGCCCGCCGCGCGTTCCGGCATGGTGCGCGCAAGGCTGCGATTGGACCCGGCCGACGCCCGCGGCGGCGAGCTTCGGGTCGAATGGCGGGAAGGGGTTGCAAATTCGACCACCGCCGTGAGCGGCACCCTGGGCGCCGCCGCGGTGTCGGCAAGGACTCTCGCGCCCTGATCCGGTTGGTCGCCAGGCCAAGGCGAAGTTGCGCCTATTTCTTTTCGGTCACGTAGCGGTCGAGCCAGTCCGACATTCGCCGGGCAAGATCAACGACGAAGCTCGGCCGGGTGAATACATGATGCTGCCCCGGATAGACGATGAGTTGTGCAGGCACTCCGAGTGTGCGCAGCGCCTGATACATCTGCTCACCCCCGTTGATCGGCACATTGAAGTCCTTCTCCCCGCCCAGAAACAGAGTGGGGGTGTGAATTCGGTCTGCATGAAAGTAGGGATATGACACCTTGAGCCATAGCGCCGTGTTGCGCCAGGGTGGACCGAGCTCATTGTTGTATTGGAGCACGTACTCATCGCTGCCGTATGTTGCCAACTGATTGGCACTGCCGGCGCCGCTGATGGCGGCCTTGAATCGAGCATCGCTCGCGATGGTGTAATCGGTCAGGATGCCGCCGTAGCTCCAGCCGCCGATGGCGAGACGAGCAGGGTCCGCGATGCCGCGGGCGACGAGGTAGTCGACGCCGGCCAACAAGTCCTCGACTTCCTTGTGCCCCCAGTCGGCGAATATCGCCTTGGCGAAGGCCGAGCCGCGGCCGCTGCCGCCGCGATAGTTGACGCGCAGCACGGCGAATCCCTGGGCTGCGAACATCTGAGGTTCGAATTGATAGCCATCGAGAACCAGAGAGTGCTCATCCTGTCCATTGGGTCCACCGTGGATCCACAGCACCGTCGGATACCTGCGCCCGGGCACGTAGGAGGAAGGTTTGACCAAGAGCCCATGGATTTGCGCGCCGTCCCTGCTCTTGAATCGGAGTTCCTCGACCGCACCGAGCTGCAGTTCCCCGAGCAGCGGCGCATTGAGCGCAGTGAGCCTGCGCAGCTTGCCCGCCTCGAGGGCAGACACTTCGGCGAGCGCGCCGTCGTTCGACTCGAGCAGCGCCGTGCGACCGCCGCCCGAGGATATCGCGGAGATCACCGAGGGGGCGGCGTACTGGCGGACGACGGCGCCGCTTGCCAGATCGATGCGGGCCGGATACACGACGCCGTCGTCTTCCACCGCGATGACGATGGACGCCGAATCCGCAGCGAACGCGTATGACATCACCGCGCGATCGAGTCCATCGGTCAACGGACGAATCGGTCCTCCCGCCGCCGGCACCACGGCCAGACGATCCTGCATGTACGCATTGAACTTCGGTTCCAAGCCCTGCAGGTATGCGATCAGCGTGCCGTCCGGACTCCACTCGAGCTTCTGATTGTTCGGCGCAAGGGTGCGCACGATGCGCCGCGGAGCCGCGCCCGCTACGGGCTCGATCACATCGATGTCCTCGCGTCCGTCCGAATCCGGCCCCCGCTCATGCGTGCGGATGAATGCTATCCGGCGGCCGTCCGGCGACCAGGTCGGTAGATCCTCGTTGAATTGCGGATCGGCGGTCAGGGCATCCACGCGCTTTTCGCCGACATCGCACAGGTACAAGTGCCGCGCGCTCCCGGCGCGCAAATAGCCGTCCTCGTCCTGCTTGAAGTGCAGCGCATCGATGACGATGGGCTTGAGCGTGGTGCCGGCGTCGCCCTGCACCATGGCAAACACCAGACGCCTGCCGTCGGGCGCCCAAGCGTACTCGCCGATGTCGCCGGCGACCTTCGTCAGCGCCCGGGCATCGCCGCCGCGGCGATCGAGCAGCATGAGCTGCGGCTTTTCAGAGCCTCCCGGCGTCGATAAAAAAGAGAGATAGCGGCCATCCGGGCTCCAGCGCGGTTTGGCCGTGCCCTCGGCGGCCGCCGTCAAAGCCAGCCTCTGGCTGCCGTCCCAACTCACCATCCAGATGGCAGCACGTGCCTCGTCGGATTCTCGATCGTTCAGGGTGACGACGTACGCTACCCACAGACCGTCGGGGGAGACCTGAGGATCGCTCACGTCTTCGACGCGGTAGAGATCGTCGGGCGTGAGCAGGCGCCGGGCCGGCGCGTCCGCGGCATTCAACTGCGTCGCGCACAATGTCAGGCAAAACGCCAGGACAAGCCGGACCACTAGTCGCCTCCCGCGCCTCCCTTACCCCAGCGGTAGCTCAGACGCATCCCGAAGACGCGCGGCTCGTTGCGCGTCTGGCGCAGGTCGAAATTGCCTTCGTTGGTATAGATGACCGCGTTCTTGTTCGCCAAGTTGGCGATGTAGACCTCGGTCAGCCAATGAGAGTCGACTTGATTGAATCCCATCCGCACGTTCATGACTGAATAGGCGGGCTGCAGGACGCGCGGGAGGCCGTTGCTGCCGGAGGTCTGCAAATCGTTCCACATATCTCCCTTGTGCGAGATGTCGAATTGAGCGTAGCCGTGCAGCGCATCCTTGATCGGCGCTTCATAGCGCGCATTGCCGCTCCAGCTGAAGTACGGATCGTAGGGCAATCGCTCCCCGGGGAACACGGCGAAGCTCGCGTTGCTGAAATCGTTGGTCTGTACGCGCGCATCGTTGTAGCTGGCCGAGAAATCCAGGCTCAAACCCGTGGTCGTCTGGTACTTGACGTCGGATTCCATGCCGTAGACCCTGGCATCGCCCACATTGGCGTTGAAGCTGCTCGAGGGGCAGATATTGGGATCGAAGACCAGCGTCTGAAGATTCTTCCACGGCATGTAGTAAACGGCGCCGTTCCACTGCAAATGCTTGTCGAGCATGGTGGATTTCCAGCCTAGCTCGTAGTTGGTCAAGGTATCGGGCGTGAACTGCGCCGGTACGCCGTTGGCGGTGCAGCCGCTCGGCAGCCCGCCGTTGACTCCGCCGTCCCTGAAACCCTGCGCTGCGTCCGCGTACACGAGCAGACCGTCCAAGGGTTTGTAGCTCAGGCCCACCTTGCTGTTCCACTTGTGGGAGGAGCCGCCGTAGGTACTCGGGGACTGCGGTTGGTACCAGAAGCCGCCGTAGGTCGAGGTGGAAAAATCGGAGTGAAAATGGACGGTGCCCGCCTCAAGATGCAGCTTGGGCGTGATGTCGAAGACCACATTGGCAAACTCGGTGGTCTGTAGATAGTCGGAGCGCGACACGTAGCTGAACCAATCGTCGGGCGTCGGCGGCACCGCCCCCGCATTGTAATAGTAGGCGGTCTCGTGCTGCCACTGTTGCCCCGCGCTCTGCAAGCCCGGCATGTGGTAGATGTTGGTGATGTTGTCGCGCGTCTTTTCCCAGTAAACGCCTCCCAGCCAATGGAACCGGCCGCCTTCTTTCGATTGCAGGCGCAGCTCGTTCGACCAGCGCTCGATGTGCTGGTCGTAATCGTAGTACTGAGTCGGCGGGCTGCAGCCGCTGAAGCCGGCCCCGTTGAACGGGTCGGTCAGGCAGGTGTATGCCTGCTGCGTGCTGGCGTTGAAATACGCATCCGGCGGGTTCGCGTACTGGTTCAGGTACTGCATGTACTCCGAATACTCGTTCACCCAGCGATCGTCCTGCGCCCAATAGGTGCTGGCGTACACCAGATCGCCGATGCCTGCATCGCCGTCCAGGTGAAAATCCAGAGTCTTGGCGTAGTACTGCTTGAACTCCGGCCCGAATCTCGCCACGGTGTTCGCGGGAAGGGCGCGCGCGGGACCGTCCACCAGGTTGCCGAGGTAATCCTTGGCGCCGCCGATGGTCGGGTCCTCGTCCCATGCACCGTGGGTGAGCTGGCGCTGATAGCTGTAGGTGAGCGTACCCTTCCAGGCGTCGGAGAACTTCTGTCCGAGGGCGATGCGGCCGCCCACGACCTTCTCCACGTTGTAGTCATTGCCCGCCCATGCCGAGTTGTTCGACACCGTGCCGTTGACCCAGGTGCGGGTCGTCAATGCATTGTTGATGAAGCCCCCCTGGTACTCATTGAACGCCGAGATGCGCAGCGCCGTCCAACCGTCGACGAGGGGAATATTGACGAAACCCTCCACTGTGCCGTTGTGAGTGCCGCCGTCGATCTTGCCGCCGTCGAGGTCGATGCCGGCGCTGAAGCCCGTCGGATCGGGCTTGTTCGTGATGAAGCGCAGAGCGCCCGCCATGGCGCTCGCGCCGAACGTGGTCCCCTGCGGACCGTTCAGCACCTCGATGCGCTCGATATCGTAGAAATGCATGTCGGGCGTGGTGCCGTAGTAATTCATCGACATGTCGTCGACCAGGAAGGCGGTCGTCGCCGTGTTGGCGTAGTTCGGGTTGCTGCCGTCCGACACGCCGCGCATGACGAAGGTCTGGGTGCCGGGGCCGGCGCTGACGAAGGAGATGGAAGGCGTCTTGGTGGCGTAGTCCTCGAACTGCGAGATCGCGAGATTCTGCAGGTCGCGGCTGGTGAAGACGTCGATGCTGATCGGCACGTCCTGCAAATTTTCCGTGCGCTTTCGCGCGGTGACGATGACCTCCTCGAGCATGGTATCGGAGGAAGTTTCCGCCGCCCAGACCGGTGCCGAGTGCATTGCCGCACTGCCCGACAAGGCCGCCGCAATGGCGAAGCTTAGCTTCGTGCGTGTACCGTGCGGTAAGGCCGCCGGCGCAGGCTTATTCTTGGCCGCCGAACGCGCTGCATTGGTGCGCATCGCTATCCCCTTTTTGTCGAATTCTCGCGGCACGCGCGCGCATGCCCCATTTCAAGGGGATCATGTCTTGCCGGGGCGTAACCTGTCAATGACCAACCGCCGGAGCTGATCGAGCGTTCAACAGGTGGGACCCGGAGCCGGATCTTACGCAATGCCTGTGAAGCGCTCCATAATGTCGCCGAGAGTGCGGCGCAGCGGCTCGAGCTGCGTCTCGAAATGCTTCCAGTAGCCGACTCCCGATGCGTACAGGGGCTGGCGCACCTGCTCGGCGCTCGCGGTGCGGACGGGGCGCTTGGTTTCATGGAACGACAGACACGCGGGCTCGAATTCCAGCCCGCAGTGCCCCAGCAGGCGGCGGATGTTGGCTTCCGGGTCGCGCACCAGGTGCTCGTATTGAAGGTGCAGCACCTTGCCCGGCAGCACCGTGTCCCAATGGTCCATGAGGCTGAGATAGCAGCGGTAGTAGCGCCCCAAATCCTCCAGATCGTAGCTGAAGGACTGGCCCTCGGCGAAATGTTGCTTGTAGGTGCTGAAGCACGAATCCATCGGATGGCGGCGCACATCGATGATGCGGGCATTCGGCAGCATGCTGTGGATAAGGCCCACGTGGCTGAAGTTGTTGGGCATCTTGTCGATGAAGTGCGGACGCCCGCTGCGCAGCGGCGCCGTCTCCTCGATGTAGCGGCGGCCAAGCTGCGCGAATTGCGCGGATGGCACGCTGCCGACACTCTCCGGGTACGCATCGTGCTGCGGATTCGCATGATCGAACTCGCGCACTATGGTCAGTACATTCGGCAGTTCGAAGGTCCCTTCGATTTGCGAGTGGCTGGCGAGAATCTGCTCCACCAGGGTCGAGCCCGAGCGGGGCAAGCCGACCACGAAGATGGGCGCGGAATCGCCGAAGCCCGCCCCGGAGCGCTGTGCGAAGAACGCCGCATCGAAGCGATCGCGCACGCGCCGTGTCTTGTTCTCGAACACCCGGATATCGAAGGCGACGGTCTTGCGGCGGCGGCGATTGCCCGCCTCGTAGTGCTCGAACGCCGCCGCGTAGCGCTCGCGCTGCTCGAAGGCGCGCCCGAGCGCGAAGTGCAGATGCGCTTGGTCGGTGTCGTCGCCGTCCGCGTTCAACAGGGACAGCATCGCTGCAATCTCGTCGTCGCCGAACAGGTAGGTTTTCAAGTCCGCGAGGGACCAGTAAACCTCGCCGAAATTCGGATCGAATCCGAGACAGGCCTTGTATGCAGCCTCGCATTCGCGCCGATGGCCCAGAGTCTTGTGCAGGTGGCCGATCGACAGCCGCAGCCGCACTTCGCCGGGATTGAGGCGCGCCGCTTCCTCAAAAGCGAGCAGAGCCTCCGGCTGGCGCATCATACGGGTGCACACATTGCCGAGCAGGACCCAGTTCTTGGGGTTTTCCGGCTCGATCTTGAGCAAGCGGCGAATCGCAGCCTCGGCCTCGGGAAAACGCCCGAGGTCGGCCAGTGCCTGGCACAACCCGCGCCATGTCAGCGGCAGATGGGCGGATTGCTTGAGGGCGTGGCGCAGCAGCCGCTCCGCATCTGCGGGACGGCCGGCGGCGAGCGAGACCGCCGCGAGGCCGCACAGCGCGGCCACATGAGCGGCATCGCTCTTGAGAATGTCCCGAAAAATGAGCTCGGCCGCCTTACGGTCCTCGGCCACGAGCGCCGCGGTCGCCTCCTCGATGCGCCGGCAATGAGGATCGCCGAGCCGGGCGCGTTCGTAGGCGAACTTCGCGTCGGGGTACTTCTCCAGATCGACCAGCACATCGCCGTAGGCCAGCCATGCGGCATCGAGGCCGGGCGCGGCTGCCACCACCCGCCGCAGCTCCTCGCGTGCCTCTTCCGAGCGGCCGCCTTTGCGGTAGGCGCGCGCAAGATCGGTGCGGGCGGGCCAGAACTGGGGAGCCGCGGCCACCGCGCGCTCCAGGGTCTCGATCGCGGCGGACACCTTGTCCTGGTCGAGCAATGCCACGCCGAGCAGGCGCAAGCTGTTGACCTCTCCGGGGGCCTCCGCCTGTATGGCGCGCAACTGGCGCTCCGCGGTCTGCGAGCGGCCGGAGCGCAAGTTGGCGAGCGCCTGCGCATAGGCGGCGCGCCGCTGCGCCTGCGATGCGGTTTCCATTACCCGCGCTTGCCGCCGATCTTGCGCTCGGCGCTCGGCGGATAGCCGAATTGCATGCGATAGCACTTGGAGAAGTGCGGCGGCGACTGAAATCCGCAGGCCGTGGTGATATCCATGATGGGCATGGCGGTTTGCAGCAACAGCTCGCGCGCGCGCCGCAACCGCATTTCGAGATAGTAGTGCTTCGGCACGCAGTTCAAGTCGCGCTTGAACAGGCGCTCGATCTGCCGGCGCGAGAGCCCCGTCGACTGTGCGATCTTCTCCAACGACAGCGGCTTCTCGATGTTTTCCTCCATGAGCTGAGCGACCCGGATCAACCCGCGGTGCGAGACTCCGACCTGCGCGCGCAGGGGAATGTATTGGCGATCCGTGTCCTTGCGTACGCGGTCGACGATGAATTGCTCGGAAACCAGCTGCGAGATCTTCGACCCCAACTTCACTTGAATGAGGTTCAGCATGAGATCGAGAGGTGCCGTGCCGCCGGAACAGGTGAAGCGGTCGCGGTCGATGGTGAACAGCTGATCGCTGATGCGCACCCGTGGGAATTCCTCGCGCAGCGCGGAGAGATTTTCCCAATGAATGGTTGCACTGAAATTGTCGAGCAGGCCGGCACGCGCCAGCGCGTAGCCCCCGGTGCAGAGGGCGCCCAGGGGCACTCGCCGATCGGCCAGCCGGCGCAGCGTGGTGAGCAGCGCGGGCGAGACCGCCTCGCGAACGTTGATGCCGCCACAGACGAAAAGTATGTCGACCGGACCCAATTTTTCCAGAGTGCCGGTCGGGGACAGGGAAAGTCCGCTGCTGGCATCCGCCGCGCGCCCGTCCGTGCTGATGACGGACCACTCATAGACTTCGTTGCCGACCAATCGATTGGCCATGCGCAGCGGCTCGAGCGCATTGGCCACGGCGATCAACGAATAGTTCGGCAGGGTCAGAAATGCATACCTGCACTTGCGCAGCACAGCGGGCGATTCCAAGGTACCTCCGACGGACAAGAGCATGGAGCATTCGGGATCTTCAACATTATGCCATCGTAAAGTCTGTCTTGTCCTTTTCCGACATATGACTGTCGTTTTCCAGACAGCGACCCGGGGCTGCGTGGCGGGCGCGAACGGCCGATTTCCCGCCGTCCTGACGCATTTCCATAAGGGATTGTCGCAATTGGAGTCTTATTTGGCGGCACGCTGGCTACACTGACGCAACTACTGGCGCAAGCTCATCCGGGAGATCTCATATGAAAACTCACGCCCGCGTCGTCGTGATCGGCGGCGGTGTGGTAGGCGTCAGCACGCTTTACCACTTGTGCCTCAAGGGCTGGACCGATGCGGTGCTGCTGGAGCGCGCCGAGCTGACCGCGGGATCGACCTGGCATGCCGCGGGCCTGCTCCCCCTTTTCAATATGAGCTACACGGTCGGCCAGCTGCACAAGTATTCCGTGGATCTCTACAAGCGCCTGCCGGCCGAAACCGGACAGGACGTGAGCTTTCACGTCACCGGCAATTTGCGCCTGGCGACCTGCCGCGATCGCATGGATGAGTATCAGAAATACTGCGGCACTGCCAATACCATCGGCGTGCCCTTTCAAGTGATCGGTCCCGCGCAAGTGCGCGAGCTGTGGCCCTTGCTCGAGCTGGGCGACGGCGCGGGCACTCCCAAGATCACCGGCGCGCTCTACCACCCGGATGACGGTCACATCGCACCGGCGGACCTGACCATGGCGCTGCGCAAAGGGGCTCGCGCTCGCGGTGCCGAGATCCAGGAGCAATGCGAGGTCACCGCCGTGAAGCGCACGGCGTCGGGAGAATGGCAGCTGACCACCAACAAGGGCGACATCGTCGCCGAGCACGTAATCTGCGCCACCGGCAACTACGCGCGCCAGACGGGGCGCATGTTCGGGCTCAACGTTCCCTCAATCCCGGTCGAACACCAGTACATCGTGTACGACGAATCGCCCGAATTGAAAGCCTACCGGCAGGGCGGCGGCCGGGAGCTTGCGGTGCTGCGCGAATCGGACCAGTCCTATTATTTGCGCGAGGAGCGCATGGGCTGGATATTGGGTCCCTACGAAGCGGGCGCCCCGGCGCGATTCGCCGACGGCGTGCCCGATTGGTTCGGCAAGAGCCTCTTCGAGGGCGATCTGGAGCGGCTGCTGCCGCATGTCGAGGCCGCGCAGCGGCGCGTGCCTTCGCTTAGCCATTGCGGCATCAAGGACATCGTCAACGGGCCCATTGCATACACGCCGGACGGCAGTCCCTTGATCGGCCCCGCCTGGGGCATGCGCAACCTCTGGCTCAACGAGGGCCACAGCTTCGGCATCACCGCTGCCGGCGGCTCCGGCTGGCAGCTGGCGGAGTGGATCACCGAAGGCGAGCCCGGCATCGACATGATGGCGGTCGACCCGCGCCGCTATGGACCCTACACCAGCAAGCGTTACGTGGTGCAGAAGAACGAAGAGACCTATCGCAACGTATTCGTCATTCACTTTCCCGACGAGGAGCGTTCCGACGCGCGCCCCGCCAAGACCAGCCCGATCTATGACAAGCTCTCCCGCATGGGTGCGGTGTTCGGGCAACGCTATGGGTGGGAGCGCGCCAATTGGTTCGCGCCGCCGGGAGTCGCCCCCAAGGACCAATGCAGTTTTCGGCGTTCCAATTACTTCGAGCACGTCGGCAACGAGGTGCGGCGCCTGCGCGAGCACGTGGGAGTCATCGACCTCTCGCCCTTCACCAAGCACGAAGTGACGGGGCCGGGCGCGGAAGGCTGGCTCGACGGCTTGGTGGCCAACAAGGTGCCGGCCAAGATCGGTCGGATGGCGCTGTGCCACGCGCTCACCCGCCGCGGCGGCATTCGCTCGGAGTTCACCATCACGAAGATCGGCGAGCAGCACTTCTACGTGGTGAGCGCGGGCGCTGCCGAGCGCTACGACAGCGACTACCTGCAGCAGATGCTGCCGCAGGACGGCAGTGTCACGTTGCGAAACATCACCACCAGCCGTGGGTGTTTCGTCGTCGCCGGGCCGCGATCGCGGGAGCTGCTGGCAAAGCTCGTCGATGTACCCTTGGACAACGCCGGATTTCCGTGGCTGACCGGACAAGTCTGCGAAGCCGGGCTCGCCACCGACGTATACCTGCTGCGCGTGAATTTCGTCGGCGCCTTGGGCTGGGAGCTGCACTTCCCGATCGAGTATGCGCACCACCTGTTCGACTCTATCTTCGCGGCGGGCACGCAGTTCAACGTCGGCATGGCCGGCATGCGTGCGATGGAATCGCTGCGGCTCGAGAAATCCTACCGCATGTGGGGCAGCGACCTGACCCCCGACTACACGCCCTATGAGGCAGGGCTCGATCGCTTCGTACGCTTGAGCAAGGGACCGTTCATCGGCAAGGAGGCTCTCGAGAAGCAGCTCAAGGCCGGAGTACCGCACCGCTTCATCACCTTCGAGGTTCACGGCGTCACTGACGCCGACCCGCTCGGCAATGAGCCGCTGTTCGACGACAAGGGCGCCATCATCGGCCGCGCCACCGCCGGCTACTACGGGCACACGCTGCGCAAGAGCTTGGGTCTGGGCTACGTCAAGCCGGACTTCGCCGCGGTGGGGCGCGAATTGCAGATCGAAATCCTCGGGGAGCGCAAGCGCGCGACGGTGCTCGTCGACTCGCCTTATGATCCGCAGAACGTGGATTTGAGGTCCTGAAGGCGGCGATGGGCAAGCAATCATTCTCGGGGCTGTCGCTCATCTGGCGCGGCCTCTCCAAGCATCGGCACTGGCAGAATCAATGGCGCAAGCCCGAACCGAAGGCGCGCTACGACGCCATCATCGTCGGCGGCGGCGGCCATGGCCTGGGGTGCGCGTACTACCTGGCCAAGGAACATGGATTGACGAATGTGGCGGTGCTGGAGAAGGGTTGGATCGGCGGCGGCAATACCGGGCGCAATACCACCATCATCCGTTCGAACTACCTGTTCAATGAAAGCGCGGCGCTGTACGACCATTCGGTGAAGCTGTGGGAGACCCTTTCGCAGGAGCTCAACTACAACGTCATGTTCTCCCCCCGCGGGGTGATGATGCTCGCGCACACCATGCACGACATTCAGGTGTTCAAGCGGCACGTGCACGCGAACCGCTGCAACGGAGTGGACAATGAGTGGCTGGAGCCCGCCGAGGCCAAGGGGTTCTGTCCTCCGCTCAACATCGAAGAGAACATCCGTTATCCCGTGCTGGGCGCGGCCCTTCAGCGGCGCGGCGGCACGGCGCGGCACGATGCCGTTGCCTGGGGCTACGCGCGCGCCGCATCGGAGCTCGGCGTGGACATCGTCGAGAACTGCGAGGTCACCGGCATCCGGCGCGACGCAAGCGGCGCCGTCGATGCCGTGGAGACGACCCGCGGCGTGATTCACTCGCGCAAGGTGGGGGTGTCGGCGGCGGGTCATACCAGCGTGATTTTGGCGATGGCCGGCGTGCACCTGCCGCTGGAGAGCTATCCGCTGCAAGCTCTGGTGTCGGAGCCCGTCAAGCCGGTCTTTCCCTGCGTCGTCATGTCCAACACCATTCACGCGTACATCAGCCAGTCGGACAAGGGGGAATTGGTCATCGGCGCCGGCACAGATGCCTACACTTCGTATACCCAGCGCGGGGCTCTGCACGTCAACACCCACACTCTGGACGCGGTTTGCGAGCTATTCCCGGCGTTTCGCCGCTTGCGCATGATGCGCAACTGGGGCGGCATCGTCGATGTGACGCCGGACCGCTCGCCCATCATCGCCAAGACGCAGGTTCCGGGCCTGTACGTGAACTGCGGCTGGGGTACCGGCGGCTTCAAGGCCACGCCCGGTTCGGCGCACCTCTTCGCCTGGACCATCGCGCGCGACGAGCCGCATCCGATCAATGCACCGTTCACCATCGAGCGCTTCAGGGACGGATACCTCATCGACGAGGCCGCGGCCGCCGCCGTGGCTCACTAGGGTCCGCCGCACCATGCTGCTCCTCGTCTGCCCCTACTGCGGTAAGCGCCCTGAAATAGAATTCAGCTACGGCGGTCAGGCGCATATCGCGCGCCCGCCGCGGCCCGCACAGCTCGACGATCAATCTTGGGCGGAATTTCTCTACATGCGCTCGAACACCAAGGGAGTGTATGCGGAGCGCTGGCGTCATTCGCACGGCTGCGGCCGCTTCTTCAATGCGCTGCGCGACACGACCACAGATCATTTCCTGGCCTTCTACGAAAGCGGCGGGCCGCGGCCGGTCAACCCTGAGCGCAAGACATGAGTTCCGAATATCGAACGCCGAGCGGTGGGTGCGTCGACCGTGCGCGGCCTCTGCGCTTCACCTTCGACGGCAGGGATTATGCGGGTATCGCCGGCGATACGCTGGCCTCGGCCCTGCTCGCCAACGGCGTGCATCTGACCGCGCGGTCGTTCAAGTATCACCGCCCGCGCGGCATCATGGCCGCAGGTTCCGAGGAGCCGAACGCCTTGGTGACGGTGATCCGGGACGCCGGCCGCACCACACCGAATCTTCGCGCCACCCAGGTCGAGCTGTACGACGGATTGGTCGCCGCAAGCCAGAATCGCTGGCCGAGCCTGAATTTCGACGTGGGCCGCATCAACGATCGGTTGTCGGCGTTCTTCCCCGCGGGTTTCTACTACAAGACCTTCATGTGGCCGAGGAAGGCCTGGAAGGCGCTTTACGAGCCGATCATCCGCCGCGCCGCGGGCTTGGGGGTGGCGCCGGCGCGGCCCGATCCCGACCGCTATGCGCAGCGCTATGCACATTGCGACGTGCTGGTGGTGGGCGCGGGTCCCGCGGGGATTGCCGCGGCGTCGGCAGCCGCGATGAACGGTGCGCGGGTAATCCTCTGCGATGAGACGGCGGAGTTCGGCGGCAGCTTGCTGGCGGATTCGCGCGCAACCATCAATGGGCAAAGCGGTTGCGACTGGGTGCAGCGAAGCGTCGCCGCGCTCGCCGCAAGCAAGCGCGTGACCCTGCTCGCGCGCACCACCGCCTTCGGTTATTTTCCGCACAACTTCGTCGGCCTGATTGAACGCCTGAGCGATCATCTGCCGGCTCCCTCCCACGGACAGTGGCGCGAGCGGCTGTGGCAGGTGCGGGCGCGCGCGGTGGTGCTGGCGGCAGGGGCGATCGAGCGCCCCCTGGTTTTTCCGGGCAACGACCGCCCCGGCATGCTGCTCGCGGGGGCCGCACAGACCTATTTGAATCGCTACGGCGTGCGCGTCGGCACCCGCGCCGTCGTCGTGACCTCCTGCGACAGCGCCTATCGGGCGGCCCTCGATTTGCACGCCGCCGGCGTGGAGATTGCCGCCATCGCGGACCTGCGCGCCGAAGCGACCGGCGCCCTGCCCGACGCCGCGCGGCGCGAAGGCATCGCTGTGCTGCCGTCCTCCACGGTGCTCGGCACCGAGGGAGATACGCACGTGCACGCCGTCACCTTGGGAAGCGTGCGCGGCGGCCGGGTACAGGGCGGGCATCGCGTACCCTGCGACACGGTGCTGATGTCCGGCGGTTTCAACCCGAGCGTGCATTTATTCTCTCAATCGCGCGGCAAGCTGGAGTGGAACGAAGCGCTCAAGGCCTTCGTGCCGGGCGTATCGGCCGAGTGCGAGCGTTCGGCGGGAGCCTGCCGCGGGGTCTACGGCCTCGCCGCCGTGTTGGCGGACGGCGCCGCCTGCGGTGCGGCTGCGGCACCGGAGCCGAATCTCTCTCCCCCGCGCTTCTCCGTCGAGGCGATCGAGCGCAACGACAATGCCTATCTCGGAGTACTGCCGCAGGCCGATGCGCCAAGCGACGAGAAGTCCTTCGTCGATTGGCAGCACGATGTCACCATTCGCGATCTGGAGCTCGCCGCGCGCGAGGGCTTCCAATCCATCGAGCACGTCAAGCGCTACACCACGACAGGAATGGCCACCGATCAGGGCAAGACTTCCAATCTCAACGCCATGGCCATCGTCGCCAAGAGCCTCGATGCGGCGATTCCGAAGGTGGGATTGACCACCTTTCGCATGCCCTACACGCCGGTCACCTTCGGCAGCATGGCGGGCATCTCGCGCGGCGATCTATTCGATCCGGTGCGCACCACCCCCACCCATTCATGGGCGGAAGGCCGCGGCGCAGTGTTCGAGAATGTCGGCCTGTGGAAGCGCGCCCGGTATTTTCCCCGCGGCGGTGAAGGCATGCATGCCGCGGTGGCGCGCGAATGCCGCGCCGTGCGCAGCGCCTGCGGAGTTTTCGACGCCTCCACTCTGGGCAAGATCGAGGTCGTCGGCCCCGATGCGGCGGAATTCATGAACCGGCTGTACATCAACAATTGGAGCACCTTGGGGCCGGGCAAATCGCGCTACGGAATACTGCTGCGCGACGACGGCTTCATCTACGATGACGGCGTGGTGGCACGCACCGGCGCCGACCGTTTTCACGTGACCACCACCACGGGCGGGGCGCCGCGGGTGCTCGCCCTGATGGAGGACTACCGCCAGACCGAATGGCCCGAGCTCAAAGTGTGGCTCACCTCGACCACGGAGCAATGGGCGGTCATTGCGGTGCAGGGGCCCAAGTCGCGTGCGGTGCTCGAATCCCTGGTCGAGGGCATCGATATCGGCGCCGCAGCATTCCCGCACATGAGTGTCGGGCGTGGACGCATATGTGGAGCTCCCATGCTGCTGTTTCGCGTGAGCTTCACGGGGGAGCTGGGATTCGAGATCAACGTGCCCGCGGATTTCGGCCTCGCCGTGTGGGAAGCCGTGTACGCCCGGGGCGGCGAGCACGGCATCACTGAATACGGCACCGAGACCATGCATGTGCTGCGCGCCGAAAAGGGCTACATCATCGTCGGCCAGGACACCGACGGCACGGTGACGCCGGACGACGCGGGACTCAGCTGGGCCATCGGAAAACTTAAGCCGGACTTCGTCGGCAAGCGATCCTTGGAGCGCGCCTCGATGAAATCGGCCGATCGCAAACAGTTGGTGGGTCTGCGCACGAAAGATCCGCGCGTGGTGATCGAGGAAGGCGCTCAAGTGGCCGCCAAGGCGGGGCAGAAGCCGCCCATGGAGCTGATCGGCCACGTCACCTCGTCGTACGCCAGCGGCGTGCTCGGGCATTCGATTGCGCTCGGCATGATTGCGGGCGGCCGCAATCGCCTTGGGCAGACCCTCTACGTGCCCATGCCCGGCGGCGAGCTGGAAGTCGAAGTGACATCGCCCATCTTCTATGACCCGGCCGGAGCGCGCATCAATGCCTGACGCCGACCGCAGCCTGCCCTCCGTGCAACAGACCCCGTGGATGAAGGCATTGCCGCCGGCCATGCGCTTCATATTGCACGGCGATGCACGGGTGCGCGCGGCCGCGGCGCCCATCTGGGGGGTCGACTGCGCCGAAGAGTCCTGTCGCGCACGGGTGCAAGGGTCACGCGCGGCGCTCTGGCTGGGTCCCGATGAGTATCTGCTGATCGGCGCCGATGACGAGGCGCGCGATGCGCTGTTCTCATTGCTTGAGGCTGCCTTGGGGCATGTGCCGCACGCCCTCGTCGATATCAGTCACCGGCAATTTGCACTCGAAGTCAGCGGCCCTCATGCGGCGACCATTTTGAGCGGCGCCTGCCCGCTTGATCTGGACCTGGCCGAATTTCCCATCGGCATGTGCACGCGCACCGTGCTCGCGAAGGCCGACATCGTTCTTTGGCGCACCCGCGACGATGCATTTCACCTGGAGGTTTGGCGCTCTTTCAGCGGCTACGCGACCGGATTGCTCCGCGAAATAGCCGGGGAGTTCTACGGCGCGTGAGCGCGCGTGCACGCGCCGTCATGGTGTGCGGCACCACCAGCGGCGCCGGCAAGAGCTTCCTTGCCACCGCCTTGGCGCGCTGGTACTCGCGGCAGGGACTGAAGGTTGCGCCGTTCAAGGCACAGAACATGAGCAACAATGCCCGGGTCGTGGCCGGCGGCGAAATCGGCAGCGCGCAGTATTTTCAGGCGCTCAGCGCAAGATGTGTCCCCGATGTGCGCATGAATCCGGTCTTGCTCAAGCCCGAAGCGGACACCCAATCCCAGGTCATCCTGCTGGGACAAAGGCGCGACGATTTGTCGCGCATGGAGTGGCGCACGCGCGCGCCTCACCTGTGGCCCACCATACTCTCCTGCCTCGACGATCTCATGGCCGGTCACGATGTACTCGTGATCGAGGGTGCGGGCTCGCCCGCTGAGATCAACCTCTCCTCGACTGACATCGTCAACATGCGCGTCGCCGAAGCCGCCTCGGCCGCGGCCCTCATCATCTGCGACATTGACCGCGGCGGTGCCTTCGCGCATCTTTTCGGCACGCATGAGCTCATGCAGCCTGAGCACCGCGCCTTGGTGCGCGGCTTCGTTCTCAATAAGTTTCGCGGCGATTCGAGCCTCCTCGCCCCCGGACCCCAAATGCTCGAGTCGCTGACCGGAATCCCCACACTAGCCGTGCTGCCGATGTGGCGGGAGCATGGTCTGCCCGAAGAGGACGGAGTGTTCGATGCACCCACAGCGGGTTCCGGCTTGTCGGTGGCCATCGTTGCGTATCCCTACATCAGCAATCTCGACGAGTTTGCGCCTCTCATGAGGGTTCCCGGCGTCTCGCTGAGTTGGGCCAGACAACGCTCATCCGTCACGGCCGCGGACCTCCTGATACTGCCGGGCTCGAAAAACGTGGCCGCCGATCTTGCCTGGCTGCGGGAACGAGGATTGGATGGCGCCGTCGCTGCGCATGTGGCGGCGGGCAAGCCCACGCTGGCCGTTTGCGGCGGCCTGCAAATGCTCGGCGGCGAGATCCGTGATCCACATGCGGTGGAAGGCGGGGCGCAGGGTCTGGCCCTGTTGCCCTACTCCACCGAATTTCAACGAGAGAAGCGCTATCGGCGCGCGCTTCACAGCTTCGCGCCTCTGTCCGGGTTTTGGGCCCCCTTGAGCGGCGTGGCCTTCGAGGCCTACGAGATTCGCCACGGACACACGCAACCCACGCCCCCAAGCGCCGCCGGGGCGCCGCGCCTCGAAGCGGTGCTTCCCGAGCATTGCGGCTGGCAGCAGGGCCAAACGCTGGCGCTGTACCTGCACGGCCTGTTCGAAAGCCCTGCGGTGATGCGCGGGTTATTCGGCCGTGACACCCCCACGCTGGACGATACCTTCAACGGCCTGGCGGATTTCATCGACTCCCGATTTGCGCCGGGCGTGCTGCGATCGCTGCTGGAGTGATCAGCGCGCTAATGCAAAACGTCCCGCACGATCGATATCTTGATCTCCGAGAGCTGCATCACGTCGCTCTGCTCGGTGTGGTAGAGCGCCTTCAAGAAATATTGATCCCAGGGGCTCAACCCCGGGGGCGGCGCCTTACCCGACGCCGAGAACAAGTGCAGGATGGTGATCGCATCGCCCACGTTCGCATCCAGGCGCAGTTCCGCCAATCCGATAAGGGCGACATAGTCGGCAAGTTGTCCGAAACTGACCCCTTTGGCACGGCGCGAATCGATCAATACGATGACCGATGCGAGGTCTCGCACCTCGTCGTGCTTGAGCCGAAACCCCAGCGCCTGCGGGTTGTTCGGTACGCCCCCCAGAACTCCTCCGCCCATATCCGGGGCCGTCGTAACTCCCGTTGTTCCATTGTAGGCCGTGAGAGGCAGCCCCTCCGCGGTGTCGAGATCTGCGTTGTACCAGACGCGCACCGGCCTCGACGAATTAAGGAAGGCGCGGATCTTCGTCCCGCCGGCGTCGCCGAAGATGGAAATATCGCGCTTGATCCATGCCTTGAGCAGCGCGTCGGGATCCGCAGTTACGATGACATAGAAATTGCCGCGGCAATTCTCCCTGGCCAAGGGTACACCCGCGTCCGATGCGATGCGCGATACACGGGTTAGAATGAATTCGCCATGCGCGCGCGGCAGCCCGGCCACGAGCGGACAGATCGGAATCTTCCACCGCGCCAGCGATTCATGAAAAGGCGCGGCGGAGATGGCGGAGACGAAGCTGCTTACTTGATGCTCGACGACCGCCCTTTCGCGCCGTGCCTCCACCGTGATCTGCTCGAGGCCGGGCTTGTCGGCTTCGGGCGCGGCCTTCGGCGTCTGCGCCGGTGACCATGATGACAGCAACAGCGCCGCCGTCCACCAGGCTACGTGCCGGCGGGTGGGCAAAGGTTTGCGTCGGCGTTGCCTCACATCGGCGCGGTCCTTGTGCTCTTCCAATGGTGCATCCTGCTGCGCTGGGAACACGCCACCTACATTGGCGGCGATCGGCGCGCCGGTCAAGGCATTAGGGGCCGGGCGTCGGCCTCCGTCCCCGGGGAAAATGGCGCTTCATGACAAGTCCATGACGCAAACTGATCAGCCGCCCGATGCAGCAGTGACCATACTGAAGGATCTGAATCCGGGGAGAGCGATGATGGACGAAACCAATACACAAGCCGTTCATGCGCGGCGGCCCAGCGGCCGCGACGCGAAACGCGCCGCCCGCGCCGCCCGCGCCGGGGCGTCGATCCCCTACATTACCCGCAAGATTCCCTACTACGAGGTGCTCGACGAGGAAGGCCTCGCGCTGATGGAGCACAACGCCGACACCATCCTCGAGCAGATCGGCATCGACTTTCGCGACGACGCCGAGGCGCTGCAAATCTGGAAGGCCGCCGGTGCCGACGTGATCGGCGAGCGCGTGCATTTCGCCCGCGGCATGTGCCGTTCGCTCATACAAAAAAGCGCGCCGCGCGAGTTCACCCAGCACGCCCGTAATCCGGCACGCAGCGTGGTCATCGGCGGCAAGAACACCGTATTCGCTCCCGCCTACGGCTCGCCCTTCGTGCGCAATCTCGACGAAGGCCGACGCTATGCGCGCATCGAGGACTTCCGCAATTTCGTCAAGCTCGCGTATCTATCGCACTCGCTGCACCATTCGGGGGGCACCATTTGCGAGCCCGTCGATCTGCCGGTCAACAAGCGCCACCTGGACATGGTGTACAGCCACCTTAAGTACAGCGACAAGGCGTTCATGGGCTCGGTGACCGCGCCCGAGCGCGCCGCCGATTCCGTCGCGCTGGCGAACATCGCGTTTGCGGACGAATTGAACGATCCGCTGACCGGACGTCCGAAGACAACCATCATCAATCTCATCAACGTCAACTCGCCGATGACCTATGACGCGACCATGCTCGGCGCGGCGAAAGTCTATGCGCGCGCCAATCAGGCACTGATCATCACGCCCTTCATTCTGGCAGGCGCCATGTCGCCGGTCACCGTGGCGGGCACGGTGGCGCAAACCTTCGCCGAGGCCCTTGCGGGGCTCGCGTTCGTGCAATTGGTCAATCCCGGAGCGCCGGTCGTTCTCGGCAGTTTCGCCTCGTCGATTTCGATGCAATCGGGTGCACCCACATTCGGAACCCCGGAGCCGGCCTTGGTGCTGTATTCGATGGCCGCACTGGCACGCCGCCTCGGGATCCCATTTCGCTCGGGCGGGAGCCTGTGCGCCTCGAAGATTCCCGATGCACAGGCGGCGTACGAGTCGGCCAATACCTTGCTGCCGACCTGTCTCGCGGGAGTCAACTTCGTGCTGCACACGGCCGGATGGCTGGAGGGCGGCCTCGCCATGGGCTACGAAAAATTCGTCATGGACGTCGATCAGGCCGGCATGATGCACACCTTGCTCGCCGGCGTGGATTTGTCGCCCAACGGCCAGGCTCTCGATGCCATGCACGAAGTGGGACCGGGCAAGCACTTCCTGGGCTGCGCGCACACGCAGGCGAATTTCGAGAACGCGTTCTATCGATCGTCGCTGGCCGACAACAACAGCTACGAGCAGTGGGAGGCCGAGGGGTCGCCCGACATGACCAAGCGCGCCAATACGCTGTGGAAGAAGCAACTCGCCGAGTATGTGCTCCCGCCGATGGATCCTGCGATCGACGAGGCGCTGCTCGAGTACATCGCGAAGCGCAAGGCGGCCTTTCCAGACTCCAACGTCTGACGGACGCTGCAGTCTTGCGGACGGGCGCGGACGGGCCCAATCGGTGAATGCCAATCCGGAAGCGGCCGTAAGCAGCTGGCTTTACCTGGCGCGACAGGACGTGGGCACCTGTGTCGGCTTCAGCCGCGCGCCGTTGGTGCAATTCCAAACCACGTGTCCCTCGGCATCGGTTTTCGGCACGAACACGAGGTCGCCTCGCGCCGTGGCGACCGTGAGCACCATGTGGCGCGAATCCAGCGACATATGCGAACCATCCGGCAGCGCCGCCGCGGCGCCCGCGGTCTCCAGCGATTCGGGAATCTTCTTCGACGATTCATAATACCGCGCGAGTGCATCGCGCGCACCCCGCGACTCGGCCACCACCTGTTCCATTTTCGCTCTGATGGTGTATTCGCTGTAAGCAGGGATGGCGATGGCGGCAAGCACACCCACGATGTAAACGAGGATCAAGAAACCGAAGCCCGGCCCCAATCTGCCGGCGTAGGGAACGAAGAGCGCCAGCGGATAAGCAAAGGGATTGCGGCGCGGCAGCGGCGCCGCCGGGTTCATGACGCGCGCGAAGCGCTTCGTCAGCCAGGGATATCCTGCCACCAGCTCGTGGAAGGACATCCAAAAGCCGCGGGCCTGTTTCGCCTGAGCGAGGTATGTCGCTGCATCGAGCTTCTTCCAACGTTTGCCGCCGGCGGCCAGCGCGGCCAGCGCGTGAGCCGCACCCTCCGGTGAGCCGCTGCATGCCAGCCCATGACGATCGCAGGTGCTTTCCTTGGCCCTCGAGTAAGCGGCGCCCAGCAGAGGCAGCCACAGCACCGGCCAACGCAGCAGCAGCAGCGACATATGCTTCATGCGCAAATGCCCGAGCTCGTGACCGACGTAGAAGCTGATGCCGTCTGCATGCCCGTCCATGGCGTCGATTACGCTCGACAAGAGCACCACGTACTGCGATCCCAAGAATTTGGTAGCGAAGGCGTTGAGCACCCCGTTGCCGTTGAGCACATAAGCTTCCGGCACAATTTTTAATTGAAGGCGGGTGCAACATGCCGTGAACTGCGCATGGAGATCGGGAAACTGCGTCTCCGACAAACGAACCCCATTGCCCTTGAGGTGTGCGATCAGCGCGGAGTGCGCGAACAGATACGCGAAAAAACCGAACATGATGACGATCAGCACGCCGACCAGCTTATCTACCAGCAGCCCGCCGAGGAATGATCCGGCGATCAATGCAATCCAGACCAAGCTGCCGAGAATCAGGGTCGCAGCGCTCAAAGCGCGTTCGCGCGGATAGACGAGATCATTCATTTCTTGGCCTCCGATTGTTATTGTGTGGCGTGTCACCGGCTCAGGATGGAATATACCCCGTCGCGGCCCGACCCAGGTGACGCCGTCGGGGCGGCTCCGCTAGACTCACCGGCATGAAGTCGAAACTCGCGCAAGCGGCTGAGAAGGCGCTCGTCGATGCCACGCAAAGGTTGAGTCCCGAGCAACGCGTCAATGCATTCCTAGCGCATTGCCGGCTCGTCATGCAATTGTACGAGGCGGGGCGAAACATGAGGTCGCATGCCGCGCAGACTCGATCATGAAAACGACCCAATCCGGCGAATCTGCACTGCTCCTGTTGGATGTCGTGAATCTCTTGTCCGAGCAAGGCGTGCAGTACGCGGTGATCGGAGCCTTGGCGGCCTCGATTCACGGAGCAGTCAGGGCCAGCATGGACGCCGACGTCGTGCTGTCTGTCGGAATTCCTCAAGCAAAATCCCTGGAGCGTTCGTTCAGCGCGGCTGGATTCACCACTGAACTGACCCTGGGAGATGCCGCAGATCCGATCCCGGCGCTATTGCGGTTGCGTGACCTGCACGATAACCGCGTGGACTTGCTTCTTGGTCTTCGCGGCATGGAGCATCAAGCGTTCTCGCGCCTGCTCGAGGTTCCCTTTCAGGGAGAGGTGCTGCGATTCATAGGCCGGGAGGACTTCATTGCCATGAAGGTTTTTGCCGGCGGCCCCATGGACTTGAGCGATGCCGCACGCGCGATTTCCGCCGCAGGCGGCTCTCTGGATCTGCGACTGGTGCGTCGGTTGGCCGGCCTATACGGCCCCGACGCAGCAGCCTCGCTCGATCGGCTCCTCGCGGATTGAACTATTTGGCTCGTCCGGCCTTATAACTGAATTTCTGGCCGCCGATGGTCGCCTGGTACATAAGGCCGCCCTTGGCAATCGTGAACACCGCCATCCCCTTGTAGTAGGCGCCGGCGGTCGCAGCCTTGTCGCCTGCGCTCGCGCTGCCGGTGGCACCGGACGTTCCCGCCGTGCCGGATGCCGCAGCCGTGATCACCACCGCGTTCGCGTCCGCGCTGAACTCGAAGCTGCCCGAGGTGAATTCATCGAACGCACGTTTGTCTTCGAAGAAAATGATCTCGCTGTAGGCCTCGCCGCCGGCTTGAAATCCCACGCTCAGTTGGGTCATCGAGGCATCGCCGACGTACTTGCCGCCCGCGTACACATGGCCGCTGCCATGCGCCGCTCCGACGACAAATCCGCCCTTGCCGACCGTCGGAAAAACCGCGTAACCGTAGCTCTTCGAGAAGAAAGAAGCGCTCTGACCCGCACCCTTGAACGAGTCGATCGTGGCGCCGTACTCGTCGGCGCACGCCGGACCTCCCGCTACGCCCAACACGATGAAGGCGAGCATTACACGAATCAAATTGTTCATCTTAGAGTCTCTCCGAGTATGTTGAGCGTTCGTCCGGGCTGACGCGGTGCCGCAGATTGCTGTGGCACACGTTCCTCGAGCGCCGCGGATCGTACCTGCCGGCGAGGCGGTTTGCAAAACCCGCGCAAGGCAACCGCCGGCCTCAGGCAAACCGGTCCATGCCGGCCAGGCGCGCGGGAGCGCCTGGGCGTCACTGCGCCTTCGGCGGATCCACGCGCCGCGGCCGCCGGCCGCGCGTTTCGCTCTGGCTGGTGGACTCCTTCGGTGCGGGCAAATCGACGACTTTGCGCAGGTTGGGGTACGAGGCGGTCTTGTGCGGAATCGCCATGGCCTCGACAAAATGTTGCTGAAAGCGCGGCTCGATCGCGGTTTCCACCTTCTCGATGCGCCGCACCAAGCCCTCGATGACGCCGCGCGCCGTGGCATCCAGCAGCGCGATGCGCGCACCGGTGCCGGCGGCATTGCCGGCCGAGCGCACCTGATTCAGATCGCAGTCCGGAACCATGCCGAGGATGGTGGCGTACTTGACGTCGATGTGGCTGCCGAAGGCCCCGGCGAGGCGTATGCGATCGACGTGATCCACACCGAACCGTTCCATGAGCAGCGCGACGCCTGCATACAGCGCGGCCTTCGCGAGCTGTATGGCGCGCACGTCGTTTTGCGTGATCTTCATCTCCACCGCGCCCTGATGCAGCAGGTAGGCGAACGTGCGGCCGTTCGCAACGATGCGCGGCGAGCGCGCGGACAAGCGACCGTCGAGGACGCCGTCCTGGTTGATGATTCCCGCCAGATACATCTCGGCGATCACCTCGATGATGCCGGAGCCGCAGACTCCCGTGATGCCGGTGGCCGCGGTGGCGGCCGCGAACTGCGGATCGTCGGACCAGAGGTCGGAGCCGATGACCTTGAAGCGCGGTTCGAGGGTCTCGCGGTCGATGCGCACGCGCTCGATCGCTCCGGGAGCCGCGCGCTGGCCGCAACTGATCTGCGCACCCTCGAAGGCGGGGCCGGTCGGGCTCGAGCAGGCGACGAGGCGCTGGCTGTTGCCCAGCACGATCTCGGCGTTGGTGCCTACATCGACCAGCAGGGTCATTTCATCCGCAAGGTCCGGCCGCTCGGAGAGCACCATGCCCGCGGCATCGGCGCCGACGTGTCCCGCGATGCACGGCAACACATAGATGCGCGCATTGCGGTTCAATTTAAAGTCGATGACGTTGGCTCTCAGAGTGAGCGAATGATCGACGGCGAGCGCGAACGGCGCGCCGCCGAGTTCCACCGGATCGATCCCGAGCATCAGGTGATGCATGATGGGGTTGCCGACCAGCGTCGCTTCGAGAATGTCCTCATGAGAGATGCCTGCCTGTCGCGCCACGTCGGCCGCCAGGCCTGACAGCGCCTCGCGCACCGCCGCCGTCATCAGGGCGGCGCCGCCCGGATTCATCATTGAATAGGAGACCCTGCTCATCAGATCCTCGCCGAAGCGGATCTGCGGATTCATGACCCCCGCCGAGGCGACGACCTCGCCGCTGCTCAAATCGCACAGGTGCGCGGCGATGGTCGTTGAACCGATGTCGACCGCAAGCCCGTAGACGAGTTCATGCAGTCCGGGCCAGACGCCGATGATTTGCTTCCCGGCGTGCACCGCCGCGGTGACCTGCCCACGACCCGCTGCGCAGCGCGGATTGCAGGGTCTGCAGCACGGACAAATCGCAAGTGAGATCCTTCAGGCTCCATTCCGCCTCCAACGCTTCGAACAGCCGGCGCAGGTCCCCCGACGGATCGTGCATGTCGGGCTGCTTGACTTGAACGTAGTGCAGCCGCACCACGGGATTCAGTTCGATGGCGCGCGCGTCGGCTTCCTTGCGCACCACCTGGCGATGCACCTGGCTGCTTTCCGGCACGTCGATGACTACATCGGCCTCGACCCGCGCCGAGCAGGAGAGGCGTCGGCCCGGCGCCAGAGGCACCCGGCGCGAGAAGCGCTTTTCAGGCTCGCTGAATGGGGAAAGACTGGCGCTCGATGAGGTGACGCCGTGCTTGGCGAACTCTCCCTCCGCCACCAGCACCTGGCAGCGTCCGCATAGTCCTCGGCCCCCGCAAACCGAGTCGATGTCGACACCGAGGCTTCGCGCGGCCTGCAGCAACGGCGTACCCACGGGGAAATTTCCCCGCTTGCCGGAGGGTGTGAATACGACGAGGGGATCCCGCGAGGTCATGAGAACTCGGGCTTTAGGCCGGACGCCTGCGATGACCGCCCTCGCGGCGGCCGCGCGGCGCTTCCCCTGCGGCGCCCGCGGCCGCGGCCGCGGCGGCGGCGCCCGCACCGGAACTTGAGGGCGTGTCGCGGAAACGGCGAATCCAGCGCGCGCAGTCAGGATCGTGACCCAGCATGACGTCGGCGCCCATGACGGCCCTGATGACTTCGACATGCATGCGGATTGGTGATGGCCGAGGTCATGCCGGCGCCCATGGCCATGGTCAGAAATGCGCTGTTGATGCCGTCGCGGTTCGGCAGGCCGAAGCTGATGTTCGAGGCGCCGCAGGAGGTGTTGACCTTGAGCTCCGTGCGCAGCCGATGCACCAGGCGCATGACCTGAACGCCTGCCTGATTGATGGCGCCGATGGGCATCACCAGCGGATCGACGACGACGTCGCTTGCCGGGATGCCGTGGTCCATGGCCCGCTCGACGATTTTCTTCGCCACCGCGAAACGCACGTCGGGATCCTCGGAGATTCCGGTTTCGTCATTGGAGATGGCGATGACCGCCGCACCGTACTTCTTGACGAGCGGCAGCACGGATTCCAAGCGCTCATCTTCGCCGGTCACGGAGTTGACCAGGGCCTTGCCCTTGTAAACGGCGAGACCCGCCTCGAGGGCCGCGACGATGGAGGAATCGATGGACAGCGGCACCTCGGTGATCGATTGCACCAGCTGTATGGCACGCGCCAGGATCGCGGGCTCATCGGCCAGCGGTATTCCGGCATTGACGTCCAGCATCTGCGCGCCGGCCTCGACCTGCGCACGGGCGTCCGCCTCGACGCGGGTGAAATCCCCCGCCGCCATCTCGGCGGCCAGGATCTTGCGTCCCGTCGGGTTGATGCGCTCGCCGATGATGACGAAGGGCCGATCGAAACCGATGACGACTTCCTTGGTGGCGGAACTGACTACTGTGTCGGTCATGATGCTGTCCTTTGAGAAAACTGCGGGTTGTCGCGCTCCGGAATACCAGGGAGAGCGACCTTGGAGAATGCCGGATCGATCGACGATTTCTGCCACCGATTCTTCCTGGCGGTAGGCCATGATGTGCACGCCGCTGATGCCGCGCATCCCGCGCATGGCTTGAATCAGCT
Organism: uncultured Gammaproteobacteria bacterium; assembly: GCA_963702735.1. Classification (GTDB taxonomy): domain Bacteria; phylum Pseudomonadota; class Gammaproteobacteria; order Steroidobacterales; family Steroidobacteraceae; genus Bog-1198. Next base: position 502,004 of record CAVPDW010000004.1, on the reverse strand, counting down.
CTATGCAGATATTGCGGCCTTCGCGGGCCTGGTCCTGCGCGCCGCTCAAGCGCGCTGATGAGGGCATCGGGGACATGCATGCCCGGCACGTTCTTGCGCATCCACTCCGCCGTCTTTGCCGAGCGCAGCGGGCCGACGCCGGCGAGGATGATACACGCTGGCCGAGGAGGCCGAGAGCTTCCACCTGCTCGAGGAAGGACCGAAGCAGCGCCAGGTCGTAGCAGTACTGGGTTTGGATGAATTGCGCCCCCGCCGCGACCTTCTTGGCCAGGCGCTGCGGGCGCCATGCGTACGGCAGCCCGGAAGGGTTCTCTGCGGCGCCGAGAAACACGCGCGGCGCGAAGCTGATCTTGCGCCCGCTTTGAAACTGATGATCGTCGCGCAGCGTGCGCGCGATGCCGAGCAGCGAGACGCAATCCAGATCGAACACAGGCTTCGCCTGGGGATGATCGCCGGCCTGCACCCCGTCGCCGGTCAGGCACAGCATGTTGCAGACGCCCATCGCCGCGCCGCCCAGTATGTCGCCCTGGATCGCGATGCGGTTCTTGTCGCGGCAGGAGATCTGCATGATGGGTGCGTAGCCGACCCGCGTCAGCAGCGCACAGACGGCAAGGCTCGACATATGGCAATTCGCGCCGCTGCCGTCGGTGGCGTTGATGGCGTCGACATAGCCGTCGAAGACCCGCGCGCGCTTGTAGACGTCCTCCGGGTCCGCGGAATCGGGCGGCGCAAGCTCGGTGGTGACCGCGAAGCCGCCTGCGCGCAGCACCCGCTCGAAGCGGCCCGGCGAGGTATGACCCGGCAGGATCGGCAAGGGATAGCCCGGAACGGGCTCATCCTCGAACTTCATGCTGCACCCTTCGGCGCCGCGCCCTGTTCCGCTCTTTCTCGCGCAACGCGCAGCCAGGAGGAGCGGCCTTGTTGGCGCTGATCCACCGCGAACTGCACCTGGCTCATCGCGGCGAGTCCGCCCGGGATGCGCTCGCTGCCGCGATAGGCCTCGACCCACACGCACTTCATGTCGGGCTTGACCTCGCAATTGCCGTTGTCGCGCACGCCGCCGCAAGGGCCGTTACGCAGAGTCTTCGGACAGTTCATCGGGCAGGACATGCCGGTCGAGCTCAGCACGCACTGCCCGCACATGCGGCAGTCGAACAGCAGCCCCTTGACCACCTTTTCAACGCCCGCCACGGGGCGCTCGATGCGTTCATATCCCAGTGCAAGGAACACGCGGTGCAGACGCACCAGGAGGGATTCGAAGCCGCGGTAGAACGCGTTCAAGCCACGCGCGTGACGGACCGACCAAGCCCTCGCCGAGTACATCAGGCGGACTCGGATGCAGGGCCGCGCATTCGCGTCCACACCCTTCGCGCGAATCAGCCGCTCGAGGTCTTCATCGGAGAACCGCTCTTCGAGCCGAGCCGCCTCCGCGGAAGCCTCGGCTTGCAGATCGTCGCCGCAGGGCCGCGGGGCGCTGCGCGCCCAGTCGGCGAGGTAGGCATCCGAACTGCCCTTGCCCGCGCGCATCGCGGCGCGGTCGACCGCTTCCTGAAAGCGCTGCGAGAGCTGCACCTTGGCGGCCTCGCGGCCGCGCTTGACGATGACCTGCGCGGGTATGTCGCGCCAGGAGATGACGATCAGCGATGCCATGAGACCGCTTTCTCGTTTGGGCGAAGGTTGCCCTGCGTCACCGCCGCGGCGAGCCTATCGCCCAGGGTCCCGAAGCCCGTCGGGCGGTATTCGTAGTCCAGTCCCATGCGCTTCGCCACCGCAAGTCCCGCCTCCTCGGCTCCGGGACCGGGTGCCTGCGCCAGATACACGAGCTTGCGATAGTTGCCGAAGTACGCGGAGAAAAGTTCGGGATGACGGTCCAGGCCCAGGCCTTGAATGACCAGCCGTTCGAAATGCCGCAGCAAGAAGTCAGTGAGGTAAAAAGTGCCGGGCTCGGCTTCCGCGAGCGCCGCGAATACCGGAGCGGTGGCGAAGAATTCATAGCAATGCGCCCCCGGGATGCGCTCCACCCCCTCTTCGCGCAGCACCGCGATCGAGCATGCCGCCCGTGCCGCAGTCGGCGTAGGCCACAAAGATCGATCGATAGCGGCCGCGGGAGTCGTGAATCATGGCGCGCACGGCGGCGGGAATCTTCTCGGGGCGATTGTGCAGCTCCGCCGGCAGGCAGCGCACATCCAGCTCATCCCAGCGATTGGCACGCCGCAATGCCGTGACCTCGTGGGCCAGGGCACCGCAGGCGATGATCAGCATGCCTTCGCCCCGCGGCTCGTCATGAGACATGGTCCGTTACGCCAACTGGGTCGAGGCGCCGGCGCGGCGCTTGGCAATCAGCCCCTTCGCCGTTTCCACGGCGACCGCGGCATCGCGGCAGTAAGCATCCGCGCCGACCGCCTTGCCGAACTCCTCGTTGAGCGGCGCGCCGCCGACGAGGACGATGTAGTCGTTGCGGATGCCGCGTTCCTTCAGCGTATCGATGACGACCTTCATGTAGGGCATGGTCGTGGTCAGGAGCGCCGACATGCCGAGAATGTCGGGCTTGTGCTTGTCGAGCGCATCGAGGTACTTCTCCACCGGATTGTTGATCCCCAAATCGATGACCTCGAATCCTGCGCCCTCGAGCATCATCGACACCAGGTTCTTGCCGATGTCGTGAATGTCGCCCTTGACCGTGCCGATGACGATCTTGCCGATGGGCTCGACCCCGGTTTCCGCGAGCAGCGGCCGCAGGATTTCCATCCCGCCCTTCATCGAGTTCGCCGCGAGCAGCACTTCGGGCACGAACAGGATGCCGTCGCGAAAATCGATGCCGACGATGCGCATGCCTTCCACCAAGGCGTCGTTCAGCACGCGCTCGGCCGACCAGCCTCGCTTGAGAAAAATCCGCGTCGCCTCCTCGACTTCGGCCTTCAGGCCGTTGTAAAGGTCGTCGTGCACCTGCTCGGTGAGTTCCTCGTCATTGAGCGAGGAAAGATCGAATTCACCCTCTGTCGGCTCTGACATCTACTCATCTCCAACAATTATTTTTCCGAATCGCGGCCGGACCTTACGCGGTCCTTATCGGATTCCATGTTAAGACGCAACCGCTTCATGGACTTGTGATATCGCGACGGCGACATGTCCAGACGCGACATCCTCAGGTCACGGGCGGTGCTCCGCCCTCCGCCTTGCGCCGCGCCACATAGGAGTCCAGCGCCTCCACGATCGCGGCATCCCGCGGCGGCGCGACATAACGCTTCAATTCGCTCTGCCAGATGCCGGTCGCCCGTTCGGTCGCGGTTTTCGCACCATCTTCGGCCCACTGCCCGGCATTGCGCCAGTCCGACACCAGCGGGGCGTAGAATGCGCTGCGGTAGCGCTCCATGGTGTGTGCGCAGCCAAAAAAATGCCCGCCCGCGCCGACTTCTGCAACCGCTTCGAGCGCCAGATCCGAAGGCTCGGCACCCACCGGCTGGAACACCTCGGCGAACATCTGCAGCATCTCGATGTCGAGAATGAATTTTTCGTACGAGGTGGTCAGTCCGCTCTCCAGCCAGCCGGCCGCATGCAGTACGAAGTTGCAGCCGCCGAACAAAGCGCCCCACAGGCTCATCTGCGACTCGTAGGCGGATTGTGCATCGGGAATGTTCGAGGCGGTGGCGTTCGATGAGCGCCACGGCAATCCCAGGAAGCGCGCCATCTGCCCGGCACCGAATGCCGCCTTGACGTACTCGGGCGTGCCGAAGGCCGGGGACCCGGATTTCATGTCGACGTTGGAAGTGAAGCTCCCGTACACGATCGGCGCCCCGGGTCTGACGATCTGCGCCAGGGTGAGCCCGGCCAGCGCCTCGGCATGCGCGAGCGTGAGCGCCCCCGCGATGGTCACCGGCGCCATCGCTCCGGCGAGCGTGAACGGCGTGATGATGAGCACCTGTCCAGCGGTCGCGAAGTCGATGATGCCGTCGCACATCGGTATGTCGAGCTGCAGCGGCGAATTGGTGTTGATGATGGTGTAGGTGCAGGGGCGCGACCGGAATTCCTCGGCCGAGATGCCGTGCGCGAGCCGTATGAGCTCGAAATTGTCCGCGACCTGGCTTGTGGCCGCGCGAGAATATGAATGGAATCTTGTCGCACAGCAGGAGCTGGGCGCGCGTCACCTCCAAGTGGCGGATGTGAACCGGGATGTCCTGCGGCTCGGTCGCGCCGCCGAGGACGTGAATGACCTCGAAGTTCTGGCACAGCTTGACCAGATTGCAGAAATCCTCGAGCGTTCCCGCCCGCCGCCCGCCCGCGGTGTCCATGATGTTGGGCGGCCCGGAGGTCGGAGCGAATGCGACGCAACCGTTCGACAGCGGCACGTGGCGCTGCGGATCCACCGCATGCAAAGTGATGTCGTGCGGCGCCGTGGCGAGCGAGGCGCGCACCAGATTCGCGGTTCGAGCCGCACCGATCAACGTCGCTTCATCGACCTCGGCGCCGGCGTTGCGGTACAGAACGCGCGCATCGGCCGACAGAACCTTCATGCCCTGGGTTTCCAAAATGACGAGCGCTGCATCGTGTATCGCGGCGACCTGGTCGTCTGAAAAAACTCTCATCGGCTCGAACGGATTGCGCAGATGCCGGTAGGGCCGCGTGCGGTCGAACACTGCGTGGCTGGCGTCGGCGCTTCCGGGTCGGCGCCGGCTGCGCCGGCCGAGTGTTTCGTCGGGTTGTTTCATGCAGGTGCTGCTCTGGGAACTTGGTGCGGGAAATTATTATAGAGAAAATTCTCGCGCCGCAGTCGCTCCCTGCTCGAGAATGCGCACTGCGCACGCGATTGTTCTTGGTATGCCTTTATCCGATACGCCTATGCCGATACGCCGTCATCCGATACCCGCGCTTCGGCCACGCGCGGCGGCCGGTTGCGACCGAGCGCGCCATCGCCTCGGCGAGGTAATCCCCGCCCGCGCCGACTTGCGCAAGCTTCTCGGTGACGCTGGTTTCCACATGCGGATCGGCCGCACCGGCGCGGCGCGCGGCGGCCAGTGCGAGTTCGCGCGATACGCGCCGTGCATGCTCGAGCGCGGGCTCGGGATCCGGATAGTCCCGGCTCCCGGCCGGATCGTGCACTCGAAAGACCTTGAAGGTCGGCTGATTGACAAGGATCTCGACAGCCTGTGAAACGACTCCCGCCACGGCACCCACGGCGTTGCACACGGCGGCGTGTTCCGGAATGGACAGCGGCGCGCCCATACGGCGCGCCACCTCCGGATAGTAGGCGCCCACCGGCGCGCCGATGGCGATCAGCGGGCGCGCGAGTCCGAGCCTCGCCTGCATGAGCGCCGAGAAGCGTACGCCGGCGACGCAGTCCTCGATGAGCCGATCGCCCAACTCGCCCCACCCTTGCGCCTGCCTCTCGATGCCCGGATCGTTGGCGAGCGCCGCGGCCAGCAACGCGCGGCCGGTTTCGCGCACCACATGCTCGTAGGTGCGGGCGCAGATTTCCTGTGAAGATGCCGCAGCGCGCGCAGCGCGCGCATTGCGCTCCTCCGTCGCAATGATGCGCGCACCGCACAGCGCGGCCTCGACACACCACCCCGATTGCCGGTCGAGCACATGCATGGCGTCGGTGGGCGTGAAGGACGCCACGGTCGCAAGCCCCGCGTCCGCCAGGCGCCTCAACGCCTCGAGGCCGGCGCCGCTGCGCGCGACATCCGCCGCCGGGCGCGGCTCCGGTTCGAGCGCGTCCCATACCCGACGCTCGGTCGCGGATAGACGCGCCGGCGCTTCGCGATCGGGATTGCGAAATGCAAATTGCGTCGGAAAAGCCGGAAGACGCTCGAGTTCGGCGATCGAGCGCAGCAAGCCGAGCGCCGCAGGATGGGTGTGCGCCAGCAGACACAGCGGCATGGCCTTGCGCGGGCCGACGCGCAGCCTGTGCTGCCTGTCCAGGTAGACCTCGCTGTCGCCGCCGAGGCCGCAGGTGCGCACATCCACCGCCTCGACCATCGTCCGCCAGCTGCCGACCAGGGCGCCCTCGCCGCTGATCACAGGCCGCCCGCCGGAGACCACCGCGATGTCTGTCGTCGTGCCGCCCATGTCGGAGACGATGAAATCCTCGAGCCCGGTCAGGAACCCTGCGCCGACCACGCTTGCCGCCGGGCCCGACAGAATGGTTTCGACGGGATACTCGAGCGCGATATCCGCCTTCATCAGCGAACCGTCGCCCTTGACGATCATCAAGGGAGCGTCGATCGACTCGTCCGACAGGACGCGCGACAGCGCTTCTATCAGCTGCCGGATCTGCGGCGTGAGACGGGCATTGAGCGCCGCCGTCAGGGCGCGCCTCGGGGCATCGAGCTTGGAGCTCAATTCATGCGCACAGGTCACGGGCTTCGGCGTCAGCGCTCGAATCAACGCCCGGGCGCGCAGTTCATGCGCCGGATTGCGCACCGAGAAATGCGCAGCGACGGCAAATGCCTCGACGCGGGTGCGGTATTCCACGACCGCGCGGGTCACTGCCGCCTCATCGAGCGGCGCCGACTCTTCGCCCGTCGCCGAGTGACCGCCTTGGACCCGAACGACCAGGCCGCCGCCGCCGTGGCGGTCGAGGCCCGAGCGCTCCACCATGGCATCGTCGAATCCGACCAGCAGCGTGCACACGGGACTGAAGCGGCTCTCGACCACCGCGTTGGTGGCGAGTGTCGTCGATACCGACACGAGACCGATGTCTTGCCGGCCGGCGCCCGGCGGAAGCAGATCGAGCACCGCGCCGATGGCCTTGGCGATGCCCAGCGCGAGATTCCAGGGAGTCGTGAGCGCCTTTGCGTCCGCGATGACGTGGCATCCGTCGGCGAGCAGCACCGCGTCGGTGAACGTGCCGCCGGTGTCGAGACCCAACCAGAGTTCTTGCGCCGATTTATGCACTCATCATGTCCTCAAGATTTTTCCGCGCGCCGCCGCCGCAGTCGCACTCGCGCCGCGTAACATACCGGATTGGCGCGCATGCCGCCCCGCCCCTTTCCTTGTCGCGACGACCTGGTTAAGCTGGCTGCCCGGGATCCTAGGATAGGAGAGGCATATGCAGAAGGCTGTGCGCAAGTATCTCAAGGCCCTTGAAGTGAACGATGTCGACAAGGCGGCCGCCCTATTCACCGCCGACGGCTGGGTACAATCGCCGTTCCTCGGCCGGCTGCCGGTGCGCGACTACATGGCCAAGGTTGCCAACGTGTCGAGCTCCTCCGAACTCACCGTGTACGATGTTCTGGTCAGCGCCGAAGCGCACACGCGGGCGGTCGCCTACTATCTGTACGACTGGCGGCTGAAGGACGGCTCGAAGGTTGCCTTCGAGTGCGCCGACGTATTCAACTTCGACCCCGAATCCGGCAAGATCGCCTCGGTCGTGCTGGTGTACGACACGCATCTGGTGCGAGACGTCGTGGAGAACAAGTATCCCTGACGATCCCGTGCGGCGGTTCGACTCCTAGTTATCCGCCCGCGCACCGCGCCGGCTCGTGCGCCTGCCGGCGGCCCCCGGAGCCGCGCCCGCCAGACGGCTCATATCGCCGCGCAATTGCGCCGTCGCACCGGTTGAGATGGCTCCCAGCCGGGATTCAATGGTCGCGAGGTCCGGCTTCGGTCCGCGCACATGCGCCTCGAGCGCAAGGCGCATGGCGCGCAGGTGCTCCGGCGTAGTACCGCAGCAGCCGCCGATGATGCGCGCGCCGGCGTCGAGCGACAGGCAGGCATAGTGCGCCATCAATTCGGGCGTTCCGTTGAAGCGGATCGCGCCGTCTATGAATTGCGGTATGCCGCAGTTCGCCTTGGCGACCAGAATCGCGGAAGAATCCGATGCAGTCGCGAGATTGACGATGCATGCGACCAGCTCGGAGGGCCCGGTGCCGCAATTGCTGCCGCAAGCGGCGAGCGCGAGCTTGCGGTGCAAACCGGCGAGCTCCGACGGTGTGACGCCCATCATGGTTCGGCCGTTGGTATCGAAGCTCAAGGTCGCCACCACCGGCAGGCCGGTGGTGCGTGCGCCGGCCACGGCCGCTTCGGTCTCCTCGACGGAGGACATGGTTTCGATCCACAGAATATCCGCGCCGCCGCTGGCGAGAGCCGTCGCTTGCTCGGCGAATGCCTCGCGGGCCGCATCCTGGCTCAAGGGTCCGAGCGGCTCGAGAATCTCCCCGGTCGGCCCCATGCTGCCGGCAACCAGCACCACCCGCCCCGCGCGATCGGCCTCCGATCGCGCGATACGCGCCGCCGCTTCGTTGAGCTCCGCGACGCGATTTTCGGCCTTGTGCAGCTTCAATCGATGCCGGGTGCCGCCGAAGCTATTGGTCAAAATGATGTCGGCGCCCGCCTCGACGAAGGCGCGGTGCAATTGCGCAATCCGCTCCGGGTGGTCGGCATTCCAAAGCTCGGGTGCATCGCCCGACTGCAATCCGCGCTCGAACAGGTTGCTGCCGGTTGCACCGTCGGCCAGCAGCCACGGCCGCTCGGCCAAGAGGCTAGTCAGTCGATCCGTCATCGAATATCACTCGCGCCAAACACGAAACTCTAACACGGCGGGCCGCCGGAGCTTTGCGGCGCGGGCTCGAATCTAACTTATATCCAAGTCTAGCAATACTCTATATCTATTGGATACTTCTAGATTATTTATAGACCCATTACATCGTCTTGAGCAGCGCGAAACGTGTCGGCAGCAGCCGGTAACTGAACGGCAGGATGGCGGCGCCGACCGCGGGCGCATCGTCAGAAGTATGTGCGCGGGCAACCGGTGCGATCGCAGGGAGTTGCGGCGCAATCTCGGCCATGCGCCGATTCAAGGACGTGGCCAGCCGATCCACCAGCTCGGCGGGAAGGCGCCCGCCGATGAGGATTGCCTCCGGATTGATCAAGCAATTGATCGCGATGAATGAATTCACCAAGGCGGCGGTTGCTTCCTCGATCCATCGGTCCACGATCAGACGAGCGGCCGGACGCAGGCGCATCAGACCGCGCGGCGACGCCACCCGAAAGCCCTTCTCGGCGAGACGACTGTACACGCAGGACAGCGACACTATGTTTTGCAGTTCGCTCTCTACGCCGGCATCGCCGCGGGCGCGCAACCATCCGATTTCACCGCTGCGCCCGTTGGCGCCGCGGAAATAACTCCCATCGGCCACCAAGCCGCCGCCGAGAGCGGCGGTCACCAGCAGATAAAAGAAGCTTCGATACCGGTGGCCGGCCCCGAACTGCATTTCACCGATGGCCGCCGCCGCCGCATCGTTCTCGATGAACACCGGAATTCCGAGCACATCGCCGATAAGCTCGTCGATGCGCACGCAGGCCCAAGCCGCGTATTCCGGCGGCTGATCCGGCAAGTGTGCCCGCGCAATGTCGTCAGGAAACGCCACGCCGATCCCCACCAGGCGATCGCGCGAGATGCCGGCCCTGGCGAGCAACTGCCCCACCGAGCGCTGGAAGAAGGTGCGCACGGTGGCGGGCGGCGCGAAGGAGACCTCGCGCGATGCGCGCGCCCGCACTTTGCCGACGAAATCCAGAACCACCAGTGTGATGTGGTCGCGGTCGACGTTCAGGCCGATGGAAAAGCAGCTATCCGGATTGATCACGAATTTGCCGGCAGGCTGCCCGCGCCCGCCGAGCATGCGGCCGGCGCGCAGTATCAACCGGTGTCGAAGCAGCCGGTTGGTGATGTTGGCGATGGCGGCCGGCGTCAATCCGGTCTTGAGCACGAGTTCCGTCCGTGTAACCGGTCCGTTGACCCGTATCGCGTGCAGTGTCACCCGTTGATTGTGATCTCCTGCGCGCTCCAGGTTCGTGCCTGACAGCTGCGGTCCGGCGGACGTATTCGACTCCGATCGGTCGGAGTCTGCGGCTGTTCTTGGATGGGAAATGCGCAGCATGGTATGGTTGCAACGAATGGTTGCGCTACCATTCTATAAGGATTTCAGGCTTTGACAACCTTTTATTGGTTGCGCTACCACCGGAGCAGCCGATTCCCTGTATGATTTACATCAACCGCGTGCGGATCTGCATCATGTGGCCGCCCTGCCGCAGGTTGATCTTTGCGGCCAGCCGCCACAAACTTCGCGAACGGGATGGGAAACGCCTATGAACACACGTCGCAAGTTCATCGCGCAGGCCGCGTCGCTCGCCGTTTCTCCCCTTATCGACACCCGCATGAGCCGCGCGCTCGGCGCCTCATCGAATCGCAAACTCGGTTTTGCGCTCTGCGGACTCGGCAATCTCAGCACTCATCAAGTGGCTCCGGCTCTGCAGAAGACCGCGAACTGCCGTCTGGCGGGAATCATCACCGGCACCCCGGCGAAGGCCGTCCAATGGAGGGCGCGGTACGGCATTGCGGAGAAGAACGTCTACAGTTACCAGACCATGCACCGCATCGCCGACAACGCGGACATCGACGTCGTCTACATCGCGACGCCCAACGGTCTGCACCTGGACAACGCACTGGTGGCCGCCGAGGCAGGCAAGCATGTGTTTTGCGAGAAACCGATGGAGATCTCGGTCGAACGCTGCCGGCGCATGATCGAGGCGGTCAAAGCCGCGAATCGCATGCTCTGCATCGGCTACCGCTGCCGCTTCGAGCCGCATCATCTGGAATGCGTGCGCATCGCGCGCGAGCGTGAATTCGGGCCGCTCAAGCTGATCGATGCGCATTTCGGCAATCGCGTCGGGCCCGGGGTGTGGCGCTTGAAGCGGGCGCTGGCCGGCGGCGGGCCGCTGATGGATGTGGGCATCTATGCGCTGCAAGCCACCCGGTATCTCACTGGGGAGGAACCGGTGTGGATTTCGGCGGCCGTGACCGCGGGCGATCCGGCGCGATTTTCCGAGGTCGAGGAATCAGTGGTCTGGGAGGCCAAGTTCCCTGGCGGAGCCGTCAGTCATTGCGGCAGCAGCTACGACACCGCCGGGGTCGGCTACTTCCGCGCCATTGCCGAACGGGGCTGGTTCGGGTTGGAGCCGGCGTTCAACTACGACGGCACACGCGGTGTGCGCAGCGACGGCCGGCCGATCGAGTTCCCGCCGACGGATCAATTCGCGGTGGAGATGGATGACTTCGCGCAGTGCATCGCGCAAGGGAGAGCCACCCGGGTGCCCGGCGAAGAGGGCCTGCGCGACGTGAGCCTCATGATGTCAATCTACGAATCGGCCCGCACGGGCCGCTCCGTCGACCTGCGCGGCGCCTGATCCATGACCCTGACAGAGCTGCGCTATATCGTGGCGCTGGCCCAGGAGCAGCACTTTGGACGGGCCGCCGAGCGCTGTCACGTGAGTCAGCCCACGCTCAGCATCGCCGTGAAGAAGCTCGAGGATGAATTGTCCGCGGTTCTTTTCGAGCGGGGCAAGCAGGGCGTTCAGGCGACGCCCCTGGGCGAACGGATCGTGGCCATGGCCGGACTGATGCTGGATCAGGCCGCCGCAATCAAGGACGTCGCTGAGGGCGACAAGGATCAGCTCCAGGGGCCGCTCGCCCTGGGAACTCTGCCCACCATCGGCCCCTATTTGCTGCCGCAATTCATCCCGCTCCTGAAGCAAACCGCCCCGCAGCTGTCGCTGTACATCGAAGAGGGCAACGAGACGTCGCTGACGCTCAAGCTTCGCAACGGCGAGCTCGATGCCATTCTCGTCACCGCGCCCTTCAGCGAGCCCGACGTGGCGGCACAACCGTTGTTCGACGAGCCCTTCGTCCTGTTGTTGCCGGCCGATCATAGGTTGGCGGGCAAGACTCTCGTTGCGGCGGCGGATCTCGACCCTGCGGAAATGTTGCTGTTGGGCGAAGGCGACTGCTTTCGGGAACAAGTCCTCGCCGCCTTCCCGCACCTGAATCCCAAGCCGCCCCAGGCCGCGGGAGACAGGCGCAACTTCACGCGCGGCAGCACGCTGGAAACCCTGCGCCACATGGTGGCGTCGAGGCTGGGGGTCACCATACTGCCGCAGTCCGCCGCCGACGCGACCCTGTATGCGCCCCATCTGCTCGTGACCCGCTCCTTTGCAAGCCCTGTGCCGAAGCGCACCCTGGCGCTCGCCTGGCGGATGAGCTTTCCACGACATAAGGCGATCGATGTGCTGCGACGATCCATCCAGGCCAGCAGTTCGGCCTACTGGAACTATAATACGGCGCGCGATCGGGAGACCCCGGTGTTGCTGGTGGAAAATCGGGATTGGTAATGAAACCTCTGACCAAGATAGTCATCGTCGGCGGCGGAACTTCGGGCTGGCTCGCCGCATCCATGCTCAGCCACCATCTGAAACCGGCGCTGTGCCGGATCGAACTGGTCGAATCCGAAGAGATCGGAGCCATCGGCGTCGGTGAATCGACGGTTCCTCCGTTCGTGGGTCTCATACAGCGGCTCGGTATCGATGAGCGGGAGTTCATTCGCGCCACCGAAGCCACCTACAAGCTGGGCATTCAGTTCGTGGGCTGGCATCGCGCCGGCGCCAAGTACTTCCACCCTTTCGGGGTGATCGGCCGGCCGATCGCCAGCCATGACTTCTACCAGTGCTGGCTCAAAGCCCGCGCCCGCGGCGACACCTCCTCATTGCTGGATTTCTCGCCTTGCAACATCATGGCCGAGAGCGGGCGCTTCTTCCCGCCCGCGATGGCCCGCAACACTCCGATCGGCGGCGCGAATTATGCGCTGCACGTCGATGCTCTGTTGGTGGCCCGCCATCTGCGCCGCTACGCCGAGGACAGGGGCCTCACGCGCACCGAGGGCCGGGTCGCACGCGTCACGCAGCGCGACAACGGCTTCATTCGCAGCGTGGTGCTCGCAGACGGCCGCGAAATATGCGGCGACTTCTTCATCGACTGCACGGGTTTCAACGCCCTGCTGATCGGTGGCGCGCTGGGAGTCGACTTCGTGGATTGGTCGGATTACCTGCCCTGCGATCGCGCCGTCGTCGTCAAGACCGAGAGCCGCAGGCCCTTGCTGCCGTACACCCGCGCCACCGCTCAGGCGGCCGGGTGGAGCTGGCAGATACCCCTTCAGCATCGACTCGGACAGGGTTATGTCTACTCGAGCCGCTTTTGCAGCGACACGAGCGCGAGGTCGACCCTGCTTCGCAGTCTCGACGGCGCCGTTACGGCTGAGCCGCGCATGATTCCCTTCGCCACCGGATACCGGCGGGAGGTGTGGAAGCGCAATTGCCTGTCGCTCGGTCTTGCCTCAGGATTCGTGGAGCCGCTGGAAGCCACATCCATTCATCTGATCGCCCGAGGCATGGATTTCTTCCTGCGGTATTTCCCGGACCGCGACTGCGACCCCGTACTGCTGCGGGAGTACAACCGGCGGATGGTGGCCGACTACGAAGAAATACGCGATTTTCTCGTGCTGCACTATGCCGCCACCGCACGGGACGATTCGCCGTTCTGGCAGCGGTGCAAGAACATGACTCTTCCCGATTCCCTGCGGGAGCGGATCGAGCTGTTCAAGGGACGTGGCGCCCTGCGCGAAGGCATCGACGATTTGTTCCGCAGCGCAAGTTGGCAATCCGTGTTCGAGGGCATGGGGATCCAGCCGAGCGTGTACTGCCCGCGGGTGGAAAACCTCGAGTACGAGGAGATTGCCGCTTCCCTGAGGACCGCGAGGACCGCCATCGCAGGCATGGTGGCCCATCTCCCGACGCACGAAGAATACCTGCGGGCACAGGCCGCCGGCTGATTCTCCGGGCATCGCACCCCAAGGGGCGCGCACCGGATTGGCTAGCGGATTTTCAATTCGAAAGGTCCCGCCGGCAGACCGGAACGGTCGTAGAGATTGCACACCGGCCCGTCGCCCCAGCAGAAGCGTACGCGGGTCGGCGCCTCGACCCCCGCGGGATCGAGCAGCACCGAACGATCCGACCGCAGCGTCGCATTCACGAACCTGCAACTCTCCTGGGTTGAGCCGCACAGTTCGAATGCGATCGGCTGCTTCGCGCTATAGGCGACCAAGCCTCCTTCGACATCGGTGAAAGAGACGAGCACACCCTGCGCCAGGCGCTGTGCCCCCTCGGGAGCGGGGCCGGACGGGGAGATATCTTCGCCGTAGGCGACGCGCCGCGCGGCGCGCGCCAGACGGCGCCCGATCTCCTGCTTATTGGGTGGATGAAGCTCCTGGCGATCGCCGATGTCGATGGTCACCACGAGTGCCGCATGCGCATCGCCGGCCACGGCGCGGCGCTGCGCTTCGCGCAGGCTCGCCCAATCGGAGGCGACCGGCGAAGCCGGCGCCGGGCCGAAGTCGGGCAACTCGATGATGAGGAAGGGCAATGCGGCGCCGAATTGTCCGCGCCAATCGCGCATGAGGCCGGACAGCAGTTCTTGATACTGTCCCGCACTGCCGGCGTTGGACTCACCCTGATACCAGGCGACGCCGCGCAAGGCGTAGGGCCCGATGGGCGAGATCATGGCGTTGTACACACTGGTCAGACCGCCGATGGATTCCCACGGAGAGCGCGGCGGATATCCCATGCTCTCGGGGACGAATTGGTAACGCCAATGTCCGCCCAAGGGGACGATGCCGCCGTCGGCGAGGCGCAGCGCCATATGATCCCAAGGTCCGTACATTCCGCCCGCGTCCCAGGTGCTGAGTACATTGACGACGATGTAATTGTCGCCGGCGTGAAGTATTCCGGCCGGCAAGGGGTAGGTCCGCTCGGTGCCCCATCCGAATGAATTGGCGATGGCACGCTCGTTCACCCAGGTTTCATCGACTTCGTCGATGGCCCCCAGGGACAGGGCCGCCGGCTGCGCCGCCTGTTCGGCCGTGAGTTTCACGGTGCGCCGAAACCAAACCATGCCGTCATGGTTCTTCAGTTCCGGCACGCCCCAGGTCTTCCAATCGCGCATCGGCTCTGGAACCGGACGCCAATCGGATGAATCCTCGGCGACTGCTTTCCAGGGCGACGATCCGGTCGGATCATGCGCGTGCCACCAGTCCTCCCACATGCGTGCCAGGCCCTGGTTTCCAGCGTCGGAGTCGCGGGAGTACAGTTGCAGCAAGTCCAGTCGTTCGTCGAACCCGCCTTGCGCGCGCAGGCCTCTGGCGCTGATCCACGTTTCGATGCCCGACCCGCCCCAGGATGAGTGGATCAAACCCAGCGGTACCGGTACGGATTTCTGCAGCTCGCGCGCGAAGTAGTAGCAGGCCGCCGAGAAGTCGCGAATCGTGGCCGGCGCCGCCGCCGTCCACGCGACCGGTTCCATGAAATGCTCGAGCGGGACCGGATTGTTGGCGTGCGCGACGGTGAGCACCCGGATGCGATCGTTGGCCGATCCGGCGATTTCGCGCTCGGCATTCAGCGTCCTTAAGACCGGCAACTCCATGTTCGACTGGCCGGAGCAAAGCCACACATCGCCCACCAGCAGGTCTGATATCGACTGGTTCGCACCGGAGCGGGTGCGCACCCTGAGCGAATAAGGACCGCCGGCGCTCATCGCCGGAAGCACCGCCCGCCAATGACCCGACGAGTCCGCGCGCACGCGCAGCGCAACGGCATTGAGGGAGACGGTCACCTGCTCGCGCGGCTTGGCGTCGCCCCAGATGGGAATGGGCCGGTCGCGCTGAAGCACCGCGTGATCCTGGAACATCGCATTCAGCAGGGGATGCTGGGGTTGCGCGGCGGCAATACCGCCGAAGGCGGCGGCCAACGCCGCCGCGCAAAGGGCCGCCCGCGCGATTCGCCGTTGGATGCTCATCCCTCATGGTACCGCTATCAAGCGGTGCGCCTCAATGCCGGAAAGGCGCCGCGGTCCATCCCGGGTTCCCCGGGGCGTAGGGAAAGGAGAGCGACTCGTATTGCTCGAGCGAATGGGCCGGAGGGTCCGTCCCGCGCGGAAACGGCCTGCCGGAGATGCTCTGGAAGTAGGCCAAGGTCGCATCGCGCCACCATTTGGCCTCCTTCTCCTGGATGGCGAGAAATGCCGACACGTCGGCGTAGCGCCGCGCATCGACGAACTGCGCGAGCCGCGACCAAGTCCTGCGCATGCGCCCCACCTCTTTCACCCCGCGGCCGTAATGATTCACAAGCTCGTCCCACAGCGTGGCACCGGAGGCCATCCGATAATCCCATGGCAAGTGGTGAAACCACAGCAGGTATTTCTCCGGCGTCAGCCGCGGATCGTTGAACTGCGCCGCGACCGGCGCAGCGTACTGCGAGACGGCATTGCTGCCGGAGGCGCTGCGATCGAAGCCGATGCCGCCGGCATCGGCTCGATGAAAATACGGCGCCGTCCAGTCGGCCCGCGGCCCGCCGCTCTGCCACGCGCCCGGCCCGTAGTGATGGCCGCGCGCCATGAGATGCGCAAGACCGAGCGGCGTCATGTAGTCCACCGCCGCCTCGCGCGAGCCCATCATCATCTCGACCACGGGAGCGATGAAGGCCGCGTCGTTCGAGAAGGTCATGCGCACCCACTCCTCTGCGATCACGCTCGAGGCAAGGCCCGGGTTCCAGGCGAGGCGTCCGAATGCATACCAGTTGGCTTGATCGAAATAGGAGCCGGACCAATTGCGGTCCGCGCCGATGTTCGCGACGCCGGCCATGCCGCCTTGCGCACGGCCGTAGAGCGAGCCGTCGATGATTTTATCCACGGTCGAACCCGGCCCCTTCGCCTGGGTGTCGAAGCGCAGCACCTCCTCGTACAGCGGGCCCAGATACACCAAGTGAGTGGCGAAGCCCAGGTACTCCTTGGTGATCTGCACCTCCAGCATCAGCGGCGTCCTCGGCATCGCCCCGAAGAGCGGGTGTGCAGGTTCTCGCGGCTGGAAGTCAATGGGGCCGTTCTTGACCTGCAGCAGCACGTTTTCCCGGAACTCACCGTCCAGGGGCACGAACTCAGCGTAAGCCTGCTTGGCGCGATCGTCGGATTCTCTTTTCGAATACACGAACGCCCGCCACATGACGATGCCGCCGTGCGCAGCCAGCGCCTGCGCGAACATATTGGCGCCGTCCGCGTGCGAGCGTCCGTAGTCCTGCGGCCCCGGCTGGCCTTCCGAACTCGCCTTGACGAGAAGTCCGCCGAAGTCCGGGATGTAGCGGTAAATCTCGTCAATCTTGCGCTTCCACCACAGACGCACATCCGGGTCGAGCGGATCGGCGGTTTGCAGTCCGCCGATTTCAATGGGCGCCGTGAAACGGGCGGTCAGATACACCTTGAGTCCATAGGGTCGAAATACCCTGGCGAGCGCCGCGGCCTTCTCCAGATACAGGGGGGTGAGGGCGAGCGCATCCGCGTTGACGTTGGTGAGGACGGTGCCGTTGATGCCGATCGATGCGCAGGCGCGCGCATAGTCCACGTAGCGCGGCGCAGGATAGTCGGGAAGCTTGTGCCAGTCCCAAATGGAGGCCCCTGCATAGCCGCGCTCCACCGTGCCGTCGAGATTGTCCCAGTGATCCAAGATTCGATGCCGCAGGCGCGGCGCTCTGCGCAGCGACAAATGATCGATCGGCTGGCGGGTCTGCAGCAGGCGCAGGAATTGAAAGGTGCCGAAGATCACGCCGGCGTCCGAGTTCGCGGCAATCACGGTGACGCGGTGTCCGCCGAGCGTCGTACTGCGCAGCAGATAGCCCTCGGCTCCCAGGCCCTCGAGATCGAGATGCATCCGGGCGATCGGCGCCGAGGAGCGCGGCGTGCCGAACAGGATCGCCCCATCCAGCGTCGGCTCGCGGGCGATCGGCGGAGCCCTTCCCAACATGCCCGCGATGGCGCGCGTCAGCTCGTGCAGGGCCGCATCGCCGGAGTCTGCCGGCGGCACCAGCTCGCGCACCGACGCTTTATAGCGCTCTGCCCACGGCGCCTCGACCGGGCGGTAGCGCAGCCACAGATCGTAGCCGTCCTCGGCATGCACGCGAGATGCTGCGCACGACAGGCAGGCGAGCCCTAGCAGGGCCGTCGCCGCGCAAATCCGCGAAACTGCCCCGCTTGCTGTCGGCACGTACCGAATCCTCCCGCCACAGGGCGAGGATGATACGACGGGTGTCCCGCGCCGGAGAAAGCCCGTCCTCTTGCCGGATTTTTGATTATCCACGATTGATAGCGCTATCATGAATCGATAAAACCAATGACCGACGACCTTATCACCCTCTTGCGCGGCGCCGATCGCTGCGACCTGCACCCCCAACTTGGCGGAAGCATCGGCGGCTGGACGGTGCGCGGCCAGCAGATGTTCCGGGCCGCAACATCAGCCAGCATCGCGGCGCGCAATCCCTTCGGGATGGGAAGCTTTCCGCTCGTTCCGTATTCCAATCGAATCGCAGAGGGCCGGTTCGAATGGGACGGCAAGCGCATCACGCTCGCGCGCAATTTCCCCCCGGAGCCGCATGCCATCCACGGCGTTGGGTTCGAGAGTCCCTGGCAATGCGCCGAACGAAGCGACGAATCAGGGCTGTTGACCCTGATTCACGAGCCGAACGCCGCTTGGCCCTGGCCGTTCGAGGCGCGGCAGCGAATCACTCTCGCCGATCGCGAGCTGATACTGGAGCTGCGCGCCGTGAATCTGGCGCCTCATCCGGCGCCGCTCGCCTTCGGGCATCATCCGTATTTCCCGCGGCGCGGCGCCCGGCTGACATTTCGCGCGCGCGGCGTATGGCTCGCCGGCGACGACGGTTTGCCGCGCGAGCCGGTCGCGCCGTCGGGCAATTTCGATTTCTCGCGCGAGGCGCCCGTGGATCGGGCGGATATCGATAATTGTTTCGTGGGATGGAGCGGACCTGCCCGGATCGTCTGGCCGGGGAAGCCGTTGGCGCTCGAAATCAGCGGCTCGCCGGAATTGAGCGCCGCCGTCGTCTATGCCCGCGGCGGCGCCGACGGTTTTTGTTTCGAGCCCGTTCCGCACATCAACAACGCGCTCAATCTTCCGGGTCATGAACCCGGCATGCCCATCGTCGAGCCCGGCGGCGCGTTCAACGCCGTCATCCGTTTTCGCGCGCAGACCCGATGAAGGCTGCGTTCCCGGCGCATCGCTCAATGACGGGGCGGGCCGTCCGAGTCCCGGCGCACCAGCGTGAAATCCATCAGCGCGTGCTTGCAGTCTTCGTCCTTGCCGGCCCGCCGCGACCTGATCTTTCGGACCAATAGCTCCACGGCGGCGCGCGACATATCGGCGATGGGCTGGTGGATGGTCGTGAGCTCGGGCCAAATGGAACGCGAAAATTCAGTGTCGTCGAAGCCGCAGACGGTCAGGTCCTTCGGTACGTCCAGATGATGGCGATGGGCGACGGTCACCGTCGCGGCGCCCATGTCGTCGTTGCTCGCAAAGATCGCGGTCGGGGGCTTAGGCAGGCTCAAGAGCTGCTCGGCGGCCTTGAGGCCGGATCGGTACGTGAACAGCCCCTGCCCTATCAGCGATTTGTCGATCGGTATCCCCGCCTCCGACAGCGCCGCCTTGTAGCCTGCGAAACGCTGCGCGCTCGCGGTCTGATTGGGGTTGCCGATGATGAATCCGATGCGCGTGTGGCCCAGCGACAGGATGTGTCGGGTCATGGCAACCGCTGCCGCATGATCGTCGATGCGCACGGCCAGCAAGCCGGCTCGCGGGCTCGCACTCGCGACCGCGACCGCGAGCGCGCCGGCCTTGGCAAGGACGTCATGGATGCGCTTGGAGTCGCACAAGGGCGGCGGCAGGATGATGCCGTCGACACCGGTCGCGAGCAGCTCGCGGACCACCTCCTCCTCATGCTGCTTGGCGTCGCATTTCTCGACCACCAACTGAACGTGGCTGAGCCGCGCCTGCTCGAGGCTGCCGACCAGGAATTCGCTCAGGTAAGCGGCGCTTGGATTGCTGTAAAGCAGGCCGATGCGCACCTGTTCGGCACCGGCCAGGGTTCGCGCCGCCAGATTCGGCGAATACTTGAGCTTGGCGATCGCCGCCTGGACCGCCTCGCGGGTTTCTTGGCGAACGTTGCTCTCGCCGTTGATCACGCGCGATACCGTCATCGGAGCAAAACCCGCGTACGCCGCCACGTCCGCGATGGTGGGGGCGCCCCGTTGTCGCTGTTTCGGTTTGAGCTTGCCTTTAGTCCCCAAACGTCTGTTAGCTGTTCTAATCGTCATTGTATACGCCAGGTTACAACAGAAGGCTGACGCGTATTTGGCGCTTGGGCCGGTAAAAAAAGCAAATGGAATTGACAAAGCCGATTGGAATCCATCATGGTAGCGCTATCAGAACATCATCGAAACCGCGGAAAGTTTAGAAAACAAACGATGTCCTCAGCAACCCTGTGCCGGCTCTGCAGCCTCGCGCTCGTCCTCTCCTTGTCAAGCCGCGCCGCGCCCGCCGCCGCGGCAGGCGCACCCCTCTACAAGGACTCCGGCGCACCCGTCGAGGCGCGGGTGGAGGACTTGCTGGCGCGCATGACCCTGGACGAAAAGGTTGCCCAGATGCTGAGCATATGGGACGCCAAATCCGAAATATTCGACGCAAAGCTCGAGTTTGACCCGGCCAAAATGGCCCGCATGTATCCGCACGGAATCGGCCAGTTTGCACGCCCTTCCGATGCCACCGGGCCGTCATCCCCGCGGGTGGTGCCGGGGCGCGACGTCCGCGGCACGATCCGGCTCGTGAACGCCCTGCAACACTACGCCGTGTCGCGCACGCGCCTCGGCATCCCCATCCTCTTCCACGAGGAGGGGCTGCACGGTTACGCGGCGCGCGGCGCCACCAGCTTCCCGCAGGCGATCGCGCTCGCATCGAGCTGGGACCCCGCGCTGCTGCGCTCCGTCAACGCCGTCACCGCGCGAGAAATCAGCGCGCGCGGCGTGAGTCTCGCGCTCACCCCCGTGGTCGACGTGGCACGCGACCCGCGATGGGGGCGGATCGAGGAGACGTTCGGCGAAGACCCCTACCTGGTCGGCGAGATGGGAGTCGCGGCGGTCGAGGGACTGCAGGGCGATGGCAAGGCACGCACCCTCTCGCCCGGCAAGGTATTCGCCACCCTCAAGCATCTGACGGGCCACGGCCAGCCGCAGAGCGGCACCAACGTCGGCCCCGCGCCGTATGCGGAGCGCACCTTGCGCGAATTCTTCCTGCCGCCGTTCGAGACGGTCATCAGGCGCACCGGGGCGAGCGTGGTCATGCCGTCGTACAACGAGATCGACGGTGTACCCAGCCACGCCAACGTCTGGCTGCTCGGGAAAGTGCTGCGCGGAGAATGGGGCTTCGACGGCCTGGTGGTGAGCGACTACTACGCCATCGAGGACCTGCAGACGCTGCATCATATCGCCGCAAGCCCGGCGCAGGCGGCGCGTCTCGCGCTCGATGCGGGTGTCGACTGTGATCTGCCGAGCGGCGCAGCCTACGCGACATTGGCGCAGCAGGTGCGCGACGGGCGCGTGCCCGGGCAGAAGATCGACACGGCGGTGCGCCGTATTCTGGCGTTGAAGTTCCGCGCAGGGCTGTTCGAGAATCCCTTCGCCGATGCGGACCGGGCGGTGGCGATCACGAACGACCCGCAGGCGCGTGCGCTGGCGTTGAAGGCGGCGCAGCGTTCGATCATCCTTCTCAAGAACGACGGCATGTTGCCGCTGACGCTGCCGCAGCCCGGAGCGGGAAAGCCCGTCATCGCGGTGATCGGCCCCAACGCGGCAGTCGCACGTCTCGGCGGCTATTACGGTCAGCCGCCGATTACGGTGTCCATTCTGGAGGGAATTCGCGCGAAGGCGGGTGCGCGGGCGGACATCGTTTTCGCACAGGGCGTCAAAATCACGGTGAATGACGATTGGTGGGAGGACAGCGTGCGCCTCGCGGATCCCGCGGCGAACCGGCGCCTGATCGAGGAGGCCGTCTCGGTCGCGCGCAAGGCCGACGAGATCGTGCTCGCCGTCGGCGACACCGAACAGACCAGCCGCGAGGGCTGGGCCAAAACGCACTTGGGCGACCGCGACAGCCTGGACCTGGTCGGCGAGCAGCAGGCGCTGTTCGATGCGCTGCACGCCCTCGGCAAGCACATCGTCGTGGTGCTGATCAACGGCAGGCCCGCCTCGACGGTGGCAATTTCACGGGAGGCCGACGCATTGCTGGAAGGCTGGTATCTCGGCGAACAGGGCGGCAACGCGGTCGCGGACGTGTTGTTCGGCGACGTGACCCCGGGCGGCAAACTGCCCGTGACGATTCCGCGAAGCGTGGGCCAGCTGCCGATGTTCTACGATGTCAAACCCTCCGCACGCCGCGGCTACCTGTTCGATACCGTCGAGCCGCTCTACCCTTTCGGCTACGGTCTGAGCTATACGACCTTCGAGATGGGTGCGCCGCGCTTGTCGGAGAATCGCATCGCCACGAACGGATCCGTGACGGTAAGCGTGCCGGTGCGAAATACCGGCACGCGCACGGGGGACGAGACCGTGCAGATCTATGTCCATCAGCAGGTGGGATCGGTCACCCGGCCGGTCAAGGAACTCAAGGCGTTTCGACGCCTCACACTGGCGCCCGGCGAATCAAGGACGGTCGATTTCGTGCTCACTCCCGAGAGCTTTTGGATGTGGAACGTGGCGATGCAGCGGGTCGTGGAACCCGGCGACTTCGACATCATGGCGGGCCCCAACTCGGTGGACTTGAAGTCCGCCGTACTGACCATCGGACGTTGAGCTCGATCGCGGACCGCGGCTTATCCCGAGGTGTAGCGGCCGACCAGGTTTTCGAGGTATTCCTGCCGGCCGGACCTCTGCACCGGCGAGACATTGTCGGCCACCGCTGCATCCGCGATCGCCGCGAGCGAACCGCGCCCATCCAGCATGGCGCGGGCGGATTCGGAGCGCCACCCCGCGTACCGCTGCTCCACGAAGGACTTCAATTCTCCCCCCTGCACCATGGCCGCCGCATTCAGAAGGCCGCGCGCCAGGATGTCGACGGCGCCGATGTGGCCGTAGAACAGATCGACGGGGTCGATGCTTTGACGGCGCACTTTGGCATCGAAATTATTGCCGCCGGTCGTGAACCCCCCGCCCTGAAGGACGTAGTAGAGCGCGAGCGAAATCTCGCGCACGTCGTTCGGAAACTGGTCCGTGTCCCAGCCGTTCTGCGGATCGCCGCGATTCATGTCGATGGAGCCGAAGATGCCCAAATCGATCGCCATCGCAATCTCGTGCTCGAAGCTGTGGCCTGACAGGGTTGCGTGGTTGGCTTCGATGTTGACCTTGACCTCCTTCTCGAGTCCGTGGTGCTGCAGAAATCCGTAGATCGTATCCACGTCGAAGTCGTATTGATGCTTGGTTGGTTCATGGGGCTTCGGTTCGACCAGAATCGCACCCTTGAAGCCGATCTTGTGCTTGTGCTCAACCACCATCGACAGGAAGCGCCCGAGCTGCATCTTCTCCTGCCTCAAGTTGGTGTTCAGCAGGGTGTCGTAGCCCTCGCGTCCGCCCCATAGCACATAGTTCTCGCCGCGCAGCCGGTGAGTGGCCTCCAGACAGTGGCGCACCTGGGTCGCGGCGAAGCGGAAAACCTCCGGGTCCGGATTCGTCGCGGCGCCCGCCATGTAGCGCGGGTGACTGAACAGATTTGCCGTGCCCCACAGCACCTTGATTCCCGTCGCGGACGTCTTCGCTTCGATCTTGTCCACAATGTTGGAGAAATTCGCCACGTGCTCGCGGATGTTGTGGGCTTGAGCCATGACATCGACGTCGTGAAAGCAAAAATAGGGCAGGCCCAATCTCGTGAAGAACTCGAACGCCTCATCGAGCTTGCGGTCGGCCGCTGCCTGGTCGAGCGGGCCGCCGTGCCATGGGCGGCGGAAGGTGCCCGCGCCGAAGACGTCGAATCCATCCCACATGAAGGTGTGCCAGTAGCACACCGACATCCGCAATTGCTCTTCCATCGTCTTGCCGAGCACGATGCGCTTCTTGTCGTAGTAGCGAAAGCTAAGCGGATTCGTGGATTGCGGCCCTTCGTAGGCGATGGGGGCGATGTCGCCGAAATATGAATGATTCAAGATGCTGTCTCCCGAAATAAGCCTTTCAGATGTTGATAGAGGCTGCGGAAGCGCCCCATTTTGTACGCATACAGATCGCTCAGCCGAATGTCGGGTTCGACCACATGCAAGATCGGCGGCGGCGTACAGACCTCTTCGATGCTCGCCTTGGCGGACCCCATGCGTGCAAGCCGTGCGGCGCCGTATGCGGGCCCGACCGCTCCGCTATCGCGGTACGTCAATGGGCGGCCCAGCGCCGAACTCAAGATCCTGCCCCAATAAACGGAACGAGCCCCGCCGCCGATCACCGCGATCGACTCGATCTGCGCGCCGGTCGCGAGCAATGCGTCCATGCCGTCGCGAAACGCGAATGCGACCCCTTCGAGCACCGCCTGCCCGATCGCAGCCGCGTCGGTCTGATGAACCAGTCCAAACAGCACTCCTTGCGCGTTCGGATCGTTGTGCGGGGTGCGTTCTCCCGATAGATAAGGCAGAAACATCTCACTGCGCGTCGGCTCGCCGCGGTTCGCGGCCGCGTCGATGAGGGCGCCCGCGTCGTCGAACCCGCACAGTCGTGCGGCCCACTCGACGCAGCTTGCGGCGCTCAAGATCACCGACATCTGATGCCAGTGGTCGGGCACCGCGTGACAAAAGGTGTGCACGCCCCCCGCGGGATTCGGGCGGTAGCCGTCGTTCGCGAGGAACAGCACGCCGGAGGTGCCGAGCGATAGAAATGCATCGCCGGGCCGCACCACTCCGACGCCGATCGCGCCGGCAGCATTGTCGCCGCCGCCGGCCACGACGGGGACGCGCGGCATGTCCCAAGCTTGCGCAAGATCTGCGCGCAGCTCGCCGGTGATTTCATTGCCTTCGAACAATTGCGGCATGTGCGCAACATCGAGCCCCGTGCCCGCCAGCATCGCCTCGGACCAGCGCCGCCTTGCCACGTCCATCCAGAGCGTTCCGGCGCTGTCGGACATGTCCGAAGCGATTTCACCGGTCATGCACAGGCGCACGTAGTCCTTGGGAAGCACCACCTTGGCCGCGGCGGAGAAGATCTCGGGCTCGTGAGCCCGCACCCACAGCAGCTTGGGCGCGGTGAATCCCGGCATGGCCCGGTTGCCCGTGATCCGCGTCATCTGCGGCACCGCAGCCTCGAGCTCCGCGCATTCGCGCGCGCTGCGGCCGTCGTTCCACAGAATGGCCGGCCGCAGCGGCCGGCGGTCCCTGCCGAGCAGCGTCGCACCGTGCATCTGGCCCGACAGACCCACGGCCCGCACCGCATTGCGCACGGGCCTGCGCAATTCACCGACGGCGCTCAATGTCGCCGCCCACCAATCGTCCGGGTTCTGTTCCGACCATAGGGCGTGCGGGCGCGAAACGCCGAGCGGGGCGCTGGCCTGGTCGACCACGAGGCCCGCCTCGTCCACGACTGCCGCCTTCACGGCGGATGTGCCAATATCAATTCCCATGTACATGAGTCCGCCTCGCGAGCCGGTGCGGGCGCACCCCGCAGCCCGTCGAATGTTCCGAATGCCTGCCCGACGGTACCGCTACCATTTTAGCCGCCGCAACCTGAATCTGTTAAACCGCGCCACCGTGCTGCGGAAGAAATACTTCTGTTTATAGTATACGGTAGCGCTATCATTCGGTGCGGAATTTACATCGCGGCGACGCCGCGAATGAAATCACAAAGCAGCCGGACGCAGATCCGCGCACTCTCGGGGAGGGGTTGAATTGAACGATCATAGCGAGGCCAATACCAATCTGCGCCTGGTCACCGCCATCGTCGGGGTGGCCACCATCGGCGGCTTCATGTTCGGCTACGACAGCGGCGTCATCAACGGAACGCAGGACGGGCTGCGAAGCACTTTCGCCCTGAGCGATGCGTGGCTCGGCATCACGGTGAGCGCGCTGCTCCCCGGTTGCGCGGTGGGCGCGTTTCTGGCGGGTCGGCTGGCGGATGTGTGGGGCCGGCGTCGAGTCATGGTGGCCGCCGCCCTGCTGTTCATTCTGAGCGCACTCGCCGCCGGGGCGGCCGGCTCCGCACTCATGATGATCCTGGCGCGTTTCGCAGCGGGCATCGGCGTCGGCGCCGCGAGTGTATTGTCGCCGGCCTATATCAGCGAGGTGACGCCCGCCCGCATGCGCGGCCGCCTATCAAGCCTGCAGCAGATCATGATCATCGCCGGACTGACCGGTGCATTTCTCGCCAATTACATCCTGGCGCACATCGCCGGCAGGTCCACCGAGGCCTTGTGGCTGGGGCTTGCGGCGTGGCGCTGGATGTTCTGGATGCAGATCCTTCCGGCGAGCGTGTTCTTCCTCACTCTGCTGTTCATTCCAGAGAGCCCGCGCTACCTCGTGGCGCGGGGCCGTGACGGCGAGGCCCGGGCGGTACTGACGCGGTTGTTCGGCGCGGCCGCCGCGGCGAGCAAATCCGTGGAGATTCGCAGTTCCATCGCCGCCGACCACACGCCCCGGCTGAAGGATCTGCTCGATGCCTCGGGACGCCTGCGCAAAATCGTCTGGGTAGGCATCGGCCTCGCCACCTTTCAGCAATTGGTGGGCATCAACGTGGTGTTCTACTACGGCGCAGTGCTGTGGCAGGCCGTCGGCTTCAGCGAAGCGGACTCGCTGAAGATCAACATCTTGAGCGGCTCCTTGTCGATTGCCGCGTGCCTCGTCGCGATATTTCTCATCGACCGGATCGGCCGAAAGCCACTACTGCTCATCGGTTCGGTCGGCATGGCCGCGACGCTGGGGGTCCTGACCCTCGCCTTCGCCACCGGCGATCTGAGCAGCGAAGGACTGCATCTGGCGCCCGGGGTCGGCTTGCTCGCACTGATCAGCGCGAATCTCTACGTCGTATTCTTCAACCTAAGCTGGGGGCCGGTCATGTGGGTGATGCTCGGCGAAATGTTTCCAAATCAGATGCGCGGCTCCGGGCTCGCGGTCAGCGGCGCCGCACAATGGACCGCCAACTTTCTCATCAGCGGCAGCTTCCCGGTCCTGGCCAAGTCCCTGGGCCTGCCCCTCACCTACGGCTTTTATACGGCCTGCGCCTTCGTCTCGATTTTCTTTGTGTTGCGGATGGTCCACGAAACCCGCGGCACTGAATTGGAGGACATGGTCGGCTGAACAGGTCACGCTTGCGGAGCATAATCAGAGGGTTACGATGCCCGCCGAAGGGAATGCGAAGGATTTACCCGCGCTGAAACAACAGTAAATTAGGAATTATGGTAGCGCCACCACAAAATGTTTGCAAAAGTCAAAATACCTTATAGAATGGTAGCGCAACCATAGATAAGGTTGACGGTACTGATACCGCTACCAAAGAATCGATCGAGCCCTGGGGGATGCTACATGTCAGATCTTAGAAAGACTGTTCGCGCGGCAACTCTCGCCAAGAGAATGCTCATCCCCAGATGGATATTGTTCGACGAACACCCGGCCTGAATAGAGCGTGGCTGCGACTCACTTTAATCAATACCGAGTTTTGGGGGAATAAATGAATAAGACTGCATCCAATGATCAACTTCGCAAGCTTGTACATGCCATCTGCGTGGGGGGTGCTTCGACACTCTCATTGACAGCGCTATCAGTGCCCTGCACGGCAGCCGCGGCAGCAGCCGTCGACACGGCATCGGACAGCGACCAGTTGACCGAAATCGTCGTGACCGGACTGCGTGCGTCCTTGCAGAAGAGCTTGGACATCAAGAGAGATGCCGACGGAATCGTGGATGCAATTTCGGCTGAGGACATCGGCAAATTTCCCGACTCGAACCTCGCCACCGCGATGGAGAGAATTCCCGGCGTGACGGTGAGCCGCCAGGCGGTGTCGTTGACCGGCACCGGAGGAACTTCGTCCGGCGGCGGCTCGACGCAAATCACCGTGCGCGGATTCGGCCCGCAGTTCAATGAAACCCTGTTCGACGGCCGCGAAGTGCCGACGGCGATCGGCAACGCCAGCCGCGGCTTCGACTTCGGATCGGTGGGCTCGGACTTCGTCGGTCAAGTGGACGTTCTGAAGACCCCCGACGCCTCGCTCTCGAGCGGCGCGATCGGCGCGACCGTCAATATCAAGTATCCGAAGCCCCTCGATCACCCCGGAATGCAGTTGGCGGGAACGCTGTCGGGAGACGATGCGACCGGCCAGAACCAGGTCAAGCCGAACGGCGGCCTGTTGTTCAGCGATACCTTCGCGGACGATCGCATCGGCATTTTGGTGGATGGGGCCTTTGCGGACAGCGAGGTTCGCGGCAATCACGTCAATATTCAAGGTTGGGAGGGCGGAAACCCGGCCTCCGGAAGCGGCTTGGCGACCTGCCAGCTGCCGGGCGCGGCGCCCTGTGCCTATCCCCCCGCCGCGACTCCTCCGACCGGCGTCCCTGCGAGCGCGGCGGCCACGCCCAGCATCAGGGATTGGTTCATCCAGGACTACGGTATCTACCAGGAGCACACCGAGGACAAGCGCGTCGGCGGCCGGTTCGTGCTGCAGGCCAAGCCGGTGGATGGCTTGGAGATGACCCTTGACGACAACTATTCAAAAGAAACGCTGGTCCAAGACCAGTACGGCTTCAGTGCCTGGTTCAACGGCAACGGCATCATGGATGTGACTCAAGCGCCCGACGGCACAGTCACGAATTTCACACAGCCGGGCACGCCCACGGACTTTCAGGCGCAGATCAACCAATCGGTGATCACGACCAACACCTTGGGTCTGAACGTCAAGTGGGATGCGAGCGCCCATACCGCGTACATGTTCGACGTCTATCAGGGCGTCGCCAAGCTCAACCCCGGCGGCCAGACCTCTTTGGACGCGGACATAGGCTATGGCAACGGCCCCAACGCCACCTCGCTCGGCATCGTCGTCCCCGGCGGCAACAACCTGCCCTATCCGACGGGCTATGGGCCGGCAGGCAATGCTGCGAACTTCATCAACCCCGCCTACATCGGTTCGCACGTGCTGGTGGAGTCTTACAATCAGAATACGGACACCATCGACCAGATGAAGCTGGAAGGCCTCTGGCACGACGATGCGCTGAAATTCAAGTACGGCGTGCAATTCACGCACGACCATGAGGCCTTGCGCGCATTTACCGACCTGCCCTATACCTGGCAGATGTTTGCGGGCTACGGGCCGCCCCCGGTGGGTTCCGGCGGCGTCGCACCCATACCGGCGAACTTGATATCCAACTCCTTCGGCACCGGGTCCGGCTTCATCAACGGCTGGGGCAACGGCGGCCTGCTGCCGCCGGCCATCATCCAAGCCAATGGCAATTCCATTCTCAACTACCTGCAGGGATTGAACGGCGCGGGTCAGAACGTCGGCAATTGCAGCAACCTCACGGGCGCGACGCCCTGCACCGGCAAGTACATCATGTACCAGAACCTCGGCAATTCGCAGGACATCACCGAGAGCACGGTATCGCCGTACATGAGCATGTCGACGACGGCCAAGATCGAGGACATGCCGTTGAAGATCAACATCGGGGCGCGCTTCGAGGAGACGCACGTGATCTCAGCCGGCATCTCCACGTTGCCGACCGGTCAGCTGTCCATCCTATCGACGGATCATACCGCCTATACTTTCAACAGCACCCCGGCCGTCCCGGTCAGCACCGAAAGCAACTACCGCTATCTGTTGCCGAACATCGATTTAAGCCTGGGCTTGACCGATACCGTCAAGGTCCGCTTGGACGCGTCGCGTACATTGACTCGCGCGCCGCTGAGCGATTTGACGCCGGATCTCAATGTGCCGGCCGGTCAGCGCGTGGGAGCGCTCAATGCAACGGGCGGCAATCCGACCTTGCTGCCGTACCTGTCCGACAATTTGGATCTCGGTGTCGAGTGGTACTACGCGCCGAACTCCTACGTTTCGGTCGACGCATTCGACAAAGAGGTGACCAACTTCGTCGTGGGCGGCACGATTGCACAGCAAATCAACGGCGTGACTCTGCCGGGCGGCTCGCCGGCGATTTTCAGCATTACTTCGCAGGTCAACGGCCCATCGGCAGAGGTCCGAGGCATTGAATTGGCCTGGCAGTACACGATTGGCGATACCGGCTTTGGCTTCTCGTCCAACGCCACGTTCGTCAGTACCAACAAGCCGTATGACCCCAGCAATGTCACCGTGTCCAACTTCGCCGTGCCCGGCCTGGCCAATTCCTACAACTTCGTACCGTTCTACGACAAGTACGGCTTGCAGGTGCGCGTCGCGATCAACCATCAAAATGAGTACCTGCAAAACTATGGTCAAACGCAGAACAACTCGCAGGACGGCATAGAGCCGACCTTCGTGAATGCTGGGACCTACGTGGACTTCAGCACCAGCTACGACATCAACAAGCATTTCAGCGTCTATTTCGAGGGTCTCAACCTGACGGACCAGGCCTATTCCACGCATGGCCGCTTCAAGGAGCAAATCCTGGATGTGGTTGATACGGGACGCCTGTTCACTCTGGGGGTGCGCGCAAAACTGTAGCCTGTGGCCTTGACCACCCAGGGCCGCCTTTGGGCGGCCCTTCTTTTTTGCACGGCCGTGAGATAATCGCAGCAACATGACGCAGCGCATTCAATCCATCGTGATCGTGGGCGGCGGGACGGCAGGCTGGCTGACGGCAGGCGTCATTGCGGCACGGCATCAGGGACGCATGAAGGCCGGCTTCACGGTCACTCTGGTCGAGTCTCCCAATGTTCCCATCATCGGCGTGGGCGAAGGCACGTGGCCGACGCTCAGGTCCACTCTGCAAAAAATGGGCGTTTCGGAAACCGAGTTTTTTCGAAACTGCAACGCGGCATTCAAGCAAGGCGCAAAGTTCGCGCGCTGGACCAGCGGCGCCGACGATGACGCCTACTACCACCCGTTGATGCTGCCGCTGGGATTCACCCAGGTGAATCTCGCGCCGCATTGGCTGGGCGGCAATTCCGGGCGTACGTTCTGCGAAACCGTTTGCCCGCAGGGCCAGCTCTGCGACGAGGGACTCGCACCGAAGATGATCACCACGCCCGAGTATCAGGCGGTGGCAAACTACGCCTATCATCTCGACGCGGGGAAATTTGCGGGTTTCCTGCAGCAGCACTGCACAGTCAAGCTCGGCGTACGCCATGTGCTGGCCGACGTCACAAAGGTCAATCAATCCCAGAACGGTGATATCCGCAGCGTCGATACGCAGCAGGCCGGCGAAATCGCGGGCGATCTGTTCGTCGACTGCTCCGGTTTCGGGGCGCTCCTCCTCGGCAAGACCCTCGGGGTGCCGTTCAGGGATTGCAGCGACGTGCTGTTTTGCGACACAGCGCTCGCCTTGCAGGTTCCCTACGAAACGCCGGAGGCTCCCATGGCGTCCCACACCATCTCCACCGCCCAATCCGCGGGATGGATCTGGGACATCGGCCTGCCGAACCGGCGCGGTACCGGCTACGTGTACTCCTCCCGGCACGGCACCGACGAGCAAGCCCACGACACTTTGATGCGCTACTTAGGGAAGCAGCACTCGCATCTTACTCCGCGTAAGATTTCCTTCCGCGGCGGGCACCGCGAGACTTTCTGGAAGAACAATTGCGTCGCCGTCGGACTTGCCGCGGGATTTCTCGAGCCGCTGGAGTCCTCCGCCATCGTATTGATCGAGCTGTCGGCAAAGCTGATCGCCGAACAGATGCCCGCCAATCGCGATGTTCTGGATATCGTCGCGGCACGGTTCAACGACGTGACCCACTACCGCTGGGGCCGCATCGTCGATTTTCTCAAACTTCACTACGTGCTGACCCGGCGCACGGACAACGCTTTCTGGAGGGACAACGTCGATCCCGGCACGATTTCCGACCGGCTCAAGAATCTATTGCGCCTCTGGAAGTATCAGTCGCCCTGGTTCTTCGACGAATTCGACCGGCTGGAGGAGGTGTTTCCCGCCGCGAGCTACCAGTACGTGTTGTACGGCATGGGTTTTCGCACCGAGGTCGAGCCCGGGGACAATGCCGGCACCGAGACCCTGGCGGCAAGACTCATCAACGACAATTTCGCCATGACCCGCCAAATGCGCTCGCAGCTGCCGAAGAACCGCGAACTGATGAAGAAGATCTTTGAGTATGGCTTGCAGCCGATCTAAGAACAGGAGACTGCGCGCATGAGCAATGTGGTGCTGCTCGACAACCAATCGCATCGTAAACTGCGCGTGCATGCGCTGCCGGCCGCGCATTACGGCGACAACCAGCGCTTCGTGGCCGTGGTGGTGAACGAATTCCATGCGCTGGCGATGCACTATCCCATCTTGTTTTCCAAGGACGCAAATACCGGCCAATTCTATTGCGGCGCCATGCTGGGCTTCGATGCGGAGGAGAACCTGTTTCTGGACGAGCATCGGACCCTGCGGTCGTACCGGCCCCTCAATCTGCAGCGCGGGCCCTTCCTCACGGCGGGGTCGGATTTGGCCATCGACCTCGATCACCCGCGGGTGGCGCCGTCGGGCGATCAAGCACTGTTCACCGAAGCGGGCGAACCGAGCAAGTATTTGCAAAGCGTCATGGGGTTGATGCGTGAGCTGCGCCCGGGACTCGAGCGCACCCGCATCTTCATCGACACGCTGCTGAGCCTCAAACTGATCGAGCCCATGACCATCTCGGCGCGCTTCGACGATGGCGTCGATCGCGAGTTCACGGGGCTGTATACGATCAATCGGGATCAACTGAAGCAGCTCGCCGATGCGCCGGTACTCGACCTGTTCCGCCGCGGCTATCTGCAGCTGATTTATCTGATGCTGGCTTCGCTCGACCAGGTGTCGGCGTTGGCGCAAAGGAAGAACCGCTCCTTGCTGCCCCGTGAGGATTCCCGTAACGGCCGGGCGCTCAATGCCGGCCCGGTTTGACAGCACTCGATGAGTCAGCAGCTGCGCGAGGTGGACGGCCGGGAATTATCCAACCCGGCACAATTCCTGAAGGAGGTCGTCGCGCCCTGCATGCCCGTGGTCATGCGCGGCCTGGTGAGCGGCTGGCCGGCGGTTCACGCGGCAACGCGGTCGGCCGAGGACTTGCGAGACTATTTGATCCGCTTCGATAACGGCGCCCTGACCGAGGCCTTCGTCGGCGATCCCAAGATCGCCGGCAAGTACTACTATGCCGAGGATTTCAAGGGCTTCAATTTCGAACGCCGGCGCATGCGCTTTGCCGACGCATTGACCGCCCTGGTCGCCACGCACGGCCGAATCGGGGAGCCCACCATGTACGTCGGTTCGGTTCCGACGAACGACCACCTTCCCGGGTTCGCGGAGCAGAATGCGATGCATGTGCTTGCCGCGCATGTCGCACCACGCATTTGGCTGGGGCACCCAGCCAATGTCTCGGCACATTTCGATGCCTATGACAACGTGGCTTGCGTGGTGGCAGGAGCCCGGCGCTTCACCTTGTTTCCTCCGGAGGCCATCGCAGGGCTGTACGTGGGTCCCCTCGACAACACCATGGCGGGACAGCCCGTCAGCCTCGCGGCCTCGGCGCCCCCGGACGACGAGAAGTATCCGCTGTTCCGCGAGATACGCGGGCAGGCGCTGTGTGCCGAGCTCAAGCCCGGTGACGCAATCTACATCCCCAAGCTATGGTGGCATCAGATTGAGTCCACCGCATCGTTCAACGGCCTCGTCAATTACTGGTGGGACGCCTTTGCGGCCGGTCCGGATGCGCCCTATACCGGCCTGCTGCTTAGCATGATCGCCATCGCCGAGCGGCCTCCGCGGGAGCGGCAGGCCTGGAAAGCGTTCTTCGATCACTATGTGTTTCGCAGCAACGGCCACCCGCTCGCGCATCTTCCGGCCGACCAGCATGGCATGCTGGGTCCGCTCAAGCCGGACAATTACGCCAAGATCCGCGCCTCCGTGATGCACCGGCTTCGGGGAGGCTAGACGGGCGCCGCAGCGGCGGAGCAATTTTGCTTGATGAAATCCTCGTGCGCGGGCATCGCCTCCGCGCACTTGCCTACGACGCTGCGGATATTGGCCAGGTTATCGTTGACCAGCTGCCGGTCGAGAATCTCGACCAACGGATCATCGTTGTCCGGCATGATGTTTTGTCCGACGAACACATACAGCCAGCTCTGCGCCGGAAACAGTTCGTTATCTTCGCGCAGAATGCGTCCATGGCTGCGGAACAGCTCGATTCTTTCCTTGAGGCTGTCGGGCTTCGGGACGGTTCGGCAATAGCGCCACATGTCGCTGTCATCGCGTTCCGTCGTACTGTAGTGCAGCACCAGGAAGTCGCGCACGCGCTCGTATTCCATCCCCAGGATCTTGTTGTATCGATCGATTTCGGCGTTTCGGAAATTGCGATCGGGGAACAGCGTCAGGAGCATGGTAATGCCGCGCTGAATGAAGTGAATGCTGGTGGATTCCAGCGGTTCGAGAAAGCCCGCCGACAAACCGATGGCCACGCAATTCTTGCTCCAGAAGCGCTTGCGCCGGCCGGTGGCGAATTGAAGTTTGAGCGGGTCGGCCAACGCCTTGCCCTCGATGCTCGACAGCAACTGGTCCTGGGCCGCGGCGTCGCTCACGAAGTCGCTGCTGTAAACGTAGCCGTTGCCGATGCGGTGCTGCAGGGGGATGCGCCATTGCCACCCCGCCGGCTTGGCGGTCACCCGCGTATACGACGACAGGGCGGCGGTCCGTTCACAAGGCACCGCCGCCGCTCGATCGCAGGGCAACCAGTGCTGCCAATGCTCGTAACCGGTGTGCAAGGCGTCCTCGATCAGAAGTCCGCGGAACCCTGAGCAGTCGATGTACAGATCGGCCTCGACGCGCTCTCCGCTCTCGAGCGTCAGCGCCTCGATGAATCCGTCCTCGGGCTTGAGCGACACGGATTTGACGCGGCCCTCCGTGCGCTCGACTCCGCCCGCCTCGGCGATGCTTCGCAGATAGCGCGCGAACAGCGAGGCGTCGAATTGCAGGGCATAGGTGATCCCGGCCAAGGGGGAACTGGCCGCGGCTACCGGCCGCATGAATTTCCCCGCATATGCCGCGGCCGCATGCAGCGAATATTCCTCGAGCCTGGCTGCCGTGCCCTCGCGAAGCGCTTTCAGCCAGTACGCCGAAAAGGCCAAGGGCCCCATGTCGAACCCCGTTTGACCGAATGGATGCATGTAGGAATGGCCGATGCGCGTCCAATCCCTGAACTCTATGGCCAATTTGAAGGTGGCTTTGGTCTTGCGGACGAGGTCGTTCTCATCGATCCCCAGCGCGCGTATGTACTCCATGATCGGGGGGATCGTGGCCTCGCCCACGCCCACGGTGCCGATCTGCTCGGACTCGATCAGCCGTATGCGCACCTTGAGCGCTTTCAGAAACTTGGCAAGGCTCGCGGCCGTCATCCAGCCCGCCGTGCCGCCGCCTACGATGGCGATGCTCCTGATGGGGGTGGCCGTCACGGCGTCGAACGCCTCAGCGCCTCTGCCGCAGCGGCGCAGCTGCGGCCATGCGTTGTGATTTTCACGCCCGGAATTATGCCACGGAGAATGAAGGCAGGTTCAACATCCCGCGGTGCTTGGATTCAATAGAACCTGCTCGAATGCGCGCACGGCCGAGCGGTTGCCGTCGGCCTTGGGTGCGGCCCGCCGTATCGCTTCGCGCCGTGACGCCCAGAGATCCGGCTCTCTGCACTGCTCTGCGCAGCGAACGGCGATCTGTACATACTGCTCGCGCGACATCGCGATCCCATCGGTGATCCCGATCTGTCGGAGCAATCCCGCGGCAAGGCGCTGCCGCAGAAATTCTCCTTCGAACGTGACGATCGGCAGCCCGCGATGAACCGCAGCCCAAGCGGTGGTGTAGCCGGAAAAGGCAGGACAGTCCAAATAGATATCCATCTCATCCAAAAAACCGGCGAATTGATTGCGCGGCAGCCACGGCATCACCCGCAGGTAGGCGTCAGGGTCGAGCCCTTCCGCCCGGAACGCTGACGCCAGCCGATCGCGCAGCCTGACGGCGGCCCAAGGAAGGGTGTTCGGCGTAGCCAGCCAGAACTCGCTCGGTCCCGCGGCTTTGGCGATGCGCGCCGCCAGAACATCGTCCGCAGGATCGAACTTGATCGGTTGCTGGCACAACGCGAACCGCACGATGTGCTTGTGTCGATCCGGCCCGTTCCACGGTTGCGCCGGGACCGGAGTCAATTCCGTGCAAACCCCTGTTCCCGGCAAGCGAATCAGCCTTTCGCGATAGTGTTGTTCGGCTCCCGGCCCTTCCAGCAGCTCTGCGGACAGGAACATATCCATGCTCGGCAGTCCCGTGGTCACCGGATGCCCCCAACCTGCGATCTGCAGCGGCGCCAACCGCAAGGCCGCCAAGGCGCAGGTGGCCGGATCCATGCCCACCTCGGGATAGAACATCGCATCGGGGCGATCCTGTGCGATCTCTTGCAGCCACGCCTCCGTCGACTTCGGTCCCTGCACGAAGCGTTCGACTCGGCTTCTGGCCCAATCCGTTTCTTCGTCCACCCGCCAACCCGTATGGTAGAGCAAGATCTCGAAGCGACTGCGATCCATATGGGCAATGATTCCGCGCAACACCACGTCCCACACCGGATGTTGGCGCGCCTGACCGCTCACCACCAGCAGTCGAACCCGATTGCGCCGCGGCTGCAGGGTTCGCTGCGCATCAAGCTTCGCTCCCCAGTGGACCGCCGACTCTGCGCCGACCAGATCGCCATAACGCGACAGCAAGCCACCGACATCCCCCGGCCTGTACGCCAAGTAGAACGGCTGATGGCTTCCCACCGCGCTTCCCAGCCCTCCGGGATTCAAGCGGCACCAGGCGCAGAGCTCATCCAGCGATCGGGAGAATTTGTCGAAGGCGCCGCTACTGTCGGCAACACTGTCCGCAAGGATGGGGATCACCGCGATCGCCGCACCCAGCCTCGCCGCGGCGTAATCCTGCTTCAGGGCCAGCGCCCGCGCGTAGCAGGCCATCGCCTCTTCCAATCTTCCCTGCTCGCGCAAGGCATTGCCCAGGTGGTGGTGGGCCTCGGGATAGTCTGATTTGTGGGTCAATGCCCGCGCAAAGCAGGCAGCGGCCTCCTTAGGCTTTCCTTGCTCCAATAACACGATGCCGAGGTTGAGGTGTGCCTCGGCCAATTGCGGCTTGATGGACAACGCACGTTCGAATGACGCCACCGCCTCCGCCAACAGGCCCTGCGCCTTGAGAACATTGCCGAGATTGCTGTGTGCCTCGGCGTAGTTCGGCTTGAAAGACAGCGCCCGCCCGTAGCAGGCCACCGCCTCCGCCAGCCTGCCTTGCGCCTGTAGAGTATTGCCCAGGTTGCCGTGCGCCTCGGCGTAGTCGGGCTTGAGGGCGAGCGCATGTCCATATGAAGATGCCGCCTCCGCCAGATCGCCCCGCTCTTGCAGGACAACACCTATATTGTAATGAGCCGCGAGGAGATCGGGTTTCAAGGCCAACGCCCGCCGGTATGCGACCACGGCCTCCTCCGACCTACCCAGCGCCTTGAACGCATTGCCGAGGTTGTTGTGGAAGGCCGGCACCCGGCCGTTCTGTGCAATGGCCTTGCCTATCATATCCACTGCCGCCTCATTGCGGCCCGCCTGGTGGGCAAGGACGCCGAGAAAATGCATCGCATCGGCGTGGCGCGAATCGGCGAGTAGAACCTCCCGGTACAGCCGTTCCGCATCGCTCAGGCGTCCTGCCTGGTGAAGCCGCAAGGCGGCGGCGAATATCTCTTGAACGCCCTGCGGCGCTTCTTTCGACACGAGTTCCCCTGAACGTCGCCCGTCAGGGCATCTTCATCCCGGGCATCGCCGAGTGATCCATATTGTCGTGCCCGTGCTCATCGTCATCCGTCGCCCACACCTTGCCCGGATCCTTCTCGTAAGGGTAGACGTGGACCATCCACCCGAAGATATGCGGATGGAACCGCCCGCCGGCGGCCTCGCAATCCTCCTGCGTCGTGATCGAACCCAGCAGACCGAACTTTGCATGGGGACCGAAGTACTCCGCTTTCCGACCGTCCGGCGCCTTGCAGAAGTTGATGTGCTGGTGCCAGCGCGCAATGCTCAGGGGAATGCGTGCGTTGATCTCATCCTCGGTGGCATCGACACGATCGGTGTACATCGCACCGACCAGCCTGTATCCACCGTCCTGCGTCTTCGTGTACAGCAGCGAGGTCGGCTTCGAGGGATCGAAGCTCATTCTCGCCTCCAGTGCATGTTCGTACTGAGTGAAGTGATATTGGGCTTGTGGGATATTCGGAAGAAATATCTTGTAGCCGTCCGCAAGGGCCTTGTGGTAATCCTGATAGGGCGCCATTGCCGCTCTGGCACTCTCGAGCACCGCATCGGCCTTCTCGCGATCGCCGCTTTGCAACGGCCGTATCGCCGTCATGTACATGTGGCCCGCCATGTGCGCCATCGCCGCATCCGCCCCAGCGTGCGGCGCATACCCTGCCGACACCGCGTACAGGCAAAGCAGAGCGGCGACGGGCACGCGGCGGCGGAATCGGCCAGTCATCTGTGGATACGGCGGCACGTTCGACCTCGCGGCAGTCCGGTTCAGGGCTTCCTCACTATTACCCCTTCGCCGGCCTCAGTCAACGCCGGCGCCCGGGGCGTGCGTTACGTGCGCGGCCGCTGCGGCAGGCGCCGGCCCTCGATCATGGCTTGCGCGCAATCGGCGGCGGACATCGGCCGCGCGAACAGATAGCCCTGCATTTCATCGCAGCCGTGCTCGCGTAAAAAGTCGAGCTGCGCCTGCGTTTCGACCCCCTCCGCCACCACTCTGAGCTTCAAACTGTGGGCGAGGCTGATGATGGCCTTGGCGATGGTGGCATCGCCCGAAACCGTCGCGATGTGACGAATGAATGCGCGGTCTATCTTGAGCGAGTCCAGGGGAAAGCGACGCAGGTACGCGAGGCTCGAGTAACCGGTGCCGAAGTCATCGACCGACAAGCGAATCCCGCAGCGCTTCATATTGTCCAGAACGCGCACTGCATCCTCCGAGTCGCTCATCAGGATCGACTCCGTCAGTTCGAACTCCAACAGATTCGGGTCGATCCCCGTGTCCTCAAGGATTCGGACGACGGCGGCATCCAAATCGTTGCGGTTGAACTGTCGGGCAGACAAGTTGACCGCCACCGGGCTGGTCTTCAGGCCTTCGATCTGCCATGTGCGAATCTGCTCGCACACCTGCCGCACCACCCACTCCCCGACCTCGTTGATCAATCCCGTATCCTCGAGAATGGCAATGAACTGCGCGGGCGCGACCAGGCCGCGCTTCGGATGGTTCCAGCGCAGCAGGGCCTCGAATCCGCTGATGCAGCCAGTCTCGATCGAGGCCTTCGGCTGATAATGCAGCACGAATTCGCGCCGGGCGAGCGCGCCGCGCAATTCGGTTTCCGTCCGCAGGCGCTCGGCGGCTTGAGCATTCATTTCGGGGAGGAAGAATCGATATGTATTGCGGCCGGCCTGCTTGGCGCGATACATCGCCATGTCGGCGTTCTTCAGCAGAGCATCCGGGTCCGCTCCGTCCGCGGGCGAGACGCTGATGCCGAGGCTTACCGACACGTACACCTCGTGTCCGTGCACGCGAAACGGTTTTGCGAGGCTCGCAATCACCCGTTCCGACATCATCGCGGCGTCTTCTGGCTTCGCCAGGTCGTCGAGAAGAAGCGCGAACTCATTGCCGCTGAGCCGCGCCACTGTATCGGTCGGGCAGACGCAACTCTCGAGGCGCCCCGCCACCCGCGCGAGCACCTCATCGCCGCCGCTGTGTCCCAGCTTGTCGTTGACCGATTTGAACCGGTCCACATCGACGAACAACACCCCCACGCTGCGCTTGTCCCGATTGGTCCGGCCCAGCGCCTGCGACAGCCGCTCGATGTACATGGTACGGTTGGGCAATCCGGTGAGCGAATCGAACTGCGCCAGATAGGCCAGGCGATCCTCCGCGAACTTCCGATCGATGGCCGCCGCCAGGGTGTTCTTGATGGCCTCGAGAAAATCCGCGCTGTCCTGGGCGAAGGCGCCGGGCTCGCGCGAGTACACGCCGAGCAGGCCGTAGGGACCATGGATCCCCCACACCAGCACCTCGGCGCCGCTGCGGATGCCGTGATCCTCGAGGATGGGAGACGGGCGGCGGCGGGTCTCGGCGGCGTAGTCCTCGATCAACGCC
This sequence comes from uncultured Gammaproteobacteria bacterium, assembly GCA_963702735.1. Classification (GTDB taxonomy): domain Bacteria; phylum Pseudomonadota; class Gammaproteobacteria; order Steroidobacterales; family Steroidobacteraceae; genus Bog-1198. The sequence goes on along the minus strand of CAVPDW010000004.1, from coordinate 461,970 downwards.
GTCTCGCGCGCACCCAGGACGAGGCGATCCTGAGTTTCCATGACCGTGTCGAAATGCCTTCGATCGGCCCAAGCACCCGACCATCCCGAGCCGGCCTTGAACTCGAGCCGAGTTTCGTCGGGCGCAAGCTCCAGATACCGGCTGAATTCCGGCTGAAGTCCCTTGTCGAGCGAATCGACCGCCTCGGCGATGAGTTCCTCGATGCCGGGATTTCGAAGCGCAAATTGACCGAACCCGGCGATCACGCCTTGCCTCAATGCCTGGCGTTGAATGGACTGCGCCGCGAGCAATTGCTCGGTGATGTCGGTGACCGTCCCGCCGATCCCCACGATGCGCCCGATGGCGTCCTTGACGGGAAACTTGAATATGAGGTTGGTGCGCGATCCCTGCTTGTCCGCGCGCTTATGCTTGAACTCGATCGTCTTGCCCTGCGTCAGTACCAATTCATCGTTGATCTGCAGCGCCCTCGCCAAATCGGCGGGAAATATCTGTGCATCCGTCTGTCCCGCAAACGCCTCGCGCGGTAGGCCGTACTCCTGGGCGAACTGATCGTTGACGCGCAGATACCGGCCTGCTGCATCCTTGACGAACATGGCCGCACGGCTGTGCATCAGAATCGCCTGCAGCTGTGCTTCGCCGTCCACGGTGCGCGCGACATCGTGCGCCTCCAACGCAAGTTCGCTCAGGGCGCGATGAGAATTTTGTTCGACGGCCTGCATCCTGCCGGCACGACGCGGTCCGAATCGCGACGGTGACAGAGTCAGCGGACCTTTAGCCTTGGACATAACGCGGCGCGCGATCGCATGTTGGGGGCCGGTCAATTGTAGGGATCTCATTCATTCGTCTCGAGCCCCATCACTGATCCTTAAGTTCTCCCGCCGTCTGATCCGTGTGCAGCGCAGCAAGCCGGCGCCGGGCAAGCAGCGTTGCGGCCACTCCTTTGCCTCACTCAATCTATCGGAATTCGGAGCGCAATCTAAAGCGGGGTACCCCGCAAAATGGCTGATCCAGGGCATTAAAGTCGCTGCCTGAGCCGGCCGCGCGGATGGGCTACGCCACGGGCGCTTGGGTCCGATGCCCCTTCAGAGGGATGTTGAAGGTGATCGTCGCCCCATAGGCATCCGGGGCCTGCGGATCCACGCGCACCTTGTCGAACACCAACAGCCGAGTGCCGAGTTCGAAGCTCTCGCGCAGGTCATGGGTGACCATGAACACCGTCATCTTGTTCATGTTCCACAGCCTGAGGATGAGTTCGTGCATGTCGGCGGTCAGACCCGGATCCAAAGCGCCGAAGGGCTCGTCCAGAAGCAGAATTTTCGGCTCGCAGATGACCGACTGCGCGATCGAGAGCCTTTGCTGCATGCCGCCGGATAGCTGACGTGGGTATTTGTCGGCCGAACTTTGCAGACCCACCGCCTCGAGCAGCACGTGGGCCCGCTCCAGGGCGCGCCGCCGCTGCGCGCCGAACAGCCGTCCGAGCAGCGGCGCGGCGCGCAGCTCCAGGCCCAAGAGCAGGTTTTCAATGACGGTGAGATGCGGAAAAAGAGAATAGCGCTGAAACACGATGCCGCGATCGGGCCCCGGCTCGGCCGGCAGGGGATGACCGTCGATGAGAAACTCGCCCCGGCTGGGCGTCTCCACCCCGAGCAGCATGCGCAGAAACGTTGTCTTGCCGCAGCCGGAGGCACCCACGATGGTCACGAATTCGTGATCGCCGATGTGCAGATTGACGTTTTCGAGCACGACCTGGTCGCCGAACTCCTTCCACAAGCGCTTTACCGTCACCTGCGTCATGCGCTACCCGCCCGCCTCCGCCCAGGCGAAGGCCTTGGCCCGCAGCAGCCGAAGCAGCCAGTCCATCGTGAACGCAAGCAGGGTGATCCAGGCCACGTAAGGCAGGATCACGTCCATCGCCAGATAGCGGCGCACGAGGAAGATTCGATAGCCCAAGCCTTCCGTCGAGGCGATGGCCTCGGCGGCGATCAGGAACAGCCACGCCGATCCCAGGGTGAGGCGCAGTGCATCGACCAGGCGCGGCCACATCTGCGGCAGCACCACGCGCAGCACCAGCTGCCAGGTCGAGGATCCCAGCGTCTGCGCCTTGATGATCTGCTCGCGCGGCAGTTCGGCCGTACGCATCGCCAGATCGCGGACGATAACGGGCGCGACACCGATGATGATCAGCGTGATCTTCGCCCCCTCTCCCAGACCGACCACTATGAACAGGATGGGCAGAACGGCGAGAGGGGGGATCAGCGAGACGGTGGCGACGAACGGCGCGACCGTGGCGCGCAGGTAGGGCACCACCCCGATCGCCACGCCGAGGGCTACGCCGATGAACGCGCTCACCGCGAGCGCCGTCAGCAGCCGCTCGAGACTGGCGCGGGTGTCGTTCCACAGCAGGTAGTCGCCGGTGCGCTCGTCCTCTTCGAACGCGAATTGATGAACGGTGGCGGCGATCGTCGCCGGGGCCGGCAGCAGTTTGTCGCCGGGGTTCTCAGCGAGCCGGGCGTTCGAGCAGAAGAGGTAGGCGGCGACCACCAGTATGAACGGCAGGGCGCTCAACATGAGCGCACCTGCGCGTCCCGGCTGCCGATTGATGAGGCGGCGCATGCTCTAGCGGGGCCTCACAGCTTGCCGTCCACGGCCAGCTTGGTGAAGCCGGAGTCGAATCGCATCTTGAAGTTGCGGGAATCGCCCAGCCCCTGCCCCCCCGGAAATTGGATGCCGACGGCATCCGCCGAGGTCGCACCCTGTCCGAGGATTCCGTGCTCGAAGGAAAACTTGCGCACCAGATCCATACTCTTGATCAGGCGGTCGCCGGTGACGAATGCCAGCGCATCCGCGGGGGTCGCGAATATGTGCGTCGTCGCGAGTTGCCGGCCGAAGCCGTCCAGGTCGGTTCCGGAAGCCTTGGCCATCGCCGTGCGCGCGGCCCGGCCGGCGGCATCGTTCTTGAACATTACGCCCAGCGTTTCGTACCAGGCGCCGATGAGCGCCATGCCGAGCTTCGGATTGGCCTTGAGTAGGTCGGTCTTGACCACCATCAGGTCGAGAATTTCTCCGGGTATCTTGCTGGAATCGAACACCAGCTGAGCGTTGGGTGCCGCCAGCACCGCGCTCAATTGCGGCTTCCAGGTGACGACCGCCGTCGTCGCAGGGGCGCTGAAAGCCGCGACGATGTCGGCGTCCGAGGTATTGATGATCTTCAAGTCGCGCTCGCGCATCCCCGCCGAGGCAAGCCCCCGCGCCAGCAGGTAATGCGACACGGACAGTTCCACCAGATTGACCTTCTGACCCTTGATGTCCGCCAGAGTCTTGCCCTTGCCCTTGAGCACCACCCCGTCGTTGCCGTCGGAGTAATCACCCACGATGAGAGCAGTCGAGTCCACGCCGCCCGCGGCCGGAATCGTCAGCATGTCCATGTTGGTCATGGCACAGGCATCGAAAGTCCCCGCCGTGTACTGGTTGATCGATTCCACGTATTCGTTGATCTGGGTCAGTTTGATCTTGATGCCGTATTTGTCGGCCCACTTCTTCAGAATGCCGCTGCGATCCGCGTAGTCCCACGGCATCCAGCCCACGTAAATGCTCCACGCGACGTTGAATGAGTTGCGTTCGGCGGCAGAGGCCGGCGGCGCAATGCCCGCCGCCAGAAGGGCCGACAGCAGCAGCACCCCTGCGCATGGAATCTTGAGGCGGGTCAGCATTGCATGTCTCCTTGTTGGGCGGGACGCATGACGATCAGGGTTTGCGCGACCAGCACGGAGCGCCCTTCCGTGCAGCGCAGTTGAGTGACGGTTCCGTCCACCGGGGCGGTCACCGGCAATTCCATCTTCATGGATTCGATCAGCACCAGCGTATCCCCGGCCTTGACGGATTGACCGGGCGCCGACGAAATCTTCCAGACGCTGCCGGCCACGGGACTCACCACGGCGAGGCAGCCGGGTTGCAATTCCTCCATTCCATCCGCATCGTGAGCCGCGGGAAGATCCGCCGCATAGCCGATCTGACCGGTGGCTTCCCAGCGCCGTCGCTCGGAATCGAAGGCCGCCTGTTGCCGCGCCTTATGGGCGCTGATGCTCGCGGCATTCTCCACGAGGAAGCGCCGATATTCGCCGAGTCTGAATGATTCATCGTCAATATCCAGCCGCGCGCGGCCGTGCAGAAAATCCTCTCGGAACTCCTTCAATTCCGGGCCGCTGACCGGAAAGAAGCGGATTTGATCGAAGAAGCGCAGCAGCCATGGCTTGTCCTGCGTGAATTCCGCGGTGACCTTGTAGGTGTTCCACATCTGGCAGGTGCGGCCGACGAACTGATAGCCGCCCGGACCTTCCATGCCGTAGACGCATAAATAGGCGCCGCCGATGCCCACCGCGTTCTCCGGGGTCCAGGTGCGGGCGGGGTTGTACTTGGTCGTGACCAGACGGTGCCGGGGATCGAGCGGCGTCGTCACCGGGGCGCCGAGATACACATCGCCCAACCCGAGTACCACGTAACTGGCGTCGAACACGATTCGCCGCACCTCCAGGGCGCTGTCCAGCCCGTTGATGCGGCGTATGAACTCGATGTTGCTCGGGCACCAAGGTGCATCGGCGCGCACGGATTGCATGTATTTTGCGATGGCGAGCCGCGTGGACTCGTCGTCCCAGCACAGGGGCAGTCTCACGATGCGCGTGGCAATCGTCATATCCTCGACCGCCGCCAGCGAGCTTTCGCCCGTGCTCAATAGATCGAGGAGCCGTTCGAGCGGCAATATGCGGCTGTCGTAATGGATCTGCAGCGAGCGAATGCCCGGCGTCAAATCGACGATGCCGGGCTGCGCCGATGATTGCAGCCATGTCATGAGCGCGTGAACCCGCAGGCGCAATTCAAGGTCGAGAATCAGCGGCCCGTATTCAACCAAGAGATTTCTGTCGCCGGCGCGCCGATAGACCACCGCGGGCCGGCCATCGCGCGCCGCCACGCCGGCGAGGATAGGAGAGTCGGCGCGCAGGCCGCGCTGCGGCGCTTCGACGAAGCCCGGGCTGCGCCGCCGGCTCATCGCCGCGGCCGCCGGCATGCGCAGCGTCGCCAGCATCCGTTCCTGCGACGCCTGCGCCTGCTGCGCCTCCCGCGCCGACAGGCGCTTGAATCGAACTCGATTGTTCGAGCGCAGTTGTCCCAGCTTCCAAAGCTCGGCATGCACCACAGTCACCGGGCACACGAATCCCCCCAAGGACGGTCCGTCCGGTCCCAGGATGACCGGCATATCGCCTGTGAAATCCACCGTGCCGATGGCATAGGCGTTGTCGTGGATATTCGAGGGATGCAACCCCGCCTCGCCGCCGTCGCTGCGCGCCCATTTGGGCTTGGGTCCCAGCAGCCGCACTCCGGTGCGGTTGGAGTTGTAATGGACCTGCCAGGTGGACGCGAAGAATTCGGCAATGTCGTCGTCGGTGAAGAAATCGGGGGCGCCCTGCGGTCCGTAGAGCACGCCCAACTCCCACTCATCGCCGATGACGGGCGCAACATCGGCCGGGATGGCGCAGGGTTCGGGTGCGCCGCCAGGGCCGCCCTGCGTTGCGCCCACGTGCAATACATCGCCGGCCTGCAACGCCCGGCCGCCGTGGCCGCCGAACCTGCCCAGTGTAAATGTGGCGCGGCTTCCCAAGTAGAGCGGCACATCGATGCCGCCGCGAATCGCGAGGTACGCTCGGCATCCCGCGCCGCTCGCGGCGCCGATTCTCAAGGTCTCGCCGACGCGAACCTCGAGCGGCGTGCCCCACGCGGCGGGCCGGCCATCGATGTCGGCAGCCATCGATGCGCCCGTCAGGCAAATCACTGCATCGACGTTGAATCGCAGCGTGGGACCGGAGACCGTGATTTCCAGCGCCGCCGCGCCCTCGGGATTGCCGAGCGCGCGGTTCGCGAGGCGAAACGACAGGCCGTCCATCGGACCGGACGGCGGTACCCCCACATTCCAAAAACCGAGCCTCCCCGGATAATCCTGCACGGTCGTCTGCGTTCCCGCGGCCAACACCTCGAAGCTGCGCGGCGCATAGCCGAAGGCGTCCAGCGCGCGGGTGGTCATGGCGCCCGCGACGAACATCGGGTCCGCGACCAGCTGCCGCAAATAATCAAGATTGCTCTCTATGCCGCCGATGACAGTGTCCGCGAGAGCGGCTTGCATGGCCGACAAGGCGTCGGCGCGGTCCGTCCCGACGGTGATTATCTTCGCCAGCAGCGGGTCGTACAGCGGCGTGACCAGCGAGCCGTCCTCCACCCATGTTTCAACCCTCGCATTCGCGCCGAAACGCGCGTGGGTCAGAAGTCCCGCTGAGGGCCTGAATCCTTTAGCCGGATCCTCGGCGTACAGCCGCACTTGGATCGATGCGCCGCGCGCCGCCGGCGGGTCAATCTCAAAGTCCTCATTGGCGGCCTGTCGAATCATCCATTCCACAAGGTCGATGCCGGTCACCTCTTCGGTCACTCCATGCTCCACCTGCAGGCGCGTGTTGACCTCCAGGAAATAGAAATCACGGGTGCGGGTGTCGAACACGAACTCGACGGTACCGGCCGACCGATAGTTCACCGCCCTGCCCAGGCGTGTGGCGGACTCGAACAGCCGCTGCCGCAGCTCGGGCGACAATCCCGGCGCGGGAGTCTCCTCGATGAGCTTTTGATTGCGGCGCTGCGCCGAGCAATCGCGCTCGCCGAGCGCAACGACCCTGCCCGCGCCGTCGCCGAATATCTGCACCTCGATATGCCGCGCGCTCTCTATATATTTCTCCAAGAAGAGACCGCCGCGGCCGAAGCTTCTGGTGGCGGTGCGCTCCACCGCGTGATAACCCTCGAGGAGTTCGGCTTCGCGCCGCACAAGCTGCATGCCGATGCCGCCGCCTCCGGCGGTGCTCTTGAGCATCACGGGATAACCGATGCGCGCGGCTTCCTCGTGGGCAGCGTCGAGACTCGACAACAACCCGCTGCCGGGCAGCAGCGGCAAACCGCTTTGCAGGGCCAGATCCCGCGCCAGGTGTTTGAGCCCGAAGTTGCGAATCTGCTCCGGTGTGGGGCCGATAAACACAATGCTCGCCGACTCGCACGCGGCGGCGAAGCCGGAGTTCTCGCTCAAGAAGCCGTACCCAGGGTGAATGGCTTCGGCCCCCGAGGCCTGCGCGGCGGCCAGCAGGGCATCCTGCCGAAGATAGCTCTCGGCGGCGGGGCCCGGTCCGAGACGAACGGACTGCGCGGCCTGCGCGACGTGAAGGGAGTTTCTGTCCGCATCCGAATACACCGCAACGGAACCCACTCCCAGGCGCTTCAGCGTCCTGATGATGCGGCAGGCAATCTCACCGCGATTGGCGACCAGAACCTTATTGAACATTCGAGTTCCAAATCAGGACCTCGAGCGGTGTGGGGTTGTAGGCATTGCAGGGATTGTTGAGCTGCGGGCAATTGGAGATGAGCACGATGATGTCCATACCCGCGCGCATCTCGACATACTGGCCGGGACCGCTGGTGCCGTCGGCAAAGGTCAGTCCCCCGTCGGCGGTCACCGGCACGTTCATGAAAAAGTTGATGTTGTGGGACAGGTCGCGCTTGCCCAACCCGAGCCGGTCGTGCTGCGCAACGGCCAGGACGTAGCTGTCGCGGCACGCATGCATGGTTCGCTTGTCGAGCGCGTAGCGCACGGTGTTGGATTCCGCCGCGCATGCGCCGCCCAGCGTGTCGTGCCGCCCCACGGTATCGGCGACAATTTCCGCCATGAGATTGCCGGACGTCGACAGAAGCCTGGAGCCCGCACCCAGGTACACGTTGCGCTGCGCGCGAATGGTGTCAACGGCGCTGTACCGTTCGGCGACGTCCGCCGCGTTGAAGAACAGCGTGTCCGCGGCCTGATTGCCTTCCAAATCGACGATCCGCAGATACTGCCCCATCTTGATGATGTCGATCCAGTAGTCGCCCGCAGGAATCACCTGCCGGAACATCGCCTCGCCGGGCAGCAGCGGGCTGTCGTTGCGCATTTTCACTCTCCCCCGACGCCGCAATTGCGGTACAGATCCGTGTTGAGGAAGCCGCGGATGTTCTCGGGCCGCGAGTTTCGGCAGAAATCATCGGCGGCGACCGCAGGCGCTCGGCCGAGCCGCAAGAACACCGGCCTGCGCGGATACTGCGCGCACGGATTCAGCGGATGCGGGCAGGTATGCAGCAACACCAGCGTGTTCATCTCGAAGCGCAGGTCGATGCAGCTGCCGGCGGCCGAATTGTCCGGGTCGAATGACATAGCGCCGTCCTGCGCGACGGACACTTTGCTGAACCAATTGACGTTGGCGGCGAGATCGCGGCGGCCGAGGCCGTACTTGCCGCCTTCGACCAAAAATGCGTCGTGGCCGTTCTGAGTCCAGTCGTTCCGGTACTCCTGATAGCGCTTCTCGCCCCAGCGGGCCGCCACCAGTTCGCGATTCGCGTTTCCGCACACCGTGTCGTGCCAACCCACCGTATCCTCGGTGATGGAACAGAAAATCCGCCCCATGTCCGAGTACAGACAATGCCCCTTGGTGAGCTTGAAGGTGTGTTGACACTTCAGGGTGTCAGGAGCGTTGTAGCGCTCCAAGACATTCTGTGGGTTGTAGAGCAGCATTCCGACATTCGCTCCGCCGTCGCGGTCGATGATGCGCAGGCAGGTTCCCGCGCGCAGCGTGAGCGACCAGTGCTTCCCGCCTTCGATGAGAGTTTCGTAAAACACCTAAGGACCTCCTCACGTGGCCAGTCGCCTTCGAGGAGCCTTGCTGGGTTCGGGATTTCCCTCGTACGGGAGAAACCCGAGGACCGACTCCTCGACGTTGTTCTCCCGGGCTTTTATCCCGCCGTGTATCCTAGGGTTTAGGACTGCGTCTCTCGGACCAGTCGCTCGAATCCTGAGCCGGAACCCTAGACGCACATTGATGTCATGACTCTGCAATTCCCATGCCCGGTGGGGCGCTGCGGCGCGCAGCCGCACATTACCTCGCAAGACACGGCGTTTGCGGACCAACGGCGGGAAACGGCCGCAAAGTACCGCAGCCGGCGCTGTGCCGTTCGGCACCAGCACGGTGCAAGACCGACCATCGCCGCCCCAAATGCGCGCATGGCCTTGCATGTGCAGCGGCGCCGCCACGGGATATATTGAATCGATGCCCAACGACCACCGCTTGCTGATCGCCGATCTGCGCTCCGGCTATCGCGCGCAGAGATTCACTCCCGCAGAGATCATGACGCGCCTCATGGAGCGCGCCGGCGCGACGGATGACCGCCGGATCTGGACCAGCCGCCTGTCCCGCGATCAAGTGATGAGCCATGTCCGGGCCCTGCACGGCCGCTCGCCCGATGAGTTGCCCTTGTACGGCATCCCCTTCGTCGTCAAGGACAACATCGATTTGGCGGGCACTGCGACCACGGCCGCCTGTCCCGAGTTCGGCTATTTCCCGTCCCGGTCGGCGACCGTCGTCGAGCGTCTGCTCGACGCGGGCGCGATACCGCTGGGGAAGACCAATCTGGATCAATTTGCCACCGGGCTCGTCGGCACGCGCTCGCCGTACGGAGCATGCCGCAATGCCTTCGACGACCGCTACATCTCCGGCGGCTCGAGTTCAGGATCGGCGGTCGCCGTGGCGATGGGCCTGGCGAGCTTCTCGCTGGGGACGGATACCGCCGGCTCCGGGCGAGTGCCGGCGGCCTTCAATAACGTGGTGGGCCTCAAGCCCAGCCTCGGCCGGTTGAGCAGCCGCGGCGTCGTCCCTGCCTGCCGATCGCTCGACTGCGTATCGATTTTCGCGCTCACTGCCGAGGATGCGGCCGGCGTGCTCGACGTCTGCGAAGGCTTCGACTCCGAGGACCCGTTCTCGCGGCCATTGAGGAACGCCGCGATTGCGAATCTTCGGTTCGGCGTCCCGCGCCGCGAGCAGCTGCGGTTCTTCGGCGACTCTGAATATGCGCGGCTGTTCGATATGAGCATCGCGCGCCTCGAATCCTGCGGCGGCACCCCTGTCGACATCGACTTCGGGCCATTTCTCGAAGCAGCTCGATTGCTCTATGACGGCCCGTGGGTTGCGGAGCGCTATGCCGCCGTGGGCCGGTTCATGGACACCCATCCCGATGCGCTCCACCCGGTGACGGCGCAGATCGTCGCCGGCGGGAAGAAGCCCTCGGCTGTGGAGGCGTTCGAGGCGCTGTACGTGTTGAGGAGCCTCAAACGCGCGGCCGAAGCGGCCTGGTCGCAAGTGGACTTCATCGTCACCCCCACCGCCGGCACCATCTACACCATCGCCGCGGTCGAGGCCGATCCGGTCCGGCTCAATTCCACGCTCGGCTACTACACCAATTTCATGAATCTATTCGATCTCGCGGGAGTGGCCGTGCCGGCCGGGTTCCGCGGCGACGGACTGCCCTTCGGCGTCACCTTGGTGGGTCCTGAGTCGAGCGATCGCGCCTTGCTCGCAATCGCCGACATTCTGCATCGATCGTCGGTGACAACGCTGGGTGCGACCGGCTTGCCGCTGCCGCAATCCGCGGCAAAGGCGCCGGTGCCGGCCGCGGGCTACATCGCCTTGGCGGTGTGCGGCGCGCATATGCAGGGTCTGCCGCTCAATGGGCAGCTGCGGGATCGCGGCGCCTACTTCATGCAGCGCACGCGCACCTCGAACGACTACCGCCTGATCGCACTGCCCGGCGCACCGCCCCCTCGCCCCGGATTGCTCCGTGTTCAGAGCGGCGGCGCTGCCATCGAGATCGAGATATGGTGCATGCCCGCCGAACAGCTCGGCTCGTTTGTGGCCGAAATACCCGCCCCGCTCGGAATTGGGAAGGTCGAACTGCAGGACGGCAGCGCGGTGCCGGGATTCATCTGTGAGGGGTATGCCGCCTCGGGCGCCGCCGACATCACGAAGTTCGGCGGCTGGCGCGCATACATCGGCTGAGAGGAGACCAAGCCATCGATTCAAACCCATTCTCGCTCGCCGGCAAGGTCGCCGTAATCACCGGCGCATCCCGCGGCATCGGCGCCGCCGTGGCGTCGGCATTGGCGCGCGCGGGCGCCGCGCTCGCGCTGCTCGGCCGGGATGCACGAGCGCTCGCCGATGTTCATGCCGCGCTTTCGGCCCGCGGATGCACCGTCACGCATGTGGCGGCGGATGTCGGCACACCCTCGCGCATCGAGGAGGCCTTCGGGGAGATCCTTCGATCCATGTCGCGGATCGACATCCTGATCAATAATGCGGGCATCGAGCAGCCCTGCGCCTCGCTCGAGGTGACCGAGGAGCTGTGGGACCGGATCGTCGATGTCAACCTCAAGGGTGCATTCTTTTGCGCGCAAGCGGCGGCCCGCCGCATGATGGACGGCGGCAGCATCCTCAATGTGTGTTCGCTCACCTCGGAGGTCGGCGCGGCCGGCGCCGCGCCCTACGGTGCATCGAAATCCGGCCTCGCCGGACTCACGCGCACCCTCGCAACCGAATGGGCTGCCAAAGGCATCCGCGTGAATGGCATCGGTCCGGGCTACTTCCGCACGGCGCTCACCGAGCAGTTCTACCAGGACGAGCAATGGCGGCGCTGCATGCTCGAAAAGATACCTCAGCGCCGCTTCGGCCGGCTCGACGATCTGGGCGGGGCCGCCGTGTTTCTCTGCTCCGACGCCGCCGCCTACATCACGGGACAGATACTGTACATCGACGGCGGCTATCTGGCGGCGCTCTGAGCGCCTGCCCAACCCCGCCCCGCGCAACGCGCCCGGGTCCCGGTGCATACTATCGAAAGTGGAACCTTTCCCGCCAAACCCGCTGAAAATTTCGGTCAACGAGCAGACCGTTGTGTCCGCGCTCATGCAGGCTCCGGATCGCGCAAAGGCCTGCCTGGTGTTCGCGCATGGAGCGGGAGCGGACATGCACCATCCATTCATGGCCGCCATGGCCGGCGATCTGGAGCGCGCCGGCATCGCCACATTGCGCTTCCAGTTTCCATACGCGGAAAAGCAGGCTAAAAGGCCGGATCCGCCCGCGCTGTGCCACGCCACGGTGCGCGCCGCGGGCGCGGCCGCCCATGCGCTTGCACCTTCGCTGCCCCTGTTCGCCGGCGGCAAATCCTTCGGCGGCCGCATGACCTCTCAGGCGCAGGCCATAGCGCCCCTTCCTCACGTGCGGGGTCCGTTGTTCTTCGGCTTTCCCCTGCATCCGGCAAAGCAGCCGTCGATCGAAAGAGCCGCACATCTATTCGACGTGAAGATACCCTTGCTGTTTCTGCAAGGCACCCGAGATGCGCTGGCTGAATTGCCTCTGATCGAACCGCTGTCGCAACGACTCGGTGAACGCGCCACGTTGATCTTGATCAAGGACGCGGATCACTCGTTTCATGTGCCGGCCCGATCCGGCCGCACGGACGCGCGCGTCAGGCAGGAAATGGCAGACGGCATTGCCGCCTGGGTCGACTCGATATTGAAAGGACGCGTTTGAATGGCCGCCGCGCGACGCTCAGGGCTTGCAGGATGCATCGTCGCCGCATTGCTGGTTGCCGCCTGCGCCGCTTCACCCCCGCCGGTGGATGCCTACCCATCCGCGCTGGCGCTGTACGATCGCGCCAAGGATCTACCCGGGTTCGCAGACTATGTGAAGGCATTCGTCAGGTCCCAGAATGCGCAACATCTGGATGAAAGGTCGGGCTGTTACGCCAAAAACATCGGCCAACGAGTTGCGCTGATCTTGATCGTCGATCGCTACGGGCGGATCGTCGCTACCTACAGCGACGGCGCGACGGCCAAGGCAAAGTGCTTCAAAGCAGCGTACATGGGCGCCCAGATGCCCATTCCACCGTTCACTCCGCTTCCCGTGCAATTGGTGATTCGGTAGCTTGCGCGAGCAGCTGCCGGCGAAGCGGCGACACCGCCCGGGCATGAGCGTCGAAACCTTCGTACAAAGCGAGGCGCTGCGCGTCGCGCGCGAGGCTGTCATAGCCCGACCGGGTGACGTATCCGACCGAAATGCGCTTCATATAGTCGAGCACCGACAGCGCTGAGACGGTGCGCGCGAACCGCCCCGTCGGCAGCACTGCATTCGGCCCGAGCAAGTAATTGCCGAGAGTGATCGGGGTGTGGCTGCCGAGCAGCACTTCGCCTGCGTTGCGAACGCGCCCGAGCACGGACATGGGCTCGGCGCTCAGGATCTCCAGATGTTCCGGGGCGTAGTCGTTGACGAAGGCGACCGCGTCGGCAAACGTCCGCGTGAGAACGATCCCTCCCGCCGCGCCCGTCAGCACCGACCGGGAGAACTCGGCGCGCTTCGCCTCCATCAGTTGCCAGTACGCGGGCAGCGCATCGAGGGCGGCCTGCGCGACCGCATGGCTGTGAGTGACGAGGAATGCGCTCGAGTCGGGACCGTGCTCCGATTCGATGAGCAGGTCCAGGGCGGCGAGAGCACCGTCCGCCGTTTCATCGGCCAAAATAATGGCCTCGCTCGGGCCCGCCGGTATGCCCGGATCGATCAAGTTCGACAGCAGACGTTTGGCGGCGAGCATCCACGGGCTTCCGGGACCCACGATCTTGAGGCATCTCGGTACGCTTTCGGTGCCGTAGGCCACTGCGGCGACGCCTTGGGCTCCGCCGCACTTGTACACCTCGGTGACGCCGGCATATTGGGCCGCCACCAAGGTGGCGGCGTCCACCCTGCCGTCCGGCCCCGGCGGCGTGATGACCACGATGCGCCGCACTCCTGCCACCAGTGCGGGAATCACCGTCATGTTGAGCACGCTGGGAAAGGCGCCCTTGCCTCTCGGGACGTAGCAGGCCACCGACTCGATGGGAACGGCGCGTTCGCCCGCCCATACGCCCGGTTGAATCTCCCTCATCCACATTTCTTCGGGCTTTTGAGCCTGGTGAAAACAACGAATGTTGTCGGCGGCATGCTGGATGGCGCCGATGATGTCAGGCGGCACCCTCGCCGCCGCCTCCGCGAACTCGGTTTCGCCGGCACGAATGGACATCCGGGGATCGGACACCCCGTCGAATGCCTGCGCAAACCGCCGCAGTGCCGCGTCTCCTTCGAGCCGAACCGCCTCGATGATGGGCTGCGCGCGGCTGCAGAACTCGTTCAAGTCTGGAACTGCGCGTGCGAACAGGGATTCAGGTACTGCGGCGCCTCCGCGCAGGTCATGGAAGGAGATCGGATTCATGCAGGTATGCCCCTGCCGCCGGCGAGCCGCGCACGGCCGGAGCTGCGGGCCAGGACGTAGTAGAGCGGGCTCACGATCGCGATCGAAATCAGCCAGGAAATGTCCACTCCGCCCAAGGCCCGGGCGAGCGGCCCGGTGTACAGATCGGTGGCGATGAACGGCACCTGCACCAGGATCCCTAACCCATAGCAGCACAGCGCGATCGCGTTATAGCGGCCGTAAATGCCGCCGTCCGCCGCAAAGAAGGACGCCACATCGTAGCGTCCGTGCTGAACGAGATAGAAATCGACGAGATTGACCGCAGTCCAGGGCGCCATCACGCATAGCAGCAGCGATAGAAAGTTTTCGTAATTGACCATGAAGTTCTTCGCGCCCCACAGCGCCATGGCGAGCGCCAGCACGATGAAAATGAGCGACAGCAGGGTGCGCGCCGCCGCGTCCGCCTGCCACTCGGCCTTGAAGGTCTGAGCCACCGTGATGGTCGAGAGGACGCCGCAATAAATGTTCATCGAGGTGGTCGCGCCGATGCCGATGGAAAATATCACGACGATCGCGATGCTGATGGGTTGAGTGGCGCTTGCGAGACCCGCCACGATGTTCTTGTCGGGGACGATGAGCCCCAGCAGCGCGCCAAGGACCATGGGCAGTGCAGATCCCAGAACGCAACCCCAATAGCTTGCCCAGAACGTCGGCCGCACGCCGCTGTCCGCGGGCATGTAGCGGGAATAATCCGACACATAGGGCGCATAGGCGATCTGCCACAGCGCCCCCACCGATATCATGCCGAGAAATCCGCTCAACGACACTCCGCCCCGCTGCCAAAGATCCGCGGGCAATCCGTCCACCGCCACGATCCAGACAAAGCACGCGGCAAGGGCTGCGCCGCAAAACCAGGTCATCCAGCGGGCGTACGCATGAATCAAGTCATAGCCGTAGACCGCGGCGGCCACGCTCAATAGCGCTATGAGAACTATCCCCGCGCGCGCGCTGATGGCGCCCGCAATGCTGTGCAGGGACTCCCCGCCGAGCACCAGGTTCGAGGCGACGAACCCCAGGTACATCACGACCACCAGCGCAACGACGAAAATCGCGCCGAAGGATCCGAACTGCCCGCGGCTCTGAACCATCTGCGGTACGCCGAGCTGGGGTCCTTGCGCGGCGTGCAGCGCCATGAATACACCGCCGACCAGATTGCCGACGAGGATGGCCAGGATTGCCGCGAGCATCGACAGCTGAAACCGCACCGTGGCCAATGCGCCGGTGACGATGGTGAGTATCATGATGTTCGAGCCGAACCACACCGTGAACAGGTCTCGCGCCCGGCCGTGCCGCTCGCCGGCCGGAATGGGATAAATCGTGTGGCGTTCGATGCGCGAGGGTTGATCCTTCATGAGGCCTCGTCGGTGGATATTCCGGCGGCGTTGAGCAGCCCGGTCAGTTCGGCGAGTTCCGCCGCATAATGCCGCCACTGGGAGACGGAGGTATCGTAAAGCGGCCGGCGCACCTGGGCGGCGCTGGCGGTCGTGGTGGGCGCCGGATTCTTGTGGAACTCGATGCAGGAGTCCTGCCACTCGAGTCCGCAGAATTCCAACAGCTTGCCCACCTCCCGGAGCGGGTCCGCCACCAATGCCTCGTAGCCGACCGAATGAATCGACTCCGGCAGCGTCGCGTGCCAATGCTCCATCAGACGGCGATAGCCGATGTAGTAGCAGCCGATTTCCGCAAGATCGTAGGAAAACGGATACCCATCCTTGAACAAGGTCTTGTACATGGCGTAGCAGGCCGCCATCGGACTGCGCGAGACGTGCACGATCCTCGCATTGGGCAGCGCACGCACAATCAGTCCGCAGTACAGGTAATTCAGCGGCATCTTGTCGGTGAAACGCTCACCGCCCGCGGCCGCATACTTTGCCCTCTCGAGGTAGTCGCGCCCGAGTGCCGCAAAGTCAAGTTCCGCGGAGCGGGCGACGAGCTCGCGGCGGGATAATTGCACGCCCGCGTGAGCACGGCGCACGGCGTCGACGATGGCGAGCGCAAAGTGCTCCAATTCGCCGGCGCAATGCACTTTGGAATGGCTTCCCAGAATTCGATCGACGAGCGTGGTGCCGCTGCGCGGCAAGCCGACGATGAACACAGGGGCGTCTTTCGGCGCGCCCTCGCCGCGCGGCGCATGCGCCGGACAGGCCTCGGCGATCCAGTCGAAGGTGGCTGCGTCGGTGTCAACCTCGTATCGCATATGCTTGCGGCGCTCTGCCGATCCCGCCCGCAGATGCCGAAAGGACTGTTGATATCGGCCGATGTCTTCGTATTCCTTGGCGAGCGCGTAGCGTATCTGCACCTCGCCGCGCCAGTCCGCGATGCCGCGCGCCACCAATGACTCCAGCTCATCGATGTGGTTCGCATCCGCGGACTGGGTCCGCAGTTCCGAACGATTCGTGTAGGCCTCGTAGTCGGTGGCCTTGAGCGCGATGACGCGATCGTAGTCCGCTTCCGCCTCGGGCAGCCGCCCGAGAAACCGGTATACGGTCGCCCGGTTGAAGATGAAGTGCGGGTTGCCCGGCGCCAGGCTCACGGCCTGTTGGTACGCCGCCAGCGCGCGCGGCTGGTCGTTCGCGCGGCTGAATAGAGTTCCGATCGCATCGAGCAGCACGGGGTCCGACGACGAATTCGATTGCGCGGCTGCTGCGGCTGCGCATGCGTCCGCGGGCCGCCCGAGGGCGAGCAGGCATTGCGCTCTGATGAAGTGCAGTTTCGCATCGAGCGGGTCGATATCGAGCGCAATATCCGCGGCATGCATCGCGCCATGCCAATCCCGTGCTTGGATCAGGCGCGGTATGTTCCGGCGCAGCTCCGCCGCAGATGCCTCTTCCTGGATCATGGATTGCCGGGCACGCCGAAGCTCGGCGCGCCGCCGGGATTGACCGCTCGCTGAACGTAATCGTCAATTTGAGGGGCGTAGCGCCGCCACAGCGCAGCGAGCGCCGCCACCGGATCATCCTCGGTCCAATCGATGCGCAAATCCACGATCGGCCAGCTCACCTCGCGCACGATGAGCAAGCCCGCCGAATGCACCGGCCCGGCCTCGCCCCCGCCATCGAGTCCCGCGCGCAGAGCCGCCAGGAGCCGATCGCCCAGATGACCCGTGCCCTTCTCGAAGGCCGCAACCATCGCGGCGGGAATCGCCGTACTCGCCAGGAGATTACCGGCCGCCGCGCAATCCGCGCCGACGGCCCCGCTCACCACGCCCAGTCCGCGCGCACCGGAATGCACGGCCGGAGGTCCTGCGGCGCCGATCGCAAGCAATTGCCGGTAGTCGCCGAAAGGAGTCGCCGCGAGCGCCTCGCGCAGCGCCGCGGCCGCCTGCGTGCCGCGGCCCATGGCATCGAGAATGCGCGGCCCCAGGCCGGGATCGGTGATGTTCTGGCTCGCCACCGCTCCCGCTCCGGCGCGACCATGCGCGCAGCGCGCGGCAACCGCCGGCGAGGACGAGGCGATCGCTACGCCGAACAGCCGCTCTGCCGGCGACCGGCCGACGAGGGAAAACGTCATGTCTCAAGACTCATCGGGAATCACCGCGATCACGTCGATCTCCACCAGCCATTCGGGGCGCGCCAGTCCCGCAACGACAATTCCAGTCGAGACAGGATAGACGCCGCGCAGCCTGCGGCCGACAGTGCGGTACACCGCTTCGCGAAAGCGCGCATCCGTGAGATAGATGGTGATCTTGCAGATGTGCTCGAGCCGCGCGCCGGCCTCGCGCAGCAGCGTTTCGATGTTCGAGACCGCCTGCTCAGCCTGCGCCGCCGGATCGCCCACCCCCACGTTCACCGCGGTCTCCAGATCCTGGCCCACCTGCCCCCGCACGAACACACTTCTCCCCCTGGCAACGACCGCCTGGCACAGATCGTTGTCCAGGTTCTGTTCAGGGTAGGTGTCGCGCGTATTGAATTTGCGGATCCGGGTATGCATGTCCCTCCCTCAGGCCGGGGCCCCGGCCGTTGTCAACACTCGCTCGGACAGGTCCGCGGCCTTGCGGACGAATTGGAGCGGACCGTCCCAGTCGAAATTGCGATACACCGCGGCCAGGTGCGCGAAGGGCGGAGATTGCGCGAACAGCTGGAACGTCAGCCGATGCCCGGCATAGTCCGAGTTCAGCAGGTCGCGTGCGAACGCCAGCAGCTTGCGGCGGTCGTCCGCCACCCAGTTCTCGTTGACCGAATAGAACTTATCCAGCCATGGCTTGGTGTCCGGCGAATCGAAGGACGCCTTGTCCGGAGTCACGCATATCTGACCGCCGCACAGTTCCCGCGCGACATGCATCATCTCGTGAAGTTGCGAGCAGGCGAGCACCCGTCCGGTGTACAGAAGCGATTGGTTCGGCATCAGCAGCCCCGCCGGGCTTCTTTCCGCCAGCGCGATCGCCGCGGTGAGATGGGCATTGATGCCCTCCCGATACACCGCGAGCTGCGCGAGCTTCTCCTGAACCGCCTGCTGCTTGTCGAGCCCGGTCTGCCGCGCATTGAACAGCGCGGCGCCGATCATCATATCGGCGAATTTTTGGATGCGCTGTACGAAGGCAAACGCCGAGTAGCGGTGCAAGGTGGCGCGGATGAAGGCCGCCGCCTTGGTATGCCGGTAGAAGAGCACGTTCTCCCAGGGAACGAGCACATCGTCGAAGACGACCAGCGCATCGACTTCGTCGAACCGATTGGACAGTGGATAGTCCTCCACCCGCGCGCGCCCGGCGAAGCCGGTGCGGCAGATGAACTTGAGGTTCGGTGAACCCAGGTCGCAGATGAACCCGACGGCGTAGTCGGACAATGCAGCGCTGCCCCAATTGGCGTTGGTGGGTTTCACGAAGGCTTGATTGGCATAGGGCGCGGCGGTCTCGTACTTGGCGCCGCGCACGACGATGCCGGCATCGGTTTCCTTGACGACGTGCAGCAACATGTCCGGGTCCTGCTCCTGCGGCGGCTTCGACCGGTCGCCCTTCGGATCGGTGTTGGCCGACACATGGAAGGGATCCCTCCGCAGCACCCTGTCCATATGCGCGCGGATGTTGGCAGAGAACTGCGGATCGACTTCGTTGAGCACGCTCTGGCCGTCGTAGAGCGACCACATTTCGCCCACCGTCTCATCGCCCACCCGCGTAACGACGCCGCCGATCGCATCGAGAACGGCGTCCGTCGCGAGGCGCTTGGCAGACCAATCGGCGTGCGCCCTCGGCAGCATGTTGGCAACCGCATTCCATTCACCGCCGTCCTGATAGGCGAGTATGCCGCTGGTGTCGGCCTCGTGCTGCATGTCGTAGATGCGGGCGCGGATGTCGACCAGCGGCTTGAACATGGGATCGCGGGTGACGTCCCTGACCCGCTTCCCGTTGATGTACACCTCGCGGTCATCGCGAATGGAATCGAGGTACTGGCTGCCGGTTCTGATCATGGCGACTACCCTATTCGACGGTCAAAACCGGCCCGGCGCACATCTGCGCGGCGTTCTTGCTTTAGATTACGCGAGATCCTGATTCGACGCGACGCCCTCGTGATTGCGGCGTATGTCGGTACAATACATGCGCTTCCGACCAATAAAGGGTAGTACGCATGCCGTCCACACATGAAGTTCCGGCGCGCCAAGGCCGCGCCGTCAGGGCCGCCCGCGGCCAGTCGCTCAAGATCATCAACACCTTCGGCACCCAGGTCGTGGATTTCTGGGCATTCGATGCCAAGGATCCCGGCATATATCTTTCGATGGAGCACACCCGCGCCACCCTGAGCCGCCTCACGCCGCGCGCCGGCGATATTCTCGTCGACAATCGGCGCGAGCCCATGCTGGCCTTCGAATCGGATACATCGCCCGGCGTGCACGACACCGTCATCGCACCCTGCGATCCGGCGCGGTATGCCAAGCTCGGCTGCGCCGCCGGTCATGCGAGTTGCGCCGACAATCTCCACCGCGCGCTCGCCTCGCTCGATCTGACCTCCGCGGTATGCCCTGCGTCCTTCAATCTGTGGATGAACATTCCGGTGCTACCGAGCGGCGAGCTTGAATGGCGGGAGACCGTTTCGAAACCCGGCGACAGCGTGGTGTTCCGCGCCCTCGTCGACTGCATCATGGTGATGTCCGCCTGTCCCCAGGACGTCATTTGCATCAACGCCGGCCGCCCCGTCGGCGCGCAATACGCCCTGCTCGACGGCTGATCCGGCCGACCTCACGGCGGGAGCTCAAGCGCCGACCTCGGCGCTGCCGCGGCTCTCGAGGAATCGACGGCGTCCTGCCGCGTCGAGCGAGCTGATTTTCCGAACATCACGATCAGCGCTCCGGACGCCAGGACTGCGATGCCGATGTACCATGCCTGGTACTTGTCCTTGGGTTCCACCGGATCTGCACCGGCCGAATACATCAGGACCGCCAGCACGGCGATGGCGAGCAGCGGCAATGCCGATGCCGACGCCGCCCGCAACAGGGAATGACGCGCGAACATGAGTCGGATGAACGCGGCCAACGCCGACATGTATGCCAGAGCGAGCGTCACGACCACCGTGTTGTAGTAGAACGTGACTTCGGACAGGGGTTTGTACCAAACGAATCCCATGGCCAGAGCGGCGATGACGGCCACGCTGAACCAAGGCGCGCGGTAGCGATTGGTGCCGCCGAACATGCGCGGCAAGCACCCCTCCTGCGCCATTCGATAGGCGGTGCGGGCCCCCGCGGTCATGGAAACCTGCAGTCCCGCCATCGCCGAACTGATCACCACCAGGATCGCGATCCAGGACAGCGTCGGCGGCAGGTAAACGCGCGCGATTGCGCCGATGGGCCCGCCGTCGCCGTTCTCAGTGATTGCAGCGAGCACGTCGACCGGGACCGCCAACTGCCAGCCGATGGCGGCGATCGTGTAGATCACAAACGCCGACGTGAGCACGATGAGCAGCGCGCGCTGCACGGTTCGCACCGGAACCTTCGCCTCTTCAATATAGTTGATGGCGGAGTCGAAATTGGCCAGCATCCACATGCCGAGAAGCACTCCCGACCCAAGCGCCGACCAGTGCGCCGGCAGGCTGTACAGACTGCGCAGCGGCACGGTGACCTGCGGCCGTATGATTCCAAGGATGCCGAGACCCACGACCACGGTTATTTCGCAGGTCAGAAAGACCGTGGTCACGCGCGCCGTGAGCAGCACTCCGCGCAGGCAAACCAGCATGAACAGCACGACGAGAACGGTGCCGATGAGATCTGCGGCCAAGGCCCCTCGCAACATCGGCAAGAGTGCCTGCAGGTACTGGGTTCCTATGATCGCCGTCATCGGCACGACCGCGGCGCATGCGACGGTGTAGGACCAGCCCAGCAGCGTTCCCGCGACGGGGTGCAGGAAGCGGCCGGCGAAGGTGAAGATCCCACCGGCAGAGGGCGCCTCGCGCGTGAGATACACCAGACACAGCGCGAGCACCAGCATGGGAAATAAGAACGAAATGAGTATGGCGAGCGGCGCGGCCGCGCCGACCGCCGCGTACAGCACGGACATCGACACAGCCGCGATCCATGCCGGTGCGTTGAAGCCCAGCGCGGCAAGCGCGACGTCGCGCGTATTCAGTGCATCCTGCTGCAGAGTCGTCTCGAGTTCGCGAACTTCGCCTTGCCGATCGTATCCGAACAGGTCGAGAATCATGACCTCGCCACCCCGGACTTGGTACCGCCGATCGCTTCCCAGGGGGGCGGCAGCGGTTGTGTGCGCGGCGTCCAGGTTCCCTTCTCGATGCAGCCGCGCAGGTGCGTCGCTATGTCGCGCATGGGAGCGAACCACACCTGACCGCGCTCGAGCATCCTGCCTATCATCAGGTGTGTGTAGCGCCAACGCGCCAGCCGGCCCGACAAGAATGGATGCCAGACTGGGACCCACAGGCCGCCGAATTCCCACATGGCCTCGAATTCCTCCCACCACCCCTCCCAGGCGCGGGCGGCCGACTGAATCGGCATCTCGAATTGAAGTTCGCTGCTGTGCATGAACGGCGGCCAGTCGTCCATGCCCCAATGCGACGGCAACTCGAGCAGCGGACCGCGCGGCGTCTCGATCAGGTACGGAACATCGTCCCCCATCAGGGATGCATCGTAGCCGACGCCCGCGTCCAGCAGCAGTTGCGCGGAACGGTGCGAGAAGCGGTACAGCGGGGCACGCCAGCCGGCGGAGCGCACGCCGGTCACCGAGCGTACCGCAGCGAGGCTGCGCTGCATCCAATAACTCTCGTCTGCGTCCGACTGCTCGTTCGGAAGCTCGTGCACATAGCCGTGTGCGGAGACTTCGTGGCCGTCGCGCACCATGGCCTCGAGCGCGAAAGGGTAGCGTTCGGCGCACCAACCGGGCACGAAAAACGTCTGCCGGATTCCATAGTGCCGGTAGGTGTCGAGAATCCGCGGCACGGCGATATCGGGCCCGTAGCGCAGCATGGAAGCGGCCGACACCATGGTGTGCGCCTTCTGCGGATGCGCGAGGTACAGCAGGCTCTCGGCATCCATGTCGAGCGTGAAGCAGGCGGCGCATTTCGCGCCGTTCGGCCAAGGTACGGGATTGGCGATCATCGGGCCGTCTTTCCCCCGTCGATGCACCAAGCGGCGCCGGTCACGAAAGCCGCGGCGTCGCTGGCGAGAAAAGCGACCACAGGGGCGATGTCCGCCGGCGTCCCCAGCCGGGACAGCGGAATCGCCGCGATCTCCGCCCGTTTTGCGGCGCTCGGATCCGCCTGGGTGGTGAATTCCTCCTGCAGCAGTGCGGTGTCGACCGGTCCGGGGCACACCGCATTGACTCGAACGCGTTGCGCGGCGAGTTCGAGCGCAAGGGCTCTGCTCCATGCGAGCACCGCTCCTTTGGTCGCACAATACGCGCCGTAGTCCGCCTGGCCCACCAGGGCAAGTTCGGAGGCGATATTCACCACCGATGCCCGCCCACTCGCGCACAGCGCCGGAAGCAGGGCCCGCGTGATGCGAAATGCAGCGATGAAATTCACCGCGAACATCCAGTCGAGCATGACGTCGTCGGTATTTTCGAGCGATCGCAATCGGCTAACCCCCGCGTTGTTCACCAAAATGTCGCAACGCCGTTCCAGTCCATCGAGCAATTCCTCGAGCACGCGGTCGACCTGCCTCCGGTCGGCGAGATCCACGCGGTACGGCACGAACGAGTCCGCCCGAAACCCGCGCGCCGCCCGCTCGAGGCCCTCGCCGTCACGGTCAAGTCCATGGACGGTCGCTCCCTGCGCAATCAATTGCCGCGCGATTTCAGCGCCGATGCCCCCCGCCGCGCCGGTGACCACGGCGCGCAGCCCGGATAGCGCAGGCCGCACCACTAGACCACCGTCAGAAACGACACGCCGTGCGCACCCACGAAGCGATCCGCGCCCCGCGGACCCGGCGACGGGGCACCGTAGTCGTCCGCATACACGCGCCGCACTCGATTGCCGGCCCATGTTCGCCACAACTGCGAGATAGGCAGGATGCCGCCCGGCCGCTCGCCGTAAAGGTCGCGGTGCAGCGACGGCAATCGGTACCACGGCGCCGAGGCTCGATGGTGATGCGCGTTGTGATAGCCGAAATTCAAGATGAGAAGATTGAGCCACGGGTGGCGCCGCGAAATGACGTTGGAGTACGTGTTGGCGTGTTCAAAGGCGCGGTCCCGGTCGTTCGGGGCCACCGGTTCGTCGGCGGCGACGGCGAATTGCTCGAAGGTATGGTGGAAGGCGTCGAAGAAGTTCAGGACATGAAGAAACAGCAGAACGGCGATCCCGTACAGGAGCAGCGCCTTCAACGACCACAGTCCGAGCAGCGCCAGCAGGGCGCAGCGCACGACGATCATTCCCGCAACTCGCGGCAAGTGGCGGCGTTGCGAGGCAACGAACAGAGGACGCAGGATGATCTGTCCGTGCATCAGCAGTTCGGCCGCCGGGATGAAGCACCACTCCAGCATTTGCAGGACCCGGCGAACGCCGGGCCGACGCCGCAGCAGTCCTTTGAGGTCGAAACAGGTCAGATCGGCGCGGTCGAGATGATGGCGAATGTGCATGTGCCTTATACGCTCGAACGATGCGTAGCTCGAGCCGGCGATGAAGTTCATCGTTTCGCCCGCCACGGTGTTGGCCCGATGCGGAGCAAACAGGGTCTGGTGCGCGGCCTCGTGAATCAGGTACGCGGCGAGGACCATCGTGTGGACGCAGAGCAGCACGCCGGCAGCGTTCAGCACGGCGGAGTGCGCCCCCATGAGCGCGAAGGAGCCGAGCCAGCCGGCGCAGGTCCAAACGATGACGGATGTGTTGGCCAGGGCCGCCTCGCGGTCGCGGAACAGTCCCCGGGGCGCGACGATGCCGGGCTGGTTCATGTCGTTATCCTCAATAGCCTTTGAACGAATAGCCAACGGTCACGCCGAATGTTCGCGGGCGCGATATCACCTCTTGGGTGCGATTGCCCCAGAAGGTGGGGTCCGTGATGGCGTTGATGCCGAGCGTGTTCGTGATGTTGTCGACATAGGCGGTCGCCAGCCAATGCGACCGGGTAAAGGTGATCCGGCCGTCCAGCATGGTGTAGCCGGGCACGATAGGCGCGGTTTCCGAAATCGACGACAGCAACTTGCTCTGATAATGCGAGTCGATCGCGTACAGCAGCTCGCCTCCCGCGAACGGCTGATGCGCATACTCGAGGCTGAGCGCGGCGCTGCTCTTGGGCGTGCCGGGCAACGGTCCGCCCGGGGGCGGGAGCGGCACCGTGACATTTTGCGAAAAGACGAAGTCGAACGACGTCAGCTTGGTCTCATCGTAGGTATAGCCCAGCCTCACTGCCAGGTGGCGCGTGAGGCTCAACGTCGACTCCAGTTCAATTCCGCGGCTGTAGGCATCGCCCACGTTGGCCGCGGAAGGCAGGGACAGCGGCGTCAGAGAGGTGCCCTCTTGAACGTTGTGCCACTGGATGTCGTAGACGGCCGCGGAATAGCTGACTCGATTCTCCACGACCCCTTTGATGCCCACCTCGTAGTTGTCCGCCTTGTCGGGCTGATACGTGAGAAGCGATGGACCGAGACAGTAAAGGCCGGCGTTAGGACTGCCCGCCGGACAGGTCGTGCCGACCGTTCCCTGGCGTGCGGGAACAGGCTGATCCGGCGGGAGCGCGTTCACGCCCCCCCGCCTGAAACCCTGGGACCAGGTCGCATAGATCAAATTGGATTTGTCGAGCTGGTACGAGGTATTGACCTTCCACAGCGCCTTTCTCCACTGATCACTCAAGCTGTTGCCCGAAACGAAGCCTGCGCCGTCGAACAACAAGCCCGTCTGCTGCGCCTGCGACACCGTTTGTTTGAATACACGGGTGCCGCCGGTCAGACTCCAGTCCGAGGTCAAATGCCAGGTCAACTCGCCGAAGGCGGCCATGTCCTTGAACGACGTCTCGATGTCGCCGATGTAGGCCTGATCGAGGGGATTCGTGATGCCGTCGATGACGGTCCCCGGGGGCTGCTCTCCGGCTCCGCACGTGGAGGCGTTGATGCCGCCGTAATCCGTCGGAGGATAGAGCCCCGAGGCGGTGCAGGCATTGTAGAAGGCGTTGTATCCTGGGTAGTACTCGTGCTCCTGGATGTAGGTCTTCTCGTCCTTGTAGAAGAGTCCCGCGATCCAATCGAAGGTGCCGCCGGTCTTCGACGCCAGTCGAAATTCCTGGGCGTAGATCTTGTCGTCGTCCTGATCGAGCGCGTTGATGATGTTGCGCGGATTTTGGCCGTACAGATTCTGGTAGAAATTGAAATTCGCGTACTCGGCGGTCAAATCGTCGTGAGTCGTGTTGTTGTGATGCGCCCACGAGCTCGACGAGGTGAAGGTCGCAAAGCCCATGTTGTAGTCCAGATTGAGCGCCACCACGTTCACATCGTCCGCGGTGCCCTCCAGACTGTTGCTCGCGGCGGTCAAGCGATCCGTTCCCGCCGGCACCGTGGCGGGAGCGAGCGAGAGCAGAACCGGTGGGTTCGAGGCCGGCGTCTGCGTGCCGTTGGGAAGAAACTGGTTCGCCGCCGCGATCGGTTGGGTGTATGCCAAGGGGCCCGTCGCGATATAGGGAAAACCGTTGGCGGTGGACCGCTGATAGAGGTAGGACAACTGCGCCTTGAAGTCGTCGCTCGGCTTCCACAACATTGCGACGCGCGCGTTGCGGTACTGGTAGGAATTGACCCCGTCCTGCGAGTAGGTCTTCGGCGCGATTTGCAGGCCGACGGGATTGCCGGGGGTCGTCGGTTGGGACAACTGCGGCACCCCCGACGAGTCGAGCACGTACAGGTTGGTTTGATTGATGAAGCCCGCATCGTCGCTCGCGCCGGCATTGATGCGCAGCGCCACGGTGTCCGACAGCGGCAGATTGATCATTCCGTTGAGATCTTCGTTGGTCGTGTGTGTGTGTGCGGTCTTGCTCAGGCCCGCCTCCGCCTTGGCATCGAAGCCGCCGGGGTCGGGCGCATTGAGCACGAAGCGAATCGTGCCGCCGAGCGAGCCGGAACCGTAGAGTGTCCCCTGTGGTCCGCGCAGCACCTCGACCCGGTCGAGATCCTGCAGACGCATGTTGAAGAACAGCGCGGTGTCGTCGACGTAGGTGGCCACGGGCGGCACCACCGATGTCGCGAGACCTTCCTGAAAGGCGAGCGACTCGCTGTTCAGCCCGCGCATGATCAGCGTGCTGCCGTTCACTCCGCCGAACGGGCCCCGGTCCGTGTAATTCACACCGGCCATGGAATGCGCGAGACCGGCCATGTCCTGAACACCGGCTTGTTCCAGCATTTCACCCGGCACCGCGGTGATGCTGATCGGAAGATCCTGCGCGGACACCGCGCGGCGGCTCGCCGTCACGAACACCTCTTGCAGGGCCGTATCGTCGTTCGGCGCGGGCGCAGGCGCCGGCGCCGCACGCGCCGGCGCACCATACAAGGCGCCGAGCACCGCTGCCGTCACGGCGGTGATCGAGCCTGCCTGGTGCCGCGGACGCTGTGGCCGGATTGCGGAATGGCGTGCTCGGAGAAGCTTCTTCATGGGCGATTCCTCGATCAGACGTGGCAGAGCCACAATTGAGGAGCCGCTTCGCAAGATTCGGGATATCCCCGCCGCAGGGAGACCATCCCGAGGATGCGCAGGGCCTCCTCGACGTTGTTCTCCCGGGCTTTTGTCCCGCCGTGTATCCCTTTGTCAGGGACTGCCTCTCTCGGACCAGTCGCCCGCCGAAGCAGACCGGAACCCTAGACGCACATTTTATAAACAGTGTTGCAAATGCCGTGCCTAATGCGTCGCGATGGACCTGCGCGCACGAATGTCGCGGAAAACGCAGGGATTTAACCGGTGTGCCGGCGTCACGGATTCGCACTCAAGTGCCGCAAGGCGCCCTCTTCGCACTATGAGCGGGCAATCACCGACGACCGCGCCTCAGATTCGCGCGCGATCCATCGGCTGCCGCCCGTCAGCACCCCACCGCGGCGCCGTCGCTGCGTGGATCGCTTGCGCCTTGGAATCCGTGCGCGTTCAAATGCACGATCGCACCGGCGTGGCCCATGATGGGATCGAACGCAGCCACGCGCTCGACGCGATGGCCCGCCGCGCCGAGCTCGGCAATGAGTTCCTCGGGAAAGCGGCTCTCCAGGCGCAGGGCGGAGCGCGATTCTCCCCAGGTGCGCCCGAGCACCCAGCGAGGGGCCGAGATTGCATCCTGCAGATCCTCTCCGTAGAACGCGTAGCGCGTGAACAGCGCCGCCTGGGTCTGCGGCTGTCCGTCTCCGCCCATCGCGCCGTACACCATGGTGCGTCCGTCGGGAAAGCGCGCGAAGGCGGGATTCAAGGTATGAAAGGGCTTGCGGTGCGGCGCAAGCACATTCGGCCCTTCGCCGCCGAGCCGAAAGGCGCAGCCGCGGTTCTGCCACACGAAGCCCGAATCCTCAAGTCCCACCCCTGAGCCGAATTCGAAATACAGACTCTGAATGGCGCTGACTGCGCGTCCAGCGCCGTCGATCACCCCGAACCATGCGGTGTCGCCCTCCCCGGCATCGCTCTGCCATGGCGCCGCACGGCGCGGATCGATGAGAGCGGCGTTGCGCTCGAGCTCGCGCCCAGTCAGGTAGCGTTCGAGTATCGAGCCGTCGTCCTCGCGATGGCCGACCTCCCTGTCCCGGACCGCGAACGCGAGCTTTGTGCTTTCTATGATTCCGTGAACGTGTGCAAATCCGTCGGGCTGCGCGGCGGGCAGCCGCGAGAAAATCCCCAGGATCAGCAGCGAGGCCAGTCCCTGCGACGGCGGCGGACAATTGAAGAGCTCGGCGACGGGCAGCCTGAGCCGCAGCGGGCGGCCGAGGGCGGCGCTCTGAGCGGCGAGATCGGCGGCGCTCAACGGGACGCCGGCCGCGGCGGCCTCTGCGGCAATACGGCGGGCGAGCACTCCCGAATAGAAGCTCGACAGTCCGTCTGCGGCCAATGTCCGCAGCGTTCTTGCCAGGGCGGGCTGGAGAAGGACCGCTCCGGCGGCCGGCGGCGCTCCGTCGACGAAGTGTAGAGCTCTGAATCCGGGCACGGTCTCGAGCTCGGAGCGAAACCGCAATGCCGCTTCGGCATGGCCTGCCGTGACGAGGGTGCCGTGCTCCGCGAGCCACGTCGCCTCCTCCAGTAAGCGAGACAGAGGCATCCCGCCGCCCCATTGCCGGCTGATCTTCCAAGCCGCGTCCCAGGAGGACACCGCGCCGGGCACCGTATTGGCCGCCAAAGGTCCGCGCCGTGGAATTTCCCCAAGGCCATGATCTCTATATAGAGAGTCGGTCACGGCGGCGCCCGCGCGGCCCGCCCCATCGATGATCACCGGCGCCTGCCGTGGTTCTGCAATCAACCAGAATGCGTCGCCGCCGAGTCCGGTCATGTGTGGATAGACCACGGCAAGGGTCGCGGCGGTGGCCAATGCCGCTTCGATTGCATTGCCGCCTTCGGTGAGGATCCGCGCGCCGGATTGCGCAGCGAGCGCGTGCGGAGCGGTCACCATTCCGGTGCTCGACTCGACCGTCGATGGAGTTCTAGGCGTGCTCACTCGGCACCGATCAGCCAATGCAGCGCGGCCGCTTCCTCGGTGAACACCGCGACCGCGCCGCCCCGGTTGCGTGCCACGGTTTCGAAGAAATGATCGACCAATTCAGCTCGACTCACCACCGCCAACGTCAGGCGCCGGTGCGCCAGGCGGGCAAATTCCGTCCCGAGTTGATATTTCTCAAACGTTCCCACCGGCGCAGGATGCGCCGTCAAATCGACGAGCACCCGCCAGATATCGCGCGACTTGGTCTCCGCGAGCACCCGTTCCAGCACGCGGAGCAGACCGCCGCGCATCGCAGGCCCGCACACGGTCACGCGAAGGTAGCGTCCGTCGGTCGTTATCGTGACTTCAGATTGGGACTGCTCCATGTTCGGCTGATCTTAACTCGGTATATACCGGCCGCCATGCAACTCATCGCAAAGGATTGCGCACCCACGGTTAAGAAGATCTGAAGAACCGAGCGTGGGAGCGGTGCCTCTGAGACTCAATCTCGACCCTTGCCGTTCAACTCACGCAGGTGCATGGCAGACCGCTTCGACGTTGTTTCCGTCTGGATCGAGCACGAATGCCCCATAGTAATTGGGATGATAGTGCGCGCGGACTCCGGGCGCTCCGTTATCCCTCCCGCCCGCAGTCATAGCCGCTTTGTAGAAGGCCTCGACTTGAGCTCGGGAAGCCGCGGTAAACGCCACATGGACGGACCCGGTTTGCTTTGCTGCAGTGCCGATCCAGAAAAACGGCTTGCCGTTCGCGCCGAATCCCACATGCGCATCCTTGCCCGTTTGTTCGGCGGTGACTTCCATGACGACCGTGATCGATAACGGTATTAGCGCAGCAAGGTAAAATCTCTTTGATCTGTCGATGTCTGTGACAGAGTATCCAATGTGATCCAGCATGCCGGCCTGCCCTCGTTTGCGAAATGTTGAAGATACCAAGAAAGAGAGGATTCATTGCCTATTGTGATGCAAGATTGAGGTCATGGGGAGGTCTCGATGAAGCAGCAGAAATCGATCGAATTCGCCAAATACACGAAGACGACACGCCGAGCCAGTTTCTGGCAGACATGCGTTAGGGACTGTGATTTACCAACGTTACCGCTGGGGCAAACGCATCAATGAGTCGGTCAAGGCCACCAACCGTCGCAAGTCCAGCGTCCGTGCCAAGGTCGAGCACGTGTTTGGGGTGATCAAGCGGGTCTTCGGTTTTCAGAACCTGCACCGGCTGGAGGTCACCGCGGCGCTCGCGAATCTGTTCCTGGTACGAAGGAGATTGCTCAATGCGTAAGGAACGTGTCGGCGAAAGTCGCCGAACTCGGGATTGCGAGGCGCAAAACAAAGACGTCTCCGCAGAAACTTGCCGTTGCGCCGACCGAGAGCGAAGTTCCATTGCCATATCCGTCTTCAGCATCAGTTTTTCAGACGTTCCTTAATCAACCAGCGCCATCAACGCAGGCCGCGCACCGTGAAACTAGCGCTGCGCCGACTTCCAGTTCGGCGCGACGTAGAACGGCGCATCCTCGGGCGGCAAGAGGCCGCGGCCCAGAATATGGTCCGCGGCCTTTTCCGCCAGCATGATGGTGGGCGCGTTGAGATTGCCGGTGGTCACCGACGGCATGATCGATGAGTCCACCACGCGCAAACCCTCGAGCCCATGCACCCGGGTGTCAGGATCGACCACCGCCATCGGGTCCTGCGCAGCCCCCATTTTGCAGGAGCACGATGGGTGATAGGCGCTCTCGACCTTGGCGCGGATGAAGGCATCGATGTCGGTGTCGCTCTCGACCTCGCCGCCCGGTTGAATTTCACGGCCGCGATAGCGATCGAAGGCCGGCTGCGCGAAGATCTCTCGAGTCAGCCGGACACAGGCGCGCATTTCAGCCCAGTCGTCCGGCTCGCTCAGGTAATTGAACAGGATTCGCGGTTTGTCGCGCGGATTGCTCGAGGCCAGGCGCACCCAGCCGCGGCTCTTGGTGCGCATGGGCCCCACGTGCGCTTGGAAGCCGTGCTCCTGTGCCAGCGTCGAGCCGTCGTAGGCCACGGCCATCGGCAGGAAATGGTATTGGATGTCGGGATAAGGCACCCCGGGACGGCTGCGGATGAATCCGCAGGTCTCGAAATGATTGGTGGCGCCAAGGCCGTCCTTGCGCAGCAGCCAGCGGGCGCCGATCAGGGCGCGATTCCAAGGTTTGATGGAAGAATACAGAGTGATCGGTTCCTTGCACGCCACCTGGAAGTAGAATTCCAAGTGATCCTGAAGATTCTCGCCCACTCCGGGTAAGTCGCGCACCACGGGAATGCCGTGCGAGCGCAGCTCGGCCGCCGGGCCCACTCCCGACAACTTCAACAATTGCGGCGAATTGATCGGACCGCCGGACAGGATGAGCTCGCGCTCGACCCGAACCCGGTGCACCTCGTTGCCCCGCACATACTCGAGGCCGACGGCCCGAGAGCCTTCGATGAGGATGCGGGTGGCGAGCGAATGCGTAGAAACCGTGAGTTTGGCGCGGTGCATGGCGGGCTTCAAGTAGGCATTGGCGGCGCTGCAGCGCCTGCCGCCCCCGACGGTCATATCCATGCGCCCGAATCCCTCCTGCTGAAAGCCGTTCACATCGGCGGTGTGCGGGTAGCCTGCTTCGCGGCCCGCCGCGAGCCACGCCGCATGCAGGGGATTGCTCAGGGTGCCGTAGCAGGTCTTAAGCTTGCCGCTGTCGCCCCGATACCGGTCGCCTCCCTCAGCCCTGGTTTCGGCGCGGCGAAAGTACGGCAGCACGTCGCGGTAGGCCCAACCCGCCGCCCCTTGTGCGCTCCATCCTTCGAAATCCTGGGCATTGCCGCGAATGTAAACCAGGCCATTGATGGAGGAGGAGCCCCCCAACACCTTGCCGCGCGGGGTATGCATGCGCCGCCCATCCAAGTGCGGCTCCGGCTCGGTGTGATAAAACCAATTGTACTTCTCCATGTTCATGGGGATGGACAGCGCCGAGGGCATTTGAATGAAGATGGAGCGGTCCGATCCTCCGTATTCCAGCAGCAGCACGCGGCTCTGCCCGTCCGCGCTCAACCGATCGGCCAGCACGCAACCGGCGGAGCCTGCGCCCACGATCACATAGTCAAAGGTCTCATCCGCCAAAGTCTTCCTCTCCTATCTTTTTCCGCCAAGTCATCAGACGCGCCTCGACCCCGTAGAATTCGCGCGCCGGCGCTAATAAGGGCAGTCAATGTCGCCCATCGCGACATACACGCTCTTGAGCTGGGTGTAGTGCTCGATTGCGGCACGGCCGTTCTCGCGGCCGAGACCGGAAAGTTTCACGCCGCCGAACGGCAGCTCGATCGGAGTGACGTTGTACTGATTGATCCAGCAGGTGCCGGCCTGCAGCCGGGAGATGACCCGATGCGCACGGGTTAAATCGTTGGTGAACACGCCTGCAGCCAGACCGAACTCGGTGGCGTTGGCCCGCTCGATCACTTCCTGTTCGTCCTCGAACTCAAGCACCGACATGACGGGGCCGAAAATCTCTTCACGCACGATGGCCATGTCGTCGCGGCAATTGTCGAAAACGGTGGGCGCGACGAAGTAGCCCCTGCGCAAATCTCCCGCCGTCACCCGCGCTCCGCCCGTGAGGACACGTCCGCCCTCTGCGCGGCCGCGCTCCAGATAGGACAGCACCTTGTGCATGTGCTGCTCGGACACCAAGGGTCCGACTTGAGTCGCCGGGTCCAGGGGATCGCCGATGCGCATCGCGTTGACGCGCTTCACCAGCCGCTCGAGGAAGGCGGCCTTCACGGAGCGGTGCACGAAAACACGTGTGCCGTTGGAGCACACCTGTCCCGAGGAGTAGAAATTCGCGAGCATGGCGCCGGACACGGCATTGTCGAGGCTGGCATCGCCGAATATGATCAGCGGGGATTTGCCGCCCAGCTCCAGAGTGACGTTCTTCAAGGTTTGCGCGGCGTCGCTCATCACCGCCTTGCCCGTGCCGACTTCGCCGGTGAGCGACACCTTGCGGATATCGGGATGGCGGGTGAGCAGGCGGCCGGTGTCCGCGAATCCCTGCACGACTTGAAATACTCCCGGCGGCAATCCCGCCTCGAGAAATATCTCCTCCAGCTTCACCGCGGTGAACGGCGTCAGCTCCGCGGGCTTGAATATCATGGCATTGCCGCACGCGAGCGCCGGCGCAGCCTTCCAACAGGCGATCTGCAGCGGGTAATTCCATGCGCCTATTCCCGCCACCACGCCCAGCGGTTCGCGCCGCGTGTAGCCGAAGGCTGCGGGGCCCAAATCGAGGTGCTCGCCGCTCAGACTCTGTGCGAGGCCGGCAAAGTATTCCAGGCAGTCTGCGCCCGAGATCACATCGACCACCCGGGTCTCCTGGATGGGCTTGCCGGTGTCGCGCGTCTCAAGCTCTGCGAGTTCCTCATTGCGCGACCTTAGGCGGTCGGCCGCACGGCGCAATATTCGCGCGCGTTCAACCCCGGACTTCGCCGCCCACACTTCCTGTCCACGCCGCGCAGCGCGTACGGCCGCATCCACCTCAGCGGGGCCCGCGGCCGTCACATAGCCCAGCACTTCGCCGGTCGCTGGATTGATGGACGCAAAGCGCTCGCCGCCCGCGGGAGCGCGGATGCCGCCGCGCGCCGCGCGCCCCTGCGCTGCCGCCGACGCCGCGCCTTTGAGCCGGCCGTCGACGAATGCGGTGAGAAGCGCGCGTGCACTTTCGCTATCGGCCTCGCGCCAGCCGGAGAGCGCAGCGCGCAGCCATACTCCGTCGATCATGGCCGCGATCATGGCCGCGAGCGGCCGCGCCTCATCCGGCGGCAGGAGTTTTTTCAGATAGTTGCGCAGATTCGACAGGGTGCGCCGCTGATACACGGATTGAACGCGCCGCAGGCCTTCGACCTGCAGGACCTGACCCCAAAACGCGAGCCAAGCGGTGCCGGTGCGCCGTTCGAATTCCTCGGGCGCGAGATTGGCGTCGATGACCGCCTGTATACGGCCACGCGGGGTGGCGGCCTGCCGCAGCCGGGCGCGAACGTGATGGCCCACGCGGCGCGCCAAGGATCGAAAGGCCGCCTCGAGCAGGCCATCCTTGTCGCCGAAGTAATGAGCGACCAGTCCCGGCGAGACACCCGCCCGCGCGGCGATCTGCGCGAGCGTCGTGCCCACGTAGCCAACTTCCGCTAGGCTATCGATGGTGACCTCCACGAGCTGGCGACGCCGAGAGTCTTCGATCGGGGATGGGGAGTCTTCGGCGAAGCTTATTGATTGATTGTTCAATTTGACGATTCCCCGTTATTCCGGAGGCCGAGTGGACGCCCGGCAGAAACTGTGTCTAAGATACTAAGAATAGATCTTATGCGTTTATTTTCAATCACTAGGGATGCATTAGTGAACGCTAAAAAGAACTCGTTAAACTGCTGTTCAAAGCGTGCATCGCCAGGTCAATCATGCCGCCCAGCAGGGCGCCGGGTCAAGCTCTCGAGCACATCGATTCACTAGGGGTATGCCAATGGGTAAAGAGGCCGATACCGCTCGGACCGACAGCGGCATGGAACACTTCGGGTACAGGGAGTCGCTCGATCGCGGAATCGGAAAGTTCGGCAGCTTTGCCGCCGGTGTCAGCTATATCTCGATCCTTACCGGCACTTTTCAGCTGTTCTATTTCGGTTTCGGTACTGCCGGACCGGCTTATCTATGGTCTTGGCCAATGGTATTGATCGGCCAGCTCGCCGTCGCGCTGTGCTTCATGGAACTGGCCGCGAAATACCCGGTTGCAGGATCGGTCTACAATTGGTCCAAACAGCTGGGCAGCCGCATCGTGAGCTGGTCTGCGGGTTGGCTGATGCTCACCGCCTCGATCGTTACTCTGTCGGCAGTGGTGCTTGCGCTGCAACTCAACCTACCACGCTTGTGGAGCGGTTTTCAGATCGTTGGCGACGGCTCAGGTGCGTACGATTTCGCCACCAACGCAGTGATCCTCGGTACGGCCCTGATCCTCTTCACCACGGTCGTCAATGCGCTCGGGGTGCGGTTGATGGCAATGATCAACAGCGCGGGCGTTTTTATTGAGCTGATTGCCGCTTGCTTGATTGCAATCATTCTGGCGTGTCACACCAGGCGCGGGCCCGAAGTGTTTTTCTCTGCAAATGGGTACGGCGCCGGTAACGGCTTTATGGGCGCATTTCTCATGGCGTCGCTGGCATCGGGATATGTAATGTACGGATTCGACACCGCGAGTTCGCTGGGCGAGGAGACGGTCGAGCCTCGTCGCACGGCTCCCCGGGCGATCCTGCGAGCCATCCTTGCATCCTTCGTCATCGGCGGCTCGATCCTGGTGTTCGCGATATTGTCGGCACCCAACCTCCGCGACCCGCAGATCGCCAGCAGCAGCGGCGGCCTGCAATACATCGTCGAACAAGTGATGTGGGGTCCGCTGGGCAAGATATTCCTGATCTGCATCGTGATTGCGGTGAGCGTGTGCTCGCTGGCCGTGCACACCGCCGCCATCCGAATGACCTTCGCGATGGCGCGCGACAATGCGCTTCCGTTCGGGGAGAAACTCGCTCGGGTGAATCCCAAGACTCAGACGCCGATCACCCCCGCCATCGTCATCGGCGTGATCGCCGCGCTGATCCTGGTGGTCAACATCGGACAGCCCAAGATCTTCACCGTACTGACGTCGATCGCCGTTATCATGATCTACCTGGCGTACTTGATGGTGACGGGGCCTCTGCTGATGAAGCGTCTGCGCGGGCACTGGCCCCCCGCCGATCTCGCCGCGGGCGGCTACTTCACAATGGGCAGGTGGGGATTGTTGGTCAATGTCTTTGCGGTACTGTGGGGCGCCGGGATGGCACTCAATCTGGCGTGGCCGCGCGAAGCCATTTACGGCACTCCTTGGTACAACACGTGGGGTGCGTTCGCATATACGGGAGTGATTCTGGGGGCCGGTCTACTGTGGTACGCACTCAAGGGTCGCCGTTACATAGGCACGCTGGCCTCTCACTCAGTGGTGGCATGACGCTATCGCGCTATGCGCTCATGGCCGTGTTGGCGCTGCCGGTGCAAGCCGAAGCGGCCCCAGCCATGTTGAGCACTGCGGTGACCGTCGGCAATACGGCTGCGCCGATCAGCGACACGCCGCCGGCGGCCGGCGGCCCGCGCGATCCACCGAGCTGCCAAACCGTGCGTTTCTCCGACGTAGGCTGGACCGATGTCACCTCCACCACCGCACTGATCGCTCAGTTGCTGCGCTCCATCGGCTACTCGCCGACGGTCACCGTGCTATCGGTTCCGGTGACCTTCGCCTCTCTTCAGAACAACGACCTCGACGTCTTCCTCGGCAATTGGATGCCGGCCCAGGCGGGCGATCGGGGTCATTACGTCGAAGACGGAACGGTGGTGGTGATCGGTGCCAATCTGACCGACGCCAAGTACACGCTGGCGGTTCCGGCCTACACCTATGCCGCGGGACTTCGGGACTTCAAGGACATCCAACGCTTCGGCCCGGCGCTCAACGACTCGATCTACGGAATCGAACCGGGCAATGACGGTAACCGGCATGTGCTGGACATGCTCAAGCAGGATCAATTCGGACTCGGCGGCTTCAAGTTGGTCGAATCCAGCGAGCAAGGCATGCTGGCGCAGGTGGAGCGCGCCTATCACGACAAGAAGCCCATCGTATTCCTCGCATGGGAGCCGCATCCCATGAACATGCGCTTCGACTTGAAGTACCTCGCCGGCGGCGATGCGTTCTTCGGTCCCAACTACGGCGGCGCCACCATTTATACCGTGACCCGCAAGGGCTACAGCGCTGAATGCCCCAACATCGGCCGCCTGCTCGCCAATCTGAAATTCACCCTGCGCGGCGAGAGCGAAATGATGGCGGCGATCCTGGACCGGCATGAGCCGCCCGACGTTGCAGCCACGAAGTGGTTGAAAGCGAATCCCGCGGCGGTCAAGGCCTGGCTGGCGGGAGTGCTGACCTTCGACGGCCGGCCGGCCCTCACTGCCTTGGCGCGCGCGGCGCCGCCGCCGCATCCCGGCGGATTCGAGCAATGGATCGTCAGCCACAAGATTCCGGTGGGCGACGCCATGGCGGTGGCCATCGACTACGTCAAGGCGCACGGCACTTTTGTGTTCAACGGCATATCCATCGTCATCCGCGGCATGGTCGACGGCCTGACGGCGTTGCTGCGCGCCCTACCCGCGCTCGTGCTGATTGCTGCGGTCGCGGCGCTGGCGTGGGTGCTGCGCCGCTCGTGGACGCTCACCGCCTTCGTGGCTCTGGCGCTGCTCTTCATCTTGAATCAGGGCTACTGGCTGGCGACGCTCGAGACGCTGTCGCTCGTGATGGTCGCCACCTTGGCGTCGACTGCCATCGGCGTGCCTGTCGGGATTGCCGCCGCTCACCGGCCGCGGCTGTTCGCGGCCTTGAGGCCCGTGCTCGATTTGATGCAGACCCTGCCGACCTTCGTATACTTGATTCCGACGCTGGTGCTGTTCGGACTCGGCGTGGTGCCGGGATTGATTTCGACGGTGATCTTCGCGCTGCCCGCGCCCATCCGCCTCACGCATCTCGGCATCTCCTCCGTGCCCAAGCCGCTCATCGAGGCGGGAGAAGCCTTCGGCGCCACGCCCATGCAGCTACTGTGGAAGGTGGAATTGCCGAGCGCCGCATCCACCATCATCGCCGGCATCACTCAGTGCATCATGCTCAGCCTATCAATGGTGGTGATTGCCGCCCTGGTCGGCGCCGGCGGCCTCGGCGTGCCGGTGGTGCGCGCGCTCAACTCGGTGCAGGTGGGCATGGGCTTCGAGGCGGGATTCACCATCGTGTTGCTCGCGATCGTTCTGGATCGCATCAGCCGCCCGAAAGAGCGCGGAGAGTCCCGATGAACTCCGCCGTGGAATTCAAGGACGTCGACATTCTGTTCGCGGGCGGCGGGCGCGACGGGCGCAAGGGTTTGCGCGATGCGCTGGCCGCGCTCGACAGCGGAGCCACCCGCGCCGACATTCAAAAAAAGCACGGCGTCATCGTCGGGGTGGCGGGCGCGAATTTGAGCGTGGCGCGCGGCGAGATTTCGGTGCTCATGGGACTCTCCGGCTCGGGCAAGTCCACGCTCCTGCGGGCGGCCAACGGCCTGAACCCCGTCACGCGGGGACATGTATGGGTGCGCGACGGCGACTCGTCCATCGACGTCGCCACCTGCGATACGTTGCAAATGCGCCGGCTGCGGCGCGAGCGCGTGGCCATGGTCTTTCAGCAGTTCGGACTCCTGCCCTGGAGAACCGTGCGCGAAAACGTCGGCTTCGGACTCGAGCTGCGCGGCGAGGTCGCCGCACGGCGCAGGACCATCGTCGATGAAAAGCTGGAGCTGGTCGGACTGTCGCAATGGGCGGACCGCTACGTGAGCGAATTGTCGGGCGGCATGCAGCAGCGCGTCGGGCTCGCGCGCGCCTTTGCCACCGATGCCGACATTCTGCTCATGGACGAGCCGTTCTCCGCGCTCGATCCCTTGATTCGCGGCAGGCTGCAGGGAGAATTGCTCGCCCTGCAGGAGCGGGTAAAAAAAACCATCCTGTTCGTCAGCCACGACCTGGATGAGGCATTGCGGCTGGGAGATCGTATTTCCATTCTGCAAAACGGGCGGATCATCCAAACGGGAACGGCCGAGGACATCGTACTGGCACCCGCGGACGACTACGTTGCGGAATTCGTGCGCCACATGAATCCTTTGACCGTGCTCACCGGCGGCATGATCATGCACCGCCGGGCACTGCTCGCGGGCGACGCGGGGCATGTGTGGCTGGACGCCGCGCGCCGCTACCGGCTCTCCGTCAGCTCCTCGGACGAGGTGCTGGGGCTGCACCTCGACGGCGTGGCACAGGCCTACCGCCGCATTCAAGACGACGCCGATCTCGCACGCCTCGAGCCGGGGCTCGCCGTGGTTCCCGCCTCGCTGTCGCTGCAATCCATCATCCGCCTGCGTCAGGCCACGGGACATCCGGTGCTGCTCGAGGAGAAC
This sequence comes from uncultured Gammaproteobacteria bacterium, assembly GCA_963702735.1. GTDB lineage: Bacteria > Pseudomonadota > Gammaproteobacteria > Steroidobacterales > Steroidobacteraceae > Bog-1198. The sequence goes on along the minus strand of CAVPDW010000004.1, from coordinate 422,701 downwards.
GGCCGGATTCTAGGGGTCTGCGGCGAGGCCGAAATCATCCAGGCGTTGGCCGGCTCCCGCTAGCCCGATTCGCGCATGCCTGGAATCCGCCGTTGCGGTATTATGGTTTAAATATTATCATCAAGATAATATAACGGGCTTCGGCGCAACGGGCCGCCCAACCGCAACGGGGAAATTTCATGAACCACGACGTCATCATCTCCTGCGCCGTCACCGGCGACGACACCAAGGTCACTAAGAGCCCGCATTGCGCGGTCACTCCGGAACAAATCGCCGCCACCGCCGTCGCGGCGGCCCAGGCGGGCGCCGCCATCGTCCACATCCACGTGCGCGAGCCGGACACCGGCGCCTTCAGCATGGAGACCAGGCACTACCGCGAGGTGGTCAAGCGCATCCGCGAGAGCAAGGTCGATGTGATCGTAAATCTCACCTGCGGCATGGGCGGCTACATCGTCGTTGGGGATCATGGATTGAAGGACACGCCGGGCCCCGGCAGCGATTTCGTCAGCCAGGAGGACCGCATGCGCCACGTCATCGACCTGTGCCATGAAGGTCTGTACCGGCCCGACATCGCCACCCTGGACTGCGGCTCCTTGAATTTCGGCGACGGCAACCGCGCCTATGTCTCCACCCCCAATTACCTGCGCCAGGGCGCCGCCATCGCCAAGGAACTGGGAGTCAAGCCGGAACTGGAAGTGTTCGACACCGGCAATCTCTGGTTCGTCAAGCAGATGATCAAGGAAGGGCTCCTGAGCGCCCCGTCGCTCATTCAGCTGTGTATGGGCATTCCCTATGGAGTGCCCGCCGACGTGGGCCATCTGCTCGCCATGGTCAATTCGTTGCCGGAGGACTGCAATTGGGGCGCCTTCGCCATCAGCCGCATGCAAATGCCCTGGGTTGCGCAGGCGGTGTTGCTCGGCGGCAATGTGCGGGTCGGTCTCGAGGACAATCTGTACCTGAGCAAGGGGGTGTATGCCAGCAATGCGCAGCTGGTGGAGAAGGCGCGCACCATCATCGAGGCCTTGGGAGCGCGTGTATTGAATCCCGCACAGGCCCGCGAAAAGCTCAAGCTGCGTTGAGCGACTGCGGTGACCGAGCTTCCCGCCTATCGCACCAAGATCCAGCCGGAATGGATCGACTACAACGGCCATTTGCGCGATGCCTACTACGGCCTGGTGGCGAGCCTCGCCATCGACGACGTGATGGACATCCTCGGGCTCGATGCGGCATACCGCGAGCGCACGCATTGCACCTTATATACGCTCGAGGCGCATCTGCACTACCTGCACGAGGTCAAGAGTTCGGACGATTTGTGCGTCGTCTCGTCCGTTTTGGATTTCGACCGCAAGCGCATCCACATCGGCTTGAGATTCGTGTGTTCACGGGTCAGCGAACCGGTCGCCACCGCAGAGATGATGCTGCTGCACGTGCATCAGGGGGATAAGCCCCGGGCCGCGGCGTTTCCCGACGAAGTGACCGCCATGCTCGGAGGCCTCAAGCTCTCCCCTGCCGCGCATGAGGCCTTCGTGCCGGGCTCGCGCAAGATCGAATTGAAACGTCGCTGACGCGCACCGCCGATGGACATTCAACGGCTCATCGCGCCCCGCAGCATCGCCCTGATAGGTGCCGGCGCCTGGACCGATGCGGTTGCCGCGGGCAATGCCGCGGTCGGTTACCCGGGGGTTCTGTGGCGGGTGCATCCGACGCGGCCATGCACTGCCGCGACCACCTACTATCGGTCCGTTGCCGAGCTTCCGGGCAGTCCCGACGCGGTGTTCCTTGCGGTGCCGAATCACGAGGCGCCCGGCGTCGCCGGCGCGTTGGCCGCGCGCGGCGCGGGAGGCTTCGTGTGCTTCACCGCGGGTTTCTCCGAGACCGGCACGGCCGCCGGATTCGAACTCACGCGCGAGCTGGCCCGCAATGCCGGAGCGCTTCCGTATTTCGGCCCGAATTGCTACGGGTACGTCAACTTCTTCGACCGCGTGGCGATGATGCCGGACCAGATCGTCGGCTCGCCCATCGAGCGCGGCGTCGCGCTCATCTGCCAGAGCGGCACCATCGCGCTCACGCTCATGTTCAATCAGCGCTCCTTGCCGATCGGTTGTCTGTTCACCGTGGGCAACCAAACCTGCCTGGCGGTGGAGGATCTGATCGAGATCCTCTGCGAGGATGCGCGTGTGACGGCGTTCGGACTGTATCTCGAGGGCATCAAGGACCCCGAGCGCTTTGCACGCGCGGCGCAACGCGCGCACATGGCAGGCAAACCCATCGCCGCCATCAAATCCGGCCGCACCGCGGCGGCGGCGCGAACCGCGCACAGTCACACCGGCGCCTTGGCGGGCGCCGATGAGGTGTTCGAAGCCTTTTGCCGCCAGGCGGGTATTGCCCGCTGCGATACCCTCGCAACGCTGTGCGAAACCCTGAAGCTGTTTCACACCGGAGGTCCTCTCGCCGGGCGCAAGATCCTCGTGATGGGAGCCTCGGGAGGCGACATGGCCATGACGGCCGACGTGTCGCGCGACATGCCCTTGGACTTCGCTCCCTTGAGTGCCGCGAGCAGCGAAAAGTTGCGAGAAGTGCTGACCGACCGCGTCACCATCGCCAACCCCTTCGATATTCACACCTATTTGTGGTTCGATCCGCCTGCGTTGAAGCGCGTGTTCAGCGAGGTTCTGCACTGCGGCTACGATGCAGCAGGATTCATGCTGGACAATCCACCCGAGGGTCGCGCCGACCCTGCGGCGTACGACGCCGTCATCAATGTGTTCATCGAGGCCGCGCAGGGAGCGCCCACCCGGGCCGCATTGATCGCCTCGCTGCCCGAGACGATTCGCGAGAGCGTTCGCAGGCGCTGCCTGGACGCCGGGGTGATTCCTCTGCAGGGGCAGCGCGAAGCGCTGGAGGCCATCTCACTGGCCGGCGGCGTCGGCCTGGCGTGGTCGGGGCACGGGGGGGTGCAATTGCAGCTGCCGCCCAAAGGCGCCGCCGGCTGCGCGGACATAGGTTCGCTCGGAGAGTACGAAGGCAAGGCTGCGCTCGCCGCGTACGGCCTGCGCGTCCCCCGCGGCAGGCTGGTGCCCGCGCATGAGGCGGCCGAAGCGGCCGCGGCCCTGGGTTTTCCGGTGGCGATCAAGGCCTCCGGCGCGCACCTCGAGCACAAGACCGAGCTGGGCGGAGTGGTGCTCAATATACGAAACGAAGCCGATGCGCGCAGCGCGGCCACCAGGCTGACGAGGCTCTCGGATACTCTCCTGGTGGAGGAAATGTTCACCGACGGGGTGGCCGAAGTCTTGGTCGGCGTCACGGTCGATCCACAATTCGGCCAGGTGATGGTCCTCGGCACCGGCGGCGTACTCACGGAGATCCTGGCGGACAGTGTCAGCCTGCTGCCTCCGTGGACGCGGGAGTCCATACAATCCGGGCTGCAGCGCCTCACCTTGCGTAGATTGCTCGCCGGCTACCGCGGCAAGCCGGCCGCGGACGTGGATGCGCTGATCGCCGCCGTTCTGGGCGTGGCGCGGTACGCACGCGACCATGTGGCGACGCTGGTCGAACTGGACGTGAATCCCGTGATCGTGCGCCCTTCCGGTTTGGGTGCCGTCGCGGTGGATGCGATGATTCGGTTGAGAGAAGCTTCTTGAAGGGGGTCACATGACAGATGGAGTTCATACCGTCAAAGACGGCGCAGTACTTGAGATCACCATCGATCGGCCGAAGGCCAATGCCATCGATCTGAAGGCGAGCCGCCGCCTGAACCAGATCGTCAGCTCATTTCGCGACGATCCGGATCTGCGCATCGCCATCGTCACGGGTGCAGGCGATCGGTTTTTCTCGCCCGGCTGGGATCTAAAAGCGGCCACCGCCGGCGAAGAGTCGGACTCCGACTGGGGAGTCGGCGGTTTCGCCGGCTTCAACTATCCCAGAAATCTCAACAAACCCATCATCGCGGCGGTCAACGGCATCGCCTGCGGCGGAGGCTTCGAAATCGTTCTCGGCACCGACATCATCGTCATGGAGGAACACGCGAAGTTCGCGCTTCCCGAGATCAACGTCGGCGTGCTGGCCGATGCCGGCACCATCAAGCTGCGGCGGCGCATCCCGTATCATGTCGCGGTGGAGTTCCTGCTGACCGGACGATGGATGGACGCCGCGGAGGCCAAGCACTGGGGCCTCGCAAATCACGTCGTTCCGCGCGGACATGCAATGCTCAAGGCGCGTGAGATCGCGCGACAGCTGATCGAGGGACCGCCGCTGCTGTTTCCCGCGATCAAGCAGCTGCTGCGCCACACAGAAATGGTGCCCGAGCACGAGGCCTTCGAGCTGCACGATTCACTGGATGCGGTGCAGCGGGTCGTTCGATCGGACGACCTCAAGGAAGGGACCCGCGCCTTCACCGAGAAACGCAAACCTCGGTGGACGGGCCGCTAAAGCACTAGTCAACCGCTCGTTCGAGGATGGCCACCATGCTATCCGATGTGCCCCATGAACTTCCACCGCAGCCGGTCGGATCTCAGCTACTCGGGGAGTACTCTCGTGCCGGCGACCCGGAATGTTCCCGCAATCGATGCTGCCTCCGCGTCCGGCTGTCCGCCGCCGATGGCGACTGAATATATGCCCCCTGCAATGATGATTCGCCCCTGTTCCGTGACCATGCTCATATCGCGCCCACGCAGTTCAAACCGCACCCTGGTCGACTCCCCGGGCATGAGATGAATGCGCCTGAATCCGCGCAACGCGCGCAACGGCGCTCCAGGGACCTTCGGGAAGGAAAGATACAGTTGGGCGACCTCATCTCCCTCGCGCTTGCCGGTGTTGGTCACGGTCGCGCTCACGATCAGCGGCGCCCCCGCCTTGATCGAACCGTGCGGCAGCGTCATCCCACCGTACGAAAACCTCGTGTAGCTCAGTCCATAGCCGAACGGATATAACGGCTTGCCCGCAAAATAACGGTATGTCCGGCCGCTCATCGAATAGTCTTCGAAAGGCGGCAATTGTCCGACTCCGGTGTAAAACGTCACGGGCAGCCGGCCTGCGGGATTGTTCTTGCCGGAGATGGTTTCCGCGACGGCCGCTCCGCCCTCCTCGCCTGCATACCAGGACTCAAGGATCGCGTTCACATGTTCCTTGGCCCAATTCACGGCGAGCGCGCTGCCGTTGGCGAGCACCAGAACGACGGGCTTGCCGGTTGCGGCCAGCGCTTCCAGCAACTCTCGTTCGGGTTTCGGCAGATCCAGACTGGTACGATCGCCGCCTTTGAAGCCCTCCTCGCTCACGGGCATCTCTTCGCCTTCCAATTGGCTCGTGATTCCGAGTACCGCCACCACGACGTCGGCGTTTTTCGCGGCTGCAATCGCCGCGGGATCAGGTGTCGGGTCGTATTTCGACCAAATGAGCTGCGCGCGGGCGGGGCCCGGCTTGGTTCGATAGTAGACGACGTCGATCGCCACTTTCCGCCCTTGCTGCAGACGGATGTGCCCCATTGCGGCATGCAGACCCGGCTGGTCCATCACGAATTCTTGGGCGAGCGGCTTGCCGTCCACCGAGAGCTTGGCGAAGGCGCCTTCAGCGCTCACGCCGAGATTGAATTCTCCCGTTTCCTGCGGCTCTAGAAAGCCATTCCACTCCACCCGCAGCGGAAACTTGCCGGCGGCTTCCGGCGGAACGGCTTGCGTCGCGAGGTCGAGCACGGCCACTTGCCGGCTCGCAAGAATCGGTCCCTGCGGCCCGAACACTTCGGCGGTGGAGAACTCCGCAGTGAGCCCCGGCTGCCCTCCAGGTGTCGTCAGCGCCGAGGCCGGCACCGGATTTCCCTCATCGCGCAGAAATTGAGTACCGGCCACGAAGGCGATCTGTGCCGCGGGAAACTCCGCCCTCAGCCCCTCGAGCACGGACACGATGTGCGTCGGCGTGCCGGTGTAATTGCCCAGCAGATATCTGGTTTGATCCGCCAAGGGTCCGACCACGGCGATTCTCAGTGCGCCCTTGCGCAACGGCAGAGTGCCGTCGTTCTTCAGCAGCACCATCGCTTCATTTGCGAGCGCGCGCGCCATCGCGCGATGCTCTGCGCTGTCCAGCTCCTTTTCGTCAATCTGCGAGTAAGGCACCATTTCCGGTGGATCGAACATCCCCAGCCTCATTCGAGCCGTGAATAGACGTATCAGCGCCGCATCGATCCCCCTTTCCTCGAGGATGCCCTGCTTGTAGGCATCCAGATACGGCCTGTAGTCGTGATCGTCGTGCACCTTTGCGATGAAATCCACGCACTCGTTGTCCATTCCCCGCCGCACTGCAAGCGCAGACGCTTCCGCCTGGGTCTTCGTGAAGTGGTGGTCGCGGAATATATTGACGACGGCTTCGCAATCCGAGACCACATATCCCCGAAAGCCCCACTTGCCGCGCAGCTGGTTCTGCAGCAGGAATTCGTTGGCACAAGCGGGTTGCCCGTTGATGCTGTTGTAGGCGCACATGACGGAACCTGCCTTGCCTTCGGTCACTGTCGCACGGAACGCCGGCAGATAAGTGTCCAGCTCATCGTGCTTGCTCACCTTGACGTCGGCCGTGTGGCGCGTGGGCTCAGGGCCGCTGTGCACGGCAAAGTGCTTGGGGGTTGAAACAGCGCGATAGTATTTCGAATCATCGCCCTGCAGGCCGGTGACGAACGCAACGCCCAAACGCGCGCTCAGAAAGGGATCTTCCCCGTATGTTTCCTGCCCGCGCCCCCAGCGCGGATCGCGGAAAATATTGATGTTGGGCGCCCAGAAATCCAACCCTTGGAAAATATTGCTGTGACCCTCGCGCATCGCCTGCACGTGTTTGATGCGCCCTTCGGTACCGATGACGACGGCCATGCGGTGAATTGCATCGGGGTCGAAAGTCGCGGCCAGCCCGATCGGTTCGGGAAATTCCGTGGTTCCGTTCGTGGCCACCCCGTGCAAGGCTTCGCTCCACCAATCGTAGGCAGGTATGCCCAACCTCGGAATCGCACGCGACTGGTTCACCAGTTGCGTGACTTTCTCTTCCACCGTCATGCGGCCGACGAGGTCCCGTGCCCGCTGCTGCGCCGGCAAAGCCGTATTGAGGTACCCGGGCTGCGGTGCCGTTTGCGCGTGCAATTGGCCGGCGATAAGGGCGGCGGCCAGCACCGGAACGCGAGATTTCGCTACTTGCATGGAGTCGCTCAACCTTCCAAACAGACCACGGTGACCGAGTGCGGCGCCAACTTCAAGATCAGCCTGCCGCCCTGCGATCGCGCGAAGAAGGGCTTGGGGGACACCGTGGCCGGAGATTCGAAGGTGTTCACGCTGTCGACCTTGGGCGAGGACAGTATTTCGCCTTCGGCACGCTTCGCGCCCGCCGCAGTCACCTCAACCTGCACTGTCCGATCGGGATCCACGTTGGTCAGTGACAGCCAAAGCCGGCCGCTCCTCGCCCTGGCTGCGACGGCATCCACCCGCGGCAGCGTAATATTCCGGTAGACGTAGGTACCCGCATCGACGGTCACGGGTACGAGCCGCGCATCCTGAAAAGGCACATACATGCGAAAGATGTAGTAGGTCGGCGTCCGGATCATCCTTTCTTTGTCGGTGAGAATCATCGCCTGCAGCACGTTGATCATCTGCGCGATGTTCGCCATGCGCACGCGATCGGCGTGGCGGGCGAAGGTATTGATGTTCAATGCGGCAATGATGGCATCGCGTTGGCTGTTCTGCTGCTCGAGAAATCCCGGGTTCGTGCCCGGGGTCGGCGCCAGCCATGCGCCCCATTCATCCACCATGAGGCCGATCTTCTTCTGCGGGTCGTGTGTGTCCATGATGGCGCTGTGCGTCGCGATCAGCTCCTCCATGCGCAGGGTTTCCTTGAGCAGGGCCGCGTATTGCGCCTCACCGAAGCCCATGGATTTGTACGACGGCGGCCACTTGCCGACGGTGTACGAATGCATGGACAGCCCCTCGATATCCCAGCTCCAGACCTTGTTCTGCCAGGCCTTCATGATTGCCTCGGTATAGCCGGTATCGCCGCCGTCCGGACCGACCGCAATCCTCTGCATCGCCGCGGCACCGTTGTAGCTGCGCGCATAGCGGCTGTAAATCTTCAGCTGACTCAGGTAGTACTCGGCCGACATGGCGCCGCCGCAGCCCCAGCTCTCGTTGCCGATTCCCAGGTAGGCGATCTTGTAAGGAGCTGGATGCCCGTTGCCGGCGCGCTCCTGCGCCAAGGCGCTCGGCTTATCCGCAGTCATGTATTCCAGCCATTCCGCGGCTTCCTGCGCAGTGCCGGACCCGACATTCACGGAAATATAGGCTTCTGCGCCGATCTGTTCCGCGAAGTCCATGAATTCGTGCGTACCGAAACTGTTCGGCTCGATGACACCGCCCCAATTAGGATTGAGGGTCGCGGGCCGCTTGTCGGCCGGCCCTATTCCCTTGCGCCAATGATATTCGTCGGCGAAGCAACCGCCGGGCCAACGTACCACCGGAACTTGCAGCTCTTTGAGCGCGGCCACGACGTCGCTGCGGATTCCTCGAGTGTTGGGAATGGTCGAGCCGGGGCCGACCCAGATGCCTTCGTAGATGCCGCGGCCCAGATGCTCGGCAAACTGACCGAAGATGTGGCGATCGATTCTCGGGCCTGCCTGGTTGGAATCGACTCGCAGGCGAACCACATCACTGTCCTGACTCCGTGCAGGATGTGCCAAGGCGACAATGACGATGATGAGAAACGCGCGGATCCTTGTCATGATCGAGCCCTATCCGAGCCGGCGCCCGGTCCCCCGCAAGGCCGTGCGCGCGCAGCAAAGACCTGCGCCGGCGGCGAGGCCCGCTCCAGCCATTGCGAACAGGCCGTGTCCGAGTCCAACAATGCGCATGAATATTCACCTGCCGTCGCTGCCGCCGCGTGCTGGGTCACCGTCACAAGTGCAAAGCTCCGCAGAGCATACGCGCCTCCCCTCGATGCGTCTGCTGCCCTCGCAGCAGGTGGATTACTCCACGCGCGGCCGCTGTCGAATTCGCCCTTCACTTTCACGACCATGAGGTCACTGTAATTCCTGCGCACCGACCCGAAGCGCCAGGTCCCAAGTCTGCCCGACAAGATCCTTGCCGAACGAATGATGTTGCTCCTCGCGAACCAGCCGAAATCCCGCCGCCTGATAAATCCTGCGTGCGGAGATCAAAACGTCATTGGTCCAGAGGGTGAGCGTCTCGTAGCCCTTGGTGCGTGCGAAGGCGATGCATTCCTCGACGAGGCGGCGGCCGATGCCGAGGCCCCGGGCGCTCGGCTCAACGTACAGCAGGCGCAGCTTTGCGATCTTGTCCGAAGCGCGCACCAAAAATACCGACCCGAGGATCTTCCGATCAAGCTCGGCGATCCATGCATTTTCCGAGGCTGCGTCGAACGACTTTACGAAGCCCCCGAGAATCTCTGCCACCAAAGCCTCATAACCGATGTCCCAGCCGTATTCCTGTTGATATAGCAGCGCTTGTCGATGGATGATCCATCCAATGTCGCCCGTGCGCAGACCTCTCAGCCGGTATGCCTTTGATTCCACCGGGTCGGCCGACAGCAGGTCCTGGATGGTGCGCATCGATTCGACCAGCCGGTCGCGGCGATCGGCCTGCAATGGTTCGATCAGGCTTTCGATCTGCATGCGGGCCGCTTTATCGAGCGGCAGGAATCGTCGGCGGCCCAGCCGCGTCAATGTGATGTGGTATTGCCGTGTATCGGTGCTCGACCGCGCGCGCTTGATGTAGCGGCGCCGCTCGAACACGTTCAGGATGCGGCTCAAGTAGCCAAGGTCCAGCCCGAGATCCGCCGCAATCGCCGAGGCGGTCGTGGATTGCTTGTGGGCAAGTTCATACAGGACACGCGCCTCCGTGAGCGTGAAGGCACTGTCGAGCAATTGTCGATCGAGCAGGCCGATACATCGCGTATAGAAGCGGTTGAATTGTCTAACTTCAGCGATGACCCTGGGCGCGGAGCTGTCCGTGGACGGTCTCGATCTCATCGCCACATCATAGCCAGATACTTGACGCCGTCAAGTATCTACCGCGGGACTGGATTTAATTTCGTGGGGATTCCGGCGCCGTGGCGGAATTTCGTCGCATCCGGCGGGCATTTCCGGGCAGGTGGGAAGGAAGGCGAATTTGGCGCGGGAGTATGCCGTTGGGGTAAGCTGGCGCCGATGCGCAGATGAGCGGGGCGAATTGCTGACCGGTGATTCAGAAGAATACGCACCGCTTACTGTGAAACCACCTAAAAGGATCGGCACATGCGAAAGCTCGGATTGTGCGTAACGCTTGCTATCTCAATTGGCGCTGCCAGCGGCGCATTTTCACAATCCGCCGCGCCGACGGTCGATCCCGCTTGGAAGGCGTCGGAGGTTGTCGCATTCATCGGACTTAAGAAGGGTGACAAAGTAGCCGATATTGTGGCAGGTCGTCTTACCGCGTCCCTTGCGCAGGCTGTCGGACCTTCCGGCAAGGTGTACGCGGTTGAAACGGCCGAAGTCGTCAAGGCCCACCCCGACGCATTGGCACATATGAAGGCCCTCGCGAGTCAGTCGCCCAATGTCATCGTCAGTGAGGACCCGGTCGCCTCGCCGTTGCCGTCCGGCCTTGATGCCGTGTTCATTCGACAGAATTACCACGATCTGTACAACAAGTTCATGGGACCGGCGGACGTACCCGCATTCAATAGGGCGGTGTTTGCCGCCCTGAAGCCGGGCGGCGTCTATGTCGTGTTGGATCATGCAGCGATGGAGGGATCGGGGATCAGTGCCACCGCTACGCTGCACCGTATCGATCCGGCAAGAGTCAAGTCGGATGTGCTGGCGGCCGGCTTCAAACTGGATGGCGAGAGCTCCATTTTGGCGAACAAGGCCGACGATCACACCAAGAATGTGTTCGATCCGTCTGTCCGCGGTCACACGGACCAGGTTCTGCTTCGCTTCAAAAAGCCCAAGTGATGGCTCACGCAGGCGGCCGGCGGCAGTGGGCAGCTAGGGGAAGATCAGGACGAGCCGGCGGACGCCGGCGAATATCGCCCTGAAAGCCGCGCGAATGACTCAGTGTCGTGTGAGTTTGACGTCGGCGAACGGCTGCAGCCGGCCCTTATCTACATTGTCGATCTTCCAACGCCAGGCATTCGTGCCACGGTCGTAGCTGAAGGTATTCTGGAGGGACGGATCGCCGTTCTTGTCGGAAAATAGAAACGCAAGTTTGCCGGCGTCCGCGTCCGCATGACCGAGCGCCCACCCAACCAGTCCGTTGCCACCGGTGGTGTCTAGCCAAAGACAGGCATATTGCTTGAGATGCGGATCCCAACCGATATAGACGATCGCTTCATACTGCGGCGCGCCTGCGGCCGTTCTAGACTGCGATGTCTCGTGAATTTGTATGTACTCGCGGCCCAGCACCCACTGCACCTTGACGGCATGGGTTACCGGCTTGCCGGCGATATCTCCACGCAGGACCCATGACCCGACGAGGCGTTCGAGCAGTGGGTCACTGAGCGAGGAATTCCCAGCAACGGCATGCGGCGAATAGCGGCAGGATATTGCAAGCACCATGGCCAATGCCAAGGCGCATCCATTAAATCGAGCAGCGGGTCGCTTTGGCATGGTGTGATTCTAGACACGACTTGCCGCACCCGGCAACGGACAGGCGCTCCCGGCGACAGTGGAGCTCGACTCTCGGCCGACTTTTGCTCCGGGCCGGCGACAGTGGCGTTGAGTCCCGGCGTGTTGGCGCTTTGCTTCGAGGTGGGCGTGGCGTATCTTCAAGGCGTGCGGTCCGCGCCCAGGAGTAGCTCATGGAAGAGGACAATCTTTATGCTCCACCCAAAGCTGTGGTGGCCGATGTTGGCTCGATCAAAGGCGATGCCGAAGTCTGTTTTTTTGCCGTATCGCCCGTCAAAATGGTCCTGCTGTCGGTATGCACCTTGGGGGCATACCAAATCTATTGGTTCTACAAGCACTGGGTTCTTATAAAGGAGCGCTCAGAACCGCTCATCATTCCCTGGGCACGCGCCTTTTTCGGCTTTTTCTGGTGCTACAGCTGTTTCGAATTCATCCGCAACGAGGAGCGGCGTCTCGACATCGAGCCCACCCTGGCGGCGGGACCTTTGGCCACCGGCTGGATTGCCGTGTCGCTGGCCTGGAGGCTGCCGGAGCCGTATTTCCTAATCGGTTTTCTGGCGCCGCTGCTGCTGGTCCCCGCGCAGCGGCATGTTAATCACATCAATTCGCTGGTCGCGCCCGGCCATGACAAGAACGCGCGCTTCACTGCCTGGAATTGGCTGGCGATCGTGGCAGGCGGAATCTTCATTGGACTGATCTTGCTCGGTTTGACGCAGACGTTGCGGCCGCATCGCTAGATGCGAGCAATGGGTCGATCCAGTCCGCTCCGTCAAAAGGCCAGATAAGGCCAATTGCCCCCGACTCCGCTCGCGCTTTCGTCTTCGTCCTGCGGCACACTCAGGTCCGTGAGCGGCCCGGCCTGATGCGAGACGCCGCCGATTTCCGCTATCAGCCTGCGCACTTGGATCTGCAATCGTCCGAACTCATCGCTGAGATCGGGCGACCAGGTCAGCGCTCTCGCGTCGTCCAGTTCACGCGCAACGCCCTGGATCTCGCCGCCCAGCACTTCGAGAGTCCTGCTGCGATAACGCGCCGCGGCGCCGCGTACGCGCGCGCCGATGCGGTCGATCAGCGTGCGCAATTCGCCCGGTCCCTGTTGGTAGCGAAGGTCGGGATGCGCGCGGAGCCGGCCGGTGATCGTGCGTGCGATTCGCCAGCAAGCCACGGCACTTCGGGAGAACACGGAATCCGGCCGCGAGGCGGAAAATTCGAGCGTGCCGGCCAAAGCGCGGGCTCTCAGCGCTGCGGCACGCAATCTGCGCAGCCGCATCACCTCAGCGTCCACCATGACGCTCTCCATCTTTGTTCATGTCCATTAAGACCCCTAGCATTCGCCCTTCAAGCCATCGTATGTCGGGGCGATGGCTGCATTCTCAACCATTCGGCGCTATGGATCTGTAGGACACATACGTAATCGATTGCGGGCATATACCCGCGCGCAGATTAATGTCAAATTGCCGTGCCCCAAGCCGGTGCGCGGCGCCACCTTATCCGCCCAGCGGTCTCAGCAAGCCGCGCGAAATGATGTGTCGCTGTACTTCGCTGGTGCCGTCCCAAATTCGCTCGATGCGGGCGTCGCGCCAGATGCGTTCGAGCGGCAGGTCGCTCATGAGTCCCATGCCGCCATGAATTTGCAGGGCTTCATCGGCCACCATGGCCAGCATTTCCGTGGCCTTGACCTTGGCGATCGCCATGTCCATGTCGCTGTCGATCTTTTGATCGCGTTTCCAGGCCGCTTCGAGAACCAACAATTCGGCGGCCCGCAATTCCACCGCCATGTCGGCGAGCTTGAAGCTCACACCCTGGAACTTGCCGATTTGCTGGCCGAATTGCACGCGGTCGACCGCCCATTGCGTCGATAGATCCAGCGCTCGCTCGGCGCGACCGAGGCAGGTGGCCGCCACCTGCAGCCGGGTGGCGCCCAACCAAGTGTTGGCAACCTCGAAGCCGCGATGCAGTTCCCCCAGTATCGCCGACTTCGGAACGCGGCAGTTGTTGAACTCCAGAATGCTGTTGGTATACCCGCGGTGCGAAACGTTCTTGTACCCCGGACGCACGACGAAGCCTGGATGTCCCACGTCGATGAGAAATGCGGTCATTTTCTTGCGGGTGCCGTGTGCGCTCGCTTCCTCGCCCGTGGCGGCGAACAGAATGACGAAGTCGGAATGGTCGGCGTGGCTGATGAAGTGCTTGGTGCCGTTGATGATGAAGTCGTCGCCCGCCGCGACGGCGGTGGTCTTCATTCCGCGCAGATCCGATCCGGCGCCAGGCTCGGTCATGGCCAGGCACTCGACGCGGTCGCCGCGCACCGTCGGCAGCAGGTACCGTTGCCTTTGCTCCCCTTCGCAGGCAAGCAGAATATTGGACGGGCGTCCGACACAGGAATAATGCAGGGCGTAGCTGGTGCGCCCGAGTTCCTTTTCGTAGAGAACCCAGGTGACGGTATCCAATCCGGCTCCGCCCACGTCCACCGGCATGTTGGCGGCATACAAACCCGCCTCGATTGCCTTCGCCTTCAGTTCCCGATGCAGATCCGGACGCAGCGCGCCGGTCTCTTCCACCTCCCTCTCGTGCGGGTACAGTTCCTTGAGCACGAATTCACGCGTGGTCTTGACGACCATCTGCTGTTCATCGTTGAGCGAAAAATCCATGATAGAGTTCCTCTGCGCGTCAGCGCGGCGTATTGGCCCAGCGGCGCAAAAGGTCCAATTGCAGCCGCAGCTGTTCCACCTGTTTGTCGGCCGGCCAATCGCGCGGGCTCGTGACCGCACTCGCCGTCAGCCCGTTCATGAAGGTCACCACCGAGCGCAGCACCTGATCGCGCACGGTTTGCGGCCACTCCTGCCATTCCTGCCAGTACTCCGCGAAGCAGCGCGCGAACAGCCGCATGTACTGCCTGTGCACCCATACGTTCAGCTGCTTGAGCTTCTTATCCGCCGACACCTGGCCCCAAAAAGCCATCCAGAACGCGCATTCGGTGAATCGTTGCGCATCGATCGCCAGCGCTTCGGAGAGCACATCCAGCAGATTCGCCTCGCGCGTCTCGCGCTCGCGCGTCAATCTCTGCTCGATTCGCAGCAGCATCAAGCGCAGCGCCGCCAGAATGATTTCCTGCTTGGACTCGTAGTAGTGGGCCACCATGCCCGTCGTGTAGCCCGCAGCGCGGGCGATTCGCGCGACCGTCGCCTGCTCGAATCCGAAACGCGCCACCACCCGGCAGGCCACGTGGGCGATTTCCTCGCGCCGACGCGCATGATCCACGATCTTAGGCATGCCCGGTCCTAGCCCTGCGGCCGCCCGACCCAGCGCCCGGCTTCCGGCGGCACCGGCAATGCGGCATGATCGATGCGGATCGCCTCGAGCCTGGCGCGGACCTTCGCGTCGGCCGGCGCCGCCTTTGCCGCCTTGGTGTCGACGTGCAGGTACATCTGTTCGGCCGTGGCAATGAGCTTGTCGTCGCGGCCGCGATACATCCGATGAAACACGTGCAGCCGCTTGTCGTCGACCGCAAGCACCTGGGTCGTCACGTACAGCGGCTCGCCTGCCTTGGCCTCGCCGTTGTGTTTGACATGATTCTCGACGCTGTAATACATGCGGCCGGTGTCGCGGTAGGTTTCGTCCACTCCCGCACGGCGGAACAATGCATCCGTCGCGTCGCCGAATACCTGGCCATAGCGGAAGTCGGACATATGGCGGTTGTAGTCCACCCACTCCGGCCTCACTACCGCCTCCGCCAAGCGCAGCGGCGAGGGCGCCGGCGCGCCGGCCTCACCGGCATGTGCACCATGAGCGCCGGCGGAATCTCGATACAGCCGCTCTTCGAGCGAACGCAAGGTCGCGCCGGCGCCGATGTTGTATTGGCGAAGCACCTGCTGGATCGCCACCAGATAGTCGTCCCTCAGGCGCTCCAGTTCGCGGATCGAGCGGCCTGCGGCCTGCGCCTGGGTGCCTTCGACCATGCGGTTGATCAGTGCCTCCGTGAGCTCCGGCGCCTCGAGTTTGGTCCAGGGCCACTTCAGACAGGGGCCGAACTGCGCGAGCATGTGCCGCATGCCGCTCTCGCCTCCCGCGAGATGGTAGATGAGGTTCGTGCCCATGGCTGCCCACCGCAGGCCGGGTCCGTAGATGATGGATTCGTCGAGTTCGCCGGTGGTCGCCACTCCGTCGTTCACCAGATGCAGGATTTCGCGCCACAGCGCCTCCTGCAGCCGATCGGTCAAGTGTCCCGGCACCTCGCGCCTCACGTGCAGCGGGTGCATCCCGATGTAGGTGAAGAATTCGGCCGCCGCGTCGATCGTGGCCTGTGCGGTTTTCTCCCCGCCGACCAATTCCACCAAGGGCAGCAAATAGACGGGATTGAACGGATGCGCCACGCAAAAGCGCTCAGGAGCGACCATGTCGCGCTGCAGGTCGGTGGGGGTGAGACCCGAAGTGCTCGACGCCACGATCACGTCGGCCGGGGCGTGCCGGCTCACTTCGGCGAGCATGCGCTGTTTCAACGGCAGCTGTTCCGGAATGTTCTCCTGAATGAAATCCGCCCGCCGCGCCATCTCCTTGAGATCCGTGGTGAACATCAGCCTGCCCTTCGGCGGCAGGGGAGCGAAAGTGAGCCTCGCCAGGGCAGGTTCCGCATTCGCCACTGCGCCGCGTATCCACTGTTCCATTTCAGGTTTGAGGTCCGCCGCAATGACGTCGATGCCGAAATGCAGCGCACGCGCCGCCCATCCGCCGCCGATGACTCCGGTTCCGAGCAGCCCCAGTGTCTTAACCTCGCGCATGAAGTTCACCCCCGCCATTGCCGCTGTCTTTGTAATGTTACGAGTATAATATAAAAAATGCGGTTGCGGCAGCCCTGCGGCCGCGCCTGCCCGGGAGCCCCGCCGGCGCCTGCGGATCGCAGCCCCTTCCGTCCGCGTCGGCGTGTGCGAATTCGGTGCGATGTGCCGGCGCCGATGCACTCTCCCGGCACGCGCTCGTGCCGCCCATGTTCGCCCCTGCGTAAGCCTTGATCGTGGTGACGCTTCGTGTGATAAGTAGTGCGCCGCCGCCGTTGTGGTCGCCGGCGGAGCCTCACAAATTCTGCACGCACGAGGTCGCGATGGAAGACGATTTGCCCATGCACTCCCCGACTCGCCGCGATCTGTTGCGCATGATCGGTGTGTGCGCCGGCGCCTCGGCCATGTATCACGCCATGAGCAGCTTGAGTCTCGCGGCAGAGTCACCCTACAAGGGCCCGGTCGACTTGCAAGGCGCCCCTGCGGGCGCCTCCGTGATGATTCTGGGCGCCGGCATGGCGGGGATGAGCGCCGCGTACGAGCTGCGCAACGCCGGCTACCGCGTCCAGGTACTGGAATACAACTCAAGACCCGGGGGCCGCAATTGGTCGCTGCGCGGCGGCGACAGCTATACCGAACTCGGCGGCTTCACACAGCAATGCGGATTCGACAAGGACCTCTACATCAACCCCGGGCCTTGGAGAATTCCCTATCACCATCGCGGCATGCTGCACTACTGCAAGCGGCTGGGCGTGGCGCTCGAGCCCTTCCTGCAGGTGAATTACAACGCATACGTGCACAGCAGCCGGGCCTTCGGCGGCAAGCCGCAGCGCTACCGGGAGATCAAGGCCGACTACCAGGGGCACGTGGCGGAGTTGCTGGCCAAAGCAACGCGCCAGAGCGCCCTCGATGCCGCGGTCAGCAAGGAGGATCAGGAAATACTGCTCGACTCGCTTCGCGACTGGGGTGCGCTCGACAACAACTTCGCCTATGTTGCGGGCGATCGGAGCAGCGATCGGCGCGGCTATGCGAAGAACCCCGGCGGCGGCTTGAGTGCACGACCCATCCCTTCCCAGCCCATCGCGATGAACGATCTGCTGGATTCCAGGCTCTGGGCGGCGATATCCCGCGGCGATGCCTTCGACATGCAGACGGCACTGTTCCAGCCCGTGGGCGGAATGGGCCGCGTCGGCGAGGCATTCGGCCGTGAATTGGGTCCGCTGATCCGCTACAACGCCAAGGTCACCGCCATTCGTCAAGACGATCGCGGCGTGAGCGTCGTCTACGAAGACACGCATACACCGGGAACCCGCCTCGAGGCCCGCGCGGATTGGTGCCTATGCACCATCCCCCTGCCCATCCTCGCGCAGATACCGATGAATGTCGGGCCTTCCCTGGCCTCCGCCATTTCAGCGGTGCCCTATGCCTCGTCCGTCAAAGTCGGCCTGCAATTCAAGCGCCGCTTCTGGGAGGAAGATGAGCACATCTATGGCGGCATCACCTATACCGATCTGCCCATCACCACCATCTCCTATCCGAACATGGGCTTTCACAGCGGCGGCAAGGGGGTGCTCCTGGGCGCGTACATTTTCGGCCGGGATGCCATGGAATTCACGGCGCTGACGCCGCAGGAACGCGTGCGCAAGGCGTTGGAATACGGCGGCCGGATTCACCCGCAATACCACAAGGAGTTCGACAACGGCGTGGCCGTGGCTTGGCATCGTTCGCCCTTCACCATGGGTTGTTTCGGCGTATGGAGCGCCGAAGCGCGCGCCAAGCACTATGACGACCTGTGCGCCATCGACGGGCGCATCGCATTGGCGGGCGAGCACGCCTCCTACATCGGCGGCTGGCAGGAAGGCGCGGTGACCTCGGCGCTCGATGCCGTCGGTCGCCTGCATCAGCGGGCGGTCGCCCGGGGAGCATCATCATGAGCGCAATGAATTGTCGGGCGCGCCCGGCGGTACGCCGTCTCGCCGGGTTGGCGCTCACCGCCGGTCTGAGTGTCGGCGCACACGCCGATGATGCCGGCGCAATCGCCCGCGCCCGAACCGACTCCGCCGACGGCGCACAAACCTACGCTCACATCTGCCAGGGCTGCCACATGTCGCAGGGTGAAGGCGCCGTCGGCGCCGGGCACTATCCAAAATTGGCGGGCAACCCCGCGCTGGTGTCCTGGCAATACGTGGCGCTGACCGTGCTCAACGGCAAGAACGGCATGCCGGCGTTCGGCGGGCCGGCGGGTCAGTCCTTCTTCGCTGCCCCGCGCCTGAGCGATGCGCAGATTGCGGAGGTGGTCAATTACGTGCGCAGCCATTTCGGCAACCACTGGAAGCCCGCGGTGAAGGCCGATCAAGTGGCGGCACTACCCCATCCCGGATGACGCGCAAGGGCTATCGGCAACCCCTCGTGCCCATCGACACGAGGGGTCCGGTCCCTGTCAGAACCTGTACGCCGCTTTCACATAGTAGAAGCCGCCGTCGATGCCGAAAGGCGAAAAGATCGGATATTGATCCACGGCCGCGTTGTCTCCGGCCGCAATTTCGTGGCCCAGAATATTGCTGTTGAGCTTGTTGGGGAACCTGTTGAAGAGGTTCTGCGCGCCGATGGACAACCTCAAACCCTCGGTGAACTGGAACCCCACGTCGAGGTTGGTGATCAACGTCACCCCTATCTGGTCCCTGAAGTACTCGTTGGCGTTGGTCGGGTTGTCGCCGTCGTCGTTCTCGTAGTCCGCCGACGGACCGTAGATCTTCTCCACCAGATTGACTGACAACTTGTCCATGGTCAGCAGAGCGCCGAGATTGACCACATACTTGGGGCTCGCCGTTTGCAGCTCAGAGTACGCCTCCACGTCATACAGTGTGGCCCCTGACAGTGCGGCGGGCGTCGCGGCTCGCTTGGTGATCGTCGTCGTGTCGTACGCCGCGCTCACCGACCAGTCGATCTTGCCGAAGCTGTAGTCGTAGGGGAAGTTGAAAACCAGGTCGGCGCCGTCGGTGCGCGTGTCGATGCCGTTGGCGAACACATTGATGCCGTACGAGCCGCAGACGATGGTCGCGGACGGCCCCGGGGGGCAGGTTCCCAGAATTCCCGGGTCGATGACGTCCGATCCGTGCGCGTAGGCGGCGATGGCCGCATTGACGCCGGCGTATGCTGCCGTCGGCACGCCGTTGACCTGACCTTGCACATTGCCGCTGCCCACGATGCGATTCGTGATCGTGATCTGGTAAACATCCAGAGTCGTGCTCATGTGTTCCATCGGGCGCCATACGAGGCCGACGCTGAAATCGACGGATTTTTCCGGCTGCAGCCCGTTGCCGAGACCGAGCAATTGCCCGGCCGGGGAGTTCGGCGGCAATTGTACGTATGCGGTCAGCGGCCCCACGTTCGTCGAGGAGTAGAACTCTTCGGCCAGAGTCGGGGCCCGGAAGCCGTTATTGACCGTGCCGCGGATCGCAAATTCCGGCGAGAAGTCATAGCGCGCCGTGAGTTTGCCGACCGTCGCATTGCCGAAGTCGCTGTAGTGCTCGAACCGCGCAGCGGCGTCGAGCCGCAGCGCGGAAACCGGCTTGGTTGAGAAATCGATATAGCCCGCATCGTTGGTGCGGGAGTTTGATCCGGCGTTGAGCGGCGTAAAGCCCGGATAAGAAGAAGCTCCGCCGTCCTCCCAGGAGATCGGCGGCCCCGCGCCGATCGAGTAGGTGTCGCGCCGATGCTCGTAGCCGAACGCCACGTTCAAAGGAGCTGCGAATCCCACCTCGAAATTGCGCCGCAGATCCATCGTGGAGGTCCATTGGGTGGCTTGCAGGAATCCGTCGTAGATGTTGCTGAGCATTCCTGCGGCCACATTGCCGGTGTCGCCGTAGTAGCCCGTATTGACGGTTTGCAGCGTGTACAGATTGTCGTGATCGCCGCCGAAACCCGAGGTCAGGTCCCAATCCCAGCCTGCGGCATTACCCTTGATCCCGGCGGTGAACTGGTAGTCGTTCTCATCGTTCGCTTCCTGGGGATTGAATCCGTTGGGTTGCGAATAGGTGTTCACTTTGGTCACAGGATCGGTGTAGACGGACTTGCTCGGCATGCGGTAATTCTCATAGGAAGCCGCATACTTGTGGCCGTAGGTGGCGGTGAAATACAGCTCCGTTCCGCCGTCGAAGTCGAATCCGGTATTGAGGGCGAAGATCGATTGCAGAACCGCCGCATCGCCGTCGATCTTGTTCAGTTTGGGGTACCCGGGCACATTCGCAGCGTTGGAATTAGGGAAGCCTGAGGCCGCGAGATTTGCAGGATAGAGACGCGGATCGATCTCGCCCGTATTGCTGTGCCCGTGCGAGCGGAACTCGCCGGTGACGTTGAAAAAAGAGCCTGTTTGAGGCTCGAAGCCCGCATTGCCGCTGATGTCACCGGTCTTGCCGCCGCCGTCATTGCCGTACTGACCGTAGGTGCCTGCGAGGCTGCCGCCGGATGAGTTCTTCTTCAGGATGATGTTGATGACGCCCGCGATGGCATCGCTCCCGTATTGTGCCGCAGCGCCCTCGGTGAGCACTTCGACGTGATCGATGGCATCCAGCGGGATGAAGTTCAAGTCGACGCCGGCGCCGCCCTGGAAGGGCGAACCGGTGTCGATGGCGAGATTCGCCGTCGTGTGGCGCCGCTTGCCGTTGATCAGCACCAGGACATCGTTCGGGCTGACGCCGCGCAGCCTGGCCTGCAGAGTTTGGCCGGACATATCGAAACCGAATGCTTCCATCTGCAAGGAAGGCACCAGCGTCACCAGTGCCGACATGAGATCGGGACTGCCGGCTGCCTTCAGCGCGGCGCTGCTCACGATTTGAATGGGCGCCGCGCTGTCGACAGCCTTGATGCCCACCTCCCGGGTGCCGGTCACGATGACTTCCTCGAGATCCCCCTCGTCGGCTGTGGCCGCCGTGTCGGCCAGCGCTCGTGGGGCATGCGCAGCGGCGGCCGCGCACAACGCGGCAATGGCCGCTCTCAACATCACGTTCCGCTTTATTTTGGGGTCGAACGACATGTAGCAATCTCCCTATTGGTATGTGCCCCTCCCCCAAATCGATTTTTTCGCCGCGCGATACCGGTTGTTCTTGTCCGCCACATGTCGTGTGCAATTAATAGGCCAGAACGCAACAATTGCGAATTGCTGCTCGAGACACGCCGCGTGAAAGTTGTCCGCAGAAGACAATTCTATTTAAATACAATAAATTGCGAGGATCATCTCGATGAGTCGAAATTCGCCCAATTGTGGATAATTGGCAACAGCGAGTTCTCTGAAGCCCTTTTCATGGCTTGTCACAGTGCAGTCATGAAGCGGCGATGCGTCAACACCGTGCGACCGCACCGGCGCCGCGCCGATCAGCTCGGCGGAATTGTTTTCTCTGGACAGGGGGGCGTGCGACTTGCCATGCTCGGGAATCGCTCACACAGGGGATGGACATGCAGACGATGAAACGCCGGTACGGAAGGATGCTTGGCTTCGGCTTTGCCGCGGCTGCCCTGTGCACCGTCGCCGCAAACGCGGGTGCCGGTGCGAAGGATGTGGTCCGCACGCCCCTGCCCGACGGCAATCCCTTCCCGATATCCGCGGCGGTTACCGTCAGCGCAGGGGTCGATACGGTCTATGTCAGCGGCACGCTGCCGCAGGCGCTCAACAAGGACGCCCCGAAAGGCACGCCGCCCGTCTTCGGCGACATGGAAACTCAGACCGTCAGCGTGCTCACGTCGATCCAAGCAACGCTGGCCAAGCTGGGGCTCGGCATGGGCGATGTGGTCAAGATGACGGTGTTCATGACCGCGGATCCGGCCTATGACAACAAGTTGAATTTCGCGGGACTGATGGCCGGCTACAGCAAGTTCTTCGGCACCAAGGAGCAGCCCAACAAGCCCGCGCGCAGCGCCGTCCAGGTCGCCGCGCTGGTTGCGCCGGGCGCATTGCTGGAGGTTGAAGTAATCGCGGCCAAGCCGCACAGGAAATGAAAAGCCGGCACGAAGGTGGTCGGGGACTATTGCCGATTTGAAAGACGGTACCTTCGGACGAGAGATCTGCTTCCGCAATGTCGTGAAGGGGGCGCCAAAGTTGGTCAGTGCCCGCATTAGATTTGCTGCATTATCCGGCGCCGCCCAAACAAAGAAATCGATGTCCTTGGTCGCCCGAGGGAAGCCGTGCACGGCAACGGCATAAGCGCCCACCAGAAGGAATCTAACGCTTTCCCCTAGTAAGCACTCCAACATCTCCTTGTAATCTTTGTTCATGCGTCAGATCCCAGACCTCCGAGAGGCGTTCTTCGGGACTGCCTGACATATAACCGCGGTCATCTGCCGCTGCGTGCGACCGGTAAACTCGCACGTGCTGCCGATCAAGGGGCATGGCGCAACTCCCAAGCCACTACTTAAGATTATGATTATACATTAGTTTCCGGCAGGTTGACCGCCTGCCCTCACTTCGCAACGCCCAGCACGGCGGCGATCGGCGCCGCCGCCTTAGGGGTGTCGCGGCGATAGTCCTTGCCCAACAACGCGGCCACCGTCGCGGCGATTTGCGACTGAGTCACCGCGGCGATGTGGCTGCGCTCGCCGAGCGGCGCAGTATCGGGGCCGATGAACGCAATCCAGATGTTCTCGGAGCCCTTCTCCTCGACTCCATGCTCCTTCCACTCGGTGAGGCCGCTGCCGCGGCCATGATCCGTGGTGATGATGAAGGTCGTTGTGCCCCGGTATTGCGGCATCGCCTGCATGGTGTCCCATAACTGATGCACGAAATAATCCATGCGATGCGCACTGTCGAGAACCAGATCGTAGCGGCCCTGGTGCGCCCAATTGTCGGTCTCCCCGTAACCGACGAACAGAACGCGCGGATGCGCCGCTTTGACGTAGTCCAGCAGTGGAATTTGCAGCAGGGAGTTTGCGACGTCCTCTTCGTCGAAGCGCGTCGTGGTCGCATAGAGCTCCCGCAGCAGCGCGTCGCGCGGCGATTCATGAGGTTTCGGCGGCAGGGTCCATCCGGTCTGAATGACCAGCCCGCTGCGGCTCTTGTTGAAAATTCTCTGGTACGCATCCCAGGTGCCGTAAACGGCCACCTTGCCGCGAAGCTCGTCGAGCTTGTTGAGCCATTCGAACACGGTCGCATTGGGGTTCGGTCCGAACTCGTTGCTGTCGATGGCGTCGTTCGGATAGCCCGTGGTCATTTCGTTGTAGCCGGGATAGGAAAACGCCTTGCCGTTGGTGACGCGCGCGACGCTTCCGGCCAGCTGATTGCCGTAAATCTGCCCCCGCTTGGCCACCGTTCCCCAGAGAAACGGAAACAACAGGGCGCGCCGCGCCGCGGGATCATCGCTCCAGTAGCGCAGGCGCAGTTCCTTCTCTCCCATCCAGCTGCCGCCCGCCTTATCGTTCAGCAGGCTGGGATCGGCTCCGGTGAATACTTCCTGCCACCGCAGCCCGTCGCTCACGATCAGCACGACGTTCTGCGTCTTGCCGGCGAACGCGCCGGCCGCGCCCAGCAACCCTAGGCCGATCACGAGGGATATGACGGCAGTTCTCAATGGATGATGCATGATTGACGCGCCCTTGAAGCTGGGGAGAAGTTTATTGCTGCAGAACCACCGCGCAATTCGCGGTCCAACTCAGGTACACCTGGTCGCTCCAATCGATGGACCACTCGGATGTGCGCCGGTCGTTCTGCGCGAAGACGGTCACGAGCTTTCCCGTTTCGGTTTTGATGCGGTAGGTGGAACGGTTGCCCAGGTATCCCAATTCCCAGACCATGCCCTTGACCTGGTTGAAGCGCTTGTCGGCGATCGGCTCCTTGCTCAGGTGGATTTTCTCCGGACGCAGTGCGACCCACACGCGCTGCCCGCTGCCGAAGCGGCCCAGCTCATCGACCAGCAGGTCGCAGCCGGCCTCGGCGCTGCGCACGATGAGGTGGCCGGGTTCGGTGCCGCTCACCGTCCCCTCGAACAGGTTGGTGGTTCCGATGAAATCGGCGACGAACCGATTCTGCGGAAATTCGTAGATCTCGGACGGGGTGCCGACCTGCACGACCTGGCCGCGGTTCATGACGGCGATCCGCGTGGACAGCGCCATGGCCTCGTCCTGATCGTGGGTCACGAAGACGAATGTGATGCCGACCTGGTATTGGATGTTCATGAGCTCGAACTGGGTTTGCTCGCGCAATTTCTTGTCGAGGGCGCTCAAAGGCTCATCCAGCAGCAACACCTTGGGCCGGCGGATCAGCGCGCGCGCCAGCGCGACCCGCTGCCGCTGACCGCCCGAGAGCTGATGCGGCTTGCGCTTCGCTAAGCCCGCCCAGTTGCACCATTTCAAGCGCCTCTTGAATGCGCTTCGCCTTGACGTGCCTCTCCAGATCCATGCGCCGCAATCCGTAACCGACGTTGTCCTCGACCGTCATATGGGGAAACAGCGCGTACGACTGGAACATCATGTTGACCGGGCGCTCGTGCGGCGGCACCTTGGTCATGTCCGCATCCTCGATCATGATTCGCCCGCCGCTCGGGGAGGTGAATCCGGCCAGCATGCGCAGCAGCGTCGTCTTGCCGCAGCCCGAGGCGCCGACCAGCGCGAACATCTCGCCCTTGTAGATCCTCAAGTTGACGCTGTCGACCGCGGTGAAGGCGCCGAACGTCTTGTTGATGCTCTCGATGACGATTTGCGGCTTGGCGTCCGGATCGAGCCAGGGCCGGTCGGCGATGGATTTCGGCGTGGCGGCCACTTGGGTCCCGGAGCCTAGAACTCGGCCGGCGGGGTCGCGCGGCGTCGTTCCGGCGCGAAAAAAGGACGCTCGACGATCAGTGCTCGCGACATCCGGCGCTCCCATACGAGTTCACGGTTCAAGTAGATCTCCGCCCAAACCGTCGAGCCGATCTGGAAATGCGGTGCTTCGACGATAGCAAGGGCGATATTGCGCTTGCAAGTCGGCGACCAGGTCGCGGATGTGACGCTGCCGATCTCTCGCTTGCCGCTGTCGTCGGTGTAGAGCAGCGAATTGTGTGCAGGCTTGTTGCCGGCGATGTCCAAGCCGACCAGCCGGCGGCCGGAGCCGCGGATTTTCTCGGCGAGCAGCGCGCGCCGTCCTGATGAAATGTCCCTTGTTGAAATCCACCAGCCATGCAAGACCGAGCTCCAGCGGCGATCGGTCGCGCCCGGTCCGGATGGTGTGTTCCGCCGAGACGAAGTCCACATTGGGCAGCAGGAACCCGGCCTCGATGCGCGCGACGTTCAAGGCCTGGGAACCGATGGCGCGAATGCCCCGCGAGCGCCCCGCCGCCATCAGCGCATCCCACACGAATTCGGCCGCTGCGGGTTCCATCCACAGCTCATAGCCCAAGTCGCCGGTAAAGCCGGTGCGCGAGACGGTCAGCCGATGAACGCCGAGGACAAAGTAGCCGATCTCGAAGGGCTTGAGCGTCTCGATGCCCTGCAGACCCAGGACCTTGAGCACCGCGCAGGAGGTCGGGCCCTGAACCGCGAGTGCGGCTATTTGCTCGGTGATCTCGCTGATCTCGACGTCGAATCCGATGGCTGAATCGAGCAGCCAGTCGATCTGTCGTTCCGCGGTGCAGATGCGGTACTCGTCCAACCCCAATCGAAATATCGTGCCGTCATCGATGAGATGCCCTGCGTCATTGCACCACACGCAATAGGCCACCCTATCCGGCTTGAGCCTGGCGACATCGCGGGTCACCAGGCGATTGAGGTACGCCAGGGCGTCCCTGCCGGCGACCCGGTACTTGACCATCGGTGTAAGGTCGTACAGGGTCGTGGCGTTGCGAATCGCGAAGTATTCCTGCTCCACGGTCGTGAACACATCGACCGTGGTATACCCGGCCCAGGGAATGAAGCTGTCGACCTGGGAGAGCGCTCTGGCGCGCTCGTGGAACGGAGTCTTGAGCAGCGGTTGCCGGTAATGCGGGGCCAACGATTGCGTCATGACGATGCCGCCTCCCCATCGAGCACCGCCCGCGCGGCATTGCGTCCGGCAATTCCCATCACTCCCCCGCCCGGGTGGCTGCCGGCTCCGCACAGGTAAAGACCGTCCACCGGTGTGCGGTATTGAGCCGCCCCCGGCACCGGGCGAACCATCATGAATTGATCGAGCGCAAGGTCGCCGTGATGCCAGTGTCCGCCGCTGATGCGAAACTCCTGCTCCATATCGGCGGGAGTCAGCAACTGCGCTGCGACGATGCTGCCGCGAAGCCCCGGAGCGAACCCCTCCAACGATTCGAGCGCCGCATCCATGAACCGCTGCCGCCCGCCGGCCCAACCCTCCTTCAGGCCGTAGGGAGCGTATTGCACGATGGCCGACAACACATGCTGTCCCGCCGGCGCGAGCGTCGCATCGCTCAAGGTCGGAATCGTGATCTCCATGACGGGCGCCGATGAGAATTCGCCGTACTTGGCATGATTGTAGGCGTGTTCGATGTGCTCGAGCGAAGGCGCCACCAGCAGCCGTCCGCGCAACCCCGCTTCCGGCACGCTGCGGAACGGCGGCGCGCGGTCAAGCGCCAGGTGCAGCTTTGCGCACAGGCCCTGTGAGCGGATGTGTTTGACCCTGCGAACGAAGCCCGTGTCCAGATACCGCGGCCCCAGCAGGCTCAGAAAGGTCGTCTTCGGATCGGCGCCTGAAATCACGCAGCGCGCGGCGACGGTCTCTCCCGACTCGAGCGCGACGCCGCAGGCGCGATCGCCTTCGACCAGAATGCTTCGCACCACGGCAGAGGTGCGGATCACGGCCCCCGCGGCGCCCGCGGACTTGGCGAGCGCCTGACACAGTGCACCCATCCCGCCCTTCGGTTGCGACAGGCCCGCCTCGCCCGCCGTGGCCTGCGCAGCCAATCGATACAGCAAGGTCAGCACGGTGCCGGGCGACCGCGGTCCGAAATTGGCGCCGAGCACGGCGTCCAGACCCAGCGCGCCTTTGAGCGCCGTCGACTCGAAGTTCTCTTCGAGCAAATCGTAGACATTCATGCCGCCGATCCGCAACAGCTCGCGCATGTCCTGCCGCCCCAGCCGGCGTATCTGCAAGCCCATCCGCAGCAGCGCAAGACGATCGGCCCAGGCGGTCGTGCCCAGGCGCGGCGGCGCGCGGCCCAAGGCCGGCGCAAGGGCCGCGGCGAATCGGCCCATGCGCGCGGTGTAATCCGCATACGCCTGCGAGTCAGCCGGGGACAGGCGATGATCGGCCGCCGACTCGCCCAAGGCCAGCGACGCACCGTCGGGCAGCAACGCGGTGGTGGGCATCGATCGAGCCGACCATTCGAGCCCGTGCGACTCGAGCCGCAGCTCGCGTATCAGCGTCGCCGGCATCAGATGCAGCAGGTGTGCGCCCGCCGAAACCTGGAAACCCGGGGCGAACTCGCGCGTCACCGCCGCGCCGCCCACTTGCGCCGCGGCCTCGAGCACCAGGACGGACCGTCCGCCCCGCGCCAGCATCGCCGCGCAGACCAGCCCATTGTGTCCGCCGCCGATGACGAGGCAGTCGTAGCGGGATTGCGAATCCGCGGGGGTCACGGTCAGTGCGCCCTCCCAAGATCCCGCAGCACGGCGCGCGCTGCGTTGGCACCCGGCGCTCCCATGACGCCGCCGCCCGGGTGCGTCGTGGAGCCGCACATGTACACGCCCTTCACCGGCGCGCGATATTGTGCATAGCCGGGCACCGGCCGGTTGAACAACAGTTGATCCATGGTCAATTCGCCCTGGAAGATGTTGCCTTCGGTCAGGCCCACCTCGTTCTCGATGTCCCAGGGCGTGCGAATTTCGGCGTGCAGAATCAGCTCCTTGAAATTGGGGCTGTGCCGGGCGATGGTGTCGATCACGGTATCGCCGAAGGCCTTGCGTTTGGCGGCATCCCACGGCCCATCCGCCAGTTCGTAAGGGCAGTATTGAACGAAGACGGACATATAGTGTTTGCCGTCCGGAACCATGGTCGGATCGATCTGCGAGGGGATGAGCATGTCGATGTAGGGCGCCCGCGACCAGCGGCCGTCCTTCCAGTCATCGTAGGCGCGTTCCATCATCTCGATGGTATCCGTGACGTGCATGTCGCCGCGCGTGCAGGGCGAGCCTTGCGGTATGGCGGGAAATTGCGGCAAGCCGTCGAGCGCGATGTTCAATTTTCCGGAAGAGCCGCGAATCTTGAAGTTCTTCACCTGGCGCAGGAACTCCTCGGGCAGATCCTTCGCATCCATGGTTTCGAGAAACGTGCGGCGCACGTCGAGGTTGGAGATGACCACCGACGCGTGTATCTCTTCCCCGTCGGCCAGCGCGACACCGGCGGCGCGGCCATGGCGCACCAGAATCTTGGCCACGGGAGCCGCGCTGCGGATCGTGCCGCCGCTGGCCTCGAACGAGGCGCCGAGCGCCTTGCTGATGGCGCCCATGCCGCCGCGCGCGAAGCCCCAGGCGCCGACCGTGTCGTCGATATCGCCCATGTAGTGGTGCAGCAATACGTAGGCGGTCCCCGGGGAGCGCGGACCCAGGGCTGTGCCGATGATCGAGCTGCCGGCAAAATGCGCCTTGACTATCTCGCTCTCGAAATATTCGTCGAGAAAGTCCGCCGCGCTCATGGTCCAGAATCGCAGTGTGTCGTACATGCGTTCTTCGCCCAAACCATGGAATCGTCGCCCGAGGTACAGCAATTCCTTCAGGTCCCGAGGTTTGAACGAGGTGGGATCTGGCGGCTCGCGCATCAGCAGCGGCTTGATGAATTTGCACTGTCTTATCACGTCGCGCGAGTACCGATCATAAGCTTCCGCGTCGCGCCGCGAATGCCGGGCGATCTCCCGGCGCAATGCATCATGATTGTCGTACAGCGCCAGGTGCCCGCCGTCCTGCATCATGGTGCATCCGCCTTCGTAGGGAATGACCTGCAGTCCGTACTTGGGCAGCTCCAGGCTGCGAATGATCTCCGGTCGCAGCAGGCTGCACACGTAGGAGCAATTTGAGTATGTGAAATCCTGGTACAGGCGCCGGCTCACCGCCGCGCCGCCGATATAGGGCTGCCGTTCGAGCACCAACACCTTGAGCCCCGAGCGCGCGAGATAACACGCGGCGACCAAACCGTTGTGGCCGGCCCCGACAATGATGGCGTCGGGATCCTCCCGCGTTCGCGCGGCAGCACCGCTCAAGCGGGCACTTTGTGCGTGGCGCCGCTCGACTTCAGGGTGGCGTCGACCGCGATCTCGAAGGCCTTCAGAGTGTCGGCGAGACAGGATGCATCGTGCGCCGCCGATACGAACCAGGGTTCGCGCGAGTCCGGCTCGCACAACACGCCCTCGTCGTGCAGCACCTGGGCCATGGCATCGTAGAACGAATAGTCGCTGCTCTTCCATGCGCGATAATTGCGGGGCGGTTCGTGCGCGAAGTACAACCCGCTCATGGACGGATGGCCCACGAAGCTGTGAGCGATGCCCCGCGCGCCGAGCACGGCGCGCATTCCTGAGCGCAGGCGCGTGCCATAGTCGGCGATCCGCTCCAGCGCATCGGTCTCGTCCAGAATCTGCAAGGTCTTCGCAGCCGCCGCCAGCGAGATCGAATGCGCCGTATAGGTGCCGCCGTGCGCGACGCCGCGCCCGATCTTGCGCATGATGTCCTCGCGCCCCGCCAGCACGGAGATGGGGTAGCCGTTGCCGAGAGCCTTGGCGAAGGTACAGAGGTCGGCCTTGATGCCGTAGAGTTCCTGCACGCCGCCGCGCGCCACGCGAAAGCCCGTTTTGACCTCGTCGATGAGCAACACCACCCCGTGCTTATCGCACAAGCTGCGCGCGGCGCGCAGGTATTCCGGTTCCGCGGCGATGCCGAGGCAGTTGCCCATAATGGGCTCGATGAGCAGGCAGGCAATGCGGTGCGCGTGCCGCTTGAACACATCTTCCAGCTGATTCGCGTCGTTGGCCTGCACGAAGTGCGCGAAGCTGCGTGTGCTGATCGGCACGCCTTCGCTGTACGGCTTCACTTCCGGGTCGCCCACCTGGGACCATTTATCCATCGGCGTGAACCACATCGCGGCGTCGAACAGGCCGTGGTAGCCGCCCTCGAGTATCACGTAGTCGTCCTTGCCGGTGTAGGCGCGCGCCAGCCGCAATCCGGCCATGACCGCCTCGGTGCCCGAATTCGAGAAGCGCACGAGTTCGGCGGCAGGCACCATTTTTGCGATGCGCTCGGCCACTTCCAATTCGCGTTCCGTGGACAGTGCGAACACCCCGCCCACGCTCATCCCTTCGCGCGCCGCCTGATCGACCTCAGGATGGGCGTAACCCAGGATCGCCGGACCATAGCCCATCCGGTAGTCGACGTAATTGTTGCCGTCCAGATCGGTGATGCGGGCGCCGACGCCGCTTTTCACGTAGATGGTGCGATCCTCTCCCCAATAGCGGAAGTTCGAAGCCACGCCGAGCGGCAGGCGTTTGACGGCGCTGCGAAAGTGCGCGTTGCTCTTGGTCAGTTTTCTGGCCATGACGTCCCCCTCAAAATCGAATATGGCCGATACAATATTTCCCGCGACCGTAACATTCGCCGCAGGCCCCGTCCAGAACTATTATATACTCATATAAGCGAAGCGCCGACGCGCCCGCAAGGGGGCCGCTGCAGCGAACCTGATATGCAGTGAATCGCGCTGCATAATCAGCGTTTCAGAGCCTAAAAGGCCATGTTGCACCGCTTCGCCTTGCCAAGGCAACATCTTTCGGCGTACATTAAATGCTCATATAAAACGCTCGGGGAACGTCATGACCAACCTGTCCGTCGCCAAGCGCGCCCCGGAGACCGCGGGCACTGCACACGCGCTGCCCGCCTGGGTGTACAACAACAGCGAGCTGCACCGGCTGGAGCTGGAGCGGATCCTCAAGCCGAGCTGGCAGATCGTGTGCCACGTCAATTCCATCCCCAAGGCCGGCGACTACCAGACGTTCGATCTGGGGTCCGAAAGCGTGATGGTGGTGCGCGACCGCGACGGCTCGGTGCGCGGCTTTCACAACGTCTGCAGGCATCGCGGAGCGCGGCTGTTGGATGGCGCCGGAAACTGCCCCGCGACCATTACCTGCCCCTATCACGGCTGGACCTATCGGCACGACGGCAGCCTGATCGGCATGCCGGTGCGGGAGAGTTTTCCCGGGCTCGATCGTGCCGAGCACGGGCTTCGCCCGGTGCGCACCGACATTGCCTTCAGTTTTGTCTTTGTCTGCCTGGCCGGCGACCCGCCGCCGGTGCAGAAAGTCTGGGGCAGGTTGGCCGACGAACTCCTGCCCTATCGGCTCGACGAGATGGTGCCGCTGGAGCCCGTATCGCAGGAGACCTGGAACGTCGATTGGAAAATCGCGATGGACAACTATCTTGAGTCCTATCACGTCCCCATCGGCCATCCGGGTCTGTATCGCATGTTTACGCCGGACTACGAGGACCAGGCATCCGTGCCCGGCGTCGCGCGCGGCACAAGTTGGCTGCGCGAGAAGGAGTCGCCGCGCTGGTCGGAGGGGCTGTATCAGCGGCTGATCGGACGCGTCACCGCACATTTGCCGGAAGATCAGCGCCGCTGCTGGCGTTTCTACAGCGCACTGCCGAATTTAGGCATCGACGTGTATCCGGAGCGCATGGATTTCTTCCAAGTGCTGCCCGACGGCCCCGGCCGATGCATCGTTCGCGGCGCCGTGTTCGGCTTACCCGACGAGCGCCGCGAAATGCGTGCGATTCGCTACCTGAGCTCGCGCATCAACACGCAGGTGAACAACGAGGACAAGTGGCTGTGCGGCCGGGTGCAGCGCGGCCTGGCATCAGGCAGCTACAAGCCGGGGCCGCTATCGCAGCTCGAGCGCTGGATGTTCGAGTTTCACAATCTGCTGCGCGAGCGCATTCCCGAAATTGCTCTCGAGAATGCGCCCAAACAGTTTGCTTGACGGGGTTTCTGTCGTTTGGGCCTGATGG
Source organism: uncultured Gammaproteobacteria bacterium (assembly GCA_963702735.1). Classification (GTDB taxonomy): domain Bacteria; phylum Pseudomonadota; class Gammaproteobacteria; order Steroidobacterales; family Steroidobacteraceae; genus Bog-1198. Next base: position 390,343 of record CAVPDW010000004.1, on the reverse strand, counting down.
AGTATATACTTGCTGTATATACCCTGTGGAGGCACCCATGAAGACAGCCAAAATATTCAAGCACGGCAACAGTCAGGCGGTGCGGTTGCCAAAAGAATTTCGATTCGCCGGTAAAGAGGTTCAGATTAAGCGCTCGGGCGGCGGGGTTCTGCTGCTTCCCAGCAAGCTGACCTATGAGCAGATCATGACGGCGGTCGGTGGTTTCAAAGGCACCATCGAGCGTCACCAGCCAGAGGATCAGGAGCGTCAGTGGCAATGATCTGGATGTTCGACACCGACATCCTGATCTATTTTGTCAATCGCGAGCCTGGTTTCGAGAAAATAGCACGGCGCATGTCCGGGCGATCTCCCGGGGAGTTGCGGCTCTCAGCCATCACGTTGGCGGAGCTCAAATTCGGCATCGAGAACGGGGAGTTTCGCGCCGAGAACCGGCGGGCTCTGACCGAGGTGCTGCAGTTGTTCCAGACGGACGATTTACCGAGCGGCGCCGCCCAGGACTTCGGTGAATTCAAAGTGACGCTTCTACGCAAGGGCAAAGCGATCGGACCTTACGACATGCTGATCGCCGCGCACGCCCGCCACATCGGCGCCATCGTCGTCACCAACAACGCGCGCGAGTTTCGTCGCGTGCCGGGACTCTCCGTGCAGAACTGGCTGAAGCCCTGATCAGGAGGCCTCGGCACGAGCTCAAGCGAGTCAGCCCAAGTTGATCCAGGCAGACTTGGTCTGGGTGTAGGAGATCAGGCTCTCCACGCATTTATCCCGGCCCTGGCCCGACTGCTTGTAGCCGCCGAACGGCTGCGTCATGTCGCCGTGGTCGAAGCAATTCACCCAGATGACCCCCGCTTCCAGGTCGCGCACGGTCTTGTGTGCGACGCTCAGATCGCGCGTCCACACCGCCGCCGCCAACCCATAAATGGAGTCGTTGGCCACCGCCAGCGCTTCGGCCAGGCCGTCCACCTCGATGGCGGCCGCCACCGGCCCGAATATTTCCTCCTGCGCGATGGTCATGCGATTGTTCACGCCGGAGAACAGGGTGGGATTGACGAAGGCCCCCGGCAGATCCGGCGAGCCGCCCCCGAACTCCAGCCGCGCGCCTTCAGACTTGCCGCGGTTGATGTAACCCATGACCCGAGAGCGGTGCGAAGCGGTGACCAGCGGCCCCAAATTGGTGGTCGGATCGAGCGGGTCCCCGGCACGGTACGCATCCTTGCCGCGTTCGATGAATCGCGCCAGGAATTCCTTGGCGATGGGACGATCGAGCAACAGTCGCGAGCCGGCGTTGCACACCTCGCCCATGTTGCCGTAGATCCCGTTGATCGCGTAGGTCACCGCCGTATCGAGATCCGGCAGGTCGGCGAGGAATATCTGCGGAGTCTTGCCGCCGCATTCCAGACTGACCCGCTTCATGTTGGATTGGCCCGCGTAAATCAGCATTTGCTTGCCGATTTCGGTCGATCCCGTGAACGCGATCTTGGCCACGTCCATGTGCAGCGCCAGCGCTGCGCCCGCCGTTTCTCCCAGCCCGTTCACCACGTTGAAGACGCCCGGCGGACCGCCGGCTTCGACGAACAGCTGCGCCATCAGCAAGCCGGACAGCGGCGATTGCTCCGCCGGCTTCAACACCACCGAATTGCCCGCGGCGAGCGCCGGCGCGACCTTCCAGGCCGCCATCAGCAAGGGATAATTCCATGGCACGATGCACCCCACCACTCCCAAGGGCTCGCGCAGAATGTAGTGAAATGCATCCGCCGCCGTGGAGGTCACCGCGCCGTCGATCTTGTCGATCAACTCGCCGAAGTAGGCGAAATTGCGCGCCGCCGCGGGCACATCGATCGTCACCATGTCGGTGATGGGCTTGCCCATGCACAGGGTATCGAGCAACGAGAATTTCTCCGAATTCTCCTCCAGCAGGCGGCTGTACGCCGCCATGACGGCCATTCGCTCGCGCGGCGCCTTGCGGCTCCAGACCCGCGAGTAGTAGCTGCGCTTGGCGGCGGCAACGGCCGCATCGATGTCGGCCGCGGTACCGGCGCTGACCTCGCATAGAGGCGCCCCGGTCGCGGGGTTCACCACCGTGAAGCGGCCGCGCGCGACCGAATCCACGTACTTACCGTCGATGAAGTGCCGGGTTTCGTAGCGCACGGCGGCGGCGCGTGCATGCCAATCTTTGGTGGTCAGTGAGGTCAAATTCATCGCGGTGCTCCGATCATTTGCAAGGTGAGCCGATGCATGGGCTTCAGGTGCTGCCGACGAGCCGACAGCTCGGCTGATTATAGTCAATTTCGCTACGGCTCGTTCGGCGGCCGGGCAAGCCCCATCATCGGAATGAGCGCGACCAACTGGCGCCGGAACTCGGCCACCGCGGGAGCGGGCCGCACCGCATCGGCCGCCGCGTGCCCGAAAGTAACGATGCCTTTCTGGGTCGATTCGGCGACCGCAACCGTCGAGGCCCTTGTGTACGGCGCCAACCGCGACGCCAGATACGCCGCGGCGCGCGCCCCGCGGTCGGTCTCGCACAGCGTGAAATCATGCTGCCGCACCAGGCTTCGGCCGGGACCCAGGGGCAGGGCCTGCCGGATGGTGAAGCCGTCGGCACGCAGCTCGATCAGATGATTCGGCGCGAAGAATCGCCCTTGCCGTTCCGCGACGGCGGCGGACCCCAGCAGATGACGATATGATCGGGCGGCCCAGCCCGGCGCCGTTGCCCCGTTCAGCGGCATGCTTGCCGCCGACTCCAGCCACTGCTCGATCAAGAGCTTCCAATCGGCCGCAACCGCAATCTCGAGCGGCCATCCCAGGGGCCGAGCGCGCGCGGGCGGCGAGAAATCGCTCCAAGGGTCGCCGAAGCCGGCGCCCACGCGGCGACGCTGCGCGGAACGCACCAGGATCAAGTCGCCTAGCATGCGAATATCCAGGGGGATCAAGTCCGCCGCGCCCCGATTCCCCAAGCGCCGGCCGTGAAGATCGAAGCCAAGCCCGTGCACCGCGCAATGAATGACGTCGAGGCGGCCGTTTCGAGCCGCGACCAGAATGTGCGGCGCCTCGCTGCAGCTATTGCGAAACGCGCGCACCTGTCCTTGCGCATCGCGCAGCACCAAGGCGCGATCGCTGCCGAGATCCACGCTGAAGAAGTCTCCGCACACCGGGATGCGCCCCTGATGGCCGGCGAAGACCCAAGATTCCTGGAACAGCGAGTCGCGCTCGCTCGCGAACAGCCGGGCATCGGCGTACACCCACCCCGCAAGGCGTCCATCGCCGCCGGCAACCGCCGCCCGGTCCGCCGGCGCGGCGAATTGGCCCGGGAAAATCGAGCGCAGATAGGCCATGGCCCGGCGCTTGGCGGCGGCGCGGTCGATATCGGCCTCGGTTCGGAACGCGAAGTCCTGCCAAAGCATCTCCAGCACACCGATGAGACCGAGCGCGATGCCGTCGGGATCCAATTGCGGCTGGGAGGACTCGAGGATCAGGCGCTCGATGAGCTCGCGCACCAGGGCCGCAAAGCTCTCGTCCTTCTGTCCGCAAATATCGTAATATTCCTGGCGTGAACTCGCCTCGCCCCAGAACGCATACCATACGGAGACCTTTCGCGGGCTGGCGATTTCGGGATCGAGATACAAATCTACCATCAGCTCCAGCGCAGCAACCGGCCGGGATTTGAGCCGCGACACGGGCACGAGCAGCTGCTCCTCGAACTCCGATGAGAGGAATTGCAGCGACGCGACCAGCATCGCCGCCTTGGAGGCGAAGTAGAATCGTACGATACCGGGCGACATTCTCGCGATCGACACGACCTTCTCCACGGTGGTTCGCGACGGCCCGTAGATGTGCAAGGCCGAGATGCAGGCGTCGATCAAGCGCTGGCGCTGCCGGCTGTGAGCATTGCGCGCGCGGGGCACGCGCACCGGTTTGGAGGTCTTTTTCTTGGGGTTACTCATGCTGAGATCGATGTGCCCATGATGCAGACGGCCGATGACGACGCCGCAGCGCCGGCACCGCGGCGCGCGGCGCAGGGCGCCTGGCTGACGCGCCGGGGAAAGTGGCTCATCATCCTGCCGCCCCTGCTCTTTCTGCTGGTCTTCTTCCTCATCCCCTTCGGATTCGCACTAGGCATAAGCTTTGCCGACACGGCGGTGCGGGTTCCGCCTTATACCGACATTCTATCCGTGAGTCCGGACTGGCACATCCATCTCACGCTGAATCTCGGCAATTTCAAGTATCTGTTCAGCGACGAAGTCTACGGCCTTTCGTACCTGTATTCGCTCAAGACCGCGTTCTTCTCGACCGTCATTTGCCTGCTGCTGGGCTATCCGATGGCCTACGGCATCGCCCGCACCTCCAAGAGCACTCAAAGCATCCTGCTGCTCATCATCATCCTGCCCTTCTGGACCTCCTTCCTGCTGCGGGTCTATGCGCTCGAGGGAATCATCCGCGAGACGGGCCTGCTCAATACCGCGCTTCTCTGGCTGGGCATCATCCATCAACCCCTGCAGATCATGCGCACGACCCTTGCGGTGTACCTGGGAATCATCTATTCCTATCTGCCGTTCATGGTCCTTCCCCTGTTCGCGACCCTCGAGAAACTGGACCATTCATTGCTCGAGGCGGCGGGCGATCTGGGCAGTCCGCCGTGGCGCGCCTTCCTCGAAGTGACCCTGCCTCTGTCGATGCCCGGGATCGTCGCAGGCTCCATGCTGGTGTTCATTCCTGCGATCGGTGAGTTCGTCATCCCGACCCTGCTCGGCGGTCCCGACAATCTGATGATCGGCCGGGTGCTCTGGGACGAGTTCTTCGGCAATCGCGACTGGCCCGTCGCCTCCGCCGTGGCCATCGCTTTTCTGGTGCTGCTGGTCGGCCCCATCGCGCTGTACCAACATTACAACACCAAACAACTCGAGGCCTAGGGTGGAGAACCGCATCTCTCCGTTCCTGATCTCGGTCCTGTGCATCGGCATCGCGATTCTGTACATCCCGATCCTGGTGTTGATCGGGTACTCCTTCAACACATCCGCGCTGGTGAGCGTGTGGGGAGGATTCTCGACCCGCTGGTACACGGAACTCATCCACAACGACCAGATCCTGGATGCGGCGTGGCTGTCGCTCAAGATCGGCGTTGTGGTATCCACGGGCGCTGTGGTCCTCGGCACGCTCGCGGCAATTTCGCTGGTTCGGTTCAAGGTGTTCCGCGGCAGGCTGCTGCTCACCGGCATGGTCAATGCGCCGCTGGTGATGCCGGAGATCATCACCGGCATCACGCAGCTGCTGCTGTTCGTCGCGATGCTGAATCTATTGGGCTGGCCGCATCGCGGCTTCACCACCATCGTGATAGCGCACATCGCATTCTGCAGCGCCTACGTGACCATCACCGTGCAATCGCGATTGGCGGGCGCCGACAGGTCGTTGGAAGAAGCCGCCATGGATTTGGGCTCGGGACCCGTTCGCGCATTCATCGACACCACCCTGCCCGGCCTGGCGCCGGCCCTCGCCTCGAGCTGGTTGCTCAGTTTTACGCTGTCGCTCGACGACTTGGTGATATCGAGCTTCGTCTCGGGGCCCGGCGCCAGCACCCTGCCGATGGTGATCTTCTCCAAAGTGAAGCTGGGGGTGAGCCCCGATGTGAACGCACTGGCCAGCTTGATGATCTGTCTGGTCGCGCTCTGCGTGCTCATCGCCGGCCATCTCATGCGCCGCGCAGAGCGCCGGCGGGTGCTGGACGCGCAGATGGCCGAGCGTTGAGGAGTGCGGCCCGGCGCTATGCTCCGCCCACGTAGCGCGGATCGTGCGCCGGGCGGCTGAAGATCTCACGCACGCGCGCCTCGAAGGTGCCGAGCGGTTCCCACGGATAGTCCGGATCGAACGAGCACTGATCCCAGTCGGCGCAGAAATCCTTGCAGGCCTGGTACCAGGGATGCCCGCTAAATTTCTCGCGGCCGTTGCGGTCGCGGCCGGCGTGGTGCGCGTAATAGTAGGTCTGAAACAAACCATGCTGCTCGACTATCCAGGTGACCTGCGGACGGACATAGGGCCGGATGATTCCCGCGGCGATTTCCGAGTGGTTGTACGGCGCCAATTCGTCGCCCACGTCGTGGATGAGCGCAGCGACGATGAGCTCATCGTCCGCGCCGTCCTTGAGGGCCCGGGTCGCGGCCTGCAAGGAGTGCTCCAGGCGGCTCACCCGATATCCCGGCAGCGATTGATCCAGCTTGCACAGCGCCGCCAGCACGCGATCCGGCAGCGCGCGGACATAGTCCCGCTCGGAGCGGTCGAGCAATTCATAGTCCTCGCGCGTGCCGTTCTCCATGCGCAGAAAACTCACGACCTGGCGCTCGGATGAGGTGGATTTCACGGACTTGTCCTTCATTTCGCGGTCTTCACGCGTGTCCAGGTGCGGGTGCGGATGCGCTCGGTGGCCGCCGATGCCTCGGCGGCCCTGAACAGCCTAGCTTCGATCTCAGGAGTGGGATACAGCGTCGGGTCATTGAGAATGACGGGGTTTACCAGCGGGCGCGAGGCCATATTGTCATTGCCGTAGAAGATCTCGTTGGTGACAGCGGCAATCACGTCCGGCCGCAGCATGAAGTTGATGAATCGATACGCTGCCTCCGGATGAGGCGCGCCCAGGGGAATCAGAAGCGAAGTGAAATTCTGGTTCGCGCCCTCCTTCGGCACGGTGAATGCGAGATTGACCACCACTCCCACGGCCCGCGCGCGGGCCCTGGAGAGCGCATAGTCGCTCGACCAGGACATGGCAAGGCAGATCTCCTTGTTGGCCAGAGCGTTCAGGTACTCGGCGGAATCGAAGGTGCGGACATACGGACGAACCTTCAGGAGCAGAGTCTCCGCAGCTTTGTAATCCTTGGGGTCGGTCGTGTCGGGATTGAGCCCCAGGTAGCGCAGCGCGAGCATCAGGGTATCGGCGGCAGAATCGAGAAAGCTCACCCCGCAGTCGGCGAACTTTGACACGATTTCCGGCTTGAAAAGCATGTCCAAGCTGTCGAGCGGCGCATTCGGCATACGCGCCTTGATCATGTCGACGTTGTAGGCGAAGCCGTTGATGGCATGCAGATAGGGCACGGAGTGCACGTTGCCGGGGTCGTGAACGGCCTGGATCGCGAGTATCCGCGGATCGATATTCTTCCAGTTGGGCAGCTTCGATCGATCGAGCGGTACGTAAACGCCGGCCTTGATTTCGCGGCCGAAATATTCGGTGGACGCAATTACCACATCGTAACCTGAGTTACCCGCCAGCAGGCGGGCATCCATCGTTTCCTCGGAATCGTAGACGTCGTAGGTGACCTTGATTCCGGTCAGCTGCTCGAATTGGCCGATGGTGTTGGATCCGATGAAGTCGGTCCAGTTATAGATGAAGAGACGCTTCTCCTCGGCGGCACCAGCCGCCGCGCTGCCGGCGGCGAGAGCGATCAGGAACAACGACAGTACGTGGGCAGCCTGAAATCCTCTGAAACGCATCCGGTTAGTTTACCATCGCGGCGAGGGGCCGCGACGCTCGTGCGGGCCGGTGCGCAAATCATTTGGGGAGGCGCGGATGCGTGATTCGATCAAGACTCGACTGGTGATTCCGGTGCTTGCGTCCGTCGCGGCCATATGCGCGGCCGCGCCGGCCGCCCCATCACCACCGCCCACGACATCGCTCGCGACATCGTCACCGCCGGCGCCCGCAGGAAATCCGCGGGCGCGCGATCTGGGCGTCCCCTTCGACGGTACTCCAGGGCCGCTCAACGCCATCACCGACGTCGCCGGCGTCACGGTCGGCCACACCACCCTGATCTCTGGATCCGGCAAGTTGCGCGTTGGCCACGGCCCGGTGCGCACCGGGGTGACGGCGGTGCTGCCTCGCGGAGCGGACTCCCTTTCCAATCCTGTCTTTGCCGGCTGGTTTGCGCAGAACGGCAACGGCGAGATGACCGGAACCACCTGGGTGGAGGAATCGGGCTTTCTCGAAGGACCCGTGATGATCACCAATACCCACAGCGTGGGGGTGGTGCGCGATGCCGTGATTCAGTGGCGCGTGGCCAAGGGGGCGGCGGATGCGACGGGCTTCTTCTGGTCGCTGCCGGTGGTCGCGGAGACCTGGGATGGCTGGTTGAACGACATCAATGGGTTTCACGTGAAGCCGGAGCATGCCCTGCAGGCCCTCGACCGTGCGCATTCAGGCCCCGTCGAGGAAGGCAGCGTCGGCGGCGGCACGGGCATGATCTGCAACGGCTACAAGGGAGGAATCGGCACCTCATCGCGCCTTCTCGAGCCCAAGGACGGCGGCTACACGGTCGGCGTGCTGGTACAGTGCAACTACGGCACCCGTGAAAACCTGCGCATCGCGGGCATCCCGGTGGGACGCGAGATCCCCGCGCCCGAGCCCTATGTCTTCATCCCGTCCGACATCGCCGAGCGCGGCTCCATCATCGTGGTGGTCGCCACCGATGCACCGCTGCTCGCGCATCAACTGAAACGACTCGCGCATCGAGTGACGCTCGGCCTCGGCCGCAACGGCAGCATTTCGGGCAACGAGTCGGGCGACATCTTCATCGCGTTTTCCACCGCCAACTCCGGCGCCGCCGCCGCAGAGCACGTGGTCGATCTCAAAATGCTGCCCAACGATTCGCTGGACCCGGTGTTTCGCGCGACGGTGGAGGCAACCGAGGAGGCCATCGTCAACGCCATGGTTGCCGCGCAGGACATGGTCGGCGCGGACGACCATCGTGTCATCGCCCTGCCGCACACAGCGTTGCGCGCGGTGCTCAAGAAGTACGGCCGGCTGAACCCGTGACCGGCACGGCAAGCGCCGTGAGGCGCGCTGGATGGCGCGCGATGGTCCCCTTCGCGCTGCTGTCGATGCCGGCGGCAGCGGTCAGCTTGCCGCAGCCGCCCGCCCCCGTGCACCTGTCTCTCGCACAGATCGAGGCCGACTACGCGGACTGGCTGGATGCCGTCGGTGCCGTGAGTACCATCGACTCCGGACTGACATCGCGGGTGGCCGGACGCAAGCGCGAAGCGTGGGCCGCGCGGTTGCGAGCCTTGACGGCGAGCCTCGAGCACGCGCTCGCGCAGCCCGATCCGGCGGCGGACTCTGAGGATGCGCAGGTGTTCGAGGCCATCCGCAAAGGCTTCCTGGACAATGCCCCGGAAACGCCCGCGGCCGACGATCCGCGCGCGGGCGTAGGCTGCGCCGAGGGCGCGCGCCGCGACGCCGATTCGACCGCGCTGCAGATCGCTCTGTATGCATGCTTCGAGCAAATCGGCAGCCGCATCGACTTCGAGGGACGCCCCATCGTGCGCACGACGGCTCTGCAGGCGCTGCAGCAGCTCGAGAGCGGCGAACGGCGCAAGCGCCTGTTCCTGGCCCTCTCGCCCTTGTGGATAGCCGTCAACGGTGCGGACGCCCCGGACAGTCCCTACCGCCGTATGATGGTATTGAACGGCGCCTCCCTGCGCGCGGGCAGCCGCTCCCCGATCGGCGATGCCGCCGCGACCCTCGGCATCACGGCGCAACAGGTCGAGCAATGGCTGGTGCTCATTCTTGAAAAGTGGCGGGCGCGGTCGCAGGGACCCGCGCTCGAGCCCTGGGATTATTGGTACGCCTCGGCGGGCGCGAGCCGCGCGCTGTCGCCCTGCATCGCCCGCGATTCGGTGCTGCCCATCGCCAAGCGCTTCTATCGGGATCTCGGGGCCGACCTGGATCTGCTCGGGGTGCGGCACGATCTCGACATACGGCCGGGAAAGGCGCCGCTCGCGTACACGGATCAAATCAGCATCGGCCGGCGCGTCGGCGGCGCCTGGCGTCCCATGCAGGCGCGCGTATCCGCAAACTACGAGCAGGGCGGACTATTCGTTCTCAACGAACTCATCCACGAGGACGGGCATGCGGTGCACTATGCGGCGCTGCGCACCCGGCCCGCGTATTTCTCCCTGGGCGATGATCTGTTTTTCGAAGCCTTCGCCGACGTCCCCGCCTGGAGCAGCTCGGAGCCCGCGTGGCAGCAGAAGTACCTGGGCCGTCACGCCGAGGAAGGACCGGCACTGCGCGAGCTGTTCTCGAACGTCATGCTCGATGCGGCGTGGGGACTGTTCGAGCTGCGCATGCTCAAGGACCCGGCGCAGGATCCCAATCTCGTGTGGACCGACATCACCTCGCGTTACCTCAACATCGTTCCGCATCCGCAGCTGTCATGGTGGGCGCTGCGCGTCCAGTTGGTGCGCTGGCCGGGCTACATGATCAACTACGGATTGGGCGCGGTCCTGACCGCCGACATTCGGCAACGCATCCATGAGGGCATCGGAGCGTTCGATCAGGGCAATCCGCGCTGGTATTCCTGGATCTCGGCGAACCTGCTGCAATTCGGCTCGTCCATCGAGACCGCGCAACTGCTGCGCCGATTCCTCGGCAGGCCGGTCTCGCCGGATGCCATTCTCACGCAGCTGCAGCGAGTCGGGTCAATGAATACCGTCGCTCGCGATCACCTCGGTCAGGCTTCTATCGAGCAGCGCGATGGCCTCATCCACATCGCCCTCGTCGATCACCAGCGGCGGCATGAACCGCACCGTGCTCTGACCGCACGACAGTAGTATCAGGCCGTTGTGGTATGCGCGGGTGATCAACGCATCGCAGAGCTTTTTGGCCGGCTCTCTTCCGGCCCGGTCCTTCACCAATTCGGCTCCGATCATCAGTCCCTTGCCGCGCACCTCGCCCACCACCGGAAATTTTTCCGCGAATTGGCGCAAGCGGCGCATGAAGTAATCGCCGACCTTGGCCGCGTTGGCGCAATACTCGCGCTCGATGAGGTCGATGGTCGCGAGGGCGGCGGCACAGCACAGCGGATTTCCACCGAAGGTGTTGCCGTGCGCCCCGCGTGTCCACTTCTGCATGATGCTGCGCTTGGCGACGACCATTCCAATCGGCAGTCCCGAGCCCAGTCCCTTCGCCAAGGTCATGATGTCGGGCACGACGTCCCAGTGCTGCGCGGCGAACATCTTGCCGGTGCGGCCGATTCCCGACTGCACCTCATCGAATATGAGCAGAATCCCGTGGCGATCGCAGAGCTCGCGAAGACCCTGCAGGAATCCATCGGGCGGCACCAGATACCCGCCCTCGCCCTGAATGGGCTCGATGAGAACCGCGGCCACTTCGCTCGCCGGTACGTTGTTCACGAACAGCACTTCCTCGATGTACTTGAGCACCGCACGTCCCTGATCCGCGCCCGCGAACAACGGGCGGTAGGGGTTCGGGTACGGCACGTGGGTGACGCCCGGCATGGTGGGAAAGAATCCCCTCTGTTGGGTGTACTTGCTTGACGTGAACGACAATGAACCCATGGTCCTGCCGTGAAAGCCGCCGAGGAATCCGATGAAGCGGCCGCGACCGGTGGTATGGCGCGCGAGTTTCAACGCGGCTTCCACGCTCTCGGTGCCCGATTGCGCGAAGAAGCTCATCACCGGCTCTTTCATGGGCGACAGCCCATTCAGGCGCTCCGCCAGCCTGATTTGACCTTCGTGCCAGTAGTCCGAGGAAATATGCAGAAACTTGTCCGCGGCGTCCTTGATGGCCTGAACCACCGCCGGATGGCTGTGCCCCGTGCTGCACACCGCGATGCCGGCGGCAAAATCCAAGAATCGGTTGCCGTCGACGTCCCAAATTTCGGCGCCCTTGCCGTGCGACATCACGAAGGGATAGTCCCTCGGGTAGGACGGCGAGACGACAAGCGCATCGCGCGCGAGCAGTTCCCGGGCCTTGGGACCCGGCAAATCGGTTTTTATGTTCGGCTTTTTCACGACCAGTCAAGCTCCCCCAGCAACGAGTCCATGGTATCGAGCGCCCGTTCAAGTTCATTCTCGCCGATAACGAGGGGCGGCGCGAGAATAATCAGGTTGCCGCGCACCGCGAACGATATTCCACGCTCGCGGCCCAGGGCGACGAATCGGGACATCGAGGGATGGGCCGCCGGCCAAGGCGCCAGCGGCGCGCGCGAGCCGCGGTCCTTGACCAGCTCGACGATGGCGAACAGGCCATGTGCGCCGCGCACATCGCCGATCACCGCATGGCGATCCTGCATTGCACGCAGGCGCCTGAGCATGAGCAGGCCCAGGGTCCTCGACCTCTCGATCAGGTTTTCGTCTTCATAGGCCGCGATCGCCGCCAGGCCGGCCGCGCAGGCGAGCGGATGCCCGCAGTAAGTCAACCCGGTATTGAGCATGCTGTGTTCGAGCCTCGCCGCCACGTGCGGCGCCAAAATCACCGCGCCCAAGGGGATGTGCGCGCCGGTCAATCCCTTGGCGAGAGTCATGAGATCCGGCCTTCCCGCATCGCCGTGTGCGGCCCAAGCGAACCATTCGCCGCATCGTCCGAAGCCGCTCATGACCTCATCGGCGATCAAGTACACGCCTTGGCGCCGCGTCTGCTCGCGCAGGCCCGGCCAGAAATTGTCGGGAGCGACGATGCCGTTGGTGCCGGCGTTCGGTTCCATGAGCACCGCCGCGACGTTTTCCGCGCCCGCCTCGGCGATGACGGCGCCGATATGGGCCACATTGCGGTCGGCGCACTCGGCGGCGCTCGCGCTGCCATAGGGGCAGCGATACGCGTAGGGCGCGGGCACGCGCAGGACGCCGAACGCCTGCTCGTTCATGCCGCGAGTGCGGCTGTCCCCTGACCAGGCCATGGTCGCGTAGCTTGCGCCATGATATGAGCGGTCCCGCGCGATGATTTTTCCCTGCGGCCGCCCGCCCGCCTGACGCGCGAATTTCACCGCATGCTCGTTCGCGTCGGCGCCGCCCAGCGTGAAGAACACCCGGCCTCCCTCGAATCCGGAGATCTCCAACAGCCTCTCTGCCAGCGCCGCGCGCGACGCCGCACCCCAGCTCGAATTCACGAAGCACAGGCTCTTCGCCTGTTCCTGAATGGCGCGAATCAGCCGCGGGTGCTGGTGACCCAGATTCATGCACTCCGACAGGCTGCTCATGTCGAGATAGGTGCGACCTGCGTCATCCCAGAATCTCGCGCCCTCGCCGCCCACGACGGTCGGCGCATTCCAATCGGCTTGAACGCACCAGCTATGCAATACACTCGAACTTTCCGCAACCATATTTCTCCGCACTTTTTGATTCATATCGTCACAGCGATTACGATCCGACGGATCCGATCTGTCAATTGATGATGGACTTGCACCCGCGCACAGGATATCCCGCTTAAGATGTGGAGATCCTGCATTGCGGTTTCGGCGGGAGCCATGCTTGGCTGGCTGCTGCGGTTGCCTCTCGGGTATTTCTCAACCGCTATTTTCCGACGATCCCGCCCGGCACCTGGGCGGCGAATCTCGGCTCAAAGGTTAGCCCGTGCGCCGCAATCCCCGCAACTGGCGAGCCAGCCGCGCCCTCGACACCAAGCCGCGCACGACCGGCGAGGCATTCTGCTTGCCGCGCTCGATCACCAATAAATGCGTCATCTCCGCTTCTTCCAGCACCTGCAGCAAGTCGCCGGCGCGAGCGGACAGGATGCTCTCCCAGTCCACCGCGAACAATTTGTCCCAGCCCGTCATGATGTGACCGACCCGAATGTCCTGGTGCCGGCTGTAGTTGGAAGTCTGCAAGAACTGCAGCGGCCTTTCGCCTTGGATATCGTAAGAGGTGATCAGTCCGACGATGCGCTGGTCGCGCACCACCAAGAGCGCGCGAACGCCGACGCGAATCATGTCTTCCAATGCCGCGTCTATCTGCCTCTCCTCGTCCACCGTGACGGGATGCTCGCGGGTGAAATCGGTGATGGCATGGATCGCGGGGTCGCCGGGATCGAGAAGCTGACCGTCCGAGACCGAGCGGCGGGGTAACACGCCTTCGCGGAAATTCCCGGCGGGAACCAACCATGCACTTTTCATAAGGCAGACCTCGTGGCCTTGCGGCTACGATAGCTTCAGCCAAGTTACGGCCGGAGTCCATATGGTTCATTTTTCAACCGACGCATGCTATATTAATTAGCACTCTAATCATTAGAGGTCTTTTTAAATGAGCGATTTGGAGGAGCGCTTCAGTGGCGCACTGCACAACACGTCACGGGCATGGCGGCAGGCCCTGGACAGGCGGCTCAAGTACTTGGGGGTCAGCCAGGCAAGCTGGATGACCATTGCGGTCGCCGCCAAGGCTCGCGGCCCTCTGTCTCAGTCGGAACTGGCCCATCGGCTGGACGTCGAGGGCGCCACCATGGTGGCCATGGTGGATCGGCTGGTGAAGGCAGGATTGGTCGTGCGAGAACCGTCGCTGACCGACCGGCGGGTCAAACGGGTCGTGCTCACGCCCGCGGGCGATCTTTTGTACGACCGGGTGCGCACCGAAGCGGCGGCCTTCCGCAAGGAACTGCTGGACGGCGTTGACCCGAAGAAGCTGCTGGCGGCGACCGAACTGCTGGAGAATCTGCAAGGCGCCATCGACGCCCCGCCATGAACCGGCCGCTCAATCGTCCCATGATCACGTTGTCCATCATGTTGGCAACGATCCTGCAGACGCTCGACAGCACCATCGCCAATGTCGCCCTGCCGCACATGCAGGGATCACTGTCGGCCTCGCAGGACCAGATCGCATGGGTGTTGACCGCCTACATCGTGGCCGCGGCCATCGCCACCCCGCTCACCGGTTGGTTGGTCGACCGCTTCGGGCAGAAGAGCATTCTGCTGGCCTCCATCGGCGGCTTCACGCTGGCCTCGATGCTGTGCGGGATGGCGAATTCACTGGCGCAGATCGTCGCCGCCCGGCTATTGCAGGGTGTCTTCGGCGCGGCCCTGGTGCCGATGGCCCAGATGGTGTTGATGGACATCAACCCGCGCGAGAAGCAGGGCTCCGCCATGGCGGTGTGGGGTATGGGGGTCATGGTGGGTCCGATACTCGGGCCCACCTTGGGTGGCTGGCTCACCGACAGTTACAACTGGCGGTGGGTGTTCTTCATCAACGTCCCCATCGGCGCGCTCGCGGTGTATGGGACCTGGACCTACCTGCGGCCGGTGCCGGCCGCACGCAGGCAGCAATTCGACGTGTTCGGCTTCGCCACCTTGAGTCTCGCCATCGGCGCGCTGCAATTGCTGCTCGACCGCGGCCAGCAAAACGACTGGTTTTCCTCGACGGAGACATGGATCGAGGCGCTCGTTCTGGTGGTGATGGCCACCTACTTCGCCGCGCACACCCTGTTGACACCGGCGCAAAAATCCTTTGTCGATTTCCGTCTGTTCAAGAACCAGAATTACGTCACCGGCGTGCTGTTCATATTCATCGTCGGTCTCGTGCTGTATGCGACGCGCGCGCTGATCCCGACCATGCTCGAGACGCTGCTCGACTATCCGGTGCTGACCACCGGCCTCGTGACCGCCCCATCGGGAATAGGCACCATGGCGTCCATGCTCATTGCAGGCCGCCTGATCGGCAAGGTGGACTTGCGCATGATGCTGTTCGTCGGGTTCGTGTTGACGGCCGCGTCGCTGTGGCAAATGGCCCACTATTCGCTGGAGCTGTCGCAGGGCGACATCCTATGGCCGGGCGTGATCCAAGGGATCGGCTTGGGGCTGGTATTCGTGCCCTTGAGCGCGGCGACCTTTGCAACGCTGGAGCCCCACATGCGCGGCCAGGGCACGGCCCTGTTCAGCCTGGTGCGCAACATCGGCAGCAGCATCGGCATTTCGCTGGTGCAGACCATGCTCGTACGCAACACCGTCATCGCCCATGCCGCGATGACCGAGCGCCTCACTTATGCAAATCCGGCTTGGACCAATCCCGCCGTCGCCCGGGCCTTTGACATGAGTTCGGCGGGCGGCCCCGCGTTTCTCGATAGTGTGGTGACACAGCAGGCGGCCATGCTCGCCTACATCGACGATTTCTGGCTGATGCTGATCCTGACCCTGGCAGTCATACCGCTGCTGCTGCTCATTCGGCCGCCCGGCGGCCCGAAGGTGTCGAAGCTGGAAGCACATGCCGCCATCGACTGACGGGAAGCGCGCGGCGGGGGTGCGCCGCGGCCGCTATCGCGGCGCGGCGAAGTCCTGCGTCCAGTACAGACCCACCTGCGGGTTGCGGGTCGCTGCGTAGGCGATTCCGATCTGGGTGAAGCGCCCATCCATGATGTTCTCGCAATGCGCCGGGCTCGCAAGCCACCCTTCGGTGACCTCGGCCGGCGACATCGGACCTGAGGCGATATTCTCTCCGATGATGCGATGCGCACCGTAGCCCGCACGCTCCACGCGCTGCGTGGGGGTGCTGCCGTCATGTCCCCGATGATCGAACGCGCTGTACCTGGACATCTCCTGCGAATGAGCGAGAGCCGCACGGGCCAGGCTCGGGTCGAGGCTCAGCGGTGCTGCCGGAGCGAAGTACTTGGCGCCGCAGCGCCGCCCGGCGGCGCGCGCAGCGTTCACCAGCCCGAGGATGCGGCGGCTGACCGAGGCCGCGTCGGCTGCCGCAGGCAAGGACACCGGAGCCGCCAGCACCATCCACATGTCGCGGCCGCGGCGTTGCGCGCCGATTTCACGCAGCGCGGGGTTGGTCACGGTGCGGCAGTAGTTGGCGGTCAACATGCCGGCGATTTGCGAATCGCCGGCGCCGCCCGAGAAATGCAGCGCCGCGGACTCGCCGGACACATACCCCACCGCCGCCAGTGCATCGTGAAGTGCGGCGCCGGAGGCCAGCCGCAGTGCGGCCGCCTGCAGCTTCGGATTGCTGCGCAGGGGTGCGCGGGCCGCGGCGCCTGCGCAACCGTGCAGCCGTGCCCAATTCACGGCGGACAGTACATCCGCATGTGCCATGCACGGCAACGCCATCCAGAGACCCGCGATGAGTCGCAGCAGCGCTCTCAAACGACGGGTTCGGGTTCGCTCGCCGCCGGCCGCTCCGCCAACAGCTTGCCGGCCTTCGGAGCGATCCAGCGCTCGATGTCGTCGAGCACCGTGAATACGGCGGGCACGATGACCAGCGTCAGCGCGGTGGAGGTGATCAGTCCGCCGATCACTGCGATGGCCATCGGTCCGCGGAAATCGCTGTCCCCGCCCCATCCGATGGCGACCGGCATCATGCCCGCCACCATTGCGACCGTGGTCATGACGATGGGGCGCGCCCGTTTGTGTCCCGACTCGATGATCGCTGCGAGACGCGTTTTGCCTGCGCGCATTTCTTCGATGGCGAAATCGACCAGCAGAATGGAATTCTTTCCGACGATGCCCATCAGCATCAGAATGCCGATGATCACCGGCAGCGACAACGGCAACCCGGTGAGCAGCAGCGCCAGGATCACGCCTCCCAAGGACAGCGGCATCGCCGTCAGAATCGTAATGGGCTGCAGCACGCGCACGAACAGCAGCACCAGCACCGCGAACACCATGAGGATGCCGGCACCCACGGCGAGAAGGAAATTCTGGTACAGCTCGGTCATGAACTCTATGTTGCCGGTCTCGATCAGATGCACGCCCTCGGGCAGGTGATTCATGGTCGGCAGCGCCTTGATACGCTTCATGGCCGTGCCCTGTTCGACGCCCGGGCTCATGTCGGCTTCCAGAAACACGCGCCGGCTCTGGTTATAGCGGCGCACGGCCGACGGACCCTGTCCGAAGCTCAGGTCAGCGACGGATTTGAGCGGCACGCTGGCGCCTGAAGCCGTCGGCACCGGCAGATTCTCCAGCGTCGTAAGGTCGCGCCGCGCACTCTCGATCAAGCTGACGCGGATGGGAATCTGCCGATCGGACAGCGAGAACTTCGCCCCGTTCTGCGGCAGATCGCCGAGCGTCGCGATGCGAATCGTCTGGCTGATGCTTTGCACGCTCACGCCCAGCTGCGCGGCAATGTCGAAGCGCGGGTGGACCACGATTTCCGGACGCGGCAGGTCGCCTTTGATGCGCGCATCGCGCAGCTCCGGCAATGTGCGCATTTCGGCCAGAATCTTGCGCCCCGTGCGCTCCACCAGCGGGGGGTCATCCCCGGTCAGGTACAACTGGATGTCGCGGCCCCCGCCGTTGTCCGAGAAGCTCAATTGTCCGTCCGGCACCTGGGCCAGCAGCGGGGTCATCTTCTGCTGCCACTGCTTCTGGCTGATGCTGCGCTGGGAGCGGGGCACGAGGCTGACATAGATGTTGCCGTTGCGGATCTCGCCTTGATCGTCGCCGACGAATTCGACGATATCCGTCACTTCGGGCGATTTCCTGAGGATGGCCGCGGCCGCCGCCGATACCCGCGAGGTATCCTCGAGCGTGCCGCCCGGCGGCAGTTCGATGACGAGCTGGGCGTTGGAGAAATCCTCGGGGGGGACGAACGAGGTCGGGATAATGGCCAAGCATGCCACCGAGAGGATGAAAAATACGACGCCGGCGGCGATGGTCTTCCAGCGGTTCGCGACGCACCAGCGCAGCAGGCTCAGGTACCGCCTCATGATGGGTCCGTCGTTTTCGTGCACCGCCACCGAATCCTTGCTGAGCGCGTAGGCCGCAAGCACCGGGGTGATGAGCCGCGCCACCATCAGGGAAATAAAGACCGCCGAGGCGATGGTAAGGCCGAACTGCTTGAAGTACTGGCCGCTGATGCCGCCCATGAAGCTCACGGGCAGGAACACCGCGATGATGGTGAAGGAAGTCGCCACCACCGCAAGGCCGATTTCGTCCGCCGCGTCGATGGCCGCCTGATAGCAGCTCTTGCCCATGCGCATGTGGCGCACGATGTTTTCTATTTCGACGATGGCGTCGTCCACCAGCACGCCGGCAACCAGGGACAATCCCAGCAGCGTGATTTGATTGAGCGTGAAGCCCATCCACTGCATGAAGACGAAGGTGGGCACGGCGGACAGCGGAATGGCGAGCGCCGAGATCATCGTGGCGCGGGCATTGCGCAGGAAGAGCCATACGACGACGACGGCGAGCACCGAGCCTTCGATGAGCGCGCTCATCGCCGAATGATAGGTGCGCAGCGTATGGTCCACGGTGGTGAATATGCTCGCCATGTGCACCGCGGGATTCTCCGCCTTGAGCTTGTCGAGCTCGGCATCCACCGCCTTGGCCACGCTCACGTCCGAGGCGCCCTTGGCCTTGAACACGCCGAAGGTGGTCGCGGAGCGGCCGTTGAGCCTCGCGATGGTGCGCACCTCGGCGATGCCGTCGCGCACCTCCGCAATTTCGCGCAGGCGCACGGACTTCCCGCCGGGAAGGATGATCTGGGTGTCGCCGAGACTCTGTGCCGATTTTGCGCCGCCCAGCACGCGGATTGCCTGCTCGCCGCCGCCGACCTGCGCACGGCCGCCGGCCGCGTCCATGTTGAGCGCTCGCAGTTGTTCGTTGACCTCGACCGCGGTGAGGCCGAGCGCCTGCATCCGCGACGGATCGAGTGCGACGCGGATCTCGCGGTCGACGCCGCCGCTGCGCGACACCTGCGCAACGCCGGGAAGCGCGAGCAGGCGCTTGGTGACCGTATTGTCGATGAACCAGCTCAACTGTTCGGGCGTCAGATCGGTGGTTGTCACCGCGTAATAGGCGAAGGCGCCGCCGTCGACGTTCACCCGCGTCACCTGCGGCTCGAATATGCCCTGCGGAAGGTCGTTGCGGACCTTGGATACCGCGTCACGCACATCGGTCACCGCCCGATCGATCGGCGTGCCGATCTCGAACAGCACGAAGATGTTGACCTGGCCTTCGACGATGAAGGTGGTCATGTTGCGCACATTGCCGATGTTCGAGATGGAACCTTCCACCTTCTGCGCGATTTGAGTCTCCATCTCCGTGGGCGCGGCGCCGGGTTGCGCGACGGTGACGTTGACGGCCGGGAAGGACACGTCGGGATCGAGATTGATCGGCAGCCGGATGAAGGCGACTGCGCCCAGGAAAAACAGCACGACGAACAGGACGATGGGCGTGATCGGATGACGTATCGCCCAGGCCGAGATATTTCTCATGACCGGTCCGACTCCTTCGACACCGGGTTGACCAGTTCGCCCTCCTGCAAGAACGCGCCCGCTGTCGCGACGACTTCCTCCTTGCCGCTGATCCCCTCTGCGATGGTCACGCCGTTCTGCACCATTCCGGATATGCGCACCGCGCGGCGCTCGATCTTGTGCTGCGCGTTCACGATCAGCACGTAGCTGCCCTTGTCGTCGGTCAGCACCGCCGTTTGCGGCAAAACCGCCCGTTCTGCATTGCTGACCGTCACCTCGGCGCGCGCGAATGCGCCGGGACGCAGGTTCGGGTCCGGCGTCAAGGTCACGCGAACCATCCCAAGGCGGGTTTGCGGGTCGATGACCGCGCCCAAGAGACGCACGCGGCCGGAGTAGACATGGGTCATGCCGGTCAGCCGCACATCGACGGGCTGACCGACCTTGAGCAGGGGCAGATCCTGCTCCGCCACCTGTCCGCGAAGCTCGACTTCGCCGTCCTCCGACATGCGGAACAAGGCCTCGCCGCCGGGCGTCGCCGTCTGACCGACTTCGACATTGCGGGTCAGGATGATTCCGTCGGCGGGTGCGCGCACGTCGGCGCGCGCCAGGCGCGCCTGCGCCTCCGCCAATTGCGCGGCGGCGACCTTGACTTTGGCGGCGGCGGTGACCGCGGCGGACTTGCGCCGCTGCGTCTCTTCAGCCGACAACGCCCCGGATGCGCCGACCGCTTGCGCGCGGTGATACTCTGCACCCGCGAGGTCTGCCTCGGCGCGAGCCTCCTCGAGCGCCGCCTCGAGATTCGCCACCTGCGGCTCCAGTATGGAGACGTTCAGGCGCGCGAGCACCTGACCGCGCTTCACATGATCGCCGGCTTCGACGTAGATCGCCGCGACGCGCCCTGCGTCTCCGTCAACCCCTATCGGGGTGTCGTAGCGCGCGGCGATGGTGCCGATGATGCTCACCGTCGTCGGCACGCTGCTCACGCCGACCTCTGTCACCGAAACCGTCGGAATGGAATCCTTGTTGGGGATGTGCTTCACGGTCAACGCCTGCGTCAGGCGCCAGGCGAGCACCGCAACGAAGACCGCGATCGCGCCGATCACTCCCACGCGAAACCAGAAGTCGCGCCTGCCGACCGAGGAGGACGCGCTCACCTTCAAATATTCATCGGAAACTACGCTCATCGCATCACATCCCAGGGATAACTTCCTTTGTCCAGGATGAACCCCGCCAGCCGGTTCATGTCCTCATCCTCATTGCGCGTAATTCGCCGCACATTGTTCGCCATCCGCCGCTTCGCCTGTTGAGCGTAGAGGCGCGCGATCGCCACGGCATGCGCGCCGTCCTCACCGGGCGCGCTGCCCAAGCTCGCCGCCCGCGACAGCACGCACAGGCCGACGAACAGATCGATGCCGATGTCGGCGATGCGCTTCAGATCGTGCTGGCGATCGGCCACCGATTTGCCGTGCTTGCGCAGCAGGTACTCGGACGCCTTGGCGAATTCGAGAGTATATCGCTCATGGATGTCGGCCGCCTCCCGCAGCGCGCCCTCGAGCGGCCAGTCTATCTTGTCGCGTCCCATCCCGGTCGCCTGGGTGAGGCGCTTTTCCGCATATTCGGTCAACACGCCGAAACCCTTGATGAAATTATTGAAGATGTCATCCACCGCGGCTTTCAGTTCACCCAATGATCTGCCGAGGTCCTTGAGGCCGGACAGAGCGATATACAGTCTGCAGCACCTCATTGGTTCCCTCGAATATGCGTCAAAATGCGGCAGTCGCGCGTGATCTGTTCGTAGGGGTACTCGCGCATGAAGCCGCTGCCGGCGGCGATCTGCAGCGCCTCGTAGGCGCTGCGCTGCAAGGCCTCGCTCGCAAACACCTTGCTCATGGCCGCTTCCACCGAATAGTCCTCTACTCCGGAATCGATGTAGTTCGCGACCATCCATACGGCGCTCTCCGCGGCGAAGCAATCGATGGTCATCTGCGAGATCTTTTCGCGTACGAGGCCGAATCGGCCGATGGGGGACCCGAACTGCTTGCGCGTCTGCGCCTGCTGCGTCGCAAGAGCGATCAGCGTCTTCATGCCCCCGACCGCCCCGCCCCCCAAGCCTGTGCGTCCATTGTTCAATATCGCCATGGCGACCTTGAATCCCTTGCCCTCGGCGTCGAGAACGTTCGCCGCGGGCACCCGCACCTCGCTGAAGCTCACGGTGGTGGTCGAGGAGGCGCGGATTCCCATCTTGTCCTCATGCGGCCCACGGCTCACGCCCGGCCACCGGGCCTCGACCAGGAAGGCGGTGATCTTTCCGGCGTTCGAGGCAGTCCGAGCGAAGACGGTATAGAGGTCCGCGATGCCGCCGTTGGTGATCCAGATCTTCTCGCCCGTTCAGGGTCCAACTGCCGTCGGCGTTCTTCGCGGCCTGAGTGCGAATCGAGGCCGCGTCGGAGCCGGCGCCTGATTCGGTCAGGCAGAACGCCGCAATCATTTCGCCGCTGGCGAGTTTCGGCAGATAGCGTGCCCTCTGGTCGGCCGTGCCGAAGAGCAGGATTCCCTTCATGCCGATGGAACTGTGCGCACCGATGGTGAGCGAAACCGAGCTGTCGTGCGTGCTGCTCTGGCAGAGCACGCGCGCGTAGCCGGCGTTCGACAAGCCGAGTCCGCCCTGTTCTTCAGGGATGATGAGGCCGAACAGCCCCAGATCCCTCAAGCCTTGAATGAACTCCGCGGGCTGTTCCGCGGCGAGATCCCAGCGCTTGAAATCGCGATGCTTCGGGCTCAAGTATTGGTCGATGGCATCGACCATCATTCCCAGCACCTCGCGATCCTTGTCGCGCAGCCGCGGGTAAGGGAAGAGCCGCTCCTCGAGGATTCTCCCCATCATCAGATTTTTCGCGACGCTCATGGCCACCTACTGCGCGATGCGATCGATCAAAAGATCGCGCACGCCGTCGCGGCCCACTTCATAGGAAAGCTCGCCGTACAAATCCCCTGTCGAGGGAACGGGCCGCCCGCTGAACGACACCCGCGCGGTGATGGAGACGCGCTGTCCGCTCTTGAGCACGCGCCCCGCCAGCATGGAATCGGCAGGCGACAATTGAACCTGGCTGCCGATGGCCGCACTCGTCAGCCGCTTGGCGGCAAGCGGGGGTCCACCGCCTCCGGGCTCACGTGCGAAAACGAACAAAGGGGCCTCCGATACCAGTCGCGATTTCAGGGCAGGTGCGAGGTTGATTTTGACAGTCACGACCGCCTCGCCTAAGCCCCCCGGCGACGTGCTCGTCCCCGCGGGCGACGGATTCGTCCCCGCCGAAGCCGCTTCCACGTCACGCTGCGAAGCGGCGCCGCCCGCCCCGGGACCCGGCGGCAGCG
The DNA here is from genome assembly GCA_963702735.1 of uncultured Gammaproteobacteria bacterium. Classification (GTDB taxonomy): domain Bacteria; phylum Pseudomonadota; class Gammaproteobacteria; order Steroidobacterales; family Steroidobacteraceae; genus Bog-1198. The sequence goes on along the minus strand of CAVPDW010000004.1, from coordinate 367,083 downwards.
GGCCCAAATCGGCGATTCGCGCATCGAGCATTTGCTCGATCTGCGCCGGCGGATGCATGTCCTTGAGCGCCTGCCAGCGCGTCCGGGCGAGCGCTCGGTCCCCGCGAATCGCGGCGGCAAAACCGCCGTACAACAGGGCTTTGGGGTTGTCCGGAGCCAGCGCCAGGGCCTGCTCGAACAGCAATGCGGCGGGGGGCGTGATTTGCCCTCCCGCCTTGAGGCTCATGGCTTCGCCCAATCCCAAATCCGCGTCCGCATTCCGTTGGTCCAGCCGGTGCGCATGATCGTAGGCGAGAACCGCATCATCGATGCGATCCAAGGCAAGGTAGGAGCGTCCCAGCATCAACCAGCCCCGCACGTCGTCGGGCTGATCCTGAAGATGCTTCTCGAGTTTCGCGACCATGGCGCCCACGTCCGGGCCGCTCGCCGAGGCGCCCGGGTTCGCCGGCGCATGCCAGTTCCAATTGGACCACAGGGGGTAGAGGGCGGCGGCCGCGCCCATGACGAGCACCGCGGCGATCGCGCCGAGCACCCGGCTTTGCCGGTCGCGCAGCAGCGGAAGAGCGACCGCCGCGGCGGCGATCGCAGCCATGACGGCGGCGATGAGGAGAAATGTATTCATTGATTACCGGGAGCCTGTCTGGATTTCGCTGGGGTCAGAGTGCGGGGCCGTCATCCAGCGGCATGCGAGAGCGCTGACGCACGACCCTAAAGACGATGAAGCCGCCGAGCAACAGCATGATGAAGGGAGCGCCCCAAATGACCAGGGTCTTCGGTTCCAGCGGCGGCCTGAAACGCACGAACTCGCCATAGCGGTCGGTCATGAACTGAAAGATCGCCTCATCGCTCTTGCCGCCGATGAGCATCTCGCGCACCTGCCTGCGAAGATCGCCGGCCAGCTCCACGTTCGAGTCCGCGATGGATTCATTCTGGCAAACCAGACAGCGAAGTTCTCCGGTGATTCTCTCGAAGCGGGACTCCAGGGCGGGATCCTTCAGCTGGCCGTTCTCATCCACCGCGGGCTGCGCCGCGAGGTCCGCGCCCGATGCCACGCCCGAGAGCACGAGCAAGAGCGCCGCCAAGCCCGCGTATATTCCCCCATAAGGCCTCATGCGCCGCCTCCTCGCGCTGCGGCGATCCGCGGCAAGAACTCGCGTTGCCACACTTCCGGCGTGATCGGCGAGATGAACTTGTAGATCACCCGTCCCTGCCCGTCGACCAAGTAGGTCTCGGGCGCGCCGTACACGCCCCACTCGATCGCGGTGCGCCCATCGGTATCGAAGGCCACCGCCTGATAGGGGTTGCCGAGCTCCTCGAGCCACTCTTTCGCCTTCTCGCGCTGGTCCATGTAGTCGAGCCCGATGATGGGAACCACGTGCGTGCGCGAAATCGCGAGCAGCTCCTCGTGCTCCGCCCTGCATTCGAAGCACCAGGTTCCCCAGACGTTCAGCACGTAAACCTGACCCCGATAGGCCGCGTTGCTGACGGGGCGCGACGGGTCCACCACATCGGTGAGCGTGAACGCGGGCGCCGGTTTGCCGATCAACGGCGACGGCAGCGCGTGAATATCGCGCTTCGGGTTCAGCCCGAACGCGAACAGCACCACCAGCGCCACGAACGCTGCGAACGGCAGCAGGAATTTCCACATCAGGCGATACCCGGTTCGCCGGGCGGCGGTGCGGCGACGGCATTCGCCGCAGCGGCCGGCACCTTGTACCGATAGCGGCGGTCGGTGGCGGCGACGAAACCGCCCAAGGCCATCACCATGGCTCCGAGCCATATGTAGCGAACCAGCGGCTTGTACTGGATTCGCATGCTCCACGCGTTTTCACCCAGAGGATTGCCCATGGCGACGAACAAATCTCGGGCCCAGTTCACGGAGATGGCCGCCTGGCTGTTGTCGGTTTGCTGCACCCAGAAATGCCGCTTCTGCGGCCGCAATGTCGTCACCGGCTTGCCGCCGCGCGTGACTTCGACCAGCGCCTCGACCGCATCGTAGTTCGGACCGCGCACGTTCTTCGCGCCGACGAACCTGAAGTCGTACCCCGCTATGCGGAAGCTTCCGCCCGGCTTCAAAGCCACGTCCTTCTCGATCTTGTAGCTCTCGACGCCGCTGGCGCCTATGGCGAACATCCCGACCCCCAAGTGGGCGATGCTCATGCCGAGCAGCGCGGCGGTCAAGGTTTGCTTCTGGCGCAGACGGCGCAACGGCTCGAGCAGGGAGGAGAAGATGATCCAGATCCCGAAGCTCAAACCGATGAGACCCACCCAGTGGAACTCGCCGAAGACCAGCCCCTGGATCGCGACGCCGAGCGCCACGGCAATGCCGAGCAGCCACCCGAGGGGTTCGGCGGTGGCAGTGAGCTTGCCGCGGCGCCAAGCAGAATGCATGCCTACGCCCATGAACGCCATCAGCGGCAGCACGGGCACCAGGAACATCAAGGCGAACACCGGCGGCCCGACCGAGATCTTGCCGATACCCAGGAGCTCATAGACCAGCGGAGACAACGTACCCCACAACACCAGCCCTGCGATGCTCACCAGAATCACATTGTTTACCAGCAGAAAGAATTCCCGCGAGAACACCTCGAAGCCGCCGGGCACATACAGCTTGGGCGCACGCCACGCGTACAGGGTCAGCGAACCGCCGATGGTGAGCACGAGGAAGGCCAGAATGTAGAGCCCGCGGGTCGGATCGGTTGCGAACGAGTGCACCGACACCAGGACCCCTGAACGCACCAGGAAGGTTCCCACCAGACTCAAGGAGAACGCGAATATCGCCAGCAGCAGCGTCCAGCTCTTGAAGATGCCGCGCTTCTCCGTGACGCTGAGCGAATGGATCAGCGCGGTGCCCACCAGCCAGGGCATGAAGGAGGCGTTCTCGACCGGATCCCAGAACCACCAGCCTCCCCAGCCCAGTTCGTAGTACGCCCACCAGCTGCCGAGCGCGATGCCGATGGTTTGGAACAGCCAGGCAAAGATGGTCCAAGGCCGCGTCCACTTCGCCCAGGTCTGGTCCAGGCGTCCTTCCAACATCGCAGCGATGGCGAACGCGAACGCCACCGAGAACCCCACGTAGCCCGTGTACAGCATGGGCGGATGAATGGCGAGCGCGAAATCCTGCAGCACCGGATTCAAGTCCGCGCCGTCCTGTGCAGCCGGAATCAGGCGCAGAAACGGATTGGAAGTCCACAACGTGAACAGCATGAATCCGCCGCTGACCAGACCCATGACCCCGAGCACGCGGCTCGAGAAGGTCAGGGGAAGCTGGCGGCTGAAGGCCGCGACGGCCAGGCTCCAGATCGATAGGATCGATATCCACAGCAGCAGCGAGCCCTCGTGCGCGCCCCACAGGGCCGCGACCTTGTAAAAGAGCGGCAGTTGCGAATTCGAATTGCGCGCCACATACAGGACAGAGAAGTCGTTGTTCACGAAGCAGTACACGAGGCAGGCGAAAGCCATCGCGACGAACACGAATTGGCCCGTCACCGCCGGACGCGCCACCGCCATCCACACGGGCCTGCCGCGCCACGCGCCGGCGAGACCGAAGAACGCCTGTGCCAGGCTCAGGACGAAAGCCAGTATGAGAGAGAAAACTCCTAATTCCGGTGCCATTGCAGCTCCCAAGGCGTCAGGTGGTGGGTCCGGCGCCCGATGGATTGCGGGCCGCTTTGTTCTTCAGCGAGGCAGCCACTTCCGGCGGCATGTATTTCTCGTCATGTTTGGCGAGCACCTCGTCGGCAACGAAGGCGCCGCTCGAGTTCATCGTGCCGTGCGCGATGATGCCCTGGCCTTCGCGGAACAAATCCGGCAGCACGCCCGTGTATTCGACCGGAACCTCGTGCGCGAAGTCGGTGAGAACGAAGCGCACTTCCAGATCGCCAGGCTTGCGGGTGACGCTGCCCTTAACGACCATGCCGCCGATGCGAAAGCGCTTCGCCAAAGGCGCCTTGCCCGCGACAACCTGGCTCGGGTCGTAATAGAACATGATGTTCTCACGCGAGGCCATGACCGCGAGCGCGACCGAGGCGGCCACCCCGCCCAGGATGCCCAGCACCACGAACAGGCGCTTGCGCCGCGGGGTCATGATTCATCCGCCGCGGCCATCTCGAGCGCGCGCCGCACTCTCAGTTGCGCCGCTTCGCGAAAGCGGCGCGCGGACCATAGATTCCACGCGAGCACCGCGCCTGCGCAGGCAAAGCAGGGCCAGACATAGCGAGCATAGCCGCCCATCGACCAAAAGCCGGAGCTGATCATGATTTAACCGCCTCTCGCACCCACGTTGACTGCCGCTCCCGGTTGAGCACTTCGCCTTGCACGCGAATGCACAGCACCGCGGCAAAGAACAGCATGAAACCAAGCCACATGGACAGCAGCGGCCAGAGCATGCTGCCGGGCATGGAGGGTGCGCCTAGTTTAACAATCGTTGCCCCCTGGTGCAGGGAGTTCCACCAAACCACCGAAAAGTGAATGATGGGCACGTTGACGACGCCCACGGTTGCCAGCAGGGCGGCCGCACGGTCGCCGCGCGCAGGGTCCTCGAACGCCGAACGCAGCGACATCACCCCGACGTAGAGAAACAACAGAATGAGTTCGGACGTCAGCCGGGGATCCCATGCCCAATAGGTTCCCCACATCGGCCGGCCCCACAACGAACCTGTGACCAGCGCCAAAATGGTGAAGGACGCGCCGATGGGCGCCGCCGCCGCCGCCACTGCATGTCCCACTTTGATGCGCCAGATGAGCGCGACGGCGCTGGCGGCCGCCATGACCGTATACACGGTCAAGGACAGGATGGCGCTCGGCACGTGGACGTAAATCATCCTATACGCCTCGCCCTGCTGGTAGTCGGGAGGCGCAATCGCCAATCCGTCGATCAACCCATATCCCAAGGCGAGCGCCGCGATGCCCAAGAACCAGGGCATCAACGCGGCCGCGGCCCCGTAAACATGGGGGGGCGATGCGAGTTTATAGAACCAAGTCCACATAGAAACCCACCGTCATTCCAACGTGATGCGCAAAGCCACCGTCGCCGCGAACGGCGCCAGTGTGCACGTGAATACACAAAGCGCCGCCAAAAAATACAGGGCTCCCGCGGCGCTCAAGCCCGAAATCGCCCGATCGGTGGCGGCGGCGCCGAAGATCAGCAGCGGCATGGCGAGCGGCAGGACGATCAGCGACAGCAGCACGTTGCCGCGCTTCAGGCCCACGGTGAGACCCGCGCCGATGGCGCCCAGCCAGCTCAAGGTCAAGGTGCCCAATCCCAAGCTCAACATCATGGTTGCGAAGGCGCCGACCGGAATGCCGAGTGCTGTCCCCACCAGCGGGGATACCAGCACCAACGCGGCGCCGCTCACTACCCAGTGCGCAAAGGTCTTCGCCACCACGATGAGCGTCAATCCCTGGCCGCAGAGCGCCAGTTGCTCCAATGTGCCGTCGTCCGCATCGTTCTTGAACAATGCGTCCACGGACAAGAGGGACGATAGCAGTGCAGCCACCCAAAGCACACCCGGCGCCATGTCTCGCAGCAGCGACAATTGCAGGTTTAGACCGAGAGGAAACAGAGTAGTTACGATTAAAAAGAACACCAACGGCTGCAATAACTGGTCCGGGCGCCGAAAACTGAGACATAGCTCACGCCGTACCAGCAAATTGAAGGCAGCGTACGCCCCGACGCTCATGCCGCAAGGTCCAGGCGGCGCGATTCCACCTCGATCGTCAAATCGTGATGCGCGACCACGAGGGCGGCGCCGCCCTTCTCGATGTGCGAGCGAAGCAGGGTGGACATCAGCATGGCCCCCGCGGCGTCTAGGTTGGTGAAGGGCTCATCGAGCAGCCACAGGGGCGCACTCATGGCCAGAACCCGCGCCATGGCGACCCGGCGTCGCTGACCCGCGGACAACACCCGCGCCGGCAAATCGGCACAGGCGCCCACCCCGGTTTGCTCCAGGCTGTCGCGCAAGTCCTGAGGGCCGACCCGCCGCTTCAGGCCCACCGCAAACCGCAGGTTTTCGAGCGCGGTCAGATCGCCCTTGAGGGCCGGTTCATGCGAGGCATAGGCCAGCGCCGCCTGATATTCGAGCCGGATGCGCGAAATGGGGCTCCCGTTCCACGACACTTCACCCTGCTCCGGCCGCAACAGGCCGCACACGACGCGCAGCAGCGTGGTCTTGCCCGAGCCGTTAGGACCGCTGATGTGCAGCAACTGACCCCGCCTAAGTGTGAGGCTCACGCCTTTAAGGACGTGACGTTCCCCCCGCCACACGTGGACCTTTTCGACGCAAAGACCGTCAGCCGGCGTATTCATGAGGCGGCGAGCTTAACTAAATCAAAGAGTTGAAGCTACCTTTTCATACATAACTAGCGACAGGAATCGCGGATTTTCGCTGCCATGCCGGGCGCGGCCCGCCCGCGAGCCAACCGTTTGGCAGCGGAAGGGTACTTATGGGAAGTAGCGCACCCCATTCCAAGGGGGGCGCTCTCATTCACGCATCGTCGCCAGAGAGTCACCTTGTTCGCCGAACCGATCGCAGTTCCCTCCCACCTGGCCAGACTACCTCTGGTGACGCTGTATCTGACCGAGCGCTGCAATTCACGCTGTGTCACCTGCGATTACTGGCGGCATGGACGCAACGATATGAGTCTTGCGGCGGTGAGCCGATTGCTGCCGAATTTCGCGCAACTCCGCACCCAGCTGGTGCTGCTGTCGGGCGGCGAACCCCTTCTCAATCGCGACTGGCCGGCGATCGCCCGGTTATTGCGCAAGAACGGGCTCAAAGTCTGGCTGCTGACATCGGGACTCGCCCTGGCCAAGCACGCACGCCGCGCGGCCGAGCTCTTCGATGCCATCACCGTGTCCTTGGACGGCACCGATCCTGCGACCTACGCCGCCATTCGCGGATTGGATGCGTTCCATAAAGTGTGCGGGGGCATTTTGGCCGTAGCCGGTCATGGAGCGCCCCCCGCCATTCGGGTCACCCTGCAGCGCGCCAACTACCGGCAATTGCCGGCATTCGTCCGCCTGGCAAAGGAACTCGGCGCAGCCCAAGTCTCTTTTCTCGCGGTGGACGTGGCCAATCCCCACGCATTCGGACGCGCGGATGACTATGTTTCCGATCTGGCATTGCGGTCCGCGGACTTACCGATATTCGAACAGGTCCTGAACGCAGTGGAGCGGGATCACTCAGAAGAGTTCCGCTGCGGTTTCATCGCGGAGAGCCCGCAGAAGCTGCGCCGCATCCTTCAGTACTTTGCAGCGGTCCTGGGCCATGGCCCCTACCCGCCGGTGCGCTGCAACGCACCGGAGTTTTCCGCCGTCGTCGACGCGACCGGGCGCGTGCAGCCGTGCTTTTTCATCCCCGGCCCGGCCGCGGCCGCTCCACCGCCCGTCGACGGACCGCAGCACACTTTGGCGCAGGTCTTGAATCGCGACGACATGACGGCTCTGCGCGCGGCGATTCGGACCGGAGCGCGCGCGGAGTGCAAAACCTGCGTGTGCACTTTGTGGCGGGATTCCCGGTGACGGCGAGCCTCCATGCGCAAACTCTCGACGCCTACGAACGCTGGGCGCCCCTCTATCCACCGGCCGCTCACAATCCCCTGATGCGGGCCGAGCAGCGCGCCATGCTCCAGCGCTTTCCTGCGGTAGCCGGCCGTCGCGTACTGGATCTCGCCTGCGGCAGCGGAAGGTACTCGCAGATACTGGCGCAGGCCGGGGCCGCTCAAATCGTCGCCGTGGATTGTTGCGTCCCCATGCTGCGGCAGGTGTCGGCAGGCGCCCGAGTATGCGGCAGCATGATGCAGTTGCCCTTCGCCGACGGGACGTTCGATGCCGTGATCTCCGGTCTTGCTCTCGGTCACGCCTCGAATCTTCACGCCTGGATGGCCGAGGCCGCCCGTGTGCTGCGCTCCGGCGGCACGTTGTTGTATTCCGATTTTCATTCCGAGGCTGCGCGGGCGGGCCTCACGCGATCATTCAAAGATAAAGATAATTGCACGCACACGGTACCGCATCAATCGTTCGACCTTGGCGAACAGCGCGAGGCCGCCGGTGCAGCCGGCTTGAGGATCGACACCGTTCACGAGGTGCGGGTGGGATCGGAATTGAGCGAGCGATTTCCGCAATCGGAAGCATTTTATAGCCAGCTGCGAAGGGCTACCCATCGTGCTGATCGTTCGAGCGCGAAAATGACGCGGACGCGCTCCTCTGCTCCCGCCGCGGTCACCTTTCTCAATGCCGAGTGCGCCAAGGGCGGGCTCACCAGCATGCGTATCGTAGGTTCGCGCATCGCCGCGCTCGGCGGGCGCCCCTGCGTTGGTGATTGCGTGGTCGACCTCGAGGGCGATCGCGTGCTGCCGGGTCTCATCAATGCGCATGATCACTTGCAACTCAACAGCTTGACGCGGCCGGCATTCGACAAGTCCTATCGTCATGTGCGCGAGTGGATTGCGGACGTCGATGCGCGCCGCCGATCCGACCCCGAGTTCGAAGCGGGCGTCGCGGTCGCGCGCGATGAGCGCTTGTTGATCGGCGGAGTAAAAAATCTGCTGAGCGGAGTCACGACGGTGGCACACCACGATCCATTCTATCCTTTCTTGTCGAACTCGCGTTTTCCCATCGGGGTCGTCAACGAATATGGCTGGTCGCACTCCTTGTACATGGAAGGCGAGGCGCAAGTGCGCGATTCCTATCGAGCGACGCCTGTGGGCCGGCCCTGGATAATTCACGCCGCCGAAGGGCTGGACAATGAAGCCTCCGGCGAGTTCGAGCGCCTCGAGGCGCTCGGCTGCCTGCAGCCCAATACCTTGCTGGTGCATGGTATTGCGCTCGAGTCCGCACAACGGGCGCGGCTCGAGCGCGCGGCCGCCGGCCTCATTTGGTGTCCATCATCCAACTTGCACCTGTTCGGAAGGACCGCGGACGTGCGGGAGCTTGCAGCACGGGGCCGGGTCGCTTTGGGCACGGACTCCCGCCTGAGCGGTGCACGTGACCTCCTCGACGAACTGCGCGTAGCCGGCTCAATCGGCGGATTCGACGACCATACCTTGGAGTCGCTGGTGACGTCCCGTAGCGCACAATTGCTGAGAGTGGCCGATCGCGGCGAGATACGGGTTGGTGCGCGCGCCGACATCCTGGTTCTTCCTGCGGGTATGCGCCTCGCCGCCGCGAATCGTGCAGATGTGCGTCTTGTGCTGGTGGGCGGCATCGTCCGCTACGGAGACAGGGGTTGCGCGCAGCGTGCGACGCGGCACACCGGGTGGACAGAGATCCGGGTCGACGGCAGAGCAAAGATCTTGGACGGTGACATTGCTCGGCGGCTGTCCCGAGCACGCACTCGCGAACCCGGCCTCGAGATTTCGAACGTCGCAGGAAGGGCGGCATGACCGCATCCGCTGAGATGTCGGTCGTCCGAACGCCACGGGGTCGCGACAGGCGAATCAAGGTCGTGCTCTACAATCCACAGGCGGTTTTTTTCACCATGCCGTTGGCGCTGCTCGCCATCGGTTCGCAGCTCGACCCGGAAATCTACGAAGTGGTCATCGTCGATGCGCGGCTCGATCAGGACGCCGAAAATACCGTGCTGTCTCACCTGGGCGATGCACTCTGCCTCGGCGTTACGGTGCTCACCGGCGCGCCGATCTCCGACGCGCTGCGCATTTCCCGCGCGGCGAAGCGGCTGCGCCCGGCCATTCCCGTCGTTTGGGGCGGCTGGCATCCCTCCATGTTTGCGCGCGAATGCTTGCTCGAGCCATCGGTCGACGTCACGGTTCGTGGCCAGGGCGAGGAAACTTTTGCGGAAATCGTCCAACGGCTCACAGACGGGCGCTCAATACGGGGCTGTGCGGGATGCACCGTCAGGCTCGAGGACGGCAGCATCGAGGAAAACCCGGCCCGAACCCTCGCGCAGGTGGAGAATTTTCGCGCGCACGACTATGGGTTGATACCCGTGGAACGCTATTACGAGCTGAAGGGCAAGCGGCAGCTGGATTTCATCTCCTCTCAAGGCTGTAACTTTCGCTGCGCGTTCTGCTCCGATCCCTTCGTCTACGGGCGCAAATGGGTCGGACTCGAGCCCGATCCGAATGGCCGTCAGATTGAAGGAACTGTGGGACCGGTACCGCTTCGACGACGTTAACTTTCAAGACGAGACTTTCTTCACGAAGGCGGGCCGCGTGCACGCCTTGGCCGATCAAATTGTCGAATCTCGAATGAAGATCACATGGGCGGCGACCATGCGCGCCGACCAGGGAACTCGGTTGCCTGACGACGTTTGGGTGCGTTGCAAGCAATCCGGCCTGCGCCGGTTGCTCGTCGGGGTGGAGTCCGGATCCAACGAGGTACTGAGGCGCATTCGCAAGGACATCAAGATCGAACAGGTGTACGAGACCGCCGAGAAAATGGTGAAGTTCGGCATAGCGGGCCACTTTCCGTTCATCGTCGGCTTCCCGGACGAGACCGAAGCCCATATTCAAGCGACTCTCGATTGTGCAAAGCGATTGCGCTCGATGAGCCCGGACTTTCTCACCCCGATATATTATTTCAAGCCCTATCCGGGCAGCGCGCTGGTCATCGAAGCCGTTGCGCGCGGATTTCGGCTGCCGGAAACACTGGAGGCGTGGGCTGAGTTCGACTACGTGGCAGGCGAACCGGGCCCCTGGGTGTCGCCGGAGAAATTCGAACTCATCGAGCGCTTCAAGTTCTTTCACGAACTTGCCTGGAAGCGCGTGTCGCGCGGCAAGCGCTTCATACAGCAACTCGCGCGCTACCGCTGCGGCAAGGATAACTACCGCTGGCCGGTTGAAATGCTGTTTACCCGCTGGCTGGTTCCGGCGCAGAAACTGTCATGACGCCTCAAAGGCACATATTGCTGATCAATCCGACGATAACGTCGCGGCGCAGCGCGCGATTTCCTCTCGCGGTTCTGAATCTCTCCGCGGCGCTCGACGGCAAGTACGCATCGAGCATCATCGACGGCAACAAGGACCGTGACTTCATCGCCACGAGCCTGCGTGCGGTGGCCGGCGGCGGCATCGACGCCGTTGGAATCAGCGTCATGGGAGGTCCGCAGCTGCGTACCGCCATCGATGTCTCGCGGGCGATTCGCGCCCGGTCTCCCGCAACACCCATCATCTGGGGCGGGCACTTTCCAACCATTGCCGCGGAAGCGGCGCTCAATTCGCCGTATGTCGACTACGCCGTTCGCGGCCAGGGGGAGGACACCCTTACGGAAGTCCTGGACGCGATCTTTCGCGGCGACAGCCATCAGGTCGGCGCCATTGCGGGCCTTTCGTGGCGTTCCGGAGAGCGCATCGTCCACAACGGCAATCGGCCCTTCTCGACGGCGAGCCTCGCAAGAGTTCTGCCCTACGAGCGTCTGGGAGATCCTGGGGCATATCTGGCGCTCACGTATCTGGGGCGGCGAACGACGGGTTATCAGGCCGCTTTGGGCTGCCGATTTCGGTGCACCTTCTGCGGCGTCGCCGCGATGTTTCGCGGCAAGACGGCGCTGCCCGCGCCCGAGCGGCTGGAGCTGGATCTGCGGTTCCTGACCGGTCAGCTAGGCATCGATGCCATCCAGTTCTACGATCACAATTTCTTCGACCGCGAGGAGGACACGGTGCCGCTGCTCGAGGTACTGGCGAAATTTCAGTTGCCGTGGTGGTGTTTTGCTCGTTCCGACGCTCTGCTGAATCTTTCGGATCGATCCTGGGCCTGGGTTCGCAAGAGCCGGCTGCGCATGGCGTACATCGGCGCCGAGTCCCCGAGCGATTGGCTGCTGCACGACGTGCGCAAGGGCACCAGTACCGATCAGACCCTCGCGGCCGTTGAGAAATGCCGCAGCAACGGGGTCACTCCGGAGCTCTCGTTCATGCTGGCGCCGCCGCAGGATCCCGAGGGGGAGACGGAAAGGACCTTCGAGTTCATACGTCACATCAAGAAGATTCATCCCAAGACCGAGATCATGCTGTACGTGTACGCACCCCTTCCGCCCGCGCCTGGCAGCAAGAATCCTCAAGTGGAACGCGCGGTCGCCGAACTTCGCGGCAGCGACGCTCGGCCGATCGTATTTCCGACGACTGCCGACGGCTGGGCTGAGCCGCAATGGATTTCGTATTGGTGTCACACGGACGTTCCGTGGCTCACCCCGCGGCTGCGCGCAAGAATCCGCGACTTCACCACCGTGCTCGGTTGCCGATTCCCGACTGTCACCGACATTCGTTCGCCTTACTGGGGAAAATCTGCGCTGCGGACGCTGGCGTCATGGCGCTATCGATTTCAACGCTACGAGCGTCCCTGGGAACTAGATTTTTCGAAACGATTTATCCGCCTATGGGACCCGCGGCTTACCGGGCTCTGATGACGACCGCGCGGGAAACGTGAATCTGCTGCGCGACATCTGGGCCGTGCTGACGCCGTGTCAAAGGCGCCGGGCCGCCTGGGCCCAGGTCCTGTCGATCGCGATGGCGTTTTCGACCGCCGTCGGAATCGTGTGCATCACGCCCTTCTTTGCCGCATTGGGCGACCCGCGGCTGATCGACGGCATCGGGCCGTTGCACCGGCTATATGTTCATTTTGGATTCTCCGGCAAACGCGAATTCGAGATCGCGTTGGGCGTCGCCTTCATGGCGGCGGTGTTCATCGCGAATCTAATCAACGTGGTGGGTTCATACGTCATCGTCCAACTGGCACTTTGGATCGGCACCGACCTGCAGTCGGCCCTACTGGGAGAGTATCTCGCCCGCCCCTACCTCTTTCATGCGCGCACTCACAGCGCGATTCTCGCGAACAACGTGATCCACGAGACCGCCCGCGCGACAAACGAAGTTCTGCAAAATATGTTCTCTCTGGTGACCAACATTGCGACGGGAACGTTCATAGTCATTTCGGTGATGCTCCTCAATCCGGCCGTCGCCGGAGCGATGATCCTTGCCTTGGCGGGCGGCTACATGCTGATCTACCTCGGCGTTCGCAATAGGCTGCTGCGTGCCGGGAAGACCCAGGCGCACCACTATGCGCGGCAGACGAAGATCGTCGACGAGGGCATGGGCGCGATCAAGGAGGTTCTTCTGCTGCGCGTCCAGGGTTTCTTTCGCAGCGGATTCGAGCTGTCCAGCCGGGCACTGGCGCGATCTTCCGCACATATCGATCTGATCGGCAAATGTCCGCGGCACCTCATGGAATGCGTCGCCGTGGCAGGCCTCGTGGTTGCTGCTCTGCTTGCAGCCGGCCGCACGGACAACATCGGTCCACGGCTCGGGCAATTGACGTTCTTGGGATTTGCGGCGTACCGGCTTCTTCCGACCTTACAGCAGGCGTTCTCCTCGATCGTCAAGATTCGCAGCGGCCGCCCTGCGTTCGCCGCGATATCCCCGGACTTGCGGCTCGCACGAGCGCGACGACTTGACGGCGGCGCGGACGACCCTTCATGGCGCGACCGTCCTTGCAGGGAAATTCGGGTTCACGAGGCGTCCTTTCGCTACTCGAGCGATCGGCCGCCGGCGATCGTGGGGGTGTCGCTCTGCATTCCCGCTCGAGCCGCGGTCGGCATCGTGGGCGCGAACGGCTCGGGAAAAACCACGCTGATCGATCTGATTGCGGGACTGCTGGTGCCCGCGAGCGGGCGCATCGAAGTGGATGGGATCGCTCTCAATGATGACAACCGGGGCGCCTGGCATTCCCGTGTAGCCTACGTGCCGCAGGACGTCTTTCTGCTCGATACCACCGTCGAGCAGAACATCGCACTCGGAGTTGCGCTCCCCCGGATCGACCCGGTCCGGCTGCTGAAAGCCGCGCGGCTGGCGCAACTCGATGAGTTCGTCGGCGCTCTGCCCGGCCGGTTCCAGCACATCGTGGGCGAACGAGGCATGGCGTTGAGCGGAGGGCAGCGACAGAGAATCGCCATTGCGCGCGCCCTGTACACCGATGCCACAGTGCTCGTCATGGACGAGGCGACGAGCGCGCAGGACGGTATGACGGAGCAGGAGATGATGGCGACGATTCTCAGGCTGCGCGGCCGCTATACCATCGTTCTGATCGCCCACCGGCTGAGCACCGTTAGGGCGTGCGACCTGATCTTCGAGTTCGACGGTGGCAGGATGACGAGCAGCGGGACCTACGCCGAGTTGCTGCGGAAATCGGCAACCTTCCGGAAGTTGGCGAACGGCGCGTAACTCAGGTTCGGCGCCGCAAAGCCGAGATCAGCGCTTGCGGAACGATCGACCGTGCCATTCCCTTGAGCACTCCCCACCACCAGTGCGGATAGCGCCATGAGAAGCGCGACGCCCGGCCCAGAGTCGCCCACGCAGCGCTAAAATCTCCATTCGCCCAGCGCTGCCTTGACAGTTTCAGCGACGTCTCTGCACGCATTCTTGCGCAGAATGGGCGAAGCCCCGGGTCAGCGACGCAATTTTCCATTTTTTCGTACAGGCGCATCCAGGCAGTGTGGTCGCCGATCTTGTCGCTGCTGTAATGGTCATCATGAGTGCGCACGGAGCACAACGGCTCCCGCACCACCGCGACCTCGCCCTTCATGGCAAGCCGCAGACAGAGGTCGTGAAATTCACCGAATCTCTGCTCTTCGTCAAAGCGCCCCGATTCCTCGACCAGGCTTCTTTCCGCGACCACGGTGGGCATGGCGATTCCGATGTCCAGTTTGAGCAGCCGCTCGAATATCCATCCTTCGGGGCGAACGATTGCCTTATTGCCCTTGGGAATATGACGGCCGTTCTCGTCGATGGAGTCGCATGCTGTATAACTCCAGCGGCTGCCGGGACGATCGCGCAGTGCTCCGAGCTGCTTTTCCAGCTTGCCGGGTGCCCATACGTCGTCGGAATCCAGGAATGCCAAGTAGAATCCTGCGGCGACGTCGATGGCTGCGTTGCGAACCCGCGAAGGATTTCCGCAGTGCGGAAGCCATATGATCCGAACTTGCGGGGTCGATATGCTCCGCAGATACGCTCTGGTTTCATCGTCCGAACCATCGTCCGAAATGATCAGTTCCCAATCTGCATAGGTCTGCGCGTATACCGATTCGACGGCCGATCGCAGGAATTTTATACGGTTGAATGTCGGGAGGATGACCGAAACGGCGGGCATGGTCGGAGAATTACCGGTGTGAGTTCAAAGTGCGCGGCATAGGTTTGAATAATCGTGGGCGATTTCTTCCAAGTTGCGCAGGACCTCGCTCAGGCCCGGTTGACGGATCGGCGCCGGCCGAACCGGCGCCGCCGGCAGCCGCGCGATTTCCGTATTGAGGTCGTGAACGTCAATGATGCTCGCCAGCCCCCGCTCGATCAGACCGGCGAACGGTCCTCGAGCCTCCTCGCTCAAGAAGAGTGCCGGTACACCCAGCGCCGCCGCCTCCGCCGATGCGCCCGAGGCAATGGACAGCACGAGGCTCATATGCCGCAGGAGCGCGGGCAGCGGCATGGAGGAGGCTTCGTCGATCACGACGTTCGGTGAGCGAATCGAAAGCAAATGATGGTATTCCTGGTCCTGATTGGGGCTCGACGCGGGATGGCGGCGAATCCACCATCGCCACCGTGAGGGCGCTGATGCAATCTGGCGCCCCAGGCCTTCCCAATGCGCGCGGCATCCGCCGATCGGCTGAAGTGCCACCAGTATCTCGCGGTCAAAGCTTGCGCCGCCGCCGATCGCATCGAATTTCACATCCCACGCCACGGTGCGCGGATCGGTTTCATCCATGAAGGGATTCAGCTGTGTGTTGCCGCCGTGCACGCTGCGATGCCAGGGCAGCGCCAACCGGCTCGTCCAATGCCGGATGTACGCCGCGTCCGCTTCGGTCCAATTCCAAAAGACCGCCGGCAGCGTCGAATACCCTTTGGTCGGCAGCGCAGACCAACCGTAAGCCTTATGTGCGCCGCCTTGCGGGCAATGCTGTAGATCGACCGACAGAATACCCCGGCGACGGCAGGCGACCAGAAACGCGGCACCCAAGCCCGCATAGTAGGTGACCACGAACGCCAATCCGGGTTTCACGATGCGCAATACCCGATCGAAGGCCGAAGCGGTCGCAAATACAACTCTGGCGCGCCGCTCGAGTATGGTGCGGCCGAGCGATGGCGAACGCACCTGCATCGCGCCGAGAAATCGCAGTACCTCCCCGTGATCGGGCAACACCACCGGAATCGATGCTGCGGAAGCGGCCAGGGCGCCCCAAGCGGCGATCACATTCGCGGCAAAGGTCGGTCTGTGCCAGGGCAGGCGAATCGGTTCCCCGCCTTGCATCAAGAACGTAGCCAGCCCTCGATTCTGCAGCTCCGCGATGACCGGCTCTCCAAATCGGTCCTGCCACTCATTGTCGATGAGGTCCAGCGACACACCGTCGCCCAGAAATATTGCTTGGGCTGCTCTGGGGCGAATGACCCAATTTCGCAGATCGTGCCTGCTCCTCCACACATTCCTAAGCGGCGTCGCGATGCGCGAGAGAGCCCGCAGGGGAAGCGGCCGCAATGCCGGGGGAGAGTCGCCAACGTTGGCCCAATGCATGTCGAGGTACAAATCCATGCGCGCCAACGGCCAGACGTCCACGTCGCCGCATCTCCACGCCGACACCCTAAATTCTCGCTCTATTGCATCGGCGAGGGTTAGAAAGCGGCGGTGAAAGGTTTCGCTCACAAATCCTCGGTTTGCACGCCAGGGTAAGGTCTCCGGCCCGGCGCCGCCGCGCGCTTGCGGAACGCCACCGCGCGATATCGCACTCCTTCAACCAGGCGATTGTCCCGGTCGAATACCGCATCCGGCGCCAGCTGCACCGGATCGGCTTCGAGCACCGTATCAAATGCTTCGGATGTGGCGGTATCGGAGAATCGGAAATTCGCAGTGTGCAGCACCAACAGGCCGCCCGACTTCAAGCAGCGCGCAAAATCCGACACCGTTCGATCGAAATCCTCGAAACGGAGAAGCGGGTCGCTATGCTTCGCACCGGAGGCCGCAAGATCGCCGTGACAAAGCACCGCCAAGCAGAATATTGCATCATAGTATTCGGCCCGTTCCGCAGCCGTCGTCGCCGCCACGGCGAAAGTCATGCCCGCGGCCCTTTCCGCGCGTGCGCGTGCCAGACAGCAATCGATGTTGCGCGGATCGATGTCGATTCCCTTTAGATCCGCGGCCGGAAAATACTTCCGAAGGGTGAACACCTCTTCGCCGCGCGAACAGCCGAATGACAATATGCGCAGTGCGGGGATACCAACCAAGTGGTCGCGCGCGAATCCAAACAGCCAGGGATAGCGATCCGGCAAGGTGTGGCTGTAGGGCTGGAATCGGCCGGGTAAGGGCAACTCAAGGTCGTATGGCCGGGCGAAGGCACGGCGCAATGTCATAACGCCTTGGCGTGATAGAACCGACAGGAGATTCCGCCGCATATTCACCCTAGGTCATGGTGGAGAGCTGCTGCGCCGACACCGACTCGATTTCATCGCCGCCGAGATGCAAGGCAACCTTTTGCACCACTTCATCCGCAGCGGCGGCGTGCATGTCCGGGGACCCTCCAGCGATATGCGACGTGAGAAACACGTTGGAAAGTCTACGCAGGGGATGGGAGGCGGCCGGAGGTTCTTCTTCAAACGTATCCAGGCAGGCGAAGATGTCCCCTTGGCGAAGGCGCGCGAGCAAGGCAGCCGGCTCAATCAAGGCGCCGCGCGCCACGTTGATGAGGGTCGCCCCCGGACGCAGTTTATCGAGTTCGGCGGCGCCCATAAAATGCCGCGTCTGTTTCGTCAGCCCGCGATGCAGCGACACGATGTCGGCGGCCAGCACCTCGCTCAGCGACGCGCGCGTCGCACCGGCTCTCATGATGTCCGCATCTGAGGCATGTTCGGAGTAGACCAGCGGCCGCGCCCGCGCGCGAACAAGGCGCTCCGCAAAAGCCTTGGCAATCGCACCCCAACCAATCAGGCCGACAGCCGCGCCTTGCAGCTCTCGTTCCCGCCCTGCGCGGTCTGCCGGCGCCTCAACCCACGGTCTAGCTGCCCTCCAAATGCGCGCCATGGACGGCTCGAGCCGCGCGGCTCTGATCGCCGGACGCAGACTACTCGCCGTTCGCTTCACGACGCCCCTCAACCCACGCGTTCTCAACGCCGTTCCCCACCCACCCTCGCGCATCACACAGTGAGAGACGAAGGCGCGGCGCCGAGCCAAAATCGCCAGGCCGAGGGCGAATTCCGCCACGCTCTCTGCATACGCGGCGCTTGCATTGACCAGCGTGATACCCCGCTGCAGAAGCGCTTCAGGCGTGTAGGCCTTCAGAGACAGGCCCGCGACCCCGACGACGGTCAGTTGCGGCAACTTGTCCAATACTTCAGGCGCCAACGCGGGCGATCCGCGGCCCAATATGGCCGCGACCACATCGGCACGCTCGTCTGTCGAGACTGCGACGTCCCTGAGGGGGACGAGCCGGTATTCGGGCAGATGACGCGCAATCGCCGGCAGCAGCCCGGGAGCCTGTGTGATCAGAATGGATTTTGCATATCGGCGCGGCGGCGGCAGCCTCGCGGGCATTGATTGCGGCAATTGCACGCGCCCGCTGAAACCCTCTTCGATCAACTCCGCCAGGAACAGCGACGGAGCGATCGCCGTAATTGCGTGCGGCGGCTCCACACCGTGGCGGATCGCACGCAGGAAGGATTCGTGCTCGGCCGCAAAGCCGTTGCCGGCGGGTGGAAGCCCGGCCCTCTTGCCGGCTCCGCCCTTCTCGAAGCTCAGTTCCGATTCCGTGACCCTGTAGGTTTCATCGAAGCCGTGAAAGGCATATTCCTCGCGCCTCGCACCTGCATTGTTATTGCACAAGAATATTCCCTGGGCGCCGCTGCGCCAGCGCATCAGTGCGGAAAACGCGCTCGGCTCTCCGGCGAGCGCATCTCCGGCCTGCGAGGTCATCTGTTCGGGCAATCCATTCATCATAAAGAGGAGCGCGTCCAGCCCATGAATTCCGTTGGCGCCCAACCAGGTACGCGCCCCGAACGGCGGTGGTTTGCCATTTTCGGGCTTGTGAAATACCGCTTCGGCGAAACGCCACCCGCCTTTCCCGGCGCGCGCCCGCACCTCGGTGAAAGCCGCGTAGAACCGGCGGTTGTGACCCCCGACCGCAACCAGCCGCAGCGCGGCGGCGGCCTCCGCCATGTGACAGGCTTCCGTATACGAGGGTGCGATGGGTTTCTCGACGAACAGGTGTTTGCCGCTGCGAAGCGCCGCCAATCCATATTCGTAATGCAGCTGCGCGCTGCCGAAAACATAGACCGCGTCGATATCATGCCGCGCCAAGGCGGCGGCCGCATCGCCGCAGTCCTCTGCAAATCCGAAATCGCGCCGCGCCGTCGCCGCGCGATCGCGTTCAATGTCGCAAACCACCGCCAGCACCAGCCCGCCCCTTTTTCGCAGATCGGCCAGTACGGGTAGATGTAACAATACAGTCGCAGCCCCCGCACCTATTACCAGCGCACGAATGGGGTGTAGGCAGGATGTATCCGGCGACATCAGGCTTGCAACCTCAGTTCCATACGCGCATGGCGTTTTTTATGAAGCGGGCCGGCCATAGAAGATCGTGTCGAGTTCCGACCATCGCGTGCACCATCAGGCCGCGCAGGTCACGCTTGTGAACCGAGCGCATGGCGGCTCGAATCGTATCCCGCGTGCGCGCACGCCTCAGTAGGACCCGGGCGTGTTTCGGCAGGGCTGACAGGCTGAGATAATGTCGGGTCATCCTGTCGTGCTCCCGTTGCACCGTACTGGAAATCTCCTCACTTCCACCGAACGTCATGGAGCCCGCGTGAATTCTGTACCGACAAATCAACCGATGGATCTCCCTGTAATGCAGACCGCTTAGCGCGAACCGGAGCATGAACTCGCGGTCGCCCGCTACCCTATAGGTGGGGTCGAAGCCGCCGATGTTCTTGAAGACGGATGCGCGAAAGAACCATGCATTGATCGACGGATCGCCCAAGATTGCGCGGGCTACCAAATCGTGCCTCCTCGGCGCCATCCCGACTTGTTGAATTCGGCCGCCATCCTGATCATTGCGGAATGTGACCGCCTCGCCCGCCAAGGCCATGACGCTGCCATCGCGGAATGCCTCGCTCACGCCGGAAAAGGCGCCATCGGCATAACAATCGTCGCAATTCAATATGCCGATCACCTCGCCCTGGGCGATGGCCAGGGCTTTGTTGATGGCGTCGTACATGCCCCGGTCCGGGGCGCTCAGTATCTTCAGATGCGGATGCCGTCTCAGCGCCTCCAGCGTGCCGTCCGTCGAGCCGCCGTCGGCCACGATGTGCTCCGCATCGGAGCATCCTTGCTTCAGAACGCTGTCCACGGCCTCCACGATATGCAGCGCGCCGTTCAGGCAGGGTGTGATCACGGAGATTCTCAAAACCACGTTGAAGGCTCCTTCAGCGGCACCAACCGCAGCCCGCGTCTGTGCATGGTCTCGACCACGAATTCTGTTGCCTTCATCACCTGATTCTCGGCTCGATCGGCCAAGTGCGCCTCATTTCCTGGAAATCCGTCGTGAAGAAGAATGACGCCGCGATTGACTCGATCGATCGCCTGTTCGAATCGGCGGCGGAACTCGTCGATCTCGATCTTGTCCCCGTTTCCCTTCTTCCGATGAAGCCGCCAATCGGAGGTATCGATATCCCATCCATACCGTCCGATGTAGCGGTCTGCGAACGAGAGTCCATTTGCGATCTTGGTAAATTCAGGGGTCCATGCGCCCCCCGGTGCCCGGAAAGGGATTCGTTGCCGATTGAATCGCGCGACGCGCTCATGACACCGCCCAATCTGGTCTGCTATCTCAATGCGATGGTCCCCGGCGAACATGCACAAATTCTGATGACTGTACGTATGGTTGCCTATTCGATGACCGCATGCCGTCATCTCGGATAGGGCTTCATCGTTTGCGCGCTCTCCGAGAACGAAGAACGTGGCGGATATTTCTTCCTGCCGCAGGAACCGGGCGAGGCCGGCCGTGACGCCCTCCGTTGGTCCGTCATCGAAGGTCAGAGAATATTCTCCCTGCTTGTATTTCAGCCGTTTGCCGTTCAATTCGGCGGCGAGGAACATGGCTATACGATCCCGTGCAGGTCGAGGCCGGAGAAAGCATCCATCCCGTGCTCGGCTACGAGCCTCCTAACCTCATCATGTTGCCAAGACGCCGCGTCGGGGGAGAAGTATTGCAGCCAACCTCTTTCTCGATAGGGGGACCACCAAGAATCGGGGACATCGTGGACTTGCAGATTGCCGTCTTCGCGGAGCGTCCAATCGTACATCCCATTCAAATCCGCCGCCGACCGTGCTCCGGGATGCCGCAGGGTCTCTATCAGCTTGTACCATGCCGCCTTGCTCTGAAGCCTGGCCTTGTTGACGAACTGTAAGTGAAACAAGCCGCCGTGACTCTTGCCGGCAAACAACGGCCCCTCATTAACGGCCCTGTCGGGAGTTCGGCGGTGAAGCTGGTATGCGCTCGACGGACTCTCGCGCAGTGCGGGAGAATCGCGAAACGCCCAAGGGATCTGGTTGGCATGGCCCCAGGGGCCATCCGACCTGTATACGGCGGGGGCGTGGTAGGTCGCAATCATGGGCAGCGACACGAAGCACCCCGGGGACGGTTTGAGCGCCAACTGCCGCAAGCGGGGCAATAGGTTTCCGGTTGGCACCTCGTCCGCATCGGCGATGACGAAGTGGGTGCCGCCGAGTTCGCGGCCGCGATTGAGCATCTCCCGACGGATATCGGCCTCCATCCATTCCTTGTCATCGCGGCGGCGAGTGCTGATTTGACGGTCGGGAAACTCGGAGTGCGCTTCTTCGATGATCCGGCCGGTACCGTCGGTTGAGCCGTGATCGGTGATGACTACGGCATCGCAGTACGAAAGGCTCACTCGAAGCGACAGCCCCAAAACCCAATCCTCGTTCCTGACTGCGGTAAGAGCAACAATCTTCGGCTTCACGTCCGGCGCTATAAGCCTGCGAAAGCGCCTTAACCGCGTCCCGAGTGATATCGCGGCCTTCTTGCGAGCTTCCCGCATCATCGCTTGCGCATCACGATCAAGAAATGATCGCCCATCTCCCGAATGACAGGCCAACCGGACATTCGTCTATCGAGCCTCCATAGCCGTGCATGCCAATCCGGGTATTGATCGCGAATCCACGTGAGGTACGGCGGCGGCGAAAATACGCACAGCCCGCGAAAATGCACCAGCTCGTACTGAGGCTCAAAGGCGCGATAAAATTCTCGCGGCCCATAGTAGCGGGTCCAGATGGTGCGTTTGTTCATGCCGACCGGTACGGCGCCCCGGGAAAAACGCAGCTTCGCCCTCGTCCAGCGCCCGCGCCGCAGAAAGTGCGCAATTTCCCAGGGGCAGATTCGGCCGATCACCGTGAAGACCAGCTTGCCGCCGGGCTTGAGCAGTCGAGCGCATTCTCGAGACACGTTCGGCAGGTCCGGCACGCAATTGAGCGGCCCAAGATTCGAGTAGGCGCCGTCGTAGATGCCGGCTCCCTCCAAGCGCCGCAATTCGTGAGCGCCCATGGCGATTGCCCTTAGGCGATCCGTGACTCGCTCGTTCTCAGCGCGTTCCCTCGTCCGTTGCGCCATGA
Organism: uncultured Gammaproteobacteria bacterium; assembly: GCA_963702735.1. Lineage (GTDB taxonomy): Bacteria > Pseudomonadota > Gammaproteobacteria > Steroidobacterales > Steroidobacteraceae > Bog-1198. The sequence goes on along the minus strand of CAVPDW010000004.1, from coordinate 344,471 downwards.
GCGGCGACCAATCGGTCGCCGTGATCTCATGTCCGAGACGCGCCAGCCGCACGGCGTCCAGGCCGGTTCCGCAGCCCAGGTCGATCAATCGGCTACCCTGCGCAAAGGTCGCATCCAACCAGCGCCACATCTCGCAGCGTATATCCTGGATGAGATCGTTGTTGCCCCTTGGTCCGTCGTAGTCTGCGGCAACGCTGTCGAACGCGTTCTGGGTATCGCGCAATTGGGGCAGAGTCGGACCCGACGACGCGGCATTTTCGGACATGATGATCACCGGGGAAAAACCCATGACAACACCACCCTGCGGGCCGGATCGGGGTACTCATGGTTTATGACCTCCAAGAACCGCCGCGCGGACCCTGATACCGATTCCGATCCCTTCGGCGAACAGCTTCCGTTGCTCGCCCACCGCCCCCTGCGCCTGCTCGGCGGGCGGTTCCATTTCAACAGCAACAGCCGCGAACTGCTTCGGCTCGTCGATGCGGCGTACGACGGACTGCCGGGCCATCGCCTGTCGGCTTCGGCACCCGATCTACGAATCACGCTGCTGCAGACAGCTTCGCGGAAAGGTCGCGAACCGCCCCGGGATCCATATTCACCCGAACGCTCGGAGCCGCCACCGGTCTCCATGCTGTCTGGCGCGGGTCTTCTTGCCGGTGCGACTGATCTCTCCAATTTCGTGGTCCTATCGCCGCGGGAACGATCGGCCCTGGTGACCGTATCGCCACAGATGCCCCGGTTTCCCTACCACATCCGCTATGAGCTGATCGAGTTCGCAGTCTTCACCCTCGCGGCCCGCGTCCAGAATCTGGTATCGCTGCATGCCGCCTGCGTCGGCCGCAAAGGCCAAGGTGTTCTGCTGATGGGAGCGAGCGGTTCGGGAAAGTCGACCGTGACCTTGCTCAGTTTGCTGCAGGGCTTCGACATTCTCTCCGAGGACAGCGTATTCATCGTGCCCGACACGATGCTCGCCACCGGCATCGCCAACTTCTTGCACGTACGCAGCGATTCGTTGCGATGGGTCGAAAGGGCCCGCGACGTCGCCGCGATCCGCCGGTCGCCTGTGATCCAGCGCCGCAGCGGGGTCAGAAAATTCGAGGTCGACCTGCGTCGGGCTGCATATTGCCTCGCCCCGAGCCCGCTCCGGACGAGAGCCGTCGTGTTCCTTTCGGCTCAAAGAGCCGGCCGCCGTGCCGTTCTCAGCCCCATATCGAAATCCAGCCTGATTGGACGGCTGAACGCCGCGCAAGCTTACGCTGCGAACCAGCCCGAATGGAGTGCCTTCTGCAGGAATGTGTCCAGGCTCGGCGCCTTCGAGTTGCGCAGAGGCTCTCACCCGCAGCAGACGGTCGACGCTCTCGGCGAGCTGCTTGCGAGCCACTAGATCCCTCCCACGACCAGAGTGAACGTTTGCAGAAAATGAAAATCCGGGCGCCGTAGCGCGAATTGCACATGGTGCGGATCGCAAAGGCGAACGAGTTCCGCATAGGCTTCGTCCGGGAGGTAGGGCCGCAGCCGCTCGCCCCACGTGTCCCTGAATATCGTTTCTCGCAGGTACCGCCCGGTGGCCTCGTCCAGCGGGGACACTCGTTCGATCAGGATCGTCCGTGCCGAAACGTTGCGCAGATCGGCTGCGCGCAAAATACCGACAAGCGCCCTCACCGACTTCAGGTCGCGCTCCAGCAGTGAATATCGGTCGCGGTAGTATCGGCGTACAGCCTCGTTGACCACCCTCTCGAGTCTCGAGTCCCAAGCGAAGTACATATCCGGCAACAGCGAGCTCTGGCCCAACGCTATTCGGCCGTGGGGCCGCAATAGAGTCATGAGCCGACCAATCCCCCGCAGGGGATCTTGCAGGTGGTTGATGGTGTTGACGCACCAAATGAAGTCGATGCTTGCCGCGGCGACAGGCGGCGCCGACAGGTCCCCCGGCGCAACCTCGATTTGAGCGCCGGCGTGACGGCGAGCGGCCTCCACGTGGGCCATCGCCAGATCGATACCGATCACGCTTCCCGAAGGCCCCACCTCATTGAGCAGCCACGGCAGTGCGTCCCCGGAGCCGCATCCGGCGTCCAGTATCCGCATGCCGCATTTCAAGCCCACACCGGCGATCAAACTGCGAAGCTCTGGTTCGGCGAACGCATTGAAGTGGCCCAGCTTGCGCGAATAATTCCGTGACGGAGAATCGCCGAGCAGGCCCGTCGATGCCGCGGCAAACGCTGAAGCGGGATTCGTCATGGCGCCTGGGTGAGCGCCGCGCGAACGGCATGCATGGTCGCCGGGCGGGTCGGACGCGACGACACCCAGCGCAGAATTCTGCGCCCTTGCGATTGTCTCGACCATTGATGCTGACGTGCCCAGGCCTCGTTCTTCGAGATATGCTCGCGCAGCGCAAGATGCGCCGCACTCGGCCGCACTCGGCTCGCGGCGTAGGCGATCAGCTCACCGACCGAGCGCGACCATTCCATTCCCGGAAAGGCATCCACCCAGAGGTGCGACAATGAGACGTCGCAAAGCGATCGCCGCCGCGCGGCCATCTGAAGCCTGGGCGGGCAATCCTCCGCCACCCCCGCCAGCACCTCCCCTGGAATCTTCGAAGGGAAGTATCGCGCCGTCAGCTCCAAGGGAGGAAACGCCCACCACAACGGCCCCAGGAGGCGCCTCGAGTCGAGCGCCTGCTCCCAATCCTCTCGGGTCATGGTCGTCGATAGACTGGCCAGATCGTGCAGGTGCAGGAGCCGCGCCGCCTGATACGCCATGCATCCGGCCGCGTGAAACAGCAAATGAGTCATCAAGGCGGCCTTCGACGGATAGTCGTTGCATCCGAACCGAGGCTGCACCGGGTATATGAGGTCTGAGATCTCCGTGACGCGCCATGGGAGCCGCTCGCAAATCCGTTCGTGCAGCTCGATTTTGATGTCGTTCTCAGCATGCTCTCCCAAATCATCCGGCTCTTGACGATCGACGGGCGTGAATACCCGCTCCTTCCAGCTTGCGCTCGATTCCGCATAGCCCAGACGTTCGAGCGTCCTGACCGCTTCGCGCGCTTCTTGCGGCCGCACCAATAAATCAATGTCCGCCATCGGCCGCTCGCCGGGCCGATAGACGCCGAGCGCATGAAGTGCCGCACCTTTCAGCGCAATCGTCGCGACACCGGCTTTGCGCGCGCCGCGATCGATCAGACTCAGGAGTGCCTCGATGCGCGCATGGCGTAATGCCGTATGAGATCTCTGCGACTCGAGGAATTTCACCCAATCGGTAGGACCCCGCCAGCGCAGTGTGCGCGACAGCAGCGGCGATACTCCGTGCATGGCCGCCACCGCCCGCGCCACCGTCCAATCCGAATCCGACCAGTCGGGCACCCGCTGTGTAGGGCATCCCAGTTCATTCGCGAGGCCTTCGGTGATCTTGCGCAGCGCCGCTTGCAACGCCGACGGCCGCAGCTCTTTGTTGCGCAAGAATGCCATCGCCTACCCGGCGAGCGCGGCCCGGGCGGGGCGCGACCGAAACTCGAGTTCCTGGCTCATCAGATCCTGCCAGCGGCGCTCGAGCGCGTCGCGCACGCGCCTGTGCTCGCCGCTTGCCGGCGGCATGCCTCCCGACTGCAGGGTGACCTGATCGTGCATCAGGTTGCGCACGGCGCGATAGAAATCGGAGGTGTAGGTGCCGTGAAACATCATCTCCAGATCGTCGCTTTCCCGCCAATGTGTCTTGCCTCCGAGCTGTGCCTTGACTAAATCGTAGAACTTGGTACCCGGCAGCGGATACGAAACGCTGACCCCGATCTCGTCGGGCCGCGCTGTCTCGAGCAGCTCGCGCGTCGCCAGAATGTCGTCGAGCTGCTCGCCCATGTACCCCAGCTGGATGAAGAACCCCACACGAATGCCGACGGCCTTGAGCCTCTGGCGGGCTGACTTGATCTCGGCCACGGTGGTCCCCTTGTTCATCGCATCGAGCACTCGCTGGCTGCCGCTCTCCGCGCCGATCCATGCTTCACGGCACCCTGCCTCGCGCAGTGTCTCGGCCATGCGCTCGCTGACCAAGTCCGCTCGAGTTTGGATGGTGAAGGGAACACTCGCTCCGGCGGCCCGCACCGAGGCTGCGAACTGCGCGACCCAATCGACCCGAAAGCCGAAGATGTCGTCGGCGAACCAGATGTGGTCGGGATTGAACGATCGCTTGAGCAAGGCCATCTCCTCGGCGACCTCGGTTGCATTTCGCTGCAGGTATTGATTGCCCCAGATCGGCTTGGCGCACCAGGTGCAACGAAACGGGCAGCCTCGCGAGGCCGCCATGTTCAAGCTGAAATATCCATGCGCCTTGCGCCACACCGCCCGGTAGCGGTCGATGTCCACCAGATCCCATGCCGCAAGCCCCACCTCGGCGCCGACCGCGGGGACCTTCGGGCCTTCTCGCGCGAACGGTCCCGCGCCGCCGCGCGACACAACGCCCGTCAAGCCATGCACCAGATCGGCACTCGGGGCGCGCGGATTCGAATCGAGCCTCGGCAGCACGTCGAGCAGCGCCGCCAATCCCTCGCCGATCAGCGCCAGATCCGCCCCGGCCTCGAGGTAGGACCCCGGGGCATCGGTCACGTCGGGGCCGGCGGCGATAACGCGGGCGCCCGCGCCGCGGGCGGAACCGATCATGACGCAGGCGGCGCGACGCATGGTGTCCAAGCACATCTTGCTCAGAAAATTGAAGTTGTCCTCGTAGAACAGGACGACCTGCGGTCGCTCGGCACACAGCAGGCGATCATATTCCTCTATGGCGTCGGCCAGCATCGCATCGAAGAACGCGACCCGGTGGCCGGCCCTGCGCAGCAGCGAGACCACCTGCAGGGTGGCGAGCGGCGGGTAGGGTTTGGCGCGCAACATCTGTTTTTGGTCCAGCCGAAGGTAGTACGAATGGCAAACCAGGATTGAAAGCATCGTCGCTCCATCAAATGCGGCGCCCTAATCAATTGCCCGTCCACGCTTCTGCCATGCCTGCGCGCGATCACCGCCTTCGCAGTGATGCGGGCGCGGGTACAGAGTGAGTACTGCGATCCCGCGTTTAGGTTTAACTTGGGGCGGCGATTCTGGTATTTTTGGCCTGGCCTCCTCGTCTGCCGGCTCGGAAAAGAACAACTTAAGGGGACAACAATGGCACTGATCAGGAAACTCGCCGCCGAATTCATCGGTACGTTCTGGCTGGTTCTGGGCGGCTGCGGCAGCGCCGTGCTCGCCGCGGCGTTTCCCCATGTGGGAATCGGATTCCTCGGGGTCGCTCTGGCATTCGGGCTGACCGTGGTGACCATGGCATACGCCATAGGCCATGTCTCGGGCTGCCATTTGAATCCTGCCGTGACCTTGGGGTTGGTGGTGGGCGGCCGCCATCCCGTGAAGGAAATGCTGCCCTACTGGGTCGTGCAGGTACTCGGCGCGGTGGCCGCCGCGCGAATATTGGTGTTCATCGCCGCCGGCAACGGGATCGACCCGTTGGCAGGGGGGCTTGCGGCCAATGGATTCGGCGACCATTCACCCGGGCATTACAGCATGGAGGCGGGATTCGTCTGCGAATTGGTGATGACCGCGGTCTTCCTGTTCGTAATCATGGGCGCCACCGACAAGAAGGCGCCGAGCGGCTTCGCGCCCTTGGCCATCGGCCTGACGCTCACTCTCATCCACCTGATCAGCATTCCCGTCACCAATACCTCGGTAAATCCGGCGCGCAGCACCGGCCCCGCGGTCTTCATCCAAGGATGGGCGCTGAGGCAGCTCTGGCTGTTCTGGGCGGCACCGCTGCTGGGTGGGACGATCGGCGCGCTGCTGTACCGCCTCATCACTCCGGAATGGTTTCAGGCAGCCGGCGAGAAGAGCGGTCCGGGGACTTAGCGCAGGTCGAGGTCGAGTTCCAGGGTTCGCGCCTTGACCTCTTCTCCGAAGACTATGACCTCACCGACGGAGACCGGCAGAGTGAATCGCCTCGGTCCGCAGCTTCCCGGATTGACGAACAGGACCCCACCGCGGTCCTCGATCCGGGGCTTGTGCGAGTGGCCTGAAACGACCACGCGCACTCCCGCGGCAGCGGGTTCGATGTCGAGTTCTTCGATGTTGTGAATGATGTAGACGAATATCTGACCCACTCTGATCAACTCGGTCTCGCGCAGACGCGCCGCCCACAGGCCTTTGTCGTTATTGCCCCTGACAGCAATCACAGGAGCGATGGCGCCGAGTTCTTCGAGAATGCCGCCGCCGCCGACGTCGCCTGCATGGACGATGTAGTCGCAACCCAGAAGGAAGGTGCGCGCTTCGGGCCGCAAGAGTCCGTGAGTGTCGGAGAGCAGCCCGACTCGAAGATACGGAGGTGTGTTGGGCACTTGCGGCGCTCGGCGGCGGGTGGCGGAATATCTGGATCGCCCCACCCGCCGCGCGAAAATCAAAGCAACCCTAAAGAGCCTAGCGCTCCCAGTGTCCCCGCTCATGGTGCCAATGCGGACCGCGCGGTTCCCAGCGATCGGGAACCCAGTGATAGCCGCGACGTTCTCCGATCCAACGTCCGGGTACCCAGACGTGCGCATGTTCGCGCCACTCCCAATAACCCGGCGCCCAGACGAAGCCGACGCGCGGAGGAGGTACGACTTCGACGCGCACCGGCGGCGGCGCGATATCGATGTCGATGCCGATGCCGGCCGACGCAATGGTGGGCAGCGCAAGCGCACTCGCGGCCAAAGCCAGGCCCAACAACAATGCCTTTCGAGAAGCGTTCATTCAGGACTCCTTGTAATGACGTCCGACCCTCGAGCGATCGAACTTAACCATAAAAACGCATTGCGCCCATTTTCGGTTGACCGTTGCGGGGCGTCTGTAGGACAGCGGTGCATTCGTATCACGACTTCCTTCCGGTAAACCGTTGATCAGTCGGCAGAATAGGGAGTGATCGCCTCAGCCTTAAGAGTCGGTAATGTGGTGATGCTGCGAATGACGGGCAGGCGCCAGGCGACGAACGCCAGCAACAGCGCCGTGGTACCCGCGAACCCGATGGCCACTCGCAACCCCAGGTGCTCGCCGAGCCAGCCGCCGAGCAGAGCACCCGGTCCCGCAGGAATCAGAATGAGCCACCGCATGGTGCTGGTCATGCGGCCAAGCATCCGCCCCGGCGTGACCGACTGCCGCAACGACAGAAAATTGATGAATATGAATACCGCGCCGACCCCGAACATCATCAGCATCAGTGCGTATGCAACGACGCCGACCGCGTTGAGAGGAGCTAGAGACAGCAGCAGCCAGCCCGTGCCCGAAACCGCAAACCCCAGCACCAGCGTCGGCCCCGGGCCGAACCGGCGCACGACGCGGTGACCGTTGGCGCTGGCAAGTACCGTTCCGATACCGAGCGCCACATAGCTCAAGCCCACGCCGCGTTCCGTCAATCCCAGGCGGCGCGTCGCAAACAAAATCTGTACCACCATCGCCGCCTGATTGCAGAGCTGCCAGGCGCCGACGCAGGTCGCCATGGTCACGAGAAGCCGGTGGCCGCGCACGAAATCGATGCCCTCCCGCATCGCCGCCCAGAACGCCGTGGGTTTGGCCATGGAGTGTTCCCTGACAGGCACGCCGCGCAGAATGGTCGCCGATATCAGCAACAACAGCGCATCCGCCACCAGGGCGAGAGGCGCACCCGTCAACTTGATGAGGGCGCCCGCCGCACCGGGTCCGGTCACCTCGGCTGCGGAGGTCGCCAGAGAATTCTTGGCATGCGCCTCGACCAGGCGCTCGCGCGGCACGATCTGTGTCAGCACGATTTGCGCCGCGCTGCCTGCGGTCGTGTTCACAGCGCCGATCAAAAAGCCGACCAGGTACAGCCAGCGCATCGACAGCCATCCGAACCACCACGCTGCCGGCACGCTCGCGACGGCGCACGCGATCGACAGCTCGCCGACCACGTACACCGGCAGTTTGCGTACACGGTCGAGCCACACCCCCGTCGGCAGGGAGAACAGCACGAACGGGACGATTTCCATCGCCGTGAGCAGCCCCATCTGCGTCGGCGCAGCGTGCATCAGCACCGCCGCGGTCAACGGCAGCGCCAGCAGAGTCACCTGCCCGCCGAACGACGATATCAATATAGACGTCCACAGCCGACGGTAGGTGGCATCGCGCAGCAGATCGGTGGGCGCCAGAGAAAAACGATTCAGCCACCATGCCGGCAGCCATCTGAGGATATTTGCTGGATTCATGTCGGATGGATGGGGCGATGGTAATCGAAAACAGGCGGTGAGGCGAGGCGCGCATTTGGGATTACAATTCAGCGCATGACGAAATTCTCGCATCTGTTCCGGCCGCTGCGCATCCGCGGCTGCACGCTCAAGAACCGCATCATGTCGACCGGCCATGACACCACGCTGCCGGTGGACGGCACCGTGAACGCGGCACTGGTCGCCTATCAGGAGGCGCGTGCGCGCGGCGGTGTCGGTCTCATCGTGCTGCAGGTGTCGGGGGTTCACGAGACCGCCCGCTATACCAATCATGTGCTGATGGCGACCGACGACGGCGCGATTGCCGGCTACCGCAACGTCGCGGAGGCGGTGCATCGGCACGGCGCCGTGCTGTTCGGCCAGCTCTTTCATCCCGGCCGGGAGATCGCCGAGGCCGACGGCGGGCTGCTCAGCGTGGCTTATGCACCCTCTTCGGTGCCCAACGAGCGCTTCCACGTCATGCCGCGGCCGTTGAGAGCCGCCATGATACAGGCCATCGTACGCGGCTACGGCGATGCGGCGAGACGCATGCAATCGGCAGGCCTCGACGGTGTCGAAATCGTCGCCAGTCACGGCTATCTGCCGGCGCAGTTCTTGAATCCGCGGGTGAACCTGCGCAAGGATGCCTACGGCGGCGACATCGACGGCCGCCTGCGTTTTCTCCGCGACGTGATTTCAGACATCCGCGCCAAGGTCGGCGACGGGTTTGTGGTGGGCATGCGCATTTCGGGATCGGAAGCCGACGATCAGGGCTTGACGGAGGATGAGACATTTGAGGCCGTGACCCTCCTCGGCGACAGCATCGACTACGTGCACATCACCGTCGGCACCTCCGCCACCCTCGGTGGAGCCATTCACATCGCGCCGCCCATGACGCTCAAGAACGCATATGTGGTTCCCTATGCCGCCCGCATCAAGCGGCAGTCGCGAATCCCGGTGTTCGTGACCGGGCGCATCAATCAACCGCAGGAAGCGGACGCGGTGATCGCCGCCGAGCACGCCGACGTGTGCGGCATGACGCGTGCGCTCATCAGCGATCCTGAAATGCCCAATAAGGCGGCGCGCGGCGCCGCTGAGGATATTCGCGCCTGCATTGCATGCAATCAAGCTTGCATCGGCCACTTCCACAAGGGCTACCCCATCTCCTGCATTCAAAATCCGGTGAGCGGCCGAGAGCTGCGCTTCGGCACCTTGGGGTTGGCTGCGCGGCGCAAGAATGTGTGGGTTGTCGGCGGAGGTCCCGCAGGCATGAAGGCGGCCGTGATCGCCGCGGAGCGCGGTCATCAGGCCACTTTGTTCGAGGCGGAGCGGCGGCTCGGCGGTCAGGTCCTGCTCGCTCAAATGCTGCCCGGTCGCGCCGAGTTCGGCGGCCTCATCACCAATCTGGAGCGCGAGCTGCACTTGGCCGGTGTGCCGGTCCACAAGGGCGCCCGCGTCGATCGCGCGATGATTGCCGCCGCGACGCCGGACGTGGTGCTCATCGCCACGGGCGCCAGGCCCTATAGGCCGCAATTTCCGCAGGAAGGCGCCCTGCAAATCGTCGATTCCTGGCAGGTGCTGCGCGGCGAGGGAACCATCGGGCAATCGGTGGTCGTCATCGACTGGCGTGCCGATTGGATCGGCATCGGCATCGCCGAACATCTGGCGATGTCGGGAAGGTCGGTGCGCCTCGCCGTCAGCGCAATAGCGGCCGGTGAAACCCTGCCGTTCTACGTGCGAGACCACTCGGTGGCGGCATTGCACAAGCTCGGGGTGAAGGTGCTTCCCTATATGAGGCTGTACGGCAGCGATGCGGACAGCGTCTATCTGCAACATGTCGGCAGCGGCGAAGCCGTGGTCATCGACAAGGTCGACACCCTGGTGCTGTGCACGGGGCACACGCCGGTGGACGAGTTGTCGGACTGCCTCGAAGGCATGCATGTCGAGGTTCGGGTCATCGGCGATGCCGCCTCGCCCCGCACGGCGGAGGAGGCCGTCTACGAGGGACTGAGCGTGGCGGCGGAGATCTGACGTCGCGGCACGCCCGGTTCATCGGCGTCCTCGCCGAGAAAGCCTCCGCTTTGGTGAGCCCACAATCGTGCGTACAGGCCGCCTTGCGCAAGCAGCGAATAGTGAGTCCCCTCCTCCACGATGCGGCCCTTGTCCAGCACGATCAGCCGATCCATGGCCGCAATGGTCGAGAGACGGTGCGCGATCGCCACCACGGTCTTGCCTTCCATCAGGCGATTGAGGCTCTGCTGGATGGCCGCTTCGACTTCACTGTCGAGCGCGCTCGTGGCTTCATCGAGAAGCAGGATGGGGGCATCCTTGAGCATGACCCTCGCGATGGCGATGCGCTGGCGCTGACCGCCGCTCAGCTTCACGCCCCTCTCGCCCACGTGTGCATCGTAGCCGCTGCGGCCCACGGCATCGCTCAAGCCCACGATGAAGTCGTGCGCTTCGGCGCGCTTCGCCGCCGCCACCACGTCGGCATCGGCGGCATCGGGCCGCCCGTATCGGATGTTGTCGCTGACCGAGCGGTGCAGGAGCGAGGTGTCCTGGGTCACCATGCCGATTTGCGCGCGCAGGCTGTCCTGGGTGCCGAGCGCAATGTCCTGTCCGTCGATCAGCACCCGGCCTTCAGGGATGTCGTAGAAGCGCAGCAGCAGATTGACGATGGTGCTCTTGCCGGCGCCCGAGCGGCCGACCAGGCCAATTTTCTCTCCCGATCGAATGTGCAGATTCAGATCGTCGATCACCGGGCGGAGCGGAGTCGAGGCCGCGCCGTATGCGAAGCTCACCGCCTCGAAGCGGATGTCCCCGCGCGTGACGCGCAGCGGCTGTGCATCGGGACGGTCGACGATGCTCGGGGAGCGGGCCAGCGTGTTGATGCCGTCCTGCACCGTGCCGATCTGCTCGAACAGCGAGGCCATCTCCCACATCACCCAGTGTGAGATACCGTTCAGGCGCAGCGCCATGGCAGTGGCCGCCGCGACCGCGCCCACTCCGACCTCGCCTTGCGTCCACAGCCATAGAGCGACCCCCGCGGTGCTCGCGATCAACGCCATGCTCAAGACGTGATTGACGATTTCGAAGGCGGTCACCATGCGCATTTGCGCGTACACCGTCTTCAGGAACTCCGCCATCGCGGTCTGCACATAGCGGGACTCGCGCTGCGTATGCGAAAACAGCTTGACCGTGGTGATGTTCGTGTACGCATCCGTGATGCGGCCCGTCATCATCGAGCGAGCGTCGGCCTGCGCCATCGCCACCGCGCCGAGCCGCGGCACGAAGTAGGTCATGGCAAGCGAATAAATGGCAAGCCAGCCCAGCAGCGGCGCCAGCAGCCATATATGAAAGCCGCCGACAATGAGCCCGATCGTGACGAAATAAATCAGGACGAACACCAGGATGTCCGCCAGTATCATCCACGTGTCGCGGACCGCGAGCGCCGTCTGCATGAGCTTGGCCGCGACCCTGCCGGCGAATTCGTCCTGATAGAAGCTCAAGCTTTGCGCGAGCATGTTGCGGTGGAAATTCCAGCGCAGCCGCATGGCGAAGTTGCCGGCGAGCGCCTGCTGTTTGAGCAGGCTTTGCAGTGCTATCAACAGCACGCTGCCGGCGAGCACCGCGGCCAGCAGCAACAGGTGCCCGCGCTGCTCGGTCCAGAGCCGCGACGGCGACACCTTCGCCAGCCAGTCGACGATGCGGCCGAGAATGCTGAACAACAGGGCTTCGAACACGCCGATCGCCGCGGTGAGCACCGTCATCGCCGCGATGTAGCGCCGCGCGCCGCGGGCGCAGGCCCATAGAAACGCAAAGAATCCCCGCGGCAGCACCGGCGGCGCGGCGTCCGGATAGGGCGGGACGAGCTTCTCGAAATAGCGGAACATGGAGGCCTCTGGGGGTTCGAGAACGAATCTTACCGTACCGGCGCGGGCAGGACAGGTGGCTGTCGAAATGCGTACGTAGCATAATCGGCCGAGCGCGGGGTGCTGTCAGCTATGCGTAGAGGCACGACGACGGAGTGGATGGCCGGCTCGTTGGCCGTGGGGCTGGCGATCGTGTGGGCAACGCGTCTCCTCGGAGATCCGCTCAACGACGCGCTGCGCGCTACGGCGCGCTGGTCCTTCGTGCTGTTCTGGCTTGCATCCTGCGGCGGCGCCCTGGCAACGCTGTTCGGTGCGCGGTTTCAAGCTCTCGCCAGCCGCGCCCGCGACTTTGGACTGTCTTTCGCATCGGCTCATCTCGCTCACCTCGGCCTCGTCGCCGGAGTGCTGTACGTCAACGGATCGACGTTCTCCCGCAATCTGTTGATCTTTCTCGGCGGCGGCGTGTTTTGGACTTATCTTCTGGCGCTCCTTTCCATCCGGCGGCTGGCAGCGCAACTGGATCCGAGAACCATGCGCCTGCTGCGCGCCGTCGGCGTGGAATACATCTCTCTGGTCTTCTTGTTCGATTTCACCCTGCCCCGTTTTCAGCTCGACATCGCCTATCTCGCCGTGTACCTGCCGTTCATTCTTCTGACCATCGCCGGCCCCATCCTGCGGATTGCCGCGGCAAAATTTCCCCACGGTCTCGCCATCCGCCGGTTAGCATAGGGACGATGGGTCCCGCCCTACGCCGCAGCCTGAAGCAACGACACATGACGATGATCGCGCTCGGCGGCGTCATCGGCGCCGGACTTTTCGTCGGCAGCGGTGTCGTCATCAAGGCGGCGGGACCCGCGGCCGTGTTTTCCTTCGTGATCACCGGACTGTTGGTCGTCCTGGTGATGCGCATGCTCGGCGAGATGGCCGTCGCCGTGCCGGCGGTGGGCTCGTTCTATGAATACGCGCGCCTGGCCTGGAGCGACCGGCCGGCGTTCGGCGAGCTGGCCGGCTTTCTGACCGGCTGGATGTACTGGTATTTCTGGGTCATGGTCGTGGCGATGGAGGCGGTTGCCGGCGCCGGCTTGGTGCAGTTCTGGCTGCCCGACGTACCGGCCTGGCTGATCAGCCTGACGCTGCTGCTGTCCTTGACGGTGACGAATCTCGTGTCGGTGAGGTCCTTCGGCGAGTTCGAGTTCTGGTTCGCTTCGATCAAGGTGGCTGCGATCGTGGTCTTTTTGGCCGTAGCCGGGGTGTACGTCATCGGACTGTGGCCCGGAGTTCCCGTCCACGTCGCCAATCTCACTGCCAACGGCGGCTTCGCCCCGAACGGCCTCCTCCCCGTGTTGACCGGCGCGGTGGCCGCCACGGGTTTCTACTTCGGCGCGGAGATCGTCGCGGTGGCGGCCGCGGAGACGGCCGAGCCCGCCAAGGCAGTGGCCAAAGCCACCCATTGGGTCGTCACGCGCGTGTTGTTCTTTTACGTGGGCTCGATTCTCCTGGTCGTGTGCCTGGTGCCCTGGAACTCGCCGGGAATCTTGGCGCCCTATGTCAGCGCCCTCAGTGCCATGGGCATTCCCGCCGCTTCCCACATCATGAACGCGGTGGTCTTGACCGCCGTGCTGTCGGCGCTGAATTCGGGGCTGTACGCCTCCTCGCGAATGCTGTTCGCGCTGACCCGTCGCGGCGACGCTCCCCGAGGACTGACCAAGCTCGGCCGCAACGGCGTGCCGGCGCGCGCCATTCTGCTGGGAACGCTGTTCGGCTACGGCGCCGTGGTCATGTCGTACGTCTCGCCCGACAAGGTGTTCGCCTTCCTGGTCAATTCCTACGGCACCGTGGCGATATTCGTGTACGTATTCATCGCCTTCTCCCAGCTGCGGCTACGGGCGCGATTGGAGAAGGAGGACCCGGCACGTCTGCGCGTGCGCATGTGGGGCTATCCCTACCTGACCTACGTGGCCATCGTGGGCATGCTCGGCATCGTCCTCGCCATGGCCTTCATCCCAGGGCAACGAACCCCGCTCCTATTCGGTCTCATCAGCCTCGCGCTTCTGCTGCTGGCATTCGCCGCGCGCGCACGCTTCGGCGCCAAGGCGGACTTTGCGATGCCCGCCCTCGAACCTGTTCTGATCGAGGAGTCGTAGTTAGAACGGCCGGTCGCCGATGACGGTGGCGCGGTGCATGATGCGCCGCTCCGGCAGATAATCCGCGACGGCGTAGTGATGGGTGATGCGGTTATCCCAGAACGCGATGTCGTCCACGCGCCACTGCCAGCGGATGGTAAATTCCGGCCGCGCCGCATGCGCAAACAGGAAGGCCAACAGTGCGTCGCTCTCGCGCGGCAGCAGCTCGTTGATGTGCGTGGTAAAGCCGTCGTTGACGAATAAAGCCTTGCGCCCGGACACCGGATGCGTGCGTATCACCGGATGCGTCACCGGCGGATGCTTGGCCACGGCACGGTCGTAGCGCTCCTTGAACGACGGGTCCGCGCCCCAGCGGCCCGCCGGGAAGGACTTGACCACCGAGTGCTCCGCGGTCAGGCCCTCGAGCAGCTTCTTCATCGGTGCCGACAGCGCATCGTAAGCGGCCAGGTTGCTCGACCACAGCGTGTCTCCGCCCGCGCTCGGCAGCTGCTTGGCCGCGAGGATGCCGGCCAGCGGCGGCGTCTGGCTGAAGGTCACATCGGTGTGCCAGTTGTCGTTGTCCGGCAGAAAGTCCCCATGCGTATCGAGCACCAGGATCTCCGGCAGATCGGGCAGCAAGGGGTAGATCGGATGGATGTGCAGCTCGCCGAAATAGGCCGCGAACCGGCACTGCTCCTGCGGCGTGATCGGTTGGCCGCGAAAAAACAGGATCTGATGCTCGACCAGCAATTCGCCGAGGCGCTCGACGGATTCCTGCGGCAGTTCCTCGGAAAGCGTGACGCCCTCGACGATGGCGCCGAGGGCGGGGGTGAGCCGGGAGACGGTGATGGTCATGGTGGGCGCCATGTTAGGGGAAATTAAATTTCGGCGCGAGTTCACTTGGACGGACATCGAACCTCAGGGAAGTTCATCCGACCCTCTACCGCGCCGCGAAGTCCCTGCCGATAT
The DNA here is from genome assembly GCA_963702735.1 of uncultured Gammaproteobacteria bacterium. Classification (GTDB taxonomy): domain Bacteria; phylum Pseudomonadota; class Gammaproteobacteria; order Steroidobacterales; family Steroidobacteraceae; genus Bog-1198. The sequence continues at coordinate 329,292 of CAVPDW010000004.1, read as the reverse complement.
GGGCGCGAATTCGCTGCCGAGCTTCCTCGGAAACGGGAGTCTGGTCGAGAAGCGCGAGCAAACGATCACTTGAAACGACTCCTAGGCGGGCGATCTCGCGGGTGAATATGACATCCTTTTCCCGGCCGGCAACATACTTGGCAATCGCGAGATCGTGAGGCTCCAAGCACAGACCCGCGACGCCGTCTGTATCCCCCGGGGGTAAATTCACCAGCCTCCCCTTCCAGCCCTTGGGTAGTGTCGCCGTCGTTTCGTCGACCGGATCCGCGTAATAGCCGAACTCCTCATGGAACTTGGAATCTTGACCGATGGCATTCAACCATTCCGTGCGCGAGGGGTCGCGTTTGGCCATGAGATCCACTTCGGCCGATCGTAGGATGTCATCCGCCAAGTCGGGATACTTTCCATGCAGCGACTGGCTGCCGATGATGATGAATTGCTTCTCGCCCGTGATCCGGCCGGCCGCTCGCAGCACATGATCAACCTGCTGCTTCTTCATTCAACCGTCTCACTTCATCGCGCGGCAGCATGCCGACATAGGGCGGCGACTGACGCAGTCTGTTGGAATTTTGGTCTCGCCCCAGTAGCGCGGCAAACAGTTTCCCGTCGTCCGCGTGCTCCAGCAATTCCTTCCACTCACCGTACGCGGAGTTCCACATCCCGTTCGCCTTCCAACGATGCAAATTGCCGAGACTGTGCGCTCGAATGTGTTGCGCTGTAAATCGCGACACCACGGCAGCGGCCAGCCGTCGCTTGTGTTCGTCCAGTTCCTCGGTCGAGAATCCACCGCGCCGAGCAGGTCGAATGTCGCGCTCGGTGAGTTCCAAATGATCACCCTCCTCGACACCCCACGCTTCGAGCATGGGCTTCGGAACGATTACCCCCAGCGAGTTGCCTATGCGGCGTATCGTCAACTTCATCAATGTATTATAACGCGTTATAACATCAAATTCAACAATGGTCTGCAGCTGTCGACGTTCCTAGTTGAGTTCGCCCTATATGGTGGTCGCTTCCGGCGAGGTAAATCCCGCACCCCTTCCCGCCACCGTCTGGCTGATGCAGGCGAGCTAACTCACTCGCTGAATAGCTTGCGCACCTAGTGGTGCCCTCGCCCGGACTCGAACCGGGATGGCTGTTAACCGACGGATTTTAAGTCTACATCAAAACGAATTGAGAAAATTTGGCACGACGTGTGATCATTGGCTAATCAACGATTTGCGCTCAATCTTGCACTGTGAACGATTGATAACGATTTGGCGAGAATTGAGGGTCGTTGTGCCAAAGTTGTGCCAAGAGAGATTTTCCGGTTTTGTTGTGCAGGTCGACCTTGGGTGCGCACTCGCTGTTACGGCTGCGATTGACCCGAGTCGCCCCTTACTCTGCAAACTCGGAGGTGCTGGTCCAGCCAATGGTCAAGTTCTCTGTCGGCAACGAATAGAGCACTTTTCCAGTCTGGGCCGGGAATGGTATTGGTCCTAAGCTTCGTTAGAGCAACAAACACGCGCTCCATGCACGGCTCATAAATGTTGCGTTCGATCCGAGACATTGACCGGCGGGAACTTGCCGGCCGCTTGTAGTACGCCTTCACAGCAGCTTTGAGAAGCGACGCGGCTTCACGAACCTGATCGCCTGCGCCGCGGACGAGATATTCGCCAGCCGGGATCATCCCATCTATTTCGGCGATCCGATCGCGATACCCTTGCAGCGCCGCTCGCACGTCTTCCGGACTCAAGTTCGTACCACCTGCACTACTTCAACCAAGAGTGGAGCGGCGCCAATGGCGAGCGGCGCAATGTAGTCCGACAAGAACGACGTCAAAATTAGAGTCCAGAGACGCGCGATGATCCGGATCAGCCGCTCATCCCGGACTGGCACTATGCGGACATCCACTATCTTATTGAAGGAGCACTCGCCAGTCTCTGCGCTGATGCCACCGCCACGGATTTGCCATCCCATGGCTTCCATCGCTTTCTCGAGGCTCGCGCCTTTTTCCGTTGCGAATGCTGTATCGCTGCCGCGCCAGCTCGCTGTCACGCTTACGTATAGGTGCAATTGCCGTTGCTGAGCCGACGTCGTTGTCTCCCCGCGCCCTTCTCCCCTCACTCGATACTTGGCGCGCAGTTTGCTCGGGATATCAGCACGAAGGTGTTTAAGTGCCGTCCTACGTACCCGCATCAAGCTAATCAGGTCGCTTAAGCGATCGCGCGCCTCATCGTCTCGATCCTTCGGATATGTCGTCCATGGTTTAAGCGAGTAGAACTGCTGGATGTAGCAAATGATTGTCCAGAACCAGACCAGCCATACTCCCCACCAGAGCCTCGACGGATCCGCGATTTGAAAGTGCAGTCCAAGGCTATCAGTGCTATTTCCGACGGAGATGCCGAGCAACTGATGCGCCAAAAGAACAATACTAACGGCGATCAGTGAGCGGCGTTCGCGAAATAGCCTAGTTTTATCGAATTCATCCATTTTTGCTTTGCGCTCTCAGGTCCCCTTACGTGGCGCGCGTCTAGAGCGTTTTGTGAGCCTTCGCGGAGAGCGTCTCGGCCAGCCACCCGCCAAGGCGAGCACTGTTGATCTCATGAATAAGTTGGCCCATCTGTGCGGTGAGTTGATCTAGATCCTGGACGGTCGGAAGCGGTCCGGATGGCTGGCCCACCTCATAGAGCATTGCCTCCGTGCCATTCCAGTCGCTCGCAATCGTAGTATGGATCAATTCGTTACGACGCTCTGTCACTCGCCTGCAGCGTTCAACAATATCTTGCACCATAAGCAGCGCGGCCCCTTCTCCCAGTCGCTGCTTCGCCAGCTTCTTGATGCGATCGCGAAGGATGGCCGATCCTTCGGCGTCCGTCGCGCTCAGGGCTACTTCGACGGTCACGTTCGCGAGAGTCTTGATCAACATCCGCAGAATATGATCGAGGTGCGTATGTACGACCGACACCCGACCGAACGCCTGCAGCCACGCCGGATCGTCCGGCACGTGAAACACCATCATCGGAACGCTCACGCCAGCACCGCCGGCGCCGATCCCTTCTCGACGGTCAACCCTCGATTCCTCTCCTGCACCCGAACCTGCGACCAGCCCCGACAGTCGGGGCATTGCCAGTCCATGCCGAGCACGCCGATCGCCACCTGGTGCAGCTCGGCGTGGTCGACCTCGTGCGGGGCGGTGGAACAGTGAGGGCAGCGAAAAACGTAGCTCATCGGGCCCATGGGGGCCGAGTTTACGTCAGCGAGGCCTGCAGGGCGGTAATTTCTTCCTGGATGGCCTGTAGCTGCGGATGTGCCGAGGCGGAGCCGAGGAGCATCTCGCGCACCAAGGCGTGTTGGGAAGCCTCGAGCGCCGCGATCCGTGCATGGGCGGCGCTCCTGGCGGCCGCGTTGGCTTGCGCGGCTGCGGTGAGTTGCCAGCGCTTCGTCGTGGCGTCCCATTCGTGATCTGGCGACGGCTGCGGCGGCTGGTAATCGACGAGGACTTGCGCCCACGCCGCGTCTAGTTCAGCTTGTCTTTGCCACTGGCACGACAACGATTTGATCTGATCCGTCAGGACCAGATATCTCGCGTGAGCCGCGACATCCACACGCTTCGAGAGGCAGTCGTGATGGCCTTCGATGGGAAGATGGCCAGGCGGCGTGTTGAGGACAACCAATCCATCGTCTGAACAGAGAAACTGATTGCTGTGCAGCGCGCCGGTCTTGGCGTGATAGAAACTCACCGCTTTCACTTTTTGATCTCGCGCACCTTGATGAAGTTCGCCCACGCGGCCAGCGTCGCGATTCCCGAGCTGCCGCCGTTCTTGAGCGTCAAGTGCAATTCGTAGGTGTGCGAGCCCGCGGCCGGTGTGTCGGTCGCGCTCAATAGCAAATTCTGCACATAGTTCGTCCCTGCCGTGTAGACGCTGGTCACGTCGAATTGCGACGACGGAACGATTGCGCCGTCCCGATAGATGCTCACCAAACACGTTGTCAGAATCCCGCCGGTCACGGCGCTGGCCTGGATCGTCGCACCCGCATCAATGGCGGTCGGAAATCCGGAGGTGGTCAACGCGACAGAGATGATTGCAACGTTGTCGGTCACACCCGGGGTGGCCGTGGTCGTCACTGTGGTTGCTGAGTAGTTCGAGACCATTGCGCTGGCCGCGTTCACACCAAGCTGCGAGCACGCCGCCGAGGCTGCGTCGAAGGGATTGCCGCAGATGGGCTGCCGCGCATGCGCCTCGCCGACCGGAGAGCCGCCGCACCCCGCCAGGGCCCCGAGCGCTATGACACCAACGATTTCACCAACGACGACCCCGTTTAGCCGTGTCAGCGAATCCCTGCACTGGCACCACCACTCGCCACCGACGAAGCGCAGGAATTTTGCGATCACAATTTTCTCCGTTGCGGCAACGCCGATCTTGTCGCGGTAGCACTGGACGTCCGCGTCGTCCTCCCAATCGATGAGGTAAAGGCTGCGGTCGATCAGGGGCTCATCGGACGCCATGTCGCGCACCTGTACCCGGTGCTGCCCAGCCACCAAGAGCGGGCTTAGACAATCGCCTCGGATTCCGAATAGCCGAGACGGGACCGCGATAGAGAGGGAAGTGCAATCCGGTGGCAACTAGCGCCTCCCAGTCCTGGGGACCGAGGGATTCGTGCGTAGGCTGAACCCATCCTCGCGGCGGTCCGTAGCGATGCTCTTTGCCAAATACGTCGCGGTACATTTGATTCATCTCCGGGAGCCCCCGTGTTCGACTCAAAACACAAGTCGCGTGACGAGGGTCACCGTGACGCCGCCGACCGCGGTCTGATTGACCGGCGCACCCACGGGCCCGCTGCGGACCTTGACCGACGAGAAGCCACGCAATGTCGTGGGGTCAATCGCAATATAGGCAGGACCCGCCGCGGTGAAGGCCACCGCGTATGCCGCGCCCGCCGACGTGCTCAACTCCCGCCAATTCGCGCCGCCGTCGACCGACACCTGAAAGCTCAAGCCACCCGCGGCCGCCACCCAAGCCGCGGGGAGCACGAGTGCCACGATCGACTTGTTGCCAATATCGGCTTGCGCCGACAGGGAGGCGCCCTGCGCGATGGCGGCCTGGACATTGATATCTACTTCGGCCATGGCTGCTTAATGCTCCGTGGATTGGGAATGCCCCGTGCTCCCGATTGTCCGGGGTCGAGGGGCGCCGAATGCCCGCGCGCGCGCGGCACTCTCGATGCGTCATGTCGCCGACACTTCGCGGCCAGCTCTGCCCGGAGGAGTTCCCCGCGATCGGGTAAGCGAACACGCTGGCAGCCGCGGTTTTTTTGTTCGGTGGCACTCACGGCTGATCCACCCGCGCGGGCCGAGCCGCCGCGCAACTTTGCCCTGTTGAAAACGCCGAACCGGTCGGGTTCGTTCGGTGTCTGAAATCGGATTCGGCGCGCGATCACGGCTGTCTCGAGCGTGCCAGAATGTAACGCCTGATCACGCGCGCCGGCACGTGATCAAACGCAGCAAGAGCGAGATTGCAGGCTCGCGCGATATCGCCCTCTGAACAAGCTATGCACGCTCGCTCGAAAAGTGATTGAGCGCGTCGGAGGCGCCACTCGCCGCCGCCAAAATCTTGGTGCGTCGTCACCTGTCCTCGCCGAGTTTTGTTTGCAACGCCCGGGCGCGGACCGCGCGATCCTCTCGCGTTGAACCCGTTGCGGCGCGAGCGGCGGCATCATCGCGTTCAACACGTAGCTTGATGGCCTGGGCCAGGACCCGGCGATCCTCTCTGGTCTCGCGGCCGGCAACGTGCGCACGAACCGCGCGGGCCAACACTTTGGCGCTCGTATCACTTGGCACGGCAACGGCGCTGACCTCGAGCAATTCGGCCGAGGAGATGTCCAGCGCACCCGACCTGCGGCCGCGTTCAGTGGCAGGGGCCGCATCCAAGGGGATGAAGCTGACCGACAACCCGGTGGCGTAGCCTGCAAGCGCGAGTTGATAGGCAACCTCGCTGTCGGGATTAGTCTCGCCGGGCGCGTAGTTGACGGTGCCGAGCAGCGCCGGAACCCGATCACCAGAGTCAAGCTCTGCCGTGCCAGTCCGCATGAACGTCACATTGCCCAAAACGCTCCTGATCCCCGTGTGATCCAGATGGCTGTCGACGAACGGCACGGTTGCCGGATACTTCCATCCCCGTGGATCGACCCGGTGACCGTCGCGCGCGACCTCGCCGGTCGACAAAACGGCGGGAAATGACCGACTCTCGGCGCGGGCGGCGCGGATGATGCGGCCGCTTTCGCTGCGAATCGTTTTCAAGCAGCCTCCTCGGTTTCAGCAGCAGGCGGAATCATGAGGTCGATCTGCGCGATAGCGCGCTTGAGGCTCGTGACTTTGGCGCGGGCCAGCTGAACATCTGCCAGTGCCCGTGCGCGTCGTGATTTAGCCTCATCGACCTCCGTCGAATAGTTGTTGGCGCGTAGGCCGATCGGACCCTCCAAGTATTGGTGTTGGGTGACTCCCAGGAAATCGGTCGCGGATGTAGCTTTCCCGAGCAACTGTTGCAGAGCGCGATAGAACGTTGTCGCTTCGTCGGCCGCGGCCGCCGCCGCGTCGGCCACAGCCTGCCAGAGGCGGTATGGCCTTTTGTGCTTCCCCGAGTTCCACGAGGATTTCGTCGCGAAATCCCAAGATCACCACCTTTGGATCTCGGATATTCATAGCCGTTTTAGCTCCTCAAGTTTTCGGCGCATGACGCTGAGCTCGCTGTGGTAGTCGCGCTCGGAACCCAGCGTCAATTTGACGCGTAACGCCAGCTCCGGCAGCAGGTCTCCGCGCCATGGCACGTATCCCGCATCTAGGCGCGACCTCATAAAATCGCTCAGCTCATCGTCAATCGCCGCTGCGGCCGCGTACGCGCGAAATCTGCGCACCAATAGTGCGAACCACGGATCGGCGTCCCGCACGACTTGCGCATCCTTGAGTTCCTCGCGCCGCGCATGGATGACACTCTCCAGCGAAGCGATGCCCCGATCAACCGCATCGAGGTCGTTTTTGCGTTGCTCGCGTAGAGCCCGGCGATCCACTAGAGTCGGCGCCGAGCGCGAGGTATTGATGATTTCCAGTGCGAGGCTGGCGGCCGCCGGCAGTTCGCCAGCTAGAGGTTCAGTGGCCTTCTGCTCCGGGACAGCAGCGCGGTTTTTCCTCAGCCGATCCCGGAGCTGGTCATCGCGGGTAACGGTCGGTCGCTTGCGGCTCGCCGGCGGATGGGCTTGTGAACCGAAATGCTCCTCGAGGGTGAGGGAATCTATCTCGGTCTTGATTCTCTCGCGTCCGCTCTTCAGCGGGAGCAAAACTGTGTTCCAGGCTACGATCTGCTTATCGCTGTCGATCGCGGCGGGACCCAAGTTAGTCGCCGGTTGAGATTTAAGTGCCAATTTTCATACCTCCAGTTTCGGGACGAACGGTAACCTAGTCCGCTTGGGCATTCAGCTACCTGATTGCCCAGTTTCGCGAATGAGTTTTCGCCAGTGGTCTTGCGTCGCCCAGCAGCCGCCGGCGACGAGATCCCAAAGATGGCCGTCCGCACCATCGGGCCGAACGCCGCTGCGCGGCACGCGCCTCATCCCCGCGATGATGACTTTCGCCAAGGCGCTGTCCCTCAACTCAGGGTGCAACTTGCCCAAGGCTGGTAGTGCACGTTCGCGCGCCTTCATCCGCACGCACGCGCGCCAGCCCGGCGTCAAACCGAGCGAGGCCTCGATCTCCGTGCCGCGCAACCATGCATCCAACGCCGCGGCGACGCGCACGGCCGCGGGATCGTCGAAGGTCGACGAGCAGCGCGATCGCATGGCGAACATCGGCGACGATAGCGGCGGCGTCGCTCATGGCTTACACGAAGAATGACCGGGCCGTCGCCAGCCTTCGCGCGTTCGTTGTAAATCGATTCGCCATCCGCTCCGTCATTTGCGAGTGCGGCGCCAATCGCCATCGCGGCGGCGACCGCACCGTCAATTTTTTCATGGCTTTGTCCTTCTAAAATTTTATGTTCCCCGCGGCATCCGTCTCGGGCGCACGTTGGAAAAATTCCATCTCAGAATGGCATTGCCGCCGTGGTGGAATTGCCGACTCACAATTGCCCGCTCTATTTCCGTGGCACGGCCCTGGTCATGGATTGATAACCCTAACCGAATTGCACTACCGGCAGGCCTCGATCAGATAGGCGGTTCATGAATGGGATCGCACCCCATCGATCAACCGCGATCTTTTTCACGCCGCCAATCTCGCTCGCGATGCGCACGATGTCGTCTTCGATGCGCGCCTGGTCGATGGCGTTGCCCGGCGTCGTGATGATTTCGCCGGCGTCGACCCAACTGGGGTATGCGAGGCCCGCCGCGGCCCGCTTGCGAATTTGCGCCTCCGGCATATCTGCTGCACTAAAATTTTCCAGCCATCACCCTCGCGCGCGGCGAGAACCAAGGCAGCGAGGTCCCCGACGCTCGCCATGTCGATGCCCATGAAGTTCTCGCGGCCCTCGAAATCGCCCAGGCTCACCGGCGCTGTCGGGTTCTCGTCGTATATCCCCATATCGATCCAGGCGGCCATGCTCGCCTCCAACCAGTTGTTGAGATATAGCCGGCGGAAGATTCGCGGGCGATCGAGCTCTCAGCCGCGCGCCGTGCCGTGATGCGCATCTCCTCGATCGATCGGAAGCCGCCGGCGATCGCGGGGTTAACCGCGCGCCAGATCGGCTCGGACTGCCAGTCGCAATCTGCGAGCGCTTGATAGAGCACCGGGAGGAGCTTGGATCCGAATCGAGCCCTGCTCGACGGCGAGGGCATAGCGGTAGAGCTCCCAGGCGATGCCGCCGCGGCCGATGCCCGCGGTTGTCGTAATGAATGTCAGCGGAGCGTCGCGCTTGCCCATGCTGCCCGTGAAACCTCCCAAAGGTCCCGCGTCGGCCAGGCGATGGACCTCATCGGCGAGCAGAAAAAAAAAAAAAAAAAAAAAAAAAAAAAAAAAAAAAAAAAAAAAAAAAAAAAAAAAAAAAAAAAAAAAAAAAAAAAAAAAAAAAAAAAAAAAAAAAAAAAAAAAAAAAAAAAAAAAAAAAAAAAAAAAAAAAAAAAAAAAAAAAAAAAAAAAAAAAAAAAAAAAAAAAAAAAAAAAAAAAAAAAAAAAAAAAAAAAAAAAAAAAAAAAAAAAAAAAAAAAAAAAAAAAAAAAAAAAAAAAAAAAAAAAAAAAAAAAAAAAAAAAAAAAAAAAAAAAAAAAAAAAAAAAAAAAAAAAAAAAAAAAAAAAAAAAAAAAAAAAAAAAAAAAAAAAAAAAAAAAAAAAAAAAAAAAAAAAAAAAAAAAAAAAAAAAAAAAAAAAAAAAAAAAAAAAAAAAAAAAAAAAAAAAAAAAAAAAAAAAAAAAAAAAAAAAAAAAAAAAAAAAAAAAAAAAAAAAAAAAAAAAAAAAAAAAAAAAAAAAAAAAAAAAAAAAAAAAAAAAAAAAAAAAAAAAAAAAAAAAAAAAAAAAAAAAAAAAAAAAAAAAAAAAAAAAAAAAAAAAAAAAAAAAAAAAAAAAAAAAAAAAAAAAAAAAAAAAAAAAAAAAAAAAAAAAAAAAAAAAAAAAAAAAAAAAAAAAAAAAAAAAAAAAAAAAAAAAAAAAAAAAAAAAAAAAAAAAAAAAAAAAAAAAAAAAAAAAAAAAAAAAAAAAAAAAAAAAAAAAAAAAAAAAAAAAAAAAAAAAAAAAAAAAAAAAAAAAAAAAAAAAAAAAAAAAAAAAAAAAAAAAAAAAAAAAAAAAAAAAAAAAAAAAAAAAAAAAAAAAAAAAAAAAAAAAAAAAAAAAAAAAAAAAAAAAAAAAAAAAAAAAAAAAAAAAAAAAAAAAAAAAAAAAAAAAAAAAAAAAAAAAAAAAAAAAAAAAAAAAAAAAAAAAAAAAAAAAAAAAAAAAAAAAAAAAAAAAAAAAAAAAAAAAAAAAAAAAAAAAAAAAAAAAAAAAAAAAAAAAAAAAAAAAAAAAAAAAAAAAAAAAAAAAAAAAAAAAAAAAAAAAAAAAAAAAAAAAAAAAAAAAAAAAAAAAAAAAAAAAAAAAAAAAAAAAAAAAAAAAAAAAAAAAAAAAAAAAAAAAAAAAAAAAAAAAAAAAAAAAAAAAAAAAAAAAAAAAAAAAAAAAAAAAAAAAAAAAAAAAAAAAAAAAAAAAAAAAAAAAAAAAAAAAAAAAAAAAAAAAAAAAAAAAAAAAAAAAAAAAAAAAAAAAAAAAAAAAAAAAAAAAAAAAAAAAAAAAAAAAAAAAAAAAAAAAAAAAAAAAAAAAAAAAAAAAAAAAAAAAAAAAAAAAAAAAAAAAAAAAAAAAAAAAAAAAAAAAAAAAAAAAAAAAAAAAAAAAAAAAAAAAAAAAAAAAAAAAAAAAAAAAAAAAAAAAAAAAAAAAAAAAAAAAAAAAAAAAAAAAAAAAAAAAAAAAAAAAAAAAAAAAAAAAAAAAAAAAAAAAAAAAAAAAAAAAAAAAAAAAAAAAAAAAAAAAAAAAAAAAAAAAAAAAAAAAAAAAAAAAAAAAAAAAAAAAAAAAAAAAAAAAAAAAAAAAAAAAAAAAAAAAAAAAAAAAAAAAAAAAAAAAAAAAAAAAAAAAAAAAAAAAAAAAAAAAAAAAAAAAAAAAAAAAAAAAAAAAAAAAAAAAAAAAAAAAAAAAAAAAAAAAAAAAAAAAAAAAAAAAAAAAAAAAAAAAAAAAAAAAAAAAAAAAAAAAAAAAAAAAAAAAAAAAAAAAAAAAAAAAAAAAAAAAAAAAAAAAAAAAAAAAAAAAAAAAAAAAAAAAAAAAAAAAAAAAAAAAAAAAAAAAAAAAAAAAAAAAAAAAAAAAAAAAAAAAAAAAAAAAAAAAAAAAAAAAAAAAAAAAAAAAAAAAAAAAAAAAAAAAAAAAAAAAAAAAAAAAAAAAAAAAAAAAAAAAAAAAAAAAAAAAAAAAAAAAAAAAAAAAAAAAAAAAAAAAAAAAAAAAAAAAAAAAAAAAAAAAAAAAAAAAAAAAAAAAAAAAAAAAAAAAAAAAAAAAAAAAAAAAAAAAAAAAAAAAAAAAAAAAAAAAAAAAAAAAAAAAAAAAAAAAAAAAAAAAAAAAAAAAAAAAAAAAAAAAAAAAAAAAAAAAAAAAAAAAAAAAAAAAAAAAAAAAAAAAAAAAAAAAAAAAAAAAAAAAAAAAAAAAAAAAAAAAAAAAAAAAAAAAAAAAAAAAAAAAAAAAAAAAAAAAAAAAAAAAAAAAAAAAAAAAAAAAAAAAAAAAAAAAAAAAAAAAAAAAAAAAAAAAAAAAAAAAAAAAAAAAAAAAAAAAAAAAAAAAAAAAAAAAAAAAAAAAAAAAAAAAAAAAAAAAAAAAAAAAAAAAAAAAAAAAAAAAAAAAAAAAAAAAAAAAAAAAAAAAAAAAAAAAAAAAAAAAAAAAAAAAAAAAAAAAAAAAAAAAAAAAAAAAAAAAAAAAAAAAAAAAAAAAAAAAAAAAAAAAAAAAAAAAAAAAAAAAAAAAAAAAAAAAAAAAAAAAAAAAAAAAAAAAAAAAAAAAAAAAAAAAAAAAAAAAAAAAAAAAAAAAAAAAAAAAAAAAAAAAAAAAAAAAAAAAAAAAAAAAAAAAAAAAAAAAAAAAAAAAAAAAAAAAAAAAAAAAAAAAAAAAAAAAAAAAAAAAAAAAAAAAAAAAAAAAAAAAAAAAAAAAAAAAAAAAAAAAAAAAAAAAAAAAAAAAAAAAAAAAAAAAAAAAAAAAAAAAAAAAAAAAAAAAAAAAAAAAAAAAAAAAAAAAAAAAAAAAAAAAAAAAAAAAAAAAAAAAAAAAAAAAAAAAAAAAAAAAAAAAAAAAAAAAAAAAAAAAAAAAAAAAAAAAAAAAAAAAAAAAAAAAAAAAAAAAAAAAAAAAAAAAAAAAAAAAAAAAAAAAAAAAAAAAAAAAAAAAAAAAAAAAAAAAAAAAAAAAAAAAAAAAAAAAAAAAAAAAAAAAAAAAAAAAAAAAAAAAAAAAAAAAAAAAAAAAAAAAAAAAAAAAAAAAAAAAAAAAAAAAAAAAAAAAAAAAAAAAAAAAAAAAAAAAAAAAAAAAAAAAAAAAAAAAAAAAAAAAAAAAAAAAAAAAAAAAAAAAAAAAAAAAAAAAAAAAAAAAAAAAAAAAAAAAAAAAAAAAAAAAAAAAAAAAAAAAAAAAAAAAAAAAAAAAAAAAAAAAAAAAAAAAAAAAAAAAAAAAAAAAAAAAAAAAAAAAAAAAAAAAAAAAAAAAAAAAAAAAAAAAAAAAAAAAAAAAAAAAAAAAAAAAAAAAAAAAAAAAAAAAAAAAAAAAAAAAAAAAAAAAAACCCGGTGACTGAGCAACAGCGAAGCGCCTGAAACGCGCGTTGCTCACAATAGCGCCTCCGCCATCGCGCGGCGCACGTCGGCAAGGCTCCAGGCGAGCAGTGCCGCGGCCCGTCGCTCAGATGCTCCCGAATCGATGAGAGCTCGGACGCATCGGCGGGCCTGGGCAGCAACAGATGACGGAAGTCCACCATGAGCGGCTGCGATAATGTCGAGCTGGCGCGCGCCGTCATGGCGCACCCATCCGCTTGAGGCCCCGCAGCCCAAGCCGTTCCGTGATGGGCTTGGATGGCGGCGTGTCCCTCGCGAATTTCACCGCCGCCATATAGCTCGACGCAGTCTCCGCGGGATACGGGTCGCGAAACTCGATGTCTTTCGCCGCGGTCTTCGCTTCGGCCCAGGCAGCCGCGTCAGTGTTCGGTGGCCGGCGCCTGGCCGGGTTTCGGTGGTATCGCCCACTCATGCGTCCATGGCCGGTCAACATCGCCGAAAAATTTAGCCGGGTTCATGACCGCTCGATAGACCGTTCGGTGGTTGGCGGCGTTGTTGCCGACTCTTCACTCCGAGCGCCGACGCGCTCGCGGGAAACGGCGCCGTTATTGCTACCGGAGGAGGGGCGAAAGAGCGCCTGACCGGGTACGCGATCGATGGTCGCCGTCACGACGACATGCTCCGGAGTCTGGTGGCCAACGCGGCGATGCGCGATCCGGCCTCACCGTTCGGCGTCGCGCGACGCGTGTTCTCCCATGTTTTCAGCGCCTGGCCGTAGGCCGTCACCGATTCGTGCTCCGCTTTCTGGCGAAAGCCGATCGCCCTGGCGTGGCTCTCCGCCTCAGCCAATGCCGCCTCATCCCGCGGCTTCGGTCGGCCATTGCCGTTCGTCGGTCTGGTCTCGGATTCCCGCCGGCACCAGGTCCGCCAGGTCGCCGTCCAGTTCGCCTTTCTGCCACGCGCCCGGCTTGGGCGATCCAGTAATCGCGGAAATTCTGGCAATCCTGGCCAGGTAGAGTCCGTATTGCCGCGCATAGGCTTCGAAATCCGGCGTTGGTTTCCATTCTCCGGCAATCTCGAGCCGGTGGCGGGCGACTGCGCAGCGGGCGCTTTCTTTGCATCCCGAAGGGATGTTTCTTTCTCTATGGTCTCGGTCTCGGTCTCGGTCTGGTCACGGCTTGCGCGTGACACGGTCGTGACCGAAGCGTTACGCTTCGCCCGGTGCCGTTGCTGGCGCATTTGGTCGACGGCACGTATCTTCAAATTGGTATGTTCTAGGAAATGAGGCAAATGTACGCAATTAGCGTCGAGGATCTGAAACCAATCCGGTGGTAAGAGCGCGCAGAAATCTGCGAAGCCAACGACCTCGTTTACCTCGTCGGCGGTGCACTCGATGTGGTCATCCTCGCGAATGTGTTCGTCCGCGAAACACCAAAGCACAGCCAGTGCGCCGAGAACCGTCAGACGCGCCCGTGACAGTTGTCCGAGGTCACCGTGACATAAACATAACGCCCATTCGGAGCACGCGCGGATCGGTTACCAGGGACTTGCGGAACTTGATCCAGCGGTTGGCGGTGCTGGTCACGGCGCGATCCTTGCGGCCATGGCGCGGCGGACGATGGTTTTGCTACTGGGGATTGGTTCCAATATGATTGTCATTGCTGAGTTCGTGATCGTAATTTTGGAATAAGGCGCCCGCGGTGAGTCGTGTCTCCGCGGGCGTGGCAACTTTGTGGGGAAGGACAATCACGCCGCGCGGCCCTCCTGGGGAGCGCTTCGACGGCCGCGCTGGGCGGGCGCCTTCGCGCGCTTGACCGGCGGGCTGATGCGCGGCTGGGTAGCCATCCATTCGAGAAAGCGCGGCGGGTCTACGAACATGCGGCCGCCAAATTTAACGATAGCGCCGGCCTGGGTGGCGCCGTTGAATTCGCGATGGGAAGTTGAATCCATTGGAGCCCGTGGCGCGAGACCGGAACGTGACCCGGAGCCTTTGGAAGTGGGATTAACTCCCCGGGACATGGAAATCTCCGTGATGATTGGTCACGGGTAGAATTTCACAAGGCGGCGTTTAATTCAGAACATAAAGTCGGATTTATTGTTTGTGTTTTTCTAGGATCTTTATGGCAAGCCGATGAGCAGCAGTCGTCGACCGTGAATCCCCGACCGTCACAATGCTTTGCCATGATGCGCAGCGATGAGAGGCGGTACTGGCTCCCGTCCTTCCACGCGTCCCTCGCTTCTCTTGCCGGGACCTTCTGCAACTTGGCAGCTACCGCGAAAGGAGGATCGATGCCATTCATAGCGGCGTAAATTACCGCGTTAACGATCTCGCACTCCTTGTCGACTTTGCGCTGAGTGCGCGGGCGCCCAAGCGGCCTTTTCGATAAGCCAAGGTCGGCCAGCAGATAGCCCCACAGTCCCGTTTTTTCCCAATCGGCGACGATCTTGTCGAGGCGTTTGAAATTCCGTTGTTTGATGTAGTCGATGATCACCAGCGTAGGAGGAGCGATTGCGCCCAACAACACATCTTTACTACTTACCGAAGATCTTTTCATTCATCTTCTCGATCACAGTGCCAACGTGGCCGTCAGATAAGTGCGCGTAACGCTTGACCATGGCGAGAGTTTTGTGGCCGAGCACCGCGGCGATCTCGGATGCGCTCGCTCCGTTCATTGCGAGATAGCTGCCGGTGCAATGCCTGCAATCGTGGAAGCGAAAATTTGTGATTCCCGCCGCGTCGCGCGCCTTGGTGAACACGTCCTGGTAGTCGAAGATCGGCCCCGGTGGACCGGCGAACACATGCGCGGCCGAGTCCGTGTCGCCCGAGTACATCGTTTTGAGCGCAGTCAACGCCGCACCCTTGATTGGAAGCGCGCGCATCTCGCCGTTCTTAGTTTTCCGCAAAGATGCTGTGCCGCGCTCGAGGTCGACGTCGCACCAACGCAACCCGGTCAACTCGCCCGCTCGAGCGCCGGTGCTGATCGCGAGCAGCACAAAGGGATGCAGCCTCGGGTCGGTGCTCTTTTGGCATTCAGCAAGCAATGTGGTGCGCTCTGCATCGTCAAGGAACCGTACCCTGCCCTTGGGCAGCTTCGGCCTGGTCACATCGCTGACGGGGTTGTACGTCGTCCAGCGCCATTCCTTGCGCGCCGTCTTGAACACGGCTGAAAGGCTTTCGAGGTAGAGCTTGACCGTCGCCGGGGACAGCGGCTTTCCGAGCCTGCTCTGCTTCGTCAATAGATGCTCGCGAGCCTCTACCAGCATGTCGGCCGTCACGTTCGCGAGCCGGACATGCCCTAACCTCTCGGTCCAAAAATTGTAGTGTCGCTTTGTGCTCTGATCGTCGCGCGCGGCGATAATCGTTTCGGTGTAACGCTTGATCGCATCCGCCAGCGTATAACGTCGCGCTGCGCGCACGATCGCGCCGGTACCCTCTTCGACCTTCACCTCAGCCTTGTAGGCAAAGGCCTTTGCATCGAGCAATTTCCGGAAGGTCTTGTACTCAGGCGTATGCCCGCGATGACGAATCATCACGCGGTAGCTGAGTGATCCGTTGCGACCTGTGCGCTTCTGAATTGTTGCCATTTGTGCCCAATTCCGCCTAATGATTGCTAGATCATACAAGGCGTCGAACCTTGTGCCAAATTTGTGCCACATATCAGGAGCTAGTTCCGTAAGTCATTGTTTTTATTGGTGCCCTCGCCCGGACTCGAACCGGGATGGCTGTTAACCGACGGATTTTAAGTCCGTTGCGTCTACCGATTCCGCCACGAGGGCCTGAACGTCGAAATACTAGCAGCTTCGACGGCGGCTTACAGCGCGAGGCGCGCCGCAGCCGGTAGACACCAAATGTCGATCGGAACGCGGCGCCCGCGCAACTCGAATTGCGGCAATTGCAAAAACGGCACCGCACCCGCGGCCTGCACAGTTCCCAGGTTCGCGCCGGCATCCTGCGCAGCCCCCACTGCATCCGGCGCGGCCGGCGCATCTCTGTCGAGGACAGCGGCAACCGTACAGGAGAACAAGACCTCTCCCGCGCGGGCCCTGCTGCAAAGCCGTGCGGCGACATTGACCGTATCGCCCACCAGCGTGGTGCTCTTGTGGCGGGGCGGTCCGAGCACGCCGACGGCGACCTCGCCCGAATGCAATCCGATCCCGATTCCGGCATCGATCCCAAGCTCGCCGCGCCAGCGCACCGCGATCGGTGCGAAGTCCTTGAGCATGGCATGCCCCGCGGCCAGCGACTCGCGTGCCCCATTGCCGCCGCCTTCGTTCACACCGAATCCCGCCATCATTCCGTCGCCGGCCAAATGATATACCGTGCCGCCGTATCTCTCGGTGGCGGCGGCGAGGGTTCTCTGAAACTCATCCAGGAGCGGCAGCACCTGCGACGCCGAGAGGCGTTCGGCCATGCCGGTGTAACCGCGAAGATCCGCGAACAACACCGTGGCTTCGGTGATGCGCGGGCGCGCTGCTCGTCGCGTGGTACTCACTCGTTCGATAGCGCCGGGTAATGTTGGGTGCCGTCTTCCGCGGCCTGGATGTTCATAGGGTTCAATCCTACTCCCTCTGCCGCCGTTTTGGCGAGACCGCGACATCCGCGGTAAAATCGCAACTCGCGGCGAATCGCGGCGTTTGGCAAGGTGCGCCCGCCCATGCTCGTTCGAAGTCTCGCTTTGACGGCAATATTTTATGGCGCCTGCGCCTGCGCGGCCTCGCAGCTTGCTCCAGGAATCTATCTCATCGAAGGCGAGGCCACGCCGAACCGTCAGCCGGACGGCAACAGCATCGTCATCACGGCGCCTAAGGGCCTGATCGTCTTCGACACGGGCCGGCACCGGGAACATGCGCAGGAAATTCTCGATTTCGCCCGCGCGCAAGACCGGCCCGTCGCCGCCATCATCAACTCGCACTGGCATTTGGATCACGTCGGCGGCAATCCGCTGCTGCGCGCCGCCTTCCCCGCCATCCGCGTCTATGCGAGCTCCGCGATCTACGCCGCCCGCCGCGGCTTCTTGGCCGCCTACCGCGCGCAACTGATCTCGCGTCTCGCGGTCACGAGGGATCGGCAAGCCGCAAGCGCCATGCGCGCCGAGGTGGCGCTCATCGATGAGGGAGCGGCGCTTGGGCCCACCGACGTCGTATCGGAATCAGGCCGTGAGAGCATCGCCGGCCGGGAATTGCAGCTGCATCTGGAATCGCATGCAGTCACGGCGGGCGATGTGTGGGTATTCGATCCCGAGACGCACGTGCTTCTCGCAGGCGACCTGGTCACCCTGCCGGCTCCGTTCTTCGAAAGCGCCTGTCCGGCGGGTTGGCGCACGGCGCTGTCGCACCTGGAGAAGCAGCCGTTCAACTGGCTGGTGCCCGGGCACGGTGCGCCCATGCACAAGCGTGAATTCACGGCCTACCGCAAGGCCTTCTCTGATTTGCTCGACTGCGCGGCGGGCAGGGAAAAGAAATTCATCTGCATCAACCGTTGGATCGACGATGCCGCCGTTCTCATTCCTTCCGAGGAGGTGAGCTACGCGAGAACTCTCATCGGCTACTACCTGGACAATTATCTGCGCCATCCCACCCAACGCGTGCGCAGGTTCTGCACCGCGCCCTAGAAAGGATAATTGAGCCCGGTGAATGCAGCGATCCCTTCGCTGCCGTAACCGATGTCGACGTATCCCACCACGAAGGGCCGTGCCACGCCGCGGAATCCCACACCGTAGACATGGTGGAGTTGATCCAGCGGGAAGGTGCTGTTGCGGGCAAACACCCGGCCGACGTCGATGAAGGGAGTCAGTTCCAGATCGACACTGCTGCCGGCGGAGTCGAAGGTCGCCACTTTGCGCCGCAGTTCAACGCTGCTGGAGAAGGAATCACGATCATAGAACCGTCCCTCGCCGAAGCCGCGCAGGGGCTGTTCGCCGCCCACCACGCTTTGACCCCCACCAATGCTGCTGAGCGCCCAGAACGGCACGCTGTGCGAGCTGGTCAGGTAGCGAATCGCGGAATGCGCGGCCAGAATGGTGTCCTGAGCGACGGGCCAAAAGGCGCGACCGTCGCCGCCCACCTCGCTGTACATGGAATCGTTCAGCAAACCGTCGCGGCTGGAGAGCCCGCCGTAGGCGATCAATTGAGTGCCGCGGCTCGGAACAACCAAATCGTCGCGGGTATCGTAGATGATCGATAGGCGATTGAGCACTTGCTTGTTGATTCCCACTCCGAGAATCCGGCCGAAGCGCTCCTGGATGGAGGCGATTCTTGCCAGGGTGCCCGGGAGCACGTCGACGATCTGCAGGCGCGCGGTGTACTGAAGCTGCCAGGCGTGACTCATATTCAGGCCCACCTGCATCTGCATCTGTTCCTGCTGATCGGTGTAATTCGTTTCTTCGATCGCCGGCGATTTATTGCCGATGCCGAAGAAACGCGGGGTGCCGCTGCGGTCGTAGATCACGCTGGTGTTGAACGACCAGCGCTGCTCGCGCAATCGGCCGAGCTGATACTCGCCGTCGAATTCGCGTTCGACGCGCTCCTTGATGCCGCCGACCACCGACCATTGCTCGTCGCCGGAGCTGTAGCCGAACACCCGGCCGTGCACTCCCCAGCCGAAATAGGGGTTGTAGTTCACGTCGGGTGCAATGATGCGCCGGATGTCATGATTGTCATCGGTTTGAATCCAGGTGGGGATGACGCCGAGCGTCGTCCCGCTGTTCGGATCCACGTCGATCTCCGGGATGGGAATGAACGGCGCGGTCGCGGGATTGAACCACCTCGACAACCCATGAGTGGGAGAGGCGGGCGGCGCAGGTACCGGCCCGGATGCCGGTGCCTGGGTGGGGTTATCTTCCGACGGCGCATCGGCCCACGCCGAAGCGGCCATGATCGCGGCCAGGGCGAGGCAACTCAGGCACCGCGCGAGGCGCGCATCTCCGGGACGCTGAGCCATGGGCGCAGAGATCGTGGAATGCTCGGGCGCCGACATGGACTAGTCGATGGGCCTGCCGCAGCGAGCCAGTACCCCTCGCAGATCACGTATCGGCGGAAACACTTCGTTGTTCCAGTCCGCGCCCTGCGCGTCATGAGCCCTCTGCTCGTACTCCACGATTTCCTTGTCTTCGCGGAAGATGTTCTCCGTAAACCACGTCACGAAGGGCCACATCGCGTGAATGAGGCCCGGTATCCGCGGCTTCTTCACCGACAGATAACCGTAGGTACGGTTGGTGCGCTGCTCGGCGTCGAGCGGCGTATAGCCCAGCCACACATCGAGCACCGGCTCGTCAGAGGCCTGGATATTGCGTCCGACCCACACTTTCAGACTCTGGGTCGGGTAGTCGGTGCGGACGCGCATGTGGTCGGAGAATTCCTTCATCGCCTCGCCGCGCTTGCGCATGAGATCCACGATGACCTGTTCGCCCACCGAGGATTTGCCCCCGGTGCGGCTGAAGCTGTATTCCACCTGCGCCCAATCATCGCCGTGCTCCCGCCCAAGGCAGCGCGCGTTGATCGATCCCATTTGTTTGCGGTGCATGAATTGGTGATTCATGTCGAACAGGTTCTCGTGCATGAAGGAGTAGTGGCAGGCCACTTCCCGGTTCAAGCGACGGGTCTTGTAGTCCTTGCGCTGCGATGAGCCGAGACCCTTGGGCAAGCGTCCTTCAGAGAGCGCGGCATCGCCGGGAAAGACGAAGATCAGGCCGTCTATCTCGCGCGCGGGGTAGCCCTTCACCCCGGCAGGCAATCGATCCGTGCCCAGGTACGGCACGTTCACGCACTTTCCGGTCCGATTGTAGGTCCACCCGTGGTAGTGGCATTTGAGCTCGTCGCCGCTCACCACGCCGAGATGCAAGGGCACCTGGCGGTGGGCGCAGCGGTCTTCGAGCGCAAATACCTGCCCGCTCCTGCCTCGATACAACGCGATGGGCAGGCCGGCGAAGCGCCGCCCCAGCGTCTTGCCCGTCTTCAATTCGTGGGACCAGGCCAGCGGATACCAATAATCGGGATGCGCGCCGATGCGGCGCAAATCAAATGCGCCGGGGCAAGTTGCGGCGTGCATTGCAACCAGAGAGGATCTGTCTTCGGGCATTCGGGTTCCAATCGGTGTCGCGAATGGTACCCGATTTCAATTCGCATCGCGCCGCGATCACCCGGCCGCCGTCCGAGAAAATCGGTTCACGATCGGGCAGATTCAATACCGTCGTCTTGCAAAAATCCAGCATTTAGGTTGCGCCCACCAGGGTCGTAAGGCCGCAAACATCGATGGCGTTGTTGATGCTGTTGCGCGTTCGCGGCGCATGTGGCACTGGCACATTACATCCGCGCAATTTAACGGTTCAGTACGATATTACCGTGTTGTGCGTATGCTACATCGAATGCTTCGCGGCAAATTGTCTCTGTAAAAATTGCACGGAAACGCGAGACCGCAGGGGCAAAATCGTGGAGGCTAGGAGCGGAATCGAACCGCTGTACGCGGCTTTGCAGGCCGCTGCATGACCACTCTGCCACCTAGCCATGAGGTCAAAAATAGCGAGCCGCGCAGCTTACACTACGGGGTCATTGTCCACTAGCGGCGCGGGTGCCGGCGCTAGAACCGCTTGGAGAAACCGACCGACAGGCCTTTGGGCAGCACCTGAACCGACAACGGGACGGCGCGCGTGGTGCTCCAATAGCCGATGGCCGACCCCAATGCCCAGCCTGCGATCACGTCGGATTGCCAATGCGCCTGGCTCTTCAAACGTGCGAGCGCATCGTATGCGGGCAGCAGCTCGAGCGACCAAATCCAAGGATTCTGCCGCGCATAGTCTGCGATGAACGGGGTGACGAAGCTAGCCTGCAGCGTCACTTCCCCGCTCGGGAAACTCTGGCAGCAACTGCCCTTGAACCATGCGTTCGGATTGTCGCCCTGAATCGGTCTCGCGCGGCTGAAGCTGTATTTTAAAATCTCAGCGCCGACCGCCGACAGTGTGGTCGAGTCGATCGCCTGCCAGAACGTGTGGCCGAGCGGGTCGTCATTGCCCAACCACAGCGCTCCCGCCAGTTCCGTGGCGATGACGGCGTTCTCGAGCGCCGTCTGGTACTTCCTCGCCCAAATCCCATTCTGATCGAGCGCGAGTTCGTGATCGATTCCGAACGGCCCATCGCCTGCATACGCGCCACCCGAGGCCAGCAGCAGCAGCACGAAGGTGCCTCGTGCCGCCCGGGCGCACCCCTTCTTCAACCCCTTATCCCTTGCAGAGTGCAGTGACAAATCATTCTCCCGGGCTCTATTGCGAAATCCTGTGTCCATAAGGATACGTACAATCACTTTGCGTTGCAAAGTACACGGCACGCCGACCGGGCGCAAGTCCCCGCGGATTGCATCAATTACAATGCGCCGGCAAACATTTGTGTTGCCGCCTATGGCAAATTGGCGCGGCCCGTCCCTTCTGCTTGCTTTGTGCCGTATTATTTGCGATCGTCGCCGACGTTTGCGATGCGCAACTATCCGTGATTCGTCGGTACGATCCGGATAGACGAGGTCGGTAGCCGCCGGAACCCACGGCTTTCCTGTTACGTGTCGGCGGACGCCGGACCGCCCGATTTGTGCCGCACCAGCCGATCGCGGCCGGATTTCTTGGCGGCGTACACTGAGCGGTTGGCGGCATTGATCAGGTGCGAGGCACGCTGAAACGGCGTCTTCGGCGCGTGGGTGGCGAGCCCCACTGAGGCGGTCACGGTCACCATCGTGCCGCCGATCGGATGCGAGGTGCTGCGCAGGCAGGCTATCAGACGCCGGCAAAAGATCTCGGCGCCGTGCGACGCCAGACCCGGCAACACGATCACAAACTCCTCGCCGTCGTAGCGCGCGACGCAGTCGGTGTCCCGCGCCACCGATGAAATCGACTTCGCCGTGGTTACAAGCACCGAATCGCCGGCCTCCTGCCCATAGGTTTCGTTGATACCCTTGAAGCGGTCGAGATCGACGATGACGACGCTCAATGGCCAGTTACCCGTCGTCGCAGCTTGGAATTCGCGCCTCAACATCAGATCGAGATAGCCGCGGTTGTAGAGTCCCGTCAGGCCATCGCGCCGCTGCGCATCCTGGAGCGCCACGGTGCGCTCTTCGAGCTTCACGTTCGTCTCGCGCAAAATGCTCACCTGGTCGAGCGCCTGAAGATTGCGAAGAATCAGCAAATCGCGCGCTTGATCGAGAATTGCGCTCGCGGCGTCGGCCCGCAGCAATTTCGTATCGAACAAGCGCTCGATTTCCGGTATCTCGGCGACGATTTTGCCCATCACCTGGGCCACCGCCGCCGCGTCGATGCCCAACCATTCCGACGCATGCTCGGCCAACGCCGCAAAATCAGTCGCAGCCGCGGGCGCCAGCAGTATCTCCACGCACTCGCTGCCGAGAGCAACACAGCTCGCGGCCATCCCTGTCGGAGTCGACCGATCGGCGATCGAGGGTGCGTGGCTGCACGCCACCGCGCGGCATAGCGGCTCGGGCATCTTCCAATAGTCCAGAAGCCATGCGCCGAGCTCGGCGTGATCGATGCCGAGGCGCGCGGTCTCGTGCGCCCGAAACTCGCGGTGGGAGGCGTTTCGAGGCAGGTCGCGATAGAAATCCGGCGCGGCGCGATCGACGCCGAGGATTGCAATGTCCTGGAGCAGCGCCGCGAGAAAAATGTCGTCCACCGAGATTGCATCCTGCAGTGCGCCGAAGCACTTGGCCGCCGAGGCGCTCAAGATCGCGCGCCGCCAATAGCGGTCGTAATCCAAACCGCCGCTCTTCAAACTCTTATAGGTGCCGACCAGGGAGAAGCCGAGTGCAAGCGTCGTTGCGCCGTGCAGTCCAAGCACGATCAGCGCCTGGCGCAGGTTAGTGCTCTTGCGCTGCCGGGAATACAGCGGGGAATTGGCGACGCGCAATAGTTTGGCGGCAAGACCCGGGTCCCTGCCGATCGCTGCGGCGACCTGCGAGATATCGATGTGAGGGTCCCCTGCCAGCGCAATGATCTGCTGAGCAATCGCAGGCGGACTCGGAAAACTTACCGACGCCTTCAGTTTGCTCTTGAGCTGATTGAGCATGTCACGACCCTGCGTCGATACTCGTCCATTCTCTTAACGGCAAGACGGTGCGGATCTGGAGGCGCAGACGCCCAAGAGCGCAAAGGCGGCCCCCGAGACGGCGGCTAACTCTTTGGAATCACAGGACTTTTGGAGCGGGAAACGAGGCCCCGAACTCGCGGCCTCAACCTTGGCGGGGCTTTGACCCGCGTCCTGCTTCGTTGCAATATCGCAAGGTGCACCGACAAACATGGAACGTTAAGGCCCGACTCTGCGGTTTGATGGCGATCTGTGCGGTTATGCAGGCCGGCCGGCCCGCAAACGCCGCGGACAGTAAATGCAAGGTTTTCCGGATCCTCGAACTGCCGATCACCATGAACAGCCTGCGTCCGACGATACCGGTGAAAATCAACAACCGGGACGCGAAGTTCGTATTGGACAGCGGTGCCTTCTACAGCATCATGAGTTCCGCAACCGCCGCGGAATACGATCTCAAGCTGACGCCGGCACCGTTCGGATTCCGGATCATGGGGGTCGGCGGATCTGCCGAAGCGCAGATCGCCACCGTAAAGGAATTCACGATCGTAGGAATTACGGTCAAGAATGTCCAATTCTTGGTTGGAGGCAGCGAGGTCGCCGCATACGAGGGTGTCCTCGGCCAGAATCTGCTCGAAAAGTTCGATGTGGAATATGACCTGGCGAGCGGCGCCATCCGTTTATTTCGTACGGAGGATTGCGAACACACTCTATTGGCCTACTGGCTGAAACCCGGCCAAGATTATTCCTCGATGCATATCGATTTCATCGATCCGGCAAACCCGCACACCATCGGTGTTGCCTACGTCAACGGGCAAAGCATACGCGTGGCATTCGACACCGGAGCATTCACTTCGTTGTTGTCCGCCAAAGCCGCCGCGCGGGCGGGCATCAAACCGGACTCAGAGGGAGTCGTCGAGGCGGGATACTCGGGAGGTTTTGGACGAGGACGGGTCAAGACCTATATCGCGCGATTCGCCAGCTTCAAGATCGGCGATGCCGAGGAAATCAAGAATGCAAGACTGCGCATTGCGGATATGGACCTGCGATTTGCCGACATGCTGCTCGGCGCGGACTTCTTTGTCTCGCATCGTATTTTCGTTGCCAACCGAGAGCACAAGCTGTTCCTGACCTACAACGGAGGTCCCGTGTTCAACCTATCGAAGGACAGCGGCGCGGCGACCGCCGCCAACGCCACGGAACCGGCGGATGTTCATGAAGATGGAGACCAATCCTCAACGGATGCGCCCGCTTCTGCCAAGGACGCAGCGGCAATCGCGCGCCGCGGGTCCGCCTTGGCCGCGCGACGCGATTTCGCACCCGCGCTGGCGGACCTCTCCAAGGCCATCGAGCTCAGCCCCAACGAACCTGAATATTATTTCGAGCGGGCCAGCGCCTACCGGGCGAATGGTCAGGCTGATCTCGCACTCGCGGACTTCGACCACGTGATTCTGCTCAAAAATGACTTCTTGGCGGTCTACCTGCCGCGGGCCGAGTTGCACCTTTGGAAGAAGGACAAGGCGGCCGCCATGAGCGATCTCGAATCGCTTGATCGGTTTGCTCCACCGCAGGCTGATCTGCGCTACTCGCTCGCCGAAATGTACGGCCGCGAAGCGCAGTTTTCGCTGGCGATCGCGCAGTATGATCTGTGGATAAAAAATCATCCTGACGATTCGAAGATGGTGAGCGCCTTGGGTGCTCGATGCCTTGCGAGAGCGCTGCAAAACCAGGATCTCGACGGCGGCCTCAGTGACTGCAATGCGGCGATCCGCCTCGCCGACAAGAAAAACCCTGCCAATGCCCAGCTATATTCGAACCGCGGCATGATCCTGTTGCGTCAGGGCGATTACCGAAGGGCTCTCGCGGATTTCGACGCCGACCTCAAAATCGAACCGAGAAGCGCGCGGGCGTTGTACGGCCGGGGAGTCGCCAAAACGCACGCGAACAAGAGGGCCGAGGGCGAGGAGGACATCGCCGCGGCAGAGACATTGGCTCCCAATCTCGGCGAGAGATACCGGAGCTTGGGCATCATTCCTTAGACGCGCCGCGAATCACCGAGCTGATGACCGGAAAAAACGCTGCAAGCCATTGACTACAAGGGAATTTTGGAGCGGGAAACGAGGCTCGAACTCGCGACCTCAACCTTGGCAAGGTTGCGCTCTACCAACTGAGCTATTCCCGCCCTATAGAGAGGCGCAATTGTAGGGCCGCGCCGCAGGGAGTCAAGAAAAACCGACAGCGCAATGCCGCTAAAGCCTTGAACTACCCCGCAATTCCGGCCACGCGACACGCAGGTACTGGACCATCGACCAAAGCGTCAACACGGCCGCTATCGCCGTCAGCAGCAAACCGAGCTTGTAGGTGGGGATGACGCCGAACAGGTTCTGCCGGAACAGCAGCAGCGACAGCCCGACGATTTGCATGATGGTCTTGTACTTGGCCAATAGCGACACTTTGATGCGGCTGCGTGCGCCGATCTCCGCCATCCATTCGCGCAGCGCCGACACCGCGATTTCCCGGCCGATGATGACCACCGCGACGATGACCACGAACCAGCGGGGATCCTTGCTGACGATCAGCACCAAGGCGGCGGCCACGATGAGCTTGTCGGCGACCGGATCGAGAAATGCGCCGAGGCGCGAGGTTTGGCCCAATTTGCGCGCGTAATAGCCGTCCAAGCTGTCGGTGATGCCCGCCAGCGCAAAGGCGGCGCACGCGGCCGGGTCAGCCCATGGGTAGGGCAGCAAGTAGAACAGCGCGAATATGGCCGGGATCATCAGAATGCGCAGCCAAGTCAGCGCATTCGGCAGGTTCCAATGCGATCGACGGTCAGCGCCCGGGGTGGAGGTGCTCATAGATTACCTCTGCGAGATCGCGTCCCAGGCCGCGTATTTGTACCAAATCCTCGATGCCCGCACGCAAGATCCCCTGCAAGCCCCCGAACTGCTTCAGTAGCTCGCGTCGTTTGACCGGCCCCAAGCCCGGAATGGTTTCAAGTATCGACTGGCTATGACGTTTGGCGCGTTTGCGCCGGTGTCCCGTGATGGCGAAACGGTGGGCCTCGTCGCGCACGCGCTGAATCAGATGCAGTGCCTGCGAGTCCGGGGGCAGTATAGTGGCCGTGTCCCGGCCCAACAAGAACAGTTGCTCCTGGCCCGGCCGCCGCTCGGCGCCCTTGGCGACGCCGATCAAGGCGATTCCGTTGATTCCCAGCTCATCGAGCGCTTTGGACGCTTCCGCGAGCTGCCCCTTGCCGCCGTCGATCAGCAATACATCGGGCGCGACAAACTCGCCGTCCCGCACCCGCTTGTAGCGTCGGGTCAAGCGCCTGATGCATGGCGGCGTAGTCGTCGCCCGGCCGTATCCCCGCAATGTTGAAGCGGCGGTACTCGCTCTTGATCGGACCTTCCTCGCCGAACACCACGCAGGACGCCATCGTATCGGTGCCGCCGGTATGGCTGATGTCGAAGCACTCGATCCGGTTCGGCACCTCCGCAAGATCGAAGGCCTCGCGCAGATCCTCAAGCCCCGACTCGATGCCCTGCGCGTGCGAGGCCGCGCATGGTGAGCGCCTGTTCGGCGTTTTCGTGCATCATCTCCAGCCAACGTGCGCGGATCCCGCGGACCTGCGAGGCGATGCGCACCTTGCGGCCGGAGCGCTGCGTCAGCGTCGTCTCGAGCACGGACATCTCCTCGAAGTCCTGCGCGACGATGATCTCCGGCGGCGACTCGCGCTCGAGGTAGTACTGGGCGACGAAGGCCGCGAGCACCTCAGGCAGCTCGGCGAAGGGCGCCTTGGGGAAAAAGGTCGTGCTGCCGAGGCTGCGGCCGGCGCGAATGAACATCAGGGCGACGCAGAATTCCCCGCCGCGGGCCGCGATCCCGATGACGTCGGCGTCGTGATCGGCGGCGGCCGTGACGATCTGCTGCGCCTGTACGGATTTGAGCTTCGCCAGCTGGTCGCGCAGCTGCGCGGCTTCCTCGAAGTGCAGAAGCTCCGCGGCCGCCTCCATGCGGCGGACCAGGTCCCGATTCACCTCGTCGCTGCGGCCTTCCAGCACCTTGATGGCCGCATCGACGTCGCGCGCATAGTTTTCCTTGGAGATGAGGCCCACGCAGGGCGCCGTACAGCGCTGGATCTGGTACTGCAGGCACGGCCGCGATCGATTCGCGAAATACGTGTCGTCGCAATTTCTCAAGCGGAACAGCTTCTGCAGCTGCTGCAGCGTTTCGCGCACCGCGCCCGCCGACGGATAAGGCCCGAAGAACCGTCCGGGCTCCTTGCGCGATCCGCGGTAGAAAGCAACGCGCGGAAACTCGTGCCGGGTCTCGACGTGCAGGTAGGGAAAGCTCTTGTCGTCGCGCAGCACCACATTGAAGCGCGGCCGGTGCTTCTTGATGAGATTGAATTCCAGCAGCAGCGCTTCGGTGTCGGAATTCGTGATGGTGACTTCCATGCCCGCCGTCTTGGCGACGAGCGCCTGGACCTTGGGCTGCACGTTGCTCGGGCTGGAAATACGATCCTACCCGGCTCTTGAGATTGCGCGCCTTGCCGACGTAGAGGATCTCGCCCTGCGCGTCCAGCATCCGGTAGACGCCGGGCCGCCCGGGCAGGCTGTCCACATACGCCTTTGCGTCGAACGCAGCCGCGTTCATCTATGCTCGCGCGGCGAGCATGAGGTCCCGCGCCCTGCCGATGATGGCCTCGAACATGGAAACCGTGAGCCGCCGGGTCTGCGTGTTGTAGCGGCTGCAATGGTAGGAATCCAGCAGCACCCGATCCTTGCCGAGGACGTGTTCGGCGGCGTGCGCGAAGCGATGCGCGCCGTTCGCAGCGCCGCTGGCGCGCAGCACCGCCGCATGCGCGATCGCCCCCAGCGCCAGGATGACTTTGGGGCGCGGCGCCTGTTCGAGTTCCTGCGCGCAGGTAGTCGTTGCACATTTTGATTTCAAGCGGCAGGGGTTTGTTGGCCGGCGGCAGGCACTTCACCGAATTGGTGATTCTAGTGTGCAGCAGACGCAGCGGATCATCCGCGGCGGTGGAGACCGGTCCGGTGGCCAGGCCGAACTTGTGCAGGGTCCGGTACAGCAATATCCCGGCGTGATCTCCGGTAAAAGGCCGGCCGGTGCGATTGGCGCCATGCATGCCCGGCGCCAATCCGACGATCAGGAGCGACGCCTGCGGGTCGCCGAAGGGCGGAACGGGCCTGCAGAAGTAGCCGGGCTGGGCGAGGCGCACGGCATCGAGAAATGCGGCGAGTCTCGGACAACGCCTGCACTCGGGATCAAAGGCGCTGTTCATCGGGCGGAGCGTTCACGAAAGGGGTGTCCACAGAAAAAACGGGCTACGCGGAAACTCCGCGTAGCCCGCCGTCGATCGCGCGCGGCTTTGGACTAACCCGAGCGCAACCCAACCGTCGCCCAAACCGGGGCATGGAACTCGTCAGACTCATTGCGACCCGAAAGATTCCTCGCAATTCGTCATTTATTAATTGCTTGCCGTCCGAGCTCAAGGGCCTCGCGACGCTCAATCTCAAGGGGCGGGAAAGGTTTGAAGGTCAGAATAGCATCTGCACGCATCGAGGCAAGCCGGCTTTGCAAAAAACGTGACCGCTATTGCAGAAGCAATCTAGATATATGATATAACTAATTGAATTATCAAACAATTACCCAAGCGACGCACTGGCGGCAGTACGCAGGAGCCGGCCTCGGCGACGCCCGTCCGGGCGGCCCTGCGGCGGTCTTAAGGCCGATGCCGGCTGGCACCGGCCCGGCGCGCGATCAGCATGGCCAATTCCAGCGCCTGCTCCGCGTTCAGCCGCGGGTCCACCTGCGATCGATAGGCACGCGCCAGATCGGACTCCGCCAGTCCTCGTGCGCCCCCGATACATTCGGTGACGTCCTCGCCGGTGAGTTCGATGTGAACCCCTCCCAGCATGGATCCTTCCTCCTCGTGTATGCGAAAGGCCGCCTCCACCTCACCCAAGATATTGTCGAAGCGGCGAGTCTTCACGCCCCCGGCCGTGGTCTCGGTATTGCCGTGCATGGGATCGCACACCCATAGCACCTGGGAGCCCGTGGCGCGCACCGCTCGAATCATACCGGGGAGCTTCTTCTCTATGTCCTTGACGCCGAATCGGTGAATGAAAGTCAGCCTGCCCGGCTCGTTCTGCGGATTCAGCACGGAAACGAGATCCTGGAGCCACTCGGCGCTCATGGCGGCGCCCACTTTCACCCCGATGGGATTGGAGATGCCGCGAAAATATTCGATGTGCGCGCCGTCGATGTCGGCCGTGCGCATGCCGATCCACGGCATGTGCGTTGACAGGTTGTACCAATGTTTCTGCCGCTCGATGTAGCGTGTCTGCGCCTGCTCGGAGAGCAAATGCAGCCCCTCGTGGCTGGTATAGAAGTCGCCGCGCGTGGCCGCGTGCACGCGCTGCCCGCTCATGGACTCGAAGAAGTCCAGCGACTCTGCGATCGAGTCGACGATCCTCTGATAGGCGTCGCGCAGCGCCGCATGGCGCAGGAATCTCAGATCCCAGTACTCCGGGTGATGCAGATCGGCGAATCCGCCGTCGATCAGCGCACGCACGAAATTAAGCGTGAGCGAAGCGCGCTCGTAGCCGCGCAGCAGCAGCTCCGGATCCGGTTCACGCTCCGCCGCCGTGAAGCCCGGCCGGTTGACATTGTCGCCGCGGTAGCTCGGCAGAGTGATTCCGTCCCGCGTCTCGGTATCGGCCGATCGCGGCTTCGCGTACTGACCGGCGAAGCGGCCGACGCGAATGATGGGCTTCTTCAGACCCTGCAGCAGCACCAGGCTCATTTGCAGCAGGATCTTCAGGCGCTTGGCTATATTGTCGGACTCGCAATCCTCGAAGCTCTCGGCACAATCCCCGCCCTGCAGCAGAAATTGCTCGCCGCGCTGCGCTTGCGCCAGCTTTGCGCGCAGCGCCTCGATCTCCCAGGACACCACCAAGGGCGGCAGCCGGCTCAACGAGGCGACAACGCGCTCCAACGCTTTTGGGTCGGAGTATTTGGGCTGCTGTGTTGCACGGCGGCTGTGCCAGCTGGCGGGATGCCAATTCATCAGGACGGGGCTTTTCGACATGCCGAGGATGCTAGCGTTGTCGGCCGTGCCAAGTCAAAATGCGCCCCCTCGAGACATGGCCGACTACACTGGAAACATCATGCAGCACACCACCGTCCCCCTACACGCATCGGCCCGCGACCCCTTGGCTAAGCTCGGGCTTGGCGACATCAATCCGGGAGCCTGGTCCGGCAGCCATGGCTGGAGCAGGCACGTCCAGGGTCCGCTGATCGACTCGATCAACCCGGCCACGGCCAAGCGGCTGGCGCAAGTTCGCGGCGCCACCCTCGAGGACTATGAGCACGTGATGGCGGCGGCGGTCGCCGCGGCCGCGGCCTGGCGGCAGGTGCCCTCGCCGAAGCGCGGCGAGGCCATACGGCTGCTCGGCGAGGAGCTGCGGCTTCACAAAGATGCGCTCGGCAGCCTCGTGTCCATGGAGAACGGCAAGATCAAGGCGGAGGGCGACGGCGAAGTCCAAGAAATGATCGACATTGCGGATTTCGCGGTCGGTCAGTCGAGAATGCTCTACGGCCTCACCATGCACTCCGAGCGGCCGCAGCATCGCATGTACGAGCAATGGCATCCGCTCGGCGTGGTGGGAGTGATTTCGGCGTTCAACTTTCCCGTGGCGGTCTGGTCGTGGAACGCCTTTCTGGCGGCCATTGCAGGCAATGCCACGGTGTGGAAGCCCTCGCCCAAGACCGCACTGTGTTCCCTCGCCGTGCAGCACATCTGCAACCGAGTGATGGAGCGCCACTCCTTGCCGCCGATCTTCCAGATCTTCATCGACGCCGGAACGCAGCTCGCCATGCGCTTGGTCGACGACCGTCGCGTCGCGCTGGTGTCGTTCACGGGCTCGACCCATGTCGGCCGGCAAATAGGCGTGCGGGTGGCCGAGCGGCTCGGCAAGAGCCTGCTCGAGCTCGGCGGCAACAACGCCATCATCGTCGATGCAAGCGCTAATCTCGATCTCGCGGTGCCCGCAATCGTCTTCGGTGCCGTCGGCACCGCGGGTCAACGCTGCACCACCACGCGCCGAGTGCTGGTGCAGCGCGCGCGTGCGGCCGAACTCGAACGGCGCCTGACGGCGGCATACGCGCAGATCCGCATCGGCGACCCCTTGAGCGCCGACACCCTGATGGGACCGCTGATCGACGCGGGCGCGGTGACGCGCTACTCGGCGGCCATAGCCGCCGCGCAGTCCGAGGGCGCAGAACTGCTGTGCGGCGGGGGTGTCCTGCCGCGGCCCGGCCACTTCGTCGAGCCCGCCATCATTCGCGCCCACGCCGGCATGGCGGTGGTGCGAACCGAAACCTTCGCTCCCATTCTGTACCTCATCGCCTACGACACCCTGGATGAGGCCATTGCCATTCAGAACGCCGTCCCCTACGGGCTGTCCTCGGCGGTGTTCACCGACAGGCTGGCTGTGGCGGAGCGGTTCCTATCCGCCGACGGCAGCGACTGCGGTATTGCGAACGTCAATCTGGGCACCTCGGGCGCCGAGATCGGCGGTGCCTTCGGGGGCGAGAAGGATACCGGCGGCGGGCGCGAGGCGGGTTCGGATTCGTGGAAGGCCTATATGCGGCGGCAGACGAACACCATCAACTGGAGTTCGCAATTGCCGCTTGCTCAGGGTATTCGCTTCAACGTGTGAGCCATGCCTCGATCTGTGCGGCGCGCGCATCGAGACGCGCCGCAGAGACCGGACCCAAAGTCTTGAGCTCCTGCGCATACAGCGACACCCGGTACTCTTCGATCCAGTGCTGCAATTCGTCGAGCTGCGGAATCCAACGCAGTTCCTCGCCGGCCCGCATCGCAAGCGTCCGGTGACGTTGCCTCGCCGCGCGCAGCTGCTGCGCGATGTTCGCGGGTTCACCGCCGCGGACCGCGTTGCGCTGCCAGCGCCGCTCCTCCGCCTTCAAGTATCGCGGCAGCTGGCGCAGCCAATCCGCAGGCACGGAGTCGAGGGCCGCGGCGTTCAACAGCCGCCGCAGATGTTCATGGCTCTCAAGGGCCGCATCGGCGAGCCGCGCGGAACCCGCGGCATCGAGTGCGCGCCGTACCGCGCGCGCCTCGGTGAACCAGCGCTGTGCCTCGGCGGCGATCTCCTCCAGGCTGGAATGCAGCCGCGCGCGCCCTTGATCGACGCTCTGCTCGAATGCCGCTTTGGAGCGCGGCGCGGCCGCGTCGCCGAAACATGCGCGGCGAAACGCCATCTGCAGCAGCGCCTCGGTCAGCTCGCCGCTGCCTGCATACGGACTCGCTGCGAGCAGCATGGCGGCATTGCCGGCGATGATTTTGGCAAGGTCGCGCGCCTGCGATTCAAGCATGCAGCGCGCCAGCAGCGCAGCACCGTCCCGCCAGCTGCGCGCCGCCTCCGCGGCCGACCACTCGTAGCGCACCTCGAGCCCGCGGCCGCCGCCGGCCAGCGAGGGATACACACGCACCGCGCCTTGCTCGACGGCGAGCGTCACCGATTCGGGCAACGCCTCGATCTCGAAGCGGCGCCAGGCGCCAATGAGTCCGTATTCGGCGCGCGCCCGCAGGTCCAGCTCCGCGCGGGCGGCGGCGGCGCTTGCGCGGCGCAATTCCCCAAGGGTTGCGCCATGGGCAATGTCCCGCCCGCCGGCGGTGACCGTCAGCTGCGGCATCAAATGAGGCGGTACGGCCGCCGCGTCGAATCGGATCAAGGACTCCGGGATGCCGCGGGATCGCATGAGCCACGCCTTCAGGGCCGGCGTATCCGCCGCAGCGGTGCCGCCGGCCGCAATGAATTGCGCGGCGCTGGCGCCGATGGGAATGAGATGGCGGCGCGCCTCCTTCGGAAGCGAGCGCAGCAGCGCCTCGATTCGCGGTTCGGCGAACCCCGGCACCGCAGCGTCCAGCCCGGCGCGCGTGAATTCCGGCAACGCCAGCGCCGGGATTCGCAGGTTGGCGCCGTCCCGCGCTTCCCCGGGCGCGAACCGGTATTCCACCGGGAGCGACAGCGAGTCGACCGTGACCACCTCGGGAAATTGCGCAAGCGCCTCGGGCGCCGGCACTCGGGCGAAAATGCGCTCGGGCCCTAGGATGAGGGCACGCCGTTGCGCCTCGGACAGATGCCGCGTGAAGTACTCGAGCGTCGCACCGCTCGATACCTGGCGCGGCAGGGAGCGGTCGTAAAACTCGACGAAGGTCTCCGGGCCGTGCAGGAGGCCGCGCGTGCGCAAGCGCTCCTCCATGCGCTGCGCGTCGCGTATCGCAGCATCGTTCGCCGACAGCCATTCGGGCCTGCGATGCAGCCGCTGATACACCAGGGCCTCGCGAGCGAAGATGCGCCGGGACTCCTCCGGCGCGATGCGCCCATAGTTGACCCTGCGGCCGGCGCTCAACGTCAGCCCGAGTAACGTCACGCGCTCGAGCGCCGTTACCTCTTCGCGTTCTTCATCCCAGTCAGGCTCGAGATACTCGCGCTTGATCAGGTGCGCAGCCGCGGACTCGATCCATTGCGGTTCGATTTGCGCGACTCTGCGGGCGAACACCCGCGAGGTCTCGACGATATGCGCCGCCATCACCCACTGCGGGCGACGCCGCGCCAGCGGCGACCCTGGGAATATGCTGAAACGCATGCTCCGTGTGCCGAGATAGACGCCCTCCTCGCCGCGCGATCCCACCATGGTGCAAAAGCCGGCGAGCAGCGCACGATGCACGCCCGTGTAGCCGGCCGGCTGGCGTCGCGCCTCGATCCCGACCTCCGCAGCGCGATCGACAACCTGAGCGTAGACATCGTCCCATTCAGACAGCCGCAGCAGCGAGAATCGGCGTTCCTTGCACCAGCTCTTGAGTTCGCGCCGCGGTCCCGCGCGCGCCGCGCGGTATGCCTTCCACACCTTGACCAGGGCCGAGAACTCGGACTTAGGGTCTTCATAGGCGTCGCTGCCGCCCGCGTCCTCGGCGCCGCCGGCGACGGCGCCACCCGCCGCCGCGATGCGGATATCCGGCACGCTCAAGCCTGCGACGATGGCGAGCAGTTCGCCTTCGGCGCGAAAGCGTTTGCTCTCGAGCAGCGCACGCGCGAGGCGCGGATCGAGCGGCAGCCGCGCCATGATCCGGCCGCGGCGCGTGATCCGCCGGTCCTCATCCAACGCCTGAAGCTCCTGCAGGAGCCGATAGCCGTCCCCCAGCGCCCGTGAGTCGGGCGCGTCGATGAACGGAAACTGCTCCGCCGCGCCCAAGCCGTCCGCAGCCAGCCGCAACAAGAGTGCGGCGAGATTCGTGCGCAGTATTTCCGGCTCGGTGAAGGGCGCGCGTGCGTCGAAGTCGGCCTGTGTGTACAGCCGCATGCACAGCCCCGGCCCCAAGCGTCCGCAGCGGCCCTTGCGCTGATCGGCGCCCGCGCGCGACACGGCCTCGATGGGCAAGCGCTGCAGGCGGCTGCGCGGGCTGTAGCGGCTGATTCGCACCAGACCTGAATCGATGACGGAGCGAATGCCGGGCACGGTCAACGATGTCTCTGCCACGTTGGTCGCGAGCACGATTCGCCGGCGCGAACCGCGCTCGAATATCTTGCTCTGCTGTTCCCACGACAGGCGCGAATACAGCTCCAGGACCTCCGCTCCCTCCGCTTCCCGCCCCAGCAGTTCCCCCACATCGCGTATCTCGCGCTCGCCGGGCAGAAACACCAGAACGTCGCCGCGGCCTATCGGGCCGGGTTCGGCGGCGATTTCCCGGTACGCCTCGAGGACGGCCAGCGACAAGTCCGGATCCTCCTCATCGTCGGGCGCTTCGCGATAACGCACCTCGATGGGGTGGCTGCGGCCGCTCACGGTGATGATGGGGGCGCGGTCGAAGAAGCGCGAGATGCGCTCCACGTCAAGGGTCGCCGAAGTGACGATCACCTTGAGCTCGGGGCGGCGCGGCAGCAGACGCTTGAGCACGCCCAGCAGCAAATCCACGTTCAGCGTGCGTTCGTGGGCTTCATCGACGATGATGGTGTCGTAACGCCGCAGATCCGGATCGGAGGCGAGTTCGGCCAGCAGCAATCCGTCGGTCATCAGCAAAAGACGGGTGTCCATCGACACCTTGTCGGCGAATCGCACGCGAAATCCCACTCTGCCGCCCACCGGCTGGCCGATTTCCTCGGCGATGCGCGCCGCCAGCGCACGCGCCGCCAGCCGCCGCGGCTGAGTATGCGCGATCAGGGCGCCCTCGCCGCGCGCGAGCTCGAGACAGTACTGGGGCAGCTGCGTACTCTTGCCGGAGCCGGTGTCGCCGGCCACGATCAATACCTGGCCCGCGCACAAGGCCTCCAGAATCGCCTCGCGCCGCGCCGCAATCGGCAGCAGGTCGCCGGGCCTCAGCGTCGGGCCGGCCGCGGTGCGCGCGGCGGCCCCGTCCGGGCGGTCACTCGCCACGCTTGACTTCTAGCCACAGCCTCTCTTGGCTCTCGAGCTTCAGATCCGCAAAAACCAGGCCGCGCTGCGCCGCCAGGGACTCCATGCCGCGAAATCGCCGCTCGAATTTGGCGTTGGCGGAACGCAAGGCCGCCTCGGCATCGACATCGAGCTTGCGCGCAAGATTGGCCGCGGCGAACAGCAGATCGCCGATCTCTTCGAAGATCTCGCGGGATGCGCCCGCCGCCCCCGGCTGCGGTGCGCTCGCGGCGGCATCGCGGACCTCCTCGAGCTCTTCGGCGACCTTGTCCGCGGTCTGGCCGGGGTGCTCGAAATCGAATCCCACGCGTGCGGCACGCTTGCTCAACTTGTAGGCGCGCATGAGGGCCGGCAGCGACTGCGGAACACCGTCCAAATGACTGGGGTCAGCGCCGCCGTGCGCGCGGCGCTCGCCCGCCTTGATCTCCTCCCACGCGGCGCTCTGCTGCGCGGCGGACAGCGGCCCCAGAGTACCGAACACGTGCGGGTGACGGCGCCGCAGCTTGTCGCAAATGGCTGCGGCCACCGCCTCGAAATCGAAGTGATTCGCCTCGCTCGCGATCTGCGCGTGAAACACCACCTGGAACAGCAAATCTCCCAGCTCATCCTTGAGGTGCGGCATATCGCCGCGTGCGATCGCATCGGCCACTTCATAGGCTTCCTCGATGGTGTACGGCGCGATGCTCGCGAAGGTCTGCTCCCGGTCCCAGGGGCAGCCGTCCGGTGCGCGCAGGCGCGCCATGATGGCGAGCAATTCCCGCAACCGATCCGGCCCTCCCTCATTTGCGCTCACAGCGACTCTCCGTGGCGGACCTTGAGCATGCGTCTCAAGGTCATCAGCATGCCGGCGGTGGCTCCCCAGATATTGCGCCCGCCGTAGGGAATGTCGTGCACCTCGATGGTCAATTCGCCGAGCTTGCGCTGCCGCGGCTTGTGATTGGCGGCGTCCAGGATGAAGTCGAGCGGCACCTCGAACACATCGTGAACCTCGGCGGCGGCGATCCGCAGTTGATATTCGGGGTTGACGAATCCGACCACGGGCGTGACACGAAAGCCGGTGATGACGTGGTGATCCGGAAGGTAACCGGCGAACTCCACCTGATCCGCACGCAGACCGATTTCTTCGTAGGCCTCGCGCAGCGCCGCATGCCACGCATCCTCATCCTCGGGCTCGATGCGGCCGCCCGGGAAACTGATCTGCCCGGCGTGATCCTTGAGCGTTTCGGCACGCTGCGTCAGCAGCACCGTCAATCCCGCCTCGCGCTCCACCAAGGGTACGAGCACGGCGGCAGGCACGCGCGCGGCGGATATGGAGGCGCGCACCTTCGAGCGCAGCTCCTCGGACGCTCCGGCCAGCCATTGCATGTCCTGCTCCGGCGTGGACGGGCGCGGATCGAGAGCCTCGCGGATATGCGATTTCGTGTAGAGAGATTCCATCAATCTTTGGAAACGGCGCCGTGGATGCCGCCTTCGGTCAAGGTCTTCGGGTCGAGCAAGCGGCGCAGTTCCTCGACACTCAAACCGGTCATTTCCGCGGCAACGTCCAAAATGGGCCGGCCCTCCGCATAGGCTCTCTTGGCGATGGCCGCGCCCTGTTCATAGCCGATCACGGGGTTGAGCGCCGTCACCAGGATTGGATTGCGCGACAGCGCCTCCTCCATGCGCGCCCGGTTCACGGTGAATCCGGCGATCGCATTGTCGGCCAGGTTGCGGCAGCCGATTCCCAACAGCTCCAGGCTCTGCAACAAGTTGTAGGCGATCAGGGGCAGCATGACGTTCAGCTGAAAGTTCCCGGACGCAGCGGCCGCCGTGATGGTCGCATCGTTGCCCATCACCTGCGCGGCCATCATGGCAACGGATTCCGGCACCACCGGATTGACCTTCCCCGGCATGATGCTGCTGCCCGGCTGAAGCGCAGGCAGCGCAATTTCGCCGAGGCCCGCAAGCGGCCCGCTGTTCATCCAGCGCAAATCGTTCGATATCTTCATCAGGCTCACACCAAGGACCTTCAGCTGGCCCGACAGTTCCGCCGCCGTGTCCTGGCTCGAGAGCGCCTCGAAATAATTCTCACTGGGACGAAACTCGATGCCGGTGTCGGCCGCCAGACAGCGCGCGAAAACCGCACCGAACCTCGGATCGGCGTTGATGCCGGTGCCGACGGCGGTGCCGCCCTGCGCCAGCCGGTGCAGGCGCGGCGTCACCGACTTCAGGCGCGCCGCGGCGCCCCCGATCTGGGCCTGCCAGCCCGAAAGCTCTTGCGCCAGCGTCAGGGGCATGGCATCCATCAAATGGGTGCGGCCCGTCTTGATGACCCGGCGCAATTCATCGGCCCTTCGGCCCAGGACCTCGCGCAGGCGCTCGAGCGCCGGCAGCAGATGCTCCTGAAGCAGCAGCGCCGCGGCCACATGAATCGCAGTCGGGATCACATCGTTGCTGCTCTGGCTCATGTTGACGTGATCGTTCGGATGCACCGGTTTGGACAAGACCCGGGCCGCCAGGGTGGCGATCACCTCGTTGGCGTTCATGTTGCTGCTCGTGCCTGATCCGGTCTGAAACACATCGACCGGGAATTGCTCGTCATGGCGCCCCGCGGCGACCTCGAGCGCCGCCGCCTGGATCGCCGCCGAGACCTCCTGCGGCAGGCTGCCGAGCTCGCTGTTCGCACGCGCAGCGGCGTGCTTGATGAGCCCGAGGGCGCGAATGAAGGCCCGCGGCATGCGCAGACCCGAGGGCGGAAAATTCTGCACGGCGCGCTGGGTTTGGGCACCCCACAGGGCGCTTGCCGGCACTTCGAGCGCGCCCATGCTGTCGTGCTCGACACGAGTCGTTGCTGTCATCGCGGCTTACTCCGCGTTCTTTCGTTTACGGTAATATCACGGATTCTACACTCAAAGCGACCGCACCCACCGATGGCCATTCCCGCAACCGACGCGCTTTCACCCCTCGACGGCCGCTACGCGGGAAAACTCGCTGCGGTCCGCGATGTGTTCAGCGAGGCCGGACTGATGCGCGAGCGCGTCCGCGTCGAATGCGCCTGGTACCTGGCGCTCGCCTCGGGCCCGGCGGCAATTGCCCTGGCCAAGCTGCCGGGCGCGGCACGCGACCTGCTCAGCGCCCTGTCCCATGATCCGGCGAATACCGACGTGGCGGCCATCAAGCAAATCGAAGCGCGCACCAATCACGACGTGAAAGCGGTGGAAATCTGGCTGCGCGAGCAGCTCAAGGCGCGCGGCGCGGCGGCGCCCGAACTCGAATGGCTGCATTTTGCCTGTACCTCGGAAGATATCAACAATCTCGCCTATGCGCTCATGCTGAAGCGCGCGCGCACCTCGCTGCTCTTGCCCATGCTCGGCGCCATCGGCGCGACGCTCGACTCGCTGGCGCACACCCATGCAGCGACGCCCATGCTGGCGCGCACCCATGGCCAGACCGCCACCCCCACCACGGTCGGCAAGGAACTCGCCAATGTGGCCGCGCGGCTGCATGCCCAGCGGGCGGGCATCGAACGCGTCGCCATCCTCGGCAAGATGAACGGCGCCGTCGGCAACTTCAATGCGCATGTGGCGGCGTTGCCGCAGATCGATTGGCCGCGGTTCAGCCGCGAGTTCGTCGAATCGCTGGGTCTCGCACAGAACGCCTACACGACGCAGATCGAGCCGCACGATTGGATCGCCGAGTACTGCCACGCAGCGATGCGCGCGAACACGGTGCTCCTCGATCTCTCGCGCGACATGTGGAGTTACATCTCTCTGGGCTATTTCAAGCAGCGCCTCATCGAGGGTGAAGTCGGCTCATCGACCATGCCGCACAAGGTCAATCCGATCGACTTCGAGAATGCAGAAGGCAATCTCGGGCTTGCCAACGCCCTGCTCGGGCACTTTGCGGACAAGCTGCCCGTCTCGCGGCTGCAGCGCGATCTTTCGGACTCCACGGTGCTGCGCAATGTGGGCGTGGCGATCGGGCACTGCGTCCTCGCCTACGGTTCCTTGACGGCGGGGCTGTCCAAGATAGAGCTTGACGCCGCACGCGTGGCTCTGGACCTGGACAGCGCCTGGGAGGTTCTGGGAGAGGCGGTGCAGACGGTGATGCGCGCGCACGGCATAGCAGACGCATATGACAGATTGAAGACATTCACCCGCGGCCGGCCCATCGACGCTGGGGCCATGCGCGAATTCATTGCCTCGCTGGATCTGCCGCCGGCCGAGAAGGAGCGGCTGCTGCGGCTGGAACCGGCTACCTACGTGGGACTGGCACCTTCGCTCGCGCAGCGCGTGGGAAGACCCCAGCGCTAGGGGATTGCCCGTCCGGGCGTCCGAAACGTGACGCAGTTAGCACGGAGCGCTCCGGGCCAAACGGTACTATCCTTGAACGCAGGCGAGGCCGGGGCAAAATGCCCGTAAACCTCCAATGAGGCAATCGGATATGGCGGGTACGGAAGAACGGACGAAGCCGGTCATCGACAAGGTCGCTGCGGGCGCAGACATGGCCTTAGGGTCAGGCACCCGTACCATTCTCAGCACCATGCCGGAGGTGCGCGAAGCCAGCCTCAAAGTCGCCAAGTCTGCGCAGCGCCTGCTGTCGATCTTCACGCAGGACCTGGAACCCTTGATCTACGGCGAGGAGCCGTTCCTCGAAGCCATCAAGCGTCTGGTGTTGGCGCGCTCCTACGCCAAGGTGCGGGTATTGCTCGCCGACCCGTCGCGCGCCATGGTCGACAACAACCGGTTTCTGGCCCTGGCCCGCCGCCTCACCAGCTGCATCGATCTACGGGCGATGAGCCCCGAGTACCCGGCGAGCGCCGGCGCATTCATCATCGCGGACGACAAGGCCCTGGTGTACCGATTGCAGGCGGACCGCTGGGACGGCATCTCCGACATGAACGATCCCGCGGTGGTTCGCCGCTACTTGAATTTCTTCGATGAGGTCTGGCAAACGAGCATGCAAGAATCGCAAATGCGACAAATGCTCATGTAGCCTTCGGCTCCCTCTCGCGCCACCGCCCCCCCCCAAGCGCCCGTATAATGGGCGGATGCAGGCCGATTCCCCTCAGTCTCTCCCCGATCCCAAGCCCCCCGGCACCGTCATCGTCGGCATGTCGGGCGGCGTCGACTCTGCGGTCGCGGCACTGCTGCTGCAGCGCGCCGGCCACGATGTGCAGGGATTGTTCATGTCCAATTGGGAGGACGATGACGATGCCTACTGCACCACCGCGAGCGATTTTCAAGACGCGCGCCGTGTCTGCGAGACCTTGGGGCTGCCCCTGCATCGGGTGAGCTTCGCGGCGCAGTACCGCGAGCGGGTCTTCGACTTCTTCCTGCGCGAATACGCGGCGGGCAGAACTCCGAATCCGGATGTTCTGTGCAACCGGGAGATCAAGTTCGGCGTGTGCCTGGACTACATGCAGCGCCTGGGTGCTTCGTGGATCGCCACCGGGCACTATGCGCGGGTGCAGCCGTCGTCCGCCGGGCCGCTGCTGCTGAAGGGGGCCGACGCCGCCAAGGATCAGAGCTACTTTCTTCACGGGATCGACCCGTCGGCGCTCGCAAGGACGCTGTTTCCCATCGGCGAGCTGCGCAAGGCCGAGGTGCGGCGGTTGGCGCACGCGGCGGGCCTTGGGGTGCACGACAAGCCGGACAGCACCGGCATTTGCTTCATCGGGGAGCGTCCTTTCCAAGAGTTCCTGAGCCGCCATCTACGGACCGAACCGGGACCCATCGAGACCGGCGACGGCGCGCTCGTCGGCGAGCATCGCGGCCTCGCGCTGTACACCCTCGGCCAGCGATCGGGCCTTGGGCTGGGCGGACGTGCGGGTGCCGCCGCCGCGCCATGGTATGTGGCCGACAAGGACCTCGCACGCAATGCGCTCATCGTCGTTCAGGATCAAGACCACCCGCTGTTGTTGTCCGATTCCTTCGAGGTGGAGCGGATGCGCTGGCTGAATTTTAGCGGCAGCGCCGATGAAGCGATCGAGTGCGCGGTCAAGACGCGTTATCGGCAACACGACATCGGTTGCAGGCTGCGCCCATTGGGCGACGGCGTCGCCTCGGGCGAGGGGAATTGGCGCGTCACTTTGGCCAAGCCCGCGCGCGCTGTGACTCCCGGGCAGTACGCCGTCTTCTACGACGGCGCGCGCTGTCTCGGCGGCGGCGTCATCTCGCGGCGGTTCAACTCCCGCGCGGGCGCAGGCGGCGGCGGAATCGCCTATAATTCTCACTTTTCCGTGGAGGGCTCATGACGGACAGCTTCAAGGCGAGAACGACGCTCAATGTGGGTGCGCGGCAGTACGAAATCTTGGGTCTCGGCGCGCTCAAGTCGCAGAATGTCGACCGCCTGCCCTTCTCCTTGAAGATCCTGCTGGAGAACCTCCTGCGCTTCGAGGACGGAGTCAACGTCACCCGGGGCGACATAGAGGCGCTGCTGAAATGGGATCCGAAGGCCCTGCCGAGCCACGAGATCGCCTTCACGCCGGCGCGTGTCATCATGCAGGACTTCACCGGAGTCCCCTGCATCGTCGACCTCGCCGCCATGCGCGAAGCCATCGTGCGCCTCGGAGGCGATCCGCAGCGGGTCAATCCGCTCGCCCCCGCCGAGCTCGTCATCGATCACTCCGTGCAGGTCGACGAATACGGCCGCGCCGACTCGTTGAAGCACAACAACGAAATCGAATTCAACCGCAACGGCGAGCGCTATATGTTCCTGCGCTGGGGCCAAACAGCGTTCAGCAATTTCAAAGTGGTGCCCCCGAACACAGGTATCGTCCACCAGGTCAACATCGAACACCTTGCACGGGTGATTTTCGCGGACGAGGTCTCGGGCAGGAAGCTCGCCTATCCGGACACCCTGGTCGGAACCGATTCGCACACCACCATGGTCAACGGGCTCGGAGTGCTCGGCTGGGGCGTGGGCGGCATCGAGGCGGAAGCCGCGATGCTCGGCCAACCCGTCACCATGCTGATTCCGCAGGTGATCGGGTTCAAGCTCACCGGCAGCCTGCCCGCGGGCACCACCGCCACCGACCTCGTGCTCACCGTCACCGAGATTCTGCGCAAGGTGGGGGTCGTGGATAAATTCGTGGAGTTCTTCGGCGACGGCCTCAAGGGCCTGCCGCTCGCCGACCGCGCCACCATAGCCAACATGTCGCCGGAGTTCGGCTCGACCTGCGCCATCTTCCCCATCGACGAGGAAACCATCCGCTATCTGGAGCTCACGGGCCGTGCCGCGGAACAGATCGCCCTGGTCGAGGCCTACGCCAAGGCGCAGGGGATGTGGCGCATCAACGGCGCGCCGGCCGCCGACTACACCCAGATCGTCGAGCTCGACCTGTCGACCGTGGAGCCCTCGCTCGCAGGGCCGAAGCGGCCGCAGGATCGCGTGCCGCTGCGCAAGGCAAAGAGCGTGTACCAGAACAGCGTGAAGAAAATGGCCGAGGAGCGGACGCAAAAGAATCCGCAGGCGACGGGCACCGCTGCGGCGCGCGTGGGAAGCGAGAGTTTCGACGTGAAGGACGGCGCCGTATTGATCGCCGCCATCACCAGCTGCACCAATACTTCGAATCCCGCGGTGTTGGTGGCCGCAGGCCTCCTGGCCCGCAATGCCGCCGCTCGCGGCTTGAAGTCCAAGCCCTGGGTGAAGACCTCATTGGCTCCCGGCTCGCGGGTCGTCACCGACTATCTACAGAAGGCCGGGCTGCTGAAGGACTTGGAGGCATTGGGCTTCTACACCGTGGGCTAC
Organism: uncultured Gammaproteobacteria bacterium; assembly: GCA_963702735.1. GTDB lineage: Bacteria > Pseudomonadota > Gammaproteobacteria > Steroidobacterales > Steroidobacteraceae > Bog-1198. The sequence continues at coordinate 285,756 of CAVPDW010000004.1, read as the reverse complement.
GGCTGTACGACCTGCATCGCCGCGGGAACTGCGGTGCTGCTGGCCGATGGCACCTCCCGCGCGATCGAGCGGTTGCCCGAGGGCGGTGGCTCAGTGGTGTATGCGCCGGATGGCGAGCGCCGCCTTACACGGGCCGTACAACGCGAGATGATGATTCAGGGCGAGCGAGAGTGCCTCACGCTGGTGCTGCAGGACGGACGCACCTTGGTGTGCACGCCCGATCATCGCATCCTATGTGGCGACGGGCGCTGGGTGCGCGCGGATCAGCTCGCGCTGGGTCAAAGTCGCGTCGTGACCGCTCTGGAGGCACCGCTCGATGCGCCGAGTCCCGACGAGATCGGGTTCCGATTGCAGGCCGGTGACCGTACGTTCTCCATGGAAACCGACACCGCGCGCCGGTGCACGCTGGCTCTTGCGCGGCTCGTCGGTCACCTGCGGAGTGTCGGCTCGATCAGTCGATACGGCCAGGCTCGCATGAATGTGGGACAGCTACTCGACCGCGAGACGGTACTGAGCGATATCGAACTGCTGAGCGGCAAGCGTCCCTTGGCGCGCGCCTACGATGAACGCAAGTGGACCGTCGTGCTGCCCAAGACCCTCACCTCGACGATTCTGTCCCTGTCCGGCGTCAGTGTTGGCCGGCGCATTGATCGGGAGCCCGCTCTGCCGCAGTTTGTGCTGGATGGCGGCTGCCCGGTCGCCGTCGTGCGCGAGTTTCTCGGCGGCCTGTTCGGCGCCGATGGTCACGCGCCGGTGCTCAAGTACTGGGGCAGCGATGAACATCAGGCAAGCCTTGAGCCGCCCGCGTACTCGCAGAGCGCCAAGCCGGAATTTGTCGCCGCCACCAAGCGCATGATGACCGACATCATTGCGCTGTTGGTGCGATGCGGCGTCAAGGCCCGCGGTGCGACGGTGCGCGACTATGCCACGCGCCGCGCGGCCTCAACCTATCCGGCGGCGCGCGACGGCGTGGCACGGCGCGAGATCCGCCTCGAACTGCCCGAAGGTCTCTCGTTCGTCGAGCGGGTGGGCTTTCGCTACTGCGTGGACAAGGCGCTGCGCGCCAGTGCCGCGGCGGTCTACTGGCGCACGGTTGATTCAATCAACCGCCAGCGCCTATGGATGGCAGACCGTATCGACGCGATGCACGCCGAGGCGCCACCATCGTTCCGCCAGACGCGCTCGCTTGCGGCTGCCGAGCTGACAACCCTGGAAGCGCCCGTTTATCCGCACTACTCGCAGCTTATGGGTCACGACCGATCGCGGCTGCCCGCTGGTGAGGCACGACGGTTCCAGCCCCTGCACCGGGACAGCTGTGACTTTCCCTCCCCCGCCCAGTTGTTTCGAGAGCTCGGAGTCCGGGACTGGTTCGCGCAGCCGTCGGGAGTTGCCGAGCCGCCAAAGCGCTATTGCACGCCAAAGGACGCGCACAGCCTGCCGACTTTGAACCTTACGGTCGTCGACCGGCGGCATGCAGGGAAACGAGCTGTCTTCGATCTGGCCGTCGACGAGGTTCATGCGTTCGTCGCTGGGACAGTCTGCGTTCACAACTGCATTGGCAATTCGGGTCCCTTGAAACCGGAAATCTCCGAGGCGGTCAAGGCGGGCGATGTGGTCGCCTGCTCGGTGCTCTCCGGCAACCGAAATTTCGAGGGCCGCGTGCATCCGGAAGTCAAAATGAATTTCCTCGCCTCACCGCCCCTGGTCGTCGCCTATGCGCTCGCCGGCAGCTTGAACGTCGACATCACCACCGAGCCCTTAGGGTTGGGCGGCGACGGCAAACCGGTGTACCTCAAGGAGATCTGGCCGAGCGCGCCGGATGTCGCGGCCGCCGTGGCCGCATCGGTGAACTCGAGTATGTTCAAAAAGGGCTATGCCAACGTGTTCGCGGGGGATGCCAACTGGAACGCCATCAAGACGCCGGCGGGCAAAATCTACGCCTGGGACGGCAAATCCACCTACGTCAAGAACCCGCCCTACTTCGACGGCATCGCAATGACCCCGGCGCCGGTGACCGACATCAAGGGTGCGCGCGCGCTGGCGGTGCTCGGCGATTCGGTCACCACCGATCATATTTCTCCCGCGGGCAACATCTCGAAGTCAAGCCCTGCGGCCCAGTACCTGATGGCGCAGGGCGTGCAGGCCGTGGATTTCAATTCCTATGGGGCGCGCCGCGGCAACCACGAAGTGATGATGCGCGGCACCTTTGCCAACATCCGTCTGCGCAATCTGTTGCTGCCGGGCACCGAAGGCGGCGTGACTCTGCACATTCCAAGCGGCCGGCAAATGTCCATCTTCGACGCCGCGGTCAAGTACAAGGCGGCGGGCACCTCCCTGGTCATCCTCGCAGGCAAGGAATACGGCACCGGCAGCTCGCGCGACTGGGCGGCCAAGGGCACGATGCTCCTCGGGGTCAAGGCGGTGATCGCCGAGAGCTTCGAGCGCATCCACCGCTCCAATTTGATCGGCATGGGCGTGCTGCCGCTGCAGTTCAAGGACGGCCAGAACGCAGAGAGCCTCGGGCTCACCGGCAAGGAGACCTTCGAGATCGCCGGGCTGAACCGAGGCGCCGCAAAATTCGTCAAAGTGGTGGCCGCGGCCGATGGCGGTAAAGCCACCGAGTTCGAGGTGCGCCTGCGCATCGACACGCCCAAGGAACTAGAGTACTACCAACACGGCGGGATTCTGCAATACGTATTGCGGCAGCTCGCCTCCACCAGCAAGGCAGCCTGACCCCATGTCCCTCACCATGCATACGGCCACTGTGCCGACCTGTACCCGAGCACTCAACAATCTCGCGGCCATCCTCGAGAAAGGCTCAGCCCACGCAGAGGCGCGCAAGATCGGACCTGCGGTATTGCTGAACACCCGGCTGTACCCCGACATGTTCCCATTGGCGACGCAAGTCCACATCGCCAACGACATTGCGCAGGGCGGCGCCGCGCGGCTCGCCGGCGTCGAAGTCCCGGTGTTCGAGGCGAAGGAGAGGAGTTTCGCCGAATGGATCGCCGCCACCCGCGCCACCGTCGCCTACCTCGAATCCCTGAAACCCAAGCAGTTCGAGGGAGCCGAGGATAGGACCATCACCTGGCAGACGCGCACGTCAACCCGCAACATGCAGGGCACTCCCTACCTGTTCCATCACGTGCTGCCGAACGTGTTCTTCCACGTCACCACGGCGTATGACATTCTGCGCCAGGCGGGGGTCGAACTCGGCAAGCTTGATTTTCTGGGCAGGGCTCCCACAGCCTAGACGCCATGCAGACAACCACGACATTCGAACTTGCGGGGTTTCGCGTTCTCAAGAGCATAGGGGTGGTGCGTGGAATCACCGTGCGCACCCGATCCCTGCCCATGAGCATCGCCGGCAGTCTGCGGACGCTCTTCGGCGGAAGAGCCGGCATCTTCTCCGACCTGTGCGAGTCGGCGCGAGAGGAATCCTTTCAACTCATGATTTCACACGCGCGCAGGATGGGGGCCAACGCCATCGTCGGCGTGCGCTACGATACCGGTCCCATGGTGGGCGCGGCCGAGGTTCTCTGCTACGGCACGGCCGTGGTCGTCGAGCCCCTGAATTTCAGTCCGGCGATCCATGCGGCCTAGACTGCGCGCGGCGGCATTCGCCGCGATCATGGTCTGCTCGTGCGCAGAAAGCGCATTTGCGAAAGATCCCCCGCTGCTGTCGCTCGGCATGGAGCACTTCAGGGACACCGCGACGATCGCGGACGATGCGCAGAACGGCAGAGTGACGATTTCCACAGAGATGGGCTACGTGGAGCACTCCGGGCCCCTGCGCATGGTGTGGCACGATGAGTTTCTGACCGCGACCATCGACAAGAAGAGCGGCGAGAAGTCGTTTCAGGTGCACGAGGAAATCACCTACAACGGCAACTGGCGCTACTACCGGAGCGCGAGCTACGCGGGAGCGAACGGGCCCCGATCGGTGCCCGCGGTGCAGATCAGCAAGGAATCGGCGAATTGCGCCACCGGGGACTGCATCTATACCGAGCGTATCGCCTTCCCTGTCGAGGAGGAATTGCTGCGCCAGTTGGCGGCCGCGCATTTGCCGGGCAAGCCCGCCCTATGGACCTTCAAGGCGGTCGCAAAATCAGGCCCCGCCTATGCCGGCGCGCTCTCGAGCGCGGAGATCGCAGGTCTCTTGCTCAAGGTCGACCAATACACCGGTGCACCGACGCTGGTCACCGCAGGCGCCGGTGGCGCAGCGGGCGCCGCCACCGAGCCGGCCGTGCGGCTCGATCTCGGAGTGGGCGGCATGGCGGTGGCCGCGACCCCGGAGCAGCCGAATCGCGCCGGCATCCTGATCATCGCCGTGCCCCGCGGTTCCGTCGCGCAGAAATCCGGCATCATCGTCGGGGACATCCTCTACGAGGTCGACGGCCATCCGGTCAAGCAGCCCGCCGAGCTCGAGGCCGCGGTCGCCGCGTGTGCGCCGAATTCCACGGTGCCCGTCAAGCTGTATCGGGGCAACGATGCGATCGAGCTGACCGCCCGATTCTAGACTCGAGCTGCTAAGGGTGGGCTTCAGTTGCTCCGTGCACGGCGGGCACGGCGGTTGGGATGCTCCCCGCCTCGATCAGCACCATCCGGCCGGGATTGAGATGCTTCTTGATGGCGGAATTGACCTGATCGCGCGTGAGAGCGTTGATCGCGTCGGGAAACTCCTCAAGCCGGCTGACGCCATAGCCGCGCTCAAGGTCGGTCAAGATGGCACTCGCCAGGCCTGCGGTGGTCGACAGCCCTACGCGGTAGCCGCCCACCAGTCCCTGCTTGCGCGCCGTCAGCTCCTCGTCGGTGACACCGTCCCTCCACCACCTCTCGAGCTCGCGCCGCGTCGATGCAAGGCCTTTCTCCAGCAGCGCGGGTGCGAAACTCGCCGAGATGTCCCATCGGCCGTCGACGATGCTGTCTTCGGAGACAGCCGCAGAAATGCTGTAGGTCAGCCCTTCCCGGTCGCGCACGATGCCCATCAACCGTCCGGTGAAGCCGCTGCCGAGAATAGCCGTCCCCACGCGCAGGGGCAGCGCGTCCGCATCCTTGTAGCGCAGTCCCGTCGGTTGACCGAGGATCACGGACACGCTCGGCTTGTCGGCCAGCGGAACCGACACTTCGCGTGCCCCCGACGGCGCCGCCGGCGCGGCGGGATGCATGTAATCCTGACCGCCGGTCCAGCCTGAGAAGGCCTTGCGCACCTGCGCTTCGGTCTCGGCCGCGGCCACGTCGCCGACCACCACCAGCGTCATGTGCGCCGGACCATAGTACTTGGCGTGAAAAGCCTTGAGCTCGTCGAGGCCGGCAGACTTCGCCGCGGCCTCGAACTCCGCGGTGGTGTGCGGCCGGTTCGGGTGACCCGGGGGGAATACCGCGCGGTCGAAGGCCTCTTGTGCGCGCGCTTCGGTGTTCTGCGCCGACGCCTCCAGAGCGCCGATGAATTGCTGCTTGGCCTTGGCGAACTCCTGCGATTGCAAGGCGGGGGTGCGCAGCTCGCCGGCGATCAGCCCGACGATGAGCGGCAGATCCTTCTTGAGACATTTGGCACGCACTTCCACGGACTGCGCGCCCACGCTGAAGGCGATTTCGGCGCCGACGTTGTCCAGCCGTTCGGCGATCGCAAACTTGTCGAGACTCGTCGTGCCGCGGTCGAGCATCATCCCGGTGAGGGTTGGAATGGCGATGTTGCCCGGTTCCGCCATCGCGTCGCCCGCGGGCAACGACCCCAGAATGACGACCACGTCCTTCACGTCGGTGCGGTAGGTGACCACATCGATGCCCGCGATCTGCGAGCGGGTGCTGTGATCGGCCACGTTGGCCGCAGCGGCGGCGCTCGCCAAGAACAATGCACTCAATATCCAGGGTCGCATCACGGGGCTTTCTCCGCCGGCGGCACCGGAATGAACCAGCCCGTCGTGCTCTGATCGTCGTTGAGGTACTTCTTGGCCACGCGCTGCACGTCGGCGGCCGTCACCTGCTGCACCTTCTGCGAGAAGGTCACATACAGCGTCCAATCCCCGACGGCGATCCACTCGTTGATCTCGGCGGCCATCGCGGTCGTGCCGTCGCGCTTGTACGCATCGGCCGCTATGTACTGCTGCTTCACACGCTCAACCTCGGCCGCCGTCACACCGTCCGATTTGATCTTGGCGATCTCCGCCAGCAGCCCCTTCTCGACCTGGGCGTGCGTCGCGCCCGGCGCGAGAACGGCGTATACGGTATGCAGCGACAGATCGCGGTGCAAATCCGTGCCGGCGCCCGCATTCAGCGCCAGTCCCTGATCGACGAGAGCGCGGTACAGCCGCGCGTTCTTGCCTGAACTCAATATGGCGTCGAGCACGTCGAGCGCCGGTTGATCCGCATCCCTGCCGTTCGGCACCTTGTGCGCGATGATCACGGTTCCGAGCTCTCCCGGCCGCTTGACGGTGACCCGGCGTTCTCCGCTTTGAGGCGGCTCCTCCGTGTACATCGCGGGAATGGGCGCGGGCGAACGCGGATACACCCCGTAGTATTTCTTGACCAGATTGAGCGTGGCGACGGGCTCTATATCGCCGATCACCGTCACCGTCGCATTGTTCGGCCAGTAGTACGTGTCGTAGAACTCGCGCAGCTTGGGCGTGGGAACGTGCTCGATGTCGCTCTTCCAGCCGATCGTGGGATGGTGGTACGGCAATGCCACGTAGGCGGCGGCCGTCACCTCCTCCAAAAGGACGTTGTCCGGGTCGTTCTTGCCGCGTTCGTATTCGTTGCGCACCACGGTCATTTCGGCCTGCCGGTCGGAGTCGTGCAGCCACAAATGCCGCATGCGGTCCGCTTCGATGGCCACATACCCTTCCAGGCTTTCGCGGCCTATGGTCGCGAAGTAGTTGGTGCGGTCGAACGAAGTGCTGGCATTGAACTGCCCGCCCACCCGCTCGAGGAACTCCTTGATGCCGTTGCCCTTGGGGTCGTTGAAACTTTCGCTCCCCTTGTACATCAGGTGTTCGAGAATGTGCGTCGCCCCGGTGGTTCCCGTCACCTCGTTGCGCGAACCGACCCGATAGGTGACCTGGAACGTCACCACCGGCGCGGAATGGTCGGGCACCAGCAGCACCGTGAGGCCGTTGCTGTCGAGCGTGTACTCGTCGATTCCGCCCAGAGACTTCACGTGGCTGAATCCGGCCACGGCCGCTTGCGCCATGCAGGGCGCCGGCAGCGCCCCCATCGCCGCGCCGGCGCATAGGCATGCAGCCGCCGCCCGCGATATCCGCGCGGCCCTGCTCGAGGTGTAGTCGGCTCTGTCTCGCATACGCTCTCCTCCGGTGCAATCGCGCATTCTAGTGGGTTCTCGGACCATTAGGGTAAGAGGCGGGGTCGATCAGCCGGGTCAACGCGAGGATCGAGCGCATGAAGGGTGCGGGGACTCCCAGGCGCTGCGCGATTTCGACCACGGCGCCGAGTTGCGGATCGAGTTCGAGCGGCCGCCCGGCCTCGAGGTCGGCGAGCATCGAGGGCCTGAAGTCGCCGAGGCGCTGTGTCACACCGATGCGCTGCGCCGGCGTCATGCTCATCTTGAGATCCAGATGCCGCGCGCAGGCGTCCATCTCCTCCATCATGCGAACGCACAGAGCCCTGAGGTCAGGCGAGCCCAGCATCTTCGATGTGCCGCAGCGCGTGAGCGCGCTCAGGGGATTCATGTTCATATTGCCCCACAGCTTGGCCCACACATCGCTGCGAATCTGCCGCGAAGTCTCCGCGTTGATGCCGCCGTCCCGCAGCCCCATGACCAGATCCTCGAGGCGCTTGGTCGGTTCGCCGCCGGGTTCGCCCAGCAGCAACCGATCGGCGGCGACCACCTGCGCATGCGCCGGCGCCAGCATCCGCGCCGAGGCGTGCACCACGGACCCGAGTATGCGTTGCCGCGGAAACGTCCGTTCCTGCGATCCGTCCGGATCGACCGACCGCAGCGGCTGATTTGCCAGCACCCCCCCGAAATCGTGAAAGAACCACCACGGGATACCGTTGGTGCCGCTGACGACCACGGTGGCCGGGCCTATCAAGGCGCTCAAGGAGGGCGCGAGGCCGGGCAGGACCTGCGCCTTGACGGTGAGGAACACGTAGTCATGCGCGCCGAGGTCCGCCGCCGATCCGGCACGCGGCCGGCTGCGTCGAATGTCTCCTGCTCTGTCGACGGTGAGGCCTGCGCCGTGCAGCGCGGCCAGCGTCGAATCGCGCGCGAGCATGGACACGGTCCACCCGGCGCGATCGAGCGCATCGGCGATCCACGAACCGATGGCGCCAGCCCCCACAACGGCGACCGATGGACTCATGACCCGTCACTCCCGCATGTATGAAGGCGCGAAGAATAGCAAACGGTGGCTGCGGTCACGCAGTAATGAATATTCGAGATAATCAATTTAACTTGCTGTTAATTCATATATATTGCATCCATGACTACCTCAGGAATTGCCCCCCCGCAGCGCTCCGTCGCCGTGTTCGATCTGGATGGCACCCTGACCTTCAGCGACACCCTGGTGCAATTCCTGGCCGCCTTTCTGCGGCGCCGCCCCCGCCGTTCTCTGGGGCTGTGGCGCCTGCCGTTCGCCGTGATCGAATACGCCGCAGACGGTGGCGATCGCGGCCTGCTCAAATCACGCGTGATCCGCATGATCATGCGCGGCGAGAGCCGCACCGTCATCGACGCCTGCGCGAAATCTTTTGTGAACATGCTCGCGCACCGCCGTCGATTCAGACCCGCGGCCCTTGCCGTGCTCGAGACCCATCGCGCGGCCGGGGACCACCTGGTATTGCTGTCGGCGAGCCCGGATCTCTATGTGCCGCGCATCGGCCGCGACTTAGGGTTCGAGCGCACTGTGTGCACCGAGATAGAATGGTCTGCGGAGCGGCTCGACGGGGCGCTGCACACCGCGAATCGACGGGGAGCGGAAAAGCTGCGCTGCCTGGAATGGCTTCGCACCCAATACCCCGGCCTGCCCGTCGTCGCCTACGGCAACAGCGCTTCGGACCTGGATCATATGCGCCGCGCCGACAAGGCCCTCTTGGTCAACGGCAATGCCGCCGCCCGGCGCCTTGCTGCACGCTGGGGAATCCCCACCGCCGATTGGAGCTAAAGGGCGCACATTGCGAAACAAATGACGGGCAAGTCCGGTCTACACTCAAGAACGCGGTAATCGTGAGAGAGAGCCATGCGAAGAAGATCACCGGATTCCAGCAAGATCCCGCCGTCCGAAATCACTCCGTACCGGGAGTATTTGTCGCGGCGCGCCCTGCTGTCGGGAGCCCTGGGCGCCGCGGCCGTTTCGAGCATCGGCGGATTCGCGGGCGACGCCTGGGCGCAAACTCCGGGGGCGTTGACCTACGTACGCAATGCGGCATTGAGCGTGAACGAGCCGCCCAATTCGTACCGGGACATCACCACGTACAACAATTATTATGAATTCGGCACCGACAAATCCGACCCCTCGGAAAATGCCCAGAAATTTCGCACCCGGCCGTGGAACCTCACCATCGCGGGCGAGGCAGAGGTCACCGGAACGTTCTCCCTGGAGGACATATTCAAGCCGCATCCCCTGGAGGAGCGCGTGTACCGCCTGCGCTGCGTGGAGGCATGGTCCATGGTGGTGCCCTGGATCGGCTTTCCGCTGGGCGATTTGCTCAAGCGCTTCAAACCCACGTCGAAAGCGAAATTCGTCGAATTCAAAACGCTGTACGACCCGAAGCAGATGCCCGGACAGCGCGTTGCGGTGCTCGAATGGCCGTATGTCGAGGGCTTGCGCATCGACGAGGCCATGCACCCCTTGACGCTCATGACGGTGGGACTGTACGGCAAGGTGCTGCCGAATCAGAACGGCGCTCCGCTGCGGCTGATCATTCCCTGGAAATACGGCTTCAAGGGCATCAAAGCCATCGTCAGCATCAAATTCACGGAGCGCGCGCCGCGCACCACCTGGGCCGGCGCGGCTTCCAATGAATACGGCTTCTTTGCCAACGTCAACCCGGCCGTCGACCACCCGCGGTGGAGCCAGGCCACCGAGCGTCGCATCGGCGCGAATGCATTCGGTCCGCGGCAGCCCACCTTGCCCTTCAACGGCTACGCGGCGCAGGTCGCCGGCCTGTACTCGGGGATGGATCTGCGGAAATATTTTTAATGCGGCAGCTCCGATGGGTCCTGAAACCCCTGGTGTTTCTGGCCTGTCTCCTGCCCGCGCTGCGGCTGGGATTGGGGACGCTCAACGCGGTGGAGGTATGGAACATCGGTGGCATTTCTCTGGGCGCCGATCCGGTCAAGATGCTGCTGCACACCTGCGGGCGGTGGACGCTCAATTTCCTCATGATCACCCTGTGCATGACGCCGCTGAAGGATCTCACCCGGTCGGTGTTCTGGCTCAAATTCCGGCGGATGTTCGGTCTGTTCGCGCTGTTCTACGCGGTGCTGCATTTCTCGGTGTATCTCTTGCTCGACCAGAACGGCCGCCTGGGCGAGGTATGGCAGGACATCGTCAAGCGCCCCTACATCACCATCGGCATGCTGGCGCTGCTGTCGTTGATTCCCTTAGGGGTAACCTCCACCGCCAAGGCGCAGCGCCGTCTGGGACGTGATTGGACCCGTCTGCATCGCCTGGTCTACGTGATCGCAATCCTCGGCGTCTGGCATTTCTGGTGGCAGGTCAAGAAGGACATCCGTGAGCCGTTGCTGTACGCCTGCGGCCTTGCGCTGCTGTTGGGATACCGCCTGTGGAAGGAGCGGCGCTCCCTCGCCCGCCTCAGCGTCGCACGTCTTGCAAGGACCGGTGGAGCTTGAGCAGCAGGCTCTCGGTGGTCTGCCAGTCGATGCAGGGATCCGTGATGGACATGCCGTATTCGAGCTTGCTCAAGTCCTTAGGAATGGACTGGTTCCCCGCCTTCAGGTGACTCTCGAGCATGAGACCGACGATCGAGCGGTTGCCGTCGGCTATTTGAGCGATGCAGTTCTCCGCCACCAGGGGCTGCAATCCAGGGTCCTTGTTGGAATTGCCGTGGCTGCAATCAACCACCACGGTGGCGGGCAGTCCTGCGGAGGTCAATTCGCGTTCGGCGACCGCGATGCTCACCGCATCGTAGTTGGCGCGGCCGCCACCGCCGCGCAGCACCAGGTGCGCGTGCGCATTGCCGCGCGTGCGAAACACCGCCGACTGCCCCTGCTGCGTGATGCCGAGGAAGTGGTGGGGGTGCCGCACGGACTGAAGAGCGTTGATCGAGGTCGCGAGCGCGCCGTCAGTGCCGTTCTTGAAACCCACCGGCGTCGACAGGCCGCTCGCCATCTCCCGGTGCGTCTGCGATTCGGTGGTGCGCGCGCCGATCGCGGTCCAGGTGATGAGCTCCGACAGGTACTGAGGCATGATGGGGTCGAGAGCTTCCGTGCCCGCGGGCAATCCCAGCTCCGCGACGTGCAGCAGCAGCTCCCGGGCCATGTGGATTCCCTTCTCGATGTGAAAGGAATCATCGAGGTCCGGATCGTTGATCAATCCCTTCCAGCCCACCGTGGTGCGCGGCTTCTCGAAATACACGCGCATGATGAGCAGCAGCGTGGACTCGACCTCCTCGGCCAATGTTTTCAGGCGCGACGCATATTCACGCGCCGCAGCCACGTCGTGAATTGAACAGGGACCGACCACCACGAACAGACGCCGGTCGCGGCGCTCCAATATCGCGCGCACGATCTGCCTCGACCTGAATACGGTCTGCGCCGCGCGCGGCGTCAGCGGCAGGCGGCGCTTGACCTCTTCGGGCGTCGCCAGCAGATCGCTGGACAGCACATTGACATTCTGCAATTGATCTTGAATGGTCGTCACGTGGGCCTACATGGAGGTTCTGACGGTCCAGAGCTCGGGAAAGAACTTGAGCTCCAGCGCCTTGGTCAAATACGACACGCCGCCGGTGCCGCCCGTGCCGCGCTTATGCCCGATGATGCGTTCGACGGTCTTGACGTGGGCGAAGCGCCACAGCTGGAACTTATAGTCCAGGTCGACCAGGCGCTCGGCCAGCTCGTACAGGTCCCATTCCTTGACCGAATTGTGATAGACGCTGAGCCATGCCGCAGCCACCTTCTTGCTGGGCTGGTAAGGCAGCGAAAAATCGCGGTCGATGGCCTCCCGCGGCACATCGAGGCCGCGCCGGCTGAGCAGGCGCAGGACCTCGTCGTACAGGCTGGGCGCACTCAGCGCTCGCTCGAGCATCTCATGGACCGGCGGATCGCCGCGGAACACCTTGATGGTGTCGGCATTCTTGTTGCCGATGAGAAATTCCAGCATGCGGTACTGGGACGACTGGAAGCCCGAGGACTTCCCCAAGGTGTTGCGAAAGGCCGAATAGTCGTGCGGAGTGATCGTCGCCAGCACATCCCACGACTGCAGCAGCTGCTGCTGTATGGTAGAGACGCGCGCCAGCATCTTGAACGTCGGGCCGAGATCGTCGCGTCGAATGCAGTCCACGGTCGCGCCGAGCTCGTGCAGGCAGAGCTTCATCCATAGCTCCGACACCTGATGAATGACGATGAACAGCATTTCATCGTGCTGGTAGGACAAAGGATGCTGGGCATCCAGCAGTTTGTCGAGATTGAGGTACTGCGAGTAGCTCTGCGATTCGCCGAGGTCCCAATGCACCGGCTCGTCGGTCAGATCGACGAACGGCTTCGGGGCGGAGACGGGTTCGCGGCTGCTCAAGACTTGAATACCCAGCCGGGCACCGTGCGCCAGCCGGCGAGCAGGTCTCGGTCCAGGCGCCGGTAGTCCGGCTCGAATCGCTCCACCAGGCGCCAAAAGCCGGCCGAATGATTCATGTGCTTGGTGTGCGCCAATTCATGCACGAACAGATAGCGCACCACGTCCATATTCAGGAACACCAGCGAGCAATTCAAGCTCACCGTGCCGCGCGTCGAGCAGCTCCCCCAGCGGGTGCGCTGGCAGCGGATCGACACGCGCGACACGGCGCAGTTCAGCTCGCCCGCCAGGCGGAGCAGCCGCGGCGCCAACCGCTCGTAGGCGGCGCGCTTGAGCCAGCCGCGCAGCAGTGCGCGCGCGCCGCGCTCATCGGCGGCGTGCACCTCGATCCGGCCTTCACCCTGCTTCAGCCTGCAGCTGGAGCCGCCGCGCCAGTCCACCGCGAACCGCTCGCCGGTGGCGGCGAACTCGATGCTGTGGGGCACGGGCTCCCCCGGGGCCGTGAGGTACTGCATGGCGGCGACTTTGCGGTCGATCCAGGGCGAGAAGCGCTGCACGAAATCGCGCACCGCATGCGGCTTGACGCCCACCGGCACCACGATTTCGACCCGGCCGCCGACGTGCACCCGCGCCGTGAGGCGGCGCGCGCGCGGGCTGATCCGAACGGCGAATGGGTCGCTGGAGCTACGAGTCTCGAACAGCGATAACTGCGTGCCTTGTGGCTTCATCGCGCCGAATGATACCAGGTTGGAACGGCTTAAGGCCGCCGCCGCGGGGCTCAAGGCTGCGGCCGCACCAGGAGCGCAAGCTGGCGTTGCGCCGCCTTGTAGTCGGGTGCGGCGATCAGGGATTTCTCGATCCAGTTGCGCGCGCCCAGTTGATCGCCGCGCGCCTCAAGCTCCCGTCCGAGCGCCAGGTACGCCTCGGCATGTCCCCAGCCCGGAGTGTCGATGCTGGTGGACGAGGTCGCGTCGAACAGCTGCGCCGCAAGCTTCAGCTGGGCGAAGGCCTGGTCCCGCGGGGCGGAGCCCGGCTTGGCGTCGCGCAGGCCCTGTTCGGCGGCGAGGAGCACGGCGCGGGGATTGCGCGGCTGCAATTTCAGGGCGGCGTTGAGGCGCTCATCCGACCGCGACCGCAGCAGTACGGCTTCAAGGGCTCTGTGCTGCGCAAGCGCGGCGTAGCAGGCGGACTGCAATATCATGCCTTCGGCGGACCGCGCATCCTTCGACACCAACGGCCGCAGCTCATCGATGCAGTCGGCAAACGCCGCGTCGGCCTCGCGGGCGTCGCGCGCGCCGGCCAACAGCCCGCGGCGGTATTGCGCGTGCGCCAAGTGGTATCGCAGCGACACATCGCCCGCATCCGCCTTGACCTGCGCCGTCAACTCCTCCGCCAGATTGGCCAGGCTGTTGCCGTCCTCGGTTTGATACGCATACAGGATCTGAGCCTGCAGATCGCCGCCTTGCGCCCACGCCGCGGCGGTGGGCAGCAACAGTAGACAGGACAGAAGGCGTTTGGCGGCGTTCACTTGAAGACTTCCCTCGCGCCCAACCCCGGGCTGCGCGCTTACAATGCCTGCATGAAGATATCACTAATCGACATCGGGTCGAACCTCACCCATGACAGCTTCGCTGCTGATCGTGACGCTGTGATGGCACGCGCGCAGGACGCCGGCGTGCGCGGTCAGATCGTGACGGGCACCGACCTTGCCAATTCGCGGCGGGCGGCGGCGCTCGCGGCCGCGCACCCGGCGGTGCTGTGGAGCACCGCGGGCATCCACCCCCATCACGCCCACAGCTTCGATGCATCGAGGCACGGCGCGCTGCGCGACCTTTTGAACCTCGCTCCGGTCGTGGCGGCGGGCGAATGCGGCCTGGATTATTTTCGTGATTTCTCCCCGCGCGATGCGCAGCGCGCCGCGTTCATCGCGCAGCTGCAGATCGCCGCCTCGGTCCGCAAACCGGTATTCCTGCACCAGCGCGATGCGCACCAGGACTTCACGGCCATCCTGAGGGAATATCGCGGCAGTTTGACAGGCGGTGTCGCGCACTGCTTCACCGGCGGGCGGTCCGAGCTGGAGGACTACCTGGCGCTCGACCTGCATATCGGCGTGACGGGCTGGGTCAGCGATGAGCGGCGCGGCGGGGCGCTGCGCGAGAGCGTGCCCCACATCCCGCCGGATCGGCTCATGCTGGAGACCGATGCGCCGTACCTTCTGCCGCGCGACCTGCTGCCGCCTCCCAAATCACGCCGCAACGAGCCCTGCTATCTGCCGCACATCGCACGCGCCGTCGCGCGGCTGCGCGGCGAGAGCGAGGAGGATCTCGGCGCTTCGACCACGCGCAACGCCGTTCGATTCTTCGGGCTCGGCGACCCTCGAGACTTCAAAGATTGGTGAAGAGGTGCGGACTCGGCTTAAGCTGCCCCACCAGCCTCGCCCACGCCTCGCGGTAT
Source organism: uncultured Gammaproteobacteria bacterium (assembly GCA_963702735.1). Lineage (GTDB taxonomy): Bacteria > Pseudomonadota > Gammaproteobacteria > Steroidobacterales > Steroidobacteraceae > Bog-1198. The sequence continues at coordinate 270,595 of CAVPDW010000004.1, read as the reverse complement.
TGCGCAAATGCGGGCGATTCCTTCGTGCCGTGGTCGACGACCGGAAATTGCACTTCGATGCCGTCGAGCATCAGCACCCACTTCGGAATGCCCTTGGTGAATTTACCGACGTTGGAGAAGAGCAGGCGGCCTTCGACCGGCACCTCGCCGACCAGCGCCTTGACCGCCGCGATCCGGTCGTATAGCGCGGGCTGCGGGTTGTCGAAGGTATAGCGGCGGCTGCGGCCCATCACGGTCCAGTCGCTCATCTGGTCGCCGCCGAAAATGAGCCCCGCGACGCGGCGCGTGTCGAGCACCAGCACCCCGCGCGGCGTGAGCAGCAAGTGGTCGATGTGGATGAACCCGCCCATGCCGTCGGGGACGAGCACCTGGTGAGCCGCCTCGAAGGCGATGCGTCCGAGCCGCCTGAGCAGCGCACGCCGGCGCGAACGCCTCTGGTACGCGCGCAAGCCCCAGAAGGCGCAGGCCAGCAGCAGCACGCCGACGGCGCCCATCCCAATCCATTTCGGGTCCACGTCGATGTTCGTCATTCGAGCGCCGCGCTCACAGCCTCGAGGGTCGGCGGTAGATCCACCGCGTGGTGCGGCAGATGCAGCAGCCGGTCGAGGCTTTCAGGAACGGTCACCGGCTTGCCGATCATGGGCTCCACGATCTCGTTGAACTTGGCGGGGTGCGCCGTGGCGACCACGACCCAGGGGCGATCACGCCGCTCCGCCGCGCTCAAGCGGGCGTAGACTTCCGCCGCGGTCGCGGTGTGAGGGCACCATTCCCGGCCATAGTGCATGAAATCCTCTCCGATTCGGCTACGGATTGTAGCGTCATCGACGCTGTCCGCGCTCAAATGTTCCCGCATCTCGCGCAATGTCGGATACAGCGCCCGCATGCGCTCCATATTGCTGGGGTTGCCGACATCCATGGCCGAGGCCAGGGTCGCGATGCTCGGGCGCGGCCGCCAGACGCCGGTTTCCAGGTAATCAGGCACGGTGCGATTGATGTTGTGCGCCAGGATGATGCGCGCGATGGGGAATCCGAGTGCGCGCGCCCACACCGCAGCGAAGGCATTGCCGAGATTGCCGGCCGGTATGATGTAGGACGCCTTGGCGCGCGTGCGCCGTTCGACATCCAGGCTCGATGCCGCATAGTAGACCGCCTGCGGCAGCAGACGCCCGATGTTGATGCTGTTGGCGGAGCTGAAGCGATGCCGCTTGCTCAGGGCTGCATCGCCGAAGGCTTCCTTGACCAGCCGCTGGCAGTCGTCGAAGGTGCCGGCGATGCGCAGCGCCGTCACATTGTCCCCCCAGCAGCACAACTGCTGCTCCTGCCGCGGACTCACCAGGCCCGCCGGATACAGGATCATCACGCGCACCCACGGGCGCCTGTGGAACGCGGCGGCAACCGCCCCGCCGGTGTCCCCGGAGGTCGCCACCAGAATGGTCATGGGCGAAGGCGCGTGCGTCTCCAGACGCTGCAAACTCTCCGCCAGAAAGCGCGCGCCGAAGTCCTTGAATGCGGCGGTCGGTCCGTGAAACAGCTCGAGCGCAAACAGCGGATCCGGGCAGGCGGTCACCGCGGTCGTGGGGGCCGGCAGGTCGAGTGCCGCCTCCGCGATCTCGCCGAGCAGTGGGTGCAGCCGATCGCCTTCGAAAAATCCGTCGAGTGCGGCGCGCGCCATGTCCGGCAATCCCGTCACCCCCGCGAAGCCCGCAGGATCGACCGTGGGCAGATGCGTCGGAACGTACAGCCCGCCGTCGGGGGCAAGCCCGCGCGCGATGGCCTCGCTCAGGGAGACCGGCGGCGCGCCGCCGCGCGAGCTCACGAATCTCATGCCGGGCATCAGGCCTTCACCACCCGGGCCCCGTAGGTCTCCATGTCCGATATCCAGTAGTCGGACTGAAGCCCGTGCGCGGCGAACGCCGCCACCATGGCGCCGCGTACGGCCTCCGCATACTGGATCTCGGCCCATGCGAATACCGTGGGGCCCGCTCCCGAGATCGAGCAGCCCAATGCGCCCGCCGACATGGCGGCACGCTGTACGTCCTTGAATCCGGGAATCAGGGAGTGGCGCTGCGGCTCGATGATCACATCGTTGAAGGAGTCGCGAATCATGTCCAAATCGTTCGAGTAGCAGCCGCTGATGAACCCCGCCAGATTGGCGCTGGCCCAGACGAAATCCGAGCGCGTGACATTGGTCTTGAGGATGGCGCGAGCTTCGCGGGTCCCCAGATACATGTGCGGATGCGCGAGAACGCAGCGCAGCGTCGGGGGGACCGGAATCTGCTTCACGCGCGGATGATCGATGCCTACGGTGAGGGTCAAACCGCCGAACAGACAAGGCGCGATATTGTCGATGTGCGCCGAGCCGCTCGCGACGATTTCGCCCTCCATCGCGAACTTGAGCAGCTCGAGCCGCGGCACCGGGGTGCGCAGCAGCGCGTTCGCGGCAATCACCGCCGCCACCGCGGAGGCGGCCGAGCCGCCCAGGCCCGAACCCAACGGGATGCCCTTTTCTATGTCCATCTCGAAGCCGTAGTCCAACCCGAGCGCGGCATGCATGGCCTGCACCGCGCGCCCCGCGGTATTCTGTTCGGGTTGCACCGGCAATTCACCCGCGATGCCGCTGATCGAACGTATGCGCACGACCGGTTCGTCGATCCGGCGCAGGCGCACCTTGTCGCCCACGGCATCCACCGTGTGCCCCAGAATATCGAAGCCGATTCCGACGTTGGCGACCGTGGCGGGTGCGAAGGCGGTGACGTCGGTGAGCATCTACAGGTGTGCTCCAAGATAGGCGGACAGGCGCAGCAGATCCGAGAAGACCCCGGCAGCCGTCACTTCGGGACCGGCTCCCGGCCCCTGCACGATCAAGGGATTGTCGCAGTAGCGCCGGGTCGCGAAGCGCACCACGTTGTCGGTGAGCGCAATATTCGCGAACGCATGCTTGGACTCCAGGCGCATCAATCCCACGGTGGCATTGCCGTCGGCATCGATCCGCCCGACATAGCGCAGCACCTCGTTCTTGGCGCGCGCCTGCGCGAGCGTCTCCGCCATGGCGGCGTCGAATTCCGCAAGGCGCGCCATGAATTCCTCGACGCTGCACTTCTCCAAGGCCTGCGGCACCAACCCCTCGACGCGCACGTCCGCCATCTCCAGAGTGAGGCCCATTTCGCGCGCAAGGATGATGAGCTTGCGGGCGACATCCATGCCGGACAAGTCGTCGCGCGGATCGGGTTCGGTGTAACCCTTGGCCTTGGCCGCGCGCACGATCGTCGAGAAGCTCTCGCGGCCGTCGAACACATTGAAGAGGTATGCCAGGGTGCCGGAGAAGATGCCCTCGATGCGGGTGATCTCATCGCCGGTCTCGCGCAGGTCGCGCAGCGTCTGGATGATGGGCAGGCCTGCGCCCACCGTGGCCTCGTACAGATAATGCGTGCCCGCCGCGCGCCCCGCCTCCTGAAGGGCGCGGTAGTACGGCAGCGCCCCGCTATTGGCCTTCTTGTTGGGAGTCACGACGTGAATGCCCCGCTTCAACCAGCCGACGTAGCGCGATCCCACGTCGGCGCTGGCCGTGCAGTCGATGATGACCGTGTGCGGAATGTAGTCCGCCTGCACGTGATTGGCGAACTTCTCAAGGTCGAGCGGCTCCCCCGCTGCCGCGAACCGCTCGGACCAGCGATCGAGATCGACCGCCGTCTCCTCGAGCAGCATGCGCTTGGAGCTCGCGATCGCGCGCACGCGCAGGTCCAGATTGAGCGCGCGCAACCGCTCGATCTGCGTCTCTATCTGCGCCAACAGCACCCTGCCGACGGTTCCTGGCCCGATCAAGCCTATGGACAGGGTGTTCGGCGACAGGTAGAAGGCGGCATGCACGGCGCGCAGCGCCTTGGCCGCCACCTTGCCGTCGACCACCACCGAGATATTGCGCTCCGAGGCGCCCTGTGCGATCGCGCGCACGCTGATGGCGGCATCGCCGAGAGAATTGAATACCTTGGCGGCGACGCCGTGCGCGCCGGCCATGCCGTCCCCGACCACCGCGAGGATGCTCATGCCGCGGCCGACATCCACCCGCTGAATCTGTCCGTCGCGCAATTCCGCGTCGAATGCGCGCCGCACCGCCTCCTCGGCGCGCACCGCCTGCGCCTCCGGAATCGCGAAGCAAATGGAATGCTCGGAGCTGCCCTGTGAGATCAAGATCACCGAGATGCCCGCATCGCGCAGTGCGCCGAACAGGCGGTGCGCGGTTCCCGGCACGCCGATCATTCCGGCGCCCTCGAGATTCACGATCGCGACCGGGTCGATGGTGGTGATCCCCTTGACCTGGAGCGCCGAGACCGGATTGGCGCAGATCAGGGTGCCGCGCTTATGCGGCGCAAAGGTGTTGCGGATATAGATGGGGATGTCGCGCGCAACCGCCGGCTCCATGGTTTGCGGGTGTATCACCTTGGCGCCGAAGTAGGCGAGCTCCATCGCCTCGTTGTACGACAGCTGATCGATGACTTGGGCGTTCGGCACCAAGCGCGGATCGGCCGACAGCACCCCGTCGACGTCGGTCCAGATGATGATCTCCTCGGCACCGAGCAAGGCCCCGAATATGGAGCCCGAAAAATCGCTGCCGTTGCGGCCCAAGGTGGTCTGATTGCCCTTGACCGAGGTCGCGACGAATCCGGTCACTACCAGGCGGCCGGTGAAGCCCGCAGGCACGAGACGGCGCAGATTCGCTTCGCTCACGGACCATTGAACGGCGGGGCCGAGCGAGCCCCATTCCACGATGATGACCTCGCGCGCGTCGATCCACAGCACGTCGCCCTTGATGCGGCCCCGCTCGCGCAGGAACGGCGCGAACAGCCGCGTCGACCAAATCTCACCGTATCCGGAGATCACATCGCGCATCGAATAGGTCGAGGAGCGGATGAGACGCACGGTCTGCAGCATGCCGGCGATGTCGCGGCAATCGCGCTCGAGCTGCTCGATATAGACCGCGCATGCGTCCCTGGAGACGAGGCTGCGGGCGAGATCGACATGGCGCTTCTTGAGCGCCTCGATGGCCGACGGGAAGTATCCGTCGGGCTTTTCGGCGAGCGTGACCAGATCGAGCAGCGCGTCCGTCACCCCGCGGCAGGCGGACAGCACCACCGCTTCGCGCGGACGCGGCGAGGCCTCGATGATGTCGGCAACCCGCCGGAAGCAGCCGGCGTCGGCGACGCTCGAGCCCCCGAATTTATGTACGATCCATTGGTCCATGCTGCACGCGCGCCCTTTGAGCCCAAGGGCGTTCTCATCGCTCCCAAACCCGCCAAGTTGATGAATTGCGGTGTGAAACCGCTAGACAGCCCGGAACTTTAATCGCACCGCAGGGAGCCTAGCAAGCGATTTCCTAAGGACGCCCGCGCGGCTTGGGAGATCCGGCGCGCGCAGCGCGCCCGGGCCTGGGCAGCCCCGTGTGCTGGGTTCGAAACGGCAGCAGCGGCGCCCCGCCGCGCTTCGGGCCGCCGCGGGGGGAAGCCCCGACCGGCTGGTACGCCGGGATCAGATGCTGCTTGCCGTTGCCGATAAGGTCGGCGCGGCCCATGCGCTTCAGCGCTTCGCGCAGCAGCGGCCAGTTCTCCGGGTCGTGGTAGCGCAGGAAGGCCTTGTGCAGGCGTCGCACCTTGATTCCCTTCGGAATGACGACTTCCTCGCTCCTGCGCGTGATGCGCCGGAGCGGATTCTTGCCCGAGTGATACATCGCCGTGGCGGTCGCCATCGGCGAGGGCAGGAAGGCCTGCACCTGGTCGGCGCGAAATCCGTTCTTCTTCAGCCACAACGCCAGGTCGAGCATGTCCTGATCGCGGGTGCCGGGGTGGGCCGCGATGAAGTAGGGAATGAGATACTGCTCCTTGCCGGCCTGCTTCGAATATTTGTCGAACAACTCCTTGAAGCGGTAGTAGGCACCGACCCCGGGCTTCATCATCTTCGACAGCGGGCCCTCGCCGATGGCCTCGGGCGCGATCTTCAGATATCCGCCGGTGTGGTGGGTCGCAAGCTCCCTGACATACTCCGGCGATTCGATCGCCAGGTCGTAGCGCACGCCGGAGGCGATCAACACTTTCTTCACGCCCGGCAGTGCACGCGCGCGCCGGTAGAGGTTGATGAGCGGCGCATGATCGGTATTGAGATTCGGGCACACTGCGGGAAACACGCAGGACGGGCGGCGGCACGCGGACTCGATGTCGGGGCTCTTGCAGTGCAGGCGGTACATGTTGGCGGTGGGTCCGCCGAGATCGGAAATCACTCCGGTGAATCCCGAGACCTTGTCGCGGATGGTTTCGATTTCCCTGATGACGGAATCCTCGGAGCGGCTCTGGATGATGCGTCCCTCATGCTCGGTGATCGAGCAGAAGGTGCAGCCGCCGAAGCAGCCCCGCTGAATCGCCACGGAAAAGCGAATCATGTGATAGGCAGGAATCCGCGCCGCGCCGTACGAGGGATGCGGCCGACGCGCGTATGGCAGCTCGTAGATGGCGTCCATGTCGGAGGTGCTGAGAGGAATGGGCGGCGGATTCAGCCACAGCTCCATGCTGCCGTGGCGCTGCACGAGAGCGCGCGCATTTCCGGGATTCGATTCCAGGTGCAGGATGCGCGAGGCATGCGCATACAGCACCGCATCCCCGCTCACCTGCTCGAAGGACGGCAGGCGGATGACGCTGCGTTCGCGCTGCGCATTCGGCACCTTGCGGAAGAACTTCACGATCTTCTCCGCCGGAGCCGCGCCCGCGGCCGGGGCGAGCGCGGCATGGAGGTTGCTGCGCTCCTGCTCCGAGGCGTAGGGATCGAGGGGCGGATTCAAGGGGCCGGGGGCATCCAGCTCGCTCGAATCGATTTCCACCCAACCGGCCGGCATGCCGCGCCGCAAGTACGCCGTGCCGCGCACATCCGTGATGTCGGCGATGGCCTCCCCCGCGTCCATGCGCCGCGCGATCTGGGCGATCTGGCGCTCTGCATTGCCGTACACCAAAAGATCCGCCTTCGCATCCGCCAGCACCGAGCGGCGCACCTGTTCGGACCAATAGTCGAAATGTGCGATGCGGCGCAGGCTGGCCTCGATGCCGCCGATCACGATGGGAACCGTCTTGAAGGCTTCGCGGATGCGCTGCGAGTACACGATGACGCAGCGGTCCGGGCGCCTGCCGCCCTGCCCGCCGGGAGTGTACGCGTCGTCGCTTCGCACCCTGCGATCGGCGGTGTAGCGATTCACCATCGAATCCATGTTGCCGCCGGTGACTCCGAAGAACAGGCGCGGAGCGCCCAGTGCCTCGAAATCGGCAGTGCCGTGCCAGTGCGGCTGGGCGATGATGCCCACCTTGAACCCCGAGGCTTCCAACACCCGGCCGATGATGGCCATGCCGAAGCTGGGATGGTCCACGTAGGCATCGCCGGTGACGATGATGATGTCGCACTGCGTCCAGCCGAGAGCCGCCATTTCGGCGCGGTTGGTCGGCATGAATGTCGCCGGCCTGGACCCGGCGACAGTCCGTTCAACGCTTGCGAATAGGGGGTTGGCGGCTTGCACGCCCGCGATTAGGCCTGATCCCTCACCCTATGTCGACGGGAACGTAAATCTGCGCATCCTCGCGCTGGATCAGCAGCGCAACGCTATGCCCCGACCGCCCCACTTCGCGCTTCAGATCGGCGACGCTGGCCACGCTCGAGCCGTTGACTCCGAGCACCACATCCCCCGCCTGCACGCCGGCAGCCAGCGCGGGCCCGGATACATCCTCCACGACCAGCCGTCCCTTGGTGTGCAGTTCCTGCTGCTCGTTGGGAGCGAGCGGCCGCACGGCCAAGCCCAGCTTGCCGCCGCCATCCTCGCTGTCACTGCGCGCGTGCGCCGTTTGCGCCGGCTCATCGTCCAGCAGCACGGTTTTGACGTCCACTTCGGTGGCCTTGTGATTGCGCCAGATCCCCAGGTGCGCGATGTTCCCCGGCGGAATTTCCGCAATCACCGTCGGCAACTCGAACTGCTGATCGATGTTGTGCCCGTTGACGCTGGTGATGACGTCGCCCGGCTTGACGCCCGCGCCTTCACTCGGGCCCTTGGGGTCCACCGAACTCACCAGAGCGCCGTGCGGCCTGTTGAGGCCGAAGGAAGTCGCCAGCTTCTGGTCGACGTTCTGCACCTCAACGCCGATTCTGCTGCGGCTCACCTTGCCCTTGGTGAGCAGCTGGTGTTCGACGTTCAATGCCAGATCGATGGGGATGGCAAAGGACATGCCCATGTAGCCGCCGGTGCGGCTGTAAATCTGAGAGTTCATGCCGATGACCTGACCGTCGACGTTGAACAGCGGTCCGCCGGAATTGCCCGGGTTGATGGCCGCGTCGGTCTGAATGAAGGGCACATAGCCCTGATCCAAGGGACGCGCCGTGGCGCTCACCACCCCCGCGGTCACACTGTTGTCGAAGCCGAACGGCGATCCGATGGCCACCACCCATTGACCGGGCTTGAGCTGCGAGGAGTCGCCGAAGTGCACCGTCGGCAGTCCGGCGGCGGCAATCTTGATCAAGGCCACGTCGCTGCGCTTGTCGACCCCGATGACCTTGGCCACGAACTCGCGCCGGTCGGTGAGCTTGACGGTCACTTCCGAGGCGTCGTCCACCACATGTGCATTGGTGAGGATGTAGCCGTCGGGGGTCGCGATGAATCCCGAACCCACCCCTCTCATGGGCGGCGCGCGCCCCGGCGCCGGCATCTGGTAGTGGCGGAAGAATTGGGAAATCGGGTCGTCGGACTCACCGTCGCCGAAGTTGCCCATCTTCTGCGGCTTCTCGACCACGCTGATATTGACCACGGCGGCGCCGTTCTCGGCGACCAGACCGGAAAAGTCGGGCAGCCCGGTGACCCGCCCCGCGGCAGGCGCCGGGGTCACGGCCAGCGGCGCGGCCTGGGGGCTAGTCTGCGCAGCATCGGCGTTCGAGCGCTGGTGAGCGACCACGACGATGAATATGCCCGCAACCAGTGCGAGCGACCAGGTTCTGATACTTCCCATGGAAATAAGACCTCCTAAACCGATACAAATACACCAATGCGGATAACGTTATGACCAGACCGCCGCTCCATTGGTTCCGGGGGCGCCCCGCCCATAACCTTAATAATGTGAAATCCCGACGGGTCAAGGGCGCGCCTTTAGCGTTAGGCTCGGGTTTCCTTGTGGCAGACCTACTATGGCTGACGTGACCGGTCCAAACTTACTGGTGGTGGGGGGCGATTCAAAGCGCCTGCAATGGCTCACCCACCATGTCACCAGCCATTGGCCCAACGCCCAGGTCACCACACTGCCGGCCGGAGAGCCCGCCGGCGTGATCCGCCTGATCGGCGAGCGCACTCTGGATGCGGTCATTCTCCAGGCCGACTTCGCCGACGAGCAGTCAGCCCGCATGGCGCTGCACGATTTGGGGCAAATGCTGCAAATTCAACCCGGCCTGTACTGCATTGTGCTCGCCGACAACGGCGATGAAATGGCGGCGGTCAGGTCCCTGAAGAGCGGCGCCAAGGACTACCTGCCGCTCGCGCGCATCACCCGGGACCAATTGTTGGCGGCCGTCATGGAAGCCTGCGCGAAGCGCCGTGCCGCCGCCCAGGCGACCAAGGTGGTCAGCCCGGTCCAAACCGAAGCGCCGGGCATCGAGGTTCCCGGCTATTCCATCATCAAGGAAATTGCCACCAGCAATTTCTCGCAGGTGTATCTCGCGCGCAGCGAGCGATTGCGGCGCAACGTGGTGCTCAAGGTCATGAACCGCGGCGAGTCCTCGCGCGAGGCCGACGACGCCGAGCGTTTCCAGCGCGAGTACGAGATCATCTCCAGCATCAGCCACCGCGCCATCGCCGAGATCTACGACTTCGGCTCTCTGCCCCATCACCTGTATCTGGCGATGGAATACTTCCCCTGCGGCGACCTGCGCGACCGGCTGCGCAATCCCTTGAGCGTGGACGAGAGCCTGTACTACCTGCGCGCCATCGCCGAGGCGCTGCGCGTCATCCACGTGTTCGGCATCCTGCACCGCGACCTCAAACCCGCCAACGTGATGTTGCGCGAGGACAATTCACCCGTGCTCATCGACTTCGGCCTGGCGCGCCGCTCGATGGACGATGCAGGAACCACCGGAGTCGGCCAGGTGCTGGGCTCGCCCTACTACATCAGTCCCGAGCAATCGCAGGGGCAGCGCGTCGATGTCCGCACCGATCTCTACAGCCTGGGCGTCATGTTCTACGAGATGCTGACGGGCCAGAGACCCTACGGCGGACGCAGCGCCGTCGCCATCATGGAGCAGCATACGACCTCTCCCGTGCCCGTGCTGCCGTCTCCTGCGGCCATGCAGCAGCCCCTGCTCGATCGCCTCATGGCGAAGCAGCAAAGCGCCCGTTATGCATCGGCGGACGAACTTCTGGCCGATTTGGGACCGTTGGTGGCCGCCGTCGCTTAACGGCGCGCGTTGTGAGGCGGGTCACATTCGCACCTGGCTCATTGCAACAACATTGAGCGACGGGTATTCGGGGTGTGACAGCCGTCAAGCCCTGGGGCGCGGCCCTTTGGCACCCTGACGATATGTTCATTTCCGTCAAACGGCATGAGCGCGAGAAGCAGGATCTCATCGACTCCGGCAGGCGGCTGACCGATGCCATCCTCAAGAGCAGCGCGCAAGGCCTGTTCCTGCTCGACGCCAAGAACGGGATCCGGCCCGATCTATCGGCCTCGATGGCCAGGCTGTTTCGGCGCCAGGATTTCTCCAACCTGAACTTCGACAAATTGATCTCCCCGCTCGTCACGGCGAAGACCTTGAGCGCGGTGCGCGCCTTCACGGCGCGCCTGCTCGATGCGGCGGCGCCTGTCGATCCCGCGCAGCCGAATCCCTTGGAGGACGTGGAAGTGCGGCTGGGCAATCCGGACGGCAGCTTCGAGACCGCGCACTACTCGTTCGAGTTGCACCCCGTCGACTTGGAAGGCGAATCGCGCGCCTGGCTGGTGCGCGTGAGCGACATTACCGCGCGGGTCCAGCAGCATCGCGAGCTCGAGGACTTGCGCATGCAGCTGCGCACGCAGGGCGAGATCCTGCGGACGGTATTGCAGGCCGGCGGAGCACGCTTCAGCGCCTTCCTGAGGCGCACCGACGCCTCCATGAACACCATCAACGGGGTGCTGAAGAAACCTGCGCGCGAGGCCGATGCGTTCCGCAGCAAGCTGGAGGAAACCTTGGAGGAGGTCGATCGAGTGCGGCGCGATGCCGCAGCGCTCAAGCTCAGCGGGCTCGAAGCCGCCGCCAGGGTGCTCGAGGACTCGCTGCATGAATTGCGCAGCCGCGGCGCATTGAGCGGCAGTGATTTCCTGCCGCTGGCCGTCAAGCTCGATCAGCTCTATGGACAGTTCGCGCTGCTGCGCTCCATGTCCGCGCAGGCCGGCCCCGCCGTGGAAACCGACACCGAGTCGCCCGAGTCGCGCATGACGGACAACGGCACGCAGATCATCGATGCGCCGAAATTCCTGGCGGAGATGGCGAGGAAAACGCCCGCCGCGCAGACCTCCGCGCCGGCGCAAAAGTCCCCCGTCCCCAAGGCGCATCGCATGGCTCCGGCCGGCAGCCTCGACAGCACGCTGACCGCGCTCACCGAACTGGTGGCGCAGGAGCACAAGAAGGTCGTGGCGCTCGAATGCATCGGCACCGACCTCGTTCCGCCGCGCTACCAGGCGACGATCAAGAATGTGGCGATACAGTTGATCCGCAATGCCGTCATGCACGGCGTCGAATCCTCGGCGGCACGCAAGGAATTGGGTAAACCGCCGCACGGAACCCTGCAGCTCGAATTCAAGGCCATGCCCGATCAAAGCTTCGAGCTGCACTTCCAAGACGACGGCTGCGGGCTCGATCCCGACAAGGTGCGTTCCACCGCCGTCGCACGCGGTCTGATCGCCGAGGACGCAGCGGCGCGCCTGCGCGACCGTCAGGTCATCAAATTGATATTCAAGTCCGGCTACACGACGCTGACTTCGGCCCCCGGCGAAGCGCCGCACGGCAGCGGCATGTCGCTGGTGCGCCGCTACGTGCACGAGGCGGGCGGCAAGATCGCGCTGGCGACTTTGCTGGGCCACGAGACTCGGTTCAAGGTCGCGCTGCCTGCGCTGTCCGCCGCGGCCGCGGCCGCCGACGCACAAGTCGCGTAGCGCTGCGCGCTGCGCGGCCTAGGTACCGAGCGGCGAAAGCTCGACCAATATCGCACCGGCAGCGACTCTGTCCGCCACCCCGAAGGCCACGCGCGCAACGACTCCTTCGTGGGGCGCGGTCAGAGTGTGCTCCATTTTCATAGCCTCGACCGTCACCAAGGGCGCGCCGCGTGCGACTTTCTGGCCCTGCGCCACGTGCACCGCGACAACGGTCCCCGGCAGCGGCGTGAGGAGCGAGCCCTCCTCGGCAGCGGCGGCGACTTGCAGGGCGTCCTGCGTCCGGAGAAGGCGCAATGCCGCGTGCCGCCCGCCCCGGAACAGATGCAGCTCCTCGTCCGCCTCGATGACGCGCAGGCGCTCCACCCGTGCCGCGAGTTCCACCTCCATCGACGCCTCGCCGCGCGCCAGCACGCGCAACGCATATTCCCTGCTCCCCACGCGCGCGAGGTAGACGCCGGGCGCCGGCATGTCGATCGCCACGCGGTGTTCCCCGAACGCCCATGTGCTGCGCGGCGGCGCCCCCAAGCGCCAGCCGCGGGTATCCGCCCATAGCGCGTTGCCGGCGGTTTCGCGCGTGGCGCACCACAGCCCCGCGAGCACGGCGTCCGCGGCATCCGCCACGGGATCCGCCAACGACAACGAGGAACGCTGCGCGCCGAGAAAGTTCGTTGCCACGGCGCCGCGCCGAAAGTCGCGGTCCGCGAGAATCGAAAGCAGCAGCGCACGGTTGGTGGTCACGCCCACGATCTCGAGGCCGCCCAGGGCCCTGCCCAGTCCATCCGCCGCCTCGCCCCGCGACTCGCCCCATGCGACGACCTTGCCCAGCATGGGATCGTAAAACGGCGACACTTCATCGCCCTCGTCCACCCCCATATCGAGGCGCAGTCCGGGAGCGGCCTCGGGACAACGCAGGTGTGCGATGCGCCCGACGCTCGGCAAATATCCGTGTTCGGGATCCTCCGCGTACAGGCGCGCCTCCATGGCGCTGCCGTGTCGGCGGATATCGCTCTGCGTCTTGGGCAGCCGCCCGCCGCCGGCAACACCGATCTGCCACTCGACCAGGTCGATCCCGGTGATGAACTCCGTGACGGGGTGCTCCACCTGAAGGCGGGTGTTCATCTCCATGAAGTAGAAATGCTGGGCCTCATCGACCAGGAACTCCACGGTGCCGGCGCCCACATAGCCCACCGCCCGTGCAGAGCGTATGGCGGCCTGGGCCATGGCCGCCCGCACCTCGTCGCGCAGGTCCGGCGCAGGCGCCTCCTCGATGATCTTCTGATGACGGCGCTGCACCGAGCAGTCGCGATCGAACAAAGTGACCATGCCGCCGTGGGAATCGGCGAACACCTGCACTTCCACGTGACGGGCCTGGGGAAAGTAGCGCTCCAGCAGCAGCCGGTCGTCGCCGAACGCCGTGCGTGCGAGCCGCTGCGCCGATTCCACCGCGGCACCGACCTCGGATGCGCAATTCACCACCTGCATGCCCTTGCCGCCGCCGCCCGCGCTGGCCTTGATGATGAGCGGAAAGCCCACCCGCTGCGACTCGGCGAGCAGCCGTTGCGGCGATTGGTCGTCTCCGTGATATCCCGGCGCCACCGGCACACCCGCCGCCTCCATCGCGGCCTTGGAGGCGCTCTTCGAGCCCATGGCGCGGATCGCTGATGCAGGCGGCCCGACGAAGATCAGGCCCGCCTCGGCGCAGGCCTGGGCGAAGTCGGCGTTCTCCGAGAGGAAGCCGTAGCCGGGGTGCACCGCGTCGGCGCCCACGCGCGCGGCGAGCGCCACGATCTTCGCGATGTTCAGATAGCTCTCCGCCGCAGGCGCCTCCCCCAAGTAGTAGGCCTCATCGGCGCTGCGCACGTGCCGCGCCGTGCGGTCCGCGTCCGAATACACCGCCACCGCGGTCAACCCCAGGCGGCGCGCGGTGCGCGCGATGCGGCAGGCTATTTCGCCGCGGTTCGCGATGAGCAGGCGGCGAAGCACGGCCGCGCTCACATTCGGAACACGCCGAAGCGCGTCGCGGCCGTTTCCTGCGCCGCGGCCAGCGCCAGCGCCAGTCCCAGCGCGCGGCGCGTGTCGAGCGGATCGATGACGCCGTCGTCCCAGAGCCGCGCCGAGGCGTAGTACGGATGTCCCTGGCGCTCGAATTGCTCGCGAATCGGCGCCTTGAGTTTTTCTTCCTCTGCTTCGCTCAAGGTGCCGCCGCCGCGCTCGAGTGCCTCGCGTTTGATGGTCGCAAGGACACTGGCGGCCTGCTCTCCGCCCATCACCGAGGTTCGCGCGTTCGGCCACTGAAACAAGAAACGCGGGCCGTAGGCGCGGCCGCACATCGCATAGTTGCCGGCGCCGAAGCTGCCGCCGATGACCACGGTGTACTTGGGCACGGCGGCGCAGGCCACTGCGGTCACGAGCTTGGCGCCGTCCTTGGCGATCCCGCCGGCCTCCGCGGCCCGGCCCACCATGAAGCCCGCGATGTTCTGCAGAAACAGGAGCGGTATGCCCTCGCGGCAGCACAGTTCGATGAAGTGCGTGCCCTTCAGTGCGCTTTCCGAAAATAGAATGCCGTTGTTGGCGAGTATTCCCACGGTTCTGCCGTGTATGTCGGCAAAGCCGCACACCAGGGTGGCGCCGTACAGCGCCTTGAACTCATCGAACCACGAGCGGTCAACCAGGCGCGCGATGAGCTCGCGCACATCGTAGGGTTTGCGCGCGCTCGGCGGGATGATGCCGTACAGCTCTTCGGGATCGTAGGCGGGCCCCGCCGCGCCCGAAGGGCCTCCGGGGGGCGACGCGCCGTCCGCGCCCGCCGTTGCGCGCCCGGCCCGCAGCCGCGCCACCGCGCGGCGCGCAAATGCCAGCGCATGGGTGTCGTTCTCCGCATAGTAGTCGGTCACTCCGGAGCGGCGGCAGTGCACCTCCGCGCCGCCGAGCGTCTCTGCGTCGATTTCCTCACCGGTCGCCGCGCGCACCAAGGGCGGTCCTCCCAGGAATACCCGGCCCTGATTGCGCACGATGACGGCGTGGTCCGACATGGCCGGCACGTAGGCGCCGCCCGCGGTGCACGAACCATGCACCACGGCGATCTGTGCGATGCCCTGCGCAGAGAGCCGCGCTTGATTGAAGAATATCCGGCCGAAGTGATCCCGGTCCGGGAATACCTCATCCTGCTTGGGCAGAAACGCGCCGCCGCTTTCCACCAGATAGATGCAGGGCAAGGCGTTCTCGCCGGCTATTTCCTGGGCGCGCAGGTGCTTCTTCACCGTGAGCGGATAGTAGGTGCCGCCCTTCACCGTCGGATCGTTCGCCACCACCATGCATTCGCGCCCCGCGACGCGGCCCACCCCCGTGATGAGCCCTGCGCCAGGCAAATCCTCGCCGTACGCCCCCTGCGCCGCCAACGCCGACAGCTCCAGGAACGGCGAGCCTGGGTCGAGCAGCGCCGCGATGCGCTCCCGCGCCAGCAGTTTGCCGCCCTTGCGGTGTTTATCGCGCGCCGCCGCGCTGCCGCCTTCGGCGTTGCGCCGCAGCGTGTCGCGCAGGTCGTCGACCAGCGGCCGCATGGCGGCGCGGTTGTCGGCGAATTCCTGCGAACGGATGTCGATTTTCGAGACGATCTGGGCCATTGGCTTTGTTGCCTTGAGAGTGGCAAAATTGTCCGACAGTCCGATTATCCAACGATTTCGGGTGCGTTGACAATGGGGGCGGGTGAATGGCCAATTCTGCTTACCGCGAGTTCAATTTCGGGCTCGGCGAAGTCATCGATGCCGTGCGCGAACAAGCGAGGCGCTTTGCCGAGGAGCGCATCGCGCCGCGCGCCAACGAAATAGACCGCAGCAACCTGTTTCCGCGCGACCTATGGCGCGAGCTCGGCGAACTGGGGTTCCTGGGGCTGACGGTGAGTCCCGACCACGGGGGCGCAGGCTTGGGCTACCTCGCCCACACCATCGCCATGGAGGAGATCTCGCGCGCCTCGGCCGCGGTGGGTTTGAGCTACGGCGCGCATTCGAACCTGTGCGTGAATCAGCTGGCGCTCAATGCCACCGACGCGCAGAAGCGCAAGTACCTGCCCAAACTCTTGAGCGGCGAACACGTGGGCGCGCTCGCGATGTCGGAGCCCGGCGCCGGCTCGGATGTCGTGTCCATGCAGCTCAAGGCGGCGAGGCACAGTGATCGCTATGTGCTCGATGGCCGCAAAATGTGGATCACCAACGGTCCCGAAGCCGACGTGCTGGTGGTGTATGCGAAAACCCGCCCTGAGGCCGGCGCCCGCGGCATCAGCGCCTTCATCATCGAGAAGGGCTTCAAAGGATTCACCCCCGCACAGAAACTGGACAAGCTCGGCATGCGCGGCTCCAGCACCAGCGAATTGGTGTTCGACGGCTGCGAGGTGCCCGCCGAAAACCTCGTGGGCGAGGAGAACCAGGGCGTGAGCGTGCTGATGCGCGGCCTGGACTACGAACGCGTGGTCTTGTCCGGCGGCCCCTTAGGATTGATGGCGGCGGCGCTCGACGTCACCGTGCCCTATGTGCGCGAGCGGCGCCAATTCGGGCAGGCCATCGGCACCTTCGAGCTGGTGCAGGGCAAGCTCGCCGACATGTACACCGCGCTCAATGCCTGCCGCAGCTACGCCTACACGGTGGCGGCCGCCTGCGATCGCGCCGACCACACCCGCAAAGATGCCGCCGGCTGCATCCTGTTCTGCGCCGAGGCGGCGACCCGTGCGGCGCTCGATGCCATCCAGCTCCTGGGCGGCAACGGCTACATCAACGACTACCCCACCGGCCGGTTGCTGCGCGACGCCAAGCTGTATGAAATCGGCGCCGGAACCTCCGAGATCCGCCGCATGCTGATCGGCCGCGAGCTGTTCGGGGAGGATTCGTGAGCGATCTGTTCGCGCCGCTCGACGATCACCCCGCCTACCGCCAGATCGCCAACGTCATCGAGCAGCGCATCGTCGGCCGTTCGCTGCGCGCGGGCGATCCGCTGCCCTCCGAAGCGGATCTGGCGCGGCAGTTCGGCGTCAACCGTTCGACCATCCGCGAGGCGATTCGCGAACTCGAAACCCATGGATTGCTGGGGCGCGTGCGCGGCGAGAAGCGCCTGCGCGTCACCCGCCCGGAACCGCGCCGCGTGAGCTCCGGCGTGAGCCGTGCGCTGGCGCTCCACGATGTGACCTTCCTCGAGTTGTGGGAAGCGATGATGGCGATCGAGCCCGTCGCCGCGCACTATGCGGCGGCGCGACGCACCCCTGACCAGCTCAAGGCGCTGGAACGCGCCGCGGCTCGATTCAAGCGCGAAGCCGAAGACACCCCGGCGGCGGTTTCAGCGGTGGTGGATTTCTTCACCGCCGTCGCCGCGGCGAGCGGCAACCAAGTGCTGTCCCTGTCGCAGGCCCCGCTCAATCTATTGCTCGCGCCGACGCTCACCCATATGATCGACCGCGTTCCGCAGGCGCGGATGCGCATCCAAGACGCGCAAGCCAAGATCGCAGGGGCGATCAAACTGCGCCGCAGCGAACAGGCGCGCATCTGGATGGAAAAGCACATCCGTGATTTCAAACGGGGCTATGAACTCGAATCCGCCGCTGCGGGTTGATGGGAACGACTGATGAAAAAAGCACTCGACGATGCGGCGCTCGATCTGTTGTTTCGCGAAGCGCGCTCCTACAACCGCTGGTCCCCGGAAGCGGTGCCGGAGAAGACGCTGCGCGCCCTTTACGATCTGCTCAAATGGGGGCCCACCGCGACCAACTCCAGCCCCGCGCGATTTGTTTTTGTGACCTCCGCCGCGTCCAAGGCCACGCTCGTCGGCTGCGTTTCACCCGGAAATGTGGTCAAGGTGGAGCAGGCGCCGGTCACCGTCATCATCGGCATGGACGAGAAGTTCCACGAAAAAATCCCTTTTCTATTTCCGCATCGCCCGCAGGCCGGAGAAGGGTTCAAGAACCCCGACGTCGGCAGGGTGGTGATGCTGCGCAACGCCTCCCTGCAGGGCGCCTACCTCATCATGGCGGCGCGATCCCTCGGCCTCGATTGCGGTCCCATGTCCGGATTCGACAACGCCAAGGTCGATGCGGCGTTCTTCGGGGGAACCTCGGTCAGGTCGAATTTCATTTGCGCCCTGGGGGCGGGCACCACCGAGCTGCTGTACCCGCGCAGCCCCCGCCTGCCCTTCGATGAGGCGTGCAAGATCCTCTGAGCGTTGCGGCGTTGCGCCGCTGTGCGAATGCGCGGCTCATGTGCGCCCTGCCCGGCCTAGAGAATCGTTTCCCGCTGGGTGTCGCCGCCGGTCGGGTCGTGCAGCCGGCTGCTGAAGGACACCAGCACCATCACGCCCTCGCCGGTATTGCGAAACGCGTGCACCACGCCCGGCGGGATGGTGAGCCGCCAGATCTCCCCGGCCGGCACCTGAAGATCGCGGATCTCCCCATCTTCCTTGAGGCGGATCAAGCAGGGCCCGGCCACGGAGGTGATTTCTACCGCGTTTCGATGCACATGGTTGCCGCGCACTTCGTTGGGCTGTGTCAGCACCACGTGCACGTTCTTCTGGGCGGCCAGTTCCGCATCGTTCAGCGGCTCAAAAACGCTGCCGCGCACATCGCGATGAGTCTTCACCGATTGCACGATCGTGCGCGCGGCATGCAACGTATTCATGCGCGGGATTATAGCCGAGCGGTGCGCCCGGCGCAGAGACCGGGCTTAGGGCGAACGCCGCGAGCGCGATCGGCGCACCAGAGCGGCGGTCGGCCGCCGCCCGTAGCGACGGCCCGCGAGCAGGACTCCCACGACGAGCAGCGTGTCCCACCAATCCCAGGCGCCGCCGCCGCCCTTGCTCGGTGCCGTCACCGTGAGCGATGCCGCCGCGGCACTCGCCGCATTGCCGCCGGCCGGAGCCGTCATGAGCGACTGCGCGGCGATCGAGTTGGTGTAGCCGCCCGCCGTCGCGCTCTTCACACTCATGGTTATGGTGCAGCTGCCATTCGCCGGAATATTCGCGTCGGCCAGAGTCACGGCCCTCGCCGAACTGGTCAAGGTTCCCAATGCACCGCCGCACGTGGTGGTCGGTGCCGGGGAGGTCTGGATGACCAAGTTGGCGGGTGCCGTCTCGGTAAAGCCCGACTGGGTGAGCGCAAAACCATTGGTATTGGTGAAGGTGATCGTGAGCGTCGCGGCGACGTTCTCACCGACGCTGGCCGGCGAGAATGCCTGAGTGACCGTGGGCGGCGCCGGTGTGATCGTGAGCGGCGTGGGACACGCCGTGGCGGAGGTGCCCGCGGAGGTCGGCGCGTTGACCGTGGCCACGCCCGCGGCAGTGAATGAGACGGTGCCGGTGTCGACATGGCCCGCCGAATCCTTGACCGTAAGCGTCAATGTTCCCGTGCTGCCGGTGGAAAGAACCGTCACTTGTGCGGCGGCGGCGCCTGCCGTGATCGAAATACCGCCGCTCGCAACCCACGCATAGGACGCGACGCTCAGATTGCAGGCCGCCACGCTGCCGCCGGCGTCGAACATCGTGTTGCCCGTAGCAGAAATCACCGCAATGGGGTTGAGCGCCGCGTTGACGGCGCTGAGCGCGTTGACCATGCCGCTGCCGCACTGGCCGGAGGGGGGGCAGGAACATTGGAAAGTGGCGTTTGCACCAACGTCGTCCGTTGACGGGCAGACCGGCAGATTGCCGGTATTCGGAGGAAATGCGGCGGCGGTCGCTTGCATTCGCGCCGCCACTTGCGCCGGGGTCAAATTGCCGTTGACCGAGCGCATCAGCGCCGCAATGCCGGAGACGATGGGCGCTGCGAAACTGGTGCCCAGATTGGGATTCTGTTCATTGGTGTAGGTGTAGCTCGACCCGGTCAGCGGCCCCATGGCGCCGAGATCCGTGGTGGTGTCGATGGAGCGCAGGCAATTGCTGCCGGCCGCGACGTTGATGCAATTGCCGGCCGGCGCGGATAGGCTGACTTCGGGCCCGAAGCTGCTGAAGCCCACCTTGGTGCCCACATTGCGCAATCCCGCCACGGCCATGACCCCGGGTACCACCCCGGCACAGTTGCCCGGCAACTCGACCCCGGCGACGTTGGAGTTGCCCGCCGAGATGACCACAAGAACTCCCATGCCGGTCACCGTCGTGAGCGCACTCTCATAGGCAGCTCCGTTTTGACTGGAGCAACTGGTCGTGTCGCCGCCCAAGCTCAGGTTGATGATGTCCGCGGGGTACGGGTTATCGGGAACCGCGGAGCCGTCAGGGTTCGTGACCGAAAGGCCTGCGGCCCACTGGATGCCCGCAAGGATGTCCGAGTCGTAGCCGCCGCCCTTGCCGAGCGCGCGTACCGGCAGGATCCACGATCCCCGAGTCATACCGGCGATGCCGATGCCGTTGTCGGTGAGCGCACCCAATATTCCCACCACTCGCGTGCCGTGCCAGGAACTCGGGCCTGCGGTGTCACCCGCGAACAGCGAGTTCGACAGGTCGGAGTTGGTGATCCAATCGCCGGGATCGGACGGGTCTGGGTCCCATCCGTCGCCGTCGTTGGCGATCAAAAAAGTGCCCAGTCCGTTATACGGGCTGTTGGGATTGAAATCCTCGCCCACGAAATCGTATCCCGGAAGCAGGCGGCCGCCCAACCCCGCGCGCAGCAAGTCGGGGTGATCAAACAGAACCCCCGTATCGACGTCGGCGATCACTATCCCTGAGCTGCCGGTGGTGATGCTCCAAGCGTCCACCGCATCGGTAGACGAAAGGTCGGAGGTCGAAACGCCCTCGACGACCACCGTCGGGTTCGGCGCCAGCATGTACCACTGGCCGCTGGCCATCCCCGGCGTCGGCTGAAAAAGCGGATCATCGGGCGTGACGGCTGATTGCACGTAGCGGCGTCGATCGATGACGGCGAACTGCACCGCAGAATCGGCGCGAAGTTTCGCGAGCGCGGATTCGACGTCGGTTCCATACAACCTCTGCTTCAAGAACACGACATGGGTGCTGGAGGTGATCTGCCGCGACTTTGCCATTGCCAATCCGCTGCGCGTTGCGAGATTAGCCACATCCGCGGAGCTGGTGCTTGCCTGGGTGAAGCTGAAACTCCGTCCCTTGACGCGCGACCTCATGGTGCGGGTCACTGCGTTGCTCGGCGTCGGCCGGAAGCCCACGATCAGCCGGGACGCTTCGGGTCCTATGGACACCGGGCTGCGGTTTACCGGGTTGAACTCCGGCAATGCCCCGCTCGTTCCGGCATACGTCGGCGGCGCGCAGCAGCCAAGACCGAATATACAGAGCAGTGCTGCGATACGGGGCATAGATAAAGGCTCCAAAAAACCATGTTTGCGCGAGGCGAATGCGTTTAGCAGACTAACAATAAAGCGCCGCCCAAAATGAGAACTACGACCGCAAAATCCGCGAGAAAATCATGGGGCTTATGTGGGTTGCAGGCCAAACGTCGGCGCCTGGCGACAAGAGCGGCACCGTCCCCACGCGGCAACGGGTAGAATGGTGCGACGAATCCGAATCCTTGAGGGGCAGCGATGACTTACGACAATCGGCAGTTCTACATTGGCGGCGCTTGGGTCGACCCGGCCGAACCGAAGGATTTCCAAGTCATCAACCCGGCCACCGAAACGGTGGCGGGCGTGATATCGATGGGCACCGCCAAAGACGTGGACCGCGCGGTCGCCGCGGCGCGGGGTGCCTTTGACGGCTACTCACGCACCACTCCGGCCGAGAGACTCGCGCTGATGGAGCGGATTCTCGCCGCCTACAAGGCACACTACGATGAATTCGCGCGCGCCATCTCCACGGAGATGGGCGCTCCCATCACGCTCGCCAAGGGGTCACAGACCAGGATCGGCGTCGGCCACATCAGCGCCATGATCGAGGTCCTGAAAACCTTCAAGTTCGAGGAAAGGCGCGGCACCACGCGGCTGGTTCAAGAGCCGGTCGGTGTGTGCGCCCTGATCACTCCGTGGAACTGGCCGATGAATCAGGTCGCCGCGAAGGTGGTGCCGGCGCTCGCAGCAGGGTGCACCATGGTGCTCAAGCCCTCGGAGTATTCGCCGTTCAGCGCCCTGCTGTGGGCACAGGTGATGCATGAAGCCGGGGTTCCCGCGGGAGTGTTCAATCTCGTGAACGGCGACGGCCCGAACGTCGGCGCCCCGCTCGCCTCGCATCGCGACGTCGACATGGTGTCGTTCACCGGATCGACCCGGGCCGGCACCGAAGTTGCGCGCTGCGCCGCCGCGTCGGTGAAGCGGGTGCATCAGGAATTGGGCGGCAAATCGCCGAATGTGCTGCTGGACGACGCCGACTTCGAGCGCGCCGTGAAACAGAGCGTGCTGCATGTGTTCCAGAATTCCGGCCAGTCCTGCAATGCGCCGACGCGCATGCTGGTTCCCGAATCGAAGATGGCGGCGGTGGAAGCCATCGCCAAACGCATCACGGAGTCCCTGGTGGTGGTGGGAGATCCCTCCTCCGACAAGACCACCGTGGGCCCCTTGGTGTCCAAGCTGCAATTCCAGCGGGTGGAAGGGTACATCGAGAAGGGAATCGCCGAGGGTGCGCACCTCGTGACCGGCGGCCTCGGGCGCCCGGAAGGCTTGCAGAAGGGCTACTTCGTCAAGCCTACGATTTTCTCGAACGTGCGCAACGACATGACCATCGCGCGCGAGGAGATCTTCGGACCCGTGCTGTGCATCCTGCCGTACCGCACCGAGGAGGAGGCGGTGCAAATCGCCAACGACACACCCTACGGGTTGGCCGCCTACGTCTGGTCGCAGGACAATGTGCGCGCGCGGCGCGTCGGCAACCGAATCCGCGCGGGCCAGGTCGCCTTGAACGGCGCCTATGGAGACATGCAAACGCCCTTCGGCGGTTTCAAGATGTCGGGCAACGGCCGCGAATACGGAGAGTTCGGTCTGCGCGATTTCCTTGAAGTCAAAGCCATGATCGGAGTCGACGCCGCTTGACTCTCGGCGGGCACGGCTTTGACGAGGGACCTGTTGGCTGATTCCGCCGTTCTGAGGCTCGAGAACCTCGGCAAGCGCTATGCGCCGGATCGCCCGCCGCTGTTCGAGCGGCTGGCGCTCGAACTGCGCCAAGGCGAATATCTTGCCATCATGGGAGAGTCCGGCGTCGGCAAGTCCACGCTGCTCAACCTGCTCGCGGGCCTCGATCAGCCGGACTCGGGACGGGTGCTGCTCGACGGCGTCGATCTGTCGACCTTGGACGACGATGCGGTCACGCTGCTGCGGCGCCGTGCGGTCGGGTTCGTATTTCAGGCCTTTCATGTCCTGCCCTACCTCAGCGTCGAGCAGAACGTGGCCCTGCCTCTCGATCTTCTGGGGGTAAGCGAGGCCGCGCGCAAGCAGCGTACCGCGGAGATGCTGGCCGCGGTCGGTATCGCGCCGCTCGCACGGCGCTTTGCGCGGGAACTGTCCGGCGGCGAGGTGCAGCGCATTGCCATCGCGCGCGCCCTCGTGCATCGGCCGCGCCTGCTTCTGGCCGACGAGCCGACGGGAAATCTCGACCCGCGCACCGCGGCGCAGATTCTGGCCCTGTTGCATTCGCAGGTGAAATCGAACGCAGGCGCCGGCATTTTGATCACGCATTCGCGCACCGCGGCTGAAACGGCCGATCGCATCCTGGTGCTCGATGCCGACGGCCTTAAGCCCTTGCGCTTCGGTCCATGAGCAGCGCGGGCAACTCCGGCGGCGCATTCACCGTTTGGCGGGTGCTGCTGCTCGCGCAGCTGAGAGAATCGCCCGGCCGATTGCTGATCACCGTGCTCGCCATCGCCCTGGGGGTGGCCCTCGGAGCGGCGGTGTACTTGGTCAACGGCGCCGCACTCAATGAATTCGGCCTGGCCACCAAACGGCTGGTGGGTGAGGCCGACGTGGTGGTGAGGGGTCCGCGCGACGGCTTTCCCGATCGCCTGTTCAGCGAGCTCGCCGCCGATTCCGCCGTGAGCGTGGCCAGTCCCGTCCTGGAACTGCAAGTGGCTCTGCCGGGACGGCGCGACCCCCTCAAGGTGCTGGGCGTGGACCCATTCCGCGCCGCCGCCCTGCAGCCCGCGCTCATCGGCGACTTGGGCGAGGGCCTGTTCGCGCTGTTCCGGCCCGACGGCATTTACTTGAGCAGCCGTGCCGCTGCGGAACTCGACCTGCGGCGCGGTGAGGCGCTCCCAATCACCGTCGGCAGTGCGCCGAGGACGCTTCGTGTGCTCGGCATTCTCTCCGAAAGCACGTATTCGCAGGCACTGGGGCTCATGGACATCGCCTCCGCGCAGTGGACCTTGGACCATCTCGGCCGCCTCAATCGCATCGATTTGCGCTTGCGACCGGGCGTCGACGCCGAAGCCTTCCGAGGCGGCCTGGAGAAGACGTTGCCCGCCGGCGTTCTTGCCATCGCCCCGCAGGTAGAACGCGATCGAGCGGTCAGCGTGACTCGCGCCTATCGGGTCAACCTCAACATGCTTGCGCTGGTCGCGCTGTGGACCGGTGCATTCCTGGTGTTCTCCACGCAATCGCTCTCGGTGCTGCGCAGGCGCCGCTCGCTCGCCCTGCTGCGGGCGCTCGGCGTGACGCGCGGCCAGTTGCAGCGCGCGCTCATCGGCGAGGGCGCGGCCCTCGGATTGGCGGGTTCGATCCTGGGTGTGGTACTCGGCCTGGGCGTGGCCGCTGCCATCCTGCGGTTCCTCACCGGAGATCTCGGCAACGGCCAAATGCATGCCGTGGGCGCCTCGCTGCGCGCGGCACCCACGGCCTTGCTCCTCTTTTTGACGATGGGAACCGCCGTGGCGGGCATCGGCGCCTGGCTGCCGGCCCGCGCAGCGGCGCGTCAGCGGCCCGCCCGCGCCTTGAAGGGCGGCGACGCCGTTTTCGCGGAGGCGGCCCGCACGAGCGCCTATTCCGGCCTCGCGCTGCTCGGACTGGGCGCCGCGCTGTCGAGCCTTCCCGCCGTGGGAGGACTGCCGGTGTTCGGTTATGCAGCCATCGCCTCGCTGCTGTTCGGCGCGGTGCTGCTGGTGCCGACATTGACGGTCAAGGGGTTGGGATGGGCGCCGCGAACGCGCCGCTTGGTGCTCGACACCGCCGTGGCGCAGCTGCGCGAAAACGTCGGCCTGTCGACGTTGAGTCTCGCCTCCATCATCGTGAGTTTCAGCCTGATGGTGGCCATGGCCATCATGGTGTACTCGTTCCGAATATCCTTCGAGCACTGGCTGGGCAAGCTCCTGCCCGCCGACATTCAGCTGCGCGAGCCGTTGGGCAATGACACCGCGTACTGGTCGGCTGCCGATCAAGCGGGGCTCGCCGCGGTGGCCGGCGTTTCACGGATCGAGTTTCGCCGCACTCGGCCGCTGCTGCTCGACCCTGCGCGGGCGCCGGTGATATTGATCGCGCGCGGCGCCACGCCTGAGCAAACCGCGCAGGAGCTGCCGCTGGTGCGAAGCCTCGCCTTGCCGCTTTCTGCGACGGCGCAACCCGTGTGGATATCCGAAGCCGTGCAGGATCTGTACGGCTACCGGCTGGGCACCCAGATCGGACTGCCGCTGGCGGGGCGCATGCGGCGGTTCACGGTGGCGGGCATCTGGCGCGACTACGCACGCGCCTCGGGTGCCCTCGTGATCTCGCGCGCGGCGTACATCGCCGCCACCGGCGATGACAGCGCCAATGAGGGCTCGGTGTGGCTCAAGCCCGGCGCCGGCGCGGCGCTCACCGAATCCGCACTGCGCGCACGATTCGCACGCGGCGATTCTCTTGAAATAATGACCGGTACCGCGCTGCGCGAGCGCAGCTTGCAGATCTTCGACCGCGCATTCGCCGTCACCTACGCGCTCGAAGCCATCGCGGTGCTCATCGGCCTCACCGGCGTGAGCTTCGCGGCCGGCTCCACCGCACTCGCCCGCCGCGCCGAGTTCGGCGTGCTGCGGCACATCGGCATGCTGCGCAGGCAGGTCATCGGCATGCTGGCGAGCGAGGGATTCTTGATGAGCGCCTTCGGCGTGGCCTACGGACTCGCGCTCGGCACGGCATTGAGCCTGGTGCTGGTCTACGTGATCAATCGTCAATCCTTCAATTGGAGCATTGACCTTGCCATCCCGGTCCGTGAGCTCGCCGTACTCAGCCTCACGCTGGTCGCTGCGGCGGCCATCACCGCGATTTGGAGCGGCCGCGCGGCGATGAGCCAGGATGCGGTACAAGCCGTTCGAGAGGACTGGTGAATGAGCACCCGGCGCATGCGATCCGGGCCGCTGCTTCTCGCCGCCGCGATCCTCGCCGCCGCGGGCATGGGATTTGCCGCCACCCCCTCCTATGCGCCGGTCCTTGCGGGTCATGTGCTGCAATTCCCCGCGGACTACGGCAGCCACCCGCAATTTCGCACCGAGTGGTGGTACGTGACGGGCTGGCTCACCACCGCCGGGGCCAAGCCGTTGGGATTTCAGATCACCTTCTTCCGCACGAAACCCCCCATCGATGAGAGCAATCCCAGCGCATTCACGCCGCACCAGATCCTGATTGCGCACAGCGCGCTCAGCGATCCCGAGCGCGGCCGGCTTTGGCAGGACCAGCGCGTCCGCCGCGCCGGGTTGGGGCTCGCGCAGGCCTCGGTCGGCGACACCCATGTGTGGATCGATCGCTGGTCGCTGGAGCGTACCGCGGGCGGCTACTCGGCGAGGATCGAGGCGCAAGATTTCTCGCTCGACCTTAATCTCGCGCCGACACAGGCAGTTCTGCTCAACGGCGATTCCGGGTTCAGCCGCAAGGGCCCCGCGGCGCAGGCCGCAAGCTACTACTACAGCCTGCCGCACCTCAAAGTCACGGGCAGCGTGGGGCGCCGCGGCAGCACCGATCAGGTGACCGGAGAGGCCTGGCTGGATCACGAATGGTCCAGCGAGTACTTGGACACGGGGGCCGCGGGCTGGGACTGGATCGGCATCAATTTGGACGACGGCGCCGCACTCATGGCCTTCCGCATCCGCGGCACGCGCGGGGAGCCGCGTTGGGCGGGCGGCACACTGCGCAGCGCGGACGGCCTGGTGCAAATCCTGCAGCCGCAGGATGTGCAGTTCAGCGCCTCTCGGCGCTGGACATCGCCCCGCACGCAAATCGCCTACCCCGTGGAATGGCAGATACGGGCGGGACCTCGAGTGTTGAACCTCGCGCCCCTGTTGGACGATCAGGAAAACGATACGCGGGCATCCACCGGAGCGATCTATTGGGAGGGTGCGGTGCAAGCCTTCGATGGGCAGCGCCGCGTCGGCCGTGGATACTTGGAAATGACCGGATACGGCGAGCGGCTGCGCCTGCGATAATAAGGGATTGACCGGAGAGCCTATGAGCCGCGATCCTCGCTTCGATATTCTTTTTCAGCCTGTCAAGATCGGCCCGGTCATCGCCAAGAACCGGTTCTATCAAGTCCCTCACTGCAACGGCATGGGCTACTTGAGGCCGCGTGCACACGCCGGCATGCGCGCCGTCAAAGCCGAAGGCGGATGGGCGGTGGTGAGCACGGAAGAGGTGGAAATACATCCGTCGAGCGACATCTCCCCGTACATCGAGGGGCGCTTGTGGGACGACCGCGATCTGCCGGCGCTCGCTCTCATGACGGATGCCATCCACAGCCACGGTGCATTGGCCGCGATCGAGCTGGTACACGCCGGCATGAACGCGTCCAATCTGTACTCGCGCGAGGTTCCTCTCGCGCCCGGCCACCTGGTCAATTCCGCCAGTTACGCGCCCCTGCAGGCGCGCGCCATGGACAAGGCCGACATCCGTGCCTACCGCCGCTGGCATCGCGATGCGGCGCTGCGCGCACGCCGCGCGGGATTCAACATCGTCTATGTGTATGCCGGCCACAGCCTGTCGCTGGCCATGCATTTCCTGCAGAGCCGGCACAACCATCGGACGGATGAGTACGGCGGGAGCCTGGTCAACCGCGCGCGTTTGTTGCGCGAGCTCATCGAGGATACGAAGGAGGCCGTCGGCGCCGATTGTGCCGTTGCGGTACGTTTCGCAGTGGACGAGCTGCGCGGCGAGGACGGCATCCGTGCGCAGGCCGAGGGACGCGAGATCGTCGCCATGCTCGCGGAGTTGCCGGATCTGTGGGACGTGAACGTCAGCGATTGGCCCAACGACTCGAAGACGTCGCGTTTCGCGGCCGAAGGCTATCAGGAAGAATTCGTTCGATTCGTCAAGACTGTGACGACCAAGCCCGTGGTCGGCGTCGGCCGCTTCACCTCGCCGGACACCATGGTGTCGCAGATTCGGCGCGGCATCCTCGACATGATCGGCGCCGCGCGCCCATCCATCGCCGATCCATTCCTGCCGAAGAAGATCGAGAACGGAGACGTCGACGACATCCGCGAATGCATCGGTTGCAATGTCTGCGTCACCGGCGATTACACCATGACCCCGATCCGTTGCACCCAGAATCCCACCATGGGGGAGGAGTGGCGCAAGGGCTGGCACCCCGAGACCGTGCCGCCGCGCTCGGGAACCGATACCTTTCTCATCGTCGGCGCAGGCCCCTCAGGCCTCGAGTGCGCGCGCGTGCTGGGCAGGCGCGGATATACGGTTCACCTGGCCGAGGCAGGCGGGCAATTGGGGGGCAGAGTGACGCGCGAATCGCGGCTGCCGGGACTCGCGGCCTGGGCGCGGGTCAGGGACTATCGCCTGAATCAACTGAACAAGATGCAGCACGTAGAGATCCTGCGAGCAAGCCCGGTCAGCGCCGCAGACGTGTTGGAATTCGGGGCCACCCGGGTGGTCATTGCCACCGGCAGCCGCTGGCGGCGCGATGGCGTCGGCAGGGCCCACAGCCGCCCCATCGCGGGATTCGACGCGTCGCGCAACGTATTCACGCCCGATGACTGGGCGGACGGAGTGCGCGTCTCGGGACCGGTCGCGGTGTTCGACGACGATCATTATTATTGGGGTGCGCTGCTCGCCGAACAATTGCGCTCGGACGGACTCGAGGTGACGCTGATCACCCCCTCCGACCGGGTCTCGGCCTGGACGGTCAACACTCTGGAGCAGCACGCCGTTCAAAAGCGCGTGCTGGAGCTCGGCATCGCGGTGCGCACCAGCCGCAATGTGGTCGAATACGACGGCTCACGGGTGGTACTCGAATGCACCTACACCGGCAGCCGCGAAACCTTGCAGGCCGCGACGGTCATCACCGTCACCTCGCGCCTGCCCAACGAGGAACTGCTCCTGTCGCTCAATGCATCAGGGGCTGCGCTCGCGCAGGCGGGAATCGCCTCGGTCACGGCCATCGGCGATTGCTTGGCGCCGAGCACCATCGCCGCCGCCGTGTACGCCGGACATCGCTACGCACGCGAGTACGACCGGCCGGCAACCGATGAGGCGGCATTTAGGCGCGAATTGACGGATCTTACCCTCAGCTGAAGGATGGAGGCGTTAATCATGAAAATCGGATTCATCGGCTTGGGACAAATGGGCGCGGCCATCGCCGCCAATCTGCTGGGCGCACGGCATGATGTCGCCGTGTGGAACCGCAGCGCGGGCAAGGCGCGGCCTCTCACGGAGGCCGGCGCCGCCCTCGCGGCCACCCCCAAGGCGGCTGCCGCGGGCAAGGACGTGGTGTTCACGATGCTGGCCGACGATGCGGCACTGGAGTCGGTGCTCGGCGGCGATGAGGGCCTGCTCGCAGGGCTGGGTGCCAACGCGCTGCACGTCTCCATGAGCACCATCGCCGTGGCCACGGCAGACCGCGTCGCGGCCGCGCACCGCGAACGCGGCCGGCGCTTTCTATGCGCCCCGGTCTTCGGCCGGCCCGCCGCCGCGGCCGCCGCCAAACTGTTCGTGTTGGCGGCCGGAGATCCAGGCGATCTGCAAGCGGCAGCCCCGCTGCTCGGCGCCATCAGCCAACGCGTGTTCTACGTGGGGAAGACGCCGTCGGCGGCCAGTCTGGTGAAGCTCTGCGGCAATTTCATGATTCTATCGAGCATCGAGTCGTTGGGCGAGGCGATGGCGCTCGCCGAGAAGGGCGGAGTCGAGAGGCAGCAGCTATTGGAGGTGCTGACGGGCACCCTGTTCGACGCTCCCGTGTTTCGAACCTACGGCGCGATTCTCGCGGAAGGAAAATTCAAGCCCGCGGGGTTCGCCGCGCCGCTCGGGCTCAAGGACATGCGCCTGGTGGGCCAATCCGCAGAGGCCCTCGCCGTGCCGATGCCGCTGCTCAGCCTGCTGCGCGATCACTTGCTGCAGGTCATTGCGCAGGAAGGCAAGGACGTCGATTGGTCCGCCATTGCGCAGGCGATCAGGAGAAACGCGGGGCTCCAGGCGTGCTGATGCGGGTGCGGGCAATGCATCGGCGGCGGTTCAACACGCAAATTGGGGTAGGATCGAGCCACTCGCGAAAGGAAGATCAGTCATGCTGTCCTTCGCTCAACCTCGTGCAGCACGTCCCATGAGACAAAGACTGTCGGCCATCGTTGCTCTAAGCGGCGCCATGATGTGCGCGCCCGGCAGTGCCGACCCGACCGGTTACGCCGCACTGGTGCGGCGTGTCGCACCGAGCGTCGTGACCGTTCTGGTGGAGGAGGCACCCATAGGAGCGGGTCAACGCGCCGCCGCACGAGCCACTGCAGGCGATTATGACGCCGTGCAGACGGTTATTCGGCGTCTGCTGTCCGGGTCCGGCGGTGATCAAGCGCACGACCAAGGCCCGACCGCCGCGCTCGGCTCCGGGTTCATTATTCGCGCGGATGGCCTGATTGTGACAAATAGGCACGTCGTTGTGGGGGCGCGCAAGGTGCGTGTGCGCCTCACCGATGGCCGGGAAGTCACCGCAGCGCTTATCGGCGCCGACGCACTAACGGATATCGCCCTGCTTCGCGTGCATGCAGGTCGCTTGCCGGCGCTGCGCCTGGGCTCCTCTGAAGATGTCTCCGTGGGAGATGCAGTCATCGCCATCGGCAACCCTTTCGGACTGGGTCAATCCGTGACCGCCGGCATCATCTCGGCCCGCGGGCGCTCGTTGGAGGACGACCCGTACATCAATTTTCTGCAAACCGACGCAGCAATCAATCGCGGCAACTCCGGCGGCCCACTGCTCTCGGTGGATGGCACGGTGATCGGAGTTACATCCGTTATTTTATCGCCGAGCGGCGGCTCCGTCGGCCTGGGCTTCGCGATTCCGGCGGAGACCGTATCGTCGGTCGTGAGCC
The DNA here is from genome assembly GCA_963702735.1 of uncultured Gammaproteobacteria bacterium. GTDB lineage: Bacteria > Pseudomonadota > Gammaproteobacteria > Steroidobacterales > Steroidobacteraceae > Bog-1198. The sequence goes on along the minus strand of CAVPDW010000004.1, from coordinate 239,233 downwards.
AACTCGAGGCGCACGGTCGGGTCGAGCGCGGGTATCTTGGAATTTCCGTCCAGGAATTGACGCCGCAATTGGCAGCGGCGCTCGGCGTCAAGTCAACCGGCCACGCGCTGGTTACAGGACTGGATCCGCAAGGTCCGGCGATGGCATCGCTGGCGATCGGCGACTTGCTCTTGAGCATCGGCTCCGCGCCCGCGACATTCAAGGCGATCAGCACGATTACGGCGCAGTTGGTGCCGGATTCGCTGGTCACCATCAAGGTCATTCGGGACGGCAAACAAGAGTCGCTGGCACTGAAGGTCGGTCGGCTGCCCGATCCTCCCGAAAATCCTGCGTTGTCGGGCGGCCAGGATACATGGGTGCCGACGCTTGGATTCGGAGTGGCAGATACGACTCCAGAGATTCGCGAAGCGATCAAGGACAAGGATGAGGTGAGCGGCCTTATCGTCACGCAACTGCGGCCCACCGGGCCGGGCGCGTTGGCGGGCTTGAGGATCGGAGACCTCATTACGCATATCGGCACCAAACAATTGATCACTACCGCGGATATCGCCGCAGTCCACATGCCAACCCGTCAGGCACCTTTGCTGCTGCGTGTGGTGCGCGAAGGATCTCCGGCTTTTGTCGTCATAACAGGTGAAGCCGAACCCTGATCTCATCAGTTGCACAGGCCGTTATCGAACTCACAGATTTTGATCGCTCAGGATGAGAGAGTCCGATCAGGCGCATATGGCGCTGCGGCCAAGCGGCTTAGCGACACCTATATTATGCTTTGGATTCTTATCTCGCTGTTTTTCCTCTGGTGCGCTTTTCGCGAGATCCGCGGCAGCCTCACCGCGCCGGCCGGCTACGATTTTCCCCAGCCGGTATCGAAAACCTATCTGGCCATAGTGCTGAGTATGGCCGTGCTGTTTGCCTGGCCCACCGTGCATAGGTGGTATTTCCAGTGGTTCCTGTCCGTGAAAGCCACTGAACTCGCCGACAACCATCGCGCCAGGGTCCACTGCAACACCACGTTCGACACCATGCTCGATCCCGCGATGCTCGCCGCCGGGCACGCCAATCCGCGCACCGGGGAAATCGGCATACAAAAGCCGTGGTGCGACACCTTGATGTCTTATCTGGCTCACCCTGCCCGCGCGACCGACCTGGAAATACAGAGCCTGAACATTCTCACCCACGAGAGCATGCACGTACGCGGCGAGATGAACGAGGCGCGAACCGAGTGCGAGGCGGTGCAACGGAACTACCGCGCGGCCAAACTACTCGGCGTGCCCGACGCAATAGCAAAGCAGAACGCACTTGACTACTACAATAACTCCTACAAACGGCGCGCGATAATAGGCGGATTGGCGGGCGAGTACTACTCGGACCAGTGCGCTCCGGGCAAAGCCATGGACGAGCACTTGAACGATTCCACCTGGTCGCCGTAGCTAAGTTTGACGGCGACAATTGCTGCATCTAATCTTGGCGCGGAGAATAACTACTACTGACTCCGCTCGTTGTCCATCTACCCAAGGTATTAGCCATGCGCCCATTATTTGCCGCAGTCCTCATGATTGCGGCGCCCTGCCTTCTCGGCGTCGTTTACGCGGCCCCCGACAACACACCCGCCGATCTGGTCGTGATGGATGCGCGCATCTACACGGCGACGCCCAATCATGCCTATGCACAGGCACTGGCGGTGCGCGGCGGCCGAATCGTCTTCGTCGGCAGCAATGCAGATGCGGCCGGATGGATCGGCCCGCAAACCAAAAAGGAGAGCTTGCACGGCGAACTCGTGCTCCCCGGCATCATCGACTCTCACATCCACGCGACGGGCATCGTCGATCTTGAGGTCTGCGACCTCAAGAGCGAGCCGAAGAGCCTCGCGGCGCTGACAGAATTCGTCCGCGGATGCGTCAAGCGCTACAAGACCCCCGCGGGCGAGTGGCTGAGCGTTCGCCAGTGGAATTTCTCGGACGGCAACCAGCCGGACGCCGTTCATCCGACGCTGCGCGCCGCGCTCGACCTCGCATCGAAGGACGTTCCCATCCAGTTGCTCGGCAACGATGGACATCACGGTGCATTCAACAGTGCGGCGCTGGCGCGTGCGAAGAATCCAAAGGGGGTGCAGGTAGGCCTGTCCCGGGCAACGCTGGCAACGGACTTCGCAAACTACACCAAGCTGGTTGGCGTTGACGCGCACGGCGAGCCCAACGGCAATCTGAACGAGGAAGCACGGGCGCTGACGGGAGCGCCCAATTTGCTGGTCGTGGACCTGCCCGCCGTCACCAAGGTGCCGAACAAGGTCACGCAGAGGCTGAACAGCGTCGGCATTACCGGCATTCTCGATCCCCTCGTGACCCCTGAGATACAGGCCGTCTACGACAAGCTCGAACAGCGTGGCCAGATGACCATCCGAGCGAGGTTCGCCCAGTTCTACGACCCCGAGGAGTTCCGCGATGAGAGCGGGCGCGTCGACTACCCAAAAATGGTCAAAGCGGCGATCGCCGTGCGCGCCAAATACGCAAACGATCCGCTCATTCGAGCGGACTTCATCAAGCTGTTCGCGGACGGGGTCGCAGAAGGAAACCCCTACGCGGTGCCGCCCACCTTGCCGGAAATCGCCTCGCTCAGGCCGTATCTACAGCCCATCTTTGCCAAGGATCCCCAGGGGCATTTGTCGGTCACAGGCTACGTCGATACGGATTCTGCGATTTGCAAGGATGTGCGGGCCCAGGGCGCCAAGTACCATGAAGGCACGGTCGCCGCCGCCTTTATCAAAGCACACGGATTTCACCCCGACCAGTGCACAATCTCGAGCGGTCAGCTGCAGCACGATCGCGCCGTCGAGATGGAGTTCGTCAAGCAGTTTCACCTCGCCGGGTTCAACATTCACATCCATGCGATCGGCGATGTAGGGGTGCGTACGGCAATCGACGCGATCGAGGCCGCCCGCGCCGCGGACGGTGTTTCGACGCAGCACGATGCACTGGCGCATGTGCAGATCGTCAATCCGGCCGACGTGCCGCGCATGGGCCGCGATCGCCTCTATCTTGCCTGCACTTTCTCCTGGGCCAACTTCGACCCGGAATACGACATGCTGGTCGTCCCCTTCCACGACCGGGTATCCGGGCGCGGCTATGCCGCGCTTCATCCTGCCGGCGGCTACTACGAGAGCGCCGTGTATCCTTTCAAGGCAATGAAGGACGCGGGCGCGACCCTCCTCGGCGGCTCTGACGCCCCGGTCAATACCCGGGATCCACAACCCTTCGTCAATATCGCAACCGCTGTTACGCGCCAGCTTCCGGGCGCCCCACCGATTACGCCCGCGCAGCGCATCAGCATAGAGGACGCTATAGACGCCTATACCATCAACGGCGCGCGATACCTGTTCCTCGAGAAAGATGCCGGATCGATCGAAGCCGGCAAGTCCGCCGACTTCATCGCCCTCGATCGCGACATCGTCGACCTCGCGCATGCGGGTAAGGGTGTGCAGATCGCGCAGACCCGCGTGCTGAAGACCTGGTTCAGAGGTGTGGCGGTCTACGGCAAATAGCGCTAACGCGACCGCTGAGGCTGCTTCTGCGGCGAAGGAAAGCCGGGTCCGACCATTGCCGCAGCCGTTGTCGCACCCGCGCGACGGATGATGCGGCCGTGGGTGCGGGTCAGGGCGAGCCGACGGAGCTAGCCCGCTTTTCTCACGAAAGGTAGTGCATCGGGCCGGTGATTGAGTAAAACTTGTTTTGCACACGAGTTATAGCTCAAACACCGGAGGCCCCGATGCAGACACAGTGTAGCGCGGAACAGCTGCAATTTTCATGTATAGAACGACGCCGGGTGGTGGCGGCTTTTGACGGCGGGACGGTGAGCTCGGATGCCGGGGCGTTGCTGCTCGGCCGGGTGGATGAGGCGATCGGATTGGTCGATCGGCTGGCCGGCTGTTTCATCGATGAGCGCGACCCAGATTTGATTGAGCATGCGGTCAGGACGCTGATCGGGCAGCGGGTGTTCGGGATGGCGCTCGGGTATGAGGACCTCAACGACCACGAGAGCCTGCGTCACGATACGGTGTTTGGCACGCTGTTGGGCAAGCTCGAGCCGAAGCGGCGTAGCAACTGCGCGGCGCTGGCGGGCAAGAGCACGCTGAACCGGCTGGAGCTGCATGAGCAGGAGGGCAGCAGTCGTTATCACAAAATCCGACCCCAAGGCGAAGCGATCGAGCGGCTATGGGTGGATTTATTTCTCGAGGCGCACCGTACAGCACCCAAGCAGATCATCCTGGATCTGGACGCGACGGACGATCCGCTGCACGGGCACCAGGAAGGTCGCTTCTTTCACGGCTACTACGACGGGTATTGTTACCTGCCGCTGTACATCTTTTGCGGCGAGCATCTGCTGTGCGCGAAGCTGCGCCGCGCGAACATCGATGGGGCGGCGGGTGCGCGCGAAGAGATCGAGCGCATCGTCGCGCAGATCCGCCAACGCTGGGGCGGTGAAGATCATCCTGCGTGCGGACTCCGGTTTTTGCCGCGAGGAGCTGATGAGCTGGTGCGAGCAAAACTCGGTAGATTACGTGTTTGGGCTCGCCCGGAACGTGCGTCTGGTGCGCTCGATCGGTGCTGAGTTGCAGGAGGCCAAGGCCGAATCGGGTGCCACGCAGCGCCCTGCGCGGCGCTTCAAAGAACTCGTGTACCGTACGCGCAAGAGTTGGTGCCGAGCGCGGCGAGTCGTTGCCAAGGCCGAGCAAACCGGGGACAAAGCCAACCCGCGCTTCATCGTCACTTCCTTATCGATCCATGAATGGGCGGCGCGGGAACTGTACGAGGAGTTGTACTGCGCCCGCGGCGAGTGCGAAAACCGCATCAAGAAGGGGAAGTAGTGAGCCCGGCGGACGCCGACAGACGGTTCGCCGGCGCTCTTTGCGAGAGGATCTCCGCTGCGATTCGACGGCGTCGATTCGGATCGACGAAAGTGGGCTATGAGTTTTGTCAGGTTCGTGGCCTGTGCGGTCAGCGCCTGCGCCGCCGCGGTATCCTCTTCGACGAGCGCAGCGTTCTGCTGCGTCATCGTGTCCATCGAGGTCACGGCTTTGTTCACCTGTTCGATCCCCGAGGCCTGCTCGCGGCTCGAGCTGGCTATCTCCGCCATTACATCCGTGACCTTCTTGACGCGAGTGACGATCTCATCGAGCACCTTGCCCGATTCATCGACCAACCTCGTGCCCTCGTTCACCTTGCCGACCGAATCGTGGATCAGCGCCTTGATCTCCTTGGCCGCTCCGGCGCTCCTCGAGGCGAGGTTGCGAACCTCGGATGCCACTACCGCAAAGCCCCGCCCCTGTTCGCCCGCCCGGGCGGCTTCCACCGCCGCGTTCAGCGCCAACAGATTCGTCTGAAACGCGATCTCATCGATCACCCCGATGATGTCGGCGATCTTCTTGCTCGCCGCGTTGATCTCGCTCATCGCGGCTCCAGCCGAACCGACGACGCGGCCGCCGCGCTCTGCCTGCTCGCGCGCCGCTTCCGCCAGTTGGCTGGCGTGCGCCGCGTTATCCGCATTGTTCTTGACGGTCGAGGTCATCTGTTCCATCGAGGAGGCCGTCTCCTCCAGGCTGGAGGCTTGTTCCTCGGTACGCCTGCTCAGTTCGAGATTGCCGCGGGAGATCTCCTCGGCGCCCATCTGCACCTGCTGCGAGGTCTTGGTCAAACTGGTGACGACTTCCAACATGGACTCGATCATCGAATTGACCGATACGGCCAGCGTTTTGAAGTGACCCGACTTGTCGTCAACCTTCACCCGCGACGTAAGATCGCCCTCGACGGCCTTCTGCACGACCTGCATTGTTTCCGCCACGGTGGTTGAAACGCTGGCTATGAGCAGGTTGATGCTGCGCGTCAGCAGCTCCAGGTTGCCGGTCTTGCCGCTCATACTGATGCGCCGATCGCCTGCGCCGTTCAGTGCCGCCTGAATCACATCCTGGGATTCGTGTATCGCGCTTTCCAAGGCCCGCGCTTCGAGGATGATGGGCGTAATTTCGCTCGCGAACTTCACCACCTTCCAGGGTTTCCCGTCCTGCCCGATGAGCGGGTTGAAGCTTGCGCGAACCCATACCTCGCGACCGTTCTTGTCAATGCGCCTGAAGCGCCCCTGCTCGTACTTACCCGCGTGCATGTGTTCCCACAGGGCCCGATATTCGGCTCCCTCGCGGTCTGCCGGATTGACGAACAACGCGTACGGCCGCCCGAGAATCTCCGCGAGCGTGTAATCGAACATTTTCAAATACATGTCGTTCGCTGTGAGCACCCGACCGTCCATGTCCAGCTCGATGACGGCTTGCGACTTATTGATCGCCACATAAAGTGACTCAAGCTCACGCAGGCGTGCAAACTTCGTAAACCAAGCGAAGCCGCGGTATGCGTTTTTGATGGCCGCCATAAGACGATCCTAAATCCTTGATCTGGAGACTTGGATTATCGGCGCCCCAGGCGAAATCTTGAGCCAAGAAAACCGCGGCAAACATAGACGCAGTTAACGGGATCGCATCTGCACAATATCGGGAGCCCGGCGGCGTGGCCCGCGGGCCGGAACCGACTCTGGTTGAATGGGTCGGGGCGACAAGATTCGAACTTGCGACCCCTTGCACCCCATTCAGAAACGCCAGATTCCACAAATCCGCCCACCGGACCTTTCCTTGGTCCAAATAGTCACTTTCTCCTGCTTTTCATGGGCTGAATCGCTCGCGCTCATCACTCATTCACTTGCATATCATTTCAGGGTACTTCATGCCAAGTGGACCACAGCGGACCACAGACCACGAGTGGAACGCGACGACGAAGCGCTGGCCAGCTCAGCGCTGTCTGCATCGGCAAACGCCGTTACGGTGAAGCAATACGCGGACATGAAGGCAAAGGGCGCCGACGGCTGGGCACTCGTGTCGTACGTCGATGGTCTCGGCGTCGGCCTTCAACATGCAAACCTGCAATTGGGTCTTAACCACGAAAAGCCTCTCTTCTGCCCGCCTTTGCACCTAGGGCCGCCACCTACCTATGATCTCAACAGTTGGGTGCACACCTTTGCCCATATGCGGTTTATGACAAACAGAAGTCGCGCTTTCATCGTTTGGGGCGCTATTCCGCCAGAATGAAGTCGATAAATAATTCCCTGTTCGCTCAGGCGTTTGGGGTCCGGTAATCCTCGACCGCCCAACTTACCGTCTGGGCGCAGATATTGGGGCAACTTCTTGGCCGCTCGAATCCAGGTAAAATACCTCTTGGCTCTGTGTACAATGCGGTTGCCCGGACTTTACGGGTGAGGGGTGGCCTACCCGGCCGATTTTGGCTGTTAGCTCCCCGGCTCCGAGCCGCTGCTGGTAGCGGCCGCAGTTGAATCGACGACGCATTTCCCATTCATCAACGCGGATGACGTCCATCATGATTCAGGCATTAGAAGTTCGCCAGAAACTCCGCGCCTTTTTGTCGCACCAACTTTCGCTTGACGATTTTGAGGATTGGCTCGTCGGCCACAGCTGGAATATGCACGTCGATAGCAGCGCAGAGGTAAATGACCTGGTCTCCGCTATCGAGCTAGCGCTTTCCGAGCACTCAAGCCAACACCTCGACGAGTCAGAACTTCGCTCCAAACTCTTCAAAGTGCTCGGCGAGATTGTAGTCCAGGTGACCATAGCGAACGACAGAGTTACAGTCACGCTAGCGCGCAGAGTCGTTACTGCGAACTCTGCGGGCCCACCACGGGTTGCGGGCCGGGTGCTCGCGATAGCTTGAGTGGTACGCGCGTAAGTACCTCGTCGTTCCAGATGATCTCGACCCAATAGAGCCCAAGGGTCTGGATACCCAAAAGGAAATTCGCAACCAAATTTACACCCTGTTCGCCTCCTGCGAAAATCACCGGCCATTTTTCTGGAAACGGCTTTCGCGTACCGTCAGGCTCCTCAAGCATTACTGACACCAGAGACTCGCCGACAAAATCTCCCGACTTTAGAGAAACCATCACCGATACAGGGATTGCTGCCCCAGGCGGCAATCCTTGATCTTCCGGAATCAAGACCGTGTCGATAATACGGATAGCGGAAACCACGCCATCTCGCTCAATCAGGACCTTCTCGCAGAAGACGGCGACGTTTACCCATGGTTTGGTGTTGGTCATGAGTGTCAGCGCAACTCAATTTGAAGGTCTAGCAGATGGGACCACAAACAGGACCACAGGCCAAATCTCGATGTGCTCAAAAGATTGGTCGGGGCGACAAGATTCGAACTTGCGACCCCTTGCACCCCATGCAACCCCATCGGCTGAAAGTACCGGGCAGTGCCGCACTGTGCCGCGCGATGATATCACTGGAATCTATGCAGAAACTGCCTACTTTTGCGTTATTGCCGAACAGTGCCGCAGCACCCCCCGGAACTGGCTAGACTGTACCTGGACTGTACCTGGCGCCCCGTAACGCCAGGATTTGGGAGTCCGTATGGCAAGCCGAGCCTTCACCACCACCTGGCTCAATGCCCTGGCGAAAAAGCCGCCCGATGCGCGCCAGGATTACACCGAGCCGGGCCGCAAGGGATTCATGCTGCGCCATTGGCCGGGCGGCGATCTCTCGTTCGTGGTTCGCTACCAGCGCGCCGGCAAGCCGCGCATCCTGACCCTGGGCAACTATCCGGCCGTCTCGCTCGAAACCGCGCACGATGCGCACGCTGAAGCCCGGCGCCAGCTGGCCCGCGGCCTGGACCCGATCGATGAGCGCGATCGCGCCCAGGATGCGCAGCGCCGATCGCGGGAAGCCGAAGATCGCAAGCGCCGGTCGATCGAGGCGGTGACGATCCGCAATGTCATCGCTGAATTCGCCTGGCACCATGCGCGCAAGGAGCGCAAGCGCCCGCGCGAGGCGGTGCGGCTGCTGCGCGTCTACCTGGAAGCGCCGCTCGCCGGCAAAGCCGCGCAGGAAATCACCAAGCGCGACCTGGTGCAGATCATCGACGGCATCATTGCCCGCGGCTCCCATGTGATGGCGAATCGGATCAGGGATCTCGCCGCGCAGGTCTTTGCCTTCGCAGCCGAGCGCGATCTGATCCCGAATTCGCCGGCCGCTGGCCTGCGCAAGAAACCGGGCGGCGCGGAGGAGTCGAAAGATCGATCGCTCAACCGCGATGAGGTCGCGATCTTCTGGAAAGCGATCGCCGCGCCCGAATCCAAGATCTCGGCGCAAGTGCGCCTGGCGCTCAAGCTGATTCTGATCACCGCGCAGCGCCCAGGCGAAGTCGCCGGCGCCCGCATCGATGAATTCGATCTCGAGCGCGGCCAGTGGATCATCCCGCCCGATCGCATCAAGAGTCGCACCAAAAATGAAAAAGGCGGCGAACACCGCGTGCCGCTCTCGGATCTGGCGATCGAGGTCATATCCGAGTTGCAGCAGCTGGCCGGCGATCGCCCGTATCTGCTGCCCAGCGTCCACAAAAAGCTCAAGCCCAACGAGCCGATCAGCGAGCGGGCACTGTCGAGGGCGCTGCGAAACAATTGCAAGGGCGAGAAGCACCGCAAGCTATTCGGCCTGGAGCCATTCACGCCGCACGATCTGCGCCGATCGGCGGCCACGCAGATGACGCAGCTGGGCGTCGCGCGCCTGCATGTCGGCAAGCTGCTCAATCACTCCGATCGGGAAACCACCGCGATCTACGATCGCCACGACTACTGGCCGGAGAAGAAAAAAGCGGCTGCGATCTGGACCGATGAATTGCGGGCGATCATCGCCGGCCGCGCTTCCAAGGTTGTAGCGATCCGTGCCAGGGCGTGATTGGAGCCAGATCGAAGCGCCGGCCGATCCGCCGCTTCTGATCTTGTGCGAGCGCGCCTATGCGGCCGGGAATAACGCCGCGATCGCGAAGGCGCACGATGAGTGCGCGCGCCTGGGAATACCGAGCCCGGCTTGGCTTAATGACGCAATCAAAGCGCAGACCGAAGAAGCGATCGATCCGAAGCAGGCCCGCGCAGCTGGCGCGCAATCGCGAATCCTCGATCGAGTCGAGGGCGACCACAAGCACCTCTACCGGATGGTAGCCGTCGTGACAGTCTTCATTTGGGCCGACAAGCGAGGCGAGCGCATCTCGAACGGCGAGGCGTATCGAAGAGCAGCCGAGGCGATTGCCGATCACCTTCGGGAAATCGACGAGCCTGTACGGGCGGTAGAATTCAGCTACAAAAAAGCGCTGAAGCTAATCGCCGATGAGCGCGAGCGCGATTTCATCGGCCCGTATTTCTCGCCGCAGGTGATGCTGCGCTGCCTGGCCGCCGCCCAATATTTCGCCAGTACATCACCCAGCAAAAAATAGCTAGACAACGAATCGGCGAGATTCATTGTCTAGACGAAAGCTGCGGAACTGCCGAAGAATGCGCCTCCCGTAAGTCGGAGGAACGCAAATGCCCAAGAAGATCGAGATCGACGGCTACATGGTCACCAGCGAGGTCGAGGACGCATTCGGCGTTGGGCGCCGCTGGATCTACAACCTAATCCGCAGGGGCAAATTCCCGCCGCCCGATGTGCCTGGCCGTCTCGGCGCTCCACATCGCTGGCGCCGATCGACGATCAGAAAAGCGCTGGACGATATGGCCGCTGCTGCGCAACCAGACGCAGCGAAGGTTGAGGCGTGAGCGCCGCGATAGGCGGGCTCCATGCGGCCATGCTGAAATCGATCGAGCAATTGACGCTCGAAATGATCGCCCTCGATTCCACCGAGGATGAGGCGGCGGAGGTCGGCCAGAGAGCGAAAGTGGCCATGATGGCCGAGGCTGCGGCGGAATATTTCTTACAGGTTCGGCACGTCGCCCTCTTCCGCAAATCGGCGCGCGGTTTGCATTTGGAATCGGTCACCGATGCTGAGGCCGATGCGATCGCAGGCGCTTGGAAGTTCGCGCGAGCGAGCGTGCCGGCTTGAACCGCCTTCCCTTCCTCCCGCTCTACGTCAATGATTTCCTAGGCGCAACCACGCTCTGGGACGGCGAAGAAAAGGGGCTGTACGCGATCTTGCTCATCCTTCAGTGGCAGTCCGGGCCGTTGCCCGAGGATCTGGCAAAGCTGGCAAAGACGGCCGCGTATGACCTGCGAAAATTTCGGTCGCTCTGGAAAACGGTGGGGAAGAAATTCAAATCGACGCCGAAGGGTCGCATCAATCTGCGGCTGGAAGAGCATCGCGACCGTGCCATCGAGGTGCACGGACAGCGCGTCAATAATGGCAAAAAAGGCGGCCGACCACCAAAGCTAAAGAAAACCGAACGGTTAAGCAAAAGGAAAGCTAATGGTTCGATTTTGCTTAAGCTAAATGAAAGCAACTCAGATATTCAGATTCTCAGATCTTCAGATCCTCAGAGTTCAGAGAATCACACATCACAGGCAGAATCTAAGACAGTCTTGGGCGGCGAGCCGCCCGACAGCGCGCCCGAATTCTTGCAACTGAAAGCGACCTATCCGAAGCGCGCAGGCGATCAGCGCTGGAAGCAATGCAGCCACGCGATCAGCGCGCGGCTCAAGGAAGGCCACACGTGGTCGGATCTGCTGGCCGGCGCGCAGCGCTATGCCGATTTCATCCGCGCCAGCGACAAGGAAGGCAGCGAATTCGTGAAGCAAGCCGCCACGTTCTTCGGCACTGATCGCGGATTCCTTGAGCGCTGGGACGCGCCGAAAAGCAAAGGCGAAAGGCTGATCGAGAAAAATATCGACGCGACCCAGCAGTGGCTTGCAACGAAGCGCGCGGAGCGCGCGGATCACAACTCAGGCGCAACACCGCCGACAGACGATCGCTTTGACTTCGATGGCGCCGATACTGCGCGCGCTGCTGCTCGCGAATCGAGTTCCACGTGAAACTCTGCTCGAAGTGCAAGTGCTGTGAGCCGCGACCACATCAGCACTGGTGCAGATCGTGCCACGCAGAGTGGATGCGCGAGTGGCGAAGGAAGAATTCGGCAGCGCGGTCCGATCCATGAGTCTAAGCGCCGGCCACCTTAAACCGTTGCATACGGACTCTCCGGCCGCGCGGCCTGACCACGATCGCATCGGAGCAAAGCGATGGCAGCTGAATCGATCATAACCGACGAAGACCGCCGCACGATGCATCGGCCGACGACGCAAGCCGAGTTGGCATCAGCTGCCCGGCACCTCGTCGCCCAAGGTCTCACTGCCCGCGATGTATCGGCGGCGCTCGAAATTTCTGAGATGGCGGTGCTGGCACTCCTCGAGCGGAAGCCATGATCGGCCTGGCCGAGTACATGCAGGCGCGCCACAAAGCGCACACGCGCGTCGAGCTTTGCCTGATGCTGGGCTGCTCGATGCTGGCGCTGCGACGATTTGAGCGCCGCTACAGCCTGCGCTGGATGCCTGTGCCGCGATTGGCATGGTGGTCGCGCCTGCTTCGCGCGATTCGCATATGAAGCTGCGCGCTGCGCATGGCCTCCGGGAGGGCGGGTCGAAAGTAATCGATCCCGAGAACCGCGATAGCGTCTTCCGTCGAATTTTGATGATCGCGAATTGATTCAAGGGCCTTACGCGATAAAAAACGCACCCCCCCACGCAAGGAGATTTCCCGATGAGCCATGCCAATCAACCGCAGCTTTGCGCCGCGTGCCTGGCGCAGCTGCATGCGACAGCCGATCTTTGCCCGCCCGATGATCGCGTGATCGGCCTTTGCGATTGCGCCGGCCCTGATGCGGTGATCGTCGCGGTCGCAGCGAAGCAGCGCGGCGAAATTCGCCACTGGCATGCGGAAGGTCCGATGGATCACCTCAAAGCGATCGCGGTGTACCGCGGGATCATGGAGCAATTCTCGCGCGCCAGCATGTCGGTGCATCAGCCGGCGAAGCACTGATGCGTGACGCGCGTCAACCATCGGCGCTTGCGGCGATCGGCGCGCCTGGGATAGATTGCGCGCCAGGCGGCCGATGTACTGCATCGCTGCCTGGCACGTTCCTGACGTCCGACGAACTTCGATTCGATTTTCCCACCCTCCTTCGTCGGAGCGATCGATCGTGAATCACAGCCAGCCGCTGATCCTGAAATTTCTCGCAAGCGAGACCGAGCCTGGCGCATTCAGCGGCTTAGGATCGACCTGGACGATCGATCGCCACAGCGAAAAGATCCAGCGCGGCGCATTCGCGCGAACCATTGAGGCCCTCCATGCTGGCGCCCAGCACGTCCCGGTGCTGTTCGAGCATCAGCCGCGGCCGGTGATCGGCGCCATCACCAGCGCCAGCGAAACCGACGATGGCCTGCAGGTCGCCGGCAAGATCGTCCTGGGCGATCCGATCGCCGATCGCGCGTACAAGCTGCTGGCGGCGCGCGCGGTTGGGCTTTCGGTCGGCTTCATGGAGCGGCCCAATGGATCAGCGCGCGGCGCCGATGGCGTCAAGACTTGGAAGGACGTCGATTGGGTTGAGCTCAGCGTGACCGGCATGCCGGCGAATGCCCAGGCGGTGGCGCACCAGGTTCGAAGCCTGGATGCGATGACCCACGCGGAATTCAAGCGCGCCCTGCTGGCCGGCGAAGCGCTGCCGCCGATGCCGCGCGCCCTGGTGAATAAATTTGCCCGTATTGCCTTCGGCGATGACGAAGACGATCAGCAGCTGGATGCGGCCAAGCTGCAGAATTTGCGCGCCGCGCTCGATCAACTTTCCACAAATTTCAAACGGTGAGGACACCCATGAACAGCAAGATTTCCATCGCGGCGGCGATCGCCGCGGCCCTTCCCGCGCGGCGCATCATCACGCGCGGCGTGATCGATATGGCAACCAGCGCGGTGCTGGAATCCGAGGGCTACCTGTACAGCGGCCCGATGGCCCTGGCCGACGAATCCAGCGATGCGCAGCTGTCGCGATCACCAAGTCGATCGCCGATATCGGCGAGGTGGCGAAGGCATCGGGCGCGAAGGTGGAGACGCAAATTACCAAGCTGACCGACCAGACCAAGGAGCTTGGCGCGCGCGTGCTGGATCTGGAGCAGAAAAACGCGGCACTTTTGGATCCGAATCGGCGCGGCGCGGGCGGCGGCGGCGAAGCGATCCCCAACATCGGGCAGCTGATTTGCGGCGACGATAAATTCACGGCGCTGCGATCGGGCAACGCGCAGCGCGCGAATATCGAGATCAAGCAGGCGCTACGCACGGTGATCAAGTCTGTCCTGACGAACACAGGACAATCCGCGGATTCCCCGCAGGTCAATTTCCCGAGCGTCTCGCAATTCCTGGCGCCGACGCCGCAGCAAGCCCCTGGCCGGCGACTGCTGGTGCTGCAGGCGCTGAATCATCTGCCGGTGACGGCGGCCAGCGTGACCGTGCCAGTGGTCAGCGACACCACCGATGGCGCGGCCCCGCAATCGCATGAAGGCAGCGCCAAAGCGGAGTCGGTGATCAGCGTGACCGGCGATGTGATGAATCTGCCTTCGATCGCGACCTTCCTGAATCTGTCGAAGCAGGTCTGGGCCGATATCGCAGCGCTGCCGGCGTTCCTGCAAAGCTGGCTGAGCTTCTTCGTCATGCGCAAGCTCGAATCGCTGATCATTTCCGGCAGCGGCAATTCAACCGACAAGATCCTGGGCCTGACCAACGCGGGAACGCAGTACATCCCAGTCGAGGACCATGGCATCGATCGCATTGCCGAAGCGTGTTCGATCGGGCTGCCGGCTTATGGCTATTCGCCGACGCTGATCATCTTGTCCACGGTCGATTACATGCGGACCCTGACGCAGCGCGATGCGAACGGTCGCTACGTCGGCGCCGGCTGGCAGGCGGGATTCAACACGTCGCTGTGGGCACGCCCGCGGTTGCGTCGCCTGGATGCCCGGTGGGAACGGCGATCGTGCTGGATGGCGCGCTGGTATCGATCCTCGATCGCCAGGAAATCAATATGCAGGTGGGCTATACCGGCTCGCAGTTCACCGAAAACCAGGCGACGTTGCTGTGCGAAGGGCGCTGGAATCTGGCGGTGAATGATCCGCACGCGATCATGGTCGTGCCGCTGCCGGTGAATTCGCCGAACACGGTCGGCTGATCGATTCAGCGAAGGCTGAGGGCGCGCTGGCGGTCGGCGCGCCCTTTTCGTTGCGCCGCCTGGCGCCTCTCCAGCCTGCGCAGCCACGCGGTATCGATCCGCACCTGGTCGGCATGGCGCTTTCGATAATGCGCAGTCGCTGCATCGCTGGGCGCGCGCGGAATAGATTCCCACTTTGGATCGTGGGGGGCGCCGAAGACGAATCGATTGAAAGCGTCGCAGCTCTGGCCGCTGATCTTGCAGGCGATCGCATGCTCGCATCCTTTGCAAGGTCCCTGGCTGTACAAACCGTGTCGCAATTGGCCTTCGGGCATCGGCCGCGAAGATAACGCAGATCGGCCTAGCGGCGAAACGGCGCTGCGCTTGGACGTTCCGCCCTCAGCGCGAAATCGTTGCGATCCTCGATGGCTTCCCAAAATCGAATGTTCGGATTATGGCGACGAGCGTGCGCGATCAGCGCGCTTCGCTGCTTCTGCCGCATATTCAATCCGAAGGTGATACCGACCAACTCCTCCGGATCGAAATGCATGTAGCCGTTTTGCAGGATCGGATCAGCCTTGCCCGCCTCTGAGGCAATGATTCGATATTCCGATTCGTAGGACCACAACTTCGCCTTGTTGAACACCAATCGATCCATGATCGCATCGCTTGAGTGTCGCAAAAGGGTTTAGAGAGGATCGCGTTTCTTTCGATAGCGCACTTGCCTTGCCAGGCCGAACGGCGTGCCAGGGCGGCAGCGGAAATGCAGACAGAGGCCGCGGTGACTATCCGCGTAGTGCGACCATTGAAGCGGATGCAGGGGATTCGCGCTCAGGCAGAGTATCCGCACATCGTCGCGCAGCGCATTGCGTAGATGAGCTTCCGCGGCCTTCGGCAGATCGTGAATCGTTACGCCCTCGCGCTTGCGCAGCCGATCAAGCCGCGCCCCTGTGACGCCTTGGGCTTTCTGCATTCGCCGTTCGTTGGCTTCTACCGCTCGAAAATATTCAGGGTCATCAGGATCGCCGCCATGAACGACGACCGGCGAGCAATCAAACGGATCGTTGAAATCAGGCGGATGCGGAAGGTAGATCCGCGAGTTCTCGATTGTATCGAGCACCCTTTCGCGCGATTTTCCCCGGCTGAAGGATCGAAATTTATACAGCGTGTCGCAGCCGAAGTACCAGGCGAATCGAAGCTTCTTCGCTGGCCCAAGATCGATCTCGCCATCCATGGGATCAAATCCTCCACTTCCAAGCCACGCTCATTACGCGATCGCCAGCTGGCCGCTACCAGCGCATGGGATCGCTGCTGATCGGCGCTCAAGCTGCCACAGCGCCTTAAAATCTATGCAGAAATTGCTTGCCGGCAGGCGTCCTGGACGCACCGAAGGCCCCTCAAAGGGCCATCCTGGACGCCCGAAATCAACTGTACCTTGGACTGTACCTGGGATCAGATTTCGGCCTTTTTCGCGCTGATCCGAAGACCCTCAAATTCGCGCTGAAGTGCCGTAATTTCCAGGGTTTTTGAATTGGTCGGGGCGACAAGATTCGAACTTGCGACCCCTTGCACCCCATGCAAGTGCGCTACCAGGCTGCGCCACGCCCCGACCGGGAGCGAATGATAGCCCAATTGGGCTTTGAAGATGAGACCGCTTGAGCCTCAGCGGCGAAGAATCTTGATCAGCTCTTCGAGCTCCAAGCGCATCTGGTGGATGAGCTGCTGGCTCTGATTGAGGTCCACCTGTGCATCATCGCCGGTGAGGCGGTTTCGTGCGCCGCCGATGGTGAATCCCTGTTCATACAGCAGGCTGCGTATCTGCCGAATGATCAACACGTCCTGGCGCTGGTAGTAGCGGCGGTTGCCGCGCCGCTTCACGGGCTTCAGCTGAGGGAATTCCTGCTCCCAGTAGCGCAGCACATGCGGTTTGACACCGCACAGGTCGCTGACTTCACCGATGGTAAAGTACCGCTTTCCCGGAATCGGCGGCAGTTCGCTATTGTTGCTTGGTTCCAGCATACGCCTCGACGCGGGCCTTCAATTTCTGTCCCGGCCGGAATGTGACAACGCGACGGGCGCTGATGGGAATTTCTTCACCGGTTTTCGGATTGCGTCCCGGGCGCCGATTCTTGTCCCGCAAATCGAAATTACCGAACCCGGACAATTTGACTTGCTCGCCGGACGACAGAGCAGCACGGATTTCCTCGAAGAATAGATCCACGAGTTCCCGCGCTTCGCGCTTGTTCAGCCCCAGTTGATCGAATAGGGCTTCTGCCATCTCTGCCTTGGTCAGGGCTGCCATGCTTATTGATCTCTTATTGTGGCGCTCAACTCATCCCGCAACCGCGCAACCACTGCGGCCACCACGGTATCTGCGTCGACATCAGTAAGAGTGCGGGAAGAGTCCTGTAAAATCAAGCCTAAAGCAATACTTTTTCGACCAGATTCTACGCCAGGCCCCCGGTAGACATCGAACACCCGCAGTTCATGTAATAGTCCTGACGCACTAACACTAACATTTTCCCGCAGAACTGCGAGAGGGAGGTTTTCGTCGACCACGATGGCCAAATCGCGGCGCACACTGGGAAACTTTGAAAATCTTCTGAATTGCAATGGCTTAGACGCGAATGCTAATTCTATATCTAGTTCAAATAAAATAGCCCCATTGGACATATTGACGGCCCTGGAAATTTGCGGATGAAGTTCTCCCAGCCATCCCACCGCGGTCGATCCTTGGTAGATGCGTGCGGTGCGTCCCGGCCGTAGGCAAGACAGCGTGTCCGCCTCGAAGCGCAGCGAAGAGACATCGCCCGTCAGCGCCAGCACTCCCTCCACCTCCGCCTTCACGTCGTAGAAGTCCAGCGCCTCACGCGCACTGCCCCATTGCTCGGGCCAGCGTGCGCCGGTGGCGATGCCCGCCAGAGCTTCGATCTCGCGCAGCTCGCCCGCTTGCTCGCCGACTTGAAATGTCTTGCCGATCTCAAACAGCCGGACACGCGTTTGTTGGCGCCGCAGGTTCTCGCGGCAGGATTGAAGCAGACCCACCCACAGCGACACACGCATGTCGGCGAGATCCGCGGAAATCGGATTGGAGAGCGCCAAGCTTGGCGTTCCGGGAAAGAGCTGCTGCTGCAGTACCGGATCGACGAAGCTGTACGTAATGACCTCGCGAAAGCCGCGGTCGGCCATGGCACACAGCAATCGATCGTTCGACACGCGCGATTCAGTGGATTCACCCGCCACCTGCGGTGCGACCGCATGACTCTCCCCGATGCGGTCGAAGCCGCGCAGCCGCGCCACCTCCTCGATCAAATCCTCCTCGATGGCGATGTCGAACCGGTGCGGCGGCCGCCGCACGCGCCAGCCGGTGTGCAGCGGCTCCACCCGATCGCTCACTGCGGTCAGCACCGCCCGCACCTCATCGTCGGGCACGGTCGCTCCCAACAGTTTGTCGAGCCGGGTGCGGCGCAAGCTCACCCAGGCAGGCACCTCGGCGGCACCGCCGGCCCGGGTCACCTGAACCGGCCCCGCCTCGCCCCCGACGATGTCCAGGAGCAGCGCGGTCGCCCGTTCGAGGGCGATGGGCGGCAGCGTCGGATCCACGCCTCGCTCGAAGCGTTGCGCCGCATCGGTGAACAACCCGAGACGACGCGCACGTCCCGCGAGCGCGCCGGGTGCGAAGTGGGCCGACTCCAAGAGCACATCGCGGGTCGAGCCGCCGATCGCCGTATGCCGTCCGCCCATGATGCCTGCAAGCCCGATCGCGCTACGCCCATCGGCGATGACCAGGCAGTCCGGATCGAGCGTGTACTCCTTGTCGTCAAGCAACGTCAGCCGTTCACCCTGCCCGGCCTGCCTCACTCGTATTCCGCCGTTGAGCAGGGCGAGATCGTAGGCGTGCATGGGCTGCCCCAGATCCATCATCACGTAGTTGGTGACATCGACAATGGGCGAGATGCTGTTGATGCCGACGCGGCGCAGGCGCTCGCGCAGCCACTCGGGGCTCACCGCGCCCTGCTTCACTCCGCGAATCACCCGCGAGGCGAATATGGGACAAGCCGCAGGCGCGTCGAGCGCGACCGGAAAGCTCGCCGTGCCGCTCGGCGCCACGGGGTACGCGTGCGCCGTCAGATAGCGCCGCTCCTGGGCCGCCGCGTAGTCGCGCGCAATGCCGAACACGCTCATACAGTCCCCGCGATTGGGCGTCGCGTTCACCTCCAGCGCCACATCGTCGAGATCGAGCGCCGTGCGCAGGTTCTCGCCCAATTTCAAGAAGGGCGGCAACTCCATGATCCCGTCGTGTTCGCTACCCAAGCCCAGCTCGCGGGCGGAGCACAACATGCCGTTCGAATCAACGCCGCGCAGCTTGGCGGGCTTGATGAGGACATCGTCGGGCAGCGAGGCCCCCACCATCGCCACCGCAACCTTCAGGCCGGCGCGAACGTTCTTCGCACCGCACACGATCTGCAGGCGGTTAGCGCCGTCTGTCGTGACCTGGCAAAGGGACAGTTTCTCTGCACCAGGATGGCGTCCCGATTCGATCACCTCGCCCACCACGACGCCGTGGAACGGCGGCGCCACGGCGCTGACCGACTCGACCTCGAGGCCTGCCAGCGTAAGCTGCTCTGCCAGGGTCGCGGGCGGCGCGAGCGGCACGTACTCCTTGAGCCATGAGTAGGTGATCTTCACGGGAACTGCTTCAGGAACTGCAAGTCGTTTTCGAAGAACAGGCGCAGGTCGTCGACCCCGTAGCGCAGCATGGTGAGCCGGTCGACCCCCATCCCGAACGCATAGCCCTGCCAGCGCTCAGGGTCGATTCCCGCGGCGCGGAGCACATTCGGGTGAATCATTCCGCAGCCCAATATCTCGAGCCAACCGGTCTGCTTGCAGACGCGGCAGCCCTTGCCGCTGCAGAACACACACTCGATGTCGCACTCCGCGGAGGGCTCGGTGAAGGGAAAATACGAGGGCCGCAGGCGCACACCTAAGGGCCGCTCGAAGAAGCGCTCGACGAAGGTGTGCAGCATGGCCTTCAAGTTAGCGAAGCTTATGTCCTCGCCCACCGCCATGCCTTCGACTTGATGGAACATCGGGCTGTGCGTCATGTCCGAATCGACCCTGTACACGCGCCCCGGAGCAATCACGGCCAAGGGCGGAACTTGCGTGCGCATGCTGCGGATCTGCACGGGAGAAGTATGGGTGCGCAGCAGCCGTCCGTCGGGAAAGTAGAACGTATCGTGCATCGCCCGCGCCGGATGATTCTTCGGAATATTGAGGGCCTCGAAATTATGGAAGTCATCCTCGACTTCCGGCCCCGAGGCCACCTGGAACCCGGCCTGGCCGAAGATCCTTTCTATGCGCATGCGAGTGCGGGTCACCGGATGCAGACTGCCCGGCTCCTGCCCGCGGCCCGGCAAGGTCACATCGACGGCACCCTTGGCGAGGTCCTTCTCGAGCGCAGCCTGCTCGAGGCGGATTCGATGCATTTCAAGCGCCGCTTGGATCGATGCCTTCGCATCGTTGATGCGCTGGCCCGCCGCGGGGCGCTCGGCTGCCGAGAGCCCGCCCAAACTCTTGAGCTGCTCGGTGAGCAGTCCTTTCTTGCCCAGGAGCCGCACGCGCACCTCGTCCAAAGCGGCAAGGCTCGCAGACTCATCTAAGTCTGCGAGCGCCTGCTCGACGAGCGCATTGAGGGAATCCGCCACGGCTTTAGGCCGCGAGGCTGGCCTTGGCTTTCTCCGCGATGGCCGTAAAGGCCGGCATGTCATGTACCGCGAGGTCGGCGAGCACCTTGCGATCGATGGCGAGACCCGCCTTGTTCAGCCCGTCGATCAATGTGCTGTAGGTCATGCCGCAAAGCCGCGAAGCGGCGTTGATGCGGGTGATCCACAGGGCGCGGAACTCGCGCTTCTTCTCGCGCCGGCCGCGGTATGCATACTGACCGGCCTTGATGACCGCCTGCTTGGCGGTGCGAAAGACCTTGCGCCGGGCGTTGAAGTAGCCCTTTGCCTTCTTGAGAATTTTCTTGTGCCGCCGTCCTGCGACGACACCGCGTTTGACTCGTGCCATGTGTTATCTCCTGACTAGGTGTTCGGCAAGCACTGCTTGATGCGCTTCACGTCCGACTCGCTGACGTGCATCTCGCGGCGCAGCTGGCGCTTACGCTTGCTGGGTTTCTTCGTCAGGATGTGACGACGGTGGGACTGACCGCGTTTGAAGCCATTCGCTGTTTTGCGAAAACGCTTCGCCGCAGCCCGCTTAGTTTTCAACTTGGGCATGATCGACTCCTGATTTTATGGCCCTGCTCACAAGCGTCTTGCGACGCCGCTACAGGCGGGACGGCAAACTGTTTAAGGCCTGCCGCTCACTTCTTTTTGGGCCCGAACACCATGATCATCTGCTTGCCTTCCATGAGCGGGTTCTGCTCCACCACCGAGTACGGGGCGAGATCCTCAGAAATCCGCGTCAGTAGACGCCTGCCGATGTCCTGATGCACGAGCTCACGGCCGCGGTAACGCAATGTCACCTTGGCCTTATCACCCTCGGTCAGGAAGCGGATGATGCTACGCAGTTTGACCTGGTAGTCCGCCTCTTCCGTCCCGGGACGAAATTTCACTTCTTTGACCTGAATCTGCTTCTGCTTGCGTTTCGCGGCGTGCGCCTTCTTGTTCTGCTCGAACAAGAACTTGCCGAAATCCATCACACGAACCACCGGGGGTTCCGCCATCGGCGAGACCTCGACGAGGTCCAGTGTTTGCGAACTGGCCATTTGCAGCGCCTCTGCGCGTGACATGACCCCTGCTTGGCTTCCATCCGCTGCGATCACACGCACCGACGGTGCGGAGATCTCCTCATTGCGCCTTACGCGCTTCGACGTTGCGATACGCGATCCTCCAAAACAAGACGGCCGCGGCTCGCGACTTCGTCGCAAAGCAAGGCAGTGAGCTCTGCAAGCCCCAAACTACCCAAGTCTTTGCCACCGCGCGTGCGTACGGCCAGGGTGCGACCCTCCACTTCCCGATCGCCGGCGACCAGGAGAAAAGGGACGCGTTTAATTGTGTGCTCGCGGATTTTAAAGCCTACCTTCTCATTCCTCAAGTCCGTTTCTACCCGAAGCCCCTGATTTCTCAGGTTTTCCGCAATTTCCAGGCAGTATTTCTCCTGCCGGTCGGTAATTCCCATCACCACGGCCTGAACCGGCGCCAGCCAGGTTGGGAGCTTCCCTGCATGGTGCTCGATCAAAATCCCGATAAAACGCTCCAAAGAACCGAACATGGCCCGATGCAGCATCACAGGGATGTGCTTCTGGCTGTCCTCCCCGACATAGGCAGCCCCCAGGCGCCCCGGCAGATTGAAGTCCACCTGCAGGGTTCCGCACTGCCAGTCGCGCCCGATCGCATCGCGCAGCACGAACTCGAGCTTGGGGCCGTAAAATGCCCCTTCGCCGGGATTTAGCGTGGTTTCGATCCCCGCGGCCACAGTTGCCTGACGCAGCGCCGCCTCGGCCTTGTCCCAAATCTCATCCGAGCCCACCCGCTTCGGCGGCCGGTCTGAGAACTTGATCCTCACATCGTCGAAGCCGAAGTCGCGGTAGATGCTCAAAATCAGTTCCGTGACCTTGACCGCCTCGGTGGTGATTTGATCCGGCGTGCAGAAGATATGGGCGTCATCCTGGGTGAAGGCGCGCACCCGCATGAGACCGTGCAGGGCCCCGGACGGCTCATAGCGATGCACCTTGCCGAACTCTGCGAAGCGCAGCGGCAGCTCTCGATAGCTGCGCAGCCCCTGCCTGAACACCTGGATATGGCCCGGGCAGTTCATCGGCTTGATCGCGAAGGTGCGCTCATCCGGCGTCTGGGTCATGTACATGTTTTCGCCGAAGGTCTCGATGTGCCCGGACTTCACCCACAGTTCGCGGTCCATCACTTCCGGGGTATTGACCTCCTGAAATCCGGCGGCGGTCTGGCGCTCGCGCATGTAGGCGATCAACTGTTGGAACAGCGCCCAACCCTTCGGGTGCCAAAACACGGCGCCGGGGGCCTCTTCCTGCAAATGGAACAGGTCGAGCTCCTTGCCGATGCGACGATGATCGCGCTTCTCGGCCTCCTCCAGGCGGGTGAGATAGTCCTTGAGCTGCTTCTCGTTGGCCCATGCGGTGCCGTAGATTCGCTGCAACATTTCGTTGCGTGAATCGCCGCGCCAGTAGGCGCCCGCCACCTTCATCAGTTTGAATGCCTTGAGCTTGCCCGTGGACGGCACGTGCGGGCCGCGGCACAGGTCCTCCCAATCGCCCTGCCCGTACAGACTGATCGACTCGCCCGCAGGAATGGCGCCGATGATCTCTGCCTTGTAGTGCTCGCCGATCTTCTTGAAATGCGCCACCGCCTCATCCCGCGGCAGCACGCGGCGATGCACCGGCAAATCCTTGGCGGAGATCTCCGCCATGCGCTTTTCGATGGCCGTCAAATCCTCGGTGGAAAAGGGGCGCTTGTAGGCGAAATCGTAGTAAAAGCCGTCCTCGATCACCGGGCCGATGGTGACCTGCGCCTCGGGGAAGAGCTCCTGCACCGCATTCGCCAGCAAGTGCGCGGTGGAATGACGGATGATCTCGAGTCCGTCGGGATCCTTGTCCGTGACGATGCTCAATTTGGCGTCGTGATCGATGATGGCGGAGGTATCAAGCAGCACGCCGTCGACCTTGCCGGCGAGCGCAGCCTTGGCAAGCCCGGGGCCGATGCTCGCGGCCACCTCGGCCACGCTGATCGGGCGATCGAATGATTTGAGACTTCCGTCAGGAAGAGTGATTACAGGCATGGATTCATCTTACCAAAAGGGGAATCTGCTCAAGGTGCCGTCCTTCGGCGGGACCGGCACCCTACATTGGAATGGTGCGCGCTAGTGGGATCGAACCACTGACCCCCACCATGTCAAGGTGATGCTCTACCGCTGAGCTAAGCGCGCTTGAAGGGCGCGAAAGATACCGGATTTCGCGCGAAATTGCACCCGGTCGGGCGGCTTAAGCGGGCGGCCCCGCGGGCTGTGGCTCCTTCGAAGGAGGGATGGATCTCACAAAATAGCGAAATTGGATCTCACCGATGGTCACGGCGTCGCCATCGCAGAGCGGCTGGCGCGTTACCTTGCGTCCGTTGACGATCACCCCGTTGGTGCTGTTGAGATCCTCTATGATGGCCTCGCGGGGCCCTACCACGATCAGCGCGTGATGACGGCTCACCGAGCCGGAATCGATCTGCAATTCGCAGCCCGCCGCCCTGCCGATGCGCGTGCGCCGCGACAACACGTGCGTAACCGGCTCCTCGCCGTCGATCCTGATGAGCTCCGCCGACCACTCCGCCGCGACCCCGGTCGCCGTACCCGTGGTCGATACCGAGCCCAGCCTCTCAATGCTGGTTTGGATGCGTCCCAGCACATTCGCGTTGTTGCTCTCGCTGCGCTCCAGGCGGCGGATGAGAAATTCCCGCTCCTCGAGCTGGCCGCGGGTCCGCTCCAAGGTTCCCCGCAAATTGCGGCACTCCTCCTCGAGTTGGCCGTAGGCGGCGCTCTTCGCCGCCAGCTCCTCGGTCAGGCGCTTGATGTCGGCTTCGATCGATTGGATGGGACGGCGCGCCTCCTGTAGGTGCGCCATCAACACCGTCATCTCCTGTTCATGCGTCTCCGCCTCTGCCTGCAATCGCTCGATCTGTACCGCCTGCTCGCTGCGCAGGGCGGCGATTTGCGTGGCGTGTTCTGCCTGCCGCAGCTCCGCGGCTTCCAGCAATTGCGCCACTCGTTTGGCATCGCCGCCGCCGCGCTCGCGCGCCTCGGCAATCAGCCGGTCGCGCGCCGCCAATTCGGCGGACACCCGCACCCGTTCTGCATCCGCGGCGGCGAGCTGCGCCGCAGACTGCGCTTCCAAGGCGGCGACCCGGTCCTTAAGGCGATCGCGCTCCGATTCGAGTGCGCTGGTCCCCAAATGCGCCGCGCCGACCTGAGCGTCCAATTCGCTGAATAGATTCTGGTCGAAGCCACGGCGCCATTCGCGGGTCCGCAGCAGCTCCAAATAACAGACGGCATGGGTCTTCGCGGCGGCCAGCTCGGAGCGCGCCCCGCTCATCTCTGAATCGGCGCGTTTGAGCCGCGCCGCCAGGGCCGCTTGCGCATCCCTGCTCGCCCGCAGCTCCAGCGCCAGTGCGTCGGCCCGGGCGCGCGAATTTTGCAGCTCCGCGTCGAGCTGCGCGGTGGATTTCGACGTGGCTTCGAGGACGGGAACGATCTTCGCGTGCTCCGACTTCAGCACTGACAGTTGCGCATCGCGCTCACCCAGAGAATGCAGCGCCTGTGCCATGGTCGTCTCGCGCGCCGCGAGCGACTCGCGCAGCGTGCGCGACTCGCCTTGATGGCGCTCAGATTCACGCAGCACATCCTCGACCCGCACCCGGGCCGCTTCGACCGCGGCGCTGCGCTCGGCCAGCGTCTTGTCCATGTCCCGCAGCCGGTGCTGCTCCGAATCGAGCGCTGCGCGCGCCGCCCCAAGGTCGATGCCTAAGGCATTGGCGCGCGCAACCGCCGCCGCTTCGGTTTCCCGCGAGCGCTCATAGGCGCGAGTCAGCGACTCGAATTCTGCATTCTGCCGAGCAATCCGCTCCTCCACCGAACGGACGCTCTCGGCGAGCGAGGGCAGATCCACGGTCGAGGGGCGCACGAAGTCCGATGCGGCGGCGGCGAGCGACGCGGTCCCCGGCAGCACGGCGGTCTGGTCGAGGCGCACCGCGTCGTCCTCCACATCGAGATCCGAGGTGCTACCCGCCAGGATCGGCAGCTGATCGGTCTTATCAAGGTCGGTATCGGGGAATTGACTCTGCTTCTTGGCCATACATCCCTCGCTTGATCCTGCGCCGCCTATCCCGTTCTCGCGTCCGGCACGCCGAATGCCGCATGGCGAAGCCTTTGTATTTGATCGCGCAATCGCGCGGCCTGCTCGAACTCGAGATTGCGCGCAAGCTTCATCATCTCGGCCTCGAGTTTCTTGATTCGCTTCACTGCCTGTTCGGGTGCCATCGCAGGCGCATCGTCCGCATCAATGCGCTCACGCTCCTGTACCGAGCGAGCACCCTCCATGACGTCGCCCACCGCCTTGACGATGGAGCGCGGCGTTATGCCGTGCGCGGCGTTGAACTCGATCTGCTTGTTGCGGCGCCTGTCGGTCTCTGCGATGGCGCGATCGATCGAGCCGGTGCGCACGTCCGCGTACAGAATCGCCTTGCCCTGGATGTTGCGTGCGGCGCGGCCGATGGTCTGGATCAAGGATCCTTCCGAGCGCAGGAAACCTTCCTTGTCCGCATCAAGGATGGCAACCAGGGACACCTCGGGCATGTCGAGTCCTTCGCGCAGCAGATTGATGCCGACGATGACGTCGAATTTTCCCAGGCGAAGATCGCGGATGATCTCCGAGCGCTCGACGGTTTCGATGTCGGAGTGAAGGTAGCGCACCTTGACCCCGTGTTCGTTCAAGTAGTCGGTGAGGTCCTCTGCCATGCGCTTGGTGAGCGTCGTGACCAACACGCGCTCATCGGCCTGCGCGCGCAATCGAATCTCCGACAGCAGGTCGTCCACTTGGGCGCGCACAGGTCTGATTTCCACCGCCGGATCTGTCAGGCCCGTGGGCCGCACCACTTGCTCGACGACTTGTGCGGACACCCGCTTCTCGTACACCGACGGCGTCGCTGAGACGTAGATGGCCTGCGGCGCAAGGTGCTCGAATTCCTCGAAGCGCAGCGGCCGGTTATCGAGCGCCGACGGCAGTCGAAAGCCGTATTCCACCAGGGTTTCCTTGCGCGACCGATCGCCCTTGTACATGGCGCCCAACTGCGGAATGGTCTGATGGCTTTCATCGATGACCATCAGTGCGTCCTTGGGCAGGTAGTCGAACAGGCAGGGCGGCGGCTCGCCGGCTGCGCGGCCTGAGAGATACCGCGAATAATTCTCGATGCCGGCGCAATAGCCGACCTCGTTCATCATTTCCAAATCGAACAGGGTGCGCTGCTGCAGCCTCTGCGCCTCGACCAGCTTGCTGGCGCCGTGCAGTTCGAGCAGCCGCGAACGCAACTCCTCGCGAATCTCGCCGACCGCCTGCTGCACCCGCTCCTTCGGGGTTACGTAGTGCGTCGAGGGATACACCGTGAGGCGCGGCACCCTGCGCATGATTTCGCCGGTCAAAGGATCGAAGAAACTCAAGGTCTCGACCCGATCGTCGAACAACTCCACGCGCACCGCATCGCGCTCGGACTCGGCCGGAAAGATGTCGATGACATCGCCGCGCACCCGATAGGTGCCCTGCTGCAAATCGATCTCGTTGCGCGTGTACTGCATGTCGGCCAGGCGCCGCAGCAGCTTGCGCTGCTCCAGCTTGTCGCCGCGCGACATGTGCAGCACCATGCTCAAGTAGGCATTCGGATCGCCCAAGCCGTAGATCGCAGACACGGTCGCGACGATGATGGAATCGGGCCGTTCGAGCAGCGCCTTGGTTGCCGACAGCCGCATCTGCTCGATGTGTTCATTGATCGACGCATCCTTCTCGATGAAGGTGTCGGACGCCGGCACATAGGCTTCGGGCTGGTAGTAGTCGTAATAGGAGACGAAGTACTCGACCGCATTCTTGGGGAAGAACACTTTGAACTCGCCGTACAGCTGGGCCGCCAGTGTCTTGTTATGGGCGAGCACCAGGGTCGGGCGCTGCACCTGCTGGATGACATTGGCGATGGTGAAGGTCTTGCCGGAGCCGGTCACGCCCAAGAGGGTCTGATGGGCCAGCCCGCTGGTGAGTCCATCCACAAGCTTTTCAATCGCTTGCGGCTGATCGCCGGCAGGGAGGTAATCTGAGTACAGCTCGAAACTCATGGCGTCATTGTCTCATGCTGGGGCCCTTGCGGGCAGGCGTACGCGCCCGCCGCGGGCAGGTGATTTGCCCGTTCTGGCGCCCGGTGGCGATTTTTCGTACACTCGCTCGCCCTTTTTTCAAGCACAGGAATATCCCTTGGCCGTATCACTTTCCAAGCGCGTTCAGAAGGTTAAGCCCTCCCCGACCCTGGCCGTCACCGCACGTGCCGCCAAGCTCAAGGCAGAAGGCAAGGACATCATCGGATTGGGGGCCGGCGAGCCTGATTTCGACACGCCTGTACATATTGCAGATGCGGGCGTCGATGCCATTCGCAAGGGAGTCACCCGCTATACCAACGTGGACGGCACCCCGGAACTGAAGGACGCCATCATCGCCAAGTTCAAGCGCGACAACGGCTTGACCTATGAGCGCAGCCAAATCCTCGTCTCCTCGGGGGCCAAGCAGACCTGTTTCAACGTTTGCGCGGCGCTTCTTGATCCGGGCGACGAATGCCTGATTCCTGCGCCCTACTGGGTGTCATACCCCGACATGGCGCTCTTGGCAGACGGGGTGCCGGTGAGCGTGTACGCGGGTCCCGAACAGGGCTACAAGATCACGCCTGCGCAGTTGGCCGCCGCCATCACGCCGCGCACCAAGCTGATATTCATCAACAGCCCGAGCAACCCCACCGGCGCCGCCTATACCAAGGGGGAAATGCAGGCGCTCGGCAAGGTCCTCGAACAGCATCCGAACATCGTCATCGCCTCGGACGAGATGTACGAGCACATCTATTGGGCCGCCGAGCCGTTCACGAGCTTCGCCCAGGCAAATCCCGCGCTTTACGATCGGACCGTGACCATCAACGGCGTCTCGAAGGCGTATGCCATGACCGGCTGGCGCATCGGCTACTGCGGCGGACCCAAGGCAATCGTCGCCGCCATGGCGACGATTCAGGGACAGTCCACCTCGAACGCCTCCAGCATTTCCCAGCGCGCCTCGACCATGGCGCTGAACGGCGATCAATCCTGCGTCGCCGTCATGAACATGGCCTTCAAGCAGCGCCATGATTTCGTTGTCGCCGGGTTGAACGCCATTCCGGGCATCTCCTGCCTGGCAGGCGCCGGCACCTTCTATGCGTTCGCCGATGTGCGGGGCGCCATGCAGACCCTTGGCATCAAGGACGACAACGACTTCGCCGAGTATCTCTTGGTGGAAGGTGGCGTTGCGGTGGTCCCAGGATCAGGCTTCGGCGCACCCGGCCATATGCGCATCTCCTTCGCCTGCAGCATGCAGACCCTGGAAGACGCGCTGGCTCGCATCCGCCGTGTGCTCACCGTGGCGGTCGCGAAGCGCGCCTGATTCTAAAGGTCACGCGCATCGTTGGAGGGTTGGATGTTTCCGCGGGAACGCCTGAATTCACTTTATATTACATATGTAACTATATGAAATTCAGCCATTTAATGACCGCTGCTATTGAGGCCTGCGTGACGTCACTCGATGCGCGGCGAAACGGCCGACCACGACATCGCGGCGCGACCGCTGACTCCCGTTTCCTTGACTTCGAGGCTCGCCTTCCAGACAATCCCGCGCCTCCTTAAGCATTCCCCGGTAGCTCAGTGGTAGAGCGACGGACTGTTAATCCGTTGGTCGGCGGTTCGAATCCGTCCCGGGGAGCCAGCCTTCAAATCAATCACTTAGACGCGATTATCGACCTTGAAATTTGGGCCAATTCCGTGCCGTTTTTGAGGCGATGTAAGCGCCGTGTAAGCCAACCGGCCGATTGTACCTAACGCACGCGGTCATGGCGGCGCTCGACCTCCCTAGAAGCTCTAGCGTCGGCGGGCAATGCGGGGGATGCTCAGGTCGCGGCCGGCCGGCCGTTCCCGGCTCAGCGGCGGGCGCAACTCACGCCGCGTCCGCTACCGACTCGTGGCCGAGGAATATCCTGTCGATGACGGCCGAGATGCGCTCGGGCGATATGCGCGTACCGGGGTCATAATTGCGCACCTCGCGTTGTGGTGCCGCCGGCTGAGAGTCCGCGAGCTTAGGGGCTTCCACACGGGAGGCAGCCGCCGCCGCCGAATTGCGTGCGTGCGTACATTTCACACACTGGCGGCTTTTCACGTAGCGGGGCGCGTCGTGCCCGAGCCGGCATTTCTTTACAGTCCGGTAGAGCGGCAGGCCGCGCTTGAGCGCGTCCGGCAACGTTGCGCCAACTTCAAGGATCATGCGCCGCGCCTGTGGACGCCGACGAAGCTCACGGGCTTGATGCCGAGCTTCTCGTTCCGGTAGCCGTCCGCTGTGGTGCGAGTCGCCCGGTATTCGGCCTCACACCGTCGGCAGGGAACCGCCAAGCTCAACCCGTGTGGGCAAGTTCGCTGTTCCACAGGATCAGCCCCGGCCGCCTTCGCGCATGTTGAACCCGCTGCCCTCGCGCGGTGCGTCGCCGGCTGTGATGAATCGATCAGGATTGAACGCCGCCTCAAGCCGCGAATCCTTGTAGGGCACTCGGGCGGGCTCCGGGGTCGGCGGCACGACTTGCACGCCTTGGCGCGCGAGACGTTCCTCATTCGAGAGAACTTCCACGGGAGGCACATACGGACCAAGCTCGACGACCTCGCCGGCCGCGACGCGCGCATCGACGAAGGCGCGCAGTTTCTCGGTAATTGCCTCCGAATCCCACACGGGCAGCGACGCGCGCGGCACCGTCAGCGGGCTCTGACCGTTCAGCCAGTCGCCGCCGTCGATGAACACGCTATCGTTCGTGCCGGCAAGCTGCACAGTGGCGTACACGTTCGGGGCATCGGAGCAGCGCAAGCCGTTCTCGAATTCGGGTTTACGAGGATATTGACCAAGGCAAACGCGCGCCGATTCGGTCTGATAGACGAACTGGACGCGGTCGGCCGCGATGCGCACCAGCGGACGGACGTGTTTGCGCAAGAGCTTGTCGGCGGGCGCCAGGAGCTTGACCAGCCCGTCGCGCAGCTTCGTGAATGCCGGCGTCACATCATCGGGAAACCGGACGCTCAGCTCGACCACTGCGAGTGCGGCGCTCGCGCGCGTAAAGGTCCGCACCAGCACGTTGTCCTCGTACCAGGGCACTCGCTCGATGCCGAGGACTTGGACCCGCACGTCGCCGTCCGCGCTGACATCTTTTGTCGCGTAGCCGTTCTCGTGAAGTGTCTCGATGTCGTTCATAAATGAATGCTCCCTAGCGAAGTCGAAAATATCCGGGCACAGCTCGCCCGAGCGGGCTGTTCTCGTTTGCCTGACGCGCTCGGTCGCGCTCGACGGCAATCCGCTGCACCGTGTCGAGCGCGTATCGCCGCGCGTTGAGTGCCGAGTCGCCGACCATCGCGCCGTTGACTCGGCCTTGAGTCACGAGGGCAACGTGGTTCGGTACGATGTCGGTCATTCGGCCGTCGAATTTCTCACCGTTGACGGTGCCGGGAGTCATTCGCGCCGAATATCTATATCCGGCGCTTAAATCTCTTTGCAGGTTCGATTCAATGCCGCGGATCGCCTCGGCGTCCCATACGTTGACGGTGCCGATGACTTTACCGTCGCTCCAACGGCAATCGCCCACGGTGCCGACGATGAGCTGGCGCTTAGGATCGAGGGCGGACACTGGCGCGTGGTCGATCAGTAGCGGTATGCCATCGAACAACGGCACGGCGGCCTTGAGTGCCGCGGCGTCCCGATAAAGCATGTAGAGCTTTCCCGGATCGAGGCCGAGCGCTTCGGCGTCCGCTATTTCCTTGCCCAAGTACGGATTACATTGCGCAGCGCTGATGACACAATCGGTGACGGCGAGACGGCCGTCAATATCGTAGGTGCGTCGGTCGAGCGCTAGTCGATGTCGGTCCGATGGGATTTCAACGTCAATATCCACGGGGTTTACTTCAAACGACCGTAGCCGGGAATGGCACGCTCGGCTGCCGCGATGGACGCCGAAGTCGTGCCCCCACGACGCAACCGCGCGAGATGCAATTCGCCGTCCATGTTGTAGCCGGCGCGTTGCCTGATCGCAAAATCTTCGAGGGCTGCCGCCGCTGAATCTTGCGCAGTCTTTCCGCCGGCCCGGTTTCCGCCCGGCGTCGAGGGGTCGGCTTCTGTTAGCGGATCGGCATCCGCGAGCGGGTCGGCGGCGTTACCCGCCAGACTGTCGCGCCCTTGCGCGAGCTTGGACCAGCCGACGACGGTATGCGACGGATGGCCGCCTTCGAGTTCGCCGGCCTCGTGAGCATCGACCGCGGATTTATACGCGCTGTCGAGATAGTCCCGTCGAGCCGAATCGCTCATCTCTGAAATTTTCAATTGACGAATCCTCTTACAATGTCCGCGGTACAAATCGGAGCGGCGACGCTCAGGTGAAACAGGAAGCCCAAGCGCCGCGCCCCGGTACGAGAGTCAGGCGGAACAACTGAACTCGCACCCTCAGACTAGCGGGCCGCAAAATGATTTTCACCTTTATGCAATCCCGGTCTTGACCGTTTGGCTTATGTTTATGCCGCGTCGATGTCCGCTTCGCTGTTGCGTCGGGCTTGCTCAGCACGCCATTTCGCTAACGCACGTTCGCGGCTGCAAGTGACACAGTTGCGCGAGACTTTGTAACGCAAACCCTCATGCCCACGCAGACAACGGCGACCCTGGTAGACGTGAAGCTGTTCCGCTATCGCGGGCGCGGCGGCGATTGATCGCATCATGGCGGCGGACCTTTGACGACTCGCACTGTTGCACCGTCGAGCTTCGGTGCATCGTTCGCCGGATAGAACCGCATCGCGCAGCTCGGCATGAGCACTTCAAGGGCGCCCGCCTCGATGAGCCCCTTCACTGCTTTGCAAAGCGATGCCGTCGCCCCGTGGCCGACAATCACGTCGCCCTCGGAACCATTGACGATTAGCGCGTAACCGTGCGTTCGGGCGTGCGCGAGATTGCCTACGTGATACTTGAACGAGCCAAACGACAGTTCGGTGCCATGATCCTGCACGACCTCGGCGACCGCACGCACGTATCGCGCCACATCGAAGTGTACGCGAGGCTTGCCGATGCCGAACCGCGCCTCAATTGCAGCCGCAACCTGATAATCCCACGGGTTCATGAGCGTGGGCGGGTTCGTTGCGTGGTTGTATTCTTTCGCTATCATCATCTGAGATGCCTCCGTTACCATCGGCTGTTCATTACTTCGAGCAGCTTGTCCATGTCGGTTTTTTTTGCGCCCGGCGCTAAGGGCGGCGCCACGGTTCCGCAGTTCTCAAGCAGCATGTTTTCCCACAGGATACGTTCAGGTACGCAGCCGCCCATCAGCATCGAGAGCGAGTCGGCACAGTTCGGAGACTTCGCGCGCGGCTTGCCCTGCCGCTCGGGCGCTTTGTTAATCACGAGACGGTCTTGCGCATCGTATTTGCGCTGAATCTGCGACAGCTCGTTTTTCAGCAAGTCGAGATGCGGCAATTTCGGATGGATGCAAAGCACCAGCGATTTGTCGTAGTCCTCCCCGTTAAACGCCTTCCATGATTCGAGCAACCGTTGGCGCAGCGTCCAGTACGCAAAACCTTTCAGATTGCGGAAGAAACTTTCGACCGTTCGGTCAGTGCCGCGTGCAAGAGCCGTGGGGTTAGGGTAATCAGTCGAGCCGCCGATGAAACGACGTAGATAAATCTGACGCTGTCGCTCGGAGTTCAACTTGAGCGCGGCTCCCGCGATGCCCGCCCCTACCGCGCTCGCATCGTAAACAAGATCACCGATGCCGCCGCGCTCATCGAGTACCGCGAACGCATGTGCGCACGTCTCGGACTGATTGCTGCCGGCGCCCGACCACAGTTCGAGATATTCGAGCAACACACCTTGGGATATCGTCAGGCAGTTTTTATCCTTGCCCTGATCGCTGACATCGAGGGCTGCGCGACGCACTCCCGTATTCTTGAATCCGTCGCGTTGCTCAAGCAGCGGCAGCAATCCGATTGCGGCCTCGACCCATTTCCATTCAAACATCTGCTTGTCGATGGACGCGACAAACGATATCTCGTACTCGCTTGCCCACACGACGGGGTCTAGCGTTTTCTTTTTCTCCGCGATCCACTCCGGGGTACGCCTTGGGTCGTCGCTAATCTTGAACCAGAACGTATCGAAGTCACCGCTCTCAACTTTATTGAAAAAGTTATTCTGATCCGCGGTCCCGTTGGCACTAGATAGGTCGATGCGACAATCGGATATTCCCGAGAGCGCCGCATCGACGGATTCAACGAAGAACGCGGCTTCATCAACGAGCATGAGCGCCGAGCGCGCACCGCGTCCCTGATCGCCGCGTCCGGTCCACCCGCGGATGAGCGAGCCCGTCTCGGGAAACACAACTTTCAAGTTAGGTGCCGTATCCGTCGTGCCATCGAACCCGGCGCGCAGCTCGGGCGGACAGCTCATCAAAAACTCACGCGCTTTCGGCAGCGTTGGGTTCGGGTCCTTGCTAGAGTCGAGTTTGTCCTCATCGCTTGCGACGACGCCGATAATGAGGTCTTTGTAGAGCGTACACAGGCACGCCGAGAACGCCATCGTCATCCACGAGCATCCGCAGTCGCGGGCTTTCGCAATAACGCCGGGCTTCCCCGTCTTGAAGTGCTTCCACAACCAATCGCATAGCTCCCATTGACGGGGCCAAAGGCGAAACGGCACTCGCACGTTCAACTCATCTCGCGCGCGTGAGGGGGCTATCGTCCAGCCCCAATCGTCAATCATCTGGCCGATGTGGCCGTTGCGATAGTGGCGCTTGATCGCAGCCCATCGCGTCTTGGGATCGCGCCGGCACCATGCAAGCCAATCCTCGCGGTTATGAACATCCTCTGCGTACTCGGCGTGCTCTTGCTTCAATTGCTCGCGACGCTGCGCATACGCTGTTAGTTCGCGTTGCAGCTCGGGCGAGGCGGCCTCGTAAATGCGAGTGTCCTCATCGTCGGTTGCAGCTTGCACGCTGTCGTAGAGCGCGCGCACGGGGCTAGGCGCCTTCATCTGCGCGTAGAGTTCGGCGGCGGCATCGTCCGCTGTGCGAAAGAGTTTCACTTGATAAGCCTCTGTTTCTGGATAAGTTCGATCACTTCGGCGGGCGACATGTCCTTGAGCGGTTCAACGTGGACGCTCACCGACTTGGACTCGCTGCGCGTCGGTGCGATGGCGCCGGGCACCATGCGATGCAGCTCGAACGCCGCCTCTTGCTGGCTATGCTGCTCGACCGTGATAACGCCGTACTTGTCTACCGATGCGCCCTTGAAGCTCGCGGCGGCAGCGCCCTCAAGCTCGGTTGTGTCGGCGATGTACACCACGGCCTTGCCGGCGCCCAAGCACTCGACACACGCGGGGTTCGGCTTGGCGAACGGGTCGAAGCCGTAGCCGCCCGAGGCATCGGGCATCGGCTTGGCGCCCTTGCTCTCGATGCACGCGTCGAGAGCCTTCGCAAGCTCGACCTCGTCACGCCATTGATAGCCGAACCCTACCCCGTGGCAGTGCCGACAGTTGAAAACCCGCACATGGGTCAATGGGGGCGCCGTGGCAAGCTCGTATTGCCGTAGCTGTAGGGCAGCGGCGCCGATGACGAACTGCTCGGCAATGGCGTTGCGCAGCTCGTGGATGCGCGCAGCGACGGCGGGATGATGGCGCAGCTCGTGGGCCCTGCTCGTGACGACCGCGCGCGAGGTCTCGGGCGCAACGTTGTACACGCGCCGGTAGCAGTACGTCGCGTTGCCCGTCTTGCTGTACATCTGCGCGAACGCCTCTTGCAGCGGCGTTAGATCGGGCGCCGCAGCGTCCGACTCACGGATCATTAGTCCGGTGTTCGATTGTTCGATTATCTGCATATTTCTAGGCTTCTACATCAATCAACAGAAAACAACATTCGTTGTGTAAGCGCTGTGTAAGCACCTCGTCGCAAGGTAGCACAGCGTCGGCTCACCGTAAAATTCTGGCGACGACAAGGGCTCGCTCCCGCGCGACGCGAGCGTGTT
Source organism: uncultured Gammaproteobacteria bacterium (assembly GCA_963702735.1). Lineage (GTDB taxonomy): Bacteria > Pseudomonadota > Gammaproteobacteria > Steroidobacterales > Steroidobacteraceae > Bog-1198. The sequence continues at coordinate 203,368 of CAVPDW010000004.1, read as the reverse complement.
TCCCACGGTGAGACGCTGGCGCCCTTTCGTAGCTGGCTGAAACGCTAGACAGCCAAACGCTACGCAAAGCAAACGCAACGCACGCCGGCCAGCCCGGTCAGGGTGGACAGGGCTAATTCCCTTCTCGCTCTCCGCAGTAGGCGTAGGGACAGAGAGATCGATTCCCCAACTAAGATAGAGTAAATGCCCTGTCCACCCTGACCAGCCTTGGTCACGCACGGATGGCACCAGGCGGCAGCGGCGCAAGGCTAGCGATGTAGCGCAAGGGGTCTTGCACCTTGAGCGCATCTTGCAAGCTAGGCGCTACTTGCACGGTGGGAGCCGTGGGCGGAGGCGGCGCGCTCGTTAGTGCCACGCCAAGGTACACTTGCAAGCGCTCGTTACCGACGCGGGGCCGGGCGCCTTTGATCCCTACCGAGCTTAGGTCCTTGCCGAAGCTAGCTGAATCGGTTGTCCGCTGGCCGTTCGCCATGCACCATGAGCGCCAGGCTTTATAGAGGTCATCCTTGGGCGCCTGGTGCTCGGGGCCGACCGTGCAGCACTCGCGAAGGAATTCCGAGACGGCGCTAGAGAGGGCCGCCATCTGCTCGACCGCGGAGGCACCCGAGGCCGGCTGCACGAACCGACCGCGCTCCAAAAGCCGGCGCCGCCCCTCGATGGCCCAATTGAGAATGGCGGGCATCTCGGGGGCGAGCTTCGATTCGAGTTCCAAATCCTCGCGGCCGATGAAGCTCTCTTGCAGTACCAGGATGATGAACCTCGACGCCATAGCGCCACTCGGGTCCTCAAGGTGCGGCAGCTCGTTCGAGGACATCACAATCCGAGTCGGGAGGCGCCCCGTCCAGTCCTTCATATTTTTGCGGGCGACGTTCGGTGAGTCCTCGCCGCTGATCGACAGCAGCCGCTCGACGACGACGGGCATCTTATCGCCGCGCGCTTTGATGCGAGCATCGCCGATGAGCGCCGCGTATTTGCCGATGAGGCATTGCAAGCCGAAGGGTTCCGCAATGGTGCTGAGCGTCGGCGCTGTCACGTTGTCCGTGCCCAAGAGCCGGCGCAGCGTGCGAAGTATCGTCCCTTTGCCCGAGCGCTTCGGGCCGACGAGTAGGAACAGCTTTTGAAACTTTGTAATCGGCGTCAGCAGCAAGCCGAATATTTCCTGTAGCGTATCGATGCTCTCTTGGTCGTCCGGCCACAGTGATCGGAGGAACGCGAGCCAATTCGTCGGCGACGGTGCGCTCGGGTCGTAGTCCACGGGCAAGCACACTGTCGCGAACAACCGCGGCGTGAGTTCGTGCATCGTCCCCGTGGATAAATCGAATGCGCCGTTCTGGCAGATGAGCAAGTCAGGCAGCTCTACCTCGGGCGCGTCGAGCCAACAAGGCGACGCGATGTTCTCGGGCAGATACGTTTGCGCCTTGAGCGCCTTAATAATCTCGCTGACTTGCTTCGATTTGAGCGGCGTCCCATCCGTCGCAGCGTCAAATGCATTCCACACCTTGGAGTTGATCGCATCATCGGTCAGCTCGACGTATACGCCGTCGTTATAGACCATGAACGTGCTCTGCCAATGGTGAATCTCGCAAGGCGCGTCTGTGCGGCGTCCCGCGCGGTAATATTTATCGATGAACGTGCGTGCAGCCGACATCGGCACGTCAGGATCGCTCAAGATTATCCACGGGTCGGTAGGTGGCGGCGGCACGTTCGCAATGTCCACGGGCGGAGGCGACGCGGTCATCGTGAGCGTTATCGACATCTCAGATTGTGATGGCGGCTCGTCGCCCGCGCCTTTGTAAACTTCCTTCTGATCGGCGCACGCCTTGAGTATCGTTCCTTGGAAGTAATCGACGCGATCCCATTTCGAACGCACGAGCTTCGACTCTCTCATCAGCTTGCCGATACGTGCCGGATTCTTGCCCGTCCAAAACGCGAGGTGATTCGCTAACGCTTGGTCGGCCGCGCTGCCGTCCCATGTGGACGAGCCGTAGGGTGGGAACGAGCGAGCGAGCGCGTCGGCGTTGGCTTCCCACAAGTCACGGAACTGCGCCTTGCCTCCGAAGATGCCTTTCGCGCTCGACGAGCGTAGCGCGCGCCGGATCAGCTCGGCGTCATCGGCCGGCCCGCTCCATTCGGTAACGGGCTTGTCGCTCCATTGAGCCTCGTCGCCCGCCTCGGCTTTGGGGAAATACTGAGTCGCGAATAACTTAAATTGGTCGGTGAGGTCGGTCCTCGCGTCGCCGTTGGCCCCATAGCCGGTAACGTAGATGAACCGACGTTGCGAGTAGCACTCGGCCCCAAGTTCCTTGCAGCGGGTTCCGTGTAGCGGCAGCTCGTCGGGCCGGCAAAACCCCATGATGTGCAACGACTCTTGCGACTGACTCACTTCGACGTAGGCGCCGGGGAATCGGTTGACGACGGCGACGGCCCGCGGCGCCCATCCCGAGCCCTCGCGACAATGGTCGAGGTCGATACACCAACGGCCATCGGCAATCATCAGGCCGACGCCATACTCGATTACCGGGTCCTGGCGCTGCGCGTTCCATGCCGCCGCTGCCTCGGCCGCCTCCGGGCCGGTCAGCCAGGTAGAGCGGTCCTGAGCGTTCGAGTCGCGGCCGTCGGCGAGGTTCGTCGGCACTTTGTCGATGCCGCCGCCGTCCTTCGGTTGTAGCCGGGCGAGAATCCAGATGCGCTCGCTCCCGAGCTGTTGCATTAACAGCGCCAGCGACGGCGCCGGCTTAACGACCGCGCTCATGCCGTGCCCGCCACATCATCAGGACCCGCGCCAAAGGCCGCGCGGTAGCTTTCAGCGTCGATTCTTTTGGCGAATTTATGATCCGTCTCGAATCGCTCGTTGCAAACGGCACAGAGGCTTCCCACTGCGCCGCGCTTACCGCGCTTCACGTAAACCGCGACGGCTATGTCGGGCATCATCACGCCGCACCCGGCGCAGCGATTGTCCGGGAGCATCTTGCTAAGAACGGCCAGCGCTGAAATTAAACTTATGTTCTGTTGCGTCGATATGCGGGCCACGGCGCGGCGTACCGCTGGCGAAAGCCCCTTACATATGAGACGCGCACGTCGGCGGGCGGCGCTGCTACTCACAGCCGCACCAGTTCGCCGCAGTTGTCCGTGCGGTCAGGTCTTTGATAGACTCTCATCGTCCATTCGTCCTTTCGTGTGTAGAAAATCCGAGGCTCCGCAGCTTGCCGGCTGTTCGGAGCCTCGTCCGTTTTGGGGTGCGCTCACGCCGTCACCTGACCGGCGGCGAGCGCCCGCAGCTTCGCCAAACTCCAATGGAGCCGGCCATTGATGCGCACGGGCTGAATCGGTCCGTCGCCTTTACAGGCCCAACGGCGTAGGGTTTGCGGCTTCTTGTTGATGAGCACTGCGGCCGTATCAGTGTCGGTCGTCTCATCGACCGCGGTGCGCTCAAAAAGCCGGCGCAGCTCGACGGGATCAGGTTGCATAGTCTCAATCTCCAACTAACGCGGAATTTCGCGTCGTTGAATCATGAGACCGATTAGATAGGCGAAGTGGTCGGCAGTTACTTTGCGCCGCGCTGACGGCAGATCATGCGGAGGCGGTTCGGCGTGACGGTGGGATCGTACAGCCGCTTTCCGATGAGCTGGTGCGTCAGCTCAGCCGCAAGTTTGGTCCACGGGGGGCGGCGGGGGTGTTGCCGCAGTAGGGGTATTGCGGCCTCGTAGATCACGTAGGCGTCGGCCTCTTTCTCAGTGTGCGTGCCCCGCTCTAGGTCGGCTTCGGCGCTGCGCCCAAACCTACGCGCGGCAGCCACGCGAGCGGCGCCGTTTACCGGCCCGTCACCGATCATTGCTTGATTCAGTTCCGCGAGCACATCGAGCGCAGTCTTGTAGGCGCGCGCCTCGGCGGCAGTGTTCGGACCATCGTCGCTCGCACGCCATCGCTTGCCGTCCCACCATTTACTATCGAGCATCGCCTCGTGCGCTTGCTCGTATAGCCGGCGAAACTCTGAGTGTCGTCTAGGCTTCACGCTGTCGCCCGCACCGTGCCATCCGCGGCGACCACAGCTAGCCGATTGCCCGCCGGCAGCGTAACGAACTGAACGCCGCCCTCTACGAGAATCCACGCCTCAAGCTTCGTGTGCCACGAGCGCAGCAAATCGAGGGGTCTCACCTTGTAATGCTTCGGCCGTCGCCGAAGGTTTGTGCCCTTGAATCTGCGCTACTACTCCCGTGGGCATCTCGACCCACTCCGACAAGGTGCTGAAACTTCGGCGCAGTCCGTGCAGCGTAATGTGAGGAAGGCCCGCCACCTCTAGCGCATCGTTGTGCGCAATGCGTGGGTCAACTAGCCGGCCGCCCTCTGCCGTCGCGCTGTAGAAAACCCATTTGTTCTTGCGTGGCAGCTTCGAGAGCAGCGATGCGACGTAGGGGGTTAGCGGGATGATGCGCTCGTCCTCGACCTTGTCCCCCAATCGCATGCCGTTCCAAGTCAAATCGAGGTCCGTCCATTTCAGCTCGGCCAGTTCTTCGCGCCGCGGTCCCGCGAGCAACAGCCCTTGCAGAAACGCGCTGATGATGGGGTTCGGTATCGCGCGCACGGCCTTGAACCATGCCGGCAACTGCTCTTTCTGCAAACAGTCGCTTTTCCTCCGCGACTTGGGGATCGCCTTGCGCACGTCGCGCGCTGTGCAAGCGTCAGCCGGGATGATGCCCTTGTACTCGGGCGTGTCGTTTGCCCATCCGATGAACGCACGTAGGAGCCGGTACGCCTTCGCGGTGCTCGTCGGGCGCTTGGCTCCCTCGCGCTTGAGCCACGCGGCTATCACGTCGGCCGTGAGTTCCGAGAGCTTGAGGGGCATCAGCGGAGCGAGCGGCCCCGGCTTCGTCAGCCCCTTGCCGCCGCGCTTTTTCTTCTTCTCGCCGCCTAGATGCGTGACCTCGATGTGGTCGGCTAGATGGCGCTCGCCCCACCCGGCCTTGCAGTTCTCGATATAGGCCGCCCACACGCCGCCGAACACATGGGCATGGCGTTGGGACTCGATGCGGTCCGCGTCCGCCTGGGCGCGATTAGCGGCGGCGACGACCCGCGGGTCGATGTCCTTGTCCACACACTCGACCGTGAGGCGCCGCGCTTCGGCCTGAGCGTCGGCGAGCTTCCACGAGGCGAGGTCGCCGATGGTCGTTCGAACCGTGCGGCCATGCACTCGTGCCTGATGGATGTAGCTGCGCGCGCCGGCTCTCGTGACGCGGACGCCGAGGCCGGGGGTTTTGCTGTCCCAATACAGCGCATAGCCCTTGCGAGGCGGCGGCAGCTTCGCGGCTTGTACTTGGGTTGTGAACGTATTTCCCATGATCCGATGGTCTCCGTGTAAGCACAGTGTAAGCACTCAAGAGCTATATTGTGCAACAATGGAGCATACGGCATCGGGTCGATTTAACCTTGCAAACAAGCCTTTTCGCTGTCGGCTCAGATATTTGCAACGTCCGTCAACAATTAGGAATCTATTTTTGACCGGACTGTTAATCCGTTGGTCGGCGGTTCGAATCCGTCCCGGGGAGCCAATTTCAAAAAAATTTTCGATTCACCCCGACCGGTCGGCCCGACCAACGCTGGTTCGAACCGCCGACGGACAACAAGCCGGTTCGACGACGCCGCGCAGCGGCGGCGATCGCCCGTCAGGGCGACCCGAAGGGCGAAGGGGCCGCAGGCCCCTGAGTAATCCGTCCCGGGGAGCCATACCCAATTCCAGCACTCTCGCCCTTATCGGGTGGGGAATTGTTCGTGCCGCTCATGCCGTCCGACCGGTCTGGCTGATTGGCCGAGGATCTGATATCCACTATCCACATGGACCGTCTCTTCAGCTCGCATATCCATCCGTTGCGTCCGCGGCTTGCTGTGCGTCCGTCTTTTGCCAGGACACACAGATTTGGATTGCCTCCCCGAGGGAGCCTGCGGTCGATTCGGCATTGCCACGCTCGCGGGATTCGGATAGCGTCGTGACTCCGGGGCAATATACTCGGATGAGATTCGCTTGCGGCAGTAGCTCATGAAGCTGCTGACTGATGGCATCGGCCTGCCCGCGCTCCGGTCCGGGGAAAGCGCTCACCAGATAAACGATGGCAACGCCCTCGGGGTCCGCGCCAGGCGGCATGCCGGCGGCTATGTCCGCGGGCGAGAAATGCCGGGCATCTATTCGCTCGCTGCGCAACAACCGGACCAGCAGCTCGGTCGCAAGATCGTCGGCTGATGAGCCCAACCCCATGCAGATGACTATGGACCCGGAAGGCACACCGAGCGGACCTTGCCATCTGCCGGTCAGTAGTTCGCGCTGCTGACGCAGCCATCGTCCGGCATTCACTTCCTCGAGCACCGCGCCCCGATGGCGCCGTCGTAGCAGTTCTTTGAGGCCTTTGCCGCTGAGTGCGGTGGCGACATCGACGATGACGCGCCGAATCTTCAGTTGCTGATCCCCGGTAGATGCCCCCGCTTCCACGTCGAGCCGAGCCAAGTGCAACGCCGGAATGATCACACGATCGCAGTAAGCCGCGAACGGATCGTTTTTCAGGAACGCTCGCGCATCGGCGATGATCTCGTGGGGATCTCCGGACAGCGCCCGTTGGTAAAACCTCTGTGGCAACGTGAGCGGCCGCGCATTTCCCAACAGCACCTCGAGCACACCGAGCCCCTTTATGTGCCGGCCCGCAACCAGGAGGCACAAAGTAAGCGGAGTAGACAGAATCAGCCCGGCCGGGCCCCAGAGCCAGCTCCAGAAAATCGCCCCGACAACGACCGAGAGCGGAGACAACCCCGTGGCGTGACCATAAAGGTGAGGTTCCACCAATTGTCCGACGATGATGTCAAGCAGGATGAATACAGCCAAGATGCTCACCGCCAGAGACCATCCCGGATCGACGGCCAAGGCAAGCACGGCGGAGAAAAGCGCGGCCAATCCCACACCCACGTAGGGTACGAATCGCATCACGCTCGCCAGGATTCCGCACAGCAGGGCCTGCGGGAAACGCAGCATGCTGAGGCTCATCCATATCGCCAACCCGAAAGCGAGGTTAACGACGAACTGCGACACAAAATACCTGGAGAGCCGGTCGCCGGCATCATTGAGCGCGAGAGTTGCCGAACGAATGTCGGTCGCAGCGGCGACGCGGATAAAGCGGTCGCGCAGCGACTCGTACTCAAGCAGCACGAATATGAGAACCAAGAGCACGATGCCCGCGAATTGGACCGGACCCCAAACGGTGGTCAAAAGCTTCCCCATGAGCTGCAGCGGATGAGACCCGAATTCGGGCAGCCTCGGCTGCGCCACAACCGGCAACGCTGCCGGCGGCGGTCGCTCGACATCACCGGCGTCGACGGGACGCGCCTGCGTTGATTTTCGGATCTCAATTAGGCGAGTCGTTTCGTCGGTGAACCGCAAGAGCGGGCCGACGGTTACTTCCTCGAGGGCCTTGAGCTTGCGTTGTACGTTCGATTCGTATTGAGGAAGGCTTTGGGTAATGCGCACAATTTGCGTGCCTAGCGCGGCCGCCACACCCATGCACGACACGGCCAGTGCCACAACCGCAATTAGCACTGAAGAGGTTCTCCCAATTCGTAGCCGTCTCAGTGCCCGAACGAACGGAGCCACCAACAAGCTCAGCATGATGGCGAGCGCGAGCGGAATCAGCACGGACCGGCCGAGATACAATAGCGCCACGACGATTGACACGGCCATCATGCGGCGGTTTTGATCGCGCAGCCATCCGGGTGCTTCCTTGACACTCATGCTAGGTCTTCGGCCGAAATGCGGAGGCGCTAGCAGAGAGTTCATTGCAACTCCCCTGCACTGCAATCCGGCCGCCGCCACCACGAGGTCCACGATCTTGATGCCAGCGCCGCGCGATGAGTTTTGCCAAGGCGGTATGGTCGAAATGCAGGCTGGCGCTCCTGGCACGAATCATCCACAACGACTCCCCGAACATCGCTCGCCCACCCCACGTAGCGTGCCAGTTGCGGGCCGTACGGCACTGCAAACTTCCATTCATCGGCTATCCCTCGCGGTGAACTGGACTTGCCTCAACGGACACTCCACTTGCTGTTCTTCCGGCGGGTTTCGCTTCGAAGCGGACGCGGCGGCCTCGACTGTGTCCATCGTTTCGTCCAGGGTGGTCCACAAATGTCCACTCTGTGCGCATCGCGCCCCGTACTCGAACATCGGTCGCATCGTCGATGCTCTGAAGTCAGCCGAACTGTATAGTGGATAGTCAAACGGCAAGTATGTCGATTGAACCGACATGCGGTATTTCTCGGCGAACTGATCGACCGCGACCACCTGCGCTCTCGACATGTGCTTTAGCGCCACCGAGAATGTGCGCGCCACGATCGGTCGCAGCTTGAATGGAGTGGTCTCGGGCGCATCAATGATCTGTCCGTTGATCAACACATACACGTGTGCGCCGTCGAGGCTCCGCCGATCGAGTAGTGCAAAGTAGGCTGCCGCCGGCGCGATGAAAAGCGAGGCCGATACATTGCCATCGACATGCATTTCGTCGTACATCCGTCCCCCTTGCTGAACGTGGATGAGTACAGGCCGGAACACACCTGGAATACTCGTCGATGCCACCACTACGTCCCGGAACAGTTTGCGAGCCGGCTCGCCGCCATGCATGGCAATCGCGCCCAAGTCCCAGATCACCGTCTCCTCCTTGTCGAGGTCGGTTGTTGCCACCCACAAGAGCCGACCTGTGCCCGCTTCCCGGGCAACAGCGCGAATGAGGTCCGGAGTGACGTAGTGGTCCACGAGCGCTGTGAGGGCGGCGCTACGGCGCGATGCACCCAGCGGCAGCGAGAGTACTCCGCGCACACTCATTGGCTCCCCTCGCCCGCTGGTGAAGGCTTCGGTCAGCTGTGAGTCCCATTGGGAACCCAGAAACGCAAACGGGGCGATGAGCGCACCGGTACTGACGCCAGTGACCACATCATATTGCGGGCGCTCCTGGCGACGACTGAGTCCGACCAAGGCTCCGGCGCCGAACGCGCCGCCCGCACCCCCGCCGGAGAGGACCAGAGCGCGTAGCGTTCTGTCGTTCGATGAAGCTCTCAATCGTCGCAGCGCGGCTGTGGATTTCGCCTCGACGCTGGCCCGATCGGTGCTAAGGAACCGCACGTCGGCGGGAAAATCCACCGGGGTTGCCGCACTGAATATGGTGGGTGGTGCATCCCGACGCGGGAGGGCACATCCCCCAAGTGCCAAGACACCGAATGCCCACGTCCAGCGCAGAGCCCTCGCCGGCCAGCCGCGGTGGAGCTTACTTCGCGTCATGAGCATACTTCGATTCCATCGTGCGCAACTGCTTACCGACTCAATGCCCGATTGACGCAGCGTCGACGGCTCGAGCTGCTTTGGGTGCGAGTACGATCGAAACGGATGCGATGATGAAGATCGCCCCGATCACCAGCATCAACCCGTTGGTTGCGAGCATCAGGCTCTGGCTCGTCACGAGGTTGTTGAGCATCTCGCGCACCATCTGGCCGCTCAAGCCCGAGGGAAGCATCGATGCGACCTGACCGGTCGGGTCTGCGACATCGGCGAGCTTGGCGTGGGCGATGATGCTGCGGTTCTGCCAGGACGTCGTGACAAGGGAGGTCGCAATGGCGCCGGAGATCGTGCGCACGAAGTTCATGAGACCCGCCGCCGAGGCGGTTTCTTCCTCCCTGACCGAGCCCATCGCGAGTCCGGTCAGCGGTACGTAGTACATCGGCATACCGACTCCCATGAAGAAGAGCGGAACGACGATTACCCAGTAACTCATGTCGGAGGTGGCGTAGGCACGCCAAAACGTATCCAGGCCGAGCCAAAAGCAACCGATGAAGATGAGCACGCGCGGATCGATTCGGTTCGCGAGTTTGGCAGCGACCGGCGAGAAAACGACCGAGAGCACACCACCCCAAGCCACCACGAGTCCCGCCCAAGTGGTGGTGTAGCCCATGTTGTACTGCAGCCATTGCGGCGTCAGCACGTTGAGACCGAAGAAGGCGCCGAACGCAAGCGCGAGCACCAACATGCAGGATGAGAATCCGCGATGGCGGAAGACGCGCAGATCGACGATCGGGTTCTTCTCGGTCAATTCCCAGATCAGGAAGCTCAGAAAGCCGATCACGGCGGTGATGGCGAGCACGCGGATCTCCGTCGAGGAGAACCAGTCTTTGTCCTTGCCCTCATCCAGCATGATCTGCAGTGCCGCCACCCAGACAATCAACAGCAGCATGCCGATCTTGTCGACCGGCTTGATGACTGACGGGTCTTGATAGCGCTTGAGCAGGTTCCACGCGATCAAACCGAAGAGAAAAGCCATGGGTACGTTGATCAAGAAAACCCACGGCCAGGAGTAGTTGTCGCACAGCCATCCACCGAGCACCGGACCGACCACGGGTGCGAGCAGTGTGGTCATCGCCCAAAGTCCCATGGCCTGCATGGACTTCTCCTTGGGGAAGATGCGCAGCAGCAGCGTCTGGGAAAGCGCGAGCAGCGGGCCGCCGGCCATACCCTGCAACACGCGCATGCCGAGCAGCATTCCGAGGGATGTGGAGACACCGCAGAGCAGCGAGAAGACTCCGAAAAGCACTACCGAGATGCAAAACAGCCTCACCGCGCCAAAGCGCCCGGACAACCATCCAGTCAGCGGCACCGTGATGGCTTCCGCCACGGCATACGAGGTAATCACCCAGGTGCCCTGGCTCGAGCCGGCGCCGAGCGCGCCCGCGATATTCGGCACGGTGACGTTGGCAATGGTCATGTTGAGCACCGCGACAAAGTTCGCGAGTGCGAGCACGATGCCGCCTACCCACAGCATTCCGCCCTCGAGTGGGGGCGGGTTCTTGGGTTCCATGGAAAGTGTGGACATGACGGGTCCCTTCAGGAGTTGCTGCAAGATTGCTTATGACTTGTGGTCATTGGCAGCGGAGGTCGATGCGAGTTGCTGCGAGTCGCTGCGCAGGTCTACCTTGGCATCCATTGACAGTCCGACTCGCAGCGGATGCGCTGCCAGTTCCTCGGAATTCAGGCGGATCCGCACCGGGAGGCGCTGCACGACCTTGATCCAGTTGCCGGTGGCGTTTTGCGCCGGGATCAGGGCGAAGGCCGCGCCGGTGCCGCCGTTGAATCCCTCCACGACGCCGTGGAATGCGACTTTGTGGCCATAGAGGTCCGATTCGAGCTCGACCTTCTGACCGGGGCGCACCATCTTCAGCTGCACTTCCTTGAAGTTGGCGTCCACGTACATCTCGGTCACCGGGACCACTGACAGGAGCGGCGTCGAGGGCTGGACGCGCTCTCCGAGTTGCACCTGCCGTCGGGCGACGATGCCGTCAATCGGCGAGCGAATCACGGTACGACCAAGATCAACCCTCGCCTTGTCGACGTGGACCTGCGCCAGCGCGACCGCGGCACGGGCCGCGTTGAACGAGGCCTTTGCATTGCTCGCGCCGTTGATGACTTTCGTCAGCTCATCACCCGACACCGAGCCCGATGCGACCAAGGCCTGGCGCCGTTGCAGATCGATCCCCGAACGCTTGACGTCGGACGTGGCGGAGGCCACTTGTGCCTGGGCGCGTGCGAGATCCGCCTGTGCCTGCCGCAGTGCCAAACGGGCATCGGTGTCATCGATCACAACCAAGACGTCGCCGCGATTCACCTGTTGGCTGTCGATGACGTTCACCTGCATCACCAACCCTTCGGTCTCGGAGGCGACCTGCGCCACCTCGGCAGCCGTGTAAGCGTTGTCGGTCGACACGTAGCGTGAACCGACGAGGGTCCAGTACCGATAATAGCCGCCTCCTGCGGCCGCCACCGAGAGAGCCAGCAGCGAGAACAGCATCATTCGTTTTCTGCCGTTCCGGGCATCCGTGTCCTTCGGCGGCGAGGCCGAGGCAGGTGTATTGGAAGTTTCAATGGGCTCGCTCATGTCTTTCTCCTTAAGAGTGTTTGGGTTCTACAGTGGGGGTTCGGGGTTGAGCGCCGAGGCTCTGGGGCGAGAGTCCGCCTCCCAGGGCACGCACCAGCGCCACATCGAGAATCAGTGCACGGGTTTCCAGCTCTGCCTCGGAGCGCTGGGCCGTGATCAACTGGTCCTCAGCCGTCAGTACGTCGAGGTAGGTGGCCAGTGCACCCTCGTAGCGACGGTTGACGATCTGATGTGCTTCTGCCGCAGCCGCGACTGCTGCCCGCGATGCGGCGAGTTCCCCATCCAGGGACCGGCGGCTGGTCGCTGCGTCCGCGACCTCGCGCAGCGCATTCGACAGCGTCGCGTTGTAGGTGGCGATCGCGGCTTCGTATTCCGCATGGGCGCCGCGCAACTGACCCTGCAATCGTTCCGTGTTGAAGATGGGCAGCGATATGGCGGGCCCGACGCCGGCGGTCTGCGAGGCCGACTTGGTGAGGTTCGAGATGCCGATCGATTCCAGGCCGCCGAACGCAAGCAGGTTCACGCTCGGATAGAAGCCCGCCTTCGCCTGATCGATGCGCCGGGCGGCGGCTTCGGTGCGAGACCGGGCTGCGATGATGTCGGGCCGGCGTCCGAGTAGCTCCAGAGCCAGGTTCTGGGGCAACCCCTGCGATCCGGGGAACTGCGCGGTGGGGCGGGCAATAGCGAGGCCCCGATCGGGACCGGCACCGAGCAGCTCCGCAATCGCGTTCCGTTGCAGGCCGATGCGCTCATCGATCCCGAGCAGGTCGCCCTGCGCCGCGGCCTGCCGCGCCTCGACCTGCCGCACACTGGCCAGGGTCTCGAGACCGAAATCGTGCCGCTGGCGGAACAGCGCCACGGTCTTGGTTCGAATGGCCAGCGTGTCCGCGGCGTTGTCCCGCAAGGTGTAGAGATGCACGAGCCCCGCGTAGGCCGAAGCCACCGAAGTCGAGAGGATCAGGCGGGTTTGAGCCACTTCGACCTGCGCCGCTCGCTGCTCGGATACTGCGGCAGCCAGGGCTGCGCGGTTCTTACCCCAAAAGTCGAGCTCCCAGGAAAAATCCATCGTCGCAATACCGTAACCGTTCCAGCCCCGGGGTGTGGCTTGGGGCGGGCTCAGGAAATCGTAGCTCTGCTTCGCCTCGCCCAGCAGAGCGTTGCCGGTCACCTCAGGGATGATCCTGCCATGCACGCCCTGAACTTGAGCCATCGCCGCGTGCAGCCGCGCCTGGGCAAGTTCGAGGTCCGGAGAACCGCGTAGCGCCTCCTCGATGAGCGTATCGAGCTGCGCATCCCCGTAGGCACGCCACCATCCATCCCCCGGCCACGCCGCATCCGGCGCTGAGAAGGAACTCGAGCTGCCTAGCTGCTCGACGTTTTTCACTGCCGGCGGCGAGTCCAGGCGGGGAAGTTGTGCACAGCCCGAACTCGCGAGCAGGCTGGCAGAGAGCAGCACCTTCACGATGAGTGTGCGGTCAGTGGGTTGGCGGAAGTCTTTGGTCTCAAGCATTACACTCTCCAGTACCGTACGGTTCGGTACACTTTTACATGAATTCTTGCGCGTGTCAACCATCTGGTTTCGAGCGCAAGAGAACCGTACGCGCGCTTTGAGGTGCGAACAACGCGCGCCCGCTTCATGCGGATTTCCTCGGAGTTAATCATTGAGCGTCCCTCGGGCCGCATTTGCGCTTCCCCAGGCGATCTCGTCCGGCGGCCGGCACCGCTCGGTTTCCTTGCTCCTTGACCGGAGCAGTTCAACTTGCGTAATCTGTACTACTTGGTACGGTTTAGAAGTATTTACTACACGAGACTGAAGGCGACGCACACGTGAAGAAGAGCGACAGCAAGCGGCAAGCCATCTTGGACACCGCCCTCCGGCTGTTCCGGACGCAGGGGTTCGATAAGACCTCCGTTTCGGAAATCACCGCCGCGGTCGGCGGTTCCAAGGCGACGATCTACAGTCACTTTCCCTCAAAGGAGGAACTGTTCGTCGAATGCATGATGGCGGCCGCGGAAAGCTACATGACCGGGACTCTGAGGCATCTCGACGCATCCAGTGCCGATCCGGCTGTCGCGCTGTTCGACTTTGGCAGGAGCTTCCTAAACTTCATCTGTTCTTCGGACCAGTTGGAAGTGCGGCGGCTGATGATCGCGGAGGCAGCGCGCTCCGGCACCGGCAGGCTGTTCTTCAACAAAATCACCGCCTTGCGGACACACGTTTCCGCATTCATGTCCGCATGCATGACATCTGGAACTCTCCGCGGCGACGACCCCGTGCTTGCCGCTGATCATCTGGGCGCACTGCTCGAGGCCGAGATCCTCGAACCCTTGCTCTTGCATGTGCGAGAAGGTTCACCAGCTGAGAGAGAGGTCGGGCTTGCGGCAAAACGTGCTGTAGGCGCTTTCCTGAGGGCTTATGCGCCAGCTCAAGCAGCCGCTGTGGAGGCATGAATCCTCATACGCCCGGTGTGCTTAGTTGCACCTAAATGCGGCAGCAACTAAACTGTACCGATCAGTTCTAACATGCGGCACTTATGAAGACCAAGACTGAATCAAAACGCCAGGCCATCCTCAAGGCTGCCGCCGAAGTTTTCCAGAAGGTGGGGTTCGAACGCGCTTCCATGTCAGAGATCCGTGCGCAGATCGGCGGCTCCAAAGCAACGCTGTACAACTACTTTCCCTCGAAGGAAAAGCTGTTCTTCGAGGTCATGTATAGAGCCAAGGAACTCGAACTCGGGGCCATAACTGCTGCCCTTAACCCAGACGCAGATGATTTGAAGCAAGAACTGCTGCATTTCGGACAAATACTCGTACCCGCCCTATATTCACCCGAAGCCATTGCAATCCGCCGACTCGCGATCGCCGAATTGGGGCACTCCAACATTGGCAAGGTGGTATTTGAGGGATCGATGCTCCCCATCGAGAAGCAGGTTGCCGAATTTCTGACCAAAGCCATGAAGCGCGGGGGGCTTCGCACCGCAGATCCGAAGACCGCCGCCGTGCACCTGCTCAGCCTGCTTGAATCAGAATTGCTGCAACGAGTGTTGCTGGGCGTAATTGGCTCGGTGAAAACGGCCGCGGTCAAGGGGGTCGTTCGGCGGGCGGTCGAGGCATTTCTGTCAGGGTACCAGCCGCGCTAGAGTTTGCCGGTCCCACACGTCAGAAGGGCACCGAGAAGCACTTTCCGGTGCGGTATCGCGTGGTATGAGGCACCGCGCGCTTTCCGTCGATCGCTAGAGCAGCGATCTCGCCATTCACTCACAGGAAACGTGCGTAAATCGGCTGCACATTGTTCGAAGTGCGAAGCCCGCGTACGGTTATGGTCACGGGTGACACTCGTTGCCGATCAGTCGCACCGTCGTCGGCCGCGGACGGTCGCAATCCCCCCTCCCCCACGACCGTTCTTTCAGCGACCGGAAGGGATCGCTCCCTTCCGGTCGACTTTCGCGGGGCTACCCGCAAACTGACGCTAGCGACCACCGAAGCTGGAGGTCATGCGCAATCCAATCGTCCTGGGACGATTCACCGTGACCGCCTTGTATCCCAGACTGTAGTTCGCGAAGAGCTCTGCGCGCGTGTCGGTCAGGTTCTCTCCATAGACCTGAACGACCCATCCGTCCTTACCTGCACCAAGCGCCGCATCGTAGGTGGTGAAGGACGGCAGGTTGTAAGCGATGGAGTTGCCCTGCAGGTCGAGCGAGAGCCGATCCGTGGTAGAGATCGAGTCCGACTGATGCATGAGGCCGAACTGGGCGAAAGCACGATAGCTGTCCAAAGCGAACTCATAGCGTGCGCGGAAGTTGCCCTGGAATGCAGGCGCTCCGGCGAGGGAACTGCCGATCGTGCCCGCTGGATTGGTGAGCTTTTGCCTTGTGGCGGTTTGCAGCGCGCTGAAATCTATCGGCGTACCGTCAGACCAGTAGAACGGGGCCTCCTTAATGAGCGCGCTGTGATTCCAGGCGGCACCCGCCTCGAAGGTCAACCCGGAGGCGACTTGCGCCTGCGCAAAGCTCTCGACCCCTCGCACTCGATAATTTCCTCCATTGATGGTTGCGCCCGCGAGCACGTTGGTCGCGAACGCGTCGATTTGGGCTTGATTCCAATTCTCCTGGTAAACGGCGCCGGCCCATCGAAAGCGACGGTCCAGCCATGTCGTCTTCCATCCGATTTCATTGTTGGTGAGGGTGTCAGGTCCGTAGGCCAAAGGTGCGCTCCATCCTCCATGGACATTGGCCTGCGCCTGCCACGATCCGGAGCCCGGTGACAGCGGCGAATCCGAGGGAGTTCCGAAACTCCGATTAAATCCGCCCGCGCGAAACCCCTGCGACCAGGTGTAGTAAAGCAACGCATCTTCGCGCGGCTTCCAGCTCAAATTCGCGCGGCTCCTGAAACCCGAGTAGGTGCGGTCAAGCCCCCTCTCATTGAGGTTGTTGAATTCTCGATCGATACAGGGATTCGGCGGGTCGGAGGCGAGTTCACAGCCGAGACTACCGGCAATCGCCCCCACTTCGGTCGTATTGGTATTGAAGTAGCGCGTGCCGGCGGTCAGCGTCAACACTTGCGGAACGAGTTCCACGTCGACGGATGTGTACGCGGCCTTCTGTGTGTAACCGCGCGTGATGTCGTTGAAGAAGGCGTCGCCGAGCGCCCGGACATTCGGATTGTTCAAGGTGACCGGGCCGGGGACGAACACGGCGCCCGACTGACAAGGGCAAGCCTCTTGACCGTTGATCGCGTAGTAGCCGGTCGGCGGTGCGAGCGGATAGAAGTCGGGAAGCGCGGTAAGATAGAACCAGTCGCCTTGGTCGTAAATCTTGTAGTTCTCATAGAACAATCCGCCGAGGGCCCGGATTCGCCAGTCGTCGGGAGTGCTCAACCGCAGCTCTTGCGTCAGATGAGTGTTGCGCTCCACATCGTGCCAGACCGAGCTTGGCGTGAAGCATTTCGCGGCAGCCCGAGTCGGGCCCGGATTCACACATTGATAGTAATCCACGTAGGTTCCGAGGTGCGCGTAGGCCGTGTAGTCCTGGACCTGATCGACGTTGCGCACCAGGTAGGCGCCCGTGTAAGTGACTTTCAGATCCGCAACTCGCCCCTGGATTGTCAGCGCCGTATTCTCGAAGCGGTCTTTGTCATAGGAGGGGTTATAGAGCTCTGTGGTGAGATCGGTTTGCGTATTGCCGAAGGAATCCGCCGCCGTTTCGGCAAACACCCCATCCGCTTCCATATTCTGGTAAGACTGTACGATCAGGGCGCTCCAGTCGTCGTTGAACCGGTACAAGGCTTCAACCCGCAGGCCGCTGTAGGTGACCGGATTGATATTGTTCGCGACGACTGCGGCATTGTTGATGACCACGCTGTTGGCCGGCACCTGCCCGCCGGCATAGGAAATGCTACGATCGGTGTCGGCGCGCACAAAAGTCGCGGGAATGTCGTCGATGTATCCGCCGCGCTTCTCACTGTAGATCACGGCGCGCGCCGCTAGTCGATCGGCGATGAGGGGCACATTGATCATCGCTTCAAGAGCGCTGCTCGGATCTCCATGGGCGGTCGAGGCATACCCGGCGTTGACGCTCACCTCGGTTACATTGAGCTTCGGTTTATTCGTGATGTAGCGCAGCACACCCGCCTGCGCACCGGCACCGAATAAGGTGCCCTGTGGGCCCTCCAATACCTCGATACGTTCGAGATCCGCGGCGTAAATGTCGAGATTGCGGCCCGGGAGTTGCGCCGATTGCTCATCGAGGTAGATCGCGACGTTCGGAAAACTACCGTTCGATCCTGCGGCTTGATTGCTAAAGTCGCCGGTCCCGAGGCCCCGTATGTAGATGTTGTTCTGACTCGGGCCCACGCCGTGCGCGGTGACGCCGGGCAGATAGGTCAGAAGATCGTCGAATGTCGTGATATTGAGCCTCGAAATCTCGGCGCCCATGAGTACTTGAATCGTTATCGGGACGTCCTGGAGATTTTCCTCGCGGCGGTTCGCGGTGACAGTGACGTCGGGAAGTTGATCTTCCGAACTCGTCGTCGCCGCTTTGGGTGACTGGGGGGCGGCGAGGATACGGACGGTGCGCGAAGTCAGATACTCGAACTGTAGCCCAGTGCCCTGCAGTATTCGCGCTAGCGCTTCCTGTGCGCTCTCGCCCGCTGCTACCGAATGGGACTTCTGGCCGCGAACGACGCCGGACACATAAACGAGCTGCAGGCCTGTTTGGCTGGCAAACGCTTCGAATGCACGGGCGAGAGATTGCGCAGGGATGCCTGCGGTCAGCGTCGCGGATTCAGCGGCGCGCACGGTTGAGGCGTGCGCGCCGGCGAGCGCGACCGGTGCGCAGATCGCAAGGGTGCGCAGCGCTTCGGAGACAGCCGCCGCGATATCCGTCGATGGGTGTCTCGAGCGAATCTGCATGCAAAACCTGATCGTTTGTATTCTTTGACCAGAGAGTATATCGAGCCGGTGCGGGTCTAGTCCCGAGACACCCGAATGCGCGTCGCGGTCACCTCGACGTGCACACCCTTGAGGCTGCGTAGGAAGGCGATGAAGTCGCCGGTGTCGTCGGTGGTGAATACTCCGCTAATTTTTAGATCCCGCAGCGCCGGCGTGGTGATCTCGATCGGCTTCGAGGCGTAGCGATTGAATTCCGTCGCAACGAGCGAGAGGGGCTCGTGATCGAACATAATCTGGTGCCGCAGCCAGGACGTCGTGCGGTGTGCGTCGACCGCGATGGGTGCGGCAGGCCACACCCCTTGGGCCACGCTAATCTGCTGGTCGGCGTGCAGCTCCACGAATCGCGCCAGGGGTTCCTGGCTCACACTTGTGCCCTGCCCCCGGAGCATTGAGGAGGGCCCTACCGCGGCCCTTCCCTCGATCACGGTGATCAGGGTCGAGTCGCGCTCCAGGCGAACATCAAATTGAGTTCCGATATCGACCACCTCTGCCGAACCGGCGAACACCCGGAACGGGCGCTTCGGTTCGTGGGCCGCTTCGAAATCGGCCTCGCCGGCGGTGAGCATGACGATGCGTTCGGACTTACTGTAACTGATGGCAACTGCGGTGTCCGTATTGAGGTGCATGATCGAACCATCCGGCAGGCGGCGGGTCTGCTGTTCGCCATGCCGCGTCTGAAAGTGCAGCGTGGCTATCGTATCGGGGGCGAAGCCGCGCGATGCGCGCCCGAAATTCCACCACGCGAGCAGGCCGATACCTAGCACGGCGAACGCCGCGAACGTCGCCGCGGCTGTGCGCCAGCGGGACAAAAGCGAGTTGCGCGTAGTATCCGGAATTCGCGGCCAGAGCGGTCGGATCGGCTCGTCCTCTGCGGCCCGCGCACGATCGACAATCGCATCGATGGAACTCTCCGAAGCGGAACCAGCCTCGGGCAATTCACGCGCGATCGCGGCAATCCCCAGGTACTCCTCCACGTGCAGCGGGGACGCCTTGAGCCAGTCGGCAAAGTCTTCGCGCTCTCGCGCAGAAGGCTCCCCCCGGTTGGCCACGAACCAGTCCGCCGCTTGCTGGGCTATGAGGTCACGCAGTCGTTCGTCGCTTGCGCTCATAGGCTCACCCCAGCCGTGCCATGCGGCGGCGGCAATGCACCAACGCATGGCTCAGATACTTTTTGATCATATTGGTCGAGACACCGAGTCGCTGGGCAATCTCCTCGTAACTCAGGCCATGCCAGTACTGCAGCTCCACTGCGGCCTGGCACTTTGGCGATAGCTGACGCAGCACTTCCCGCAGCCTCTTGAGGCGCAGCTCCCGATCGAGCTGTCCGCCGAAGGCCGGCAGCTCGGAGAGCTGCTCTTGCACCAGCGGATCATCGATATCGAGGACCTTGAAGTGGTGCGGCCCCCGCCGCGCATGTTCCTTGGCGAGATTGCTCGCGACCGCGTAAAGATAGGCCTCCGGATTGCGAACTGTGGTCATATCCGGAACCCGCAGCATGCGCAAATACACCTCTTGCGCGAGTTCAGCGGCATCCGGATGCCTGCGAACGCGCCGATATAGGAATGCTTGAAGAGCACCCCCATGTTCCGCGAACAGCCGTTCCACAATCGATTTTTTTATTTCGGTCATTGGGACTCGAGCGCTCGAACCGGATTTTCGAACCCGCCGCAATATGTTAGGAGTGATCGGGCCGCAATTCGGGTACTTATAACTGAGCTCGAGGGCCGAAACCTTCGCCCCACCCTGCCATCCGCAAGTCGCGGTACCCGAATCGCCGAGCGACGACTCTTATCTCATAGGTCGACCTCATCGCTCTAAATTCCGGCCTCTTGGCTCCCGTTGTTCGCCGATGAGCTGCCGACACTACGCTCGCTAATTGCAAATGCCACGAAAATCTGCAGGGGACACGACCATGATTCGCGATAACACAGGGGCAGCGGGCAGCAAGGCGGCAGGACCGACCGTCTCACTTGGCCCAACAACTCTCAGAAGGAGAGCCATCAAAATCTCAATGCGACCTTTTCCTAAACGCTCTGCAAACGCAACAAAATCACTCAGGGGATAAACATGAAAACAACTCTCATCGGAATTGCTGCCACTGCAGCCTTATCGCTTTTCGGACTGTCTGCGCATGCCAACTGCGCCTATCCAAGCGCCGGGAATCATCAGGATATCCAACTTCCTGCGTATCGCCACCAGCAATTCGGAGACCATGACGGCATCGTCGGAACCTGGCTTGCGAATTACGGCCCTGTTGGCCAAGCTTTCATTCAATGGCACAGCGATGGCACTGAATGGGAAAACATCACTCACCCGGGCATAGGCGGAAACATCTGTATGGGTTCTTGGGTAGCGACAGGCCCATGGACTTATTTCCGCAACCACTTCGGTTGGATTTTTGATTCGACGACCGGACTGATCGCCGGATATTTCAATGAGACCGAGACTGACACACTGTCGAAAGACGGAAACTCATATACCGGAACCAACGTTACAATTTTCTACGACATGGCCGGCAACGTGGTGCCGGCACCGGGAGCACCGTCGCCGGCACCAGCGGGTGGATATCCTGGCACGTCGTCGGCGACTCGAATCGTGCCGTAATATCAATTGATCCGTCGAGCGCATGCTCCCGTCGTCGCGAAGTCTGCGATGGCGGGAGCCTTGCCGGTAATCCGTCCATGATAGTCCATAAACTCAGTAACTTACATATCTTTCATGAGGTTTTACTACGAAACCCCTATGGGGTCTGATGTAGTGTCGTATTGAACAGGTACTGGTTTTCAAACTCGGTTGTGTCGCCCGCCTTCTTACCCCACACCGGCTGCAGGCGCGCTGACAGCGGCTTCTTCCATTTCCAGGCGAGCGCGGCCACGTCACCCAGGATGCGGCGCAGCTGTTCGACACTCACGTCGCCAGGCAGCGGCAGAGTATCCAGTCCCGTCCCGCAGACCGCAGAGTAGGCCAACAGGTCATCCGTGTGGTAGCTGCCTTCAGCCCAACGCTGCGCTAACAGCTTGTCCTCCATTACTGGAACCATAAGTCCCGAATACCCTATCTGCTTGACAGGCACGGCCTTCACCGAGGACGTGATGGCCAATGCCGCCGTCAGTGTGCCGCTCGAGCCGAACTTTGCGCCCGTGTAGGTTTCGATCGCAGCGCCGATCGACACGGCGCCGAGCGGCGCCGGTGTCGGATCTACGCCCATGAACGTCCAGCCTTCGGCGGTCGCGACGCGTTCGCCGATGGCTTGAGCTACTTTTGCGTGCACGGTGAGTTGCTTCGTCAGTTCGGCAACCGACCCTGAAAAATCGCCGTGGGTACGGGCAAATACTTCCTGCACGACATTCGCCCCTTCAAAGCCAATCGACAACTGCTTGCCGGGCCCGTCGTGCCAGGTGCCGGGATAGAATGGCCCATAGGCTTTCAGCATCGCCGTGGCAGTAAACTGAAAGTCGCCCTGGCTGTGCAGGCTATGCTCGCTGACGTAATGAATCAGCGCCGCCGTTTCTTTGATGACGTTCCAATGAATGCCATCATCATCGGCAATCACTGTGTTGATCTGCACATTCGACAGTGTAGAGAGCGCCTTCTCGGCCAGCCGTACTGTGCGCGGATCATCGTTGTCGCGCATCATCGCCGGCCCCACACTCGGCAAGAATCCTTCCTTTGCGGAAAGATCGTCTAACCGCTTTAGAAAGCCAAGAGCCTGGGATTCCGATTGACCCCTCACCAGTTCGGTGAGCGGCTGCGTCACGATGCGCAGCGTCTCGGTTGCGTAACCCTGCTTCGCGAACTCGGCTTTCGCCAAGCGCAGCACTGCGAGCGCCATACCCACCTGTTGGTCGAGTGAGGCGGGCTCGACACGCACGAAGGCCGTGATCGCCCTGACTTTTGGCTTGGTGTAGCCAGGCGTGTCGCCGACGGCCGTGGCGGACTGAGCGCTCAGCAATGCCTCGGCCAATAAAAGGCATGACGCCCATCGGCAAATAGTTCGAAGCATGTCGATTCTCCCTCTTTGTACCGTGCTCGGGCGCAATCGCCTACTGGAGGATAACAGGTCGCATTTCATTCGCGTCTGAAGATCTGCTTTGGAAGACGCTGACGCCCAAACGGTGGGCGCTTCTCAAGCTAATGGCCGGCAAGGGGGCTATGGCTATTCGCGAGATAGCTCGTCGGGCGGAACGCGACGTTCGCGCGGTCCACAGTGATATTCATGTTCTGATTCGGGCAGGCATATTGGAGAAGGTTGCGGAAGGTGGCGTTGCATTTCCCTACGACGCCATCCATGTGGATTTCCTGCTAAAGGCTGCGTGCGTAAGTGATTCGAGTTGATACTAACAATCTCGCCGGGCCCGGATATCTGCGAGCGGATCGCGGTGATTCGTCGTCCGACAACGTCCGGTAACAGCCACCCTTTGGAAGGCGTCCACTTGGGGGTATGGGTACTAACCGAAGTCCGGACCAGGACATCGGGAAGGACGAGCGGTATGTGGAGCTTAAGGAGCGGTTGAGTGGCGGCTCTGGAGCGGTCCAGTCTATGCATCCGGAGAGAACTCCTGTGACCGAGCATCACCGAAAATGGCTCATTATTCCTTGAGCGATGTACAACCACCCTTCCGTGCCAGATATCCACGCCGAAAGCGTTTGAAGCGTGACCAAGAATACCGATCCCCAGAGGAACGCAGGGTGAAGTCGCCGATGGCGGATTGTATCGACGGCGATAATGGTGAATAGCACCAAATCATTTGCCAGATGAACCTTCACAATACTGTCCAAAAAGTCAAAAGGAAGGCGGGCAACACCTGCATCCGTTGCGGCGAAGGATGCCAGAACCATCAAGCGCTTGTGGATATCGCTTCGGTGCCGATAGAAAAGACCGAGGCTTCCGAGGGTTGCAAATTCCGCAAACGCGGCAATGACCAGAGCCAACCCGGGCAGAGCAGGTCCGGGCATATGGTGTCCACCGAGTTTGGTGGCGACGATGGTGGTCGGCAAGGCTACGATAAGAATTAGCGTCAACAACGCGAATCCTGCTACGCCCAAACGGCGGTGAAGATCCACGCGACCCATGGTGACCAATGAGACCTGGACGATAAACAGTGCGATCCAGGCCGTCATGAGGGCCCCGTGCACGTGCACCAGCACCGTCAACGGCTGGGATTTCGCCGAAAAGAGCTTGGAGAAATACGAGGGCCAGAACCCGGCGACTACCAGTGCGCAAATCGCCATCGCGGCGGACACATATATTCCCCGGTCAAGCGATCTCCTGTTGGCATGAGCGGACATTGTCACGTTTTTTTGCCTCCTGCCGATTTGCCGCCAATACGTCCCTGTGTCGCAGAATCCTCAGCGACTCACGAGCCGCTCGCGTTGCCCGCACGCTACCGGTCACCTAAACTCATGGCAGCAAAAATATCGCTAAATCGAACCAGGGGCGTTGTCCTTCGAGCGAACAACAGGCCAGCGCCGAGCATACACGCCAAGCAGGCCTACCGGTTGCCTCCTCGGCGTACGTTGCGCTCAGCAGAGCGTCCAAGCACATGCGCGTCATAGGCAATGTGCCCACCGACAAGCGTAAGCAGCGCGCGTGTCTGAGGCAGTGACAATATAGGCGCCTCGAAGATGTTCTGCGACAGGACGGCCAAATCGGCCAGCTTGCCCGGTTCCAGGGTGCCCTTATCTCGCTCTGTGAATTCAGCGTATGCGGAGCCCTGGGTGTACGCGATGACAGCCTGTTCGCGCGTCAAACCCTCTGCGTGATGGTGCGGGTGAGTCACCGCCAGCATGATGTTCAGATAGGGATTGAGCGGCCCGTCTGAACCCAGGGCCAGCGGAATCCCGGCATCCGATAAGGTCTTGACCGGCTGGGCAAGTTGCATGACCTCCTCGCCCAATACGGCGAAGTGCGTCGGGTTTTGCACAACGACGATTCCCATAGCCTTAGCGCGCGGAATCAAATCCGGCAGCAGTCCATCGCCGTGCTCGAAGCGCACGCGCCGCGACGCCCAGACCCGCGCGCCGCCAGTTTGTTCCATCGCCGTGAGGATTGCAGCCGCCGCGGGGTAGCCCGAGACGTGTAGCAGCAGTGGGTCATTGTTCTGCAACGCCTCGCGCAGCATGGCCGTCAGTTCGTCCGGTTCAAAGGTCATGGGGAGAATGCGCACGGTCTCATCGAAGGGTTGCGCGGCCCAGTTGTGGCTGCCGCGCGGATCGAAGGTGAACTCCAGGGGTACGCCATCTGTGAACCACTTGGTGCCGCTGACGCTGATCAGGGGCGCCGGATGTTCGGCAAGAGATCGCCCCTCGCGCAAGTCCCGGCCGCCGGGAGTCGTCAGCGGCATGCGAATCACTCGAACGCGAATTGGTGTCGGTATGGCGCTCAGCAGCCGGACCGCGCGCTTCGGTTCGATGACATTGGACATGTCCTGAATCGAGGTAATGCCCCACTCTGCCGCCCGTTCGAGGTCCTTCTGCAACTGCCGCCGAGCGTCCACGTCGCTGGTGAGATCGGCGAGGTGACGGTCGACTTGCAGTACCGCATATTCACGCGCCACGCCCGTAAGCCGGCCGGTGGCATCGCGCTCAAACCGACCGCCCAACGGGTCGCGAATCGCCTCATCGACACCCGCCCTGGCCAGGGCGGGCGTATTCATGATTTCGGCATGGCCAGTCAGCGTGCCGAGGATGACCGAGTGGTCCTTAGTTACGGCATCGAGCGCCGCGCGGTCCACCCGCGTGTCGTTGAATACCGTCGCTGAGATCTCTGCAAGCAGCAGAGTGCCCCTAGGCGTGGTCGCGGCACTGTCCGTCAACGCCGCCCTAACTTCCTCCCAGATGGGATCTCGCGTCTTGAGTTTCACCTCAATGGTATCGGCCGGCACGACGGATAGGTGGTAGTGCGCGTCATTCAGGCCCGGGATAAGCAGACGCCCTCCAAGGTCTATCCGTTTGGTGCCTGCCCCAGAGAGCGCCTGGATTTCGTAGTTCGACCCGACGGCGAGTATGCGTTCACCGCGAATCGCGATGGCCTCGGCCTGGGCGTGGTCGGAGCGACCCACAAATACTTTCCCATTGAAGAGAATCAGGTCGGCTTGCGCAGCGGCATGGGTCATCAACGGAGCCACTGGCAGCAAAAGCACCAACAAGAAGAACCTTCCTATAGCACTATTCATTGCAAGTCACCTCGTATCGCGGACCTGATTCAATCCGGCATCCGCAAGCAAACTCTTAGGCGACATTGCGCCCAATAGGGGAGCGCCGGAATTCTTCCCGCGCTCCTCTGGCTGTCCTAGTATCTCTAAGGACTTGGAGTTCGCGCAGCGGCGAGCGGTAGCATCAATCGGCTCGGCCGTTTGCCTTCATGAAAGACTCTGATGGTCGAAACTCGCGCATGGTCAATATTTTCGTATCCGATTCGCCCGCCTGTGTTGAAGTTCTTTTGGTAGTTCGGTGAGTTCAGAGGGGCAATCGTCAAACGGAGACGCGCACCGGCCGGTATGCGTCTTGCGAGCCAGTTGAATTCGAACGGTATCTGTACTACCTGCCCGGGGTTGATGAGTTCCTCTTTGAATTGACTGTTCCGAAATCGGGCACGGCGAACATCTTCTCCCAAACGAACCGCCGAGCCGTCTGGGAGCACCATCAGCACCTGCGCCCAGAGATCAAAGTCGGGGGTATTTGCCGCGCACTCCAGCGTCAAACGAATGTGCCCTGCGATCTCGGTATCCTGGGTGAACGGATCGGAATGAAATGTCACAGCCCGCTTCTGAAACGCGCGGAACTGACTTGTTAAATCCTCCTTTGCCGCATAATTGGCCACCTCGAGTTCCGGCAGCTCATGAGGATCGCTAACGATGCTGGCCGGCGGCTCCTTGGCATTCGGCTTCAGTGCGAGCCGTCCGGAGTGGAATACATCCCGCGGTGTCCCCGCCGAATCGGAGAGAAAGAGCGTCAGCTGCTTCCCTGATGACGCCGCATCCAAAGATTTTGCATATCGCCATTCGTCGGCACCCAGCATGAAGTACGCCACGGTGTCGTGTAACAGCGCGGGGGACACGCCGCGCCCCAGCACAGAGTCGTACCAGTCTGCATGCAGTTTCTGCATGTCAATGACCGCCGCATCGGGTATCGAGACTCCTTCGACCATCTTGGTAGGTGCCTGGGTGGCGAAATGGTCCCACGGTCCGATCACCAGATGGTGACGTGCGGCTGCGGCGGCGGGTGCGTGCGCAATATAGTTGTGGTAGTAGTGCAGCGCCCCTGGCTGGTCATCGTCGTAATAGCCGGTGACCGTGAGGACTGGGAAATTCATGCGAGAATAGCTGTTGACCGTTGGTTCAGCTGCGAGATTGAATGCGGCATCGCCCACGTGATTCAGCCACATGTTCATCATCGATATTCTTTGTCCGTGTTCATCGAGCATCCACCAGTCATCCGCCGAGATGCCGATCGCATGATCGAGTTCACTGAACGGTCGGTAGGCGGCGTACTGCTCCAGCATTTTGCCCGCGATATATTCTTGATTGTTGACATAGCCGGTGTTGAGCGAGCGCCCTGATACGTAACCCAGAATCAGCGCCGTTTGTGCTTGCGGAATTCCATTGGTATTCGGAATGTCCCATCCGGGGTAGATTGGTACATAGGGCGCTATGGCGGCGAGATGCGGAGGCAACTGGGCGGCTGTTTGCCACTGGGTCATGCCGACGTAGGAGCCTCCGAACATGGCGACTCGTCCGTCGCTCCAGGGTTGCGCGGCGATCCATTCGACCAGATCGTAGCCGTCCCGACCAACCTGCGTTCCGAGGTTGTCGCTCTTGACACCGCCGGATTTCCCGCGGCCGCGGACATAGGCTTGCACAAATACATAGCCGCGCCTGGCGTAGAAACCCGGCGAATCTGCGTGGCGACCGCCATCAATGTCGTATTGCGTCAACGTAAGGATAGCCGGCGCTTTCAGCTTCAGATTAGACGGCTTGGTCACCCAGGCCTCCAGCTCGGTGCCGTCGCGTACCCGAATCATGCGGCTCATTTCAATGTCGTAGCCAGGACCGGCATCCGCGCCTCTCGCCAAAGTGCCGGCAAGCGGCATGACCACAACCAGCCACAGCGAGAGACAGCATCCTTTTTTGTTCATAGCCCTGACTCCCGGTGTCACTCAGCGTGGATTGCAACCTTCAAGAGACCAGCGACTCGCCAAACGCAATCCACGCTCGCGTTTGCGTGACGAAAAGCGCCAGGTGAAATGCGCCAACGAACAGCAAAGCGCCCCACGCAAACGCTGGATGCAGTCGACGATGCCAAAGCGTATCGAGCGAGACACAGATAAATATGAACACATCCAGTCCAACCATGATGCGTAGATTGAGTTCTACCTCAGTCGCTTGGGTCATAAAGCTGACGGGAAGCCGTGCGAGCGCGTCCGGCAGCATGCAGGCGATGGTCAGGAGCATCAGCCGTTTGTGATAGTCGGGGCGATAGCGCTGCCAGATCGCAATGGCGACGAACCCCGCAAAAAACAGCATTTGAAGCAGATCCAGACTCGTGATGGTAACCTGAGCCGCCGCGAAGTCCGTGTGAGCGCGCACTTCGCGCGCCGCAGCGTGCAGCGTCGTAATTGATCCGAGACTGACAACCAGCACCGCCCAAACCGCACCGAATATACCGAGTCGCCGATGCCACTGGACACGATGGGCGGCAATCAGACTGGTTTGAACAACGAGCAGCACGACCCACCCGGTCATCACCGCACCGTGAATATGTAGCAGCGCCGACAAAGGAGGCGTACCGAAGAACTGCTTCAGATAGAAGGTACGCGCGAATGTCCATAAAACCAGCGCAAGGAAGAGGAGACTGGCGCCCAGGTACAGACGGCGGTCAAAGCGACGTGGCGATCGAACAATGGCGTTCACCGACGGCTCCCCAATCTACGCTGCGCTGTCCCGTGTCACGATATCCAGAGCGGTATTGTTGCATAATCCTAGCCCCAGTCGCAGGAGATGAGCGAGACTCGTAAGAATCTTGCGCTGCCGCCGATCCGACGACGTCCGCTAGCAGCCACCTTTTGAAAGAAGTGTTTTTGGGGGTATCGAAACCCACCCAAATCAGAATTCCCTAAAACTGACGGCCTTTAAACGCCCATCTTGGTCTTGAACAAGCGTGCCTGCCGGCGAGAAATCGCCACCTCGGGACCGTCGCGCAGCTGCGCGTGCAGGCGCCGAACCAATAGAGCTGCTGCGACTTCGTGCGTTGCGCGGGTAGTGAGGCGTCGTTCATGTGGGCAGCAAATTATACGGTGTTGCCGCGGCTGACGGCCGAGCTGTGGCCAACGGTCGAAACGCAGCGGCGAACGGTCGAATTCCAGCGGCCACGGCGGCGCTGGCCAAGCCGCCAACAGCGACGCTACGACTCTCGCGGCCTTGCTTCGGAATAGAAGCGCGTTACCAGGGGTGCGCCGAGCTGTTTAACTGCGCGCTGAACTGCTTTGCCGCGGCATTCATCAAAGGTGAAGCGGTCCAATGATCCGGTATAGGCACTCAAGATCGGGTGGCCACCGCATGCCGTCTTGGCCGCTCGTTCGATTCTCTGAAGCAAGATCCGGGCACCTTGTTCAGTGTCAATACATCCCAGCGAGTCCCGACGGATTTGTGTCGGATGGTCAACATTGCGTCGTGAACGGTCGTAGGCGAGCTTGGGAGTCTGCGGCTGCCTCAGCCTATCGGGCGAGCCGTGGATGGCTCCAAAAAAACGGCCGCCAGCCGGCAGCCGGACTATCATGACATTCTGACGAGAAGGCCCCCTGGCGGGTGCGTCGCGGTTGCGCGGCGGGCCACCCCCTACTCCGGGGCTTGCGAGCGCCCAAGCCTTTGGAGGACGAGCGGAAACATGGAAACGATCGGCGCCGATTTGCGGCAAATGCTGCGAACCCCGCTGTCAGCATCCCACGTTCAGGTGTTGCGCACGGCGGGCAAGATCACCAATCATCCTGCGGGTACGTTTCTCGCCAGGCCAGGCGAGCCGGTGGATCGCTTTGTCTATGTCGAGGAAGGCGAGATAGAGGTGGTCAATCCTTATACCGACAAGCGCCATTTGCCCTCCACCTTGGGTCCGACACAGTTCATGGGCGAGATCGCCTTTCTGTACGGCGGTGCCTGGTCGATGCCGATGCGCGCGGTCCGGGACACGCGGGTGATCGAGGTGCCGCGCGAAGCGATGCTGAAGCTGATGTCTGAAATTCCGGAGATGTCGGACATCATCATCACGGTGTTCTCAGCGCGCCGTCGACGCCAGCTCGACGACCGCGACGGCATCCTGCGATTGATCGGGGAGGAGGAGGACCGCAACGTGCGCCGCATTGCCGAGTTCGCCAGCCGGAACCGGATTCCCTACAGTTCCTACCCACTGCGGAGTCCTGAAGCCGAGGCCACGGCAAACAGCTGCTCGATTGCGCCGGGGAAGCCCGCGCTGATATTCGGACGGGACGTTGTCGTGACCGATCCCACGCCGGACAAGGTGGCGCGATTGCTGGGCCTGCATCTCGACTTTCGAATCGACGAGACGTTTGATGTACTGATCGTGGGCGGCGGGCCGGCAGGGGTGGCTGCTGGCGTCTATGCCGGAGCCGAAGGCCTATGCGCACTGGTCGTGGAAGACATTGCGATCGGCGGCCAGGCCGGCACCTCCAGCCGTATCGAGAATTACATGGGCTTCCCGACGGGCATTTCCGGTGCGGACCTTGTCTGGCGCGGCGAGGTACAAGCAATGAAGTTCGGGACGCGCTTCGCGATGCCGCGACGAGTGATGCTCCTCGAGAAGCTCTCCGATCTGAGCTTCTGCGCCACTTTCGACAACGGACAGCGTGTGCGTGCCAAGGCAGTGGTGGTCGCGACCGGCGTTCAATACCGCCGGCCGCCGCTCGACCGCCTAGCCGACTTTGAAGGCGCCGGCGTTTATTATGCCGCGACCGAAATGGAGGCGCGCTATTGCAAGGGAACGGAAGCGGTCATCGTTGGCGGCGGCAATTCCGCGGGGCAAGCAGCGATGTTTCTCAGCCGCTCGGCGAGTTGCGTGCGCGTGCTGGTCCGCGGATCATCGCTGGCAGCATCGATGTCGAGCTACCTCTCCAGCCGCCTCGCCGCAGATTCCAGAATCACAATTGAATATGGCGCCGAAGTGAGCGCCTTGCATGGCGCCGAGCATCTGCAGGCGCTGACCGTTCGTGACGTGAAGAGCGGCGCGACCCGCCGCGTCGACACGCGCGCACTGTTCATCATGGTGGGAGCGGCGCCGAATACCGAATGGCTCTCGGGCCTGGTAAGCCTCGACGACAAAGGTTTCGTGATCACCGGTTCCGGCGAGGGCTCGGCATCTTCGCCCTTCGCCACGTCGCTGCCCGGCATCTTCGCGGTGGGCGACGTGCGCGCAGGCTCGGTCAAGCGCGTGGCATCCTCGGTCGGCGAAGGGTCGGTCGTAATCTCCAAGGTGTGGGAGTTTGTCAACCGCAAGGCGGAGCATTGAGCCGATTTCTCAAACTCGCCTCCAGCGGCCTGGGTCGCGCCTGAGCTAGCCGCTCGCGGACCCTCGCCGCAGTGCCCCGGCATCGCGACCCTGCTACCGGGTTCAGTCGGTGTAGGCGGCGATCAACGCGCGCGCCGCTTTTGCCGCACCCTGCACCGGGCCGTTCGCGCCCATGGTCACGCGGGTCAGATACGCCCCTTCCCACAAGAGCATCAGCGAGTCGCCCAGTGCATCCGGTTCACGGGCTCCCATCTCGCGCGCGAGCTGGCGGAAGCGTCGGCGCATATCGGCTTTGTACTTCTCGATCACGGGACGCGCGGGGTGGTTGGGCTCGGTGATTTCGACCGCGGCATTGGCGAGCGCGCAACCCCGCGAGTCTTCCTCGCAATTGTTCTCCACCAACACGTCGAATAGCGACTCGACCTGCTGGCGCGGATTGCCCGCGTGCGCCGCGAGGGTTTCATCCCACCACAGCAGGCCCTCGCGCTCCTCGCCGCGCAAGTACTCCGCCACCAGCTCATCCTTGGAGGCGAAATTGCGGTAGAAACTCATCTTGTTGGTACCTGCCTCGCTGGCGATGGTCTCGACCCCCACGGCGTGAATTCCGTGCCGGTAGAACAGATCGCTGGCAGTTTTCATGATCCGATCGCGCACGCGAGACTTCGGGGCGGAAGAAATAATTTCTTGCCCCACAGCCACTTGCGTTGTCTTTGCTCGATTCATAAAGATCTCCACTTGACACGTGACTGACCGGTCATTAACGTATCACCTAGCGTTACTGACCGGTAACCCACGGCACATAGCATCGGTGGGTTGCAAGCGTAAGTCAAGTCTCCCCTCCGGGGGAGCCAGACGGACAGGGCAGCCGCGAGATCACCCGGAATTGCCGGGATCGTTATCGAATTATTGATCGGAGTCGTACGTGTCCCTCAAGCAACTCATGTCGCTGCCCCTCAAGCAACTCATCCTTCGCCCCAGATCGCTGTCCGTCCTGCTCGGGCTCGGCGGCCTCGCGGCCTTGCTGCTCTCCGGCGTTGGTCACTCTCGCACCAAGCCGCAGGCCGCGGCGCAGGCCGCCCTGCCTCAAGTGACGGTGGCTGAGGTGATCCACCGGCCGCTGCGTGAGTGGCAGGAATTCACCGGCCGCCTGCAGGCGGTGAACACGGTGGAGGTGCGTCCGCGAGTGAGCGGCTACGTCGACCGCGTGGCCTTCACGGACGGCGCGCGCGTGAAGAAGGGCCAGCTCTTGTTCCAGATAGACCCGCGTCCTTTCCAGGCGGAAGTCGAGCGGCTCGCCGCGGAGCGTACGCGCAGCGTGTCTGACCTCGAACTCGCCAAGGCCAACCGCGCACGCGCCGAACGCCTGATCAGTGCACACGCCATCTCGCGCGAGGAATACGAGCGGCAGGTCGCGGCCGAAGTCTCGGCTGAGGGAGCCTTGGGTGCGATCGATGCGTCGCTGCAGGAAGCGCGCCTGAACAGGGAGTTCACGGAAGTTCGCGCCCCGATCGACGGTCACGCATCGCGCGCCATCATTACCGCCGGAAACCTCGTGACGAGCGCGAGCCTCTTGACCACGCTCGTTTCCGACGATCCGGTCTATGTTTACTTCGACGCCGATGAGCAGACCTATTTGCGCTATGCGAAGTCGAGACAGACTCAAGCCAGGCAGACCCCGGCGCGCGCAAGTTCCGGCGCCCCCGACGTCTATATCGGACTCGTCGACGAGGACGGTTATCCGCACCCGGGCCGGCTCGACTTCATCGACAATCAGGTCGATGCCGCCACAGGGACGATTCGCGCGCGCGCCGCGCTTGCCAATCCCGACGGCCGCTACACGCCGGGCCTGTTTGCGCGTGTGCGGCTCATCGGCGGGGAGGATCATGACAGTGTCCTCATCGAGGATCGTGCCGTCGGTACGGATCTATCCAAGAAATTCGTGCTGACGCTGACCAAGGACAACCGCATCGAGTACCGCCTCGTCGAACTCGGTCCCGAAATCAACGGCCTGAGGGTCGTGACGCAGGGACTTGCCCCGAACGAACTGATCGTCGTCAACGGTCTGCAGCATGTGCGGCCGGGACAGAGTGTCGCAGCCACGCGCGTTGCCATGAGCGATGCCGGGGGCGGCCTCACCCAAGTGGCGGCGCAACCGATCGCAGAACCCGCGAGCGCAGCGTTGGCCGCAAATCCGGTCGATGCGGTGTCTCGTCTTGCCCGGGCCGGCGTTGCTCTACACGTGGTGCATTAAGCTCATGAAACTCTCGCAATTTTTCATCAGCCGCCCGATCTTCGCGGGTGTGCTATCGGCCCTCATTTTCCTGGCGGGCATGATCGCACTGCCCAAGCTTCCGATCAGCGAGTACCCGGAGGTCGTCCCGCCGACGGTGATCGTGAAGGCCGACTACCCGGGTGCAAACCCCAAGGTGATCGCGGAGACCGTCGCGAGTCCCCTGGAGCAAGCGATCAATGGCGTGGAGGGCATGCTCTACCAGTCTTCACAGGCAACCGCCGACGGCGTGATGACCCTCACGATCACATTCGCCTTGGGTACCGACGTCGACAAGGCGCAGGTGCAAGTGCAGAACAGGGTGTCGCAGGCCCTGCCCAAGCTCCCCGACGTGGTGCAGCGTCTCGGTGTAGTCACCAACAAAGCCTCGCCGGACTTGACCATGGTGGTGCACCTGGTCTCTCCGGACAATCGCTATGACACGCTGTACCTGTCGAACTATGCGCTGCTGCGTGTCAAGGACGAGCTCGCACGCCTTGATGGTGTGGGGGATGTGCAGGTATTCGGCGCCGGCCAGTTCTCGATGCGCATCTGGCTTGATCCCGAGAAGGTCGCAAGTCGCGGCCTCACCGCGGATGATGTCGTCAAGGCCATCCGCGAGCAGAACATACAGGTCGCCGCGGGCCAGCTTGGAGCGCCGCCGCTGCCGAGCGCGACAGAATTCCAGGTGGCGATCAACGCCAAAGGGCGCCTGACCAGCGAGGAAGATTTTCGCAACATCATCATCAAGACCGGCGCCGCCGGTCAGGTCACGCGCCTGAAGGACGTCGCACGCGTCGAGCTCGGCGCCGACACCTATGCGCTGCGCGCGCTTCTCGACAACAAGGCGGCGGCGGCGATCCCGATTTTTCAGCGTCCCGGCAGCAATTCGATCGCGATCTCCGAACTCGTGCGCGCAAAAATGCAGGAGCTGAAGCGCGACTTCCCGCAAGGCGTCGACTACCAGATTGTCTATGACCCTACCGTTTTCGTGCGCGGTTCGATCCACGCGGTGGTGCACACGCTGCTCGAGGCCATTCTGCTGGTGGTGTTGGTCGTCATCGTCTTCCTTCAGACCTGGCGCGCTTCCGTCATTCCATTGATCGCCGTGCCGGTGTCGCTGGTTGGAACCTTTGCGGTCATGCACTTGTTTGGATTCAGCCTGAACGCGCTGTCGCTCTTCGGCCTGGTGCTCGCCATCGGCATCGTCGTCGACGATGCGATCGTCGTCGTCGAGAACGTCGAGCGCAACATCACGAATGGGCTGAAGCCCATCGCGGCGACCCGCCAGGCGATGCGCGAGGTGACGGGCCCCATCATCGCCACGGCACTGGTGCTGTGCGCGGTGTTCGTGCCCACCGCATTCATCAGCGGGCTCACCGGTCAGTTCTACAAGCAGTTCGCCCTGACCATCGCCATCAGCACGGTGATCTCGGCGTTCAACTCACTGACGCTCTCGCCGGCACTCTCCGCCCTGCTGCTCAAGGAACATGGAGCGCCGCCCGATCGCCTGACCCGCATCCTCGACCGTTTGCTCGGCGGTTTCTTCCGTCCCTTCAACCGGTTCTTCTCGCGCTTCTCCACACGCTACGTCAGCGGCGTGGGCCGCGTCGTGCGTGCCGGGGGCGTCGCCCTGTTCATATACGCCGGATTGATCGCGCTCACTTACGTCAGTTTCGCACGCACGCCGACCGGTTTCATTCCTCCCCAGGATAAGCAGTACTTGGTGAGCTTCGCGCAGCTGCCCGATGCGGCGACCCTCGATCGCACGGAGGCGGTGATACGCCGCATGGACGAGATTGCCCTCAAGCAACCCGGGGTCGATCACGCGGTCGCCTTCCCGGGCCTGAGCATCAACGGATTCACCAACAGTCCGAATTCCGGCATCGTGTTCGTGACCTTAAAGCCCTTCGATGAGCGCAAATCCAAGGAGCTGTCCGCCGGCGCCATCGCCGCTGCGCTCAATCAGCGGTACGGCAGCATCCAGGAGGCCTTCATCGCGGTGTTCCCGCCGCCGCCTGTCATGGGTTTGGGCACCATCGGCGGGTTTCGCATGCAGATCGAGGATCGCGGAGGCCTGGGCTTCGAAGAGCTCTACAAACAGACGCAAAACTTGCTGGCGAAGGGCTATCAAGACCCCGCGCTGCAGGGTCTGTTCTCCGGCTATCAGGTGAACGTTCCGCAGATCGACGCCGAGGTGGATCGTGAAAAGGCGGAATCGCAAGGCGTGTCGGTGCAGGACCTCTTTGACACCATGCAGGTGTACTTGGGCTCACTCTACGTCAATGACTTCAACGCCTTTGGCCGCACCTATCCCGTAACAGCCCAGGCTGAGCCGGGTTTTAGGCTGCAGGCCGAAGATGTCGTCAGGCTCAAGACTCGAAATTCGGCGGGCGACATGATCCCGTTGGGATCTTTCGTCACAGTCAAGCATTCCTCGGGTCCCGACCGCGTGATGCACTACAACTCCTACCCCACCGCTGAGATCAACGGCGGCCCTGCCGCGGGCTTCAGTTCAGGTCAGGCGCAGGCGGCGATGGAGAAGCTCGCGCGGCAAGAGCTGCCCAACGGCATGAGTTTCGAATGGACCGAGTTGACCTACCAGCAGATCATCGCAGGCAACACGGCGGTGCTCATCTTTCCGCTGGTGGTACTGCTCGTGTTTCTGGTGCTCGCCGCCCAGTACGAGAGCTTGAGTTTGCCGCTCGCGGTCATCCTGATCATGCCGATGGTGCTGCTCTCGGCCATCACCGGGGTCGAGCTCACGCACGGCGACAGCAACATCTTCACGCAGATCGGCCTGATCGTGCTCGTAGGGCTCGCCGGCAAGAACGCCATCCTTATCGTGGAGTTTGCGCGGGACCAGGAACTCGAAGGCGTGCCGCCGCTGCAGGCGGCGCTCAATGCAGCACGCTTGAGGCTGCGCCCGATCCTGATGACCTCCCTCGCCTTCATCATGGGCGTGGTGCCGCTGGTCCTCTCCACCGGTGCCGGCGCGGAGATGCGCCATGCCATGGGAATCGCCGTGTTCTCCGGAATGCTGGGAGTGACCGGCTTCGGGCTCATCCTGACGCCGTTGTTCTATGTCCTCGCTCGCAAGCTTTCGGCGCACGCACCCGTCAAGAACACCGGCACCGCCCCGGTCCTTCTCGAGCAACCGCGTTTAAGCGACGAGACAGGTTGATTACCCCCAATGAAAGTCCTGCCATGAAAAATTCTCTTGCCATTGTCCTGACAACACTCCTTGCCGCCTCCTGTGCAGTCGGGCCCAACTACCGCGCGCCGCAGGTTGCCCCGGCGGTGGTGCAAAACGCGCAGTCGCCCGCATTCGTCACGCAGTCCCCGGAGGCGCGCTGGTGGCAGGAGTTCGGCGACGCCGAGCTCGACAGCCTCGTGCACCGTGCACTTGCCGCCAATCTGGATCTGCGCTCGGCGTACGACCGGGTACGGGCGGCCCGCGCCGTATTCGTCGAGAGAAAGCTCGACTACGCACCGCATGTGCAGTTGCAAGGCGCCTACACGCATTTCGATGAGCAGCAGCCTGGATTCGGGCCTGCCCGAATCGATGCGCAAAGCGACAGCCTGGGATTCGATGCCGCTTGGGAGATCGATCTCTTCGGTCATGTGCGCCGTTCGGTCGAAGCCGCCCGGGCCGACCTGGGCGCTGAGCGCGCCAACTATCAAGACGCTCAAGTGACCGTCGCCGCCGAGGCGGCACGCAATTACTTTGAGCTTCGAGGTGCACAGAAGCGGCTTGCAGTTGCGCGCGAGAACTTGGACACCGAACACCAGACTCTCAAGCTCACGCAATTGCTTGATGAGACAGGTCGCGGTTCGGAACTCGATGTGCAGCGCAGTCGCGCGCGCCTGAAGGCCACCGAGGCCACGATTCCGCCGCTCCAGGCGGCGGAGAAGCAGGCGAGCTACCGATTGGCCGTTCTCATGGGACAGCGGCCGGGCGCGCTGGATCAGGAGCTTCAACCGGCCGCCGTCGCGACCTACGCCAAGGCACTGCCGATCGGCGACCCCACCGAGCTTCTGCGCAGGCGGCCCGATGTACGTGCGGCGGAACGCGAACTCGCGGGCGCGACCGCGCGCGTCGGCGTTGCAACCGCCGATTTGTTCCCCCGCGTCAATGTCACGGGCTTCGTCGGTTTTCTCTCCGGGGACGTGGGCCGACTGTTCGGCACGGCCTCCGGGAGCAACGCGCGTGCATGGTCAATTGCGCCCACGGTGAGTTGGTCGGCATTCGACTTGGGCTCGGTGCGTGCGCGGCTGCGCGCAAGCGAAGCGCAATCCGACGCCGCGGCGGCCAACTACGAGAAGGTCGTGCTGACGGCGCTCGAGGACACCGAAAACAGTTTCGTCGCATACAGCTCGCGGCAAACGCAGCTGAAAAGTCTGAGCGAACAGGCACAAGCCTCGCGGCGCGCCGCGCAACTCGCGGACACGCAATACCGGGAGGGCGTCGCGGACTTTCTGGTATTGCTGGATGCGCAGCGCACGCAGCTCGATGCCGAGGACTCCGTTGCGCAAGCGCAGACGGCCGTCAATGTGTCCGTCGTCGCGATCTACAAGGCCCTCGGCGGAGTCGGGCAGCCGCTGGGCGATGCCGCTCCGGCAAAGGTGGCGCGGATTCCATGAGGGCGCGAATCGGCATCGCCTTAGGTCCGTATTGGGGCGGCATCGTATACATCATCGATGTCATCGCGGCCATCAGCGCGCTCGGCGCAATCGGTGCTCTGCCGCCGCTTCTCCACGGGCTCACCAAGTACGCGCGCTTGGCCCTCAAGTGGTTGCGAGGCCGGCTGAGACTGCCCATCGCCGTCCTGTTCAGCGTCAGTCTGCTCACGCTACAAGGGTGCGCGCAGACCGCCATACGCGAGCCCGCGTCATCTCAATGGGACGCGCCGAACGCGATCCGAACGCTCGGCGCCGACCAAGTCTTCACGACCCTCTCCTCTCGAAGTGTCGCACGGCGCCTTCGCGCACAGCGCGCGGGACAACCCGTCAACATCCTCGCACTTTCGGGGGGCGGCGCCGACGGCGCCTTTGGCGCCGGTGCGCTGGTCGGTCTTACGCGATCGGCGTTGCGGCCCCAATATTCGGTGGTTACCGGTGTCAGCACCGGCGCTTTGATCGCTCCCTACGCTTTCCTGGGCCCCGACTGGGACGATGAGCTCGTTGAGGTCTACACCTCCGGCCGCGCCGAGCACCTGCTTAAGTCACGTGGATTGGCGGCGCTCTTCGGCTCAAGCATCTATAGCGGCACGCCGCTCAAGCAGCTGGTCGACCGGTACGCCACCGATGCCTTGATACAAGCGGTGGCACGCGAGGCATCGACCGGACGACTGCTGCTCGTGGCCACGACGGATGTCAGCACCGGAGAGCCGGTGATATGGGACCTGGGATCGATCGCGATGAACGGCGGCGCCGGCGCAAGGGCGCTGTTTCGCGATGTCTTGGTCGCCTCCGCCAGCGTTCCGGGGCTGTTCCCCCCGGTGGTCATCCGCGTGCAAGAGCAACAGGCGCGTTACGAAGAGGTTCACGTCGACGGCACGATTACCGTCCCGTTCTTCGTTCCGTTGGGTTTCGTCGAGCCGGCCCGGGACACAAACGACCCGCCGCACGGCACGGCTGTTTACGTCATTGTGGACGGTCGGTTGAACGAGCAGCCAGTCCCGATCCGACTACGGACCCGATCGATTCTGTCGCGCAGCGTTTCCGCAGGGCTTAATCACATGCTGAGGACGACTCTTGAGCTGACCGCCACCGATGCGGAACTTAGGGGCGCACAGTTTCAGTTCGCCGCCATTCCCGTCGCCTACCCGCAGCTCGGCTCGTTTGACTTCCGCACGTCGAACATGCGGTCGCTGTTCCAGTACGGCTACAAGTGCGCTCAAGCGGGCCGACTGTGGATCTCATCACCAAGCGTCGCACGTGACGGTGCGAAACGCGATGACGGCGGCACAGGCCGGTCCGTTGAATGTCCGGCCGACGATGCATTCATCGGCCGCTTGGCGGTTCGCTAGCGATATTTACGCTTTGTTCAGGAGTATTCACATGGCCGAAAAACGCAATCACCCGCCTCAACCGCCGCCCGCGGCGAACTACAGATCGGCGCTTGCCCGTGCTGTCGAGTGGCTGGGGATAAATTCCGCACATCGCCTAGGCGTCGATCGTTACCATCGATGAGGCAGGGTAACGCGCCCCGGCCACGGGCCGTTCACGCAGGATCCCATACAGCCGCTCAAGCTGTGCATCGCCCAGCCGCACCATGACGGACAGCGCATTTTCCTTCAGGCGCTTGACGCTGCGGGTTCCGGGAATCGGCACGATGTACGGTGCGCAGTCGAGCAGCCATGCGAGGGCGACCTGCGCCGGTGTATAGCCTTCCTCGCGTGCGATCTGCGACACAACCTCCACCAGTTGTAGGTTGCCGGCGAAATTCTCACTCGAGAATCGAGGACTGTTGCGCCGGAAGTCGCCGGCCTCGAAATCCTCCGGCTTCTTGAACGCGCCGGTCAGAAAGCCGCGCCCGAGCGGACTGTACGCGACGACGCCTATGTCGAGCTCCTCGCATGCGGGCAGGATGGTGGCCTCAAGGTCGCGTGACCATAATGAATATTCGCTCTGCAAAGCGGTGATGGGGTGCACGCGGGCGGCGCGTCGAATGGTGTTCGCCGAGGCTTCGGACAGGCCCAGATGGCGCACCTTGCCGGCTCTGACCAGATCCGCCATGGCGCCCACCGTTTCCTCGATGGCCACCTTGGGGTCGACCCGGTGTTGGTAGTACAAATCGATATGATCGACGCCGAGCCGTCTGAGACTGGCATCGCAGGCCGCGTGCACGTACTGCGGTGTTCCGTTGATGCCGAGAAACGCCCCGTCGGGAGCGCGCACACTGCCGAACTTGGTTGCGAGCACAATTTCCTCGCGGCGCGTTCTTAACACGTTTGCCAACAGGCGTTCGTTGGCGCCGACGCCGTACATATCAGCGGTATCGAGGAAGTTGATGCCGATATCGACGGCGGCATTGAGCACACGCAGATTGGTGGCTTCATCGGACGGACCATAGAAGTCCGACATACCCATGCAGCCGAGGCCGATGGCCGAGACTTCAAGGCCCTGGGGCCCTAGTTTGCGACGCGGAATTTTCATGATGTCTCCAAGGCGGGGGTGGCGTTATGCTAAACATCGGCGCCTTGGGACGCTAGCTCATTACTGCCGGGTTCTTGCCTAATCCTGCAAAGAGCGTGATCCTCTGTATCACACCCGGTAGCGAGCGGCTACCATTTACCCGTCGCTCGGGGATCGAGAAACAGTCATGTTCGACAGCAGCTTGCAGAGGATTTTCGAGATCGCAGGGATGGCCGAGCGGCAGCAGGAGCTGGCGGCGCGGGTTGCCCGATTGACCCCTTTCGATGGGACTCATCAATCGGCGTTGCCCTCCCTGGCCCTGAACCGCGGCAGCGTGCCCACGGTGTGCATGCCGACGGTCTATCAGCCTTGTCTGGCCATCGTCGTGCAGGGCCGCAAGCGCGCGCTGCTGAACAACGAAGTGTTCCAGTACGACGCACTGAACTACCTCGTGGTATCGGTGACATTGCCCGGCATGGGCCAGGTGCTCGAAGCCACTCCCGAGCATCCGTACCTTTCCCTGCGTCTGAACCTCGATCTCGAAGAAATTGCGCGCTTGGTGCTGGAATTAGGCGATCGGGGACCCTCGCCGGCCACCGCAGATCGCGGTCTATTCGTCGCGCGCCTGGACGCGCCGCTGCTCGACGCCGTGTTGAGGATGGTGAAGCTGCTCGATACGCCGCAGGACATCGGCGTGCTCGCGCCGGTGGTGCAGCGTGAAATCTACTATCGCATTTTGCGCGGCGAGCTAGGCTCCCGGCTGGTCGATCTGGCGCAAGGCGGGGGCGGCAATCATCGCATCGTTCGCGCCATCGAGTGGCTCAAGCAGCACTATGCGGCGCCGCTGCGCGTCGAGGAACTGGCTGACGCCGTGCATATGAGCCCGTCGGCACTTCATCGCCGCTTCAAGGCGGTCACCGCAATGTCGCCACTGCAATACCAGAAGCACTTGAGGCTGCACGCGGCCCGGCGGCTGATGTTCGCCGACGGTATCGAATCCGCTGCCGCAGGGCACCGGGTGGGCTACGAAAGTCCTTCGCAGTTCAGCCGCGAATACCGGCGCCTGTTCGGCGCTCCGCCGCGCTCGGAGATCGCGCGCTTGCGCGAGACAGGCGTGTCCGCGTAGCGCCATCGCAGAGCCACATGCAACCGGGGGGCTACAGCGTCCAGCCGATGGACAAAAAGACCAAGGGCGCAATTCGGATAGGCGTCGGCGGGTGGACTTACGAGCCCTGGCGCGGGACCTTCTACCCCGCCGAATTGACGCAAAAACGCGAACTCGAGTTCGCCGGCCGCCATCTCACCTCCATCGAGATCAACGGCACCTTCTACGGCGCACAGAAGCCGGAGACGTTTGCAAAATGGCGCGACGAGACTCCGGATGGTTTCGTTTTTTCCCTGAAGGCGCCGCGCTTCGCCGCCCAACGCGCGGTTCTCGCCGATGCAGGGCGCACCATCGCACGATTCTTCGCCGGCGGAGTCATGGAGCTGAAGGACAAACTGGGCCCCATCAATTGGCAGCTCATGCCGACTCAAGCGTTCGACCGCGCGGACTTCGAGGCTTTCCTGAAGCTTCTGCCGAAGCAGGCCGCTGGACGAGCGCTGCGTCATGCGGTCGAGGTGCGGCACGAGAGCTTTCGCTGCGCCGAATTCCTTGCACTGATGCGCGAGCACGGGGTTGCCGCCGTGATCGCAGGCGATTCGACATACCCGCAAATCGCGGATGTCACCGCGCCCTTCGTCTATGCACGCATCATGGGAACGCGCGAAAAAGAGGAACTCGGCTACACCGACAAGGAGCTCGATGCATGGGCCGCACGCGCCCGAGCCTTTGCTTCGGGTGCGGCGGTGGACGGCCTCGAGTGCGTCGAACCGCAGAGCGCAGACTGCAAGGCGCGAGATGTTTACCTCTACGTCATCAGCGGCCACAAGGCGCGCAATCCAGCCGCAGCGCAGGCCCTGATCCGGCGCATGGCATGAATCGCGCGAGCATCCTCATGTCCCCGGCGGCTGATCCTTCAGATAGGTCGCCAGCCACCGATGCACTTCCTCATAGAAGTGGCGGCTGTCTTCCGGCTTGGTGATCCAATGCCAGGCATCGGGCCACACCAGCAGTCGGCTGGGGACATGCATCCGCTGCAGAGCGCTCCAGTTCTCCAGAGTATTGCCGAGCGGCACTCGGTAATCGCGTTCCCCGATACTGAGCAACATCGGCGTCTGCCAATGGGCAACGTATGCCATCGGACTTTGTTGGCGCCATATGGGGCTGCCGCCCCAGGGCGGGCCGCCATTGGTGAGCTCGCGGCCGTAGATTCCGTCGCTGATGCCCCACTGCGTCGCGAGATCCACTTCGCCGGCATGGCTTACGATGCACCTGTAGCGGGTGGTGGTGGCCTCCAGCCAATTCGCCAAATGACCGCCGTAGCTCGCGCCCGCGGCACAGGCCCGGGTCCCGTCGATGAAGGAATAGCGCTTGAGCGCCTCGTCCACCGCCTGATTGATTTCATCGCCGGGCGTCTTCAGAGGATCGAGCTTGATCGACTGAGCGAACTTCTCGCCGAAACCCGTCGATCCCGTGTAGTCGGTCATCAGCAGCACGTATCCGGGCGCGGCCAGTAGGTGATAGTTCCAACGCAGGCCGATCTGATCCGGGTTGTGGCTTGCTGCGCCTCCATGGATCAACACCAGCAAGGGGTATTTCTTCGCGGCATCGAACGCCGGCGGCAGCACCAGCATATTGTGAATGCTGCGGCCCTTGTCGCTGGTGAAATAGAAATGCTGCGGCGGCTGCCAATCGATCGCCGCGGCCGCCGCGGTGTCGAATTGGGTGAGATTGACGTGTGTACGGCGTGCGGGCTCGATGCGTACGATCTCCGTCGGATTGACGGAGCTGCCGTAGGCGCCGATCAGCACGGGCTTGGAGGACTTCTCCGGAATCGCCAATGCCGTGTATCCCCCGACCGCAGGCTCGACCACCAGAGTCGGCTTGCCCCCTTCGGTTGACACACGGTAGAGATTCTCCTTGGCGGCCTCCTCGACCAGCAGATAAGCGCTCTTCCCGTCGGCGCTCAATGCGTAGCGTGAGGTGAGCCGGTCGAAATCGCGCGTCACGGTACTCATGTCGCCGCCCGCAGGCCACGCCACCTTGCTGAGCTGCGCAAGGTGATAGACCTCGGAGTCCTGCGGGGTGTATCGAAAGAACAGGGCCTTGCCGTCGGGGCTGAAGCGCGTCTCCTCGTACTCCCCGGGCACCGGACAAACGATCCTCGGTTCCGCGCCCCCTTCGGCGTCGATAGCGTACAGCTGATAGCGCACATGGTCGAAGGCCGCATTCCAGCGCTCGGTGGTCGCCGTGAACACCACCTCGCGTCCGTCGGGGCTCCACAGGGGCGCGAGGGTCACGCCGGCATTGGTCTCAGAACCTGCGAATCCCGAGGTTCGCGCCAGGACGCTGGACGAAAGAATGTCCTTCGCCGTCGATCCCGGTTCAGTGGACAGCAGCATGAGGGTGG
Organism: uncultured Gammaproteobacteria bacterium; assembly: GCA_963702735.1. GTDB lineage: Bacteria > Pseudomonadota > Gammaproteobacteria > Steroidobacterales > Steroidobacteraceae > Bog-1198. The sequence continues at coordinate 159,541 of CAVPDW010000004.1, read as the reverse complement.
GCTGGCGCTCATCCAACCACTGGTTCCAAAACCGTACCGGAAAGTGCTCGTAAACCCGGACATTGTACTTGCGAGCCTTGCGCTCGGCCGCGATCTTCTTGTTGGCCTCATCGTTCGAGGCGCCGGGGTAGACGCTCGACTCGAACAAGATTGCCTTGCCGTCAGGCCGCCATTTCGGATTCGCCGCGCCGGTCGAAATATCGGTGAGCCTGCGCGCTTCGCCGCCCGCCGCGAGCGTAAGGATGTAGATCTGCGAAACCTCATCCCCTTCGCGCTTGGTGGCGAAGGCAAGACTGCCGCTGTCGGGAGACCATGCGACATCATCCTCCGCGGCCTTCGTGTGGGTGATGCGCCGCGGCGGCTCATGTCCATCCGCGGGCACCAGCCACAGATCGCTGACCGACTTATCCGTCTCGTACGAGGGATCGACGACCGAGAAGACCACCCATTTGCCGTCAGGGCTCACCACCGGCGTGCCCACGCGCTGCATCATCCACAACGCTTCGTGAGTGATCGGCTTCTTCGGCGCCGCAGCCTCCGCGGCAAGCGCCGGTGGCAGCGTCAGGCACAGCGCCACGCCCGCTGCGCACAGACAACTTTTTTTCATGCCGGTCCCATTCGGCATCGGTGAGTGAATTCGCGTCGCTCCGTATCGGTGTCCAGCTCGGTCGCGAGGCGCCCGACCAGATCATCGACGCCGGCGGCCCGCGAGGCCGCCGCCTTCACCAAATGCTTGGCGAGCGGGCCGATGAATCCGGCGAGCTGCCGCTCGATATGCTGCAAGCGGGATGTATCGATGGCGGGTGCGAGGGGAGGCGGTGCGCCGGCGCCCGCGTAGCTCGGTATCGCAGTCGACCCGGTCTGCGAGAGCGGCGCAGGCGCCGCGCCGAGCTGCGCCCTCAGGTAGTCGCCGAGGCGCGCATAATGCGCATCCCGAGGCGCAGTAAAGGCATCCATCCAGTGCTGGGTGCTCAAAAAGAATTCCAGACTCTTCGACGGCAGCACATTTTCAATGCGAAACGGCAGGATGCTGAGCTGCTTGTGCACGGCTCTTTCCACCTCGCGCCGCACCTGCGGCGAATCGTTGCTGCCGGCGGAAAACACCAGAATCATCACGCGCGCGGCCGAGATCGCGTCCATGATTTCCGCGGCCCAATCCGCCGACGGGGCGATATCGCGCGGCGCCACCCAGCATGGGATCCCGCGCTCTTCGAGACTCGCGACCAATTCGAAGGCGCAGTCGCGGTCGGATTGCGAATAACTGATGAATACTTCGCGCGCCATGTGCTATTTCTCCAGCATCCGCAAGGCCTTTTCGAGGCTCGTGCGCATGCGGTTGAAGGAGCGCGTGACCGAGGAGATTTCCGACGCGCCGCCGGTCGGAAAATCCTCGGCCGACGCGTCTCCGAGGCTCACCCGGTCCGCCACGCGCGCGATTTTGCGCACCGGACGCACCACCAGGACGTAAAGCACTGCATTGATCACCACGAACGCCGCCGCGAAGGCGGCGACCATGGCAATCATCAGTGCCCGAAATACCTTGTCGGCATTGGCGACCGCGCTCGCGTAGGGCACCGAGACCACCTGGGCGCCGACGATCGCCTCGGACTGCCAGCCGAAACCGTTGTCGCCGCCGTAGCGCGCCAGCAGCGACTTCGGCGCCGACGCCGGCGCGCTGTGGCAGCCCGCGCACTCGGACTCGTAGCGGATGGGCCGCGCGAGGTACAGCGACTTGCCCATGGGTGTATCGCGGTCCCCAACCACCTCCTGGGCGTGAACGTCGTTCCTGAACCTCTGAATGATGTCCGCTTCCCAGTCCGCGGCTCGATCGCGCGGATTGGTCGGATTGAGCGAGGCTTCCTTGTAGGTAAAGTCGGGATGGCGCTGACGCAGCCGCAGGAAATTCTGGGTGGCCGCGTAGAACGGTATGCTTTGCGGCGGGAAATCCTTCTGCACTCCTGCGGCCAGCAACGGCAGTATTTCGGTGGCCGTGTACTCGCGGGTGGCCAGCGCACTGTCCATCATCAGGCCGGCCTCCGCGAAAACTTCCCGCTTCGCATTGGCTTCCAGGATGCTCCTGCAGGCGTAGCCTGCGATCAGGATGGCCGCAATGAACACCGCGCCGAAGCCCAAGTTGATTCGGATCAGCAAGCTCATGAATCGGAACTCAGGCGGATAAAATGATTTCCCTGTGCGTTCTCTCGAGCCGGATCGGGTTTCTTGGCGCAGCGCGATATTATTGGCGATATACTAAATGGAATGCGGCCCCACGTCAGCATGGATCGTCTTGGGATCGACAAGGCTCTATTCGACTTCGTCAACCGCGAGGCAATGCCCGGCACCGACGTCGAGGAAGGGCGCTTCTGGAGCGGATTTGCGCGGCTCGTTGCAGCCATGGCCCCGCGTAACGCCGAATTGCTCGAGCGGCGGCGCGAGCTGCAGTCGCGGATCGATGAATGGCACCGCCGCCATCCGGGTGCCGCCTTCGACCCGTCGCTCTACAAGGCCCATCTCCTCGACCTAGGCTATCTTAAGCCCGAGGGCGCCGCGTTCACCGTCGATACCGCCCAAGTCGATGCGGAAATTGCACATATCGCCGGACCCCAATTGGTGGTACCGGTCAGCAATGCACGCTATGCCCTGAACGCCGCCAACGCGCGCTGGGGCAGCCTGTATGACGCCCTGTACGGCACCGATGTCCTGGGCGCCGCCCCCCGCACGGGCAAGTACGACCCGGAGCGCGGCGCCAAGGTCATTGCATTCGCACGGGATTTCCTCGACCTGCACTTCGCCCTTGCCGAAGGCTCGCATCGGGAAGCGATCGGCTACCGCGTCGACGGCCTGGGCCTCGGCGTGCGGCTGAAGAACGGCAGCACCACAGGCCTCAAGGACCCGGCGGCGTTTCGCGGCTACCAGGGAGGCGGCGATGCCCCCACGCTGCTGCTGTTGGTCCATCACGGACTGCACGTCGAACTGCACATTGATCGCACGCACTCCATCGGCCGCGGCGATGCCGCCGGCATCAGCGATGTGCTGCTGGAGTCGGCGATCACGACCATTCAAGATCTGGAAGACTCGGTCGCGGCGGTGGATGCGCAAGACAAGATCCATCTGTATCGAAACTGGCTGGGACTGATGCACGGCAGCCTGCAGGCCACGATCGAAAAGGACGGCAAGCCGCTGCTTCGCCGCCTGAACACGGACCGTCGCTACCTTACCCCCGAGGGCGCAGATCTGGTGCTGCCGGGACGCAGTCTCATGCTGGTTCGCAACGTCGGACACCACATGATGTCGGACGCAGTCACCCTGGACGGACGGCCCATTCCGGAGACCTTCATCGACGCGGCCGTCACCTCGCTCATCGCCCTGCACGATCTACGCAGCGGCGCGCGGCGCAATTCGCGACTCGGATCGATCTACATCGTCAAACCCAAGATGCACGGACCCGACGAGGCGGCGTTCGCCGACGAGTTGTTCGCCGCGGTCGAGGATCTGCTGGAGCTCGATAGAAATACCTTGAAAATGGGCATCATGGACGAGGAGCGGCGCACCAGCGTCAACCTCCAGGAATGTATCCGTGCGGCGCGGCACAGAGTAGTTTTCATCAACACCGGCTTTCTCGACCGCACGGGCGACGAGATACACACCTCGATGGAGGCGGCGGCCGTTTGCCGCAAGGCGGATCTCAAGAAGGCCGTGTGGCTCGATGCCTACGAACGCAGCAACGTCGATATAGGCTTGGCATGCGGCCTGCGCGGCAGAGCGCAAATCGGCAAGGGGATGTGGGCCATGCCGGACCTCATGGCGGACATGATCAAGGCCAAGGTCGCGCAGCCCCGGGCGGGAGCCAATACCGCCTGGGTGCCCTCTCCCACCGCCGCGACCCTGCACGCCCTGCATTATCACCAGGTGGACGTTGCCGAAGTGCAAGCGCAGCTGGCTTCCCGGCCGCGCGCCTCGCTCGATGACATATTGACGCCGCCCCTCGTGGCAACGCCCCGCTGGTCGGCCGCGGAGATCGACGAAGAGATCAACAACAATGTGCAGAGCATTTTGGGCTACGTGGTGCGCTGGATCGATTCCGGCATCGGATGCTCGAAGGTGCCCGACTACTACAACGTCGCACTCATGGAAGATCGCGCCACGCTGCGCATCTCCAGCCAGCACGTCGCCAACTGGCTGCATCACGGCATTTGCTCGCGCGAGCAAGTGATGCATGCCCTGTTTCGCATGGCGCTGGTGGTCGACCGGCAGAATGCCTCCGATCCCGCGTATCGCCGGCTGGCCGACGATCCCGGCGGCAATATCGCGTTCCAAGCCGCCTGCGATTTGATATTCAAAGGCCTCGATGATCCCAACGGCTACACCGAGGCCATCCTGCACGCCCGCAGGATCGAGCGCAAAGCACGCTAAAGGTAGCGCCTGCGCAAATCCGACAGCCGCTGCTCCCAGGGCCTCTCGCGCTCGAACCATGCCGCCAAGCTGAGCAGACGCGCATCTTCTCCGAGCGGCGCAGCGAGCTGCACGCCGATGGGCAGCCCGCCGCTCGATAGCGCGAGGGGCAGAGAAACGGCCGGTTGGCCCGTCACGTTGAATATTTCCGTGTAGGGGGCGTAACCGTAAGAATCGCGATTCCACCGATTCATGTCGAACGCCTCCGTTCGGCCGTCTATTTGTCCCGTATGCGGCGGCAAGTCGGCGGTCGTCGGCAGGAGCAGCACGTCGATGTGCCGGAACGCCTCCGCCATGTCGCGGGTGGCCGCGGTGAGTGCGCGCCGCGCGCGCACGTAGTCAACGGCGGTAGTGCGAGAGCCCAGCGCCACGCAGGCCCGGGTGAGGGCCTCCAATTCATGTGGGCCAGGCTCCCGCCCGACGCGCGCTCTGTAGTAATCGACCTCCTCGGCGGTGCAAACCATCCAAACCAGAGCCGACAGATCGCCGCTGTTCGAGGAGTCCGGAAATCGAAACTCGCTGACCGTATGTCCCGCGCGTGCAAGCTCCGAAGCCGCCGTTTCCACGGCGACGCCGATCTCCTCCACGGGTGCGATGCCTCCGGGAGCGCGCAGGGCAACCCCCACGCGCAGGGGCGCCGATCGCTGCGGCGCCGCGCATGCCGCGGCCGAGAACTCGGCGCGCGTCCTTAAGGGATAGCGGGACGTCGGTTCGGGACCGCAGGTCAACTCCAGCATCAATGCGCAATCGCGCACCGTGCGGGTGAGCACATGCTCGCAATCCAATCCTCCGGCCAATTCGTCGTGACGCGGCCCCACCGGCACCCAACCACGGCTCGGCTTAAGACCCACGAGACCGCAGGCGGCGGCGGGAACGCGGATGGAACCCCCGAGATCGTTGCCGTGCGCAATGGGAACCATGCCCGATGCGACAGCCGCGGCAGAGCCTCCGCTCGATCCGCCGGGACTGCGTGCAAGATCCCAGGGATTTTGCGTCGAACCTCGCCATGTGGGCTCAGTCACGAATTCACCGGCGAACTCTGGAGTATTGGTGCGGCCCAATAGGGACAGTCCGGCGCCGCGCCAGCGCGCCGCCAGGGGATCGTCCTTGGCGGAGGGCGGCAATCCTTCAAGCCAGCGGCACGAAGCCGAAAGATGCAACCCCGCGACTTCAATGTTCATGTCCTTGGCGAGAAACGGCACGCCTGCCAGCGGCAACCCCAAGTCCATGGCGCGAGCGGCTGCGCGAGCCCCGGCATAATCGCGTTCGACGACGGCGTTCAAGCGGGAATTGAGCGCTTCGATGCGCTCGATCGCGGCTTCGGTGAGTTCGAGCGGCGACGTCTCGCCGCGATGAACCAACGCCGCAAGGCCCATGGCATCGAATTCCACGTACTCATGAGGTTTCATCCCGCTAGCCTAGCGGCATCGTGTGCCCTCGGCAGCAGGTTTTGTCCGTTGGAGGTCTCCGCCTGGACTCCGGGGCCCCGATCCTGTACAGTGCGCGCAGCTTAAATCGGGTCGGTGCTCGGTCAGTGCCACCCTAAGCTCGCGGTCCGTCTTCGACGCAACGCTTGATTCCTCCCTCGCTGCTGACCGCTGCGGATGCGCAAGCCTCCGTCGTGCGAGTCCATATTACTTAAGGATTTTTAATGTCATTTACCGATCTCGGGCTGTTGCCCGAATTGCTGCGTGCTGTCGCCGATAAGGGCTACGACACGCCTTCTCCCATCCAAATTCAGGCCATACCCGCAGTGCTCGGCGGCCGCGATGTGCTTGCAGGGGCCCAGACCGGGACCGGCAAGACCGCAGGCTTCGTGCTGCCCATTTTGCAGCGTCTGAGCCTGGATACGGCGCACGGCACACACAGAGCGCCCCGTGCATTGGTGCTGACCCCGACACGAGAACTGGCCGCGCAAGTCGCGCAGAGCGCACGCGATTACGGCAAGTACATGCAGCTGCGTACCTACCAGGTGTTCGGCGGCGTCAGCATCAATCCGCAGATCACCGCCCTGCGCGGCGGCTGCGACATCCTGGTCGCGACACCCGGCCGGCTTCTCGATCTCTCGCAGCAGCGCTGCGTCGATCTGTCCAAGATTCAGGTACTCGTGCTCGACGAGGCCGACCGCATGCTCGACATGGGCTTCATCAACGACATTCGCAAGATCATCAAGCTGCTGCCCCAGAAGCGGCAAAATCTGCTGTTTTCCGCCACCTACTCGGACGACATTCGGGGCCTGGCCGAACGGCTGCTGCACGATCCCCTGTCGATCCAGGTCGCGCCGCGCAATGCGCCCATCGAATTGGTGGAACAGCGCGCCTATCGGGTACAGAAGGAACAGAAGCGGCATCTATTGGTGCATCTGATCCAAGAGGGTCAGTGGCGGCAGGTGCTCATCTTCACGCGCACCAAGCACGGCGCAAACCGGTTGACCCAGCAGCTCGAAGGCGCCGGGATTCAAGCGGCGGCCATTCACGGCAATAAGAGCCAGGCCGCGCGGGTCAAGGCGCTCGACATGTTCAAGCGCGGGCAGATCACCGCATTGGTGGCCACCGAGGTGGCGGCTCGCGGGCTCGACATCAAAGAGCTGCCGCAAGTCGTCAATTACGAACTACCCAACGTGCCGGAAGACTACGTGCACCGAATCGGCCGCACCGGCCGGGCAGGTGCCGCCGGCGAAGCCGTCTCGCTGGTCTCGAGCGACGAATCAGGGTTGTTGCGCGACATCGAGCGGGTGCTCCGTCGCAGCATCCCGACCGTGGCCACTCCGGTCTTCAAGATCGTCGAGTCGGCGCCCCAGCCCCCCGCTCACGGCCATCGTGGATCGGGTGACCGTCCGCAGGGCAACCGTCCGGCGCAGGGTCACGGCCGCCAGGGGCACCATGGACGCGATTCACGCGCATCGGGCGGTACCCGCAGCTTCGGCCAGCAACAGCGCGGGCGCTTCCGCTAGCGCAGGTTGGCAACGAGGCCGCGCAGGAAACTCGCGAAGTCTCCCCCGAGGCTCGGGTGCTTCAGGCCGTATTCGACGGTGGCCTGCAGGTATCCGAGCTTGCTGCCGCAGTCGTAGCGCTTTCCCTCGAACTCGAACGCATACACCGGCTCGCGCTGCATCAGCTGCGCGATGCCGTCGGTGAGTTGAATCTCGCCGCCCGCGCCTTTGCCGATTCTCGACAGATCCTCGAAGATCGACGGGGTCAGCAGATAGCGGCCGACCACTGCGAGCGTCGATGCCGCCTTGTCGGGCGCTGGCTTCTCGACGATGTGCGACATCCTACCGATGCGCGGCGCAACCTTGCGGTCGAGCGTCACGATGCCGTACTTGTCGGTGTCCTGCTTCGGCACGTTCTGCACTCCGAGCACGCTGCCCCGGTGGGCGCCAAAAACCTCGACCATCTGCTTCAAACAGGGCACTTCGGCATCGATCAAATCGTCCGCGAGATGCACCATGAAGGGAGCCTCGCCGACCACCGGGCGCGCGCACAGCACCGCATGGCCGAGTCCGAGCGGCGCCGACTGGCGTATGTACACGCACGACGCCCAGCTCGGCAGAATCCCGTGCAAAGTATCGAGCAACTCCTGCTTGCCTTGCGCTTGCAGCACGGCCTCGAGCTCGGGATTGCTGTCGAAGTGATCCTCGATGGCGCGCTTGGAGCTGCCGGTGATGAACACCAGGGTGTCCGCGCCCGCGGAGAGCGCCTCGTCGACCGCGTACTGAATCAGCGGTTTGTCGACGATGGGCAGCATCTCCTTCGGACTCGCCTTGGTGACGGGAAGGAATCGCGTGCCGCGGCCGGCGACAGGAAATACGGCGGTTCTGACGGATTTGTGGGCCATGGGGAAATGATAACGGATTTGGCCGGCGGGCGCCGCCGGTCCACGGCTCGCCCGCTAGCGCAGCCTGACGATGGCGCACGCTTCGAGCGTCGCCCAGGAGTGGCATGCGGGGCAATGCCAGTAGAAGCTGCGGCCCGAAAAGCCGCATTCATTGCATCGATATTTCTCCGCGTGCGCGAGCAATGCGCCTATTTCGCGCGCAGCGCGCTCCGGATCCGCACGGTCCGCGCTCCACACCCCCTGCAGGGCGGCATCCTGCGAGAATACCTTTTCGATCGAGGCGCGCAGCGGCGGCGCTCGACCCAAACCCGCCGCGATCCCGGCGAACACCAGGGATTTCAGTTCCCCGAGGTCGTGCGATTCGGCCTGTGCCACGAGTCCGGCGAGCAGCGCGTCCCGCGACTGCGGCTCGACCAGCTTGAGCAGATGCGGCAGTTCATCCTGCAGCAGCACCGGCGAATCCATCACCGCGTGCTTCAGCAGCCGGACGGCCAGCTCCGCCTCGCCGTCGCGCTCGGCGATCTGCGCCCGCAGCACGGCGGCGCGCGCGAACGGAGCCGCCTCGCGCCGCGCCTCGCGCAGCAGTTGCCGCGCGCCCGCGGCATCGCCGCGCTCGATTGCGAGGGTCGCCAGTTCGCACAGGTAGTGAGCCGCCACCATGCGCGGCGGCGCCGCGCCGATGTCCGCCAGTTGTCGATATACGCCGAGCGCCTGTTGCCAATCGTGCTGCCGCTCGTAGACCAGGCGCAAGGCGTCCAGAGCGCTGGCGCGCAAGCGCGGAACCTCGCTGACCTGCTGGAACAAGCCTTCCGCGCGGTCGAGCAGCCCTGCGCGCAGATAATCCTGCGCAAGCGCAAGCAAGGCCTGCTCGCGATGCTCGGGCGCCAGGGCATCGCGCGCCAGCAGATTTTGATGGATGCGGATGGCGCGCTCCACCTCGCCCCTGCGCCTGTACAAGGCACCCAGCGCGAAATGCGTCTCGATGGTGTCCGCGTTGGCATCCATCAGCTTCAGGAACATATCGAGCGCCCGGTCGGGCTGTTCCGTGACGAGGTAGTCCAGGCCCGTCAGGTAGTCGGGATGCAATTTGCCGAAGGAGCCGGGCCAGCGTCTGCCCCAGCCGAAGTGCCCGGCGAGTATCCCGAGCACCAGCGCCGCGATCACCAGTATCCACGCCGGCAGAGGCAGGTCGGTCATGGCCGCAGACCGCCTTCAACGCCCGTCAATCGCGGATCGGTTGATCCGCGCCGTCATTGACCCGCTCACGCAGGTCCTTGCCCGGCTTGAAGTGCGGGACGTGTTTGCCGGCCAGCGCAACGGCCTCTCCGGTCTTGGGATTGCGCCCCTGCCGGGGAGGACGGAAATGCAGGGAGAAGCTGCCGAATCCCCGAATCTCGATGCGCTCGCCGGTGGCCAGCGCATCGCTCATGATTTCGAGCAGTTGCTTGACGGCGAGTTCGACGTCTTTGGCCGGCAAGTGCTTCTGCTTGGCAGAAATGATCTCGATGAGTTCGGATTTCGTCATTATCGATCCGTGGGCATCACTGGACATGCGTAAGAGAGCAGGCGCGGCGGTCGGCCGCCGCGCCCAGCCTTTAGCCTCTCAATCCTGGCCGGAGATTTGCTCTTTGAGTAGATCTCCCAGACTGGTTCCGGTCGGCGAATCGGTTCGATAATTCTGCATGGCCTCTTGTTCCTCGTGAATATCCTTCGCCTTGATCGACAGCGAGATGCTGCGGCCCTTGCGATCCACACCGGTGAATTTGGCTTCGACTTCCTCGCCGACCTTGAGCAGCAACCGTGCGTCTTCCACGCGATCGCGCGACAAATCCGATGCGCGCAATTGACCGTCGACACCGTTGCCCAGATCGATGATCGCGCCCTTGGCGTCGACCTCTCGCACCACGCCGGTGACGATGCTGCCCTTCGGATGCTCTGCAATATAGGCAGAGAACGGATCCTTTGCGAGCTGCTTGATGCCTAAGCTGATGCGCTCGCGCTCGGGATCGATCGACAGCACCATGGCGTCGACCTGCTGCCCCTTCTGATAGCTGCGCACCGCCTCTTCGCCCGGCATATCCCATGAAATGTCCGACAGATGCACCAAGCCGTCGATGCCGCCGGCGAGCCCGATGAATATGCCGAAATCCGTGATCGACTTGATCTGGCCGCTGACCTTGTCGCCGCGATTGTAGTTCTCGGCGAACTCCTTCCACGGATTGGTCTTGCACTGCTTCACGCCGAGGCTGATGCGGCGGCGTTCCTCGTCGATGTCGAGGACCATGACTTCGACTTCCTGGCCGACGTGCACCACCTTGGCGGGATTGACGTTCTTGTTGGTCCAATCCATTTCGGAAACATGCACCAACCCTTCGACGCCCTCTTCGATTTCGACGAAGCAGCCGTAGTCGGCGATGTTGGTGACCTTGCCGAAGAGGCGGGTGTTCGCCGGATAGCGGCGCGCGATGTTCTGCCAAGGATCTGCCCCCAGCTGCTTCAGGCCGAGCGAAACGCGCTGGCGCTCGCGATCGAACTTCAGTATGCGCACGTCGATCTCTTCGCCGACCTTGACCACTTCGGACGGATGCTTGACGCGCTTCCATGCCATGTCGGTGATGTGCAGCAGGCCGTCGATGCCGCCGAGATCGACGAATGCGCCGTAATCGGTGAGATTCTTCACCACGCCCTTGACCGCCGCACCTTCCTGCAAGTTGTCGAGCAGCGCGGAACGCTCGGCGCTGTATTCCTGTTCGACGACCGCGCGGCGCGATACCACGACGTTGTTGCGCTTCTGGTCGAGCTTGATGACCTTGAATTCGAGCGGCTTGTTCTCCAGATACGAGGGATCCCGGACCGGACGCACGTCGACCAGGGAGCCGGGCAGGAACGCGCGCACATTGTCGATCTCGACGGTGAAGCCGCCCTTGACCCGGCCGGTGATGATGCCGATGACGACTTCCTGCTTCTCGAACGCGGTCTCGAGGCGCGTCCAGGTGCGGGCGCGCTTGGCCTTCTCGCGCGACAGGCGCGTCTCTCCGGAACCGTCCTCGACGCTGTCCAAGGCGACTTCGACGGTCTCGCCGACGGCGACCTCGATTTCACCCTTTTCATTCTTGAATTGGTCGGAAGGAATCACCGCCTCGGACTTCAGTCCGACGTTGACGATGACGTAGTCCTGGCCGACTTCGACGATCAATCCGTTGAGGATGGTGCCGGGACGAATGCGCTGGCTGGCGATGCTCTGTTCGAACAGTTCCGCAAAACTTTCTGTCATGTGTTCTCTATACACTGACCCTCACGCACGGGTCCCGTGTGCCCCGAGGGGTTGACCATAAAATAACGGCCATCATTCCCTGATAAGCCGCAACCCAATTACCTACACAGCTCCACGCGATAGACGCTCGCGGACCACTTCCAAGACGCGCTCCACCACTGCATCCACCGGAATGCCCGTCGTATCCAGCAGGACCGCGTCCGCGCTTGCGACCAGAGGCGAAACGGCGCGCGTTCATATCGCGCCGATCGCGTTCCGCTATCTCCAGCGAAAGGGCGGCAAGGTTAGCAGCAACCCCCTTTTCTTTCAACTGCTTATGCCGCCTCGCGGCCCGCTCCTCCGCACTCGCGGTAAGGAAAATCTTCACCTTGGCCCCGGGGAATACCACCGTTCCCATGTCGCGCCCGTCGGCCACCAGCCCCGGGGGCACGGCAAAGCGCCGCTGGCGGTCCAGCAGCGCCGCGCGTACTGCGGGCAGGGCGGCCACCTTGGAGGCGTCATTGCCCGCCCTCTCGGTGCGGATCTGGCCCGGTGACCTCCTGGGCCCCGAGCCAGACGGCCTCCTCCCCGGATCGGCCGGCACCGAAGCGAATTTCGAGCTGTTTCCGCCAGCCGCGCCAGCGCCCGGCCATCGTCCAGGGGAGGCCCGCCTGCCGGCCGGCCAGGGCGACCAGGCGGTATAGCGCACCACTATCGAGCAAGGCCCAGCCGAGAGCCCGGGCGGCGGCGCGGCTGACCGTTCCCTTGCCCGAGCCGGAGGGGCCGTCGATGGTCATGACGGGTACGCGGTACGCCATGCCTCAAGGCACCGATTCTCGAACGTCGAGGCCGACCGACCGCGCCAGCTCGACGAAGCCCGGGAAGGAGGTCGCCACGTTGGCCACATCGCGCACGACCATGGGATGGGCGGCGCGCAGGCTCGCGACGCTAAGGACATCGCAATCCGGTGATCGCCGCGGCTGTCGATCTCGCCGCCGCCGAACGCCGCGCCCTCGCCGCGGCCCTCGATGCGCATGCCGTCGGGCAGCACGCTGTGCCTCACGCCCAGTGCGGCGAGACCGGCGCTCATCGCCGCAATCCGATCGCTCTCCTTGACGCGCAGTTCCTCCGCTCCCGTGACCACGGTCTCGCCGTGGGCGCAGGCGGCGGCGATGAACAGCACCGGAAACTCATCGATCGCGAGCGGCACGAGAGCCTCGGGCACCGCGCACGCCGCGCAGCGCCGATGCATGGACCCGCAGGTCCGCCGACCGGCTCGGCGCCGCTCGGCGCGGATTCACGATCTCGATTCGGCCGCCCATGCGGCGCAGGATGTCGAGCAGCCCGGTGCGCGTCGGATTCAATCCCACGTTCTCGTATCAGCAACCCCTCCGGCGACGCCGCCGACAGTCCCGCGACGATGAAGAATGCCGCCGACGAGAAGTCGCCCGGCACCTCGAGCCGCTGAGCGGCCAATTCGCTGCGGGGGATGCAGGGTGACGCGCAAGCCCTCGATGTCGAGGCGCACGCCGCAGCTCACGAGCATGCGCTCGCTGTGATCGCGGGATGACCGCCGGCGAGATCACGGTGGTGGCGCGATTCGGCGTACAGGGCCGGCCAGCAGGATCGCCGACTTCACCTGGGCGCTCGCCACCGGCATGCGATAGTCGATGCCGTGCAGCCGGCGGCCGCCGCGGATATCGACCGGCGGCGTGCCGTCGTGGGTGCGAACGTCGGCGCCCATCTCGCGCAGCGGCTTGGCCACCCGCTCCATCGGCCGCTTCATCAGCGATGCATCGCCGATCAATTGCGAATCGAACGCCTGCGCCGACAACAGACCCGTGAACAGGCGCATCGCCGTGCCGGCATTGCCCATATCGAGCGCGTGTCCGGCGCCTCGCAGGCCGCGCAGCCCCACGCCGTGGACCAGCACCTGCGTCGGGCTGCGGCTGCTCGATCCGCACGCCCAAGGCGCGCATCGCCGCGAGCGTCGCCAGGCAATCCTCGCTCGGCAGAAAGCCGCTGACCTCGCTCACGCCCTGCGCGATCCCCGACAGCATCAAGGAGCGGTGCGAGATCGATTTATCGCCCGGAACCGCGACGGCGCCCGACACTCGCGCCGCCGGCCGCGCCTCGAAATTCGCGCATCTAGAGCACGGCCCGCGGATAAGAGCCCAGCACCTTGAACAGCGAGGCGCGCTTCTCGAGCGCGGCCAGTGCCTTGGCGACCGGCGCGTCGCTGACGTGTCCCTCGATGTCGATGAAGAACACGTAGTCCCATTTGCGCTTGCGCGAGGGACGCGATTCGATGCGCGTCATGTTGACCCGATGCTCGCGCGAGGGGCTCGAGCAGCCGGAACAACGCGCCCGGCATCGTCGGTGTCGGCGCGCCGACACCAGCAGCGTGGTGCGGTCGGCGCCGCTCGCGCTGAACAGCTTTCTGCCCACGACCAGGAATCGGGTGGTGTTGTCGGACCGATCCTCGATCTCGTTCGCGAGCAGATTCAGGCCGTAGATCTCGGCGGCCGCGCGGCCCGCGATCGCCGCGGTGCCGCGCTCATCGCGCGCGCGCCGCGCGCCTTCGGCATTGCTCGATACGGCGACGCGCTCCGACATCGGGCAGCTGTTCGTCCAGCCAGCCGCGGCATTGCGCGAGCGCCTGCGCATGCGCGCACACGCGCCTGCACCGCGTCGGTGCCGCGCATCTTGCCCATCAGACAGTGACTGATTCGCAGCTCCACTTCGCCGCAGATCTTCAGCGCCGAGCTCGAGAAACATGTCCAAGCGTGTGATTGACGGTACCCTCGCTCGAGTTTTCGATCGGCACCACGCCGAAGTCCGCGATGCCGCCTTCCACCTCGTGGAACACCTCGTCGATCGCGGGCAGCGGCAGCGCACGCACCGAGGAGCCGAAATGCTTGAGCACGGCGGCCTGGGTGAATGTACCTTCCGGCCCGAGGAACGCCACCTTGAGAGGCTCCTGCTGCGCAAGACAGGCCGACATGATTTCACGGAAAAGCCGCGCGATCTCCTCATCGCGCAGCGGACCCTGATTGCGCCTGAGCGCCTTGCGCAAGACTTCGCGCCTCGCGTTCCGGACGATAGAAATCGACCGCCTTGCCGGACGCCGATCTTGGAGATGCCGACGAGCCTGCGCGAAGCGCGCGCGTTCGTTGAGCAGCGCGTGAATCCGCGCGTCGATGGCATCGATGCTGTCGCGGATATTGTCGAGTGCGCCGCCTGCGGGGGTCGCCCCCGGCACATCCTTCGCCCGGCGCGGCGCCTGCGGCCGGGACTTTGCGGGATTCTCGTTTACGGCCTGCCATGTGCGCTCCTCATCCGCGGCTGCCGCTCGAATTCGCGCATGAATGCAATCAGCGCCTCGACGCCCGGCGAGCGGCATGGCGTTGTAGAGGCTCGCGCGCATGCCGCCGAGCACGCGATGTCCCTTGAGATCCTTGAGGCCCGCGGCGGCCGCTTCGTCGAGAAACGCGGCGTCGAGATCCGGGGCATTCAAGGTGAAGGTCACGTTCATGCGCGACCGTGCATCCTTCGCCACCGAGTTCGCGTAGAGCTGCGGATGCATCGATGGCGGCATACAGCGCCTCGGCCTTGCACGCGATTGCGCGCGGCGGCGGCCGCCAGCCCGCCGCCCTTCTTCAGCCATTTGAACACCAGTCCCGCCATGTACCAAGCGAAAGTCGGCGGCGTATTCAACATCGAGTGATTCTCGGCCACCGGCGCGGTAATCGAACACCGTCGGAGTCTCTTGCCGCGCATGGCCGAGAGATCCTCGCGCACGATCACCACCGTGAGGCCCGAGGGACCGATGTTCTTCTGCGCGCCCGCATAGATCAGCCCGAATTGCGACACATCGAGGGGCTGCGACAGGATGCTCGACGACATGTCGGCCACCAGCGGCACGCCGCGGCGTCAGCGGTACATAGCCGAACTCGACGCCGCTGATGGTCTCGTTCGGCGTGTAGTGGACATAGGCGGCGCCGTCGCTGAATTGCAGCTCGCTCTGCGGCGGCATGCGCGTATAGTTCCCGCCCGCATCCCCGGCGATGTGCACGCTGCAATAGCGGCGCGCCTCGGCAATCGCGCGTCCGACCAGTGCCCGGTGTTCGACGTAGTCGGCCGTCGAGCGCGCCTGCTCAAGTTCATGGGCACCAGGGAGAATTGCGCCGACGCTCCGCCCTGCAGGAACAGAACCTTGTAGTTGCCGGGTATGGACAGCAGGTCGCGCAAATCCGCCTCCGCCTCGGCCGCGACTTGCATGAAGGCCTTGCCGCGATGGCTGATCTCCATCACCGACATGCCGCTCTGCTGCCAGTCGAGAAGTTCGCCCTGCGCCTGCTCCAGAACCTCGAGCGGCAGCACGGCGGGTCCCGGAGAGAAATTGAATGCGCGCATCGTGGCGAGCGGCTTATTCGGTCGGCGGCGGGCGCATCGTCCGCAGGACCTGCGTCCTCGTCCCGCGCCAGGCCGTCGATGCGCTCGAGCCCGGAGAGCTGATCGCCATCCTCAAGCCGGATCAAGCGCACCCCTTGGGTGTTGCGTCCCACGATGGAAATGTCCCTCACGGGCGTGCGCACCAGCACGCCGTTCTGGCTCATGAGCATGATTTCGTCATCCGCGCCCACCTGCAGCGCGCCGACCATTTGTCCGTTGCGGTCGGTGATTTGCAATGCGATGACCCCCTGGCCGCCGCGCCCGTGTTTCGGAAACTCCTCGAGCGGCGTGAGCTTGCCGAAGCCGTTCTGGGATGCGGTGAGAATGTAGCCCTGGTCCGCAACGATCAGCGCATTGACCAGCTGTCGTCGCTCAGCCGCACGCCGCGCACCCCCGCCGCCTCGCGGCCCATTGGCGCGCACCTCCTCTTCCACGAAGCGGATCGCCTTGCCGCCCGTGGTGAACAGCAGGATGTCCTTGGTGCCGTCGGTGATCGCGACCCCCACCAGTTTGTCGCCGGGGTCCAATGCGACGGCGATGATGCCGCTCGCACGCGGCCGCGAAAAGAGCGCGAGCGAGGTCTTCTTCACGGTGCCCAAGCTCGTCGCCATGAAGACGAACTTGCCCTCCTCGAACTCCTTGATCGACAGCATCGCACTGATGCGCTCGCCCTCCTGCAGCGGCAATAGATTCACGATGGGTTTGCCGCGCGAGCCGCGGCTCGCCTGCGGCAGCTGATACACCTTCAACCAGTACAGCTTGCCGCGGTCGGAGAAGCACAGCAGCGTATCGTGGGTGTTGGCGACGAACAGCTTGTCGACGAAGTCCTCGTCCTTGACGCTGGTGGCGGCCTTGCCGCGTCCGCCGCGCCGTTGCGCCTGGTAGTCGGACACCGGCTGCGCCTTGGCGTAGCCGCCGTGGGACAGGGTGACCACCACATCCTCCGGCGAAATCAGGTCCTCGATGGTGAGATCTTCGTGGTTGCTGATGATCTCGGTGCGCCGCGCGTCGGCGAAGGTGTCGCGGATGTACTCGAGCTCCTTGCGAATGACGTCCAGCAGGCGCTTGGGGTCGCGCGAGAATGTCGCTCAGGTCGCGGATCTGCTCCAGCAGCTCCTGATACTCTGCGATGATCTTGTCCTGCTCGAGCCCGGTGAGGCGGTTCAGGCGCATGTCCAGGATCGCCTGTGCCTGTATTTCCGTCAGCCGGTAACCCCCCTCGACGATGCCGAACGCTCCGACCTCGCCCTCGGGCCGCGTGTTGATGGCGCCGGCGCGCTCCAGCATCTCGGGGCACCGCGCCCGACGCCCATGGCCGCGACATCAAGGCCGTCTTCGCCTCCGACGGCGACGGCGAGGCCTTGATCACGGCGATGATCTCGTCGATGTTGGCAAGAGCGACCGCCAATCCTTCCAAGATGTGGCCGCGCTCGCGCGCCTTGCGCAATTCAAATACGGTACGGCGCGTGACGATCTCGCGCCGATGCCGCAGGAACGCATCGAGCATCTCCTTCAGGGAGAGCAGTCGCGGCTGGCCGTCGACCAGCGCGACCATGTTGATGCCGAACACCGTTTCCATCGGGGTTTGCGCGAACAGATTGTTGAGCAAGAATCTCCGGCACCTCGCCGCGCCGCAATTCGATCACGACGCGCATCCCGTCCTTGTCGGACTCGTCGCGCAGTCCATCCGAGGCGATGCCCTCGATGAGCTTGTCGCGCACCAGATCTGCGATCCGCTCGATCAGCCGCGCCTTGTTGACCTGGTACGGAAGCTCGGTGATGACGATCGCCTGGCGATCGCCCTTGCCCACGTCCTCGAAATGGGTGCGCGCACGCACGTCAGCCGTCCCCGGCCGGTCTTGTACGCGGCGACGATCTCCTGGGCGCCGTTGATCAAGCCCGCCGTCGGAAAATCCGGACCGGGCACGATCTGCATCAATTGAGCGAGCGTGATGTCCGGATTCTCGATGAGCGCGATGCAGGCGCTGATGATTTCCGACAAATTGTGCGGAGGGATGTTGGTCGCCATGCCCACCGCGATTCCCGAAGAGCCGTTGACCAGCAGGTTCGGTACGCGCGTCGGCAGCACCGCAGGTTCGCTTTCCGACTCGTCGTAATTCGGGTTGAAATCGACCGTTTCCTTGTCGATGTCGGCCAGCAGTTCTGCGGCGATCTTCGACATGCGCACTTCGGTGTAGCGCATGGCCGCGGGCGGATCGCCGTCGACGGAACCGAAGTTTCCCTGGCCGTCGACCAGCAGGTAGCGCATCGAGAAAGGCTGCGCCATGCGCACGATGGCGTCGTAGACCGATGCATCGCCGTGCGGATGGTATTTGCCTATGACGTCGCCCACGACGCGAGCGGATTTCTTGTACGGCTTGTTCCAGTCGTTGCTCAGCTCGCGCATGGCGTAGAGCACGCGGCGGTGCACGGGCTTCAAGCCGTCGCGCACGTCGGGCAGCGCTCGGCCGACGATGACGCTCATGGCGTAATCCAGATAGGATTTGCGCATCTCGTCTTCGAGATTTACGGGCAATATTTCGCGAGCGATCTCGGCCATTTGCGAGAGTCCGATGCAGCCTTCGAGGCTTTCTTAAGCGGGTTTAAAGGAGGCGAGACGCGGTCTCAACATGGACGAATTCTAGCACACATCACCGTGCGGTCTTAAGCCCGCGGCGCGTATTAGCCGATATACTTGGGAATGCCCGCCGTTCTCGCCGATTTGAGCATCGAGGCCCGTTGGATCGTCCCCATGACCGCGCCCGGCAGGGTGCTCGAGCACCATACTTTGGTGGTGCGCGACGGCCGAATACTGGATTTGCTGCCCACCGCCGAGGCCGCGCGCTACGCCGCCACGGTGGCCGTGCAGCGGCCCCGGCATCTGTTGATGCCGGGCATGATCAACACCGCGACGCACGCTGCCAAGTCGCTGTTTCGCGGCCTTCCCCGGGACGACGCCGCGGCGCTCGAACGGCGCCTCGCCGGCCCCGAATTCGTGCGCGACGCGGTTCTCGCGGCGGTCGCGGAGATGCTCCGCGCCGGGGTCACCTGCTTCGGCGATCGATACGATTTTCCCGACGCGACCGCGCGGGTCGCGTGCGAGCAGGGCATGCGCGCGCTGATCGGCCTACCCGTCGCCGAGACGCCGAGTCCCTGGGCACAGTCCCCCGCCGAATGCCTGACTCTGGGCTTGCGCGTGCGCGACGAATACAAGGGACACCCCTTGATATCGACCGCCTTCGCGCCGCACGCCCCCGGGCGGATGAGCGATGCGACATTCGCTCGGCTTGCCACCTTGGCCGATGAGCTCGATGCGGGCATCGTGATCGACCTGCATGCATCGCAGAGCGACATTGCTCAATCCGTGGCGGTGCATGGCATGCGGCCCATCGAGCGCCTGTGGAAGCTCGGACTCCTGACCCCCGCTCTGCGCGCGGTTCACATGAATCATGCATCGGCGGCCGACATCGGCCTTGCAGAGCGCACCGGCATCGCGGTCAGCCTCTCATCGCAGGCCTGCCTCGAGCACGAGCGGCGGCTGCCCCCGGCGGCCTCCTTCGTCGGGTCCGCGATTCGCGTCGGGCTCTGCTCGGACGGCAGGGCGTGCGGCACCCAAGATGTGTGGGCGGAGATGAGGCTGCTGGCGGCGGCGGCGGGATCGGCGTGGGATGCACTCGCTGCCGCAACCTGCGCGGGAGCGGCGGCCGGCGGGATGGAGGATTTGGGCACGCTCGCGAGCGGCAAGTGGGCGGATCTGTGCTGCCTGGAACTGTGCGGCCCGGCCGTTCAACCCCTGAACGACCCCGTGACACAATTGGTTTTTTGCGGCGGCCGTGACATGGTGAGCGATGTCTGGGTCGCCGGCCGCCGGCTCTTGTCGGAGGGGGAATTGACCCGCCTGGACTGGGCTGCGGCGGCCGAGCGCGTCGGCGCATGGGTCCGGCGCGTGAAACCATAGAGGGTGACTTATGCACACTTCGACTCGCAATGCAGACCCCGCGGAGCTCGCGAAATTCACGGCGCTCGCGCAATCCTGGTGGGACCCCAAGGGCCCCTCCAAACCCCTCCATGATCTCAATCCCGCGCGTATGCAGTATGTCGAACGCGCAGTGAATCTCAAGGCCGCCCGTGTTCTCGACGTCGGCTGCGGAGGCGGCATTCTGTCCGAGGCGATGGCGCGCGCAGGCGCAGGGGTGCTCGGCATCGATCTGTCGCGGCCGGTGCTGGACGTGGCGGAGCTGCATGCGCTCGAGGGCAGGCTGGCGGTGGAATATCGAGCCGTCTCCGCCGAAGAGCTGGCGCTGGAACGTCCCGCCTCCTTCGATCTCGTCACCTGCATGGAAATGCTCGAGCACGTCCCCGATCCGGCCGCCGCGGTCATGGCATTGGCCTCGTTGGCGAGGCCAGGCGGCGATGTGATCGTCTCCACGCTCAACCGCAATCCGCTGGCATTTGCCGTGGCCATCGTCGGCGCCGAATATGTCGCACGCGTCCTTCCGCGGGGCACCCACGAATATCTGAAGTTCATACGTCCCTCGGAGCTCGCCGGCTGGGGACGCCGGGCGGGCCTGCGCCTCCGCGACTTGACGGGTCTGACTTACAATCCTCTGACTCGCTCGTTTCGCCTCTCCGAAAATACTTCGGTCAACTATCTGGCCCATTTCACGCGGGAAGGGAACGGATGAGCCTGCCGGTGCGAGCGGTATTGTTCGACATGGACGGCACCGTGCTCGACACGGCGCCCGACATGGCCTGCGCGTTGAACACGCTGCGCGCCGAGGAGGCTCTTGCGCCCTTGGCCTACGAGGCGGTGCGCTGCGCGGTGAGCCACGGCGCGGCGCAGGTGGTGAGCGCCGGCTTTCCGGACGCATCGGCGCCGAAGGCCGCCGTCTTGCAACGGCGCTTCCTCGAGATCTACCGCGGCTCGTTGAGCCGCGCCACGCGGCTCTTTGCGGGGATGGATGAGGTGCTCGACGCGCTGGCGGAGCGCCGCCTGAAGGCGGGGATCGTCACCAACAAGGCGGGGTGGCTCACGGAACCTCTGCTCGAGGAGATGGGACTGCGCGAGCGCTTCGACTGCGTCGTCAGCGGCGACACTACGCCTACGCGCAAGCCCCACCCCCTGCCGCTGCTGCACGCGGCGAAACTCGCCGGCGTCACTCCCGGCGAATGTATCTATGTGGGCGACGCCGAGCGCGACGTGCAGGCCGCGCACGCGGCGGGAATGGCGGCGCTCGTTGCGAACTACGGCTATCTCAGGGCCGGCGAAGACTCCAGCGCATGGCGCGGCGACGGCTACCTGGGTCGCGCCCTCGATCTTTTGACCTGGCTGGATGCCAGCGGCCGCGTATGAGCGACGGCATCGCATGGGCGGCATTCCTGGCGGGAGCGGTTGTCGGCGCGCTCGCGGTGCTGGTGTGGCGCACGCGCCGCGAGCGAGTGGCGGCGATCGAGACGGAATTGCTGCGCGCGCGGCTCAAGTCCGAGGAAGCGCTGGGTGCCGAGCGAGAGCAGGCGCTTGCGCGCACCCGCGAGCAGCTGCAGGGTGTGTTCGGCGATCTCGCGCGCGATACTCTCAAGAGCAACAGCGAAGTGTTCCTGCAGCTGGCGCGCGAGCGGCTGGCGCGCCAGCAATCCGACGCATCTCAGGCGCTCAAGGAGCGCGAAACCGCGATCGAATCCCTGGTGCGGCCCATCCGCGAGGCGCTGGCCAAGACAGAGGCGCAGATTCAGGCAATCGAGCGCGAGCGGATCGACGCTTTTGCCACCATCAAGACGCAAATGGAGGGCATCGCGACCGGCCAGCTCTCGCTGTCGCGCGAGACCCGCAATCTCGTCACCGCCCTGCGCCGGCCTGATGTGCGCGGCCAGTGGGGCGAGATCACCCTGCGCCGGCTGGTGGAGCTGTCAGGCATGACCGCGCACGTCGACTTCACCGAGCAGCTGCATCGGGTGACCGATTCGGGCGCAATTCGCCCCGACATGGTGGTGCACATGCCCGAGCAGCGGGACATCGTCGTCGACGTAAAGACGCCGCTCGAGGCGTATCTGGCGGCGGTTGAAGCTCAGAGCGACGAGGAACGCAGCGCGCAACTGCGCCGCCACGCGCAAATTGTCGGCGCCCGGGTCCGCGAACTGGCCTCGAAACAGTACTGGTCGCAATTCGAGCGCAGCCCTGACTTCGTCATCCTGTTCCTGCCGGGCGATCAATTCCTGACGGCGGCGCTGCAGGAGAATCCGGCGCTGATCGACGAGTCGCTGCGGCAGAACGTGATGCTGGCGACGCCCACCAGCCTGGTGGCGCTGCTCAAGACGGTGGCCTTCGGCTGGCGCCAGACGCTTCTCGCCGAGAATGCCGGGCAGATTCGCCGCCTTGGCGAGGATTTGTACCGGCGGCTGGCCGTGTTCGTCGAACACCTGGGAAGGATGGGAAAATCGCTGGGCAGCAGCGTCGACTCCTTCAACAAGGCGGTCGGGTCGCTCGAACAGCAAGTGCTGCCCGGCGCGCGCCGTTTCGAGGAGCTCGGATTGCGCCCCAATCGCGAGATCGAAGCGCTCGAGCCCATATCGAACCTGCCGCGAATCCCGCGCGATGCCGGCGCCGATACCGGCGCGGCGGGCGAGGCTGATCCTGAAAGCACTTGACACGATCTACAAGACGCGCGCGCTCCCGCCTGGGTCTGTGCGTTACTGGAGCTGGTTGTTCGCCGCGCCGGAATCGCGTGCGCCCCTGCTCGGCATCTTCGCCCTTGGCGCGGAATGGCAGGCTCTGTTGGACCCGTCGACCGAAGTGAGCGCGGCGCGGCTTAAGCTCAACTGGTGGCGCGAGGAGATGGAGCGCCTCATCGCCGGCCGTGCCTTGCACCCGATCAGCGCGTATCTCGCCGCCTTGCCGCGCGCCGCCTCGATCGACTTCGCGCCGCTGCTGACCGCGGTCGGCGCCGCCGCGCAGCACCTGTACGGCGTGCCCCTGGAGCGGGGCGCCGATCTAGAGCCGTATTCGCAGGCCTTGTGGGGCCATCCCTTGGCGCTCGCGTCCCTTCTGGCCGGCGAGGTTCCCGATGAGACGGCGCTTCGGCGCTGTACCGGCGCGATCGCCGCCGCCGAAGTACTGTCAAGGGCGATACGCGGCTATCGGCGCGAGGCGCATGCAGGGCGCGTACCCTTCGCGGTCGACGAGCTTCTGGCGGCGGGCGTCGAGAACGAGGATCTCGCCGCGCAGGTGCCGCCACCGCGCCTTCGCGACCACCTTGGGCGATTGCATGCGCGCGCCGCAGGCTACTTCGACGCGGCCGGGCAGGCGCTGCCGCGGATGCAGCGTGCACGGCAGCGGCACCTGCTGATCCTCGCGGCGCTCGGCCGCAGGCAACTGGACGAGGAGCGGCCGCTCGGGCGGCATGCGTTAAAGGATATGCTGCTCGCCTGGACCACGGCGCGGCGCGCCAACCGTAACGGAGCTGCTGCATGATTCCCAAACAATTCAAGGCGGATCCCGACCTGCTGGCCGGACGAGTCATCCTGATCACCGGCGCCGCCGGCGGCTTCGGATCGGCGCTCGCCCGCGAATGCGCGAAGGCGGGCGCGAGCGTCATTCTGTGCGGCCGCAATGCCGCCAAGCTCGAGCGCCTGTACGACGAGATAGAACGGATGGGCGCTCCCCAACCGGCGATCGCGATGCTGGATCTGGCCGCCGCGACGGCCGCGGACTATGACAGTCTGGCGGCCACCATCGGCGATGAGTTCGGCCGCCTCGACGGGCTGGTCCATGCGGCCGCGCTGCTCGGAGACCGCACGCCGCTCGAGCAATACGACGTGCCGACCTGGTGCAGGGTGCTGCACGTGAACCTTACCGCGCCCTTCATCCTGACGCAGGTGCTGCTTCCGGCTTTGCGCAAGTCCGCCGACGCCTCCGTGATCTTCGTCAGCAGCGGCGTGGTCAACCATCCGCGGCCGTTCTGGGGCGCCTACGCCGTCGCCAAAACTGGATTGGAGTCGGTGCGCGCCATGCTGTCCCAGGAACTCGAGGGCGAAGCCAATATCCGCGTGAATAGCGTCAACCCGGGCCGCATGCGCACACCGATGCGCGCCGCCGCCTATCCGGCCGAGGATCCGAATACGGTGCCGTCGCCCGCTTCGGTGAGCGGTCCGTTCTTGCACTTGCTGAGCGCGCAAAGTCGCGGTATTGATGGACAATATATAGAGGCACAATGACGGAGAAGGGGGCAGCGATGCAATTTCGGCGAATCCTGTCGATCAGTCTGCTGGCCGCACTGCCGCTGCTTCTCGGTACCGCCCGCGCGGACTCGCCCGTGAGCGGCGCGCGCCCCATCGAAGGCGACTACGTCGTCCACGACTTTCGGTTCGCCTCGGGCGAAACGCTGCCTGAATTGCGGCTGCATTACACCACGATCGGCAAATTGCATCGCGACTCGCACGGCAGGGTCGACAACGCGGTATTGGTGCTGCACGGCACCGGCGGCTCCGGCCGCAGCCTGCTCAACGAGCATTTCGCAGGGGTGCTGTTCGGCAAGGGGCAGCTTCTCGACACCAACAAATACATGGTCATTCTGCCGGACGGGATCGGACACGGAAGATCCAGCAAACCCAGCGACGGGCTGCACGCGCGCTTTCCCCAATACGCCTACGCGGACATGGTGGCCGCGCAGCACGCGGTGGTCGTGGATGGATTGCAGGTGGATCATCTGCGCTTGATCATGGGCACTTCCATGGGGTGCATGCACACCTTCATGTGGGGGGAAGCCTATCCTGATTTCATGGATGCCTTGATGCCCCTCGCCTGCCTGCCGGTGCAGATCTCCGGACGCAACCGCGTGTGGCGCGACCTGCTCATGCAGGCAATTCGCAAGGACCCGGAGTGGCAGCAAGGTGAATACAGGAGCGAACCCTTGGGGGCGCTGCGCACGGCGGCGGACCTGCTGCTGATCGCCGGAAGTGCTCCGATAGTGATGCAGACCGCCCTCCCGAACCGCGACGCCGCCGATCAATTCGTGGACACGTTCATGCAGCGCGAGCTCGATGAATTGGACGCCAACGATCTGCTCTACCAGTTCGCGGCCTCCCGCGACTACGACCCGTCGTCGGAGTTGGACAAGATCAAGGCGCCGCTGACGCAGATCAATTCGGCGGATGATTTCATCAACCCGCCGGAACTCGGAATCGCGGAGCGCGAGATCAAGCTCGTGAAGAACGGGCGCTTCGTGCTGCTGCCGGCCTCCGATCAAACCCATGGGCACGGCACGCACACCTGGGCCGCCCTCTGGCAGCAGTATCTGGCGCAATTGCTCGACGCCTCCAAACCCGCGGCCAATTAGTCCGCGGCCCCAGGCTACGGCCGGCGGTGCGCCTCCGTCGCCGCGGATGTTCCATCGGACCACTTAGGTACCGGGGCGATGAACGTCGTGACGGGGTCCGGATCACCCTGCGAGACGATTATCGGTGAGCCCTCAAGGTTGGCGCCCCATGCGGCGCCGTCGGTGCGCGCAAGGAAGAACATGAGATGCGGATGCCAGTGCCCGGCGGCGTCAGCCAGGTATTGCCGCTTCGACATCATGAAGGCCATTGCGCCGCGCTCCGGCGGCGTAAAGGCATTGGCGGCCACTTCAGCCCTGGTGCGCTCGATCATGTGGAGTCTCGATTCGCCGGCGAGGGCCCACTTGGTTCGATCGAGATAGCCCGGAAGCACGCTGCGCGCGGCGGCGGGATTCAGGCATATGGGAGCGCGCAGCTTCGGATTCCAGAACTCTGCATCGTCAAAGCCGGCCGCCCATGACCGCCAGACCATGCAAACGAAGCCGTTCCTACCCTTCACCGCCGTCTCGTAACCCCGGTCTCCCAGCGTGAGAAGCTCCGCATCGCCCGAAATCGACGCCGGCGCGGCGCTGCGCGCGAGCGCGATCTCATCGGAAGCGCTCGCCATGCGGTATTCGGCGACGGGCGCCATGGCGGGATAGCCGGGCTTCGTGTCGGCGCTGAAGGCTTGCCCGGCGGCGCCGAGCAGCAATGCCATGGCGCACATTCCCGGCCTGATCGCCGGTCCTCTGCCTGGCTGCATGAGCACTCTCCATCGTTTCCCAAGTTGGAAAGTATTAGCACAGATCCAAAATGTCAACTCGTCCGGGCACAGAGGTGGCTGCACCCGCTCATTTATATTTTCAGTATTTTGAAAGTAACGATCTTGACGGCGTCCAGCGCGACTGCGAACAAGAGCGTGCCGAGAAGCATCGCCCCGATCGTGGAAGCAGCGAGCGGCGCCATGAGCGTGCCGGTAACGGCGAGGATGCCGGCAATCGCGAGGTCCAACAGGGAGGAGAGCATGAGCCATCCGCCAGGTCGGGAATGCCACAGATGTCCACGCTCACGAACGACATAGACGGTCGCCTGGCTCGCGAAGACCAGCGTGATGAAGGCGAGGGTTCGCAATTCGGCAATACCGTAGTCGAAGATGTACTTGCCGGCCGCGACCACGGCGACGACAAATATCAACCCGCTCAATCCCAGTATCGCGGCCGCGGCGGTGAATGAGCCCATCCGCCAAGTGTCCGGCCCCGGGGACGGTGTCGCGGTGTCCGTGGTCAACGACATCGTGAGAAAATCCCCTGTGATCAGCAGCAGCGCCATCAGCATGGGCGTGAGTATCGCGTGGCCGGTCATGACCAAGCCGGCGCCCAGGAAGAGCACGAGTTCGAACTTTTTGGCGAGCGCATTGAAGGTGTAGGCGAGAATGCGCCGAAAACAGGACCGGCCCTCTTGGATCGCGGCGACAATTCCCTCGAGGCCTGGTTCAGTCAGAACCATGCTGGCTGCCGATTTCGCGACGTCGGTAGCCGTAGAGACGGCGATGCCCATCTGCGCTTGTCGCAGAGCCGGCGCATCGTTCGCCCCGTCACCGCACATTCCAACCGTGTGCCCGCCGGCCTGCAACGCCTTGACCAGCCGGAACTTGTCCTCGGGAAAGACGCCGGCATAGACCGCAAATTCCGCCGGCGTGACCCGATCGGGAATGGCGCCGGGCGGACACACCGGCCCCTCAAGACCTATCGCCGCCGCGACGCTCCTTGCCGTCGGAGCGGCGTCACCCGTGACCATGAGCGTGTGCACGCCCATCGTACGCAGCTGTGCCAGCAGTGCTTTGGAATCCGGCCGCGGTGGGTCGCTGAGCGCAATCAAGCCCAGGAGCACCGGATGTTGGGGCGGCCCCCCCGCGACAGCCAGGACCCGGTAGCCCTGGTTCGCCAATGAATCCAGTTCGCCGACTATCTCGGCTGCAAACGGGATCATGGCGGCAATTGCGCTCGGAGCCCCTTTGACGATGCGCTCCTCATTGCCTCGCTCATCGGCGATCAGCGCCTCTGAGGTCTTCGTCGCGGGATCGAACGGCGTGAAGCGCAGGACCTTGCGCTTTAGGATGGGGGACCCTTTGGCGAGCGCGAGCGAACGAATGGCACCGTCGACCGGGTCTTGTCCCGTCTCCGAGCTTGCCAGTGCGGCCAGCGCGAGAACATCCTCGTCCCGATGGTCCTCCCGCATGCACCTTACGCTCGCGACCGCAAGCTCGTTGCGGGTGAGAGTTCCGGTCTTGTCCGAACACAGGACATCGACGGTCGCAGCCTCGTGGATCGCCGAGAGCCGGGTCAGCAACACTCCCCTCCTCGTCAGCACCTGAGCGCTCAATGCCGCCGCCAACGTGAAGGTTGCCGGCAGCGCGACGGGCACCGAGGCAAGGAGCGCCGTCAGTACCAGAGGAACAATGTGATCGACGGGCATTGCGATCGAATGGGCGTATGCCACCAGCAGCACCACGATGGCTCCGTTGAAAATCGCGAGATTTCGCACCACGGTGAACACAGCCGCCTGCTCGCCGCTTTGCGCATGTGCGATACGCACCAATTCGGCGGTCTTGCCAAAGTAGGTGCGCCCGCCCGTCGCCGTAACCTCCGCCGTCGCGAGGCCGCGCCGCACCAGCGCACTCGCGTAGGCGGTTTTGCCGGCGCCGATCTGCACGGCGACCGATTCACCCGTGAGCATCGACTGATCGAGCAGCACCGATCCGTCGAGCAGGCGTACGTCTGCGGGAACGACCCCCCCCAGCGCGAGCCGCACCGCATCGCCCGGCACGAGCGCGGCGGCCGGCACTCTCACCCATTTGCCGTCGCGTTTGGCGAACGCATCCAACGCCAGCTTCGACTTGAGGGCCGCCAGTGCTTCGCCTGCCCGGTTCTCCTGGAGGACTCCGAGCGCGACATTGAAGACCAGCAACACCGCAATGATGAACGCCTCCAGCCGCTCTCCGATCGCGAGCTGTAGGACGATGGCCGCCTCGAGCATCCACGGCACCGGTTCCCAGAAACGGCGTGCAATTCTCGCCGCAAGCGAAACCTGCCGCTCAACGACGGCATTGGGCCCGAATTGCCCCAATCGCGCCGCCGCCTCCGCAGACGTTAGCCCCTGATCCGGCGAAGGCGTCATGACATCTGGCTGCCTGATTCGAAGATAGCCATGGCAACTCTACGGACAAATACCCCTTACATCCAGCGCTCGCGGGTTCCTGGTACTACGTATAACCCCGTAGCAAATGCCTCTTATTCATTATTGCGCAATCGTGCAATCGACTTTATGGTACGGCCCTTGAGAACCCACTGCACGTCGGGAACATCGCATGACGAAACATGCACCATCGATTGAAACCTTGGAGCCGGCCGGGGTGGCGCGCCTGTTGCACGCGGGCAAGATTCTTCTGATCGATGTCCGCGAGCCCTCCGAATACGCCTCCGAACGCATCGCGGGCGCCCTGCTTTATCCACTGTCGACCTTTGATGCAGCCACCCTGCCCGACGACGGAGAGCGGCGCGTCGTTTTTCATTGCGGCAGCGGCAAGCGTTCGCTCACTGCGGCGGAGCGCCGGCTCGGCGCCGGTCAACCGCATGCTGCACACATGGCAGGCGGCATCGCTGCGTGGAAGACTGCCGGCCTGCCGGTGATCTCGCTCGGTTGATCCCTTGAAAGCCTATCCGCATGTCTATGATGTCGGCGCTCAAGGATCGGCGACGGGCGCCGTTCGGGTGGCCTGCTCGGGCGTGCCCGATCTTCGTACCGCACCACCGCCTGAATTCGACGGCCCGGGCGGCGTGTGGTCGCCCGAGACACTTCTCATCGCTGCCGTCGCGGACTGCTTCATCCTGACGTTTCGCGGCGTGTCTCGTGCGGCTCATTTCGAATGGGATCAGCTCGAGGCACATGTCCTGGGAACGCTCGAGCGTGTGGCCGGCGTCACCCGATTCACCCGCTATGTGACGCACGCCGTCCTTACGGTGAAACCGGCCGCCGATCATGGGAAAGCCAGGGAGCTTCTGGAACGAGCCGAAAAGGTCTGTTTGGTCGCCAATTCCCTGCAGGGCGAGCGGCTTCTCGAAACCACCGTGAACACCTCCGCCGAATGAATGCGCTGAACCCGCGGTTTATGACCTCTTCCGCGGCGCGCACTTGACCTTCTCGGCCGCCGCGCCGGGATCGCAGAATGCCGAATACAGGACTTCCATGATGTTAAGCGCCGGGCCGCGCGCCAGCGCGTAGTAGATCGTCTGTGATTGGCGAGTGGTGGTCACCAGCCCCGCTTCGCGCAGTACGCTAAGATGCTGCGACAGCGCCGACTGACTGAGCGGCACGCGCGCGTTGATCTCCCCGACGGACAGCTCCCCGTCCAGGAGGGCGCATAGAACCAACAGCCGCTGGTCATTCGCCAGTGCCTTCAAAAAACCCGCGGCCTGCGTTGCGTGTTCCCGCATCTGCGCCAGGGCAGGCAGCATCCGAACGCGTTTCATAGTCAAGCCTCGCCGGGCGTCTAGGTATTAGTACGTATATTACTACTTTAGCATTGTCTGATATATTATGCTATCGTGAATTGCCGCTTAAGGAAGGAATCGTCATGACCATCGATCGTTGGGTAATGAGATTTGCGGGCTGCGTCGTGCTGGTGAGCCTGGTTCTCGCCCACTTCGTGAGCCTCCAGTGGCTCTGGCTCGCGGCCTTCGTCGGCGCCAACTTGCTGCAATCGTCCTTCACCGGCTTTTGCCCCTTGGCGATTGTTTTGAAGCGCTTGGGCGTTGCGCCCGGCCGCGCGTTCTCCTGAGTAAAGCCGTGCGCCGGTCAAGACCGTTGCTCGCGATCGCGGCGCTCGTCATCGCGGCCGCGGCATGCGGCAACAAGACCCCGCCGCCGCCCTCCGCATCGCCCGCTGCCCTTGCAACCGTAGTGATAGAGCCGGTCAAGGCGCCGCTCGAGCGCGACGTCGACGGCACCATCGAAGCGGTCAATCAGGCGACCGTCTCGGCGCAGACGGGCGGACGCGTCGCCGAGATTTTATACGACGTCGATGACGTCGTGCCGGCGGGCGCGGTCATCGTACGGCTGAAGGGCACCGAACAACGCGCAGGCCTGCAAGGGGCGCAGGCGGCGCTCACCGAGGCGCGCGCGAGGAACGAGGAGGCCGCCACGACCTATCGGCGAATCGCGGAATTATTTCAGCGCCGGGTGGTCTCCAAGTCGCAACTCGACCAGGCGACCGCGAATCGCGATGCCGCTGCCGCTCGGCTGGCGGCCGCTGAAGCCGGACTCACGACGGCACGGGAGGGGGTGGGTTATACGGAGATTCGCGCGCCCTACGGCGGTGTGGTCACGAAACGGCTGGTCGAGGTGGGAGAGACCGTCAGTCCCGGCACGCCGCTGATGACCGGTCTGAGCTTGCGCGACCTGCGCGTCAACACGACGATCCCGCAGAGCATCGTCATGCAGGTGCGAAAGCTGAAGCAAGCGGCCGTGTACGTCGACGACCGGCGCGTATCGGCGACGAAGATCACCATTTTCCCGGAAGCCGCGACCCCATCCAGCACCTTCCGAGCGCGTCTCGATCTGCCGCCCGGCGCGTTCGATCTGGCGCCCGGCATGTATGTCAAAGTCGGGCTCGTGATCGGCGAGACGATGCGCATTCTAGTGCCTGAGTCGGCTGTGATCGAGCGCAGCGAGGTGAGCGGAGTCTACGTGCTCGACTCGCGCGGCCGGGTGTCGCTGCGGTACGTGCGGCCCGGCCACCGCTTCGGCGAGAAGATCGAAATACTCGCGGGTCTCGCGCCCGGCGATCGCGTCGCACTCGATCCGATCGCCGCCAGCGCCCGCATCGATGCGCAGGAGCCGCGGCAGTGAGCCGCCCGCTCGGCGCAGGCGGAAGACTCGCCCGCGCTTTTCTCGAGAACCGGCTCACGCCGCTCTTGGCCCTGACCGCACTGCTGATGGGGGTGTTCGCCGTTCTCGTGACGCCGCGCGAGGAGGAGCCGCAGATCGACGTCACGTTCGCGAATATCATGATTCCGTTTCCGGGAGCGAGTTCCGAGCAGGTTGAGAACCTGGTGGCCACGCCGATGGAGAAGGTGCTCGGCGAGATTTCCGGAGTCAAGCACATCTATTCGGTGTCGAGGCCGGGCCTCGCGGTATTGACCGTGCAATACGAAGTCGGCATTCATCGCAACGATGCCATTGTGCGGCTCTACAACGCCGTCTATTCGAATCAAGATTGGCGCCCCGCCGGCGTCGGCATCTTGCAGCCTCTGATCAAACCGAAGGGCATCGACGATGTACCGATCGTCACTCTCACCCTCTGGAGCCGCGATCCCCTGCTCGGCGCCCACGAGCTCGGCAAGATCGCACGCGCCACGATGAGCGAGCTCAAACGGGTTCCCGGCACGCGCAACGTCTACGCGGTCGGGGATAGCGAACCCATGATCCGCGTCGAACTGGACCCCGGGCGGCTCGCCGCCGCCGGCCTCACCGTCACCGACCTTACCGCGGCGCTGCAAGCGGCGAACCTCGTGAGCCAAGCAGGCGGGATATTCGACGGCGCTCGCGAGGTGCCGGTGCAAGCCGGGCAGTTCCTCGCCAACCGCGACGATGTGGGAGGGCTTATCGTGTCCGCCCGCGACGGCAAGCCGATCTATCTGGATGATGTCGCGACGGTCACCGAGGCACCGCGCACGCCGTCGCGCTACGCCTGGTTCGGCACCGGCCCCGCGGATGCGAAACGGGGCATCGTACCGGTGAGCCAGGCGCCCGCCGTGACGCTCGCGATCGCCAAGAAGCCCGGCACGAACGCCATCGACGTGGCCACCGCCGTCATCGGCCGCATCGAGCAATTGAAAGGCATCACGATTCCGGCGGGTGTCGAGGTCACGGTGACGCGCAACTACGGTGTCACGGCGAACGACAAGGCCAAGAAGCTCATCGAGAAACTTCTGTTCGCCACCGCTTCGGTGGTGGTTTTGGTCCTGCTGGCGGTGGGCAAACGCGAGGCGGTGGTGGTCGGCGCCGCGGTCGTCGTCACCCTGGCCGCCACGCTCTTCGCCTCCTGGGCCTGGGGCTTCACCATCAACCGGGTCTCGCTGTTCGCGCTGATTTTTGCGATCGGGATCCTGGTGGACGATGCAATCGTCATCGTTGAGAACGTCCACCGGCACCTGGCCGTCGACAAGGGCTCCATAACCGAAATCATCCCGATCGCCGTGGACGAGGTGGGGGGGCCCACCATTCTGGCAACCTTCACGGTGATTGCCGCCCTCTTGCCGATGGCATTTGTATCGGGGCTCATGGGTCCCTACATGGGCCCGATACCGATCAACGCGAGCATGGGGATGCTGATCTCGCTCGCCGTGGCTCTGATCTTCACGCCCTGGCTATGCCGCAAGCTCTTCGCGAGCGAGCGGCACGATGCGGCCGCCGAGGCACATGCCGAGGGCAGGGTGCATCGCTTTTTCGTGCGCCTCATGACCCCATTTTTGCTGGGCGATCGGGCGCGCAAGCTGCGGCATCGCCTCTATATGGGTACCGCGGGCGCAATCATCCTCGCCGTGCTGCTCGCCGTGGTGCAGTTGGTCGTCCTGAAAATGCTCCCATTCGACAACAAATCAGAGTTCCAGGTGGTCGTGAACATGCCGGAAGGAACACCGGTCGAGGGAACTGCGCGCGTGCTCGCCGCCCTTGCGGGCATCGTCCGGACCATCCCCGAAGTCACCGATTACCAGGCCTATGCCGGTACCGCTGCGCCCATCAATTTCAACGGCCTCGTCCGCCAGTACTACCTGCGCGGAGACGGCAACCAGGGCGATCTGCAGGTCAATCTGGTCGACAAGCGCGACCGCAGCCGTAAGAGCCACGATATCGCGCGTGCCATCCGCCCCGCACTCGCCGCCGAGGGCAGGCGGCTCGGCGCATCGTCCGTGCAAGTCGTCGAGGTGCCTCCGGGGCCGCCGGTTCAAGCCCCGCTGGTAGCGGAAGTTTACGGGCCCGTCTACGCGGCGCAGGAGAAGGTCGGCCGTGCGCTGCGCGTCATGTTCGACGCGACGCCCGATATCGTCGACACGGACGATACGTTGGCCGCACCCGCCATCCGGTACCTCGTCGCTCTCGACCGCGCCAAGGCCGCCCTCCTCGGGGTCTCTCAAGCGGAGACCATGCAATCACTCGCGGTCGCGCTCGGAGGTCAGGACGCCACGTTCATCCATTCAGGCCGCGAGCGCGATCCGATTGCGGTGCGGCTCGAGTTCGGCTCTGCCGACAAGCGGGGGCTGCAGCAGGTGCTCGGCCTCCCGATACGCGCCGCGACCGGTACGCTCGTACCCCTTTCCGAAGTGGTCACAATATCCGAGCTGCCGTGGGACGCGGCGATCTACCACAAAGACTCATTGCCCGTGGTGTTCGTCACCGGTGACATGGCCGGCAGGCTCGACAGCCCGCTTTACGGCATGTTCAGCCTGGTCTCGCAAATCAGCAAGTCGCCGCCCGCCGGTCAGCCGCTGACTCAACGCTTCATCAGTCCACCGGATCGGCTCAGCGACTTCAGCCTGAAGTGGGACGGTGAATGGACGATTACCTATGAGACCTTTCGCGACATGGGCCTGGCCTACGCCGTGGGACTGGTATTCATCTACCTCCTGGTCGTGGCGCAGTTTCGCTCCTACGCCGTTCCGCTCATCATCATGGCGCCCATTCCGCTGACGATCATCGGTGTCATGCCCGGACACGCGCTGCTCGGCGCCAATTTCACCGCCACCTCGATGATCGGCATGATCGCGCTCGCCGGGATCATCGTGCGCAACTCCATCCTGCTGGTCGACTTCATCAATCAAGAGATCGCCGCCGGCCAGCCGCTCGCCGAGGCTGTGATTCGCGCGGCGAGCATCCGCGCGCGGCCCATCGTGCTTACGGGGCTCGCGGCAATGATCGGGGCGTTCTTCATTCTCGACGATCCCATTTTCAACGGCCTCGCCATCTCGCTGATCTTCGGCATCCTGGTATCGACCGCGCTCACCTTGCTGCTGATACCACTGCTTTATTTTGGTTACATCGGGCGCTCCCGCAAGGGCGCGCGTTAACCGGGGGGATTTATGGCACACGTGATCGTCATCGGCGCAGGTTTGGGCGGCACACCCGCCGCCTTCGATCTGCGCAAGCATCTAGGCAAGCAGCACCGCGTCACGCTGATCGGCGCGCGGCCCTGCTTCGAGTTCACTCCCTCTAATCCGTGGATCGCCGTGGGCTGGCGGACCACGAAGGAAACCCAGGTGCATATGCAAGCGCCGCTCGACAGCAAGGGCGTGGAATGGCACGTGAACACGGTCACCAAGATCGATGCCGAGAACTCCAAGCTCACGCTCGACGATGGCCAAGAACTGGCCTATGACTACCTCGTCATCGCTACAGGTCCGCGTCTGGCGTTCGAAGAGGTGCCCGGCCTCGGTCCCGAAGGCTTCACTCAGTCAGTTTGCAGCCAGGACCATTCGCAGCAGGCGTGGACGAACTACCAGAAGTTCTTGAATAACCCCGGCCCGATCATCATCGGCGCCGCCCCCGGTGCAAGCTGCTTTGGCCCCGCGTACGAAACGGCCATGGTGATCGATGCGGACTTGCGCAAGCGCAAGCTGCGCGACCGCGTCCCGATGACTTACGTGACGAGCGAACCCTACATCGGCCACATGGGCTTGGGGGGCGTCGGCGATAGCAAAGGGCTCATGGAATCGGAGCTGCGCGAACGGCACATCAAATGGATCACCAACGCCAAGATAACCTCGGTGACCGAGAACGAGATGACCATTCAAGAACTCAACGAGGATGGCGCCCTCAAGAAGGAGCACAAATTGCCCTTCGCCTACAGCGCCGTGATTCCCGCCTTCAAGGGCGTCGACGCCGTGGCGGCAGTACCGGGACTTTGCAATCCGCGCGGCTTCGTGCTCATCGACAAGCATCAACGGAATCAGAAGTACAAGAATATCTATTCGGTCGGCGTTTGCGTCGCCATTCCCCCGGTCGAGGTTACGCCCGTGCCGACTGGCGCCCCCAAGACCGGCTACATGATCGAATCGATGGTTTCGGCGACGGCCGCCAATATCGCCGCGGAAATCGCCGGGCAACCGGCCGATCGCGAAGCGACCTGGAATGCGATCTGTCTCGCCGATTTCGGCGACACCGGCGCGGCCTTCGTTGCGCTACCGCAGATTCCTCCGCGCAACGTGACATGGTCCAAGAAGGGCAAATGGGTTCATTTGGCGAAGATCGCCTTCGAGAAATACTTCCTGCGCAAAGTGCGCACGGGCTCCCTGACGCCTGTCTATGAAACCTACGTGCTGAAGGCGATCGGAATAGTTTCCCTGAAGAAGCGCGCCCAATGATCGATGGAGATTTCAGATGAATCACCAAAAGCCTGCCGATAGGCCCATCGGCTGCCCTCAAGCGGGCGTGCTGATATTGGCCTTGCTGGGAGTACCCTACGCCGCCGGTGCCGAGTCTCTCAAGGACGCATGGGCAATGGCTCTGCAATCCGACGGCGGAGTTGCCGCGGCGCACAGCGATCGGGAGGCCGCCGACGCCGAGAAGACCGCAGCGATCCGTCAGCGTTGGCCGGCGCTTGACTTGAACGGCGCCTATACGCAATTTGCAAATGCGCCGACGCTGGACATTGCGACGGCCGGCGGACAATTGCAAGCGCCTATTTGGCGTCATGACGGATATGGCATTGCCGGGGTCAATGTTTCAGTGCCGATTTGGACATCCGGCAAGATCAGCGGCGCAATAGGCGCGGCGACGGCGGGTGCGCGCGGCGCCGGCGCCGTCGAGGTGCGCAGCACCGCAGAGCTGAAGCTCGCAGTGGCGGAATCCTATATCGCGGTCTTCCGCGCGCGCCGCGCATGCAA
Organism: uncultured Gammaproteobacteria bacterium; assembly: GCA_963702735.1. Classification (GTDB taxonomy): domain Bacteria; phylum Pseudomonadota; class Gammaproteobacteria; order Steroidobacterales; family Steroidobacteraceae; genus Bog-1198. Next base: position 123,295 of record CAVPDW010000004.1, on the reverse strand, counting down.
CGTCGCGGAGTCCAATGTGGCCAGTCTAAAGGCGCATGCGGACGACGTGCAGACCATGTACGACAGGCAGGCGGTTGCGCAATCGGACGTTCTGGCGGCCCAGGTCGCTCTCGCCAATGCAACGCAACAAAGGCTACGAGCGGCCAATGCGCTGCGATTGGCCGCCGCCGCCTATAACCGTTGGGTCGGCCAGCCCCTCGACAGGACGCCGGACCTGGAAGAACCCGAGGCGACTCCCTCGCCGGTATCCTCCGATTCGCTCGATGCACTGATCGCTGAAGCTTTGGAGCGTCGGCCGGAACTCGAGGGGGTCAAGGCACAACAAGAAGGGCTTGAACAAGCGGCTCGTTCCGAGAGAGCGCAAGGATTGCCCCAAGTTGTACTCCAGGCCGGATACAACCACGTCGACAATGAAATCCTCGACCGTCAAAATTTCGCCTCTGTGGGGATCGGGTTCCAATGGCGCTTGTTCGACAGCGGGCAATTGCAAGCGAGAACACACGCATTGAAGAGCCGTGCACACGCCGCGGAGCAGCGGCTGGCCGACCTGCGGTCGATCGTGCGGCTCGATGTCGAGACCGCCTTTTTCAATCGCGAGGATGCAGCTGCACGCGTCCACGCCGCCTCCGCTGCGGTGAGGCAGTCGGAGGAGAATGTGCGAATCGCGAGGGAACTGTATGGCAGCGGATTGGGTACCAACAATCAAGTGCTCGATGCCGAGACGCTTCGGATCGTCGCACTGACCAACCGCGACGACGCTGCGTTTGATGTTCTTGTCGCGGACTACCGATTGCAACGGGCAGTCGGTTCCCTATAGGTGGAACTCATATGGGCGGGCCAAGTCTGTAACGAGCGAGCGCCGGGATTGGGCCGGGTTGTCCGTTTCGGAGACTTGTATGGACAATGATGCAAGAGCGACTGTTCTGCGACTACCGCTGGTGTTTATGCTGCTCACGGTGGCTACACAGGTCTGTGCCGGCCCTGCCGAGCCCCCTCCCGCCGCCGATATTCCGGAGCCCGAGGCGAGCCCTCCTTCCTCCATCCCATCCAGCCTCACCGGCTCCACGAACGAAGGGTGGGCTTCCCGTAAGCTCACGTATCAACCATTTTCCGCCCAAGCAGGCGGCGGCTACGATGTCGTGACCGGATCGGCCGGACAATACATCCACGGTGGCGGCGCCGCCGCGATCGGGGTTACCTGGTTTCCGAGCCCCGCGCTGCCGCTGGGGTTGCGATTGGACGGCAGCTACGACTGGTTCACGCCCGGCAGACAACTGCTCGGTTTGGGCGGAGTGGACTACACTCAGGGGGAACGCAACGTGTATGGCGGCGATCTCGATCTGCAGGTGGACTTTGCCCGCCTGTCGTCGAAACAGAAGGCATATCTTCTGGGAGGTTTCGGAGAATACCGCATCGCCACCAGCCTGCAAAAGCTGTCCGCAGCGCCGCGGGTCTGCGGCAAACACTTCTGTGGCACGTATCCCACCGTTCTTGCGGCGGAAAACGACACCAGCGCCTGGGACGAGTCATGGAACGCGGGGGTGGGATGGGCCATGGCGTTGAATGCCCACACCTCCTTGTTCGTCGAGGCGCGCTACCAGCGCATCTTCAGCCACGGGAGCAGCACGCAATTCGTCCCCGTTCGCGTGGGGTTGCGCTTCTGAAGGATCGGCCCGCAACGGCAGGGTGGGCCTACTGATCCGGTATTTGCCCCAACCGACGCAGCAGCGGCGTGATGGTCAGACCCTGTACGAATATGGAAAAAGCCACGACGGCAAACGTAATCGTGACGATGGCATCGCGATGAGGGAGGTTCTCGGGTAGCGCCAGCGCCAGCGCCAGCGCCAAGGCGCCACGCAACCCGCCCCAGAATAAAATGTGCTGGTCCCTGCTCTGGATTCTCAGGCGGCTGCGGGCGAATGCCGCACACAGGGAATAAATCGCAACCGCACGCCCGCACGTGACCAGCACGATCCCCACCAGCACCGGCAGCCACAAACCGCTGAAATGCTGCTGCGCTTCCTGCGCGCCGATCAACAGAAAAATCAGCGAATTGGCGATGAACGCCACGTACTCCCAAAATGGTCCCAAGGCGTGGCGGCCGGTGTCGGATATGGCCGCCGAGGATCGGTAGTTGCCGACCACCAGACCGGCCGTCAGTGCCGCAAGAACGCCGGAAAATTGAAAATGATCGGCGACAAAGAAGGAGCCGTACGCGGCCAATGTAGTGAAGGTGAGTTCGACCAAGTAGTCCGGCGTGCGCCCCGCCAAGAACATGAGGCCGTAGGCCACGCCGGCCCCCACCACACCGCCTCCGACAATGGTCAGAAGGAGTGTGCCTACCGTCGCCATCAATTCCCGATCGCCACCGGCCTGCACTCCCAGTACCGCCACAAATAGCACTGCCGCAGTGCCGTCATTGAGGAGACTCTCCGCTTCGATCAGCAGGCGCAGGCGACCGTGCACGCCGGCCTCCTTGAATGTCGCAATGACGGACACGGGATCGGTCGCGGCAATCAACACTCCGAAGACGATCGCGCTGGTCCAATCCCAGCTCAACGCGTAGTGCATACCGGCGGACGTGACGGCTGCCGCCAACAATACGCCCGCTGTCGCCAGCAGCCCAATCACCGGCAATTCCTTCTTGAACTCGCGCCAGCCGATGAACAGCGCGGCTTCGAACACCAGCGGCGGCAGAAAGACCGAAAAAATCAGGTCCTTGGACAGATGCCACTTGATGTAAATGCGTAGAAAATACAGCCCCATGCCGGCGAGCACCAAGCCCACGGTGTAGGGCAGGCGTAAGCGACGCGTCAGCATCGCCACCAATGCAGACACGAAAAGAAGAAAACCCAGCTGTGATAGGTCCGAAGCCACGGCGTCGCAACTATGACGGACCGCTGGGGGCCGCGCAATGCGATCCACCGATCGGGGTCTTTACACCACGCTTACGGCGCGGGCACCGTGGTCGGCAAAGTAAACATGAACCGTGCACCGCCTCCCGGCCGCTGCATGGCAGAAATGTGCCCGCCGTGCGCATTGACGATCGCCCTGCAGATCGCGAGCCCGAGTCCGGCGCCGCCGGTATCGACGTCGTCTCGGCCGCGCTGGAACTTCGCAAATAGCCGCTCCGGATCGCCCGGCGGCAGTCCCCGACCGTTGTCGTCGATCACGACCCGTACCATCTCACCCTCGAGTCCTGCGGAAACGGTGATCCGTGTGCCCGGCGGCGTATGCTTGACGGCGTTCTCGAGCAGATTGACGAGGACCCGCGTGACGAGCGGTGCGTCGACGTTGACGGAGGGCAGCCCGGCCGGCAGGGCGACATCGACCGGGTGCTTGCTGAAGCGACCCTCGAGGCGTTCGAGCGCGGTACGCACGAGCTCTTCAACGCTTTGCCGGTCGCGGCGCAGGTGCACCCGGCCTGCCTCGAAACTCATCAGATCGAGCAGGTTGGAGATGAGTTCGGACATCTCCCCCGTCTGGGCATCGATTGTGCGTATCAGTTCTGCGCGCGATTCGGCGTCGGGTCTCAGGTGCGGGTCATTGAGCCTGCGGATCGCTTCCGTGATCGCCGCGAGCGGTGCGCGCAGGTCGTGCGAGATCGACGCCAGCAATGAGTTGCGCAGGCTTTCCGTTTCCACCGCGACGCGTGCGGCCTCCGCCTCTTCGGCGCCTTGTGCCCTTTCGATCGCAAGCGCAATCTGCCCCGCGAAGGTCTCGAGCAGGTGGCGCTGCTCCGGAAGCAGCAGGCGGCGGCGCTGAATGGGTTGGACGGCGAGCACGCCGAGCGTCCGGTGCGTGCCGGTCAGAGGCAGATATTGCGCAGCCGCGGCAGGAAGCGTGTCGGTTCCGAGCCCCGCCGGGCGGCCATGGTCGAAAACCCATTGTGCGACGGAAAGATCAGCGTCCTTTAGCGACTCCGCAAGTTCCGCCCCGCGCAGATGTTGCAAGCGCCCGCCCGCGTCCGGCAACAGCACGGTAGCGCGGCTGGCAAAGCTCTCGGCCACGTGTTTGATGGCGACCTGCGCGAGGTTGCCGAAGCTGCGGGTGGCGGCGAGTTCCCGGCTCATCGCATAGAGCAGCGAGGTGCGGCGCTCGCGCGCGCCGGCGACCCGCGTCTGCGAGCGCACGTTGGCGACCAGGTTGGCGATGACGAGCGCCATGACCAGCATGACGGCAAAGGTTACGAGGTATTGAAAGTCGCTCACCGCAAAGCTGAACCGCGGCGGTACGAAACAGAAATCGAGCACCGCGACGTTGGCGACCGCCGCGAGGCTGGCGGGCCCGCGTCCCAGTCTCAAGGCGGCGACCGTCGCGCCGAGCAGGTACACCATGACGAGGTTGGACAGCTCGAAATAGGGATACATGACTGCCGCGAGTCCCGTGCAGCATGCGCAGATGGCGAGCGCCGCCCAGTAGCGTTCCCAGCGGATCGGCGTCGGAAGGCCGTCGAGCACCTTGCGTCCCCTGGGCGCATGCGTATCCCCGCGCGCGATCACCGACACGTCAAAGCCGCGCCCGCGGCGCACGAGTTCGGTCGTCGTCGAGCGCCGCAGCCACGCGCGCCAGCCCGTGCGCTTCGCTTCGCCGATCACGATTCGCGTCACATTGCGCAGGCGTGCATATTCCAGGAGCGTGTCGGCGGCCGACGGGCCGTCGAGCGTCACGGTTTCGGCCCCCAGCGATTCGGCGAGGCGCAACACATCGATTCGCCGGTTCCGTTCACTCTCCGACAGCTTCACCAGCCGGGGTGTCTCGACCGAGACCACGAGCCACTCCGCGTCGAGCGCATCGGCAAAGCGCTTGCCCAAGCGCACCAGTTGTTCCGCCTGGCCATCGAGCGTGACGGCGATCAGGAATCGATCGCGCGCCAGCCACGGACGCGAGGTCTGTCCCTGGCCCGCGAACTCCAGGGCCGCGGCATCCACCCGGTCCGCAGTGCGGCGCAAGGCCAGTTCGCGCAAGGCGAGAAGGTTCGGTTTGCGGAAAAAGCGGTCGGTGGCGGTATCCACGCGATCGGCGGTATACACCTTGCCGGCCCTCAGGCGGGCCAGCAGCTCGTCCGGCGGCAGGTCGATGATCTCGATTTCATCCGCTTCGTCGAATACTCGATCGGGGAGCGTCTCTTGCTGACGCACACCGGTAATGCCGGCGACGACGTCGTTCAAGCTTTCGAGATGCTGGACATTGAGCGTTGTCCAGACGCCGATGCCGGCGTCCAGCAGTTCCTCGACATCCTGCCAGCGCTTGGCATGGCGCGGCAGGGGCTCACCCTCGGCGATGTTCGAGTGTGCAAGCTCATCGACGAGTACGATCGCGGGCGCGCGGCGCAGAGCGGCGTCCAGATCGAATTCGCGCCGGGTAATTCCGCGGTATCTGACCTCGAGGAACGGCAACTGCTCGAGACCCTCGAGCAGCCGCTCGGTCTCGAGGCGCCCATGAGGTTCGACGTAGCCGACGACGATATCCGCCCCGCCGGCGCGTGCCCCGCGGGCCGCTTCCAGCATGGAGTAGGTCTTACCCACCCCGGCCGAGGCGCCGAAGAAAATCTTCAGCCGTCCGCGCCGAGCCCGCGCCGCCTGCCGCTGCACATCTGCCAGCAGTTCGTCGGGATTGCGGCGCTCGGTCTCAGCCATTGCTTAGGACCGCAGGGAGCCGGCCTCCTAGAACTTCACCATCAGGCCCACGCCCCAGATGACTTCGCGAGTGCGAAGATCCGGAAACCAGTCGCCCGCGGCGCAATTGCCCGTGTTCGGATCGGCGGCGCCGCCCACGCAGCTTGCCGGTGCGCCGTTGTTGCCGCCCGGAGGCGTGATGCCGCCCTGTCCCGACCAGTAAGGAACGCTCGAATGCCGGTAAGTTGTTTCCGCCCACCAGGTAATCCAGTCGTTCGGCATGTACTGAAAGTTGACCTGCGAATCCCATTGATAGAGCTTCTGCCCCGGCTGCTGGGTGAAGTACGGCGAGCCGCTGGCGGCCGTCGCGCCGTTGATCGGTGGCGTCAAGGCCAGATAGCGGCCGGGGTTGTTCATGAACCCGCTGCCGACCGTCACCGCATACAGATCGCTATGGAACCAGGTGCGGTCGTAGAGCATCACGCCGGTGAATTCCTCCTTGTTCGGCCCATGCGTGCAGTGCACTCCGCCGCCGTACTCGCAGCCCCAATCCCACGTCAGGCTGAACGCCATCTTGGATACACCGTTGCCCCCTTGGCCCTTGGCGTCGTAGTACTTCACCAAGAGGCTGTCGTCCTCGTGAACGCGCGTCACGTTGGCGTAGTTGACGAGCGGTCCCGCCCCCACGTAAGACCCGGCCGCTGCGCCAGGATTGCCGCCGTTCTGGGGCTGGCAGTTCACGTCCACAGTGCCTATTCCGTTGCCGCTGTTGGCTTGGCAGGGCAAATTATCCTGTCCGACGCTATAGCTGTTGAACACCAGCTTGACGTTGTTGTTCGGCATCCAGAGAATCTGCCCGCCGAAACCCGGATGCCGGTTGAACTTCGCATAGGATTGCCAGCCGTTGATCAGCCAGGGCTCGATCTTGAGGTCCTGGGTGGGGAACCACTGCACGCGCAGTCCGTTGAAGAACCAGGGGGTGTTGGACGACACGTACGAGGGCTGGTAGGTCCAGTTGTCGAAGTTGTAGTAGCTGAACAGGCCGATGTAGGAGACGAAGACCCCGGCGTCGATGTTGAGGCCGTGGTTCACGTCGAAGTGATACCCGGCATTCGCTTCCGAGAAGTATCGGTAAGCGTTTTGGAGTTCCCATTGGCCGACCTGGCCGCTGGCGTCGTTGCGCGGCGTGGTCGTCGCGAACATGCCGTACATCGACAGGAAGCGCGCCTGCACATTGTTCCAGTGAAAGTCGCCGCCGAAGCTCACCTGTTCGATCTGGAATTCGCTGGAGCGGAACACCTCGGATGAGCCGCTGATGGTATGGTCTACCGGGTGGTTGAGGCTTTGCAGGTAATTCATGTCCAGACGGATTTCGGGCGTGAAGAACTTGGTGTCGAATATCGGCGACTTCTCGCGCGAGTTGCCGTTGAGCCAGCCAATGTCGCCGTCGTTGGCGAACGGGGTGATGGTGTCGACTTCGGGGCCGGGCTCAGGGGCCTGGAGCGCCTCGGGTACCATCGGCGCTGCCGGTGCCGCAGGCGTGGCCGCAGACCTGGCCGCTGGCTTGACGGGAGCCAGCAGTGCGGACCAGAGCGGGGAGTTCTGTGTCGAAGGTCTGACCGGCGCTGCGGCTTCCGCCTGTGCCGCCGGTTTTTGCACGGTCGCGAGCGCCGGCCCAGCCGCGGGCGCGGCCGGGACGTTCATCGCCAGGTCATGCCGAGTCGCTTTGCCTGCGACGACTTGCAGCCCAGGCGCCGTCGCGTCCGGATAGCCGTCGGCCTGTACGGTGATGGACCATTCGCCGGGCGCAAGATCGGCAAAGGAATAGACCCCGTCGCTGCCCGACACCGTGGCACGAATGCCGCCGCCCGCCCGGATGGCGGTCACGGTCGCGCCGGCAATGGGAAGCTTCGCCGCACCGGTAACGATACCAACGATCGCACCGGCTGATATTTTGAGCGCCGCTGCCGGAGTTTCGGCGGCGCGGCTCGCCGCCGCCATAAACCCGAGAGCCGCGGCCGACAGCAGAATTTTTTGCAGCGTAGTTCGAATGTTCATGAAGCGATCCTTGTTATATGGGCATTCCGCTGCGATCAGTGCAACCGATCGAGTGCGAGATTGAGTTCGAGAACGTTGATTCGCGGCTCGCCGATCAAGCCGAAGAGGCGCCCTCGCGCGTGCGTCTCGATCAGTATTTCGACCGATGCGAGCGTAAGGTTCCGGGCGCGCGCCACACGAGCGGCCTGATAGTGCGCCGCCGCGGGGCTGATGTCCGGATCGAGACCGCTCGCCGATGCGGTCACCAGATCGACCGGGATCAATTGCCGGTTGTCGGGATCTGCGTCATGCAGCGCTTTGGCGTTCGCCTTGACCGCATCGAGCAATGCGGGGTTGAGCGGCCCCAGGTTCGAACCCGTGGAGGCGAGGCCGTTGTAGGGTTGAGGGGCGGTGGCGGACGGCCGCCCCCAGAAGTACTTCGGATCCGAGAAACTCTGGCCGATCAACTCCGATCCGATGAGCTTGCCGTTCTGATAGACGAGGCTGCCTGCGGCCCGGCGTGGAAAGGCCACTTGCGCAGCGCCGGTGATGACCAGCGGATACACGATGCCGACGAGGACCGTCATCATCACCAGGAGACTGACCGCAGGCCGAATGAGTCGCACGAACATGCTTGTTCTCCCTAAGCCCAGCCGGCCGCCGACAGGATCATGTCGATGATTTTGATTCCTGGAAATGGCACGATGATTCCGCCCAGCCCATACACCAGCATGTTTCGCCGCAGAAGGGGGCCTGCGCCCAGCGCCCGGTACTTCACGCCCTTGATGGCGAGCGGAATCAGCACGACGATGATCAGCGCATTGAAAATCACCGCCGACAGGATCGCGGAGTTCGGTGTCGCCAGATGCATGATGTTGAGCGCGCCCAATTCCGGGTACGTCATCGCAAAGGCTGCCGGGATGATTGCAAAATACTTGGCAACGTCATTGGCGATCGAAAATGTCGTCAAGGCGCCGCGCGTCATCAGCATCTGCTTTCCGGTCTCGACGATCTCGATGAGCTTGGTAGGATTCGAGTCGAGGTCGACCATGTTGCCGGCCTCCTTGGCCGCCTGCGTACCGGTATTCATGGCCACCGCAACGTCCGACTGCGCGAGCGCGGGTGCATCGTTGGTACCGTCGCCGGTCATGGCAACGAGTCGTCCCTGGGCTTGATGCTCACGAATCAGTTTGAGTTTTGCTTCCGGCGTCGCTTCGGCGAGAAAATCATCGACCCCCGCCTCGGCGGCGATCGCCGCCGCGGTCAGGCGATTGTCGCCGGTGATCATGATGGTCTTGATGCCCATGTGCCGCAGGTCGGCGAAGCGCTCCTTGATGCCGCCTTTTACGATGTCCTTCAGCTCGATGACGCCGAGCACACGGCCGCCGTCGGCGACGACCAGCGGCGTGCTGCCCTGGCGCGCAACGTTCTGCACCGCCTCTTCGACCGCGGGTGGACATTGTTTGGCGCGCCCCTCGACATACTTGGCGATCGTGTTCGGCGCGCCCTTGCGGATATGGCGCTCGCCGATATCGACGCCGCTCATGCGCGTATGCGCCGAGAACGGCACGAAGATCGCGCCGAGCGAGCCCAGGTCGCGCTCACGTAGATTGAAGCGCTGCTTGGCGAGCACGACGATGCTTCGCCCCTCCGGAGTCTCGTCGGCAAGGGAAGCAAGCTGCGCGGCGTCGGCCAATTCCTGCTCCGTCACGCCCGGCGCCGGCAGAAACCTGGTCGCCTGTCGATTGCCGAGTGTAATGGTGCCGGTCTTATCGAGGAGCAGCACGTCGACGTCGCCGGCCGCCTCCACGGCGCGACCCGAGGTGGCGATCACGTTCGCCTGCATCATCCGGCTCATGCCGGCCACGCCGATCGCCGACAGAAGGCCGCCTATCGTGGTGGGAATGAGGCACACCAGGAGCGCCACCAGTGCGGTCACCGTGACCGGAGTTCCCGACTTGCTGACCTCTACGGCGAACAACGAGAACGGCAAGAGGGTCACGATCACGATGAGAAAGACCAGAGTCAATGCCACCAGCAGAATGGTCAGCGCAATCTCATTGGGGGTCTTTTGCCGTTTCGCCGCCTCGACCATCGAGATCATCCGGTCGAGAAACGTTTCTCCCGGATTGACCGTCACTCGCACCACCAACCAGTCCGACAATACCCGGGTGCCGCCGGTCACCGAGGAGAAGTCGCCGCCCGATTCGCGAATAACCGGCGCCGACTCGCCCGTGATGGCGCTTTCGTCGACCGAGGCGACGCCCTCGACGACTTCGCCGTCGGCCGGGATGGTGTCGTGGGTCTCAACCAGCACCACGTCGCCTTTGCGCAAATCTTCCGCCTTGACCAGCGCCGTCTTGCGCGCACCCGGACTGTTCTGCACAAGACGTTTGGCCATCACGGTTTGGCGCATGTTGCGCAGCGCCGAGGCCTGCGCGCGGCTGCGGCCCTCGGCGAGCGCCTCGGCGAAGTTGGCGAACAGAACGGTGAACAGCAGCCAGACGGTAATGGCCAGAATGAAGCCGGCGGGCGCCTCGCCGTGGCCTGCGAGCGCCTGAGCGCAGAGGATCGCCGTCACGATCGTGCCGAGGTAGACCACGAACATCACGGGATTGCGCCATTGGATGCGCGGGTCGAGCTTCTTGACGGCCCCAAGCAGCGCCGGCCCGATGAGCTTGCGATCGAAAAGCGAGAGTTGTTGCCGCGACATAAGGAACCCGTTACTTGACAGCCGCGAGCATGAAGTGCTCGACGACCGGTCCCAGTGCCAGCGCCGGAACATAGGTTAGGACACCGATCAGCAGGATCGAGCCGATGAGCAGGGTCACGAACAAGGGTCCATGCGTCGGCATCGTGCCGTCGGTGACCGGGACCCGCTTCTTGGCCGCCAGCGATCCGGCGATGGCGAGCGCCGCCATGATCGGCCAGAAGCGGCCGATGAACATCGCAAGACCGGTGGCCACGTTGTAAAACACCGTGCTCGCCGTGAGGCCGCCGAACGCGCTGCCGTTGTTGTTTGCGGCCGAAGAGAATGCGTACAAAATCTCGCTAAAGCCGTGGGGTCCCGGATTCGCGACGCCCGCCTTGCCGGCCACGGTCGCAACGGCAACCGCGGTACCGATGAGCACGGCAAACGGCGTCGTCAGAATAAAGACCGAGGCCATTTTCATCTCGAATGCCTCTATCTTCTTTCCCAGGTATTCAGGAGTCCTGCCGATCATGAGTCCGGCAATGAAAACGCCCAGAATCGCGAATATGAGTATCGAATAAATGCCGGTGCCAACCCCGCCGGGCGCGACCTCTCCGAGCTGAATGAGGAACATCGGCACGAAGCCGCCCAGCGGCATCATCGAGTCGTGCATGGTATTGACCGCACCACAGGAGGTCGCGGTGGTGACGGCCGCGAACAGGGCCGAGGCGGCGATGCCGAAGCGGGCCTCCTTGCCCTCCATGTTGCCGCCCGCCTGCAGGGTGCTTGCGACCTGGTCTATGCCCTGCTTTGCTATGAGGGGGTTGCCGTGCTGCTCGCTGTGATACGCCAGCATCACCAGCGGCACCAACAGGATCAGCATGGTCGCCAACACCACCCAGCCCTGGCGGGTGTCCCCGACCATTTTGCCGAACGTATAGGTCAGAGCAAACGGGATGAGGAGAATCGCCAGCATCTCCAGCAAGTTGGTCAAGGGCGAGGGATTCTCGTACGGATGGGCGGAATTCGCGTTCAAGAAGCCGCCGCCGTTGGTGCCGAGTTCCTTGATGGCCTCCTGCGAGGCGATCGGGCCCATCGGCAGAGTCTGTGTCTGAGTCGTCGCCGTCTCGGTCACGGCGTTGCCCGCCGCATCCTTGATCGGGTTGCCGGCCGCGTCGGTCTTCGGATTCTGATAGGTGATCTTCTCGATGGTGGTCGCGTCTTTGTAGCCCGCGAAGTTCTGGATTACGCCCTGGCTCGCGAGCGCGAGCGCGAGCACTGCGGAGAGCGGCAACAAGATATAGAGCGTGCAGCGCGTCACATCGACCCAGAAGTTGCCGATCGTGCTGACCGTGTGCCGCGCGAAGCCGCGGATCAGGGCGATGGCCACCGCGAGGCCCGTTGCCGCGGACAGGAAGTTCTGCACTGCGAGTCCCGCCATCTGCACCAGATAGCCCATGGTCGACTCGCCCGAATACCCCTGCCAGTTGGTATTCGTAATGAAACTGACGGCCGTGTTGAACGAGGAGTCAGGGCTCACCGCCGCGAACTTTTGCGGATTGAGCGGAAGCAAGAGCTGCAGGCGCTGCAACGCATAGACGGCGACTGCGCCCAGCACATTGAAGAGCAGCAGTGCAATCGCGTACTGCGTCCAGGGCATCTCCTCCGCGGAATCGATCCCGCACAGGCGATAGAGGATGGCTTCGACCCGGCGGCCGGCGCGCGAGGCGAAGTTCGGCCGGCCTTGCATGACATCGGCGATGTAACTGCCGAGCGGCTTCGCGCATAGCACGACAACGGCAAGGAACGCGGCCAGCATCACGCCGAACATAGTGCCGGCGTCCATCAGAATCGCTCCGCGCGCACAAGCGCATAAAGCAGGTAGGCCAGCAAGAACAGCGCAAGCGGCGCCAGGAGCCAATACATCATGGTCATGACGTCGTTCTTAGCCGGCTGAACGCCCACACCAGACCGTGGGTGGTCAAATATAGACCGACGAGAATCAGTAGATAGATGGCGTCCATCCCCACACCCTCCCCAGCAAATACCCATTCACCATAGCACTGCCGCCGCAAACCCCGCGTACGGGAAAATACCTATCGGGCCGGTAAGCGTCACCGCCGAGAACCAATCCGCGACAAGCGCTCCCTCAGGTTCCGGGCAGTATGCTATTGGGCAAGATATAAAGTTCTTGTAGAAATTCCTGCTTCCGAGAGATACCGGCGGAGAGCATCGCGGTAGCGCCTCGCAGACCGTAAGCGGCACATGCCGGCGGGCGGCGACGAATATTCTGCAGCTTTTTTACATGACCGCTTTGCAGAATGTGGCCGGCTGCACAACCTTATTGGGTGGCGATATGCATACGACTCTGGTTCGCGCGCGTGAGATCGGCCTTGCTGCGGTCGTGACGGCCGTCGCCGACGTGCGCCGATGAAAGCCTCACTGCTTCATACGCGGCACATCAGCTTGGCTCTGCTGATCATCGCGGTTGTCGAGAACGGACACTCGCACATCGACTATTCAGGTGCCAGTCCAAGCTCGCTGGGTCTTACGCGCCTCGAGCGCGACTTGGCCCGCAGCGAATGGCGCCATCACCGCTGACCCCGGCATCTGAGTGGCCGCGAATCTTGCATCCTAGATCGACTGCGAGCGGCAGACATCTATGACCTTGCTTTCATTGACCTTGGCGCACCCCATCTCGCACAGTTGACGGTATATGCCTTCGGCCAAAGCGCCAAACGGGCTGCCGATGCCGACGGCGCGGGCAAACCGTACTCCGTATTCGACATCCTTCGCGCGCAACGCGGAGGTGAAGACAATGTTGTCGTCGTGATCATCCGCCACCATGCGGAGGATATTGCGAACCACTTGGGGACTTGCCGCCTGGCTGCTTGCTATGGCATCGGCGACGACGGCCATGTCGAGGCCCGCACGCTCGGCGATCGCCAATCCTTCCGCCGCCGAAGCGATCTGCACAGCGCCCATCATGTTGATGATGAGTTTGTAAGCGGTGCCGGCGCCGATAGGGCCGAATCGGATGATTCGTTTGGACAGAGAATCCAAAATCACACGTGCGGATTGCAGATCGCCCGCATCTGCGCCGGCCAGCAATGTCAGGCCGCCCGCCGCCGCAATATCGGGAAGTCCGGTTACGGGGGCATCAATATATCGAAGACCCTGTGCCTTGCATCGGGCCGCAAGCTCGGTCGCCCAGTCATGAGACAGCGTCGAGCATTCGATGGCGAAACCGTTCTTCGCCATGTCGGCGGCGAGTATTCCGTCTCGCTCGAGCCACATTGAGCGTGACGCAGCATCGTCGGCGACCATCGAGATGACTGCGTCCACTCCTTGGCAGGCCCGCTTCGGTGACTCAAACAGCTGCGCCCCTCGCCCGACAAGATCATCTGCGCGAGAAGCCGTGCGGTTGTAGAGATTGAGCTGGTGCCCGGTTTCGAGCAAGCGGCCGGCCATCGCTTGACCCATTTTCCCAAGACCGACAAACGCAACTCTCGGCATTCTTCCTTCCCCCACCACCGTCCGGTACAAGCGCAGCGAACCTGCGGGATCTTAGTCCCTGCGAAAACGCCGTACTTCACTATTCAAAGGCCGGTCGGCCCCATAAAATAGATAAAAACCACGGTGGCCACGAGCGTGACAAACGCACTTCACAGAACAAACAAGAGGCGGGTGCTCGGGTTGGCATGCGCCGGCGTTCTGATGTGGGTCGACGCCGCCATATCTAGCGAGCCTCAAGCCAACGGCACGGAGTATATCGAGACCAAACAGCCGCACGACAGACGTTTCATCACATCCGTCGCGCGATTGACGACGTGCAAGATTGGCGGCGAAACAGATATTCGCCACCTGGTTCCGCCATATCCTCCGGACTCGAGATGGCACCACGAGGAGGGCAAGGTCGTCATGCAACTCACCCTCGATCCGGATTCCTGTGTGCGCAAGGCGACGATATTGCAGTCCTCCGGGCATTACCGCTTGGATAAGGCCTCGCTGGGTTTCGTGATGACCCTGAAGTTCCCGCCGGCCATGGTTGGCAGGATCAAGACCTTCGATGACGGCCTGCCGACATTCGCATTTCCCATGGTGTGGAAGCTTGTCGATCCGATACCTTACGTCCCTGGGGACCGCTGTTCGGGCGGTGCAACGTGCGTGGATGATGTGCCGCCGCCGCCCAAAGTCGAAGCCATGGGCGCGCCGCCGGAACCGGGCGATGTGTGGATGCCCGGCTATTACGTCCACTACCCCAAGACGGGCTACCAGTGGAACGATGGTCAATGGGAGTCGCCACGGCCGGGTTACCACTGGAATGCTCCGCGCTGGGACCCTCTCGGATCGAAGTGGATCTTTACAGCCGGGAGCTGGGAACGGGATCAATAGCAGGGCTGATGGTTGTCATCGGGCCGCCCCGGCCCCCGCATCCGCCGGCTGAACCGCGTCGATCTCGTTCATGAGCGCGTTGCGCTCGGCCGGCAGCATGGCCCGCGAGTGACCGCGGGGAAGCTCGCGCGACAGGTGCACCGGCCCGAATCGCACGCGCATCAGGCGGCTCACGATGATGCCGCGGGCCGCCCACCAATGCCGCACCTGGGCGGAACGCGTCGCGCGCACCGTGACATTGAGCCAGTGATTGAACCCCCCGCCATACTGAGCGTCCGCCTGCAGAATGCTCATCGCCTCGCCCTCGCAATCCGTGGCGGCCCTGAATTCCTCGACCAGATCGTCCGTGAGCGGCCCGCGCACGCGCAGCACATAGTCGACGGTGAGCGCATGCGCGCCGCGCGACACCCGGTGCGCCCATGATCCGTCGTCGGTGAGAATCTCCAGCCCGCCGTCGACCGGCGGCATGGGTTGGATCGCGAGCCAGCGCCCCGAGGAGCGCGGCAGGTTCAGGTGCTCCGCGGCACGCGAGGTCGCAGCTTTCAGGTCGAGCGTCTCCCCGGGCGAGCGATGGAACAGGAGCACGCGCGCTTCCTTGGCCGCGGGCGCATGCAATCTGACCGGGCGTCCGTCGAGCGTGATCCGGTCCCGCGCAGCGAGCTTGGTACCGAGCGCGGGTACTTCGCCGTTGATCAGCAGCCGTCCTTCACGGATCCATCGCTCCACTTCCCGGCGCGAACCCAGGCCTGCCGCCGACAGCAGCTTCTGCACGCGCTCGGCGGGCGGCTGGTCCTTTCGCGCTGTCGGCTGTTTCCGGGGCGGCCTGGGTCGCATCAATTCGGTTCGTGTTGCGCACCGCTCGCGACCAATCCCTGCGGGTGCGGCGATGCCGCCTCGGCGTCCTGCACGCCTTCAGCGTCCCTGGAGCCGGCAGCCTCCGCATCCTCTTCCTCGTCGGGCACCGCGGTTGCGCCGGCATCGTCCGCCGCCGCGATCTGCGGGTCCGCGCCGGGAAGACTCAGCTGCACCCGAAGGTTCTCCAATTCCTTCAGCTGCGACAGAGTCGGCAGGTCATCGAGCTTCTTCAAGCTGAAGTAGTCGAGGAACTCCCGCGTCGTGCCGAGCAGCTCGGGCTTGCCCGGCACATCGCGGTGCCCGACCACCCGGATCCAACTTCGCTCCAGCAGCGTCTTGATGATGTTGGGATTGACCGCCACGCCGCGTATCTGCTCGATCTCGCCGCGCGTGATGGGCTGGCGGTAGGCGACCAGAGCCAGGGTTTCAAGCAGGGCGCGCGAATACTTCGCCGGCCGCTCCTGCCACAGCCGAGACACCGGCTGCGCCACGGCGGCCCTGATTTGAATTCGATAGCCGCTCGCCACTTCGAGCAACTCCAGCCCGCGGCTCTGGTACTCCGTCGTCAGCGCGGCAAGGGCGGTGCGCACCTCCTCGGCGCTCGATTCGTCGCGCTCGTCGAATACCCCCACGAGCTCGTCCATCGTCAACGGGCGGCCCGCCGCGAGCAGCGCCGCCTCAACCACATTCTTCACGTATTGATCGTTCATTGGATTCTCGCAATTTCGTCGTTGGCGGCGCCGTCGTCGGCCACGAGTTTCAGATGCCGAGCCGGATTGCCCAGGCGCACGTGCAGCGGCGCGTACGCCTCGGCCTGCGCTATTTCGATCAGCCCCTCGCGCATCAGCTCCAAGATCGCGACGAAGGTGACGGTGACTCCGAGGCGGCCTTCGTCGGGGCGGAACAGCCGCACGAAATCCACGAAAGCATTCGCAGTCAGCGCGGACAGCACATCGGTCATGCGCTGCCGCACCGACAGAGGCTCGCGCTGCACATGGTGGTGCGCGAACATATCGCTGCGCGACAGCACCTCTTGAAAGGCCAGCAGCATCTCCTGGAGGCTGACCTGCGGCGGTACGCGCACGACCTTGCGATCCGCCAGTTCCGCCGAAGCCAGCCAGGTATCGCGTTCCAACCGCGGCATGCGATCGATGCCTTCGGCAGCGCGCTTGAATCGCTCGTACTCTTGAAGGCGGCGCACCAGCTCGGCCCGGGGATCTCCCTCGTCCGCGGCCTGCTCGCTGCCGAGGCGCGGCAACAGCATGCGCGACTTCACTTCGGCGAGCGTCGCGGCCATCAGCAGGTACTCTCCCGCCAACTCCAGCTGCAGCACCTGCATCAATTCGATGTAGCGCATGTACTGGCGGGTAATCTCCGCGATCGGAATGTCGAGAATGTCGAGGTTCTGCCGCCGTATCAGGTACAGCAGCATGTCGAGCGGCCCCTCGAAGGCCTCGAGAAACACTTCGAGCGCCTGGGGAGGAATGTACAAATCGCGCGGCATTTCCGTAATGGGCTGTCCGTCCACCATCGCGAACGGCATCTCCGCCTGGGCGGGCGGCTGCACCGGCGCCTGCGGCTGCGGCGCGGCGTTCTGCACCAGCGTCAATTCAGGTTTCATCTGTAGTCCATCGCCATCGCTTGCCGGACCGCGTCCAGCGTTTCGCGCGCCGCAGTGCGTGCGCGCTCGCAACCCTCGGCGATGATACCCCGGACCAGCTCGGGATTCTCTTCGAACTCCTGGGCGCGCTTGGAGATCGCCGACACCTCCTCGACGATCTTCTCGATCAGCGGCGCCTTGCATTCCAGGCAGCCGATCCCCGCGCTGCGGCAGCCCTTCTGCACCCAGGCCTGGGTGTCGGCGTTCGAATACATCTTGTGCAATTCCCACACCGGGCACTTGTCGGGATCTCCGGGATCGGTGCGCTTCACCCGGGCCGGATCGGTTTGCATGGCCTTGAGCTTCTTGACGATGGAATCGGTGTCCTCGCGCAGGCCGATGGTATTGCCGTAGGATTTCGACATCTTGCGCCCGTCGAGCCCGGGCACCTTGGGCGTCGCGGTCAGCAGCGCCTCGGGCTCCGGCAGAATTGCGATGCCGGTGCCCTCCAGGAATCCAAACAGGCGGTCGCGGTCGGCGACAGTCAAGCGGGCGTTCGCCTCCACCAGCGCGCGCGCCTTGGCCAGGGCGTCCGTGCTGCCCTTCTCCTGGAACTCCTTGCGCAGGTTGCGGTACATGGCCGAATTGCGCGACCCCAGGCTCTTGATGGCCTTTTCCACTTTTTGTTCGAACTCCGGCTCGCGTCCGTAGATGTGATTGAAGCGCCGCGCCACTTCGCGCGTGATTTCCACGTGTGCGACCTGATCCTCGCCCACGGGCACGTATTGCGAGCGGTACAGCAGAATGTCCGCCGACTGCAGCAGCGGGTAGCCCAGAAAGCCGTAGGTGCTCAAGTCGCGATCAGTGAGCTGCGCCTGTTGATCCTTGTAGGAGGGCACTCGCTCGAGCCAGCCCAAGGGGGTGATCATGGACAGGAGCAGGTGAAGCTCTGCGTGCTCCGGAACCTTCGACTGAATGAACAGGGTGGCGACGCCCGGGTTGAGGCCCGCCGCCAGCCAATCGATGGCCATGGTCCACACGTACTCCTCGAGCTTCGAGGTGTCCTCGTAGCCCGTGGTCAGCGCATGCCAATCGGCGATGAAGAAGTAGCACTCGTACTGGTACTGCAGCTCGATCCAATTCTTGAGGGCGCCGTGGTAGTTGCCCAAGTGCAGCTGGCCCGTGGGACGCATGCCCGAGAGCACGCGCCGGTTCTGGATGGGGCCGCTCATGGAGGCCCCATCAGCGATCCGATGACGTGCCCGGTGGCGCGCAATGCAGGATCGAACAGCCAGCCGAACAACCCGAATGCGCTCAAGCCAAGCACGAGGAACAGACCCACCGGTTCGATCTTCTGGAGCCGCGCGGCCAGCGGCGGCGGCAGCAGTCCTGCGAGCACCCGTCCGCCGTCGAGGGGCGGAATGGGCAGCAGATTGAACACCGCGAGCACGACATTGATGACGATGCCGGCCTGTGCCATGAGTGCGATCCAATGGTCGACGGTCTCGTTGCCGTCGACGCGCATGATCGCGCCCAGCGCCAGGCACCACATCCCGGCCATGAGAATGTTGGCCGCAGGGCCCGCGAGCGCGACCAGGACGGCTGACCTGCGCGGATTGCGCAGCAGATTTGTCGCAACGGGCACGGGCTTCGCCCATCCGAACAGCGGGCCGCCCACGGCCAGCATCAGTCCGGGCACCAGCACCGTACCGATGGGATCGATATGGCGCAGCGGATTCAGGCTCAAGCGTCCCAGCAGCTCGGCGGTACGGTCGCCGAAGTATCTAGCCGTCCAGCCATGCGCGACCTCGTGCAGGGTGATTGCGAAAAGGACGGGAATTGCCCAATAGGAGATCTTGCTAAGAAATACAGATAAATCCAATGGTTACACTCATTATAAAAAGCATATTCGAGCTCTGTCGCCGGCGCGCCGATGGGCATTATACGGGGGCTCCCGTCGCAAAGGGGGCGATCGAGCCGCGGCCGGCGCGCACCACGATGGCGCGGTCGGTCGACAGATCGATCACCGTGGTCGGGATCAGCCCACAATTGCCGCCGTCCAAGACCAGATCGACGCTGTGTTCGAGCTTTTCATAGATCTCCTTGGCATCGCTGCGCGGGAATTCCTCGCCCGGCAGCAACAGCGTGGAACTCATGATGGGTTCGCCCAGTTCGCCGAGCAGCATGGCGGTCACCGGGTGGTCCGGAACGCGCAAGCCGATGGTACCCCGCCGCTCGTGCTTTAAGCGTCGCGGCGTCTCGCGCGAGGCCTTGAGCAGAAAGGTATAAGGGCCCGGGGTGTGCGCACGCAGCAGGCGGTACTGCCAGTTGTCGATCATCGCATACTTGCCGACATCGGCGAGGTCGCGGCACACCAGCGTGAAATGATGATTGCGATCCGTCTGCCGGATCGCGCGGATGCGTTCGAGCGCGGCTTTGTCGCCGATGTGGCAGCCGAGCGCGTAGCAGGAATCGGTGGGATAGACGATCACCCCTCCGCCGCGCAGCACCTCGACGGCTTGTCGAACGAAGCGCCGCTGCGGGGACACCGGATGCAGTTGCAGATAGATACTCACGTCGTCGGCTATGATACGCGGATGAATCAGCTACTCGAGTTGTCGCCTCTGATTGTTTTCTTCGCGGTGTTCGAATGGAAGGACATCTATTGGGCCACGGGCGCCCTGATGATCGCCTGCGTGCTGTTGATGCTGGTGCACCGGCTGCAGACCGGAAAATTCAAGACCATGCACGCGGTCACGGCCGCGGTCGTCCTCGTTCTCGGCACCGCCACGCTGTGGCGGCACGACCGCAGTTTCATCCAGTGGAAGCCCACGGTACTGCTCGCACTGGCGGCAGCGGCCTTCCTCGGCAGCATGGTTCTGGGCAAGCGCCCCTTGGTACAGCGCATGCTCGGGCCCGCGTTCGACGAGGCCTTGCAAGTCTCTCCGCGCGCATGGGCCGCGATCAATTCGCTGTGGGTGGGCTGGTTCGCCCTGCTGGCGGTCGCCAACATCTACATCGCCAGGAACTTTACCGAGAGCGCATGGGTCCACTTCAAGGTGATCGGCATTCCCGCCGCGATGTTCCTTTTCATGCTCCCTCAGATCTTCTGGCTGAGCGGCAAGACCAAGGCGGCCCCGCCGGACCCTCCCGGATGAGCGAACGCGAGGATCGACTACGCCGGCGTCTGGAGAGCCGTTTCGCGCCCCTGGCTCTGGTCATCGAGGACGAGAGCCATCGGCACGCCGGCCACGCAGGAGCGGCGCAAGGCCACGGGCATTTTCGCGTGACCATCGTGGCGGAAGCGTTCCGCGGCATATCCCCCGTGGCCCGCCATCGCCTGGTGTACGCCGCCGTCGATGACCTTCTGAGGACCGATATTCACGCCCTGGCGATCGACGCCTCGGCTCCACCGGACTGAGCGGCGGGTTTTTTCGTCAAAATACATCGATAATTGGAGAGATTGCGCCGTAAAGGCTAAACTGCGGCCCCCGGGCGCATCGGCCATGTCGGCCATAGCCGCCTTTTTTTCTTGTGTAGAGGAACCAAATGACGCAATTTTTCAGGTTACCGTGGACGCGCGCGTCCACCGTGGCAGCGATCACCCTACTGCTGGGTGCCTGCGGCAAGGGACAGCAGGCCGCGGCCCCCGCGGCCGCCGAGAAGCCGGTCTCCGCGCCGCCGGTCGCCGTCGTCGATGGCACACCCATTTCACGCGACGCCTTCGAGGATTATTTGAAGGGCCTGCTGCGAGGCAAGCCGGAATCCGACGTCACAGCGGAAGAAAAAGAAAAAGTCCTTGATCAAATGATCAACATGCAGCTCATCGCGGCACAGGGCGAGAAAGAGGGATTGGACAAGGATCCCGAAACCGCCACCCGCCTCGAGCTCGTACGGACACAGATTCTTGCCGACGCCGCCGCGCAGAAATACGTGAAGAGCAACGAGCCCAGCGACGCGGAACTGCACACCGCATACGACGCCGCGGACAAAACGGAGTTTCGCGCCTCTCACATCCTGGTGCCCACCAAGGAAAAGGCCGATCAAGTCATCAAGAAGCTCAAGGGCGGCGCGAAGTTCGAGGATCTCGCGAAGGCCGATTCCACCGACAATTCGAAGGCGAACGGCGGCGATCTCGGCTGGTTCACAACCGCGCGGATGGTCAAGCCCTTCGGCGATGCGGTCAAGAGCCTGAAGAAGGGCGAGACCACGCCCGAGCCCGTCCAGACCCAGTACGGCTGGCACGTCATCAAGCTCGTGGATACACGCGATGCGCCGTTCGACCAGCTCAAGGGTCAGCTCACCAGCGGCATCATGCAGAAGAAATTCCAGGACTACATCGACGGCCTGAAAAAGAACGCGAAGATCGAGAAGAAACTCTGACGACTTGCCTCCGCCGGGAGCCTTCGGGCAAGGCAGGCTCCCGGTCCCGCCTGTTGACGGGGACCATCATGGTCCCCGCCCTCGGGCGTCTGCTTCGGCATCCCTGACTACGCGTTAAGCAGCTTCAGGAACGCCGCTTCGTCGAGCGTCGCTATCCCCAGCGCTTGCGCCTTCTTGAGTTTGGAACCCGCTTCCGCTCCTGCCACGACGAAGTCGGTTTTCTTCGATACGCTGCCGCTCACTTTGCCGCCGAGGCGCACGATGGCCTCCTGCGCTTGCTCGCGGGTCATGCTCTCCAGAGTCCCGGTCAGCACGAAGCTCTTCCCCGCCAGTTCCGCCCGCTCCTCGACGGGCGCCTGCGCCGGCCAAGAGAGGCCGGCAGCGAGCAAACGATCCACCATCGATGAGTTCTCCGGGTCGCGAAAATAAGCTGCGACACTGGCGGCCACCACGGGTCCCACGTCCTCCACGCGCTGAATCTCCTCCGCATCGGCCCGGCGCAGCGCCGCAATATTTCCAAAGTACCGCGCGAGCGCGAGCGCAGTCGCCTCGCCCACGTCACGTATGCCGAGGCCGTACAAGAACCGGGGCAGGCTGGTGTGCTTCGACGCCTCGATTGCCGATCGCAATTTCTGCGCCGATTTCTCGCCCATCCGCTCGAGAGTCTCCAGCCGATCCTGCCCCAGCGAATACAGATCCGCGGGCGTACTCACCCAACCCCCGTCCACCAGCTGCTCGACCAGCTTGTCGCCGAGTCCCTGGATGTCGAGCGCGCGCCGCGACGCAAAGTGCTTGATCTCCTCCTTGCGCTGCGCCGCGCATATTCGGCCGCCGGTACAGCGCGCGACCGCTTGGGTTTCCTCGCGCACCACCGGCGATCCGCACACCGGACAGACGGTCGGCAGTGTCACGGGCTGTGCGCCGGCGATCCGGCGCTCCCTCAGCGTTCTCGCCACCTCGGGAATCACGTCCCCGGCGCGGCGAATGACCACGGTATCGCCCACTCTCACGTCCTTGCGGGCGAGTTCGTCCATGTTGTGCAGGGTCGCGTTGCTCACCGTGACTCCGCCGACGAATACCGGTTCGAGCCTCGCCACCGGGGTCAATGCCCCGGTGCGTCCCACTTGAAACTCCACGGCGCGCACCGTCGTCAGCGCTTCTTCGGCCGGGAATTTGTGAGCAATCGCCCACCGCGGCGCGCGCGAAACGAAGCCAAGGCGCCGCTGCAGCTCCAGATCGTCGACCTTGTAAACCACGCCGTCGATTTGATACGGCAGGTTCGGCCGCAGCGCGCCCATCTCACGGTAGTAGTCGAGGCAGCCCTCGACGCCGTCCACGACACGCGACTGCGGGCAGATCTTGAAACCCCAGGCTCGCAATGCCATGAGAGTTTCGCCGTGATGCGAGGGCAGCGCGCTTCCTTCCACCACCCCCAAGGCATAGATGAAAATGTCGAGCGGGCGCGCCGCCGTCATTTTGGGGTCGAGCTGGCGCAGGCTTCCCGCCGCGGCATTGCGCGGGTTGACGAAGATCTTCTCGCCGCGTCCGATCGCCTCCCGGTTGAAGCGCTCGAACCCCGCCAAGGGCATGAACACCTCGCCACGGACCTCGAGCAATCGCGGCGCACGATCGGCGCGCAGCTTCAGCGGCAGCGCCTTGATGGTCTTGAGATTCTGCGTGACGTCCTCGCCCGTCTCACCGTCGCCCCGCGTCGCGCCCCGCACATACACGCCGTTTTCATACAGGGCGCTGACGGCCAAGCCGTCGAGTTTCGGTTCCGCCGAATAGCGGACAGGGCCCTCGCGCCCGAGCCGTTCACGAATACGACGATCGAAATCGCGCACCTCCTCCTCGCTGAATGCATTGTCCAACGACAGCATGGCGAGGCGGTGTTTCACGGCGCCGAAGGCCGCCACGGGAGCCGCACCCACCCGCTGCGTCGGAGAGTCCGGAGTCAGCAAGCCCGGGTGCTTCGCCTCCAGATCCTTCAGTTCGAGCATCAGCCGGTCGTATTCGGCGTCCGGAACCTCCGGATCGTCGAGCGCGTGGTAGCGGTAGTTGTAGCGATCGAGGGTTTCCTTGAGCAGGGCGACCCTCACCGCCGCGCTCTTGTCCGTGCCCGACGCTTTCTGGGCGCACATCGGAAGCCCTTATCCCGGCAACGAGGCCTGAAACTGCGCGACATCCTCGCGCAAGGAGGTCGCGCGCTGAGGCGACATGGGCATCCCCTTCGCGTCCTGAATCATTCCGGACAACTCCTCGGCCAAACCGCGTGCCGTCCGCAGGAGCTCATCCACCGTGTCGAGAGGCGCGGTCGGCCCCGGCAGCACGGCGAACAGGGTGACGCCGCGAAACTCTTGGCTTCCCATTTGCGAGATGTCGAAGGTGCCGGGCTCGACGAGGCTTGCGGCGCAGAACAGGCTCCGACCGTCGACGTGCCTGCGATGGAATACTTGGTAGCGGCCGAATGCCAAGCCATGCATCTCGAGCGCCGTCATCAATTGGGCACCGGACCAGCGCGTCTCGCCCACGGCGCAAACACGGATGGTGACGATCCGCTGTTGTTCGGCCGCGTTCGGCGACGGCGCGGCGAAGCGGTCGCTATTGTCGCTCGCCGGCCCCGTGGTGGAGCTCGCAGCTCTGCCTGAAGGCGTGACGGGCGGCGTGTGCGCCACGGTCGGTGAATGCGCCACCGTCGCAGGCTGCACGATCGCCGGCGCGCGCGCCGTCATCGGCGGGTGCGTCACCGTCGTCGGGCGCGCCGCCTGCGGTTCCGCGTGAACCATCATGGGGCCATCGAGCACGGGCACCCGGTCGAATTCGGCGGTGCGGATGTTGAGCGGTTCGAGGGGCGGCACACCCCAGTCGCGCGGCTCGGCCGCAGGCCTTGCCGTCTCCCCGCCCGCTTCGGCGTGCCTCGGATCGTGCGCGGGAGGCGACTGCCGCAGCTCCGCGTTACCGGGCGTTTGGCCGGCGCGCCGCGCAGTCCACCACCAGATGAATGCCAGCAGCGGCAAGCACAGTCCCAGCAGTATCCATCGAAGCTCGGCTGCCAAGTGCTTTGCAGCTCCCCTACATCGCCGCCATGCGCACGGCCTCGTCGACATCGACGGCCACCAAGCGCGACACTCCGGGCTCGTTCATGGTGACCCCGACCAATTGCGAGGCCAGCTCCATGGTGCTCTTGTTGTGCGTGATGAAAATGAACTGCACATTGCGCGACATGTCGCGCACGATGTCGCAGAAGCGGCCCACGTTGTTCTCGTCCAACGGCGCGTCCACCTCGTCCAGCAGACAGAACGGCGCGGGGTTCAGATCGAATATCGCGAACACCAGCGCCACGGCGGTCAAGGCCTTCTCGCCGCCCGAAAGCTGGCTGATGGTACTGTTGCGCTTTCCCGGCGGACGCGCCATGACGGACACCCCGGCCGCCGCGCCCTCTTCGCCGGTGAGCTCGAGGTAGGCGTGGCCGCCGCCGAACAGCCGCGGGAATTTTTCCTTGAGACCCGCATTGACCTTCTCGAAGGTATCCTCAAAGCGTGTGCGGGTCTCCCGATCGATCTTGCGCATCGCCGACTCGAGCGTCTCAAGCGCGTCGGTCAGATCCTTGCACTGCCGGTCCAGGTACTCCTTGCGCTCGGATTGTTCCTTGAATTCGCCGATGGCCGCCAGATTCACCTGCCCAAGACGCTCGATCTTGCCCTTCGTCTCCTCCAGCTGCGACTCCCAGCCCGCGACCGTCGCCTCCGGCGCGAGCCCGTCGATGAGAGACGCGAGTTCGAAATGAGTGGCGGCGAGCTGCTCGGCGACGCTCTCGCGGCGCACCCGCACCTGCGATGCGGCCATTCGCGCCTCGTCCAGGCTGGAGCGTGCCGCTTCCAGTCGCTGCTCGGTTTGCTCGACCACGACGTTTCGATCGCGCAATTCGGCATCGAGCCCGTCGCTGGCGATCTTCGCGGCATGCAGCTCACCCTCGATCTCGGTGCGCACGCGCAGCGCCTGTTCGAGCCGGACATGCTCGGCGGCGAGCGGCGCTTCGCCGTCGGCAAGCTGCTGCGCCAATTCGTCGCGCCGCACCCGAAGTCCGTCCAATTGGGTCTCGATGCGCGACAGGGTCGTGGTCAGTGAAGAGTGCGAGGAGCGCCTCGACTCCACCTGCACCGCCAGCTCCCGTGCCTGCTGTTGCGCAGCCGCCGCCGATGAGCGAGCTTCGCTCAACTGAACGCGCATGCGATCACGTTCCTGCTCGAGCGCCACCCGCTCGGGCTCAAGGGCGGCCAACTTGTCGATGGCGACTTCCATGAGGCCCCGCGACGCGCGCAACTCCGCATCCGTGCGTTCGATCTCGAGAACAACATCGCCGAGCTCAGTGTCAAGCTGGCTCATCCGCCGCGCCGCGTCGAGCTTGCGCGCAACCGCCGAATCCAGCTCGGCGCGCCGATCGACGTGTTCGCGATGCAGGCGGTTGACGTCCGCTTGGCTGTGCTCGCGACGATCTTCGAGATCGCGCAGGTGCTCGCGGGTGTGTTCCAGCCTGCGCTCCAGACCCTTGACCTCGTCCTCGAGCCCGCTCGCCCGGGCGCGGATCTCCCGCAAGGTCTCCTCGCGCTCGATCACGCCGGCGCGCGGATCGGCGTCGCGCGACACCCGCAGCCAATCCGGCCCCAGCCATATTCCATCGCGCGTCACCACCGATTCACCCGGGCCCAGCCTGCGCTGCAACTCGAGCGCCTCGTGCAAATTCTCGGCGGTGTACACCGGCGCGAGCACCGAGGCTGGCAGCGCCTCACCCTGCACCTTGGCGAGCAGCGAGGACGCATTGCGCGCAATGGCGTGCGCGCCGCCCATGCTCACAACCGCCAAATGTCCGCCGTCGAAGCCGGCCAGCAGATCGGCGACGCCCTCAAGGCCCTCGACGCACACGGCCTCGAGGTACGCTCCCAGCACCGTTTCGATGGCGCGCTCCCAGCCGCGGTCGACGCGCAACTGCTGAGCGACCCGCGGCCGCCGGTCGAGCGACTTCGACTTCAGCCATTCAGCGACCTTGCCGGAGACTTTCCCCAGCGCCGCCGATTGCAGCGCCTCGGTCGACACCTGCGAGCCCAGCGCGTCCTGCCAGCGCTTCGACAAGGCACCCTGGGTCTGCGCCTCGAGTCGTTCGCGATCGCGTGTGACCGTGATCTGCGCGAGCAATTCTTGAAGTTCGGCTGCCGCGCGCCGTCCGGCATCGCCCGCGGCACTCGCACGCTCCTCCAGGCCGTCCAGCGCGATGGCAGGCTGAAGTTCAGCGAGACTGGAGCGCTCGCTGCCCTGACGCTCCTTCTGCAGCAGCAGCCGGCGCTGCTGACTCTCCAATTGCTCGATGCGCGCGCGTTCGACACCCGTCTCACGCTGCCGCAGGGCCACCGCCTGAGCGTGCGCCTCCCAGGTTTGCTGCCACGACGCCAGCGCCTGCTCGCAGCCGTGCAAGGTGCGCGATGTGCGAACTTCCTCTTCGAGCGCCGCGTCGAGACCGGGCACCATGGTCGCGAGTTCAAGGGACAGCGATTCGAGCTGGCCGCGATCGCGTTGCAGGACCTGTGTCAGCTCGGCCACTTGAATTTCGGCTTGTTCGAGGTCGGCGCCCTGGCGCTGGCGCATCTCGCGCGTGAATTGAATGCCTTGCTCGATCCGCGTGACCTCGGCTCCCGCCTCATAGAAGCGGCTCTGTATCGCGCCGAGAGCGTCGCTCCTCGCCGCCTGATCGGCGCGCATGCGCTCGATCTGCGCCTCGACCTCCCTAAGGTCCGCGAGCACCGCGTGCATCGCGGTCTCGCAGGCCGCCGCGGCGGCATCGCGCACTCCCGCTTCGGCGTCCAGACTCTGCATGCGCAGGGCGAGCAATTCGGCCTGCAGCTTGCGTTCGTCCTCCTTGAGCGTTTGATAGCGCCGCGCGGTCGCGGCCTGGCGTTGCAGGTGGCGAATCTGCTTTTCAACCTCTTCGCGCAGATCGTTCAACCGGTCCAAATTCTCGCGCGTGTGCCCGATGCGGCTCTCGGTCTCGCGGCGCCGCTCCTTGTAGCGCGAGATCCCCGCGGCCTCCTCCAGAAACGCGCGCAGATCGTCGGGCCGCGCTTCGATGACTCGCGAGATCATGCCTTGCTCGATGATTGCGTAGCTGCGTGTGCCCAGGCCCGTGCCGAGGAAAAGCTGGGTGATGTCCTTGCGGCGCACCTTGATGCCGTTGATGAAGTAGTCCGAGGTCCCGTCGCGGCTCACGGCGCGCCGCAGGGCCACCTCGTTGTAGTTCGCGTACTCCCCGCCTATCTTGCCGTCGGAATTATCGAACACCAGCTCGACCGATGCGGCGCCCAGCGGCTTACGGGCGGCGGAGCCGTTGAATATGACGTCCGCCATCGATTCGCCGCGTAAGTGCTTGGCGGAGATCTCGCCCATCACCCAGCGCACCGCGTCGATGATGTTGGACTTCCCGCATCCATTGGGTCCCACGACCCCGGTCAGGCTGCTCGGAAAAGTGACCGTCGTCGGGTCGACGAATGATTTGAATCCGGCGATCTTGAGTTTCGTTAAGCGCATTATTGTGAGTGAACCTTAGGAGCCCGTCCGAGCGTTCCGCGTGGCCGTCGATGAGGCGCGTAGTGTAAAGTAATCGTCACTTTCGTAAACCCTCAAGGTAGCCGCCTACTCCTTCATGAACGAACCTTCCACGTCCTTGGAAACCTTCGCGAACCCGGCGCCCGGGCGGGACTACACCATACGCATGACTATTCCGGAGTTTAGCTGCCTGTGCCCGAAAACGGGACAGCCTGACTTCGCAACGCTCAAGCTTGACTATGTGCCCGATGAGCGCTGCATTGAATTGAAGTCCCTGAAGCTCTATATCTGGTCGTTCCGCAGCAGGGGCGCGTTCCACGAGGCGGTGACCAATGAGATATTGGGCCATCTGGTGGCCGCGACGGCGCCTCGATTCATGCGCCTACTGGCGGAATTCAACGTTCGAGGCGGAATTTACACGACGGTAACGGTCGAACATCGGCAGCCCGGCTGGACCTGCGCCGCCCCCATAACCCCCCCGTAGAGGCCGGAAGCCCTAAAGCTTGGGGCATGAGGGCGCCGGACGCTTACGGATTCGCTTTTCAATCATGGACTTAAGTTAGCAAAATATGTTCTGTCTACGGCCTGTACAGGCCAGAATGCGTCGGTATAATCGCGCGCTCTTTCGTTAGGAGGCGGAGACTTCAAATGCCCTCGAAGAAACCCAATAAAGCGGCTAAGCGGCCAGGCAAGGCGACACCGAAGAAAGCGGCTCACAAGGCGGCCGCTCCCAAAAAGGTGGTGCGACCGCCCTCCAAGCCCAAGCCATCGCCTGCCACATCGAAGGTAACAGTGAAACCCAACAAGCCTGCCCCCAAACCCGTGATCGCAAAGCCCGCGGCGGCCAAGCCCGAGGCGGTGAAGGCGCCGCGCGCCACACCCAAGCCACCCAAGGCGACCCACGAAAAAGTCGCTCCGATCAAGTTCGATACCCGCCCGCTCGTGCTGACACGCATCGCGCAAAACGACGAGGACGTCGACGGCGAAGCCGGCGCATCCGCCAGCTTGCTGGCGGGCCCGCGCAATGTAAAACCGTACATCGCCCGCCGCGGCGAGCAGTACATGAACAAGGAGCAGTTGGAGCACTTCGCGCGAATTTTGCAGAACTGGAAACGCGACCTGATGGTCGAGGTCGATCGCACCGTGCTGCACATGAAGGACGAGGCGGCCAACTTCCCGGACCCGAACGATAGGGCCACGCAGGAAGAGGAATTCAGCCTGGAGCTGCGCACCCGGGACCGCGAGCGCAAGCTCATCCGAAAGATCGACGAGGCGCTGAAGCGTATCGAGGACGGCTCGTACGGCTACTGTCTCGAGACCGGCGAAGAGATCGGCATCAAGCGCTTGGAAGCCCGTCCGGTCGCCACCCTGTCGGTCGAAGCACAGGAGCGGCGCGAGCGCCGCGAGAAGCAATACGGCGATCGCGACGACCGGTACCGCTGAACCGCCGCCTTATGTCGGCCGATTCGCCCCGACCCCTTCGGGCGATTTGCACCTGGGTTCTCTCTATGCCGCGGCGGCGAGCTACCTCGATGCCCGGGCGCATGGCGGGCGCTGGCTGGTACGCATCGAGGATCTCGACAGGCCGCGGGAAGCGGCGGGTTCCGCCGACCGCATTCTGCACACCTTGCAGGCCTTCGGCATGGAATGGGACGGCGAGGCCGTGCGCCAGCGCGCACGCAGCGAACTGTACGCCGCCGCATTGGAGAGCCTGCGGGCCCGCAATCTGACGTTCGAGTGTTCCTGCAGCCGCTCGCAGCTCGAGGACGAGAACCGCTACCCCGGAACCTGCCGCATGCGCCCGGCGGCCACGGGTACACAGACCGCTGTTCGCTTGAGCGTGGACCGCGGCTCGATCGTGTTTGACGACCGCATACAGGGTACCTACCGTCAAGATGTGGCCGCCGCCCTCGGGGATGTCGTCCTCAAGCGGCGTGACCAAATCTTCGCCTACCTCTTGGCCGTGGTGGTCGACGACGCCGAACAGGGAGTGACGCACATCGTTCGCGGCGCCGATCTTCTGGACAACACACCGCGCCAGATTTATTTGCAGGAGCGCTTGGGGTTGCCCCGGCCTGCGTATGCGCACGTTCCGGTGCTCACCGAACAGAACGACAGCAAACTGGCCAAGTCGAGACGCAGTGTGAGCGTGGATTCGGCGGCCGCAGTACCACAGCTCTTGTCGGTCTTCTCGATGTTGGGGCTTAAGGCCCCTGCCGCTCTGGCCCGCGCGAGTTTGGCGGAAGTTTGGGACTGGGGCATCGGGAATTGGCACGTCGGCCGGGTCCCAAAACGTTTGAATGTGCGCGTAACTACTTAACAAATAAGAGATTAAATGCCGATTTGCCTTCGCGCTGCGTTGCGCTATCCTTGATCAGCCATCCCTCGGGAATGGTAGCGTGGTCTGGCACGAACCGGCATCTTCCGGCGTCGCGTCGGCCAACACGAGCGAGGAGCCCCATGAGCGAACCGCGAGTGATAAAGAAATATCCGAATCGTCGCCTATATGACACGGTCGAAAGCCGGTACATCACATTGGCTGATGTCCGGCGCTTGGTGGTCGAAAGGATCGAATTCGTCGTCGTCGACAAGAAGAATAATGCAGACATCACCCGCAGCATTCTGTTGCAGGTGATCGCAGAGCAGGAAAATCTTGCCGAACCCATCCTGAGTCAGGAATTCATGGTCAACGTCATCCGCGCCTACGACACGAGCTCGCATGGCCCGGTGAGCGGTCTCCTCGACCAGAGCCTGAAGCAGATCATGAGTCAGCAGCAAGCGATTCGACCGCCGCGGATCCGTTCGCCGGCGGACGATTCCTTCAAAGCGTTGTCGACGATGCGATCCGGGGAGAAGGACCGAGACGAGCACGTCGACGCCAAGTGACTGTGGCGGGACGGATGAGCGAACGCTCCCGCAAGTGCGGGAGGCGGAGCTGCGGCCGCTACCAGATGACGCAGCGCTCGCGTCCAACCATCGGACTTCCGGCGGGTATCGCGAACGCCGCCTGAAACTCTGCGACATTTGCCAAAGTGCCGTTGGTGCGGAATTCCGCCGGAGGATGCGGATCCGTGGTCACCAATTCCTGAGCCTGCTCCGGGCGCATCTGTCCGGCCCAGGAATGCGCGAAGGCGATGAAGAACATTTGATCCTGCGAGGCGTCCTGCGCGGCGGCCTTGACGCCGGGCAGCGAATGCAATGCGCGCCGCGCCAATATCAAGCCGCCGAGATCCGCCACGGCTTCGCCCGCGACCAAGTCGCCCTGAACGTGCAATCCGCCGGGCACCGTATAGCGCGAGAATTGCTCGGAGATGCAGCGCGTCGCCGCCTGAAATTTCTTCAAGTCCGCCGCCGCCCACCAATCCTTGAGATTGCCGTGTCCGTCGAACTTCGCCCCCTGATCGTCGAAGCCGTGCGTCATTTCGTGGCCGACGGTGGTCGCCCCTGTGGCGCCGTAGTTCACCGCATCGGGCCAATTCTCGTCGAAGAACGGCGGCTGCAGGATGCCCGCCGGGACGTTAAGGCTGTTCATCGACGGATCGTAGTAGGCATTCACCGTTTGCGGAGTCATCGACCATTCGCTGCGATCGACCGGCCTGCCGATCTTGTCGAACTGGCGGCGCTGCTCGAACTCGCGCGCGCGCAAGACATTGAGCGCATACGCGCCGCGATCGATTTTGAGCGCGGAATAATCGCGCCAGCGGTCGGGATACCCGATGCGCAGCTCCATTTGCC
This sequence comes from uncultured Gammaproteobacteria bacterium, assembly GCA_963702735.1. GTDB lineage: Bacteria > Pseudomonadota > Gammaproteobacteria > Steroidobacterales > Steroidobacteraceae > Bog-1198. Next base: position 91,386 of record CAVPDW010000004.1, on the reverse strand, counting down.
CGAGCTTCTCGAGGGCTTGAGCGCGCGTCGCCGCAGACATCCATTCGAGCGTGCGCAGATCGCCGCGCAGTGCGTCGCGGACGCGCTCGACCATGGCGGTGGCTGCGCGCTTCGCCGCCGGAGAGAATTTCCTCGCCACGTACATTTCGCCGAGCGCGAAACCCAGCGCCTCGTCTTCCGCGGCCAACACGCGCAACCATCGCGGCTGCAGCTCCTGCGCTCCGGTCAGCACCCTGCGCATGCGGAAATCCTCATCCACGAAGGCCCGGGGTAGATAGGGCGCGTACGCGTCGATGAGTTGCCAGCGCAGATACGCCTTCCAGTCGGCAAGCGTCGTACCCGGCAGCTCCCGGTCGAGCGCCTTGAAGAATTCCGGGGTCGCGACGTTCAGCGACACGATCTCCGGATGCCCGACGCCCTGCATGAGTGCCCGCCAATTCAGGTGCGGCGTGAGCGCCGCGGCCCGTTCCAGAGTCATCGGATGATAGATGGCGCGCGGATCGCGCTGCTCGACGTCGGACATCGACGCCCGGGCGAGCCGCGTCTCCAATGCCATCACGTTCTTCGACTGCCGCTCCGCCGCCGCGGCCGATTCGCCCGCAAGCTCGAGCATGCGCGCCACATGACCCACGTATTCGGCGCGCGCCGCGGTGAAGATGGGCTCGCTCTTCAAGTAGTAATCGCGATTCGGCAGCCCGAGACCGCCCTGCAATACCAAGGCGATCACCCGCGTGCTGTCCTTGAAATCCTGCATCTGGCCGAATTGCAGCGGCGCGGCAACTCCGATCACCTGAAGGCGGGCAAACTCCTCCAGCAGTCCCTCCGTATCGGCGATGGCCGCGATCCGGTCGAACTCCGGCTGCAAGGGCGCAGTTCCTGCCGCCTCGATGCCCTCCTCGTCCATGCCGCTTGCGTAAAAATCGGCCAGCTTACGCCGTACGCCGCCCTCGGCGGCGCCCTTGTCCCGGGACAGGGACACCAGCAGATCACGGATGAACACCTGGTTGTTCTGCTCGAGCACGGTGTCGACCCCCCAGTAGGCGCGGTCCGGGGGTATGGGATTGGCATTGATCCAGCCGCCGTTCGCATGGCGGAAGAAGTCGATGCGCGCAGGCACCGCAGCATCCAGCCATTCGGGATACCGGCCGTCGGCGCTCGACAGACTGTCGGTGCCGCCGGGCGTTGTTTGGGTGTCTGCCGGGCCCGCGGCGCCGGCGATCGAGATTGCGGCGGCGCACGTCGCCGCCGCGAGGGCCATCCCCCGCAGCGCGCCCCCTCTAGGCGGCGTCCACATTGCGCATCGACAATCGCACGCGCCCTTGGCGATCCACCTCGAGAACCTTGACCCGAACCACGTCGCCTTCCTTCAGCTTGTCGCCGACGCGCTCGACGCGCTCTTCGGAGATCTGCGAGATGTGCACCAAGCCGTCGCGGCCCGGAAGAATGGTCACGAAGGCGCCGAAGTCCATCAAGCGCGCGACCTTGCCCTCATACACCCTGCCCACCTCCACGTCGGCGGTGATCAGTTCGATGCGCCGTTGGGCTTCGCGCCCCGCGGCACCCTGCACCGAGGCGATCTTCACCGTGCCGTCGTTCTCGATGTCGATGGACGTGCCGGTCTCCTCGGTGATCTGCCGAATGACGGCGCCGCCCTTGCCGATCACGTCGCGTATCTTTTCCGGGTCGATCTTCAGCGTGATGATGGTGGGCGCCCACTCCGACATGTTCTCGCGCGGCTTGGAGAGCACCTTGTTCATCTCGCCCAGGATGTGCAGGCGCCCATCGCGTGCCTGGTCCAGCGCAACCTTCATGATCTCGCGCGTGATGCTCGTGATCTTGATGTCCATCTGCAGCGCCGTGATGCCGTCCTTGGTGCCGGCGACCTTGAAATCCATGTCGCCGAGATGATCCTCGTCGCCGAGGATATCGGTGAGCACTTGGAATCGTGCGCCCTCCTTGACCAGTCCCATCGCGACGCCGGCCACCGGCGCCTTGATCGGCACCCCCGCATCCATCAGCGCCAGGCTCGTGCCGCACACCGAGGCCATGGAGCTCGATCCGTTCGATTCGAGAATTTCCGAGACGACCCGGATCACGTACGGGAACTTCTCGACTCCCGGCATCACGGCTTTGACGCCGCGCTTCGCCAGATTGCCGTGGCCGATCTCGCGCCGCTTCGGCGATCCCATCATGCCGGTCTCGCCGACGCTGAACGGGGGAAAATTGTAGTGCAGCATGAACGGCTCTTTGCGTTCGCCGGTCAGTCCGTCGATGATCTGTGCATCGCGTCCCGTCCCCAGGGTGGTGACCACCAAGGCCTGGGTCTCGCCGCGGGTGAACAGGGCCGAGCCGTGGGTTCGGGCCAATACACCGGTGCGGATATTGATGCCGCGGACGGTCTTGTTGTCGCGGCCGTCGATGCGCGGGTGACCCTCCAGAATTCGCTCGCGCACCAGCCGGTACTCGAGATTGAAGAATTCGCCTCCGACCTGATCGGCGCTGTACTTGGGCGAATCGCCCTTGGTCAGCGCTTCGAGCGTCGCGTTCTTGATCTCGCCGATGCGCGTGTGACGCTGCTGCTTCTCCGTCAGCGCATAGGCGGCGACCAGGGGCTTTTCGGCCAGCGCGCTCACCGCATTCTTGAGCAGGGTGTCGGATTCCGGAGCGACCCATGACCACTTCGGCTTACCGGCTTCCGCCGCGAGTTCATTGATGGCCTTGATCGCCGTCTGCATCTCGGCGTGACCGAACATGACCGCGCCGAGCATGACTTCCTCGTTCAGGCCCTGCGCCTCCGATTCGACCATCAGCACGCCTTCATGCGTGCCCGCCACCACCAGATCGAGCTTCGATTCGTTCAACTGCGTCGCGGTGGGATTCAGAATGTACTTGCCGTCCAGGTAGCCGACGCGCGCGGCGCCGATCGGACCCAGGAACGGCATGCCGGAAATGGCGAGCGCCGCGGAAGCGCCGAGCAGCGAGGCGATGTCGGGATCCACTTCTGAATTGACCGAGATCACCGAGGCCACCACTTGCACATCGTTGATGAAGCCTTCGGGGAACAGCGGCCGAATCGGGCGGTCGATCAGGCGGGATGTCAGGGTTTCCTTCTCCGTGGGGCGGCCTTCCCTCTTGAAGAAGCCGCCGGGGATGCGGCCCGCGGCGTAGGTCTTCTCTTGATAGTTCACCGTGAGCGGAAAGAAATCGCGGCCGGGCGTCGGCTTCTTCAGACCGACCGCCGTGACGAGAACCACCGTGTCGCTCATGCTGACGAGAACGGCGCCGTCGGCCTGACGCGCAAGTTCACCCGTCTCGATGGTTACGGTGTGATCCCCATACTTAAAACTCTTTTTGATAGCGCTCACTTAGCCCCTCAGCGAATTAGAAAACGTTGAACGAAGGCCGATGCGTACGCATGCCGGCCTGAAACGGCGCTTAGCGGCGTAACCCCAAGCGTTCGACCAATTGCGTGTACTTGTCCGGAGTTCTGCTCTTCAAATAATCGAGCAGCTTGCGGCGCTGATTGACCATCTTGAGCAGCCCGCGACGCGACGCATGGTCGGCTTTGTGCGTGGTGAAATGCTGGCTCAAGCCGTTGATGCGCTCGGACAACAAGGCAATTTGAACTTCGGGGGAACCGGTGTCCTGCGCGCTGCGCTGGAATTTACCGACGACGCCCGTCTTTTCTTCTCGAGTAAGTGGCATTGAAATCAAACCTCAATCAATAACTTAGACCTTTTAAGAAGGCGCGCATTGTACGCGTCGCGGCACCCGCTCTCAAGCAGGGATTCGCTGCGGTGGGATCGATTCGGACGAAATAAGTCGCAGCGGAACCAAGCGGCCGGCCGCGTCGATCTCCCCCAAACCGAGAAATCCCAGCCCGGCCGCGTAGATACGCACGGTTCCGGGCGGCTCTACCGGTATCGACACGGTCTGCCCCCGGCGCAGCGCCCCGACCCCGCTTAAGGAGAGGTCCAGCCGCCGCCGGCCCAGGAGCGCCGCGTCCACGGGCAGCAGCACCGCCCTGCGCTCCTCCAGGCTCATCGATTCCAAGGCCTCGAATGTCCATTGCCGTTCTGCACCAAACGGCGCCACGCCGAGCCGGTGCAGGTGCGCCAAATGCGCAATCGTTCCGATTTGCGCGGCAAGATCCTCGGCCAAGACCCGTATGTAGGTGCCCTTCGTGCAACGCACGTCGAACGACAGGTCGGGTGGCTGCCAGTCGAGCAGGTGCATCTCGCGGATGAGAATCGCGCGCGCGGCTCGTTCGCGCGTGATGCCCGACCGAGCGTAGGAATACAGGGGCTTTCCGTCCTGTTTGAGTGCCGAATGCATGGGCGGCACCTGCAAATATTCGCGCGGAAACGCGCCAAGGGCTTGATCGAGCTGGAGCCGCGTGTAGTGCGGCAGCTCGCGCCTTTCGATCACATCGGATTCACGATCCGCGCTCGGGGTGCGCTCGCCGAGACGAACCGTCACCCGATATGTCTTGTCCGCATCGAGCAGCAGCGCGCCGAATTTGGTGGCTTCGCCGAAGCAGATGGGCAGCAGGCCCGACGCCAGAGGATCGAGCGATCCGGTGTGGCCGGCCTTGCGCGCATCGAACAGACGCTTCGCGCGGGCGACGGCGCCCGCCGAACTTTGGCCCACCGGCTTGTCGAGCAGCAAAATGCCGTGGGTGTCGACCGGCACGATCAACCCTCGTCGATCACGTGGCCGTCCTCGGGCGAGTCCGCCGGGAGAGCGGCCGCCGCGTCGCCTGCGGCGCTCACAGCCTGCTTGCTGACCGAGTCGATCAGCTGGGTCAAGCGCACGCCGCGCTCGATCGTGGTGTCGAGTTCGAAGCTCAAGGTGGGCGTGTGGCGGATCATCAAGGATTTGGACAGCGCGTTGCGCAGGAATCCGGCGGCGCTTTCGAGTCCCCGCTGCACCTTGGGGTCCGGGCCGTCCTTGCCGAAGACCAGGTAGTACACCTTGGCGCTGCGCAAATCGCCCGTGACGTTGACGGCCGTGATGGTCACATTGCCGATGCGCTCGTCCTTCACATTGCGGCGCAGCAGCTCCCCGATCTCACGTTGGATCTGCTCACCCAGCCGGCGCGCACGCGGATTGTCTTTCATGCGCTACGCGCAGAATCTACGGGGTCGAAGCGACCCCGTCCGACATTGGCTTCAGAGATTCCGTCCGACATTAGGTCCTACGACACCGGTGGCGACGCCAGCGTCCGCGCGACTTCCACCCGCGAGTAGCATTCGATCTGGTCGCCTTCCTGCACGTCATTGTAGTTCTTCACGCCGATGCCGCATTCGGTTCCCGCCCGCACTTCGTTGACGTCGTCCTTGAAGCGCTTCAGGGATTCCAAGGCACCCTCGAAAATGACGACGTTGTTGCGCAGGACGCGAATCGGAAAGTTTCGGCGCACGTAGCCGTCGATCACCATGCATCCGGCGACCGTGCCGAATTTGCTCGAGCGGAAAACGCTGCGCACCGTTGCAAGACCCACGATGGATTCCTTGACCTCGGGCGACAGCATGCCCGTGAGCACCGCCTTGATGTCGTCGATGGCCTCGTAGATGATGCTGTAGTAGCGCACGTCCACGCCGTGTTCCTTGATGGCTGCGCGGGCCGCGGCGTCGCCGCGTACGTTGAAGGCGATGATGCGCGCCTTGGAGGCCGCGGCCAGCGTGACGTCGGACTCGGTCAAGCCGCCGACGCCGGAGGCCACGATGTTCACGCCGACTTCGGGTGTCGACAGTCCATTGAGCGCATCGCGCAGCGCTTCGACGCTGCCCTGCACATCGGCCTTGACCAACAATTGCACCAGGTCGGCCTTGCTCTCGCCCATGGTCGAGAACACGTCCTGCATGTTTGCGCTCTTCTGCGCGAGCTTGACGTCCCGCGACTTCGACTGCCGGTGCATTGCGACTTCGCGCGCCTTGCGCTCGCTCTCCACCACCAGCAGCTCATCCCCCGCATTCGGCGCGCCCGACAGGCCCAGCACCACGACCGGAATCGAGGGTCCGGCGGACTCGACGGGCTGCCCCGCCTCGTCGAACAGCGCCCGCACGCGTCCGAATTCCTGGCCGATGAGCAAGGGATCGCCCAGCTTGAGCGTGCCCCGCAGCACCAGCACCGTCGCCACCGCGCCGCGCCCCTTCTCAAGGCTCGACTCGATTACATAGCCCGCCGCAAGTCCCGAGGTGGGCGCCTTCAGCTCGAGAACCTCGGCCTGCAGGAGAATGCTGTCGATCAGCTGATCCACGCCCTGCCCGGTTTTCGCCGATACGGGCACGAATATATTCTCGCCGCCCCATTCCTCGGGGATCACGCCGTACTTGGTCAGATCCTGCTTGACCTTTTCCGGGTCCGCTTCCGGCTTGTCGATCTTGTTGATGGCCACCACGATGGGCACCTTGGCCGCCTGCGCATGCTGGATGGCCTCGATGGTCTGCGGCATGACGCCGTCGTCTGCGCCCACCACCAAGATCACGATGTCGGTGACCTGAGCGCCGCGCGCCCGCATGGAGGTGAAGGCCGCGTGACCCGGGGTGTCGAGGAAGGTGACCATGCCCTTGGCGGTTTCCACATGGTAGGCGCCGATGTGCTGAGTGATGCCTCCGGCCTCGCCCGCCGCCACCTTGGTGCGGCGTATGTAGTCGAGCAGCGAGGTCTTGCCATGGTCGACATGGCCCATCACCGTCACCACCGGCGGACGCGGCAGCACCTCCAGCGAGGAATCCGCCTCGCCCTGCAGATCGTCCTCGATGATGTTTTCTTTGCGCAGCACGGCGGTGTGGCCCATTTCCTCGACCACGAGCACGGCGGTGTCCTGTTCGATCATCTGGTTGATCGTGGCCATCACACCCATGTTCATCATGACTTTGATGACTTCGGTGGCTTTGACCGCCATCTTTTGCGCGAGCTCGCCGACCGTCATGGCCTCGCCGATCGCCACCTCGCGCACCACGCGCGCTGTCGGCATTTCGAAGCCGTGCTTGGCATCGGACTCGCCGCCGACGGAGCGGCGGCGCCCATCCCGGGATTTCTTCTTCTTATGGCGCGAGCTGACGTCGCCGACGATGTGCAGTTCCTGCCGACCGTAGCGGGTCGCCTTGTCGTCCACCACTTCGCGGGTCGCCTTGCCGGGCTTGGCCGCCGCGGCCTTGCGTTCGCGTTCGGCGGTTTCACGCGCCAGAACCTCGGCCTGGCGGCGTGCTTCTTCTTCCGCCGTCCGCTTGCGATTTTCCTCGTCGCTGCGCCGCCGGCTCTCTTCTTCGAGACGCTCCCGGTCCTGGCGCTCCTTCTCGAGGCGTTCGTTCTCCGCGCGCTCGAGCGCCGCCTTGGCCTGCTCCTCGCTTTCGCGCTGACGCTCCATCTCTTCCTGCTGATGGCGCGCCTGGTCCTCGAGCACCTCGCGCTTGACGTAGGTTCGCTTGCTGCGGACTTCGACGTTGACCGTGCGCGCACGCCCTTGGGGGCTGGCGAGCTTCAGCTCCGACTGCGACTTGCGCCGCAGGGTGATCTTGCGCGGCGCCGCATCGGCCTGCAGATCGTCGTGACCGTGGCTGCGCCGCAGGTGCGTCAGCAATTCGTGCTTCGCATCTTCGCTGATCATGTCCTCCGCGCTGTCGACCTTGATCCCGGCCTGATCGAGCTGCTGCAGCAGCCGGTCGACCGGGACCTTCAGCACCTCGGCGAATTGGGCGACGGTAACATCTGCCATACTAGCTCCTAAACCTTAGCTTCTTCCGCGAACCAGTGCTTGCGGGCATCCATGATCAGTTCCGCCGCCTTCTTTTCGTCGAGGCTGCCCATTTCCACCAGCTCGTCGACGGCGAGGTCCGCCAGATCGTCGCGGGTTCGTACTCCCTTGCGCGCCAGGGTCTTGGCCAGGTTGTCGCCGGCGATTTCGATCAGGTCGGCGGCCGGTTCCGCGCCATCCACCGATTCCTCGCTGGCGATTGCTTGAGTCAGCAGTACATCGCGTGCACGGGTGCGCAGTTCCTTGACGATTTCCTCGTCGAACTCTTCGATTCCGTTCAATTCGCTGGCGGGCACGTAGGCGATCTCCTCGATGGTCGAGAAACCCTCCTGCACCAGGATGCTCGCGACGTCGGCGTCGACATCGAGCTGCTTCATGAAGGTTTCGCGCAACGCCAGGGACTCGGACTCGCTCTTCGCCTCGGCCTGCGATTCGCTCATGACGTTCAACTCCCAGCCCGTCAGCTCGCTCGCCAGGCGGATGTTCTGGCCGCCCCTGCCGATCGCCTGGGAGAGCTTGTCCTCGGACACCGCGATGTCCATCGAATGAGAATCCTCGTCCACCACGATCGAGGTGACCTCCGCAGGCGCCATCGCGTTGATGACGAACTGCGCGTTGTTGTCGTCGAAGGGAATGATGTCGACCCGTTCGCCGGCGATCTCGTTGGAAACCGCCTGCACACGCGAACCGCGCATGCCGACGCACGCGCCCACCGGATCGACGCGCGGATCGTTGCTGCGCACGGCGATCTTCGCGCGTACGCCGGGATCGCGCGCTGCGGCAAGAATATTGATGAGGCCCTGGCCCACTTCCGGCACCTCGAGCTTGAACAGCTCGATCAGGAACTCAGGGGCCGTGCGCGACAGAAAGAGCTGCGGACCGCGCGGTTCGGTGCGCACCTCTTTCAAATAAGCCTTGATGCGGTCCTGGGAGCGCACCGGCTCGCGAGGAATCATCTCCTCGCGGGCGATGAAGCCTTCCGCATTCGCGCCGAGATCGACGTAGACGCCGTTGCGATCGACGCGCTTGACGATACCGCTGACCAGGGTGCCCGCCCGGTCCTTGTAGGCGTCGACGACCTGGGCACGCTCTGCCTCGCGCACCTTCTGCACGATGACCTGCTTGGCGGTCTGCGCGAGGATGCGGCCGAAGGGCACCGACTCCATCGGCTCCTCCACATAGCCGCCCGGCTCCACGTCCTTGTCGATGTCGCGCGCGTCGTCCAAGCGCAGCTCGCGCTCCGGCACCTCGAGCTCCGTGGAATCGTCGGCAAACACCTTCCAGCGGCGAAACGTGTCGTAGGCGCCGGTCTTGCGGTTGATTGAAACGCGCACATCCAGCTCTTCGCCGTGCTTCTTGCGGGTCGCGGATGCGAGCGCGGCTTCGAGCGCGTCGAAGATGATCTCCTTGTCAACACCCTTCTCGTTCGAGACGGCGTCGACCGCCATCAGGATTTCTTTATTCATGGTCTTTCGGACTCCTCGTCACACCGGCCGCAATCTTGCCCTCTGAATTCGTTCGAGCGGCAGGCTGTGCGCCTTGCCGTCGACCTCCATTACAATCGTATCTCCCTCGACCGACTTCAATACCCCGACATAACGCCGCCGCCCGTCGATCGCCACCTTCAATTCGGCGAATATGCGTTCGCCGACGAACCGCTCGAAATGCGCGCGAGTCCGCAAGATCCGATCGAATCCCGGCGAAGAGACTTCCAGCGTGTAGTGGCCCTTGATCGGATCCTGGGTCTCGAGCACCTGGCTCACCGCGTGACTCACGCGCGCGCAATCATCTACCGTGACGCCGGCGCCGGCGCCATCGGCGCGGCGATCGATGAATATCCGGAGGACACCGCCCTTGGCACCGCGCGCAAACTCGACGTCCACCAATTCATAGCCCAGCGCCTCGACAGGCGGCTCCAGCAGGCGCATCAAGGCGTCACGCATTCTTGAAATTCCCAATCTCAAACAAAAAAGGGGACCATCGGCCCCCTCTTCAATCAACGCGAAGCCCCGTCGGGGCCGTCAACCTTCGAACGCGGGCCCGAAAGTTTTAGGGTACCCGCCGAGGGGCGCGATTATAGGCAAAGCAGACTTGGGCGTAAACCCTGATCGCTCGGACCTTGATCTTGCAAAACGACTGGGGCCGCATCGCTGCGGCCCCAGTCCTCACTCGATGCTAAGCGATATTACCAGCGCTTCGGACCGCGAGATCCGCCGCCGCCGCCGCCACCGCCGCCGGTGCGCTCCTGAGCCTCGTTCACCTTCAGCGCTCGCCCGTCGACATCGTGGCCATTCAAGGCCTGCATGGCACGCGCAGCATCCGCGCTGGCCATTTCAACGAAGCCGAAGCCGCGGGGCCGACCGGTGTCGCGATCATTGATCAGCGCCACCGACTGAACGGCGCCATGCTTTTCGAACAGCGCGCGTACCGCGGACTCGTCCATTGAGAACGGGAGATTGCCAACATACATTTTCGTCATGTGAAGAATACCTACTAAAAAGAAGCTATCGGCCGGTCACGCGAGCGTACTGCGGTGCAATCTGCAAGGTGCCTGCCACCTGGATCGAAGAAACCTGCTTTGTGGGTTGTGGCCAAGGTGACGCCGGAGCGGCGCGGTGACCAGAAACGGACCAAGTAGAAATTCACGAACCGGGTGGAATGTTACAGCAATTTACTGATTAGTACGAATATTTCCATTACGTAGGGTGCCACCAGGAAAGCACCGGCGGGCTCAGGCGCTGTCCGTTTGAGGCCGTAGGCTCAATCCAATGAGCAGCCAAACGCAGATTTGCTGCGGTGCAGTATCGATGGCTCAACGCCCATTCATGCAGGCCATGATTTACCATGAAAAAAAGGCCATTGGGCCGTAGATTATGTTGAATCCGTGCAAACATGAGCGGCGGCGCGAGCAGGCACAGGGGCAGGCGCCAGGCCAGAATGGCGATGGGTGTAAGGAAGGGAAACCAACAGGTGATGATGTCGGCAGGCTCCCTGTAGGCGGTGTAGTCTGCGACCACGAAGCGGGCATTCGGCAGGTGGGACAGGTAGCCGGCAGCATAGTCTATCCGGGTATGCCCGTCGCGGAACAGCCGGTGACCCTCGACTTCGACCCCTACCATCCGAGCGGGGCGGAAGAAGACATCGAGTGCCGCGGCATACCAGAAACTCGCGCATCCGATATCGCAAAGCTCGCCCCCCGCCGGCCGTTCAAGCCCGGCTTTGCGCCAGCCGCGATCCAGAATGTCCAGATATTCATAATTGCGCACGCTGGTCTCGGCGCTCATCCGTTGCTCGAACTGTACCTGGTAACGCTCGCGCAACGCGGCTATTCTTTCGGCCTGCTGGAGGTCTACGGCGCAAAGTTCGAGTGCGGGCGTTTCCATGAACACGCCGCGCGACCAGCGAATGCGCTGCGAGACGCCGTACCAAAAGCCGTGCCGCAGGGATCTGATTCGCTGAAGCCATGAATACATCTGCCGCATACTATGCCTACCCCGCTTCGAGCGCATGCGCGCGCCGGCGATGCGGCTAGAACTTTTTCTACCCAAGTATTGGGCGACCTGGGCCGGCCTCTGCATGTTGCGCGTCGTCGAACTGCTGCCCTACCCCGTGCAACGGCGCGTCGGTTCGGCATTGGGATGGGTCATCCGCCGCCTGCCGCTCGCCTATGTGCGCATCGCACGCCGCAACATCGAACTATGCATGCCCGCGCTCTCGTCAAAGGACCGCGCAGACCTGGTGGATCGCCATTGCAGCAGCCTGGGGATGGGGTTGTGTGAGACCGCCAATACCTGGTGGAGCAGCGACCGCAGGGTGCATGCCCTCGCCGAGGTCCGGGGCATCGAGAATCTGCAGGCTGCGCTCGCCAAGGGCCGCGGCGCCATCATGATCGGCGGCCATTTCACCACCATCGAAATCGCCACCCGCATCCTGGGTACCGTGGTGCCGCTCAACGTGCTGTATCGCCCGATGAAGAACGCGGTGCTGTCGCACACCATGCTCACCAGCTTCCTGCGCCACGGCAAGCCGATCCCCTACGATGACATACGCAGCATGATTCGCGCGCTGAAGAACAATGAGGCCGTGTGGTACGCCCCGGATCAGAGCTACCGCAACAAGGGCGCGGCGATGGTGAATTTCTTCGGGATTCCGGCCGCCACCACCACCGCCACGTCCCGTCTTGCGCGCATTTCCGGCGCCGCGGTCCTGACCTACTTTCCGGAGCGCCTGCCCGGCAACGCAGGGTACCGGGTGGTCATCGGGCCCGCCCTGGAGGGCTTTCCCGGCGACGACCTCATTTCCGATGTCGAGCGCTTCAACCGGCTGTTGGAGGCGCAAATCCGCCGTGTGCCCGAGCAGTATCTTTGGGTGCACCGGCGCTTCAAAGGTTTGAGCGCAGACTATCCCGACTACTACGGCCGCGATTCCCGCAATCGCGCACCGGTGCAAGGACCGAAGCAAACCGTCTAAAGGCCGCTGCTGCGCCGTCTCCGCGGGTGGTCACAGTCCCTAGGACAAGGAGACGTGCAATTCCTCGCGATGCTTCGCCTTGAGCACCAGCCCATACACCAAGCCCACGCACAACCACGCCGACCCCACCTTCGCGGCAAGCGCGCTCATGCCGGAGAACACGGCGAGCACCACGATGATTCCGCAGATCGGCACCAGCCGGTGCCGAATCCATTGCGCCCTGACCCGCTCCCGCCCGAAAAAGCCGAGCACCGAGACGTGCAGGAACAAAAATCCGCTCAAGGCGCCGAAGTTGACGATCGAGGCCAAATCGTCCAGGCGGTTCTCCATGAACAAAGCCACCGCGAGCGACAGCGCGGCGGTGGCCAGCATCCCCACGTAGGGAGTGTGGTAGCGCGGATGAACGCGCGACAAGATGCGGGGCAGCTGCCGGTCGCGCCCCATGGCGAACACCACCCGCGCGACGCCCACCTGCATCGGCAACGCGTTCGACAATCCGACGATACCCGCATAGGTCCATGCCAGCACCACCGCAGTCCACGGTCCCGTGGCCCAGGCCGCCAACTCATACACCGCCGCCGCCGGGTCCTTGATCGCGATGCCGGGAAGCAGGTTGCCGAGCACCCAGGTGACGGCCACGAAGAACGCCGCCGACAGCACCAGAACCGCGATGATTGCCTTGCCCACGACGCGCCTGTCGCCGCCCTCCACTTCCTCCGCCAGCGTCGAGACGGCGTCGAAACCCAGGAAGGACATGATGCAGATCGAAGTCGCACTGAAAATCTTGCGGGCATCGAAGCCGGCGCCGTCGAACACGGGCTTGAAGGTCAGGCCGCCGTTGCCCTTGCCGGCATGCAGGGCGATCACGCCCAATGTCAAAAATCCGGCGATGATGATCACCTGCAGCGCCACTGCGATGAAATTGGCGCGCGAGGTCACCGTGATCCCGAACCAATTGACGGCCGTGGTCATCGTCACCATCGCCACGATCCAAACGCCGCGGTCGATGCCCGGCAGCAGCGACTGAAGCGCCACCGCGATCAAGACATATACGAATGCGGGAATCAGCAGGTAGTCGAGCAGTATCATCCAGCCGGCGATGAAGCCGGGGAAGGCGCCCAACGAGCGGCGTGCGAATCCGTATACCGAACCGGCCGTCGGCAGGGATTCGGTCATGGTGGCGTAGCTTTGCGCCGTGAAATACATGCACACGGCGCCGAGCACATAGGCGAGCACAATCAAGCCGTTCGATTCGCTCCACACGAAACCCAGCGTGCTGAAGGGCGCGAACGGGGCGATGTAGGCCAATCCGTACAGAACCAGATCCCAATATCGCAGCGAGCGCTCGAGTTTGGCAGCGCCTGCGGCCGCGGGCGAAGCGGGCGCGCCCTCAGAACTCATCGAGGCGCAGGATCCGGAAGTGCATCGCGGTGCTCATGCGGCCCCCATAGTATATTGCGCCCATGAATGCCGCACAGATCTCTTTCTACGTTGCCATCGGCGTTGCCTGCCTGGCCTTCATCATCTGCGGCATTCGCGCGGCGCGCCGCAGCCGTGAAGTGCGTTGGCCGAGCCCGCTCGAACTCCTCATCGGTTTCGTCACCGATTTTTTCGACACGCTGGGGATAGGTTCGTTTGCGCCGACCACCGCCGTTTTCAAATTGCGGCGCATCGTGCCCGACGAATTGATTCCCGGCACGCTCAACGTCGGCCATACTCCGGCATGTATCGCCGAGGCATTGATTTTCGTGACGGCCATTCTGGTCGATCCCCTTCTGTTGGTCGCGATGGTCGGCGTTGCGGCGGCGGGCGCATGGCTCGGCGCGGGCGTCGTCGCGCGCCTGCCGCGGCGGGCGATACAGGCCACCATGGGCGTTGCGTTGGCTCTGGCCGGAGCCGCCTTCGTGGCCAAGAATCTGGGCGCGCTTCCGGCCGGCGGGACCGCGATGGCATTGAGCGGATGGCCGTTCGGCCTCGCCGTCGGCATCAACTTCGTTCTGGGCGCGCTCATGAGCGCCGGCATCGGTTTGTATGCGCCCTGCATGATCACCCTGGCGCTGCTCGGAATGCACCCGCTCGCCGCCTTTCCCATCATGATGGGGGCCTGCGCACTGCTGCAGCCGGTCGCGAGTCTGCGCTTCTTCCAGACCGGCAAATTCGCCTGGGGCCCGGCGCTCGGGCTCGCCATCGGGGGCTTTATGGGAGTGCTCATTGCAGCCTACATCGTCAAGTCCCTGCCGCTGCTCTGGCTGCGCTGGCTGGTCGTGGTGGTCATCACCTACACCGCCTTCGCCATGCTTCGCTCGGCCGCCGCGCGCGACTTCAAGTCGTAGTACGTGGCCAGGTAAACCGCCAGATATAACGGCGCTACAGCTACGTCCGTCGCGAGCGAAAGCAGCTGCGAGACGGCGAGAGTTGCGGTCGAGCCGGCGCCGAACACCATAGCGGCCGCGCCGGTGATCAAGGTGACGGCGAGGTACGCCAACAGATCGATGACAACGACGTAGGAAACCAGCGTCGCGACACGCCACCAATGACCCTTGATGAGGTCCCGGCTGCGGGCCATGGACTGCGAAACGCCGGCGTCCTCGACGACCAGCGCGACGAATGCCAACAGCAGAGTGCCTGCCCAGTAGATACCGGGCACGAACAGCAACAGCAGCCCGACCGCGACGATGCATACGAAGAGGAGGCCGAGCAGCAAAGCCCTCGGCAACAAACGGACGCTCACTCCGATCGCGTCGCCGGCCGATAGCGCCTGTCCGGTTGCAACCCCGTTTATATTCGCGATGAGTGCATTGTAGAGAGTCAGGTAGATTGGAATCGCAATCAGGGCCGACAGCCACACTGCCGGCGAACTCAGCGATGCAGTCAGCGCGGCCATGGCGGCCGGCGCATCCTCCAGATCGTCCGACAGCGCGGGCGTGAACTGATGCTGCCATAAAAACCAAGGAGCCGCCGCAACGAGTTCAAGCGCCGACGCCAGCAGCCAGGTGCCGGGCCCGGTGTCTTTGTAGATCCGGATCGCATCGTCGAAGACCTCGCGAATGCTGCGGGGCGCGGTCGGTTTCTCGTACATGATTCGCGAAGATTAGCATGCGCGCCCGACTTGACGCCGCGTTACACTCCGGTTTTGACAATTCGGTCCGAGGTCGCGATGAGTTCTCTGCGTATGCGGCGTTTTGCCTTGAGCCTGCTCCTGGCGGCGGCCGCCGATACCGGCCGCGCCGGCGACCTCGTCATTCACGCGGGCACCCTGATCGACGGCGTCGCGGACGCTCCGCGCAGGCAGGTGTCGGTTCTGATCCGGGACGATAGAATCCTTTCCGTCGAGTCCGGATTCGTGTCGCCGGCGGGGGCCGAAGTCATCGATCTGTCCGATGCCACGGTGATGCCGGGGTTCATCGATTGCCATGTGCATATTTCCGCCATGCTGCCGGGGCGCACCAACGCCACAGAATACTGGCTGACGCACTCTGACATCGATCGCGGCCTGGACGCGGCCATGAACGTCCGGCAGATGCTGCAGCAGGGGTTCACGGGCGCACGCGACGTGGGCGGCGGCGACGAGACCGTGTCGGTGCGCAACGCCGTCGACGAAGGCAAGATCCCCGGGCCGCGGCTCTGGGTGTCCCTGGAGCCGCTGGGTCCCACCGCAGGACACGGCGATCCGAGGAACGGCATCGATCCCGGCCTCTCCCATCCGGGCTGGGATCGCGGCATCGTCGACTCTCCCGAACAGGCGCGGGTGCGAGTCCGCGAGCATCGCGGACGCGGCGCCGATTTGATCAAACTCATGCCCTCCGGCGGCATCGCCTCGACCGGCGACGATCCGCACCGGCAGCTCATGACCGATGCGGAAATGCGCGTCGCCGTGGAGACCGCGCACTCGCTCGGCATGAAGGTGGCCGCGCACATCTATCCGGCCGAAACCGCGGAGAGCGCCGTCCGCGCCGGGGTCGACTCGGTCGAGCACGGCTCCTTCGCGACCGCTCGGACCTTTGCGCTGATGAAGGCGCACGGCACTTATCTCGTGCCGACCCTCTCGGTCTACGAGGTCTTCTACGCGGCGGCTCGCGATCATCCGGAACTGTTGGCCCCCGGCACGGCACCGAAGGAGTTGGCGAACGATCTATACCCCAAGGGCAATTTGCCGCTCGCCGTCAAATCCGGGGTCAAGATCGCCTACGGCACGGACCTGGGACAGGGCGATCACACCATGGAATTCGGCTTGCTGATCGGCAATGGGATGACGCCCATTCAGGCTCTGTACGCGGCGACGCGCAACGCCGCCGACCTGATAGGCGCCGCCGACCGCATCGGATCGGTACAGGCCGGCCGCTTCGCGGACCTGGTGGCGACGGCGCGCAATCCGCTCGACGATCCGCAGCAGTTCAAGCAGGTCAGCTTCGTCATGAAGGGCGGCAAGGTGTACCGGCGCAACGGCTCTGAAACCGTTGCGCCGCGGAACTAGCCTATGGCGATCGCCCTGCGCACGGCCGCAATGGCCGATATCCCGCGCCTCGAGGCGCTGATCGCGCGCTCGGCCCGCGAATTGAGCAAGCAAGATTACCGCCCCTCGCAGGTTGAGGGCGCCCTGCGCGGCGCGTTCGGCGTGGATACACAGTTGCTGGCCGACGGCACCTATTTTGCAGCCGAGGAAAACGGCCGACTGGTCGGATGCGGAGGATGGAGCTACCGCTCGACCCTGTTCGGCGGCGACCGCCGCGCAGGGCGCGACTCCTCGACTCTCGATCCGCGCAGTCAGGCCGCGAAGATCCGCGCCTTCTTCGTCGATCCGGGCGAGGCGCGCCGCGGCATCGGTACGCTGCTGCTCGAGCGTTGCGAGAACGAGGCGCGCGCACGCGGATTTCGTCACGTGGAACTCATGGCGACGCTCCCCGGCGTCAGGCTCTATGCCGCGCGCGGCTACGTGGGCTCGGACACGGTGCACTTCGAGGTGGGGGAAGGCGAGACCATCGAGTTCGTTCCCATGCGCAAGGCGCTAGTCGCGCCATAGGCGTTGCCATCCCGCGTGTCCCAGAGTTCGCAGAGTGCGGATATTCCTGCGGTAGATCTCGTGCGTGTCCGGCACCGCCGCAACGGCGCGCTCGATGCTGGCCTCGCGCAACAGATGCAGCATGGGAAAGGGAGAGCGGTTGGTATAGTTCTCGATGTCCTCGCACTGCGTCCCCGCGAACCGGTACTGCGGATGAAAGCTCGCGACCTGCAGCTCTCCTTCCAAGCCGAGCTCCGCCACGGCCGCCTCCGCAACCCCGAGGAAGCCGTTGTATTCGACGAAGTCCGCCAGAACCGAAGGATGTATCAACAGCGTCGTCTCGCAATGCGACGGGTCCGCCGCGTGCAGGGCGGACAACTCCAAGCGCAGCTCCTCCAGAAGCCCCGAAGCCGAGCTTTGTTCGCTGACCCGAAAGCGCACCCGATCGGCACGATAGACGGCCTCTGCAAATGGGCACAGATTCAGGCCGATCACCGACCTCTCAAGCCAGCGGCGGGTCGCCGCAATGATGTCCTCGGCAGTCACGACTCCATCCTCCGTCGATGCCCGCAGTCTATCCGCCTTGAGTTCGAGTATCCTAATCGCCCGCTTCACAACCAGAGTCAACGACGATGCCAGAACCCATTCCAGCCACGCTGATCCCAGGAGACGGCATCGGTCCCGAGATCGTCGACGCCGCTGTCGCCGTCCTCGATGCGCTCGGAGCGCCGTTTCAATGGGACCGGCAGATCGCGGGTCTAGAGGGCGTGAAGTCGGCCGGCGATCCTCTGCCGCCCAAGACCATCGACAGCATCAGGCGAACGCGGCTCGCGCTCAAGGGTCCGCTCGAGACTCCCTCGGGCGGCGGATACCGGTCCTCGAACGTGCGCCTGCGGGAGGAGTTCAAGCTGTATGCCAACTTGCGCCCCGCGCGGACTTTGATTCCGGGCGGTCGCTTCGACAACATCGATCTCGTGGTGGTCCGAGAGAATCTGGAGGGCCTGTACGTCGGCCACGAGTACTACGTGCAGATCGACGATGACCCGCACGCGGTGGCGATCGCCACCGGCGTCAACACGCGCCGCGGCAGCCTCCGTCTGTTGGAGTTCGCCTTCGAGCACGCCGTGTCGACGGGGCGCAAAAAAGTGGCCATCGTGCACAAGGCCAATATCATGAAGGTATTGACCGGCATTTTTCTGGAGGCGGGACAGGAGCTCTACGAGCGCAAGTACAAGGGCCGCTTCACGCTCGAGACCGTCATCATCGATGCCTGCGCCATGAAGCTCGTGCTCAATCCCTGGCAATTCGACGTCCTGGTGACCACCAATCTGTTCGGCGACATCCTATCCGACCTGGTCGCCGGCCTGGTGGGCGGCTTGGGGATGACTCCGGGCGCCAACATCGGCGCCGATGCGGCGATATTCGAAGCGGTGCACGGCTCGGCGCCCGATATCGCAGGCAAGGGAGTTGCGAATCCCACCGCGCTGCTGCTCGCGGCCGCCATGATGCTCGATCACTGCCGCTTGCCGCACTTGGCGGCGCGACTGCGCGAGGGGCTGGATCGGACCCTGAACCTCGACAAGGCGCGAACCGGCGACCTGGGCGGCAGCGCCGGCACGGCGGAGTTCACCCGCGCCCTCATCGACCGCATTTCGCGCGCGTGACCGGGCATCGATGAAGAGAGGTTGCATGCACATTGCGAATTTTTCCGCGCTGCTCTGCTGCGCGATCGCGGCCTCTCCCGCCGTTGCGGCGCGAGCCCCCGCCGCCGCATCCGCGGCGGCCGCGCCCCTCAAGGTCGATCTCAACGCATTCGACGCCGCCAAGAGAACGCTCGCCCTGCCGAACGGCGAGACGCTCGCGTACATCGACCGGGGCGATGCGTCCGGTCCTGCCGTGGTGTTGATTCACGGCTACACGGACAGCGCCCGCGATTGGGTGCCCATGCTGCCGTACGTATCGAAGCGCTACCGCCTCATTCTGGTCGACATCCGCGGACACGGACAATCGAGCAAGCCCGAGTGCTGCTATACGCGGCTCGACTTCGCCTACGACATCAAGCTGCTGCTGGACGCACTCGGGGTGCGCAGGGCCGACATCGTGGGGCATTCTCTGGGCAGCATCATCGCTCAGACCTTCGCCGAATACTGGCCGGAGCGCACCGCGCACGTGGTGCTGATTTCCTCCACGGGCGGTGCGCCCCCCGGCCGCCCGAAGCGGCCGCCGCAGTTCGATTTCGCCGCCGAAATTCGCAAGTTGAGGGAACCCATCGAGGCGGATTCGCCGTTCATGATCGCATGGTGGGACTCTCCCACTGCGGTGGATCCGGATTTCATACGCAGGCAGCGCAAAGATGCCGCCGGCATCCCCTTGCGTGTATGGCTCGCGGTTCTCGACCAGGCGCTGCCGGCCGATCTGTTCGGCGACCTGCAGAGCACCCTGCCCCGCCTCAAGGCTCCGACTCTGCTCATTTGGGGCAGTCAGGATCCGATCATGGAAGAGGACGTGCGCCGGACCTTGCGCAACGCCTTGCCTGCCGCCCGGGTGAAGGTATTCGACGGCCTCGGCCACAATCCCTTTTGGGAGGACCCGCGCGGCGTCGCCGAGGTCATCAACGCCTTTCTCGGCACGCCGATCTAGGCGGCGTCCCGCGCCGCGTCGGGGTCCAGTCCCAAGTCCGCGGCGTGCGCCAGGCGGCGATCGGACGCGACGTCGAGCGAACGGCACGCCAGAATGTACGCCAGCGCGGATACCGGCAATCCGACAAGCATGGCGATGTCTGCGCCGCCCAGTGCCTTTGCCACGGGACCCTTCCAGGACTCGGTGCTGAAGAACGGAATCATCGCGACGAATCCGACGCCGTAGGCCCACAGTCCGCGCCAGCACCAGCGTCCGTACATGCCGTTCGAATTGAAGATCTCGCGCACCGAATAATGCCCTTTGCGGATCAGATAGAAATCCACCAGGTTGATCGCCGTCCAGGGCGTGAACAGATACAGGAGCACCGCGAGGAACTCGCCGAATTTGGCGACGAAATTCTCCGACGACAACAGCGCAAGGCTGGTGGCGATCACCGCCGACAAACCCAGGGTCGCGAGGCGTTTCGCGAGCGTCGGGCGGCCGGCCTTGACCGAGTCCATCACGCTCAACAGGGTCAGCGAAGCGCCGTAGTAGTTGAGCGAGGTGATGGTCACGAGACCGAACAGCGAACAGAGCAGCAGCGGCTTCCCGAATCCGGGCAGCACGGCGTCGGCCGCCGTCCGCAGCGCCGTCGCCACCTCCAGGGTCGGGTAGAGCGCGGCGGAGAGCGTGCCGACCAACATCATCCAGGTCCCGCCCACGAACGCTCCCAGGTAGGTCCACCAGAACGATGCGCCCACGCCCACGTCGCGCGGCAGATAGCGCGAATAGTCGGACACATAAATAGACCACGCAATCTGATAGGAAGCGGCCGCGAAGAACTGCGCCAGAAACGGCACGGCGCGGAAGCCGTGAAGGGCGAGCTCCCGCGCCGGGAGTTGCACCCGAGCGAGCACCGCCACGGTGAAAATCAGGAGCGCAGCGATGAGCACGTACGCGACCCAGCGTTGGGCGAGATGGATCAAGTCGTAGCCGATCACCGCCAGCGACACGGACAGCATCGTGAACGCCAGGATGATCAGCGTCGAATCGCCGCCATACAGAGACAGCACGGTTTGCGCCGCCAGAATCTGATTGAAGGCGTTGAATCCGATGTAGGCGATGAGCGCCACCCCCCACACCAGCAAGGCGCCGACGTAGCCGAACTGCGGCCTCGACTGGATCATCTGCGGCAATCCGAGCTGCGGTCCCTGGGTCGAGTGGAAGGCCATGAAGAAGGTGCCAAATGCGCACCCCGACAGCACCGCGAGCGCCATCCACAAGAGGTTCCCGCCAAGGGCGATGCCGACCACGCCGGTGGCGACCGTCGCCAGATGCGCGTCGCCGGAAAACCACACCGGCCACAGATGCCACACTTTGCCGTGCCGTTCGGCGATGGGCACGTAGTCGATGGATCGCTTCTCGATCGTCAATTCGGCGAACTTTACGGTCATGGCGTACTTTTGTTGTAGTCCCTTCGAAAATACTAACACCGCCGCCCGCGCCGCGGCGCTTTCTCGCGCCGTGTGCGCGCCGACCATCCTGCATAAGCATTCGCGGGGCGCCGCGCCGGTTGATATATTGCCTGCGATGCGTCTTAAGAATCTGTTGTCGCTGCCGCACTGGAAATCGCGCCTGCTGCTCTGGGGTGCCGCGGCAGGCGTCGGTGCCGCAGCCGTCACCTTTGCGGGCGCGGCCGATGTCGCCCAAACGGCCCTGCGGCGCCTGGTCGAAACCTCCTCGTGGTGGCCGTGGCTGTTGGCGCCGATCGGCTTTTATTCCATTGCGTGGGTCACGCAGCGCTACTTTAGCGGCGCAGAAGGCAGCGGCATACCGCAGACGATTTTTGCCCTGCGGCCGAACGCCGGCGCCTTGGGCGATTCATTCCTGAAGCCCTCAGTGGCGATCGGACGAGTCGTGCTGGCCGCGCTCGGGCTCTTGTGCGGTGGCTCCATCGGCCGCGAAGGACCGACCGTCCAGGTCGGTGCGGTGATCGTTCACGGCGTGGCTCGTTGGATGCCGCACGGCCGGATGGAAGCTCAGCGGCGGGCGCTGGTGTTGGCGGGCGGCGCAGCCGGCGTGGCGGCGGCGTTCAATACCCCTTTGGCGGGCATCGTCTTCGCGATCGAAGAATTGTCGAGGTCGTTCGAGGAGCGCGCGAGCGGCACGACGCTGACCGCGGTCATATTGGCCGGAGTCGTGGCGATTGCGCTGGTGGGGGACTACACCTACTTCGGCCAGCCGACGGTGAGCGCGCAGGCACACCCGATAACGCCGGCCATCGTCACACTCGCCGCCGCCTGCGGCTTGGCGGGCGGGCTTTTCAGCCTGCTCACGCTCGCGAGCGTGCGGCGGTTGCCGGGCATCGTGGGGCGCATACGCCGGGAGCGGCCCGCCCTGTTCGCCGGCCTGTGCGGATTGGGTGTGGCCGCGATCGGAGCGCTGTGCGGGGGGCTTACCTACGGCACGGGTTACGCGGAGGCGCGCTCCATATTGGAGAATCACGCGCATCTGGCTTGGTTCTATGCGCCGGCGCGGGCATTGGCGACACTGCTCTCGTACTTGAGCGGAATTCCAGCTGGGCTGCTGGCGCCGTCGCTGTCGGTGGGCGCGGGATTCGGCCAATTCATGGCCGACCTGCTCGGCCAGCCCTCGGCCGTATCGTTTGCCATTCTCGGCATGTGCGGCTACCTGGCGGGCGTCACTCAAGCGCCGCTCACGTCCTTGGTGATCGTGATGGAAATGACGGCGCAGCACGCCATGGTGCTGCCGTTGATGGTGACCGCGGCGCTGGCCACCGCCGTATCGAAGCTGATCACGCCGCCTCTTTACCAATCCCTGGCGGACCGTTACACGGCGGTTGCGACCGCGCCGGCGTCCTCCCCTTCAGTCGTACATGTGACGCCGGGTGAGCGGCAGGGGTAGATTGCCCGGGGCGCGCTTGCTCGCAAGCACCTGATAGATGCCGATGTTCCCCGCCTCGAATTCAAGCGCGGACGCCGCCATGTACAGCCGCCAGACGCGGTAGGTCGCCTCGCCGACGAACTGCGCGGCGCGCGAATAGTTGCGCTCGAGTTTTGCCACCCAGTGGCGCAGGGTCAGCGCGTAGTGCGGGCGCAGCGCCTCGACGTCCGCGATCTCGAATCTCGCCCGCTCCATCACGTGCTGGATGTTGCCGATGTTGTCGAGCTGGCCGTCGGGAAACACGTAACGATTGATGAACTCGGTGGACATCGACCTCTCCCACCCTTCGCAGTCATGAGTGATTCCGTGGTTCAGAAACAGGCCATGCGGTTTGAGCAGACGGTGGACCGTGGAGAAGTACACGGGCAGATTCTTGAGGCCGACGTGCTCGAACATGCCGACGCTCGCAATCTTGTCGTAAACGGACTCGCCCGGAAGGTCGCGATAATCCAGCAGCTCGACGCTGACGCGATCTTCGAGGCCCCTCTCGGCGATGCGCCCGCGAGCGGCTTGCAACTGCCGCCGGCTCAAAGTCACGCCGTGCGCGCGCACTCCGTAGCGCTGCGCCGCGTGGATCACGAGCGCGCCCCATCCGCACCCGATGTCCAGGAATTTCTCTCCGGGGCGCAGGGACAGCTTGCGGCAGATATGCTCCAGTTTCGCCTCCTGAGCGGTGTCGAGATCCGCGTCCGCGCTCTCGAAGTACGCGCAGGAATACACCATCGCGCGGTCCAGCCACAGCGCATAGAAGTCGTTGGACAGATCGTAGTGAAAATGAATGGCGTCGCGATTCTCGGCCTTGGAATGCGCCTTCACGGCGCGACCGTGGGAGGGCGTCCATTGAACCTTGGCGCGCGGCCGGTCGGCGTTCAGCGCCCGCAATCGCAGGGCGGCAAACGCCGCTCCCATCCGCTCGCCTGCCGGCATCTGAAGCGTCTCCAGGTGATCCTTGAGCCCGAGAGCCGCAAAAAAATCCCCTTCGATGTCAAGATCCCCGCGGAAGTAAGCTTCGGCAAACCGCAGCGGGTCTCTTCCGAGCACCGCCGCACACACTGCCTGGGGGTTGCGAAACACGAGGGTGAATGGAGCTTGCGGGGTGCCCGAATCGGCCGCGCCCACGTGCACAGCACCTCCCTCCCATAGACGCAGCGAAACCTGAAAGGGCAGTCGGCCGAACAGCCGGGCCAGCAAGTCGGCGGCCAATGTGCTTCCTCGGTAGGCGGCGGCCGGCTCTTCGTGCAGCGACGCAGAGTAGTCCGTGTGTGCCTGGTTCTGCATAGACCCCCCGAAGTGCGAGATCGTCACGGTAATGTCACATCAAATTATACGTATCCCGCGCCGGTTTGGAATCGCCGCACCCCCGGCAAGCAAATTGTGTACCAGTTGCGCGGCGTTAGGCGGCATCGGCGGCGTTCGATACCCCCGCCTCGGGTAGGCCGATTCCCACAGTGGCCCGCCCCTCATTCGCTCCCGCCGGGCCGGGGCGGGGCCGCCTCGTCCCGCCTCCCCGCGATCATTTGCCGGCGTCGTTGCGCGTCTTCTCGATGAAGGCGGCGACATTCGCATGCAAGGCCTTCAAGTCCGGTTCATGGGCATAGACCATGTGGCCGGAGGTGTAGAAATGCATTTCGATATTGCCCCGTAGCGAGCTCTGGATGGGAAGCTGGCGCAGCTCGTACATCGCTGCGAAGTAAGGAGTCGCGAGATCATAGTACCCGCCGTTGAGCTGAACCTTGAGATTGGGGTTTTGTTTCATGGCCACCGCGAGATCGGGCATGACGTTGATCGGTCCAGGGATCTTGGTGGTCGAACCGGGCGGCTGATGCAGCATGTCCCAGAGCTTCTCGATGTCGATCTCAGCCTTGTAGGTCTTCTTGTCGCCGAACTTCAGGACCCCCCGAACATAGTCATTGAACGCCGAGACATAGGCCGAGGAGATTGCCGCAGACTGCGGATCGTAGTCGGCTTCCTTGCTCATGGGATCGATGGTGGGTCCTGCGAACCGGGTGTCGAGACGCCCCGTGGTGACATCGCTGCCCATCAGAGTCTTCTCGAACTCCCCGCCGTTGACCCGCAGGTTCGCGCGCTCGATGTAATCGGCCGCAAGCCCCGTGTAGTCGTGTAGCCTGGCCGCGATCGCGGATTTGCGTTCCGCACTCAATGTCGATCCCGCCGCCAGCGCCTGCGAGTAGTCGGTCAGCGCAAAATTCTCAACTTCCCGCAGCAAAGGCTCGAGCGCGGCGGGCTGTGAGGGCAGTTTGTGGTGATACCACGCCGTGGCGGCATAGGTGGGCAGCGCCAGCACATAGGGCAGGTCAACGCCGGGATTGAACTGCGGTTGGTCCGCGCTGTCGTCGAAGTTCAAAATCTGCGACAGGAGAATGATGCCGTTCAGGTCCAGTGATTTTTCGCTCTGGAGTATGTTGGCGAGCGCCGCCGACCGGGTGGTGCCGTAGCTCTCGCCGAACAGGTACTTCGGCGAATTCCAGCGGTTGTGGCGCGACAGGAATTCGACGATGAAGTTCGCGAATGCATGGGCATCCTGGTCCACACCGTAGAAGGCCTTCTCCTTGTCGGTTCCCCGCAAGTGCCCGAATCCGGTGCCGGGCGCGTCGATGAACACCAGATCGCTCAGGTCGAGCAGGCTGTATTCGTTGTCGATGACACGATACGGCGCCGCCGGGCTGTGCGTATCGTCGGCCGTCACCACCCGCTTCGGGCCGAATGCTCCCATGTGCAGCCAGACCGTCGATGAACCGGGTCCGCCGTTGTAGAGGAAGGTGATTGGGCGGTGCGGGTCTTCTTTGTCCCCGTGGAAATAGGCGACGTAGGACATTCCCGCCTCCGGCGGCTGCGGGGGCGGCGGCGCTCCCTTGTCCTCGCGCACCTGCGGCGGATCGTCGTCCATGGGATCCTTCAAATGCACCACGAGGATGCCGGCTTCGGCCTGGTAACCGATCGCGCGCCCGCCCATCGTCACCGAGCCTTGAGTGACCTTGGACTCATCGTGCAAGTACCGCGGCGATTCGGACAACTCGGCCGCCGCGGCCGTCTTGGCGTCCGGCGCCTCGCCGGGCGAAGCATGCTCGGCGCCGAGGGAAAGCGGGGCCGCCAGCGCGGCGCACGCCGCCGCGGCGCCGAGAAACAATCGAAACCTAAGCGCCATCATTTGATCTCCGATCGAAGGATCGCGCATTGTATGCCCTGGTTCGGATTCGGGGGCATCTCGATGACACTGGACAAAATCATGACGGCGAAGGTCGTGACGGTGGAAATGGACGACCGCCTGGAAGCGGTCAAAGAGATTTTCGACACCAAGAGCTTTCGCCACTTGCTCGTGGTCGACGAGCACGGCAGGTTGAGCGGCGTATTGTCGGATCGCGACCTGCTCAGGGCGCTCAGCCCCTACGTAGGCAGCGTCGCGGAAACCACCCGGGATCTTGCGACTCTCAACAAGCGGGTGCATCAGATCATGTCCCGGCATCCGCTCACTTTGCGGCCGCATTCGGCGGTCATCGAAGCGGCCAACCTGCTCCTCCACAATCGAATCTCATGCGTTCCCATCGTCGACGGCGATTTCAAGCCGGTCGGCATCGTCAGTTGGCGCGACCTGCTCAGGGCCCTTCTCTCCGCGAAGGACGCTTCCGCTTGAAAGCCGTCGATCGAGAAGGTATGGTTCCGATGACCATGGCCCGCACCCGCGCTTTCTCGGTGTCCGCAGTCCTGGCGGTCATGTTCGCCGTCGCCTTCGCGCCTGCGTATGCGCATGCCACCGAACCCGACATCTATCCCCCGGCCGACCGTGCGGGTGCCGATTTGAGCGCCGCGCTGGCCGCCTCCGCGGCGTCCCACAAGCGGATCATCCTGGACTTCGGCGGCAATTGGTGCACGGATTGTCACGTGCTCGACCGCTACTTTCACGATCCGGTCAACCGGCCCATCCTCGACGACAACTACATCCTGGTTCACGTCAACATCGGAAGGATGGATGAGAATCTGGACATCGCCGCGCGCTACCGGATTCCGTTGCGCAAGGGAGTGCCTGCCCTGGCGGTCCTCGGCGAGCACGGTGAGCTTATCTACAGCCAGAGGACCGGCGAATTCGAGGCCATGCGAAGCATGCAATCCTCCGCCGTGAACGAATTTCTCCTCCACTGGAAGCGCCCTGCCACTTGATGGACGCCCGATGGGCGCCCGCGGACCGCCGCAACTTCAGATGCCTTGACAATAGTTGCCGTGGCAACTATATTTGCCGCCGAGACCGTCGCGATGCGAGCGGCCGACTTCGATATGAACGACATCTACGATCCCAAAGCCATGGACCTCAACAATAGTCTGGCCCCCTTATTGAGCCAGGTGCGGATGGCCATGTTGAGCGGAGTGGATCAAGAATTCCTCCGCGACGCCGAAGTGGCGTCGCTGGAAGTGACGGCCGCACAGTTCGTCATCATCGCGAATGTGCTGAAGGGCCGGAACTCGGCCTGCGAATTGTGCAAATTCATGGACTACGATCGCGGCGCCATGAGCCGGATGATCGACCGCCTGGAGAGCAAGGGCCTGATTCGGCGCGTGCCTCTCGCACACACCCGCCGGACGATGGCCCTTGAGGTGACGCAGGCGGGCAAGGCGGCGTTTCCCAAGATGCAGGCCTGCCTGGCGAAGGTGGTCAATCGGCTGTTGAAGGGCCTCACCAAGACGCAGGTGCGCGAAATGGAGAGAACGCTGAAGCGGATGCTCGCCAATAGCTGAGCGTTTTTTTTGTCCCGTATTGATGCCCAGGCAAATGTTGTTTAGGCAGCCAGGGGAGAGCCGGGAGCATGGAGACTGGAATGCAGAAATTCATCGACTCGAACGCAGGGCGGATCGCGGCTCGAATTCTCGGAATCGGCCGCCATTTCGACCCGGAAGTGCTGGCCCTGCCGGGCGGCAGCATCATCGCCTTCCTATTGTGGGCCTGCGCGCACGCCGTGCCAGCCGCGCGGCGGGCGGCCTGAATGCGCGTGCTCGCCCTGGCGGCAGCGATCTTAGGGGTGGCAGTCCTGCTGCTGCTCGGACTGCTGGAACTGCTTCAGGATCTGATCGGCAGGGAGTTCTTTCGAGAGCCGTCGCTGCCGGGCGGAGCGGCGGAATCCGTCCCAGGAGGCAGAGCCGGACTAGACTGCCGCGAAGTCGCTGCGCATTGACTTCGAAACTTGAGGCGGCGATCCTGTCCCTGTGAGTGACGGGAGTAATCATCCAGCGTAGACCGCTCGGTCGAGTCTCGAGTTTCGGGCATGAGCAGCGACAAACCCGGCGCAAGCCGCCACGGCGAGGGGTCGTGCGTGCACAGTGCCGCCCCCGGCGGCAGGGCACGCGTGCGCGACCGCATTTTCGAGGCCGCCTGCGAGCTCTTTTATCGCCACGGCATTCACGGCGTCGGCGTCGATGCCATTGCCGCGCAAGCAGGCTCCAACAAAATGAGCTTCTACCGCAGCTTCTCCTCCAAGGACGCGCTCGTCGCGGAATATCTGCGCGAACAGGAACGCGCATATTGGGCATGGTGGGACGCGACCGTGGCACGGCACCCGGACGATCCGCGCCGCCAGGTCGAAGCTCTGTTCGAAGCGCAATTGGAAATCGCCAGGTCCGAGAAGTGCAGGGGCTGCGCGCTCGGCAACGCGGCGGCGGAGATATCCGACAACGAGGGTGAATTGGGCGATTTGGTGCGCGCATACAAGGACAAGGTGCGAAAGCGTCTTCAGGACATGTCCCGCGCCATGGGCGCGCGCCAGCCGCAGTACCTGGGCGATGCGCTGATGCTGCTGCTCGACGGGGGATATTTCACGCGCCTGGTCTTTCCGCTCGGCAGCGGACCGATTTCCTCCGCATTGCCCGCCGTCCGCGCGCTGGTCGACGCGCATCTACCCCGAGAGCGCAATTAGCGGGCTGCCGCACCGGCGCCGCACGGCACTGTTGTGCCTGCTCGCGTGCTGCGTTTGCGCGCATGCGCGGTCCGCGGTGGACGCGGCGGCGGTGGACGGCATCGCCCGGGAATGGCTGGCGAGCACCGCGGCGCCCTCGGTGTCCATCGCCATCGTGCAGGGCGGCCGATTGGCTTACGCGAAGGCCTACGGAGCCGCCCGCCTTCACCCCAAGGTGCTCTCGACGCCGTCGACACGCTACGCGATCGACTCGGTCTCGAAGCAATTCACGGCGGCTGCAATACTGCTGCTGGCCGAGCAAGGCCTCTTGTCGCTGGACGATCCGGTCTCGCGATGGTTCCCGGAGCTGCGCGCCGCGGGGGCGGTCACGCTGCGTCAACTACTCACGCACACCGGCGGGATCAGGGACTATTGGCCGCAGGATTTTCTCACCCCCGAGATGACGCGCCCGACCACGGTTTCAGGCCTAATCGAGGAATGGGCGCAGCGTCCGCTCGACTTCGCGCCGGGCACGGATTGGCAATACTCGAACACGGGTTACGTGCTGGCCGGCGCCGTCGTGGAAAAGGCTTCCGGCTTACCCCTGATGGAGTTTCTCCGCCTGCACGTGTTCCAGCCCTTGCACATGACTCGTGTGATCCTGTATTCGCCGTCCGCGGAGGATTCAGCGCTCGACGCGGCCCCCTACACCCGTCACGGACTGGGTCCGGTGGCCCCTGCGCCCAGAGAGGGTGCGGGCTGGCTGTTCGGTGCGGCGGAGCTGGCCATGCAGCCGAGCGATCTCGCCGCGTGGGACATCAGTCTCATCGATCGCTCGCTTCTCAAAGCCGAATCCTACCGGCAGGAATTCGAGCCCGTCGTTCTGGCCAACGGGCGCGCGGTGGAGTACGCCTTGGGGCTCGCGGTGCAGACCGTGGACCGGCGGCTACGCATCGGTCACGCGGGCGCCGGCTCCGGATTCCTGGCGGACAATCGCATCTGGCCGAAGGAACGCGCCGCCATCGTGGTCATGACCAACAATGATTGGGCCGATCCGGGCGAGCTGTCAAAGCGCATCGCCTTTGCCGTGCTCGAACCCAATCCCGAGGAAGCTCGGGTACGGACTCTGTTCCGTTCCATCCAGCAGGGCACGGTGGAGCGAGGAATGCTGTCGGAGATCGGCAATTTCTACATGAGCACGGCCGTACTTGAGGACTTGCGGTCGAGCTTGAGCCCGCTGGGCCCGGCGCGCCTGATCGAGCTTGAGCACGAGTCGCAGCGCGGCGGCCTGACCACGCGCCGCTGGAAAATCCTGTGCCGCAGCGCACGCTTGGAAGCGGTCGAACGCAGCCGTGCCGGCAAGATCGAGGAGTTCATGATTGCCAAGAGAGAGGACTAGGACCGGGGAAAATTAACGGATTTTAACAATCCGACCACTCGCGTTTAATGGCCTAAGGACCAGGGTGGCGGCATGAAATGGCAACCCTTCGCCTTAGGCATTCTCGGCTGCGCGGCCGTGCTATCGGCCGGGTGCAGCGTGGGTAGCGCATATCATCGGCCGGATATTGCGCCGCCCCCAAAGTGGCACGAGACGGCCGGCGGCGGCTCGGCCATCCTGTGGCCGGCGGCCGATTGGTGGCATGGATTCGGATCCCCAAAGCTCGATGAACTGATCGCCGAAGCCGAGCACAACAATGACGATTTGGCCGGTGCCATCGCACGTGTACAGGAGGCGGATGCGCAGGCGCGAATCGCCGGCGCCGCGCTGCTGCCGTCGCTCGACCTCGCCGCGACCGCGACCCGCGAGCGCGCACCGGTCACGGGCTCAAGTCCCAAGCTGTTCAACACCTTCAATCCCGAGTTGAGTGCGAGCTACGAGCTCGATTTCTGGGGCAAGAATCGCGCCTTGCGCGACGCCGCGCGCGCGGCCGCGGCGGCCAGCCGCTACGATCAGCAGACCGTTGCGCTCACCGTCGTCAGCAGCGTCGCAACCACGTATTTTCAGGCGCTCGAGCTGCGCGATCGCATACAGGTGGCGCAGCAGAATCTCGAGAACGGCGTGAAGATCTTGAAAGGGTTCCGGCTCGAGCAATCGGCGGGAACCGCCACCGGACTCGATGTCGCTCAGCAGGAAACCACCGTGGCGCAGTTGAATGCCGCCCTGCCGCCGCTGCTGACGCAATTGCGCCAAACCGTGTACGCGCTCGCCGTGCTGATCGGCAAGACGCCGGAGTCGGTCGACGTCGACGCGGGCACGCTGGGTGAGCTGTCCGCGCCGGCCCTCGCCGAAGGCCTGCCATCGCAGCTGCTCTCGCGCCGTCCGGACGTGGCCGAGGCGGAACAGCAGTTGATCGCCGCCAACGCCGACATCACGGTCGCCCGCGCGGCGCTCTTTCCCAGCATCCAGCTCACGGCGGGCGGCGGCTACGAGAGCGCGGCGCTGACCTCGCTCATCAGCCCCCCGAACCGCGTGTACGCGCTCACCGGGGGTCTGGTGCAGCCCATTTTTCACGGCGGAGCGCTGCGCGGCCAGGTGGCCTACAGCCAGGCGCGCTATACCGAATTGCTCGCGACCTATCACAAGACGGTGCTCACCGCCTTCAGCAATGTCGAGAGCGCGCTGGTGGCGGCACAACAGACCGCCGAGCAGCAAAAGCGCCAGCAGAATGCGGTCGCCACCGCACGGCGCGCCTTCGAGTTCTCGCAAACCCAGATGTCCGCGGGTGTGGTGAACATTCTGACCGTGCTCAATACGGAGAACGCGCTGTTCAGCGCGCAAGATGAGTTGGTTCAGGTGAATTATCTGCACCTACAGGCGCTGGTGGATTTGTTCACCGCGCTCGGCGGTGGATGGCATCAAGGGTGACGAATTAATGATCGAGATCCGAAGACTTGGGTTGCGCGGCTGGTTTGGGCTTCTCGCGGCGGGGGCGCTCCTGCTGATCGGCTGGCGCGTGTTGGTGCGCGAACCGGCGGATGCCGCCGCGCGCAAGACCCCGGCGGCAATCGCCGTCGACACGGCCGCGGTGACCCACGCGGAGGTGCCGATTTATTTGAGCGGCCTGGGAACCGTTCAGGCCTTCTATACGGTGACGGTGACCGCGCGCGTGGACGGCGAACTGGAGAAGGTCGCCTTCACCGAGGGTCAGACCGTGCACAAGGGCGATCTGCTCGCGCAAATCGACGCGCGCCCGAATCAGGCGGCGTACGATCAGGCGGTCGCGACCAAGGCGAAGGATGCGGCGCTGCTTGCCAACGCCAAGCGCGATCTCGAACGCTACACCGTGCTTCAACCCCAGGACCTGGCCAGCAAGCAGACCCTCGACACCCAGCACTCGCTGGTCGACCAGCTCATCGCCCAACTCGAAGTCGATCAAGCCGTCATCGACAACGCACGCGCCCAGCTCGACTACACCCGCATCACTTCGCCGATCGACGGGCGTACGGGGATTCGCCTGGTGGACCCGGGCAACATCGTGCGCGGCGCGGCCGCCACCGGAATTGTCGTCGTGACGCAGGTTCAGCCGATCGCCGTGGTGTTCACCCTGCCCGAGGAGGAATTGAGCACCGTCACCGCGGCTCTGGCCGCGGGACCCGTCAAGGTGACGACGGTCTCGCGCGACGGGCGCACTGAGCTCGATCAAGGCCTGCTCACGCTGGTCGACAACGAGATCGACCAGAACACGGGCACCGCGAGACTCAAGGCGACCTTCCCCAACCTGCACAATACTCTCTGGCCCGGACAGTACGTCAACGCCCGTGTGCTGGTGCGCGTCGCCCACAATGCGCTGACTCTGCCGACCCCCGCGGTGCAGCTCGGGCCCCATGGGCCGTTCACCTACGTGGTGAAGGCGGACTCTACGGTTGAGGTTCGGCCGTTGAAGATCGGCGAACAGAGCGGCGGCATGACCGTCGTCGACAGCGGCCTCGCGCTCAACGAGCGCGTGGTTACCAGCAATCAATACCGGCTGCAACCCGGCGCGCACGTGCGCGTCAATGCCGCGGATGCCTCCACGCGCCCCGCCGGCCCGTCTTCGGCAGCCTCATGAGCATCTCCGAACCGTTCGTACGCCGGCCGATCGCCACCTCCCTGCTCATGGGGGGCATCTTCCTGGTGGGCCTGGTGGTTTTTCCCTTGCTGCCCGTGGCACCCCTTCCGCAGGTCGATTTCCCGACCATCGTCGTCACCGCGCAGCTGCCGGGCGCGAGCCCGGAGACCATGGCGTCGGCGGTCGCGACGCCTCTGGAGTATCAGTTCGCGGAGATTTCCGGCCTCTCGCAGATGACCTCGACCAACGTGCTCGGCACCAGCCAGATCACGCTGCAGTTCGACCTGAACCGCAACATCGACGCCGCCGCGCAGGACGTGCAGACCGGGATCGACGCCGCAGGCGGCCAGCTGCCCAAGAACCTGCCGACTCCTCCGACCTATCGCAAAGTCAATCCCGCCGATTCATCCATCCTGATTCTGGCGGTGCACTCCGACGTGCTGCCCGTCACCACCGTCGACGACTACGCCGAAAACATCCTGGCGCAGCAGATTTCGCAGATTCCCGGAATCGCGCAGGTCAACATCGGCGGCCAGCAAAAGCCCGCCGTGCGCGTGCAAATCGACCCCACCAAGCTCGCCGCGCTCGGATTGCAGATGGAGGATGTGGCCAACGTCATCAACACGGCCACGGTCGATGCGCCCAAAGGCTCGATCAACGGGCCGACGCGGGCCATCACGATCTACGACAACGATCAGTTGCTGAAGGCCGCGCCCTGGAACGACGTGGTGGTCGCGTACAAGAACGGCGCGCCGGTGCGCATCAGGGACATCGGCGTCGCGGTCGACGGGCCGGAGAACACCCTGCTGAAGGCTTGGCAGAACGGCCATGATGGAATTCTGCTGTTGATTTACAAGCAGGCCGGCGCCAATGTCATCGACGCGGAAGAGCGGGTGGAGCGGCTGTTGCCGCACGCTCTCGCCTCCGTGCCGCCGTCGATCAAGGTCGACAAGGTCATCAACCGCACGACCACCATCAAGGCGTCGGTGCGCGACGTGGAATTCACCCTGATGCTCACCATCGCGCTGGTCGTGATGGTGATCTTCCTGTTCCTGCGCAACGCCTGGGCCACCATCATCCCGGGCGTCACCGTTCCCCTGGCGCTGCTCGGCACGGCGGCGATGATGTACGTGCTCAACTACAGCCTGGACAATCTATCGCTGATGGCGCTGACCATCGCGGTAGGCTTCGTGGTCGACGACGCCATCGTGATGCTGGAGAACATCTATCGGCACATCGAGGATGGCCTGACGCCCCTCGAGGCGACTCTCAAGGGCGCGGGCGAAATCGGCTTCACCATCATGTCCATCAGCATCTCGCTGATCGCCGTGTTCATCCCTCTGCTGCTGATGGGCGGCATCATCGGCCGGCTGTTCCGCGAATTCGCGATCACGATGACCATGACCATCGTCATTTCCGCATTCGTCTCCCTGACTCTCTCGCCCACCATGTGCGCGCTGTTCCTGCGCGACGAAAGGCACGCCGTGCACGGCAGGCTCTACATGATCGTTGAAAGAGCCTTCGACCGCATCCTCGCCTGGTACACGCGCGGTCTGGATCTTTGCCTGGATCACAAGCGCGCGACACTCACCGTTTTTCTAATCACGCTCGCGGCCACCGTGGTGCTGTACATCGAGATTCCCAAGGGATTCTTCCCGCAGCAGGATACGGGAATCATCGCCGGGGTTTCCGACGCGCCGCAGGACATCTCCTTCGACGAAATGGTACGCCGCCAGCACGCGCTCCTCGAGGTGGTCTCCAAGGACCCCGACATCGAGAGTTACGGCACCGGTCTCGGCGGCAGCCGGCCCATCAACAACGGCTTCGTGATCATCGGCCTGAAGCCGCGCGATCAGCGCAGCGCCAGCGCGGACCAGATCATCAACAGGCTGCGGCCGCAACTGGCCAAGGTTCCGGGCGCGACGCTGTTCATGCAGGCGGCGCAGGACCTCAACGTCGGAGGACGCACCAGCCGCACGCAGTACCAGTACACTCTGCAGGACTCGAACATCGACGAGCTCAACGAGTGGGCGCCGAAGATGCTTGCGAGGCTGCAGAAGCTGCCCATGCTGCGCGACGTGGCCTCCGACCAGCAGACCAGCAGCGGCATGTTGTCGCTGACCATCGACCGGGACCAGGCGGCGCGTTTCGGCATTCAGCCGGCGGCGATCGACCAGGCGCTGTACGACGCCTTCGGTCAGCGGCAGGCCGCCCAGTTCTTCACACAGGCCAACAGCTACCACGTGGTACTGGAAATCACGCCCGCCTTGCAATCAGATCCGGACTCGCTCAAGAAACTGTACTTGAAGTCTGCATTGAACGGGGCGATGGTGCCGCTGTCGGCGATGACCAAGTACGACACCGAGCACGTGACCTACCTGTCGATCAATCATCAGGGGCAGTTTCCGGCGGTGACCCTGTCGTTCAATCTCGCGCCCGGCGCTGCGCTCGGCGACGCGGTCGACGCCATCACCCGCGCATCGGTCGACATGCGCCTGCCGGCGACCGTCACCGGTAACTTTCAAGGCACGGCGCAGGCCTTCCAGAGCTCCCTGAGGAGTCAGCCCTACTTGATTCTCGCGGCGCTGGTGGCCGTGTACATCATCCTTGGAATGTTGTACGAGAGCTACATACATCCGCTGACGATTCTCTCCACCCTGCCCTCGGCAGGCGTGGGCGCTCTCCTGGTACTGTTCATGTTCCACATCGATTTGTCGGTGATGGCATTGATCGGCATCATATTGCTGATCGGCATCGTGAAGAAAAACGGCATCATGATGGTCGACTTCGCCATCCAGGCGGAGCGCGAGCAGCAGCTGTCCTCGCATGACGCGATTCGTCAGGCCTGCCTGCTGCGCTTCAGGCCGATCATGATGACCACCATGTCAGCATTGCTCGCAGCCCTGCCACTGGCCCTCGGCCGCGGGACGGGTTCGGAGCTGCGACAGCCGCTCGGCTACACCATGGTCGGCGGTTTGATCCTGAGCCAGGCCTTGACCTTGTTCACCACTCCCGTCATCTACCTGTACCTGGACGAATTCAGCGTGCGCCTCAAGAGGCGCCACCGTCAGAAGCACCCGGGCGCGCCCTCGGTGGAGCCCAAGTCGCGGTCGGCCAAGCCAGCGGTGCCCTCGCTCGGAGAAAGCCCGTGAAGATACTGCTGATCGAGGACAACGAACGGGTCACCCAATTCGTGGTCAAAGGCCTTCAAGAAGCCGGTCACACCGTCGATCATGCGGGCAATGGGCGCGACGGCATGTTCCTTGCGGCGAGCGAACCCTACGATGTGATCATCATGGACCGGATGCTGCCCGGCGAGATCGACGGCCTGGCCATCATCGAAGTGCTGCGCAAAGCCGGCAAGCGCACCCCCATCCTGATCTTGAGCGCGCTCTCCGAGGTGGACGACCGCATCCGGGGCCTGCGCAGCGGCGGCGACGACTATTTGACCAAGCCCTTCGCCTTCGGCGAGCTGTTGGCGCGTCTCGACGCGCTGCACCGCCGTGCACAGGGCGTCAACGCCGAGTCTCCTCTCACTGTGGGAGACTTGCATATGGATCCCCTGACGCGCAAGGTAAGCCGCGGCAACCGGCCGATCACATTGCAGCCCCGCGAGTTCAAGCTGCTCGAATATCTCATGCGCCACGCCGGCCAGGTGGTCACTCGAACCATGCTGCTGGAGAACGTGTGGGACTATCACTTCGATCCGCAAACCAACGTCGTCGACGTGCACATCAGCAAATTGCGGCAGAAGATCGACGCCGAGTTCGAGCGTCCGCTGCTGCGCACCGTTCGCAACGCCGGCTACACGGTGACGGCGGATGAATAGCATGTTGCGCTCATCGGCCCTGTCGCTGGCGCTGGGCTACATCGCGCTGGGGATCACCGCGCTGGTGCTGTTCGCCGCTCCCCTCTGGTACGCCTGGCAGGTCACGATCCAGGACGGCCGCATCGAGATCCTGCAGGTCGATGCACAGCGGTTGACCGAGGTTTTCAGACACGAGGGCGCGGACGGCGTCAGGAGCTTCATCGACGCCCGCGTGCGCATGCAGATCGCCTCCGAGAGGATATTGCTGCTGACCGACGCCGGGCTGCGGCCATTGTCGGGGAATCTGCCCGCGTGGCCGGCCGATGTGCCCGTGGTCCCCGGCAATTACAAGGTCAAGATGGACATGGGCAACCGCGGCACTCAAACGGCGTTGGTGTACGTCGCCACCTTGGGCGACTACCACCTCCTGGTGGGAAGGGACAACGCGCTGTTTGCGCCCTTGCAGACCCGATTCTGGTACGGATTGGCCGCCGCCATCGCCGTCCTCTCGATCGCCGGCCTGTTGGTCGGACTCATCACACGGCGCGCGCTGATGTCGCGAGTCCACAGCATCCGCCAGACCGTGTCGGCCATCATTCACGGCGATCTGAAGCATCGGCTGCCGACGCACTTGAACGACGATGAGCTGAACACGCTGTCGCGCACCATCAACGGCATGCTCGAGCAGATCGAGCTGTTGGTGCACGGCGTGCGCAACGTCTCGAATTCCATCGCTCACGATCTGCGCACGCCGCTCGCGGAATTGCGCTCGCGGCTCGAAGAGCTGGCGCTCATCCGCCCGTCGCCCGAAAAGACGTTCGCCGAAATCGACGGTGCCGTCGCGGACGTAGACCGCGTGATCCGCATATTCGACGCGCTGCTGCGGCTCGCTGAAATCGACGCAGGAATGCGCCGCTCCGGCTTCGTGCCGCTCGACATCTCCGACCTTGCGGCGAATGCGGTGGAATTCTATGCGCCCGCCGCCGAGCCGAAGAACATTCGTCTCGCCTCGCATTCCGACGGAGCGATGATGGTGTCAGGCGATCCGGTACTTCTCGCCCAGGCGCTGAGCAACCTGATCGACAACGCGCTCAAGTACGCACCCGAGAACGGTGCGATCGATGTCACGGTGCGCAATCGCTTCGACGGCAACGTCGTGGTATCGGTATCCGACAATGGCCCTGGGATCGCCGACTCTGAAAAGAGCAGGGTGATGGAGCGATTCTACCGGGGCGATGCAAGCCGCGGCACCCCGGGGGTGGGCCTCGGCTTGAGCCTCGCGCAGGCGGTCGCCAAACTGCATGGCAGCACGCTCGAGCTGAAGGACCAGAACCCGGGATTGTGCGTCGCCCTCGTACTGCCTCTTGAGGAGGCGGAAATGGCCGTCAAGGCGGCGACGGCGCAAAAATCGGCCGCCGGCGAGGACGCCGTTCCGGCGACCCTAACCTCCGGCTGAGCCCGACGCACCCCTCCCAAGCCGGGCCGCCGCAGCGCGCCGAGTCACCTGCGCGCGCGGCCCCAGGTCAACATCATGGTGACCGCGTAATTCCAAACCGCCCCGACGAGAATTCCGGCGATCGCCGCGGGAAACCATCCCCTCCCCAGGCCGTACACGGCGGATGCGACCCCGAGGTTCGCAAAACCGCCGATGCTGCAAGCGAGCACGAACGACACCCAGCCCCGCAGCCACAGGACGCCGCGCAATCGCAGGTCGCGATAGGTCAAGACATTGTTGACGGTGTAGTTGAAAGTCATGGCGCACAGGGTGGCGGCCGCCTGGCCCAGGACGAAACTGCGCTGCAGGCCCTGGTAGAGCAGAGTGAGCACCGCGAAGTGCACGGCGATTCCCGCCGCGCCGACGATCGAAAAGGCCAGGAAGCGCACCGGAATCCAACGGCCGACGAGCTTATCGAGAAGCAGCATGACGTAGTCCCATGCCGTCACGGAATCGAGTTTGCTCTCCCCGGCCTGCCGCACCTTAAATCGATAGGCGATCTCCGTGAAGCGCAGCGGCTCTGTATGGGAAGCGAACAGATCGGCGAGGATTTTGAAACCGATCGCCGACAGTGAGCGCACACTGCCGTCCAACACCGAGCGGCGCATCATGAAGAAGCCGCTCATCGGATCGGTCAGGTCGCCGGGAACCACCAGCCGGCTGAGCCGCACGGCGAGAATGCTCATGCGCGCACGGCGAGCGTCCCATTCGCCGACGTCGCCGCCCGGCGCGTACCGGCTGCCCACCACGATGTCGGTGGCGCCCTGCTTCAAAATATCGAGCATCTGCGGCAGCAGGCGCTCGTCATGCTGCATGTCGGCGTCAATCACCGCCAGGTAGTCCGCCGTGGTCGCGAGCATGCCCTCGATGCAGGCGGAAGAGAGCCCTCGGCGGCCGATTCTCTGCAGACAGCGTATGCGGCTGTCCGCCTGCGCGTGCTCCCGCACGAGATCCGCCGTGCCGTCGGGAGAATCGTCATCGACGAATATAACCTCCCATGAACGATCCCCGAGACACTCCATCAGGCGCCGGATCAGCTCCGCAATGTTGTCCCTTTCGTTGAACGTGGGCACGATGACCGCCAACTCCGGACCTGAACGCAACGGAGCCGCCATCCGCGTCGGAATGGTATCGTCCAAATAGTGCTGGAGCGGCCCGTGGTGTTCGACAGCGTTCATCTTGCGCGTGGGCTCCCCTTGAGATTCCTGATCGCCGAGCGGCTATTGCCCATCGTTGTTACTATAATCATCCCGCGGCGCCGACGCACGATAATGATATGAATCGCCACATTGCAACTGCGCTGCCGCCGCTCCTCGACGTCGGCACATTTTGCGTCTTGATAGGCGGCGGCACATCGTTGCGATCGAGCCATATCGCAGCCTTCATCGCCGCCATGACGTTGAATTACCTGCTGAATCTTCGCCCGAAGTTGGTTGCGCAAGGGCGGGAGGGCGATCTGCGGCTGCACGGCCGTCTGCTGCTGGCGGCCGCCATGGCGGTCGCCTTGCGCGGCGGCGTGCTGGCCTCCCTGACATTGGGTTGGGGCTGGCCGGCGCAGGTGTCCATTGTGTTTGCGGTCGCCGCGGGCGCGGCGGTGACGGCGTCGGGATACTCCATCCTCCTGTCGCAGGGCGGCCCCGAAGTGCGCAGTCGGGAACTTGCCATCGGGCTCGTCGCCTACGCGTTCGCGCTGCGTCTCGTGTACATGGGCTCGGTGGAACTGCTGCCGGAGGAGGCCTACTACTGGAACTATTCTCGTCATCTCGACATTGGGTATCTCGATCACCCGCCCTTGGTGGCGTGGTTGATCAGGCTCGGCACGTCCGTCTTCGGCCAGTCGCAGTTCGGAGTGCGCATCGGTGCCCTGTGCTGCGCAGTGGTCACCTCGGTCTTTACATATCGCCTGGCGCGCAACCTCTTCGGCGAGGCGAGCGCGCTCGCCGCATTGGTGTTGGCGCAGATCCTGCCGTTCTTTTTCTTATCGGGACTGCTCATGACCCCCGATGCCGGTCTGACCGCGGCGTGGGCGGCATCGCTCTATTACCTCGAACGCGCGCTCGTCGGCGGCCGCCCGTCGGCATGGTGGCGCGCGGGAATCTCCATGGGGATCGGAATGATCTCAAAGTATTCCATCGGCCTGCTCGCTCCGGTGATCTTGCTGTTCGTGCTGAAGGACGGACAGTCGCGCCAATGGTGGCGGCGCAGGGAGCCGTACGTCGCCGCTCTGCTTGCCCTTGCGATCTTCTCTCCGGTCATCGTGTGGAACGCACAGCACGACTGGGCCTCCTTCGCATTTCAAACGTCGCGCCGTCTTGCAGAAACCCCGCGATTCGCGCTCCACAAGCTGATCGCCTCCTCCTTGGTGCTGATCACTCCCACCGGCGTTCTGGCGGTGGCCGCCTCATTCATCGGTGCGTCCCGGGCGGGTGCTCTTGCCGCTGCGGCGGGCGACTTTGCGCGGCGCACGCTGTTCACGTCGGCGGCGATCCTCGTTCCCCTGTCGGTGTTCGCGATTTTCAGCCTGCGTCACGAGGTCAAACTCGACTGGACAGGAGCGCCGTGGACCGCCGCTCTACCCGTCATGGGATCGGGAATGGCCGCGGCGGGCGTCGGCTTAAAGGGTGTTCGTTCCTGGGTGCACGCGGCCTGGCCTGCGACCCTCGTGGCCACGCTGCTCATTTGTGCCGCCGGCCTGCACTACCTCACGCTGGGCCTGCCCGGTCTCGGCTACGGCAAACACACGGAACTCGTTCCGGTCGGTTGGCGCGAACTGAGCTTGCGGATCTCCGCGGCGGCCGAGCGCGTTCGTGCGGATACCGGCAGTGAGCCGCTGCTCGTGGGGATGGATCGCTATGCCATCGCCAGCGAACTGGCATTTTACGCCAAGCCTGCGCAGGAAACCTCCAGTGCGCACTTGTTCGGCGGAATGGGGTTGATGTATGCACGGTGGACGCCGCCCGAATTGGAGCAGGGGCGCACCCTGTTGCTGGTGGCGTGGGACCCCGGGGACCTCGCCGGCAGCGCCATCGACTCACATGTCGAGCGCATGGGTCCGATCGTGGACGAGGTGCTGTCGCGGGACGGCCACGTAATCCGCCACTACTACCACCGCGTCGCCTACAATTACCGGATTCGGCGCCCGTGACGGGACGCCATCAATCGAGGATGATTCGATGAGCTTGACAGCGTGTTGCCGGCTCGCGGCGGCCGTACTGGCTTCGGCGGGGGTGATGCTCCATTCGCCCGCCTCCGCTCAAACTCCCGAGCAGGAGAAAATGTGGGAAGCGCAGCGCGCCCAATCCCAGGCGGAGGAGAAGGCCAAGGCGGAGCGTCTGGCCAAGCAGCGCGAGGCGCGCAAGGCGGACCCCATGGCTTGGGTACGCACATTGGATCCCATGTCGGCCGGAGGCTGGGTGTTCAGGTCCGTCGGCGCGGATGGAAGCTGGGCGGCGTTCAGCACCGAGCATCAATTGAAGCGATCAGGCCGCCTCGTCACCGTATGGCTGAGGCAGGAGTACCCCGAGCCGCAACGAAGCGCCGCCGGCGATGCATACTCGAGCGACGTCGAGAGGATCGAGT
The DNA here is from genome assembly GCA_963702735.1 of uncultured Gammaproteobacteria bacterium. Taxonomy (GTDB): domain Bacteria; phylum Pseudomonadota; class Gammaproteobacteria; order Steroidobacterales; family Steroidobacteraceae; genus Bog-1198. The sequence continues at coordinate 49,741 of CAVPDW010000004.1, read as the reverse complement.
ACGACTGCGCCAAAGACCAGGCACGCACCCTTCTGGCCATCTATTACGCCGAGAACAACCTCGCCGGCAGCCAGCAAAGCGAGCAGGTCGATCCGAAGCAGGCGACGTGGGATCCGATCGTTCCGGGCACGCAGAGCGAGATCATTTTTCACTGGGCCTGCGGTGCAGGCTCAGCAGGGGCGCGACCATGACAGATCGACGGTCACGCCCAGGAGCTTCGACCGATCTGCGCAAGGCCCGACCAGTATCTCCACCTGACCGGGCTCGAACAGGGGTTCGAGGTCGGGGCCGAGAAAACGCAGATCCGCGGCGCGCAGAGACAGGGTCACCGTTCCCGATTCACCGGGCCGCAGTGTGATTTTTGCGAATCCCTTCAGCTCGAGCACAGGCCGCGCCACGCTCGCGACCCTGTCGTGCGTGAACAAGAAAACGGTCTCTTGCGCAGCTCTCGGGCCGGCGTTGCGCACGTCGACTTGAATCCGCATGGTGTCGATGTCCTCGACATCGAGCGGACTGACGCGCAGATTGGACAGCGCAAAGCGGCCGTAGGTCAGGCCGTGGCCGAAGGGGAATAGCGGCTCGTTCGGCTCGTCGAGATACTTGCTCGTGTAACGGTCGTTCGGATTCGCGGGCCGTCCGCCCGGGCGCTCGCCGAAGAACAGGGGAATCTGACCCTGTGCCCGCGGCCATGTCACCGGCGTGCGGCCGCTCGGGGACACCCGCCCGGTCACCACATCGGCGATCGCGTTGCCGGCTTCGCTGCCGAGAAACCACGCGGCGAGCACCGCATCGGCCCCCTCCACCAGCCACGGCAGAACCAAGGGTCGACCCGAGAACAGCACCACGATCACCGGTTTCACCGCACGCGCCTGCGCCAGAACGGCCTGCGCGAATTCACGCTGCTTGCCGGGAAGACCCAGGTGCGCACGGCTCGCGGCTTCCCCGCTCATCGCGGCGGCCTCTCCCACGCAGAGCAGAACGGCATCGGCGGCGGAGCAGAGATCCAGAGCCGCACCAATGCGCGACACATCATCGCTGTCGATGTCGACGCCCGGCGCATGCAGCACTCGGGCCCCCGGCAGCGCGGCGCGCAGACCCGCGACCACGCCGACGGCGCCCTGCTCCGCCGCCGCGCCCCACCAGGGGCCGCGCATTTCGGACGGAGCATCCGCGAGCGGTCCCACGACGGCGAGGTTCAGCGCGGTGCGTGCAAGCGGCAGGCTGTCGCGCTCGTTCTTCAACATCACGACGGCGCGCGCGCCGACACTGCGCGCCAGAAGCCTGCGATGCATGAAGGCCGCGGTGGATTCCGGCACGGTGCCGCGGCGATACGGATCGTCGAACAGGCCCAGTTGCTCCTTCAGCGCCAGCACCCGGCGCACCGACTCGTCGATCTCGGCCATGGTGACCAGTCCGCGCTCGAGCGCGGCGGGCAGTCCGCGACGATAGGCATCCGCCATCATGTCGATATCCACGCCCGCCTTGAGCGCGAGGGCGGCGGCCTGCGCGAGGTCTGCGGCGATGCCGTGGCGCATGAGTTCCGCGATCGCGTTGTAGTCGCTGACGATGACACCCTTGAAGCCGAATCGGCCGCGCAGTCCGTTGCGCAGCAACTCTTTGTTGGCGGTCATGGGTATGCCGGCAAGATCCGTGAACGCCGGCATCACCGCCGCGGCGCCGGCGCCGACGGCCGCCGCGAACGGCGGCATGTACACCTCGCGCAGGGTGCGTTCGGAGATGTCCACGGATGCGTAGTCCCTGCCGGCGGTGACCGCACCGTAGGCGCAGAAATGCTTGGCGACCGCGGCCAGCGCGTCCGCTGCGGCGAGGTTCGCACCTTGGAAACCGCGCACTTTCGCCTCCGCCATGCGCATGCCGACCCAAGAGTCCTCTCCCGGACCCTCGGCGATTCTTCCCCACCGCGGATCACGCGCAACATCCAGCATCGGCGCGAAAGTCATGGCCAGACCCTCGGCCGCGGCTTCCTTGGCGGATTCGCGCGCGGTCAATTCCCAGGTCTCGGGGTCGAACAGCGCAGCCTCGCCCAGAGGGATTGGAAACAGAGTACGGTGTCCGTGGATGACGTCGAAACCGATGAGCAGCGGGATGCCGAGCCGCGATTCTTCAACGGCGAGGCGCTGCATCTCGCGTATGTGCGAGGCCCCGACCAGGTTGAGCAGATTTCCGATGGTACCGGCCTTGATCGCATCGGTTGAATCGCCGACGATGATCGGGCCGGTCACCGTAAAGCCCGCGGCGGTCATGGTGAGTTGCCCGAGCTTTTCCGCCAGGGTCATGGCGCCCATCAAGGCGTCGATGCGGCTCACCTAATTCCACTCCGGCGAAGCGGCGTTGACTGATAATGGCCCAATCACATTGCTCCAGAGACGTATGCATGAACCGTGAAGCGAATACCGAAGAGAGTGCCAACTCCGGCCTCGTGCCGCAACTCGGCGTGATGATCCGCGCCCTGTGGGCCGCCCCCGTGCGCAATACCCTGTTCCTGCTGTCGGGCGCGCTGTTCGCCGTCATCGCACTGACCGCCTACGGGCAGATACGCCTCAACGACTGGAATCAGCCCTTCTATGATGCACTGTCGCGCCACGACTTTAAGGAATTCCTCAGCCAATTGGGCGTCTTCGGCCTGATCGCCGGCGCTCTACTGGTGCTCAACGTGGCGCAGCGCTGGCTCGGCGAAACACTGAAGCTCAAGCTGCGACAAGGCTTGGCGAAGGATTTGATCGGCAACTGGCTCAGGCCCGGCCGGGCATTCCGGCTGGCCAACAGCGACCCGATGGGGGTGAATCCCGATCAGCGCATGCACGAGGACGCGCGCCATCTGACGGAACTGTCGGCCGATTTAGGGATAGGCCTGCTGCAATCCTCCATATTGCTCGCCACCTTCATCGCCATACTTTGGTCCCTGTCGAGCGACTTCGTCTTCCACCTCGGCACCCGGCAATTTGCGGTTCCGGGCTACATGGTGTGGGCCGCCATCGCATACTCCGGGTCCGCCTCGCTGTTGAGCTATTGGGTGGGCCGGAATCTGATCAACCTCAACGCCGAGCGCTACGCCAGGGAGGCCGACATGCGCTTCTCGCTGGTGCGCGTGAACGAGCACATCGATGCCGTCGCATTGAGCGCCGGCGAGGCGGACGAGCAGCGCCGCATCGAGATCGATCTGGCGGCGGTGCTCGCCGCCACCGCACGTATCGTCACCGGTCTGACCAATCTCACCTGGGTCACCGGCGGCTACGGGTGGTTTACGCTGGTGGCGCCGATACTGGCCGCGGCGCCGTTGTATTTTGCGGGAAGCATCACCTTCGGCGGACTCATGCTGGCGTCCGGCGCATTCATGCAGGTGCAATCGTCCCTGCGCTGGTTCGTGGACAATTTCAGCGCCATCGCGGATTGGCGCGCAACCCTGCTGCGCGTGGCGGGATTCCGCCGCGCCCTTCTCGACACCGATGTACTGCACGACGTCGAGAGCCGCATCGCTTTCGTCGAAGGCGAGCCGGGCAGGATCAGCATCGACGACCTGGAGATCGCATCGCCCGCGGGCGCGACGATGCTTCAGGAGAAGAAGATCGAAATCAAGGCCGCCGAGCGGGTCCTTATCGTCGGTGAGTCGGGAGCCGGAAAGACTCTGTTGTTCCGCACCCTGGCGGGACTGTGGCCGTGGGGCGCCGGCAAGATCGCCCGCCCCCGGGGTGAGGAGGTGCTCTACATGCCGAGAACCCCCTATCTTCCTCCCGGCACGTTGCGCGAGATCCTCGCCTACCCCAGGGCCGCGCAGTCTTTCGAGACGGGCGCGTACACCGATGCATTGACCCGGCTGCAGCTCGATCGGCTGGTTCCCCTATTGGACGCGCCGCGTCGTTGGGATCGGGAATTGAGCGAGGACGAGCAGCAGAGCGTCACCTTCGCGCGAGCCATGCTGCACGCGCCGCCGTGGCTGCTCATCGACGAGGTGCTCGATTCGCTCGATGAGGATTCGCGCCGGCGCGTGCTGGGCGTCTTGGCGAAGGATTTGCCGCGCACCGGCATCATTCACATCGGCCGAGCCGATGCTCAGGATCACCTGTTCTCGCGCACCCTGCACCTGGTCAAGGATCCGACTCTGCGCAAGCTAGCCGGTGCGCCTTCTTGACTCGGATTCGCCGGCCTCGAGCGGCGCGCGGGAGCGCAGCAAGAGATCCCGAAAGGCGCCTGCGGGCACGGCCGGGCTCATCAGGAATCCCTGAACGGCATCGCACGACTCGGCTTGCAGAAACTGCAGCTGGGCGTGAGTCGTGACGCCCTCGGCCACGATCTTCAGATCCAGGCTGTGGCCGAGGGCGATGATGGCGCGTACGATGGCGGCATCGTCCGGGTCGTCACTGATGTCGGCGACGAATGAACGATCGATCTTGAGAGTGTCGAGCGGGAAGCGCTTCAAGTAATTCAGCGAACAATAGCCGGTGCCGAAGTCGTCGATCGCCAGGGCAAAGCCGAATTCCTTCAATGCCAGCAGCGAGCGGCGGCCGGCCTCGGCATCCTGCATGAGCACCCCTTCGGTCAGCTCGAGTTCGAACAGCGACGGCGAAAGGCGCGCCTGTGACACCGTATCCCCAAGGCGCAGCAAGCTTTCGGGGGACATGAAATCGCGCCCCGATACGTTCACCGCCACCCGCGGCAGCTCCAGGCCCTCGTCGCGCCATTGGCAAAGATCGCGGCAAACCCGCCCCAGCGCCCAGCGGCCGATGTCGCCTATCAATCCGGTCTCCTCCGCCACCGCGATGAAATCTGCCGTGGGGATCTGGCCCCGCTCCGGGTGGAACCAGCGCAGCAATGCCTCCCCCCCCAGCAATTTCAGTCCGCGCGTCTGGTACTTCGGCTGGTAGTAGACCTCAAGGCTCGAGTTCTCCACCGCCCGCCGCAGCTCCATCTCCAGGGACAGCCTCTTCAGGGCGCGCACGTTCAAGGTGCTGTCGTAGACCCGCAGCTGATTCCTGCCGCCGGCCTTGGCTTCGTACATCGCTCCGTCCGCATTCTTGAGCAGGCTCTGCGCATCGCCGCCGTGCTCAGGATACATCGCAATGCCGATGCTGGGCGTCACCACGAGTTCATAGGTCTCCTGCTGGAAGGGGGCGGAGAGAATCGACAGGATCTGCCGCGCGGCGCCGCGCGCCTGTTCGACATCGGTGCGTCCGGTAAGCACCACGATGAACTCATCGCCGCCGACGCGTGCAAGCTGGCCGCGAACGCGCTCCGTACCCGCGCAGCCGCCCGGGCACAGACTCAGCGGCACAGCCGGCTCGGCACCCTCGGCCTCCAAGTCCAGCCCCGCCCGCAGCCTTTCCGCCACCTGGCGCAACAGCGCGTCTCCCGTCTCGTGACCCAGCGTATCGTTGATGCGCTTGAATTGATCGAGATCGACGTACAGCAGCGCGAGGCTGCGATTCAGGTGACGCGCCTCCGTCAGCGACTGTGCGAGGTATTCGTGGATCCATTCACGGTTGGGCAGCCCTGTCAGGCCGTCGTAGTAGGCCAGGCGGTGAATGCGCGCCTGCGCTTCTTTTCGCGCCGTCACATCCCGAACGATGATCAACACCGCACCGTCGGAATTCGGCAGATAGCGGCATTCGAAATGACGGTTCGAGCGGCCCTCGCCGCACAGGGAGAATTCGAGCACCGCCGCCTCGCCGTGCAGCGCGGCATCGAGGCAGACCGCCTCGCGCGCGCGCACCGACTCTGGAACGAGATCCCGAAAACGCATCGATTCGAACCCGGCGCCGGACGACTCGGCAAGTCCGGCGGCGGGGCTGAAGCAGTGCTCGATCACACCTCTTCCGTCGACCAGAAATATGCCGTCGGGAATGGCCTTCAGCAGCGCCGTGTTCTTCTGCTCGCTGAATCTTAGGTCGAGGATGGTTCGCGCGCCGCGCAGCACATAGCGGATCCGATGCGCCAGGAGCGCCCAGTTGACGGGCTTCACGACGAAGTCCGTGGCGCCCACCTCGTAGGCTCGATCGATCGAAGGCGTGTCGTCGCATCCGGTCACCATGACGATGGGCAGGTCCGCACCGCCCGGCAACGCACGAATGTCCCTGCAGGCCTGGTAGCCGTCGCCGTCCGGCATCTCAACGTCGAGAAGCGCGATGTCGGGTAGAGCGAGCGCACAGGCCGCGACCGCGGCGTCGCCGCTCGCCGCCGTTTGCACCGTGAACCCCGCCGCCCGCAGCATCGCGCCGGCTATCTCCCGCAATATCGCGTCGTCATCCGCGACCAGGACCCGGATCGGCGAGGTGCTGCCGCTCATGCGGACCTCCGCATCGCGAATTCCAGTTCGTCCCGCACGCGCAGATGCAGAGCGCCGATCTGTGCGTAGATTTCGCGGGCCGCTGTGAAGTCCCCTTGCCGCGCCGAGTCCTCCAGCTCCCTGCAGAGGCGGGCCAGTGCGTGCGCGCCCACGTTGCCGTTGTAGGAACGCCAGGCGTGCGCGGCCCGCGCCAGATCGGCGGAGTTTCCGGCGTTCAAGGACCGCTCGATCGATTCCACCAATCCTCGCGAGTCGGCCAGATACAGCTCGCCGATGTGGCAGAGCATGTCCTTCTCACCGCGGCGCGGCAGCGCACGCAGGGCGTCGAGCGTGGCCGCATCCAAAATCGGCTCGTTGGGCGGCGCCGATTCCTGCGTCCGGCCGGCGGCTTGGTCGGGGCGAGACTCCCCCGCCGGCTCGCGCAGGCCCGCGGGTTCGCCTGCGGTGGTCCTGCCGCCCAGCCGGCGTGCAAGCACCGCATGCAGCGCTTCGCGCCTGAAGGGCTTTGCGAGGTAGTCGTCCATACCGGCGGCGAGGCACGCCTCACGGCCTGCGGCGGTCGCATCGGCGGTGAGCGCGATGATCGGGATATGCGTCCCTGCGGACTCGCCCCGGCGGATGGCGGCGGTCGCAGTAAACCCGTCCATGACCGGCATTTCGCAATCCATCAAAACCGCATCGATGCGCCCAGCCTGCAACACGTCGAGCGCCTGCCGGCCGTGACTCGCGGTCTCGACCTGAAGTCCGAGAGACCGCAGTATGCCGATGGCGACTTCGCGATTCAGCGGCTGATCTTCGACCACGAGAACTCTGCCCGACAGTCGAGGCAGACTCGTCGCCGATGGAAAGACATTGGTTGCCGTGAACGCCTGAGTCTCCTCGTGCGCACCGCCGCTCAATGCCTCATGCAGCTCGCCGAGGTGCAGGGGCTTGGTGATTTCGGTGTCGAAGGGACCGCGCGAAGCGCCCGAATCGGACGCAAGGCTGACGAAGCTCAGCAAGCGAACCGTGCGCAGACTCGCCGATTGAGACGAGCGCAGGGCATTCCACAAACCGTCGGATTCGTTGAGCAGCCAGTCGTCGATGACCACGGCGTCGTACTTGGCCGCCGCAGACTCGGCAACGGCCTCCGCCAAGGAGCGAACCGCCTTCGGCAGCGCTCCCCAATCGGACAGCGCCTTGGCCGTCAGAGCGCGCGCCGCCGCATTGTCCTGCACCACGAGCACCCGCAGTCCGTCGAGTCCGCGCGGCGCTGCGGGCGGCTGTGCCGCCGCATCCGCCAGCGGCAGCGTCAATTCGAACGAGAAGGTCGATCCTTGACCCGGTGCGCTCACCAGCGCAAGCCTGCCGCCCAGAAGCTCGACGATTTGCCGTGAGATCGCAAGGCCGAGGCCGGTGCCGCCGAAGCGGCGCGTGGTCGAGGCATCTTCCTGCGCAAACTCCTCGAATATCCGCGTTTGATTTTCCCGCGCGATGCCGACTCCCGTGTCGATCACCTCGAAGCGCACCGAGAGCGCGCCGTTCTCCGTGCGCAACGGAATCAGCCGCAGAATGACCTCGCCGCGTTCGGTGAATTTCACGGCGTTGCCGCCGAGATTGACCAGCACCTGGCGCAGGCGTACCGCATCCATGCGCACGCGGGGCAGCCGCGTCGCGGGAGGATCGCACAAAAGCTCGATGCCCTTGGTGGCGGCGCGCGCCGCCAGCATTTCGGCCGTCTGCTCGACCAGCTCGATGAGGTCGCATTTCGTGGGATCAAGCTGCAGGCGGCCCGCCTCGATCTTCGAGAAATCGAGAATGTCGTCCACGATCGCCAGCAGCGAATCGGCCGAGCGGTGGATGGCCTCGGCGAAGCGCCTCTGCGCCGGATCGATGCGGGTATCCAGCAACAGGCTGGTCATCCCCAGGACGCCGTTCATCGGCGTGCGCAGCTCATGGCTCATGCGTGCGACGAAATCGCTCTTGGCGCGGCTCAGGACCTGCAGCTCCCGATTGCGCTCCTCGAGTTCGCGCGTGCGCGCATGCACCGTCTGCTCCAGCTCGCGGCTGTAGCGCAACTCCCGCTCGCGGCGCAGCCGCTGTTGTCTCCAGAGATATCCGAACGCCAACAGGCCGAGAACCAGGTAAGCAATGCGGGCCGCCGGGGTCTTCCACGGTGCCGGCGCCACATGCACGGGAACGGCCAACTCCTGGCTGCTCCAGACACCGTCGGCATTGGCGGCTCGCACTCTGAACACGTAGTCGCCCGCGTCCAAGTTGGTATAGGTCGCCCGATGCAGCGAGCCCGCGTCGATCCAGCCGCCGTCAAAGCCCTCGAGCCGATAGGAGTAGTGGTTGTTCGCCGGAGAGGTGAAATCCAAGGCTGCGAAGTCCAACGTCAGGAGCTTGTCGTCGTAGGCCAGCGACAGGGGCCGCCCCGGCGCGGGCAACTCCTGAGGCGTCAGCGTCCGATTGAGCTTGGCCGCCGTGGTCAGGACGACGCGGGGCGCCGAGCCGTTCGAGGTGATCGATTCTGGCAGGAATGCATTGAAGCCGTTGTTGCCCCCGAAGTACAGCGTGCCGTCGGCCCCCTGGTAGTGGGCGTTGAAATTGAATTCCTCATCCTGCAATCCGTGCACCTGGTGAAACCACTTGGTCGAATGCGAATGCGGATCGAAGCGCGCAAGACCGTTGTTGGTGCTCAGCCAGAGCAGATCGTCCCGGTCCGATTCGATGCCGTACACGACCTGGCTCGATATGCCGCCGAGGCCCGATTGATTCTCGAAGCGCACGGCGCCGGGCTGCGCAGAACTGCCGATGACGCGGTCGAGTCCGCCGCCGGCGGTGCCCACCCACAACTCTCCATGGTGATCCACGTGCAGCGCGTAGACCGTGTTGTCGCTGAGACTGGTGCGATCGCGATCGTCGCGCCGGTACACATAGAAGCGCCCCGATCTTCGATCCAGCAAATTCAGACCGCCGCCCTCGGTACCAATCCACAGATTGCCGAGCGCATCCTCGACGATGGCGCTGGCGCGCGAGCTGCTGAGCGATGAGGGTTTCCCATCCCCGTAGGGATAGCGCGTCACCTTGCCGCTGATTTGATCGATGCCGGCGAGGCCGCCACCGAATGTTCCGACCCACAACGTACCCCGTCGATCCTCGAACAGCGACATCACTCCGTTGGCCGGCAGCGTCGCGGGGTCGTCGGCGTTCGAACGAAACACCTGCAACTTTCGTGTGGCAAGATCGAGCCGGTCGAGACCGCCCGTCATGGTGCCGATCCAGAGCGTCCCCTTGCGGTCGTAGAGCAGCGACATGACCCGATCGTCGCTGAGGCGCACGCTGCTGTCCGGGCCAGTACCATAGCGGCGCTCGCTTCGATTGCGCGTGTCGATCTCGACCAATCCCGCCCCGATCGTGCCCACCCACACCTTGTCCGCGCCGTCATCGGCGAAGGCGAGCACCTGCGTGTCGCGAAACGCGTCGCTGCGGTAATGCCCGAGCAGCCAGCCGCGCGGGTTCCAATGACTGGCCCCGCCCTGGCGCGTGCCCACCCACAGCACTCCGCCGCGATCCTGATACAGAGACATGATGTCGCTGTCGCGCAGGCTCTGTGGATTGTCAGCGTCGCGTCCATAGCGCACGAACGTGCCGGACCCCTGGTCGAAAAGATTCAGCCCATCGGCCGTGCCCACCCACAGCCGCCGCTCGTCGTCCTCCAGCACCGCGAGCACACGGTCGCTGCTCAACGAATGGGGATCCTTCTCATCATGGCGAAAGACGGTCAGGCGGCCGGTGTCGGGCTCGAGACGATCGAGTCCGCCCCGGTAGGTGCCGATCCACAATGCACCCCCATGATCTTCGCGGATCGCGCGGACGCGCAGATCGCTCAAAGGAGCCGCGCTCGAGGCCGTTCCATAGTTGACGAAGTCATCGCTCGACGCCTCGTAACGGCTCAAGCCCCCGCCCGTGCCGACCCATATCCGGCCTTCGCGGTCCGCATACAGCGCGAGAATCCCATCGGCGGCCAACGAACGTGAGTCGCCGTCGCGATGGCGAAAATGCCGTACATCGCCGCTACGGGGGTCGAGGACATCGAGGCCCTGGTCCAAGGTGCCGGCCCAAATACGGCCCTTGGCATCGATGAGCAGCGTGCGCACCGCGTCGCTGGCCAGGGATTTTGAGTTCCGCGGATCGTGCCTGAACTGCTGAAACTGTTCCGAGCGCCGATCCCAGCGCGCGACGCCGCCGCCGTCGGTGGCAACCCATAGGTCGCCCTGCGCGTCTTCAGCGATCGACCAGATATAGTCGCTGGCCAACCCGTGTTCATTGCCGCGTTCACGGCGGTATTCGCGTATCGAGTTGCCGTCGTAGCGGTCGAGGCCGCTTTCGGTCGCGAGCCACAGATAGCCCCGCGAGTCCTGCAAGATACTGTTGACGGTACTTTGCGAAAGGCCGTCACGCATCGTCAGATGCTCGAAATACATGGGCCGCACCGCCGGCACCGGCGCTGCCGCATGCGCAAGCGCGCACGCCGCCGCCGCCGCCGCGATGCAGGCGGCCAAGGTACCCGAGATGCGCCCCCGCCTTTGCATAGAGGAACGCTACTGCTGCGCCGGAACGTCTATACCCGTGTAGCCGTCGCTCCAGGCATAGCCGTCGCTCCAGGCATAGCCGTCGCTCCAGGCATAACCGTCGCTCCAGGCGTAACCGTCGCTCCAGGCATAGCCGTCGCTCCAGGCGTAGCCGCTGCCCGCCGTATAAGTGCCATTCCAGAGAAGACCGTCGCCGATCAACGCCACGTCCTTCACCAGGGGACCGACCACGGGCACCTTGGCGGTCACGGTGGCCGCAGTGTTCAACACATTGCCGGTGAGTCCGAGCACGCCGCCCAGCAGGTTGGGCGCGGCGCTGCCGGCAGAGGCAGGCGCCTGCGCCATGATGTAGAAATTGCCCTGCGAGTCTTCGTTGGCGCGGCCGCCGTAATGCTGCAATCCGGCCAGATCGAGCTGTATGTTGAGCCCCTGATTGGCGCAGCCCGAGGCGGTGCTGTAGGCGGCGTCATGCGCGTCGACCAGCCCCGCCCCTTGTTGAAACACCGTGTAGGCGAGGTTGCCGCTGGAATTCACGGCCGGATGCGCACCCGACATCAGCCGGCACTTCACTTGATCGGGAGTCAATCTGGGATTGATTTCGAGCATCAGGGCGACGACGCCGCTGACGACGGCCGCCGCCTGCGACGTCCCGGACATCGTGAAATCAGGATACGGCTCGACCACCCATTGCGGATACTCCGCGGCCAGCGTGCCGTTGTCGGGCGCGTACGCCAGAATGTGGCCTCCCATCCCGAGCACGTCAGGCTTGACGAAGCCTTCAAAGGTCGGACCCGCCGAGGAGAAGGACGAGAGGCTGTATTGCTTGGGCTGCAGGGGCGCATAGTTGTCCGTGACCGCGCCGACCGTGATGACATAGGGAACGTCCCCGGGTGCGTTGATGGTCAAGGCCGCGGGGCCGCGATTGCCGGCCGCGGTGACCACGACTATTCCCGAGGCCCATGCAGCCATGACGGCCTGATTCAGCGGATCTTCCCAGTAGGGCCCGGACGGAGGAGCGCCCAACGACAGGTTGAGCACGCGGATCGCGTATCGCTGACGCTGATTGATCACCCACTGAATGCCGCTGATGACGTCGGAATACAAACCGGCGCCGTTGCCGTCCAACGCGCGCACCGAGACCAGATTGACGCCGGGTGCGACGCCTTGAAATTTACCGGTGACGGCCACGCCGCTGCTCGCGATGATGGATGTGACGTGGGTGCCGTGGCCGTAAGGGTCGCTGATATTGCGGGCGTACGTCTCGAAGGGCGGCGGCGCGTAGTAGCCGGGCTGCTCTCGCGCCAGGATCACATCGTACTGCGCAAGCACGCGGCTGCGGCCGCCCGTCGGCGAATACTGCAGCGGGCCCTGGTTGTTCCACAGTCCCGAATCGACCACCGCCACGGTCACTCCGCTCCCGGTCATGCCGCCCGTGTGCAACTGGCTGGCATCGATTTCGCTCGGGTAATAGGTTTCGGGAAGTGCGCCCGCGGCGGAGCTTGCCGTCACCGGTGTGTCCGCGAAGGTCCTCAAGCCGGGGCTCGGCCGGTCGCGCAACCGGCCCAACTCGCGCGCATCGAGCGCGGCACCGACTGCGCGAATGACGCCGAGATCCGCAGTGACGGCGCCGCCTGCTTCCCGCACTGCGTCGCGCGCCGCTTCTGCGCTCGCCGCCTGCACGATGTAGCGCTTGCGCTCGCCGCGCTCCGCGGCTGCACCTGCCGCCGCCGGCAACGACACCTTCGGCCTCGATGGTTCGCGGTCGCGCGCCGCAGCGGGCGCCGCCGAACGATCGTTGCGCAAGTGCGGCACGAGGACCGTCACCAACGCCGCCAAAGCGGCGGCTGCCGGAATCCAGCGAGCGCGGCGGATTTTCATCAGCATTGCGATTTCCAGGTACCGACAGTACGGCTCGTACCGGTGATCATTCTCCGCGAGCACGGGTGTACAAAAATAGAGACACTCACCATAACACCCGTGATCCAAGTCTCAGTTCCCGGCCCCGATGGGGATATGTCAATCGCCGCCTGCGATCCGGCCCGTCGGCGCACTGTTGCGTCTTCGACATCCGAGTTCTATGCTCTGGCAACAGTGCGCGGATCACTGATCCTTTGTCTGCTGCTCATCGCGTGCAATGCCGCCGCCGGCAGCATCCTATTCATCGGCAACAGCTTCACTTACGCGCAGGGATCCCCGGTCCGCTACTACAGAAGCGGCACCGTCACCGACCTGAACCATCAGGGAATCGGCGGCGTCCCTGCGCTGTTCAAATCGTTCACCATTCAGGCGGGCCTGCCCTACGATGTGTACCTGGAAACCGAACCGGGCGTCAGCATCGACTGGCACATCGATCACCGGCTGGGCGTCATCGGACGGCGGGCGTGGGACACGGTGGTCATGCAAGGCTACAGCACGCTTGACCCGCGAAAACCGGGAGATGCGGCGGCCGTGACCGCCGCCGTTCAACAGATGGCGGCCTTCTTGCGCGCGAGAAATCCCGCAGTCGACATGCGCCTGATGGCGACATGGTCGCGCGCCGATCAGACCTACGAACCCACGGGTGCCTGGTACGGCAAGCCGATCGAAGCGATGGCGCGCGACGTTCGTGCAGGCTACGATCAAGCGGCCCGCGCGGCTTCCGGCATCAAGGTGGTACCCGTCGGCGAGGCCTGGAGCCGGGCGATGCAGGCCGGGGTGGCCGACCCCAATCCCTACGACGGGATCGATGCCGGCAAGGTCGATCTATGGGCCTACGACCACTACCATGCAAGCACCTATGGATACTACTTGGAGGCTTTGGTGCTGTTCGGCAGCATCACGGGGCGTGATCCACGCTCCCTGGGCAATGGCGAATGTTCGGGTTTCGAACTGGGATTGTCGGCCGCACAGGTCGGTGCCTTGCAGCAGGTCGCGTTCGATCAACTGGCCGCGGAGGGCGCCATGAGCGCGCCGCCGCGTGCCTCCGCCAAGTCCACCGCGCCGGCTGCACGCTGTGTGCAATAGCAGAATTGCCGATGGCTTCACAGAGGCTTTCCAACAGCTATGGGATGGTGCGTCAATGGACGAACCATTTGCGTCGGGTCTGCGCAACATCCGGCATGCCCTCGAATCGAGACTGAGGGATTCGGGAATCACAGGGCCGACTCTCGGCGACACCTCGCGCGGCTGCGTGCGCCCCGTTCCCGGAATGGTCATCATCGACGTGGGCGGCAACGACAGGACGGCCCGGGTGACCTTCACGCGCGACGAAGTGGAAGACTGCTGCCGGCGTGTGGATGCCTACTGCGTGCGGTCGAAGATCAATCATGTGGTCGATGAACTCTTGAGATGACGGCATACAGTAGTGGCGCCTTCGCACTACTGTATGGACGGACAAATCCGCTCGTTCGACAATCGGTCATGGACCGTGCCCGCCACGATGTATTCGCACCGACGAATTCTCAACACTATGTCGTCCTTTGGGATGCGCACTGGCGGATCATCGACTGTCAGCGGCCCCTCCCCGGCAGCGACCCGCGCACGGCTCTCGCGGGCGCGATCGCGCGGCTCGAACGCGACGGTTGGACAGCGGAGTGCGGTGCGGAGTTCGGTTTCACCTTCCTGAGCCGCGCCGATGAGCGGCGGCTCGTGACGCTCACAGGACGTGATCCGTTCAATTCCGCCGCACAATCGTTCTCGCCTTTCTAGGTCGGCGATAGCGCCGCCCCGCGCCCGCACACGATATACTTCGTCTGCACGATGGCGGCCGGAGGGTCTTGGCGATGAATCGGCGTATGCAGTTCGCATGGGTCCTTGCCGCGGCGGTGCTCGCCGACGCCCGGACCGCGCACGCCGCCGCCATGAACGCGGAATCGCCGTACGGTCTGGGCCCGCGCACTGCGCCCCATGCGTATTTGAACATGCCGCAGCTTGCGGACGGCAAGATCCCCCTGCTGCTCTCACAGACCGGCGCCTTCCGCGATGCGCGCAAACTCATTCCCACCCAAGGTTTGATCCCCTACGACCTGGTAGTGCCCTTCTGGTCGGACGGCGCAGTCAAGCTGCGATGGGCCGCGGTACCGAACGGGAAGATAAAATATTCACCCACCGGCGATTGGGTATTTCCCAATGGCACCGTGTTCGTCAAGACTTTCGAGCTGCCGACCGACGCGGCCAACCCCGGGGTCAAGCGGCGGCTCGAGACGCGCTTGCTGGTTCGCGACAGCGCCGGCGGCGTCTACGGCGTCGTCTACAAGTGGCGGCCGGACGACAGCGATGCGGATTTGCTCGACACCAGCCGCACCGAAGAGATTGCGATCAAGACGGCGGCGGGAGAAAGCCGCACCCAGACATGGTACTACCCCAGCCGGCATGACTGTCTGGCCTGCCACAATTCGCATACCAGCGGCGTGCTTGGGCTGAGGGCACGCCAGTTGAACCGCAGTTTCGCCTACCCGTCCGGGATCACGGACAACGAGCTGCGCGCATGGAATCATATCGGGATGTTTGCGCCGAAGATCGATGATGCCGGGCTCGCCGGCATTCCCGCGCTTGCGGCCCCCGACGATGCGACGCGCAGCCTGCAAGACCGCGCACGATCCTATCTGGACGCGAATTGTTCGCAGTGTCACCGGCCCGGAGGCACCGTCGCCTATTTCGACGCACGCTACGATACCCCCATTGAAAAGCAGGAGCTCATCAACGGGCCCGTGCTGATCGACCAGGGAATCGACAGGCCGCGAATCATTTCACCGCACGACATCTGGCGTTCGATCGCATTCATGCGCGTGAACACGGTGGACGATATCAGGATGCCGCCCGTGGCCCGCGAAACCATCGATCAATGCGGCGTGAAGCTGCTCAAGGATTGGATCATGAGCTTGCCGGGGCGCGCCGTCCTCGATCCGCCCGCCATGTCGCCCAAGGGCGGGACATTCAGCGCACCCGTGGAGATCACGCTCAGCGAATCGGAGCCCGGCGCCGACATCCACTACACCCTGGACGGGAGCGTGCCGGGACCGTCGGATCCGCGCTACGATGCGCCGATCAAGCTCACTGATCCGGTGGTGCTGCGGGCGAGAGCGTACAAAGAGGGCTTCACCCGAAGCATCACCGCGCAGGAGGTATTCATCGTCGGCAAATGACTCCGCCCGCCCTTAAGGAGCGGTGGGCACCACGGCGACCGCCCAAGGACTCGAGCCCGCTTTGACCCTTGCGATTTCGCTGTTGGATTCGAGGTCGACCACCGAGACGTCGTTGGACGGCCCATTGGCCGTGTACAGAAATCTCCCGTCCGGCGAAAGCGCCATACCCCAAGGTCGAGTGCCCACTTTGATCGTATTCAGCAACCCATAGTTGCGGCTGTCGAGTACTGAAACCGTACCGGCGCGGCCGTTGCTGACATAGATCCGCCTGCCGTCGAGCGACACTTTCACGCTCATGGGCCGCGAACCGGGAGGCAGCGCGATCACCTTGATCACCTTGAAATCGGCCGTGTCGACGACATTCAATTCACCGGTCGATTCCGATGGAACCAATCCCAGGTTGGAGTTCGGCAAGAAATCCATGGTACGGGGGCGGACGTTCACCTTGAAATGCCCGACGGTCGTGTAGCCTGCCGTCTCGATGGCATACACATCGCCGCCCGCTTCACAGGTAACGTAGAAGCGCTTGCCGTCCGGTGCGGTCGCCACCCCCTCGGGCTCCTGACCCACCACGACGATGTGTTCCACTTTGCCGGTCGCGATGTTGATCACGCTGGCGGTCTTGACGTCCTCGTTGGAAACGTACAGCCGCGTGCCATCCTTGCTGAGCGAAAATTCCTCCGGGTCGGAACCCGCGGAGATCTTGCGCGTCAGCCTTCTCTGTGCGACGTCCACGACGCCGATGGCATCGGCCGATTTATCGGCCTTGACGCGGTCCTCATCGTCGTCGCCCTTGCCTCTTTGGAAGATCGGGTTGCCCTTCGCATCGAGTTGGGGCGGAACCGCAATGGGAGTGCCGCTCAGAGCCACGTACACCGTCTTGCCGTCCGGACTTGCATGGATGCCCCGCGGCCGTTTTCCCATCGGGATCGTCGCGAGCACCTGGTGCCCGCTGCCGTCGATTATCGTGATATCCCCCGATCTCTCGTTGGATACAAAGACCTGGTAGTGGCCGGCCTGCGCGGACGGCGGCAGCCAAGCCGCCAGCGTCGCGGCCAGCGCGAGAAAACCATACAACCGAGGTGTGCGAGCCACGATCATCGGCAACCCCCAACAGTCCCAAAGAACATTAAGTATAACGCGCCGGGCTGCGAATCCGTGCCGGGCGGGCGGAAATGATCCCGGCAGGGTCAAGTTGCCGGGTTTTGGGCCGATAGTTCGGTCGACTCATGCCAGCTTCATACACCCCCGCCGCTGCCTCGTTCGGGCGCCGAATTCGCATTGCGTATATCGCGGCATCGGTGCTGCTTTTCGCCTCGAGAATGTGGACTGTGCACGGTGTCCACAACTTCCTGGAACTGGACTCAGGGCACGGCAAAATCGTCAGCTTCGCCGGCCTGCTGCGGGAACAGTCGATGCAGGTGATGCACGCGGCGTTTGTACGGGTTTATGCACCGCAATCCTCCGCCTATGCCGACGTCGAGGGTGCGATCGGTACATGGTTTGCGCAGCATGATGCCGTGGCGCGGCGGCTTACCCCGGTCTGCGGCGGCGAGAACGCGCTTTGCACCCGGTTTGGCGGGCTCAGGTCGCAGATGCTCGAGGTGGCCGCGCACGCGCGCGCGGCCGTACGGGCGCCGCCCGCGGAACGCGCCGCCGCCCTGGATGAACTCACCCAGCTTGAAGCCGCCTACGGTGCGGCGTCAGGAGCATGGGTCGACGACTTGGCGACCCGATTTGCGGTGGACACGAAGACGCAGGGTCACACTTTGCGCCTGTGGGCCGTGGCGCAGATTCTCGCCAGCATCCTGGCGGTCGTGCTTATCGTGGAGCCCGTGATACGGAAACTTCAGCGCGAGCGATCCGAGGGCGATCGGATCGCCGAGGGGCGCCGGGAACTCCTCGACCGAATGCAGAAAATGGGCTCGCAGCTCCCAGGCATGGTGTACCAGTACCGGCTGCGGCCGGACGGCACCTCGCAAATGCCCTATTCGAGCGAGGGCATCCGCCAGATATACGGACTATCGCCGGAATCCGTGCGCGAGGATGCGAGCGCAGTGCGCGCCATGGTGCATCCGGATGACGTGGGCCGGGTGCGCGCGGCGATCGAAAAATCCGCGGCGCAGCTCACACCGTGGCGCGACGAATACCGCGTATGCGGATCGGACGGCGTCGAGAGATGGGTGCTCGGAAATTCGACGCCGGAGCCGGAAGCGGACGGCAGCGTGATGTGGCACGGCTTCATCACGGATGTGACCGAACGGCGCAACGCGATCCAGGCCGTCGCCGATGCGCGCGCGTTGCTGCAGAGCGTCCTCGATGCAGCCACCGAAGCGGCAATCGTCGCCACCGACGTCGGCGGCGTCATCACCGTATTCAATTCCGGCGCCGAGCGCATGCTGCAATATGCATCTGCGGACATGGTGGGGCACCCCAACCCCTTGGTCATTCATCTCGAGGCCGACGGCATCTCGGGCGCGCGCCAGATCACTCAGCAGGCCGAATTCTCGGCACGCGAATGCGTTTATGTGCGCAGGGACGGCTCGAGGCTGACCGTGAACCTCAGCGTCACGGCCATTCGCGACGCCGGCGGCAATGTCACCGGTTATCTCAGTCTCGCAACCGACGCCACCGAGCGGCGCCAGGCGCGGGACACGCTGCAGGCCGCGAAGGACACGGCGGAGCGCGCGAATCGGGCCAAGAGCGAATTCGTTGCCACGATGAGCCATGAAATCCGCACCCCCATGAACGGCGTGCTGGGCTTCGCCAATCTGTTGCGCGACACGGCGCTCAACGAGGAGCAGCGCGACTTCCTGCGCCATATCGAAAATTCCGGACAGAACCTTCTCGGGATCATCAACGACATCCTCGACTTCTCGAAGATCGAGGCCGGGGCCATGACCTTGGAGAACATCCCGTTCGATCTGGCGGACGCCGTCGACGAAGTGGTCGCGCTGATGGCGGGCAAAGCCGAAGAGAAGCACCTGGAGCTGGGGCTGTCCATCATGCCGAATGTGCCGCGGCGCCTGGTGGCCGATCCCGGGCGGCTGAAGCAGATACTGGTCAATTTGATGGGAAACGCCATCAAGTTCACGAGCTTGGGATATGTGCACGTCGAGGTCGGCGCATTCGAGGAAGCCGGGAGAACCCTGCTGCGCATCAGCGTGCGCGACACCGGCATCGGAATTGCGCACTCCGCTCAAGGCGCGCTGTTTCAGAAATTCGCTCAAGCCGATGCCTCCACCACCCGGCGCTACGGGGGCACGGGCTTGGGGTTGGCGATCTGCCGCCAA
This sequence comes from uncultured Gammaproteobacteria bacterium, assembly GCA_963702735.1. Classification (GTDB taxonomy): domain Bacteria; phylum Pseudomonadota; class Gammaproteobacteria; order Steroidobacterales; family Steroidobacteraceae; genus Bog-1198. The sequence continues at coordinate 30,447 of CAVPDW010000004.1, read as the reverse complement.
CTCGTCGACCTCATGGGCGGCTCCATCGGCATCGACAGTACGCCGGGGCTCGGCTCGACGTTCTGGTTCACGCTGCCCGTACAGACGGCCGATGCGGCCGATGCCGCTGCGGCGCTCCACCCCGCCGCCGGGCGGCGGGTGCTGATCGCAGACGATCTGGAGATGAACCGGCGCGTGCTCAAGTCGCAGCTCACGAGCTGGGGCGCAGAGTGTACCTGCGTCGGGGGCGGCCGGCAGGCGCGTGCCGTCCTCGAGCAGGCGTGGAAGTCGGGCCGGCCGTTCGAGGTCGCGCTGCTCGATCACGCCATGCCCGATGTCGCCGGCGCCGAATTGGGGGAAATGCTGCATGCAGACCCGCGTTTCGCCGACTTGAAGCTCATCCTGCTCACCTCCGGCGAGAATCTCGGCACCGCTCGCGAGCTGTTGGAGCGAGGGTTCTGTGCCTACCTCACCAAGCCTGTGGTGCGGACGCGCCTGTTGCGCGACGCCTTGCATCGCGCGCTGCTGCCCGAAGAACGCCATGCCGCGGCGAAGATCGCCGCGCAACCGGTTCCCGCGGCGCACAGACCTGCGTCGGCGAGTCTCATCCGCGTGCTGGTGGCGGAGGATAACTCGGTGAATCAAATGGTCGCCGTGCGCCTGCTCGAGCGCCTCGGGTGCCGCGTCGATGTCGCCGGCAACGGCGCAGAAGCCGTACAAATGGCGACGCGGCTGCCGTACAGCCTGGTATTCATGGACTGCCATATGCCGGAGATGGACGGATTCGAGGCGGCGCTTGAAATCCGCCGCCGCGAGAACGAGCTGCATCTCAAACCCACGCCCATCATCGCCCTGACGGCGAGCGTGCTGCAAGATGACCGCGACCGCTGCGTGTCCGTGGGCATGGACGAGGTCATCGGCAAGCCGGTGCAGCCGGCTGAGCTTGCCGAGGTGCTGCGTCGCTTCGTTGCGAAGCACGAAGGCGAACCTGCGAACGGCGAACGCGCGCGCTCGCACAAGGTTGAAATCGCATGATCCAGTCCGATGCCGCAATAGCGTCGGCCGGCAGGCGCAGGCAGGTGAGGCCCGAGGAGCGGTCCGCGGCGCTGCTCTTTCTACGCGGCCTCGCGGCTGAATTGTCCGTGGGCGCGGTCATTCTGCCGAGCTTTCCCGACGTCGTCGTTCGAATTCGCGCGGCCCTGGCCGATTCGAACGGCGGACTGGGCGAAACCCTCGAGATTGCGTGCGCGGAGCCTCGATTGGCGGAGCGATTGCTGCATGCGGCCAACTCCGAGGCCCTGTGCCCCTGCGGCGGGCCGCTCTCGGATATGCGCGCGGCCATTAGCCGGCTCGGGCACCGTGCGGTGCAAAGTGCCGCCATCGCATTTGCAGTCGAACAGCTGCGGCTGGCGCCTGCGTTGCGCTCCATCTCAGAGCAGTTGCATTCCTTGTGGGAGGAGAGTATTTCCGTGGCCGCGCTCTGCCAGGCGATCGCCAGGCGCTCTCGCCTGAACCCTGACGAGGCGTTCCTCACCGGATTGCTGCACGGAATCGGCCGCGTGTACATCATGATACGCGCGCTGGACCGTTCGCCCTCATTGAACGGCGATCCGGCATTTCAGACGTTGGTCGACCGCCGGCACCCGACCATCGGCAAATCGGTGCTCCGGAATTGGGGTTTTGCGCGTCCCATGTGCGAAGCGGTCGGCCTGCAGGGCGACTACGATCGTGGCGCGGTTTCCGGGGCCGACCTGGCCGATGTGCTCATCGCCGCCGTGTCGCTCGCGCCGGCCTTGCGCGAGCCCGAGACGCGCATCGTCGGTATGGAAGGCATCCCTTCGTTCGGCCGGCTGGGGCTGACGGCGGAGGATTGCGCCGCCATCGTCACGCATGTGGAGTACCAGCTCGGGGCGCTGCGCGACGCCCTGGGTTAGCGCGCGAATCGCCGCTGGATCTCCCCCACGAAGCCGCGCCGCAGGGCCATCACGCAGACCACGAAGATCACCCCGACGATCACTGAAACCCACGGACCCACGAGGTCGGACAGGTACTCCTGAAGCGATACGACGATGTTCGCGCCGACCACCGGCCCGAGAAAGGTTCCGCTGCCGCCGAGCAGGGTCATGAGTATCACCTCCCCGGAGGTCCCCTGACTCACGTCGGAGAGCGTCACGAATCCCAGAACCAGCGACTTGAGGGAGCCTGCCAATCCGGAGATTCCGGCCGACAAGACGAACGCCAGCAGTTTGTAGCGGTCGACCTTGTAGCCGAGAGAAACGGCGCGCGGTTCGTTGGCCCGTATCGCCTTGAGAACCTGACCGAACGGCGAGTGGACGATGCGGCGGATCAACGCGTAGACCGCGACGAACACCGCCAGCACGAAATAGTACATGGCGAGGTCGCGCCCGAGACCGATCAGCCCGAACAGGCTGCCTCGCGGTATTCCCTGCAGGCCATTCTCCCCACCGGTGAAATCAGCCTGAAGACAGACGAAGAACACAAGCTGTCCCAATGCGAGGGTGATCATCGCAAAGTAAATGCCCTGGCGGCGCACCGCGATGGCGCCGATCACGAGTCCGAGCAGCGCGGCCACTGCGACTCCCGCAAGAATTCCGGCGATCGTTCCCCAACCATGAACCGTCACCAGCCACCCGGTGATGTAGGCAGATGCGCCGAAGTAGGCCGCATGCCCGAAGGACAGCATCTTCGTGTAGCCGAGCAGCAGATTGAACGCACAGGCGAACATCGCGAAACACAGCAGCTTCATCAGGAATACCGGATACAGACCGAGGAACGGCGCCGACAGCGCCAACAGCGCGAGGACTGCATACACCATGCGGGCATGCATCCCCTACTCCTTGCCGAACAGTCCGGTGGGGCGCCACATCAGAACCAACGCCATGATGACGAATACCACGATGTTCGAGGCCTCCGGGTAGACGACCTTGGTCAATCCCTCGACGAGCCCCAGCACGAGGCCGCTGACGATGGCGCCCAGGATCGAACCCATCCCGCCGATGACCACCACCGCAAAGACCACGATCACGAGCGACGAGCCCATCAGGGGACTCACCTGAACGACCGGCGCCGCGAGCACTCCCGCGAGCGCGGCAAGCGCCACGCCCGCCCCGTACGTGGTCATGACCATGATCGGCACATTGATGCCGAACGCCTGCACCAGTCGTGCGTTCTCCGTCGCGGCGCGCAGCCTCGCGCCCAGCCGGGTGCGCTCGATCAGGAACCAGGTCGTGCCGCAAACGGTCACGGACGCAAGGATCACCCACGCCCGGTAGACGGGCAGCACCATGAAGCCCAGGTTGAATCCTCCCCGCAATAGTTCAGGTACCGGATATGACTTGCCGGACGCGCCGAACAGGCCCCGCATGCTGCCCTCTGCGATCAAGGCAATACCGAAGGTCAGCAGCAAGCCGTACAGAGGATCGAGCTGGTACAAATGCCGCAGGAACACGCGCTCCACGACGATCCCCAGCAGCCCCACGGCGAGCGGCGCGAGAATCAGGGCGCACCAGTAATTGACCCCGAGAAACTCCAGGCCGACATAGGCGGCAAACGCTCCCAGCATGTAGAAGGCGCCGTGTGCGAAATTGACGACCCCCAACAGCCCGAATATCACCGCAAGACCGAGACTGAGCAGAGCGTAGAACGACCCATTGACCAGCCCCAGCATGAGCTGGCCCAGGATCGCCGGCAGGGGAATGCCTAACACTGCCGTCACCGCAACGGCCTATTTTTTGGCCAGGGTACAGGCAGGATCGGGCTGCGCCCCGTCGGCTTCCTCACCCGACATCACCTTGACCACCTTGTAATAATCCCACGGATACTTCGACTCCGCGGGGGTCTTAACCTGCATGACGTACATGGTGTGCACCATCAGGCCGTCTGCGCGTATGTAGCCGTTCTTGGTGAACATGTCATTGATCTTGACCTTCTTGAGCTGCGCCATGACCGCGTCAGGATCGGTCGACCCCACCGCCTTGACCGCATTCAGATACTGCAGCGTGGCAGAGTAGTACCCCGCCTGGTCCATGGTCGGCTGCTTCTTCATTTTTGCGAAATATCGCTTGCCGAATGCGCGCGTCTCAGGATTCAGGTCCCAGTACCATGCGGTGGTGAGGTACAAGCCCTGCGCCGTCTGCAGGGTAAGGCTGTGTATGTCGCTGATGAAGGCCAACAGCGCCGCCGGCTTCATCGTCTTGGTGATCCCGAATTCGTCGGCCGCCTTCAGTGAATTGGAGAAATCGGTTCCCGCGTTCGCCAACCCCAGGACCTGTGCGCCCGAAGATTGAGCCTGAAGCAAGAATGATGAGTAGTCGGTGGTGCCGAGGGGCGCGCGCACCGCCCCCAACACCTTGCCGGCGTTGGCGAGGACCACGCGCGTCGCCGCCTCCTGCAACTGCGTGCCGAACGCGTAATCCGCGGTCACGAAGAACCAGCTCTTGCCCCCCTGCTTGACGATGGCGCTCGCCGTGCCGTTGCCGAGCGCGGTGGTGTCGTAGGCATAGTGCACGCTGTAGGCGGTGCAATCGGCACCCGTCAGGGAAGAGCCGCCCGGGCCGATCTCGAACAACGGCACCTTCTTCGCCGCCGCCACCTTGGACATCGCAATGTTCACGCCGGTGTTGGATCCGCCGAGGAGCACATTCAGACCGTTCTGGTCCGCCCACTCGCGAAACTTCGAGGCGCCGATGTCCGGCTTGTTCTGGTGATCAGCGCTGAGAAGCACGATCTTCCTGCCCAGCACCGTGCCGCCGAAGTCGGCGATCGCCATGTTGGCGGCTTCGATGGCGCCCTGGCCGGCGGCGTCCGCGTAGACGCCCGACAAATCATCGATGTCGCCGATGACCACCGGTTCGACGGCCGCGCCGGCCCGCAGGGCTATGCACAGGCTGAGAAGCGCACAGAGCGCGGCAGCCGTTGATTTGTGGACCATGTTGATATTTCCTTGTTATGTTGATTCAAACACCCAAATATTCGTGCAGCAATCCCATTTGCGAAGCAAGCTCGGATTGCTCGAACTGTTTGACCACCTTGCCACCTTCCAGCACATAGAACCGGTCCGCCAGTGGGGCCGCAAAACGGAAGTTCTGCTCGACCAACACGACGGTGAAGCCCTTCGAGCGCAGAGTGCGGATCACCTCGCCGAGCTTGTGCACGATCACCGGTGCCAGACCCTCCGATATCTCGTCCAACAGCAGCAGCCGCGCTCCCGTGCGCAGGATACGCGCCACCGCCAACATCTGCTGTTCACCTCCTGACAGGCGGGTGCCGGGGCTGGCGGCGCGTTCGCTCAGGTTGGGGAACATAGCGTAAATCTCCTCGAGAGACATCGCCTCGGCACCCTTCAGACGCGGCGGCAACAGGAGATTCTCCTCGGCCGACAGCGCCGAGAAGATGCCGCGCTCCTCCGGGCAGTAGCCCACGCCTATGCGTGCGATCCTGTGGGTCGGCAGCCGCACGGTCTCTACGCCGTCGATCTCCACCGAACCCGTGCGCGTGCCGACCAAACCCATGATGGCGCGCAGCGTGGTGGTGCGCCCGGCTCCGTTGCGCCCCAGAAGCGTCACGACTTCGCCTTCCTGAACCGTGAGGTCAACCCCGTGCAGGATATGGGATTCGCCGTACCAGGCCTCCAGAGCCGTGATTTTCAACACCTCCCGCGGCATCAGCCCAAGGCTCCGTGTTCGCCGCCCGAAGCGCCCATGTAGGCTTCGATGACCTGAGGATTCTTCGACACCTCGGCATAGGGTCCGGAGGCGATCACCCTGCCCCGCTGCATCACCGAAATGGTATCCGCGATGGAGGAAACCACGCTCATATTGTGCTCGACCATGAGCACGGTGCGATCGGCCGACAGTTGCTCGATCAGCCCGGTGACGTGCGACACGTCCTCGTGCCCCATGCCCTGCGTGGGTTCGTCGAGCAACATCAACTCCGGTTCGAGCGCCAACGTAGTGGCGAGCTCCAGGGCGCGCTTTCTGCCGTACGGCAGGTCGGCCGCGGGCGTATCGGCCCACTTCTCGAGCCGCACTTCGGACAATAAGCGCATGGCTTCACCATTGAGGGTCGCCAGGCTCTTCTCGGTGCGCCAGAAATGAAACGTGGTCGAGAGGCGGCGCTGCAGAGCCACACGCACGTTCTCCAGAACGGTCAGATGCGGAAATACCGCACATATCTGGAAGGAGCGGACGATGCCGCGGCCGGCGATATCCGCGGGCTTCTCCCGGGTGATGTTCTCGCCGCGATAATAGATCTCGCCGGAAGTCGGTTGCAGAAACTTGGTGAGCAGGTTGAAAAACGTGGTCTTGCCGGCGCCGTTCGGGCCGATCAGCGCGTGGATCTGTCCGCATCGCACTTGCAGCGACACGCCGTCGACCGCAACGAACCCCTTGAACGCCTTGACCAGCGAGCGCGTCTCCAGGATGACATCCCCGGCCGTAAGACCCTTCATTCGCGCCTATTCTCTGCGAGTCCCATACGTCCGGATCCCCCTGCTGTGGCGACTATACTGGCTAACCTCGGCTTATCAAACCAAGATCCCTAGTCCTCTTGATCGGCGTCGCCGACCTTCCGATGCCGGGATCCCTCGTTCTTGAAGTCTTCGGGATGCAGCCGGTATCGTGCCAGCAGGTTGTAAAAATCCGTGCGGCTGCGCTTGGCGAGACGCGCGGCCTGCGCCACGTTGCCGGATGTTCGACGCAGGTTCTGCGCGAGGTACTCGCGCGAAAACCGGTCGCGCGCCTCGGCGTACGTGGGTATTTTCACCGGCTCGCCGTCCAGCGTCTCCTGCACCAATACATCGGTCATGGTCTCGCCGTGCGCCAGGGCGATATTGCGCTTCACCAGGTCGAAGAGCTGCCGCACGTTGCCCGGCCAATCCGTGGTGGCCAGCAATTCGATGGCTTTTGGGGTGAATATCCTCTTCTGTCCGCCCGGTTCGGTGGCTTGCTCCAGAAAGTGCGACACCAGGAGCGGAATGTCCTCGCGGCGGCGCCCCAGCGGGGGAATCTCAATCGGCAAGATATTGATCTGGTCGTACAGTTCCTTGAAGAACGCGCCGCTGTCGGTCAGCGGTTTGAGGTCGCGGGAGGCCGTGCAGATGAACCTCACGTCGTTGCGGGCCTCTGCCGAGCTCGCCCTGGCGGGATTCTGATCCTTGGCGACTTCCTTGGCGAGCGCCACCTGCAGCCGTACGGGCAGATCGCCGATCTCATCGAGCAGCAGCGTACCGCCGCGGGCGCGTTGCAGCGCCCCCTGCTCGGACGCAGCAGAACGCCCGGGATCGACAGGCCCGGCGCCGAACAGCTCGGTCTCCAAATCGTCGGCATCGTTGTTTCGGCAGGACACGACGACAAAGGGCCTCTCGCGGCGCACGCTCGCCGCATGGATGGCGCGCGCGAACAACTCCTTGCCCGTGCCGTTCTCGCCGGTCAACAAGATGGGCACGCCGCTGGCCGCGGCGCGATTGGCAATTCTGAGCCGGTCTTCCATGAGCTGACTTCGTGAGATCAAATTGGCGCGCCAGTCCCCTTCAGTCGCCGTGAACGAGGATTCTGCGATCGCCCGTTCCACCTGTCCCAGCAACTCCTCCTTGCCCACCGGCTTGACCAGATAGCCGAATGCCCCGCATTGAGTCGCCTGAACCGCCTCGGGGATCGTTCCATGGGCCGTCAGAATGATCACGGACATCTGCGGCCATCGGCCCTTGAGTTCCTTCAGGAAACCGATCCCGTCCATGTCGTTCAACCGCAAATCGGTGATCACGAGATTCGGGCGGGAGAGTACGCAGGCATCCAGTGCTGCGTGCGCGGCCTCCGCGGTGGTCACTGCATAGGCGGCGGCGCCCAGGCGGTTCAGCATGAGGCGGCGCAGCGCCGGGTCGTGGTCGACCACCAAAATCTTCGCCTTGCGGATCGCCGGCGACTCATCCGCATGGGTTTGGCTCCTGGGTTCACCTGCCTTGGGAGAAATGCCGAAACCGAGCGAGGCCGTCGGAGGTGGTGATTGCCGCTTCATGACACACCCAGTTTACACCGATGAGTCCGGTGTCCCGGGAGCGAGCCGGCCCGGGGCCATTTTGCAAAATCGATGACCGTTGCAGCGGATTGCGGTCGCCTCATCCCGGCGCATGCGCGTCGGGCCCATCAGTCTCGCCGAAATTCAACGGCGGCCTGGCCAGGTTCTCGCGCACGAACTGCAAGTGTTCACGCAATACGTAGAGCTGCTCGGCGTGCGACCCCGGCATTTTCAGGGAGATGACCGATTTCTCGATTTGCGCCAGCCGTACCAGCAACAGCGCCCGCTTCTCCGGTGTCAGATTCTCAAGCGACTGACGCTCGAGCGCCATGAGTTGCCGATATCGGCGATCGATGCGGCTCTTGATGCGCCAGTTGTACACAGCCGGCAGATAGCGCAGCAGCGGAACTATCACGAGGAGCATGGGCAGCAGCACCACCACAGCGCGGTCGAGAAGGCTCGCAAGCCAAAACGGCAGGTATCGGTACGCAAAGCTCTTGCCTGACTTGTAATAGCGCGCGGCGTCGGCGCTGATCGGAAATTCGTGCACCAGCGGAGCAGGAAATTGCCCGGCGCTCTGCAACAGCGTCGCGCCGCCGTGCACCTCGGTCGCCGCTTCGATCAGCAGGTCGGACAGGGCGGGATGCAGACTCGAATGCGCCAGCAGGTCTGCGGTCGGCGCCAGCATGTTGATGGCGGTCGGTGGAAGATTCTCCCCAAGATCGAATGATCCCGGCGGCAGTTCGAGCTTGCTCAAATAGTGAAAGCGCCGTACATAGGCGTCCGCTTGGGCAAAATCGAACATGCGAACACCCGGGGCGTGGAGCATTTCGCGTATTGTCTCGGGCGGCGCGGAATCTCCGGTCAAAAACACCGCATCCACCCGCCGCTCCAGCAGCGCCGTCCTCGCCGCCTCTCCTTCCAGGTCGAGCAGTTGCGTCGGCCCCTTCTCATCGATCTCATTGGCCTTGAGCAACGCCAACGCGACGGCCCGCGTACCGGTGCCGGGCACTCCTATCGCGATTCGCTGACCACGCAGTTGCGACAGCCGCTCGATCGGCGACGGGCTGCGATAGAAAACGGTCAAGGGGACGTAGAACACGCTGCCGAGCGAGACCAGATCCCCGGCGTCGCCTGGAGGCGCAACTCCCGACTGCACCAGCGCGATGTCCACGCGCCCGTCGGTCAATCGGCGAAGATTGTCGAGAGCGCCTTCGGTGGAGACGACCTTGAGCGTAATGCCGTTGCGCTTCAGGATCTTCTGGTACTGTTGCGCCGCCAAATTGAAGCGGCTGCCCTGCACACCGGCCGCGATGCTGAGCGTTTTGGGCGGTGCGGGCCGCACGAAGTGCAGCGCCGCGATCACGATGATGGCGCCGACCACGATCACCGGCCCCATCGAATGCGCGAAGTCCCATAAGAAATTGATGAGATTCTGCGGCAGCAGGCGGCCCAGGAATGTCTTCCGCTCGGACGTGCCTTTTGCCGCTGGAATATCTCCTTCCATCGCCTCACTCACCTGGCCGGCCTTTACCGATAGTATATTCGAGTATCCCACCGCGGGCGCAGAGCATAGGGGAGGTTTCTCGATGGCGTTATTCGGGTCGTTTGATGGAATGCCCCCCAGCCGGCAACACCCGCCTTCGGCCCTGAGGCTCGTTGCGCCCCTGCTGGCCTGTTTGGCGCTGACCGGCTGCTCGCTGTTGACGATCAAGTCTCCCGAGATTCCGCTTACCCCGCGTGAACAGGAAGCCCGGCTGTTGACCCGCGATTACGCGGCGCACTTTGCGGCGACCGCCAGCCATCTGATCGACGACGCGTCGCGCGAAAATACCGACCCTGCAATTCGCCTGCAGGCGCTGCGCCTCAAATTGGGCGCCGTTACGGAAATCACGCGCGCTTCGACCGGCCTATCGCCGATGGGCAGCCTGCTCGACACCTGGGCGTTTTCCCTGCAGTTTCGGAATTTTCTTTCCACCGGCGCCGGCGCCGCTCTGTTCGGCACCGCCCAGCCCGAGGTCAGCCGCGGCGCCGCGATGCTCGGCGATGAAGCAGACGCGCTCGCCCGCAAGGTGTCCGGCGGCGACTACTCCCGGTATCGCGCCTTCGTGTCCGGCTACGTCGAGCGCAACCCCCTGCAAAGCGCGGATTTGGTACGACCGTCGGTGCTTTCTGCATGGTTACTCGAGGAATCCGACAAAAATCCGCTGCGTGCCGAGGGTACCGTCGCACAGGCGCTGGGCGATGTCTCCGATCGGGTGCGCATCTACAGCGAACGGGTCCCTGCCTTGGGTCTGTGGCAGGCAGAACTGGCGCTCGACCGCGCCGGCTTCGACGCTGCATCGTATCGGACGGCCTTTCGCAACATAGACGCCGAACTGGAGCGAATTTCCAAGCTCGCCGATACCAGCCCCGAGTTGGCGCATGAGGCAATCGGCGAACTCCGGCGCAGCCTTCGAGAGTCGTCGGACCGGTTGGACGCCTCGTGGATGCAAATGCTGCGAACGCTGCGCACCGAGCGTGAGGCGCTCGCCGCAAACATCGCCGCCGAACGCGAAGGCATGACCTCGGCATTCGATACGGAGCGCGCCCGCATCTCCGCGGATGCCGCAAAGATCGCGGCCGACGCGGTCGACACCTCGTGGCGCGAGCTTCGCAAGATGGTTCGCGAAGCGCTGCTGCTCACGATCCTATTGGCGCTGGTGACGCTGGGCTTGCCCTTCGCCGCCGGCTACTGGGTCGGTCGAACCCGCCACGGCATCCAGCGCGCCTGAAGCCGCCGCCGCGTGTGCTCGAGTCAGCGCGGCTGGTTGGCTTGTGCGCCGGCGTTCGGGGTTATCAAACCGATTTCTTCGACATCGAGACTCGCGGCAGGGGACCGCAGAGCCACTTTCTGCACCTTCGCCTGCACGCCGTCGAACATGAGAATGAATCGCGCGGTCTTGCCATAGGAAATATCGAGCTGGGGCCGCTGATCTCCGTCGATGTTCAAGAAGAATCCGCTCACGCGCTGATGCCGGTCGCCTCGGTCATCGACGATAAAGGTGTCGGTCCACACGTCGGCCGCCTTCACCAGAGTGTCCTTTTGGTTTTGATTGGCGAGTTCGGTCACGCACGCCACTTGCAGGTCTTGCCGGCCGCAGCCGTACACGACCAGCCGGGTGGTCTGCGATTGCGCCGCACCCAGCGCGCCATCTTGGCTGCCGGGTTTCTGGCTCTTGGCCCCCGCTGCGGATGCGCCGCCGGCGGATTTGTTGCCGAAGACGCTCGACAGCGTCGTGGCAACCTGCTCGAAAGGACTCTGACAGCCGCCGCCCGAGGCGGCTGTCTTCGCTCCCGAGGCTCCCGCCCCACCGCAACTGCCGCCGCTGCTGCCTCCACCGGTGCCTCCACCGGCCCCGCCGCTGCCGTTGCCAAAGATGCTGCCGAGAACCCCCGTCAACGAAGAAGCTCCGGCCGTGCCGGCCCCGGGAGCCGCGACGGCAGGCTTCGCCGGATTGGCAGGCGCCACCGCGACAGGGGCAAGGAGCGCGGCGACGGCCGGCGCGTTTTCAGTCCAACCCGTGTCCACCACGTTCTTTTTGGCGTTGCGAAGCGCCGTGGATCGCGCGTTGATGAAATTCTCCGCGTTCACCGCACTGTTCGTGGGCAGACACCCGACCGTGCCCTTGTAGGCGTAGTGCTGTTGCAGAAACTGTGTGAATCCGGCTTGAAAGCCGGCGAAAGCCGTTGCCGGTCCTTGCAGCACGCCGCTGAAATAGATCATGGGCAGGTTCGGTTGCGAGCCGCACACCACGAAGAACTGCCGGGGCGCCGCTTGACCCAGGGCAAGAAGCGGGGAACAGACGGCAAGGACACCGATGGTGAGCCGGAGGCTTCTTGAAAGCACGTGGGTCTCCCTCGACGAAACGGCAGGATCGGCAGATAGTTTAACTGCGAGAATCGCGCCCGAGATATCTTCTTGTTGCGGGCCGAATCGGCGTCGACCACCTGTCGATGGATGCAACCGTCCCGCGTGTACTGCCCCATCGACCCCTTCCCAAGGCCCGCGGCGGCAGGGACTTGCTTGCGCCCGCAAGGGGTAACTTGTTGAAACAATTAAGCAATTGATGGCCGGGCTGGGGCGAGAATCAGCGCAGCCGCCTTTGCGATGCCGGCGATCGGTCGGTTACGCGCCAAAACCAAGAACTTGGCAGTGGTAAAGAGCCGCCCCTATCACTATCGTGGGCCGATAAACATCGTGGTTGGATACAACGCGACCCCTAAGCTCTCATGTTCCTCACCCGATTGAATGTCTCTGCCAGGTTCCTGCTGGTGCTGGCCATCGGCTTCACCTTCCAGGCCGGCATTTCCATCGTGTCGCTGTTGGACCAACGCAATTCTCTGATGCAGGACCGCGCAAGCGAAGTCAGGCATCTGCTCGAGACCGGCTACAGTGCAGTGCTCTACTATCACGATCAGGCTGTGAAGGGTCTGATGACCGATGCGCAGGCGCGGCACGAGGCGGCAAACGCCCTGCGTGCCATGCACTACGACGGTAAGAATTATTTTTGCGTCTGGGATTTGAACGGCACCGGCATCGCCCATGGCGGCAGACCGGAGCTCGAAGGCAGAACCTTCGTAAATACAGAGGATGCCAGGAAGAATCCGGTCGTCGCCAGCATGGTGGAGAAGTTGCTCGCGGTGGCGAGGACCGACAAGAAGGAAGGCGTCGTCACCTATCGCATTCCCAAAGCCGGCCAGACGCTGCCGCTCGAGAAGGTCGCCTATACACGGGTGTTCGAACCCTGGGGCTGGTCGGTGAGCACCGGCGCCTACACCGACGACATCGAGGATGCGTTCAGATCGCGCGCCCTTGCGGCGCTGACGGTGTTCGTCGGCCTGATTGCCGTGGCGGGTGCGCTGACCTTCATCATCGGCCGCGATTTGGCGCAGGCGATGAACCGTTTGTCTCGCCGGGTCACGAGCGTCGCGCAGGGCGAATTGGACGATGAGGTTCCCGACGTCGAGCGGGGCGATGAGGTCGGAGTCATGGCGCGCGCCCTCATGGTCCTGCGGGATACCAGCAGGGAGGTTGCGGAGCTCAAACTCGACCAGCTCACGGGGTTGCCGACTCGAAAACTGCTGATGGATCAACTCAAGCGGGCCAAGGCAGTGAGCGCACGCAACGGCAACTACGGCGCCCTGATGCTGATCGACCTGGACAAGTTCAAGGTGCTGAACGACACCCATGGGCATGATCTGGGCGACATGCTGCTGCGGGAGGTGGCACGGCGTCTGAAGACCAGCTTGCGCGAGGGAGACACGGTCGCGCGACTCGGCGGCGATGAATTCGTCCTCGTCGTGGTTGATATCGGACATAGCGAAGAGCAGGCCGCCGCAGCCGCTGAAGTCCTCGGCACGAAGTTGTTGGACCTGCTGAGCCGGCCTTATCAGCTCGGCGACCTCACTCAGGCCACCGCCGCAAGCATCGGTATAACACTGTTCAGAGGCGACGAAGTCTCCGCCGATGATCTGCTGAAGCAGGCAGACCTTGCCATGTACAAATCCAAGGATTCCGGCCGCAACGTCTGCAGGTTCTTCGGGCCGCAAATGCAAACCTCAAAGCTGCATCGTGCCGCCATCGACAAGGAACTGCGGCAAGCCCTCGCAGAGGAGCAGTTTGAGCTCCACTACCAGCCGCAGGTGGGGCCCGAGGGTGCACTGGCGGGGGCCGAGGCGCTGGTGCGCTGGAAACACCCCAAGCGGGGTTTGGTTGCGCCCGACGAATTCATCGCCGTCGCCGAGGAGAGCGGATTGATCCTGCCGCTCGGGCGGTGGGTGTTGGAATCCGTGTGCAGGCAGCTCGCGGCTTGGTCGGCTCGACCGGAGACCGCCGCGCTCAGGATCGCCGTCAACGTCAGCGCCCGCCAGTTCCAGCAGACCGATTTCGTCGAACAAGTCGTGGCGACGCTGCGCAGCACCGGCGCCGATCCCCGCCGACTGACGCTGGAGTTGACCGAGACCTCGTTGGTTCACAATGTCGAGGATGTCATCGAGAAAATGTCGCAGCTGAAGACCGAAGGGGTGAACTTCGCGCTCGACGATTTCGGCACCGGATACTCTTCTCTGTACTATCTGAAAAGATTGCCGCTGGACCAGCTCAAAATCGACCGCTCCTTCGTTCGCGACGTGCTGACCGATCCGGACGACGCGGCGATCGCGAAGACCATCGTGGCATTGGCCCAGACACTGGGATTGAAGGTCATCGCAGAGGGCATAGAGACGGCCGAACAGCAGGCTTTTCTCGACAGTTCGGGGTGCCATTGCTACCAGGGCAACTTTTTCAGCAAACCCCTGCCGCCGCAGGCATTTGAGCAATTCGTCATTCAGCGCTCAGCGATCAAGCCGGCACACGCGACGGTGCGGATCGAAGATCTTCAGGCGGTGCCGGTCGGCTGACTGACAACATGCGAAACCATGGATGGCGCAGGGCACCCGGTTCGGCATCGCCGTCGCACTGCTGACCGCAGTGCCGACCTACATGATTTACTTCGTGGTGCAGCCGATGCCGGGGGACGTATTCCGCGACACCGCCGCCGTCGGCCCGCGTTCGCCGCCGCTCCTTCCTGGATGGCGGGTCAGGGCACCGATCAGAGCTCGGCCTCTCGACGATGATAGGGGCCGAACAGAGCCTCACGCCTGAAGCTGAGGTGTTGATAAGAAGCCCCCACCACGTCGCGCAAGTGAACCGCGACAGCGCCTTTCTCATTCAGCTCCTGCGTCGTTTCCGGCCGATCGGATACCAAACGCCACTGGGTCGAAGCCGCCGGAGCGCCCGCGCTCGCCGTCGCAGAGGTCAAAGCGGCCGCCAACGTGTCGGGCGCCGGCGAATACAGCAGAACCGCGTCGTGGACCAAGGCTGCCTCATGCACGCTCAATTCGGCGCACAAGCGCATTTTCGAGTCCACATCGAGCGCGTCGGTATCCCGCCAGGATCGTATATCCCGCCGTACCTCGTCGAGCACCACGGTGCCGTCGCGCTGATAAAGCGGTTGCTGCGCGCTCCATGCCTCCGGGGGACAGGCTTTCTTGGCGGGATTCAAGGCAACGAATGGATTCATTTCAGCCGGATATATGCGGCATACCAGGGGCCGCTCCTCGTATATCCCACAGCGCATATCCGCCTGAAGATTCGGACACGCCCCCGCGTTATTCGCCACCAGAGCGACGACCACACGGACCGGCATGCAACCGCTCATCGCCGCGAATGAACGCCGCTTGAAGTGTGCGGCTCTTGGGTCGTTGTCGGCCAGGCCCTGCGGCCACGGCGACGCCTCGCAGATCAGCTGCACCTGGTGTCCGCGTCCCACCCACTTGATCGCTTCGGCCACCGTCAACGGTATCTTCGAATCGTGGCAGCACTTTCCGCATTGCGTGCACTTGAAGTGTATGTCCATGCTGCCGAAACCATAGCACATCGGGTATGCGACAAGATCGTGCCGGGGACTTCGCCACCGACGACCCAGCTCTGAAGCATGCCGGAACCAGGATGTTCCCAGGGCGATTGAACTTCGCCCCGGGGCTCGTGTACTTTGTCGTGCGCACGATGATCAATAAAGGACGGTTGCCGTCGATCTACGGCCGGGAGTACGACATGAGAGCATTGACAGCGCTGTGTGGGGCCCTCGCGGCCGCGTTTGCCGGAGCCGCGGCCGCCGCAGCTTCCGCCGTGGCGATCACGCATGTCACCGTCATCGACACGACGGGGGCGGCGCCGAAGCCCGACATGACCGTCATCGTGAAGGATCACCGCATCGTCGAGCTCGACAGGAGCGATGCCGTGCACGCGCCCGCCGGCGCGCGCACCGTCGACGGCTCCGGCAAATTCCTCATTCCCGGTCTCTGGGACATGCATGTACACGAGGTTTTCGGGGACTGGATCCCGCGCAACGAAAAAGTCGTGCCGCCGCTCTTCGTTGCGAACGGCATCACGGGCGTGCGCGACATGGGCGGCGATCTCGACGCGCTCAAGGTGTGGCGCGCGGAAATCGCCGCCGGGCGGCTTCTAGGACCGCGGATGATCATCGCGGGTCCGATGCTCGATGGCCCCGTGCCGCGCTTTCCGAGCTCCGCTCCCGTGGCGAACGCCGCGGATGCGCGTCGGTGGGTCGATGAGCTCACGCACAGGGGCGCCGACTTCATCAAGATCCAGTCGCTCATCCCGCGCGATGGGTACTTCGCGGCCGCGGACGAGGCGAAGAGGCTCGGCATGGTGTTCGTCGGCCACGTGCCCGATGCCGTGCGCGCCTCGGAAGCCTCGAATGCGGGTCAGAAGAGCATTGAGCATTTCACCGGCATCTTCGAGGGATGCTCGACGATCGAGGATCAGCTCCTCAAGGGTCCGAAGAGCCTCGGCCGCAATGTCGCGACCTACGACCCCGCGCGCGCGAAGACCCTCATCGCGCTGATGGCCAAGAATCAAACCTGGCAGGTGCCGACGCTCGTCTGGGAGCGCGGCCAATGGCTCGTCGACGACATCGACCTTTCGCGCGATCCGCTCATCAAGTACGCGCCTGCCGCCTGGAAGGACCACACCTGGCCCATGTTCGTGAAGGACATCCTCAAGGACATGGACACCGATCCCCTAGCCGTGCGCAAGAAATTCGTGCAGATGGAGCTCGACATGACGCTCGCAATGTTCCGCGCAGGGGTGCCGTTTCTCGCAGGCACGGACACTGCGGCGGGCGTGCATGTCTTCCCGGGATTCAGCCTGCACCAAGAGCTTGCCCTCTTCGTACAGGCCGGTTTGACGCCCCTGCAGGCGCTGCAGACGGCGACCCTCAATCCGGCCAAGTTCATGAACCGTCTCGCGGACCTAGGAACGGTCGAGCGAGGCAAGCTGGCGGATCTAGTACTGCTCGACGCGAACCCGCTCGAGGACATCGCCAACACGAAAAAAATCCGCGCGGTCGTGCTCGCCGGCCGTTATCTCGACCGCACCGAGCTCGATCGGATGCTGAAAGGCGTGGAGAAAGCAGCCGCCGAATCAGGCGCCGCTCCGGCCGCGCATGGCGGCGCGCAATGACCGGCCTCGTCGCGGCCGAAAGTCGCGCGGCGGTGCTCGCCGGCTTCATGTCCGCCGCACTATTGCTCGGCATCGCAGACGGCGCCGCGGCCAAGCCCGTGACCGTGGACGATCTTCTCGCCGCCTCACCCGCGAAGGACTGGCGCGTGCCCGACCCCGAGGACACTCTGTACATGGATCTTGCGCGCGGGCGGGTGGTCATCGAGCTCGCCTCGCGGGTCGCGCCACAGCACGTTGCCAACATCCGCGCGCTCGCCCGCATGCATTATTTCGACGGTCTCGCCATCGTGCGCGTACAGGACAACTACGTCGTGCAGTGGGACGATCCGGATCACCGCCGCGCCGTTCCGGCCGGGGTGCACGCGGCGGTGGAGTTCACCGCCACCGGCGGTGCCTATGCCCGCTTCGAGCCCCTGGCGGATCGCGATGTCTATGCGCCGCAGGTCGGATTTCTGGACGGATTTCCCGCTGCGCGCGATCCGCGCTCGCACATGGTGTGGCTCGCGCATTGCTACGGAATGGTGGGCGCCGGACGTGACGATCCACCCGAGAGCGACGGAACCGAGATGTATGCTGTCATCGGCCATGCGCCGCGCCAGCTCGATCGCAACGTCGCCCTCGTGGGACGCGTCCTCCAGGGCATCGATCTGCTGGCCAGTTTGCCGCGCGGCAGCGGCGAGATGGGCTTTTATGTTACATCGGAGCCGAAGGTTCCCATCCGCTCGGTGCGCATCGCCGCCGACGTACCGAAATCGCAGCGTACGCCGATCGAGGTGCTGCGCACGAATAGCGCCACGTTCCGCGCCGTGCTGGAGCAGCGGCGCCAACGGCACGAGCCGTGGTTCAAGTTCAGCCCCGGCCACATCGACCTCTGCAACGTGCCGCTGCCGGTACGCGCGATCCCGCAAGGCCCGAGCCCCTGAGCGCCGCAAGAGCTCGGCGCCCGCCGCCGGATCAAGGTCTCGGCGGCGGGCTTCGCAGTTACTTGAACTTGTAATTGAGGTCGATGCCCGTGGTGCGCGGTTGGCTCACCGCGACCCGGTTGAAGGTCGGCAGGTTGACGGCGTCCTGCGTGATGTTGTTGAGGAGCGCGCGCTTGTCGGCCAGGTTGTTCACGAAGAGGACGGCGGACCAGCGCTCGCCCTGAAATCCGCCCCGGATGTTGGTGAGCTCGTAGGAGGGCAGCGTATTGGTGGCGAAGGTCTCGTCCGTGCGGCTGCCGACGTAGGTCGACTCGGCGCGCGCAGTCAGGGCGACATCGCCTGTCAGGTCATGATGGTAGGCGAGCGCGGCCGAGGCACCCCACTTCGGCACCTGCTGGATCGGCGTGCCCGCATTGAAGCCCGCATCGATGAGTGTCGAGCTCACGAGCGCGGCGTGAGAGTAGGTAACGTTGGCCGAGGCCTCGAGATCGCGCACCACGATGGCACGCGCCTCGATCTCACCGCCGTACACATGCGCATCGCCGACGTTCGCCGTGTAGACGTAGCCGCAGGAGGAAAGTGCATTGACTTGCTGCACGCCAACCCAGCTTTCGAAGTAGGCCGAGGCGTTGACGCTGATGCGATTGTCGGACGAGCGCCACTTCTCACCGAGCTCATAGCTCCACACGCTGTCGGAGCTGAACGAGATCGGCCCGTTGACGAACCCCTTGGAGCCGTACTCCAGCATCAGCTGCGCCTCGCAGGTGAGCGGCCCCGAGGTCGGCACCGGGCCGGTACCGCCGCCCGGGCGGAAGCCCTTCGCCGCCGTCGTATAGACGAGCAGGTCCTCGTCGACCTGGTAGGACAGCGACACCTTGGGGGTGACGCCCTGATCCTTCTCCGCGGTGTTGGTCACCACCGTCGCCGTGAGCGCGCCGTACTGGTCGAGCCCGACGGGCGCGCTGTAGTGATAGTGGCGTGCGCCGACGGTGACGGCGAAGGGCTCGGTGATGTTGTATGTCACCTCCCCGAATTCCGACTGCTGCAGAATCTTGAAGGGGCTGTAGTAGCTGAAAAGATTGTTCGACCCGAACACCGAAGCGCCGGTCTGCGACGGGAAGATGATGTCCCAGCCCGATTCGAAGTCCGAGTAGAAATAGCCGGCCAGCCACTTGAGTCGCGTGCTGCCCACCGACGCAATGCGCAGCTCCTCGGTCGTCTGATGCGACGGGGTGTCCTCATCCGCGTACGCCGCCCCGATGCCGCCGTTGCCGGGGCCATACGAGGGGAGCCCGAGGCCGGTCGACCATGATTCCGAGGCGTCCTGAATGAGCGGCTCGTGCCGCGTCCAGTAGGCGCTCGCCGAGCTGATCTCGAATACATCCGTGCGGTACTTGATGCTCAACGCCGTGAGGTGGAAATCGTCGCGATAGCGCTCGGAAATATCGAACGGCTGGTAGTGCGCGTCCGTCCCCGGGACACTGTCGATGTAGGGCAGACCGCCGGAGCGCAGGTTTTCATAGAAGTAGGACGGAGTGATGGTGAGCCCGTCGATGGGCTTGAACACCGCGCTCACGCGCAGCGAGGTCTTCTCGACATCGTTGACGTCGTGATACTCGGTTGCGATCGGAGCGGCGAGTACATTGCCGCGGACCGTGAAGCCGTTGGTCGCGAGCGGAAACTGGCCGGGCGCGATCACCACGCGGTCGATCCAGCCGGCATCGTATGAATAGGAGCCGACGATGCGCAACGCCGCGAGACCGTTCCCGAAGGGCAGATTGATCATGGCGTTCTCAGCATGGTCGAAGCCGCCGTGATCGGTATCGGCGAATTTCGCCTCGGCCGAGGACTCGAACGCATCGGGGTTCGGCGCGTTCGGAATGACCCTGATGGTGCCGCCCATGGAACCCGAGCCGTAGAGCGTGCCCTGCGGACCGCGCAGCACCTCGACGCGATTGAGATCGTATAGATCCGGTGAAATGACGATCTTGCCTTCGTTGGTCGCGGCAGGCGCGGTCAAGGACGTCTCGTCGAAATAGAAGCCGACCGTCGGGGAGTTGCCGCCGTTGGAGGCGACACCCCGCATCTCGAACTCCGTCATGCCGGGACCGCTGGTGCGGATCGAGACTCCGGGGACGGTCTGCATGAGGGAGGCTAAGTCCGTGAACCCGCGGTTCTGAATATCAGCCCCCGAAACCGCCGTCAGGCTGATCGGCGTCTTCTCGACGGTCGTCTCGCGCTTCTCCGCAGTGACGACGATCTCCTCGAGCTGTCCCGCGTCGGAGCGGGATTGCTGGGCGATCGCAACGTCGGCGAGCATCCCCCCTAAAACCGATACGCAGCCGAAAGCCGCGATGGACTTAAATTTGTAGTTCATGAAACTCCCTCGAGCCCGGCTCCCCCTGCCGCTCGCAGAGTATAGCCTAGGAGGTCGATGCAGCGACCATGCGCGCGGCGCTCACGCTGGCGCGGCACTAATTGAATTCATCATTCTAAACGATTGATTTACCGTGAGATGTTGGCCACGAAGTTTGGGCGGAGGCGGCAAACCGGCGAGCTTTGCTGCTGGACTACGTAAGAATCCCGCGCGGCTAGGTACCGACCCGTTCGGTGAACCAATGCGCATACGCGCTCCTCCACCCGCTCATAAGCTTGTATGCAATGCAAGCCGTCCAATCACACTGTGTTCATGGGGCCCAGAATGAGCGGGCACAGGTGAGCCTCCGTGATCTCGCGCAGGTGCTCGAACAAAGCGGCGAGGCCGTCATCGTCAAGGACCTGAACGCGGTGATCACGTTTTGGAACCGTGAAGCGGCTTCTTTGTACGGCTTTTCTTCAGAGGAGGCCGTCGGCCAGCCGTTGCGCAAGCTGCATGCGGCAGAGCTTTCAGAGACCGAGTACGCGCGCCTGCTCGCGCGCATTCGCGCGGGACGTCCGACCTCCTCGACCAGCGAGCGGCGCAAGAAGAGCGGTGAAATCATACGCGTCGTTCTCAAGACGACGCCATTGCTGGACGATGAAGGTGCCTTGGTCGGGGAGATCACGATCGCACGCGACGTCACGGAACGGGAGCGCGTGGCCACCTCACTACACAGAGCCAACCGTGCACTGCGTGTTCTCAGCACGGTCAACCAAGCCCTGATTCAGGGTGAGAGTGAACCCGCGTTGCTCAACCTCGTGTGCAAGGCACTCGTGGACCAGGGCGGCTACAAAATGGCCTGGGTCGGTTTTGCCGAACACGATCCAGACAAGTCGGTTCGTCCCGTGGCGCAGTATGGAGTCGGCGACGGCTATCTGGACTACACGGCCATTTCCTGGGCGGATACCGAGCGTGGACGCGGTCCTACCGGCACCGCTGCGCGAACAGGTACCGTACAGATTTCCCGCGACATCGGTTCGGATCCGAGGGTGTTTGCATGGCGCGCCGAAGCGCTCAGCCGCGGCTACGCCTCTTCGATTGCGCTGCCCCTTGTCGCAGGCAGCGACATCTTCGGCGTCCTGACCATTTATTCGAAGGAAACAAATGCCTTCGACGATGAGGAAGTCACATTGCTCCAGGAGCTTTCCGCAGATCTGTCCTTCGGCATCCTTACTCATCGCTCGAATCTGGAGCGCCGGCGAGCCGAGGCCAGGGCGGAGCGGCTGGCCAATTTCGACCCTCTGACGGAGTTGCCCAACCGCGTGCAACTCATCTCGCGACTTCAAGAGACCATTGAACGGGAGGGGTCCGCAACAGCCGGCGTCGCGCTGATGATGCTCAGCGTCGACCGATTCAGCGAAATTCAAGAGGGCGTCGGCATCGCAGGAGCCGACGATCTTCTGAAGAAAGTGGCGTTGCGCCTCGGAAGTGCGGCCGAAGCGGGCACTTTCATTGCACGAATTGCGGATGATTCATTCGCGATCGTCATCCCGCAGGCGGATGCCGAGCGCGCCCACGAGCTTGCCAAACAAATCCAACGCGCAATGACCGATCCATTCGAGCTCGCCGGAGTGCCCTTGGATGTGCGGACAACCAGCGGCATCGCGGTGTTTCCGGGCCATGGCGCCAGTGCGGACGCCCTGATTCGGCGCGGCGATATCGCAGTCCGACGAGCCAGGACGGCGGGCATCGAGTATGCGCTCTACAGCGGCAGGGGCGAGACCGAGACACCCCAACGCTTGATCCTGCTGGCAGAGTTCAGGAAGGCCATCAAAGAGGACGGGCTCCTGCTCTATTATCAGCCGAAGATCGATGTACAGACCCGCGCAGTCTCCGCCGTGGAGGCCCTGGTGCGTTGGCCGCATCCTGAGCGCGGCATGGTGCCGCCGAAGGAATTCATTCCCCAGGCCGAGCAAACCGGGCTCATCAAGCCCCTTACCGACTGGGTACTGGGCGCAGCCTGGAAGCAGATCGGCCATTGGCAGCAGCTGGGAATCGACATGCCCATCGCAGTCAACGTGTCGCCGAACTCCTTTCGCGATCCCGATCTCCTAAAACAGCTCATCACGCTCGGTTCTCAAGTCGGCGGAAGGTTGGATCTGCTACAGCTGGAAGTGACCGAATCGGCGATCATGGAAGATCCGGAGCAGTCGCGCGATGTCCTGTGCCGGATCAGGGATCTTGGAATTCAGATCTTTCTCGATGATTTTGGAACGGGTTATTCGTCCCTGAGCTACATCGCCGCCCTCCCCATCCATGGGGTCAAGATAGACAGATCGTTCATCATCCGCATGATGCAGCATGAGCGTCATCGAGCCGTCGTCATCGCAGCAAACTCTCTTGCGCACTCGCTCGGCATGAAAGTCATCGCCGAGGGTGTCGAAACCGCCGATCAAGCCGAAGCCGTGATCGAGCTAGGATGTGATGAGATACAGGGTTTCTTCTTCAGCAAACCCGTGTCGGCGACCGAATTCCTGCGCTGGAAGGCCGGTTTTCGCTGGGATCTATTTGGATTGCACTCCGGTCAGTGGCAACTGGACTTCCGGCAGCTCGGTGCTGCGGGCCGTTTCTAGAGCCGCCGCCCGCTGTCCTCGTCGCCCCCATATTCTCCGTGCCGGAACTCGTCGTTCTCGCCGTGATGGGCGAAAGCGGCGCTCTTGACGAACACCGCTCCGCCGGGACCCGAGCACCCTTTAGCGGCATTCGACCCGATTTGATGCCGGCTAACCCGCAGCGCAAGCCGATTCAGGCGCCGGATCGGCCGAGTGGGGTCTGAACGTTGATGCGATCAAGAAGGCGCCGATACCGATACCCCATGCACCGATGTAGAGCCAACCGTAACTGGCGAACGTGTCGTAGATCAAACCTCCTGCCAGCGGACCGGTCGCCATGCCCAGACTGCCGGCCATTGTTGTCCCGCCGATGATCGTCCCCATCATCCGCAACGGGAAATTTTCGCGCGCGAGTACTGCATAAAGAGGCATCACACCGGCGTAGATGAAGCCAAACAGGGCCGCGACCGCATAAAACGCGTTCAGCTCGCGCACAAAGGAATAGGCCAGTGCGCCGAACGCCTGCAGCAGCAAGCCTGATACCAGAACGCGTTTTGCTCCAAACCGGTCGCCGAGAAGGCCGAACGCGACACGACCGCCCAAGCCTGCCAGGCCTTCCACGCTGTAGATCGAAACAGCAGCAGCCAACGGGATCCCGCAACTGATTGCGTAGCTCACCGTATGGAAGATCGGACCGGAGTGCGTGGCACAACAAAAAAAATTCGTCAGCAGCAGCGTGATGAATTGCCGCGATCTGACTGCCTGCCCTAAAGTGATCCCTGATTGCGGCTCTTCGTGTGCGGCGAGGACGATATTTTCGGTTTTCAACGCCGGGGGGCGACGCACCAGCAACGCTACCGGAATCATAACGACTGCGGCGAGCGCGGCGAGGATTTGCAGGGATGTCCTCCAATCGTGGTTGGAAATGAGCCGGGCGGCCAACGGAGACATGGTCATTGGCGCCATTCCTATGCCGGCGGAAACGAGAGACACGGCTAGGCTGCGATTTGTGTCGAACCAGCCTGTCACGCAAGCCATCATGGGCGCAAAGATGGCGGCTGTCGCACCGCCGACCACCACGCCGAACATCAGCTGAAACTCAATAAGCGATGTCGCACGGCTCGCCAGCGCCAGGGCTGCGGCCAAGACACTCGATCCTATCAGCACTATCACTCGGGGGCCGAAGCGGTCTGACAGGTTTCCCCAGGTGATGCTCCCCAGTGCCATAGCGAGAAAACCGAAGGTCATGGCGCTGGATACGCCGGTGATGGACCATCCGGTATCCCGTGAGATGGGCCGAAGAAAAACAGGCAATGAAAACATGGCGCCTATGGCGACGCAGCCCAAGAGGCCCCCGGCCGCAACGATCACCCAGCGATAGTTAGACCTGCCCATTTTCTACTTCCCATCCAACCGTTAGAGTCAATTGTAACGACGAGCGAGGACGGCAATATTCGACACCGACAGGCATGTCTCCGACGTGTA
The DNA here is from genome assembly GCA_963702735.1 of uncultured Gammaproteobacteria bacterium. GTDB lineage: Bacteria > Pseudomonadota > Gammaproteobacteria > Steroidobacterales > Steroidobacteraceae > Bog-1198. The sequence goes on along the minus strand of CAVPDW010000004.1, from coordinate 5,988 downwards.
TTGGGCGAACATCTACTGCGGTTACGTTAAGGCAAGTCTAAGCCATTGTCGAAGCTGATAAAAAGCCAGGAAAGGCCATAATCAGGTGACTTTATGAACTACGACCAGGACGATCCGCCGGATTAGGGCATCTGCGCAGGGCAACGCCGTCGCTGCGATCCACCGCGGCACCGGAAACTCACGATATCTTCTTCGTCCGCGATCGTCTGTGAATTGTCAGACGTCCAAGGTTCGATCGATTGCCGTGAGCAGCACCTTCCATTGCTCCCTGCCATTCACCGGATACCGCTCGAAATCCGCCCCCACTCGAAGATCGGCAAATAGTCCGGCGGGATCCTCATGAAAGTGAAGAAACGACTTCGACTTTCTATAGAAAATCCCGAGTTTCCTCTCCTGTATGCCTCCCTTCAGTCTGATCTGGTCGAGCAAATCGGACAGACGGTGCAATGCCACAGCGCTTGCATGCTTCATGGGAAGCCCCTCCGCGGTCAATCTTACGCAAAGACCTTGATCAACTGGAAGCACGCGCGCATCTTCTAAGCTGCGCGCCGGTGCACCTAGACCGGTGATGCCGGTGATTTGGTGCGGGTGCAAGGCACGTCGTGTCCCTGCGGTGATGTCGTCGTGCGTGACGCCGGGGCAGCCACAGTCGCGCGATATCAGCGCACGGCGAGCGTATAGCCGGTTTGGCTTTTGGCCGTAGCGAAGGCGGCCCAATCGCAGCTGAAGACCGTCCATGCGTAGGTGGCGTTGCCTGCCTGCGTCGTGGACGTCCAGTAGTACTGGAGGGTGACGAAATTCGAGAACGCGGCGCCCAACGAGTTCAGGCCGGTGTCGGCACTGGTCCATGCGGCGTTGAAGAAGTCGGCCTCGTTGGTCTGCATCCGGTCGGCGAGACTCTCCATTTCCTTGCGGTTGGGCATGCGCCACTGCCCTGACGTCGATCCGTCGGTCAGTCCGCATTGCCCGCTCTGCAGTGCATTAACGGCCGCGATGGAAGCGCTCCACGTGCCTTGCAGCTGCGTGCAGCTCGCCTGCCTCAGCCAAACGAGGCCCGTCACGCTGTCCGTTACGGTGCCGTTGCCATTGTCGATCATGCGCGTCGTCGGCAGCGCAACCCCGGCGGCTGTCGTGCCATCGTCTCCGGGTGTGTACGGGATGTAATAGCCGGTAGCCTGGAGCGTTACGGCGCCGCTGCTAGTGCCCTTGACGGCCCACACGGCCAGCACGTTGGTCTTCAGATTGAGATTGTTCACTTCGTCATCGATGTACTGCCCGCTGGTCAGGTCGATCGCCCAAGCATAGGGCGCGGACGTGGGATTGCTGAAGATGCTCGTCGATGTCCAATACCCGCCGCGGGCCACATTGACGAACGGATTCCCCGCCGTCAGGGCGGGTGCGGATGCCGATTCGTCGATGATGCTTTCCATTTCCCAAACATTCGGCACGCGCCACTGGCCGGCCTTTGAACCATCGCTCAATCCGCAGGCGCCACTGGCGAGCTGTTGTGCCTCTGCCATTGCCGTCGTCCAATCGGAGGACGCGAGGCAGCCGGCGTTTTTGAGCCACACAAGTCCCGTTAGCGCGTCCGTGACCGAACCGTCGCTGTTGTCTGCGAAGCGCGTCGCAGGCCAGGCGACCCCGGCATGAAGCGATGCGTCGTCACCGCTTTGGTAGGACACGACTTGTCCGCTGGCGGCCAGGTGCACCAGCGGGTTCCTGCCGTCGAACGCCAGAAACGTGGCGCCCGTGATGGAGTCCGTAGGTCCCGTGGCCCCTGCGGTTATGGACGAGTAGTTGAACACCGTGTAGACGAGGGGTGGGGCGATGCCGTTACTACCGTCTACATACTGGCCGTTATAGCCGGAACGGGTGATTGCGACACCCGTCGGGTTGTACCAGTTGTCCGGGGAATTGAAACCCGGCGGCGGCAAGTACCATTGAATATTCGACGTATATTGCGCGGGCACGTTGGCGAGCACAGGCGAAAAGGCATAGCCGTTCCTGAATGCCAGGAACTGATAGTCCTGGATGCAGCTGTCCGTGCACGAGGTATTCAGGCCAGAGAAGGAGTAGTTGCCCTGCCCGTCCGTGGTGGCCGTGCCGAAGACCCTGTTGTTGTTTGTGTCGAAGGCAACGATCGTCACGCCGGAAAGCGGCGCACCGTTGAGCGTGACGTTGCCGGAGAAGGTGTTGGTCGGCGGAGGCACGCCTGGATCGGTGTCGCCCGAACTTTGCCCTCCGCCCCCGCCGCATGCTGCGGACATGAGGCATGCGGCGAGAATCAGCGCGCCGCGCGCCGACCGGGGATGAACCTTCACTGCTCGTAGCCCATGAAACCTACCAGCCACACGATGACTTCTGCATTAGGGAGTATCGGCACCGTCGCGCCGGACTTTAGCGTCGCTCTGATCGCCGGTGACGGCCGTCGAACCGGCGGTATCCGCTTCGGTCATTGGCGGATTCGAAATGCTCGGGAGATAGCGGACATTCGCGGTGGGCCATCCGACGGAACTAGAGTTTGCCGGCTGGCGGGACTAAGTTCGCCGTTTGGTCCAATGGACTGGTGCGAGGATTTTGCCCACAATATTGCCATTCGTAACAACAGGTGCAGACCGAAATGGCATTTGTGGCAGTGACCAGTAAGGGTCAGACGACGATACCCAAAAACGTGCGGGAAGCTGCGAACCTAAAGCCCGGCGATCGGATTCATTTCACCGCTCTCGAGGACGGCACGATCATCGTGCGCGTGAAGAGCAGACGCATTAATTATTTTGTTCAGGCCTGCGGGCGCCAAGCGCGTGTCGATCGCGCAGATGAATCGATGGCGGCAAGCCGATGCTCGCCAACTACACTATCGTACGACTCGTCGTCGCGGACGACGCGTAGCATACGGGTCGGCCGCGCAAGCTTATTGAGCAAGCGCTCAGCCGCCAGGACCGGTGCCGGTATCGCCGCTGTGCCTAAACTCACCTTTGCGCAATGTCGCCTCAAGCCGTTCTGACCCTGGGTGGAGATTTGTAGCATGGCGAAACTCGTCTTCGGATTGAATCAGTCGCTGGACGGCTATGTCGACCACCAGTATCTTTTGCCTGATCCCGGGCTGTTTCGTCACTTCATAGAGCACATGCGCAGCCTGACGGGCATTGTGTACGGTCGCCGCATGTACGAGGTAATGAGTTATTGGGACGAAGACCGTACCGACTGGGGCGCCGAGGAACACGACTTCGCGGTGGCGTGGCGGAGCCAACCAAAGTGGGTTGTGTCGCGCTCATTGAAATCAGTCGGCCCCAACGCCACACTTGTCGAGGATGGCATCGAATCGGTGATACGCGGGCTGAAGGCTCAGCTCGTCGGGGAGATTGAAGTTGGCGGACCAGACCTAGCACGAAGCCTAACCGACCTTGGTCTCATTGATGAATATCGACTCTATTTCCGCCCCTTCGTGCTTGGTCGTGGCAAGCCGTTCTTCGCGGGCCCCCGGCCGCCGCTCCGCCTTGTGGCAGGCGATCGAATCGGCGAGGACACGATTAGGGTGACATACGTTCCTGCTTGATCATGCGACTCGCCGAACGGTCCGCTCGCTGCCATCTTCCAATTGACCGACACTGATGCATGTTCTCTGCGCGAGATTCAGGATGCAATCGGAGGCAGCACACGGACTATTCGCGGTTTTCCGCCGGACCGAGTGCCGGTAGTCGGAACAGGACGATACCGCAGCTCGCACGCGGACCGAAGCGCCACGCTAGCTCGCCGAAATCCTTGTCGAAAGTCAGGAGCACGCGGGGTCTTCCAAACTGCGCGCAAGTACATCTTGATCGGTGATACCCGGCGCATCCGTCCGAATCCATAGCACGTCGTGCCCCGCCGTACGAAGCGCAGTGACTGCATCGCCAGGAAAGTTCTCATCCGCAAGACGATATTCCCGGTACCAGCGGTCGAGGCGGATGACCGGGAAATCCGGCTTTATGACCAAAACCTGGCGGCCAGTCTTGTTAAGGCAGCGGCAGGCGGCTCAAATGGGAAATTGGTAGCGGGGGCGTGATTTGGAATTATAACTTGCTGAGCTACCACGAGATCTTCTTCGATCGCTTCCGCTGAAGGTACCGAGCGTCCGCCACCGCAATAGTAACGCGGCAGGATCCCGAACCGCTCTTGCGTTTGACAACTCCCTGCCTGTTGGCATAATCGCCAACATGAAGGCCGAACTGCTCCAGCGCGACCGGATGGACTTCAACGACGGCGCGATTCTGGAGATGGTGATCTGGCGCGTTCCTACCCCGGTAAAAGGAAGCACTCATCACTACAAGTACCGGCTCTTCTACGGCCACCCTGGAAAGCGAATTGTCGGATACGATAACGAGCGCCCAAAGGGAGATCATAGGCACGTTGGCGAATCGCAGGATCCATACGTTTTCACGGACGTGGAGACATTGATCCGAGATTTTCTCGCTGACGTATCTCGACAGAGGTCAGCAGATGAAAAAGGCAACGATCCGAATCCGCCGAGAAACCCAAACGGCGCTCAAAGAAATGGGTGAACGATTCGTCAAGGCATGGAAGACCGGCAAGTCGGATGGCGATTTGTTGCAATTCGAGTCCCCTGCCGCGCTGTTTCGTGTTCTTACGGCGAAGCGATGGGAACTGATTGAGCGCTTGCAAACGACAGGGCCAACTACCTTACGCGGGCTGGCGCGCGAGTTGGACCGCGATGTGAAACGAGTGCATGAAGATGTGAGCATGCTAATCAAGCACGGCCTGGTGGTACGTACGGCAGACCGCAAAATTTGCGTGCCTTACGATGTCATTCACGCCGATTTCGACTTGCGAGCTGTAGCGTAGAACTCGTTGCAATGAGCATTTATGCAACTCTCTGGGCCATGGGAGATTTTCTACCTTCGCGACAAAGAAAGCCGCGAGGTGGATTTCGTTGTGACGTTCAACCGACGTGTCCATTGGCTCATCGAGGTGAAAGCCTCCGACGATAATCCCAGTACCAGCCTCAGGTACTACACCGAGAAATTGCGGCCCCGCGAGTCCTGCAGCTTGTACTCAATCTTGATCGTGCTCAGGAAAAATCGGGAATCAAGATCGTGTCGTTGGGCAAATGGCTCGAAGAGTTGCCATTCGATCTAAATACTACGTGGAGTTTATCGTCCCAGAAACCAATCACAATGCATCATAAGGATAAACTCTTTAGTATTCAATGACTTACTTGTGAATTGGTAGCGGGGCATGATTCAATTACAACCACTAGAATCCATGAGATTTTCTTTTACCACCGCCGCAAGCCGTTCCCGCCTTGACCGGTATGACAGGCTATAGCTTTTAATTTTTTAATTATTGACAAGATATAACTGCTCATTCAAAGTGTTACCGAATAGCTATAGCTACTCGGGAAATGCCATGCTACGTTCCTTGCCCTTACAGCAGCTAGATAAGACGCTCAGCCCTTGGCTCTCTCTGCCACGCTCCCGGCCGAACGGCGGCTGGCTTCGCGCGGTACGACAGGCATTAGGCATGACCACGCGCCAGCTGGCCAAGGGCGTGGGGGTCACTCAAGCCGCAGTCGTGGACGCCGAGCGGACCGAAGCCAAAGGCGATATCACCCTCACGACATTGCAACGATACGCCGCGGCGCTCGGTTGCGAATTGACCTATGCGCTGGTACCCAAACGTCCGCTTCAGGAAATAGTCGAGGAGCGGGCTGAGCGAATCGCGCGCGACGAGGTCTCGCGCGTGAGGCATTCCATGGCGCTCGAAGATCAGTCAACCGGTCGCGAGCACTTGGAGCGCGAGATTGCGGAGCTGCGAAGGAAGCTCCTGGAAGGCAAACGCTCACGCCTGTGGCAATGAGATTTGAGTATGCGCCCGCCGCCACGCCCATTGACCTGGACGAGGCCAAAGGGCTTATCCCAGCTCATCTCACATTGCAGCGTGAGCTCAACGAGTACGAAGAAGCAAACATTCTCGAGGCGACCGAATGGC
>CAVPDW010000003.1:0-1781009 GCA_963702735.1 uncultured Gammaproteobacteria bacterium | reverse complement strand
GACGAGACGTTCGCGGATTCGAAGCATGGGTTCGATGGAGAACGACCCTTGGTCGGCTTCGAGCATGCCGTCTTCGTTCAGCAGCGCGCAGTGAATCCCGTTCGCGGTCCCCACGGGAGTCCACAAGCTTTGTTCATTGTGCAGCCAGCGCGGATGCCAGCCTCGCACCTCGCCGCCGGCGACGTTGCGCCAGAACGCATCGATGGAGCGCGAGAATTCGAACGACTGAAGACGCAGGGCCGCGCCTGCCGACGGCTCCGCAAGCTCGATACGAATGAATCGAGCCCTCACTGCGGGCAGGTACACATAGCTGCGCTTGCCTGCGGCGGCCGGTGCGTCATACAGGGTTTTCCAGCGCTTGGCGCGCGCCGAGACCCGAATGCGAAAGCCCTTCGCAGGTGCCTGCTCCAGCCAGTCGATGATGATGCCGCCGATGGTGCGCAGCTGCTTCGAGTCGATCACGATCCAAGGGAGCGGGTCCTCGGGCCGGGGTTTCCATCCCGAACTCCCCAAGGCGGCGGCAGGGGCGAAATCGGGCAGCGCGCTCGACGCGCTCAACTCCGGGGCCTGCGTCGGGCCGCAATCCACGATCTCGATGCCGGCGATCCACAGAGTCCCCTTGCCGCCCTCGCCTGCGACGATGGCAAATTCCATCGATCCCAGCTCCCGGAGGCGTCCGCCGCTCGAGGGACCCCAGGCGAAATCGATGTCCCTGCTGCGCACCTGCATTTGCTTCCATCGGACCGGAGGACGCAGGTCCCGCTGCACATGCCGCCAGACGTTCTGGCCCGTCGCGTCCACCAGCTTGAGCTCGAGATGATTCACGGGGCCGCTGCCGCGCAGGCGGAATCTCACCGCATATTCCTCCGGCATGTCGCGCCTCAGCGCGCGCCGCGCCACGACGAATCCCCCGCCCTGTTTGAAATCGAAATCCAGCCGCAGCGCAGGGACGCGTCCGGCCGCCGCCTGCGTCAGCCGCAACTCTGCATTGCCGGACACGACCGCCTGCCATTCGCAGGCAGGGTCGAGTTCGCCGCTCTTAGAATTCACCGCATCCCCGCGCCATCGCCGCCGCGAGAATCCGGTACCCAGGTCGATGGAGGCGATGCGCGCCCGCCTCGGCGCTCATGCCCCGGCGCAGGTCCCAAAATTCGCTGAACGCGATTGCAAATATTGCAAGTACCAAGAGATGGTGCGCAACGGCCGGCACAAGGTCGAGCATGTACAGTCCTCCCGCAAATGTCGACCCTAAGCGATCCAGCAGCGAATGCAATAGTGGAGGTGGCACGCATGCCTTGATGCAGCGTGCACCAGACAGGCGCGAACGCCCCCACCGCGGCCGATCGCGCTTTAGCTTCCCACTGAATTGGGATCGCGCCAGACCCGCTCAAAAGGCAATCGCCAGGCATGCGGGGCGATGAGCTGATGGATCGCGTTCGGTCCCCATGAACCCGGCTCGTAAAAGCGCACCGGCGGGGGCGACTCCAACAACTCGGTGGACACCTCCCACAGCCTCTCGATTCCTTCGGCGGTGGTGAACAGCGTGTGGTCGCCGCGCATTGCGTCCAATATCAACCGCTCGTAGGCCTCGAGCACGTCGCCGATGTGGCCGGTATCGTGCATTGCGAACTGCATGCTCAGTTTGTCGAGCCGCATGCCCGGACCGGGCCTCTTGCCGTAGAACGACAGCGACATCTTTGCCGCGTCCGCCAGGTCGAACGTGAGGTGATCCGGCCCCTGTGAGCTCACTCCGGACCCGGCCGGAAACATGCTCTTGGGCGGCTCGCGGAATGCTATTGAAATGATGCGTTGACCCTGGGCCATGCGCTTGCCGGTGCGCAAATAGAAGGGCACTCCGGCCCAGCGCCAGTTGTCGATGTAGCACCGCAGCGCGATGAAGGTCTCCGCATCAGAGTCTTTGGATACGCCCTCCTCCGCCCGGTAACCGGTGAACTGGCCGCGAATGACGTCGGACGGCTTGATCGGCAACAAGCTGCGAAAAACCTTGTTCTTCTCCTCGCCGATGGGCTTGGGCTCCAGGGACGTCGGCGCCTCCATCGCCATGAATCCCAGTATCTGGAACAGATGTGTCACCACCATGTCGCGGTATGCGCCGGTCTGTTCGTAGAACGCGGCCCGTTTACCCAGGTCGAGCTTCTCCGGCACGTCTATCTGCACGTGGTCGATGAAGTTGCGGCTCCAGATCGGCTCGAACAAACCGTTGGCAAAACGGAACGCGAGAATGTTTTGCGCGGCCTCCTTGCCCAAAAAGTGGTCGATTCGGAAAATACGGTCTTCCTCAAAGACCTCGTGCAGCCGGGCGTTCAGCGCAACCGCGCTCGCGAGGTTGGTGCCGAACGGTTTTTCCATGATGATGCGCGAGCGATCCACCAAATCGGCCTCGCCGAGAAAGCGTACCGCCGCGAGCGCCGAGCTCGGCGGCACGCTGAGATAGTGAAGCCGGCTGCTTTCGCCGCCGAAGGACCGCTCCGCTTCCAGCACCGCCGCCTTCAGGGCCCCGGGGCCGGCGGACATCGGCAAATACTGCAGGGTGTTCGCAAATGCCGCCCAGTCGGCCTCTGCCACCTTGCGGCTGGAGAACTCGGCGAGCGATTCCTGCGCGATCCTGCGAAAGCCCTCCGTGTCGAAATCATCCAGGGACACGCCGATGATCCGGCATCCCGGAATGAACCCCGCGTTCGTCAGATGAAACAGTCCGGGCAGCAGCTTGCGGCGCGCAAGATCGCCGGTTGCGCCGACGAGCACCACGACCTGCGGAAACTGCGGACCAACACCTGGAGGAACTTTTGCCACCTTTCACATCCTATTCAACGGTTAACCATACGAACGTCGATCGAACGACGCTCGCTCGCCTCAAGGCCGAGGATATCAGGTGCGCAATTCAAGCGCCTGCGCACTCGCAGAGCGCGGCAGGGCGTCAAATCACATCGAACGCGAGCTCGACACCTGCGACAGCAGGCGCACTCCCATCCCCTGCAGGACGTCCGCAATGGCGGCAACCGCCTCTCGCAAGGCGCCGGGACCGATGGCGCCGATGCAGCCCACGCGAAACGTATCGACGTCCGTGAGCTTGCCGGGATACAGGGTGAATCCGCGCTCGCGCACCCGCCGGTAGAATTCGGTGAATCCGTAGGCAGGATCGGGCGGGGAATGAAATGTCACGATGATGGGCGCCTGCAGCGCATCAGGGAGGAATGTGTCGAAGCCCAAGGCACGCATGCCGGAGATGAGCGCGTCACAATTCTCGCGGTAGCGCGCCAGCCGAGCCGGCTGCCCGCCTTGGCGTCGGTATTGAGTGATGGCGGCGCCCAGGGCCGCGAGCACGTGTGTCGGGGGCGTGAACCGCCACTGACCCGTTTTTTGCATGTACTGCCATTGGTCGAGGAGGTCAAGGGCAAGCGATGAGCTGTTGCCGCTGCAGCGCTCCAGCACCGCCCTGCGGATGATGACGAAGCCCATGCCCGGCACTCCCTCGAGGCATTTGCCTGACGCCGCAATCAAGGCGTCGAAGGGGATGGCCCCGGCGTCGATCGGGATGGCTCCATAGGAACTCATGGCATCGACGATGAGGCCGCGGCCGTGTTTGGCGACGACGGCCGCGATCTGCGGCAGCGGATTCAGGATTCCGGTGCCGGTCTCGCAATGCACTTGAGCGACATGCGTGATCGAGCGATCCGCCGCGAGGGCCGCGTCGATCCGCGCAGGGTCCGCCGCCTCCTGCTCAGCGTGCTTCAGGACGACGGCCTCCCGGCCCAGATAACCCAAGATTCGCACGATGCGCTTGCAGTAGCTGCCGTTGTCCGGCACGAGAACCCGGGCTTTCCTCGGTACCAGCGTGCCGAGCGCCGCTTCGACGCTGAACGTGCCGCTGCCCTGCATGGGAACGCAAACATGATGTTCCTGTGCATTCACAATGGCCACAAGATCGTGGCACACCGAGGCGGTGAGTTCGTTGAAGGCGGTGTCCCACGATCCCCAATCGCGCAGCATCGCCGAGCGGGTCTCCAGGGAGGTCGTCAGAGGGCCGGGAGTCAGCAGGATCGGGTCGGTCATGAAAATCTCACTTGGGCGTCAGGAGGCGGTTTGCCGAAGTCTTCCGCCGGCCGAAGGCGGAGTCCTTGAGGCGGCTGGGCTGCAGCGCACCGGCGCGCTCGAGCACCGGGTATGCGGCCGAGCACAGGTGCGAGTGCACGCGTTTGAGGTCCCGCAAGATATCGAGATCAAGCGAGTACGATTCGATGCTCTCCGGCGTCCCCTCGCGCAGTCGTACGAGGTAGCGCTCTGCCGCAGCAAACTCCTTCTCTCGGAGCTGCGCCTTCGCCGCGATCAAGCGGCGCGCGACGTTGATGTCGCCGGACATGAATATTCCAACCGCCAGGGTCAGGCTGTCGAGAACATACTGATGAAACTCGACCAGGTCGGCCTCGCCTTCCTTGGAGAAGGTGATGCCGCGTCTGATCTTCTTGGCCGCGAGGTCCATCAGGTTCTTGTCGATGATGTCGCCGACGTGCTCGAGATTGATCGAGAAGGAAACGATTTCCATGGCGCGGTAACCGTCGCGGTCGTCCATGCTGTCTCGAGTCATGCGAGTGACGTACAGCTTCACCGCCTCGTTGAGGCTGTCGACGGCATCGTCCATCCGGCTGACTTCGGCGACGAGCTTGCGGTCATTGGTCAGCAGCGCCGTCATCGATTGGCGCAGCATCGCTTCGATCAAATCCCCCATGCGCAGAACTTCGCGTGCGGCGCATACCAGAGCGACGGCGGGAGCGCCGACCGCCGACGGGTCGAGGTAGACCGGAGTGCCCGGATCGGCGGTTTTCGGCTGGTCCGGCAGCCAGCGGGTGAGCCGCCGGGCCACGAAATCGAGGGGGCCGATGAACAGCAGCGCGAGCAGTACGTTGAACGCGGTGTGAAAGTCCGCCGCAAGGCGCGCCGGATTCGGCTCGTAACGCTGCATCGCCTCGGCGATGGGTTGCAGCAGCGGCAGCACCAGCGCGCAGCCGACCAGCCGGGTCAGCAGATTGCCGATGGGCAGGCGCCGGCTGGCGAGATTTCCCGGTTGACTGCTCTCGATCAGGGGGTTGAGCGCGCTGCCCACGTTCGCACCGAGCACCATGGCGACCACCGCCGCGGGCGAAATCAAGTGCGCGGCCCCGAGGGACATGACCACCAGCACGATGGCGACGCTTGAATGCACCGCCCACGTCAGCACCGCAACCACGCACAAACACAGAATTGGCTGGCTCGTGATCTCGCCGAGAATGGCGCGCGACACGGGCAAGCCCTGCGTCGTCACCAGAGCGCCGAGGAATATGTGCAGCGCCAACAGCATCAGTGCGATTCCGATCGCCACCCGTCCGAGGTCGCGCGTGCGCGTCCTGCCGCCGCGCTTGAACGCGATCACCCCCGCCAGCAGCAACACCGGGGTCACTGCTGCGATGTTGAACGACAGGACCTGCACGACCAGCGTCGTGCCGACGTTGGCGCCCAGCATGACGGCCAGCGCGGGAACGAGATCAAGGGTGCCGCCGGTGACGAATGAGGCAGCCATCAACCCGGTGGCGGTGCTGCTCTGGAGCAGGGCCGTGACGAATGCGCCGGCGAGGAATGCGCGAAATCTGTTTTGCAGTGCGATTCCGAGCAGCCGCCGCAGATCGGCGCCGAACGCCCGCACCACGCCGCTGCGGACCATGTGCAGGCCCCAGAGCAGCAGCGCGATCCCACCCATCAGGTCCAAAATGACTGCACTACCCATGTGCGCCTGCGCTACCAGGGCAGTGAATAGGTCTTGGTGTTGCAGAAGCTCTTCATGGCTTCCAGCACCCCTTCCTTATAGCCCAATCCCGAGTCTTTGATGCCTCCGAAGGGAGTCATCTCCAGGCGGTAGCCCGGGACCTCCCGCACGTTCACGCTGCCCACCTCGAGCTCGCGGACGAAGCGGCCGATAAGATCGATGCGGTTGGTGCAGAGCGAGGATGACAGGCCGTAGGAGGTCGAATTCGCGATCCCGATCGCTTCCTCCACAGTCTTGAAACGGATGACCGGCGAGACCGGGCCGAAGGTCTCCTGCCGCACCACCGTCATGTTGGGAGTCACCCGGTCGAGTACGGTGGGCGAGTACAGCGCACCGCGCCGAACATTGCCGACCAGCAACCGTGCGCCGCCGGCCACGGCTTCGTTCACGACCGCCTCGAAGCGCCGCGCCGAGGCTTCATCGATCACCGTGCCCATGTCCATGCCCGGATCGAAAGGATCGCCGTACTTGACGGCCCGCGTTTTCTCCACAAGCCCTTCGACGAAGCGGTCGGCCACGCCCTCCTGAACCAGGATGCGCTTGACGGCGGTGCATCGCTGGCCCGAGTTCTTGTAGGAGCCGCTCGCCGCGAGCGTCGCGGCCTCTTCGATGTCCGCATCCTCGAGCACGATGATGGGATCGTTTCCGCCAAGCTCGAGTATCTGGCGCTTGTAGACGGCCTTGGCGGCGATGCTCTTGCCGATCCCGACTCCGCCCGTGAAGGTCACCAGATCGACCTCTGCTGCGGTCAGGAGCTCATCGGCGATCTCGGCCGGATCCCCCGTCACCACCGACAACATTTCGGGCGGCAGCCCCGCCTCATAGAGAATGTCCGCAAGCCTGAGCGCCGTCAGCGGAGTCTTCTCGCTCGGTTTGAGCACCACGCGGTTGTTGGTGGCCACCGCGGGGGCGACTTTGTGAATCACCTGGTTCAACGGATGATTGAACGGAGTGATCGCGGTGATGACGCCGAGCAGCGGCTCCTTCAGGGTGTATACCTTGCGGCTCTTTCCATGCGCGGTCAGATCGCAGGAGAACACCGCGCCGTCGTCGACCAATGTCTGATTGGCGGCGAATAGCAGGACGTCGGAGGCGCGGCCGACTTCGTACGTCGAGTCCTTCAGGCACAGTCCCGACTCCAGCGTAATCAGGTGCGCGATTTCATCGCGCCTCGACGCGATGATGGCGCCCGCCCGCATCAGGATTTGGTAGCGGTCGTGACGGGTCAGCGGCGATCTGAAGCCGCGGGCCGCCTTTAGCGCGCGCTTGACGTCCTCCCGCGTGGCCTTCGAAACGGTGCCCGCAAGCGCGCCATCGTAGGGATGACGAACCTCGATGACCCGGTCCCGAGCGATGCGTTCTCCGGCGATGCGCAGCGACTCGCGAATCGGCTCGCGGGAGACGGACGGGGCGGCGCCGGCGGACATCGGGGTCACCTACGAGGCTCGCGCGGCGAGGTTGAGTCCAAGGTCGAAGGCATCGAAATTGCGCCAGCGGCGTGAGGCAGGCTGCGGGGCGACGCTGCGATTGACGATCAGCGGCACCTTCTGCTCGGACAAGCCTCCGTGCGAGCGCAATGGAACATCGAGCCCGGACAGATCATGCCGGCTGCGGCTGGTGCCGATGACGGTGTCCAGCCGCGACACGACCACCAGGTCGCCGATACGGTCCTGCGGCAGCTCGAATTTGGAGGCGGCCTCGGCGCGGGTCAGCACCAGCTCGATTCCCGGAAGCGCGGCGATCTTGCCGGCAGCGGCGCTCGGGGATATGGACCCGGGCAGGTACACGAGCGCGAAGGAGCCGAGCGCGCCGTGGTGCACGACATACGGGTCGGTGATCGGCAGGATCACCCGCGCCTTGGACACCCCGAGCCAGGCGTCGAGGTTGTCTTGCAGATAGATCACATTGGGTTGACCGTCCTGTCCGTGCTTGGCGTTCATGCCGTGATCGGCCGTGAGGACGATCGTGGCTCCAAGTTCGTCGAGCCGCTTGAGATTCCGATCGATCATGGCGTAGAAATCGTTCGCCACCGCCGTGCCGGGGGCGGCCTTGTGCTGGATGTAGTCGGTCGTGGACAAGTACATCAGATCGGGGCGCTCGCGCTCCATCAATTTGACAGCGGCGACGAAGACGAATTCGGACAGCGCCGCGCTGTACACCGACGGCAGCGGCATGCCGACTCGATCGAGCACATGCTCGATGCCGTTCTCTGCGAGTGTAGCCTGGTCGGCCTTTTCGGATGAGAAGCAGATTCCCTTCATGCGGTGGCCCAACAGCTTGCGCAACTTGTCCTTGGCAGTGATCACGGCGACCTTGGCGCCCGCCGCGGAGAACGCCGCGAGGATGGTTCCGGCCCGCAGCAGCTGCGGATCATTCATCATCACTTCTTCGCCGCGCTCGGAATCGAAGAAGTAATTGCCGCAGATGCCGTGCACCGAGGGCGGCACGCCGGTGACGATGGACAGATTATTGGGGTTGGTGAAGCTCGGCATGACGCAGTCGGCGATGAAGCAAGCCCCGCCGCCGGCGAGCAGCCGGCCGAGAAACGGGGCGCGGCCCGCGGCGACGGCGGCCGTGATGTACTCCTGCTGACAGCCGTCTACGCAGACCACCACCAGGGGTTTATCCATCCAGTGGTAGGTTCGTCCGTTGACGGTGATGTCGGTTGACAAGCTCTGTACTCCTCAAGAGGGTTTACTTGGCCGAGGCTCGCGCGGCCGCCTTGTGCATCCGTGCGCGGCTTTCCACCGCATGCTGGCGCAGCAAGCGGCCGGCCCGCGCGCAGTCGTGCGCGGCGACGGCCTGCACCACGGCTCGATGCTCGGTGTTGGACACCGCGAATCCGCCGCCGTCCTGCAGCCCACGAAGGCGGAACAGCAGCAGACCCCGGGTCAGCAGCCGGTAGGTTTCGATCAGCCGGGCATTGCCGGCGAATTCGACCAGCATGTCGTGGAACTTCAAATTCAGCGCATGGTAGGACTTGACGTCCCTGGCGCCTGTCGCATCGTCCATCTCGGCCAGCACGGCCTCGAGGTCGCGCAGCTGCGCGGGGGTCGCGCGCTCGGCGACCCGCTGCCCGATCAACTGGTCGAGCGCTTCGCGCACATCGTAGATCTCGTCCGCCTCTGCCACGGAGATTTCACGGACGAACACACCGCGATTCTTCTCCGAGCGCACCAGGCGGGACTCCTCGAGCGCCCGCAGGGCCTCGCGGATCGGCCCGCGGCTCGTGCCGAACCGCGCGGCCAACCCGCTCTCGTTGATGCGCTGGCCGGTGGCCAGTTCTCCGCGCAGGATCAGTTGCTCGATCTCCACCTGCACCAATGCCGGGAGCGAGTTCGACTGAACCAGTTGGAGCATCGTCGGGACGGCTGTCTGCGCCATCGGTAAACGCTAGCACAATTGTAGATTGTTGACAATAAGCAGCTTCAAGGACCGCCCTCTCGGGCTGGACAGCAGCAGCAGCCGCATCAATAGCTGTGCAATGTCGGCGGCGCCGACCGCCCCGAGGGTGGCGCCGCTGCCCACCGCCGAGCGCCGCCGGCTCAACGCCGCGCTTCGGGGAATTCCAGCCAGGCCGCGCCGCTGTCGGGCGGCTCGTCGCCGAGCGCCTCGCGCAACGGGCCGATGAACTGTTCGTACCGACGCCAGCGTCCGACTGAGCCCTTGCTGATCGGCTGGCGCACCTGCCAATTGCTCGCCGTCAGGACCGGCCGTTCGGTGCGGTGGAACTCGAGGCAGCGCCGATCCCAGGGCAGCCCGATGTGCGCCAGCATCCGCCGGCTCCCGCCCTCGGCATCCTCGACGAGCTCCTCGTACCGGATCTCGAGCAGTGCGCTCGGCGGCAGTACTGCGCGCCAGTGCGCCATCAGGCGCCGGTACTCATGATAATAATGCGCCAGGTCGCCGAAGTCGGTCGCGTACGGATGCGCGGCGGAGAATCCTTGAAAGTAGACCGACAGGCAGGTGTCGAGAGCATTACGCTCGATATGAATGAACCGCGCGTCCGGCAGCGCCGCGTGAATGAGGCCCAAGTGCCTGAAGTTGACGGGCAGCTTGTCCACGATGCGCGAGGCGTCGGGCGCCTGCGTCGCGAGCCCCGCGAGATATGCGCGGCCGAGCTCATTGATCGTCGCGGCGCGTCGCTCCGGGGGCGCGGCGCGCTCGGTGTCCGCCGCGAAAATCCAGTAGAGCAGCTCGCCCGCCCCGTGCACCTGCGGATGCGAAGCGAGAATCTGTTCGGTCAGGCTCGTGCCCGACCGCGGCATCCCCACAACGAATACCGGGCGCTCCGAGGCGATGCCGCAGGGCCGCAGGGCCGCGAGCGCGCCTCGATCGAAGGACGCCAGAGTCCGCGTCACCCGTTGCGTCATATCGGCGCGGTCGTAGCGCAATCGGCTGCGACGGGCCAGCTCGTTTCCCTGCCGGTGATGTTCGAAAGCCGCAGCGCGCTCATCGACGTCATCGTAGTACTTGCCCAGGGCATGGTGCAGGTTGATGGCGTGTGGCAGGCTTACGCCGCGAGCCAGCAGCCGCTCCGCCGTGTCGCGCCATAGCCCGTCGGCCGCGCTCATCCTGCGCAGCGCCGCGAGGCTCGCCAGCGCCTCGGGCAGCTGCGGGTCGATCCCCAACGCTTTGCGCAGCAACTGCTCCGCCTCCTCGAAACGGCCGTGGTCGATCGCAAGGCTGCCGAGCAGCGCGAGCGTGTCGGCGGCATCGGGGCGCAGCGCAAGCGCGCGTCGCGTACTCGCTTCCGCATCTGCGAGCCGGCCCACGGCCCGCTCGGCCATCGCAAGGGCGGTGTGAAGCGCGGCATGATCCGGCGCCACCTCGAGTCCGGCACGGTAGGCGCCGTCGGCCTCGTACAATGCATTCAGCGCAAGCAGTGAATTGCCGAGGTGCAGGTGCGCTTCCGGCAGCTTCGGCTCGAGCTCAACGGCGCGCCGGCAATGCTCGACCGCTTCGCTAAACTCCCCGAGGCAGTGCAGCACATGCCCCAAGTTGGCGTGCAGCCGCCCATTGCCGGGTATGCGGAGCGCCAAGTCGCGATACAAGCTTGCCGAGGCCTCGAAGCGCCCAAGCCCCGCCAGCAGGGCCGCATACTCGTCGAGGATGCCGTCGCTCGGCTCCTTGGCCAGCAGCCGCTCGTAATGGGGAATCGCCTCCGCCCCGCGGCCGACGCTGTTGAGCGCGCGCGCGAGCTGCGCGACGGCGGCGGAAAATTCCGGGCGCAGTGCAACCGCTCTTTGCAAGCTGTGGATCGCCGCCTCGCTCTCGCCGGCCTCCAGAAGCGCGCTGCCGAGGTTGCGGTGAGCCTCGGCGAGTCCCGGCTCGATCTCGATCACGCGCCGATATCCCGCGATCGCCGACGCGAGCGCGCCGCGAGCGCGCTCGGCGTTGGCGAGGTTGCCGAGCGCCGCGGCGAAGCGCGGCCGAAGCGCAAGCGCGCGCCTGCAGCTCGCGATCGCAGCCTCCGTGCGCCCCAGCCGCAACAGCACCTGGCCCAGGTCGTTGTGCGCGTCGGCGAACTTAGGGTCCAGAGCGATTGCGCGCCCGAAGCTCTCGGCTGCAGGCTCGAGCAGGCCCTGGTCCTCGAGCCTGCGGCCAAGCAGATGGTGCACGTCGGCATCGCTCTGCGGCCGCGCTTGCACGGCGGGCGCATCTGCCGCGGTCCTGCCGCAGCAATGCTTGTACTTGCGGCCGCTGCCGCAGGGGCAGGGTTGGTTGCGTCCGGGGGGCATTTAAGAACCCCTGCCCTAGCGCCGGTAGCGCACGAGCGCGTCGCCGAGCACCTCGCGCAGCGGGCCAAGCCACGCCTCGTAGCGGCGCCACTGGTCGAGGCCCTCGCGGAAGATGGGCTGGCGCACTTGCTCCGAGCTCGCGGTACGGATGCTGCGTTCGGTGCGGTGAAATTCGATGCAGTTCGGCTCGAACGGCAGCTCGCAGAAGTCGAGGATGCGCCGCACGCTGCTCTCGAGGTCTTCGACCACGTCCTCGTGATGGACCCGCAGCACCCGCCCCGGCAGGGCGGCGCCCCAGTGTTCCATCAGCTCGAGGTAGGTGCGGTAGTAGCGGCCGATATCTTCGATGCTGTAGGCGAACTCCTGACCGCGCGCAAAGAGCTGCTTGAGGTTGCCGAAGCAGCAGGCCATGGGCTCGCGCCGCGCATCGATGATCTTCGCCTTCGGGAACATGAGGTGGATGAGACCGATGTGCCGGAAATTGTTCGGCATCTTGTCGATGAACCGCGGTTTGCCGGTGCGGTAGACACGGGTGTCGCTCAGGTACCTGTCGGCGAAGCGCACGAATTCAGCGGCCGGCAGCTGCGCGAGCACCGCGGGATATCGCGGCGATACGAAATCGCGTTCGCGGTCCTGCAATTCGAGCACGTAGCGCGGTATGTCGGCGAGTTCCTGCGTGCCCTCGACCGCGGAATGCGAGGCCAGGATCTGCTCGACCAGCGTCGAACCGGAACGCGGCAGCCCGACCACGAAGATCGGCGCGGTGCTTGCGACGCCTACACCTAAGCGCTGCTCGAAGAATTCCCGGGTGCAGACCTCCTTCTGCTTCGCCGTGTTGGTCTCGATCACTTCCGGTCGATAGCGGCTCTCGGCGCGCTTCAAATCGTTACCGCGCTCGTAGTAGCGCCACGACTCGGCGTATTCGGCGCGGTCCTCGTAGGCCTTGCCGAGTGCGAAGCATAGATGGTAGCGGTCGATGAGCCTGGTATTGAGGCCGGCCTCCGCAGCGCGCATCGACGCGAGCTCATGGTCGGTGAAGCGGTAGGTCTTGAGGTTGGCGAGGCTCCAGTACGCGTCTCCAAAATCCGAACGCTCCCGCGCCGCCGCGCGGTACTCATCGATCGCATCGGCGCTGCGTCCCAGCGTTTTCAGCGAATGCGCGATGGAAAGATGCAGTTCGGCGGCATTGGGGGATCCCGGCGGAGCATCGCGCAGAAGATCCCGATAGAGGGTGATCGCGCCGGCATGATCGCCGAGGCCCACCGTCGCCGTGGCGAAGAGCGTGCGGTATTGACGGTTGGCGGGGTCGCCGACCAGCAACTTGTCGAGCTCGGCCAGCGCCTGGCTGTACTTGTGCCGTCCGAGCAGCACATTGGCGTAGTCGTAGCGGGCAGCCACGTAGCCGGGGACGCGCTCAAGCACTGCCGCAAGCAGCAACTCCGCATCGTCGAACACCTCGAGGGCGGCGCCGATACGCGCCAGCAGGCGCATCGCCTCGATGTGATCGCCGTTCGCAAGCAGGAACGCGCGGATGATTTTCTCCGCCGCCAAGAGATCGCCGTCGCTGAACAACCCCGTGGCCGTGATCACTTCCTGCGGCAGCGTCTTGAGTTTCGCGACGTGTGCCGCGGCCGTCCCTGCGTTGTCGGCATCGCCGCCCATCCGGTAAAGGCCTTCCAGCATGCTCCAGCTCGACGGCAATGCCGGATTGATCGCGACGGCCCGCAAGAATGAGCGGATCGCCTGCGGCGCGTCCTTCATCGCCACGTAGCAGTGTCCGCGCTCTTGATATAGGCGGCTGTAGCCGGGATGGAAACGCTCGAGCTGCTCGAGGGTCGCGAGCGCATCGGCGGTCCTGATGAGCTGCCGCTGGCCGAGCGCCAGCAGCAAGAGCACGTCGCGGTTTTCGGGGACCCGCAGGCGAAGAGCGGCCGCGGCCGCCACGCCCTCGGCGAAGCGGCGCTCCTTGATGAGCGCGCGGATGTGGGAAACCTCGGACTCCACGGTCGAGGGCACATGAGCGGTGGCTGCGGCAGTCATGGGCTTCCGATCGGGTAGGGGGTGAGCTTACGCTCACCGCCCTCCCACACCACCGGACGTGCGGTTCCGCATCCGGCGGTTCAACTTAAACTCTGGAGTCGCTGATAAGAACCCATCAGCGAGACCAGCCCCTTGGTCGTGAAGTACGCGGCGGGTAAGGCCTGGTTCATGTGAGATGCACCGGCATTCCACCACGCCCCTCGGCCATTAACCGCACTCGCCCAGGCCCGCTCAGCGTCCAGACCCAACGCGCGCATTTTACGCTCGCGAGTCTGTGGCCGTTTCCACTGCCGCCATAGTAGACACCGAAGGCGGCGCCGAACCCAGCTATCAAGCTTATCTAAAAGTCCTTTCGCGTCAGTAAGCTGGAAGTAATTCATCCAGCCCCGCAAAACCGGGTTTAGGGTCTCGATAGTTCGAGCCAGCGATCGTCCTCGTCCCATGCGCAACAGTTCCCGTACTCGATCGCTCAGTCGACGCACGCTCTCAGGTGCGATCCGTAAGCGGCTCTCGCGATGCATGGTGACGCTATATCCGAGGAACTTTCGAACCCAGGGTCGCGCCACCGCGCTCTTCTGCGCGTTGATTTGCAGGTGCAAGACTTCCTCGAGGAAAGCCCTGATCCCGCCCATCACTCGCTCGCCCGCCATACGACTGCGCACATAGATGTTGCAGTCATCAGCGTACCGACAGAAGCTGAGCTTGCGCCGTTCCAGTTCCCGGTCCAGATCGGTGAGAAGGATATTGGAGAGCAACGGTGACAGAGGCCCGCCTTGCGGCGTTCCTTGTGCGCGTGGCTCGACCAACCCTTCATTCATCATCCCGGCTTCCAAGAACCGTCGGATCAACTTAAGTACCCGCACATCGCTGATCTGTCGTGCCACCCGCGCCATCAACACGTCGTGATTGACCCGATCGAAGAACTTCTCCAGATCGATGTCCACCACCCAGCGCTTACCTTCACGGATGTACGATTGCGACTTGCGCACCGCTTGATGTGCCCCCCGACCCGGGCGAAAGCCGAAGCTTGAGTCCGAGAACGTAGGTTCAAAAAGTGGCTGCAAGACCTGATGCAGAGCTTGCTGGATAAACCGGTCGATTACCGTGGGTACACCAAGTGTACGTACCCCGCCTGAGGGCTTGGGGATGTCCACCCGACGCACTGGCCGCGGCAAATACCGACCCTCCAACAACGCGTGCTTCACACTCGGCCAGTGCGCCTTGAGCCAGTCTTTGAACTGAACAGTCGTGACGTCATCGACGCCCGGTGCCCCTTTGTTCTCGATGACTCTCTGGTACGCCAGCCTCAAGTTGCTGCGTTCAACCACTCGCTCCATGAACTCGTGGCCCTCCGATTTCGTTCGCCCGGATGTCGCCGTGCCAAGCTCCGCACCGCCTCGCTTCGTGCTCGGCTTCCGGCCTGCACCCCCCGCTTCGGCTACCCTGACGGGTACTTCTGCATCACCGCTTCGCTTCGAGATCATCCGTCCTACTCTCGGCTTCGTTGTTCGGCCCTTCGGCGCCATCGCCTACTATGGCCTCTGCTGACTTCTGGCCACCCATCTCAACGCCTTCCGACGTCGATAGCACAAGGCAGATCGCCAGATCTCCCCGGGTATTGCGCACCCTCTTTCACGCTTATACGCGTCGGATCTACGGCACCGCCTTCCGTACACGAATTGGGCTTAACAGATTTACGCCTGCTTACCCACCGGTGACGCCTCTATCCGCTTCCTGTTCGTCGCGCCAGCGCTTTGCCTCCGGCTTCCTTCAGACCCCCAGTCGCCCGGGGAACCCTTGCCGTGCAGCTAACATTTCCCCGTGTCGGGTATGTAGAGGACTTTCACCTCCTAGAAGGTGCGCCCTGCCGGGCGCACGTGACAAAAAGGGTGGGCATCGCTGCCCACCCTCTAGTTTAGCTCAACGGCGCGTACCCGTTGCCGCACAGCGCATGCTCTGACCGCACGGGCCGGCTGCCGCGCCCGGCGGCGGCGTCAGAACTTGAATCCGACCTTGATGCCGAGCACCCGCGGCCGCAGCGGCACTTCCGACTTGATGAACTGCGCGGACGAGGTGAACAGGCTCGCGTCGGAGTTGCCGAGGTTGGTGCCGAAGACCTGGACACTCCACTGGTCCTTTGCGACGTTGAAGGCTGCGTCATAGGTCGTGTATGCGGGCTGGTCGTATCGCAGCCAGGTGGTCGTCGGCACGATGGCTCCCGCGCCGGACTGGAAGCTGCTCGGCTCGTTCTGCATGTCGCCCACGTGCTGCGCGCCGACCATGAAGAACATCTTGTAATCGTTGACCTGCCAGTCGTAGCGCGCGCGCAGGTTGTACTCGATGGTCGGCGAGAAGGCAGGCGTAGCACCGACGGTGCCGAGCGGGTTTTGCAGAGGCACATTCTGGCTCAAGCTGGGCGACCAAACCTGTGTGATGCAGCTGCCGATCGGCGTCGGGTTGCCGGGGTTCGACGACGTGATGCACGGGGAGTTGGTCTCTTTGGCGTTGTTGTGCGAAATCGAACCCTGCAGGGTGAAGGCGTCGGTGACGCGCGCGACCAGCTGCAACTCGGCACCCTTGATCCGATAGTCGGGTCCCGCCACGCCGAACGTCGTGTTGCCGTAGACCGGCGGGTTGTAGATCAGCGTCTGGACGTTTTTCCAGTCCATGATGTACGCCGAACCGTTGACCAGGAGCCGGTGGTCCAGCCATTCCGTCTTCCAGCCGATCTCGTTGTTGATCAGCGTGTCGGGCGGGTACGTGTAGGGCTTGTTGTACTGCTTGACGAGGTTCGGGTTCGCATCCGGGCCGACCGTCGGCAATCCCGTGGCCGGATCCACGTCGATCTTGACCTCGGCGCTGTTCTTGCGGTTGCCGGCGCCCGGACGG
This sequence comes from uncultured Gammaproteobacteria bacterium, assembly GCA_963702735.1. Classification (GTDB taxonomy): domain Bacteria; phylum Pseudomonadota; class Gammaproteobacteria; order Steroidobacterales; family Steroidobacteraceae; genus Bog-1198. The sequence continues at coordinate 1,764,521 of CAVPDW010000003.1, read as the reverse complement.
AAGCCCTGCGAGAAGGTGTAGTAGACCATTGCGTCCTGGGTGATGTGCCAGGTCAGGTTGCCGCGGCTCTTGAACCCGCTGTAAGTCGCATCATGCGTCGCATCGGTGAGCTTGCTGCCCACGCATGTGCCGTTCGGGATGCCCGCGCACCCGGTGCTCGTGGAGTACTGCGAGCCGTGAAAGGTTTCCTTGTAGTTGTAATAGCGCGTGCCGCCGGTCAGGGTCAGGACCTTCGGGATCAGATCGTAGTCGATCGAGGTAAAGAACGCCGTCTGCTTGTAGCCGCGCTCGAGATCCTCGCCGAATGCGACATCTTGGTTGCGCTCGGTCGGATCGATCGCCGCGTAGCCGGGAGCGGGAATCACGTTGGCTGTGCACACCTGGGTGCCCGCCTGATAGAGCAGCAGGTTCGCCGGAGTGCAAGAGGGGAACGACTTGTACAGGAAGTTCATGTCGTCCTTGATGTCGAAGTCCTCCCAGAACGCGCCGACGAGGCCGCGCAGCCGCCAATCGTCGGGTGTGCTGAGCCGCAGCTCGTGGCTCTGGTGCGTGGTTTCGACGTGATCCTGCCAGGAGGAGACCGGCGAGTAGCAGGTGAGCGGCCCCACTCCTTTGCCGAAGGGGGCGGCGCCGCCGCCGCAGGTGTAGTAGAACCCGCCCGCCGAGCGCGCGTAGTTCGTGTAGTCCATCGCATTGTCGATGGTGCGGTCGAGGTAGCCGCCGGTGTACACGAGCTTCAGGTCGCCGACCTTGCCGTTGACGGTCCAGGAGGTGTTCTCCCACTTGTCCTTGTCATAGGACGGCGTGAACGAAGTCTCCTGCCACGCGCCGAGCGGCGTCTCCTGCGAACTGAGCGGGAACTGCGCATCGACGCCCTCCGCGTCCATGTCCTGGTAGCTCTGCTGGATCAGCACGTTCCAGTCGGTGTTGACCTGCCACAGCAACGAGGCACGGATGCCTTGGTAGGTGACGGGGTTCTGCGCACGCGCCGCGAGCGAGTAGTTGTTCGCAGTGGCCGCATTCGCTGGGTATGGAATGTGATAGGAAACCGTGCCCGGATCCGTCGGGAAGCGCGTGAATTCGCTCGGCACGTTGTCGATGTAGCCGCCGCGGCGATCGTTGTATATGACCGCACGAACGGCCAGTGTATCGGCAATCAGCGGCACGTTGAGCACGGCGGTGAGCGCGCTGTTGGGATCGCCATGTGCGGTGGTGCCGTAGGACGCCTCGGCATTGCCCTCCGTGACGTTCAGCTTCGGCTTGTTGGTGATGTAGCGGATCGCGCCGGCCTCGGCGCCGCCGCCGAACAGCGTACCCTGGGGACCCTCGAGCACCTCGATGCGCTCCATGTCCGCCATGTAGACATCGACATTGCGCGCAGGGAAGGCCATCGACTGATCGTCGAGGTAAGTGGCGACGTTCGGAAACGGGTTGATCGCCGCGCTCGACTGGTTGCCTGCAAAGCCCGCGCTCATGCCGCGCATGTAGATGTTGCCCTGACCCGGGCCGTTCGCACTGAAGGTCACGTTCGGCAGGTACTTGAGGACATCGTCGAAGGTCGTCACATTCAACTGGCCGAGCTGCTCGCCGGTCATCGCCTGTATCGTGATGGGCACGTTCTGGATGGACTCAGTGCGGCGCTGCGCAGTGACTACGATTTCCTCGATTCCGGATGCGCTGGTATCGGCCTCGCTGGTTGCGGCCGCGGGGGCCGCCCAGGACGCTCCTGCGTATCCGCTGAGCACGGCCGAGATCGCAAGGCTTAGCTTCTGATTGGTGTTCAAGTGACTCTCCCTAAAGGGTCAGGCAAGATAATCAAAGAAAGAAGACGCAACGACAAACGCTGCGCGCGCATTTGAAACTGCAGATAAACCCAGGATGATCGAGCCTCCATACATCCCTACTTCGGCCCGCCAATTCCCCGCTGCGTAGTTTGTACCCAGCGCAGATTACATATTTATGACAGTACTATGACTCAATAGCGACGCCGCGTTCAAGTACCCTCCCCCGCAGACACGCTTTTCTGCGCATCTTGTGCTACCAATGACGCCGGTGGCTCATGAATAAGGGGAGGGTTTGCTCAGAATGAAGACGATCGTTGAACCCACGCGCAGCGTCGACGTGGTCCTTGAAACCGAGGTACTGGTGGTCGGCAGCGGACCGGGGGGACTGGCCGCGGCTTTGGCGGCGGCGCGCGCCGGCGCACGCACCGCGCTGATCGACCGCAACGGCTGCTTCGGCGGCAACATCACCCAGGTGGGGGTGGAAGGATTCGCCTGGTATCGCCACGAGCAAACCGTTGATTGTGAAGGGATAGGCATCGAGTTCGAGGAGCGCGCCAAGGCCATGGGCGCAGCCATGCCCGAGCCACAGTCCTTGAGTCACGCCCTCGATGCGGAGATGTTCAAATGGGTGGCCGACACCCTGGTCCAGGAGGCCGGAGTCACACCACTGCTGCATCGCCTGTGTGTGGCGCCCATCATGGAAAACGGCGTCATTCGAGGGGTGATCACCGAGAGCAAGGCCGGCCGCGAGGCCATCCTGGCAGGCCGCGTGATCGACGCCACCGGCGATGCCGACATCGCAACCCGCGCCGGCGCGCCGGTGCACAAATCTCCCAAGAAGGAAATGATGGCAGTGTCCGTCATGTTCTCCATGAACGGGGTCAACAAGCGCCGCTTCATCGACTCTGTCAAGGCGGACCCACAGACCTACGCCGACTGGTCGGGCAACGGCGAATGGGACTACGAGACCACGGGCAAGGAGGACAAGCTCTTCTCCCCCTTTCTGCGCAAGCCGTTCAAGCAGGCGCTGGCCGCCGGCATCATCCCTGCCAGCCTGCATACCATCGCAGGCACCTGGGGCTCCGTCACCGATCAAGGGGATCTGACCTACTTGAACCTGGTTCACGTGCCTGAGATCGACGGCACCGATCCCAATGACCTCACCGTCGGCGAGATGCGCGGACGGCGCGAGGCCATTTATGCGGTGGAGGCGCTGCGCGGCTACATGCCCGGCTGCGAAGAGGCGAAATTGCGCAACTTCGGCATGACATTGGGAATCCGCGACACCCGCAAAATCGACGCGCTCTACAATCTGACCGGCACCGACGTCCGCGAACAGGCGCGATTCGACGATGCCATCGGCATCTTTCCCGAGTTCATCGACGGCTTCGGCATCCTGATCCTGCCCACCACGGGCCGCTACTGGCATGTGCCCTACCGCGCACTGGTGCCCAAGGGGGTCGGCAATCTGCTGGTCGCCGGGCGTTGCATCGGCGGGGACAAAATCTCCCATGCGTCGGCGCGCAACATGATGTGCTGCGCTGTGAGCGGCCAAGGCGCGGGGGTGGCTGCGGCCGTGTCGCTGCAGCGCGGCGAGCCCTTCGATCAGTTGAATATCGGCGCGGTACAGGCCGAGCTCGCTCGGCAAGGCGCACGATTCCGGTGACTCAAACGACTGGATCCGACACGAGCCGCGGCGGCGGCCGCTCGCCCCTGCGCTGGTGGGTGCTGTTGCTCGCGGCCGTCGCCGTGTCCAGCAGCTACTACGAGGACGATGTGATCGGCCCGATCGCCGATCTGTTGCAGCGGCAGCGCGGCTTCGGTCAATCGCAGCTCGGCATGCTGAACGGCGTGATCAGCATCCCCAATGTGGCGCTGGCGCTCATCAACGGTGTGTTGATCGACCGTTTCGGCCCGGCACGCGTGGCGCTCTGGTCCGCCATCATCGGGGTCGTCGGCGCTGCGCTCACCGCGGTCGGCAGCCCTTACGAGCTCATGGTGGCCGGCCGCTTCATCTTCGGCGTCAGCGAGGGCGCCATATTCATCGCGCTGGTCGCGGGGCTCGCGCAGTGGTTTTCGCGCAGCGGGATCGCGCTCGCGACGGCGCTGTACCTCAGTCTGGCACGGGTCGGCTCCTACGCGGTGGACACATCGACGGCGTGGGCCCGGCCTCTGTACGAGCGCGGCTGGCAGCCGCCCCTATGGCTCGGCACCGGCATCACGGCGGCGGGCCTCGCGGCGGCGGTGATTTTCTACTGGCTTGACCGCCGTCACCGCCCGGCAGCGTGCCCGGCCGATGCCGCGGTCGAGCGCATCGAGTGGCGGCACCTTCTGAATTTCGATATGTCCTACTGGTACATTCTCGGACTGCATGTGCTCTACGCCGCGGTATTCTTCCCGTTCCGCACGACCTACGCCATCGAGTACTTTCAGCATGCCAAGGGTTTGAGCCTCGCCCAGGCGGGCGTTGCCAACAGCTGGGTGTTCTTCGCAGCCATCTTCGCCACACCGTTCTTCGGTCTGCTCGCCGACCGCCTCGGTCACCGCGCGCTGATGCTGGTCTTCGGCACGCTGCTCCTGCCGGTGACGTTCGTGGTGCTCGGTCTCACGGACCTGAATCTCTGGGTGTCGACCGTCATGATGGGCGTCAGCTTCTCGTTGGTGCCTGCGGTGATCTGGCCCGCCACCACGCTCATCGTCGCGCCGCGGCGTCTCGGCACGGCGCTCGGGCTCATCACATTGATTCAGGCCCTCGGCATGGCGGCTTCGAATCTCGCCGCAGGCTGGCTGGCCGATAGAGCGGGCGCAGGCGCCCTCAACCCGGCGGGCTATTCAGGTCTACTGTGGTTCTTCTTCCTTCTCAGCCTCGTCGCGCTCTCCTCCGCCCTGCTTCTTTGGCGGCGCGAGGCGGGGCCCAAAGGCCACGGCCTCGAAACCGCGCGCCCCGTTGTCGCCATTGCCGTGTAGCTACTGATCCTGCGCCAGCAATTGATCGATTTTCCGTACCGACACCGGCGGGCAGTGGAAGTAGCCCTGCGATTGATCGCAGTTGAGCAATCGCAGCAGCTTGAATTGATCGGCCGTCTCGACCCCTTCGGCTACGGTCAGCAAGCCGAACGCCGATGCCAGTCCGACGATGGTGCGGGTGAGCGTCATGCTGGTGTGGTCGCCGGGCAGCCCTTTGACGAAGCTGCGGTCGATCTTGAGCAGATCGACCGGCAGCTTGGACAGCAGGCCAAGGGATGAGTATCCCGTGCCGAAATCGTCCAACGCAACGCGAATTCCTGCGGCGCGCAGCTCCCGCAATTGACGTCCTGCACCCTCGATGTCCTGCAGCAGCGCGGTCTCCGTGATCTCAAGATCGATGCCGAAGCCGCGCGGATCGCGCGGCCAGTCCTTCACGAGCTCAAGGATGAAATCGATGAAGTCATGCCCCCGGAACTGCACTGCCGAGACGTTCACGGCGACCCGCACCGGGCGCAATCCGACCCGCCGCCAACGGTCGCAGTCGTGCAAGGCGCGTTGCACGACCCACTTTCCGACCGGAATGATCAGTCCTGAGGACTCGAGCACGGGCAGAAAGCGCGCCGGCAGCACCAGGCCGTGTTCGGGATCGTTCCAGCGCAGCAGCGCCTCGAGAGATTCTATGTGGCCGCTGACGATGTTGACCTGCGGTTGGTAGTAGATCTCGAACTGCCGCTCGTCGATCGCCTGGCGCAGCCTGTGCTCGAGTGCCATCCTCTCGGCAATTTCGCTGCGCATCTCGAGCTTGTAGTGAAGGTATTGCTCGCCCGTCTCCTTCGCGTGCTTGAGCGCAGCTTCGGCCTTTTGCACCAGGGTACTTCCGTCCTCTCCGTCGATGCGGTGCCGCGCCACCCCCGAGTGGCAAGAAACGCGGACGCTGCGGCCTTCGATCAGGAACGATTCTCCGAACACGGTCTTCTCGAGCAGGGAGGCGACGCCGAGGTCGGCGCCGAGGATGCCCGGCGCTGCCAGCACGAAGGTGCCGCCGCCCAGGTCGCCGACGCGCTCGTCGCCGCCGGGCTGTTGCCGCAACCGCTCGGCCACCTGCTGGAGGAGCAAATCCCCGAAATGCCGGCCGAAACTATCGTTGATATTGTTCAAATGATCGATATCGAGCACGGTCACCGTCGGTGTTTGCTCCGGACCCAAGCGCGTGCGCAGCATGTCGTCGAGGCGCCTGCAGAACAAGGAACGCTTGGCCAATCCGGTGAGAGGATCGTAGTGCGCGAGATACTCCGCGGCGTCGGCGCGCTGCTGGGAGCGCAATGCGAACGACAGCGACGCCGCAATATCCTGCAGCAACAGCAGTTCATCATCGCGCACCAGGCCGGTGTCCCTGGAAGTGAGTGTGAGAGCACCGACCGGCACACCGTCGACCATGAAAGGCAAGGCCACCACCGAACGGATGCCGTTCGCGTACAACGCTTCGCGTCCCACGAGCGGAGGTTCGCTGCGCGTCAGATCGCGGCACACGCTGACCTCTCCGGTGCGCATGGCTCGACCCGTCAGGCTGGTATCGCGCTCTTTGCCGTCGCTGATGGGCAATACATCGGGCGCGACCTTGGGCACTTCCGCTCCGGCACGAAACCCCGGCCGGGCGAACCGGGTGCCCGGTTCGACGCACCAGACGATGGCGCTGTTGTAGCGGCCGACGTCGGTGGCCACCCTACAGGCCTCCTGCAGCAGCAGGTTTCGGTCGCGGATGCGCAGAACAGCCGAATTGATGGCGCTCTGCATTTTGAGAACCCGCGTGAGCAGCGCAATATCGGTCTGTTGCAGCTCGCATTCGCGCCGCGTGCGCAGGGCGGCGACACCGAAGGCGAGATCCGCCGCAAGTTCGATGAGCAGCGCCGACTCCGCCGTATCGAAGTCTGCGGAACAGTCGGTGTAAACTTCCAGAACGCCTAGGCAGCGGCCGTCGATGAGCAGAGGTGCGGCCAGGGCCGCTCGAAATCCGCGCTCGCGCGCCCGCGCGCGCCACTCCACGCTCCACCGCTCATCCGCGAGATCGCGCACGATCTGTGTCGACATCAAACGCATGGCGCGCACCGCGGGCGTTTGATCGCCGTGGGCGTGCGTCCAGCCGAGTTCTACCGAATCGAGCGGTCCGCCGCCCCAGGCACTTCCCACGGTCGCCTCGGGTGCTCGGCCGGGGCTTGCCCCGGAGTAGCCTACCCACGCGAGCCGATAGCCGCCGACTTCAACCAGCGCTCGACAAATGTCCGTCAGCAACTCGTCCTCGCCGACGCAATGGATAATCGCGTGATTGCAGGCGCTCAGCACTCGAAACCGCCGCTGCAGCTGCGCCAGCGGCGTCGCCGCCGCGGTCTCGGCGTAATCGGCCGCGCCGATTCCGGGGTGCTGCGCGGAGCACTTCATGCTTGCCCCGCGGACTGTTGCCATATCGCCGGCAGGTCGATCCTAACCGTGGTGCCGCCGCCCGGCTCGCTGTCGAGATGCAGACGGCCGCCATGTGCGCAAACGGCGTGGTGAACCGTCCGTAGGCCCAGACCGACGCCCGGCAGGAGGCTCGGCGGCTCGACGAAGCGCTGTTTCAGATCGCCCACGGCCGCAGCGTCCATGCCGATGCCGTTGTCGGCTACCGTGAGGCGCAGGAACGGCGGCCCAGCATCGGAGGTCTTCATACCGGCCACGCCGATCTCGATGACGCCGTGCGGCTGACGGATGGCCCGGGAGGCGTTCAGCACCAGATTGAGCAGTACACGCTGCATGGCAATGGGGTCGGCTTGGATCGGCGGTGCATTCGTATCGACGGCGATGCGCAGCATTGCCGTGGTGGCGACCGCCGCACGCATCAGCGGCAGCGCATCCCGCACCAGTTTGCCGAGCGATAACGGCCGCCGCTCGCCCGTCGAGCCGTGACTGAAGATCAGTATCTGTTGCACCAGACTGCGCGCCAGTTCGACCGTATCGAGAATCTTCTGCAACCGGGCCTGGGCGGCGTCATTGCCGCAAATATCGGCATGCAGCGCCAAGGCGTGTTGATCGATGGGCGCCAGCAGCGCGCGCAGATCATTGGCGACGCCGGCCGCGAACTCGCCGAGGCTTGCGAAGCGTTCGACGCGTTCGGCACTGTCGATTGTCATTGACGCGTACCCGATCATGCTCACCCCCTAGGCGGCACTCTAAGGGGTGAGCCGGGATGATGATATACAGTATATCACCCATATGGGTGAGTGAAAGTGTGTAGCACCCCGGCAGGCGGTTAGACGAAGTGCAATGCCATCAGGCGTCTACGATTTTATTGCGGATCGCGTAACGTACCAGGTCGGCAAGAGAGCCGAATTGCATCTTGCGCATGATATTGCTGCGGTGCGTTTCTACTGTCTTGACGCTCAGCTGCAGGGTTCGGGCCACCTCCTTGTTGTTGCTGCCTTCAGCGAGCAGCTGCACGATGTGCCGCTCCCGGGGAGACAGCGCAACGGTGGCCGGCGATGCGGCGTCCTCGGAGGAGCGCAGATACCCGTCGAGCACGAAGCGCGCCACCTTGGAGGTAAAAAACGGCCGCTCATCGAGCAGGGCCTCGATGGCCTGGACCAGCACCCGTCCTGCATCCGATTTCAATACATATCCCATCGCACCGGCGTCGAGTACTTCGCGAATCAGCTGCTCGGACTCGTGAGCGGTGACGATCAAAATGCGGGTCTTGGGCGTCGAGGCGCGGATACGGCGCGTGACATCGAGGCCGTTCAGTTCCGGCATGCTCAAGTCCAGCACGGCGATATCGGGGACGTGAAGCACTGCCAATTCGCAGGCCTGACGGCCGTCGGCGGCTTCGGCCACGATGCTCCAGTCGGCGCGCTCCGCCAGGGATGCGACCAGCCCGCGACGGATCAGCTCATGGTCGTCGGCAATCAGTATCCTGACATTGCGCATCGCCCTACTCTACATCGAGGCGTGCTGGGTCGGTGCGGGCGCCCGAAGCGCCGGCCAGCGGCAGCCTGGCTTGAACGCAGGTCCCTCCTGGGCCGGTGCGCACGGTCAGTGTACCCCCGAGCTGCCGCATGCGTTCTCGCATGCCCGCAAGGCCGACTCCCAAAGCGGCGGCGTCGGTCAACTTGCCCGAAGAGCCGGCGACCAGAATCCCGTGGCCGGCGTCTTCGACTTCCATGATCACCGAGTCGTCTTGCTCGAACAAGCGGATCGTCACGGACGGACTCTTGGAGTGGCGATGGACGTTCGTCAACGCTTCCTGCGCCACCCGGAATATGGCCAATTCATGCTCGGGCGGCAGGCGCTCCAGAGATTCGGGCAGCTCCAGCTCGATCTCGATGGCACTGCGCCGGCGCAGGCCGTCCGCCAGCCATCGCAATGCGCTCAGCAGTCCGATTTCATCCAGCAGCGGCGGATGCAGCAGATAGGAGGCGGTGCGAATCTCGGTCGAACACCTGCGCGCCAGCGTCACACACTCGTCGATCAGGGCGGCGCGGGCCGGAATCGAACCGGGCTCCGCCAGGCGCGCAAGGCGGGCGAGAGCGAGTTCCAGCGCCACCAGGCACTGCCCGGTGCTATCGTGAAGCTCGCGCCCGATGCGCCGCCGTTCGTCGTCCTGAACGTGCACCAGCGCGGCGGCCAGCTCGTGCAGCTCATCGAGCGCGCGCTCGCGTTCTGCGTCCATCAGCTTGCGATCGCTGACGTCGTGGATGACGGCCAGCGTCAAGGTCTTGCCGTCAGCGTCGAGGCTGGAAAGATCCACTGCCGCGGAAAACGCGGCGCCGGTATCGAGGCGACGAAGGGTCCATTCGAAACTGGCGGAGCTGCCGTCGACGCTGTGGCGTAATAGGCCCCGATACATCGCCTCGGAGGAGGCGCCGTCGCGGTGCGTGGCGGGCGACAGGTCCCAAAGCCGCATGCCGATCAGCATGTTCGGTTGGCCGGTGCCGAACATGGTTGCGCTGGTTCGATTGGCCTCGATGATGCGCTCGCCTTCCAGGACGAAGGCGCCGAAGGCCGCGTTGTTGAACAGCGTGCGGTAGTGAAGCTCGCGCCGCCGCAGCGCCCGCAAAGAGTTGTTCAGCATCCAGGTGGCGGCAAACACCAGCCAGCTGATGCCCATCGCGGACAGTATGGTGCTGCGGCGGCGCCCGCCCCAGGCGTCGAGGGTTTCCTCGCGGCGGCGCGAAGCTTCCGCCAGCAAGGGATAATCGTGCACGCGATGGTAGGCCACGATCGTCGAGCGGGCGAAATAGGGGCTGTTGCCTTCGATGACGCCCGAATCCGGACCGAGTGCCGCGCGCTTAAAGAGCTCGGAGTCCGCGATGTTGCCGCCCTCGGCGGCTCCCATCTGCGGCTCCGAAACCAGCAGCAGCGCGGTGCCGTCCGCCGTAAATAAGCCCACCCCGCTGCCCGATTCAGCCTGCCGGTAAACATCGTTCAGCGAGCCGAATGCGATCAATGCTCCCGCCCAGGTGTCCCGCAGTCTGCCGCGGACAATACGCCGGGCAATCGGAATCACCCTCTCGGACGGCTTCTCCGGATCGAAGATCGGGGCGCCCACCCAGGTGTCGGCCGACCTGACGCGCAACGCCGCCGGCAGCCATGCGGGAGCCGTCGCCGCGGTTTCGGCGGCCGACGCGCGGCTGACCCGCACAAACCGGTGCGCGTTCGCCAGGAACAGGGACCGAACGTAGGGACCGCCGGTCAGCATGTGCGCGAGCGTGTCGGCATACACAGCATCGCCGGCGCCGGCGAGATCGCTGCGATACTCGAGTTCGTTGGCGGCGGCGAGCGCGGCGCCTACGCCGTCGCCGAGCATGGCCTCAACCTGCGCTTCAAGCGTTCCGCTCACGCTGCTCAAATGCTCGCGTTCCGTCGACAGGGTCGTGCGGTAGTCGCTCTCGATGCGCTGGACGGCGAACCCCCAAATGACGACGCACAAGACGACGGCATAGGCGGTCGGTGTCCAATTGACGACTGCCGGCAGCAGCAGGCGGCGCATCCCGCCCCGGAGCGCGGCGAGCTGGTCGAGCACGGATCGCTGCGCAATGCGAGCCGACATGGTTATCGTCGCGTCTGCCTACGAATCTCCATCCCCACGAGTCCGCGCGTCATACGCCGGGCAAGCATGCCGACCGGTGCGCGACATGTCCAGCGGCGGCATGGCCGCCGGCTGATCGTGAAATCTTGCTAAGCTAATGGATCGGCGAGGTGTTCCTTCTCTGGGGTCGGGCGACGGCATCGCGGCGCCTGTCTGCGGCGGAACTTTGGCCCGGAGACGGGCTCGAAGTGCAGGGGAGAGCCTGCGACCGGCAAAAACAGCCCATTAAGGCGATGACATACAGATGACGACAGTGGACAAGCGGCTTTCGATGAAGCGGACCGGCGCATTTCCTTCCCCTCAATGATGGTCGCAACCCTGACCCGCAGGCCGAGCGTCCTGGGTTTCATCGCGGCGTCGGTCTTAGCGGCCGCGGCCGGTTGCGCGGTGGGTCCCGACTTCAAGAAGCCTGCTGCTCCTGATGTGAGCGACTATACGGCCCATCCGGTCTCATCCACTGCCGCCGTCGCAAACGTCGCGGGCGGCGAAGCCCAACGCTTCGCCAAGGGACAAGACATCTCCGCGGATTGGTGGACATTGTTTCACTGCAAGCCGCTCAACGAACTGATCGATGCGGCGATTGCGAACAATCACGACCTCAAGGCAGCGCAAGCGGCCTTGTCGGCGGCCCATGAAAATGTGCTGGCGCAGCGTGGGATCTATTATCCGGGCGTCACCGCGAACTTCTCTGCCAGCCGTCAGCGTCAATCCGGACAGGTTGCGCCGGCGCTCAACTCCAACGCCTTCTTGTACAATCTGTTCACGCCGCAGGTCACCGTATCATACGTCCCCGATGTGTTCGGCCTGAACCGCCGCACGGTGGAGTCCCTTAAGGCACAGGAGGAGGAAGTTCGGTTTCAAACCGCCGCCACTTACACCACGTTGACCGCCAACGTGGCGGTCACGGCCATTCAAGAGGCCTCGCTGCGGATGCAGATCGAAGCGACCCGGCAGCTCCTCGACATCAACGCGAACAGCGTCGACATACTGCGGTACCAATTCGACAAGGGATATGCCAGCCGGCTCGATCTTGCAGCGCAGGAATCGCAGCTCGCGCAGGTCGCCGCCGCTCTGCCGCCCCTTCTCAAGCAGCTGGCCCAGACGCAGGATCTTTTGGCTGTGCTTGCCGGCCGCTTTCCAAATCAGGAACAGGGCGCGAAACTGGACCTCGCGAGCCTGCAATTGCCGCAGGATCTGCCGGTGAGCCTTCCTTCGGCGCTCGTTGCGCAGCGGCCCGATGTACTGCAGGCCGAGGCAAATCTGCACGATGCCAGCGCCAAGATCGGAATCGCGGCTGCGAACCGTCTGCCGAATATTCTGCTGACCGCCAACACGGGCAGCACTGCCGCGGCCATGGATCAGTTGTTCACGTCGGGCACGGGCTTTTGGGGCATCGGCGCGGAACTGACCGCGCCGATTTTCCAGGGCGGCACTCTGCTGCACCAGGAGCGGGCGGCCAAGGCGGCCTACACCCAGGCGGCCGAACAATATCGAAGCACCGTGTTGACGGCCTTTCAGAACGTCGCCGACACGTTGACGGCGCTTGAACAGGACGCGGACGGCCTGAAAGCGGCCGCCGCCGCCGCAGAGGCGGCCAAGGTCACTCTGGATCTCGCTCAACGGCAGTTGCAGGGCGGCTATGCCGGCTATCTGGCGCTGTTGAACGCCGAACAGGCATACCAGCAAGCGCGCATCAACCTGGTGGGAGCGCAGGCAAATCGCTATGCCGACACGGCGGCATTGTTTCAGGCGCTTGGCGGCGGCTGGTGGCACCGCGCGCAATTGGTCACGGAACAACATGAAAAATAAACTGTCTCGCGGCGTGTGGTTTGAGCGGCCTCGAATCGAATTTCCGGCCGCTGCGGCCGCTGCGGCCGCCGCCGTCGCGGCCATGGCGGCCCTCATGGCGTGCGGCGGATGTTCGCCTAAGAATCACGATGAACCGCAGCTTCCCGCCGCCAAGGCGCAGGGCGTGACGCTGACGCCGGCTCAGAGGCAGAAGCTGCACCTGTACACCGTCGCGGCATCGAGATTTCATGAGAGCATCGAAGCGACCGGAGTCGTCGATTTCGACAACGACCAGGCAACCAGCGTGCTGGCGCCCTTCTCCGGCCCGGTGTCGCGGCTGCTGGTTTCGCTCGGCGACCGTGTCCAGGAAGGAGCCCCCCTGGCGGCGGTGCAATCGCCGGACTTTGCCGCCGCCGTGGATGCCTATCGCAAGGCGCTGGCCACCGCCAAGACCAACCGGCGTCTGGCGAATCTGGACCGCGATCTGCTCGAGCACCACGGCGTAGCTCAGCGCGAAGCGGACCAGGCGGAAACCGATGCGGTCAACGCCGAGTCGGATCGTGACGCCGCGCTGCAGGCGCTCGTCTCACTGAACGTTCCGCCACAGATCATCAAGGACATTCAGGCGGGGCGACCCGCCTTGCAGGCGGATGGAATGATCCGCTCGCCGATCTCAGGCACCGTGGTTGAGAAGTTGATCACTCCCGGAGAGCTTCTACAGGCGGGCAGCACACCGTGCTTCACCGTCGCCAATCTGTCGCGCGTCTGGGTCATGGCGCAGATTTTCGGCTCCGATCTTGCCGCGGTCAGCGTCGGCGATTCGGCCGAGGTCATGACCGGTGTCGGCTCGGCAGCCCTCCCCGGAAGGGTGGACAACATCTCCGCCCTGGTGGATCCGGACACGCGCGCGGTGATTGTGCGCATCGTCGCCGATAACCCGGGAAATATCTTGAAGAAGCAGATGTATGTACACGAGCTGATTCGCGCCCATAAGGAGAGCAGCGGCCTGCTGATCCCCGTATCGTCGATCTTGCGCGACGACGAGAACCTGCCGTTCATCTATCTCGCCGAGGCAGACGGCAGCTTTGCCCGTCAACACGTGACCTTGGGTCGTCGTGTCGGGGAGCAATACGACATCGATGCCGGAATCAAGGCCGGCGACCAGATCGTGGTTGAAGGGGGCCTCTTCGTTCAATTCATGCAGAATCAATGAGCGCGCAACTGCCCCCCGCTGCTTCGGCGCCGCGAAGCGCCTCGATCATGAACCGGATCGTGGCCTCCTCGCTGCGGCAGTCGTTTCTGATCGTCCTCATGACGCTCGTGCTCATCGGCGCCGGATCGCGTTCGCTGGATCGTCTCCCGGTGGACGCGTATCCGGATCTATCTCCGCCCATCGTCGAAGTCATCACTCAGTGGCCCGGACGCGCCGCCGAGGAAGTGGAGCGGCTCATCACCGTACCGGTCGAAAAGGAGATGAACGGCATCCCTCAGATGACCACGATACGCTCGATCTCGTTGTACGGGCTGTCCGACGTCATCCTCACGTTTCAAACCAACACTGACAACTATTTCGCGCGCCAGCAGGTATTCAACCGCCTCGGCGACCTGAGTCTGCCGACCGGCGTAAGCCCTTCGGTGTCTCCGATGTCATCGCCCTCTGGTCTCATCTACCGTTACGTTCTGCAAAGCCCCGATCGCTCGCCGATGGAACTCAAGACCTTCGAGGATTGGACGGTCGAGCCTCAGTACAAATCCGTTCCCGGCGTGGCGGATGACTCGGGGTTCGGCGGCGGAACCATGCAGTACCAGGTGCTGCTCGATCCGGCGAAGGTCGCTTCGGTCGGATTGTCGGTGGCACAGGTCGAGAGCGCCTTGACCGCCAACAACGACGACTCGGGCGGCGGCTTCTATTCCCAGGGCGGCGAGTTCTACTACGTACGCGGCATCGGGCGCATCACCACGCTGGAGGACATCGGCAATGTCGTGGTGGCGGTGCACAACGGCACCCCCGTGCTGGTCAAGAACTTGGGCAGAGTCGTCATCGGCATCGCTCCACGTCTCGGTGAGTTCGGCTTCCTGAAGCAGGACGACGCGGTGGAAGGCGTCATCCTGCTGCGGACGGGCGAAAAGACCCAGGACGTGCTGAAGCGGGTCGAGGCGAAAACCAAGCAGCTCAACGCTGAAATCCTGCCGAAGGATGTCAAGGTTCTGCCGTTCTACGACCGCAGCGACCTGGTCGAGCTGACGACGCAGGTGGTGGAGCGCAACCTGTTGCGGGGCATGCTGCTGGTCGTGGTCGTGCTGATATTTTTTCTCTACGATTTTAGGGCCGGCCTGATCGTCGCCGCCAGCATCCCCCTGGCGCTGTTGTTCGCGTTCATTTGCCTCGACATCCAAAATGCCTCGGCCAATCTATTGTCCATCGGTGCGGTGGATTTCGGAATTCTGGTCGATGGCGCCGTGGTCATGGTCGAGAACATCTTCCGTCAAATCGTGGCGCGCAAAAACGCAGCGCTCAACGTCAAGGAGATCATCCTCGAGGCCGCGGCCGAGGTGGATCGGCCGCTTTTCTACGCCGTCGCGGTGATCGTGGTCAGCTTTTTGCCGATCTACGTCCTGTCGGGGCCCTCCGGGACGCTGTTCAAGCCCATGGCGGACACCATGGTTTTCGCGCTCGTGGGTTCGCTGATCGTCACGCTGACCCTGCTGCCGGTGCTGTGTGCGTGGTTCATGCGCAAGGGCGTGCGGGAGCGGCGCAACACCGCCTTTGAAGCCATCAAGTCCGTTTACGCCAAGGGCCTCGACTTCTGCCTCGCACGCCCCTGGGGAACCACGGGTGCGTCGGCCCTTCTGCTCGCGGCCTCGCTGATGCTCATCCCGCGCATCGGCGCGGAGTTCATGCCGAAGCTGGATGAAGGCGCGCTATGGGTGCGTGCGACCATGCCGTACACCATCTCATTCGACGAGTCCGCGAAGATCGCGCCCAAGGTGCGCGAAATCCTGCGCTCCTTTCCCGAAGTCACCACCGTCGCCTCCGAGCTGGGCCGACCCGACGACGGCACCGACCCCACCGGCTTCTTCAATGTCGAGTTCTTCGTCGATCTGAAGCCGTACTCGCAATGGACCGGCCCCTACCGCACCAAGTCGGGGCTGATCGAAGCCATCAACAAAAAGCTCGAACAATTTCCCGGAATCACCTTCAACTACACACAGCCGGCGGAGGACGCCGTGGATGAAGCGGAAACGGGATTGAAGAGCGCTCTGGCGGTAAAGGTATTCGGTTCCGATTTGGATACGCTGCAGAAGAAGGGCAAAGCCATCAAGCAGATCCTGGAGCGGGTGCGCGGTATCCGCGAGGTGACCCTGGTGCAGGAATTGGGACAGCCGAGTCTCACCATCGCGATCAACCGCGCCAGGATTGCGCGTTATGGATTGAACGTCGCCGACATCAACGGCTTGATCCAGACGGCCATCGGCGGAGACGTGGCCACCCAGGTGGTGCAGCAAGAGAAGGAATTCGATCTCATCGTGCGTCTCGAACAGCAATACCGAGACAATCCGGAGGAAATCGGCAATATCCTGGTCGCCACACCCGCCGGACAACAGATTCCGCTCAAGGAATTCGCGGATATCCGCGTCACGAACGGCGCTTCGTTCATCTACCGGGAGGACAATTCACGCTACATCGGCGTGCAGTTCTCCGTGGCGGGGCGCGATCTGGCCGGCGCGGTCGGCGACGCCATGCAGCAGGTCAATGCGAAGGTTCCGCTGCCTCAAGGCTATCGACTGGACTGGGGCGGAGAATACACCGAATACACGACGTCCCGTCAGCAGCTGAGCGTCATTCTGCCGCTCACTTTGTTCCTGATATTCCTGCTGTTGTTCGCGCTCTACAGCAATTTCAAATTTCCGTTCATCACGGTGCTCGGGGTCGTGCTCTCCGCGCCGGTCGGCGGACTAGTGGCCCTGTGGATCACGGGCACTCCGTTCTCGGTGTCATCGGGCATCGGTTTCCTCGCCCTTTTCGGCGTCTCGGTGCAAACGGCCGTCGTCTACATTTCCTGTGTCAACGAGCTTCGGCGCGACGGCACCGACCTCGCGCAAGCCGTCCGCCAAGCCGCCATCCTGCGATTGCGTCCGATCATGATGACGGCACTTGTCGCCGCGTTGGGGTTGTTGCCGGTGGCGCTCGCCACAGGCGTCGGCACCGACTCGCAGCGGCCGTTCGCGCTGGTCATCGTCAGCGGCCTGTTCACGCGCCTCTTGATCAGCGTTTTTCTGATGCCGGCGCTGTACGGTTTGGTAGCGCGGCCGGGAGATCGGCTGGAAGTGTGAGCCTTCGCACCCTCCCCGCCCCGATCCCGCGCGCCGCATCCATGCGGCGCGCAGGGCTCAATTCATCGCCCGCCGATCAATCCGTGCTGAAGCCCACGTTGTCGAGATAGAAGTGATTGCTCGACAACCCGGTCTGATCCGAGAGACCGAACTTCAAGATGGTCAGGTCGGTCAACTTGAATGCGGAGAGCGGAATCTTGCAGCTTTCCCAAACTCCGACGGCCGGATTGCTGCCGCCCGAACAGTACGCAGCGGTCTGTACGCTCACTCCGTCAGTCGTATCTCCCGAGGACAGGAAGTCGACGAGGAACGTCTGGTTCGCAACCGCCGGCTTGGCCGAGAAGATGATGTAGCTGTACGGCGTCGTGTCGAAGCACAGAGCAATGTTGCTCTGGCAGTTTCCGCTCACGTACGGTTGCCAGCCGCCCCACTGTTGATTGGTGACCTCGATGTCGTAGGGGCCCTCGATCGGCGCGCCGCTCGTATCCTTGTAGTTCGGCGTGGCAGCGAACGACCAGTCGCCTCCCCAATTGAACGCACCGTTGTAGTAGACCCACGCCGTGCCGGTCGTGGTGATCACTTGGCTGCCTGTGATGGTGATGCCGGCGCTGCTGGGACTGCCCAGGGTCGCCCCGCCGGTCGGACCGGACAGCTCGACGGTGAACGCCTTGTTGCCGGAGAACGGAGTCAAATTGATGATGGGAACGGAGAACGATTTGGACGCCGCATCGCCGCTCGCCCAGGTCAGCGTGCCGCTGCCGGCGGTGAAGTCAGTCCCCGCCACGGCGGTGCCGTTGGCGGTGGCGTACGTCACGCTGACGGCGCCACTGGAGCCGCCCGTGCGGTTGACGGTCACCGACACAATGCCGGCCGCCTGTCCGATGCCGTAGCTCGACGCCGACAGCTGCAAGCTTCCCACCGCAGCGACCGCATCGCCCGTCATGGTCGCAATCGCGCTGCTTGGACTGCCGAACGGCCCCGGTGGTGCCGGCGTTCGACAAGGATACCATGAACGACTTGTTGCCGGTGAACGGCGCGGCATTGCTGATCGGTACCGAGAAGATCTTCGATGCAGCATCGCCTGCGGCCCAACTGAGGGTACCGCTGGCCGCGGTGAAATCCGTGCCCGCCACGGCGCTGCCGCCGGTGGTGTTGTACGTGACGCTGGCGGCTCCCCTCGAGCCGCCCGTGCGAGTGACGGTCACGGCCAACGATCTGCTCCCTGGCCTACGGAGTAGCTCGAAGCAGACAATTGCAGGCTGCCGACCGGCGCCGCTGCGTCGCCTGAAATGGTGGCGGTGGCGCTGCCCGGGTTGCCGATCGCTGCACCCGCGCTGGGAGCGGCAGACGATGGTGAAGTCTCGCTCCGTCAAACGGAGTCGCATTGCGGCCCGGCATCGAGAAGATTTCGCGCTCGCATCTCCATCAGCCCCTGCAACAGCCGCTCGGGCGGTGTAATTGGTACCGGCCGCCGCCTCATTGCTCGTTCCGTAAAGACGCTCACCGCGCCGTTGGAGCCGCGTGCGATCGACGGTGACGGTCAACTGACCGCGTTGGCCACGGAGTAGCCGGAGGCTGAAAGCACCACACTGCCGACGGGAGCTGAGGCATCGCCGGCATGGCGATCGTCCGCTCTGCGGAAGCCGATCGCCGCCGCCTCAGTCGCATTGGACAGCACCACACCGAACGACTTGCTGCCCGTGAACGGCGCTGCGTTGCTGATCGGAACGGTGAACGATTTGGCGGCCGAATCGCCGCCGGCCCACTGCAACGTACCGCTGGTCGCGGTGAAGTCCTTGACGGCGACGGCCGTGCCGTTCGCCGTCGCATAGGAAACGGACGTCGCACCGTGTCGCCGTCCGCGCGAGTAATCGTGATCGTGGCGGAGCCGGCGCTTTGCCCGACCGAGTAAGCGGCCTCCGTCAGCTGAAATGTTCCGACGTTGGCCGTCGCGCTGCCGGCGATGGTCACCGTGGCGCCGCCCGGATATACGATCGAGACTCCCGTACTGGGTTTGCTCAGAACCAGCGTGAAAGTTTTGTTCCCCGAAAATGCCAGGGCAGTCGAGATCGGAACCGAATGGTCCGCGGGGTCCAGTCATTCTCGGCCCACAGCAGCACGCCGCTCGCGGCCTTGTAGTTGGTGCCGGCAATTGCGGTGCCGTTCGCTGTTGCGTAATCGACGCTGACAGCGGTGGTTGCAGTGCCGCCACGCTTGACGATCACGCTCACCGAACCCGCCGCTTGGGACACGGAGTAGCTGGAGGCACAGATCGCCACACGGGGACTGCCGAATTCCCAGCCCGAGCAGGCCCGCTGCTGGGCATTTTGAGTGGCGGATTCGGTCGTGCTCTGCGCGGCGGCGGTTGTTGCCTGCGCCGCCGCAGGAGCAGCGGCCGCGGAAACGGCGCTATTTGCCGGGTGATCCGCCGCAGGAGGAAAGAGCTAGCGCGAGGCTCAATGCCGCCGCCGCCCGGATAAATATTGCAGTCCCCAGTCGATTCATCTGCGCACCTCTCGATTGGCAAAAATGGCGCCTCGATCGAGAGTCAAGAGATGGAGATTAGGGATGACGATGGAGCCCCGATCGGCGGTGCTCTACCGGCAACCCCGCTATCTGCGATCTCTTGGATCCTTCAGACCGGAGGCTTTGCGTCCCCGCCTTCTCGACGGGTTTGCTCTTTACGTGCCGCGATAGATACAAGCCATGCGTAACCGGCGCAAAGCGTCGCTGATCCCGTACATCGCCGATTACAGACAGTTGCTTATGCGACGCGGGGGGATCTCAAGGCGATGAACTGGTTGATCAATTTTTCATCAGGCAGGCAAATCAAGGATTTGTGGCGAAGTTCGCCGGCCTGCCGGGACGGTGCAATTTGCATGTTGTAGGACAATGTAGGATACGATTCAGTTGCCGCCCGACAAAACGTTCAGGGATTGCGCCACACGCGCTCACGATTAGCCGTGGCCCTGCGCTTGCGATGCCAGGGCGAGCACCTCGGCCGGTATATCCGTGCGGGCGGCGGCCGACGCCTTCGGCGCATGTTCCAGCGACCGTTCGAGCGCATCGATCGTTGCCAGGAAGCCGCGCCGCGCAAGCGCCGCCGCGATTGAGGCGGCCGGCACAAGGCCGAGCGCAACTATCGACGGCCAATTCATGCGCGTCGCCTTGCCGTGGATTGCGTCCTGCAAAGGCCGCGGGTGTCATGCCTCCGCACGGCGCTTGATGCCTCTGAGCATACGGACTTGCATGATGTAATGGCCTACTCCTGCAGCAACCAGCATGAGGGGTCGCGGGGTGTGCGCCAACACACCATAGATTCGTTCAATGAGTATGGGCCTGCGCCGCAAGGCGCAGCGAGCGGGTGTGGGCATGGGCCAGTCCTGCGAAATATGTCCGCGCACGATCAGGCGAGTTCGCGCATCATCCCGCGGTTCGAGAAAGAATTCCCAGCTCACCTGGTTGCCGCCGGTCGCATCCGGGACAGTCAGGATCAGATCATGCGGCGGCTCGGCTGCGGCTATGCGAAACGCGTCGGTTGCGTCGGGCAGCGCGGGAAGCACGTCGCCGACGGCGATTTGCTGATATTCGAGCCGGATGGATTCGGCGCTGGGACGTCCGCCGTTGTCGATCCAGTCGTAGCTGTACCAACCGGCACGGCCGCCGCCCATCTGCGCCAACCAAGGCCACACGCGATTGGGCGCAGCATCGATCGTTACGGCGTGGGTCACCGTGCCCATCGGGTTCGGTACCAGCGAATCCGAGGGCATCGCCCGATGCCTTTCTTCTCGCGAGGCCAGACAAGCGGTCAGGTGCATGAGGGACCCAAGCCTATAGCATGACGCGCTCGACCGGACGTCGAAGCGATTTGGGCAGCGCCGGACCATGCCCGAATCTCATCACGAGATCCGGGCGACGGTCGCCGATGCCGAGTTGGGTGGCGAATTGGCGGCGCACGGCGGGAACTTCCACCGGCTGATTGATGAAGGCGTGCTTGAGACCGAGCGCCGTTGCCTGAAGGGCGAAGCGCTGGCACGCACGCCCCGATGCAATCCAGTGATCCTTGTCGTCGCGATCCGAGACGAACACGGCGACACCAGCGGACGATCGCAATTGTCCGGCGTATTTATCATTCTCCGGTCCGGCCCGGAAGGCGACATCGAACAAAGGTCTGCCGAGCCAGGTCGGTACGATCGGATTGCCGCTCGCGGCGCTGAACAGGCCGTCGCCGCTTTCGAGGGCTTGGCGCGGATTGAAGCGCATCCAGTGTTTGAGCTCGCGCAGGAAGGCTCCATCAGCCATCTGGGCGCTGTTGCCGGCAACCACCAGATCGAGCACCTGCTCGATTCGCCGCCGATCCGTGATCAGAATAAGATTGACGCCGGGAGTTCGTGCCGCGGCGGCCAGGATCTCAAGGTCGGCGGAGCCAAGCCGCCGACCGTCATAGTTCGTGCGAGTCGATTGACGCCGCGGAATGGCATCGAGGAGGTCGGAGCGCTCCTCCGGCGCTGAACCGGGATCGAAGACCACCGAACCGTCGCCGGCGGGATCAAACCGGAGCTCGCCTCGCCGCCCCCGTGCCGCTGCCGCGATGGCGAGGTTTTCAGCCGCGCAACCGAGGCTCACGAAGAGATGATGATCGTCCGGATCGACCACGGGGGTGCGCCGCGCGAGGTCGGGCAGAATCACGATCTGCTCCTGCTGGAGCCGGAACCGCCACGGTTGGGTATTGTGCCCGTTGGCGGCGAGCGTCGCGAAACGCACGAATTCCCTCAGGTCCGGTCGTTCGGACAGTCTCGTGCGCGCCGCCGCCGCGACGGTCGCGTACTCCTTCATTGATCCGGTTCGTGCAACGCTGATGGCCGCGGCACCGACGCCTGCAACCGCCAACGCGCCTCCGCCGACCATGAGTTGCCGTCTATTCATGACGCGCCTTCCTTTCCTGGGCGGGATCGGTATCCAGTCCGACGCAAATTGACGCAATGACTGGCGGAGAGGGTGAGATTCGAACTCACGAAGGTTGTGAAACCTTGCCGGTTTTCAAGACCGGTGCATTCAACCGCTCTGCCACCTCTCCGATACTTTTGAAATCAACTACTTGCTCAATATTCTGCCTTACTTCAAATAACATTTCAGGGGGCAATGTTGCCGGTGCGCAGATGCATGCCTGCGAAAGTGCTTTGGCGTCCATACTGGGCCCCCATTTCGGAAATCGATTTACATCGCCAGGAGAAACTCACAATGGAAACAGATCTACTCATCCAAGCCGCCTCGAATATCGCAGGCGCCATGGCGGCCACCCAGTATGGCAAGTTCGGTGGCATGGAAGCATCCAGACTTACAGAGGTGGCGGTAATTGCCGTGAGGATCGCGCGGGCGATCGAGGCGGAGGTTCTCAAGCAACCGTAGATCCGTTGCGTAACTTTCAATATTTATATGATGTTAATCAAATGGTTCTATATGTTAATTCATGTCATTTATTGAATCAACTCGGCGAACTGTCAAGCGACGCACGCCCACACTAGTGGCGCCGCCACAAGTCCACCAAGCGGGCCCAACCCACTTATACTCGCGCATCGAAATTTCTCGTCGGGGTTCGAATGCGCATCGCTAGCCTCTGTCTCCTGGCATCCATCGCGGCATCCGCCACATCCGTGTCCGGCGCGCAGGATTTTCCGAAGGACCAGCCGCCCATTTGGAGCACGAAACCCGACGTGGGCGCCTTCGAGACCATGGAGAACGCCAAGCTCGCCGCGGCACAGCGTGCGATCGACGATATCGTCGCAGCCACGGGGCCGAGAACCATCGACAACACGCTGGCGAAGTACGACGAGGCCCTCAAGGAATCAAACGCCGCCCTGTACTTCTCCTCGCTGATGGAGGCCGTGCACCCCGAGGCGGCGTTCCGCGACCGGGCGACCGCAATGACGCGCAAGGTGAGCGCTCTGCAAACGGCGCTCTCGCTGAACCGCGGCGTGTATCAGGCGCTGGCGGCCATGCCCCTCGCGCATGCGGATGCGGCCACCCAATACTACGTGCGGCGTCAATTGCTCGAGTTCCGGCTGGCCGGCGTCGACAAGGACGACGCCGTTAGAGCGCGCTTGAAGGTTCTCAATGACGAGCTCACGGAGGAGCAATCGGCCTTCGATCGCAACATCAACGACGGGAAAAAGACCGTCGAGGTCCGCGATGCGTCCGAACTCAAAGGCTTGCCGAAGGACTACCTCGACAGCCACAAGCCCGACAAGGCAGGCGTCATACACATCACCACGGACTACCCTGACTACATACCGGCGATGAATTTTGCCGTGAGCGGCGACCTGCGCCGCCGCCTGTTCCTTGCGTTCAATTCCCGCGCCTATCCGCAGAACGCCGATGTATTGATGAAGATGCTGCGCACGCGTTATGAAATTGCCTCGTTGCTCGGCTACAAGTCGTGGGCGGACTACTACGCGGCGGACAAGATGATCGGCAGCGGCGCACGAATAGCGCGTTTCATTCGGGATCTCGACACCGCGGTGCGGCCGATCGCGGAGCGGGAATTCCGGATGCTGCTCGCCGAGAAGCAAAAAATCGTCCCCGGCGCGACCACCATCGATCTTCAGGAAAAGAGCTACTACCAGGAGCAGGTCCGCCGCTCGAGCTACAATTTCGATTCGCAATCGGTGCGTCCGTACTTCCCCTACGACCGCGTGAAGCAGGGGATCCTCGACACCGCAGCCACCCTGTTCCACATCCAGTTTCGGCGTGAAGAAGGCGTCCCGGCCTGGGATCCGTCTGTCGAGACCTGGCAGGTCATCGACGCCGGCAAGCTCATCGGCCGCTTCTACATGGACATGCACCCTCGCCCGGGCAAGTATTCGCATGCGGAAATGATGCCGCTGCTCGACGGCGTCCGCGGCAGTCAGCTTCCGGAAGGCGTTCTCATATGCAATTTCCCGCGTCCCACCTCCGAGGATCCGGGTCTCATGGAATACGGCGACGTGCAGACTTTCTTTCATGAGTTCGGACATCTGATGCACATGATTTTGGGTGGCCGGCAACCATGGGCCGGAATCAGCGGCATCTCCATGGAAGCGGACTTCGTTGAATCTCCGTCGCAGATGCTCGAGGAGTGGATTCAGAGCCCGCAGGTGCTCGCCACCTTCGCCAAGGACTACAAATCCGGTCAGCCCATCCCGGCAGAACTCGTACTGCGGATGAAGCGGGCATCGGCATTCGGGCGCGCCAGTTATGTCAGCCAGCAGAACAGCTACACGGCGCTCTCCTACCACATATACGACGCAAAGCCGCAGGATGTGAATCTCGAATCGATTACCGATCGCGATACACGCAAGTACACCCTGTTCACGCCTCTGCGCGGTACGCACATGTACACTTCGTTCGGACACCTCGCGGGATACTCTTCCGCCTACTACACCTATATGTGGGACAAGGTCATAGCGCTCGACTTCTTCGAGCAATTCGACTCCAAAAACCTGCTCGCCGGCGACACGGCGCTGCGCTATCGGCGTACGGTGCTGGAGCCGGGCGGTTCGATGTCGGCGAATGACTTGGTGAAGAACTTTCTGGGACGCCCGCAGTCCATAGAGGCGCTGAAGCGTTGGGTGGGCGTGGAATTTGCCCCCGAACCGCGCTGAGTTGAATGGGCGGCGATTGCCCCCATATCGGGCTTGGGGCTATTTCGGCGCCACCCTTGAGGGGGTGCTAAAATAAGCCAGTCGAGCATTACTGGAGGTATCATGGCATTCTCAAGCAACAATCTCGCCTTTCCGGGCGCCCGGGCGGACAGCCGCAGCGTGTTTATCACGCGCACCTACACGCACCTGGTCGGCGGAATTCTCGGATTCATATTGGTCGAGTTGGGCCTGTTCGAATCCGGCCTCGCGCTGCAGATCGCGCAGTTCATGCTCGGATTCAATTGGTTTCTGATTCTCGGCGCGTTCATGCTGACGGGGTGGCTGGCCTCGCGCACCGCCCAAACCAGTTCCTCGATAGGGATGCAGTACTTCGCCTACGGCGCGTATGTGGTGGCGGAGGCTCTGATCTTCGTACCTCTCCTCTATATCGCCGATGCGA
Organism: uncultured Gammaproteobacteria bacterium; assembly: GCA_963702735.1. Taxonomy (GTDB): domain Bacteria; phylum Pseudomonadota; class Gammaproteobacteria; order Steroidobacterales; family Steroidobacteraceae; genus Bog-1198. The sequence continues at coordinate 1,739,453 of CAVPDW010000003.1, read as the reverse complement.
AGGCTCCCGGGGCGATCGACAGCGCCACCTTGGTGACCGCATTGGGCGCGGGCGGGCTCATGTTCGTGGCGCACCGCACTCGCAAGGATTTCTCATTTCTTCGCGCTCTGCTCATGTGGGGCGGCGTCCTGGCGCTCGTTGCGATGATCGGCGGCGCGATCTTCGGCTTCCAGCTCGGCACCTGGTTCTCGGTGGCGATGATCGGATTCGCCGGTGTCGCGGTGCTCTACGACACCTCCAATATCATTCACAATTATCCCGAGGACCGCTACGTCGCGGCGGCAATGCAGCTGTTCGCTTCGATCGCACTCATGTTCTGGTATGTGCTGCGTCTGGTGATGGGCAACCGCAACTGACCCGAACCTAGGCCTTCAGCAGGGTTATTCCGCCCATGTAGGGAGTGAGCACAGACGGCACCGCAATGGTGCCGTCTTGCTGTTGGCAGTTCTCCAGGATGGCGACAAGCGCACGTCCCACGGCGACGCCCGACCCGTTCAAGGTATGCACGAGTTCAGGCTTGGCCGAGGCGGGGTTGCGCCACCGCGCCTGCATGCGGCGCGCCTGGAACGACTCGCAGTTGCTGCAGGATGAAATCTCACGATAGCGCTGCTGCGAGGGCAGCCACACCTCGAGATCGTAGGTCTTGGCCGCGCTGAAGCCGGTGTCCCCGGCGCACAGTGCCAGCACCCGGTACGGCAAACCCAAGGCCTGGAGCACCGCCTCGGCGTGCCCGGTGAGTTCCTCGAGAGCAGCGTAGGAGTCCTCGGGCCGCACGATGTGCACCAATTCCACTTTCTCGAACTGATGCTGGCGGATCATGCCGCGCGTGTCCTTTCCTGCCGCACCCGCCTCCGACCGAAAGCACGGCGTATGCGCGGCGAATTTGAGCGGCAGCGACTCGGGCGGCAGGATTTGATCGCGCACCAGATTCGTCACCGGCACCTCCGCGGTGGGAATCAAATAGAAACCGGGATCGCCGCTCACGGCAAATAAGTCCTGCTCGAACTTCGGCAGTTGCCCGGTGCCCACCAGCGCCGTGCCGTGAACCAGGTAGGGCACATAGGCTTCTCGATACCCATGTTTGTCGACGTGCAGATCGAGCATGAACTGCACGAGAGCCCGATGCAGCCTCGCCAGCGCTCCGCTCATCACCACGAACCGCGCCCCGGAAATGCGCCCCGCTGCCTCGAAATCCATTCCCAGCGGCTCGCCCAGCGCCACGTGATCCTGAGGGCTGAAGTCGAATTGTCGCGGCACCCCCCAGCGCCGCACCTCGACATTGGCCTGCTCGTCCCTGCCGTCGGGAACGCTCGAGTGAGGGACGTTGGGCAGCCCCAGCTGCAAGGCCAGCATTTGCGCTTGAATCGCTTCGAGCTGCCGCTCCACCCCTTGCAGCTGCTCCCCCAAGGACTCGCCTGCCGCAAGCAAGGCCGCCGCCTCCTGACCCTTGGACTTGGCCTGGCCCACGGATTTGGCATTGGCATTGCGCTCCGACCGCAGCCGGTCGGCCTCTATTTGCACCGCCTTGCGCCGCTCTTCAAGGGCGGCAAAGGCGGCGACGTCGAGATGAAAGCCGCGCCGAGCCAGTGCCGCGGCAACCCCGGTCAAATCGCTTCGCAGCAGCTTCGGATCGAGCACGATGAATTCCTTGGTTTAAGCGGCCGCACGCCGCGAAAAGCGTCCATTGTAGGCGAACGCGACGGTCACGATCCGCCCGCGCCGCGCGCTTGGCCGAAGCGCTCGCGGCGGGCGTTGAGAGCCTCGCCGATCTTGATCTCCAATCCGCGGGGCGCCGGAACGTAGTATCGCCGCTCTTGCATGCCGTCGGGAAAGTAGCGCTCGCCGGCGGCGTAGCCACCCGGCTCATCGTGCGCATATCGATAGCCCTTGCCGAAGCCCAAGTCCTTCATCAAGCGCGTCGGCGCGTTGCGCAGGTGCAGCGGCACTTCGAGCGATCCCAAGCTCGCAGCGTCCTCGGCGGCCGCCTGGTAGGCGCAATAGACTGCATTGCTCTTGGCGGCGCATGCCATGAATACGATTGCCTGGGCTATCGCAAGTTCGCCTTCGGGACTGCCCAGGCGCTCGTACACCGCGCATGCCTCGAGCGCGAGGGTGAGCGCGCGCGGGTCCGCATTGCCGATGTCTTCGCTCGCCATGCGCAGAGCACGCCGTGCGATATAGAGAGGATCGCAGCCTCCCGCCAGCATCCTGCACAGCCAATATAGCGCAGCGTCCGGGTCGCTGCCCCGGACGGACTTGTGCAGGGCGGAGATCTGGTCGTAGAAGTTCTCGCCGCCCTTGTCGAAACGCACATAGTTCGTGCCGATGACGGCGCGCATGGTTTCGAGGTCGAGCCGGCGCCCCGCGTCTGCCGCGACGCTCAAGTCCGCCGCCGTTTCAAGCAGATTGAGCATGCGCCGCGCATCGCCGTCGGCGGCGGCCAGCAACAGCTCGCGTGCGCCGGCATCTACTACTAAGGCGAGCCGCCCTAAGCCGCGTTCCCGATCCGACAGTGCGCGATCGAGCAGCTTCGAAAGATCGGCGGTATCGATGGGCTTCAGCACGTACACGCGGGCGCGCGACAGAAGTGCGTTGTTGACCTCGAAGGACGGGTTCTCGGTCGTTGCGCCGACGAAAATCAGCGTGCCGTCCTCGACAAAAGGCAGAAAGGTATCCTGCTGCGACTTGTTGAAGCGATGCACTTCATCGAGAAACAGCACGGTGTCGCGCGTTCCGCGCAAGCTCTTCGCCTGCTCCACCACCGCACGGATGTCCTTGATGCCGGCAAGAACCGCCGACAGCGAAATGAATTCCGCCTCGGCACCCTTCGCCGCAAGGCGCGCCAAAGTCGTCTTGCCGGTGCCCGGCGGACCCCACAGAATCATGGAATGCGGGCGCCCCGACTCAAGCGCGCGCCGCAAGGGCGCGCCGGGGCTCAGAAGATGCGGCTGGCCCACGTACTCGTCGAGGGACTGGGGGCGCAGCCGGTCGGCGAGCGGGCGATAGGTGCCGTCGCCGCCCGTCACTTAGCCTGTCGTCCGATCACATCGACGCCAGGCGGCGGCACGAACGAGAACAGATCCGGCGCCAAGGTGATATTTCGTTTGGAATTGGAGAATGTGAGCTGAGTGACCTGGTTGAGCTTGTCGGCCAGGAACATGGAGCGCAAATCGCCCTTGTCGAATCCGATCCTCACCACTTGAAAATCGGTGTCGGCGTGCTTCGGCACGAGTTGATACCACTGCAACCCGCCGTTCTCGCCCAAGGCCGTGACGTCGAAATGGGTGCCGACGGAACCGCTGCCCGACAGCAGGCTCGCGGGAGTGCCCGCGAAACTCACATCCATGTTGCGCACATTGGCTTGCGCAAGATCCTTGTCGTAGAACCATATTTGTTTGCCGTCGGCCAGAATCAGCTGCTCGGAAGGCTGCGTATAATCCCAGCGAAATTTCCCCGGCCGCTGCAGAAACAGCCGGCCGGCGGCGCTGCGCAAAACGGTGCCATGGCCGTCGTCGATGGTTTGAGTAAAATCCGCGGCCCAGCTCGACAGGCCGCTCAAGTACTTGTCGACCTCGGTCGCAGGCGAGGCGCACACGGACTCGAGAGTCGCGCCCCATAACGCCGCCGCCATCATACAGCCCGCGAGCACTGCTTTCATACGACTCATTCCTCGGGAGGCGGCGCCCCGTAAATCTCGCGCCCGCCGTTCGACTGCAAGGGACCCACCAGACCCGCGGCCTCCATGGCCTCGACCAGCCGAGCCGCACGGTTGTAGCCGATCTTGAGCCGCCGCTGTACGCCGGAGATGGATGCCTTGCGCGTCTCTGTAACGATCCGCACCGCTTCATCGTACAGGGGATCTGCTTCGGCATCCCCGACGCCCGCCCCGCCGTCTTCCTCCTCGTCGGAGGGGAATCCGGGAATGGGATTGCGCGGGCCGTCCAGTATTTCGTCGATGTAGACCGGCGGTGAGGCGGATTTGAGGCCTCCCACGACCCGATGTACTTCTTGATCCGAGACGAAGGCGCCGTGCACGCGCGTGGGTATGGAGGTGCCGGGCGGCAGGTACAGCATGTCGCCGTGACCGAGCAAGGATTCCGCCCCGCTTTGATCGAGGATGGTGCGCGAATCGACCTTGGCGGAGACTTGGAAGGCGATGCGGGTGGGAATATTGGCCTTGATCAACCCGGTAATGACGTCCACCGACGGACGCTGGGTGGCCAGAATGAGATGGATGCCGGAGGCGCGCGCCTTCTGCGCCAGCCGTGCAATCAGTTCCTCGACCTTCTTGCCGACGATCATCATCAGATCGGCCAATTCGTCGATGACCACCACGATGAAGGGCAGCGTCGTCAAATCAGGCACGTCCTCGGCCACCACGCCGGGGACGCCCTGCGCTATTTTTTGAATGCGAATCGGATCCTTGATGGGCTTGCCGCCCTCCGCCGCCTCCTTGACCTTGCGGTTGAAACCGCCGATGTTGCGCACCCCGAGCATCGACATGAGCTGATAGCGACGCTCCATCTCGGCTACGCACCAGCGCAGCGCATTCGCCGCCTGCTTCATGTCCGTGACCACCGGCGACAACAGATGCGGAATGCCCTCGTACACCGAGAGCTCCAGCATCTTCGGGTCGATCATGATCATGCGCACGTGTTCGGGAGTGGCCTTGTACAAGAGGCTCAAGACCATGGCGTTGATGCCGACCGACTTGCCCGACCCTGTCGTACCGGCGATCAAGAGGTGCGGCATGCGTGCGAGGTCGGCTACCACGGGTATTCCGCCGATGTCCTTGCCCAGTGCCAGCGCCAGAGGCGAGCTTACGTCATCATAGGGTTTGGACTTGATGATCTCGCCCAGGGTCACGATTTCGCGTTTCTCATTGGGGATCTCGAGCCCCACGACCGATTTGCCCGGTATGATTTCCACCACCCGGACGCTGATGGCGGACAACGCGCGGGCGAGGTCCTTGGACAGATTGCTGATTTGGCTGACCTTGACGCCGGGCGCCGGCCGCAATTCGAATCGCGTGATCACCGGACCCGGAAACACGGCGACGACCTCGGCTTCCACGCCGAAGTCGCGCAGCTTGAGCTCCACCAGGCGCGACATGGCCTCGAGCGCCTCATCGGAGTAGGCCTGCTCGCGCGGCCCCGGTTCGTCGAGCAAGGACAGGGCCGGCAATTCGCTCGACTTCGGTGCATCGAACAGCGGAACCTGCCGCTCCCTCTCCACGCGGTCGCTTTTCTGCGGAACCGGGGCCGGGGCCTCGATGCGCGGCGGCGGACGGCTCGCCACCTTTTTCTGTTCTTCGCGCACCACTTCCTGCCGCGCCTGCTTGCGCAGTTGGCCCGAGGCCAGCTCGCGCCGCTGCTCGAGTTGCGTGCGCGCCCAATCAATGCCCCGCAGCACCCAAGAGCCGAGCCTGTCCATGACTTCGAACCAAGACAGACCCAGAAACAACGCGACGCCGGCCAGCCACAGGCCGAGCAGCAGAAGGGTCGCACCCAGAAAACTCAATCCGTGGGCGGTGGTCCTGCCGGCGACATCGCCCAGCACACCTCCCGCGGTGTTGGGCAGCGCTGCACCATTCCAATGCAGGGCCGCAAGCGCGCAGCTCGTAACCAGGGTCAGCACGAAGCCGGCGGCGCGCAGCAGTGTATTGATGCGCGAGCGCGCGTCAGGAAGCGCGGCCTCCTTGTGAACCAGCCACCCCGCATAGGCCAGCATCAGTGGAAACAGGTAAGCCGGACGGCCGAACAGGAATAGAAAAAATCCGGCGAGCCAGGCGCCCACAGGACCGATCCAATTGTGTATCTGACGGCCAGGTTCTCCGGTGTCCGCGAATCCGGGGTCTTGCGCCTGGTAGGACAGCAGCGCCAGCAACAGAATGAGCGCAAGTGCACCCAACACCCACAGCGTACCCTCGCGCAACGACCGCGCCACGGCCGCGGAAAGCGCGCTCTTATGCTTGGATCTTGCGGATTCGCCTAACTCAGTCAATTCTAGACCTTTAGTGATATTTGTTTCTTAACTAATTGAATACTATGCGATAGTAACCCAGTCGAGTTCGAGGCACCAACACCGCGCCGATTTCACTGCCGGGTTGGATTGAACTGGCTGGCGCCCACAGATTTACATACCATGAGCCGATCAAGACATTTTCAGAAGAGAGGCAAATTATACATGAGCGTCCTCAGGCACAGTCCACTCCTCATCCTGGGGTCGGGTCCTGCGGGTTATTCTGCGGCCGTGTATGCGGCGCGGGCGAACCGGCATCCTCTCCTGATCACGGGTTTGGAGCAGGGCGGCCAGCTCATGACCACCACCGATGTGGACAATTGGCCGGGCGACGTCGAACACCTGCAAGGCCCGGCGCTGATGGACCGCATGCGCCGTCACGCGGAACGGTTCAGCACCGACATCGTGTTCGACCACATCAATCGGGTCGAGTTGCGCCATCGGCCGTTTCGGCTCTACGGCGACAACGGCGAGTACAGCTGCGATGCGCTGATCATCGCCACCGGCGCCTCCGCCAAGTACCTGGGCCTTCCTTCCGAGGAGACTTTCCGCGGCAAGGGAGTCTCGGCGTGCGCAACCTGCGATGGGTTCTTCTATCGCGGCAAGTCGGTGGCCGTGGTCGGCGGCGGCAACACCGCGGTGGAGGAGGCTCTGTACCTTGCCAATATCGCCTCGCACGTGACCCTTGTACACCGCCGCGACAAGCTGCGCGCGGAGAAGATTCTCCAGGATCGTCTGTTCGCGCTGCAATCGGCGGGCAGGGTCGGCATCGTCTGGAATCACTCGATCGACGAGATATTGGGCGACGAGGCGGGCGTGACCGGCGTGCGGCTGCGCGGCACGGCGGCGGGAGCCGCGATGCGCACCATCGCAGTCGACGGCGTTTTCATCGCCGTGGGGCATCAGCCCAACACCCAGCTGTTCGACAAACAATTGGACATGCGCGGCGGCTATATCGTGGTCAGGGGCGGCAGTGAGGGTGACGCGACCGCGACCAACGTCCCGGGCGTATTCGCCGCGGGCGATGTCGCCGATCATGTCTATCGTCAAGCGGTGACCTCGGCGGGCACGGGATGCATGGCCGCCCTGGACGCGGATAAGTATCTGGAGCGTGTGGAGGCCGAGCCGGCCATTGAGTCACGCGTTCATCACGCGTGATCTAAAGCCGCCGTGCGCGTACTGTCCAGCATCGCGCAGATCGACGCGGCGGGTTGGAATGATATGGTGGCCGACGGCGCACCCTTCCTCAGTCATGAATTTCTGCTGGCACTCGAGGAATCCGGCTGCGCCGTTGCGCGCACCGGCTGGACCGCTCGGCACTTGATTCTGGACGATGCGCGGGGCCGCCCCTTGGGCGCCCTGCCCTTGTACCTCAAGGGGCATTCGCGCGGCGAATTCGTATTCGACTTCTCCTGGGCCAACGCCTATGCGCAGCACGGGCTGCCGTACTACCCGAAATTGCTCTCTGCGGTTCCGTTCACCCCGGTGCGCGGGCCGCGGCTGCTGACCGCGCACGGCGCCGACGCCAAGGCAACCACCCGCCATTTGATCGCGAATGCGATGGATTACGCGCGCAGCGAACGGCTCTCCTCCTGGCACGTGCTGTTCCCGGCGGACGAAACCGCGGAGGCCCTGAAGGCGGCGGGATTGATCATGCGCCGCGACTGCCAGTTTCACTGGTACAACCAAGGCTACGACTCGTTCGACGCCTTCCTCGCGACATTCACCGCCGAGAAGCGCAAGAAGGCGAAGCGGGAACGCCGGCGCGTGGCGGAGGCAGGAATCTGCTTCGACACTCTGCACGGTGGCGATATGGACGATGCGCTGTGGGATGCGGTCTATCCCTTCTACGCCGACACTTTCTATCGGCACGGCCACGAACCTTACTTGAATCTGGATTTCTTCAAGCGGATAGCCGCCTCCATGCCCGACCGGCTGATGCTCAAGGTGGCTCGAATGGGGTCAGAGCCGATTGCGGTCGCCATATTCTTCGTCGGCTCCGATGCACTGTACGGTCGCTACTGGGGTGCCGGCGGCAATTTCCACAGCCTGCATTTCGAGACCTGCTACTACCAAGGCATCGAATACTGCATCGAGAGGAAATTGCGGCGCTTCGAGCCGGGGACTCAGGGCGAGCACAAGGTGCCGCGGGGTTTCGTGCCGACCTTGATGAGCTCGGCGCATTTCGTCGCCGACCCCCGCTTTGCCGCCGCCATCCGCGACTTTGCGGCGCGCGAGGCTCGCAGCGTCGATCGTTACGCCGCAGCGGTCCAGAGCCATGTGCCCTACCATCGCGTACCCGACGAGGAATTGCAGCTCTGAGCAGACTCATCTGGCTGAGCGAGCAGGCCGATCCCGACTGGTTCCCGCCGCTCGAACACGCGCTGCGGGAGCCACCCGGTCTGCTTGCGGCCGGCGGCGACTTGAAGCCGGCGCGCCTGCTCGCCGCCTATGAGCGCGGCGTCTTCCCCTGGTATTCGGCGCAGCAGCCGATCCTTTGGTGGTCGCCTGATCCGCGCATGGTTCTTTTCCCGGAGGAATTCCACTGCTCGCGCAGCCTTGCCAAGACCCTGCGCAATGGTGCGTATGTCTCGCGGGTGGACAGCGACTTCGGCGCGACCATCAGAGCCTGCGCGGCGCCGCGCCGCTCGGGATCTGACACCTGGCTGAATCCGGACATGATCGCCTCCTATGAGCAGCTGCACGGGCTTGGGTTCGCCCATTCCGTCGAAACCTACGATGCCGGCCGGCTGGTGGGCGGCTTGTACGGCATAGCGCTCGGCGGCGTGTTCTTCGGCGAGTCGATGTTCAGCCTCGAGCGGGATGCCTCCAAGGTGGCGCTGGCGCGCCTTGTCGAGGAGTGCCGCGCGCGCGACATCCGAGTCATCGACTGTCAGGTGGCAAGCCTGCATTTGGCCTCCCTCGGGGCGAGGGAAGTCTCGCGCGCCCAGTTTGTCGCCCTATTGCGCCGTTATGCGCGGCGCAGCCCCCGCGGCAGCTGGGCGGCCGTCACGGCGTAAATTGCATTAACAGAAGGCTTTATGCACAATGCGCGCGGTTTACCGCACACCACAAGGACGCATGTCAAAAGAAGAGGCCATTCAATTCGAGGGCGAGGTCGTGGAGACCCTGCCCAATACGACGTTTCGCGTCAAGCTCAAGACCGGACACGTCGTCACGGCCCATATTTCCGGAAAGATGCGTAAAAACTACATCCGCATCCTGACCGGCGACCAAGTCACGGTGGAGATGACTCCGTACGACTTGACCAAGGGCCGCATCGTATACCGCGGACGATAGTCCACCGCGTCCCTCAGCTCTCGTGAGATAAGAGTGCCGGCTGGTCCGCACCGCGGGTGTCGAGCTTGAGCTTCTCGCCGTCCTCGCTCAATGTCACCTCGACATGCCCGCCGTTCACGAGCTTGCCGAACAGCAGCTCTTCGGCGAGCGGCCGCTTGATGAACTCCTGGATGACTCGTGCCATGGGCCGCGCACCCATCTTCGGGTCGTAGCCGCGCTTGGCTATCCAGCGCCGCGCCGGCTCATCCACCGAGATCGACACGCGCTTCTGCTCGAGTTGCGCTTCGGCCTCGACCAGCAGCTTGTCCACCACGCGCTCGATCGTGTCCTGATCCAGGGCGCCGAACTGAATGACCGAATCGAGACGATTGCGAAATTCCGGCGAGAACAAGCGCCTGATCGCCTCCATTCCATCCGCGCCGGTATCCGACTGGGTGAATCCGATGCTGGGCCGGCTCATCTCGAACGCCCCCGCGTTGGTGGTCATCACGATGATCACGTGTCGGAAATCCGCCTTGCGGCCGTTATTGTCGGTGAGCGTGCCATGGTCCATGACCTGCAGCAGCAGATTGAACACATCGGGGTGCGCCTTTTCGATCTCATCGAGCAGCAGCACGCAGTGCGGATGCTTGGCGATCGCCTCGGTGAGCAATCCGCCCTGATCGAATCCGACGTAGCCGGGCGGCGCGCCGATGAGGCGCGACACCGTGTGCCTCTCCATGTACTCGGACATGTCGAAGCGCACGAATTCCACTCCCATGGCAATTGCCAGCTGTCGGGTCACTTCGGTCTTGCCGACGCCCGTGGGACCCGAGAACAGGAAAGATCCCACCGGTTTGCGCTGATCCCCGAGGCCCGAACGCGACATCTTGATCGCCGACGATAGAGCCTCGATCGCCCGGTCCTGGCCGAAAATCGTCAACTTCAAATTGCGTTCCAGATTCTTGAGCACGTCGCGATCCGACAGCGACACGTTCTTGGGAGGTATCCGCGCGATGCGCGCCACGACGTTCTCTATTTGGGTCACGGTGACGGAGGTGGCACGCTGCTCCACCGGCTGCAGACGCAGGTTGGCGCCCGCCTCATCGACCACGTCGATGGCCTTGTCCGGCATGTGCCGGTCGTTGATGTGGCGCGCCGCAAGCTCTGCGGCCGCGCGCAGAGCATCATCTTCGTACTTGATGCCGTGATGCTCTTCGTACCGCGACTTCAAGCCGCGCAGAATGTCCACCGTGTCCGAGACGGACGGTTCGGTGATGTCGATCTTCTGGAATCGCCGCGCCAGGGCATGATCCTTCTCGAAGATCCCTCGGTATTCGTTGTAGGTGGTCGAACCTATGCAGCGCAGATCGCCGTTGGCGAGTGCGGGCTTGATCAGGTTCGACGCATCCATCACCCCGCCCGAAGCCGCGCCGGCGCCGATGACGGTGTGGATCTCGTCGATGAAGAGGATCGCGCCGGGCTGCTTCTTCACCTCGGCCAGCACCGCCTTCAAGCGCTTTTCGAAATCGCCGCGATACTTCGTGCCGGCGACCAGCGAACCCATGTCGAGCGAATAAATGGTTGCATCCAGGAGCACGTCGGGCACCTGGTTCTCGACGATCATGCGTGCGAGCCCTTCTGCGATCGCCGTCTTGCCGACGCCGGCCTCGCCCACGTACAGGGGGTTGTTCTTGCGTCTGCGGCACAGGATCTCGATGGTGCGCTCGACCTCGAGCTTGCGGCCGATCAAAGGATCGATCTTGCCCCGTCGCGCCGACTCGTTCAGGTTCGTGGCGTACTTCTCCAGCGCATTGCCGCCGCTGTCGCCCTCGCGCTCCGCATCGGGCGCACCGCCGCCGTCCTCGCGATCGCTGCGCTCCTCGCCGCCGGCCTTGGACAGGCCGTGGGCGATGAAATTCACCACATCCAGGCGCGACACATCCTGCATGCTGAGAAGATAGGCGGCGTGCGACTGCTTTTCGCTGAATATCGCCACCAGCACGTTGGCTACCGTGACCTCTTTCTTCCCGCTCGATTGCACGTGAAACACGGCGCGCTGCAGCACCCTCTGGAACCCCAGCGTCGGCTGCACGTCGCGGTCCTCGCCTGCAGGCAATCGCGGCGTGGTCTGGTCGATGAATTGCTTCAGCTCGGTCTTGAGCTTCACGGTGTCCGCGCCGCAGGACTTGAGGACTTCCCTGACCTTCGGGGTGTCCACGATCGCGAGCAGCAGATGCTCCACGGTCATGAACTCATGCCGCGCCTCGCGCGCGCCGGCAAACGCATCGTTCAAGCAGAATTCGAGTTCTTGACTTAGCACTTTAGGCCTCTTCTAGCGTTGCCATCAGCGGATGCTGATGTTGTCTCGCGTACGCGATCACTTGAGCCACCTTGGTCTCCGCAATCTCATAAGTAAAGACCCCACAGACTCCCTTGCCCTTGGTGTGCACTTCCAGCATAACGCGGGTTGCCTTCGTGCGGTCCATCGCAAAAAAGCGCTGCAGGATATCGACCACGAACTCCATGGGAGTGTAGTCGTCATTGATCAGCACAACTTGATAGAGCGGCGGACGTTTGAGCTTAGGGGTCGCCTCTTCGACGACCAGTCCTGTTCCTTCCCGCACGCGTTCGTTGTCACTCATGAATCATCAGTTTATAGGGTGCGTAATGACCGTTTACAAGATGTCCAATCTAAAGCCCCGAATGCCCATTGTCGCCGAACGGTGTCACTTTACTTTAACAAGCAAAAACAATTGCTTGAGCGTTCAAGCGGCTACCCCGTATGATTACCGATCACGGTGACCTTCCACAATACACATGCTTGATGCGCGCACACATGATTGGCTGTCCCGTCTGCAGGGCAACGGCCCGAGACTGGCGACGCTGGGCTTGGCGCTGCTCATCGGCGTCGAACTCGTGCAAATCGCCGTTTCGGCGTTCGGCGGCGGCCCTGTGCGCTCGCCGCAGCCGGTATCGACGAGCACTCAGATACGCGCCCCGCGCGCCGGATTCGACACTCAGAGCGTGATTTCCGCCCACCTCTTCGGGATTGCCGTCGCCGATACCGCCGCTCAGGACCCGGCCAATGCGCCGCAGTCGACCGCGAATCTCCTGCTTACGGGCACCATCGCGACCTCCGATCCGAAGCGCGGGGTGGCCATCATCAGCGACGGAGGACCGGCCAAGGTGTATTCGGTCGGCGACAACATCGGCGGTGCCTCCCTGCATTCGGTGTATCTGGACCATGTCATCCTCGATCGAGGCGGCCAGCTTGAGACCTTGCCGCTGCCGCGGTTGCTGGGCCCCGGCATGCGTGCGGCGCCGGTGGTACGCCGCACGGCGCGCGGCGATCCGCGTACCGTGGCGGCAGTGGACAATATTCGTCGCATGGTTCAGAACGATCCCGGTCTTCTCGATCAGGTCATGCGCACCGTGCCCTCGTACGACAACGCCGCCGGCAAACTTCGCGGCTTCCGCGCCTATCCGGGACAGAATCGGCGGATATTCTTCACGCTGGGGCTCAAACCGGGCGATTTGGTCACGGCGATCAACGGAACTGCGCTGGACGACCCGCAGCATGCCCAAGAGGTGTTCAATACCATTCAATCGTCCGATCATGTGACCGTGACGGTGGAACGCGGCGGTCAAAAGCAGGATATCAGCCTGAACATCGCGCAGGTCGCGGCGCAAGCCACCCGGGAATTGGCCGGCGATGCCACTGCGCCCGCCGGCGGCGCTACGCAGCCGCCGGCTCCTGTTCCCGGCAGCAGCAATCAGAATTCAAACGAATAGCGCTCGCCAAGGTCGAATGCGTTCCACAGTATGAGTACCACGATGCCGAACCCAAGCAAATCGCAACCCAAGGCCCGCATCGGCGCCATCCTGGCGCTTTCCGCGATGCTCGTGGCGCCGGCGTTGCCCGCTGCGCCCCCTTCGAGGCGGGACGACGGCCCCACCATCACACCGAACTACAAGGATGCAGACCTCAGCCAGGTCATCCAGGCGGTAGCCGAGGTCACCGGCAAGAATTTCATCATCGATCCGCGGGTCAACGCCAAAGTCACCATGCTGTCGTCGACTCCGATGTCCCCGGCCGCCTTCTACGAGGCCTTCCTGGCGGTGCTGCAGGTCTATGGCTACGTCGCTGTGCCCGCCGGCAAGGTCATCAAGATCATTCCAAACACCGATCAGCGGCAGGTGCCCGCGAACGACCTGCCGAACACCGTGAGCCCGACCTCGGATGAAATTGTGACGCAGGTCATCTCTTTGAAGAATGTGAGCGCTGCGCAGCTGGTTCCCATGCTGCGGCCGCTGTTGCCGCAATATGCGCAATTGGCGCCGTACGCCAGCGGCAACATGCTGATCATCTCGGACCGCGCCAGCAACGTGAACCGTCTGACGCGCATCATCGAGCGCATCGACCAGAGCGGCGACGAACCCATCGATGTCATCGCGCTGCACAATGCCAGCGCAGCCGACGTGGTACGCATCGTTACGTCGCTGAATCAGGGGCAGGCCGCCGAGGGCGCAGGCACTCTCGTCAAGGCGGTCGCCGATGAGCGCACCAACAGCGTCTTGCTGAGCGGCGAAAGGTCGCAGCGGCTGAAGCTCAAGGCGCTGATCTTCAATATGGACACGCCCCTGTCGACCGGCGGGGACACCCAAGTCAGGTATTTGCGCTACGCGGACGCCGAGAAGATCTCTGACAAGCTCAAGGGCCAGGCCACTGCCACCGCCAAGGCTCAGGGCGGCCCGGCCACCGGTCCCACCAGCGGCGCCGGCGGCACGCCGAATGTCGATGCCAGCGTCACCATCTGGGCGGACGTCGCCACCAATGCGCTGATCATCACGGCGCCCCCCAAGATCATGAAGTCGCTGATGGCGGTGATCGACAAGCTCGATATCCGCCGGGCGCAAGTCCAGGTCGAGGCCCTCATCGTCGAGGTGGACGTCAATAAGAGCTCCAACCTGGGCGTGCAGTGGCTCCTATACGGCCAGGGCAGCAGCACCGTGCCGGCCGGCATCATCAATCTGCCGGGCGCGGGCACCAGCATCGTCGATTTGGCGGCTGCTGCCTTGAGCGGCGGCACGACCACGGCGGCGACGACGGGGGTGACGGCTCCCATCAGCAGCTCCACCGTCGGAGTCGGCGCCACGGTCGCCGTCGGCCGCGTGACCAACAACGGCACGAGCTTTGCGGCCCTGGTGCAGGCGCTGCGCAGCGACGGCACCAGCAACATCATCTCCGCTCCTTCGCTCATTACCATGAACAATGAGGAAGCCGAGGTGAAGGTCACGCAGGAGATACCCCTGATCACCGGCTCGTACACCAATTCAACCGCCAGCGTCGCGGGCACCACCAGCCCGTTCGAGACGATTCAGCGCGAGGAGGTGGGCACCATTATTAAGGTCACGCCGCATATCAACGAAGGCAATTCGGTGCAGCTCAAGATAGAGCAGGAAGATTCCTCGCCCGGCGCGAAGCTGACGGATTCGGCCGACATTTCGACGAATAAACGCTCCATCAAGACCACCGTGCTGATCGAGGACGGCGGCATCATCGTACTCGGCGGCCTGATGTCGGACACGGTGACCGAAAGCGAGGATCGCGTTCCGGTGCTCGGTGCCATTCCGCTCCTGGGCAATCTGTTCAAGTCGCGCAGCGGCTCTCGACAGAAGAAGGACCTGCTGGTGTTCATCCGCCCGAAGATACTGCGCGATGCCGAAGCCACCGAACACACCAGCGAGGACAAGTACAATCAACTGCGGCAGGAACAGAGGAACCTCAACGGCGGGCACATCACCCTGCTGCCGGGCCAGAGGCAACCGGTGGTTCCAGCCGTGCCGCCGGGCTCGGGGCTGCCTGCGCCCCCGCCATCGGGCACGAACGAGCAGGGAGCCATGCCGAACATGCCGCCGCCGGCCGCCACGCCTGCACCGGCCACGCCAGCACCGGCCGCGCCTGCTCCGACGCCCTCCCCATGAGTGCCGAACTCAAGGATACGGGCGAGCTCAGGAAGCTGTCGTTTCCGTTCGCCAAGCGTCATGGAGTCTTGGTTCGCGGCATCGCCGACGGGGTGGCCGACACCGTGTGCCGGCCGGGCGTCACCCCGCAAAGCCTGGCGGAAGTGCGCCGCTTCGTCGGTGTTCCCTTGAAGCTCGAGCGCGTATCGGTGGAGTCCTTCGATTCCATGCTGCGCATCGCCTACGAGGCGGGGTCCGGCGCCGCCATGCAGATGCTCGAAGGCCTGGACGACAATACCGATCTCGCGCATCTGGCAGAGGACATTCCGGAGTCCTCCGACCTGCTGGAAAGCGATGACGAAGCACCCATCATCCGCTTGATCAATGCCTTGCTCACCCAGGCGGTCAAGGAAAACGCCTCGGACATCCACATCGAGCCCTACGAGAACCGCCTCGTCATTCGCTTCCGCGTCGACGGTGTGCTGCGCGAGGTGCTCCAGACCAAGCGCGCCGTGGCGCCGTTGGTCGTTTCACGCATCAAGGTCATGTCCAAGCTCGACATCGCCGAACGGCGCCTGCCGCAGGACGGCCGTATTTCCTTGCGTATCGCAGGACGCGCCGTCGACGTACGCGTCTCCACCCTTCCCTCGGGACACGGTGAGCGGGTGGTGCTGCGTCTGCTGGACAAACAGGCCGGTCGCATCGAGCTGACCTCGCTGGGAATGGACCCGCGCACCCAGGAAACGATGGACGAGATCATCCACAAGCCGCACGGCATCATACTGGTGACCGGGCCCACCGGATCAGGCAAGACCACGACCTTGTACGCCGCCCTGGAACGCATCAACGACAACACTCGAAACGTGATGACGGTGGAAGATCCCATCGAGTACTACATCGACGGCATCGGCCAGACCCAGGTGAACACCAAGGTCGAAATGACGTTCGCACGCGGCCTGCGCGCCATCTTAAGACAGGACCCCGACGTGGTGATGGTCGGCGAAATTCGCGATCTGGAGACCGCGCAAATTGCGGTGCAGGCGAGTTTGACCGGACACTTGGTGCTCTCCACCCTGCACACCAATACCGCGGTGGGCGCCGTGACGCGGTTGCGCGACATGGGAATCGAGCCGTTCCTGCTGTCATCGAGCCTGATCGGGGTGCTGGCCCAGCGCCTGGTGCGCGTGCTCAACCCGGAAACCCGGGAGCCGTTCATTGCCGGCGAGTATGAGCGCCGCCTCCTGAATCTCGATCCGAAGGGCGGTCCGGTCGAGCTGTACCGGCCAAGCAATGAACCGGGCAGCGGCTACCGCGGCCGCACCGGGATCTACGAGCTCATCGCAGTCGACGACCACATGCGAACCATGATTCACGACGGCTCCTCCGAACAGGAACTGGAGCGCTACGCACGCACGGCGAGCCCGGGCATTCGCGACGACGGCCGCAGAAAGGTGATGGCGGGCGAAACGACGCTCGAAGAAGTGCTGCGCGTCACCCGCGAGGACTAAGGTGGGCGCGTTCGAGTACATTGCTCTCGATGCCCAAGGGAAGGAGCGCAAGGGGCTGATCGAGGGCGACACGGCCAAGCACGTGCGCCAGCTACTGCGCGAAAAGCAGCTGCTGCCGGTGGAAATCCAGGAAACGGCGCAGCGCGAGCAGAAAAAGGGCGGCGCACGCCGGCTCTGGCGCCGCGGCCTGTCGACTCTGGACCTGGCCCTGCTGACACGTCAGCTCGCCACCTTGCTGCGCTCAGGCCTGCCGCTCGAGGAAACCTTGGCGGCGGTCGCCGAACAAACCGAAAAGCCCCGTGTCCAGCGCATCATTCTGGGCGTACGCAGCAAAGTCGTCGAAGGCCACCCCCTGGCCGACGGCCTGCGGGATTTTCCGCAGGCATTTCCTGAAATCTATCGTGCGACGGTGTCCGCCGGCGAACAGTCGGGCAAACTCGATTCCGTCCTCGAGAG
Organism: uncultured Gammaproteobacteria bacterium; assembly: GCA_963702735.1. Classification (GTDB taxonomy): domain Bacteria; phylum Pseudomonadota; class Gammaproteobacteria; order Steroidobacterales; family Steroidobacteraceae; genus Bog-1198. Next base: position 1,722,222 of record CAVPDW010000003.1, on the reverse strand, counting down.
GCTGTCGGACTACACCGAATCGCGCCAGGTCATGGGCCAGCAAGTCAGCAACGCGCTGGTCTATCCCATCGTATTGATGGTCCTCTCCTTCGCCATCGTGTCTTTCTTGCTGGCGTACGTCGTCCCCCAGGTGGTCGCGGTGTTCGAATCCGGCCACCAGGAACTGCCGATCGCAACCCGCCTTCTGATCGGCATGAGCGACCTGATCCGCCACTATTGGTTCTACGCCCTGATCGCGATCGCAGCGGCCGCATGGGGATTTGTGCGCTGGCTCAAGGCGCCCGAGGCGCGCTTGCGATTCGATCGGTTCCTGCTGCGGGTGCCGCTGGTGGGCAAGCTCATTCGGGGCCTCAATACCGCCCGGTTCTCGCGCACCTTCAGCATTCTCACCGCGAGCGCCGTTCCCGTCCTCGAAGCGCTCAGGATCTCCGCCGAAGTCGTCAACAGCCTGCCCATGAAGCATGCGGTCGAGGAGGCTGCGCTGCGGGTGCGCGAGGGAGCCCCCATCGGCAAGTCCCTCGCCGCCCGCAAACTCTTTCCCCCCATGATGATTCACCTGATCAGCAGCGGCGAAAGCAGCGGCGAGTTGGAGAAGATGCTCGAACGGGCGGCGACGAATCAGGAGCGAGAGATGGATGGACTGCTCTCGACCATGACCAACCTATTGGGGCCGTTCATGGTGGTGTTCATGGGCGGGGTCGTCATGTTCATCGTCATCGCGCTGCTGCTGCCGATATTTCAACTCAACGACCTTGTCAAATAACCCCGCGGCAGTCAAATGGCGGACTGTGCGCCAGGGTATTGCGCCTGGGCTGCCTTTCCGTTTATAACCCGCGCGTGTCAGTTCACCGGCGAAGAGCCATTTCGGTAGCATGAGCGAGAAGCCCGAATCGGACGAATTCGAGGAAGAGGACGCCGAAGACACGGCTCCCGGCGGCGATGAGGTCGACGTCGATCACATCATGCGCGACGTCGAATCGCAGCGCCGCCGCGCTCCGAAAGGGGCTGAACCGGCCTGGCGCCGTCTGGAACGCGTGATGGAGGAGAGGCGTACCGCCGAGCTCCTGAGTGATTTCGACGATTACGAGATCGCGGACTCTCACGAGGACGGCGAATCGGCGCGCGCCGATCACGACGGCTCGGGCGATGCGCCGGTGCATGCGGGGAAAGCCGCGCGAAAGAAGAAAAAGTCGCGCTAGATTTCGTTATTCCTCGCGAATCCGCCGATGTGTTCGGCCGCCCTGAAGGCAAGCGCCTGGATGGTCATGGTCGGCTGCCCCCTTCCGGAGGTCACGAAGCTCGAACCGTCGCAGAGGAACAGATTACGCACGTCGTGGGTGCGGTGATACTTGTCGATCACCGAGGCGGCAGGATCATTGCCCATCCGGCAGGTGCCCAACAGGTGAACGCCCCACGTGTTCTCCGCCACGGCGTCGCGCCACACCTTTTGCGCCCCGGCCGCGTGCATGATCTCGACCTGCCGGTCCTGGAGAAAGCGCGCGAACGCGAGATCATCGGGATGATCCTTGTAGGTGACCCGTATGGCGGGAATCCCCCATACGTCCTTCAACGTGGGATCGATGCTGATGCTGTTGGTTTCCACCGGCAGCGAAGTCGTATGGCCCGCCGCCACCATGGAGCGTGGGAACGCCTCAATGCGCGCCTTGAATTCGGCTCCCCATAAGGGGAGTTCGCCGCCGCTCGACATGGCCCAGATGGCCGGTTGCGGATTGATGCGCCCATCGATGCCGCCGCCGCCGTAGAAGCCGCGCTTCGGATCGGCGTCGTAGAAATCATGCACGACGCGCGTCGTCTGCACGCTCTTGTACTCGTTGAGCTCATGCTCGAAGACGGCGTGCGCGGAGGCGCCCTGGTTGAACATGAGGTACTTGCCCACCATCCCGCTTGAATTCGCCAGCCCCTGCGGGAAGCGGCTGCCGCGGGAATTCAACAGCAGCCGCGCCGTCTCCGCGCCGTTGGCGCAAACGACCACCGCACGCGCTTTTTGGAAGTGATCGCGCTTGTCGCGATCGAAGTAATGCACGCCGGTGGCGCGACCCTTCGCATCGATCGCCACCTGGTACACGAAGCTCTCCGAGCGCACCTCGCAGCGTCCGGTCGCCTCGGCCTCCGGAATCATGGTGTAAAGGGAGGAGGACTTCGCCCGCGCCTCGCAGCCGAACCCCATGCAGAATCCGCAGTGCACGCAGGCCGGGCGCCCGCGGAACGGCCGCGACGCGATGGCCATGGGGGCCGGGAAGGGATGCAGACCCAATTTTCGTGCGCCGCGCTCGAGCAGCACGCCGGAAGACTTCACCGGCAGCGGCGGCATGGGATAGGGCTTGGTGCGCGGAGGGTCGAAGGGACTGGCGTAAGCGAGACCCGACACTCCGACCTCCCACTCCACCTTGGTGTAGTACGGCTCCAACTCCCGGTAGGTAATCGGCCAATCGGCAAAGCCCGTGCCGGGGATTGCGCCGAGTACGCTGCGCTCGTGAAAGTCTATTTCGTGAAAGCGCCAGAAATTCGCCGTGAAGTGGTTGCTGCTGCCGCCGACCAGACGGGCATACAGCGCGGGCTGACCGCCGCGCGCGGGACTCGCCGCGACGTCGGGGCTGCTGCGGAAGCTTTGCGGGCTCAATTTGGGATCGACCGTGATCCCGCTGAGAAAAAAGTACTTCAATTCGTCGTGCTCGAAATCGGCGGGCGAGAAGCGCGGCCCCTGTTCGAATACCAGCACACTGAACCCCGCCCGGGACAATTCGCGCGCCATCACCCCGCCCGCGGCGCCCGAACCCACCACGACGAAATCCAGGGTCTCGTTGGATTTGAAACGGCGCGCCCTCATACGCCCGTCTCCGCCGAATACGGGACGAAGCCCGCATATTCCCGGTCGTAATAGCCGAAGGGCGGCGTGAACGCGTGCTGATCGGCGAAGCCCATCATGCGCCAACCGGACCCCTGAAAATTGCCGCCATACTTGGGCGCGCAGAACATCCCCAGCAGGGTCAGAGTGCGTACGGTGTCGAAGAACGCCGTCTTATCGATCGTCTTGAGGTGGGCGATCTGAGCCTCAGGTGCGGTCTTTGCGAAGGATGAAAGCGTGGGATTCGATGCATGAAACGCCGATTGGAATTCGGTGAGTCCGGCGCGAAAGTCCGCCGCCCAGTCGGAAAAGAACGTGGCCAGCGCTCGATCGATGAAATGTACGGCGTGCGCCTCACGTGCGCCCGGCGTCGCCCCGCCCGGGACGATCTGAGCCGCGATGGCGTCGATGTCGGCGGCATCTGCAGCGCTCAAGAACTTGAACCCCGGCGGCGCGGCGGCCGAGGAGGCCTCCGCCGCTTGCTGTGCGGCGTCCGCGATCGCCGGCCAATGCGCAGCCAGCCACGCGCCGGTCAGCCATCCGCCGCTCGAAAGCAGAAACGAACGCCGAGAATTGCCGCCTTGATCGCCGCTTGGACTCATGAGTGCTCCCTTATGATGTCCACCGATCGTGCGCTTCACGCAAACGGCGCGTCAAGGGTCAATTCCCTGTTGGAATGTGCGACACTATTCCGTGTCTTCGAGCGAACGATATTCGGCGCGTCTTCGCGAGCGCGAAGCGAGCCTCGCGCATCTGCAACGGCTGCATGCACGCCTTGGCAGCACGCGGCTCGCCCTCGCCGCCTCATTCTTGATCACGGCGTGGTTGTGCTTCGGGCCCCGATTCATTTCGCCGCCCTGGCTGCTCGCTCCGCTCGCTGGATTCGTTGCGGCGGTCCTTTATCACCAGCGCGTTCAAACACTGCGGGCCCGGGCGCAGCGTGCCGTGGAGTTCTATCGCGCCGGGCTCGGGCGGATCGCAGATCAGTGGCGCGGCGGCCGCCCCAGCGGCGGGCGTTTCGACGTTCAGCACCACATCTACGGCGCCGATCTCGATCTGTTCGGCCCGGATGGCCTCTACGAACTGTTGTGCGGGGCTCGCACTCAAATGGGAGAGGACACGCTTGCACGGTGGTTGTTGGCGCCCGCGGACATCGAAGCCATACGCGAGCGGCACGAGAGCATCATCGATCTGCGCAAGCGCGTGGACTTGCACGAGGATCTCGCCACCGGAGGCGAAGCTGCGAGAATCGCGCTGCGCCCCGAAATGCTGATTGCATGGGCGCAGGCGCCGAATCGGCTGAATCGCCCTTGGATACGCTGGATCTCTCCGTTGCTTGCGGTTCTCGCGGTGATGACAGGTGCCGTTTGGGCAATCTGGGGGATCCGATTTCCGCTGTTCGCGGTGGTCTTGATCGAGATTGCCCTGAGCTATTACTTGAGAGACCTGGTTCATGGCGCCATTTCGGCCGTCGAGACCGCCTACGAGGATCTCAAGGGTCTGTCGCAGCTCTTGGGCCGCATCGAAACCGAGCCCTTCGAGGCGCCGCCGCTGCGTGCCTTGGTGCTGAAGTTGTCGTCCCACACGCTTTCGCCCTCTTCGACATTCACAAAACTCGCCACCATCGTCAATTTTGTCGAGGCACGGCGCAATCCAATCCTCGCCCCCTTCCTGCTGCTTCTCATGTATCCGTTGCAGACCGCGCTCGCGGCCGAGCGCTGGCGCGCCGACCACGGCAAGGCGATCGAGTCGTGGCTCGAGGTGCTCGGCGAGATCGAGGCTCTCGTGTCGCTCGCTCAATACTCTTATGAACATCCCGAGGATCCATTCCCCGAATTCATCGAAGGCGCGGCGGCCTTTCATGCCGCGCAACTCGGCCACCCGTTGATTCCCGCCGCGGCACGCGTGTGCAACGACGTCGATATCGGCGGCGCAACCCGTGTGCTGCTGGTGAGCGGCTCCAACATGTCCGGAAAAAGCACGCTGTTGCGTACCGCCGGCATCAATGCGGTACTCGCGATGGCCGGAGCTCCGGTGCGCGCGAAACGCCTGCAACTCACGCCGCTCCAGGTCGGCGCCAGCATCCGCATCAACGACTCCCTGCATGAGGGCAGCTCGCGTTTCTACGCCGAGATCACACGGCTGCGCCAACTATTCGAGCCGGCGAAGCTGCCTCTGCTGTTTCTGTTGGATGAGCTGCTGCAGGGAACCAACTCGGCGGACCGGCGCATCGGAGCGCAGGGTGTCATCCGGGCCCTGATCGAGCGCGGCGCCATCGGCCTGGTCAGCACGCACGATTTGGCGCTGACGGAGATTCCCGGGCTCGGCGCGGGATCCGTGCTGAATGTCCACTTCCAGGACGAACTCGTGGAGGGAAGGCTGAAATTCGATTTCAAGCTGCACGCCGGCATCGTCACCAGGAGCAACGGCATCGAGCTCATGCGCTCGATCGGATTGGATGTTTGAACGGCGTGCAGCCTTAGGATCGCCTTTCTCAGCGAAAATTCCGCGACGCCACCGTCAAGTCTCCCAGCATCGCCGAGAGATTGGTCAGGCGCTGCGCGATCACATGCTGCACATCGCCCTCCCGCTGCAGCTTTCCCTGCACCTCGAGCAGGCGCGATTCGAGCAGCGCAGCGCGCTGCTCCTCGGCCACGCGGTTCCACACGATCAAATTCACGTAGCCGGCTTCATCCTCCATGGTGACGAAGGTGACGCCGCCCGCGCTGCCCGGCCGCTGGCGCGTGATGACGAGACCCGCCGTCCTCACCCATTTCCCGTTCGGCAACTCCCACAGCTCCTGTGTCGTCAGGACGCCGCGCCGCCGCAGCTTCTCCCGCAGCAGGCTCAAGGGATGGCGGCGCAAGGTGAGGCCGGTGCTGCCGTAGTCGGCGACGATGTCCTGGCCCTCGCGCGGCGCTTGCAGCAGCGGGATACCTTCCGCCTGCACCGTGACGGCGGGCAATAGAGGCAGCACGCGCTCCACGCCGGTGACCTGCCACACCGCGCGGTGCCTGTGTCCGGTGAGAGCGCGCAGCGCATCGGCGGCCGCGAGCGCTTCCAGATCCCGCCTGTCCAGCCCTCCCCGCTCCGCAAGATCGGCGATGCCGTCGAAGGCGCGCGAAGCACGTGCCGCAAGCAGCCGGGCCGCTCCCTCGCGCGATAGCTGCTTCACCAGACGCAGGCCCAGACGCAGCGCCGGGCGGCCGTCGGCCTGCCGCTCCAGGGTGCAATCCCAGTTGCTGCTCATGACATCGACGGCGCGAACTTCCACGCCGTGAACGCGCGCATCGCGCACCAGCTGCGCCGGCGCATAGAAGCCCATCGGCTGACTGTTGATGAGCGCCGCGCAAAATGCCGCCGGCTCGTAATGCTTCAGCCAGGCGGAGGTATACACGAGCAATGCGAAGCTCGCGGCGTGTGAATTGTGAACAATAAAGTGATTGGCCAAAAAATTGTGGTCGCCTTCGATCTGTAAGTCGTATGTTTCTCGGCTCCCAACTGCCTCGATTTCCACAATTCTGTCCCAATAGATATCAGAACGTGACAGACGCGAGAGGTCCCGTGACTCTAAGGCTGTGGCAAGACGGTCGATCACATGACGACGAAAACCGATTTTCGCGGTGCCGTGACCCTGAATTTCGCGCATCCCTAGACCGGTCATCCGGCCGATCTCACTCCAGGTCAACCTCTTCTTAGCGCGCTCACGGCGAATGACTGATCGAACTTCGGCTGGAATGATATCGCGCGACATGCGCCCATTTCGGAGCACTGCCAGCTGTTTCGACTGACGCCGCTTCTTCGGATCTAGAAAGCGGCGACCCACGCAGCGCCAGAACTGACGCAGTTCTTCGCCCGTTACGGTGACCACCTGATGCTGCAACTGCCGTCCCTTGTATGAACGCACTGGACGATAAAGGCGGGCAACGATTCCGAGCCGTAAAAGCAAATGTTGCACCTGCGATGCCAATCGACGCGAAGCGGTGTCGTAAGACGCATGCCCCGTCATCGAAAAGCCGCCATCGCCCTCCCAAAGGCGCGCAAGCAGCAACGCGATATTACTGTCACAGAGCGCGAATACCTCCGGCGGTAGCTCTTTTTCGCGGGCACCACATGCCCAGACACCGAGTGCGCGCAGCCAAGTGACAGCACCAATCTGACGCTTGCGGTCGATTCGGCGCACACGCACGGAGAAGCAGCCTTTGTGCCGCTCAACTACTGCTCTGGTGTTTGGAAAGCGCTCAACTGCCTTCACGAAGGCATCGCGATGCCACGATTCAGTCGTATAGAAATAAAAAGTGCCGGGATGACAGAGATTGCCTTCCGCGATCAGATCGGCGAGAACGAGAACCTTGTGACGCGGCCATCTCCGGCGTCCCGGCACCGGCAAGGAACGCGCAGTTGCGAGCATGTCGCCAACCTTGAGCTTTCCCAGCTGCAGCCAACCCGCCATGGTCATGAAGGGGTGTTCCGCCGTCGCGACAATCTCGCGGCCGAGAGCTGTGCGTAGACGCCACACGGGCTTCGTGCCGCTTCGCATCACACGCAGTACTTTGCGCTTCCTCAAACGCAGATCAGCATCGCAGGCAAGCGTGTGATCGAGACGCGCCTGTCCCTGGACGACTTCATCGATGGTCACCCATCGGCCGGTATCGGCATCCACTACGCGAGTCTCGCCGACGACACATTCCGGAAATCCATATTCGCCGAATCCCAATATCTGCTTGAATATCTGCTGCGCGAAATTATCCGGGTACCCCCGCTCCCGCATGCCGTCGATCAAGCGGCGCTGAAAGGGCTCCAATCCGCCCTTGCGCTTCCACGCCGCCATTGCGCGGCGCAGCCCGTCCGCCTCGCCCGGTGAAAAGCCGGCGGCGACGATCGCCAGCTGCATCACCTGCTCCTGGAAAATGGGCACGCCCAAGGTGCGCTTGAGCACCGCCTCGACCTCCTTGCTGGGGTAGGTCACCGCCTCCTCGCCGCTGCGGCGGCGCAGGTACGGATGCACCATCTCCCCCTGTATCGGACCGGGGCGCACGATGGCCACTTCGATCACCAGATCGTAGTAATTGCGCGGCCGCAGGCGCGGCAGCATGGACATCTGCGCGCGGGATTCTATTTGAAACACGCCCGCGGTGTCTGCGCGGCAAATCATCTCGTACACGGCTTCATCCTCGGCAGGCACCGTGGCCAGGCCGAGTTCACTCAAGGTGCCGGCCCGGCCGAATCGATTGATCAAATCGAATGCACGGCGCAGCGCGCTCAGCATGCCTAAGCCGAGCACGTCCACTTTCAGCAGTCCCAGCGCATCGAGATCGTCCTTGTCCCACTCGATCACCGTGCGATCGGGCATCGCCGCGTTCTCGATGGGCACGAGTTCGTCCAAGCGCCCGCGTGCGATCACGAAGCCGCCCACGTGCTGCGACAGATGGCGTGGAAAGCCCAGTATCTGCGCAGCGAGCGCGATCAGGCGCGCGATCGCGGGGTCCTCGGGATCGAAGCCGGAGGCACGGATGCGATCGGGATCGATGCGCTCGCCATCCCACCATTGCATGCCCCGGGCGAGCTTGTCGACTTGCGCGAGATCGAACCCCAGCGCCTTGCCGACGTCCCGCAGGGCGCTGCGCGGACGGTAGCAAATGACGGTGGCCGCGAGCGCCGCCCGTTCGCGGCCGTACTTGCCGTAGATATACTGAATCACCTCCTCGCGCCGCTCGTGCTCGAAATCCACGTCGATATCGGGCGGCTCGTTGCGCTCCTTGGAAATGAAGCGTTCGAACAGCATGGCCATGCGCGAGGGATCGACCTCGGTTACGCCAAGACAGTAGCAGACGGTGGAGTTGGCCGCGGAACCGCGGCCCTGGCAGAGTATTCCCTGCGAACGCGCGAATTGAACGACGTCGTGCACGGTCAGAAAAAACGGCTCGAACTTGAGCTCGGCGATCAGGCGCAATTCGTGCTCGATGTTGGCGAGCACGGCGGGAGGCGCGCCCGCCGGCCAGCGCCGCCCGCAGCCTCGCATCGTCAGCGCGCGCAGATGGCTCGTGGGAGTGGCGCCGGCAGGCACTATTTCCTCGGGGTATTCGTAGCGCAACTCGTCGAGATTGAAAGTGCAGCGCTCCGCGATCTTCAGCGTTTGCGCGAGCAGCGGCGCGGGATACAGCTCGCGCAGGCGCTGCAAGGGCCGCATACAGCGCTCGCCGTTCGGGAATACGGCAAAACCCGCCGCTTGGAGCGGCTTCCCCAAACGAATCGCCGTCAACACGTCTTGCAGGGCGCGGCGGCTGCGGCGATGCATGTGCACATCGCCCGCGGCAACGCACGGCACATCGAGCAACCGGCCGAGTGCTTCGAGCAGTTCCAGGCGGCGCATGTCGAAGCCGCCGGTCAGGAGCTCGACACCCAGCCACAATCGCCCCGCGAATCGTTCGCGCAACCACCGGCCGTCCTCCTCCCGGCGCTGCAACGACGCCGCGTCCGCACGCGGCAGCCAGATGATGATGCAGCCGTCGAGAGCATCCTCGAGATCGGCGCGCATCAGCGTGTAGCGGCCTTTGACACCGGCGCGGCGCGCCCTGCTGATCAAGCGGCTCATGGCGCCATAGCTCGCCCGATCGGTGGCGAGCGCCACGAGCTTGAGCTCATCGACGCAGGTGAGTTCCGTGCCGATGATCAGCGGCAGGCCGTGCTGCCGGGCGGCGACGTGGGCGCGTACCGCCCCTGCGAGGGTGCATTCATCGGTGAGTGCCAGTCCCCGATAACCCAATTGTTGAGCCTGTTCGACCAATTCCGCGGGGCTTGAAGCGCCGCGTAAAAACGAGAAATTGCTCAAGGCATGGAGTTCGGCGTACATGAACCGCCCTAGGAGCCGCTCACGCGAATACTCCATGCACATACCAGCGCTTGGATCGGCGCTCCTGAAAAACCCAGAGCCTTGGGCCCTGCTGTCGGCGGGCAACATAGTAGTCGCGTGCCACGCCCCGGCCGTCCCACCAGCCGCTCTCGATGCGTTCCGGACCCTGCTCCAGGAGCCAGTCGGAGCCTAAGGGCAACGGTGCGTCCAGCAACCACACGGGGCGCGGCATACGATCGCCCAACTCCGAGCCCGTCATCTTCTCGCCCATGCGCGAGGCTCTGGCCAGCGACAGTTCATGGACGCGCCGCCAGGCCGCTTCGGGCCGATGTTCCGGGATGGAAGCCACCCCATACACCGCATCCTCACCCAAGCGCGCGCGCAGACGTTCCACCAACTGCGGTGCCGTATCGCGGCCGCCGGTGCCCGCCAATCCGGCAAACACATCGAGCGAGGCGGCCGACAGCGGCTGCAAAGAACCGGAGATCAATTCCATGCCTTTGACCGGGGCTCGAAGCTCGAGCCGCCCCAGTTTTTGAGTCAGCACATCCGTCAAACGGCGGCGTTCGCCCGTGATGCCCGCCAGCCCTGCATGCATGCAGGTCGGGGGCGCCGCACGATGTTTGAGCTTCAGCCGCAGGGCCTGCACCCCGGCTTGACGCTCCCGCAAAAATTGCGCACAGCACGCGATCAGTGGTTCGAGCGCCTTTTCCAGATAAGCGACATTCTCGATCTCCTCCTCGAAATCACATCGCGCCCGAAAACGCGCCCGCGGCACGAAAGTGCGGCGCGGCGCGAATTGCCGCCCCAGTGCAATGTCGAGATCCCGTACCGTGGCGGCACCCAAGCGGCGCGCGAGGCCCGCTCTCGGCAGACGCAGCAATTCACCCATGCACCTCACGCCCAGTGCATGCAAGGTCTGCCGTCGTTCTGCATCCCATGACGTGCAGGCGATCGGCAGCCCCGCCAGACGCCCGGACAGCGTTCCTAGGTCGTCGATGACGACAGGACGGTTGCCGGCCGGATTGCCGCTGCACGCCCCACTGCGCGCCAACCACAGCGCCGCCAAGGTCGACGGTGCCGTGGCGCTGTACGCCTGCCGTGCAAGCCGGCGCCAACAGGCATCGATGTCGGCATGCAAACGCTCGAGGGGACCGAATAGCTTCAAGCTGCCCTTGATTTCCAACAGCAAGGCATTGGGTGGCTCGATGCTGACGAAGGAGGTGAATGTCTGAGCATGCAGACTGAGCCGCTGCAATACGGCGGCAGAATGTTCGGCATCGATCAGCTCCGGAAATACCGCGGCATACCAGAGCTGTTTTGCGCGCGCCCTGGCACCGATCTGTGGCGTCGGCGGCACACCGCCCGCCTTCAAGACCTGGGGCGCGGAGCGAGGCATCGCGGGCACCGCGGCTGCGGCAAATAAATCCGCCGTCTGCGATTTCATTGATTGACAGGGCCGGGCCGGCCGCCTTGCACCTTGAGTAGATCGAGGCGCACTTCGTGCTCGCCCTGCGTCATCAGCACCCGCAAACTGGCGGGCGAAGATTCAAAGCGATGCCGCTCGGGACGAAACAGCACCCCGAGCGCGCCGCCCGCCTCGGCCGCGAGCTTCAAACGCCGCAGCCAGCGATCGTCGGTACCCTTCAGCCAAAGCAGCACCGCCGCGCAGATCCCTGAACTCAACGCCTGTTCGGCAGCCCACAAGGCTTCCGTCGCGCTGGCCGGCCGCACGATGAGCAACCGCGAGAGGTCGATTCCGGCTTGCGCTAAGGCAGGGGCATAAGGTTCATGGGGTGGCGCGATCCACACCAGCCAGGAGACATCCCCGGCGCTGCCGTCTTGGCCCATCCTGCGTTGGGACTCCACCAGCGCCGGCAAAAAAAGCTGCACCTCGCCCAAGCCGGTATCGTCCAGCAGCACTTCGATGAGCGACGCCGTCGGCCACCCGCCGCCAGGCAGGCGCGCATCCAGTGCGCTCTTACCGGTGGACCAAACCGGACGAGCGGGGGCAGCCGAGGCGTCTTTTAACTTCCAGACGCGTGCATCGGCCAAAATGCAGTCAAGCGATGTTGGTTGACGGGGACCATCCTGGTCCCCGCCCTTCGGGCGCCCTTCGGGCGTCGGCTTCGACATCCTGTCTCCGCACTCACGCGGCATCCACGTCTTTGCCGCGGCGAAGCACTCCGACGACCACCCCCTCGATGATCATGGGTTGCTCCTTCAGATCGACGCGGATGGGCTCGAAGTCGGTATTTTCGGGCAGCAGCCACACGATCGTGCCTTCTTGCCTATAACGCTTGACGGTGACTTCGTTTTCCAGGCGTGCGACCACGATTTGGCGATTGCGCACCTCGGGCGTGCGATGCACGGCCACCAGATCGCCGTCCAAGATGCCGGCATTCTTCATACTCATGCCGCGCACTTTCAACAGGTAATGCGGCTGGGGTTGGAACAGCTGCGGGTCGATCTGATAACGCGTCTCAATGTGCTCTTCGGCCAAGATTGGACGGCCGGCGGCGACACGCCCGATGAGCGGCAGTCCCAATTGCTCGCGCAGAATGTCCTTGAGCTGAATGCCGCGCGAAGCGCCGGGAATGAGATCGATGACGCCCTTGCGCTGCAAGGCGCGCAAGTGCTCCTCGGCGGCATTCGGCGACTTGAAACCCAGAGTGCGCGCGATTTCCGCACGCGTAGGCGGCATCCCGCTTTCCGCAATGACGTCTTGGATGAGCCTCAAGATCTGGTTTTGGCGGGGGGTAAGGTCCGACATGCATCACCTGTATATGTAGACAGTGGCTGTTATTATATACAGTCTTCGAGGACTGGCAAGTATCGGCAGATATGCCCCGCATCCGGCCGATGGTATGCCGCGGGCTCGCCTCCCGGCAGGCATCCGTCGCGCGATCTCTTCGAGCACCCGCCTCACCTGCGCGACTCGACTGCACTCGGCATGAGCGAACCGAGTCGGCCGACGCTGCGCGATACATGCTCGCTATGCCGCGACGAAATTGTCGAGCGCCGACAGAGACTCTCAAGCGCGGCTCCGCGATCACTCGCATGCACTGCGCCGCTGTACGGTACCGCACGGTGTGCTTCGGCGCGGTACTGTATTCTTGCGGCATGTACGGTCGCACACATCGGTCGAGGCGATCGCCGATAAGGGATTCCAGAAACAATCAGGCGACGCGCCATCGCGGCAATTGCGGCGCATCTAGTGAGTAAAGCCATGTTCTGCTGTAAAATTTACACCTCGGGACCGCGTTTCTAACGATGATTTAATTTCCACGAAAGGAACTTGAGGATAATCGTCGCGGACTACCGACAATTAGCGCATTTCAGTTGCATTCGACGCGCGAATTTGGCTTTATGTAGGACTGTGTTGCGACGCGGATGGGTCCGATATGCTGACTGGGCCGGACCGCAGCGACACTTCGGACTTTCCGATACGAACGAATTAACTTAGGGGAATATTTTTATGACATTGACCACCACACTTAAGGCCTCTCTCGCCGTGGCCTGCGTTGTTGCTTTCGCAGGCTGCACCGATCTGAAGCCGATCCAAGCACAGATCGACGATCTGAAGTCACAAGTCGGCAAACTGCAAAGCGATACCGCGAAGGCCTCGAGCGAAGCTGCCGCCGCGCAATCGGCTGCCGCCGCCGCGCAATCGGCTGCTTCCGGCGCGCAGAGCACCGCGAATCAGGCGCTGTCGACCGCGCAGTCGAATTCGACCGCCATTGAAGCGATCAACGAGAAGATTGATCGCATGTTCAAGAAGTCAGTGTCGAAGTAGTCGAGGATTTGATAGAGCTTGAGCGCCGCGGGTAGCACCGCGGCGTTTTTTTCGGCGGTACCGGGGTCCGCGACGAATCAGTTGCCGAGCGCGCCGCTCGCCGGCGGCTTGCCCGCGCCGCGGCCGATGGAGATTCGTGCGGGAATCCCGTTCGCCGCCTCGGCCACCCGCTGCGCGGTGTCCCAATCGACCTTGACCCGGCGACGGGCGGTGGCGGCCACGATGGCGCGAGTCAGAGCCGTCTCATCCAGAGAACCCTTGGGATCGGTGCCGTCCAGGGGATGATGGACTTCCAAGTACAGGGCCCCGTCCATCCAACCGGTCTTGATGCGCTGGTTGACGATGCGCACGCTCGCGCCGACGTCCACCTCGCCGAAGAGACGTTCAATATCCTCCGGGTAGAGCCGAATACAGCCGTGCGTAATCTGCATTCCGACGCCCACCGGCTTGTTGGTGCCGTGGATCAAGTAGGCGCCGCCGGGAACGCCCAGGCGCAGCGCATATGCGCCGAGGGGATTGTCGGGACCCGGCGGGATCGAATCGGGCAGCACATCCCCATCCTGCAAGTGTTTCGCGCGCACCGATTTGGGCGGATACCACGTCGGCAACTTCTCTTTCTGCACGATTCGCGTCACCCCCAGAGGGGTCTTCCAGTCCATCTGTCCGACGCTGATGGGGTAAGTCTCGACGACGGGGCGGCCGTGGAGGTCGGTATGGAAATAATACAGTCGCCCGTCAGGGAGATTCACAACCAGTCCCTCGCGCGGCACATTCGGCAGCAGGTGCTCCGAGGGAAGGCGGATGATCCTCCCGGCACCCGGCAACCAGATGTCGACGCCGGGATTGGCGGCGATGATCTCGTCGAATCCCAGGTGGTGTTGCCGGGCGATGTCCGGCAGAGTGTCTTGCTGCTGTGATTCGGTCTGGCCGGGTTCCCCGATGATATCTTGGCCGGATTCCAGGGGGAAAGTTTGCGCAGGCGCCGGGGCCGCCGCACACGTGGCCGCCAACACGAGAAGCCTCATCATCGTTCTCATTCGCGGACTTCGACCCTCAGTAGCGTATCAGCGCGGATCCCCAGGTGAATCCGCCGCCGAAGGCCTCCAGCAGCAGCAGTTGGCCGCGCTTGATCCGGCCGTCGCGAATCCCCGTGTCGAGCGCCAACGGCACCGACGCGGCGGAGGTGTTGCCCTGGGTATTGATCGTCACGATGACCTTTTCCATCGGCAAATCGAGCCGCTTGGCGATGGCCTCGATGATGCGGATGTTCGCCTGATGTGGGATCAGCCAGTCGAGCGCATCGCGCCCGATGCCGCTTGCGCTCAAGGTCTCGGTGACCAGCTGTCCAAGCGTGTTGACCGCAACCTTGTACACCTCGTTTCCCTTCATCTGCACACCGGCCTTGCCTTCACGCACCAGCTTGAAACCCTTGGATACGCCGTCGGGATAGAGCAGCAAGTCCTTGTATTTGCCGTCCGAGTGCAGGCGCGTGCTGATGATCCCCGGTTCGCTCGACGGCGTCAGAATCACGGCGCCCGCGCCGTCTGCGAACAGCACGCAGGTGCCGCGGTCCTTCCAATCGACGATTCGAGTCAGCGTCTCCGCTCCCACGACCAGGGCGCATTTTGACTCCCCCAGCCGGACGAATTTGTCCGCCACGCTGAGCGCATAGACGAAACCGGTGCAGGCCGCCTCCAAACTGAATGCCGGACTGCCGTGAATTCCCAACCGGTCCTGCAACAATGTGCCGACGTTGGGGAAGACCAGATCCGGCGTGGTCGTGCCGACGCAAATCAGGTCGATGTCCGCCGCGGTGATCCCTGCATCCTGAATCGCGCGCCGCGACGCATGCTCCGCGAGATCCGTCGTGGTCTCGCCCTCCGCCGCCACATGGCGCTGCTCGATGCCGGTTCGGGTGCGGATCCATTCATCGCTGGTGTCGACGAGTTTTTCGAGATCCGCATTGGTCAGTATCTTGTCCGGCAAATAGCTGCCGGTTCCGGCAATTCGTGAGTACATCATTGTCCTTCAAGCTTCGCGAGACGCGCTCAGCCGTTGAGCGACGCGCGCCGGCAAATCGTTGCGCGCTTCCTGCACCGCCACTTCGATGGCGCGCTGAAATCCGAAAAGATCGGCGCCTCCGTGGCTCTTGATCACGATGCCGTTCAAGCCGATCATGCTGGCGCCATTGTAGCGTCTGGGGTCGAGCCGAGTCCGGATCGCGTTGAGGGCGGGCTTCGCCACTACGGCCCCCGCTTTGCGCAGCAGCGAGCGGGTAAATTCCTCGCGCATGATCTCGCCGATCAGGCGCGCGACCCCTTCCATCGCCTTCAGGGCCACATTGCCGGTGAACCCATCGGTGACCACGACGTCGACCTGGTCGGAAAAAATATCATGTCCCTCGACGAAGCCGACGTAGTTGATCCCGCTCGCGGCCAATAAATTGTGCGCGGCCTGAACGACATCGTTGCCCTTGATGTCCTCCGCGCCGATGTTGAGCAGGCCCACCCGCGGCCTTTCGTGAGCCCCCTCCAGGTCGGCGGCGAGCACCGATCCCATCACCGCGAACTGGGACAACTGCGCCGGGGTGCATGAGGCGTTGGCGCCCAGATCGAGCATGTAGGTATGGCCGCCGCGCGAAGGAATGAGCGACACGATGGCCGGGCGTTCCACCCCGGGGAGCATCTTCAGCACGAAGTGCGCCGTGGCCATCAAGGCGCCGGTGTTTCCCGCGCTGACGCAGGCGTGCGCCTCCTTCGCCTTGACCAGGTCGATTGCACGGCGCATCGAGGAATCCTTCTTGCGGCGCAGAGCCTCGCGGGGATGATCGGTCATCTCGACGACATCGGCCGCAAATAGGCAGGACACATTGGGCGGCGGCGCGCCCGCCAATTCGCGCTGCAAATCCGCCTCGCGGCCGATGAGCGTGAAACGCACGTCGTTGAATTCGCGTGCCGCCGCCAGCGCCGCAGGCACGCAGACCGACGGTCCGCGGTCGCCGCTCATGGCGTCGATGGCTATGTGGATCAGCGCAGACACTTGCGTCGATGAAGCCCGCGCGGCGTGCGAATCACCGCCTGCAACGCATTTATTCTTCGGCCGCTGCCGCGTCCGCCTTGGTCTCGAGCACCTTGCGGCCGCGGTAGAATCCCTCGCGGGAGATGCGATGTCGCGAATGAGTCTCGCCGCTCTTGGCGTCGATCGACACCGCGGGGGCGGCAAGGGCGGAATGCGAACGGTGCATGCCGCGCTTGGAAGGGGTTTTTCTGCTTTTTTGAACTGCCATGAGTACTGTGTCCTATCAAGTTTTCTTCAACAAATCCTGCAAAGCGGTAAACGGCCGCGTTCGATCGCTCGACTCGCCCGCGCGCGCCTCGCGCGCCGCGTATACCGGCGCCCGTCCGCAGGTTGACGGAGTGCCGCATGCTGCCACGAGCGGCAGTGCCAACAACAATTCTTCCTCGGCCAGTTCGCGCAAGCTCACCAAGCCATCATCGGTCGCGTAAACCTCGCGTTGCGAGTCCGCCGCGACGGACCCCTCACCGTGCCTCACACCGCCGGAGAACTCTATCTCGCTGCTGCCCGCCACCTCGTACGCGAAGCCTTGCAGACACCGCTGGCAAATCAATTGCGGGCATGCCTCGACCGCGACGGTGGCGCCGGCACGTCCCGATTCGGCGTTCGCAAATTCGAATCTTGCACGCACCGAGCCCCGTGCATCCGCCAACAAGTCCTGTACGCGCGGCATCTCACCGAGCGGATAGACCCGCTCCAGCGCTACGGCATCGTCCGCCAGGTGCGCGCAATCAACTCGGTCCGGCAAGCCCGCAGCCATGGGCCGCGTATAATAGGGCCGGTTCCCACCCCTGTCAAAAAAGAATCGGGCGCAAGTCGTTGTTTTTGAAGTCTCCGCATCCACTCGTTTTAGCCTCGACCTCGAAATATCGGCGCGAGCTGCTGGCCAGGCTGCGCCTGCCCTTCTCCTGCGTTGCCCCGGGAGTCGACGAGACCATGCGTCTCGGCGAGCAGTCCCTCGCGCTGGCGGCCCGTCTGGCGAGAGCCAAGGCCGCCGCCGTGGCGCTGCTGCACCCTGACGCCTGGATCATAGGTTCCGACCAGGTTGCGGCGCGGGAAGGCCCCGAGGGAGAGATGATCCTCGGCAAGCCGGGCACGGAAGCCCGTTGCATCGAGCAGTTGCGGGCCTGTTCGGGTGGGGCCGTGTCCTTCATGACGGCGGTGGCCATGGTGCGGCACAGCGGACACGCAGTACACGAATTCATCGATATCACCCGGGTGACGTTTCGCAGGCTCGACGAGGCGACCATTGCTCGCTACGTCGCCCTCGAGGCGCCGATCGACTGCGCCGGCGGCTTCAAAAGCGAGGGCCTCGGGATCGCTCTGTGCGAATCGATCGACAGCGTCGATCCCAGCGCCCTGATCGGATTGCCGCTGATTCGCTTGAGCGCGGCGCTGCGCGGGGTGGGATTCGAATTGCCGTGAAATCGGCGGTATTTCCCCCCGGGTCGATGCTCGAGGCGCGGGCACCGTCAGCGGCGCGCAGGGCGCTTCGCCGCCGGGCGCCTCTGTGTCCGTTTCATGGGCAGTATCGCGTCGAGCACTGCGGCGAGCTCGCCCGGCAGCGGCGCGCTCGCGTGAAACGGCACACCCGTACCGGGCCATTCGAACGCCACCGATTGAGCGTGCAGGAAGGTGCGCCTGAGGCCATGACGTTTGAGTTCGGCATTGCGCTCGCGATCGCCGTATTTGTCGTCGCCCAACAGCGGATGCCCGGCAAAGGATGCATGCACCCGAATCTGGTGAGTGCGCCCCGTGGGGATGTCGACCTCCATCAGGGTTGCAAGCGGCCCAAAGAACTGTACCGGCTTGAACAGGCTGACCGAGTCCTTGCCCGAGGCTGCGACGCGCACGTGCCGCTCGCCATGCTGGCGATTGTCGGTCGCCAACGGCGCATCGATGCGTTTGGTTCCCAACTGCCAGCTGCCCGCCACCAAGGCCAGATAGGTCTTGGTCATGCCGCCGTTGCGGATCACCGCATGCAGCGCGGTGAGCGTGGCACGATCGCGGGCCACCAATAGACAGCCGCTGGTGTCGCGGTCGAGGCGATGCACCAGTTCCAAGGTCTCGCGCGGACGCGACGCGCGCAGCGCCTCAATGACGCCGAAGCTCATGCCGCTGCCGCCGTGCACCGCGACCCCGGCGGGCTTGTTGATCACCAACAGGTGCTTGTCCTGGAAGATCACCGCTCGCTCGATGAGCTCCAGCAGGCTGCCCGAGGGTCCCGGCGGCCGCCCTGATTCATCGCCTGCATCGATTCGCACCGGCGGCAGGCGCACTTCGTCCCCCTCCTGAATGCGGTATTCGGCATCGACGCGCTTGCGATTCACGCGTACTTCTCCCTTGCGCAGCAGCCGATAGACCCTGCTGCGGGGCACCGATTTGAAGTGGCGCATCAGAAAATTGTCCACTCTCTGACCGGCCTCGTCGGCGGTCACCGTGCGCAGGATTACGGGGCTTTTGGGCGAATGGAGGCGCGTGGTTTCAGTGCCGGGGCTGTTCATGGGTTCGCTCGTGCTCGTGGAGCAATCATCTAAGGTATTGATTACATTGACCCAGTGGGGCCGTCATGATAATGTCCTAAAACCGTGTCAGGCGCTGAACCATTTGAAGGGCGACGCCCGTTTCTTGGGTTTGCATGAAGACACCGGTTTCCGGTGGCCCCCCATCCGATGGGGAGCCGCATATTAGTTGGTTCTGGATTTCCAGACCATCGCTCGGCCGATGAGACGGACGCAAGAGAGCGCAACATGAGCCTCGGCGTCTGACAAGCGGTTAACCGAGAACAAGGCCGCGGGGCTTGCCGTATGTTTCCTTTGGGAATTGGGATTTGGCAGAATTGGGTTGAATCGACTCCGGTCGCGTGGCTCGCGCTCGGCGTAACCCTATTTGCAACGCTCCCTTTCGTCGCGGCGCCGGCTTCTATTCTCAAGCTCACCTCCTCGGCCCCTACCACCTTAGTTGGGGCACATGAAAAGAATGCTCGTCAACGCAGTTCAAGAAGAAGAACTGCGAGTCGCACTCGTCGACGGTCAGAAACTCTACGATTTATCGATTGAGATCCCATCCCGGGAACAGAAAAAATCCAATATTTATAAAGGCCGGATCACCCGCGTAGAGCCGAGTCTCGAAGCGGCGTTCGTCGAATACGGCGCTCAGCGCCATGGCTTCCTGCCGCTGAAAGAGGTCTCGCGGGAGTACTTCAGCACCCAGGCATCCGCACAGGGCAAGCAGAACATCAAGGATCTGCTCAAGGAAGGCCAGGAGCTGATCGTTCAGGTGGAAAAGGAGGAACGCGGCAACAAGGGTGCGGCGCTCACGACCTTCATCAGTCTTGCCGGCCGCTTCCTGGTGCTGATGCCCAACAACCCGCGCGCGGGCGGGGTTTCGCGCCGCATCGAAGGCGAGGACCGCGATCAAATGCGCGAGGCCATGAACGGCCTGCAGATTCCCGACGGCATGGGCGCCATCGTGCGCACGGCAGGCGTCGGCCGAACCACCGAAGAGCTGCAGTGGGACTTGAACAATCTCAAGACGGCATGGGACGCGATCGTGGCGGCGAACGACGGCCGGCCCGCGCCCTTTCTGATCTTTCAGGAAAGCGACGCGGTGACCCGCGGGCTTCGCGACTACTTCTCGGACGATGTCGGCGAATGCCTCATCGATCAGCCCGAGGCCTTTCAGAAGGCCCAGGAGTACATGCAGCGCTTCATGCCCCCCGATGCGCAGCGCAAACTCAAGTTGTATCAAGATCCGGTACCGCTGTTCACGCGCTACCAGATCGAAAGCCAGATCGAATCCGCCTACTCGCACAAGGTCACCCTGCCCTCGGGCGGAAGCCTGGTGATCGACCATACCGAGGCGTTGGTCTCCATCGACATCAATTCGGCCCGCAGCACCCGGGGCGGCGACATCGAAGCCACCGCGCGCAACACCAATCTCGAGGCGGCCGAGGAAATCGCGCGGCAACTGCGCCTGCGCGACATCGGCGGCCTCATCGTCATCGACTTCATCGATATGGAGTCGCAGGCGAATCAGCGCGCGGTCGAGGACATGCTGCGCGACGCGGTCAAGATGGACCGCGCCCGCATCCAGCTCGGGCGATTGTCACGCTTCGGCCTGCTCGAGCTGTCGCGGCAGCGCTTGCGGCCCGCCTTGAGCGAAACGACGCACATCAACTGCCCGCGCTGCGGCGGCATGGGCACGATCCGCGGCGTGGAGTCGATGTCCCTGGCGCTGTTGCGCCTGATCGGGGAAGAGGCGCGCAAGGAGCGCACCGGGCGCGTCATCGCGCAGGTTCCGGTCGATGTCGCAACCTATCTCATGAACGAGAAGCGCGATTGGCTCAATCAAATCGAGTCGCGCGACAAGGTCTCACTGGTGATCGTGCCGAATCCGCATCTGCAGACGCCGGCCTACACCCTGCGACGAATCCGTGACGACGAGAAGGAACTGCCGGAGAACTCCACTGTCAGCTACCAGCTCGCCGATCAGCCTACGATCGACGATTCGAACATCGGCAACCGCGACAAGAAACCGCAAGGCGACGTGCCCCTGGTTCCCAGCATTCTGCCGGCCTCCGCGGCACCCATCGCACCCATGCCGGTGCCCGCCCCCGCCCCTGCGGCTGTCGCGGCGCCACAGGCGGGAGCGTTGGTTCGCTTTTGGCGTTGGCTGTTCGGCAGCGGCGGCGCCGACACTGCGGCTCCGTCGCCATCTCCCAATACCCAGCGCAATCGGCCGGCGCATCGCGACGCGCGGCACGACCGCTACCGCAGCGGCAGCAGCGGCGGCGGCGGCGGCGGCGACCGAGATCGGCATCGGGAGCGCGGCGATCGCGATCGAAACCGGGATGTGCGGCGCGACGGGTCGCGGGATCCCCGACGCGAGGGACGCCCTCGCGGCGAGAACCGCGGCGATGCCGGCCCGCGCCGCCCCGAAGGCGGTGCGCAGCCGGATCGCGCTCCGCGCACGGACTTCGCGCCCCGTCCGGAACAGGCGCAGCGAGCAGATCAACCACCCCGCAATGAACCGCGCGGCCCCGAGGCCGCAGCGGGCGGCGAACGCCCCAACAACGATCGTGGCGAGCGCGGCGGGCGAAGCCGGCGTAGGCGCGGACGTGGCCGGCGCGAGGGCGCGGAAGGCGCCGTCAACGGCGGCCCAGGCGCAACGCCGGGCACGAATCAGGCCAGCGGCCCGGGCCAGGGAAGCGCGTCTGGGTCCGGCTCCGATGCCCCCTCGAGTACCGGTGAAGGCCGCGACAGCGCTCCTGCGGCTGCCTTCGAAGCGCCCCGCGATCCTGTCCCGCCGGCGCGCGCTCCCGAAGCGCCGCCGGCATCGAGTGCTGGCGGCGGCGACAAGTATGTGGTGTGGTCGTCCGCCCCGAGCGAGGTGCCGCGTATCGGTCCGGACGACCGGTAGCCTCCAGGAACTAGGGAGTTGTGCGCGCTCTCGAGGAGCGCAGCGCCCGCAGACGCCAGTCCAGGGCGAGACTGGTGCACAACAGCGCCGTGGCCAGGCCGCGAAGGGCGGCCACGGCGATGCCGGTTGCCAGAGCCTTGTATGAATGCCCTGGAAACTCCCCCGCTCGCGCCCATATCAACCAGGCGGCACTCAGGAGGATTGCGACAACCACATAGGCCATCATCCACAGACGGCGCTCCGTCGACCGCAGGGGCCGGCCGGGCACGGCGGATTCGCGACCGCGCCGCAAGCTGTACCACACAAACCCCAACACCACAGCCAGTCCGAATAGCGAACTGCCATCCTGCATCAGCCTGATTCCCCCCATGTGGTGGTTGCCGATTTCGACGATGGGCTCCTCGAGCCAGGGGATCATGCGCACGCCGCGTGCGTTCTCGTGAGTGAATGCATCCCATACGAGGTGCGTCAGCGTTCCCCCCAACACCCCACACGCAGCTAAAATCCATTGCCTGACGCTGGCGAGGGCTGCGGGTGATGAATAGGGGTGCCACCGCGCATAGGCACCTTCGGGCAGGACCTCCAGCACCGGAGTCTTGATCAGGTATTGAAATACCCAGTAGCCCGCCAGGCCCACCGGCAAGCAGAAAGTAAACGCTGCGATGGCGCTGTGAGTTTCGAAGCGGCGGATGTGCCAGGGAAAGAACAGCCCGAAATCAGGAGCCATGGCGCCGATCACGGCTGCCGACAGCAGGCGCCACCGCGCAAGCAAGCGGGAAAAAGGCAGAATGGCCGCGGCGTGCGAAATCGTGTACGGCATTAGCGGGCCTCGCTAGTCATCTCATGGTCATATTACAGGTCTCTAAACCGGCGGCTACGTCCTACCGACTGCGCAGCGATCCCAGCATGTCCAATATCGAGGCGATCAAGCAAGCGCCCTTCGGCATCCAGCCGGCTGCAACATCGTCGGAGTTGGTCGGGCCGCTACAGCGGTCTTTGCAGAGCGGCGATCAGTCCTCGCGACGCGGCGACGGAAAGGTTCAGTACCTCTTCGAAGCCGCGTGCGTCCCCGTAATACGGATCGGGCATGTCGATCCGGCCCGACTCCGGCGCATACTCCAAGAAGAGCCTCAGGCGGGCGCGCGACTCTGCGGGACGCATGGCCTCGAGCTTCTTCATATTGTTTCTATCCATGGCGAGGATGAGGTCGAACCGCAGAAAATCATCCGCCGCGACCTGCCGCGCGCGCAAGCCGCTCAAGTCGATTCCGCGCGCATGAGCCGCACGCTGGCTGCGCACATCGGGAGGATGGCCGATGTGATATCCGGCAGTTCCCGCCGAATCGACTTCAACCCGCATTTCGGGTGCCTCTTGCGCGAGCAGATGCCGCAATACTCCCTCCGCCGTGGGGCTTCGGCAGATGTTGCCGAGACAAACGAAAAGGATTTTCATACCGGCACTTACAAACGTAACTAATTGACTGCTTATCTTATTGTGTCTCGACGTGTCTCGGGCTGTCCCCGGATACACTCCCGAAGCGGCAAATATTATCGGATCGCGAGTGAACGGACTGTGTTTGTCGCCAGATCCATCTCGCCAACAAAACACCCCGCCTGCCAGCGTGAAGAAGCTCACGACTTGATGATCCGAGATCCTGTTGTTGCGTTTACCGCTCTGACTAAACTAATGGAGTACAGCGCCGAATTCGCCGTGACTGAAGCCGACAAGCCAGCCGTCTTCAACTTCCCAAGTCGGTCCGCTCTAACGAACTTGTCGGTCTTCGGATCAAACGGCGGCGGCCGGACAGGCTGCCAACCGTGGGGGTCGGACGCGTCTATGAGTGTCGCCGCGGGTCGCCCGCCATCAAGGTAGACCCGCCAGGCAAGCTCTGAGCAATCTTCGGACCGAGGTCCCGAACAATCCGGACTTCGGTCGGGGCCTTCAATCGCCTAGGCCGAGGCCCTTCCATGTATGGCCGAATTTCACCCTATAATGGCCCATATGGCCGATAAATATTGAATTTGGTTGGTTTGGCCGATATATTGGCCGATAAATGGCCGATAAATCACAAGTACTCAACCTCCTCCGTGCACGCGGGGATGGCTGGACCGCGCGCGCCCAGATCCGCGCGACCATCGATGTGCCCGACCGGACGCTGCGCAACTGGCTCCGGCATTTCGTCGAGGAAGGCGTCGTCGAGTCCCGAGGTGAGCGCAAGGGTCGACGTTATCGCCTGCGAGATCGCCCCGTGGTTCCGCGAACGGCCACGATCAGCCTCGAGGGGCAAGCTTCGACCGTGGCAGTCCAGCCGGTTTTCTCGGCGGAAAGCCAGGTGGTGATCAGACGAGTCGAGGCGCCCCCATATACGCGCCCGCCGGCGACTTACCGGGAGGACTGGCTCCAAGCCTATGTGCCCAACCAGAGCGCATATCTGACGCCCACACACCGCGAGGAGCTCGCAGCGCTCGGCAAGCGCGATCCGATCTACGGTCGCGCCGGAACTTACATCCAGAGGATCTACCACCGGCTGCTGATCGACCTTGCTTTCAACTCATCCCGCCTCGAGGGGAATACCTACACGCTCCTCGACACCGAGCGGCTCCTGCTGCAAGGCGTGGCGGCCCCGGGAAAACCAAATGCCGAGCGCATCATGATCCTGAATCACAAGGAAGCGATCGACTATCTCGTGCGGCACGTCAACAGCCTGCAGGCCGACGAGAACACGATCCGCACGCTCCACTATCTCCTCGCCGACAGTCTCGTCGCGCCGGGCGCTGCCGGGCAGATCCGCGAGGACAGCATCCGTGTGAGCGGCACCACGTACGCTCCCATCGATGGCCGGGTCAGGCTGACGCGGCTGCTGCTCTTGCTGCTTGAGAAAGCGCGCGCCATCCTGGATCCGTTCGAGCAGAGCCTGTTTCTGCTCGCGCATATTTCGTATCTGCAGGCCTTCGTCGACGTAAACAAGCGCACCGCGCGCCTTGCCTCGATCATTCCGTTGATCCGCGTCGACTACGT
The DNA here is from genome assembly GCA_963702735.1 of uncultured Gammaproteobacteria bacterium. GTDB lineage: Bacteria > Pseudomonadota > Gammaproteobacteria > Steroidobacterales > Steroidobacteraceae > Bog-1198. The sequence goes on along the minus strand of CAVPDW010000003.1, from coordinate 1,697,193 downwards.
GCCGCAGTCCTTCGTGGAGGTGGATCAGGATTCTTATCTCAAGGCGACGATCGCGGTCTATGAACTCAACGAGGTCGGTCCGCTCGCGGATCTTTACGCGTGGTCGTACCGGCGCAGCTGCCAGCGTTACGACACCACTGTTCAAGTGGTCGGGTTCGACGAGATTACAGCACTTTACCGGCCGTCGCGACGCGCCTTGGTAACGGACCTGGTGCGCGCGAAGGTGCCGCCCGACGACGCGACAGAGTGGATCACAGCGCACGTGCCGGCGAACGTCGAGCCGCAAGATCGTGAGAAATTCATCTCCGACGTGCTCGCGGAACTTGAGAATCTCGATGGGTCGCGGATCGGAGGATTGGGGATCACACGGGAGGAGCTCGAAGCCTGGCAGGAGTTGCGCCACCAGGGCTAGCCACAATCACTCGGCAAAATAAGCGTTGCCCAGGCGTACGAACAGTACTCTCACACGCCGGCCAGGCGCGCGCGCGCACGCTCAAGATCCTCGGGAGTATCCACGCCGGAGGGCGGCGCCTCGGACAGCGCTACCAAGTGAATCCGCATGCCGTGCTCCAGCGCGCGCAGTTGCTCGAGTCTTTCGCACTCCTCGAGCGGCGTCGGCGGCCACGACGCGAATTGCAGCAGGCTGCGGACGCGGTAGGCATAGATGCCGACATGGCGCCAGGCGCCGGCAAACTGCGCGGGCCCGTCACGGGTCGCCGCATCGCGCGGCCAGGGCACCGGCGCCCGGCTGAAATACAGCGCTTCGCCGTTTAGGGCGCGCAGCGCCTTCACGCAGCTCGGATCGACAAATTCAGCCAGCGAGATAATGGGCGCGACCGCCGTCGCGATGTCTGCATGCGTACGGGTGCGCAGCGCTTCCGCCACTTCGTCGATCACGGCCGGGGGCATCATGGGTTCATCGCCCTGGAGGTTCACGACGATTTCATCGGCAGCGAAGCCCTTTGCGCGCACCACTTCGGCGATTCGGTCCGTTCCGGAGGCGTGCCGCGGCGATGTCATCAGACACTCGGCACCGAACGCCCTCGCCGCATCGGCGATGCGTGCATCATCCGTCGCGACGGTTACCGACGCCGCCCCGCTCGCCCGCGCGCACTGCCACACCCATTGGATCAGAGGCCGATCGCCGATCATGAGAAGCGGCTTGCCCGGCAGGCGCGCGGCGGCGAGACGCGAGGGTATGACGACGTGAAACAACTGCGCTTCGCCCGCGGTCAACGGTCGAGCAGGGGATCGTCGACGCCGAGGGTTCTCGCCTCCTCCGGCAGCATCACCGGGATTCCCTCGCGCACGGGATAGGCCAGGCGATCCGGGCGGCACACCAGCTCGAGTGCGCCGCCTGCGCCGGCGCTGCGCAAGGGCCCTTTGCAAATCGGACACACCAACAATTCCAGCAATCGCTTATCCATAACATCCTCACGCGCGCGCCGCGCGCCTTGACATGGCCCGAGTCACGATGTCGAGCAGCATCTTCGAGTCACCGCCGCCGAAGCTCGCGCTCACCGGTACGTACCAATGATGCGGGCCGGCGATCCCGGCGCATTTTACGGCATCTTTTTCGGTCATGAGCACCGGACAACCGTCGCCGAAGGAAATATCCCCCGCATGCAACCGCGCATGATCAGGCAGCGGATGGGCCACAACCAGGATGCCGTGCGCGCGCAGCATGTCGAAGAACCGCTGCGGGTTGCCGATGCCGGCGACGGCATGCACTTTGAGCCCCGCGAACTCGGCCAGCGCCTTGACCGAACCGCCGATCAAACTCGATGCGCAGGCGGCCTCCAGGCACATGCAAACCGCGCCGTCGAAGGGCGGGCGGCCGCCGTTCACGACCACGGCGTCTGCCGCCGCCAGCCGCCCCTTCGGCTCGCGCAGCGGCCCCGCAGGCAACAGCGAACCGTTGCCGAAGCGCCGCTCGCCGTCGACGACGACAATTTCGCAATCGCGCGCCAGGGCGTAGTGCTGCAGCCCATCGTCGCTCACCACGACGTCGCATCCAGCATTCGCCAGAAGCTGCGCCGCCGCCGGCCGGTCGCGGCCGACCGCCACCGGCGCCGCGGTACGGCGCAACAGCAATACCGGCTCGTCGCCGACGTCGTTCGGATCGGCGGACGCGTCGATGATCCGCGCATGACGCGATGAGCCTCCGTAGCCGCGGGTGACCACTCCGGGCCTGAATCCAAGCTCAGCCAGGCGAGCGACCAACCAGCACACCAACGGAGTCTTGCCGGTGCCTCCGACGCTCAGGTTCCCCACCACGACGACCGGCACCGACACCCGTATCGATCTACGCAGGCGCTTCGCGTAGAGATAGCTGCGCGATCGAACCGCAGCGCCGTAGATCGAGGAGAGCGGCACAAGCCACCACGGCGGCGAGCGGCGTTCGTACCAAATCCGATTGAGCCAGGATTGAACCGACATCTTCGGCGCCGCGCTAGGAGCCGCCGACGAGCGTCCCGTGCAGCGCCGCGTACAATCCGCCGCGGGCCAGAAGTTCCCGGTGCGTCCCGCTTTCGACGATTCGTCCCTGGTCCAAAACGATGATTCGGTCGGCGCCTTCGACCGTGGACAAGCGGTGTGCGATCACCAGCGTCGTACGGCCCTGCATCAATACTCCGAGCTCCTGTTGCACGCGGCGCTCCGATTCGTTGTCGAGAGCGGCGGTGGCCTCGTCCAGGATCAGCACGGGAGAGTCCTTGAGCAGCGCCCGCGCGATGGAAATTCGCTGCCGCTGACCGCCCGAAAAATTCTGGCCGCGGTCGGTCAACGGCGTCTCGAAGCCCTGCGGTTGCTGGGAGACGAATTCCATGACGTTGGCGGCGCGCGCGGCCGCCTCCACTTCCGCGTCCGTCTTGCCGACGGCATTGAAGGCGATGTTGTTGCGAATGGTGTCGTTGAAAAGAACCACGTCCTGGCTGACCAGGCTCACCTGGGCCCGCAGGTCCGTCAACCTGAATTCGCGCACATCCGTGCCGTCGAGCAGCACCGCCCCCTGCTGCGCATCGTAGAACCGCGGCACCAGGCCGACCAGGGTCGTCTTGCCGCTGCCCGAAGGGCCGACGAGGGCCACGGTCTCGCCGGGGCGCACGCGAAAACTCACATCGCGCAGCACATCCCCCTTCTCGTCCCCGTAGCCGAACGACACATTGCGAAACTCGATTTCGCCGCGCGCGCGCGCGATCGTGCGCGAACCGCCGCTGCCTTCGGTCGGATGGTCCAGGATCTCGAATACGCTCTGGCCGGCGGCGATACCCTGCTGCAGCGGCCCGCTCATGTTGACCAGGCTGCGCAGCGGCGACGGGATCATCATCAGTGCGGCCAGAAACCCGAAGAAATCATCGACCCCCACGTTTTGGGAAAACACCTGCCTGATTGCCACATAAAGAACGCAGCCTAGCGCCACGGAGGCCATGCTCTGGACGACCGGATTGCTGATGGCCTTCGCGCGTATCAGCTTCATGTTGGAGACGCGATTGTGCTCGTTGACCAGTTCGAACCGCTCGGTCTGATGGTCCTCGGCGTTGAAAATCTTGATCAAGCGATGCGCATCGATGGCCTCCTTGGTGACGCGTGTGATGTCTCCCATGGAATTTTGAATGCGCTCGCTGTAGCGCCGAAAACTGCGGTTGGCGATCTTCATCAACCAGGCGATAACGGGCGCCACGATGAGACAAAACCCCGCGAGGCGCCAATTCTTGTAGAACAGCCAGCCCAGCAGGGCGAGAATCGTCAGGCTGTCGCTGATCAGCGAGATCGCCGCGCTGGTCGCCGCCGCGGCCACCAGTTCGATGTTGTTGGTCAACTTCGACAACAAATGCCCGGACTGCTGTTTATCGAGATAGGCCGCAGGCAGCCGCAGGTAGTGCGAGAATACATCGCGCCGCAGCCCCTTGATGACCTGCCTGCCGACCCAGCTCGGGTAATAGCTCTGCACATAATCCCCGATGCCGCGCGCGGTGAACAGCACCACGACGCCGATGGGAACCTGCCACAAAACGTCCGGATTCTTGACCAAGAACGCGCCGCGCAGGAACTTCTGGATCAGGTACGCGAGCGCCACATTGGACGCCGCGAACAAACCCGCGCCCAAAACGCCGATCAGAAACACACCGAGGTAGGGCTTCGCGTATTTCAGCAGCCGCCGATAGATGGGCCAGGAATCGCCGGCGGCTTTCAGACGTGCGGCGGCCGCTGCGCTCAAGGCGCGGCTTCCTCGTGCACGGTCGCGATGTTCAATTGTGCGAATCCCAGTCTGCCGGCCACATCCATCGCGGTGACGACGGCCTGATGCGTGGTGCGCGCATCGGCGCGAATCGTGATGGGCCCGCGATCGGCGCCGGCCTCCTTGAGCAGCGCGGCCCGCAGGGTGTCGGGACTGGAATTGATCAAAGTGCGCTCATTGACCCGGTAGGTTCCCTCCGCCGTGACGGTGATCACCAGCGGCTCGTGCGAGCCGCGCGGCAACGGAACTTCGCTCGCCTGGGGCAGCTGCACTCTGACCCGCCCTTCTTGATTGAACGTGGTGGAGACCATGAAGAAGATCAACAGCACGAGCAGAACATCGATCATCGATATCAGATTGATTTCAGGGTCTTCGCGGTGGCGCGGGCGCAGGTTCATGGGTTATTCGCCCGGCTTCAGCATGCCGCGCTCATCCAGCGCATCGACCAGCTTCATGGCTTCCTTCTCCATGCGCACGACCAGACGCTCGACCTTGCTGCGCAGAAAGCGGTAGGCGATGAGCGAGGGAATGGCGACCGTCAATCCCGCCGCCGTCGTGATGAGCGCCTCACCGATGCCGCCGGACAGTATCCTGGGGTCGCCGATGCCGTTGGCGGTGATCGCATTGAACGCGTGAATGATGCCGGCGACCGTTCCCAGGAGGCCCAGCAGCGGTGCAACCGCCGCGATCGTGCCCAGAGTGTTGAGAAATCGTTCTAGTTCATGCACCACGTGCCGGCCGCCGTCCTCGAGCCGTTCCACCATCAGCGCGCGCGACTTGTTGCGATTGGCGAGGCCGATGGCCAGAAGCTTGCCGAGCGGCGAATTCTGCTCGAGCGCGGCCACCAGCTTGTCGCTGAGCTGGTCCGCTTCAATCCAGTTCCACACCTTCTGAGACAGATCGCGCGGTATGACCCGGCTGCTCTGCAAAGTCCAAAGGCGCTCCAATATGATGGCCACCGCCGCGATGGAACATAAAATGATCGGCCACATGAAGCCGCCGCCCGCGCGGATAATCTCCCACATTGCGTCCTCTTTAAGTCAAGTGCAAATCTGCCGGGCATGATACTTGACCGCCGACGGTTCAGATACCGCCATCGGCCGGAACCTAACCCGTTGATTTGAGGGGCGGTCGTGGATCACTGTCGCCACCCTTCGAAAACGGCATAATGCCCGCGTGGGAGCCCACCTCAATTCATGCAACGCTGGCTGAAACGCATCACACCGGACCGCCATACGCTGGAGAAACTCTGGTGTTTGAGGCCCTTTAAGACGCTCGTGCTCGCCCGCGGCTGCTGGACATTCCATAGGCACAGCGTGACTCGCGCGTTTGCCGTCGGCCTGTTCATCGCGTTCATTCCGCCCTCGCCCCTGCCCGTGCATATTGTGACCTGCGTCATACTGGGGGTGTTGTTCCGCTTGAACCTTCCGGTGCTCATCGCCACGGTCTTCCTCAGCAACCCCTTCACCTGGCTGCCGCAGGTCGCAGGATCGATCTGGGTCGGTGCAAAGCTCATGGGAATGGATTTGGCGCCCGTACTGCATGAGCTGCATCACCGGCATCCGTGGAGGCATATCGGCGAATTATGGGCGCCGCTGCTGCTCGGAGCCCTGGTTCTGGGGTTGACGGCGGCCGGGATAGGCTACGTGCTGGCGCAATTGGCATGGCGCGCGCACGTCCTCCACCACCTGCGTCGCAGGCGCGCCGCCCGATCAAACGCCCGCGGCGCCGCGCTCGACTAGAATTCCGTCCGTCAGCACCAGCACCCGATCGAGGCGCCCCGCAAGGCGCTCATCGTGGGTCACGATCACGAGACTGGTGCCGAGCTCGCGATTCAGCTCCAGCATCAATTCGAACACCTGGGCCGCATTCCTGCCGTCCAGATTGCCGGTGGGTTCGTCGGCCAGCACCAGCTGCGGCCGAGTCACGAGCGCACGGGCCACGGCCGCGCGCTGCCGCTCGCCGCCGGAGAGTTGCGAAGGCCGATGCGAGAGGCGTCCGGCGAGACCGACGCGCGCGAGTAGCTCGCTCGCTTGCGCCCTGGCGTCGCGCGGATCGGTTCGCCGCACGAGCAGCGGCATTGCCACATTCTCCAGAGCGGTGAACTCCGGCAGCAGATGATGGAATTGATAGACGAAACCCACCGCGCGATTGCGCAGATATCCGCGCTCTGCATCGCTCAGGCGGTTCATGGCCGATCCCGCGATCTCCACGGTGCCGCTCGTCGGCAAATCGAGCCCCCCCAGCAGCTGCAACAAAGTCGTCTTTCCGGACCCCGATGCGCCCACGATGGCGATGCGCTCACCGGCCCCCACGACGATGGACGCCGCGCGCAGCACATGGATCGTCGCGCCTCCCTGGATGAAGTCCTTCGCGAGTTCCTTTCCCTGGAGCACCGGGGCAGTTGAATTCGGCATCGTCTGGTCCATCCTCAATCGTTTCGCAGAGATTCTGCGGGCGGGAGAAGCGCGGCACGCGCCGCCGGATACAGCGTCGACAGGCACGCGAGCACGAATGCAAAGCCGCAGATCCGAACCACGTCCGCGGCGTGAACCCGCGCGGGCAGGTCGCTCATGAAGTACACGCGCGCGTCCAGGAACTTGAATCCGACGATTGCTTCCAGTCCGTGCACCAGATCCTGAAGATTCGCCGCGACCAGCACGCCCAGGAGCACGCCGGCGCCGATGCCGAGGAGCCCAATCAGGCTGCCTTGCACCACGAATATCGCCAAAATGCTGCGGGGCGAGGATCCGAGGGTGCGCAGGATGGCGATGTCGCCGCGCTTGTCCTTCACCACCATCACCATGGTCGAGACGATGTTGAATGCGGCCACTGCCACCATCAGCGACAGGATGAAGAACAAGATCCGTTTGGTGATCGAGATCGAACGGAAGAAATTGGCATGCTCGTTGGTCCAATCCTGGATCTGCACGTCGCCGCCGATCGACACGGCCGCGGCGCGCGACACGCGCGGGGCGGCGTACATGTCGTTGAGCTTCAAGCGAATGCCCGTGACATCGTCGCCCATGCGCAGGACCTTGGCGGCATCCTGCATGGCAACGATGGCGATCCGCCTGTCGTATTCGTACATGCCGATGGAGAGGATGCCCGTCACATGGAACGCGCGCATCCGCGGAATCACGCCCGCCGGGGTGACATCCCCCAAGGCCACCAACAACACCACGCGATCGCCGACCTTCGCGCCGAGCTCCTCGGCCAGCGCCGATCCCAGTATTACACGGTACTTGCCCGCGGCCAGGTCGTCGATCCGTCCGCCGGTCAAGTGCGGCGCCAAGTCGACGACGCGACGCTCCGCGTCCGGCAGAATGCCGCGCACCAGCACCCCCGAGGACTTCTCGCCGTGCATCAGCATTCCTTGCTCTTCGATATAAGGCGCCGCGCCCGCCACTCCGGGAAAGCGCTCGAGTTTCTCGAGATCCGCCCGCCAATCGGCGATTCTCCCGTCGATGCCGGATATCGTGGCGTGCGCCGTCAAACTTAGGATTCGCGTTCGCAGCACCTCTTCGAAGCCGTTCATGACCGACAGAACCACGATCAACACCGCGACGCCGATGGCGAGGCCTGCGATCGCGATCCCCGCGATCAAGGACAGGGAGCCGCGCTTCGGCGACGCTCGCAGATACCGCAACCCCACGAATCCTTCGTACCAATGTCGCGTCATTCGTATCGCAGCGCTTCGGCGGGCTGAGTTCGTGCGGCTTGCAGCGCGGGGTACACCGTCGCGACCAGCGTCAGGAACAGCGCGGCCGCCGCGATCCTCACCACATCGGGGGCGTGCACCTCGCTCGGCAGCCCCGTTATGTAGTACACGTCCGGGTCCATGAAGTGAAAGCCGAACGTTTGTTCGAGGAACGGCACGATGACATCCACGTTCAGCGCAAGCGCCAGCCCCAAGATGACTCCCAAGGCGGCGCCGATCCAGCCGATCAGCACACCTTGCGTCATGAACACGGCGATGACGCCCCGGGGACTCATGCCCACGGTGCGCAGGATCGCAATGTCGGTGCGCTTGTCGTTCACCACCATGACCAGCGTCGCCACGATATTGAATACCGCCACGGCGACGATGAGCATCAAGATGAGTCCCATCATGGTCTTCTCGATGCGTATGGCGCGGAAGTACGCCTCGTTGTCCTGCGTCCAGTCGCGCACCCTCAAACCCGGTGACAGCCGCGCGGCGGCGATGCGTGCGAGTTCCGGGGCCTTCAGCACGTCGTTGAATTTGAGGCGTATTCCGGTCGGGCCGTTGAGGCCCCGCAGCGCCTCTGCATCCTCCAGGTTGATCAGCGCAAGCACGCTGTCGTGCTCCTGCAGCCCGACCTCGAAAATGCCCGCGACCTGGAAGTCGCGCAGGCGCGGCACGATCGCATCGCTCAGGCCCGAGGCCGATGCAGAATTGCCGGGGATCATCACCGTCACCTGATCGCCGACCGCGACTTGCAGCTCGTAGGCAAGCGCCCGGCCGAGGATGATCCGATTGGCCTTCGGGACGAGGTCGCTGAGTTTGCCCTCGCGCATGGCATCCCCGATGGACGAGACACGGCCCTCGAGCTTGGGATCGATTCCGCGGACGATGGCGCCGCTCATGGACGGCGGGCGGCTCAACATGGCGTCGGTATCGAGAAACGGCGCCGCGCCCAGAAGCCCCGGCGATCCCTGCAACTGCGCAATCCGGTCCTGCCAGTCCGTGATCGGCGCTCCTGCGGCATTCAGGCTCGCGTGCGCCGTCAGGCTGAGCAACCGGGTCCGCAATTCGGTTTCCAGCCCGTTCATGACCGACAGGACCGTGATCAGGGCGGCCACGCCCAGCGCGACCCCCAATAGCGAGACCCAGGTGATGAAAGACACGAAAAAGCTATGTTCGCGGGCCAACGAATAGCGCAGGCCCACGAACACCGGTACGGGCTGGAACATTGGCGGCGATTAAACCACAAATGACAATGTAATCAGAGTGTTAATTGAGTCAACTATTGCGCCCCGGAGGTAGTGCTATAGTTTGGCGGAGGAAAGTGCAGCCAAGAATGGGGGTCAAATCATGAAGTACGTCATGAGGTATCGAAACCTACTGCTTGCGGCAGTGTTCGCCAGCGGCCTCGCGGGAGGCGCAACCATTGCGGTCGACAACGGCATCGCGGTCAAGCAGACCGATGTCGCCACGCCGACCCGAGGCATGACCATGGACCAGGTAGCGGCCAAGTTCGGAGCCCCGGTCAGCAAGGTTCCGGCCGTCGGAAAGCCGCCGATTTCCCGCTGGGAGTATCCCGGATTCGTGGTCTATTTCGAGGCGGAGCACGTGATCCACAGCGTCGTGGCGAATCAAGCCGCCGCGGAGCCCGCCGCCGCGGACCCTGTCCCCGCAAACCCATAAAGCAAATTCACGTAGAATTGTAAGGCATATATTCAAGCCCACCGCGACCCGCTCGCGGCGGGCATTTATTTTTCGCTTTTTCCCAGGTGTCGTCTCCTGCTCTCCCCCATACTGCCTCAAGCCGAACAGCCCATCGTCAAGTGGGGCAAGCTCTACGGCGCGGCCGCGGCGCTCGCCATTGCGGAGGCGGCGGCGCGCTCCAACGGACCTTTGATCGTCATCGCGCAGAATTCGCGCGACGCCGAGTCATTGAGCGATGAAATCCGATTCTTCGCCGGCGCGGACTTAAGCGCACGGATCTTTCCCGACCTGGAGACCCTGCCCTACGACGGGTTCTCCGCGCATCCCGACATCACTTCCGCAAGGCTTGCGACCTTGGCGGAGTTGCCGCGGGCCCGCAAGGGTGTTTGGCTGGTCGCCGTCGATACGCTGCTGCAGAGAGTGGCTCCCCGCAGCTACATAGAAGCCTACTCACTCAAGATTCATGTCGGCGAGACCCTGGATTTGGGAGCGCTGCGCGAGCGATTGGCAGCGGCCGGCTATGCCGCCGTCACGCAAGTCGTCGCGCACGGCGAATTCGCGGTGCGCGGCTCCTTGATCGACGTGTATCCGATGGGTTCGGACACCCCCTATCGAATAGACATGCTGGACCGCGACGTCGACAGCATTCGGCGCTTCGATCCGGACACGCAGCGTTCCCTGGATAGACTGGATCGCATTCAGCTGCTGCCCGCGCGCGAAACCCCGTTGAATCCCGACGCGGTGCGCGAGTTCCGCCGCCGTTACCGCCTGCGCTTTCCCGGCGACCTGTCGGAGCACGCGATCTACCGGGACGTGAGCGCAGGGATCGCATCCGGAGGGATCGAATACTTCCTGCCGCTGTTCTTCGAGCGCACCTCCCATCTGTTCGAGTATTTGCCGCCGGACAGCATTTTGGTGGAGGTGAACGATGCAGCCTCGACCGCCCTTGGCCTGTGGAACGGCATCGTGCAGCGGCACGAGCAACTGCGCCACGACCGCCACCGGCCGATTATGGATCCCGCGGAGCTGTACCTGACGCCGGCGGAATTCCTCGGAGCCTACTCGAGCCGCCCCCTGATTCAGCTGCACACCTTCGAATGGCCGCCCGAGACGCAGGGACCCGTGCAGAATTTCCCGAGCGCCGCACCGGCCGCGGTGCGCATCGATCCGCGCGCCGAGGAGCCGGCAGCCGAACTGGCGGCGCATATCCGCACGAGCCCTGCGCGCATTTTGCTCGCCGCCGAATCGGCCGGGCGGCGGGAACTGTTGCTCGATCTGCTGCGCGGCCGCGATATTCAGGCGCGGGTATTCGACGATTTTGCGAGTTTCGTCGCCGGCTCCCTGAATCTCGGCATTACGGTGTCGGCCGCGGTGTCGGGCCTGCGGCTGGAAGCTCCTGCGCTCGAAATTCTCACGGAAGCTCAGTTGTTCGGCGATCGCGCGCGGCAGGAACGCAGGCGCCGGCGGGCCGAGCGCGATCCGTCGAAGATACTCAAGGAGCTGTCGGACCTGCGCATCGGCGCTCCGGTGGTGCACGAGTCCTACGGGGTCGGCCGCTATGCAGGCCTCAAGACGATGGACGTCGCAGGCTACACGGGCGAGTTTCTGGTGCTCGACTATGCGGACGGCGACAAGCTGTACGTTCCCGTGCAGGCTCTTCACCTGGTCTCGCGCTACACCGGCGCGCCGGCGGAAACAGCACCGCTGCACAAGCTCGGCGGCGAGCAATGGCAGAAGGCGCGGCGCAAGGCCGCTCAGCGCATCCGCGACGTCGCCGCGGAACTGCTGGATCTGTATTCGCGCCGCGCCGCACGGCAAGGCACGCAGATGACGGCGGGCGAAGCCGAATACCGGGCATTTCAGGCGGGCTTCCCGTTCGAGGAAACCGCCGATCAAGCGGCCGCGATCGAGCAAGTGCTGGGCGACCTCAAGTCCGGCAAGCCCATGGACCGCGTGATCTGCGGTGACGTCGGCTTCGGCAAGACCGAGGTCGCGCTGCGCGCCGCATTCGTCGCAGTGCAAGCCGGCAAGCAGGTCGCCGTGCTGGTCCCGACCACGCTGCTCGCTCAGCAGCACTACACGACCTTCGTCGACCGCTTCGCCGACTGGCCGGTCCGCATCGAAAGCCTGTCCCGCTTCCGCAGCAACAAGGAAGCCGAGGGAGTCCTCTCCGGCGTCGCCGCGGGCACCGTCGATGTCGTGATCGCCACGCAGCGTCTGCTGCAGGGAAAGGCGCGGTTCAAGGATCTGGGCCTGGTGGTGATCGACGAGGAACATCGTTTCGGCGTACGCGACAAGGAGAAACTCAAGGCTCTGCGTACCGAGGTCGATGTGCTCACCCTGACCGCAACCCCGATTCCGCGCACCCTTAACATGGCCATGGGAGGATTGCGGGATTTGTCGCTGATCACTACCCCGCCCGCCGAGCGCCTGGCCGTGAAGACCTTCGTCCTCGAATGGAACGAGACCGTGGTCCGCGAAGCTTCCTTGCGTGAAATTCGTCGCGGCGGGCAGATCTACTTCGTCCACAATACGATAGAGACGATCGAGAGGACGGCGCAGGCCATTCGTGAACTGGTCCCCGAGGCCAATGTCGCGGTCGGGCACGGCCAGATGCGCGAAAGGGATCTGGAGCAACTCATGCTCGATTTCTATCATCGGCGCTTCAATGTACTGGTCTGTACCACCATCATCGAGAGCGGCATCGACGTGCCCACCGCGAACACCATCATCATCGATCGCGCGGATCGATTCGGGTTGGCACAGATCCATCAGCTGCGCGGGCGCGTCGGCCGATCGCATCACCGCGCCTATGCCTACCTCATCACGCCGCCGCGGCAGGCCATGACGGCCGATGCCGTCAAGCGCCTCGAAGCTCTCGAATCCCTCGAGGAACTCGGCGCAGGCTTCACCCTGGCCACCCATGATCTGGAAATTCGCGGCGCGGGGGAATTGCTCGGCGACGAGCAGAGCGGCCAAATACAAGAGATCGGCTACAACCTATACATGGAGCTGCTGGAACGAGCCGTCGCCGCGATCAAATCCGGAAAGCAGCCGGACCTCGAACGGCCGCTCGAGGCCGGTCCCGAGGTGGAGCTGCACCTGCCCGTGCTGATCCCCGAGGACTACGTGCCCGACGTGCACCTGCGCCTGGTTCTCTACAAGCGCATCGCCGGCACAGCGTCGCGCGAAGAGCTCGATGAGCTGAAAGCCGAGATGATCGACCGCTTCGGCCCCATGCCGCCGTATGCCCAATCGCTGTTCAGGGCGACGCGGCTGAAGCTGCGCGCCGCGGAACTCGGGATACGCAAGATCGACGGCGGCGCGAGCGGCGGCTACTTCATATTCGAGGAATCGAACAAGATAGACGCAAAGCGCGTGCTCAAGTTGATTCAAGGAAAGCCGAAGGAATACCGTCTCGACGGACCTTTGAAGTTGCGCTTCAGCCACGATGCGCGCACCGAGGAGAACCTGTTCACGCGCATCGAGCTGTTGGTCGAGCTGTTGGCCTAGGCGTCTATTGGATGTCGCCCAGAAAATCCGCCTTGCCGATTTCGACGCCGCTCTTGCGCAGCAACGCGTAAACCATGCTGAGGTGAAAATAGAAATTGGGCAGCACGAAGTCGGTCAGGTACCCGATTCCGGTGAATTTCCAGCTGCCGCTCGGAAACTTGATTTCGATGGCGCGGCTTTCCGCGTCCTTCAACTGCGCGGCGTTGACGGCCTTCACGAAATCAAGGGTCTTCGCCACGCGGGCCTTCAGATCGGCGAACGTCACTTCGTTGTCCTCATGCTTCGGCACTTCGATTCCCGCCAAACGTCCCGCCGCTCCCTTGGCGGTGTCGCAGGCGATCTGCACCTGGCGCACGAGCGGATGCATGTCGGGAAACAGCCGCGCCTGAGCGAGCACGACGGAATCGAATTTCTTCGCCGCGGCATGCGCCGCCGCCTTGTCGAGAATGGCGGACATATTCGTCAGGCCACGGGTCAGCGCAGGGATCGAAAAGTCATACATGGAAATCGACATCGACATCTCCTTCGTGAGCGAAATCGGCCGGGGGGCTACTTTAACCAAACTTGAGCACATTGAGTAGAAAGGGTGTCCGGACGATTTCTATAGTAAAATTCCGCCCGGTATGCTTCCCTTCTCCGCAGCCTGCGAGCGCAACAAGGACCCCATACTCGAGGTCTTGGCCGTGCGCTTCGCCGGCCGCTCACAGGTGTTGGAGATCGGCAGCGGCACGGGCCAGCACGCCGTGCATTTTGCGCGGAGCCTGGGGCACCTGGTGTGGCATCCGACGGAGCAATTGGCCTACCTTCAGGACCTGGCGGAGCGCGTGCGGCTCGAAGGGACGCCCAATCTACGCGCACCCACGCTGCTGGACGTCCGCCAAGCCGTGTGGCCGGTGCGCAGCGTCGACGCCCTATTCACCGCCAACACGCTGCACATCATGTCGTGGCCCGAAGTGATGGCGCTGTTCCAAGGGATCGGCAATGTGCTGGCCCCCGGCGGAGTACTCTGCATCTACGGTCCGTTCCGTTACGATGGCCGTTACACCTCGGACAGCAACCAGGAATTCGACCGGATGCTTCAGGAACGCGACCCCTTATCCGGGTTGCGCGACATGCGCGCGGTCACGGCCCTGGCAGAGCAATATGGCCTGCGCTTGGACGAGGACCACGATCTGCCGGCGAACAACCGTCTGGTGGTATTCGTCAAAGAACCCGCTTAAGGCAGGAGTGGGCGCCCAAGGAGATCCATGGCCGACTTTCCCTACCGCAGCGCGCTGATCGTCGGCGCCGGACCCGGAATCAGTGCCTCCGTGGCAAGGCGTCTCGCCGGTCTCGGCGTCAAAGTGGCGCTGGCCGCACGCAATATACAAAAGCTACGTTCGCTGGTTCAGGACATCGGCGCCGAGGCTATCGCCGTCGATGCCTCCGATCCGGAATCCGTTGCGAAGCTGTTCGTCCAAGCGGGCGAGCGTATGGCAGAGCCCGACATCGTCGTTTACAACGCGGCTGCGAGGGTCCAGGGGCCGTTGGCCGCGCTCGATCCCGGCGCCGTGCAAAAGGCACTGGCAATCACTGCATTCGGCGGTTTTCTCGCGATCCAACAGGCGGCGAAGCGCATGCTGCCTCGCGGGCGCGGCGCCATACTGCTGACCGGTGCAACAGCGAGCGTCAAGGGTTTTGCGAATTCGGCCGCCTTCGCCATGGGGAAGTTCGCGCTGCGCGGGCTTGCGCAAAGTGCCGCCCGCGAACTCGGCCCCAAGGGCATTCATGTCGCGCACTTCATCATCGACGGCGCCGTGCGCGCGGCAGAGCGCCCCGACCCCGCGGACAGACCCGACAGCACGCTGGAACCCGACGCCGTTGCGCAAGCCTATATCGACGTGCTGCGCCAGCCTCGCAGCGCCTGGTCGCACGAGATCGAACTGCGCCCGTGGGTGGAACACTTCTGAACACACAGTGCCCCGTACCCTGTATCGTCGGCCGACACGAGTGAGGTACGCTTGAGCACGACCGTCCTTGATTCCCCCCGGCCCCTGGCTGCGTCCGCCGCCGAGCGCTGGTACGTGGTGATCGTGATGTGCATGGTGTACGCGGTCAGCATTGCCGATCGGTATGTGGTGTCCACCGTTTTGGAGCCCATCCGGCTCGACCTCAGGCTGACGGATGCCGGAGCGGGGTTTCTTACCGGCGTGCCCCTGGGTCTGTTCTACGTGTCCTTCGGCATCCCGATGTCCTGGCTGGCCGACCGCAGGAACCGGCGCAACATCCTCGCCGCCTCCCTGATCCTGTGGTCGGGGTTCACGGCGCTGTGCGGAGTGTCTCGAAATTATTGGCAATTCCTCGCGGCCAGAGTCGCCGTCGGCATCGGCGAAACCGGAGGAACGCCGCCCGCGAATTCCATCATCGCCGATTATTTTCCGGCGGACCGGCGTCCCATGGCCTTAGGGGTGTTCGCGCTCGGCGCGCCGATCGGCGCGTGGCTCGGCGCCGACCTGGCGGGCGCTGTGGCGCATGCCTACGGCTGGCGCGCCGCATTTCTGGTGCTCGGCGTTCCGGGCGTCGTCATGGGCGCCCTCATTTATCTGACCGTTCGCGAACCGACGCGTGGGCGCCTGGATGCGGTGGCCGACGCCGAGGCGCCGCCGCTGCTGGAGTCCTTGCGATTCCTGTGGCGCCAAAAGGCCGCATTTCACGTGGTCATGGGATCGGGGGTATGCGCCCTGTGGGGCTGGGGCCTGATTTGGTTTACGCCCACTTTTCTCATCCGCAGCTACGGCCTGAACGTCGGCGAGGCCGGAGCGGTCACGGGCCACATCCATTTGGCGGGCGGCATTGTTGCGACCGCCGGCACCGCATGGATCTTGTCGCGTCCGTCCATGGCCGATCCGCGGCGGGTGGTCTGGCTGTTGGCGGCGGGGGTCGGGTTGACCACCGTCCCCTCGTTCATCGCCTACTGGACCCACTCCCTGGACGTCGCCAAAGCGATGTTCTGGCTGTTCATTCCGGCCATCTACTTCTACATCGGACCATGCATGGGCCTGATGCAGAATCTGGCTCCGCCGCGCATGCGCGCCATGTTCACCGCCTGGTCCTTGGTGGTCGGCAATGTGTTCAATCTGATCATCGCACCGCAGGGCGTCGGACTGCTGAGCGACTGGTTCGCTGGCGCTCACGGAGCGGATGCTGACTCGCTGCGGCTTGCCTTGCTGGTGCTCGCACCGACGGGATTCTGGGCGGTATATCATTTCTGCATGGCGGGCAGAACCATCGTTACGGATCAGGAGCGCGCCATAGGTTACGTGACCGTGAGAGGGATCCGTTGAAACTCATCGTCTGCATGGTGTTCTGTGCGGTCGGCATGGCGTGCCGCGCCGGCAGCGGCATCAAGGTGCTCAACGACGACGCCCACTACCCGGAGGGCCCCGTCTGGTATCAAGGCAGGCTGTACTATGTCGAGTACGACCGCAACGCGGTGATGACCTGGGACGGCGCCAAGAACGCCGTGTTTTCCTCGCAGAAAGGCTGCGGCCAGTCCGCAGTCGTGCCCACGGCGCACGGCGAATTCCTGACCACCTGCTACGACAACGGCACGATCGGGCGCATGTCCGCCGACGGCATCGCACTGCCGGCGTACAGCCACGACAAGGACGGGCGCAAATTCACAGGGCCGAACGACTTCGCGCCCGACGGCCGCGGCGGCATCTATTTCACGGCATCCGGTACGCTTCCCGAGGCGCTCGACGGCAAGGTCTTCTACATCGCCGCCGACGGCGTGATCACGCTCGAGGCGGACGGTCTGCACAACGCCAACGGCATCGCGGTATCCAAGGACGGGAAGATTCTCTACGTCGTGGAAACCAACGAGTACCGGCTGCTCAAATTCAGGATAGCGCCGGATGCGTCACTGTCGGATCGGCGCATTTTCGTGAACCTGGACGATCTGACCCATCACGTGGTGCACATCTATCCCGACGGCGTGAAAATAGATTCGCGCGGCGAGATCTACATCGGCCAGAGCGCGCGCGCGACGCACGTGCCCCTCGCCGGCGTGATATTCATCGTCGACGCCGGCGGCAAACTCGTGCGCGAGCTGACGCTGCCCTCGCTTCAGGTGCCGAATTTCGCCTTCAGTCCCGACGAGAAGACCTTGTACGTCACCGCGGTGGATCAGATCGACAAGGCGCCGTTCCACGGCAAGCTCTACTCGTTACCGAGCCGCTGAAGACGCGGATCGGTTTAGCGCGCCAGCCACCCGCCGTCGACCACCAGATTCGATCCCGTCATGTACGTGGACCGATCGCTGGCGAGAAACACCGCCGCGTTGGCGATATCCTGCGGCCGGCCGAGACGCGGCCACGGAGTGCGCCTGCGCGCGTTTTCGAGCAGCGCGGGATTCATGGGAAGCCCGGGATGACCCGTGACGATCTTGCCGGGGGAAATGCAGTTGCAAACGATCAGATCCGCCGCATAGTCCACCGCGATCTGCTTGGTCAGGTAGATGGCGCCCGCCTTGCTCACGCCATAAGGCGCGTCGCGCGGCGAGGTGACTATTCCCTGCTGCGATCCCAGATTGATCACGCGCCCGCGCACTTCGTTTCGCGGCTCCTGCATGATCATTTGCTGAATGGCGCGCTTGCAGCCGTTGAACATGCCGGTCAGATTCACTCTCATCACCTGTTCCCATTGTGCGGGGCTGGTCTCGAGAAGCGCAGTGCCGGAGAAGATCGCCGCATTGTTCACCATCACGTCGAGCCGCCCGTGACGCGCGACCGTCCTGCCGATCACCGCATCGACCTCATCCCAGCTTCCGACGTCGGTCTTTTCGAAGAACGCAGTGCCGCCGGATCTCGCAATGAGCTCGAGGGTGGGCTCGCCGCCCTCGAGCGGCTGCGCCGTCACATCGGCGATGACGACGACGGCTCCTTCGTCGGCAAAGTTCGCCGCGATCGCGCGGCCAATCCCCGAGCTCGCTCCTGTGACGACGGCGATCTTTCCGGCAAGTAAACTGGACATCCGCTTTCATCCCCCCTTGAGCTAAGATAGCCGCACAAAATGCCGATGGAACGACTCGAACCCGATCTTAAGCTGGCGGCGGCGCTCTTCGATAGTCTCGGCCGCGCGACCCGCCGCGGAGCGGGAATCGTGCGCGACAGCTATGGGCCGGGCGAACAGGCCGCGCACGACATCATGCACGCCGCGGCCGAGGAGATCGGCCTCGATGTCTCGGTCGATGCCATCGGCAACCTGATGATGACGCTCCCGGGACGGGATCGGCTGGCGCCGCGGATCATGGTCGGCTCGCATCTGGACAGCGTGCCCCAGGGAGGCAACTACGACGGCGCGGCGGGCGTGGTGGCGGGCCTGTGTGCCGTGTCCGCGCTCAAGCGGGCCGCAGAACACCCCCCTTGCGACATCACCGTCATGGGCATTCGCGCCGAAGAGTCCGCCTGGTTCGACATCCCCTATATCGGAAGCGCCGGCGCATTCGGACTGCTCGACCCCGCCTGTCTATGCATACCGCGATCGGATAACGGCAAGAGCCTGGAAGCCGCCTTGATCGAGCGCGGCTTCGACCCGGGGCCCATCAGGGAGCGCCGCCCGCTCCTCGATCCAGCCCGCATCCGCGCCTACCTGGAGCTGCACATCGAGCAAGGACCGACCCTGGTGGCCGAGGGACTGCCCGCCGCCGCCGTCACCGGCATCAGAGGCTGCAAGCGGTTTCGCAATGCGCGCTGCATCGGCCGGTACGGTCACTCCGGCGCCGTGAATCGTGCGCATCGCCACGATGCGGTTGCGGCGACCGTGGCGCTGCTTCATCACCTGGAGGAGGTATGGCTCAAGCAGGAGCAGGGGCGTGCGGACCTTGTAATCACCTCGGGAGAGCTCTATACCGATCCTGCCATGCACGGTCCCAGCAAGATTGCCGGGGAAACCCGTTTCGTCATCGACATACGCAGCGTCTCGGACGCCACCATGAACGCCGTCGCCGCCGAGGCTCGGCAGGCCGCGGCCCGCATCGGCGAGTCCTATCGCGTCAGCTTCGATCTGGGCGCAACCAGCGACTCGCCGCCGGCCGTAATGGATGAACGGCTGTGCGCCGCGCTGCGCCGCCGCCTCGATCGCCCCTATGAAATGGCGAGCGGCGCCGGCCACGACGCGGCGGTGTTCGCGAAAATGGGCATACCGACCGGCATGATCTTCGTCCGCAACGACCACGGCAGCCACAATCCGGAGGAAGCGATGACCTTGGACGACTTCGGCGTCGCGACGCGAGCCCTGCTCGGGCTGCTGCTCGACCTTCCCGCCGGCCGCTGACATATACGTGCACTCCTCCGAACACTATCCGCGCGACCTCATCGGCTATGGGCCGCACCCGCCCACCGTGCGCTGGCCGCAGGGGGCCCGGGTGGCGGTGTCAGTCGTCCTCAACTATGAGGAGGGCGGCGAGAGCTCGGTACTGCACGGCGATGCGCATTCCGAATCGGTGTTGACCGACGTCGGCGGCGAACCTCTGGCCGACGCGCGCAATCTCAATGTCGAATCGAATTTCGAATACGGCAGCCGCGTCGGCTTCTGGGAAATCATGAGAATACTGCGCGAGCGCCGGGTGGACGCCACCGTCTACGCGGTGGGCATGGCGCTGGAGCGCAATCCCGGCGCCGCCGCCTTCATCGCGGACAGCGGCTTCGAGGTCGCCTGTCACGGCCA
The DNA here is from genome assembly GCA_963702735.1 of uncultured Gammaproteobacteria bacterium. Classification (GTDB taxonomy): domain Bacteria; phylum Pseudomonadota; class Gammaproteobacteria; order Steroidobacterales; family Steroidobacteraceae; genus Bog-1198. The sequence continues at coordinate 1,677,322 of CAVPDW010000003.1, read as the reverse complement.
GCGCTGGATAGACTACGGTCCAGTCGCCGAGGATGCGGAGCGCGCGGACATGCTGCGCAACATCGAGGTCATCACGCGCCTCACCGGTAAAAGGCCCCTCGGCTGGTACACCGGCCGACCAAGCGTCAACACTCGCCGGCTCGTGGTCGAGACCGGCGGATTTCTCTACGACAGCGACGCTTACAACGATGACATTCCCTACTGGACCCGCATCGGCGGACGCGCCCACCTCATCCTGCCCCACAGCTTCGACACCAACGACAGCCGCCTGCAGCGCGGCGGCGACTTCGTCACCGGCGAAGATTTCTTCGTCTATTGCCGCGACGCCTTCGATTGGCTGTACCGTATGGGGAACGAAGGCCGGCCGCGCATGATGACCATCAGCTTGCATTCACGCATCATCGGCCGACCGGGCCGGCTCGGCGCATTGCTCCGGCTCCTCGATCACATCCAGCGCCATGACGGCGTTTGGCTGTGCAACCGCGCGAGCATCGCACGGCATTGGATGACGCATCACCCCGCCGCCTGACGCGGGCGCTATCCGATCAAGGATCTCAATCGCTGGGTGCGCGTTCCAGCCGTGCTCTCCGCCGCCCGGCGCAGCAGTTTCTCGGCGTCGGCGGCGGGCAGTGCGCGGCTGAACAGAAAGCCCTGCGCTTCGTGGCACTCATGCTCCTGCAGGAACAGAAGCTGAGGGAAGCTCTCGACGCCCTCCGCGGTGACGCTGATACGCATGGATCGCGACATCGCGATGATGGCGGCCGCGATTGCACGGTCGTCGCTGCAGTCGATGAGACTGGTCATGAATGACCGGTCGATCTTCAACCGGTCGACCGCGAAGTGCCGCAAGCGGCCGAAGCTCGAGTAGCCCGTGCCGAAGTCGTCGATGGCCAGCATCACGCCCAGCTCCTTCAATTGGGCCAGCGCGGTTTCGGCCCAGGCCTCGTCCTTCATCACCACCGATTCGGTGATCTCCAATTCGAGCATCGACGGTTCGATACCGGACTCCTTGATGATGTCGGCCACCAATTGCGGAAAATCCTTCAATATGAATTGCTGGCCCGAGACGTTTACCGCCATGCGGGTTACAGGCAGGCCTTCATCGACCCAGTTCTTGGTCTGCGCGCAGGCCGTGCGCAACACCCATTCTCCGATGCCCAGAATGAGTCCGGTTTCTTCGGCCACCGGAATGAACTCCGCCGGCTGAACGACGCCCAGTTCATCGTTGGTCCAGCGCAGCAGTGCTTCCATGCCGGAGACTCCGCCCGTGCGCACGTCGAATTGCGGCTGATAGTGGAGAGTGAACTCGCCGCGCTCCAGCGCGCCGCGCAATTTGGCCTCCAGCGTGAAGCGATGCAGCGCCGCGTCGTTCATCGATGGGTCGAAGAACGCGAACATGCCCGGACCCTTGCGCTTGGCGAAGTACATGGCAAGATCCGCGTTGCGCAGCAGCGTGTCCACCTCCACCCCGTCGCCCGGGAACAGGGCGATGCCGACGCTCGGCGTGACGACCAGGGTATGCAGAGCGAGGCGCATGGGCTCCTGCAGCTCCGCTATGAGGCGGGCCGCAACCGCGGACGCATCGTCGGCGGATCGTATGCTCGGCAGCACAACGATGAATTCATCGCCGCCCAGCCGGGCGATGTGGCTTGCACGGGCGGTGGGCAGGTCCTGCATCGACTCGTCGGAGCGCAATGAGCTGCGCAGGCGCGCGGCGACCAGACGCAGCAGTTCGTCGCCGACCGCATGTCCCAGGGTGTCGTTCACGCGTTTGAAATTGTCGAGGTCCAGATACAGCACGGCAAGCATGCGCTGATGCTGCTTGGCGGAGGCGAGCGTGCTGTTCAGCCGGTTGCGCAATTGTTCCCTGTTCGGCAGACCGGTCAATGCGTCGAAGTACGCCAGCCTCACGATACGATGTTCAGAACGCCACTTGCTGGCCAGCGAGATCGTCATCTGCCGGATCTCATGCGGATGAAAGGGCTTCTGCAAATAGGACAGCTTTTCCTCCGGAGGCACCATGCCGCCGATATCGCGCGGATCGATGTCCGAGTAAGCCGTACAAATGACGATCTCCACGGCGGGATCGAGCTCCCTGATCCGCGCCGCGGCCCAAACGCCGTCCGGGCCCGGCGGCATGCGCATGTCCAGGAACACGACCGCATAGGGGTCCTCCGATCCGAGCGCCTCGCGCACGGCGGCGACGGCCGCTTCGGCTCCGTCGCAGAAGAAGGGCGCGAAGGTCGTATCGCTCGAGGGAGCTTTCGCCATGGGGTCCGGCATGCTCTTGCTGAACAGACGTTCCCGCAAATTATGGAATACCGCGGTCTCGCTGCTCATGTCGGTATCAATCAGGATCTGCCGATATGCGTTGCGCACTTCGGCTTCATCGTCGGCGATGAGCACACGAATCGGCATTTTCTTGGCTTCGGACACGGCAACCTCGACGTCTTCAGGTGATGGATCGACTCTCTCGAATCGGCAACGGCAGCAACAGATGCATGGATGCACCCCGACCCGGACCCTCGCTCGCCGCCCATATTCGGCCTCCCAGCGCGCCGATCGCATTGGCGCACCAATGCAGGCCGATTCCGTAGTTGGTTTCGCGCGATTTGGTCGAATATCCCCGGTCGAACACGCGCTGTAGGTTGTCCGCAGCGATCCCCACGCCGTCGTCCTTGCAATGCAGGTGCAGCTGGTCGCTGTGCGCGTCGGCGATGATCTCGGCCGCAAAATTCAGTACGCCCTGTTCCCGGCCGGCATCCCGCACGGCATCGGCTGCGTTGATGATCAGATTCTGCAGGATCAGGCGCAATACGGTGCGCGCCACCCGCACGGCTCCCACCCTGCGCATCGACTCATCGGTGTTCACCACCAGCCGCTGGCGGGCGGCATCGGGAACGATCTCCAAAGTTTGCGCGACCAGCTCGGGAAGTCGTACGGACTCGACCACGTGGGCGTTTCGCGTCGAGCGCATGAGCTCGCTCAGCGCCGTCTGCACGATGGTCGCCTGCCGCTGCACCACCTCTACGTCGCCGCGCGCATCCTTGACGGCCGCGGCCAATTCCCGGCAGCCCAGGCGCACGAACTCCTCCAGATCCGCCCGCCGCGCGCCGGGCGCCCGATCCGATGCGAGCTCGGCGAGGGCGAGTTCCACGTCGGCGGCGGGCGCATCGCGCAGCCGGTCGCCGAGTTTCGAGATCCTCACGCCGAGCGGAGTCATGGCGTTGCCGAGATTGTGCAGCACGCCCTTGGCGAGTTCGGCGAATCCGGCCTGGAAGGATTGATCGACCAGTTGCCGCCGCGACTCCGCCACGCGCTCGACCATGCGGTCGAATTCTCCCGCGAGCTTCGCGATCTCGTCCTGTCCGGAAATGTTCAGTCGGGCCGTCAAATCAGTGCCCGTAGCCATCGCCACGGCATGGCGCGTTACCCGGGCCAGGGGTCTCAAGACGATTCGGTTGAGCGCCACCACCAGCAACAAGAGCACGGTGACCGCGGCGCCGATCAGGTACAGCGAAGCGTAGGTGACGGCTCCGCGACCGCGCTCGGTGATCCTGCGCGGAACCTCGACGCGCAGGCTCATGATCGGCTTGCCGTAGATATCCACGAAAGTCTTGAAGACCTGCGTCGACACATCGGTCTCGGCGATGCTCTCCAGCGTCAGGGGCCGCAGGGGCAGCAGCGCGAGGCTCGCCTGGGCTTGAGCGCCGATCAGCCGCACCTGCTCCGGGGTCAACAACCGGCCGATGAGCACCATTCCCAACGGCCGTCCGGCGCCGCTGCCGTCGAGCACGGGCGCCGCCGCGGCCATCATGATGCCGTGATTGGTCCGGAGCAGTCCTCTGGCAGGTCTCCCCCGGCTCATTTCGTCGCGCCACGGAAAATCCGCCGGCAGCGCTCTGCGGGCGGTCAGGTCGAGATCGAGCGGCGCACCGGTTTCCAGGGTGCGGGCGCTCGAGGCCACGTAATCGCCGTTCATATCGACGATCAGCATGGCGTTGGCTTTGAGCTGCTTCAGCGCCACCGGCGTGATGTTGGCGGCCACAAAAGCCGTATCGCGGGACTGCACGAATTGATACACGTCGGCCCAGTTTCCCCAGTCCGCGGCGCTCAGCTCCAAATTCTCCAGAGCCGTGTCGAGCGCATACTCGATGCGTCGCATCGAGGTCTGTGCATCTTCGCGCTCGAGCTGCGCAAAACTCGGCATCAGCACCTGCTTCTGAATCGAGATCTCGAGGACGATCAGGACCGTAAACAGGAGCGCCAGCAGCGAAATCATTTTGGTGCGGATATTCACCCTTCATTCCTAACAGAATCCCGAATTGCGGGCCGTGCCCGGGTCTTATTTCGCGCCGCACCCGCTCCCGGCGGGCCCGGAATGAGACCTGGATCACGCTCGAGGGAAGGCCCGCCGGTCGGGCATTAACTCTGTGTAATGCGCGTGGCCGGGCCGCGGGATGAGACGTTCTACACCCCAGGAGCCGGCCTTCCGGTCATATGATGGTCGAACAACTCGAGGGATTGCGGAGGAATAGATGAATAGATCAGGACACAGACATCTGGGCTGCGCCGCCGTGCTCATATCGCTGGCCGCGCTCGCCGGTACCGCATCTGCGGAAACGACCTGGCAGAAGAATCACCCGCGGCGCACGCAGGTGAATCATCGGCTGGCCAATCAAGACAAGCGCATTCATCAGGACGTCAAGAACGGCACCCTCAGCAAATCGCAAGCTGCCGGTCTGCACCATGAAGACCGTCAGGTGCGTCACGAAGAGCGCGACATGGCGAGCCAGAACGGCGGCCATATCACCAAGCCCGAGCAAAGAGTGCTGAACGGCCAGGAAAACAAGGTCAGCGGACAGATCCCGCCGAAGTAATCGAACGATCGGACTTGAGCCCAAGCGCCGCGGGAGGCGAATGCGCCTCGCCGCGGCCGCCGGCTCGCCGCCTTTAGAAGCGCAGCGACAGGCAGCTCAAACCGCCGTCCATTTTTCTGAATTCCGACACCTCGATGGGCACCGCCCGGCAACCCTTCGCCTCGAGCGCGGCAAGCATCAACGGATAGCCGGCGGCCACGAGCACCGCGTCATTCACGCGCACGCAATTCGCGGCGTACGCCTCCGACGGGGGCGCGACGACGATGCCGCCCGCGCAATCCACGCCCTTGGACGATCGTAGATCGCTTTCGAAGGCGCCGTCCGCCACCCACAGCGCCCCTCCCAGATAGGCGATACCGCTCTTCAAATGCAGCAGCCCGGGCTTGGCCCTGATGTCGATGATGCCGCAGGTGTAGCCCCACCGCTCCAGATGCTCCGCCAGCTGCTGCGCTCCATGCAGGTTGGTGCGCGCCGAGACGCCGATCAGAAAATGTCCGTCCGCCTCGCAGATGTCCCCGCCGTCGACGGTGCCCGGCGCCTCGATGAAATGACAGAGCATGCGGCGCCGGCGCAGGCATTGCGCGACGCTTTGCACCTCGCCGCGGCGGCTGGGCGCCCCGGGACGCGTGATTACCGCGCCCCGTTCGGTGAGGACCGCCGTGTCCTCGACGAAGGTTGCGTCGGGATGCGCCTCATCCGGCGGCAATTGTATGACGTCGAGACCGCGGTCGCGCAGCGCCTGAACGTACCGCGCGTGCTGCTCGAGGGCGAGATCCACATCGGGCGGGCCTTCCGCGGCCGCGGTCAGCCCGGCCGCGAAGCTACGGGCAGGTGGGCGAACGATGGCGTGGGTGAAATGCATCCGGCGCCTGGCCGAGCCTCAGGCGGCTTGATTGCGCCCGGACTTCTTGGCGATCTGCAGTTGCTGCTGCGACTTCTGTAGCAAGTCCGCAGGGCTGCCGGCAGGTTCCGGAATCACCGCGCACACCCCCACACTGACGCTGACATATCGCAACACCGCCGAACGCGGGTGATGAATTCGCAGCTCCCTGACGCGCTCTGCCATGAGCTGGCCGACGCGCAATGCCTGCTCCGTCGTGAGACCGGGCGCGAACGCAATCAGACTGCCGCCCTCGATGCGCGCCGCGACATCGCTCGCCCGGCGCAGGCATCCGGACACCACGTGGGCCACGCGGCGAATCGTGGAATCTCCGGCCGCGCGGCCGAATGTGGCGTTGTACAGGTCGAGGGCGTCGATGTCGATCGAGAAAATCGCAATGCTGCGTTTCTCCCGCTGCGCAACCGACCAATCGCGCTTCAGGAGCTCCTCGAGGTAGGGCAAGGTGAACAGCCCCGTCAGCCTATCGTCGCGGATCGCCACCGCGGTGGGCTGGTGCGACCCGCTCAAGGTATCGCGCGCGAGCTTCGGGTCGATGTGCAGACGCTCGCCCGCGTCCCGATGATGGCCGGCGAAATGAGTGACCCGCCCCCCCGCGTCGAGCAGCGGCAAAACCGTCATCTCATTCCAAAACACCCTGCCGTCCTTGCGGTAGTTTCGCAGCAGCACACGGCAGGACTCGCCCACCTTGAGCGCCTCGCGCAAGCGGTGCCGCCCGTCTTGTTCGCGGTCGTCTCCCTGAAGAAAGCGTAGATTGCGCCCGAGCAGCTCGGCCGAGGAGTAGCCGGTCAATGCTTCGAATCCGGGATTCACGTAGATCACAGGGCGGTCGGGATGAAGCGCATCCACGAGCGCCACGCCCTCGGGCGAGGTATCGACCAAGCGACGATACAAATCCGCGTCAACGCCTGTCATGGCTGTCCCTCTGTCAGCACCAGCGGCGGTATGACCGATAGACCGGCGATCCGGGAGGCGGTCTCCCGCCAACGCCGATTCCCGCGCAAATCCGCCGGCACCTCGCCGCGGGCGCGCATGCGCACCAGCCGCGCCTGCGATGCCGCGGAGCCTACATTCGCCCCGAGAGCCTCCAGCACCAATTCTACGGAATGTCTAGCGTTGCAAATGGGCAGGACGTCGCAACCTGCGGCCAAAGCGAGTTTGGCACGCGCAATCACGTCGCCGAAGGCGGCGGCTCCCCCCATGCTGAGGTCGTCGGCGAATACGCAGCCGTGAAATCCCATCTCCCCGCGCAAAACCCCGTTGATCCAGCGCTGCGACAAGCTGGCCGGCAGCGCATCCACCGCCGGATACACCACGTGTGCCGCCATGATCCCTGCCACGTTGTTGTCGATCAGCGGGCGATAGGGGCGCAGGTCGGCCTCCAAATCGACGAATTCCCGCCGGTCGACCGGCAGGGTCACGTGCGAATCGGCGACCACCGCGCCGTGACCCGGGAAGTGCTTGCCGATCGCCGGCATCCCCGCCTCGCGCATGCCCGTCAGAATGGCTACGGCGAGCGCCGCGACGGCGTCCGGATCGCTGTGCAAGGCACGGTCGCCGATGACCTCGCTCACCCCGTAGTCGAGGTCGACGCAGGGAGCGAAGCTGAAATCCACGCCGACGGCGCGCAACTCGCTCGCCATCAACCAGCCCACCGACTGCGCCAGCCCGACCGCGTCGCGCTTGTCCTCGTCGAACCGCCTGCCCAGGAGCCGCATGGCCGGCAGGCGCGTAAACCCCTCGCGGAAGCGCTGTACCCGCCCGCCTTCTTGGTCCACTGCGACCAGCAGATGGGGGGTGCGCAAGGCACGGATCGCCGCCGTGAGGGCGGCGAGTTGGGCCGGATCGCGGTAGTTGCGGGTGAACAGAATGACGCTGCCGACCAGAGGATGCGAGAGCACTCGAACGTCCTCGGCGCACAGTTCGATGCCTGCAACGTCGACCATGAGCGGTCCCAAACTCACGCGGGCGCCTCGAACACCGCGATCGATTCGACGTGCGTCGTGTGCGGAAACATGTCCATCACCCCTGCGCAGGTCAGCGTGAATCCCTGTCCGTGGACCAGGTTCTCCGCATCCCGCGCCAAACTCCCCGGATGGCAGGAAATATACACGACTCGTCGCGGTCGCCAATGCGCCATCCGCGGCAGCAGCTCGGCGGCTCCGGCTCGCGGCGGGTCGAGCAGCACCAGATCATAGCGCTCATTCGCCCACGGTCCGAACTGCGTCGGTTCGAATAGATTCTCCATGAAGAAGGCGGCATTGCCAATGCCGTTGCGGGCGGCGTTGGACCGGGCCTTGGCCATGAGGGGGGCATCGCCCTCGACTCCCGACGCGCGCCGCGCGCGCCGTGCAAGGGGCAGAGTGAAATTTCCCAGCCCGCAGAACAAGTCGAGCACCGAATCGTCGGCGGTGGCCTGGAGCAACTCGACGGCTGCCGCAACCATGGAGGCATTGACCTCGCGGTTCACCTGAATGAAATCGACCGGCCCGAATTCTATGATGACGCCGCCGTCGTCCACCGCGTAGGTCAGCGCCGGGGCGTCCGGACGCAGGGGCCGTACGGTGTCGAGACCGCCGGTCTGCAGATAGATCTGCACTGCGCGACGCTCGCCGAAGTCCGCGATATTCCGAAGATCCGCGGGCCCCGGCTGCTTGAGCACGCGCAAGACCAGGGCGGTCCCTGCATCCCCTGCCGCCACCTCCACCTGGGGAAGGTGCTCGCGAATGTCCAGGGTCTCGACCAGCGCGCACAGCTCCTGCGGCAGGTCGGCAAGCGGCGGCAGCAGTACTTCGCAGCGCCTCAGGTCCGCGATGTAGGGTTTCTCGCGCTCGCGAAATCCGGCCAGCACCCGGCCTTTCTTGTGCACGTACTTGACCCCGAGCCGTGCACGGCGGCGATACCCCCACTCCGGTCCCCGCACCGGCGCCAGCACGCGCTGCGGGCGCACACGACCGATCCTCTGGAGATTGTCGAGCAGTTGGCGCTCCTTGGCGGCTATTTGGGCCGCCGCCGACAGATGCTGCAATGAGCAGCCGCCGCACACGCCGAAATGCGCGCAAGCGGGCACCACGCGGTCCGGTGAGGCATCGAGGATTTCGACGAGCCCCGCTTCGTCGAATTGACGGCGCCGCTTGAGCAGGCGGAAACGAACGCGTTCTCCGGGCAGCGCCCCGTCGATGAACACGGTCTTGCCGTCGACTCGCGCGACCCCCCGGCCGTCGTGGGCCAGATCCACGATGTCGGCTTCTTGAATCTCGCTCAGGCAGGCTCCCGAGGCCACGCAGCCGCAAATTCTTTGAGGTGGGCCGCCGTCGAATCGGTGAGCAGCTTGCGCACCCGCGCGACCTCTTGGGCGTGCTCGACCGCATTCAGATGCCCGCGCAGGAGTTCGAAGCGCAGATAAATCAAATAGGTGTTGAGCACATCGGTCTCGCAATAATCGCGGATGCGCCCGAGGCCCCCTTTGAGGTACGCCTCCCACACGTCTGCTCCACGCATTCCCATCTTGCCCGGAAACCCGAGCAGGGTGGCGATGTCGTCGAGGCTCGCGCGCCCGCGCCCCTGGAACCCCGACAGAATGTCCATCAGGTCCATGTGCCGCCAATGAAAGCGGCTCAGGTAATTGCTGAATCTGAAGCTGTGGTCGGAGTCGCCCGTTTCCCAATAGCGTGCGGCGGTCACGCCGTGCAGCAGGCTGCGATAGTGCAGCACCGGCAGATCGAATCCCGCGCCGTTCCAGGAAACCAGGTCGGGCGTGTACTTATCCAAGCCGTCGAAGAACCGCTCGATCAGAACCTTTTCCGAGGAATTCTCCTCGCCGAGACTCCACAGCTTGAGCGTGTCTCTCGAGCGCATCGCCACGGAGACGGCGACCACGCGGTGCTGCTCGTGCGAGAGGAATTCGCTGCCGGTCTCCTGGCGGCGCTTGGTGAACATGATCTGTGCAACGTGCTCGTCGGACAGGTCGTGCAGACCGTACAGACGCCTGCCGAGATCCGTGTCGGGCACCGTCTCGATGTCGAACACCAGAACATTCATTGCGGCGTCCGCCGCATGAGCACGGCCACCGCCACCACCAGCCCGGCCTCGTCGGTCAAGGTGACGTGCCCTTCGCCTATCCCCAGGCCGTCGCGAACCCTTGCGCCGCGCGCCGAGTACACCACCTCCGGCTTGCCCCAGGAATTCTGCACCACCCCGACGTCGCGTATCCACACGCCGTGCGCGAATCCGGTGCCCATGCCCTTGACTATGGCCTCCTTGGCGGCGAAACGCATGGCGATGAAGCGCACGGGACGGGCCGTGCGATCGAACTGCGCGCGCTCTTCGGGCATCAACAGGTGCGATATGAAGCGTTCGCCGTGCTTCTCGTATACGCGCTGGATGCGATCGACCTTGAGCACATCGATGCCGATTCCGTAGATCATGGAGCGCGCGGCACCCGGGTCAGGTTCGCGCCGTGCGCATCAGCTCTTTCATGTCGCGCACGGCTTTGCCCAAGCCGTCGACGATCGAGCGCGCCACGATGGCGTGCCCGATGTTGAGTTCGACGATTTCAGCGATGGCGGCGATGGGCTGGACGTTGTGGTAGTTGAGGCCGTGGCCCGCGTTCACCGTCAGCCCGAGGCGCGAGGCGAATCTGGCTGCCGCGAGCATGCGCTCGAATTCGCGCGCGCGGGCGGCGCCCGCGGAATCCGCGTACGCGCCCGTGTGCAGTTCGATCACCGGGGCGCCTGCGCGCTGCGCGGCCTCGATTTGTTCCGGATCCGGATCGATGAACAGCGAGACGCGAATTCCCGCACCCCCGAGGGTCTTCACGGCATCTGCGATCCGCGCGCTCTGCCCGAGGACGTTCAAGCCCCCCTCGGTGGTGACTTCCTGACGCGACTCCGGCACCAGACAGCAATCCTGCGGCACGATCTTGAGCGCGATCTGCGTCATCTCATCGGTAACCGCCATCTCCAGATTCATGCGGGTCTGCAATGCTCCGCGCAGGACGGCGACGTCCCGATCCTGGATGTGCCGCCGGTCCTCGCGCAGATGCAAAGTGATGCTGTCGGCGCCCGCCTCCTCCGCCAGAAGGGCCGCGTACAGCGGATCGGGGTAGCGGGCGCGCCGCGCCTGGCGCAAAGTCGCCACGTGATCGATGTTCACGCCGAGCGCCACACCTCGGTGCAGGGCGCCGCCGCTCACAATCTCTCCCGCGCATCCGGCTCGCGGCGGCGCAGCGCGAGAGCCACCTCGCGCGATTTCAAGGAGCGGCCGTCGAGACACACATCGATGGCCGCCCGCAGCACCCTCTTGGCATCGCGCAGCGAGCGTGCATCGTCGAAGCACTCGGCCTCGAGATCGGCCAGGGATTGGCCGTAGACCGCGCCCGGCGCCTCGGCCACGCAGAGCTGCGGCCCGCTCATCGCTGCGAACCGGTAGTAGCGGCCCGGTTCCACCGGCGCCCCGTCGAGCGTCCTGGCAAGCTCGAGCCCGTAGCCCAAGTCGTTCAGCAGGCGTTTCTCGAAGCGGCGCAGCGTCGCCTCCTCGATCTCCCCGTCGCACAGCGCCTGCACGCATGTGGCGTAGGAGAGGAAGATCTCGGGGTGCGGATCGCGGCGCTCGGTCAGCTTCAGGAGCAGCTCGTTCAGATAGAATCCGCTCATGAGACGTTCAGGCTTGAGATTGGTCACCCTGCCGTCGATCTCGGCCGTCACCAGCTGGCAGGCTTCGCCGTTGCCCGACCAGGATACGAGCATGCGCTGGAAGGGCCGCAGCAAGCCCCTTATGGTGGATTTGGGTCCGTTGGCCCCGCGCGCGAACAGGGTGAGCCGTCCATGCTCCCCCGTCATGACCTCCACGATACGGCTGGTGTCGCGATAGGCATATTGGTGCAAGACGTAGGCCGGCGCCAACCACACGCGCCGCGAGGATGGCATGCCCGCAAGCTTGCCCACGCTCTTCACAAAGTGTCGTACCCAAACTGCCGCAGCGCCATTTCGCTGTCGGCCCAGTTTTCCTTGACCTTGACCCACAGCTCCAGATGCACGGAGCGCTGCCACAGGTCGTTGAGCTCGATGCGCGCAAGGCGCCCGATCTCCTTCAACCGCTCGCCGCCCTGACCGATCACGATGGCCTTCTGCCCGGCGCGCTCGACCCAGATGACGGCGTTGATCATGATGCGATTGTTTTCGTCCGCAAAGCGTTCGATCTGTACATTGATGCCATAGGGCAATTCCTCGCGCAGCTTCAACGTCAGCTTCTCGCGCACGATCTCCGCCGCGTGAAAGGGCTCGTCGCGATCGGTGACTACATCGGCGGCGAACAGCGGCGGCGATACCGGCAGCCGCGATCCGACGAGATCCACCAGGCGATCAAGATTATCAGACTCGAGCGCCGATATAGGTATGATCCCCGATGCGGGGATGCGCTCGGTCATCTCATCGAGGAAGGGCAGCAGCAGGTCCTTCGGGAAGACCCTGTCGACCTTGTTGACGCAAAGGAACAAGGGCTGCTTGAGGCCCCTTACGCGCTCCCAGACCCACATGTCCTCGTCGGTGAAACGCATGGCCTCGATCACGAACAGGATGACGTCCGCATCCTGGGACGACGAGAGGGCGACGCGGTTCATGTACTGGTTCATCACGCGGCGCGTCGATTCATGCAGGCCCGGGGTATCGACCAGGACCAGCTGCGCGTCGGGCCGGTTGACCACGCCCAAGATGCGATGCCGCGTGGTCTGTGGCTTGGCGGTGACGATGGACACCTTACGGCCCACCAGTGCGTTCACCAGGGTCGATTTGCCGACGTTCGGCCGTCCCACGATGGCCACGTGCCCCGCCCGAAACTTCGCCTCGCTCATGCGGGCTTCCGCATTTCGGCCGGAAGCAGCGGCAGCAATTTCGCCGCCGCCAACTGCTCGGCGCGGCGGCGGCTGCCGCCCTCGCCCACCGCGGCGATCCCGAATACCGGGACCTCGCAACTGACCGTAAAAGCCTGCAGGTGCGCGTCCCCCGTCACCGCGGTGAGGGTGTAAACGGGCAGGGCGAGTCCGTGCGCCTGCAGCGCTTCCTGCAGGCGGGTCTTCGGATCCTTCAGTGAATCAGCCGCCGGCAATTGCGCCATTCTCGGACCGAAGATGCGCCCCACGACGGCCGCCGCCGCCTCGAATCCCGAATCCAGGAATATCGCGCCGAGTACGGCCTCGAACGCATCCGCCAGTATCGAGGCCCGGCGAAATCCTCCGGATTTCAACTCGCCCGACCCGAGGCGCAGGTGATCGCCCAGACCGAGTTCGCCGGCGATCTGCGCCAACGTCTCGCCGCTGACCAGAGTCGCTCGCAGCCGCGACAAGGCTCCTTCATCCGCCTCGGGGTGCGCGTCGTACAGCATGCGCGCCACGCTGCAATTCAAAATCGAATCTCCCAGGAATTCCAGCCGCTCATTGTGATCGGCGCCCGCGCTGCGATGAGTCAGCGCCGCGTGGCACAGTTCCGGATGCGTGAATACATAGCCCAGGGATCGCCCGACCCACGCCGGTACCTCGTCCGATTTGCGAAGTGGATTCACTGCACCTTCACGGTCTTGTCGAAATGCACGGAGAGCGAAATGTTGGCGATGTAGGGCACCGAATCATCGTAGGCCACGTGCAGCGTCAATCCGCTGTCGTCCCGGGTGATCTCGATGTCCTTCTGGTCGACGCCGGTGATGTCCTCGATGTCCCAGTGCCGGCCGATGGTGTTGCGAATGGCGTCGATGCTCGCACCCTCGCCCTTGGATTCCGTGACAGCCGATTCCATGGTCCGCACGAGCTTCATGTAGTTCAAGTACACGGGTATCAGACGAACCACCCCGTAGCCGACGGCGCCGACGAACACGAGAATGAACATCAGACCGATGAAGGTCATTCCCTGCTGAGGCCGGCGCATTAATTGGTTCATGTCATTGGCTCCCTAATACGGGCCTCTATTGAATCGCATTCCCGATCCGCCGCCAGAGAGGTCCGTCACGAGTATCAAGATTAAGCCAGATCCGCACCGCTTTACCCACCAGATTTTGCTCCGGTACGTAGCCCGGCGCATCGCTGTCGTCCTGGAACCGGCTGTCCTTGCTGTTGTTGCGATTGTCGCCCATGAAGAAGTAGTGCTTGGGCGGAACCACCCATTCGCCGGTCTTGGCCCCGCCCAAGGCGAACATGATGCGGTGGCGTTTGGCCCCCAACTGCTCGAATGCGGTGGGCGCCCCGACGTAGTTCCACAAGTCCTGCTTCGGACCGGCATAGGTGGGCCCCGGTTCCTGCGGCATGGGCTTGCCGTTGATATATAGCTGATTGTTCTCATCCACCCGGATGTGGTCCCCGGGGAGGCCGATCAGGCGCTTGATGTAGTTGATCTTCGGATTGGGCGGCAGGCGGAACACGATGACGTCGCCGCGTTGCGGCGTGCCCGTCGCAAACACCAGGGTATTGGTGACGGGCAGGCGCAATCCGTAGGAGAACTTGCTGACGAAGATGAAATCTCCGTCGTAAAGCGTCGGCATCATGGAATCGGACGGGATGCGAAACGGCTCGAAGAGAAACGAACGGATGACCAAAACCAGCACGATGACGGGGAAGAACGAGCGCGCATATTCGACGGCAACCGGTTCGCGCATCCGGTCCGCGGGCGTACCTGCCGCGGCGGCGGCGAGCCTGCGGCGGCGCGCGAAGAACACCCGATCCAACAGCCATATGATGCCGGACAGCGCGCCGACCACCACCAGCATGAAGCTGAAATCAACCGCCTCGTAGCGAAACAGACGCCACAGCATCGCGAGCGCCAGCCCCACCAGTGCATAGCCTGCCAGTTTCGGCAGCCACGGCTCCGCCGTGCTCGTGGCGCCCGGATCTCTCTTGGGCCGGTATATCCAGCCGTCCACCAGGATCACCACCACGCAGACGATGCCCACGCACAGCATGACCATAAAAAGACTATCGCCGTCGTTCACGTTTCCCCCGATGATTCAATTCGTCTTCTTGCCGACCTGCAGGACGGCCAAGAAAGCCTCCTGCGGAATTTCGACCTGACCCACCTGCTTCATGCGCTTCTTGCCCGCCTTCTGCTTCTCCAGCAGCTTGCGTTTGCGCGTGATGTCGCCTCCGTAGCACTTGGCCAGCACGTTCTTGCGCATCGCCTTGACGCTGGCGCGCGCGATAATGTGGCTGCCGATGGCCGCCTGCACGGCGATGTCGAACATCTGACGAGGAATCAATTCCTGCATCTTGTCGACCAACTCGCGGCCGCGGTTGTAGGAATTGTCCTTGTGCACAATGAGCGACAGCGCGTCGACCGGATCGCCGTTGATCAGCACGTCGAGCTTGACCAGGGGCGCCGCCTGGAAATGGCTGAATTCATAGTCGAACGATGCGTAGCCGCGGCTCGCCGATTTCAGCCGGTCGAAGAAATCCAGCACCACTTCGGCCAGCGGCAATTCGTATTGCAGCGACACCTGGCTGCCGAGGAACAGCATCTTCTTCTGCACGCCGCGCTTTTCGCTGCACAAGGTCAACACCGCGCCCACGTGATCCGGAGGCACCAGGATGTTGGCGGTGATGATGGGTTCACGCAGCTCTGAAATCCGGTCCTGCGGCGGCAATTTGGTCGGATTGTCGACGTAGACGACCGATCCGTCGGTGAGGAGCAGCTCGTAGATCACGGTCGGGGCGCTGGTGATGAGATCCAGGTCGTACTCGCGCTCGAGGCGCTCCTGCACGATGTCCATGTGCAGCAGCCCGAGGAAGCCGCAGCGGAATCCGAATCCCAACGCGGTCGATACCTCGGGCTCGAAATGCAGTGCCGAGTCGTTGAGCTTGAGCTTCTTCAGCGCCTCGCGGAATTGCTCGTAGTCGTCGGAGCTCACGGGGAACAGTCCCGCGAAGACGCGCGGCTGCACCTGCTTGAAGCCCGCGAGCGGCGCTTTGGCGGGATTGCCTTCCAAGGTAATGGTGTCGCCCACCGGCGCCCCGTCGATTTCCTTGATGCCTGCGATGACGAATCCGACCTCTCCTGTCAGGAGGGAATCGCGGGTCGTGGGCTTGGGGGCGAAGCGGCCGAGCTTGTCCACTTGATGACTGCGCCCGGTAGACATCACGCGAATCTTGGCGCCGGTGTGCAACGCACCATTCATGACGCGCACCAACGAAACCACCCCGACGTAGTTGTCGAACCATGAATCGATGATCAGCGCCTGCAGGGGTCCGTCGGGATTGCCCTGCGGCGCAGGGATCCGTTTGACCAACTGCTCCAGCAGCTCAGGGACACCGAGTCCCGTCTTGGCGCTGACCAACGCGGCATCCTCGGCCGGAATGCCGATGATTTCCTCAATTTCGTGGATGACCTTGGCCGGATCGGCGGAGGGCAAATCGATCTTGTTGATGACCGGCAGCACCTCCAGGCCCTGCTCCAAGGCGGTGTAGCAATTGGCGACGCTCTGCGCCTCGACTCCCTGGGCGGCGTCCACGACCAGCAGCGCCCCCTCGCAGGCCGCCAGCGACCGCGACACCTCGTAGGAAAAATCCACATGACCCGGCGTATCGATGAAATTCAGCTGGTACAGCTCGCCGCTGACCGACTTGAACCCGAGAGTCACGCTCTGTGCTTTGATGGTGATGCCCCGTTCACGCTCCAGATCCATGGTGTCGAGTACCTGAGCCTGCATTTCGCGCGCATCGAGCCCGCCGCATTCCTGAATGAACCGGTCCGCCAAGGTCGATTTGCCGTGATCAACATGCGCAATGATGGAAAAGTTGCGGATATTCTTCATCGAGACTCGGGCTTGGGCAAACTTCCTATTATACCGGTCGGCGATGATAAGAGAGCGCCTTATGCACCTCCTCGGCGTCCAAGCGCCCGTGACAGACCAATTCTCCGTCGAGCAACAGCACCGGGATCTTATGGCCGTAGCGGACCTTTACGGCCGGGTCCGCATCGACGTCGAGCACATCGACGCCGACATCCCCCACGGCGGGCAACGCGGCGAGTTCGGCCAGCATTTCCTCGCACAGCCCGCACCCAGGGCGAGAGTACAGCAGGAAACGTGGCGGGTTCCGGCGCACCGGCTAATGGGATGGGAGATCGGTGCCGCTTAACGATCTGACCGAGTGTGCGATGAACTCCACCGTCTGCGCCGGCACCTCGCCGACCGCGGTGACCTGATGGCCCTGCACGACCGTGGAGAACGCGAAACCCGAACCCACCCGCGCCAATCCCTGCATCGGCGGCTCGGGCGGCGTGCTGCCGGCAGGATCGCCGCTCGCGACCGCATCCGCCGTGCCGCCTTGACGCACCTCGACGAATACCGACACGGTGGCCAATCCATCCGAATACACCAAATGACTCGCGGGGGCGGTCGCTCCGCCCAGAGTCTGGCTGCCGGCCACCGTCAAATGAAAGCCGGGCGGCAGTTGGCTCGCGCGGTACGCGGCCAGCGCAGGCGAGGCGCTGTCGTGCGCGGAACCCTGGCGCACCCATCGCATGCCGTCGGTGTGCACCGCCGGAACCAAGTCGCTGTCCGGTATGCTCTCCGGCATGTCCAGTCGCGCAAAGAAGATCTGTTCTATAACCGCGCCGCGCGAGTCGCAGAGCTGGGTCTTGAGCGGCATCGCCGTCTTCTCATCGAGCCATAGACGATAGCCGAAGCGGAATTGATCCTTCGGTGTAACGGCGATGACCCGGGTGGTGCGGCCGAGAATTCGCGCAGGCGCCAACGACTCGATGCGATAGAACCCATTCACGTCGGCGCCGAATTCGGGCAGCGAACCCAGAAAGGGGCCGTGATCGGGCCGCGGTTCGACCAGGATGGTGTGCTGGTCGGGCAGATAGCAGGTCAGTTCGCCGTCGTTGCGCACGAACTCGCGCCCCGATCCATCGAGGGACTGCAGCCGCTCGGTCACGCGTCCGGCACGCACCCTGTGCACGATGCGCATGGTCTCCACCCTGCCCTCGCTCAGGTGAAAGAACGTGCCGTCGTAGTTGCGCGTGGTCAAGGCCTGATTCATCTTTTGCAGCCATTGCCGCGGGTCATCCGCGCCCCGCGAACGCTGCGGAAGCGCGGCCAGCATTGCCCCGGCGACGGCGCAGGAAATCAGCCAGCCGGCCCGATTGCGCGCAGCGCACGTCATGGAGAAGCGTGCGATGCCGCTTGATTGACGGTGGGTTGCGGTTCGTCCGCATCGATGAGCAGGTCCGCCAACACTCCGCGCAGGTCCAGACCGGAGGAATAGCGGCTGTGTGCGAACACATAATTGGTCAGCCGTGCCTGCGGCATACCTGCGGGCGGGGTAGGCGACGTCGCGGGCACCGTATAGGAGAGGGCCTCGCGAGGCGCCTGCGGGACACCGCTCGTCGGGACGGAGCTCGCAGCCGGGGTTGGAAGCACGTTCCGTGCCGTCATCGGTGCGGCGGGTCCGGACCGTAGCGCCGGCGCGACCGCCCGCTGCTGCAGGGCGACGACCGCCACGGCCGCCACCCCTGCCGCAACCGCAGCGCCTGCAAACGGCCGCCACCAGCGGGGCGTTCGCGATTCGCGGGCCTGCCCGACCGCCACTGCCGGTTCGCCGTCAATGGCCTTGTTGACGCGGCCGGCGAAGCCGCGGGTCAGCAGACCGCGACTGGTCCCGCGAATGGACTCGCCGATCAGGGCATAGCGGCCGAAGCTCTCGCGCAGTTCACCGTCGCGGGTGAGCCGCTTCAACAATAGTTCGGTTTCCGAGTCGGGCAGCTCGCCGTCGAGGAATGCCGATACCTGTTCACGAATTTGTTCGCTCATGTGTCCTCAGGCCTGCCTAAGCCGCCGTCGAAAATGGGCCGCAACTTCTTGTCAATCGCCTCGCGTGCGCGAAAGATTCGCGAACGCACCGTGCCGACCGGACAATCCATCGTTTCCGCGATGTCCTCGTAGCTCAATCCTTCCAACTCACGAAGCACGATCGCCGTACGCAGATCCTCCGGTAGATTCTCAATGGCGCGGTTCACGGTGTCGCGTATCTCCTCCGTGAGCAACAAACCTTCCGGAGTCTCGGACTCCGCCAAGCGCGCGTGCAGATCGTATTGATCGGGATCCTGCAGATCGAGATCGTAGTCCATGGGCCGGCGTTTCGTCGCAACCAGGGCGTTCTTGGCCGTGTTGATGGCAATTCTATACAACCAAGTATAAAACGCACTATCGCCGCGAAACGAGTGCAGGGCACGGAACGCTTTCACGAAAGCTTCCTGTGCGATGTCTTCGGCCTCGGTCGCATCGTGCACGTAACGCATGATCAGCTTCAGCACCTTGTGCTGGTATCGAAGGACCAACAAATCGAACGCCGCGCGCTCGCCGCGCTGGACCCTCTCGACCAGTTTGAGGTCACTCTCTTCGACAGTCATGGGTGATCTCTAACCGGCGAGCTCACAACCCAGCCTGTCGCGATAGACCCGCCCGCGACGGAAAAGTTCGACAATTCCCGGGCCGGACCGGATTTAAACGTGACTTTGTGCACAAGATGGGATTCTAGCAGCGCGAGGCGCGGCACTAGCGAGGGGCGGAGGAGATTCCACCGCCGAGCGGGCCTGCCGTGATTGTTTCGATGAGGGCCGCGAAGCGGGCCGGCGGCGGCAGGGATCCCAGGCAATAGCCGTACAGAACGGTGTCGTGGGTCTCCAATAGACACAGGAACGCCTGCTGCTCCGCGGCCGATGCGCCGCGGAACCGCTCATCCAGATAGCGCGCCAGCAGCACATCGAGCTCCCTCATGCCGCGGCGGCAGCGCCACCGCAGTTTCCCGAGTTCCTGTAAGTCGGTCGCGGGTGGCGCGGAGGCGCCCTCGGACGGCGGCGGGTCGATCATCTGCGGAAGCTAGTGGCGGCGGTGAGCCAGCATCTGCTTGATCTCCCCGATGGCCTTGGCCGGATTCAAGTCCTTGGGGCAGGCCTCGGTGCAATTCATGATGGTATGGCAGCGGTACAGCCGGAAGGGATCCTCGAGCTCATCGAGGCGCTCGCCGGCCGCCTCGTCACGGCTGTCGACGATCCACCGATAGGCCGCCAGCAGCGCCGCGGGACCGAGGTATCGATCGCTGTTCCACCAGTAGCTCGGACAGCTGGTCGAGCAGCAGGCGCAGAGTATGCACGCCGAGGGCCGGTCGACCTTCTCCTGATCTTCCTTGGACTGTAGGCGCTCGGCGTCCGGGGGCGGCGCCGTGCGGGTCTGCAGCCAGGGCTTGATCGACGCGTACTGGGCATAGAAGTTCGTCAGGTCCGGGATCAGATCCTTGATGACCGGCAGGTGCGGCAACGGATAAATCCTGATCTCGTGCTTGACGTCGGCACACGCGCTGACACAGGCAAGGCCGTTCTTGCCGTCGATATTCATGGCGCACGAGCCGCAAATTCCCTCCCTGCAGGAGCGCCGGAAGCTCAAGGTCGAATCGATCTCATTCTTGATTTTGATCAGCGCGTCCAACACCATCGGGCCACAGGCGTCCATGTCGATTTCGTAGCTGTCGAGGCGCGGATTCTCGGTCGAATCGGGATCGAAGCGGTAGATCTTGAAGACGCGGACATTCTTGGCGCCTGCCGGCGCCTTGAATAGGCGCCCCTCCTTGCGCACCCTGGAGTTGGCGGGAAGCCTGAATTCAGCCATCAAATGCTCCTATGTCCCGTAAGCCTCAATAGGTCCGCGCCTTGGGGGGGATGGTCTCGACCTCGTCGGTCAAAGTGTTCAGATGCACCGGACGGTAGTCGAACCGGGTCGACCCGCGCGCGTCGACCCAGCACAAGGTGTGTTTCAGCCAGTTTTGGTCGTCGCGGTTCGGAAAGTCCTCGCGTGCCTGCGCACCGCGGCTCTCCTCGCGAATCTCCGCCGAATGCATGGTGGCGACGGCCTGCCCCAGCAGATTGTCGAGTTCCAGGGTCTCGATGAGATCGGTGTTCCACACCAGGGAACGATCCGCAACCCGCACGTCGGCGAAGGAGGCGAACACCTGGGCAAGTCTGCGCTTGCCGTCGTTCAAGGATTCGCCCGTGCGGAATACCGCTGCATCGCTTTGCATGACGCGCTGCAGCTCCAGGCGGATGTCGGCCGTGCGCAGCGAACCCTTCGCTTGCCGCAGTCGATCCAAGCGCGCAACGGCGTCATCGCCGGCATCGGCCTTGAGCGTACGGTGGGCCGCGCCCGGTTTCACTGCGCGCGAGCAATGCCGCGCCGCTTCGCGTCCGAACACGACCAAGTCGAGCAGCGAATTGGACCCCAGCCGGTTTGCGCCGTGCACCGACACACACGCCGCCTCGCCGACCGCCATGAGACCCGGGACGGTCACCTCACGATTGGCCACCCGCGAAATAGCCTCGCCGTGCACATTGCAGGGAATGCCGCCCATGTTGTAATGCACCGTGGGCAGCACCGGAATGGGCTGCTTGTTGACATCCACCCCGGCGAAAATTCTGGCCGTCTCCGCGATACCGGGGAGCCGCTCTTTGATGACTGCCGGGCCCAGGTGCTCCAGATGCAGGTCGATGTGGTCCTTGAGCGCTCCCACGCCGCGCCCCTCGCGAATCTCGACCGTCATCGCACGGCTGACCACGTCGCGGGACGCCAGGTCCTTGGCATTCGGCGCGTAGCGCTCCATGAAGCGCTCGCCGGCGGAGTTCGTCATATATCCACCCTCCCCGCGCGAGCCCTCGGTGATCAAACAGCCCGCACCATAGATGCCGGTCGGGTGGAACTGCACGAATTCCATGTCCTGCAAGGGCAGCCCGGCACGCAGCGCCATGCCGCCGCCGTCGCCGGTGCAGGTGTGCGCCGACGTGCATGAGAACCAGGCGCGGCCGTAGCCGCCGGTGGCCACGATCACGATGTGGGCACGAAATCGATGCACGCTGCCGTCGGACATGTCCAGGGCGATCACTCCGCGGCACTCGCCGTCCTCCATGATCAGGTCGAGAGCGAAATACTCGATGAAGAAGTTCGCCTCATGCTTGAGCGATTGCTGATACAGCGTATGCAGCATGGCATGGCCGGTGCGATCGGCCGCGGCGCAGGTGCGTTGCGCGATGCCCTTGCCGAAATGAGTGGTCATGCCGCCGAACGGCCGCTGATAGATACGGCCATCCTCGGTGCGCGAAAACGGCACCCCGTAGTGTTCGAGCTCGATGACCGCGGCGGGCGCCTCCTTGCACATGAACTCGATGGCGTCCTGGTCGCCGAGCCAGTCCGATCCCTTCACGGTGTCGTACATATGCCAGCGCCAGTCATCGGCGCCCATATTGCCGAGAGCGGCCGAGATGCCGCCTTGCGCCGCGACGGTGTGGCTGCGGGTCGGAAATACCTTCGTCAGGCAGGCGGTGGAAAGTCCCGCCTCGGCCAATCCGAAAGTGGCGCGCAACCCCGCGCCTCCTGCGCCGACGACGACCACATCGTAGGTGTGGTCGATCATTTTGTATTCGCTCATGGGCTCAAGGTCTCATCACGATGCGCAGGACGGCAAATACTCCTGCGCCGCAGACGAGCACGTACGCGAACCGCAGCGCCAGCAGCGACAGCAGCTTCATGCCGACCCCATGCACGTAGTCCTCGATGACCACGGCGGTTCCCAGGTAGGAGTGGTACGTCATCGCGACCAGCAGCAGGATGCACAAAAATCCGCTGATGGGCAGCGACAGCCAAGTCTTGACGGTTTCGTAGTCGAGGCCGGGCAACATGAGCAGCGAGAACAAGAACCACAGGGTGAGCGGAATCAGGGCCACCGCGCTCACCCGCTGCGCCCACCAATGCTCGGTACCGTCCCTGGCCGATCCCATTCCCAGCACTCGCCCCAGGGGGGTGCGCAAACTCATGATGAGGTATGCCTGATCAGTGCCCAAACGCTCAAGGTCAGGACGAACGCGCCCAGCACCACGAACCAGCCGCTTACGTGCCTCTGTGTGCGCTCGAAGCCGTAGCCCGCATCCCAGAACAAATGCCGCACGCCGTTCAACAGGTGGTAGAGGAAGGCATAGGTCCAGCCGATGAGGACGGCAAGCCCGACAGGACTCGCGAGCAGCTTCGCTGCGGCCGCATAGGACTCATTGCCGCCGGCCAAGGACACCAGCCAATAACAGAGCGCGGGGAGACCCAGGGCAAGAGCGATGCCGGTGAGGCGATGCAGGATCGACAGGGTATTGCCGATTTGCCATCGGTAGATTTCTAGATGAGGCGACGTCGGACGGGCGCGTGCGGGGAGACTGGGCATGGTTAGAAGTCGATGCAGCGGCCGCGCAGCTCCCAATCGCCGAAGCGCGTCGGCTCCGGCCCTTCGCGGCCGCCCACTTCCCGCGGCACGCCGCTCCCCGCGTCTTGCGGCGCAGGCTGCACGCGCGGGGTCACGGCGGCCCGATCGTCCTCTGCGGAATCTGAAGAGTTCGTCGTCACGGGGGAAAGTTTGCCAGAAAATGGGGCGACTAAGAACCAATTCGCTCAAGCGCCCTCGGTCGGGGTTGACAGCCGTCGCGTCGTCCCCATCTCATGGCGCGATGATCACCGACCACGAGCCACAGTCCGGCCGATTGCTTCACTTGGGCGTATTGCGATTCACCGGTCCCGATTCCCTGAGCTTTCTCCAGGGCCAGGTGTCCAACGATACCCGCGCCTTGAGCGCCGGCGAGCCGCTGTTGGCCGCCTACTCGAACCCCCAGGGCCGCGTACTGGCGGTGATGCACTTGCTGGCGCATACCACCGGCGTTGCAGCGATTCTGCCGCGCGAACTCGTGGCGCCGACGCAGGATCGGCTGCGTAAATTCGTGCTGCGAGCCAAGGTGCACCTGGAAGACGCGGGCGACGCGCTGCAAGTGGCGGGGATTCACGGCCCGCAAGCGCTGCGGGACTCAGGGCTCGCCGTTCCCCAGAGCGGCAAGGGCTATACGGAGCAGGACGGCATCGGCGTCGCACTCGTGGGACCGGACACTGACCGCTACTGGGTCGTCGGGTCTGCCGCTCAACTGGCCGAGCACGGTCTCGCCGGCGATCCGGGGCAGGCCGATCGAGTCGAACATGATTGGCGGCTCGCCGACATTCGCGCCGGCTTGCCGCAGATATATCTCGGCACCACCGAGGCCTTCGTCGCGCAGATGCTCAACCTGGATCTCTTGAACGGCATCAGCTTCAAGAAGGGTTGCTACACCGGACAGGAAATCATCAGTCGCGCCCAACACCTGGGCCGCATCAAGCGGCGCCTGTATCGGCTCGGGCTGCCGGCCGGGGAGTGGCGGGTCGGACAATCGCTTCGCCTGAGCGACGGCAGGTCCGGACGCCTGGTCGAGGTGGTGCGGAGCGGCGCAAGCTTCGAGGCGTTGGCGGTGCTCAGCGTGCAGCCGGCGGACGCCGGCGAGGATGACCGAAGCGGAGCCGCCGCGGTCGCTGCCTCGGAATTGCCCCTGCCCTATACGCTCTGATCCCCGCCGATCGCAAGGCCCTGTGAATAGCATGGTGTTCACACGCCCCGGCGCGTTCGCTAAGATGGCGGCCGACAGGGGGACCCGCTCGGCAGCGGGAACATTGCTTTCACACGCTCAGAGGATGGGAATCATGCGTCAATCACTCTCCACGGCTGCCTCCTGCGCCTTGTTGCTTCTGTGCGCAACGGCCGCTTCCCGCGCCGCGTCGCTGCAGAACATCCCGTTGAAATGGACGCCGACCTCGACCCTCGCAGAGATGGGCCCGCTCGACATCAGCGGCGCCGCTCTCACCACGAAGATTCAAATCGGCGCCTTCGTCGACACGCGCGAGAATCCTTCTCTGGTCGGCGAGAATCGCGAGAAGGCCGACAAGCCGCGGCAGGTGACGACCTCGAGCGACGTGGCGGCGTTCCTCGTCGATCATCTCAAGGAGACGCTTCATCATGCCGGTCTGAACACCGTGGACTCCGGTGCCGACGTGGTCGTCAGCGGCGAGATACGCCAGTTCTTCGTCACCGAAACCAACACCTACAGCGGCGAGGTATCCTTGCTGGTGCACGTGAAGAACAGCGCCGGCAAGGAGCTGTGGACAGGGCTGGTCGCGGGGGACTCGACGCGCTGGGGCCGCTCCTATACCGCCGAGAATAATTACGAAACCATGTCCGACATGGTGCTGCGCGCCGCCTACAACCTGATCGCCAATCCGGGATTCCGCGAAGCGCTCGGCAAGCATTGAGGCTGCGCGCGGCCCTGCGCCGGCGCCGCGCGCAGTGCGCAGTGCGCTAGAGATCGACGATCTCCACCGTCTCGGCGCGCAAGGTCTCGCCGAAGAAGGCGCTTCCCACCCGGGCGAAGCGCGCCGCGCCGTCGGTGGCAAGCCAGCTGACGCCGCCGCGCGCCCCGGGTAGCGCCGATCCGCCCTCGAAAGTCCGCAGCGCCGCGGCGGCGGTCGTAGCCGCGGAGTCGACCATGTTCACATGCGGCGGCAACACCCTGCGTATTGCCGCAGCGAGCGCCGGGAAGTGCGTGCAGCCGAGCACCAATGTATCGGGCGCATCGACTCCCTCGAACATCGGATCAAGGTAGCGGTGCGCGACGGCCTCTGCGATCGGGCCCTCCGTCCAACCTTCCTCCGCCATCGAGACGAACAAGGAACAGGCCTTGGACGTGACTCGCGCGGCGGGGTTCAGCCGGTGAATGGCCGTCCGATAAGCGCCGCCGCCGATGGTGCCCTCGGTCGCGATCACCGCAATGCGCTGCGACGAAGACGCGGCCACCGCCGCCTCGGCACCCGGCTCGATGACGCCGATCACGGGCAGCGCCGGGTGATGGCTGCGCAACGCATCGAGCGCGAAGGCAGAGGCGGTATTGCACGCCACCACCAGGCCGCGAATGCGGCGCTCGATCAGCGCGGCCGCGCATTGCAGGGAGTAGCGCACCACCGTCTCCGCGCTTTTCGTGCCGTAGGGAAGCCGCGCCGTGTCTCCCAGGTAGACGAAGTTCTCCCCGGGCATCGCGCTGCGCAATGCGCGCAGCACGGTCAATCCGCCGACGCCCGAATCGAACACGCCGATCGGAATCGCCGCCGTCAAGCTTCGGGCCGCATGTGCGGAAACAGCAGGACGTCGCGAATCGACGGCGAATTCGTATACAGCATGACCAGCCTGTCCACCCCCAACCCGAGCCCCGCGGCGGGCGGCATGCCGTACTCCAGCGCACGCACGTAGTCCGCGTCGTAGTACATGGCCTCCTCGTCGCCTGCATCCTTGCGCTCGACCTGATCCTTGAAGCGCTGCGCCTGATCTTCCGGGTCGTTCAGCTCCGAGAATCCGTTGGCGAGCTCGCGGCCGCCGACGAAGAATTCCCATCGATCCGTGATGAAGGGATCGGCGTCGTTGCGCCGCGACAGCGGCGACACTTCGGCCGGATATGCATATGCGAAGGTGGGCTGCACCAAAGTGTGTTCGCCGGTCCTTTCGAAAATCTCGATTTGCAATTTGCCCGGGCCGTCGCCGAATTTATGGGAGATCTTCAGCTGATCGCAGACCCTGCGCAGATACGACGCATCGCGCAGCGACATGGGGTCGAGATCCGGATTGTTCTCCAAGATGATCTCCTCGATGGTCTTGCGCGCAAAGCGCTGCGACACATCGATTTCGATCCCCTGATACATCAGCGTGCGCGACCCGATCATCGTGTCGGCAAGGCCACGGAACAGCGCTTCGATCATCTCCATCAGGTCGTCGTAATCCGCATACGCTTGATACAGCTCGAGCATCGTGAACTCCGGATTGTGCTGCGTCGACACCCCTTCGTTGCGGAAATTGCGGTTGATCTCGTACACGCGCTCGAAGCCGCCGACGGTGAGCCGCTTCAAATAGAGCTCGGGCGCGATCCGCAGATACATATCCACGTCGAGGGCGTTGTGATGCGTCTTGAAGGGCCGCGCGGCGGCGCCGCCTGGAATGGGATGCAGCATCGGCGTCTCCACTTCCAGGAAGCCCCGCGCATCCAGAAACGCGCGCAGGTAGCGCACGATCGCCGAGCGCATTTCGAACACGCGCCGGCTGTCCTGGTTCATGATCAGGTCGACGTAGCGGCGCCGGTAGCGCAATTCAGTGTCGGCGATTCCGTGCCATTTGTCGGGCAGCGGCCGCAGCGACTTGGTCAGCAGAACCAGGCGCTCCGCCCGCACCGACAGCTCGCCCGTCTTGGTGCGGAACAGGGTTCCCTCGGCGCCGATCACATCGCCGATGTCCCAATGCTTGAAATCATCGTACGCCTCGCCGAGAGGCAACGGCTGCAGAAAGAGCTGTATCGCACCGCTCGAGTCCTCGAGCTTGACGAAGCTCGAGTTCTTCATCACCCGCTTGGCGCGCATCCGCCCCGCCACTCTGACGCGAATCGCCGCGGCATCGAGCGCCTCCGCGCTCTTCTCGCCGTACGCCGTGAATATGTCCGCGGCCAGCGCATCGCGGCGAAAGTCGTTCGGAAAGGCATTGCCTCGTTCGCGCAGCCGCGCCAGCTTGGCGCGCCGCTCCGCGATCAGGCGATTTTCGTCGTCGTTGTCGTTCATGGTTCCCGTGATCTCAAAGGCCCTGCTTCAGGCTGGCTTGCATGAATTCGTCGAGGCCTCCATCGAGCACCGCCGTGGTATTGCCGATCTCCACCCCGGTGCGAAGGTCCTTGATCCGCGACTGATCGAGCACGTAGCTGCGGATCTGATTGCCCCAGCTCACGTCCGATTTCGAATCCTCGAGCACTTTCGCCGCAGCGTTGCGCTTGTTGTACTCCAGTTCGTAAAGCTTGGCCTTGAGCATTTTCATCGCGGTGGACCGGTTCTTGTGCTGGCTGCGCTCGCCCTGGCAGGCCACCACGATGCCGCTCGGCGCATGGGTGATGCGAACCGCGGACTCGGTTTTATTGACATGCTGGCCGCCCGCGCCGCTGGATCGATAGACATCGACGCGCAAATCCGCCGGGTTGATCTCGATGTCGATGTCGTCGTCCACCTCCGGCGAGACGAAGACCGAGGCGAACGAGGTGTGCCGCCGATTGCCCGAGTCGAACGGGGACTTTCGCACCAGGCGGTGCACGCCTGTCTCGGTGCGCAGCCAGCCGTAGGCGTAATCGCCGGCGATGCTGATGGTGGCGCCCTTGATTCCCGCCACTTCGCCGTCGCTCTGGTCGATGATCTCGGTCTTGAAACCGTGCGCATCCGCCCATTTGAGATACATGCGCAGCAGCATGGCGGCCCAGTCCTGCGCCTCTGTGCCGCCCGCTCCGGCCTGAATGTCCAGAAACGCATTGTGGGAGTCCATCTTCCCGGGGAACATCCGCTGGAACTCGAGCAGTTCGACCTCGTGCGCCAGCCTGTTGAGGTCGGCCTCGACTTCACCGGTCGCGCGCAGATCGGCTTCCTCGGCGGCAAGATCCAGAAGGTCCGCCGCCTCGCCCAAGGAACGCTTGAGCCGGTCCAGACCGCCGACGACCTGCTCCAGCTTGGCGCGCTCCTTGCCGAGTTCCTGGGCGCGTTCCGGGTTATTCCAAATGCCGGGCTGCTCGAGCTCGCGCTCTACTTCCTGCAGCCGCTCGTGCTTGTTGTCGTAATCAAAGATACCTCCTCAAAGAGTCGGTGCGCCCCTCGAGATCTTTGATGAACCGTTTGATTTGATTGACTTCCATACCGCAGAATCCTAGCACATCGCGAGCGGCAGGCCGACATATAATCGCCCCCGCAGCACCCATCCCTCCCCAACGAGGATTCGACAATGCACCGGGCCGCCGCCGATCGATACGAGAGAATCCCCTATGCGCGCTGCGGCCGCAGCGGCTTGAAATTACCGCGAATTTCTCTGGGGCTGTGGCAGAACTTCGGCAGCGGCACTGCGTTCGAGAATGCGCGCGACATGATCCTCAAGTCCTTCGACCGCGGCATCACTCATTTCGATCTCGCGAACAATTACGGCCCGTCGCCCGGATCCGCAGAGGAGAATTTCGGCCGCATCGTCACGAGCGATCTCGCCGGATACAGGGACGAATTGATAGTCT
Organism: uncultured Gammaproteobacteria bacterium; assembly: GCA_963702735.1. Taxonomy (GTDB): domain Bacteria; phylum Pseudomonadota; class Gammaproteobacteria; order Steroidobacterales; family Steroidobacteraceae; genus Bog-1198. The sequence continues at coordinate 1,648,559 of CAVPDW010000003.1, read as the reverse complement.
CGACCAAGGCCGGCTATCGCATGTGGCCGGGGCCGTACGGCGAATGGGGCTCGCGAAAATATCTCCTCGCCAGCCTGGATCAGAGCCTCGCGCGCATGAACCTGGAGTATGTCGACATATTCTATTCGCATCGCCACGATCCGCAGACGCCCCTGGAGGAAACGATGGGTGCCCTTGAGACGGCGGTGCAGAGCGGTCGGGCGCTGTACGTCGGAATCTCTTCCTACGGACCCGAAAAGACCGTCGAGGCCGCTGCGATGCTGCGCGAACTGAAGGTTCCCTGCGTCATTCACCAACCGTCCTATTCCATGCTCAACCGTTGGGTGGAGAACGGCTTGTTGGAGGTGCTGGAGCACGAGGGCATCGGCTGCATCGCCTTCTCGCCGCTCGCGCAGGGCTTGCTCACGTCGAAATATCTGAACGGCGTCCCGAATGCCTCGCGCGCCGCCCAGGACGGCTCGTTCAGCAAGACCATGCTGAGCGAACGCAATCTCGAGAACGTGCGCGCCCTCAACCGGATCGCGGCGGAACGGGGACAAAGCCTGGCCCAGATGGCGCTCTCATGGGTGCTGAGAAAACCGGCGGTCACGAGCGCCCTCATCGGCGCCAGCCATTTCGCGCAAATCGAGGAATGCTTGGATTCGCTGCGCAACCCGACCTTCAGCTCCGATGAGCTCGCCCGGATCGACCGTCACGCGTTCGATGGCGGCCTCAACATATGGGCGGAGTCGAGCCAACCCGACCCGTGCGGGGACGCACCGAGTCGCTGACACTCCCCTTGGGGACGAACACGTCGGCAGCAGGGACGAACTCGACCGTCCGTGTATGGACGCGAATGCGCGCCTGGGTTGTCATCACCGCGATGCGGGCTCGCGGTGTGGAGACAGGCTGATGCCAACGCTTCTCGTCGGTGAGCGCGAACGCCGGCTATATCCATTGGATCCGCAAAAAGTCGACTACATCGAGTCGGACGGCAACTACGTCTCGATCCGCAGCGGCAATGCCGCGTACATCAGCAGAGATACGCTTAAACGGCTGGCGGTGGAATTGGCGCACCTCGGCTTCATCAGAATCGAGCGTTCTCTTCTCGTGAACATCCGCGCCGTCGTGTATGCGCAGGCGGTCGGCCGCGGCAGGTTCGCATTTACTCTTTCCTCCGGCGCCTGCCTGCAATCGAGTTCGAGCTATCGCGGAGCAATCCTTCGGGCATTGCCGCTTGCATCGCCACAGAGCCGGCGTCAGGAGTCTGTCTGAGGATTCAACGTGGCCGCGCCCGCAACGCCGACAAAGCGACGCTTCAGGACACCGCCAAATGCCGGCAGTTCAATTGCACGCTCTCGCTTCCCCGGTATTCGTTGATCTCGAGCTGATAGGCGAGCCGAATGCGCGCGCCCGTCCGCAACCGCGGGTCTTCGTACACCCCGCCGACGTAGCCGAAGGCGATCGCATCGATGCCGCCGCCCGGCTCATCGGCCGCTCTTAAGCGCATTTTCAGATGCCTGCCGCCGACCAGACGCGCATCGACGATTTGGAAGTCCCCATCGAACACAGGCTCCGGAAAACCCTGTCCCCAGGGGCCGCCGCCGCGCAGCGCCCGGGCGGTGTCGAGGATGAGCTCGGCGGCGCAGAGCGCCCCGTCCGAGTGGATCACGCCTTGAAGGGATTCCCGGTCGGCGCGCGCGGCGATCTCGGCCGCGAAGGCGGTACGGAACGCCTCCAGGCTTCCCTCAGGCATGCTCACGCCCGCCGCCATGGCGTGGCCGCCGAATTTGTCGATGAGGCCCGGATGGCCGGTCGCGATGCTGTCGAAAGCGTCGCGGATATTGACGCCGGGGATCGAGCGCGCGGACCCGCGCAGCGATCCGTCCTGCGCGCGCGCGAAGGCGACAACCGGCCGATTCCATCGATCCTTGATCCTGCCTGCGACCAAACCCACCACTCCTTGATGCCAGCTTTCGTCGAACAGACAAAGCCCGAGCGCCTCGCCGCCGTCGCCGCCGAAGCGCACGCCGGCGGCGATGTCGATCGCTTCGAGCTGCATGCGCTGCTCTATCTCGCGCCGCTCCTCATTGAGCTTGTTCAACATGGACGCAAGACGCGCCGCTTCGGAAGGCTCGTCGGCGAGCAGGCAGGAGATGCCGACGCTCATATCATCGAGCCTTCCCGCGGCATTCAGGCGCGGCGCCACGGAGAATCCCAAATCGGCCGCGGTGATCTCCGCATGACGCCGGCCCGCCGATTCGAGCAGCGCGAGAATGCCGGGCACGCAGCGGCCGGCGCGAATGCGTCGCAGTCCCTGCGCCACCAATATACGGTTGTTGCGGTCGAGCGGCACGACGTCGGCGACCGTGCCCAAGGCCACCAGGTCGAGCATCTCCGCCGCACGAAAGCCGCCCTCGCCGAGAGTCCTTGCCAGCGCCGCGATGACGTAGAACGCGACTCCGACGCCCGCGAGAGCGGTGCTCGCGAATCCGCAGTCCGGCAGATTCGGATTGACGATGACCTCGGCGCGCGGCAGCTCGGCGCCCGGCAGATGATGATCGGTCACCAGCACGGGAATGCCCAGCCGGTGCGCCGCCTCGACTCCCGCGACGCTCGACACTCCGTTGTCCACGGTGACTATCAATGACGGCCGGCGCGTTGCAGCGAGAGCCACGATTTCAGGGGTCAACCCGTAGCCGAATCGAAAACGATCGGGCACGAGAAAATCGACCTGCGCAAACTGCAATGCGCGCAGGCTGCGCACCACGAGCGCAGTGCTGGTGGCGCCGTCCGCATCGAAATCGCCGATCACGAGCACCCGTCCCGCCGCGCGGTGTGCGGCCAGCAGCCGCGCCGCCGCATCGACGCCGCCCAGGGAGCCGACCGGCAGAAGCCGCTCCAGCGACAGATCAAGATCCGCGCTGCCGCTAAGACCGCGCGCCGCATACACTCGCCGCAAAACCGGGTGCAGATCCGGCGCGAAATCGCCGGGCCCCATCGGCCGCCGCCGTATGGTGGGTGGAATCACGCGAAGCATTCCCACCAGGGGCGCGTGCGCCGCCATAATCGGCGCCTCCAGCGCGCGCTCACGATGAATTTGCGATCCGCCGCCGACAATTCGAGCCGCCCGATCCGGCCCGAGCGTAGATCCGCGGCGCAGCGCTTCAGCCAATGCGACCCGATGCCGGCCCATTCGGCCGTGCCAGGAGTCGCACCGATCACCACAACGCCCGGCCCCGGCCGAACCTCGCCGCCGGCGCCCGCGAGGCGCGCAGCATCCGGCCGCTCGGCGAACGCATTGAAGAAAGGATCGTCGCCGGCCGCCCAGCCCTCGACCGTGGGCAAGGACGACAGCACGGCTCCGCATCCCCACAGCCACAGAGCGCTCACCGCGGGCCTCCCCGCGGCGATCCGGACACGATTCACCGGGTGCTCGAACAGCCACATCTCGATTTCACTCATGAGCTGCCGTAGCGGCGCAGCGGCGGCACCCGCCGGCAGATGAGGTTCGATGTATCCGCCCTTGATCCGCTGCGGGTCCTGCGTGATCGCCGGCGCGGAGCGGTCGGTGACGCAGTACAAGGCGCCGCTGCGCCCGGCGAGCATGCGAATCCCTGCGTCGTGCCACACGCGATTGAAATCGCCGGCCAGCGCAAGAACCTCCGACGGGTTCAGCGACAAGACTCCGTCGGCAGCCAAGCGTACGTTGTTCATCTCCGCGACATAGTGCACCGCAGTCGCTATGAACGCCGACTCGCCCCGCACCGCTCCGAGATCGGCGTACAGGGCGGCTGCGGCCACGCCGGGCATGAGGGTCCCTGGAGATGCAATGACCCTAAACGCGTCGGCGCGCCAATCGGTCACCGGGGCGCAGGCATCGGAGCGCGCGAGCATCTGCTCGAGCAGCGGGCAGCGTTGCGGGGAGCCCTCGCAGGGCGCGGTGAAGCGCAAGTAGCGGGTTGACGAACGCTGCGGCGCCATTTTCAGTATCTTAAGCAAATGCGCTTCACTCAAGACCCCGGTTTCTCGGCCAATCTGATTCGCGCGTACGGCAACGGCGAGCTGCGAATCAATGACGATATCTACCGCGTATCCGTCATCGTCAGCGCCTCCGCGGTGTGCGCGGCGCCCGACGTTCACGGCGTGGAGGATCTGGCCGCTCTCGACCCCTCGCCCATCCTCGCACTCGATCCCGAACTTGTGCTGCTGGGAACCGGGCAGCGCCAGATCTTTCCGCATGCATCCTTTCGGGCCCGGTTCCTGCGTGCCGGCATCGGGTTCGAGGCGATGGATACGGGCGCTGCGTGCCGCACCTTCAACGTGCTGGTGACGGAGCAACGCCGCGTGGTGGCGTTGCTGATGGTATGACATTCAAAATCTAAAATGGCAGGGCGCTTACGGAATACACGAACAATATGATGTCGAGAATTATGCTTCTTATTGTTGATCTTATTGCTTTTCTTATCCCTCTGACCCCGTGTAAACCTACAGCGCCCCGCAAATGGACTTTCCCGATCGGCGCACAGTAAAACACACGATTTCGGCACCCGCAAGCCTGTGAATAATTGGTGGGTCAATTCAAAATCCATATTAATTCAATATATTATGTTACATAAGTAGAATTCACTTTATATTCAAAAAGTAAGGCAAGGGATCGACGGGCTTGCCGTTCAGCCGTATCTCGAAATACAGCACCGGCTTTTGAGGGCCGCCCTCTCCCATGTGCGCAATCACTTGCCCTCCCGCAACCTCCTGACCTTCGCGCACCAGCATTTCGCGATTGTGCGCGTATGCGGACAGCAGGCCGTCGGCGTGCTTGATGATGATTAGATTGCCGTAGCCGCGCAGGCCGCTTCCCGTATACACCACCCGGCCCGCGCTCGCGGCGCGCACGTCCTGGCCCAGGCGCCCGGCCAGGAGTATGCCGCCCCCCGGTACCGGACGCGGCGCACCGATCCGGTCGGTGGGCCAGGTCCAGCTCGAGACTCCCCCGCCGGCGCCGTCCACGCCTGCCTGCGCCTGTTGCACGACGGGTGGGCTTCCCGCAGAGGGCGCCGCATTGCTCTGCGCCCCGGCATGCTGCGCGGACGGCGGCCTCGGTTTGCCGACCCGCGGCGCTGCGCGCCCGGGCGATGCCTGTGTAGCCGCGGCATGCGCGCCCGCAGGCCTTGGGCCCAGCCTCAGAACCTGGCCCACGGTGATGCGGAAGTCGGCACCGATGTTGTTCCAACGAGCGAGGTCGCGATAATCGAGATCGTGGCGCCAGGCGATGCTGTACAGGGTGTCCTCACGGCGCACGACATAGCTCCCGGGTCCCTGAGGAGCGGTGTCGGCGCACGCTCCGAGCAGCAGGCAGCAGAGCCCTGCGGTGCCTATCGAGCGCGCGAAGCTAACGCTGCAGTCCCGACAACAAGGGGACGAAACTCACGGCGCCGAGAGAACGGCGTTCGATGCGCGTCTCACCCTTGGTGTAAAGGTAGAGCTCCTGCCGGCCATCCGGCCCGACGGGCGCGATCAATCGGCCGCCGATGCCGAGCTGCTCGAACAATGCCCCCGGTACTGCATGCGGCGCGGCCGTCAGCAGGATCCCATCGAAAGGCGCCCGCGCCGCCCAGCCCACATTGCCGTCGTCATGGCGGAAACTCACGTTGCGAATTCGCAGTTCGCGCAAGGTGCGGCGCGCGCGCGCCACCAGGCTCGCAATGCGCTCGATGGTGTAGATCTTCTCCACCAGAGGCGATAGCACCGCGGTCTGATAGCCGCAACCCGTGCCGATCTCCAAGACATTGCGGACCTCGCCGGCCGCGAGCAGCGCCTCGGTCATGCGCGCAACCACGTAGGGTTGAGAGATGGTTTGCCCGAATCCGATCGGCAGCGCGGTATCCTCGTAGGCCCGGCTGGCGAGCGCCTCGTCCATGAACAGATGCCGCGGAACGTTTCGAATCCTGTCGAGCACGCGTGGATCGGAAATTCCCTGCTCCTGCAGGCGCTGCACCAAGCGTTCCCGGGTGCGCGCCGATGTCATGCCGATACCGCTGAGGCGCGGACCTTCCATGAAGCTACTCAAGCTTGAGCCATTTCTGCAGTTCCGGCAGCGCCGAATGGCGCGTCAAATCGATCTGCAGCGGCGTAATGGATGCAAATCCCTCGGCCACAGCATGGAAATCCGTGCCGGGTCCGGCGTCCTGACCGGCGCCCGCATTGCCCACCCAGTACACGTTGCGGCCTCTGGGGTCCTTCGCCTTGACGATGGACTTGCTGCGATGCCGGCTGCCGAGGCGGGTCACCTTGATGCCGCGCAACCTGCCGTCGGGCAGGTCCGGAACGTTGACGTTGAGTATGACGGGGCCCTCATCAGGGCCTTGCAGCCGCTGCTGTCCCATTTGACGCACGAGTTGCGCCGCGACCTGTGCGGCGCCGGCAAAATTGCGCGGGCTGCCCGGCTCGACGCACAGCGAGACGGCGATCGCCGGCAAGCCGAGAAACCTACCCTCAACGGCGGCGGCAACGGTGCCCGAGTACAACGTGTCGTCGCCGAGGTTGGCGCCGTCATTGACCCCGGACACCACGATGTCGTGCTCGAAGTCGAAGAGACCCGAGATCGCAAGATGAACGCAATCGGTCGGCGTGCCGTTGACGTAGTATGCATCGGTGTCGTAGCGCGCCGCGCGCACCGGCACATCGAGGGTGAGGGAATTACTGGCGCCGCTGCGGTTACGGTCGGGCGCCACGACAGTGACTGCGCCCAGGGGCCTGATCGCCGCCGCGAGTGCGGTCAAGCCCTCGGCACGATAACCGTCGTCATTCGAAAGAAGAATTTTCACGGGATATAACGGCCTGCCCTTATCCTCACGGGTGTCGCCGTGCGGACTATACTGTAACCCTGTAAACCCCGATAGCCGACTGAATCGACGAATCATGGCTAAACAACGACCCCCCGGGCAGCCGGACGCGCACGACGATGCAAACGACGCGCAGATGTTTCGCGCAGCGGTGCGCGACGTCATCCCGCTGGCGCAAGCGGACTCGCGTGCGCCCCCCCGCCTTCCCGGGAGCCAGGGCCGTGCGCGAGTGCGCAAAGCCGCGGCTTTGCCGCCGCAAAATCTCGATGAGACGATGCCGTTGATCGATGCAGCGCCGGAGGCGGCAAGCAGCGACGGCGTGCTGTCCTTTCAGCGTGCAGGTGTGCGCATTCAAACGATGCGCCGGCTGCGCCGCGGCCTGTACCCTGTCGAAGACGCATTGGACCTTCACGGGTTCAATCAGGCCGAAGCGCGCCTACGGCTTGCCGACTTCATCGCGCGCAGCCGCGACGGCGGTTGCCGTTGCGTGAAAATCGTTCACGGCAAGGGCTATCGCTCGGGTGCGCGCGGCCCTGTGCTCAAGACGGCGGTGAATCTTTGGTTGCGCCGGCATGTCGATGTCATGGCCTTCGTGTCCGCGCGCGCCATCGACGGCGGCTCCGGCGCCGTGTACGTGTTGCTGCGGGCTTGAGCGCCACATTTGCGAGGTAGGATGAATCAGAAATACAGATGGATTGCGGGCACCGCCTTGGCGGTCGCCTTGGCCGCCGGATGCTTCGCCGCAGAACCTGCCGCGGATCACAAGCCGGCCGGCGCGGCCTTCGATCTCGTGACCGAGAGAGAGGCTGCGGCGTGGAATACGCCGGGGCCGAAGGCCGTCGATACCTTCAGTTCGCGCGACGCGGGCGACGACGACTCATCGCCGACCTGCTACTCCGTGCCGAACAATGATGCGGACAATCCGCAAATCAGGGTTCTCGCACCGGCTCCGGGAAGGGCCACCTCGCCGCTGGAGCTCGACCTCGAGTTCGTGCCGACCGCCAGCGCCCCGATACGGCCTGAGACCTTGCGCATATGCTACGTGGGCGCAGTGACCATGGACATCACCAAGCGCATCACCGACCGCGCCGCGGTTTCAGAGAAGGGTCTGCATGTGAGCGGCGTGCAGCTGCCTCGGGGACACCATCGTCTCTTGATACTCATCGCGGACCGGAGAGGCCGGCTGGGCCGGCGCGAAGCCGCATTCGACATACTTTGAGCGGCGCATCGATCGCACCCGCTCTGTTCCTGCTGCCGGGGATCGACGGTACCGGCAAGTTCCTGGGCGAATTCGCGAACGCTTTGCGGCCGAGTGTCGAACCCTGCATCGTACCTTACCCCGCGGACCGGGCTCTCGGCTACGGCGAGCTTGAGGCGCTGGTGCGGGACGCGCTTCCTGCGGATCGCCCGTACATACTCTTGGGCGAATCCTTCTCGGGACCCCTCGCAATTCGGATTGCCGCGCGCTCGCCGCCGGGTCTCATGGCCGTCATTCTCTGTACGACGTTTGCGTGCAATCCCTTTCCTTGGGCAAGCTGGGCGCGGCCTCTGGCCGCCCTCCTGCCCCTGAAGGCGCTGCCGCGTTGGGTGCGTGCGCCGCTGATGTGGGGCTCAGCCTCGCCGCGGCGAGCGCCCGCACAGGCGGATCGTGCGATCGCAGGCGTCGCGCCCGCGGTTATTCGTCATCGGATCGCCGCGCTTCTGGCGGTCGACGAGAGCCGTGCGCTCGCGAGTATCCGGGTGCCCACCCTGGTGCTGATTGCACGCGGCGATCGAGTCATTTCACGGGCAGCCGCACGGCGCATTGTCGAGGCACTGCCCGCGGCACGCTTGGCGGAGATCGACGGACCTCACCTCTTGTTGCAAACCTGCCCGGCGCAATGCGCGGCCGCAGTGCTTAAGTTCACGCGAGAGGCGTTGCAGCCCGTCCGACTACCCGCGTGAGCCGCGTGGAACGCTCGGACAGGCTCCCGGTTACTCCTCGCCGGCGTCGAGCTCGGGAATGTCCTCGAAGTCGCATATTTCGCGCAGGATCGCGGTCGCAAACTGGCCCCGCCCCAGAGAGAAGCTCAATGTCAGCGTGGCGGCATCGCGCAGCGCGGTGAGATCCCTGACGGCGCAGCGCAGCGCGCGCCTCTCCTGCGTCAACCCTTGCGCGGCCAGCAGGTCCGCCACCGCCTTGAGCTCTTCCGCCGCAGCAAGCTCGTGCCGCAATGCCTGACCCGCGCTCGCCGGCGGACCTCGTCCCCAGAGCGGGCCCGAAGGGTGGATGTCGAACTCGTCCACCCGCCGTCGCAATTCATCGTCGACCGCGGCGACGCAGAAGTGGCTGCCGCTGCCGCCGAGACTGGCCAAATCGCCGGGGGCGATCTGCGACCAGTCGCCCGCCTCCACGCGACGCGCGAGCACGGTGTTGAACAGCAAGGATCGCGCCGCCGAGAGCGTGAAGCCGCGTTCGGCGCGGCCCCGCGGCGCCGCTCCGCTCTTGAGCCAGTCCGCCACTCGATCGAGATTGTAGCCGTCCCGCCCGAAGCGTTGCGGCCCGAAATAATTGGGCGCGCCGTGGGCCCGCAGCGCATCGAGCTTCGATTCGATCTGCTCGCGCGGCCAGGTCACGTTGCGCAGGCGGATGCGAAAATGGTTGCCCGAGAGCGCGCCTACCTTGAGCTTGCGAAGATTGGCGCGCGCTTCGAGCACTTTGAATTCAGGGGTGCGAACACCGGTCCAGTAATCGGCCGTCTTCGCCGCGTTCGGCACGCTGAACCATTGCACGGCGACGGCGTGCCTATCCTTGAGGCCGGCGTAGCCGACGTCGCAGGCAGCGACCCCGGCCAGACGCGCAATCTCGGCGGCCACCCAACGGGTATTGGCCTTGCGCTTCTCGACTCGAAGCAGCCAATGCGGCCCTGTCCCGGACGGTTCGAAGGACAGGCGCTCCTCGACATGGAAGTCTTCCGGCACGGCCTTGAGCGTGGCCGGCGGCAGCGGCGCGCCGTGCGCTCTCGGCGGCTGCAGAGCCGCGCGATTCCATGCATCAGCGCGCCTGCCGAGAACGCTCAACGGATCGCAGGTCCCAACAACACGGAGGCAAGCGCGGCGAGACCTTCGCCGCGGCCGATGAAGCCCAATCGCTCGGTGGTCGTGGCCTTGATGTTGACGAGGTGCGCCGGAGCACCGAGATCGGCGCTCAAGGTTGCAGCCATGGCGGCGCGATGCGCGCCGATGCGGGGCGCCTCGGCCAGCACCGTAATGTCCGCATTGACCAGCGCGAGTCCCGCGGCCCGCATGCGCTCGGCCACTGCGCGCAGGAACACGCGGCTGTCCGCACCGCGATATTGCGGGTCGCTGTCGGGGAAATGCCTGCCGATGTCCCCGTCTCCCAGAGCGCCCAGCAACGCGTCGCACAGCGCGTGTATCACCACGTCGCCGTCCGAATGCGCGACCACCCCTTTGGGATGCGCGATTCGCACGCCTCCCAGCATGACGTGATCCCCGGCGCCGAAGGCATGTACATCGAAACCCTGTCCGATTCGCATCGGCCGATCCTCCGTCATTCTAAGTATGTCGGCGGCGATGAATAAATCCGCGGCCCGTGTGATCTTGACATTGAACGGCGAGCCCGGCACCAGAACCGGATGCAAGCCCATTCGTTCGACTGCCTGCGCCTCATCGGTCACGGTGATGCCGGCGAGAGCGGCTTCCTTGAGCGCGTGACGCAATTGCGCAAACCCGAACATCTGCGGCGTGAGCGCGCGCCACAACCCCGCGCGATCGACTGTGGCGAGGTGACCGCCCAGCTCGCGCTTGACCGTGTCGACAATGGGCGCCGCGAGCACGGCGCCGCCGCCCCCGCCGGCGGCGTCCCGCGCGCTGGCGGCCGCATCGAGCAGGGCGGAAAGATCCGCGGCATTCAAACAGGGACGAGCCGCATCGTGGACCAGAATCCAGTCGTCCGCCGCGGCTTGGCCCGCAAGGTACTCGAGCCCGGCGGCCACCGAATCCTGCCGGTTGGCGCCCCCCGGCGTGGTTTGAATTTTGGGCGATGCAACTCGCGCCGCGACGCGCGGCCATTGCCCATCGTCCGCCGCCAGCACCACGATCACCGCATGCACCCGCGGCTCGGCGAGCAGCGCGCGCAGCGACCATTCCAGCACCGTGGCTCCGTGCAGCGGCGCATATTGTTTGGGAACCGATCCGGGCGTAGGGCCGGAAAAGCGCGCGCCTCGGCCCGCCGCGGGAACGATGGCCCAGACGCGCCGGGTCGCCTCCTCAAGCATCACTGGGCGCGGGCGGTGACGGCGGCGGCAGGCGCGGCGGCAGGGGGCGTCGCCGCCGTCACCACCTGGTAGAAGGTCTCGCTATTGCCGACCATGCCGAGTTCGCTGCGGGCTCGTTCCTCGAGCGCGGCCAAACCCACTTTGAGATCAGTTACTTCGGCAACCAATTGCCGATTGCGCTCAGATTGTTCGCGGTTCGCCGCGGCACGTGCATCGATGGCGGCCTGAAGGCGGGAAACCTCGCGAATTCCTTGATCCGAGAGCCAGAGCCGGTATTGAAGCAATACCAGGGCAAGACCCAGGATTACGGCGAAAATCCTCATGGGGACAGTAGCTTAGCATGAACTCTTAAGAGATTGGTACCGATAATGCGCGAGCGCCGGCAAAGGCAGCGTGCGCACCAAGCTCTCCTTCGATGCGCAGCAATTGATTGTACTTGGCAATTCTGTCCGAGCGCGACATCGAACCGGTCTTGATCTGGGTGGCGGCGGTCGCGGCGGCGATATCGGCAATGGTCGAATCCTCGGTTTCTCCCGAGCGGTGCGACACGACCGAGGCATACTTCGCCTGCTGCGCCATGTCGATGGCGGCCAGAGTCTCTGTCAAGGTGCCGATCTGATTCGGCTTGATGAGAATCGCATTGGCGATTTTCTTGGCAATCCCCTCGGCAAAGATCTTCGTGTTGGTGACGAACAAATCATCGCCCACCAGCTGCACCTTGGAGCCGAGTCTCCGGGTGAGAATCGCCCAACCCTCCCAATCACCCTCGCTCATCCCGTCCTCGACCGTCACGATCGGGTACCTGGCGACGAGGTCCGCGAGGTACTCGGTGAACTCCGCGGCGCTGAATTTGCGGCCCTCGGACTCGAGCTCGTACACACCGTCCTTGAAGAGCTCGTTGCTGGCGACATCCAGTCCCAGATAAATGTCCCTGCCCGCCCTGTAGCCGGCCTTCTCAATGGCTTCCAATATGGTGGTGAGAGCGGCCTCGTTCGACGGCAGGTCGGGCGCGAAGCCGCCCTCGTCTCCAACCGAGGTATTGAGCCCCTTGGCGTGCAATACCTTCTTGAGGGAGTGGAAGACCTCGGCGCCGTAGCGCACGGCTTCGGAAAAGGACGGTGCGCCGATCGGGAGAATCATAAACTCCTGGATGTCGACGCTGTTGTCGGCGTGCGCGCCGCCGTTGATGATGTTCATCTGGGGCAGGGGCAGAGTCAGATCGCCGGGTCCGCTCAAATGCCGGTACAGGGGAAGACCGTTGTCGCGCGCTGCGGCGTGCGCCGCCGCCAGCGACACGGCCAAAATCGCGTTCGCCCCCAGGTTCGACTTGAAATCCGTGCCGTCGGCTTTGATCATCCTCGAGTCGAGCCCGCGTTGATCCTGGGCGTCGAATCCCATGAGAAGCTCGCGCAACGGCCCATTGATGTGTGCAACGGCCTTGAGCACGCCCTTGCCGCCGTAGCGCTTCGCGTCGCCGTCGCGCAGCTCCACCGCCTCGCGCGAACCGGTGGAAGCGCCGGAGGGAATCGCCGCCCTGCCGACGATGCCGGAATGCAGCACCACATCGGCCTCGACCGTGGGGTTTCCGCGCGAATCGATGATCTGGCGTCCCCGAATATCGACAATGCGACTCATAGCAGGTTTTCCTCGAAAGGTTGTCTCTTCACCGCGATGTCCAGTTCCTTGAGCGTGGCCAGGAGCGGCGCCATGCGATCCAAGGGCCAGGCGTTCGGCCCATCCGAGAGCGCTTGCGCAGGATTCGGGTGAGTCTCCATGAATACTCCCGCGACCCCCGCGGCTATCGCCGCGCGCGCCAGCACCGGCACGAATTCGCGCTGTCCGCCCGACGAGTCGCCCTTGCCTCCGGGCAGCTGCACCGAGTGCGTGGCGTCGAAGATCACGGGGCAGCCGGTGCCGCGCATGATGGCAAGCGACCGCATGTCCGTCACCAGATTGTTGTAGCCGAATGAGAACCCGCGTTCGCAGACCATGATCTGCGTGTTGCCGGCGGAGTGCGCCTTGTCGACCACATTCTGCATCTCCCACGGCGAGAGAAACTGGCCCTTCTTGATGTTCACGGGTCTGCCCTGCGAGGACACGGCGACTATGAAATTGGTCTGCCTGCATAGAAACGCCGGCGTCTGCAGCACATCGACGACGGCCGCCACCTCGCTGAGCGGCGTGTCTTCGTGCACGTCGGTCAGCACCGGCACTCCGATCTTCTCGCGCACCAAGGACAAGGCCTTCAGGCCGGCATCGATTCCGGGGCCGCGAAAGCTCGCGCGCGATGAACGATTGGCCTTGTCGTAGGAGGCCTTGAATATGAACGGAATACCGAGTTTGCCGGTTATTTCCTTCAAGCGCCCCGCCACATCGAGCACCAGGCCTTCGCTTTCGACGACGCACGGTCCGGCAATCAGAAAAAACGGTCGCTCGGGTCCGACCTCGAACGACAGCAACTTCATGCGGTGGCGCGTCCCGGCTGCAGCGCGGCGCGATACGCACGCGCGGCGCGGACGAATCCGGTGAACAGAGGGTGACCGTCGCGCGGCGTCGAGGTGAACTCCGGGTGAAATTGACTGGCCACGAACCACGGATGCGAGCGCAGCTCGATGAACTCGACCAGTCCGTCCGCCGAGAATCCGGAGAAGCCCAGGCCCGCCGCGCTCAGCTCCTCGAGATAGTGATTGTTGAATTCATAGCGATGGCGATGCCGCTCGAATATCGACGGCTTGCCGTAGATCGAGTGCGCCAGCGAGCCGGGCGTGAGCCTCGCCTCCTGCGCACCGAGGCGCATGCTGCCGCCCAGGTCGGATCTCTCGTCGCGGACCTGCTGGCCGCGTCCCAGGTCCTGCCACTCGGTGATCAGCGCGATGACCGGATGATTCGTGGCGCGGTCGAACTCGGTGCTGTTGGCGCCCTTGAGGGCGCACACGTTGCGGGCGTATTCGATGATCGCCAGCTGCATCCCCAGGCAAATGCCGAGATAGGGAATGCGGTTTTCGCGGGCGAAACGTATGGCTTGAATCTTGCCCTCGATGCCGCGGTCGCCGAATCCCCCCGGCACCAGAACGGCATCCATGTTTTGCAGGGCCGCAGGCCCCATGCGCTCGATGTCCTGCGATTCGAAGTAGTGAATATTGACGCGGGTGCGCGTCTTGATGCCGCCGTGCGTCAGCGCCTCGTTCAGCGAAATATAAGAGTCGCGGATCTGCACATACTTGCCGACCATGCCGATGTCGACCACGGCCTCCGGATTCTGCTTGGCGGCCACCACCGCACGCCATTCGGGCAGGTCCGTGGGCGGCGCGTCGAGGCGCAGCTTGTCGATCACGATGTCGTCCAAGCCCTCCTCGTGCAGCAGCATGGGAATCTTATAGATGTCGTCTGCATCCACTCCGGAGATGACGGCGCGCTCTTCGACGTTGGTGAACAGAGCGATCTTGCGGCGCTGCTCGTCCGGCAGCGAATGCGCGCAGCGGCACAGCAGAATATCCGGCTGTATGCCGATCCCGCGCAGCTCCTTGACCGAATGCTGGGTGGGCTTGGTCTTGATCTCGCCGGAACCGCCGACGATGGGCACCAAGGTCAGGTGCATGTACAGCACCTGGTTGCGCCCCAATTCCACCCCCATCTGGCGAATGGCCTCGAGAAACGGTAAGGATTCGATGTCGCCCACGGTGCCGCCGATTTCCACCATGCACACGTCGGCATCGCCCGCACCCATGCGAACCCGGTACTTGATCTCGTCGGTGATGTGCGGGATCACCTGCACGGTCGCGCCCAGATAATCGCCGCGACGCTCCTTGGCGATGACCCGCTCGTAGATTCGTCCGGTGGTGAAGTTGCTGTTGCGCCCGGTGGTCATGCGCACGAAGCGCTCGTAATGGCCGAGATCAAGGTCCGTCTCGGTGCCGTCCGCGGTGACGAAAACCTCGCCGTGCTGAAACGGACTCATGGTGCCGGGATCCACGTTGATGTAGGGATCCAATTTCACCATGCTGATCTTCAGGCCGCGTGCCTCGAGTATGGCGCCCAAGGATGCGGAGGCGATGCCCTTGCCCAGCGAGGAAACGACGCCGCCGGTGACGAAAACGAATCGAGTCATGATGGGGCACCGCCGATTAAAGGTCTGCCATCGCGCCACGAGCACCTGCGCGCATGCAGACGAGTCAAATGGGAACAACGAGAATTCGACGGGAATTCAGGTTAGCAGATTGCGAGGCCTGCGACAATCGCCTTAGACAACAATCGGCGCCTCCTCCCAGCGGATCTCCAGGCCGGGCAATCCCGCGGATGCGCGCCGGCGCGCTTCCGACCACAGGTCCGCGACGGCAATCAAGGCGTCGTCCGCATACACCAGGGGCAGAGCATCGCGCATCCACGGCAGCACCCCGCTCGATTGACACAGATGTTGCACCGTCTGGGTCTTGGCCTTGAGCGCCGGCCTCAAGGATTCCCCTCCGCGGCGCCGGCGCACGATGAGCGACCGCGGCAGGCGCGCGGCGTCGAGGCCGCCGCAATGCGCGACCCAGCGCAAAGTCCCCATGCTCGGTCCCAAGTCGAGTGGAGAATCAGGGTCCACCCGCCACTGCCGTGTGCCTTCGAGCCGCGGCGGCTCCGCGTCCGTGATGAACACCCTGTGCCGGTATCGCCGCAGAGCGCGGCCGCCCCACACGATCGCCGGCAGGTGATCGTCACGCGCCTCGAGTATTTGCCGAAGTGCCTCGGTCATGCGCGCCGTCGACGGCGGCTCCAGCCCGGAATCGCTCATCCAGAAACGCAGGACATTGATCCGTTCGGCGCGGCCGAGGGCACGCAGGCCCGGCACCGACAGCGCCTCGCCGTCGCGCAGGCGGCTTAACTGAACCGCAGCCGCCCGATCGAGCAGCTCCTGCGCCTCTGCCGCGTGCCTGGCCGTGCGCGACAGTGCGGCAGCCGACCCGGGCCAGCGTGCCTCGATCCGCGGCCAGACCAGCCGTCGCAAATAGTTCCGGTCGAAACGCAGGTCCTCGTTCATCGGATCAGGGATGGCGGGTGCGCACGCGCGCGCGCCGAACGCAAGAAGTTCCTGCTGCGGCACTTCGAGCACCGGCCGCAGGTGCCAGCCGCGCCCGAAGGACCGGCACGCCGGCATGGCCGAGAGGCCCTTCAAACCCGCTCCGCGCAGGGCCTGCAACAGCAGGGTCTGTGCCTGATCCAGGGCGTGATGAGCGGTCAACAGGCACTCGCCCCCCCGAAGCTCCGCCTGCAGCGCGGCATAGCGCGCATCGCGCGCCGCAGCCTCTATCGAGGCGCCCGATGCAGTTTCGACGGTGACTGAAATCACCGCCAGGGGAACGCCCAACTCCGCGCACAGTGCCTCGCAGGCATCGCGAAAGCGGGGGGCCGCGGGCTGCAGGCCATGATCGACGTGCACCGCCCTTAAGGTGAGGCCGCGAAAGGAGCGGCCGAGAGAGGACGCTGCGATCAGCAAACTGGCCGAATCGGCGCCGCCGCTTAAGGCCACCACCAACCCCGTGGCGCCCCCGGGAACATGTGCGTCAAGGACCGCGCGAAAGGTGGCCGCGGAAAAGCTCATGCTGGCAGGACGTCGCGCCGCAGGCGTCCCGCTACGCGTCCCGGAAGGCGCCGAATGCGCGTAAGCGAGCCTGCCGCGCATCGAGCAATTGGGTCACCGGCTGGTTTCGAAGTTCGCCCAAATTTTTGAGCATGCTTTGCTTGACGGTTTCCGCCATGCCCTGCGGATCGCGATGCGCGCCGCCGTGCGGCTCCTTCAGGACCTCGTCGACCAGGCCCAGCTTCTTGAGACGATCCGCGGTTCCTCCCATGGCGTCGGCGGCGATCTCCTTCTTGTCGGTGCTCTTCCACAGGATGGAGGCGCAGCTTTCGGGAGAGATGACCGAATAGGTGCTGAATTGCAGCATGACAAGCCGGTCGCAGACGCCGATGGCGAGCGCGCCCCCCGAGCCGCCCTCGCCGATCACCACGCTGAGCACCGGCGCCGCCAAATTGGACATTTCGAACAAGTTGCGCGCAATGGCCTCACTCTGGCCGCGCTCCTCAGAGCCGATGCCGGGATAGGCTCCCGGCGTGTCGATCAGGGTGATGACCGGGATACGGAACCGCTCCGCCATCATCATCAGGCGCAGGGCCTTGCGATAGCCTTCGGGCTTCGGCATGCCGTAGTTGCGCCGCACTCTCTCCTTGGTGTCGCGGCCTTTCTGATGACCGATCAGCATCACCTGCATGCCCTCCAGCCGCGCCAGCCCGCCGACGATGGCCAGATCGTCGGCGTACATGCGGTCACCGTGAAGTTCGTGCCAATCGGTGAAAATCATGGACACATAGTCGAGCGTGTAGGGACGCTGCGGATGGCGCGCGAGCTGCGTGATCTGCCAGGGCGAGAGATTGGCGAATATGCTGTTGGTGAGCGCGCGGCTCTTCGATTGCAGGCGCTTGATCTCTTCGGTGATGTTGACGCTCGAGTCGCTTCCCAAAAATTTCAACTCCTCGATCTTCGCTTCGAGTTCCGCAATGGGTTGTTCAAACTCCAGAAAATTCATTGCCATGAAGATGTTTCCTCGCCGCGAACATCATTACGCTGACCATACACTAAATACCAACCGTCGCGGCCCACCAAGTCTGTGAGCTTGTCGAGCAGGGCGCGCGAGGCGTGCACGGACCACGCGCTTCCCAAATTGAGCCTTCCCACATAATCGGGCCGGTTGATCGCTATGCTCACTGCGCAGGGACCCCGCAAATGGGGTTTCAACAGCTGCTCGAACCGATTCAACCCCTGCGGATCGTCATATTCGGCCGGCCACTTGAGCCACAGCCGCCGCGCGAAACGTTCGCGGGCCCGGTCTATGTCCATGAGAGACTTTGCCTGCAATCGCCACGCCTCGATGAAGTCGTCGAAGCGCAGGGTGCCGTCGACGATCAGGATGGCGTCTTTGACGATGATGTCGCGATGCTGCTGAAAAGTCTCCTCGTACAAGCTGACTTCGAGCCGGGCGCTGCGGTCGTCCAGAATCAAGGTCACCCGATTCGGCCGCCGGCGAATCTCCAGCACGAGGCCTGCGACGGTAGCGGGCTTGCCCGCCGACCAGCTGCGTCCGCCGTCGACCGATGCAGCCGGCTTCGGACCGCCTACGTCGGCAAGCCGCGCGCTCACCAAAAACTTCAAATCCGGCTCATACGGCGTGATGGGATGTCCGCTCAGGAACAGCCCCAGGGTCTCGCGCTCGCCCGCCAGGCGCTGCGCCTCGGTCCAGTCGGCCACTGCATCGTCGGGCGCCGCGCTCAAGCCGAACAGGTCGACCTGGCCGACGCTCATGGCACGCGAATTCTGCTCGCCCAGGTGCATGGCGCGGTCCAACTCGGCGGTCAAGGTGGCACGGTTCGGTCCGATCCGATCCAGGCTCCCGGAACGGATCAAAGCGTCGAACACGCGGCGATTCACCCGGGTCAGGTCGATGCGCCGGCACAGATCCGGCAGGCTCGCGTAGACTCCGGTGCGCCCGCGTTCCTCGATGATGGCTTGCACCGCGGAGGCGCCGACGCCCTTGATGGCGCCCATCCCATAGCGGATGCTCATGGGGCCCGAGACATGGAAGGCATACACCGATTCGTTCACGTCGGGCGGCAGAACGGTGAGCCCCATGCCCGCGCACTCGTCGATCAACGTGACCACCTTGTCGGTCTTGTCCATGTCCGAGGACAGCACCGCCGCCATGAACGAGGCGGGATAATGCGCTTTGAGCCACGCGGTCTGGTAGGAGAGGAGCGCGTACGCCGCAGAGTGCGATTTGTTGAAGCCGTAGCCGGCGAATTTCTCCATCAAATCGAAGATATGGGTGGCTTGGTGCTCGCGAACGCCGCGCGACACCGCGCCGCTGACGAATATCGAGCGCTGCTTGGCCATCTCCTCGGCTTTTTTCTTGCCCATCGCGCGACGCAATAGATCCGCGCCGCCCAAGGTGTAGCCGGCGAGAATCTGCGCGATCTGCATGACCTGCTCCTGGTACAGGATCACGCCGTAGGTCGCCTCCAGCACCGGTTTCAAATCCGGGTGCAGATAGTCGATGGTCGCGCCGCTGGTATCGTGCTTGCGGGCGATGAAGTCGTCCACCATCCCCGATTGCAGCGGTCCGGGGCGGAACAGCGCCACCAGGGCCACGATGTCGCCGAAGCGGTCGGGCTGCAGGCGGCGAATCAAATCCTTCATGCCGCGCGACTCGAGCTGGAACACCGCGGTGGTCTTGCAGCTCTTGAGCAGCCGGTAGGTGGCCGCATCGTCCATGGGCAGCGCACTCATGACGAGCGGTTCTTCGCCCGCCGCGGCGCGCGATGTATTGATGTCGCGCACCGCCCAATCGATGATGGTCAGCGTGCGCAGTCCCAGAAAGTCGAACTTGACCAGCCCGGCGGCCTCGACGTCGTCCTTGTCGAACTGGGTCACGGTCGTCGTGCTGCCCTCTTCGCAGTACAGCGGCGTAAAGTCGGTGAGCACCGACGGGGCGATGACCACGCCGCCGGCATGAGTGCCGGCATTGCGCGCGAGGCCCTCGAGCGAGCGGGCGAGATCGATGAGCTCGCGAATCTCCGAATCGCCCTGGTACAGGCGTCTGAGTTCCTCTTCTTGTTCGAGCGCCTTGTCGAGCGTGATGCCGATCTCGAACGGAATCAGCTTGGCGATCCTGTCCACATAGCCGTAGTTGTGGCCGAGCACTCGGCCGACGTCGCGCACCACGGCCTTGGCCGCCAAGGTTCCGTAGGTGATGATTTGCGATACGCGCTCGCGGCCGTACTTGTTGGCCACGTATTCGATGACTCTATCGCGTCCCTCCATGCAGAAGTCCACGTCGAAATCCGGCATGGACACGCGCTCGGGATTCAAGAACCGCTCGAACAGAAGATCGTGTTCGATGGGATCAAGATCGGTGATGCCGAGCGCGTAGGCGACCAAGGAACCCGCGCCGGAGCCGCGTCCCGGGCCCACCGGTACGCCGTTCTCGCGCGCCCAGCGGATGAAGTCGGCCACGATCAGAAAGTATCCGGCGAATCCCATGGAGCAGATGACGCCGAGTTCGAGCTCCAAGCGCGCCTCGTAGGCGGCGCCGGCCGGATGCGATGCGGCGAGGCGCTTCCCCAAGCCCCGCGCCGCCTCCTCGCGCAGGAAGCCCTCGGTGTCGCTGCCGGGCGGCACCGGATAGGCCGGCAGCATCGAGGCGCCGAGCCGGATCTCGAGCGAACAGCGCTTCGCGACTTCCACGGTATTCTCGAGCAGTTCCGGTGCGTCGGCGAACAGTTGCGCCATCTCCGCCGGCGACTTTAGATACTGCTCTTCGGAGTAGCGCCGCGCGCGGCTCGGGTCCGCCAGCAGCGCGCCGTCATGGATGCACACCCGCGCCTCGTGAGCCTCGAACTCAGCGCGGGTCAGGAAACGCACGTCGTTGGTCGCGAGCGCCGCCACCCCCCGCTGCCGCGCCAATTCCATGACGGCTTGGGCGTGAGCGTCTTCGCCCGCTCGGCCGGTGCGCTGGACCTCGAGATAGAATCGATCGCCGCACAGATCCTGCCAGGCGCAGAGCCGCCGCGATGCCTCATCGTCCCGGCCGCGGACCAGCGCCTGTCCGATATCGCCTTCGGCGCCGCCCGACAGGACGATCAGGCCCTTGAGCACGTCGCGCTGCAGCCAGCCTCGTTCCAGCATGGGGGCGCCGCGTTGCTGACCTTGGAGAAAGGAACGGGTCACGAGCTGGGTCAGATGCCGGTAACCGACGAGATCCTGGCAGAGAAACACGATCCGCGATGCCGCACGCTCGCCCGCCTCGCGAATCCAGGCATCGACGCCGATCAGCGGCTTGACGCCCGCGCTCTGCGCCTCCTTGTAGAACTTCACCATTGCAAACAGATTGCTCTGGTCGGTCAGCGCCACCGCGGGCATCCCTGCGGCCGAAACGGCGGCCATCAATTCAGGCACCCTCACGATCCCGTCGACCAGGGAATACTCGGTGTGCAATCGCAAGTGAACGAACTGACTCAAAGGGCCGCCTCGAGCTTGAGCCGCAACGGCGCGAATGAACGCCGGTGCAGAGGACACGGCCCGTACTGTTCGAGCAGCCGCTGATGACCGGGGGTGGCGTAGCCCTTGTGAGTTGCGAAGGAATACGCGGGATATAGCGTATCCATATGAATCATATAATTATCTCTGGCCGTCTTTGCGAGGATGGAGGCGGCGCTGATGGCCGGCTCCGTGGCATCGCCGTCAACGATGGCGCGCCCCGTCAAGGGCCAGCCCAGCCCGCCCAAATGAGGCAGTCGATCGCCGTCCACCAGGACGTGATCGGGGGTCAATGTCATCGCCAGCAGCGCACGCCGCATGGCCAGAAATGTGGCCTGCAGGATGTTCAGGGCGTCGATTTCGGCACGGTCCGCCCAGCCGATGCCGTAACAAAGCGCCTCTCGCCGGATGGACACGCTCAGGGCGGCCCGCTCATCCGCGGTCAGCGTTTTGGAATCCGCAATACCGTCGATGCGGCACCGTCCGGGGCGCAGAATCACCGCGGCGGCGACTACGGGCCCCGCCAGGGGCCCGCGGCCCGCTTCGTCGATGCCGGCCACGCGCCGCCTCACTGGGGCTCCGGCGCGGCCTGCTTGCGGGATTCCAGCAGGGCGACGATGGCCTGTGCCGCGCGAGTCCCCGCGTCGCGGCGCAATTCGGCATGAATTCGCGAGAATTCTTGTTCCAAGCCGCTGCGACGTTCCGCATCGTCTAGCCACATCAAGAGCTCCGCTCCGATCGACTCCGGGACAATGTCCTCCTGAAAATACTCGCCGACGACGCGCCGATCCGCAAGTAGATTTGGCTGCGCGAAAAAGCGGGTCTTGACCAGATTCAAGCGCCGCAGTATCCAGGCGGTGGTTCTTCCCAGACGGTACACCACCACCATGGGCCGCTTGCACAGCGCGGCCTCCAGGCTCGCCGTGCCGGAGGCCACCATGACCACATTGGCGGCAATCAGCGCGGTTTGGGCGCGTCCGTCGAGGAGCCTGACGCGCAAGTCAGGCGCGTGACGCACAAACGCCTGCGAGAAGATCTCCCGCAAGCCTGCGCTCGCCATCGGCGCGACGAATTCTAGCTGCGGGCGCCGCTCGGCGAGCCAGCGCGCGGTGGCGGCGAAGTCCTGTGCGAGCCGCGCGACCTCGCCGCGCCGGCTGCCCGGCAGGAGGGCGACGAGCTGTGCGCCCGGATCGATTCCCAGCTCACGACGGGCCGCAGCACGGTCGACGGTCATCGGAATCGCATCCGCGAGGGGGTGTCCGACGAATACCGCGCGCATGCCGTGTTCGTCGTAGAAGCGTTTCTCGAACGGCAGGAGGCAGAGCACCAGGTCCACCGAGCGATGAATGCTGCGCGCCCGCCCCTGCCGCCAGGCCCAGACCTGGGGACTCACGTATTGCACCGTTGGAATGCCCGCGGCGTGCAAGCGCCGCGCCAGTCTCAGGTTGGTGTCGGGTGCGTCGATGCCGATGAACACATCCGGGCGCGCCGCCATGAACTCATCGCCGATGCGCGCCAGCAATCGCAGCAATCGGGGCAGATCGCGCAGTACTTCGAACAAACCCATGACGGCGAAGGACTCGGCGGGCTCCCAGACCTTGCATCCCGCCGCCCGCATCTTAGGTCCGGCGACGCCGAAGAATTCCGCGCCCGGCGAGAGCCGCTCGAGGGCGCCGATCAGGTCGGCACCCAGGGTGTCGCCGGACGCCTCTCCCGCGAGCAGGCCCACCCTCAGCGGATGTTCCACGATCGCCGGTTCAGGCGCAGTAGCGGTCGCGGCCACGGGAAATACTCAGACAGGCTCCTACCGAACGATGCTGCGTTCGCTGCGCTTGATGAACTCGACGAAGGGCCGGATTTCCACCTGAGTCGCGGCCGCCTGTTCGAGCCTCTCCAATGCCGCATTCAATTTCAGCCCCGAGCGATACAGAATCCGGTAGGCGCGGCGGATGTTCAGAATCTGATCGGGGGTGAAGCCGCGGCGCTTCAAGCCTTCGCTGTTCACGCTGTGCGGCTTCGCCGGCCGCCCGACCGCCATGACGTAGGGCGGCACGTCGCGGGTCACCGCCGCGTTGTGGGCGATGAAGCAGTGAGCACCCACCTTGGTGTGCTGATGGACGGCCGAGAGCCCCCCCATGATCACCCAGTCGCCCACCTCCACGTGTCCGCCGAGAGTCGCGCAGTTCGCCATCACGATCTGATCGCCTAGGCAGCAATCGTGGGCCACGTGCGAATACGCCATGAGCAGGTTGTCGTTGCCGATGCGCGTCACACCCTTATCGTGGGTGGTCCCGCGGTTCACGGTGACGGATTCGCGAAAAACGTTGCGATCGCCGATCGTGAGCAGCGTCGGTTCGCCCTGGTACTTCTTGTCCTGGGGCGCATCGCCCAAGGAGGCGAACTGAAAGATCTTGTTGTCGGCGCCGATGCGGGTCGGACCGTTGATCACCACATGCGGACCGATCCAGGTGCCGGGGTCCGACCACGACATCCGCTCCGATGACGGTGAACGGGCCCGACTCGAAACGTCGGCCGCAATCTGCGCCTGCGGCGAGATCACCGCGCGCGAATCGATCATCCCCGATCTCCCTTCGTCGTGCCCTTGGTCTCCGGCGCCACCATCATTTCCGCCGAGGCCACCTCGGCGCCATCCACCTCGGCCGATCCGTGGAATTTCCAGATTCCCTTGAAGGCGCGCTTCAAGGCGACCTTCAGCAGCAGTCTGATCGCCGGGCTCCACCGGCCGGCGAAAGCGCGCATTGTCGATGGCGACGAAATAAAAACGTGTTTCGGTGTCCGGCACCACCCCGGCGGTCTTGAACGCCAGGATTCCCGCGGCCTGCGCCAGCGACTCGATGATCATCACGCCCGGCATCACCGGCCGATGCGGAAAATGTCCCGGGAAAAAACGGCTCGTTGAAGGTCACGTTCTTCAGCGCGTGAATGTACTTGCCCGGCACGCACTCCAGCACGCGATCCACCATCAAGAAGGGATACCGATGCGGCAACTGCCGCATGATCGCTTCGATATCCATCTTCTCGGGTTCCGTCATCATCGCTCCTTTCCGTCCAATCGCCTTAAATGCGCCACCATGCGCCGCCACAATCGCGTCTCCACCGCCGGCATGCCGCTCGAGTAGCTGCCGGCCTGCCTGATCGAGGCGGTCACCAAACTATAGCCGGTCACCACCACATCGTCCGCGATGCTCAAATGACCGGCGATTCCCACGCCGCCGCCGATCATGCACCGCCGGCCGATGCTGGTGCTGCCGGAGATTCCCGTGCAGCCGGCGATGGCGGTGTGCGCGCCGATGGTCACGTTGTGACCCACTTGGATCTGATTGTCCAGCTTCACCCCATGCTCCACCACCGTGTCGTCGATGGCGCCCCGATCGATGGTGGTATTTGCGCCGATCTCCACATCGTCGCCGACCTGCGACGCGAGCCCACCTGCGGCACCTTGAACCATGTGCCCCGCATCCGGCGCGAAGCCGAAGCCGTCGGCGCCGATCACCGACGCCCGCATGCAGGATACAGCGCTGGCCGATCCGCACCCCGGCATACACGTTGACCCGCGCGATCAAGCGCGTGTCGGCGCCGATGCGCGCCGCACGCTGCACGATGCAGCCGGGGCCGACGAACGCTCGTTCGCCGATCTCCGCCTCATCCTCGATGACTGCAAGCGGCCCCACCGCCGCCGAAGGCGCGATGCGGGCGCTCCCCGCGACACGACCGCGGTCGAATGAATTCCCGCCGCGGCCTGCGGCTGCGGATGCAGGAGCTGCGCTATTCGCGCATAGGCCAGGTACGGATTTCGATCGATGAGAACAGCCGCGACGGACAGCCCGCGGCGTGCTCCTCCGCCACCAAGACGGCGGTGGCGCGCGTGGACTCCATCTGCTTGCGGTACCGCGGATTGGCGAGAAAGCTCAAGGCTCCCGAATCCGCGTGCGACAGAGTGGCGACGCGCCAGATCACGCAGGCCCGGGTCTCCGCGCAGCGCGAGCCCGAACCGGACCGCCAACTCCCCTAGGCTGAATCCCTTCTGCACCGGCGCACCACCGTCAGTGCGATGCGCGGGTGTGCTACTTGCCGCCCGGAGTCTTTGCCGGTGCGGCCGTCGCCGGCGATTTACCCGGCGGGGCGGGCGTCGCGGCGGGCAGGCTCGCCGGCTTGGTCGCGAGCACCGCCAGCACGTTGGCGGTGATGTCGAGTGGTCCCTTGGCGAAGAACACGCCGTCGCCGAGCACCAGGTCGAAGCCCTGTGCATTGGCGTAGGCTCCGATCTCCGTGACCAAGTAGCGCTGCACCTTGCCGATTTCCTCGTTCTTTCGCGTCGATCCGTCGTCCTGGAACTCGCCCGGCCTTGCGCGAGAATTCGCGCTGCTCGTCGCGAAACGTCTTCTCCGCCTTGACGCGATCCGCCTCGGACATCAGCGCGCCTTCCTTCTGCAATTTCTCTTCGCGCGCCTTCAGATCGTTCTGCATGGTCATCAATTCGCGGCGGCGCGGCGCGAACTCGTTCTCGAGGGCCTGCATCGCGGTCTTGGTCTGGGGCGCCTCTTCGAGCAGCTTCTGGAAATTGACCACGCCAATTTTGATTTCCGCGCTTGCCTGGCCCGATAACAGAGTTGCGCACAGGCACAAGCTCATGAACGCAATACTGCGATTGAAAGTCGACATGTTGATATTTAGGACCTCGAATTGTGCGGTCAAAACGCTTGACCGATAGAAAATTGAAACCGTTCCGTTTCGTCGCCGAATCTTACCGTGTCGCCGACGTACGAATTCAAAGGAACGCCGTATGAGAAACGGAACAGACCCAGGGGTGCAAGCCACTGCACCGCGATCCCGGTCGATCTTTTCAGATTACCATAACTGAAGTGGTAGTTGACCGGGGTTATGTCGTCGACCCCCAGGAATTGCACCTTGTTGCCGGTCTGGAACACATTGCCCATGTCGTAGAACCAGCTCACCCGGGCCGCGCTCTTCCACTTCTCGGGCACGGGGAATATCAGCTCCAGGCGGTTGACCACGCGAAAGTTTCCGCCGAACGGGTTGCCGATGCCGATGTTGTCCCGGGGACCCAAGGTGCTCTCGCGAAAGCCGCGAACGCTGTCCGGGCCGCCGCGCGAAATAATTCAGGTAGGGCGGCAGCGCGGTGGTGCGTGCCCAGCGGCGAGGCGTAGTCGACGCTGCGCGGTGAAGGACAGCAGCCATTTGCGCCAGATGGGGACGTACTGCAGGTACTGGAAATTGGTCGCGTAGTAGCGTATGTCGCTCGGCGGGATCGCGTAGCGGCCCGATATGGCCAGATGCAGGCCCCGGTCGGCGAACAAGGCGCGGTTGCGCGCATCGTAGATTCCAACCCGCAGTCAATTCATAGGTGTAGAAGTCGGTGCCGTACACCGTGTACGGGCTGTCCAGGGAATTGACCACGCCGTCGCCGTTGGTGTCCGTCGAGATCGCGCGTCGAAGGTGTTGCCGTTGTTCTTGACCCAATCGATGGCCTGCTGCGCGCTGTACCCCTGGGAGACCACCAGGGTGTTCTTGTTGGCGGATATGCCGCCCTGCAGGTACTGGTACTCGGTGATGGGATAGGACCACTGCATCGCAGCGGTGAGCTGCTTGGTCGAGAAGGCCGACGATGCGGCCACGAATTGCGTTATGTCGCGATAACGTGAACGAGGTCGTGCGCGCCACCCCGTCGATGGTGGTGTAGGGATCCGTGTGCGAAGTCACATAGCTCTTGCTGTACCTGCCGGCGTTGATCTCCACCGCGATGCGATCGCCCGTGCCCATGAAGTTGCTGTGCACGAAATTGCCGTTGAGGCTGATCCCCTGCGCTTCGGAGTAGCCGATGCCGCCGCCGAACTGTCCCGGCAAGCCCTCCTTGATGTTGAAGTCGACGTCCACCAGATCGGCGCTGCCGGACACCGGTTTGGTCTCGAATTCCACCTTCTCCACGTACGGCAGCCGCTGCAGGCGCTCCTTGGAACGCTCGACCGCGGAGTTCGACAGCCATCCGCCCTCGAGCTGGCGCATTTCGCGGCGCAGGGTTTCGTCGTTGATCGCCGTGGTGTTGTTGAAATTGATGTGCCGCACGTAAACGCGGTTGCCGGGCTCGATGAAGAACGTGAGGGACACGGTCTTCTTCTCGTTGTCCGTGGTGGGCACCGGGTCGATCTTGGCGAACGCGTAGCCGTCGGCCCCCAGCCGGTAGCTCATCAGCTCCTGGCTGCTGGTGATGAACTTGCGCGAATAGATGTCGCCCGGGTGGATCACCAGCAGCTTGCGCAGCTGCTCCTCGGGCACCACCATCGTTCCCGCGAGCTTGATGTCCGACACCCTGTACACGTCGCCTTCATTGACGTTCATGGTGATGTACATGTCGTCTTTTTCGGGCGCGATTGTGACTTGGGTCGATTCGATTTGGAAATTCGCGTAGCCGCGATCCATGTAGTAGGAGCGCAGCTTTTCCAAATCGCCCGTCAGCGACTCGCTTGCGAATAACGGTCGTCCTGCTTGTACCAGGAAAGCCAGTTCGGCGTCTTCAGCTCGAGGGTGTTGAGGACGTCCTTTTCCTTGAATTTGGTGTTGCCGACCAGGTTGATCTGTTCGATCTTCGCGCGCTTGCCTTCCTTGATGTCGACGACGATGTCGACCTTGTTGCCCGGCAGTTCCGTGATCTTGGTGTCGACTCGCACGGCATATTTGCCGCGGCTGAAATATTGGTCGGTGAGATACTGCTTCACCTCGTCGAGCACGGAGCGATCGAAGGTCTTGCCCGTGGCAAGGCCCACGTTGCGCAGGCTCTTCTGCAGATCCTCGGTCTTGATGTCCTTGTTGCCCTTAATTTCGAACTTGGAGATGGACGGACGCTCGACCACGACCACCAGCAGCGTGTTGCCGTCGCGACGCAGTTCGACGTCGCGAAAGAACCCGGTCGCATACAGCGCGCGCATGGCCTCGCCGATGCGCTGGCCGTCGAGATGATCGCCGATGTTCACCGGCAGGTAGTTGAATACCGTGCCTTCGGAAATGCGCTGCAGGCCTTCTATGCGAATGTCGCCGACCGTGAACGATGACTCCGGCGCGCTTTGCGCACGCACAGCCGAACCCCAGGGCTGGATGGCAAAGGCCACCAGGCAAGCCAAACGCAATTCAAGCCGCACGCGACAACGACCGATTGCAAATTCGATTGATCATGATTTCCCGTTAATTCAGATGTCTTGATATATCGTTATAAAATGCCAGGCTCATCAGCACGACAAGAAGCGCAATCCCCACTTGCTGTCCGAGCAGCTGCGCGCGGTCGGACAGCGGCGTCCCTTTGACCGCTTCCACCAATTGATAGACCACCTGACCGCCGTCCAACAACGGCACAGGCATCAGGTTCAGCACGCCCAGGCTCACGCTGATGATCGCAAGAAACGCCAGAAACGCCGCCGGACCCAGATAAGCGCTGATGCCGGCGAATTCGGCGATGCTGATCGGACCGCTGATGTTCTTGGCCGACACTTGTCCGGTCACGATTCGCCACAGCATCTGCACCGTGAGCGATGACATCTCCCAGGTCTTCGCCACGCCGCTCAACGCCGCATCGACGGGACCCAGTCGATGGATCTGCACAAGGCCGGGCGGCCATGTGCGCGGCCCCTCCCCGAGGGTTATCCCCAACCGGCCGATCACCCTGCCCTGATCGACCACCCGCGGCACCGGCGCCACGATACGCAATCTTGCGCCTGCGCGCTCGACTTCAATCGAAATGTCGCGCCCCGGCGCGCCGCTCACCATGGCGACGAACTCGGCACTGTTGGCGACGGGTTGGCCGTCGAGCGCAAGCAGTCGGTCGCCGGCGCGCAGGCCGGCACGCGCGCCTGCGCTTCCCGGAGGCGCCTCGTGCACCAGAGTGGCGGCGTTCCATGTTGAAAGGTCGAACCCGAGCCCCGGAAGCAATCTGCCGGGCTCGGTCATTTCACGCCGGTCCGCAGCCACCCGCAGCGTCAACGAGCGCTCGCCGCCGTCGCGCCTCACCCGCAGCGGTATCACGCCGTTGTCCGAGAATTGACGGATCAACGCCAGCTGCAGCTCCTCGGTGTCCTCGACTCTGGCGTCGCCGACGCGCAGGATCTGATCCCCGCGCTCAAGCCCGGCGGCGGCGGCGGGGCTGTCGAGGCGCACCTGCCCCACGACCGGCTTGACGATTTCGGTGCCGACCATCGCCAGAATCGCGTACAGCACCGAGGCGAACAGAAGATTCATGGCGGGTCCGGCCAGCAGCACCGCAATCCGATGGATCACGGGCCTGCGGGTGAAGGAACGATGCAGCTCCTCGGCGCCGACCTCGCCTTCGCGCTCGTCGAGCAGCTTGACGTAGCCGCCCAAGGGGATGGCGGCAAGGCAGTACTCGGTGCGGTCGGGGTCTTTGCCCACCCGCATCACCAGCGGTTTGCCGAAGCCGATGCTGAAGCGCAGAACCTTGAAGCCGAGCTTCTTGGCGACCCAGTAGTGCCCGAACTCGTGCACCGCCACCAATATCCCGATAGCGACCAAGAAGGCGGCGAGAACGATCAACATCTTCATGCAAAGGCTCCTCGCCCGGGCTCGATCAAAGCTTCAGCCAAGCGCCGTGCTTTCGCGTCGGCGTCCAAAACATCACCCAGAGCCTTGACGGGGGACGAATCGAGGCGCTGCAGCACCTTGTCAATGACCGCCGCTATCGCCGTAAAGTTCAAGCGCCGGTCGAGAAACGCCTTGACGGCGACCTCATTGGCCGCGTTCAGCACAGCAGGCGCCGTGCCTCCGGCTCGCGCCGCCGCTCTTGCCAATCTCAGGCTGGGGAATCGCTCGTGATCCGGCGGCTCGAAGCCGAGCTGGCCGATCTCGGCCAGGTTCAGCGATTGTACACCGGAAGCAAACCGCGCCGGCCAGGCGAGCGCCTGAGCGATGGGAGTGCGCATGTCGGGCGCACCGAGCTGGGCCAGCATCGAGCCGTCCGCGTACTCGACCAGGGAATGCACGACGCTCTGGGGATGGACGATGACCTCCACCTGCGTCTCCGGCAACCCGAACAGCAGGGTCGCCTCGATGATCTCGAGTCCCTTGTTCATCAAGGTCGCGGAGTCGACCGAGATCTTGCGGCCCATTTTCCACTTCGGATGAGCGCAGGCTTGATCAGGCGTGACATTCGCGAGGCTCCCAAGCTCGGCGCAGCGAAACGGGCCGCCCGAGGCGGTCAAAATCACCCGGACGACCCCGCGCGCGATATCGCCGGGAAGATAGCCCGCCGGCATGCATTGAAAGATCGCGTTGTGCTCGGAGTCGATGGGAATGATCTCGGCGCCCGCGCGTCGCACCTCCTCCATCAGCAGCGGGCCTGCCATGACCAAGGCTTCCTTGTTGGCGAGCAGCACGCGTTTGGACGCCCGTACGGCGGCCAGGGTCGAAGCCAGGCCGGCCGCGCCCACGATCGCCGCCATCACGATGTCGACTTGGGCGCCTGCAACCGCTTCGGCGAGCGCTTCGGGCCCGCATTCGACGCGCGACGGCGAGCCGCAGGCAAAGAGCGCCGCGCGCGCTTGTGCCGCCGCCTCAGGGTCCACCAGCACCACGACGTCGGGCTTGAAAACGCGCGCCTGCTCGACGATGGTCTGCCAACTACCGTGGGCGCCCAACACCGTGACCCGAAACCACTCCGGATGCAGTGCAACCACCTCGAGCGTGCTGCGCCCGATGCTCCCGGTGCAGCCCAGGATGGCGAGGCCGCGCGGCGCGCTCATGCGACCGCACCGGACCCGAGAATCCCAAGCGCATACAAGGGTGCTGCCGCCGTCACGCTGTCGATGCGATCCAGCAATCCGCCGTGTCCCGGAAGCAATGCCCCGCTGTCCTTGAGGCCCGCGGCGCGCTTGAACAGGCTCTCGGTCAGGTCGCCGATGATGGAGAATATCCCCACCCCGCAGCAGAATGCCACCGCCTTAAGCGGCGGCAGGCCGAAGCGCACAGCGCCGACCCAGGCCAGCAGCGCCACCATCAAGAGGCCGCCGAGCGCACCCTCCAAGGTTTTGCCCGGACTCACGCGCGGCGCGAGCTTCCTCCTGCCGAAGCGCCGTCCCACGAAATAGGCGCCGATATCCGCAGATATCACCAGCAGCACCAGCCACAGCACGATTTGCGGGCCATGCGCGAAACCTCGGGTCGTGACCAAGAGCCTGCCGAGTGCGACGAAGGCAGGGACCAGCACCAGCGGCCCGCACAGCAGCGTCGATGCGCGGGTGTGGCGGGAGGGCGCCGCGATGAGCCACGCGAGCGCGATGAGCCACCACAGGCACGCCAGCCCAAGCAGCAGCAGCAAGTGCGAATGGTCCGCGCTCCACTCCCAGGCCAGCAGCAACAGCAGTGCGATGCCGGCCGCGTAGGCGGCGCGGATGCCCCGGCCGATAGGCGCGCCGAAGCCGGCCCACTCCCAGGCACCAACGGTGAATACGGCGCCGAACGCCGCGACTCCCAAGGCCGGCGGCAGCAAGTAGAGTCCCGCCAGCAGGATGCAGGCAAGCACGACGGCGGTGAGGATTCGGGTCCTAAGCATCCGCTGTCTCAGGCATCCGCTTGCGCCGCAAGCTGACCCGGGGTTCTGCCGAAGCGGCGCTCGCGCTGCCTGTAATACTCGAAGGCGGCATCCAGGTGCGCCGCCGAAAATTCCGGCCACAGCTCGTCGCAGAAATACAACTCGGTATAGGCAAGATTCCACAGCAAGAAGTTGCTGATGCGCCGTTCGCCGCCCGTACGGATGAGAAGATCGGGATCGGGAATCCCCGCGAGCGCGAGACGCTCCGCGACCTGCTCTTCGCCGATCTCCGACACCGCCAGCGCACCGGCGGCGGCATCCGCGGCGAGCGAGCGACAAGCCTGTGCGATATCCCAGCGGCCGCCGTAGGCCATCGCCACGATCAGCCGTAATCCGGAATTGTCCCGCGTGAGTTCCTCCGCGGTCCGCATGCGCCGCCCGAGCTCCGCGCCCAACAATTCTCGATCGCCGATGAACGACAGGCGCACTTGATTGCGGTGCAAGTCCGCCACTTCGCGCTCCAGTGCGTCGAGAAACAAATTCATGAGCATGCCGACCTCGTCGGCGGGCCGGCGCCAATTCTCGCTGCTGAAGGCGAATAGCGTCAGATAGCGCACTTTGCGCTTGGCGCATTCTTCCACGACTTTGCGCACCACCTTGACGCTGGCGCGGTGTCCGGCGGGCCGCGGCATGCCCCGCGACCGGGCCCATCGGCCGTTGCCGTCCATGATGATAGCTACATGCTGCGGCGAATCGGCCATCTTCACACCTGCATCAGCTCCTTTTCCTTCTCGGCCATGGCGTGATCGATCTCAGCGACGTGCTTGTCGGTGAGCTTCTGCACCTCTTCCTGCGCACGCCGATCGTCGTCCTGCGCGATCAGTTTTTCCTTGAGCATTTCCTTCAATTCGTTCATGACCTCGCGGCGCACGCCGCGCACGGCCACGCGGGCGTTTTCCGCCTCGGACTTCACCACCTTGATGATGTCGCGGCGGCGCTCCTCGGTGAGCGCCGGCATGTTGATGCGGATCAGCTGCCCTGCGGTATTCGGAGTCAGTCCCAGATCGGATTTGTAGATCGCCTTTTCGATGACCGGCACCATCGACTTCTCCCAGGGACTCACCGTCAAGGTGCGGGCGTCCTCGGTGGCGATGTTGGCCACCTGATTCAGGGGCATCTCCGCGCCGTAGTAGTCCACCTTGATGTGCTCGATCAGGCTGGTGTGCGCGCGCCCCGTGCGCAGCTTCTTCAATTGATCTTTGAACGCCGACACGCACTTCTGCATGCGCTGCGTTGCATCTTTCTTCAGGTCATCGAGCATGGCTCCCCCTAGCCTTCCGCGGTTACGACGGTGCCGACGTCTTCGCCCTGCACGATGCGCATCAGATCGCCGGCGTTGAACAGATTGAAGACCTGCAGCGGTAGATTGTTCTCGCGGCACATGACGATGGCGGTCGCGTCCATCACATTCAGCCGGTCGTTCAGTACCTGGTCGAACGTGAGGCGCACATAGCGCTTGGCGCCCGGATTCTCGACCGGATCGGAATCGTAGATGCCGTTGACCTTGGTCGCCTTGAGGAGGATCTCCGCGTTGATCTCGATGGCGCGCAAGGAGGCCGCGGTGTCGGTGGTGAAGAACGGATTTCCCGTGCCTGCGCCGAAAATCACCACTCTTCCCTTCTCGAGGTGCCGCACCGCGCGCCGTCTGATGTAGTCCTCGCAGACTTCGTTGATGCGCAACGCCGACATGACCCTCGCATACGTCCCCAGACTCTCGAGAGCATCCTGCAGCGCCAGCGCATTGATCACGGTGGCGAGCATCCCCATGTGATCGGCCGTGACCCGGTCCATGCCCGCGCGCGCCAGCCCCGCGCCGCGAAAGATGTTTCCGCCCCCCAGGACGATGGCCACCTGGACCCCCATCTGTGTCAGCTCGCGGATCTCGCCGGCGATGCGCTTGAGAATGACGGGATCAATGCCGTAGTCCTCGCCGCCGAGGAGCGCCTCGCCGGACAATTTGACCAATATTCGGCGATATCGAGCCGTGGCGTTTGTGTTGGTCATGATCTTAAACCCGTACCCTACTATAAAAGACCCCGCTGGCGCGGGGTCTTTGAGTCGAACCAATCAGAGCCTCAGTGCTTTTTGGGACCGTCTTTCGGGCCGTCCTTGCCGTTGTCGTCCACGTTCGCCTTCGGCTTCTCCTGCGCCTTCACCTGCGCCATCACCTCGCTCACGAAATCATCCTGCTTCTTCTCGATGCCCTCGCCCACGGCGTAACGCACGAACTGCACCACCGTGGCTCCCGCCTTCTTCAGCAGCTTCTCGACGGTGGTGTCAGGGTCCTTGACGAAGGGCTGGCCCACCAGGGTGATTTCCGCCAGATACTTGCGCAGACGGCCCTCGACCATCTTGGCGATGATCTCGGGAGGCTTCTTCTCGCCCTTGGTCTGCTCGGCCAGAATCTCACGCTCCTTGTCGAGCACCGCGGCCGGCACGCCGCCGGCATCGATGTAGGCGGGATTCGCGGCCGCGACGTGCATGGCCAGGTCGCGCGCCAAGGCTTCATCGCCGCCCTTCAAGGCGACCAGCGCCCCGATGCGGCCGCCGTGAATGTAGGTGCCGAGGGCGTCCGGCGCCGTCACGCGCACGAAGCGGCGCACCGAAATGTTCTCGCCGATCTTGGCGATCAGGGCGCGGCGCTGCTCATCGAGCGTGGCGGCGCCCCCGCTCTGCGCCACCAGCGCGCTCAGATCCGCGGGCGCCTTCTGCAAGGCCACCCGGGCCACGTCCCGCGCAAAGGCCTGAAATTCATCGCCGCGCGCCACGAAGTCGGTCTCGCAATTGACTTCCACGAGAACGGCGCTCAAGCCGGATCGCTCGACCGCAACGGTACCCTCGGCTCCGCCGCGTGCCGCCTTCTTGTCGGCCTTGGCCAACCCGCTCTTGCGCATCAGCTCCGCTGCGGCATCCAAGTCGCCCTGGGTCTCGACCAGCGCCTTCTTGCATTCCATCATTCCCGCGCCGGTGCGCTCGCGGAGCTGTTTGACTGTATCTGCCGTGATATTCATGGTGTACCGGCCTTGGGCGGCGGTGTCCTCAATGTTTGATTAACGACGCGCCGGCGCATCCGCATCGCAGATGCGCCGGCCGATTCCATCCGCGTTATGCGCCGCGCCGCGGTGCGCTGCGGCCGACCGGCCGGCGCCGCGGGGCGCTGGCCGGACGCGTCTCCGCCGGGGGAGTGTCCGCGGCATCGACATCGTCGGCTTCCACTTCCACTTCGTCGAGCGAGGCCGCGACGGCGGCGACGCTCGGCACCACGGTGACCGGAACCTTGCGGCGCGGCGGCTGCTTCTTGTGGCCGCCGCGGGGCGCAGCGACCGGACGACGCGCGCCGGCAGACCGCTTCTTCGGATTGCCTTCCTCGTCGAGTTCAACGAACTCATCCTCACCCACAGGTACCTCGGGCAGGGAAGCCTTGCCCTCGAGCACCGAGTCGGCGACCCCGCCGGCATACAGCAGAATGGCGCGCATGGCGTCGTCATTGCCGGGAATCACGTAGTCGATACCGTCGGGGGAGCAATTGGTGTCCACCACGGCAACCACCGGAATTCCGAGCTTGCGGGCCTCGTGAATCGCGATCTGCTCGTGGCCGACGTCGATCACGAACAGCGCATCGGGCAGCGCCGTCATCTCGCGGATTCCGCCCAGACTGCGCAGCAGCTTGTCCATTTCACGGCGCAGCATCTGCGCCTCTTTCTTGCCGCGCCGCTCGAGCGCTCCGCTCTGCGCCATCTCATCCAATTCGTTGAGCCGCTTGATGGACTGCCGGATGGTCTTGAAATTGGTCAACATGCCGCCCAGCCAACGCTGATTCACATAAGGCATGCTGCAGCGGGCAGCCTCCTTCTGCACCGCATCTCGGGCCGAGCGCTTGGTGCCGACGAACAGCACCTTGCCCCCCTCCGAGGCCACACCCTTGATGAAAGCCGACGCCTGCGCATACAGAGGCTGCGTCTTTTCCAGATTGATGATGTGGATCTTGTTTCGTTCGCCGAAGATGAAGGGAGCCATCTTCGGGTTCCAGAAGCGGGTTTGGTGTCCAAAATGGACGCCCGCTTCCAGCATTTGTCGCATAGACACGCTGGTCATAAACACTCCTGGTCGGGTTGAGCCTCCGCGTATCCCAATCGGCAACCCGCCGAAGCCTTGAAATCGAAGTCCACCGCCTTCAGTTCCCAAGAATCCGCCGGGCACCCGGCCGATTGTGTCGACACGCGTGCGGGGTTGTTAAAAATAGCCGCGCTTTATACCATGAACATCCAGTGGAAACAAAGCCTACCGTCCCATGACCGTGACCATCAAAACGCCCGCCGAACAGGATAAGATGCGCGCCGCAGGCCGCCTGGCCGCGAGCGTGCTCGATATGATCGAGCCCTACGTGCTTCCCGGGACGACCACCGAGGAGCTCGACAAGCGCTGTCACGATTTCATCGTCGATGAGCTCCAATCCATCCCTGCCAACCTCAATTACAGGGGCTTCCCCAAGACCATTTGCACCTCCGTGAACCATGTCGTATGTCACGGAATCCCCGGGGATAGGCGCCTGAAGAGCGGGGACATCATCAATATCGACGTCACCGTGATTCGGGACGGCTTTCACGGCGATACCAGCCGCATGTACTTCGTGGGCCCCGCCCCTGTGCTGGCGCGGCGGCTGACGACGGTGTGCCACGATGCCATGTGGAAGGGCATAGAGACCGTGAGGCCGGGTGCGCGGCTGGGCGACATCGGGCATGCCATCCAATCCTATGCCGAGAGCCATCACTTCTCCGTGGTGCGCGAGTATTGCGGTCACGGCATCGGGCGGGTCTACCATGAGGACCCTCAGGTGCTGCACTACGGCAAACCGGGCACCGGCCTGGAGCTTACCGAGGGGATGACCTTTACCATCGAGCCCATGATCAATGCAGGCCGCCGCGATGTACGCCTGCTCCCTGACGGCTGGACCGTGGTCACCAAGGATCAGTCGCTGTCGGCACAGTGGGAGCACACGATTCTGGTGACGAATACCGGGTTCGAGGTGCTCACCCTGGGCTTGAGGTCGAGCCTGCCCGCCGCCGCGGCAGCCTCTTGAACGCCTACGGCAATTTTATCGACTCAACCGCCGACTGGGCCTATCTGACGGCCGCACCCGGAGCGCTTCAGGAAGGTCAGTTCTCCCCGACGATTTTCCGCGAGGTCCTGGATCGCGGCACGGAGCTGCTCAAGGAGCGCTTCGAGGCCGACGAGGCGGTTGAAGGTTTGGTGCGCGACCGTGCACTGCTCGTCGACATCGCTCTGCGCGCCGCCTGGGTACGGCACGCCGGCAAGTTCGCGGGCGACCTTGCGCTCATTGCCGTGGGCGGCTACGGGCGCGGCGAGCTGCACCCGAGTTCCGACATCGACATCATGGTGCTCCTGCCGAAGAGCGATTCTGCCGACTGGCAGCCGGATATCGAGCGTTTTCTGACCTTTCTCTGGGACATAGGCCTCGAGGTGGGCCACAGCGTGCGCTCGATCGACGACTGCCAGCGGGAGAGTCTCGCCGACATCAGCGTGGCGACCACCCTGTTCGAAGCCCGGCTGCTCGCGGGCCCTGAATCCCTGTTCGCCGGCATGCGCCGGGCGCTTGCGCCGGACCGGCTGTGGTCCTCGCAGGACTTCTTCGAAGCCAAGGTCCGTGAACAGACCGACCGGCATCATCGCTACTTCGACACCGCCTACAACCTCGAACCGAACGTGAAGTCGAGTCCGGGAGGCCTGCGCGACATTCAAACCATCGGTTGGGTCGCGAAACGGCACTTCGGCACCGACACGCTGGACGAGCTGGTGGCGCACGGCTTTCTGACCCGCGAGGAGCTGCGCAAGCTCAAGGCGGGCCAGTCGTTTCTTTGGAAGGTGCGCTTCGGGCTGCACGTGCTCACCGGGCGGCGCGAGGACCGGCTGCTGTTCGACTACCAGGTCAAGCTCGCGAAAATGTTCGGCTACGAGGACGCCAGCTTCACCCTGGCCGTCGAGCAGCTGATGCAGAAGTACTACCGAACGGTCATGGACATCAGCCTGTTGAACGAAATGCTGCTGCAGCTGTTCCGCGAGGCCATCCTGACGCAGAGCGCGCCGCCGCTGCCGCTGAATGCGCGTTTCCAGTGCCGCAACGACTATCTGGAAGTGACTCACCCGGAGGTTTTTGCGCGCTATCCCTCCGCGCTGCTGGAGATGTTTGTGCTGCTGCAGCAGCATCCGGAGCTGCGCGGAGTGCGCGCCGAGACCATCCGTCTGATCGGAACGCACGTGTTGCTGATCGACGAGGGCTTCCGGCAGGACCCGCGCAACCATCGCCTGTTCATGGAGATTCTCTGCGCACCGGTCGGCGTCACGCACGAGCTGCGCCGCATGAATTTGTACGGCGTGCTCGGCCGCTACATCCCCTCCTTCGGCCGCGTCGTGGGGCGCATGCAGTACGACCTGTTCCATGCCTACACGGTGGACGCTCACACGCTGTTCGTGGTCAGCAACCTGCGGCGGTTGGCAATGCCGAAGTTCAACAGCGAGTTCCCCGCCCTGAGCCAGATCATGCAGTCCCTGCCGCGCCAGGAAATCGCCTATCTCGCGGCTCTGTTTCACGATATCGCCAAGGGCCGGGGCGGCGATCATTCGGAATTGGGCGCCGTCGACGCCGAAGCGTTTTGCCTCGAGCAGGGCCTCGGCCGCTACGAGGCGCGCCTGGTGGCGTGGTTGGTCAGGAATCATTTGATCCTGTCCATCACGGCGCAGAAAAAGGACATCAGCGATCCCGACATCATTCATGAGTTCGCGCGCCGCGTCGGCGACCAGGCGCATCTGGACTATCTCTATGTGTTGACCGTCGCGGACGTGCGCGGCACCAATCCGAAGCTGTGGAACGCCTGGAAGGCGCGGCTGTTCGAGGAGTTCTACGAGCGCACCAAGCGCGCCCTGCGCCGCGGGCTTGAAACTCCCGTCGACCAGGAGGAGTTGATACGCGAAACGCAGGAGCAGGCCCGCGCGAACATCCCTTCGGTCGCCGCGGAGCGGATTTCCGCGGTCTGGGCCCAATGGACCGAGGCGTACTTCCTGCGCTTCACGCCGGAGGAGATCGCCTGGCATACCTCGCTGCTGGCGGAGCGGCATCCGCACGACGATGCCCCCCTGGTCGCCATTCGGCAACTGGCGGATCACGGCGGCACCGCGGTGCTCACCTACGCACCGCGCCGCCTGCGAAGCTTTGCGAGGACCACCGCGCTGCTCGATCAGATGGGACTGAACGTCGTTGACGCGCGCCTGGTGACGAGCTCCAACGGCTTCAGCCTGGAAACCTATGTGGTGCTCGAGGACAACGGCGCGTTGATCGCCGACATCTCGCGGATCCGTGAGATCGAACAGGGACTGTGGCGCAATCTGCGGCAGCCCGAAGATTCGCCGGCGACGGTGACGCGGCGCGCCCCACGCCAGGTGCGCATGTTCTCGACGCCCACCCAGGTCAATTTCAGCGTCGACGGCCGCAACGGCCGCACCATTCTCGAGCTTGTGGCCGCGGATCGCCCTGGATTGCTCTCCGAGGTCGGCAAGGTTTTCCGCACCGAGCGCGTGGCCATCAACGGCGCGAAGATCATGACGGTGGGCGAACGCGCCGAGGACGTGTTCTACATCACCGATGCCGAAGGCCGCCTCCTGCAGGAAGAGGCGTGCCAGCGGCTGCAAGAATCCCTGGTCCGGGCGCTCGACCGGCGCGAGGGCTCCAGAAGCTGACTGCCATTACTCACGAACGGAACAGCATGCCTTACACCGAATTACAAGCAGCCGTAGAGGCTGCCTTCGAATCGCGGGCGAGCATCACGCCGCAGAATGTCGCCCCCGGCGCGCGCGCGGCGGTCGAGACGGCGCTCGGGCTGCTCGACGCGGGGACATTGCGCGTGGCCGAGAAACAGGACGGTGCCTGGCGGGTCAACGAGTGGCTCAAGAAAGCCGTGCTGCTGTCGTTTCGGATCGCGGACAACGCGCCGATTAGGGCCGGCGCCCTGAATTTCTACGACAAGGTAGCGCTCAAGTACGATGGCTGGGATGCCGCCCGATTCGGCGCCTCCGGCGTGCGCGTCGTGCCGCCGGCAACGGTGCGGCGCGGCGCCTACGTCGCCCCGAACGTGGTGCTGATGCCGAGCTATGTCAACATAGGCGCCTACGTCGATTCGGGCACCATGGTCGATACCTGGGCCACGGTCGGCTCCTGCGCGCAAATCGGCAGGAACGTGCACCTCTCCGGCGGCGTCGGCATCGGCGGGGTGCTCGAGCCGCTGCAGGCCGCGCCCACCATCATCGAGGATGACTGCTTCATCGGCGCGCGTTCTGAAATCGTCGAGGGGGTCATCGTCGAATCAGGCGCCGTGGTCTCCATGGGGGTGTTCATCGGTCAGAGCACCCGTATCTACGACCGCGAACGCGACGAGATCCTCTACGGCCGCGTGCCCGCAGGTGCAGTCGTGGTGCCCGGCACGCTGCCCGCGAAGAACGGCAAGTACGGCCTTGCCTGCGCCGTGATCGTCAAACGGGTGGACGCGCAGACCCGCGCCAAGACCTCGCTGAACGAGCTGCTGCGCAACGCGGACTGAGGCGGTGGCGTTCACCGACGAGGCCCTGTACGGTCTTCGTCAGTGCGCTTTGCGAAGGATTGTACTGCCCGGTCCGGCCACTTTGTGTCATTCGACCGCCAGAAATGAGCGCCTTATAAGCAGTCATTCACTGCGTGCGGTAGTCTGATCAGACGCTGGGCCATCGCAGATGTCAGAACTCTCCCAAGACAGTAATTTGGCGAGATAGGAGCTACTCTGCCATGCCGATTTCATGATCCGTATGCCTCGCCGAAGCCTCGTCGTTCTTTTGCTCGCCGTGGTCGCAGTCGCGGGATACGGCGTATATCACTGGCAAAACGCGGTGCCGCCAGGACTGCAGGATCGTCGGATTGCTTCCGCAATTGAATCAAACCAAGCGACCGTGAATCCGACAGTCGCGTCGGCGGTGCCAACCGTTACGCTCGCTATGCCTAAGTCTTGGTTGCAGCTTCATGCTGCGTTTCGTGAATCCCAGCGGTGCGTGGAGGAACG
Source organism: uncultured Gammaproteobacteria bacterium (assembly GCA_963702735.1). Classification (GTDB taxonomy): domain Bacteria; phylum Pseudomonadota; class Gammaproteobacteria; order Steroidobacterales; family Steroidobacteraceae; genus Bog-1198. Next base: position 1,607,658 of record CAVPDW010000003.1, on the reverse strand, counting down.
GATGATCATACGGGGGATTTTGTCTTACCACAGCGGTGCACAGGCACCGCGGCACATTCCTGGGTGCGATGATATGAAGGACGCTTTACGTAAGGCATACGAGGCGACCAACGCGGCGGCCAAGTCCGGCGATATCGACGCGCAAATGTGCTACCTGATGCAAGGGGCTGGCGATCGCGAATCGGGTTTCTTGCTATCAGACGCGGAGATCGCCGAGTACCAGTCGCGGGGGCCGCAGTACGTGGAGGCGGCGTTCAAGCGCGGCGACTGGCGCGTGGTTGATCTCTTGGGGTACCGCGTCATCGATTGGGCGGGACTATTTATGGACCTTGAGCAATGGAAGGATCCGGCGCGAGAATACAAAGCGCATCAGTTGCTTCTTCTGGGCGCAGGTGATGTCGATCCTCAGGACTCGGATTATTGGCTTGCTGCTCTGCGCATGCCGGAGTCAAAAGATAACTGGGCGCTATCTGCGCAACAGTTGCACGACAGTGATGCATGGGCACAGACGATGTACGAAAATTACTTCAGCAGTCAGCCGAGACTGATCAAGGAACCTACGGTTTGCGCTGGCGAAGATGCACCAAGGTAAGTTCGATTTTTGGGAAAGTTCGAGAATTGATTGCTCGGAAGCGGCCCGTCGCATCCGGCCGCGTGGGGTCGACTGTTGCCCTCGACGAGGCAGTCATCGTAAACGCACCACATCGTCCAACTTGGCAAAATCGCGATCAAATGTTCCCACCGGCAGATGCCCGGCCTTTCTCGCAATCTCCAGGACAAGACAATCTGAGAAAGCGACCGCAGACCGCTTACGAAAGTGAACGAGAGCCGAGGTCACCACCTCGGTATCTTGAACGGTCAAGTCACGGTGGTTCAACAGCATTTCAACTGCCGTCGCGATTTGCACTCGTGAGAGCTCGTAGACGGAATCGAGGACCCAGATCGTTTCAGCCAGCACCAGATGGGACACCCATGAGCCCTTGCTGATGAAATCTTCAGCAGCTGAAACTTGATCGGCGTCGTCGCGCGCGACGAGCCGAACCAGGACGTTCGTATCAACCGCCCGCATGCCGGTGTCGGATGTATTTTCGAATGGCATCCTTCACGTCGGGGACTTGTTTTCCCTTGCGCGCCTGCTTTGCAAATAGCGCCCGATGTAGGTCGGACGAAGAGAAACGGCCTGCCCTGCGAACCACGACTGTGCCGTCCCGCTCATACCACTCGAGTACCGAACCTGGCCCGATGCCGAGCTTCTTGCGAATTTCAGCTGGGACCGAAATCTGACCCTGCGCAGTGACTTTTGATTGTGCGATTGCCATAGCGTTACATTACCCCGGTAATGAATCGCTGTCAAAGCACCATGCCTTGATCAATCGAAGCCCCCGCTGGCGGCCGTTTGCGACCGGCATACGTGAGCCTCCCGCGTGTGGTACTCGGGTAACCGCAGCGGATTCACCCGCCAGCGCATAACTCAGCACATGATGCGCGAGCAGCTCCCCTGCGCCGTCGCGGCATTCGGCCGTACCGTACGCGGATCGTTTCCCGAGCTTCAGAACCCTCGCCGAGCATTGGATCTCGGTCTCGCGTGCGCTGCTCAAGAACGCGGTCTTCATATCCTTGGTGACCCACTGCTCGGCGGTGCCGCGCTCGGTCATGATGGCCAGCCACATGGCCACGTCCGCGGCGCCCATGAGAGTGATCCCGCTTACGATCCCGCCCGGCCGCTGCAACGATGCCGAGTACGGCACCATGACGGCGCATTCCCTCGGGGCGCAGGACTGGATGACGAAGCCGAAGGGTTTCAGGAAGGCGGCGTCCGACAGAAGGCGGGCCAATTCTTGCTGCGTGCACTTCACGATCCCTCCCGGCCGTCAGCCGAATCGGCCGGTGATGTAGTCTTCCGTGAGCTTCTGCTGGGGGTTGGTGAATATGAGATCCGTCGGCCCCACCTCGATCAGATCGCCCAAATGGAAATATGCGGTGCGCTGCGAGACACGGGCCGCCTGCTGCATATTGTGCGTCACAACGACGATGGCGTAGTTGGCGCGCAGCTCATCGATCAAATCCTCGATCTTCGCGCTGGCGATCGGATCCAAAGCGGACGTCGGTTCGTCCATCAAGATGACTTCGGGATTGACCGCGATGGTGCGCGCGATGCACAGGCGCTGCTGTTGACCGCCCGACAGGCTGGTTCCGGAGGTGGACAGACGATCCTTGACCTCATCCCAAAGTCCGGCGCGCGCGAGGCTGGAGTGGACCAACTCGTCCATGTCCGCCCTGCTCTTCGCCAGGCCGTGAATGCGCGGTCCGTAGGCGACATTGGCGTAGATCGAGTGAGGGAACGGCGTGGGCTTCTGGAAGACGATGCCCACCCGGGCGCGCAGCTGCGCGACGTCCTGCCTTCGATCGTAGATGTCGTTGCCGTCGAGGGTGATCACTCCGTCCACGCGCGCCGCTGCAATCGTGTCGTTCATTCGATTGAGGCAGCGCAGAAACGTCGACTTGCCGCAGCCCGAAGGACCGATCAAGGCGAGCACCTGGTTGCGGCCGATGTCGAGGTTCACGTTCTTCACGGCGTGCTTCTCGCCGTAGTGAACGTTGACGCCGCGCGCCGACATCACTGTATCGCTCCCGTCGACCGGAGGTGCGGCGGCGGCACGATCGCTTGCGGCGGGCTCGAACATACTCGGCTCAGCCGAAGCGCCCGGTGATGTAGTCGTCGGTACGGCGGTCCTTCGGCGAGGTGAAGATCTGGCTGGAAGGGCCTATTTCCACCAGTTCGCCCAGGAACATGAATCCGGTGACGTTCGACACCCGCGCCGCCTGCTGCAAATTGTGCGTGACCATGACGATGCAATATTTCTCGCGCAGCACCTGCAAGGTTTCCTCGACGCGCAGCGTGGAGATGGGGTCGAGCGCCGCGGTCGGCTCATCGAGCAGCAGCACTTCGGGCTGCACGGCGATGGCGCGCGCGATGCAGAGTCTCTGCTGCTGTCCGCCCGACAAGCTGCGGCCGTCTGCATGCATCTTGTCCTTGACCTCATCCCAGATCGCGGCGTCGCGCAGCGCGGTTTCGACGCGCGACTTGAGGTCCGCGCCGCGGACCCCTCCCGCGAGCCGCAGGCCGAAGGCCACGTTGTCGAACACCGACATGGGAAACGGCGTGGGCTTCTGGAACACCATGCCGACGCGATAGCGCAGTTCGGCCACATCGATGGCCGGTCCCAGCACGTCGCGGCCGCCGATGAGCACTTCACCCTCGGCGCGCTGATTGGGATACAGGCCGTACATTCGATTCATCACGCGCAGCAGCGTCGATTTGCCGCAGCCCGAAGGTCCGATGAACGCAGTGATGGAGCGGTCGGCCAGCGACATGCTGATGCGGTGCAGCGACTGCACGTTGCCGTAGAAGAAATTCAGCCCTCGAACTTCGATCTTCGGCGGGCCTTGGGCGGGTGCAGGATCCTCACGCAGACGGGGCGGCACGCGCATCTTCAAGTGTTTCGGCGGCTTGGCGGAGGGAATCATCGTCCGGCTCCCCTCTCTGCCTGCAGCACCGCCAGCAATACGCGGGCGGAAATGCTCAGTGCCAATATGGTCGCGGTGATGATCAAGGCGCCCGCCCAGGCCAACTCCTGCCAATCCTTGTAGGGACTCAGCGCGAACTGGAAAATCACCACCGGAAGATTGGCCATCGGGGCGTTGAGGTTCGTGCTCCAAAATTGATTGTTGAGCGCCGTGAACAAGAGCGGCGCCGTCTCGCCGCTGATGCGCGCGATCGCGAGCAAAAGCCCGGTCACGATACCGCTGCGGGCCGCGGGGTACAGCACGCTCAGCGTCGTGCGCCAGGGATATGCGCCGAGCGCGGCCGAGGAATCCTTCATGCCGACGGGCACCAGATTGAGCATGTCCTCAGTGGTACGCAGGGTTACAGGGATCGCGAGCATGGCGAGGGCGAGCGCGCCGGCGATGGCGGAGAAGTGGCCCATGCGCACCACGACGACCTCATAGACGAACAGGCCGATGATGATGGAAGGAGCGCTCAGGAGCACATCGTTGATGAAGCGTATGACGGTGCTGAGCCGCGAATCGCGCCCGTACTCCGCCAGGTAGGTGCCAGCCAGCACGCCGATGGGCGATCCTATGAGCATGCCGAGCAGGGTCATCACGGCGCTGCCGTACAGCGCGTTGAGCAACCCGCCTGCGCTGCCCGGCGGCGGCGTCATCTGCGTGAACAGATGTCCCGACATGCCTGCAATGCCGTGCGACAGCAGGGTCCACAGGATGGCGGCCAGGCACGCGAGACCCACCATGGTGGCGATGAGCGACAGCAGCAGGAAGGCGCCGTTCTTGATCTTTCGCAGCAGCCGCCGACTCATAGGCCGGCGATCCCACGCCGCTCCAGCCTGCGCAGCATCGCCTGCGCCGCCGCGATCACCGTGAAGGTAATGAGGAACAACAGCAACCCCAGCGCGATGAGGGATGAGGTATAAAGATCGCCCACGGCCTCGGTGAACTCGTTGGCGATTGCTGAGGATATCGTGGTGCCCGGCGCCAATAAAGATGCGCTGATGCGGTGTGCGTTGCCGATGACGAAGGTCACGGCCATGGTCTCGCCGAGCGCCCTGCCGAGGCCCAGCATGATGCCGCCGACGATGCCCACGCGGGAATGCGGTACGACGACGTTCCACATGACTTCCCAGGTGGTTGCGCCGAGGCCGTAGCAGGACTCCTTGAGCATGGCGGGGACCGTGTCGAACACATCGCGCATGGTCGCCGCGATGAACGGTAGGACCATGATGGCGAGGACCACTCCGGCCGTCAGAATGCCGATACCGTAGGGCGGACCCCTGAATAGACTGCCGATGAAGGGCGCAGACCCCAGGTGCTCGATCAGCCAGGGCTGCACGTGCCGCTGCACCACCGGCGCCAGCACGAACAGGCCCCAGATGCCGAAGATGATGCTGGGCACTGCGGCGAGCAACTCGACCGCCACACCGATGGGCCGCTTCAGCAGCGGCGGGCAAAGCTCGGTCAGGAACAGCGCGATGCCGAACCCCGCAGGCACCGCCAACAGCATCGCGATCGCCGAGGTGACGACCGTGCCGTATATCGGCGCAAGCGCGCCGAATTGTTCGGTCACCGGATTCCAGATCTCGCGCGAGACGAAGGAGAAGCCGAAATGCTCGAGCGCCGGCCACGCGCCGCGCGCCAGCGATACGGCCACGCCGCCCAGAATCAACAGTACCAGGATCGCCGCAGTCAGCGTGGCCGAGCGGAACAATCTCTCGTAAATCAGCTGCTTTGCGGCGTGCCTCGGATCGATGATCGCCACGGTGTGAGTTTCGCCCCTGCTGCTATTTGCCGCTCCATACCGGATGACCGCCCGAGGTGATTTCAGAACTCCAGGTTTTCTTCACCTGCGCAATCAACGACGCGGGTAAGGGCACGTAATCGAGTGCGGCAGCCATAGTAGCGCCATCCTTGTACGCCCAGGCAAAGAACTTCAGCGCCTCGTTGACCGAGGCCGCATCGTCCGGCTTCTTGTAGACCAGAATGAAGCTCGCGCCGGTGATAGGCCAGCTCTTGGCGCCGGCCTGATCGGTCAGGATCAAATAATAGCTATCCGACTTGGCCCAGTCGGCGTTGGCGGCGGCCGCTTGAAATGAATCGGCGCTCGGCGCGACCGCGACTCCCGCCTTGTTGGTGAGCAGGACATAGGCCATCTTGTTCTGCTTGGCGTAGGCATATTCGACGTAGCCGATGGCACCGTCTGTCTGGGTGGTCATGTTGGCGACCCCCTCGTTGCCCTTGGCCCCGATGCCGATCGGCCACTGCACCGAGGTGTTGGCGCCGATACTGGACATGAACTTGGGACTGACTTTCGACAGGTAGTCGGAGAATAGGAAATTCGTGCCGGAGCCGTCGGACCTGTAAACCGGCGCGATCGCAGTGCTCGGCAGGGCCAATTTCGGATTCAGGCTCTTGATCTTCGGGTCGTTCCACTGGGTGATGTCGCCCATGTAGATGCCGGCCACCGCAGCCCCGTCCAGATGCAATTGCCCGGCGGCAATCCCCTTGACGTTCACCACGGGGACCACGCCGCCGATGATCATGGGAAATTGCAGCAATCCGGCGGACTTGAGGTCGTCCGGTTTCAGGGGCATGTCCGAGGCGCCGAAGGTGACCGTCTTCGCCTTGATCTGCTTGATGCCACCGCCGCTGCCGATGGACTGATAGTTGAGGCCGATGCCCGTCAGAGTCTTATAGGCATCCGCCCATTTGGCATAGATGGGATAGGGAAAGGTGGCGCCCGCGCCGGAGATTTCGGTGGCCGCGGCGGCGCTCAAGCTGAGCCCCAACGCGGCTCCCATGATCAACAGACGTTTCTTTACATTGATGAATTGCATGATCGCTCCGGGATGGATGAGGAGTTTTGCGGGCTCAATCGTTTCGGCCGCCGCCAGGGCTGGCATTGTCGGTAGGATATATGACGGTTTTGTGACAGGGGGAGCGGCGGGTATTGCTGCACCGCAGCAAGATCGCGATTGGGCCCGCCTGCCCTGCGAACGGTGCGATCAGAAGGTGAAACGACCCCCGACCGTCGGAGCAAGGTTGTTGTTGTAGTTATAGGGGACGCCGGGACCGTGAGGAATGGCGATGGCCAGACCGCCGGCGACGTTGGAATATGCAATGCCGGCATAAGCGTCGAATCGCCTGGTGAAGCGATGGTCTGCAAAGAGCGAAACCTCATTGAGGGTGCCCGAACAGGAACTGCGAAAACCGGCGCTGGGCGAGCAGGTGGACGGAACACGAAAGTCGTTCTGCTGCTGATGATAGTAGGACCAAGTGATATCGGTCTTGCCGTCGTAAGCGTACTTCACGCCCGTCCAGTAGACCTGCACGATCTTGGGTGAATCAAGATTGTTGTCTTCGACGCCGCTCAAGTCATAACCGCCCTGGGCCGTTGCGCCTATTCCCAAGGGGTTCGACGGGTTGGTCTGCCGGATGTGCTCGTAGCCGCCGAAGACCTTGAACGCGTCCCAGGCATATTTGGCGGCGACCATCACGGCGGTGTTGTCGGTCACGATGCCGTATTCAGTGTTGGCCGTTGCGATCAGATTGTCGCCGTTGATGGGATTTGTATTGATGCTATTGAGGTTCGACTGATACGGCTGCGTCAGGCTCGAAGGCCCCAGCAAGGGGTTGACCACACTGATCGCCTGGTAGACACGCTGCACGACGAGGTCGGCGGAAAACCCGCCGACGGTCCCGCCGAGGTCGAATCCGTAGGCTAAGTTATGCGGCGCTTGCGCGGTACAGGTGGCGGCAGTCCAGCTCGCCGAGGCGGAGTAGCAGCCGCCCTGTCCGTCGGCGAATTTATACATCGCGCCCAAATGGATCGGGTCAAGGTCCAGGCGATATTTCACGGCGTCGTCCCAACGGGTGTCCTGTGTGTCGCCGCCGCCGGCCATCAAGCCGTTGTAGCCGATGTACGAAAAGGAATAAGCGCCGCCTGCCGGATCGTAAGCGAGCATCGCGTCGGTGCCGAGTGCGCGCTGACGGCCGAAGGAGAGCGTGCCCAAATGCGCGGACGATATGCCGCCGTAAAATTCGTCATTGATGGTTTGGCCCGCGCGCGAACCGTCGCCGGTGATCGAATAGCTGCCCCTGGGGAGGCCGTTGTTGGCCGTGTTGGTGGCCGCCATGTTGGCGAGCCGGCCGGACTGCGGATTGATGCCGGTCGATGCATTGAACACGACGTACCAGTCCTCCAGAAGCTCCTCCTTTCCCTTGATGCCCACACCCGTCTGCGACAGGTTGTTCGGCGCCAGAAGAAATCGAGATCGATTGCCGTTGCGGTTGACCAGCGATTCGCCCTCGTAGTTATAGGCGTTTTCCGGCAAGCCGTGGCTGACCCAGCCCACCCCGACGTCATACGCACCGTACAGCGTGATGCCGTGCCAGGTCAGCGGTCCGGAGCCTGCGTCCGGCCTTGCCGCTGCATCCTGCGGCCAGGCCTGCGCGCCTGCCGCGGCCGATACGAGCGCGAGCGCCGCACAGGCGCATGCGCGGACGTCGATGGGACACTTCATCATTTGCATTCCTTTGAGTTGAGCGATTCTTCGTCGGCATCCCGCGCTTGTTTCTGGTTCGCGTGCGCGACCCGCTATATACGATTGAATATAGCACTATCGAAAGCGAATTGGCGCAGCGCGAGCGCGGCGGCGGGAACAGCGACGGTTGGTGGCAGTCCGCCGCGGCGGCGGCGCGGGGTTCAGCGGCTAGGCGTGATAGTCGGCTGCGGCGGTCTGATCGGCCGGCCGTTGCGGGCTCATGGCATTGAAAACCGGCGTGAGGACGACGGCCACGACCAGGTTCAATATCACCGTGTACACGGCGGTATATCCGGGATAGGTGTGGCCGCTGAACGCCAGGGGGAAGGTCGGCGTCAGCTTGGTGGCGACGGCCATGGCGGTGCCCGCGAAGGTGCCCACGGCCCACCCGGCCAGCAACGCCCATGAATTGAACCAGCGCGTATAGGCGCCCAGCATGACCGGCGGCAGCGTTTGAATGATCCAAATGCCGCCCAGCAGCTGCAGCTGAATGGCGTACTTCGTCGGCACGAACAGGATGAAGACCAGCGCGCCGACCTTGACGATCAGCGACACGAGCTTTGCGATGCGCGATTCCTGCTTTTCAGTCGGATTCTTATTGATGAATTCGCGGTGAATATTGCGCGTGTAGAGATTCGCGGCCGCAATCGACATGATGGCCGCCGGCACCAGCGCGCCGATGCCTATTGCGGCGAAGGCGATGCCGACGAACCACGAGGGAAAGCTGTGCAGCAACAGCGCGGGTACCGCGAAGTTGCTGCCGAACTGCTTGAAGCCCGCAGCGTATTCAGGCAGCTTGTCGATCCCCGCGGCGATGACGAAGAATCCCAACAGCGCGAGCAGGCCCAGCATAAGGGTGTACCCGGGCAGCATCGCGGCATTGCGGCGGATGGCGTGCCCGCTGTTGGCGCTCAATATCCCGGTGAGCGTGTGGGGATAGAGGAACAGCGCAAACGCCGAGCCCAGCGCCAAGGTCGCATAGGCACTGTAGGAACCCGTGGAATTCGGTCCCGGAACCGCGAGCAACAGCTTCTGCGCCGGGACGGCTGCAAAGATCTTGCCGAATCCGCCCATATGCATGGGAATGACGATGACGGCCGCCAAGGCCGTGGCGTAGATCAGGATGTCTTTGACGATGGCGATGGATGCCGGCGCGCGCAGTCCGCTCGAGTAAGTGAAGGCGGCGAGCACCACGAAGGCGATGATCAGCGGCAAATCGGCGACCAATCCCGTCCCGGATATGCCGAGCGCACCGATCACGACTTGAATGCCGACCAGCTGCAGGGCGATGTACGGCATGGTCGCGACGATTCCGGTCACGGTCACGGCCAGCGCCAGCCAGCGATTGCCGAAGCGCCCGCGGACGAAATCGCCCGCGGTGATGTAGCCGTGCTTGTGACAGACGTGCCAAATGCGCCGAAAGGACAGAAACAATATGGGATAGATGATGACGGTATAGGGCACCGCGAAGAAGGCAACGGCGCCCGCGCCGAAGGCGAGCGCGGGAACTGCGATGAAAGTGTAGGCGGTATAAACATCGCCGCCGACCAGAAACCAGGTGACCACGGTGCCGAAGCGCCGCCCGCCGAGTCCCCATTCATGCAGCTGATCCAGGTCGCCCTTGCGCCAATGGGCGGCGGCGAACCCCAACCAAGAAACGAAGCCGAACAACGCGATGAAAATGGCCAGTGCGATCCAGTTCACTTCCTGCACGACGATCCCCCGATTGGTCTAATTTTTCTGCGGGCTATTCGCGGACGGCAAAATACACGATGGCGGTGAATACCGCGCTGACGATGACCCAAAACAGCTGGAACCAGTAGAAGAACGGCATGCCCATCAGGGTGGGCTCAAGCCGATTGTAGAAGGGGGGCCACAGGGCTACCGCGAACTGGATGAGGAACAGCAGGTACCACCAGCTCCATCCGCCGCGCTTCTTCTGCGTATCCATCATTGCAACCTCGTTCGGCAGGCGTCCGTAGAGGTGAATCCTACGCGCCTCGGCAGGCGCGTGTCGACCTGCCGGGTCTCATGGTCGAAAACCGGCCATGAGACCCCCGATCCCGTTCGGATCGATCAGAAGGAGAACCGCCCGCCGATGGTCGGATCGATCATGGTCGTGTTCAGATAGCCGTTGGCGAGGCCATGCGACACGTTCGACCACATGGCGCCCGCATAGACGTCGAAGCGCTTGGTGAAGTGATAGTCGAGCGACACGGACGCCGCGTTGAAGTTTCCGCTGCAAGAACCGGCGACGGTGCTCGAGCAGCCTGCATTCGCGCCGGTCGCGTAAGCGAACTGCTTCTCGCCGTAATACGCGATCGCGGCGGTGAATTGCGGTGTCACCGAGTATCGGCCGCCCACCCAGTATATGTTCAATTCCTTGTCGGCCTTCGCATAGGCCGTATTGTTCACGGCGCCAAGCACGTATCCGCCGATATCGTCGAATCCCGGGGCCAGCGCAATCGAGGGATTCATGTAGGTGATGTGCTGGAAGCCGCCGTAGACGGTCACCGGTACCGCCGGCAGCACCGGCGCGAGGGCATACGAGGCCATCACACCATAAGAGTCGTTATCCGAGATCGTGCCGGCGAGCGAATTTTGCGATGAGAGGTTCAATCCCGGCAAGGTCGCGAGCTGCGCAACGCTCAAGGTTCCCACCGAAACCGCATCGCGCATCTTGGTGTAGAACGCATCGACGGACGCACCCGCGTACTGCGCGCCCAGCGCCACCTCGAATCCGGAAAACGCCTCGCCCGTGCCGCCGGTCGCATAGTTCGCCGCCGAGGAGCCCTGGGTCTTGTACTGGGCACCCACATGGAACATGTCCATGAAGTGGGCATCGTACTTGATTGAACCATCGAGGCGCCGATCCTGTGTGTCGCCGCCGCCCGCCGGCGTTCCGGACAGGCCGAGCAGCGAGAAGGCATACGAGGTCTGCTGCGGGTCGTATTTCGCGATCAGGTCCGCGAGCGTCGTGTTTTGACGGCCGAACGTGAACGTTCCCCAGGTGGGCGAACTCATGCCGACGAACGCTTGCTCGAACGGCTGCCCGGCAATGCTCGAATCGATGTTGGTGCCCTGCGCGTCGAGCGCGCGGCCGTTGTTCTGAGCGACCGATTTGAGGGCGTCGGTGATCTGGCCGGAGGCCGGATTGAAGTAGCTCTCGAGCTTGAACACGGCCGACCAATCGAAGAAGTGCAGCGGTTCTTTGCCTTGCAGACCGATCCGCGACTGGCTCATGCCGTTCGAGGTGAAGCCGGACACGGGATTGTTGCTGTTCTTTTGTACGATGTCCGAGCTGCCCGAGATGAAGTAGTTGCTGAAGGGCGCGCCGTGGGTCACATACTGATAATCCATGTCGACGATGCCGTACAGGGTGATGCCGTGCAAGGTCAGGCTTTCATCGGGAGCCGCGCTCTGCGCCCCCGCCATACCCGCCGCCGTCGACAGCACGCAGCCCAGCAATAGGCTGTTAAGAAGCCCCCAGCCGCGCCTTCCGTGCACTAGAGAATCCGTCGAATGGGAAATCATAATTGCGTTACTCACTGCTAGAACCCCCGTCAATTTGGTTGTTGGATTTAATCGACGTATTGTTACAGTAATATGACGGAATGTTGTATTCCTTGATTCATCCATAGTACTGGGTACCAGATGCATATATATCACATGTGATCCCGGCGTCCATGGCTCTTCTGTATCATTCTTGCAACAAATGGGGCGATGCCGCCTGCGCCGCTGGACCGCGCGCGACGGCAAGACGGAACTGACGTTCCCTCATCTTCTATTTCGGCATGGTATCCGGCGGGCCGACGCCCGCTCGGGCGCAGGCTATACGGCGGACTGCACGCCTGCGGGCTGAGTGGGCCTCGAGCCCGGCTGCGTGTCACACCTGGCACGGCCGAGACCGTCATCGAAAACCCGCCGCAACCGGCCGTCAATTGCCTCGCGGGCTCGAAACACCCGCGAGCGCACCGTTCCGACCGGACTGGACATAACCGCAGCAATCTGCGAGTAGCTCAAGCCCTGGAACTCGCGCAGCACGATGGCCGTGCGCTGATCTTCACAGAGCGCCTCGATCGCGCCATTGACCGCACTGCAGATCTCTTCCGTCAGCGCCAGGTCTTCCGGCGTGTCCAGCTCCGCGGGTCCCTCATTGCCTTCGCGTTCGCTTGCTGCATAGGTCTTGAATACGCTTGCATCGCGGGCGCGCAGCGACAGGACGGTCTTCGCCGAGTTGACCGCGATCCGGTGCAGCCACGAATAGAAGGCGGAATCGCCGCGGAACTGCCGCAGCGCCGAGAACGCTCTGATGAAGGTATTCTGCACCGCATCTTCCGCATCGTCGCGATTGCGTGTGTAGCGCATCGAAAGCTTCATCACGCGATGCCTGTATTTGCGCACCAGCCCGTTGAATGCGCCGTGATCGCCGGATTGAGCGCGCAGCACCAGAGCTCGATCGCAGGAGCTCAACTCCACCAGCAATCCCAGCTGCGGCGGACGCCCCCGGGGTTTCGAGCCGTTCGCCGGGCGCGGCTTCTTTGTATCAGCAAGTTGCAGCATATGCAGCCAGGTTGGGGCATCCAGATTAAAGCTCCCCTAATGCCGCATTAGAAAATGCGTACCTACTTCACAGGTACGGCCGGCAGCGCGTGCTCATCCCTTGGGCGTCAACCCGGGCTGATTCATCGGAACATCCGGCCGCGCCCAACCCCCCGCCTTGTTCTGATCGGCCAAGGGGGCGCCGGCGCCGCCTGCATAGGACGGGCCCACGCTCGCAGTCGAGGGTGAGCGGCGGGGAAATCTGACCCGAAAGGTGCTGCCGGATCGCAGATCGCTCTGCACGTCGATCTCGGCCCCATGGGACGTGCAGATCGATTTCACGATGGACAGTCCGAGTCCCGCGCCGCCGTCTTCACGCGATCGCGCCTCGTCGACACGGAAGAACCGATCGAATACATGCGGCAGGGCCGACGGCGGGATGCCGATACCGGTGTCCGATATCTCGAGGACGCTGCCGCTGTCGTCGGAGTCGGTGCGCAACCCCACGGCTCCGCCGCGGCGAGTGAACCTGATCGCATTGTCGAGAAGATTGACGATGATCTGCTTGAGCCGTGCCCGGTCCCCACGGACCACGGCCTTTCCCAGCGCCGACAAGTCGATCTCGATGCCGCGGTCCTCCGCCATGAGGCGCATCTGCTCGGCGGTATTCTGCGCCAGCTCCGACAGGTCCACATCGGTCCAGCTGCCGCGCGTTTCGCCGGCGTCGAGCCGCGACAGCACCAGCAAGCCGGAAACAAGATGCTCCAAACGCGCAACCTCCTCCAGAACGCTGCCCACCCGCTCGCGCACCTCGCTGCGGCTCAACCCCGATTCATGGGTCAGCTCCTGCAATTCACCCTTGATCACCGTCAGCGGCGTGCGCAGCTCATGCGAGGCGTCCGCCAAGAAGCGGCGCGAAGTCTGCACCGAGTCCCGCAATCGCCCCAGCATGTTGTTGAGCGCGATCGACAACCGCTCGAGCGCATCGCCGCTCCTCGCGACAGGAAGCCGCAGCGTCAGGTTCTGCAGGCTCATCTCCTCGGCGGTCTGCGACAGCCGATCGACCGGCCGCAATGCCCGGCTTACGAGCCAGTAGCCGCCGGCCGCGGCGCAGACGATGAGTATCGGCAACAGCAAGGCGAGCAAGTCCAGGAGCCGGTTCAGCACTTCTTCGATGGATTGGATCGAAATGCCCAATTCGACCGTGTAATCGCCGGAAGGCGCTCTCACCGGCGTCGTACGAATCATCAGGTGCTGGTCGCGCACCGTCGCGGTCACGGGCGCCGCGGCGGAGATCGTCCTCGGCAGCGCAGCGTCGCTCACCGAGGAGGGATCGAAGCTGCGATTGGCCGGCATGCCGGATCGAAAGATCAGCGTTCCCGGCATGCGGGTCACCCTGACGAAACGGTTGTTGAATTCCGGCGCGACCCGGGTATCGATCTCATCGGCGATCGTGGCATCGGTCGCATCGGCCGATGCCTCCGTGAGGATCTGCACAACCTGCGTCGAGCGCCGGGTCAACGAATCGCGCAGATTCGCGCGCAGATAGTGCTGCAAGCCGTAGAAAGTGCCGGCCCCCACGAGCACGAAGGTCGCACCCAAGAGCAGCGTGTACCAGGCGCCCAGGCGGAACGCGAGCGAACGAGGATTCATTCGAGTGGGGCGTGCCGCTCGGGCTCCGCCTCGCGAACGCAGTAACCCACGCCGCGCACGGTGTGAATGAGTTTTACCGGAAACGGCTCGTCCACCTTTCTGCGCAGGTAGCGAACGTAGACATCCACGATGTTCGTCACCCCCTCGAAGCTCTGATCCCACACGTGATTGAGTATCATGGTTCTCGAGAAGACCCGTCCGGGCGAGCACAGCAGATATTCGAACAGCGCGTATTCCTTCGCGGTGAGGTCGATGCGGCGGCCGTCGCGCCTCACCATCTGGGTCAGCCGATTCAGTTCCAGATCGGCTATGCGCAGTACGTCGTTCCGCTCGACCGGCGTGCGCCGCAACAGCGCCTTGATCCTCACCAACAGCTCCGCGAAATCGAACGGCTTCGTCAGGTAATCGTCGGTGCCTGCCTCGAAGTGCGACACCTTGTCCTCGATCGCGTCGCGCGCCGTCAGCACCAGAACGGGGAGCGACGGATGCGATTGGCGGACTCGGCGCAACAATTCCGTACCGCTCAAGATCGGCAGCATCAGGTCGAGTATGAGCAGATCGTATGCGTACGAATTGATGTAACTCTCGCCTTCACGGCCGTCGCCCGCCAGATCCACCGCGAATCTTTCCGCGCGCAAGCCCCGCGCGACGAACTCCGCGAGCTTGCGATCGTCTTCGACAATGAGTATGCGCACGGTGAGTTCCTCGACCCAACATTTCAGAGAGTCCGTATTAGAGAACCGTTAGGTCATCATTAGAACGTTCTCATGATGCAGCATCCGCAGTACGCAGCGTCCCTTATTACGCCCGCCTGCGTTAAATGCAAGTCTTCCCGCGGCCGATCCCGGAACCACGCAGGATCTTTCGAGTCGAATCAGGTAGTGGATCTGCGCAACGAGGGCATCGGCCTTCGCGCGATTCGAGGTAACCGATATGCGTATTCGACGAATGTTCTTGATCCTTGCCGCGAGCCTGACTCTGATCGCGGCCGGATCTTCCGGTGTCGCCCTCGCCCATTCGGGCGGCGGCGGCGGCTCACACGGCGGCGGCGGCGGCGGTCACGCCGGCGGATTTCACGGCGGCGGCGGCATGCACGGCGGCGGCTTTCACGGCGGTGGTTGGCGTGGCGGCGGTTGGCGCGGCGGCGGTTGGCGCGGCGGCGGCTGGCGCGGCGGCTACGGCGGGTATGGCCGCGGCTGGTACGGGGGCGGATGGTACGGCTGGGGTCTGGGCTACGGCCTGCTGTTCGCAACTCTTCCCTGGTATTACGACACTTATTGGTGGGACGGCGAGCCGTACTACTACGCCGACGACATCTACTATCAGTGGAACGGTGATGCGGGCCAGTACCAGACCGTCCCCCCGCCCGCAGGCCTCGCGAACGAAGTGCAGACCCAGGCGCCCGTGATGCATGAATTGTTCGTGTATCCGAAAGGCGGCCAGTCGAATGAACAATTGGCGCGCGATCGAGAGGAGTGCCATCAATGGGCGGTCGCCCAATCGGGCTTTGACCCGAAAGCGGCTGCGCCCGCCAAGGAGGCGGAGGGCGCGCCGGGCAGGGCAAACACGGCCTCCCTCGCCGCCAAGGGATCGGAGTATCTGCGGGCCGACGGAGCCTGTCTCACCGGCCGCAATTATAGCGTTGAATAGCCATGACGATCCCTTACCCCGCGCTCAGCACCACGCGATTTCAATTTCGCCCCTTCGTGCCGGCGGACATCGAACCCCTGGCTGCCCTCGCGGGCGAACATCGCATCGCCGATACGACCATCGGCGTTCCGCATCCTTACACGACCGAATTTGCGCGTATGTGGATAGCGTCGCACTCGGCAGCCTGGGATGAGCGCCGAGCGTTGCACTGGGCGGCCGTGAAAGCGGGCGAGGACCGCATCGCGGGCTATGCGGGACTCGACAAAATCGATGCGCAGCGAGGCCAGGCGGAACTGCGTTTTTGGGTCGGCAGAGGGGTGGAAAGAGCCGACGATGCCGTTGAATGGTCCGCTGCGATCGTGGCATTCGCCTTGAGCGACTTGAACTTGAACCGCGTCTACGCTCTGCAGCTGGTGAGATATCCGCTTGCGGGCCGTGTCCTCGCGGCCGTCGGAATGCACCAGGAAGGGTTGGTGCGCAAGCGGGTCTTCAAGGGCGGCATGGTGGAGGACGTGGTCTGCTGGGCGGCCTTGAGGAGCGAGCGGCACCGCCAATTGGACGGCTAGCCCCAACGAGCGCCACGGGCGCGCCGCAGCCGCTTTGCGAGAGCCGCCCGGGACAACAGACCTCTCGTCTCGGCCGAAGCATCGTCGCGAATCTCGATCACGAGCAGATGAGTGAGGCCGGTGCCCTGGAACATGCGGTACAGATCGAGGGCCGTCAGTGCCTGCAGCGACTCGTACTTGACCAAGGGCAATTCGTTCCACGGCGTCATCACATCCCGCACCCTCGGGCAGAGAGACAGATTTCGGCCATTTCGCTCGATGTCGTTGGCGGTGATCAAGCCGATCACGCGCGCATCGGCGTCTTCGGCGCCCTCCTGCGTGACCAGCAGCGCGTGCACTGCGAGCCGATTCATGTCGGCGAGCGCATCCTCCGTGAATTCGTCCGCATCCACCGCGATGGGAAATTCGCGCCGAAAGTCGGTCAGGGCGGAAGAGGCCGGATCAGCGGCGTCCAGGTAGAAATCGTCATTCGCCACCGTCCGTTCAACCAACGACGAGGCCGACCGGACGCGCGACGGCGCTACCAACACGGCTTCCATGGCACACCTCCTCCGAACTCGAGGGTCCTGCGAGTATTGCCTCGCATCCATTGAGACTTCGACGAACTTCGTTTGGTTCCGCCGCACACCCCGGGCGCCGGCGCCCTCACGGGGCCGAACTCGTCAGCGCTCGCCGGAAAGCGGCGATGATGGCCGGCTGCGGCCGGCGTATCGCAGGGACGGCCTGATAATTCTGCCAGCCGCCTCCAAGGCTCTTGTAGAGCTGCACGAACTGTTCGCCCTGGGCCACCTGAGCCTCCGAGTACTGCTCCTGCAGGTCGTAGAATTGCCGCTCGGCATCGACGACGTTGAGAAAATCCGTCAATCCGCGGTTGTATCTGGAGGTCGCCAAATCGACGGCGCGCTGGCCTGCGATCATGGCAGTGCTCAAATTCTCGAGACGCGCCTCTTGTGCCTGATAGGCGTCGAGAGACATGTCCACCTGCTGCACGGCATTCAGAATGGTCTTGCGGTAATTGACCAGGCTGGCGCGCGCCTCCAAGTGTGCAATGTCGACCAGCGCGTCGATCGCCCCGAAGTCAAGCAGCGGCCATACGGCTCCCGGCCCGAACGACCAGATGTGCTTGCTCACGCTCGGTGTGGTTCCCCACCCCTGCCCCTGGCTGCCGATCCCGCCGACCAGCGCCACCTGAGGAAAGAGATCCGCGGTTGCGACGCCGATCCGCGCCGTTGCGGCGGCGAGTTCGCGCTCCGCTTCCATGATATCGGGACGGCGCTTCAACAGATCGAGCGGAACCCCGGGCGGCGCAGGCGCGGGCATCGATGGGATGAGATCGGGTCTCGAGAGTTCCTTGACCATGTTCTCGGGATACTCTCCGACCAGCACCGCCAGGGCGTACTGCGCGGCGTTCGCTTCTGCCTCAACCGGAGCGATCTCCGCCTCCAGTGTCGCAAGTTCGCGGGTTGCAAGCTGCACGTCCAGCTCATTCGTGATGCCCCGCTCATATCGAATGTTGACGATGCGCAGCGACTCGCGCAGTACATCGCTCGCCTTGTGCAGAATACCGGCGCGGACCTGAAGTCCGCGCAGATCGACGTAGGCGCGCACGACATCCGCGACGACCGACGTGAGGACCCCGTATCGAGCGGCGCGCGCCGCTTGAGTGTCGGCCCGGGCCGCCTCGAACTCACGGCGGTACTTGCCGAATAGATCGAGTTCCCAGACCGAATCGAATCCCGCGATCGTATTGATGTGCTGCAGGCCGGCGCCGTTGTCCGCGGACCGCAGCGCCGTGTCGGCACGCCCCCGGGTAAGATCGCTCCCGGTACCGCGCCCGGCGCCGGCGCTGGCGTCGACGTCAGGCAGCGCGTAGCCGATCACCACCGCCTCGTAGGTGCGCGCCTGCTGCAATCTGTCCAGCGCGATCTCAATATCGGGATTGTATTTCACCGCTCGATCCACCAGGGAATCGAGCTCCTCGTCGTTCAACGCCCGCCACCAGGCCGCCATATCCGCAGCGGGAGCCTGCGGTGCGGTTCCCGGCGCCGCCGCCGTAGTGGCGACCTTGGCCGCGAAATCCGGCGGCTCGTCGGGTTGCGGCATACGGTAACTCGGACCCGCGGCGCAGGCAGTCAAGGCGGCGGCCGACCCCATGACGATCAAGCGTGAGATATTCATGGAGCCTTCAGCGCTTCGCCCGAAGGGATTTGTCGGCGGCTTCGGGCGTATTGACCGCCACCGTCTGGCCGGCTGCGATCTGGCTGCTGATGTTCAGCACCAGCTTGTCTCCCGGCTTCACGCCCGAGGCCAGTTCGACCAAGCTGCCGTTGTCGCGGGCGATCACCACGTCGGTGAACCGCACCTTGCCGCCGGCATCGACTTGTGCGACTTGGGTGCCGGACGCGCGGAATATCAATGCGGCAGCGGGCACCTCGACCAATCCTCGGGGCTGCAGCCTGAACGCGACATTCACGTACATGCCCGGCACCAGCAAGTGATCGGCGTTCGGCATGTCGACCTCCACCCGCATGGTGCGGGCCTGCGCATTGATGGATTCGGCGGATCGGACTATTTTCCCGGAGAAAACGCCGCCCACTGCGCCCGTTGCGCGAATCTCCGCCGGCACGCCGGCTTGCATCAATTCTCCGGAGGCGCTCTGCGGCACGTCGACGAAAATGCGCAGCGGGTCGGTCTGCGCCATGCGGTACAGGGGTGTCGTGGTCGAACCGCTGCCGGCCGTGACCAGGTTGCCGATGTCGATCCTGCGCTCGGTGATGGTTCCGTCGAAGGGCGCCCGAACCAGCTTGAATTCGGCCAATGCGCTGTATTGATCGACCTTCGACTTATCCAGGTTGACCTGTGCGTCGGCCGCATAGAGCCGGGCCTCGGCGCTCTCGTAGTCCGCTTTCTTGGACTCGCGCTCCTGCTCTGAAACGACGCCTTTCGGCGAATCGCGCCAGCGCTCGTTGGTGGTCCTGCTGAATTCGGCCTCGGCCTTGCGAGCTTCGACCTGCGCCTCAGAGGCCTTGAGCTGCGCTCTTGCCGCTTGCAACTCGGCGTCCAGTTCAGGCGTCTCGATGGTCGCGAGCACCTGGCCTTTTTTGACGTGATCGCCGATATCCACCGACCACTTCGCCACATAGCCGTTGACGCGCGCATAGATGGTCGCTTCGTACCACGCCGCAGTCTCCCCCGGAAGAACCAAATCCTGTCCCGCCGTCGCCGGCCGGGCGATCACCACATCCACCGGCGGGGGCGCCGAATAGGCGGTTTCACCCGCCTTCGCGACCGAGTGCGAGTGAATGAGCCGAACCGCGGTCACGGCGATGCAGCAGATCAGCAGGACGGCGGCGGCGACGCCCACGCCTTTTTTGACGCGCCCGCCGGTCTGCGGATCGAAACTCGTCGAAACCTGATCGTGCTCCGACCGCGACACCTCGTCCGGAAACTGGCCGCAAGCCGGATCGTCGCTCAGTCGTTTGCCAGCCGGTTGCTCTGGATCATGCGATTGCATTGGCACTACCTTTGATGTCCGAATCGGTAACGGGGGCGGGCCGGCGGCGCAGCAGGGAGTACATGGTCGGCACGAAGATGAGTGTGGCGAATGTCGCGAACAGCAGGCCGCCGATCACCGCCCTGCCGAGCGGCGCGTTCTGCTCGCCGCCCTCGCCTATCCCCAACGCCATCGGCACCATGCCGACGATCATCGCCCCGGCGGTCATGAGCACCGGCCGCAGCCGCGTATAACCTGCGCTGACGGCCGAGCGCAAGGTATCGTCTCCGGCCGCCATGCGCTGATTGGCGAAGCTGACCACCAGAATGCTGTTCGCAGTGGTCAAGCCGATGCACATGAGCGTGCCCATCAGAGCCGGCACGCTCATCGGGGTCTGCGACAGGAACAGCATCCACAGCACTCCCGCCAGGGCGAACGGGACTGCCATGAGCACGATCAGCGGGTCGATCCAGCTCTGAAAATTCATGACGAGAAACAGGTACACCAGAATGATGGCGAGCGCGATGCCCGTGAACAGGCCGGTGTAGCTCTCGCGCATGGTCTCAACCTGGCCACTCAAGGTCACCTTCACCGCGCTCGAGGCATCCGGGCGGTGCGCCTTCAGCACCTCGTCGATATCGCGCGATGCATTGTACAGATCGCGCCCCTGAACGTCCGCGTGCACGTCGAACACCGGGCGAATGTTCAGCTGCGAGGTGACCATGGGCACCGCCTCGCGGCCGAAGGACGCCAGATTCAGCAGCAATTGCCCACCCGCCGCGCCGCCCTGCGACGTCACCGGCATCGTCTGAAGGTCCTGCGACGATCTGATTCGGTAGGGCGGAATCTGCACCACCAGCGGATAACTCACGCTGTTGCGCGGATCCACCCAAAAGTTCGGCGACGACTGCGCGCTCGAATTGGTGGCCACCAGCACGTTGTTGGCCGCCTCCTGCTGCGTCACGCCTGTTTCGGTCGCCAGAGCGCGATCCATGTCCACGGTCAGCGCCGGCGCATTCGGCACCTGATAGACGTGCGAGTCCACCACCCCCGCGACCTGCGTCAGCGCTCGCGCGATCTGCGACGCCAAAGCGAATGCGGCGCTCTGATCGGGGCCGGATATTCTCACGTCGATGGGCGCAGGCTGCCCGAAGTTCAGCACCTGATCGACGATGTCGGCCGGCTGGAAGAAGAACTGCAGCTCGGCAAATCGGGCCGGCAGCTCCCGCCGCAGCATTGCGATGATTTTCGCCGTCGGGGTGTGCTTCTCATTCAGCGAAATCAGTATCTCGCCGTCCATCGGACCCACGGTGGCGGAGTCGCTCAGCGCGATGTTGATGCCGCTGTAGGGCAGCCCGATGTTGTCGAGCATCACGTCGATTTGATCGTTGCCCACCAGTTTCCTGATCTGCTGCTCGACCTCGGCAAAGTACTGCTGCGTCCGCTCCAGCCTCGTCCCCGGCGGCGCCCTGACGTGCAGACGCATTTGTCCGGCATCGACCTGCGGAAAGAAATCACGCCCCAGCGCCGGAAACAGCAGCATCGACACCACGATCATGGCGGCGAACGCCGTCACCGTCAGGCGCGCCTGCGACAGGGCCCAGGACAGTACATTGCGATAGTTCTCGCGAAACCTCTCGAAGCCATGTTCGAACCCCGCCTGAAACCTGACCAGGACATTCTTCGAGGCAACCCCTCCTGCGTGGGATCCATGCGCGCCCTCGGTCGCGAATTCGCTCACGGAACGGCGCATCAACTGGTTGAACAGCACCGGCACCATGGTGAACGACAGCGCGAGGCTCGCGAGCAAGGACCCCATGACGGACAGCGACAGCGGCGAGAACAGATACTTTGCCGTGCCTTGCAGCAAGAACACCGGAACGAAGACGATGCAAATGCACAACGTCGACAAGAAGGTGGGGACTGCCACCTCGTTGGCTCCGACCACGATCGACTGATGCAGCGGCTCCCCCATGGCCACATGGCGCTCGATGTTTTCGATGACCACCGTACCGTTGTCGACCAGAATGCCGATCGCCAGCGCGAAGCCGCCCAGCGTCAGGGTATTGAGGGTCTGTCCGGCGACGCTCATGAACAGTACCGCGGTGATGATGGAAAGGGGTATGGATGCCAGAATGATCACCGACAGCCGCACATTGCCGAGAAACAGGATGATGACCAGGGCGGTCAACCCTGCCGCCATGCATGCGCTCAGCACCACGCTGTTGAGCGCCGCTTTAACGAACAGCGACTGGTCGAACAGGGCTTTGATGGTGACGTCCTTCGGCAGGACTTTTTTGATGTCGGTCAGAGCCGCGCGCACCCCGTCGATGACCGCGAGGGTGGACACGCCGCCGGTCTTTCGAATCGTCATCAAGGCCCCGGGGGTGCCGTTGACGGACACCGAATTCGTCTGCACCTGGAATCCGTCGTGCACGTGCGCAACGTCGCGCATGAACACGGTGCGCCCGTCGACCTGCTTGATGGGAAAGGCGTTGATGGACTCGATGACGTTCGGCGAGTTGTTCATCGCCAGGGTGTAATCCTTGTCGCCGATCTTCACGTCGCCGGCCGGAAGAATGACATTCTGATGCTGCAGCGCCGCGCTGACGTCCGCGGGGGACAGGCCTCTTGCTTGCATCGCCTGCGAGTCCAGATCGGCCATGATCACCCGCGGCTTGCCGCCGTAGGGGTACGGCACCTCCGCGCCGTGCACCACCGCGAGCGCCGGGCGAATGATGTTCTGCCCCAGGTCGTTGAGCTTGGTGTCGGGCAGCGATTTGCTGGACAGGCTGAGCTGGATGATGGGCACGTCGGTGGCGCCGTAGCGCAGCACCAGGGGCGGCGTGATGTTGGGCGGCATGTACTTGAGCACCACCAGGGCGCTGCTGGCGAGCTGCGAGATTGCGCGCGTGACGTCCGCGCCTTCGTGCAGGTACACCTTCTCGACACCGACGCCCTCGTAGCTGACCGCCTCGATGCGCGAGATGTCGTCGACCAGGGACGCGAGTTGCCGCTCGTGCAAGGTCAAGATGCGGTTTTGGATGTCCGTCGCGCTCATCCCGTTGTAGGTCCACACCACCGCCACCACCGGGATGTCGATTTCCGGGAAGATGTCGACGGGCATGCGCAAGGCCGCGCCGATACCCATGAGCGAGATCAGAATCAATGAGGCCACAACCGTGTAAGGCCGTTTCAGCGCTGTTTCGACGACCGACATTCGGAGTCCTTTATGGCGATGAGCACAATCTAGACGAGGCGGATCGGGGTGTCAGGAGCCGAAAGTCACGACTCGGCATGACCAAAGTCACTTCTCATGGTGACTTTAGTCACTATTCCAGGGCTCCGACGCAGGGCCGCCCGGGCTCATTCCAAGCGCGACTGCTTCTTCGACAGGAGGGCAAGTTCGGTCCTGGTGTTGGCGTGCAGTTTTTCCATGATGCGGCTGACATAGTTCTTTACGGTACCTTCGGCAAGAAACAGGGTATTGGCGATCTGACGGTTGGTCATGCTCTCGGCGATGAGCTGCAGAATCTTCTCCTCCTTGTCGCTCAACGCCTCCGCATCGAAGGCGCTCTTGTGGGCGGGCGGAGCTCTGTCGGGCGAGTGCGCATCGGGAGCGGCCGCGCGCACAGCGTCGGCCGCAGGCTGCGCCAGACGGCGGAATTGATCCATGACCTTGCGTGCGATCTGCGGAGTCAACCGCGACTCGCCGCGCCGCAGCGCCCGGATGGTTTCGAGCAGCTCGTCTTCGGCCGCATCTTTCAGCAAATATGCCTGTGCGCCCGCGCGCACCGCCTCGAACACCGTCTCATCGTCATTGAGCGTCGTCAGCACGAGAATTTGAGTATTGGGCAGATCACGCGTGATCTCGCGGGTGGCCGCCACGCCTCCTTTGAGCGGCATGTGCAGGTCCATCAAGATCACGTCCGGGTGGAGCAATTGCGCGAGTTCGACGGCCTCCACGCCGTTGCGGGCCTGCCCCACCACTTCCATGTCGGGCTCCATGGACAGCAGGATCGCGGCGCCCCTGCGAACGAGCGCCTGGTCCTCCGCAATGACGATGCGGATCGCAGACTGTGTGGTCCTATCATCCGGCGTCATGGGCGCGCACCTCGATTGCCTCACCGTCGTTCTTGGATGCAATCATGCGGCCCTCGGTGCACGGTTTGGAAGTGACTTTAGTCACCTGTTAACGTAACGACATGACGGCCCCAAGAATCGCTGACAAATCAGGCCCGCTGCTTTCGAGCATCGATCCGCGCCGCAGTCTGGCGGCATCCGCCATGTGGCTCATCGTGGTTCTGGCAGCGACGTTCTCGATCGCTGCCGCGCTATGGGTGGGCAGCATTGCGAGGGAAAACCTCCTCCAGCAGCACATTCGACGCCTGTCGCTCGAAACCGACCAACTGAGTTCCGATCTGGGTCAAGCGCTGTCGGCGCGCTTCGATGCCGTGCGCGCCGCGGGTCTCGGCCGACCCACCGACCTGCGCGGCGTGTTCGACGAGCTTTTGTCGGCCTACCCGCAACTCGATTGGATCGCCATGGCGGATGCAAACGGGATCGTCGTACGCTCGAATGGCGCGTTGCATCAGGGCGACGACGTCAAAGCGAGCCCATGGTTCGCTTCAGGCATTCATGAGCCCTGGCTCGGGCTGATCGATGAGCGGCGCCGTGCGCAGCCGATTCCCGCCGCCAATGCCGCTGAGTTGGGAGATGTGGCCATTCCGGTGCGTGATGCAGCCGGCCGCATCGTGGGGGCGATCGCCGCGCACGTGAGCTGGCGGCGCGCCGCCCACCATCCGGAGCGCCTCACGGACGAATCCGATCCGAGGGCCGCCACTGAAGCGTACGTACTCGACCGCTACGGCATGGTTCTCATCGGGCCCGACGATATGCGGCACAAGCCATGGAACGCGGAGCCCCTGCACGAGGAAACGGCGGCAGCGCCGGATGCCCCGCAATTCGAGCGCATGCCGAACGGGCGCCGTGTACTCGTATCCCGGTCGCAGCTCGGCGCCGGCAAGGAAATAGCATCGCTCGGCTGGCAAGTTCTGTTGAGCGAGCCCAACGAACGGGTGTACCAGCGGGCGGACGCCGTGGCGCTCAGGATTCTGTGGGTGTCCATGTGCCTCGGCGTTGCGACCGCCCTGTTGGGGACACTGGGCGCGCGTCATCTGACCCGAAGGCTGCAGCGGCTCACTGTCTCGGTGGCCGCTCTCGGCGAGGACCAGTCTTCAAAAATAGAACCTCCCGGCGGAACCGACGAAGTGGCCCAGCTGGGGCGCGCGTTCGCGAAGATTCTGGGCGACCTGAGGCAGGAGCGCGGCGAACTCGAGCGCAGGGTCGCAGTACGGACACGCGAAGTGGAAAGGCTCGCCGAGGAGTCGCGCTACGCCGCGATCGTGCGGGAACGCTTGAAGATCGCACGCGACCTTCACGATACCCTCGCACACTCGATGATGGCCATGCTCAGCGAGATCAGGTTTCTGCGGCGGCTCGAGAAGCGCGATCCCGGCGCGGTCGCCGACGAACTCGCGCGTGCGGAAAAAGTCGCACGCGAAGGGCTGCAGGAGGCGCGCACGGCGATCACGCAGATGCGGGTCACGGCGGCGCGGGAAACCGGCCTGGGCCCTGCGCTTGCCAATGTCTTCGAACAATTCATCAATCACACCGGCTTGTCCGGAGAATTCAGTGCCGACGTGGAGGCCGCCCGCTTCGGCGACGAGCGCGCGGAGACCATCGTCAGGATGGCGCAAGAGGCTTTGCGCAACATCGAGCGGCACGCGAGGGCGACTCGAGTCGAGGTTCGACTGCGAGCCACGGAGGACGGGATATTGGAATTGCAGATCGAGGACAACGGCGTCGGATTCGATCCGGCGGCGCTTCGGCCCGGACACTACGGCATCGTAGGGCTTCGCGAACAAGCCGATCTCATCGGCGGGGAGTTGCGCATCGACAGCAAGCTCAATGAGGGTACGAGGCTGTGCGTATCGCTGAAGCTTTCGCCGATCGCGTTCAACCGCGGCAACGCGCCGGCCCTTTCCTAGCGCAGCGCCGCCCCGGCGCGACGCATCGGGTGCGGCAGCCCATTCTAATTCGACGTTAGCATGCCTTTAATCTTGGTGCCGCACACTTCTTGGCGGCGAGTACCGCCCGCAGCGCGGCCGCTGCCACGGTCGCCCGCGGACGCTCCTGTTCAATGCGCTCGAATTCGGAGGTGGATCATGTCATTGCGAATGCCACATCGTCTTTTGCAGGCACTCATCATCGGCGCGCCGCTGGCCGGATGCGCCACGGTCCCGACCGGACGGGTTGGCGTAGAATGGACCCCCATGAGGGGAACCAGCCAGAAAACACTGGATGAAGGCATACACATCGTGTCGCCCTTCTCGCGCGTCTACCATGTGGATTTGCGCGAGCAGGAACGCGAGGATTCCTTGGACGTCCTCGCCAACAACGGCCTGGACATCAAGTTGACGAGTTCAATTCTCTATCAGCCGGTGCCCTCGGAGGTGTACCAGCTCATCACGCAGACAGGCAAGGACTACTACACGACGCTGGTTTCCCCGTACGTTCGTTCGAGCGCGCGAAAAATAGTCGGCCGGTACGCGCCCGAGGAGATTTATTCCTCCAAGCGCGAGCAGATCGAGCGGGAAATTCGCGAGGAGGTCACTCGCAAACTGGAAGGCAAGCACGTCCTGGTCGATGCGGTTCTCATCCGTGAGGTTCACCTGCCGGCGACCGTGCAAAGCGCGATTCAGGCGAAGCTCGAGGAGGAGCAGAAGGCTCTCGAGATGCAGTTCGTGCTCGAGCGCACCCGCCAGGAGGCGGTGCGCAAGCACATCGAGGCGCTGGGGATTGCCGATTATCAATCGATCATCAGCAAGGGACTGAACGACCAGGTCATCGAATGGAAGGGCATCGAGGCCACGGAAAAGCTGGCCGAGTCCCCGAATTCGAAGGTGATCATCGTGGGCTCGGGTAAGAACGGCCTGCCCGTCATATTGAATACGGCGAACACGGTCCCGGCGCAGGTCGCCAGCAGATGACTGCGCCGGGGAAACGGCGGCGCATGAAGAACCGGCGTAATCGGAGCTACGCGCTGATTGCCGCCGTCTGCGCGGCGCTTGCCGTTTCCGGATGTGCGGCTTACAGCAAATGCGGATTCGCAGGCTGTCCCGGCGATGCCGAGATCGCGGCCGGCGTCAGCGCCGCCTTTGCGAAGCATGCAGAGCTCGAGCCGCCCAATCTGATCGACGTGCAGAGCATCGACGGCGTGGTGTATCTCTATGGCCTGGTCGACACGGACTATCAGCTGCAAATGGCCGAATTCGTCGCGCACCAGGTTCCCGGGGTCACCAAGGTCGTCAACTCCATCGGATTGACGGGGAACTCGCGCTAGGGTTCGCCTGCAGCACCTCCTGCGGCAGCGCGCCTAGCTCGCGAGCAACAGCTCCAGGGTGCGCAGATAAACGCGCTGCAGCCGGTCGATGTCCGCCACGCGCACGCACTCGTTCACCTTGTGGATGGTCTCGTTGATCACGCCGATTTCGATCACCTGGGCGCCCATCGGGGCGATGAAGCGGCCATCCGAGGTTCCCCCGCCCGTCGAGAGTTTCGGCGTGATCTGCAATTGCTCCTGCACCGCACGGGTGGCGGCCTGCGACAACTCCCCGGGCACGGTGAGGAAGGGGTATCCGGAAATGAACCACTCCAGCGTGTACTTGACGCGGTGGCGGCGCAATATTTCCTCGACCACGGCTTTCAATCCCTCGACGGTCTGCTCCGTGGAGAAGCGCAGATTGAAGCGCGCCTTCAATTCTCCGGGAATGACATTGGGTGCGCCTGTGCCGGCGGAGATGTTCGATACCTGGAAGGTGGTGGGCTGAAAGTGCAGGTTGCCCCGGTCCCAGATGCGCGCGGCGAGTTCCGCCAGGGCGGGCGCGGCGGCATGCACGGGGTTGTCCGCGAACTGCGGGTACGCGATATGTCCCTGCACGCCGTGCACCGTGAGCCGCCCGCTCAAGCTGCCGCGCCGGCCGATCTTGATGGTGTCGCCCAGCGCTGTCTCGCTCGACGGCTCGCCCACCAGGCACCAATCGATGCTCTCCCTGCGTTCGCGCAGCACTTCGACCACGCGTCGCGTGCCGTCGACCGAAGGGCCTTCCTCGTCGCTCGTGATCAAGAACGCTATCGTGCCGCGGTGCGCCGGATGGCGCCGCACGAATTCCTCGCATGCGGTGACCATGGCCGCGAGGCCGCTCTTCATGTCGGCCGCACCGCGCCCGTACAGGAGCCCGTCCGCGATCACGGGGTGAAAGGGATCGCTGCGCCACTCATCCAACGGCCCCGACGGCACCACGTCGGTGTGGCCCGCGAAGCAGAACACCGGTCCGCTGCGACCCTCGCTTCGCCCATAAATTGTCCACCGGCCCGAAGCGCAGATTCTCGACGGCGAAGCCTATGGCCTCGAGGCGAGCGGCCATGAGCGCCTGGCAGCCGCCGTCGGTGGGACTGACCGACGCGCGTGCAATCAGCTCCTCCGTCAACATCAAGGTATCGGACTTCGACGCCCATCAGAAGCGCAGTACCGGCGGCTTGGCGCCGCAGATTGATCCATACACCGAAAGCACCCAAGCACAGGGCCGCGATGAGCACCCAGCCCGGCATCGCGAGCCCCAAGAAACTCCAGGTCACTCTGGCGCATTCGCCGGAGCCGCTCAGCACCTTGAGCAGCACCTCGCTCAGCGAAAACACCTTGAGCATGAAATCGAGCGAGGCCCCGCAGGCCGGCACGCTGCCCGGCGGCAGGCTCTGGATGTACAGATGCCGCACCGCCACCCCGGTGGTGGCGAGCGCCGCAAGCGCGAGGAGCGCGGCATACACGCGCCGTCCCCAGACTCACCGGATCGTGCGCCGCCGCGATCAGGAAGAGACAGTCCCAGGGCAAACACGCCGACACGCTGAAAGATGCACAGCGGGCAAGGCTCCAGGTGCAGGACCACTTGCGCGTAGTAGGCATACGCCAGCAGTCCCACGCAGGCGGCGAACCCGAGTAGATTTCCCTGGCGCGTGCGTCATCAGCTGCGCGCGAGAGCGTGCGCCGCGTCGATCTGCTTGGCAACGTCCTCGAGCGAGGTGTGGCGGATGTCCTTGCCGTGCACCATGTAGATCACATACTCGCAGATGTTCTTGGCGTGATCGCCGATCCGCTCCAGGGCTCGCACGATCCACATGATTTCGAGCGCGCGCCGGATGGTGCGCGGATCTTCCATCATGAAGGTGATGCACTGACGCTGAATCGATTCGTATTCCTCGTCCACCATCTTGTCCTCGCTGCGCGGTCTTCAGAGCCGCCTGGGAATCCATGCGCGCGAAGGCGTCGAGCGCATCGTGCACCATCTGCGCGACCTGCCGGCCCAAATGCTTGACCTCGCGATACTTGTCGGCCGGCCGCTCCATGGTGGCGAGCCGCGAGGCGATGTAGCCGATTTTCTCACCCTCATCGCCGATGCGCTCCAGGTCGGTGATGGTCTTGATGATGGCGACGATCACCCGCAAATCGCCGGCCGCCGGCGCCCGAAGCGCGAGGATTCGGCTGCATTCCTCGTCGATCGAGACCTCCATGCCGTTGACCTTGTAGTCGTCGGTCGCGACCGACTCGCCCAGGCGGCTGTCGCCCTTCGACCAGGGCGGTGATCGCCTTGTGCAGCTGCTGCTCGACGAAGCCGCCCATCTGCAGCACCTGATTGCGAACCTTCTCCAGGTCTTCGTTGAAGCGGCGGGAGATGTGGTGGGTGAGATCGGCCGTTTCCATAAAATTTACCTTGGCAGCTCAATGCGTCGGGACAATGAATTTTACTCGCGTTCGTTTACATCCGATTGCTTCCTACGTCAACACTGCCGGCGATATTTGTGACCCGGCGCCTGTCGCAAGTATTGCGCGCGAGCGGCGCTGCTAGGCGCTCGCCGCCTCGCGCACTGCACGCCTCCAGATTCGGGCCTCAGGGAAATGGCAGGTAAACGTGCTGCCCTTGCCCTCGACGCTCTGCACGTCGAGCCAGCCGCCGTGGCGCTGCAAGGCGTGCTTGACGATGGCGAGGCCCAGCCCCGAACCGCCCTGGCCGCGCGAGCGTCCCGCATCCACCCGGTAGAAGCGCTCGGTGAGCCGCGGGATGTGCTCCGCGGGAATGCCGATGCCGCTGTCGATCACTGAAAAATAGGCTCCCTCCTCGTCCGCCCACCAGCGCATCCGCACCGTGCCCTCGGCCGGCGTGTACTTCATGCCGTTGACCAGCACATTGGTGAACGCCGACTCGAGCTCGTGCGCAGAACCGAACAAACCGTTCGCGGACTGCAGTTCCAGGACCACCTGGCGCGGCCGGTCCGCGCTTGCGCCAGCGCATCGCGATACATGCGCTCCAGCATTCCGCGGCACATCGATGGCGTCGCGCGGCGCCTCGCCGTCCGCGGACTCCAAGCGCGACAGCTCCAGCAGATCGGCGATGATGGCGTTCATGCGCTGAGCCTGTGCGCGCATGTCCTTGATCGGGCCGGACCACGCCGGGTCGATGGAGGGATCGTCCGCCAGGGTATCCAGGTATCCCGATATCACGGTCAGAGGCGTGCGCAGCTCGTGCGAGGCGTTGGCGACGAAGTCCTTGCGCATGGCCTCGAGGCGCATCTGCCGGGTCACGTCGCGCACCAGCAGCAGGACTGGCCGCCGCCGTAAGGGACCACCTGCAGCGCGAGATAAAGATCCATCTGCACCGGCGGACGGATCACCAACGGCATGCGCGAAATCATCGCCATGCAGGTAGTGCACGAACTCCGGCGACGCGGATGAGGTTGTCGATCCGCAATCCGAGATCGATGGGCCGGCGCAGGCCGAGCAGGCGCGCCGCCTGCCGGTTGAACCAGACGATTTCCCGCTGCGCGCTCAAGATGATGACGCCGTCCGGAAGCGCCGCCGTGGAGCGGCGCAGCTCGCGAAACAGTTGCACCAGGCGCTGCTTGTGAAATTGCTTGCGACGATGCAGCCGCACCACCTGCGCGACGATGTCCCCCCAGATGCCGCCGAGATTGGGCGGATCGATCTGCGAGCGCAGGCGCAGCCAGCGGTCGAGACGGTACAAGTTGAGCAGCTGCCAGCCCAGGTAAAGGCAGGCGGCCGACAGAATCCACAGCCAAATGGGCCCGATCAGCAGGCCCACGCACAGGCCCAGCAGCAGAATTCCCGCGAGCCGCGCGAGAGCGAAAGTCCACATTGCCGCCATTGGACCGGAACCCAAGTCCTCCTCAAGCTTCTCGAGTCGAGAATCGATAGCCCGCGCCGCGCACGGTCTGCACCAACCGCTCCAGTTGATAAGGCTCGAGCGCCTTGCGCAGCCTGCGGATGTGCACGTCCACTGTACGCTCTTCGACGTAAGTATTACCGCCCCAAACGCGGTCGAGCAACTGGCCGCGCGAGAACACCCGCTCGGGGTGGGTCATGAAGAAATGCAGCAGACGATATTCCGTCGGGCCCAAGGCGATTTCGCGCTCCCCGGCGCTGACCCGGTGGCTCGAATCGTCGAGCTTCAGGCCGTCTGCCTCCACGATGTCGGCCGCTCCCGCCGGCGCCGCGCGGCGCAACACCGCCTGAATGCGCGCCAGCAATTCGCGCGGCGAGAACGGCTTGGTGATGTAGTCGTCGGCGCCGCCCTCGAGGCCGCCCACCTTGTCCTGCTCCTCCGCACGGGCCGTGAGCATGATGACCGGAATCTCCTCGGTGTCCTTGGCGCGCTTCAAGGATCGGGTCAACTCCAGACCGCTCATGTCCGGCAGCATCCAGTCGACCAGCATCAGATCCGGCCGTACATCGACGATGCGCGCCCGCGCCTCGCGGCAATCCTCGGCCTCCCGAACCTCGTAGCCGGCGCGGCGCAATCCGAAGGCGACCATGTCACGAATCGCCTTTTCGTCTTCCACGATGAGGATGCGCTTGGCCGTCATGTGCTTCTAGTCCCTTGATTCCTGAGCCCGGTATTACATCGGTCGCATGTGACAGTTCGATGACAACGGTCACGGGCCCTGCGCGCGCCGCTCAGCTTCGGTCAGCGCCACCTTGTCCCGCAAATACAGGGGACTCAAGTCGGCAGGATCGCGGCCCTCGCCCGCCCTGAAGCGCAACGCACCCAGAGTCGCGCAATTCGCGCGCATTCGGCAGTGCGCGTCGCATGCGCCTCTTCGACGATGACGCCCGGAAGCGCGCCAAGGGCCGGGATAGGCGGCGAAGCCGCGGCCGATCCCACGATGCACGCAAGGCAGCGGCAGCAGCACCCCCTCGGGCGGCCCGACACGCTGCGGGCTGCTTGCGATCAGCCCCGCGCGCGAGCATCGGCGACGAAGCATCCCCAGTACACCTCGCCCATGCGGGCATCGAGACAGGCCAAAGCATGCGGTGGGCCCGTCCTGCACCACGGCCTGCAGCGCCAGGGCCTCCAGGGTCGTGACCGGGACCGACCGGCAGACTCGGCGCCGAAGGCCAGACCCTGCGCCACGGCCACGCTGATTCTCACGCCGGTGAATGCACCGGGGCCGACGCTCGCGGCGATGCCGTCGAGGGCCGTCAAGGACACCTGCGCCTCCGCCAGCACCGCCTCTGCCATGCCGAGAATCTTCTCAGCGTGTGATTTGCCCAGCTCCTCATAGCGCCCGATGACTTCGGAGGCCGCGAGCTTGCGTCGCGGCTGACGAGCAGCGCCACCGAGCAGGCCTCCGTCGCCGCATCGAGCGCCAGCACGCGCATACGCTATGTAACCTGCGATGCGCGGCGCGGGCGCGTGACGCAGGCCGGCCAACCGTTCGGCGAGAAACTGCGCGGCGACTGCGCCGTCGGTGAGGACCGGGCTCGGCGGCAGAGCCTCCAGGAACACGCGCCCGTACGCCTTGGTCTTGATCCGCGGATCGCCGAGCACGATCACGCCGAAATCGTCGAAGTCGCGTATCAGGCGCCCGACGCCTTGCTTCAGCGCCAGCACCGCCTGCGGCAATTGATATTCGAAGAATGGGTTGCCGCCGCGGCGCCGGATGCCTTCGAGGCGCGCCTTCAGCAGTGGGTCGTCGGGCGAGGCGAACGGCAGCTTGTCGATGGCGACGATGGAGAGCGCCTCGCCCTTCACGTCCACGCCCTCCCAGAAGCTGCCGGTGGCCAGAAGCACCGCATTGCCGAGCTCGCGAAACCGGTTGAGCAGCGCTTCGCGCGGCGCTTCGCCCTGCACCAGCACCGGGAACGGCGGATTCGGGAAAGCGCGCCTTGCAGTGCGCGAACTCCATCCGCCAAGTCCTCGATAGCTGGTGTAGAGCAGGAACGCGCGGCCGCCGCCGGCCTCGAGCAGCGGGCGCGCAGGCATCGATGAATCGTTCGGCGAACTGCGGGCTCTGCGGCTCCGGCATGCGCGGCGGCAGAAAAATGCGCGCCTGAT
The DNA here is from genome assembly GCA_963702735.1 of uncultured Gammaproteobacteria bacterium. Lineage (GTDB taxonomy): Bacteria > Pseudomonadota > Gammaproteobacteria > Steroidobacterales > Steroidobacteraceae > Bog-1198. Next base: position 1,574,168 of record CAVPDW010000003.1, on the reverse strand, counting down.
CGCGGTAATCGAAGGGGCTGTCGATGCGTAGCGTGCGCGCCTGCGGCAAACCGATCCTCGCGGCAAAATGCGAGAAGTCCTCGCCGATGGCCAAGGTCGCGGAGGTGAAAACCCAGGCGCAGGGCCGCGACTCGACGTATTCACGCAGGCGTTCCGCGATCTCGAAGGGCGTGAATTGCAGCAGCAGCCCGCCGGCGTTGACCTCGACCCAGCGCAGCCCCGCCTCGTCCGACAGCTCGCGCAGGGAGGCCAAGGAGTTCGCAGAGCGCGGAGCTTCGCCGCGCGCAGTTGGCGGTGCCTGCGCCCGCGCCCAAGCCCTTCGAGCTGCGCGGCGATGTCGCTGAGGGCCGTCTCGATCTCCGGCAGCGCGTCGAGAAACGATCTCCGGCAGGCTCGCCCATTCATGGCGTCCTGGCGCCGCGCGGCAACGCGGCGCGCAGATCCTCGAGCCGCGATTCGAGCGGCCGCGACTGCGGCAGTGATTGCCGGAGCGCGCAGCCCCGCGCCGCTGCATCTCGGCGGTGAGGTCGCGCAGCAGAATTTGAACCTGGCGCACCGACCAGCACTGGCCGAAGAACTGCGCCGCGATGTCCGGCACCTGATGCGCCTCGTCCAGGATCACCGCCTCGCGCGCCCGGCAGCAGATCGCCGAATCCCTCGTCCTTGAGCGCGAGATCCGCCAGCAGCAAGTGATGATTCACGACGACGATGTCGGCCGCCTGGGCGTTGCGTCGCGCCTCGAATACATGGCAACGCGCAAATTGCGGGCATTCCTGACCCCAAGCAGTTCTCGCGTGTCGAGGTAATGCTGGGCCACAGCGGCGACTGCTCCGGCAAATCGGTGAGCTCCGACAGATCGCCGGCCTTGGTCGTGGCCGCCCAGCGCGACACGCGTGCGAGCATGCGGGCGATGCCGCGCTCACCCGGCAGCAAGGAGCCTTGTTGGGTGGCGAGTTCGAGCCGGTGACGGCACAGATAGTTGCTGCGCCCCTTGAGCAGGGCGATCTTCGCCGGCAACCCCAAGGCCTTGGCGAGCATCGGTACATCGCGGCGAAACAGCTGATCCTGCAGGTGCGGGTGCCGGTGGAGATGATCACGCTGCGTCCCGACAGCAATGCCGGTACCAGATAGGCGAAGGTCTTGCCGGTTCCGGTCCCCGCCTCGACGATCAGCGGTTCGAGGCGCGCCAGGGCGGCGCCCACGGCCTTGGCCATCGCCGCCTGCTCGGGGCGATAGGCATATCCCGGCAGCGCCCGCGCCAGCGGCCCGTCCAGATTGAAGACATCTTGATAATCGGTCTTCATTCGCTGCGCTCGCCGTGATCGTACCCAGTGAAGCGTACGATGTTTTGCGTCCGACTATTCGACACGCGCGCGAAATCGCACGAACGCCACCGAATTGGCCTTCAGGCTATTCTTCAGTCGCCAGCGGATGTGGGTGTAGTCCGCGGCGAGGGCCGGGCGCAGCTCGCCGTCCTTTCGGTCCCGCACCTTGAGATTCTCAGGCAGATCGAAACTGCGCCCGCCGTCGACCGAATAGCTCACTTCGGCGCCGGGACCGACCGCGGAATCGGCGACATAGCGCATGTGCTCGGGGATCGGGATGCACGATGACGGGCGCCGCAACGCGTGGCGCCGGTGTTGCGCGACTTCGAGGGTATAGATCGACCTGATCGCCGGGCACCACCCGGTCGGCGGGGATCAGTTTGACCACTTCCCGTGCCGTTGAGGATGGATTTCGACTTCGACCTCCGCGATGGCCTTGATCGTCGATGGATCCGCCGCTCGCCTGGGCGGCGGTTGTCGAAGGCGCGCATCAGCAGCAGCGCCGGCTATTGCAAAGATTGCAATTGAGAGTCGTCGAGCGCATTGCTTGCGCCATTGTAAGGTATTCAGAATCAATATACTTAGCGAACGAGTGAATGCACCCCACAGCGACCGGCCGCTGCGACAGCGCTGTCGCAGCAGGGTCGCGTTGTTTCGAGCACTTGGCGGTACGCGAGAGCATCTGTCATCCTTGAAATTCTAACAATTGCCGCCACTCGAAGGACCCCTCATGGCCACCGCACCCCAGCACGTCACTTCACTCGCTTCCATGAACCGCGACGTGTCGGCCTGGGTCGAAGAGTGTCGCGAAGCTCACGCAGCCGGATCAGATCCATTGGTGCGATGGCAGCGAGGCCGAATTTCAAGCGCTGGAGCGCGAATTGATCGCCGCCAAGGAGCTGCTGCCGCTCAATCCGGAGAGTTTTCCCGGCTGCGTCCTGTCGCGCTCGAATCCCTCGGATGTCGCGCGCGTCGAACACCTCACCTTCGTCTGCACCCGACAACAAGGAGGACGCGGGCCCGAACAACACTGGATCGCCCCCGCGCAGGCCCACGCCCAGATGGACGCCCTGTTCGCCGGCTGCATGAAGGGACGCACCCTTTACGTCGTCCCCTACTGCATGGGGCCCGATCGACTCGCCGTTCTCCCGGTGCGGCGTCGAGATCACCGACAGCGCCTACGTGGTGCTCAACATGCAGCTCATGACGCGCATGGGCCGCGCGGCGCTCGAGCGCATCGCGCGCGACGGCAAGTTCGTGAAGGGACTGCATTCCACCGGCGATCTCGAACCCGAAGCGCCGCTTCATCATGCATTTCCCCGAAGAGCTCTCCATCAAGAGTTTCGGCTCCGGCTACGGCGGCAATGCCCTGCTCGGCAAGAAATGCCACGCGCTGCGCATCGCCAGCTGGCAGGCACGCACCGAAGGCTGGCTGGCCGAGCACATGCTCATCGTCGGCATCGAGAATCCGCAGGGCGAGATTCATTATCTGGCCTGCGCCTTCCCCTCCGCCTGCGGCAAGACCAACCTGGCCATGCTGATCCCGCCGGCGGGCTACGCGGGCTGGAAGGTGTGGACGCTCGGCGACGACATCGCCTGGCTGCATCCGGGCAAGGATGGCCGGCTCTACGCCATCAATCCCGAATCGGGCTACTTCGGCGTGGTGCCCGGCACCAACGCCAAGACCAACCGCAATGCCTACGAGATGATTCACCACGACACCATCTTCACCAACGTCGGCCTTACCGCGGACAATAAGCCCTGGTGGGAAGGTCTGCCCGAGGGCAAGCCGGCCGTCGACTGGCAGGGCGCGGCCTTACGATCCGGCGCAATGGACCCGCCGCGCACCCGAATTCGCGGTTCACGGTCGCCGCCAAGCAGAATCCCAGCTATTCGAAGCTGGCCGATGCCGCCGGGCGGCGTGCCGATTTCCGCCATCGTGTTCGGCGGCCGGCGCCGCACGCTCGCGCCGCTCGTGTATCAAGCCCGCAATTGGCTGCACGGCGTGCTGGTCGGCGCCGGCAGTGGCGTCCGAGACCACCGCCGCCGCCACCGATGCGGTGGGCGTCGTGCGCCGCGACCCCATGGCCATGAAGCCCTTCGCCGGCTACAACTTCGGCGACTATTGGGCGCATTGGATCGACGTGGGCGCGAAGCTCGAAGTCGCCGCCGCAAATCTTCCACGTCAATTGGTTCCGGCAGGACGCTGCCGGCAAGTTCTCTGGCCGGGGTTCGGCGAGAACCTGCGGGTGCTGCGCTGGATCATCGATCGATGCAAGGGCAGGGCCGAGGCGCGCGATACGGCGATCGGCCAACTGCCGCACCCGGCGGACTTGGACCTGCAGGGGTTGAATATCGCTCCGGGGGCGCTCGAGGAGTTGCTGGCCGTGGACCCGGCGCAGTGGCAGGAGGAATTCGCCGGCATCGACCGGTATATGAGCGAATTCGGCGACCGGGTGCCCGCGCCGCTCAGGGCGGAGCTCAAGAGCGCGGTCGAGCGCCTTCACTCCTCGCAGGTGTAGCGGATCACCTGGGAGGAATTGCTGTCCGGCGCCTTGCCGAGACCGATCAGGCCCTCGCCGCGAATCTGCATCGAATCGCGGCGCACGAACGCTTCCTCGCCATCCTTGCCGAGTACGAAGGTGCCGTTGGTGCTTTGATCGATCAGCATGAATTTGTTGCGGTTGATCTCCACGCGGGCATGCAGGCGCGAGATCAGGTTGCCCTTCACGACCAGATCGTTCTCTTCGGCGCGGCCGATGGTGATGTTGGCGCGCCCGTCGTCCACCAGCACCTCCTGTCCCTGATACCGCAGACGCAGCCGCTGGGTCTTGTTCGCCCCTGCGCGCTCGCGCGAGGAAATGGCGATGGCCGGCACCATGCTGGTGATGTCCTCGGTCTGCCACAGCACCTCGAACAGAGCCACTTCGCTGCTGCGCCCCTTCAAGGTGGCGATGTCGATTTGCCGCACCGAAGCGCGCCAGTCGCTCGACAGCCGCTCGACCATGGTGGCCGTGGTGATGATCTGGCCGGCCTTGGCCTGGCTGGTCATGCGGTTCGCGGTGTGCACCGCCGAGCCGAAGATGTCGCGGTTCTCCAGCACCACCGGTCCGAAATTGCAGCCGATGCGGATGGCGACCGTCTGTTCGTCGACTTTGAGCTGGGGGTGCAGCGACGATCTGCTTCTGCATCTGCGCGGCCGCGTTCAAGGGCGTCATCGGCGGTCGGGAAGGTCGCCATGACCTCATCGCCCATGGTCTTGATGACCGTGCCGTGATTCTGGTCGGTCGCCGCACGCATCACGTCGATGCAGATGCCCACCATGTCGCGCGCGCGCAGATCGCCGAGCAGTTCATACAGCTTGGTGCTGCCGACCACGTCGGCGAATAAGATGGCGACTTCGATTTCTTTGCCCATGCTCTCGGTCATTATACTTAATCTGGCGCGGGCGCCTTAAGGCGTTTACGCGGCAATCCCCTGATTCAGGATGGGAAGCGCCGAAAACAGCGTCTCGGGCACCGCTCCCGGCCGCGCCGCGACTTCGGAGAGGAACCGCCGCCATGCGCGGGCGCCCTCGCGCCCGGCCATCAAACCGTGCATGTGCCGGGTGATCGAGTGCAGGCGTATGCCCCGCCGCGCGCACACCTTTGCATAAGCGACGACCCGCTCGACGATCTGCTGCGGCTCGGGGACCCGCCACTCAGGATCGATCAGGGTCTGCTCCAGTTCGGCGAGCAGCGCCGGCCGATGGTAGACGGCGCGGCCGACCATAACGCCGTCGACCCCCTGGGCCATGTGATCGCGGACCTCCTCCACTTGAGACAGCCCGCCGTTCAATATCACGTTCAACTCCGGCCGCTCGCGCTTCAGCCGATGCACGTAGTCGTGCTTGAGCGGCGGAATCTCGCGGTTCTCCTTGGGCGACAAGCCGCCTAGCATGGCGATCGCTGGCATGTACGATGAGCGCATCGATGCCGGCGGCGGCGACCGCGGCGACGAAGCCTGCGAAGAACTCGTAGTCGTCGTGATCGTCGACGCCGATGCGGCATTTGACGGTCACCGGCAACGAGGTTGCATCGCGCATCGCCCTGACGCAATCGGCCACCAACGCGGGCCGCAGCATGAGACAGGCGCCGAAGGAGCCATTCTTGACCCGATCGCTGGGGCAGCCCACATTGAGATTGATCTCTACGAAGCCCGCCGCCGCACCGATCTTCGCGGCCGCCGCCAGCTCCTTCGGATCGCAGCCGCCCAATTGCAGGGCGACCGGGTGCTCGGCCGGGCTATGCTCGAGCAGGCGGCGCGCATCGCCGCGCAGGAGCGCGGTCGACACGATCATCTCGGTGTACAAAAGCGCGTGCGGCGAGAACAGGCGATGGACGTAGCGGCAGTGGCAGTCGGTCCAGTCCATCATAGGTGCAACCGATAGCTTGCGCGAGATCAATTTGTTCTGTCTATCGGCCATCTCTCTCGCCAAGGCTCTGTTCGAGTTCTACAATCATGTTGGAATCGTAGCATCCTCTGGGCGGGTTGGGGGGACCGCTGCAAGCCCGCTGGCTCAGCCTGCCGTCTATGCGGGCAAAATATTTTGATTGGATCGGAAGATATTTTGCGGGTCGTACTTGGCCTTCAGACGGCGTAGTCGTTCGTAGTTGCCGCCGTATGATTCGCGCACCCGAGCCACTCCCTCGTCTTCCAGCATATTTACGTAAGCATGCGGAATGTACGGGTGCAATTTCGTCCACGATTTGTCCGCCCACGCTCTCACCTCGGCGGCTTTTCCAGGATCAGGCCAGCTCAGAATCAATCCGACGCCGGCTCCTTGGGGCCGACGGGGAAACGAAGTGGCATCCGGCCTGATTCGGGTGATGGCGCCATGGATTGGATCGAAAAATATGACGCGTACCGCACGCGGCGCGCCGTCGTCGTCGATGAGTCGAGCGAGTGCAGCTTGCGGCAATTCGCCCGCCACATTGCCGAAGCGAGTGCATTGGAGCGAGGCGGGCTCGATCTCGTTGCCGGTGAGTTGCGCCAATGTTGTCTCCTTCATTGAATCCTTGATAGGACGCATGACCGACGAAATATGTTGCGTGATCACGTCTCGTCCGTGCACCGCGTCACCAGACCAGCAAACGTCGAGGTTCGCGAGAGCGTCCTTCCCTGGCTCATAGACGATTTGCCCGAAAACGCTGAGTTCATCCGGAATGGATCCAGATAAGGTATTGAGCAACGCCAATATGTTGCCCGCGGCAGCGCTGGGAAACGTGAGGCTACCTCCGAACACACGATCGAGGGGGTGGGCGCGGTACGTAAGCTGCGTGACGATGCCAAAGTTCGCGCCGGCACCCGGCAGGGCCCACATGAGGTCGGCATGGCGTTCAGCCGTCACAGTGAGGACTCTGCCGTCTGCCATGACCACTTCGACACCAATCAATGTATCGCATGCGGCGCCCGCCACGCCCATGAGATAGCCAACGCCACCTCCTAGTGTCAGGCCCGAAATGCCGACACCCGGGCAGATTCCGAGCGGTAGCACCATGCCTTGTTTTGCGCCTGCCTCATTGGCTTGCCATACTCGAACTCCACCCCCGCACTTCATCAGGCGCGCGCGTCGATCTACAGACACTGCGTCCATTTTTGCAAGATCGACAATCACTCCGCCATCGCAGCTCGAGTAGCCGGCTAAGCTGTGTCCGCCGCCGCGAACGGCCAATGGCAAATGGTGAGTTCGCGCAAACTCCAAGACCTGCACGACATCGTTCGTACTGGTGCAGCGGGCGATGAGGGCCGGATGGCGATCGAAGGCAAGGTTGTCCGTGCGCCTCAGCTTGTCGTAGCTCGCGCTCCCTGGAGCGATCAATTCTCCCGAGAAGCGGGATCGAAGCCACGAAAAATCGAGCGTCACGGCAATCGATTCTCTGCGCGCCATAGTCAGAGCGGCGGCCGACATGCCTAATACGGCATCGCGTCGAGTTAGTTTGCGCATCGGCTCCCTCCGGTCAGCATCCTATGCTAGCGCCAACCCGTTTCCGTATCCCATTTTATTTACCTTTATCCTGTTTCGCCCAGTACTGTACTGGACGCGAGAGAAAGGCCTCCAACGTGATTCCGTCGCCGCCGACCAAGAGCTTTCGCTGGGGCTTGAACACCGCGCCAAAAGCCATAAGCCCAGAGCGGGCATGGGGCGTACGTCCACTCTTTACTTCGATCGCCGTAACCGCATGGCCGGAACGAACGATAAAATCCACTTCGACACCACGGTCGCGCCAATAGAACAGTTCACACTCCTCTGCCGCCGCCGCATTGGTCAGATGGGCGCCTACGGCGGACTCGACGACGTGACCCCAGTACTCATGATCCGAAGCGGCCTCTTTCAGCGTAAAGCCGGATTGAGCCGTCATCAGCGCCGTATTGAAGACTTGCAGCTTCGGACTCGAGCCTCGCTGGCGAACAGGCTCTCCGGCGAACTTTTGCAGCCCACCCACCATTCCTGCCCCGGCCAGTAGGTCGAGGTAGTGCGCGAGAGTCGTCGAGTTACCCGCATCCTGAAGCTGCCCGAGCATCTTTGTATACGACAATATCTGACCGGAATATCTGCATGCCAATTCAAATAATCGACGCAGCATCGCCGGCTTATCCACACGCGTGAGCAAAAGGACGTCGCGCGATATCGTCGTTTCGATCAGTGAATCGAGTACATAGCGCTTCCAGCGCTGTTCATCCCTGATCAATGGAGCGGATCCCGGGTAACCGCCGTAATAGAGATACTGTTCCAGGTTCCAGCCGAAGGCAGATCTCATTTCCGAGTAGGACCAATGCGGCAAATGCAATAGCTCAAAGCGCCCTGCAAGGCTCTCCGTCAGACCGCGTGAAATCAGCAGGGGCGCAGATCCCAGCACGACCACCTTCAAAGGAGACCTAGTATGGGTGTCCTCGTCCCAGAGCCGCTTAACGGTCTCCGACCAGCTCGGAATCTTCTGAATTTCATCGAGTACCAGCACCGCCCCGCGCTTTCCTGCGTCGATGGCCTGCAGCCGCGCCGCCTCCCATTGCTGCTCAATCCAGTCTCGGCCGCGTAATGTCGGCTCATCGGCACTCGCAAAGCGGACGACAATATGCGAAGCCTCCACGACTTGTCTGACAAGGGTTGTCTTGCCAACTTGACGCGGACCCGTAACCACTTGAATGAAGCGCCGTGTCTCGCGCAGCCGACGGCTTAGAACAGATGCTTGGGACCGGGTGAAGCTTACGCGCATTACTGTTTACTCTATATGTTGAGTATTTTTACTCAATATATTGAGTAAATGCAAGCCCAGCTATTGAGCGCGCTCAATCCGGCCCGAAATACACCATCCTGATTCTTTGTTTGGAGGAGACATAAAGGAGACAAGCCTTTTGGCGGCCTCCTAAGGGACTGATTCAGTACTGGAATTCGACTTCGTCGGTCCAGTCCATCATGGGAGCGACCGATAGCTTTCGCGAAATCAATTGACTTTGTCTATCGGTCATCTGTCTATGAACGCTGTCTGCCGAAACGTGTATTGGCCAATCCGCAAGCTTCGTGATCGTAGCATTCTCCCATCGCCTGCGGGGAAACTGAGTGCGCCGACCATCAAACGCGTTTGTTACTTTCTTTCGGGCCCGTGCTTCGCGAGCCAGTCCTCGCGCGCCCGCCTTCTGATCTCTTCCAGGTTCTCTTTAGGTTGTAGCTGCCGCATTTTGAGCCACGCTTCGCGACCCGCCCGCCGCGTCTCCTCGAGATCATTGCGGGGCGATGGATTTGCGTGTGGGCTCCGGCCTGAGCCCCCTGTCATTGTTGCCAGGGTCTTGTCATCTCCAAAATGCCGTTTCGGCAACGGTGGCGGCGGATAGCGGCCCATCTTGGAGTTCCAGTAAGCCCATGACCGCGGATCAATGATCCCCGGGGGTGCCCGGTCCAACGCCTCGCGAAAATCCTCATCCGAAACATACTTGCGAATCACCCGCATATCCTCATGTCGCGCGTATGTCATCGCATACGCCATGAATCGGACTGGGTCCGCGAGCGCCCTCTCCGGCGGCTCGAACCAGATGATTCTTGGCGCAACACCCAGCATTTGCGGTGTGAGTGGAATAGGTTTCATAACTCGTAGCCTCGATCCTGATCGATTTGATGGCGGAACTTATCGATATCGGGCAGATGGTCCAAGTCGACTTCACGAGCTGCCGTAGCGAGACGTAATTTCATGTCCTCAGGAAGTTGTGGCAGATCTCCATCGTCGAAAAAAGACAGCGCCTTGAGAGTAATTTGAGGATTAAAAGTCGAGCCATAAAGCCGTTGTGCAGCAGAAAGAGCCAGAGGCAAATCCACTTTGCCCGCTGTAATGAGCGCGTCTATGTCAATGTAGTCCTTGGCCTCCGCGCGTACCTGGATGACCGATGCTTTGGTGCCCGCGAGATCCAGAAGGGAAGCAATACCAAGTCGGTTATCCTTGGCTACGACTGCCGCGGATAGTCGCGGTAGATTCGGCACCCCAAAGAACGACACCTTAACTGGTCCGCCGCGATCGACAATCGCGCTCAGCGTGTTCTTGTCACGCTGAATGATATTCGCACCTTTCAGAAACGATACTCCCTGCTCAATCTGAGCGAGATCCAGCGCGCGGCTGCCAAAGAGATCGAAGTCCACTGATTTTCGATGTGCCAGATGCAGCGCCAGCGCCGTTCCCCCGTAGAGCACGAATTCTCGGGATACTTCGGACAGCTCGTTCCAAAGCGCCCGCTGCGGCGCGGGAAGAATTTCAAGATGGGGCGAAAAGTAGTTCATACGCAGCAGGACCCTTGGGACCCCTCAGAATCTCTTCAGCCCACGATAAATATCATTGATCGGAGGAGACATAAAGGTGACAAGCTTTTTTGACAATCGCCAAGTGGCTGAACCAGCTGGCGAATTCGACCTAGTCGGTCCAGTCCATCATAGGGGCGACCGATAGCTTTCGTGATATCAATTTATTTTGTCTATCACTCATTTTCCTTGAAAACCCTTTCGACAATCGAGTACTGGCGATCAGCAGCGTGAGGAGTTCTATCCCATCTGCCGGATCGAGTTCGAGGGTGTGGCGAAAGCCCTGTTCGAGTTCGACAGCCAAGATAGGATGCTACCATCCTCTGATCCTCGTCGGGGCCTTCGTACTTTATGCACTATCAAACACAACTATGTTGTGCAATTGATATCGATAAACACAACAGGGCTCGAAGAACGGCAGGTAAGGGTTCCGGGCGCTTTACAATTGAGTTGGCTCGCCTGTGTGGTGGAAAAATAATGCGGGCTTGTGCCATGGAACCCTGTAGTGCCAGAAGTTCGAATACACACCCAGAACTGCCGCATCGGTGCCGACCCCGAACGAATCACCGCCGTTTACGCCCAAGCAGGGTCAGTACCTGGCGTTCATCTATGCGTACACGCGTGTGCTGCGTCGCCCGCCCACCGAAGCGGACATCCAGCGGTATTTCGCGGTCACGCCGCCCACGGTCCATCAAATGCTCATCACGTTGGAGCGATCCGGCCTGATCCGACGCGAGCCAGGCGTTCCCCGCAGCATCGAACTGCTCGTCTCCCCCGAGTCGCTGCCGGTACTGCGATGACCAGGGGTGAGCGCGTCCCATGCATATCCGACAAGGGCTCACTTTGCAGACTCGATCAAGTGTCCAGCACGCTGCGCAAGCGGATTAATTCCGACTGCATCCTTGACGAAGCGACCGAACATTTGACTCGCGGCAGGTATGCCGAACATCTGCGGCTCTCCCCGCCAGTCGCCGGGAGGCGTTGGCATTCGCTGTAAGAGCTCATGAGGCGTCCTTATAAGCGGCCTCGACGGAAGCCCGAGACTGCGGGCAAATTTTTTGGTATCCGAAGTCACATCAAACCGTCCAATGATCTTGGCGAAGTCGGTTAGGCTGTGACGCGCTCGCAGATCGAACACGTGCTCGAGCGTGCCTTGGAGAGTGAAGGTTGTAAACGAGGTCTCGCGTCGAAGCGCCAACTCTTGCAATGAAAGGCCGCCGACACGGGAGGTGAGCGGAGCACCGAAATACTCGCGATAAGCGGTTTCGACATCTTCCGCGATATAAAGACACGGGAATGCCTGACCGCGGGCGCGATCCAAATCACGCCCTATGTTGAACCTACCTCCGATGCCGTTGAGACTCCCTGCGGGAGATAGCGGTGTGAGATTCCAGCGCCAATCCGTAACTCGCACCCACCGGTCGACCGCCTGCTCGGTAGCGGGGACGGCGCGAAGAGCGGCGCATAGGTCGTCGTGGCGAGCGGCGCGCTGCCGCTCCAGGTCGAAATAGACGCGATCGAAATACGCTTGATTGTCGATCGAACGTTGGTCCCAGGCATCCAGGTCACTTTCCGAGAAAGCATCAAGCACTAAGTTCTTGGACCGAGAGCGCCTTCGGATTCGTGGATTGCGGTGCCTTTTCTTCTTTTTCACCGCACCCTCGAATTTGTGGACTGCGACCGGGGGCCTTGGTCAGCGCGATGAAGGCTTCGCTTGCCCCTGGGCACCTGGGCCGGCGGCGGCTGTTTCAGCCTCGCGCGCATCCAGAACGAAATTCAAGAGCCGCTTATATCGGCCGCCGCGAATCATATTCCGGGGCGAGATGTTGCCGAGCATGGGGTTCTGAAGTTCGAACCACAGAGCGACTTTATTAGCGTCACCGTGGAAATACTCTGCAACCAGATTCGCGATATTGGCGAGCTCGCGCAGTCGTTCGGCCACAGGCACCGGGATATCCTCATCGAAGCGGACAGAAGATTTCGCAACGCCCGCGAGCTTGCTGAGATCGGCCTTCGATAACTGCACAAGCTCTGCGATCCGCTTGTAATCGGGTTGGCCATCGCGATAAAGACCCAGCAGGTCCCCCTTGGCGATGTGCCCCGTAAGCGATCGAGATCGTGGATTGCTAAGTATTTCACTGGCCACAGTCATAAGAAGTCCTCCTGCTGACCTCAATCTTACCACTTTTCTACCATGGTTTGACCACGGGGCGCTTGTCGCCGAGTTCGGGTGCCTTAGTTCCGGCCAGGTCGACCTTGCGGTGGCAGGACTGAGCGCGATTAAACTCCACCTCGAGGACTTCTCACCCCCTGAGGAATTGCGGGCCCATCAGGGCGCCAACCAGAGCGAATATGCACTTCCGCTGGAGCCGGGCTTCATCATGCGTCTGCGTGCACGCGCCGTCCCGGCTGTAAGACTGAACTTCGTCGATGCACCTGGCGGGGTCAAGATTCCAGTTCTGCCCACCGCCGACATCGTTTCTACCCTGGACGAACGCGAGATCAACGCTGGCATCGAACCCGTCTCCGCTTGGCTCAGACATCTCGTTATCCGTACGCCGGACCTGGAAAGTGCTTCCACTGAAAGACCGCGAGCGGCCACATTGCAGCGGTTAGCCGATATGGCGGGCGCGCTCAATAATGACCCCTTAGCGCGACAACTCGACGCCGCAGCGCGCCGCATCTCGGCCAGGATCAGTCCTCCGTCGCGAACGGGCGTCGGCACGCGCATTCAAGTTCCACCCCTGCTGCAACGCGCTTTGCGGGGAAGCGGCTCGCCTTGGTCGGATGAACAGGCCATGCGGCTTGCACGTCAAGAAAAGGAAATTCGGGACCTAGTCGGTGCGCAGGCCAAAACACTCCCAACGTTCCCTTGGCGGGCATTGCGAGCGAGCGCGGAACAGCTGAAGGCTTATGACGCCTACCACAGCACAACGATGGAGGGGTATCGAATATCGCGCGAGACTTCTGACGCCATCGTGCGCGGCGAGTCCCTGCCCAATGGGCCGCAGGACCGAGAGACCCTCCAAGCCGCGATGGCGATCCAAGGGTACTCGATCGCATTCAACGAAGTGCTTGCCCGCTCTCATAGGAAGGCGTCGCTCGACACTGACTTAATTCTGGATCTTTATGAGGCACTATTTCGTCCGTCAGTGGATGCGGGGATTACCGATTCGGCCGCTTTGCGCGGCTGGCGAAACTCCAGAGTGGGTCTGCGTGGCTGGCGCCATGTGCCACCCAATCCGAAAAAGATTCCGGACTTGATCGTTGGGCTCGAACGCTTTGCTGCTCGGAAGGATCTATCGCCCATTGGCCGTGCCCTACTCGTGCATCTGGAGTTTGTAACAATTCATCCCTTCATGGATGGCAACGGCCGGCTCGGAAGGCTACTCATGAATCAAGTACTGCTCAGCGCCGGTCTCCCTTGGGTCACCTTCCGCAGCGACGAGCGCGTACCTTTCTTCAAGGCGATCGAGCATGCCCAGGTGGATGGTGATGCGGTGCCATTCATCCGGTTCGTGTGGCACCTCATCCATCAATCAGCAATGGATCTGCGCCGCAAACAAAGCGGCGGACAGCCCGCTCGAAAAGCGTCACGTCGCCGGCCGGTATAGGTACGTAGTCTCATTGCGGACGCAGGATCAGCGTGCCCGGGTTCTGAACCAAATCGCGTTTCGCACAAACCTCATTCATAACGATCTCGACGACGGTCGAAAACCGCATTACCCGTGTGCCGTTGAACGTCGAAGGCTCTTGCGAGCACCACGCCGCGCTGCCCGGCGGCTTTCCTCAAAATTTCCTAAGTGAGCGGGGTCGGGAGCCTGGCGAGAATGGCGCGTGCACGAAGCGAATTGGCGCCCTGCGCGGGCCCGTGCCGCAGTGCCTGAGCCAGTGCTTGCCCGGCGGCGGCGCGTGCCTCGGGAATGCGCTGCAAAGCGACCAATACTTCGGCCCTCATCAGCAGAATCTCCTCCGCGACGCGGACGTCATACACAGCTTGGATGTCGCGTAGAGCGGCCTCGGCGAACTGTATGCGCTGAAACGCGGCCGCAGCGTCGGCGCGCCGCAGTTCCAACTTGGCCAGGTCCGCCTGCGCCCTCGCGGGCGCGGCGGTGTACCGTGCACTGGAGGCCGCGTCTTTCAGCAGGCCGGACAAAGTCGCCCGTGCATCGGCTTCATCCTGCGCCCCGCGCGGGTGATCGATCAAGAACCGCGCCCAACGCTCGCGCGCCTCCAGAGCAGCAGGGCGACTCCCCGGCTCGTGAGCCGCGTAGTCCTCGAGCGCCGCCTGTAGCGAGCTGCGCGCATCGTCGGTGCGTCCAACTGCATCATAAGCGTCGCCGAGCAACTCCTCGGCGCTGCGCACATCGAAATCATGCCTCGGGCGCGCCTTGACTACCTCCAGCGCCGCTTCGAGCAGCGGCACAGACTCCGCTGCACGGCCTTCTCGCGTCAAACAGGCGGCGTAGTCTTCCCGTGAAAGGGTGTCGTCGGTCGTAGCCTTCCAGTCCGGCGGAATCACTGCCAGCATTGCGGCGAACATCGCCAGCGCCTCGGCGCGATCGCCGTGCTCGTAGATCATTGACGCATGCTTCGACATGACACGCCAATAGGTGCCGTATTGCTCCCCGTTGGTCCGTCGCGCCAGGTCGGCGGCGCGATCGTAGGCATGGCGCGCCTCATCAAAGCGCCCGAGCCTCGCGAGCGCATCTGCCTGGTTGCCGTACATGACGGCGAGATCCGCGTCATCGTGCTCATCCAGGCTCTCGGCGATGCGAATCGCGCGAGATCCGTAGCTCGCGGCATCGGGGTATTCGGCGTTGACATAACGTTGTAATGCAGCATTTGCAAGGGCTGCCGGATAGCTCGCATTCTTTGGATCGTACTTCGCGAACAGCTCGATCGCCTGGTCGAGAGCCCGGCGCCGCGCAGCGGCCGTGTCCGGGGTCGTTTCCATGGCACGCTCTTTCGCCAACCACCATTCCGCGCGCAGCGCGGATCCGTCGAGATGTGCTTCGTGAAGCAATGCGTCTGCACGGACCAGTTCGCGATTGGCCGTCGCGAAATCTTGGGTATAGATGCTCGCCCAGGCCTCGGTGATCGCACCCTCGATGACGACGGGGTGGTGTTCGCCGTACAGGCGCCGCGCAAGCGTGACCCGCTGCTTCATGAGCGCCTCGTAGCGGTCATCGTCCAGTAGATACCCGTAGATATCGTCCGCGACCCCGAGCAACTCGAGCTGCAGATCCGGGTGACCCGTGAAGTCATGTTCGATTCTTCCGACACTGCCATCGAGCAGCTCTTTGGCTGTAATTTGCCCGCGCGGCTTGTTCGATGCGATCCGCGGATCACTCGCTTTGAAGACACTCACGAGAAAATTCTTCACCGCCAAGGCTCGCGCCGCCTCGCGCCGCGCCACCTGGCCCTGCCAGGCGATGCCGCCCGCGGCCGCCAGAATTGCGGCGGCGACGGTGGCGGCCGCCGCCGCTCCCCAGCGGTGACGCCGCAGAAATCTGCCCGCCACGTACCAGCGGGCCCCGGTGCGGGCCGAGACGGGCTCCGAGCGCAGCGTGCGGCTGATATCCGTGTGCAGAAGATTGACGGATTCGTAGCGGCTCTCGGGTTCCTTGCGTACCGCCTTGGCGATGATCGCATCGAGATCGCCGCTCAATAGCTTCACCGGCACGGGGCCCTTGCCGCTGCGCGCCGCATACTTGCTCGCGAGCGGCACATCCTGCTGCAAGACGCGGGTGATCAGCGCTGCAATAGAGATCTCATCGTCGCCCCAGGGATTCGCTCCTGTCAGCAGCTCGAACAGCAGCATCCCGAGTGCATATACATCGGTCGCCGTCGTAATCTGACCGCCGCTCAACTGTTCGGGCGCCGCATAGCCGGGCGTCATCGCAGCGTGCTGCGTCTCCTCGCTCGGCGCCCCGTCGAGCAGCCGCGCCACACCGAAGTCGACCAGTTTCACCGTGCCGTCTTTCGTGACCAGCACGTTGCCCGGCTTGAGGTCCCGATGCACGACGAGATTGCGATGAGCGTATGCAACCGCCTCGCAGACCGCGAGGAACAGATGCAGGCGCTCGCGCGGACCGCTCCTATGATCTTCGCACCAGCGCGTGATGGGCCGGCCGATCACCAGCTCCATCACCATGTACGGACGCCCATCGGCCGTGACGCCGCCGTCGTGCAGCCGCGCGATGTTCGGATGCTCCAGACGCGCCAAGATTTGCCGCTCGGCGTGAAAGCGCTGCGGCCGTCCGCCGATCTCAGCGCGCATCAACTTGATCGCGACCTCTTGCTCGAACTGACCATCCGCGCGCTGCGCCCGGTAGACCTCTCCCATGCCGCCACGACCGAGCAGTTCGACGACGCGGTAGGCGCCGATTCTGGTCCCCGCGGCCAGCCCCGTGTGCGCATCATCCACCGCGCCGCCTTGATGGTCTTCGGTGAGGGGCGCGCCGCCGGCCGGAAAATCCAGGATCGGGTCCATACCGTCCATGTTGGCGAGCAGCGACTCGATCTCGCATCGCAGCTGCTCGTCGCGGACGCGGGCGCAGGCGGCGGCCCACGCCGCGCGAGGCAGCGCCAGGATTTCATCGAGCGCCGCATCCACGCGCGCCCATTGCTCGCGCGTGGTCACGATGCGTCGGAATCGAGGATCGTTGGATCCAAGGACAATTCGCGCCGCAGCCAGGCGCGCGCCTTCACCCAATCGCGGCGCACCGTTCGATCCGTCAGCCCCAATGCCTGCGCGGTTTCCTCGTCCTTGAAACCCGCGAAGAAGCGGCATTCGACAATCTGCGCGAGGCGTGGGCTGAACTGCGCGAGCCTGCCGAGCGCTTCATTGATCTCGACGAGCGCCACCGCTTCGACGATACCGACGTCGTTCAATTCATCGAGCAATACGTGACTTGCGCCGCCGCCGCGCTTCTCCGTCACCCGATCGCGCGCGTGGTTGATCAAAATGTGGCGCATCGCCAGAGCGGCCGCCCGCAGGAAATGCTGACGGTCGTTGAAACGGGCCGCGTGAAGCAGCTTCAGGTACGCCTCGTGTACCAATGCCGTGGTCTGCATGGTCCCGCCGGCACCGACGCGGCGGCGCTCACGGCGAGCCAGCCGCCGTACATCCTCATAGAGCAACGGCAGCAACTCCTCCGCAAGGCGCCGCGCCTCGGGCGGCGCGCCAAATCCATCGTCCGAAATAGGCGACGCATCAGGCATGTCGTTCACGCGTTGCGGCCGGTAGTCTTGTTGAAGCCCTCGTGGAGAAATATACCGACTTTGCGAGCCCGGCGCATGCATCGTCAATTGATGCCGTGGGACGTCAGGATAAGGTAAGTGTCCTGCTTGCGGCATCGTCCGTGTTCTGGAACGAATATGAGCATCGGAGACGAACCCAAGGCGACGCCAACCATGCAGGACGCGGCCCGGGCACAGCCGTTCGGGTACGTGTGCGCGCGGTGCTCGCGGTGCTGCCGCGGCAACCGCATCCAGCTCAATCCCTACGAGGCCGCAAGGCTCGCTCGGCGACTTGGAATCGGTACGCGGGAATTCAGGATGCGTCATACGATCGAGGCTCGAGGCGCGGAACTCAGCCGCGAAGCGGATGGTACATGTGTCTTGCTCGGGCCCTATGGGTGCACGGTGCACGCGGACCGACCGCTCGTGTGCCGGCTCTATCCACTCGGCCGCAAAGTGTCGGCGGACGGCACGGAATCGTTCCATCGGCTCGACGGTCACCCCGAGTCGGACGGCCGCTTCGACGGCCACGGTACGGTCGGCGATTACCTCGAAGCGCAGGGAGCGGTGCCTTACATGCGCGCAGCCGATGCGTACTTTGACTGGGTCTGCAGGGCGCAGCGGCTGCTCGGGACAGCTGCGGGCGGCGCATCGAATCCCACAATGGACACGACCCTGTCCGACATGGATGCTGCCATCGCGGCGCACAGCCGGAACGCTCAATGCCCCGAACCTCTTGACATCGAGGAGCGCCGACGGCTGCATCTGGAGATCCTGGACCGTCATCTTGCCGCCTGCGCCGCGGGTCGACCTGTCGCGGCAGGCGCAGGGCCCGGATGATCGACGCCCGCAAGCGGCACATGGGCCGGGCAATCCGTCGCATTTCTTCAGCGGCCGGCGCCCAACTTGAGTATGTTCGTCTTGACGCCGCCGGGCAGCAGAACATCGCCGGGCTGCATGTCCGCGCCGCAGGCACCCAACCAGCGCGCCTCTTGTTGCACACTCGAGGTGCCGGTGCCGAACAAGGGCGGCGAATACCGGGAGTGGATCTGCATGTGCACGGCGATGTCGCCTTGGTAGACGATCGTGGCTTCGGTGGTCACTTGATGGCCCATGATCGTGCAGGTCGAATGAACGACGGCCTGCGAGCCGTGCACATCGACGTTTTGTTTGCTGCAATCCTTTGGATCCGCCCCGACCGCGTTTTGCATGAGCATCGCGTCGGTGGCGGCATCCAGGCAGAAGCGCGAGGTCCGCGGCGGCCGCTTGCTGTCCTGCGTCACGGTTGTCAGCTCCCACAAGCCCGGCCTGCGTTTTGGAAACTCCGCGGCGGCGCCGCCGGCCCCTTGAGCGGATGCCAGGATGAGCACCAGGTTCGATACGAGCGCGGCGGGGATCTTCATCGACGTCTCCCTGACAAATGCCTATATCCCCATAACCCCGTCGGTCGGCCGGAGCGGACATCGGTCTGGAAGACGTGCATCGAGGTCGCACGTGTCCGGATTCCGGTGAGCGCTGTGTTCTTTGCGGGGAGGAAGGCGCGCGATCCTGCGCCGATTGACCGAGGAAGCACTCATGACGTACCAAACCAGGCTGCGGCTCGGCCGGTTGACCCAGCTCGCCGCCGCGCTTCTGATCATCGGGCCGGGAGCGGCGGCGGCCGGATCGGATGAAGGATCGGACCCCAAGGTCGACGACTCGAAGTCGCTGCAAGCGCTGGAGAACCTGCCCCCTCGACCGCTGAATCAGCGTCCGGCAGTGACCATCTATCAATTTCGCAGCGGTGTACCCTCGGTGCAGGCCATCGCGGCGACCGACATGTTCGTCGAGGCACTGGTGAAATCGCGGCAATTTCGCGTGGTGGAACGCGCACAGCTGCAGCGCGACGTGATTGCGGAGAAGCAGCTCAACGGCGGCGGCCTGTCCACCGGCACGACGGCGCAGCATCAGCTGCGCGGCGCGCAATACATCTTTGACGGCACCGTGTCCGAAGCGGCGCCCAGTACTTCGCAAAAGCAGGGCGGCGTCAACATCGGCGGACTGAACCTCGGCGCCGGCCATAACAAGGATGCGCTGGCGGTCGATGTGCGCATTCTCGACGCCGACACGGGCGACGTGTTGGATTCGGTGACGGTGCGCAAGGAACTGAATGACAGCACGGCCGCCTTGTCGGGCACGGGCTCGCTCATCGGAACGCTGGCCGCCATGAAGGGAAAAATGGCGAGCCCTCTGGCCCCCGATGTGAACTACCAGCAGGGCAATAACGAGAACGTCGATAGGGCGCTGCGCGCCTGCATCAACGCGGCGGTCCTGCAGCTCGTGCGCAGCGTTCCGCTCGCATCCGACAACGCCCGTTAGAGAGCATTCGAGCCGTGCCGGGCTCGCGCCCGGCGCCATCCCCACACGGCCAGACCGGTTAGGCTCGCCGCCGCCAGGAACCCCAACACCTCGGTGCCCCAATAGTCCCACGCGTTGATGCTCGCGAAACTGCGGTGTCCCCGCGTAAGCTGCGCCGTTCGAGGATGGTCCTGCGGGTAGCGGACGGCGACCCACGCATCCGGTGTCAAGGCACCGGCACTGCCCGCATCTATGCGGTCCAAGGCGATGATGTCGGCACCCTGCTTGGTCGAAAAGCTCAACCTGACCTCCTCATACGGTTGCTTCAATGAAACGTGGGCGCCGCCTTCGCCGCCGGCGGCGAGCAAAGAGGTCTCGTAGGCGTCTCGCACGGTTCGCACCCCGGTGATCCGAGCCTGTGCCGTCCGCAGCGGACCGCGGGCATGCAGGGGCAGCAGCCGCTCGAGACGTCCTGGCGCGATGTTCCACCAGGGCTCAGCGTCGAGGCGCGCGAAAATGAGGGGACCCCAACGCACCGAGTGCAGATGCATGATCTCATCTTGCCTCACTGCATCATACAGCCGCTCGTCCACATCGAATTCCAGGTTCGCGCGCGGCCGCCGCAGACGCTCGAAAAACGCCGTGCGAGGATTCGCGCTCGAGGCGCTCTCGACCGCATGGTCGGTCGCGATCGACAATACCAGCCGGTGATTCACCGACGGAGCGAGTCCCAAGTCCGAAATTTCAAGCGTGTCCGATTTTCCCGTGACAACCCCCTCCTGCGGGAATCCGCGCCGACTGACCCAATACGCTCCGCCGCACAGCAGCGCAGGCACGATCCCCAGCACGATTGACAGGCCGATCCATCCGCCGAGGCCGCCGCGGCCGACGCGGCCGGCCGCTATTGCCATGCGAATGCACAACGGGGTAAGGACCATGATGAAGCCAAAAAGCGCTACAGCCGCAACTACATTCATGGCGCTGCATGAGGCTCAGCAAAAGGCCCACCGGACATCGAGCGCATCGGGTTCGAACTCTCCACCGTGTATTCGGGACCGAGGACTGAAACACGATTTCTTCGGGTCCCCGGACGTCGCCGCAAACCTGAGCGCCTGTCCGGATTGAGGCGCACTTCGGGTTCTACCGGTACTCGCAACCAGCGCCACATTCAGGAGACCCACCCCGTGAGCGACGAATCTACCGATTCAAAGTGCACCGCGCTGCTCGCC
This sequence comes from uncultured Gammaproteobacteria bacterium, assembly GCA_963702735.1. Classification (GTDB taxonomy): domain Bacteria; phylum Pseudomonadota; class Gammaproteobacteria; order Steroidobacterales; family Steroidobacteraceae; genus Bog-1198. The sequence continues at coordinate 1,553,208 of CAVPDW010000003.1, read as the reverse complement.
GCAACGCTCTGCATCCTCGGCGCCGGTGTCGGCGTCCGCAGTGCAATCGCGACCCCGGCCCCGGAGCCGCCGACCAACGCGCTGCACCCCAGCCCGCCGCCGCCCGGACCCACAAGGCCGCTGCCGGTCAGCGCAAGGCACGAGAAGATCGCAGCATCGGTCACCGACCAGGCTGCCCCAGTGCTCACCAACGCTCAAGTCGCGTTGCCCGCGTCCCATCAGGACAAGTGGCGTGTTGGAGCAGTTTCATTGACGGACAAGCATCGCAGCGAGGAGGCTTGGCAGGGGAAGAAACCCGTGTCCGCTGTATCTGCGGTCAGCCATCAAGATAAGGTATCCACGAGCATTCAGGACAAGCGGCCCGTCGCTCCGGGAGCGATCAGGAGTCAGCAGGACAAGCATTATGCACCCGCGCCCGACGCAACCTCGGCCGCCAAGTCGACTCAACACAGCAACTAAGCCGTGCGGCAGGACCATGCGCCGTATCAGCTGTCGCAAGGTCCCCGTAAGGGCAGTGACATCACCGGGCGCTGGCCGAGCGGTCCGGTGAACTGCCATTCAATTTGATATTGCAGGGATTCGTAGGGATTGAGATGCCAGTGGACGATGGTCTCGAGACGATTCGCGCCGGGCTGAGTCGATACGACTGCACCGCGGTACTGATTGTCCGGCGAGGTATCGCCGCCGATATCGAGCACGGATGCGGCGGAGACCACCTGGGCCGATGCAACGTACCCGGGGCCGAGCGCCACTGCGGCGCCTATGATGTCATAGCCTTCGATCGGCGCGTTGGTATTGTTCAAGCGACTTACGGCGGGATTGGCGAAATTGAATGCCGCTGCGACGAGATTGAGCTCGTTGGATGTCGAAAAAAACGGCGGCGCGGCGCCGATCGTCAGTGCATGGGATTCGGTGACGGGGGGGGCGACGAAGGTTGAATCCAACTCGATCAGATAGTTCCTCCAGGCCACGGTGAGCACGCCCTGATGCGCAGCACTGCCGAGTTGCAGCGAGATCAGCGCCAAATTCTGTGCATCCCAGGGCACGAATTTCGCCAGCGCGTTGCTATCCGGCGGCGGCGGTGGGACTTGCGGACCGGACTGTCCCAACACCCACTCATTGTCGAGCCGGTCCACATATGCGGTACCGGCAGCGTTGACCTGACACGCAGGGATCGTCAGGTGAAGGTTGGCGACCGAGGGCAGCGACGATACATCGGGCAGGTTGAACGTCAGCATGTAAAACCACGGGAATAGCACGGGTCCCGCCCGAAGGTCCTGCTGCGGCGTGATGTCGAACAGGCCCGTCGGCGCCAGTTTCTGGAAATTCTGCAATTGCATCGGGCGCAGATTCGCCCCCGACGGACCACCCAACGTGGGAACTCTTCCGAGGGAGCCGGCCGGGGCACCCGCCGTCGCGGCCGAGGACACCGCAGTCAATCGCTGCCGGTCGATTTGCGGCAGCAGATTCAGTTTGGCCTCGAGGTACGCCGGGAGCTGTCCCGCAGCCGGTGCTGCTTTGGGCGCGGGCGTAAGAGCATGCACGCTCGACAATCGGGCAGCCAGGCGCTCATGCAGACGAGGATCCGACTGATCGAATCCCGCCGCGCGCAGCCGCGCCGCGGCGTCCGCGGACGGCAATCGAGCGCTGGCGAGGGGAGCCGCCACCCCCGGACGCGACGGCGCAGGCGCGAAAGCCGGCGCCGGCCCGGCCGTTGTCTGTCTGTTGAGCGAGCCGACACCCTGCCAGGTTCCCGGCGTTTGGGGCCCAGCTTGACCACCGTTGAGGGAGGCGCCGGTCTGCCAGGATATCGGCGGCTGCACGCCGGCCGGCACTGCAACCGCCGGCACCACGGCGGGCGCAGCCGGCGTCGAGGCGGCGGGCGCGAGCGGCGCGGCCTTCTTTTTCGCCGGCGGCGCCTCGCTTTGGGTTTGCGCGATTGCCTGCGTGTCCAGGCCCATCAGCAAGAGCGCGGCCGCGATCGAAAAATGGATGTGTTCCGAAAGCTTCATGGTATTGGCCGCCCTTGGCATGGGAGGTAGAACACTGCTGCGGCCGCTATCCGGACATACGGCGGGCCGCCGGAGCAAGGTATCGCCGACCGGCTCTTTCATGTCCGGCATCCTCCTCGGAACGTGTTTGAAACAGGCGATTCGACGCTATATCTCGCATACAAGGCAGCCATGAATATCAAACGGTGGATTGCGGCCGGCGTCACGGGCGGGACGTGTCTGCTGCAGCTCGGCGCAGATCCAGCGTCTGCGCAGGCGCCGATGTCCTGGAAGTCGGTGGCGGTGCCGGGCAGCGCACCGCAGGGATCGCCGCCGACTGCGACCAAGGTTCACCTCGGCGGTGCCGTATCGGCGGCGGCGGCCGCGCGGCTGCGCAGCGCCGGTCTTGATCCCGCCGATCCGCAATTTTCCGCTAAACTCGCCGCGCGCATGGCGAGCATTCATTCCGCAGCTGAAGCTCGCGTTGCCGCTCAGCCGAATACTGCGCAACCTGCTCCGAGGCTTCTGTCCCGAATTAGCGCTCTTGCGGGAGCCAGCCGCAATGCAGTCGCCGCAAGCCGCACTCTGACGTGGGGGGGCGCCACATCCACGGCGGGCAGCGACATGGCGCGTCCCTTTGCACGGCCCAGCGTTTCAGCAGCCGCGCAAGTGACACAGACGACCCCCTGGCAATTGGACCAGATGTACCAATTGCAAGAGCCGCAAGCCGGCGTCTGGCAGCGTGCGCCGATCGGCTCCAACGGCGGCGGTGATTTGCGCGCCGAGAAGCTGTTTGCCATCCCGGAGATGTATGTGGCGACCTTCAATGCGCCGGAGGCGACTCTGGCAGCCTATAGAGCAGCGAACGCCACCCAGCATTATTCGATCCCCGCCTGCCAAGTCGAGGCAGATTGGCCCGCGTCAATCATGCCGATCTCAATGCTGCCGGGGTCTCTCGGCGGTCCGGGTCCGGGTAGCGGTGCCGCCGCCGGTAGAGACAACGGCGCCGTGCAATTCGGATTCAATCAATCGGATCTGGGCTTGAATAGCGATCTGCCCTTGGGGGCGACCGTGCACCCTGGGATCGTAACCTTGCAATGGAACAACTTGCGCGCGGACATTCGTGCAGGGTTCATCGGCGGCGCCACATATGAAGAGGATTTCATGGCCATCGGCACCGATCCTCCATTCCTTTCTACGCCGAATGCGTTGGGCTTCGGTCCACAACAGGTGACGTTTGGCAATCCGACGCAAGTCCGTTTGAACACGACCGCGAATCAAATCACAGGCAACGATACCTTCGGAATCGGCGCGCGACTCGGACCCGGTTATACGTTGGAATCGGTCAAGGTTGTGCAAGTGCGCTCGGTGTTGGACCAGCCCGGACTCTCCGACGCCCCGATAGACAACCCATATCGAGGCGCCCAAGTGGCCTTTTCTCCGACCGCCGGCCGCATACAGGTCACGGTGAACTGGCACGTCGGTCCCGGCGATTCCCTTGAATACATCCTCGCCTGGACCTTCTCCGGTCCCGCCGGGCAACGGCCGGTACTCACCATGCCCCTACGCGGACCTTGCGACAGCTGATCGATCGAATCGTCCGGGTCTCATATTTCATGGCAAATGCGCGGGCGCATCGCCCGCCGGCGCGCGCAGCGTCCCTGTACCCGTGACCACCCAGTCCATGCGAATGTCATGCGGCTGAGGATATATCGTGCGCAGTTCGGCCTCAGGGTAGCCGACGCCGATGCTCAGCGGCTTGCGACTCATCTGCGCCAGCGTTCGATCGAAGAAGCCGCCGCCGTATCCGAGGCGATAGCAATCCGGGTCGAAGCCGACCAACGGCGCAAGGACGACATTGGGCACGACGGTGTCGCCGTCGGCGGGGTATGGAATGTTCCAAAGACCTCGTGCCAGGCGTGCTTCAGGGCGCCATTCGCGAAAGATAAGCGGCCGGGCCAGTTCCACGGCGACGGGCAATGCCACCCTGACGCCCGATCCCGAGAGCGCCTTCATCCAAGGACGCAGATCGGGCTCTGCACGTATCGGCCAGTAGATGCTGACGAGGGGTACCACGATGCCCGAGGCTGCAATGATTTGCTCCACCCGCTGCGCAATGGCGGCGGCCTGATCGGTGCGGTACTGCACGGAGAGCGCAACCCGCGCCTTGATCATCCGTTCCCGCTCGGCCTTGCGCCAGCGCGCGACATCCCGGGATTGCTGCGGATCGAGGCCCGGCGTGCCGTCGGCGCGAAGTTCGTGAAGCATGCAGGGCGAGGACGCGACGCCGATCTGTTGCGAATCCTCATCGACAGGCTTTTCCACTTTGTTTGCCTCTTTCAAGGACCGCCGCAGCGCGATCCAAACCACGGTAATTATATCACATCGTGATATAATTCAATTTTCCGAATTCCATGGAGTCACGATGACGCGATCCGGCGATGCGGTCGTTTCGAAGTCTGCCTTCGAGCAACTGTCCGAGTTTCGCTACCAGATGCGCCGCTTCGAGCGATTTTCGGAGCGCGCCGCACGATCCCACGGCATCACCCCTCTCCAGTATCTGATGCTGCTGCACATCAAGGGGTACCCCGGCCGCGAATATGCACACGTCGGTGAACTCGCCGAGCGCCTGCAGGCGCAGCCCCACGGTGTGGCGGCGCTCGTCACCCGCTGCGAGGCACGCGGGTTCGTCTCCAGGCGCCCGAGCGCTCGGGACGGCAGGGAGGTGGAAGTGCACCTGCTCAGGGAGGGCGAGCGCCTGCTCCACAGCCTTGCATCGCTGCATCGGGGCGAGCTCAAGTCCATACGCGGCGTTTTCCCCGTGCCTCTCGTGGACGGCTGACCGTGCAACCGTCCGATACCCGCAGAGACTTTGCCGCCGACTCGAGACTGCTCGGCATCGCCGCGGCGGCCGCATTGGTCGGTGTCTTGAGCACCGTCGCCGCCTACGCCCTGCTCAAGCTCATCAGTCTGTTCACGAACATTTTCTTCTTTCATTCGTGGTCCACGGCGCCCAATTCCCCCGCACACAACACCCTCGGCCTGTGGGTGATCGCGGTGCCCGTCGCCGGCGGATTGATCATCGGCTTGATGGCGAGATTCGGCTCGGAGAGGATCCGCGGGCACGGCATCCCGGAGGCGATCGAGGCGATACTCTTCGGCAAGAGCAAGATGTCGGTGAAGGTCGCCCTGCTCAAGCCGCTGTCCTCGGGAATTGCGATCGGCAGCGGCGGCCCCTTCGGCGCAGAAGGGCCCATCATCATGACGGGCGGAGCGTTGGGTTCGCTGCTGGGACAGAGCCTGCGCATCACGGGAGGTGAGCGCAAGACCCTGTTGGTCGCCGGCGCCGCCGCAGGAATGACGGCGGTATTCGGCACACCGATTGCGGCGGTCATGCTCGCGGTGGAGCTCCTGCTGTTCGAGCTGCGGCCCCGCAGTCTGCTGCCCGTGACCGTGGCCTGTGCGGTCGCCGCGTTCTCACGATTCTATATTTTCCCTGCGGGACCGTTATTTCCGCTGCAGACAGCCGCGGTCACTCCGATCTGCCTGGTCTCCTGTTTGTTCGCCGGAATCGCGAGCGGCGCACTGTCCTGGGTGCTGTCGACGTCGCTCTACCGAATCGAGGACGCCTTCGGCAGGCTGCCGATCCACTGGATGTGGTGGCCCGCGCTCGGCGCGGTCGTCGTCGGTATCGGCGGATATCTGCAGCCGCGCGCACTCGGCGTGGGATACGACGTGATAGGCGATCTGCTGCACAACAGACTCGCGATCGGCGTCGTGCTTGCGCTGTTGCTGTGCAAGGGCGTGATGTGGGTTACGGCCCTGGGATCAGGAACCTCCGGGGGCGTTCTGGCGCCGTTGCTGATCCTGGGGGCGGGGTTGGGGGTCGCATTCGGCCCGTATCTTCCCGGAGGCGAACCCACCCTGTGGCCGCTGGTCTTCATGGCGGCGACTCTCGGCGGGATGATGCGGGCGCCCATCATGGCCCTCCTGTTTGCCTTTGAGGTCACTCATGATGTCAACGCACTGTTGCCTCTCTTGACGGCATGTTCAACCGCCTACGGGTTTACGGTGCTGGTGATGCCCCGCTCGATTCTCACGGAAAAAATAGCCCGCCGCGGCTATCACATCTATCGGGAATACGGCATCGACCCGCTCGAACGGCATACCGTGAGCGAGGTCATGACTCGCGAAGTCGCAACCATCGAGGCGCAGACTTGCGTTGCGGATGCGCTCAATGCACGCTTCGGGCCGTCACAGGCGCATCGAGCCTTTCCCGTCGTGCGGGACGGGGTCTTTCTCGGCATGGCGGACCGTGAAACGCTGCTAAGACACGCAGCGACCCCGCACGGGTGCGTGGGCGACCTGTTCGGCGAAAACCTGCCGGTCATGGCATTGCCCGAAGAGACTTGCAGAATCGTCGCCACGCGGCTGGCCGTGCATCATCTGGAGCGGTTGCCGGTCGTGCACGATGCGCAGTCGCGCACCCTCCTCGGTCTGGTCGCGCGCAGCGATCTGATCAAACCCTCGCTGTCGTTGTTCGACGAGGAACACAACTATGAGCAGTTCATTTTGTCGGGTTCGACGGACTAGATCACGCGGCTGAAATAATTTCTCCGAATCGGCGGTCCCCTCTGCGTCAAGCAACCATTTTGGCCACGGGAGACGAACAATGCTCAACCCTCGAAAATTGCGCCCTGCCCTCATTGGGGCGGTCTGCGCATTCGCAGTCACGTATTCACTGGCTTCGATCGCCGACGACATGGCCTCGTTTGCCACCGGCGGCTATGCCAGGGGCCTGCGCACCAAGGCAATGATGCACAAGATCGATACCGACGGGGACGGCACGATCTCGAAGGATGAATGGATCGCCTATCAAGAGAAGGTGTTCGCGATGCTGGACAAGGACAAGACCGGCACTCTCGATGCCAAGACGTTCCTCAGCCCCGATGGCGGCGAGCTGGTGAGCTTCGCCACCGGCGGCTACGCCCGCGGCCTGCGCACCAAGGCAATGATGCACAAGATCGATGCCGACGGGGACGGCACGATCTCGCACGACGAATACATCGCATACCAGAGCAGGATCTTCGACATGATGGACACGAGCGCGGCCCACAAGGGCACGATCGGCCCGCAGGAGATGTTCGCGACGGGCGGCGCCAACCGGCATTAGCGCAAGGCCCCGACCGCCGGCGGCCGGCGCGGCCGTCCGGCGGTTTTGCACAACGCCGCTATTTGCGTTGTGCCAGCTTCTTTTCGATCAGGTTCACGAACTCGCCCACCGCACGCAATTCCTCGACTTCGGCGGCGTTGAATTTGATTCCGAACTGACTCTCGATCGCCACGACGATGTTGACGTGATTGAACGAGTCCCATCCCTCGATGTCCTCCGCCGTCGTGCGCATGGTGACCGCCAGATTCGGCTGATCAAGAACAGACGCGATGCTGGCCGCAACCTTCGAGAGAATTTCCGCCCTGTTCATCCCACGCTCTCCTCGCTGACATGACCGCCGTCGACCGCACTCGCCCCGATCCGGGCGGTGGCCGCTTGCGCGAACAATTCCTGGGTGAGGATCGATTCAAGCGCGGCTCTGGGCAGGCTCTGACTGAAGATGTGATCGGCGCCGTCGATCGTGTGAATGCGGCAGCGGCGGTCGAGCCGCCCGACGGCAGACCCCGCCTGGTGCCGAAAAATCGCGATGCCGGGATCGCCGCGCGCAAAGACCAGCAGGATATCCGTGCCTCGCGAGGCGATGTCCTGGAGTTCTTTGCCCAAATCCTGCGGCAGCGGGGCGTGCACGGCCCGGGCCAAATCGCGTGCGACCCATTGCAGCAGCTCACAGACATACTGGGCATAAAGCTTGGCCAGGCGGCGTACATTCACTTGGCGGGCCAGCAGCTTGCTCCAGAATCTGGAAGGAATGACCTGACGCCTGTACATGCCCGGATTGTGAACGAAGCCCAGCCATAGCAAATCGCTTTGAGTGTTGCCCTGCCGCCAGAAGAAATTGAGAGGATTCACCATCAGGACGCGGGACACCGCAACCTCGGCAGCCGCCGCGCGCAGCGCATGGTATGCGCCGGAACATAGTCCGCCGAGCGTAATGTCGGTAATGCCGTACCGGCTGCGCATGAACTGCACCGCCGAGCCGACTTCCGCGACGGCCGGCGCGGGATAAACCTCATTTTCGGGGCCGCCGCGCAGCATCGCGCTGTCGCCGAGGCCGGCAAGATCGATCCGCAAGACCGTGCAGCCCCGCTCTGCCCAGCGCCGTGCGAGCATGACGTACATGCGATTGGGACCCACGTGATGGGTGGCGCCGGCATTGAGCAGAATCACGCCTCTGCGGCCTGCTTCGCTGCGGGGAGGCTCGGTGAGGATTCCGAACACATGGGGCTCGCCGGAAAGCACCACCGACCGTTCGGTCAGAATCCGTCCCGACGGCTGCGCCGCAAAGGAGAAGCACGGCTCGCCGTAAACGCAGTCCCGCTGCCGGGGTTCACGGCTGAGGACGGCCGGCTCCGGCGCGCCGACGGCGAAGCGCACCAGCCAATCGTGCGTCGCATCAATCATGGACTGCGGAATATTGGTCAGATGGGGTGCGGTCATCATCATCCTGACGAATCCCGGCAAGGCAACGTACTGGAGCTGCGCTGCGCCCCGGCTCAACCCATCGGCCCATGAGCGCGCTCCCGGTGATTCGCTGCGGTCGACCACCAGCATGTCGGTCACCGCAGGCAGGTTCATGGCGCTCAGATCCGTCTCGTTGAGGGCCGCAACTGTTGCAGCCGACAGCGAAAAGCCGCTGACTTCAAGCGCACGCGCGCCCTCGGTCCCCGCGGCCTTCACATTGCGTCCTGCGCCCAGTTGGATGGTGCGCAACTCGCGCAAATACTTCGGGCCGTTCGTCACGGGGGCGACCGCAACCAGCGCTTTTACATATTCGCAGTCCGCCGCGCAAAGCGCAGCCACCAGCGCGCCCAGACGAAATCCCAGCAGACACACGTGCGCGGCTCCCGCACGGCGCCGCAACTCCTCGACGGCGGCGGCGGCGTCGCGGGACCATGCGGTGAGCTGATTCTCCAGAGGATCGATGTCCTCGGAGTCGCCGGTGCCGCCGTAATCGAATCGCAGGACGGGAATCCCGGAGGCGGCCGCGGATTGCGCGAACGCCCGCAAACTACGGTGCGCACATATGGCCTCGTAGCCGAACGGGTTGCATATCACCAGGCCGATGCCGGCCGTGCGCGCACCGTCGGGCAGATGCAGCCAGCCGAATAAGGTCCGTTCCCTCGACGAAAAATATACCGGCCGAGCTTTGCTGCCGCCCGATGCAATCCACGATTCATCGGCGCAGATCTCGTTCATACGATCACAAAGGCGGCCGGGATCCCCCAAAGCGTACAGGAAGTTTACCGCATCATCCCGGCCTGCCGGTAATATATTGAGCCTGCGGCCGCGCATCTCCGGGGTCGATGGTTGCAATGGATACTCCCATAGAAGAGTCTGCCGATTCGAGCAACGCTCGTGGCGCGTTCACCATCGGACGCTTCGGCCTCTTCGTCGTCAAGGTCCTGGCGATCGTGGCGGTGCTGAATGCGGGTGTCCTGATCGCGCTGCCTCATGACAAGTATCTTCGCTACCAGGCGTTGAACGATCCCAAGGCCCCCAACTCATACTGGATCTACGAGCGTATCCACTTCGACCCCACTCCGATCGACATCGCATTCATCGGTACATCGCGCACGGGATTGTCGGTCCATACGCTGCGCCTCGAGCAAGACCTGGCGAAACACGGAATACACGCCAAGGCGGTGAATTTTTACGGCGTCAGAAACGGCCTCAACATGCAGTTTGTCACCGCCAAAGAACTGCTCAGCAACCGCAGGATAAAGCTGCTGGTGCTGGAGATGACCGAGCGCGAAGAACGCAAGCCGCATGAGTTCTTCTACCTGTATGCCGATCCGGCGGATATCCTGAACGCGCCGCTGCTGATCAACATCAACTATTTGTCGGACATCGCACGGCTGCCCGGCCGCCAACTCGATCTCGCATTGCAAACCGAGCTGCAGAAGTGGGGACTGCGGCGTCCCGACTTCGTCCCGCCGCCGTACGAAGGAGCGAATCTCGATCACGCAGAATTCGTCCAAACCATCGACCGCAACATCGTTTACCACCGCATCGCTTCGCATCCCGAGGCCGAGATGAAAGCGTTGCGCAATCAATGGCTGCGCGGTGTTACAGGACGGGTGCTGCCGCGAGTATTCGGCGACCTCGAATATCGCTTCCCGCGCTACTACGAGAACGAGATTCTCGATCTTGCGCGCGCAGCGGGCACCAAGGTCTTGTTCCTATACCTGCCCCAGTACGCAGGTCCGCGCAATCCACCGCCCTATGCCCTATATGCAAACCGTGCGGAATTGATCAATCCTTGGGCCGAGATACAGGACTACCGGCTTTGGATCGACGAGACTCATCTGAATTGGGAGGGCGCCAAGCGCCTGACCGACTACACCGCAGACGTGCTGGCCGACAGGAGCGAGCTTAGATGACGCGCGGCCCGCAGCGGGGATCAGAATTGGAAATACAGAAACACCGCCTTCTGGTCGAAGCGCAGGCTCGCCAGGAACAACAGCAAGCCTCCCACCATCGCCCATCCGAACGTCGGCTGCCATTGCAGCGACGGACTTAAGGTCGAGCGGACCCTCGTCAGTGCGGGGGACCACTCCCCCATGATCTGATATACGTTCGGGGCGAAGAAGGCGATGACCCCAAGGCACAGCCCCAAGGCGAGATTGTGGGCGAGCCGAAGGGCATCGGGATTCGGCGTAAAGAAAGCCGGCAGAACGCCGCCGCCGTTGAAGCCCAACATACCCGCGAGCAATGCCAGCGCATCGCCGCAGGAGGCGGCCCTGAAGAAGATCTCTGCCACCAGCACGGCCAGGTAGGTCACCGCCACCGGCCAGAAGCGCGACCATAGTCGGGTCAGCAGCGCAGGCGACGGCGATGCCGTGGACGACGGCATGAGAATGCGCCAGGCGTGGTTGACGCAAATATAGGCGCCGTGAAGCGCGCCGAAAATGAAGAACTGCAGACCGGCGCCATGCCACACGCCGGCCAGCAGCATCGTCACCATCGTGGGGAAGACGATCATGGAGCGGAAACCCGACGGCGTGGAGGCCGCACGTTGCCCGGTGGGCCGACCCTTTGCCTGCCGGCGACGCGCCACCCACAGCGCGATCGGGTTGTAGAGCAACAAGGTGAGGTAACGCGTCAGCGTCATGTGCCAACGCTGCCAGAATTCGATGATTGACGACGCTTTGTAGGGCGAGTTGAAATTCAGCGGCAGCTTGACCCCAAACATGATTCCCAATGCGATCGCCATGTCGGAGTAGCCGGAGAAATCGAAATAAAGCTGCATGGAATATGCAAGGGCCACCGACCATGACCCGATGAACGCCGTTCCCTGGGGGTGCAAGAATCCCGATTCAGCCCATGGCGAAATCGAGTCGGCGAAGCCCACTTTTTTGAACAGGCCGAAGGCGAACAGCGCCAGGCCGACGGCAAGGTTCTCGGCTTTGAACCGGTAGGTGGCCGGGTTCGCGAACTGCGGCATGATCTCGCGGTGGTGCAGAATCGGGCCGGCGATGAGATGCGGGAAGAACGTGACGAAAAGAATGTAGTTGACGAGACCGCGTTCTTTGACCTGACCCTGCCTGCAATCCACCAAATAACCGATTTGAGTGAAGGTAAAGAAGGAGATGCCGAGCGGAAGGATGATCGAGCCGGCATCCGCCCGGGTCAAACCCAGGTCATGGAGAAATCGCGAGAGCGACGCGAAATACTTGAAATAGAACAGCAAAAGCAGATTCGCGGCGATGCCGGCGGCCAGAAGCAGCGACTGCCGGCGATCCGGCTCGGTGCCGGCGTCGCGCAGGAACACGCTCAGCGAGTAGTTGCACGCAATTGATCCGATCAGCAGGACGACGAAGAGCGGATTCCACCATGCATAGAACACGAGCGACGCCGCACACAGCCAGATCTTGGCGGCCGAAACCCCGCCCTGCCGCGCGAGCAAGTAGTACCCGAGAATTGAAATCGGAAGAAATGCGTAGCAGAAGACACTGGAATTGAACAACATGAGGCGCAGGATTGCCGGCTAGGATTCCGTGGCTTGCACTCGTTATTGGATTCGGCCCTGCCTCGATGGTACCAGGTGCCCATTTCGGGTGCATGGCGCCGCGGCGCAGCCCGCCGCTTTGCGTCGATTACCGGGATACGAACGAGCGTTCGATCACGTAATCGCCGGGCTCGCCCACGTGCGGAGAGATGCGAAACCCCCGCGCATCGAGCAGCGCCGACAGATCTGCGAGCATGGCGGGACTGCCGCAGATCATGACCCTGTCATGGGCTGGATCGAGAGCCGGCATTGCGGTGTCCTGAAACAGCTTGCCTGACTCGATCAGCGATGTGATCCGGCCCTGGTAGCGGAAGCGCTCGCGGGTGACGGTGGGGAAGTACACGAGCTGGTTTCTGACCTGCTCGCCGAGATACTCATGGTGGGTAAGCTCCCATTCGATGTAGTCCCTGTAGGCCAACTCGCTGCGGTAGCGCACGCCGTGCACCAGGATGACCTTCTCGAAGCGCTCGTACACCTCAGGGTCCTTGATAAGGCTCATGAAGGGCGCGAGCCCGGTGCCCGAGCTCAACAGGTACAGGCGCTTGCCGGGCTTCAAATCGCGCAGCAGCAGCGTGCCGGTCGGCTTGCGGCTCACCAGCACCTCATCGCCGGGCTTGATGTGCTGGAGGCGCGAGGTCAGCGGACCGTCCGGGACTTTGATGCTCAGGAATTCGAGGTGCTCTTCGTGATTCGCGCTGGCGATGCTGTAAGCGCGCATCAGGGGTTTGCCGTCGATCTTGAGGCCCAGCATGATGAAATGCCCGTTCTCGAAACGCAGGCTGTGGTCGCGCGTGGTGGTGAAGCTGAAGACGTTCTGGTTCCAGTGGTGCACGGTCAACACGCGTTCCTGGGCGATCGCTGCCATCGATCAAAACCCGAGCGTCAGCTGCGCTTCATCGCGCGCAGGCGGCCTGAACAAACTCGTCACGAGTTCATGCCGGTCCTGTCCATGCCGGTCGTGCGCGGGATCGAAGCCGCACTTGCGCCGCGCCAATTCGAACCGGGATCGCAGCAGCTCGGCATAGGCGCCGGTGCCGCTCATGCGCCGGCCGAAAGCGGCGTCGTAGTCCTTCCCTCCCTGGGTTTGATTCATCAGCGACATCACGTGCTTGGCGCGATCCGGATAGTGCTCCGCCAGCCACTCGCGGAACAGAACCTTCACCTCATGGGGCAGTCGCAGCAGCACGTAGCCCGCGCTGCTTGCGCCCGCTTCCCTGGCCTTCCCAAGAATCTCCTCCAACTCGTGATCGGTGATCGCAGGAATCACGGGGGCGACCAGGACGCCGACGGGTATTCCAGCCTGGCTGAGCTGCCGGATGACCCGCAACCGCGCCTCCGGCGAAGCGGCTCGCGGCTCGAGAGTGCGCTTGATGTCGTTGCTCAGCGAGGTGATGCTGAGCATCACTTCGACCAGCCCATCGCGGGCGAGGTCGGCCAGCAAGTCCGTATCGCGTACCACCAGCGCGCTCTTGGTGACGATGGTCACGGGGTGCCTGCAGCGCGCCAGAACGCCGAGAATGCCGCGTGTGATCTGCAAACGCTTCTCCAACGGCTGATAGCCGTCGGTATTGATGCCCAACGCGATGGGCTTGCACCGGTATTTCGGTTTCGCGAGCTCTGCCTCCAGGATCTTGACCGCATCGGCCTTGTAGTAGAGCTTCGTTTCGAAATCAAGGCCCGGCGACAGGCCCAGATAGGCGTGAGTCGGACGTGCAAAGCAATACACGCAGCCGTGGCTGCATCCACGATAGGGATTGATCGACTGTTCGAAGCCGACATCGGGCGAATCGTTCGTGCAGATCACGCTGCGCGCAGCGTCGGGGAGCACGGTCTCGCTCAGCTGCTCGACGATCTCCTCCTCATACCAGCCATCGTGTGTCCGCTCGCGGCTGGTGGCCTCGAATCGCACGGCCGGGTTCGAGATCGCGCCCCGACCCTTGAATACCTGAGACCCGATGAAGCTTCGCGCCATGACGAAACTTTACGCGCCCCCGGGGCGGCCGTAAATCCAGTATCGGCATCCGCCCGGTACTGTATAAGCACATGGCGGCATAAGCACATGCAGCCCCGACATAACACCGCAACTCAACGCGGCTGCGCCAGCCCCATTTGGGCGGCCTTATTGAACAGCTGAATCGCGGTATCCACGTTGAGCTTCTGTTTGATTGCGGATTGGTGGTTGGAGACGGTCTTCGGATTGAGTCCCATCGACAGCGCAATCTGCTTGACGGATCGGCCTTGGGCGAGCTGGCGCAGTACCTCGAACTCGCGGGCCGAAAGACGATCGGCAGCGGCCGCGGCGCCGGCGGGATCGCGCAACGCCAGTTTGTGCGCGATATCCGCGCTCAGGTATTTACGGCCGCATGCGACCGCATGAACGGCTTCCACCAGAACGTTCGGCGCGCTCGCCTTGGTGAGATAGCCGAAGGCCCCTGACTGCAGCGCCCGCCTGGCGAAGATGGCGTCCTCATGCATGCTGAAGATCAGCACTCTGGCGTCGGCGCGGTAGGCCAACATGCGCTCGGCGGCGTCGATTCCGCTGGCGCCCGGCAGGGTGATATCCATGACGACGATCCGCGGATCGAGACGGCAGAACAATGCGTGAGCGGTGTCGGCATCGCATGCCTCGCCGATCACTGCGATGTCGCCCCGCCTCTCGAGAAGCCGCCGGTAGCCCTCGCGCACCACGGCGTGGTCGTCCACCAGCAGCACGGTCAGCCGCTCGCCGTGCCCGCCTGCCACTAGCGGTCGCCGCCGGCCGGAAGGCGGACTGAAAAGCGAAGTCCCCGGCCCGGAGCGCTGGTGAGTACGAAAGTTCCTCCCGACATCTCCACCCGCTCGCGCATGCCGCTCAAGCCGAACCGGGAGCGGTGCTCCCCCAAGTCCATGCCGCAGCCGTCGTCGGCAACGCTCAACCGCAGCTCCGCGCCCGCGCCCGGGGTCGACGCAATCCGCTCCAGCGCGACCTGTGCCTCGGCCGCATGAGCGTGCTTAGAGATGTTGGTGAGGCCTTCCTGGATCAGACGGTACACGGTCAGCGTCAGGGACTCGCCGAGACCTTCCATGTTTCCGACCGACGACAGCGTGAACCGCGTACCGGGGAGGCGTTGGCGCCACTCGTCCACGCAGTGCTCGAGCGCCGCCACGAGTCCGAGTTCGTCGAGTCCCACGGGACGCAGGCGGCCGATCATGCCGCTGACGGCGCCGTGTACGTGATCGACGGCCCGAATGATCGATTGCGAGGCGTCCCTGCAAGACCCGCATCGAGGCCGCCGCCGTCCCTGATGTACACCGCATCGAGCTTGATCGCATTCAAGTATTGTCCGAGCTCATCGTGCAGCTCCCGCGCCAGATGCTTGCGCTCGACCTCCTGGATGCGCAGATTCTCCCGCGCCAGCCGGCGATTCTCCGACAGCACCGCCTCGAGCCTCGCCTCGGCGGTGCGCCGGGCTTGGAGCTCGCGATTCGCGTCGCGGTAACGCTTCAACGAAAGCCAGATCAGACCCGTCGACAGCACGAACATCCCGACCGGCAATTCGTCGATCTGGAAGTATTCCCAATGCCGGGTCAGCGCATACAGCGCTTCGGTGAACTGGAAATGCGCCGAGAGCTCGAAGGCAAGCACAGTGACGGCGACGACCGCTGCGGCGTCGCGCCACGCCAACTCGCGCACGGCTGATGGGGGCTGCGATTCCAGCGGCGATTCGCGCATGGCTACCTCTTTATCGATCGATTGCATCCGGCCTGCCGGGAATTATTCCCGGCCCCGGCCGGGATATTCTCTATGGTCCAGCGACGCCTGTTCGCGGACACTGACAGCTTAGGCGCACTGTAGGGATTATAGACCTATGCCGCATTCGAGAATGGGACCGACCCTCTGCGCGATCGGCATGGCGGCTGCGGTTCTGCCGCGTGCGGCAGCGGCGGACGACAATCCCGCCACCGCGCACGAATTGCCGCAGATCACGGTGATCGCCAACGTGCCTCTGTCAGGACTCGGATTGCCGTTGAATCAGGTCCCCGCGAACGTGCAAACCACCGACTCGAAGGACCTGCAACGCCAGCAAGCCCTGAGCGTCGCTGATTATCTCGACAACAACTTCAGCGGCATCAACATCAACGGGAGCGCCGGAAATCCGTTCCAGCTCGACGTCAATTACCACGGATTTACCGCCTCTCCCCTGCTCGGCACGCCGCAGGGCCTGTCGGTCTACGTGGACGGCGTGCGCCTTAACGAGTCCTTCGGCGACACCGTCAATTGGGACCTGATTCCGGAATCTGCGATCTCCACGGTGACGCTCGTGTCAGGCTCCAATCCGGTGTTCGGGCTCAATACCCTGGGCGGCGCGCTCGCGATTCAGACCAAGAGCGGGCACGACAATCCCGGCACCGAACTGCAGGCTTACGGCGGCTCCTTCGGACGGCGCGCTCTGCAGGCACAGAGCGGCGGAGAGGCCGGCAACTTCGATTATTTCTTGACGGGCAATTATTTCGACGAAAACGGCTGGCGGGATCTGTCGCCGACCCGGATTTACCAGGGCTTCGGCAAGGTCGGCTGGCAAAACGACAAGACCGACGTCGATTTGAGCTACACCTACGCGGACACCCGGCTGTTCGGCAACGGGGCGGTGCCGCAGAGCATGCTGGACTACCGCCGCGCTGCGAGCTATACGCCCGACTTCACGCGGAATCTTCTCAACTTCGCCAATCTCACCGGCACACAGTTTCTCGGCAGCGCCCTTCTATTGTCCGCCAACGTCTACTATCGGCATTTGATCACGGGCAGCGGCAACGGCAACGTCAACGACGACTACCTCTCGAGCAATTACACGGGTCCGCCGATCGACTGCACCCAGCCGCCGGCGAACAGGGTGGATCTCGCCTATTGCAGCGCCGCCCAAACCGCCGCTTCGCGCCTGATACAGCGCACCGCAGGCTTCGGCGTGCAGCTGACGGATTCCCAAGAAGTCCTCGGCTGGAAGAACCAGGGAATCCTCGGTGCCGACTACAGCGACTCCCGGGACTCCTTCGCACAGGCCTTCCAGTACGGCGCGTTCGCGCCGAATAGGACCCTGATCTACGACCTCAATCCTCTCAACGATGAAACGGTCATTTCTCTCGGCGGCAGCAACAAGATCTCCGGGGTATACCTCACCGACACTTTGTCGCCGGGCAGACTGTTGCACCTTACCGCATCCGTGCGCTACAACCGCAACACCGAGACGCTCGCCGGATACAGCGTCGACACGGACGTGGCAGACTCAGGCGCAGGGTTCGACGGCGCCGATCCGCTCCTCGGCAATCACACCTTCAGCCGGATCAATCCCGCCCTCGGATTCACGGTAACGCCGACCGATGCATCGACCTTCTATGCCGACTACAACGAAGCCAGCCGCGCGCCGACGGCGATCGAGTTGGGGTGCTCCAATCCGGCGGCGCCCTGCGGCCTGCCGAACGATTTTGCCAGCGATCCTGATCTCAAGCAGGTCATCGCCCGGACGCTCGAGGTGGGCGCGCGCGGTCATTCCGAGGACAAGACGCTGAACTGGAGCATGGATCTGTTCCGCACCATCAACAGGGATGACATCCAATTCGTCGCCACCAGCACCAATCAAGGCTACTTCGACAATGTCGGCAGCACGCGCCGGCAGGGAGCGGACTTCGGTCTGGGAGGCAGGCTGTCAGACCTGTCATGGAGGGTGGTGTACAGTTTCGTCGACGCCACTTTTCAGTCGAACTTCGAGGTCAACGGCGAATCGAACAGCACGGCGGATGGGAACGGCAATATCCAGGTTCGTCCGGGGGATCGGATTCCCTTGATCGCGCGACATACCGGGCGCCTGGTGCTCGACTATGCCGCCGATGATCGCTGGAATGCGGGCGCCAATTTGATCGCATCCTCCGGCGTATTCCTTCATGGCGATGAGAACAATGCGAATCAGGCCCTGGCAACCAACGGCGAGGGCGCCCAGATACTCGGCTCCGGATGGATCGGCGGTTACGCGGTGCTCAACGTGAACGGTACCTGCCATCTCGGCAAGGATGTGGACCTGTTCGCCCGCCTCGACAATGTCTTCGACAGACATTACGCCACGGCCGGATTTTTGACCGGCAACTCCTTCAACCCCAACGGCTCCTTCCGCGCCGACCCTGCCGATTGGACCCACGAGAATGCGGTATCGCCGGCGCAGCCGCGCGCCGTTTGGGTGGGAATGCGGCTGCGCTGGTAACATCCGGTCCGATGGACACTCGTGCAGAGTCTGCGGCCAGGGTGAACTATGACGACGCGCCGCTGCGTCCATTTCACCTGCGCGTCGCCGTCGCCGCTTGCGGCGGCGTGTTCAGCGACGGCTACGGGCTCGGCATCATCGGAATCTCGCTGAGCCGCGCCCCGGCGCAGCTGGGCTTGAACCCGGTGTGGATGGGGCTGCTGGGCGGCGCGTCCCTGTTCGGGTTGTTTGCGGGAGCCCTACTCATCGGTCCGGCGGCGGATCGATTCGGGCGGCGGCCGATCTTCGCGTACAACATGGTGCTTCTCGGCGCGCTGTCGCTGCTTCAGGGCCTCTCAGCCACCGCGCCGCAGCTGTTGCTGCTGCGCCTGGCGATAGGCTTTATGCTCGGCACGGATTATGTCGTGAGCAAGGCCATGCTGACGGAGTTCACGCCGCGGCGGACCCGGGGAGGAATTCTCGGCTCGCTGTCGGTGGCCTGGGCGAGCGGTTACGCCAGCGCCTACTTCATCGGCGTGGCCTTGAGCGGCAGCGGTCCCGGGGCCTTTCGCTGGATGCTGATGACCAGTGCTCTGCCCTGCCTGCTGGTGCTGCCTCTACGGCTCACTTTGCCCGAGTCGCCGCTGTGGCTGGCCAACCGCGGCCGCGCCGACGAGGCGGCGCGGGTGGTGCTCGATACGCTGGGCGCGTGCGTGGCGCCGCCGCTGCATGCACCCGCCGCGCGCGCCGTGCACGGGCGCTGGCGACAGCTGTTTTCCCCGGCCTGGCGGCTGCGCACCCTGGTCGGCTGCGCTTTTTTCACCTGCCAGGTCATTCCCTACTTTGCTCTCGGCACCTTCGTCTCCCAGGTCATGTCGGCGATGCGGCTCCAGAACGGCTACGCGGGCGGCATCATCTACAATGCGTCGCTGTTGGCCGGCGCGATCGGCGGCCAAATCGTGGTCGATAAGCTGCGCCGGCGCACCTTCCTGATCGGCAGCTTCAGCCTGGCGGGCGCGGCCATGCTGCCCCTGTCTCTGTGGAGCCCGATGCAGCCCGCGCTGATGATCGCGCTGTTTGCGGTTTTTGCAGGCGTGCTGTCGGCCGCTTCCAATCTCGTCTATGTCTATCTGCCGGAGCTGTTCCCCACCGATCTGCGCGCATCGGGCATCGGCCTCGCCATCGCGTCGAGTCGCATCGGCTCGGCGATCGGCACCTTTCTGCTCCCCCTCGCCGTTGCGGGTTTAGGTGTGCGAACAGCACTGGGTGCCTGCGTGGCGGTGCTTGCCGCCGGCGCGTTGATCTGCCGGCAATGGGCGCCGGAGACGCGCAACGTCCCGCTGGGAATGATCGAGGCGTTGCCGCGCTGACGGCGAATCAAGCCAAGGGCGCGCCGCGCGCCTGCGACGCCTCGGCCCAGTCGAGCCGGTCGATTTTATAAATGACATTGGGGTGGCTTTGCTCACCGTGGTAGCTCATCGTCACCTCGCCGAAGTGAACTGCGCCGAGCTTCTCCATGGCTTTGCGCGATCGCACATTGACCGCGCCCACGTGGAATATGACTCGCTCGACGAATCGGAACGCGTGCTCGAGCATCAAGCTCTTCAATGCACGATTGGCGCCCCCGCCCCAGTGGCTGCGCGCGATGAAGGTGTAGCCGATGGCGACGCTGCCTTCTGCCTCGTTCAGGTCGTAGTATCGCGAACTGCCGATCAGCGCGCCGCTCGAGTTGTCGATCACGCGCAGCGCACCTGCCGATGCGATGGCTCCCTGGAAATAGACGGCGAACACGTCGCGTTGATGGCGATTCTTGTTCGGGTGCTGCTCCCAGATCAGCGGATCGCAAGCCACCCTGTAGAGGGCCTCGAAATCTCCCGCGGCGAGCGGCTCGAGCTTGATTGACGGGTTCTCGATGCGCGGCTGTAACTCAAAGGCCATGCAGCAGCGTACCCGCAGTGAGCGGCAACGGGAAGAGAGGTTCTTTAAGCCTTGCGCGTCGGCTCGCGCAGGTAGGGGAACTCCTTGGTGGAGCGCGGTCTTGGCGATGTGAAACCCCTGCGCGAAGCCGACCCCCAATCTGCCCAGCTCGGCCAGCACCTCGGCAGACTCCACCCGCTCGGCGATGGTTTGAATGCCCATGGCTTCGGCCGACCTGGCTGATCGCCTCGACCATGCTGCGATCGACCCGGTCGCGGGTGACGTTTTCGACGAACTGCCCGTCGATTTTCAGGTAATCGACCGGCAGGGTCTTCAAATACATGAACGAGGACAGGCCGCTGCCGAAATCATCCAGCGCAAAGTGGCAGCCGCGCGCCTTGAGCTCGCGCATGAAGTACACCACGTTGCCCAGGTTGGCGATGGCCGCGGTCTCGGTGATCTCGAAGCACATGGCGCCCGCGGCCAGATCGTTGGCGCTGCAATTCGGCGATCAGGTACTCGAGAAAGCGCTCATCGTTGAGCGAGGTTCCCGACAGATTGACCGCGATGGTGAAGGGCTTGACCCCCGATCCGGTGCGATGCACCAGCCGGTCGAGCGCCTGGCGCACCACCCAGCGGTCGATCGAAGGCATGACGTTGTAGCGCTCCGCCGCCGGAATGAATTCGGCCGGCGTCACGAGGGCGCCCGACTCATCGCGCAGGCGCAGCATCAGCTCGAAGTGCTCGCGCTCGTGTCGCGCGTCGTCGCGCCGATCGGCACGATGGGCTGATAGTAACAGTTCGAAGCGGCTCTCATCGCAGGCGCGCGTCAGCTTCGACACCCAGTGCATTTCGCGATGCCGCTCCGGCACGTCGTCGGGCTTGTACAGCTGCACGCGGTTGCGGCCCGAGTCCTTCGCCGAATAACAGGCGACGTCGGCGGCGCTCATCACGCTTGGCGACGGTCGGGGTTTCGCGGGTGATTTCCACGATGCCGATGCTCACGCCGACCGTCGAGCACGCCGTCCTGCCAGATGAAGCGATAAGTCGCGGATCGCCTGGCGCAGGTTCTCCGCGATGCGCATGCGCCTGGTCCAGCGGGCAGCTCTGCAGCAGAATGCCGAACTCGTCGCCGCCGAGGCGCGCCAAGCGTGTCGCCGCCGCGCACCCGCGATTGCAGCACGCCGGTGATCTGCTTCAGCAATTGATCGCCCGCCGGGTGGCCGCAGGTGTCGTTGACCAGCTTGAATTGGTCCAAATCGAGATACAGCAGGGCATGGCGGCTCGCCGCGTCCTGCGCACTTCTCGACCGCCGCGGTCAGCCGATTCTCGAATTCGCGCCGATTGATGAGCCCGGTCAGCGCATCGTGGCTGGCCTGATAGTGCAGCGCGCGGTGCAGCCGGCGCTCCTTGCTGACGTCGTGGAACACCATCACCGCGCCGATGAGATTGCCGGCCCGGTCGCGGATCGGCGCCGCCGAATCCTGGATGGCGATTTCCTGGCCGCGGCGGTTCACGAGCACGGTGTGCTCGGCGAGGCCCAGCACCTGCCCCTCGCGCAGGCAGCGCATCACCGGGCTCTCGCGCGGCCTCGCGCGTCGATCTCATCGACCACGGTCAGCACGTCGCCGATCAGCTGCGCCTTGCGCCTCGCGGTTCTCCCAGCCGGTCAGGCTTTCGGCGACCGGATTCATGTAGTCGATGCGCCCTTCGGAATCGGTGGTGATGACCGCATCGCCGATCGACTGCAGGGTGACCTGCGCGCGCTCCTTGGCCTGGAATACAGCGGTCTCCGCCTTCTTGCGCTCGGTAATGTCGGTGAGCGTGCCCTCGAATCCGGTGACGCGGCCCTGCTTGTCGCGCACCACGCGGCTCGTTGTCCACGCACCACCAGCATGGTGCCGTCCTTGCGGCGCATCACGTACTCCTCGTTGCGCAGCTCGCCTTCGCTCTCCACGCGCCGCACGAAGGTCTCGCGATCGCTCGGATACCAGTACAGCGCGCCGGCCGGCACCTGGTAGAGTTCCTCGGCGCGAGGCGTAGCCCATCAGATTCACGAAGGCCGGATTGGCGACGAGAATGCGGCCGTCGCGCGTGGTTTGGTAGACCCCCTCCATCACGCTTTCGAACAGCCCGCGAAATTTCGCTTCGCTGTTGCGCAGCGCGTCTTCGGCGCTGCGCCGCTCGATGGCGATGCCGGCGATCTGCGCCATGCGCGACATCAGCTCGTGATCGCGCGACAAAGGGATGCCGGGCTGGCGCTGATACACCGCGAAGGTGCCGACGACCTGGCCGTCCGAGGCAACGATGGGCGCCGACCACGCGGCGCGCAAGCCAGCATGCAGCGCGGCCTCGCGCCGAAATTCCCACAGCGCGTCGGTCTCGATGTCGGCGACCGTGACCTGGCGCGCCAGGTACACCGCGGCGGCACAGGAGCCGTAGCGGATGCCGATCGGCGCGCCGTCCATGGCCGCCACGAATTCGCGCGGCAAGCTTCGGCGCCACGCCGAAGTTCAAGGCCTGCCGCTCGTGATCGAGCAGGTTGATGGCGCAGCAGCTGTCCGCCATGACGCGCTCGATGACCTCGCAAATCGCCTCGAGCGCCGCCGACAGCGGCGCGTTGCGCGGCGATCTTCTCGAATACCCGCCGCTCGCCCGCCGCGATCGCCTCCGCCGCGCTTGCGCTCGGTGATATCGGTGATGCTGGCGCGAATCAGGCGCCGATTCGAGCTCGGCAGGCGCACGAAGCGCACTTCGCAGGGCATAAGCTGGCCGGCGGCATCGCAGTGCACCCACTCGAACACCGGCGCCTCGCCGGCGAGCGCGCCCTCGATGTAGCCGCGCGGCACGCCGAAGGACGGAGTGCCGTCGGGCTGCTGCGAGGGGCTGATCTTGTCCGGGCCGCTGGCCAGCAGCGCCTCGCGCGGTCCATCTTGAAGAAGCGGCAGGCGTTGTCGTTGACGTCGACGAACTTGCCCTTGATCGACGTCGAACACCACGATCACTTCCGGAGCGTGCTCCACCAGGTGCGATAGCGCGCCTCGCTCTCGCGCATGGATTGCTCGGCGAGATGCCGTTCGGTGATGTCGCGGATGCAGACGATGTAGCCGTCGCGCCAGTTGAGCTTGGCCTTGCTGACCGCGATCTCCACCGCGACGCGATTGCCGCCCTTGGCGACGCCCCAGGCCTGATGCGCCGCCAGATCGACGTGCGTGTCGTCGATCTTCGCGGCGAAGCGCTCGAGAAAGTCGCTGCGATCCGCTCGCATCGATGTCCGGCAGCAGAAAATCCAGCGAGCGGCCGAGGATCTCGGCCGGCGGAGTAGCCGAAGATGCGCTCGCCGGTGGGATTGAAGGTTTCGATGTGGCCGGCGTCGTCGACCGTGACGATCGCGTCCTTGACGTTGTCGAGGATCGCCTGCAGGTGCGATGGCGGTCTGCTCGCGAATCTCGCGTGTGAGCGCCTGCGCCTCGTCGGACATGAGCTGCATCGAGCGCACGATGCCGCGCCGCTCGCGCGTCGATGCGATCGTAGTGCGCGCTGACGCTCTTGAGGAGCGGTACCGAGATCCGGATCGCCGCCGCGCTCAAGCGCGCCTCCGCGATCTGGCGCTCGAGCAGGGTGTTCAAGCGTTCCGCAGGCTGCGGTGGCTCGCTGCGAATTGCGGCCGCGTTATCGCGTGACAAGTCCCTGATCTCCCGCACTGAAATCCGGGGCGCACGCGCGCCCCATGGATCAGCTAGATGTTAGGGAGATCCCGCAACGGGGCGTGACGGGCGTCTCGGTTCGGCCAATAATCGGTTAAATAATCAGATGCCCTTGATCGGCGGTCTCGCGCTCCGGAGCGCTTGCGGTCGGTTTCATTCAAATTGCGCTTGCGCAGGCGGATCGAAGTCGGGGTCACTTCGATGAGTTCGTCGTCGTCGATGAACTCCATCGCCTGCTCCAGGGAGAAGCGGATCGGCGGGGTCAACACCACGTTCTCGTCCTTGCCGGCGGCGCGCATGTTGGTGAGCTTCTTGCCCTTGAGCGGGTTGACGACCAGATCGTTGTCGCGGTTGTTGAGGCCGATGATCATGCCCTCGTACACCTCCTCGCCCGGGGCCGATGCACAGGCGGCCGCGCTCCTGCAGGCTGAACAGCGAGTACGCCAATGCCGTGCCCTGGCCGTTGGCGATCAGCACGCCGTTGGGGCGCTGGCCCAGCTCGCGCTGCACCACCGGTCCGTAGTGATCGAACACATGGTGCAGCAGCCCCGTGCCGCGGGTCATGGTGCGAAATTCGGTCTGAAATCCGATCAGACCGCGCGAGGGCACCATGTAGTCCAGGCGCACTCGGCCGCGGCCGTCGGCCTGCATGTCCTTGAGTTCGGCGCCGCGGCTGCCGAGCGCCGACATGATGTCGCCCTGCGCGTCGGCGTCTGCATCGACCGTGACCTGCTCGTAGGGCTCATGCGGCGCGCCGTCGACCTGCTTGATGACCACGCGCGGGCGCGACACCGCCATTTCATAGCCTTCGCGGCGCATGTTCTCCAGCAGCACGCCGAAATGCAGCTCGCCGCGGCCGAATACCACGAACTTGTCGGGGTCGCGCGGTCGGCTCGACGCGCAACGCCACATTGTGGATCGCCTCGCGCTCCAGGCGTTCGCGGATCTGGCGGCTGGTGACGAACTTGCCCTCGCGGCCCAGGAAGGGCGAGGTGTTGACCTCGAAGGTCATGCTGATGGTCGGCTCATCGACGGTGAGGCTGGGAAGCGGCTCGACGGTGGCAGGATCGCACAGCGTATCGGATACCTTGGGCTCGGCGATGCCCGCGAAAGCCACGATGTCGCCGGCGCTCGCCGATTCCACCTCGACGCGTGTCAAACCGTGGAATCCCAGGATCTGCGTGATTCTCTCCGTGCGCTGCTTGCCCTCGCGATTGACCACCGTGACCGCCATGCCGCGCCGGAGCGTGCCGCGCTTGATGCGGCCGATGCCGATGGCGCCGACGTAGCTCGAGTAATCGAGCAGCGTGACCTGCAGCTGCAGCGGTCCGTCCACGTCGACGTCCGGCGGCGGGCAATGCTCGACGATGGTCTTGAACAGCGGCTGCATGTCGCCGTCGCGCACGGTCGAATCAAGGCCCGCAAAACCGCGCAGCGCGGAGGCGTAGACCACCGGAAAATCCAGTTGCTCGTCGGTCGCGCCCAGGCGATCGAACAAATCGAAGGTCTGATCCAGCACCCAGCCCGGTCGCGCCTCGTCGCGGTCGATCTTGTTGATCACGACGATGGGCCGCAGGCCGTGCTTGAAGGCCTTTTGCGTCACGAAGCGCGTCTGCGGCATGGGTCCGTCGACCGCATCGACCAGCAGCAGCACGCAATCGACCATGGCCAGCACGCGCTCGACCTCGCCGCCGAAATCGGCGTGGCCCGGGCGTATCGACGATGTTGATGCGGTAGTCGCCCCAGGTGATCGCGGTATTCTTCGCGAGAATGGTGATGCCGCGCTCGCGCTCCAGATCGTTCGAATCCATGACGCGCTCCTGCAGGTCCTTGCGCGCATCGAGCGTGCCGGATTGGCGCAGCAGCTGATCGACGAGCGTGGTCTTGCCGTGATCGACGTGCGCGATGATGGCGATATTGCGAAGTTTCTGAGTCACGGTGAGGCCCTACGGGAAACCGCCCATTATAGGGCCTAAAGGCGCCCTGCGCCTTAAGTTTCAGCGTGTCGCGATCAGGGGAATCGAAAAGGCCTGTGACTCGGTCGATTTCATCGTGTTTGAGCGCCAAGGTCAAATTCGAGCAGCAGGACGCCCTCCGCAGTCGGGGCTCACCTTGACCGTCTGACGATAGACCTGGCCGGCCTCGAGGGCGGGTAAATCGAGCTGCGCGGCGCCCGCGGCGACGCTGAGCCCGTCGCCGCCCGTCACCAGGATCTGTGCCGAGGCGGCATCGATTTGCGGCACGAGCGCGAGATTGATGTCGAGC
Source organism: uncultured Gammaproteobacteria bacterium (assembly GCA_963702735.1). Classification (GTDB taxonomy): domain Bacteria; phylum Pseudomonadota; class Gammaproteobacteria; order Steroidobacterales; family Steroidobacteraceae; genus Bog-1198. The sequence continues at coordinate 1,526,938 of CAVPDW010000003.1, read as the reverse complement.
GTCTGTCCCACTGTCGGGCCGCTGCGCGAGATCGAACTTGAGCTAGCACCGGCACTTGGGATTTGCCCTGCGCCGCCGCTTCGACCATGCCGGCGGTGAGCTCGGCCGCGCTCGGCCCTCTGCCTCACGGGCGGCGGGGCTTGGCGCACCTTCGGAGCGGACCTGCGTTGCGGGGCCGTGTGCGGACTCGCCGATGACATGCGCCGCCCAGCACGCAACGGCGCAGAGCACCAGAACTGTCGCGGTCTTCATCCTCTTATGATCACCAAATACCGCGCCGATCACAACTCGAGGCCTGCCGTCACAGCTCGAGCGACGCCGAGCACCGCGCAGCTGCTCTTCGAGCGAGCGATAGTGCTGCTCCCAGTAGCGCGGCTCGGCGAACCAGGGAAAAGCCTGGGGAAAGGCCGGGTCGTGCCAGCGCCGCGCGAGCCACGCGGAATAGTGAATCATGCGCAGCGCCCGCAGCGGTTCGATCAGCGCGATTTCGCGCGCGATCGAAGGGCAGGAATTGTTCGTACCCCTTCAGCAAATCATTGAGCTGCAGTGCGCATCTCCTCGCGGGCCGCCTGCGAGCAGCATCCACAGATCCTGAATGGCGGGCCCGGTCAGGCAATCGTCGAGATCGACGAAATGCGGGCCCTGCTCGGTCCACAAGATGTTGCCGCGGTGGCAGTCGCCGAGGATTCGCCCGAGCGAGGCGCCGCGCCAACCCTGCGCACGCACCTCGACCTCGTGGAGCAGCGCTTCGGTGAGGTCGGCATACTTGGTCGCCAGATAATCGGGCATCCAGTCGCCCTCGAGGACGAAATCGCGCGACTGCCGGCCCAGGACGTCCATCGACAGCTGCGTACGCTCGTAGAAGCGGCCTGCCCGGCCCACGGCGTGGATCCGTCCCAGAATCGCCCGACCCATTCCCGCTCGTCCGCGGTACCCAAGCTCCGGCCAACGCCCGCCGCGGCGCGGAAAAACGGCGTAGCGAAACCCGCGGTGGACGTGCAGCGTTGCTCCCTTGGTGACCAAGGGCGCGACCACCGGAATCTCCTGCGCCGCCAGTTCGCAGTGCGAATGCATGCTCCTCGCGAATGGCCGCGTCGCTCCAGCGAGCCGGCCGGTAGAACTTGGCCACGACGGGCGCGGCGTCCTCGATCCCGATCTGGTAGACCCGATTTTCGTAGCTGTTGAGCGCCAATACCCTGCCGTCGCAGCGGAATCCCGCCGCCTCGATCGCGTCAAGGACGGTTTCCGGCGATAGCTCGGAATACGGGGTCTGGTCGTTCATGGCTCGGATTCTACAGGTACGACGCAGACACTCCTTTGGGCTAATCACGCTGTTAGAATGCCGGGCATGCGATTTCCTCGACCGAAATCATTGAGCGGGTTGATGCTGATCGGGTTCACGATCGTGGCCGCGCCGCTGCTTGTTCGCCATCGTGAACGCGGCCGTGCAGATGAATCGCCTGTCCGCCCGCAGCGAGCAGCCTGGTGGTTCACGGCATGCAGGGCACCCGCAACAATCAGCGCATGTTCGAGGAGATCGGCGCGCTCGAGCGCACCGCACGGCTGTACCAGATCATCGGCAGCGCGGACCTGCTCGAAGTGTATGCGCGCAATCAAGAGCGGCTGGTCGGCACTCTGGACGAGCTGCTGGCGATGCCGCTCGAGGACAAGGCCCGCAAGGAAGCCCTCGGGCTCAAAGCGGAAGCCGAACGGCTGCACGAGGAATTGAAGCTCAGCTCGCCCACCTCGGCGCGAATGTCGGCGCTGGTCAACGCGTTTCCACAGCTCTCGGCGATGGCCTCGCAGGTGTCAAACCGCGTCAACGCCGAAATCGACCGCGAATTGAGCAGCCTGCAGGCGGCCACCCAGCACGCCCAGCGCAATCTGTTCTGGTGGTCGCTGTGGCTGATCCCGCTCACCCTCGCCGTCGTCGGTGTATTCACCTACCTGTTCGGCAGACCCATCCGCGCCATCGACCGCGCCATCAGCGAATTGGGAAGGGGCACGTTTTCCAGGCCCATCGCCATACGGGGACCGGCGGACCTCGAGCGACTGGCGGCGCAGTTGGAATGGCTGCGCGGGCGTCTTCTCGACCTGGCGCAGGAGAAGAACCGATTTCTGCGACACATGTCGCATGAACTCAAGACTCCGTTGGCAAATATTCGCGAGGGAACCGAACTGTTGATGGACGGCGCGGTCGGCGAGCTGCAAAGCGGCCAGCGCGAAGTAACGGCGATCTTGCGCGAGAACGGGATGAAACTACAGCGGCTCATCGAAAACCTGTTGTCCTTCAGCGCCTGGCAGGCCAAGAGCGTCGGCCTTGAGATTTCAGAATTCAAGCTGCGGCCCTTGATCAAGGGGGTATTGGAGAATCAACAGCTCACGCTGGTGGCGCAGCGCGTGCGCCTCGACGTCCAGGTCGAGGACCTCACGGCGCTTGCCGACCGCGGCAAGATTCGTCTGATTCTCGACAACCTGCTGTCGAACGCCATCAAGTTCACCCCGCGCGGCGGCACCATCTCGATTCACGCGCGCGCCGAGCGCGAGCAGCTCGTTCTCGACGTCATGGACAGCGGGCCGGGCATTCCGGCGGAGGAGCGCAATCGGATATTCGAGGCTTTTTATCAGGGAAAGACGCCGCAGGGAGGACACGTCAAGGGAACCGGAATCGGACTGTCGGTGGTGACGGAATTCGTCAACGCGCACGGCGGCAGCATCGAGATTCTCGAAGCCAAAGCGGGGGGCGCGCATTTTCGCGTGCGTCTGCCCATGCGGCAGGCGGCGCCGACATCCCGTGAAAAAAAGCTCATGCTGCATAGATGGCGCGGCCTTGCAGCATGCGCATTGATCATCGGCACAAGCGGCGGCTGCAGCCTGGGATTGGGCGATATTTTTACCCGTCAAAAACCGGCCGCGCCGATCGAGCAGGATCACATCACGGCGCAGGACCTGGGCCCGATCGCACCCCTCCTCGACATGATGAGCAGCCTGCCGCAGGGTGATCCTGCGCGGCAGGCCGAAATCTTCCAGGCGGCCAAGGACGCCGCCGAACTGACCCCGACCACGAGCAATCGGCTGCAAGTTATGCGCTGGCACTGGCGACCCCGGGCTACAGCGGCTCGGATCCCGTCGCAGCCCAGCGACAGTTGTCGGAACTGCTGGCCAGGCCTGAAACTCTACTGCCTATTGAGCGCTTATTGGCCCTGGTGGAGCTCAAGGAAGTCGAACAGAGGCTGATACTGCAGGCTGAGAACAAGCGCATGCGGGATGATGCTGATGCAACGCACGATGATTCACGCGATAGGTTGGCGGCGATCAACCGCAGATTGACCGCGGAATCGGACGAAAATGTGAGGTTGCGCAAGGCCTTGGACGAGGCCCGTGCCAAACTCGACGCAATCACGCATATCGAGCGGTCGATCAACGATCGCGGATCGAGCGGGTCGCGGACGCCGTAATGGCAGCGAAACTTTTGGGGACACCGATGAATTCCTATTCGATTCCCGCTACGACACCCCTGTCGTTCGGCATGAATACCACCTCCCGCGACACGCAGGCGCCGCAGAAACGCAAAGCGCGCATCCTGGTGGTGGACGATGATCCGGGGCTGCTGCGCCTGCTGACCATCCGCCTGCGCGCAGAGAACTACGAAGTCGAAGCGGTGGAGAGCGCGGCCGCGGCGCTCGCCGCCTGCGTGCGGTTTCGGCCGGACCTCGTGATCACGGACCTGCGCATGGACCAGATGGACGGCATCGGACTGCTCAAGGAGCTGCAGAGCCGCTGGCCGGGCCTGCGGGTGATCATCCTGACCGCGCACGGCACCATTCCGGACGCCGTGCACGCGACGCAAAGCGGCGCGTTCGGGTTTCTGACCAAGCCGGTCGACAAGCAGGACTTGCTCGATCACGTGCAAAAGGCCCTCAAAGTGTCGGGCTTCGCGCACGTGGATGAGGATTGGCGCGCCAACATCGTCACGCGCAATCAATTGATGGAAGACAAGCTGGCGCAGGCCAACATGGTCGCCGGCACCGATGCACGGGTGCTGCTGACCGGCGAGAGCGGCACGGGCAAGGAGCTGCTGGCACGCGCCATTCACGAGGCCAGTCCCGCGCCGCAACAAGCCCTTCGTCACCGTCAATTGCAGCGCGATGGCCGAAAACCTGCTCGAGTCGGAGCTGTTCGGCCACGAGAAGGGCGCCTTCCCCGGCGCCACCCGCGCGCAGAAGGGTCTGTTCGAGACCGCCGACGGCGGCACGCTTGCTGCTCGACGAGGTCGGCGACATGCCGATGCGGCTGCAGGTGAAGCTGCTGCGCGTGCTGCAAGAGAACCAGATACGGCCCGTGGGCGGCGCCGATGCCGTGCCCACCAATGTGCGCATCATTTCCGCGACGCATCGCGACTTGCACGAACTGATGGTCGGCGGCCAGTTTCGCGAGGATCTGTACTATCGGCTGAACGTGGTGCACATCGAGGTGCCGTCCCTTGCCCGGCGCCGCGAGGACATCCCGCTGCTGGTGGCGCATTTTCTGGAGCAGATCGCCAAGGAGAGCGGTCAGCGAAAAATCTACGCGCCCGAGGCGGTTGAGCTTCTGGCCACCGCGGAGTGGCCGGGCAACGTGCGCCAGCTATACAACGTGGTGCGGCAGAACGTCGCGCTGTCGCACGGCGCCATCATCACCGCCGAGTTGGTGCAGCAATCCTTGGGCGGCAATCCGACGCGTCTGCCGTCTTTCGACGAGGCGCGCGATGAGTTCACGCGCAACTACCTGTCGCAAATCCTGCAGATCACGGCCGGCAACGTCAGCCAGGCGGCCCGCTTGGCCAAGCGCAATCGTACGGATTTCTACAAGCTGCTGTCGCGCCATCAGCTGCTGCCCGACGACTTCAAAAAGAGCTGATGCTGAAGACGCCGGCCTGCGCATCGCTGCGCTGAGGGGGCCCTAAGAATAGAACTCGGCGACGGTCGAGACCACGTGCTCGAGTTGCGCCTGTTCCAATTCCGGATAGATCGGCAGGGCCAGGGTTTCATCGGCCGCACGCTCCGAGTGCGGAAAATCCCCTGCCCGGTACCCAAGGTAAGCGAAGCATTCCTGCAGATGCAGGGGCACCGGATAATAGATCTCGGTGCCGATGCCGCGCTCGCCAAGCCTCGCCCGCAAGGCATCGCGATGCTGCGCCCGCACCGCGTATTGATTGAAGATATGCCCGCAGCCCGCGACCGCGACCGGTGTGCGCAGTCGCTCGCCGAGGCCCGCAGCGGCGAAGGACGCGTTGTAGAAGGCGGCGTTGCGCCGGCGCGCCCGCGGTCCAGCCGTCCAGGTATTTCAACTTCACGCGCAGCACCGCGGCCTGCAGCTCATCGATACGGAAATTGCCGCCGATCAGCGCATGAAAATATTTCGGTTTGCCGCCGTGCACCCGCAATACCCGCATGCGCTCGGCGAGCTCAGCATCGTTGGCGGTACACAGCCCCGCATCGCCGAATGCGCCGAGATTCTTGCTCGGAAAGAACGAAAAGCAGCCGACGTCGCCGATCGAGCCGGCACGCACGCCGTTCGTTGTACTCAGTCCCGATGGCCTGTGCGGCATCTTCGATGACTTTGAGGCCGTGCAGGCGCGCAATCTGCCATCAACGGGTCCATGTCGGCGCATTGGCCGTAGAGATGCACGGGCATCAGCGCCTTGATCCGCCCGCCGGTGGCGCGGTGGATCAATTGACGCCGTCTGACCACGCAGTGGTCAGTCGATGAAGGCTTGGACCGCGGCCGGCGACAGATTGAAGGTGTGGGGATCGATGTCGCAGAACACCGGCCGCGCCCCAGCGCGCGCGATGGTGCCGGCGGTTGCAAAAAAGGTAAACGGCGAGGTGATGACCTCATCGCCCGCGCCCACTTCCAATGCCATCAAGGCGAGCAGCAGGGCATCGGTGCCGGAAGAGACGCCGATTCCGGCCGAAGCTGCGCAATAGTGGGCTATTTCCTGCTCGAAGGCGCGCACGTGTTCACCCAGGATGAAATGCTGCCTGGCGCATACTTTGCTCGATGACCGGCATCACTTCGGCCCGAATTTGGGTAAATTGAGCCTTCAGATCCAGTAATGGCACGATTGTCATGCCGCATAGAATACCATTGGTCGATCGGTCGACCATGGCACCGAGCTGCGAAGCGATTTAACCGTTGCGGGAATAGATCACGCATCGAGACGGTAGATTTGCCCGATAATGCACATCGCTTTTGTCGCGCATCCGCCACGCGCAGGCGTCACGAGTGATCCTCGAGCCCAATGGACAATCGATGAACCAGCCGGTCCTGTATAAGCAAAGCTTTCTCATCGCCTTGTTGGCCGCCGTGCAGGCCGTGATGCCCGCGGTGGTCGCCATCGCCTCGCTGTACGCGACCGTCACTCTCTTCGGCCATGTGTTCGACCGATCCTCCCAGGCCATCGTCATCGTGGCGGTGCTGTGCCTGGTACTGATTCAACCGCCGCGCGAAGTCACGACGCCGCTGACCACGGCGCGCATCACGGCCGTCGCCGACACGATCTTCCGCTGGCTGCTGCTGCTCGCGGTGCTGCTGGCCGTGGGCTATGTCACCAACTCTTTCACAGCCTTCCCGCGCCGCATCTTCCTCACCTGGGCTCTCGTCACCCCGCTGGCGCTGATCCTGGTCACGCTGGCCATGCAGGAGCTGATGCATCACTTCTTGATGAACGCGTTCGAGAATCGCAAGGCCATCTTCGCCGGATACAACAACAGCAGCCTGGAACTCGCGCGCCGTCTGACGAACAACCCCGTCATGCGTCTCGAGGTTTCCGGATTCTTCGACGATCGCAGCACGGACCGGCTGGGCCTCGAGGCCGATGCCAAACTGATCGGCACCTTGAGCGACTTGTCCGCGTACGTGAAGCAGAACGGGACGGACGTCATATTCATCGCCTTGCCGATCCGGCACTTGAAGCGGGTGATGAATCTGCTCGATGACCTGCGCGATACCACGGCCTCGATTTACTACGTACCCGATATCTTTGTATTCGACTTGATCCAGGCGCGCTCCGGCGAGATTCACGGGATTCCCGTGGTCGCCATGTGCGAAACCCCGTTCTACGGCTATCGCGGCGTGACCAAGCGGCTGACCGACATCGTATTGTCCGTCGTGGTGCTGCTGCTGTTCCTGCCGCTGCTGCTGGTGATCGCTCTGCTGGTCAAGATCTCCTCGCCGGGACCTGTGATATTCAAGCAGCGCCGCTATGGGCTGGACGGGCGTGAGATCGCCGTCTACAAATTCAGAACCATGACCGTGACTGAAGACGGCACGCAGATCCGGCAGGCGTCGAAGACCGACAACCGCATCACCCGCATAGGCGCGATTCTGCGGCGCACCTCGATGGATGAGCTGCCGCAGCTCATCAATGTGCTGCAGGGCCGCATGAGTTTGGTGGGCCCGCGGCCCCACGCGGTCGCGCACAACGAGGAATACCGCAAGCTCATCAAGGGATACATGGTGCGCCACAAGGTGTTGCCCGGCATCACGGGTCTTGCACAGGTGAACGGATGCCGCGGCGAAACCTCGCAGCTCGACGAGATGGAGGCGCGGGTGAATTACGATCTCGACTACCTGCGGCGCTGGACGCCGATGCTGGACGTCAAGATCATTCTGCTCACCGCGGTCAAGGTGTTTCGCGACGACAAGGCTTATTGAGGCGCATCGAGCGCAACGCCGGCCGACACGTAGCTCTCGTGGAAGCGGTATTTTCCGGGCACGGGGAAGGCGGTCAAGGCGCCGATCCGCAGCGCGCGCGTCGCATGCACTTCAAACACCGCGGGCTCTGACTGCCATCCGCGAACGCCGAGCCGAATGTCGTGGAAATCCAAGAATTCGCCGGTGGCCGGATACTGGCACTTGTAGAACGCCTCTTTGGCGGCAAATATCAGCGCCGACGCGCGCGCCCGCTCCTCGGTCGGCAGCGAGCGCAGCCACGCGGTTTCATCCGGCACGCAGATTTTCGGCCACAGGTCGGGTTTCACGTCGCCGACCACCTCGCTGTCCAGGCCCAGCCCCAGGAAGCGCGCCGCCTCGCCGACGACCGCGGCGCACAGACCCGCCGTGTGCGTGATGCTCCCCACCATGGACGGCGGCCACGCCGGCTGGCGGTCACCGCGTACGGCCACGGCGAAATCGTGAATGCCGAACTGCGCCAGCGCGAGCCGGGCGCACAAGCGGCCGGCGGCAAACTCTTGAATTCGCGACTGCACGGCCCGTCCCAGGCTTGCTGATTCGGCCGGCAACAGCAGCGACGGATCGCCAAGTCCGCGCAGCTCAACGGCGGCCACCGCAGCCGGGAACAAAGCTTTGAAGCCGGCCGAGAGGACCGGCGCAGTCATGCGCACTGCGCCGCGGGGCGCGCAAGATCCAGCAATTGCGCGGCAAGAGCGTCCTGGATGGCGTTCCAGGAGAATCGCCTGCAGGCAAGCGCATGCGCTTGCGCCGCTATTTGCCGGCACAATGGCGGCGACTTTGCCAGCCGCATCAGCGCCTCGGCCATCTGCGCCGGCGTCGAGGCCAGCAGCACACTCACGCCGTCCACCAATTCAAGCCCCTCGGCACCCTGGGGAGTGGAGACCACGGGAATGCCGTTCGCCATCGCCTCGAGAATTTTCAGCTTGGTGCCGCTGCCGAAACGTACCGGCGCAACCATCACGTCATATTCCAGCAAGGCCGCGTCCAGCTCCTCGACGTAGCCGCGAAAATTGACGCGCCCCGAATGCCTGCGATCGAGTTCGGGCGGCACGTTCGATCCGATCACGTCGAAGGACCCGACAATCCCGGATGCGGCCGGCAACACCCGGTCCGCGAAAAAATCCACCGCGTCAATATTCGGCTGGTAGCCCATATTGCCGAGAAACACGGCGCGCAACGGCTCCCCGGGCGAGCGTGAACGCAGCGGGACAGGGCTTTCGGGGATCATCGCCCCATTGGGCACAACCTCCACGCTGCCCGCCCCGCGTGGCCGCAAATACGATTGATCCTCCGCCGAACACACGATGATTCGCAGGAAATCGCGAAAACCGCGCAATTCGGCGAATCGATAGACCGCATATCGATAGCAATTGTGCAGCCATGGAAGCGAGGGCCTTTGCAGCCGGATCAGTTCGCGCAGCTTTAAATGCTCCACGTCGTCGAAATCCACCACCGTATGGGAGCGCTGATCGCGAAAGAGCGGAGCAAGATGCGGGCGCGCAGCCCAAATCAAATCGAAGCCGTCCAGATCCAAACCCTTTAGCGCCCGTAAGAACTTGAATTGCAGAAAATTGCCGAACGGCATGCCAATTCCCGAACGCAGGGCACGGATATAAGTCAGCCAGTCGAACCCGCCCCGCGGCTCGGTGTCGATCGGCACATAGTGCGCAATGAACGAGGGAATCGGCGCGGAGCCCGGGGCGGTGGGCCTCGGGCCGACGAAGGTGACTTCGAACTCCTTCGCGCAAGACTCGAGCAGCCTGTACGCCCGCACTCTCTCCCCGCGATCGAGCGGGCTTAAGAATACATTCGCCACGAACAGCAGCCTCTTCTTCTCTCTCGTCGTCATTGCATGTGGGTCTATGATTCCCGCGCTTGCATGGCTCTGCGCGATTCGATCACCGATAAGAATACAAGTCCAGTGACGTTCAATATCTCGCCGACGAGAATGCCCATGAGCGCGCCGATGACCCCATCGTACAGAATGCCGAAATAGCTCACTGCGATCGAAACCAAGGCGCTGAAGAATGTGAGCGTGATGGTCGATCGAAGACGCTCGCGCACGGCCAACAGATAGATCAACTGGTCCCGCAGCAGCATCGCCAGAGCGATTGCGAACCACAAAAGCAGCAGTTCGTCACGGTGCGTAAATTGCTTCTTCAGTACATGCGCAAAGAGCCAGTCGCGCAGCACCCAGGCGAGGAAGCAGTAGCAAATCGCGACGATCGCCAGGCCGATCGCGATCAACAGCATGCGGCGCGATACGCGCGAGGCTCCATGTGCGTGCAGCCATGCTGCGGCGGTAGGCAGCATGACGGTACCGAGACCGGTCGAGAGTAGATTGATCGGCATGACGATGAGCCGGGTCGCGGCGATGGCGGCAACCGCCGGCACGCTCAGCATCCCCGCGACGAGATAGCTGTAGCCCTGGCTGAATAGCCAATGAACCGCGGCTCCGCCGGCGGACCAAGTGCCCACCGGTGCAATGGCCCGCAAGATTCCGGGCGCGCCGCGAATGTTCCAGGCCTCGATTCGCCACAACGCTCTCGAGCACAACAAGCCGCCCACCAGGGCGGCGATGCCCATGCACACAGCGGCGACTGCCGCCGGGGCCTTTGTCGTTGTCGCAAACAGTACGCCGCCCACCAGCAGAACCGCATACACGGCATCGGAGACGAGGACTTGCGCCGGCCTGCGGCTGTTCAGCAGCACCATGCGGAAGAACTCGCGAAAAAGAACCAATGAGACGCCGATGGAGGCGGCAATCATCACGATGGCCGACGGAGTATTTACAACCCCGCCCATCCAAAGAACGACGGTCGGAATTGCCACCAAGCAGGGAATCAGCGGCCACAGTCTTCGCTGATCCCGATATAGACCGCCGATGATGTCCGCGCGCTCCGCTGCGCCTGCGCGGGTGATGCGTACCACAAGGTTCGGTTGGATGTAGGAGGTTTGCAGACCAACCACCAACATGAAGCCGTTGAGTATCAGCACGTAGTAGCCGTACTGGAGATCGCTCGCGCGGCGTATCATGAGCAATCCGACAACCAGGCTGACGCCGGACAATAGCGCCTGCATCACCAGCGCGCTCGCCAGAAGGTGCAGCAGAGGATTCGTGCGGCGCGTTTCCATGGGAGGCCCTCTCGATCATTGCGAGATAGCCTGCGGCCACCTCATTGTCACCCATCAACATCACCGAGTGGAGTCCATCCGACGGGCCGGAGCGGGTGGTAGACGGTGAAAGTCAGTAATTTCCAATCCAAGTATGAGTCTGAGCGAGGGGTGATTCCGGGGTTTCAGGCGGCTGATTTCGATCGGTTGGAGAAGGACTTAAATAATCGGGCTTTGGCCTGGTTGAGGCGTTCGGCGGCATCATTATCGCTGATCGAATGGGCCAGCGTATCGAGATCTTCGAAGCGGATTCCGGGCTTCAGATATTGCTCTGCGGTGGGCATCGACTTGAGCTTCTCGTAGGGAGTCATCATGAGTTTGTAGGGGTAGCGTTTTCGTTGCCGGCCCTTGGCGTCCGTGATGGTTTCGGGGAACAGGCAAGGGCGATGGAAGTTGATGTAGGGATTGAGCTGGTCGCGACAAAAGTCATTGACCACTCGGGCGAAGCGCTGCGGAATATGGCTGTATCCGAAGTGTTTGCGCACGATTGAGCCGTTCTTCGATTCCGCCTGTGCGTTGTCGTTGCTGCTGCGCGAGCGCGATTTGGTGTGCTCTTCGATGAGCAGTTTATTGAGCAGTTCGGCGACGTACCGGTTGATGTATTCGGAGCCGTTGTCGCTGTGAAAGCCGCGGATCACGAAGGGAAAGCTCGAGAGTATTTCCTCCAACACCGGGATCAGATACGCCTCGCTGATGCGCTCGCACGTGGCGACGGCCTCGAACTGCGTGACGCAGTCCACCGCATTGATGTGATAGATGCCTTTCAGGCCGTCCTGATCGCCCTGGTGCACGCTATCGACCCGCAGGTAGCCAGGCCGGTTATTCGGCGCCGGCGCACGCCGGGTGCCGATCGGGATCGTCACGGGGCGAGTTTTGGTCCAGCGCTGGCGGTGGCACTGATAACCCTTGCGCTGACGCAGGTTGTACAGGTGGGCCACGGAGATCGCCGCCAGGCGTTCGTAGCGCGGATCGCCGAACAGGCGCCACGCCCGCTCCATGAGCTTCTTGGTGGCAGGCCCCGAGAGCGTGCCGTGCAGAGAATCGGTGTGCGCCAGCAGCAGCACGTCGGCTAGGGTATAGACGCTGGCAAAACTGGTGCGCGAGCCGCGGTAGCGCTTCACGAGCGGCGTTCGGTCAGCCCCGCGCTTGACCAACCGGGTCAACTGCTGACGTGAATAGCCGCTCACCCGTTCGAGGAAACGCAGCACCACGGCCTTCTCTGCGCGCTTCAAGCGTGCGTAGCTAAACCGGCGCACCGTGCGGCCGATGAAGCCGTACCGCTCCTCGGCGGCGACCCCAAAATCCACCGCCGTGGTGCCGTCCAAAAAGGCCTGTAACTGCCCCAGGGTCTGTAATTGTCGGTCGTTCATCTGGATCACCATGCTTTGCATCATGATCGATCCCAGCTACCTGCTCAGACTCATACCCCGTTGGAATCACACCCCTCTCTCCAGACTCATACCCCATTGGATAATGCTTGGACTAGCCGAAGGCTCGACCGGCCGGTAGACTCAAGCGGGCAAGTAAGTCGCGCTAGACGGCAGCTGCGACATTCATTCCGAGGGAATCCCCGTTGTTAAGCAGAAGAAGGCGCCGCGCTGCCGCTCGCTCAGGCATCTTTGCGCTATTGGCGTTCGCGGCGCTGTTCGCAGGCGCCGTTGCCTATAGAAACTACCGCGCCGCCCGGCTCGACTTCGAGCCGTGGCCGATGTCCGCGTCCCTGCGGCAGCCCGAGCTCACCGGCGTGCCGAACCTGCAGCTCGTTGCATTCCAATCTACGGACGGGCTGCGCATCGCCGGCTGGTACGCGCCCTCCCTGAACCACGCGGCCGTCGTCGTTAGCCACGGCACCAATGCCGATCGCTCAAGCATGCTGGCGGAGCTGCGCCTGCTCGCGGCGGCGGGCTTCGGGGTACTCGCATTCGATTGGCCCGGAGACGGCGACAGCGAGGGCCGGGGCGACATTCACTACGGGCCGATCGAGCAGCATGCATTGATGTCGGCCCTCACCTGGCTCGCTGCGCGCCCTGAAATCGATCCGAACAGGATCGGCGGCCTGGGTTTCTCGATCGGCGGCTTCCTCATGACTCAGGTTGCTGCGGTCGATCCGCGGCTTCGGGCCGTCGTCATCGAGGCGGCGCCGCCGGACTACGAGGAGTATCTGCGCCGATTGCACGGCCGCTGGAGCTTTCTCAGCGAATGGCCGGCCTATTGGGCCGTGCGCAATACCGGCCTCGTCCCGGGCCGCATGTCGCCGCGCGACGTCATCGGCGCAATCTCCCCGCGGTCGATCCTGATCATCGGCGGCGCGCTCGACGAGGTCGTCTCGCCGGCCATGGTGATGGAACTGTACGCGGCGGCCCGCGAGCCGAAGAGCCTGTGGATGGTGCCCGGCGCTCATCATGGGGGGTATTCGCGGGCCGCCGCGGAGGATTATCAGCGGCATCTGGTCGGCTTCTTCAATGCGGGCCTGCTTGAGCGGGTACACGCCCTGTAGTGCGGCGCTTGCCGGTCGTTTGCGCCATGGATGATAATGGCCAATGCAAAACGTCATAGTGACAGGCGGCAGCCGCGGCCTTGGACTCGCGATGTCCGGTGCGCTGGCGGCCGCCGGCTATCGCGTCATTGCGCTCGCGCGCAACAGCACCGACGGGTTGGCGGCCGCGAGCCGCGCCGCGGTGGACGGGGGCCGCGGCGCCATCGAGTTCCGCTCCTGCGACTTATCCGATGTGGGCGCGATTGCGCCGATGGTCAGAGCGCTGCGCGCGGACTTCGGCCCCATCTACGGCCTCGTCAACAACGCAGGCCTTGGTACGAGCGGCATTCTCAGCAACATGCTCGATCACGACATCCAGCGGCTGATCCAGCTCAACACCGTCTCGCCGATCATGCTCACGAAGTACGTGGTTCGCTCAATGATGACGCAGCGTGAAGGCCGGATCGTCAACATCGCCTCCGTGGTGGCGTTCACCGGCTACAGCGGCTTGGCGGTGTACAGCGCGACCAAAGCATCGCTGATCGGATTCACGCGATCGCTGGCGCGCGAGGTGGGCCAGCTCGGCATCACCGTGAATGCCCTCGCCCCCGGCTTCATCGCCACCGAGATGACCCATGAGTTGGGCGACGCGCAACGCCAGCAGATTGCCCGGCGCAGTGCGCTCAAGCGCATGGCGGACCCGATCGACATCGCGCGCAGCATCGAATTCTTGTTGGGAGATGGGGGCCGCAACATCACTGGAACCACCCTGACCATCGACGCAGGCAACACGGCGTAATGTCGGGATGCCGCAGTGAGCGTCCCGCGACTCCTTTGGCAAGAATCGTTCACGGTGCACCGATTGCAAACGGCCTTCGGCTTGCTGCTGCTCTGCCGCCTGCTCTACCCCTTCTTCAACTCGCCGTTGGATCACCTGTTTTCCGATCCGCTGCGGCACTGGGAGAACGGCGCGAATTTTCTGCACCCCACCATCATGGGCAGCGCCGATCCGTTCATGTATCAGAGCTGGATTTTCGCCCTGCGCAGCCTCTCCCAGGGGTTCGCCCCCACGGTGCTGCTCGGCTGCGGCCTGCTGTGCGCGGCCATGCCCTACGGGTGGTACCGGGCGCTGCGCGAAGTTGCCTCCAGGCGCCGCGCCTTGTGCGGCGCCATTCTCATCGGGATCGTTCCGGAATCGATCAGCGTGTATGCGTACTTCATGAACGAGACGCTGCTGCTGACGCTGCTCGGATACTGCTTTTGGCTGACGCTGCGGTCGAGGCGCAAGGGGGATTCAGCCGCATTCATCGTCGCGGTCATCGCCTGGACCTGCGCGGCCCTCACGCGAACGGTCGCCCTGCCCATGGCATTGGGTTGCATCGCGTGGCTGTGGTGCACCCAGCCGCAGCGGCTCATCAAGCTCCTCGGCGCCATCGCAGTCGCCGCCGTCTTGGTCGTTCCCGCGGGCCTGCACGGCCGCGCCAAGCTCGGCTACTTCGCGCCGCTCGGCAATCTGTACTTCAATGAGATCTACCATGCGAGCGGGATGCGCGACATTGCCGTCGATTACGGCCCCGAGGGACGCTACCGATTCGGTTCACCGAGTTTCTACAATCCGACCTTCTGGCCCTTCTCGCGCTGGACCACCGACCGCAGCGGAGTGGCCGAGATCAGGATCGATCTGATCCAGGGGCGCGCGCCGTGGATCGCCGAGAAGCGCCGGGTGGCGCGCGAACGCGCGTTCTCCGCGGGGAGGCAGCGCATCGAGGATTGCGCCTATCTGCTTTTCGCGCAAACCTGGCCGAATTCCGATCCCGCGGGCCTGTTCGGCCGATTGACTCTGTGGACGCGGTGGATCTGGGCGCCGCTGATCCTCTTCGTGACATGGGGTGTGTTGAGGCGCCGCTATCGCGACATCGAGTACTTGATGCCGCTGTGCGCCCTCGGGACGATCGCGCTGCTGTTGTTGCAGAACGAGGGGGTGATGGAGGGTCGCTTTCGCGAACCCATGGACGCCATCTTGGTGTGCTCGGCGCTGCTGATGCGGCGGCGGCGTAAGCGGCCGCTCGCGCAATCCATGCTCCAGCACGCCGGACCATGAGCGACGACGCGTCCGCCCTCGCTCAGCGGCCAACTTCGCCCTGTGCTGTGTGGCGATGGGCGTTGGGCTGGCGTTGATTGGGGCGATCGACATTGCCGGCGACTTGGGCCTGCGCGGCGGGCTTCTGTACGCACCCCTGCTGCCCTGCATAGGGATCGTCCTCGTCATCGCTCTGTGCGAGCGTTATTGGCCGTCGCTGCGTGCACCCTCGAGCGGCGCGCTGCCTGGCAAGGCGCTTCGCCCCCTGGATCTGCGGCGCGTAGGGATCCGTCTGTGCGGTGTCGCCGGCACCTTCGGCCTGGTGGCATTTGCGTACTGGCTGTTCCCGGAATACGGCGGCAATTTCTACGACCCCTACTGGCGGTTTCTGCGCACGCTCGCGCCGGCGGGCGCCCTCGTACCGCTGTATCTCCTGTGGGCGGACCGGCGGATTGAGGAAGCCGACGACGAGTACTTGCCATGGGCACTCTCATCATCGGCCGGTGGCGGGACGTCGACGGCGCGCTGATTCGGCGCCATTTGCTCGGCTGGGTGATCAAAGGATTTTTCCTTCCGCTGATGACGGTCTATTTAGGCGCCGAAGTGCGATCGTTGAGCGCGGCGCTGCACGCCCTCGCCTCCGACCGCGGCGTCATGGCCGTCTACCAAGTTTTCTACCATCTTTCCTATGCCGTCGATCTGCTGTTCTGCGTGGTGGGATACGGCGCCGCGATGCGGCTGTTCGATTCGCATATTCGCAGTGTCGAGCCGACCGCTGCCGGCTGGCTGGTCGCCTTGATCTGCTATCAGCCGTTCTATTCGGTCATAGGACGCTTCTACCTGCAGTACGACGATGCGATCTATTGGGACAACTGGCTGCAGACTTGACCGATGGTGCGCGTCGCATGGGCTGCCGCCATCATTGCGCTAACAGTGATCTACGCGCTCTGCACGGTGTCCTTCGGCCTACGCTTCTCGAATCTCACCCATCGGGGCATCATCACCGACGGACCGTATCGATTCACGAAACATCCTGCCTACCTGGCGAAGAACTTGAGTTGGTGGCTGATATCGGTGCCCTTCGTGAGCGAACAGGGCTGGGGCGCGGCGCTGCGCAACTGCATGCTGCTGGCACTGTTGAATTTGATCTACTACGCCCGTGCCCGCACCGAGGAGCGGCATCTGAGCCGCGATCCCGACGTACGTGGCCTATGCGATCTGGATCGACCAACACGGCTTGCTGGCGGGGCTGGCGCGCGTTCTGCCATTCATCCGTTACCGGGCGCCGCCTGCGACGCCGCAGGCCTGATCACGCCTGGCTTATCGCGGTGGAGACTGATCAACACCGCGCGTCGATTGCACAAAATCCGTGCCGGGGTCCGCGACGGCTGTCGCAAGACTGTTCAGCCGGAAACCATCACGCGAAAAAGAAATCGCACCACGCGCACGTCGCCGCGCAGCGACAATTGGGCGCGAGCGCGGCATCCAGTAAAAGACGCGTATGCCTCTCGGCAGCCAATGGAGTGAGACTTGATGATGCGCCTTTTCACAACGGCGGCCGTGCTGCTTTCAGCCGTTCTGCTCGCCGCCTGCGCCGGCGGCGCTGCGGGCAGCTCGGGTGATTCCTCGAGAAGCAGCTCCAGTGGCGGTTCCTCGAGCAGCAGTTCCAGTGGCGGTTCCTCGAGCAGCAGCTCCGGCGGCGGTTCCTCGAGCAGCAGCTCCAGCGGCGGTTCCTCGAGCAGCAGTTCCGGCGGCGGTTCCTCGGCAGCGCAACTCGCCGCGAAATTGGGCAAGCCGGCACGTTTTCTCGTCGGCATCGGCACTCAAGGAAACGCCGACATCGTAACGGCGGTCAAAGCGCAAGCATTGACACCGGATATATTTGACGAGTATCTCGTCGGCGCCGGTGCAGGCGATTGGACGACATGGAACAGCCCGGCCGGAGCGTATGTGGGCATCGTTGCGTCACAGGCGGAATCGATGGGCGCAGTTCCCATGTATACGCTTTACCAAATGGCGACCAACGGCGACGGGAATGTGTCAGGGCTGAACAGTACCAGCTTCATGAATGTCTATTGGTCCAACGTACGTTTGTTGTATCGACAGATCGCGGCTTTCGACAAACCCGCGCTGGTCAATTTCGAGCCGGATTTCTGGGGATACTCCGAGAAGTTGGCGAGCAGTGGCGATCCGTCAACCGTGTTTGCCTACGTCAACACCAATGCGGATTGCGCGAGCCTCTCGAATGATGTGAAGGGGATTGCGGCGTGCTTGATTCAAATGGCCCGCAAGTACGCGCCGAAGGCTTACGTCGGGTTCCCGTACTCTACCTGGGGCGCGTCCACGACGGCCGATGTCGTGGCGTTCATGAGTGCGCTCGGTGCGCAAAACGCCGACTTCATCGTCGCGCAGACTCTGGACCGAGACGCGGGATGCTTCGAGGTTCAGGATGCCACGGACGGCTGCGTACGGGCGGGGACCGGATGGTACTGGGATGATACCAATCTCAGTCTTCCAGATTTTACCGAGCATCTGGCTCTCGTAGAGGCGTTCCACGCGGGGCTAGGGAATCTGCCGGTGATTTGGTGGCAGACCCCGCAGGGTGTTCCGTCTACTACGCCGGGCGGCACGGATTTTCACTTCCGGGACAATCGCGAGCAATATTTTCTTACCCACCCAGCTCAGCTGACCGCGGTCGGAGGTCTCGGTGTGGTGTTCAGCGCCGGCGAGAGTCACCAGACCAACATCACGACGGACAGCGGATCAGTTCCAGGCGTTGTCCAAAGCCTATTTCGCCGCCCCTACGGCTCTGCCATAGGCTCCTCAATGTCGCACTCGACCAAGAGCCGACCGCAGCTTGGCGCAGCTAAGCGGTCACGTTGAGGCTGTAGCCCCGCGCATTCGAGGAACTGCCGCCGTTCTGCAGATCCTGCAGAAAGCTGCTCAAGAAGGATTGCAGCGCGGCTGTCGGCGTTTGCGCGGTCGCGCTGCTCGACGCAGAGGCCGCCGTGCTCGATGCAGGGACGGCGGTGCTGGATCAGTCGCTGGCCGTGGGAGCGGCAGCCACAGGCGCCACGGACGTCGAGCCGCCTAAGTCACTGACGAGCTTGCCGAATGCCGTGGCAAGATTGGATAGCGCAGTCGATAAGGAATTCGACGCGCCTCCGGCTGCGGAGGTCGTGCCGCCCCCCTGACCATTGCTCAAGTCGCTGATCAAGGTCTTGAGCTCGGAAATGACGCTGTCCCGACCGTAGTGGGCGATTGCCCGATTGCTGACTCCGGCACCGGCCGTGGCTGTGGCCGTCGCGGACGTCACCGGAGTCGTGCCGGCGGTTGTGCCGACGCCTGTGCCGGTCGTGGAGGTGACTACAGCGGCGGGCGAGGTGATGGTTGCGGCCGCCGCGGCCGCGGTGCCGGCACCCGTAGTGCCCGGCGTGCCGGCGTTGGCCGGCGGCGTCGGGGCGCTATAGGTCTGTGCGGGCTCCGAACGGGGACGCCGTGGTGGTGGCCGTGATGCGAGCCGCCTGCCTGCCGGAGAGCCTGGGAAAGGTCGTGCAGAAAGGTCTGCAGATCCGACGCCAGTGAACCCGAGGCGGCAGATGAACCGGAGGAACTCGTCGCAGCGGTGCTCGTCGTGGCGCCGGAGCTGCCCGCTCCCGTAGGACTCGCCGCGGCCGCGGTCGTCGCGGCGGCAGCCGTCGAGGCATCGACGGCGGTGGTCGCAGCAGGCGTCGAGGTGGCCGAGGCGACCCCTGTGGTGCTGCCGGAGGCAGAATTGTCTTGGACGAACTGCGTCAGGGCGGCGAGCAGCGCAGAAAATAGAGTGCCTCCACCCGTGCCTGCCCCCGCAACCGAACCACTTCAAGAATTTGAGTTCCATGGCCGGCTGCTCTTGCGTAAGAGGACCGGTCGGCGCCCCACACAGCTCCTGGTCGTTCCTTGGCATGATTCCAGCAATTGAGTTCGTTGACATAATCCTGACCTTCATGGAAATAGTGCGTATGAGAGGAATCGGCGCTCCCGGCAGAAACTTGAGCGCGACGTTGATTATCGGAGCTTGATCAGGCCTTCCCGGCACAATCCGGCAGCGTTCCGCCCTATTAGATGTCAAGACTTCCGCCGCTGCGCCGATGAGTTATCCCATGTCCGGCGGAAAACCACGAAAATGAGCCGATCCCCTGTACTTGCTGCTGCGCGAGGGTGGCAGCGAGGAGTTCAACCGGCGCAGTAAGGCAGGCGAAACGAGCGACCTGCGCGGCTGCGACTTTCGCGGCATCGATCTGCGCGGCGTGGACGTCGCCAATATCGACTTCTCCGACTGTTACTTCCGCCAAGCCGATCTTCGCGGGCTCGACCTGCGCAGCTGCCGATTGGAAGGTGCGAGCCTCCATGCAGCACATGTATCGGGTGCCTACTTCCCGCTGCGGGTTGCACCGGAAGAGATTGAGATGTCTGTGCGTCTCGGCACCCGAATGCGCCGCAAGTAGCCGGGTCCCAGATATTCGACTTGACCCGTTTATCTGCGCCGTGGGCCGCGGGCGCGCCGAGAGCTTTGGATCGGAGGATACTATCTCAATGGCGGTTACACCTGGATCCACCCGGGGAGGCGACGCCCTCCTCGATGCAATGCGTCGGCATCCCCAACTACCGGGGCTCGGGACCTCCATCGCGCGGATTGTGTCCATGGCAGACTCCGACGCCGAGTCGAATTTAGGAATTGCGCAATGTCATTCTCGCCGACGTTTATCTAACCCAGCGCATCCTCGGCATCGCCAACAGCGCCGGCTACCGGCTCAATTCGGGTGCGGGCATCACCACCGTCACGCGGGCCATCGTCGTCATCGGGTTCGAACGGGTCAAGCTTCTCGCGCTCGGAATGTTGTTCGTCGATCAATTGCCGGACAAGGAACGCGCTGTCGCCCTGAAGGCGGAATTGATTCAGGCCCTTCAGGCTTCTCTGCTTGCCCGAGAGATGTCCCGTCACCTGGCGCCCGACGACAAGGAGAAGGCGGCCATCGCCGCACTGCTCGGTAACGTTGCCAAGCTGCTGCTGGTGATGATCGATCTGGATCGTTTCCGCGAAATGTCCCGGCGCGTGGTCAATGGAGCCTCCGAAGCAAGCGCCGCACAGGAGGTGCTTGGAATGTCGCTGCAAACCCTGACCAACGAGGTACTGATTTCCTGGGGAATTCCCGACGCGCTCGTGTCGCTCGGTACGGGAACGATCACGCCTGCCGACGCGAAAAAGATTCACCGCTTAGACCGGATCGTCGCTCTGGCGAAAACCACCGCACAGCACCTAAGGCATCGCCACGGCGCGGAACGCGACGCCCTTTCGCCGATGTGCGCAGGCAGTGCGTTGCCGACAGCGGAGTCACGGGCGAGGTGTTCGATCGTTGGGTAAGCGCCGCTGATGCTCAGATGGCGCCGGTGCGCGCCTTGCTTGATGCTGCGGTCCCTGAGCCCCTCTTAGCCAACGACGGCTTTCCCGAGGGGAGTGTGATCGACGACTCGGCCCCACTGACGGGCCGGCTCGATACTGTCGGGAAACCCGCCAACAGCCACGAGCTGGTCCTCTCGCGGCTCCAGGATCTTACACAGTTGATTGCAGAGCGACATAGCTTGAGCGCAATCCTGCTGACCGCGTTGGAATGCCTGCGTACTGGATTCGGCTACAGCCGCTCCATTCTGCTGCTGAGGGACGCGGGTACGCCGAAGATGCGCGCACGCGTGTGGTGCGGAGCAATCACGAAGGCCCAAGCGGATCAGCTGGAAATTGACATTGACTCGCCTGGGGACCTGTTCGCCGCCGCAATTCGCGCGGTTCGGATCTGCAAATCCAAAACGCTCTCGCTCCGACAATCGCCACGCGCCTTCCACAGTACTTCACCAAAGCTTGTCCGCAGACCACCAGCTTCTTATTCTCCCCATCCTTTCAGAGAATTCGCCCATCGCCTGCATTCTGGTCGGTCGCGACCTGCCGGAACGGAAGCCATCAGTCCGGGAGACATGCGTCTGCTGCGAACGGTACGCGGCCAGATTGTTCTGGCGATGAAAACCGTCCGATGAAGATTGGCGCCCGTTCACCGTATGGAGGCGTTCCACGCTCGCGACCCGACCTGTGTTGAGACGTTCCGGTACGTCTTCTCTGGAGAGCGTCGGTGGCCCTCGGACACGATCCCGTCCACGGCGCAGCGACGGTACGACCCCTTGTGCGGCCGACCGCGGGATCGACGGCTTCATGACCGTCCCACGCTCGCGCCCAGGGTGACGAGAAGCTCGTCCAATTGCGCGAACGACTCGGGCATCCCCCCTCCATCCCTGCGAGGGTGGCGTCGAGAGCTTCTTTCGAGGGATAGCGTTCGTGCATGACCACCAGTGTCTTGCCGGCCTTTTCCTCGAACGTCACCGTGGTGATGGGCCGTCTTCGCTTTTCGTTGGTCCAGACCAGGCGTGAATTCGGTATGACCTCGAGATACCTGCCGAAGAACGCCAGGGGCTTTGCGCCATCCTGGCCGATCTCGAATCGGTAGCTGCCCCCGGAGCGGACATCCGCCTGACAGGACAGCAGCGTCACGCCTGTCGACTTCGGTGCCCACCACCGCTTGAGGAGTTCGGGTGTGGTCCAGGCCTGGTACACGATGCGCGCCGGAGCGTTGAAAATTCGCGTAACGACCAGTTCGAGCTCTGACTTCCGTTTCACTGTCGTGCGGTTCTTCATGGGGCTGGCTCACTCTCTCTTGTTGCGGCCACGGTCTTCTCCTTCCGTTTAGTTCCGCGATGATCTTTTCAGCTCGTTGAAGCGTGCGTTCAGGAGCCGCGGTAGCGCTCGATCCATGACATCTCTTCTTCCAGTCGGCGCCGGCCGAGCTTGCAGGTCCGCACCCGCCCGACTTTCTCCGTGGTGACGAGCCCCGCGTTTTCCAGGACGCCGACGTGCTTCTTCATGCCGGTGAGGGTCATGTGGAACTTCCCGGCAAGGTCCGTGATCGAGGCATCTGCGCGGCCTAGCTGTTCCAGAACGCCGCGTCGGGTGGCATCCGAGAGCGCGGCGAACGAGGCATCGAAGCGGATGGGCGAATACTGAACCATATTGTTCAGTATGTAACACACAGATTGGCGGCATGCAAGGGGAGGCCGAGCGCGCGCTGTGCACCCTTGGCGTTGCGCGATAGGTTGCTGAAGCCAACCACTAGTGCGCCCTCATAAGACAAAGATGGACTCGTGATGTTTGATGTGTTAGCATCTGATGCATGCGAACCACTCTCGATATAGCTGACGATGTGCTGCAGGCCGCCAAGGAGCGGGCTAAGCGGGAACGGAAGACCATCGGCGAGATGATCTCCGAGCTAGCTCGGCGTGCGCTGACGACTCCGCAGGAGGCGCTCTCCGTGAAGGAACCAAGGGCAGTTTATGGACTTAAGCCGTTCGCACGACGTGGCGGTATCGTCACGAATGAATTGATCGACAAGCTTCGTGATGAAGATGCGTACTAGGGACGTTAACCCAGGCCAATCTCGTGCGCGTCATCGCCACGAATGGGCTTGAGATCGGCGGTCTTTAGCAAGTGCGCGCATTGTTCGATGTCAATGTGCTGATTGCGCTGTTGGACTCCGATCATGCATCTCATGATTCAGCGATCAATTGGTTCGCGAAGCATGCGCGGGGGGGTTGGGCATCATGTCCAATCACGCAAAACGGGTGTATCCGCATCATGTCGAATCCTGGCTATCCAAACCCGTTACCAGTTCAAGCTGTCATTGAGCGTCTAGCCGAGGCCTGCCATCAAGATATCCATGAATTCTGGCCGGATGAAGTCAGCCTGTTGGATTCGGGTGTTGTGGACTCGGCCCGAATTCATGGACCGCGGCAACTGACCGACATATACCTTCTAGCTCTCGCGGTTCAGCGTGAAGGAAGACTTGTTACTTTTGATACCAGCATTCCGATCGCCGCCGTCAGGAAGGCCACGACGCAGAATCTGTTGACCCTGTGAATCCCTTGAAGAATGGAACGGATACCTCGAACACCAACGGCCTCCGATATCTCCGCATTTGCGTCGTTAGCCCGGGCCGCCGCAGAGGGTTATAGTCTGACAATGAATGAATCTTAACTCGACCAAGTTCGCCAACTATCTGTGGAAGAACAGATCGAATTGGTCGAAGCACTTTGGGACAGCATCGTCGAGCGAAATGCCGTACCGGGTCCGACGGAAGCGCAGAAGGCTGAGCTCGATCGACGGCTTTTGGAGCATGCAGCCAATCCCGATGATGTAGTCCCTTGGAGTGAGGCAAAGGCCTCGGCGCTGCTCGCATCCGGCGATGAGCCTATCGGTATCGTTTTGCCGCTCTGCTCCGAGACTTACGGAGGATGTCAGAACGTTGGGAAGGGAGTAATTCTGCTGTTTGCCCTGCCGATCAGGGTCGACTGGACTGGTCGAAGTTTTCACTATGCGAACCGCCGCTGTCGTTAAGGGTTGCTCGACGCCTGCCCGTGAACGCAGATGCCGGTGCGCGCGCTGTGACTGTGAGGGCAGGCGTTGGGCAAGCCCCGAGGGAGGAAACGCGCGGGGACGTGCTGATGCCGATCAGCAGGGTCGCGGATCTATGGGGATTTGAACGTCGGCAGAAGCCAGTGAGGCGAAGACAGTCGGGACTGCGTGATCGGATGCGGCCGTTCATGGCCCGCTCGTTAAGCCGCCCGGCGAGCACCTGCTTGAACTCCTCGATGCCGGAGAACTTGCGGCCGTTCAAGAGATTGCACTCGACGAACCAGAACGGGCGTTCCGTTTTGCCCTTGTAACGGGCCATCCCCCGAGGGGCGATGTTCATCGTGAAGTTGTAGTAGGCGGCAAAGTCCACGAAGCGCACGTTCAAGATCGGTTGATCGCACTCCCAACGATCCACGACGCCGGGCATCGTATCGGTGACGCACTCTTGCGGGACGCCGCCGAAGCGCTCGAGGCTTCTCTTCAGACACCCCAAGATCGGCGTCTGCCGGCTGTTGTCCCACGCCTCGAACGCGCGCGCTCGCGACCAACTGAGCGTACACCCCCAGAACTGCACCTTCTCCCCGCAGCCGGGCAAGACATAGGGCGACCAATCGAACTGCGCCTGGTATCCGGCAGGCGTCTCGACCAGCTGGAAGGCCTGCTTCGGGCGCTCCGCTTTGCGCCGGCCGCGCAGGTACTCGCGCACGATCGTGTACCGGCCGGTGAAGCCCGCCGCTTCGAGCAACTCGTGCAGCCGAACCGCGGCCAGGTCCTCGTACGTCGCCAGCCACGACCCGATCTGCTCGGCGAACGCATCGAGCTTCGAGGGCCGGCGCACCGGCGAGGGCGGCACCTCGCGCTCGGGCGCCGAGTCGCCCTGCTCGCGCCGCGCGGCGAGTTCCTCGAGCAGCGTGCGCACGGTCTTACGATGGATACCAAGCACTCGGCTGATCGAGCGCAGCGACTCGCCGCGTTGCCGGCGCCGCTGTGCCTCGTAGGCCAGACGCCGGCGAACCTCCTCATCCATGCGCGGCCTCGACCGCAACGCGCAGGCCACTCGCGGCGGCGAGCGCCTCGAGCTGCTCGCTCACCCGCCGACCTGAACCGATCGCTTGCTCGAGTACCGGCGCCAGTACCCGCGCCTCGGTCGCTCGCAGTCCCGCGGGCGCGTAACGAGCAAGGCTGCGCGTCAACTGATCGCTCAGGCCGCCAAAGCTCACCAGCAGCCCGCGCAGCCGGTTGCCGCCCTCGCTCAAGCGAGGATCCCGCCGCGCAGAACTCGCCGCCTCGGCGGTGAGGTAGCGCAACGGGTCGGCGAGTACCTCGCGCACCGCCATCGGATCGGCCGTCTCGAGGAGGCGCTCGATGAGCTGCGCGCTCTGTCGGCTCGTCAGTTGATGATCGCGTACCGCCTCGGCCGCTCGCGCTTGGTTGCCGCGCGGCAACCGCGCGAGCTCCCGGGCCGCCGTCGCCGACAACAGTCCCAGACGCACATCATCTTGTAATGCCGGATCGAGTGCCTCGGCGAGTCGCAAACGCCGGCATACCCAGGACTTGTCCCGTCCCAGAAGATCCCCGACCTGCACTTGCTTGAGGCCCTGCTCGCGGATCAGTGAGCGTACGATCCACGCCTCTTCGATCTCGCACAGCCCGGGCCGTGCCTGGTTGCACTTCAAGATCGCCGCCTTCGCTTGGGTCGCATCCAACTTCACGACCTGCGCCCAGAGCTCCTTGAGCCCCAACTCCTCGGCCACCCGCACGCGCTTGAAGCCATCGAGTAACACCCATCGCTCCACCTCCACGGCGCAGCTGACCACGACTGGATGGCGGATCCCTTCCCGCTGCACCGAGCCGCGCAACTGCTTAAGCAACTGCGGCGCCGCCAGGCGCAACTCCCCATACCGCCGGTCGATCTCGGCGAGCGCGAGGCGCTCGGGCTCGCTCATCCACGCGCCATCCGCGACAGCAGCATCCGCCGCACATCGGCAAAGCCTCCCTCATCCGGCGGCGGTAAGCCTTCAGCGAACTCGATCTCAACCAGCGGCCGGCCGGTCAGGTGATCAAACGTCGCGAACCATTGGCGCGTGATGCAGAACGCTTCCGGGCCTTCCACAGCGAGCACAACGCGCACCGGCCGCCCACACCACAGCGCCAGCGCTTCGCTCAAGCGATTGAGGGCCTGCGGATGAGACGGTCCGTGCGGCAATCGCGCCAGCACCACGCTCTTGCCCGCCTCGTTCATCACCACCACCCGCGTGCGCAGCGCTCCCGGGGTGACCGCCATCCACAGCCGCTCTCTCATGGGTTACTGCCTCGCCCAAACTGACCGGCCCGACTATCGCCGAGACCGGTGCGGTGGCGGAATAAGCTTGATGCGTCACGCGGCCGGCGCGCTGGCGCTCCCGGTAACGGCGCTGGCGCTCGGCGTGGTTGCGCCGCCCGTTGCCGCTTTGCTGGTACTTCGCCCCCGCCGCCCGCACGCTCTCGCGGCGCCCCTGCGCCGCACACTCCCGGCTGCAGTCACGCTGGCCACGGTCACAATCCGAACACAGGCAAAACCGGCGTCGGCATCCTTGACAACACACCGCCTGAAGCCATACCACTCAACGGATCGTATCCTAGGGTCTCGGGCCTATCGGGCACGGCCAATGGATCCTGGCCCAGCGGAGAGCTATCCCATGTCACGCAAAAAGAAAAACCGACAAGAGAAAAATTGGCGACGACAGCTCGAGAAAAAGCGCCAGGACGATGTGGTCAAGGACAGCGCCGCAACGCTCACCTGCGCGGCGGAAACCGCAGGCGACTTCGCCTACCAATGCACCCACCAGCAGGAGGAACTGGACTTCGATCTGCCGTTCCTGCAGCTGGCGCTCGAGATCT
Source organism: uncultured Gammaproteobacteria bacterium (assembly GCA_963702735.1). Taxonomy (GTDB): domain Bacteria; phylum Pseudomonadota; class Gammaproteobacteria; order Steroidobacterales; family Steroidobacteraceae; genus Bog-1198. The sequence continues at coordinate 1,500,100 of CAVPDW010000003.1, read as the reverse complement.
GGCGAGAGTCCCCGCTGGCCCCGCCATCACTCCTGGCCGCACTGGATGAACTGCTCGCCGAGCAACTGCGTCATCGGGAAACCCTCATCCGCATCGGACTTAAGCTCGAGCAGCTCGCCGCCGATCCCGCTCTGCATATCCATCTCGATCCCATCGACCGCTACCGCGAACTCGTTAGAAGCCGCCTGTACCCCGAACCCCCCACAGACTGACCCGCACCATCGTCACTCACCCGCCTGGTACAGCATCGCCGCTGACGCAAGGCATCCTGATCGCGGTCACTGGTACACCGCGCGCCTCCCCCCTCTTTTCCCCATACCTGATCGGCGAAGCTTTCCACCGCGGCGCTGTTGCCGCTGAGGTGGAGAGCGCGATGCCGAAGTGGAACATGGAAGCGTTGAATGAACGTGAGCGAACGTGCTTGGGCCACTTGGAGCAGGCCAAAAAGCTAGGCGTAGACTTTCACGGTATTGCCGAGATAGGAGCTGAGCCTGCACCAATGGGCATGGGTCAAGCGGGTCTTGGTTCGCAAAGGGGTGATCAGTGAGCATCACCAGGGTGAAAGAACCGAAGGCGGTGGTGGGGTTTGCGCCGGTGCGCATTGCCCCGGCCGCAGCGACGCTGACGACGACAGCGGTGACGACGGGGTGTCGGATTCGACATCCCTCGGGTTGGACGATGAGTGCGCGGGTTACCCGGAAGTCTCCTGGCTCTTGGCGTTGCTGTCGGAGAGGAGCGATGATGCGCCCGGGCGGGGAGGTGAAGGTGTACCTGCACCGGGAACCGATCGACATGAGGACGGGCCGCAACGGTCTGGCGGCGCTGGTGCGCGAAGGGATGCAGCACGATCCGTTCGCTCCCGAGGCGCTGCACGTGTTCGTGGGTCGTCGCTATGACATGCTGAAGATCTGGGCTGGGATCGTAACGGGTATGCGATCTGGTCGAAGAAGATCGAGAGCGATGAGAAGTTTCGCTGGCCGCGGATGCTCGATGAGGCGGTGATCACGTTGACGGCGGAGCAACTGAACTGGCTACTCGATGGCTACGATGTGTGGTCTGCGCCGCATCGGATGATTCGATTTACACACGTCAGTTGAGCGGTTTTTACGTATTTTTTGTTGAGTTATTTGTTCGGCGCGGTACACTTTAATCGTGCTCGCGCCGAACAAAAATACCGCAGTCCTTGCGAACAAAATCACCGAGCTGTCCGTTCGCCTGAATGTCTCTGAAGAGCAAATCCGGCTGCTGCGTGAAGAGAACGCGGACTCAAGCAGATCGAAGGTGCGCATGAGAAGCTCAAGAGTGAACACCAGCAGACCGTCGAACGCAAGGTGCTGCTGGAAGAGGAAGTACGGTGGCTGAAGGCCCAGTACTACGGGCGTTCCACGCAGGCCACCGACGCCGCCGAGCAGAACCCGGACCAGGCGATGCTGTTCAACGAGGCCGAAGTGCTCGCCGCGATCGAGGCGGCGGATGAAGCGCACCGCGAGCGCACCACCAAGATCGACGCGCACGAGCGCAAGCGTTTCGCCGATGCGCACCGCAAGGCGATCCCGGATCACTTCCCGCGCATCGAGATCGAACACGATCTGCCGCCCGATCAGAAAATGTGCACGAAGTGCGCGGTACATCATCCGCTCACCCGCATCGGCCAAGAGATCCGCGAATGCTATCGGTTCGAGCCACCGAAGATCAGCGTCGAGCAGCACATCCGCCCGACGTATGTGTGTGAGGAACTGCACGAGGCGCCGATCACCGCCCCGGCACCGCCCGTCATCCTAGCGAAATCGATGGCGAGTCCGTCGTTGCTCGCGCACGTGACGAACTCGAAGTTCAACCTAGGCTTGCCCCTCTACCGGGTGAGCCAGGACCTGAAGCGCCTATCGGATGGACTTCGTCCGGGCACGCTCGGCACCTGGATGAGCACCGTCGGCGGCGGATCGTACCGTGGTCAATCTCATCAGGGACGCCTTATTCACCGCGCCGTTCATGCATATCGATGAGACGCCGCTCAAATCCTGCGCAGCGACAAGGCGACCGGATCCGATCACTACATTGTCGTGCGGTCGGGCGGTCCGCCTGGGCAACGCATCATCTTGTACGACTACCTGGCCTCGCGCACCACGGCGGGCTTGAAGCAGTTCTTCATGGGTCCCGACGGAGCCTATCAGGGTAAACTCGTTAGCGACGGACTCGAGCGCTACGACGACATCGCCGCAGAACTCAAACTACTGCACTTCGGCTGTTTGACGCACTGCCGCACGATGTTCTTCAAGGCGCGCAAGGTGAGCAACCTCCCCTCGACCCGCACGCTCGCCAACGCGGCGATCGAGGACTATATCGGTCCGGTCTATCGGATCGAGGGACAGATCAAGGCACTGCAGGCCGAGTACCAGCAGCGTGGGAAACCCGTGCCGCTCGAGACGGTGCTGATGCTACGCCAAGAGAAGTCCAAGCCGATCTTGGAGAAGTTCAAAGCCTGGATCGATCAGATCCTGCCCGCCACTCCGCCGAACAGTGCCCTCGGCAAAGCACTGGGGTACGCCGCACGTCAATGGCCGAAACTGGTCCGGCACTTGGACCACCCGGAAATCCCGGTCGATAACAATTACAGCGAGCAGCAGATCAAACATTTTGCGACGGGCAGAAAAGCATGGCTCTTCAGCTACGACGCCAGCAGCGCCCAGGCGAGCGCCAATTTGTTCTCGCTGGTGATGACCTGCCGCATCAACGACGTCGAACCCTACGCGTATCTGAACTATCTGTTCGAACATCTGCCGGCTGCCACCACCGTCGAGCAAATCGAGGCGCTGCTGCCCTGGAACCTCAAGGCGATGCTGCACGCGCAGCACCAGATATCTCAGCAGCCCTCGCACTCGTCCGCGGCCTGACGCGGCGCTCGACGACCACTATCTCGCGAAAAATGCCAGTACGGGATTAATCGAGCCCCTTGGGGTGATCACACGGGCGACGCCCATGGTGCCGACGTTCATCTCATCCAACGGGGATCCTGGAGCGCTTACCACCGCGCCGCCACCCCTGGTACACACAGACACCGCCGCTAACAATATTGGGTGCCCATAGGAAAGTCTGCATCAGGTTTCAGGGGAGTTTAGGGGGTTATGAGGCAAGCTATTCGCCGAGATCGTCGTCAATTGAATGACCTTGATCCTTGGCGTCTCGGCCAGCATCTTTGGAATCACTGATTCCTTTTGCAGCCCCCACATTTCGCTTCCGCAGCTGCAACCAGTTCTCGCGCGCCTGACGCCGTATGTCTTCGAGCGATGCCGGCTTCAACCGCACGTAATCTGCGTCAGATTGCTCGATCGCAAGGTCCGGCTCTGAGATTTTGTCTTGGGAATTGGGACCGTCGTTTTCTAAATTATTTGTAATCGATGATTCATCGAGAGCAAAAGCCTTCTCGACTGTACTCACGAATGCTTCCGCCCGCACCGTCGGGATCGTGGTCCTGCAGTTCGCGCGCGGTGGCCAATGCGCGCTCGGCTTTAAGTCTAAGGTCTCGGGCCAGAGGAGAGAGCGTCAAAGGACGATCCCGTCGCGTGCGACATTGCGCAGGAAACCTGGCCTTGGGAAGCGCTCAGGGTTCAACCAGTGCCTTAACGAGATGGGCACTGGTTGAACTAGGATGCCACGCTCAAGAAAGATGTCGTAGGCCAAGTCCGATAGGTTCCCCACGAGCTGCCAGTCGCCCTCGCCCTCAGCCAGTATCAGAGCAAGATCGGCATCGCTATCCGGCCTGTCCTCGCCGCGCGCGCGCGACCCGTACAAAATGGCGTACTCCAGCCGCAAGTCGGCCGGTAGCCGGGCAAGAAATGCGCGTACAGCGCTCTCGGTACGGGGATCCAAAAACTTCATAGGGGATATTTTCGGCGCAACGCCGCAAGCAGGCAAACACCCAGGAAGTGGCGTCCCCACGGGGATTCGAACCCCGGTTCTCACCGTGAAAGGGTGGTGTCCTAGGCCTCTAGACGATGGGGACGCAGGCCCGAGAAATCGATCAGTCGGCATCAAAACTGGTGGAGCCAGGCGGGATCGAACCGCCGACCTCTTGCATGCCATGCAAGCGCTCTCCCAGCTGAGCTATGGCCCCGTCATTATAAGGTACTGTATTTAAAGGAGAAAGTGAATATGAATTCGGCAAATTTCCACCGAAGAATGCAATACCCATGCACACGAGAGGTCGCGAGAATATCAGGAACTTCGGCATTTGTTTCGACAAAATATCTACTCGGCGATTCTGCGCACAACTATCTGTAATTGCGGCCTTTAGTTCCCGCAACGCCGCGCCATACGGCGGATTGAGCAGCTCGGCGCGCCAAGCGTCGCCCTCGGCGATCGCCACCTCAAACGTAATGTAGCGGTCAGGATCGGCACGAAAAACCCGTACCGCCCAGGAATGATCGGCATCGCCCCGGGCAATAAGCGACAACGGCTCGCCCGCGGACAATGCCCGGCGGCACGTCTCAAGGTCGCGGCCGAGATATTCCGGGAGGTGGGACAGGCACCGAGTAGCGACGCTCGTACCCGGACAGGAATACCTCGACCGCGCGCCGTACGCCGGCCTCGCCCCGGCCTCCCACTTCACCGAGTCCATCACGCCCAGCAGCACTCCTTGCAGTAGTTCTGATTCAAGCAGGCTGAGCAGATGCATAGCGGCAGTCTTCGGATCAGCGGTGCGGAACACGAACCGGGATCGCTACCCGCAATCCACGGCAGGGGGATTGAGGTTATCGACCTCACGATCAACTAAGTGCGCGAAGGATTCGCCCGGGCGCTGAGCGGCACCGTAGTACCGGACTGACATCACACTCCCGCATTCTGTCCGCCATTGCTCGAAGATTGGCCGGAGCCAACCCTTCGAGGGCATCTCGATGCCGGTATCATCGAGTTCGTGTGGGAATGCATGGATCAATCAGCATGATGTCGCTTACTCATTCTGCGATTGGCATCCCGAACTGCTATCTGCCGGCAGTGCAACTCCCCCGCTTCCTTGGAACCGCGTAGCCGACTCCTAAAATTTGTAGACCCTGGGAGATATGCCGGGTGGCACACTACTCGATCTATTGCTCAGATTCCCTCAATCCACTGACGCTCGATTCCATGGGCGCCTCGATCGAGGCAGCCTGCCGAATGATACAAAGCGGCAAGATCGTATTGCGGATCGTCGGCTCGCAGGGATTCTTGATGGAACGAGGCGACATCGAACTGGAATGCTCGAGGCGCGCAAGCATGCGCGATAGGCCCCGCCAGTCAGCTACGGGATGAGTGTCACTTGCCTCCTCGCACGAACCACCGAGCAAGGATGATCAGGCGTCGCTCGCAGCGCCGCTGCTCGCACGACCCTCTCTCAGGTAGGCCGCCATTGAGGCGTGCGGCAAGGGCCGGCTGATCAAATACCCCTGCAGCTCATCGCACTTGAGCATCTGCAGCAGCTTTGCCTGCTCTTCTGATTCGACGCCTTCTGCGGTGACCTTCAGCTCGAGCGCGTGTGCCATCGAGATGATCGTGGATACGAGAACCATGCTGTGTGCGTTTCCCACCATCGATGTGATAAATGAGCGGTCTATCTTGATCGCGTCCACGGGTAACCTGGCGAGGTAACCGAGAGACGAGTAGCCGGTTCCAAAGTCGTCAACTGCCACGCGGACACCCATCTCGCGAAGCGCTCGAAGCGTTCTTACGTTTTCCTCGAGATCCCGCATGATCGTGCTTTCCGTGATCTCAAGATCGAGCCGCCCATATAGCTCTGGAACTGTCTCCATCGCCTGGAAGACACGGCGTACGAAGTCACGCTGCCGCAGCTGTACGGGGGAGACGTTCACCGCGATGCGCAAGGGGCGGTCCGCCGGCAAGCCCCATTGGCTCGCATCCGCGAGAGCGCGCTTCATGACCCATGCGCCCGCCTGAAGAATCATCCCGCTGCTCTCCAGTATGGGGATGAACTTGGCGGGAGGGACATATTCTCCGTCGCGCCATCTCAATAAGGCTTCCACACCGCTGACCCTGCCGCTGGCCGTGGCGCGTTTGGGTTGGTAATGCAGCTCGAACCTATCGGTTTCGAGCGCCCTGCGAAGCCTCGTCTCGAGCATCAGCGAGTCCTGAACTTCGGAGTTCATTTCTCTGCTGTAGAAAAGTATATGCTCGCCGTCCTGCTGCGCGACTTTTTGCGCGGCCTCTGCATTGCGGAATAACTCATCTGCGGTCGCACCGTCGATCGGTGAGGCGGCCACTCCGACGGTGACGGCAATTCGAATCTCAGCTTTGTCTACGAAGAAGGGCGCTGCGAAGACGGAGTTCACGGAGTTCTCGAGTTCTTCCCTGAGATCCGCCGTGCCTTGCGCTGCAATGGCGGTAAGCACCAATGCAAAGGAGTCCGCGGACACACGGGCGAGCACATTCGGCTCCGCCCAGACGGCGCGCAATCGCCTGGCTACCTCGCACAAGAGCAGATCTGCCGCACTCCATCCGAAGGTCTCATTGACCGAGCGAAATCGACTGATGTCGATCACAGCCACCAGCGTTTGGCTTTCCCGCGCCGGCGCCTCCTCAACGAGACGCCTCAGGTGCTCCTGGAACAGGGTGCGATTGGGAAGTCCCGTCAGAAGGTCATAGCGTGCGAGGTGCTTGAGCTTGTCCCGCCTATCCAAATGGGCGAGCGCGACTGCAATGTTGCCCGTGAAATCCTGCAGCAGTTGTATCTCCTCGGGCTCGAAGAAGTTCGGCTCTTTGGAGAAAAGGCAGATAACTCCCAAGACGCAATCTGAAACGACGATCGGGAGCGAAATAACCGATCGGCAGCCTCGGCTGATGGCGAGCCGGCGGCCGGCGTTGTCCGACTCCTCGGCGAGGAGATCGTTGTCGAACGCCGGCCGTCGCGTCGCCAGCGCGCGCACGGCTGTGTTATCGCTGTATCCGGGGCCTGCCGTGTCCAGCTCAAGATCCCCTGGTTCTTCCGGGCCAAATCCGTAATGCGCCACCGTGATTAGCTTCTCGCCTGCCCGATCCACAATGGCTAGACATGCCATAGCGAATGCGCCTTCCTCAATGGCGATGCGGCAAGCGGCGCGAAAGAGTCCTAAACGCTCATCCAGCTGCGCGCCCGCCCTGTTCATGCTGCCGCTGATTGCCCCGATGCGGCGCAGATGCGTGATCTTGCGCAGCTGGTTCTGCCGTTCAGTGACGTCGCGTGACATGCCGTCGATGCGGACGGCGCTGCCGCGACTGTCCAACACTGTGCGCCCGCGACTGTGGATCCATCGGGTTTGCCCAGATGCGGTGACGATTCGATATTCCACGTCGATCGAACCACTGCTGAGCGCTCGGTTCCATGCGGCGATCACGAGCTCTCGATCCGGTTCGCACGCCACGTCACTCCATGCGACCCTGCCGCGCGCAACTTGGGCAGGATCGATCCCATGGACCTCTTGGGCCGCCCGACTGACGTAGAGCAGTTCGCCTGAGGGAACGGCAGCCGACCATAGGACATCAGATAAGGTGCCCGTGATACTGTCCAGGAGGCGACAAGGCCCCCCTCCGTATTCCGGGCAACCAAACGCGGTAGGCTCCCGAAAACTGCGCTGCCCGCTCGAGTCACTTCCTTGTCCTGAGTAGTCATCGGTGACGATGGGCGTCACGCATAGCGGCAAACGCATGCATACCTCCTGCGGCCTATACCACGTGCCCGTAACTTACCGTCAGTGTGCGGCGAGGTTGAAGGGTGGTTTCGGCCATCCCACGAGTACTCACGGCCATAATGACCGTGCCGTGAACCGCGTCTCGCACCGGGCGAGGGCCGCGACGCCGGACGCCAATCTAGGCGACCTTGCAATTCCCGAGGCGAGGCGCCGGTACGGCGCCGCAACACAGCGGAAGCTCGCGATCCCGGTGCTCATGCAGATTGTCGAAGCCGCCGGCAGATGCCGCACCTCGGCGACGACTACGACGGCGTGACGCCTGCGTGCAGCGAGTCACGACTGCGGATTCGAAATTCGAGCGGCGAACTCTGCGTCCACCGTCGAAATGCCTGACGGAAGCTTGCGTCCTCGCTGAATCCCAGAGAATCGGCGACTTCCTTGATCGTAAGGTCGGTGTCGCGCAGGTACCTGATTGCGACATGCATTCGCAGCTCATCGAGGATCCTGCGAAATGAGGTCTGCTCGTCGTGGAGTTTGCGCCGCAGTGTGCGCTCGGTCATGTGCAGCTGCTTCGCCACGGAGTCGAGGCCGATGCGCAGCATCGGGTTCACCAGCAGTACTTCGCGCACCTTGCCGCTGATGCCGGCTCGCAGTCGTAACCGGTCTATCAGCTCGTCGCACAACTTCACGGCCTCCGCATGCGTGAGCGGATCTCCGAGACGTGGCTCGCGATCCAGCCACGATGAATCGAAGCTCAAGGTCGCCTGAGACGCTCCGAACCGTACCTTGCAATCGAACATGTCCGGGTAGACTTCAGCATCGGCAGGTGCGAGGAACGGAAAGCAGACGTCCACGGGCACGAATTCGTGTCCCATCACGTCGCGGTGTAGGGTGAGAAGTATGGCGAACTGAAATTCGGACAGAAACTGAAACCCAGGTCCTACAGTTGCTTGGACCGGCAAGGGGGCCGCGGTCCAGATGCCGCGCCCAGGCTCCTCCTTGAACGCAAGATCTACGAGCGGTGTCGCCAGGTGCTGGTATCGCAGCCCGAAGTCAATGGTCTTGCGAAAGTCCAGGCTGCTAAGCATTGCAAACCCGAACATGCCGAAGGTCGAGAAATGACAGCGGAGTCCCGCGTGAAACGCGAAATGGGGGTCGGCAGTGCAACGCGCGGCATTTCCGCAGACTGCAAGCAACTGGTTGATCGAGACGCGCGTTTCTCGCGATAGCAGGTCGCGCTCGGACAGCTGCGTTCCGCGAAGCGCATCGGCAATGGGTACGCCCTCGCGCACCAGGCAGTGCGCGACTAGGGCCAACTGGTTGACCGGGTAAACCCCTTCATCGGGCGCAGCACTAACGGTCGGGCGCTCGATGCTGAACCCCGCCCAGAGAGGGCGCCTCCCGCTTTTTGTGCTCTGCATGCCTCGAAACATAGCACGCGACGGGGTTTGCGGAGGCTTGTTCAAACGGTGACCCAGCGTGGAGGCGCGGCACGCACCAGGGGGACGCCAATTCGTCAAGGAAATGAACGGGCTACGCTCCCCACATCGCCAGTGCCCGATTCAATCGAGCCAGGGACTCGGTTTTCCCCAGAATAACCAGGGTGGCGTCGATCGGCGGAGACACCGTGCCGCCGCACACGGCGAGGCGAATGGGCTGCGCCAGCTTGCCCAGAGAGAGCCCGTTCTGCGACGCAAATCCGCTGATGAAGTCGTGAATGGCCGGGGCCGACCAGGCCGCCAGGCAATCGAGCCCGGCCACCGCCTGCCCGAGCAGCGGCAAAACTTCCGCGGTCACGTGCTTGCGCACGGCCTTCTCGTCGTAAGCCAGCGGGGCGAGGAAGAAGAACACGCTGTTCAGGGCCATCTCACGAACGGTCTTGGCGCGCTCGCGCTGCGACACGACGATCTGCTCGAGTTGCGCCTCGTCGGCGGCCTGGATGCCTTCGCGATCAAAGTGCCAGCGCAGCACAGGCACGATGCGGGTCGCAGGTGCGCGCATCATGTGCTGCTGATTGAGCCAGGCGAGCTTTTCGACGTTGAAGGCCGACGCCGATTTGTTCACGTCGACGATGTCGAATAGGCGGACCATTTCCTCTATGGTGAAGAATTCCTGATCGCCGTGCGACCAGCCAAGGCGGACCAGGTAGTTGAGAACCGCTTCAGGCAGGTACCCCTCGTCGCGGTACTGAAGCACGCTGACGGCGCCGTGACGCTTCGAGAGCTTGGCGCCGTCGGAACCCAGGATCATGGGAAGGTGGGCGTACACCGGCGGCCTCGCACCCAGCGCGAGCAGCATGTTCAGCTGCCGCGGCGTGTTGTTCAAATGGTCGTCGCCGCGAATCACATGGGTGATGTGCATGTCCATGTCATCCACGACGACGCAGAAATTATAGGTGGGCGTGCCGTCGGAGCGGGCAATGATCAAATCATCGAGCTCGCTGTTTTGAAATACCACCCTGCCGTGCACGACGTCATCGATGACCACTTCGCCGATCAGCGGATTCTTGAAGCGCACGACCGAGCGCGCGCCGGGCGGCGCGCCCTTGCGCTCGCGCCAGCGTCCGTCGTACCGCGGCTTTTCACCGCGCGCAATCTGCTGTGCGCGCATCTGTTCCAGCTCTTCCTTGCTGCAATAGCAGCGGTAGGCTTTGCCGGAGGCGAGCAGCTCTTCGATGACGTCCTTGTACCGATCGAAGCGCTGTGTCTGAAAGAACGGACCCTCGTCGTGATCGAGGCCGGCCCACTCCAGGCCGTCCAGAATCTGCTGGATGGCCTCGGGGGTCGAGCGCTCAAGATCGGTATCTTCAATGCGCAGAATGAATTGTCCTGCATGACGCCGTGCGTACAGCCAGCAGAAGAGCGCGGTCCGCAGCCCGCCGATGTGCAAGAAACCGGTCGGGCTCGGAGCGAATCGGGTACGGACTGTCATGGACCTGATCGGGGAAAATTGAGGGGCGCAGAGTTTACCAGAGCCCTCGGAGCCGATCGCAGTTCACCGCCCTTGCGGTTTGTCTTGCCGGCGGGTCGATGTCATACTTCGCGCCCACTCTCGGGCGGTTAGCTCAGCGGTAGAGCACTGCTTTCACACGGCAGGGGTCACAGGTTCAATCCCTGTACCGCCCACCACCGACCCCCTGAGCGCCGCACCGATCGCGCTCGGGATTCGGGGAACTCTACCGTACCGTCTCCCGGCGATTCCCGCCTGTGGGTGCCTGCCTTCGTCGGACGGCGCGGTTTCCACCGGCACAACGTACTCCATTGATTTTACAGCTTAAAGCCCTTATCGGGACAGGTCCGAGCCGCTCTCGCATCCCCGGTCTAAACGTCTACCGGTAAGAGCAATTTCTTGTTGTTGGCTCAGCGGGTGATCATCTGGTCCATCGTCGGCAGGTTCCTGCTCACACCCTTGGCGCTGCTGCCGGTCGCTTCGGTGAGCGGCCCGGTTGCGCGATGGCTGACGACGGGGCGAGGCTAGACTGCCGCGTGACCTCCATGGGCCCATTTCTGCGGCGCACTTCGCTGGATGAATTGCCGCAGATCCGCAGCCCCGACGCAGTGGCGCACAACGAGGAATATCGCAGGCTGATCCACGCCATATGATCCTGCACAAGGACGCGCCAGGAATCACGGGTTGCGCGCATTTGAGCGGCTTGCACGCCTTCTGAACGCGACCCCATGGGGTTCGCGACACCGTCGTTGTACAATGCGGCGCACAGTTCGTGCCAGCCGAGCCAATTCCTTTTGAAAATGACGGCCCTTCTTCCCAAAATCAGCGACGTGGGTCTCATTGTGCTCGGCGGAATGTTCAATAACCCCCACTCGATCGATGCGGCTGGGTAATATAATTTGCTGCTCGTTCGGGGCATGAATAACCCGCCTGCCGCATATCAGTCAGGTCTATCGGAGGCTTCAGCTTGCGGATTTACACGGTACTTGCGGTCATCGGGCTGACGCTTGGCAGCCTCGCCGCGCGCGCAGCGCAGCCGCAAGCTTCGGCCGCTGGCATGCCGACACCGGAGGAGTCGCGGGCACTCGCGCAATCGAATCCTCCGCTGCTGCAGTTGGGACCGGGCGACAGCGTGACCATCGCCGTCTATGGTCAACCCGATATGGGCGGCACCGTGTACGTATCGGACGACGGCACCATTCCCGTGGCGCTCGCGGGTGCCGTGCAGATCGGAGGCACATCGCCAGCTCAGGCCGCGGCGCGCATCGAGAAGGCGCTGCGTGACGGCAAGTACTTGATTGATCCTCATGTCACGTTGACGGTGACCCAGTCGCGTAGCCAGCGTGTATCGGTCATCGGCGAGGTTGGCAAGCCCGGCCGCTACGCGATCGAATCGAATACATCGATTTTCGACCTCCTTGCAGAGGCGGGCGGCGTGACCGAGCTCGCCGGCGATACCGTAGATGTGCTGAGGCCCGGCGCCGACGGCAGCGTCAAGCGCGTGCAGGTGAGTCTGAAGCGCCTCGCGGATGGCAGCCAGGCGTCTGTGACGCCGTCGCTCAAGGGCGGCGACTCCGTGCTCGTGCCGCGCGCCCCGCAATTTTATATCTACGGCGAAGTCGCCACGCCGGGCAAGTACAAAATTGAAGTCGGCATGACGGTGGTCCAGGCAATTGCGCGCGCCGGCGGTGTCACTCAGCGCGGCAGCGCACGGCGCGTCGACGTTAAACGCACCAAAGCCGACGGTTCATACGAGACCACCAAGGCCAAACTCAGCGATCTGGTTCAAGCCGAAGACGTCATACGTGTCAAAGAGAGTATTTTTTGAGATTCCCAAGAAACCTGCCGGTATTGTCGGTTGCGGCACCCTCGCCGGCCACGGACATCGGCCCCGCCGTCGGACCCGTCATCCCGCAGCAATACTCGACCCCGGGTCTATCCCTGCTGCAAGTGTTTTCCATCATCAAGGCGTACCGCAATCACGCCTTGGTGATCGGCTTAACGGTGGTCGCGCTCTGCGCGGTCTACGTGAAGTTCATGCCCAAGACCTATACCGCCACGGCAACGCTGATGGTGAACAACCAACAGCGCGATCCCCTTGAAGTGGTCCAGTCGCAGCAGGTGCCGCTCGGGCCTTTCATGGCGACCGAAATTCAGCTGATGCAGAGCGCCGAGGTTCTCCTTCCCGTCATTGACCAGCTCAAACTCACGCAGGACAAGAATTACACGTCGGGTTATCGCGACGACGGAGGTACGTTGAAGGACTGGGTCAAGGAGGATCTGATCAAGGACTTGGACGTCGAACCCGGCTCCGCCGGCAGCCAGTTAATTTATGTCAACGCTTCGGCCCGCAGCGCCTCGCTGGCCGCGCAGATTGCGAACACCGTGGCCGATGTTTACCTGACCCAGGAGCGCGACCGTGTATCGGGCCCCGCGAGCGAGAGAGCCAAGCGATACGCCTCGGAATTGGCGGAGCTGAAGGACAAGGTGCGCATCGCCCAGAACCAGGTTACATCGTTTCGGCAGCGCACCGGGGTGCCCGACTCGCCGGCGGGCAGCGTGAGCATCGACAGCGCCCTCCTCGCGTCCCTCGAGACGCGCCTGCAAGAGGCGGAAAATGCCCGCCGTGCGGCCGAGGTGAAGGCGGCCACCGACCCCGGCGTCACCAACGATCCTCTGAAATGGGTCACGATCAACGGGCTGAAGGCGCAGATCGATGCGGAGCAGGCCCAACTCGCCGAATTGAGCGCGGCACTGGGCGCACGCCACCCGAAGGTGCAGCAACTGGAAAGCCAACTCGCCGCCAACCGGCGCAACCTCGCGAACGAGATCCAAAACCTCACTGCCGGTGCGTCCGCGGACCTCGTGGCAGCGCGCCAATTGGAGGCGAAGCTGCAGGCGGCCGTCGATGCGCAGCGCGCCAAGGTCCTGAGCGTCAGTCGCTTGAAGGACGAAGGCACCAAGTATGAATTGGAACTGGAGTCGACTCAGAGCGTCTACAAGCGCGCCCTCGATGGTTACGATCAAATCATGTTCGCATCGGACAGCCACCTCGCAAACGTCAACATGGTGAGCCGCGCCGTCCCGCCGCAGAAGGCCAGCAAGCCGAGTAAGGTCAAGCTGATGCTTGCGGGCATCTTTGCGGGATTGATTCTCGGGCTCACGCTGCCGATCGCCTATGAGCTGCTGATCAGCCGACGCGTGCGCTGCCGCGACGATTTCGAGCGGGATTTTTCGGTGCCCGTCCTGATCGAATTCGACCCGATACCTGCTGCCCAGGGTGCCGCGTGAGCATCCCAATTCCCCAGGGTAGCGCGGCACCCGACGATGATCCCAACCTGCGCTCGAGCTGGTGGAGTATTTTCGCCTCGACGCGCATGCCCTCGCAAAGATCTTCGAAGTGATGCAGACGACCGATCTCAGCTTCACGGATGCAGCATTGCGCCTCGGACTGTTCACGCGTGCCGACGTGGACGAAGCCCTGCACCGCACCCGCGCGGGCGCCCCCAAGGAGGAGCCTGGCCTGATCGAATCCGCGGTCAATCGCATTTCCTCAAGTCGGCGCATCGTCCTGCGGCACGGCGAACGGGTTACACCGGGTCGCCAATTGATCCTCGCGCACGACCAGGACAACCCGCGCAGCGAAAGACTTCGCGCGCTGCGCACTGAACTGCTGTTGCTGAACGAGGCGACGCGCGGCGCCAAAATCGTCGCCGTCGTGAGCCCCTGTTCAGGTGAGGGAAGGTCCCAACTGGCGGCGGAGCTTGCGATTGCTTTCGCCCAGCTCGATCGCCGCACGTTGCTTGTCGACGCTGATCTACGCAGCCCGCGGCAGCACGCTCTGTTCGGCTCGACCAACGACCTTGGCCTGTCGAATACCATCGCGAACTTCCAGAGACCGGTCTATCACCCCGTAGTTGGGCTGCCTCAAATGCACTTGTTCACCGCGGGACCGGTGCCGCCAAACCCGCTGGAACTCTTGTCGGATGGGCGCTTCGAGAAACTGGTCACCGAGTGGCGCAATCATTACGAGTTCCTGGTTTTCGACACGCCCCCCATATCGAAGTACGCGGACGGGCTTGCCGTGGCGACACTCGCGGCCCGGGTGCTGGTATTGAGCCGCGCACAGCACACCTCCTATCAATCCACCCGCGATATGCTGCGCCGTTTGGCAACGACTCAGTCGAAGATCCTCGGAGCCGTGTTGAATCACTTTTGAATGACGGCATCGAGTTACCCGAGGTTCTGATGGCTCCGCGGCCCGCTAGCAGCCTGATTCACCTTATGGGCAGCGCCGTGATCATGCAGGCCCTTCTCTCTGGGTCGAGCTTCATTGTCGGGCTGATCATGATCCGCCGCACCGATGATCTGCAGTACGGTTATTACGTGCTGATGCTGAATGCCATCCTGCTGATGGTCACGCTGCAAAATTCCTTCATCCAGCCGCAACTCGTCGTGCGCATCACCACGGCCGGCGCGGCTGAGCGCGCCGATCTGGTGGGCGGCCTCTATCGCAGTCAGCGCCGGCTCTGGCCGATCTTCGCCGCTGCGGTGGTACTCGGGGCCTTGTTGACATGGTGGGCCGGAATCTTCGTCGGAACCACGATCTTGGTGTTGATCGCCGCCGCGGGCGCCCTGACGGCCGCGCTCTATCGTGAATTCTTCCGCATGGTCCTGTGGGATTCCGCAACCTCTGGATGTGCTGAAGGCTGACGTCGTGTACGTGGCCCTTCTCGTGGGGGGCTCTTGCTCGCGACCATGACGCGTGCGCCGGCCGCGGCTGCCGCACTGACTCTGGGCATCGCCGCACTCGTCGGCGGCATGCTGTGTTCGCGATCCCTGTGGCGATTCGAAGCCTGGCTCGGGCGCTCCCGGAATCCTGATGGCGCTCGCGCCGCTGGGGGCATGGGCGACCGGCGGAGCCGCAATCCACTGGCTCTTCAGCCAGGGATACAACTACCTCGTCGCCGGCATGCTGAACGTACCGGCGGTGGCTGCGATTGCAGCAACCCGGCTGACATCATGCCGATCAACCTGCTCTCGACGGGACTGGGAACGATGATGCTGCCTACCGCTGCCGCGTGGTTGCATACCTACGGCGCGCCGCGGGTATTGCAGCGCATGATTGCGATCGCGGTCGGCCTGGCGGCGGCGGCTGTTTGCTATTTTGCCGTCGTCTGGCTGCTGCGCGACTGGCTGTTCGTCCATGTGCTCAAGAAAAGCTTTCCGCAGCGCGACTCGCTGCTGCTGATGTGGTTCACGGTCGGTCTTGCGACATTATTGCGAGATCAGCTGCTGTACCTCCTGACTGTACGAGGGCGATTTCGGTTGATGAGCACGTTGACCTTGGTGAGCGCGCTGGTGTCGTTCGCCATCAGCTCTACGGCATCCTGCGCTATGGCGTGCTCGGCGCGTTTCGGCGTGCTCGGCGGTGAACTCTTGAATGTGGCTGGCCTGATCGTTCTGTCCGCGATCGAGTCGCGGCGTCACCCCGCGGCGCCGGTGGCCTGAATATCGATCGGCCGGCGCACAGGATTGCGCGCCGGCTACGCCGAAGTGTTTTCACCTACTGCAGCTTCAACACCGTCATGCTCCATGCCGGCAGCGTCAGCTTACAGGTGCACTGACGGTTCCCAGGGACTGCGTGAGCGGTCCGGTCCACTCCAGGTTCTGGGAGTTGTCGTACTGCGCCTTGCCGTACGTCACCGTGCTCGCCGAGAAGGACGTCTTTGCGGTATTCGACACGCCCACCGTCACTGTCGCGGCCGCCGTCTCGTCCAAATTGAACAACATCAGGGAGTAGCCCGTCCCTTGTGTCGCCGCATAGGCACGCACATTCGGAAGCGAAGAACTGACGGTGGCAGGGAGCATATTGTTGCCCGACGTCGCAAAGCTCGAGGCCATCTGCTCTGCGTAACCGCTCGGCAATACCGTGCCGTAGGGCACGGCCTGCGAGCCCGATGCACACGCACCGGTCCCCCAGCCATCCGAGACCTGGTCGTAGGAGCCGAAGTTCTGGAATCCGTACAAGCTCGCCGCCGTGCCGGCCGAGTCCCCGCCCCCACCACAGCCGGTCCCTATCGCCATGTACCACGTATTGAGCGGCACCGCGTTGTTCAGCAGCTCACCGAACGTCATGCCGGTGAACAGACCGTTCACGATCGAGATGCTCTGCTTGCCCGGATTGGTGTACACGGAGTTGAACTCGCCGAGCATGATCGGCGTGCTGGCGGATTTTCCGGCCGCCACCGAACTCGCTGCGCACTGCCTTGATCGCCGCCGTGATCGCTCCCGGCGAGTTCGGCGAGCAGATTCGTATCCGACTCCGCTCCGGGCGCTTGGGAGTACTGATGCAGCTCCACGAAATCGTACGAAGCGTTCTTCATCACGATATTATCCCAACTCGCCAAATTCTTCAACCACGATGCCAATCTGCGCGCTCGGGTCCGCAGCCTTCATCAGCTGGTAATAGCCGCCGCTGGTCGCCGTGCCCACCGCCGCGGCATACGTCGCAGCATCCCACTTCTTGGCATGCAAATCGTATTCCCACGATCCGTACACCTCGTTGCCCACCGTGTAATGGTGCACGTTGTAGGACTTCGACACGACGTCGGCCACCCACGCCGCCGCTTCCGCCGGATCGCCGCCCCCGGTGCAGGCGCTGTTCGAACCGTAGTTGACGGTCAACGCCACCTCCAGGTCGTTCGGGATGACTACCTTCGTCATGAAATCATCGAACGTGCTGCCAGGACTTGCATAGGCGCCATTGCAGTTGGCGTTCGTCGCCCAGTGATACATGTCCGAGTACGAGCCGCCGGGCCAGCGCACCAGGTGCGAACCGGTCTCCACCACCGCCGCTCCGACGCCCGCCTGCTAGACGTCGAACCACACCGCCAGATTCGTGCCGAACTGATTCGCAGTAATCGGCGCAATCGGCGCACTCGCGTTCACCGTCACTGATCCTGTGGTCCCAGCGCCGGAGCTGCTCGAACTGCCGCCCGAACTGCTCGAACTGCTGCTGGAACTGCCTCCGCTCGAACTGCTGCTCATGCCCCCACCCGAACTGCTGGAACTTCCGCTAGAGCTGGAACTGCTGCTCGAGCTGCCGCTGGAGCTGGAACTGCTGCTCGAGCTGCCGCTGGAGCTGCTCGAACTGCTGCTAGAGCTGCTCGAACTGCTGCTAGAGCTGCTGCTCGAATCCGTGTTGCTCGCGGCGCTGTTGCCGGCACAGGCGGAAAGGCCCATGGCTGCCGCGGCGGTGAATGCAAGAATGACTTTCACTATCGTACTCCCTCGGGAATCGGATCTGCGGGAATTGAGTGCAGCGCACTGATCAATGTCGCGCGAAAAAATGTTCGGCACCGTGTTTGGTGTTTTGCCATAAGACATGAATGCTGAGTGCGATGAATGATCGATGCAAGCGTCTCCTTCTGGAGACTCAGGCGATCAAGCACACGTCTTCACTTGGCGACAGCGGCAACATCGATTTGCAATCCGCGCGGGCGGGATTTGGGAATGGCTTGTGTGACGCGCGTGTCTCATAGCCGGACGGCGGCGGACACCAATTACTGGACGAAGGCGGAGAGCAGACGAATGTAGGCGGATTGGTAGTAAATGGCCGGCTCTGTAATCGCCCAGGAACTATCCGGCGGCCCGATATTCCAGTCCTTATAGGATTTTTGCGGCGGTTGCCCCGACGGCGGCGATATGCCTGCAGGAACACCGTCTTTCACGGCATTGACATTCGGTCCACCCGGCACGAAACCGGGCGCCGGTCCGCATTGCGATGTCTTTGCATCGCTCCACTTCGAATCATGCGCGAACCAGACGTGGAAAATTTCGTTGACCGATCGAGTCGCGCCGTATTCGTACATGTTGCTCAAATAGATCATGCCGAACGGATTGACGCCGTGGAAATAATGCAGGATCTCGATGGCCCGCGTGCGGCTCGAGCCCGCTTTGGCTGGCGGTCCGAAGTTCAACACATCGAGGTTCGTATTGCCGTAGTTGGCCCGCGGATTGTTGCTGCCCCAGTGGTACTGTGCGTCGGGCAGATACGCGCGATAAAGATCGTCGTCCGCATTGAAGCCGTAGATCTGATTGCCCGCTGCCGCATCGGCCATCTTGTCGGCGAGTATGGAATTCTTCAGCGTCAGGTCGGCTTCCTTCAGGCGCGTGTAGTACAACAACGCCTCGCCCTGATCCGGCTGGTAGCGTGTCCAGCCCATGTCATGATAGGGCTTCGTCTCCTTGTAATGCGCCTTGACATAATCCCCGTAGGCCTGATCCCCGGTCAAGGCGTAGAGATAGACGGCCGCCTCGACGGCGAGCGCACTTTGATCGGCCACGCTCAAATCGGCGTTCCCCGCGTGGACAACTCCTGAGTCGCACCGAGACTGTTTCGCCGGCATCCTCTGATAGTTGCGCCATGCCAGGCGCGCTCGCCGGCCGAGCGCGTCCGCCTCGCTCTTGAGCGCCGGAAAGTCCCGAAAAACGACCGCCGCGTGCGCCAGCATGCCGGCGGACGCAATCGTGGCTGACGTGCAGGCTGGAACATAGAATCGCGCGGAATGATCGCTGCTCGGTGGACTCGCGCCGGCATAGACGACCTCGCCGACTTTCAAGGCGACGCTGCCGTCGGGGTATTGCATCTTCTTCAGCCAATCGGTCTCCCATTTGACCTCATCGAGAACATCCGCAATACCGTCGCCCGATTCCGGAATATTGAAGTCGTCGGTAAACGCCGCCTTGTTGTCTTCATAGGCGGTCAAGAGCTGATGCACGGGCTGAACTGCGAAGGTTACATACTTGTTCGTGTCGCCGGCGTCGAACCAGCCTCCGCTGAGGTCCCGGATTTTCTCAGGGTTGTCCCGGTCAGTGACGTCGTGCGCGGCGGAATCCTGATTAGGGCCGAGGTACGCAGCCGCGTCGGTCCAGCACGCCTCGGCCTGCGGCTTGCAGTTTGGGCAGGCCGCTTCGCTGGTAGTAGAACATGCGCAGCGCGGCCCTCAGGACGGGCTTGTAAACCTCGGTACCGATCTCGAACGCCGGCGACCGAACGTTCTTCTCGACGTCATACACGAAATACCGGCCGGGCTCTTTGAGTGCGGAAAAATCGAACCACCAGCCCTGATCGCCCGACGACGCTTCCGTCGCGCCATGTTTCCATGCCTGGGGAGCCCCTGAGAATGCCACGGACCCGTCGGCCACACGGCGGATTTGATACGCCTTGCCGGGACTGAAACGATCCGCCTTGTCATATCCGACCTGGGGGCTCCGGATCACCGAAACCTTCGGATCGCCGGGCAGATACCCGAACTGGTCGACCAGCAGATGAGAGTTGAGGGCTATCCCGCCGCTCACCCCCGGGTCGGCACTTGGGGCACTATGGGCCTGATCGTTGCTGCAGCCGCCTGCAAGAATCCAAACCATGCCCAGCGTGACCGTAAACGATCGGATGTTCTGCCGCATGTGCTGGCCCGCTCGAAAGAGAACGCTAAGCTAACACATCAACCCGTGTGTTCGGGTGCTCACGTCATCCGAAAAATCCCAGGTTGCGTGCGGTGAAATTCGGTAGATTGGTGAAGATCGAATTCAACTGGGAGTCGGCGACCCCGAACCAGCTCGCGAGCGTCGCCGCGAATTGATCCGCGGACGTGCTCGGCAACAGCCGCCCCTGGCCGACATCGTTGGCTCCGCCAATGGTGAGATCAGGCATGGTTCCGTAGTATTTGCCGCCGAGGACCCCGCCGCCCACCACCAGATGATGATTGCCCCAACCGTGGTCGGCACCCGTGCCGTTCGATTGCAGCGTGCGGCCGAACTCCGACATGGTGAACAGCGTTACATTATTCTGCATGCCGATCTCGACCATGGCGTTATAGAAAGCATTGACGTACTGGCTGATGTAGCCGAGTTCATTGCTTGTGCGGCCAGCCGCCGGAAACTGTGTCGAAACCGCCGAGCTGCACGAAGAACAATTGACGCGTGTCCCCGAGCTGCGGCTGCGCCTTGATGACTCGCGCCACTTCGTGCAGCTGCTGGCTCAATCCCCAGTCCTGCGACTGGGCGGCCGGGAAAACCGTGGTGAAGTCTCCCGCGGCCGCGAGCGCACCATTGACCAGCGTCACCTTCGCTTCGGCATTCTGGTAAATGCCGGCATAGGTGTCGACCAACAGGTTCGGGTCGGTCGCACCTTGGGTAATCAGCGCATGGGTGGCCACCGCACGTGCATCGCTGCGGAACCACGGGGTATTGTCCACGCTCAGGTTTGGCGCCCCGTTGACCCCCAACGTATAGGGTATGGTCGTCTGACCCTGCTGCCAGGTGCTGCTTCCGCCGACCGCAATGTTGAAGGCAAGACTCGAGGTCAAGCCTTGCGAGGCAAGCAGGTCGGCAATCTTTCCGCCCCATCCGAGACTGGTCATGGATTGCGGAACGCCGGTCTGCCATTCGCTGAGTTGATTGAAGTGCGAGAACAATTGCGGCGGCAGCGTGCCTGCGCCGGCCAGCGCCTGCGCCACGGTCGTGGGCTGAACGAGCGGTCCGACATTGCTGACGAAAGCCGCGTTGCCGGCATTGAACAAGCCTTGCAGCTCCGGGCAGCTGGGATGCAGGCCGTAGGCAACGCCATTCGCAGCGGTGCCCTTGAGCGGCAGCAAGGTGTTCTGAGCCAACGCCAAGCCTTGCCGGCCGGTTGCATACACTGAGTAGGCCGAACTCGTGACCGGCACCAGCCAGTTGTGGCCGTCATTGCCGCCGTTCAGCATCAGGCACACGAGCGCCTTGTAGCCGCCGGACGTCGACGCCATGGCCTGCCTCTGGAAGCCGCCAAACGGCAGCACGCTCGAAGCAATGGCGGCTCCGGCGCCCAGCTGCATGAATCTGCGACGCGAAAAATTCTGTTTCATCGGAGCTGTCCTCAACGCTGCACTGAGTACTGGGGCGAATTCATCATGAGCGAGAATGCCTCGATCACACGGTTCGCCGGACTCGTCGCCGGAATGATGTTGACGTAATTGACCAGTGTGGTGCGCATGGTGGCAGGCATCTGTCCGGGCATGAACACCAGCGCCAGCTGATCGACCAAAGTGCCGGCGTCGGCGGCATACGGCTCCCAGGCCGCGGTATGCAGCACCATGTCCGTGGGACCCGGCTTGCCCCCGCCGCCGACATTGTCGACGCCAACTTCCGCGTTGCCGTTGCTGTCGACGAACTTGTACGCCTGCGTTTCGAGATCATTGGCAGTCAGGACGATGGTGTTCTCGTTGGTGATCTGGAACTCCGGCGCGACCAAGCCCGCAGTGGCCAGCGGCCCGGCACGCTGGTAGCTCGGAGTGAAGAAGTTGAACACCGTCGGCGACTCCAGCGAGTCCTCGCCGAAATCGGCGATCGCGTTGCTGGTGATCAGGTCGTCGACCTGGCCGTTGGCGGCGGACGCGGAAAAGGCGCGCCACATCGAGGTCAGGCGCAGGATCGGTTCGCGCAGCTTGCCTGCGCCGGGAGCGGTCCCGATGGTGGTCGCCTCGGGATCCGTCAGGATCGCCTTGGCGACGGCCAGCAGATTGCCCCGCACGCCGGTGCCGTCGTTCGCAAACACCGCCGCCACGCGGGCGACGTAAGCCGGCGACGGGTTGCTGGTCACCAGGCGCTGAATCAGTTGTTTGCTGATGAACGGCGCCGTGTTCTGATGATTGAACAGGGTGTCGAGCGCAATTTTCATGTCCGAGGCGCAGGTTCCCCCCGCCGGAATCTGCACGCCGCCGACGATGGTCTTAGCATCGGTGTCGTGATGCGCGGAATAACAGACCATCGGGTGCAGATAGTCGAGGTCGTAGTCCCAGGCAAAACTGGCCGTGGCGTTACCCACGGGTGCCGAGCCCCAGCCGGTGAACACCCGCGCCAGATTGGTGACGTCGGCTTGCGCGTAGGTGGGTATGGAATTGCCGCCGTTGTCCAGCTGTGTTGAACCATCCGCATTGAGCTGCCACAGCCCGATCGTGAACAGCTGCATGATTTCGCGCGCGTAGTTCTCGTCGGCATGCACACCGGTGGCGGCATTCGGTTTGTCGTTCTTGAAGAAGGTCAGGTAGGCGCCCATCTCCGGCGACGTCGAAACCGCGTCCAGCAAAGCACGGAAATTACCGAGCGCATTGGCAGCAAGCTGATCGTGGTAGAGACCCAATCCCTCGCCTTGGTCGTAGAGAATGGGGTTGACGGATGAAACGACGAATATCTCCGACAGCGCGAACGTCATGCGTTGGCGTAGCTGATCGGAGCCGTTCATCACGTTGTACCACCATGAGGGTATTTGGCTGGCGTAGTAGCTGGCGATTTGAGGCTGCTGCAGACTGATGGGCGCTGCGGCCTGGGCGGCGAACCATGCGTCATAGCTGCCCGACGATGTGGTGGCCAGATCTGTCAGACTGGCGCCCATGGTGCCTTGCATCAGAAGGCGTGCCGCCGCCGGCACTCCCATGGCTTGCGTGGATCCCGTGCCGCTGATCGTTATAGTCGCCGAGTTCGGTGCGACGGTGGTGCCTCCGCTGGCGCCGATGAGCGCCACGGTGAAGCTGCGATAACTGCCGAACGCAGCCTCGCTGATCAGTGCGACCGTGACCGTCTTCGCCGTGGCATCGCCCGCGGTCCAGCTCAAGGCGCCGCTCGCCGACTTATAGTCGGTGCCGGCCTTGGCCGTACCGTCTGCCGTGGCGTAGTTCACGGTGAGCGCACCGCTGGTGACGCCGGATCGCTGGACTGTCACGGTCACCGAGGCTGCACTCTGCGCGATTGTGTAGCTGGCTGCGGAGAAGCCGACCCCCGCCGTCGCCGCCGAGCCCGACGAGCCCGAGGAACTCGATGACCCCGATGAACTGGAAGAACTCGAGACCCCGCCTCCGCCACCCGACGAGCTGGAGGACGTCGAGCCGCCGGAAGAACTGGAGCTTCCGGAAGAGCTGGACGTTCCCGCAGAGTTTGATGTGCCGGTCGTGGAAGCGCCGGCCGAGCTTTGCACACTCGAAGACCCTGACGTAGGTACGGCACTACCGCAACCTGCCAAAAGAGCAATAACCAACCAGGCACCATGCCGCCCGATACACTTCGCACTCAATTCCATATCCAAGGGTCCTGTCTTTTTCGCATTCGGCGGGGTAGATGGCCGGAGAATATAGTCGTGGCGCGGAAAGCGGCAATATGTCGCGGTCTGGCGACTGCGCGCAGACAATTCCGCGCCGCGCAGAAGTGCCGCAATTTTGCGCAGCCGGAAGGTTTCCAGCACGCTCATCCCGCGCAATTGTTGAACGCGGCCGCACCTTCGATTCTCGGTATACTCCGACTCGCGCAGCGCTGTCTGAGCGGGCGCACTGTTGAGCGCAACCTTGAGACGCGATGCGTTAGCGATGACACCTCGTTCGAAAAGCTGGAGTGCCGGAGCACGCGTGACCTATCCGACCGCGTGGATACGCGACGACCGTTTTGCCTGGGTCGCTCCGGTGACCGGCTGCTTGATGGTGATCCTCATGACGGTGCCCAAGGATCTGGTCACCCTGCTTGCCAGTCCGCCCTCGTTCAGCGCCTCCACTATCGGCACATACATCAACTCACTGATGTGGCTGTTCGTGTTCGGCGCGTCAGGCCTCATGGTATTGTGGCGCATGCGGCTCGCGTTGCTCGTCGCGCGCGAAGTCAACATCGCCTTTCTTCTGTTTTGCGCCCTCATCCTCGCCAGCACCTTATGGTCGGCCGATCCCGGGGTGACCTTGGAGCGCGTCAGGCGCGTGTTCACGGTTTCCGGCTGCTGCCTGGCGGCGATGCTGGTCGGCTGGCAGCGCAAGCGGTTTCAAGATGTCGTCCGTCCCGGCGTCACGATTCTGCTCGTGGCATCGCTGTTGGAAGGCCTGTTGTTTCCTACAATCGGCATCCATGATCCCAGCATCGCAGAATTGAAGAATTCTTGGCGCGGCGTCACGGGACAGAAAAACATTCTGGGGGGCCTCGCGACCTACGGCATGGTTCTCTGGTATCACTCCTGGCTGGAACGCGAATCGACGAAGTGGAAGATCCTGTTGGGAGCGGCTGTCTCGTTTGCGTGTCTGGTGCTCTCACGCAGCTCCACGTCTCTGTTGACCACGGTGTTTTCGTTGTTTTTCATGACACTGGCGCTGCGTTCACCGGCCAATCTGCGCCGCTACACGCCGTATTTCGTCGGCATGTTCAGCATACTCGTGGCCCTCTATGCATGCGCCGCGCTGGGAGTCATTCCCGGACTGCCAGGGCTGCTCGATCCGATAACCGCGCTGACCGGAAAAGACGCCCATACCGCCACCGGCCGCGCACCCATCTGGGCGCTGGTCAAGGCAGAAATCGTACGCCATCCGTATTTCGGCATAGGCTATGGCGCGTACTGGACCGGACCCATTCCCGGAACCGCATCGTATATCTTCGTCACCGCGATTTACTTCTATGCGTATTCCGCACATAACGGTTACCTCGAGGTGACGAACGATCTGGGCTTTGTCGGCCTCGGCGTCCTCATCGCCTACGTGTTGGTGTACGTCAAGCAGTCGTTGCGCCTGTGGAAAATCGACCGGCCCCAAGCCACTCTGTTCCTGGCGCTGTTGTTTCAGCAGGGCCTGGAAAATCTCTCGGAAGCGGAATGGCTGCAGGTCACGACGGTGAATTTTCTGGTCATGACGCTGGCGACCTGCGCGATGGCACGAGCGCTGGTCGACGATAAACTGCGCCATCTCTATGCAAGCCCGGCCGTTGCCAGCCCCGCGCATCAGCTATAATCTTCTTACAACCTTGATTTTGCGCTGCCCCGGCGGCGAACCTTCGAAATGGATTTATGACAGATAAGATGGAAGGCAAAGACTACTACAGCACCGGGCAAAGCCTCGGTGCGAGGTTTCGCCAGGCCCGGCTCCAGAAACTCGTCATCCCTCTGCTGGAAGCGAGATCCGGCGGGAAAGCGGGGATGCGCGTTCTGGATCTCGGCGGGAACGTCCAATACTGGGAACCCATCCTCGATGACCTGCATCGGCTCGGCTGCCGGATATTCTTGCTCAATCTCAGCGACGAGCTGATGCACAAGCAGAATGGCGCGGACCCTTGCTTCGAATTCCTGGCGGGCGACGCCAGGCATTGTGAATTTCCCGACAACAGTTTCGACCTGGTGCACTCGAATTCGGTCATCGAGCACGTGGGCACGTGGCGCGACATGCAGGCAATGGCGGGGGAAGTACGGCGCCTGGCGCCTGCCTACTATCTTCAAGTGCCGAATTTCTGGTTTCCGATGGAACCGCATTTCCGCAGGCCCTTTTTCCACTGGCTGCCGGAACAGGTGCGGGTGCGCATGATCCAGCGCCGTTCATTGGGATTCATGCCGAAAGGCGAGAATTTCTCCGATGCCATGGGTATTCTCGAGAGCGCCCGACTGCTCGACTACGCCCAGGTGTGCGCGTTGTTTCCGGATGCAGTGGTCAACAAGGAACGTGCGTTCGGATTGACGAAGTCCCTGATCGCCATCCGGCGTTGAGATCCCTCATCGCCACTTCGACGCCCTTCGCATGAGCGGCTACACGCCGGTGCTGCTGCTCGCACTGCTGGCCGTCGGCCTGCCGGCGGCGCTGTCGAGCACCTATCTGCTGCTGGCGACCCTGCTCTCCGCCCGGCTGCCGATACCGCCCCGATCCGGTCGGACAAAGCGCTTCGATGTGATCGTCCCCGCGCACAATGAGTCTGCCGTCATAACACGGACGGCGCACAGCCTCCTGCAACTGGACTGGCCGGGCGACAGGTATCGCATTTTCGTGGTGGCGGACAACTGCACCGATGATACGGCAGCGCTTGCGCGCGCGGCCGGGGTCATGGTCCTCGAACGGCGGAACGCGGCCGATCGCGGCAAGGGCCATGCGCTGCGCTTCGCCTTCGACCACTGCCTCGCGGACGGCTGGTCCGATGCGCTGGTCGTCGTCGATGCCGATTCGGAGGTATCCCGCGGACTGCTCGAGGCGTTCGCCGCACGCATCGAACGCGGTGCAGACGCCATCCAGGCGCATTACGGCGTGCTCAACCCGAACGCCTCCTGGCGCACGCGGCTGATCACCATTGCCAAGGGAGCGTTCCACATCGTCCGCTCCCGCGCCCGCGAGCGCCTGCAGCTTTCCTGCGGGATCAGGGGCAACGGCTGGTGCGTCACGCGCCGTCTGCTGCTGGAGCTGCCGTTCCGCGCGTTTTCGCTGACGGAGGACGTCGAGTACGGTATCGATTTGGGAATGGCCGGCCATCGAGTCCACTACGCCGACGAAGTACAGGCCGACGGCGAAATGGTGTCGAACACCGCGAGCGCGACGAAGCAGCGCCAACGCTGGGAGCACGGCCGATTCCAGCTTGTGCGCTCGCGCACTCTGCCCCTGCTGCGCGCCGCCATTCTAACGCGCAGCCGCGTCAAGCTCGACCTGGCGCTCGACTTGATGGTGTTGCCGCTGTCCTATCTCGTGGTCAACATCGGCGCCTTCCTGCTGGTGGCGTGGCTCGCCTGCCTCGCCGATCCCGCGGCGCGCCCCGCGTTGCTTGCGGCGGGCGCCTGCGCTCTTGCGGTCGTGCTGTACGTTCTGCGCGGCTGGCAGCTCAGCGGTACCGGGTGGCGCGGACTTGCGGACCTCTTGTGGACCCCCGTATTCCTTGTATGGAAAATAGCCTCGATGCTGAGCCGCAATAAACCGAAGGAGTGGGTGCGCACCGATCGGGAGCAGCCGTGATTCCTCCAACGTGCGTCCCACAATTCAGCCGCCGCTGTTGACAATGAGGCGGCCATCCGTTGCAATCGCCGAGATTACCGGCCCGCCCTTAGTGGCCGCACCGACCTCAATCCGCGGCTATTGCATACAACGAAGGAGGGTTCCTTCGTGGTCGCGCATGGGCTTAATTTGAGTACGAGCGAACATAGCCGAATGGGAATGCTGACAGCGCGGGCTTACTGGGTCGTTCTGCTCTCGGTGTTCCTCGGTTTAACCGCTGCCTGGGCACTGGGAGAACGCGGCACAGAACTGACCTGCTGGCCGGGCGGCTACCGGCAAAATGCATGGCTCGCCTATTGCAACTCCAAGCGCTATGGCGTCTACGATGTCGAGGCCATCTGGCACCGCATCGAGCCCGACGTGGAGCCGAATATCGCCGCAGCCAAGGTGCTGACAATCAGCGACAGCCATCTGCAAAACGCGCTCTCTCTGGGCGATGCCAGTGAGTGGTTCGCCGCCCACCACTATCCTCTGTACATGCTGGGGCTGCCGACGGAGGAAAGCGGGTTCGGTGAGCGTCTGATCGACAGTTTTCAGCCGCACCCGGACGTGGTGATCTTGGACGCCAGTCCCTACTTTACGGGCGGGCTCGGATCGTTCGAGCAGACAATTTTCAAGGACCAGGGCGCGTCGCGCAAGGCGGTCCAGGACTTGAAGGACTTCCAGACCTGGCATCAGCGATTCTGCGGCGTGCTGCCCTGGGCCTGCGGGCATAATTTCGCATACTATCGATCGCGGCAGGATGGCCATTGGATATTTCCCGTGCAATCGACTTCGATCTGGATCGGCTGGAACGACGTACCCAACGACACGCGGCAATTTCCGACGGGTCAGACACTGAACGAGAACCTGTCGCTCTATCCCAAGTATCTGGCTTCGGCCACGCGGCTGGTGGAGAAACTGCACATGCCCCGGAATTGCATCGTCATCACCCACGTGCCGGCACACGAAAATCTGCGCGGCCTGGCCCAATACATCGGTCTTCCGCTGGGACTCACCGTCATCGAACCCCAGGTCGATGATCTCACCACATTCGATCGCGCCCACCTGACCCCGGCGAGCTCCAAGCGGTGGACGCAGGCGTTCTTGCAGGCGCTCGAGCCGGTGCTCGAGCACTGCGTCAACCCCGCCCACGCCGATCCCGAGCGCAGCTGACCATGCGCCTCATTGACTCGTATTGGCTGCCACAGGCGGAGGATCTCGGCGCGGAGTTGCGCCGCCTGGGCGCAGAGAAGCATCCGCCCTGGCACGATCTGGTCAAACTGGCGAATTCGCGGCTCGACTTCGTTCAGACTAACCGGCTTGACAAGATTCTGCAGCGATCGCTGCTCGGCGGCGCAGCCGATTCCGGTGCGGCGCGGCGCTCTCTCAAGATCGCGGTGCTTAGTTCCTCCACCGCCGATCACCTGGTTCCGGCGCTGCGCGTGGCGGCCTTGCGCAGCAACCTACACCTGCAGGTTCACACCGGCGACTACGGCATGTATCGGCAGGAATTGCAGGACGACGCCTCGGCCCTGGTCGAGTTCAAACCCGACGTACTGCTGTTCGCCTTTGAGGCCGCGCACCTGCTCGGCGCCGACAATCCGGCGATGCCGCGCGCCGAGGCGGACGCCTTCGTCGAGGCTGCGGCGCAGCGACTCAGCGGAGTCTGGGAACTCGCGCGCAGCCGCTTCGATGGACAGCTGCTGCAGCAGAGCATCCTACCGGTCTCTCATCCGCTGCTCGGCATGAACGAGCGCCGGCTGCCTGGGTCGATTGCCTACATGGTCGATCGCCTGAATTGGCGCATGGCGGAATTGGCCGATGGCACCGGGGTGGACATCTTGGATTTGAACCGCGCCATCATCCGCGATGGTCTCGCGGTCTGGCACGACCCCGTGTTGTGGCACAGGGCCAAACAGGAAATATCTCCCGCGGCGGCTCCCGCGTACGGCGATCTTGTATTGCGCCTCATTGCGGCGCAGCAAGGTCGCTCGGCCAAGTGCCTGGTTCTCGACCTGGACAACACTTTGTGGGGCGGGGTCATCGGCGATGACGGCCTTGAGGGTCTGCGCCTCGGCCAGGGAAGCGCCATCGGCGAGGCTTACGTTGCGTTCCAGACCTATGTCCGCGCGCTCTCACGCCGCGGTGTGATTCTCGCGGTGTGCTCGAAGAACGATGAGGAGAATGCGCGCCTGCCGTTCGAGAAGCATCCCGAAATGGTGCTGAAGCTCGAGGACATTGCGTGCTTTGTCGCCAACTGGAGCGACAAAGCCGGCAATATCCGCCACATCGCCGAGCGGCTCAACCTCGGGATCGATTCCCTGGTTTTCGCCGACGACAATCCCTTCGAGCGCAATATCGTGCGCCGCGAATTGCCGGCGGTCGCCGTTCCCGAGTTGCCCGAGGATCCGGCCTTCTATGCGCGCTGCATCGCCGACGCCGGATATTTCGAGGCCTTGCGCGTCACCGCGGAGGATTTCGAGCGCGGCGGGCAATACCGCGCCAATATCGCCCGCGAACAGCTGCGCGCCTCACACACGGATCTCGATGGTTATCTTAGAAGCCTGAACATGGAGCTGCGTTGGCAGCCTTTCGACCGCCTCGGTCTCAAGCGCATCGTGCAATTGATCAACAAGACCAACCAATTCAATCTCACGACGCGGCGCTACACCGAAAGCCACGTGCTCGCGATCATGAACACCCCAGGCTCCCTGACGCTGCAGCTGCGGCTGCTCGACTCGTTCGGCGACAACGGAATCATAGGCATCGTGATCGGCAAGCCCGTCGACGGGTCGATCTGGCTCGATACCTGGCTAATGAGCTGCCGTGTACTCGGCCGGCAGGTCGAGGAAGCGACAATGAACCTCGTGGCCGCCGAAGCACGGCGGCTTGGTGCGTCGCGCCTGGTCGGTGAATACCTTCCCACCAAGAAGAACGACATGGTGCGCGAGCACTACCGAAAGCTGAAATTCACGATCATCGAGTCCAGGGACGACGGTGCCACGGTATGGGGGCTTGGCGTGCCGGATTACGAGCCGTTTGACACCTTCATCACTTTGACCAGGAGCGCTTCGTGAACACCGACGAAATTTATGCCGAGGTCCGCACCATCATCGCCGAAATTCTCGACCAGCCGGATCTGCAGATCAGCGCGGACACGAAGGCCGACGACGTCGAAGGCTGGGACTCGTTCAATCACATCAATATCGTCGTCGCAGTCGAAGCACATTTCGGCGTCAAGATCAATACGGCGGAAATCGAAGAGCTGCGCAATGTCGGCGAACTTGTGGAGCTGATCGAGAGAAAGCGCAAGAAGCAAAAGGCGGGCTAGAACCGGCTCGCCGCGCCATGCTATTCAATTCCAATGTCTTCTTGTTCGCCTTCTTGCCGATCGCGATCCTCGGCTTCTATTGGCTGGCGCACGGACCGGGTGCGCACGCCGCCAAGGTGTGGCTGTGTCTCGCATCATTTGTCTTCTACGGTTGGTGGAACCCCGCCTTCGTGCTGCTCCTGCTCGGCTCGATCGCATTCAACTATACGTTGAGCCTGCGCCTGACCGACAGCGATGA
The DNA here is from genome assembly GCA_963702735.1 of uncultured Gammaproteobacteria bacterium. Lineage (GTDB taxonomy): Bacteria > Pseudomonadota > Gammaproteobacteria > Steroidobacterales > Steroidobacteraceae > Bog-1198. The sequence goes on along the minus strand of CAVPDW010000003.1, from coordinate 1,469,143 downwards.
TGATGCCGGGCGCCGCCAGACATTGTTGCTGGCGGCAGGTGTGGCCGCCAATTTGCTGCTGCTCGGCTACTACAAGTATCTATTTCCGCTGATGGGTTTTCTGCACCGGCTGGGGTGGACGCACGTCGATTTCGGCTCGGTCATCCTGCCGATCGGCATCTCCTTCTTCACGTTCACGCAGATCGGCTACCTGGTGGATTGCCGTCAAGGTATGGTCAAGGAGCGCGGACTCCTGAACTACGTCTTATTCGTGACTTTCTTTCCACATCTGATCGCGGGCCCGATCCTGCATCATCGCGAAATCATGCCGCAGTTCGCCAACCCGGCGACCTACCAATTCAAATCCCTGAATCTCGCCGGCGGATTGACGTTGTTTGCGTTCGGGCTGATCAAGAAGGTGCTGCTCGCGGATCAGATCGCGCCCTGGGCCGAATTGGGATTCTCCCACACCTCCGGGATGCCGCTGGTGCAGTCCTGGTCAGTGGCATTGGCGTACTCGATGCAGCTGTACTTCGATTTTTCCGGTTATTCCGACATGGCGATCGGATTGGGGATCATGTTCGGTGTCAAGCTGCCGCTCAATTTCAATTCACCCTACAAGTCCTCATCGGTCATCGAATTCTGGCAGCGATGGCACATGACACTCACGCGCTATCTTACTCTGCTGCTGTACAACCCCATGTCGCTGTGGGTTGCCCGCCGCCGTCAGGCGCGCGGGCTGCCGACCGGACGCCAGGCCGCCGCAACCTTTCGGGGCTTCGCGTCGATGATCGTGTTCCCGACGATGACCACCATGCTTCTCGCGGGAATCTGGCACGGCGCCGGCTTTCAGTTCATCGTCTACGGACTCTTGTTCGGCACCTATCTCAGCATCAACCATGCGTGGCGCACGGTGTATCCGCCGTCCGCAAAACCGCCGCTTCAGCCGTTCCCGCTCAATCTGTGGTCGAGCCTGTGGCCGGTCGCCTTGACCTATCTGGCGGTTCTGGTCACCCAGGTGTTTTTCCGTGCCGACAATGCGGGCGACGCCGTCGAATTGCTCGCCGGCATGGGCGGCGCTCACGGCACCGGCATGCCGCTGCCCATTCCGCTCAACGACCTGAAGTACTTCGGCCCCGCCCAACACTGGTTGATCGAGCACGGGCTGATCTTCGTGGCGCCGCGCGAAGCTTATAATTCAGTGACGCTGCCGCTCGCGACGAATTTCGCGCTGGCATTCGTGTTGGCGGTCATCGCGTTCGGCGCCCCGAATGTCTACCAGATTATGGGTGAATGGTCGCCTGCGCTCACCAGGGTGCATGCGAACTTCAGGTGGCCCGTGCACTGGAAGCCGTCCCTGCCATGGGCGCTCGGAATTGCGGTACTGATGTTCTTGGCGTGTCTGCGCTTCGATCACCCGGCGCGCTTCCTGTACTTTCAATTCTAACGGGTCCCACGCTACCGCGCAGCGCCCTGCCGGTCGTGCGCCTGAGCCACCAAGCGTACGACATCGGCGATCGTGCGTGCCCCTCTCACCTGGTTTTCTGACAATGTCACCCCGAGGTCGCCTTCCAGGGCGAGCAACAGGCGCACCGCGCCGCCGGGAGTCCACGCCGGGATCTGCGCCGGCCCGTCCAGCAGGCCCGGGGGCACCGCCAGGCCAAAGACTCGCATGACGGCAGCGATCACCGACTGCCCCTGGTTGCGCGCGGGATCTTTCGCGACGCGCGCCGGGACCCCCGAGACCACCGCCCCCTCGGCGATGAGCCCGGCGACGGTGCTGCCACTCTTGATGCAAGCGCCATCGCCGATCCGCGATCCGCGCAGCACGGTGACGCGAGCGCCTATCGTCACGCGACGTCCAATCTCCACCGGCACCGCAACGCCGGGAGAGTCCCGGTCTCCCACCTTGTGGAAGTCATTGTCCAGGATCACGCAGTACGGTCCGATCTTCGTGTCATCGCCGATCTGAATCGCGCGCATCGTCGAAATCGCAGCACCATAGGAAATCGACACGCGGTCGCCGATGGTGATGTTGGCGTTCGGCAGGACGATCAAATGCGATTGGATCGGGTGCGAACTGATGCGGCAACCCGCACCGATTCGAATCTCTCCGTCGTTGCTCACGTAGGGTCGCCCTGCAAAGACCGTCCCGGCTCCCACCGAATCGATCGAACCATGGAAAAAGGTCGACCGCAGGCGGCCGACGAGACTGGTGAAATGCCCGGCGCGCGCCTGTGGGCCGGGTTCGCTCATTGCGCCGCAGCCACGCGGTCGGCAAAGGCGGCCGCGACGTCGAAACAGCGCATGCTCTGCAAGGCACTCGGGTACAAGAGATGGTCCGCCGGCCAATCGGGTACGTAGACATCGGGCAGGACCGCACGTATGCGTCCCCGAACCGCTTCGTGCCCATCGACGTACACGACCGCATTCGGCGCAATCCCGAGACGAGCAGCCAGGGCATCCAGGTTCGCGGCAACATCGCCCTCGGCGCTGCCGAAAGCTGCAAAATCCCCCGACCGCAGATCGTCCCCGAGCCGGTTGTCGATCGACTCCGCCAGTGCGGAGTCGCGGAATTTCCCGAGCAGTGCCAGCATCACGCCTTTGCATCGCAGAAGCTGCAGCGACCGCATGAAGTCCGCATGCGCCTGGGCGAGCGAACTCGCGGAGGCGGTGGCGCCGGCGGGCTCGGGGCCCCAAAGCAGGGCTGAGGAGTCGAGTACCAGGAGCTTGCGCTGCCGTCCATCCAGCGCCGCGAGCGCTGCACGGAAATCGCGCGCCGCCTCAGCGATCAGCGGGCGGGCCATGGCCATGCGGCCCATATACCACGCACGCGGGTTGTACGACGAAGGACCGACGGCCGACTGCCAGCGCGCGGCATTCAGAACCACCACGTTGGCGCAGTGTTCCATCGACTTCACCATGCGCAGATTCATCGCCGACAGAGCCGACATTGCCCCGCCCTGCCGATAGTCGAAGACGCCCAGTCCGCGTAGATACGCCGGCTGAGTCCACGTCACCATAAGCACGTGCCGGTAGCTCTTCGCAATTTTCTCGACCGACGCGCAGAAGACATCCACGTCCGTCGCGAGTTGCCGCTCGTCGACCGACTCCCCTTTGGTCAGCCGTTCGAAGGCCGGTACCGCCGCCTCCGGCCGAGTCCAGACAATCGCGAAATCGCGGGCGCCGGCTCGCGGCAGTCCGGCGAGACCGAGCGCGGGTTGACCGTACGGGGCCAGGACGGCCTCCAGCGGCGGACTCGGGTCCGTCACCGTGAGTTCATGCACCAATTCGTCGAGCGAGAAATCAGATATCACGACTCCGGTCGGCCGCGGCGCCGCGACGGCCGGAGTTACTGCGACGCCCTGGGCCCCGGCGCTATGGATCGATTGGGCGCCCTCATTTAGTGCAGCGGGCGTGGGTGCGTCATCCGACATCGGAACGGCTGCACGTCCGGCCGCGACGCCTTGTGCGACGGGCGCAGTCGGTGCGCCGTGCACAGGAGCCGATGTGCCTGCGAACTTTGGCAACAGCCGGGCGGGTATGCCGCCCGCCATGACGCGCGCGGGAACATCTAGCTCGACGATGCTCCCGGCAACCACCACGGCGCCGTCGCCGATGCTGACGCCCGGACGAACCGTCACTCGCCCGGCGATCCACACATCCTTGCCGATTTGGATGGATTTGGCGGCCACCGGGCCCGGGTCGGCGGCGGATTCGGGAATATCAACGTCCGAAATGATGCAGTACGGACCGATCATCGAGCCGCTGCCGATGGCGACGCTCTTTCCGGCCGCAATCACCGTGCCGTAATTGATGAGCACCTCATCGCCGATCCGGATTTGCCCCTCAGGTCCGGTCACGAGTTCCGTCGGCACCCAACACGAATTGATATTCACCTGATCGCCGATGACGATGCTGCCATGGTTCTCCACGCGCATGCGGCCCGCGACACGTGCGTTCCTGCCGACCCGATTGCAGGTCTTGAGCTCGCCGCGCGCGCGCACCAGCTGCGCGGCGAACTGCAGCCCTTTCTGGATTCGCCGCGCGAGGCTGAGGTGGCTGTCGCGCGCCAAAGCACGGCGGATGCGGGCCGGAAGCCCCGCCGGCGCCGGCGGATCCACACTCTGTTCCCCACTCATGAACTACCCCAACCAGGCGAAGAAACCCAGCATCCGCACCAATCTGCGGGCTCCCGAATCGTTGCTTTAATACTTATTCCCGTTAGCAACTTTCTAAGATGACTTTCTCGGCGATTACAGATAGTTTATCAGCCTAAAACGGGAGCAAACAATGTCGGTCCGAAACGCAATTGCCGCTATTTTCCAACAAGTCGCACGCGAACAGCAGAGAACACTGTCGCAATTGTCCGAAGATGTCCGGCTGACGGATACGGGGCTTGACTCGCTAAGCTTCGCGCTGATCGTCGCTCGGTTGGAGGATACTCTAGGTGTCGACCCTTTTGCGCACGTCGATAGCTTTCCCGTGACTTTCGGAGATTTTGTCAAGTTGTACGAGACTCACCCGCATTAAGTTGCCCCTTACCTCAATTCCCGTGCTGCCGCCGATGTTTCGGGCCTCGGCAGGCGGCCGGGAAGGCTCAGCACGCGCGTCTGGCGTATGCGCTGTAGCGCCAGCCGGACAGCACCGATAGCTTGCCGAGGTTGGCGCTGGTCTTGACCAGCCATGCGGCAGCGTGATGCCGGCCGATTGCCCACGAAATCAACACCATGGCGCCCGCGATCAGCATCTGCGCAAACGCTCGCGCGAAAAATGCGAAGCGCCCGACCGGGCCAATGGGATTGAAACCGCCGCTGATCGTATAGCGCGCATAGGCCTGGCCGCCGCTGAACGCTCGCAGCAGCAGCCACCGCAACGACAGCCGCTCCGGCTCGACGGGTTCGAATACCGGTGCCGTTTCGGACCAAACGATCCTGGCCCCCTTGCGGGCGAGGCGTACCAGCAAATCGACGTCTTCACCGGCCATCAAGCCAAGATTGGGGTCGAAGGGCCCGGGTTCGGCCCGCAACCGGGTTGCCCGCAGCAGCACGTTGCCGAATCGCATGCGAAGCAGCGGTACCTCGGCCCCCTCGGGCTGGTGGCTGAAGTCGTAGAACCGCCCACGACGGATCCACGCCGGCGCGGTCGTCGGCACCTGTGGTTCGACCGGCGCCAGGACACCGTCGGCGCGGTAAGCATCCGCAGCATTCAGCAGCTGCCGCAGCCAGTCCTTGGGCGCGCGTTCGTCATCGTCGATGAATGCAATCCACTCCCCCGACGCGAGTTCGACGGTGCGGTTGCGCGTAATGGCGATGCTGGGCACCGGCTGCACGTCGTAATCGATGCGGAACGGTGCACCCGCAGCGCGGCACTCCTCGATGACGCTCCTCGCACCACCCGCGGCGTCATTGTCGACCACCACCACCTGGTCCGGGAAACGATCCTGTTTGGTCAGGTCGTCGAGTACGGCGCGAAGCTTTTCGTTGCGCCGGTAAGTTGCCAAACAAACACTGACCTGTCGATTGTCGGAAGCATTCATTGTGGAATTGTCGACCATCACTTCGAGGACTCGCGAGTGTTGCCACTTAGCCACGGGAATCAAGCGCGGCCAGTATACTGACTAAGTGCCGAACTCATGCGTCGCGGGGAGATCTTAACCCTTCCTAACATAAAACATATCTGCCTCTGCAGCACGCATCAAGTTGCAGCGCGCGGCGGGAAGTCTTGCGCGATCGTTGTCTGCGCACCACGTACTTCCCCTGCGCGAAGCCGGCCGCGTACTATAGCGAACCCTTGAATGACCTGTCTTAGAAACCCTGAGATGAGCGGCGCAATGCACAGACATGGCCTCCCCGCATGATTGATGACGCAAACGACCTGGCCGGCGGCGAGGTGCTGACCGCTGGCGTTTGCATCGTTGGTGCCGGCGCCGCCGGCATCGCCATGGCCCTGGAATTCCTGGGCAGCCGAACCGACGTGTTGCTGCTCGAGTCCGGCGGCCTCGAAGCGGAGCAATCCACTCAAGACCTGTACGCCGGTGCCGTAGCCGATGAGCGCTTGCACAGCCCGCCCGACCGTTATCGGCAGCGCCGCTTCGGAGGCACGACGACGATCTGGGGAGGGCGTTGTATGCCGTTCGACGAGATCGACTTCGAATGGCGCGACTACATGCCCAACAGCGGCTGGCCCGTCGGCCGCGATGAGCTATTGCCGTATTATCCCAGTGCGAATCGGCTGTGCGAAGCCGGCGAGTTCGAGTACTCGGCCGATGCGGCCTTCGATCCCCCGTCCCGCCCGATCATCGAGGGATTTGCGAGCGAGCACTTCTCGACCGACAGCCTGGAACGCTTCAGCTGTCCGACCGATTTCGGCGCACGCCACGGGGCACGATTACGTGCGGCGCCGAATGTACGCGTCCTGCTGCACGCCAACGTCACCGTGCTGCACCTCGACGCTGCCGGCTCGCAGCTGGAATCGGCAACAGTGCAAACCCTGACGGGCAAGCGCTGCCGTGTCCGTGCGCGGTATTTCGTGCTCGCCACGGGCGGCCTCGAGGCGGTGCGCCTGCTATTGGCGAGCAGGGATGTGCGTAAAAACGGCATCGGCAATGAGCATGATGTCGTCGGCCGGTACTACATGTGTCATCTTGCGGGCACAGTGGGCGCGTTGTCGATCAATGGACCGCTCAGTCGCGTGTGCAACGGCTATGACGTGTCCGACGAGGGGATCTATTGCCGCCGCCGCATTGCACTTACCGCCGCAGGCCAGCGTCAATACCGCCTGGGTAATTTCATCGCGCGCCTACATCATCCGCGCATTACCGATCCCGATCACCGCAATTCCATCTTGTCCCTGCTGTTTCTCGCGAAATTCCTCATCCCCTACGAATACGGCAAACGCCTCCACGGCGATGAGCGCGCCAGCCTTGCAACGTGGCTGCAGCATCTGCGCAATGTTGCGGCCGGGCCGTTCGATGCGGCCGGATTTGCCTGGCACATGCTCAATGATCGCATGCTTGCGGACCGCAAATTCCCTTCCATCATCATCAAGCCCAAGGTCAATCTGTACAGCCTGGATTTTCACGCCGAGCAACAACCGAATCCGCTGAGCCGTGTCGGTCTCGATCAGCGGGTCGATGCACTCGGTATGCCGCGCCTGCGTATCGACTGGCGATATACGGCTACCGATGTGGCGACGGTCAGCGGCGCCATCGCCCTGCTCGCCAAGGACTTGCAGGGCAGCGGGGCCGGCACCCTGAGCTACGATCCGGCGCAGCTCGAGAACGAAATGACCCGCTACGGCGCGTACGGCGGCCACCACATCGGCACGGCCCGGATGGGCGCGGACCCACGCACCAGCGTGGTTGATTCGGACTGCCGTGTGCATGACGTGCATAACCTCTTCGTGGCCGGCTCCGCGGTATTTCCAACGTCGAGCCAGGCCAACCCCACGCTGACCATCGTTGCGCTCGCCCTACGGCTCGCACGGACCCTGCAACGCGCGACGGAGAACCGGTGACCAAACCTCTCATCCTCGTCGCCGGCGCGGCCAATTTCGTCGGCATGCGCATCATGCGGGCGCTTCAGGCGTGCGACTGGGCCGAGCCGGCGGCGATGAACGAAGATGCGCCGCCGCCGCCCGAGACCCTGCGCAGAGCCGTCGGCATCGTCAATGCCGCGGCCGACAAGGCGCGCTCGATTCTCTCTTTGGCCCGGCTGACCGCCGCGGCGGCGCTCGCCGGCGGCGCGCAAATCCGGCTGGTGCACATCAGCTCGATGACGGTCTATGGCGCAGTGGAGGGCCTGGTCGATGAGACGGCCGCGCCACGCGCCGACCTCGGTGACTATGCCGCCGCGCACATCGAAGCGGAACGCCTCATCGGGGCTCATGCGAATGTGGTGATCCTGCGTCCGGGTTGCGAATACGGCGCCGGCTGTCCGCAATGGAGCGGGCGCATTGCCCGGCTGCTGCACGCGCGCCGCCTCGGCGACCTCGGCTTGGCAGGCGATGGGTTTTGCAATCTTCTGTACATCGATGATTTTGTCAGCGCCGTTCTCGCGTCGCTGCAAAATCCGGGCGTCGGCGGTGAAATATTCAATCTCGCCGTGCGCACGCCGCCGACGTGGAACGACTATCTGATCCGCTATGCAATCGCCCTTCGCGCCGTGCCGGTCCGGCGCATCACGGCGCGGCGCCTCAAAGCCGAAGCGAAACTCCTCGCGATGCCGTTGAAATCTCTGGAGATCCTCGCCGCTCGGGTCTCGCGGACTCCGTTCGGCATGCCGGCGATCACGCCATCCCTGCTGCGGCTGTGCCGGCAGCGCATCATTCTAGACGTCCGCAAGGCAGAAGCCCGGCTTGGGATGACGTGGACTGCGCTCGACCAAGGACTGGCCCGGGCGGCCCAAGCCTACAGGGAACCGCCCCTCGGGTGAGCGCTACTGGACCAGCGGCTTGCCGAACGTGTACTTCGCCTCGATCCCGACCAACGTGTCATGGAAATTGAATTCTTCTACGGTCGAACTGCGTGTTTGCTTGGTGAAATAGCCGTGCAGTTGCAGCCGCCGCATCACCAGATAGGTGAGGTTCACCGATCCCGTCGGCGAATGGTCAATGCGTCCATTGTCGTTCAAGCCCGGGATTCCCTGGCCCACGAAGTTGCTGTGAACGTAGCTGGCCGTCACCCCCACACCGATCCGGTAGGTGGCCTGCCAATTCACGCTGGCACTCCCGGTGGTGTCGACCTCTGATGCGGCGGCGGCCAGATAGCTGTTGAGCGCCCGGGATAGGTCCAAGCTCACGCTGGTCTTGGCGGTCAGTTGCCGGGTGTAGCGCAAATCACCCGTGAACCCCGATACATTGCCGCCGTTGGCCGTCTGCTCGCGCTTGGAGTATCCGGCCGCGGCATTCAAGGTGGTCAGGGCGCTCACCGTGTATTGCAGGGTCAGGCTTTCATTGTTTTGCGTGAACGGCCCGACCCCCACCGCGTTCTCGAACCGGCCGTCGATGCGGTCGAACGCAATCCCGTACTCCAGGTGCGTGATGCCGACATTGACGAGGCCAAGGTGCGAAGTCACGTCGCGTTCGAGGAAATCCGGATAGTCCTGCAGCGGAGAATCGAGGATGTGGGACAAGACTCCGGCTTCCAGCCGCCAGTCGGGACTGAAATGCAATTTCAATTTACCGTCGAAATTGCGGTCCGTATTGATGGTCAACTGAGTGCTGTTGCCGATGTAGAAGGGAGCCATGGCGTGCTCGTCGCGCGCTTCGACCACGCCGTCGAGCAGGCCGGTCAATTTCCAATTCAGCGCAACGTCGGCAAGATACTCGCTATGGTCAAGATCGCCGTAATGGTCGTACTCGAAGCGGCGGCCTTCGAGCTTGACGGTGAGCTTCTGTTCGCTCCACGCGTAGGCGCCGTCCAATCCGGCGAGGTATCGGAGGTCCGAGTCGCTGAGCTTCGTATCCCCGATGGCCATGAACAGCGTCTCGGAGTTCGGGGCACGGAACACATTCGAATCGTATTCGTAGTGCATATCCAGGTACGGGCTCACCACGGTTTGCGCCCCTGCCCCGGGCGGCAAGGCAAGCGCCATCGCGACGAGAAATCCCAGCGCCGCAGCGCGGGCGGCGAATTTCGTCCAACCACTCGAGCCACCGGCCGCAAACGGTTCAATCATCGACGTGCCTAATCCCATTGGAAAGTCTTCGGGCTAGAATACTATAGTGAAGGGCCGGCACCGTCACCTCTGTATGATGGTTCACGAATGGTCGCCAAATCCCCTCTGTTATCCATCCAGTACTTGCGGGCTATCGCGGCGTTGATGGTGGCCTACTTCCACACCTTCTCTCAGATCCCGCTGTACACCCCCTACTATCGCAGCAACATGCTCGGCCGGGACAGCCTGGCGTCAGGAGTGGATATTTTCTTCGTGATCAGCGGATTCATCATGATGGTCACGAGCAAATCCGCGCACCCCGGTGAATTCGCGGTCAGGCGGATCATCCGCGTAGTGCCTCTGTATTGGGTCCTGACGTCGCTCCTGGCGGCGTTGGCGCTGGCACTTCCCGATCTTTTTCGCACCACCGCCGTCACGCTCGAATCCTACCTGAAAAGCATGCTCTTCATCCCCTATGCGAACACCGCGCACGCTCAGGAACTCGTGCCGCTGATCGTGCCGGGTTGGTCGTTGAATTTCGAAATGTTCTTTTATGCGATATTTGCGCTGGTGCTGTTTGCACCGGTACGGCGGCGGTTGGCGATCAACGGCATCGTCTTCGTCGCTCTGGTTGTGGGCGCAGTCTTGCTGCGCAATGCACCGGTTTGGCCCGAATTGCTCTTCTACGGCGACATCCGCATTCTGGAATTCTGGATGGGAATGCTGATCGCACATTTTTTCCTGCACCGCAAACTGAGATTCCCGGTCTGGGTGCCGTGGCTGATTCTCGCCGGCGGCTTCGCCGCGATCATCTGGCCGGCGGCCCCGCCCGCCTTCATGGCGGGCGGGGCAGGCAGAACATTGATTGCCGACATGCTGCCCGCCGCCGCGATCGTCTTCGGCGCCGTCGTCTTGGAGCAGAGCACACGGGTCGGCCGGCATGCGGCACTGATGTTTTTGGGAAATGCCTCTTATTCGCTTTATTTGAGCCACGTATTCTCGCTGGGACTCGCGCGGGATCTGTGGTTGCGTCTCGGACTGGAGCGTGACGGTCTACCCTATGCCGTCGGCTTTGCCATCTTCTCCATGGTGCTGGTACTGGCAGGCGCCGCCCTGTCGTATCGGCTGATAGAGGCGCCGCTTCTGAAAGTAATGCAGCGCCTGGTTCCCAAGCGGCGGCGCGAATACGGTCGACCCGCGCTCGCACCCGGGCCGGCGGTCGAGTCCCCAGGCGTAGAAGCAAGCGAGACGCCGTCGGCGCCGTCGCCGCGGCCTCAGTAGATCGTGTCCTGAGTTTCGGGTGCGGCGCTCGCCCCGCCGGGCGCTTGCGCGCTTGCGCGCGGCCGCACCTGAATGTCGATCTGCGGCAGCAGCATGAAAACGCGCGGTCCCCGCACCAGGTAACGCTTGGCAAGCCGCCCCGGGTCCATAGCCAGCCTGAACAGCCACTCCATTCCGAGGCGCTGCATCCACACGGGCGCACGGCGCTCCACGCCCGTCAGAAAATTAACGGATGCGCCGATGCAGAGTGCCATGCCCCGGGCCATGCCGCGCGACTTCAAGATCTGTGCGAGCGCTTCTTGCTGCGGAGCGCCCACGGCCAAGAAACAATATCTAAACGGACTGTGCGACTCGATGAAGCGGACGCATTCAGCGACGGCTTGCGGATCGCGGATGAAACCCATCGGCGGATTGAAATGACTGAGTGCCGTCAGCCCGTACCGATCGGCGAGCGATCGCGCCTGTTCCTTGCCGGCTCCGATTAGGACGATCGGGTCGTCGGGGGCGATGACGCGCGCGAACAGATTCGCCGTCAGGTCGCTTCCGGCGCAGACTCGGACGGAGACCCCCTTGGTAAGCCGAAAAATGTGCGACAGAAACCGGCTGTCGAGCAGCACGTAGCCTGCATCCGCGTACGAAGCGCGGAAAGCAGGATCGTCGTGGAAACGGATCACGTGATCGACGTTCGGCGTGACCACGTAGGTGAATCTGTCCGTGTCGAACGCGGCGGCGACCTTGAGGAATCCATCCAGGTCATAGTCATCGAAGAGGCAGGTCAATGACACGAGATTCTTGGATCGCTCCGTATCTGCGGTCATGCATTATGTTCGGAACGCCCGCGAATTGCGAGCGCAGACGGACAGGCGCGTGCTATTTGAACGTCATGGAGGTGCCCAATTGAGTTGCAAGGGTTTCACATATTCCGGTATTTACCCATCTTGAATTCTCTGCTTGCAGGGTCTGGAGAGGCCGAAATATGGTAGCTGTCCTTCCGTCCGTAGTATTGTTACGGCGCGATGCGCGCGAATGCTCCAAACGACAAAGTCCGCCATTCCGGAAGGAGCAGTTCACGGTGATTTCAATTCTTCAATCCTTGAGGAGTTGGACATTCGGCGTCCTTGCAACGGCCCTGCTCTGCGGTTGTGGCGGCGGCGGCGGGCCCCAAAATGGACCACCGGCGAATCCTGTGCCGTCCATCTCTTCGCTGACACCCGGCAGCGTGGTGGCCGGGAGCCCAATGTTCACTCTCATGATTGACGGCAGCGACTTTGTTGCGTCGTCGACAGTGAACTGGACGAGCCGCCCTGTCCACAACGTATGTCAGCGCCTCGCAACTCACCGCGGTGGGCCCGCCTCGGACGTCGCGGATTCCGCAAACCCCAGCGTCACCGTCGCAAACCCCGGTCCCGGCGGAGGCACCTCCAATGCCGTGATCTTCACCATTGACGCTACCAATCCCGCGCCTTCGATCGCATCGTTGTCGCCCGGAGGCGCGGCTGCGGGCAGTTCAGCCTTCACGCTCACGGTAAGCGGCAGCGGATTCTGTGACCTCATCGGCCGTGAACTGGAACGGTACGATGCTGGCAACGACATTTGTCAGTGCTTCGAAGATCACCGCGCTGGTGCCGGCCTCGGATGTCACAACCGCGGGCACCGCCGCTGTTACCGTGCTGAACCCGGCGCCCGGCGGCGGTACTTCCAATTCGGCGACCTTCCCATCAGTGCGTCGAATCCGGTGCCGTCGATTTCTTCCCTGTCCCCGGCGAGCGCGGCTGCGGGCAGTGTGGCCTTCACGCTCACCGTAAGCGGCAGCGATTTTGTGGCCTCATCGGCCGTAAGCTGGAACGGTACGATGCTGGCAACGACATTTGTCAGTGCTTCGAAGCTCACCGCGCTGGTGCCGGCCTCGGATGTCACAACCGCAGGCACTGCCGCTGTTACCGTGGTAAATCCTGCACCGGGAGGCGGCACTTCGGGCGGCGCGACCTTCACCGTCAATGGCTCGAATCCGGTGCCATCGATTTCTTCCCTGTCCCCGGCGAGCGCGGCTGCGGGCAGTGTGGCCTTCACGCTCACCGTAAGCGGCAGCGATTTTGTGGCCTCATCGGCCGTAAGCTGGAACGGTACGATGCTGGCAACGACATTTGTGAGCGCTTCGAAGCTCACCGCGCTGGTACCGGCCTCGGATGTCACGACCGCAGGCACCACCACTGTTACCGTGGTAAATCCTGCACCGGGAGGCGGCACTTCGGGCGGCGCGACCTTCACCGTCAATGGCTCGAATCCGGTGCCATCGATTTCTTCCCTGTCCCCGGCGAGCGCGGCTGCGGGCAGTGTGGCCTTCACGCTCACCGTAAGCGGCAGCGATTTTGTGGCCTCATCGGCCGTAAACTGGAACGGTACGATGCTGGCAACGACATTTGTGAGCGCTTCGCAGCTCACCGCGCTGGTACCGGCCTCGGATGTCACGACCGCAGGCACCACCACTGTTACCGTGGTAAATCCTGCACCGGGAGGCGGCACTTCGGGCGGCGCGACCTTCACCGTCAATGCCTCGAATCCCGTGCCCGCAATTACCTCGCTGTCGCCAACGATTGTGTCCGCGGGCAGTGTGGCCTTCACGCTCATCGTAAGCGGCAGCAATTTTGTGGCCTCATCGACCGTAAGCTGGAACGGTACAACGCTCGCAACGACATTTGTGAGCGCTTCGCAGCTCACCGCGCTGGTACCGGCCTCGGATGTCACGACCGCAGGCACCGCCGCTGTTACCGTGGTAAATCCTGCACCGGGAGGCGGCACTTCGGGCGGCGCGACCTTCACCGTCAATGCCGCAAGCACAGGCGCCTATATCAGGCAATCGCAGCAGTACATCGGCTATCCGAGCGCACACAGCACCGACTGGCTCGTCACGCTTGATAACGTGCTCGCCGGAAGCACGCTTTATGTGGTAGGCACCTGGCCCAACTTCACGTATCCCTACCCGAACATGGGCGTGTTTGAAGGGTCCGTCGCTTACACGCAGCTCGACCGGTATAACGACACGACCAATTTTTCCATCGGCATCGAGGGAACGCAGTCGGTGGCCCATTGGTACCAAGCGAACGTCACTGCCGGCAGCCACACGATCAACATGACGCCGAGCCCTGTCGCGCTTGAGGACTGGGTTGCGTTCACGGTCTTCGAAGTCGCCGGCGTTTCCGCCAGCCCCTTGGATGGGCATGCGCTGAACTTCCAGGCACATGTCCCGCCGGGCGCGAATACGCTCAATGCGACCGTCACGAATGCCAACTCGAGCGGAATCCTGATCGCGTTCACGTTCGATGACGTCGACTTCGATGCGCCAACTACTGAACTGGTCGGCAGCGGATTCACGGACGCGGGCATATGGTGGGACTTCCAGGCGAAAATTGGGCAACCCAGCAAACCCTCCGCGCGCGCGGAGTCCATGGTCATTTCATCCGCCGGTGCGCATACCGCCACGTTCAGCCCGCAGGAACCCTCATCGCCCGCCCCGGACTACATGACTACCGCAGTGATCTTTCACTAAGGGCTACATACGACGCATTTAGCGGCGCCTTTCTCGCGCGTCCGCGTAGGAAGTCGGATCAACTCCACACTTCCACTTTGAGGCCGGGCACGTTCGAGAAATGCTTGAGATTGTTCGTGACCACGACCATCCCCTGGCACACCGCGTGTGCGGCGATGAGAAGATCCATATTGCCGATCGGCTTGCCGGAACGCTCCAACTCTGAGCGAATCCGTGCATAGTGGCGTGTGACTTCGTTGGTCCAATCCAGAATCGCAAGTCGATCCAAGTAAGCCTCGATCAGCTCGGCGAGTTTCGGCCGCGCCGCCTTCTCAGCGCCAAAACGCAACTCCGCAGCCGTAATCACGGACACGTTGAGCAGCTCGCCCTGTCTCTCGAATTTCTCAACCAGTGTCGCTGGTCGGCGCTTGATAATGTAGCTGGAGATATCCGTATCCAGCATGAAGCCCGTCATAGCGGGTCGCGTGATTGCGGAGGTGAATCGCCGCGCTCTTCCAGAAAATCATCGGGCACGTCCACGTGCATCGCGAAAAACGATGACCAGTTCGGCTTGACCGGCGAAATGAACAACCCCTCTCCTTGCTTACGAATCCGGACTTCCTTGACGTCCGGCGGGAAACGCAATTCCTGCGGGAGTCGCACGGCCTGGTTGGCGCCATTGCGAAATATGGACGCGCGCTTTGCGACGGCACTGGACATCGACCTGGCCGCCGTCTTCGAGGTAATCGATTTACCTTTTCCAGTTCGCGCGCGCCTCATGCAAATTAGCATATGCCTTGCATATGGCGGCGTCAAGGTGCGGGGATCGGCGCGCCGCGACATAGTTCACGGAACGCAAAACGCCAGGAGAGGCGGATTTTGCGTACCACGCAGTCGCTGGCACCGACACCGGCCGCTATCATTGATGTTTCCGCTCCCTGTAGAACTCGATGAGCAAAGCATTATGGCCGACGCGACCTTAATACCGAATTCCCGACCGGGACTCTTGGGACGCGTCGCATTCCTTGCTGGGCTGTTTTTTGTCGAGAAGATCTTCCTGAACGCATTCGTCGATTTCGAGGGCGCCCAGAGGGCGCGCGGTCTTGGCGAAGTTCTCCGCGTCGCCCAGCACTTAGGATTTCGCTTTCTGGTTGCGTTTGCGGCGGCCGTCGCTCTATTCACCTACGTCCGCGGCGGGCAGGAATTGAGATCGGCTGATGCTTCCGCGCGCGCATCGTCGATCAGCATGGGACTCATGCTCGCGCATGTCCTGTTGCTTGCCATCCTCGCGCCACTAACCTATCTCCTGTACCGCCATACGGAGAGCGAGCTGTCGTTTGCCGCCGTGACCGCACTTTGTTTCGCGGTTGGAGCCGCCGCGGCACTCGCCGCCGTGTTTGCCTTGTCAGATCGGTCGGTATGGGGGGCCGCGGTACGCGCCTTGGGCCCGATCTGGCTGTACGCAGCGATCGTAGGGATTCTCGCCACCGGTGCCATGGCATGGGCTCAATCGCTGTGGACACTGACCGCCACACTCACCTTCGATCTGGTCAGGGCCTTGCTAGCGCCAGTCATGCCGACGCTATCGGCCGATCCCATCACTTTGGTGCTGCGTACGGATCACTTCGCTGTGCAAGTCAGTGAGGCCTGTTCCGGCCTCGAAGGCGTGGGTTTGATACTGGCATTTTCTGCTGCGTGGCTTCTCTGCTTTCGACGGGAATACATCTGGCCGCGCGCGTTGTTGCTGATCCCCGTCGGGGTGACCGCCATTTTTGGGCTCAACATCCTGCGCATCGCAATATTGATCCTCATTGGGGAAGCCGGCTTGCCCGACGTCGCTCAATATGGATTTCATTCACAGGCGGGCTGGATCGCGTTCATTGCGGTGGCCTGCGGTTTGGTCCTGTTGAGCCGCCATAGTTCGTGGCTGTATCGCACGTCGACATATTCGGGTCAGTCGGCGGCAACCGACAACCCAACCGCCGCCTATTTGATGCCTCTATTGGCAATTCTGGCGGCCGGCATCCTTTCGCGCGCCATGTCGAGCGACTTTGAGTATCTCTACTCCCTGCGAGTCATTGCCGCCCTGGTGGTGTTCGCTCGGTACCCAGAGCGGCTGGCCACCGTCGACTGGAGCTGCAGCTGGCGAGCGCCCGCGGTGGTGTGCTGGTCTTTTTGATTTGGGTCGTCACCGCGCACTTCCTGCTGCCGGCCAGTGGGATACCCGGAAAGCCGGCGGTGATGCCGCCGGCGCTGCGCGGATTTTGGATCATGGGCCGGCTCGTGGGGGTATTCTGGTCGTGCCGATGGCCGAGGAGCTCTCGTATCGGCGGCTATCCCATGCGCAGATTGATGAATGCGGACTTTGAGTCCGTTCCAACGCATCCATCGGCTGGCCCTCCCTGGTCGCCACGGCGCTCGCTTTTGGGCTTACGCACGGCGCCCTGTGGCTGCCCGGTATCGCGTCGGGCCTAGCCTTTGGTCTGCTTCTGGTACGGCGTGGAAGGCTGGGTGAGACCGTCGCGGCTCACGCCAGCGCCAACGCCTTGATTGCTATGACAGTTCTCGCCGGCGGTCAGTGGCAATTGTGGTAGGAGTGTGTATGAGCCATTTGACATATTCCCCGAGAGACTGCTAACCAATTCGCCGTTCTACAGACCGGTGTTGCCCATTGGCGACATTGCCGGCTAACATCCATGCGACCTCTCCCTGTCACAGTTTTGTAAGGATTCCATACAGTGATACGAAAGTTCTCTTTGGCAGCTCTGTTAATGATGGGCTGCAGGCGCGGCCTCGGCGAAGGACGGCAGCTGCTTCCACATCCTCTGGTTTGAATTCTGCCCTTCACCCCCCTCGACCCCGGTACGGGCGCCAGAGATCGATCCTTCATCCGCGATGGCCGGCCTTACCCTCTTGGCGGGTGGCCTAGCGGTTCTGCGGGGCCGCCGCAGCATCAAGGCGTCCAAGGACTAATCCGCATCGGCCCGGCCCTCGCGCCGGGCCCCTCCGCACGCCGACCCAGTCGGGTCAACCCGGCCTGCGGCCCCGCTGCCGCCGGGCCCCGTACGAAACTACTTCGCACCCCCCCATACAGTGCTACCTTGCCTGGCTAATCTCAAGGAGACTCGCGTGAATCATTACAAGCCAAACCCCGGCATCGGGCGCCCCACGAGTTCGGCGTCCGATGATCCGATGCAGGACTACCGCACGCGCCTGGTGAACGCCCAAGCCGAAGCCGCGGAGCGGCGCCGCATGGATTTGGCCGAACAGTGCTCGCGCCTGAAGAGCGCCGAAGAGCGCATCCGCATTTGGGAGCGCATCCACGAGGTCACGCTGCCGCGGGACTCGGAGCATCGTCTGCTGGATATCATTGCGGCCAATACGGGGTTGAGCACCGCCGACGTTCGCGACGAACAGCAGCGCCGCGCGACGCTGCGGGCCGCGGTCTAGCCGCTAGATCTCCCGGGCCGAGCTTGCGCCGATGATGCCGGCTTCGCGCAGGTACGCGATGATGCGCGATGCAGCCGCCTCCGCAGTGAGAAGCGTCGTATCCAGGCGGATCTCCGGATCCTCGGGCACCTCGTAGGGCGAATCGATGCCGGTGAAATTCTTCAGCTCGCCGCGGCGCGCCTTCTTGTAGAGACCCTTGGCATCGCGTGCCTCCGCCTCGCGCAGCGGCGTGTCGACGAACACCTCGATGAACTCGCCCGCCTCAACCAATGCGCGCGCCATGCGCCGCTCTGAGCGAAACGGCGAGATGAACGACACCATGACGATGAGTCCGGCATCGACCATGAGCCGCGCAACCTCTGCAACGCGGCGGATGTTCTCGACCCGATCCTGATCGGCGAACCCCAGGTCCTTGTTGAGTCCATGCCGCACATTGTCGCCGTCGAGCAGGTAGGTGTGCCGGCCGTCGGCGTGCAGCTGCTTCTCGACCAGATTGGCGATGGTGGACTTGCCGGCGCCCGAAAGGCCTGTGAACCAGAGGATGCAGGGCTTCTGGTGGGAGAGCACGGCGCGCGAGCGCTTGTTCACGTCGAGCGCCTGCCAGTGCACGTTTTGTGAGCGGCGCAGCGCGAAGTGCAGCAGCCCCGCGCCCACGGTGTTGAAGGTCAGTCTGTCGATCAAGATGAATCCGCCCATCACCCGACTGTCCTGGTAGGGTTCGAAGGGGACGGCGCTCGAGAGTTCCAGTCCCACGACGCCTATATCGTTGAGGTCGAGTTTCTTCGCCGCGACATGCTCCATGGTGTTCACGTTGACGCGGTACTTGATGGGCGACACCGTCGCAATCACCGTTTTGGTGCCGATTTTAAGGAGATAAGCGCGGCCCTGCAGCAGCGGATCGTCGTGCATCCAAATCACCGTGGCCTCGAACTGATTCGCCACCGCCGGCGGCGAATCCGCCGCGCAGAGGACGTCGCCGCGGCTCACGTCGATTTCATCGGCGAGCGTCAGGGTCACCGACTGGCCCGCCGTCGCTTCGCGCGATTCGCCCTCCCCGGTGAAGATGCGCGCGACCTTGCTGGTGCGCCCCGACGGCAGTACCCGCAGCGCGTCGCCGCGGCGCACCGCGCCGCCCGCGATCAGGCCGGCAAACCCGCGAAACTCCGGGCTCGGGCGGTTCACCCACTGCACCGGCATGCGAAACGGCGCCCCCTCGGCGGGGTCGGGCACGGCGACGGTCTCCAGATGCTCCAGCAGCGGCTTCCCTAAGTACCAGGGCGTGCGCGCGCTTCGCAGGGTGACATTGTCGCCGACGACGGCGGACACCGGGATGCAGGTGACCGACTCGAGCCTGATCGCCTTCGCGAAGCGGCGATAGTCGCGCTCGATTTCGGCGAATACATCGGCCGAGTAGTCGGCCAGATCCATCTTGTTCACCGCCACGACGATATGGCGGATGCCGAGCAGCGCCGCCAGATAGCTGTGCCGGCGCGTCTGCGTGAGCACGCCCTTGCGTGCGTCGATCAATATCACGGCAAGGTCCGCGGTCGAGGCGCCCGTGACCATGTTGCGCGTGTATTGCTCGTGACCGGGGGTGTCGGCCACGATGAATTTACGCTTCTCCGTCTTGAAGAAACGATACGCCACATCGATGGTGATCCCCTGCTCCCGTTCGGCGGCCAGCCCATCCACCAGCAGCGCGAAATCGACCGCGCCGCCCAGAGTGCCGGCCTTCATCGAGTCGTCCTTGAGGGCCGCGAACTGATCGTCGAAGATCATGTTCGCCTCGAACAGAAGGCGCCCGATCAGCGAGGACTTGCCGTCATCCACCGAGCCGCAGGTCAAGAAGCGCAGCAATTCCTTGCGCTGATTGCGCTCGATGTACTCCTCGACGTCGTCCGCGGCGGCCACTAGAAATACCCTTCCTGCTTCTTCCTTTCCATCGATGCCGAGCCGTCCTTGTCGACGCCGCGGCCCTCGCGCTCGGAATTTCGGGTCGACAGCATTTCACGAATCACCGCGGGGACGTCCGCGGCCGTACTGATCGAGGCGCCCGTGAGCGGGTAGCAGCCGAGGGTGCGGAAGCGCACCGAGAGGGTCTCCACCCGATCGCCGGCCCCCAGGGGCAGGCGGTCATCGTCGACCATGATCAATCGGTCGTCGCGGCGCACCACCGGGCGGGGCTTCGCGAAATACAGGGGAACGATGGGTATCCGCTGCACATGGATGTACTGCCACACATCGAGCTCGGTCCAGTTCGAGAGCGGAAACACCCGGATGCTTTCACCGCGATTCTTGCGTGCGTTGTACAGCGACCACAGCTCGGGGCGCTGATTCTTGGGGTCCCAGCGATGCTGCGCGGAGCGGAATGAAAACACGCGTTCCTTGGCGCGGCTCTTCTCCTCGTCGCGCCTGCCGCCGCCGAACGCGGCGTCGAAGCCGTACTTGTCCAGCGCCTGGCGCAGCGCCTGGGTCAGCATGATGTCGGCGTAGGCTGCGCCGTGGGTCCACGGCTTGACCCCGGCGCGCGCTCCCTCCTCGTTGGTGTGCACCAAGAGTTCCATGCGGTGCCGCTCTGCGACGGCGTCGCGGAATTCCAGCATCTCGCGAAAATCCCATCCGGAAGCGATCTGCAGCAGCGGAAACGGCGGCCTGGCGGGCGCAAACGCCTTGAGGGCGAGATGCAGCATCACCGAGCTGTCCTTGCCCACGGAGTACAGCATGACGGGCTTTTCGCACTCGGCGATCACCTCGCGGAATATGTGAATGCTCTCGGCCTCGAGGCGCTGCAAATAGTCGAGCTTGGACATCTACTGTGAATATTTCGCCGGCGTCTTGCGGCGGACTTCCTCTGCCGTGACACCTGGAGCGAGTTCGATCAGCTTGAACTCATCCTTGCGGGTGGGCCGGGAGAACACCGCAAGGTCCGTGATCAGCATGTCGACGACGTTGGCTCCGGTCAGGGGCAGCTCGCACCGGGTCTTGAACTTCGGCTCCCCCTCCTTCGAGGTGTGATCCATGACCACCACCACGCGCTTCACTCCGGCGACCAGATCCATCGCCCCGCCCATGCCCTTGACCATCTTGCCCGGAATCATCCAGTTCGCGAGGTCGCCGTTTTCCGCGACCTCCATGGCGCCGAGGATGGCCAGATCGATGTGGCCGCCTCGGATCATCCCGAAGCTGTCGGCGGAAGAGAAATACGAGGTCATGGGCAGCGCCGTCACGGTCTGCTTGCCCGCATTGATGAGATCCGGATCTTCATCGCCTTCGTAGGGAAAGGGACCCGTGCCCAGCATGCCGTTCTCCGACTGCAGCACCACCGTCATGCCGGGAGGAATGTAGTTGGCGACCAGGGTCGGAATGCCGATCCCCAAATTCACGTAGAAGCCGTCGCCGAGCTCCCGCGCCGCGCGTGCGGCCAGCTCCTCACGCGACCACGCCACGGGCCTTCTCCTCGCGCTTGCGCACCGTTCGCTTCTCGATCAGCTTGGTGTACGACGCGCCTTGAATGATGCGTTGAACGAAGATGCCGGGGGTGTGGATGCAGTCCGCATCGAGCTGTCCCGGCTGCACCAGCTGCTCCACCTCGGCCACCGTGATGCGGGCCGCGGTCGCCATGTTGGGATTGAAGTTGCGCGCGGTCTTGCGGTAGACCAGGTTGCCTTCGGTATCGCCCTTCCATGCCTTCACCAGCGACACATCGGCGGTCAATCCCTTCTCGAGCACGTAGGTTTCGCCGTCGACGTCGCGCGTCTCTTTGCCTTCGGCGACCTCGGTGCCCGCCCCCACCTTGGTGTAGAACCCATAGATTCCCGCGCCGCCGGCACGGATGCGCTCGGCCAGCGTGCCCTGCGGATTGAACTCGATCTCGACCTCGCCGGCCAGGAACTGCCGCTCGAACTCCTTGTTCTCGCCCACGTACGAGGAGATCATCTTGCGGATCTGATGCGATTGCAGCAGCAGCCCCAACCCCACGCCGTCGAGACCCGCATTGTTGGACACGACGGTGAGATTGCCGACCCCGGACGCATGCAGGGCATCGATCAGATTTTCAGGAATGCCGCAGGCGCCGAAGCCCCCGCACATGAGGGTCATGCCCTCCTTCACCACGCCGCGCAGCGCGCTTACGGCGTCGGGATACACTTTCGAACTCATATCACACTCATCCCTTGGCTCAGGCGCTCATCGCTCATTACGCTCTGCCCTCAGCAATCGAGCGGCTGGGGTTCCGTTCGAACCTCGACGCAACTTGGCGAGCGTGGGCAGCTGTTTGAGCCGCTTCGGTAACTGCTGCCGCTTCTGCTTGATTCCAACCTTCATCATTCAACCCCATAGACCCACTTCACTCCCGGTCCAGCCCAACACGCGCCTAGTAGCGGTACTGCTCGGCCTTGTACGGACCCTGCTTCTCCACCCCGATGTAGCGCGCCTGGGTGTCCGTCAATTCGGTCAATTGCGCGCCGAGCTTGGAGAGCTGCAAGCGCGCCACCTTTTCGTCGAGGTGCTTGGGCAGCACGTACACGCCGACCGGATATTTCTGGGTGTTGGCGTACAGCTCGATCTGCGCCAGCACCTGATTGGCGAACGAGGAGCTCATGACATACGAGGGATGCCCGGTGCCGCAGCCCAAGTTCACCAGGCGCCCTTCCGCGAGCAGGATGATGCGCTTGCCGTCGGGGAAGATCACATGATCGACCTGCGGCTTGATGTTGTCCCAGGCGTAGGTCCGCAGCGCCGCCACTTCGATTTCATTGTCGAAGTGTCCGATGTTGCACACGATGGCCTGATCCTTCATGCGCTTCATGTGCTCATGAGTGATGACGTGAAAATTGCCGGTGGCGGACACGAAGATGTCGCCCTTGTCGGCGGCATAGTCCATGGTGACCACCCGGTAGCCTTCCATCGAGGCCTGCAGCGCGCAGATGGGATCGATCTCGGTGACCCACACCTGTGCCGAGAGCGCGCGCAGCGCCTGCGCGGAGCCCTTGCCCACATCGCCGTAGCCGCAAACCACCGCCACCTTGCCTGCGATCATCACGTCGGTGGCGCGCTTGATGGCGTCCACCAGGGATTCGCGGCAGCCGTACAGGTTGTCGAACTTCGACTTGGTGACCGAGTCGTTGACGTTGAACGCGGGGAAGGCGAGCCCGCCCTCCTTGGCCATTTGATACAGGCGCTTGACCCCGGTGGTGGTCTCCTCGGTGACGCCCTTGACCTTCGCGAGCCGGGTCGAGTACCACTTCGGATCCACGGCGAGCTTGGCCTTGATGGCGGCGAACAGGTATTGCTCCTCTTCGCTGCCGGGCTGCGCGATGAGCGATGCATCCTTCTCGGCCTTGGCCCCCAGGTGCAGAAGCAGGGTCGCATCGCCGCCGTCGTCCAGAATCATGTTCGAATGGCCGCCGTCGGGCCATTCGAATATGCGATGCGTATAGTCCCAATACTCGGCCAGCGTCTCTCCCTTGACCGCGAACACCGGCGTGCCGCCGGCGGCGATGGCGGCGGCCGCATGATCCTGGGTGGAGTAGATGTTGCACGACGCCCAGCGCACCTGTGCACCGAGCGCGTTCAAGGTCTCGATCAGCACCGCGGTCTGTATGGTCATGTGCAGCGAGCCTGTGATGCGCGCACCGCGCAGCGGCATCTGCGCGGCGAACTCGTGGCGTATGGCCATGAGGCCGGGCATCTCGGTCTCTGCAATCCTGATCTCCTTGCGGCCCCATTCGGCGAGGCTCAAATCCTTGACCAAAAAATCCTTGGGATGCTTGATTGCTGCGTTCATCGATTCTTGGCTCCTGAAGAGGTGCGCCTAGGCGGCGCGCATTGCTTTGAATTCGGCGGCGAGAGTGCTTGCCTTGTCGGTGCGCTCCCAGGTGAACTCCGGCTCCTTGCGGCCGAAATGTCCGTAGGCGGCCGTCTTCTGATAGATAGGCCGTGCCAGATCGAGCATTTCGCGCAGGCCGAACGGCGTCAGGTCGAAGTGCGCCCGCACCAGCTGGGTCAAACGTGCATCCGGCAGTTTGCCGGTGCCGAAGGTCTCGACCATGATGGAGGTGGGCTCGGCCACCCCGATGGCGTAGGAGACCTGCACCTCGCAGCGCTCGGCCAGCCCCGCGGCGACGATGTTCTTGGCCACGTAGCGCGCGGCATACGCCGCAGAACGATCCACCTTGGAGGGATCCTTGCCGGAGAAGGCGCCGCCGCCGTGGCGCGCGAATCCACCATAGGTATCGACGATGATCTTGCGGCCGGTGAGGCCGCAATCGCCGACCGGGCCGCCGATGACGAAGCGACCCGTGGGATTGATGTGGTACTTGGTGTGCTTATCGATCCACTTGGCCGGCAGCACCGGCTTTAAGATCTCTTCGATGACGGCCTCGCGCAATTGCTTGGTGCCGATGCTGTCCTCGTGCTGGGTCGACAGCACCACCGCTTCGAGTCCCACGGGCCGGTCGTTCTCGTAGCGCAGGGTCACCTGGCTCTTGGCATCGGGACGCAGCCAGGGCAGCTTGCCGCTCTTGCGCACCTGCGCCTGGCGCTTCACCAGGCGATGCGCGAGGGTGATGGGCGCGGGCATCAGTACGTCGGTGTCGTTGGTGGCATAGCCGAACATCAATCCCTGGTCGCCCGCGCCCTGCTTGCGCTCGTCCTTGCGGTCGACGCCCTGTGCGATATCGGGAGACTGTTTGCCGATGATGTTGAGCACACCGCAGCTCGCGCCGTCGAAACCCATGTCGGAGGTGTCGTAGCCGATGTCCAGCACGGTCTTGCGCACGATGGATTCGACATCCACCCAGGCGCTGGTGGTGACCTCGCCTGCAACGATGACCACGCCGGTCTTGACCATGGTCTCGCAGGCCACTCTGCCCTTGGGGTCGGCGGCCAGAATGGCGTCGAGGATGGCATCCGAGATCTGGTCTGCGATCTTGTCGGGATGGCCTTCGGAGACCGATTCCGAGGTGAAAGAGAAGCTGCTGCTCATGCGTAAATTCCTTTAAAGCGACTGTCCAAAACTGTCCCGATACCGGCGATTGAACTCTGCCGGCGTGAAGCGGTGGTTCTGCGGGCCGCGCGACTCGATCTTGATCGCACCCATGAGGGACGCCACCCGGCCCGTGGTCTCCCAATCCATGCCCCTCAACAGGCCGTGAATTAGACCAGCGCGATAGGCATCTCCGCAACCGGTGGGGTCGACGACGGCCTGCGGCTTCGCGCAGGGCACGTTCAGGGTCGCACCTGCGGTGTATATCACCGACCCTTCCGCGCCCCGGGTCACCACCAAGGCCTCTACCTGTGCCGTGACATCGGAGACCGTGAACCCCGTCCTTTGTTGCAGGAGACCCCACTCATAGTCGTTGACTGCGACCCATCGCGCCTGCGCGATGAAGGTCTTGAGGTCCTCGGGCCCGAACATCGGCAGCCCCTGGCCGGGGTCGAAAATAAAGGGAATCTTTGCGGCGGCGAACTGCGCCGCATGCTCGATCATGGCTCGGCGGCCGTCCGGCGCCACGATCCCGAGCGCCACCGCAGAGCCCGCGTCCGACACCCGGTTCAGATGCGCATGCTGCATTGCTCCCGGGTGAAAAGCGGTGATCTGGTTGTCGTCGAGGTCGGTGGTGATGAAGGCCTGGGCGGTGAAGGTTCCCTCCACCACCTTGATGTGGTCGAGGGGGATGCCCGCTTGGCTCATGCGCTCTGCGTAGGGCGCAAAATCATGGCCGGCGGTGGCCATGGGCACTCCCCGATCTCCCAGCAGCTTCAAGCTGTAGGCGATGTTGGCCGCGCAGCCGCCGAACTCGCGCCGCATGTCGGGAACCAGGAAGGACACGTTCAAGATGTGAATCTTGTCGGGAAGAATGTGGGACTTGAAGCGGTCCTGAAACTGCAAAATCGTGTCGTACGCCACGGAGCCGCAAATCAAGGCGGCCTTGTCACTCGAGCGGTGCTGCGCCATCCACACATCCAGTTGACCTAAACCCAGCATTCTACAAGGAAATAGGCGGACACCGCGCAGCGAATCGCGCTCTCAACGAGAGCCGTAGACGGATTTCGCGGCGGCCTCGGCCCACAACGCCCGGATGGCCGCATAACCGGCATCGGTGGGGTGGACATTGTCGGATGAGATGTAGTTCTGGTTTTTTTCCAGATAGGCGTATAGATCCGGGCCGGGGATGACGTCGGGGAACGCACGGTACAATTCGTGTATCTGTGCGTTGAGCGGCGGAATGTTCCGGGCATGGGTGGGATCGCGCGACCAGGGTATGGTCGGCACCATCGGTATCTTTCCCGCCGCCAGCACCTGTTTGATCAGCGTGGACATGTTGGCGTAGAACATCCGGGGCGGGCCGCCCGAGGCCGCATCATTCGTGCCCAGGCTCAATGTCACGAACTTGCCATGGAAGGAGTGCAGCCACTGCGGCAGGTGCGCAAGCATGTCACCGGACGACCACCCCCCCATTCCCGCATTCTGCTGCGGCGGATAGTCACCGGTGAGGCCGCCCACGAGGTTGGTGAAGCTCTCGGCCGGCACCGAAAGGTCGGTGTGCCCCATCCCGCTTGCGGTAATGGAGTCGCCCACGAACAGCCAGCCGTCGACGACGCCGTCCCCTGCATCGTATACGTCCATGTTCAGCGCTATATCGCTGTTGCCCGGCGAGCCGTCGGTCGCGGTTGCACTGATTCTCACCCAGTTGTAGCCCGCAAACGGCAGCACGCTATCCTTGGAGTGCAGCGTATTGCCGGCGACCGTCTCGAGCGTCACCCACCCCGACTCAGGGAAGCGGCCGCCGCGGGCTGCATTGGCTTCGATGGCGTAGCTGCCGAGGTTGTTGTACCCCGGCCCGCCGGCGAGGGCATGGTCGTAGCCGTAGCTCGGATCGTTGTACCAAACCAAGTAAATGCTGCGCCGACTTGCCGGCGGCACGGTCGACAGATCGTAGGCCAGGCTCGCAGGCGTTCCCCTCGAGCGCCAGTAGGTGTTGTAGTTGGCGTCGTTCGCGCCCGCCGCCGTGCCGCTCGAGGCGAAGGCCGCCACTCCGCGCGAGATCAGCTTCATGCCCGTAACCGAGGATGCCGCGCCCTCCCCCGTCCCGCAGAGCGCCAGCGCGCAGAGCAGCGTCCCGATGATGCTTCTCATGTCCTGCCTCGCTGTGCATGCGCGGCCAGGGGCATGGTGCGGGCGCCGCCGTCGTCGGGCCTCCGCAGCATGCGACGCTGCATGCCCCGCAGCATCGGCCGTTCCACGAACCGATATACCAGAATCGATCCGATCACCACCAGAGTCAGGGCGAAGACAATGAATGCGAATGCCGACGGCACCGAATTGCGCACGAGGCCGGCCGAAGACCAGAGCTTGCGGGCGGCACCCAGCGAGAACACATGGCTCAGATAGGTCGAATAAGACGCATCGCCAAGCAACGCCAGAAAGGAAAGCTTGGGCAGGCCGCGGCGGTTGCGCTCGAGCGCCACGGTGCCGAGCACGATGGCCGCCGCCGGCAGCGCGTTCTCGAGAAGCACCTGCCGTGCGCCGGCGGCGGGCAGGTGCAGCATGGGAAGACCCGCGAGAAGCACCGCGAAACCGGCCAAGATCAGCACCCAAGCCGCGGCATTCGCAATGCGCAGCGCCCCGGAAATGTAGAGCCGCGCGATCGCCATGCCGAACAAGAACTCGAACAATTGAAAATCGGTGAAGAAGCGGATTTCAGCGCCGTAGGGGACATCGCCCACGAGCAGCCCAAGGGCCACGAGCCCGGCGAAGATGAGGCTCATGAACAGCAGGCGCCGATTCAACGGCGCGAACAATACGACGGCGAACACGACATAGAAGAACATTTCGAAGTTCAGCGACCATCCGGGAACGAGCAGCGGGAACATCTGGCCGTCATGCGCGGGATTCGCATACGGAATGAACAGCAGACTCTTGGCGAAGTACACCGCGCCCATCGTCGAGGCGCGAAACAGCTGCGGGCGCCACAGCAGCAGAACCGCCAGCAACGTCGTCAACACCCAATAAAGCGGAACGATCCGGATGAGGCGCCGCACGAAGAACTCGCCCGGCCGGGACCGGCGGCTCGAGACCAGCATGATGAAGCCGCTGATGACGAAGAAGAGGTCGACTCCGTTGGCGAGGTGCGCCCCGCCGAGAAAGTATCGGTTCAGGTAGGGAAGATACTGCGGGATCTGATCGAGCGTATGAAAGTAGGCGACCATCAGCGCGGCAAGAGCGCGTAAATATTGCACTCCGATCAACTGCGGGGTTGCCGGAGCCTGTGCCTGCACCTACCTACTCTCGCAAACGATGACTCTCATGGGTGCAGCTTAGCCTAGCGGACATGACCACTATGTTAAAGTCCCCGACATGCCAATTCTTCTCGTCGGATTCTTCTGATCCTCGGCCGCGAAGCTTGCGGTGACTGGGACGTCGCCAGCCGCCGCGAATGGCTGGTGACCAATGGTCTCGGTGGATTTGCCTGCGGCACGGTCGCAGGCGCCAACACCCGCCGCTACCATGGATTTCTGGTGGCCAGCTTGAATCCGCCGGTCGAGCGCACGCTGCTGGTGGCCAAAGTCGAGTTGAGCGTGCAATACCTCGGGATGGAGACCGATCTGTCGGCGAATGAATTTGCCGGCGGCACCATCAGCGGCCGGGGGTTCGTTCATCTGGAATCCTTCGCGCTCGAGGACGGCATTCCGATCTGGCGCTATGCGCTGGCGGACGCGCTGCTGGAGATGCGGATTTTCATGGCCCCGGGGCAGAACACCAGCTACCTTCGCCTCGAACTGCTGCGCGCAACGGGACCGCTGCGTGCGACGCTCAAACCGCTCATCGCCTATCGCGACTACCACAGCCATAACCGAGGGCCCAAGGACTTCCAACTCGAGGCCGGCGCCTCGCAGGTCAATGTGCAGGCCGACGCCGGCGCCCGGCCCTACCGACTCAGCATCAGCGAGGGGGGCTACACCGCCGCTCCCCAATGGTATTGGAACTTCTGGCATCGAACCGAGTCGCAGCGCGGTCTCGATGCGCTCGAGGATTTATTGACCCCCGGATACTTCGCCGCGGATTTGAGCCCCGGGCAACCGGTGTATCTCTCGGCCACCGCCGAAGCGGCGCCCCCGGCCTCAGGGGAGGAAGTGCAGGCCGCCCTCACCGCCGCTGCGCGGCGCCTGACCCTCGCCCTGCCGCAGCGTGCACCGGCGTGGATTCGTGCACTGTCGCAGGCCTCCGATCAGTTCATCGTGCGCCGCGGCGAGGCCTTCAGCATCATCGCGGGCTATCCCTGGTTCACCGACTGGGGTCGCGACACCATGATTTCATTGCCGGGACTTGCCACCTCGCTCGGACGCTACGAGCTTGGCGCCGGCATATTGCGCAGCTACGCCCGCTTCGTCGATCGCGGCATGCTGCCGAACTGTTTTCCCGAGGCGGGCGAGGCGCCGCAGTTCAACACGGCGGACGCCGCGCTGTGGATGTTTCACGCCCTCGATGATTACTTGAACGCGAAACGCGATCCGGACCTCGTGCGTGAGCTCTTCCCCATCCTGATGAGCGTCATCCACGCGCACGCGGAGGGAACCCGCTTCGGCATCGCCGTGGATCCCGCCGATGGATTGCTGCGCGCAGGCGAGCCGGGGACGCAGCTGACTTGGATGGATGCCAAGCACGGCGATGTGGTGTTCACTCCGCGCATCGGCAAGCCGGTGGAAATCAATGCGCTGTGGTTGAATGCGCTCGAGGTCGCCGCACGCCTTGCCGCGGTTCTGCGCAACACGGGCGAGCGGCGCTTCTGCCGCAGCCTGCTGTCGCGCGCCAAATCGAACTTCGGCAGATTCTGGAATGCGGACACGGGCTGCCTGTACGATGTGATCGACGCCCCCGGCGGCAACGATGCGCGCATTCGTCCGAACCAGATCCTCGCGGTGTCGCTGCCCTGCTGCGCGCTCGATCCGGCGCAGATGCGGGCGGTGGTCGATTGCTGCGGACGCGAGCTGCTGACCAGCCATGGGCTTCGCAGCTTGAGTCCGCGCGACCCTGGATATATCGGCCGCTACGGCGGCGATCCCGGGCAACGCGATGCGGCCTACCACATGGGCACGGCTTGGGGCTGGCTGCTCGGGCCCTTCGCCCGCGCCCACCATCGGGTGTACGGCGATGCGCGGCTGTCGCAGTCCTTTCTCGCCCCCATCGCGCAACACTTGTCAGGCGCCTGCGTGGGCACGGTGAGCGAGGTGTTCGATGGTGACGCACCTCACAGTGCAGGAGGTTGTTTCGCGCAGGCCTGGAGCGTCGCTGAGATACTGCGCTCCTGGATCGACCTCGAGCGACAAAAATGAACACCGAGCGCGAGCGACTGCTCGCAAACGTTCCCGGCCATGACGGCTGGCATCACTGGGGCCCCTACTTGAGCGAGCGCCAGTGGGGCACCGTGCGCGAGGATTACAGTCCGAGCGGCACCGCCTGGGAATATTTTCCGCACGATCATGCCCGCAGCCGCGCCTACCGCTGGGGCGAGGACGGTATCGCCGGCTTCTGCGATGCCGAGCAAAAGGTGTGCCTGTCCTTGGGATTGTGGAACGGCCGCGATCACATATTGAAGGAGCGCCTGTTCGGGCTCACCAATGCGGAGGGCAATCACGGCGAGGACGTCAAGGAGCATTACTTCTATCTGGATGCCACTCCCACGCATTCGTACTTGAAGATGCTCTACAAATATCCGCAGTCCGCCTTTCCCTACGAGGACTTGATCGCCGAGAACGGCCGCCGCGGCACCGATCTTCCGGAGTACGAGCTGCTGGATACCGGCATATTCGCGGAGAACCGCTACTTCGATGTGTTCGTCGAGTATGCGCAGGAAGAACCGGGCGATGTGCTGATGAAGATCACGGCGTGGAACCGCGGCGGCGCCCCCGCGGTGCTGCACCTGATCCCGCAGCTGGTGCTGCGCAATACCTGGAGCTGGGAGCCGGGTTCCCCCAAGCCGCTGCTGCGTGCCGTCGACGGCGGCGTCGGCATCGAACCGGCCGCGATCGGCATGAGCCGCCTGTACTTCGACGGGCCCGCGGAGCTGCTGTTCACCGAAAATGAATCCAATGCGCCGCGGCTGTGGAATATCGGCGACGCGGGATTCTACAAGGACGGCTTCCACGATCGCATCGTCAACGGGCACGTTGGCGGCGGTGAATCCCGCCCGCATCGGCACCAAGGCGGGCGTGTGGTACCAATCGACCATCGCCCCGCAGGACAAGCAGGAGTATCGCCTGCGGCTGACACGCCGCGCCACGCCCAAGCCCTTCGAGGGATTCGAGGCCTGCATGGCGGAGCGGCGCGCCGAAGCGGACGCCTACTACGCCGAACTGCAGAAGGACATCGCCTCGGCCGATGAGCGCGTGGTCCAGCGCCAGGCGTTCGCCGGACTGATCTGGAGCAAGCAGTTCTACCATCTGGACGTGGCGCGCTGGCTCAAGGGGGATCCCGGCCAGTTCCCGCCGCCCGAGTCGCATCGGCACGGCCGCAATTCAGAATGGCTCAACCTCAACAATGCCGACATCATTTCAATGCCGGACAAATGGGAGTATCCCTGGTATGCGTCCTGGGATCTCGCCTTCCACTGCATCCCCTTCGCCCTCATCGACGCAGAGTTCGCCAAGCATCAATTGGTGCTGTTGACCCGCGAATGGTACATGCACCCGAACGGGCAGATTCCCGCCTACGAATGGGCGTTCAGCGACGTCAACCCGCCGGTGCACGCCTGGGCGGCATGGCGCGTGTACCAGATCGACCGCAAACAGAGCGGCGGCAAGGGCGACCTGGAGTTTCTCGAGCGCGTGTTCCACAAACTGATGCTGAATTTCACCTGGTGGGTGAATCGCAAGGACGCCCTGGGAAGGAACATCTTCCAGGGCGGATTCCTGGGGCTCGACAACATCGGGATCTTCGACCGCAGCGCGCAGCTCCCCACCGGCGGCTACATCAATCAATCGGACGGCACGAGCTGGATGGCGATGTATTCGCTCAATCTGATGCGCATCGCGCTGGAGCTCGCCGAGCACAATCACGTGTACGAAGACATCGCCAGCAAGTTCTTCGAGCATTTTCTCAATATCGCACAGGCGATGAGCGCCATGTACGGCAGCGACGTGGGTCTGTGGGACGAGCACGACCAATTCTTCTACGACGTGCTGAACCTGCCGGACGATCAGAAAATACGGCTGCGAATCCGCTCCATGGTGGGCTTGATTCCGCTGTTCGCGGTGGAGACCCTGGAGCCGGAGCTTCTGGAGAAGCTGCCTGGATTCAGGAAGCGGCTGGTATGGTTCTTGAACCACCGGCCCGATCTTGCGGGCCTGGTATCGCACTGGGAGGCCCCGGGGCGCGGCCAGCGGCGCCTGTTGTCGTTGCTGCGCGGCCATCGGATGAAGCGGCTGCTGCGGCGCATGCTGGATGAGTCGCAATTCCTGTCGGACTTCGGCGTGCGCGCGCTGTCGCGCGAGCACCTCGCACACCCCTTCGTGCTCAACGTGGGCGGCATCGATCAGTCGGTGCGCTACGCGCCGGCCGAATCCGAGTCGCGGCAGTTCGGCGGCAATTCCAATTGGCGCGGACCGGTGTGGCTGCCGCTCAATTTCCTCATCGTCGAATCGCTGCAGAAGTTCCATCACTACTACGGCAACGACTTCAAGGTGGAATGTCCGACCGGATCGGGACGCTACCTCACCATCGACCAGGTGGCCACCGAGCTGTCGCAACGCCTGACGCGCATTTTCCTGAAGGACGCCAACGGCGATCGCCCGGTGCTGCGCCACCAGCCGGAACTGCAGACGGACCCCCATTACCGGGATTGCATCCCCTTCTACGAATATTTTCACGGCGATTCCGGCCGTGGAATCGGGGCGTCGCACCAATCCGGATGGACCTCGCTGATCGCCAAGCTGCTCATGCCGCGCGTACATGACTAGCAGCGGGCCCTGCGCGGCCGCGGGCCGCAATGCACTATACTGATCCGGAGAAAGCCTAAGGAGAATGAATATGCTGCTGCAAGCAAGGCGAACCCTGGGATTGGCACTCGCGCTCTTGGGAGGAGCGGCGCCCGCGCTCGCGCAAGAGATGCCGAAGACCGTGGCGCAGGCGGTGGCGCTGGAGAAGGCCGATCGCCTGAGCATGGGCGATTTCTATTCCACCCCTGAAAATCTTGCCGCAACCAAACCCGGCGACCTGCTGCGCAAGGAATCCTTCGCGGGCTACAGCCTGCCGAAGGGCGCCAGCGCGGTGCGCATTCTGTACCACTCCCTGGATGCCACCGGCGGCGATGTCGCAACCTCTGGGGTGGTGTTGATCCCGGCCGGAAAGGCGCCCGCCCAGGGTTGGCCCGTCATCGCGTGGGCGCATGGCACGAGCGGGGTGGCGCGCCTGTGCGCGCCCTCCGCCATGAAAGATGTCTACTACGGCGATGAGGGCCTCATGCCCATGGTGGCCGCCGGTTTCGCGGTGGTGGCCAGCGACTACCATGGCCTCGGCACCCCAGGTCCGCATCAGTACGTCAACAAGATCGCGCAGGCGCGGGATGTCATCTATTCCATACCGGCGGCCCGCGCCGCCGTGCACAGTCTGGGTGCCAAGTGGGTGGCCGACGGGCATTCGCAAGGCGGGCTCGCGGCCTTCGGCGTGGCAGAGGCGGAGCACGACCTCAAGGATCCGGACTATCTGGGCGCGGTCTCCGTGGCGGGAGTCGCGCGCGAGACGGATTTCTTCAGCCACTTGAGCAACACGCCCGGAGTGGGCTTTTATCTCGCCTTCATGGCCGCGGGCATTCATGCGCGGTACCCTGAATTCAATCCGCACGATCTGTTGTCGGACGCGGTGCTGAAGCATTACTCCGACGTCACCACCAAGGGCTGTTTCTACTACGGCTACGCCGTCTATGCCGCGCTGCCCGCCGGCACTCTATTGCGCCCGGGTTGGGAGAAAAGCGTCTGGGTGCACCGCTTCTTTCAGGGCAACGCCGTGGCGAATGCCCCCATCGGCGGTCCCTTGTTCGTCATCGCCGGCGAAGCGGATCAGACCGTGCCGCTCGCAGGCGTGCGCGCCGCGGTGGCGCAGCTGTGCGCGGCCAAGCAACCGGTGACCTTCCGCAGCTACCCCGGGCTCGACCACGATCCGACCATGCAGAACTCAACCCCCGATCAGCTCGACTGGATCAGGGCGCGCTTCGCTGGGAAGCCTGCGGGGTCGAATTGCGCGGGCGGGAGTGGCTAGGAGAACGCAGATCCTGCGTCCCCGAGGGTTAGAGGCTTGCGTGCCCGGGGTTGCTTGCGGCTTAGGCGCTCCGCGAAGCGTGCCGGCCTGGGTGAGATCAGGTTAGACCGAACACCCCGCGCCCATGCTCTCCTATGAGCTCAAGGATTCGTCCGCCGCCGCGAGCCACGCAAGTCAGTGGATCGTCGGCGATGATTGCCGGCAGGCCGGTTTCCTCCATGATCAATCTATCGATGTTGCGCAGCAATGCGCCGCCCCCCGTGAGGACGATGCCGCGCTCCGCCACATCGCTGCCGAGATCCGGCGGTATTTGCTCGAGCCCCTGCCTCACCGCACTCACGATACCCTGCAACGCTTCCTCGAGAGCCAGCAGTATTTCATTGGAGTTCAACGTGAAGGCGCGCGGCACGCCCTCCGACAGGTTCCTTCCCCTCACGGTGATTTCACGCACCTGCGCGTCAGGATAGGCCGAGCCGATTTCAATCTTGATGCGCTCTGCGGTGGCCTCGCCGATCAAAATGCCGTAGTTGCGACGGACATACTGCGTGATCGCCTCGTCAAACTTATCCCCGCCCATGCGCACGCTCGCCGCATAGACGATGCCGTTCAACGAGATCACCGCGACCTCCGAAGTGCCGCCACCGATGTCGAGGACCATTGAACCGCGTGCCTCGTGCACCGGCAAGCCTGCACCGACTGCGGCCGCCATGGGCTCAGGCACTATATCGACGCTGCGCGCACCGGCACCCTCTGCGGATTCTTTGATGGCCCGGCGTTCAACTTGGGTTGAACCGAATGGCACGCATACGAGCACCTGCGGACTGGGGCTGAGAAAGCGATTGCCGTGAACTTTGTTGATGAAGTACTGAAGCATTTTTTCGGTGTACGTGAAATCGGCGATGACGCCATCCCTCATGGGGCGCACGGTTGTGATGTGCTCAGGCGTTCGGCCCAGCATCTTTTTTGCCTCCGCGCCCACGGCAACCACGACTTTGCCGCCGCGACCCGGTGCGTTTTGTACGGCGACGACCGAGGGTTCGTTGAGTACGATCCCCCGCGACCTGACGTAAATCAGGGTATTGGCGGTGCCGAGGTCGATCGAGAGGTCATTGAAAAAATGACCACGGAGGCGTTTCAGCATGGACTTAAGTCTTTCTCGGCAGGATGGGGGAGCGCTGTTGCAGCGCGGGACTGAGCAACAGGCTCAAGCGGCAGATCACGTGTACCACGTTCCCGGCCGCATTGCGCGGATGCACTAAGTATTGCCGGGGAACAACCGCACCATCAAGGCGGTTGGCTCACTTCGCCAGCTCATCAACGACGGCAATGATGCCCGACAGAACCACGCCGCCTACCTTCAGACGGCAGGCTTCGATTTCCGGGCGGCTGAAAAATCTTTCAACGGTTCTTCCCTTCACGGCGATGGCAATGGTCGAGCCGGTGGGGACATCATCGGCGCCCACGATGTCAACGCATGTAACGCTGCCGAAAAAGCCATGGGGCACCAACTGGCTCTTTATTTCGTTCCGAATCTTGGCAAGACCCGTGTCGAATTCCTCTCTAATCTGCTTCTCTTCCATGGGAATGCATCGTACGCCTTTCTGAGCATGCGCAGGCACGACCCGCACGCTATGCCCGCGAGAGAATTCGGTATCCCGGCTGTCGTAACGTTTTCGCCATCGACCGCTGAGCGGTGTAATATGCAAATCGTGCGACACCCGAAGCTGCCGATATCGGAGGAGACGAAAGGCCCCACCCGCGGGCGGGTAGCGCGGTACCTAGATGATCTTCAGGCGCGCGGAGACCTGGTCGTGTCGGTGGACGAGGCGGCCAAACAAAACGTCCTGACGCGGATTGCCGCGCAGCGGCAGCTCGAGCGGCTCGCGCCGCGCGCGACCCGGCTTCCCGGCCGGCCGTCGGCCTTCCTGATCGTACCTCCCGAGCATCGGTTGCGCGGCGCACCTCCCGTCGCCGCATGGCTCGACGACTACTTGCGCGCGCAGGACCAACGCTATTATGTGGGCTTGCTCTCGGCAGCAGCCCTGCACGGCTCCTCCAACCAAGCCGTCCAGGTCACGCAGGTACTGCTGCGCCATCCGCGCCGGCCGATTATCGTCGGGAAAACCCATCTCGACTTCTGCGTGAAGTCGAAGCTCGAGCTCACGCCACTTACCGAGATTCCGGGGCTCCCGGCACCGCTGGCTGTCAGCAGTCCCGAGGCGACCGCGCTCGATCTCATCGCGTTCAGTCACCGGCTCGGCGGCATTGACCGCGCACTCGAAGTGATTAAGGGGCTCGAGGGCGCCCTGACCGTGGCGGGGATGCGGAGCGCCATTCGCGCAGGCATCCCGGTGACCGTGCTGCAGCGGATCGGATATGTCTTCGAGATGCTGAAGTTCGATTCGCTCGCGGACATCGTTCAGCGAGCGCTTCCGAAGCGCTTTCCGCCGGCGCTACTGCAGGCGCACGGCCAGCGTGTAAAAGGCCCCGCCCGCGAACCCTGGGGCATCGTTAATAACACACAACTTCGCGGTAGTCGGAAGTGATCGCGCTGACGCAAAAGGACGTTCTCGCCCACGAATACGTGGTGCCGTGGTCCGAGCCCTATCAGGTCGAGCAGGACCTGCTCCTTTGTCTCGCGATGCGCGCGATCTTTGAGGACCGGTTCCTCTCACACCAGGTCGCCATGCGCGGCGGGACCGTCTTGCACAAGGTGCACCTCGCGCCCGCGGCCCGCTATTCGGAAGACATCGACCTCGTCGCCGTCGGCGACCGCCCGGAGGGCCATATCCGAAAAGCCTTGCTTCGCGTCCTGCGCCCGGTGCTCGGCCGAGAGAAGTCCTCGGTCTGGGACTCGGTGCAACTGGCGAACCGAACTCGTCTCCTACAGCATCAACGAAATGCTCGCGACGAAGATGCGGGCGTTGTTCCAGCGGAAGAAGGGGCGCGACCTCTTCGACCTCTACTGGGCGCTGTCGGCCCAATCCGCGCTTCCTGTGTCCATCGCCCAGACACTCCAGGCCTTCAACCACTACATGCAGGCGGAAGGCGAGCCGGTGGCGCGGGGAGAGTTCATCGCACGCCTGCGTGAGTGCCTCGCCGACCGGGCAGGGTTCTGCACCGACCTCGTCTCGTTCCTGAGGCGCGATCTCCAATACGATCCCGACGTCGCGGGCGCCTTGATCGAGCGCGACCTCCTGGCGTTACTGCCTGAGTGACTGCAGGCTTGGTACGTCGCTCCCCGGCCCCCGGAGGAAACGCGATTCCTAACGCCTCAAGACTTCTTGTGCTCCGCGTTCCACTTCTCGACGGCCGCCATGGTGTTGCCGACGTGCTTGTCGGGATCGAGCGCGGTGTATTCGTAAATGATCTTGCCGTTGGGCGCGATCACATACGACGTACGATTGGCGTACTCGGGCTTCACCGCAAGCACGGCGTCGTAGGCCTTGGTGATGCTCTGGTCGGCATCGGAGGCCACCGCGAATTTATTGCGGCACTCGCTCACCGAGAACTTGTTGAGCGTATCGATGGGATCGTGCGACACGCCGATGACCGTGGCGCCCATGGCCTTGAATTTATCAGTGGCTTCGGCGAACTCGTGCGCCTCCACCGTGCAGCCCGGCGTGAAGGCCGCGGGATAGAAGTACAGCACCACCGGCCCGTGCTTGAGGGCGTCGGCGAGCGAGAACTTGAAGGGCTTGCCGGCGAGCGTCGCCTGGGTCGTGAAATCAGGGGCCTGCACGCCCGGCTTCAACGCGGCGTACAAGGGCGCGGCAAACAGCACGCCGCCGAGGGTGAACATCGCTAGACGCTTCATATTGGGGTTCCTTGGGAGTGATCTGCGAATGGCGAGTCTGCGCCATCCTTTTTTTCGTCGCAAGCCGCCAAGAACTGCCGCGGCAATCGCGTCGCACACTTGTCTACAGCGCGGACGCAGGGCCCGGTCAGGGCGCTCAGCGCAGGTAATCGACGGCCAATTGCGCCATCACCCGCACGCCGGTGGTCAGCCCGGTCTCATCGACGTAGAAGAGCGGCGAGTGGTTGGGCGGCGCGGTGGCGGGATCCTTATCGAGCGGCGTGATGCCGATGTCGATGTACATGCCCGGCGCCTTCTGTGCGAAGAACGCAAAGTCCTCCGAGGCGGTGATCAGGGGCAGCATGACGAGGTGCGCCTCGCCAGCCACCGCCTTCAAGGTGGGCAGCATTCTTTGCGTGAGCTCGGGGTCGTTCACCAACACCGGATAGCTGTCCTGACCCACCTCGAAGGTGGCGGTGGCGCCGCCGGCGGCGGCGGTGCTCTCCACCAAGCGCTTCAAGTGATCCAGGATCACCTCGCGCTGCGCGAGATCGAAAGTGCGTATGGTGCCGATCATCTCCACCGTGGCGGGAATGATGTTGTCGCGGATGCCGCCTTTGATCGCTCCGACGCTCACGATGGCAGGGTGTGCGGTGATGTCGATTTGCCGGCTGACGACGGTCTGCATGGCACCGACGATTTGCGCGGCAATGACGATGGGATCGACCCCCTCCCACGGCCGCGCTCCATGGGTCTGCCGTCCGTTGACGCGGATTTTGTAACCGTCCGCCCCGGCCATCATGGGCCCCGGCCGGTAGCCGATCTGCCCCACCTGAAGCGCCGACACCACGTGCAGGCCGAACACCGCCTGCGGATGGTACTTCTCGAACACCCCCTGCTTGAGCATGAGGGCGGCCCCGCCCTCTTCTCCCTCGGGCGCACCTTCCTCGGCCGGCTGGAACAGAAACAGCACATTGCCTTTGAGAGCGCTGCGCACTTTCACCAGAATGTCGGCGACTCCATGAGCATGGCCGTGTGCGCATCGTGGCCGCAGGCGTGCATGACCCCCACCGTCTCGCCTCGATAGATGGAGGTGGCGTGCGACATGAACGGCAACTGGGTCTGTTCGGCCACGGGCAGCGCGTCCATGTCCGCGCGCAGCGCCACCGTGGGCCCGGGTGCGCCGCCCTTGAGCCACCCCACCACGCCGGTGTGCGCATACGCGGCCACTTCCAATCCCAAGCTCTTCAAGTGGGCGGCCACGAGGCCCGACGTGCGCACTTCCCGGTTCGAGAGTTCAGGATGCTCATGAATGTCGCGCCGCCAGGCGATGACCTGGGCCCGCTCTGCGGCCACCAGCGGAGCCAGATCCACGGCATAAGCTGCGTGCGATACGCAGCTTAAGGCGAATACGCCCCAGACAAGGCTCTTCATGGCCATCCCCCAATTGTTATAGTTCTAGTACCTGCCGCAGCTCATGACAGACCCTCACCACATCATCATCGCTCATTGCCGGAAACAAGGGTAGCGTGACCGTCTCGCGTCCCACCCGCGCCGCCACCGGCGTGTCCTCCTCGCGATAGCCTAAGTCCTTGTAGTACTTGAGGCTGGGAATGCTGGGATAGTGCACGCCGATGCCGATGCCGCGATCGGCCATGAGCTTCTGGAATTGCGGCCGCGTCATGCCGCGGGCTCTAAAATCGATCAGTACCTGAAACATGTGCCAGCTATGGCCGGCATCGCCGCGCGCCGGCAGCACCACCCCCGAGTAGCCGTCGAATTCCTGGAAATAGCGCGCGGCGAGCGCACGGCGGCGGGCGTTGAAACCATCCAAGCGGCGCAACTGATCGATGCCCACCTGGGCGGCGATGTCGGTGAGATTGCTCTTAGCGCCGGGGAACATCACGTCCACTTCGCCCGCGGCGTTTTTCTTGATGCCGTGGAAGCGGTACTGCTCCAGCAGCTCCGCCGTTTGCAGATCGCCGGTGGTCACCGCGCCGCCCTCGATGCTGGTCATGTTCTTGTTCGGATGAAAGCTGAACACCACGAGGTCCCCGAAGCCGCCGATGTGCCTGCCGGCGTGGAGAGAACCGATGGCGTGAGCCGCATCCTCGACCACCCGCAGTCCGCGTTCGGCGGCGAGCGCATACAGCCCTTGCATGTCCACCGGCAGCCCTGCGAAGTGCACCGGCATGATGGCGCGGGTACGCGGAGTCACGGCCTTGGGCAGGCGGCTCATATCGATGTTGCGCGTGAACAAGTCGATGTCGACGAATACCGGTTTGGCGCGAAGGCGCGCAATCACATTCGCGCTCGCCGCGAAGCTCATGGCGGGCACGATGACTTCATCCCCCGGACCGATGCCGGCGACTTCGAGGGCCATTTCGAGCCCTGCCGTGGCGGAGGTCATGACCCGCACATGCCGATTTCCGCCGAGGTAGGCGACCAGAGCGCTCTCGAAGGCGGCCACCTTGGGACCGCTCGCCAATTGGCCCGAACGAAACACTTGAGCGACGGCTGCAATGCTGTCCTCGTCGATCGACGGCCGCGCAAAGGGTAGAAAGGGCTTCATGTCGAACTCCGCGACACCAGCACCACGCCGGCGCATATCAAGGCGATCCCGAGCACTTTGGCCGGACCCATGCTCTCGCCCAGCCACAAGAACGACACGGTGGCGACCGCCACATACCCCAATGACAGCATGGGATAGGCGGTGCTGACGGGTGCCTTGGACAAGGCCGCAAGCCACACGCACACGCTCGCCCCATAGCACACCATCCCGGCCCAGAACGACGGGCTCTTGAGGAGGATCATGGCGCTGTCGCTCAAAGTACCCAGGCTGAACTGCGAGACATGCGCCAGCGGCCGGGTGGCCACCTTGAGAAGCAATTGCGCCGCCGCGTTCAACCCCACGCCGGTGAGGATGAGCACCCAGATGATCCAGCTCACAGTCGCGCCACCAGGACGCGATTGGCGTTGTGCGCGACGAGGCGCATGGGCACGCCGCGGTTCTTAAGGTCATCGAACATGCTCTTCTCCATTATCGCAAAGGCCGGAGCCGGCGACGACCAGCGGCGCAGAAATTCTGCCACATCCGGCACTTGCGCGCCGGGTGCATGGCGCAATCCATAGTCGAGTTCGCCGCGATACTCGACCAAGGTGACGGTGCGCCGCAGATAAAACGGCAGGGTCTGATCGTAGGTGCCCACGCTGTACAGCGGAACATCGCGCATCTGCGCGGGCAGCGCGGACGCAAGGCCTATGCCTGAGTAGACGGGGGCCAGGCATGCGGCTGCGCGGATCAGAAGCAGCCAGGAGAGACACCAACCCACGCTCAAGAATACTGCCGCACGGGTTGCATCACGCGCACCGCGCACCAGAACGAAGGCGCCCGATACCAAGAGCAGCAGCGCGATTTGCCGAAGCGGGCCTGCCAGCGGCAAGAAATACTGGATGCGGTCCGAGGAGGCGATGAGGCGCGGCCAGTTCAGGCTGGCGATGCCAAACCCCACCCCCGCGATCACCGTGAGTGCCGCCGTGATCGAGTAGTCCCGCCGCAGCGGGGGGTGCGGCTGCGCCGCGATGAGCAGCGCGACGGCGGGCATGAGGGGCAGAATATAGGGCATGAGCTTCGAGTCGGACAGAGAAAAGAACACGCCGATGAAGACCACCCAGATCCACAGGAACACCGTCGGCTGAAATTCGCCGCCGTTCGGCGATGCGCTCCTGCGCCAGCCGCCGCAAAGCGCGCGCAGCGCGGGCACGGTCCAAGGAAAGCTTCCCGCCAGGAATACGCCGGCGAAGTACCACCAGGGCTCCTGGCGATGGGCGACGGGAGTCAGATAGCGCGCCAGGTGCTCGTGCACGAAGAAGAAATCCAGAAAATCAGGCAGGCGGCGGGCGGCGAGCCAATGCCAGGGGACGGTGATGATGAGAAAGAGGGGCAATCCCCAGCGCAGCCGGAGCTTGCGCCAGGGCGAGAAATCCCGTGTGTACAGGCTGTACAGAATCAGCACGGCCGCGGGAATGGCCGCGGCGATGACACCCTTGGTGAGAACACCGCAAGCGGCGGCCGCCCACGCCGGCAGCATCCAAGACGCAGGCTTGGACGCGCGCTGCGCGAGCATGAAGGCCGCAAGGCTAGCCGTCATGTAGAAGGACAGGCTCATGTCCAGCGTGAGCAGCTGTCCCAACACCACGAACATCAGCATGCCCGCGAGCACTGCCGCGGCGTGCCATCCGGCCTGCGGGCCCCACAGCCGCCGCGCCGCCGCCGCGACCACCCCCAAGGTGCACAAGGCGGCGAGCGCCGTGTAGAGACGCGCGGCGAACTCGCTCGGGCCGAGCGCCCGGTAGCTCAAGGCAGTGGCCCAGTATTGCAGGGGCGGCTTTTCGACGTAGGCCAGCCCGTTCAAGTGCGGAATGACCCAATCGCCGCCGCCCGCCATCTCGCGCGGAATCTCTGCGTAGCGCCCTTCGTCGGGATTGAACAGCGGCCGCACGCTCAGGCTCGACAGCCAGATCAAGGCGACCAGCGCGGCCAACGCACGGTAGAGCCAAAGCGCAGGCTTGCTCACGCCGCGGCGCTCTGCGCCTGAACCGCCAATCGGCCGGAACGTCCCTTGATCTCGCCCATGACCACCGCGCGCACAGGCAGTGAACGCTGCATCGCAAGATCCCGAATCTTCGCCATGCGCATGAGGCCTGCGCCTGCGTCGCGCCATTTCAGGAGCAGTTGCTCGAAGGCGGGCAGCAGCAGCATCCCTTCAAGTTCCGCATGCAGGGTGAACACTTGCACCTGGTCCGGGTCCGCCGCAGCGGCCCCGGCCGACAGGCGGAACACGGCGTCGG
Organism: uncultured Gammaproteobacteria bacterium; assembly: GCA_963702735.1. GTDB lineage: Bacteria > Pseudomonadota > Gammaproteobacteria > Steroidobacterales > Steroidobacteraceae > Bog-1198. The sequence goes on along the minus strand of CAVPDW010000003.1, from coordinate 1,426,346 downwards.
CGAGGTTCGATTCATCGACGCCGTCCAATCCTAAGATTTCATCGAAGGTGGGGAGCGTGGTCGGAAGCTGCGGACAAGCGCTCACCCCCAGCCTAAGCTGCGGCAGGAACGGCGGCCCGCCGCGCGTGTCGCTCGCGTAGCACAGGCCGTATTCCTGCTCGAGCTCGAGCCCATGGGCGTTGATCTGCCAACCCGCCGCGGCATGCGATTGCGGCGGAAAGCCGAACACCCGCTCGAAGGCGGCAAGACCGCGCTCGAACTCCCTGCGGGTCCATGCGGAAGTGGCGCCCTCCACGTGGTCCTGCCAGCGCACATGATCGTAGGTGTGCAAGCCGACCTCGAAGCCCGCGTCGAAGGCGCCGCGCATCACATCGCCCGCGCGGCGCCCGATGTCGGGGCCGGGCAGCACCACCCCGTACAGCAGGGTCTTCACGCCGTAGTGCTTGAGCACCGAGGTGCGCGCGACCTTCTGCGCGAATCCCTTGCGAAACACCCGGCGCAGGGCGCGCCCTGTGTGGTCGGGCCCCACCGAGAAATAGAAGGTCGCGTCCATCCCGAGCCGCTTCAGCAGCGCCATCAAGCGAGGCACGCCTTCGCGCGTGCCGCGCAGGGTATCGACATCGACCTTCAGGCCGATGCGCGCACGCTCAAGCATCGTTCGACAGGAGCGCCGAGGCCGACGGCAGGGCTGTTCGCGTAGGAATCGAATATGGCGTTGAGTGCTGCGCGCATGTCGGTGGTCGGGGTCCAGCCCAGCTCCGCCGTCGTGTTCTTGATGGAGGGCAGCCGCGCGGGAATGTCCGCGTACCCCTTGCCGTAGTAGTCGAGGGCGGAGATGTCGATGAGCTGCGTATTGCGCGCAGTGGGCGCGTACTCCGGCCTGGACAGGGCGATTTCCAGCATCATCTCCGCCAGCCTGCGGATGGAGTACGAATTATGCGGATTGCCGATATTGTAGATCTTGCCGTCGGCGATGCCCTGCGGGTTTTCGATGATCTTGGTCAGGCACACCACCGCATCGTCGATGTAGGTGAATGCGCGGGTCTGTTTGCCGCCGTCGACCAGCTTGATCGGCTCGCCCCGCACGATGTGCCCGAGGAACTGCGTGAGCACCCGCGATGAGCCTTCCTTGGGATCGTCCATGCTGTCGAGACCGGAGCCGATCCAGTTGAAGGGCCTGAACAGGGTGAACTGCAGCCCCTGTTGGCCGTAGGCGTAAATGATGCGGTCGAGAAGCTGCTTCACGCAGGAGTAGATCCAGCGTTGCTTGTGGATGGGACCTAAGACGAGCTCGGAGGTCTCAGGATCGAATTCCTTGTCCTTGCTGGCGCCGTAGACCTCGGAGGTCGAGGGGAACACCACGCGCTTCTTGTACTTGACGCAGTGGCGGATGATGGGCAGGTTGGCCTCGAAATCCAATTCGAACACGCGCAGCGGCTCGCGCACGTAGGTCGCGGGGGTCGCAATGGCCACCAGGGGCAGGATCACGTCGCACTTGCGCACGTGGTACTCCACCCACTCCCGGTTGATGGTGATGTCGCCCTCGACGAAATGGAATCTGGGATTGCCGAGCAGCGTGCCGACGCGCTCGGATTGCAGATCCATGCCGTAAATATTCCAATCGGTGTGAGCCAATAGGTACTTGCTCAGGTGATGACCGATGAATCCATTGACCCCAAGAATGAGAACGTTTTTCAAAATGATCCCCTACTGCTCATGCGCTTCGATCTTCCGGCCGGCATCACACGAGCGCCACCGGCTGTTTCTTCAAGGCGGGCGGAGCGGCGGCCGCCGTGATGGGCTCGCCGTGCATCGCGAGCTGCAAAATCTTCAGGCGCCGCCCATCCACGCAGTCGGCGTACCAGCCCCCGTCTTCCGCATACAGACAGGGAACTTGGTGACGGTGGCGCACCGGCCCTTCATCCAGCCGTGTTGAGAGAACCGCAAGCCTACACCCGTTCACTTCGGTAAAGGCGCCTGGAAAGGGCGGCGCCACGGCACGCACGAGGTCGTGAACCTGACGCGCGCCGCAGCGCCAATCGATGCGCCCATCTTCCGGCCTGCGCCGGCCGAAATACGACCCCATGCCAAGGTCCAAGGGACGCGCCCGTGCGCTGCCGTCCACCAGACCCGGCAGGCTGCGGCGCAACACCTGCGCAGCCGCCTCCGCCACCTTGAACGACACATCGAGCGCGGTATCGTTCTCCAGAATGGGTACTGATTGCTGATCGAGGAGCGCGCCCGCATCAGGCTTCTCCACCATGTAGTGCAGGCTCGCCCCCGTCACGGTCTCGCCCTTGAGAATGGCCCAATGCACGGGCGCACGGCCGCGGTACTTCGGCAGCAGGGAGCCGTGCATGTTGAGCGCCCCGCGTCGGGGCACGGACAGCCACGCTGCATTGAGCATGTGGCGATAGTAGAACGAGAACACAAAATCAGGGTCCGCAGCCCTGCCTTGGGCGATCCACTCACGGGTATTGGGATCGTCCGGCATTTCGACTCGAACACCGTGACTTTGCGCCAATTGGCGCACGCTGCCGAACCACGGGGTCTCTCCGGGATCGTCAGCGTGGGTGAAGAGCAGCGGAATCCCGACCCCAAAGGCCAACAACTCCCGCACACAGCGCACCCCCACCTCGCTGTAGGCAAACACCACGGCACGCGTCACCGGGGCATCGCCTCGCTGCGCGACGTTGAGCCCACTTCAGGTGCCTCCAAGGCAACCGCCGTGCCCGCCTCTTCCAGGATGGCTTCGACGATGTAGCGCGGACGCTCGCGCACCTGGGCGTAGATACGCCCCACGTACTCGCCCAGCAAGCCGATGCCGAACAGAGCCACGCCCACGAGAAAGAAGACGAAGGCGAACAGGGTGAACAAGCCTTCGGCCTCCGAGCCCAGCCAGAGTCTGCGCACCAGCAGCACGAAGAACAGCAATCCCGAGGCCAGGGAGATGAGCATGCCCACCATGGAGAAGAGCTGCAGGGGCACCACGGAGAACCCGGTGATCAGATCGAAATTCAGGCGTATGAGGCTGTACATCGAATACTTCGAGCGGCCCGCAAAACGCTCCTCGTGGGCGATGGACACCTCGATGGGATTCATGGCGTAGATCGAGGCGAGCGCAGGAATGAAGGTGTTGACCTCCCGGGTCTGATTGAGCGCGGCCACCACGGAGCGCGCGTAGCCGCGCATCATGCAGCCCTGGTCGGTGATGCGCACCGGGGTGATCCATTCGCGCAGCTTGTTGATGCGCTTCGAGAACCAGCGCCGCCACAGCGAGTCCTGGCGCTGCCGGCGAATGGTGCCGACATAGTCGTAGCCCTGGTCGAGCTTCTCCACCAGCTTGCCGATCTCCTCGGGCGGATTTTGCAGGTCCGCATCCAGGGTCACCACCCAGTCGCCGCGCGCATAGGCGAGTCCCGCCATCACGGCGGAGTGCTGGCCGAAATTCGCATGGAACAACACCACCCGGGTTTCCTTGGGCCTCGCCTGAAATTGCCGGCGCAGCAGCGCCACCGAGCGGTCCTTGCTGCCGTCGTTGACGAACACGATCTCATAGGGCAATTTCAGCGCATCCAGCACCGGGTACAGCCGCGAGAACAGGGTCGGAAGCACCGCCTCTTCGTTGTAGACGGGAATGACGATGCTGAGTTTGGGTGTGGCGGACATGGGTTCAGTGATCCGCGGCGACGGCGCCCTGCGACTTGAGCAGCCCCAGCACTTCCGCGGTCTTCTCCCGCATGAGATCCACCGAGCCGCGCGCCTCGACGTTGAGCCTCAGCAGCGGTTCGGTGTTGGAGCTGCGCAGGTTGAAGCGCCAATCCTTGAACTCGAAGGACACCCCGTCGAGGCGCTCGAGGACGATGGCCTGCGGGGCGTAGCGTGCCTCGACGGCGGCGATGGCGCCCTGCGCGTCGGGGACCCGGTAGTTGAGCTCGCCCGAGACCGGAAAGAGCGCGATGCGCTCGCCCACGAGGCTTGACAGGGTCTGTCCGGTTTCACTCAAGATCTGCGCGACGATGAGCCAGGGAATCATGCCGCTGTCGCAGTAGGCGAAGCGCTGAAAGTAATGGTGCGCGCTCATCTCCCCGCCGTAGATGCCCTCGACCTCGCGCATGCGCTGCTTGATGAAGGCGTGACCTGATTTCGACAGCACCGGCACCCCGCCACCGGCCTTGACCACCTCGAGAGTATTCCAGGTCAGGCGCGGATCGTGCACCACCCTGCCGCCGGCGTGCCCCCGCAGCAGAACCTGCGCCAAGAGCCCCACGATGTAGTACCCCTCGATGAATTCGCCGCGCTCATCGAAGAAGAAGCAGCGGTCGAAATCCCCGTCCCAGGCCAACCCCAAATCAGCGCCGTGGCGGCGGATGGCATCGGCCGTGGGCGCGCGGTTCTCCTCCAGCATGGGATTGGGGATGCCGTTGGGAAAGCGCCCATCCGGCTGGTGATGAATCTTGATGAACTCGAAGGGCAGATGAGGCTCCAAGGCATCGATGATGAGGCCGGCGCCGCCGTTGCCCGCGTTGACCACGATTTTAAGAGGTTTGAGCGTCTTCGTGTCCACATAGGACAGAAGGTGCGCCACATAGGCATGCTGGGTGTCGATGCTCTTGCGCACACCCATGCGCTCAGGTTGGGGGAAATCGGCGCGCTCCGCGAAGCCGCGGATGTCCTTCAGGCCGTTGTCGCCGCTGATGGGCTTTGACTGCTCGCGCACGAATTTCATGCCGTTGTAGTCGGGCGGGTTGTGGCTCGCGGTGATCATGATGCCGCCGTCGTAGCCGCCGTGAAAGCACCCAAAATACACGCCCTCAGTGCCGCACACCCCGATGTCGTACACATCGACGCCGCTGTCGGAGAGGCCCCTGCACACGGCATCCGCCAGCGCTGCACTCGACAGGCGGATGTCGCGGCCCACCACGACGCGGCCGGGTTTGAGGAACTGCGCGTAGCCGCGCGCCACCCGGTAGGCCACCTCGTCGTTCAATTCATCGGGGATGCGGCCGCGTAGATCGTAGGCCTTGAAGCAGGTGATCGATTTCAAGTATTGGTCCCTTGGCGGCCGTAGTTATCCTCGAAGCGCACGATGTCATCCTCCCCGAGGTAGGTTCCGGTCTGCACCTCGACGATGCGCAGCGGCACCTTGCCGGGATTCTCGATGCGGTGGCTGGCGCCGATGGGGATGTAGGTCGACTCGTTCTCCGACAAGAGATACGTCTTCTCGTTGCAGGTGATGCGCGCAGTGCCCTGCACCACGATCCAGTGCTCGGCCCTATGATGATGCATCTGCAGGGACAGCACCCCGCCCGGCTTGACGGACAGGCGCTTCACCTGGAAGCGCTCGCCGTTGTCGATGCTGTCGTAGCTGCCCCAGGGCCTAAACACCTCGCGATGCCATGCCGATTCGCTGCGGCCGGCTTTCTTGATCATGGCCACCAGGTCCTTCACATCCTGCACGCGCTCCTTGGGAGCGACCAGTACCGCATCCTTGGTCTCGACGATGATGTGATCGTCCATGCCGACGGCCGCCACCAGGCGGCTGGTCGAGTGCACGTAGCAGTCGCGGGTGTCCTGCACCATGACATCGCCCTGCAGTACATTGCCCTCCTCGTCGGCGGGCAGGGCATCGAACAGCGAGGCCCATGAGCCGACGTCGCTCCATCCCGCATCGAGCGGCAGAACCAGGGCATCGCGGGTTTTCTCCATGACTGCATAGTCGATCGACTCACTGCGGCATTTCTCGAACTCCGCCTGGTCGATGCGGGTGAAATCCAAATCCGACTTCGCCGCCTGATAAGCCGCACGGGACGCCTCGAGAATGTCCGGCGCGAAGGCCGCAAGCTCGCTTAAGTAGCGGTCGGCCCGAAACACGAACATGCCGCTGTTCCAGTAGTAATCGCCCGAGGCGACGAACTGGGTGGCCACATCGAGGGGCGGCTTTTCGATGAATTGAGCCACCGCAAAGGCGCCACCATGACCCACGCCGCGGCGGATGTAGCCGTATCCGGTCTCGGGCGCGTGGGCGACGATGCCGAAGGTCACGAGCTTGCCGTCCTGCGCGAGCGCTGCCGCGGCCACCGCAGCGGCCTGGAAGGCGCGCGCATCGCGAATCACATGATCCGCAGGAGCCACCACCAGGGTGGCGTGGGCATCGATTGTAAGCGCTTGGAGCGCCGCGAGGGCGACCGCAGGGGCGGTATTGCGGCCCACGGGCTCGAGCAGTATGGCTGCGGCCTTCATCCCCAGGGTGCGGATCTGTTCGGCCACGGTGAAGCGATGCGCTTCGTTGCACACCACGATGGGTGCCTGGGCGCCGGGTATGCCTGCAAGGCGGGTGGCGGTGTCCTGAAGCATGGTGAGCTTGCCGGTCAGGGCCAACAATTGCTTGGGATACATTTCGCGCGACAGCGGCCAGAGCCGGGTACCGGCGCCGCCGGATAAAATCACCGGAACCAATAGGGTCACGATTTACTCACTGATGGAAGGGTTTGCCCACGGCCGATCGCATAATAACTGAAGCCCGCACGCGCCATTTGCGCAGGATCGTAGAGGTTGCGGCCATCGAAGATGGCGGGGGTGCGCAGCGCCGCCTTGATGGCATCGAAGTCGGGGCTGCGAAATTCCCGCCATTCGGTGACGATGGCGAGCGCATCCGCCCCCTCCACCACCTCGGGACTGGTTTTGCACAACACGAGGTCGGGCCGCGACCCGTAGATGCGTGCGCATTCGGGCATGGCCACAGGATCGTAGGCACGCACCTTGGCGCCCGCCGCCCATAAGGCCTCCATGAGCACGCGGCTGGCCGCCTCGCGCATGTCGTCGGTATTGGGCTTGAAGGACAAGCCCCAGAGGGCGATGGTCTTGCCCCGCAAATCGCCGAAATGCCGCTTGATCTTGTCGTAGAGCACATGCTTCTGGCGGTTGTTGACCCGCTCGACCGCGTTGAGCACGCTGGCCTCGTACCCCACCTCGTCCGCCGAGCGCTTCAGCGCCTGCACGTCCTTGGGGAAGCAGGACCCGCCGTAGCCGACCCCGGGGTAGATGAAGGCATAGCCGATGCGCGGGTCGGAGCCTATGCCGACGCGCACGGCCTCGATATCGGCGCCGAAGTGCTCGGCAAGATTGGCCAATTCGTTCATGAAGCTGATCTTGGTCGCGAGCATGGCATTGGCGGCGTACTTGGTGAGCTCCGCAGAGCGCACATCCATGACGATCATGCGGTCGCGATTGTGGGTGAAGGGCTCATACAGGGTCCGCAGGAGCTCAGTGGCGCGCTCCGAATCCGTGCCTATGATCACCCGATCCGGCTTCATGAAGTCGTTGAGCGCGGCGCCCTCCTTGAGGAATTCAGGGTTCGAGACGGTATCGAACTCGATCGGTGAGCCGCGCGCCGCGAGCACCTCCCGCACCGTTTCACGCACCTTGTCGGCGGTGCCCACGGGTACGGTGGATTTGGTGATCACCACCTTGTACTCGGCCATGTGCTCGCCGATCGAACGCGCCACCGCCAATACATAGCGCAGGTCCGCGGAGCCGTCCTCATCCGGAGGCGTTCCCACCGCAATCATCTGGTACAGCCCGTGCTGCACGCCCTCTCGGGGGTCGGTGGTGAAATGCAGGCGTCCCGCCTCGGAATTGCGCTTGACCACCATATCGAGCCCCGGCTCGTGGATGGGAACCTCGCCCGACTTGAGCATGGCGATCTTGCGTTCGTCGATGTCGACGCACATCACTTGGTTGCCGGCATCGGCGAGACAGGCGCCCGTCACCAGGCCCACGTAACCTGAGCCGAAAATCGTAATCCGCATGCGTAATATTCTGATTTAACTGGGAAAAAAGTACGCGAAGCCTAGCGGTTTTGGGAGGTCAAGTAAAGTCTCCGCGGATCAGCTCCACGGCTCTTCCAGCAGCTTTCGCTCCCACGCCAGCGAATGAGTCACGATGGCCTCAAGATCGTCATAGCGCGGCCGCCAGCCCAACTCCTGGCGGATACGATCGGCGCGGGCGACCAGGTAGGCCGGATCGCCCGCACGGCGCCCCTCCTCACGAATCGCCAACGACTTGCCGCCCACCGTTTCGACCATCCGTAGCACTTCGCGCACCGAGTACCCATGGCCGTAGCCCACATTCAAGGTCAGCGACTTGCCGCCCCGGCGCAAATAGTCGAGAGCCTTCAAGTGCGCGGCTGCCAGGTCCTCGATGTGCAGATAATCCCTCACTCCCGTCCCGTCCGGGGTGGGGTAATCGTTGCCGAAGACCGCCACGTGGGGACGCTTGCCCACCATGGCCTCGCAGGCCACTTTGGTCAGCAAAGTCGCTCCCGGGGTCGCCTGACCGATAGTTCCGCCGGGGTCAGACCCGGCCACATTGAAGTAGCGCAGCGCCACATAGCGAAGGCCGCTCACCGCGGCCACATCGCGCAGCATCCATTCGCTCATGAGCTTGGAGGTGCCGTAGGCATTGATGGGGCGGGTCGGCGACTCCTCATCGGCGTAGCCTTCGTCCAGCATGCCGTACACCGCCGCCGTGGACGAAAAGACGAAGTTCTTGACGTCATTCTCGAGACAGGCCTGCAGCAGAGCGCGGGTATTGCAGGTGTTATTGCCATAGTATTTCAAAGGGTTGGCCACCGACTCGGGCACGATGGTGGAGGCGGCAAAGTGCATCACGGTGTCGACCCGGTACTCCCCCAATAGCCGCGACACCAGGGCATGGTCGCCCACATCGCCGACGATGAGCTCGCCCGCGGTCACTGCCTGCCGGAAGCCTCGGCTCAAATTATCCAGAACGATGATTTTCTCGGCCGCCTCCCCCAATTGACGGACGACGTGACTGCCGATGTAGCCGGCACCGCCGGTGACCAGAATGCTGCATTTGGACACGCCCACACCTCAGAAACGGGGATACCCCTCAAGGATGGGCAGTATCGGAGGGTCCGGTGTTCCTGACAATGCGCCGGGGCTTGATACTCGTGACTTTGCGGTCGTCGGCAGTGGTCAAGATCGCCTGGCGCGCCGACACCAGATCATGCGACTCAGGCGCCGGTTTGTATTCTTCGACGACTTCGCCCAACAAATGCAGCGCCCGATGGCAATCGAAGCGACTCATTGCCACCAGGATCTCGTCCAGCAAGAATTGCACACGCTCCCAGGGCAGGGAATGCTCGATGGCCCGCAATATCATCGGGTGCTCGGTGCCGGTCACATTATTGCCGATCAACAATTCCTCGTAGAGCTTCTCGGCCGGGCGCAATCCGGTATAGGAGATCTCGATATCGCCGTCCGGATGCTGTTCGTCGCGTACCGTCAATCCCATGAGGTTGATCATGCGCCGCGCCAGATCCCCGATCCTGACGGGCTTGCCCATGTCGAGCACGAACACATCGCCGCCTTCGGCCATGGAGCCCGCTTGAATCACGAGTTGCGCGGCCTCCGGGATGGTCATGAAGTAACGGATTACTTCGGGGTGCGTCACGGTGACCGGGCCGCCGGCCTTGATCTGCTCATTGAACAACGGCACAACCGAACCAGAAGAGGCCAGCACATTGCCGAAACGCACCATGCAAAACCGAGTTTTGCTGCCGCGCCGATGCAGGCCTTGCAATACGATTTCGGCGAATCGCTTGGTGGCACCCATGACGTTGGTGGGGTTGACCGCCTTGTCAGTCGATACTAGAACGAAGGTCTCCACGTCCGTTTCATGGGCCGCTTCTGCCGCATACCACGTTGAGATGACGTTGTTGTGAATCCCCTCGATGACGTTTTGTTCGACAATTGGCACATGTTTGTAGGCGGCCGCGTGATAGACCGTTTGCACCCGGTATGCCTGCAGAATGTCGCGCAAGCGAAACTTGTGGTGGGCGTTGCCGATCAAGCCCACCAAATCGACCGTCAAGTCGTGTTGGGCCACGAACGTGTGTAGCTCACGCTGAATGTTGTATAGAGCTAATTCGGACATTTCGAACAGAACCAGCCGCTTTGGCCCTAACCCAATGATCTGCCGGCAAAGCTCGGAGCCGATGGAGCCGCCGGCCCCGGTGACCATGACCACTCGATCGCGGATGCAGGCGTCGAACAGGCCCGGCTTGGGAGGCACCGAATCGCGTCCGAGGAGGTCGGAAACGTCCACCTCGCGAATGTCGCCCACGGCCGCAGTACCGGTGACCAACTGTTCGAATTCCGGGACAGTTTGCACGTGCACGCCCAAGCGGCTCCAAGTCGCTCAAGATCTCCCGACGCCGGCGGCGGGTCAAAGACGGCAGCGCCAGTAGAATTCGGTCTATATTTCGGTCTTTGATCAATTCGGGAAGCTGTTCGGGAGGATAAACCTTGACCCCGTTGACCATTCGACCATGCAGGCTTTCCTTGTCATCGACGAAGACCAACGGATCGAAGGCGCGCGTGGTCAGCAATGCGGTGGAAAGGCGTGCCCCCGCATCGCCCGCCCCGTAAATGGCGACGCGCGCGACCGTGGGCTGGATGTAGCGGGTGAGCAAGTAGTAGCGCACGACGACACGCGAGCCTGCCACGTAAAGCAATGCCAGGCAGGAGTAGATGATCACAATGCTCCAGGAGAGCGCGCTTACCTTGAGCGCGTAGCCCAAGATCCCCAGCAAAACGCCGCTCAAGGTGACCGCAAATGCAACAGCAAATACTGCCTTATGTCCAAGAAAGCGAATGACTGCGCGGTACAGGCCCATGCGCACGAAAATCGGGATGCAGATGCCAACGACCGCCGCATAAGCCGGCCAATCGGCGAACGAGAAAGTGGGAACTCCGGACTTGAGACTCATGGCCGTCCATAGGGCCAGAGGCATCATGACCGAATCGGCGCAAATAGCGATAATCCGTTTGAGCGGTCCAGGCAGCTCAACGGTTTGCCGCGCAAAGCCGACAGTTCTTTCCGCGCCCCTCGAACCCAAAGTGAACCTCCCTGACACTGATTCCTCTACTTGCCGTTACCCCTGAATGCCGGCAGGCAGAGAGTTTATTATCTCCCTACCGCACAGTGTACCGAATTATTGCATTCAATCACCTTCGGTCCAGCATATTTTCAACGGGTCGATGCACATAACGCGCCAGGCCAAATCGCGTTTACTTGTTTCCACGTTCATACAGATTTTCGCAAAGTCCCGGGAAGTATTTACAACCTGGCGTCCGCGAAGTGCTCCTTGAACCAGGCATAGGTTCTCTCGATGCCATTTTTAAGCGATATCTTCGCTCGCCAGCCCAGGCCGGTCAGCCGTGAGACGTCCAAAAGCTTGCGCGGAGTGCCATCCAGCTTGGAAGAGTCAAACTCAACACGACCCTTGTAGCCAATCACCGACATGACCGTATCGGCCAATTCACGAATCGTCACATCCTCACCCCAGCCAATGTTGACAATCGCTTCTTCATTGTACGACTGTAAAAGATATAAAACCGCCTCGGCGAGGTCATCTACGTGGAGGAATTCGCGGCGCGGGGTGCCAGTACCCCAGACCGTGACCCTGTCGTCGCCGCGCACCTTGGCTTCGTGGAAACGACGGATCAGGGCAGGCAGTACGTGCGAGTTTTGCAGCTCGAAGTTATCACCGGGGCCGTACAGGTTGGTAGGCATCAAGGATATCGCGTCGAAGCCGAATTCCCGCCTATAGGCTTGACACATCTTCACACCCGCGATCTTGGCGACCGCGTACCACTCGTTAGTCGGCTCCAGAGCACCCGTCAGCAGGTATTCTTCCTTGATGGGCTGCGGACACAGTTTGGGATAGATGCAGCTCGATCCCAAAAACACGAACTTGCCGACCCCCGACCGGTACGCCGCGTCGATCACATGGTCCTGGATTAATAGATTGTCACGAATGAAGGCCGCCGGGTGCGAGCTGTTGGCCTGGATTCCTCCGACACGGGCAGCGGCCAGGATGACAACTTCGGGACGCTCGGCCGCAAAGAATTGACGAACGTCGGCCTGGCAGGTGAGATCGAGCTCTGAGTGCGTTTTAAGCACCAAGTGGGTATGCCCCCTCTGCCGAAGCGCTCTGACGATCGCCGAACCAACCAGACCTCGGTGACCGGCCACGTAAATTCTGGATGCTGGGGTTAGCTGCACCGGGTATCACTCGTGGTGGCTGTAGGTCTGGTAGCCTTCCTTGGCAATCAAGGCGTCGCGCCTCGCCAGATTCAGATCCGACTCGACCATTTCCGCCACCAATTCCGAGAACGTCACCTCGGCCGTCCAGCCAAGTTTTTCCCGCGCCTTGGTGGCATCGCCCAAGAGGGTCTCAACCTCCGACGGACGGAAGTAGCGCGGGTCCACGCAAATCAGCGTACGCCCGGTGACCGCATCGATGCCGACTTCGTCCACTCCTTCGCCGCGCCATTCGATACGCATTCCCAGCAATGAGCCCGCAGTCGCCACGAAATCGCGCACCGAATACTGCGTGCCGGTGGCAATGACAAAATCCTCGGGCGCGTCCTGTTGCAGCATCAGCCACTGCGCGCGAACATAATCCCGCGCGTGTCCCCAATCGCGCCGCGAATCCAGATTGCCGAGATGAAGGGAATCCTGCAGGCCTACCTTGATGCGGGTCAAGCCACGAGTGATTTTGCGCGACACGAAGGTCTCGCCGCGCAGCGGCGATTCGTGATTGAAAAGGATGCCGCTACAGGCGTATAAGCCGTAGGCTTCACGATAGTTCACCGTGATCCAATGCGCATACGCCTTGGCGGCGCCGTAGGGCGAGCGAGGATAGAAGGGCGTGGTCTCGCGCTGTGGAATTTCCCGAACTTTGCCGAACATTTCAGATGTAGATGCCTGGTAAAATCGAGTTTTACCCTCCAATCGCAATATACGAACTGCTTCCAAGACTCGGAGGGTGCCGACAGCATCGGAATTGGCAGTGTATTCGGGTGTCTCGAAGGAGACGGCAACGTGACTCTGAGCACCGAGATTGTAAATCTCGTCAGGCTGAACGTCCTGGATGATTCTAATTACGTTTGTGGAATCCGTAAGATCGCCGTAGTGCAACCTTAGACGGACATTTTTCTCGTGCGGATCCTGATACAAGTGGTCAATTCGATCTGTATTAAAGGAGGACGCCCGGCGTTTGACGCCATGAACGATATAGCCTTTGTCCAGTAGTAATTCTGCAAGATAGGCGCCGTCTTGGCCCGTAATACCTGTGATTAGCGCTCGTTTTTGCAAACTGTTCTCCAATACATGTCGTACGCGAGGCCGATATTCGTACCAATGCACACATGCTACCAATTACCATCACACCTCATAGGAAAGTATAAACCAGCATAGTTTCAATATAGATCCGCCAATGAACCGTCCGGCTCTAACGCCCGGGTTCTACCCCGGCCTCATCGTGGCATTGACCAATCGCCGCCCGAACCGATAACAAGGTCTGCACGCGAGGCGGGTTCGAGAATATCCAGCGAATAATGCGTGTACGGTGAGCAATGCCATACCAAGGGATGGACGCGGAGTTGGGGATCTGATTGTAACCTTCCTTCAGTTCCAATCTAGCCTCCTGACTCGGCCAAATTCTGCTCATCATGAATGCGACCGCCTCGCGTGGAGTCCGCGACCATTCCACACCGGGAAACGCCTCAATGCGAATATTGGACCATGAAACATCTGTCAGCCGATGTCGTCGCGCGCGCGTGCTCAACAACCACGGACACTCGCCGTCCAGTTGCGCGAATAGTTCGACTGGGATCACTGCCGGATAGTAGCGTCTAGTTAGAATCAAGGGGGCGAGCGCCCACCACAGAGATGCGCCGCCCGGGCGGGCCCCTAGAAGCTCTTCCCAATCACATAAACGGAAGCGCGCCGCAAGCCGTGCAATATCGTGCAATTGGATGAGTCTCAACGCGCGAGCTCGCATGTTTCCCGCCGCGTGAAGCAATAGGTGCATCATGAGAGACACCGCCGAAGGATACTGATTGATACCGGGCTGCATCACACCGGGAAATAGAAACTCCGTTATGTCCGTCGCCAGGACAGGAAGCTGTTCTGCAATTCTCGTGTGCACTTCAATCTTGATCGGATTGTCCACATGCTCGCCCAGAATGCGGGCCGCCACGGGCTTCGTGACCCGTGGTCGAAACACGCTGTGACGATGGGTGGTAAAGGCTGCTTCGTAATTGCAACGGCTGATTGCTTGCTCGGCTGCTCTCGCATCTTCGCGGCGAACCAAAAGATCGACATCCCCCATTGGGCGCTCACCGCCTGTGTATATTCCGGCGGAATGCAGCGCCGCGCCTTTAAGAGCCACGAACCTTACGCCCAGGCAACGCGCTTGTGTATCGATTTCAGATAACAGGCGTGCAATCTGCACGTGTCGCCCGACGGTCTGCACCTGCTGCTCATGGAGAAACCGCTTCCAGTTCGCGGGCCCCTCCCAACGCAAGCCCGAGTGGAGCAGTGAGGACACCCCATGCATAGCCGACACAGCACGAGCCGTACACCACTCAAATTCAGTCCATTGCGGCGGCTCTTTCGTCGGTGAAGACATCTCATATGCCAGAGTTTCAGTGGTTCCGGACAGGATTGCCGCCATCTCTTTGAATGATGAAATCAGTGTCTGAGCGTTCTTCATAGGCCGACTCCGCGGTCCCTGGAACATTGCGAGTCGGCGCCTAGAATCGCATCACCGACGAGGGTGGAGAACATGTCAAATCGTCCCGATGTTGCGCCGCGACTACCGAGCAAACTCAGTGAATGACAACCAGGGCCCGCGCGAAGCTCGTACCGTGTAAGTACCGGGTTCAGTCGTTTAGGTTCAGAACCGACCTAAAACTCGGCCTGCAGCCGCTACGCCTATCAGAACCGTACGCGATGACCGAAGACGCGACTTACACGCTTCTAACCGCCAGGAGCGCCACCGCCAAGTTGTAAATAATCGTCGTAACGGCTTGCCAGAGCGGCAAAGCCCGAACTCGTTCGGTATCCATCGGCACAACGATTGTGTCCCCCGGCCGAATCTCTACAGATTGTGATCGGCGAAACCAACCCGAGCGCTCACCCGAAACAACGTCTCCGTTGGCTCGCACCACATATATTCGCTTCCGATCCGCCTTCCGCGTAGCCCCGCCGCTCTTGGCAATGTAGTCGTCGCGCGTCAAGCCGGCTTCAAATACATGTGAAGTTGGACTTTGCACTTCGCCCAGTATCGTAATCTCTTGCGTCTTCTTTGGAATGAGAAGCTTGTCACCGTCCCTGAGTAACACATCATCAGTTGCGCCTATCGGACCCTTCATGACTCGATCAATATTGATGACAAGCCGGCCAACAGGTTTCGTCTCGCGCAATTGCGCCAATAGTTGTTGCCCAACCAGTAAGCCCTGACTGGCGCTAGCGGCACCGCTTGAGTTTGCATTGGACGCGCTGCTCGCGACCGCCTCGAGAGACAATGCCGCCAAATCGCTCTGCAATCGATTCGTCAATATTTCAATTTGATCCTTTTCCCGCTTCTTCAGCTCATCGCGAATGAATACGGCGCCCTCGGTGAACGCGAGGTCGGTAAATCCGCCTGCCCGGCGCACCACGGAAGACAGCGTCTCTCCTCGATGTATGGGGTATTTACCGGGAAATCGTACTTCGCCCGCCAATACGATGTTGCCAGGCTCATCCCACTGGGGCGTAACTTTGATCACCAGCTGGTCATAGGGCTTCAGCTTCAAATCGGCGCTCACGTCACCGCGTCGTATCGCACCTAGGTCAATAGGAATCAATGCCGTCTGGCGCGCGTTCCCGTTTGCAATCTCATATCGCGTCAATTCGGCTTCGCCGTCATAAGACGAATCCTCCAGGCTGCCACCGGCACGAATCAAGTCGCTAACACGCATCGCCGGCTCCAAGGGGTAATGCCCCGGCGCCTCTATCCGCCCGTCGATGCTGACTATTTGCGCTGGTTTGTCCGGAGTGCCCTGCAACTGCAAATCTCTGATAATCGGCGCCACAATCCGCTCACGGTCCCCCGATAAGTCGAACACTATGATTCGGTCGCGCGGGCGCAGTTCCGGATCGGCTGCGGAGCCCCGGGCGCCGAGCGCACGCTCGAGGTCCGCCGATATCACCTCAACTTTTTGCTCGGGGGGAATTTCACGACGAATCATGACGTAGTGCCGATCCGCATTCGGTCGCAATTCATCAAAACTGCCCAAAACATCTGTAAGCCGCACACCACTGTGGTATTCAAACGATCCCGGGCGGAATACGTACCCCGACAGCACCACGGAATTCTCAAGCGTCGGACGGATTACAGGAACATGCAATTTATCCCCATTCGCCAACCCAGTGCTGCGGCCCTCACTTGTCGTCAAATCGATATTGAGCATTTCGCGAAGCTGCGATGGCTGGATGTGTTCCACTTGAACCAACTTGCCATCCGCATCGGGCAGCAGGCCCCCGGCCACGTTCAACACCTCAGCTGCGGTCTTTTCAGTCTTGAGTTCGTAGATTGCCGGCCGCCGCACCTCGCCGTATATTGACACTGTGTCGCCGATCGGCGGTATGAATATGACGTCTCCCGGCATCAGTTGCCGGTCCCCGCTGGTGTCACCGTGCAGCAACAGAGCATAAAGATCGAGCACCGTCACTAGCCGGCCGTTGCGTTTGAGTTCGATGTTACGCAGCGATCCGATTTTTTTCACTCCGCCGCTGACAAACAACGCATTCGTCATGGTCGACAGACCGCTCACAGTATACGAGCCGGGTTTCTCCGCTTCGCCCAATACGAACACGCGTATCGAACGTAAATCTCCCATGGTCACGCTGACTCGAGTGCCTATAGACTGACGTTCCACTTGCCTCTGGATCGCTGCGCGTGCCGCGTCGAAAGGCATGCCGCTCACCATGATCGGACCCAGCTTCGGGAAGTTCACTTGCCCGTCGCGATCGACAGTCAGGTTGTAGTGTGCAGAATCGTTGCCGTAGAGCTGCACATTCAACGTATCGCCCGGACCCACCACATAGTCCATAGGCACCTGAATGTCCGATACCGGTGCGAATGTACTTGGTACTCCTTCGAACAAATCGTAGCCAAACGGCTTGAGCGACTCTTCGCCGTACGAATGCAACCGCAACAGCGTCAGTTTCACAACGAAATCGCGTAGATCCGGATCTGCGCTCAGACGCTCGGATGCCTCGTTGGCGGTCAATCCGGCCAACGGGATCGACGGCAACCCGGGCAGCTCGAGCACCCCAAAGCGGTTCAAATGATACGGATTGTTCTTCAGAATCCGCTGTCGGAACGCCTCAGACTTCGCTCTTTCCTCCTCTGTCTTCGGCTTCGTGTCCAATTGAATCCGACCGAAGTCATCGAGGTCGCTATCAATCTTCAGATTGTCGCCGTTTGTGCGGATGGGCCCATTAGCCCCGACGCTGCCGTTGTCACCACGTTTGTCGTGGTTCGTCCGCCTGGTGCCGGAACAATCGACCAATTGACTGGCGGCACTGCGTCTGCCCGTGGCGTCTGAATGAATGGTGTTGAGATCTTTGCACGCTTCCTCAATTGGCGTCAGATCAATCAGCACGGCATCGTCCGCGCGAAGTTCCGGGTCCTCGTCGGCTTGACGGAGCGCGTGGCCGTCACTCGTTTTCCCCCGTTTTTCAGACGCATCAGTCGACTGATTATCCTTGGGTAGCACCGTCTGCGGCATACGAAGTCTGGGATCTGACTTCGTGCCGGTGCCGTCGCTCTTTCCCATCAGGCTTTGAAGAAGCGCGTCTTGCTGATCCTGCGGCAAGTTCTTGAGAGCGTTGAGTTGATCGGGCGTCGGAGTCTGCCCTAGCGCCATCGCGCCCATCAAGATCGCGATGAGCACAAACGCCGGAGATTTATATTGCATGTTGGCAGCTCGAATGAATCGACCGCATCATCCCGAAAGCCGAATACGCCAATTGGAAAATCATGCGCTCAGCACCATCCCATTCCTCCAGCACAACCCAACCAAGAAACGGCCCGCATTTTCACGCGCGGCCCGATGATGTGCCTGCAGTTTGTGGACATTAGGGCTGAACACCGCTTCAGAACGCACGTGACACGGACTGGTACCGGACGCCTGCCGAGCCATACCGCGATCATCTGCGCTCGCGATAGTCAGGATTCTACTTTAAACAACCGGAAACAACCGGACAGAACGCACAAAGTCGCCGCAAGCTTTGAATTGTATAGAAATCGTGCTCCATGATCTAGCTAACCTACGGACACTTGAGTTCCCTGGCTTCTTGGCACCGGTATTCTTGCGCAAGAATCTGAACTCTCATATTCTCCAAGCGCGCCGGTGATCACCGCCGGCGCGGGCGGAAATCCGCTGAAACAACAGGAAGGCGCGAGTTGGCCGCTGGATTGCTCCTGCTCATATTCGGGACGGGACTCGCCGTCGTCACCACGGTTTACGGACCCAAGGCGTTACGCGCTCCGATGGGTCTGTTCAATGGGATATACATTCTGACCACGGCGATCGGCGCGACAGTCATTTCCTTTCCGAGCGTAAGGATTTTTTGGGCGCTCATGTTTCCGGGGAGGGATGAGAAATGGTTGGCAGTGGGTGATTCATACGGGTATTGGTTTCTGGTTTGGGGCCCGATGTTGGTGACCAATCTTTCGGCGGTGGTTCTCTACCCGGCATTTCGCCGAACTGGCATTCAGTTCGCAAGATTGCTGCATAAGCGGGTCGATATCTTCCCCGCCGCATGCGCGGGATTCGCGATGTCTATTTACTGTTTCGTCAATCTTGCAGCGAACGGCTACTTGTCGGTGAGCGTATTTAGTAACAAATCGGCCGGGCTGTACCGCGAGAACATCCTATTGCGGACCCAGATGTTTGATACTCTGGGTACATTGCATTTCGCCTGCATTTACATGGGAATTCCGGCGATTGCGATGGTTGCCCTCTACAATTTTGCGCGCCGTCGAAGTTCAGCATGGCTGACGCTGTTCATATTATTGTCCGTAGTTCTCGTGTTCATGTATGCGGCGACGCTTACGAAGAGCAATATACTGATTTACGGTTTGGAAGTTACCATTGGGGCCAGTCTGCTCGGCGTGATTGGACTTCGGGGCGCGATTCTTGCCGTATCGTTGGGGGTAATCACGCTATCGGTATTGACGGCCCTTTTGGGGGGCACCGACCCGCTGGATCTGGCTCTGGCCGGACTCAACGTCATTTTTCGCGAAGCATCGGGGGTACCCTACTATCTGGCGATTTTTCCCGACCAGGTACCTTATACGGGAATCGATTTTGGCTTGGGTAAATTCGGGCTCGGTTCGGAAGTGACCGGCAATCTCATTGTTGCGAACTACATGTCTCCGAAGAACAACTGGGTTCAGGGTTCAGCCGCGATTGCAGCTCACATTGCATCCTATGCCCAAGCGGGATTCGCCTGGTCGTTCGTGACCATGGTCGCCACGGGCGCCTGGATCGCAGTTTCGGGGCAGATTCGTAGGATTGGTCACGGCGCGGTGGTCTTCTCGGCGTTCATGGGTGCGATGACGACGTGCTACTACCTGACTCAAGCCGATTTTGTGGGCGCATTCAACGTAGCATACGGGTATAAATGGTGGCTGGCGGCGCTTTTTCTCCTGACTGGAATTCAAACCCTTATGCAACAAGCCATGCGGCCCACAATGCGCCAGAGGGTAAAATTCGCCGTACGGCGGGTAGATTTGTGATACCGGCACGCGTGTCGTTCGGTGCCGTTATGCGTGTGCTCTGGGCGCATTGGATGGTTGTCGCTGGTTTCGCGGTAGTATTCGCAGCGGCGAGTGTTGCCTATGCACTGACCCGGACACCCTTGTTCGAGTCGTCGGCCCTGCTCGCTCCCGTGAAGGAAGATGCCGGCCAGATAAGCGCGCTCAGTGGCGTACTTGGGCAGTTCGCAGGCGGTCTGGGTATTTCCCTGGGCGGCGCGAGCGAGGACGAGGCGATCGCGGTGTTGGAATCAAGGGAATTTTCCCTGCGCTTCATGCGCGAACACGGCGTGTTGCCCATCATGTATCCGAACCTCTGGGACCCGGTTCATCAAGCCTGGAAGCCGGCGAAGCCAGGTCAACCCAACGGTCCGTCTATCGACGGCGCAGTGAAGGCGTTTGACGATGTGCGGGTCGCGGTGGTGGACCGGCGGACCGAGTTCGTTCGCCTTTCTGTCCGGGCTCCTTCGGCAGCGCTTGCGCAGGATTGGGCGGCCGCGATGATCCACGAACTGAACGAAGTGCTACGGCAGCGCTCCCTGGAGGAATCCCAAAAGGCGGTCGCGATATTGTCGAAGACGGTTGAAACCGAACAAATTCAGAGCATCCGAGTAGCTGCGGCGGCCTTGTTGGAGTCACAATTGCGACGCGAAGTCGCTGCGCAAAGCCGGCGCGACTATGCAATGAAAATTTTGGACCCTCCCAGCCTCCCCGATCAGCGGTATTATCCGAAACGCACGCGGATGGTGCTCGTGGGGACCGGCCTCGGCATCGTGCTCGGCGCGTTGTTCGTCTTGAGCCTACGCGCCTGGCGAAATAGGAACTAACAAGCAGCGCTTTCGGGCACGTTTTCGTTCAAGCAGTCAAGCGGCGTTTCAATGCCACTGCGCACCGCACGGCGGTGCGGCCGTCCCAATATTGCGGCCGTTTGCCGGTTTCCCAACGGCCGGAAATCGCGGTCCGCAACACAACCAACAAATCGTCGGCGGCCACCAGTCGGTTGGTACCCTCGTTGATCGTGATGGGTCTTTCGGTATTTTCGCGCAACGTGAGGCAAGGTATGCCGAGATATGTGCTCTCTTCCTGCACCCCGCCGGAGTCGGTTACCACCGCGGCCGCGGTACGAACGACATTCATGAATTGAATGTAGCCGAGCGGCTCCGTCAGCTTGACTTGCTTGCAGGATTGCAGCAGTTCGAGCAATTCGAATTCCTCAAGGCGCTTTCGCGTACGCGGATGGACCGCAAATACCAAGTCGATCTCCTGTGATACTGCCAGGAGCTGAGCGACCAATCGCCCCAAAATCTCGGGGTTATCGACATTCGAGGGGCGGTGCAGTGTCACGACGGCATAGGGTCGACCAGCCAGACCGAATTTTTCGCGAGTATCGTTGGCGACAATCGCCTCACGAAGCATTTCATAGGAATCGATCATGATGTTGCCCACGAAGTCGATTTTGCCCTGTGCAACACCTTCCCTTATGAGATTCTCCCTGGCGTCGGGCGACGGTATCCAAAGCACGTCCGATATCGCATCCGTAACCAGGCGATTGATCTCCTCAGGCATGCGCCGATCTCCGCTGCGCAGCCCCGCCTCAAGATGAATCACCGGGATTCTCAGCTTTGCGCCAACCATTGCGCACGCGGCGGTCGAATTGACATCGCCAACCACGATTATGCAGTCCGGCCTTTCAGCTATTGCGATCTTTTCGTACGCAATCATGACGCCGCCGGTCTGTTCAGCGTGCGAGCCGCTGCCAACGTTCAGGTGGAAATGCGGTTTCGGTAGGCGGAGGTCATGAAAGAAAGCGTCGAACATATTGGCATCGTAGTGTTGCCCGGTGTGCACGATGGATGGCCGGCACCAGTCTTGCATCGCCAGTTCGTGGTAGAGCGGCGCGATTTTCATAAAATTAGGACGAGCTGCAGCGATGAGGTGTGCGTTTAGCGGTCTCATGCCACCCTCAGGAGCCATACGACCCGCCGTTGCTGTCCAGAATGCCTGCTCGAATATCCTTTCAAATCGGTCTCCTCGATCATTCGCGCGAAAATGCACTCGTGCTCGTGCACGTTTTTCAATAAAACATGCCACAGTGCATTGTATCCGGCTTTAGTGCGGCAAATAAATGAATGCGGGTATGATGGGATATTGTCGGACCAAATCGGGGAGGACAATATGCAGCGACGCGACGTGGTTGCGGCGGCCCTGGGCATTTCAGTTACTGAAGCAGTCTCGTCCGGTCGATCTGCCTCGCTGGAGCCCGCAGCTGTCGCCGGCCGCGGGGACACCGGCACGCTCACCGCTCTCGAGCGGGCGGCCGGAGTCAGCGCGATTGACGCCAATTTCATTCCCGGCGACGTGCGCCGCTACGGTGCCGGGGGTCAGGGCAGGACCGATGACTCCGGCGCATGGCGCACCGCTGTGTCGACGGGACATTTGGTCGTCGGCGGCGGCCCAAGTCAGCTCTATCGCCTCGACGGCCACGTTCCGATCATGCGCATGACCGTCATCGACCTGCAAGGCGCCACTGTCAAAATCATGGGAAACACTCAGGCATTCGTTCGCAACCCGGTTCCACCGACTGCCAGCAGCGACATCGGCGGCGCCACCCAAGGAAGCCGGTCTCTCAACCTCGCCGCTCCAGCGGGCTTCGCTCCCGGCCAGTGGATGCGCATCTCTTACAATGACTTTCCGATCCACGATGCGTCGTCATATCCACCGTCCTGGGCACGCATAGTCGCGGTGCGCGGCAGCGAGGCGGAATTGGATACGCCGCTGCAGGTAACTTATGGTCGAGGAAACGCCCGGGCGATGGCTTACGGTCCCGGCACGCTGGTGGACCGCTTCGAGTGCAGGAACGGCATTTTCGACGGTTCTGATTGCACCTGGGACCTCGACACCGGCCAAGCTGTGCGGATCGGTGGCTTCGAATACGCGGCCATTCGCGATTGCGAATTCCAGCACTTTCGTTTCGGGGGCAAATTGACCTGCGCCGTGGAGCTATTTGTGGTCGTTGACGCGCGCGTGAGCGGCTGCCGGTTCACCGGCGGCGTCAGCAAATTCGACATTTGCGATATGCAGGATGCCCGCTCCGCGCACTTCACCGACAACCTTCTAGATGGATCGCATTTCGGCTGCAACATCACCCGCGTCGACTACGGTCTCTTCGCGAACAACTCCATGCACGGTCAGCGCCGCCGCGAAGACGATGAAGGAATCACGCCGCCGCGCTCCACCCGCGGCTTGAAGGCCTATGGCTGCACCGCCATACGCGTGCTGGGCAACCATGTTTCCGATTACGAAAGCCCGATCAAAATCGATGCCTGCTTTCGCTATGACGTCAGCCACAACACCATTTTCAACGCAGGCCTCGCCCCTTACAACGGACAGATCGCATTGAACGTGGGCTCAATAATTCACGGCCGAAACATGGGATGCGGGCGCATCATCGGGAATCATGTCGAGAACAGCGGCGGCATTGCTATCGGCGTTACCAGCGATCCGCCGGGGGGAGTGATCATCTCGGCCAATACAGTTCGAGTCGCGCAGTGCACCGGGATTTATGTGGCGGTCCCAAACGCGACAATCAGCGCGAATCGGATCGAAGATTGGGGCCTGCTCGGCCGCGGCGACGCAGCCATTCATTTTGGCAATGGCGCCACCGTTACTGACAATCGCTTCGCCAACGCCGTCATGCCGTCCGCGCCCTGCCTGGCAGCGCAAAGTTCGGGCGATACTTATCAGATACTGCGCGACAATGTGAGTGAAACCCGAAATCCCCTTATCTGAGAGCCGCCCGCGCCCACCAAATCAATAGCGACAGGCATGCCAGTGACGCCGCGGCGATCGCAGCCGCCAGCTTTTGATACGCGAAAGCGAGTACGGCCGCTGGAAGAAGGCCGAACAGGTTCACGGCACACACCAGCAATGTAACCGGGCGGTGACCGCGCCAGCGCATGGCGAGGCCCTGGTAGAGGTGATCGCGATGAGGAAGGTAAATGCGCTCCCCGCGCGTGAAACGCACGAATAACGTAATCGTCGCGTCAGCAAAGAATGCGCCGCCGAGTATGAGCCAAACGAGCAGCGCTACGGGCGATGTGCGGCCGGCCGCGAGCGCTATGACGGCAATCGAATATCCGAGATAGCTGCTGCCGACATCGCCCATGAATATTTTGGCCGGCGGCCAGTTCCACCGCAGGAATGCGAGCGTCGCGGCACCAATCGCAAACGCGCTGTAGCCTACCGCCCAGTTCTGTTCGAAGACGATCGCAAGTACGCCGCCGGCAGTGGTCACAAATACGGCTTCCGAAGCAGCAATGCCGTCGATTCCATCCATGAAATTGAAAAGATTGAGCACCCATACGATCGCGAGAACGCCGGCCGCATCGCCCCAAATTCCGAACGACAGAGCATGCTGTCCGATGTCGATCGGCGGCAGTCCACCAGCTTGATACATGGCCCATGAGGCCGCCCCAACATGAGCGAACATCCGAACGCTGGCGGGCAATGAACGCCGATCATCGAGAAAACCTACGATTGCGATTAATCCGCCGCCACCAATCAAGGACGACGCTAACGCAGGAGCGATTAGATGCAGCAACGAATAGCCTGCGATTGCGCACAGTGAACTCAAGACGATGGCGATTCCACCGCCGCGGGGCGTGGGTTGAGAGTGCGAACTGCGCTCGTTGGGATGATCGAGGATGCCCTTGCGCAAAGCAACGCGCCGCACCCATCCCGTCAGCGCCAGGGACGCCAAGAATGCCGCCGCCAGGATTGCCGCCTCTTCAACCATGGCGCTGCCTCACATTATCGAGGTACCACTGCACCGTGCGGCCGAGACCTTCTTCGAGTGTCACGGGCGGCGTCCAATGCAATCTTTCACGCGTGCCGGAAACATCGACTATAAGAGAGGAAGAGAGGCGGGAGAATTCTTCCGCGGCTCCCAGCAGCCGGCTCGAGGCGCGAAGCATTGCAAGTGGCACCGGGAACAGCCGCACTGGCCTACGCATTGCGTGCGCTAAAAGGCGTATTAACTCCGCCGTCGAAACGTCGCGGTCGTCGGAGACCATGAGCGCACCGTTGACCGGTTCGGGATGCCTCAATACGGTGTGAATCAAGTCGCAAAGATTCCAAACGCTGACCAGACTTCGCGAATTCCGGATGGATCCTAGGGGCATCGGTAGACCGCGCTGCACCCATGACAACATTCTCAGGAAATTTGCGCGCACGCCGGGCCCATAGACCAGCGGGGAGCGAATGAATACGGTCTGCATCCCGGAGGCGGCGGCGACCCGCGTCAACTCTCTCTCGCCTGCGAGCTTCGAGCGCGCGTAGTCGTCAGCCGGACTAGGCTCATCGTCGGCATGGAAGGCGTGAGTGGTGCTCGACTCGCCGTTCACCTTGACCGTGCTCAGAAACACAAACCGCTTCACGCCGGCTTGCGCCGCGGCGGTCGCGAGGCGCGCCGTACCATCGACATTGACCGCCTCGAATTCTCGACGGTCGAGGATCGTCGGCTGCATCACGTGAACCCGTGCGGCCAGATGTACCACACTGTCGACACCCGTCAGAGCCTGGGACCAATCTGTTCCGGCATTTATATTGCCGACAACCACGGTCTCGACACCTTCCGGCTGGGATGGCCTGCCGCTGCGGACCGCCGCCCGCAAGCGCGCTCCGGATGTCAGCGCGACCAGATGACGGCCAACGAAGCCAGAGGCTCCGGTCACCAATATGCGCGGCCTCGATGCAGTTTCCATCGACGTCAATCCCATCCCATTCGAATCGCCAGCAGCCCTAGATATTCGTGAAGTGCAATCTTGGTCTTTCGCAGTGCCGCGATGCTGGGCAGGCACCGCAATAGGACGTTCGACTCGGTAAGGAAGGCGCGCTGCGCAGTCGGCGCAGCAAGGGGGTTCGCGCCTGCTCGGCGCAACAATGCCATTGCGCGCGGCATGTGCGATGCCGAGGTTACCACGATAAAGGGCCTCGCACCGACGAGCCGGGCGATGGCCAACGCCTCGGAATGGGTGTCGGTCCCTTCATCTGAAATCGACAACGAACTGCCGTCGATGCCAAGATCGCGCGCCAGTTGCGCGTAGCCCAGGGCCGGTGATCCAGTGCCCACGGACTGCCCCCCCGAAACGACCAGCGGAAGGTGGTACCGACGCGCCAGGCGCACGCCTTCCACGATGCGTGGCATGCCTTCATCGTCCAGTTCCGCTGTGATCGGCACGTTGGGCCGCGGGTAGAAGCCGCTGCCGAGCACAACGATATAGGCGCAGGCATGGACGTCGGCATCCGCCGGCAGCGGCGGATAACGCTGCTCCAAGGGACTCAGCAGCACATCCGCCAATGGCGAGAGCGCACCGAGATAGATGACAGCTGTCGCCGCAAGCGCGAATCCCGCGGCCCCCGCCCTGCGACCGGCAACCCGCAGCACGACGGCGACGAGCCCAATGCAGGTCGCGAGCAGCAACGGCTCGGTCAAAATGGATGCCATGGATTTGATGGTGATCATACCGCGCACCAGCCGCGGTCGCGCGCACGCCGAAGGGTCAAGCTATCTAAAATGCAAAGCGAAGCAGTTGCCACGCAACACTGGTGCTTGCATCGACCAGCTGAATGTCGTCTGCCTGGAAACCCGGCGTCAAATCGTCGGAGCCGCTGCAGGGGAGAGTCTGCGCCGCGCCATTCAACTGAGCCGTAGCGGAGGTGTACCCCAATGCGCATTTGAGCGAATAGGTATTCGTGACGGGAGCTTCCGTAATGGGCAACGATACTGGGTCGAAGTAGGGAGCCAGCGTGGCCGGCGGGCTCTGCACCCAGCCCGACCCGTCCGGCAACTCAACATTCATGTACAACAACGGATAGTCGATGTAGTAGCTATTCGCATAAAGACTCCCTGCAGGAGTCAGAAGACTATACGACAGAGCCGACCAATTCAGCGCGCGAACCGCCGCGGAGATCTCAGAAGACATGGCTGGCGCTCCATCAGAACGCAGCGTAACCAGCCCGAACGTGGGATCCAGCGTAATCCAGCGATTCGATGCCAGATCGAGGACTTCCACCAGGGTGTGGGTGTCGTAAGCATTGCCGCGGAGACCAATATTGAGGGTACGCGCCGTCAGCCCAACTTGCGACTCCTGGAGGAGTTGCATCAAGGTAGCCATGAACTGCGGACAGCTCGCAACGGACATTCCGTACACGTTGGTATTTAGTGCCAAAGCACTCGCCCCGTACGGCTGGTTGTCGAGGTCGGCCATCTCGCGAACCTCCGCGGTCAATTCCTCACCAAACGCATATTGTTCCGCAAACGTCGGTGCTCCTCCGGTTGCAGTAAATTCGGCTTGCGCAGAAACGGTGCGGTCCAGATAAACGGTGTAGAGTGTTGCGGAAACCTTGCCATTCGCCGGCGCCGTGATGAACGCATGTGTAGTGTGAATTACGCCCGTATCACCGGTAGTCGAGCCATTGCCTGGAGCGCCGGTGCCGAGCCCCGCACCGGTAACGACGAGGCGGTAACCGAGCGCCAGCGGGCTTGTGGTCCACTCGACAGGAGCACCGGCAGGCAAGGCTTTAGTAGCT
Source organism: uncultured Gammaproteobacteria bacterium (assembly GCA_963702735.1). GTDB lineage: Bacteria > Pseudomonadota > Gammaproteobacteria > Steroidobacterales > Steroidobacteraceae > Bog-1198. The sequence goes on along the minus strand of CAVPDW010000003.1, from coordinate 1,399,069 downwards.
CCCACATTGGTGAAGGTGCTGGCCGGCGTTACATCGTCAGTTCTGAAGCTGGTATATGAGCCGCGCGACCAATGTCCGGCCGGCGAGGCATCGCCCCACCCGTTCAAGATGGCGCGGACGCGAGCGTACAGCACCACCAAGGGGGGCAATGGCGGTATCGCTACCGACGTGGCAGTGATGATTCCCGAATCAAAGACGTCGTTGCCGCCCACCGTTGTCCCAATCTGCAACTCGTAGGCCCGAGCATTGTTTGCCGCAGTCCAAGATATCGCCTGAGTAATATCCACGTTCGGGTCCCCGGGCTGTGGATAGACGAACAGCGGCCAGTCGCTGCTGCCTGCGGGGCCATTGGAGACGGGTGCGGCGGCGCCGAAATCGCTCGCGGCGCTAAAGGCGGATGTCACCCCTGCGTGAGTGGATCCGCCGCCGCATGAAATAAGAAGCAAACTTAACGGAAGAGAGATTCCAGAAAATAATAGGCTTTTTGTCATCGTCGCTTGTTTGATCTTAGCGAAAGCTATGTGCCCACCGATAAAGAATACAACAGAATTAGCGCCATTGGCACAATGGTTCATATTTCCGGAATCTCCGCCGAAAGCCGTCTAGCCGGTGGATATTGAGGCGACAACGCTTCCGCGCCCGAGACACACGGCCTGCAATACCGCCGACATTGCCTCAGCCTGCCGCTGCCGGGAATACGACGGCGCAGCCCTCAGGCTCGAATCGGCAAATTGTTTTACCAAATCCGGATTCGCCATCCATCGCCGCGTCTCCTCGGCGAGCGACGCCGAGTTTGACGACGATACTCGAACGCCTGCTCCCTCTCGCTCGAGAATGCAAGACGCTTCACCAGCGGGCACAGCCATCAGTAGCGGCAGACCCATCGCCATCGCTTCGAACATTTTCGAAGGGATGACCTCGCTGAAGGTCGCCTCGTCCTTCAGGTGGATCAACGCCGCGTCGCAAATGCTCCAGATGCGAGGCATCATGGACTTGGGCTGCGGTGGAACAAATACAACGTTCTTGAGTCCCGCTTTCTGCGCGTGCGACTGAAGTGCGGGCTTTGCCGCACCATCGCCGACGAGCAACAATCGAAAGCGATCATTATCACGGAGCAATTCGGCGGCTGCGATCGCATTGTCTAGTCCATGCGCCATGCCGTGCGTGCCAATGTAGCCGACGACGAATTTGCCTCGCAAGCCGAACTGGTCGGTCAGATCGGGGTCCTTGCTGCGGCTCTGATAGCGCGACAAATCCACCCCGTTGATGACCACTGCAATCTTCCCCGCTTCGATTCCTCGCCGAATCAAGTCATCGCGAAACGACGCCGTAAGCGTCACGACGGCCGCGGCTCGGCGATAAAGGAACAATTCCAGCGCTTCGAGTGCCCGGTAGATTCGACCTTTCGGTAAGGCACCTACCGCTGCAATCGATGCCGGCCACAAATCCGACACTTCAAAGACGAACGGCCGGCGCTTGAGGACACCGATCGCCCACCCGGCAACGGCGGAGAAGAACTGCGGCGAAGTTGCCACGACGACGTCCGGGCGCGGCACGAACACGCTGGCGGCAATGCTCACGATCATGAACGAAACGAAATCAAGCGACCTGCGGAAAAAACCTTCGTTGCGTGCCACATAGGTCGGCAATCGAATGACTCGGATTCCATCGACCACGCTTTCGTGGTACAGCGATTGGCGGTAGCCGGAATAGATCTTGCCCTGCGGGAAATTGGGAAAACACGTCAGCACGGTGACGCTGTGGCCGGCCTTTACCCAATACCACGCCCTTTCATACACCCGGGTCGCTGCGGCGTTGACCTCCGGCGGGTAGTTCTCGGTGATAAATAATATCTTCAAAGGGCGTCCATTGGTCGTGCCACCGCCGCAAAGCGCAAGAGCGTCGTTAAGGTTTGCGGTAATCGCAAGGACGCACTCGCAATGATGCGCGTGCCCTCCCGCACCACGCCGAACCGCGGGGCATATGAGAATACCGCAACGCGCCCGGAAAGTTCGGGCGGCATGTCGATGATCGCCACCGCAGTGCCGTCCATGTCGCGCGCCATGAAACCAGTGCTCGATGTTTGGGTCAGCTGAAAGTCCGGGTGAACATTTAGGTTCAAGTCCACGTCCACGGCACCGCGTCCATCGATGAAATCCTCGATGCGCACATGGTCCGCCGCGAATTCCCAGTGCCGCTGATGGACGGCGCGTGCCGGCAGGTGACGATAGCCGTCGTGAGCCGCGGTAACCCTCGTGATCGTGGAGTCCGTCTTCACATGCGCCGCGATGACGCGCGCCCGACGCGCCACTCGAAAGCCGCCCCACACATCCGATGAGTTCAATCCGTTGAGTACGATCGTATTATGCGCCGCCGAGCCGCGCTCCCAATCGCGGCGCCTGCCTTGCTCGTAAGTCGACGTGCCGGTGTCAACGATCAGCCGGCTCCCCAAAGCGCTCAGCTCGAAGCTCAAGGTATCGGCATGAGCATGTCCCGGTTGGTAAGCTGGCGCGACCGAGCCGACGTTCAGCAATGCGGTGTATGCCGCGCGCGCCACCCGCACATAACCGGAGGCTCTCAAATGCACGCCTGCGGCCTGTGCGGCGGGCGTCTCATTCGCGAGCGCGGCCAACCCCAGGTGCGCAGCGTACTGTTCGAGGCGGCCAGCCGCCGGTGCTTCATGCAAGGCGGCGTCATTGAACAGGGCAATGTCGTCGTCGGGGTGCCGCATGAGCCTTGACCAACGCAGCATGCGCTGCAGGTAGGGTGAAAGATCCGAACGCTCCGCACGGTCGAAGACCTGCAGCAGGTTGTACAGGTCGAGCAAACCGGTGAGCACGATCTGATGGTACATGGGGCTGCGTTCGAAATGGCCGCCGTCCTCGAGAATCTGCTCGGGCAGCTGCCGCGAGAGAATATTGAAGCCGCGGTGCAGCCATCGATTCGCCGCATCGCCGTCGAAAAAGAGTCCGCCGAATATCAAAGCCCGAGCATTTTCCAACAAATGATTGCCCAGCAAGTGGTACTCGAGGCGCGACGCAATCCACGCAAGCTGGAGCTGCACGCTTTGCAGCGCGTTGCTCGACGCCGGCGCGCCGCCCAACCACCATTTGACCCAATTGACGACGCGCAATGAAGTCGGATAGGAATCCCACCCCGCACCGCCTCCGGGTGGGTTTTCGGCGATCCAGCGCTCGATCAACGCCTGATGCCAGGCGCCTCGCGTCGGGAAATCGAGCGCGTTCAAATCGTCGAAATAATGCAGGTGATAGCGCCACAGCATTGGCCACTCAATTCGATTCCAATCGGCGCGATCGTGCACGCGTCGCCGCACGTTCAGGAACTCGAACTCGTCGGGACCACGCATGGACGGCTCGACCTGCGCCGGTGCCTTCCACTGCGACAGCCTCGGCCGTAGAGCGAAGGAAGGCGCGGCCGCCGGCTGCGGGCGATAAACCGTGCGCCAAATACGGTTGACGATTTGGGTCGATTTAAGATGGCGAACGGTGTGCCAATATCTGGACGCTGACGACTGCATGTCGGTTATTGCTCGTCGATCGCCTGCTGTGCAAGAATCGAGATGCGCATCACCTCAAAGATCTCCTGCTGAGCAATCAAGGGATCCCCGCCGTCCTTGATGCGCGCTACGAATTGATCGACCAGGCGCTGCTGCCCCTTGTCCTGCCGCCACGCGCGCGCCGTGATCGACTTGCGCCAGCCCAAACCGCGCAGGCTCCTGAAATTGTCGAGCTGAACCGTCTTGCCTCCAGCAAACCCCTCCACCCGCTCCTTGGCGAAGGCGCGGGAACCGTTCGAGAAATAGTGCACGGTACCGATGGAGCCATCCTCGAATTGCAGGGTGATCGTTGCAGTGTCACGGGGCCCTCCGGCGTTCGACATGCAGCGAGCGTCAAACCGCGTAATCGGCGAGGCCACCAGAAACCTCAAGAAGTCGATGAAGTGGCAGCACTCGCCGACGATTCGCCCGCCGCCGGCGTCGGGCCGCTGAGTCCAATGCATGGCAGGGATGGCGCCGGCGTTGACAGTGTAGACGAGAGACTTCGGCCCGCTCGAGCGGTGCAGCAACACCCGCATCTTGACGGCCAATGGGGCGAAGCGCCGGTTGAATCCGATGCAGAACTGCCTCGGCGTCCCGATCGTACGCGCGCGCTCCAGGGCGGCCTGCACCGCGTCCAGATCATGCAGCGTCAAGGCCAGCGGCTTCTCCACGAAGACATGCTTGCCGGCTTCGATTGCGCGGACGGCCAACGCCGCGTGGCTGTCGTGCCGCGTGGCGATTATGATCGTATTGACGCGCGCATCCTCAAAGGCCGCGCCGGGCTCGGTCGACAAGGCCGAAAATCCGAAGCGCCGCCCGATCGAGGCACCCTGGATCGAGCCGGTGTTGACTAGAACACAGAGTTCGGCGCCCGCTTTGGCGAAACACGGAATCAACATCCGTGATGCGTAATTGCCGGCACCGAAGCAGCCAACGCTGACCTCGGTCTGTGCGGCCGGCCGCGCGCCGCTCAGGAAGATCGTGCTCGCCTTCGAGGTCTTCGACGCCGAACGACCACCTTCCGAATACTGCAGAATGATACCCAACGCGGTCGCGCCATCGAGCAGCGTACGGTATGCGGCCGCCGACTCGCTGAACTGGAATCGGTGCGAGATCAGCGGTTCGACTTGCAGGCTACCGGCCGCGAGCATCTCCAACACCGCTTCAAAATTGCGTTGTGCCGTCCAACGAACAAGTCCCAGCGGATAGTCGTTGCCGCCCTGCTCGTAGTTCGGATCGTAGCGGCCCGGTCCGTAGGAACAGGATACTTGAAAGCTGATTTCCTTCTCGTAGAAGTCCGCGCGCGACAGGTTCAACCCCGCCACTCCGACCAACACGATTCTGCCGCGTTGTCTCGACATTTGCGCGGCCTGTCTGATGGGAGCATCGCTGTCAGTCGACGCGGTGATCAGCACGCCATCGGCGCCACGGCCGCCGGTTTGCGCCAGCACCCAGGACACAGGATCAGCCTCGCCCGATAGGTCGAAGCTCTCGGCGCCAAACTGCCGGGCGAGATTCAACCGGCCGGCGTCGAAATCGCAGCCGAGAACCCTGCAGCCCGCGGCACTGAGTATCTGGCAGCTCAAAAGCCCAATCAGCCCGAGTCCGATGACCACGAAATGCTCGCCGAGCGACGGCTGCGCCAGACGGACGCCCTGCAGCCCGATGGAGGCGATCACTGAGAAGACCGCAGCCTCGTCGTTCACCTCATCGGGAATTCTGGCGCACAGTGTGTGCGGCACGCGCACGATGTCGGCGTGCGCTCCGTTGGAAACCACGCGGTCGCCGATCCGGTAGCGGGACACGCCGGTGCCGACCGCGAGCACGGTTCCGACGTTGCAGTAGCCGAGGGCAATAGGTTGGTCGAGCTTGGCACGCACCGCGTCGATGGTGGACAGAAGTCCGTCGGAGCGGACCTTGCTCAATACCTCCCGCACACGGTCGGGCTGCTGGCGAATCTTGTCGATCCAGCCCGCCTTGCCGAAGCTCAACAACATACGCTCGGTGCCCGCGGACATGAGGCTCGCCGTGGTACCGACGATCACATGGTTGGCAGTGACGGCGGGATATGGCACATCGATGAGATCGACGTCGCCAGTTCGAAAACTGAAACTCACTTGCCGCATGCGCTGACCCGCTCGAGACCCTTCAAAATAGCCTCTACATGGTGCTCCCAGGTATAACGCGCCAACGCACGAGCGCGGGCGTTGCACCCAAGCCGAACTCGCCATTGCGGGTTTTCGACGCAAAATCGAATGCCATCGATGAGTTCGGTGACGTTGCCCGGCCTTCCCAGTACGCCTACGGCTTCGCTCAACGGGTTGTAGCCCGCGGGCAGCCTAGCCGCGTCCAGCGAACCTTCGAGCACGTGGCCGATCTGATCCAGACGCGAGGCTACGATCGCCTTCCCCATCGCCATGTATTCGAACAATTTGGTGGGCGAGCCGAAAAAGCTCGTACCATCGGCATTTTCGACGTGGGGCGAGAGAAGAATGTCCGAGGCCGCCAAGTATGCGGGCGCCTCGGCTTGCGGCACCAAACCCACCAGCCGGTAGAACGATGCTCCGGCGACTTCCGACAAAGTCTTCTTGACCACCGGCATTTTGACGCCGTCGCCGACCAGAACGAATGTGACTTTATGCTCCTTTAACCAATCGGCATGCGTACGGACCAGCTCCGCGATTGCGGTGGCGAGGACATCCGAGCCATGCCATTGGCCGAACGTCCCCACGAACGTCGCAACCACCGCGTCCGGCGGGACGTCGAGTTGACGGCGCAGCGCGGCACTTTGGTCGGCCGGGAATCGCGCCGGGTCGAACATCAACGGGTCGATGCAGTTGGGATAGCTGACGATGCGCTCTTGCGAAATTTCCCGGGAAGCCAATTCCGCGGCCAATACGTCGGAAACCGTGACAATGACATCAGAGTTCTTCAGCATTGCGTCCTCGGCGAGACTCGCCAGGGCGTGCAGCCGCAACGGCCGTCCCCAATTCTTGGCCACCCACGCTTCCGAACCATTGTACTCGGTAATCAGCGGGATTTTCATTTTGCGCGCCAACACGACGCCTGAGTAATTTGCCAAGGACAATCGCTGGTAGATCGCATCATAGCGATGTTCGGCCGGATCGCGTCCGAGTAGGCGTGCCACAAGCCGACTGAATCTGTAGTAGTTAATTTCGAAAGGGACGCCGAATGCCTTGGGCGCCTCCAAATGAATATATTGCGCTCCGTCGCGCACCATGAGACGGGTACCGCAGGAAGCGAAATCAACGCTCATGCCCTTCGCGAGCATTGCATTGACGACGCCGGAAATGTGCCCGACCGAGCCCCCCGCCTTCACACCAAACCAAAGGTTGGCATTGATGTAGAGGACGCGGCTGACCGCTCCTATCGCCGCTTGGTGGCGTTGTTTGCGTAGCAGGCGCTTGATCTCGACGCCGGCGACGAATGTATGAAAGGCAGATGCCAACGTTGCGAATGCCAGGGAGGCGATCGCCGGCACGACTGCAAATCTCGACAACGGCGTCTCCGCATAATCCTCCCCCACCACGGCGATTTTTTTTGCGCGTGTTGATATCGCAATCAGTTCCATGATTGGGAGAACGCAACGACTGTTCTCGTCCTCCAGTGGAACCAGCAACAAGTCCGGATTAATTCGCCGCAACTTGCCTAGCAGCGCGAATACCGCCGACGTCTGTAATTCAGAAAAATCCAATATGGCGACATCCGCTCCATAGCGCTGGCGCAACCCGTCGAGATAAGACCTCGACAACTGAGCCTTGATCAATACACATATATTACGGGGCATTCGCCTCTTCCATCAGGTCTTGGTATCGAATCTGCGCGATGCGCGTAGACTCAGGGCTAGCAAAATAATCCATGCCACCGCAGTCGCGCACGTGAGCACGAACGCGCCGCCGGCGGCGCCATGAGCGCGCACCAAGGTCGGTCCGAATCCCATGCAGATCGCGGCCGCGGCAAGCCAAGCGAGCCCGGTCGAGCGCGGCATGCCGTGGGTGGCCAAATACTGTGACAGAAGCGATGTGCCGCTGATGAACACTGCGGCCGGCAGGATTATGCGCAGCGGCGTAACCGCCGGAGCGAATTTTACTCCGAAGAGTATACCAACGAACAGATCCGCCAATAGCCCCATTACACTCGCCGCCAACACCGCCAATCCCATGAGGATTGCCATGTACCGCCGCGTTTCGCGCCAGCGATCGACCTCTAGCTTCATCAGCACCGGAAACATGACGGCGGCAATCGAAGCGGGCACGACGCTGACTGTATCGAACACCTGCGATGCGATAGAAAAGTAGCCGAGCTCGCTCTTCGACGTCGCGGTAGTGAACATGAGAGCCGGTGCCTTCAGCGCGAGCGTGGTAAGCGCGTTGATGACATAGGCGCGTACCGCCAGCGGTAGGCCGGTGCGGAACAGTCCTGTATCAAAGCGCCATTGAGCCGTCCTGCCCCGTAGCGAGTATGCCCCGAGAAACAGCTGGTTAGTTACGCCCGCGATGGCGGCTGCTGCCAGAAACACTGGCGCAGAACGTGAAAATCCGGCGACCCCGCAGATCAATACAAACGGTACGACCACGCTGGCGAGTTGGATCGCGTTGTATTCGGCGATCCGGCCCGCGCCGACGTATAAATTTGAGATGTAAAGCGTCGCCAGACCCACCGGCGTCAGCAAGAACGCCCAAAACAACACATCGAGCCCATGCTTGTTTTGACTGACTATAGTGATGGTGAGGATTGCCGCCGCCGCCGCGACGATGCCCAGAAGCACGCTCACCCAATACGAATTGACGGCGAGCGCGCCGAATAATTTGGGGTCCTTCGCCACGTAGAACGCATTGCTGGTATGCAATCCCAAATGCACGACTTGACCGGCGATTGCCGACATGGCAACCACGTAGAAATAGTCGCCGCGGCCTGATGGCCCAAGCCAGCGCGCGGTAATTACCGTGGTCGCAAGACCAGCAACGATTAGAGTGACTCGCACGCTGACCGTCATCAGCGCATCTTTGATTACCATGTCAGCGAATCAACCGGTCAACGGGGCTTATGTGCACGAGCGATCAGATACCACCCGAAGTAGCTGAAGCGCCTTTCAAATTCGGCTTCTGAAAGACCGCCGAACATCCAGCGCAACGGTTTGGTAAGGCGCCCATTGTTGGCGTGGCATGTCTTCAAATCAAGATCGTCGAACCTTTGAAACAACATTCGCACTTGGCGGCGGCTGTACATCTTGACCAAGGGGACCGCGGTGTTCTCGGTGCTGCGGAATTCGATTTCCGAAACTAGTCTCTTGTATCCCTTGATGAATAAGCCGCCGCGGACGATTCCTAGATACGCAATCACAGCGAGCCAAAAAAAGAACGAATGCCGATGGTACAAACCGATAAGTGCGGTACCTCCCGGCTTGAGAACTCGGAATACCTCATCGATGGCTTTTTCCGTATTTGGCGTGTGATGCAGCACGCCGAACGAATACACGAGGTCGAAGGTGTCATCGGGGAACGGGCTCGCTTCGGCGTCCCCATAATGCGCGTCGGTCGTGAGGCCTTCAAGTTGCATGTGCTTCGCCGTGTGGCGCAGATGTTCGCGCGACAGATCGAGAGCCGTCATCGATGCGCCTGCGCTCGCAAAACTATAATGGTCGCTGCCGATGCCGACGCCGATTTCCAGCACTTTCTTGCCTTGCCATTCGCCGAAGCGCATCATTTCCCCGAACCACGGGCCGTAGACCTCGTAACGGTATCGCCGCGCCTCCCTGTAAAACGCCAAAGTCTCAGACTCGATGCCCTTGACGGTCGCCGCTCCGCACGGATCGCCGTCCCATTGCTTCTGGGTCTGCAGCTTCGCTTCATCTAGTTCCATGCATCCACCTAGGCATCGAGGGAAATTTGTACAGTCAATGAGCACGGCAGCAGGCCGTCCCATCGCCATTCGAGCCGGTTGATGGCCACCGACACGCCATACGAGGGTGAAATCGAGGACCGGGTCGGCACCAACGTCCACGGGACGTCCGACGACCATGTTACCCGGAAACGGGCACTGCGGAATTGCAATAGCCCAGCGGGTCCCGAGGTCGCGTGGAACTCGACGCCTGGAGCAAGCTGCAGAGGAATCACGATCTCGTGACGACCTCGACCCTCCAGTGTGTCCGTAATGGTCAGGGCGTGGCTAGCGTGCTCGAGGACGATGCGCCGCCGGACGTCGACCGGGTTCTGAAGTTTTCGGTAACCGCTGTGCCGACCGCTCCATGCATCGAGCGCCGGGCCGGTGCTCCACTCGATGGTTTCAGGCCGGGCCTCATCGGCCAGCTGCCATAGATTGTCGGGGGCGATGAATGAGTTGATTTCGGTGCTATCGACCGACGGCGTGTTGTGCATGCTCGTGCCGCGAAAGCGATTTCTGGCGGCCGGATCTGCCGTGTAGACGAATGCGCCGCTGTCAGAGACCAGCATTACGCCTGCCAGCATGGCTTCAAACGAAAGAGCATCGTTGTGGCCGTGGCCGCCCCGCCCCGCGAGACCCACGGGACCGCAATCAATGAATATGTGGTCGTCGCCGCCGCGCATGATATAGACACCCGCATCCTCGAACGCCTGCGATCCCGGATGCGGAGGTGGCACTGTAGCCAATCGCTGCGCCTCGGCGGTGCCGAACCACCAGCAGGCTTCGCTCAACGGGCCCGAATGTAGCGCCGTGATATCGGCATTTCCCGACAGCAAGCCCATCAAACCGATGAGGTAGCGATGATCGCCGAGTTCTTGGCCGCCGAACGGCAGGACCCGTGCATCGTCTGCATCCCCCCATAAAGGGGACGACCCGTCGCTGCGCGAATAGGCCGCGACGAAGCGCGTCATAGCGGCAAGCCGCAGCCTATAAGCCATGGACAGACTGCCGGGCGAGCGCCGCTGGCTGAAAGCCGCCGCGAAAAAGAGCTCGAGCACCAGCCGGTGATACGGTACCGATGCCTCATAATCGACCCCGTCAGGGAATACCTGCAGCAGGATTTCGCGCTCCAGGTCCGCGAGCCCGGCGTCGCGCCAGCGGCGGCCTTGTTCGCTGTCGCAAAAAAGCTGTCCGCCGATGACTAGCGCGGCCGCGTCCGCCGTGAAGTGATTGCCATTGATGTCCGAGCGCTCGATAAAGCGCTGCGCGAAGTCCAAGTGCAACCACAAGGCGATCAAAAATGCCTGCCTGAACCTGCTATCTTGCCAGCTCGAACTGCGGCCGAGCATGCCGAACAGCCAGGTCAACGTCATCACACGCATGGCGGCTTCCATGGTGCAGGACCAATTGACGCTGTAGGCGTATGGGTTTGCGTCGATCCAAGACTCAATGACCTGCCGCGCCGCCCGCGCGTAGCGTTCATCAGCCGTGAGCGCGAACGCCTGCCCCAGAGGTATGAGCCACTGCAGGCGCGACAGATCCCAGGGGACTTTGACGTCGCTCGGCTGGTCAAGGTTGGCGTACTCGATGTCGCGAAAAAAGGCCGGCGGCCAAGTCTTGCCTACTTTGAAATCCGTGTGCCAATCGATGGGGTTGGCCAATTCATGCTGCGGTGCACCCAGAAACTGAACTCGATTCGCGATGGCATTCTCGGCCAGCGCCAGAATCCGCTGCGAGTCGCCCGGGCACATCCGCTCATAGGCCGGACGATCGAACGGTGCTGTCACCAAGGACTGCTGCGCCAACAGACGATTCCACAACTCGTCGAGTGAGGGTGCGTCGAATTGTGCGCAGAGCCAGCGGCCGGTCACGCGCCGTGCCCGCCACGGGGCCCTCCAGCGCTCGCTCGAGGCGGAAATCTCCGCCATGATCCGCCTCGCGACATACGCGGGCGGCTTGCGCACCGCGCGGCGCGCTTTTTGGATGAACCCTCTCAGCATGGCATTACGGCCGGCGTCGCTCGAACCAATAGTCGTACCAAGCCGCGAGGTTGTACAGCGTCCAGATGAACAAGGCGTTGTCTTCCCGGCCACTGCGGTGATTTCTGCATAGAGCGGCGATGAAGTCGCGATTGAAGCCAGGACGCCGCAAAAGCCTGGAACTCAAGATAAAACTCTCGGCTTCCTTACCGAAGTCGCCGCGCAACCACTGCGCTCATCGGCGCGCCGAATCCCATCTTCCGGCGATTGATGATCTCATCCGGAATCAGGCCGGTAACCGCCTTCTTGAGCAGATATTTCGCCACGCCGCCGCGGATCTTGTCGCGCCATCGGGAATATCCATGGTGAACTCGACGAGCTCGTGATCGAGAAACGGCACGCGCGCCTCGATCGATGGTCGACATGCCGATCTTGTCCACGCGCATCAGCAGCAGCTCCGGCAGGCGCAGCTTGAACTCGTTGTAGATCATGCGCGTCAGCACGTCGCGTCCCGGATGGGCCGCGTCGAACGGCTCGAAGAAAGATCGCACGACATTGAAGGTGTCGGGCTCAGGTACGAGCCGCGGCAGCAGACCGAGTCCAAAAGCGCCGCCGGCGCTGAGCGCCTGGGGCAGCTTGGCGGTCGTCGATCAGCTGGCGCTTCAGGGTATCCCAGAATACCGTGGCCCCGCTCCAGAAATGCTCGCGGTCGCGGGCCGCGCGATCCACGATATCCGCGTACACTTCCAGCGCCCGGACGCAGGCGCGCCAGCGCCGCGAATCGCCTGTGCGGTCATGCGCCGCACGTGACGGCGGGCAGGCGCCGGAAGGGACTCCAGTAGCGGCGGTACAGCTCCAGATACTGCATGTAGCTGTGGATAGCCGCAGAACTGCTCGTCCGATCCCTCGCCGACCTGCACCACCGTCGTACCGCTGTCGCGCGCGAGCTTCGAGACGAAATACAGCGGAATGCAGACCCAGTCGGCGATCGGCTCGTCCTGCGAGTGGATCAGCCGCTCCAGATAGCCCTGCATGTCGCTCTTCGTCGATCAGCATCGTGTGGTGATTGGTATCCGAACCGCGCGCCACCAGCGTCGGCATATTCGAGTTCGTTCAGGTGGGTGTGGTCGCGAAATCCGACCGTGAACGTGTCGACCGGGCCGGTCCATGAACTGCGCCATCAGCGCGACGTTGGTGGAGGAGTCGATGCCGCCGGAGAGGAATACGCCGAACGGCACGTCCGACATCATGCGCCGGCCAACGGCGTCGCGCAGGCGCTGACGTGATGCCGTCGACATAGAAGCGCTCGCGCGCCGCGATCATCCAGCCCGGCAATCGCCGCGGCGGCGATGACCCTGCCCGGGCACGGCGTCCCAGTAGCGCTGCGCGCTGACCGCCCCGGCGCGTAACCTGCAGCAGGTAACCCGCCGGCAGCTTGTAGATGCCGCGAAACATGGTCATCGGCGCCGGCGTGGTGAGAAACGAGAGGTAGTGGTACATCGCCATGGGATCGACGTCGCGCTCGAGCCAGGGCAGTTCCAGCAGTGCCTTGATCTCGGACGCAAACGCGATGCAGTCCCGCCCCCAGGCAAAATACAGCGGCTTCACGCCGATGCGATCGCGCACCAGCGTGAGGCGCGGCGCGCCCGTCCCAAAGAGCGAAGCGCATAGTCGCCTCGATAGGCGCTTCGCCAGACCCTCGGCGCCCCATTGCTTCGTAGCCGTGCACCAGCACTTCGGTGTCGGAATGATCCGTGCGGAATCGGTGGCCCGCTCGCGATAAGCTCGGCGCGCAGCGCCAGGTGATTGTAGATTTCGCCGTTGTAGGTGACCCAGACCGACGCCGTCCTCGTTGGTCATGGGCTGAGCGGCCGCCGCGCTCAGGTCGATGATCGACAGTCGCCGATGGCGCGAATCACCACGCGCTCCGTCTGCGGCGAAAACCAAATACCGGCGCCGTCGGGTCCGCGATGCTCCATAGTGTCGCGCATGCGGATCAATGACAGATTCGTCGACGCGCGCGCGCCTCCGTCAAATCGACGACGCCAGCGATGCCGCACATGAATCAGGTCCCCGGCCGTTCGCTGCGTGCGTCAGCTGGAGCGCAACGTCGACGTCAAACGACGGCGATCCAGCGAGTCTGGTCAGCCAGTGATATTGGCCATGTCGCCGCCGGGCTCGCGAAACCACGCGGCAATGCGCCTGAGTTCCTGAAGTTGGCCCTTCTGGGCGACTGGCGGATGTCCATGCGGCGGCGTTGCGCCCGCTGAAATCTTGAGAGAGCGATAATCGTCAGAGTTCGATGACGGTGCCGTCGCAGAAAATCTCCATGCGCTCTTTGGGATAGTCCTTGGCTGCCGAGCGCAGTGTAAGTCAGGCTGCACAGCGAACCGTCGCGTAGGCGATGGTCGCAACGAAATTGTCGTCCTGGCGCTCCATTGCCTGCCCGTTGCGCCGATGCACTCGTGCCCTGATACGCACCGGCATGGCGCCGGTCAGGAAAGCAAATACATCGTATATATGGCACGCCTCGCCGATATTGCGTCCGCCGCCTTCCGGGCCGTATACCCAATGATCGAGAGGAATGAAGCCCGCGTTCATTCGATAGTTGACGATCAATGGGCGCGAGCGTCGCACTCCAGCATTTCTTGGCGCGGCTCATGGCCGGGGAAAACCGGCGATTGAACCCGTCATCAACAGGGGCACGTGGTTCCCCACCACGGGCCGCATAAAAGGACTCGATCGCGCCGAGATCGTCTTCACGCAGCGCCAATGGCTTCTCGACCAGCACATTCTTGCCGGCTTCGAGCGCCTCCAGCACCATCGATCGCATGCAGATGATGGCGGGTGGCAATCAGCATCAGGGCGGTACCGTGATCAGCGAGCGCCGCCTTGAAATCGGTACCGACGAACGCGGCGCCATAACTGCTGCCCCACGGCCTTGGCGTTCGCGCCGGTGCGGCTGACAACGCCGCGCAAAGCAAAATGATCCTTCAATTTGCGCAAGTTGGGCAAATGCATCCCCTGTGCAAAGCCGCCGGCACCGACCAGCGTCACGCCGATAGCCCCCCGCCAAGGAGCTCCCGCGGACCGCAGCGGCATTGATTGCTCAGGCGCCCCGGCGTCGCGGTATTTCAGCAGGGCGACCAGCGACGTTCGCGTCACGCTCGACACGCTGCTGTAGGCCTCATTGACCCTGTCGAGGTCGAACACGGCGGGCGGGAAGCCGCCGAAGCTGACTTGCCCGCCCGCAATCAGGTCGAGATACGCCTGCATGTTGCGGTTCTCGGTCCAGCGCACGTACGCAACGGATAGTCGGACCGCCCTCCTCATACCGGGGGTCGTAGCGGCCGGGCCCATAAGACGTGGAGATCAAAAAATCCAGTTCCTTCTGGTAGAAATCGCTGCGCTCAAGTGCAGGCCGACATCGCCGACCAACACCACCCGCCCTTTGCGGCGGCAGCATTGCATGGCTTTTCTGACGATGTCCGTCAGATGCGCCTGCGGCGCAAATCACGGCCGCGTCCGCACCGAAACCGTCGGTCAACCGATGCACCGTGGCCACGCAGTCGCCCTCCGTGGGATTCAAAGGATAATCCACGCCCGATTTGCGCCGCCATCGCGAGCCTCTGCGGGTCGATGTCAACGCCGATCACCTTGCAGCCATTAGCCCGCAGCAGCTGCGCGGTCAAAGTTGTCCGAGAAGCCCTAATCCGATGACTACAATCGACTCGCCCAGGGTCGGATTGGCTCGGCGAACTCCCTGCATGGCGATGGCGCCCAAGGTGACCGTGCTCGCCACATCGAGACCAACCTTCGTCGGTACCTTCACGGCGAGATTGACCGGAACATCGATGAATTCAGCATGATTTGCCATGCCGGCACCGGCGCAGGCGACCCGATCGCCGAGTCGAAATCCGGCGACGTCCTCGCCCACGGCGACGATCTCTCCGGCCGCCGAATATCCGGTGGCGGAACCGAATGCAAGCTTGCCGCGCACACGATCCATGGTGTGCTTGATGCCCTCATCCTTGATCATCTGCACAACGCGGCGGACGTTGTCCGGCTGCTGCAGCGCGCGCCGATAGAGCGGCAGCGAGGACATCTGCATTCCCGCGCCTTCGGTACCAGCGGAAATGCAGGAATAATGCACACGCACTAAAATATTTCGCGGCGACGCCGACGGCGCGGGCACGTCCGCAATGGTTGCCTCGCCGCCTAAAATCAACACTTGTTTCACGGAGGCATCATACCGCGATCCAACTCTTGCTGCTCACCTGCGCGGACGCGAGTTCCACGCATCTTTGAGTAGCCATCCGGCAATCTCGTGATTGAAGTGAAAGGGGTCGGTAAAATTGTCGCGATTTCCCGTCACCTCATCGTCGACGTCGTAGTCATGGGTTTCGCCCAAATCTGAGATCCGCGCGGGCATCGCTTTCCACGCCGGCTCCGCCCCAAGCTCGCGGATCCGCCGGTGGATATCACTATGACTGGGAAGGATCATGAAAACCAATTCGACCCCGTGCTGGCGGCAGTAGAGCGCCATATCGCGAAGCCGGTCATAGGCAGCTTCATCAAACCGGTATACCGCGAAGTTGCGCTCGGCGCCGTCGGCAACCTGCGATTGCCAGAACGCCTCCTTGCTCATTTGCGGCGCCGCAGACGGCGCGGGCGCGCCGAGGAATCGCATGCGGGCAAGATCATAAGCTGCGGCCAAAACATCGCGGTTCACCACGTATAAGAGTGGGTTTTCGGCTATCGTCTGCGCTCCGGTCACGCGATCTCGATCGTTGAAATAATTAAGGTCCTGAACGTTGAGGCCGATGATCACCCTGCGGATTGGCGCATGCTTCGCCACGAGCCAGAAGAGATTCACCATCTCATTGGCTGACCCACCGCCCAGCGACAGGTCGCTGAAATCATGTCCAGTGACCTGCCGCAGCAGCTCCGGCGTCATTGCTCCCATTTTTGAAGCGCCGAGCGTGAAGTTCACCACGGGCTGACGTTCTATCTCAATGACTTTCCACAACACTGGATTTACCACCAAAGCGACACTTCGCTTGGTCGCGGCTGGCGCGAAATGCCATGCGTCAAACCGCTCGAACGGGTCGATCATCGCGATTAGCGCCGCGTAAATCAACAGCGGCAGCAAGAAAAGCGAAGCTTTGAGGAGAAAGCGGCGCACGATTCAGAATTGCACGTAAATGAAGGGCTGAGTCGCATTGTAGGCCCCGAACATCGCAATCACGAGGACGATCGCATAGTAGCTCGACCACCGCACAGCCGCCGGAGCGCTCTGCAACACGCGTCTCAAATCAAATCGAGAATGAGCCCACTCGATTCCCATCATCGCCGCGATCGCGATGACCGCAATGTAGAACTGTTCCTTGTAGTATCCAAGCGAAGCAACCGTCTGCGACAGAACCGCGGGCTCCAGCGAATGGCGGACGAACTTCCCGAGGCCGCTGCCGAGGTGCGTCACGATGTAGACGGCATCGCGCACATTTCTCGCGCGGAAGAATATGAACGCGAAGGTCACGAAGGAAAAAGTCAGGAATACAGCGGCCGAACGCGCCAGCTGGTTCTCGGCGCCGGCACGCTTCCCTCTGCGCCTGCGCATCAAGACACCACACGACAGCCCGAGGCCATGCAGCCCCCCCCAAATCACGTAGGTCCACGCCGCACCATGCCACAAGCCGCTCAAGGTGAACGTCAACATGATCGCGCTTACCACCCCAATCTTGCCCCAGTCGCGCTGCGCGACCGACAGCGGCGTGAATAGGTAGTCATTGAACCAACTATAGAGCGAGATGTGCCAACGCCTCCAGAATTCGGGGAGGCCTGCGGCAAAATAGGGTCGCCGGAAATTGTTGACCAGATCGAACCCCAGCACTTTTCCAGCGCCGACGGCGATGTCGGCATATCCGGAAAAATCGGCGTAAATTTGAAATGTGTAGAGCACAGTTGCCAGGATGAGCTGCGTTCCCACGAAATGAGAGGGGTCGCCGTAGACGGTATCGACGCCGAGCACCAGCCGATCCGCGACAACGGTTTTCTTGAAATAGCCCCAAGCCATTTGCTTGAGTCCGTCGACGACTTTGTCGTAGTCGAACGTATGTTCACGGCGCAACTGCGGGAGCAGCTGGCCACCCCGCTCGATGGGTCCCAGCGCCTTGATTGGGAAAAACATCATATAAAGTGCGTAGCGGCCCAAATGCCGATCGGCGGCTTGATCGCCCCGGTACACGTCGAGCGTGTAGCTCATGGCTTGAAAGATGTAGAACGACAGTCCCAGCGGGACGATGAGATGCAGCAGCGGAAGCGGAGATGCCCACCCGGCAAGGTAGTTGACGTTTGAGATGAAAAAATTGTAGTACTTGAAAAATACCAGTAGCCCGAGATTCATCAGCAGACTCATCCCAAGACAAGCTTTGCGCCGCGCCTCGCCCGACTGCCGGTCGCTCATCGCAACGGCGAGCCGGAAATCGACGCAGATCATCGCGAGCATCAGCAATAGGTACCCGGGCGTCGATGCCGCATAGAAGACTAAGCTGGCGAGCAACAGGCAGGCCCAGCCGAATCGGCGTGGCAGCAGGTAGTAGATGCCGACGGCGAGCGGAAAAAATACCAGGAAGTGGAGCGAACTGAACGACATGCCGCGCCGCGCCGCTCGCCTAGGGTGAGCGCTTTGCCGCGATCAGCTCGCACATGACGCCGACATTCTTGAACGTCTGAATTTCCTTCGATGTGAAGCGGATCTTGAATTGCTTCTCGACGGCGACGATGATCTCCACATGGGACAGTGAATCCCACCCTGGCACGTCGCTCGCAACGGTGCTTTCCTTGAGCACGATCGCGTCATCTTCCAGGACGTCGCGTACCACGCCGGTAATGCGTTCGAGAATTTCAACTTGCATGAAGCGTCGCCTTGTGCTTGATGAAGGTCGGTCGGGAACTGAATGTCGCGACATCCAAATGCCAACGGCCGCCGGCGGGCGAAAATCCAAGACTCGCGTAATGATTGCGCACCAGCTCATTTTTTGCCGTCGGCAAATACTCACCGATAAGAGACGTGCGGCCTTCGGCCCGTGCACGTTCGACCAAGGTGTTGAGCACGAAGGCCTCCATGCCACGCCGCAGGACTCGGCAGCTCATCAGCCATGTGTCAATGAAGAAATAAGTATTCTCACGAACCAAGATCACGACGCTGATGAGGCCATGCTCGCCCAGATCGTCTTCGAGGCTGAATGCCATCGGCACGTGGTCGGGCGATTGCGCCATCCGCCGGATCTCCTCCTCGCTATGGCGCACAGTGCGCAGATTGAATTGATTGGAGCGCTGGATGATCTGAGCTACTCGGGGGATATTGAAGGCCGTCAGCCCGTCCACGGTAGCCGCCATGTTGAGACTGCGCAGGAAGGCATCCTCGGTCTCAAATCCGGATTTCAGAACACGGCGCCGCCCCTCCGCCTGGTATTGCCGGGTACGCTCCGCATCGGTGGATATGACAGACGAAGTCTCGAATAGATTGCATTTGTTCAGGAACGCCATGTAGTCGGCCGGATCCTCCGGCAACTCCGGAACGCACACCTGCGGCAGATTCCGCCTGACGATCTCACGCTCGGCGGGATTGTCGTCGAGAAAGACCATCGAATCGAAGCCAATTTCCAAAATGGATTGAACGTGCCTGATGGCGTCCGCCTTGTTCTCCCAACTGGCGATGAACACCGCGAAGTCGTCAATTCGAAGCACCATTTCGGGATGAGATTCGAACGGCAGCGCAGCGACGCGCGGATCGTTCTTACTGCACACAGCGAGAATGATTCCACGGTTCTTCAGCTCCTTCGCCCACCGTTGCAGCTGAGTAAAGGCCGGCCCGATACCCAACTCGCCGATCTCGATGTTTTCAATACCGTCATCGCCGATGACGCCGCCCCAGAGCGTGTTATCCAGGTCCAACACCAAACATTTCTTGAACTGCCCAGTGGCGGCCGCGATGATATCAACCACCCTTTGCGCGACCACCGGAAGTGCATCGATGCTCAGCAGCAGATGAGTGGTGAGCGCAATCTTCCGGTCCGACATCCAGTCGCGCCCATATTGGGTGTACAGGAGGCTCAGATCGCAGACGAACAATTGCGGTGTAGCCTCGGCGAAATCCATGAGACGAGTGTTGAGCCGGCGCAACTGCGACAGCCAGGACGACGGGATTTTGTTGGCGAAGCTGCCGTACACCCCGTCGTCCATTTCAGGAAAATTCATGTAAATGACGCGCGACGATAGAAGCCGCGCCAGCAAATCCAAATGCCGGCGGATGACGCCGATCTCGCTCGCGGCGAATTCGGCGCGCTCCTCGCTCGGCAGTTCCTGGAATTGGAGGAGTAGCTTCTCCGTCGAGCGAAATATGACCACAAAGTCTGGTGCGAAACGATATAGCTCCGAGGAAGAGTCAACGATTTCCCGCTCTACTTGATCGTAGCCGGCTTCGAAGATTTCGAGACTGAATCCGTTCTCATATCCACAGCCGCGCAAAGCCTGTACCAGAAGTTGCGACGCCGAATCGGCGAGAACCGCAACACGGACGCTGCGAAGCTGCGAGAAGTCTTTCTTTAGATGACGCTTGAGCTCTGCAAATGTCGACACGCGCGGCGCTCGCAACAAGGCGCGATTGAATGCTTCGCACCGGACGCTGAAGGTTACCCGACGAGGCTATCGGCCACAAGGTGAGCTTCGCTGAAAATCGGTCTATGCTTGACCGATGGTGCTGGCCGCAAGAACATTTGATGTTGAAGACCTGACCCGATTCATTTCATTGACCGGGGACTCGAATCCGATGCACACGGATTCGATCTTTGCCCGGCGTACCGCGGCCGGCGCACCGGTGGTCCACGGAATTCATACGCTGCTATGGATGCTCGATGCCATCGCTGCTCGGCACCCAGAAGTTACGCGGGTGGCGACGCTGAAGGTGCGTTTTCGCCAGATGGTCTACTACCGCGATAGAGTGGAGATCCGCATCATCCTGCTTTCCACGGAAAAACTGCGTGCGCAGGCGACGATTGACGGCGTGGAGGTTGTCGGCCTATCGGCAGCCCTTGGGCCCGCCGTACCCCACCCGGCACCGGTATTGGACCGCCTGGATGACTCGCTGCCGCGACGGACGACTCCGTACGAATTTCCGGCCGAAGAAATGGCGGGCAAGTCCGGCCGAGTTCCGTTTGCCGGCAAACTCGCCGATTGGGAACGGGAGTTCCCCAACGCAGCACGATTGCTGGGAGCTCGAAGAATAGCTGCGCTCGGCTGCTCGAGCTACTTGGTCGGAATGGTAGTGCCCGGGTTGCATTCAATCTATGCCGGGTTCGACCTCGATATGACCGACGAGGGCCCGAAGGATGAGCTCGCCTACGCGGTGACCTCGGTCGATCAGCGATTTCGTCGAGTCCAGATTGCAGTAGGGGGTGCCGGTGTGTTCGGAACCGTGCATGCCGTCATCCGCCCATCGCCGGTTTCCCAATCCCCTATCGAGCGAGTCGCCTTGCTGCTGGTCGATCGCGGCGAATTTGCGGCGTCAACATCCCTCGTGGTTGGCGGTTCGCGCGGAATCGGGGAAGCCACTGCCAAGCTCCTCGCCGCCGCCGGTGGCAGGGTCATCATTACCTATTCGAGAGGCAAGATCGAAGCCGATAATCTGGCGGCCGAAATCAATCACTTTGGAGGGCATTGCGAAACCTTTCGTTACGACATCTATCGTGATGCCAAGGAGCAGCTTCAGTCATTGTGCTGCACGCCGACCCACCTGTATTATTTCGCCACGCCGATCATCCACAGGCGCAAACGCCAATCTTTTGCAGCCGCGCTGTACGAGGAGTTCAACGCATTTTTCGTGCACGGATTTTCGGACTTGATCGAGGCGTCCCGCGTTTTGTGGCCGGGTGGCATCGTGGCCTTCTATCCGTCCAGCGAATTCGTGGTGGATCGGCCCGCCGAGATGACTGAGTATGCGATGTCGAAGGCCGCGGCTGAAGTGTTGTGTAATGAAATGGGGAAGTCTCTTCCGGGGGTGCACATCATCATGCGGCGGTTGCCGCGAATGCTCACGGATCAAACTGCATCTCTGGATACGGCAGAGGTGGAAGACCCGCTGCCAGTCATGCTGCCGATAATCCGGGAAATGCACGGCACGTGTGTAGCAACGAATTCCGCGCAGCATGATTCACTCTGAACCGTCGCTAACGCTGGGAGTGCCGTGCCCAAAAGGGTACTTCGTCCAGGCGGAATCGCATTGCTGGTGTTTCTTGTATACCTCGGTATGCGTTCTCATTATCTCGATTACATCACTACCCTACCCGGCCTCCATTGGATATTTGGCGCCGACACATTGGTGAGCGCCGTGAACTCCATTCTCAACGAGAACCCTAAGATGACGCGGTTCGGAACATGTCGGCAGCCAGCGCCGCGTATGTCTTTCGACGGCCGGCGGCAAGTCTTGTCGCTGCTGAACAGTCTTGGCGGATCGCATCTTTGCGAATTGTTTCGAAGGTTCTCGGTACTGCAAATCAATCGCCACGTCGTCCTTCGCAGCAAAGCCAGGAGTCCGCGCCCTCACCAAGGCACTGGCGCGCGCGTCCTGGCCGATGCGGTTCCGCGACGCCGTGAGACGGCATCTCGTGCATTCTGAGAAAGCCATCGAGCGGACACGCCGGCGCTCGCGATGGTTTACACTCGCGCTTTGACATGGAGTTGCGATGCGAAGATTGAGCAATTATAAGATTGCCGTGGTTGGTCTCGGATATGTCGGCCTTCCGCTTGCCGTGGAATTCGGCAAGAAGTACCGCACTTTGGGGTTCGACATCAATCCAGTGCGGATCAAGGAACTGAAGGCGGGCCGCGACGTCACTCTCGAAACCACCGCCGCGGAGCTGAAGGCAACGCCCAAATTGCGCTTTTCTGCGCAAAGTAAAGACCTCAAGGCCAGCAATGTATACATCGTGACGGTACCGACGCCGATCGACCAATACAAGCGGCCCGACCTGACTCCATTGCTCAAGGCCAGCGAGACCGTCGGCCGCGTTCTCAAGAAGGGCGACATAGTCGTCTACGAGTCCACGGTCTATCCAGGCTGTACCGAGGAAGTATGCGTACCCGTACTCGAGCGCTTTTCATCATTGCGCTTCAACAAGGATTTCTTCTGTGGATACAGTCCAGAGCGAATCAATCCGGGTGACAAGTTGCACCGGCTTCCGACGATCAAGAAGGTCACTTCGGGATCAACCCCGAGGATCGCCGATGTGGTGAACGCTTTGTATGCGTCAATCGTGACTGCCGGAACACATCAGGCATCCAGCATCAGAGTGGCCGAGGCCGCCAAGGTCATTGAAAACACGCAGCGAGACGTCAACATCGCACTCATTAACGAGCTGGCGCTGATCTTCAATCGATTGGGGATCGATACGGAGGAGGTACTGCGGGCGGCCGGCACCAAGTGGAACTTTCTGCCTTTTCGCCCCGGGTTGGTCGGGGGTCATTGCATAGGCGTGGACCCTTATTACCTTACCCATAAAGCCGCTGAGATCGGCTATCACCCAGAGATGATTCTAGCGGGGCGCCGCATCAACGACGGCATGGGGGCCTACGTTGCGCAGCAGATCATCAGGCTGATGACCGAGCGACGAATATTGGTGGCGGACTCCAAGATCCTGATCCTTGGTCTCGCATTCAAGGAAAACTGTCCGGATTTGCGCAACAGTAAGGTGATCGACATAGTGGCTGAGCTGACCAAATTCGATGCAACAGTCGATATCTACGATCCTTGGGTCGACGCGGACAGCGCCGAGCGAGAGTATCAAATTCGCCCGATCAAGACTCCGAAAATGGGCACTTACGACGCTGTGGTTCTTGCTGTCGGCCACAACGAATTCAAGGATATGGGCGTTCTCAAAATCCGGCAATTGGCAAAGAAACATCACGTCTTCTATGACGTCAAATACGTGTTTGCAGTTGGAGAGACCGATGGGCGGCTGTAAATCGCCTTGGGTGAGCGATAGATCCGTATGAAGGTATTGGTCACCGGAGCAGCCGGCTTCATCGGGTTTCACGTTTCGAAGGCGCTGTTGGGGCGCGGCGATGAGGTGGTCGGAATCGACAACCTGAACGATTACTACGATCCACGCCTCAAAGCCTCCCGGCTCGAAATGTTGCGGCCATTCGAGAAATTCAGCTTCGTCAAAATGGAAATAGCCGATCGCGTGGCGATGGAGTCGTTGTTCGCGACGCAACGCCTCCACCGGGTCGTTCACCTGGCCGCGCAAGCCGGCGTGCGGAATTCCATCGAGAACCCTCACATTTACGTTGAAAGCAACGTGACCGGGTTCTTGCACGTACTGGAGGGATGCCGCCACAACGGCGTGGAGCACCTGGTCTATGCTTCCACGAGTTCAGTCTATGGCGCCAACACGCATATGCCGTTTTCGGTCGATCAAAGCGTCGATCATCCGCTCACCTTGTACGCCGCCTCGAAAAGAGCGAATGAATTGATGGCTCATTGCTATTCGTCTCTTTACGCGCTGCCGACCACGGGACTGCGCTTCTTCACGGTTTACGGACCCTGGGGCCGGCCGGACATGGCCCTGTTCTTGTTTGCCAAAAATATACTGGCCGGCAATCCCATTGACGTGTTCAATTACGGCAAACACAACCGCGACTTTACCTACATTGACGACATAGCGGGAGGTGTTGTCGCTGCGTTGGATCATGTCGCGCAACCCGATGCCGACTGGAATCCCGATGCACCGAATCCGAGCACGAGCAAAGCACCTTTCCGACTTTACAACATCGGCAATCACTGCCGGGTTGATCTTCTGCACTACATCCAAGTACTCGAACAGTCCCTCGGCCACAAAGCCAAGATGAACTTGCTCCCCCTGCAGCGCGGCGACGTGCCCGATACTTGGGCCGATGTGGAATCGCTGGCGCGGGATGTTGGGTACCGCCCCAGCATTCCAGTGGAGGAAGGTGTGAAGCGATTCGTTGACTGGTATCGCTCGTACTATCGCTGACGGCCGGCTAGAATCTCCGCGAAAGGTACAGCGTACCGGTGTCGATCTTATAAAAGCTATCCGGCCTGACGCCTTGCGGGTCGCTTGCCAGCACGTGGTCGCGAGCAATGTTCTGTCCGTGCTTGAAATCGACTCCAAGGTCCCACTTCGGCAGAACGTCGCGCAACAGCGCACCGACCCCTGCATACATCGAATAAGCGGGGGTCGCCAGATTGTAGCGGTCGACACCGGCGAATAAACCCAGCGCGAAGCGGTCGGAGAACCGGTATCGGTAATCGAGCGGGCGCACACCGAGAAGCAGATGGCTGTCCACCTGGTCCAGTTCCAAGCGCACGCCCAAGTCGTTGTTGGCCGACACGGCGCGGCGCGCACCCACGCCAAAATGAGGATCGAAGCCCCACTTGCTGGTCGTGATCGGGATCCCCGGCTCCAAATCCGCACGCACTCTGCTGACGCTCGCGCCGGCATCGACGAATAGTTCCGCGCCGTGCACCGCGGGGGCGCCGCTGTAAGCGTCTTCATTAAGCGCGCCGTCGTCCCGGGTACGCTCATCGCCGCCGTAACGCACGAAGCCGGCAATCCTTGAAAACGACTTGCCGTCGATGTCGCGCCCTGCCACGGCCTCACCGCCGATCGTCAAGTCCTTCCAGGGCCACGAGTAGCGCACCATGAAATCGTAGTAGTGATGGTAGGGGAAGGCGCTGGTGGTCGGGGAATAATTCCGAAGGTCGCCGCCATAGTAGGTTTGATTGACCAGGGTGCGCACCCGTTCCTCTAAGTAACCGCCGAACGGCGGCTCCCAGCCGATACGCAGCATTTGGCTGCGCGCACCGACACCGTCGCCGAAGTTGCGCTGATCGGCACCCCAATTACCCTCCACCAGACCGTAGTTGGTCGTACCTTCGAGGAAAATATTATGGACGTACCAGATGTTCTGCCACTCTGCGACCTCGTACGTCAGGTCGAAGTGGCGCGCGAAGCGCGGGATATCGATGCCGGCGGTGAGCGCGGCGTTACCCAGCAGGTAGCTGCCGCCGTCCGAGTTGTCCTCGCCCGCGTACTGGAAATACACCGCAAAGGGGGTCTTGCCGGGGAAGAGGAACCGGCTGACGTATGAGGCCTGTTGGTTGCCCTGCGTCTGCGATAGGCCACTCGGTCTGAAAAAATCACGCGCGAGGAAACTCGCGGAACTCGGTAACCCGCTCCCGCCGCCGTACTCCAGCAGCCGGTTGGCCCCGATCGACCAGCCAGGGAAGGGTTCGAACGACAACTGCGTGCCGAAGAGACGCGGATTGCCGATGCTTCCCTTACCGTTGTAAAGGATATTGTCGCCCGCCTGCTCCGGTTCCCCGACCTGCTTCATGCGGGCCAGAAAGAACTCGTACTGAAAGCCTAATCTGGTAAGCGGCTCGTAGTTCGACAACGTCACGGAAGGGACCGTCGGCGCCTCCGTGCTCAGCAGCATGCTGCTGTCGGTGGCGGGCGAGAGCCAGTGGTCGCGGTAACCGATGTCGAGTTGCGCCCAATTGAACCCTAAGCTCAGCATCGAACCCGTGGGCACGGTGCGGCCCTTATAGGCGACGGCACCGGCGCTGACGAGCAGGTAATCGTTCGGCTGCACATACCCTTGAGCCGACAGCTCCCAGCGGCTGCTTTCCGGCAGTCCATGTTCGTTCGGCACGATGAGCCCCGTTGCATCGTGCGAGATCGCACCGGTCGCGCTCGCGTGAGTGACGGCATAATCGCGCGAGTAGCGTTCTAGGTACCTTTTGACCTTCTTGCACAATGGCTCATCGACCATACAGGCCTGAGGCAGCGCGTCCTCGACCAATGCAACGGCAAACGGCCGCTTCAGGATGGGTTCATCGGCCAGGATCAGCACCCGCTCGATTTGCCGTTCCATCTCCGGCTCGAGATTGAGCGGCAGATAGGCACTGACGCCGTCCGCCACCGCAACACTGGCGGCAATCAAACCCAGCACAGACAGGCACGCGGCGCCAAGCTTACGTATATTGATCCGGGAAATCACGATATCAGCGAGTCTCATTAGTCGAGGCGCATTACCTTTGCGACGCAAAGTACACTTCATCGCACATCAACGGTCAAGCACTGAATGACGCTGTTGCAGCGTCGGCTGCGTGCTTTACAGAAAATCTCACCGGCTGTAATTCTTCTGCACCCAGGCCGCGTAATCCCTTCCCATGAGTGCCTGCCACCAGCCCGTATGGGCAATATACCATTCAAGCGTCGCCCCCAGGCCCTGAGTGAGATTGCGCGCCGGTGCATATTCAAGCTCGCGTAGCGCTTTTCCGTAGTTGATCGCGTAGCGGCGGTCATGCCCGGCCCGATCGCGCACATGCGTAATCAACTCCGTCGCGCGCTTAGCCTGAGCCGCAGGGGACGCAGGGAATGCCTCCCTCAGGTCCGATCGCTTGGCAAGGTAGGCATCGACCATATCGCACAGCGTCCTCACGATTGCCATATTCGTGGTTTCGCTGTTGCCCCCGACGTTGTACACCTCGCCCGCTCTGCCGCGCGTCAGGGCAAGCACGATCGCCGCGCAGTGGTCCTCCACATGCAGCCAATCGCGCACCTGCTGTCCGTCGCCGTACACCGGCAGCGGCTTACCCAAGAGAATATTGACGATGGTGAGGGGAATAAGTTTCTCCGGAAACTGGTACGGCCCGTAATTGTTGGAGCAATTGGTGACCGTGGTGTGGAGCCCATAGGTCTCGTGGTAAGCCCGCACCAGATGGTCCGAAGAGGCCTTGCTCGCGGAATACGGCGAGTTGGGCGCATAGGGGGTGGCCTCATGGAAGGGTTGGTCCTTGGGTCCCAGCGAACCGTACACCTCGTCCGTCGATACATGGTGAAAGCGGTGCACGGGAACGGCTTTCTTGTCGATCCACAGTGCCTTAGCCGCCTTGAGCAGCGCGTGGGTACCGACGATGTTGGTGCGGATGAAGTCATCGGGACCCAAGATCGAGCGGTCCACATGGGACTCGGCCGCGAAATGCACCAGGGTGTCGATGTGGTGCCGCTCTAGCAGTTCGCTCACCTGGGACTCGTCGCAGATGTCGCCCTTCACGAACAGATACCGCGGATCCTTTTCCATGCCCGCGAGGTTCTCGATGTTGCCCGCATAGGTGAGCGCATCGAACACCACCACCCGGCCTTCGCGGGTGTTCGACAGCCAATGGCGCACGAAGTTGGCGCCGATGAAGCCTGCACCGCCGGTAACGATGAGATTACGGGGCTCGAAGTTCATCCAGCATGATCCTTAAGTTGTGCCGCCAATGCCGCGCCGGCACCTTGATCAGGGCGCGAGTGGATTCCGTGTCGAGCACACTGAACGCAGGGCGCCTTGCTCGCGTGGGGTAAGCGCTGCTCGGAATGGGGATGACGGGCACTGTACGGTCGAGCAGCCCGCGAGCCAACGCCTCATCCTGAATGGCGACGGCGAAATCGTACCAACTCGCCACTCCCAGGTCCGTCCAGTGGTAAATGCCGCCCGTAACCTGCGCCTCGATCAGACCCCAGATCGCGGTGGCGATGCTGGTCGCCCAGGTGGGCGTGCCGATCTGATCGCACACCACGCTCACCTGCTGTTTCTCGCGCATCAGCCGCAGCATGGTCAGAACGAAATTCCGCCCCGTCGCCGCATACACCCAGGCGGTGCGCAGCACGATGCCGGACTTTGTGCCATTCAAGACCTGGAGTTCGCCGCCTCGTTTGCTCAACTCCGTAAACGCTCAAGGGATGGGGTTCATCGCCCGGCAGGTAAGCGCGGTTGGACTCGCCGTCGAACACGAAGTCCGTCGAGAGATGCAGCAGCCGGCACCCCGCGGCCGATGCGACCGACGCCAGCGCCCCCACGGCCGTGTCATTGACAGCCATTGCTTGGGATGCTTCATCTTCCGCCGCATCCACCGCCGTGTAAGCGGCGCCGTTGACGATCCAGTCCGCACCGGTGTCCTCAACGGCGCGCGCAATGGCGCTCTCCTCGCCCGCGATATCGAGTTCGGCGATGGTCTTGGCCGCGACTTGATGATGCGCGGGGGCCGCCGCAACCACGGCGTTCGCCACCTGTCCACCGCCGCCCAGCACCAGCACTCTCACGCGAATTTCTCGATCTCGGCGAAGCTCGCGCCGCGCGCATCCTTGGACGAAAGCTTGGGCGCAACGCCCGGCGGCAACGGCCAACCAATGTTGAGGGTCGGATCATTCCAAGCCAGGGTGCGTTCATGCTCCGGAAAATAGAAGTCGGTGCATTTATAGAGAAAATCGGCGTATTCCGAGGTGATTAAGATGCCGTGCGCAAGTCCGGGCGGCACCCACAGCATCCGGTGATTCTCCGCGGACAACTCCGTCCCCCACCAGGTACCGAAGCTTGAGCTGCCGCTGCGTAGATCGACCACCACATCGTATACACTGCCCGATGTCACGCGCACCAGCTTGCCCTGAGGGTGCTTCATTTGTAGGTGCAGCCCCCGCAAGGTCCATTGGCTCGAACGGCTGTGATTGTCCTGCACGAACGCGGCGTCGATGCCGGCGGCCTTGAATTTCTTCTCCTGCCAGGTCTCCATGAAGAACCCGCGCGCATCGCCGAATACCTCAGGCTCGATCAGCACCATATCCGCGATGGGGGTTTTCGTGAATTTCATGCGGCAGCTGCTGCTTACGGTTGCGAGTGCTCGTTGACGATGCGTAAGAGATATTCTCCGTAGCCGCTCTTTGCCAAAGGCTTGGCCAGTTTCACCAGTTGTTCGGCGCTGATGCACCCTAAGCGCCAGGCAATCTCCTCCACGCAGGCCACTTTCAGTCCCTGCCGCTCCTCGATAATGCGCACAAACACCCCGGCATCCAGCAATGAATTGTGTGTGCCGGTATCGAGCCAGGCCGTACCGCGGCCTAAGCGTTCGACGTGCAGTTCGCCGATCTTCAGGTAAGCGCGATTCAGGTCGGTGATCTCCAGCTCGCCGCGCGGCGAGGGCCTGAGCGCCTTTGCAAACGCCGGCGCGCGTCCATCGTAGAAATAGATCCCGGTGACGGCGTAGTTCGAGGGCGGCGACTCGGGCTTTTCCAACAGGTCCGTAACCCGACCCTGCGCATCGAATTGCACCACTCCGTAGCGCTCAGGGTCCTGCACGTAGTAGCCGAACACGGTGGCGCCGGATTGACGCTCGGCCGCAGAGGTCAGCAATCCGGTGAGATTGGCGCCGTAGAAAATGTTGTCGCCGAGGATGAGCGCGGATGGCGCGCCTCCCAGGAATGACTCAGCGAGAATCAGCGCCTGGGCGATGCCGTTGGGAACGTCCTGTACGGCATAGTCGAACGAGAGGCCCCACTGACTCCCGCTGCCCAATAGTTCGCGGAACGCGGCTTGGTCTCGCGGTGTCGTGATGATGAGGTACTCACGGATGCCGGCCAGCATCAAGGTGGCGAGCGGATAGTAAATCATCGGCTTGTCGTACACCGGCAGCAATTGCTTCGAGAGCGAGGTCGTGATCGGATGCAGGCGGGTGCCGGCTCCGCCTGCCAGAATAATACCTTTGCGATGCTTCACACTCGCGCTCGTTTCGCCTCGGGGCTGTGATTATAGGGTATCGGCATCCGCGGATGGCCTCAGTTTCGGCACAATCCCGCCATCACCATCGGCAAGAATCGTGAAGGACGGACGGGACTTCGTTCCAGCCAAATCGCGAAAACTTCTACCTGGCTGCTGCCTGCGTGCAACTTTTCGGCAAGATCCAGCATCGAGCGTCGATCGAACTCGGGGACACTTGCGAGCAAGACCGCGAGTCCCGCCATGAAAAATCCGGGACCGAGGCGACGCCAACGCGCAGGTTCCAATTCACCCGAGGTGCAGAGATCGAGCAGTTGTTCCTCGTAGTCACGGTCGAATTTCGTGGGGAAAAGCGCATCCCCCGTTGATCCCGGCGCATTTCCATCAATGACACTCACGCTTGCCACCACCGCTTCCAGTTTAGAAAACCCAGGCCGGCGGGCTGAAGGTATCAGAAGGTGTCATTAGTAATGATACCGATGCGCGGTCCGCCGCTCACCGATGTTTCGCCACATAGTCGATGAGCGACGCCAAGCCCGCGGCGCCGTGTCCCGCAGGCGCCTTTGCGCCCTTCATGTCGATGCCCACGGCGAGTTTCTTGCCGAGCTCGACCCCGAATTGATCGAAGGAATTGACCCCCCATACCGTGCCCTGCACGAACACGCTGTGCTCGTACAGGGCCAAAAGGCCGCCCAAGGTTCGCGCAGAGGTTTGCGGATACAGGAGGAGTGAGCTCGGACGGTTGCCCTCGTGCACCCGATGCGGAGCGATGCGCGCGATGTCGGCGGGGCCGGCTCCGCCCTTGCGCATCTCGGCCTCGACATCCTCGAGTGCATGCCCGAAGGCGAAGGCCTGCGATTGAGCGAAGCAATTCTGCAGCGCGAGATCCTGTGCCTCGGTGCCGCCCCATGAGCCGTGCAGCGGGGCGATGAAATCCAAAGCCTGCGTCAAGGTGCCCTGGTGCAGCATCTGAAAGAACGAGTGCTGCGCATTGGAGCCCGGTTCGCCCCAAACGATGGGCGCGGTGGCGAAATCCACGCGCTCCCCTGTCAGGCTCACCGACTTGCCGTTGCTTTCCATCTCGAGCTGCTGCAAATAGGCCGGCAGGCGGGCGAGCCGTTGATCGTAGGGCAGCACTGCGAGCGTCGGCAGATTCAAGAAGGTGCGATTCCACACCCCGAGCAAGCCCATCAGCACCGGCAGGTTCGTCTCGAAGGGCGCCTCGGTGAAATGCCGGTCCATGTTGCTCGCGCCCTTGAGGAACTCCTCGAAGCGCTCGCTGCCGATGACGAGTTCAGGCGTAAGCCCGATGGCGGACCACACCGAATAGCGCCCCCCCACCCAATCCCACATGGTGAAGCGATGCGAAGGCGCAATGCCGAAGGCATCCATGGCCTGCGCATTGGTCGACACGGCGACGAAGTGATTCGCGGGGGATTTCTCTCCCAGCGCACCCACGATCCATGCCCTCGCCGCATTGGCGTTGGCCTGGGTCTCCTGAGTCACGAAGGTTTTCGAGCACACTACAACTAACGTCTCCGCAGGATCGATGCTGCGGATCAAATCCTCGAGCTGCGTGCGATCGACGTTGGAGACGAAGTGCGGAGTGAGGCCCCCGCTCCACTCAGCCTTCAGCGCATCGCACACCAAGAGCGGCCCCAGATCAGAACCGCCGATGCCGATGTTCACCACATGCTTGAATTTCTTGCCCGTGATCCCGAGCTTTTGTCCTGAGCGAACAGCGCCCACGAAGTCCCGCAACGCCTTGCGCGACTCGCGCACCTCGCGTTGAATCTCCGGCGTTCCCGCAAAGCTCGAGCGCAGCGCCGTGTGCAGCACCGCGCGCTGCTCCGTGGTGTTGATCGGATCGCCCCGGAACATCGCGGCGATGCGCAGAGGCAGGCCCGCCGCCCGCGCAAGATCGATGAGCAGCGGCAAGGTCTGTGCCGTGATCCGTTGGCGCGACATGTCGAGCAGCCAGGGCCCATGCTCGACGTGAAAGTTCTGCCAGCGTTTGGGATCCGCCGCGGTCAGGTCGCGCAGGTGCTTATCCCTGATCTCGAGGGCATGCGCGGCGACCGCGCCCCATTCACGAAGAGAAGAATTCAACTGTGACATGGCGGAGCTTACGGTTGAGGGTGGTAAAACCGAAGATACCATTCGACGAATCGCTTCACACCCGTTTCACAATCTCCGCCACACCGTCTTGCCCGCGGACGCCTGGTCGAGGAGCGCGAGCACATGCTCGTGCGCGATGAGTTCGGTCGCATCGGCCCTGATCACCGCGATGCGCACATCGCTCGGGGTGCGGGCGGCGGCCGCGCGCCTGGTGAGGGCGCTTGCGTCCGATTCGGCGCTCAGGGTGAGCTTGGCCTGACCGCCGGTCATGGCCAGATACACCTCGGCGAGGATGCGCGCATCGAGCAGGGCGCCGTGGTAGTCGCGATGGGAGTTGTCCACCGAGTAGCGCTTGCACAGGGCATCCAGATTGTTGCGCTGTCCGGGGTGCATCTGCCGCGCGAGGGCCAGGGTGTCGAGCACCCGGCACAAGGCGTCTATCTTCTGCGCGCTCATCGCGCGCGCGAGCTCAGCATTCAGGAACGCCACATCGAAGGGGGCATTGTGAATGATCAACTCAGCGTCGCCCACGAACTCCAGGAACTGAAGGTGCACCTGGGCGAAGGTCGGTTCCTTGGCGAGAGTCTCGCGAGTCATCCCGTGCACCTGCGAGGCGCCCTCGTCGATGTCGCGTTCCGGATTCAGGTATTGATGGTAGGTGCGCCCGGTGAGCCGCCGGTTGAAGAGCTCCACGCAGCCGATTTCGATGATGCGGTGCTGCTGTTCGACTTCGAGCCCCGTGGTTTCCGTATCGAGAACGACCTGCCGCATCTAGAACCCCGTGCTAACGCGCCGCCAGCAGGCGGTCGATGGCGGTGTTGGCGAGTTGATCGACGTATTCATTGCCATCGTGTCCCGAGTGTCCCTTGACCCAGTGCCATTCGATATCCTGCGCCGCGGCCGCCGTATCCAACAATTGCCACAGATCCTGATTCTTGACCGGCTCGCGCGCCGCCGTGCGCCAGCCGCGCGCCTTCCAATGGGGCAGCCATTCGGTGATCCCCTGCAGCACGTACTTGGAATCCGTGTACAACTTAACCGCGCAGCGCCGCTTCAGCGCGCCCAAGCCGCGTATGGCCGCCGTCAGCTCCATGCGGTTGTTGGTGGTCATATCCTCCGCTCCACAGACCTCTTTGCGCTCCTTGCCCGCGACCAACAAGGCCGCCCAGCCGCCGGGCCCCGGATTGCCGCGGCATGCGCCGTCTGTAAATATTTCAACGCGAGTGGGCTGCACGTGTCTTAAGGACCCACCTTGGAGGTGGGCACTTTGGTCGTGGGCTCCGCAGCGCCCACCAGCACGCGCTTGCGCAGGAAGCGCCGCGGCCGCACCAGGGTCAGGGTTTTCACCCGCTTACGCGCCTTGAGCAGGTAGGCGCCGGCCGCCCAGGGTGCGCGCGGCGGCGCCGCGGCGGCGCGCGGCCTGCCCTTGGCGGGCAATAGCCCCAGATAGCCATGGACGCAGTCGACATCGAACCCAAGCACCGCCACCCAATCGCGCAAGCGGCGCTCGGACAGGAGGCGCTGGGTCTGCGGCGGAAACACAGGCCGTCCCGCATAGCGCGCGAAGGCCCTGCGCACCCCCCAGCCGCTCCACGGATTGAAGCCGCAAATCATCAAGCAGCCCTCCGCGCACAGCACCCGCTCCGCCTCGCGCAGCACGGCGTAGGGATCCTCGACCAGCTCCAAGGTGTGTGGCAGGACCACGGCGTCGATGGAATCCGACCTAAAGGGGAGCGAATCCAGCGGCGCGCACAGGGTCACTGCGGAACTCAGTTCAGGCGCGAGCAGGGTGGTGTGCTGCGTGCGCGCGCCGTCGAGCAGGTGCCGGGCAGGCCCCCATGCGCCGAGCTGTAGAAGCTCGAAACCGAACACATCCTCGAGCGCAAGCGGCGCCAGCGCCGCCTCCTCGCGCAGCACCCTCGCACCCAAGGGTCCCTCGAACCAATCCGACCCCGATATCTCGCGCAGCGCTTCCAAGCCTCAAGTCCTCCTACAAAAATACTAGCGAAGTTCGAATGTTACAGGTTAAATACGCCGCAAAATGTACAATCATTCCTCGCATCCCAGCGTGCGCCCGGTGCGCGCCTTCGCCGATAATTACATTTGGCTGATCGAATCTGCGAGTGCTCCCGGCCAAGTGGTGGCCGTCGACCCCGGCGATGCCGCCCCCGTACTCGAAGAGCTGCGGCGCAGCCGCACCACCCTTGCCGCCATTTTACTCACTCACCATCACCCGGATCACATCGGCGGAGTGCCTGAGCTTTTGCGCCATGCGAAGGTGCCCGTGATCGGACCCGACGATACCCGAATTGCGCAGCGCACACTCACACTGCACGATGGCGAGCGCTGCGAATTGCAGGAGTTGGGACTTTCCTTCGAGATTTTGGCCGTGCCGGGGCATACGTTAAGCCACATTGCGTTTTGGGGGCATGGACTGCTGTTCTGCGGAGACACGCTGTTCAGTGCGGGCTGCGGCCGAATGTTCGAGGGTACACCGACACAGATGAATGCTTCTTTGAATCGCCTGCGGGACCTGCCGCCGGACACGCGCATGTTCTGCGGCCACGAATACACCCAAGCCAACCTGCGCTTCGCCCTCCACGTGGAGCCTGCCAACGAGGACGCTCTCGAATACCGGAGCAGCGTCGATCGGCTACGCGCCGATGGCCTTGCGACGCTGCCGTCCACCTTAGGGCTCGAGATTCGGGTCAATCCCTTCCTGCGCTGCGAGGCGCCCGCCGTCGTCGCGGCCGCCGAGCGCCATGCAGGCCATGCACTTCCCGGGCCTGCCGCGGTGTTCGGGGCCCTGCGCGCCTGGAAAGATCAGTTCCGTTGAATCTCATGGCACGCCTCACCCGACATTGTTTGCTCGCCGGCGTCCTCCTCCTGCTCGGAGCCTGCGCCGCACAACCCGCCAAGCCGCCCGTCCCTGAAAAAATCGAGCTGCCGGCGGCGCCCACTGCGCCGGTGACGCCCCCGTCGGATGCAGCCCTCGGCAAGGGCGCGACGCCCTCGCTCGCCATGCCGAGCGAGTGGCAGCATCACAACGGCGAGGACTACGACGATTTATTCGACCGCATGCGCGCGGGTTTCGCGCTCGATGAGGTGCAGGAGCCTGCGATCGATCAGCAGCTGGCCTGGTTCGAGCACAACCCGGATTATTTGGAAAGGGTATTTCAGCGCGGCCAGCGCTACCTGTACCACGTGGTCACCGAGGTCGAGGCGCGCGGCATGCCCTTGGAGTTCGCGCTGCTGCCGGTGGTGGAGAGCGCCTACGAACCCTTTGCCTACTCGGTGAGCCGCGCAGCGGGGATGTGGCAGTTCATCCCGGGCACGGGCTCGCGCTTCGGCCTCAAGCAAAATTGGTGGTATGACGGGCGTCGCGATGTGATCGAATCGACCCGCGCGTCGCTCGATTACCTACAGGCGCTGCACGATCAGTTCGACGGCGATTGGCTGCTCGCCATCGCCGCCTACAATGTGGGCGAGAACACCGTGCAGCGAGAATTGGATTACAACCGCGCCCACGGCAAGCCCACCGATTTCTGGCACCTTAAATTGCCGGCGGAAACCCGCGCCTACGTGCCGAAGCTACTGGCGCTCAAGCGCCTGATGGCGGAACCGGAGCGCTACGGCCTGGAGTTCGCCGCGATTCCGAATGAGCCCTACTTCGCCGTCATCGACACCGGCTCGCAGATCGACCTGAAGATCGCCGCCCAGTTGGCGGGCACCGCCTACGATGAACTCGCCGCCTTGAATCCGGGCTTCAACCGCTGGGCCACAGACCCAGACGGCCCTCACCGCATGCTGGTGCCCATCGACAATGCCGACAGCTTCGAGGCGGCGCTCAAAACCTTGGCCCCGGAGGACCGCGTGCCCTACACGGTGCACGCGGTTGCGCGCCGCGAGACTCTGGCAGGCATCGCCAAACAGTTCGGCACCTCCTCCACCGTGATCGCGAAGATCAACGATTTGAAGGGCGGCAAGGTGAGCGTCGGGGAGTCGCTGAAGATTCCGGAGATCAGCGGGCAGTTGCCGGACAAGGTGCTGCTCGCCGCCTCGCGCGTGGACCGCCCCGAGCCCGCCGGACGCCGCCAGCGTCAGATCGTGTATCGCGTACGCGCGGGTGAAACCTTGAGCAGCATCGCGCGCCGCCACGGCATGCCGGTGAGCACGCTGGCGCGCCTCAATAACATGGGGACCGCCGATACGCTGGTGAAGGGACAGCGCCTGGTCATCAAGGCGAGCGCGCGCCGCTTCCGCGAGGAGCGGACCGGGTCTAACCGGCGGGTTCTCTACACCGTGCACCGCGGCGATACCGTGTACAGCATTTCGCGGCAATTTCAGGTCTCGGTCCCGCAGCTCAAGAGCTGGAATGGGCTGAATAAACAACATCGAATCAGAGCCGGACAACGGTTGGTCATGTACGTCGACTCGAACCGGCAACAGGGGTAGGACACATGGGGTTCATGAAGGGTAAACGCGCGTTGATCGTGGGCTTGGCCACGGACCGCTCCATCGCATGGGGCATCGCGCAGGTCATGCACGCCCAGGGCGCGGAGCTCGCCTTCTCTCACATCGAGCGCATGTCGGAGCGCGTGGTGCCGCTCGCCAAGCAATTGGGCTCGGACCTGACCTTCGTCATGGACGTGGCTTCCGATGAGGAAATCTCCAAGGGCTTCTCCCACCTTAAATCCCGCTGGGACCGGTTCGATGTGCTGGTGCACGCCGTGGCGTTCGCGCCGCGCGAGGCGCTCACCGGCGGCTTTCTCGAGGCCACCAGCCGCGAGGGGTTTCGCGTCGCCCACGATATCTCCAGCTACAGCCTCACCGCCCTGGCCCGCGCCTCCCTGCCCTTCATGCAGGACCGTGCTGCCTCGATCCTGACCATGAGCTATCTGGGCGCGGTGCGCTCCATCCCCGGCTACAATGTCATGGGGTTGGCCAAGGCCAGTCTGGAAGCCAACGTACGCTTCCTGGCGGCTGATTTGGGTCCCCGGGGAGTGCGCGTGAACGCCATATCCGCAGGTCCCATCAAGACGCTGGCGGCGGCCGGAATTCCAGGCTTTCGCAAGATGCTGGCCCATGTGGCGGCCACCGCCCCCATCCAGCGCAATGTCACCATCGAGGATGTGGGCAATGCTGCGGCGTTTCTGTGCTCCGATCTTGCGGCAGGCATCTCGGGCGAAGTGCTGTACGTCGACGGCGGCTACCATACCGTGGGGATGAGCTTCCCTGCGGACGGCGACGGCGCCTGATGCGTTGCGGAGAAACTTGTCAACCGTTGATGGGATCTAACGTTTAGAGTGGGTGCTGCGTCTTGCACCGCTATGGATTTGCCTCAAAAGGTGGCGTTATGTTAAGTCGTTATCTGCTTCTCGCGGCGGCTCCCTTGGGCTTCGGGCTCGCCGCCTGCGGGGGTCTGCCCGTCAAGACCGACGTCAATCCCAACATGTCGGTGGCCAACTGCCACACCTACGCCTTCGCGAACGAGCGCGTCGCCAATGCCGATCAACCGGCGGCCTACGGCAATCCCTTGAATGCGGAGCGCCTGCGCGTCGCGATCGCCGCCAATCTCGCGGCCAGGGGCATCCAGGCGGTGGATCGCAAGGTCGCCGACTGCGTGGTGGGCTACGCCATGGGATCGCGCCAGGTGTTCAACGATTACTACGCAGGCTGGGCGGGCTGGGGCGGCTATGGGTGGGGAGGCTATGGCTGGGGGGGACCTGGCCTGTACGGCGCCTGGGGATGGGACGGACCCATGGTGAGCGATGAGACTCGCATCGCCGTGGATGTGTTCGACGCCCACTCGCACACGCCGATTTGGCATGCCTCGGTGAGCCAGAATGTTTCCGAGCTCACCGGCCCGAGGGCCGAGGCGAAGATCAGCGCGGGAACCGCGGCGATATTCTCCAAGTTCCCGATTGCGGCGCCGCCGCCGCCGAGCGGCGGTGGGAAGAGCTAGTCAATAGCCACGATCTCACCGATCATCACGTCGGCGTCAAGCTGGAGTCAGCACCTTCAGCTTGAGCGCCTGCGCCAGCCGCCCTTGTCGGGTGTCGAAAGTCACAAACGATCGCAAACCCAGTTCGAGCGCGCTTGCGATATGTAGGATGTCGAGAGAGCGGCAGCCGATGACGCGTGTAAATTCGCGGCTGATGTCGCTCGCGCGCTTGAGCGTCGCGCGCCATAGAAGATCCGCTTGCACATACCTTCCGGCCGCGAAATCATCATCGAGAGCCTTGAGTGCTGCATCATGGATGGACTGGTCGACAACTCCTCGATGGGCCGCCAACCCGATCGCATTGAGCAGTTCCAACCGCCCATGATGTGTGACCAAGAGGGGACCGCGAATTTTCCCGCGCCACCTCGCCATGATCGGCGATTCCGGCTCCTGCAAGTAGAGCTTCAGTAGCGCGCTCGGATCAGCACCTGGGCCGGCGTGTGGGTCGCGGTCCAGAGATTCAAATACGGCGTCATGTAGCCGGCCTGCCTGGCAGCCGGGATGAGGTCTCGCTCGAGAAAGGTCTCAGGGTACAATTATACCGAATCCGGATAATCTAGGATAATGCGCTATGGCGTACTCACGCTGCGCTCAGCGCACCGCCGTCCGCTGCACAAACACGTAGTACAGCCCACCTAAGGCCCCCGCTACGGCCAGTACCAACGCTGCGAAGCGGTGCAAGGAACCGGCCAGAAGCTCAGGGTGCTGTCCCACCGTCCTTCCCATCCAGGCAAGCACCCCGCACCAGAGTAGGGAACCGGCGAGCGTCGCGAGGGCGTACCAGCGAAAGTCCATCCGCAGAATGCCGGTGGGGAGGCCGATGAGGTGGCGTATCACCGGCAGCAGCCGCGAGAGGAACACGCCGGGCGGGCCGTAGTGAGCGCACCAGCGCTCCGCCAGCTCGATTTTTGCCTGCCCTAGGCCCACATAGCGCCCGAAGCGCACGATGAGAGGACGCCCCAGGAGGCGTGCGCCCCAGTACATGAGCGAGGCACCGGCCCAGGAGCCCGCCGTGCCCGCGAGCACCACCCCCAGAAAGGAGAATTGGCCCTGAGTGTGGGCAAGATAGGCCGCCGGCGGAATGATCACCTCGCTCGGGATGGGAATGAAGGTGCTCTCCAGTGCCATCAATCCTGCGATCAGCCAATAGCCGCCTTGGGTGAGCGTCGATAGGTACCAATCCGAAAATTGATGCAGCAGCGGGGTCAACTACTCGACCGCCTGTGGATTCAGGATCACCTTGGCCTCGGCGCGTGCGCCCGCGGCATAGCTCTGCGCCTCGTTCGAGGCGATTTGAGCGGCGTACTGCCGGCGCAGTCCCGACTCCTCAGCCTTGGCATCGCCCGGCTCCTCGCGCAGGGCAGTCAGTTCGAGCACCGCATCATCGCCGTTCGCGAGCTGCGCCGCGGCAAACACCGGTTTGCCCGACGGCTTCGGTTCCCCGAACGCCTTGGTACGGATCTCCAGGGGCACTTCTGCGTCGCCGCGCGAAATGAATTTAGGTGCCGCCGGGACACCGCTCGCGGTCGCAGCAACGCTCTTCGCCACCGCCTCCCATGACTCCCCCGCCGTGAGGCGCTTGACGGCGTCCGCGGCTGCGGCGGCGGCGAGCTCGATGCCGCGCTGCTGCTTCCATGCGGCAAGCACCTCGTCATGCACCGTGTCGAAGGGCTTCTGCTGCGGCAGCTTGTGATCGGTCGCGCGCAGCACCACTCCGCGTCCTTTCTCCACCTCGACCATGGAACTCAAGCGCCCGTCGAGCACATCCTGGCTGAACGCCGCCTCGATCACCGCGGGCACCTTGCCTAAGGCCCCGCCGCCGCCGGTGCGGCTGAACGAGGGCACCTCGAGCACGGTGAGGCCCGCCTTGCGCGCCACGATGTCGATGTCGGTGGTGTTTTGCAGCGCTGCATCCGCGAGCTGATCCTGCGCATTGTTGAACAGCCGCTCCGCTTCGTTGCGGCGGTATTCGGCCTCCAATTCGGGCTTGCTCTGCTCGAAGCTCTTGACGGCGGCCGGCTGAATCCCGGCGAGCTTCAGAATGTGGTAGCCGAACTGGGTCTTCACGGGCCCCTTGATTTCGTCGACCTTCATGCTGAAGGCGGCATCTGCGAAGGGCGCCACCCAGACCTTGCGCTCGGACCATCCCAGATCGCCGCCTTGCGCGGCGGAGCCCGGGTCCTGCGAGAATTCCTTCGCCAGCTTCGCGAAATCCTCGCCGGCCTGGGCACGCTTCAAGATCCCCTCCGCCTTGGCCTTGACCGCGGCGTCATCCTTCGGATTGGCGACTGTGAGAAGAATGTGGCTGACCCTGCGCTGCTCGGGTTGGGTGAAGCGCTCCGGCGTCTTCTGCTTCTGCTCCTCGTAGTAGGCCTTGAGCTGCGCATCGTCGACGCTCAGCTTCGAGGCGAGCTGCGCCAGACTGATCTCGACATAGCGCAGATCCACCGTCTCGGGGGTCATGTACTTGGGCTTGTGGGCCTCGTAGTACGCCTTCAGGGCCGCATCGTCCGGGGTCGCGCCCGCGGCGTACTTCTGCGCCGACAGAGTGACCCACGCCACCTCGCGCTGCTGCCGCGTGAGCGTGC
This sequence comes from uncultured Gammaproteobacteria bacterium, assembly GCA_963702735.1. GTDB lineage: Bacteria > Pseudomonadota > Gammaproteobacteria > Steroidobacterales > Steroidobacteraceae > Bog-1198. Next base: position 1,358,296 of record CAVPDW010000003.1, on the reverse strand, counting down.
GCAGCTGCTTCAATTCCGTGGGGGTGACAAAGCTCGACATGGACAGCGCCGCATCGAGCTGCTTCAGCTTGACGTCGCGCCTGAACAGCGCCTCGATTTCCACGATGGAGCGCCCTTGGGCGCGCATCACCGCGACGGCGTGCGCCGTGTCGCACTTGCCGTCCACCTGGAAGGCGGGAATCTCGCACTCGGCTTGCAGCACCTCGGCGTCGCTGACGCGATACCCGAGATCATCGGCATGGGTGATCAATGCCTCGCTGTTCACGTACTCGTCGAGCACGCGCCTCTTGATGGCGTTGCGCTGCGCATCGCTCAAGGAGCCGTTGGCCTGCCGTTCCATCTGCGCGAGCTGCTGCTGGTAGGACTGTGTGACTTCGTTGCGCGATATTTCGCTGCCGTTCACCTTGGCGGCGTAGTTGGGCGCGGACAGGGTCCAGTTGATGCCCCAGAACACGAACACCAAACCGATCGCCCCGAGCAGCACGCCCGCGAGCCAGCCCTTCAACTTGTCATGTATCGTCTGCAGCATGATCCCACCCTTTCATACCCTTGGGCGCGGCCAGACGGCACGCGCTACCTTTAAGGAAATGGCGGAGTGGACGGGACTCGAACCCGCGACCCCCGGCGTGACAGGCCGGTATTCTAACCAGCTGAACTACCACTCCGCTGTTGGTGGGTGCTGAGGGGATCGAACCCCCGACCCTCGCCGTGTAAAGGCGATGCTCTACCAGCTGAGCTAAGCACCCCCTGGAAGAGGCGCGGAAGTCTACGCGAGGCGGTTCCGCTTGGCTAGTCCATTGCGGATGGAGCCGGTTCCCGTCCGTGCAGGGGCTATAACGCCCCGCCCTCAGCGCTCGAACTGTCTGAAGCCGCTGTAGCTCCACGGCCGCAGCGCTAACAAAAACGCGGCCCCGAGACGCCTTTCATGCCGGCCCCGGTCGCGCTCCATGATCTCTGCGCACTGACGCGAGGCGTGCCGCAACGCCAATTTGATCTCCCCGAGCGCCGCCTCCGATGCCACTCCCCCATGGAAGAAGAATTCTTCCTGCGAGCCTGAAAAATGGCTCGACATGAACTCCCGCAGAAGTTTCTGATGAATGTAGCGCTGCACGGGACCGCCGGCACGCCAGCTGAAATGCCTGCTGACCAACAGGCGCACGCGGTTTCCCGGCTGCAGTTCGATGACCTTCAACTGATCAAGCTTGTAGAAAAACTTCAGCACCTCGCGTTCCGTGAACGTGTAGGAGCGCACGATGTCCTCGAGCGGTGCGCGATTGAGCACCAGCCAGGCAATCAAGAACAGCCGCGGGTCCGAGACGATCTCCTGCTCCTGCGCGAGGGTGAGCTGATCGACGGCGGGGCGATCGCGCGCCCGGGCCAGAACATCCGCGAGACCCGTCTCCAAGAGCTCGCAGATGAGGTCCACACGACGCAGCGACAACTCGCCGCCCGAGAACAGGCGTTTGACGCTGGCGATGCTCAAATCAAGCTTCCGGGCGACGGCGGCATAGGTCAGGCCGCGCTCGCGCAAGGCGCGCTTCAGCTCCGCTACGATCAACGCCTGGTCGGCCATGGGCTCCTCGATAGAGTACAACCAAAGGTATCATATAACGATACCTTAAGGGCCATTCAGTGCTTCCCCGGCGAAAATAGTTGCTGCATGCGACCCCTCCTCGGTAGCGTGCCGCGCATCGCAATGGAGGGCTCTATGCGCTTGAAAACACTCTTCGGTCTGTCGCTGATGGTGGGTTTGACGGGATGCGCTGATTTGCCTTGCTGGTCGTCGTGCCAACGTCACGCGCAGAACTCGACCAGCCTGGTTGAATTCCTGTATCCCAACGGCGCGCCGCCGCCCGCCCAAGATGCGCAGCCGCAGCTGCATCTACCGCTGCGTGTGGGTCTCGCTTTCCTGCCCTCGACGGGCCCAGCGGCCGTCGACGGACTCGATGCCGCCCACCAGGAAGCCCTGCTGGAGCAGATTCGGCAGCGATTCATTGCACGCAAGTTCATCGCCGAAATCGTCTTGATCCCCGACTATTATCTGCAGGGCAGGCGGGGCTTCGAAGGCTTGGAGGGCGTGCAGCACCTCTACGGCGTCGACCTGATGGCGCTCGTGTCCTACGATCAGGTCGCGCACGAGGACGGCAACGACTGGTCGCTCGGCTATGTGACCATCGTCGGCGCATACCTGCTCAAGGGCACGCGGCACGATGTGTCGACGCTGGTGGATCTTGCGGTGGTCGATCCGTCGACGCATTCACTGGTGCTGCGCGCCGGCGGCTTCGACAACCGCCACGGCAACGTCAAGTTGATCGATGAGCCGCGACGCCTGCGCGAAGCGGCGGCCGACGGCTTCACCGCGGCGACGCAGCAGATGATCGATCACTTCGACACGGCGCTCACCGCATTCGAGGCGGACGTTCATAACGGCAAGGCCAAGGTACGTGTGGTCTCGAATCGAGCGGGTTCGGCCGGGGGCGGAGGATCATTCGAGTGGTACTCCTTGCTGGCGCTCGTACCGCTCGCTGTGCTCCGTGCGAGGCGTCGTTCAGACGAAATCGGAAACTTCGTAGCGTGCAGCGCGACCGCGTCCCGACAAGCTGAGCACCCGCAGTTCCGCCAGTTCCGCCAGGTCGCGCTGTGCGGTTGCCGGACTCACGTGGTTCAGATGCGCATACTTACGGTTGGTCATGCCGCCTATGAAGCCTCCTGAGCCGGCATCGAGCATGAGATTGATTGCCTTGCGCTGCCGATCATTGATGCGTGCCTGTCCGTGCCGCATCCAGAACCGAGCCTTGTGCAGAACCCGTTGTACCGTTTGCTCGCTCGAGCGGCAGGCAGCCGCGACTTGGTCGAGAAACCACTGAAGCCAGGCGCTCGCGTCAAGAGAATTCGTAGAGAGCCGTTCCAGCTCTGTGTAGTAGTCGTCGCGAACCGCCATGAAGCGTGCGGACAGACTATAGAGCCGTGAAGGTCTACCTTCATCCTGTGCCAAGGCGCGATCGAGAATTGCGCGGCCTACGCGGCCGTTGCCGTCCTCGAAAGGGTGAAGGAGTTCGAACCAGGCATGCGCAATCCCGGCTCGCAGCAAGCCGTCGAGCCCTTTGGGAGGTGCATTGAACCAAGCGAGGAAGAGTTTCATTTCCCTGCTGAGCGCGGCGCGCGGGGGCGCCTGGTAATGCACACGTCGGCGACCAACGGGACCGGAGATGATTTGCATCGGCGCATTGCCGCGCAACTCTCCCACTCGAATCTTGGCGAGTCCCGATCGTCCGGTCGGAAATAGCGCAGCCTGCCACCCGCACAGCCGTTCGAGAGTCAGGGGTGTCGCCGGATCCTGAGTCGCATCCAACAGCACATCGACCAGACCTTCCAAGGAGCGCGGGGCAGATGGAAGCTTTGCCGAGGGCAGGCCCAGCCGGCGCGCCAGCGAGCTACGCAAGGCGTTCGGGTCGAACAGCTCACCTTCGATGGCACTGGTGGCCGCACCCTCCGCAGTCAGCACTTCGAGCTGGGCGCCGAGATCGCTGTCGGCATCCAAGAGTCTTGCCATACCTAAGACTTCGCCCTGCGCTCTGCGGGCCACAGCCAGCGGCTGGGACAAGTGCCGCATATCCCAGCAGAACTCGGGCCAGCCGGGCTCCTGCCAAATCCACTGCTTGAGGTGTTTCGCTGCCATAATCGCCTCACATTTTGAGGTGATTATACCGCATTCAATCAAGAGCGAGGCAGGCGCGGTCCCCCGGGATAAGTAAAAGCGGGCGCTAGTGCGCCCGCACCTGGCTCTTGACGCGAGCGGGCTTGCGGCGCGGCTTCTCGTCGGCGAGGGCCGCAGGTGCCTTCACCTCCGCGGCGGGCAACGGTGCCGGCATGTGAGTCAGCGCCACCTGCAACACCTCGTCGATCCACTTCACCGAGCGTATATCGAGCTTTTCCTTGATATTGTCCGCAATCTCCGCCAAGTCCTTGGTGTTGTCGTCGGGGATCAGCACGGTGGTGATGCCGCCGCGGTGCGCCGCCAGCAACTTCTCCTTCAGGCCCCCGATCGGCAGCACCTCGCCGCGCAGGGTGATTTCACCCGTCATCGCCACGTCCGAGCGCACCGGGATCTTGGTGAGCGCGGAAATCAGCGCGGTGCACATGCCCACGCCCGCGCTCGGCCCGTCCTTCGGCGTCGCGCCCTCGGGGACGTGAATGTGCACGTCGGCCTTCTGATAGAAATCCGCATCCAGGCCGAGCATGGCGGAGCGGCTGCGCACCACGGTCATCGCGGCCTGGATGGACTCCTGCATCACTTCGCCGAGCTGGCCCGTATGAGTGAGCTTGCCCTTGCCGTTCACGACGGCGGCCTCGATGGTCAATAGTTCCCCCCCGACCTCGGTCCAGGCAAGACCCGTGACCTGACCTATGCGGTTGCTCTCCTCCGCCTTGCCGTAGCGGAAGCGGCGCACGCCGAGGTACTTGTCGAGGTTCTTCGAGTCCACCGTCACGGTCTTCTCGGCCGGCGCGAGCAGCAGCTGCTTGACCGCCTTGCGCCCTATCTTCGACAGTTCGCGCTCGAGGTTTCGCACCCCGGCTTCGCGCGTATAGAAGCGGATCATGTCCTGGATGGCCTCGTCCGCCACCACCAGCTCATCGGGTTTCAGGCCGTTCTGCTTGACCTGCTTCGGCAGCAGGTAGCGGCGCGCGATGTTGCTCTTCTCATCCTCGGTGTAGCCGGGGATGCGGATCACTTCCATGCGGTCGAGCAGCGGCGCGGGGATGTTCAGGCTGTTCGCCGTGCACACGAACATCACCTCCGACAGGTCGAAGTCGACCTCCAGATAATGGTCGTTGAAGGTGCTGTTCTGCTCGGGGTCCAGCACCTCGAGCAGCGCGGAGGACGGATCGCCGCGAAAATCGGTCGACATCTTGTCGACCTCATCGAGCAGGAACAAGGGATTGCGCACCCCGCACTTGGCGAGATTTTGAATGATCTTGCCGGGCATCGAACCGATGTAGGTGCGCCGGTGACCGCGGATCTCCGCCTCGTCTCTGACCCCGCCTAAGGACATGCGCACGAACTTGCGGTTGGTGGAGCGCGCCACGCTCTGGCCGAGCGAGGTCTTGCCGACGCCCGGCGGTCCCACCAGGCACAGGATCGGGCCGCGCAGGTTCTTCACCCGCTGCTGCACCGCCAAGTACTCGACGATGCGCTCCTTGACCTTCTCCAGGCCGTAGTGATCGGCTTCGAGCACCTTCTCCGCGGCGCTGATGTCCAGATGCACCTTGCTGCGCTTCTTCCACGGGGATTTCACCAGCCAGTCGATGTAGTTGCGCACCACGGTGGCCTCGGCCGACATGGGCGACATGAGCTTCAACTTGGAGAGCTCGGAATTGGCCTTCTCGCGGGCCTCTTTCGGCATGCCGGCGGCCTTGATGCGCTTCTCAAGTTCGCCTATTTCGTTCGGCGCCTCGTCGAGTTCGCCGAGTTCCTTCTGAATGGCCTTCATCTGCTCGTTCAGGTAGTACTCGCGCTGGCTCTTTTCCATCTGCTGCTTGACGCGGCCGCGAATGCGCTTCTCGATCTGCAGCACGTCCATCTCGCCTTCGATGACGGCCAGCATGTGCTCGAGGCGCTTGCGTACGTCGGGGATTTCGAGAACTCTCTGCTTCTCGGAGAGCTTCAGCGACATGTGGGCGGCGACGGTGTCCGCCAGCCGGCCGGCCTGCTCGATGCCGGCGAGCGAGGTCAGGATCTCGGGCGGCACCTTTTTGTTCAGTTTGACATATTGCTCGAACTGGGTGATCACGGAGCGCGTCAGCACGTCCATTTCGCGCTCTTCATAGCGCTCGATATCGTTGAACACCGACACTTCGGCGGAGAAGAACTCCCCCTCCACCAGTTTATCGATGCTGGCGCGGTCCACCCCCTCGACCAGCACCTTGACCGTGCCGTCGGGGAGCTTGAGCAGCTGCAGGATGGTCGCGACCGTGCCGACCCGGTACAGGTCCTCGACCTTCGGATCGTCCACGTCCGCCTGCTTCTGGGCGACCAGGAGGATGCGCTTGTCGGCCTTCATGGCCAGATCCAGCGCGACGATGGATTTCTCGCGCCCGACGAACAGCGGTATCACCATGTGCGGATACACGACCACATCGCGCAGCGGCAGCACGGGAATGCCGATCGGGGTCGGCGCTACTTCGGGAACATCAACGGGTTCATCGCTCACTTGAGGGGGCCTTTTGGTTGTGGCACGTACAGCAATCGATCACTCGAGTACATGCGGCCGCCCAGCTTGTGTTTCAAGCGCGGGATCTAATGATCCGAGCCCGTGGCGCGTCGTGTTTCCTCGACTGGGGCCACCAAACGAGTCTCCTCGGTCCGGTGGACGATATAAGGTTTGTTGTGGCCTTCGATCACCTGCTCGTCGACCACGACTTTCTGAACGTTGCGCAAGCTCGGCAGGTCGTACATGGTGTCCAGCAGCACATTCTCGAGAATGGTGCGCAGCCCCCGGGCCCCCGTCTTGCGTTGCATCGCCTTGCGCGCGACGGATCGTAGCGCATCCTCGCGGAAATCCAGCTCCACGCCCTCCATGTCGAAGAGCTTGCGGTACTGTTTGGTGAGGGCGTTCTTCGGCTGCATCAGAATCGAAATCAACGCATCCTCGTCCAGCTCCTCGAGCGTCGCGACCACCGGCAGGCGGCCGACGAACTCCGGAATCAGACCGTACTTGATCAAATCCTCGGGCTCCGTGTCGTGGAACACATCGTTGCCGTGCGGGCGCGCGTTCTGCTCGCGCACCTCGGCCACGAAGCCGATGCCGCTCTTGTGAGTGCGGTTCATGATGATCTTCTCGAGACCCGCAAACGCGCCGCCGCAAATGAACAGGATGTTGGTCGTGTCCACCTGCAGGAATTCCTGCTGCGGGTGCTTGCGCCCGCCCTGCGGCGGCACCGACGCGATGGTGCCCTCGATCAGCTTCAAGAGCGCCTGCTGCACGCCCTCGCCCGACACGTCGCGGGTGATCGAGGGGTTGTCCGACTTGCGCGATATCTTGTCGATTTCGTCGATGTAGACGATGCCGGTTTGCGCCTTCTCCACATCGTAATCGCACTTCTGCAGGAGCTTTTGAATGATGTTCTCGACGTCCTCGCCGACGTAGCCGGCCTCGGTGAGGGTCGTGGCATCCGCGATGGTGAAGGGCACGTTCAAGAGCCGCGCAAGGGTCTCGGCCAGCAGCGTCTTGCCGGACCCGGTGGGCCCGATCAGGAGAATGTTGCTCTTGGCGAGCTCCACCTCGTCGCGCGAGCGCACGCCCTCTGCGCCGCGCGTCTGCAGACGCTTGTAGTGATTGTATACAGCCACCGAGAGGACCCGCTTGGCGCGCTCCTGGCCGATGACGTATTCATCCAGGACCTTCTTGATTTCCTGGGGTTTGGGGAGCTTGTCGCGGGTGCGCTCGGCGCGCTCCTCGAGCTCCTCTCGGATTATGTCGTTGCACAGCTCCACGCACTCGTCGCAGACGAATACGCTGGGGCCGGCGATGAGCTTCCGAACCTCGTGTTGGCTCTTTCCACAGAAAGAGCAGTACAAAAGCTTGCCGTCATCATGTTTGCCGCGCGAATCTTCGCTCATGCTGTCCTCAAATTGGCCGCGCCCCCGAGATTCCCCGCGGAAAGCAGCTACAGTACCGACTATATAGCACCCGGCCGACCTCACGCAAAGATAAGGTCTCGCGGGGTGTGATGGGGGTCCGCTGCTTAAGGAGACCGGGGGAGGGCCCGACTCAAGCCTTTGTGGGGATCTCGCCGCGTTTCTCGAGCATGGAATCCACTAATCCGTACGCCCGGGCGACTTCAGCGGTCATGAAATTGTCCCTGTCGCTGTCCTGCTTGATGCGCTCGACCGTTTGGCCCGTGTGTTTGGCCATTATGGCGTTCAGCCGCGTCTTCGTCTCCATGACGTCGCGGGCGTGGATGTCGATGTCGGACGCCTGGCCCTGAAAGCCGGCCGAGGGCTGGTGAATCATGATCTTCGAATTGGGCAGCGTGTAGCGCTTGCCCGCCGCTCCGCCTGCGAGCAGCACCGCTCCCATGGAGGCGGCGAGGCCTACGCAGATGGTGGAGACGTCAGGCTTGATGAATTGCATGGTGTCGTAGATCGCAAGTCCCGCGCTCACCGAGCCGCCCGGCGAATTGATGTAGAGCGCGATGTCCTTTTCGGGGTTTTCCGACTCCAGGAACAGAAGCTGCGCGACGATCAGGTTCGCCATGTAGTCCTCCACCGGACCCACGATGAAAATCACCCGCTCCTTGAGCAATCGCGAATAAATGTCGTAGGCCCGCTCCCCCCGGGCGGTCTGCTCAACCACCATGGGGACCAAATTCAATGCGCGCGTCGTCATGAGATATGCCCTTTGATCAAAAAACCTGCCGCCTCGCCTCAAGTTGAGGACTTCCCGGCGCCATTTCAAGTGGGTGCCGTTAGGGGTTACCCCTCGAAGTTCATCAACTCTTTGAACGTCGATGACTTCTCATGCACCTTAGCATGGTCGAGAATCCAATCCACGACCTGGTCCTCAAGCGCGAGACTCTCCACCTGGCGCATGGCATCGGCGTTTTGGCTATAGGCGCGCTTCAGGCCCTCCGCATCGCCGTAGGCGCCCACCAGCTCGTCCAGGCGCGCGTTCGCACGCTGCTGATCGAGCACGATATTCTCGCGGCGGATGATTTCATTGATGATGAGGCCGAGCGCGGCGCGCCTGCGCGCCGGCTCCACCAGCGGCTCGCGCGGCGGTGCCTGCGACACGTCCTTGGCGCCGCTGCGGCGCATGGCCTCGACCTGCATGTCGCGTATCTGCGCTTCGACGACGGTGTTCGGCACGTCGATCGGGTTGGTGCGGTAGAGTTTCTCCATCACCTCCGCCTTGTTGCGGTTGCGAAGCGCCTGCTCGAGCTCGCGGCGCATGTTCGCCGCCACGTCCTCGCGTAAGCGGGGCACGCCGCCCTCGGTGACGCCGAAGGACTTGCAGAATTCTTCGTCGATTTCCGGCAGCGCCGGCTCCTCGACCGTCTTCACCTCGGTGCTGAATATCGCGGTCTTTGCCAGCAAGCTCGGTGGCGCGGTAGTCGGCGGGAAAAGTCACGCTGATCTCGCGATGATCGCCGGCCGCGGCCCCGATCAGGCCCTGCTCGAGCTGCGGCAGCATCCGCCCTGCGCCGAGCACGATCCCGATGTTCTCGCCCTTGCCCCCCGCAAACTCCACACCGTCGATCTTGCCCAGAAAATCGATGGTGACCTTGTCGCCGTCCGCCGCGGTGCGGGTCACCGCCGAATACTTCATTTGCTGCTTGCGCAGGCGCTCGATCATCGCATCGATGTCGCTCTCGGTGACCTCGGCGCGCACGCGCTCGAGCTCGAGCGCATCGATCGGCTGCAATGCCACCTCGGGGAAAACCTCAAAGGTCGCCACATAGCGCAGGTCCTGTCCCTCGTCGATGCTCTGCGGTTCGATGCGCGGGTTGCCGGCGGGCGACAGCTGTTTCGCGGTCACTGCCTCGGCAAAGCTCGATTGCAGCAGTTCGCCGATCACCTCGCGGTGCACTTGCACGCCGAATTGCTGGCGGATCACCTTGATGGGCGCCTTGCCCGGGCGAAAACCTTTTAAGCGAGCGGTGCGGCTCAAATTCTTCAGGCGCGCCGCGATTTCCTGGCTGACGCGCTCGGCGGGCACCTGCACTTGCATGCGGCGCTCCAGTTTGCTGATACTCTCGACGGAAACCTGCATGTCGATCCTCGTGGGTGTTGCTCTCGTCTGCGGCGGGCCGGTGCGTGGTGCGAAAGGCGAGACTCGAACTCGCACGGGTTTCCCCACCAGATCCTAAGTCTGGCGCGTCTACCAATTCCGCCACATTCGCATCGGATAGCTCCCAAGTATAGCCGAGTCGACCCCCTCACGGTTAGCGCCGGCGGGGCTAGCGGGGCTCGCTTTCGCGCACCAGCAGCCGGGCCACCTCGCGCAGCGCCGGCAGGCCGTTTTCGAGCATGAAATAAAGCGGACTGTCGCCTTCGAAGGGCGGCGTCTCGCGCGGCGCGTGCACCCACGCCCAGGCACGATCCGCCGAGCCTGCCTCCGCGGTCAGCGAGTATTGAATGTTGGCGATCAGCGCCGCGCGCTCTTGCTGCGTTGCGGAAAGACGCGGCGCTTGGCCCAGGCGATAGCGCGCGAGCACCTGCGGCGAGGGTATCTTGAGCAGACGGCATTGCTGCAACGGCGACAGCTCCCAGGCGTCGGCGATGGCGAAGAAGCGCTTCAGGGCATTGGTGCTGGTATGCCGGGCTGCGCGGCGGCTTGCCGGCTGCAGCACCAATCGAGGTCCGGTACGAGGTTTGCTGGGCAATGCTGTTCTCACGCTAGCCGCCAAGCATACTCCCTGGTGCTGCCGCCGCTCGCCATCCCAAGCCTGCGCTATCATGCCGCCCATGACCCTGACCTTCGCTGAACGGCTCGCCCGGGCGCAACTCGTGAGCGGCAGCCTCTTGTGCGTCGGCCTCGACCCGGACCTGCCTAAGCTGCCCCGGGACCTCGGAAGCGAGGGCGGCGCCGCGCCATTGCTGGCCTTCAACCGGCGCATAGTCGACGCCACCGCCGATCTTGCCGCCGCCTACAAGCCGCAGATCGCCTTCTACAGCGCCCTCGGCGCGGAGAATGAGCTGCTCGCGAGCATCCGCTACATCCGCGAGCGGGCGCCCTCCGCACTGGTCATCTTGGACGCCAAGCGCAGCGACATCGGCAATACCGCCGAAGCATATGCCCGCGAGGCTTTCGAGCGATACGGTGCCGATGCGGTGACCGTGAACCCCTACATGGGCGAGGACTCGGTTCTCCCGTTTCTGTCGCGGCCCGACCGGGGCGCCATCCTGCTGTGCCGCACCTCCAATCCGGGCGCCAAGGATTTTCAGGACCTCAAAGTCGACGGTTTGCCGCTGTACCGCCGGGTGGCGCAGCGCGCCGCACAAGACTGGAACAGGCAGGGCAATCTCATGCTGGTGGTGGGCGCCACCTACCCGCGCGAGATGGCGGAACTGCGCCTAGCGCACCCCGAGCTGTCCTTCCTGGTGCCGGGCATCGGCGCGCAGGGCGGCGACCTCGAAAGCACGCTGGCTGCGGGACTGGATGCCCGCGGGGCCGGGCTCCTCATCAGCTCCTCGCGCAACATCATCTACGCGGGCGGCGGCGATGCCGGCGCCATCCGTGCGGCGGCGGCGGATCTCAAGACGGCGATAAATCGCCGGCGCCCAGCCGATCTGCGGACCGCGCGCCCGGTGAGCGCGGCCTAACGCACTCTAATTCCACCGACTGCGCGCTGCGGCCGGACTGGGCCGCCATCTCGGCGACGAAGGTTCCCACACCGCGCGAGCGCGTGGGCCCCGGCAGTACGCTGTTCACGGTGATCGCGGTGCCGGCGGTGGTCTCGGCCAAGCCGCGTGCCACGGCGATCTGCGCCGCCTTCGTCATGCCGTAGTGAATCATCTCCGCGGAAATGTGATAGCCGCTTTCACTGGAGATAAAAATGATACGGCCCCAGTTGCGCCGGCGCATCGCCGGCAGGTACAGCCGCGCCAGACGCGCCCGTGGCGCCCTCGCGCGCGAGCGCCGCCGCGATGGCATGACCGATGCCGGCCGTCGAGCCGGTGACCAACGCGATTTTCTGGGTGAGCTAAAGCCACCCTGCGGCGGCGGTGCTCTTAGGGACCTGTTTCGACCGGCACCGAGTTCAGCTTGTAGACCACCCCGTCCTTCATCACGAAGCTGACGCGCTTCATCAGGCTGATGTCGTCGATGGGATTGCCGGGAACCGCCACCACATCGGCGATCTTGCCCGCGGCCACCGTGCCCAAGTCCTTGTCGTGCCGCAGGAGCTGCGCCGCATTGATGGTCGCCGCCTGTATGGTGAACATGGGCGGCATGCCCGCCCCCACCATCAACTCGAACTCATGCGCGTTCTGGCCGTGCGGGTACACGGCGGCATCGGTGCCGAAGGCGATCTTGACGTGCGCCTTGTAGGCGCGTCCCGCGGTCGCTTGGATCAATGGACCGATCGCCTCGGCCTTGGCAGCGACTTGCGGCGGATAGTATCCGGGCACCTTGGCCTGCCGCGCGACGAAGTCGCCGGCGATGATGGTGGGCACGTACCAAGTGCCGTGTTCCACCATGAGCTTCATGTCCTCTGCATTCATGAAGGTGCCGTGTTCGATGGAATCGACGCCGCCGAGCACGGCGCGGCGGATGGCTTCGGCGCCGTGCGCATGCGCGGCCACCGCGAATCCATAGTCGTGCGCGGTCGCGACCACGGCCTTTATTTCTTCCAGGGTCATCTGCGCATTGTCGCCGCTGGTGTTTTCGTCGAGCACGCCGCCCGAGGGCATGATCTTGATCAAGTCATCGCCCAGCTTGTAGTGCAGCCGCACGGCCTTGACCGCATCGTCCGCGCTGTTGATGATGCCGTCGGTGGGTCCAGGATCGCCCGCAAGGTCGCTGCGATAGCCGTTGGTAGGATCGGCGTGGCCGCCGGTGGTGCCCATGGCGCGGCCCGCGGTGTAGATACGGGGGCCCGGAACGATGCCCGCATTGATGGCGTTGCGCAGCGCCGCCGATTCGTTGGCCTGATCGCCGACATTGCGTACCGTCGTAAATCCGGCCAGCAGGGTGCGCCGCGCATACACCGTCGAGCGGATCGCATAGTCGGCGATGTTCCAATGAAATTTATCGACATATTGGCTGCGGCTGGTCTGCCCCGTGAGATGAACATGCGCATCGATCAGTCCCGGCATGCAGGTCTGCGTCGCAAGGTCGACGATCTTCGACCCTTCGGGGGATTGCACGCCGCTCGCCACCTCTTTGATCCGCCCGGCCTCGATCAGGATGGTGGTCGCGCCCAGCATCTTGCCGCCGGCCGTATCGATGAGATGGCCGCATTGCAGGGCCGTGACGGCGGGCGCCGGCGCGGGGGCATCCGCCGCGGACGCGGCGCATGCAAGGACGGTCGAGGCTGCGGCGAGAGCCGCGGCGAAAAGGATTGATCGTCGGCTGTCGATACTTTCGGTTGTCATGCAGGTCTCTTGTTCATGGCCGGTGTTCGAGGGACCCGCATTCCAACATAGTACAACTCGGCGTTCAATTCTCGGCGGACGCGATCAAGGCGACGTGCGCGGCCAGGGCGAGCGATGCGGTGAGGCCGGGCGATTCAATACCGAAGAGATTCACGATACCGGCGATGCCATGATGGGCGGGACCCGACAGGCAAAAATCGGCGGCAGCCTCTGCGGGGCCCGACAATTTCGGCCGCACGCCTGCATAGGCCGGCGACAGCGCCGCTGCGGCGAGCTGCGGCCAGTAACGGCGGATGGATGCGTAGAATGAGGCGGCGCGGGCAGCATCCACTTCATAGTCGATTCGCTCCACCCATTCCACGTCGGGGCCGAAGCGTGCGCGGCCGTCGAGATCCAGCGTCATGTGAATCCCGAGGCCGCCGTCCCGCGGCAATGGGTAGATCAATCGGCCGAACGGCGCGGGTCCCTGAAGAGCAAAGTAGCTGCCCTTGGCGTAGCGCACGCGGGGGATGTGCTCCTGCGACAGGCCCTCGATCGATCGAGCCACGCGATGTGCTTCGAGGCCCGCGGCATTGACGAGGATTTGCGCGCGCAGAACCGGATCGCACTCGGGATGGATTGCGACTTCTATGCCACGCGGCGTCGGCCGCAACGATCGGACCGCGGCGCCATAGGCGATCTGCGCTCCTTTCGCTTCGGCATCCGCGAGCAGACACATCATGTAAGCGTGCGAGTCGACGATCCCGGTGGACGGCGAGGCGAGCGCCGCCGCGCATGCGAGCGCAGGTTCACGGCGGCGGACCTGGCCGCCGTCCAGCCATTCCAGATCGAATACGCCGTTGGCGCGGGCGCGCGCGTCGATTGCGCGCAACTGCATGAGCTCCCCGTCGGAGACGGCGACGATGAGCTTGCCGCAGCGGCGGTGCGCGATGCCTCGGTCGGCGCAGTAACGGTACAGAAGGTCGCGTCCGGCCACGCAGGTGCGCGCCTTGAGCGAACCGGTCGGGTAATGAATGCCGGCGTGTATGACTTCGCTGTTGCGGGAACTGCTGTGCAGGCCGATCTGCCGCTCGCGCTCGAGAATGAGGACCCCGCGCCCGTCGAATGCCAGCGCGCGGGCCACCGCGAGGCCGATGACCCCTGCGCCGATCACCACGCAATCCACCTCGTTCACGATTGCCGGGCAGAGGCAGCGCAGCTTAAGCCGTCGCCGGCCGGCCACGCGCCATCGACAGCATGGCGTGCAGCAGCACATCGGCGCCCGCCGCCAAATCCGCGGGCAGCGCGCTTTCCGCCTCGTTGTGACTCAAGCCCCCGGCGCAGGGCACGAACACCATCGCGGTCGGCACCACGGCGGCCAGGTTGCAGGAATCGTGGCCCGCGCCGCTCACCATCTCCATGGAATTGAACCCGAGCGCCGCGGCGGCGCTGCGCACCGCCGCGACGCAGGCCGGATCGAAGCTCACTCCCGGCGCCTCCCATACACAGCGGATGGAACCTGCGAGCGCATGGTGCGCGAGCGCGGCATGCACCAACCGGCCCGCCTCCTCTTTCAAGGCCGCGTACTGCCGCGCATCGGGGTGGCGAAGATCCACGGTGAAGCGCAGCCGGCCCGGGACGGTGTTGGGCGACCCGGGGAAGGTCTCGATGATGCCCACCGTGAGCCGCGCATCCCGGCCGCGCCGCTCGGCCGCCGCATACAGGGCCGGCAGCACCTCCGCCAGCACCCGGATGGGATCGCGCCGCATGTCCATGGGGGTGGGTCCCGCGTGCGCCTCCTGGCCCTCGACGATGACCTCGTGCCGGCTCATGTGCTGAACGCCCGTCACCACGCCGATGGTCTTGGCCTTCTGCTCGAGCACCGGGCCCTGCTCGATGTGGACTTCGAAGGAGGCTTTGACGGGCTGGCGCGGCGGCGGCGCACCGGTCGCGACGCCCGCGCGCTCGAGTTCCTGGCGCACGCTGATCCCGGCGCGGTCGGTCAAGGCGTACGCGGCATCGAGCGCCAGGCGTCCGGACCAGACCGCCGAGCCCATCATCGCCATCGGGAAGCGGCTGCCCTCCTCGTTGCACCACACCGCGAGTTCGATCGGATGCGCGGTGTCGAGCGCATGATCGTTGAGCGACTCGATCACTTCGAGTCCGGCCAGCACCCCGTACACGCCGTCGAATTTGCCTCCCGGTCGGCTGCGTGTCGAGATGACTCCCTGTCATGACCACCGGCAGCGAGTCTTCGAGCCGCGGGGCGGCGGATGAATAGATTTCCGATCTCATCGGTGCGCGCGCGGCAACCGGCCGCTTCGGCCCATCGCGTCAGAGAATTGGCGCCCCGCCATGTCGCCGTCGGTCAGCGCCTGGCGATTGCAGCCGCCCGATGCGGTCGCACCGATTTCGGCCATCTGCATCAGCCGCGACCACAAGCGCCCGCCGTTCACGCGCGGCGCCGATGGGAAATGCTCGCTCATCGTTACCTCACCTGATGAAGGTTGCGAGACCACCTGCTATCGCCCGGACCCGCTACTGCAGCGCGACGAACACCGCCTTCGCCTGCCTCAGCCGCTCGAGCACCATGCTCTTCTCCGCCGCATTGTTCCAGTCCGGATAGGCCGAGGTGGTTTCAGCCATCCGGTCCATCCATGCCGCGAAATATCGCGCATCGTCGGGCGATCGAGGCTTGGCATGGGCCACCGTCATGTAGATCGGACTCGTGGTCGCATAAACATAGGTGTCCAACACCGGATATCGCCCCGCATCGCTGGAGGCGCGCACCACGCACCAGCCGCTGTCCTTGAGCGGCGATGCTGCCGCTGAATTCGCCGTGGTCCGAAGGGCTTGCCCGTGACGAACGAGCGCACCACGCGCCCGTTGCACACCAGCTCCAGATGATCCACGGGACGATGGAACGCATGCGCACGGAGAACGCGACCCGAGGCTCTGCGCCCTGCGAAGGTCAACTCATCGCCGATCCCCGCACCGCCCAGAGTGAATCCCAGCAGCGGCCCGTTGGTGGCGAAGCTGTGCCCCGCCTTGAGCGACGCCATCCACGCCTTGGGATCAAGCTCGCCGCTGCCGACCCGCGCATACACACGATTCATGCCCACGGGTCCGCGCAGCGAGGAGTAGTCGGCCATGGCGTCGGTGCCGCCGGCCGCAGGTATGCGAAAGCCCAGGTTCAACAGTTGGTACCAGACATGTGCGGTGGAGCGGTGATCGCTGAACCCGAGGATTTCCATGTAGTCGACCTTCCCCAAGGCGACGTCGACCGGCAGCTCGTTGGTCAGGGTCTCATGCGGTTTCGCGATGGGCTGCGGGTACTCATCGAAGGGATGCACGTAGCCCACCAACGCGCCGCGGGCATGCGCGATGTCGGCCACATCCGCATTCATCGGATACAAGCTGGATGCGGCGGTGTTGGGATAGCCCACATAGCCCGGCAAGATGATGCCGCCCGAGATGTCGAGCAGCCCTAGGTGTCCCCAGTAACTCGTGTGGTATTCCTGGCCGTGCACCACGAGCGCGGTTCGGGTCGAGGCCGGATCCGTTTGCATGCCGTTGTAGGCGATGTCGGGAAAGCGCTGCTCCTTGTTGACCAGCAGGGAATTCACGATGGAGAGATTCTCCGCCTGCGCCTGAAGCACCAGATGCGCCGGCACATTGCGGTACTCGCCGCCGTAGTTCATGTGCACGTGAACGTCCGCGCTCACCCAATGCCCGGCGTCCGGGACGCTCCAGGTTCCCTCATCGAGATTCACCGCGAGTTCGGCGACCTGCCCCGCGGCGGCGTTCAGCCGTCGCTGTTCGAAGCGGCGCTCGAAGCCGTGCAGGATGTCCACGTTGACGGCGCCCGCCGGCACATCGACCCACTGCTCGCCGCGCGCATGGAAATAATGCGCCTCGATCGCGCCGCTCGCGGCGATCGAAGGAATCATCCGCGCTGATCCAGGCGGTGGCGGGCGCATAGAAGCGCCCCGCCGCATCGGTGACGCTCACCCGCGCCGAGGCGGCGTTGCCCTGCGCATCCCTGATGTCGAGATGCAGGCGCGCCATCGGCGATAGATAGCGCCGCTCGCCCACGTTGAGCTTCTGGGCGATGCCGCCCGGAATGCGTTCGACGTCGATTTCCGTGCTGCCGCTCTTGTTGGAGATGAAGGCGATGCGGGTGCCGTCCGGCGACCAGCGCGGATAGGTTTGATCCCAGTCGCCGTAGGCGATCGGAAAGGCATCGCCGCCGCCGGCGCGGCATCACCCACAAGTTGTGCCAGGAGCGCCCGAGGTAGGAGCTGTAGACCAGCCGCGATCCGTCGGGGGAGAGGTCGGGACGCGCCTTCCAGTTGGTCTCCTCATAGTGGATTTCGCGCGCTCGCGTCGCCGCGGCGATCCGCCCCGGCGCCGCGGCGTGTGACGGGGTGCGCCAGAATCCGCCCGTGCCGTAGATGTGATTGCGGTTGGATACGTAGATGATGCTCGGCCCGTCCCGCGTCCACACCGGATTGATCTCGTGATCGTAGGGGCTGTAGTAGTAGCGCGGCAGATCGCTCCTGTGCTCGCCGGTCAAGCGCTCGACGTTGGCCAGCGCACCGTCGTTGAAGTCGGCGGTGAAGATGTGGAAATGCCCGTTGTACAGGGTCGAGACGAAGGCGATGCGCCGGCCGTCCGGGGAGAATCGCGGCTCCACGTTGACGGCGCCGTTCATCAGAAGCGGCCTTGGCTTGCCGCTCGCGAGGTCGAGCACCCACAGCTCCATCGCATCGTTGCGGTACGAGCTGTAGATCACCCAGCGCCCGTCCGGCGACCAATCCGGCTGGTAGTCGTAGGAATTCGCGGTGAGCTGCTGCGCCACGCCTGTGCCTGCGGCCGGAGCGGTGCCGGCTCCGCGCTGCTCGCGCGTCGACCTTTGCCGCCACAGCGAACCCGCCATGGAGTAGATGAGTTCGCGGGAATCGGGCGACCAGGCGAGGCTCGAGGGGCCTGCGGTCAGCTGCGGCAGGTACATCTCGCGAAAGTAATAGGGATGCGGAAGGTCGATCTGCTTGAGGACGGGCAGGCGTTCGGCGTGCGACAGGGCACCCAGCGCCAACCCCGCCAAGAGCAGGATGCGCGAAGATGATTTCATTGTTGCTCTCGTGCGGCGAGGAGCGAACGGCCGGCGGGTCTAACCCGCCGGCACGTCGCAAGACTACTAGAACTTCTGCCCGAACTTTATGGCAATCGTCCGCGGCTGCGCGGGGATCACGTAGGTCTGATTGTCCAACACCGGATTGATGGCCGCGAAGCGCGACAGCTCGGCGCGGCGATCCGCGACGTTGGTCACCACCAGCTGCACCGTCGTCTGACGGTTGAGCGTCGCACCGGCCGACAGATCGATCAGGCCATACGCCGGCGTGTTGCCGAGCGCCTCCGCTTGATCGATGCGCAGCGCCTGGGACGCCTGCGATTGATACACCAGCGAGGCCTGAGCGAAGGGCTTCCAACCCTTGATCTCATCGAAGCTGTACCGGGCGATGATGTTGCCCTTGAACTTCGGCGTGATCGGCAGGTTGGTGCCGGCCGGCGCCTGCGGGCCTATCAGGTCCGGCTGGTAAGCCGCAAAGGTGTCCTGGGTGGGACAGTTGGTCACGCCCTGGTGGCCGCAGTAATTCTGCGTGAGCGTCGCATCGATCAACGTGAACGCCGCGCTCAAGGTGAAGTCGTTGCTGGCGACCCAGTCCAGCTCATTCTCCATGCCCTTGATGCGCGCATTGCCGCCGTTGACGATGATGGTCACGCTGTTCAGCCCGAGGAACGAGAACTGGAAGTTGTTCCAGTCTTCCCAGAAGATCGCGCCGTTCCATCGCAGGCGGTGGTCGAACCACTGTGTCTTCCAGCCGATCTCGTAATTCTTGAGATAGTCTGCCTGGTACGGTCCGATGCCCGCCTGCGCGGTGCGGTTCACGCCGCCGGGCCGGAAGCCCTTGGAGAAGGTCGCGTACGTCATGACGTCGGGCGTCCACTTGTAGGTGAGATTGAGCCGCGGGACGTTGCCGCTGCCGGTCACGCGGTTATTGAGGTCGGTGCACGGCGCATAGGGCGTCGATGCCGGCATGAAGCACTTCGACATGCCCGAACCGGTCGGCGAGTAATTGGATGAATACCCGTAGAAACCCTCCAGAGTATTGTCGTAGGTAAAGTAGCGCAGGCCTGCGTTGACCGACAACTGCTTGGTGATGTCCCAGGTGCCCTGCGCAAACACCGCGCGGTCGCGGTCGACGCGGGTCTCGTCGGTGAGCCAGATGGTATTGGCGAGCGTCGGAATGGACAGAGCCTGGTCGAAGCCGTTCGGATTCACCGGACCGTTCGGATCTCCGGACGGGTTGGTGTCGCCGTAGCCCGGCATCACGTATTGCTCCCAGATGTCGTGCAGCTGACGTTCCGCGAACACGCCGAACGTACCGCGTACCGGCAGCTCCTGCGGCGTGCTCAGGCGGATTTCGTGGCTCCACTTCTGGAAGTAGCCCTTCGTCACCACGATTTCCTGCGGCATGATCGGGCTTGCCGTCGCTGCCGGTCCAATACGCGCCCGAGCCGTATATTCGGTCATAGAACTCGGAGTAGTCGCTGTAATCGGCGATCGAGTGCGTGGTGCGCTTCATGAAGGCGCCGGCGTAGGTCAAATCGAAATTTCCGATCTTGCCCTCCACGGTCAATGCCGCCTGACTGAAGGTATCGGTCGAGTACTCGGGACCGAAGTGCGTGACTTGAAGGTCGCCGACCGACGGATCGTAGCCGAAGAACCCGTTGGTGTCGGTCGACTGCCCCATGAAACTGGGAGTCACGGTCCAGCTATCGTTGATGTCGAACTTGAGCGCGGCGCGGCCGCCCTTGGTCTCGACGGTGTTGTAGTTGCTCGCCACCGAGGAGGCGTTGCTGATCGATCCGGCGCCGAGCGCGGTGGGCGTCGGACACGGAGCGTTGCCGCCCCGCGGCCTGGCCTGCCCAGCTGGGAAACGTGCGCACGCCGTTCTGCATGCAGCCGATTGAGCTGGTGCCCGCGACGTTGTCGATGAAACCTGCGTCATGCTCGTCCCAGCCGACCAGGCGCATGGCCGCGAACGAGGAAATCGGCATGTTGACGAAGCCCTGCGCCTGCCAGCCGGTGCCGCCATGGTCGACGCGATTGCCTTCGACATCGTAGCCCGCTTCGAACTTCGTGGGGTCGGGCTTGTTGGTGATGATGCGCACCGTGCCGGCTTCAGAGCTTGCGCCGTACAGGGTGCCTTGCGGGCCCTCGAGCACCTCGATGCGCTGGATGTCGTAGAGATGAACGTCGAGCGTGCCGTCGATGGTGGTCACCGGCTGCTCGTCAAGATAGGTGCCGACGCTCGGCTGCGAGCCGGAGTGATTCTCGTTGGCGCCGCTGACCACGCCGCGCATATAGATGTGCGAGGTTCCGGGCTGGCCGTTGCCGCCCTGCCCCTCCGCCCGCGAATAGGCGATGCTCGGCGAGAACTTCACATAGTCGTCGAGTCCGATGACGTGCAGCTGGTCGAGCTTGGTATTGTCCAGCACCTCGATGCTGATGGGCACGTCCTGCAGATTTTCAGAGCGTTTCTGGGCCGTGACCACGACCTCTTCGAGGGTGTTGGTTTCGGTATCCGCCGCGGCGGCGTGCACGACCGGAGATGCGCCGGCCAGGATCGCCGAAATGGACGCGGCCAGCGGCAGCCGGCGCAGCACGTGGTGACGATGGCCCGGCTGCTGCTGCGTTGTCGGCCTGCGACTTTCGGGCGTTGATGCCGCGAGGTGGATGGCTACGAGTCATGATGTTCCCTTGCTCCCTTGAGTTTTAAATTGATCGACGAATAATTTCCAAATAATAGACAGCCCTTGCTCAAGGCACGGCCGGATAGCGCTCCAGCACCGGGCCCAAGGCCTCCTTCAGGGGCCCGAGCCAGGGCTCGTAATGCCGCCAGTGATCCATGCCGTCCTTGAAAATGGGACGGCGCACCTGCTCCGAACTCGCGGTGCGCACCGCACGCTCGTTTTCATAGAACTTCAATGCCTGCTCCTCGAACGGCAGTCCACAGTGATCCAGAAGGCGCCGAACCTCGGCCTCGGTGTCCTCGATCGTGGACTCGTAGAACACGCGATGCAGCCGGCCGGGCAGCACGGCGTCGAGGTGCGCCATCAGCTCGACGTAGTCGCGATAGTAGCGGCCGAGATCCGCCAAGTCGTAGGAGAAGTTCTGGCCGCGGGCGAAGTGCTGTTTGAACGCCGACAAGCAGCAGCCGAGCGGGTGGCGCCGGGCATCGATGATCTTGGCGTTCGGCAGCATCAGATGAATCAGCCCCACGTACAGCCAATTGTTGGGCATCTTATCGATGAAGAACGGCGCCGCGGTCTTGCGATAGACGCGGGTCTCGGTCAGATACCGTTCGCCGAGAACGCGAAGCTCCTCTGGATCGAGCGCGGCGACGGCATCGAAAAACGGGGTGCCATGCTCCGTTTCGTCGCGACCTGCGAGTTCGCGCGCGATCTGCGGTAGATTCGGCAGCTCCATGGTCCCCTCGACGGGCGAGTGGCTGGAGAGAATCTGCTCGAGCAGCGTCGAGCCGGCGCGCGGCAAGCCGATGATGAAGATGGGCGCTGCGTCCGTCGATCCCGCGCCCGCCCGCGCCGCGAAGAACTCGCGCGTGTATTGCTGCTTGCAGAGGCCGACGTAGCGCGCATTCGCCTCCGCACTGTACGGGTGCAGCGGTCTTGCGCAGGGCATTGCCGCGCGCATAGTGGACGAAGGACTGCTCGTAGGACTTCTCATCCTCGAGCGCCTTGGCAAGCGAGAATTCGAAATGCAGGCGATCCTCATCGCCGAGATCGTCGCTTGCCAACGCGCTGTGCAGCGCGACGACGTCATCGTCGGAGAAGCGAAACGTCTTGAGATTGGCGAGACTCCAGTAGGCCTCGCCCAGCGTCGGCTGCATGGCGATTGCGCGGCGGTAAGCGGCGACGCTGTCGTCCTGCCGGCCCGCCGTCTTGAGCGAATGGCCGTAGCTCATCCAGATCTTGGGCTGGCGCGGATAATCCTTGAGCGCCGCTTCGTAGACTTCGATCGACTCGGAGTAGTCGCCAAGATTCGCCAGCACCGCTGCCTTGAGGTTCAAATACCCCGGGTTGCGGGCTTCCTTCGTCAATAGAGCCTGCACTTGCGGCAGTGCCTGCGCTGCCTTCCCCTGCCGATTGAGTACCACCGCGTAGTTATGGCGGGCCGCATCGAAGCTCGGGGAGAGTTCGAGGCAGCGCTCCAGCAGTGCCTGTGCATCCGAATACCGCCGCAGGCGCGCGGCGACCTCGGCCAGCATGCGCAGAGCCGCAATATCGGTCGGATGCCCGACAAGATGCGCGCGCAATCGCGCCTCGGCCTGCGGCAGATCGTTCGCGATCAGCGCCGCGGCCGCTTCCATCAAGCGCGGATCCTTGGTCGCGGACCCGAGATAGCGCGCTCGCGCCTGGTCCGCGCCGCGCGCATCGCCGTTCAGGTCGAGGTGATCGGCGAGCAAGCGCCAGGCATCGGCGGAGTCCGGTTTGAGCTGCAATGCGCGGCGCAGCGAGGCGATCGCCTCGGGCACGCGTCCGGCCTCTGCGCGGGCGATGGCAAGCTCCAAGTGCGCGGGGGCCGATCGCGGTTGCTCTCGGGCGAGCGGCTCGAGCACCTCGAGCGCGAATTGGGTGTGTCCGGCGATGCGATGAGCTGCGCCGAGAATCAGCCGGGCATGCGGATGTCCGGGGACGGCCTTCAGGATCTCGTCCGCCTGTTCTATCGCGAGACTGGGGTCCTTCTCCAGCAGTCGTGCAGCATGCCCTAGCGCAACATCCAGTGTTCCAACGGGCTCTGAGGCGCTGTTCAATTGAGCATCCGGTCGATCCCCGCAGATTGTTGTGACCTTATAAGAATCTCCCGCGGTGACTTTGTCAAATCTACAACAGCTCTCGCGAGCCATTCCCGCAACCCGATCGGGACTTCGAATGCTCCCCTCTTCAGCGCCCGCGCGGCCCGCGGAAGCCCACCGAAGCGCCTTACAATCAAAGAGTTATCGTCGGATCATCGGGCGCCCCCCGGTTCGCCCGAGACGGTCGCGCAACTTAAGGCGCGGCAACTGTACGAGCGTTCAGAGACTTTTTTTGCCACAACCGTGGCCGCCGGCGCAAGGGTCGTGGGGCGGCCGGCTCATCGACCGCTGCGCGCCTGTGTATCCCGGCCCCCTAAGTACCTGTCCGGGCAAAGCTCCCGTCATCTGCCCATCGGCGATCACCGGCACGCCGTTGACCAGCACGAAGCGCATGCCGACCGCCAATTGGTTCGGCGAACTGAAGGTCGATCGATCCGCGACGGTCGCAGGATCGAACACCACGACGTCCGCCCACAATCCGCGCTTGAGCACCCCGCGGTCGACCAGCCGCATGCGCTGCGCGGGCAGCGCGGAGAATTTGCGTATCGCCTCCTCGAGCGAGAGGCGATGCTCTTCGCGCACGTACTTGCGCAAGATCCGCGGAAAGGTGCCGTAGGCGCGCGGATGCGGATGCTCCTCGCCCAGTTTGCCCTCGGGCGAAGTGCCGGAGCTGTCGTTGTTCACCGCGACCCAAGGCTGCGAGAGCGCGAGCGCCACATCGTCCTCCTGCATGCCGAATACCGCGCAGCCCGTGTAGCCGTTGTCCTCCACCAAGATATCGAGCAACGTCTCGAGCGGATCCTTGGCCCTTAACTTCGCGATGGCCGCGATGGTCTGCCCCTGCAGCGGGCGCAGCGCCGGGTTCTTGACGACGCCGATGAGGATGGATTCGGGTCCGGGGACCTCGTCCCATTCGTTGTCCCATGCCGCGCTCGGCGTCTTAATGTCCTTGATGATGCGGGCGCGGGTCGCCGGGTCTTTCAGGCGCTCCACCATTTTCTCGATGCCGCCCTCGTGCGCCCACGGCGGCACGAACGCAGACATGTCGTTGAACCATGCGGTGTAGGCGTAGGTGTCGGCGCTGATGTCGAGGCCGCCGGCGCGCGCCGCCTCGATGCGCCGTATCACCTCGGGCATGTGCCCCCAGTTGTTCTTTCCCGCCACCTTCAGGTGCCAGATCTCCGCGGGAATGTGCGCCTCGCGCGCGATGCGGAAGGTTTCATCGAGGGCGGCCATGATGCCGTCCCCTTCGGAACGCATGTGCGTGGCGTAAATGCCGCCGTAGGGAGCGGCCTCGGCGGCGAGCGCAATGATCTCCTCCGTGGAGGCATAGGGGGCGGGCGCATATTCCAGCGCGGTGGATACGCCGACCGCACCCTCTTGCATGGCCTCGCGGACCAGCGCCCGCATGCGGTCGAGTTCGGCGGGCGTGGGCGGGCGGTTCTCAACGCCTATCACCGCCTCGCGCAGCGACGTTGCGCCCACGTAGGAGGCCAGATTGATGCCGATGCCTTGGCGCTCGAGGCGCGCAAAATACTGCCCGAGCGTCTGCCAGTCCGCCTTGAGGCCGTAGTGCTCCAGGGTCTGTGCCGCCTCCTCGCGCGCGTGGCCCGTCATCGGCGCCGCCGAGTTGCCCTCCCCCGTGATCTCGGTGGTGATGCCCTGGTAGATCTTCGACGGCAGGCGCGCATCGACCAGGATGGTGAACTCCGACTGCCCGAGCATGTCGATGAAGCCGGGAGCGACGACATTGCCCGCGGCATCGATGCGCCGCTTCGCGCGAGCCTGGGTCAACTTGCCGATCGCGGCTATGCGCCCGTCGCGAATGCCGACGTCACCGCTGTACCAGGGCGACCCGGTGCCGTCGACGATGCGGCCGTTTGCGATGATGACATCGAAGGGTGCAGCGCCGACGGCGGCGGCCGCTGCGGCGCCGGCCGCCGCAACGGCGAGCACACTCAAGGCGGCGAATCGCCGCAAAGTTCTACACATGGTCAACCCCATAAGTCAGGTGAAGGCAACTGCATCAGTCCCCGATCGTACTTTATGCCGTGCTCGCGGTCCTCGGCATGCAGGAGCGGGCCGTCCAAATCCACGAACTGCGCCAATTGTCCGGCCACCGTCCCGGGCGCCATGGCGAGCGAGGTTCCCGCCATGCACCCCACCATAACCTGTAATCCCAGCGCACGGGCGTCGCGCGAGAGTGCGAGCGCCTCCGTGAGCCCTCCGGTCTTGTCGAGCTTGACGTTGACCATCTGATATAGATCCTTGACGGCTTGAAGGCTCGTGCGATCGTCCACCGACTCATCGGCGGCGAGCTTCACCTTCCCGGTGTAGCCGCGCAGCGCCCCATCCTCGCCGCAAGGCACCGGCTGCTCGATCAGCACGACTCCGAGGGATTTCAATTCCGGCGCCAGGCGGTTGAGCAGATCGCAATCCCACGCCTGATTCGGATCGATGATGATGCCCGCGGCGGGACAGGCGGCACGCACCAGGCGCACCGCATCGAGATGCCTCTCGCGGTCGACCTTGACCTTGATCAGCGGCCACTCGGCGTAGCGGCGGGCAGCGGCGGCGACGGCTGCGTCGGTATCGATTCCCAGCGTGATCGACGAGGTGAGCCGGCGAGGATTCGCGAGGCCCGCCATCTTCCACACCGTGGTGCCGCGCTGCTTGGCGGTCAAATCCCACAGGGCGCAGTCGACCGCATTGCGCGCGCCGCCGGGCGGCAGCAGCGCCTGCAGGCCTTCGAAGTCGATCCCGCGTTCTATCGGCCCGCGCACCCGCTCGATCTGCGCGCCGATGCTCGCGGCGGTTTCGCCGTGATAGTCGACCCCCGCCGCTTCGCCGCGACCGATGCGGCCATCGGAGTCGATCAGCGTGGCGACGATCACCTCGAGCGCTGCCTCGGCGCCGCGCGATACGCGAAACGGCACCTTGTAGGCCCAGGATTCGGCGTCGATGCGCAGTTTCACGGGCGCGCGCAGTCCTTCGCCGCCGCAAGAAACTCCTCCACGTGCGCCCGCGGCGTCATATAAGAGGTCACCAGACGGATGGCGACGCCGCCGGCCACCTCGCACAGCGGCCAGCGGTAGAACCCGAATCCCTGCCGCTCCAAGGCGGCGACGGTCGCTTCGGGCAATGCGACGAAGACCTCGTTGGCGTCCACCGATTGTTGTAGAGAGGCGCCCTCGATGTGGCGCAGGCCTTCGGCCAGGGCCGTTGCCATCGCATTCGCATGGCGTGCATTCTGAAGCCACAATCCATGTTGCAGGTACGCGAGCAGCTGGGCGCTCAAGAATCTCATCTTCGACCATAAATGCCCGGCCCGCTTGCGGCGGCGCTCGAACTCCCGGGCACGAGCAGGATCGAAGAACACCACGGCCTCGGCGCACAGCGCTCCATTCTTGGTCGCGCCCAGGGACAGAACATCGACCCCGGCTTTCCAGGTGGCCTGCGCCGGACTGCAGTCCAGGTGCGCCAGCGCATTGGCAAAGCGCGCGCCGTCCATGTGCACCGGTAGACCGTGCCGACGGGCCGTTGCGGCGAGCGCCGACACCTCGGTCAGGTCGTAAACGGTTCCCCATTCGGTGGCTTGAGTCAGGCTCAACGCACCGGGTTTGACGTGGTGCACGCCCATGTCCTGCGCGAACGCGATGGCGTGCTCGACCTGCTCAGGCCTGATCTTGCCGTCCGCCGCCGGCAAACCCAGCAATTTAGCGCCGCCTGTGAAGAACTCCGGCGCGCCGCACTCATCGGTGACGATGTGCGCCGCGTCGTGACAGTACACGGCGCCGAAGGGCGGGGCGAGCTGCGCCAGCGCCAGCGCATTGGCGGCAGTCCCCGTCGTCACCGGATAGATCGCAACCTCGGTGCCGAACACCTCGCTCGCGGCTCCTTGCAGCGCGCGCGTGAACTCGTCATCGCCGTACGACGGCACCGAGCCCGCATTGGCCGCGATGACCGCCGCCATGACGGCGTCGCAGGCCGGAGTCACATTGTCGCTCTTGAAATTTCTACTCACGAATTCCCCATGTTGAAAGCTCGGCCGGTGCGGGTGGGTGATTGTATGCGATTCACATGCCGCCTTGATTCATCGCTGCCAGGCGCCCGCGTCGAACTCGAATGTCTGCCCCTCCCGCTGCCAGGTCACCCGCTCTCGGCGCACGGTCAAAAACCAGGTGTGCTGCTCCAAGGGACGGCGCGGCCTGAAGCACGGCCGCAGCACCGCCACGGCGGCGCCGTGCTCGGGGTCGCGCACCGACTCGTAGCGGATGGCGTCGACATTCGCCAGGCGCGCGACGCGCGCGAATTCCTGCGTGGGGCCGTAGTCGGCAGGATGGGTCCATTGCAGGCGCGCGCGCTTGAAGGGGGCTTGCGTCAGGTCCACCCAGCGCCCGTCGATGCCGGCCCTAAACACGGTTTGCGGCGACGGCCCCAGGGCCTCGAGCGCATCGCTGTCGGTCAAGAAACGCCAGCGCCAATATCCCAGCTCGGCGCAGGCGGTACGCTGCGCTTCGGCCCCGTACCAGATGCCCGTGTCGGAGGGCGACCGAAAACGCGAACCCACGGGCGAGGAATAGCGAAACGGCGTCGCCAGCACATAGTGCAGGCCGCTCGTGCCCGGCGGCAGCGGCGGCTTGCTGCGCTCGAGCACCCGCTCCAGCACGAGCTGTTCCCCGGCATTCGCCACCAGCCGCAAGGTCGAGGCGATGTGCTGGGCTTCGACCGCCCGCCACAGGCGCCGCCGCGCCCGCAGCGCCTCAGATTCGACCGCGCGCGCAGTCCAGGTACTGGACGACACGAACCAGGCCTTCTGTGCTGCGTATCAAGTCGACCGGACGGCCGCCGAGACCGAGATTGCTGCCGTTGAGCCAGCCGCGGGCGGCCGCATCGTTGGCGCCGATCAGTGCGTCGAGCGAGCGGAACAATCGCACGAACAAGGCGCCGAGTTCCCACTCCTTCTTTTCGGCGTCCAGGAGGTAGGTGCCGTTCGCCATGCGCGACACCGTCGAGGGACTCAAGCCCAGTATGTGGGCGAGGCCGTATTGGGTGATCTCGAGCAAGGCGGATGCACGCAACACCGCGCCCGTCAGTACCCGGCGGGGTTCGGCTTCGCTCTCGATCGAGGGTTGCGCCATGTGGTTCCTGTAGAAATATTACCTTAAGTCTCATTCTACTGAAATATATCGGAACGGGCAATCGGCGTGCGGCGGTGCGGCGAAGGTCCCGCGCGTCTCGCGGGCGCTCGGGCTGCCGGCAACATGCGTGAACTGCGTCGAAGTCTTTGAAAACCCTGATACCCACGCGTCGCTGTGTCGCATAGCATCTGCCCTGGTAGATCCATTGTGCGATGGGTACTGCTCAGGCAGTGCCTGGAGTAGACGATGTCGAGCGGGAAAAACCCGTTGGTGCTGATGATGGCCCTGTCGATACCGGGCGCCGCGCAGGCGCTTGGGCTGGGCGACATCCACGTCGATTCGGGGTTGAACGAGCGGCTCGCCGCGGAAATCGACATCGTCGGGGCCACTGCGCTCGAGCTGGCCGAGCTCAAGGCCGCCGTGGCGAACCGCGAAATTTTTCAGCACTACGGCGCCGAGCGCCCGGCGTTTCTGGCTTCGACGACCTTCAAAGTCGCGCAGGACAGTCACGGACAGCCGGTGCTCGCCGTTCGCTCCACCGAATCCTTCACTGAACCGGTGGTCAATTTCCTGGTTGACCTGAACTGGCGCAACGGACAAGTCATCCGGCAGTACACCCTGCTGCTCGATCCCCCGGGCTTCGCCGCGGCGCCCCCTGCCGCCGCGCCGAGCACCGCGGCGGCCGTGGAACCTGCGACGGCATCAACGATGGCCGCGCCGAGCACCGCGGCGGCCGTGGAACCTGCGACGGCATCAACGATGGCCGCGCCGCCCGCGGCTGCGCCGACGCCCACCGCGACAGCACCGGCGGTGGAGCCGGCGCCGGTGGTGGCGAGGGCAGTGAAGCTGCGGCAAGCCGATCCGACCAGCCCGCTGCGCACGGCGCGCAAGACGGTCCATATGAAGGTGGGCGCGAAAGCGACTCTTCGCGGCATCGCCTGGCGAGTCGGAGAGCGCTCCGAGCCCGCCATTGAAAGAATGATGATCGCGATATTTCGCGCCAATCCCGCCGCCTTCGAGGGCAACATCAACCGGCTGCACCGCCGCGCGACTCTCACCATCCCCTCGCGCGCGGAGGCGGCGCTGATCTCCCCGGCCGAGGCGAGACGCGAGATCCAGGCGCAGATGGCGGCATGGCATTCACGCGCACACGGTCTCGCGGCGAACCAGGCCGCACCGGCGCCCGCGGCCCCGGCGACCGCCGCGGCGATCGGCGCTTCAACGCCGCTCATCCCGGCGCACGCTGCGGCGCCGGCCGCCGCCGTTGCATCGAAAGAAGCGCTCGCGGATGCGCCCACCGCGCCGCTCGATCACCGGATCGAGTCGTTGGAGCAGGCGCTTCGCCGGATGCAGGGGCTGATGCAGAGTGAGCGCGAGCAGCTGCTCGCCCTGCAGCGGCAAGCCGTACGAGCCGCACCCGCCTTGCCGGTTGCCGTTGCCGATCCGCGCACGCAGCTCAAGACCATGTCTTTTTCTCTGGCGTTGATCGTCGCAGGTTTCGCGGTCGTGGCGGCGGCCTTGGCCGCCGCCTATTTCAGATTGCGGCGCCGCCTGTCGGTGGCCCGTGATTCACGCGCGGTGGCACAGCCGCGGAGCGCGCAAGCGACGGTCGCCGATGAGGCTGCTGCCGAAGGGGGGCCGTCAGAGCCGGCGCCGCACGACGTCATTCAGGTTCCCGAGATTGAGGTTCCCGAGATTCAGATCCCGGACATCGAGGCGACACATCCCGCACTCCCGATGCTGCCGGCGCAGGCGGCCGGGCGCAGCGAGATCGACCCGACCCCCTTGCCCGGCGACTCTCTGGACGACGACGCCGTCATCGCGCCGCACGACACCGTCAATCTCATGGTCGATACCGTCAACCTGCGGATGAACGGAACCCACCTCGACTATAATTTCCTCGACCTTGAGCAGACCGCGCAACACGTGCAGATGCCGAGCGTGCTCAATCAGCATGCGGTGGTGAAGGAGAGGCGGACCAATCTCGCGGATGTGTTGAAGTTGGCCATCGAGCGGGAGCCCGACCGCCAGGACCTGCGCATGAAGCTGATCGAGTTGTACTACTCTGCGGCCGCCATGAACCGCAAGGCGTTCCTGGACGTGGTGCAGAATTTGGCGCGCGATCGCGATCTGCTGCTGCCCGAACAATGGGACAAGGTCGCCTTCATGGGCCGACAGATCGCCGCCGAGAATCCCCTGTTCACCGAACCCGCGGACGATGAAGATTTAGCAGACTGCGCATAGCCTTCTCAAGGCTGGAACACATGGTTAAGACCGAGACGATCTCCGCAATCGCGCATCGCAGGTATAGGCATCGGGGCCGGTTACGATCCAGGTGAATGAGAACTGCGGGTGCAATGGATTGATGAGCACATTCCATTCGCCCGGCGTGATGATCGTGGGCACGAGCATTGCGGGCGTGGTTTTGGCTTCGAGCCACGCATCGCCAAATGCGCGGCTGACCGCGAGCCGACTCTTCCATCGCGTCGGATAGGAATCGGGCTTCAGGATCAGCGGGTCTGGGACTTCCGCCGAATAGGTGTAGAAGGGCTGGATGTCATTCGTCTGTTTGAGTCGGACCAAGATTTCAAGGGCCGCGAGCGAGAGTGATTGTGCTGTGTAAACAACCGGGTGGCCTGCTGTGTGCCAGCGGGCCGAAGCGTACAAGCCGCCGCTACCGCTGAACGCCTCCTTCCGGTTTCGCGTGAAGAGCGCGGCCCCGATGCGGAATACCCTCATGCACGTCAGACGAAGTGGCCATAGGCCAACGCGCGCAGCAGGTTCTCCACTTCGCGAGCGCCAAGGTCGGTATCCAACAGGTCCAAAGGCGCCATATCGCCCAAGCTCGCATCGGGCTTCGACAACCATTCCGATACCGCTTCGTCCGTCGTCAGAAGCGTGCGGCCGAGATTGCGCACACGCGCCACCCGCAGAAGCTTCTCGGAAGTTTCACTGGATAGCGGTGCGCCGTTGCCGCGTTTGCGGGTTACTGTGCGTCGTGCAATGCCCAATTTCGCGGCCAATGTGCTGACGGACAGTCCCAACGTCGAGGCGACCTGCTCGAACATTGCGGCCGGCAATCCGTTGCGAACTTGAGTGAGGATCTCGAGTGGGGGCTTTTCAGCGAGGACAAATGCGGATTCCATAGCTTCACCTTGGGCCAAATGGCTCATCGCTGTGAGCCATTATACCGACTCGATGACTGGCGCGCAATTGACTGTATCTGTCCGCCTGAATGGCGCCCATAGTGCTTGCCGACCATGCGCGTGTCGGAGCGCTCCTTAAGCCGTAGCGTATATTGCTGCACTTGAATTTGGGGAGGGTTACTTCGATGCGAATGTGCATTTTCGCTATTCTCCTGCTGGCCGCGACTTGGCCGATCGCGCGCGCCGCCGTGCCGCCGTCGCCTCCGGTCTACGGAGTCGAGCTCGAAAAGACCTGGATCCCGATGAAGGACGGCGTGCGTCTCGCCGTGACTCTCTACAAGCCGGCAGGACTCAAACGCGGCGCGCGCGTTCCCGCGCTGCTCGAATACCTGCCCTATCGGAAGGACGACGATGAGGCCGTGCGCGACTACGGGACGCATGCCTATTTTGCGAGGCGCGGGTATGTGGGCGCACGCGTCGATATTCGCGGTTTCGGCGAGAGCGAGGGCACACCGCCCGATCGGGAATACTCGGCGCAGGAGCAGCGGGACGCCGAGGAAGTGATCGCCTGGCTGGCCGGCCGGCCCTGGTCCAACGGCAAAGTTGGCATGCTCGGGATTTCATGGGGCGGCTTCAATTCCATACAGATGGCGCTGCGCAAGCCCCCTGCGCTCAAGGCCATTCTCGCCGTGGCGGCGACCGAGCGGCTGTTCAAGGAAGACGTGCACTACATCGACGGAGTGTTCCACGTCGACGAATTCGAGCTCACGATGGACCTGGATCAGGGGCGCCCCGGCGCGCCGGACTTCAATCTCAGTGAATCGGTGATCGGCCCGCGCATGGATTCGGCGCCATGGTCGCTCAATTACATGAGGCATCAGCGGGACGGCGAGTTCTGGCACGCTCCGCTGCGGCCGATCGAAACTCTCGAGGTGCCGGCCTTCCTGATCGGCGGCCTGCAGGATGGATATCGCGACAGCATCTTGCGCATGCTGGAGAAGGTCAAAGCACCGCTCAAAGCCTGGATCGGACCGTGGAATCACGGCTTCCCGAACGGCAGCGACTACGGACCGTTGGTCGAGTGGCGCGATCAGGCGGTGCGCTGGTTCGACTACTGGCTGAAGGGTCGCGACACCGGCGTGCTCAAGGATCCTCGGGTCGTCATCTACCAGCAGCACTGGCACCCGCCGCAATCGCAGGCACAGGACATTCCCGGCGAATGGCGCGCCGAGACCTGGCCGCCCGCCGGACTCACAGCGATGACTCTGTACCTGATGCCGGAACATGGTCTCGCACCGCAGCCCCCGGCGGGGGGCCGCGATTTGCTGCGCTATGTTCCGAGCGCAGGCGTCGAGGCCGGATTCTGGTGGGGTGAACTTCTGACCGATCAAAGGCCGGTGGACGCCTTCAGTCTGGTCTACGACTCACAGGCCCTCGCGGACGATGTGGCGATTCTGGGCCTGCCGCGCGTGACGCTCAAGGTCTCAGCCGACGCGCCATTGGCCGATTGGTTCGTCAGGCTGTCGGATGTCGCGCCGGACGGGCGCGTGACCATGGTGACGGGAGCAGGCATCAACGGCGCGCAGCGCAATTCGATGACGGCGCCCGAAGAGTTGGTGCCGGGCAAAGTCTATCCGCTGTCCCTGGAGTTGCACCTTGCATCCTGGGTATTCCCGAAGGGCCACCGCATCCGCGTCGCCGTATCGAACGCGCTCTGGCCCATGAATTGGCCGACGCCCTACCCCATGACCACATCGGTGACCTTGGGCGGCGATGCGGCCTCGCGCATCGTCCTGCCGCGAGTGCCGGTGCACGGAGCGGCGGTGCCGGCGTTCGCCGCGCCCGCGCCCGAAGAAGCGCCCGCCGGAATCTCAGGGGTGGGCGGCGGCGGCGCCGCCTGGCCCGGCGAATGGACCGTGCTGCGCGATGAAGCCGGGCAGCGCAGCACCGTGATCTGGAAGGGCGCCACCGCCGTGTCGTATCCCTGGGGCAGATTCGATCATTCGGAGAAGCTCACCTACGACATCGACGATGCGCATCCCGATGTCGCCCGCGTGCAGGGGGATTCGCAGTACATCCAGGCGGTGAAGGATCACGTGCTCACCTGGCGCGGACGCCTCGATGTATCGAGCGATGCCCGCACCTTCTTCTACAAATACACGAGGACCTTGCTGCGCGACGGCGTTGTCATCCGCACGCGCACCTGGGAGGAGCCGATTCCGCGGGATCATCAGTGAGTTCATCCCGCCGAATCCCCGCAGCAGGCTTTCGCCGCCTGCACGGGGGGACACGGGACGCTACCGTATGAGCAAAACACGCAGCAATGGCCGGGCTTGGGCCGCAGCAGCGCAAGACAGCCCCTGCACTCATAGAAGTACTGACAGGCATCGGTGGGCATGGTCTCAAGCTGCGAGTGGCCGCAGGCGGGGCAGGTAATGGTTGACTCGAGCATCATGACATTTGTGTGATCCGGTACCCCAAAACAAGGTCATCCGATGCTCCGGTCGTGCGTTCCTCTGATTAGCCCCGCCTGGGAGGGCGAATCGGGAGATTCGGTTGCGACACGCAGGATCTAGGCATCGATGGCGTCTCTGGTTGTTGCTGGGCGGACTCTATGCTCCCTGGGCCGGTTGGGCGGACGCGCTGTCCGCGGTGCAGTTGCTTCGAGAAGGCGGCTGCGGAGGCATTCTACCCCCGGCGCGTCCCGTTCATCACAGTGCGCAGTTGGACCGTGCGGCGGCACAATGGGCCGCCGGCCGCTCGCTTGCCGCGGCGACGGAACAGAGCGGCTACCAGGCGCAATCCACTTCGGGATTGCACATCAGCGGGCCGGATTCGTCCACGGTTCAGCTGCTGAGACGTTCCAGCTGCGGCACGGTGACTCGCAGGGATCTGCGCGACATGGGTGTGTATCGGCAGCGCCTGGACACTTGGATCGTACTGGCCTCGCCCTATGCGGCCCCGGCTGCCGCGCAGGCGCCGATGCTGGCGTCTCGCACGCTGGAGCTCGTCAACCAGGTGCGTGCACGCGGGGCCCGTTGCGGCGAACGCTCGTTCGCACCGGCGCCGCCGGTGCGGTTGTCCGACGCCCTCGCGAATGTCGCCTTCGGGCATGCCAGCGACATGGCCACGCACAACTACTTTGAACACGAGGATTTGGCGGGACACTCACCCGCGGATCGGGTACGCGCGGTGGGCTACCGAGAAAAACTCGTGGGCGAGAATATCGCATACGGCCCCAAATCGGCCGACGAGGTGGTGCAGGGTTGGCTCGACAGTCCGGGGCATTGTGAAAACATCATGGATCCCCGGTTCGCCGAAATGGGAATCGCCTATGCGCCGGGCCGTGCCTCGAAGCGAGGCCTGTACTGGGTGCAGCTGCTGGCAGATCCGCGCGCATAGAATCGTCCCGATCTGCGATGATGGCGCCTCCTCACCATCGCCCTTTCGACCATCGCATGCAGCTCGGTATCCTTTACGCCGCCATCGCCTACATCCTGTGGGGCATCTTTCCGATCTACTTCAAGGCGCTGCAAAACGTCTCTCCGCTCGAGATCTTGTGGCATCGCATTGTGTGGGCATTCGCCTTCCTGCTCATCGCATTGACCGCGCGCCGGCAATGGTCTTGGGTGGGCAAGGTCGTGCGCCAACCCAGAGTGCTGGCGGGATTTACCGCAAGTGCGGTGCTGCTGTCGGTCAATTGGTATCTCTATATATGGTCGGTCAACAACGGCCACGTGGTCGACGCCAGCCTGGGATACTTCATGAATCCGCTGGTGACCGTGTTCTTGGGCTTCATGCTGCTGCACGAGCACCTGCGCCCGGTGCAATGGGGGGCCGTCGCGCTGGCGGCGGGCGGGGTTGGGTGGCTCACATGGCAGGCCGGGCATCCGCCCTGGATCGGCCTGGGGCTGGCCTTCACCTTCGGCTTCTACGGCCTGCTGCGCAAAACGGCGGCGCTCGGCGCATTGGAAGGCCTTTCGCTGGAGACATTTCTGCTGTTTCCCGTCGCGTTCGGCTATTTGACGTGGCTCGCGTTGCATGATCGGAACGCTTTCTTGCATGCCTCCGTGGGCACCAAAGGCCTGTTGATGGCCGCAGGCCCGATCACCGCCGTTCCGCTCCTGCTGTTCGCGGCGGGCGCCCGGCGCATTCCGATGTCCATGCTGGGCGTGCTGGCAGTACCTGGCCCCCTCCTTGCAGTTGCTGATCGGAGTGTGGATTTATCACGAACCGTTCAGCGCTGAGCGTGCCCTCGGCTACGCGGTGATCTGGTCGGCGCTCCTCGTCTATACGCTGGAAGGAAGCTGGCGGGCACACCGCATGCGGCTCGCCGGGCGGGCGTCGATCGGCCGGGCGCGCCTGTGACGCGTTGCCGGCGAGGCCGCAATCCCGCCTGGTAGACTGATGAGCAGTCCATCGCGGTATGATTGGAACCAGCGCTCGAGGAGGCGCGTTACGCTTAATGCCAAGTAAAATCCCCGAAGGCGAGAATCGCGGCTGGATAGTCCCGATCGGAGGCGCCGAGAACAAGGAGAACGACCGCCACATCCTGGAGCGCTTCATCCGAGTCTCGGGCGCGGCGAACGCCGATATCGTCGTCATTCCCACCGCCAGCCGCATGCACGAAACCGGGCCGCGCTACGAAGCCCTCTTCAAGGAGCTCGGCGCCTCCAAGGTCACCGTCATGGACTTCGACACGCGCCGCGACTGTCATGAGGCCGGCAGACTGCGGCGGATCGAAGCGGCCACCGGCATTTTCTTTACCGGCGGCAACCAATTGCGGCTCACGACCCTGCTCGGCGGGACGCCCGTAGCGAAGCTGATTCGCGTGCGCAATGCGCACGGTGTCACCGTCGGCGGAACCAGCGCGGGCGCG
The DNA here is from genome assembly GCA_963702735.1 of uncultured Gammaproteobacteria bacterium. Lineage (GTDB taxonomy): Bacteria > Pseudomonadota > Gammaproteobacteria > Steroidobacterales > Steroidobacteraceae > Bog-1198. Next base: position 1,322,108 of record CAVPDW010000003.1, on the reverse strand, counting down.
AGCATCCTGAGCGAACACATGATCGCCTTCGGCGATGAAGGCTCCTCGGTGATCTCGGGCAGCGTGCGCTTGGCGCCGGGCTTGGGGCTGACCAATCGTTTCATCATCGACCAGCACTTCCGCCAGCGCGACCGGCTGGGCCGCCTGATCACCGCGCTCGCCTACAATCCGTTTTCCGTGGGCGTGGGTCTCGACGAAGACACCGCCGCGTTCATCGGCCCGGACGAAACCATCGAGGTCGAGGGCAGCGGCGGGGTGACGATAGTGGACGCCGCCGACGTCAGCTATTCCTCCATCGGCGAGGTGAGCGAAGGGCAACCGGTTTGCATACTGGGGCTCAAGTTGCACTTTCTGGTCGCCGGTGCGACATTCAACCTGCATACACGACTGGCCGCGGCCGGTGGGCTGGTACAGCCGAAAGAATAAAGGGGGCCGGATGCGCATTGTCGATCGATCCGTCTATGTCGGCCCGTCTCTGTACGCGCGCTTTCCCGTCATTCGACTGGAACTGGACCTGGAATCCCTCGAAGCGTGGCCCACCGGCCGGCTGGGGCCGGCCTTCGTCGACGCATTGGCCGCCGCGCTCCCCGGACTCGCGGATCACGGATGCTCCTATCGAGAGCCCGGCGGTTTCTTTCGACGCATGCGCGAGGACGAGGGTACCTGGCTCGGGCACGTGCTCGAGCACGTCGCCATCGAGCTTCAGAACATGGCCGGCGAGGAGGTGACTTTCGGCAAGACTCGCGCAGCGGGACCCGCCGGGGTCTATACCGTCGTCTACGAATATGCGCAGCGCGACGAGGGCATCGCCGCGGGCGAGCTCGGACTGAAACTGCTGTGCTCGCTGCTGCCTGCTGCGATACGGCCGGCCGATTCAGTGCCCGAGGGTTGGAGTTGGGCGGCGGCGCGCGATGAATTCATCCGTTTCGCACAGCGCCGTGCGCTCGGGCCCTCGACGTCCGCGCTGGTGCGCGCGGCGGAGAAGCAAAACATCCCCTGGCTGCGCCTGAACGATCAATCGCTGGTGCAGCTCGGCCACGGCAAATTTCAGCAGCGCATCCAGGCGACCGTCACCAGCCGCACCTCGCACATCGCGGTCGAGTTGGCCAGCGACAAGGAGGAGACCAACAAGATCCTGGCGACCCTCGGACTGCCGGTGCCCAAGCAGGAGCTGGTGCAGAACGAAAGGCAGGCCGTACGCGCCGCGCAGCGCATCGGCTTTCCGGTGGTGACCAAGCCCTACAACGGCAATCACGGCCGCGGCATCTCCATTCGGCTCACCACCGACGAGGAGGTGTCGCAGGGCTTTACGGTGGCGCGGGAGCATTCGCGATCGGTGATCGTCGAGACCTTCCTCGAGGGCGACGATCATCGATTGCTGGTGGTCAACGGCGAACTGGTCGCCGCGACACGGCGCACTCCCGGTCATGTGGTCGGCGACGGCGCGCACACGATCGCGCAGTTGATCGAGATCGTGAATCAGGACCCGCGCCGCGGCGTCGGCCACGAGAAGGTGCTGACGCGTCTGGAGCTCGACGCTCAGGCGCAGAAGATGCTCGATCGCGCCGGCCTTGCGGCGCAATCCGTTCCAACCGCCGGCCAAATCGTCTATCTGCGCTCCACCGCGAACCTCTCGACGGGCGGCACCGCGACCGACGTCACCGACGTCATCCACCCCGACAACCGGGAGATGGCGGAGCGCGCGGTGCGCGCCATCGGGCTCGATGTGGGAGGGGTCGATTTCCTGTCGAAGGACATCACGGAAAGCTACCGCACCATCGGCGGCGGCATCTGCGAGGTGAATGCGGCGCCCGGCTTTCGCATGCACGTCAGTCCCAGCGAAGGCAAGGGGCGCGATGTCGCCGCGCCCGTGGTAGGCATGCTGTTCCCGCACGGCGCCCCTGCGCGGGTGCCGATCGCGGCGATCACCGGCACCAACGGCAAGACCACCACGGCGCGCATGCTCGCGCACATCACCAAAATGAGCGGCTATACGCCGGGGTTGACCACCACGGACGGCGTATACATCGACGGACAGCGCACGGTGCAGGGCGACATGACCGGCCCCATGTCGGCACGCATGGTGCTGGCCGACCCGCAAATCGACATCGCGATTCTCGAGACCGCGCGCGGCGGGCTGCTGCGCGCAGGCATGGGGGTGCGCGAGGTCAACGTGGGCGGCGTGCTCAATGTGCAGTCCGACCACCTGGGATTGAAGGGCATCGACACGCTCGAGCAGCTCGCCGAGTTGAAACGCATCGTGGTGGAAATAGCGACCGACTGCGCCGTGCTGAACGCCGACGACCCTCTGGTGCTTAAAATGTCGGGCTACACTGAAGCGAAGAACATCTGCTACGTGACCATGAATCCGCAGCACACGCTGGTGCGCGAGCACATACGCGCGGGCGGACGGGCTTGCGCGCTCGAAGCGGGCGTCAACGGCCAGATGATCACTCTGTACGACCGCGGCGGCCATATCCCCTTGCTCTGGACGCATCTGATCCCGGCGACGCTCGAGGGGCGCGCCACCCACAACGTGCAGAACGCCATGTTCGCGGCGGCGATGGCGTTCTCCTTGGGCGTAAAGCTCGATTCGATCCGGCAGGGCCTGCGCACCTTCGACTCGACGTTCTTTCAGGCGCCCGGCCGCATGAACGTGTTCAGCGAGCATCCTTTCAAGGTGCTGTTCGACTATGGGCACAATGCACACGCCGTCGGGATGATGGCCGATCTCGCGGGACGGCTCGACGTGACCGGCCGGCGCATCGTCGTGCTCGCCGGCCCCGGCGACCGGCGCGACGAGGATTTGGTGGCCATTGCAAGAGCGGTCGCGGGGCGCTTCGATCACTATATCTGCCGCCGCGACGACAGCCTGCGCGACCGCGCGCCGGATGAGGTGCCGCGCATCCAGGCGCAGGCTCTGCGCGCAGCGGGCGTCGGGAGCGGCGCAATCACGATCATTCCCGATGAGCAGGAGGCCATCGAGGCGGCGCTGCGCATGGGCGAAGCAGGAGACCTTTTGCTGATTTTCGCCGACACCCTGGTGCGCTCCTGGAAGCAGATCACCAAGTTCAAGCCGAGCGGCAACCCCGCCGCGAGGCCCGCTTCACATTCCGTGCCCGCACCCTCCCCCGCCCCCTCCCTTGCGGCGGAACCCAGGGGCAATGGAAAGAGCGCGGGCGCCTACGGCGACTCGGGCCCCGGCGCGAATCCGCCCAATCCGGCCTTCAATCTCGAGGGGCTCATTCGGGATGAGCGTGGAATTCGCATGGCGCCGGAGAGCGACGACTGAGCGTTTCGCCCGCGCTGCCGTTCGAGGATTCGCGGCGCCTGACGGGAGGCAATCTGTTCTTTGCGTCCCCCGCCGCGGTGCTGGAGCTCCTCGCCGTTCCCGCCGATGAGGACCTGATCGCCGCCTGGCGCGCCCGGGTCGAACGTGCGGGCGCGCGCCTTCGCTGGATGGACCGCCGTGCAGTCGCGCGCCGCCACGCGGGAGGCGCGTCGCTTGCCATCGCGGCACCCGCGGATCAATTATTTCTGGCCACCGAAGTGAATGAGTGGGCGCTGTGCGCGGCGCTCCTCGAGCGCGATCCCGATCGCTGGCATGGCCTCGAAGACGCACTCGCCGCCGAGGCATTGCGGTGCGCCGAGGACGGCGCGAATCCGGCGGCGGCGGTTGCGCCCGTCCTCGAGGAATCGGCCGCGATCGCACGCTTCCTGCGGCTCGCCTCCCTGGAGTCTCAGCCGACGCTTCGGGCCCTGCTCGATGCGGCTGGGGCGAGAGGGCTGGCGCATGTGGCCGATGAGTCGCGCCTCACTCTCGGCGCCGGCGCGGGCAGCCGGGATTTTTCGATGAGCGATCTGCCCGATGTGGCGCAGGTCCCCTGGAAGGAGCTGCGCGATATCCCGACCGCCCTCGTCACCGGATCCAACGGCAAGACCACCACGGTGCGCCTGCTCGCCGCCTGCGCACGGCGCCACGGCTGGCACACGGCGTTCAACTGCACGGACGGCGTGTTTCTCGACGATGAAGCGCTGCTGTGCGGGGACTATTCCGGACCCGCGGGCGCGCGCAGGGTGATGCGCGAGCGGCGCGCAGAGGCGGCGATCCTCGAAACGGCGCGGGGCGGCATCCTGCGCCGCGGAATCGCGGTATCGCAGGCCGATGCAGCCGTCGTGACCAATGTGAGCTGCGATCATTTCGGTGAATACGGCATCGACGACCTCGCGGGGCTCGCCGCGGTGAAGCTCGCGGTGGCCGGTGTGGTCAAAACCGGCGGCCTTCTGGTATTGAACGCCGACGATGCAGAACTGCGCGCGCAAGCGGACCTGCTCGCGCCACGCTTCGGCCGTGAGCTGCCGCTGGCTTGGTTTGCCGTCGGGCCGGACCAAGAGCGGCTGCGCGACTACGAATCGCGAGGGGCCTCCACCTGCGGGGTGCGCGAAGGACGGCTGATCCTGCGGCACGGAGGGACGGAACACGATCTCGGTGCGATCGCGGGCATGCCGCTGTCGATCAGCGGGGCCGCCGCTTACAACGTCGCCAACATGGCGGGCGCCGCACTGGCGGCGGCCGCACTCGGCATTCCACCGGCGACGATCGCCGCGGTTTTTGCGCGGTTCGGCGCACGCCCGCAAGACAATCCCGGCCGCATGATGCGTTTCGACGTGGGCGAAGTGGTGGTGCTCATCGACTACGCGCACAACCCCGAGGGCTTGCGCGGTTTTCTCAAGGTGGCCGAGCACCTGCGCGGCGGGATCGGGCGGCTCGGCTTGATACTCGGCCACGCGGGCAACCGGTCGGATGCCGATATCGAGGAATTGGCACGAGTGGCCGCCGAATTTCAGCCGGATCTCATCGTCGTCAAAGAGGACGAAGAGCATTTGCGCGGCCGTGCGCCGGGTGAAATCCCGCGCATCATCCGTGCGAAGCTCGAGAGTCTGGGGCTGCCGGACTCCGCATTGGCCGTTGCGATGAGCGAAGTGGAGGCTGCGCGCCGCGCACTCGAGTGGGCGCGCCCGGGCGATGTGCTCGCACTGCCCGTGCACGCGTCGAAGGCGCGCGCCGCGGTCGTCGAGATGCTCAACACAACCCGCTGATCGCCCGCGGCGGGTGAGTTACGCCTCACCTTTGCATTGGTCGACGCAACCGCAGCCAATTCTCGCGCGCCTGACGACGCTCCTCTTCCAATCGGGATGACCGAACATCGATACTTCTTCCCTCGCTCCGCGCTCTCTCCACCTCCGGTTCCGACACCTTGCCGTCCTGATCCGGAAGAGGCTGATCGAGATTGAATACGCGCTTGACGGTATGCACAAAGAGCTCGGCCTTTTCGACGGCGTCCGCTGCATTTCACAGTCGCCGTCCCTCAAAGCGCGCCCCGCACTCTTCAGAGCGCGCTCGCTCTTACGCACCAAGGCATGCGCGAACGATGTGATCGTCACATTACGACCCCTTCCCGTTCGACGCTTCTGAGGAACCCCGGCCGGCGGGCGTGCGGCAACAGTCCGGAATTCGCCCAGTCGTGCAGGAATCTAAGCCGCACGACTGGTCGAGGCGCCCGTTCCCGGCAACAGCCGATTCATTTCATTCTTGACGGTTGCGTAACATTCGCACGCGTGGGACTGCAATCCGTTACGGTCCAGCACGTCAATGTGGCCGCGTCGATAGCGGATGAGACCGACCTGCTGCAAGTGCCCCGCGGCTTCGGTGATGCTTTCGCGGCGCACACCCAGCAGGCCGGCGACCAAATCCTGCGTCATGGTGAATTGCTGTCCAGGGAGCCGGTCCATTGTCCACAGCAGCCAGCGGCTGAGTTGTTGTTCGACCGAGTGGTGGCGATTGCAGGCAGCGGTCTGACAGGTCTGGGTAATCAGCGCTTGCGTGTAGTTGAGCAGCAGACGCTGCAGGGTCCCGCCGCGCGCGAATTCCTCCTTGAGGAGACGGCGCGGCAGCCGATAACAATCCCCCGCCGTACGCACGACCGCGCAGCTCGGCGTGGTGTCGCCGCCCATGAACAGTGGGATACCTACGATGCCTTCGGGACCGACGCCGGCGATTTCCGATGAGGCGCCTGACCGCGTCATATAGAGCAGCGAGACAATGGCCGTCACCGGGAAATAGGCGTGCTCCAATCGCCGGCCAGGCTCGCACAGTGCCTCGCCGAGACGCAGTTGGACCAGTTCCAGCCTCGCTGAGAAGTGCCCGAGTTCGTCCGCCGGCAGGGCGGCCAGCAAATGATTTTGCAAGGGGTGATGAACTACGGACAAGGTGGGTGCTCTTAGGGGTGAGCGGCTAATGCCCCGCCGTCACTTCCACGCCGATTCCGCGGTAGCCGAGGAATCGGCAGGCGGTATTGAACATGGGCTCGCCGCTGACCCGAAACTGCTGGCGCGAACCATCCGGATTGGTGCGGCTCAGGGTGAAATCGAGAAAAGGCTGCCGTGCACCGATCTTGTCGTTCAGCGCCGCCCGCTGTGATTCGTCCCACCCGGCCGCCGAGACAGGGGTCGCATCGGCCGTCAAAGTGCCCACGCGGATGCCGAGAATGTCCAGGACAGGGCCGGACACCTTGGTAAAATTGCCGGCCTCATCCTGTTCCCAGTACCAATCGGAGGCGAGTTCGGTGAGGCTGCGGTAGCGCGCCTCACTCTCGCGCAATTCGGCCGTGCGTTCCTTCACGGTCTCCTCCAGCGCGGCATTGAATTGCTCGAGCTGCCGATACAGCAGACGCACCTCGATCATGTTGTGAATGCGGGTTTTCACTTCCACCAGATCGAAGGGTTTGCTGATGAAGTCCTTGGCGCCGGCCTGCAATGCACGCAGCTTGTGGCCCGGCTGCGCCGTGAGCACGATGACCGGCAGGTAAGCGTCCGCCTCATTGGTCTTGAGGCCTTCCATGACCTGAAATCCGTCCATGCCCGGCATCTGCAAGTCGAGCAGAATCAGGTCGTAGCGGTTCTTGCGATGCAAGGCACAGACATCGAGCGGGTTCATCGTCGCTGTTACGCAGCGATATCCGGCCTCCTCGAGCATGCGCGTGAGCAACAGCACATTGGCGTTCTGATCGTCGACGATCAGAATACGCGCTCCGAGAATGTCCCCGTCGTCGATCATTGCGCGCCTCGAAGGCCGGCGCCGCCGCCTGCCCGATGATTCAAAAACGCCAGCGCACCATCCAGGGTTTCCAAGAACTCGTTGACTTTGATCGGCTTGGTGAGATACCTGAAAAAGCCCGCAGCGAGTCCTTTTTGTATGTCACCCGGCATGGCATTGGCGCTGAGGGCGATCACCGGAATGCCCGCGGTTTGCGGGTCCTCCGCCAGTATGCCGAGGGCGATGAGTCCGCTGATACCGGGCAGGTTGATATCCATCAGGATGACATCGGGGCGCTCGGCCCGCGCCGTTTCGATGCCGCGAACACCGTCCTTCGCCACCAACAGTCGGATATCCGGCCGCCGCTCCATGAGCTTCTCGACCAACATCAAGTTCGCCGGGTTGTCCTCGACGCACAGCAGCGTATGCCGCGGCGCATCCGTGGACGCGTGCGCGAGGACGGCCGCCTTGAGTTCGGTTGCGACCGAGATGAGGCGCGGCGCATGCGCCGGGTGCAAGTCGACCCAGAACACGCTGCCCGTGCCGACCGTGCTTTCCACCCCGATTTCCCCGCCCATCAACTCCACCAGCCGCTTGCTGACCACCAGGCCGATTCCGGTCCCCTGCTCGCTGCCGGATTCCTGACCGAGCCGATTGAAGGGCTGAAACAGCAGGGCGAGCTTTTCCGTCGTCAGCCCCTCGCCGGTGTCGTACACGCTGATTCGCGTGCGCTGCGTCGGGCCCACGGTGCAAGTCACTGTAACGGTCCCGCCGGCGCGATTGTATTTGATCGCGTTGGACAACAGATTGATGAGAACCTGTTTGAGCCGGGTTCGGTCCGCCTTGACGAAGGGCGTGTCCTCGAAGAGGGGAAAGGTCAGCCCGACACCGCCTTTCATTGCCAGGGGTTCGATCATGCCGCGGCAGTCGTTCAGAACATCCGCGAGCGAGGTGGGTTCACGCGACAAGGACAGCTTGCCCGACTCGATCAGCGCGAGATCGAGAATCTCATTGATGAGCTCCAGCAGGTACCAGCCCGCCTGGAGAATCTGCTCGATGCTCTGCCGCTGGGCCGGCGTGGGCGGCGGCGAACCCGATTCCAGGAGCTGAGAGAAGCCAAGAATCGCGTTCAACGGAGAACGCAATTCATGGCTCATGTTCGAGAGAAAATCCGACTTCGCAAGATTGGCCTTCTCCGCCGCCTGCTTGGCGGACTGCAGCGCGAGATTCGTCTCCTCGAGCGCCCGGTCGAGAATTTTGCGCTCGGTGATGTCCCGGGCCGACGCAAACACCCCCTGCAGGGTCCGGTCGCGGTCGTAGAATGTGGTGGCGTTGTAGGACACCACGGTTTCCTTGCCGTCGCGGGCGCTGGCGGTGAGCTCGTAGTCGGTCAGCTTGGTTTCACTCAACACCCGTTTGATGCCGGCCTCGGCACGCACGGCGTCGGTGAAGTAGTTCTTGAACGGCGCACCTATCAATTCGTCGCGCGAACAGCCGGTGAGCGCCTCCATCTGCTTGTTGACGTCGGAAATGATCCCGGACGGGTCCGTCGCGATCAGCGCGTCGATGTTGGATTCGATGAGGGAACGGGTATAGAACTGTTGGTCGCGCAACCGCTGGTCGAGACGCTTCTGCTCGCTCTCGAATCGGTTGCGCAGCGTGTTGTCGGTGCCGATGAGCAGGTATCCAATGATGACGTCGTGCGAGTCGCGCAGAGCAGTGACCGACACCATGGCCGGGAGGCGGCTGCCGTCCTTGCGGATGTAGGTGATTTCGTAGATGTCCTCGATGCCCCGCGAGGCTTTGAACACCATGGCATCGAATCCCGGCTCGATAGGGGTGGCCAGCTCCATGCTCAGCAGCTTGGCCCGCGCGATCACTTCCAGCGGATCGGAGATGTCCGCAGGGGTTATTCTGTTGGTGACCTCCGCAGCCGTGTAGCCGAGCATGCGTTCGGCACCCACGTTGAATATCTGAATGACGCCGTGCGCATCGGTCGCGATACTCGAGAAATTTGCGCTGTTGAATATGGCCCGCTGCAACGTCGGGACAATGTCCGCCCTGACCCGCACAGGCGCATCCTGCACGGCGGGCGGGCTGCCGTCTTCGGTTCTGCCTGGTTGCATGATGACATCCTGCACCCGTAGGCGTCGCCGTGTCCGTGCGCCAACGAACACAGACCGTGCCTGCCCGGCCGATCGACTGAACGGCGCCCGCCAAGCACCCGCGAGCGCGCAACGCCGTCAGTCCATACAGGGCAGTCTAGCGGTCGTGCCGTTCCGCAGCGTGGTCGCGATCGCCGTCATGGTCGCGATGCCCGCCAGCCGCAAAGCGGCGGTGCGTCGGTACGCCAGCGCACGGCCCGACCGCATAGGCGGGCGCATAATCACGCGGTGAATCACACAGTCAAACACAACCTGAGGTGTCTGCATGAACATGAGCCTGAGCATTACTCCGATCGCCTCCCTGATTGCCGGCGTACTGATATTGGTTGCTCCCAAGCTGCTGAACTACATCGTGGCGATTTACTTGATCGCCATCGGGCTCATAGGGCTGTTCGGCACCGGCACGCTTCATCTGCATTGAGAGGCAGATCGCGGGTCCCCCAAATCTCTGCATCAACTGCGAGACGGGATGACGGGAGGGTGGCCGGCGATGAATCGGCGGGGATCGAATCGAGGCCCTCGGCAAGCAGCCGGTCGCTGAACGACCGGCCGCATCGGACTCACCGCGGCTAGCGCTTGTCTGCGGTCGTGTGGCCACGTCCGTCGCGTTCCTCGTTCCCCTTGAAGTGGGCCTTATCGACACGCTTCGACGGCTCCGCCCGTTCCCCGCGGCTGGGCATCTTGCCCTTGAAGCCGTGCTCCGGATGATAGGCATTGTTCACATTGCCGCGAAAGCTGCTGGGGCCATGAAACCAGGGACCTGCGCCGATGAACACCTCCCCGTTGAACCATTCCGGACCGTAGTAGCCGGCGGGCGCACAGCTGTAGGGAGCGGCGTCGTAGTAGCCGTACGGGCATGCGGGAGCGACGCCGATGTTGATGCTGACTTGAGCCTGCGCTGTGGGAACGGCTGCGGCAAGGCAGGTTCCGGCAACGGCGGCCAGAGCCAGGGATGTAAATTTACGCATAGCTATACCTTCCATTGTCAATGAACAGTTGTCACGCCCTTCGACTGGCCAACGCGTGGTACGCGATGAGAATCACTGCCGCGCCGACGACGGCCACCAGCAGACTATAGACATTCAATCCCGTGGCGCCCGGCATGCCGAAAGCATTGAAGAGCCAGCCGCCCACAACGGCCCCGACTATGCCGAGGACGATATCCAGCAACACCCCCTCACCCGATTTATTGACGAGCTTGCTCGCAATGAATCCGGCAATGAGGCCAAGAATTATCCAGACTATGAATGACATTTTGGACTCCGTTCGTTGGTGACCCGGCAGATGCCTGCCGGTGCAGTGATGAGCAAGTGCGGACCCGTATTAGCCGGCCGCGCGCGCCTTGTATGAGAATTTCTGACCGGCGATCGAAGCGTCATACATGAGCCCGCCCTTGACGATCGTGAATACGGCGACACCCTTGCGATAGGAGCCGGATGTCGCTGCATCCTTTTCCCCGCCGCTCGCGGCGCCGTCCACACCGGCCGTCCCCGCGGTCGCCGAAGCGGCAGCCGTGATCGCCACCACGCTTGCGCCGGCATCGAACTCATAGGTCCCGGAGGTGAACCGGTCGAGCGCGCGCTTGTTCTCGAAGAACACGATTTCGCTGTAACCCTGCACTCCGGCCTGAAAGCCCACGCTCACCTGCGTTATCGAGGCGTTGCCGAGATACCTTCCCTGTGCATAGACCCGACCGCGCCCGTAGGCGCCGCCGACCACATATCCAGCCTTGTCGACCGTTGGGAACACAGCATAGCCGTAGCTCTTGTCGAAGAACGCCGCGCTCTGGCCTGCATTCTTGAACAGAGCGACCGTATCTTGAGAGCTGCCGGCCTGGGCTCCGCCCATGAACAGGCCGAAAGCGAGCACTAACGAAGTTTTCTGATGATATTTCACTGATAAATCCTTTGGCGCCCGCTCGAGGAGCGCGCATGGCAATTGAGTCGTTCTAGGTTCGATCTTCAAGGGAGACGATACGCGCGCCGGACCGGAAGGTCGGTACGCTGGCGTACCCAGCTTCTGAGCCGCGGTGCGCGGCGCCGAAGCAATATTGAATTGAGCGGCCGGATCGCGGCCGCCCGCGTTACGTGGCGACCTTCGCCGGGAGCAAGCGGTCGTATTCCTTCTTGACCACCGCGTAACACTCACAGGTTCGTCGCTCCAGACCGGCGCGATCCAGCACCGCAATGCGGCCGCGCGAATAGCGGATCAATCCGCCCTTCTGCAAGTTGAGCGCCGCCTCCGTCACTCCTTCGCGGCGCACGCCCAGCATGTTGGCGATGAGTTCTTGGGTCATCACGAGCTCATCGCCCTGCAGCCTGTCCAGGCTCAACAAGAGCCAGCGGCACAATTGCTGATCCAGCGAGTGGTGACGGTTGCATACCGCGGTCTGTGCCATCTGTGTGATCAGGGCCTGCGTATAGCGCAGCAGCAAATGCAGCACCGGGCCATTTTGGTCGAACTCGCTCTTCAGCACCTGGGCGTTCAACCGCAACCCCTCGCCGGCGCTCTGCACCACCGCACGGCTGGGCGTGGATCCGCCCCCCATGAACAAAGAAACGCCCACGATACCTTCGTTGCCGACGACGGCGATTTCGGCCGAGGCGCCGTCCTGCATCACATACAGCAAGGATACGATGGAGGTGGTTGGAAAGTAGACGTGACTGAGCGTGTTGCCCGATTCGTACAGCACCTGCCCCAGAGGCATATCGATCGATTCGAGTTCGGGCAGCCAGCGCTGCCATTGCGGATCCGGCAACGCGGCGAGCAAATGATTGGCGGCACGGTGCGCTATCACAACTACGGCTAGCCTACATAGGACGAAGCACGGATGCAAACATCGGCCGCCGATCCGCGCACGCGCCCGCTCATCGCCCTCACGGTCACCGTTCCGCTCGCAGCCTGCCACACATAGACGGCCGTCTTTCGCGGTTCACTATGTTCCCGCATTCGCTATGAGCTCGCGCAGCTCCGGTACGCATGACCCGCAATTGGTGCCGGCCTTCAACCGGGCGCCGAGCGACGACAGGTTGCGGCAGCCGTCCGCGATCGCGGTTTCGATCGCATTGCGTCCGACGTTGAAGCACGCGCACACCGTCCCGCCGGGGTCCGAAGACGAATTCTTGGGTCGGCTCGCAAGCACCCTGGCGCGCTCGCCCGCCGAAAGGCGGGGCTTGTCGAACAATGAGCCCAGCCACGAGCGCGACAGCAGCAGCGGCTGCGGGCCCACGAACAGGCAGGACTCGAGCCGCTCGTCGATCAGGCAGGCGGCCCGATACATCCCCGCATTGGCGTCCTCGTAGTCGATCCAATCGGCCGAGGATTCGGCCTGCATCACGGACCGCGCCCATGTCGACCATCGCTGCGGCACGCTGCGGCCGGCGATTTCATAGCTGCGAAACCGGCCCCCCTCGGCGCTCGCCCAAAAACTCAAGGTCGACACCGACAGTGTGCCGCGGGTCAGCGCGAAGCCGTACCAATTGACGACGAACGGCTCGACGCGTGCGGGTGTGCACTTGAATTCCGGCTCGCCGCTGAGCGGATCGACGCTGGGGCTCACCAGGGCGCCCACGCGTGCGTCGGAAGCGTTCGTACCGCTCCAATGAATCGGCACGAATATCGAGCCCCGCGCAATCTCTCCGCTGGTCCGAAGCCTGGCGACCATGCGCCCCCAGCGGGTGACCACGCGCACCAAGCTGCCGTCTCGCGCCCCGAAGCGCAGCGCATCTGCGGCATTCATGTCGACGAAGGGCTCGGCCAAATGCGACGCAAGACGCGGCGAGAGGCCGCTTCGCGTCATGGTGTGCCATTGATCGCGGATGCGCCCGGTGTTGAGCACCAGCGGATATTCCTGGTCCAGCGCGAATCGGGGAGGACGGGGACGGGTCGGCACCAGGCGCGCACGTCCGTCGGGATGATGGAACACACCGTCGGCGAACAGCCTGCCGCCGTCGCCGGCCGCCTTCGTGAGCGGCCATCGAGTCGGCGCCAGGGCGGAGTAGCCCTGTTCGCCCAAACCGGCCAGGCCGCCGAGATTGAAGGCGCGCCCGCCGTCGTTCCCGGCCGCGCTCAGACGGGCGTGTTCATCGAAGATTTCCGCGACCGTCGAAAAGTTGAATCCGTCGCGAAAGCCCATGCGCTGCGCAACCTGGCAGATCGTCCACCAATCCGGACGGGCCGCGGCGGGTGCGTCCATGAAGGCGCGTTGCCGCGAGATATACCGTTCCGAGTTGGTGACCGTGCCCGCCTTTTCCCCCCATGCCGCCGCCGGCAAGAGTATGTGAGCCAGTGCCGTGGTATCGGTTTGCGCCACGCAGTCCGACACCACCACGAGCTCGCAGCGCCGCAGCGCTTCGCGCGCGCGATCGGCATTCGGCAGGCTGACCGCGGGATTCGTACCGAGGATCCATACTGCTTTGACGCGCCCGCCGTGCATTGCTTCGAACAAATCGACCGCTTTGAGGCCGGGGCGCTCCGCGATCCGCGGCGCCGCCCAGAAATCACGCACGATGCGCCGATGCGCTGGATTGTCCAATTCCATATGGGCGGCGAGCGTCGTGGCAAGCCCGCCCACCTCGCGGCCGCCCATCGCATTCGGCTGGCCGGTGATCGAAAGCGGGCCCGCGCCGGGCCGGCCGATCCGCCCCGTGAGCAGGTGCGCGTTGATGATGCTGTTGGCCTTGTCGGTTCCGGCGGAGGACTGGTTTACGCCCTGAGAGAACAGCGTCACGACGCGCGCTGTGTCGCCGAACCATTCATAGAAGGTTCGAAGCTGCTGCGGGTCCAGCCCGCATATGCGCGCCACGGAACCCACCTCTCCGGCCGTATTGTCGGCAACCAGCAGCGCCTGCGCGCCGCCTCGCGTGTGCGAATCGAGGAATGCGCGATCGGCGGCTCCATGCTGCGACAGCCAGCTCAGCAGACCGTTGAAGAGCACGACGTCCGTTCCGGCGCGCAGCGGCAGATGCAAATCCGCGATCTCGCGCGTGGGAGTGCGGCGAGGATCGATCAGGACGACGCGCATCGAGGGCCGCGATTCCTTGGCCTTGAGGATGCGCTGATACAGCACCGGATGGCACCAAGCCAGGTTCGAGCCCACCAGTACGATGAGATCCGCGAGTTCAAGGTCCTCGTAAACGACCGGCACCAGATCCTCGCCGAATGCCCTCCTGTGGGCAGCCACCGCGGATGACATGCACAGGCGTGAATTCGTGTCGATGTTGGCCGAACCGATGAAGCCCTTCATCAGTTTGTTGGCCACATAGTAGTCTTCGGTCAACAACTGCCCCGACACATAGAATGCGACCGAATCGGGCCCGTGCCGCCCGATGCAGCCTCGGAATCCGCCGGCCACCTCATCGAGCGCGAGGTCCCACTCGACATCGGCTCCGCGCACCTGCGGCCGCAGCAGCCTGCCCTTCAGGCCGACGGTGTCGCCGAGCGCACTGCCCTTCGAACACAGCGCACCCCGGTTCGCGGGATGCTCCGGGTCGCCGCCGACCTGCACCGTGCCGTCGCTCGCACGGGTCGCAAGCACTCCGCAGCCCACGCCGCAGTAGGGGCAGGTGGTGTGTACCTTCATGGAAGGCGCGGCGCGCCGAACAGCAGCTCGTCGCGGAATGCCTGGATGTCCCGGCCTTCCTCGATCAACTCCAGATACCAGCCACTGTCGCGCACGTCCCCATACAGCACCGCTCCGCGTATCTTGTCCCGCTCGATCACCAAGCGCTTGTAGATGCCGCGCTTCGGATCGCGCAACACCAACGACTCGCTGCCGGGTCCCGCCGCGAAGTTGCCGGCGGAGAACACATTGATGCCGGTCACTCGCATCTGCGTCGCCGCCTGCGAGCCGCGGTAGCCCCGGGAGCTGCGTTCGGCGAGGCAAGTCGCGCACACGCGTGCCTGTTCGAGCAGCGGCGCCTCCAGAGTGAAGGTCTTGCCGCGATGCTGCACGCACTCGCCGACGGCATAGACGGAGGGGTCGTAGGTCAGCATGGTATCGTCCACGAGCAGTCCGCGGTCGCACGCAAGGCCCGCCGCCCTCGCGAGTTCTATATTCGGACGCACACCGACCGCCATCACGACCAGGTCTGCGGGCAGCTCGCTGCCGTCGCCGAAGCCCACTGCGGCGACACGATCCTGGCCGAGGATGCGCGAGGTGCTCGCGGCCATCTTGAATCCGAGCCCCCGACGCTCGAGCTCGCCGCGCAACAACTCCGCCGCCTGTGCGTCCAGCTGTTGTTCCATCAAGTGCCGGTGGATGTGCACGACCGTTACACTCCATCCTCGCCTCAGCAAGCCGTCCGCCGCATCGAGGCCGAGCGAGCCTCCTCCGATCACGACCGCGCGCCGCCTCTCGCCGCCCGCGGCCGGCAGCGCATCCGCACCCGCCAAGTCTCTAAAACCGACGACGCCCGGCAGATGGCTTCCGGGGACGGGCAAGATGATGGGAAGCGAACCGGTGGCGATCAACAGCCGATCGTAGGGAACCTCAATGCCCTTGCGGGACCGCACGCGGCGCAGCACGCGATCGATGTGAGTCACGGGGTCCGCGCCATGCAGCGTGATGCCGCGTTCGGCGTACCAATCAGGCGGGTGGGCGGCCGCACCCTCGATGCGCTGCTCCTCGCTGAACACCGTGATGTCGTAGGCACGCGGAGCAAGCTCGTGCAATTCCTCGAGCGCACGGGCGGCGGACATTCCGTTGCCGATCACGACCAAACGGGGCGTGCGCGCGCGCTGACGGCCGGGAACCGGCTTGCCGCGCACCCAAATCTGCCCGTCGCGCACCTGCGCCATGTAGGCGGGCACCGCGGCCTGCGGCTCTTCGAGGCAGCGCCCCGTGACGAGACTGAAATGCTGCTTGTACATGGGCGAGGCCACGACGATTTCCCCGCCGATGTCGCCCACGATTCCTCTCGCCAGGACGTTGGCATCGCTGACGGGGTCGCGATTGCCGATCGCAAAAACGGCATCGCGCACGCGGAACACCGCGACCTGCCTTCCTTCGACCCAGGCCGCGGCGCCGCTGTCGGGGAGGATATCCTCCAGCGCGCAAATGCAGTGCCAGCCCGGCGCGACGCGCAGCGCGAGGGCGGCGTTCATGCGATCTCCTCGCGCCTCGCGCGCTCCGCGGGCCGTGCGGGTCGCGGCTGCCCCCGCTCATTGACGAATACGACATTGCTGTCCGGATGATCGCTGTTGATGAAGTGACGAAAACGCCGCAGCGCCTGCGGATCGTTGATGGCCCTTTTCCATTCGCACTCGTACGTGTCGGCCACCCGCTGCATGTCGGCTTCGAGTTCGGCGGCGATGCCGAGCCGGTCCTCGCACACCACCTGTTTGAGATATTCCAAGCCTCCCTCGAGATTGTCGCGCCAGACCGAGGTGCGTTGCAGGCGGTCCGCGGTACGGATATAGAACATGAGAAAACGGTCGATGTAGCGGATCAGCGTCCGCTTGTCCAGGTCGGATGCCAGCAGTTCGGCGTGGCGCGGCTTCATTCCGCCGTTGCCGCATACGTAGAGATTCCATCCCTTCTCGGTCGCAATGACGCCCACGTCCTTGCTTTGCGCCTCAGCGCATTCCCGCGTGCACCCGGACACCGCGAACTTGAGCTTGTGCGGCGAGCGCAGACCCTTGTATCGATTCTCGATTTCAAGCGCAAAACCCACGCTGTCCTGCACGCCGTAGCGGCACCAGGTGGAGCCCACGCAGCTCTTGACCGTGCGCACGGACTTGCCGTAGGCATGGCCCGACTCGAACCCGGCATCGATTAGCTCGCGCCAGATCAAGGGCAGCTGATGTACCTGGGCTCCCAACATGTCGATGCGTTGCCCGCCGGTTATCTTGGTATACAGCCGGTACTTCTGCGCAATCTGCCCGATGACGATGAGTTGCTGCGGCGTGATCTCGCCGGCGGCAACCCGGGGAATGACCGAGTAGCTGCCGTCCTTCTGGATATTGGCGAGAAAATAGTCGTTCGAATCCTGCAAGGCGGCCTTGTCGCGCTCCAGCACAAAATCGTTCCAACAGGACGCGAGAATCGACGCGACCGCGGGTTTGCACACATCGCAGCCGAGTCCGCGTCCATGCTTGCGCAGCATCTCATCGAACGTTCGCGGTCCTCCCACCCGCACCAGGTGGAAGAGCTCTTTTCGCGAGAACGAGAAGTGTTCGCAAATGTGATTGTTGACGGCGACTCCAAGGCGCGCCAGCTCGGTCTTCAAGACCTGCGTCACGAGCGGCGAGCACCCGCCGCAGGAACTCGCCGCCCTGGTGCATTGCTTGAGCGCCGCCAGCGTCCTCGCACCGCCGGCGATGGCGGTGCACAGATCTCCCTTGCTGACGCTGTTGCATGAGCAAATTTGCGCGCTTTCGGGCAGACCCGCCGATCGCAGCGGCTGGGCGGCGCCGGTCTGATCGGCCGCGGAAAACAGCAGCTCTTCCGGACTTGGCGGCAGCGGCAGGCCGTTCTGCACCGTTTGCAGCCACGTGGCGTACTCTTGGGCGTCGCCGACGAGTATGCCGCCCAGCATCCGCGTTCCCGTCTCGTCGACCACCAGCTTCTTGTAGATCCTGCGGCGTTCATCGATGAACACGTAGGTCCTCGCGCCGCTGCCCGTGGCATGTGCGTCGCCGATCGAGGCGACATCCACTCCCATGAGCTTGAGCTTGGTGCTCATGTCGGCCCCGGCGAATCGCGCCTTTGGGTTGTCCTGCAATTGCGAGGCCGCGACGCCCGCCATCTGGTAGCCGGGGGCCACCAATCCGTACACCTTGCCGTTCCACGCGGCGCACTCGCCGATCGCGAATATATCGGGATCGGAGCTGCGGCAGGTATCGTCAATGACGATTCCTCCGCGCTCCCCCACCCGCAGACCCGCGAGGCGCGCGAGTTCGTCGCGCGGCCTGATGCCGGCGGAAAACACGATCAGATCGGTCTCGAGCGAGGTGCCGTCGGCGAATCGCATGCGATGCCTGCGCTCGCTTCCGTCGTCGATGGCGGTCGTCTGTTTCGCGGTGTGGACTCCCACGCCGAGCTCTGCGATGTGCCCGCGCAGCATACCGGCGCCCGCATCGTCGATCTGCACGGCCATGAGCCGCGGCGCGAATTCGACGACGTGGGTTTCAAGTCCCAGGTCCTTGAGCGCCTTCGCCGCCTCGAGGCCGAGCAATCCGCCGCCGATGACCGTTCCGCTCTTCGCGCGGGCGCTCGCGCTGCGAATGGCGTCGAGGTCGTCGAGGGTGCGATAGACGAAGCAGCCGGGCCGATTACTCCCCGGTATCGGGGGGACGAAGGGATGGGAGCCGGTTGCAAGAACCAGGCGATCGTATTCCAGGCGCAGGCCGCTCGAGGTTTCCACCGCCCGCCGCACGCGGTCGATCGCGACCGCTCGTTCGGATAACTCGAGGCGGATCCCTGCCCGGGCGAAGAAATCGGCCTCCGCCAAGGACAGCTCTTCTGCGCTCTTGCCGGAGAAGTACCGAGTCAGGTGCACGCGGTCGTAGGCCGGCCGCGACTCCTCGCAGAGCACGGTGATCTCGTAGCGGGGGGCGCCTGTCTGGAGCCGCTCGAGCAGTCGCTGCCCGACCATGCCGTTGCCGATTACGATCAGCTTCATCCTCGATGCTCCCGCTACTCGGTGGGCGCCATGGCGAGGTCCAGGGTCACGCCCATCGTTTCGGGCGCCGACCACGCAAGCCATCGCCGATGCAGAACCACGACCAGCGCGAAGGCCGCGGCGGCCAAGATCCCGAAGGTGGTGAAACCCACCTGGTAGCTGCCCGTGCTTTCCTTGGCCATGCCCATGACGACCGGCAAATAAAATCCACCGATGCCGCCCGCCGCACCGATGATGCCGGTCATCAGTCCGGTCCTGCCCTGCCAACGATGCGGTACCAGCTGGAAGGTCGCGCCGTTGCCGAGGCCGAAGCACACATACAGGGCGGCAAGCAACGCGAGCGCCCCTGCCAGCGGCGGCATCAGCGCGGCGAATCCGATATTGCATAGCGCGATTGCCAGCAACAGAACCAGCAGCACCTTGACGCCCGAGAGGCGATCGGCCAGAAGTCCCCCGATCGGCCGCACCATCGCGCCGGTGAAGGACAGACCCGCCATGATCATCCCCGCATCGACCTTCGGCAGCTCGTACTGAGTCGTGAGCAGCAGGCTGACGTAGGAGGACATGCCGACGAACCCGCCGAAGGTGATGCTGTACACCAACATGACGGCCCAGGTATCGCGTTCGCGCAGAACCACGCGGTATTTGCTCGGCAGCACCGCCAGAGCGACGGCGGCGCCGAGGACCGGAAGCAGCAGCTGCCCCGCCGTTGCGTGCCCCAAGAATCCGCCGCTCACCATCAAGACCAAGGCCATCACGCAGAGCAGCGACACGACGAAGCCGCCGAAAGCGCGCGCCGCACTGCCGCTCTTCTGGCTGCGATCTTCCGCCCACAGCATGACGGCCGCCGCGGTCAGCGCAAGCAGGGGCAACACCGCGGCCGTCGATCTCTGCCAGCCGTAGACCTGCGCAAGGGTCGGAAACAGGAATCCGTCCACCACCGCGCCGATGTTGCCCGCGGCGGCGAGCCCCAGCACCAATCCCTGTACTCTCGGAGGATAACTGCTTCCCGCCATGGGCAACGCGATCGCGAAGCTGGCGCCGCCCACGCCGAGCAGCACGCCCAGCATCAGAAGCATCGCGTAGGTCGGCGTCGTCGGAAGCAGCAGGAGCAGGGAGGGAATCGCGGAGATGCCGATGCCGAGCAGCGCGAGCCGCCTGCCGTCCGTGGATTGAAACAAGTTGCCGAAGGTCACGCGCACTATCGATGCGCTCAGCACGGGCACCGCGACCAAGAATCCCGCCTGAGCGGGCGACAGCGACAGCTGCTTGGAAACGTACGGCGCCAACGGCCCGAACATCACCCATGCGGTGAATCCGGTGTCGAAGTATAGAAAGCACGCGAGCAGAGCCTTCCAATTCCCGCTTCGCAACGATTCAAGTACGCGCTTCATCGGCCCACCTCAAACTGTTTCCGCCAAAAAAAAACCGCCAACGGTACGCACCTGAAAGATGCGTACGGGTTGGCGGCATTGCCTGTGCGGATTCCCTGCGGAGCCCGCCCCGTGCAAACGGCTCGCGCCTGCTTGCCCTGTGAAGGTTTGCAACTTGCATGCCAGAGCGTGGCGCCGGGTCGCCTCCATGCGGATCAGCCTGTTAGCGCAGGCGCGCGCCGCAAGCGGCGGGTATCGACACTCGCCGCGGATCAAAACGGGGCGCCCGTCCGGCGCACGCGCACATAGTTAGTGCGGCCGGTTCCATGCGCGAAATAACGCCGGAAGATGCGCGCGATCGCTTGATGTGACTCACGGATTGATGGCACATTCGGCCGATGCGCCGACGCAAAACTCCGCTTGATGCGATCCGGGCCGACACGCCGGCGGTGCGCTTTCTCCGCTCCGCACAATCGCGCCGCGCTCGCGACCTCGAGCAGCTGACTATTTTGGGCGACTTGGTCAAGACGATCAGCGGGCTCATCCATGCGCTGCAAAAGGAGCGCGGAGCCTCATCCATATACCTCGGCTCCGGCGGCATCGCATTCGCCGATCGACTCGCCGCGCGCATCGCGGACAGCCGCGGCCTGGATGACAGGATGCGCGATCATCTCGAGCGCATGGATGAGAAACTTGCGCCGATGAACTGCAGCGCGCGCCTCTATACTCGCGTTGCGTTCGCATGCCGCGCGCTCGACTCCCTGCCCCTCATAAGAAAACAAATATCGGAGTTGACGTCGGCGCCGCAGGACGCCGTCGAAGCGTTCACCCAGGTGATCTCCCTGCTGCTCGCCGTGGGTTTCGAGGCGGCTGACATCGCCGCCGACAGCCAGGTTTCGCGGGCGCTCATCGCACTCGTAAACTTCGCACAGGGCAAGGAGTACGCCGGGCAGGAGCGGGCTACGGGCGGCGCGGCGCTGTCCCGCGGCCGGATCGAGGCCGCGGACCGAGGCCGTCTACTGCGCCTGCAGGCCGCGCAAAATCAAGCATTCAAGGTATTTGCCGAATTCGCCGATCCCCGCCACGCGGGGGCGTTCCACGAATTGTGCGGCGGCCCTGATGCCGCCGAGATCGAACGAATGCGCGCGAGCGCCTTCGAGCTTGGCCCGATCGACGGGCCCACCGCCTCGGCCGCCGATGCCTGGTACGAGCTTACGACGCGCAGAATGGACGCGATGAGAGGCATCGAGGTCGTCGCATCCGACGATCTCGCGCGTCTCTGTGCCGCCAAGTTCGATGAGGCCATGGCGGGGGTCGAACGCATCGACGCCATCGACCTCGATGTCCTGAAGCTGTCCGCGCCCTTCGCCCTATTGGTCACCGACATCGATCAGGCCGGCGACGGGCTGCCCAAGCCCATGCGTTCAATCCTCGACGTGATGGAGGCTCAATCCCGGCGCATCGACGAGATCAACGCCGAGCTCCAGTGCGCACGCGCCGCCCTGATCGAACGCAAGACGATAGAGCGCGCCAAAGGGATATTGATGCAGGGGCGCAGGCTGTCCGAGAGAGACGCCTATCAGTTCCTGCGACAGACGGCCATGAATCAGAGCAGGCGAATATTCGAGGTCGCGGAGGCCGTCATCGGCTCGGTGGGTGCATCGAAGCCGTAGCCGCTCGGTCAATTCGCGACATTCAGGCGGTAATCGCTCGGCGGCGCGCCGAATTGTTCGCGAAACCGGCGCGTGAAATGGCTGTGATCGCTGAACCCGCAACTCCAGGCGATCTCGGCAATCCCAAGGCCGTCGAAGCGCTTGTCGCACAGCAGCCGGTGCGCACGATGGAGCCTGCATGCATACAGTTCCCGGCTGAAGGTCGTGCCCGCGGACGCAAACAGTAGATGAACGTAGCGCCGCGACACACCGAGCCCGGCGGCGACCGCCGCAGGGTCGAGGTCGGGTTCATGGCTGCGCTCGCGAATGATTTCCCTGACACGCCGCAGCAGCGCCCCCTTGTGGGTGGTCGGCGACGGATGATGGTGCGCGGCTGCGAGAGCCAACAACGAGACGATTTGTTCCGCCACCACCGTCGGCGGGAGCCCCGATGCGCCGCGCGACGGCGGCGTGAGGTTTCCCAACGCCGATGCCAACGTGGCGCCCCAGCCGCTGCGCCCGTCGATGAGGCGCGCCGCCGCCTCCTCGGGGTTGGGCAACCAGCTTCGCAGCCAATCTCTTTGGATCTCGAGCACCAAGGCTTCGACGCCCTGCGGAAAGTCGAATTCGAAGCCTGCGAGGCAATCGATCAGCAGGCAATCTCCGGCCTCGATCTTGAGACTGCGGCCGTATTGCTCGATCAACTGCACGCCTTTGCGCACGTGGATCAGGTGGAAGAGATGGTCGTTCGCGTTGCAAGCGGCGGTTCGTTCGCGCCAGACCTTCTGCTCGCTGACCGAGATGAAATTCGTCTTGATCGGACCGAAGGCGTGCTTTTCGATGGACCCGAAGAACTCCCTTTCTTGCGAACTCTGAATGTGCATCTGCAGGAGATTCTCGCAGATCACATCGCGCCAATAGGAAAGCGCCTTGCCGGGCTGCAGGTGTTCGGTCGACCACCTCTGTTCGAGCATTGCCATACACTCTCCCTTCCTGGCGCCGCATCCTACCATGCCGTGCAGCGGCGATTCACACCTCATCAGCCGCCGCGTCCCGCGCCTACGCCATATTCGATCTTGGCGTTCCTGGTTGCTTGAAACTCTTCGAGCGACTGCCCGCGCATGGCGGCGTACACGTGCAGATTCGACACACCCACCACGGCCGCCAGCTTCTCGAGCACGAAGAAAATCGCGCCATAGTGGATGAGATTGCGCCAGTCCAGCCGGCGCACGAGATCCGCTTCCTCTGCGGTCAATTGGCATGCCGCCATCAGCGCATCGCCGTTCCGTCGGAACGCCTCGCGGTGTTCCGGAATGGTCAAATCGTGCAGGAACCGGTTGAGCCGGTAGGCCTTGGCGCTGCGCTCCAGCGTAAACGGATACGTCCCTGCGAGCCGCTCCACCCCCTCGAGCTGCAGGTCGCGGAACGGCGCGACGGGCGCATACTCTTCGTCATTCTCGTAGATCGCCGTGGCGATTGCCGTCATGGACGGCAGGTAGTACGTGCGGTGGAGCCGCCGGATCTTATCGGTCATGGCGCCGCGCATGATCAACCACATGATGACCTCGGCGCCTTCGAGACCGCCGCGTTCCGCATACTGCGCGTGAGTCAGATTCGTCAGCGCCTCGGGGTCGGTCTCGAGCAGATCGAGAAACTGATGGTCCCATTGCGGGTTGTTGAACCCGCAGCGTTCCCCATGAACCTGATGCGACATGCCCCCGGTCGCGACGATCGCGACGTTGAGTTCCGCCGGGTATGCGCGAATCGCGCGGCCCAGCGCCCCTCCCAACCGATAGCAGCGCCGGGCCGTCGGCAACGGAAACTGCAGCACGCCGACTTGCAGCGGCAGCACCTTCCACGGCCAGCCGCCGTCCGCATCGGCGAGCATCGACAGCGGCGAGAAGCAGCCGTGATCGATGGGCTTGCCGCGAAAGAACGAAATGTCGAACTCCTCTGCAAAAAGGCTGGTTGCGATGGAGCGTGCAAGCTGCGGCGCACCCGTCAGGGGAGGCACATTGCGCGCGCCGCCCCCTTCGTCGGCCGGCCGGTACTCATCGTCGACGCCCAGCGCGAAGGGCGAGTAGTGATCGAAGAAGAACGAGGTGATGTGGTCGTTGTAGATGGTGAGCAGAACGTCCGCGCGCTTCTCGGCAAGCCATGTGCGTATCGGCCCGTAGGCATCGAAGATCGGCTTCCAGACGGGGTCGTTCTCGAGGCGTCGATCCTTGGCGAAGCCGATCGTCGGAGTGTGCGAAGTGGCGATTGCGCCGATGATCTTGGCCATGACCGTATCCTCACTATGGGAAAAGAGCCGCCGCGAGGCGCAGATTCTCACCGGCCGCGGGTTAGCGCAATCCGCGGCGTTGAATTACAGCCGGGACAACCCGCGACGGTTTCTGGCGTTAATTCCGAAGATGCCGCGAGGCGGTGCGTTCACTCAACCGCCGGTGAAGCGGAAGTAGACTCTTAAGGAAGCCGGAATCGGATCTTCCGGTGCTACAGTCGAGCACTGAGGGTCGCCACACAGGTCGGGAGGATGAAATGAGCGTGCAGCCACTTAAGCCCGAGCGGCAGGTCTGGATCTACACGCAGATGCTGCGTATCCGCGAGTTCGAAGAGCGCGTGAAGCGGACTTTCACCGAGCATCCCGGTGCGATCCGGGGCCATACGCACCTCGCCGACGGCGCCGAGGCGTCCATCGTCGGTTCGCTGTGCCACTTCCGCGGCGGCGATGCGGCGCTCGCCACCTATCGCTGCCACGGATATCCGCTGGCCCTCGGCAGCGACCCGAAGGCCATGATGGCGGAGATCTACGGCCGCGCCGACGGCCTGTGCAAGGGTCTCGGCGGATCGATGCATCTCACCGACGTCAAACGCGGCTTTCTCGGCACCTCAGGGATCGTAGGCGCCGGCATTCCGCATGCCGCAGGCGCAGCATGGGCGGCGCAGATACGCAAGAAGGCCGAAGTCGTGTACTGCTTCTTCGGGGACGGCGCCTCGAAACAGGGTGCATTCCACGAGACGCTCAACATTGCCTCCCTGTGGAAGCTGCCGGTGATATTCGTGATGGAGAACAACGGCTACAACGTCGTGACCACCTCCGCGCAGGAGGACGCCAACGCCGCGAACGGCGAGCCGCTTTCCGTCAAAGCCAGGGCCTACTCGATGCCGGGCGTCACGATCGACGGCACCGATCCCTTGGCCGTGCACGCCGCCGTCGGCACGGCGGTGGAGCGCGCGCGCGCCGGCGCCGGCCCGACGCTGGTCGAATCGAAGGTCTACCGGCTTTCGGCACACGGCAACATCATTGCCCCACCCGGCGTGCCGCTCCACTATCCGGAGCACGAGGCGATCACGGTGTTCGGCAAGCGCGAAGAGTACGAGGCCGCCCTGCGCGGCGATCCCGTGCCGCGCTTTCGCGCCGCCCTGGTCAAGGGCGGTGTACTGAGCCCGCCCAAGGCCGACGAGCTCGGCGCGCAAGTCGCGAAGGAAATGGACGAGGCGGTCACCTTCGCCGTCAACAGCCCCTTCCCCAAGCTCGAGTCCGCACTCGACAACGTCTACGCCTGACCCGGAGCGACACCCATGGCAACGCTACCCTTTATCGCCGCCATCGATGCCGGCATTCATCAGGAAATGCGGCGCGACCCAAGCGTCCTTTATTTCGGCCAGAACATGGCGACCACCGAGAACCACGACTTCGTCAAGGCTTACGGGCACGACCGCGTCCGCGTCACGCCGATTTCCGAGACCGCTGAAATCGGCATCGCCATCGGTGCGGCAATGGCGGGGCTGCGCCCCGTGGTCGAGCTCTACATGGCGGAGTTCATGCTGGTCGCCATGGATCAAGTCGTCAACGAAGCACCGCGCTTCCGCTACATGTCCGGCGGACAGGTGAAAGTGCCGCTGGTGCTCAAGGCGGGATTCGGCTTCGCCTGCGGCTGGGCGGGCCAGCACACCGGTTCACTGACCGCGCTGTTCATGGGAGTCCCGGGACTGAAGGTCGTCGTGCCCTCGACCGCGGCCGACGCCAAGGGACTGATGGCCACGGCCATCCGCGATGACAACCCGGTGGTCTTCCTGCACCACTATCTGCTCACGCTCGAGCCGGGCGAGGTACCGGACGGCGAACACCTGGTAGCGTTCGGCAAGGCTGAGATTCGGCGCCCCGGCGGCGACGTCACCATCGTTGCGACCGGGTGGATGGTGCAGCGCTCGCTTGCCGCGGCCAAGAAGCTCGCCGAGGAAGGAATCCAGGCGGAGGTCATCGACCCGCGCACGGTGGCGCCGCTCGACCTGGAAACCATTCTCAAATCGGTTGCCAGGACGGGACGCCTGGTGCTGGTCGATCAGGCACCGCGCCATGCGACGGTGGCAGGCATCATCGCGGGCGATGTCGCCGAGCATGGATTCTCGTCGCTCAAGGCGCCGATCGTGCAAGTTGTCGCTCGCGACGCCACCGTGCCCTACAGCGAACCGCTCGAGGCTTATGTGATCCCGGACGAGGAGAGGATCATCGCAGCGGTCCGCAAGGTGCTCCAAGCGCGTCGCTGAGATAGTCGTCTTGCGGTACAATCGTTGTTGAATCAACTACTTATATAAATTGCCTCCAAATCATGTACAATCTTTGTACCTTTTGGGAGGTTAGATTATGCGTTTTATTGCCATCAGTGATGCCCGAAACATGATTTCGAGCTTCGCGGAAACGCCTGAGAATACGGTCTTGACCCGCAACGGTCAGCCCGTAGCGGTTGTTATGCCGATTCAGGAATACAGAGCTCTCCGCGCCCTTGGCAAACTCGCCGAGGACCCCGATGCCGCGGCGCGGGTGGCGGCTACGCACGAACGGGTTCGCCGAGGCGACCTTGATTTCAAGGAGGTAGGCCTCGCGGAGGTCGGGAATGCCGTCACGCTACGCTCAAGTTAAGGCGGACACCGGACCTCTCAGCTACTTGGGTGTACTGCCGCAAGACGTCGCCGAATGCCTTGAGCAGGCCTTCGCTCATATCCGCAAGGGGAGCCTGCAGCTCTGGAAATTGGAACCCCGGTGGTCGAACGGGCCGCTGTTCGGAAAGGCGTGCGGGCATCTGATCTACGGATCCGAAAATCCTGCGGCGAACATATTCGTCATTTCCGCGCTCGTGCGCGACGATGAAGACGATTTCGTCTAGCCCATGAGCTGCGGCTGCCTCTCGATCATCACCGGCACCCTGACGATTGCCGGGCTGGTGTTCGGAATTCTGGGATCCCTGTTGATGGCAAACCAGTACCTTGCGGTTGCAAAAGCCTATTCCCAGCGCCAGTCGCGGCCCTCGAGTATTGCGATCAGTCTTGCGAGGAACTGCGAGGCAAGGCGACCGTCCGCGACTCGATGATCGACGGTGAGCGTGAGATCCGACAGCGGGCGCACGACGATGGCGCCCTCTTTCGCCACCACGCAATCCCGCCTGCGCCCGACGGCGAGTATCGCGGATTGCGGCGGATTGATGATGGCCGTGAAGCGGTCCGGTCCTTCCGCGCCCAGATTTGAGATGCTGAAGGTGGCGCCGGCGGTATCCTCGCGCTTAAGTCGCCCTTTGAGGCCGCGCTCGACGCACTCCTCGCGGCGGCGCGCAATCTCGGCCAGCCCCAAGCGCTCGACATCATGAATCACCGGCACCAACAAGCCGTCGTCGAGCGCAACCACCAGGCCGATATGCGCGCCTCTTGCCTCGACCAGCCCTGCATCCACCGACTCCGGATCGCCCGAGAACGTGGCGTTCAGCGCGGGTAACTCGATCAGCGTCCGCGCAACGGCCTGCAGCAGAAAATCGTTGACCGACAATTTCGGTGCAGCCGGTCCGAGTTTCGCCGCGAACTCAGGACGCAAGGACTGCAACTCCGTCCAGTCGACCGCACGAGTGACCGTGAACTGGGGAATGGCGGCGTTGCTCAAGGTCATGGCGCGTGCCAGCGCGCGGCGCATCGGGGAGAGAGGCTGCGGGGCGTCACCGGCGCATCGCGGCACATCGATGGCTCGTTGCACATCGTCGAGCTGAATGCGACCGCGCGGTCCCGTGCCGGTGATGCTCCCAAGATCGATGCCGTGCTCGCCGGCGAACTTGCGGGCGACGGGAGTGCTTCGAGTGCGCGCCGCGTCGCGCGCTTCGTTGCGCGCTGCGTTAGCGGCTGGCGGGGGGGTCGGCGCGGCGGTCCCGGGATCGACCCGGCGCTGCGCAGGCGCAGCAGCAGCCGCGCCCTGCGCCTGGGCGGACTCGATCCAGGCGACTTGATCGCCGACAGTCGCCCGACCGTCCGCCTGCACCAGGATCTGCGACAACCGCCCGGTGACGGCCGCCTCGATTTCAACCACCGCCTTTTCGGTTTCGACCTCGAGCAGCGGTTCACCGGCAACCACGACGTCGCCGACGCCCTTGAGCCAGCGTACGATCCTCACTTCCTCCATCACGAGGCCGACCTTCGGAATTTCCTGCGCAACCTGGGTCACTGACGCTCCATCATGCCGCGCACCGTGCGCACGATGTCCGCGCTGCCCGGCAGCAGCGCGCGCTCGAGCTCCGGAGCGAAGGGAATGGGAGCAAAGCCGCAACCCACGCGAAGCACGGGAGCGTCGAGTTCGTCGAAGAGCTCCGACCCGATGCGGGCCGCGATCTCGGCGCCCACCCCGCCGTTCAGCACCGCCTCATGCGCGGTCAGCGCCCGATGAGTTTTGGACACCGACTTCGCAATCGTCGCCATGTCGAGCGGCAGCAGCGTGCGCAGGTCGATGATCTCCGCGGAGATGCCGTCGTCCGCCAGTATCCGGGCCGCCTCCAACGCGCTTTGCACCATTGCAGAATAGGCGATCACGGTGACATCCGTGCCCGACCTGGCGATCCGCGCCCTGCCGATCGGCGGCAATTCGGCGTCCTCGGGCAGTTCCTCCTTCATCGTGTACAGCCGCTTGTGCTCGATGAAGAGCACCGGTTCGCCGAGCCGGATCGCGCTCTTCAGAAGGCCATATGCCTCGGCAGGCGTCGAAGGCGCGACCACGATGAGTCCCGGCACGTGGATGAACCAGGCTTCGAGGCTCTGCGAATGTTGAGCCGCAGCTCCGCCGGCGGCGCCCGCCTGGGTGCGTACCACCAGGGGAACCGCGAGCCGGCCGCCCGACATGTAGCGGTACTTGGCGGTCTGGTTGACCAGGCAGTCCATGGACAGCGTGGCGAAATCGATGAACATGATTTCGAGCACGGGCTTCAGGCCGCACAGCGCGGCGCCGGTGGCGAGGCCGGTGATGGCAGCTTCGCTGATGGGAGTGTTGCGGACCCGCGCGGCGCCGTGCCTCTCTGCGAGACCACGGGTGACCCCGAATGCACCACCCGCCGCGACATCCTCGCCCAGCAGATGTACCGCGGGGTCGCGCGCCAATTCCTCGTCGAGCGCCCGGCGCAGGATCTCGATGAACGTGCGCTGCACGGCGCCTCAGCCCGCAATCCCGGCCAGCGCCGGCGCGCGATACACGTATTCAAGCACGGTGGCCGGATCGGGCCGCGGCGCTGCGAGTGCACGCTCCACGGCCCCGTGCACCTCGGTTTTCGCCTGCTCGCCGATGGCGTCGAGTTCCTCCGTGCCGACCCCGCGCCCTGTCAGGTACCGCCTCAGGCGCTCGATGGGGCATTTCTCGCGAATTGCGGCCAGTTCCTCCTTCGATCGGTACTGTTGCGAATCGCCGACGTAGTGCCCGGCCATGCGATGAGTCATGCATTCGAGCAGATAGGGACCTTCGCCGCGGCGCAAGACATCGATCGCGGCAGCCGCGGCCGCGAAGACCGTCGGCAGGTCGTTGCCGTCGATGGTCTGTGTGGCAATGCCATACGGTGCGGCGAAACTGCTCACGTGCTTGACGTTGGAGTGTTCCTCGCGGCTGGTGAACTCGGCGTAGCCGTTGTTTTCACAGACGAACAACAGCGGCAGGCGCCACAGCGCGGCGAGATTCAGCGTTTCGTGAAAGACGCCGGCGCCCGTCGCTCCATCGCCGAAAAATACCACGCTGATGTCCCGTCGGCCCTGGGCTTGCGCGGCCCACGCGGCGCCCGCGGCGAGCGAAAGATTGCCGGCGACGACGCCGGTCGCGCCCAGCACGCCGTTCGCGGCGTCGACCAGGTGCATCGAACCGCCCCGTCCGGCGCACAGGCCGGTGCGCCGGCCCAGAATCTCGGCGAAGGTCGCCTCGATGTCGCTGCCCTTGGCGAGCACGTGGCCGTGCCCCCGATGGCTGGTGAACAGCACGTCGCCGCGCTCGAGCTGCGTACAGACACCGACGGCCACGGCTTCCTGGCCGGTGGAAAGGTGCGGAAATCCAGGGATCTCGCCCGCGCCGGCCAGCCGCTGCACGTGGCCCTCGAACAGGCGTATCCGGCAGAGCGCGCCGTACATCTGCTTCCAGTCGGTCAACTTGGGTTCGGTCACGAGACTCCTCGAGCGATGGGCGGCTTACTTCTTCGGCTGACGCGCCGCCGCCACCACCCGCTGCGTCTTTGCAAATGCCTCGGTCGCCGCCGTCTTGAGATCCCACTTCCTGATGTATTCGTTCAGGACCTCGACGCCGATCGGCCCATCATAGCCGACCGTCCAGAGGGCCTGCAGGAAAGCGGCGATGTCGAACTCGCCGTCGCCGGGCAACAGGCGCTTGTTGACCACGGAATCTTGAAACTTCACCGGCACGGCCAGCATGCCGTCGTTGATCTCGACCCCGACAAGATCGCCGGCTTCAAGCTTGCGCACCATCTCATCGGCACCGATGCCGATGCGCTGCAAGTGCAGATTATCGAGCATGATCCCGCCGTTGCGCTCACCCGATCCGCGGGTGAGCGCCAGCACCTGATCGAGCGAGGGCGCGCGCGAGAATTGCGCCGGCAGCATTTCGAACAGGATGTTGGTGCCGCGCTCGGCGGCTTGGCGGCAGAGAGGCGCAAACGCCTCCGTCATCCGGGGAACGTCGGCGCAGTCATTGCCGAGATCGGCAATCTTGACATGCCGGGCGCGCAAGGCCTCCGCGGCGTCGAGCAGCAGCGCGCGGGTTTCATCCGATGCGGCCCTGCGTGCGCCGGTGCAGTACCAGTCCAGCAGCCACTCCACCTCGACATTGACGATGCCGTTGGCATCCAGGATCTGCTTCATCTCCTTGAAGCTGTATTTCTTGCGGATCTCGAGGATGTCCGTGTGCCAAAACCCCATGCCGGTGAATCCGGCCGCCGCCGCGATTTCCACGCGCGTCCGGAAGTCGTGCAGGCAGCGTTGGTCGCCGAGCGGATCGGCTCCGACCGCGAGCGTCCAAAAAGACCCGATTAATTCAAGTGGCTTGGTCATGGTGTCGTTCGCATCGAGTGACAGCCGCGGATGATACAACCGTGGCGGCGATGCTCCCAACTGGGAGAGCATGAGAAATCTGCGCTCAGTGCGCGCCGTGTTCGCGTCTTGCAAGCACCGCGGGCGCCGTCTCGCGCAGCATCGCCGCCAACGCGATGATCGCTGCGACGAGGCCGGTCAGTATCCACATGGGTTTGTCCAGTCCCGAGAGGTCGGCGACCTTGCCGGCGACGCTCGGCGCCAATACGCCGCCCAGAATCTCGCTGATTCCCATCGTCAGGGACAATGCGGTGGCCGTGTGGGACGGGCCGACGATTTCCGAGGGAATGGTCGCCATGGCGAGCGGAAACACGCCGCTCAGCGCCGCACCCACCGCGATGCAGGTTATGAGCGGGGCAAGCTGCCTGCCGCAGAACAACAAGCCGAGCGGCAGCGCCAGTCCCAGCAAGGAAGCCACGATGATGACCGGTTTGCGCCCGAATCGGTCGGAAGAACCCGGCACGAGAAATGCCACGGCCATGGACGCCACGCCGAACGAGGACATGAGCCAGCTCATGTGCTGCTGGTCGAAGCCGCGCACCCGGATGAGATACAGCGGGCCGAACGTGAAGAACACCACCAGGTAGGCTACCAGCAGCGTCGAGATCGCAATGCACATCAGCATCGAGCGATCGGCAAGCACGCCGGCCAATCCGCCGCGCTCGACGCCCGAAGCAGGCGCTGCCATCTTGGGTTCGCGCACCAGCGCCGCGATCAACAGCGCCATGACGAGGCCCGGGAGCGCGGCAAGAAAAAATGCGTTGCGCCAACCGAAGCGGACCGCCATCCACACGATGATCAGCGGACCCAGCGTGTTGGCGAGCAAGTTGGCCCCGAAATTCTGGGCGATGCCCTGCGCCAGCCCGCGGCGCCGGTGCGGCACGTCCGCGGCGATCAGCGTCTGAGTGATCGGCATGATGCCGCCTTCGGCGATGCCCATCAGCAGGCGGGCGCCGAGCAGCCAGGCGAACCCGGATGCAAAACCCGACAACACCGACGCCATCGAGAAGGCGACGGTTGCCGCCACGAGCAGGGGCTTGCGCCGTCCGAATCGGTCCGCGATGCTTCCCATGCCGAGCCCAGCGATCGCCCAGCTGAAGGAGAAGGCCGAGGCGATGTTGCCGATCTGGAAATTGCTCAGGGAAAGGTCCGGCTGTATGAACGACGTCAGATAGCTGAAGACATTGCGATCGAAGAACACGACGCCGAAATTCGCGCTGAGCAGCGCCACAAGCAGCCATTGGTAACGGCTCATGGAATTCGGCGGCATCAGTGGCGGATGGTGCATAGCGCGCCGCCGTCCACCGACCAGGCCGCGCCGTTGACGAAGCCGGCCGCGGGCGACAACAGAAACGCCACCGTCTCGGCCACCTCGCGCGGCTGACCGATGCGCTCCTGCGGCGCAACCTTGCCCAAGGTACGCTTGCCGAGCTCGACATCGCCGTTGAACAGGGTCTTGAGCATGGCCTCCAGCAGCGGTGTGTCGATGACCCCCGGCATCACAGCGTTCACGCGCACGCCCCGCGCCCCGACATCCGCGGCGGCAGTGCGCGTGAGCCCGATCACCCCGTGCTTGGTGGCGTTGTAGGCGCAGGCCCCTGCAAGCCCGCGTTCGCTGGCGATCGACCCCGTGTTGACCACCGCGCCGGCGCCCTGTGCGAGCATCACCGGAATCACATGCCGCAGCCCCAGGAATATGCCGCGCAAGTTCACCGCCATCAGGCGGTCGAATTCGGCCTCATCGTAGCTCTCGATGGAGGCCACCTTGCCTTCCGTGCCGGCGTTGTTGAACAGCCCGTCGATGCGCCCGAAGGCCTTGCAGGCCGCGGCAACATAGCCGCGCACGTCTTCCGACCGGCTGACGTCGGCATGGAAGATCTCCACCTGCGTGCCGTACCCGGCGACCGCGGCGCGCCGCTGCTCGAGTCCGTCGCGATTGATGTCGACCAGTAGAATATCGGCGCCCTTCGCCGCCAGCACGCAGGCCGCCGCATGACCGATGCTGCCCGCGCCGCCGGTGACGATGATTTTCATGCCTGCAAAGTCTTTCACTTGAGTTTCTCCAGCAACAGATCCGCCGCCCGTTCGGCCACAGCATTGACGGGAATATTGGAGTTGCCCGCGACCACCGTGGGGAAGACCGAAGCGTCCACCACACGCAGCGCATCGATGCCTGTCACTCGCAGCGTTGCATCCACGACCTCGCCCATGCGGCAGGTGCCGCAGGCATGGTGCACCGTGACCAACGAGTTGCGGATGTGCGTCTCTATTTGCGCGCGCTCCCGCACCGCGGGCCCCGGCGAGATTTCCCGGCCCGCCAGCGGCGCGAACGAGGGCGCCGACAGGATCGAACGCGCAACCTCGAACCCTCTCACCAGCACGTCCATGTCGCCCTCGTCGGCGAGGAAATTGAAATCGATCGCCGGCTTGTCGTGCGGGTCGCCGCTCACCAAGGTGACGCTCCCACGGCTCGCGGGGCGCACGTTCGCGAACAGTATTCCGTAGCCGTGCCCGCGCGGCAGCCAATGGCCGCTGGGATTGCGATGCGCCGGCATGAAGATGATCTGTAGATCGGGCCGATCGGCCTGCGGCTTCGAGCGCATGAACCCATTGGCCTCGAACACATTGCTCGCCAGCGGCCCGGAGCGACGCAGGAGGTATTGCGCGGCGATGCCGAAGCTGCGCGGCAGCGTGCGCCATGACAGGCCGTAGGATTCGGTATCGGCGGTGCGCACGGCGATCGACGCGGCAGGGTGATCGTGCAGATGTCTGCCGACCGCAGGCAGATCGAGCAGCGGGGCCACATTCAAGGATTGCAGGGCGGCGCCGTCGCCTATGCCTGAGAGCATCAGCAGCTGCGGCGAGCCGTAGGCGCCGCAGGCGACGATGACCTCGCGCCGGGCCTCAATGATGCTGCGCACTCCGTCCCGTTCCATCTCCACACCCGTGGCGCGCCTTCCGGCGAACACCACGCGGGTGACCAGCGCGCCGGTCACGATCTTCAGATTGCGGCGAGGCCGCGCGGGATCAAGGTACGCCGTCACCCCGGACTCGCGCCGCCCGTTGCGGATGGCCGCCTGCCGCGGGCCGAATCCTTCCGGATCGCCGCCGTTGAAATCCGCACAGCGCGGCAGGCCTAGACTGTCGGTCGCCGCCAGAAAGCGCCGCACCAGCGGATTGGGTTCGGGGATGTCGATGACGTTCACCGGGCCGCCGCGGGCGCGCTGCGGCGTGCGCGCCGCCTCATAGTTCTCGAGCCGCTGGAAATAGGGCAAAAGATCCGCGTACCCCCAACCGGGCTGCCGCCATTCATCGTAGTCGCGTGGATGGCCGCGAAAATACACCATGCCGTTGATCGACGAACAACCGCCGAGCACACGGCCGCGCGGCACCGGCAGCTCGCGGCCGTCGAGATGCCGCTGCGGCACCGTCCGGTACCCCCAGGATTGGCGCGGATTGCCGATGGCCTTGGCCACCATGGCGGGCACATGGATGGCAGGGTCGTCGTCAGGCGGGCCCGCTTCGATCAGGGCGACCGTGACTCCCTCCTGGGCCGACAGCCGATTGGCAAGCACGCAGCCGGCGGTGCCGGCGCCTGCGATCACGTAATCGAAGATATCGCCCGGGCGGCCGTTCATCGCCGATCCGGCGTTACGCGCCGCCGCCGAACAGGGTGGCGACGTAGTGACTGTCCATGTATTCGCGGATGGCAAAGATCTTGCCGCCGCGCACGTCGATGCTCCAGGCGTAGCGATTGTGGTACGTCCTGCCGTCGCGCAGCGTGCCGGTGCCGCGCGATTCGCACATCACCGTGTCGCCCGTCGATACCATGCGGTCGACCGTGGTTTTCGGATCGCCGGGTAGAAACAAGCCGCGCACCGGCGCCAAAAACTCATCGACGATCTTATCGCGCGGCCCATGAACGCCCGCCCCCGGCACGCCCTCCACCATGGGGCGCCAGGTGGCTTCAGGATGCAGCGTGGCACGGATGGCCTCGAGATCGCCGCTGCTCAAGATGCGGAAGAAGTCGAGCACCAGCTGCTCCTGCGGTGTGCGCGCGGTCACCATGTGCTACCCCTGTTTTGCCTGATCTACCTCCGCGAACGCCTCGCGCGCAATGCGCGTGCTGTCGATGCCGGCCGGCACGCCGCAATACACGGCCACCTGAAGCAGGACTTCGCGAATCTCCTCGCGCGTCACCCCGTTGTTGAGCGCGGCCTTGACGTGCAGTTTCAATTCATGCGGCCTGTTCAACGCGCTGATCATCGCGATGTTGATGAGACTGCGATCGCGCAGCGCCAGTCCCGGCCGCGTCCACACATGCCCCCAGCAGTACTCGGTCGAGAGCTCCTGCATGGGTCTGCTGAACTCGTCGGCGCCGGCCATGGAGCGTTCCACATAGTCGGCGCCCAGCACCTGCTTGCGCAGCTTCATACCCTTTTCAAATGTATCCTGTCCCACGGCCTTACTCCTCTGTGTTGCCGATCCGGCAGCCCGCCCAATCTTCCACGACTTTCACCAGCTCGGTGCAATCCGCTGCCGCGCCGTGGATCTGATGGGTAATGGACAGCATCTGCCGCACGGCCGCGCCCACCACCATCGGCACACCCAGTGCCTCGGCTTCATCGAGACACAGGCGCACGTCCTTGAACGACAGCGCGTTGGCAAATCCGAAATCGAATCTGCGATTCAGCACGTGCTTCGGTATCTTGTCCTGCGTGGCGCTGTTGCGGCCCGACGAGGCATTGAGCACCTCGAGCATCGCCGCAGGATCGACACCGGCCTTCACCCCCATCGCGAGGGCCTCGGCTGCGATGGCGAGCGACGCTGCCGACATCAGATTGTTGGCGAGCTTGACCGTCTGGCCGAGACCCGGCTTTTCGCCGAGCGGATAGACCTTGCCCAGCACATCGAGGAGCGGGCGAACCCGTTCCATGGCCCACGCGGGGCCTGAGGCCATGATGGCGAGTTTGCCTGCGGCCGCTCCCTTCACGCCCCCGGAGACCGGCGCATCGACGGCGCCGATTGCGCGCGGCGCGAGCAGGGCCGCGATCGCTTGCGCCGCCGCCGGTCCCGAGGTGGACAGGTCGACGAATACCTTGACCATGGGAGAGTCCGCGATGGCGCGCGCGGTTTCGCGCGCATCGGCGGGACCTGGCACGCTGGCCATGGCCACGCTGCAGGACGCGGCCGCTTCGGCCACGGAGCGCGCGATCCTTGCGCCGAGCGAGGCAGGCGCGCCCAAGGCCGACGCCGCAGGATCGTAAATCGTCAGCTCATGTCCGGCCGCGATCAGCCGCGCCACCATTCCCGATCCCATGCGGCCCACGCCGATGAAGGCAATCTTTTCGCCCACTAGTCCCCCTCTCCCCGCCGCGGCTCGAGATCCACGCGCACCGCATCGGCGAGGCCGGCGCGCGCCGCCGGATAGCGCGCGAGCACCTGAGGGTCGTGTCCCGGAATGACATGCTGCGGCGAACTCGCGAGCGCCTCGATGGCGGCAAAGGCATCGAGATAGGCCGCGACATTGTCGACAATCGGAAATGGCCGCCGCTCCCGCCAATTGGCGTAGAAGTGTGCAGCGTCCGACGCCAGCACCACCCAGCCCCGCTGCGTGTGAACCCGCACGATTTGCAGGCCGCGCGTATGTCCGCCGACGCGGTGAAGCGTGATGCCCGGCGCCAGATCGGCGACCCCATCGTGGTATACCACACGCCCGGCATATAGCTTGGCAACCATGGCCTGCACATCGCGCGCCTCATAGGGCGCACGCATGACGGCATGGCACATGGCTCTGCCCGTGCAGAACGACATCTCCTCGGTCTGCAGGTGATAACGCGCGCGCGGGAACAGCTCGTGGTTGCCCGCGTGATCGTAGTGCATATGGCTCACGATCACGTCGCTCACCTGCGCGGGATCGACATCCACGGACGCAAGCCCCGCCTCGACGGGCTGCACCAGCCGCCGGCCGCGCGCCGCGCCCATTGCCGCATCGAATCCGGTATCGAGCACAAAACACACGCCGGGACCCCGGATCGTCCAGACGTAGTAGTCGAGCGGCATGGGACCGTCGTGCTCGTCGCCGCCGATGAAGTTGTGGCGGGCCGTGCGTTCGAGATGGCCGTAGCGGACCGCGCAGATTTCATAATTCGCGAGCATGGCGCTATGCTCGCGGGATCCGCAGCAACAAGCAACTCCAAGAGTGAACACAAACTTGACGACCGCAGACATCGTTGCCGTGGGGTCGGGCCACAACGGCTTGGTGGCTGCCGCCTATCTGGCGGCCGCCGGCAAGAGGGTACTGGTGCTAGAGCGCAACGCCTGGTTCGGCGGCGGCGTGGTGACGCGCGAACTCACCCTGCCGGGCTTCCGTCACGACCAGCACTCCATGAGCCACATATTCATCCAGGCCAACCCGCTGCTCAAGAACGACGAGCTCAAGCTGAAGTCGCGCTACGGACTCGAATACATCTTCCCTGAAGTGCCGATGATGTCGGTGTTCGAGGATGGCAGCACGCTCAAGCTGTATCGCGACCGCGAGAAGTCGGCCGCCGAGATCGCGAAGTTCTCGAAGCGCGACGCTGAAACCTTTCGCCGGATGTCGCTCAAGGCCGCCGCATGGCTGCCGATGATAGCATCCTCGCTGTACGTGCCGCCCGCCCCGCTCGGCGCCACCTATGCCATGTTCGACCAGAGCCGCGAAGGCCGCGAGTTGTGGCGGGTCATACAGATGAGCAGTCACGATCTGCTTTGCGATCTGTTCGAGCACGAGCAGGTGCGCATGCATTTTGCGCGGGTGGCCGGCGAGAACCTGGTGTCCCCCGACGAAAAGGCGACCGCCATCGGCGTATACGTGTTCCTGGGCTTTCTCGAGGGCAGCGGTTTCGGTGTGGCGCGCGGCGGCGCCGGCAGGTTGACCGACGCCCTCATCGCCTGCATCCGCGACCATGGCGGTGAGGTCATCGCCAATGCCGATGTGGCGCGCATCAAGGTCGCCAACGGCCGCGCCGTCGGCGTCGAGACGGTCGACGGCCGCAGCTTTGCGGCGAAGGACGCCGTCATCGGCGCCATTCATCCGCACCTGCTCGGCGGCATGATCGACGGCATGGATGCTCAGGCGCGCGCGGCCGCGCAGGCCACCCACATCACCGCCGCGGCCTGCATCACGGTGCACGCAGCGCTCGGCGAACCGCTGAGGTTCCGCACTCGCGACCGGTGCGAGGCGGTCATGGTCGAGATGCTGCCGATGAGCTACGAAACTCTGCGTCGCGACTTCGACGAACTGCGCTACGGTCAGTTCATGCCGTACCCGCTGCTGGGCTTGGGCTCGCTGTCGCAGTTCGATCCGAGCCGCGTGCCGCCGGGCAAGGCCATTCTGCATTTGTGGGATTATGTCCCCTACCGGCGCCCGGACGGGCGCAGCTGGGACGCGACGAAGCAGGAATACGCGGATCGCATGCTTGCCCATCTGTCGAAATTCGTCGCGAACATTCCCGGCTGCGTGCTCAAGGCCCATGTCGACAGCCCGGTCGACATGGAGCGCACATCCCCGAGCTTCCGGCGCGGCGATCTGCATGGAATCGCCACCGCCACCTATCAGAGCGGCGCGCATCGCCCCACTCCGGAACTCGGGGGATATACGGTGCCAGGCCTCGAGCGCTTCTACCTGGTGGGTCCGTTCCAGCACCCGGGCGGCGGGGTATTCGGCGCGGGGCGCGCCACGGCGATGAAGATGTTCGAAGCGCTCGGACTTGATTTCGAGAAACAAGGACGCGTGAAGTGAAGCTGCAATCCAGCGACGGAAGCGAACTGCTGACCGTGAGCTCTCTGGCGCGCGACGGCAACAGCCTTCTCATCAAGGGCAAGGTGTTCGGCGCCATGCCCATGACCGCGCGCCTGGGTCCTGAGGCCGCACGCGCTGCGCTGAAGCTGCTGACGCC
Organism: uncultured Gammaproteobacteria bacterium; assembly: GCA_963702735.1. Classification (GTDB taxonomy): domain Bacteria; phylum Pseudomonadota; class Gammaproteobacteria; order Steroidobacterales; family Steroidobacteraceae; genus Bog-1198. The sequence goes on along the minus strand of CAVPDW010000003.1, from coordinate 1,282,869 downwards.
GCGGCTCATTCTCTTCATCCTGACGCTGCCGTTTCGCAAGCACCCTTGACGCTCGACGCTCCGTTCGACTACGTCATCGTCGGTGCAGGCACGGCAGGGTGCGTGCTCGCCGCCCGCCTGTCGCAAGACCCGCACACGCGGGTTTGCCTGCTCGAAGCCGGGGGGCCGGCACGCCACCCCTTCATCCAGGTGCCTGCGCTGGTCGGCGCGGCGATCATGCATCGGGGCCTGACATGGGGGCTCACCACCGAACCGCAGACTGCGCTCAACAACCGCCGCCTGCCGCTGCCGCGCGGCAAAGTGGTCGGAGGTTCGGGCTCCATCAACGGCATGGCCTACCACCGCGGCCACCCGAAGGACTACGACGATTGGGCTGCCGCCGGCAACCTGGGGTGGAGCTGGCGGGAGGTACTGCCTTACTTTCGATTGTCGGAAAACAATGCCGACCGGCGCGACGCCCACGTACACGGCCTCGACGGACCCATCCACGTGACCTTCATCCCGAAGCCCAATCGCCTGAATCAGGCGTTTTGCGATGCCTTCGCGGCGGTCGGCGGCTATCAGGCGTGCGGCGATTTCACCGGCCCCGATCCGGAGGGCTACGGTCTTCGCCAGGGCACCATTCATCGCGGGGTTCGAGATTCGTCCGCGCGCGCCATGTTGATGCCGGCCCTCGGCCGCAGCAATCTCACCCTACTCACGCGCAGCGCCGTCACGGGAATTCGCATCGAAGCGGGCCGCGCCACCGGCGTCGACGTATCCGCCGCCGACGGGCGGCGTTCGGTGCAGGCATCGCGCGAGGTCATCCTGTGCGCCGGCGCGGTTCACTCGCCCCAGCTTCTGATGCTCTCAGGCATAGGCCCGGCCCGGCATCTGGAGTCGGTGGGGGTCGGCGTCAAGGCCGACCTTGGCGGCGTCGGCGCGAACTATCACGACCACCCCGCCGCCATCGTGGCGCTCGAAATGCGCGATACCACCTCCTACGGACTGTCATGGCGCACTTTGCCGCGGGCGCTGTGGAATCTCGCCGAATATGCGCTCGCGCGACGCGGGCCGCTGGCGAGCAATGTGTTCGAGTCGACCGCATTCATTCGAAGCGGCGCGGGCGCCGATCGCCCCGACATTCAGATCGCGTTTCAGCCGGCGCGGCGCAATCCCCACGCCTTTGCGCTGCCCTTGGGTCACGGCTTCGCCATGAGCGTCGTGAATCTGTACCCGCGCAGCCGCGGCGAGGTGAGGCTCGCGAGCAGCGACCCGCGGGCCGCCCCCAAGGTGAATCCCAACATCCTGGCGGACCCCGAGGACGCCGCGCCGCTGCTGCGCGGCCTGCATCTTGCCCGGCAACTCTGCGACGCGCCCGCCTTCGCGCCCTACAAGGCCGCCGAAGTGCGCCCGGGCCGCAGGTTGAGAAGCGATGCGCAACTTGCGGCGTATTTGCGCGAGGCAACCGCCACCGTACATCATCCGGTGGGGAGCTGCCGCATGGGAGTCGATGCCATGGCGGTGGTGGACCCTGCCTTGAGAGTGCGCGGCATCGATGGCTTACGAGTGGTGGACGGCGCGGTTTTTCCGCGTATTGTCGGCGGCAACACCAACGCGCCGATCGTGATGGTGGCCGAAAAGGCCGCCGCTTTGATCATGGGGCATACTTGAGGGCCTAGGGGGCAGGCATGGCGGCTGAACATATAAGGCACTGGCGCGTAGGCGATGTCGATATCGCGCGCATCGTCGAGGTCTACGGCTTCGAAGATGACATCAGCATGCTGCTTCCCGACGCCACGCCGCAGTACGTGCGGCAGTTCGGGTGGCTGGTGCCGCACTTCGCCACGCCCGAGGGCCGCATGATCATCTCCTTCCAATGCTTCGTGCTGCGCTCGAAGGGCAGAACCGTCATGATCGACACCTGCATCGGCAACGACCGGCAGCGTGAGTTCGAGGTGTTCTGCAACATGCGGAACAGTTTTCTGGAGGATCTGTCCGCCGCCGGCTTTCCCGCCGCACAGGTCACGGATGTGCTGTGCACGCACCTGCACTTCGATCACGTGGGCTGGAACACCCGGCTGGTCGACGGCAAGTGGGTGCCGACCTTTCCACAGGCGCGCTATCTCTTCGGGCGGCGCGAATGGCAACATTGGAAGCATCTGCGCGACACCGGCGGCTACCATCACATGAACCATCTGCAGGACTCGATCGACCCGATACTGGCCGCGGGCCTCGAGGAATTCATCGATGCGGATTTTCGCCTCACCGAGGAGGTCTCGCTGATCGCGACGCCGGGCCACACACCCGGACATGTGAGCGTACTGATCGATTCGCGCGGCGAACAAGCCGTCATTACCGGGGATTTGATGCACAACCCGATCCAGATCGCGGTACCTGCCACAGAAGCGCGCTTCGACATGGACAAGCCGCAGGCCGCGCGCACACGCTGCGAGTTCGTACGGCGCTTCTGCAACACCGGCACGCTCGTGATCGGCAGCCATTTTGCCGAGCCCACCGCGGGCCGCATCGTACCCGACGGCGTGGCATGGAAGCTGCAATTATGAGCGCTATGGAAGGCTATCCCGGCTTGTCCGGCCAGCGCGTCTTCATCACCGGCGCCGCGCGCGGCCTCGGCCGGTCCATGGCGGAGAAACTGGCCCGTTGCGGCGCCGCCGTGGCGGTGACCGATGTCGATGGGGCCGGCTGCGATGCGGTGGTCAAGGGTATTCGCGCCGCCGGGGGCAGTGCATTCGCCTACCCCGTCGACGTCGCGGTGCGCGAACAGATGATGGCCGCCGCGGCGCACTTCGCCGCACAGGGAGGCCGCATCGATGCGGTGATCAACAACGCGATGTTGCTGCGTTACGAGCCGGTGGAGAACATCGCGCCGGAAACGCTCAACCGCATGACCGCCATCGGCATCAACGGCAGTGTCTGGGGCGCGCAGGCGCTGCTCGCGCATTACGATGCGGCGCGCGGAGGGTCGATCGTCAACATGGCATCGCCCGTGGCGGAGAAGGGGTTTGCCAACACGGCGGCGTACAGCCTGGTGAAGGGCGCCATCGTCACGCTCACCAAGGTGTTGGCAGCCGAACTGGGGCCGCGCAACGTGCGTGTCAACGCGATCGCTCCGGGTTCGGTGCCCACACCGGGCGCGCTCGGGCTCAACGACGAGGCGGAATACGCCCGCCGCACGCGCTCCATTCCGCTGCGACGGCTGGGACGGGTGGAGGACAACGCCGAGGCCTGCGCATTTCTGCTCTCCGCCGCGGCCTCGTTCATCAACGGCGAGATTCTGCACGTCGACGGCGGCATTGCCGCCGCGGGGTAGGTGGGCACGATGCCGAAGGCAATTCCGCAATTCGATGTGGACCCGTTCTCGCGGGAATCGGTAAGGAACGCGCGGGCGATCGACGACCGGCTGCGTGAGTTCGCACCCGTCGTCAGGCTGCCGGGAGAGAACATCACCATGCTCGCGCGCCACGAGCATGTGGCCGCCGGACTTCGGGATTGGAAGAGCTTCTCCTCCACCTCGCGTCCCTGGCACGACCCGAACTCCGTGCGGCCTGAACTCCTGCTCACCGACGATCCGCCCAAGCACACCCGCGTGCGCGCGGTGGTGGCGAACGCGCTCTCACCGCGTGCGCTGTCGCACATGGCCGAAGGCTTTCGCAGCGATGCACGGAGCATTGTCGACGGCTTGCGCCCGCGCGAAGGAGAGGTCATCGACGCGGTCGCCGACATCACGCAGCCGTTCGTCTACAAAGTGCTCCCCGATCTGATCGGCCTGCCGCTCGAGGGGCGCGAGCACATGTACGCCTTCGGCAACATGGTGTGGGCGACGATGGGGCCGATGAACGAGCTGTTCCATGAGGCCATGCAGAACACCGAAGCCGTCATCTCCTGGGCGGGCCGGTGCTGCAACCGTGAGAATCTCGCGCCGGGGAGCTTGGGAATGGCCATGTACGAGGCGGCCGATCGCGGCGAGGTCACGGCACAGGAGGCCAATCTGCTGGTGGGCATCCTGCTGTCGGCGGCCGCCGACACCACCGTGCTCACGCTGGCCAACACCATTCGCGCATTCTGCGAATTCCCGGACCAATACCACCTGGTGCGCTCCGACCCCGCACTCGTCAGGGCGGCGTTCGAGGAAAGTCTGCGCTGGGACTCGCCCTCACGCATGGCAGGGCGCATCGCAATGAAGGATGTGCAGATCGACGACTACCTGATACCGGCGGGCGAACGCTGCGGACTGATGTTCGCCGCCGCCAACCGCGACCCGCGCCGCTGGGAGACGCCGGATCGATACGAGGTGCGCAGAAACAACCGCGATAACCTCGGCTTTGGCTACGGCGTACACGCATGCGTGGGCAGGATACTCGCGCTCCTCGAGGCAGAGGCGCTGCTGGGAGCCCTGGTCGAGAACATTGAACAGTTCCAGGCTGCCGGCGATCCCGAACCGTGGATGACCACCATCGGTCACGGTCCCATCCGGCTTCCCGTCAAAGCGCGCTTCGCCGCGCTCCGCTAAGCGACTCTTGGGCGCGCCTACGACGCGGCGGAAATGACCATATCCGACAGTTTCTGGAAGCGCTCGATATTGGCGTTGCTCTCCATCAGGCCCGCCGACAGGAAGGTGAACGACAGATCGCGCTCCGGATCGACCCAGAACAGCGTGGTGCCCGCACCATAGTTGCCGAAGGTTCCCGGGGAGGCCAGCGTGCCGAACATGTGGCGGCACATCGCCGTGCCGCGCAGCGAAAACCCCAGCCCGATGTACGCCGGTGCGGGATCCCAGCCGCGCTCGCGGCCGCGCGCCACGTACAGCTCGTTGGGCTTCTCGAAGGTCCAGTTGCGGCGCGCCAGCGCCAGCATTGCAGGAGACAGGATGCGCATTCCGTCGAGCGTGCCGTTCTGCCGGAACATCTCCGCAAAACGGAACATGTCGGGCACCGTCGAGGCGATTCCCACCCAGGGCATCTCGGCATGCTCTTCCTCGAATGCACCGTTGGGACCGAAGTTGCTGTGCCCGCGATGACCGATCGGATAGTTGCCGCGAAAGTCCGGCACCACATGGCGCGGCTTGAGGTCCGCGCGCAGTCCCACCGAGGTATCGTTCATCTTGAGCGGCGTCAGAATTTCTTCCTGGACGATCTGGCGATAACCGCGCCGTTTGGGGTCGCATCGGCGCACGCACTCCGCCATCAGCACGTGGTTCACCAGCGGCGAGTATGCCACGGTGGTGCAGGGCGCCTCCGCGGGTCTCACCACTTCGATGACGGCGGCGACCATCTCCTCGAAACGGTCGATGTACATGCCGGGCTTGACCTCGAAGATGATCGGGAAGCCCGCCTGGTGCGACAGCAGGTGCCAGATCTGCACTTTCTCGCGGCCGTGACCGCTGAATTCGGGGATCAATTCCGAGACGCCCGATGTCAGCGCGAACTGCCCCTGCTCGATCGCACGCAGCACCAGCGTATTGGTGAACGCCTTGGTGATGGAGAAGATGCTGAACACGGAGCCGATCTCGAGCGGATGCGTCTGCGCCGCATCGGCCGCGCCGATGGCCGCCTCCAGCGCGACCGCGCCTGCGCGCGCCACTTTGATGACCGCGCCGTGGTACAGCCCGGCCTTGATATCGGCCCGGATGACATTCGTAAGGTCGGCAAGTCGTTGTTGATCCATGCTTGGGCGTGCCATTGAACCCTCCCGCTGGCCGATTGTGTAAACCGCCAGTATAGCCTCCTTGGCTTCACTATCTTTCGCGCCGGCGACCCGGCTTGGAACGGGAGGGGGTGGAGAATGAGGGAATGACCCTGTAGGACAAACAAGAGTTCGCTCTCAATTGAATCGGTTCTGCGCCGGTGGTGTATAAACCGGAGCAAGTACGGCCTCGGCGCGACCCATTGCGGCGCGTTTGAACGATAAACGGCCGTATAGGGAATCTAAAAAGATCATTGGGGGAATCGGCATGTCTAGAAGACCAGCGCTAGGGAAATTACAACCGGCACCCGCTCGCCGCCGCCGCTTTGCGGTAGGTTCGGTCGCGGCGATCGTCGCGTCGACGGTGATCGGATCGGCGGCATTCGCCGATCAGCTGGAGGAGATCGTGGTCACTGCACAGAAGCGCAGCGAGAACATCCAGAACGTGCCGATCGCGATCACGGCCTTTACCGGGGAGACGATTCAGAGCAAGGGCCTCAACAACCTGCACGCACTCTCGAACTTCACGCCGAACGTCAACCTGGACGGCGGCGCACCCTTCTCCGGCGACAGCTCCGTGCTGTCGGCGTCGATCCGCGGCATCGGCCAGGACGATTTCGCCTTCAACCTGGATCCCGGCGTCGGTGTCTACCTGGACGGCGTATACCTCGCACGCACCATCGGCGCGAATCAAAATCTGCTGGACGTCGACCGCATCGAAATCCTCAAGGGCCCGCAGGGCACCCTCTTCGGACGCAACACCATCGGCGGCGCGATCAACATCGTCACCCACACGCCGGGCACCGAAGCGAAGATCGGCGGCGAAATGACCTTGGGCTCGTACAACCGCCACGATGTCCTGCTGACCGCCGACATGCCGATTTCGAGCGACATCTTGACGACGGTCAGCGTGTCCTCGCAGACCCGGGAAGGCTACCAAAAGACGGTCCCGTATCCGGCCGACTCCGTCATCGGCTCAACGCCGTACCAGGTCTCCGCGCAGTCCGACTACCCGAAGGCCCCGGGAACCCAGAGCAACTCCGCCAATGGCGGGGAGAACGTGCAGGCGATTCGCGCCAAGATGGTATGGCATGCGTCGAATGTCTTGGACGTGACCCTCGCGGGCGACTACACGCACGAGGACCAGTCGGGTCTGGCCAACACCGTCCGCAGCGTCACGACGGCCAACGCCACCACTTACATGCCGCCCTCCCCGGCGCTGTTCGGTACGAACATCTTCGGCAACCTGTACAACATGTGCATCACCACGCCTGCTTCAGGGCTCGCCGGCCCGTTCAACACCACGAACGGCCTGTGCGGACCTCTCGCCGTGGGCACCTGGAATTCGACCACCGGAAAGTTTTCAGGATCGGGTTACGGCCCGGGCAGTCCGGCGCTGGGCGGCGTGGGTGCGGTTGGGGTGCCGAACTCGGTGTTGGCGGGACTGATCGCCGCCTATCCGTCCGTCGCACCGTACGTCACGCAGGGTCCCCATGGGGTCGGCAGCGTGATCTACCCGGGACAGACGCCGCGAATCTATTGGGATTTTGCCAACACTCAGACCGGCAACATCGATTCGACGTATTCCGACGGTCCGAGCTTTGCGAAACAGGATGCGGTCGGCACCTCGGTCACGTTGGATTGGCAGGTCAACGACGACCTGAAATTCAAGTCGATCAGCGGCTGGCGGCAGATCAACTGGAACATCGGCACCGACTTGGACGGCATGCCCGAATCGATGCAAGAGGTGACCGACAGCCAGCATCAGCACCAGTTCTCCCAAGAGCTGCAGCTGAACGGCAAGGCAATCAGCGATCGCCTGCACTATGCCGCCGGCCTGTACTATTTCACGGAAGGCGGCTACGTCCATGACTTCGTGCCGTTCGACACCGGCTATCTGTACATTCTGGACACCGCCAACGACGTCAAGACCGATTCGTACGCCGCGTATACACACCTTGATTTCAATGTGACCGATGCGTGGACACTGACGGCCGGCGGCCGCTACTCGCTGGAGCGCAAGCACTTCCTGGGAGGCCAGTCGGATCTGGACGGCTTCACCTACAAGATCTCGGGCTGCCTTGATCCGAATGCCCAAGCCCACACCTACATCCCGCCGGTTCCCACGCCCGGACCCACCTGCCAGCAACTGCTGGGATTCCCGGCCGCAGGCCAGCCGCTGCGCTACTTCCCGGATGTGTGGGACAACCAGAGCTGGAATGTGTTCACGCCCACCTTGGGGACACAGTTCCAATTCACCCCGGATATCATGGGCTACCTGAGCTTCTCGAAGGGCTTCAAGTCGGGCGGCTGGACCACGCGTCTGTCGAACCCGATCGCGACCCCCGATCTGGCCCGATTCAATCCTGAGTACGACAAGACCTACGAGGTGGGTTTGAAATCGCAGTGGTTCGACCATCACTTGCAGGCGAACGCGGCGGCGTTCCTGAGCAAGTACGACGGCATTCAGCTCAACGTTCAAGAAGGGCCCTCGCCCGTCTATCAGAACGCGGGCAACGCGACCATCAAGGGCCTGGAACTCGAGCTGCAGTCGGTGTTCGACAATGGCTTCGGACTGAACTTTGAAGCCGGCTACATGGATGCCTACTACACCTACCTGAATCCATGCCTGCTGTATTTCACCAATGCGGCGGGGCAGTGCGTGGCATCGGCCGGATCGCAGTACGTACCGGGTTTCGGCGGCTTCTCATACTCAAGCGAACTGCCGAAGACGCCGAAGACCAAGTTCAGCATCAGCCCGACCTACGACTTCCATCTCGCCAACAACGGCACCGTGCGCCTCGAGGGCGACTACACCTACGTGGCGCACATGTTCAACGACGGCCCGAACACGGTGCTTCTGGAGCGGGATGCGACGCATACCGTGGACGCGGCCATTCACTATATACCGCCGAACAGCCACTTTGAGTTCATCGTCGGCGGAACTAATCTGACCGACGACCGGTATTTGACTGTAGGTTCGACGAATTACGCCGCCGGCGAGGTGGTGGGTTCCTACAGCCTGCCGCGGATGTGGTATGTCACGATCAGGGCCAAGTTGCCGTAGCGCGGCAAAAAGCCCGGAAATACTCTGGCTGCCCTGCCCCAGCAGAACGCTGGGGCGGGGCTTTACCTTTAATTAAGTCTGACGAGGATTCATCATGGCAACAGCACCCACGGTCATGCAATCGACCCCAGCATTCAACCAGCCCGACTACTCGGCGGCGGCCAAGCGCGTGCTGGCGCGAAAGCCTGCGCTCTTCATCAACAATGAATGGGTGCCTTCGTCGCACGGCGCAACGCTTGCGGTGGAAGATCCGTCGGTGGGCCGGGAGATCTCACGCATCGCCGACGCATCCGATGCCGACGTCGACCGCGCCGTCGCCGCAGCGCGTGCGGCCTTCGACGACGGCCGCTGGTCGAACCTTCCGCCCAACAGGCGCGAGCGCATCATCAACAAGCTCGCCGACCTGATCGAGGCGCATGCCGCGGAATTCGCCGAACTCGAGGCCATCGACAACGGCAAGCCGGTGGGCATGGCGAGCGTCATTGACGTTCCCGGCGCGGTCGACATGCTGCGCTACATGGCGGGCTGGGCATCGAAGATCGGCGGCGAGCTGATCGAGCCCCAAGGCGTGCCGCGCGGCAAGATGTTCAGCTACGTGAGCCGTGAGCCCGTCGGCGTCTGCGTGCAGATCATCCCGTGGAATTTCCCGCTGCTGATGGCCACGCTCAAAATCGCGCCGGCGCTCACGGTCGGCTGCACGGTGATCTTGAAGCCCGCCGAGCAGACGTCGCTGACCGCGCTGCGCCTCGCCGATTTCGTGGCCGAAGCGGGATTCCCGCCCGGCGTCGTTAATGTGATCACCGGCAACGGCCATACGGCCGGCGCCGCCCTGGTGAGGCACCCCGGGGTCGACAAGATCGCCTTCACCGGCTCGACGGACGTGGGCAAGCTCATCAACCGCAGTGCCACCGACACTCTGAAACGCGTCACGCTCGAACTCGGCGGCAAGTCGCCGGTGGTCGTGATGCCCGACGTCAACGTCGACGAAGTTTCCGCCGCCGCGGCCGGCGCCATCTTCTTCAATTCCGGCCAGGTGTGCATCGCCGGCTCGCGCCTGTTCGCGCACCGCTCCATCTTCGACCGTGTCATCGAGGGCGTCGCAACCGCCTCCGCCTTTTGGAAACCGCGCCCCTCGCTCGATCCGTCGGGACATATGGGCCCGCTGGTCTCGAAGGAGCAGATGGACCGCGTCATGGGCTACATCGAAGCGGGCAAGCGCGACGGTGCAACCGTTGCCATAGGCGGCGACAGCGCCGCGGCCAACGGCTACTACGTCAATCCGACGGTGTTGGTGAATGTGAAGCCCGATATGAGCGTGGTTCGCGATGAGATCTTCGGACCCGTGGTGGTGGCGCAACGCTTCGACGATCTCGACGAGGTCGCGAAAGCGGCCAACGACACCTGCTACGGCCTGGGTGCGGGGGTCTGGACCCGCGATCTGTCCGCGATGCATCGGCTCGCCGCCAAGATCAAGTCAGGCACGGTCTGGGGCAACTGCCACGCCGTCATCGATCCGGCCCTGCCCTTCGGCGGCTACAAGCAGTCTGGCATCGGGCGCGAACAGGGACGGCAGGGCGTCGAGGCTTACACGGAAGTGAAGACCGTCATCATTCAGCTCTAGGCAAACAATGTCTGCAACATCACGAGGCGGCGCATCGTCGCTGGAATCGCTGCTGAACGGCGTCGACAGCGTCGTCGACTTTCTGCGAAATCAACAAGCGGGCCCCAACGTCTATCCGGGGGTGCCCGCCGAGTACACGAACTGGCGGGATGAACAGCGCGCCTGGGCTCAAAGCTGCGTGCTGTTCAATCAGTCCTATCACATGGCGGAACTGATGGTGGAAGGCCCGGATGCACTGGCCTTCCTCAACGGCCTCGGCATCAACAGTTTCAAGGGCTTCGCTCCCGACAAGGCCAAGCAGTTCGTGCCCTGCAGCCATGACGGCTATGTCATCGGCGATGTGATTCTTTTTTATCTGGCGGAAAACCAGTTCAACATGGTCGGTCGCGCACCCACGCTCAACTGGGTGCTGTTCAACGCGCAAATCAGCGGTCTGCGGGTGAGGTGCAGCTACGACGAGCGCACGGCGGCGCGTCCGGATCCGCAGAACCGGCGGCACTATCGCTACCAATTGCAGGGGCCGAATGCCTCGAAGGTGATCGAATCGGCGACGGGACGCCCCGCGCCCGACCTCAAATTCTTCAACATGTGCGGCATGCAGATCGCCGGCCGCGCGGTACGCGCGTTGCGGCACGGAATGGCCGGGCAGCCGGGATTCGAATTGATGGGCCCCTGGGCCGACGGTCCCGCGATTCACGCCGCCTTGGTGGAGGCCGGCAAGGCGCATGGCTTGAAGCTGGTCGGCGGGCGCTGCTATTCCTCGAATACGCTGGAATCAGGATGGATACCCTCGCCGCTTCCCGCCGTCTACAGCGGCGAGAAAATGAAGCCCTACCGGGAATGGCTGACGGTGAATCACTACGAGGCCAAGGCCTCCATCGGCGGAAGTTTCGTATCCGACGACATCGAGGACTACTATCTCACCCCCTGGGAGTTGGGGTACGGGCTGTTCGTGAAATTCGATCACGAGTTCATCGGCCGCGCGGCGCTTGAAAAAATGGCCTCAGGTCCCCACCGCAAGAAGGTCACGCTGGCCCTCGACAATGTATCGGTGACCGACGCGCTCTTTACAATGTTCGATCAGGGCCTGCGCGCCAAGTTCATCGAGTTCCCGAGCGCAGTCTATTCCATGCATCCCTTCGATCGCGTGACGGTGGACGGCAATCTGGTCGGCCTCTCCACCTGGGTGGGCTACAGCGCCAATGAGGGAAAGATGCTCACATTGGCCATGCTCGATGAGCGCCATGCGGCTCCGGGCACCGAGGTGACCTTCGTGTGGGGCGAGCCCGGCGGCGGCACGACCAAACCCACGGTCGAGCGCCACAAGCAGGTGGAGATCAAGGCGGTGGTGTCGCCGGTGCCGTACTCGAATGTGGCTCGCACCGTCTACGCCGACAGCTGGCGCAATAAATCCGCTTGAGCGGCGGCTCGCGCGCCGCTCAACCCTCGCGCGCCGCCCGCACCTTGAGCGCCAGCAGCGCCGCGGCCGACAGCAGCGAGCCCATGGCCATCATCGTGGCGACGGCCTGCATGCCGAATCCTGCCTGGAACAGATACCCGGCAATGATGGGCGCGAGCACGGCGCCGCCGCGGCCCATGCCCACCGCAAACCCGGTACCCGTGGCGCGCACATGCGTGGGAAAGACCTTGGCGAAGAGCAGGTAATAGCCCCCGATCGCAGAGTTGGTGAACATGCCGGCGACGGCCACCGTGCCCGCGAGCGATGCCAGGGTGTGCGAACCGCGCCCGAACCAGACGACCATCGCCGACGATCCGACCAGGGTGACGAGGGTCAGCGCCTTCAAGCTGACGCGGCTGGCAATCAATCCGAAGAGCACGACGCCCGCAGCACCCCCGACATTGGCCCAGGTCAACACGCCGGCCGCCGCCCTGGGCGCAAATCCCATGTCGACCACCAATTTCGGCACCCACTTGATGATGAAGTAGAAGCTCGTGACATGCGCGAAATAGCCCAAGGTGATGAGCACCGTCGCGAGGATCAGCCCCGGCTTGAAGATATCCGTCACCCTGCGCCGCGCGGATTCCACCGTCTCCGGGGTCAGGGCGGTCAGCGGCTCCAGCTTGAATCGGATCAGGATACGGTTGATGGCGTCCAATGCACCCGGAGCGCGCCGCCGATCCAGGAATGCCACCGACTCGGGCAGCAGGAACCATACGATGGGAACGAAGGCCGCCGTGACCCAGCCGCCGAATAAGAACACATCGTGCCACGTGCCTGCGGACAGCAGCCGCTGCACCACCATGCCGCCGAACACTCCGCCGAGCGGATAGCCGATCACCATCAGGGACACTGCAAGGCTGCGTCTGCGCTCGCTCGATAGTTCGGCGGCGGCCGCATTGATGGATGCCAGCATGCCGCCGATCCCGAGTCCGGTGAGCAGCCGCCAGGCCAGCAGCGTCGGGACACCTCCGGCCGCAGCGGCGCCGAACATGCCGATGCTCATGGCAAACAGGCAGCCGAGGATGGTGGGACGGCGCCCGATCTTGTCCGCCACCCCGCCGAGCAGCACTGAGCCCAAGCCCATGCCCACCAATTCCATCGAGAGAATCCAACCCAGAGTGGCCTTGTCCACCCCCCAATCCTTGGCAATTCCGGGTGAGGAGAAGCTGATCGACAGCACATCGAAACCGTCCATCGCATTGAGTCCCACCGTCACCAGCACCGCCACCCACTGGCCCGCGCTCATGGCGCCGTGATCGATGATGGATTTCGGATTCTTACCTGTCACATGGCTCTCCCCGTTCAGTGCGTGGCTTCACGCGCCTTGGCTCTCACGTAGTGTCTCAGCGATTCGAGCTCCGTGTCGCTCAACTCCGCAAATTGCGGCATGCCGCGCCTCACCAGGGCTCCGCCGCGGACGATCGCCGCAAAGCCCGACGCCGACAAAAGCACCGGTGAAGCGCGCAAATCCGGCGCGTTGCCGCCGGCAACCAACCCCGTGCCGTGGCACAGCACGCAGCGCACATACTCGCGGGAACCCGCCTCGACGAGCCCCGGGTCGATCTTGAATTCCGGCGCCGCGAGGGGTTTAGCGAAAGACGGTGCGGGGACCGGCGGTCGGGGCGCCTTTCCGTCCAGCGCGAACGTCAGAAGGCGCCGCGGAAATCCACGCGAGGCGAAGCCCCAGCGCGCCGACACCGAGCCGTACGCAGCCGTCGCACCGTTAAGCGGGCCCGACGTGATGCTCACATACTGACGCCCGTCCGCACTGAAGGTGATGGGCACGCCGGTGATCGCGACGCCCGCATCGAACGACCATAGATCCTTGCCGTGGTCGGCCGAAAACGCATGCAGATGACCGTCGGCGCGTCCCTGGATGACGAGATTTCCGGCGGTGGCCAGAGTGCCTCCCTCGGAGATGCCGGGAGTTTCGATCGACCAGACCTGCCTTTGAGCGATCGGATCCCAGGCCTTGAGAATGCTCTTTCCCCCGTCCCTGGGCACATCCCCATCACCGGGCGTAAAGCCCGCAAACTCCGGAGTCAACGGCTTGGGGTTCCAATGGCTCTTGTCGACGCCCTCGTCCCCGAACGGGAACGGCATCTCCAAGGTGGGCACGTACACCAGTCCGGTCAGCGGGCTGAAGGACTGCGGCGTCCAATGATGCACGGCCTGGAAGCTGGGCCACAGCAGTACATTCTTGTCCCGATAGCGCGCGCCGGGCGTTTCAACGGGGCGCCCGGTGGACAGATCCACACGTTCGGCCCAGGTCACCTTGCCGAGCTTTTCCGCCGAGATCAGCCGGCCGTCTTGCCGGTCGATCACGTAGAAGAAGCCGTTCTTCGCGGCATGCAGCAGCACCCGGCGCGCTGCTCCGCCGATGTTCAGGGTGGCGAGCGTCATGTCAGTGGCCGAGTCGTAGTCCCACGCATCGCCCGGGGTCGTTTGATAGTGCCATGCATAACGGCCCGTGTCGGCATCGACGGCCACGACCGACGCGGTGTACAGATCGTCGCCGCCCTTGGGGTCGCGGATTTTCCAATTGGATGGGCCGGCGTTGCCGGTACCCAGGTACAGGCGATTGAATTCCGGATCGAAGGTCATCGAATTCCAGACATTGCCGCCGCCGCCGAGCTTCCACCATTCACCCGACCAGCTTTTCGCAGCCCGTTCCATGACCTCATCGGAGGCCGCCCCGTCCTTGGCTCCGGGTTTTCCCGGGACCACATAGAAGCGCCAGATCTGTCTGCCCGTCGTCGCCTCATAGGCGCTCACGTAGCCTCGAAGCGGCGAGAAATCTCCTCCTGCATTGCCGATCACGACCTTGCCGTTGAATGCGCGCGGCGCTCCGGATATGAAAGCCCCATTCTTGGGGTCCAGGGTCTGCACGCTCCAAACCAATTTTCCGGTCTGCGCACTCAGGGCCAGCAATCTGCCGTCCTGAGTTCCGACATAGACCTTGTCCTTCCACAGCGACAAACCGCGGATGCCCCAACCGGCGCGAAGTTTCTGCCCTGAGGCTTCGGGCACCTTCGGATCGTAGCGCCATAACAAGCGGCCGTCCGTGGCACGTATGGCGTGCACGATGCTGTAACCGGCGGCCAGATAGATGACCCCGCCGGCTTCCACGGGTGCGGTGATCGAATTCGTAACGTCGAGATCCAGCGACCACACCAGCCCCAGCCGGGAGACGTTGGCGTCGTTGATCTGCCTCAAGGGACTGAAGCGCGACTCGCTGAAGGTCCGCCCGTACGCAGGCCAGTCCCTGCCGTCGGCTTCGTCCCCCAGCATGCCGTTATCGACGGCTCTGCGCGCATGCACGCCGGCTTGCGCCCCCGCCGCCGCCGCGAACAGCACGGCGCCGAGCGACATCCAGCGGCGATATCCCCTCATGCACCCACTCCTTCGGGACACGCGCTTTCAAGCAGATCGCCGAGGCTGCGCAGAACCTCGTCCGGGCGCCGCAGGCCGGTCTGGCGCTCCCATTCCTGCGGTGCCGTGACTCCCGTCGTCACGCCGAAGGACTTCGCGCCGCCGCGCCGCGCCATGATGATCTCAACCGACGGGTCGTCGCCGACCACCCCTAAATCGCTGCATCGCAACTTGAGCCGGCGCGCGACGAATCGCAGCGCATGCATGGAGGGCTTGCCC
This sequence comes from uncultured Gammaproteobacteria bacterium, assembly GCA_963702735.1. Taxonomy (GTDB): domain Bacteria; phylum Pseudomonadota; class Gammaproteobacteria; order Steroidobacterales; family Steroidobacteraceae; genus Bog-1198. The sequence goes on along the minus strand of CAVPDW010000003.1, from coordinate 1,267,383 downwards.
GTCAGTATCATGGGCGCACGGGTGACGCGCCGAATGGCGGCGGTAATCGCGTACGAATAGCCCATGGATCGACCCTGCTTGGTGGCGAAGAACGGCACATCGGAAGCCACGTACAACTTCGCCCCGGCCCAGATCGCATGACAGGCGGCCTCGATGGCCTTCATGGTGCATTCCGGATACCAGCCCACGTACACGGCGTGAACGTCGCGTTCGCCGCGCTCGCCCGGGTGCACCGTCTCGATTCGCGCATCGCGCAGGGCGTGACCGACCCCCGCGTTGCCCAACACCAATGCGCGCCGCACGCCTGCGCGGGTCATGAGGTCCGCGGCAATGCTGGACGGAGTGAGCATGTACTCGTCGCGCACCGGCAATCCGACGCTGCGCAATTTCGCGGCCTGCTCCGCGGGGGCGTACGCCGTGCCGTTGGTCAACACCACGAAGGGGAACGCACGCCGCGCAAGTTCGGTCAAGAGCTCGGCCGCGCCCGGCAGGATTTCATAACCGCCCAAGGATCGGTCGCTCAACAGCAGCGTGCCGTCCAGATCGAACATCAGCCCCTTGAAGGCGGGCGGCGCCGCGGCAGGCACGGCCCTTCTCACCGCGCGGCCCCCGGCCGATCGTCGGTCGCAGCGCGCGCGGTGTGGCGGCGAAGTTCCAGCTTCATTCCCGCCTTGGCGACCGACACATAGTCGAGGTCGCCGCGCGCGCTGAGTTGACCGATGAGATCGAGGATGGGGCGCAACTTCGGATCGTAGTGCCGGCGGGCGGGGCCGGCCGCGCGCATCGCATCGACCTGGCCCCCCGGCATGGTGGCGCGCAGCAGGAATTCCTCGTCGCTCAAGTGCCGGCCCAAACGCCGCCGCAATTCCTCGAGACTCGCCATTTCCGGCTCGGCGCGCAGCTCTCGCGTACGGGGCAGCGACTCGATGCGCTCCATCACCTGTGCGGCGATGGGTACCGTCGGCCTGCCGAACCGGCCGATCGCGTAACGGATCGCCTCGTCCGGGATGACGGTGTAGCGCTCCTGGTTCATCACATTCATCACCGCCAGCGTCATGAGGATTTGCGCGAAGGGCGTCATGACGATGGGCCACCCCAGCTCTTCGCGCACCCTGCCCAACTCTTCGATCACGGCTCCCTCGAGGTGAGACAGCCGCGCCTCGGCGAGCTGGCGGCGCGTAGTGCCGACCATTCCGCCCGGCAGCTGATGCTTCAGGTAGCGGGCATCGAAAGGCTGTGGAGAGCCCGCGGGCAGACCTTCGGCCTCGGCCAGCCGGGTGAAGTACTGGTTGACCAGGCCGAGCGCCTCATCGTCGACGGCCACGCGGTCCCCAGGGCCCGGAGATTCGCGACCACGCGCGCCGAATGGGGGTTCGAGGTCCCGTCCGCCGCGGCACCGGAGGCACATTGCAGCGCGGACACGCCATGGTTGGGCGCATCCATATAGGTGTGCTCCGCGAGCCCGATGGTGCAATGGGAATGCAGTTCCAGAGGCTTCCCCCCCATCACCGCCCTGACGGCGGGAATCAGGCTTTGCGCCCGCGAGGGCTTGAGCAGCCCGCCGGGGTCCTTGATATAGAGTGCGTCGATGAACGGACAGGCGGCGAGCTTGCGCGCCCGCTCTATGTAGTGGGCATCGTCATGGATGGGGCTCAAGGTGAATACCAGTGCGGCGATGACGTGCTCGCCGCCGCCCTCCTTCACCATGCGCGCGCAGGCCATGTTCGACTCCGCATCGTTCATGGGGTCCGCCAGACAGAAGCGGCGGATGCCGTTGCGCGCCAGGGTGCGGAACGCGAGCGCCATGAAATCGGGACTCGCGGTCTCCCAGGAGATGAAGCGGAATCCTGTCGACATGAACTGCAGCGGGGTACGCGGCGTCGCGGCCGCCATGAGGCGAATCCGCTCCCACGGGTCCTCCTTCTTGTATCGCACCGCCACTCCCATGTGCGTCGAGGTGGTGAAGTCGATGGCGCGGAAGCCGACACGGTCCATCACCTGGGCTATGGAGAGTGTCCTCGCCGTATCGATACCGAGAGCCGCCCACAGGCACTGGTTGCCGTCGCGCAGCGAGGTCTCGACCAATTGAACCTCAGCCATGAGACAGCTCCGCCCGGCGCGCATACAATCTGTCGACGAAGCCCGTATCCACGGCGCCGGCTTGAAACTCCCGGTCCTCGAGCACGGCCCTGTGGAAACCGAGATTGCTCCGTACCCCGATGATGCGGGTGGCGGCGATTGCGGCGCGCAGTCGTGAGAGCGCATCGGCGCGGTCCGGACCCCGCGCGATGATCTTCCCCATCAGCGAATCATAAAAAGGCGGAATATCGGACCCCGCTACGATGTGAGTATCCACGCGGATCCCTTCGCCCGCGGGCCACGATACCTCGCGGACGCGTCCCGGACTCGGGCGAAATTCGTTGCGATGATCCTCGGCGTTGACCCGGCATTCGACGGCGCATCCCGTCGCACGAACCTCGGATTGCCGCAGCCGCAACCCGCTTCCCTCGGCGATCACGATCTGCTCGGCGACGAGGTCGATGCCCGTGACCGCCTCTGTGACCGGATGCTCGACCTGGATGCGGGCGTTCATCTCCAGAAAATAGAAAGCCTGGCGCGGCGCATCGACGATGAATTCGACCGTTCCGGCGCCGCGATACTTGAGGCGCTGCGCAAAACGCACGGCCGCTTGCGTCAGCGAATTGCGCAGCGCCGGAGACAGATCGGCAGCCGGCGTCTCCTCGATGAGTTTCTGGTAACGGCGCTGCACTGAGCAATCGCGCTCGCCGAGATGAATCACCCGTCCCTCGCCGTCGCCGAGCAGCTGGACCTCGATATGGCGGCCGCCGTCGATGTAATGCTCGAGGTACAGGCGCGCGTCGCCGAAGGCCGCACCCGCCTCGGCCGCGGCCAGATCGATCAGATGCGGCAGATCTTCGATCCGCTCGACCCTTTTCAAGCCGCGCCCGCCTCCGCCACCCACCGCCTTGACGAGCAGCGGCAGGGCGATCTCTCGCCCCAGAAGCTGCGCCTCCGCGGGCGAATTCACCGCACCGCCGGGAACGACCGGCACCTCGGCCGCCAGCGCCTCGGACCGCGCGCGCAGCTTGTCGCCCACGGCGACGATCTGATCCGCCGTAGGGCCGATGAAAATGATGCCCGCGGCGCCGCACAACCGCGGCAGGTCCGCGCGCTCGGACAGAAAGCCGTATCCGGGATGAATCGCATCCGAATGTGTGGCAACCGCGGCGTGCACGATGGCCGCGGCATTCAAGTAGCTGTCGGCGGACCTTGCAGGGCCGATGCACACGACACGATCCGCCTGCCGCGCGGGTTCGCTGTCGCGGTCGGCCGAAGAGACGGCCAGCACCGCCTCGATATCGAGGGCGCGGCAGGTTCTGATGATGCGCGCGGCGATCTCTCCGCGATTGGCAATCAGTATTCTGCGAATGGCCATGAATCAGGCGTCCACGCGCGCCCGCATCAGGACTTCGCCGAACTCCACCAGCGCCTCGTCCGCCGGCAGAATTTCCGTGATCGTGCCCTTCACGCCGGCGCGAACGGTGTTCATGAGCTTCATGACTTCGATGATGGCGATGACGGTGTCCTCGTCCACCGCCGAGCCGATTTCGACGAACGGCGCGGATCCAGGCTTTGGCGCCCGATAGAACGTGCCGAGCATCGGCGATGCAATGTCTCTCGAGTTCGCCTCTGCAGGGCCCGCTGCGACGATGCGCGCCGCGGTCAGGGCCGCCGCATCGTCCATGCCGCCCGGTTGCGTCGTCATGCTCTGCACGAATCCGCCGGACGCGCCGGCGCGGCGCAAGGTCAACTTGACGCCGTCCATCTCGAGGTTCAGTTCGTCAAACTTGGACTCTTCGACAATGCGCATGATTTGCGCGACATCCGCGGCGGTCAGAGTCACCGTTGTCCTCCGAAAATGCTCATTACATGCAGCAGCGGATCGGAGACCCGCGTCGCTGCGGCTCCTTGATCGTCCTTGTTCGACCAAACCGTCTCGGGCCGGCTTTGCAGCAGCAGGATCTCGCGCGAGTGCCGGTCGATCGCCCACTCGATGTCCTGCGGCCGGCCGTAGTGGCGCTCAATCCGTCTGCCGATGGCGCGCAGCGACTGCAATTCCTCGTCCGTCAGGCAGGGCTCACGGCGCAGAGAATCCTCCACCGCAAGCTCCTCGACACCGCCCTGCGGCGACTGCGCATGGCGGAGCGCCTTGTCCGAGATGTCGCGTGCCGAAATTTCTCCGGTGATTTTTCCCACCACCCATCGGTCGGGCGTCACCTCGCCGCTCACCAGCGCCGACCCGAGCCCCCAGGTCCCCTCGATGGTGATCACCGACCGATCCCCGCTCAACGGGCTGCGCGTGAACATCACCCCGGCCGTGCGCGCATCGACCATGGTCTGCACGACGACCGCCATGGCCACCGCGGATTCCGCGATCCCGCGCCGCCGCCGATAACTCAGCGACTCGAGCGAGTACAGACTGGCCCAGCAGCTGCGTATCCTGTCAATCACTGCGTCGGCCTCGGCGACCCAAAGGTAGGTGTCCTGAAGGCCCGCGAAGCTCGCATCCGCGGCATCTTCGGTCGTGGCGGATGATCTCACCGCGACGGCCGCCTGCGACCCCGATTCCGCCAAGCGCCGGTAGGAATCGCGGATCTCGCGCTGTAAGTCGGGCGGCAGAGGCGCCTCCTCGAGGCGGGCGCGCAGTTCGCGCGATGCGGCTTCCATCCCCGGCAGGTTCTCCGCAGCGAGCTGCTCGACGCGCGCCCGCAGCGGCGAACGCCGCTCCAACTCCTCGATGTAACCCTCGAACGCCTCGGTGCGCACGACGAAACCCGGGGGTACGTTGATGCCGGCGCGCTGCAACTCGCCCAGGCTGCCGCCTTTGCCGCCCACCTTGGGACGATCGTCGAGACCGATGTCCCCAAACCAGCTGATGTACTGCGCCACGGGCACTCTCTTTCTCGATACCGAGGTCAGTGCAGCAACGTGACAATGCCCCGTCCGCCGTCGACGCGGATCCGCTGGCCATCCTTGATTTTCGAGGTGGCATTGCCGGTGCCCACCACGGCCGGCAGTCCATACTCGCGCGCGACGATGGCGGCATGGCTCATGGATCCGCCGATGTCGGACACGGCGGCGCGAATTTTCTGAAAAATGGGGGTCCAGGTCGGATTCGTGACATGGCAGACGAGAATATCCCCCTGCTGCAAGCGCGAGATCTCTTCCACAGTCATCACGATGCGCGCAATCCCCTCCACCACCCCTGAGGAAGCGGCAAAGCCGCGCACCTCGTTGTTGTCCGTCCCCGCGCCTGCAGACAGCCAGTTGTCGAGGCTCTCGCGAGTGATCCCCCACAGCATCACGATGGCGGGATCGTCGATGACGTCCGGAATCGGCCCCAGCGCCGGCGGGGTTTCGTGCCGGGCCCACTCCTTGATCGCCGACCTGCGCTCGGCGACGATCGGCGGCCAGTGGGCGGGACCGCGCGGCGGCGAGCCGGTCGACCAAGCGTTCATCAAGTCGATGATGGCCGCTTCGAGCTCGTAATGCGTGAGATGAAATACGTCCTCGGGGCTCGCGAAGAAGCCGTGCTCGGCCAGCAGTCCGCCGAAGCTGCGGATCTTGTTGAAGAAGAGGTTGGTGTACCAATGTTCGCAGTAGAACTTGTGTCCCTCCACGTATGGGAACACCCGGTGCGCCAGGGAGATCATCTGATCGTACGCGGCGCGTTCCTCCTCATTTGCCAGAAGCTCGCGATAATCGGCGATCAGCCGGCCGCGCTCCTCGCGCAGCCGTTCAATCTGGCGGTCCATCGGCTCGCCGGCGCGCACGCTGCGCGCATATCCCGGGATCGCTGCGAACGGCATGGACAAATCGTCGTTCCAACTGCGGTGATAGTGATAGAACCCGTCGCCCACGTTGATGTTGAACCAGGGATCGCGCGAGGCCTCGAGCTCCTCCAGCCAGCGGCGGCCCTGCTCGCCCGAGGCGCGCAGCGACCGCATGATGTCGTCGACAGAGGAGCCCTCCCTGAAGTGCGCATCGACCTCGAGCTCGACGGCGCATCGGGCGAGCCGGCGCAGTTCATCGTCGGGACGGAATATTTCCGCATCCATTCCCGCAACCATGCGTGCGATGGTCTGATCCGTGATCTCCGGAAACGCCTTCTTGCAGAAGCCGAAGAAGGTCAGGTAGGCGCCATAGCCCAACAGCAGAAACTCGAAGTGGTGGTGCCACATCCGGAAGTAGCCCTCGAGCGTCTTCTGGTAGGTGACCAGCAAGTCGTGGTTCGAGGCGATTCCGCGGCCCGCATGCACGTGTTCGAGCGGCTCGAACTCGGGCAACACCGGATCAGGCAGGGCGTTCGCATCCTCGATCAGCTTCAGCATCTTCTGCTTCCACTGCGCGTACAGCGATTCCCAATTCTGGTAGTAGTAGAAGGCGCGCTTCTGGAACTCTCCCGTGCGCCGCGCAATCTCCTTTGGATCGGTGACCGCATTGCCGCCGATGTATACCCGGCCGTTGATGATGCGGTGATCGATGCCGAGCGTGGTCGGCAGACAATGCACCCGCGTGTTGGCCGCACCCAGCGCGCAGTAGGCCGCCTCGGCCGTCACCATGTCGAACGCCGACATCGGTTCGGGAAAGTGCATGGAATTGTAGAACCAGAATTTATGATCGTCGGCCGTCGAAAATTGAATGTGGTACGGGTAGGCCGCCTGCGCTCTCTCGGTTCCCGGTATGACCTTCACCGAGCTCGGCAGCGGGAACTTTCGGGGCTTAAGCTGCGCATTCATAATGCTCTCCGTCGCGAAGTATCAACGCCTCGCCTACCCTAAACCCTAAAGCCGTCGGCGTCATCCAGTATGAAGCGTCCGTCGGCAACGGCCTGCAACCATTGGCAGGTCCTGACAAAGCCGCCGAAACAAAACAGGTGCACTCCCGCGAAATCGCTGGAATTTCCGCACCGTGCCTCGGCGAGTCCGCGAAGTACGCTCTCGGGGCCATGATCGCCCAGCAGCTTTGTGAACGCCCGCGGACGTGCGGACAGCACCCGCATCGAGGGCCCCGCGCCGCAGCGCATCGCAAACTTGATGAGAGTGCCGAGCTTCGTGGGTCCCGCCAACCCGCCGACCAAGCGCGCACGCACGCCCGCCGATCGCAGTTCGCGCACCCAGTCGAGGAAGGGCGCTTCCTCGAAGAAGAACTGCGTCAACAGCGTGAGCTCGAGTCCGGCCTGCTGCGCCAGCCTCGCCTTATCGAGTTCGGCACGCCGGATGTCCGCGAGGCGCACCTTCGGGTGTCCTTCGGGGTGGCCTGCGACCGAGACGCGCCGCAGGCCGTGCCGTTCGAGTGCGCCGCCGCTCAATAACTGCAGCACCTCCGAGTAAGGTCCCAACGCGTGGGCGTAGTCACCGGAGATCAGCAGCACCTCATCGACTTGCGCGGCATCCACGAAGCCGCCGAGCAAACGATCGGCCGTCGCCGCGTCCGGCAGCAGCCGCACCGGCACATGGGGTACGGGCCTGAAGCCCGCGGCGCGCACCGCGCGGCAGGCATCCGTGGTCTGCTGCCATTGCTGCCCCGGCAGGTGGCTGACGTACAGGGCCTTGCCCGCCGGCAACAGGCCGCGGCTCTCCTCCAGATGCGCGACATCGTGCACGGTGATCTCGATCGACGCTTCGCGCGCCAACTGAGCAATGACCGCCGCCCGATCCCTCACAGGCGATAAGGCGGTGCTGCCGGCTGTGAGGGACATGGCGATCGATCAGGACTGTCGCGTGCGCCAGCCTTCGTGATATCCCTCGCGTACATCGCGGGCATAGGGCACCGGCGACACCTTCACCCGTACGTCGAGCTGCTTGTGCCGTTCGACCGTGGTTTTTTTCGTGCCGCCGCCCTCCTCGCCCCACACCAGCGTGAGCACGTCGCCCACATTGATGCCGGGATCGACTATCCCCAACGAGAGCGCGGTGCGTTCGTTGTAGCTGTAGCCGCCGAACATCGAAAAGCCGACCACCTTGCCGCCCATCATCACCTTGTCATACGAGGACGATGCGTAGTTGGCGATGGGTATGTCGAGAAACTTGTACTGGTCGGTGCCGGGCATGAACAACGAGGCGTAGATCTTGGCGCAGTCCTCTCCGTTCCAGGCAAAGGTGACCTTCTTGCGATGCGGTTCCTTCGACTTCTTTTCGAGCGCCTCGCGCCCGATGAAATCATGATCGAACTTGACGAACGGGCCATAGCCCAGTTCATACGGCGTCACGTAATAGTCTTCGATGTTCTTGGAGACGAAACTTCCGCCGATCGAGCCCGTGCCCTCATAGCCGCCGGCGGGCAGCCACTCGCGGTATTTCTTCATCTTTTCGCCGGTATAGACGGCCGGCAACGGCGAAGGAATCCATCCGGATTCCAGAGTATTGCTGGCATAGGCGCGCGATCCCACCGGCACCAAGTCGAATTCGCGTCCGGCTTCGAGTATCGCGTCGCGGATCTCATCGCCCTCGGCATACGGACCCCAAATCTCAAGGCCAGGAGCGCCCGCCATGCCGTGGCGCAGCGCACGCACCTTGCGTCCCTTGATATTGATGGAATCCATGGTGAAGAACTTGACGTCGGGAAGCGGCCCGCCGTTGAGCTTTTCCAGCACTTTGGCGGCGTTCGGTCCCTGGATCTGGTAGCGATAGTGGCGCCGCGTGACGGCTTTGCCGCGAGGATGCGAGGGCGAGCGGTCGTCCCGGATCATATCCACCTTGAAGCCGCCGGTCTCGCCCTGAAATTGAATCCAGTTCACGGACGGCGCGCGGCCGACGAACAGCAGCTCGTCCTTGTCGAGATAGAACAGAATGCCGTCGCCGATGACATAGCCGTCGTAGCTCACCGGCACCATCTGCTTGGCCTTGTTCACGGCGAAGTTATTGAAGCTGTTGATGGTGGTATGCGAGACCAGCTTCAGGGCGTCGGGCCCCTTGACGGTCAGCTCGGCCATATGGTGCGTCTGGTCGAACAGCACCGCGGTATCGCGCCAGGCCCGCTGCTCGTCGCGCCAGTTGTAGAACTCGCTCGGCACCACGGGATACACGTAGGCCCCGATGCGTGAATTGCGCAGCATATCCACCGTGTTGCCGGCGCTCCTTAGCAGACTTTCGAGATTTTGCTGACTCATGACGGCGATGTCCTCCGGTATCTGATCCTATTGCTGATGAAATGCGACGCCGCGGCGGCCGTTGTCGTCGTGCTTGAATTCGCGCCTCATGGCTACACCGCCGCCAGGCACAGGCGAATCAGATTGCCGCCCGCGACCTTGCGCAGCGGCACTTCGCGCTTGGTGGCCGCCTGCAGATTGCGCTTGGCGAGATTCGAGTGCTCGCGGGTCACGCTCTCGGCGCGTGCACCCGCGCCCGCCGCGAGAGCCTCCAGGATCGCACGATGCTGCCGCTGCGAGACGATGAGCGTCTCATGCGCATCGGCAAGCGCAGACTGCGCCATGACGAAGGCGCTGGGCGAGGCGAAGGGCAGGGCCACGATGCGCTCGATGGCACGCGTCAACACGGCGCTGCGCGCCAATCCGAGCAGCAAGGAATGATAGCGTTCATTCAGACGCACGAAATCCGAGAACTGTTCGACCCCGAGGCTGCGGCGCTCGACGATGGCGTCCATGGCGCCCACACAGTCGCGCAAATCGCCGAGCTCCGCCTGTGACGGTCGCCGTTGCGCGGCGCGCCGCGCCGCCGCGCCTTCGAGCATGCCGCGCACATCGATGGCGTCATACGCTTCGTCCGCATCGAAAGCCCGTACCACGAAACCGCCGGAACCGGAGGGTTCCAGCAAACCTTCCTCCGCCAGCTGCGACAAGGCGGCTCGTATCGGCGTGCGCGACACGCCGGTGCGTTGCACGAGCATGAGTTCCGGCACGCGCTCGCCCGCCCTCAACTCTCCGTCGAGAACCAGCTGACGCAGGCGCAACTGCGCCTTGAGGGTCTGGGCGGCGCGCGGATCGCCGTTGCGCATCAGTCGGGTCATGGTTGGTCGCAATCTGCCAAGTGTATACTTTACACTAAATTGTATACAATAGTTCAACCGGCATGTAAAGGCGCATGTCGCTGCGATCACGCCTATAGCCGTCCCCCGGCCACCTCGCGCCCGATGTGTTCGGCCTGGCGCAGCACCAGGGCGACGATGGTGAGCGTGGGATTCGCGGCGCCCGCCGTGGTCTGCACGCTGCCGTCCGAGATGAACAGATTCGGCACCTCATGCGCGCGACCGTAGGCGTCGGTGACGCCGTGCGCGGGATCGTGGCTCATGCGCGCGGTGCCCATCTGATGCGTGGCCGGTGTAATGGGGCTCACCACCGTGCGCTTCGCGCCCACCGCCTCATAGATCTTTCGGCCCTGGCCGGTCGCGTGCGCGCGCATCGCCACATCGTTCGCATGCGGATCGCAGTGGATATGCGCCACCGGCAGGCCATGGGCATCCTTGAGCGTCGTCGACAGCGTGATGCGATTGTCGGGGCGCGGCATGTCTTCGCCGTTGACGAGCATGCCGGCCATGTTGCGGTAGTTGTCGATGACCGAGGCGAAATCGCGCCCCCAGCCGTAGGGCAGCCCGATGAGCGGGAGCGTCGGCAGGTCGAGCATGGCGAGTTCGAGGTGGTAGCCGCCCGCGAAGCCGCGGCGCGGATCGTGGACATTTTCATCCTCTACGACGCCGGCCAGCACCGCGCCGCGCCAGAAGCTCACCGGTTGATCGAAAATGCCGAATACAAAGCTCAATACATGATGGCAATAGTTGCGGCCCACCTGGTCGGACCCGTTGGCCAGCCCGTGTTTGAAGCGGCCGGACTCCGACAGCAGCAGCAGCCGCGCGGTCTCGATGGCGTTGCCGGCGACGCATACGATGCGCGCGCGCTGGCGCTGCTCGGCTCCGGCCGCGTCCCGATACACGACACCGGTGGCGCGGCCCGCGGCGTCGTGCTCGATCCGTGTGACGAAGCATTCGCTGCGCAGATCGAGCTTGCCGCTGGCCTCGGCGCGAGGAATCTCCGTATACAACGTGCTCCACTTGGCCCCGGTCTTGCAGCCCTGCGCGCAGAAGCCCTGCTGAATGCATAGTCCGCGGCCGTCGCGGGGGCGCGAGTTGATCGCCAGATAGTTGGTGTGCACGCGCTTGTAGCCGAGGCGCCGCGCACCCTCATGCATCACCTTGAAATTGTTCGATGCGGGCATGCCCGGATTGCCGTTGCGCCGCGTCACCCCAAGCCGCTTCTCCGCCACCTGGTACCAGCGTTTCAGCTCGGCGTAGTCGATCGGCCAGTCGGCGAGCGATGCTCCCGCAATATCCCCGTACACGGATCGTGCGCGAACTTCAAAGGGCCTCAGGCGCGGCGTCGCGCCGGTCCAGTGCACCGTCGTGCCGCCCACCGTGCGGCAGTGCCAGGCCGGGAGCGTCGGCGAGGTTCTTACCGGATCCCAGGTTCCGCTCTGCGAACGCGGCTCCAGCCAGGTGAGCTGACCGAACGCCTCTGCGGGATTTTGCGAGAAGGTCGCGAGCGATTGCCGCTTCCCCGCCTCGAACAGCACAACTTTGAGGCCGCGGCGCGTGAGTTCGTTGGCCATCGTGCCGCCGCCGGCGCCGGAACCGATGATGACGACGAGGTCCGAATCGTTGAGCTCGAAACGCGGCATGATCGCCCTACCCGAGCGGCATCGGGCCGCTGTCGGCCAACGGCACGTCGGGCAGCCACTTCAGATCGTTGAAGCCGCGCAGCAGGTAGCCGCCCTTGGAGAATGCCTCGCCTTCATAACCGAAATGCGCCCATGCGATCGGGTTGCTGTATAGGACCATCAAGGTCTTCACCCGCACGGACTGGAAGAATGCGCCGGACTCGATGGCCTTTAGCCGTTCGATGCGTGCTGCCGCGGGCATCAGGGAGAATCCGGCGCCCAGACTCGCAATGCCGGCGGCAAGATCGGCGCGCGCCCCGGCCGAGCCCGCCGCATCGACGTCGACGGCATTGACGACAAGGGCGTAGGCGGCATCATCCAGCGTGTCGTGGGGCGCAATGGTGCGGATCATGGCCGACAGCGCCGCGGCGTCCGACGAGGTCAGCACGCGCATCTGCACCGCCCAGGCGCGGCTCGGCAGGAGCGCGGCGAGCGGACTCCCCAAGGCAATCACTCCCGTCAGCAGACCTGCGCCGCGCACGAAGGAGCGGCGGTCGGCGCTCTGCGGAGAATCGGAAGGTGTCGCGCGTGTGTTCACGGGGGGCCTGCATACAAACGAACAAAACACGGCCGCCGCTGCGCTTGCGCAGCGGCATCGTGCAAGTCAACCTGTGCCAAGGATCCGCCATGGGGAGCTGCTAGACTCTACTCATAGTGAACAAGAACCTGCTGTCCAGCGTATCCACCTACGAGAGCTGATCGAGTGGCTATGAAATACGAAACCAGGCTGATCTGGGTGCTTACCATCACCTTCGGCTTTGTCTTCTTCGACCGCAATGCCGCCAGTTTTCTGATGCCGTTCATCGCCGATGATCTGCATTTCAACAACAGTCAAGTAGGGCTCGTGGCCTCCGCGCTGTCCTTCACCTGGGCCGTCGCCTCGTTTCTGGGCGGCGCATATTCCGATCGAACCGGCAATCGCAAGAGCTTTCTGCTCATCAGCGTCGTGGCATTTTCCCTGTGCTCGTTCGCCTCCGGAATGGCGGTTTCATTCGCCACCCTGTTCTCTACCCGCCTGTTGATGGGCCTGGCGGAGGGCCCGATATTGCCCATCGCTCAGTCTCTGGTGGCAATCGAATCCACCGCCGCGAGGCGCGGCAACAACATGGGCGTGATGCAGAACTTCGGCAGCAATCTGTTGGGCTCGTTCGTGGCGCCCATCGTCCTGGTCACCATCGCATCGAGCTTCAGCTGGCGCTGGGCTTTCTTTCTGTCGGGTGTACCGGGTCTCATCATGGCGCTGCTCATCTTCAAATTCGTGCGCCAGCCCGCCGCGGCAACGGCGCCGGCGAACCCGGCCGCGCAGGTGCAGGCGCCGCCCTCCGCTGGGCACATGGGTTTTGGGGAAATGATGCGTCATCGGAACATGGGGCTATGCATGCTGATGGCCATCTTCATGGTGGCGTGGATGATCTTGGGATGGGTTTTCCTGCCGCTGTTCTATACCAAGGTGCGGCTGATCGGCACCGACCCGATGAAGTACCTGATGAGCGTCCTGGGCCTGTCGGCCGCGTTCTTCAGCTTCGTGGTGCCTGCGCTGTCCGACCGCTTCGGGCGGCGCCCCGTCATCGTTATCTTCAATTGCATCGGACTGCTGGTTCCGCTCGCCGCGCTGTATTTCCAAGGATCGCTCCTGGCGCTGGGCACGCTGATTTTCTTCGGCTGGTCCGCGAGCGGCACCTTCCCGCTGTTCATGGGCACGGTCCCGTCGGAAACCATCCCCGCCCGATACGTGGCGACTTCGCTCGGCATGGTGGTGGGCCTGGGCGAGATATTGGGGGGCGTCAGTGCGCCGGCTATCGCGGGGCGCGCCGCCGATCGCTACGGTCTACAGGCGCCGCTCATGATCATGGCGGCCTGCGCCATCGTGGGCACCGTGCTGGCGTTGTTCCTGCGCGAGACGGCGCCGATACGCTTGGCGCGGCAGCCACACCCCCGCCGCGCTGCGCCGGCGATCGTCAGATGAATGGGCGCACCGGATCCGCTCCATCCCAGCCGATGCTGGCGCGATAGAACTTGCTGAATATCGGTTCGAAGCCCGCACCCAGCTCGATGAGTTCGACGTAACCGGGCATCTGCGCCGTGGTGTCCATGTAGGCCACGCTGCCGCCGCTCGGGACCCCGGCGAGAAACGCAAGCTCATGGCCTTGCGCCTGATAGTGCGCCACATCCCGGTCGAAATTTCGCGTCGCGCGGCCCCAGTGATGAAATCCGTAGCCGCGCTTCTCGATCCACTCCCGATACACCGACGGCTCGGCATCGTTGGGCTGGATGAGCTCGATATTCATGTGGCCCGCAAAGCTCATGGCAAGCGACACATCGGCCTTGGAGTCCCGGCCGCGATACTTCGGGTTGGTGCCGCTGAAGTGATCGAGCAAGAACCAGGGGCCGACCTTCAGCTTATCGATCCAAAGGCTCATGGCCGCGCGAATGTCGGGCACCAGGTAGCACATCTGAATGATTCCATCGTCCGGTTGACCAAATCCCACGAGACTCATGGCTTGCCCCCCATTTCACGCAAACGGTTGATCCCCTTGTAGACTACTCACGGCGCCGGCCGGCCGCTCGACCATGAGCGAAGACCGCCGCGCCTTCCAGCGACGACGCCGGAACCTGCGTGAGGAGAACATGCGATGTCGAAATCCACGAGACGCGTGGTTACGGGCCACGACAGCTTTGGAAAATCGGTGCTCCTGTCGGACGGTCCGCCGCCCCAGCGTCATTCCATGCACGGTTTGGGCATAGGCGCCGATTTCCATGAAATGTGGAACGATGCCCGTACCATCCCCGAGCTGACCTCGGCAGTGGCGTTGGAGCCGAACGAGCGTCCGTTCACCATCATGCCGGCGGCCGGCCACCTGCTGCGGATCCTGGACGTCTATCCGCTCGAGCAGGGCGGCAAGCGAACCGTGATGCATCGGACGCGAACGCTCGATTATGTGATCGTCATCGAGGGCGAACTCGTCCTCATCCTCGATGACTGTGAGGCCATCCTCAAGGCGGGGGATGTGGTCGTGCAGCGGGGCACGGACCACGCCTGGGAGAATCGTTCGCGCAACCTCGCGCGCGCGGCGTTCTTCCATATCGACGCGAGGTTCAGCGAGGAACTGCTGGCCAGGCTGCCGAACCCTCCGGCGCTGCTCGGCTATTAGCCCGGGGCCGGCGCACCGAATAATTTCATCTGAATCGAGCCGCGCCGCTCGAATATTTTCCACTCGCCGCCCTCGCGCACGAAACGGTCCTGGATCTCGCCGAAGTACACCGGGCCGGCGGAGACATGCGGTGCGGGGGCAGCGCCTTGCGGCGTAGTCGAGATCATCGTGAGGTAGGAGAGCCCGCGGGCCTCCTCGCGGCTGATGACCTCGATCATCACATTGGTGGCGAGGTGCTTGGTCAGCAAGGTCTTCGGCCGCATCATCAGCGCGGCGCGAATGGCTTCCCTGCCTTGAATGACCTTATCCGGCGCCATGGGCCGGGCAAATGAGCCTTGCTCGGCAAAGAAATCCGCCGCACCGCTCATGTCGCCCAAATCAAGGGCACGCGAATAAGCGTAGACGATTCGTTCACAGGCACGTTCGATCTCGATGCGTTCGGCTGCGCTGAGTGTTGTGGTCATGGCGTTCTCCATTGCATATCGAAGGTCTCCGGCGCCGGCGGCGGACGGCCGAGGATCAGATCGCCGGCCTTCTCTGCGATCATGACCACCGCCGCGTTGGTGTTGCCGCCGATGATGGATGGAAACACGGAGGCGTCCGCGACGCGCAGGCTTTCCAGTCCGACCACGCGCAGCTGCGGGTCCACCACCGCGGCGGCATCGCTGCCCATGCGGCAGGTGCCGACCGGGTGATGGACCGTATAGGCCTCTGCGCGGACATAGGCGGCAAGTTCGGCGTCGCTCGCGGCGGCGGCTCCGGGAGCGGTTTCCCGCGCCCGGTACTTCGCGAAGGCGCTCGATGCGAAGATCTTTCGGACCATGCGCATGCCGTGGATCAGCGGCGGAAGATCCTCCGGCGCACACAGCAGATTCGGGTCGATCAGCGGCGCCTCGAAGGGGTCGGGGCTCGCCAGAGTGACCCGCCCACGGCTGCGGGGATACAGGCCGACGGGGCTGATCGCAAAACCATGGCCCACGGGATACGGGAACGAGGGACCCGGTCGCTTGGCCGGCTGGAAGACCAGTTGTATATCGGGCTTGTCGAGGGCCGGATCCGATTTCACGAACGCAGCGGATTCGAACACGTTGTTGGCCAATGGACCGCGGCGGAACAACAGATACTCGGCGACATTCCGGAGATTTCGCGGCATCGCGCGCAGCGAGACGCCGTAGGACACGGGACTTTGGGTCGACATGTGCACCGGACTTGCCAGGTGATCGTGCAGATTGCGTCCCACGCCCGGAAGATCGTGCCGAACCGCAACGCCCAAGGCCGCAAGGTGTTCGCCGTCGCCGATTCCTGAAAGCATCAGCAGCTGGGGTGACTGGAATGCGCCCGCGGTGAGCACGATTTCCCGATGCGCCTTCACGACCACCGGGCCGGCGCCTGCCGGGCGCGCCTCGACCGCCACGGCGCGCCGGCCATCGAGCACGATGCGGGTGGCATGCATGCCGGTCAGCACGGTCAAATTCGATCGTCCAAGCGCAGGCCGCAGCATGGCGCCGGCCGTGGTCTCGCGCGTGCCGGCGCGGATCGAGAGCTGGCGCAGCCCCGCCCCCTCGCTATCCGCGCCGTTCAAATCCTCGCGGTAGGGACAGCCCAGATCTGCGAGCGCCTCAAAGAAAGAAAAGTTGAGAGGATTCGGCCGCGTAACCTTGCGCACGCCCATCGGACCACCGCGACCGTGATACACGCTGGAGCCGAAATCCTCGTTGTGCTCGCTCCTGCGGAAGTACGGCAGGACCTCACTATAGCTCCAACCCACGGCCCCGAGAGCGGCCCACGCGTCATAGTCCCGTGGGTTTCCCCTGAAGTAGACCATGCCGTTGATGAGCGCTGAACCGCCGAGACCCCGCCCCCGGGGCAGCGGTATGCGGCGACCGTTCAGCTGCGGCTGGGGCACGGACTGAAAGCGCCAGTTCAGCGACGCCGAGCGCTGAGCCATCACGATGGCGCCGGGCACGTCGACGAACACGCTCTTGCCGGACCCGCCGGCCTCCAGCAGACAGACCGTGCGGCGCAAGTCCTCCGACAAGCGGGCAGCCAACGCACAGCCGGCGGTGCCGCCGCCCACCACGATGTAGTCGAAGCCTTGTGCGACATCCACCATCCCGGTCCCCCGCCACCCGATCGCGTGCGCGCCGATGATACGCCGCAACGACGCGACTTGAGCATCCGAGGCTTATCAGCGTGCCGCGGGCTGTGAGAGTATTGCCGCATGAAACCACACCTGGGCAAACTCGAGATCAAAAGCGTACGCGAGGGCGAGGGCAGGATGCCCATGGAGTTTGCCGTGCCTGGGGTCGACGGCGAGGATCTGTCGGCGCTCAAGGCCTGGTATTGGAGCGATGAACTATCGTTGGACCCTCGGGCCGCGATCTTCCACATCGAAGTGCGCAGCTATCTCTTGAATGTCGACGGTCTCAACGTGCTGATCGACTCCTGTTGCGGCAACGACAAGGAACGCAGCGTTCCATGGGCGCATCGGCTGAGCTCGCCGTGGCTGCAAAATCTTGCCGGCGCAGGCTGCGCTCCCGACGATATCCACCTGGTGCTGTGCACGCACCTGCACGCGGATCATGTCGGATGGAACACCCGGCTCGAGGACGGACGCTGGGTCCCGACGTTTCCGAACGCCCGATACGTGTTCAGCCGCAAGGACTTTGAATTCTTCGGCCGGCAGACGCGTGAAGCCCACAACAGGGAGGCCTATGTCGATTCGGTGCTGCCGGTGGTCGAGGCCGGCCTTGCCGACATCGTGGACGGCAATGATTGCGTGCATCGCGAAATCGAGGACGGCATCTGGCTCGAGGATGCCGCCGGCCATTCTCCCGGCAGCGTCCTCGTGAACGCGCAACGCGGCGGATCGCGGGCCGTGTTCATGGGCGACGTCGTACATCACCTGATTCAGCTCGTGAGGCCGGACATCCCGTTCTTCGCCGACGAGGACCCCTCCGCGGCATGCGCGACCAGACAGCGCCTGCTTGCGCAGTGCGCGGACAACGGCGCGGTGCTGTATCCCGCGCATTTTCCCGATCCGCCCGCCGGCCGCGTACGACGCGCGCAGCGGCATTTCTCCTACGAGTTTTTATAGCGGACCGCGGGCGGCTCAGCGCCCCGGCGATGCGGCGCACGAGGGTTCAGGTGAAGAAAGCAATACGACTCGAGGAATTGATCGACGGCCAGAAGTTCGGCCGCTTCAACATCAACCTGCTCCTCTGGTCGTTTCTCATCATGCTCGGCGACGGTTACGATATCGCGGCAGTGGCCTCGGCCGCGCCCGCTCTGGCGAGAAGCTGGCATGCCGCCCCGAAGGACTTCGCTCCGGTGCTGAGCGCGAGCCTGTTCGGCATTCTGTTCGGCGCACCGCTACTCGGCTACGTGGGGGACCGATTCGGGCGCAAGATCGCGGTCGTCTTGGGATGCGTCATCATCTCGGTCGGGACACTGTCGGCGGTCTGGGCAACCAGTCTGGATCAATTGATGGTGTTGAGGGCTCTGACCGGCATTGGGATCGGCGGCCTGATGCCGAATGCAATTGCCCTCAATTCGGAACTCGCGCCGAAGCGGTTGCGCGCCACCCTGATCGTGCTGATGTTCACCGGCATCTCGGCGGGCGGCGGCATTCCGGGCGCGATTCAGGCCTGGCTCATCCCGCGCCATGGATGGCAGGTCATGTTCTGGATCGGAGGGTTGGCCCCCCTCGCCGTCGCGGCGTGCCTGCTGTTTGCGTTGCCAGAGTCGGTGAAGTTTCTGGCATTGAAGCCACATCGGCGCGCGGAATTGTTGGCGACCTTACGCAGCATTCGCCGCGATCTCGCGATAGCGGACGACGCGCAAATTGAAGTTGCGCCCGCGCCGCCGGCGAAGGGTTCGGGGATCGCGCAAATATTGAGCGGGGACCTTGCGCGGATCACCCCGGCTCTGTGGGTCTGCTTCGCCAGCGCGCTGATGGCAAACTTTTTTCTCAACAGCTGGCTGCCGTTGATATTCGAGAGCAACGGGCTCACCGCGGTACAGAGCGGCGTTGCAATCAGCCTGTATCACTACGGCGGCGTGGTCGGGGGGTTGCTGGTCAGTCTGGTACTCGGCCGATTTGGATTTGCGGCAATAGCCGCGCTGTTTCTGTTCTCGACGCTGGCGATCGCGGCGATCGGGGTTCCAGGCCTTTCCTACCCGGCGATGGCATCCGCCGTAATGCTCTCCGGGTTCTCTACACTGGGCGCCCAGTTCGGCAACAACGCGGCCTCCGGCCTGCTATATCCGACTGCCTTTCGCTCCAGGGGGATCGGCTGGGCGCTCGGAATCGGGCGCTTCGGTTCGATTGCCGGCCCGCTGGTCGGCGGAGCGCTCATCGGCCTGAAGGTCCCCGCGCAGCAGTTCTTTCTTGTCGCCGCCGTTCCTATGGCGGTCGGCTTCATCGCAGCCCTCGGCGCCGCAGTACTCTGCCATCGGAGGTTCGGTGGTTTGAACATCGGCGAAATATCCGAGCATGGTTGCCAAGAGGAGGTGCAGGCGCGCGGTGCCGGTCCTTAAGAGCTGATGCCGACCCGCTGCTTCCACCCTTGCATATTTACGCTTGTCCGCGACGAATCCCTCGGCAAAAGCGCCGAGAAGGATGATTGCCAGATAAAGCACCCCGCCCAGCCGCGCATAGGCCTGCGGGAAATTCTCGACGGTTCGATTTGTCATTACAAATACTCACGTGAGAGCCGACCGCCGCCCCTTCTTCGAGCGCCGCGATGGCGGAGCGCTTCGACAAGCAGCGCGAATGCAGGCGTAAGCTGGCGGCGGCTGGGATAGTAGAGATGGTAGCCCGAAAATGGCGGGCACCATTCTGCGAGTACGCGAACCAGCCGGCCCGATTCGATATCGGAGCGCACGATGTCCTCGAGGAGGAACGCCACGCCCAAGCCCGCCCTGGCCGCATGCAGACACATCGATGGATCGTTGAAGGCGAGCTGCCCGTCGACGCGGACTCTGACCTCGCGGCCCGCCTTCTCGAACTCCCACGCATACAGGCCGCCCAACGTCGGCAGCCGCAGGTTGATGCACTGGTGGTCGGCCAGATCCTGCGGCGTTCGGGGCTGCCGCCGCTTGCCGAAATACGCTGGAGTCGCGACAGCCGCCATGCACATGTCCGGGCCGATCCGCACCGCCACCATATCCTTTGCCACCTGTTCGCCGAGCCGTACACCCGCGTCGAAGCGTTCAGCGACCACGTCGGTCAATCCGTAGTCGACGGTGATCTCGATCTTGATGTCCGGGTACTCTGACAGCAGTCGCTGCAGCGCCGGCATCAAGATCGTCTGCGCCGCATGTTCGGTGGCGGTGATCCTGATCGAGCCCGCGGGCTTCTCGCGCAGCTCGCTCAACGAGTCGAGTTTCGCGTCGATCTCCTCGAAGGCGGGCCCCACCGTCCTGAGCAGCCGCTCACCGGCATCGGTCGGCGCCACGCTGCGCGTCGTGCGCGCCAGCAGGCGAAGCCCCAGGCGCGACTCGAGTCGCCGGATGGTGTGGCTCAGCGTCGACTGCGTAACCCCGAGCTTTGCGGCGGCCCGTGTAAAGCTGCGCTCCCCGGCGACGGCGACGAAGGCTGCAAGATCGGCGAGTTGTTCCCGCTGCATTCATGGTCCTTATTCATAAGTGCATTCGTATTTTAGCGACTAGTCGCGAGAACTGCGAGGGTTTAGTCTGCTTGCAAGGCGGTCAGACCCGCCCATCACGCAATCGGAGGGGTTATGCAGAAGCGGAAACTCGGAAACAGCGGTTTGGAAGTATCGGCGCTCGGCCTGGGTTGCATGGGCATGAGCTTTGGCTACGGGCCGCCGGGCGACAAGCAAAAGATGATCGAGGTCATCCGCGCGGCCGTCCGCTCAGGCATTACTTTCTTCGACACCGCGGAGGTCTATGGTCCGTTCACCAACGAAGAGCTCGTGGGAGAAGCGCTTGCGCCGTACCGGCAGCAGGTCGTCATCGCCACCAAATTCGGCTTCAAGCTGGTAGACGGCAAGCAGGCAGGGCTCGACAGCAGGCCAGAGCACATCAAACAGGTCGCCGACGCCTCGCTCAAGCGCCTCAAGGTGGACGCGATCGACCTGTTCTACCAGCACCGAGTCGATCCCGAGGTGCCGATCGAGGATGTCGCGGGCGCGGTGAAGGAGCTGATCAGGGCGGGCAAGGTCAAGCACTTCGGCCTGTCCGAAGCGGGAGTGCAGACGATTCGGCGCGCTCACGCGGTTCAGCCCGTCACCGCTTTACAGAGCGAGTACTCGCTGTTTTGGAGAGAGCCTGAAGCGGACCTGCTGCCGGCGCTCGAGGAGCTCGGCATCGGCTTCGTCCCGTTCAGCCCGCTCGGCAGGGGCTTCCTCACCGGAAAGATCGACGAGAAAACAACCTTCGACAGCACCGACTTCCGCAACATCGTCCCCCGCTTCACCCCCGCGGCCCGAAAGACCAACAAGGCGCTGGTCGAGCTGCTTTGCGCGATCGCTGCACGCAAGCAGGTGACCCCCGCCCAGCTTGCGCTTGCATGGCTTCTGGCCCGCAAAACCTGGATCGTTCCGATCCCAGGCACGACGAAGCTCGAACGGCTGCAGGAAAACATCGGTGCGGCTGCGCTCGAACTGAGCTCGGACGAACTGGGAGAGATCGAGAGCGCCGCATCGACCGTGCACCTGCAAGGGGCCCGCTATCCCGAACATTTGAACCGCCTGGTCGGCCGCTGAACCCGAGGAAACAGTCATGACCGAGAAGTCCAAAGTCGCACCCAATCCTTTTGCCGATATTGCCCCTGCGCTGGCCGACTATTCCGAGCGCGTGCTGTTCGGAGACGTCTGGAAGCGGCCGCAACTCTCGCCCAGAGACCGGAGTCTGATCACGGTGTCGGCCCTCGTCGCGCTGTATCGTACCAACGAGTTGCCGTTCCATCTCAAGAGGGCGCTCGACAACGGGGTGACCCGGGAGGAAATCATCGAGGTGATCACGCACCTTGCATTCTATTCAGGCTGGCCGACGGCAAACACGGCGGTGACAATCGCCAGGCAAGTCTTCGCGGCCGCCGCATCGAAGACGCCCTAGCGGGCCATGCGCTCCCAAATCTTCCTCCGCACGGTTTCCTCGCCCGCACCGCCGCTGTGCACGGTGAAGATCAGCCGCCCGCCCTCGATCGTCGCCTTCTGCGGGTAGTTCAGTCCGTCTTCCGCGGGCATCAGGGATGATTTGACGTGATGGGTCACCACGGAGGTCGTCCGATCGAAGTCCCAAGTCCCGAAGTAGGCGTAATACGAATCGAAAGCCGCAGCCTTCAACGGCGTGTCTTGCGACAGTGCCGTGGACGATAAACGCGATGCCGGAACCTCCCAGGCCCGTCTATGCGGCGCAACGATGTGCACGCTCATCCAGCCGGAGGCATCGTAGATGATGATGCCCGCCGAGTCGGCCTGGTAGAACGGGTCGGCCATCGGCCCGCGGGGGCCCGAGTATTCGATGCCCACCAGTCGCCACGCGCCGACCAGATCCTTTTGCGCGAGTTGCGAAGTGTCGACCCGATCGGCCGAGTCCGCTTGCAGCAGCGGCATGCACAAGCCGATCGAACACAAGAGCCCGCAGATTCCGTACTTGGCGCGCATCGATCACACCGCGCTTGCGGAGGCGAGGCGGCTCGCGATGCGGCTCACATGTTCGCCCTGGAAACGGCACATGTCGAGTTCAAGGTTCGACGGCATGCGCAATTCCTCGCCCACTCCGGTGACGCAACTCGCTCCATAGGGAGTGCCGCCCGTGACTTCACGAAGTGTCGTCAGATCCTTGAAGGTGTAGGGCAGACCGACAATGATCATTCCATGGTGGAGAAGCGTCGTGTGAAATGAGGTCAGGGTGGTCTCCTGCCCTCCATGCTGACTGGCGGTGCTGCAGAATACACTCCCGACCTTGCCGACCAGCGCGCCCCGCCCCCATAGCGCCCCTGTCTGGTCGAGGAAAGTGCGCATCTGCGCAGCCATATTTCCAAACCGCGTCGGCGTGCCGAAGATGACGGCATCGTACTGATCGAGTTCTTCCGGATTGGCGACGGCAGCGGACTGGTCGAGCTTGAATCCGGATGATTTCGCGACTTCCGGCGGAACGGTTTCCGGCACTCGCTTGACGAGGACGCGAGCATTTGGGACTCGTGCCGCGCCTTCGGCCTGGGCGCGCGCCATCATCTCGATGTGTCCGTAGCTGCTGTAATAAAGAACGAGGATGTTCGACATGGAATGTTACTCCTGGCTGGTGAGCGGGACGGCGTGCTGCTGTAGAAACGTGCGCACAACCTCGTTGTACGCCGTCGGATTATCCATGTTGGGCAGGTGCCCCGCAGCCGGGATCACGGCTCGTTCGGCTCCTCTCAGCAGTCCCGCCAGGCGATTCGCCGCTTGCGTGCGGCTCGCCAGGTCCTGATCCCCGGTGATGACCAGGACGGGCGCGACGACGCAGTCGACAGGCGGCGTGCCGACGGCAGCTTGGGCGGTCGCCGCGGGCTCCACGAGGTCGACTCCCGGATAACGCATGATCATTGCGCTCAAGATTTCGCGCATGCGTGGATCGCCGGTTCTCAAGGACATGAGCGGATGTGCGGCCCATTCCCGGCGAAACGCCGTCATGCCGCGCGCCCGAACGACGCCCCGGTAGCGGCTGAGCGGCACGTCGTCGTCCGAGGGCAACTGATTGGCGCTGCAATCGGGCGGCCCATCCAGAATCAGGCAGGAGATCCTTGCAGGTGCCGCCAATGCGAATCCGATCGCTGCACGCGCACCCTGCGACATGCCGAGGAGCGCGACCCGCCCTATGGCAAGGTGATCGCACAGCGAACCGATGTCCGCAATATCCTGCACGACCGAGGGGCGTCCGGATGACAGCCCAAAACCCCTTCGATCGAAACGAATCAGGCGATAGGCGTCGCGCAGGGCGGCGATCTGCGGCTCCCACATGTCCAGATCGAGCGTCCAACCATGTGTCATCAACACCGCCGGTCCGCGGCCTTCGTCGCGGTAGCGGAGCCGCGCGCCGTCGGTCGTGAAATACCGATCGGCATCGCGTTCGCCGCCGGGGACG
Source organism: uncultured Gammaproteobacteria bacterium (assembly GCA_963702735.1). Taxonomy (GTDB): domain Bacteria; phylum Pseudomonadota; class Gammaproteobacteria; order Steroidobacterales; family Steroidobacteraceae; genus Bog-1198. Next base: position 1,243,385 of record CAVPDW010000003.1, on the reverse strand, counting down.
GGCGGGAGGTTCGCACCAATGGCCGTCACATCTTGCCTTTCGAATAGCGAAATAAGTTTCGCAACCAGGCTACGTGCCGAGACCCGACCCGTCAAGGTCGCCGCATGCGGCGGCGATTGCGCGCGGGCGTGCGCCCCTGCGGCAAATATTGCCCGGCATCGCGCGGCATCTTGACGACCTTTGTGGACGGGTCCAGTATGTTTCGCATACCGACGATATATTCGCTATGCGAACTCATGAATCCGGTTCGTCGTTGCGCACCGGCCCGAGGCGAAGCCGGCGTGGACGCGGGCGGGGGCCGGGTCGAATTTGGGGGGCCGCGATGCTCTTTCCGACAACGCTCGTGGGAAGCTATCCGCAACCGGAGTGGCTGATCGATCGCCAACGGCTGGCAGGACGATTCCCGCCGCGCGTACGGGCGCTGGAATTGTGGCGCGTGCCGGCGCCGTACCTGGCGGAGGCGCAGGAAGACGCCACCATCATGGCGATCAAGGCGCAGGAGGATGCAGGACTCGACATCATCACCGACGGAGAAATACGCCGCGAAAGCTACTCGAACCGTTTCGCCACGGCGCTCGACGGGGTCGACCTGGACAATCCTGGAACGGCGTTGGATCGCAGCGGGCACCCCAATCCCGTGCCGCGGGTCGTCGGGCCGATTCGGCGACGACACGCCGTCGAAGTGGTCGACCTGGATTTTCTCCGTCGTCATACGCGGCGCCGCGTCAAGGTGACGGTGCCGGGTCCCTTCACCATGGCGCAGCAGGCGCAGATCGACTACTACGGCGGCAGCCGCCGGCTTGCCGCCATGGACTACGCGGCGGCGGTCAACGCCGAAATCCGCGACCTCTTCGACGCGGGCGCGGACGTCGTGCAGATTGACGAGCCCTACATGCAGGCCCGCCCGGAAGAGGCGCGCGAGTTCGGCCTCGAGGCGCTCAATCGCGCACTCGAGGGAGTCACCGGCACGACGGCGGTTCACATATGTTTCGGCTACGCGGCCATCATTCATTCGCGGCCGTCCGGTTACTCGTTCCTGCGGGAACTCGCCGAATGCGCCTGCCGCCAGATATCGATTGAAACGGCCCAATCCAGGCTCGACTGCGCCGTGCTTACGGGCCTCAAGGGTAAGAAGATCATTCTCGGCGTCATCGATCTTTCCGACCTCGGGGTCGAATCCCCGGAAATTGTTGCCACGCGAATCCGCCGCGCGCTGCCCTATGTGGATGCCGCCGATATTCTGGTGGCCCCCGACTGCGGCATGAAGTACCTGCCGCGCGACGTCGCATTCGGCAAGCTGCAAGCGATGGTGGCCGGCGCCCAGATCGTGCGCACGCAGCTCGAGAGCGAGCGGAGCGGCGGCGCCGACGGCAACACATAGAAGCGAGCGGCTCAATGCACTACAGCACGGATCGTATCCTCACGACGCATGTCGGCAGCCTCCCCCGCAGCAAGGCGGTGGCGGATGTGCTGTTCGCTCGTGAACGAGACGACGCCGCTGATCCCGGCATGGGGGCCCCTGTCATCGCGGCGGCGGTCGCCGAGGTTGTGCGGCAAGCAGGTTGCCGTCGGAATCGACGTGGTGAGCGACGGAGAGATGAGCAAGATCAGCTACGCGACTTACATCGCCAAGCGCTTCAGCGGATTTGCCGGCGATACGCCCCGTGAGCCCGGACAGGATCTGGTCGAATTTCCGGGCCTGCTGACCAAACTCGCCGAGCGTGGCTCCACGGCCAAGTACCGCCGACCGCGCTGTGTCGGCCCGATCAGCCTCGCGGATGAAGGCCCCCTACGGACGGACCTTCAGAATTTGCGTGCTGCCGCGCAGGCGACACCGCCGCTCGAGGCATTCATGAATGCGGCCTCCCCCGGCGTCATCGCGCTGTTTCAACCGAACGACTATTACCGCACTTCGGATGACTATTTGGCGGCGCTCGCCGAAGCGCTTCGCTTCGAGTACGAGGCCATAGTTTCAGCAGGGATCATCCTGCAGATCGACGCTCCTGATCTTGCGATGGGTCGCCATACGATGTATCGCAATCAGGTCGCTCGAGGAGTTCGAGGCGCTCGCCGCCCGGCACATCGAGGTGCTGAACCATGCGCTGCGCAATGTGCCGGCCGATCGCGTCCGCATGCACGTGTGCTGGGGCAACTATGAGGGACCGCACCACCACGATGTGCCGATGGAACGGCTGCTGCCGATCGTGCTCAAGGCCAAGCCGCAGGGTCTGCTGTTCGAGGCCGCCAATCCACGGCATGCACACGAGTGGGTCGCATTCCGGGACACGAAGATGCCGGACGACAAAATTCTCATTCCGGGGGTTCTCGCCACCACGACCAACTACGTCGAGCATCCTCTGCTCGTCGCCGAGCGGCTTGAAACCTACGCCGGCATCGTCGGACGCGATCGAGTGATCGCGGGCACCGATTGCGGATTCGGAACATTCGCCGGATTTGGCCCGGTGGAGCCCGACATCGTGTACATGAAGCTCGCGTCGCTGGTCGAAGGCGCGCGCATCGCGTCGGAACGATTGTGGCGCAAGCGAATCCCGGTCCAAACCCGTCATCCTATCCCCGCGATGACCGTCGCCACTCCGCCCGCCCCTGCGCCCGACACCCCATCCGCGGCGCATCCAACGCCCTTCCGATTCTACGACAATCGCCAGAAGTACCTCGCGTTCGTCAACACCTGCAATGAGAAATCGGCGATCGCGCGGCGCGCAGCGGAGGAACTCAAGCACATCAGGCCGACTCCGCCGGCGATTCGCCTGTTTGACGCCGGAATGGGCGACGGCACAGTGCTCGCCCGGCTGATGCGCAGCGTGCATCGACAGTTTCCCACTGTCCCCATGTTGGTGGTCGCCAAGGAAATCAGCCTGGAGGATGTGCGCCTGGGTTTGGAAAAGCTGCCCGATCGATTGTTCGAGCATCCCGGCACCGTGTTCGTCGTCACCAATCTGACCTACGCGGAAGCCCCCCGCCTGATGTCGCGCGACCTGCAGGCGGCGGCTTCGCTGAACTGGCAGGAAGTGCGGCTGTCCGGCAGCTCCGCGCACGAGTACGCCGAACAGATCGAGGAGATCGGGCCGACGCTCGCTCACGGCTGGCAGACCACAGCCCAGCCCCAAGACCGGCAACCCCACCTACGTCCGCCCGTCGGTGCTCGTGATCTATCGCGACGATCACAAATTCCTGCTCGACGCGGTGATTCCCAAACCCGGACAGGTATTCGAAAGCTACGATCTGATCCTCGCCTCGCAACCGTGGCGCGCCCGCATGTCCGCAAAATTCAAAGCCGAAAGGGTGCTCGCCCCGCTGGTTCGAAGCCTCGCGCCGGGCGGCCGGCTGCTCGCGATTCAATCGTATGGCCACGATCCGGGGCTGGAAATCGTGCAGCAATTGTGGCCGGGCGAGAATCCGTTTCAAGTCGATCGACATCAGCTTGATCGCAGCCCTTAAAGCGGAATTGGGCCGCGATGTTCGCGACTATCAGTTTGCCGCAATGCCCGACGACAAGAGCATCTTTCGTTACGAAATGCACACTTTGCCTTCGGAAATCGGCGATCGCATCGGCACGTCGACCTTGTTCGCGGCGTGGAATGCCGCGATCTACGTGAACCAGATCGAGGACGAGCGGCTCGACACGGTGGTGACCACAGGCGCGTACCTCGACGCCACGCAGCAGGTGCTGCAGAATCACGGCGGCTTGTGGTTCAACGACGAGAGTTTCGTGGTCTCGCGCCGGCGTCCTTGACGGACGCGGCGCAGGCTCAGGCGCCGGCGCTGAGCGACAGTCCCGGGCACGCTGGCAAGGTCCGCGGAGATTTGGCGGCTCACCTGCCGGAGCATGTTGAAGCGCTCGCGAATCAGCTTGGTCTTGGTAATTCTTCGCGAATGGCTCGAACTATTGAGGGCCGCAACCACGCGGCCGTATTGATCGAGTACCGGCACCGCGAGCGCCACGACGCCGTAGGCCAACTCGTCCTCGACCGCGGAGTATCCGGTGCGGCGGCAGTCCTCGATCAACTGCCGCAATTTGGCCGGGTCGGTCACGGTCCGATCGGTCAGCGCCTCGAGCTTCGCGGTGTCGAAATAGCGCTGCAGGCGCTCCGGCGCTCAAACCCGCGAGCAGCACCCGGCCCGTGGAGGTGGCGTGGGCGGCAAATCGGCTGCCCACATGCGCCTCCAGGCGCATCAGGGTGCGGATGGATGCGCGGGCGACATACACGATCTCGGTGCCGTCGAGAACGCACAATGCGGCCGAGTCGCCCGTCTTGCGGGCGAGTTCCTCGAGGTGCGTCTTGGTGAGCACCTCGATGTTCATCGATTCAAGATACGCGGCGCCGATTTCCAACACCTTCGGGCGCAGAAGAAATTGCCGGCCGCTGCGCGTGACGTAGCCGAGTTCCTCGAGGGTCAGCAGGCAGCGGCGCGCGGTTGCCGCCGGCATGCTCGGTGATTCCGGCAATGTCGCTCAAGGTCAACGCCGCGCGATCGCGCGTGAAGGCGCGGATGACGCCCAGCCCTTTCGCAAGTCCTCCCATCGCCTCGCGACGCCGCTGCGCTGTCTTGCCTTTGGCCATTGGCTCTTAGTCTATTTCGATATGCGAAATAAGGGGAGCCTTTCGGCCGCAGGCTTGACGGACGGGGGCTTCGGGTCCAGCATATATTCGATATACGAACGTCTCTTCGCTATGCGAAATTTGACGGCCAATAATCGAGGGATGCGCTTTTCGTGAAAATCGGCTCGCAAGCTCACCGCAGCACCGCAATTTCGACCTCGAACGAGACGACCATCCTGGTGCGTGGGCGCGATCTCACCCGGGAATTGATCGGGCGCATCGGCTTCACGGACCATTTCTGGCTGTTGCTCACCGGCGCGCTGCCGACCGCCGCTCAGAGGCGCGTTCTCGACGCAACCTTGGTCGCCATTGCGGAGCATGGTCTCGTTCCCAGCGTGCAGGTCGGACGAATGACGCTCGCCGCCGCACCGGAGGCGCTGCAGGGCGCCGTGGCCGCCGGCATTCTCGGGTGCGGTTCCGTCGTCCTGGGATCATCCGAGGCGGCCGGTCAGTTTTTCGCCGCGATCGCTGCGCGTATTGCGGCCGGGGACGGCCCCGCACAAGCCGCCAAGACCATGGTGCTCGAGTACCGGGCCGCCCGCCGCTCGATCCCGGGATACGGGCATCCCTTGCACAAGGGGTTCGACCCAAGAGCGCAGCGGCTGTTCGACGTCGCGGGAGAAGCGGGCAGCGCAGGTCCGCACATCGAGATCGCTCGGCAAGTCGAGCGCCTCTTGCCGGATCTATTGGGCAAGACGCTGGCATTGAATGTCTCCGGCGCGATTCCCGCGGTGCTTCTCGACGCAGGCTATCCGCTCGGCCGCGCTCAAAGGCGTGCCCATTTTGGCACGGACGGCGGGGCTCATCGCGCACTTGCTGGAAGAGCAGCTTCGCCCCATCGGCTTCGTGATGTCCCATGCGGCCGCCGCGGCCATCGACTACGACGGCGATTCGCCGCCCGAATTTCGACCGAGCCGCGGGTAGCTCACGAGGTTTGCAGCCAATGGGCGGCAGTGTTGACCGGCATCCGGATCGTCGAGCAAGGCACCTTCATCACGGGCCCCTGCGCGGGCATGATGCTCGCCGATCTCGGCGCCGACGTGATCAAGGTCGAAAGCCCCGAGGGTGACCCGTACCGCAGCTATCAAGGCGACCACTATTCACCGCATTTCCAGGCGTACAACCGCAACAAGCGCAGCATCGCCTTCGATCTGAAGCAGCCGGGCGAACGCGCCGTGTTCGATGGGCTGGTGCGCGAAGCCGACGTCTTCATCCAGAACTTCAGGCCCGGCACCGCGACGCGCCTCGGCGCGGGGCCGGAGCGGCTGTGTGCGATCAACCCGCGGCTGATTTACACGTCCATCAGCGGTTTCGGCTCGAGCGGTCCGTACACGGAACGGCCAAGCTACGACTCGGTCGCACAGGCGTTGAGCGGATTCTTGAGCGTTGTCGTCGATTCGAGCCGCCCCCGCTTCCTCGGTCCTGCGCTTGCCGACGCGATCACCGGAATTTATGCCGCTTACGGCGTGCTCGGCGCGCTGGTGCAGCGCGGCCGGACCGGTCAGGGCAGTCTCGTCGAAGTGTCGATGCTCGAGGCGATGGCGCATTTTGCGCTCGAGCCTTTTGCCGCATTCTTCGCGCTCGGCACGACGCCCACATCGAGCGACCGCCCACGGCTCGCGCAAGCCTACATTCTGCACACCGCCGACGGTCGCCTCATCGCCATCCACCTCTCCTCACTCGACAAATTCTGGGAAGGGCTGCTGAGCGCGCTGGAAGCGCCGGAACTCGGGTCCGATGCGCGATTCAGCACGCGTCAGTCGCGCATCACCCACTATGAAGTCATTGAACGGCGAACTCGATCGGAGATTCTCGCGGCACGCCCTCGCGCATTGGGTCGAACGGCTGGGGCGGCACGACGTACCGTACGCGCCCATCAACACCATCGACGAGGTGACCCATGATCCGCAGGTCGAGCACCTGGGACTCATCGTTCCGGTGGCGGGCGCGCACGGCGGCAATCGAGCGGTGCGGCCGCCGGTTCAATTCGGGGGCGTTCGCGAAAATTCCGTGCGCGCGGCGCCGCTATTGAACGAGCACGGAGACTCGATACGCGCCGCAATCGCACGGGGCGAGCAATGGCCGGCCAGTTGCGCGCAGCGGGACGAACCGGTGGACACCTAGAGCAATAAGTATGGAAACGGGGAGTAAAATCATATGCGTACTTCGAAAGGTGGATGGCTGACTGCGGCGACGGCGGTGATCGCGGCGATCATCGCGGCGCCCGCACCCGCCCAGAACAGCGAACTCACGGAGATCGTGGTCACGGCGCGTAAGCGCGATGAGACTCTCCAAAGCGTGCCGGTGACCATCGATGCCTTCACCGAGCAAACGATCAAGTCGGCGGGAATCGAATCTCCCCGCGACTTCGTCGCCATGGTCCCGAACATGACCATTGTCGAGGTGCAGAACGTCGGCAACTCCTTCATCACGGTCCGCGGCATCTCGCAGGCGCGCAACAGCGAGCCTTCGGTCGCCGTGCTCGTCGACGGCGTGCTGGAGCCCAATCCTTACGAGTTCGACCAGGAGCTGTTCGACATCAAGCAGATCGAGGTCCTCAAGGGACCGCAGGGCGCCCTCTATGGCCGCAACGCCATCGGCGGCGCCATCATCATTCATACCGCCGACCCTGCCGATCATTTTGAAGGCGAAGGCAAGGTCGGCGTGGGCAACGGGGTGTCCGAAAAGGCGCAGTTGGCCGTGAGCGGCCCGATCGATTCGGCCGGAACGCTCAAGTACCGCGCATCGCTCAATTTCTACAACACCGACGGTTATCTGGAGAACACCTATCTCGACCGCAAGGCCGACCCCTATAAGGATTACTCCGGGCGGCTGCGGCTGCTATGGAAGCCCACCGATCAATTCAGCGCGGACCTGCGGGCCTATCGCGATAGGGTCGATACTACCGCCTACTACTACATCATTCCGCGTTACAAGGAGTCGGACCCCACCGACGGCGGCACTTTCACCCCGCCACTGAACGCCAACGACATCACCAGCCCGATTCAGACCAACAACCTGGGCTCGGATATTCGCGACATTACGGATATCGCGCTCAAGCTCGATTACAACATCGAATACGGGACCTTCAGCTCAGTGTCGGACTACAACCAGACCAAGGAGATCGATACCGGCGACGCCTACGATTTCCGGCCGGTCAAGACTTCTCTCGATTATTTCGTCAGCACAGTCTTTTTCACGGTCCCGGCTGCCCTGGGCGGCCCGTACGATTTGAGCCAGAGCCAGTTCATCGACGAGAAGACCTACAGCCAGGAACTGCGCTTCACCGCCAACAAGATCGGCGGCTTCTCGTGGATCGCGGGAGCGTACTTCGTCCACACGGACCGCTTCATTTCCACCGGCAACCTTTATGACCGCGGAGATGGCATTCCCGCCGTCTATTACACGCCGATCGTCGATCCGGCCAATCCAGTCGCGACCAATACCAGCAACACGTTCCTCGCCGACTCTCAGAGCAACAACGCCTGGGCGGTGTTCGGCGATGCGACTTACGATTTCAACGAGCAGTGGGAGTTCGATGCGGCGATCCGCTACGACGAGGATAGGCGCCAGAACACCACCGATACGCCGAATGCCTTCCTGCCCACAGTAACGCGTCCGGCGGCTTACTACGGCCTGGTGCGCGATGCGACGTTCGACGCGGCGCAGCCCAAGGGAACGCTGCGCTACAAGCCGACCGACACCCTGACTTTCTACGGCGGCTGGAGCCGAGGGTTTCGCAGCGGCGGCTTCAACCAGACCGGTGTCGGCGCGGTGGCGGCCGCCTCGGGCCACCTGGGCGTGCACGATCTGTTCCAGGCCGAGATCGCTGACACCTGGGAAGTGGGCGCCAAGAGTCTCTTCCTCGACCGGCGCCTGGGTGCAAATCTGGCCCTCTACCACACCGACTCCCACAACGGGTATTTCTTCTACTACGACCAAACGACCTCGACGCAGAATCTCGGCAATCTCGACGCCACCTACAAGGGCGCCGAGCTCGAGCTGACTGCGAAAGCGAGCGAGTGGCTCGACCTATACGCGAACTTCGGTTACACGGACGGCAGGATCACCGGCATGGAGGATCCCACCGTCATCGGCAACAAGCCGCCGCTGCTGACCAAGAACACCGTCAACGCCGGCTTCCAGGTCCACCAGCCGGTGGGCGATGGATTGAACGGAGTGCTGCGCCTGGACTATCAGGAAATCGGCCGCACCTGGTGGGACCCGTACAACGTGACCTCGCGCGATCCGGTGAACCTGGTGAATTTGCGCACCGGCCTGGAGGCCGACCGCTGGTCGGTGACCGCCTGGTCGAAGAATCTGACCAACAAGATCTACAATGCCGAGTTCTCCGCGGGCGGCTTCCTTTGGAGAGCCCCGCCGCGCCGCTACGGTGTGGATTTCACTTTCAAATTTTGACGCTGGGGAGACGCGCCATGCCTAAGTCACAAGATCTACCGCTCAGGCTGCATCACAATGCGTATGTCACGCGCGATCAGGAGAAGACGCGCAAGTTCTACGAGGACGTCATCGGCATGCCCCTGGTCGCGACCTGGTGCGAGTCGGATGAGCTGTTCGGCAAGATGCGCACCTATTGTCACACGTTCTATGCCATGGCCGACGGGGGCGCCCTCGCCTTCTTTCAGTTCGAAAACCCCTCGGACCAGGAGGAATTCGGGCCAAAGATGCCGGCATCGCCGTTTCACCACATTGCGCTGGCGGTGACCGCGGAGGCGCAGGCGGCCCTCGAGAAGCGCATCGCCGCCGCGGGCATCAAGCCGCCGGACACCTATGTGCTGGAACACGGCTATTGCCGCTCCGTGTACGTCGCTGACCCCAACGGGCTGGTCCTCGAGTTCACGCTCGATCATCCCGAGGCGGACAAGATTTCAGGCGACCGGCGCCGCGATGCGCATCAGGAACTCAAGCGCTGGCTGGCAGGGAATCACACATCGAACAATACGTACCGCTGACGGACCATGCGCGAGTTCGATGAAAAGAGCATCACTGCGGCGGTCATCGGGCGCCTCTCCGACAGCGACGATCCGCGATTCAAGCGCATCATGACCTCGCTGATCACGCACCTGCACGACTTCGTCCGGGAGGTGAGGCTGACCGAGTCCGAATGGCTCACGGCCATTCAGTTTCTCACCGACGTGGGCCGCACCTGCACGGACAAGCGCCAGGAGTTCATTCTTCTGTCGGACACTCTGGGCGTGTCGGTGCTCGTCATCACTCTCAATCATCCCGCGGACAACGGCAGCGCCGAATCGACGGTCCTGGGCCCCTTCTACTGGGAGGGCGCTCCCGATCTGCCACGCGGCAGCAATCTTGCCGAAGGGGTGAAGGGCGAACCGGCATTTTATTCCGGACGGGTTCTCAGCGAAGATGGCCGCCCGATCGAGAATGCCCTGCTCGACATCTGGTCGGGCGACGGCGAGGGCAACTACGACATGCAGATTCCAGGGGAAACGGCCATGAAGGCGCGCGGCAGGATACGAACCGACGCCGAAGGGCGTTACTGGTTCCGCTCCATCAGGCCGACGTTCTATCCGGTCCCGACCGACGGGCCTGTTGGACGCATGCTGCGCAAGATGGGGCGCCATCCGTTTCGCCCCGGCCATATACACATGATCGTCTCTGCGCACGGACACCTGCCGGTAACCACCCACCTGTTCGTCGCGGGGAGCGATTACCTCGATTCCGACGCCGTGTTCGGGATGAAGGAGTCGCTCGTGGCGCAATTCGACCGGCACCCTCCGGGAGCAGGTCCCGGCGGAGAGCGCGTGGAAACACCGTTTTATACGGTCAACTACGAATTCCGCCTGAGGCGCGCGGGCGCGGCGGCGGCGGTCCAAGCCTAGGGGCGAGAAGGCCCCTCGAGCGCCGATATCCACTCGTGCTCCGGATCCACTGTCGATAGAGACCGTCGCAACCATGTGCGCGCGGCGCAATCAAGCCGGGGTGCGACACAACCGAAGTCGGCCCGGTCTCGCGGGCGCATCGACCGCGCCTTGTACAATAGCTGTACTTCAGGAGCGAGGTACGGGATGGATTGCGGATTTCGCCGAATGACTTCGGCGAGCGGCCGCCGAATCTGAGCTTGCCGTCGAAACACCCAGAATTCATGATCGGACGCATCCAACAGCACCTGCATCGTCCATGACATCGCACCGACGGCGCGGCACCACAAAGAGTTCACACCGGGATTTGGCTCGCGGCCCGCCTCGAGCCGCGAGAGGAGGCCGTTTTTGGCCTCGAAGAACTCCCACGAGGACAAGGTACTCGTGAGCTGTCGCACGTCGCGGCGGAGCAAGCCGATGTCGAGGTCTCCATGCCCGCGAGTCTGCCCACCGACAAAAAGATCCAATGCCCACCCTCCCGCGACCCACCATGGCGTGGGCACAGACGCAAGCAACATGGCGGCTTCCAGGGGTAGCATCGCGTGCCACGTGGCGGTCGCCGTTTGTTCTCGGGCGCTCACATTGACCCATATCCAATGTGCGCTAGCAGACAGACTACGCGCCGCAGCATTTGGCAGCGTTATTGCGTCATGGAGGACTTTTTGCAACACATCGACCTCGATTATTATCGTGCGGCACGACTGCTTATTGTGCGCGCCGAGATAGCGCAATTACGCCGGCAGGCGTCGGCTTCGTCGCGCGCCCCGATTGACGACACCAATCAGCACTCATGCGACTCCGATGCCGCGCGACTTGCACAGCTGGGCTGACATTATAATCAAACCGTTCATGCCGTGATCAGCAGCAGGGGCTGTCCCCGGCAATGAACGATTAAAACGCCCCACTGCGCTTGACGTCCAAGCGAAGCAGGCTTGGGAGTGCGCCATGAGCGTTCGCGATCGTAGTGCTGCGTTTTGCGGCCCATTTGGCCTTCGCGTTCCGATTCTGCCCGCACCCATGGCAGGCGCCAGTGCCGCTGCCCTGTCCATCGCTGTCGCCAATGCCGGCGGATTGACTTGGCGAGACCTGGCAGCCCGCGGCGTCTCGGGACATAATTGCGCATGTCCGGCAAGGCCACTTCCATCGACATCGCCTACCTCGCGGGGGTGTCGCAATCGACGGTATCGCGCGCATTGCGGGGCAGCCCCACCGTCAATGAAGAGACGCGCAAACGCATTGAGCAGATTGCGCACAAGCTCAATTACACGGTCGACAAGAACGCCTCCAATCTGCGCACCCAGCACTCCAACACCATCGCACTCCTGTTCTTCGAAGATCCGACCCCCGATGATTCGCTGATCAATCCTTTTTTTCTCGCCATGCTCGGTTCCATCACGCGAGCCTGCGCGCAGCGCGGCTACGACCTGCTCATTTCCTTCCAGGAGTTGTCGGGCAACTGGCACGTCACCTATGAGGACAGCAAGAAAGCCGACGGCATCATCCTCTTGGGCTACGGAGACTACGTCGAATATCGCTCTCGCTTGGAACAGCTGGTCGCACAGGGCACACACTTCGTGCGCTGGGGGGCCGTGCTGGAAGGACAACCCGGCATCTCCATCGGCTGCGACAATTTCCGGGGCGGGTTTGATGCCGCAAAACATCTGCTCGACCACGGTCGCCGCCGCCTGGCTTTTCTCGGCCACGCCTCGAACCACTATCCCGAATTTCTCGAGCGCTACCGCGGCTACACAGCGGCAATCGAGCAATCGGGCGGGCGGGCGCAACCGGAGTTGCGCGTCGATGCGATTACCACCGAGGAATCCGGATATCGGGCTGCGCGCGAGCTGCTGGACCGCAAGCTGCCTTTCGATGCGATTTTTGCCGCATCCGACCTGATCGCCCTCGGCGCCATGCATGCGTTGCGCGATCAGGGAATCGGCATTCCGGCCGAGGTCGCGGTCATCGGGTTCGACGACATACCGGCGGCGAGTCTCGCGAATCCGCCTCTGACCACGGTGGCGCAGGACACACGCCGCGCAGGAGAAGCCTTGGTCGATACCCTGCTCAGGCTGATCGCGGGTGAGCCGGCCGCAGGGACGGTATTCCCCGCCCGTCTGGCCGTGCGCCAATCCTGCGGAGCGGTCAACTAACTAAACGGTTGCCGCGGCCTTGGGCTCCGCGACCCGCAGCACCAGGATTCCGGAGATCAGGAAACTCACTCCGCCGACGGCGAGCGCATAGATCGGCGCGCCGCCGAACAGCCACTTCAGCAGCAACCCGAGCACGCTCGCCGCCACCAGCTGCGGTATGACGATGAAGAAATTGAACACGCCCATGTACAGTCCCATCTTCTCTGCGGGTAAACTGTCGGACAACAGGACATAGGGCAGCGACAGTATCGACGCCCAAGCAATCCCGACACCCGCCATCGATACCAGCAACCAGTTGGGATTGCGGATCACGAGGAAAGACAGCAGGGCCGCGCCGCCGATCCAGACATTCACGAGGTGGCTCATCCGCAGGCCCAAGCGATTCACGAGCATCGGAATGAAGATTGCGGCGACCGCGGCGCAGCCGTTGTACGTCGCGAACAGCACACCGACCCAGTTGGCACCTTGGTTGAAGGCCTCCGAACGCGGATCGGTAGACCCGAAATGTACTTGCGCCACCGCGGCCGTGGTGTATATCCACATGGCGAAAAGCGCCAGCCAGGAAAAGAATTGCACCGGAGCGAGGCGGCGCATGGCTTCCGGCATGGCCTCAAGATCGCGCATCACGGCGCCAAAGCCGCCCGGAACGTCCGAAATGTGATGCGCCACGAGCGCGAGACCCCATGCCAACGACCCTGCGCAGATCAAGTACAGCTGGCGATCCAGGCCGAAACCACCCACCGCAGAGAGCCCGATCAATCCACCGGCGCTCCACGCCAATCCCCGCCGCAACCCGCTCCCGGCAGGCGCAACCCGCGGCGGTGCCACGGAAGGCGTTGCATCGCTGAACGAGCGCAATTGTTCCGGCGGATATTCCCGCGTGCGCAGCACGGTCCACAGGATCGCCAGCAGCAGCACCGCGGCCCCCGCATCGAATGCATAGCGCACCGTGTCGGGAATTTTCGCCTGTCCGTGACTCGACACTGCGGTATTGCTAAACCCAAAGTGAGCCAGAATCCACGGTAAAGCGCTTGCCACAATCGCACCCAGGCCGATGAAGAAGCTTTGCATGGCATAGCCCAGTGGGCGCTGCACGGGCGCCAGCTGGTCGCCGACGAAGGCGCGGAACGGCTCCATCGACACGTTGATCGATGCGTCCAGCAGCCAAAGCAGCGCGGCCGCGCACCACAACGTCGGCGCGCGCGGCATGAGCCACAACGCCGCCGCCGCGAGCACGGCGCCGATGAGAAAAAAGGGCTTGCGACGACCGAGCCGAGACCACGTCCGATCGGACAGGTAGCCGATAACGGGTTGGACCAAGAGTCCCGTCAACGGCGCCGCGATCCACATGACGGGAATCTGTTCGAGGTCAGCACCCAGAGATTGAAATATCCTGCTGACATTGGCGTTTTGCAACCCGAACGCAAACTGCAATCCCAGAAATCCGAAGCACATGTTCCAGATCTGCCAGAACGTGAGCGAGGGCTTGTCTTGCCTCACGGGGCATGCTCCCGAATCAAGTCGATTCGCGCCTGCCCGATGTCCGCACGGTTGAGTGCGCCGGACTCTCCCCCTTCCCCGCCGGTGTAGCGGGCGAAATGCTCGAGATAGGACATGTTGACGCCATCGCTGACTCGCAGCTCGCACCGGGCTTGGGCTGCGGCCTCGAACATGAATCCGGTCGACAGATTCCACCTGGCGTCGCCCATTTGCGGCATGACTACGCTGCCCGATTGCTCAGCGCCGCCGTCGCATTCGGCGCTCACGGTCTTCACCGCAGCGGTGATTCCCGTGTTGATCGGACCGTGCGGGTTCGAATATTCGAGCACGAAGCGATACCACCCCGCTGCCGGAGGCAGGAATTCCCCCCGCAGCTGCTGGGACGGCGAGCCCCAGTCCGGATGTTGCACAACGCCCTCCACCACCCGGGTCGGACTGCCGTCGTTCGCCGTGAGGCCGACGGAAGAGGCGGCCCCGATGCACCGTTCGCGGCTCTGCAAAGAGGCGAGACCGGTATCATTGAAACTCTGAGTCAAGGAATAACAAACGCTGCCCCTCCGCCGCGGCGTGCGGTCCTCGAAGTGCAGGTCCGACGCACCCCTAGAAATGCGTTGTCCATTCGCGAAGATCTGCACCGTGGTCCCCGGTAGGGCGCCCTGCCACGCCAACGTTACCTCGGCATTCTCGCGCTTCGCGGACAGAAAATCCGGCGCTGGCGGCGCAAACACGGCGCGCTTCTGTTCCGCGGTCAGAAGTCGCGAATCCTCGCCGGGGATTCTCGCGATCGCCTGCGGAACTCCCGCAACTGCCCGCATCGCCACGTGCACCTCGTTGCGGCCGCCCGAGCGCAGCCGGCGTAGGTCGATGGACCCCGTCACCCGCCGGCCGTTGAGCGACATCGACTGCGGCTCGAGCCAACCGTTCGCCGGCCACACCGGAGGCAAGTACAGGGTGACATTCAACGAGCGGCCGTCCGCCTCGTAGTCACGCAACGTTACGGCGCGCTGCTCGCCGAACAGTTCATGAGCCAGCCGGGCAGGCAGCCGCGGCGAGATCCCCAACCTTCCCTGGTGCAATTCCATACCCCACAACGCATTCTCTACCATCCCGAGATAGGCGGCGACCGACCATAGTTGCCGCGGCGAGTTGATCACGGGGCCGGAGAGCTCCCCGTCCTCGAATCGCGCTTGTTGGGTGAGAAACTCGAAGTTCTCCATGTTGGAGAGCGACAGAGCCGATCCGCGCATCAGGGATTGCACCAACTCGCCCGCCAATTCGGCATGCCTGGCCTTGATTGCCGCGCGCAGGGCATACGCGGTCACGAACGGCCAGAGGGCGCGATTGTGGTAGACGGCGATGTCTGACTGCTCGGGCCACACCACCGGGGGTCCCGCGGCGCTCAGCGGATAGTGCTGCAATATCAGATGTGCACGGTTTTCATCCGCGATGCCGTGAATGACGGCAAGTGACAGGCCCAACAAATCGTACGAGCCGGAAGGGGCCGAATTCGGCTCCGCACCGAGGTAGCTCGAGTACAGACCCGATTGCGGCTGCCAGAATCGCGAGTTCACCGCGCGCCGCAAATCCTCCGACCACCGGCGGTAGAGCGCCGCCCGCGTGTCGCCCGCCTCATCGGCGAATTGCGCCGTACGCTCGAGTGCAATCACCTGAAGGACGTTCGTGGAAAAGGCATAGCCCGCGGCAATGCTCGACACATCGTCTCGCGTCCGGGCCGGATAGTTCTGTTCGCGCCAATCGAGGAACGAGGTCTCGCCGCGATACAACTTTGCATACGCGTCGAACGCGAAGCGCCGATCCTGTTCTACCGTGTCCCGAGCGATTCGATAGATACGGCGCGCGAGCGCCGGGCGTGCGGTCGCCGGCAGCTGCTCGAGCATGTCGCCGGCCGCCAGAATCCAGACGACTCGGTCGGTGCTGACCGGCCAGCTACCCCCGCTTCCAGTGTCCTGAGCGACTACGGTTGCGTCCCGCAGCTGCTCGTTCGACACCTCGGCGCGAATCCTCGATGTCTTGAACAGCAACGAATTGAGCGCACGCCGGGGATCCACGGAGGCGAGGCCGAGATCGACCGCGTAAGAAATGTCGCGCGTCCAAACATATGGCCACTTCTCGCCGCTCTCGAAGCAGGTGCAGTCGACGGGCCGGCCGTGGTCGAAGGAGACGTCGCGGATCTGCGCGACTTCGTCGAGCCGCGCATCGGCCAATGCCATGGCGAACAA
Organism: uncultured Gammaproteobacteria bacterium; assembly: GCA_963702735.1. Lineage (GTDB taxonomy): Bacteria > Pseudomonadota > Gammaproteobacteria > Steroidobacterales > Steroidobacteraceae > Bog-1198. Next base: position 1,226,970 of record CAVPDW010000003.1, on the reverse strand, counting down.
TCCGTCGAACATGAGGTTGCCGGTGCGCACGTAGGGTTGTCCTTGCTCCTCTGCGACCGATCGTTCGGCCCGCCCGTGAGCGGCGGACGTCGTCGAGAATCGATAGACCCGATGCGGGCCGGTCGCTGACTCCACCGCGACGCTCGCCCCCCGATCCCGCCACTCGATGACGCCCGAACCGGTCATGGGTTGAGCCACCACCGCTCCCCACGCGACGGCGAATGCGCCCGCTGCCCAATTCAAGGTCCGCATCGAGCGACGACGCCGGACAGAGGGGGAAAGTTCCACCCGTGGACGGAGCCCACCGACTCGATGATGCGCCACTCGTCGGGACCATCGGGCCGCCAAGAGCGCTCGCTGTGATCCAAATTGAACGCGCAAAGCAGCCGCTCAGTACCGAATCTACGCTCGAACACCAGAAGATTCGCCGGCGAATCTACGAAGTGCAGCGCGCCCTCGCGCAGCGCCCGGCTGCCGCGGCGCAGATGGATGAGTCGTCGAGTGAGCGCAAGTTGCGAGCTCGAGTCGAGCTGCTGGCGGTCCACCGCGAGCGCAACGTGCTCCGGGCTTACGGGATGCCACGGCTTTCCCGTCGAGAATCCTGCATTCACGGCGCAGGACCGCCAGGGCATGGGTGTGCGCGCACCGTCGCGCCCGAGGGTGACCGGCCAGTTCGCGATCGCCTCAGGGTCCTTGAGGTCCTCAAAACCGATCTGCGCTTGCGGCAATCCCAGTTCTTCTCCTTGATACAGAAATACATTGCCTCGCAAACACATTTGCAGCAGCGCGGAGACCTGGGAACACGCGCTTTGCAGGGGCTGCGGCGCCCAACGCGAGGTTGCCCGCGGCGCATCGTGATTGGAAAACGCCCAGCTCGGCCAGCCGGCGCCCTCCTGCCAGGCGCCGAGCGCCGAGCGTACCAGGTCGGGAGTCAACCGCTCGGCGTAGAGGAAATTGAACCCATAGGCCGTGTGAAAGCGCGAATCGCCCTCGGTAAGCAGCTTCATTTCCATTTCGGTGTCCTCGCCGCCGACCTCCGCCACGAGAAAGCGCCCGCCGTATTCATCGGCAACTGCGCGTATTCGTTCGACGAAGCGCGGCAGATCAGGATGGGACTTGTTGTAAACGGCCAGTTGATAGTCGGCCGGACGCAATCGCGCCCGACCGTCCGGCGGCGCGGCGGGGTTGTCGCGCAGCAGGACATCATGCATGGCGTAGTTGATGGCATCGAGGCGGAATCCGTCGACGCCCCGGTCGAACCAGAACCGCGCGCACGCCAGCAGTGCTTCCTGGACCTGTGCGTTGTGGACGTTGAGATCCGGTTGTTCGGCGAGAAAATTGTGCAGGTAGTACTGTCCGCGCCTCGCATTCCAAGTCCATGCGGAGCCGCTGAAGACCGACTGCCAGTTGGTCGGCGGCGAGCCGTCCGCTTTGGGGTCCGCCCAGACGTACCAGTCGGCGCGCGGATTGCCGCGGCTCTCGCGGCTCTGGCGAAACCACGGATGCTGATCCGATGTGTGCGAATACACCTGATCGATGACGACCTTGAGGCCGAGAGCATGCGCGGTCTTGAGCAATCGATCGAAATCGCGCAGCGTCCCGAAAATAGGGTCCACATCGCAGTAGTCGGATATGTCGTAGCCGAAATCCCTCATCGGCGACGTGAAGAACGGCGACAGCCAAATCGCATCGACACCGAGCGAAGCTACATAGTCGAGATTGGCCGTGATGCCCGGCAGATCTCCGATGCCGTCGGCATTCGAGTCGCTAAAGCTGCGCGGATAGATCTGATAGATCACCGCGCCGCGCCACCAGGGGGCCGGCACAACCGTCATGCGCCCGGTGCCGAAGTGCAGATGATGTAGTCCAGCGCGGCGAGGTGCACCGGGTAGCTGCCGGGTGCCGACGGCGCCGCGGCGCAGCTGCCGTGCAGAGAGCGAAATCGCATGGCCTGCGGATCGACCTCGACCTGAGCGTCGAGGGGAAGCTTGGAGGTATTGAATACCGTGAGCACTTCCGTGTTGCTCCTCGCATCCAGCCGCGACACAGCGAATATACCCGCGGCTTGCGTGTAGGCCCGCACCACCTGTTCCCCCTCGCGCAGCGCGGTGTTTGCACGGCGCAGCATCGCCAACTCGGCGATCGCTCGAAATATCGGGCGGGCGGTGTCGAAACTGCTCCGGGCGGTGGTGGCACGGGTGCCGATCAACCTCTCCGCGTTGTAGCTTGCGGTCTTACTCGCGAACATGTCCTCGCGAGCATCCTGGTCGCCGCCCGTGCCCGCGAAACCTTGCTCGTCGCCATAGTAGATGACGGGTACGCCGCGCAATGTCATGAGCATGGCGTAGCCGAGAATCACTCGCTTCAAGACCTCTTGATCCGAGGCATCCGGCCGCGCCTTGCGCACGTAATACCCGAAGCGGCCCATGTCATGATTACTGATGAAGGTGGGAAGCTGCCGCGCAGCCGCCGCCCCGCCCTCGTAGAGGGCATCATCTGCAAAAAGCTCAGCGAGGCGCCCGGTCCCCGCGGATCCGGCCACGGTTTCACGCACACCCAACGCAAAGCCGAAATCCAGGACCGCCGGCAACCCGTCGATGCGGGTGTGCCTCGCAAGGCGCGCCGGATCGAAGTCGGATGTCGCCACCTCGCCGAAGATGTGGAAATGCGGTATGCCCCGCTGCGCTGCGCGCGCCTGCATCGCCGGCACGAATTGCCGCCAGAATTCGGGGTTGACGTGCTGAGCGGTGTCGATGCGAAAGCCGTCGATCGCGTACTTGTCGATCCACTCGCCGTAAATGTCGATGAATCCGCGCACGACGCGCGGGTTCTCCGTCATCAGGTCGTCGAGACCGACGAAGTCTCCCATGGTCGAACTCTCGCCCTGAAAGGTCGAATTTCCCCGGTTGTGGTAGTAAATGAGGTCGTTCAGCCAAAGGGGAACCTTGATGCGCTCCTGTCCCGCGGGTACGTAGGGCGTGTAGGCATAGTCCGGGCGCGTGAGCTTCGCGAAGTTCTCCTCGGTCTGATACGCAGCGGCATCACCGAGAAACCCTGGGTTGATGGCTTCGCCCGCGACTCCGCCGCGGCGCGTGTAGGGATAATCTGCGCGTGATCGGTACGGACAGTCGCCTCGCGGACACTCGCGATACGCGATGACGTCGGCCGTGTGATTTGCAACGATGTCCAGGTACAGCTTCATACCCCGCGAATGAACCGCCTCCGCGAGGTTGCGCATGTCCTCATCATTGCCGAAGTGCGGATCGACGCGGGTGAAATCGGTGATCCAGTAACCGTGGTACCCCGCCGACTCATGGCCGGGCGCGCCCTGCACGGGTTTGTTCTTGAACACGGGCCCGAGCCAAACGGCGGTCGCGCCGAGGGCCTGAATGTAGTCCAAACGAGCGATGAGGCCCCGCAGGTCTCCGCCGTGGTAGAAACCTTTCGCAGCGGGGTCGAAACCCGTGGCCAGCCGTCCGCCCGTCAAGCCGCCTCGATCATTGGACGCATCGCCGTTCTCGAATCGGTCGGGCAGGAGAAAATAGATGATCTCGTCGGCCGGCAGTCTGCTGCGGTAGTCTTGCGCCGGCGGTGCAAGGCTTGCGGCCGCGCAACTCAAACCCAGCAGCGACGCCGCAACGGCGGCGACGGATATACCCTTAAGCGCACGATTCACGCCATTCCTCTCACGCGCCACTCCTCCTAAGAGATGCCGGCCGGTCGGCCCGCTATCGGGCCCCCGCCGGTATCCGGCGGGGGTCCTGCAAAGCAATCGAACTACAGTTTGTACTTTGCGCCCAGGAAAAACACGCGCCCGTAGGTTTCGTAGTCTCGGACGCGGGCGGTGACGCCCGCGTAGTCGATGAACGGCGTGTTGGTGAGGTTGTCGACCTGGAACACGATACCAAAGCCCTTCATCGGGCCATTTTGGAAGTCATATCCCGCTTGAAACGCACTAATCTGCTCGTGCCGCACGTATTCCAGCGCCCGGTCACCCGCGTAGTCCGTAATCTCGCCGATGTAGTTGGAGCGATAGGTGGTGGCGAGGCGCGCCGAAAAACCCGCCCGCTCGTAGTACACCGTCGCCTGCCACACCGTCTTCGACAGTCCCGGCAAGGTGATGTTCTGCGTAGGCAGGCCCGCGACCTGTCCAGGAATGGAGATGCTGCTCGCCGTCTCCGAGACGCTCCCGGTTGCGCCGAAGCCCGTCAACGCGTCCCACAACAATTCACCCGGCACCGAAAACGCCAGCTCGATGCCGTCCACGCGTCCGCCCGTGCCGTTCTGAGGCGCCGTAAACAATCCGATCGGCAGTTCCGGACACGGCGTCGGGACGCCCCCGATCAAGCAGGGATTACTCGGCGATGCCGCCGCGTTTTGCGCCGCGAAGTTATAGGGGTTGGTGATGTCGTAGATATAGCTGACCAGCTTCTTGTAGAACGCGGCAGCCGACAGGGCTGCCTTGTTCTCGAAGTATTTCTCGTACGACAAATCCAGCGCATCGGCGCGCCAGGGCGCAAGTCTGGCATTGCCGCCGGTGGCCGTGGGCGTGAACGTCCCCCCGGTCGCATACGAATAATCGTAGGACACGTCCATCTGATCCATGCGCGCCCGCACCAATTCGCGCGCGAGGCCGACGCGCAGCTTCTGATCGGATGGGAAGCCGAACACCAGGTTGGCCGACGGCAGCACATCGTTATAGGTGGTTCCATCATGAATGGGCACCGCCGAGGTAATGTACGCGTTCGAATCGGAGCTCTGGTCGGTATGCACGACCTGTACACCCACGTTGCCGCGCAGATTGACGTTCGCTGACAGGTCGTGATCGAGCTTGGCCATGATGTAGGCCGTCGACAGCTTCTCGGTGACCTCCCAGCTCTTGCCGACGAGATAGCTCGCCGTGGTCGAAGGCTGGATGGGCTGGAAGTAATTGGCGAGCACCGCCGGGACATTCCAGGCGAGCGCGCTCGGCGTGCCGGAGAAGCTCAAATTGGTCGGCGGCAGCAGGTACTGGCTCGCGATTTGACAGGGACAGTTGGCGTCGGCATTGAGGTTCGCCTCCGGCTGAACCTTGGTCTTGGTGCGGTCGTCGTAATTGAGGCCGCCCTGCAGCGCGCTGAACCAGCCGGATAGGGCGTGCGACGCATCGAAACGCACCGATTTCAACTCATCGACCACGTGCGGAAAACGACTGTAGCCCGCTCCGTAGATCGTGGGTCCCACGAGGACCTTTGAGGGGTCCGTGTAACCGTTGTTCAGCGTGAAGCTCGGCGCAGAGCTGTCCGGGATATAGAAGGTGCCGGTGTCGGTCACACCCCCCTGGTAGGTGGCCTGGGTTTCATAGTCGTGCTCATCGCGCGTCGCGCGCGAGAAGCCGATATCTCCGGTGAAGGTCCAATCTCCGGGCGTCCACTTGTTGTTCCAGCCGGTCGCGAAGATCTGGTCCTTGGTGATGTAGAGGAAGTTGCGTGCCAAGGGGACGAGACCCGCGACCGTCGCGCCGATCAGCGAGTTGTCGCCGCCGATAACGGGGTTCGAATAACTCGCCGTCACCGGATAGTTGCCCAGATTGGCTTCGATGCTGCGCCGGTCGTCCGCCCAAGTGTCACTGGTGTAATAGGCATCGACGGTGCTGGTGTAGGCGGCGTTCGGCCTCCATTCCAATGTGGCGACGGCGCCGTCGCGCTTGTCGAGACCGGTGCTGGCGAGCGACTTGATGCCGTCGGTCACCCACGCATCGGCGGGCACGCCGGCATGTTCGGTGCCGTTCTGATGCCACGGATCATACAGACCGACTTCCTTGGTATCAGTCGGCGTGTCGAGACGCGCGAAGCCGAAGGTGAAGCCCAGCGTGTTGTCCAGGTATTGATCGACGTAGGAGAAGCTCGCGCGGTACTGCTTGTCGGTGGCGCCGGCGCCGAGATCGCCGTTACCGTTCTTGATGGCGCGCATGTCGAGTGCCACAGTGCGCTTGCCGTACTCTAGGGGACGTGTGGTCTGCAGGTCGATCGTGCCGGCCAGGCCCTGACCGATGAGGGCTGCGTCCGGGGTCTTGTAGACCTCGACCGCGTGGATCAATTCCGCCGGGTACTGGTCGAACTGAATGGCGCGGTTGTCGCCGGTGCTGACCTGCTCGCGCCCGTTCATCAAGGTGCCGTTGAAATCCGGGCCGAAGCCGCGGATGCTGATGTCCGAAGTGCGTCCGTCGGAACGCTGGGCGGTGACGCCGGGAAGACGGGTCAGCGCTTCGGCAATGCTGGGATCCGGCAGCTTGCCGATGTCTTCCGCGGAGATCGCCTCGACGATGTCGGGGGCGTCACGCTTGACCTCGATCGCGGACTGAAGGCTCGCGCGGATGCCCGTGACGATGACCTCCTCGAGCTGATTGCCCGGCTGCGCCTCGTCGGCCGCTCTCACCTGCACGGGTATCGCCGCGATGAGGCCTGCTGCGCCGAGCAGCAGCATAGTCCGTGCGGCTGTGATGCAACCTAATATGGAAGAATACCTGACCGCCGCCGGCGGCCGAACGTCGGCCTGATTCGAATTGATCACTGATTACTCCCTCGGACAAGAACGGTTTATATCGCTCATCGGCACGTATTCGTGCGTGATTTCGTCTCGATCCCCAATCAAATCGATCTATGAATTATTTTCGCCACAGTCTATTGCAATCCCTCGCCTTGCCAAGGAGGGTGCATACGTATTCATTGAGGTTTGTTGCAGCCGCCGCGATGCGGCTGTGATCGTCATCGACATAACGCGGCGCGTGCGTCGACGGATGTCGGCGAGCGTCGCGCGCGGCGTCAGAGGCTGCGTCGTCACCCCGCGGTAGACGTGATGCCGCGGAATGTCAGCCGCCGCATTACCTCATCGAGCCGTGCGGAGGGATCCGTGTGCGGCCCGTGGGTGCGCCAGCCGATGACGCCGTCGGGTCGAAGCAGCAGCGCGCCCGCTGCGCCGATTCCCACGCTGTGCTCGAAGCGACCGTCGGGATCCGTCAGATCGCCGTCGGGTGCGATCCGGTGGGCCTTGAGGGGAAATCCCGCAGTCCGCAGGGCATCGCAGGCTTGCGTCCACGTAGCTCCGGAGGAGCCGGCCAGCAATGTGAAACCGGTATCGGGGAGATCATGAGTGGACAGGGGGACACCGTTACGCCGCAGCACAATGTGGGGCACACGCGCTCCCGGCCTGCCGCTCGGCTTGCGTGGGTCCTCGAGCAGCGCAGCAACGCCGCCCTTCCGCTCCTCGTCGAGTACCGCATCCGGGCCATAGACAGAACCGAGCTCGATCGCCGCATCGTCGAGAAGAGGCGCGAGATTCGCCGCCGGCAGGGACGGATCGACACGCCTGACGTAGCGTGCATAGGCCTGCTCGACGATCAGCTCGCATTGCGGTCTGCGCTCGGATTCATAGCTGTCGAGCAGCCGGGGGCCGGCGGCTCCCTCGAGCACCATTGCGAGCTTCCACGCAAGATTGTGGGCGTCCGCGATGCCGGTGTTGCCTCCGAAACCGCCGGTGGGGGGCATGAGATGCGCGGCATCGCCGGCCAGAAAAACGCGCCCCTTGCGAAACGCGGCGGCAGTGACCGCGCTTGCGCTCCACGGCTGCACGTCGTCGATCGCAACGGGGAATTCGGCCGGTACCCCGAGCGCCGCCCGCACGAGGTTGGCGCAGCGCTCCGGAGAAAGGCTCCGCTCGACGCTGCTGGTTGCGAAAACCGCCAGAAACCCCGCGTCCCCGGTGATCGAGAATCTGAAGAACGCGAGCAGGCCCGGTTGGTTCACATAGACGACGCTGAGATTGCGGCCGCCGATCAGCGCCCGCAGATCGGCTTTGAAGTAGATGGTCGCGCAGTCGGCGAAGCTGCCGCGGCCGGCCATGCCGATGCCGAGCTGCCCGCGCACGAAGCTGTGGGTCCCGTCGGCGGCCACCAGATAACGGGCGCGCACCGTTCGCGCCGGTCCGCCGTCGCGCGGGCGCAGCACGGCGAGGACGCCCGTGTCGTCCTGCTCGAAGCCGGTCAACTCCGTCGCATAGTGGTGCTCGGCCCCGAGTTTGCGCGCACGCTCCCGCAGCAGCGGCTCCAGCCCGATCTGTGTGATGAACAGTCGCGAGGTGGGGCTCAAGCCCTCGACCCCGTCGTTGAACGAGCGATAGAAGCAGGCCAGCTCTTTGCCGCTCAAGGACTCCACGGAAACGATGGCGCCGTTTTGAACGAACTCGCGCTCGGCGGCGGCCTCCACCGCCTGCTGCAGGCCGATGCTGCGGAAAATCTCCATCGAGCGCTGGTGAAAGGATGCCGCCCGCGGGTGAATCGCCGTGCCCCTGTGTCGTTCGATCAGGATGTGCCGGACGCCGCGTGAGGCCAGCAGCACCGAGGCGGTCAGACCGACGAGGCTGCCGCCCACCACCAGAACGGGTACTTCTTGCTCGGACATCGCCCCCTCTCACGCTTACCGGCAATGCCAGTATAGTGCGCGCTCTGGAGGTCGTGTACACGCAAGGGTTCAGTGCGACTGATGCCACGCGAATCAACCGAAACAGCGGAGAGAAGAATTGAAACTCATGACATGCGGTGAAGCCGTGATGAAGTTGCTCGCGGACTATGCGGTGGATACGGTATTCGGCATGGCCGGTACGATGACCGTCGAGCTGTATCGCGGCATCGCACTCGCGGGCATCCGCCACGTGCAGTGTCGCAACGAGCAAGGAGCAAGCCTCATGGCCGACGGCTACGCGCGGGCGACCGGCAAGCCCGGCGTTTGCACGATCATTGCCGGCCCCGGTGTCACCAACGCGGCGACAGGCATCGCGCAGGCTTACTGCGATTCGCAGCCCATGCTCGTGTTGTCCGGGGCCTGTGCCACGCGCACGCAGGGAAAAGGCTGGGGAGCCGTTCACGAACTCGCCGACCAGGCCGCAGTCACCGCCGGGTTCACCGCATTCAGCACCATGGTCCGATATCCGGAAGAGCTGCCGGAGTTGATTGCACGTGCCTATGCGGTGTTTCGCGGCAGCAGGCCTCGTCCGGTTCACCTGTCGCTGCCCCGGGACGTCCTCCCTGAAACCGTCGAGGATCACTGGAAGACACGCCGCGCCCCATCCCTGCCCATGCCCGATCCGGCAGTCATCGACGAGGCAGCGGACCGCCTCGCACAGGCGACGCGCCCTCTGATTCTCGTCGGCGGCGGCGCGGTCGGCACGCGCATGGCGCTGACCGCCATCGCCGAGCGTATCGGGGCTGCGGTTCTTTCCACCAACGCCGGCAAGGGGATTATTGCGGACTCCCACCCCTTGTCCCTGGGCTGCTCTATCTTGCAGAAATCGAGCCAGCAGGCTCTGGCCGACGCCGACGTGGTGCTGCTGGTCGGCTCTGAGGTCGGCCAAGGCGACCACTTCCTGCCGAAACTCGATATTTCGGGCGATATCATCCGGATCGACATCGATCCGGCGGAATTGACCTCGATGTATGGTGCGGCGGTGCCGATTCAAGCCGACGCGCGCGCCGCGATGCTCGCCCTGTCATCCGCCCTTGCACGCCGCAAGCCGACGGCATCGCGATCGGAGGGCGAGATCCGGGTGCGTGATATCCTCGCGCGCAATGCCGCGAGCATGACCGCTCTCGAAACATTGCATGCGCGCGTATGGAAGATACTGCGCTCAGCGCTTCCTGCGGACGCAATCGTGATGGGCGACGCTTCGCAGCTTGTGTATTCCGGTAGTTTTTCCATGCCGATGGACATGGAGCGCTGCTGGTACTATTCGGGCACCTATTGTTCCCTGGGGGTCGCCCTGCCGATGGCCATTGGCGCCAAGATCGGCGCCCCGCACCGGCCGGTGATCGCCGTCGCGGGCGACGGAGGGATCATGTTCACGATCAATGAGCTGGCCACCGCCGCCGAAGAGCGGCTCGCCCTTCCGGTCATCGTGTGGAACAACGATGCCCTGAAGGAGATCGTGGACCAGATGGACCGGCGGCAGATTCCGCGCATCGGCGTGGAACCCAAGAGCCCCGACTTCCTGCGATTGGCGGAGAGTCTCGGCTGTCATGCCCTTCGCGCAGCAAGCGCCGAACACTTGGCGCAATCCGTGCGGGATGCGCTCCTCGCCGATCGTCCGACGCTGATCGAAGTGCGCGAGGATAGCCCGTGGCTTCGGGCATAGCCGACGGCGGATCCACGTCCGCCTCATCCTGGAAAGCCTTCGCCCACATCCGTCGCGGTGTCCGGTACGATTAGCGCGGCCACCCTTCCCCCCGCCCGGAGCCCTCATGTATCGCTACCCTGCCGACATCTACACGGAACCCGAACCGGATACCGACACCCTGGCCAACCTCGGGCCGCTCACCGGCATGGCCGGCATCTGGACCAGCGCCGACGGCATGGATGTCAATCCGAAGCCCGACGGGCCCGAGCATCAGCCCTTTATCGAGCGCTACGAGCTCCAGCCGATCGACGCCCAGACCAACGGGCCGCAACTCTTCTATGGCTTGCGCTATCACACGCGGATCGTGAAGCCGGACGATCCGGAGACCTTTCACGACCAGGTCGGCTACTGGCTGTGGGAGCCGGCTACCGGCGCGATACTGTTGACCCTGTCGATTCCCCGCGGCCAGACGGCGATGGCAGTCGGCCAAGCGGCTGCCGATGCGAAATCATTCGCGCTCTCGGCCGTGCGTGGTTCACTCACCAACGGCATCGTCTCGAACCCCTTTCTCGAGCAGGCGTTCCGCACGGATCGCTACACGATCAAGGTCGACATCCACACCGACGACACATGGTCCTACGAGCAAGACACGTTGCTGATCATCCCCGGACAGTCTGAACCCTTTCACCACACCGATCGCAACCGGCTGCGCAGGATCGGCGAGCCCACACCCAATCCGACGGCGCTCGCGGCGCGGCGGACGACCGGGTAACCCTCACCGACGCGCCGCCGGGCTCCGCGCGGCCGGCGCGCGACCGGCGGGCGTCACACGAGCCCAGCTGCCCGGACGATCAGCAACATCCCTGCCCCGACAGCAAGGGCTCCGATGGCTCGCGCGACGCGCTCACCCGCCGGTGCGAATCGTTCGAGGGTGGTGGCCGCCGTCACGACAGCCATGATCCGCAGATCCATGACTCCGACGACGAGCAGGATCGCCGTCAGGGCGGCACAGCTGAAGCAGCAGTGCAGGCCCAGGTGCAGACCGTACCGCCAGGCCGTACCGGCGTCAGCAGGCAGCGTACGCCCGCGCCCCGGTGCCTGCCGACAGCAGGCAAGCTGACGTGCCTTCCACGCGGTGAACTGCAGCGCGCCTGCGAGCAACACGACCACACCGACCGCGATCGGTACGGCACTCGCCAGCACCGCCCGCCGCATCTCCAGGGCCGTGAGCGCGACGCCGATCGCAAAGGCGATCATTCCGAACACGGCCCATACCGAGAAGTAGCCCGTACCCACCAGCACGGTCAGCGGGCCGAGGCGGGCCTTGCCCGCGACGGCGACCGCCCGCCGGTATCGCCGCAGCATGGGGACCAGGCAGGGCAGCATCATCGCCACCGTCATGGCAACCCACATGCCGACGAAGGAGGCCGAGGCGTCGGTCCAGGTTTGTCCGGGCATCCGCATCCACACCATGGACATCGACCAACCGCCGGGCATCGGCATCCCGCTCATCGCCGACATCGACTCGCACCAGACGAGGGTCCCCGCCGCGGCGGCGGCGAAGATCAATGCAGAGACTCCGTAGAAGGCACGGTCGGAAGCGCGCTCGAAGGCATGCGTCGTGAGCGCCTTCATCGTGTGCATGCATCCGCCGGTCCCTGTCCGCGTTTCCTAAACGCGGCCTCTCCGGCGTCCGACACCTTGACCCACTTCGGGTCCGGAGCGGCGTTGGGGACATAACTCTCGTGCCAGTTCCACCACTTGTACGGTCGGCTCTGGGGGTAGCCTTCCGGTGAGTCTTCCCACGTCTCCTGACGCCCGAGCGCCGTCATGTCGAGATAGCTCCAGGTGGTGCCCATCGCCTCATCGCCGCGTTCGTTGATGAAGTAGGTGCGGAACACGCGCTCACCGTCGCGGATGAAAGCGTTGTGGCCGTGCCACTGGTCCACCCCGAAGTCTGCGTCGAAGCCGTCGGTGATGGTGTACCAGGGGATTTCCCAACCCATCCGCGCCTTCAGGCGCGCGATGTCGGCCTGCGGTGCGCGCGAGGCGTACACGAGGGTGGTATTGCGCGCGTTCAGGTGGGCGGGGTGGGCGACTTGGTCTGCCCCCAGGGAACAGCCGATGCAGGCATGCTCCGGCCAGCCGTGCACGCCCGGCTCGAAGAAGGCGCGATAGACGATGAGCTGACGGCGGCCCTCAAATAGGTCGAGCAGGCTCGCTCTGCCGTCGGGCCCGTCGAACATATACGCTCTTTCCACGGCGGCCCATGGCATCCGCCTTCTCTCGGCCGCCAGCGCGTCGCGGGCGCGGGTTAGGGCCTTCTCCTTGACGAGAAGCCGCTCGCGCGCAGCCGCCCATTCTTGGGGCGTAACAATCGGGGGTGTATTCATGGCGTTCTGTCCTGTGCTCGTCGTCATCGCAGCCTCCGAATTAGAGCGATCGCTCGTTCACTGCCGATCGCTTGGTGTTGATCATGAGATAGTATTGCCGCGGGACTTCGAATGATGGGAGTGACAAGTGTGGCGAGATTGCCATGGACTCGCTGATCACCGCCGCCGCGCGTGCACTGGCGGCAGGCGACGTCCTCGGCGCGTTGCAACGGGTTGCCCTGCGCAACGATGCTCCCGCGCTCGCGCTCCGGGGCATCGCCATGGCGCAACTTGGCGATCTCGGTCGCGCGAAGGCGCTGCTGCGGCGTGCGGCGAAGGCATTTGGCCCGCGTGAGGCGGTTGCACGCGCGCGCTGTGCGGTGGCCGAATACGAAATCGCGCTGGTATCACGTGACTTGGGTGCGGTGGCAAACGGGCTCGAGGCGGCGCGCGCGACTCTCGAAGAGCGCGGCGATCTACTGAACGCCGCGCACGCCCGCTGCCTGGTCGTTCGCCATCTCCTGCTCATAGGGCGGCTCGGCGAAGCAGAGGCGATGCTGTCCGAGGTCGATCCCGTTCATTTCTCGCCCGCTTTGAGGGCGGCGCACGAACTCACCGTGGCGGGCGTGTCGATTCGACGACTGCGAACGACGGCGGCGCGCGCTGCGCTTGCACGGGCGCGGGAGGCGGCACTGCAAGCCGCCGTTCCTGCACTCGTTGCGGAGGTCGAATGCACAACACGCGCCCTCGGTGCGACGGCGGCCCGGCTCATCACGCAGGGCGAGGACCGGCCCATTTTACTTGCGGAGGTCGAAGCGATTCTAGAGTCGGACGCTTTGGTCATCGATGCGTGCAGGCACGTGATTCACCGCGCGCCTTCAGTGGTCTCGCTCGCCCGGCGACCTGTGCTGTTCACGCTCGCGCGTGCGCTGGGAGAGGCTTGGCCGGCCGACGTGCCGAGAGGCACGCTGATTGCGCGGGCATTTAGGGTCAAACGCGCAGATGAGTCGCATCGTGTGCGCTTGAGAGTGGAGATGGGGCGGCTGCGCGCCGCGCTTCGAGATGTCGCGGCAGTGACCGCCACGAAAGACGGCTTCGCGCTGGTCGCGCCGGATGCGCGTAAGGTGGCCATTTTGGCGCCGCCCGTTGAGGAGAAGCATGCGCCGGTGCTCGCGCTTCTTGCGGACGGAGAGTCATGGTCCAGCTCCGCCCTGGCGCAGGCGCTGCATTCAAGTCCGCGTACGGTCCTGCGTGCGCTGGCGTCGCTGTCGGCCGCAGGCACGGTCCAGGCTATCGGTCACGGCAGAGCGCGCCGCTGGATTACCCCGCCCGTGGTGGGATACCCGACAGCTTTGTTACTTCCGGGCCCTTTGCCGGGAGATTAGGATAAGTCTCATGAAGCAATCAAAAGCCGACATCGTGCGCGAATATGGGCCCTTTCCGGGGGCAGATCGCGTGAATGGAGTGACCTACGACGGCCGCAATGTCTGGTTTGCGTCCGGAGAGAAGCTCAATGCCTTCGACCCCGCAACCGGAGAAGCCGTGCGATCAATCGACGTTGCGGCGCATGCAGGCACAGCGTTCGACGGCGAGCACATCTTCCAGCTGGCTGAGGATCGTATTCAGAAAATCGACCCGCAAAACGGCCGGGTGGTCGCGACGATCCCGGCACCGGGGGGTGGGAGTGACTCGGGCCTCACATGGGCCGAAGGGGCTCTCTGGGTGGGGCATGATCGCGGCCGCAAGATTCTGCAGATCGATCCCGAAACAGGTGCGATTCTTCGTACGATCGAATCCAATAGGTTTGTCACCGGGGTGACATGGGTCGATGGGGAACTCTGGCATGGCGTTTGGGAAGGAGACGAAAGCGAAGTCAGGCGGGTGGATCCTCAAAGCGGAGAGGTATTGGAAAGTCTGGTGATGCCCGCCGGCATGGGCGTGTCGGGCCTCGAGTCCGATAAGGGCGATATGTTCTTCTGTGGAGGCGGGCGCAGCGGCAAAGTGCGTGCGATCCGCAGGCCGCGCAGGGGACGGTCCCCCAATCGCCGCGCCTAGACTTCTGTGCGGAACACGAGCTGAACATGGAAACGATTGGCGGTGATCTACGGCAGATGCAGCGCACCCCGAGACGCGCGCGCTCTTCATCATGGTGGGCGCCGCGCCGAACACCGAGTGGCTCTCCGGCCTGGTGAAACTTGACGACAAGGGTTTCGTGATCACCGGTTCAGGTGCCGCATCGCCCGGCCCTTCGCTGCGTCGCTGCCCGGCGTTTTCGCGATAGGCGATGTTCGCGCGGGCTCGGTCAAGCGTCCGGGAGTTCGTCAACCGCGGACGGCCTCCTCAAGCACCGTAGACCGAGCCGGGCTGCCCCGCAGCGCCGCTGCCAGAATTTGCCCGAATCCCTCCACAGAACCGCCCGAAGCGGCACGCACACTTGCCTGTACTGGAATCAGGAGGGTGGCGGTATGGCTCCGGTTGATTTCGAGATATGGCTGAATCACTTCGAATACCATGCTCAGCACCCGCGTTGCGTGCCACACGGCCTTTCAGATCTTCTAAGGCCCGATGAGAGGAGGCTTATTGCGAGCTCGATTGCAACGTTTCAGCTCGGGGAACGGTCCGAGGGACGTACGCTCATGCAAGCAGCGCAACGTTTCGCACATGGACGCCGTATCCCCGCGCTGGTGCGCATCACCGAACTATTCATTCGTGAGGAGCAGTGTCACGCGGCGCTGCTCCGGGCCTTCATGGAGGATCATCGTATCGCCCTCAAGCGCACCGACTGGACCGATCGGGTGTTTCGTCTTGTACGACGACTCGCGGGGCTCGAGCTCTATATATACATACTCATCTGCGCAGAGCTCATTGGGATCGTGTACTACCGAGCACTCCAAGCGGCCACGGACTGCCGGCGCCTGACGGTGCTCTGCCGCGGACTCGTGTCCGATGAGCTCGCCCACGTTGGATTCGAATCGCAGCTGCTGCTCGCGCTGCGAGCGGGCCGGCCCGCTCCGGTGCGGGCCATGACGCGCTTGGCTCACCGAGCATTCTTCGCGGGCACTGCCGGTATCGTATGGTTGACGCACCGTTCGGTGTTGCGCGCGGGGGGATTGGGCGCGCGCGGCTTCCTGCGCGCCTGTCTGTCCCAGTACGCCTTCCACTTGGAGCCGGTGAACGTGACGCTTGCATCCACATCGGTCCCCTGAAGCCGCGGCGCGGTCACTTCTTCATGACGGTGTAACTTCCGGCTCTCGCCACCGGCACCACGCCCCACCCGGCCGCGAGCTCGAGCGTCCAGCCTGGACCTTCGAGATGCGGGCCTTGAGTGTCGCTTGGTGCCGCCACCGTCGCACGGCTGAAATCGGTGGGTACCAGCACACCGTCCGTCACGTCGAGCGTGCCCCATTCGGCGGTTGCGTGGAACGTTGGATAGACGGTATCGGCGTCACCCAACGAAACGAGTGTGCTCGGGTTGAAGCTGAAGGCAAATTTTCGCCCACCGGGCAGGAGCAGCGTCGGTCCCTCAACGAGGCGTGCGCGGTAGCGCGCCTTTGCGGCCTGCGCTTTTCGGGCGCGCTCAGCTTCGGCGATGCGAATGGCGGCCGCACCGTACAGGGGGGCGCGCGCTTCGGCCGGCACAGCAGCGTGAGTCGGCAGCGTCGAGGCAAGGAGCGCGCTGAGATCGGATTGCGCACAGAGGTGCCTGCGCCATCCCGGTAGGCGCTGGTCGAGCAGAAGCCCGTAAGGCGGCCCGGACGTATAAGCGAACGAGCGCACGAAAGTGATGCTTTGATCGGGATCGGTGAGCTTGCCGATCGCGCGCCATCGCGCCGAATCGCGGTCAGGTTCGCCCGCAATCGTCCCGGTATATTCGGGCACTCCTTCGGCGATTTCGAGGCTCGCCTCCGTCCGGGCGGATCCGGCAAAAAGCTCATGGCGATGGCTGCGGAAAGCGAGCGCGTCGCGGATCGCCTGGATTTGCGCTGACCCCTGCTCGACCAGCGCAGCGGCGAGCGCGCGCCATTCGAGCTGTAGCCATAGGCGGCCTTCGGGCGTATCGAGCTGAAGGTTGGGGGAATCCGGTGCCATCAGACCAAGCCGCGGCTGAATGCGGTGGAATAACTCATGGGCGAAAGTGATCCGCCGATCGATCGTGTCCGTGGGAATGGTGGGCCACATGAGCATCGTCCAGCGCCTACCCTGCCATTCGACCGGCGCGTTCGAGACGATGATCTCCTGCGGCAGTGTGCCGGCGTAGACGCCATTCGTCGCGTGCAGGACGCCGTCCGGGTCCGGCTCATTCGCAACGACGGCTCGCGTTTCGGGATCGACAAAGAACAGGCTGCCGTAGAGCTTCTTACCCCAGAGGCGCCCACCCTCCTTGTTGGAAACCGCCTCCGCCTCCGCGAACGCAGCTTTCGCCTGCGCCATATCGATCGGCGACCGCGCCGGAGGCGCCGCGAGGGCCATCGCGCAGATGCACATCAGCCAGGCAAATCGGATCGGCACAACAAGCGCCTCAAATCCAGACATATGTCTCCAGGGATCTTATGGGACGCGAGGGCTCTCGCTGTTGCACGCGATATTCTCATCAGGAACCGGCGGGTTCGCGCTCTGGTTTCCGGATGACGATCGTGCTCATCATTATGCTGTTCGGCACGAATATTTGGTCCCCGTCGCCATCCCGCAGAATTGTGTATCCGAGGGAAATCAACTGCACGGTGGCGGTGGCCACGCCCTTCGGAGTACTCAACTGCACTCGATCGCCGACCCTGATCGGCCGATACAACACCAGCGAGAAGCCGGCGACCACATTGCTGAGCGTGCTTTGTGCGGCCAGTCCGAATACGACCGATACGACCCCGGCCCCTGCCAGTAACGCGGTTCCGACAGCTCTAAGATCAGGAATAAGGTGGGCATAAACAATCAAGGCAACGAGGTAGACAAAGACCTGACCGAAGGCGCTTGCGAACGCAAGTCCGGTCACGTCCGACAAGTGCGGCTTGAGTCGCCGAGCCCCCCTTCTCACAAAGCCCGCGAGCACAATGGCGGCGAGAAGAAAAAAGACGCCAAAACTGACGGCGCCGACCGAAGTGCGAGGATCAAATAAATCGTGCTGGATGGCACCAAACATGCTGTTCGTCCTTCGCGCTCTTAATCGGATGCACTCGAGGGGAGCTTTCAGTAAGCCCGAACGAGCTGTAAGAGGCTATAATACATCTCTATCTTACGATCAATTCATGATTGACCCAGCGCGGGAACCCAACGGGTGCGACATCTTTACTTCTCGCAGAGGGAATGGCACCGGGTCGGCGGACTCTATGCCGTCGTAGCCTTGCTCCATGGCCTCGGCTGGGGCTTGTATCTGCATTTCGCCGAGCGGTATCCGGCCCTGATTGGTCTCGGCCTCGTCGCCTATCTGTTCGGATTGCGTCACGCGTTCGACGCGGATCATATCGCGGCGATCGATGACACCGTGCGGTATATGCTGCAGAAGCGTCGACAGCCGCTCGGCGTGGGGCTGTTTTTCTCGCTGGGTCATTCCACGATTGTCGCGGGCCTGGCGCTTGTCATCGCTTTTGCGGCCACCGCGGTCAAGCGCGACCTCCCGCAGTTGCAGAATATCGGCGGTGTGATCGGCGCCGGCGTCTCCGGAATTTTTCTGTGGTTCATCGGGATACTCAACCTCCTTGTACTGCTTGATATCCTCAAGGTTTGGCAGCAAGCCAAGACCGGCGCGCATAGCCATGCGCGCCTCGATGCGCTGTTGTCGCAACGCGGTGTGTTGAACCGTCTCTTTCGAGGGCGTCTGCAGAACCTCATCAATCACAGCTGGCAAATGTATCCGCTGGGACTTCTGTTCGGGCTGGGGTTTGACACCGCCTCGGAGGTCGGCCTGCTCGCCATGACCGCCGGCGCTTCCGCGGGCGATCTGCCGGTGGCCGCCGTGCTGTCGCTGCCCATACTGTTCGCTGCGGGCATGACGCTCATGGACACGACGGATGGCGTGCTGATGTCGAAGGCTTACCACTGGGCGCTCGTCAATCCGGTGCGAAAAATCTTCTACAACGTGACCACCACCGGTCTTTCCGTCGGCGTGGCGCTGGTCATTGGGTCCGTCGAGCTTTTGCAGGTGTTTGTGCGGGTGCTCGGTCTTCGCGGCCGCTGGTATGACGGCGTGGCGCAGCTCGACTTCGGCAGCCTCGGATACCTCGTCGTCGGTATGTTTCTATTCGCGTGGGGGTCATCCGTAGCCGTATGGAGGTTCGGTCGCTTCAACCAGCGATATGGTGAGGCAAGCCCGGCCCACGGCCATGCGCACGAGGAGCGCGCTGCCTCGCCGTCACGTCGGCAAGGACATTGAGAGCCGCTGCCGCAGACGCGCAATCTCCTCCTGATCGATGCTTTCAAGCTGTTCCTCGACGAACTTCAGGGTCGATTCGATCTCGGGCATCAGTACATTCTCAATGGCTTTTGCCCTGCGTTCGGTGCGCACGTAGTCTTGGACAAGTCGGCGCAAATTCACGCCGCAGGCCGCGAGTTCCACCGCCCGTAGCAGCCAGTTGCGGTGCGCATGGGCGCAGGCCCGGGCCTCCGGTGTGGGATTGACGGGCTGTTCAGGGCCTGTCGGCGCCTGCACGGGGATGTCCATTTGCACCGCGAGCAACTCCAGACCGAGCAGCCGTGAGCGGCGTACACCCAAGCGGTATTCGGCCAGCGAATGCGGTGGATACACCGCCAGTTCGTCCAGTCCATGACGGCTCACTGCGGAAATGGTGCGCGCGCGCGCATCCCTCTCCAGCACCGTGCATTCCCGGCGCAGCTCGGCGAGCCGCGCCAGTTGCCGTTGAATTTCGGTCGCGAGCAGGATGCGCTTCTCATCGAGCAGCGCATAACCTTCCCGCACCAGAGTCCGCTCGTCCTTGAGCTCGAGAAGTGCGATGCGCGAAGCCGTGATCTCCCGTAACGCCTCAGGCATGGGGTTCACCCAGGTAGCGGTCGATCTGCTGCTTCGTAAGCCGCGTGAGTTCCGAAACGGGCAGGCCGCGCAGCAGCTTCCAACCGCAGTCCATGCTTTCTTCCAGCGTCCGCCGACCCTCTTGGTGCACCAACCGCTCTTCGAGCTCACGCCCGAAGGCCAGAAATCGGCGATCGACCTCGGGCAGGCTCTCCTCGCCCATCACGCTCGCCAGCACGCGAACATGCGTGGCGCGCGCGTAGCAGGCGAACAGTTGATTGGCGAGCGCCGGATGATCCGCATGGGTGAATCCGACGCCGGTACCGGCGTTCATGAGCCGCGACAGGCTCGGCAGCAGACGCACCGGCGGATGGATGCCGCGCCGATCGAGCTCGCGGTCGAGCACGATCTGACCCTCGGTGATGTAGCCGGTGAGATCCGGGATGGGGTGGCTGATGTCGTCCGCGGGCATGGTCAGAATGGGCAGCTGGGTCAGCGTGCCCGGCAGCCCGCGAATGCAGCCTGCGCGCTCGTACAGGCCGGCAAGATCGGAGTACATGTAGCCTGGATAGCCCTTGCGGCTGGGCAGCTCGCCGTGGGCGGCCGACACTTCGCGCAGCGCCTCGCAGTAGTTGGTCATGTCGGTCATGACGACCAGTACATGCCGTCCTTCGACGAAGGCCATGTATTCCGCCGCGGTGAGCGCGTAGCGCGGGGTGAGCAGGCGCTGCGCGGAAGGCTCATCGGCGAGGTTGAGAAACATCGCGGTGTGCTCCAACGCGCCGCTCGATGCCATGGCTTCGCGAAAGGTCTCGGCGGTGTCATGCGAAATGCCCATGCCGACGAACACCACGGCGAATGACTCGGTCGCGCTGCGCAACCGCGACTGCAGCACGATCTCCGTCGCCAGCCGATCGTGCGGCAGGCCGGCGCCGGAAAACAGCGGCAGCTTCTGGCCGCGCACGAGACTGTTCATCAGATCGATGGTTGAAATTCCGGTTTCGATGAAATCCCGCGGCAGCGCGCGTGCCGCGGGATTGATGGCCAGGCCGTCGATGCGCATGCGGCGCACCGCTGCGATGGGCGCGCCGCCATCGGTCGTCTGTCCGACGCTGTCGTAGGTGCGTCCCAGCATGCCGGGACCGACGCCGAACAGCAGCGGCTCGTTCCAGACGCGGATGCGCGTGTTGCGCACGCCGAGGCCGAGGGTCGACTCCAGCACTTCGATGACGAGAGTCTTGTCGTCGACCGCGGCCACGCGGCCGATGCGGGCGCGCCCGTCGCGGTCCAGCACTTCGACGCGGGCGTTGAGGCCGAGTTCCGCCTTACGCTCGAGAAAGATCAGCGGTCCCTCGATGCGCTGCACGCAATGATCGAGCAGTACGTCAGCCCGCATCGGCGCGCTCGCGCAGCAGTCCGGCGAATTCCGAATCGAGCTGCTGCCACAGCCCCCGAATTTTAGGGATTTGATCCTCGCCGTATTCCTCGCCGACACGCTGCAGAGTGCGCCGCACCGGAAGATCGCGGATGCGGTCCGGGTGCACCCCGCCGTCGACGGCCGCGCGCGCCAGCTCGATGAAGCGGCTGATCACGCTCAAGATGGCGGTCTGTCTCTGCGGCGAGCAATATCGATCCACTTCGGAGAAAGACGACTGGCGCAGCACGGCATCGTTGACCAGATCGGCGCAGGACAGCGTCAGCTGCTGGGCCGGCGGCAACGCGTCCATGCCCACGATGCGCGCCATGCGCTCGAGCTGCACCTGTGTCTCGAGGAGTTCGAGCAGCCGCTTGCGCTGGGAGGCCCAATCCGGGTTTCCCTGGATTTGCCACCAGCGAGCCAGCGCGTCCACATCGCCGCTGTAGGACTGCAGCGGGTGAATGGCGGGATAGAAACGCGCCTGTGCCCGCGCGCGGTCGAGCGCCCAGAAGGTGCGCACACAGCGTCGGGTGTGCATGGTGACCGGTTCGGAAAAATCCCCGGCCGGAGGGCTGATGGCGCCGATGATGGTGATGGAACCTTCGGTGCCCGCCAGAGTGGTTGCACGGCCCGCGCGTTCGTAGAACTCCGCGAGCCGTGAACTTAGGTAAGCCGGATAGCCCGCCTCGCCGGGGAGTTCCCCGAGACGGCCGGATACCTCGCGCAAGGCTTCCGCCCAGCGGCTGGTGGAATCGGCCATGAGCGCCACGTGCAATCCCTGATCGCGAAAATATTCCGCCACCGTGATGGCGGTGTAGATGCTCGTTTCGCGCGCGGCAACCGGCATATTGGAGGTGTTGGCGATGATGACCGTGCGTTCCATGAGCGGCCGGCCGGTGCGCGGGTCCTCGAGCTTGGGTAATTCATCGAGGACTTCCGCCATTTCATTGCCGCGCTCTCCGCAGCCCACATAGACGATGACATCGGCATCGCACCACTTGGCGAGCGTCTCCTGCAATACGGTCTTGCCCGTGCCGAATCCGCCCGGCAACGCCGCCCGGCTGCCGCGGCCGACCGGAAAGAGCATGTCGAGGATGCGCTGGCCGGTGATCATCGGGCCTGCGATGGGTAGCCGCTGACCGACGGGCCGAGGCCGCCGTACCGGCCAGGAATGTGCGAGCGCAATGTCGGAAGTGGTGCCGTCCTCGTGTTCGACCCGGCAGACCGCCGCCTCGTCCGAGTATTCGCCGGCCGAGACCACCCAGCGAACCAGGCCTGGCCTTAGATTCGGGGGTATCAAGCAGAGCTGCCGGCGCGGCGTCGCTACTTTGCCGATCGCTTGACCGGGCACGACCCGATCCCCGAGATGCACCTCGGGCTCAAAGGCGAAAAGCCTCGTCTGCGGACGCCGGGCTCCGGGCTCGATGAAGGGCTCATCCTCGGTGTTGAGGCGACGCAGCAGCCCATCGAAAATATGACCCAGAATCGCCGGACCCAACGGCACTGATAACGGTTCGCCTGCGCCCGTCACGGCATCCCCGGGCTTGAGACCCGTCGTGTCCTCGTAAATCTGCGCAACGAATTCGTCCGGCCCTAATTTGATCACCTCGCCCAAGAGACCCTTCGGGCCGACGGCGACCGCCTCGTACACATGGAATACATCCGGTGTGCCGGCGCGCAGCACCGGACCGCTGATCCAGCGGATTTGCGCCCGGCTCATGCGGTGCCGCTCATGGATGCAAGCGCCAGGTAGCACGCGAGATACTCGGACTCTATCCGCGCCCGCGACGCGAGCAGTCCGGCAACCGTGGCGTCGAGACAGGCGCCCTCCGTGCGGATTCTGATGCCGGCGCCCAGGCCGTTGTCGCACACCAGTTGAACATCCTCGTCGCCTACAGCCAGGCTCTTGAGTTCCTCGAGCTCCGCCTGAGACCAGCCGGCACCGTGCTCGATGCGCCAAGCGCGGGAACTCAACAGTGTTTGCCCCTGCCGAACGGCTGCCTGCACCCAGGCCTTGCGGCGCTGCGCATCGGCCCACCGCGATTCGAGCGCGCCGGCAATTGCCGTCCACATCTGCTGCAGCAGCGCCCGTATCTGCTGCTGAGCGTGCTGCCGCTCATCGAGCCTGGCGCTCGCCTCCGCCAGGCGCAGCGCCTGCTCGCCGTGTTTGCGTTCCCGCGCCACGGCATCGACGACATTGCCACGAGCTTCCTTGCGGGCCGCGCGCAGAATGGCCTGTGCCTCGGCCGAAGCATCGTTGCGCAGTTGCGTGCAGCGCCGGTCGCGGTTCTGCGCGACGCGTTGCGACATCGCCTGCACTTGCGCATCGATCACGCTCGCCGGTCCCTCGAAGCCCGTGCGCCCTGAAATCATGCCGGGACTCCCAAAGCGCGGCGCACCTCGTCCTCAATCGCGGGCGGTTCATACCGGTGCCGTAAATCGGCGATCACCAGCACCAACGGCTTGCCGGCGCGCAACGCATCGTTCAGCTGGGCCGCAGGAATATCGCGCGCATATTCGGCCGTGATCAACACCACATCGGCGTCGCGCAGCGCCTCGCGCAAGCCATCCCGCGCCGTGATGGCACCGGGTACTTGCACCTGGGCGCCGATCAGGCGCCACCCCAGAGCGGTGACTTCGTCCGCAATCACCGCCAACTTCATATTCGCCTCGAGACGCTCATGTCACGCGATTCGGTTCAAGATCAGTATGGAAACGATCAGGCCGTAGATGGCAATGCCTTCGGCGAGCCCGACCAGCACGAGTGCGCGTCCGAACAGCTCCGGTTTTTCGGCCACCGCGCCGACCGCTGCGCTGCCGACGCGTGCCACGGCATAGCCCGCCGCAAGCGCGGCCAAACCGGTGGACAGCGCCGCCCCCAAGAAGGCCCAGCCCATGAGCTGCGGATCGAGGTGCTCCGCGGCTCCGGCCGCCGCCGCCCGGGCCGGCGCCACCAGCAACAGCAAGGTCGCTGCGGCGCCGACGGCCACGGCGAACACCGCGACGGCAGCGGCCCACAGGGCGGCGACACGGGTTGTGTGTTTCATGACGATCTCCTCAATGGTGAATTCGAAGTGGATGCCGCGGGAGGCGCCGCCAATGGATGAAACGCGCGGCCCGAGCCTTGCAGAAAACGGATGAAGAATTCGAACAATACCAGTCGGGTGGTCTGAATGCCGACCACCAGCCCCTCGATGGCGATGATCAGCGCGTTGCCCGCCGCCAGCACCAGCCAAGCGGCCGGCCGCGAACCCGCGGCGACGGCGAGCCCGGCCACCGCCGAACTCAAGCCCGCATGAGCGAGCGCAAAGGCGCCGATCCTCACGAACGAGATGGTGTTGACCGCCAGTTGCAGCAGCGTCTCCACCGCTTCGCCCGCGGCGGCGGCGGCGCTGTTCAGGCGCTTCGCCGGGGCGAACACGGCGCTGCCGACGAGATACCAGCCAAAGCCCGCGGGAAGAGCCCACAAGGCACGGCTTTCGACGGGCGCGCATATCATCCCCGCATAGCACAGCACCAGGCCCGCGCGTGTCGCCCACCATTGGGCTGCGAGTCCCGACCACCAGTGCTGCAGGGCATCCAGAGCAAATCCGACGAGGATCACGGCGGCCCCGAATGCGAGGCTTGCGCCGAGCAGCGTGAGCGGGCGATCCAACGGCCGCAACCACAGCGCCGGCAGGATGGCCTCGCTGGCAAAAACGCTGCCGAACAAAAATCCGAATGCGATGGCGGCCTGACCACCGGGAATCAGCAAGGCGGTGGCCGGAAATCGCTTGCGCAGCACCGCACCGGCGACGATCAGCACCGCGCCCTGACCGACATCGGCAAACATGTATCCGAACATCAGAGGGGCGAGCACGGCGAGCAGGCGGCTGGTATCGGCTTCGTTGGCACCCGGCATGCCGAGCAGTCGCGAGAACAGCTCGAATGGCTGCGCCCACCACGGATTGAGCAGCACCACGGGCCGCACCAGCCCCTGCGGAGGGTCCGGAAAGCGCAGCAAGAAATGCAGCTTCCGCCGATTCAGCACCGCTTCGATTCTTGCGCCCGACAGATCGCTGGTCCATCCCGTGATCCACGCAAAGTGCTCGGTGAGCGCCAGCTGCGGCACGTTCTCCACCAGCCACTCGGTAAAGTCGAGGTCGGCGAGCGCGGCACCGACCCCATGCCGGCGATGCAGATCCTTGAGCGTCGCCTCGAGGCTGCGCAGATCGGCGCTGATCTGCTCCATGCGTGCGCGGCACCATGCCTCGGCGGCCGCGCCTCCCGCCGGCAGGTCCGGCGGCAGCACCAAGCGCCGGGCCTGGCGCTTCGCCGTGTGCGCGCTCAGCGTGTCATCGAGGACCGCGATTTGCTCCGCTGGACCGACGGCGAGCACATACCTGCGATCACCGCGGCGAATGAACTGCAGAATCACGGACGGCGGCACCTCCCATTCGTACGAATCCCCTCCCAGAAGGTACGCACGGGTGGCCAGCACGGGGCCCGCTTGGGTGAACAAATGCAGGTTGGGCAGATCTGTGTCCGTTGCCGACAGAAGCGGCTGCAGGAGCTCGAGCTCCGCGCGCTCGCGTTCCAACATCTGCAAGCGATCGATGACCGGATCGGCATCGATCGCCCATGATCGCAGTTGCCTGCGGGCGGCGGCGGGGATTTCTTCGGGCTCGCGCGCACCTTGCGGAACTGCAACCGCGGCCGGCGGCCAAAATTCTCCATAGCGTTGCGCCAGGTGCTTGTATTCGTCGACCGCGGTGCGCAGCATCGGCAGCAGCGCCGTGGCAGAGGTGTCGCTGCGTGCCTGCAGCTCCACCGTCCCGGTCGCCGCGAGACTATGCAGCGCCCATTCCAGTTCGTCGCGCGCAATCAGGAGTTCGAACCATTTCGCCGTCGCGGGACGCAGCGCCATCTAGGGACGCTCTGCAGGATCGCCGAACAGGCAGCGGCGCGCCAGCCCACCGCGCAATCGCTCCAGATCGAGCGCGACCAAAGCCAGATGGCACACCGTCGCTATCGCGGTGCCGGCAGCCCCGCGGAACAATCTCTGCAAACGGTACGCCAATTCGGCGCGCGGCGATTCGGCGCTGTCGGCGAGCCGCAGCAGCGCCCGGGCATGCTGTGCCAGCAGCTGTCTTAGTTGCAACAAGCATTGCTGTGTACGGATATCGGCGCGCGGCTGCAGTGCTCGCCAGTGCGCATTCCAGGCGGCGCCCGGCGCGGCGCGGCCGGCCAAGGCCGGTTTGAGTGGTGCGAGTGCAGAGCGGGCGAGCGCCGCAACCCGGTCCGCGGGACTGCCGGGGGCGATCGGACCATACAGCGGATCCGCCAACAACCACTGAGGCGCGGATTCGGGGCGCGCGAGTCGGGCGAGCAGGCTCAAGGTGGGCAGCCAGGCCAGCCAGGCCAGCCAGGCCTGCCACATCCGCGGATGCCACGCCGCCACCTCCTCGACATAGCGCTGCCATTGCATTCTCAATGCGCTTTCGATCACATGACAATCGTGCTCATCCGCGACGGAACTCACCCAGACGGCGAGTGCGGTCGAACGCGCGGCAGCCACGTAATTGCCCATGTCGCGGCTCGCCTCGAGACGGCGCCAGGCATCAGCGTCCGGGCGCTGCCCGTGCCGCGCGGCGACGCGTGTCAGGGCGTAATCCAGGTTGCCGCCGCTGGTCACGTCCTCAGGCCTCCTCGTTCCCAAGGCCGATGAGGCGATCCGCCAAAGTCTCGATCGCCGCCTGCAGGCGAGCGTGATCGGCATCCTGCGCCATGCCGCCTGCGACGGCCTTTCCGTGCTGTTCGTTGACCTGTGCGACTCTCCTCTCGATCGTCCGCGCCGCCCGGGTATGCAGGGCGACGATGCGCTGCTGCGCTCGCTCCAGAATGATTCGCCGCCGTTGACGGGCCCGCTCCACCGATTCCCGCCCCTGCGTCTCGCAGGAGGCGACCGCCGCTTGCGCGAGGCGCTCTGCCTCGAGCACGCGATCGATGGCCTGCGAGACCCGCAGATCGTACGATGATTCGCCGTTGTGATCCGTCTGCGCGGGAAGCTCCATGGGAATCGCACCTCGGTCCGTCATTGATTGTCATTAGATCGCGGTACGCCAACATCGGCGATGCGTCGATCAACTCCCGCCGATGCGCGATCGTATCAACAAATTGATTGGTTGCGGCAGATCGCCCGGCGGCGGCCCATTCTCCGGCCGGGCCGAACAGAGCCGGGTGACGATTTGCCGGTCGAGCATTGCGTTGCCGGTCGTGCCCAGCAATGTACACCGCTCGACAGCTCCCTCCGGGTCGAGCCAGATGCGCGCGTGCAGCACATAGGCAGAGCGCCGCAGACTCTCGTCCGAATTGAGCCATGTGTCGAGGTATTGCCCCAGCCTGGCCGCGTAGTTGGTGAAACCGGCCGAACCGCCCCCGCCGCCAGCGCGCTCAGGCTTGCCCAGGTCCAGAGCCAGATCACGCCCACCGCGTTTCGCGCCCAAGCCGAAACTGTCGAAACCCGCCTCGGCGGCGGCATCGACCGAGAGCTGTGTATCGGCCGGACCGAGCCCTGCATCGATCGCGGTCATGGACACGTCCAGACCATCGCTGCGACTCTGATCGTCCGGCGGCGCTTCTCGGGGTGCCGGCTCCGCGAGCTGCGGCGGCGATGGCATTGGCTCGGAGTCCACCAGCGCCACCCGCTGCGGTATGTCGGCGTTTCTCAGAGAATGCGATCCCAACGACACGCGCACGCTCACGATCAGGATCACGAGACCTGCCAGCAGTGCCCCCCGCACGATCCAATGCTGGAGATCCTCGGGCGCCGGCGCCGGCGGTGCAGGCATCATCGCACCAAACGCTGAGTCACGAGCCCGACATTCGTGATTTTCACGGTCTTCAACACGTCGAGCACTTGGACGACCGAATCGTAACGCACGGATGAATCTCCCTTGACCACGATGGGCACGTCCGGGTCGAGCGCCCGGAGCTGAGTGAGGCGGGTTTGCAGCTCCGCGAGTGTAACCGCCGTCGTATCGAGGTAGATGCCTCCGTCGGCCGTCACGCTCACCGCGTGCGTGCGCGGCTTGGCGAGGCGCGGCGCGTTGCTTGCCCGGGGCAAATCGACCGTGATTCCCTGCACCGTCGCGGTCGCCATGATGATGAAAACGATCAGCAAGACCCACGCGAGGTCGAGCAAGGGCGTGACGTTGAGATCATCGTACAGACGGCCGAGGCTTCTACGCCGCACGCGTCACCTCCATGGTTCTTGGCGGACCCGCGAATGCCGCGGAGTAGCGTGCGACCAGCTGATCGGCGAACACCTCCATGGCAGAGACTCGCGCGCCGACGCGGCTGGCGATGAAGTTGTAGCCGAACAACGACGGGATCGCGACGAGCAGGCCGGCGACGGTCGCGAATAATGCCGCCGCAACGCCGGGCGCAATGGTATTGACGTTGACATCGCCGGTGGCCGCGATCGAGGCGAACGTGATCATGACGCCGATCACGGTGCCGAGCAGGCCGAGAAAGGGACCGCCGCTCACCGCGATCATCATGAGCACCAAGCGCCGGTTCAGGCTATCCGTTTCCTCGACGATCCCGGCCTCGAGGGACGAGCGGATCACGCCGAGGTACCCGCCGGGAATGCGCCGCTCCGTGGACAGGGACAACGCCAAGCGAAGCTCTTCGAGGCCGCGCAAGTACATCCGCGACAGCGGCGAGGCGGCGATCGGCTCGCCGACCCCTCCTAAGCCGGCCTCCCTCGAGCCGGCGGCGACTTGCGCGGCATCCGCCGCCCAACGAGCTGAGAATCCGGCGAGGAATCGGCGATCACCTCGTTCCGCGCGGCTCAATTGCAGGAACTTGAGCAGCAGCACGTCGCCGCTCATCAGGCCGAGTACCGCAATGACGGCGATTATGGTCCAGCCGTCGATCGTCACCGATCCCAGCAGCCGCCAGATCAGTCCGAGCTCCTTGGAAATGCCGCCGGTCTCGCGCGCCTCGTCCGCGCCGTAAGCGATCGCGGTGCTATCCGTCTTTTGAGTCAGGTATTGAAGACTGAACCAACCGGCCGGCCGGGCGGCGTTGGCGATGCGCAGAACGTCGAGCGCGCCGCTGAACGAATCGACGGCGCCTACGGCGCCGAGCGTCGGCCCTGCGACGAGATGCATGCGCGGCGCGGCGACTGCTTGCGCCTCGTGGCCGTCAACATAGAGTGAGAGCTTTTCGCCCGTGGCGACACCGATGTGGTGCCAGCCCGCCGTCAGCGCCGCGCTGACTCGCGCCTCCCTGCCCGCGGGGCCAAGCAGCGCGGCGACCCGGTTCGGTCCCGCCGAGAGTTCGAAGCGGCCATCCGTCCCCGCTTGGCTGTATAGGAGACCCGGCGGCGAATTCGGATCGACCCGGACCCAGGCCGATACGCTTGTCCCCTTCGCGGCATCGAACGTGAACGCCGGCGTGGTTGGCAAGCTCACCGACGACTTCGGATCGAAGCCAAGCCCGAAATCCACCACACCGGGCACCGCGGGCCGAGCCGTCGAGGCCGTGGCATTGCTCGCATAGGCGGTCGCATCGCGCGGCGGACCCTGCGTATCCGCGAAATCGTAGCTGCCGACGATGGCCGCGTCGTCAACGGTGCTCGACGGCGCCGGCGTGGCTTTCGCCGCGCCGTAGTAAACCCACAAATACGACCGGTCGGCGCGCAGCTTAGCGATGGGAATCTTGACCCAGACCACGGCCGACTGCGCAGCGGCGTCGATGCGCTCGATTCGATACTCGAGCGGCATCCTGTCATCCGACGCCACGAATCGCAGATCCGCCCCCGATTTTTCGATATCCGCGAAATAGGCAAAGTTGCCCGCATCCAACCGCACCGGCAAGGAAATCTCGGTTAGGCCGGCGGACACCGCCGCGCCGACCACCGTCGCGTCGACCGTCAATCGCTTCCTGAACTTCCAATCGTCATTCCACCAGCCGAGCGCGATCTGTGGAAGGGCGGCGAACGCAATGATGACGATGAGCCCGATCGACTTGCGGCTGTGCATGCGAAAGCTCCGAAAACAAAGCAACCGATCCGTAAACGCGCACAGTCTCAGCCGGATGGTTGCCCGCGCCAATACGTAGTTCCCCCGCACGGAATGCCGACGCACCGCGATGTATCAACAATGTGTCAGGATTGTTACAAGCAGGCACGATGAGGATCGCGCCCAGTGCGCGACCTCATCCTTACGTATTAGTGCCTACTTCACGCATCCATGCCGCAATTGCGCCGCGGCGCTCTCTCCAGGAACATGTGAATGATCATGGCAACGAAAACATCGATCATCGGCGATCTGGGCGAAAGTGCCCTGCTGCTGCCGCAGCGGCTGCAGCAAGCGCTGGCCGCGAACGATCGCATCAAGTTCTGCTTCACGGTGCTGCAGGCGGCCGAAAGCCACGCGCGCCATCCGCAGGAGGCCCCGCTCAATCTAGCGGCGGAACGCGCGGCGGCCCACATGTCCGCCGTCGATGTCGACGCGGCACTGGCCGAAAGCCGCTGCGAGCCCGACGGCACGCTGCATGTTCCCGGGGCAGAACGGATACGCCGCATGCTGCTGGATGACGTCGCCTCCATGAGTGCGCCGCTGACCCTCGCCTGCATTGCCGAGGCGCCGGCTATGGCGGCACGAGAAAAGGCGCTGAACACCGCGCTGCCGGTGTTCAGCGATGACCGGGTTCCGGCCGGGCTGATCGGTGCGTTGACATCGGCCAACCGCGCCTCGGGCGACAGCCTGCACATCCTGGTGATGGATCTGCACAGGGCCCTCAACGCGTTGCAGGCCGACATCGCGGACGAAAGCATCGACGGCGCACGGGTGTGGCGCATCGACGCGGCGGATCGCCCATTGGTGCGCGCCTTCATGTCCGGACTGAATGAGACTGCTCCGCTCAAATTCGATCATCCGGGACTCGCTACGACGGCGACACGCAGCGACGGCCGCCTGATCATACAAAACGACATTGGTACCACCGACGCCCACGTGCTGGTTCTGCACGTGGAAGGATTGTCGGCGACGCTGACCTACACCGATGTGCATGCGCGGCGGCTCAAGTTCTTTCAGAACCTGCTCAAATCCTTCGGGGTTCATTGGCAGGACACCCGGGCACGCCATGGCGAGGGTCTCGGCGGCGGCGGCGACTACTCTCTCAGCATCGGCCGCCTTGATGCTCCCGACGCGCAGACGCTCGAACGCTATCTCGCCTTCCTCGGTTCGAGAATCGTGTTCCTGATCGACTGGAACCATGCGCGCAAGCGCCTGCGGGAATTCCTGCGTAAAGAGGATGCGGTGCGCCTGCTGAAGTGGGCGGCGGACAACAACATCGGTCACCGCGGTTTCATCAAGCTCGGCGGCGAGCGGCTGCTGTACGAGGCCATTGAATTCGCCCAGCGCACACCGCTGCACTACGGCGAACGCCTCCACGAGGCGCTCGGCGCCGAGGACGCCTTCGAATATCTTCAGTTCGTGCTCCGCGAAGCGGCCACCGGGCTTCTTCAAGGCCGCTCCGAGCGATTCATCCGCGACTCCATCAAGGCCGAACTGGCGCGTCGCTTCCACATGGCGCATTCCAGCCTGCTCGCCGTGGGACTGACCCACGCCGAGCGCGTCTTCGATCTGGCGTCGGCAGTGCAGGAAGGCCTGCTTCGCTGCGCCGATCCGGATGGGGCCGCGTTCCTCGCGCGCACCGCACGGCGCGCGAGGGCTTGGGAGCAGGAATGCGACGCCCTGGTCACCCGAATCCGCTCGCTGGCGCGGCGCACCTCGACGCCGGAGGTCTACGCCGCACTCATGCACGCTGCGGACGATGCGGCGGACGGCCTCGAGGAGGCCGCCTTCCTGATGACCCACCTGACCGCCGCTGCACCTGCGCCCGCACTGGTCGGACCGGTGCGGGCGCTCGCTTCGCTGCTGCTCGAGGGTGCACGGGAGTCGGTGAAGATGTTCGAAGCGGCAAGTCACGTGACGCCCGAGGGAGCCAGCGAGGACCTCCAGGATTTCTTTGCCGCCGCCGATCGCATCGTCGCTCTCGAACAGGAGGTGGATGGCGCAGAGCGCGCCATCACAGGCACTTTATTCAACAGCACGGCGGACTTGAAATCCTTCCAGCTGCTCTCAGGCCTCTCCCAGGCGCTCGAAATCGCCGCGGACGGATTGTCCTTGAGCGCCCTCAAGCTGCGGGACCATCTGCTCAATGATGTGCTCACCGGATGAGATTTCCACGTGACCGACCTTAGCGATCATCTGTTCTTTGTGTTGCCGAATGCCGCCATGCCCGTCCATGGCGGCGGCAGCACCGGGTCGGCGCAGGCCGGCCAGGCGGCGAGCGCCGCCACCATGGGGTCGAAGGCCTATGGGCTGCTGCGCCTGGCGCAGCTCGGCCTGCCGGTGCCGCCGGCATTCGTCCTCGGCACAGCGGTGTGCCGCGAGTACTTCTTGCGCGGACACCGGCTTCCCGGCGCCGCTCGAGAATTGCTCACCCGGGGCCTGTCGCGTCTGGAGGAAGCCACCGGCCGCGGCTTCGGCGACTCGCGCCGGCCCCTGCTGGTATCGGTGCGCTCCGGTGCGGCCGTTTCGATGCCGGGCATGCTGCAAACCCTGCTCAATGTGGGTCTGTGCGCGAACAATCTTCACGGCCTGCAGCGATTCTCGGGAAATCCTCACCTGGTGCGCGATTGCTACCGGCGGCTGGTGCGCGACTTCGCCGAAGTGGTGCGCGGCGCCGATGCCGCGCAGTTCGATTCACTGGTGGCGCGCCACTGTGCGCAGCAGGAACTCGCAAGCCCGAGCGAGCTTGACAGTGCGGCGCTTAGGCAGATCGGCGAGGAATCGCTGGAATTGTCGCTCGCCCTCACCGGCCAGCCCTTCCCCCAGGATCCCATGCAGCAGCTGCTCGATGCCGTGGAGGCCGTGTTTCGTTCCTGGGACGATGAGAAAGCGCGTCATTACCGCCGTGCCAACGGCATCGACGATGCCATGGGCACCGCCGTCACCATCCAGGCCATGGTATTCGGCAACGGCGGCGGAAGCTCAGGCGCCGGCGTGGGATTCACGCGCGATCCGGCGACGGGGGAGAAGCACCCCTACCTGGACTTCCTCTTCAATGCACAGGGCGAGGACGTGGTATCGGGCCGCCACGCCGGAATCGAAACCGTCCGGCTGTCGCAGCGGCTCCCGCTGGTGGCGGCCGAGCTCGAGCGCATGCAGGCCGTGCTCGAGGGCGAATTTCACGACATGCAGGACTTCGAATTCACGGTCGAAACGGGCCGCCTTTATCTGCTGCAGACCCGCTCGGGCAAGCGCACTCCCTGGGCGGCGCTGCGCATGGCCGTCGACATGGTGGGGGAAAAGCTGATTACTCCCGGCGAAGCCCTGGCTCGCCTCGAGGGCGTCCCGCTTGATCGACTCGAACGCGTGCGTTTGGCCGCCCCGGCGAGCGCCCAGCCGCTGGCGACCGCAACCCCCGCCAACGTCGGCGTCGCTTCGGGCAGCATCGTCTTCGATGTCGCTCGCGCTGTGCAACTTGCCCACTCCGGCGGGGGCGTCATTCTGGTGCGGCCTGACATTGCCACCGCCGACATCGAAGGCATAGCGGCGGCGCAAGGTATTCTGACGGCGGCCGGCAGTCGCACCTCGCACGCCGCCGTGGTCGCCCGCCAGCTCGGCAAGGTCTGCCTGGTCAATTGCCGGACGCTGCATCTGCTGCCGAAAGAACTGAGCTGCACCATCGGCAATACGCAACTGCGGGAAGGCGACCTGATCACTCTCGACGCCGACACGGGCCGAATCTATGCCGGCCGGCTCCCCGTTGTGAGCGAGCGTCCCTCCGACGCGCTGGCCCAAGTTGCCGGGTGGCGCGCGGCGGCTCCTTAGCGAACACCTATCCCTTTGCCCCGCGACGACGCATGCCCCCTCACCAGCAGAACGTCGCATTTCAGGCTGTCGAGCACGCGCTCGGCGGTGCTGCCAATGAATAACCGCTTCAGTCCCGAGCGCGACATCGCTCCCATGACCACCAAACCCGCCTTTAGCGAGCGTGCCAGGCGGGGAAGCTCAATGGCGGGTTCGCCGCAGATGAGGTGCGACTTGTTATTGGCAAAACCGTATCGATCGAAGGCTTCGTGAAATCCCTTGCGCACCGAGGCGTGGTACTCCTTCTCCTGCGATGGACTCGCGGTGAGGACCGCGGCGCCCATCCCGGCAGCGGCCACGTAGCTCATCGGCGGGCGATAAACATGGGCGGCATGCACGGATCCGCGGACCAACGCGGCGACCGCGCGAGCCGCATTGACGATTTCATCGTCGAGCTCTCTCGGCTTGTCGTGGGTGTGAAACGGATCAAGAGCCGCGAGGATTCGTGGACTTCGCCAAGCCGCCCGTCCCTTGACGATCAACAGCGGAACCGGGCAGTGCCGGATGAGTTCGAAATCGGTCTGAGTCAACAGCAAGCGGGCAAATACATTGTGTTTGCGCGCCTCGATGATCAGAAGGTCAGCCTTCGTCAGCCGAATCTGACGCAAAATGGCCTCATGGATGGGAAAGCCGGTCTGTACGCTTGTATTGACGATGATTTCTTCGCGGCGCAGCCGGTTTGCCGTCCGCTCAAGCAGTCGGCGGTTCTGCTCTGCCTCGAGGCGAGTGAATTGCTCCGCTTCGGCATGCAGACTTCCCGCCGAAATGGCCGCAGGTATTGCATTGAATAGGTCAATGCCGGCCCCCGCCTTGTGCGCGAGCGCGCCGGCGCGCCGGACCGCCTTATTCGAACCGGCCGAGGGGTCCGCGATCGCCACGAGAATCCGACTGATTTTGAGATCCGACATTGCCCGCACTCCCCTGCCGCCACTACACAATCATCCTCGATTACTCGACACGCCGCACTGACACCTGGGTGCAGCGGCGAATGTCCCCTCAATCGGATCACTGCTCGCCGACGGCCTCGAGTACATCTCCTCGCGCAAGCCGCTCCGACCGAGAAACCGGCATGCACGGACTCCCCGGCAGCGCCCAGGCATATGCTCTCGGCAGGCGATCGAAAGCGCCGCGCACCACGCGGTAGCAGTCGCAGCAACAGGCTTCGATGCCGAGGCGATCGATAACGATAATGTGACCGCGGCGGTACTTGATGAGGCCGGCACTCTGCAATTTGAGCGCGGCGTCAGTTATCCCCTCGCGCCGCACACCCAGAGTGTTTGCCAGAAGCTCGTGCGTCATCGTCAGCTCGTGCGTTGCCAGTCGATCCATGGTCTGCAGCAACCATCGGCACAATTGCTGATCGATGCGATGGCGCCGATTGCAGACCACCGTCTGTGCCATCTGCGTCAACAACGCCTGTGTGTATCGCAGCAGCAAAGACTGCATGGCGCCGGCCCGGCTGAACTCTTCCTGAAGCACTTCACGCCTCAGGCGCCACATTTGCCCCGCGCTCTGAACGACGATGCGATTCGCCGTGGTGCCGGTGTCGAGGAACAGATTGACCCCCACCAGGCCTTCGTTGCCGATCGAGGCGATCTTGGTCGAGGCTCCGTCGGCCGCCACCTGCATGATCGAAACTATCGACGTGATCGGAAAATAACCGTAGTCGAGCTCCCGGTGTGATTCACAGAGAATCTTGCCGGCCGATGCCGAAATCGTCGACAGACAGGGTTGCAACCGCGCCCACACTTCGTCAGGAAGCGCCGCCAGCAGCTTGTTTTGCGGCCCGCCGATGATGGGAACGAAGTACCTTGACATTCCGTATCCTCGCCCTGGCAGCTTGATGGGCGCCACGCGTCCTTCAAGCGCGCGGCTTTGCGAACCACTGTACTCTCTGTCCGGTAGCGGACATAGACAAATCGCATTGCAATCAAATGACGCGCCCACCCGATCAAACGTGTATAAGGCGTGGAGGTGAAGAAGTGTGAAGAGAGATCGACCGTCGGAATCGATCGGAACGGCCTCCCGGACACGCTGGGTGCGATGACACGGATGCAATTCGATCCGGCACATATCCAATATGACCACAACCCACAGCTCGGATCATCCGCGTCGACCTACCCCGCCCGCCGGCATTCACATCGGGAACAACCTTCTTGCGGCGCTGCTCGCCTCGGAATACCGGCGCCTTCTGCCGAAGCTCGAGCACGTGATGCTGAAAGCCGGTAAGGTCGTTTACCGTGCGGATCAGACGATTGAGTACGTGTACTTTCCGGAAGAAGCGGTGATCGCCATGATCGACAGCATGGACGACAAGCGCACCGTCGAGGTCGGCGTCATCGGCCGTGAAGGCATCGTCGGCATCAATGTTTTTCTGGGCGGCATCGTCACCCCGGACAGGGCCGTCGTGCAACTCGCGGGCAGCGCAATGCGGATGAAGTCGAGGGACTTGCGGAGAGAAGTGAAATTTGGGAGCCCGTTGCAGCAGTTGCTGCTGGCCTATGCGCGGACTTTTCTTGCAGTGATCAGCCAGTCGGTGGCCTGCTGCCAGCATCACACCATCGAGCAGCGATTGGCGCGCCTGCTTCTCACCATGAACGATTACTCCGGCTCACGCGACTTTGTGCTGGTCCAAGAATCGCTGGCCAGCCTGTTGGGCGTGCGTCGCTCGAGCGTTACCGAGTGCGCCGTCAGATTTCAGGCGGCAGGCTTGATCAGGTACCGCCGCGGCAGCCTGCGCGTTCTCAACAAGGCTCGATTGATGAGAAAATCCTGCGAGTGCTACCGATTCATCAGGCAGCAGTACAAGCGCCTGCATAAGGGGCTGCCGCGCTTGTGGTCCCGAAAGTGACATCTGAGGCTGAGGCTCGGAATTCCTCGCACCACGCAACTCAATACCTGCTATTGACGCTCGCCGAACTCATACCACATGGCGTTCAAGACGCCGAATGCCAAGGCAAAGCCAAGTCCCAGAATCCAGCTGAAGTACCACACCAGCGACTCCTTCGTACTTAATAAAGGCCAACGTGCCGTCGAACCGCATCGAGTGAAACCTGACCACGCAAGACGCGGTACACCCATGATGTATACGCCAACACGATCGGAAGAAGCACAATGACCACGATCAGCATTATGAACAGGGTCTTGGCGCTGCTGGATGCGTCCCAAATGGTCAGACTCTCGCCGGGGTTGGTGGAAGATGGCATCAGAAACGGGAACAGCGCCGTTCCGGCCGTCAGAATCGTCGCCGCCTGGGCAACCCCGCTGGCGACCAGCGCGGCCCCAAAGCGACCCAGCCGCAGCAGCCGGTGAGTCAGCAAGGCCGCGCCCACTCCTGCGGCGGGCGCCAGCCAGAGCACGGGATGAGCGTGGAAATTATCGAGCCAAGCGCCGGCTGCGGACACAACCGTCTTGAGCAGCGGGTTGGAAGGGCCCGCGCCATCGGCGCCGGCGGTGATTCTCTGGCCGTCGAGGCCTGCGAAAACCCAAACTCCCGCGGCGATGAAGACACCGGCAAAGACCAATGCAGCGACCTTGCCGACCGCAGCGGCGCGCGCACCGAGCGCGCCTTCCACTTTGAACGACGCATAAGTCGCCCCATGCATGACCAGCATCGACAAACTGACGAGGCCGCTCACCACGGCGAACGGATGCAGTAGATTGAAGAATCCCCCGGTGTACACGGGCCGCATCATGGAGTCGAAATGAAAGGGCACTCCGATGAAGAGGTTTCCGAAAGCGACACCGAATAGCAGGGCCGGCACGGTGCCGCCCACGCACAACGCCCAATCACAAGTGTTGCGCCACCGCGGATCCGCGATTTTGCCTCGGAAGGCAAAGCCCACCGGTCTTAGGATGAAGCCCACCAATACCAGAAACATGGCCAGATATAACGAGGAGAAAGATGCAGCGTACAGCAACGGCCATGCCGCAAACGCTGCGCCTCCCCCCAGGACGAACCAGACCTGGTTACCCTCCCACACCGGCTCAATGGATTCGAGCAGGGTGCGGCGCTCATCGTCGCTGCGCCCGACAAACTTGAAGATCGAACAAACTCCCAGGTCGAAGCCGTCCGTGACCGCAAATCCGATCAGCAACACGCCCAGGATCAGCCACCAGATGACCCGAAGTGATTCATAGCTCAGCATAGTCGGACCTCAAGCTCCGTGGGCAGGTGCGGGCGTCGCGGCGCTCGCCACGGGATCGGGCCAGTAGCCCAATCCGTCGGGACCCTGACGAATCATGCGCAGCATCAGAAACACGTCAACCGCCGCGAGCGATGTGTAGAAAACGACAAATCCCAGAAGCGACATCCACACGTTTGCAGCCGAGGTCGTGGAGACGCCGAGAAACGTCGGCAACAGCCCATCGATCGCCCACGGTTGCCGGCCGTACTCCGCCACGATCCATCCCAGCTCGGCCGCAATCCAGGGCAGGGGCAGGCTGCAGAGCGCGACCTTCAGAAACCAGCGATTGCTTTCGAAGCGGTGTCGGGAAGCCAGGTAAAATGCGCCCGCAAACAAGGCAATCAAGAACAGCCCCAGTGTGACCATGAACCGAAAGCTCCAGAAGAGCACGGGTACATTGGGTACCGTGGACCATGCGGCGCGATCGATCTGTTCCGGTGTCGCTGCGGCCGGATTGCGTGTGTAGCGCAACAACAGCAATCCGTAACCCAGATCCGCCCGGTGCGCTTCAAACCGGCCGCGGGCACCCTGATTGGCGGAATCTGCGCGCAACTCTTGCAGTGCGGCGTGCGCGAGCATCCCGCTCTCGATCCTCTCCCTGGCCCGCGCAACCAGTTCAGCGATGCCCGGAACCTGGCGATCGACGGATCGTGTGGCAATCAATCCCAACAGCCACGGTACCTTCACTTGGGCGTAGGTCTTGCGTGCCGCCACGTCCGGCAGGCCAAATACGGTGAATCCGGCCGGCGCCGGCGCCGTGTCCCACTCCGCCTCGATGGCGGCGATTTTCATCTTCTGATTCTCGCTCGCCTCGTAGCCGGATTGATCCCCGAGGACGACCACCGAGAGCGAACAGGCGAGGCCGAAGCTCGCCGCCACCGCCATGGATCGTCGCGCAACTTCGGTGTTGCGCCCGCGCAGCAAGTACCATGCACTGATCGCGAGCACGAACACCGACCCGACTACATAGCCCGCCGCCACCGTGTGCACAAATTTCGCCTGTGCGACGGGATTGAGCAGCACCGCACCGAAGGAGACGAGCTCCATGCGCATGGTTTCGTAGTTGAACTCGGCTCCCGTGGGATTTTGCATCCAGGCGTTGGCAATCAGTATCCAAAGCGCGGACAGGCTGGACCCGAGTGCCACCAGCGCGGTGACGATCAGATGACCGATTTTTGACAATCGCTCCCAGCCGAAAAAAAAGAGCCCGACAAAGGTGGATTCCAGAAAGAACGCCATGAGCCCTTCGATCGCCAGCGGTGCACCGAAAATGTCCCCCACGTAGTGCGAGTAATACGCCCAGTTGGTCCCGAACTGGAACTCCATGGTGATCCCGGTCGCGACTCCCATCGCAAAATTGATGCCGAACAGCACGCCCCAAAACCGCGTCATTCGCTTCCAAATCTCTTTTCCCGTCATCACGTACGTGGATTCCATGA
Organism: uncultured Gammaproteobacteria bacterium; assembly: GCA_963702735.1. Classification (GTDB taxonomy): domain Bacteria; phylum Pseudomonadota; class Gammaproteobacteria; order Steroidobacterales; family Steroidobacteraceae; genus Bog-1198. Next base: position 1,187,519 of record CAVPDW010000003.1, on the reverse strand, counting down.
TCACCAGGATCATCGACAGGCCCAGCGTGAGCGGGACGAACAAGAAATGAAACAGCGCCGTCAAGGCGAATTGCAGGCGTGACAGCGTCACCACATCGAAGTCAATCACAACGGTCTCCTCCCGGACTCTGCGCCGGCCCCCCGAGCGCAAGGCGGCTTGCAGTGGCCGGCCCATCGACAAGACATCGATGCGAGCCTGAAAAGAACAAAGCCCACAACAGGGTCAGCAGACCGAGCTTGGCGATGAACCACCAACCGATGTCGCGGGTGAGGCGAGCCCGCCAGTTTCGCTCGACTTGTCTCGTCGCCATCAAGGACCACCTCTTCGGCTCGCCCAACTCGTCCGCCGCCTCTCGCCTCGAGCCGGCAACGTCCGTGCGGCTTCCCCTTATAGTATATGGGGAGTTCGGCATCTATATTCGCCGGAAACTCCAAATCAGGAAGCGTCCGGTGATACCGAGCAACTCCACGGTCACATGCAGCGTCTTGCAGAACAAGTTGCTGGCGTTGCTCCCCGACGAGATATGGCAGCGCCTGCAACGGCACCTTTCTCTGCTGGAGGTGCGAGCAGGCGAGATTCTGGGCGAACCGTACTGTCGGCTCGACCATTGTTACTTCCCAATTTCGTCGATCGTGTCCATGCAACACGTGGCCGCCGATGGGGCCTCGACCGAGGTCGCCGCCATCGGCAACGAGGGTCTCGTGGGGGTGGACATCTTTTTGGGTGATGGGTCGACCCCCAATCGCGTGATCGTGCAGAGCGGCGGGCTCATCTACCGCCTCAAGCGTGATTTTCTCGAGGCGGAATTCAGTCGAGGACGTGCAGTGCAGCACCTGTTGCTGAGGTACACACAGGCGCTGCTCGCACAAATCTCGCAAAGAGCCGTCTGCAATCAGCGCCATTCGGTGGATCAGCAACTGTGCCGGTGGTTATTGCAGAGCGCTGATCGGCTCGGATCGGCCGAGTTGACGATGACGCACGAACTGCTCGGCAACACGCTGGGCATGCGCCGCGAGGGGATTACTGCGGCGGCTCACAAACTGCTGATTGGCGGCCTGATCGCCTACCGGCGTGGACGTATCTCGATCATCAATCGCGCCGGCATTGAAGCATGTTGCTGCGAGTGCTACGCCGTCATCCGCCACGAGCATGACCGCGTAACCGGTGCTTATTGCCACAGCCTGCCGCGGTGGACCGATCCGGCGTGCGCAGTCCCTTTGTCCGATCACCCGGCCTCCGGCCGGCGCGACAATCACATCGGCGCACTGTCGGGGGCATGAACCCGCTCTGTCGGCCCAATCTCACTTCGAATCGTTGCTCGAAATGTACGTTGCAACGTCGGCTATATCGGTCGCGCTCAAGGTGATTTTCTTCGGGTGTTTGATAGTGCCGGCGACAATGCTCTTCATATCCGTTTCGAGTTGGGCTTCCGTTTTACCGGCGTACGGGGGCACATTGAGTTTGTGGCAGGCGGCGCATGCTGCCGCGAAGATCTTCTGCCCCGCCGCGCTGTCTGCGGCGCTTGCGGGACCGCATGCCGAGAGCCAGCCGAGCATGGATGTTGCCGCAAAGATCATCATTGTCTTCATCAATCGACTCCATGCCCGCCGGTGCGCAAATCAAGCCATCGGGGAGGCTGTGGCGTCTGTGCGGAACCGCACAGAGCGGCGGCGGATCGGGGGATACGTCTCTCAGCAGATGCGCGGCAGCGGGTCATCCTCGAGCTCATCGAGCACCCGTTGGCCGCCAAACGCCGTCTCCAGTATGACCTGCGGCGGGCCTGCCTGAATTTCTCCAATCAGCGCGGCGCTCGGTGCCACGGTCCGTAATGCAGCCAATGCCGCTTCGGCCGATTCCGGTGCGACCGCCGCGACCAGGCGCCCCTCGCAGGCCAGATAAAGTGGATCGAAGCCCAACAGCTCACAGACCGACTGAACCGAGTCGTTGACCGGCACTTGTGATTCGGCGAGGCGGATGGTGAGCCCGGCGGCGCGCGCAATCTCATGCGCGACGGTCGCCAATCCACCGCGGGTCGGATCGCGCATGAACCGCAGGCCCGGCACACTCATCAACGCTTGCGCGTGAGAAAGGACGCTGGCGGCGTCCGATTTGAGACCGCCGCGCAGCCCGAATTCCTGGCGGGCGAGCATGACGGCTGCGCCGTGATCGCCGATGGCTCCGCTGACCAACAAACGGTCCCCCGCGCGTACGCGGTCCACCCCCAGGCAAACGCCATGTGGCCGAAACCCAATTCCGGTGGTCGCCAGATAGATCCCATCGCAATCGCCACGACCGACGACCTTCGTGTCTCCGGCGACGACCGCAATACCGCAATCGCGCGCAGCTTCGGCAAGCGCATCGATCACCCGGCGCAACAGCGCGATCTCAAGCCCCTCCTCGAGAAATACGCTCAGCGTGATGTAGCGCGGCAGAGCACCGCTCACCGCAAGATCGTTGACGGTGCCGTGAACGGCCAGAGAGCCGATGTTTCCGCCGGGGAACTCCAGCGGCTGGACCGTGAACCCATCGGTGGTCACGATCAACTCTCGTTCATTCGGACACGGCAGCGACGCCGCATCAACGCGGGTATCCAGGTGAGGGTTTGAGAAAGCGGGCGCAAATAGCTCCTCGATCAGCTCGCGCATGAGCCGACCGCCGTTGCCGTGCGCCAGGCTGATGTGGGTATCCCGAAATTTCAGGGTTGGGTCCTCAGGAAGGCGACGGCCTCGATAACCTGGCCGAAACTGATCGCCGCGTCGTTGACCGGCAACTGTCTCGGTAGGAGCACTTCGAACCCCGCCGCCGTCAGCAGCGCCTGCACCTGCTCGGTCAAGACGCGATTCTGAAATACGCCGCCGCATAGCCCCACGCGGTCGACGCCGGCCTGCGCTCGCACGGCCATTGCCTGCTTGCACAACGCGTGCGCGAGACTCGCATGAAACAGGGCGGCGCGAGCGGCCGGATCGACCCGAGTATCCAACATCGGCGGCAGAAGCGCCGCCCAGTCGCTGCGCCAGGTGCCGCCGGGGTCGCGATCGAGCGGCATCAATATGGGGGCGCAGGCAACCGCGTCGCTGCAAAGCGTCTCGAGGCGCATGGGCGCCTGGCCTTCGAAGCTCGCGCGCATGCACAGTCCCAAGAGGGCGGCGGCGGCGTCGAACAGCCGCCCTACCGCGGTCGTGGTGGGAGCGTTCAGACCACGGTCCCAGGCGGCGCGCAGCAAGGGATCCGACAGCTGTGCTCCCCCGGGCCACCGAAGACCGCTCTCCCAGCTCAAGGCGAGTGCCGAGCGCCAGGGATCCTGCGCGGCGCGTTCACCCCCCGGCAAGCGGAACGGCCGCCAACTCGCCACGCGCCGCCACGCGCCCGGTCGCCCCAACAGAGCCTCCCCGCCCCACAAGGTTCCGTCCGGGCCGAGGCCGACCCCGTCCCAGGTGAAGCACAGCAGCGGCGCATCGCTCGGATACTCGCCCGCCACGGCGGCCGCATGCGCAAAGTGGTGCCAAACAGGAAGCGTCGCGAGTCCCGATTCACGTGCCCAGCGCGAATTGGGAAAGTCAGGATGCGCATCATGTGCGATACGCTCGGCGCGCACGCCGTACAGTTGCTGCAAATCGTGAGCCACCTGCGCAAATACCGCCCGCCCGCGCGGACTCGCAAGATCCCCGATATGCGGCGAAATGACCACACGGTCATCCCACGCCAGTGCCACGGTCACCTTCGAATACGCACCCAGCGCAAGAATCGGAACCGGAGTGCGTACCGGCAGGTTGAGCTCCAACGGGGCTGTACCGCGTCCGAGCCGCAGCGGCCGCGCGGCGCCGGCAAGCACGCGAACCACCGGATCATCCGCGGGCCGAGCGATAGGTCGGTCGTGGTGCAAAAAACCGTCGGCTACCTTTGAGAGTCGCTGCTCCACCGTCGCAGGCTCGGTCAGCACCGGTTCGCCGCTGATATTGCCGGATGTGGCCACGAGCGGCCCACCGAAGTCCGACAGCAGCAGATGGTGCAGCGGGCTGTAAGGCAGCATCACCCCCAGCTCGCGCAAGCCCGGCGCCACCGATTCAGCCAGCGCAATACGCGGGCGCCGCGTTGCAAGAACGATGGGACGCGCGCTGCTGCGCAACACCGCGGCTTCGAGTGTCGATAGCTGAACCATGGCGTGTGCGCACTCAAGCCCGTCCTCGCCTTGCCACGGCACCATCACCGCGAGCGGCTTTGCAGGCCGCCCCTTGCGGTCTCTGAGGCGCGCGACTGCGTTCTCCTGCGACGCGTCGCACAAAAGATGATAACCACCGACACCCCGCAGCGCGACGATCCGACCCGCGCGCAGCGCCCGCAACGCCGACGCCAGCGCAAGCTCGTTGCGCCGGGTTCTGCTGCCGGATTCGCGCCAATAAATATTCGGGCCGCAGGCCGGGCACGCCAGCGGTTGCGCATGGAAGCGCCGATCGAGCGGCTCCGCGTACTCGGCGGCACAGTGCGGGCACAGAGTGAACCCATCGAGTGTGGTGTTGGGCCTGTCGTAGGGCAGTGCGCGGATCAGCGTATAGCGCGGTCCGCATTGCGTACAATTGATGAAGGGGTAGCGGTAGCGCCGCGCGGTTGGGTCGCCGAGCTCTGCCAGGCACTCGTCGCAGGTGAACAAGTCCTTTGGGACGTGCGCCCGAAGCGCCGTCCCCGGCGCGCTCGATCGAATGTGGAATCCTTCGCTGCGCTCGCTCTTCGCCGCCCGCACTTCCAGCAAGTGCGCCTGCGCCGCGGGCGGCGCCCGCGACAACAGGGCATCGCCGAAGAGCTCCAGCCGCTGCGGTGGTCCCTCGGCGTGAATTTCAACCTCACCGCCGCAATTGCGCACCCAGCCGGAAAGAGCATGATAGTGCGCCAGCCGATAGACGAACGGCCTGAAGCCGACGCCCTGCACACAGCCGCCGATGAGCCAGCGCCGTGCCGATATTGAGATCGGCATGATCGGCGGCGGACCGCGCCCAACCGCGACGCTCATGCAGCCGCGCGGCGGTGCCGAGCGAGATGCAGCGGTGTCCATGCGTGCGCAGTGCGATAGACGAACCGATGGCGGGCGATGTGGTAGCTCGGGTCGAAACCATAGAAATTCATGCGCATGTGCTTGAGCTCTTCGGCCCGATAATCCGCGAGCGGGCGGCATTGTTCGTCTGCCGCCCGGCGAAGGCGCTTGTCGGCCAGTGCGTGTGCAAATCGCGCGTCCGCCGCGAGAGCCGAGGCCCGGGTGTCGACGAGCGCGCGAAATCGCGCCGCGTCCGGGCCGTCGTGATCATCGATCAGCCCCAGCGTGCATGCTTCCGGCATGCCGAGCGGCAGACGCCGCGTCATGATTGCCTGTGCTCGCGGGGCGCCCACGCGTCGCGGCAACAGGTAGGTCCAGTACTCCGAGCCGTATAAATTGCCCATGTTGCGATAATGCGGGTTCAAGACGATGCCGCTGCGCGCCAAAACGCAGTCGGCGGCGAGCGCCAAAAAGACCCCGCCCGCCGCCGCGCTGCCCTGCAACGCAGCGATCGTCAGATGAGTGTCGGTATTGAGAATGTCGCAGGCGAAGTCATCGATGCTGTTGATGTTGGCCCAACTGGCATCGGCAGGGCTTTCCGCGGCCTCGATGCAATGCAAATGCATTCCATTGCACCAGAAATCCGCTCCGCCCATCAACACGATGACTCGAGTCGGCCGCCGGCAGGCTCGAGCATAGGCAGAGCGCAGCCGTTCACACTGCGGAGTGGAGATCGCGCCGTTGTAGAAATCAAAATACAGATAACCGACGGCGCCGCGCTCCTCGTAGCCTATATCCTCGCCGGCAACGCTCGAGCATTGATCGGCTTCGGCAAGAGAGTCCGCGCACCCGCCCAGAGCGAGCACCGCGGGACGCTTGAAACTGCGCTTCTCCCCGCCGACCGGCTGTAGCTGGCCTATCCACACGGCACCATCGGTCGTGGCCCGGCAGATGGACTGGTGGCGCCGCGCAATGAGCACCCCAGGCGCGCCGCACAAGCGCGCCTCCTGATGCGCATCGAAGAGCCTGAAGTCGCGCCCGCAGATTCGATCCTGCACGCCGGGAAAGCTGTCCGCTGAACGGATCTTACGCAGGACGGTCGCGGTATCATCGTGGGTCCAGTCGATCGCGCGCTCCTCCTGGCGCATCGGCGGCTGCCAGCCGTGTGTGTGCGGCCCATCGACAGTCAGTGGTCCCTCACAATGCAGCACACGAGCGAGGGCCATCCGCACGGCGCTGACGGCGCCTTCTGTGACTTCGTGGCGATACAGGCTGCTCTTGCGTGCAGCGCGCATGGGAAAAGTCGCACAGCCCCAAACGGGCCCCGAGTCGAGTTCCGCCTGCGCCTGCAGCACGGTGACCCCCCAATGACTTGCCGCACGCAAAATTGCCCAGTCGAGGGCCGACGGACCGCGATCCCCCGGCGGCCCGGGATGCACGATGAGACACAGGCGGCGTTCCCATATCGAGGCTGGAATCGCGCGCTTCAAGAAGGGCGCAAGGATGAGATCGGGTTTCCACAGACCCACGGCCTCGGCCGTCACGCGGTCGTGAATGTCCAGTTCGACAGAGAGTTCATGACCATCCGCCGTCAGTTCCACATACAGGCGTTGCGACAGGCTGTTGAACGCGTGCACCAGCAGCAGGATGCGCATCAGCTCGCCGCCCGCGCCACGCCGCGCCGATACTTATAATAGGCGGCGCAGGCGCCTTCCGCCGACACCATGCATGAGCCGATGGGATTCCGGGGCGTGCACGCGGCAGCGAAGAGCGCACAATCGGTGGGCTTCTTGACGCCGCGGATGATGGCCGGACATTGACATGCAGCATTCTCGGGCGCCGTTTGCACCTTGACGGCGAAGCGGCGCTCTGCATCGAATGCGCCGAACGCGGACTTGATGCGCAAGCCGCTGTAGGGCAGATCGCCGAGGCCGCGCCACTCGAAGTTCGCACGCAGCTCGAACACCTCCGCGACCAGGCGTTGCGCCTTGGTATTGCCGTCGCGGGTGACCCCTCGCGTGAACTGATTCTCGACGCAGCTGCGGCGGGTGTTCAATTGCCGAACCAGCATGAGGATCGCCTGCATCACATCGAGCGGCTCGAAGCCCGCGATCACCACGGGCCGCTGATATTCCTCGGCGAAGTACTCATACGGCCGGCTGCCGATCACGGCGCTGACGTGGGAGGGCCCAATGAAACCGTCGACCCGCACTTGTCCCCATTCACGCACCTCGGGCGAGTCCAGGATGCTCTGGATCGCCGCAGGCGTCACCACGTGGTTGCAATAGACGCTGAAGTTGCTCAAGCCCTGCCGCCGCGCCTCCAAGATGACGTGCGCAGTGGCAGGCGTCGTGGTTTCAAAACCGATGGCGAAAAACACCACCTGCCGATCGGGGTGGCTCGCGGCCATCTCCAGCGCCTCGAACGCAGAATAGACCATGCGCACGTCCGCACCGAGAGCGCGGACTTTGAGCAGGCTGCGCCGCCGCGACGCAGGCACCCGCAGCATGTCGCCGTAGCTGGCGAGGATGACCTGGGGCTGGCGCGTCAATTCGATGGCCATATCGAGCCGCGGCACCGCCAGCACGCAGACCGGGCAGCCGGGCCCGTGAATCAAGCGCACGTTGCCGGGCAATAAATCCTCGACTCCATACCGAAAGATGGCGTGCGTGTGGCCGCCGCAAAATTCCATCAGGTGATATTCACGTTGCGGATCGGCCTCCGCCTCGATCAGCTGCGCGAGCGCCGCCGCAGCGGCGCCGTCACGGAACCCGCGTATGTAGCGCATCGAAAGGCCGATCGAGGTGAGCCGCAATTTCGTCGAACAGCAGAAGGCTCTTCTCCGCCTCCTCGACGTTCAAGCGCGTGATCGCAAAGCCGGCATGGACGATGAGAAAATCGCCGAGCGCGACCTCGTCGATCAATGCCGTCGATACGCGGCTGCGGATGCCGCCCACCTCGGTCTCGACCCACTGATCGCCGAGAATCGCAACGACCTGGACCGGAACGGCCAGACACATATATCAAGCTCCCGTCAGCGCGAATCGCGGCGGCAAGGCGCGTTCGGCGACAAGGCGCGGGCGCTCGAGCGCATCTTCGAGCCACTGCAGCCAGGGACCGATCGACGGGGCGCGCCGCGCCGCCGTGTGAATCATGGGCGTATCTGCGCCGAGCGCGCGCAGCGCCGCGGCCGCGCGAGCCGGATCGAAGTCGTCCATTACCTCGAGCAGATCCGTCTTGCTCAAGACCACCAGGTCGCTGGCGCGGAAGATCACCGGGTACTTGGCGGGCTTATCGTCGCCCTCGGTGACGCTCAGCAAGGTGACGTTCAAGTGCTGTCCGAGATCGAAACTCGCCGGACACACGAGATTTCCCACGTTTTCAATGAACAACAGGTCGAGTCCCGTCAGGGGAAGCTGGTGCAGCGCCCGATGCACGAGGTGCGCATCGAGATGACAGGCTGCCCCCGTCGTGATCTGCAGCGCATCGACACCATGGGCGCGTATGCGCACCGCATCGTTGTCCGTCTCCAGATCACCTTCGATAACCGCGATGCGGTAGCGATTCTTCAGCGCCAGGATGGTTGCCTCGAGCAAGGCTGTCTTACCGGCGCCCGGCGAGGACATGAGATTGATTGCCAGCACGCCGTGCGCGTCAAAGTGTTCCCGATTGTGCCGGGCGACCCGATCGTTGGCGCCGAGTAGATCCCGCAGCACCTCGACCGCCGTACCGCGATGCTCCTCAGCCGGGATCAAATGATCGTTTCCCGGGGTAATGTTGCAGCCGCACGTTCCGCACATGGTCAATCCTCAAGCAGCAGGGCTCACGCGGCGGCGGGAGCTTGGAGTTCAACGCGGCGCAGACACAGTTCGTCTCCCGCCACAATCCTCGTACGGTAACCCCCGCACACGGCACAAAGCAACCGGTTGGACGCCGTCTGCGATTGCGCACCGCACTCAATACATCCGACGGTGACGACGGTCGCTTCAATCGACAGTGCGGCCTGCGCCGCGCAGGTGCCGCGGCGAGCGAAGGCAAAGGCTTGCGCGAGCAGCCCCGGCTCGACGCCTGCGAGTGGGCCCACCTGTATGACGATGCGCTCCACCGCAGGCGCACCACGTTGGGCGGCGATTTCCGTCACCTGCGCCAAGAGAGCTTGGCAAATGGACAACTCATGCACTCATGGATCGTAGCGCCGCGCGTGCAGCCCCGTATGTACGAAACCGCACAGACCGTCCGGCGAGGCGCGTGCTTTGATTATGGCAAGAATGAGGGCGGACTGTGGTGTCGTGGCTTGAACGATGTGACGGGTTGCGGCCGGCGGATGCAGTTCCGGCGTCGATACCGCTGCCCCTCGTGCTCGGATTCGGCAATGTGTTGCTGAGCGATGACGGCGCCGGCGTGCAAATCGTCGAGCACCTTCGCTCGGAACTCGGCGCGGACGCGGCCAATTTTATCGATGCCGGCACCTTAAGCTTCAGTTTGCTTCCCCTGATGGAGACGACGGATTCGATGCTGATCATCGATGCCGCCGAAATCCATGGCGTGCCTGGAACGGCCGCCCTTCTTGCCGGTGAAGACATGGACAAATTTCTGTCCAGCACGCGCCGCCGCACGGTTCATGAAGTCGGGCTCATCGATTTGCTGGACATGGCCCGCCTTAAGGGGTGCCTGCCGCCACGCCGCGCGCTCTTGGTCGTACAGCCCGGGCGCATCGATTGGAGCGAACAGCTCTCCGCGCCGGTGGCAGCCGCGTTGCCCGAGATCGCCCGGCAGGCGACCGCCCTGCTGCATCGCTGGGGGACCCATTGAGGCGCTTGGACGAAATCCCGATCCGGATCGAAGGGCCGGGACTCCCCGGGGGGCCGACGCCGGCCGAAGCACCGGCGCCATCCAGCGGCGGGTTGGGTGGCGGAGTATCGGCCATCCTCGCCGAGCTCGCGAGCCTGCTGGAGCGGCTGGCGGCGAGTCAAGCCACGGCAGCCATCGATTTGCGCAGTTTGCCGATGAGCCCGCAGGAACGGTCCGAATTGCAACGAATACTGGGGGAAGGCGAGGTACGGGCGACGGTGAACGCAAACGGACTGTCGACGTTGCGCGAAGCGAGTTTTTCCGGTCTCTGGTGGGTGACTCACTGCGATGCTCAAGGCGAAGTGATTGCCGAGTTTCTCGAAGTGACGCGCGTTCCGGAGTTGCTGGCGAGCGCACCGGACGAGATAGCCGCGGCCTCGAGCGCATTGCGCGAGCGCCTTAGCCGTGGGCTCCCACCCCCGTCAGGGAGAGCGTGATGACCGACAGGAACGAGCTTACCGTGGGTGAGATGCTGCTGAAGCACGGTGTCAGCCGGCGCAGTTTCATCAAGTTTTGCACGGCGACCGCCTCCGCCATGGCTCTGCCGCCGTGGATGGGACCCGCCATGGCGGAGCAGTTGCGCAATGCGCCCAGGCCCTCGGTGGTGTATCTGTCGTTCCAGGAATGCACCGGCTGTTTGGAGTCCTTGACGCGTTCCTTTGCGCCCACCATCGAGAACTTGATTTTCAACACGATCTCCCTGGACTACAACGACACGCTCATGGCGGCGTCCGGCGAAGCTGCAGAATCGGCGCGCGACAAGGCCATGAAGGACAATTTCGGCAAATATGTGCTGGTGGTGGACGGGTCGGTGCCGACGGGCGCCGGCGGCGCCTACTGCGCGGCCGGCGGCCGCAGTGCCGAAGATATCTTGCGCGAGGCGGCCAAAGGCGCCGCGGCCATCGTCTGTGTCGGAACCTGCTCGGCCTTCGGCGGCATTCCCTTCGCGGATCCCAACCCCACGAGCGCTTGGCCGGTATCGGCGATCGTCGCAGATAAGCCGATCATCAATGTCTCGGGCTGCCCACCCATTCCGGAGGTGATCACCGGCACGCTGCTGCAGTTCGTCGCGACCGGGCGCGTACCGGATCTCGATGAGCATCTGCGTCCCAAGGCCTTTTTTGGCAATACCATCCATGACCGCTGCTATCGCAGGCCGTTCTACGACCAGGGCAAGTTCGCCAAGTCCTTCGACGATGAGGGCGCACGCAACGGCTGGTGTCTGTACGAGCTCGGCTGCAAGGGGCCGACGACTTACAACGCCTGCGCCACCGTGAAGTGGAACGGCGGCACGAGTTTTCCCATCGAATCGGGCCACGGCTGTCTGGGCTGCTCCGAGCCCGGTTTCTGGGACAAGGGGAATTTCTATAAAGCGCTGTCCGCCGCCTCGTGGGGCAAGGCCGGGGAAGTGGCACCGCGCCAAGTACTCGAATTTGCGGGCGGCGCAGCGGCCGTGGGCGTCGCTCTAGGAGCGGTGTCCGCCGGCCTCGGCCGCGTGCGTCAACGCGGCAGCGAACAGAGCGTCGACGACGCAACGAAGGGGAGCTAGACCTATGGATCTTGTAGGCTTTGCGCGCGGGCCGGCACTCAAGGTGGCGCTTGCGATATTTTGCGTGGGTGTCGTCTGGCGCATCGTCGGATTTGCGCTGCTGCGCATCCGCTTCGACTTCAACAAACCGCGCACCTCGATGCTCAAATTCTTGAGCGGCGGCGTCGTCACGATAGGCTCCCGCTCATGGCCGCACTCCGAGTTCATCGCACGCACCGGGGCGGGTGAGGCCCTCGGCTACAGCTATCACCTCGGCCTGTTCGCGGTGGTGCTGCTGTTCACGCCGCACATTCTGTTTCTCGGCAGCCTGTTCGGCCTCACATGGCCGGGTCTACCGAGCAGCCTGATCACCGTGATCTCGGTGTTGACCCTGACGTTGTTTCTGGCGGTGCTGTTTCGGCGGGTGACGAATCCCGTGATGCGCATGCTGTCCAATTTTGACGATTACTTCAGCTGGTTCATCACGGCGCTGGTGATCGTTACAGGCCTCGCCGCGACCGCCCATATCGGCGCCCCATACCAGACTCTCCTCGGGGTGCACATATTGAGCGTCGATGTGCTCCTCATCTGGTTTCCTTTCGGCAAGCTGATGCACGCCTTTTATATCTTCCCGTCCCGCGCGATCAACGGCGCGCTGCTTGCACGCAAAGGAGCGGTCTCATGAGCGAAGCCACGGGCGCACCGGCAGCGAATCTCGCCGCCGAGCAGGCCAAAACCGCGCCGGCGCGGGTCGCCGGCGCCATGAAGGGTTTTGCGCAGGAAGTCGGTGCGCTCAGCGCCTTCAGGCTCGAGTCCTGCATACACTGCGGCATCTGCGCCGACGCCTGTCATTTCTACATTGCGACGGAAGATCCGCAGTACACGCCGATCTGGAAGGTGGAGCCCTTCAAGCAAGCCTATAAGCGCGAGGCAAGTCCGTTCGCCCCGCTCTACCGCCTGCTCGGGCTCAAGCGCGAGGTCACCGCGGACCAACTGGAACACTGGCAGCATCTGCTCTTCGACAGCTGCAATATGTGCGGACGTTGCAGCCTGATTTGCCCGATGGGGATCGATGTGGCGGCGCTCATAGAGCAGGCCCGGCACGCCATGTTCGATGCGGGTCTCGCGCCAAAAGAGCTGTATCAGAAGGCGGCGCACCAGCGTGCCACCGGCCAGCCGGAAGCGAGTGCGGAGCCTTATCGCGAGCAATTGCTCGCCATCGGTACGCGCTTCAACGTGGCCATACCGCTCGATAAACCCGACGCCGATGTCATGTTGTGCGTGCCGCGCACCGACATTGAACACTACCCCGGCGCCGTCGCGGCGCTGGCACGCGTCATGCAGCATCTCGGCGCCTCATGCACGTTTCGCAGCGATGGGCTGGTCGCGGAGAACTATGGCTATTTCGCGGGGGGCAAGGCTTGGCAGCGCGACATCAGCCTGCGGCTGATCGAACAGGCCATACTGGTCAACGCCAAGACTCTGCTGGTCCCGGAATGCGGTCATGCCTATACGGCGCTGCGCTGGGAGGCGGCCGAACTGTACGGCAAGCCGCTGCCCTTCAAGGTGCGTCATGTGACTGAATTCCTCGCCGATGAGCTGCAGGCGGGCCGCCTACGGCTGAGCCCGGCGGCCGCCGGCAAGGCCACTTTCCACGACCCGTGCCAGCTGGTGCGCAAGGGCGGCGTCAACGATGCACCGCGGGCTCTCATGAAGGCGATGGGTGTCGAGCTGAATGAGTTGAAGAATCACGGCGGGTTCAGCTTCTGCTGCGGCGGCGGCGGCGGCGTACTCGACATCGAGCGCGCCGCCCCTTTGCGCTACCGGGCAATGGAGAACAAGTTGCGCGAAATCGACGACACCGGCGCCGGAACCTTGCTGACGAGCTGCTCCGATTGCAGGCGAACCTTTGACGATGCACAGGCACACTTCAGCTGGGACAAGACACCCCATAGCCTCCTGGAACTGGTGGCAACCCGCTTGACCGACGCCGGACACTCGCCATGAGCGCACAGACCATCGTTGTCGATCCGATTACGCGAATCGAAGGGCATCTGAGGATCGAGGCGGAGTTCAACGGATCGACGATCACGCGCGCGTCGAGTTCGGGAACGATGGTGCGCGGCATAGAAATCATATTGAGGGGACGCGACCCGCGCAACGCATGGGCCTTCGCGCAGCGTATTTGCGGCGTGTGCACCTTGGTCCACGGAATCGCCTCGGTGCGAGCGGTCGAGGATGCCCTCAAAATCACGCTTCCCATCAACGCCCAACTGATCCGCAATCTCATGATCGGGGCGCAGTTCGTGCACGATCATGTGATGCATTTCTATCACCTGCACGCGCTCGACTGGGTGGATGTGGTATCCGCGCTCAAGGCGGATCCGAAGGCCACTTCGGCGCTCGCCCAATCGATCTCGGGCTACGCACGCTCCTCGCCCGGCTATTTCTCCGATGTGCAAGGTCGCGTGAAGAAGCTGGTGGAATCAGGCCAACTCGGCATTTTCACCAACGCCTACTGGGGCAACTCGCTGTACAAGCTGCCGCCTGAGGCGAATCTCATGGCGGTTGCGCACTATCTCGATGCGCTCGCGTGGCAGCGCCAGGTCGCGCAGCTGCACACCATCTTCGGCGGTAAGAACCCGCATCCGAACTTCGTGGTGGGCGGCGCCCCTTGCGCCATCAGCGTGCATACGGGCGCCGGGACCGGCACTACGGCGGTCAATGAGGTGGGCCTGCAGAAGGTGGCGCAAATCATCGAGCAAATGCGCCAATTTGTCGACGAGGTTTATCTGCCGGATACGCTCGCCATCGCGTCTTTCTACAAGGATTGGTTCAAAACCGGCGAAGGGGTCGGAAACTTCATGACATACGGGGATTTCCCCGCGACAGGGCATTCGGACTCGAAACTGCTGGTGCCGCGCGGTGCGATTCTCGGCCGCGATCTGTCGCATATTCACGAGGACGTCGACTTGAACGCCGAAACGGACATACAGGAATTCGTGGCGCACTCCTGGTACGACTACAGCGGCGGCAAGGAGACGGGCTTGCATCCCTACCGGGGCGAGACACAATTGAATTACTCGGGACCTGCGCCGCCCTACCAGAATCTTGACACCTCAGCGGGTTATTCCTGGCTCAAATCCCCGCGCTGGAAGGGACACGCCATGGAGGTCGGCCCCTTGGCGCGCGTGCTCATGCTGTATGCGAGCGGTCATGAACCCACCCGGGACCTCGCGCATAAGGCGCTCGCTCAATTGGAGCTGCCGCTGGAGGCCATGTTTTCGACCATGGGCCGCACCGCCGCGCGTACGCTCGAGTGCAAGATTTTCGCCGATGCAATGCCGCAGTGGCACGCTAACCTCATGGCGAACATCAACGCGGGCGACGTGCGCACGTTCAATGAAACCCTGTGGGAGCCATCCACCTGGCCGAACCACGCGCAGGGCGTGGGATTCACGGAAGCGCCGCGCGGCGCTCTCGGTCACTGGATCGTCATCGATGACGGCAAGATTTCGAACTATCAGGCCGTGGTGCCGAGCACCTGGAACGCCGGCCCGCGCGATGCCGCGGGAGTCGAGGGACCCTATGAGGCTGCGCTCAAGGGCCAGAGCGTCCTGGATCCGAAGCAACCGCTCGAAATACTGCGCACCATTCACAGTTTCGATCCCTGCATTGCCTGCGCCGTCCATGTCGTCGATCCCGACGGCGAGGAGCTGATTCAGGTTCGCGTACAATAGCTCGCGCGCATTGTCGCGCGTGCAGTGAGCGGGCTCATGTTCGGTTCGTCGCGTTCGGAAACGGATCTGCTGCTGCTGCACGCGCCGAGCGTGTACGATTTTCGCAAAAAAGCCATTCTCTACGGCCCGGTGAGCGACATGGTGCCCTCCTCGACCGTGTTCGAAATGTATCCGCTGGGATTTCTGACGATCGCGAGCTATTTGCACGACCGCGGGATGCGCGTGCGGATCGTCAATTTGGCGCTGCGCATGATGAACAGCCGCCGTTTCGATGTGCCTCGCTTCCTCTCTCGCCAGAAGCCCAAAGCCGTCGGCATCGACCTGCACTGGCTACCGCACGCTCACGGTGCCTTGGAAGTGGCGCGCATCGTGAAGCAGCTGCACCCCGATGTACCGGTGATCATGGGTGGGTTGTCCTCGAGCTATTTTCACCGCGAATTGATCGGCTACCCGCAGGTCGACTACGTGCTGCGCGGCGACAGCACCGAGCCGCCCCTGCATCAGCTGCTCCTGGCGCTGAAGAGCGGCGCACCGCTCGAGGGGATTCCCAATCTCACCTGGAAGGATGCTGCGGGGCTTCACGTCAATCCCCTCTCCTTCGTACCGCCGAGCTTGGATTACGTCGATCTTCGGCCCGACCTGATGGTAGAGATGGTGATGCGTCACCGCGACCTCGAGAGCACCCTGCCCTTCAACGGCTGGTGGAACAACCCGATCACGACCGTGTTCACCGTCAAGGGTTGCGCCTTCGAATGTGTCACCTGCGGCAGTTCTCATACCGCCTGCACGCATCTGACCTTGAGGCAGAAACCCGTCTATCGCGGTCCCGCGAGCTTGGTCGCCAACATGGAGGCGATTTCGCGTCTCACACACGGACCGATTCTGCTGGTCGGCGATCTGCTCATGGCCGGAGCCGATCACGCGGCGGAGGTTCTTGAACGGCTGAACAAGGCGAATTTGGCCAACGAGATCGTGTTCGAATTCTTCGCCCTGCCGCCCGTCGCATTTCTCCGGGACATCGACCGCTGCGTGCCTCATTGGAGCATGGAATTCAGCCCGGAGAGCCACAGCCAGGCGGTGCGCGATGCGCAGGAAGGCGAGGCCGGATACACCACCGAGGACATGGAGTCGATGATCAAGGAGGCCGCGCGCCTGCGCTGTTCGCGCATCGACATTTTCTTTATGATCGGCTTACCGGCGCAGACCCTTCAGTCGGTTCACGACACGGTGGAATATTGCGGGTACTTGTTCCAGCTGGGCGACAGGCGCCTTTCCTGCTTCATTTCTCCGATGGGTCCGTTCATCGACCCCGGCAGCCGCGGCTTCGAGAGTCCCGAAAGATTCGGCTACCGGCTGTTCGCGCGATCGTTGGAAGAACACCGCCGGCTGCTCGTTCAGCCGACCTGGGAACATATTCTGAATTACGAAACGAAGTGGATGTCGCGCCGCGAATTGGTCGACGCCACCTATGACGCCGCCGAACGGCTGAACGAACTCAAAGTGCAGCACGGACGGCTGTCGAAGCGGCGCGGGCGCGGCGTGGCGCGCGGCATTGCCGCAGCGCGTGCGTTGCGCTCCCGGCTCGACGAAGAATTGGCGCAGGGTCGCCGCGCGGGCGCTGACGCCGCGCTGATGGGGGAGATATCGCGCTTCAGCATCTCGACGGTGTGCGACAAGCGCGAATTGTTCTGGCCGAAACGTCTATTCAATTTCAAGATCGCCGAGATCGTGCGCATTCTTGCTCGATATTTCAGCCGGCGTCCTCGAGCAGCGCTTTAGGGTCCGCCGCCGGGTTTGTTTCCGCTCAACCGCCTGCGGGCACCGTGTGAGCGACGCCCTGGTGGCAGTCGATGCAGGTCATGCCGTCTTTTGACATCGATTGGTGCGCACTCGCCGCCATCGTGGACTGCTTTGCAAACGCCATCGCGCTTGCCGTATGGCAGCTGCGGCACTCGGCCGAATCGTTTGATTTCATCTCGGCCCAAATTTTCTGAGCGAGTTGCAGGCGGTGCGCCTCATACTTGGCAGGGGTGTCAAGTTCACCCCTCATGTGACCCCATACCTCCGCGTAGGCCTGGATATGCCGCCACAGCCCCGGAAGGAAGGCGGGCGGTACATGACAGTTACCGCAGCTCGCCTGAATGCCGAATTCATTCGAGTAGTGCACACTGCGCGTAAGTTCCTGGAAAGGTTGCTGCATTTCGTGGCAGGACGTACAGAACTTATCGGTTTCCGCCATTTTCAGGCCGCCGATGAAGCCGCCCGTAAATGCGACGCCGAGCAAAAAGGCAAGCAGCGCCCCGACCGGGATTCCCAGCAGGAACCAGCGTCGGGGCCGGCGCCACAGCCAAGCCGCAAGACCCGGTTGCGCAGGCGGCGGCGAATTCATTGCGAATCTCTCGATGCACCCATGGGTATCCTCAACGTTGCATTCGGAAGGGATTTAATTTCTTGGCCGGTGCCGCCGGCCGATCGGCGCAATAAAAATTCTACACGTGGAGTCCCGGGACCCTCTGTGCGATTCCGTACAGATCATTCCGTCGTCGAGAGTTAGCCTAACTTCGAGTATTTCAGGCCAAGCCCGCATCGATGCTTCGCCGCTCTGACTGACGGACCGCTGGGAGGAATGGGAATGGCGCAGGTATTCAAGGCGGATTGCGCTTTGCCGATGGCGGTTGGGGCGGGCGCGTTGTTCTTGAGCATGCTGCTTGCCGCGTGCAGCGGCAGTACCGGTCCTGCGGGGCCTGCGGGAGCCGCGGGCGCGACCGGGCCCGCGGGTCCGACGGGACCGGGCGCCGGGGTGGCGGCGCTGGATATAACCACCGCCACCGGCATCACGGGCACAATCACCGGTGTGGCCATCAGCGGCCCGCCGGTGGTGCAGTTCAGGCTCGCCGACCAGAACGGTGCACCGCTCAAGGGGCTGCCTGCGGCGGACTTAGGGCTGGCCATTGCGCAGCTCGTTCCGGGTCAAAACGGAACCTCGAGCCAATGGAATTCATATATTTACAGCACGGTGACACCGTCGGGGTGTCCGTCCGGCGCCTCGTCCTGCGACTCGACGCCTGCGACCCAGGCCGGCGTGGAAAATGCGGCGACAGGCACTTTGGTCGACCACGGCGACGGCAGCTACCAGTACACGTTCAAGAAGGACATCACCAAGGATCCGAAGGTCGCCTACAGCGCAACCTTGACCCATCGCGTCGGCTTTGAGATCCGCGGGCTCGCGCAGGCGAACAACGCCGCCTACACCTTTCAACCATCGACGGGTGCCACCACCGGCATCTTCAGCCGCGAAATCGTCGATACAGCGACGTGCGACACCTGTCATACCTCGCTGACCGCGCACGGCGGCGCCCGGGTCGAGGTGCAGTACTGCGTAATGTGCCATAACCCCGGAACCGTCGACCCGTACAGCGGCAATTCGCTCGACATGAAGGTGATGGTGCACAAGATCCACGACGGCAACAGCCTGCCCAGCATCCAGACGGCGGGCGGCGCAAATACCACTCCGACGTTGGGGCTTGGCTACTGGATCGTCGGCTACATGCAGTCGCTGAACAATTTCAACGCTGTGGTATTCCCGCAGGATATCCGCTACTGCACCACCTGCCACAACCAGACGCACGCCAACCTGACCCAGGCCGCCAACTACAACACGGTGCCGACCGCCGAGGCCTGCGGCGCCTGCCACGACAATGTGAACTTCGCCACCGGCGCGAACCACAGCTCCAATATCGTCGCCGATGACACGCAGTGCGTTACCTGCCATGGACCGACGTCGACGCTTGACAACGGCCAATTGCAGGTGATCACGGCGCACCAGATCCCTGAACGCGTATTCCAGTCGACCTTGGCTTACAACATCATCAAGGCCACCAGCGCGGCGCCTGGCCAGAAACCGGTCATCCAGTTCTCGGTCACGAATCCCAGCAGCGGCAACGCGCCCTACAACCTGTTTACCGCGGACCCCTTCCTGCACTGTTCGGATCCCTCTGCGACTCCCAATCTCAGCATCGCCGTCGCATGGAGCACCACCGACTACACAAACGTAGGCAGCGGCGTCACCAGCGAAGTGGCACAGCCGATAAATATCCCGGTGGTCTGCGCCGCGACGCCGCCGACGGCGAACGGCGACGGCACTTACACCATCTCCTCTCCCACCCCTATCCCGGCGGGCATCAAGGGTTCGGCGGGCTTTCTCTTCCAAGGCCATGCCGTCCATGACTTCAACGACGGCCGCGGCACACAGGAAATTCCAGTGCCCAATGTGGTCGGGTATGCGCCCATCACGGACTCGGTCGCCGTGCCGCGCCGCGAGGTGGCGCCGGTCGCGAAGTGCGATGTCTGCCACAACCAATTGAACGGGCACGGCGGCAACCGCCTCGACAGCGTCCAGGCCTGCTCGCTCTGCCACAACCCCAATGCCACCGACGTGGTGGCTCGAATCGGCGGCGGGATCACACCGCAGAATCTCGATCCCTCGGATCACTTGGCGGAGCAGACGATCGATCTCAAGGTCATGATCCACGCCGTCCATGCCAGCACGGTGCGCGCCGCGAATTCGGCGCCGCCCTTTGTCGTGTATCACCGCGGCAGCGCGAACAACTTCAGCGCGGAAACGCCGTTTCCAGGAGTGCTCAACAACTGTCTGGCCTGTCACGGCACCGACACCTACTACCCGCCCGACCCGACCAGTTCGACAGTGCTGGCAACGACCACCAGCACCTACGTCGGGGGTGTCGGCGGCAGCGGCCCCGCGGGCCAAACCGCCACCACGGCGGCGACCGCTGCCTGCTCGGCGTGCCACACCTTGCCTCTGGAAGCCCTGCACATGGAACAGAACGGCGGCAGCTTCAACGCCGTCAAGGATGCCAACAGCCACGTGGCATCGGCCGAGACCTGCGTGATTTGCCACGGTCAGGGCGCGGTGGCCGACGTCAAGGTGGTGCACAACCTGGCGGCGTATCAATAAACGGCGTCCAGTCACCTCATGCGCGCCGTGAACCTACGAGCCTGTTCGACTCATGGGCGCCGTCATGAGGCCGCCGGGGGCGCGTTATTGGCCGCACACGCTCCCGGCGAGCGGCCCCCTGCAAGTGCCGCGACGCGGCCCACTCCCGGTGGGCTGCGGATACTTTTCTGCCTGCTTGCCGTAGGGGTCTCGATCCTTGCCGCGGCGGATTCACCCGCCGCGGATTCGCCACCGCCCGGCGCCGATACGGCGCCTCCGGCCGCGGCATACAGCGCACAGGGCGCCGATACCTGTCTCGGGTGTCACAACGATGCCGCCGTCACGGGCATTTTTCGCACCGTGCACGCGCGCCCGAACGACCCGCGCGGACCCTTCGGTCATGGCGGACTGCAGTGCGAGGCCTGTCATGGGCCGGCCGGAGCGCACGTCGCCGCGATGGGCGATCCGGCCAAAATAATCGACTTCGGCCCCAAGGCGCATGCGTCAGCGCGGCAGCAAAACGCCAATTGTCTCGGCTGCCATCAATCGAACGCGGCGCGTGATTGGGCATCGAGCGCGCACGCGGCGAACGATGTGGCCTGCGCGAGTTGCCACCGACTGCACTCTGCCAAGGATCCGGTGAGAACCGCGGCGACGCAAATCGAGGTTTGCACCGGCTGTCACCAGGCACAGCGCACGGCTCTGCTGAAGCCTTCGCATCATCCGCTGCGCGAAGGCACGATGGCGTGCACGGCGTGTCATTCGCCGCACGGCTCGACCGCGCCGGCGCAGCTCGTTAAGAATACCATCAATGAAACCTGCACCACCTGCCATGCCGAGTATCGCGGGCCCTTTCTCTGGGAGCATCAGCCGGTCGCGGAGGACTGCAGCAACTGTCACGATGCGCACGGTTCTGCGCAGCCGGCGCTGCTGAAGATGCGCCCGCCGTTTCTCTGCCAGACCTGCCATGAGGGCGCCGGCCATCCCTCCATCGTCAACACGCCGCAGGGATTACCCGGGGGCGGATCTCCCAGCGCCTTTCTTCTGGCCGGCGGATGCGTCAATTGCCACTCGCAGATCCACGGATCGAACCACCCGTCGGGCCGGGCGTTCATGCGCTAGGAGCTGCATTCATGAAACCCCGCATTCGGTTCTATTTGGCATGGCTCGGTTTGGGCATCCCCGCCGCCCTCGCCTTTGTCACGGCATCGGCTGACGATCCGGGCGCGGACACCGGCAATTGGAAGTGCAAGCTGTGTCCCTTCCCACAGGGCTACACGGGCGACGCTGAAGTCGGTGTACTCGGCGCTACCGGCGCCAATGCGGCCTTTGGGCGCTATACGGGTATCGACCACGGCGGTGCGTATGCGGAGGCGGCCGGTTCCGGACAATATCGCAACGAGGAGGGCGACTACGCGAACTACGACCTCGAGCGCTTGGGGCTCGCCTCGCGCAAGGGCCAGGTCGAAGGCGGACGGGAAGGGCGCTACGATCTGCGCCTGAGTTACGAGGGCCAGCCGAACTTTCTCTACGATACGGGCGCTACACCATTTCAAGCCAACAATACCAGCCTGGCGCTCCCGGCCGGATGGGTCGCGGCGGGCGGCACGGCCGGCATGAGCGCGCTCGCTGCAAGTCTCGCCCCCGTCAGGCTTGAATCGGACCGCCGCACGGTCGCCCTGCTTGCCCGCTACTTCGCAAGTCCAAGCTGGACAGTCTTCGGCGAGTTTAGGCATCAAGAGCATGACGGCACCGGCCTCACCGGCGCAAGCTTCCTGACGGAGGCCGTGCAGCTTCCTCAGGCCTTCGATTACGTGACGAACTCGTTCGAAACCGGTGCCGCCTGGGCCGGCCGCAAGGCGAGTTTCCGCCTGAGCTACTTGGGCTCGTGGTTCGACGATGATAACGATTCGATCATGTTCGCCAACCCGTATCTGCCGATCGTGCCGGGCTCGACGGTAGGTCAGCTCGGCGTGCCGCCGAGCAACGATCTGCAGCAGCTTGCAGCAACGGGCAACGCGCAGCTGCCGTGGTCGACGACACTGACGTTCGCCGCCTCCTTGGGTACGTTGAGGCAAAATACCGCCTTCATGCCCCTGAGTACCCTGCCCGGTTCCTCTGTTCCCACAGCAGCGGGCTCGCTCGACGGCGATGTGCATCTCTCCCACTACGCGCTCGGCCTGGCGTCGCGTCCGCTGTCGAAGTTGAGCGTCCGCGGCAATGCAACCTACGATGGCCACGACGACAAGACCCCGCCTCTCAGCATCGCCTACGTCGTCACCGATACGTTCCCCGGCGGCACGGCAATTACCCCCCGCTACAGCGAGGATCGCGTGCGACTCGATGGAGGCGCTGACTATTCGCTCGCCCATTGGCTCAAAGTCGGCGTCGGTGGCAAGCTCGACGACATCCACTACGGCCCCGGCCAAGTCGTCACCTGGACTCAGAATGCGGAGAGCTGGGGCCGCGCCACGATCACACCCGCCGCGCCCCTGACCTTCACCGTGAAATTCGGCAATGGCCTGCGCAAGGCTTCCTCGTTCGACGCGGCCGCGCTGCCGCCGGAGGAGAACCCGCTGATCCGTGCATACGACTATGCGCCGCGCGATCGGGTGTTCTCCTCGCTCACCGGTGCATGGACGGTGACATCGACCCTGTCTTGGTCGGTGGAAGGTTTTCTCGCCAAAGACGACTATCGATCTTCCCCCATGGGATTGCAAAGCGTGCATGAGCAGCGCGGGTCCACCACGCTCACGTGGACACCCCGTGAGTCGTTGAGCGCCTACATCGACGGCGGATATCAGCGGTTGTTCAATCTGCAGAGCGGCTACGACGGGTTCGGCCTGACGCCGTGGCTTGCCGCGGACACCGAGCGGTTTTGGAATCTCGGTGTCGGCGGTCGCTGGGTTCCTCAAGAGCGCTGGACCCTTTCGCTGGACTATCTCATGGCACCCTCTTATGACTCCAACGATACCGTGGCGAGCGGACTGCAAGGGGCGTTTCCGCAGAATTGGACCAAACTCGACTCGACGCGTTTTGACGTCGCCTATCGGTGGACGAGCGCACTCGAGTTCCGCGTGCGCTATACGCGTGAAACGTACAATTCAAACGACTGGGCGCTCAACGGCGTGGGGCCTTCGACCGTGTCGAACCTGCTCGCGCTGGGTGCCCAGCCCTACCGGGACAACGTGAATTTGTTTGCCCTCACGGTGCGCTATCAATTTGGCCGCAGCGCCGCGGCGCAATGAAACCCACGTCAGGCAGAGTTGCCGAAGAGCGAGGAGTTGTCGATGTAAATTCGATAAGCGGCGATCTTCGCGCCGCGCAGCTCGAAAACATTGGCGAACGGAACGCTGAGCGTCGAACCATCGTGCCGCGTATAGGTCACCAAACCTTCGCAAACGGTCGTACCTGCGCCTTTCCACATGCCGAGCAGTTGGTGCCGGCTCGAGGCAATCGCCGCGAAAAAACCCGCCACTGCCGCGCGGATGGCATCGGATCCGCTGATGACGGGCGCATTGCCAAATCGGAACTGCGCGTCCGGCGTGAGCAAATCCACAAAGCCTGCGGCGTCGCCGGCATCGACAACCGCAAACACATGCTCCCACCACGCACGATCGGGCTGAAAGTCTGTCTCGGGTACGGCAGCAACGTTCATTGGAAGACCGCTAGTATATGCTTCGTGCGGCTGCGCTCGTCGGCAATCATCATGCCATGCAGCAAACTTGCCGCATCGATCGCGTTACAATCAGTTTAGGATCATACATGCTCGAGGCACACTCGCAAATCGACGGCCCAACGCCGGCACTGGCCGGACCCGGCATGATGGCGGCTGCACGGCGCGCGTTTCTCGCCACGCGGCCGCCGTTCTTTGTCGCTTCGGCAATGCCGGTGGCCATCGGCACAGCGTGGGCCGGCGCCGCCCTGCATCGTTTCAACGGCACGCTGTTCGGGCTTGCCCTCGCAGCCACCGTGCTTGCGCACGCAGCGGCCAACGTCTACAACGACGTCGGCGACGATGTGATCGGCGCCGACGAGGGCAACACGGACCGCATCTATCCCTATACCGGGGGCTCGCGATTCATTCAAGCGGGGCTGTTGTCGCGTGCGCAAATGACTCGACTCGCATTCGGCTTGGCGGCCGCTGCGTTGCTCATCGGCGTGCTGCTCACGGTATTGCGCGGCCCCGGTGTGATCCTGCTCGGACTGACGGGCCTGGGTCTCGGGCTTTTGTATTCACTACCCGGCGCGCAGCTATCGGCGCGCGGTGTCGGTGAGATGGCGGTCGGCATCGCCTTCGGCGCACTGCCGGTGCTGGGTGTCGTATGGCTTCAGGCGGGATTCATCGATTTGAGTGCCGTACTGATTTGCTTACCCGTGGGAGCGTGGGCGGCCGCGATCCTAATCATCAATGAGGTGCCTGACATCGAGGCGGACCGTCGCGCGCGCAAACGCACCCTCGTCGTGCGCTGGGGTGTGGGCGGCGCACGGTTGATTTACTGCGGCCTCACCGCAATCGCTCTTGCGGCCTCGGCAGCGGCCATTCTTTATGGCGCGCTGCCGCGCTGGTACGCGCTCGCCGCCCTGGCGCTTGCAATTCTCGGTCTACGGGCCGCTCTCGGCATATCGGCACAAGCCTCGGCGCGCCCGCGGCTTAAGCGGTGCATTGAGCTGACTCTCGCCGTTCATGCCCTCGGTTGTATCGCCATCATCGCCGCCATCCTGCTCCAGCACCTGAAGTGAAGTGTGCTGCGGTCGCACCGTCGGCTGTCGCCGGGATCACAGGGAAACCGGCGCAGTCCACTCCGGCGGCAGCTTCGCCGCCGCGTACAAGCGATGCGCGCGATCTTCGAAGGCCTTAATGATGTCCTCGACGGCGCTCGGCAGGAGTTGGTCCACAAAGCATTGAAGAAAGGCGGATTGCACCTCAAGCTCAATCGCAACGCAGATGCGGCAACCCGGCGGCGCGGTTGCTGCGACCACCCACGACAGACTGAAGCGACGGAACGACGGGTCCGTTGAACTCACGTCGATTCTCTCCGGCCGGCGCAGGACGGCCTTCGAGTCGAATTGCAGACGGACCGGTCCGAAACCCAAGACTTGTTCGACGTAGACAATATTGGGTTCACGGCCTTTAACCCGCGACGAAATCCACCCCTTCAGGTACTCCGGATAGCGTTCAATATCCGCGGCAAGATCAAAGACCTGCTCACAACTATAGGGCAGGCTCCGGCTAACTCTTTCTATCAAGAGCCGACTCTGCGCCGAGATTAAATTCCGGTAGCATCCGCCGCAACTTACACCTACTCACCAATGGCAACAACGGCGATCGACGGATGCAGCCGCGCCGCGCGCATCGTTGGACGGCAGCGGACCACCATGAGTGCATGGATTCCGCCGGCGTTCCTGCCGGTGCATGCCCTGTTTTCATCCACAATCCTCAATGTGCGATACCGTACAGACAAATGCGAAGGCGTTGATAAAGTCGCTGTACAGGGATTTTTCATCCTGAGGATTTGGGATGGCGGACCTACTGTCCAGACGCGTTGCTGCCCATGTTGTCGCCCTGATGATTGCACTGGCCTGGACGCAGGCCGTCCAATCACAAGGCAACAAGGCAGCCACGCCGCGACAAGATGCGGATGCCGGTGCCAGCTGTCTCACCTGCCACCGCTCGGCGACAAGCTACGTGGTATCCGAGTGGGAACGCTCTAAACACCATGAGAACGGCGTGGGATGTCTCGATTGCCACCGCAGCGACATGTCCAATCCGGCTGCGTACGAACATCATGGTCAGGTGATATCCGCATTGGTAAGCCCCAATCAGTGCGCGCGATGTCATCAGGGGGAGGTCAAGGAATACGCAAGATCGATCCACTCCAAAGCCGGCCTCATCGCTCAAGCAGGAACCTCGCTGGGCGGCGGGTCTTACTGGAACATAGCTGCATCGGTATTGGGATGGATTCCTTGGGACTTCAGCCACGGTATGCTCAAGAAGCCGGGCGAAGTCATTACCTTGGGCGGCCGGCCGATCACCTACCACGGCCAGTCGGTGCAGGATAAGTTCTGGCCCGATCTCAAGAATAACCCGGCACTGAAGTGGGGCAGCTACCCGAGCGGCCTCGATCAATCCGAGAAGTCGGTAGCGGATTCGATACAGGTGTTTGCCGACTGGGGCTGTCTCGCTTGCCACGGGTCGACCGTCAAGATCAAGGAGAAGACCAAGACATCGGTCACCTTCTTCCCGGAAACCTATCCCAGCAACGGCGCCGGTCGCGTCAATCCGGACGGCTCGCTCGGAAGCTGCGCGGCCTGTCATACCGCGCACAGCACGGATCTATCGGTGGCACGCAGCCCGAATACATGCGGTAGATGCCACGAATCGGAAGATCATCCAAACCTCGAGGCCTATCTCAGATCGCTGCACGGCGGCATTTACTTCTCAACAATGACACAACAGAAGGCGGACTACAGCAAGAGCGCGGCGGTACCCGGCCGGGATTATTTTGGTCCGACATGCGCGACTTGTCACATGGGCGCGGTTTATGACGGGGACAAGATGATATATCCACCGACGCATGATCCCGGAGCCATCTCCATGTGGAAGTTCGGTTCCTGGCGCACTACGTTCATTCGCAAGCAAGGCATGCCGCACCCGGATGTCGGCCAGGTGTGGACCGAAGTCGATCCTCAGTATGGCGTCCGCCTCGTCGACAAGGGCACGCCCGGCGCGACGGAAGTCCCGATCACATATCCGAGCGACGGCCTTGAGAATCGCAAGCGCGCCATGGCGATGTGCAATCAGTGCCATTCCAAGCAATGGACCGGCAACTTCTTCGCCGTAGCCGATAGCTCGATTTATATGCTCGACCACATCCGAGAAATGACCTTCGACATCGAAAAGGCGCTGCAAAAAGCCGGCGTGTACACGCCTGTCGACACGATCATGATTCGCAATATCGGTGCCATGGGCGTACGCCCGACCCAGATCATGATGTATCACACAGCACCTGGCGAGGTTTGGTGGGATGGACTCATGCGCGTGAGCCAGGAATTCGTGGAGTATGTTGATACCAGTGTCACTCCACGGCTCGGTGCCGAAACCACCAAACAGTGGGTTTCCTGGATTCCAGAATACGAAAGCCGCATTCGCGAATTACGCAGCGGCAAGAAAGCGAAGTAACCGGCGCGCATCTCCTGAAGGAGTTGCCTGAGTCCCTGAGTCCGTATGCGGACACGGTTCCATAGTGGCTTTCCCCTATTGTGCCCTCGCCGGCGTTAACCTAGCGTGGCACTAGGATCGGAACAAGGCCGGACGATTCGCGTCTCGCCAACCGTGACCGAGTCGGCGGCCATACAGGCGTCCGTAAATTACTCTGGCGCGCGGTTCCCGCATCATGATCAAACACAAGAATTGGAAACTGATCGGTATTCTGGTCGCGGGGACCGTCGTGGTCGGCGCCGCGGCGGTGTATTGGATGGCGAATCGCACCGCGCCGCCGCGCTACGTGACGACCGCGGCGACACAGGGAGACGTCGCCACCACCATCACCGCCAGTGGAACGGTCAATCCGGTGGTTGTCGTCGAGGTCGGGACCTATGTCTCGGGCACCATAGAGACCCTCAGCTGCGACTACAACACGCGGGTCCATAAGGGTCAGCTGTGCGCAAAGATCGACCCCAAGCCCTATCAGATCATTGTGGATCAGGACAAGGCCGATTTGGACGTCGCCAAGGCCCAGCTCGCGAAGGACCGGGCCAATGTTGTGTACACGAAGATCACTCATGAGCGCGATGATCTTCTGTACGCCGAGGACTCGATATCCCACGATGCCGCCGACGCTGCGCTCAACGCCTACGATCAGGCGGTTGCGCTCGTCGGCCTCGATGTCGCTCAGATCGCCCAAAAGACAGCGGCGCTGAAGGCTGCTCAAATCAATTTGGACTACACCAACATCGTCTCGCCGGTGGACGGCACGGTGGTTTCGCGCAATGTCACCGCCGGTCAGACCGTGGCCGCGAGCTTTCAGACGCCGACTCTGTTTCTCATTGCCACCGACCTGACCAAAATGCAGGTCGATACCAATGTCAGCGAGTCCGATATCGCCGGCGCCGTCGATGGCGCAAGCGCAAGTTTCACAGTCGACGCCTTCCCCAAGCGTACGTTCAAGGGACGCGTGGCCCAGGTCCGGCAGGCTCCCGTCAGTGTGCAGAACGTGATTACCTATGATGCGGTGATCACGGTCGATAATCCAGACCTGCTGCTCAAGCCGGGGATGACTGCGACCGCGAGGATCGTCACGGCCCAATCGCTGAATGTACTTAGAGTCTCATCGCAAGCGCTGCGATTTACGCCGGCCGCCGCGGTCAAGCTTGGGGCCGCCAATGCCGCCAAAGGGCAGCGGACGATCTGGGTGGAGCGCGACGGCAAGCTGACCTCGATCGCCGTCACGGTGGGGCTCGTTGACGACAGCTTCGCAGAGATCAAGGCCGGCGACCTGCATCTCGGAGATCAGGTTGTCACATCGGAGGCCGCGGCAGGCGCGCCTCGCGCCTCATCCACCCCTGCGCTGAAATTGTAGGATGACGACCGGCATGACCGACCCCGTTGTCCGCCTGATCGAGCTGACTCGAACCTTTCTGCTCGGAGATACGGAAGTTCATGCACTGCAGGGGATCAGCGTTTCGGTCGGTCGCGGCGAATTCATCGCCATTATGGGATCGTCCGGTTCGGGCAAGTCCACAATGATGAACATCATTGGCTGCCTGGATCGGCCGACCGGCGGCCAATTCATATTTGAGGGGCGGGATGTGGCGCGCTTGTCGGAACCGGAGCTGGCCGACATCCGCAGCCGGAAGATCGGCTTCGTGTTTCAGAGTTTCAACCTGCTCGCGCGCACGAGCGCGCTCGAAAATGTTGTATTGCCGCTGCTTTACGGGCCGGCCGCGGCGATGAGCTCAAACGAGCGCAGCGCTCGCGGCCGCGACATGCTGGCGAGCGTCGGCTTGGCGGATCGCGCGCGCAACCTGCCCAATCAGCTCTCCGGGGGACAACAGCAACGCATCGCGCTGGCCCGGGCGCTCATCAATCATCCGGCCGTGCTGCTCGCTGACGAGCCGACCGGTAACCTCGATACGCGCACCTCTCATGAGATCATGGAGATCATTCGCAGGCTCAATAGGCAGCAAGGCGTCACGGTGATCGTGGTGACACATGAACCGGATATCGCCGCATATGCCGATCGGGTGATCACCATGCGCGATGGGCGAATCGTTTCCGATGAGCATCAGGTCGCCGTCGTCACGCCGGAGCGCGCAGATGCCGGCGCCGCGGCTGCGGTCGCCGCCGGCGCGGACATTACCGCGCTTCCCGAAGACTCATCCGGCCTTCGCATGGCCTTCCTGTCAATGATTGTTTCAGCCTCTCTGCAGGCATTGGCGCGTAATAAGCTGCGTTCGGGCCTGACCATGTTGGGAGTATTTATCGGCGTGGCCGCGCTCATCGCCATGGTGGCGGTGGGAGACGGCGCGAGCGCGGCGGTGAAGAAACAGTTGGAAAGCTTGGGTACGAACATGGTCGTCGTGCAGCCTGGCGCCACGACCGCCGGCGGTGTTCGCGCAGGGGCAGGCAGCGCTTCAACGCTGACCGTGGTCGACGCCGAAACGATCCTGCGCGACGACTCCGCCGTGCAGAGGGTCAGCTACCTGACCCGCCAGGCCGGCCAAGTGCAATACGGGGATCAAAACTGGAGCACCGCCATCCAGGGCGTGACGCCAAGCTATCTGGACATCGTCAGTTGGCACATCGCCAGCGGCGGTTACATGACAGAGCAGCAAAATGATGCCGCGGATACCGTCTGTATGATCGGTCAGACGGTCTATCAGAACCTATTTCCTGCGCGAGAGGACCCGATCGGGGCGAACATCCTGATCAAGGGAGTGCCCATGCGGGTGATCGGGCTCCTCGCGAGCAAGGGGCAAACGGGCTATGGGCAGGATCAAGACGACGTGGTGATGATCCCGTTCAGTACCGCGGAGCGCAAAGTCTTGGGGGTCGCGACGCCACAAACGACCCAGAACCTTATCAGCACCAACTATCCGGCGGCACCCAACGCCTTCGGCATCAGCCCCCGCATGACGGGCTACGTCAACAGCATCTACGTCCAAGCAGGAGGAGCCGATCTAGTGAACACCGCGATCGCACAAGTAACTGCGACTCTTGCGCGACGCCACCATATCCAAATCGGGCAGCTTGACGATTTCAGCGTCCGAAACTTGAGTCAGATCGCAGAAGCACAGGAGAGCAGCAGCCAGGTCATGGCCGCGCTTCTGGCCATGGTCGCCTCCATCTCGCTGCTGGTCGGCGGCATTGGAATCATGAACATCCTTTTAGTGTCGGTTACCGAGCGGACCCGCGAGATCGGCATACGCATGGCCATTGGAGCACGCCGCCTTCAGGTGCTGCTCCAGTTCCTGGCCGAATCCGTGCTGTTGAGCGTGACCGGCGGCGCGGCGGGAATATGCTTCGGGGTGCTGGTGTCTTTCACCATCTCCAGGCTTGCACATTGGCCGACCCAAGTCTCCCTCACGGCCATACTCGGCGGCTTCGCATTCTCAGCCGCGGTCGGAATCTTCTTCGGATACTATCCGGCTCGCAAGGCTGCCGACCTGAATCCGATCGAAGCGCTTCACTACGAGTAGACACCGGCGCGGCCGAAGTCGTGATGCGCCGGTGCGCGTGCCCACAGTCGCTTCTGGCAGAAAAACCGGCGTGGGCGGCGAGGCCGACGTCCCTGCCACGGCACAATTCGTCAGCAAGCCGGTCGTCGAATCGGAGGCGCAGGTGAACAGTCCGTTGTTATCCGTCTCCACGAATCCGAAACCGCTGCCCAATGTGACGCCGCTCGCATAGTTGAGCCCGCTTTCCGGCGACTTGATACTGACCGAGGTGTTGCAAGCTGTAGCGGACGCGATGATCAAGACAAATCGGAAGTTCGACTGGAGGAAGTAGGGGCCAGGTATCTGGCTTCGAAGATCTCGCAGGGCAGTGGTTTGCTAAACAGATAGCCTTGCATTTCGTCGCAGTTCAGCCCCCGCAGCAGCCGCTCTTGCTCCTCGGTTTCAACGCCCTCGGCCACTACCTTGAGCTTCAATGAATGCGCCAGATTGATGATGGTGGACACCACCGCCGCTCCCTCCGGCGCCGTAATCATGTCGTCCACGAACGAGCGGTCAATTTTCAGCGTGTCGACCGGCAACTTCGATAGATAGCTGAGCGAGGAGAACCCAGTGCCGAAATCGTCGATCGCTACGGTGACGTTCATGGCGCGGACCATCTGTAGGATGGCGATACTGTGCTTGACGTCCTCCATGACCACGCTTTCGGTGAGCTCCAGTTCCAGTCCGGCCGCCGCCCGTGCGTCGATGCCTATGGCCTCGTTAATCTCGGCAATAAAGCAGCGATTGCGCAATTGCAGCGGCGAGACGTTGACCGCGATCCGCACGGCAGCCAGGCCGGCATTGCACCAGCGCAGGTAATCTTCGACGGCTTTGCCTAGCGCCCAACGCCCAACTTCCTGGATCAATCCGATTTCCTCCATGATCGGAATGAATCGGCCGGGCGGCACCAATCCCGTACGCGGATCGCTCCACCGGATCAGCGCCTCGGCGCCGGTGATTTTGCCACTGACGAGGTTTATCTTGGGCTGGTAATGGAGGACAAATTCTTGCTTGTCGAGCGCCTCGCGTAGCTGATTCTCGAGAGTGAGCCTGCCGACCACCATTTCGGACATTTTCTCCGCGTAAAACAGGTATCGCTCGCCACCCACCTTGGCTTTCTTCAGCGCGGCCTCGGCGTTCTTCAACAAGGTGTCAGCGTCGGCACCGTCATCCGGAAACAGCGCAACTCCAAACTTCGCGCCGATGCGGAACACCGCGTCACTCAGGCGAAATGGATGGTGCAGAAAGTCGACCGTTGCTTTCTCCACAATCCGCGCCAGCTCGGCTGCGTGCTGCACTTTCGGAAGCATCACGGCAAAATGATCCGCATCCACTCGCGCCAATAGGTTGGCGTCTCCCAGCTGGCGCGTCAGCCAATCCGCCACCTGCTTCAAGAGTGCATCGCCCGCCGGCCGGCCAAGGCTGTGGTTGATGTTCTTGAAGCGCTCCAAATCGATCAGAACCACGCCAAGCTTGTGCCCGCCGCCGGCGGCATTGCGCACGTGCTGTGCCACCCGCTCGAGAAGCAGGCTCCGGTTGGCAAGTCCCGTAAGTGCGTCATACAAGGCGAGATGGTTCAGTCTCTCTTCTTTTTCAATGTGATCCAGCGCGAATGAAATGTCGCCGGACAGTTCCAGAAGCAGCCGTGTTTCCTGCTCGTCGAAGGCATCGGGCTCGCCCGCGAACAGCGCGATCACGGCGAGCGGCCGTCCTGCCGTCGATAGCGGAAAACAACCTACCGACCTATGCCCCCGTCCGAGCAGCTCCTCACGGAGCTCGCTCAGGGATGGTTCCGTCGCAATATCGTTGCAAATGACGGGTTGCGCCCGGCGCAACGCCCGGCAGGCCGGCCGCTCGCTATCGGGCATCCCCTCGCGCGCCGTGAGCCTGATCATCTCGACGTAGCCTTCCTCGCCGCCATACCACGCGACAATCTTGCCATCCAGTGTTTGCGCGTCGATCACACCGATCCACGCCATTCTGAACGCGCCCGCTTCAACCGCAGTCCGGCACGCCTCCCTGAACAGCGCTTCCCGATCGTGCACGCGCACGATCAGCGAATTGATACCGCTCAACATGGCGTGGACGCGATTCAGGCGCCTGATCCTGTTCTGCGCCTCCATTCGATGGGTGATGTCTCGAAAGGCGACCACCGCTCCTGCTATCTCCTTCAGCTCGTTACGGATGGGAGCCGTGGTGTATTCGACCGGAAAGCTGGACCCGTCCTTGCGCCAGAATACTTCGTTCTCCACCCGGCGGATGTATCCGTCATGCATGGTGTTATGTATGGCGCAGTCGGCGATCGGATGGGGTATTCCATCCTTCCTCGAGTGGTGCATTGTGGTGTGCGCGGGCTTGCCGATAAGGCCTTCAATGCCGTACCCGAGCAATTTCGCGGCCGCTGAATTTTCAAAAATGATCCTTCCGCTCAGGTCGATGCCATGAATGCCCTCGCCAACCGATTCCAGTATCAGCCGCGTTCGCTCTTCGTTCTGCCGCAGCGACTCCTGATGACGTTTCTGCTCGGTGATATCTTCGCCGATGCTTGCCGTTCCAATGACCTCGCCGGTTCCCGAGCGGAGCAGCGAATTGTTCCAGCGAATGAGGCGCCGCTCGTCCGAACGCGTGAGAATTTCATTTTCGTAATGCATCGGCTTCGGCAGGCCGGCGATCAGAGACGCAAAAGCGGTCTCCACCCCGCGGACTTCCGGTGGCACGAATAACCTGAACCAATCCTGTCCCAAGAGATCTTCACGCCGCCAACCGGTCAATTGGAGCAGGTAATCATTGCAGTAGGTGATACGCGCATTCGTGTCGAGCATCATCGAAACCAACTCGACATTGTCCAGCAGATCGCCGAACCGGCGGTCCTTTTCCCGCAACTCGTTGGTCGCGTGTTTTCGCTCGGTGATGTCGGCGGCGACACCTGCGATGCGAACAATCCTGCCGGCATTGTCGAAGATTGGAAAGATCCGCGCCTCGATCCAGCGCATCGAACCATCCGGACGCACGATTCGGTACTCGTAATCGAACTTCCCTCCCGCCATTGCCGCCCGGTAACGGGCGTCGGTCGTCGCTCGGTCCTCGGGATGGATGGCCTCTGCCCACGATTCAGGGTTCGCATACGCGCTTTCGCAGCTCCGGCCCCAGATCTCCGCATACGCCGGGCTGATGTATAGAATGCGATTGCTGCGGGCGTCGACGAGGAAGAATACATCGCGGATGTTTTCCGCCAGCTCCCGAAATCGCCCTTCGCTTTCCATCAGCGCCTCTTGAGCGCGGTTGCGTTGCTCGATTTCCGCCTCGAGCCGGGTTGCGTATTTCTGCACGTCGCCGTACAGACGTGCGTTTTCATAGATGCGGCCCACTTGCGCCGCCAGTATGCTGAACAGCCGTTCGTCTTCCGCGCTGAATTCGTCCGCTCCTATCTTGTCCGTAAGACATATCCAGCCATGGACGTGCGCAGGCGAGACGATGGGGGCAACCAGCAGCGAATGCGCAGGCGGATAGTGCGTCGGCAACCCCGTGGCCTGCGGATTCGTCAGACGCCGCGACTTCCGCTCGACGAACGCTGCGCCCACCACACCGTCGAGCAATCTCGGGCGGCCCATACTCGCAATGGTCGCGGCATCCATGCCGCTGGCGACAAAATAGACCTCGCTTTCAATAACGCT
Organism: uncultured Gammaproteobacteria bacterium; assembly: GCA_963702735.1. Lineage (GTDB taxonomy): Bacteria > Pseudomonadota > Gammaproteobacteria > Steroidobacterales > Steroidobacteraceae > Bog-1198. The sequence continues at coordinate 1,153,026 of CAVPDW010000003.1, read as the reverse complement.
GGGCCTTGCGGCCAGCGCAGCATATTTGGCTCCGAGCAGATTGCGCGCAGCAGGACACACAACGTTCAACAACTGCCGGTGATCGTGTTCGGAGGCAAGCTTCAAATTGATATCGACGAGCGCGGAGAGACGATGATTGGACATTCGCAGCTCATCGGCGGTTTGAGACAGCTTGTCGGTTATGACGCGCAGATGCCGCCGATCGAAGTCGTGCGGCAACGGCCGTCTATTCAGGTGGGGCTGCGTGCTGAGAGACTCTTCCACAAGCCGAAGAATGAGTTCAGGTTCGCACGGCTTGGTCAGGATATGGGCGACCCCGCAACTCCTGGCCAGCGACTCGGCCTCATTCTGGTGATAGTGCGCCGTGAAGAATACGACGGCGGTCGCTGCGGTGGCCGGGTCGGCGCGCAGTTGGCGTACGAACTCATAGCCGTCCATCGTCGGCATCAGGATGTCGGTAATCACGAGATTGGGCTGATGGGCTCTGACCAGCGCGAGCGCTTCGGCGCCATCACTAGCCTCGAGAAGCCGATGCTTCTGGTAGCCCAGAAGTGTCACCAGGAATTCTCGAGTGAAGGGGTCATCGTCGACGGCAAGAATAGTCGCCACGGTCAGGGTTCGTCCATTTGGGCCAGGCAGTCCTCAACTTCCTTCAGCAACTGCTGCGGCTCGATGGGCCGGAACAGAAATTTCGCCGCGCCAAGCGCAAGCCCGTGTAGTCGGTCTCGTTCGGTCGTTGCCGTCGAAGTAATGAAAATGAAAGGAATTGAGGACAATCGATGGTCGTTCTTGATTTCCTGGATGAAGTCATAGCCGCTGGATCCAGGCATGCAAATATCGGACAAGATGAGGTCCGGGCGGGCTTGGCGGGCGAGCCGTAGCGCTTCTTTCGGACCTCGGGCGGCAACCGCCGTGAAGCCCGAATATTCGAGCAGGCTGGCGGACAGATCCAGATTGGCCTGCACATTGTCGACAACGAGAACCGTTCGCGTTCTCGCACGAGGCTCTGGGATCGGCTTGGAGGCGGACCAAGACCGGACCGGCGCCGTGAGACGCAGATCCGGTCTTAGAAAGGCCTCCAGCTGCCGAACGAAGGTTTCGGGATCGATAGGCTTGGAAAAATAGCCGTCAAACCCGGCGGCCAGGGCTTCGGCCCGGTCGCTGGCTCTCGCGAACGCCGTAATGGCGATCAGCGGAATCCCGCAAAGGTCTTTGCTGCGCTTGACCTGCTGCGCCACTTCGTAGCCGCTCATCTTGGGCAATTGCACGTCGCATATGATCAAATCGGGCGATTGTTCGATTGCGATCCGCAACCCGTCCACCCCGTCCCTTGCGCTGAGGGTGGGATACCCAGAGGCACCCAACAGGTACGTCATCAGCTCGAGATTCGCAGGATTGTCCTCGACGATCAGGATTCTCGCGGCCATCCGTCAGTCCGCAGATAACGCCAGCGTGAACGTGCTGCCCTTGCCGTATTCGCTGTCGAACGTGATTTGCCCTCCGAGCAGTTCGGCAAGTTTTCGGCTCAGGTGCAACCCGAGCCCCGTGCCTTCGCGGATCTTCGTCTTGGAGATATCCACCTGGGTGAACGGTCCGAACAGCCTGGGCTGGTCTTCGGGACGGATACCTTTGCCCGTATCTTTGATGCTTATTTCGACCGATTTCCCGTGATTCATGCGACATCGACTCGCCTCGATGCACACGCTGCCGCGATCGGTAAATTTCAGAGCGTTGTTCGCCAAGTTCAGCACGATCTGGCTGAGCGCTCGCCGATCGGTCCGCACCATGAGATCAATTGCCGGGAGTATTGCCTGGAACTCGAGTTCCTTGCGGAGTGCCTCTGGGCTCAGCGCGGCGACCACTTCCTGGATCACGCTCCGACAATCAACCAATTCGAAGTGAAGTTCGATCTTGCCGGCCTCGATTCTTGCGACATCGAGCAGATCGTTGATCAGCGCCAGCAGATGCCTGGCGCTGGCTCGAAGCGTTTTGAGTTGTTTCTCCTGATCTGACGTCAGCGGGCCGGGCAACCTCATCAATAGCGTGCCCGCGAATCCGATGATCGCATTGAGGGGAGTGCGTAGCTCGTGACTCATATTGGCGAGAAAGTTGTCTTTTGCCTGGTTGGCGCTTGCCAGCTCCACGTTTTTCTGCCGTAAGGCGTTCTCGAAGTGCTTGCGGTCGGTGACGTCGCGAATGGCGCTGGAGACGAATAGCCCTTCCGAAGTGTCGAGGGGGCTCAGGCTGATTTCCACCGGGAACTCGGTACCATCCCTGCGGCGCGCGTTCAGCTCCAATCCCACACCCATCGATCGAGCGCGAGGTTGCGCAAAAAAGCGCGTGCGATGGCCGGGGTGTTTCGCGTGAAAGCGCTCCGGCACCAGTATTTCCACGAGCTGTCCCAACAGCTCCTCGCGTTGGTAACCGAAGAGTTTTTCCGTCTGGGAGTTGACGAGTTCTATTTTGCCGTCATGTCCGATAATGACCATGGCATCCGGCGCCGACTCCAGCAGGCTGCGGAATTTCTGTTCTGCCTTCTTGCGATCCGTAAGGTCGCGAACCGCGCTCATCACCATCGGCCCTTCTTCGGTGCCCAGCGTGCTGAGACTGATTTCCACGGGAAATTCTTCGCCGTTCTTGCGTAGCCCGTAGAGTTCGAGGCCGGCGCCCATCGTGCGCGTACGCGGCTGCGCGAAGAATTGTCCCCTATGGCCGTGATGGGCGGCGCGAAACCGTTGCGGGAGCAGCATTTCCACGGGTTGGCCCATCATTTCCGCGCGCCGATGGCCAAAGACGTTTTCCGCCTGGGAATTGATCAGCACGACACGGCCGGTGATATTGACCATGACGATGGCATCCGGCGTTGACTCGAGAAGGTCGCGGAACTTCGATTCCACCAATTTGGCGTCGCGCAGGACTTTCAAATGAGTGACGTCTTTTTTGGTGGAGAGAAAGCATTCAAGGTTGCCGCCGGCATCGCGAATTGCCTTGGTGGTAACGCTGACGTGCAGCAGCAGACCGTCTTTGCGCCGGCGCACCGATTCATACACCGCCAACCCGTGCCGCAGCGCGTCCTCCCGAATCCGGCGTTCTTCATCCCTTCGATCCGGGGGTACGATGAGGTCGTTGAGCAGATGTCCGAGGGCTTCGTCGCACGAGTAGCCGAAAATGGCTTCGGCGGCATCGTTCCAGTGCAAAATCTCGCCGTTCTCCGAAATGGCAAGGAGGGCATCGGGATTGTGCTGGAGCAACAGCCTGTCAAGAATTCCCTTCACGGTAGCGCCTCGTTTGGCCGAGCCCTGACAACCGGGCATGCTGAACCGTCCGCAATCGGCACGGTAGAGCCGGCACCCGGGCCGAATGGCCCTATGCGCCGCGAACTATTCGCGCAACCGCTTGCGAACGGCGGCTGACTTGAAGCTTTTCGAAGACATTGCTGAGATAGTTCTTGACGGTTTTGGGTGAAAGTCCCATCGCAGCGGCGATTTCCTTGTTGGTCTTGCCGTCCGCGACAAGTGCAAGCACCCTGCGCTCCTGATTGGAAAGTGGAGCGCGCTCGGGGTGATGCCCGCCGGCGGCCGCAAGGGTGCGCATGCGCCCCAGAACCGCCTGCACGACGCTCGGACCGAGTACCGACAGCCCGCTTGCCACGGTCCGAATCGCCTGAATCAGATGTTCGGCGTCGATCTCTTTCAGTAGGTAGCCGCCGGCTGAGGCAAAGGCAGTCGCGAGCAGCGCGCTGTCGTCCTCAAAAGCGGTTAGAAACAGTACTCTGATATGCGGATTGGCTGCTCGAATCTCGCGACAGGCAGTAACGCCGCTGCCGTCGGGTAGGCGCACATCCATCAACACCACGTCCGGCTCAAGCCGCGCAGCCTCTTCGATTGCCGCCGCCGCCGTGCCGGCTTCTCCGACAACCTCAATGCCTGTTCGGCCAATGATGGTGCGCAACCCCGCGCGAACGATGTGGTGGTCGTCCACCAATAGCACCTTCAGCGGGCGGACGTTTTCCGGTGTCATCTGGGCGTCTGGCTCCTGGAGATGTGCACGACGATGCGGGTACCCTTTCCGGGTGAAGACAGGACCTCGAGCCGCGCGCGGATCTGTTGCGCACGCGTCTTCATGTTGTAAAGCCCACTGCCTTCGTGCTTCAGCGCGGCCGGATCGAAGCCGTCGCCGTCGTCCGCGACTTCGAGCGTCACACCGTCATCCGTCAGCCGCAGGCTGACCGTGCCGTGCTTCGCGAGGGAATGACGGCGAGCATTGCTCATGGCCTCGTGGGCGATCTGTAACACTTGCTCGGCTTCCTCCGGGGTGAGTTGACTATCCGCGGCTGCGTCCACTTCCAGCAGGAAGCGCAAACTCGAATCGGGTCTGGAGACTTCGACCAGTCTAGCCAAACTGTCCCGCAATGGCGTCGCGCCGGTCTGCTCGGCAGGTCCGGCGATATAGCGGCGTATGTCGCGAATAACGCCGTTCAGTTCTCCGATGGCCACCGCCACTTCCGCGGCGGCATGGGTCGGATCCTCTCGAATCAGCCGCGCGATCTGCTCCAGATTCAAACCGGCCCCGTAGATTGATTGCACGATATTGTCGTGCAGATCGCGGGATAGATCCTCTCGTTCTTCGAACAGCCGCCGCAATTGCTGCTCGCTGGCGTGCAGCGCCTGCGTGCGATCGATCACCCGCGTTTCGAGCTCGTCCCTCGCCTTGCGCAGTGCCTCTTCGGCCTGTGTCCGGACCTGCACTTCTTGCTGTAACAGCGCATTGATCCGGGAAAGCTCGGCGCCGCGAGTCTCGATCTCTCGGTTCAAAGCGTACAGGCGCTGAGCACTTTCCGCGGACCGTTGCGCGTAATACGCATCCAGTGCCGACACCAGCAACATTGCCATCAGGAATGCCAGGGTGAAGCCGCCGAGGATGACCGCCAGACCAGCATGACCGATATTCCCAGGGGGGGCAGTGGAGATACTGTGAGGTGTGAACATGGCGGCGGCCATGCCCGTGTAGTGCATCAAGCAAATACCCGCTCCCATAATGGCGGCGCTGCCGGCCTTCTTCCAGGAGGCTGTGAAAATCGTCTCCAGGCGGAGGTTGAATGCGCTCCACAGTGCGACGACCGACGTGCCCACGGCGATAACGCCCGACAGCACAACTAAACCAACATCGTAGTGGACGGGTGGGAACATACGCATGGCCGCCATGCCGGTATAGTGCATTGCGGCGATGGCGAACCCCAATAGCGAACTACCGGAGAGGAGCCTGCCTAGGCTCAAGGTGCCGCGGCTCGTGACGTACAGGGCAAACCCGGACGCCGCCACCGCGATCAGAAGAGACAGGCCCGTGATCGGCACGTCATACGACACCATTATTGGCATGCGAAACGAGAGCATGCCGATGAAATGCATCGACCAGATGCCAGACCCCATGGTGGCGGCTCCGCCGAACAACCAGAGGGGTTCGGACCAGCGCCCGTGCGAGGCAACCACTCTAGATGTCAAATCGAGGGCAACATAGGATGCAGTGATCGCAACCACGATCGACAGCAGCACCAGCCAGTAGTTGTAGGATCCGACCAAGCTTGGCACTCCAAGAAGGTCCGGCAAGTGAGGCGTTCTCCCGCGAATGCGCTAGGGGGACGGCACCGTAGTCATGGGGCAACTATACGCTGGTGTGACGCCCTAGTTACTTTCCGGCGCAAAAAATGACGCGCGTGCGCGGGGTGATTTCCCCCGGTCACCCGGGCATTTCATGCATGTACCGGATTGGCGGGGGATGCTGCGGCAAGATCATGGCGTTTGTGGCCGCGCTGCATGAAAAAGCGCTGGTTCCGCAACGCCCAGAAGTGGCGCACCGGCAGCGAAGGGCGCATCAGCCTTCTGAAACGCCGCCACGGATTGAACCGCTGCCGCTACAAAGGCGTGCCCGGCATCAAGCGCTGGGTCGGCTTCGGTGTGATCGCCGACAACCTCATCAACATCGGTTACGCGCTCGCCGACTCACCCCACCGCTGATCTGCCGTCCACTCACCCAAAAATCCTGCCTTGATTGACGCCGACACCCGCCAGTGGCGGTACATCCGTTATGCTTCGCGCTGGCCGGCGCGCAGCGATTTTCAAAAGGTCATTATTGCGCCGGAAAGTACTTAGCGCGCTGCACTAATTGGTGGGCCGTGGACGATTCAGACTGTCCCTACTGTCCCGGTCCGCATTAAGCTGCGTTGACTACGAGCATGAGAGCTTCCCTCTCTATAACGACTCGTCCAGCAGAAAGTCCTCGAGAGTGACTCCGCGAACCGCACTGCCATCGAACCGATCCGAACTGACGACCAGCAGTTTCTCGCGGGAAAAGGTTCTGATAAACCAATCGAATTCGAATGGCGAAGCGTGACCGGCCTTCACTTCGATCCAAGGTCTGCCCTGGCGGACGAAATCGATCTGGTGTTTTTCAGAACGCCAGAACAGCGACTGCAAGGGTGACGGATGGCCCTCTTTCGCGGCTCGTCTGAATAATTCCGAGGCCACCGCCCATTCCCACCACACGCCCTTTTCCTCGCCGGCGGATCTTTCCAGCGAGGTTGGTGTCGTGTGACGGTTTGTTGACCAGGTATTCGCAGCGAGAAGATTGACGAAGGGATACTTGGAGGCCTTGCGTGAGACCCGCACTTTTCGGGCCGGATCCCAGGGCTCGCTCGCCCCGAGAACCAAGAGATCGCTCAACAAATCGAGGTAGCCATGCGCGACCGTATTGTTCGCCATGCCGGACTCTTCCGCGAGAGTTGTCTGCGCAATCGGCGAGGCGCCGCGGCGCATGAGCTGCTCGAGCAGTCGCAGCAGCATGGGACGCGAGCGGCCGGCCAGCGCGCATTCGCCGTAGATCCATTCCGTGGTCGTTTGAAATAGGTATTCCGGGACCGAACCCGTTTCAAGCACCGCTGCACACGCGGCAGGTGACCCACCCGCGATGAGATAGGCGGAAAGGGTCTGGGCCTTGAGCGTCGGAAAAGCCTTGTCGTAGAAAATCCTGTACGGAAGCTGGACGAATAAATAAATCGTTCGCGCCAGTTTTCCTTTGCGGCCCGGTAGCAACTCCGCCTCCCGCTGAATGTCGCTGGCTTTGGAGCCGGTCGTGATGATCAGCGCCTTTCGCAGAACACCCCTATCGGCGAGACGTTTGATCGCTTTCTGCCAACCGGCGACGGCGGTAATTTCGTCAATGAAGAGGCGTCGAACCGATGCCTCTTCCGGAAAGTAACTCATCAGTGATTCGATATCGCTCTCGAGCTCGTCGGGGCCCGCGATGTAATCACCATTTAAAAAGAGCGCGGTCCCAGGCCCGAATTGCCGGAGCGTTTCCCGCAATTGGTATTCCAGCCAAGTGCTCTTGCCGTACTGCCGCGGCCCCCGAATGACGATGATGCCGGGTTCCCGCGGTAGCTCGGCAAGGCCGAAGTCCCAGTTGAAGAATCCGCTGGTGGGGGCTACTTCAAGGTGAGGGAAGAGCCCCTCGCCCTGCGAAACTCCCTTTAAGTACAGCTGGTTACGCTCAACAACGTTCATAACGTTGCATTTTACAACGTTCGTAACGTTGCATCAATCACGCATACGCCCGATCCACACTCAGCGATGACCCGACGCAACGCCCGAGTCGGCGCCGAGTGCGTCGCGGCGCCCTACCGCGAGACGATGCTCCCGGAGATCAGCACAATGGTCGGCGCCGCCCCGCCGGTCGCGAATGCGAGCCCGTTGGTCCCCCAACGAATCAGCGAGCTGCCGCTCTGCGGTGACACAAAGCGCGCGATCCAAGTCGGTGAGCGGGTCGTCAAATTGAAGCCTTCAATCGTAAGGTCGCCGGTCGTGAGTCCGAGCGGCTGATCATCGGTCATCGCATAGAGGCGGCTGAGTGTCGTGTCGACCGCGAAGGAGCCGCTGGACACGAGATTTCCATTGGTGGACTGCAGCGGATACGGCGGCAGCGTCGTGTTGGTCGCCGGATTGAACACGCCGCTCGTGCCCGAATACACGAGTCCCCCGGCAACGCGAATGTCATTGAAAAAAGATTGCTGCATCACTATTCCTGCCGTTTGATCCGAAACTGAGAGCCCGGAGGCGGCAGCCGCCAGCTGATACATCGTTCCTCCCGAGACCGACGAATCGTAGGCGTACATCGTCGTCGCATCCGCTCCCCAGCCAAACATCAGCGGAATCTCGATGGAACCGGTCGAAAAGGTCTGCGCCCGCTGTACCGCATCGTCAAAGACAGCCAATGTAGTCACGTTGTTGTAGGTCGCGACCGCGACCGTATGCGCGAGTGCAGGCGCGACCGCGATTCCCGCGCAAAAATCGCTTAAGGACAACGTCTCGTCGATGGTCAGCGTCGACAAATTCACACGCACCACCTCATTGGGAATAGACAGTGCCGCATAGGCAAACTGCCCGTCATCCGACACCACGAGAAAGACCGGATTACTCGAAGCGCCGAGCGAAACGACGGACTCGATCGTCGCGGACACGGGATTGATCACGAGCAGAGAATTGGGGTTGCTGGCTGCATAACTCGGAGCGATCGCGTAAATACGCTGATTCACGGCACTCCAGACCATCGCTTGAATCTGATTCTGAATCGTCTGCACCGTGAAGTCGGTGCCCGCCGACGCATCGACCACATAGGTCACGGGGAGCGTGAACTGCCCATTATTTGCAGGTTTCGTACAGGCACTATCGAAGCAGACTTGGATCTGCACCGAATCTGTGTAGATGCCCGAACCGACACCGGCGGGCGGTTTGAGCGTAACCGTCAGCGTGCCGGTCGCATCAAGGTTCGATTGAAAACTCGTGGATGCGATGGCGGCTCCCGAGCCAACGGCACTGATCACGTAGGCGCCGTAGGGCGGCAGACCATCGGTGCTGATCACGGCGGTGGCCGTCGGAGACGCCGCGCTCGATGTCGCCGCCTCCACGGTCAAGGACGGAGGCTCGAGCATGAACAAGGTATCCGCGATCGGATTTCCGGTCACGGTGTAGTTGACCGTGACTTTCAGGGGACTGCCCGCCAAGGGCTGCGTGCACTGTGGGTCCAGGCAGACTGCAATCGTGATCGTATCCGTGTACGTCCCGGCACCCAGTTGCGCCGCGGCCACCATCGTCAGTAGCGTGATGGGGTCGGTTGGACCGGTGAAGCTGCCGGTGATCGTCTGGCCGCCGGCCGGGCTCGTGAAACCCGTGATACGGCCCGCCGCCGGACCCAACGGCGTTGTGAGCGGCTGAACAGTGGTCTGGCCGCCGATCTGCATACTCGCGACCGCGCTGCCCAGAAAGGAGACCGAATAATAATAGGTCGTTCCCGTGGGTCCGTTGACGTACAGCTCCAGGGGATTCAAGATCGCGCCGCCCCCGTTAGAGGTGTCCGCCAAAGCCGTGATCGTGTCCGTGGTTCCCGAATAGCCGCTCGGCACACTGGTTGCGGATATGTCCAGCGGCAGCGCATTCGATACCGTAACGCCCGTCGAATCGTTGTTGACAACGGTCACGGTCGCCGTGCCGGCGGTTGCGATGTCGGACGCCGGTATCGCGGCATTCAATTCAGTCGGCGAGAGGTAGGTGGTCTGGAGCGCCGCACCGTTCCATTGCACCGTCGAACCAAGCGAAAAATTCGTGCCGAGCAGCCGTTCGACTGCGGCCTGAACAAAGCAACGACCTAGTTTATCGAGGAGTTCCGGACCCTCCGGGCTTTCCGATCGTTCCTTTAGAGCCCGCTGTGATTCCGGCGAAATTGATCTTACCGCTGGAGGGTCGCATAACCGGTCATTCCCGTAATTTAATGCCGTGGTTGCAAAGTGCCCCTTACTGTATAACCATACAGTGCCGTGACTTAATAGGCAATCTGCCTACGGCGGGCGCACCAACAGGACTTCCTGATGGCTAAGGACTCTCAAATTCTTTCCAATAGTTGCCCTCCTTATTAATCGATATTATTATGGTTTTAAGATAATTATGTCTATTAATAAAATAACTCCTTCTCCGCTTGCCCTGCGCGAGGGCTTTCATGTCGTGCTGCTCAGAGCTCTGGCAGAGCGATGCAGGGACGCGATTGGGTTTTGAAAGGTGGAACCAATCTACGCCTCTACTTCGGCAGTATCCGATTCAGCGAAGACATCGATCTGGATGTGGGCAAGGACGTCGCGGGCGCCATGCAACGCGCCATTCCGGCGACGCTGGCTGACGGAGATGTGCAACGGCGTCTGCAAGCCCTCGGCATACTCCAGGCCTCGCTGATCGGCGGACGATCCAGTAAGTCGACCGATACGACACTGCGCTACAAAATTGAGCTGGTCGGACGTGGCGGCATCCGACCGCCGACCAAAATCGACGTGTCTTACCGGGATAGATGCGCGGGAGACGAGCACGCGGTCACCCCGGCGAATGATGCCGCCATCCGCGAGTATCTTCGCCAAGATGACCCGCCGCTTCTATTGCCGAGCTACACACGGCCTGCAGCCATCCGTCAGAAGATCAACGCCCTTGCCTCGCGCACGCACGTGCAGGCCCGTGATGTATTCGATCTGTTTGTTCTTGGAAATGGAACGCTCAGAGGCATCGACACTGGTTTCCTACGCTGGCTAGACGATGCCACGCTGCGCAATGCACGCGGCCGAGCGCTCGAAATATCCCACGCCGAGTATTCAGACACGGTTCTGGCCTACCTAGATCCAGCGCAACGCGAGCAGTTGAAGGACGAGGACACCTGGATCGCACGTCAATTGTTTGTCGGCGATCTCATCGAACAGATCCTCGCCGTACCACCGGAAACAATCACATGAACGCCGTAGATACCGCTGTCTTCGGCGAACTGACGCATCATCAACCCGTGTTCACTACGGCCGACGTCATCAGAATCACTGGAGGTTCGCCCGTCTGGGCGACCCAATCACTTTCGGCTTTGGCAAAGGAAGGGCTGATTGCCAAAGTTCGACGTGGACTTTGGGCATTGCCCGGCCATGCCGACTTCTCTCCCTACGCCATCATTCCACAATTGCTGCGCGCCACAAAAGGAGAACAGACCGACGTTCGCGGTTATGTATCGTTACTCTCCGCCCTTAATCTTCACGGCATGATCGACCAAGCGCCGCACGTGATTCAGATCGTGGCGGAACGTATACGTCCCACCGTACGAACCCCGTTTGGGACATATCAGTTCCACCGACTCGACCCCGCACTCATCGGCGGCTACGGTTCGTATCGAAACACCGGCAACTTCGACATCGCTACCCCTGCTAAAGCTCTATTCGACGCGCTGTATTTATCGACCCGGCGCGGCCGGCGGCTGCGACATTTCCCCGAGCTGAGTTGGCCAGCGAACTTCTCTCGTCGCGAATTACGCGAGTGGATCGCAAAGATCGACGATAGCAAGCTACGGGTGGCAGTCACCGAGCGGTGGGATGTCTTGCGGCACAAGTTAGAGCCATGAGCACCCAAGAAATCTATGTGAGCACCGACGTTGAGACCGACGGGCCGATCCCCGGCCCGAACTCGATGTTGAGTTTTGGCTCGGCGGCATATACAGGCGGAAAGGCATTGATAGGCACATTCAGCGCGAACCTTGAAACGCTGCCGGGCGCAACGGCCGATCCCAAGACGGCAGAATGGTGGGCCCGACAGCCCAAGGCCTGGGCCGCGTGCCGGCAAGAACTGGAAATGCCCGAAACGGCGATGCGCCGCTACGTCCTCTGGCTCAAAGCTCTTCCCGGAAAGCCGGTATTCGTCGGCTACCCAGCCGGATTCGATTTCCTTTTCGTTTACTGGTACCTGATTCGCTTCGCCGGCGAAAGCCCCTTCAGCTTCTCCGCCCTCGATATCAAAACCTACGCAATGGCCATGCTTAAAAAGGACTATCGCAAAAGCACTAAAGGCGGCATGCCCAAACATTGGTTCGACTCGCATGCCCATACCCACGTCGCCCTCGACGACGCCATCGAACAGGGTGCGCTGTTCTGCAATATGCTTGCCGAGAATCGCGGTAAGGCCTAATGCGAACCAGCGTTGAACACTGGACAAGGGATTTTGCAGGCCGCCCATTGAAACAGAGAGTTGCGGTGCCGATCGGTATCGAACCGGCTTGCCGATTCGCAGAGGGAAGATCCTCTCGCCCTGCAGAACTCCCTTGAAGCACAGCTGGTTACACCAAACAGCGTCGGCCGTCGGCCTCAAAGTCGACTTCGATATGTCGCTGCTCGTCATCGCCTCAGGCCTGTATCGATTGCTCGCCAAAACCATGCGCGGGTACGCCGATGCTCAGGCCCGAATGATCTTCCGCGACCTCATCGACACCCCCGCCACCGTGCTCACAGCGGTGGCTCGGGTAGTTCGGACAGAAATCTTTCGGGGATTAAGTGGAAAGATCTGCTGATTGATTGAACCCTGCGAGGCGTTCGTCGTCAAGCTCCTTTCGTCGCTGATCTTTTGCTATCGCTCCCGACCAAGCGCGGTCTGATGCCGAAGGCAGCAGAAGCTCTCGGTTTTTTTCTTGGCTGATAAAATCGACACGCATAGGAAGGCGCAGGAGCCGAGATCTGGGGATACCCGCTACCTGAGCATCCCCTGATTTTCGATCTCTGCGACAGTGTGCGTCCATGGCGATTGTGCTCAGGCCGCGATGGCCAGCGGCTCGCCGGCTTTGGTGTCGTAGTAGATTTCATCCGGCGTCTGATATTCATGCGACTGATGAAGCCGTCGGCGATTATAGAAATCGAAATATCGGGTCAGGCCGGCCTGCAGATCGCGCCCGTTCTCGTAGGCACGCAGATAGATGTCCTCGTATTTGACGCTCCGCCACAGGCGTTCGATGAACACGTTGTCGATCCAGCGCCCCTTACCGTCCATGCTGATACGAGCCCCAGCGGCCTCGACCACGTCGGTCCACGCTTTACTGGTGAACTGCGAGCCCTGATCGGTGTTGACGATCTCAGGTGCCCCGTATCGGGCAATCGCCTCGGTCAATGCATCGACGCAGAAATCCGGCGTCATCGTGTTCGAGATGCGAAATGACAGTACCTTGCGACTCGCTACGTCCAGGATCGCAACCAGGTACAAAAACCCATGCGCCATCGGTAAATACGTGAGATCGGATGCCCAGACCTGGTTGGACCTCTCGATCGCCAAGCCGTCGAGCAAGTACGGGTAGATCTTCGCATCGCGCGCGGGAATACTGGTCCGTGGCCGGCGATACAGCGCCTCAATACCCATGCGGCGCATCAGAGTCGTCACGTGCACACGGCCGACCTCGAACCCTTCCCGCTCGAGCTGCTTGGCAAGCCGACGAGCACCGTAGAACGGGTGTTCCAGGTGCAGCTCGTCGATCCGGCGCATCAGCCGCAGATCCTCCTCGCGCACCGGACGCGGCGTGTAGTACACGCCGGTCCGGTTGAGCTCGAGAAGTTCACACTGGCGCGTGACGCTCAATTTCGCCCCCTGGTCAATCATCGTCGTCCGCTCGGTCCGGGGAAGCGACCGAGCGCGGAGTCTAAAAAATCTCGCTCGACAGTAAGTTCGCCGATTTTTGCATGCAACTCGCGGATCCGTTCGCGATCGGTCGCGCTCTCCAGGGCGCCGGCGCCGAAAATCCCCGCCGCGTTCTCCAACAGCTGCGTCTTCCAGCTAGTAATCTGGTTCGCGTGCACGTCATAATGCGCAGCAAGCTGCGCGATCGTCTTCTCGCCTTTCAAGGCTTCCAAAGCCACCTTCGCCTTGAAGGCCGGTGAGTGATTGCGTCTCGGTCGTTTCATCGGGAATACTCCTGCTATCGTTGAAAAATATAGCAGTCATTCCACTTTCAGACCTGTCCGAAAAACCTAGGCCACCTCTCACTACGGACGATCAGGTGCTGGTCCGCTTCCACCGTCGTGCTCACTTACCGATCGTGCTAGCCTCCGGATTACTGAACAAGCCGGTCAGCGTCCCCTGGTGGAACGACATGAAGCTCGTCTTGACCACGTGACCCGCAAAACCGGCCTTGCTCTTATGGTAATAAGGCGACGTGGAAATCCAGGCTAGCAAAGGTTTGCCGCCGATCGGACATTCCCACACCACCCCGGGGTTACTGGGCGAAAATTGCTGCCGGCGATTCTATCCCGCGACCGGACTTGCCGGAGCGAGCGGACTTTGGCTCCAGGGCGATTATGTTTCGAATAAATCGTGATCACACATCAAACGTTTGACGCCGTCGGAGTCCAATAGGCGGTTTCGGTGCGAGCTACGAGCGTGTCAGGCCGCAAGCCCCTTACGCAGCCGGGGCGGCCCGATCAGCACGTCCGCGGAGACATGAAAGCGATCCCGAACTTTGCGCACCATGGACATGCTGAGATCTCGTTTCCCGGTCATGATCTCGCTGACCCTACTGGGTGTCCCCAAGAATTCGGCGAGCTGAGCCCGCGTGAGGCCGTGCTGGTCCATCAGATAGGTCAAGAGCTGCGGGAGCGTGGGCGTCCGACGGGGCCAACGGCTCCGCTCGTACGCTTCGATCAGTCTTGCCTGGGCGATGAGGCGGGCTTGATCCGATGGATCAGTAGAATCCATCAGCTTCTCGACCAGCGCTTTCGCCTGCTGGTGATCCCGATCGTTCTCAACAATCACTAAAGTTGCCTTCATTACACCGTCTCCGCATCGATCTGATCGTATTCCTCGTGAGAACCGAAAAATCGAATCATCAAGACGCCGCCCTGGTACCTAACCAACGTCACTAGTCGATAGTCGTTGCCCTTAATGTTAAAGACGACTCTACCGCTCTTGAGAATGCTCACCTTCGGATGCGACTGTTTCACATCTTGAGGAGATCTCCAAATGGCCTTTTCAGCAATTGCGCGCCAGGCGTCAAATTGCGACCTGGCGGCTTTGAGGCCCCTATTGCCTTTCCGGGCGGCAAAATAGGACTCCACCAGGTCGGTGCCAATGACTATCATTGGACGTGCATTCTAGTGGATTATTCCATAAAATGGAATTTGTATTTCCAGTTTTGGGAACATATTGCACTGGCGTGGATCGAATGAGTGACCTTATCAGCAAGCGAACTCGTCAGGAATTCCGTGAATACTTCGTGGGCACGAGTCTGCGAATCATCGGGGATGCGTTCGATGCGGCAGATGTCCCCTGCGACCGGAACTACAGCCCACCGGAAGGCGGTCAGAGGCGCTCTTTTGTCGAGCAGTACTATCATTTGGTCGATTGGCGCAATCCGTCGGACGCCGCCCGGATTCTTCGCGTGTTTGGCTCGGTGCTCCTCGATCTTGAACAGGCAGGAACGGAGGGTGCGCAGCGCACTCGCGGCCACCTCCTCGGCTACTTGCAACGAGACGGCATCCACCTAAATGACGGCCGCTTGGCCCTTCCCGCCTCCTCGGTACACACCGCCCACGTCCGCTGGGTAGCGACCCGCCTGGACCTGCCCGGCCTTCAACTACAAATCGACCGTATCGTGGCATCGATCGATGCCGATCCAGCTCATGCTATTGGGACTGCCAAGGAGATGATCGAAACCACCTGCAAGTCGATCTTGACGGCGCGTGGTGAATCCTACTCAAAGGGTGCAGATGTCCCGGAACTCGTGAAGCAGACGCGGAAGGTATTGAAGCTGCTGCCAGAAGATGTACCCGACTCCGCACGCGGCGCGGACACGATCCGCCAACTGTTGAGCCAGCTAGGGTCAGTAGCCCAGAACGTCGCGGAGCTTCGAAGCCTCTACGGAACCGGCCATGGCAAGGAGGGTAAGGCCCGGGGACTTCAACCTCGACATGCGCGCCTAGTGGTGGGCTCAGCGGCGACGTTGGCAACGTTCCTGCTGGAGACACACGAAAATCATCCAACCGGGTCGACCGGTGATTCGGCTCCAGACTCTAGTCACCTGTAGCGGCTTGAAGGGGGCCAGATGACTCAAGAATCACACCAAGGACCTCCTGGGCTGGGGCTCTGAGTATCGTTTCGGTTTATAGTCAAACCATTGGTTCGGCGATAGGCGATCGTATTCTCGTCCGCCCACCGAGTATTGAGGAAGCTAACCGGGATCTCGGAAGTGTAATCTGTCGATCTTTTGGCAGGAACCTCGGGGCGAATTGCCTCATGATTGAGGACGTGTAGATTGCTTTGTAGCGTTAATTGTGCGAGGCGGGATCAAATGTCTACCAATATGCGTCGAACCAGGAGTTGCCTGATCAGCGCGCCTCTGGGCAAAGATCTTGGGTTGCTCACCATGGTGTTGGAGCGAGCCGGAGTTGATTGGCAATGGGCAAGGTCCGACCTCGGGGCTAGCGAACGCCTGCTAGGTGATCTGCGCAAGATCGTGCGCGGAGTGGACTTTGTCGTCGGAGTCCTGTTCGGCCACCAAGAGGACTCTAATACGGTTTTCGAGTTGGGCGTGGCTGTCGGCGCGGCAAAACCTTTGCTCGTAGTGGTTACCTCCGACGCGGCTTTACCGATCAACTTGCAGTCCGTTCCCTATCTGCGGGCCTCGCTACAGGATGAGCAGGCGCTCAGTTTTCACTTGGATCTGCTGTTCCGAACGATGAAACTGGCGAACGCTTACCCAACATCTAGGCACGCCCGTGGCTCCAAACTTGTCGTGCAAGAATTGGCAGATTTCCAGGGTCAAAAGCTCCACTCGGGTGACCTTGAGAGTGCATTTGAAGCGCAGGTTGCGATGGAAATTGAGGCAGCCGGCGGCAGCGTTGTATTGCATCCGCGCTTAGACACTATCTCGTATCGATATACGCCAGATATCTTGTTTTGGCTCCCGGAGCGCGATGCCGAAATATTAAACCCCGCAGTAATTGAGCTTCGAAGCCGACCGGAGACGGACTCCAGCTTGGTCGAACTCCAGATGAAGCTCTTGCAATTTATGTACGAGACAAGAATCCTCACCGGGCTCATTGTCACAATGGGGGCTCCCGCCACGACTGAACTGCGAAGCGGACCAACAGGCAACGTCTTTGTTTTAGGACTTGAGAAGTTTCGTCAGTTACTTCGGCAGGAGGAACTGGCTAAGTTTCTTCGGCTCGAGCGAAACCGAGCTGCTCACGGCATCAGTTGACATGGCGGCGTTCTCTTATCGTTATATTGTTCGCCGATTGGCAGAAGGCGCAGTAGTGTCCGGACGTTAGTGGAACAAATTCAGCTGTTTAGCGGCATCAGCGTCGTTTTGAGCGGCGCGAATTTGGGAAAACAGCATATCCAAAGGCGTTTGCTCGAACATAGTTAGGCTCAGGATCTGTAGCATTTCATAGAGGCTGGCGTGGATCTTCAATCGTTTTTTGACGATGGCGACAAGCACGTAGGTCGAGACTGCGGTCCAGATCTGCGTCTTTACGGCGTTCTCTGTCGTGCCGTAGAACTGCTTGATCCGCAGATGCTGTTTGATCCACTTGAAGAACAGTTCGACCTGCCAACGGCAGCGATACAGCTCCGTGATCGTCAGGGCAGGCAAGACGAAATTGTTCGTCAGGAATACCAGTCGCTTGCCGGTCTTGGGATCGTTGAATCGAATCCGGCGCAGCGGCGTCTCGAAGTCCTGGCTCGAGTAGAAGCCCGTCAGGAATACCGACTGATCGCAGATGAGCCCGGTGCTTCTGATCCACCGGACGCGAGTAGCGACGTTGAGCCTTCAGGTTGGACTTGCCACGCGTCACGAAAAAGCTGCCCGCGGCGTGCAATCGGAAGAGCCTCTCGAAATCGAGATATCCGCGGTCCATCACATAGAACGCGCCAGCCTCCGGCAGCAACTGATCGAGGATGTTGACCTCGTGCATCTTGCCGTCGCTGATATGGATAAAAGCGGGGATATTGCCCCGCAGATCGAGCAGGGTATGCAGTTTGACAGCGGCTTTCGTCGTGCGAAACGGAGCCCAGGGGAAGACCGACAGGCACAAATCGATGGTCGTCGCGTCGAGGGCGTAGACCGTCTCTTTGAGATCGACTCCAAACGGATCGTCGACATAAAGCTTGCGAGCCATCGTGATCAAGCGCTGCGCGAAGCTGGCGTAGATGCGCCAGTCGCGTACTTCGTTCGCATCCGCCAGCGTGCTGCGCGAAATCCGGCTGCGGATCCCCATGTGATAAAGCTTGTCGCTCTGGGCTCGCAGGCAAGCCTCGATATCCCGCAGGCTCTCGCGGTAAGTAAGCTGAGCGAACGCCAGGCAGAGAAACTGTTCGAGACAAGAGAAGCTCTTGATCTTGTGCTCGCCGTCGTACGCCGCAACGCATCGGCGAAAAGTGCTGAGCGGAAGGTGCCTCGTCAACTGCGAAAAAACCAGCTTGCCGGAGTGCATGGGTACCGTCCGCGAATAGGGTCTTCGCAGGGTCGCACCAGCGCTTATCGAAGTCGAAATCGAGACCAGAAAAACTCACGATTTTATCCTAGATGAATCAATCTTTTACGGGCAACAAGCCCACTAACGTCCGGACACTACTGACGCCAGATATCTTGTTTTGGCTCCCGGAGCGCGATGCCGAAATATTAAACCCCGCAGTAATTGAGCTTCGAAGCCGACCGGAGACGGACTCCAGCTTGGTCGAACTCCAGATGAAGCTCTTGCAATTTATGTACGAGACAAGAATCCTCACCGGGCTCATTGTCACAATGGGGGCTCCCGCCACGACTGAACTGCGAAGCGGACCAACAGGCAACGTCTTTGTTTTAGGACTTGAGAAGTTTCGTCAGTTACTTCGGCAGGAGGAACTGGCTAAGTTTCTTCGGCTCGAGCGAAACCGAGCTGCTCACGGCATCAGTTGACATGGCGGCGTTCTCTTATCGTTATATTGTTCGCCGATTGGCAGAAGGCGATTCGGCTGCGACAACGGAGGAAAAGGGAGCAGCACTCGAAGACGTGATAGTGAGATCCTTCTGTGAGCATGGCCACCATTCTTGATGGCGATTCCGCCTTCGGCGGTCAATTTTCGTGATGGTTTGATAGGGATCCCCATCGGGGATCTTGATTAAAAGATCCCCTCCGGGGAGTCTCCGGTTTACCAAGACCAGGAGACCCTCGAAGTGTGCCACGTACTGCAAGATCCCGCCTTTTTTCATTTCCTGACCCGCATTGATGAAGAGTTTGCGGCGGCGACCCGCCTGGAGCGTTGTGCCCGACTGTGCCGGACCGCTGCACATAGCGGATTACCCCCGCAAGCCCCGAGGCTGTCCGGCTGCGGTGCGGGAGGATTATTCCTGGCGCTTGAGCTTTACCTGTGGCCGGTGCGATGGCCGCGCGACTTCGCCGTCGGTGCGGTTTGCCGGCCGCCGTGTGTATTTGGCGGTGGTGTTGATGTTGTCCTCACCGCCGGGCAGTTCGTCGGGGCAAGGACTGTGCGAGTTGTTCAGCATCCCGGCCCGCACGCTGAAGCGCTGGCGGACGTGGTGGCGCAAGGATTTTCCATCGACGCCGTTCTGGCAATCGGTGCGCGAACGGTTCATGCCGCCAGTGATGATCGAGCGGCTGCCGCCGAGCTTGCTGGAACGCTTCCAGGCCAGTGAGATGACGGTTCGGTTGGCGCAGCTGCTGCGCTTTGTTGCGCCTTTGAGCACGCGCGCCACGACCAAGTAATCCGAAGGTCGCGACACACCCGCAGAGGATGCCGATAGCCGGCGTCCTGTGGGCTTTGTAGCCTTCGCTCCCATCAGCGGCGCCGGGGATGGCGCCACGTAAGGGAGCGAGGATGAGTGAACAGAACGATCTGCCGCAGCGGGATCGGTGGGCGCGGCTGCGCTTTGCGATCGTGGGACCGCTTCTGGCGGCACCACCAGAGGCCGGCGAGTTACATGCGGCATTGAATCTGTTGGCCGCCAAGGCCTGGCGCCATCCGTTCACGGGGCTCGAAGTTCGCTTCGGCGTCTCGACCATCGAACGGTGGCTCTATGCCGCCAAGAGAGCCGGCGATCCGGTGCGAGCGCTGCGCAATCAGGTCCGCGGCGACATCGGTCGCTTCCCCAGTTTATCGGCCGAGGCCGTGCAGGCGCTGACCTCGCAGTACACATCGCATCCCGGCTGGACCGCCCAGCTGCACCACGACAATCTGCGCGTAACACTCGCCGCCACCGACGCGAAGTGTCCATCCTATCCGAGCGTACGCCGATACCTCAAAGCGCAAGGGTTGCTGCGTCAGCGCCCGTCTACGCCGGGTGAGCGAGGGCGCCATTGCCGCCCGCGATCGGCTCGAACAACGCGAGGTGCGCAGCTACGAAGTCGAGCATGTCCTGCAGCTGATGCATCTGGACTTCCATCACGGCTCACGCAAGGTCCTGACCCGCGGCGGCGCAGTACGTGAAGCCCCTCCTGGTCGGCTTCATCGACGACCGGTCGCGATTCTTGTGCCATGCCCAGTGGTACACGAGCGAGGGCACCGAAGAGCTGGTCCACGGCCTGTGCCAGGCGCTGCAGAAGGTGGGCCTGCCGCGTTCGCTCATGACCGATCGGGGCTCGGCGATGATCTCCGGGGAGTTCACCGCGGGGCTCCATCACTTGGGTATTTTGCACCTGCCCACCTTGCCGTACTCGCCTCATGTCAACGGGAAGCAGGAAAATATCTGGGGCCGCGTCGAGGGGCGCCTCCTCGCCATGCTCGAAGGGGAGGCCAATCTCACGCTCGAGCAACTGAACCTCGCGACCCAGGCCTGGGTGACGCAGGAATATCATCGCACCGTGCACAGCGAGCTTGGGGCAACGCCCATGCAGCGCTACCTCGCCGGCCCCAACGTCGGGCGCGAGTGCCCCGGGAGCGATGACTTGCGCGCCGCCTTCCGCATCGAGGTCAAGCGCAAGCAACGCCGCTCCGACGGCACGGTGAGTCTCGATGGCCAGCGCTTCGAGATCCCGTCCCGGTATCGCCGCCTCGATGAGATCCATCTGCGCTACGCCCGCTGGGACTTGAGCCGCGTCGATCTGATCGATGCGCGTTCAGGCCAGGTCCTCTGCCCGGTGCGCCCCCTCGACAAAGCGGCCAACGCGGATGCGCTGCGCCGGCGCGTCGATCCGAACACACGCCGACACGAGCGCGATGCCGGCCACCGGCATCGCGCCGCTCCTGAAGAAAATGATCGCCGACTACGCCGCCACCGGCCTGCCGCCCGCCTATTTACCCACCGCCGAGAAGGATGACCCTGTATGAACCAAAAACTCCTCGCCATGTATGGCCTGAAATGGAACCCCTTCACCCCGGAGGTGCCGACCGAGGCGCTCTACGTGCCGCCCAAGGTCGAGAACTTCTGCTGGCGCATCGAGCAGGCGCACCTGCGCGAGGGCGGCTTCGCCCTGATCCACGGTGAGCCCGGCTCGGGCAAAAGCGTGGTCATGCGCCTGCTCGCCGAGCGGCTCGCCCGCTTGGCGGATCTGTCCGTCGGGGTCATCCACCATCCGCAGAGCAACCTGAGCGACTTTTATCGCGAACTCGGCGATATCTTCTCGATCTCCATCCGCGTCAGCAACCGCTGGGGCGGATTTAAGGCGCTGCGCGCACGCTGGCTCGATCACTGGGCTCCGCCAGCCGCCGACCCGTCGTCCTGGTCGATGAGGCACAGGAGATGACGCCGATGGTCTTGAGTGAACTGCGCCTCTTGGCGAGCGCGCGCTTCGACTCCCAATCGCTGCTCTGCGTCGTGTTATCGGGCGATGCGCGGCTCCTCGATAAACTGCGGCGCGAGGAACTCATCCCCTTGGGCTCGCGGATCCGAACTCGACTGGCCACCGGCGTCGCCACCCGGGAAGAACTCTTGGCCTGCCTCGAACATCTGCTTGCCACCGCCGGCAATGCGAGCCTCATGACCAAGCAGCTGCGCAACACGTTGTGTGACCACGCCGCCGGCAACTACCGGATCTTCATCGGCATGGCGGCAGAGCTCCTGATGACCGCGGCGCAGCGCGAAATCACCGAACTCGATGAAAAGCTCTATCTGCAGGTGTTCGCCCCGCCGGAGACTCAATCTCCGCGCCGCGCCGCCGGGGTTCGCTGAGATGACCGACGAAACCGATCCCTTCGTCTTCCCCGACCTACCGGACGAGGCCGTGGTCGCCCTCGATCGGTTCCTCGAGGCGTTCTACAACCACTTCCAAAATCGCTACTTCGACCAAATGCACCGCTGGTATCACGCACTCCATGAACGGGAGCACTACCACGATCCCGTGCCATCGCCGCCGCTCAACGATCCGCCGTTCTGAAAACCCTGCAGTGACCGCGGCGCCGACGCCGCGGTCACGATCGCCGATGGCCCATCACCGATCGTGAAAATCAGTCCATCAAATTATCTGACCGCTCTCACTTCTCAGGGTTCGGGGTGTCGGATTTCTCAGACGCGATCAAACAAACAGCGCTAACTCGTCCGAGATCGACATACTCCTCTATAACCAAGCACTCCCGCTCGGATTTCCCTTTTTTCCCGGTTATCTCATATTCGAATGTATTCGAATCAAGAATTGGGTGGCCCCGGTAAACAGCGCAGCCGTCGAGGGATTCGTAGCAAAGGTGCGCGCTTGTCGCCTTGAACTAGGCATTCTCGTAGCAGCCAATGGCGTAACCGGTGACCCGCAGGAACGCACAGCTGCAAATGACATAATTCGGCGCGCTTTCGACCGTGACAATATTAAGCTGCTCGTTGTCACGCGCGCAGAGCTGGAGGCACTCCGTGACGTTGAAGGGGTCGTCGGGCTCATGCGTGATAAGTTTGGCGGCCTAATAATGGGTCTGGGAGCAGTATGATTGAGACGTCTATAATGCTGTCCGCGGGTCCCGTTCCTATTGCAATCGACCAAATCAGCTGGGCGATCGGCTCATGGCAATCTTCGCGCGCTTATCATTTCGCATCTCTGATGAGCGGATTGCCACTCGTCGCGCAAGCTGACACCAGTTGGAATTTCGACCGGACTCAAAGGTTCCGACACGGGCGATGCATCGCTCGGGGTTTGCGGCAATTTGGGCGTCTCCACAGTAAAGCGATCCTATTGAAGCGGTACTACGCGAGCCCCGCCCCTACGGGCGGCGTCGCGCGAATTGACGGCAGAAGGTCCAATAACGCATCAAAGTGACGATCCACATACGAATAAGCAGACCAATGGGCTTCGCCGGTAGCGCCCATGACGTAGATCCATATCAAGGGTGTGATCGCACTCTTCCACATCGTACAAACCCTCCGGCGGTCGGCCTACCGCAATCTGCCAGTCCGGTGACTACAGCTCAATGCCTAGCCGAACCATGAATGGCGCCGTATGGTAGGCGATCAGGGTCCGATGGAGCCGTGCTGTTCCATCACAAAATCAATGAAGCCTCCAACGGACTCTTGCAGCTGCGCATGTATCTTCTCCGCGGCGAGGGCCCACTCATCCGCCTTAAATCGTGTGTAAAGCGAGTGGTCAGGTAGGAATGTCGCACCAACTCTCGTGAGCTTCATGGATCGAATCGTGGGTGGTGTTCTCTGCGCGGTAGGCATGGTCACTTTGCCCAACATTTGACCGACCGAGCTGCCTCGGGTTAAGTACCCGATCCGACGCGGCGGCGCGCCCGGTCCACCGGCGGAGGGGTGCCGCGCGTAGCAACTGAGAACGATAAGTTCAGGTACCGAATTGTCGGGAGGCGGAGGCGGCGCCCAGCCGTTGTGCACGTGAACCTTTATGGTTCGCCTGACGCACAAGATCAACTGTAAGGCGTGGCCCATGGTGGGATCACGGATTTCAACCGCGAGCTCGCGACCGGCAATCAGCTCGTAGGGGGAGTCGTCATTCAGCTTGATCCAAGGCGCCTCGCCCCTCATCTGCACCACGGGCAAGATCGTTACGGTAATCTGAGATGTACCCACATAGGCCGCGATCTTGGCAAGTTCCGACTCCGCCCAACTGGAGAACGCCTGACTCACGCGCGCAAGGAGTTGCTCGCGCGACGCGCGAGCGGCAGAGGCCTCTTGCGCGGCCTGATCATTACGTCGCGCGAGACTTTGCAGGCGTGCGATCTTGTCACGGCCCGGCGCATCGAGCGCAAGCGACATGGCAGAACGTTCCCAGGCCTCGATGGCCTTGATCTGCTCGATGACCTCCGACATGCCTTTTAGACGTCCCTCAAACAGGCATACCATCCGCTCCAGCAGTAGGAGCACCAGCCGGTGACGGTCACCGCCCTCGAACAAGCGCGCGAATTGCGGATCATGCAGATCCTCTCGCGGCAGCGTCGTGCCACCAGAGAGCATGAAGTAGATGACCTTGCCCAGGGAATAGATGTCGGCAGCTGGCGTGACATCCTGTGGTCCTCCCCGCTCAAGCTCGGGGGCCATGAACGAGCGGGGGCCCACAACCTCGTGAAGCTCCGTGTTGCGGGGCATTTCGCGTATGAGACAGATACCGAAGTCGGAGAGCCAGATCTCGTGTCCGTTACCCGTGAACAGCACGTTCGCGGGCTTCACATCTCTATGAATAATGCCTGCGGTGTGTGCCGCCTCCAGTGCGCCAGCAAGCTGCAGCGCCACCTGCAAGGTCACATCGATGCTGTCCTTATAAAGGGCAACACGACCCGGATCGGCAAGACTTCCGCCTGCTGCGATGGGCATCACGAGATATTGCCGCTCAACCTCGCCTTCCAAGTTTTCAGGGGCCGAATGATCAATCAGCGTGATGATACTTGGATGCCGGAGACGTCGAATTGCTTCAATCTCAGCCTTAAACCGATCGTGGCGCTCCGGATTCAGCACGCGCTTGAGTGCATATTCGCCTTGGACCGCGCCGCTCCCGTCGATAACCCGAAATACCTCGCTCTGACCTCCACGACCAAGCGCGTCGCCCGTAATCCGCCAGCGTCCGCCGTACAGCTTACCCATGAGTCCGTCGAGTGCCGCGTGGCTTCCGAGTACCCTCGTAACGATCCAGCTGACTCAGTCGTCGCGGACCCATACTCCGTTCTTCCCGCAAGTGCTCCGCAAACTTGTCGATAAACGGCTGCAACTCCCCTGCACCGCGGTGAATTGATCGATAGGAGCGGAGGAGACTCGCAAGGGCCGAATCCAAAAAGTTGAGGAGATCCAACTCCGTAGGAACTCGGAAAAGAGCGAGCCGCCTCGTACCGTCCGTGGAGCGCTCCGCATGCCGCTGTTGCAAGGTGCCGAAGTCGTTGTGCACGGACGCACCAAGCATCCGGTGAAGGGGATATTCATTTTCTAAGCCGGCTCGCCTGAATTTGTCTTGAATATCTACGTGTTCGCCGCCGTCGGTCGCTACCTCTTCGGCGCCATCCTTGATGTGGCCGAGAAAATCCCGGGCTCCCGGCTCTGCCAGGAATGCTTGAAGCAGGCCTCTCTGTTGCAGGTTAATGTGTTCTGGGAGGCTGCGACCTTCCTCTAAGGTGGTCGCGACCATATTCTTAAGGTAAGCAGGATCGCGCTCAAGTGCGATTTGGTCGGCAAGCGCTTCGTGCGTAACTCGAAGTAGTACAGGCACGGGCCAATAATTGCCGCGCTCGAAAAGGGTGATGCATGCCCCCGCCATCTCAAGGATGGTCGCATGCAACTGGGCTTCGACCGCTCGGCCATCAAGTTCTTCAGGAAGAGGTGCCGCGGCGGGGAAATTTTCTCGCGCCAGCTGCCACGCCTCGCGCAGCAGGTTAAATCGCGTTCGGACTTTTAGCGTATGCATGAGAATTCGCCGGACTTTAAGGCGGGCGGGCGGTCATCCGCAGCCTATTAATAGCGCACATGGCTGTGGAGGGTTCGTTGCCCTAGCATTATACAACCGAGTCGATACAGTGGGGTCATGAACGACCCCGTGCCGCCTCTAACACTCGACGAGCTGATAGGCTTTCTTGAACTCTGCGTGCGGAGCGCTGTGACGGCTTGCCCTGCCCTTCGCTACGACCCGCACGAACCCCGCGATCGCTTCGCAGTCCTCCTCCTATACGCTGTACTCGATCAGGCGCGCGCTGTGCTGACGCTGGCCAGGGCGGGCGCCGTCACCGCGATCCCGATCATCACGCGCTCCGCGCTTGATGCCTACACGGACATCGCTAACCTCGCCGACCATCCGCGGTACTGGGAGAATCTGATTGCACTTGACGCCGCGAAGTGGAAGGCCCTTTTGGAACGAACGAGCCGGGGCGAAAATCCGGTGCTGAAGGGGCTTAGCCACGACGTGTTGCTTCCGGCTGGGCGGCGCAAGTATGCCCGTGAGCTAAAGGCCTTGCGCGCAAAGGGTGTTCAGAGTCTCGGGATTGCGGAGCGATTCGACCGTGCTGGTCTGACGCACGAGTACGAGTCGGTATATTCCATCCTCAGCGATGAGGTACACAACAATGTCTCCGTTCTTCAAAGCCGGTATATCGATTGGGACGAGGCGTGGATCGTGCCGCAAGGCGAGTTTAGCGATCATACTCATCACTACGAGCTCCCATGCACGTTGACCATGGGCGAAATCGTGCTTCGGTCGACTGAAAAGCTGCTACGACTCTTTGGGCACGGCATCGCGGTGGTATCGCAGCCGCTCCGCGACCTCGAGCTCATCTGGTCGCGTGCTCAGGCAGAAGACGCGCAGCGAGCGTAGGCACGCTCCGGGATGGTGACGGCCGTGCTGCCCGAGTAGGGAAGCCGCGCCACTTGAGGTCGTGGGTCGATGCTTGATCCGCATTGGGTCCCTTACGTTCCCTCCGATAAAAATTTCGCTCCCGAAACAGCATAGAATAAGCCGTCAAGCAAGGAACTTGTGGGACCTCTGATGGCAATCCTGGATGAGTGGGCGCGGCTTTCGGCGCGGATTCACGGGCTGGTAAAAGCAAGCGAACTGGCGAGCTCGCTATTCGAAAGGAACAATGACAGCGTGGGCGCGATGGTCGACTTGGGCAAGACGGCCGCATCCATCTTGTCAGACCTAGCAAGCTTCCGCGCGATGCTCGGCCCGTCAGTTCTTGAAGTTAGCACGAGAATCGACGCTGCGGAATCACGGGCCCGGCCGTTATTGGCCGAAGGCGTGGCAATCACGCAGGACATGAGACAGATCTACATCCGGACGGCCCTTGTCGTCTTGGCGGCGCTCGAGGCGGAAGTCTCCTATCTGCTCGTCGACCACCAAGCAGGGACCCAAAGCCTGGCAGAAAGAGCGTTTGAGCACCTGCAGCGCTCGATCGTCGTTGACGAATTCATAGCCGACCGGTGGCGAAGAGCCTGGGAGGCTGGCGAAGTCGAATGTGAGAAGCAGGGAGCAGTGCATCTACTGTCCCACGGCATATGGGCATTCAAAGTGGACGCGAAAGTCGGGCGCACTGACTTGGTTTACCAGAATCCGCTCGCGACTTACGACTGGCCACACGGTCCGCCGAGGGCCTAGTACTGACAGAGTGGAAGAAGCTTGCGAATGGCGGAAATGCGCAGCGTCTCTTTGTCTCGGCACGGTCTCAGGCGAAAGCCTACGCCGCTGGCGTCCTCGCCGGCACTGCGTTGACCCGCGTTCGATACGCCGTATTGGTCTCCATGAACGATGTGGAAACCCCGGATGATTTTGTCGAAGGAGATCTCACCTAGCGTCACCTCAACATCGCGGTATCTCCGAGGACTCCATCTAAGCGTAAGGGCTGAGGTACCCAAAATCGACGGACCGCAGGCGGCGATGTTTTCGGCACGTCGATGCAAGATGTGTTCAAGAGGCGCCGCGGATGGGCGAGGCCTCGGTGCCGGATGCGGTTCGAATGCTCCCTCGGTCACACTTTGGTCACTCCCGGAGCTCGGATGTCGTCCGTATCTACTCTATCCCCATGATTAAACGAGTCGTACTCGATGAATCGAACCTCCGACCAAGTGATATTTTGCGAATCGAGAGCAGCCGTTGCGGAGTGCGTTCAAGTCATTATTTTTAATGCTGAATTGGTGGGCCGTGTAGGGATCGAACCTACGACCAATTGATTAAGAGTCAACTGCTCTACCAGCTGAGCTAACGGCCCAATACTCAAAGAAACTCTACCACTCGACCCGCCCCAGCAAGATGAAGTGGGGTGGACGACGGGGCTCGAACCCGCGACAGCCGGAATCACAATCCGGGGCTCTACCAGCTGAGCTACGTCCACCATCGTCGAACTTCCGACTTGTTGGCGCGCCCGGCAGGAATCGAACCTGCAACCGCCGGCTTAGAAGGCCGGTGCTCTATCCGGTTGAGCTACGGGCGCTTATAAATCAATAGTTTACAGCGCCAATCGTAAATTTTTCCGGCCGACGCCCGAGTCCCAAGCAAACCGAATCGAAAGTGCGCGCGGATTATATAGGAGTTTCCCGGGATTTGAAGGGTCGAGTGGGCCGCCCGCCACAAGCTTCCTCATGTGCCCTTCAAGGGTCGAGCGGTTCAACCCTCGAGGGCCGCCTTCAGCCTCGCGAGTGCATCGTCCCATTGCCGGGCGATCGATTCCAACGAGCGGCGCGCCTCGTCCAATTGGGCGGGTTCGAACTCCCACAGGTGCTCGCGTCCCATTTTGATGCCGCGCACGAGACCCGCAGCAGCAAGCACGTTCAAGTGTTTGGTCACGGCCTGCCGGGTGATGTCGGTGCCCGAAGTGAGCTGGGTGATGGACATCGCGCCGCCCATGCACAAGACCGCGATGAGCCGCAGCCGCATCTCATCTCCCAGCGCCGAGAATATCGGCGCGCAATTCGGCAAAGTCCTGTTGCGCGGCGCCGCCCTACGATGCCGCGACATGTTTCTTGATGTTTACCATTTGCTCGTCCCATCCCGAGGTATTCAGGCGAAGCACGGTTGCACGGCGGGCCAGGGGGATCTTATCGAGACCCGATTCCACCACAGTGAGCAAGATGCCGCCATCGGCCTCCTGCAATTCGAATACGACCAGGGTGGTGGGCTCCTGCGAATAATCGACGGCCGGATCGATGGCGGCAGGATGCCACCGCCACGACAACAAGCGCTGCGGCTCTACGCGCTCGATGAAGACCTCCATCACGACGTGCTCATAGCCGGGATAAGTGACATTGCCTTGCACCGCCTTGCCCGCGACGAAAGTTTTGCCCTTGAAATTGACTCCGAACCATTCGCCGAACTCTTGGGCATTTGACAGGGCGCGCCAGACCCGGGCGCGTGAAGCCTTCAGAAGGATTTTTCTCTCGATCCGATCCGTCGATGTGCTCATATGCAACCTCCCAGATGCATATTAACCAGCGCCCTGACTATATGCAACTATGTAGTTGCATATATCCGCAATCAGACCCGCCGCCGAGAAAAACAATCTCATACGCGCAGAGCCTACCTGCCACTGTTACCCATGTCTCGGGAAGAAAATGGGTACCATTTGCCGGTTAAGACCCTGATTTATATGGTCGGGGTGACAGGATTCGAACCTGCGACATCTACGTCCCAAACGTAGCGCTCTACCAGTCTGAGCTACACCCCGGGCGACGGAACTCGCATGCCGACGGCGCGCTAGTGTACGGGGTTGCCGCGCAGCAGGGCAACGAATCTCATAGACCCTTAGCCCCGCCCGATAAAGGGCATCTTCGTCGCCATCACCGTCAGGAATTGGACATTCGCGCTCAAGGGTAGGCCGGCCATGTGAACGACCGTCGAGGCAACGTGCTCGACGTCAATGGTGGGTTCCGGCGCAATGTGTCCATCGGCCTGCAGCGAACCGGCGGCGATGCCGGCGGTCAACTGCGTGGCCGCATTGCCGATGTCGATCTGCCCGCAGGCGATGTCATAGGCCCTGCCCTCGAGAGACAGCACACGGGTCAGCCCGGTGATCGCGTGTTTGGAGACCGTATAGGGTGCGGAGTGCGGGCGCGGCACATGCGCGGAAAGCGAGCCGTTGTTGATGATGCGACCGCCCCGAGGAGTCTGCGCGGCCATGCGCCTGAATGCCTCGCGCGCGCAAAGAAATGCACCGGTCAGGTTGACGGACATGACCGTGGACCAGTCCTCGAGACTGACGTCGGGCACGGCGGTCGGTCGGGTCGCCGTACCGGCGTTGTTGAACAGCAAATCGATTCGGCCGAACCGCGCCACGGCCTCATCGAACAAATGGCGCACCGACGCTTCCTCCCTGACGTCGGCGGCGACCGCAAATACATCGCCGGGCCGTTCTGCGCAAACGGCATCCAGCGCTGCGCGCCGCCGCCCGGCGACGACGACGCGCCATCCTGCGCGGCCGAGAGCCAGCGCAACCGCGCGCCCGATCCCGCTGGCGCCGCCCGTCACAATCGCCATTCCACTCATGGGCCGGCTCGCAGCCGCGATCGGCGATGCATGACGAACGCGAGAGCGACGCCCATGAACGGCAGGAGCACGACCTCTTCGACCTTGTGTACGATCAGGGCGCCCGACAGCAGCGCGCCGAACAGGTAGGAGACCACCACCGAACTCTGGATCTTGACGTCCTTCAGTCCCGAAACATCCCCATTGGCGATGGAATCGGCGATCGTCCCGACCAATTTCGTGAGAGTGGTCGTGAATACGATTGTCGTCAAGCTGATGGTTTGGCCGATGACGGACTGCAAACCCATGGCGACGGCAAGCAACAGGATCTGCAAATGTTCCGAAGGGGCGTGCGCACCATGCGGGGTCCAAAGAGCGTAAAGGGCGAAAAGCAACAGCAGTCCTGCTTCGCTGGCGATCAGGACGTTGAGGACCTGCTCCTGCGGGTGCCCCCGGCGTTGCAGCACCCCCAGGGCGCAGCCCAGTGCAAAGCCCATCAGCGCCACGACCGAGCCCATGGCCGCCTGCGATTCGCTCTGCGCCACATAGTATGCGAGCAGCGCAAAATTGCCGGTCATCGCCGACGCGAACACACCCCCCAAAGTGGCAAAGCTGATGATATCCACCGTGCCGGCCGCAAACGCGGTGAGCAGGAGCATCGATTCGCTGTAGTCGATCTTAGTGTTGTCCGGCATATCCTTCCGCTCACCGGTCATGCTAGCAAGGAGCGGGGTGCGAGGCGCCGGAATTTGCCGCCGGCCCCTCACGGGGCGTCGATTTGGTATCCCTTGGCGCGAAGCTCATCGAGCAGGCCGCCGGGTTCGAGCAGCATGTCGATGTTCACCACGGCGATGGTAACTCCGTCATTTTGCAAATACTTCTCGAAGGCGCCGAGCCAGGTTCGACGCATTCGGGAAATGAGCTCCGCCGCGCCGGTTCCTGCATCGAGAGCTGCCCGGCAGGCGTCGACCTCTGCGGGCTCGCGCAACTGCGCGATGCGCTCGACATTGCCCCCGGCCCACGCCTGCGCGCGATCCACCAGGCGCGGCAGACCGCTTTCAACGGTCACCAGCGAAGCGGCGACACAGGCATTCTCCGTCGCTGCAGGCATGGTCTTCAGAGCGTCCAGCAAATCACTGACCCCGGCGATCTTGACCTCTTCGACGCGCACATCGTGCTTCTTCGCAAGAGTGCGCATTGCGGCGCCCAAGTCCACGCGCGTGGACAAGCCCGCACGGTGGAATGCGGCCTGCTGCAGGAATGCCGCGGCAACCAGCGGACGGAAGCGCTCCCATTTCTTGGGGTCGTCCGTGTAGTTGGCGCGCTGAGCGGAGAAGCGGGCATAAAGATCCTCAGGCAGCACGTCTTTGAGGCGCTTGCCGCCGCCGATCATCAACAGGTTTCGGTCGGTGATCAGGATCCACAATATCCGCACAATGCCGATATCGAAGGGCTTTTGGACCAACACTTGGCTGGTGGTGTTGAGGACCTGCTCCACCTGCTTCGACCGCCAGGTAATGCCCTTGGGCAGGGGCGACATGCTTCCCAGAATCCAAAGCTGCGCGGCGCCGCGATGCACATGCCACATGCCGGGTCCGGTGCGCTCGCCGGTCACCACGATCTCGTCGAGTACCTGCGCAGATGCCTGCTCTGCGCGGCTCGCGCCAGAGGCGCCCAACACAAGGGCCGCCATGATCGTCGCCGCAGCGGCTCGCATGCTCACGCGCCCCGCCGATCCTTCACGCGGCTTGCTTTGCCGGTCGAACGCGGCAACGAGCCGCTCGCGGTCACCCGGACGGCTGCGGATATTCCAATATGGGCCTTTAGCTTCGCGGCAAGCAGATGGGCCTGCGTCCCATGCGCATGCGATTCGAGATCCGCGCGCGCTTCCACACTGATTGCGATCTCATCCATGCGATTAGGCCTCGTGATTTCGATCTCGAAATGCGGCGCAAGCCCCTCGCAGCGAAGAATGAGCTCCTCGATCTGCGAGGGGAACACGTTGACGCCGCGAATGATCAGCATGTCGTCGGTGCGGCCGCCGATCTTGGCCATGCGCCGCATGTGCGTCGCCGACCCCGGCAGCAGCCGCGTCAGATCGCGCGTGCGATAGCGAATCACCGGCATGGCTTCCTTGGTCAGCGAGGTGAACACCAGCTCGCCCTCATCGCCGTCGGCCACGATGCGGCCGCTCACCGGATCGACGATTTCCGCGATGAAATGATCCTCCCAGATGGTCGGTCCCTGCTTGGTGCCTGCGAATTCTTGAGCGACGCCCGGTCCCATCACTTCGGACAAGCCGTAGATGTCGCAAGCGTCGATGTTGAATGCCGATTCGATCTCCGCGCGCATCCCCTCGCCCCACGGCTCCGCGCCGAAGATGCCGATGCGCAGCGACGTCGATCGCGGGTCGACGCCCTGCCGATTGAACTCATCCAAAATGGCGAGCATATAGCTCGGAGTCACCATGATGATGTCGGGCGAGAAGTCGCAAATCAACTGCACCTGTCTTTCCGTCTGGCCGCCCGACACGGGGATCACCATGCACCCCGCCGCCTCGGCACCGTAGTGCGCGCCCAATCCACCCGTGAACAGTCCATAGCCATAGGCGATGTGCACCCTCATGCCTGCACGGCCGCCGGCCGCGCGAATCGACCGCGCGACCAGGCTCCCCCAGGTGGCCAGATCTTTCCTCGTGTAGCCGACCACCGTGGGCTTGCCGGTGGTACCCGACGAGGCGTGAATGCGCGCCACCCGCTCCGCCGGCACCGAGAAGAAGCCGAATGGATAGGCCTGCCGCAAATCCTCCTTGGTCGTGAAGGGGAATCGCTGCAGATCGGACAACGAGACAAGGTCCTCCGGGCGCACCCCCGCGGCGTCGAAACTTCGCTTGTAGCTCGGGTTGTTGTCGTAGGCGTGGTGGAGCGTCCACTTCAGACGCTCGAGTTGCAGCGACTCGATCTCGTCGCGGCTCGCCCGCAACATTCCATCCATTGCCGCGATATCATCCATTCTTGCCGCGCTCGAAATCGGCCGGGCGCTTGCCGCGAGCGGCGGCCAAGCCTTCGCGCACATCCGCCAATCTGAACCCCAGGAATTCCAGCGCCAGCGAGGTATCGAAGCTGGGCCCCGCCAGACGCAGCCAATTGTTGAGTGCATGCTTGGTCCAGCGCACCGCCGTGGCGCTGCCGGCGGCCAGCGTGCGCGCCGTATCGAACGCGGCATCGAGCACCTTCCCATCCGGCACCGCCAATGCGACGAGCCCGATCCGCTCGGCCTCGATCCCTGAGAGAGCCTTGTTCGTGAGCAGATGATATCGCGCCTTCGCAAGCCCGCAGAGAAGCGGCCAGATGATGACGGCGTGGTCGCCTGCGGCGACGCCGAGCCGCGTGTGTCCGTCCAAAATGCGCGCATCTTCCGCGGCAATCGACACATCCGCCAACAGGGCAATGGCGAGGCCCGCGCCCACGGCGCTGCCGCGAATCGCCGACACCACCGGCTTCCCGCAGTTGATCAAGTTGTAGACCAGATCGCTCGCCTCCTTCCACACGCGTATCAAGGTCGCTTCATCCTCGATCATGCGCTCGATCATGTCGAAGTCGCCGCCGGAGGAGAAATTGGCGCCCTCCCCCCGCACGATGACCACCCGCACGGCCTCATCGGCATCGATGGTACGCCAAACCCCGGCCAGATCACGGTGCATGGTTTCGGTGGCCGCATTCAACCGGCCCTTGTTGGCGATGACGAGTTCGAGTATTCCCGCCTCTGGCGCAAAGAATTGCAGGCTCGGAAACGCGCGTGCATAGACTGACAGGTCGACGACAGCGGTCACGCTGATGGTCCCACTGCATCGGGAACGGCGTGGACGCTCACCATGGTGAGCACGTCATAGGACGCGACGGTCTCCTGGTTTTGGTTGGTAATTTCAGTATCCCAGGCCACCTCGCCCCAGCCCTTGTCGGCGCGCAGATTCTTGCGGGCGCAGGTAAGGCGCACCTTGATGCTATCACCGGGCTTGACAGGCTTCACGAATCGAAGCGCATCGATGCCGTAATTGCCCAGCACCGGTCCGTAATCAGGATCCACGAACAAGCCCGCGGCGGCCGAGATGAGAAAGTAGCCGTGCGCCACCCTGCCGCCGAACAAGGGATTGCGTGCCGCCTCGGCCGCGTTCATGTGGGCGTAGAAATTGTCGCCCGACAGGGCCGCGAAATTCTCGATGTCAGCGACGGTCACTTCGCGCTCCGCCGATTGCAGCGTATCGCCGAGTTGCAGCTCGTTGAAGGGGATACGGAATGGATGTCGACCGGGATCCCGCAGGCGGCTGCCCCGCACCCAGCGTCCGCCGACCGCGGTCAACAGATCGGGCGAACCCTGCACCGCGGCACGTTGCATGTAGTGGAGGACGCCGCGAATACCCCCCATCTCCTCGCCCCCGCCGGCGCGGCCCGGCCCGCCGTGGATCAGCGGCGCGAGCGGCGAGCCATGGCCCGTGGATTCCTTCGCGCAGGTTCGGTTCACGACCAGGATGCGCCCGTGGTACGGCGCCAGCCCAAGAACGATATGGCCGGCGAGCGAATCATCGGCACTGAACACCGATGCCGCCAAACTTCCCTCGCCGCGCCGTGCGAGTGCGATTGCATCCGCGATGTCGCTGTACGGCACCACGGTCGCAACCGGACCGAAGGCCTCCACCTCGTGAATCGCGCGGGAGGCGCGCGCATCGCGAGACAGCAGCAGCAGCGGCGGCACGAATGCGCCGCGCTCGCGGTCCGCGCCCTTGACCTCGAACCGATCGATGCTGCCTTCGACCAAATCCGCTTCGCGGCGCAGTTCGGCGACGCTAGCCAACACCGCGGTTCGCTGCTCCTGGCTCACCAAGGGTCCCATCTGCACGCCCTGCGCGCGCGGATCCCCGACGACGATGTTGCGCAGCGCCGCTTGCAGCGCCGCGACCACATCGCCGGCCATCGCGGCGGGCACCAAAGCCTTGCGGATGGCCGTGCACTTCTGCCCGGCCTTGACGGTCATCTCGCGAGCCACTTCCCTGACGAATAGATCGAACTCAACACTGCCCGGTACGCAGTCCGGAGCCAGAATGCTGGAGTTCAGCGAATCGGTTTCCGCGATGAAGGGCACGGCATGCCGCAGAATGGCGGGATGCACGCGCAAGCGGGCCGCAGTGTGCGAAGACCCGGTGAAGGAAACCATGTCCTGGCAATTAAGGCCGTCGAACAGATCCCCCAACCCGCCGCACACCAGCTGCAGCGCACCTTCGGGAAGGATCTTGGATTCTATGATGCGGCGTACCACGAGTTCCGCGAGATAGGCCGTGGCGGTGGCTGGCTTGACGATGGCCGGCATGCCGGCCAGCAGCGTGGGCGCGAGTTTCTCGAGCATCCCCCACACGGGGAAGTTGAAAGCGTTGATGTGCACGGCCGCGCCCTCGCGGGAAACGTACAGGTGGCGGCCGGCGAAGCTGCCGGTTTTCGACAGGGGTTCGACGTCGCCGTCGACATAGATGCGGGCATTAGGCAGTTCGCGGGAGCCCTTGCCGGCAAAGGCGAAGACCGTACCGATGCCCCCGTCGATGTCGATGGCGGAATCCGCCTTCGTGGCGCCCGTACGGTAGGAGAGCGCATGAAACTCCTCCTTGAGGTCCGACAGACGTTTGGCAAGGGCCTTGAGCATGCCGGCGCGCTCGTGGAAGGTCATGGCACGCAGCGCCGGCCCGCCGGCTTCACGGGCATGGTCAAGGGCCGCGCCGAAATCGATGCCGGCGGAGGATGCCAGTGCGATGATCTCTCCCGTCGTAGCATCCCGCATGGCGATTCCGTCGCTGCCACCGCCCACCCAAGCTGCGCACACATAGCTCTGCAAGTTCATTGCGAAGGCCCCCTCAAGCGCGAACAGCGCCCGCGGAATTGCGCCAACACGCGGCCCGCGGCATCGGTGACCGCGACGTCGTAGATACCGTGGCGCGCACCGCGCCACACCTCGGTGGCGGTTGCCGTCAGGCGCTCGCCGCACGGGGTCGGCGCCAGAAAGTCTATGACGGCGCCCGCCGCGACCATCGGATCGCCATGGGAATTGCATGCGAACGCGAAGGCGCTGTCCGCGAACGCGAACACGATGCCGCCGTGACACAGCCCCAAGCCGTTCATCATGTCCGGACTCACCGTCATGGCGATTCGAGCCCGTCCGGGAGCCGCGTCGATGATCTCGATGCCCATGGACCGGGAGGCAGGATCCGCGCGATGCATCGCCTGCACCGCCGCCCGGGCGCGGAGCAGCGCATCGTCGGATGAAGCGTCATCGGGACACATGCTCAGCGGCCGGTAAAGCGGGGCGTACGCTTCTCGGCGAACGCGGCCACCCCTTCCGCGTAATCTGCCGATCGGCCGAGCTCCCGCTGAGCATCACGCTCGACGTCCAGCTGCTCGGCGAGCGAACGCTGCCAGCCGCCGCGAATGGCCGCCTTGGTCCAGGCGAGGCCGCGGGTCGGCGCCGCCGCCAACTGACGCGCGAGCGCATCGACGGTGGATTCGAGGTCCGCATCCGCGACGCATTGCCATATCATCCCCCACGCCGCCGCGGTGTCCGCCGGCAGCTTCTCGCCCAGCAGCGTGAGCCCGAGCGAGCGCGCCTGCCCGACCAGCCGCGGCAGGGTCCACGTTCCGCCGCAATCGGGAAGCAGTCCGAGCTTGGAGAAAGCCTGCACGAAATTGGCGGAGCGAGCGGCGATGACGATGTCGCAGGCGAGCGCGATATTGGCGCCTGCACCCGCCGCCACGCCGTTGACGGCTGCGATGACGGGGATGGGCAGTCCCTGCAATGCGAGCACCAGGGGCTTGTAGTTCTTCTCGATCGACTCACCCAGGTCGACGGCGGCGGCGCCGGGAGCGATCGCACGATCGCCGAGATCCTGTCCGGCACAGAAGCCGCGGCCGGTGCCTGTCAATACCAGAACGCGCGCGCCGCTGCCGTGCAACCGCCCCAGCGCGTCGCGCACGTCGCCGTGCATTTGCGTATTGAAGCTGTTGAGCTTGTCGGGCCGATTAAACGTCAACCGGGCGATTCCGCCGTCGACACTGAACAAGATGGTGCCGTAAGACATGGTCTCCCCCGAATATCCGGTGCATCGTCTATTTGTGATCGTAGCTGATGTCGAGCGTGCGGGTCGTCGGCCGAGCCTGACAACACAGCACGAATCCCGCCTCGGTTTCCCATGGCTCGAGCGCGATATTGTGCGTCATCACCGCGGCGCCGTGCGTAATTCTAGCGCGGCACGTGGCGCATATCCCCGAGCGGCAGGAGAACGGCAGCTCGAGACCCGCGCGTTCCGCGGCTGCGAGCACGGATTCATCGCCGGCGGACATCGGGAAGCTGCGGCGCCGGCCATCCATGACGACGGAAATGGTGGCCAATACGTCCTGCGGCGCGGAGGCGGCACCTGCCGCCTGCGGCATGGGCGGCAGCGGCCCCCTGGGCCGGGCGCCTGCGGCTGCAAACCGCTCGAAGCGAATCGGCGCATTGCCGTTCAACTCCTTCAGAGCGGTGCGAACCTCCTCAACCATGTCGCCGGGACCGCAGATCAAGTACTCATCCGCGGCCGCAATTTCGGCCATGTGGCGCGCGAGCTCGCGCACCTTCGGCCCGTCGATACGGCCGTTGAGCCATTCCGTCTGCTGCGGCTCGCGGCTCATCACGAAGTGCACGGCGAAACGGTCGATGAAGCGGTTCTTGAGTGCGAGAGTCTCCTCCAGGAACATGGTTCTCGCGATGCTGCGGTTGCCGTAGATCAGCGTGAAACGGCTGCGAGGTTCGCGTGCGAGCACCTCCGCGGCGAGGGACAAAATCGGAGTGATGCCGCTGCCCGCAGCGAATGCCAGGTAGGAGTAGCATCGTTCGGCGCTGATCGCCGTGTGAAATCGTCCCATGGGGGTACCGACGTCGAGCCGATCGCCGGCGCGCAACCGACGCGAAAGCTCGCCGGACATGCCACCGCCGGTTTGCACGCGCACGCCCAGCCTGATGACCGCGTGTCCGGGCGGCGTCACGATCGAGTAGGTACGGCGCTCCTCGCGCTCGCCTATCGTGCGCCGCACGGTGACGTACTGTCCCGCGCGGAAGGCGTATGCGTCGCGCAGCTCGGGGGGAACCTCGATGCTCAGGCAGACGGCATCCTCGGCGATGCGTTCGACCGAGGCGACCTTCAACGGATGAAAACTCAGCATCGCGCGCTGCCCGAGGGTTCGCTCAAATGCACTTGAAGTATTCGAAGGGCTCGAGGCATGCGCGGCAACGATGCAGCGCTTTGCACGGCGTCGAGCCGAATTCGCTCAAGGTTTCGGTATCGGCCGAGCGGCAACGGGGGCATTTCAAGGGCAGGTTCTTGCGCAAAACATCCCGCAGCGATCCGGTGGACCGTTCCGGGGGCACGATGCCGTAGCTCTCGAGCTTGCCTCGTCCTTCGGCGGTGATCCAATCGCTGGTCCAAGCCGGCGACAGCACTGATGTGACGACGAAGCCGCCGATCCCCGCGCTGCCCAGCGCGCGTTCCGCCGAGCGCCGTATGACCTCGGTCGCAGGGCAGCCGACATAGGTCGGAGAGATCTCGACCTCGAGGGTGCCGTCGGGCAGCGGCTTGACGCCGCGAACCATGCCGAGATCGACGATGCTCACGGTGGGAATCTCGGGGTCCTCGACCGAGGCGAGGGCATCCCAAGCGAGCGACACCCGCCGGTTCACCAGCGTGCTCCGGGATAGGTGCGCTGCAGATACTGCATCTCGGCGAGCAGGTATCCCAAGTGCTCGCTGTGTTGACCGCGCTTGCCATGCCAGGAATAGGGCCTATCCGCGGGGCGATTGAGCGTCGCCTCGGCCAGTATCCCGTCGATGCGGGCGCTCCACGCCGCCCGTACTTCCGCCAATGGAGGCGCCACCCCCTGTTCGGCCATCGCATGATCCAATTCATCTTCGGCGAACAACTCCACCGTATACGGCCAGAGCTTCTCCAGGGCCGACTGAACTCTTGAGTGGCTGTCCTCGGTGCCGTCGCCGAGGCGCACCAGCCAGCCCGCGCTGTAGCGTAGGTGATAGCGGGTTTCCTTGACGGATTTCGCCGCGATCGCGGCCAGGCGTTCGTCCGCGGAGGCGGTCATGCGTCCGTATAGCTCGAGCTGGAAGGCATCGATCAGCACCTGCCGCACGATGGTCTGTCCGAAGTCGCCGTTAGGCTGTTCGGCCAGCGTCGCATTCAGGTAGTCGCGGTGTTCCCTCAAATAGGCGATGTCGTCCTCGCTGCGGCCGCGTCCCTCGACTTCACCTGCATAGCAGAGCAGCAGCCGCGCCTGGCCTATGAGATCGAGCGCGATGTTGGCCAGCCCCAAATCCTCCTCCAGCGCCGGCGCATGTCCCACCCACTCGCCGAGCCGCTGCCCGAGAACCAAGCTCAGATCGCCCAGCCGCAGCAGATAGCGGACAAGGTCGCTCACAGCGTCTTGACCTCGTCGGGAATGTCGTAGAACGTCGGGTGGCGATAGATCTTGTCGCGAGCCGGCTCGAACAGAGAATCGCTCTCGGTTGGATCGGACGCGGTAATCTCCTTGGAAGGCACGACCCAGATGCTGACCCCTTCCTGGCGGCGGGTGTACAGATCGCGCGCGTGATCGATGGCCATGCGCGCATCCGCCGCGTGCAGGCTGCCCACATGCTTGTGATCGAGGCCGCCGCGCGCACGCACGAACACCTCGTACAGCGGCCACTGGCGGCTGTCGCTCACGGGGGATGGGATGCTCATTGGGGCGCTCTCCTATGCGGCGGCCGCGGCGGCGCGCCGGCGTTGCTTCTCGGCATGGGCGCTCGCGGCCTCGCGCACCCAGGCACCCTCGGCATGGGCTTGCCGGCGCGCATGAAGCCGCTCTGCATTGCACTGTCCATTGCCTTTAAGCACTCGATCGAACTCGCTCCAATCGATCGGTCCGAATTCATATCCCTTCTTGGCCTCGTCCCACCGCAGCTGCGGATCGGGAATGGAAAGGCCGAGGAACTGCGCCTGCGGCACCGTGAAATCGACGAACTTTTGCCGCAGTTCGTCGTTCGAGAAGCGTTTGATCTTCCAGCGCTGCGATTCGCCGCTGTGCGTCGAATTGGCGTCGGAGGGTCCGAACATCATGAGCGCCGGCCACCACCAACGGTCGAGGGCCTCCTGCGCCATGCGCTTCTGCTCCGGCGACCCTCGGGCCAACTGCAGCATGATGTCGTAGCCCTGCCTCTGATGGAAACTCTCCTCGCGGCAGACGCGCACCATGGCGCGCGCATACGGACCGTACGAGCAACGGCACAGTGGAATCTGATTCATGATGGCGGCGCCGTCGACCAGCCAGCCGATGGCGCCCACATCCGCCCATGTCGGGGTCGGATAGTTGAAGATGCTCGAGTACTTGGCCTTGCCCGACAACAGTTGATCGATGAGCTGATCGCGGCTCACGCCGAGAGTCTCGGCGGCGCTGTAGAGATAGGCGCCGTGGCCGCCTTCGTCCTGCACTTTGGCGATGAGGATGGCCTTGCGCATCAGCGTGGGGGCGCGGGTGATCCAATTGCCCTCCGGCAGCATGCCGACGATCTCGGAATGCGCGTGCTGGGAGATCTGGCGAAT
Organism: uncultured Gammaproteobacteria bacterium; assembly: GCA_963702735.1. Taxonomy (GTDB): domain Bacteria; phylum Pseudomonadota; class Gammaproteobacteria; order Steroidobacterales; family Steroidobacteraceae; genus Bog-1198. The sequence continues at coordinate 1,112,191 of CAVPDW010000003.1, read as the reverse complement.
CAAGGTGCTGCGGTAGCGCGCAGGCATCCAGTCCTTCGGTTCGATCTTCTCCTCGGCGTCGACGCGCGCAAGGAAACGCCGCTCGAGCCTTGCGTCGTCCGCGGGCAAGGCGCCCGATCCCTGTGCATCCAACGCTTGCGTGTACACACCCGCCTCCGAAAAATCGGTCGACCCGAATATTATGATACAGAAAACATGAAATTTCCATTTTTTCTGTATCACGAAGAGGAGCCGTACTACAATCCGCGAAGTGAGCGCAGAGACCGCCAACGCCGGTGTTTCCGCCGCCGCACTGCTGGTCGCGCGATATCGGCGCCAGCGGCCGCTGCGGGGTGGATCGCTCATCGTGACCCTCTTCGGCGACGCCATCATGCCCCGCGGCGGCGCCGTCGCACTCGCCGGCTTGATTGCCCTGGCTGCGCCCTTCGGGCTGAATGAACGGTTGGTGCGGACCGCAACCGCGCGCCTGGCCAAGGATGGCTGGCTCGAGGGACGCCGCGCAGGGAAGCTCAGCGAATATCGTTTGTCGCACGACGGACGCGAGCGCTTCGCGGAGGCGACCAAGCGGATTTACGGCGAGCCGCACGCCGCATGGTCGGGGCGCTGGACATTGATCGTGCTGCCGCCCATGCGGGCCGCGGAGCGCAAGGAATTCAAGGAGGAATTGATCTGGCGGGGATTCGGCGAGATCAGCGCCAATGTTTTCGCACACCCGGAGCTGGATTCGCATTTCATGCGGCAGCAGATGCGCGCAGGGCCCCTGTCCAAGGCCATGATATTCGAGGCCAATCTGGCCGACGACGGCGCTCCACAGCGCCTCGTCACCCTCGGTTGGGACCTCTGCGATCTCGGGCTGCGCTATCGGCGATTCGTGAATCGCTTCGAACTCGTGCTCGAGGCATTGCGCGTATCTCGCGTGCCGGATCGTGAGGCGAGCTTCATCGTGCGCACCCTGCTGATCCATGAATACCGCCGCCTGCACCTCCGCGATCCCCTGCTGCCTTCGCGGCTGCTGCCCGCCGATTGGCCGGGAGCGCGCGCCGCCGCGCTGTGCAGGGAGATATATGCGCGCGTGTTCCCTGCTTCAGAATTGTATTTGTCGCGGGTCGCGGCTCGAATCGATGGGGCATTGCCGGCGCCGGATGCATCGGTGATGCAGCGCTTCGGCGGGATTCAACTCCCATAGGCGTTGTGCGGCGCCGCAAGCTCTGGACCTTCAAGTATTCGGTATTTCCGCCGATACCAACGCATGGGAGCCGACCGAAGCAAGCTGCTGCGAGTGCGAGCAGTGCTGTGCGGCAAGGCCTCGGCGCGGCCTCTCTGGGCGGTGGGGGCCGGGCTTCTTTGCATCGTCCTCGCATCCGGACTCTGGTCTCGTTATGACCCCGCGAGTACAGCGGCGCACTGGGCGCTCGGCGCAGCGCTCGCGCTGTTGATCGCAGTGCCATGGGGCTGGATTCTCCTCGTAATCGGCGGCTCGAGCCCCGCCAGGTTGACCCCCGACAGCATTGCCGAATGGCTGCAGATGGCCACGCGCAATACCGGCTATGGGGTCACAATCAGCGACACAGAGCGCCGGCTGGTATGGGTCAATGACAGCTTCACCAGAATGACCGGTTACGCTATCGGCGAGGTCCTCGGGCAGAAGGTCAGCGAACTCATCTACTTCGAAGGCACCCATTCCGACACCGTCAGGCAGGTTCGCGAAGCCTTCGCGGCGGTCAGAGGCGTTCGGTTCGAGATCCTGGTACGCAGCAAGAACGGCCGCGAATGGTGGCTGGATACCGATGCGCAACCCCTGCTCGACTCGCAAGGTACCCTTCGAGGATGGGCGTGCATCCAGACCGACGTGACCGGCGAAGTATTGAAGCGCGAAGCTACGCGGCGCGATCAAAGCCGCGTCCTGACGATGATCGAAGGCGGCAATATCGGCACTTGGGAGTTGGACGCCACCACCAATGCCGTCGAGGCCAACTCGGTGTTCTTCGCATCGCTCGGCCACTCGGAGCAGGTGCATGGCCTGGACTTCGAGTGGCTGCGCAATCAGTATCATCCCGACGACCGCGCCGCGAACGATCGCGGCATAGAGGACATCGTCACCGGGCGCACCGACCTTTACCGCGGCCAGCACCGAATGCGCGCAAGAGACGGAACCTGGAAATGGTTTCTCAGTGCGGTCGGCGTGGTCGAGCGCGCGGCGGACGGCAAGCCGTCGCGCATGTTCGGTGTGCAATTCGACATCACGGAACACAAGCTTGCGGAGACGCAGCGCGAACTGGCCAGTCAGCGGCTCGCCATGGTGGCAGACCATGTTCCGGGGATGATCTTTCAATTGCGGGTCGACCGGGACGGAAAGACAGAATTCCAGTACGTGAGCCCCGGCGTGCTGCCGGTTTACGGACTGTCCGCGAAGGACCTCATGGGCAACTCGGCGGCGCTGATCGAAATCACGCACCCTGACGACCGCGAATCAAACGTGGCGTCGAGGCGCCGCGCACGGCAGGCGCGCGAGCCTTGGCACATCGCACATCGCGTCGTGCGTCCCGACGGCAGCATAGGCTGGGTCGAGGGCGATGCCGTGTGCAGATTGAGCGAGGACGGCAGCGCCGAATGGAACGGCTACGTGGGCGACGTTACGCAGAGCAAGCATGCACAAGAGCAGCTCCGTGCCGCCAAGGAGGCCGCCGAGGCGGCGAATCGGGCGAAGAGCGAATTTCTCGCTAACATGAGCCACGAAATACGCACCCCGCTCAACGGCGTGATCGGAATGACCGGGCTTCTGCTCGACACCGAACTGACCAAGGAACAGCACGAACTGGCCGAGATCGCTCGCTCGAGCGGCGAGTCGCTGCTCGCCGTCCTGAATGACGTGCTGGATTTCTCGAAGATCGAGGCGGGTCAAATGACCCTGGAACAGATCGACTTCGACCTATTCTCGCTCATCGAACAGTCCATCGACGCCGTCGCGCTTCGCAGCGCGGAGAAAAACATTGAGCTCATCGTCGATGTGGATCCGGCATTGCCGAGGGGCCTGCGCGGCGACCCCACCCGCCTGCGGCAGGTCATTCTCAACCTGCTGAGCAATGCCATCAAATTCACCGCCAAGGGTGAAGTGCGGCTCTGCCTGCGCCGGCGGGCAGTGACGGACGGAGGCGTGGGCCTGCGCATGGAAATTTCCGATACCGGCGTCGGTCTTTCGGCCGAACAGCGCGCACGGCTGTTCATGCCCTTCAGCCAGGCGGACGCCTCGATGACCCGGCGCTTCGGGGGGACCGGTCTCGGCCTGTCGATCTGCCGCCGCCTCGTCGAATTGATGAATGGAACGATCGGGGTCGACAGCACGATGGGCTCGGGTTCGTGTTTTTGGTTTGAAATTGCGCTGCCCGAGGTCGCATCGTTCAACGTCCCGGCCGAGTCGGCGGACCTGGAGGATTGTCGGGTGCTCGTCGTCGACGATCATCCCACCAACCGCCGGATCATCGAGAGCCAGCTGACCTCGGTAGGATGCCGGGTGACGAGCGTCGCAACGGCCATGGAGGGTGCGGAGCTGTGGATGCAGCTCGTCGCCTCCGATCGCGCTCCGGACATCGTACTGCTCGATCACGATCTGCCGGATCACCCTGGGCCTTGGCTCGCGGAACGCCTTCGCGAGCACCCCGCCGGCACGGAGGTTCCAATCGTCCTGATGACCTCTCTGGGCAGCCGCGTGCAAACGCGGGCGGAGGACAGGGTCATCGACCGCATCATGACGAAACCGGTAAAGCACACCGCGCTGCTGCTGTGCCTGCGGGAAGTCGTGGGCAAGGCGAGGGCGGCGACCGTTCCCGCACATGGCGTCATCGTCGACTCGCTTTGCCGCATGCGGGTCCTGCTCGCCGAGGACAACATCGTCAATCAGAAGCTGGCCCGCCGAATCTTAGAGAGGCTCGGCGCCGAAGTGACGGTCGCGGACAACGGCGAAGCGGCGATCGCGCAATTGGCCGAGTCGGCCTTTGACGTCGTCTTGATGGACTGCCAAATGCCGGTGTTGGACGGCTACGAAGCGACGCGACGCATACGGGCAGGCGCCGCGGGCGCAGCCGCCTCGACCGTACCCGTCATCGCGCTCACAGCGCACGCATTGAGCGGCGATCGCGACCGGTGCTTGGCGGCTGGAATGAACGAATACCTGACGAAACCCATCGACCCTCACGCGTTGAGAAGCCGGCTCGAAGGGCTGCTCAACACGGGTTCGCTCCCGGAACGGCAGATCGCCGCGAATCTCGCGGGCGGGCAACCCTCCGCGGTGCTGGACGAGCCCGCGCTGCGCGAAAGGGTCGGCGATGATGCGCCATTTCTGGAGGAGTTGCTCGGAGTATTCGTAGTGACGGTCGACGAACATGTCGTAGCGCTGCTTGCGGCCGCCGCGCACGGCGACGCCGGCACGATAGCCGGTCACGCGCACGGGATAAAGGGCGCCGCAGCCAATTTGGGGGCCGCCAATCTGATGCGCGCGGCGGCCGCATTGGAGGAGACCGCATCCAACGGCTGCGTGGAAGCGCGCGAGGTCGAATCTCTCCACTCAGCATGGCGCGAATTGCAGCGCCATCCCACGCTGCAACGCCTCGCGAACAAGGGTTCAGGCGGCGTGACCGGCGGGGAGCTGCGCTCGAATCGCGGTTAGGGCCGTGCGTGGTCGATCGACCAACGCATCTCGTTGGTCGGGGCGAATCCAAGCGAGCGGTAGAGGGGCCGTCCGCTGTCGGAAGCATGCAGCAGCAAGCGATCGAACCCTTGCGCCCTTGCCCACTCCATCATCGCCTGCATGAGCGCGCGAGCAACACCTAAGCGGCGCGACCGTGGTTCGGTGTAGACGTTGACCGCCAGCGGGATCGACCCCGTTGCAACGCGGCCCTCATGAGTGATGCGCGGCAGCGTCGGCTTGAGGTGCACCCCGGCTCCCCCGAGTACCCGGTCGTTTGCACCGACCGCCAGCCAGCCGACATAAAAACCCTCGCGAAGGAGCGACGCAAGTTGCGCCTGCGAAGCTTCCAGCAACTCCGCCGCCAGCGCCTGCGTGGGCACCTGCCCCATGTCGCGAAACATGCTGACGCGATGGTGCGCGATGACCGCGGCGTCGTTGACCGTGGTGCGGCGGATGGTGTACTCGGTCATCGATCGTCCGCCGGCCACTGCTCCAGCGTCGCCGTGACCGAGGTCAGAAACGCGTTGGCCTGGAAGGCATCCAGCGCGCGGTGATCGATCGTGAGCGTGAGATAGCACATGGAGCGCACGCCGATCATCTCCACGCCGTCGACTTGCACCGCCCGCACTCGGCGCTCGACTTTGCCGACGCCTAGAATTGCCACCTGCGGCTGATTGATGACGATGGGAGCGGCCAGCAGACTGCCGCCCACCCCGTGATTCGAGATCGTGAAGGTGCCGCCACGCACGTCCTCGGGATGGAGCTTGCCTGCGCGGGCGGCCTGCACCAGCTGATCGAGCCGCTGCGACACGCCGAACAAGGTCAATTCTTGGGCGCGGCGTATCACCGGGACGATCAGCCCCGCATCGCCCAAGGCTGTGCCCACGCCGATGTTCGCATCGGCGTGCAGCTCGAGCGAATCCGGGTGAAAGGTCGCGTTGACTTCCCTGTGGACGCGCAGGGCCTGCACGCAGGCGCTGATGAAGTAAGCCGTCAGCGTGAGGCGGGCGCCGCGCGATTGGTAGTCGGCCGCATGCAGTGCACGGTGCGCCAGCACCCGTGAAAGGTCGGCCTCGAAAAGACAGGTGACGTGCGGTGCCTCGGCAATGCTGCGGGCCATGTGCTCGGCCACCCGCCGCCGAATGGCCGTATGCGGAATTCGCGTGCTGTGCGGCTGCGGCGCCTCTTGGCGCGCCTCCACGGAACGCACCACATCGTCCGCCGTCACCCTGCCGTCGCGGCCGGTGCCGTCGATGCCGGATTCACAGATCGAGTGTTCGCGCAGCAGCCGGCGCACCGCGGGACTCAACCGGCCGCGCGCAGCGCCTGCAGCGGGCGACGATGGGGTCTCGGACGGCGTCGCGGGTCCGGCCGCTCCCGGTGCTCTTGCCGCCGCCGACTCGTTGCCGAGGCGCAGGCGTGCGAGCACCTCGTGCGGATTGACCTCGACATTCGCCTCTTTCAACACCTCGACCAGGATGCCGTCGGCGGGCGCAGGAACTTCCACGGTGACCTTGTCGGTTTCGAGTTCCAGCAGCGGTTCATCCTTGACGACGCTGTCGCCCACTTGCTTGCACCAGCGCAATACCGTGGCACGCGTCCCCTCTTCGTTGGGAGGAGCCAGCACGTCCGCAACGAGGGCCACGCTCAAATCTCGGCCAGGGACTTGATTGCGATCGATATGGTCTCGACACTCGGCAGGACGGCGTCGAGCAGCACAGGGCTGTGGGGACTCGGCACATCGGTCATGGCGAGCCTCTCGATCGGCGCATCGAGATCGAAGAACGCCTCCTTGGCGATCACCGCGGCAATCTCCGCTCCGAATCCGGCGGTCAACGTGTCTTCGTGAACGATGAGGCAGCGTCGGGTCTTGCGCACCGATGCAAGGGTCGCAGCGCGGTCCCACGGCGACAGGGTCCTGAGGTCCAAAAGGTCGGCGGATACCCCGCTGCCGAGGATGGCTTGCTCGCAGCGCTCGACCAGGGCGCCCCAACTGACGATCGTGAGCGTGTCTCCCTCGCGCAGCAGGCTCGCCTTGCCGAAGGGCACCACGAACTCATCGCCGGGATAGGCGCGGCGCGCTGAAGCGGAGTCGAGCAGCGATCGATGCTCGAAGAATATCGTAGGGTCATTGCCGCGCAGGGCGCTGCGCAGCAATCCGACGGCATCCTGCGCATTCGAGGGCATGGCCACGCGCCAACCCAGCCCGTGCAGCCATTGGACTTCGTTGGACTGACTGTGCCAGGGGTCGCCGCATTTGAAGAACCCGCCGGCGATACGCACCACCATGGGCGCGGCGAATCGATTGGCGGTGCGCCAGCGCATGGTGCCGCAGTCGTTGAGCTGCTCTGCGGCAGGGTCCGCATATTTCCTAAATTGAATTTCCGGCACGGGCATGAGTCCGGCCGCCGCCATGCCCACCGCTCGTCCGATGATGCCTTCCTCCGAAAGGCTGGTATCGAATACCCGCGCCGCCCCGAATTTCTCCTGCAGCCCGAGAGTCGCTGCGTGCACCCCGCCTTTGCGGCCCACATCCTCGCCGAAGATGAGCATGCGAGGATTCACGGCGAGCTCGTGTTCGAGGGTGCGGCGCACCGCGGTGACCCAATTGATGCGCGGACCCTGCGGACTCGCCTGCTCCGTGCCTGCGGGAAGCGCGGCGCCGTCGCAGCGGATTCCGCCCTGCTGCTGCGGCTCAACGGCGCCGTCCGCTCCGATTTCCGAGAACAGGTAGCGTCGCACGCGCGCGGCATCGGGAGCGCAGAGCTCATCGACCCGAGCGTATGCCTGCGCAACCGCTTGGCGTCCTCGAGCAATCTCGAGCTCCCAATCGTCGGCAGACAGAACATCGGGCACCAGCTGCATGCGAAGCCGCACGAGCGGATCCCGCTCTTTCTCGGCGGCGATTTCACCCGCGCTCTTGTAGGTTTGAGTATCCTGTCCCGAGTGTCCGGACAGACGCGGCACCACAAGCCGCAGCAGCGCCGGTTCCCGCCCCTCGCGCACTCCCGTCACGGCGCTCTCAATGAGCGCGGCGGCCGCCAGGGGGTCGGAGGCATCGCCGTCGAGCACACGCAACCCCTGGAAACCAGCCAGATTGGCGGCGATATTGCCGCCCGGAGTTTGCAGCCGCGACGGCACCGAGATGCCGTAGCCATTATCCTCGATGAAGAACAAGAGCGGCAGGCGCTCGGTGGTCGCGATGTTGAGCGCCGCCCAGAAGCCGTTCGTGGCCGTCGACGCCTCCCCGCCATGCGCGACGGCAATGCTGTTCTCGCACTGCGCATCGCCGAGCACCTGAGCGCGATAACGCAAAGCCTGTGCCCAGCCCACCGCGGGCGTATATTGCGTCCCCACCCCACCGCACACCGGTAATACACAGGCGCCGGATCTGCGCGGCAGATTGAACACAACGCCGATGTCGCGGCCCTCGCTCATTCCGCCCCTGCGCATCATGGTCGACGCCAGCGCCTCTTCGAGCGGCAGTCCGAGGCAGAGCAACAATGGCCGCGATCGATAGTAAGCGCCGACCCCGTCTCGCGGTCCCGACAGTCGGCTGCCCAGCAGCACCTGCGTGAGTTCGTGTCCACGGGCCGAGAATTGGTACAGCACCTTGCGCTGCGGCAGGAGGGAGGATTCTTCAAGGTCGTCGAGGGCGCGAGACGCGGCGATGTGGCGCAGCACGGCGCGCCAATCGAGCGCAGTGCTTTCGTGGGTTCGCAACTGGGGGGCCGGACGTGCGTTCACGGACTCAAGGCTAGTCCAGCCGTCGGCTCTGAAATCGCTAAAAACACTACCATGTGCGGGAGCAATTAGCGATAATCGCCATGAATTGACCTACTCTGAGCCATAACATGAAGTTCGATCGCTTTGATGCTCGGATACTTGCTGCGCTGCAGCGCGATGGTCGCCTGCCGGTGGTGGAACTGGCCGAAATCATCGGGCTGTCGCCCACGCCGTGTGCGCGGCGGATCAAGGCGCTTGAATCAGGCGGGGCCATCGAAGGCTATGCGGCACTGCTCAATCCCGCGCGTATCGGACTCGGCGTCCTCGCCATCGTGCAAGTCAAATTGACCGAGCACACGGATGAGACCGTTGCGAGGTTCGAAAAGGAAATACTCCTCATGGACGAGGTCACCAAGTGCCTTGCGATGACAGGAAGCTACGACTTCATCCTGGAGGTGTACGGCAAGGACTTGGAGGCATTGAGCAACGTGGTGCTGAAAAAACTCATTCGCGTGCCCAATGTACGGGACATGCAATCGAGTGTCGTGCTTGCGACCGTCAAGCGCACGACCAGAATCCCCTTGGGACACCTGCAAAGCTGAGATTTACGGAATCAAGTCCTCGACGAGTTGGACCGATCCGTCGCGGCCCACTCTGTAGCGCTTCTCCCGCCATTGCACGCTTCGCGCGAAAAAGCCCCACACCCAGAGCAAGAGGCAGAGCGTATCCCTGACGGGCAAAACGGCGATCTGCAGCGGGCTGGAACCCGGCCTTCGTACCGACAGGTGCAGCATGATGCGCGTCAGCGCCACGACGCAGAACATGCAGGCCGCGGCCGCGGCGCCTCCCGCCAGGAGAACTCCAAGCCCGGCGACGGGCAATCCAAACGTGATGAAGCAGAAGCCGTATCCCATCGGACGCAATACGCGTATGGTGCGCAGCCATCGCAGTTCATGCCGGACGAGATCCCAGAAGCTGCATTCGGCGACCGCTGTTTCGACCACGACCTCGGAGAGCACGGTACGCAGCCCCAAGGCGCGGGTCAATTCGCCCAATCGATAGTCGTCCGCCAATTGATCGGCGATGGCCGCGAAGCCGCCGATGCGCTCGAGCACCTGGCGCCTGATCGCAATGGTGCTGCCGAATGCGAAAGCCCGCGAGCCCGCCATCGCCGCGACCCGCACCGACGGCATGAACCACTCATTGATGAACATGGATCCGAGCAGCGACCACAGTCCCCGCCGCGGGCTGCCTCGATAGGCGCATGTGACAATGCCGACGCCGCCGTCGAAAAGCGGTCCCGCGACTTTGGCGAGATAGTCGCGCTTCACTATCACGTCGCTATCGGACACCACCAGATAGTCATGGCGCGCGAGCGGCATCATATTGATGAGATTGCTCACTTTGCGGCTGGTGCCGTGCTGACGGCGATCGACCGCCACCGCGAAATCGACCCGCGGAAACTCCGTTCGCAGCCGCTCCACCAGCTCCAATGCGGGGTCCGTCGACTCGCGGACCCCGAAGACTATTTGAAATTGTGGGTAGACCTGCTCGCAGAACGAGCGCAGACATTGATACGTTTCCCGGTCTGCCCCGCACAGGGGCTTCAGAATCGTCACCGGGGGAGGATCTCTGGGGGTGAACCCCGAGGTTCGAATCCGTATACTCACCGCGATGCATGCGATGACGCCATAGATCATGGCGAACGCGGTCAGCGCGATCCCGCACCACAGAAGACCCGGGTGGGCGATCGCGGTCATTTCGGCGGTCCAGGATATTGCGAAACGATGACGCACACTCGAATTGTCATGGATTCACTCATTCGACGCTGCGCCGGTTCCTGCTTGACAGCCGTATACTTTGCACTACAAAGTATACGATGTTGCCGGCGAACCGCAAGCCGAGAATTCAAACCGAGCACTGCCCGATGAATGACGTGAAATCCTACGGACGCGGCGCCATCGTTCTGCACTGGGCGGTTGCCGCATTGGTCGTCTGGGTGGGAACGCTTGGGCTCCTGCATGACTCATGGCCGAAACGGACTCATCTGTTCTGGATCAATATTCATGCGCTATCCGGTCTCGCCTTGTGGCTGCTGGTGATGGCGAGATACGGCTGGCGCCTCGCCCATCCGGTTCCCGAGTTGCCCGGCGACATCGGCCCGCTGTTCCGCCGGCTTTCGCGCGGCGCGCATTTGAGCCTGTATGCGCTGCTGTTCGTGACGCCCATCATAGGGATCGTGACCTTCATCTGGCATGGCAGGGTGCTCGACCTTGGCCTGATTCGCGTGAATTTCGGGATTGCATCCAATCGCGCCATTTTCGAGCCCACCGAGGACCTGCACGGCTATTTCGCCTACGCCCTGTTCGCTCTCGCGGCGGCGCATATCCTCGCGGCCCTCTGGCATCACTTCGTCAGGCGCGACGGGGTACTCGAAAGGATGTGGCCGTGGCTCGCATCGGCGCGTGCCCGTCCGACACAGGAGATCAAGTCGCCTCCTTCGCAGCCCCTTCCGCCTTGACCGCGGAAGCCGCGTCCAACAGCACCTGCTCGAGTACGGACAGGTACTCGACATAGCGCCTGCGCCCCAAGGGGGTGATGCGGCAGAGCGTCTGCGGCCGGTTGTTTTGCACGCCCTTGGCTATCGCGATCAGTTTTGCATCCTCGAGCACTTGCAAGTGCCGGTTGAGGTTGCCGTCGGTCAGCGCACAAAGCTGCTTCAGGTCGGCGAACAACAATCCCTTGGTGTGGGTGACCAGCGAAGTCAGCACGCTGAGACGCGCACGCTCGTGAATGACCCGGTCCAGCCCACCGTAGGCAAATCGCGGACCGGCGCCCTTCTTGCCGCCGCGCTTACTCAAGGTTTTCCCCATATCCGAACTGAAGCACGGCTGCCACCAAGAGCTGGCCGACGCCGAATGGTATTCCCATCGCCCAGGGCAGCAATGTCCGCGTGACGCTGCCGGCGGCCAGGCAAAACAGCCCGGCCGCCAGGTACCACACGCCGACCGCAAACATGTGTCGCGGCAGGAACCGGCACGAGGCGAAAACTCCCAAGCTGAAGATCAGTTGCCAGAGGCCCGGCAGCATCCAAGAATCCTGCGGCGCCACCCGCACCAAAACGATCGTCAGCAGAAAGCCGACCATGACCGCGGGCAGGAACTGTTCGACGGCGGATTGGACCATCTCCCGGGCAAATCCCACGTGCACACGGCGCGTCCGCAGCAAAGTCTCAATCCCGCTCAGAAGCACCGAGACAGCCGCGGTTCCCGCCCACACGCCGAGCCAAGTCGTGAGGTCGCTATTTGCGGTTTTTGCCGTCCACCATGCCTGCACGGCGGCGACCAACAGCGCAAGAATTCCGCTCGCGGCGATGGATGCCGGACCATAACCGCGAAATTCCGTGCCGCGGGCCACTTGACAGCGGATCGATTGAATTTCGGAAAGCGCCTGTTGTAACTCTTTCATGCAACACCTTCCCCGGGCGTGGGCGAGATAAGGGAGATACCCCAAAGGCACCCCTTAGGTCAACCCGCGCAACAACCGCCGCTGCCGCCAGCCCATCGATGGGCGCAGGCGTTTCAACGAAACGGGCGGCTGAGGTAGCGCGAGTCCGCAAGTCCGAAGCGCCAGCGCCGTTCGACCGCTTTTGAAATGCCTATTCTCGGTCCGCATACGACGCGGGCGCGGGTACTCCCGGGCTGCAGGCTGAACGGCGGCCTATCGACGCGGGCGCCGTTCAGGTCTCGGGTTACTCCCAAGGCCTGTGCGAGCCGGCCCGGTCCGGCGCAGAGAACTCGCAGATCCTGTTGCCGCCGCCGATCCATCATGCGCGCGATGCCGGTGGTCGGCTCGAGCGCGCGTATCAACACGCCCGCGCCGTGACCTGCTTCGCGGCAGACGAAGTTCAAGCACCAATGTATGCCGTAGGAGAGATAGACATAGGCTCGGCCCGGCGGCCCGAACATCACGGCATTGCGCGGCGTGAGCCCCGAATAACTGTGCGACGCGGGGTCTTGCGCATCGTATGCCTCGGTCTCGACGATGACTCCGCCGACGCCGCCGACGAGCAGCGTCATTCCGATCAAGCTGCGTGCGACCTGCGGGGAGTTTCGAGTGAAGTCGATATCCTTCAATCTTGAAGCGCCTGATGCACCTGCTGCACGCATGCGGACCCCTCGCCGACGGCCGCCGCCACCCGTTTGACGCTGCCGCACCGCACGTCGCCGACGGCGAAAATCCCGGGCCAGTTCGTCTCGAAGGACTGCGGCGGCCGCGCCGCGGATCCGGCCGCAGGCGCGAAGTCCCCCGCAGTCAGATCGGGTCCGGTTCGAACGAACCCCTTCTCGTTAAGCGCGATGCAGCCCTTCAGCCAGCGGGTGCTGGGCACGGCCCCCGTCATGAGAAAAACATGGGCGATCGCGTGCGTCTCGGAAATATTGTTCGCAGCGGCCTTCCAGACCACCCGCTGCAATTGCTCGCCGCCTTCCAACGATATGATCTCGGTATTCGCGTGCAGCGTGATGTTGGAGGCTTCGTCGATGCGTCGGATCAGGTAGCGGGACATCGAATCGGCAAGCCCCCGTGAGCGGACCAAGAGGTGCACTTGGCGGCAGCTGCCGGCGAGAAAAACCGCGGCCTGGCCGGCGGAATTGCCGCCGCCCACGACGATCACCTCCTTCATTTCGCAGCGCCGTGCCTCGGTGGCGGTGGCGGCGTAGTAGATGCCGAGGCCGAGAAATCGGGACGCGTGCTCGACGGCGAGTTGTCGATACTCGGCGCCGGTCGCGATGACGACGGATCGCGCGCGCACCGCCCCGCCGTGGCACAGCTCGACCGCGTACGGCCGCTGATTGCAATTCAGCTTCATCGCCGAGTACGCCGTCCTGATTTCCGCGCCGAATTTCTGCGCCTGGACCCGCGCACGCGCGGCCAGCGCCAAACCCGAAATGCCGGTGGGAAATCCCAGATAGTTCTCTATTTTGGAGCTCGATCCCGCCTGCCCGCCGGGCGTGCCCGTTTCGAGCACCAGCACGTCGAGCCCCTCTGAGGCGGCGTATACCGCGGCGGCGAGCCCCGCAGGACCTGCGCCCACGACGATGAGATCCCGGATTCTGTCGTCGTCGATCTGCTGATTCATCCCCAGGCACGCGGCCACCTCCTCGTTGCTGGGATTCTTGAGCACCACCGCGCCTCGGCACAGCACCACCGGCACCTCGTCCGCGCTGACTTTGAAACGGTCCAGCAGACTCTGCACACCCGAGTCCGTGTTCACGTCGAGGTAGACATAGGGAAATGAGTTTCGCGTCAAAAACTGCTGCAAGCGCAGCGTGCCCGCGGATTGGCTCGAGCCCAGCAGGATGACGTCGCCCGACTGCGATGAGATGAGCCCGACCCGCCTGAGGATGTAAGCGCGCATGAAGAGCTCGCTGAGATCCGCGTCGGTTTGAATGATCGCGCGCAGCCGCTCCTCGCTGATCACCAGCACTTCTCCCGCGTCGCGGACCCGCGATCGCACCAGGCTGCCGACGCCCTGCAGCGTGCTCATCTCGCCCGTGAAGCTGCCCGCCGCATGCACCACGATCAACACTTCGCCGCGGAGGCCGGGCTGTAGCACTTCGATGCTGCCGGACAACACCACGAGCATCGGACGATTTCGATCGCCCGGTTCCCCCAATATCTCGCCCTGCGCCACGGTCCTGTGGGTCCCATGGGCTTCCAGCCGGGCGATCTGCGCCGCCGTCAGTTGCGGAAACATCTGCGCTTTGCGGCCGAGGAACGGCGGCCCGTCGGCCAGACTTGCGTCGCCGATGGTCATGCCGGGAAAACCTGAATTTCGTCGATGAAGCACCAGCTCCAATCCTCGCCGGGCTCGAACGATGAAATGATGGGGTGCCTGGATTTCAGGAAATGCTTTCGCGCATGGCGATTCTTCGAATCGTCGCAGCAGCCGACATGTCCGCAGCTTCTGCAGAGGCGAAGATGAACCCAGGTATCGCCCATGGCCAGGCACTCCTGACAGCCGTCCCCTGAGGGGGTCAGGGGCTTCACCGTCCCAAGATGGGTACACTGAGGATGGGTTTTGGTCATTTTGGCGTCCTACGAAATGCCGTCGGTCGAAGGCCCGGTCCTGCGAACTTCGCCGGCGAACGGCGATCTAAGCCCAGGCCGAAGCCGGCGCCGCTGCCACAGGAGGTCTCGAAGTCCCCATGCGTTTGCGAAGTTTAGCGCTCATTTTAGCAATCATTGGGGCTGCCGTGGCTCATGCCGACCCCGCACCGTTCGACCTGGCCGGACCCACCCTCAAACTCAAGGTCACCCGCGGTGCAAAGACGCTGCCCGCCGTCGAAGTCCCGAATCTCAATGTGGGCGATCGCATTTGGATAAGGGCCGATTTGCCAGCCACCCAATCGGCGCACTACTTGATGGTGGCCGCATTTTTGAGCGGTTCAACCAATCCCCCGCCGGAAGGGTGGTTCTTTCCATGCAAGACGTGGACCGGCAAGTGCGGCCGCGAGGGAATGACGGTCACCGTGCCGGAGGGGGCGCAACAAGTACTGGTGTTTCTCGCCCCGCAGACGGGCGGCGATTATAAGACACTGGTGGGCGCCGTGCGGGGACGCCCGGGCGCATTCGTGCGCACTTCACAGGATCTCAACCAGGCCGCACTCGACCGTTCCCGCCTTGAGCTCTATCTCTCGGAGGTCCGCGCGCTCAATGACGCAGAACCGGCCAAGCTCGCGGAGGCGGCGCCGCTTCTGGCACGCAGTCTTGCCATCAAGGTCGACGAGAAATGCCTCGACAGAATCCCGGAGCTGCAAGCGCCTTGCCTGACGCAGGGTGGTGAATCCCTGATACTCAATGACGGGCACAGCACCTCGATCGTCGAGGCATTGACGTCCGGGCCGGGCAGCGATTTGGCCATGGAGGCAAGCTACACGCCGCAGCTGAGCTACGGCTACTACAGCCCCTACATCGCGTCTATATTCGACATTGCTCGAATATTCGACTCCTTCCACACCGCGCAGTATCAATATATCCCGGCCCTGGCTTCGCCGCATGGCGATGAGCTCATGCTGACGTTGAACACGGCGCCGTCCTTTCACAATCCACAATCGGTGTTGGTGGTCGCGCTGCCCGCGGTGGAGTCCCCGCAGCTGCCGCCCTTGCATGCAGTGAACCCGAAGGAGATCTACTGCGCCGGAAGAGGCACCCTGGTGTTGCCCGTGGACGGTGCGCCGCTGGTTTTTTCGACCGGTTACGCGCATGACGTGACCTTGAGCCTTACGGGTAAGGACGGCAAGAGCATCGACCTGCCCGCCGCCGCCGATGCGGCGCGCGGCGGCTACGTCGTCGACACCGCGGCGCTGCATGCCGACGCTTTCGGCGACAGCGTGCGCGGCTCGCTGCAGGGCTATTGGGGCTTCGATCGCTACCACGGTCCCGGCTTCCTGATGATGAATTCGCACGCGAAGAACTGGGAGCTCGCGGCGGGCGACGAGGACGCTTTGGTGGTTGGACGCCAGGACACGGTGCACTTGCAGGCCGACAGCGTGAGTTGCGTGGACAGGATCATGATCAAGGACCCGGCCGGCAAGGAGATCAAAGCGGATTGGAAGACCGTCAAACCCAACGAGCTCGAGGTGAAACTGCCGCTTCAGGACGCAAAGCCCGGCGCCATGACCCTGTTGGTGAGCGAAGCAGGGAACAGCCACCCGCTGCCGATTTCGATTCAGACCTTCTCCGAGGCGGGCCATTTCGACGGCTTCACCCTGCATTCGGGCGACGCGCAAGGGGTGCTGAAAGGCAGCCGCCTCGACCAAGTGGCGAGCTTGGTCGTAAGGAACATCGCATTCGTGCCGGGCGAGCTGTCGACGCGCAACGGCGCCGACGAGCTGTCGATGGTGGCGCAGGATGCGCAAGCCGCGACAACCTTGAAGCCCGAGCGCGGCATCCCCACGAAGGTCACGCTGAAGGATGGACGGGTGTTGCCGCTGACCGCCGCCGTGGACGGGCCGCGCCCGCGTGTGCTGCTGATCGGCAGGAGCGTCCAACCCTCCGCCTCCGGCAAGGACAGCAATATACAGCTGACCGATCAAGGCGAACTGCCGCAGGACGCGACTCTGATCTTCGCGCTGCGCACGCAGTCGCCCGCGGCCTTCACGCGCGACGAGAGCGTGGAAGTGGCCACAGTTGATGAGTCCTCAGCGACGGTGCTCGGCTTCTCGGCCGGCAGCATGACCCTCGAGAACGCCCAGGTCGCGGTGGCCACGCTCAACCCCGCCAAAGCATTCGGCACCTCGGCATTCGGGCCGCTGCAATTTAGAGTCGTCGACAAGGGCATCGCCGGGGACTGGTTGCCGTTGGGCAATCTCGTGCGGCTGCCTGTGCTGAAGGAGCTCACCTGCCCCTCGACGCCGGAGCTGGCCTGCAAACTCTCAGGGTCCAATCTTTATCTGGTCGACTCGATCGCCAACGACCCGGGATTCACGCACCCGGTACAGGTTCCCGACGGCTTCTTAGGGTCCGCTTTGCCGGTACCGCACCCGACCGACGGGCCGCTTTACGTGAAGCTGCGCGATAATCCGGCTGCGATCAATCCGACGACGTTGCAGACCCAGCTACTGGCGCCCTCCGTCGACGATACGGCGCGTGCGAGCGCCAGGCAATCGGCGCTGACCGGCGAGACCCCGCCGCCGCCGTCAGACAAAACCGATCCATCTGCCGAACGCAACCACACCAATCCATAGCCCCAGGGAGATTCCGCCTGAGATCTTGGCGGCTCGGGGAGTTCGCGGTTGGCGGCCCCAGACTTCGACGGAGCGGTGGATCGTGGCATGAAACACCGTCATGTTGAGTCCTGCCAAGACCAGCAGCAGCATTTTGGCGCGGAAAGGGACCGTCCCCCAGTAATGGGTGGCATTGGAGGAGAACAGCAGGGCGCCGCTGCATACGGCCACGGCGAAACCCGTCCATGTCCAGGGCAATATCTCGTCGATCAATTCGCCCACCGGCCGATCGCGCAGATTGACGTCGAGCAGCCTCAAATCCACCATGGCGATGGAGCCGACCACCATGGTGATGGCGAGCACGTGAACGCTCTCGATCCCGGGGAACAGCCATGAGGATTCGCTGATGGCGATCGCGGGCGAGGTGGTTTCGAGCCAATGCAGGAATTGATCGAACAAGAATGAGGGTCCTTAGCCCGCGTAGGCGATCAATCGCCCGGCGACCGCGATCGCCGCCCAGAGGGCGAGCGATATGAGGCCGATGGCCTTCGCGGCCGCGAAGTGCTTCGGCGCCAAATCGGAGCCGCCAAGCCTCAAGTCGCGCTTCAGGACGGCCTGAAAGGCGAGAGTCACGGCTATGGCCGTCGCCAACATGCACATTTTCGCGGTAAAGAAGACGTTGCCGAGCGCGCGTTTCGGCTCGCCGATGATGAGAATGCTGCCGCTCGACGCCAGCACGACGAGCGCGCCCCAAAGCCACGGCATGAACCGCCGCGACAGAGAGGCGATGCTGTGGCGCCTGCCTGCGAGCCCGAGCAGACGCATATCGAACATCGCCATCGAGGCAACAACCACCGAGATGGCCAGAATGTGCGCGATCTGCACTGTCGGTATTATCCAGAACACCTTTTGAATGATCAGGCTCGCCTGGGTGGCGCCGAGCCAGTTGATTAGATTCTCGAGCATGGGAGGATCATAGCCAAACCACAGGACGGCTGCTCGAATTCAAAAAATACCCAACGACATCCCGGAGGCCAGCGCCGCGCCCAGTTCCTCGCACGATTTAAGCTCGTTCCCGGAAATTTTCTTCGGTGCCAGAATCTGCTCCGGAGTCTGCGCGTGTGTGCAGACAATGATGGGGTCGGCGATGGGCTTGAGCCGCCAACCGGCCGCGATGCGCTCGATCTGCTGCGCGGCATTGCGGCCGTCGCTGCCTGCGCAAATCAGCGCGGCATACGGCCTGCCGCTGATTCGATCGAGCGCCGGGTAATAGGTGCGATCGAAGAAATCCTTCATTTGCCCCGATACCGCGGCCAGATTCTCCGGTGTCGCAAAAATGAACCCGCCTGCATTCAGCACATCGGCCGCCCCCGCGTCCGCCGCACGCAGCAGCGACACCCGAACAGCGGGCTCGGTGCGGGCGCCCAAGGCCGCTGCACGGGCCATTTGCAGAGTGCCGCCGGTCATGGAGTGGTAGACGATCAGCAGCGTCGCCGCCGCCATCACTGCCGGCGCCACGTCGTGGCGCCGCCCGCCTTGTCTTCGAGCAGTATTCCGGCGGCGCTCAATTGCTCCCTGATGCGGTCGGACTCGGCGAAATTCCTGGCGGCGCGGGCCGACTTGCGGGCGGCGAGCAACGCCTCGACGTCCGCATCGGCCATCGTCTTGCGGCCGACGCTGCGTTTCAAATAGCTGTCCGGATCCTGTTGCAGTATGCCGAGAACCTCGCCCATGGCGCGCAGCGTGGCCGCCGCCCGGTTCGCACTCGCGCGGTTGCCGGATGCCTTGGACTGATTCAGTTCCCGCGCCGCGCCTTGCATGACCGCCAGCGCTTCCGGAGTGTTGAAATCGTCGTCCATGGCGGCGCGAAAAGCGGCATACCGGTCCGGGTCGACCGGTCCGGATTCGCCCCCGTCCTTGAGGGCGCGGTACAGCCCCAGCAAGGTCTCATCGGCTTGGGCGAGTTGCGCGGCCGAATAGTTGATGGGCCCGCGATAGTGACTACTCAACAGAAAGAACCTCATCACTTCGGGGTCGCGCAATGTCTTGAGCACATCGCGCAAGGTGAAGAAATTGCCGAGCGATTTCGACATCTTCTCGTCGTTCACGCGCACGAATCCATTGTGCATCCACACCTTGACGAAGGGGGTGTCGCAGGCCGCGCAGGACTGCGCGATCTCGTTCTCGTGGTGCGGAAACTTCAAGTCCTCGCCGCCGCCGTGCAGATCGAAATAGCCGCCGAGCAAGCTGGTCGACATGGCCGAGCATTCGATGTGCCAGCCGGGACGTCCGTCGCCCCACGGCGAGGCCCATGACGGCTCGCCCGGCTTGGCGCGCTTCCACAGCACGAAATCCAGGGGATCCAACTTGGCGTCATCCACAGAAACCCGCGAGCCGGCGCGCAAGTCGTCGATCTTTTTGCCCGAGAGCCGGCCGTACGCGGCGAACTTGCGAACGGAGTACATGACGTCGCCGTTGCTCGCCACGTAGGCATAACCCTTGTCGATCAAGGTTTGCGTCATCGCGATGATGGGACCGATGTACTCGGTGGCACGCGGTTCCCGGTCGGGCGCCTGGAGGCCCAGGGTTGCGCAATCCTCGTGCATCGCCGCCGTGAATCTGCGCGCCAAGTCCGCCCAATTCTCGCCGTTTGCGGCGGCACGCTCGATGATCTTGTCGTCGATGTCCGTGACGTTGCGCACATAGGTGACCGAGTAACCCAACGCTCGCAGGTAACGCTGGATGAGATCGAACACCGTGAGCATGCGCGCGTGTCCGACGTGGATGTAGTCGTAATTCGTCATTCCGCACACGTACATGCGGACCTCGTTGTCGCGCAGAGGTCTGAATTCCTCCTTCTCGCCGGTGAGCGAATTATGAATTTTGAGCATGAGACTGAAGGCGCCCGCGAGCCGTTTCCGGCGGCATGAGCTTGAGCAGAGCGGCAAGTTCGGGACCGTGCGCCAGGCCGGTGAGAGCCACTCGCAGGGGCATGAACAGGTCCGCCCCCTTGCACCCGGTGCGCTCCTTTAGAATTCTGGTCAGCTGCTTCAGGTCGGAGGGTGACTGGTCGAACGCATCGACGGCGGCGGCGAAGAATTTCGCACCTGCCGAGGCGATGATGCGCCGCTCCTGCTCTCCCATGGCCGGCAGATCGCCGCGCACCACCTCACGCCAGGGCACGGCATCTGCGGGCAGCACCACATTGTGGCGGATCAACTCGACGAAATCGGCCGAGTCCCCGGCCCCCAGCCAGTCCCTGAATTGCGCGGCCGACATCCGTTCCACCGCTTCCTTTTGCCAGTGCGCCAATTGTGTCTCGTCGAATCGTGCGGGCGCCCTTCCTAAGTGTTCCGGGCGAAAGTGTGCGGGCATCTCCGTCGCGGACAGCCACCCGTCGGCATCGCCGGCGTGCCCCAGGCGGAATAGATGATTGAGAATGGCTGCGGGCAGGAATCCGCGTTCGCGAAATTCCTGCGCACTGGTGCTGCCGTGACGCTTCGACAGCGGCGCGCCGTCCGCGCCCACCAACAATCCTACGTGACCGTAACCCGGCCTGCGCAGGCGCAGGGCGTCCAATACCATCAGCTGACGCGGTGTATTGGTGAGATGGTCGTCGCCGCGCAGCACTTCGGTGACTCCCATGACCGAGTCGTCCACGGCATTGCTGAAAAAAAACGACGCACTGCCGTCATCCCGCCGAATGATGAAATCGCCGATATCGCCCGACAGGAATCGCTGCGGCCCGTGAACCACGTCGGTGAATTCGACGACCTGATCGTCGGGTACGGCAAATCGCAGCGTGGGCCTGCGGCCGCCTGCGTCTCGCTCGGCGCGCTGCGCCGACGTCAGATGGCGGCAGGTTCCCGCGTAGCGCGGCGGCTTGCCCGCCATGCGCTGCAGCTTGCGCGACAGCTCAAGGTCCTCCGGCGTGCAGTAGCACGGGTACGCCCGGGCGTCCGCCTCCAGCCGCTCGAACAGGGTTCGGTAGATGTCGCCGCGCTCCGCCTGCGAGTAGGGAGCCGAAGGACCGCCGATGTCGGGCCCCTCGTCCCAGTCCAGGCCCAGCCAGCGCATTTCCACCATCAGGTCGTCGCGGAAACGCGGCCGGCTGCGCTCGACATCGGTGTCTTCAATGCGCAAAATGAAGCGTCCTCCGCTTTTTCGCGCCCAAAGATAGCTGAAAAAGGCCGTCCGCGCGTTCCCCAGGTGCAGGGATCCGGTGGGACTGGGCGCAAAACGCGTGATGACGGGCGTGTAATCTGAGCTTGAGGACATACTCAAGATTGTACCTATTCGAGTAGAATCTCGGGGCATGAAACATCTACTACTCAGCGCTGGTTTGATCTTCGCGGCTCATCCCGCCTTCAGCTACGGCGGCGACGCCGCGCCCGCCGCAGCGACCAAAGCCCCTGCGCCGGCCGCCCAGCCCAAGGCTGCGATGCCGGCCTCGGTCCTCGTGCAAGTGGTCACGTCGATGGGAAATTTCACGCTTGAGCTGAATGCGGAGCGTGCGCCCCTGACGGTCGCGCATTTCTTGAGGTATGTCGACCAGGGCCATTACACGGGCACGACATTTCATCGCGTGATCCCGAATTTCGTCATTCAAGGCGGCGGCTTCGACGTCGACAACAAACTGGTGCCCGCCCCCACCAAGGTCGTAAACGAATCGGGCAACGGATTGACGAACGAGCGCGGCACGGTCGGGATGGCGCGCACGCAGGATCCGCACGGCAGCGATGCGCAGTTCTACATCAATCTCTACGATAACGCGGAGCTCGATCCGAACAAGACACGCTGGGGCTACGCGGTGTTCGGCAAAGTGGTTCAGGGGATGGACGTGGTCGATCGTATCGGAAATGTCCCGACCGGTTCGAGGGGACCGTTCAAGGAAGACGCGCCGCTGAAGCCGGTCGTGATCCAAAAGATCGAGCGCGTCGCCGCCCCTTAAGATTTGCTCAAGCCCGGTGGCTGCGCTCTTCATCTCGGATTTGCACATCGACGCAAATCACCCGGCAATTACCGAACAATTCCTGGGCTTTCTCTCGGCCGAGGCCAGGGACGCCGACGCCTTGTACATTCTGGGCGATCTGTTCGAATCCTGGATCGGGGACGACGCCGCGGACGGCGCGCAAGTTCAGGCGATCGCGGGAATAGCCTCGCTCACCTCGTCAGGCGTGCCGTGCCACGTCATGCACGGCAATCGGGACTTCCTTCTCGCGCAGCATTTCTGCGGCATGAGCGGCGCGGCGCTCCTCGCCGATCCCGTGATCCTGACTTTGTACGGGGAACGGGTGCTGGTGATGCATGGCGATGCGCTGTGCACCGACGATCTGGCTTATCAACGGCTGCGCGCCACCGTGCGGGATCCCGCTTGGCAGCGGCAATTTCTCGCGCTGCCGGTCGAGTCGCGCCGAGCCCTCGCGGGCGCCGCGCGCGTCGGCAGCCGGGCGCATACCGCCGCCCTGGAATACGCCGTCGCGGACGTCAATTCCTCGAGCGTCGAGGCGGCGCTGCGCGCGGCAGGTACCGCGACGCTGCTGCACGGTCACACACACCGCCCCGCGATCCACGCGCTTGACGTCGACGGCCGACCCTGCAGGCGTATTGTCCTGGGCGATTGGTACCAGCAGGGCAGCCTGCTGCGCTGGGACCGCAGCGGACCGGAGCTGGTTTCCCTGTCGCGCTGAGTCCCCCCACCCGGCCGCCCTCTAAGCGGCCGCGGGCGGTCCCGAATGAAAGCGAAACACCGGGTCCGGCGCTGTGATCAGTTCCGCCTCGAGGTCGGCAAATTGTTCGACCCGGCTCTCCAAGGACAGCCCCGCCCGCTTGGCGGCGCGCCGCGCGAGTTCGAGATAGACCCGATGGTGCCGTGCTTCGGCGGCGTGCAGGCCCTGGAAGAAATCCGCCAAGGGCGCGCCGACGGCCACGCCCAATGCGGCGAATCGCTCGCAGGACCGCGCTTCGATGAAGGCGCCGCAGATCATCAGATCGATTTCTCGCTGCGGCTCGCTCTTGGCGACCAGGCGGCGCAGCCGCTCGGCGTAGCGGCCCGGCGCCAATCGCAGCGGCACCACGCCAAGGCGGCGGATGAGCTTGACGACCTGCTCATAATGGCGCAATTCCTCGCGCGCCAAGCGGGACATTTTATCGGCCAAATCGAGATCCTCGGCGTACGCGAACATCAGCGCCAGGGCGGTCGACGCCGCCTTCTTTTCGCAGTTCGCGTGATCGATCAGCAGCACGTCCCGCGTCGCGCAAGCTTGTTCCAACCAAGCGGCGGGCGTGGGGACGCGCAGCAAGGGCTGCGCTTGGAGCGGCGCAGGGCGCCTCACGCCGGCAGCTTGAGCGCCGAAATCGCCTCGAGCAGCGCGCCCGCCGACTGATAGCGGTCGGCGGGAGCCTTGGCGAGCAGGCGCACCAGCAGTTCTTTGTACTCGGCGAATTGCGGCGCAATCTGCGGCAGGTCCGCCCGCTTGTGTTTGTAGATGACCTCCATGGCGGTCGCCCCGGTGTAGGGTTTGCGGCCGGTCAGCATCTCGTAGAACATGACCCCCAGGCTGTACAAGTCGCTACGGCCGTCTATCTCTTCCGCGTGGCCCTGTTCCGGGCTCATGTAGTAGGGCGTGCCGAAGATCTCACGCGTGCCGGTCAACGACGCTTCCATCTCGTTTGCCTTGGCGAGACCGAAATCGATCAGGCACACCGAACCATCGGCGCGCAGCATCACATTGGCCGGTTTCAGGTCGCGGTGCAGAACGCCCACGGAGTGAATCGCTTGCAGCGCGCTGGCAATCTGCTCCAAGAATTTGAGCGCCGTCCGCGGCAACAGCGGCGCCTTCATGCGCTGGCGTAAATCGCCGGCCGGAAAGTGCTCCATCGCGATATAGGCATGATCGTCTGCGACTCCGAGATCGTAGATGCGTACGATATTGCGGTGCTGCAAGCCCGCGACGATTTCGTATTCCTGCAGGAAACGGTCGAAGCTCACGATGCGCTCGGACACGTCCGGCACCTGATTGAAGACCTTCAGCACCACCACGGTCCCTGCGCGTTCGCTTTCGGCCAGATAGATCGTGCACATGCCGCCGCTGCCGACCTGACGGATGCATCGATGGCCGCGGATCTTCACCGATCCGAACCGGTAGCGCTGCTCGTAGTCCGGATGCGCGCGCAGCATGGACAGGTTCTGCTTGTGCTCGCGGGACGCTGTCATGATGGCCCTGATCAGCCGCTCGCGATCGATCTTGCGCCCGTAGAGGCGGTGCAGGCCCCGCACGACCGCGGGCTCGGGATCAGGAGCGTCGTGCAGCAACAGCAGCACGATGGGGGCGAACTCCGGCTTGGCCAGGAATCCGAGCGCCAGCGCCTCCGCCGCCTCCGTCGGAGGCGATCCGACGATGATGACCGCGTCGAAACCGGTGGCCGCAAATTGCGCCTCGAGCGGGTTGTCCTCGCCCAGGCGATGCTCGACGAGATGAACGTCCGGCCACTCGATCTCAACGTGCTTTTTGACCAGCAGTCTGTAGTCGGCGCGCGCTGCGATCACCAATAGACGCATGCTACACCGAGAGCTGCCGCCGACGGCTATCGAACCGACTTGAGCCCACGACCGGCACCGTCGCGACGCTGCTGCTTGGCTTCGTCCGACCGCTCTCCACGCAGCCGCTTCAGATACTCGGGCGTCACATCGCCGGTGACGTATTCACCCGAGAAGCACGAAGTGTCGAAATCCTCGATCTTTGCATTGTCGTGGCGCACCGCGTGCTCCAGATCTTCCAAATCCTGGTAGATCAGCCAATCGGCGCCGATGATCTCGCGCACTTCCTCGTCCGTATGGCCCGCGGCCACCAGCTCGGAGGCATCCGGCATGTCGATGCCGTAGACATTGGGAAAGCGTACGGGCGGCGCTGCGGATGCAAAGTACACCTTTTTTGCACCCGCTTCGCGGGCCATGTCGATGATCTGCGCCGAGGTGGTGCCGCGCACGATCGAATCGTCGACCAGCAGCACATTCTTGCCGCGGAACTCCAGATCGATGGCGTTCAGCTTGCTGCGCACCGATTTCGCGCGCTGCTCCTGTCCCGGCATGATGAAGGTGCGGCCTATGTAGCGGTTCTTGATGAAGCCTTCGCGATACTTGACGCCGAGCAGCTGGGCGACCTGTACGGCGCTGGTGCGGCTGGTGTCGGGAATCGGGATGACAACATCGATGTCGTGGTCGGGGCGCTCGCGCTTGATTTTGTCCGCCAAGCGTTCTCCCATGCGTAGGCGAGCCTTGTACACCGAGATGTTGTCGATGATGGAGTCGGGCCTGGCGAAATACACATACTCGAAAATACACGGCGTGTGCCGCACCATGGCGACGCACTGCTGCGCGTAGAAGCGGCCTTGCTCATCGATGAACACCGCCTCCCCGGGGGCGACGTCCCGCACCATGTCGAATCCCAGCATATCGAGGGCCACGCTCTCGGATGCCAGCATCCATTCGATGCCCTTCTTGGTATCGCGCTTGCCGATCACCAGCGGGCGGATTCCGTTCGGGTCGCGAAAGCCCAGGATACCGTGGCCGATCACCATGGCGACCACCGCATATCCGCCGCGGCAGCGGCGGTAGACGGCGTTGGCCGCGGCGAAGATATCCGCCGGGGTCACACGGGGGGTGCCCACACGCTGCAATTCGGAGGCGAGTACATTGAGCAGAACTTCGGAATCGGACCCCGTATTCAAATGACGGCGGTCCTCGCGCACCAGTACTTCGGTGAGTTCACGCGAGTTGGTCAGGTTGCCGTTGTGGCCGAGGCAGATGCCGTAAGGGGAGTTCACATAGAAGGGTTGGGCGTCGTTCGCGCTGTCGGCACCCGCGGTGGGATACCGGACATGCCCGATTCCGATATTCCCCCTGAGCTTCAGCATGTGCTTCTGCTGAAACACGTCGCGCACCAGCCCGGAATCCTTGCGCATGAACAATTCGCCGTTCTCGGAGGTCATGATGCCCGCGGCGTCCTGACCGCGGTGCTGCAGCACCGTCAGCGCGTCATAAATGCGTTGATTCACCGCGCCTACCCCGACCATCCCGATGATTCCGCACATCAAGAACCTCCGCCCCGTTAGTGTCTGACTTTGACTCGGGTCAAGCGCTCGAGCTGCGCCCAAGGATCGCCTTTCTCGCCGACCATGGCCCGCAGCCAATCGCCGATCGTCTCACCGTATGGAACCAGCTTCGACCGATTCCACCACTCTTCGTGATTCAAATGCAGCAGTTCGCCCGCAATGATCATCAGGCCGACGAGTACCGCGCCGCGCAACAGACCGAACAGCAATCCCATGCCTCGATCCATGATTCCCAATCCCACGTGGTGCGTGAAATAGCTCAGCAGCGCTCCGACCAGCCAGCCGATCAGCAGCACGAGCACCAATACGACCAGGCGTCCCACCCATGGCGCTACGTTGGGGCCCGCGAGTAGGCCTCCCAGATGAGGCTCGACGAGGGGGCCCATTTTCCATGCCGCCCAAATCGCGATCACCCAAAAAGCCAGGGACACGGCTTCGCGGACGAATCCACGCACCAGCCCGACGACGGTCGAACCCAATATAACCAAGACTATTAGAACGTCGGCTCCGGTCATATTTTCCAGACAATTCCCAGGACCGAGGCATTCTACCGGAGCGTCGGGGGTCCCGCCGTGAAACGGGCGTCACAAATCCCGATTGCCCCGAATCCTTCGGTTATGGTCCCGGGGGCACCAAACTCGCAACCTGGCCCAAAGATTTCAGCCTCGCCACCATTTGGGCCGCCGCAGAGCGATCCGGCATGGGACCTATGCGTACGCGATACCGCAGTGAGGACCCCGAGCCGCCGGGCAATACGTAAACCGCGAAACCCTGTGCCTTCAACTGGCGCGCCAATTTGTCGGCATTGTCCCGGCTGACGAAGCTGCCCAACTGCACAGCCCAGGTGTGCCCGCTCGCCGGCTTCGGCTTCGTTGTCGTCAATGTGGGGTGCGACGGCGCAATTTCAACCTGCGCCGCCGCGGGCGCGGGCGGTGCCGCCGTGGCCGGCGCCGAGGCGGATGCTATCGGCGCGGGCGGTGCGGAGGATGCCGCCACAGCGTCCGAAGCGGCGGCGCTCGAGGCCGCGGCATTCGATGCGGCAAGAGCTTCGAGCGCAGGCGGCTCCGGCGCCTTGCTGGTCGCAAGATCCACCGTGACATTGCGCACCGGCTCCGGCGCGCTCACGGGCAGCCGGGAAGTTTCCGGAGCGGGTACCGGACCGGACAGCAGTTCGGGTACGACCAATACGATGAGCACCGCCAAGATCGATGCGCCGACCAGGCGTTCTTTGACGCGACGATCCATAGCTTGTCAGCCTTGAACGGAAGTGGCTCGGGGCGACGCAGTATATTCGGGACGCTCCGCCGGAGGCAGCACCTCATGCGCCTCCAGCCAGTCGAGCGCGGGCCCGACGGTATGGAAAGATCCGAACACCACGATGCGATCAGCGGGGCCGGCCGCGGCCATGGCGGCCGCGCATCCCGCCTCGGGGCTATCTGCGACTTCGACAGGCACGGAAACCGCGCCCGCAACGGTCCGCGCGAGCGCCGCGCCGCTGCGCCCGCGCTCTCCGAGCGTGGAAACACACCACCAAACATCGATGCAACCGCGCAATTCAGCAGCCACCCCCGATGCATCCTTGTCGGCCAAAATTCCGCACACCGCCAGAGTGCGCCCGCGGTTAGGAGTATCGCGAAGATTGCGCGCCAGCACGCGCGCCGCGGCGGGATTATGTGCGACGTCCAAAACCCAGGTGGGCGACGCGGGCCGCTGGGGAACGATGACTTGGAAGCGCGCGGCCAGCCGCACCTGCTTGAGGCCCTGCGCCACCGCCGCGGCGGGCACCGGCAAGCGCACTGCGATTTCCTCGAGGGCGGCGATGGCCGTGGCAGCGTTGGCGAATTGCGCATCGCCCATGAGCGCAGGCGCCGGCAGGTGCGCCAGATTCCAGCGCGTGCCGCGGTAGCGCCAGCAGGCGCCTTCGTGGACGTAGGAATACTCCACCCCCAAGCGCTTGAGCGGCGCTCCAAGCCTGTGCGCAAGCTCCTCCACGACGGCCGGCATATCGCGGCTACCGAGCACCGCGGGACGCCCTTTCCTGAAGATTCCGGCCTTCTCGCGCGCGATGGCCTCGAGCGTCGCACCGAGATACTCCTGATGGTCGAAGCCGATGCTGACCACCACGGCAACGTCAGGCTCGACCACATTGACCGCATCCAAGCGGCCTCCCATGCCGATCTCGAGCACCCAGGCATCGAGCCTCGCAGCCTCGAACACCAGCAAAGCCGCCAAGGTGTTGAACTCGAAGAAGGTCAAAGCCACCTCACCGCGCGCGGCCTCGATCCGCTCGAACGCCGACACCAGTTCCTCGGTGCCGACCAGGGCGTCGTGGATGCGGATACGCTCGCGATAATCGCGAAGATGCGGCGAGGTGAACAGGCCGACACGGTAACCCGCGGCCTTCATGATGGACGCGCAATAGCCGCTCACCGAGCCCTTGCCGTTGGTTCCCGCCACGGTGATCACTGGAAGATCGGGCTGCCGCCACCCCAGACGCTGCTGGACTTGGCGCAGACGATCGAGTCCCAGATCAATGGCTTGGGGATGCACCTGTGATTGGTACGCCAGCCACCGCTCGAGGCTCCAGGGCACGGCCTTGCCCTACGCTGCGGCGGGTTCTTTGCCGGTCAGCAGGCGCAGCATGGCGCCGATGCGGTCGCGCAGCTCGCGCCGGTCGACGATCATGTCGAGGGCGCCGTGCTCCAGGAGGAACTCGCTGCGCTGGAATCCTTCCGGCAAAGTCTCGCGCACCGTTTGTTGAATCACGCGCGGACCGGCGAATCCGATCAGAGCCTTCGGTTCACCTATATTGATGTCTCCCAGCATGGCGAGACTCGCCGATACGCCGCCGGTGGTCGGATCGGTCATGACCGAAATGAAGGGCAGGCGCGCCTCGGAAAGACGCTTGAGCGCGGCGCTGGTCTTCGCCATTTGCAGCAACGAATACAGCGCCTCCTGCATGCGTGCGCCGCCGCTCGCCGAGAAGCACACCAGAGGCATGCGATGTTCGAGACAGTGATCCACCGCCCGCACGAATTTCTCGCCGACGACCGACCCCATCGAGCCCCCCAGAAATCGGAATTCGAATGCGCACGCGACCACATCCAAGCCGACCAATTTTCCCGCCATCACGATGAGCGCATCGCGTTCGCCGGTTTGCTTCTGCGCCTGGATGAGCCGATCCTTGTAGCGCTTCGAATCCTTGAACTTGAGCGGGTCCTCGGGTTCGACCCCGGTGGCGAGCTCGGTGGTCGATCCCGTGTCGAGGAACTTCGACAGGCGCTCGCGGCCGTTGATCCGCATGTGGTGGCTGCACTTCGGGCAGACGTGCAGATTGCGTTCGATCTCCGCGCGGTACAACACCGCATCGCAGGCAGGGCACTTGATCCACAGGCCTTCCGGAACCGAGCGCGTGCGGCGCTCGGTCTTGATGCGCGAGGGGACAATTCGCTCGAACCAGGACATGCGCTAGTCTAGCGCAATCAGCCCCGGCTGCGGCAGGGGGATGCCGTAGACGGGCGGGTACTCCACCCGCCACAGGTACAGGCCTGCGGCCGGTGCGGTCGCCCCTGCGAAGCGTCGATTGCCGCCGGCGAGGACTCGCGTCATGGCGGCGGCGGGGTCCGCCTCGCGCTGCGCTTCGAGCAGGGTTCCCACGATGTTGCGCACCATGTGGTGCAAGTACGCGTTGGCGGAAATCTCGAGCCAGAGATAGTCGCCCTCGCGCCGCACCTCGATCCTCTCGATGCGTCTCACCGTGGAATTCGATTGGCACTGCACCGAACGAAATGCGGAGAAGTCGTGTTCACCGATCAGCGCCTGCGCCGCGCGATGCATGGCGGCGGCGTCGAGGGTGCGATGGATCCATGCCGAGCGCGCGCGCTGCAAGGCCGAACGGGCGCTTCGATTCAAAATGCAGTAGCGGTAGATCCGGCGAATCGCCCTGTGCCGCGCGTGGAATCCGATCCCCACCTCGCCGGCCCACTGCAGCGCGATTGCCGGCGGCAGCCGGGTGTTGGCGCCCAGCACCCAGGCCCGAGGAGTGCGCGCGGCGTCGGTATCGAAATGAATCACTTGACCGGCGGCATGCACTCCGCTGTCGGTGCGTCCCGCGCAGATGGCGGTGACCCGCTCCCCCGCCACGAAGGAAAGCGCCGCCTGCACTGCATCTTGGATGGATGCGCTGTGTTCCTGCGACTGCCAGCCGGCGTATTCAGTGCCGTCATACTCGACGATGGCGGCGACACGGCGGCCCTTTGCCTCCGGTTCCGAAGCCGTCACGCCGCGCACCAATGCGGCTCACGGGGAATACGCAGACAGGCTCCTAGCCGGGCAGAGTCTCGATCAGCCGCTGCGCTTCCTGTTTCTGGCTCGCCGAGCCTTCCTGCACGACTTCCTCGAGAATGCTGCGCGCGCCTTCAGGGTCGCCCATGTCCATGTACGCCCGAGCCAGATCCAGCTTGGTGCCGACCTCGCTCATGGTCACCGGTTCCAGTTCAGGGTGCACCGCATCGTCCACCTTGATCTTGGCGGTGCGTGTCGTCGGCGATATCGCCTGCATCTTGTTGGTCGGTGCCTCGCTGCCGTTCATCGCCTCGCCGACGTCGAGATCGACGCGACGGCTGCGCTGGCTGGCCTCGAATACCTCGGTCGAAAATACCTCGTCTTCGGCGCGCGGCTGCTCGACCGTATCGCCGCTTCCCAGCGCGTTTGCCAGCCTATCCAGGTCCAGGTCGATGCTGTCGCCGCTGAGGCCGCGCAGTTTGGACGTCGAATCGACGTCGACTTTCTCGGCATCCGCGACGTCCGAGTACTCGGGCGACTTGAACCGCGAAGTCGCGGCGGCATCGAATTCGCGCGGCATTTGCACGGTAGGCGCCGACTCGGGTCCCAGCACGGCGGTCTTGACCTCTTCGTGACCGGCATCCAGGTCGGCGATGAATGAAGCCTCCAATTCGCGCTCCAGTTCGGTCAGATCGCGATCGCGCGAGCGGCTCTCCGCCTCCGCCATCATGCGCCGCGACTTCTCATCGAGGCCGGCCACCATGGTCGGCGCGTCGGACGGATGATCGGTCTCTTCGAGGTGCGGGTTGACGGCGGGCGATCCGGTGTCGCTCAGCTGATCGAGATCCAATCCCAGATCGTCGATCGACACTTCCGCGGTCTGATCGGCTTTCACCGATCCGAGCTTCGAGCTGATGCGGTCGCGCATGTCGCCGGTCTTCAGCGCCGGCGATTCGGTGGTGGGCGAGTCCGCGAAATTCATCATCTCGGACTCGACGGTCGGCTCGTCCCTGACCGGCATCTCCCGCGTCGGCGATTCCCGCGTCGGCGATTCATCGGCGCCGCGCTCCGGCGTATCGAGGGTGAAGTCCAGATCCGACGCTGAGTGCATGGCGGGCGATTCGCCCGTCGCCGCGGCATCGTCGCCCTCCTTGGCCAGCGAATGGTCGAGCTTGCTGCGCTCGCCCTCGGGCTCCCCGAACAGATCGATATCGACGCGGTTCTCGCCACCTTCGAGGTTCAGGTCGACCAGAGCGCCCGCGCCGCGTCCGCTTCCCGCGGAGGACGCGAACAAAGGCTCGTCCGGGCATATCTGCTTGCCCATGATGACGATCTTGTCCCACTCGCCGGCGGGAGCACGGTCGCGCGTCGCCTCCAGTCCCTTCGCCGTCTGCAGAAACGCGTCCTTGTTGCCCCAGACGAAGTAAATCTCCAAAAGCTTCAGGCGCAGGTCGCGCCGGTCCGGCTCGCGCTCGAGTGCGATGCGCACCAAATCGGCCGCTTGGTCGTACAGCCCGTAGGCCATGTGGAAATCGGCCTCTGCCAATGGATCGCCTTGATCCAGATTGACCGCGCTTTCGCTCGACATGGTGTCTTCGGGCGCCTTGAGGTCCGAATGGGTATCGGCCAGTTGGTCGGCGCCTTCCGCGAATTCCGGCATCGGGTGCTCGCCCGACTCTTCCACCAGGAATGATTCATCGCCCTTGCGCAGGCCGGTGAGCTTGGCGGTCGGATCGCGGAAGTCCGAAACGTCGGTCGCCTCCATTCGGTGCAGATCGCCTGCCCCGCCGGTTTGCCGGCGGCGGCGGGCGGCGAAGACCAAGAAGACGGCCAGCGCAGCGATCGCCGCGGCAGGTACCCACCAATGATCCGCCAGCCAGTCGATCCAGGAACCCGACTGCGCCGGCGCTGCAACGGCCGGTTTCTTCTGCGCACGTGCCGGCGCAGGCAGCGGTGTCGGCGGTGTCGTCGCCGCCGCGGGCGCGGGCAGCGGCGCCGGTGTGGACGCGGCCGGTGCAGGAGGCGTCGGCGCCGTGCTCGCGGACGGCACGGGAACCTTGGGCGTCGGCGCGGGAGCGGCTTTCACCGGCGGGGGCGCCGGGGTCGGGGCGGCGGCAGGCACGCCGAGCTTGCGCTGCAAAGCGGAGAGTTCGCCATTGCGGATATCGATCAGTCGGTGCGATTCGGCCAGCTGCTCTTCAAGATCCTTGACGCGGTCCTTGAGGGCTTGTGCTTCCGCGCTTGCTGAGTTCGCCTGGCCGCCTGCCGCGCTGCCGCGGGCGCTCGGCGTCACCAGACGCAGATGGCCGCCCGCAGCGCCGCCCCCCGCGCCGCTCCAAGCGCTCATCTGGCGGTGCACTTCGCTGATCGCTTCGGATTGATTCAGGGCCGCGACTTCATCCGCGCCCGGAATGCGCAGCACCGAGCCGCGGCGCAAAATATTGATATTCCCGCCGAATGCGTCGGGATTCGCGCGGTACACGGCCATCATGGTTTGGTCGATGCCCACGGATGAATCGGCATGCAGGCTTCGCGCAATCTTGGTCAGCGTATCGCCCTTGCCGACCCGGTAGGTATTGCCGGCGAGGGACGGCGCCGCACGCTCAGGTGCAGGAGTGGGACCGGCGGCCGGTGCGCCGGGCGCCGGCGTCGGGGCCACGGCAGGCGCCGGCCGGCGCGCCGGAGGGGACGCGCTGGTGGGGGCGGTGACCGGGGTTGCGCTTCTCGCCGTTTCACCGGGCGTGTACACCGGCGGATCGAGCAGGACGGTGTATTCGCGCATCAAGCGTCCTCGTGCCCAGTTCACCTCCACCAAAAAGGTCACGAAGGGCTCGGGAATCGCATCGCTGGAGCGCACCAGAAGGACATCGCGGCCGTCCTTGCTCTTGCCCACCTTGAACGTCATGGACGACAAGAACGGCGGACGGTCGATCCCGTAGCGGGTGAATGCCTCGCGGCTGGCAAGATCCGCCCGAAGGGCGGTCAGCTCATCGGGGGTGGCCGCAATCAGGTCGATTTCGGCCCTCAGGGGCTCGTTGAGGGCCGAGTTCAAATGGATCTCGCCGAGGCCGAGCGCCCACGACAACGACGGCCATAAGATGGAAGGACACAGCAGGCACGCCATCAGCAGCAGGCGAGGCATCGTCACGAACATTTTCTCTCCCAGGAATCCTGGCGGGCAAGCGGGTAAAGTTCATTGTGCTATAGGAGCTTGGAATCGAATTCTCACTTGCCTTTTACATAAGCCAATAACTATATCTTACTGAGGTCTATTTACCAAAATATGGGCCACCGAAACTGCGTTATGTGCCGCACATTTCCGAACATTATCGGCCACGACCCAAAAATTTAGAGCGCAATCACGGGTCAAATCCGCCCGCAAACGGCCTACATATACCTTATCGGGTGCCGTTGCCAATGTGGCCGGCGTCGGAAATTCGGTGCTCGAGTCCGACGCAATCAGGCTGATACCGGTGCCGCGCTGCAACACCCCTGCGGCCTCGGCCGCGCTCAAAGGGCGCCGCAAAGGCGGCGTGTACGGCCAGGCTATGGCCGAAGAATACCGGTACCCGAACCGCCGTGGCGTTGATCGCGAGGCGCGGCAGATCGAGCACCCGCCGCATCTCCTCCCACAGACGGCGCTCTTCGCGCGACACGCCGTCGGCGTCCAGCACGTCCACCTGGGGAATGACATTGAATGCGATCTGCCGCCCGAATGCACGCCCCCTCGGCCTGCTTGCCGCTCAAGCATGCGCCACCGTCTCCCCGGCAAGCTCATCCACGCCGCATCGTCCGCTACCCGATACCGCCTGATAGGTCGCAACCTCGACGCGCGTGAGGCCAGCCGCGGCATGCAGGGGCGCAAGCGCGGTGGCGAGCGCCACGCTGGCGCTGCCCGGCAGCGCAATCAGACCGCGCGTGCCCACCGCGTCGAGCGTGCCGCGGATTGACGTCCGCGGCCACCAGAGGCACGTCCGCGCGCGCACGAAACGCCGCAGAGCCGTCGATGACCCAGGCATGCGCGGCCGCCGCTTCGGCATAGCGCTCCGACAGCGCGGTCCGGCCGCAAAAGAACGCAAGGTCCACGCGCGAGAAATCGAACGCGGCGACGTCGCTCACCGGCAGGGCGGAGCTTTGCGCACCTTCCTCGGCGCTTACCGGGCGGCCGACGTTGCGCTCGTCATCGAGCGCGTGCAGCTCGGCGATCGGCATTTTTCGCGCGCGCAGCTCATCGATCACGGCCTCGCCGATCAGGCTCGAGACGCCGACGACGGCGATCCGCAGCATCTTGGTCAGCCGCTCATATGCGGTCTGTGATGACGGGCGTCGTCCGCACCACATCTGCGCACTGCGCGCGAAACCGCAGGTAGTGGTCCATCAACACCAGCGCCAACATCGCCTCGGCGATCGGCGTGGCGCGAATGCCGACGCAGGGATCATGGCGGCCGGTGGTGACGACCTGCACCGGTCTGCCGTGAATGTCGATGGTCTCGCCGGGCAGAGTGATGCTCGAGGTCGGTTTGAGCGCGAGGCTCACGACGATGTCCTGGCCCGAGGAAATGCCGCCGAGTACGCCGCCCGCATGATTGCTCTTGAAGCCCTGCGGCGTGAGTTCGTCGCGATGCTCGGAGCCGCGCTGCTCGACGCGACCTGAAGCCGGCGCCGATCTCCACGCCCTTCACGGCATTGATGCCCATCATGGCGCTCGCCAGGTCCGCATCGAGCCGCTCGAACACCGGCTCGCCCCAACCCGGCGGCACGCCCTTGGCGATGACGGTGACGCGCGCGCCGATGGAATCGCCCGCCTCGCGAAGGCGCCAGATGAGATCCTCGAGCTCCTGGACGCGGCTCGGGATCGGGACAGAAAAACGGATTCTCATAGGCGGCCGGCGGGTTCCACCGGCTCGAGCACCAGAGGGCCGATCTGAGCCAGATACCCGTGAAATGCTCGACCCGCAGCCGTTCGCGCAGAAACTTCCGCGCGATGGCGCCGGCCGCCACGCGCATCACGGTCTCGCGCGCCGAGGAGCGCCCGCCGCCGCGATAATCGCGAAAGCCGTATTTTTGCTGAGTAGGTGTAGTCGGCATGCCCCGGACGAAAGCGATCCTTGATCTTCTCGTAGTCGCGCGAGCGCTGATCTTCGTTCTCGACCAGCAGCCCGATCGGCGTGCCGGTGGTCTTGCCCTCGAACACCCCGGACAGGATGCGCACGGTATCGGGCTCGCGGCGCTGGCTGGTGAACTGCGACGTCCCAGGACGGCGGCGCTCGACATCGGCTTGCAAATCCGCCTCGCAGAGATCCAGGCCCGGCGGACAGCCGTCGACCACGCAGCCGAGCGCCGGACCATGGCTCTCGCCGAAGCTCGTCACCGTGAAAATCCGACCGAATGTATTGCCCGCCACGCCTCTACTCCCTCCAGGTCCGTCCGCCCGCAACAAGAATACGCCGCCGCCGCCCATCGCGATCTCCGGCCAGATGAACGGCAGCCGCGGATAGCGCGCGCAGCAGCGCCGCTTCGGTGTTGCCGACTTCCACGACCAAAATGCCGTCGTCGACGCAGGTGCCGTCGCGCCGCGGCGAGGATCGCCCGCACCGAATCCAGACCGTCGACGCCCGAGGCAAGGCCCAGTCTCGGCTCGTGCCGATACTCGCGCGGCAAGGCATCGCATTTCCGCGCGCCCGACATAGGGCGGATTGCTCACGATGATATCGTAACGACGGCCCGCCACGGCGTCGAAATGATCCGATTGCAGCAGCCTGACCCGTCTCTCCAAGTTCAGCCGGCGCACGTTGCGGCGGCACACCTGCAGCGCGGCCGCAGATATGTCGACGGCATCCACCCGTGCCGCGCGGGAAGGCCGCGGCGCACGCCAATGCGATCGCTCCGGAACCGGTGCCGATGTCCAGTATCCGGCGCACGCGGCGCGCGTCCGACCCAGGGCGCAAAGCGCTGCAGGATGAGTTCGGCGATGGGCGAGCGCGGCACCAGGACGCGTTCGTCCACGTACAGCTCGAGTCCGGCGAAGAAGGCTCGATGCGTGAGGTAGGCCAGCGGCATGCGCTCGGCGATACGGCGCCGCGAGCAGCGCGTCGATCCGCGCGCTGCGGCGCGCCGTCAAAGGCTTGGCATAGGCGCTCGCGCCCAGGTCGTGCGCGAGGCCGCGCCGCGAAGAACACGAGTTCGGCCGCCTCGTCGCGCGCATTGTCGGTGCCGTGACCGAAGTGCACGCCGCGCGCGGCGCAGCTCGCGCTCGCAGCGGTCGATGGCCGCGCCGACGGTTTCACCGCGAGCGCCGACGGCCTCAGCGGCGGTGTGGGATAATCGGCGCATGGCTACTCAAACTAAACTCCTCTCCATAGCACTCATCTGTGCGGTAGGTCTCGCGGGTGTCGCCGCCGGGATTCTCTGGCATCGGCCCGCGCCGCCGTTGAGCTGACCACCGGCACCATCGTCTCGCCCAGCCGCGAGCCGCCGGATTTTAGCTTGATCGACGAGCAAGGGCAGGGGCTTTGGCGCCGCGAATCTGCGCGGCCACTGGTCGCTGATGTTCTTCGGCTATACGAATTGTCCGGATTATTGCCCGACCACGCTCACGACGTTGGCCGCCATGCAGAAGCGCCTGCGCGCCGACCAGGGGGCGGTGCTTCCCCAGGTGATCTTCGTGTCGGTCGACGCCAAACGGGATACCCCGGCGCAATTGGCGAAGTACGTGCCGCATTTCGATCCCGGCTTCATCGGCCTCACCGCCGCCGATCAGCCGAGCGCCGAAGCCGTCGCAAAGAAGTTCGGCGTGGCCGTGAGCATCCTGCCCGCCGCGGACGGCAACTACATGGTCGATCACACGGGCGCCATTTTCGTGATCAGCCCGAAGGCACGGCTCGCCGCGATACTCACCGGTCCATTCGGCGTCGATGCCTTGCGCGCTGATTTCGAGCGCATAGTCGCCGCCGGCGGCACATGAAGGATGTGGGCGGAACCGCGGATGCCGGCGGCGGCGGCCGGCTGTTCGTCTGGATTCAATACCTGTTGCCGCAGCACGCTCTCTCGAGGCTGGTGCTGACGGCGACGCGGGTGCGGACGCGCTGGTTCAAGAATTGGCTCATCCGCGGCTTTCTCAAGCTGTACCGCGTCGACATGAGCGAAGCGGCCGAGACCGACCCTTACCGCTACGGCAGCTTCAACGAGTTCTTCACCCGGGCGCTCAAGGCGGGCGCGCGCCCCATCGCAGGCGGCGACAATGTCATCGCATGCCCGGTCGACGGCTGCATCAGCGAGGCGGGAGGCATCGATCAGGATCGATTGCTGCAGGCCAAGGGCCGGTATTACCGTCTCGCGCGAGCTGCTCGCCGCTCAGCCCTGGGCGAGCCGGTTCGAGGGCGGCTCATTCGCCACGATTTATCTTGCACCTTTCAATTATCACCGCGTGCACATGCCGCTGCGCGGCGAACTCAGGGACACGGTGTACGTTCCCGGCCGTTTGTTCAGCGTCAACGCCGCGACGGCGCGGCATGTGCGCGGATTGTTCGCGCGCAACGAACGCGTCTTGACGCTGTTCGACACGGCTTACGGACAGTTCGCGCTGGTGCTGGTGGGCGCCCTCAATGTGGGCAACATTGCCACCGTCTGGGCGGGCGACGTCACGCCGGCCGCGCGGCGTGCGGTCTCACGGCTGCACGCACCGCCGACGATCCTGGATAAGGGCGCGGAGCTCGGCCGCTTCAACATGGGATCGACCGTGATCCTGCTGTTCGAGCGCGATCGCGCGTGCTGGCGCGCGGAGGTGCGGGCGGGCTGCGCGGTGCGGCTGGGGCAGCCGCTGGGCGTCCTCGCATGAGCTGGCGCCCGACGGCGACCTTGAACACTCTGCGGCACCGGGCGGCCATGCTCGCGAGCGCCCGCGAATTCTTCGCGGTGCACGGCGTGCTCGAGGTGGAGACACCCATCCTGAGCGCCGCCGCCGTGAGCGATCCGCAGATCGAATCGTTGGCGACGCAGGTCGCCGGCCGCAACTCGCCCGTTTACCTTTGCACCTCGCCTGAATACGCGATGAAGCGGCTGTTGGCGGCGGGCAGCGGCGATATCTACCAGATCTGCAAGGTGTTTCGCGATGGGGAGCGCGGACGCTGGCACAACCCCGAATTCACTCTCATCGAGTGGTACCGCCTGGGGCTTGACGATGCGGCTCTGATGGACGAGGTCGAGGCGTTGATCGGCTCGCTGCTCGCGCCCTATCGGCGGCTGGGACCTGCGGAACGCTTGAGCTATTCTGCCGCGCTGCGGCTACACGCAGGAGTCGATGCGTACGATGCGAGCGAGAGCGAGCTCGCCGGAGCGGCGCGCCGCCACGGCATCGTGTGCGATGCCGAACTCGACCGCGACGCCAAGCTCGATCTTACTGATGGGTATGATCGTCGGCCCCCGCTTGGGGCTGGATCGGCCCTGCTTCGTCTGCGACTACCCGGCCTCGCAGGCCGCGCTCGCCCGATTGAAACCGGGACCCGTGCCTGTCGCGGCGCGTTTCGAGCTGTATCTCGACGGCGTGGAACTGGCGAACGGCTTCCATGAACTCACCGACAGCGTCGGCCAACGCGCCCGTTTCAACCAGGAGCTGACCACCCGCCGCGCCCGCGGCCAAGCGCAGCCGCCGCTCGATGAGCACCTGCTGGCGGCACTCGGGGCGGGCCTGCCGGACTGCGCCGGCGTTGCGTTGGGATTCGACCGCCTGGTGGCGACGGCGTTGAGAGCGCAGCGTCTCGCCGATGCGATGGCGTTCACCATCGACAACGCGTAGAAATCGGCGTTGCGCCGCCGGCTATTGCGCGCGACCTAGCCCTTGCCGCGCGACAAGTACTCGCCGGTGCGGGTGTCGATGCGCAAAATCTCGCCTTCATTGATGAAAAGCGGCACACGCACCATGGCTCCGGTCTCGAGCTTCGCGGGCTTCGAGC
Organism: uncultured Gammaproteobacteria bacterium; assembly: GCA_963702735.1. Taxonomy (GTDB): domain Bacteria; phylum Pseudomonadota; class Gammaproteobacteria; order Steroidobacterales; family Steroidobacteraceae; genus Bog-1198. The sequence goes on along the minus strand of CAVPDW010000003.1, from coordinate 1,072,703 downwards.
CGCCGGTGGCGGTATCGCCGCGGACGCCGGGGTCCGTCTCGATCACCTTGAGTTCCATGTGCGCCGGAGGGGTCACCTGCAGCGGCACGCCGTTCCACAAGGTCACGACGCACACGGTGCCGTCCTTCAGCCACTGCGCGCCCTCTCCCACCGCTTGCTTGGAGGCCGTGAGCTGCTCGAAGGTCTCTGGGCGCCATGAAATGGAAGAAGTCCCCGTCGCTGTAAAGATACTGCATATCCGTATCGACCACGTCGGCGGCCTCCACGGTATCGCCGGATTTCCAGGTGCGCTCGATGGTGCGGCCGGTCTTCAAGTTCCGCACCCGGACGCGGTTGAAAGCCTGTCCCTTTGCCCGGCTTGACCATTTCGTTCTCGACGATCGCATACGGATCGCCGTCGATCAGGATCTTGAGACCGGACTTGAATTCGTTCGTGCTGTAGTTCGCCATCGAAGGCCTCGGACTTTGGAGGGCGCGTATCATAGCCGCAACCTCACGCCTTGGCCAATTCCCGGCGGAAATTGCCGGTTCCGGCGAGTCCGCGGCCGCCTTGAAGCGGATCGCCGGACCTTGGAGGGATTGACGCCGGTCCCAGATTCGACGATTTCACGGTGTTACACTTCGTTTTTCTGATTGAGAGGGTTTGAGCCGTGACCGAGCAGGGGGCCGTTCCAATGATCGTCATGACGAGGTCGCAGGACCACGTCGAGGCCATCAACAGCACGCTGCGCAAGGCCGGCCATCCGGTCCATTGCACATGGCTGCCGGACGCCCGCGACCTCGGGGACGCCCTCACGCAGCTCAACCCTGAAATGCTGGTCGCCTTCATCGAGGAGCTCGGCATCGATCTGGACTCGCTCATGAAGGTGAAGCAGCAGAGCGCGCCGGGAATGCCGGTGTTGATCATCCGTGAGCGCGTCGATGAGGCCGCGATCGCCGAGGCCATGCGACTCGGCGCGCAGGACGTGGTGACTCTCGCCAACCGCAGCCGCCTGCAGTCGGTCGCCACCCGCGAGCTGCGCGCCTACCGGCTCGAGCGGGCCTTGTCCACCACGCTGTCCTCGGCACGCGAATACCGCGAACAGCTGCAGCATTTTCTCGAAGGCTCGGCCGACGCCATCACCCACGTGCAGGAAGGCATCATCGTGGATGCGAATCGCGCGTGGCTCGAGCTGTTCGGCTATTCGGGCGACGATGCGCTCACCGGCACGCCGCTCATGGATCTATTCGAGCAGGAAACGCATCCCGCACTCAAAGGCGCGCTGGTCGCTTGCCTGCAGGGCAAATGGTCGGGCCACGGGCTCAAGGTGCAGGCGTTGCTGTCGGACGGCTCCAACCTGTCTCTCGAATTGCTGCTCACCAAGGCGGACTACGAGAATGAGCCCGCCATTCGCATCGCGATATCCGCGACGCAGAAGAAAGGCCGCGACCTCGAAGTGCAGCTCGCAGACGCGGTCAAGAACGATGCCTCGACGCGCTTTCTGCAGCAGCGCTACCTGGTGGCCGCGGTGCGCGAGCGCTGCGCGCTCGGCATGAAGGGCGGCGTGCGCCAATTTGCCCACATCAAGCCGGACCGCTTTCTCGAAATCCAGAATTCCATCGGTGTATTGGCGAGCGAGGACTTCATGGCGCAGCTCGCCGAACTGCTGCGCCCGCAGCTGACTCCCAGCGATTTGTGCGGCCGATTCGGCGGCAACGGCTTGCTGGTGTTGCTCGAGCGCGGCACCGCCCGCGACGTCGAGACATGGGCCGAAAATGTCGTGAAGCGCGTGAACGAGCATGTATTCGCGATCGAGGACAAGACCCTGTCGGCCACGGTGACCGTGGGTCTCGGCCTGTTGCCGGCGGCGAATCCCGACGTGGGGGCGGCAATCGCCGATGCCGTCAGCGCCACCCGCCGCGGCAGGGAGCTCGGTGGCAATCAGATGTACGTCGTGGACAAGGCCGACACCGACACGCGCGTGCAGGCCTACGACAAGATATGGGTCAAGCACATCAAGAGCGCGCTGATGGAGAATCGCTTCCGCCTGGTGCAGCAGCCGATCGCGAGCCTGCTGGGCGAGGACAAGGGCATGTTCGACGTGCTGGTGCGAATGCTGGACGAACAGGGCACGGAAGTGCTGCCGGCGGAGTTCATCGCGGCCGCCGAGCGCAACGATTTGATGAAGAACATCGACCGCTGGGTGATCGGCGCCTCGATGTCGTTCGCTGCGAACCGCAAGGCATCGTGCATCTTCGTGCGCGTATCGAAGGACACGGTGCTCGACAAGAGTCTGATCGCATGGCTCGAAACCCAGCTCAAATCGCTCAAGATCGAAGCGAAGCGGATCTGCATCCAGGTGACCGAAGAATTGGCGAATCAGTACGTGCGGCAGACCAAGGAGCTGGCGGTGAATCTGCGCAAGCTCGGATTCCGGTTTGCGCTGGAGCATTTCGGCACCGGCCGCGACCCGTTGAAACTGCTGGCCGACCTCGAGATGAATTTCATCAAGGTCGACGGGTCCCTGATGCAGGGTCTGTCGACCAATCAGATTCAGCAACAACGCGTGAAGGGGCTGGTCGAAGCGGCCAAGCGCAAGGGCATCGAAACGGTGGCCGAGCGCGTCGAGGATGCCAACACGATGGCGGTGCTGTGGCAGCTCGGCATCGAGTTCATCCAGGGATACTTCGTGAATGCGCCCGAAGATGTGACCATGTCGGGCGACCGCCGCTGAATCGGCCTCCGCAGGGGACCGATTCAGCCCTGCGCCACCTCGAGCCTGTCGACCTGCTTGTAGGCGCGCGAGAATCGCTGGCGGCGCTGCCCCTTTCTGTCCTGGAACTGCTTCAGTTCCTCGAACTTCAGCCTCATCGGTGCGCTGTTGCCGCTATAGATCGTGAGAACCTCGCCCGGGGCCACGACCGCCATCGCCACTAAATACTCGTCGCGCTCCGCGGACTTCCTGCCCGGAATTCCAAAGAGGTTCTGGCCCTTTCCCGCGGTCATCTCTTCGATCTGCGCGGTCGGCAGCGCGAGAACTTCGCCGTCGTTATTGACGAAAACCGCGAGCGACGCGCCCTGCGTTATCGGTTGTGCCGGCAAAACCCGCGCATTTTCCGGCACCTTGAGTATCGACTTGCCCTTCTTGTTGCGCGCGTACAGCTCGCGCAGTCTCACCGCGAACCCGTATCCCGCGTCGCTTGCGAGCAGCCAAACATCGTCCGGCTCGCCTATCAGCACCGCGGCGAATGTGGCCCCATCCGGAGGGTCCACCGTGCCCGATAGCGGCTCCCCGTAGCCTCTCGCGGTCGGCAACGTATGCGCATCGAGGCTGTAGGCGCGGCCGGTGGAATCGATGAATACCGCCTGCTGCAGGTTGCGGCCGCGGGCGGCGGCCTGGAATTCGTCGCCGCTCTTGTAGCTCAAGGAGCGGACATCGATGTCGTGCCCCTTCGCAGCGCGCACCCATCCAAGGCGCGACAGCACGACGGTGGTGGGCTCATTGGCGATGAGCTCGGTCTCGGAGATGGCCTGCGCCGCCTCGCGCTCCACCAGCCTGGTGCGGCGCGCATCGCCGTATTCTTCAGCGTCTTCCAGCAATTCCTCGCGCACCAGCTTGGTGAGCCGCGGCTTGCTTTTCAAGATGCGGTCGATTTCATCGCGCTCCTCCGCAAGCTTCTTCTGCTCGTCGCGGATCTTCATTTCCTCGAGCTTCGCGAGCCGGCGCAGCTTGGTCTCCAGAATCTCCTCTGCCTGCGCATCGGTGAGCTTGAAGCGCTTGATCAATGCAGGCTTCGGCTCCTCGACGGTGCGCACGATACGGATCACCTCATCGAGATTCAGGTACGCGATCAACAAACCATCGAGAATGTGCAGCCGTGCGGAGAGCTTTTCGTGGCGAAATTTCAGGCGCCGCGTCACCGTGTCCTTGCGGAACTCGAGCCACTCGAGGAGCAGCTGCTTCAACCCCATGACGCGCGGGCGCCCGTCCAGCGCGATGACATTCAGGTTGACGCGGTAGTTGCGCTCCAGATCCGTGGTCGCGAACAGATGCACCATCAGCGCCGTAGTGTCGACGCGGCTCGACTTCGGCACGATCACCAGGCGCGTCGGATTCTCGTGATCCGATTCGTCCCGGATGTCCTCCACCATCGGCAGTTTTTTCTGCTGGATCTGCGCCGCAATCTGCTCCTGAACCTTGGCGCCCGACACCTGGAATGGCAGCGCATCGATCACGATTTCCCCATCCTCGATCTCGTAGGTGGCGCGCGCCCGGAAGCTGCCCGCGCCGGTGTCGTACATCTGCACCAGATCGGCGCGCGGCGAGACTATCTCCCCGCCGGTGGGCAGATCCGGCCCTTTGACGTGCGCCATCAATTTGCGTGTGGTCAGATCCGGATCATCGAGCAGGGCCACGCAAGCATTCACCACTTCCCGCAAGTTGTGCGGCGGAATGTCGGTGGCCATGCCCACCGCGATCCCGGACCCGCCGTTCAGCAATAAATTGGGCACCCGCGCCGGCAGCGTGGTCGGCTCATCCAACGTGCCGTCGAAATTGGGTGCCCACTCCACCGTGCTCGAGCCCAACTCCTGCAGCAGCAGCTCCGCATAGCGCGTAAGGCGCGATTCGGTATAGCGCATGGCGGCGAAGGACTTCGGGTCGTCGGTAGATCCCCAGTTGCCCTGGCCGTCGACGATTGGGTAGCGGTAGGAGAAATCCTGCGCCATGTGCACCATGGCCTCGTAGCAGGCCGAATCGCCGTGCGGGTGGAACTTGCCGATCACGTCGCCGACGGTGCGCGCCGATTTCTTGTGCTTGGAGCCGGCCGCCAGGCCGAGTTCGCTCATGGCGTAGATGATGCGCCGCTGCACCGGCTTCAAGCCGTCGCTCAAAGCAGGCAACGCACGGTCCAGGATCACGTACATCGAATAGTCGAGGTAGGCGCTTTCCGCGAAGGCCTTGATCGGCCTGCGCTCGATCCCTTCAAAATTCAGTTCTTGGTCTTTCATGGTGAACCGCTACAGATGGGCGAGGTTGCCCTTGCTCTCCAGCCATTCGCGCCGGTCGGCTGCGCGCTTCTTGGCGAGCAGCATGTCGAACAACTGGTCCGGACTGTCCTTGGCGTCGATGGTCAGTTGCACCAGACGGCGCGTTTGCGGCGCCATGGTGGTTTCACGCAATTGAGTGGCGCTCATTTCACCCAGGCCCTTGAAGCGGGTCACCACCGCCTTGGTGCGCGAATTCGCCTCGGCAATGCGCTTCAGCGCCTTCTCGCGCTCGGCTTCGTCGAGGGCATACACCACCTCCTTGCCGGCGTCGATGCGGAACAGCGGCGGCATGCAGACGTACACATGCCCTGCCGTCACCAGCGGACGGTAGTGGCGCAGGAACAATGCGCAGAGCAGTGTGGCGATGTGCTGCCCGTCGCTGTCGGCGTCCGCCAGAATGCATATCTTGTGGTAGCGCAGGCCCGATAAATCCGTGCTGGCGGGATCCACGCCGATGGCGATGCTGATGTTGTGTACCTCCTGGGACTGCAGCACCTCGCCTGCATCCGACTCCCAGGTGTTCAAGATCTTGCCGCGCAGCGGCATGATGGCCTGGGTCACCCGATCCCGCGCCTGCTTCGCCGAGCCTCCCGCAGAATCGCCCTCCACCAGAAACAGCTCGCCGCGCGCCGGATCTTGGCTCACGCAATCGGCGAGCTTGCCGGGCAGCGCGGGACCGGCCACCACGCGTTTGCGCGCGACTTTCTGGCTGTCCTTGAAGCGCTGCTGCGCGTTGGCGATGGCCAGCATGGCGATTTTTTCCCCCTGATCGGGGTGCTGATTGAGCCACAGAGCGAACGCGTCCTTGATCACGCCCTGCACGATGCCGGCGGACTCGCGCGAAGACAGCTTCTCCTTCGTCTGCCCGGCGAACTGCGGCTCGTGCATCTTCATGGACAGAACGAAGCTCACGCCGTCCCACACATCCTCCGGGGTCAGCTTCAAGCCGCGCGGCACCAAATTGCGGAACTCGCAGAACTCGCGCACGGCATCGGAGGCACCGGTGCGCAGACCGTTCACGTGGGTGCCGCCCTCGGTGGTGGGAATCAAATTGACGTAGCTTTCGGCGACCGGGTGCTCGGACTCCAGCACCCATGTGAACGCCCATTCAAGGCCGCCGCCCTCGATGTCACGCTTGCCGTAGAAGGTCTCCGCCGGCAACCATTCGCCCTTGCCGAGCTCCTCGGCGAGGTATTGGTGCAGGCCTCCGGTGTAGAACCACTCGTCCTTCTCGCCGGTGAGCTCGTTGCTGAGCGTCACGCGCAGATTGGGGCACAGCACCGCCTTGGCGCGCAGCATCTGTTTGAGCTTCGGGACGGCGAACTTGTCGGAATCGAAGTATTTCGGATCCGGCCAAAAGCGGATGGTGGTGCCGGTCCTGGACTTCGCCACATCGTCGACGACCTCGAGTTTCGATCTAGGTTTGCCGCCGGCGTAGCTCTGGTTGTATTCCTTGCCGCCGCGGCGCACCCACACCTCGAGGTTCTTGGACAAGGCATTGACCACCGATACGCCGACGCCGTGCAGGCCGCCGGAATGCTGGTAGCTCTTGTCGTTGAACTTTCCGCCGGCGTGCAGGCGCGTGAGAATCAGCTCGACGCCGCTGATCTTTTCCTTCGGGTGGATGTCCACCGGCATACCCCTGCCGTTGTCCTCGACTTCGGCTGAGCCGTCCTTGTGCAGCGTGACATTGATGGCGTCGCAATGGCCGTTGATGGCTTCATCGACGCTGTTGTCGATCACCTCGTGCGCGAGATGATTCGGCCGCGTGGTGTCCGTGTACATGCCCGGCCGCCGCCGGACCGGGTCCAAGCCGCTCAATACCTCGATGTCGGAGGCCGTGTAGGACGATGCCATCTGTTCCTCAAGCGCTACGCGCTGAATCTACGGAGTCGAAGCGACCCCGAATTTGTCAGGCGCCTGCGCGCCACCTTTCAACGGGGTCGAAACGACCCCGGTCTTGGTTGTCCAAAACCGTGTCATGCTCGCTGACGAAGGCGGCGGAGTCTAGCATGCGAATCCGCCGCTGATCAGCTGGCGGCCCACCCGCGATTCGGCTATCTTTCGCTGACTATGGGAATCGCAAACGCTCAGAATCTGGTACGCACGCAGCCCGTGCTGCCGCGTCCTTACGGCATCCGCGTGCGCCTGAAGCAGGGCGATCCGTTCGCGAAGCTGCTCGGCGCCGACTGGCAGAAGACGCACTGGTTCTTTACCGCCGCTGAGCGCGACCGGGTCCTCGAGGACATGTCGCGCAAGCATGAATACTCACGGATCGGCGACCAGCCGGCGTTGGTGTTCGAGAAAGTGGAAAAGCTCGCCGAAAGCCGCAATTTCTGAGGGTTTCTCTCTGACTCTTCGGGCCCCGCTTCCTTTCGGGGCCGCCTCGGCCCCGTAGATTCGGGGCGTAGCCCCTTAAAAAGTGCGGCCGAGAAACAAGTAGAACGCCGCGTTCCCGCGCTGATCATAGCCGGATCCGAGATAGACCGGACCGAGAAAGGTGTCGAAGGCCAGGAACACCGAGGCATCCTTGTGAGCGGAGCCGAAGCTGATATCGCCGCGGTGTTCCCAGGTATTGCCGGCCTCCAATGACATGCCCATGTAGACGGGGAACTCGAAGAAGCCCTCGCCGCCGCGGCCGATCTTGCGAAAATAGATTGCGCGCGCAATTGCAAATTGAGGGCCGAACAGCGAGTTGGGGGCGAGCCCCGACAAATTGAAGAACCCGCCCAGGGAGTAGAACTCAGGCAGCGCATTGGCATTGAATCGGCCGTCCAAAGTGCTCCCTGCCGAGGTCCAGAGCAGGACGGTGTTGCGCCCGTTGGAGCGGGCCGTCAACCAATCGGCCTGCACTTTGTCGGATGCCAAATCCGCGCCCAAATTCGTGCGATTGGCATCCCACTGCAGGGTGAAAGTCTGGCCATCGCGGGGAAAATGCACATTGTCCAAGCGATCGTAGCTGAACTTGAAGAAGTACTCGCCGTTGTTGTACTGCTGCTCCACGAGATCGGGGTCGCCGAGGCGCACGTGCGTCAGGCCGTTCGTTCTGTGCACCCCGACGCGGATCTCGCCCCAGTTGCCGAGGTTGCGTCCGACATCGAGATCGGCTTCCGCCTCACGGTCGCGAAAATCGGCTATCTCGACATTGTCGGTGTAGACCGTAAGATCGCGCGCCTCGATGCGCGCGCTCGGCGCCACGAACCAGGTCCGCGACGCATCGAGAGGCTGGTAGAACTCGCTGACCACCTTGGGGTCGCTGCCGATCTGTACATCCGTCAGCAATTCAGCGCCAAGTTCGTTGATTTCCGTCAAGATGAAACGCGCAGCCGCGTTGTAGCGGCTGTTGCCCTGAAAATCATCCTCCAGATTCAAACCAAAGCGCACGTAATTCGGACCCCAGGACTTGCGTCGCGCGCGCAGCTCCAGGCCGCTTTCCTCGTCGGAGCCCTCGCCGGTCGCAGCGGCGGCGCCCGTGCCGGCCGCCGCACCCGTGCCTGCGCCGGCCGTGGTACTGCTTGCGGCGTTCGCTCCGGGAGCCGGCGCCGCGCCGGCGTCGGCTGCGGTGCCGGGGCGGCCGGCCGAAGTGCCGGTTGCGGTAGGCCGTTCGACCAAGGTGTAGTCGAGAGTCTCGAAATTACCCAGGCCGTACAACTCCGTGATGCGCCTGCCCACTTCATTGAGATCCAGCGGCTTGCCCACCAGCGGCTGCATCTCCGCCATGATGGTCTTCTCGTAGCGCTTGGATTGTTCGTCGACTCTGACGAACTGGACCGCCGGCAAGCCGGGCTCACGCGCCGCGCGGCGCGCCATGTACTCTCGATAGGCGGAATCGTCGACGCTGTAGGCCGAGAGCCTCGCCACCGCGTCGCGCGCCGCGGCTGCGCCGCCGGCGATGACGTTGGCGGGGACGCTGAAATCCGTCGCGGTCGCCGACCCCAAATTGGGCTCGATCAAGATGTCCTGCGGTCCCAAAGTCGCGCGCTGGCGGTCTGAGTCCTTGCGCACCAGAATCGCCAGCATCTGATTGGAAATCGACAGCGCGGAATCGAGCGCGGCGCGCCCCTGCAGGGGAAAACTGACGTCGGATACGATGAGAACATCGGCATGCATCGCTCGCGCGACGTTGATGGGCAGGTTCTCCGCCAGTCCGCCGTCGACCAGCAGCCTGCCGTTCAGCTCGACCGGCGCGAATACTCCCGGCGCAGACATGCTGGCGCGCATGGCGATGGCAAGATCGCCCTTGTCCATGAGTACCGCCTTGCCGGTCTCCAGATCGGTCGCCACCGCACGAAACGGGGTGGGCAGCAGATCGAAATTCGTGGTGTTGCTGAAGGGCAGGGTGAGCTGGCGCAGGGTTTCCTCGAGCTTCTGCCCTTGAATCAAGCCCTTCGGCAGCAAAAGCTTTCCGTGCTTGAGGCCGAGCGGCAGCCGCACCAGAAAATTGCGGTCGTCCTGTTTGCGCCTGAATGCGAGGTCGCGGCGCGGCGGAGCATCGCGAAAGGCCTCCTGCCAATCGAGCGAGCGCATGGTGGTATCGATCTGCTTCGCGGTCATGCCGCTGGCGTACAGACCGCCGACGATGGCCCCCATGCTGGTGCCGGCGATGCAGTCGATGGGAATCTTAAGGTCCTCGAGAACCTTGAGGACCCCGATATGCGCCATGCCGCGCGCGCCGCCGCCGGACAGCACCAGGCAAATCCGCGGGCGGACAGGCGGATCGGCGGCCGCCCATGAGATTGAGGGCCAGATGAACCCCGCCGCGAGCGACGCGGCCAGACCCAGTGGTAGAACGAGCTTCCCCATGTGGGGAGCTAGTTTAGTTCACGACGTCGATACTGGAAGCAGTAAAGGTGTTGTTGCCCCGGTTGTAGACGCCCGCGGCCACGAAGTGATGCGCAGGGGTCGCGGCGACGATGGCAGTCGGCAGTTGGGTCGCGAAAGTCGCGAAGTTGTTGGTGACGGCGATGGTGGTGGCGTCCGCACCCGACAGATTCCCTATGGCGAACACCGGTTGGAACACCGCGGGCAGACCGGCGGGCGGAGCCGGCGATGCCTGCGGCACGATTTGCGGTGTCGCCGGCAGGGAACCCAGGGCGATGCTCTCGGATCCGATGCGGATCACTGCGGCGCTCAATGCCGGGTTGCTGAGGTTGATCGTCAAGCCGGTCGACGTCAACGTGGCAAACGGCGTCACCGTCCCGGCGCTGGTCCAATCCACCTGCAGCCGGGCCGGTACCGACAATTCGGGGTTGATGGCGAACGCCTTGAAATCCGGAGGCGCGCTTCCGAAGGGCGCAGTGACGCCGTCGATCCACACCGGGCTGCCGGCCACCGAACCTGCGGGCAGCGCCAAGCTGCCCGTGGTGACCGCATAGCTCGCAGGCGCCACGGTGCCGTTGCCGGTGAAGTCGTAGTTGCTGACCGGCCAATTGTCGATGGTCTGCAAATTCATCGCCAGGCTTCCCGTTGCTGAGGAAACCAGCGGCCCCCAGAGCTGCGTCGATATCAGTCGCACCGATCCGGTGTTGGTGCTGGAATTTCCGGTGGCGTCCAAGGTCGTGACGCCGGACGCGGGCAGCTCATAGATGCCGCGCGCGATGATGTGCTGGCCGACCGCTACGGAATTGTAATTGAGGCCCGTGAGCGCCGGATTGTCGTCGGCCGTCACGATGGTGCTGGGACCCAATATCACCACCGCGTCGGGGGTGTTGATGTAGAGGGTCTGACCGTCATTGAGGAACAAGGTCGCGCCGCGCACGGTCAGAGTGTTGCCGCTGCGCGCGATCACGTCGCCCTCCAACCCTTGAGTGTAGAAGTCCTCGAGGGTGCTTCCGGCGACTATATACGTCGAATTGAACTTTCCCGCCGTTACCGAGGCGTTCAAGGTTCCGCTCGGCTGGTAGGTGGTATACGCCGCCGTTATGGTGGTGCCCGCGGACAACAGCGACAGCTGGGTGATCCCCGCCGTGCCGACATAGTAGGTGCCGTTGATCAGGTACACGGAATTCGCATCGTTGAATATCGTGAGCTGTCCGAGAACATTGACTTCGTCGTAGAACGGCCGCACGTACACCGTATAGGCGCCGATGTTGACGTCAGAATTGATCAACGGGCCGCGCACGCGGATCGGCTTCGTGTCCGGTGCGCCGGCCGACACGGTGATGAAGGGCTGGACGGTCACGGTGGGCGGACTGGTCGCCATATTCACCACATTCGATGCGGCGAGATCGAAATCGATGGCCAGACGCTGCGCGCTCGAGGAGGACAGGGTGGGCACGATGGTCAGCTGATTTTTCGGATCCAAGGTCACGGTGATGGTCTGCGTGGTCACGGCGGCGCCCGTCGTGTCCACGACGGTCGCCTTGGTCGGCACTCCATTGACCATGACCGAAATGTTGGCAGCGGTGTAGTCCAGGACGATGGTGGCGGTGGTATAGGTGTCGTTCGGGATGCTCGCCGCGCTCCACAGCTCGGCGATATTGTCGAGTTTTGTGAAGTCGACGGTTTCAGGCGTCGAAATCGCGCCAATCGCCCCGTAAGTGACGCCGGTCAGGGTCACCGAATCGACGTTGACGGTGTAGGTCGTGTAGTCCTCAGGCGTCGTATCGCTCAAGGTGATCCACGCGACTCCATAGCCGCTGTCGTAGTAATTGTGGTGGCAGCCGGCCGCAAAGACCGCGGCGGCGCATAGCAGCGCGCTGGGGATGCCACGCGCAAATCGACGGAAACGTGGGTGCACTACAGATTCCAATTTATAAGGGAAGAGTTGAGTTTTAGGGTGCGTAGAATAAAGGCTTTCGAGAGCGTGCGCCCGGCAAAGTTCCATTTACGGGCTTCTAGCCGCCCGCCGGGCGGGGAACTTGCTGGGTTATGCAGTGAATGTTGCCCCCGCCGAGCAGCACTTCGCGGGTGGCGACTCCCAGTATCTTGCGGGTGGGAAACAGCCGGGCGAGCGTATCCATCGCCGCGGCATCGCGCCGCTTGTCGTATAGCGGCATCACGATGCATTTGTTAGCGATGTAGAAATTGATGTAGGACGCCGGCAAGCGGTCGCCGGCCTTGCGCGGGCGGCTTCCCGCGCGCCGATCTATTCCGGCGGCCTCTTCTTCGGTCATGTAGAGCGGTCCGGGTTGCTGGATCTTGTGAACGGTCAACTCGCGGCCGCGCGCATCGCGGGCCTTTGTCAGCCTCAAGTGGGCATCCAGCGAAATCTCGTACTGCGGATCCTCGCGATCCCGAGTCCACGTCAGCGCGATGTGCCCGGGACTCGTGAAGCAGGCGAGCTCGTCGATGTGTCCGCCGGTCTCATCGAGATGCACACCCCGACCCAGCCAGATCACCGTCGTGACCCCGAGATAGCGGCGCAACATTTCCTCGACGTCGGCGCGGCTCAAATTGGGATTGCGGTTCGGATTGAGCAGGCACTCCTCGGTGGTTATGCACGTGCCCTGCCCGTCCACGTGGATGGCGCCGCCCTCGAGCACGAATGATGTGCGGTACCGATCCGCGCCTTCCAGCTCCAAAATCTTTTGCGCGACCTCATCGTCGCGATCCCAGGGGAAGTACAGCCCTCCGTCGAGGCCGCCCCAGGCATTGAACGTCCAATCCACGCCGCGCCGCCGACCCTTGGAGTCGATGACGAAGGTGGGACCGCAATCGCGTATCCATGCGTCATTGCTGCTCAATTCCACGACGCGCACCCTGTCGGCCAAGCGTGCGCGCGCATTCTGGAATTGAGCGGCAGAGACGCCGACGGTCACCGGCTCGCCCTGTGAGATGGCGGCCGCGATCGCGGCGAATGCCGCCTGCGCCGGCTTGGCCCCGTTGCGCCAATTGTCCGTGCGCTCGGGCCACAGCATCCAGCAACCGGAATGCCGCTCGAATTCCGCGGGCATGCGGAAGCCGTCCTTTGCGGGGGTCGATGTAAGTGTACGCAATGCTCTTTCTCCGGCCGCGCATGCTAGCATTGCCGCCGAAATTACAGGAGCGATGAATGTCAGACGCGAAGCCCGTGCACGTTCAGGTTCCCGCCGGGGGCGAGAAAATCACCATCGCGGACGGCAAATTGAAGGTGCCGGACCGGCCCATCATCCCTTTCATCGAGGGAGACGGCACCGGACGCGATATCTGGCGCGCCAGCGTGAGGGTATTCGACGCTGCGGTACAAAAGGCGTACGGCGGAAAACGCAAGATTCACTGGATGGAGGTATTTGCCGGCGAAAAGGCGAACAAGGCGTACAACACATGGCTGCCCGACGAGACCGTCACCGCCTGCCGCGACTATCTGATCTCGATCAAAGGCCCGCTGACGACGCCGGTGGGCGGGGGCATCCGCTCGCTCAATGTGGCGCTGCGCCAATTGTTGGACCTGTACGTGTGCCTGCGGCCCGTGCGTTGGTTCAAAGGCGTCCCCTCCCCCGTCAAGACGCCTGAAAAGGTCAACATGGTGATCTTCCGCGAAAATACCGAGGACATTTACGCCGGCATCGAGTTCGAGGCAGGCTCGCCGGATGCGAAGAAATTCCTCGATCTGTTCAAGCAAAATTTTCCCAAGCAATTCGCCAAGATCCGTTTCCCGGACAGCTCCGGCATCGGCTTGAAACCGGCCTCCAAGGAGGGCACCGACCGGCTGTTCCGCGCCACCGTCGCTTATGCGATCGCCAACAAGCGCAAGAGCGTGACCATCGTGCACAAGGGCAACATCATGAAATTCACCGAAGGTGCGTTTCGCAATTGGTGCTACAGCCTTGCCGAAAGGGAATTTTCAGCCGAGGTTTTCACGTGGGAGCAGTGGGAGCGCATCAAGGCCGCGAAGGGTGAGAAAGAAGCCAATGCGCAGATGGATGCCGCCAAGAAGGCCGGCAGGATCATCATCAAGGATGCGATTGCCGACATCACACTGCAGCAGGTATTGACCCGCCCCGACGAATTCGACGTGGTCGCCACCATGAATCTCAATGGAGACTACCTGTCGGATGCGCTGGCCGCGCAAGTCGGCGGGATCGGCATCGCGCCAGGGGGCAATATCAATTACCTCACGGGCCATGCGGTGTTCGAGGCCACTCACGGAACGGCGCCCAAGTACGCCGATCTGGACAAGGTCAATCCGGGCTCCGTGATACTGTCCGGCGAGATGATGTTGCGCTATATGGGCTGGCTCGAGGCAGCGGACGCAATCATCGGCGCCATGGACAGGACGATTGCGCAAAAGACGGTGACCTACGATTTCGCGCGCCTCATGGACGGGGCTACCGAAGTCAAGTGCAGTGAATTCGGCGACCTTCTGATCAAGAATCTCTAGCGCATCGGCGGCCCGGGCTGCCGATGCGCCGACCGCGGCCGCACTCCTAAGCCCCGGCAGCCGCCGGCGCGAGTGTGCGGGGCGCGGCCTGCCCCATCGAGCGCTGCTTCAAGACGTCGAATGCGGCGATCCGGTAGGCTTCGGTCATGGTGGGAAAATTGAATATCTGCTCGACGAAGAAATCGGCGCTCTGCCCCGCCGCGACCGCCGCCTGTCCCAGATGGACGAGGTCGGTGGCACCCTCGCCGATGATCTGAACGCCGAGCACGCGAGCGCTGCCGCGCTCGCAGAGGAGCGACAGGAATCCGTCCGGCTCGCCCGCAATGTGAGCGCGCGCGACCTCGCCGAAGTCGGCGCGGCCGACGATCACATCCATGTTTCTCGCCACCGCCTCGGTATGCGACAGTCCCACGGTGGCGATCTCCGGAATCGTATACACCCCGGTCGGCACCAGGCTTGTGACCGGAGGGGGCGGCAACCCCAGGGCCGCAAGGGCGGCGCGCCTACCCTGATCGGCGGCCGCGCAAGCGAGAGCGGGCGGTCCGATCGCATCGCCGGCGGCGAAGATTCCCGGAATGTTGGTCTCGAATCGCTCATCCACCTGCACGTGCCCGCGGCCGCTGATCGCAAGGTGCAACCGGTCGAGACCGATGCCGTCCAGGTTCGCCACGCGGCCGAACGCGGCGAACACGATCTCGGTGTTGAGCGTACGGCCGTCACGTAGCTGCACCTCCACCTGCGAGAAGCCGTCGAAGCGTGCGCCTGCGACCTCCGCGCCGCCATGATAGCGGCCGCCCATCGACCGGAACGCGTCGAGAAACCCCGTGCGCAGAGCGGGGTCGAGAAACCCCAGCGGCTCGGCCGCCTTGTCGAGCAGAGTCACGGCGCAGCCGAGGGCCGCGAAGATCGACGCATACTCGCAGGCGATGACGCCGCTGCCGAGCACCACCATCGAGCGCGGCCTGTACGGCAGGCTCAATATGGAATCGCTGTCGAGGATGTGTTCGTGGTCGACTTCGATGGCGGGAACATGGCGCGGCCTCGATCCGGTGGCAAGAAGCACGCGTGGTGCACGCAACACGATTCGCGAACCGTCGAGGCGCTGCACTTCGATGCGATTCGCGTCCAGGAACACGCCGCGCCCGCGAATCAACTCGACGCGATTGCGCGCGAGCTGCGCCTGAAGATAGCGATCCTGGGCGCCGATCACCGCCTCGACGCCGTGGAGCAGCGCGGACAAGGGCGCATCGCCGCGCAGCTCCACCGCCAGGGACGATGCACTGCCCTGCATGCGGCGGTAGCGCAAGGCCTGCTCGCGCAGCGCCTTGCTGGGAATCGTGCCCGACAGCAGGCAGCAGCCGCCGACCTGCGATTCACGTTCGACGACGGCTGCGCGAAAGCCGGCCTTGGCGGCCTGAATCGCGGCCTTCTGTCCGGCGGGACCCGACCCGATGCACAGCATGTCGAAGCTGTCCGGCGACATCAGCAGCCTGCCAGGACGCGCACATGGTCGCGTTTCGCGAGCATGTGCCGGCGGTCGTCTGGGAAAACGCCGAGCTGTTCGAATACCGGGCTCTCGATCACCATGTCCTCGGTGATGAGCTGCTCGTGCAGGGTGTGTGTGGCCAACAAATGCGCCGCGTGCACCGTCCCCGCGAGGTCGCTTTGACCCGAGTCGCGGTAGTTGCGCCAGTCGCTGGCCGCATCCTGTACCTCCTTGGGCAGCAGCCAGTTGTTCATCAACAGGCGGCCGAGCGCCGGTTCGAATTCGCCGATGAGGTCGCCGAAGACGCGCGCATCCAGGCGCAGGTGCCCTTCGGCCTCGAAGCGCGACAGAATCTTCAACGCGAGCGCGGCGCCGGTGCGGTGCATGAGGGCGGCAAGGAAGGCGCTCTCCACGTGCTTGCGGCGTTCACGCGCGATCTCCTTCGCCCACAGTCCGGCAAGCCACGCCTCCCGCCACAGGTCTTCGGATTCAGATGCATGGCCGGGAGCGGTGAACACCTCGCCGCGCAGCATGACCGCCATGGCGATATTTCGCACCTCGGCGACGCCGAGCCAGGAGATCGCCTGCTGCAGCGACACGACCGCCGTCCGCGGCCGCAACGCCGGAGAATTCGCCACCCTCATGATCTCCCCGGCCAGCGCGGGGTCGGATTGGATCAGTCGCGACAGCTGGGCGGCGTCGGTCACTTGTTGCGCAGTGAGCTCCGCGAGTTGCGCACAAACCCGCGGCAGCGGCGCGATGGTCTGCGGAGCGGTCAATGATTCACTCAGGTAGGCGTGCGCCGCCTGGAAATCCAGGGCGGATGAGACGACAGCGGAATCCGGACTCACAGCACACCCCTTTCATTGCGCGTCGACCCTGCTATCGGCAGGCGCCGGGGATGCTTGAGGAGATTCCCCTACGCGAGAGGTACTAAGTCAAGAATGCCTTCTCCAGGGCCTGTTTCAGGTCCTCGACCAGGTCCGCTGCATCCTCGAGGCCGATCGACAGGCGCACGGTGCCCCGGGTGATCAGCGAGGCGGCGCGTTGCTCGGGGGTGAATTCGCCGACCGATAGCAGCTGCGGCGGCATCACCAGCGACTCCGCCGATCCCACGCTCGCGGAGATCGAAAAATACTGCAGTGCCTCCGCGAACCGCGCGCCCTGCTCGAAGCCGCCGTCCAGCTCGATGGTCACCACGGTGCCGAAATCGCCCATTTGCCGCCGGGCCAGACGGTGTTGCGGATGACTCTCGAGACCGGGGTAGTGGACGCGCTTCACCCGAGGATGGCTCACGAGGTACAGGCTGAGCGTAAGCGCGTTCGCGCACTGCCGCTCATAGCGCAGAAAGTACGTGCGCATCCCGCGCTGGATCAAGAAGGCCGCGTGAGGATCGAGCGTCGGACCCATGGACACGATGTCCTTGCGCATCTGCGAAAGCAGCGCGCCGTTGGAAATGATGGCGCCGCCCATCACATCGCCGTGGCCCGAGGCGTACTTGGTGAGGCTGTGCAGGTAAATATCGATGTCGTAGGCGCCATGGTTGTGAAAACCTGCGAAGGTATTGTCGAGCACCGTGAGCGCACCCGCGCGGCGGGCGTGCATGGTCAGGTGTTCGATGTCGGCGATCTTGGTGACCGGATTGGTGGGACTCTCGAACACCACCAGGCGAGTGGGTACCTCGCGCAGTGTCCGCTCGATGCCCGCGAGGTCCTCGATGGACAAGAGAGTATGAGCAACCCCGAACTTCGCCAGAAGATGCTGCACGATGTAGCGGGTGGGGCCGTACGACTCGACGAAGGCAAGAACGTGGTCGCCCTGTTTGCACAGGGATAGAAGGCTCGCGGCGATGGTCGCAACGCCGGACCCCGTCAGCAGGCAATCATCCCTGCCCTGCAGATTCGCCAGCAGCAGCTGCAATTGCCGCAAGGTGGGATTCGACGAACGCGAGTAGAAGAATCCCTCGCGCTCGCCGCGCAGATAGCGCAGGGTCTCGCCCGTGTCGTCGAAGGAGAACTTGACGGACTGGTAGATGGGCGCCACCAGGGGACGATTGTCCGACGGCAGATCGACGGCGGGGGGATGATTCACGCGCGTGTCGTTTTTCATGCACAGCACGATAATCGAGGAAGCCACGCATTGAAAGCGCGGGCCGCACGGGACAGCGCCGCCGGACGCTCTGCGCTCAAGGCGCCAGGTAGCGGTCCAATTCGGCGCTGATTCCCGCCGCGGAATCGAATAATGTCTCGCCGTCGGCCGCCGTCAGCCCAAGGTCCAGGTACGCCGCATCCGCCACCAACAGATCCCGGGCCAGATGCGTGGATTCGCTCAGGGTGAAGTCCGCGAGCGAATGCGCAACATGGACGACGTTGCTCTCGAAGCGCGCTGCGCCGGCGCAAGCGTAGGCCTCCCACTGGGCGGTGACCGTCAGCACCGGCGCAGGCAGCGCCCAAGCGGTGACGACGCGTGCGCCGATATGGCGATGAAATGTCTCGATCAGCCGATCGTAGTCATCGCCGGCCAATTTCTTGCCGGCGCGATGCGCGAGTTCATGCACCGCACCCAAGGTAACCACCTTGCCGATGTTGTGCAGCAGCCCGCACAGGTAGGACATCCCGGTCTCACGGGCCACCATGTGCGCCAGTTGCTGCGACCACAGCGCGCTCGCCAGCGAGTGACGCCACAGCCGCCGTGCCTTGTGCTGCTGACCCTTGACGTCGAGCAGTTTGCCCTGCAGGGCCAGAGCGAAGGCGATGTTGGCCACTTCGTCGAATCCCAGCCAGGCGATCGCCTGCTGCAGGGAAACGATCGGCGACGACGGCCGCTTGGCCGCAGACCCTGCGATGCGCAGCACGTACATGGTGAGCGCGGGATCAGCATTGATGATATCTGCAAGCTGCCGGGCGCTGGTCGAGTCCTTGGGTCCGGTGCGCGCGACGCGAACCGCGACTTCCGGCAACAGAGGCACGGTCAGCTCATCGTTGGCGAGGCACTTCTCCAACAGGCCGTGGACGAAGTCGCAGTCATTCTCAGCCGAAGGATTCATGTTCAGCGCAATCATAGTATCCGGCATTGTCCGTGTAACGACCGGGGCCGGCACGACTTGAGTCGCACATCCGGGCCGATTTAATGGGTAAAATCCGCCGACCATGAATGCCGCAGCAGATTTGGAGAGAGAACCGCAGCCGCGATTGCGGGAAATCCCCTACAACTACACCTCGCTGGCCGACCGCGAAATCGTCATTCGCCTGCTGGGCGAGGCCGCTTGGGGGACGCTTGACGATCTGCGCGCCGAACGCCGCACCGGCCGTTCGGCGCGCATGCTGTACGAGGTCCTCGGCGATATCTGGGTCGTCGATCGCAACCCCTACTTGCAGGACGATCTTCTCGACAACCCGAAGCGAAGGCGGCAGCTGATCGGCGCGCTGCATCATCGCCTGCACGAGATGGAAAAGCGCCGCGATGCCGCGGACCAGGTTCGCGATGCCAAGGTCGGTCAATTGCTGCGCGCCGCAAGCGATGCGGTGCTGCAATTCGAGCGCCGCTTCGCGGACCTCGAGCAAATGCGTAGAAAGGCGCGGCGCCTGTTGCTCAAGCACACCCGCAAGGACAATATACGCTTCGACGCGTTCTCGCGGGTGGCGCACGTTACCGACGCCACGGATTGGCGCGTCGAACTGCCGTTTGTGGTGCTCGCACCGGATAGCGAGGCGGAAACCGCGGCTCTGATCCGCGATTGCATCGAATTGGGACTCACCGTTATTCCGCGCGGCGGCGGCACCGGCTACACCGGCGGCGTCGTGCCGCTGACGCCCTGGTCCGCGGTGATCAATACCGAGAAACTCGACTCCCTGGGGCCGGTGGAAACGGTGCCATTGCCGGGCACTTCGAGCGGCGCCGCCACCATCCTCGCGGCCGCGGGCGTGGTCACCAAGCGGGTGACGGAAGCTGCCGAACGCGCAGGCCTGGTGTTTGCCGTCGATCCGACCTCCGCGGACGCCTCCTGCGTGGGCGGGAACATCGCCATGAACGCCGGCGGCAAGAAGGCCGTGTTGTGGGGAACGGCGGTCGATAACCTTCTCTGGTGGCGCATGGTCGACCCGGAGGGTAACTGGCTCGAAGTCAGCCGGCTCAACCACAATCTGGGCAAGATTCACGACGTGCCGATGGCGAGCTTCGAGCTGCTTTGGAAGGACGGGCGCACCCATCCTGATCAGGCCAAGATCCTCCAAAGGCGCCGGCTGGACATCGAAGGGGCGGCATTTCGCAAGACCGGACTCGGCAAGGATGTGACCGATAAGTTCCTTGGCGGATTGCCGGGCGTGCAGAAAGAGGGCTGCGACGGCCTGATCACGGCCGCCCGCTGGGTTTTGCACAAGAGCCCCGCGCACGTGCGCACCGTGTGCCTGGAGTTCTTCGGCCAGGCGCGCGACGCGATTCCAGGCATCCTCGAGATCACGCGATACCTGGAATCGACCGCGAAATCACGGGGCGCGGTACTTGCCGGTTTGGAGCATCTGGACGAGCGCTACTTGCGCGCCGTCGGCTACAGCACCAAATCGAAGCGCGGCGCGCTGCCGAAGATGGTGCTGCTCGGCGACATCGTCGGCGAGAACGACGCGATGGTCGCCGCCGCGACCTCCCAGGTCGTGCGTATCGCCAATGCGCGCTCGGGGGAGGGCTTCATCGCCGTGAGCGCCGAGGCGCGCCGCAAGTTCTGGCTCGATCGCGCACGCACCGCGGCGATCGCCAAGCACACCAACGCGTTCAAACTCAACGAGGATGTCGTCATCCCGCTCGAACGCCTCGGCGAATACACCGACGCCATCGAGCGCATCAACATCGAATTGTCGATTCGCAACAAGCTCGAGTTGCTCGATGCCCTGGATGAGTATTTCTCCGGCGAGATCAAGGCGGGCAAGACCGCGGACGTCGATGTGGACCGCAGGGCGGAGGCCCGCGAGCTGCTGGCACGCGTCAGGGAGCGCTGGCGGTACCTGCTCGGCGCCATGGATGCGCCGCACGGAGAGGCGGGCACGGTCTTCGGCCGGTTGCAGGACCGGAGCATTCGGGTGAGCTGGAAAACCGAGGTGCGCGCGGATCTGGAGCGCATTTTCGCGGGTGCGGGATTTTCCTCGGTGCTCGCCGAGTGCGAAGCCGTGCACAAGCGCGTGCTGCACGGCCGCGTCTTCGTCGCTTTGCACATGCATGCAGGGGACGGCAACGTTCACACCAACATCCCGGTGAATTCCGACGATTACGCCATGCTGCATACCGCCAATCACGCGGTGGCGCGGATCATGCTGATCGCACGCGAGCTCAACGGCGTGATTTCAGGCGAGCATGGGATCGGCATCACCAAGCTCGAATTTTTGACCGAAGCGGAGCTCGCCTCCTTTCGCGCCTATAAGCGGCAAGTCGATCCGCAAGGCCGCTTCAACAGGCACAAATTGATGCCCGACGGCGATCTTCGCAGGGCCTACACGCCGAGCTTCGCGCTGCTGGGGCACGAGTCGCTTATCATGCAGCAATCCGACATCGGCACGATTTCCGACGCCATCAAGGATTGCCTGCGCTGCGGCAAGTGCAAGCCGGTCTGCGCGACCCATGTGCCGCGCGCCAATCTGCTGTACTCGCCCCGCGACAAGATTCTGGCGACATCCCTCTTGATCGAGGCCTTTCTGTACGAAGAACAGACGCGCCGCGGCGTCTCGATCCGTCACTGGGACGAACTGTCCGACGTGGCAGATCATTGCACGGTCTGCCATAAATGCGAGTCGCCCTGCCCCGTCGACATCGACTTCGGCGATGTCTCCATGGCCATGCGCGATCTGCTGCGCCGCATGGGACAGAAGCGCTTCAATCCGGGAACCGCGGCGTCCATGTTCTTCTTGAACGCGACCAATCCGCAGACCATCAAGCTGGCTCGCTTAGGCTTGATCGGCTGGGGCTACAAGGCGCAGCGATTGGCGAACCGCGCCCTCAATCCTCTCGCCAAGGCGCAGACCAAGCGGCCGCCCGCCACGGAGGGACGCCCGCCGATCAAGGAGCAGGTCATACACTTCGTCAACAAGCGCATGCCCGGCGGACTGCCGAAGAAGACCGCGCGCGCACTGCTCGACATCGAAGACCGCGACTACGTGCCCATCATCCGCGATCCGCGCAAGACGACGGCTGAGTCCGAAGCGGTGTTCTATTTTCCAGGCTGCGGTTCGGAGCGTCTCTTTTCGCAGGTCGGGCTCGCCACTCAGGCCATGTTGTGGCACGTCGGAGTTCAGACCGTGCTGCCTCCGGGATATCTTTGCTGCGGCTATCCGCAGCGCGGCGCGGGCGAATTCGCCAAGGCGGAGAAGATCATCACCGACAATCGCGTGCTGTTCCACCGCGTCGCCAATACCTTGAATTATCTCGACATCAAAACCGTCGTGGTGAGCTGCGGCACCTGCTTCGATCAGCTCCAGGGCTACAAGTTCGAGGAAATCTTCCCCGGTTGCAAAATCATCGACATCCACGAATTCCTCATGGAGAAGGGCGTGATGCTCGAGAACGTCACCGGCGTACGCTACATGTATCACGATCCCTGCCACTCGCCGATGAAGAAATACGATCCGCTCACCGTGGTCGGCACGCTGATGAACAGCGCACGCAACGGGCCGATCGAGAAGAACGAGCGGTGCTGCGGCGAGTCAGGCACGCTCGCGGTCACCCGCCCCGACATTTCCACCCAGGTGCGCTTTCGCAAGGAAGAAGAGATGCGCGCAGGGGTCGATCTGATCCGCGCGGGCGGTCATCGCGGCGAGGTCAAGATACTGACGTCCTGTCCCTCCTGCCTGCAGGGATTGAAGCGCTACAACGACGATACGGAGTCGGACGCCGACTACATCGTGGTCGAGATCGCGAAGAACCTGCTGGGCGCGGATTGGCTGCCGCGGTACGTGCGGCTCGCGAACTCCGGAGGCATCGAACGGGTGCTGGTGTGAACCGGCGGCACACGCGCCCCCGGTTCCGTCTCATTTCGGCTTTTCGGCCTCCGTGATCTTGGGTACCGCCACGAACGGCCGAATGCCGAACTTCGGATACACCTCGGTGGGGTAGTAGAAGACCCCGTCCTTCACGACCATGCTGATGGTCTTGATGGCTTTCAGATTCTTGATGGGGTCGCCCGGAATCAAAAAGAAGTCGGCGAGCTTGCCCTTCGCGATCGAACCCATTCTTTGATCCTGACCCAGGTAGCGGGCCGAGTCGTAGGTGGCGCGCTTCAGTATTTCCGCAGGCGTCATTCCCGCGCTCTGGTAGAGCTCGAGCTCGCGATGATAGGTGAAGGACCCGCCGGTATCCGTGCCGAACACGATGAACACGCCGCGGTCGTGCAGCAGGCGCACCGTCGCGATCAGTTTGTCGAAGGCATCGCGGTACGCCTTGTCGTCGCCCGGCGCGGAGACGTCGATGAGCGCCTTCATGGCGTCGCGGCGCCAGGCGATAGGCATGTGATCGAAGTAGTCGGCCGCGCCCGGCGGGATGCGGCCGTCGCGCCTTTGCGTCAACTGTTCGTGTATCCCGAGCGTGGGGTCGATGGCCAGTTTGCGCTCGACCATCATGTCGATGGTGTGCCGGACCCTGCCGCTCTTGAGATCCAGGCCGCCCAATCTCTTCAGCGCGGTCAACCTGAACAGCGTGCGTGTATCTTCATCCCGGTTGATCACCCAGCCGAGCGCGAATTGATTGATGTGCGTGATTTCGTCGTAGCCCGCTGCGATCATGTCGTCCGCGGTCGAGAAGGCGGGAATGTGGCCGGCCACGCGCATCCCCAATAGGTGCGCCTCCCGGGTCATCGCAGGCACCCAGGCGGGGTTCATGCTGTTGTAGATCTTGATCTGCCAATAGCCGCGTGCGCCGTACCAGCGCACCGCATCGACCGCCTTGTCCTCGCTGTCGACAAGAATGCCGTTGTTGGCGCTGAAGGGACTCTTGCCCTCGATGAAGCCGGAGCGCACGACATGCGGTCCGCCGATCACACCCTGATCGATGCGCTGGATCAACCGGTCCAGCACCTCGTTGTCGTTGCCCATGTCGCGTACGGTCGTGATGCCCGCGAGCAGGTTGAGCAGCGCGCCGTCCTGTCCGAGATGGGCGTGCATTTCGTACAGACCCGCGAGCAAGGTGCCGCCGGCGCCGTCGATCTGTGTCTCGCCGGGGGTGTTTGGGCTGTCCTGCGGCTCGACCGCGCTGATCTCCTTGCCCATCACCACCACCGACACCGCCGGGGTGAGGGACGATGTTGCTGGGTCGAACAAACGTACATTGCGCACGCGAACCGGCCCTGCGTAGCGATGCGCGGCCTCGCGCTCGATGTCGACGAACCGCTGCGTCGACCAGTCCGCCGCCAGTTGGCGCAGCCGCTGCTCCTCGCCCTCGTAGCCCGCGCGCACCATGATGAAAAACGGGTCGACCGATGCGAATAGCTCGCCCTTTGAATCGAGCAGAATGGTGTCCGGGGTCAGATCGATGCCGCTCAAGTCGTAGCGCGTGACCTCGATGGGACCGGCCGCCCCCGAAACGGCGATCGTCTCGCCCTTCTCGAGATGCAGGGTGCCGTCCGGCAGGGCGGGAAGCTGCCGGCCGGCGCTGTTGAGCAGCGCGCGCGCATAGACTGCATCAGACCATGGGCTGCCGCTTTGGGCCACGTACAGGCTGGGGGCGCGCAGCGTCGAGGCGCCCTTGCCCGTGGAGTCGACCCAGGAGGCACGAGAACCCTTGCGAGCGAAATGCTCCGCGACCTTGGATCCGAAGGTGGTGGCACCTGCAATCGACCATTCCGTGGGCAAACCGTCGCCGTCGATCTTGATGGTCTCGGTTCTGGACGGTCCGCGCCCGTTGTTCTTGTAATCGTAGTCTATATGGGACAGGTCGCCGTTCGAGTCGGCCCACAGATGCCCGACATTCTTGCCCCCGATGATGACGGTGAAGCGCTCCGTATCCGCCCGCACAGCCATGGGTGCGGCCAATATCAGAGCCAGTGCGGTTACCTTGTTCGCGGGTGTCATGTTGTGCCCCGCCTCAGTTGCCGAGATTGCTCGTGCGGCGAATGAAGCCCGCGACATTCTCGTGCAATGACTTGAGCGAGGCGTCCTTGGCGTACACCATGTGCCCCGAATCGTAGAACCTGTACTCGATGTTGCCCTGAAGTTTCGCCGGAATCGGCAGATGGTGCATCTCGTATACACCCTGGTAGAAGGGCGTCGCGAGATCGAAGTACCCGGCGTTCAGTTGAACCTTCAGGTTCGGGTTTATCTTCATGGCATTGGCAAGATCGGGCATGACGTTGGACCCCTGGCGCGAGGTCCCGGGTTGAGTCTGCCCCGGCAGCTGGTGTTGGAAGTTCCAGCTCCTGAAAGTCGAGATGCTGGGCTTGAAGATCTTTCCCTCGCCATAATGCAGGTCCTTGCGTACGTACTCGTTGAAAGCGGAGACATACGCTGAGCCGAGCGCCGAGGCCTGCGGATCGTACTCGGCGCGCTGACTCAAGGGATCGAGGTCCGGACCTGAGAACCGCGAATCGAGCCGGCCGGTCGTCATGTCGTCATCGCCGCGCAAATTCTGGCGAAACTCGCCGCCGTCGATGCGCAGGTCCGCCTTCAGGATGTACTCGACCGGAAGTCCTGTGTACTGGTGCAGCTTGTCGGCGATTGCGGCGCGTTCATGGGCCCCGAGCTCGGATCCGGCTGCGAGAGCGCGCGCATAGTCGCCCATGGCGAACTGTTCGACTTCCGTGAGCAAGGCTTCGAGACTCTTGTGCTCGCCGGGCAGCTTCTGGTGATACCAGGCCGTTGCCGCGTAGGTCGGCAGCACGGTCTGATAAGGCAGGTCGATGCCGGGATTGCCCGTCGGACGATCGGGACTCAAGTCGAAGTTGAGAATTTGCGACAGAAGAATCACGCCGTTGAAATCGATCGAGCGGTCCGCCTCGAGCTGGTTGACGAGCACCGCGGAGCGCGGCGTGCCGTAGCTCTCGCCGAACAGATACTTGGGCGAATTCCAGCGGCCGTATTTCGACAAGAATTGCGAAATGAACTCGGCGAAGGCGTAGGCATCCTGATCGACGCCGAAGAACGCCTTCTCCTTGTCCTTGCCGGCGATGCGGCTGAAGCCGGTGCCGGGCGCATCGATGAACACCATATCGGTCGCATCCAGCAGGCTCGATGCATTGTTGACCAGCGAGTAGGGCGCGGCCGGAGTGTGCGCGTCGCCGGCGGTGACGATGCGGCGCGGCCCGAAGGCCCCCATGTGCAGCCAAAACGTCGCGGAGCCGGGACCTCCATTGTAGAAGAAGGTGACGGGACGGGGGCCTGCGCCGCTCTTAAAATAGGCCACATAAAATATCGAGGCCTCGGCGCTCGGATTCTTGGCGTCGGCGCCCTCCACGGAATCCGGTCCCGGCTTGTCGGCCTTGGGGTCGCGCGGGACATCGTCCCAACCCTTCGGATGCACGATCAGCGTGCCCGCGACGGCCTGGTAGGAAATCGCCTGGCCGCCGATCGTGACCGTGCCGGTGCTCGCGGTCGATTCGGGCTTGAAGGGCTCGAACTTGCCGCCCTCGGACTTCTGCGCGTCGCCGTCCGCCTTCTTGTCCGCGGAATCAGGCGCGGCCGGCGCCGCCGCCAATGGCATGGACGCCGTCATCCCCATCAACGCAAGCATGCAAGCACGAAATATCAATCCACTCATCGTCGTTCTCCCCTCATGGGTTATTGAGCTGCAACCAATTGCGCAGCGCCGCGAGCCCCGCCGGCATGTGCGCGCGCCCGAAGCCGACCCGCAGGCAATTCTCCGGCACCGGCCCCAGATCCGATCGAAACAGGCTCGACGGCAGAAAAAGCACTCCCGCCTCCTCGACCAGTCTGCGCGCAAACTCCTCGACTCCCTCCGCCCCCTTGTAGCGAATGAAGCCGACGCAGCCGCCGTCCGGCTCACGCCACTCGAATAGATGCCTGTAGTCGGCGAAAAACGCGCTCAGCGCGCAGAGATTCTCGCGCACGATCTTGCGGTTTCTTTCCAGGATCTTGTCGCGCGATTTGAGCGCGATTCGCGCGAGAACTTCGGCGGGCGCAGAGTTGCAAATGGAGAGGAAGTGCTTGTAGCGCTCGAACTTGACCAGCGTAGGCCGGTCCTTGCAGGCCAGCCAGCCGATCCTCAGGCCCGGCAGCCCGTAGGCCTTCGACATCACGTTGAGCGATATTGCGCGCTCGTAGAGGTCGACCGCCTGAGGCAGGCGCAGCGCCGGATCGCGTTCGATGAGCCGGTAGACCTCGTCGCTGAACAGCCAGAGGCCGCGGCTGCGGCAAATCTCTATGACGGCGTCGAACACCTGGCGCGACGCGATCTTTCCCGTCGGGTTGTTGGGAAAATTGATGGAGATCAGCCGGGTGTTGGGACGAAGCGCGGCGCGCAACAGATCAACGTCGAGGTTCCAATGGTCGTCGATGTCGAGAGGGACGCCCGTGACCTCGCATATGCCGAGCGGCACCGTCTCTGCGGCCTGATAATTCGGCGTGATGACGACGGCATGATCGCCCGGGCGCAGCAGCACCTTCATCGCGACATAGATGGCCTCCTCGGCGCCCGCGAAGCAGAGCAGCTGTTCCGGGGCGACCGCATCGTAGGTCTTCGCGATCTCGGCGCGCAGCGACGGCGCGCCGTAGGTTTCGGTGTAGCCCAAGCCGACCCCGTCGAAGGCCGCCCGGTCCTGCGCGCTTGCCAAGCTCAGCAGCTGCGCGACCGTCATGTTCTCCGCGTCCGATCCGGCCAGGTTGTATTTCGCGGCGAATTCCCATTTCGAGAAGTACACCTCGAGCGCGAAATCCCTCATCCGGCACTGCCGCCGATCAGCCGCACTTCCCGTTGCGGGTACGGAATGCCGATGCCGCGCCGGCGCAGCTCCTCCACCAACGACAAATTCAGCTCGCCCGCGACGCTTCCGTAGTCGGCCACGGCGACCCACGGCTTGACCGCGATCTGCACCGCCGAATCGGCCAGCGCGACCACCGATATGACGGGCGCAGGCTCCGCGAGTACGCGCGGATTCGCACGCACGAGATCGCCGATGTAGCCCAGGGCGAGTGGAAGATTGGATTCATAGGCCACTCCCACCCTGACTTCGGACTGGCGGATCTTGCCGTAATTGTGAAGAATTTCACCCACGACCTTGCGGTTCGGAACGATGATGCGCGAGCGGTCGGGATGCGTGAGCGCCGTATTGAACAGGGTGATGGCCTCCACCTGGCCCTCGACGCCGACGATGGCGATGTATTCGCCGACCCGATAGGGCTTGGTGAAGATGATGGTGAGGCCCGCGACCATGTTGCTGAGAACGCCCTGGGTTGCCAGAGCGATGCCGGCGCCGGCGACGCCCAAGCCTGCGATCAGCGGCAGAAGCTCGACGCCGAGATTCTGCAGCGCCATGATGACGAACAAACCGATCACCAGAATGCGCGTCACCCGGTCCAAGAGCTGCCGTACGGGAGGCTCGAGTTCCAGGTGACGCAGGCCGCGAGCGACTGCGCGCGCGGCCCAGCCCGCCACGAAGACCCCCACGGTGAGGATGAGCAGCGCCACCAGCAGCTTCGGCCCGAAGCGGACGGCCAGATCGAGCAGGGTGTCTTTGGCATGCGCCAGCGGATCGAGCTGATTGTTCATTGGAGCCCCCTTCCTCAAGCCGCCGCCGCGGCGGGCACCGCAGTATATCTCCGCCCGTGCCTCACGGCCCGACGAAGGCAATCGCCCTGCTCAAGCTTCGGCTTTGTCCATTTTCGCCGCCCGCGACATCCACAGGCTCACGCCGACTATCATGAGGGTGACCACCGTGATGGTGATGGTCGCGAGTACATTGATCTCGGGACTGACCCCGAGGCGCACCTTCGAGAACACCACCATCGGCAGGGTGCTGCTGCCGGGCCCCGAGGTGAAGCTCGAGATCACGAGGTCGTCCCACGACAGGGTGAAGGCCAGCAGCCATCCCGACAATATGGCCGGGAAGATGATCGGCAGCGTGATGACGAAGAATACCTTCAAGGGCCGCGCACCCAGATCCATGGCCGCCTCCTCGAGGGCCTCGTCGAACGTTGACATGCGCGAATTGATGATGACCGTGACGTAGGCCATGGAAAATGTCATGTGCCCGATGGTCATGGTGGTGATGCCGCGGCCGGCGGGCCAGCCGATCAATTGCTCCAACGCGACGAACAGCAGCAGCAGCGATAGCCCGGTGATCACTTCCGGCATGACCAAGGGCGCCGTGGTCATGGCGTTGAGGGTGAAACGCCCCCTGAACTGCCTGAAGCGCGCCAACCCGAATCCGGCCAGCGTGCCTAGAATCACCGACCCCGACGCGTTGATGACGGCCACTTTCAGCGAAATCCAGGCCGCGTCGAGTATTTCCTCGTTGTTGAGCAGCGAGTAGTACCACTTGAGCGTCGGCGAATTGGCAGCGTCCCATACGGTCACGAGCTTGGAGGCGTTGAAGGAAAACACCACCATGGACAGGATGGGGACATACAGGAACGCCAGGCCGAAGCCCAGACAGGTCAGGATGAAGTACGAGCTCTTGTAGTTCATCGCGCCCCCGCCGACTCGCGCGCTTGGACGCTCTGGTACCACATCATGAAGGGCACCAGCAGGATGAGGAGCAAGATCGCCACCGCGCTCGCCACCGGCCATGCGCGGTTCGAGAAGAACTCATCCCACAGCACGCGCCCGATCATCAATGCGTTGGGCCCGCCGAGCAGCGCCGGGATGACGAACTCGCCCACCGCGGGAATGAACACCAGCATGGAGCCCGCCAGGATGCCGTTGCGCGACAGCGGCAAGGTGATCTTGTAGAAGGCCTGCCAGGGACGGCATCCGAGATCCTCGGCGGCCTCGAGCAGCTGCCAATCCATTTTTTCGAGGTTCGCATACAGGGGCAGAATCAAGAACGGCAGGTACGAGTAGACGATGCCGACGTACATGGCGAAGGGCGTGTACAGCATGGTCAGGGGGTCGTGAATGACGCCCAGCCATATCAGCACCTCGTTGATGACGCCGTTGGCCTTGAGCAGGCCGATCCATGCATAGACCCGCAGCAGCAGGGAAGTCCAAAACGGCAGGATGACCAGCAGCAGCAGCACATTGCGGGTCCGCGGCTTGGCGCGCGCGATGCCGTAGGCCATGGGATATCCGACAGCCAGGCAGAACACGGTGGAAATGAACGCGACCTTGATCGAGTTCAAGAAGGCGTTGACGTACAGCCGGTCCGTGAACAGGAAGGCGTAGTTGTTGAAATTCAGCTTGATGGCAAGGGAATTCTTGCCGACCCACTCCAGCAGAGGCTTGTACGGCGGTATCGCCAGATCGATGTCCGAGAAGGATATCTTCAGTACGATGACGAAGGGAACGACGAAGAACAACATCAGCCATAGATACGGCAGCGCTACGACGAGTCCCCGGCCCGTCACGCCGAAGCGACGCAATCTTCCGGCTGTGATCAAGGAGCTAACGGGTCACCACCACCGGGCTGGTTGCGTCCCACGAGAGATACACCTGCTGATCCCAGGTGATGGCCTCCGCATGCCGCGAGGTATTGGGCTGAGTCACCCTCACCACCTTTCCGGTGGGCAGCTTCACCAGGTAAATCGACAGGTCCCCGAGATAGGCGATGTCCTGTACCGAGCCTCGCGCCACGTTGTCGACGCCCTCGGGCGGCGCGGTGGACATGAAGATCTTCTCGGGCCGCACCGCCGCCCACACGACCGCTTCCGGAGGCGCGCTGATGCCGTGGCTGACGTAGATGGTTCCACCGAGCTCTTCGGAGCCGATGCGCACGTATTCCGGCTCATCCTCGAGCAGCTTGCCCTCGAACATATTCACCGAGCCGATGAAATCCGCCACGAATTTAGAATTCGGAAATTCGTAGATTTCCGAAGGAGTGCCGGCCTGGACGATCTCGCCGTGATTCATGACGCCGATCCGGCTCGCCAGGGTCATGGCTTCCTCCTGATCGTGAGTCACGACCACGAAGGTCACGCCCAGCTTGTCCTGCAGGCTTATCAGCTCGAATTGCGTGTGCTCGCGCAATTTCTTGTCCAGCGCGCCCAGCGGCTCGTCGAGCAGCAGCAGCTTGGGCCGCTTGACCAACGATCGGGCGAGCGCCACGCGTTGACGCTGGCCGCCGGACAGTTGATGCGGCTTGCGCTTGGCGAAGTCGCTCAATTTGACCAGATCGAGCATGGTCGCGACACGCTCCTTGATCTCCGCCTTGGGTACCCGGTCCTGCTTCAGGCCGAATGCCACGTTTTGCTCCACGTTCATGTGCGGAAACAGCGCATAGGACTGGAACATCATGTTCACAGGCCGCTCGTAGGGCGGCACCCCCGTCATGTCCTCGCCGTCGATGAATATCTTGCCGCTGCTCGGCGTTTCGAAGCCGCCCAACATCCGAAGCAGCGTGGTCTTGCCGCAGCCCGACGCTCCCAGCAGGCAGAAGATCTCGCCCTTATATATTTTCAAACTGACGTCGTTGACCGCTTTGAAGTCGCCGAACGACTTCGAGACGCCGTCCACCTGGACATAGGGGCGCGCCGAATGATCCTGCCAAGGGGCTGCCTTGACGACCGCTCCGCCGGATGTCGTCATTGTTTTACTGTCCCGTCTTGAATTTCTGCCAAACGCGGGTGATGGCGCGGGTCTGGTCGGCAGAGTCCGCCAATTGCACCGCCAGTTTTTGCCGCTGCTCGAGCGAGGGGTAGATCCTAGGATCGTCCTTGACCGACGCCAACACGAAGGGCTGAGAGGCGGCGTTGGCGTTCGCGTAGCGCTTGTAGTTCGATACGTCGGCGATGACTTGCGGCGTCATCATGTAGTTCATGAACGCGTAGGCGCTGTCGGGATCGGGCGCATCCTTCGGGATGGCCAGCATGTCGAACCACAGTATCGACCCTTCCTTCGGCACCGCATAGTTGATGTCGACGCCCTTGTTGGCATCGCGCGCGCGATCTCGCGCCTGCATGACGTCGCCGTTGTAGCCCACGGAAACGCAGAGGTCGCCGTTGGCGAGCGCCTCGATGTACTCCGAGGAATTGATATTGCGGATGAAGGGCCGGATCTTGGTGAGCACGGCGTCGGCCAGGGCCAGATCGTCGGGATTCTGCGAGTTCGGATCCTTGCCCAGGTAGCTGTACACCGCGCGCATCATTTCGGCCGGTGAATCGAGCACGCTGATGCCGCACTTGGCCACCTTGGCGGCCACTGCCGGGTCGAACACCATGCGCCAACTGTCGAGCGGCGCGTCCGGCATGAGCTGCCTGACCATCTTCTCGTTGTAGCCGATGCCGTTGGTGCCCCACATGTAGATGATGCCGTGCGCATTGTCGGGATCGTGCAGGGCGACCTTCGACATGAGCTGCGAATCCATGTTCTTGAGGTTGGGCAGCTTCGATTTGTCGAGCGTCAGGTACACACCCGCCTTGATCTGCCGTTCGAAGTACGACGCCGTCGGCACGACGATGTCGTAGCCGCTGCTGCCCGCGAGCAGCTTGGTCTCGAGCGTCTCGTTGGTGTCGAAATAGGCGACGTGCACCTTGATCCCGGACTGCTTCTCGAAATTCGCCAGGGTGTCGGGCGCCAGGTAATCGGACCAGATGTACAGGTTCAGCACCCGGCCGGAGGCCGGGGCGGGGCCGGAACCCGCAGCGGCTTTGCGGTCTCCGCAAGCGCTCAATGTCAACAGGCACCCGAGGACCACGACCGCGGTCCGAGCTACGCTTCCCATCGAACGCTTCCCCTTTTTGCTGCGCGACCGCGGAAGCGTATTTATATATCAGCCGGCGCCCCGGGGACAGGGCCTGCGGTCAAACGTTCAGAAGCAGGTGCTCGCGCTCCCACGAACTGATGACCTGCGCGAATGTTTCGTACTCCGCCTCCTTGACCGCCGTAAAGGCCAGCACGAATCGATCGCCGAACAGGTCCACCAAAGGCTTCGACTCTCGCAGTAGGCGCAAGGCCTCCGCCAGCGTGCGAGGCAGGGCTATCGCCAGATCGTAGGCGCTGCCCGAGATGGGCTCGGAGGGCTTGAGGCCCTCGACCATGCCGAGATAGCCGCAGGCCAGGGATGCGGCGATCGCGAGGTATGGATTCGCATCGGCGCCCCCCACCCGATTCTCCACGCGCCGCGCCTCGGCCCCGGACATGGGCACACGCAGACCCGCCGTCCGATTGTCGTAGCCCCAATGCACGTTGATGGGCGCCGACGAATGGCGGCTGATGCGCCGATAGCTGTTCACGTTGGGAGCGAACAGGGACATGGCGCCGGGCAGATATTTCTGAAGGCCTGCGATGTGGCCGAAGAACAATGCGGACGGAGAACCGTCGGAATTGCTGAAGATGTTCTTGCGGGTCTTCGAGTCGATGATGCTCTGATGCAGATGCATGGCGCTGCCCGGCTCCTTGGCCATCGGCTTCGCCATGAACGTGGCATACATCTTGTGCCTCATGGCAGCCTCACGGGCGGTCCGCTTGAACAGGAATGCCTGGTCGGCGAGGCTCATGGGATAGCCGTGCAGCAGATTGATTTCCATTTGCGCCGCGCCGGCTTCATGGATCAAGGTATCGATTTCGATGTCCTGGGCCTCGCAGAACGAGTACATGTCGTCGAATAAAGGGTCGAACTCGTTGACCGCCGCGATGCTGTAGGCCTGGCGGCCGATTTCAGGGCGTCCCGAGCGACCCACAGGCGGCTTCAGCGGATAGTCGGAATCGACATTGGGCTCGACCAGGAAGAATTCGAGTTCGGGCGCCACCACCGGTTCCCAGCCATGTGCCTCGTACAGATCGAGCACCCTGCGCAGGACGTAGCGGGGCGCCATGGTGACAGGACGGCCGTCGCCGTAGAAGCAGTCATGAATCACCTGCGCGGTGGGTTCTGCGGCCCAGGGCACGACCCGCACGGTCTTGGCATCCGCCTTCAGGACGATGTCGATGTCGGAAGGGTTCATGGCGCTTTGGTCGTCCGGATAGTCGCCGGTCACCGTCTGCAGGAATATCGCCTCGGGCAAGCGCATGCCCTCCTCTTCGGCGAATTTCTCCGCGGGCATGAGCTTGCCGCGGGCCACCCCTGCCATATCCGGAATGATGGCTTCGACTTCCGAGATACCGTGTTCCTTCAAGAATTGCTGAATCGTGCTGGCCATAAATCACCTTCAACTGTGCGCGAGGCAGGCTTCACCAAATGCCGCAAACAGCGCGCGGGAAAATGGATTCGTCGCAAACTGCCATTCCGGGTGCCACTGCACGCTCAAGGCGAAGTTCGGCGCGCCGGCGACGCGGAACGCCTCGATGACCCCATCCGGCGCCCGCGCCTCGACCGCCAAATCCTTGCCCAGTGTTTGAATTCCCTGCCAATGCAAGGAATTGACCTGCAAGCGATCCCGTCCGGCGATTTCACGCAATCTCCCTCCAGGCTCCAGGAGGACTTCATGCGCAGGGCCGTACTGCACATCGAGCGGTGTGGATTCATCCTCGCGGTGATCCAGGTACCCCGGCACTTCGTGCAGCCGCTGGTACAAGGTGCCGCCGTAGGCGACGTTCATTTCCTGAAACCCGCGGCAGATCGCAAGCACCGGCAAGCCGGCGGCGACCGCCCGCGGAATCAACGGAAGCGTCGTAGCGTCCCTATTTGGGTCATGTAGCGTTCCCGGCTCGCTCGCCGGTCCTCCGTAGTGATGCGGTTCGACATTCGATGCACTCCCAGTCAGCAGCAATCCGTCGAAGGTCTCCAAGAGCGACGGCAAGTCGATCTCGGACCCTAAGGCGGGTATCAACACCGGCAGCGCGTTCGCGCCCGCGGCGACTGCTTCGATGTACTTCTCGCCGGCCATGTGGAAATAGTGATTCCCATACAGCCTGCGATCGGCTGGAATTCCGATGACGGCTAACCGAGACATGTTTAATATATTAAACGTCCAGATGGACGACTGAGCTTCCTAAACGACTGTATTACACCACACCGCCGCTGACTCGTCCTGTCTGCCTGCGCAGGAATTGGCTAAGATTTAGGCATTTCCATGACTTAGCGATGTTTGGTGCGACGCAATAACCTTGCGCCGTGGTGAAATAATCCGGTAGGCTCACAGGCACCCAATCCTGTCAATAGCCACAAAATTTTAAACACCTCCCCGTAGAGAATCTCCTCTTGCGCCTATCAGATCCGCCCGCCCCTTCCTACTACGCGGATTCCGCAGCGCTTGCCGCGGCGCCCCGCCAACCCTTGAAGGGCTCCATCAAAGCCGATGTGGCCGTGCTCGGCGGCGGCATCGCAGGATGCTCTGCTGCACTGCATCTAGCGAAACGCGGATACCGCGTTGCATTGCTCGAGGCGCGCACCGTGGGCTACGGGGCTTCGGGGCGCAGCGGCGGACAGACTATCTTCGGGCTGGCAGCGAGTCAGAGCGCGCTCGCCGGGGCCGTCGGCCGCGCCGATGCGCGGCGTCTGTTCGATTTGTCCGTCGAGGCGCTGGATGTCACCCGCTCCTTGATCGCCGAACACGCCATCGACTGCGACTATCGGCCGAATCACGTCCACGTTGCGGTCAAACCCCGGCATGTCACGGAACTGAAAGATTGGGCACGCGAATTGCGCGAGGAATACGACTACCCGTCAGTGCAGCTATTGGATCGCGGGCAACTGCTGGCACATGTGCAGAGCCCACGCTATCTGGGAGGGCTCATCGACTCGCGCAGCGGCCACCTGCACCCGCTCAAGTTCACCCGGGGGTTGGCTCGCGCGGCCGAATCGGCCGGTGCCCTGATCTTCGAGAATTCGCAGGTGCTGCGCTACCAGGATGGGTCAGAGGTGATGGTGCACACCGGCCAAGGCACCGTGCGCTGCGCGCATCTGGTGCTGTGCGGCAACGCCTACCTGGGCACCGTGGCTCCGGCCCTGTCGCGGCGAATATTGGGAGTGGGCACCTACATCATCGCCACAGAACCGCTGGGAGAGGAGCGCATACGCGCGCTGCTGCCGAGCAACGCCGCGATCGCCGACATCAATTGGATCTTGGACTATTTCAGAGCCTCGGCCGATCACCGCCTGCTGTTCGGCGGGCGTGTGAGCTACAGCGCAGTGCAGCCGCCGCATCTGGGACAGTCGATGCGCAGGCGCATGATTCGCATCTTCCCGAACCTCGCCGATGTGAAGGTCACCCATGCATGGGGCGGATACCTGGACATCACCATGAGCAGGGCGCCCGATTTCGGGCGTCTCGCGCCCAATGTCTTCTACTTGCAGGGATTTTCAGGCCACGGCATGGCTCTTACAGGCCTCGCGGGCAAGCTCGCCGCCGAGGCCGTCGCCGGCACGGCGGAGCGCTTCGATGTGTTCGCGCGAATCCCGCATCGCGACTTTCCGGGCGGTCCCGTCTTGCGGAGGCCGTCGCTGATGATGGCCATGCTGTACTACCGGCTGCGGGACTTGCTCTAGCTATTTCAGCCCCGGCTGTTCCTTGCCGAAGCTCGGCACCAACTTCTGACCGGTATCGAGCAAGGTCACTGAGTTCAAGCCCCCGCCGTGCGATCCGTCGCGCAGCGGACTGAACGTCACGCTCACCCGATCACCGGGCTTGAGGGACTGTCGGGTCCACCCATTGCGCGTCAACACGCCCGGGCTCGTGGTTTCAAACGACCACTCCTGCGCGGCGCCGCCGCCGTCAGGCTGCACCAGCACCCAGACGACCACATGTGGATTGGTCCACTGGAACGACTTGACGGTCCCTTTGAACGTCAACGTCTTGGTGGGCTCGTACATGGCGAAGGAATGATGCGACATCGCGGGCCACGCGGCCGCAAGCGTCACCGCCGTCAGGGCCGCCATCAAGGACATCTTCGATAACCGTTGTCTCATTTGGAATCCGACCCCACGGGTACGCCATTGTGAAATTTGATAGGGGCGAATATCGCATTGCCGTTCTTGTCGAGGGCATCGGTGAAAGAGCCCTGCGTGCAGACGCCTTCCATGATGTCGTACTTCTGCGCCCGCTGCCGATAGTATTTGCGCGTGGTGTGCCATGGTTTGGACAATAGTTTGCCGGCGCTTATCTCCAGATCGTCGGCCAGAGTGTCCGGATCAAGCAGGTGCAGGTGCTCGACGATGTGCATGTCGCCGTCGTTGGGCACGCCGACGGCTTCATTCACCGCGAGATAGGCCTGCGGCAGGAGCCCCACCGTATCCACGACCAAAGTGTCGTTCTGCCAGTGACCGATGGAATGGCCGTGAAAGCTCGGATCGGGGTCGGCGGGATGCGGCCGTCCGTCGGTGTAGATGCGGCGCAGGCGATTGCCGTCGCCCTCGCCGAGGAGGGTGACGCGGCCCGGTGTGAACAGAATCTCGAAGGCGTTGTGAGTGATGAGCATGTAGCTCGGCATCCCGGTGGGGAAGCAGTGATCGATGATTGGGAACGGGCGACCGGCGTCTTCTTCCGCGTACATGTGAGCGATTTGCTTCGCGATCTGCGGCTTCCAAGGCGGCGGATTCGTCTTCTCCTGCTTCACCTGATCGCTGATCACCGGCGTCCAGATGCCGCTCCAATCGGGCAGTTTGGCGAGCGCCTGCCAATCCTGCGCGGTCGGCGCCGGATTGATCGGCTCCTTGTCCGCGGCAAGCGCGTGCGCCGCCGCTGCGCTCAAGCAAACCATGGCCCCGATCAATGCCGTGCGAGTGAAGCTTCTCTGCATATGTGCCGAAGAGTACCGCAAGCCCCGGTCGTGTTGTCAATCATTTGCTGATTACGAAGCAGCGGTGAATCCGCGCATGCCGCTCGAAATCCTTCGGGATGGTCCGTGCGCTGATGTCCTCCACGCTCAAATCGGCGAGAGCCTGCGCGTCGAGCTTGAAGCGCGTGTAGTTGGTCGAGAACACCAGCCTGCCGGTCGGGCGCAGCAGCTTCAACGAGCGGCGGATCATGCCCACGTGATCGCGCTGCACGTCGAGCACGCCGTCCATGCGCTTGGAATTGGAGAAGGTCGGCGGGTCCACGAAAATCAAATCGAAGCGCGCACCCCGAGGCTCCTGCTCCTCGAGCCACTGCAGGCAATCCGCACGGTGCAATTCGTGATTCGGGCCGCCGAAGCCGTTGAGCAGCAGATTCTCGTGCGCCCAATCCAGATAGGTATTGGACAGGTCTACGCTGGTGGTGCTGCGGGCTCCGCCCGCCGCCGCATAGACGGTGGCGCTGCCCGTGTAGCAGAACAGATTCAGGAAATCCGCATCCTTCGCCCAGCCGCGCAACATGGCCCGCACGAGGCGATGGTCGAGGAACAGACCGGTGTCCAGATAGTCGCGGAAGTTCACCCAGAATTTGAGGCCGCCCTCCTGCACGGCATGGCGCTCGGCTCTTGCTTCGCGCTTCTCGTACTGCTCGCTGCCCTTCTGCGGCTTGCGCACCCGCGAGTGAACGTGGGACAGCGGCACGGCCAGCACTTCAGGCAGCACCGCCAAGGCCTCGCGGCGCCGGACCCGCGCACCCTCCTGATCGACGCTGTTGGGCGCGGCGTACTCTTGCACGTAGACGTGCCGTGCTACGCGGCCGTAAAGGTCGACGGCGAATGCATATTCAGGCATGTCGGCGTCGTACACCCGGAAACAATCGATGTGCTCGCGCTCGGCCCATGGGTCCAGGCGCTGCAAGTTCTTGCGCAACCGATTCGCGAACATCTGCGCGCCGGGCCGGTTCGACCAATCGGCGCGCACGACCTCGGCGGGCCGCTGCTCGCTGGCCTCGGTCAGTTCGAAGCGCAGCAGCCTGCACTCGATGGCACCGTTGAAAAAGCGGTGGGTGCGTTTGGCATAGATTCCGAGGTTCCTCGCCAACGGCGGGTTTCCCGTGAGAACCGCGGCTTGCCAGCCTTGGAATCGATCGCGCAGCACGCTGCCGAGCTCGGAATACAGCGCGGGAAGCCCCGATTCCGCACCGATGCGTTCACCGTAGGGCGGATTCACGACGATCAGGCCGGTCTCGGCCCGCGGGCGCACGATCTCGCCGAGAGTTCGCCTCTCAACATGCAGCCAATCGGCGACGCCCGCCTGCTCGCCGTTGGCAATGGTCATGCGCACCGAATCCGCATCGGCGTCCGACCCCAGAATGCAGCGCCTCGGCACCGCGCCCGCCACCCGTCGCGCATGGGCCTCGGCCCGCAGCCGTTCCCACATTTGCGCATCGTGACCGCGCCACCCCAAGAAGCCGAAATACTCGCGCTCGAGCGCAGGCGCGGCGTCCGCCGCGATCAAGGCCGCCTCGGTGAGAAAGGTGCCGGAGCCGCACATGGGGTCGAACAACACCCCACCTCCCGCGAAGATCCCGGGCCACCCGGCGCGCAGCAGCACGGCTGCCGCGACGTTTTCCTTGAGCGGTGCGCGGCCGCCCTCGCTGCGGTAGCCGCGCCGATGCAGGCTTTCTCCGGAGAAATCCACGGACAGAAGAGCGGTCGGCCCCTCCACGTGCAGATGCAGCAGCACGTCGGGGCGCTCCGGCTTGATGTTCGGGCGCTCGCCGGTGGCATCGCGCAAACTGTCGCAGACGGCGTCCTTGATCAGCTGCGAGCCGTAGATCGTATGCCGTATTGATTCATTGCCGCCGCTGCACTCACAGGCGAGCGTCGCTCCGCGCGCGAGGTGCTCCCGCCAGTCGATGCGCTTGACGCCTTCGTACACGCTGTTCGAACTGCCTGCGTCGATCGACCCCAGGCTGAGCAGCACGCGGGTGGCGGTGCGCGACCAGAGGCAGGCGCGATAGCCCACCTCGAGACTGCCTTGGAATTTCACATCGTGGCTGCGCTCGCGGATGTCGGAGGCGCCGAATTGCGCCAGTTCCTCGGCCAGCACCGACGCCGCGCCCACCGGTGCGGTCGCGATCCAGTAGCGGATGTTTTCGGTCACTTGCGGGTCGTCTTGATTCGCCAGATGTAGCGTGATTCGCCATCACGACTCGATATCAACAACCAAGTACCTAACCCGGTGGGCGTTTAATGCGGACAAGAGTTCTTTGCAGTCGTTGCACATTCGATGACTGTCCCTTGAGTGCGTAAAGAGCAGTGGTCAAATCGCGGTACCGCTTGATGGTCTTTTCCATGCCCTCAACTTAGCACCACATACTGCGCGGTGCCAGTATCGGCGACGTACATTTCACACCTGTCCCGCGCGCGCCATATCCCGCATGTCGTGCCAATCGAGCTTCGGATGGTTCGAGAAGTACCGCACCAGAATCCTGTATATATCCACGTCGAAAGCGCACGGCGCCGGCGCCGCGCAGAGCGCCGCCAGCTCCTCCTCGGAGTGCGCGGTTCCGAGATACGTCCAGTGATCGAGCACATGGAGGTCGCTGTCAGGCCCGCCATCCGATGCATAGCCGCGCGCCGTGCGCTCGCGCAACGCGATGCGCCCCGGAAACGGCCACGCCTTCAACTTCAGCGACGACAGGGCCAGCTTGAGCCGCGTATCGTGCAGGACGAGCGCCTCCTTGCCGACACAGGCGCCCCTGCACTTGCCGAGCTGGTAGGCGAGGCACGAACCGGCGCCGTCCTCCACCCCCAAGGCCTTGAGGCACAGCTCGCGCGCCCGTGCGATGTCGACGAGTGCCTTGCGGGCGTCCCGCTCGGTGTGAAACACGCCGAAAGCTTGGACGAGTTGCCGCGGATCGAGCTCATCGATCGGCACCGCCTCTACGAGACGCCGCGCATCGAGTGCGGCCCGCGGTGCGCCCACGCGCAATGTGCAAGACTGCGCCGTACTCTTGGGGTGCCGGTTGTAGAGCGGCTTGCGATTCTTGATCCACGCGGCCTCGCGCAGCATCGCCCCCAGTTCTCCGGCGGTCTGCACCCAATCGACGCGCCGCACCAAGGCCGCGAGGCGCTTGTCCTTCGCAGAGGCTTCGCCGGCTGCAAGATGGCCGCACACGGCACTGCGCAAGGAATTGCTCTTTCCGACGTACAGCAAGGCATCGTCCTCGCCGAAGAATCGGTAGGCTCCCGGGCCATCCGGCAAGTCGTCGGCCAAACCCGGCGGCAGGTGAGCGGGCAAGCGGTGCGCGCCGAGAACGCTCTGCACCGCAGCGGCCATCTGCGGCTGAGGCAGGTCGCGGCGCAATTTGCACCAGAAATCATGCAGCACTCGGGCGTCCCCCAGTGCACGGTGCCTCGCCTCGCAGATCAGGCCGTTGCGCTCCATCACCGCGTCCAGATTGTGGCGCACATATTCGGGATACAGGCGCCGCGACAGCTTGACGGTGCACAGCACGGGGGCGGTGAAGCCCATATCGGCCTTGGCGAACTCGCTGCGCAGGAACGAGTAGTCGAAACGCGCGTTATGCGCCACGAACACGGCGCCGCGAAGTTTTTCGCGCACCGCCGCCGCGATCTCGGCGAACCGCGGCGCGTCGGCCACCATCTCATCGTTGATGCCGGTGAAGGCCTCGATCTGCGCAGGGATGGGGCGCTCGGGGTTCACCAGAGAACTCCACTCCTCCACCAGCTCGCCGTTCGTCACGCGAAGAATGCCGATTTCAGTGATCCGGTCGTACGCCGCGTTCCCGCCCGTCGTCTCCAAATCGACGAATGCTAGATCGTGCGGAAGCTCCTCAGCCGCGGCCATCGAGCGACAGCAGGGGGTAGTACAGATCGGGCCGCCGATCGCGGAACACGCCCCAGGATTGGCGGTAGCGGCGCACCTCCTCCAGATCGAAAGCGGCGGTCAGCACCGTTTCACTCGCGCGGTCCGCCTCGGCCACTTTCTCCCCGGTGTGCGAGGCGATGAACGAGGAGCCGTAAAAGGTCATGGTGTACTTTTCGCCCTGCTCCGTGCCGATGCGATTCGACGCCACCAGCGGCATGATGTTGGCGGCGGCGTGACCCTGCATGGTGCGCTGCCAGTGTCCGCTCGAGTCGATGCTCGGATCCTGGGGCTCGGAGCCGATGGCGGTGGGATAGAGCAGGATCTCGGCCCCCATCAATGCCATGGCGCGCGCAGCCTCTGGAAACCACTGGTCCCAGCAGATCGCGACGCCGAGCTTTGCATAGCGCGTGTCGAACACCTTGAAGCCGGTATCGCCGGGCGAAAAATAGAATTTCTCGTGGTAGCCCGGGCCTTCCGGTATGTGCGACTTGCGGTAGCTGCCGAGCACGGCGCCGTCCGCATCGACGATGACCACTGAATTGTAGAACGCGTTGTTGGCGCGCTCGAAGACACTGACGGGCAGCACCACGCGCAGTTCGCGCGCCAGGGCGCGGAAATGTTCCACCGCCGGATGTGCTTCCAGAGGCCTCGCCAATTCCAGGTGGCGCGAGGAGTGATCCTTGCAGAAGTACGGCGTCTCGAACAATTCCTGGATCAGGACCACCTGGGCGCCGAGGCCGGCGGCCTCGCGGATCAACTTATCGGCGCGCGCGACGTTCGCGTCGCGGTCCCAAGTGCAGGCCATCTGAGTGGCCGCGACGGTAATCTTGCTCATAGGTTTGGTATGCTAACTGATCTGCGAGTCTGTCCACTATCGCCGCGCATTGCGCTGCGCACTCCTTAGCTCCGCGCGCCTTAGAAAGTGGGTGGGGAACTGGCGCTGACGATCTCGCATTCCTCGCGCCCGATGTTGCGGAAGCGATGCGGCAGAGTGCTCTTGAAGTAATACGCATCCCCAGGCCCGAGGATCCGCGACTCGCCGAGAACGGTGAGCTCGATCCTGCCCTTGACGATCACGCCGCCCTCCTCGCCCGCGTGCGTCAGCATCTCCTCGCCCGTGTCGGAGTTCGGCGCATGGCGCTCGTGCAGGATCGACATGCTGCGCTTGGGAAGTCGGCTGCCGACCAGGCGCAGTTCGACGCCCGCGGTGCCGATGTCGGTCAATTCCTGCCGCGGGAAAAACACCTGGGGTTGGCCGCCGATGTCAAGGGTGAAGAAATCGGCGAGCGACATGGGAATACCGTCGAGAACCTTCTTCAGCGAGCTCACCGAGGGGCTCACACGGTTCTGTTCGATCAAGGAAATCAAGCCGTTGGTGACGCCCGCGCGCTTCGCCAATTCGCGCTGCGACAGCCCGTACATTTGCCGCACGGCTTTCAGGTGAGTGCCCACGTCCAAGCTCATAATGTCTATTATAATAGACAGATCGGCCGATTAATCAGGGAAAATTGAGCTAAGTGTCGATTTTCCTTATCATCGGCCCCTACGAAGGCCAAACCGCAAGGATTCTGCAATGAATGCACAGCTCACCCCCGCATTGCCCACCGGCGATCTAGATGCATTTTGGATGCCGTTCACTGCGAATCGACAATTCAAGGCGAATCCGCGCTTGCTCGCGCGCGCCGAGGGCATGCACTACTTTACGGTGGACGGGCGCGAAGTCCTGGATGGCGTGGCGGGATTGTGGTGTGTGAACGCGGGACACGGACGGCGCGAAATCACCGAGGCCGTGACGAAGCAGCTCAGCACCATGGAGTACGCCCCGGCGTTTCAAATGGGCCACCCCATCGCGTTCGAGCTGGCCAATCGGCTGGCCAAGATCGCGCCCTCGGGGCTGGATCGGATCTTCTTCACGAACTCTGGCTCCGAGTCGGTGGACACGGCGCTGAAAATCGCAGTGGCCTATCACCGCGCGCGCGGCCAAGGCCAGCGCATGCGCTTCATCGGCCGCGAAAAGGGCTATCACGGGGTGGGTTTCGGCGGAATGTCGGTCGGCGGAATGGTCAACAACCGCAAGTTCTTCGCATCCTCGATGCTGCAGGGCGTGGACCACCTTTCGCATACCCTGGATATCGAACACAACGCGTACTCGCGGGGACTGCCGCAGTGGGGCGCACACCTTGCCAATGAGCTGGAGCGCTTGATCGCCCTGCATGACGCGTCGACCATTGCAGCGGTCATCGTCGAGCCGATCTCGGGATCCGCCGGCGTCATCCTGCCTCCCATCGGCTACCTCAAGCGCCTGCGCGAAATCTGCGACAAACACGACATTCTCTTGATTTTCGACGAAGTGATCACGGGCTTCGGGCGCATCGGCAAGCCCTTCGCGAGCCAGGCTTTCGACGTCACCCCTGACCTCATGACCACGGCGAAGGGCCTGACCAACGGCGCCATCCCCATGGGCGCGGTATTCGCACACCGCCGCATATACGACGCCTTCATGCAGGGACCGGAAGGCGCGATCGAGCTGTTTCACGGCTATACCTATTCGGCGCATCCTGTGGCCTGTGCCGCCGCACTCGCGACCCTCGATGTATATGCCAAGGAAGGGTTGCTGACTCGCGCGGCATCGCTCGCTTCGGAGTGGGAGAACGCCGTGCATTCGCTGCGCGGTCTGCCCCACGTGCTCGACGTGCGCAATTACGGTTTGATCGGCGCGGTGGAGCTGGAGCCGCGGGCGGGAAAGCCCGGCACGCGTGCCTTCGAGGTATTTCTCAAATGCTTTGAGCGCGGTGTCATGGTGCGCCAGACGGGCGAGACCGTCGCCATGTCGCCCCCGCTCATCATCGATTCGAAGCAGATCGCGCGCCTCATCGAGACTTTGGCGTCGGTGATTCGCGAAATCAGTTAGGCGCTGCGCGCGCGTTAGATTTGCTTGGGTTCGAAGATCGCGTACCACTTCTTGCAGGGTTCGCTGACCTCCCAGATGCCCTCAAAGCCCGCGGGCACCACGAAGGCGTCGCCGGCGCG
This sequence comes from uncultured Gammaproteobacteria bacterium, assembly GCA_963702735.1. Taxonomy (GTDB): domain Bacteria; phylum Pseudomonadota; class Gammaproteobacteria; order Steroidobacterales; family Steroidobacteraceae; genus Bog-1198. Next base: position 1,028,170 of record CAVPDW010000003.1, on the reverse strand, counting down.
AAACTCGTGTCGCTCGCCGGTGACCGACTCGATGCGCACCCTGCCTTCGATGAGCACGCAGAATTCGTGTTCGGTGTACCGCACCCGCCATTTGCCGGAGGTGCTGGTCCAGATGCCGCAATAGAATTGCTGGGTCCGCTCGGAGTACTGATTCGATGCGCGCGCACGGGGAATGCCGGCGAGTATGTTCTCGGGCGAGGGATTGGCGGACTCCCCGGTCTGCAGACGATCGAGCACGACGATCTTGGGATGGTCACTCATGCGCTATCGTAGGCTTGCGCGCCGGGCAGAAACAAGTGCGGCCCGGAGCCAAAGACGCTCCGGGCCGCGACAGCCTCGCTCCCGTTCAGATCACTCGCTCGCCCGCACCTGCGCGACCGCCGCTCCGCCCTGTGCTTGCAGCGTCAGGCGAACGCGCCGCTCAAGAGCATAGCCGTCGTTGTCGGAAGCGACGCTCTGGCTCTTGCCGTAGGCATTGACTTCGAGCACCTCATCGCCGATCCCCGCGGCACGAAACAAGTCGCGCACCGCATTCGCGCGGTCCTGAGAGAGCTTCAGATTGGTATCCACCGTACCGCGCGGGTCCGCGTAACCGTCGAGGCGCACCTTGAGCGTCGGGGACTTGGCGACGGCCTGCGCCAGTACCTCGATCTGATGGGCGATCTCCGGCGTTATCTCCGCGCTGCCGGTGCGGAACAGCACATCGCCCTGCAGGCCGTCGAGTACCGAACCGGCGTCCTGCTTGGCGTTTTGCGCAGTCTGCACCTGGTGAGTCAGCTCCTCGAGCCGTGCGGTCAGACTGACATTGGTCTCGGTCAATTTCTGCTTCTCGCTCGACAGCGCCGAATTCTCGCCAAGCAGCTTGGTCTTGTCGGCCTCGAGCGCCGCGGCGGTCGACTCTGCCCGGGTCGCGTCGCCCGCCCGATGTACCCGGTTCCCAAGCCAGGTGCCGAGCCCCGCCCCGACCACCGCGCCTATGGGACCTGCCGCAAATGCGCCGATCACTCCGCCCGTCACGAATCCGATGGGCTCCTGCGGCGGGGCCGGCTTGGCCTCCCCGCAAGAGCCGCCGCGCTCATGCCGAGCAGCCCGATTGTCCCAACGACCCTGTAAAATATGGTGTTCATAACAGCTCCTCGTTTGATTGCCTACCGGAGGCGACCATCGCCTCCTTGGGAGCCATTACGGGACCTGCTTTCGGGCACCGCCCTGCGCCGACTTGTGGCCAATGATGGCGACGCGCCGATCAATTCGGCACGGCGCGGCGCACCCATAAGCCTAGGCCTTCAGCGAGAAGGGGGTAAAATTGGTATCGATGTCGTAATAATCCTCCTGCTCGGCCCTCTTCAGGAACGCCACGATGCGATAAGTGACCGGCGCGGCGATGATCTCCCAGCCGCTCTTGAGCACGTACTGGGTGAACATGACGTCGATGAGATGAGACTGCGGCATGCGCCCGTAGAAGGCGACGAAGTAGAAGATCACCGAGTCGACGAATTCCCCGCACAAGGTCGAGCCCACGATGCGGGTCCACAACCAACGACCGCGGGTGAAGATTTTCATCTTCGCGAGCACGTAACTGTTGACGAAGGTCCCGCACAGAAACGCGCTGATCGATGCGACGACGATTCGCGGTGTGTTGCCGAAAATCGCCTCCACCGACGCCTGGCCGGCCCGCGATGCGGCGGAGGGCGGCAGGTGCACCACCACTGCGGCCATGAGCGACGCAAAAGCCAGCGCCGCAAATCCCGCCCAGACGACGCGTCGATCGCGCGCGTAGCCGTAAACTTCCGTCAGTATGTCGCCGAAGATGTAGGAGATGGGGAAGAACAAAACACCCGCGAGAAAAGTGACCGTGCCGAATATCGGCACCTCGATCGAGGTCTCCTTGGCCGGCCCGATCAGGTTGGAACACAGTAAAACGCAGACATAGGCCGCCATCACAAAATCGTAGTAGCGGTATTGACGGGATTTTCGCGGCTCTTTCATGGCGCTCTTGCATTAATCGTTTACCTGAACATTCCCATGATATGTCATACCGGCCGCCCCACTGTCGTGTTTTGGCGAAGAGCATCACAGCAGGCGGGCGGCCTGTACGGTAGATATACACACCTGAAACCCCAAGCAGCGGATCCAATGGAGCACGGCAAACCCTTCAGTACGACGGACGGTCCGCTCGTCGATTTCGATGCCGTGTGTCAGAAGGTGCGTGCAGCGGTCGAGCCCGCCCGCGCGCATGCCGTGTCCCTGCACGATGAGCACGGCGACGTGCTGTGGTTGAGCGAAAGTTCCATGGGGCCCGACGAGCACAACGCGGTCCGCGAAGCCGTCGAGGCATTCTCGAATCCGAGCGGTCCGCCCGTGCTGGTGCACGATCTGGGCGACTCCCGTTCCGCAGTGCTGCTCCGTGCGGTCAATTCCCGGCGGGCCATGGTCGGCGTGATCATGATGGTCATGGATTCCCGCGTCGTCAAACAGGATACCCGCGGCGCGCTCAAGGTGATGACCCCGAAGTTGCAGCGTGCATTGGTCGATTTCTCCACGATGCGCCCCGAGCGTGCACCGTCTGCCCCGCCCTCACGGACCCCGCCTGCCGGCGAGCTCAGCCTGGTTGGGGAGGTGCGTAGCGCACCGCCCGCGCCGCCCCCCCGCGCAGTACCGCCGCCCGCGCCGTCCCCCCGCGCAGTACCGCCGACGGCGCCGTCCCCTCGCGCAGTACCGCCGCCCACGCCGCCTCGCACCGTATCGCCGGTGGCGCCCCCTCAGCCCGCAATCAACGGCAAGGCGTCGGCGGAGGCGTCCGCGGCGCCTCGCGCAGCTCCCGCAGCGGCGCCCAGAGCCCCGGCACCACGGCCGCAGGACGCCATAACGCCGGAAATAGACCGTTTGCACGCGGCGCTGCGCCGCAGCCCCATTGCGCTGCACGTGCAGCGCCTGATGCCTTTGACGAAGGGCAGTCAGCTCAGGCGCTACGAAGTGTTGCTGCGTTCCAAATCCGAGGTCGCGCCCAATGCGGCGCCCCACGCCATGTTGAAGGCCGCGGTGGAAAACGGTCTCGGCTCCATGATCGATCGCCGAGTGGTCACCGAGCTGATCGGTTTCTTGGTGCACCATCCGGAGGTCTGGAAAACCACCGCAGTCATGTTTTCCGTGAATCTCACGACCACCGCGCTGCATGACGAGCACTTCCTGAAATTCGTGGAATTGTGCCTGGAGAAATCAGGGTTGCCGAAGGGAATGATCGCCTTCGAAGTCGACACGGCGACGGCGGTCAAGCTCGCCGACAAGATGCCGGAAGTCGGCACGATCCTGCACCGCCTCGGCTGCCCGTTGGTTCTCGACGACTTCGCGCTGAAAACCGAGTGCTTCGCTCTGCTGCGCCTCCCCGGGGTCCACTACGTGAAACTGGCTCCCGAGATCACGGCGAAAATGCGCACCGACAAGCTGTCGCAGGCGGCCATCACCGCCGTGGTGCAAATGGCCCGGGTCTTGGGTATGCACACCGTGGCCAAGCGCACCGAGAACGCAGCCGAGCAGGAGTGGCTGACGGCGCTGGGTGTCGACTTCGTGCAGTCGAACTCCATGTCGCCGCCGGTCGCGATCGAAACCCTGTCGAAGACGGTGCAGGCCGCAAAACCCCCGGTCTAGACCTTAGTCGCCGCGCGACAGGCGGCTCGGGTTCAGGGTCCAACCGCCGCCCAGGGCTTTCACCAAGTACACCGCCGTGGCGAACTGCTGGCCGTGCACCTGCACGGCTTGCCGCTGATTGCTGAGCAGAACCTGTTGCGCCGTGATCATTTCGAGGTAGGTGTCCACGCCGCCCTTGTAGCGCGCGGTTGCGATGTCGAAGGCCTCCTGCGCGCTTCGCGCGCTGGCATCAGCCTGCGTCACCGCACGATCCAGGGACGCAAGGCCTGTGATGCCGTTCTCCACCTCTTCCATGGCCGTGAGCACCGTCTGCCGGTATGTGGCCACGGCCGCCACATAATCCTCGTTCGCAATGCGTTCGTTTGCCCGGATTTTCCCCGCATCGAACAACGTCTGCGTGGCGGACAGGCCGATCGACCACAGACGGCTGGGTGCCTCGAACAGCGTGGCCAATGCATTGCTCTGCCACCCGGCATTGGGCTCCCCGAAGCTCGAGCCCAAGGTGATGCTGGGGTAGTAGGCGGCGCGGGCGACCCCGATGCGGGCATTGGCGGCGGCCATCGAGCGCTCCGCGGATGCAACGTCGGGACGACGCTGCAATAGATCCGAGGGCAGCCCGACGGGGATTGCAGGCAGGGAGGCGTTCACAATCGTCGCGGGCAGCGTGAAACTCGGTGCAGGGGTGTCGACCATGGTGGCGATGGCATGCTCGAACTGCGCCCTTTGAATGTTCAAGAGCTCAATCTGGGTGGCGGCCGACTCGACCAGAGCCTGCTGCTGCGCCAAATCCAGTCCCGTGGCGAATCCAAGGTCGTGCCGCGATGCGATGAACCCCAGGGCATCGCGCTGCAGGTCCAGGCTATGGCGCACGACCGCAATTTCTGCATCGAGCTCCCGCAGCGCGAAGTAATCCGTCACGAGCTGCGCCGTCAGGAGCAGTCGGGTGTTCTCGAAGTCCGCCTCTGCTTGCTGCGCGGAGGCGCGTGCGCCCTCGACCTCGCGGCGTACGCGACCGAACAGGTCGGCTTCATAGTTCACGGTGGGACCCAGCGCGAAGTTGTTTTGCACCGTGGACTGATTCGGAAAGTTGTAAGCGGCGAGCGGTCGATTCGCCGAAGTCTTGGCGCGATCCGCCTGCGCCGACAGACCGACGAAGGGATAAAGATCAGAGGCGGCGACGGTGACTTGATCGCGCGCCTGCGCAAGGCGGGCGGCGGCCACGCGCAGCGTCTGATTGCCGGCCATGGCGCGCTCGACCAAGGGATTCAAGGTCTCGTCATGAAACAGACGCCACCATTCGCCCTTGGGGCCGCCGTCACTCGGCGCGGCTTCGTGCCACGGAGCATCGGGTTGCCAGGCGGACGGCACATCCGCCGCCGGTGGGTGATAATCCGGCCCCACCGCACAGCCGGCGGCTACGCCTAAGGCGGCCCACCACGGCGCGCGCCTCCAGAGAAGGCGATAACGACGATTGGGGGTGCGCGCCATCGCTACCCTCCCTTGGACGGCTGCTCGGGCAGAGTTACGACATCACCGTCGGCAAGCGAATCCGCAGGATTCAAAACGACCCGATCGCTGGCGTTGAGACCGCTCAATACCTCGACGCTGGTGCCGAAATCCGTGCCCAATTTTACGGCGGTCAAGTGCACCCGGCCGGCGCCGTCGACCAAGGCGACACGCGTACCCTCGGGTCGAAATAGCAGGACATTGGTCGGCACGACGAGCGCAGAGGGCTCGACGTTGATGGGCAGCGTCACCTGAACATAGGAGCCCGCGATCAGCGCGTTGGTGGGGTTCGGAACACGTATCTCCACTTGCATGGTTCGCGTGGCCGTATCGATGGCCCGGGCGGTGCGCGCAACGGTACCGCGAAATTGCTCGCCGACGCGCTCCGCCAAAGTGACCGTCACCGAATCGCCGACTTTGACTTGCCGGGCATAGACCTGCGGCACGTAGACATACAGACGCAGCGGGTCGACCTGCGCGACGGCAAACAGCGCCTGCCCGGTACCGCCGTTGCCGGCGTTGACGAGGTCACCTACGTCGATGGTCCGCCGGGTCACGACGCCGTCGTACGGCGCCACCACTCGGTTGAAACCCTGAAGCTTGCGCAGACGTCCCACATTGGCGTCGGCCGCGGCAAGATTGGCCGCCGCCTGACTGTAGGCGCTCATGCGCTCGTCCAAGTCCTGTTGCGTCACGGCGTCCTTTTGGCGCAGGGCCTGCCAGCGATCTGCGGTACTCTTCGCAAGTTCCGCACTGGCAGCGGCCTGATCGCGCGCCGAGACGGCCTGCGACAATTCTTGGTCCACTTCGGGTGCGGTGATCTCGGCCAGCAAATCGCCCTTCTTGACCGAACTGCCGATGTCCTTGACCCAACGCACCACATAGCCGTTGCTGCGCGCATAGACCGTCGACTCGATGATCCCGAGCAGCGTCCCGGGCAGTGTCAGCGGCTGCCCTTCGCCGCCGGTCTTCGGCGTGATCGTCGTCACGTACCGCCTGGCGTGCAGGGCCGTGGACCTTTCCAAGGCATGTGCCTGAAAGCTGCGCAGCGCGAATACGATCACCGCGCCGAGCACTAGGATGCCGGCGATTCCGGCGACGACGAATTTGGCGCGTTTCAACACGGCGGAGTTTTCCATTTCAGACATGTCAGCGGGCACCCTCGGCGATGGGCGGCGGCGACAATCGGCGTTCCCTGCGCAGCTCGAGGCGCCGGTGAACGCCGGCAAATATCACCGGCACGAAGAACAGCGTGGAGACCGTGGCAAACAGCAGTCCGCCGATCACCGCCCTGCCCAAGGGCGCGTTCTGCTCGGCGCCTTCGCCCATCCCCATCGCCATGGGGATCATACCGATGATCATGGCCATCGCCGTCATCAAGACCGGACGAATGCGCGTCGCCCCCGCGTCGAGAGCCGCCTTGACCGGACCTAGGCCTTCGCCCATGCGCTGGCGCGCAAAGGAAACGACAAGAATGCTATTGGCCGTGGCGACCCCCATGGTCATGATGGCGCCGGTGAGTGCGGGCACGCTCAAGGTCGTGCCGGTCAACAGCAGCATCCAGCAGATTCCCGCGAGCGCGGCCGGAAGCGCAGTGATGATGATGAAGGCGTCGATCCATGACTGAAAATTGACGACGATCAAGAGATACACCATCACCACCGCCATCACCAGCCCCACTGCGAGCTCGACGAACGACGATTTCATGGTTTCGATCTGGCCGCGGATCTCGACGCTCACGCCGCGCGGCAAATGCGGGCGCAACTCCGCCACCAGGCGCCGGATGTCGGCGGAGATGCCGCCCATGTCGCGGCCCTTCGCGCTCGCGTATATGTCGATGGTCGGCGCCAGGTTGTAGCGCGAATCGACCGCCTCCTGCGCTGCGGGCGCGACGCCGACGAGATTGCTCAAGAGCTGCGGTGCGACGCTCGTCGCGGCGCTCGCCGCGCGGACGGGCGTGCGCAGCAGCGCGTCGAGACTGTCGATCGAATACTGCGGCGTCTGCACGGCCAAGCTGTACACCACCCCGTTGGTGGGATTCAGCCAGAAAGCCGGTGCGGTCTGCGCGGTGCCCGCGGTCGATACCAAGAGATCCGAAGTCACATCGTTGGGGCTTAAGCCCAATTGCTGCAATTGCGTGCGATCCATGTGCAATGCCACGGTAGGCTGGTCGAGCCGCTGGTGAATGTGCGTATCGACGGTGCCCGGAATCATTTCGATCCGCTTCATCAGCTTGGCGGCAATATCATAATCCGCCCTCAGGTTTGCGCCGGTGACTTTGACATCGATCGCAGACGGCAGCCCGAAATTCAGGATCTGGGTCACCATGTCGGCCGGCTGGAAGAAGAACTCCACGCCCGGAAAGCGTCGCGGCAATTCACGACGCATCTCTTCCACGTAGTGCTCCGTCGGCCCGTGTCCTTCATTGAGCGAGACCTGAATCTCGCCGTCGTGGCTGCCGAATGTGCCGGCATTGCTGTAAGTCTTGTTGATTCCGCTGACCGCCACGCCCAGATTGTCGAGCACCGTGCCCAGTTCGGCGGGCGGTACGAGGGTGCGAATGACGCTTTCCACCTGATCCGCGACCCGTGCCGTCTCTTCGATTCTCGTGCCGGTCGGCAGACGCATGTGCAGGCGGATTTGCCCGCCGTCCACGCTGGGAAAGAAGTCGCGCCCCAAAATGAACACCAGGCAGCAGGACAGCGCGCAAAAGCCCAGGAAGCATCCCGCGAACAGGCGCCGCCTCTCGAGCGCCGCTGCGAGGATGACCGAATAAACGCCGCGCAGCTTCTCGAAGCGCCCGTTGAACGCCTGATAAACGCGTTGCAGAAGGCTCGGCGAAGCGGTTGAACTCACCGGCCCGTGATCCATCATCAGCATCACCAGGGTGGGCACGAGCGTGCGCGACAGGACGTAAGAGGCAAGCATCGCGAACACCACGGCCTCGGCCAGGGGGGCGAACAGGTAGCGTGCAACACCCGACAGAAAAAACATCGGCACGAATACGATGCAGATGCACAGAGTGGAGACGAGGGCGGGAACGGCAATCTCTCCGGCGCCGTCCAGAATGGCCTTGTGCAGGTCGGAGCCCAAATGCATATGGCGCTCGATGTTCTCGATGGTCACCGTGGCGTCGTCGACCAAGATGCCCACTGCGAGCGCCAGCCCGCCCAAGGTCATGATGTTCATGGTCTCGCCGATGAGGTACAGGGCGATGATCGAGGAGAGAATTGACAGGGGAATGGACACCGCGATGATGCAGGTGCTGCGCCAGTTGCCGAGAAACACGAGAATGAGTGCGGCCGTCAAACAGGCGGCGATCAGCGCCTCGCGCACCACGCCGCTGATGGCGGCTCGAACGAAGCCCGATTGGTCGAACAAGGGAGTGATCTTAAGATCCCTGGGCAGAATCTGTTCGACTATCGGCAGTTGCGCGAGCAAGGATTTCACGATGTCCAGAGTCGAGGAACCGCCGTTCTTGATGATGGACACCAGAACGCCGCGCTCGCCGTTCTGGCGCACGATATTGGTCTGCGGCGAGAATCCATCGCGCACGTGCGCCACTTCGGACAGGTAGGTGGTCGCGCCGTTGCGGGTCGCTACCGGAATGTTGTTAAGGCCGGCGATGGTATCCGGAGAACTGTTGGTTGCAAGCACGTACTCCGTGGCCCCGATCTTCGCGGTACCCGAAGGCAGCACCAGATTCTGGGTGTTGACGGCATTGACCACATCGTTCGGCGTGAGTCCCTTGGAGAGCAGCGCATTGGTGTCGAGATCGACCGAAATGACGCGCTGCTTCCCGCCATATGGCCAGGGAACGGCGACTCCCGGAATGGTCACGAGCCGGGGCCGCAGGAAGTTCACCGCCGCATCGAATACCGCCTGTTCGGTCATGCTCGGGCTCGACAGGCCGAGTTGAATGATGGGAATGCTGGATGCGGAGTATTTGATGACCAGCGGCGGCAGAATGCCGGGCGGCAATTGACGCAGTTGCGCCTGCTCGATCGCCACCACCTGAGCGATTGCGGTCGGGATGTTCGCATTCGGCTGAAAGAAGATCTTGATGATTGAAAAGCCGGACAAGGATTCGGATTCGATGTGCTCGATGTCGTTGACCGTGGTCGTAAGGCTGCGCTCGTTGACCGCGGTGATCCGTTGGCCGATCTCCTGGGCCGATAGCCCGCTGTAGGTCCAAACGATGCTGATGACAGGAATGTTGATTTCCGGAAAGATATCGGTCGACATCTTCAGCAGCACGAGGGGCGTGGCGAGGAGAATCAGCAGCGCCATCACCAAGAACGTGTAGGGCCGCCGTAGCGCAACTTCAACAATCCACATTAGCTAGCCAACCTCAAGCCGACGTTGCGCGCCGCAAGACAAGCGCGGAGCAGACATGACAGGACACGGAGGCACGCAATCGCATTCCAACCGCCACCCTGGGCCGAAGGCGGTTAACACCCGGTGGTCAATTAATTAAAGTCTGTTAATGAGCCTACCATGCTCTCGCCGCGGGGCGTGCGAGCATCGCACCGGCGCATTTCGCCGGACCACTTGCAAATCATTGGAAACAAAGCAAACTATGGGGGTCTGCAACGAGACACCGGAACCGAGCTAAGTGTTTTGTTAGTCCCATGAGGTTCGGTTCCGGTTCCCGTCAGGCTTCCCCATGACATTCATCGCATTGATCGTCGTCGTTGCGCTGGCGGGAGTTCTGCTCTTGTTCGCCGCGGTTCGCCGTCTACGGCGGCGCAGGTTCTTCGGGGGAGTGCTGACCGGGGCCTCTGCGCTCGCACTCATTCTGGCCTGCGCGTGCGCCTTGGCTGTCGCCGCGAATTTGCGCACTTACCAGCGCCTCAGCTTCGAGCAACCCGCCGGGGAACTGCAACTGACCCGTACCGGGCCGCGCGAGTTCGAAGCCGTTTTGACCTATCCCAGCGGCGAGCGCGCCAATTTCTTATTGCGGGGCGATGAGTGGCAAATAGATGCCCGAGTGCTCAAATGGCATGCAATCGCCAATCTGATCGGATTCGATACGGCTTACCGCCTGGAGCGTCTGGGCGGCCGGTACTCGAGCGTGGAAGAAGAGCGTGCGCAAGCCCGGACCGTGTATGCATTGAATCCGCCCCAGCGAATCGACCCCTGGGATCTGGTTCATCGCTACCATTCGTGGTTACCGTGGGTCGATGCGCTCTACGGCAGCGCCACCTACCTTCCGATGGCCGACGGCGCACTTTACGAGATCAAAGTGTCGCAAAGCGGCCTCGTCGCGCGCCCGCTCAATCAGGCCGCCCGTGAGGCGGTCGGCAGCTGGCACTAGTGTCGAAACGGACCTTAAGGACCGCGCTGGCGGCGGCGGGCGGCGCCGTGCTGCTCGCCGCCCTGCTCGTGACGATTGCCATGATTTGGCTCAAAGCCCATGAAGACGAACTGGTGTTTGCCGCGGCACGCAGCCGATTACACCTGCTCACCTCACTGCCTGCGCAGGCGCAGCGCATAGCCGTGAAGGTACCCAACAGCGCCGATCTCGCGGGCCTGGTATTTCGCGCCGACCGCGGAGTCGATACCGGCTTTTGGGTGCTGCATCTGCATGGCAATGCTGATTCGGCGTTCTCTCCCTGGCAGGTGCGTCATTGCGAGGCGCTGCGCCGCTTCGGGTTCAGCGTAATGGACGTCGACTACCATGGATTCGGACTGACGCCGGGACACCCTTCCGAAGCCCAGATGTACCAGGATGCAGAAGCGGCATATCAAGCTCTATTGCAGCGCGGCGTCGATGACGTCCACATCATTTTGTTGGGGCATTCGCTGGGATCGGGACCTGCGGTGCTGCTCGCCACGCGACATAAGGCGGCGGCGTTGGTGCTGTTCGGCGCCTTTACCTCGATCCCGGATGCGGCTGCCGGCAGATATCCCTACCTGCCGGTGCGTCTCGCCGTCGGCGTTCAATTCAATTCGCTTGCGCATATGCGCGACGTACACATTCCGGTGATCATCGCGCACAGCCGCGGCGACACCCTCATTCCGTATGTGCATGCGCTCAAGCTCTTTGCCGCCTCAAATGAACCCAAGCACCTCATGACCTTCGATGTCGGGTCGGAAGACGGATTCGGCGGGCACGTCGACACACTGTTCGAGCACGTGGATATGTTGCGGTCGGCGCTCGCCGCAGTGCTGCCGGGCCTGCCGCCGGGCTGACACCGTCAGTTGAGCGTACTGGGCGGGTAAATTGTATAAAATGGCAGCCTGTGCGAACGAACTACGACAAAGGTGCATATTCGATGAACATCCGCTTCCTGTCGACGACCGCTGCTTTGGTACTTCTCAGCGCCTGTGCGGCCGCCCCGGCTCCGCCCGCTCCGGCCACCGTGGTCGCGGCCGTGCCCGCTGTTTCGGCCACTCCGGCCGCAACGACGAACGGCGGGCAGGACGAGCATACAAAGTACCTGGCGAAGAAAGCCAGGGAACTCGACTATCAGGTCGAAACCCGCAACGGACAGCGGAACTACTGTCTGAATTCCGCCCCGCTCGGGTCGCGGTTTGAGAAAAAGTCATGTGTGAACGAAGCGCAATTCGAGGACGTCGTGCGGAATTCGGCGGAGATTCAGAACTACATGCGCCAGGGCAATTGCTCCGGCCCGGGCTGCGTACACAACTAGCGGCCATGCGCGCTAGAATGTCGCGCGGCTTGAAATGCCGGCTTAGCACAGTGGTAGTGCAACGGTTTTGTAAACCGTAGGTCGGGGGTTCGAATCCCTCAGCCGGCAAACCCAGCACAAGGGTCAATCAATGCTCGTCGGCTTCCTTCGCCAAGAGATTTAGGTCGAACCCCCGACAGACAAAACGTCGGGTTCGACAACTTGGGCGCAGCCCAAGTTGATCGCCCGCAGGGCGACCCTGAGCGTCAGCGAAGGGCGAGGCGCGCACCGCCGAGTAATCCCTCAGCCGGCAAACCCTTTCAAGGGGTCTATTCCGGGCACTTGGGTAGGTTCTATACCGGCCGGAATGAAGTGTTACCGATCTGGATTTAGACACCATTTGTTCCAAATGGTTTGAGATGATCCCCCAGCGCTTTCTGAAATGCGGGCCTCGCCTCGCAACGCTCTTGATACGCTTTGAGCACCGGGCGCTTGGAGACGAGGTCGGTGTGGCGCAGGATGCGCAGCACGGTGGTCATCATAAGGTCCGCCGCGGTGAATTGGTCCTCCAAATATTGGCGATCGCCGAGCCAGGTTTCGATCACGGCAAGGCGCTTCTGTGCCGCCTCCTCCGCCGACGGCCGGCGCGACGCGGCCCAGGCCTCGCGCGGGTAGAACAGATCGAGTTCGGCCAGACTTTGAATGTGAGGTTCGAGAGAATTCAAAGCGGCGAGAATCCATGCGATCGTCCGCGCCCGCCCGACGGTGTCCGGCGGCATGAGGACGTCGGACTGCTCGGCGATGTGGATCACGATTGCGCCCGACTCGAACAGCCTGAGATCGCCGTTCTCGATGGCGGGGACTTGACCGAACGGCTGAAGGGACCGATAAGCGGCGGAGGCTTGGTCTTCCGGTCCGATCAGCTTCTCTCGATACGGGATGCCCGCCTCTTCGAGGGCCCAGCGAACCCGAAGGTCGCGCACCAGTCCCTGCGCAAAAGTCGGAACCCAGCGAAATGCAGTCAAGGTAATCATGGGTGCTCTCCAGGTCGCAGTTGCTGCGTCATCCGCGCTACTCGACGTCCTTCGCCGCTCGGCTCCCAGGAGTGCGGCATTTGAGGTCCTCTGCCGTACTGGTAAAGTAGCATTACCATCACCCCCGACGGATCAGCCATGAACAAGGAAACCGCTTCGACGGGCAGCTCGATGATTCGCCACCGCAAGGTTCGAGTGGCGCAGAGAGCTTATCATTTCACTTTTCTCGCTGCTCTTGCCGCAATGGCCGCTCTGACGGGATGCGGTGAATCGTTCAACGGCGATGGCTCGACCAAGATAAACGGGCCTATTCATGTACCCGCGGGCAAGCAACCGGGCGCCGTGGCCACGGTCAATGGCTCGATACAGGTCGATGACAATGCCTCGATCACCAGTGCAAAGACGGTCAACGGCAGCGTACACCTCGGCGATCACACAACCGCAACATCTCTGGCCAGCGTGAACGGCGCCATATCGCTCGGCGCGGGTGCGCACGTAGCGGGCAGCGTATCTTCGGTCAACGGTGAACTCAGCTTGGGCGAGGGCGCCGACGTTGCCGGTGCGCTCTCGAACGTCAATGGCATGATCACCATGACCGGTGCACACGTGGCAGGCGGAATCAGGACGATTAACGGCAGTATGAGCATCACAGGCGCATCCCACGTCGAAGGCGGCATCCTGGTCAAGAAGCCGGCCGGACTTGTGGTGGAAACAAGCAGCGACATTCCACGGATCGTCATCGGTCCGGGAGTCACCGTCCAGGGGGAATTGCGCTTTGAGCGCACGGTACATTTGTACATCAGCGACAGGGCCACCGTCGGCACGGTTACGGGCGCGACGCCGACACCCTATACCGGCGATGCACCTCCGAATTGAGGACGCGGGCGACGATACTACAACCCCGCGCACGCGAATTTGTAATACTGCGCCTCCATAAGCGCACCGACAGAGGTATGGCCATGAGACATTCCCGCTTCCATGCACCGCTAACGGTAACATTGCTCGCCATCGTCGGATTCGCCGCTCCGTCGATTGCCGCGCGCGCCGACGCCGCGCATCCGGACCCCGCCCTCGTGAGCGCCGTTGCCGACCCCGCACGCAGTCCCACCGCGGTAGCGCGGGATCCCTCGCGCCACCCGGTCGAGGAACTGACATTCTTTGGGCTCGCGCCGACGATGACGGTGGTTGAACTGTGGCCCGGCGGCGGTTATTGGACCGACATACTAGGCCCCTTTCTGGCGGCGGGGGGCCACTACTACATTGCCCTGCCCGCGCCGGGCAATGCGGAGGAGGATGCGGGGGTGAAGCGTTTTCGCGCGCGCATCGCCGCAGAAAAGGGCCGGCTTGGAACCTTGCATGAAACGGTGCTCGGCGCCGGCCATTTCGACATCGCACCGCCGCATTCAGCCGACCTCGTAGTAACCTTTCGCAACCTGCACAACTGGATGGATGAGGGCTATGCGGATCAGGCGCTGGCGGGGATATTCAAGGCGCTGAAGCCCGGCGGCATCCTCGGAGTCGAGGATCATCGCGGTCGAAACGACCAGCCGCAGGACCCGAAGGCCAAGAATGGCTACGTGCGCCAGGATTATGCGATCGCCCTGATAAAGAAAGCAGGTTTCGAGTTCGTCGGTTCCTCTGAGGTAGACGCGAATCCCCGCGACACCAAGGACTGGGTCGACGGCGTCTGGACACTGCCTCCGACTCTCTCTCAAGGAGAGAAGGACCGAGCCCGATATACGGCGGTCGGTGAAGCGGACAACTTCGTGCTCAAGTTTCGCAAGCCGAAATAGGAAAGTCGGGGGTCGCCGTCGCCCACCCGGACTAGATATCCGGTCCGAGGGTAATCGGCGACCCGTCGCTGAATCGGGAGGCGCGAAACGGTGTCGGGTCGGCTGACGGCGTGGCGCCCGTCGCGAGGTCTGCCGCCAGGCGCCCGGCAGCGGGACCGATGCCGAATCCATGTCCGGAGAATCCGGTAGCGATCGTGAAGCCGGGCAAGGTGCCCAACGAACTGATGTAGGGTACGACGTCCGGCGTGACATCGATGTATCCGCCCCACTCCTGCACTACCTGTACGTCTCGGAAGCGAGGGTAGAGCCTGATCATCGCGGCCAGAGCCTGCCGATTCAGGCTCCTGTTCGGCGCCGGGTCCAACACCCGCGCGGCCTCGAAAGGAGTCGGCCGGTCGAGCGCCCAACTTCGCGGCGCCCGGAACTCGCGCAGCGACTGCGCATTCACCCGAATCCGCATGGAGTCGCGTTCCTTGCGCAGGGTGGGCAGAAATTCCCGCAAGTACCGCAACGAATCGGGTACGAACGGTGCAACGTAGCCCGCGCCCTTGGCTATCGTATAGCCGCCGTCGCGACGCTTGCGGTAGCCGACCTCGTCCAAATAGGTGCAACAGTCCGGTCCCTCGGCGAGCGGCGCCGTGCGCATCACGGAAGACAGCACCTTCAGCTGCGGCAATCGAATGCCGAGGCTCGCGCAAAACAGACTTGACCACGCCCCACCCGCGAGCAACACCGCATCGCAGGCGATGCGCCCTCGTTCGGTGATCACGGCCGCCGCTCGACCACCCTGACGCTCGATGCCGCGGACGGCGCAATGCGCGAGAATGATCGCGCCTTTGCGCTGCGCGGCCCGTGCGATGGCAGGCGCCGCCCGCTGCGGTTCGGCACATCCGTCGGTGGGCACGTGCAGGCCGCAGGGAAAGGCACGGCTCGCACCGGGCATGAGCGCGGCGAGCTCTGCACCCCGCACCATGCGGGTACCGATGTCATAGGGCCCGGCCATATCCATCCAATCGGCAAATCTCTTCTCATCGGATGCGCTCTCGCCCACGTACAGAACACCGCACTGGCGAAAACCGGTGTCGGATTCGGTCAAGCGATTCATCTCGCGCCATAGCTGCAAGCTTTGCACGATCAGTTGCATCTCCCGTGCATCGCGCCCGGCCTGCCTGCACCAACCCCAATTCCGGCTGGATTGCTCGCAGGCGATATAGGCCTTCTCACAAAGCACCACGCGAATGCCGCGGCACGCCAGAGTCAGCGCGGCAAAGGTGCCGACGATGCCGCCGCCGATGACGACCACTCCCGTGGCGGCGGGCACTACCTCATCGGAAATGACGGAATCGACATAAGGACCCATGAGCGCGCCTCGATACCGGCTCTTCTAAAGCGCCGGCAGAGGATTCTGGCTAGGGGTCAGTGCGATCGAATGACTGCTCATGGCTGCATTCTAGCCGATACCAAATGCCAAAATGATCTTTGCCGCTCTGGTGTCAATGCGACACGGCAAGACAATATACTGGAGGGAGTGCACGGACTTTCGTAAACGAACCAGCCATGGGCCACTCCATTCCCTTCGTCGATATCCGCCCGCTGTTCGGCGAGCGCTCGAGCGAGCGATCCAGAGCCGATCAAGCCATCATGGCGGCCGCGGCGACGACCGGATTCATGGTCGCGACAGGGCTGCCGTCCGATATACCGGCGGGGCGCGCCGTGCGGGCGGATCTGTTGCGTCTATTCCAATTGCCGGAGCAGGAAACACGCAAGCTGTGGCGGCAGAAATTCGACGCAGCGCACTCGAATGTATATCGGGGATGGTTCCCCCTGCAGAAGGGCTACCTCACCGCGAAGGAAGGCATCGACATGGGCCCGGACGTCCTCTACGGCGCTTCGGTGGTCGGCGAGGACGATCCCTTGCGCGAAGCCACCCCGCTGCCGCCCGCCGAGGCGCTGCCGGGGTGGCGCGAATCGGTGGCCGCGTACTACGCCGGCATGGACAAGGTGAGCAAGGCTTTGATGCGTGCGATTGCGCGCGGCTTGTCATTGGACGAACATTTCTTTGATCGCGCCTTCGCTAGAGGTCTATCGACTTTGCGCTTGCTGCGCTACCCGCTTCGGACCGACGCGGATCAAACGGCGCGATCGGATCCAAGCGTCTGGGTGATGCACAACGGCGCACGTTTCTATGTGAACGGCGCGCCGCATGTCGATTCGGGGTTCCTGACCTTGCTGGCGCAGGACGGTGTTCCGGGCCTGCAGGCACGCCATCGAGACGGCGCATGGCTCGATGTCCCGCCCAGCGACGACGGACTGGCGGTCAATTTCGGCAAAGTGCTGGAGCGCTGGTGCTGCGGTAGAATCAAGGCGACCGAACATCGGGTGATCGGGACCGGCCGGGAACGCATGTCAATCCCATTTTTCTACGAAGCGCGTGCCGACGCCGAAATTCGGCCGCTGCCGATGGACGACGCCTCCTCGTTCGAGCCGTTCTTGTACGGCGACTATCTGTGGGCCACGACGACGCAGTTCGTCGAATTCAAGGGAATGGAGTCGCTGCGCAAACCGCTGCGAGATGCCGTTCCGGGGGCTCCCCGCCCTTGAACTACCCGGGAGGCGCCCCCACCTCCTACGAGTGACGGCACGCCGTGTATTCCTGAATCCGCTCTGGCTTCTCCTCTTACTGCCCGCATACATCTGCTGGCGACTGTTGCCTGCCTTGTCGATAGGCCCGGCTGGCGTATGCGCAGGCACGGCGCTCCTGATCGTTTGCTGTGCCGTCATTCCACTCGGTGTGCGCAATCAGTCAATATCCAATCAGAAACTGGCCGGCCTGCTTGCATGGGTCGGCGTTCTATCCATGGGAATCTTCTCCTCGCTCCTGGCCTTCACGTTGCTGCGCGATGTCGTCCTGCTGGGAGCGAGCATTTTTCAGTCCGGATCTTTCGCCGCATCGTGGGCCGCTCCCAGCGCGCGATGGGCCTTGGCGCTCACGGGATTCGTCACCCTGGCGGGCCTGGGCATTGCACTGCGCCGGCCTCGGGTGGTTCACGTGGACATTCCGGTGGCCGATCTGCCCAAGGCCTTGCATGGCTTTTCGATCGCTCAGATCAGCGATGTCCATGTGGGGCCGACGATCAAGCGCGGCTTCGTGGAGAAGATTGTCGCCCTGGCCAACGGCTTGAGGGCAGACCTGATCGCGGTCACCGGCGATTTGGTCGACGGCTCGGTGCAACAGTTGTCGGTTCACACGGCGCCGCTGGCCGGTCTCACCGCACGTTACGGCGCCTACTTCGTGACCGGCAATCACGAGTACTACTCCGGCGAGCGCGCATGGACCGCAGAGATAAGGCGCCTGGGATTGCAGGTTCTGAAGAACGAGCATGTGGTGTTGGAACACAACGGCACCTCCCTGGTTCTGGCGGGCGTCACCGACCTCAGTGCCCATCATTTCGACGCCGCCGAGCGCAGCGACCCGATTGCGGCACTTGACGGCGCGCCCGCCGATGCAGGAGCCAGGATCCTGCTTGCACATCAACCGAACAGCGCGACCGCCGCCGCCGCGGCCGGTTTCGATTTGCAAATTTCGGGACATACGCACGGCGGTCAATTTTGGCCGTGGAACCTCTTCGTCGGCGCCTTCCAGCCGTTCACCGGCGGCCTGTATCGCCTGAAGAATCTTTGGGTTTACGTGAACCGCGGAACGGGCTACTGGGGACCGCCGAATCGCTTCGGCGTGCCTTCGGAAATTACGCGGATAAGACTCATCAGCGCAACCTAGGTTATCGCGCCGGCCGTGCTGGATTCTGCTGTCAAACGCGGTTAAATCGGCTACATTGCCACAATGTCACAGCGCGATCTGGTAACGCATCGAAACAGGGGCTTGTTGTTTTGGCGATCGCGCGACAGAGTCCTCAAAGGAGGAGAGACAACGGCGCTCGCCAGATCCAGGCCGGCGAATCATCCCATCTCGCAACCGACGCGCACGCAGGAATACTTCGTTGCATGGAACGGCGAGCGGCTCGGCATAGCTCCCGAGGAAAGCCGCGCTCGATACGTTCAATCGTGGAACTCCTTGCCCAAGGGACACGCGGGGCGGGCTTTCGAGGCGTTTCACGGCCGCTGCTACGATCTCTTCAAAGTGTTTGCGGACGACAGCGCAAAGGAGGTGATGGCCGCCTACAAAATGCATGAGCACGTGCATTTCCTGGCCATGCTCACTTATCCTGAACCTGCATGGTTCGCAGAAGACGCCATCGTCCGTCGAGTACGTGACAGATCGTCGGTGACCATCCTCGATTTTGGTTGTGGTCTGGCACAGCATTCACGTACGCTGGCGGAGTATTTGCATGGCCAGGGCCGGAAGGTTCACGTCGTCCTGGCGGACATCCCGACGATTCGCAAGGATTTCCTGATCTGGTGGGGAAACACCTGCGGGATTGCGACCACCTTTCTCGACTGCACGGTCGAACGCCCGATACCGGAACTTCCGCCGATCGATGTGTGCTTCGCACTCGAGTTCTTCGAACATGTCTACGATCCGGTCGCCTACTTTGCCCGCATCGATCAGTCCATGTCGGGTGCCGGCGTGCTGGTCACGAACATCTCCGACCGCCACGATGAGTTCATGCATGTATCCCCTAAACTCGGGCCGCTTCGGCAAGCCGTAGAGTCCCGCGGCTACGTAGAAATCCTTCCCAGCTTCATCTACCAAAAGCCGACGTAGATCTTAATCGCCGGCGGATCGTCACCGGCCCGCCCTCACGGAGAGCCACGACGCCGGCGCGGCATCTCTTGCCGCAAGTGCGTCTCGCCAAGCGGGCAGCCGACGACCCGCCCCGACGGCGGAAACACATGCAGCTTCATGGGAACGCTCCTATTTGACGGCGCGCGCGGCAGTCTCGATTACGCGGGCGACGGCACCGGGGTGAGAGACAAGTATCAGGTGGCTTCCCTTGAGGACGGTGACCGCCGATCCCGCGCGGTTGGCCATCCGGCGCGCGATCGCCGGATCAAGCGCGCGATCCTCGGCAGCGATGATCGCGTAGCTCGGCTTATCGCGCCAGGCGGCGACCGTCAGCCTGGCGCTGAAGGCAGCGCCCGATACCGGCATTTGCGAGCGTGCCATGAACTCGGCCGTCACCTTGGGCAGATCGGCGCCAACGTCGGCGGCAAACTTTGCAGGGTCGAGGAAGACGAAGCCGTCCTTGGTCGGCTTCAAGTCGTTGCTCGCCGGCTTCAGCGGGGGAGCCACCTCGGCGCTGGTCTCGCCGACGTCGGGTTGGAGCGCCGCCACATAGACCAGCGCCTTCACCTTGGGGTCGCTGCCGGCAACGGTGATGATCGAGCCGCCATAGCTGTGGCCGACGAGGATGACCGGGCCGTCCTGCTGGTCGAGAACGCGCTTGGTGGCAGCCACATCCTCGTCGAATCCGGTCAGCGGCTGCTGCACGATATCGACGCGATAGCCATCCCTGGTCAGCACGTCGTATACCCCCCGCCAGCTCGAACCATCGATGAGTGCGCCGTGAACGAGGACGATGCTCACGGCCGCCGTGGGCGACTGAGGCGATTTCGCGCTCGTGCCGGCAGCGACCAATAGCGCCATCGTCGCCCCGAAAAACCTTTGGCTCCTCGTCATGCCTGTCTCCTATTGACGCAGCGTGGTCGACGGTGGGTATCTACCGCTGATTGCTCGTCGGGTACGGGGCCTGCAGGACCGCTGAGCCGGTCTCCAGCAGGGACTTCAGGTTGGAGACGATCTTCGGCCAGCCGCCGGAGACGGCCTCAATCAACTTCGAGGATTCGCGCTCTATTGTGTGGGTGATTGAGAGCTTCACCGCCGTTCCGCTGGATTCAATTTCCATGGTGCACAGCGACTCGCCTTCGGCCTTGAGCTCGGGCTTGAACTGGTTTTGCCAACGGATCACCAGGCGCCGTGGCGGCTCTGCCTCGACGATCTCGCCGGCGTCGGTGATGGTGCCGTCGGGGTACACCATCTTCCAAGGGGATCCCGACGTCCACTTGCTCTCGCAGCGCGTGCCGAACCAATACTGTTTCATAAACTCCACATCATCGGTCAGCGCTGACCAAAGCTTCTCCGGCGTGGTGCGAATGTAAGTCACGTAGACAAAGGTCGATCTAGCCATCGGCTTTCTCCAGTCGTCGTTTCAGATCCGAGAGCGCCTTGAGGCGCGGCTTTTCAAATTTGGCAATCCAGCGCTCGTAGATCTCCTGTAGCGGAACCGGATTGAGAAAGTGCAGCTTTTCGCGGCCGCGCCGCACGGTGGCGACCAAGTTTGCCGCCTCCAGCAGGTCGAGGTGTTGAGTCACCCCCTGTCGAGTCATGTCCAGGTGTTCGCACAGCTCGTTGAGTGTGCGGCCGTCGTGCGCATGCAGCAGGTCCAGCAGCTTGCGCCGGCTGGGATCGGCCAGGGCCTTGAAAAGCATGTCGGTGTCGTGACGATCCGCCATAGGCTACACGCAATCAAATACTTGCCTAAATGATAGGCAAGTTTTCACTTGCATGTCAAGACCGGCGGACGATCGCCAACGCGCACCGCTGGACGCCGCCACGCGCATTGGCGTCAAGCGACCTCGCTTCACTGAGCCGGGTCGCTAAAGTGAGCCGGCTCAGCAGCGCTGGTGGTTGGACCCGGGCGGCCCCCGCATCATTCCGACGCGGTGCGCAAGCGCAGCGCGTTGGCGATCACGGAGACTGAGGAGAGGCTCATCGCGAGGGCGGCAATGACCGGGCTCAACAGCCAACCGGTGACCGGATACAGCACGCCGGCCGCCAGCGGTATCCCCAGGGCGTTGTAGCCAAACGCGAACAGAAGATTCTGGCGGATGTTGCGCACCGTAGCTTCGCTCAAGCGTCTGGCGCGCGCGATCCCGCGCAAGTCCCCCTTCACCAGCGTAACCTGTGCGCTTTCCATCGCGATGTCGGTCCCGGTCCCCATCGCGATGCCCACATCGGCGCGCGCAAGGGCGGGGGCATCGTTGATGCCGTCGCCCGCCATTGCAACGCGATGGCCGCCTTTCTGGAGCTTCGCGATGGACGCCGCTTTGTCCGTGGGGCGCACCTCCGCAATGACCTCATCGAGCGGCAGTGCGGCCGCCACGGCTTGCGCCGTGGTGAGGTTGTCGCCCGTCAGCATCACGAGACGTAAGCCAAGCGACTTGAGCGAGTTGAGTGCGCAGAGCGTGCTGTCTTTGAGCGGATCTCCCACTGCGAGGATTCCCGCCAGCTGCGCCTCGATGGCGATGAACACAATGGTCTGCCCGGTCCGACGCAACCTCTCGCTCTCAGCACGTGCGGTGTCGATCTTGACCCCCTCGTCGGTCATCAATTCAGCATTTCCCAACGCCAGGCGGCGGCCGTCCCACGTACCGGTGACGCCCCGACCCGTAATTGATTCGAAGTGCGAGACCTCGGCGGGGGCGACGCCTCGTGCGAGGGCGCCCTCCCGTATTGCGCGGCCTATGGGGTGTTCGCTCGAGCTCTCCAGGCCTGCCGCACAGGCGAGCACGACTTCTGTGGAGAACTGTCCAAGCGCGCTCACCTGACTCAGCGTCGGTCGTCCTTGCGTGAGCGTTCCCGTCTTGTCGAGCACAAGGGTATCCACACTGCGCAAAGTCTCGATGGCTTCGGCGTTGCGGAACAGAACACCCATCTGGGCGCCCCGCCCGCTCGCGACCATGATGGAGATCGGTGTGGCGAGCCCGAGCGCACAGGGGCAGGCGATGATGAGCACCGCCACCGAATTCACCAAGGCGTAAGCCAGGCGCGGCTCTGGGCCGATGAACCACCATACGATGAAGGTAACCACCGCAACGCCGATGACGGCGGGAACAAACCAGGCTGCCACCCTGTCGGCCAGTTTTTGCAGCGGCGCGCGCGAGCGCTGTGCATCGCTCACCAGCGCTACAATTTGCGACAGCAGGCTTTCGGACCCAACACGCAGCGCTTCGATCACAAGAGCACCCGTCTGATTGATAGTGGCGCCTACAACGGGATCGCCGACACTTTTCCCGACTGGCATCGGTTCGCCGGTGAGCATCGACTCATCGACACTCGACTGACCGCTGACGATCCTGCCGTCGACGGGGATTTTCTCTCCCGGTCGGACTCGAACCCGGTCGCCCACAGCCAGGGAGTCGAGCGGAACGTCCTCATCTTCCCCATTGGCCGCCACCCGGCGCGCGGTCTTGGGGGACAGTCCGATGAGTTGCCGGATTGCGGCGCTCGTGCGCCCTCGCGCGCCAAGCTCGAGCCATTCGCCGAGCAGCACCAGCGCCACGATCGTTGCGGCCGCCTCGAAATACACCCCGATCATTCCGTGCGCATCGTGCATCGCTGGCGGAAACAGACCGGGAAAAAACGTCGCGACGAGGCTGTAACCGAACGCGACCATCACCCCGAGCCCGATGAGCGTGTACATATTGGGGGCGCGGTGAACCACGCCGAGCCAGCCGCGGCGGTAGTAGGGAACCGCGGCCCACAGCACCACCGGGGCGCTCAATGCCAGTTCTAGCATCCGAAGCGGCCAGGCGAAACCCGGGCCAAGTGCACGCCCCAACAGGTGCGGAACCATGGCGATCAGCATGACCGGCAGGGCGAGCGCCACGGCGATCCAAAATCGGCGCCGCACGCGGCGAATTTCACTATCGTCCTCACCCTCCATTGCAATCAGCGGTTCGAGGGACATGCCGCACTTCGGACAATGTCCGGGCCCCGTCTGCCGGATTTCGGGGTGCATCGGGCAGGTGTAGACCGTACCGGACACAGCATGGAGATGCGGCTGCTCGGCAGGTTCTTCGAGCATGCCTCCATCCACAGGGCTCGTTGCAAGGTAGCGCGCCGGGTCGCTCAGGAATCTCTTGCGGCAACCCGCGGAGCAAAACTCAAAGTGCACACCGGCGTGCTCGGTGTGATGCTGCGAGCCGGCCCGCACCGTCATGCCGCAGACCGGATCGATGAATGTTGCGGCGGGCGCATGCTGATGCTGATGGATTTGCTTCACTTGTCGTCCCTCTCGGTAAGCGCCATCAGAATCGGACAGTCGGCCGCCCGGCCGTGCCCCGGGCAGGCCGCAATGAGCGTCTGAAGTCCGTCACGCACGCGTTCCAGGGCGCCGATACGCGCCTTCACATCCAGAAGCTTCCTCTGCGCAGAGCGCTTGACCCGTCCTACATCGCGCCGCGCGGAAAGTGCAAGCAATTCCTTGATCTCCTTGAGGGTGAAACCAAGCGCTTGCGCGCGGCGGATGAAGTGCAGCCGTGCAAGCTCCACCTCGCTATAGCGGCGGTAGCCTGACGCCAGCCTGGTGCGCGGCGCAAGAAGCCCGCTGCGCTCGTAGTAGCGCACCGTGTCGATGCCTACACCGCCCTGCTTGGCCAATTGACCGATTCCCAATGCGTCCATAGAGCGCTCCCAGAAGTTCCTATCGCCAGCATAAACCCGGGACCCTGGTCCAGAGTCAAATGTTGGATCGAAGCCGATTATCGCTCGCGTCGAGGTCATGCCGCGCATGTACGCCGCGCGCAATCAGCGCCGCGGCCGCGAACCCGAAAATCAAGCGGGCGGTGAGAAGAGGCGGCTAAGACATATCGTCGACAATTCCAGGCTTACTGGATAACACAGGAAAGTGACGTGGCGTTCGGTAGCGCAAGCAGCCCGCTTCCAAAATGATGGTGGCTATTCATTCGTAGCGCAGTGCCGTCACCGGTTTGGCGCGCGAAACCGTCAGTGCGTGTCCCCACACCGTCGCCAGCGCGACGACAAGTGCTGCTGCTCCCGCAGCAAGAAACGTTAAGGGGCTCAAACTGACGTGATGCCCAAATCCGTCAAGCCAATGCCTCATGAGGAAGTACGCACAGGGCCACGCAATAAGGTTTGCCCATAGAACGGGACGCGCGAACTGCCAGACAAAGAAGCGGAGGATATCGAGCCGACTTGCGCCCATGGCCTTTCGGATACCGATCTCCTTGGTGCGTTGTGCGGCGGAATTCGCTGATAGCCCTAACAACCCCAACACGCTTATCACACCGGCAAGAGCGGTGCTGAGACTGATCGCTGTCCGTTGCAGTATCACGTCGGCGTACATGTGCTGCAAATATTGGCTCAGGAAGCGCCGATGAATGCGTGTATGTTTTATCTGAGACCAGGCGGCGTCAATTGCTGTCAGAGTCTCCGGAATTTGCGACCCCGTCAACCGAACGCTCATAACCGAAAAAGAGATTGGGTCTACGTAGAGTATCTGCGGAAGCACACCTCTCCGGGTGTCCAGACCGAAATCCGGCGACACACCGATGATCTCGGATGCTCCAATGGTGCCGGGGTTGGGCTTGGCACTCCAGCGTCGGCGATTCCAGGTCACAATCTGGCCAACCGCCTGGGCCGGAGAAGAAAAACCCAGTTTGCGCATCGCCGTTTGGTTGATGACGATGGACGGATTCCCCGTCGTCTCTCCTTCGACGAGGCGGCCATCATCGCCATGGTCACGATCGAAAAACCGCCCCGCCAGCGGCTGCAGGCCATAGAACTTAAGCGCGTTGTAGTCGACGGCGCCACTCACCATTGGAACTTCAGCCCCGCCCCGAACCCGTGCAGAAACGATCATTCCGCCGTTGTAGAGTGCCGCCTCGTTGGCACAAGCGGCCGCGGCGACCCCAGGTAGCGCGGCTACCCGGTCTTGATAGGCACGGCCGGGAGGGTCGCAAGCGTCGTCGATGAGAAGGATGCTGGAGCCATCGACTCGCAGTTGGTTGTCGAGAGAGAACAGCGTCTGGCGCCAGATCGTTGCCGTGGTGACTCCTAGGCCAATCATGATGGCGAATTGGAGGGTGACCAGGGACCGACGGACAATTCCGCCGGATACTCCTTGAACAAGCGTCCCTTTCAACACCGCGGCCGGGCGATAGGCAGATAGAACAAAAGCCGGATATGCGCCGGCCAGCAAGCCTAGCAATACGGTAGTCAGCAATAGAGAGCACAGGAGTACCGGATCGCCCAGGTAGTCGAAGGCGATTCTCTGCTTTAAGACAGAATTCACTCGAGGCAACAGCACTTCGCTCAGCGCTACGGCTACTGCCACGGCCAAGGCGACATAGATGATCGTCTCGCCCAAAAACTGGATGATTAATTGGCTGCGAAGCGCGCCTGATGCCTTGCGAACGCCGGTCTCAACGGCACGCTGGGCCGCTCGAGCGGTCATCAGTGAGATGAAGTTGAATGAAGCCGAGATGATGATCAATAGACCGATGGCGACCAGGGCGATCAGATGGTCCCTGTCGCCTCTCGGGGATATCGGTGATTCGCCGGGAGGTGACAGGTGCAAGTCGCCGATGGGCGTCAGATGCATTCCAACGGTGAACCCAGGCGGATAAACGGGGGCATCGTGAGCGGCAAAGGCTGACAGTTCCTTTCGCAACTCCTGTACCGGTGCCCCCGGCCGCAAGCGGATGAAGGTATAAGCGTTCATCCGAAAAGGCCCCTGATCTTCCGTTAGATCATACAGCGCGAACCTGGAGTAGGCCGCAAGGCTCGAGCCGAACACCTCGCCCTTTACGTAGCTATTTGATGGCAAATCCTCTATTACCGCCGTCACTCGCATCGCATGAGGCGTGTTGAAGGCAGTCGATACCTTGGCAGCATCCGCGCCCATGGAAGGGTTCACTTCCAACAGTTCACCCAATGGCATATCTCGACCGAAATACTTTCGCGCGGCCGTTCGGGTCAGGACGACGCTGTCGGGCGTGGCCAGCGCCGTTTGAGCATCGCCAGCCAATGATTTCACCGGCATGATTCGAAAAAATGACGAATCCACCCATTGGAAATCCGCCTCATCCGCTTCTGCTTGGTCGTGACGAATATGCGGCGGATCATCCGGAGTCATGACCCGGGCTATGGTCGCGATCTGCGGGAACTGTGTGCTCAGCCTTGCTGCCAGGTCGGGAAACGAAAAATCCCATCGCTCTACAGGCAAGCTACGATCAGTGTAATCCTTCGTCTCAGTCAGCAGATAGACGTCGTGATAACCCGGGAAGAACCGGTCATAACTCAGCTCATCGCGCACGTAGAGCGCGATCAGCAACGCCGCGGCGAATCCCAGCGAAAGTCCGAAGAGATTGATTGCCGTATAGGCCCGGTTGCGAAGCAGGTTACGGAGTGCGGCTGCGAAGTAATTTCCCATCACGGCTGACTCAAGCCTCCATGGTGTCCACTAAGCGTCCGTCCAGCATGTTCACCACCCGGTGGGCGCGCTTTGCGTGTTCCTCCGAGTGAGTCACCATAATGATGGTCGTGCCGCCATTCATAATACGGGTGAGCATTTCCATCACGGCCTCGCCATTGGCGGTATCGAGGTTGCCGGTCGGTTCGTCGGCGAGGATCAGCTTGGGATTGGCTACCAACGCGCGGGCAACGGCTACGCGTTGCTGTTGGCCGCCGGAGAGCTGCTTCGGCATGTGACGCGCGCGGTGGGCGAGATCGACGCGCTCGAGAGCGGCAGCGATGCGCTCGCGTCGTTCGGCGCGCGGCACCCCCACATACAAAAGTGCCACTTCGACGTTCTCGGTGACATTCAGGTCATCTATGAGGTTGAAGCTTTGAAACACGAAGCCGACACCGGCGCGCCGGCGTAGGGTGAGCTCCTCCTCCGAGCACCGAGCGATATCCTCGCCACGAAACCAATAGGACCCGGATGTAGGGCTGTCGATCAGTCCGAGGATATTGAGGAGCGTTGATTTACCACAACCCGATGGACCCATGATCGCCAGGAATTCACCCGGCTTGACTTCCAGGGACACGTCGTCGAGCGCCGCCGTCTCCACATCGGTCGTGCGGTAAACCTTGGAGACGTGTTCGAGCTTTAGCATTCTCAATTCCTTTTCAGTGCGTCAGAACAACCCGATCGGCCTTTTCAAGCCCTGTGTAGTCGGACGTAATTACTCGTTCACCAGCGCGGAGCCCCGCCAGAATCTCCACTTGCTCGCTCGTACGGCGACCCACCTTGATGCGCCGGCGCTCAGCAGTGTCGCTCCCGGGTCGAAGAACAAAGATCCAATCGCCGCCCGTGCGTTCAAGGAAGGGCCCGATAGCGAGGATGGTTCCTCGCGTATCGCCGCCCAGCTGCAAGCGGCCTTGGGCAGTCGCACCCTCGACGAGCGTGGCCGGGCTCACCCCCTGAAAGTCGAGATCGACCCGGAACTGACCGTTCTGCACCTGGGGGTACACCCGTTTGATCGCGAGCGGAACAGGTTCACCGTTGACGGTAATAGTGGCGATTTGACCAACCCGTACACGCGCCAGGTAGAACTCGTCGATATCAGCAATCAGCTTCATGCCTGTCTGCGGTGTCACTTCCGCGAGCCGCTGGCCAGAACTTCGGATTTCGCCGACCTTAAGATCGATCGCGGTCACCTTGCCGGCAATGGGCGCACGAATTACGAGACCATTGAGCTTGTCGTGCACCACCGCAAGATTTCCTCGAAGAATCTCGAGCTGCTCATGGATCGACGGGAGCAACCGATCTCGAAGCGCGGACTGACGCGATCCGCTTTCCGCCTGAATAGGCCTTAATCGCCTGTAGTAAGCCAGCTCGTCGGAGGCAACGTCGCGCTGTTCGAGCGACACAGCCCCCTTTGCGGCGAGCTCCTCGCGCCGCCCCGCGGCCCGTCCTAACCGAACCAGGTTGTAGTCGATCTCCGCCAGTGCGCGGTCGTTAGCTAGCTGATTCTGCTCGAGAGCAATCTCATTTTGCTGGAGCTCTGAGATGGCTTGGTTAATCTGAGATTCTTGTTGTATGACCTGAAGAGCAAGGTTTGTGTTGCTCAACTCAAGCATCGGCTGGCTAGCACGTACCATATCGCCTGGTTCCACCAGCACGCGGTCCACACGCCCGCCATCGATTGCATCAACGTAGACCGTCTCCCGAGGCACGACGCTGGCGCGCAGCGGAATCAGATCGTGAAAGACCCCCTTCTCCACTGTGGCGACGGTGACTTCTGCGACCGGCAGCCGCACCGTCCGCTCTCCCGAACCAGAAAGAATCCTTGCGACCAACAGAATCAAGAGAACGGCGCTCGACACAGGGACAATCACCTTAAGGACCGTCGGCCATCGCGTCGGAAACCACCGTCCGTGGGAGATCCTTCGATCCATGCCGCCTACCGCAGCCGTTTCGAGCTTGGGCGCAGAGGCGGCCATATCAAATTGCCCCTTAGTCTTTCCTCAAGTGGAGCGCGGCTTACGTTTGAGTTTGCCGATGAGAGTCTCCAGGCGAGTGGTGTCGACGAAGCCTGCATCTACCAGTCCGCGCAGCATGCGCTCAAGAGAGCCTCCGCAATATCCATCGACAATGCCCTGGACGGCACTTGCAGCAGCGGCTTCCGCAGTATCGGTCGCTCGATATATGAAAGTTCCGCTCACCACCGAGTGAGTTACGTAGCCCTTATCTTCCAAACGGCGCAACACCGTGCGGATAGTCGGGTCTTTGAGCTTCCGGCCGACGTGCCTACGGACCGCAAAAGCGGTCATTTCCCCGTGAGTCCACAGGATCGTGAGCAACTCGTGCTCAAGATCACCAAGAGGCGGGCGCTTGCGTTTCATATAGCTACTATCGGTAACATGTGACGCCCTGTAACAAGTATAGCGCCGGGCCGTAGCCGACGCAAACGATCTTTCATACGGCTCTGTTGCTTTATGGCTCGACTGCAGCCTGCGAGGCGAACTAGCGGGACGATCGGTGTCTCAAAGGATTACGCGAATCGCCTCTTCGAGGGCAGCCGAATCGGTGGGCGACAACCTCTCTTGAGCCACGGCGTTGGCGCCTTCGTAGCCTGCGCGAGATCCTGCGTACCGAAAGATGGCAAGCGTCTTGGTGCATGCCGGAAAATAGGTTGCCCTCGTGACGCTCAAGAACGAGGATCACTGGTTATCGCGCAGTGCA
The DNA here is from genome assembly GCA_963702735.1 of uncultured Gammaproteobacteria bacterium. Taxonomy (GTDB): domain Bacteria; phylum Pseudomonadota; class Gammaproteobacteria; order Steroidobacterales; family Steroidobacteraceae; genus Bog-1198. Next base: position 998,603 of record CAVPDW010000003.1, on the reverse strand, counting down.
ACCCGACTACAGATGCTGGAGGCCAGCATGAAATTTCTACGGGCCAACAATCCACCTTGAAAGAAATGTCGGCTACGGCATCGGGAAGTTTCAGTCCCGCCGCCGAACGTCATTGAGTCCTATCGACCCCACGCGCGACGTTCGACAACGGCAGCTGACGAGCGCCAGGAATCGATGGCTCACTGCGCCGCATCAGTGCTGCACGCGCTCATTGATCGCCAGCGCCTTTGCGCGCCTGCGGCGATTCGTACGGTAGGAATGTGCTCCCATGATTTCGATGATGCGGTAAAGTTTGAACTCCAATGGCACTCGTGCAATCCAGCGACCATAGCGCGTACGTTCTTTGTCGAGGGTGTGAATCTTGCGCGCAGGGTCGAGATTTACGTTGCCCACGATAAAGGCCTCTTGATCGGCAAGCTCCGCGACAATCTCGCCATTGCAGTCGGCGATTTCTGACTGTCCACCATACTTGGATTCCTGAGCAGGAAAAAACGCGGGCAGTTGGCTCTTCCACGGCCCGCTCTTGTTTACTTGAATAGCCGGAATGCCGAGCATCCGCGCGTAGTTCTGTGCCCCATGCCGATACGAAGCAAGAAATGCCTGCGCCGCACTTAGGACCGTAATACCAGGTTAGTTGCGGCGTCGGCGCGGAGAACGACATCACCGCGATATCGGCGTTAGCCAGCATCGCGTCCGCCGTGAATCGGAAAACATTGTCATAGCAGATACCTACGCCTACCCGCCCAAAGTCGGTGTCGATGACGTGTGAACTCTGCTCTCCGCGAAATAGATACGCCTCGATCGACGCTGCTTGTTGCTTCGGAACACGGCCGTCAATCTTGCCAGCGGGTGTGGCGAGTGCAAAGACGTTGAGAAAATCCTCACCGCGAACCTGCAGGTAGCTGCCGCCTAGGTAGATCCCGAGGCGATGAGCCGTCTCCCGCAGCCAAGACTCAGTGGGTCCATCTTGCGGCTCTGCCATATCCCATGGGCGTTCAGAGAGGCAATAATCAGTCCATGCTTTCGGTCAGCAAGGCACATTGTCCTGCGCAGGGATAAAGACCGCACCAAAACGCAGGAGGACCCGCGACGTTGAGCTTTGCCCCAAAGTTCCCAGAATTTGGCAATCGGGTAGGGGGTGAGCTTACGCTCACCGCCCTCCCACACCACCGGACGTGCGGTTCCGCATCCGGCGGTTCAACTTAAACTCTGGAGTCGCTGATAAGAACCCATCAGCGAGACCAGCCCCTTGGTCGTGAAGTACGCGGCGGGTAAGGCCTGGTTCATGTGAGATGCACCGGCATTCCACCACGCCCCTCGGCCATTAACCGCACTCGCCCAGGCCCGCTCAGCGTCCAGACCCAACGCGCGCATTTTACGCTCGCGAGTCTGTGGCCGTTTCCACTGCCGCCATAGTAGACACCGAAGGCGGCGCCGAACCCAGCTATCAAGCTTATCTAAAAGTCCTTTCGCGTCAGTAAGCTGGAAGTAATTCATCCAGCCCCGCAAAACCGGGTTTAGGGTCTCGATAGTTCGAGCCAGCGATCGTCCTCGTCCCATGCGCAACAGTTCCCGTACTCGATCGCTCAGTCGACGCACGCTCTCAGGTGCGATCCGTAAGCGGCTCTCGCGATGCATGGTGACGCTATATCCGAGGAACTTTCGAACCCAGGGTCGCGCCACCGCGCTCTTCTGCGCGTTGATTTGCAGGTGCAAGACTTCCTCGAGGAAAGCCCTGATCCCGCCCATCACTCGCTCGCCCGCCATACGACTGCGCACATAGATGTTGCAGTCATCAGCGTACCGACAGAAGCTGAGCTTGCGCCGTTCCAGTTCCCGGTCCAGATCGGTGAGAAGGATATTGGAGAGCAACGGTGACAGAGGCCCGCCTTGCGGCGTTCCTTGTGCGCGTGGCTCGACCAACCCTTCATTCATCATCCCGGCTTCCAAGAACCGTCGGATCAACTTAAGTACCCGCACATCGCTGATCTGTCGTGCCACCCGCGCCATCAACACGTCGTGATTGACCCGATCGAAGAACTTCTCCAGATCGATGTCCACCACCCAGCGCTTACCTTCACGGATGTACGATTGCGACTTGCGCACCGCTTGATGTGCCCCCCGACCCGGGCGAAAGCCGAAGCTTGAGTCCGAGAACGTAGGTTCAAAAAGTGGCTGCAAGACCTGATGCAGAGCTTGCTGGATAAACCGGTCGATTACCGTGGGTACACCAAGTGTACGTACCCCGCCTGAGGGCTTGGGGATGTCCACCCGACGCACTGGCCGCGGCAAATACCGACCCTCCAACAACGCGTGCTTCACACTCGGCCAGTGCGCCTTGAGCCAGTCTTTGAACTGAACAGTCGTGACGTCATCGACGCCCGGTGCCCCTTTGTTCTCGATGACTCTCTGGTACGCCAGCCTCAAGTTGCTGCGTTCAACCACTCGCTCCATGAACTCGTGGCCCTCCGATTTCGTTCGCCCGGATGTCGCCGTGCCAAGCTCCGCACCGCCTCGCTTCGTGCTCGGCTTCCGGCCTGCACCCCCCGCTTCGGCTACCCTGACGGGTACTTCTGCATCACCGCTTCGCTTCGAGATCATCCGTCCTACTCTCGGCTTCGTTGTTCGGCCCTTCGGCGCCATCGCCTACTATGGCCTCTGCTGACTTCTGGCCACCCATCTCAACGCCTTCCGACGTCGATAGCACAAGGCAGATCGCCAGATCTCCCCGGGTATTGCGCACCCTCTTTCACGCTTATACGCGTCGGATCTACGGCACCGCCTTCCGTACACGAATTGGGCTTAACAGATTTACGCCTGCTTACCCACCGGTGACGCCTCTATCCGCTTCCTGTTCGTCGCGCCAGCGCTTTGCCTCCGGCTTCCTTCAGACCCCCAGTCGCCCGGGGAACCCTTGCCGTGCAGCTAACATTTCCCCGTGTCGGGTATGTAGAGGACTTTCACCTCCTAGAAGGTGCGCCCTGCCGGGCGCACGTAGGAAAATCCGGTACTACATTAAGTACCGGAAATGACTTGGAAAAGAAGTGGCGGAGAGGGTGGGATTCGAACACTTCGGCCGATCCATGAGGATCAGCATGTTACGGATCTTAGAAGGCACCTCTCTCCCCTGCAATCCCCTTGAATCCCTGCATTTCCCACCAGATTTGCCACCAGCATTTCGTGCCGACGGTTATGGCGGACTTAGGCGGCTAGTAGAACCGCGCGGCGGGTCGAGACTGGAAGTTCCGCCGCGATGAAGCGTCGGCTTGGGTAAAGGTAGTCCTGACCAGATTCGTCAACAATTCTCAGATATCCGGTGCGTTCCGCTTTCGCGTCCGGTAATGCGACATAGATTTTCAGCCGCTCGAGGGAAACCTCATAGTCCGCGTTGTCGAGACAAATGAATAAGCGCTTTGCTGCCCTTGCCATCGATGTATCGTCCTAAATGGCTCATTGCTACAGGATACCGCTGTGGTCGCTGGTCATCAAAGCCACCTGGCTCGAGTAGAGATTGTGATCCCACAGCTGAAATATGATGCCGCGAAATCGCTCGATGGTAGGAGCGCAGATCGCTGTGGCCGGCATTGCGGTGTGGATCATTTCGCCTCCCACACTTGCCGCCAGGCAGCGAATTCCGAAGGACGTATTCGATAGGGGGCGAAATTGCCTTCATGCAGGCCTATGAGTTCGGTTTCGGCCAGCTCGGCGAAACGCCGGCGGCCGGCGGGATCGATTTCTTTCTGTGACCAAGCGGCTATTCGCACTGCTGCATCCTTGCGACTCACCCGCGCCCGGACGAGGTCGGCGATGAGTTTGCGAAGCTCTTCGCGGTAGCGAAGCCGGAAGGGATCGGGTTCCCCGAGGGATTGACGAACGGCAGCGTAGCGGGCGGCCGACCGCTCGTAGGCCCAGATGAAGACGTCCTTGAGGAGATCGATCTTGGTCAGCTCGTAGACGCCGAGCACGGCTTCCGTATAGGTCTGCCGGGGTACATCAGCGAACGACAACGGCGACAAGTTGCACTTGATGAATGGGATATTAGCTGCGAGGCGGGACACGCGCTTATTCACATCGTCGAAAGGCTGCAGGTAGGGAATCTGCACCATCACGAAAAACGCTTGCTCGAAGGGATCGGTGATCGCGGCTGCGGTCGCCAGAATCTGATCGAAGCTTTCCTCGATGAGCTGAGGTATCTCCAGCGGGTGGAATGTAGATCGCTCGATGCCGACGGTGATGTACCGCAGTCGGCCGGCTGCTGTGGGATCGGCGAGGAGGTTGTTGGCCAGGAGCGCGTGGAGATTGAGGATGGTGTAACGGTTGAAGCCGATCTCGTCGGCATCCCCGACCAGGAACTCGATCGCGTCCTTGTGGTTCAAAATCATCTGCGCTTCAAGATGCGCGCGCCCTTCGGCCTTTTGGCCCAGCTCGATGAGACGCTTGGTGTCGAGCAGCGAGTAGGTGTTGCCTTCAAGGCGGCTTGAATTCCACGACAGATCGATCAACAGCCTGTTGAGGATCTGCTTGGCATAGGTGCCGGCGGGCTGTTCTGCGATTTTTTGGCGGCCGACGATCGCGAGATGTGCGCGGTCCTGTTCGGTCAGGTAGAAGGAGACGTTCGGCCGGTAGAGGTCGAGGAATTTGCGGTCGTAACCCACAGGCTTCCGGGATTCCGGTGCGAGGCGGACGTAATCGCGAATGGATGTCCCTGCTTCGGAGAGCGGAATGACAGGTTCGTTGGCATCTGCCTGAGCCTTTCCGCCGACGGCCGCATCGGGCACCCGGTATCTTGCCCAGCGCCCACCACCATCCATAATGAGGCGATTTCGGGTGACGAGGTGATTGAGGCGATACTGGAGGGTACGAGGTGGAATGGACGCTGGCAGGGCGCGCAGAATTTCCGGCGCCGACACGCTTGGGTGGCGGCGCACGACGTCTTCGATCACTGCCAGCGCTTCCTCGGGAATCTTATTTGCCAAGTGGGCCTTTCCTGCGCGTAGAGTATAAGCGCAAGTATGGCGCCTTACGCGCAATAATCAAGGTTAGGCGCAAGAATACCCCCTAGGCGCAAAGAAAGTTGCACCTAAGCCGCCACGTCTGTGTGTGCTGAAAGCGTCATCCCGCAACCTTTTTTTTATCTTTCGCAAACATTGAAAAGACCCAAGATCTGGCAGCCAATACGGCCGCCACACTCTGTTTCTCGCGCGCGGGTAGGGAGCGATCAAGATCCGCAAGGTCGCGGAATTCTGCGGCCAAACGCTCTAATTTTCGAATCAGGACCTTGTAGGAAGCCGTCGAGAGTTCGGCAGATAGAAACTGCAATGACTCGCCGTGGCGGTCGAAAGCCGCATCGAGAAATTCTCGTCGGATTTGGCTTTCATAAGTACGCCTCAATGGTCCATCTGTCCGCCATGCGACAACAGACCCCACCCGGGTCTTGGCTCGAAGCTTTGGACGCATCTCAATAAGGTGCAAATCATCGAGTCGGGCCATCCATCGTCGCACAGTCCTTTCATCGGTATCGACGTCGCGTGCCACGTCTCGCCCAGAGCGTCCGTTCGCCAGCAGGTAGAAGCAAGCGAAGAGATTTGGATCCTCAGCGAGGGCACGTTCCTGTTCGAGACTTAAAACATCCGGTGAGTCACCCTTTTGTTCACCGGTCAGCCGCAAAATCTCGGGAAGCCCGATATCCAACGCGCTGCAGATCTCATCCAACCGGACAATCGTAAGGGTGCCTCTCGATAAGATGCGTTTCACAGACGGCTCGCTCAACTGAATGCGACGGCCCAATTCACCATAGGTCACCCGCCGGGCTTTCATGGCGAGTTTGAGCCCGTTCACGATACGCATCGACATCGTGCTTTGAATGCCAATCGACATAGGATTACCCACAATCGCCCTTGGTATTGGAAAGTGATACGTTTCCGAGTGGTATTGTAATATACCCCAGAGGCGATAACGATGCGTGCATGGAAGCACAAAGACGCGTGGTTGGCGCAAAATCCCATCCGGCTAAGTTCAATGACGTCCATTCCGGACTGAACCTTACTTGCGTGTCGAGAAAAGTTGAGGCGCACACGCTCCGTGACGTTGTTCGCACCGTCCAACGAGCGCGCATGGAAAAGCGACCTATGGCGATTGCCGGCGGACGGCACGCGATGGGCGGACAACAGTTCTTGAGTGGTGGGACGCTCCTGGACATGCGCGGGATGAACCGAGTCCGTCACTTTGACGAGGAGCGGGGACTCTTGGAGGTGGAGGCAGGCATCCAGTGGCCAGGCGTCTTGCGTGCATACCTCGGACGTCCCGGTGGCATGCTCTGTTCCTGGGGCATACGTCAGAAGCAGACCGGGGCTGACCGGCTCACCATCGGCGGAGCGGTCGCGGCCAATATTCACGGTCGATGCCTAAGCGCGTCACCATTTATCGATGATCTCGAATCGCTCGAGGTCGTAACCGCCGAGGGAGATTTGATTCGATGCAGCCGCAGCGAACACCAGGACCTATTCCGTCATGTAGTAGGCGGCTATGGTCTCTTTGGTGTCGTCACAGCAGCCACGCTCCGCCTCGTGCGGCGGCAGCAGGTCGAGCGCGTGGTCGAGCTTTGCGTGATCGACGCCTTGATGGACAGGCTCAATACCCAGATTACGGGCGGGGCACTCTATGGCGATTTCCAGTTCGCCATTGATCATGAGAATCCGAACTTCCTGCGTACCGGAGTTCTGTCGTGTTACGTCCCCAGCAGGGATGTGCGGCCGATACCGCCCCGGCAACGCCGGCTTTCGCAGGCCGAGTGGAATCATCTGATCGACTGGGCGCATACGGACAAGACTCGGGCCTTTCAAGAGTTCACGAACTTCTATTTGTCCACCTCCGGCCAGCGCTACTGGAGCGACACGCATCAGCTGAATCTGTACCTCGAGAACTACCACGCTGCACTCGACGACCGACGGGGCTGCGGAGTGCGCGGCGGTGAAATGATCACCGAACTTTACGTGCCGCGCGATCGCCTGACCTCCCTCATGGACGAGATTCGCCGTGACTTCCTTAAGAATCCTGCGAACCTCATCTACGGCACGGTCCGTTTGATCGAGCCGGACACGGAGAGTGCGTTACCCTGGGCGAGAGATCGATACGCCTGCGTGATCTTCAATCTACATGTTGATCACCGGCCGGATGAGATCGACAAGGCACGAAATGCCTTTGTTCGCCTGATCGACCATACCATTGCACAACGCGGCAGCTACTACCTTACTTACCATCGATGGGCGGAGCCTCGCCAGCTTCAAACCTGCTACCCCGAGCTATCGGAATGGTTGCGCTATAAGCGGGTGATCGATCCGGGCGGTTTGTTCGCCAGCGATTGGTTCTCCTATCTGGTGCGTACGATGGAAGGGGCCTCGCAATGATGCGCATGCGAGCTCTCGGAGAACCCACCGCAAAGATCATTCAGGCGTCTCTTATCTGCGGACTCATCTTGGGGGTCCTCGGCTTGGTCTGGCCTGCGGCGCTGAATCTCCCCCAGCTCTGGCTTGTCGTATTCGTAAGCGTACTTGCGAACGTGTTCCAGCCGTCCTACCAGCCGCTCGAAAGTTCCAGAACTCCGGAGGACAGGGGAACTGCCCGCCAAATTCTATGGACCGTGTATGTCACTCAGATCCTCGCCGTTACTGAGCTCGTGTACCGCCGACGAGTCTCGCTGCCGCTGAATTGCATAACGATCATTACTGCAATCGTGATCGCCTTCGGGCTCATCTTACGAACCTGGGCGGTGGTGACCCTCGGCCGCTGGTTTACTTGGAACGTCACGGTACAGCCTGGACAGGTTCTCGTCACAGAAGGGCCCTACCGGGTTATCCGGCATCCGAGTTACATGGGCGCCTGGTTGGTGTTCGTCGGAAGCTGCGTGCTGTTACGATCATACGTGGCGGCGCTTGTGGCATCGATGTTGCTACTCTTGGCCTTCTCGAGACGCATCCGGCATGAAGAGTCGCTCATGCTCGCGACATTCCCTGAGTACGAGGAATACAAAGAGACGACCGGCTCGTTGGTTCCCAGAATTTGATCTCTTTCCCCTCAATCTCGGAAATGTCATGCGCGATTTCGGGAGACCACTTCCCGAGCGAATAGCGCGCAATCAACGCACTCACGGACGGGACGTAGTGATACCAATCCGTTGGAAGATCTATCGAAGACAGCAGCAGCCAGAATGAGGGAACACCGTATTTTCGCGCTGAAACTCGAAAATCCAACGCCGAAGTCGCCAGATTTGCCAGCAGTTCTGCCAGTACGAAAAATTACGTATTGAAAAATCTGAAGAAAGTGGCGGAGAGGGTGGGATTGACTCGGGCCATCCTGGCCCTCGCCCTGCGGGCGCGCTGCGCGCGTCCAAAATCGCTCCCGGCGATTTTGTCGAACCCGGTGGCTTCGTCCACACACCCCACACTCCCAAAATAAAAAGGGGGCCTGAAGACAGGCCCCTTTTTATTTTGGCGGAGAGGGTGGGATTCGAACCCACGTGCCGGAATTACCCGACCATCCGATTTCGAGTCGGCGCCGTTATGACCACTTCGGTACCTCTCCGGTTAACTTAAAATTTCACTGCATTTACTTAAGTTCCTGCGACGTTAACTTAAGTTTTCTCGCAGTGTGACGCGATAGTCAGGGACGATAGAAACGCATTTGTCAAGAGCCCGTCGAAAGGAAATATCGATTATTCTAACGCATCGGCAACGGGCCTGCCTACAACCCAGCGCGCCCAGCCTCACGGAACCCCAATCAGCTCACGACCGTGCGTAACCCGAATCCTATCAATTGGCAGCGTTGGACCAAAGTCGTCATTTCTGCGGCGGCAGTCTGCTTGCTGGGCACCTGCACGCCCCTGCCGGGTTTGATCGACCAGATCAAGACTCTGGGGGAATTGCGTGTGGTTACGCGCAACGGTCCGCTCGCCTATTACCGCGGTCCGGACGATATGCCGGAAGGGCCGGAGTATGAATTGGCCCGGCGATTCGCGGATGAGCTTGGAGTGAAACTGAAGATCACGCCCGTGCGCACATACGCGGAAATCTACGAGGCGCTCACCTCCGGACACGCGCACCTGGCGGCGGCGGGCTTGAAAGTTCCCGGGCAGAGCATCCCCGGCATCGAGTTCGGGCCGGCATACCAGCGGGTGCGTGAACACTTGATCTATCGCCGCGGCGCGGTGCGCCCGGGCTCTCTCGCCGACGTCGGCGGCGCAGATCTGGAGATAGCAGCAGGCGGTTCGCATGCACAGACCTTGTATGCGGTTCGCGATTCGATGCCCGATTTGGTGTGGGTGGAGAACGCCAGCACCGACACCCAGGCCCTGCTCGACGGCGTGGCGAACGGCTCCATCGATTACACCATCGCCGATTCGACGGAATTCGCCCTGGCGCACGACGTGCATCCTGAACTGCGCATTGCCTTCGATTTGCCCGGCAGTCAGTCGCTCGCGTGGGCCGCGAGCACCCGCGATGCGGGCTTTCTGCGCGACCTCGGCAATTACTTCGGACACTTGAGCGGCGACGGTGAGCTTGCGGCCATCGTCAAGCGCTACTACGGTCGATCCGAGGACCTGGAGTTCGTCGGCGCGCGCGGTTTTATGCGCCATTTACAGAGCCGCCTGCCCCTGTACAAGAAGTGGTTCGAAGAGGCGGCCGAACAGAGCAGCCAGGACTGGCGACTGTTGGCCGCCATCGGCTACCAAGAGTCGAAGTGGAACCCCAGCGCCGCATCGACGTCTGGTGCCAAAGGACTGATGCAGTTGACGGTCGAGTCGGCGAGCGAAGCCAAAGTCACCAACCCCTCCGACCCCAGGCAGAGCATCTTCGGCGGCGCTCGCTATTTCAGGCAGGTGTACGAGAAGATTCCGGCGCACGTACCGGAGCCGGATCGAACCTGGTTTGCGCTTGCCGCCTACAATATCGGCTACGGCCACCTGGAGGATGCACGCGTGCTGGCGCAAAAAGCCGGCCGCGATCCGGATTCATGGCAGGACGTGCGTGAATTTCTGCCGCTGCTGGAGCAGGAACACTGGTACTCGCAAACGGAGAACGGCTACGCGCGGGGATGGGAGCCGGTGCGCTACGTCGACAACGTGCGCGGCTATCGGGATCTGTTGGAATGGGTCTGGGGAGCGGGTGCGCCCAGTTTGAACTAACGCCGAGTCTCGAAGAATTGCCGCAGCAGGGCGGCGCATTCCTCGCCGCACACGCCGCCGAATACGTCGATGCGATGCACCAACTTCGGTTGACGCGGCAGATCGACGGCGCTGCCGCAGGCACCGGCCTTTTGATCCCAGGCGCCGAAGACCACGCGCGATACGCGCGCGTTCATCGCGGCGCCCATGCACATGGCGCAAGGCTCCAGAGTCGCGTATAGCGTGGTCCTCTCGAGTCGATAGTTGCGCAGACGCCGTGCGCCGGCGCGCAGCGCCAGAATTTCAGCGTGCGCCGTGGGATCGTGACCCTCGATCGGCCGATTCCACCCCTCGCCGATGACCTCATCTTCGAGTATCAACAGCGCACCGACGGGCACCTCGCCGTCCGCCGCCGCGCGCTGCGCCAACTCGAGCGCACGGCGCATGAAATCGACATCCCGCGACGCACTCATGCGAGACCCCTCGTATTGTCGCGGCGGCCGGCATACCGTATCGCGAAAATCGCCACATAAAGAAGAAACAGGGCGACGGCACTATAGCTCAGCGAATTGTGGATGTTGATCAAGGACCCCAGCAGGCCGACGCTCAACCCGCTGAAGGTCCGCAACCCCATGGCGAACATCGAGTACACGCCGAGCACCCGCCCGCGGATTTCGCTCGGCGCATTCAATTGCACCAATGACTGCGCCATGGCGTTGAAACTGAGCTCGACGAAGCCCGCAACGAACAAAAGCGTGATCGACACCGCATAGGTATTCGATCGGGCGAAACCGAACAGGGCGCAGCACCAAATCATCGCCAGGACGAAGGCCGTACGCGCCTTGGGGGGCAACATTCCGCGCCCCTCCAGAATCAGCCCGGCCGCCAATCCGCCCGCCGCGTCCGCCCCGAGCAGAACTCCGTACGAGAAGTTCGCACGATCGTGGCCGAGATCCAGTGCGAATCCCGGCATCTGCGCCTGGTACGCATTGCCGATAAAAAACGCGGAAGCCCCGATCAGCAAGGTCATGGACGACAATATTCGGTTGTTGGCGACCACCTTCATGGTGGACCAGATGTCGGCGAAGCCGCCGAGTCCCTGCGCCGTGGGCTCCAACACCGTACTGCGGGCGTGAGCGGGCACCTTGAGCAACCAGGCGAAAAGCGGGACATAGATGAGCGCGTTGATGCAGATGCCGACGGAGGCGCCGAATATCTGCAACAGCGCATCGCCGACAATGGGCCCCACCAGAAAGCCCAGGTAACGTCCGGTCACGAAGATTCTCACCGCGCTCGGCAACTGCTCGAGGGTGACGATTCTGTGTATCAAGACCTGCGACGCCGGTATCCAAAGGACGCCTGCCAGACCGTGAATCACCAACAACACCATGGCCTTCCAGACCGCAGAGGTGTCCGTCATGAACATGATGCCCCAGCCGATCGATACGCCGATGAACAGCAGCATGCCGATTTGAATGAGCCGGCGAATATCGAATCGATCCGCCAATCGTCCCGAAAACGCGCCAAAGAAAAGATAGGGTACCCAATGAGAGACGACCGCGAATGCGCCCAGGGCCGGCGAACGGAATTTCTGGAACATCACCCAGTAGCTGATGACGTGTTCGATGTTGTCGGCCATCATTGCGGCGGTCGCGGTGATCAGAAAAATACGATAATTGCCGTTGGCGAACAGGGCGAAGGCGCGCGGATTGCGGGAGACCGGGCCCGCGGAGAATGTGTCGGAGTTCAATGGATTAAGGTGCCTCGATGGCGATGGTACCCCGGGATTGTAGCCGAATCCTGGAAACAGCCGCCCGATGTAGAATGAGCAACTCGGATTGCGGGCGACACAGGAAGACTCAAGGGGTTTCATGCGCGCATGGGTGTTGGGATTGGCTTTTCTAGTGGCGGCGCCCGTCTTTGCGGACGAAGGGATGTGGACTTTCGACGAATTCCCGTCGGCCGCGGTAAAGCAGCGCTACGGGGCCGACATATCGCCCGCCTGGCTCGACCATGTGCGCTTGTCGACGATTCGGCTCGCGAATTGCACGGCCTCATTCGTCTCCCCCGCGGGCTTGATCCTCACCAACCACCACTGCGTCGAGCCCTGTCTCGCCGAACTCTCATCCAAGGACAAGAGTCTGGTGGAGCTTGGATTCGCGGCCGCGGACCGAAGGGCCGAGCAGCGATGCCCTGAACAGCTCGCGGATGTGCTGGTCGGCAGCGAAAACGTGACGGATACCGTCTCCAAGGCCATCGCAGGATTGAGCGATACGCAGGCCAATGACGCGCGCAAGCGGACCCTGACCACGCTCGAGCAAAACTGCGAGCTTGCGAGCGCCAAATCGCGCTCCGGGAAGCTAAGATGTCAGGTGGTGAGCTTGTATCAGGGAGGCCAGTACTTTCTCTACAAGTACAAGCGCTACATCGACATCCGGATGGTGTTCGCGCCGGAGGCCGATATAGCCTCGTTCGGCGGCGATCCCGACAATTTTCAGTTTCCACGCTGGTCGCTCGATTTCGCCATGCTGCGCGCCTACGAGAACGACAAGCCCGCGGCCACGCCCAACTACCTGCAAATCGACTTCGACGGACCCCTCGCGAATCAACTGGTGTTCGTCTCCGGCCATCCCGGGTCGACCGCCCGCCTGCAGACCCGCGCGCAGCTCGAATTTCAACGCGACTTGTCCCTGCCCGTCACCTTGATGCGAGCCTCGGAACTGCGCGGCCGCTTCATACAATTCGGCACGACAAACCCCGCCGACGAACGCATCGTGCAGGCTCCCCTCAACAGCCTTCAGAATGCCATCAAGGTCAGGCGCAAGGAGCTCGACGCGCTGGATGACGATGGGTTGATGACCGCCAAGACGGAGGCAGAGGAGAGACTGCGCGTGAGCGCCCACCTTGCGGCTCCAGATCCCTGGCGCGAGATCGAATCGGCATCGGCCCGCGAGCGCGCGCTCTATCTCCAATACATCTTTTTGGAGATCGGCGCGGGGTTCAACAGCGGATTGTTTCGCGACGCGCGCCTGCTGCTGCGGGGAGCGGACGAGCGTGCGAAGCGCAACACCGATCGATTACGCGAGTTCACCGAGGCCTCGCTGCCGCTGATCGAGCGCGAACTGTACGCACGCGTTCCCGTCTATCCCGAGCTCGAGGTTTTGACGCTCTCCTTCTCGCTCGAGCGCATGCGGGAATGGCTGGGCCCCGACAATCCCGTGATACGCAGGCTGTTGTCGAAGGAGTCGCCGGAAAGCTTGGCGGCGCGGCTCATCGCGGAGACCAAGCTCGACGATGCCGAAGTGCGCAAGCAATTGTGGCAGGGCGGCAAGACGGCGCTGGATGCATCGCTAGATCCGATGATAGAGGAAGCGCGTGCGATAGACGCCGATGCACGCGAGGTCCGCAAGCGCTACGAGGATGAAGTGGAGGCGCCGATTGCAGCGGCGGCGGAAAGAATCGCGGCGGCGCGGTTCAAGGTCTATGGCACCAATGTCTACCCGGACGCCACTTTCACCCTGCGGCTCAACTACGGCACGGTGCAGGGTTGGATCGAGCATGGCACGCCCGTGGAGCCGTTCACCCGTCTCGGTCGAATCTTCGAGCGAGCGACCGGCGCATCGCCCTTCAAGATACCCGATAGCTGGATGCGGGTGAAAGATCGCCTTGATATGAATACGCCGTTCTGCATTTCAACCAGCAACGACATCGTCGGCGGGAACTCAGGCAGTCCCCTGATCGACACCCGGGGTCGAATCGTAGGCCTGATGTTCGACGGCAACATCCACTCGATTGCCGGCCACTATTGGTTCAATGCCGCGAACAATCGTGCCATTGCGGTGCATCCCGCGATCATTCGCGAGGCGCTCGACAAGGTATATGGCGCCAATGCGCTGTTGACGGAACTGAACGCCAGATGAACTCGGCCCGATCAGCGGCCTCCGGGCCGTCAGGAATGTCGCGACTTCTCGATCAGCTCCATCACCTTCTCCCACGGCATCGGGCCTTGATGCATGGCGAATACCGTATCGACGATGAGATTTTCGCGCTTCACCGCTTGGGTGACTTCGTACATCAATTCGGGATCGTAGAGCGAGCCGTCGTCATTCAGCGCCAACGTGTCGCTCGCGTACAGCAGCCGGCGCTCGGGAAAGTACACCATGTACTGCCGCTCTGTGGACGCGCCGCGCAAGGGATAGAGTTCCATCCGGTTAGCGCCGCCGCCGATCTCCAGCTTGCCCGCCACCACCTTCCACCGCGCCTTGGCATCCTTCGATTTCTGCAGAGCATCGGGCTCTATCGTGTGAGGCGCATTCATCATCCGGTCGAGCAAGGGTTGGTTCAAATCCAGAATGTAGATGGGCAGTCGTTGCGCCACGGCGAACCGCACGCCGCCGGTGTGGGGCCACGAGTCGGAGGTTGACAGGACGGCATTGACCGGCCGGCCCGGGTAGCGCTTGCGCGCCTCCTTGATCACCCCTTGCATATACAGTCCGGAGATAGGCGCCTCGAGAATGACGACTCCGTCGGGCTCCTTCACGATGGTCGCGTTCCACGATCCGGCAAATAAATCTATTCCCGGAGCGAGTGTGGTGGCCTGTTTTACGTTGAACGGACGATTCCAACCCGGGGAAGCAACGCTTTGTTTGACGGCGCCCGCGTTCATCTCGAACGCCTTCTCATCCAATTGAACGTTGAATTCCACATTGAGCGCCTGTGTCGAACGCCACAGGGCGTCATTGCGCTCTTCGACCCAGTTCGTCGGATAAGAAATCCCCTCGACCAGCTTCCAGTTGTCGAAATAAATTCGCTGGCGCACATCGCCCCAGAAATACCAGAAATCGTGAAATACCTGGGTTGTCTCCACGGCGTCCGGCAGATGATTGAACGGATTGAGCAGCACTCGGACCGGGACATGCCGCCAGCTGAAGGCCACCACCGCGTGCGAGGTCGAACGCAGGTTCTCCGGTGCTTCGTAGTGCAAATCGGTCGCTGCGGCGGCGGTGAGCAGGACGCGCGCGGGGCCCAACGCCAACGCCTCCCTGGACGCAGCCAGATCCCCTAACGAACAGGGTGAATCGCCGAATGAGGTGTGGTACACACCGCCGTCCGGGCCCACCACCAAGGTAGTATCGGAGTCGGATTGATTGGCATCGGACTCCGGCCACGTCAATTTTGTTTGGGCGAGCAGCCGTTGGTTGGCAAGGTCCATGGTCAAATGGCCGCGCTCGTAGGATGCGATGAACGGCGACTGCCGGTATGACTGCTCCATCAGCAGGGTGTGGCCGACTGTCTGCAGGCGCACGCTCGCCACTTGCTGCAGGCGTTCGCGGCCTCCCATGGCTTCAAGCGCCGCGGTGATGCATTGCTGCGCGCTCTCCTGATCGCATCCGGGAGTTTCAGAGGGCTTCGCATGCGCATGCGCATGTGCATGTCCAAGCGCATACGCGCCGGCCGCCAAGCACAACCCCGCCAAGGCCGACGCTGCGCTCATGGTGAACGTGACTTTCGACATGCGGTCCTCCCCCCAAAGTGACGGTTTGCGCGCTGCACGGCTTCGTCCCCGACCTTCGCGCAATATAACCTCTCGAGCAGAACGCACCAAGAAATATGCTCCGGGAGCGCTCAATTAGTTCGTGACACTCCCGCCCTAGCGGTACACGAACGTGGTCAATATGCTCTCCGACGCCGTCACTTTGCCGTTCGGATCGGTGCTGCCGACCGACAAATACCAGTACCGCCGCGCATCGGTCGCGTATGTCATGAGCGTATTCGGGTCGGTGACGACCCGCAGATAGCTCGTCGACCAATAGCGCACAGCATGATTCCGCTGCAACTGAAGAGCGCGCGTCGTGTCATCGAGCAGTTTGTCGAGGGGCTCGCGTTGCGGTGTTGCGTGCAGAACGATCTCGACGCAGGACGGCGCGGCCGGGCCGGCCGCACACGGCACATTGCGCGTATAGGCGAATTCAATGTCGTTGGATAGCAAGATATTGTCGAAGCCCGGCACGATAAGAGCCGCGGACATTCTGTACCACACCCCCTGATCGAGCGTCGAACCGATCCACGCGCCGGTAGCCAGGCTATAGTCTTCCGTCGCCTTGGCTTCGATGATGCCCGGCGCGAAGGCGGCATCTATCTCGTGGCCGGCGTGCCACGACAAGCGCGAAGCGATCTCGCCGGCGGGCGCCCGATCGCGTATCAGCGCTCGTGTTGCTGCCGAGAGCTGCCGCGCGGCCTTGGAGGAGTCCACCACCTCCAGTAAGCCGCCGAGGTGACTCACTTTGATGTCCGGGTGCTGCCGAAGCGCGCGCGTGAATAAGACCGCCAGAAGGCTCAGGTCCGCCGCTCCATTCGACTTGACATCGGCGTCGTTCGCGGCCATGAACGGTTCGTAGGATTCCAGCCAAGGCCGGTGGTACTTGCGGATATGCATCTTCGCGGTTGCAGTCCCGGAGGCGCGATAGATCTTGTCGGCGGCGGCGCGGCTGAAGTCCAATTGGATCCCTGCCTCCGCATCGCAAGGCGTCCAACCAAACTTCAACGCCACGGATCGTCGTGGGAAATCCTGCATGCCGCGCAGACATCGAGGAACCTCGACGCGTTGGCGGCACAACTGGACGTGGGCTTCAGCGGAATCTAGACGTATCGGGTCCTCAGGCCGCCGACCGCACGACCTTCATCGGCAAGGCCATATCCTTGTAGCCTGCCACATCGAGGCTCCACATGGTCGACCCTTCCGTCGGACACTCGCATTCGACAAAGCCGAGCTTGGCGTAGTGATCTTCCACCAGGCGATTACGCTCGGTCGGACGATAGGTGCCGATGATCCGGGCGATGCCGAGCTCGCGCGCATGGCTCACCAATTCCTGTAGTACGGCCTGTTCGACGCGCCGCCCAAGGACGCGACAGCTCATGAGCCATGTGTCGACCAGCCAGGCATCCCCTTCGCGCCGACATATGATCACGCTGATCATGCCATTGTCGCCGAAGGTGTCGGCCAGGCGGACCTGAAGCGTGAAGCAATTCGGGTCTGCCTCCATTTCCCCCACCTGCGCTTCGCTGTAGCGCCGGGTGGTTAGATTGAACTGGTTGGACTTGTTGATGAGTTGCGCAATGCGTGCCCGGCCTATCTCGTCGAAAGGCTGAAATGTGATGGTCATCCCGAGAGTCTCGAGGTAGGCGTCGAGATCGCAGCTGGCGCGCTGCAATGCCACTCGGCGCGCATTGTCTTGGTAGAAATCGGCTCGTTTCTGATCCTCTGGAGAAAAAGCGACCGCCTCGAAGTACCCGGCGGCCAGCAGCGTGCGCACGTAAAAAGCCGGATCGTCGGTCAGCTCGGGCACCGCGACTTCGGGCAGCACGTCGCGGACCAAGCGGCGCTCCGCAGGGTTGTCATCCAGAAACACCATCGATTCGAGCCCGAGAGACAACTCGTCGGCGATCGCGCGGATGTTGCTTGCCTTGTCGTTCCAATTCGCCTGGAATACGGCAAGGTGATTCTCGCGCAGCAGCATCTCCGGGTGCCGGCGAAACGGCTGGCGGGCGATCTCATCGCTGTTCTTGGACGATACCGCGAGCACGATGCCTCGCTCGCGGAGCTCCAAGGCCGCGCTCTGTATGCTTAAGAACGCTTCGCCTTGCGGGTCGCCCTGACCGAGCACGATGCCTTCGAGACCATCGTCGCCGATGACCCCGCCCCAAAGCGTGTTATCCAAGTCCAGCACGAGGCAGCGTCGACTCTTGCCGCGCAATGCCGCGATCAGGCGGCATGTGAGATCAGCGTAGATCGGCAGGTAGGTGTTGGCGAACGGAATCTTGCCCAGGTTCCACAGCGCAGGATCATGCCATCCCGACAAGCCCACGGTTTCTGCAAGCCCTGCAACATCGAGCAGCAGATCCTCCTTGCCCGCAAGGCCGGCCGACAGATTGCGATTAAAGAGGTCGATCACATTGCGGCGTGTGCCGGGGAGGGCCAGGTCGAGGCTGCCGAAGCTGGCTTCGACCGGTCGTGCGAGGGTTTGAAATATGCAGTTCGCGCCGCAATTCATTCGCAGGGCGTCGCGTGCCGCCCACAGCTCATCGAGCGCACGCTCCACCACACCGTCAACCGCGCTCGCGTCTCCCAGGGGAACCTCGAGCGCGAGGCCCCTGTAGTCGAGCGCTACGAGCACCGCGTCGGGGCGCGCCCGATTGATCGTGGAGCCGGCGGCGAGCGCCTCTTGCATGATCTGGCCGTAGTTCGCCTCGACGCACTCGAGCGCAATACCATACCGCGCCGCCGTCGCAGTCAACGCGGGCACCATGAAATGCGAGGTGGCATTGCTGATGATGCCGAGCCGAAACGGCGTCAGCGGCCGCAGCGCTTCGTGGCGGCCTCGCACGGCGTCGATCGCGTTCGCAAGTCTTACGAGTTTATTCTCGTCAAGCCCGAATGATGCGAGGGCACGCGCTTCTCGGCCCGCCTCCCCGGTGGCCTCGCGCAGCGCTCTGCAACGCTTGGCGAAGTCCTCTGGCGGCCGGGGCAGCCACTCCAATTCCGTGTACAGCGTTTCGCTCATGTCGATATCGACCGCTAGGGCACGGCCCCCGGCGACTGCTTGTGCTTCGTGAGCGTCATGAGGTCGCCGACGTTCTTTAGACGGCTCATCTCCACCGCCGAGAACTTCACGCCGAATGCCTTTTGCACCGACACGATCAACCGGATGTGCGTGAGGCTGTCCCAGCCGTCGACGTCGTTTGCCGTGAGCTCGGGCCTGAGTACCAGCTCATCGTCGCCGAAGACCTCGTGGAATATAGATGTCAAGCGAGTGAGAATCGGATCTTCCATACAGTTCTCCATTGGTTACATCACGCCCGGCCGGGCCTCCCCCGCTCAGGTACGCCCGCAATGATTTCGATCACACCAACCCCGGTGATCCTGTGGAACGACACCTCGAAGCCGCCGAACAGAAGCGCGGGCTTGGCGAAACCGAGGGGTAGCACTTCCAAGCCCGCTTGCTCAAGCGCCGCCAGCGACCGTTCGACGTTTTTCGAGGTGTAGCACAGGTGATAGATCAGGCCGTCGTCGCGCTCGAGCATGAGGTCGATCGGCGAGGGCTCCGCTCCGGGCCAGATCACTTCGACGTCCGGCATGCGGTCATGATGGCGCATCGCCAGGTTGACCTTTTGCAGCGGATCGTAGCAGGCGCTCCCGGCGCAATATCCGAGATCCTCCAAATAGCGAAAGGCCGTACCGGGCGACTTTACAGCCAGTCCAAAATGGTGAAACTCGAGGCCGTATCGATTCATGGCTGCCCCGCGGCGAGCGTGCCGTCCTTCGCTGCTCTCGTTTCTGCCGCGACGTCGCGGTCGACCGCGCCGATGACCCCTGCGATACGCGCCGCCCACCGCCGGGTCACGCGCGGCTTGGGATGAACCTCATCTGAGAATTCGAGATCGCTGTTCAAATCCGCCATCTCCAGGTAGTCAAATCCGTCCCTTCCCTCGAAGTCCGCGAGGATCGCCTTCCTGTGCCTCACATAGTCCGTGTAAAGCGGCGAGCGCTCTGCGTGCCAGCGCGGGATGGGCAAGTCGACGAGCACCACCCTGCTTCCCTCCGCAAGAATTTTGTCAATCAAGTTTTTCAGGACCGAGAATTGTTCCTCTGCGATAGGTCCGTCGCTGTGCATTTGATCGCGCCAATATCTCAGGGCGGCCTCTTTGGCCGCCTCGGAAATCACGCTGGCATCGCGCTCTGCATCGGTACGCGAGGCCGCTCGACCGAACAAGCGGTCGCGCAGCTCCTTGCTTGCACGCCGCGACAGCTCATCGAAAACCAAGTAAGGATGAATCAACACGACGCCGAGCGACAAATACGCGGAGGGAAGAACCTGCTTTGGCCCATTCTCGCTGCGCCGGTAAAAGCCATAGCGGTAGCGCTCAATATCGATATCGGTGTCGCCTTCGTGCCGATCAGGCGTGTCCCATCGGAATTTGTCCTGCGCAAAAGTGCCGTACCACATGCCTATTACGAACGTGGTGCGGCGTCGCGCCGCCGGGCTCTGCAAATCCTGCACCAGATCGACGATCTGGGCGATCTGAGTCATATTCGATCCGCCCACGGACAGGTTGTCGACCTCCGCATTCGGAAGAAGCGCCTGCACTTCGCGCTGTTTGAATCCGACCGCGGTGTTCGATGCGCCGACGAAGACGATGCGGGGCGCATCGGGTCTGATCGCGGCCCGATTCAGAAACACGTATTTCGGGTCGGTCATGAAAATCGTGCCTGCGGCAAAGCTGGAATCCAGTCCCTCTCCTCGATTTGCAGGCGGCACAACCGCATAGGATACGGCCAACAAGACGGCGTAGATTCCTCCCAATGCAATCAGCACGAACAGCATCTGCCTCAGGATCGCGCGCATCTAGAACGCCTTGTAAACAAATTCCGGGGCTTTGTGAAAGAACGACCCCACGGCGAAGATCAACAGCACCTCGCCCGCCAGCACGACATTTCGAGTAATGAGCCCCGGGGCGCCCGGCCGATCGAGGCGAGGCGCCAATCCCGCCAGCGCGCGCCCGGCAAGGTCCACCATCGGCCCGCCTGCGGCAGCGCACAGTGTCGTAGCGACGAGCGCAAAGCCCAGGCCACCGACCCCCAACCGGCGCGCCAGCAGCCAGAGCTGATCCATGTTCACCCAAAGGCCGGTAACCGCGAGAGCGAAGAAGGCGAACATGAGGCCGCGTGCCAGGGTTGCGTAGGCAAATGATTCACCCACCGCCTTGTATTGCTTCTTGCCCAGATGCTTGGTCATGAATACCTGCCATAGCTTGTTGAGACTTGCGCCGGCGCCCATGACCAATCCATAGATCACGAACACACCCGTCGAGCCATGCCACACGCCCATCACGAAGAACGTGACGAAGAATGCAACCACTCCCAGGTAGGGCAGCCACACCGGCGCCGTCACGTGATCGGCCAGGAATTTCATCAGTGGGTTGAATACGTACGTCTTGAACCATTCGGAAAGTGTCATGTGCCAGCGGGACCAGAATTCGAAAATGTTGCGCGCCGAAAACGGGCGGTCGAAGTTTTCCGGCAGATTCTGACCCAGAAGCCATCCGATGCCGATTACGATGTCCATGTACCCCGAGAAGTTGTAGTACAAGTAGTAGGTGTAGGCGACGGCGCTCGCCGCGTACTGAGCCGCATAACGCCAGCCGACCATCGGTGTCGTCTGCGCGAGCACGGCGGCGGACAAGTTCGCAAATAGATAGTTGAACACCGCCGATACCACCGCGAGCTTGATGAAGCCCCTGACAATCCGGCTCATTGCACGGAAGGCAATGGCCTCATCGACATCCCGGCCGAGCTGCACAAGATCGTCCAGGTATTCATTGGAGCGCTGAATCGGGCCGGACACGAAGCAAAGAAAACCGCAGGTGAAATTGAAGAACGTGAGCGGGTCGAGGCACGCCTTATCCTCCCCGCCGGCGCTGTCGATTACCATCTGCAGAATGCGGAACAGGATGTAGGAAAGTCCGACTTGCAG
The DNA here is from genome assembly GCA_963702735.1 of uncultured Gammaproteobacteria bacterium. GTDB lineage: Bacteria > Pseudomonadota > Gammaproteobacteria > Steroidobacterales > Steroidobacteraceae > Bog-1198. Next base: position 976,913 of record CAVPDW010000003.1, on the reverse strand, counting down.
ATAAAGGTACGGCAGTTCGACACCGACGGGCAGGAAGGTGTAGCGCTTGAGCACGACGAATACCGCGACGATCAAAAAGATGGTCCATCCCAGTATCCACGGCTTGCGCCGGCGCGCCACCCACCTCGAGGCGGCATAACCCAGGACGAGGAATGCCAACAGAGGAGCAAGCTGCATGGCGGACTGCACGAAACTCGCGAGAAACGCCAGATTCGCAATCAACAAGACGCATTGCCGGAATCGAGCGGCGCGCCAAGCGTTGAACGCCAGGACCGTCGCGGTTACGAACGCGATGTATGAGAACGATGTGAAGTCCATGGCATGTCCAACCTGAGAGTCGATGGGTGTCGCAACGACCGAATACGCAACGGCCGGCCGAGACACGCGCTGTTCGACTGTTAAGCCTCGAAACGAGCGACCTTGACCGATTTGATGATCATCTCGGCCGGGTAATCGCCTTGAATGAGATCCGAACCCGCGGACAGCCGTTCCGGCGACACACTGTCGATGGGCTGCACATTCAATTCGTTGAACGGCCATTTTCCGCCGACCGCCAGATTGATGATCAGATACATGCTCTGATGCAGAGAGGACGGCGTAGGTTGCCGCCACAGGATTTTCCCGTCGAGCAAACCGGTCATCGTTTCCGGCGTCCAGTCCAGGCCGTATTCGTGAATGCCGGAGGCGGGGGCGATGTTCAGGCCCAGCCACTGGCTGAAGTGTCCTGTCGCTCCTTTGGGAACCAGCACGCCGAAGTGAATCTGTTCTTGGTGCTTGCCCCATGGCATTGCTTCGACAATATCGATCTCGGGCGGCCACTGATGAGACTCCGGCAACAGCCACAGTCCCGGCCACGAGCCGCGCGCCGACGGCAGTTTGGCGGCCACCCTTATGCTTCCGAAAGTAAAAGAAGTTCGCGACAGCAACATACCGGAACCGAAGCGCCTAAATCCACCGACCTGATAAGCGGACCGTTGCGCCGCGCTCAACAGCGATGCCTTGATGTGCAGACCGTCCGACTGTATCGAGAATGGATCGTAGCGCAAGTCACTCGGGACCGGGCTTCCCTTGACCTTGTCGATTAGCGGAGTGACGTAGGTTTGGCATTCTGCATTTCCTCCGAGCCAGTTGGTGCCGTCTCCGTAGCTGTCCGGCCATTTGATGCCGGGCCAGAAGGTGAAGGCCCATCTGCCGACATCGGGATAGAGCTTTTTACTGCCGCCCTGCATTGTAATTTCTACACCGCGGAAATCATCTTCGATGACGTCGGAGCCGTTCAGCGCGAGAGCTCTGTCGCAGGACGCAGACAGCACCAATGCGCCCGCCCCGGTTGCCGTATTAACGAGGAAATCACGACGGTTCATGGGATGAAACTCCTCTCCAGAGTTTGGAATCGCAAGCTCACATCATCATCGACCCGCGGCAATTTGCAAGCCCCGCGCACAGCGGCCGGTCTGGACTCGGAACCGTTTTTTGAGAGACACTAAACCATGTCGTTCAACCCACAAATTCCGCAGATGGCCGTCGCGACCGCGCAGGAGGCATCACGGACAACCAATTATTCAGGGCATCCGCACCTCTGCCGAATGCCCCGAACCGCGGTTTACAAGCAGGCTGAAACCAACACGCTGTGACGTCGGGTACAGTCGATTGATGGAGAGCGCTTGATGATCACGATGATCGTCCCCACCCGCAACCGTGCGCATACCTTGCGACTTGTGGCGCCCAGCTACTTCGCCCAAGAAGGCGTCGACGAGTTGATCTTCGTCAGCGACGCCGGCGACGACGACACTCCCTCAGTCCTCGCCGGGATAGCGGGACGATTTCCGCGGAAAACACTGCGGATGCTGCGCAATGAAAACCGGTTGGGCGCCTCCCAGTCGCGCAATGTCGGTGTTTCCGAGAGTACCAATGAATTCATTCTTTTTTGCGACGACGACGAATATCTCGAGGCTGGATATGCGCTGACGCTGCTTCGGAAACTTCAGGCAATGTCGAACCTGGGCGCCGTCTCCGGCCGACGCGTCTACATGCTGGCAGGTGAGGACGAATCGCAGGCACTACGTCGGTTCGGAGAAGGAATGCGCGACGTCAGGCCCTTCAATGCGCTGATCTGCGAATACGTGAACGGTGCAAGGTTCGCGGGCGATCTGGCGATCCCGATCACCAACGCGATAATTCTCACGAAGAAGAGCTTGTTGCTCAAATACCCCTTCGATGATCACTACGCGAAGGGCAACGGCTATCGCGAGGAGACCGATTTCCAGATGAATTTGTTCGTGAACGGATTCGAGATCCACGTCACGAACGACTGTCACAGCTTTCATTTGCCCCTGTCGCAGGTTCGTACGGGAGGTCAACGGACCCATGCGCTCAAGCGGCTTTATTGGTCGGTCCACTACACTCGCTATTTCTTCGGCAAGTACTATGAGCGCTACGCGCAGCGCATTGGATTGAGAGCGCCGCGCTGGTTTGCACTCGTCGCATTTTCGATATTTGCGGTGTACCGCGAGACGCTGCGCCCGCTGCTACACTCTGCGGCGATGCTGGTGTTGGCCGGCCGCAAGGATTTCCATGGCGTCACTTGCCGGGCGGACAAGGGCCGCGAGTCCGACGGCGTCCCCCGGAGTGTGCTGACCTTCATCATTCCTTTGCGACACCCCCGCAATGCGGCGGACTGGCCGGCCCTGAAGCGCAGGCTCGCGCAAACCATGCGCTCGATTGCAGGCCAGGAGGACGATCGCTGGCGTGCCATCGTAGTTGCCAACGTGGGCTCTGATTTGCCGCCGTTGCCGAAGAACTTCGAACTGAAGCTGGTTGATTTCCCCCCCAACCCGATGTTCGAGCGGGGGAACAACGACATCGAGGCGTTCCGCGACAGCGTCCGTCTCGACAAAGGACAGCGGGTGTTGGCCGGCATTTTGGCGGCCGACAGGGGCGGCTACGTGATGGTGGTGGACGATGATGACTTCGTCAGCTGCCACCTGACGAGTTTCGTGGCAGGCCACCTTGGAGAGAACGGTTGGTACGTGCGGGACGGCTATATCTGGGGCGACGGGGGCAAGCTCATCTACGAATATGCCGATTTCTCCAAATTCTGCGGGACATCCCACATCATCCGCACAGCGCTGTACGAGTTGCCTGCGAGCGTCGAGGCGGCCGATCCCGACCGCATCCGCAAGATCTTCGGCAGCCATGTTTTCGTGCGCGAATATCTGGACCAGCGGGGCGAACCACTTCAGCCGTTGCCGTTTGTGGGCGCCATCTATCGAGTCGGCCACGCGGGGGCGCACAGCAAATCCGCCGGGCTGATCAAGCAGGTTTTTTTCAGTCGCGAGTTGATCAGGAATCCTCTCAAGGTCGCGGGGAGAATCGCGCGGTTGCGGCTATTGGACGCCACGGTGCGGCAGCACTTCTGGGGAAGCCGTGTCACCGGCGAGTCCCGCTAGCGCACACTGTCGCAGCGCCGCCATCCATGTCTACGGTTACCCGCAGCACGACTGCAAAATCCCTGGTCTGGAGCACGGTCGAGAACGGCGGTCTGGCGATCATTTCCTTCGGCTCGCTGATCGTCTACATACGGCTGCTCTCCGCCGCGGATTTCGGACTGTTCTCGGCGACGCTGGCTCTCATCGAGTTGTTGGGCGTGTTGGTCACCATGCTGTTTCACAATGCGCTCGTGCAGCGGTCGGATGTGACGGATCTTCATTTCAATACGGCCTTTACGGCCACGATGGTTCTGAGCTTGATCATGGTGCTCGGGTGCTGGGCGTTGGCGCCGCTCTTTGCGGCGTCGGTACATCAATCCGGCGCCGCTCGCGTTCTCATCTGGATGAGCCTTGTATTCCCATGCTCCGCGGCGAGCGCAACTCTGGTCGCGCGGCAACGGCGCCAGTTTGACTTTCGCGCGTTGGCACTACGTTCACTGGTCGGCCGCACGGTAGGCGGCGGCATCGGCATCGCGTCCGCATTCATGGGAGCGGGACTTTGGAGCCTGGTCCTTCAGCAGATTCTGATTGCCGCTGTCGGCTCTTTGGTGCTTTGGGTAGCCTCGGACGAGACCCCTCGCCTGCGGTTCCGTTACGCCGAATTCAAGCAATTGGTGGGTTTTGGTGCGCTCTCCGTAAGCGGACTGCTCCTGTCGTCTTCGATCAGAAGGGTGTTTACGCTGCTGGCATCATGGTTTCTCGGCGTCGAGGCCGCGGGCTACCTCAATTTAAGCTTCCGAGTCGTCGATGTGTTCTGGGCGATTGCCGCCACTGCCGTTGCGCAGGTGGCTCTCCCGTTGTTGGCCGGGATTCAATTCGACACGGTTCGCTTGAAGCGAGCCTATCAATCCTCCACACAACTTTCCTGCCTCGCTCTATACCCTTGCTTCGTCGGACTGGCCGCCGTGGCGCCGGACATCGTCGAGCTGCTGTTCGGCGCTCGATGGCAGCCCAGTTCGCCCTACGTCGCGGTACTCGGTTTTCTGGTCCTCCTGCAGGTGCCGCGGCTGGTGTTTACACCCCTCCTGACGGCGCTGGGCAGGCCCCGGGACCCTCTCGTAGGGTTGCTTGTGGAACTGCTGTTCATGCTGGGTGTCGCCCTGTCGTTCGGGATGCCCTCGCTCCCCTGGGCCATCGCCTCATGGGTTGCAAGCGAGTGCGTCCTGCTTCTCGTTTCAAGCTGGGTGCTGCGACGCGCCACCGGCTACAGTATTTCGGAGCAGTTCGGCGGGATTGTAAATCCGCTGCTCGCCTCCTTGCTGATGGCAGCGGCGGTGATCGAGACTCGTCTGCAGCTATCCGCCGATTGGGTGCCGGCCCTGCGGCTGAGCTTGCTGGTGCCGCTGGGCGCGATGATTTACGTCTTCGCGATATTCCTTCTTGATCGAAGATTGGTGAAGGACTTCCTGGAGTTCGCGCGGGCGGCCTTCGAAGGCAAACGGAACAGGCACGGGATGCCCTAAGCGAACGCACGGCGCCTGAGGTCGCTCTTGATTCCTTCCAGGCGGCCCAGGGTGTCGTCCAGGGAGCGCCTGTGAGATTGATCGGAACTCAGGAAGCCATCGCTCGACCTGAGTTTATCGAGGTGCAACGCCGCGGCGGCGCTCATTCGCTCACTGCACCCCAAGCTGATCCTTGCAAGCCGCTTCAATATGACTTCGAGTCCTATGCTGGCATTCCAGCGCCATCGTTGATTGATGCGACGACCGACTTGCTCGAAACTCGACATCAACAGGTCCAAATCGTCGAAGTGCAGTCGGATTCCCTGCGCAACCAGGCTGGGCGACGGGTAGTCGGGTGCGTTGGAGTGCACGGTCCACTTGAGAAGCGAGTTGCGCATGTACTCGATTCTGTTGCTGGGGGGAAGGCAGACAGGGCTGTAGGAGACATTGACCGACGATGTCCAGTCGACCCATTTGAACGGCGACACTTCCCGGGAAAGGGCGACAGGGACCCACGGTACGCGGAATGCGTCCGCGATGATGGCCGCGTGCATCGATTCGGCGATAACCTTGTCGGCGGCGGCAATCCGCCTGACCACCGACTTCGAATCGCTGCAGGGATGGATGAACTCGATTCCCAGGGTTGCGCAAATCTTCTCCCAATTGCCATAACGCACACTCTTCCAATGAGGAACGAATATGGTGCCTCGACGGTCGAGTCCCCTGAACTCCCGCAGCGTGGCCAGCAGAATCGCCGGATCCGTCATGGCGAAGCGCTCGTCGAGACTCAGTGCGCGAGCGGTCAGCGGGCCGCGCACGCCGTATATGCGCCAGCGGGCGGAGCCGGTCGCTATATCCTCCGGAACGGACGTATAACCGACTCCGGTGCCGAATACGATCGTTACGCGGGCGGGAGGCAGATTCCTGTCGAGAATCGTCCCAATTCCGACGAACAGGACATCGTCCGGCGCATCGCCGCACGCGTCGCCGAGCAGTTCGGGCCATAGCCATCGATTCAGCTCATCGCCAAAATTCCCGCTGACCCGCTTGAGCAGATGGATCTTCATGGCCTGATCATGTAGGTCACGCTGGCCGTCGCGAGCGTATCGTTGAACTGAAACCGAGCCAGGTTCGATTCGCGCTGTTCGTAGGTGACTGAGAGCTTGAAGGTCAGTGAAGAAATCGGGGTGTAGGCCACGCGCGCCTGTTCCGTCGTCAATCGGTCGTGGCGCGTGAAATACGTGAGGGCGCTGGGGCTGGAGCTGATGTAATCGTGATTCTCTCGAGAAACGCCTGCGGACAGAGTCAGGGTGTCCGCGGCAATCCACACCGGCGCCAGGGCTACGCCATTCGACACGAAATAATCCGACTCCGCCTCGATGTACGCCGTGAGTTGGCGCCAACCCGTCAATACCCATTGCAAATTGTCGGTCGGCTGCCATTGCAGCGCCGCCTTCCAGATATCTCCCGAGAAGGTCGCGAATCTCGACTCCGGATAATCGCGCTTCAGATAGCCTGCGCTCGCATCGAGTTCCGTCGCCGCGCTAAAGACATATTTGACCAGGATGCGCTCCGTATCCTCTCTGTAATCCGAATTGAACGGTGAACCGTTCAAGACGAAATTCTGCGGGAAGGTCGCATCCGTGTATCGATAGTCGAACGTCACGGTGTTCTGGGATGAGGCTGCAAGCTCGATTCCGGCGTTTCCGGCCTTGCTGTGAAAATCGTACAACTGCTCGGGGACCGCGGTCTGCGACGTATCCGCGCCGATCACCCCGCCGTAGATCGCCCAATGCGGTCCCACCTGGTAGCGGATATTGCCGAAATAGTCCTCTCTTTGGACCACGTCCCGCGAGTAGTAGCCAGTGTCGGCGAAATCGGCGAGCCCGCGGAAATAGCTCAGACCCACCTGCCCCGACCAAAAGGATGCCAGCCGCCAATCCCACTCGAGGTTGCCCTTACCCGAGACGTTGTTCAGCGAATCGTTATGGATGAAGCGGTTCTCGTCGGCGCGAAAATCGATGCCGAACTTCTGGTTGTCGGAGAACCAACGGCCATCGCCGCCCAGGGTAACCGAATTGAAGCCATCTTGGCGCCTCGCCAGAGGCCCTGCCACCGACGTGACGTCGAAGTAGGACGGCAGCCGGTAAAGGTCATCGTCATAGCTAAATTGGTCCGCTATGAAGAAATCGAGATTGTTCGGGGAATCCCTGGTAATGGGGGAATCCGTGGTAAGAGTCGGATTCGTACCCACGGGCGGGGTCGGAGCGAGCGGTGGATTCGTCAGCAAAGGCGGATCAGACGCGAACGCGTGCGACCCGATGCACATCCATAGGCCCACCGCCGTCGCGCGCGACTTCCAGGCGCGCACCGAATGCGCTGCCGGCGCAGCCGTGACTTGGACCTGGCCTCTACGCATGTACCCTGCGCCGCCTGGTCACGGCGAGATCCTTGGCGTCGGCGCCCTGCGGTGTGCGGGAAGCAAGGATGGCGGCCTGCTGTTCACGGGCATCGAATATTGCCTGCCGGAGCAGGTCGCCCCTGACGCTCCATTGAAATTGCGAACTGCCGAGCGAGAAGGCTCGCTCCTGCATCCGATTCAACTCATCGAACCGATCGATGTGAGAAACTATGTCGTCCACCAATCCTGTCAGGCTGCCGTTTGTCAGCATCGCATGCTGAAGCTCATCCGATAGTCCCGCAACGGCCTGCGATACGGTCGCAATCGGCACGCGGCCGAAGATATAGTCCAGCAACTTGAGCTTGAATCCGCCCCCGATGGACTCGTGAACTATCGCGATGCGCGCGCGGCTCATGAGAGGCGCAACGTCGGTCAGGAAACCGTGGAAATGTGTCGCCCGGGAATGCGCCCGCAGCGTCGCGAGAAGGGCTTGCGGCATTTCCCCGACAACGTCCAACTCGATTCCGTTCTCCTTGAAAATCGGATCGGCCAGCTTGACAAAGCGGGCGATATTCTCCTGCTTCACTATCCATTGGAACGAACCCATGATGATCGCGCGCCGAGGCGTTGCCGCGGCGATGCGCCGCGCGCCTGCGACCCGGCCGCTGTACCCGGGCGTGAGAAGCAATATTCGACCGTGGTCCGCGCCCTCGCCCAGAGTGCGGCGGTCCTCGTCGGTGATTGCTGTCAGCAAATCCGCGCTTCGCACGATCCGCCGCTCGAGCGCGCTCACCTTGTCGGCGTTGCGGCGGAGCACCCACCGTTTCAACGCCGACCCGCGGGCCTCGCGGGCCATTGCGCCCCAGAGAATCTCTTCATGATTGTGTGACACATGCACCAGCACCGGCGGGTGGCTGGGCCTTTCACTCCGATAAGCCAAACAACGCTCGAGGGCCCAGCCGGTGCCATAACCATCGAGCACCAGCGCATCCCAACGCTCGCGCAATTGCGCATCAAGCGCCGCGCAGAATGCTTCGGTCGCATCGACGGCGGCCGCGATCGGCCGGCCGCTGAACAGGGCCAGAGTTTTGCTGCGCCGCCGCCCGGGTACCGCCAGCCATTCGACGGCCGCGCCCGAATCAGGCACCGTGCGCAGGTCTCCGAGGCCTACGAAACGAACCAACGCCCCCGACCTGGCCAGAGATTGCGCGAGATTCGCCGAATACACCTTCGCGCCCTCGTTCTGCGGAAATGGGATGTAGCGCGAGATCCAGAGGCATCGAGGCCGATTGCTCATCAGGGTCACCTCCGTATCGACGCGGCGGGAGTCCATGTCTGGTAGCGATCTCCCCGCAAGGAGCGCCACACACCCAATCCCGTGCCTGTCAATGCCGCGACGGTCCCTGCGATTTGAGCGAAAGGCCTGATCGACGAGATGCAGCCCAGGCACAGGGCCCCCGCGATGCAGATCGCGAGCGCGGCAGCGATTCGAGCATGCCCCGCGGCGATCAACGCCGCCCCGAACGCCAATGCCGCGAATGCCAGCAGATAAATGGTGAACCAGCGGATCAATTTGTGGGAAACGTACTTATAAAGAGTGATTCCATCCAGCTTCCGCAACTGCGGCCAAAGCAGTCGATGGACGTTGAACGCCTGGCAAGCTATGCGTATCTTGCGCCCGAACTCTTCGCGCCCCGACACCACCGATTCCTCATACGCCAGCGCGTCGGTGGCCTGTACGACCCGGAAACCGCCGCAGAGAATCTTCAACGACACGTACAAATCGTCGATGATGTAGTCGGGCGGCGGCTCGTGCAGAGAGCGCCTGATCGCGAATACCGATCCATCGGCTCCGATGGCTGAGCCGCTTCCCATCTCGAGCTTCTTGATGGTCTCTTCGAACCGCCAATAGGCCGATCCCGAGGAGGCGGTGGTCGACGCCGCGCCGTTCGTGTAGAGGAGGCTCCCGCAAACGCAGCCGATTTCAGGGTCTGCGAAGTACCGGAGAAGATCCCGGACGCAATCCATATCCATCAGCACATTGGCGTCGGTGAAAATCAGAATCTGCGCCTTTGCCTTGGAGGCCAACAGATTCATGCCGTATGTCTTCCCAAGACGACGCGTCCCGATATGCAGGTCGATCTTCGATTCGTACTCGCGCAGTATTCCGGCGGTACGATCGGTCGCGCCGTCCACGTAAATGAGTATCTCGAGGCCGGGTTCGCGCTCGCGCAATGCCAGGAGGTTCTCCACCTTGCGCGCTATGCTGCGCTCCTCGTTGTAGGCGCAAACGCAAATTGCACAATTCAATCGCACATCGTGCGTGCCGCCCGTGCTTGGCCTGGCGGGCCGCAGCACCTGGAGCACGATCAACGACCACGGATAAGTGATGAACGGATGACACGCCGCCAGCAGGCATAGGAATCCCGCGATGCACAGCGCGGTGCTCATGCCCGGCCTCCAAGCTTCAGCGCCGGCATGGCCGCCGCGGGACCGACCGAAGCGTTCCCAAGCGGCCATTTACCCAGCCACTGCCCGCGCCTCTCCGCATCCCGTACCGGTTTCCATAAGAGCAGGCTCAGCGCCAAGCCATGTGCGAACGGCGTGTAAATCCCGTTCAGAAGGTAGGTGAGGCCCACGGCGAGCGTCAACACGCGGGGTGCAGGCGAATAAAACAGGCAGCAAAACAAAAATCCGAAATACGCCGCGGCGCCCACCAGACCGAATTCCAGCACCATCTTGAACAGCGCCATCTCGTCCGCGCCGTAGTGGGCGCGCGAGGCGTAGCTCGTGAAGGCGCCCGCTCCATAGCCGAACAACGCCCTCCACGGATCGTGCCAGAGAAATTGGTCGAAGAGATAGAATCCGCCCACAAAGCGCGAATAGCCGCTGGAATGAGTGGAACTGAATTCGGCGAGTCTCGCCAACAAGCGGCCGGTGTGAAAGTACTCATGCACCGAAACGACGGCAACCACTCCGAGCAAGCCGACGAGCAGCAGGCCCCAGCGGCGTTGCGCGACCAGACACAGCGGCAGGCTGATCGCGAGCACCATGATGCCCGTACCCGAATACGATGCGATCAGCGCAAGACCGAAAACGGCAAGGCGCGTCAACCGCCCCAAGGTGCACAATTCGGCGATAATGGCGACGGCAAGCAGCTGACTGAAAAAGGACGGTTCGAGCATGAACACGCCGTTGGCGCGGTATTCATGCGAGCCGTACTCCATGGCCGCCTGATGGTTGAAGTGCTGGACAATGAACGTGTCTGGAATGAAATTCTCGACTGGAAACAAGAAGCGCGGATTGACGAAGAATTGAAGGCCGTACTGCGCGATGCCCAGCAAAGCCAGAATCGTGGCAATCCCCAAAAAGAATTTGATGATGCGGTCGCCGTCGTCGCTGTGCGGTACTGTCGCGACATACGGCAGATGCACGGCGACGAGCAGCAGCAACGACAAGGGAGAGAACGAGTCCGGTTGCAATATTTGAATCAGGCCCAGAGATCCAACCAGCATGAAATAGAGGGTCAATCGCCGGGGTTCGATGCGCATGCCCCCGCCGACGGTGCCCGCGATGACCACGGCCAGAAGCAAGAATAGCGAGACGCCGATTCCCTGTGCACCGAACGGTGGAAACGCGAACTTGGACAGAAAAGTGGCACCGATGAGCGGCGCGACCAGCAAAGCGAAACGCAGCCTGTTCGTCGTCGGCACCGCGCCGGCCGCCGCGCCGTTCGAAGCGGTGAGCGCCGCAACCGATCTATTCATCGATCACGGCGCCGAGCAGCGAGACTTCGGCGGACTCGAGCTGCGCCTTGACGCGCATCACGTCCTCCAGCCGGGTGTTATGGCGTTTGATCGAGAGTATCGCGCCGCGCGCGCGGGATGCGACCAGCTGCGCATCCGCGCATTCGCGTATCGGCGAGGTATCGACGATCACGACATCGTACTTGACCGGCGCGGTCTCCATCAGGTAGCCGAATGAAACGCGCCCCAGCAGCTCCTGTGGATTGGGGGGCGGCTCGCCTGCGCACAGCACCGACAGGCAACTGAAGCCCGAAACGCTCGCAAGCGCATCCTCGAGATTTTCCCCCTTGATGCAATCCACCAGGCCGTAGCGTGGATCGACTCCGAAAAGCACGTGTTGCAACGGCGCGCGCAGATTGGCGTCGATAAGCAGCGTACGCTCGCCCAGCTGCGCAAAGGACACGGCAAGATTGGCGGCGAGCACGCTGCAGCCGTTTCCCGCCCGGGGCTCTATAACCGCCAGAACGCGATTGCTGCGGCCGAACCAGCGCAACATCAGTTCGCTGCGCAGGGTGCGCAGCTCCTCCGCGCGCCTGCCGTAAGGTTGATACGCGGCGACGACCTCCGGACTCAGGTCGGACTCGCCAGGCTTCAACACCGGAAATTCAATTTGCCGGGCGAGTGCACGCCTGACGTCCTGCTCGCTCGCCAGCCCCAAACGCGAGGCGACCTCTCCGAAGCGCTCGCCGCAGTCCCGTTGGGCCGCCAGAATGACCTTGATGTCATGCTCGCTCAGCGTTCCGTCGTTCTGCAATAGCTCGCCGAGCCGCGTGTCGACCAGAGTGGATGCCATCGGTCCTCGCTGTCGCGAAACTTTCGTTGCGGTCACTAGAATTTCTCCATTATTCGCGGCTCCAGCCGCGGCTTTTTGCCCTTGGGTCGAAACCACCCGCGTCGGCGCCGATAGCGCCGCATCGAAATGTGCACGCGCGGCAGCTCGGCGAGCACGGCGATACCGGCGCCTTCCAGCAGATCCATGCGCGTGTGGATGCGCTGATCGAACCGTTCTCGCATCAGGCTCGCGCCGACGGCGAGCATCGAACCCAGGATGAACCCCAACGCCAGATTGAGAAGCAGGCGCGGCGATGAGGGCTTCATCGGCGGGAACGCGTAATTCAGGACTGCGGTGTTGGTGTTCTTGAGCCGGCTTTCCAGCTTCGCGTCGCCGCCGCGCTGCATTGCGGAGTCGTACGCCGTACGGGCGCTCTCCTCATCGCGCTTGAGCACCGCATACTGGTCCTGGTTGTGCTGGAGATCCAGAATGCGCTTGCGCTGTTGGTCCATCGCGCGCTGCAAGTCCGCCGTATTCTGCTTTGCGATCCGCGCTTCCCTGGCGACCCCCGCATTGGCGTTGGCGACCTCGGCCGCCACTTTGCTGCGCAGCGATTCAAGTTCGGCCTGCGCGCTGATATATTGGGGATGATTGTGGTCGTAGCGCTGCGACACTTGGGCAAACTTTGCCGTGGCGCGCGCGAGTTCCGTTTTTAGATTCTGCAGCAGCGGATTTTGCTGAACATTCACCGATTCGTCTGAAAGACCCTTCGCCGCCGCATCGTTCATCTGCTGCTGCCGCGTCTCGGCATCGTACATGGCGGCCTGCGCATCGACGAAGCGATTCGACAGCTCGGTCAGCCGCGCTGTCTCCACGTCCAACTTGTTGTTGTTGTCCTGGTCGGCGCCGATCACGCCGTGCTGGGCTTGATAGGTCGACAGCTTGCGCTGGGCGGCTTCCAGCGCCGTCCGAAGATCGTTGACCTGCTGATCGAACCAGCCTGCTTGACGGCGCGCGGGATCGACTTTGAGTTCGAGACTGGTCTGTATGTACCCCTCGGAAAACGCGTTTGCAATGTCCGCCGCCGCCTGCGGAGACCTGCTGGTGAACTCGACGAAGATGACGTCGCTGTCGCGCGATGGCTTCACGGTGAGCGATTTTAGTATCTCGTCCGCCGTCCAGTCGCGTATGGACCCTACCCCGCCGGTCTTGTCGTTGAACTTGCGCACGATCTCCGGATCGGCCGTCAATTTCAACCGGTCGACGACCTTAAGGGCGACGTTGTGGCTCTCGATGACGTCGACTTGCGTCGCAACGTAGTTTGCCTCCTGCTGAGACTGCATGGCGCTGTCCTGCGCAAGCGGGTCGATGCCGCGCGCATCGACCACTACCGCCGACTCGCCGGTGTACTTCTTCGGCAACAGCAAGCTCGCGGCGACCGCGACCCCCAGCACGGACAGCACGATCCACATGCACATCGACCTGTGTATCCAGAGAATCCGCATCAGTTGTGATAGGCGCATAGATGACTCGCGTCCGTTTCAGAAAATACTTGCCCTGATCAACAGCACATCATTGGGCTGCAGCACGTCGTCGTTCTGGATCGAATACTTGCGTTCCTTGCCCGACGCATCGACGCGCTTGACTACGGCGCCGCGCTGGGTTCCGCGCGGCATGAGACCGCCGCCGATGGAGATGGCCTGAGAAAGCGTCGTATTGCGCATGAGACGGTATTGACCCGGATGCTGCACCTGCCCGTAGATGTAGAACTGCGGTGCGTGCGGCACGAATACGGTGTCGCCGTCGTGTACGGCGTAGTTCACCGACGGATCGCCGTCGAATAGCTTTTGCAGGTCGACGACCTCGCGCTTTCCGTCGGCGCGCACCAGTGTCGCCTCGTCAGCAGCCGTGTCGTTGAGCACGCCACCGGCCATCGCCAGCATGTCCAGAATCTTCTTCGAGGCATCGAGGGGGTACTGTCCGGGCTTCGCGACTTGGCCCATGACCGACACCTTCTGACTCTGATATTCCTCGACGAGTATCGATACCTCCGGCTGCTTGACAAAGCCGCCTTCAATCAGGCGCCGCGCCAGGAGCAGTTCGGCCTCCCGGGTCGACAATCCGGCGACCGACACCAGGCCGACCAAGGGAAAGGTGATGTTGCCGGTCTGGCTGACGCGCGCATCGACGCTTAATTCATCATGGTCGAACACGACGATCCTGACGAGATCGCCGGCGCCCAGCCGATAGTCTTCAGGTTTCGCAGCGGCTTGCGCCGACCAAATCAGCGCCGCCATGGCCAGGCAAAATACCTGGCCGAACCGGCCGTCCCGCACGTCAGGCCGACGGTCAGTACGCATCACGGTCGCTCCACAGCAGGAAAATTGTGCGCAGGATTATTTTCAGATCGAGCCGTATCGACCAATTCTTCAGGTATTCGAGGTCGAACTCGATTCGTTTTGTCATCGTATGCAAATCATCCCCTCCTCGGTAGCCGTTGACCTGCGCCCAACCGGTGATGCCGGGCTTCACCTTATGTCTGAACATGTAGCTTGGGATCAAACTGCGGTAATGCTCGTTCACCGCTATCGCATGCGGACGCGGGCCGACCAAGCTCATGCTCCCTTCGAGAACATTGAACAGCTGCGGCAATTCGTCCAGAGAGGTTCGCCGAATGAAAGCGCCGAACGGCGTCACGCGGCTGTCATCGCGGGTGACCTGCGTATAGCTCGTGGCGCCATCCTCGGTGACCGTCATGGATCGAAACTTGTAGATCAGGATCTCGCGGCCGTCGAGGCCGTAACGCAGTTGCTTGAATATTGCCGGGCCGTGGGAGCTGCGCTTCACGCCGATGGCCACCGCGACCAGAACCGGCCACACCACGAGCAGGATCATGAACGAAAATATGATGTCGCTGACGCGTTTCGCCACCGACCGCACACCGAACAACGGCGACTCGTTCACCGCAAACATCGGCACGCCGTGCAGCACATCGATGCGCGATTGGATATTGCTGAGTGCGCTGAAGTCCGGAACGAAGTAGACCGACGCCACCGTGTCGCGCAGGCCGTGCAACAATTCCGCAAGGCCCGGGCGCGGCGTGATGGGCAGGGTCACGTAGACCACGTTCACGCGGTGCTTGCGCACGAAATCCGGCACATCGCCCAGCCGTCCCAGCCGAGCCTCGCCAAGCCGCGGTAAATAGTCCATCGGCCGATCGTCGAAAAATCCCAGCAGATTGACCTGCATGAGAGATTGTTCCAGGATCTTCCTGCCCAATAGGAGACCCTGTTTGTTCGCGCCGACGATGACGGCGCGGCGCGGCGTGTGCTTGACGCCTGCATAGAGCAGAATCTGGCGCATGCCGATGGTGCCGCCCCACAATACGATCGGAGTGAAGACGAACCATGCGGCCAATGCGCGATCAGTCGGCGAAACGCGCAAGCCGGACAGATAGAGCACCAACGCCACGCAGGCTCCGACTAGCGCCCACCGCAGGACCATATCCAGCAACCACCTCAGCTCCTGGCGCAGCTCCGCCGGGTTGTGATCAACGCGCGAGTCGCCCAGCAATTCCGCCGTCCCGGCAAATGTCAGCACTGCAATCAAGAAATAGGATCCGGTGAACGAGCGTTTTCCCAGCCATAGGCAGAAGACCAGAAACGCGACTGCGGTTACAGGATAAAACAGCGCCTTGACCATGAATACGGCGCCGGAATCGAAGGAGGTCACATCCTGTGATTGAGGTTGCGATCGTGCGCGAACGATATCGGCGACTAGCGACTCATCGATCATCATTTCACCATTCAATACACTTCGGCACGGCGGAACTCTCGACGATCAGTCAGCCATAGGGCGTGATCCGCCTTTGCGGTAACGACTTGTGTTTGCGCCGCAGCTGCAGAACGATCAAGCCGAAAGCCGCCAGCACGATCAACCAATCGTCAGGGGCTCCCGACTTGGCGGCCTCCTGCTGCACAAAGGCTGAAGTCGCTCTCATCTCCTTGACCACGCCACCCTTGATGTTCGACAAGCTGCTCCGCAGCATCCGATTGCGCCCATGCTTACTTGGCTTCGGCAGACTCTGCCCGGGAGAGTTCAACGCAGGAGGGTTTTCCGAGTCGATCGCGGATCCGACCGCCTGTTGAGTTTGCGCATCAGAGCTGCTTGCACCCGTGTACGCGGCCGCGAACATGCATATCAACAGTAATTTGTGACTTCTCATATCCTGATAACCCCGATTTCAAACGTCTCTATACGCGTGGTGTTATCCTCGGCACATCATTGCCATGTAAATACTTGCAAGCGGCATGCCATCGAAAATGACGTCGCGGATGGCCGACAGCGCCGTGCACTTTCTACAGAATTCAACGCCGGCCTCGATGCGTTCGATGTCGCTGACGGAGCCGTACCGCCTCATCGGCAATCTTTTCTGCCTCCTTGATCGATTCAAACCGACCAACCGAACAGCTTCCAGCACCTTCGCACACCGCGAATGGCTCGACGGACGGAGCCGATCGGAAACCACAACGAGCGCGATCTGAACTGGCGTCAAAACAATCCTGCTTTTTGGTTCGCGCACCACAATTGAAGTTGCGGTGTCTTTCCGCGAACCATCTTGGACCAGCGTTGGAGTCGGGGGGATGTCTGCGAGCCGCCGGCTGCTGTCGGATTTCTCCTACAGTTCGATCACCCCGTTCGTTCTCTATCAGCAGACTGGCGGCTGACTCCAAACAATATCGACCGCTGTGGAAGTCACCGCGATGCCGCGAATTGCCGCCAAGACACCAACCGCAATCCCCTTGCCATGAATGATTTTGTGATTCTCGAAGTACGCACCGGCTCACTTCAATCCGCGCGCCTTGATATGCAGGCGTACGCCGGGTTCTTGCAGTACATGAGATACGGGCGCCGGAATTGTAAATGCGAACGCAGGCGCATACGCGCCACATGAAGGCTGCTCAACACCCGGGAGGCGTGTGCGCCCGCCCTTGCGCTGCCATGTTTGGCGGTGACCGTGGGACGTAGTTGCACACAACCATCGCCGACGACATTCGCATGGACAACTCGCCAAGAAAGGCGATCCCTCCGGATTCCGGCGCAGAGCCAATGTGTACAATTGCTCGGGCAGCCGCGATTGGAGGTTCATTGCCGCGACGCAGAACCTTGACGACTTGCGGCGGTCGGCGCGATTGGCTGACGCGCGGCAATATTGCCGGTTACATCGCTGTCCAGGAGCCAATGTCATGCAAACTGATTCTTTTGCCGGAATGTTCGATCAGAACGCAGACCAGTGGGCCCGGCAGGAGCCCATGATCCTCTCTGATTTCACTGCCAGGCCGCTTGTGCTGCGGGAGCTCGCGCCCGTGACGGGCAAGCATGTGCTGGATCTGGGGTGCGGAGAAGGCTACGTCGCCCGTCTGGTGGCGCAGGCAGGTGCTCAGTCGGTATTCGGCATCGATATCTCGAGCGAGATGGTCGGGCGTGCGCAACGGGCTGCCGCGAGCGGTGCACCGTGCCCGATGACCTTCGAGACCGGCAATGCCGCGGATTTTCAGGATTTTCCGCGGAAGCAGTTCGACCGGGTGATCGCCGTGTTCATGGTCAGCTACTTGAGCTGCGCTGAAATGACCGCGGTATTCCGAAGCGTGCGTTCGCTCCTCGCTCCGGGCGGTCGCTTCATCTTCACCGTACCGCACCCATTTCTGCCGTATATACGCCCTCTGGAGAAGCCCGTTTACTTCGACTCAAAGGGACGGGACTACTTTGCGGGGGTCGATGAGTCATATGAAGGGTACATCTGGAGGCGGGACGGCAAGGCCGTTCCCGTGAGTTACATGCACAAGACTTTTGCCGATTATTTCAGCGCCTTGGCCGCCGCCGGGCTCGAAAGATTCCCCAAAATCCTTGAACTGAGCGTAACCGAGGAGCACCTGGCTCTGGACCGTACATTTTTCGAAGGTGCCGAGGGGTATCCGCTTCAGGTACTGTTTCGCATCGATGCGCCGTAGGAATCTGGTCGCAGCCCACTGGAGTCGACCCGAAAAGCCCATGGCGGACCCAAAGCCGTTGGTCAGCGACAGCGTTTATCTCAGGTTGAATACCAGTCCAGCACTCGCAATGCGCGAAGGGTGTTCCACCGACTCGGGCGACCCTCGGCTTCGCCCGCTTCGATGAACATCGTGCCGGGATAACGGATATCGAGCGACCACCTGCCGTCGTCATCGCGCTTCGAGGCGATCAGCTCCATCGCCTCGGCAACCCGCCCGTCAGGAGCGGCGCCCGTGAGGCGCAGGTACTCGAGGCCCCTCAGAACGTCATAATGCCACCACGTGGGGAAGGCAAAGCGTGTCCATGCGGTGCCGCCCTTGCGGTCGCGCTCGATCACCTCGCCGGTCGATTTCCGGCGGAAGAGGCGGCGTTCCAGGAGATACTCCTGCCCGCGCATACGAGCTTCGCGCACCGCGCGACCCCCGGCGGCCCGTTCGAATTCGAGCAGGGCCTCGAGCACGCAGATCGTGGTGTTGAACGACGAACGCTCCGAGCCGTTGGCGGCCTCGCAGTTCCACCCGCCGTCGGGCAGCTGCTCCGCGAGCAGCCGATCAATGATGCCCCGCACATCCTCGCCGAAATAGGCGCCAACTGCCGCGACCTGCCCGTTGATACAGGGCTCCAGCTCGCCCTCAAAGAATACGTGGCCGTCACATTCGCGAGGTCCGCATCCCTTCCACGTCACCCGGTCGCGTACAAGTTCCAATGCGCGCCGTGCCTGCTCGCCGGCGGGGTCAAGGCCCATATCCCTCAACTGCATCAGGACGTGCATCGTGGAGTTACATCCACGATTCCATGCCGCGCCGCCCCACCGACCATCGGCGCCCTGTAAGGCGAGCAGCTGCGCGCCGGCGCCCTCGGTCGCGACCCTTGCGCGTTCGGCCATGACTTCGTCCGCCGTTGCATCGGTCAAATCACGCATCACCTGCCAACGGATCGAAGGATCGGAATCCAGCAACCACCTTATGGTTGAGCTTTTTAGCCTCGAGGATTGTCGCTCGGGCCGACGAGTCGCCATCTGCTTCCCCCTTGCGTCCACGACGATGCCATCCGCGCATCGAACATTGATGGCAGCCGATTTTACGCAGGCCTTCGGGCGCATCCCGAATCCGAATGAATGCCGCTCCGCTCTCTCGGCGCCTATCGCCGACGATAGACGGCGTCCCGCACCGAGTCGGGAAAGGCACCGACCATACCCGCAACGGAAGTGTTCGTGAGGATGACGCACGAAATGCCTTTGGCGGGATCCACGAACCATGAATTTCCATAGACACCGCCCCACGTCCAGCTGCCGCAGGATTGCGGCGTGCCGGTTTGTGAAGGATCATCCAAGAGAGCCCAACCAAGGCCAAACTTCCATCCAGGCAAGAATATTGGCAACTCCCCGATCGCGTTATGGGTAAGCCACGCCATCCCTTTAGACGTTAGGATCGGCGTGCCGCCATTTCTCAACATTTCCAGAAAAACGAGAAAGTCGCCTGCGGTGCCGACAAGCCCACCGCCCCCCGACGGATACGACTGAGGATCAAACAATCGATCCGGTGCAAATGAGATGGCACCATCTTGAAACTGAACCAAGTGATGTGCGCTCATTCGAACGGGCATCGACGAACCATCCGCGTACTGCGTAACGAGCCGTTGCGGCTCGATGACGGTAAAGGCCGTATCCCGCATCGAGGCGGGGCCCGTAACTAGTTCATTGACGAGCGCCGGGAGCGGGGTATTCGATGCGCGCGCCAGAACCTCGCCTAGCACGTCGGTGGCAATCGAGTATCCCCACGCTGTTCCCGGCTGGTAGAGCAGCCCCGCTGATCTGATGCGCGCCAAATTCTCCTCAATGGACAGTCCGGGCTGATCCATTCCATCGGAGACATTAGTTCGATGATACGGCCCGACGCCGGGCTCGAAGAGTTTGTACGTGAGACCCGCTGTGTGAGTAAGCAGGTGCCTAATCGTGATGACCGGTTCCCGGCCATCCGGCAATTTCGGCCGAAAATAAGGCACAAACCTCACGACAGGATCGTCGAGATCCAGCACTTTTCTCTCGAGCAGGGCCAAGGCCGCGACGGATACTATGGGTTTGGTCAACGACGCAAAACGAAAAATCGAATCGATTTTCATCGATTGCCCCGCTTCGCGGTCGGCAAAACCTGCTGCACCTCGATAAACCAAGCGGCCATTTCGTGAAATCAGGACAACCGCACCAACGATGCGGCCGCTCGACACGGCCTCGTCAATCAGAGCGCCGACGTCATCTCGCACCGCGCCATCGGCATCCTGGGCGCTCCGTCCCTGCGTTGCCATATCACGTCCCGCTGCACACCGATCGGCCACCGCAGTCCCCTCTGCGCGACACGAATGCTGTCCCAACCTCTGGGCCGCGCGCGGTCTTTCCGCACGATGGTGCTCGCTCCGCAATCGCGCGTTCGCAGTCTTCGATCCGCATGCACACCGCAAGTCGGCCCGTGATCTCCGGACCGTAGCGCCGCTGTCCCGAGACGCGCCGCGGCTCGGGAATAAGTCCGGCCTTTTCGCAATATCGGATCGCCGATGCGGCGACCCCAACCCACCGCGCGACTTCACCGATCGCCATTGAGCCCATGCCCGCTCCGATTATTGCATTGAAGCGCATTTCAACACGATCCCGCGGGGCGCGCACGCGAAACCGCATGCGCAAGACCCCGCCGCCCGCGCCGCCCGCGCCGCCCGCGCCGCCCGACAAGCGCCGATCGTTCACCCTTGAAAACATGTAACTAATACGTTACATTTCATCCATGGATTGCGCTATGCAGGCCCTCGCAGACCCGATACGTCGGGAAATCCTGCGCAAAGTCCGCGACGCCCCGCTGCCCGCCGGGGCGATCGCCGGGGCATTCTCAGTCAGCCGGCCGGCGGTGAGCCGCCATCTGCGCGTCCTGCGCAAAGCCGGCCTTGTAAGTGCCGAGGTCTCGGGGCGCAAACGTGTCTATCGGCTCGAACTCGCACCCCTCGCGCAGGTTGAAGCCTACCTCGCGGAGCTGCGTGTCGCGCACGACGCCGTGCGGAACGCATGGGAGCGCCGATTCATGACGCTCGAAACCGAGGTCTATCGCGTGCGGGCCCGAGGCAAGGCCGCACGCACGAAGCCCATGGACAACAAAAAGAGGAAGTCAGCATGACCGCACCAACCCCAACCGGCCGATTCGTCGGAAACGACCTCCACTTGGTCCGCAAGTTTCGCGCCCCGATCGAGGACGTCTGGAAGAGCTTCACGGATCCCGAGAGCACCGCGCGTTGGTTTGGCCCCTGGCGCTGGGTCGACAAGGTCGGCCCCGGCAATGAGATCGCGTACACGATGATACAAGAGGAAGGCGCGCCCGAATCCACGGCGGTCGTCGAGCGATGCGAAGCCCCGCGCCATCTCGCGATCACCGGCAACGGTCCATACGGAGTGTCGTACGAGATCTCTCTCGAGGAGACAGCAGGCACGACCACTATGACATTCGTGCACCACCTGACCGATCGCAAGATGGCGGGCGATTTCGGACCCGGTTGGGAGTTCTATCTCGACCTGCTCGTCGACTCGCGCGAAGGCCGGCCGTTCCGTAAGTTCGACGAGTACTACCCATCGCAGAAGCAGTACTTCCTCGAACTCGCCGCCGGCGAGTAATTGCTCACGGCGTCAAAGGTCCACCAATTTGCGCTCGCATCGTCGTTCCGTTCCTGGAGCCTGGCGACGATCAAGAGACACGCCGATCAGGGTCAGAAAGCGGCTCCGGCCGGTGGTCCCATCGGGGCGAAATCGGGTGGGTCCAATCATTCGAAATCCCGCAGACAGAAAACGAAAAGCACTCCGTCGCTCAGAAAAAGCGCCCGTATTCATTATAGATGTCAGGATTGTCAACTTGCCCTGGGTAAGGATGTGGGAACCCATCGGCGAGCAAGAATTGCTCGATCGTAATTCCTTTGACGACGGCAGATTGAAACTCCCCGTTCCCAATGGCGAGTACCCTGCGCTTCGGAAGCGACTTCGCAAACCAAAGGAAGTCCAACGGACCTGACCGACCTGACTTTACTTCGTACAGGTTTTTTCTGGCATCTACAAAATCGATCTCATGCTCCTTTGATGCCCAATACCAAATGGCCTCCGGATCCTCCACACCGGCGATACACTGCCGCCGGAAGATCTCTTGAGCGACGAGCCATTCGATCCACTTCGCCCGCTCCTGGGACTCAAGAGCATCGAAATCACTAATCTGCGTCATTCTGTTCGGGCTGAAGGAAAGCGCAACGGACAGATTGACGAAATGAAATTTTGCAGGCCGGCGCTGGAGCGGCACATTTTTGTCGGCATCCCATTGATACGAGGGAATAACCGCCAGCAAATCCGACAGCTGTTCGACGTACTCAGCAGCAAGCGTGTTGTTTGCGAGACCCGACTCGCGCGCTAGCTTCAGATACCCCGTTCGTGAGCCGCCCTGGGCGAAAAGCGTTCGCATCAATGCAAGCAGAAACTGCCGCGACCGTCCGCTTCTAACGATCTCGCCGATGACCCAGTCACGAATAATCTCGAAGAAGTACTCTGGTATCCGCTCTCGCTGCCGAATCTCCATCGCGGCAATCGGCGACGCGCCGCTCAACAGATAGGCTTTCCAAGTATCATCTCCCAACTCAATACGGAACTGGGCGTGAAAGTCCTTGTAGGACACCCCGGTGAATAGGTACTCGGTCCGCGCGAGCTTTCCTTTCCTGCCGGGAAGTCGTTCGGAGCCGCGGCGGATGTCAGCCGCCTTTGAACCGGTGGTGATAACGAGTACGTTGCGAAGTTGACCGCGGTCGGCAAGACGCTTCAGCGCCCGCTCCCAGTTGGGCACAGCGGATATCTCATCGATAAACAGCCGCCGCACGGTGACATTGCCGCGAAACAGCGAGACCACCTCCGCCACCCGAATCTCCAATTCGTCGGCATCAGTGATGTCATCACCGTTAAGAAAGTATGCCGAGCCTGCGCCGTGCGTCTCGAGGGTTCGTTTGATCTCAAGCTCGAGCCATGTACTTTTGCCGAATTGCCGCGGCCCCCGAATCAGGATGATTCCGGCTTCAGTCGGTAGTTCGTCGAGCCCGAAACTGAATCGAAACGTACATGGCTGATTGCGATACTCCGTGATCTTCGGCCACAGGTCATCCCGGTCTATTTCTCCCTTTAAAAACAGTAAGTTACGACTATTAACGTCCATAACGTTAAATATATTAACGTTTAGAACGTTAATGTCAAGGTGCGCATGTAATTGTTTCTCTATCAAGGAGGCACCAATCATTATCCGCCGCGAACGGGTGGATCGCTTTCTGGCGCGAATTTGAAGACGAGGTGCATCGAGTGCCCGGCCTGCGCGCAAATGCATTTCCCGAGCCACCGTAGGGCGTCGCGTATCGCATCGACGGACGCCCCGATGGGTTCGGCGCGCGTTTGAAAGTGTCTTCGCCTTCTTGACAGGCTCCAGCGACTTGGCCTGACGGGAGTGGTTTCCCCGATCGAGCAGATAGCCGAGGCGACGCACGGATGAGTTCTTGTGGTCATCAGCTGCGTCCGCGAGCACTTGATGCGGAGACAGTGTGATGAAAACGACCTTGATTGTAATTCAAGATGAAGCGGACCACGCTGACGCCAAGAAGCTTATCGAGAAGCTGACGGGGTCGAGCGATCCCAAGGACCGTGCACGGATGGTAGCCCAGGCCCGCTTGGTCGAGGCTTACGAGCGCTCGGAGTGGCCACGTACAGCGCCGACAATTCCGGTGCTTCTCGCCTACATAGTGGATCAGCATAGCCTTTCGCGCGCCGATCTCGTGCCGTTACTTGGTACAGCCAGCCGCGTGAGCGAGGTCCTGAGCGGAAAGCGGGACTTGAGCACGACAATGGTTCGCCGGCTCCGCGAGCGCTTTCACATCTCAGCAAATTTGTTCGTTCCGCGGCATCGAGCGCGCAACAGAATAGCTGCGTGAGCTCCTCAATTCCTGTTGATCGTAATTGCTGGGGTTATCGATTAGGCAACACCTCTTCGAGCGTGCCGAGCCTGCCAATGTTTAGGCCCGTCGGACCGGCCTTGAGCGGCGGTTGTGTGACCGAGTCATTGCCAACAACCGCCGTCGTCCGCGTCTCGCGCGCTAGCTTCGACCCGAGCCGGTTCGCCGAAGTCGACGCCATGAGCAAGAAGACCTCAGAGTACGCAATCCCGGCCATCAGGCGGCTGTCCGGGCGCATTCACTTTTGTGCGGGCGTCTCGCCGAAGGGCTCGATGGTGCAAGTTAGTGTCTGGGACTCCGACGAGCATGCGGCGCAGCTGGACCGGCTGAAGGAGATGGTCGTCGACGGGCGCAGGGACATGGAGGCGGTCGGCGTGATATTCACCCCGATTTTCAACTACCCGATCGACTGGACCTGGATCGTCTGACTTGAAAGGCGTCCGCCCAAAGAAGTGGTCGAAATGCCAACGGCCCGCGGCGACGGATTCAATTCAAAGACAAAAATGTCCCTACCGGATCGGTGAGAAAGGTGCGGCCGTGAGAATCACGCTCTCCTGAGATTCAGCGAATGGTAGAGCCAGTGGAAGATATTTGTCGAGCCATTCCGGATCACTCCACCACTGCTCCCGCGCCTGCCGTCTTTGCTCTAAGCTCGCGAATTCCCAGATGTGAATTACCCGATTGAGCTGACCGGATTCCACGGACCAGTAGCCGATGAGTTTGCAGTAGCGCTCGACGATCGGAAGGCCAATCGTCCCGAATTGCTCGAGGTACCGCTGCAGAACACCAACTTTGAGCTGATAGGTCCGCATCTCGTAGATCATGGCGAGTCCCTCAATAAAATAATCGATCGTGCTCGTTTGAATCGATTTCCCAGGCGCGACCAATGCTGATCGACAATCCGGTGGCGGTTCGGCCTAATCGACACTCATCGACACCTAGGTATGTGCGCAGGCCATATTCTTGCATGTGACGCGCCCCTCGGCGGCCGCCGCCGAATAAGCCTAGTTGACCGCCAAATATCGGGAGTCCCCTGCGGGGGGCGGCAACGAGCGTACCGCAGGGGCCGGGGGAGCGAAGTCCAGGATAGTTTGACCTTCGCTACGAGACGTTTTTTGCCTTCGCCGCTTTCTCCTTGGGATTCGGCGCACCTTTTCCTGTCGTGATCAGTTTTTTCAAGCTGCTATCGATATAGGTGCCCCACGCAGTAGAACATATCTCAAAACACTCATACTCCGGCACGAGACCTTCATGGGTGAATCGCAGTTCACTCTGGTCGCCCTTCTTTGCAATCTCAAAGACTATTTTGGTGCCTTTCCACTCGGTCGCATCTTCGGTGAAGCTGAAGTAGTTGTCCTCCACCAGCCACACGACTTTCTTATTTGGCACAAACTCCGCGATCTTGATTTTGCATCGATGAACATCTTGGTAGCTGTAGTTAAACACGGCACCGAGCTTATCGGTGCGGCCGTCGATGTTCATCGACCACCACCCCCTCACGTTGTTGATGGCATCGAACACCTCTTTTGAAGTCTGATCGAGCAGCATGCTGCTCTTGAAATTAGGATTGCTCACGACCCTCTCCATCGGGATTTATCTCTTTTCCTAGACTCACGCCGGCGTACACTCTTCAGACGCTAGCTAACCGCGTCGCTCTCTTCGCCTCGCCCCTGTGCTTGTCGGCGGTCCTGGCCGGCTTGCTGGCAATTAATTCCCGCAAGGCACCTTTGATGTATGAGCTCCACGCGTCCGAGCAACCATCAAAGCATTCGATATCAGGAGTGAGGCCCGCATGAGTGAACCGCAGTTCTGTCTTGCTGCCCTTCCTGGCAATGTCGAAGGTAATCGTGGTGCCGGTCCACTCGGTCTTGTCTTTGACGAAATTAATGGAACTGTCGACGACACGCCACACGACCTTTTTGCCGGGGATTAGCTCAATCACCTTCTGCTTGCTGACATGATGCGGCTCATACCGGTAGGTAAATTCATCCCCAACCTCTGTGGTCTTGCCTTCAACGCCCGGATTTCCAGACCACCATGCCGGTACATCGTTAACGGCGGCGAAAACGTCCATCGGGGACTGATCGACCGTGATCGTCGTTGTGTAATTTTGCGATTTCATGTTCCTACTCCTGGTTGATGAATGCCGTGACGGTTGCAAGGGCGGCCTACGCCGGCTCGTATCCCGTCAACATCAGGCGACCTTCGCCGCACGCTGGGGTACGAAGCCTGCAAACTGCCTTTCCATGGCCTTCACCGCGCCATTACGCCAAGCGTCGGCAATTGACTGGGACGCCGGATCCGGAAAGATGTCCTCCTCCCCCTTTTCGATGCCATCGAAGATTCCCTCAGCAGTGGTCTCCGTTGACGCCTTCGGAATGTTGAAGCCGCGATTCATCTCGGTGTCGGTGGGACCTATGACGACTGCGTGGACACTCACCTCATCGGCAGCCAGGAGTGCCCTTAACGACTGCGTCATGTTGAACGCGGCCGCCTTGGAAATTGAGTAGCCTGGGATGATTGGAATGGCCGCCAGGCCCCCCAGCGACACGTTGGTGACAATCGCGCCTTTGGACTGCTTCAACTGGGGCAGGAAGGCGTGGGTTACATTGAGCGGCCCGAAGAGATTAACGGCAAGCTGCTGCTGCAGTGTGTCGGGACTGCTCAGATCGTCGTAGAGCGCAATGCCCGCGTTGTTAATGAGCACATCCAGAGCGCCCACCTTCGCTGCGGCCTGCTGAATCTGGGATGCGTTGGTCACATCTAGCTTGAGCGTCGTCACACGTTTGTCGGCATGCTGATAATCACCGCGCACGGCGGCATAGACGCGCTTTGCCCCGCGCCTGAGTGCCTCGCTAACGAGCGCCTGGCCGATGCCTCGATTCGCACCGGTGACGAGAATGGTCTTGTCTTCAATGTTCATGGCAATTTCCTTTAATGTATGTGATACGTTCGATGACTCAGTGCGCTGACGGGTTTTAGTCGTCGAGCGCTCCCAAACTCAGATTGATCGTTGTGCCGGTCAGGGCGCTGGCCGCGTCGGAGGCCGCGAACGCCGCGACGTTCGCCATCTCGTCGAGGGAGATCAATCTGCGGGCATGGTTCTTCTTCGAGACGAAGTCATGGAACTGCTGCCAGGTCATTCCGTAGTTTTTGGCGTGAATGCCAAAGACTTCTTTGATCGTTCCGGAATCCGGCATGCCATCGGGACGCAGTCCAACTACTCTGATCCCGTAGGGTGCGAGTTCCGCGGAGAACCCCCGAGTGAGACTCTCTACGGCGCTCATCGCTGGTGCGAAGCCACCGAGAAGCGGAACGCCGGCGCGGGCCGGAAGCGGGCTGACGGTCATGATCACCCCCGACTTCTGCTCGATCATTCGGCGCGCGGCTAGGCGGGCTGTGATGAAATAAGCC
This sequence comes from uncultured Gammaproteobacteria bacterium, assembly GCA_963702735.1. Lineage (GTDB taxonomy): Bacteria > Pseudomonadota > Gammaproteobacteria > Steroidobacterales > Steroidobacteraceae > Bog-1198. The sequence continues at coordinate 949,539 of CAVPDW010000003.1, read as the reverse complement.
TTGGCATAGGTCGAAATCGGCAGGGCGAACTGATCGAGTGAAATATCAACCAGCGGGACACCTTGTAAATGGGTGTTCGGAACCCCGACCCCGTTGAATAAAATATCCAACCGCCCTGCCTTGTCCATGACGGACTGAAGGTGCTTATCCACGGCTTGTTCGTCGAGCGCGTCGACTTCCACCGCCTCCGCGGCGCCGCCGGCGGCAACGACTTTCCGCGCGACTTCACTGACCGACTCGAGGTGGCGCCCCGCAAGGAACAGCCTGGCGCCCTCTCGCGCGAACGCGGCTGCGACGGCTCCGCCAACGGCCCCACCGGCTCCATACACGACAGCTACTTTGTTTCTAAGCATCATGACTGGACTCCTCTGTTCTATTTGCTCTGTGCGGTCCAATGTCCGCCCTCATACGAATAACCGGTGGGAGGACGAAAACTCATCGGCCCCTGCCTCAGACGGTCAGAACGACACTTCCGCTCGTGCGCCCCGCGCCGAGGTCCGCATGAGCTCGCGCGGCCTCGCACAACGGATACGCGGCACCGATGGAGGCCGCCATCCCGTCCTCGACTACATGCAGCAGGTCGGCGACACCCTTCCGATAGAGATCCGGGTCGTTTGAGTAAGCGATCACACTTGGGCGTACCAAGCCGATCGATCGCACCGGGCCGAGTTGCTCGACATTCATTAGCGGAATTGAGCCAGCGGGTTGACCCATGCTCGCGACGACGCCGAATGGTCGTACGCAGCCCAGGGTCTCGACGAGTCGATCACCGCCGATTCCGTCCACAGCCAGGTGCACGCCCTTTCCATCCGCGATCTGCTTCGCTCTGTCCGCCCATGCAGTGTCACTGTGCAACAGCACCTCGTCGGCTCCGGCGTGCAGCGCCAACTTGCGCTTGGCCTGCGAGCCGACGGTTCCGATGACCCGGGCGCCAAGACGCTTTCCCCAGCGAAGGAGCATCTGCCCTAGCCCGCCCGCCGCCGCATGAACCAATAGCCAGTCGCCGGGGGTGACTCGATGGACTTTGTGCAGCAGCATGTGCGCGGTCAGGCCGCGGAGCATCGAGCTGCCGGCCACTTCATCTGAAACGCGATCCGGCACACGTATGAGCCGACTCTCGGGGATATTGCGCAACTCCGCGTATGCGCCCAGCGGCATGCCCGCGTAAGCCACCCGGTCGCCGATCTTGAGACTTAACACCCCAGGACCGACGGCTTCCACGCGGCCCGCGCCTTCTAGGCCGAGGACCGCTGGAAGGGTGGGCACGGGATAAAGACCAGATCGAAAGTAGATATCGATGAAGTTGACACCGATCACGCGCTGGCGGATTTGGACCTCGCCCGCCGCAGGCATCTTTGTAGCGACCTCCGTCAGCTGCAGAACCTCGGGAATTCCGGGCTTGGCCATCGAAACTGCTTTAGGCATGGAACTGCTCCTCGAATGGCGCAACGATAGGCTCCTCTTCAATGCGCGGAAATTCCCCAATGTCGCGGATTGGTTGTGCGAAAATGCACATATGGACTGGCAGGACCTCAGGTACTTCCTATCTCTGGCGCGCACAGGCTCCCTATCGGCGGCCGCTCGTGAACTGCGCGTAGACCATGCGACGGTCAGCCGGCGTGTCGCGGCCTTTGAGAAGGCGTTGGGCGTTCGGTTGGTCGAACGGCTGCCACGCCGCGCCAAGTTAACTGAAGACGGGCGTGCCGTCGCAGCGCTCGGAACCGATATGGAAGCTCAGGCGCAGCGTATTGAGCGACGGGCCCGTGGTACGGCACAGTCGCTGATTGCAACAGTTCGAGTCAGTGCACCGCCAGCGGTCGCAGCGCAACTGATCGCGCCGCATGTCGCTGCATTTCGTCGCGTGAACCCAGGTGTGACGATCGTGCTCTCTGGGGTCTCTAAAATGGTTGCATTGGATCGCGGTGAGGCGGAAGTCGCTGTGCGTCTCGTTAAACCGGAGGATCCCTACCTTCTAGCCAGGCGTATCGGACTCGCGCCGTTCGGCCTCTATGCCGCACCGGAGCTCGCCACGCTTCCGCCGCAAGATTGGCAATTTATCGCTTACGAGGAGTCCTTGGATCACCTCCCTCAACAAAAATGGCTGAAGGAATTCGCAGCGAAGCGCCCTATTGTATTCCGCGCCGGTGACCTGTTCGGTCAGCTTGAAGCCGTGCGAACCGGGGTCGGTGCGGCCGTACTGCCACACTTCATGGCAGCTCTGGAACCAGCACTGGTTCTTCTTCCCAGCGGGTCGAAGCCGCCTACCCGAGAAATATGGCTCGCGACCTATCCTGATCTAAAGCGATCACCAGCGATCCGCCTTGTCGTGGATTTTCTCACTGAGACCATCGGGCGCAGCTGCCCTCTCCGCGAAGCATCGAAGCGATGATCGCGATTTCAGGATACGAGTTTCGCGGGCGCGAGCCGTAATTAGAAGATCATTTCGTGCCGTTCGATCAGGTGGCGACACTTGAGAAGGCGCTGATTTCCGCGCGCAGCGTCACCACCAAGATTTACGACCGCGCTTCGGGCGACGCCGAGCACTGTCAGGAGAGTGCTCAAACCTTATGGCGCGCGGATTTTTTCGACTGGATGTCGGCAAAGTTCGCTGATGATGAGCGCACACGCACCTCAGGCGAACCGGAAAGCAATTCGCTCGTCGCCGCTTCAGATCGTTCGCGCCGGATCACCGGAGTGATTCCGGACATGGCGGGCGGGACAGCGATGGTGCGCTAGCCTGGATTTCCACAGCGCGCTGATCGGCTAAGCGGCGGCGCATCCCCGCGGCCCGCGCGGGCCATTTGTCCCCCCCATTTCTCACTCGCGTTAACCGAACCGACGCCGTCGGTCTGCCTCTTTGTGAGGAGATCATTAGTCTATATAGTGCGTCTTGTGTGTCATTGTCTGGTTACTAAGTTCCTCATCGTGCACTTTTCTATGAAACAGATGGAGATTCGACTTTTCAGCTAAATATGCGTGATTTTTAGGGGCCATCAACACCACTACAGATAGATTTGTTGGCCGGCTATTGACACAACCTGTGGTGGTAGTAAAGTGTTAATGTGTCTGTCAGGGTACCAAAAGACCTAAGTGACTGCCGGCTCTTCTTCTTGACTCCGGCCTCGGCCAAACAGCGCCAATACGAGGCGCTGCGCGCCTTCTTCGTCGAGGGGCGCCCCTCCCGCGAGGTCGCCCGCGCCTTCGGGTACAGCCCCGGCTCCTTCCAGGTCCTGTGCCATCACTTTCGGCGCGACACCGACCCGGTATTCTTCGTCTCGCCTCGACCGGGGCCGCGGGATCAGCCGAAGAAGTCCGCCGCGCGCGACCTGATCGTGGAACTGCGCAAGCGCAACTACTCGGTCTACGAGATCAGCGAGTCATTGAAGGAGCGCCAGCTCTCGCTTGAGCCCGACGGCGGTGCGCGAGGTGCTCAAGGTCGAGGGATTCGCGCCTCTGCCCCGGCGCGCCGATGAGGAACGTCCCGATCGAGCGCGCGCCACGATCGAGGCGGTGGCCGATGTGCGCCGCTTTGCCCCGATCCAGCAGGAGTTTCAGACCCGCTGCGGCGGCCTATTCTTGTTCGTGCCGTATCTGGTCCGGTTGTCGCTCGAGACTCTCGCCAAAGGTGCGCATCTGCGGGGCTCAAAGATGATTCCGGCGGCCCATGCGCTGCGTGCCTCGCTCGCCTTGAAGCTCTGGTCGATTGAGCGCAAGAGTCACGTCATGGCGTTGGTCGCCGACCAGGGACTCGCGCTATTCGCGGGCCTGAACGTCTTTCCGAAGAAAAGCTTCCTGTCGGAGTATTCCTCCCACATCACCCATGCGCAAAACACCGCCCTCTTGGCCGCTTATCAACACCAGATCGCCGGCGAGGAGCTGCTGCCGGGTCGCTCCTTCAACCTCGATTTTCATTCTGTCCCGTACTATGGCGAAGACCCCATCATCGAGCGCCATTACGTATCCATGCGTTCGCGCCGGCAGTCGAGCATCCTGACCTTTTTGGCACAAGATGCCGACGGACACGCCTTTTGCTACGCCAATGCCGACTTACGCAAGGGCGAGGAGGCCGAAGAGATCTTCCGTTTCATCGCATTTTGGGAAAAGACCCACGGCGAGCGTCCCCGGCACTTGGTGTTCGACTCCCAGCTCACCACCTACGCCAATCTCGCTCGCCTCGATCAGATGGGCATCACCTTCATGACCCTGCGCCGCCGTTCTGCGGCGTTGCTCAAGGAAGTCATGCTGCTGCCGCGCTCGGCCTGGCGCACGCTCGATCTCGATGTCCCGGCGCGCAAGTTCCGCACGCCCCGGGTGTTTGAACAGACCATCACGCTCGCAGGCGCGAGCTTCCGTCAACTGTTCATCCAGAACCTGGGACACGAGGAACCCACCATCCTGCTGACCAACGACCGCAAGAGCACCCCAACGAAGCTGATCACCCGCTACGCGCAGCGTATGTTGATCGAGAACGCGCTCTCCGACGCCGTACGCTTCTTCCACATGGACGCACTGTCTTCCGCCGTCGGCCTCAAAGTCGACTTCGATATGTCGCTGCTCGTCATCGCCTCAGGCCTGTATCGATTGCTCGCCAAAACCATGCGCGGGTACGCCGATGCTCAGGCCCGAATGATCTTCCGCGACCTCATCGACACCCCCGCCACCGTGCTCACTACGGACGATCAGGTGCTGGTCCGCTTCCACCGTCGTGCTCACTTACCGATCGTGCTAGCCTCCGGATTACTGAACAAGCCGGTCAGCGTCCCCTGGTGGAACGACATGAAGCTCGTCTTGACCACGTGACCCGCAAAACCGGCCTTGCTCTTATGGTAATAAGGCGACGTGGAAATCCAGGCTAGTGCTGGCATCTGCCAGTATCGTGGCGGGATCAGCCATTCAGCAGTTCTATCGACACAACAACAATGCGGGATTGTATCGGCGCGACCTCGGTGTGCCGGTTGTGGTGCATCCACGGGCATCCGGTAGACCCACTGCTTCCGCCCGAGGAATAGGACCGCTCCCTCCTCATTCCGGCCGCGCGCGCAGGCCATTGAGAGGGAACAAGGCGACACCCTCCATGGCATAGCGTGCGAAAAGGAAGTCGTGTATCGAGACGACACGATCGTCCTCGATATCCAGCGCGACGAAATAAGCCGGCGTCTCGAGAGAGATCGCGCGATCATACACGAGCATCGCCGCGCGACCATCGACGGCACCGGCCGCAAAGGCCCATTGCTCGCTTGCAGCATAGCGACCGTAGTATTCGCCGACCTCGCCTTTCCCCTGTTTGCGCAGCTTGGCAACGAGATCGAGTTTGACGTCGTCAGCCAGCATTGCGCGGACTGCATCGAAGTCACCGGTTCTGAACCCTTCAACATAGGCGGTGAGACGCGCGCGCTCGGCGTCCGACAGCATCGGCAACTCTATATCCTCAGGCTCCCCGGCAAGCTCGTGCAATCGGACGCGCCCTCGCTGCAGCGCGGATTTCGCGGCCGGTTCGCTCGCGCCGGTGATCGACGCGATCTCCTCCAGAGAATGACCCAGCACATCTTTGAGGATCACCGCACTGCGCTGGAGCGGGGGAAGTCGCATGAATGTGCGCAGGCTCGCAGTGGCAACCTCAGGGTCCTGATCGGAGGAATCCGGAGCGGCGATCATGTTGAGGACCTCCTCATGCTGCATCGCCGGGCCGCGCGCGCGGTGGCGCAGGAAATCGAGCGCGGAGTTGTGGACGATACGAAACAGCCAGCCGGCTGGGTTGTCGAGGACACCTACATCCGGGAGCGCGGCGAGGGCCTTGATCGTGGCGTCCTGGACGATGTCCTCGCCATCGACCGCAGAACCTGTCATGCGCGCGCAGTATCGATGGAGCTTGGGACGGAGCTCGCCCAATAATCGTTCGAGTTCGGCGCGACCGTAATCGGCCATTTGATGTCGTGTCCTTCAGGATGCCGGCTTCGTGCAGCTTACATATCAAGTGGCATGATATCGGCATTGGCGCGAAAACCGTAAGCAACGCCGCTAACATAGCGAGGATCGGCGAGCAACTCGGCGACGCGCTCACCAAACTCCGCCGGGCGCAGAATCGATCCATAGCGTTGCACGACATGCTCCTCGGCGCTTACCCCCTCGATCTCGGCGTACGCCGCCGCTACCTGATGACCGAGCGCCGTACCCGGCATCACTTGGAGGGGTACGAGCACCTGAAAATGAAGTCCGAGCCCGCGCTCGCGCGACACCGCGTTTGCGCTGTGAGCCATGAACCACAGCATCCGCTTGGCGCCGATATACCCCCCAGAGAGCCGTAGACTTTCGGGCCGGATATACGGCACGCCTAGCACCATCGACGCGCCGCTCGACACAAGGAAAACGCGGCCGCCCGTCTTCATCGGGAGCTTGAGCGCGGCTTGTATGCCGACAAGCCCGGCCCTCACGTCGGTGTTCCAGGCGACCGAGAACCCCTCCCAGCTCTGTTCGTCGATCGGCTTCATCGGCAGCCGCGCACCGGCGTTGAGAATCAGGACGTCCGGCCTTTCATCGCCGATAATTTGGTTCATGACCGTCGCATCGGTCGCGTCACCGGCGATCACCGCGGCGCCGAATTGCTCAGCGCCTGCGAGCTTCGTTCGGTCGCGGGCAAGTGCAGTCACATGCGCACCACGCGCGGCGAGAGCCTCGACCATCGCGAGCCCAAGCCCCTCGCTGCCGCCAGTGACGACGACACGTTTTCCGTTGAGATCTTGCATTTTCATTCTCCTTTGTCGGGACGGTCAGGCGTGTTGGGAGTAGACGACATCGCCCGCGAAGCCATCGAACGTGGCAAGCGCTGCGATCCGCGGAAAATACGCCCGCATTGTGGGGTTCGCTCGCATCAATTCGAGGGATGCGACATCGCGCCACTGCGAGTAGATCACCACTCGGCGGCTATCCTTGGCTACGATGAAGCTGGTTGAGATCCATCCATCGAGCGTGCTGACGATGTTTTCAGTATTGTCGCGCAGGAGCTCGATGAGCTTTGGCTGGTTTTCGGGCTCCACGGTCAAGATGTTGATGAGCGTGGAGATTTCTTTCGTCACTGCTATGGTCGGGTTCATGTGCTGTCCTAAAAAAGGTTGTGTCGCGCTGTGTGCTGACACCATGAAGACGATGCGGGTGACGAAAACGGATCGGTCGGCCGAAGAAATGGCGGACTCGAAGTCCCTTTGATCTTGATGCCGTTATTGACGGGGAGATCGTTCTATAGCGGGATAATAACCTGTATAATCAATACGTTACTTCTCACAGTACCTATTATGGTGCTATCGACGAGCTCAGCGACACCTTAGTCGAAAGGAACCCCGCAACTCTTCTCGTTTTAGCGAAGGATCTATACCCGCGGCGAGCAGTTGTCGAGCTTCAAAATGCCGTGAGCGCGCACGGTCGACCGGCACCTCCGGATAAATGCCGAGCGAGAGTGTCCTCCGCTTCCCACCGTAGCGGTAGCAATAACGCCAATACCGTCCGCCCTTAGGCGTCACAAAGAGATTCAGGCTACCACCAAATGAAAACTTCCTTAGGTAGCGAACTGGAGGGAATTCGGACTTCAGAAACTCTTCCGAACTGTCTCGTTTCTGCCCTCGTGAGATCTGGTGCATTGGCGGAAAACAGCTGCCGTCTGGCAAAACCGCCTTACTCCCCGGATTCAGCGCGCATTCCCACATCTCCTTCAACGAGCGAAGCCGCCCCTCAAGTTTTGTCGGTAACAAATACTGGCCCTTTCTAATACGATGCGCCAGTTCGACTCCCGCGAGAGTAACTGCCGCAGACTGAAAGGACTTGAGTTCTAGCATCGAAGCGCATCGCTGTTTTATGGCCCGACGGTCTTGCTCAACCACGTTGTTGAGATATCGCCGCGCACGCACTTCCACTTGCCGCCAGCGGGGATCTTCCTTACCAAGCGACTCCAAACCTCGAAGGGTCGCCTTATTGCCGTCGATGTTTATTTTCTTAGGCCATGGCACCCGTGCATCGGCGACGGCTGCTCGGAAAAATGCCTGCGCGGACTCCTTATTGCGATCATTGCAGAGCAGAGACCCTATGGATTTTCCGTTCTTGTCCACAGCTCGAAATAAGTAATGCCGACCCCCACGGACAGACACAGCCGTTTCGTCCATACGCCACGACTCACCCGGAGGTCTAGAAAAGCGAGCCCATCGGCACTCGTACTCCGGCGCATAGCGCAGCACCCAGCGCATGATCGTGGTGTGGGAGACAATGACGTCGCGCTCAGCCATCATCGCGGCTAGATCGCGGTAGCTCAGCCGATAAGTGATGTACCAGCGAACGCAGAGTTCGATGATTTCAGCTGAAAAACGACGACACCGATAGATCGTGTCGCGTCCTATGGGCTTGGTCATGCGCGTATCCTCTCAAAAGGGGGACGCGAATACTAAGGAATTCCTTTAATGCACCAGAACCCAGTATGTCCGTCAAAACTTTCCGCTGCCCCGCGATTGTCAGCGATAGACAACGAGAGAAAAGTTTTGTGGAAACAGGGGCTTAGATTTGATTTTCGATTGGTGCCGATAGTCGGCGAAGGATAACTTTCTATTCCCACTCAATAGTCTCCAGCGCGCCCAACCCCTTGAAATTTCTGGCTTGCTGCGCGACCCATACAGATTTTACCGTCAGGTCTACCGTCAAAACATTTTGCTTGGTGCCGATAGTGGGCGATAGATGGCGAAAGACTCTTCTCGATCATATCGCGGGCTTCGCCACCATCAGATAAAAGACGATGAGCACTCCCGTGAACGCAGGCCACCCGAGATAAAACCACCAGCGATAGTACCGGGAGTACACGGTGGGCAACGCCGTTCCCTCCAGCATTGCGCGCACCGCTAGATTTCGCATCTGAACCTGCAACCACACAACTGGCAGCCAACAACATCCAACCAATACGTACAAAGCGATCGACCATCGTAACCACGCGAGGGAAAGCGGATACCACGCGAGTCGCACCATCGCCAAGCCCGTGACCGGTTGCAACACGACTGCGCTTGCTGTGAAGATTGCATCTGCGACGACGACCTCTCGACCAACCGCTGCAATCACCCGCACATCTCCCGTCCTCTGTGCTCGAATGAAAAAGAAGGCGATTCCGGCACCCATTCCGAACAATACGGTTGAGGACACAACATGCGCCCATTTGAGCCAAAGATAGATTTCGCTCACGCCGCCACCTCTTCCATTCGCGTCGTGCTCCTCCAACGAGCAAACTCGGGGGCGAATTCCGATAGGGTCAAGAATCCCATGCACGGAAGCGCCCCGGATTTAAAGACCTCGCCTCGAGCCAAGCGACGCGAGAGAAGGATCGCCGCCATGCAAGGAATTTCAGGACCGTCCATCGCCGGTGCCGTGAGTTGCCACGCGCGGCGCACACGGCCGCCGCCATCGCTCCGATCCCCCACGACGCTGACTTGCATTCCGCCCTTCTCGCCCGCACCCGCATCGAACATTCCGGCAAATCGGTTCAGACTCACGGCCCAGCGAGCCACAGGAAACGGGTGTCGGCCATCCGCTAAGTCCAGATAGTGTGCCCCGGCTGCGAGTGCGGCCTTCGCAACGCCATAGCCCTGTCCCTGAAACGGGCCCACACAATGAATTACGAGTTCCGGCGATAGCGATCGCAATTGCTGCGCAAAGTCTGGCGCCCCGATATCGACTACGGCACCCGGTACGTCTTCAGCGCCGGGCACTGACACCAGCCCACGCCCCGCGACTAGCAAGTCGATCGTAGGATCCCCGCGTAACGCCCGTACAATGCGCGCGCCAAAATTTCCAGCGCCACCCAACACGATCACGCGCACTCTAAAATGCTCACATTCGCCGACCAGTAAATATCAAACCTCCTAAGGAGCTGCCGTCTCATAAGCTTGGGCGATTCGTCGGACGATCTCGTCGAGCGGATTGTCGATGCCGAGCGACGTGGGACTGTATGTGCCGTCAGCCACAAGACGCTGCAGAAAGCGATTGAGATCCTCGCCAACCCCTAACGGCACAGGTATCCGGGGATCTGGAGATAGAAGTTGCGAGAGTCGTATTACGTCATTTCCGTGCTTGCGAATGTTCTTCGAGTCAACCGGCTCACCTCGTTCTTTGCGGGCGCTGAGATCCAGCCATGCGTGAGCTTTGAGGGGAATCAATCGATCCTCGCCGATCCATGTCAATCCGCCGCCTACCCTGCGACCGGTAAGCATGAAGTTGTAGTAAGCATCATCGAGCAGGATAGCTGACAGACTCGAAACGACGTCGTCGAACGGGATGGGAGTGAGGCGACTGCCGTCGGCAAGCAGGATGCCATCCGGTGATCTACAAAAGAGTTCCAGCATGAAGGGATAGCTCGCATCCGCTGGTTTCTGAAACCGATAGAGCATGGGCTTGCCCGTGTCGCTGGCTTCACGAATCTCGTATCCGCCCGTCTCGATGAATGTCCAGAATGTCGTTCCGAATGCGGGAGTGAGAGCCTCGATATGCAAGACGATGTCGAGATCTTTCGTGGCCCTGAAGTCGAGGCCAGCTTGCTCCATTGCCAGAGTCGCAGCAGTGCCGCCGATCAATATGAATTGATCCGAGTGGGCGGCAAAGTGCTCCTGAAAAACATCGAGTCCCTTCACCATGGGAAGTGCTCCTGCAATTCTTCCAGCGCACCCTGCACCCGCTCATCGGATTCATTCTGTAGGCTCAAAGTCAACGACAAGGGATCGACGGTTTTGTGGTCTGGCACCGGCATGGACGGGTAGATCCACACCTGCAATTGAAACGCACCCGCTTGCGGTTCCGGGAGTGTTGGCAGGCCGGCTTGGGTCAATACTTTCCATTTCGCAAAATCCACCGCGTAAATCGGAAACGCAGGCTCGGCCAACTTGGAATAACGCGCCAAGGCACTTAGACCTGCCAACGGGAGTCGCTGTTCTGGGTGCAGTTTTGCAGTCTGCAGTGTCCAAACACTTCGTTTTACGGGACTGCGCAGTAGAGGCTTGGCCACATGCCAGGTTTCGGCGGGTGGACGATTCAGGTGCAGCCATCGCTCCTTGCCTTTTCGATCAGGAGTAGCGATACCCGCGGTCGTCAATTCTCTGACCGCTCGAGACAGCGTCATGGAGGTGTAACCGAACTCGGCCGCCGTCACCGCAGGATTCCAAGTCGTCTGGGTGGATTTTGTCAGTAATGCCTTAATCAGCATCGCCTGCGTGGCCGGGCTCAGTGCGTGCTCCCGCGATTGCATTTTCTGTCGGAAGTACTCCCTCAGGTCGATCCCGAGATCAGGTAGATAAAGTTGATTGCCCGGTACGATAAACGGCACCTTTTGCTCGATGAGCCGCTTTCGCTCGTACGAAGCCAGGGCATCCGTAACGTAAACGACTGGACGATCCGCAAGGCTCTTGAGTTTGTCCAGCTGGTCACGGACGGTACCGAGTCGCAAAGTCTTTTTTCGCTGATTGACCGCGAGCAGGATTGAAAGATCGCGGATTTTCAGCTCATAAAGTTCGTATGCGTCCTGAAGGAAGTAAGGTAGCTTGCGGACGCCGGCCCACTGTCGAATCGCAGCATCGATCCCCAACGCATCGTGGAGATACTTCCGAACCGCGTCCCGCGGTATAGTGGCCGGATCTTTATTTAACATGATTTTGCACGATAACATCACTGCTGTTAACATGCAATAATCATGTTATGTATTAGCATAATTACTTATAAAACAAATACTTGAGATAATTTTGATCTGCAATTCAAGCGATTCAAATTGTCCGCGGAGCGAGTGTGGCAGCGCCCTACCGAGATGGATTGAATCACCGGCCTCGACCCCCCAGGTGACGCTCAGGGATGGCCGGTTGCAGGAAGGTGCGGTAGGCGAGCTGACAGAAACCTCATGAACCTTCTGCCAGAACGAAATTTGCTACTCGGCCGGCTTTTCCTGCTCGGCAGGCACATGAAACTCGACGACGCAGGGACGATCGGGAGGGCCGCGATTCTCTGTACTCCCCGAGGAATGAGGACCGCCACTCTCCTGGATGAGGGTTCGGGTTAAACATCTCGACCAGTGCTCGGCTGTGCCGCTCGGGCTCGTATCGCGCTGCGCTTCATTGCTATTGAAACGACAATTGCGATTTTTATAACAATGAGCGGCAAGGCAGTTACATCGTCGAAGATCGTCTGTTCGCGGAATACTTGGCGACGATCACGCCCCACGAGTAGTCTTTGACGAGGCTCGTCGGTGTGATCCGCGCCCGGGTCGAGTGCACGCGCAGCTCCGCCATCTCCGGCTTCTGTCAAGGGTCAATCAATGGCCTTGAAACTCGTAGTACCTGTACTCGCTCATCCGGGTCGGTATTGCCGAGCCAAGCGAGCTTGCCGCGGTCTTATTGGCAACTTGCCGAATGGCGTCGTGACGAGGAACCTCGTGGAACCATTGGACATTTCAACATCCACAACGTCGCCTGGACACAGGGCAATGAGCCCGTACCTCTGACCGATGTGGTGAAGAATCTTACGGTCGGAAAGCGAGGTGACATCGTATCCGACGTCCACTCCGTTCTCGATATCCTCACGTAGACGCCAGTGGTGCGACGCCGCGAGGGCCGGGAGGTTGAGTTGTTCAATCTCGGCGATAAACTCTTGCAGGCGAGCGTTATAGCGCTTGTCAGCCATCAGAACTACCTGGGTCCCATCGAACAAGACGTACTGGCAAATGTTATTGTAGACGTGAAATCGCGCTTCTGTCAGTAGATGCTATCCCCATATGCCCCGAGAAATGCCCCATGCCACGATCCTGCGTGAATCATTCGATTGACCAGGTCAAAGCCGAATTTGATCGCGCTCAAAATGATCCCTGCCCTTGCCGCAGCAGCAGGAAGTACAAACTTTGCTGCGGAAAATAGGGTACCGATGCGAATCCTTCTCACCGGCGTCAGCTGCGTAGGAAAAACTACTATAGGCCGGCTGCTGGCCAACCGCCTCGGACTGCCGTTCTTCGATCTCGACAAGGCAGTCGAGAACCACTTCGGCGCCTCGATCGAGCGGCTGCAGGCTCGTTTTCTGACCGGCTATGGATATCGAAAAGAAGGCTCCGTCGTTCTGAAACATATCCTCACGGAGAACCGCGACTGCGTCATTGCCCTGGCGCCGAGCGGATTGCGCGACGCCTACCTGCGAGTCATCAGGAAAGCGGACTGCGTCGCGGTCGTTTTGGAGGATACCCCGGACAACATCCTGCAGAGGATCGTTTTCTACGACATCGATTCCCGGCCGATCGACAAAACGCTCACAGAAACGGACAAGGCGCTCTACCGCAAAGAAATCGCCGGCGACATGGCATTCTTCAGAAAGTCATACGAACGAGCCGATCTGCACGTACACATCGGCGGCCTTGGGGCGCCGGCAAGCGCGGAAAGGATTGCGGAGCGTCTCGCCTCAGTGCCGCGCGGTGTCGAAACGGCGGCAGGGTAGCGCGAACCTACGCTATCGCGCAGGCGGCCGTTCAAAATGGGTCCGACCCGACCGGACATTGTGAGGCGTTGCTTGGCTACAGACCGCAGAAGTATATTGTCGCATGTAGACGGCCGACGGCTTTATCTGCCCGAGAGGCAGTGAGATGAAGAAAGCGACGACAGATTCCGATACCTACTTGCCCATCCTCCGCGAGCACTGGGACGCATTGACGGGCATGTACGTAGCATTCGAGGATCGCGCGCCGATGCTGGAGTTCAACGTTGTAAGCGGCCAGATCCGATCCTACGCCGCCGAGGATTACCTCGAAGAGCTCAGCGACCGAACGCGAGAGGAGACGAAGAAGCAATACAAGAAGGCGGTATCTGAGGGTGCCCTCATGGTGTTCGTGCGCGACGAGTCAAAGGAGATTCTCCGCTCGTACATCTTCGCGCTCGCGAAAGGATCGTCCACGCTTGCGAGACGCAGAGAGCGTGGAACCAGCACTTCCAACCGGGCGTCGGGGAAGGCACGGTTAAAGCGCACCTAGAATGCAACCCGCAGTTCTATGCGGCGGCGGTGCTGAATGCGGTGCCGGTGTGGGTTTTGGAATCACAGGGATTGATCGATATAAAAGGGCATGAACGTACTGTGCGGGGCGACGGTGGGGTGAGCGGTGACAATTGCCACGATGGCACACTGCCGATTTACGCAGAGAGTGCGGCTGGTGCGGTGAACCGGGCATTATTTTGGGTAAGACTGGCGCACTTCTTTTAAGAGATCGCCGATTTCATCGATCTGCTCAGTCAACTCTGCTGGCGCATTGCCTTGGACGGCCAGGTTCCGAATCAGCACCACCAGAGGCTCCATCCGTTGCAGATGCCCGGACGTTTTCCCAGCTCATGGCTTCGTCGATGTGGAATACGATCCGATCCCATCCCTCTTTGATCATAGCCTGACGGTTCGGTAAAAAAGCTCATGGCCGCGTTGAAGACGCCGCTACTTTTTACGTCGAGCCGGTGGTGCGCTCCTGCCCTTCTGGCGGGGCGTCAGCACGATCGCCGCCCGGTGATACCAGCGATCGAGAGTGTTGCCGTAGTTGCCCATGTAGCCTTCGTATTCGGATTTGAATGGGCTGAACTCATGGGTTGCCCGCGTCCAGCACATTTGGCTTTCGTACACAGAGACGCTGGGCTTGCGCACCGGTCTGCCGCGGGCGTCGATCCAGTGTTTGAGTTCGACGTTGCCGTCGATTAGGTCCTGTAGCACATAGTTGTCATCGGCAGCGGAATCGGCGCTCTCCTGGTCCGAATCCTCGTCGTCCTCGTCGCTTTCCCAGTACCGATGGCGGGAGGAATACTCGTCATCCTCCGAATAGGCATCCCAAACCTCCTCGATTTCCGCAAGAGCGAGGTGAATGTCGAGTCCCAGCCGCTCGGCAGTCTGGCGCAAGATGCCCGCACGCAGTCGGTCGCCGTTTTTGAGGAGCTTCCAGCTCAGCCCCTTTTGAGTATATTGGTGGTCGAGCAGGTAAACCCATTTCTTCGGCTTGCCGTTGCGATCCCGTGATGCGAAGTATTCACGCAGAAGCGCCGTCAGTTTCGCGGCCGGAAACGCCGTGGCGACCGGGTCGTCAGCGCTTTTGGCACCATTCAGAACGAGGTTGTAGGTCAGCGCGATTCGATAGCCTTTGCGCACGGGCTTGAGCTCATGGTAACAATCGGCATAGAACGCGATCAGGTTGAGCTTCCTGCGAGAGGGTGCGCCTTGGAAACGGCGCTTCTGGCCGTGACTGTCGACAATCAAGGCCCCGCCGTCATGCGGAGACGGTAGAACCACGGTCAGCGTGGCCACCATGCCGGGTATTTTTTCCGAGTCCTGGTGCGCAGCAAAGAACTGCCCGGGCCCGTAGATCAGGAGGTTGTGCAGGTGGGCCTTCAATGCGCTTTTCTTGCGTCCGGCGTTTTCGAGACCGAGGTCGATCGCGATCTCATCCAGCGCGCGCTTGAGCGCGGCATTCCAGGGCCGATCGGCGATTTTCAGTCGTTGCGCCGGGATCTCCCAGCAGTGGCGTACCTTTTTGTCGAGCAAGGTCTTCTCACGCCAGCCAAAGCGGGCGGGCTCGGCAACCTCGATGAGGGATTGAACCGCGGCCAGTTTGAGGGGAAAGGCAATGGGACCTGCGCCCTTGACCGCAAGGCGCAGCGCGCTGGCCGGCACGGTGTGTGCGGCGGCAAACGATCCGTCTGTTTCGAGTGCTTCAAGCGCCGCGACAATCTCGTCCACTAAGGTGCTCCACAGATTTCAGGTTCAACCGTGCTCGATTTTACTGGAATCAATCGCCGATATTCCCATCGACCAGGTTTCTCGATCTGGGAATCTGACGTCGCGTACTATGGACAAACCGATTCACCAAAGACTCATTCCCACCCCATACCCTCGACGATCATGCGTTGTACGCGCGCCGGGCGGAAGCCATTTTCACGAGCGGGATGCAGACATCATCTTAGTCGACCGAGGTAAGACGGGGTTTCATTGATATTTTCCCCGAAACTCCCCCCTGCGCTTACGCCGACTCCGTGTAAACATATTCGACATGAACCTCAGTCACGCCAAGCAGCGGATAATCGCGAAACACTCCCGTCACCTCTGGCGTGTCGTCGATGAGGACGTTCGCGGCCCCAGCGATCGGAGCCTGTTGGTTCGCATGCCAGCATTGGATCGCGCGTGTATCAACGCTGTGACAGCGGACGAAAAACTCTATGATTTCCTGAGCTGGGCGATCCTGCGTGGCGGAAACCCTGCAATTTGTTGGCTTTCGCGCATGCCGGCGGCCCGTCTGACGGTAAAATTCAGAAGCAAAACGCCGAGAAAATTTTTACCGTCAGATTTACCGTCAAAACGATTCGCTGGGGTGCGACTGATGCGATAGACGCCGAAAGATGATCACTTGAATTTCAGTGAGTTACGCCCGGGAGCCGATAGAAGGCGATAGATCCCGAAAGCCCCAACTCACTCCCACTCGATCGTCGCCGGCGGCTTCCCTGAAATGTCGTAAACCACGCGCGAAATCCCCGGCACTTCATTGATCACGCGGTGCGCGACCCGGTCAAGAAATTCATAGGGCAAGCGCGCCCAACGCGCCGTCATGAAGTCGATGGTCTCCACCGCACGCAGCGCGATCACATGATCGTAGCGCCGCCCGTCGCCCATCACCCCGACGGAACGGACCGGCAGAAACACCGCGAAAGCCTGGCTCACTTTGTCGTACAGATCGTGGCGGCGCAGCTCTTCGATGAAAATCGCATCGGCGCGGCGCAAGAGGTCGGCATGCGTCTTGTGGATTTCACCCAGGATGCGCACGCCCAACCCGGGGCCCGGAAATGGATGCCTGTGCACCATGTCCGCAGGGAGTCCGAGCTCCAACCCCAGCTTGCGCACCTCATCCTTGAACAATTCGCGCAACGGCTCAAGGAGTTTGAGCTTCATGTGCTGCGGCAGTCCGCCGACGTTGTGGTGCGACTTGATGACGTGCGCCTTGCCGGTCTTGCTGCCGGCCGATTCGATGACGTCCGGATAGATGGTGCCCTGTGCCAGCCACTTGACGTCCTTGAGCTTGGCCGCTTCCTCGTCGAAGACCTCGACGAACATGCGGCCGATGATCTTGCGCTTCTTTTCAGGATCCGCTTCCCCGGCGAGGGCCGCCAGGAAACGCTCTTCGGCGCCGACGCGAATCACACGCACGCCCATGTGTTCCGCGAACGTCGCCATCACCTGGTCGCCTTCGCCGAGGCGCAGCAGCCCGTGATCCACGAACACACAGGTGAGCTGGGTGCCGACGGCACGATGCAGCAGGGCCGCGAGCACCGAGGAGTCGACTCCGCCGGAGAGTCCCAGCAACACCTTGTCGCCGCCGACCTGGGCGCGGATGCGCTTGACGCTGTCCTCGATGATGTTGCCGGTGGCCCAATCGGCCGAACATCCCGCAATCTCGCGCACGAAGCGCCGCAGAATCTCGCCGCCCTGCAGGCTGTGCGTCACCTCGGGATGGAACTGCAGCCCGTAGAATCGCCGGGACTCGTCGGCCATCGCCGCGAGCGGCGCGTTGTCGCTGGACCCGATGACTTTGAACCCGGGAGGCACTGCGACCACTCGATCGCCGTGGCTCATCCATACGTCGAGCACCCGGCGGCCTCGAGCGTCGCGATTGTCCTCGAGACCGTCGAGCAGCGGCGAGTCGCCCGTCGGGCGAACCTGCGCGGCACCGAACTCGCGATGACTGGAGGATTCGACCTGGCCGCCCAATTGTGCGGCCATGGTCTGCATTCCATAGCAGATGCCGAGCACCGGCACACCGGATGAAAACACCTCCGGCGGAGCTTCGGGACCCTTGACGTCATAGACCGACTCGGGGCCGCCGGAAAGAATGATCGCCTTCGGCGCGAAGCGTTTGATTTGCCCGCCGTCGACGTCGCAGGCGTAGATTTCGCAGTACACGCCGAGCTCGCGCACCCGCCGCGCTATCAACTGTGTGTACTGAGCACCGAAATCGAGTATGAGGACCCGGTCCGCGTGGATGTCCGGCATCAACCGATCCGGTAGTTGGGCGCTTCTTTGGTGATGGTCACGTCGTGCACGTGACTCTCGCGAACGCCGGCGCTCGTGATTCGGACAAATTGCGGCCGGGTACGCATCTCTTCGATGCTGCCGCTGCCCGTATAACCCATGGCCGCGCGCAGGCCTCCCGACAGCTGATTCAGGATGGCGACCAAGCTGCCCTTGTAGGGGACCCGGCCCTCGATGCCTTCCGGCACCAGCTTCTCCAGCTCCGTCGTCGTGTCCTGGAAGTAGCGGTCGCTCGAGCCATGCGCCTGGGCCATTGCTCCCAAGGAACCCATGCCGCGATAGGCCTTGTACGATCCGCCCTGGTACAACTCCACGTCCCCCGGAGATTCTTCGGTGCCTGCGAACATGCCGCCGATCATCACGCAGTGAGCTCCGGCCGCCAGCGCCTTGGCGATATCGCCGGAATAGCGGATTCCGCCGTCGCCGATCACAGGTACCCCGCTGCCCTCGAGCGCCTTGGAGACCCGCGCGATGGCGCTGATCTGCGGCACGCCGACTCCGGCGATGACGCGCGTCGTACAGATCGAGCCGGGTCCGATGCCCACCTTGACCCCGTCGGCTCCGTGCTTGACCAGGTCGAGCGCCGCCTCGGCGGTGACGATATTGCCGCCGATGACCTGCATATCGGCGTACTTCGCCTTGATTTTCGACACCATTTCAAGCACCCCTCGCGAGTGACCATGTGAGGTGTCGACCACCACGACGTCGACCCCGGCTTCCCGCAGTGCCGCGACTCTGTCCAGGGTGTCCGGCGAGGTGCCGACCGCGGCGCCGACGCGCAGCCTTCCCACCCCGTCCTTGCAGGCATTCGGAAATTCGGTGGCTTTCTGAAAGTCCTTCACCGTGATCATGCCCTTGAGTTCGTGGTCGCCTGCCACCACCAGAACCTTCTCGATGCGGTGCTTGTGCAGCAGCGCGAGCACCTGATCCTTGGGTGCATTTTCGCGCACCGTGATCAAGCGGTCCTTAGGCGTCATGACGGAGGAGACCGGAGCGTCGAGTTTCGTTTCGAAGCGCAAATCCCTGTGCGTGACGATTCCGACGACTTTCGTGCCCATGACCACCGGTACTCCGGAGATGTTCTTCGCGCGGGTCAGCTCGATGACCTGACGAATCGTCATATCCGGTTTCACGGTGATCGGATCGCTGATAACGCCGCTCTCGAACTTCTTGACGCGGTCGACCTGACGCGCCTGGTTGCCGACGGACATGTTCTTGTGAATGATGCCGATGCCGCCTTCCTGGGCAATGGTGATGGCGAGGCGCGCCTCTGTCACGGTGTCCATCGCGGCGGAAATCACCGGGAGATTGACTTGGATTTCGCGGGTCAGTTTGCTGGCCAGTGAGACGTCGCGGGGCAGCACTTCCGAATATGCAGGCACCAGCAAAACGTCGTCGAACGTGAGTGCCTCTTCAAGAATACGCATAGGGTGGCGTTCACAGGTTCATCTAAGAGGCGGCGCATTGTACCTTGCGCTTGCGGCGCGGTAAACCGCTATCATTTGCGCATGGAAACAGCCGAATCCGCACCTTCCTCCGCGCGGCCGGAGCGCGACGTTTACAGCGTTTCGCGGCTCAATCGCGAGGTAAGGGTGCTGCTGGAGCGTGGATTCGGCGCATTGTGGCTGGAGGCGGAAGTCTCGAATCTTGCGAGACCGAGCTCCGGCCACTGGTATTTCTCGCTCAAGGACGCGGCGGCGCAGGTTCGCTGCGCCATGTTCCGGCAGCGAAATATGCTGTGCGCCTTCGCGCCGCGGGATGGCCAGAAAGTCCTGGTAAGGGCCCGCATCGGGCTGTACGAGCCCCGCGGCGAGTACCAGCTCATCGTCGAGCACATGGAGGACGCGGGCCTTGGCGCCCTGAAGCGGCAGTTCGAGGAGCTGTCCGCGCGACTGAACCTGGAAGGCCTGTTCGCCGCCGAGCGCAAACGCCCGCTGCCCAGCCTGCCGCGGCGGATCGGCGTCATCACCTCGCCCACCGGTGCTGCGGTCCGCGACATCCTGCATGTGCTGGCGCGACGCTTTCCGGCCGCGGCAGTGCTGATCTACCCGGTATCCGTCCAGGGCGCACAGGCGGCGCCTGAAATCGTCGCGGCGCTTGAGGCGGCAGGCGCGCGCGCCGAATGCGACGTATTGATCCTGGCCCGCGGCGGCGGTTCGTTGGAGGATCTCTGGGCGTTCAACGACGAACGCCTGGCGCGGGCCATCGTCGCCTCGCCCATCCCGGTCATCACCGGCGTCGGCCACGAAATCGATTTCACCATCGCCGACTTTGCCGCCGATGTGCGTGCGCCCACGCCCTCCGCGGCGGCGGAGCTCGCCGTGCCGGATGCCGAGGAGTGGCGCAGCGCCTTCGTGCGATTCGCGGCGCGGTTGAACCGCGGCGTGCGCCGGCGCCTGCAGGAGCAAGGCGAACGTCTGCGCTGGTTGCAGGGACGCTTGGAACAAGCAAGCCCCGGGGCACGATTGGGCGCGCGCGCGCAACGATTGGATGAACTCGAGCAATCGCTGGTGCGGGCGCTGCGCAGGCGGCTCGAGGTACATGGAGAACGCCTGCGCTTCCTCTCGGGCAGGGCCGCATTGGCGAGTCCGTCGGTTCGACTGAAACAACAGGGATTGCGGCTGGATAATTGCGATCATCGGCTGAATCGGGCGATGCTGCGGGCGATCGTCTCGAGGCGGGAAAAACTGCTGCCCCTGATCAGGACCCTGAACGCGGTCAGTCCGCTCGCGACCCTGGAGCGCGGTTACGCCATCGTCAGTGTCGAAGGGGGTGCGATCCTGCGAAATGCGGCCGACGCCGGACCCGGTACGCTCATCGATGCGCGTTTGGCGCAAGGCAGGCTGCGCGCACGAGTCGAGAGAGAGTCGTGATCCGCGCTCCGGCGACGCTCATGGCCGTCGGCTGGACATTGGTCTGTTCGCCTCAGGCATCCGCGGCGAGTATCGATCTGCCGCAGGAGAATCCGGTGCCCGGCGGCCTCAAGATCATTCGGTTCGATTCCTCGGGACCCGCGGTGCCCTATGTCGAGACGGACGGGCATCGCGCGTTGGTCGTTCAAGACGGAACGAGCTGGGTGGCGGTCATCGGAATCCCTCTGTCGGCGCCGCCGGGGATGCGCAAGGTGATCGTGCGCGAACACGACAGCCGCCGGGAGATCGAGTTCTACGTGCGCGACAAGCACTACCTCACCCAAACCCTGAAGGTCGCGCCGGGCCAGGTCAATTTGTCGGCGGCGGCTCTCGCCCGGGTCAATCAGGACAAGATACGCATCGATCATGCGCTCGGCCGCTGGTCGGATTCACCGCCGGAGTCTCTGCGCCTGGCGCAACCCGTGCCCGGCCCACGCAGCAGCTCATTCGGTTCGCGGCGCGTCTTCAACGGCGAATCGCGCAATCCGCACAGCGGCATGGACATCGCGGCGCCCAGCGGCACGCCCGTGCGCATACCCATCGCAGGCACGGTGGTGGATACGGGGGAGTTCTTTTTCAACGGCAATACGGTATTCGTCGACCACGGCCGCGGTCTTATCAGCATGTACTGCCATCTCAGCGCCATCGACGTCGAACCCGGCCAGCATCTGGCGGCGGGTGCGCGCATCGGCGCCGTAGGGATGACGGGGCGCGCGACCGGTCCCCACTTGCACTGGGGCCTGAATCTCAATCGCGCATGGGTCGATCCGGAACTATTCCTGCCCGAGAACTGACGCTGAGCGGTGTCGCCGGGGCCTAGCTTGCCCCGCCCAGCATGTGATCGACCGCCGCAGCCTCCAGGGGGTGTGCCAACGCGGCCTGACGCAGGCGCGCGCTGTGCTCTTGCACGGCTGCGCCGGAGGGCTGCATTTCGATCTGGCCCTGGAAAAAGGCGCCTTCGGTGATTCCGACTCGCGGCGCGAATACGTTGCCCTTCACTTTCGCGGTGGCGCGGATATTCACCGACTCGGTGGCATAAAGATCGCCGTCGACCTTGCCGTCGATGACGATGACGCGTGCGCGGATGTCACCCTTCATGGTGCCGTCCGTTCCCACGGTGAGGCTCTGAGTGTGCGTGATCGAGCCTTCAACGCTGCCCTGAATGATCAGGTCTTCCTGGGCCGACAACTCACCGCGGAATCGCAACGTGGGGCCCAAAACGGAAGCCTTCGCAGCGAGCTCCGGCATGCGCGCTTCCGGCGCACGCGGTTCAGCGGCGCGCGGCTGCGGGGAGCGCGGCTCGATTCGGGGTTCGCGCGGTTCAGGGCGGGTCGTAGAGGGCTCGGGCGCGGCGGTGCGGCCGCCTGCATTGCTGTTCATCATGGGCGCATCTCCATCCAGGGGTTTCTTGAACCAAGACATCGTTAGGCGGCGCCGCCGGCGGCTTTGCCCGGCCGCGCTGCGCTCAATTCGTGCTTGCCCGGCTGCTGGCCGGCCTTTTTGCCGTCCATGTCGATGCTGCCGCTGAAATTCGCGCCTTCGATGATGCTGACGGTGGGCGCGAAGATATTGCCGCACACCTTCGCGGTCTCCTTCACGAACACGGATTTTTCGGCCTGCAAGTCGCCGTCGACTGTTCCTTCGACGATGATGAGCTGTGCGCGGATATTCGCCTTGACCGTGCCTTGCGCGCCGACCGTGAGACGCTGGGTATGAGTGATGGATCCTTCGACACGCCCCTGGATCAAGAGATCCTCTTCGGCGGTCAGGTCTCCCTTGAAGTACAGCGTCGGTCCCAGGATGGAGGTGCGCTCGTTGGCGCTGTCGTAAGGATTGCCCATTCAAAATCTCCCTTGGTGGACGTTTTGCAGGTTCCGCGAGACTACCTGGCATAATCGATTTCAAAGTGAGATTTCGATCACGATTCCCTTGCGGCGGCGACGCAGTGCCGTTGTCATGTCGCCAAACACCGACGGGCTGATCCGCATGTAACGCCGTTGTCATGGATTTTCACATAACAGAGGTCTCGACATGAGCCCACCCATCCCCGTTCTGCTGAAGGGTCAGAAGGCACTGGTGACGGGCGCGAATTCCGGCATCGGCAGGGCCGTCGCGGTCGAAACTCGCTGCGGCCGGCGCTGAGGTGGCGGTGAACTACGTGGATGGGGAAGACGCCGCCCGGATGTTGGTGAGCACCATCGCCGCGGCGAGCGGCGCGGCATCATCAAGGAGATCTCCTCCTCCGCCGGCAAGATCATCTGCATGAGCTCGGTGCACGAGGTCATTCCATGGAGCAGGCACGCGAACTACGCCGCCTCCAAGGGAGGCATGATGATGATGATGAAGGGTCTCGCCCAGGAGGTCGCGCCCCTGAGAATTCGGGTCAACAGCATATGCCCCGGCGCGATTCGCACGCCGATCAACGCATCGGCGTGGAATACCCCGGCCGCGTACGCCTCGCTATTGACGCCTATTCCGTATCAACGCATCGGTGAACCGGAGGACATCGGCCGTGTCGCCCTCATGCTCGCGAGCGACATGACGGATTATATTACCGGCGCCAGCGTCTTCGTCGACGGACGCATCCGAGTTCTCGACCGGCGGCTGACCAGAGTCCGGATCTTCACGCAGCTGCCGCTCGATTCTCGAACGGGAAATCAGCCCGCGCAGCACTTCGGCTCCCCGCGCA
The DNA here is from genome assembly GCA_963702735.1 of uncultured Gammaproteobacteria bacterium. Classification (GTDB taxonomy): domain Bacteria; phylum Pseudomonadota; class Gammaproteobacteria; order Steroidobacterales; family Steroidobacteraceae; genus Bog-1198. Next base: position 925,854 of record CAVPDW010000003.1, on the reverse strand, counting down.
TCGCTCTCGACCACCAATAAATGCATGACGCCGATCCCCTCGAACATCTCCAGAAGATCCGAAATCCTCGCCGTTTGCAGGGTATGCCAGTCCAAGGTGGGCAGGTCCTCCCACTCCGTCATTATGTCGCCCACCGTAATGTCCTCGCGGGCCACCTTGTGTTGCTCGGTGAACCGTTCTGCACGCCGCCCTTCGATATCGTAGGAGGTGATGAGTCCGACGACGCTTTCACCCCGCACCGCCAACAAGGCGCGCACCCTCAAGCGCGCCATGTCCGCGAGTGCCGCATCGATCCGCTTTTCAGGCTCCACCGTGATCGCGATCTTGCAGGTGAAATCGGTCATTGCGCGCAGCGCAGAATCGTTTGGCTTCAGCGCCTGTTGATATTCCGCGGGACGTCGCGTCGGCAACACGCCGACCGCATAATTTTTCGGTTGCTCGGAAAAATCGTTGTTTGTATACATCGGATCCTCCGCGACCTGAAAGAAATGGGGCTCACAGATAGACCGGCGAATACGCAATCCGTTCCCGTTCGGCGCGGCGTCAAGATCCGCGGTCGTCGCCGCTTCGCGACGTACGCGTGTACTATCTACTCGATGCTTTCCCCATGCAGTGAGATGTCCAGGCCTTCGCGCTCCTGCTCTTCGCTGACGCGCAGCCCCAAGGTCTTGTCGATGATGATCAAGATCGCGTAACTCGCCGCAAATCCGTAGATCACCGTCGTTGCCACGCCCTTCAACTGGGTGAGCACCGAGCCGTCCACTCCGCTGATTTCCTTGCTCACGAACACCCCCGTGAGAAGCGCGCCGACGATGCCTCCGATGCCGTGCACGCCGAATGCGTCCAGCGAATCGTCGTAGCCCAGCGCCTGCTTGAGCGAGGTTGCTGCAATGAAGCACAAAACTCCCGCGGCGACCCCGATGATCACGGCAGGGGTCGGCCCCACATACCCCGATGCCGGTGTGATCGCCACGAGACCGGCGACCGCGCCCGAGGCAATGCCCAGCACGCTGGGCTTGCCCCGGCTGATCCATTCGGCGAACGCCCAGGACAAAGCGGCCGCCGCCGTTGCCATCTGCGTCGCCAACATTGCCATGCCGGCGCGCCCGTCGGCGGCGCCGGCCGAGCCCGCGTTGAAGCCGAACCAGCCCACCCACAAAAGGGAGGCACCGATCAGGGTCAGGGTAAGGTTGTGGGGCGCCATCTTCTCCCTGCCGTAACCCAGACGCTTGCCGAGCACCAAGCAACTGGCGAGTCCGGCGACGCCGGCATTGATGTGCACCACCGTGCCGCCGGCGTAGTCCAGAACGCCCGCCTGGTTGAGCCAGCCGGTGGGCTCCCACACCATGTGGGCGATGGGCGCATACACCAGCAGCGACCAAGCCGTCATGAACACCAGCAGCGCGGAGAATTTCATGCGGTCGGCGAAGGCGCCGGCTATCAAGGCCGGCGTGATGATGGCGAAGGTCATCTGGAACATGGCATAAACGGTCTCGGGAATGGTCAGCGCCAGGTGCGACACCGACAACCGATTGTCCGGATCGTGCATGAAGGTCATGCCGTTGAAAAACGCGCGGCTCGCGCCGCCCAGATACCGGCTGCCGGGGGTGAAGGCCCATGAGTAGCCGATCACCCACCACAGGAGCGTCACCACGCAGGTGATCGCAAAGGTCTGCATGAGGGTCGACAGCACGTTCTTCTTGCGCACCATGCCGCCGTAGAACAGGGCCAGTCCCGGGACGGACATCATCAATACCAGCGCGGTCGAGGTCAGCATCCACGCGGTATCGCCGGAACTGATCTTGTCCACCGCCACCAAACCCGGCGCCGTGGGTGCATCCGCCGCCCATACGCACTGCATCGACAACGCCGACACGGAGACAAGAACCCATCGAAACAGCCTGCTCATCAATGCGAATCCCCCTAAGTTATAGCGCGCCGGAGTCGCGTTCCCCGGTTCGGATGCGCACCACCTGCACCAGATCGAAAACGAAAATTTTCCCGTCCCCCACTTTCCCAGTCTGCGCCGATTTGGAGATCGCTTCGATCACCTGATCGACCAGCGCATCGTCAACGGCGATTTCAATCTTGGTCTTCGGCACGAACTCAACCATGTATTCGGCGCCGCGATAAATTTCCGTGTGCCCGCGCTGCCTGCCGAAGCCGCGAACCTCGGTGACGGTGACGCCTTGCACCCCCACCTCACTGACGGCTTGCCTGACGTCGTCCAACTTGAACGGTTTGATTATCGCTGTGATCAGCTTCATCGCATGACTTCCCTCGCCGACACCTGGCTGCTGCCTTAAGCACCGGTTGTGCCACGGGAGAAGAAATGAGCGCGATCAGTGGGTTATCCATTCAGGTGAAGACCGCCGCCCCGACTTTGCACCGAATGAGGGCGCCCGGGCCGGGTCCGTGCATTGAATCGAGGCACGGCGGCGCGCAGTACTCGGGCTCTGCGCTCACTTCAGGGATAACTCCAGCCGCACTTTGCCGTCGTGGCTCTTCGCCTTGTCGCTGACCACCAGAAACACCCGATCGGCGCCGATTTGGCTGTCGGTGAGCAGCCCCTGCTGAATGGCGACGGCACGCTGTTGAGCCAATGCGGTCAGATCGGCGGCGGCGACGGCAATATGCTCGTGCAGCGCCTGCTTCAGAAATTCCACCTTGGCCGCGGCGAGGTCGGGTTTCGCCTTGATGCTGGTCACCTCCTCCGGGAATTTCGGCTCGCCGCCCTGGGTCTTGACGTACACCTTGGTCAATAAAGCAAGCTTTGCGGCCGGATCCATGGCCTCGAAATCGGGCGCGGCAGCGGCCGGGTTCTTGCTGCCGCGCTTGCCTGACTGGGCTTCGCGGAGCTGGGCGGAGAATTGCGCCTCGATGAGCGCCGGGCGATCGAGTTCATCCACCGTAGCGATCGGCACGTCGATCTTGAGCTGCGGCCGCTCATTGAGCGCCTTGACGATGGCATGGGTCTTATCGGCCGCGGCGGCGTCCAAGCCGGACGCTCCCGGTGAGAAATCGATGAACTGCAAGTCCGGTCCCCCGCCGAACAGGGAGCCGAGCAAGGCGAAGGGCGCGGTGACTGCCTTCTCTAGAATATTGACGAAGACCTTCCAAATGATGGGTCCCAAGCGAAATGTAGGGTCGTCCAACGTACCGTTCACGGGTATATCCAGGTCGATGACGCCGTCGCGGTTCTTGAGCAGCGCCACCGCCAGTTTGATCGGCAGCGACACCGCATCCTTGCTCTCCGTCTTGGCGCCGAATTCGAGTTGATCGATGGTGATGTGATGTTGTGCGTCGAGCTTGCGGCCGTCCACCTTGTAATGCAGTTCGGTCGTCAGCTTGCCCTTGGTGATGTTGTAGCCGGCGAATTTCCCCGAATAGGGATTGAAGGTGCTCAGCTCCATGTTGCGAAAGCTCAGGGCCATGTCGGTGTACAGAGCGGCGCTCAGCACATTGACTTCACCGGTAACCGCAACCGGCGAGAATTGGTCGACGGCACCGTGGATGTCCACTTTGGCGCGCGTGTTCGGTTTCGAGGACAGGCCGATCACCGTTCCCTCGATGCTCTGAACGCCGGCGGCGAAATTGGGCTGCACGGACAGGTCCGCAAAGTTGGCCGCTCCCGCGTGCAATACGATCTTCTTGACGGCCATCGGCATCGGGACGGCGGCGACCCCGGCTGCGCGAGCCTTACCCGCCGCGGATTTGCCGGCCGGCGCCGACGGCGCAGGCGGCGCGGTCTGCGCGACGGGCTCGCCCCCGGGCACCGCAGGCGCGACGATCGTGGCGCCGGGACCCGCCATCACCCGGGTCACATTCAGGGTGCGGTCGGGCTCGATGATGACGCGCGCGTACAGTCCGCGCGCAGTGACTTGCTCGATGTCCAAGCGGTTAGGATCGTGCTGGAAGTTCACCCCCTCCACATCCAAGCGCTGCCAATCGATGAAGGGATCGTGCAGTGCATTGTCGACGGTGTGCAGATGGGCGACGCTGATATTGCCGCGGATTTGCAGCGCGGGTTTCGCTGCCCCATAGCGTATCTTGGCGTCGCCGCTCAAGCGTCCGCCGCGCAGCGTCATCGAGGTGTGCTGCGCGATGTAGGGCTGCGCCGCCTTAAGCTCGATTGCGTCGAGCTTGAGTGCGACGTCGGCGGACAAGGGTTGCGGAGTCGCGCTGCCGACGAGGTTCAAGGTGCCCGAACCGTTGACACGCGTATCGAGAGCCACGGTCACGGGCTTTGCAAGATCCAGGCTCACGCCGTCCACCTTCACGGAGAGCGGTGCGAGCAGCAGCTTGGCCGGGGGCGACGTACCGCGATCCTCGGCAGAGATGCTCGCTTCCTCAAGCGTAAGTTCGCCCAAATCGAATTTCCACGGCGCAGCGGCCGCCGCGGCGCCGCTCGCAGGCTTGACCGCACCGCCCCCCGCTCCCGGCGGCGCGGGCGCGGCCGCCGGAGCCGCGAGCCGCAGCAGATTGAGCGAACCATCGGGCTCCAGCCACGCCGTCAATTGAAGGCCGGTGAGCGACAGCGAATCGACGTGCGCCTGCCGCTTCGACAAATCGACGGTGGCTCCGCTCACGAGCATGCGCGGCAGGGTGATCCAATCGACATCCGATTGCTTGGGCCTCACGGATAGATCCGAGACCGCGACCTTGGAGACATTCAAATGCAGGTCGAGCGCATCCTTCAGCGAGAATGTGTAGCCGGCGTCCACATCGATGGTCCCGGAATTGACCGCGAAACTCACCTGATCTTCGACATAGTCCCAGATCGTGCGCGCCTTGAGTGCGCCGATATGAAGCTCGCCGTCCGATTCGATCGGTTGCGCCGACAGATGCCCTCGCCATTCGATTCGCTCCCCGACCTTCGAAACCCCGGTAAACGTGAATCGGCCGCCCTCGATTCCGGTGGTGAAGTCGCGCAGCTCGAAATCGATGGGTTCGAGGCGCGCGCTGAAGTCGGACGATCGGCTGCGATCGTCGTAGGTGACCCTCCCCGCGCTGACTTTGAACGAGCCGATGCGCACTGCCGGCAACGTCGCTTTGCTCGGCGCGGGTTGGGGGGCCTGAGTCCGCGGATGCAGCTGGAGAAGATTGAGCTTACCGTCCTTCGCAACCGTCGCGTTGACCCAGGGCGAGTCGATGTCGATGTTGCCGAAGGTGAAGGCGCGGTGCCAGACCGAGGACAGATCGAAATCGACGAACAGCCGTCCGAATCCCAGCAATTTCTCGCCGTCCGGGGCCGTCAAAGAGAAATCCCTGATCTGCACCTGGAACAGAAAGGGATTGATGCGGATCTCGCCCACCTGTGGAGTGACCCCCAGGGTCTTGGGGATGTCCTGCATCAGTGCCGAGCGCAGCAGCCGCGGAGCAAGAAGGAATCCGGCAAGGGCGTACAGCGCTGCCAACAGCGCCGCGATCGCGGCAATGCGGAAGGCTTTCTTTTTAGTGAATTGCAGCACCGGCACCCGCCATCCCGCCCGTAGCCTCGGGAAGCTAGTCTAGCAAAAATTCACGCGAGCCGGTCTGCGCAGTGCGCCAAGGTGCCTAGCGCCTGTTGCGCTGAATCAGCCGCTTGCGCTTGCGCACTTGCCGGGGAGTCAGGGGATTTCGCTTGCCGGCGAAGGGATTCTCGTCGCCGCGAAACGCGACGCGCACGGGCGTACCCAACAGATCGAACGCCTTGCGATAGACGTTGACCAGGTAGCGGCGGTATGCGTCCGGCACGTGATCGGTCTGATTGCCGTGAATCACGACCACGGGCGGGTTGCGGCCGCCCTGATGGGCATAGCGCAGCTTGATGCGGCGTCCGCTGACCAGCGGCGGCTGGTGACTTTCGATGGCCGCTTCGAGCACCCGAGTCAGCTCCGGCGTGCTCATGTCGCGGGTCGCGGCCGCATAAACCTTGCGCACCTCGGCAAACAATTCGCCGACGCCGCTGCCGTGCCGCGCCGAGATGAAATGCAGCGGAGCGAAGTCCGCGAACTGCAGACGCTGCACGATTTGCTGCCGGATCAGGTCGCGCTGCTCGGTGGGAATGTTGTCCCATTTATTGACCGCGAGCACCAGGGCCCGCCCTTGCTCGATGACCGTTCCCAAGAGGCTCGCGTCCTGTTCGCCGACATTGTCGTGCGCATCCATCACGACGACGACCACATGAGCGGTCTCGATCGCCTGCAGCGTCTTGATGACGCTGAACTTCTCGATCGCCTCCTCGACGCGCGAGCGGCGCCGCAATCCGGCCGTGTCGATCAGGGTGTAACGCTCGCCGTCGCGTTCGAACGGCACCAGCACCGCATCTCGGGTGGTCCCGGGCTGATCGAACGCCACCATGCGATTCTCGCCGAGCAGGCGGTTGATCAGGGTGCTCTTGCCGACGTTGGGACGGCCGATGACGGCCACTTTGATGCCGGTCAACTCCGGGCCGTCTTGGCTGTCGGCGGTCAAACCGGCGAGCGCGGCCTCGAGCAGTGAAATGACGCCTTGATCGTGCGCCGCAGCGATCGGATGCGGTTCACCCAACCCCAGCTCGTGGAAGTCCGCCACCGCGATGTCGTGGTCGAAGCCCTCGGTCTTGTTCACCGCCAGTATGAGCGGCTTGCCGCTGCGCCGCGCGAGTTGCGCCACGAACCGATCCTGCGGCGTGACCCCGGCACGGCCGTCCACCAGCACAATGAGCCGATCGGCCTCGCTGATCGCGCGTTCGGTCTGGGCGATCATCAGGCTTTCGATCACGTCCGCGTGCTCGACGAGGCCGCCGGTGTCCACGACGATGCAGGGGACGTCGGTGCGGCGTGCGAAGCCGTATTGCCGATCGCGGGTGAGCCCCGGCAGATCGGCGACCAGCGCATCGCGCGTGCCGGTCATGGCATTGAACAAGGTCGACTTGCCCACATTGGGCCGACCTATCAATGCCACTACCGGAAGCACGGCTTATCTCAAGGCGTCGGCGGAGCAGTCGCAGCAGGCGCCACGGGCGCGGGCGGCGGCGCGGGCGGCGTAGGAGCCGCCGCTGCGTGCGCGGGCGGCGGGGCAGGGGTGGCGCGGAACGCCGCAAGCTTGCCGTCGTCGCTCAGCACGACCACGGTGTCGCCGACCGCCACCGGTGCGTTGGTGACGCGCTTCTTGTCGATGCGCTCCCTGGCGACGAGTTCGCCGTTGGTCTTGTCGAGCCAATGCACATAGCCCTGGAAATCCGCCACCACCACCGCGGTGCTCGTCAGCACGGGCGTGCTCAGGCGCCGCATCCTCAATTTCTGGTTGCGCCACAGCTCGGATCCGTCGCGCTGGCGGAGCGCAACCACAACGCCGTCGGCCTGAGTGACGTACAGGTTGTCCTCGTCGACGGCCAAGCCTTTATAGCTCGACATGTCGTGTCCCCACCAGATCTGGCCCGAGTCGAGCGCGAGCATCGCGGTGCGTCCCTGGAAGCCGGTGGCAAACACGTTGTCGCCCACCGCGCACACCGCCGAATCGATGTCGACCAGCCTGTCGAGTTCGGTGCGGCCGTGGGGCGAGGCCAGCGCCGTATCCCACACCGTGTCGCCGCTGCTGATCGACACCGCCATGACCTTGCCGTTGTCGAAGCCGCTGATTGCCAGATCCTTCACGATGATCGGCGTCGCCGTGCCCCGCAGGCTGAGGCGCGGCACCTGCTGTTCGACCGACCACAGCTCCTTGCCGTTGTGCGTGTCGAAGCCGTGGAGACGGCCGTCCACCGAGCGCAGGACCACGACCTTCCCGCTGATCGCAGGATCGGACAGCAGTTCGGAATTCACGTGCGATCGCCACAGTTGGCGCCCCGTGGCCCCGTCCATGGCGACGATATCTCCCTTGCTGCTGCCCACCACGACCAGCCCCAAGGCCGCGGACGGCCCTGCCGACAGCGGCATCTTCAGTTTCTTGACCCAGATATGGCGTCCCGTATCGAGCGAAGCCGCCAGGACCTCGCCCTTGTGCGACGCGGCGAACACCATTCCCTTGTCGGCAGCGGGCCCCAACCCCAGGCGCAACACCAATTGCTTCTTGCCGCCGCCGACGCCCTCGTTCCACAGCTTCTTCACCGGCAACGTCGCCGGGAACTTGACCAACATCGCAGGCGGCTCGACGTCTTTGTCCTTGCTGCAGCCGGCCGCGATCAGCAGGGCCGCCACGCTCAACGGAAGCAATAAGCGCATCAGGGATTACCCTTGGGTTGAGTGTCTAGGGAAGCGCCGTTCACAACCGGTGTCGGCACGGCGCCCAGATCCTGGATCTTCAATTCGAGCAATGAGGCGTTGATGCCGCTCGCATCGGCGGCCCCCAGTGCCTGCTGGTACTCGGCGAGCGCGTGAGCTGTGTCTTTCTTTGCAAGATACGCGTCGCCGCGCACCTCGCGGTAACGCGCCGCGAATGCGGCCGGAATCGGCTCGGCCAGCGTCGCGATCGCTTCGTCCGGCTTGCCCTGGTCGATCAGGATTCGGGCCAGGCGCAATCGGGCGATCTGCCGCAGATCCCCGTCCTTGGAGTTGTTCATGATTTGCGTCAAGGGCGCGATGGCTCTGTCGGCCCTGCCCTCGTCGACGTCGAGCCGCGCCAGGACCAAATGCGCCTGGTCGGCGTAGGGCGAGTTGGCGTAGTCCTTGATCAGTCCTTCAGCGATCTGCCGAGACTTCGCCGGCTCGTTCGCCTGCAGCGCGGCAGTCATGGCACCGAACTGCGCCGCAGCCTTCAGGGCGCGATCGTTGATGTAGGTCCCGTAATACCGATAGCCGAAGAACAGGAGCGCCCCGGCCAGCACGCCGCCGATCAGCCACGGCGCGTACTCCGTCGCCAATTGCTTCACGGCTTCCAGCTGTTCATCATCGGTCAAATATTCTTCTGTCATGTCTTCTCCGCTAACCCGCCCCTAAAGACCCAATAACACGCCCAAGCGTTCACTGATTCGCGACAGGGGACATTCCTCCTGCGCAAGCTCAAGGCGCAACGCCTTCACCGCCACCACGCGGCGGTCCATCTCCTCGTCCCCCAAAACCAGCGCAATCTGCGCGCCGCTCTTGTCCGCGCGCTTGAATTGCGCCTTGAAACTTCCCCCGCCGAGATTGATTTGCAGCTTGAGGTCCGGCCAGGCGTCGCGTAGCTGCTCCGCCAGTTTGAAACCCGCGAGCTCCGAACGTTCCCCGGCCAGTATCAAATAAACCTGGGGCCGATCGCGCGGGGCGCCCAAGCCCAGCTTCTCGAGCAGCATGACGATGCGCTCCTGGCCCATGGCCCAGCCGATGCCGGGCGTTGCGGCTCCACCCAATTGCGCGACCAGGCCGTCGTAGCGTCCGCCGGCGCACAGGGTGCTCTGCGAACCCAGCGCGTCGGTGGTCCACTCGAATACGGTGCGGGTGTAGTAATCGAGTCCGCGAACCAGATGCGGCTCGACATGATACTCGATGCCGGCGCTGCGCAGGTGCGCGCACAGCGACTCGAAATGCGCATGCGATTGCGCATCCAGCGAATCGAGCAGTCGAGGCGCGCCGGCGACGATGCGCTGCATGGCCGGATTCTTGCTGTCGAGTATGCGCAGCGGGTTGCCTCTGAGCCGCCGCCTGCTGTCCTCGTCGAGCGCCGTCTCGTGCGCGCTGAAATAAGCGGTGAGCTGCTCGCGATACGCGGCGCGCGAGGCGGGTGTTCCCAGAGAATTCACCAGAAGCTTCGGTTGGGTCAAACCGAGGCGACGCAGGAGGCGGGCGGACAGCAGGATCATCTCTGCGTCGACGTCCGGCCCCTCGAAGCCGAAGGCCTCCACATCGATTTGATGGAATTGACGATAACGGCCGGCCTGCGGCCGCTCGCGCCGGAACATGGGTCCCATGCACCACACGCGCAGCCTGCCCTCGCGCAGCATCCCGTTGGAAATGACGGCGCGAACGATGCCCGCGGTGGCTTCCGGGCGCAGGGTGATGTGGTCCTCGCCCTGATCCACGAAGCTGAACATCTCCTTCTCGACGATATCCGTAAAATCGCCGATCGAGCGCTTGAACAACTGCGTCTGTTCGATCACCGGGACACGGATTTCCTCGTAACCGTATCCGGCGAATATTTCCCGCGTGACGCGCTCCAGGTATTGCCAGGCCGCGATTTGCGCGGGCAACACATCGTGCACGCCGCGCAGGGGCTCGATAATCTTGCTCAAGGGCGCACTCCGGTCAATCGCTGGGGCGCGCTGTACGTGCGGCTGCGCCGGGGGAGGCGGCGCCGCGGGAATCGCGCCGTAGTACTCCGTCCGCGCCGGCTTCGAAGCGCGCCACGTCGCCGGCCATGAACTGCGGTCCGATCGCCACGGCACGGTCGTTGATCTCGAGCTGCACGCCGCTCGCTTGCCCTAGGTACACCCGCATGGGCGCGATCCCGGCGATCGTCTTCACGCTGTTGGCCCTGCCGTTGCCGGCGAAAACGCGCCGTCCCGCCGCATCGTGGATGTCGACCCACGAGTCGGCGGAGAAGCTCATGCGCAGATGCGCGCGGCCCATTCCCGGTGCCGCCTCTGCGTCAGCGCCGGCTCCCGAGGCCGTGCCGCCGAGCGGGGCCTGCGCCGCGGCCGGGCCCGGGGCAGCGGCAAGGGCGGGCGACGACGCCGGAGGGGTCGGGGTCGCTCCACTCATCGCCGGTGAAGCGGCGGGGGGCGCGCCGGCCGCGGAGGAATAGGCGGCGCCGCTTGCAGGTGCCGCGCCCCGGTTCGCCACCAGGCTCGCTTCATTCGCAGGCGCCGCGCCGCGCTTATGCCACGGCCTCCACCACAGCACCCCGACAAACAGCAGCAACAAGGCGGCCCCGCCTGCGATGCGCGACCACGGCAAATCGCGCACCACCGGTGTCTCGGTGCGCAGCCGAACGTTGGGAGTCTGCACCGGCGCAGGCGCATGCGCGGGCGCATGCGCGCGGGATTCGTAGGCGGCCATGATCTCGTCGGCGGGTAATCCCAGCAATGAGGCGTACCGCCGCAAATGTCCCTTGGCGTAGACCGACGGACCGATGCGGTCGTAATTTTCCGCTTCGAGGGCATCGATCACCCAACCGTCGAGATGCAACTCGTCGGCCGCCTTCTGCGGGCTCAATCCGCGGCGCTCGCGCTCCGCCTTGAGCCGCGGCCCGCTGCTTATGGCGTGTTCGGTCATCGAGCGATGCCGGAACGCATCATTTGCGCCGGTTCGGAGTTGGGAAACTCAGTCTGCACCCGCCGCGCGTAGCCCGCCGCCGCAGTGGCGTCGCCCAACTTGCGCTCCGCGCGAAAACCCAGCCACAGCACCTCGGCGGTGGGCGGATTCACCGCCAGATAGCGCCGCACCGTGTCGCGAGCCTGCGCCGTGTCGCCGCGGTCGAATGCGATGTTGCCGAGCTGCAGCATGGCCTCGGGCAGATTCGGGTGAACCGCCAACGCCCTGTTGAAATAGCGTTCCGCGTCGACCAGATCACCCGTGCCCCGCACGCAGACGCCGGCGTTGACCAAGGCCACTTCCGGGGTTTGATAGAGGGGATTGCGCGCCACCTGATCGAACAGCTTTTCTCCCGCGGCGGTTTTGCCGGTGCGGCACAGATATCCCGCATAGGTATTCACAATGTTGGGGTCGTCCTTCCCCAGCCGAAAGGCGGTCTCGTAGGCGTGCTCGGACTTGGACTTCTCGTTCAAGCGCTCGTACACCAGTCCCGCCGTCATCTGCACGTCCGCACTTTCCGGATTCTCGTTGAGCGCGCGCTCGATGTGATCGCGCGCGTTGGCGAGCTCGCCGAGCCTCATGTATTCGATCGCGAGCTGCATGTTGGTGGCGGCCGTCACTGCGGGGGGCGCCTTCTTGAACCCGGTATCGTGCGAGCAGGCCGCGAGACTCAAGACGAGAACCAGAGCGAGCGTCTTCACGGGGGTGGACTTCATCGAATCTCCGCCGGGGTGCGTGTCGTAGGGGTCAGTTTCGCGCCGAGGCGCGCAGTGGTACGGTCGGCGACCCTTCCCGTCAACTGGCCGCAGGCCGCGTCGATGTCCTCTCCGCGCGGTCTGCGGACCGTGGCGATCACACCGTTCTCGTTGAGGATGTCGCGGAATCTCAAGATACTGGCGGTGGGCGAGCGGCGATAGCGCGTGCCTGGAAATACATTGAAGGGAATCAGGTTGAGCTTGGCCGGCCTTCCTTTCAGCAGGCGCGCGAGCTCGAGTGCGTGCCGGGGCTTGTCGTTCACGCCGTCGAGCATGACGTACTCGAATGTCACGCTGCGTCCGTTTTGCGCATCGATGTAATGCCAGCAGGCCGCCAGCAGCTCGGCGATCGGATGCTTGCGGTTGATGGGAACGAGTTCGCTGCGCAATTCGTCGTTCGGGGCGTGCAGCGACACCGCGAGCGCGACGTTGCACTCCTGCGCCAATTTGTAGATCTGCGGAACCAGTCCCGAGGTGCTCAACGTCACCCGGCGCCGCGACAGGTCGTAGCCGAAGTCGTCGAGAAATATCCGCATGGCAGGAACCACGTTGCGATAGTTGGCGAGCGGCTCTCCCATTCCCATGAAGACGATGTTGGTGATGTTGGCCCTGGCATCGCCGGGGCGCCCGTCGCCGTGGCCGTGGCGGCCCGACCCTTTCAGTTCGCGGTGAGCCAGCCAAACCTGGCCGACGATCTCCGCCACGCTCAAATTGCGGTTGAAGCCCTGCTGTGCGGTCGAGCAGAAAGTGCAGTCCATGGCGCAGCCGACCTGGCTCGAGATGCACAGGGTGCCGCGGTCCGGTTCGGGAATGTATACCGTCTCGATCCCCTGCGCCTCGTCCATGCGCAGCATCCATTTGTGCGTACCGTCGCCGGATACCTGTTGTGTGACGATCTGCGGCACCGAGATTCGGGCAATTTCGACGAGCTGCGCGCGAAAATCCTGGGCCAGGTCGGTCATCGCGGAAAAATCCGCCGCGCCCCGCCGGTAAATCCACTTCATCAGCTGACGGGCGCGAAACGGTTTCGCAGCGAGGCGCTCGGCCACGAATGCCTCGAGTTCCGCGCGCGGAAGCCCGAGTAGATTGACGCGTTCGCCCGCCACCGATGCCACTCCTTCTGTTCCTTGGCCGCGTAAGCTAACGCGTACGCGGGCAGAGCTCAATTTCGCGGAAGAAGTAGTTGATCTCACGCGCCGCCGTGTCCGGCGCATCCGATCCATGAACGATGTTCTCATCGATGCTCGTGGCGAGATCGGCGCGAATGGTGCCCTTGGCCGCCTTTTTCGGGTCGGTGGCGCCCATGACGTCGCGATTCTTGGCTATTGCGCCCTCGCCCTCCAGAACTTGCACCATGACCGGGCCCGAGGTCATGAATCGCACCAGGTCCTTGAAAAAAGGCCGCTCGCGATGCACCGCGTAGAACCCTTCCGCCTCCGCCTGCGACAGATGCGTCATGCGCGCCGCCACGATGCGCAGGCCTGCCTGCTCGAAACGGCGATAAACCTCGCCGATCAAATTGCGGCTGACGCCGTCCGGCTTGACGATGGAAAGAGTACGCTCGATGGGCATGACGACCTCGGGTTGAGAAGGGGGCCGCGAAGTGTACTGGAGCGGGCTCGCGGGGGCAATCGGATTGGCGGCCGAAGTCCCTGTATTACTTGGGAAAACCCCTTACGAACGGGGTGCCCGCAGGCGCTTCAGACGTTGAAGCTCTCACCGCAGCCGCATTCGCCCTTGGCCTTGGGATTCTGGAATTTGAAGGCCTCGTTCAGACCCTGCTTGACGAAATCCACCAGCGTCCCGTCGATCAACGGCAGGCTCAAAGGATCGACCACCACTTTCACGCCGCGAGCTTCGAAAACCGCATCTTCAGGGTGAATTTCATCAGCATAATTCACGACATACGCGAATCCCGAGCAACCGGTCTTCTTGATCCCGACGCGCAAGCCCAATCCGGTTCCCCGTTGCGCCAGGTGAGATCGAACCCGATCAGCCGCAGATTCCGTCAACAAAATCGCCATACCGCCGCCCTTGAAGAAAGGCCGACATACCGGCCGATGGAGCTTATACATAACACGCCCAAGACCGCCGCGCACGGAACCAAAGCGCGTTTTTTCATGTTTGAGATATGGGGCTCCGGGGCGAACACTCAATGGCCGTGCCGCAATGCGTCAGCCCGCCCTTTGCCGCGGCAATCCATGCGTCCTCGATGATCAGCAGCCGGCCGCGCTTCTCCACCGGCACCTCAAACCGTTCGCTCAGCTGCTGTACGGTCTCGGGAAGTGCCGCGCGCAGCTCCTTTCCTGCCGCATTCTCGGCAACCCAGGCCGACACGGCGATGGTATGCGGGCATCCGAAGGCCAGGAAGCGCGCCTCTCGAACCAACTTCGAGTCCAGCCGCAGGTCGAATTGCACCCACGTCCCGTGCGCACGACTGCCGGCGGCGCCGCGCAGGACGGCAGGACCGCTGAGCACGCCTGCGCCGGGAGCGGCCTCGAAGTAGCGCACCGTGGCCTCGTTGTACCTCACGCGCCGCTCAACCGCCGCAGGCGCGATACGGCTCGGGTGACGACTTCGACGGCGGCATCGATGTCGGGCTCGCGTGTGAAGCGGCCCAGGCCGAATCGCAGGCTGCTCTCGCTCAATACATCGTCACGGCCCAAGGCACGCAGCACGTAGGAGGGCTCCTGTAGCGCCGAGGTACAGGCGGATCCGGTCGATACAGCCAGGCGCCCCCGCACCGCTGCGAGCAGGCTCTCGCCTTCAACTCCCTCGAACGACACATTGAGAAGGTGGGGAACCGAGCGCTCAGCGTCTCCGTTGCGCAGCACGCCGCCGAGCGGTGCCAGTCCATGCCACAGCCGCTCCCGCAATACCGCCAGGCGATCGGATTCCGAGCCGAGCGCCGCCCGTGCGAGCTCGAACGCCAGCCCCATTCCCACCACTTGGTGGGTGGCCACGGTGCCCGCCCGCAAGCCCCGCTCCTGACCCCCGCCGAATTGCAGCGCCCTAAGGTGCACCGGAGCCTCGCGTCCCCGGCCGCGGCGCGACACCAACAATGCGCCGACTCCCTTCGGGCCGTACGCCTTGTGCGCCGACAGAGACATGAGGTCGGCGCCGAGATGCGCGAAATCGAGATCGCGCTTGCCGGCGCTCTGCGCCGCGTCCACGTGCAGGCGCGCGCCGCCGTGCGCTTCGCAGATCGCGGCAATTCCGCGGATGTCCTGGATGACGCCGGTCTCGTTGTTGACGTGCATGATGGACACCAGCACAGTGTCCGCACGCAGCGCGGCGGCGAGGCGGTCGGGATGAATCAGTCCGCCTCCGTCCGGTGCCAGGTAGGTGACGCGCCAGCCGCGCCGCTCCAGCTCGCGGCAGGGATCGAGGACCGCTTTGTGTTCGGTGCGGGCCGTCACGATGTGCATGCCGCTCTCGCGGTAGTACTCGGCGGCGCCGAATATCGCCAAATTGTTGGCCTCGGTGGCGCCCGAGGTCCATATGACCTCTTCGGGCGCGGCGCCGACGCTGGCCGCGACCTGGGCGCGCGCGGTCTCGACCATGGCCCTCGCGGCATCGCCGAACGAATGGCTCGCCGAGGCTGGATTGCCGAATTCACCCTCCAAGGTCATGCATTGCGCCATCGCAGCGGCCACCCGCAGGTCGACCGGGGTGGTCGCCGCATAGTCCAGGTACACGGGCCGTGTCATCGGCGACTGCCGGTCATTCGCCCGCGCCGCGCTTGTCGCGCGCGCCTCGCTGTTCGCGAGGCGCCTGCGAAGATTGGCCCCTCCGGCCCTGCACCGCGCTCAGTATGCCGCGCATGATGTTGAGTTCGTTGCGGTCGAGCTGCGCGCGATTGAACAGACGGCGCAAACGCTCCATGAGATGGCCTGTGCGGTCGTCGAAATCGATTTCGCCCAGGACCTGCTCGAGGTGCGCGTAAAAATGCTCGAGATCGCCCGACCGAGCCAGCGGCAATTCGAATTGCGTGTGCGACCGGGGCTGCGCGCGCGACATGTAGAGCTCGTACGCCAGGAGCTGCACCGACATGGCGAGATTCAGCGAGCAATATTCCGGATTGGCAGGGATGCGCACCAGCACATTGCAATGGTTCAAGTCCTCGGTGGCGAGGCCGTAGCGCTCCGACCCGAACAGCAGGGCGGCGCGATCCGCATCGGCCAAGGCGACGATGCGCCCGGCGACGTCGCGCGGGGTCGTGAATTCCCAATAGTACGAGCGCGGCCGCGAGGTCGTGCCCGCAACGAACCCGCAGTCTGCGATCGCTTCGCCGACCGTCGAGACGATGCGTGCGCCCGCCAGGATGTCGTCCGCCCCCGCCGCCAATGCGTTGGCCTCGGCATGCGGAAAAGAGCGCGGGCGCACCAGGACCAAGTCGGTCAGCGCCATGTTTTTCATGGCGCGCGCGACCGAGCCGATATTGCCCGGATGGCTTGGATCGATGAGGACGATGCGAACGAGGGCCGTCATGGTCTGCTATTCTAGCGCCAGCCTATGCAACCACTGCTCAATATCGGCATGCGTGCCGCCCGGCGCGCCGGTGATTTGATAGTGCGCAGCCTCTCCCGCCTCGATTCCCTGAAGATCGACAGCAAGGGCCGCAACGACTTCGTGACCGACATCGACCGCAAGGCCGAGGCCGACATCATCGCCACCATTCGCCGCAGCCACCCGCAGCATGCGTTCCTCGCCGAGGAGGGCGGCCGCAGCGGCGAGAGCGAATTCGTTTGGATCATCGATCCGCTCGACGGCACGACCAATTTCCTGCACGGTTTCCCGACATTCGCGGTCTCGATCGCGCTTCAGCACAAGGGCCGCCTGCAGCATGCCGTGGTCTACGATCCGATGCGTCAGGAATTCTTCACCGCTTCGCGCGGCGACGGCGCCCAGCTCGAGGGCAAGAAAATACGGGTGAGCACGCAGCGCACCTTGGAAGGCTCGTTGATCGGCACGGGATTTCCGTTCCGCGCCGGCGACCATGTGGATGCCTATCTCGCCATGCTCAAGTCGGTCATGTCGACCGCCGCCGGCGTGCGCCGGCCTGGCGCTGCGGCGCTGGATCTGGCGTATGTGGCCGCCGGACGCATCGACGGCTTTTGGGAATTTGGCTTATCGCCCTGGGATACCGCGGCCGGGACCCTGCTGATACAGGAAGCGGGCGGCAGAGTCGGCACCCCGGCCGGTTCGGAATACGCCCTCGGCCCCAATGTCATTGCAGGCAATCCCAAGGTGTATCAGGCGTTGCTCGACGTGTTGGGACCCCTGACCCCGGCGGCGTTGCGCAGCTAGCGCGCCGCGGCCGGCGAGCCTTAAGGCTCGCACCGCGCGTGTGCACCAGGCATACTCCGGCGACAAGAATTCCGAGGGAGAGCGCATGAGCCTGTTCCGCACCAAACCGATCGACGTCAATGCCGACACCGGCCTGAAGCGCTGCCTCGGCGCCTTCGATCTCACCATGCTGGGGATCGGCTGCATCATCGGCACGGGCATATTCGTGCTCACCGGCGTGGTTTCGGCACAGCATTCCGGACCCGCCATCGTGCTCTCGTTCGTTCTATCCGGCATCGCCTGCGCCTTCGCCGCGCTGTCCTATGCAGAACTCGCGGGCGCCATCGGCGGCGCCGGCAGCGCCTACGGCTATGCCTATTCAGGCATCGGCGAACTGATCGCCTGGATCATCGGCTGGGACCTGATCCTGGAATATGCCATCGCAACTTCCACGGTTGCCATCGGCTGGTCGGGGTATTTCGGCAAGATCCTGGAGCTGCTCGGGGTGCATCTGCCGCATGCCTTGACCAACGCACCGCTCGACGGCGGCATCGCCAATGTGCCGGCCATGGTCATCGTGCTGCTGCTGTCGGTGCTGCTGTCGATCGGCGTGCGCGAGTCGGCCCGCTTCAACACCGTCATGGTGTTCGTCAAGCTGGCCGCCGTCCTGATCTTCATCGTCGTCGCCGCGCCCCATGTCAATCCCGCCAACTGGCATCCCTTCATTCCCCCGCAGGTCGTCGACGCCGCCGGCGAGTCGCACTTCGGGTACAGCGGCGTGCTCACGGGCGCCTCGCTGATCTTCTTCGCCTACATCGGCTTCGACGCGGTCTCCACCGCGGCGGAGGAAACCGTCAATCCCCAACGCAACCTGCCGATCGGCATCATCGCCTCCCTGGTGATCTGCACCGTCCTGTACATCCTGGTGTCAGGCATTCTCACCGGCGTGGTGCACTACGACCGGATCGACATCAAGGCGCCCATCGCCGATGCACTGAAGCAGCTCGGCATCGGCTGGGCGGAGGCGCTGATCTCTGTCGGCGCCCTTGCAGGCATCACCACCGTCATGCTGGTGCTGTACTTCGGTTTGACGCGCGTGGTGCTGGCGATGTCGCGCGACGGCCTGCTGCCCAAGCCCATGGCGGTCGTCAATCCGAAAACGCAGACGCCGGTGCGATTGATCCTGGGTTCCGGCGTGGCCATTGCGCTGATCGCAGGCCTCTCGCCCATCGGAAAAGTGGCGCAGCTGGTCAATCTCGGCACGCTGGCTGCATTTTTCATGGTGTGCGCCAGCGTCATCGTACTGCGCAAGACCCGCCCCGATCTCAAGCGCCCGTTCCGCACGCCGATGGTGCCGCTGGTGCCTTTGCTCGGCATGGGCTTTTGCGGCTTCCTCATGGCGGGGCTGCCCGCGATCACCTGGGAAGCCTTCTTCATCTGGTCAGGGTGCGGATTGGTGCTCTTCTTCATGTACTCGCGCAGCCATAGCCAGCTCGCCGAACAACGCTAGCGACGGGGACTCCCGGGAAGCTGCGCCCCACGGGGCGGCGTCAGGGCATGCCGTCGACTTCTTCGGGTTTGGTGAGCTTGCGCTCGAGCAAATCGTCGGTCTGCAGCCCGAAGTCGAGCGCCAGCGCCGCTGAAATGTAGATCGACGAATAGGTGCCTGCGAGAATGCCGATCACCAGCGCGGCGGAAAACGCGTGCAGCGTTTCGCCGCCGAAGAACAGCAGCGCCAGGACCACCAACAGCGTCACCAGCTTGGTCATGATGGTTCGCGACAGCGTTTGATTGATCGATTCGTCGATGACCTGGGCGATGCTGAGCTTGCGTGCGGTGCGCGCGCGCTCGCGGATGCGGTCGAAGACGATCACTGTATCGTTCAGCGAGTAGCCGATCACCGCGAGGATGGCCGCGATCGCCGTCAAGTCGAAGGTCATTTGGCTCAAGGCGAAAAATCCCACCACGCAGATCGGATCGTGCAATACCGCCAAGATCGCGCCGCATGCGAGCTTCAAGGTGAATCGGAACAAGACGTAGATCAGGATCAGCACCAGGGTGGCGAACAGCGCCCATCCGCCCTTCACGAACAGTTCCTGTCCCACCTGCGGACCCATCACCTCCGTGCCCTGCAGGGTGACGGCCGGCGCCACCGTCTCGAAGATCTGCAATATGTGCGCGCCGATCTGATCGCCCTTTGCGTTGGGATCGGGCGGCAGGCGCACACGAATGTCGCGCGAACTGCCGAAGGCCTGCACTTGGGCGTTCGCAACCCCCGCCTTCTCGAGCGCCGTGCGCAGCGATTCGATGTTGGGCGCCTGCGGAAAGTTGGTATCGACGACCACGCCGCCGGTGAAATCCACTCCCAGATTCAAACCGCGGATCACGACCAGCCCGATCGAGGCGACGATCAAGGCCGCAGACAGCCCGTACCACACCTTGCGGGTGTGCATGAAGGGGAAGCGGGTCACTTTGTGAAAAAATTCCATGTGGCAGCCTTCGGGCCCAAGCCCTCGTTCTCAAATCGACAAGTGGTCGACCTTGCGTTTTCCACCGTAAATGACCTGCACCAGGGCGCGGCTGCCCATCACGGCCGTGAACATCGAGGTCGCGATACCCAGCATCAGCACCACCGCGAAACCGCGCACGGCGCCGGCGCCGAACAGCCACAGCACGAGGCCGGCGATGAACGCCGTGACGTTCGAGTCGGCGATGGCCGAGAATGCCCGCTCGAATCCGGCGGTGATCGCCGCACGCGGCGAGACGCCGTTGCGCAGCTCCTCGCGGATGCGCTCGTAGATCAGAATATTGGCGTCGACGGCCATGCCCACGGTCAGCACCACGGCCGCGATTCCCGGCAACGTCAATGCGGCGCCCAGCATCGACAGCAGGGCCGTGAGCATCACCACGTTGGCGATGAGCGTAAGATCCGCGATCAGGCCGAATACCTTGTAGTAAACGGCCATGAAGAGGAATGCGGCCAGCATGCCGAACACCATGGCGTGCACACCCTTGTCGATGTTGTCCTGGCCGAGGCTCGGCCCGATGGCACGCTCCTGGATCGGCGTGACAGGCGCCGCCAGCCCGCCCGCCCGCAGCAGCAGCGCGAGCTCACGGCCTTCGATCGGATTGACGCCCGTGATCTGGAAGTTATTGCCGAACACGCTGCGAATGGTCGCGCGGTTGATGACCTCCTCGGTGGTGCGGTCGATGACCACGCCTTCGGCGTTCTTCTCGCGCGAGCGATCGATGAACACCACGGCCATCATATGGCCGAGATTCTCCTGGGTGTTCTTCAGCATCTTCGCGGCGCCCCGGCTGTCCAGACTCACCGACACGGCCGGTCCGTCCTGGGTGTTCGGCTGGAACGAGGCATCGGTGAGCTGATCGCCGGTGACCACCACTTCGCGCTTCAGCAGCACCGGCTGCTTGTCGCGCGTGTAGTAAAGCTTCGAACCCAGGGGCACGCGCCCAGTGCTCGCCGCCTCGAGCGGATTGTTGTTGTCGTCGACCATGCGGAATTCCAAGGTTGCCGTCTTGCCGAGAATTTTCTTGACCTCGGCGGAGTTCTGCAACCCGGGCAATTGAATGGAAATACGGTCCACGCCTTCGCGCGCGACTTGGGGCTCGGATACAGCGAGTTCGGGACTGTTGAGGCGATTGCGCAGAATGACGATGTTCTGCTGAACCGCGTAATCCTGGCGCTCCTTGATTTCCTGCGGCGTCAGCCGCAGCTCCAGCGCGGGTGCCCCGTCGACCGTCGTTTCGGTCAGGGTCATGTTGCGGTTGTCGGTCGATATGGCCGTTTTTCCCTTGGCCGCGCTGTCTGCGTCGCGGAACAGCACCCGCACCCGATCCGCCGGGTAGTCCACCTGTACGTCCTGGTACGGCACGCGGGCGTTGCGCAGAGAGGCGCGAAAGTCCTGCTCATGATGATCGAGCAGCTGCTTCACCGCACCCTGTACGTCGACTTGGTACACCAGGTACACACCGCCGCGAAGATCCAGGCCGAGCTTCAACGGGGTCAAGCCCAGATTGCGCATCCACTCGGGGACGCGCGACGCTTTCGACAGCGCGATGGTGAACTGGTTGGGGCGCGCCTCGTTGATGAGGTCGCGCGCCTTCAATTGATCCTGCGTACTCGCGAAACGCAGCGTCAGGCGTCCTTGCTCGAGGAAGGCGCCGGTCGGGATCACTGCCTTGTCCTTGAGCAACTGCTCTACCGCAGTGCGATCCGCCTCGACCACGGCCGCCCGATCGCGCGCGAGCTGCAGCGCGCTTTCCTCGCCGAACAAATTGGGCACCGCCAGGAAGATTCCGATGACCAACACGATCGCGACCAACGCGATCTTCCAGCGCGGATACGCGATCATGCGCTCTTGACCGTGCCCTTGGGCAGAACCTGCGAGACCTGAAACTTCTGCAGCTTGACGCTGACTCCGCTGGCAATTTCCAGGGTCAGAAACTGCTCGCCCACCTCGGTCACCTTGCCGAGAATGCCGCCCGTGGTCGCCACCTCATCGCCCGCTGCGATCTTGGAGAGCATTTCACGCTGCTCCTTGGCGCGCTTGTTCTGTGGTCTGATGAGCAAGAAGTAGAAAACGACCAGCAGCAGGACAGGCAGCAACAAGGCACTCATCATGCTCTGCCCGCCGCCCGCACCCTGCGCATTTGCCGTATTTATGAAGAAATCCATAGTGTTACACTCGTTTTTTGCAGCCGACGCCACGACACAAAGCGGCGTAGTATACAGGAGCGGTACTGAAACTTAACGCACCGCCCCCGCCCGATTATCACAGCCGCGCCGCCGCCTTCAAGGCATAGAACTCTGCGGCGTAGGCGTCGAACCCGCCCGCCTCGATGGCCCCGCGAATCTCCCTCATCAATCGCTGGTAGAAATACAGATTATGAACGGTGTTCAAATGAGCGCCCAATATTTCGCCGCATTTGTCCAAATGCCGCAAATAGCTGCGGCTGTAGTTCAGGCAGGTGTAGCAGGCGCACCCCTCCTCGATGGGTCCGGTATCCTTCTGGTGAGCTGCATTGCGTATGTTGACCACCCCGTAGCGCGTGAACAGGTGTGCGTTGCGCGCGTGCCGGGTCGGCATGACGCAATCGAACATGTCGATGCCGCGGCGCACCGCTTCGACGATGTCCTCGGGCCTTCCCACCCCCATCAGATAGCGCGGTTTGCCGGGCGGCATCCGCGGCAACAGGTCTTCGAGAACGCGGTCGCGCTCCGCCTCGGTCTCGCCCACCGCGAGGCCCCCTAGGGCAAGGCCCGCGAAGCCGACCTCCTCCAGCCTGGCCAAGGATTCCAACCGCAGATGCGGGTACGTTCCGCCCTGCACGATGCCGAACAGAGTGCCGGGAGGAGGCGTGCGGTAATATTCGGCGTAGCCCCGCACCGCCCAGCGCATCGACAACTCCATGGACGCGCGCGCCTCCTCCTCGGTGGCCGGATACGGCGTGCATTCATCGAAGCTCATCGCGACATCCGAGCCCAAGGTGCGCTGAATTCGCATGGATTGCTCGGGCGACAGGAACACCTGCGCGCCGTCGACGGGTGAGCGAAAATGCGCCCCCTCTTCGGTGATTTTGCGCATCTCCGCCAGGCTCCACACTTGAAAGCCGCCGGAATCCGTGAGGATGGGCCGCCGCCAATTCATGAAGCGATGCAATCCCCGGTGCGCTTCGATCACTTCGAGCCCGGGCCGCAGATACAGATGAAAGGTGTTGCCGAGCACGATCTCGGCGCCGATATCTTCGAGATCCTCCGGCGTCATGGCCTTTACCGTGCCATAGGTGCCCACCGGCATGAACGCGGGTGTCTCGACGCTGCCGCGCGCGAATTCGAGCCTGCCGCGCCGCGCCGCGCCGTCGCTCGCAAGCAATGCGAATCGCATCATGGGCTCGCCGGCGAGGACAGTGGCGGGATCAGGAACATCGCGTCACCGTAGCTGAAAAAGCGGTAGCGCGCCCGCACGGCATGGGCGTAGGCCGCGAGCAGCGCCTCGCGTCCGACGAAGGCCGAGCACAACATCAGCAAGGTTGACTCGGGCAGGTGAAAATTGGTGACCATCGCGTCCACGACGCGAAACCGGTGCCCGGGTTTGATGAATATCCGCGTCGCTCCGCGGTACGGCGCAAGGCCGGGGCGCCCTGCGCCGGCCGGCCCCGGCGTCGCGGCCTCCGTCCCGCGGTCGGCGCCGGCCGCGGCCTCCAAGCTCCTCACCACTGTCGTGCCCACCGCGATCACGCGGCCGCCGGCCGCGCGCGCTGCATTGATTGCGGCGCAGGCAGCCTCCGGCACCTCCAGGTACTCCTCGTGCATCTCGTGCGCGTCGATGTCGTCCGTACGCACCGGCGCAAATGTGCCCGCGCCGACATGCAGGGTGACGAACGCATGGCGTACCTGCCGCAGCGCAAGCGCGCCGAATATATCGGCGTCGAAGTGCAAGCCGGCGGTCGGCGCGGCAATCGCCCCCGGAGCGCGGGCATAGACGGTCTGGTAGCGTTCGCGATCGGCGCCTTCCGGCGCGCGCGTGATGTAGGGCGGCAGGGGCATCTCGCCTCGAGCCTCGAAGAAGGGGATCACGTCGCATGAAAATTGCAAAAGGAACAGATCGCTGCGCCGTTCGAGCATGCGCGCGATTTCACCCCCGGGAAGCCTTACGACGGCGCCCTGCCTCAAGCCCTTGCTCGCCCTCAAGTGAACGAGCGCGGTCCTCGCCGAGAGAGCGCGCTCCAGCAGGATTTCGACGCGCCCGCCGCTCTCCTTTCGGCCGTATATCCGCGCGGCGATCACGCGCGTATCGTTGAAGACCAACAGATCGTTGGGATTCAGCAGGGACGGTAGATCGCGAAATTGACGGTCGCTTAAGGATCCGGAAGTCCCGTCCAGCACCAACAGCCGGCTGGCGGAGCGATGCGTCGCGGGACGCTGGGCAATGAGTTCCTTGGGGAGTTCGAAGTGAAAATCCGTGCGCAGCATGACGTTGGAGCATTCTACCAAGGGCGCCGATCGCATATACTGCAGGGTCTGGCATGCCCGGATGGCGGAACTGGTAGACGCGCCGGACTCAAAATCCGGTTCCCTGAAAAGAGTGTGGGTTCGATTCCCTCTCCGGGCACCAGAAATTTTATTTATGGACGACATTTGAGGGCGCATGGCTCCAGCGCACAACCACCAAAAACTGCTCGCGCGCATTCAGAAGCGCAATCCCCTCAAGCTCTCCATCGCGAAAACGCTTTCCTGCACCTCCTGACGGGGTTCTACGAAAACCTGCGATACGACCGCTTCTCCCTGCGCTCCCCTCTGGCGCTCGGCAAGGAGAAGCACGCGCTGTTCGACTTCCTTGAAAGCACCTGAAAGTTACCTTTGAAGACCGCGACTCCATCATTGGGCACGAAAACACGGCCGATACAAAAAGTTCATCCGAAACATCGTCGTCAAGATATCGGGCGCGCTCTATCAGGTCGTGAAGGAGCGCGACGTACTCTGGAAGGAACCGCTGATCTTCCTCATGAACACCAAGGAGCCTTCGGGATACCTGAAATTCCTCCGAGAGATCGAGCCGCTCGGCTTCGATCCGGGACTCATCGGCGACTACCTGGACTGCTTTCAGTCCGACACCGCCCGCGCGCAAGTCATCGACGAGCTGGAAACCCTCTACGAGGACATTCCCGACAAGAAGGATCGCCTTGTCATGATGGAGGTCATCGGCTCGCCCCACGCGTCCTTCGATGAAGACGACGAAGACGAAGACTTTGAAGAAGGGTGGGAAATTGAGCCGGAGGAAGAGTAAACGCACCGCCGGCCGGAATCCCACCCGGGCAAGCCCGCGGCGGGGGCCCGCGTGAGGAGGGAATTTCCCTCGAATCCTATGGTTTCCGATTCTAATTGCATAAAGTATCTTTTTTTGATACTTTAAGTGAATGAAATCGGAGTCGAATCTCCATCTCAAGGACTATCTCGCCCAGCTCACGCAGGGTGGCCGGTACTTCTTCACGTCTCTGGATGCGAGCCGGAAGACCGGCGCATCCCGCGACGCCGTGAAGCTCGCGCTGAACCGCCTGCGTCGCAGGGGGCAGATCGCCAGCCCTGGACGAGGGCTTTATGTGGTCGTCCCACCGGAATACCACGCGCTGGGCTCCCTGCCGGCAGACCAGTTTATTCCGTCCCTGATGGAACAGACGAAAACGCCCTACTACGCCGGGCTTCTGTCGGCCGCGCAGTATCACGGCGCGGCGCATCACCGGCCGCAGGAGTTTCAGGTGATGGTCAGCAAAGCGCGCCGGCCAATCGAATGCGGCAAGGTGCGCGTCGCGTTCCACGTCCGCAAGCGTCTTGCCGAGGTGCCGGTCCAGAACATCAACACGCCGCGCGGCACGATCAAAGTCTCGACGCCTGACGCCACAGCGTTCGACCTGATCGGCTACGAGGCGCAGATCGGCGGGCTGGATGCCGTCGCCACGATTCTGTCCGAACTCGCCGCGAAGCTCGACGCGGACAAGCTCGCCGCGCTCGCGCCGCGCGTCCCGATGCCGTGGGCGCAGAGATTGGGCTATCTGCTGGAACGCATCGACGAAGCGCCGGAGGCGAAATTGCTCAAGGACTACGTGCGCAAGCACGCCCACGAGGCGGCGGCCCTTGTGCCGTCCGAGTCCGTCGTCGGGCATCCGCGCGACGCCGACTGGAAGCTCGTCGTCAACGCCGACGTAGAGGCGGAGACATGATCCCGCGCGACTACATCACCGAATGGCGGGCACGCGCGCCGTGGGCCGACAACGCCCAGGTCGAGCAGGACTTGGCGATTTGCCGCGCGCTGGTGAACATCTTCTCGCATCCCGTCCTGAGCAACGCGCTCGCCTTTCGCGGCGGAACGGCGCTCTACAAGCTCTACCTCACCCCGGCCGCACGCTATTCCGAGGACATCGACTTCGTGCAGGTGCGGGCGGAGCCGGCCGGTGCGGTAATGGACGCTCTGCGCGAAGTGCTCGACCCGTGGCTCGGCAAGCCGCAATGGAAACAGACGGAAGGCCGGGTCACATTCAACTACCGCTTTTCTTCCGAGGACCCGACGCCGTTGCCGCTCCGTCTCAAGGTGGAAGTGAATACCCGCGAGCACTTCACCACGCACGGCTTCCGGCGCGTACCGTTCACGGTCGCGTCCCGTTGGTTCAATGGGTCCGCCGACATCACTACCTACGACCTGGACGAGCTCCTCGGCACCAAGCTTCGCGCACTCTACCAGCGGCGCAAAGGCCGCGACCTGTACGACATGGCAAGCGCGCTTTCGCGCGGCGCTGTCGATCCGGCGCGCATCGTCGCCGCCTTCCGGCGCTACATGGGCGAGGGCGGGCACGCCGTCACGCGGGCGGAGTTCGAGGGCAACCTTGCGGCGAAAATGGAAGATAAGCGTTTTCTCTCGGACATACCGCCGTTGCTCGCCGCCGACCGGAGTTGGGACGCGCCCCAAGCCGCCGCGCTCGTCGTGGAGCGGCTGTTCCCGCTTCTCCTGTAGAGGCCCACAGCCTTTCGGCCATCAGGCTCTACCTCAGCGCCGGTGGCGCGTTACGCATTGAGCGGCGAAAGCCGGGACCCGTTGGGATGTTGGAGCTCGGCAAAGACGGTTGGCGGAATGATCACTCGCTCGAACAGTCGAGGTAGTACCGAATCGACACCGCACAGGATGAGATAGTGCAGCAGCGAGGTATCCGATATGACGACGCTCACGAGCGCGGCAGGATTCTTCTCGAGGGTAGCCGCATCCGCTTCCAGGTCGGAAGCCAAATAGTTCAGCGGTACTCCGCGCTCCTTGAGGAAGCTCTCCGTCCGCAAGTAGTCGAGACCCAGAGTTTCCCCGATCCGGCGGTGCGAGAGTCGTCCGGCGCGGTAACGCTCGATCACGGCATCCTCAATGACATGGCCGCCGATCGCCTGGGGAGTATCTCCCCATTGGCGAGCTACGGGATCCGGCATGCTCACGACGACGTCCATTGCCAATAGGTTTAACCACAGGAGGTTTTGCTTCCCGACTATCTCGCGCTTACAACAACGGCTCGTTGTCGCGGGCAGCAGCGACCCGCGCACGGCCGCGCTGCTTTACCTCTGCAGCCAGGTCCCACATGGATTCTTGGGTGATCACGCGGCCCTCGCCACGTGCAAGCGCGGTTTCTGCCACATCGACGGACGCCAAAATCTCCGTGCGGGCACGCTCGCGTCGCTCCCATAGTGCAAGCGCTTCGCGCATGGCATCCTCTACGCTGGGCGACCGTCCGCTCGCAATAGCATCGCGGACCAATGCTTTCTGGTCGGCGGGCAAATGTACGATCATGCGGCTCAACCTTCCCCAGCGCGCCGGGCGAAACCAGGTAAAATATCCGGGCATTTTGTCGAAAAATGCGTGGCGCGCTCAATTTCCGGGCGCGAAGAGGGTACATGTGCAATCTTGAGATTTACGCATTGAGTTACACATATGAGAAAATGTCGAGATAATTTGTTGTAAAAACAGATACTTATTCTACCTGGCGCCGGACTCAAAATCCGGTGGTGGTGACACCGTGTGGGTTCGATTCCCTCTCCGGGCACCAGATTTTTTAGAGTGTAACCTTTGAACTTCTGCAGCAACTGCGGCTCACCCGTCGAATTGAAGGTTCCCGCGGGGGACCATCTGCCGCGTTACGTATGCACGAGCTGCGGCACGGTGCACTACAAGAACCCGCTGTTGGTGCTGGGGTGCGTGCCCGAGTGGCAGAGCAAGATACTGCTTTGCCGCCGCGCGATAGAGCCGCGGCTTGGATTCTGGACGGTGCCGGCGGGGTTCATGGAAAACGGCGAAACCCTCGAGGCGGCGGCAGCGCGCGAATGCTATGAAGAAGCCCTGGCGAAGGTCGAAATCGGCTCCCTACTCGCGGTCGTGAGCGTGACCGGCGCGAGCCAGGTGCACGTGATGTTCCGAGCCAGGTTGCTCAAGCCCGAATTCGCTCCGGGTCCGGAAAGCCTGGAGGTGGGCTTGTACGACGAGGCACAGATCCCCTGGTCGCAGCTGGCGTTTCCGAGCGGAGAATTCACGTTGCGCAAATACTTCGAGGATCGAAGCGCAGGACGCGAGGGTTATCATTTCACCGAGCTGCGCCGGCGGCTGAAATCCTAACGCCCACGTCTGTGGCAGAATGGCGTTCGGTTCAACCGGTCGAATCTTTAATTGGGTTAATAGAAGGGTAAGTCATGGCATTCGTGGTCACCGAAAGCTGCATCAAGTGCAAGTACATGGATTGCGTGGAAGTCTGTCCCGTGGACTGTTTCCATGAAGGCCCGAATTTTCTCGTGATCGACCCCGATGAATGCATCGACTGCACGCTGTGCGAGCCGGAGTGCCCGGTGGAGGCCATTTTCTCCGAAGAAGAGATCCCGGACGGTCAGGAAAACTTCCTCAAGCTGAACGCTGAGCTCGCCAAGAAGTGGCCGGTCATCAGTGAGAAAAAAGCCGCGCCGGCGGATGCCAAGAGCTGGGAAGGCGTGCCGGACAAGCTCAAATTGCTGGAGCGCTGATTGACCGGGCCTGCGCTCGCAAGGCCGCTCAGCGCTTCGCCAGCTGCAGGTCCTTGATCTCTTGAACGAGTTCGCGCGGCGGCATGTACCCTGAGATGTAGTCGCCGCTTTCCGTGAGAATCGCCGGCGTGCCGCGCACGCCGATGCTTTGACCGAGCGCGTATTCTCGGGCGACCGGATTCGCATCGCAGATCTTGGTCGTGTCGAGCTTCGCGCCCAGCTTCGCCTGGGTCAGCGCCTCGTTGCGATTCGCCGAACACCAGACGACCTCCGCCTTTTTCCAGCTCTCGGTGTTCGGTCCCGTGCGCGGATAGAACATGTAGCGCACGCGCACACCCAGGCGGTTCAGCTCGGCCATCTCGCTGTGCAGCTTGCGGCAGTAGGCGCAATCGACGTCGGTGAACACGGTGATGGTGTACAGGGGGTTCTTCGGCGAGAAGATCAACATCTGGGATTCGGGAACCGCATTGATCATGGCCAGCCGCGCGCGGGTGCGCAGCGCCTCGGTCAGATTCTCGCGCGTGCCCATGTCGTAGAGATTGCCGTCCAGAAAATACTTGCCGTCGGCGGTGATGTAACTGACGTCGGCTCCCTGCATGAACTCGTAGATCGAGGGGATGGGCGACGGCCGCAGGTCCTCGAGCCTCGCTCCGGCAGGCAGTAGTTTCAACAGCGCGGCGCGCGCATCCGCGGACTGGCCCGCGGGCGGCGTCTGCGCAGGTTCGGCGGCGACGAGCGTGCCCGGCCCCAAGGCGTACGTGGCCAAAACAACGGCGGCGAGAATTCTCATATGCCAGGGGCTCCGGGGATGCTTGATTCGTTCGACCCCGCGTACGCCTCAGGGTTCACGCGATTCTAGCAGACGCTCGCCGTCTGCCGGAGGCGCTGCCGCGAGAGCCTGGCCGCGGCCGCGAGAGCCTAGCCGCGCGGGTGGTGTTGCGAATGCAGCTCTTTCAGCCGTTCGCGCGCGACGTGCGTGTAGATTTGCGTCGTCGACAGATCGCTATGGCCCAGAAGCATCTGCACCACGCGCAGGTCCGCCCCGTGATTCAGCAGGTGAGTGGCGAAGGCATGCCGCAGCGTATGCGGCGACAGCTCCTTCTCGACTCCCGCCTTCTTCGAATAACGTTTGATGATGTGCCAAAACGCCTGGCGCGTCATGCGATCGCCGCGCCGGGTCGGAAACAGATAGTCCGTCTGGCGCTCCAGCAAGATCTCGACGCGCGGTCCCTGCATGAATTGTTGCAGCCACTTGACCGCCTCGTCTCCCAAGGGGATCAGGCGTTCGCGGTTGCCCTTGCCGACGACGCGCATCACGCCCTGATTGAGATTGACCTGGTTGTGCTTCAGGCTCACGAGTTCCGACACCCGAAGGCCGGTGGCGTACAACACTTCGAGCATGGTGCGGTCGCGGTGCCCCAGCGGGTCCGACACGGTCGGCGCCTCGAGCAGGGAATCGACCTCCGCCTCGGTCAGCGACTTCGGCAGGGAGCGGCCGATCTTGGGCATGGCGATCTGCGCAGTGGGATCGAGCTCGATCAACCCTTCGCGCACCATGAACCGAAAGAATCTCCGGAAACTCGACAGTTGCCTCGCGGTGGATCGGGGCCGGGATCCGCCCTCGACCCGCGCTGCGATGAAACCCAGAAGTTCGATGCGCGTGGCCTTGAGCAGTGCGCCGTCGCGCTCCTCGAGCCATCGTGCCAAGGCGGTCAGATCCGCCCGATACGCCGCAAGCGTGTTCGTCGACAGTCCGCGCTCCAGCCACACCGCATCGAGGAAACGCTGCAGGGCGGGATCCGCCGCCTCGCGCGCAGTGGGTACCGCTGCGCCCGTGGTGCGTGTATAAACCGTGCGTTTGAGAGCCGTCGCCATAGTTTTCCGCGTGGTATTCGCACGAAATGGTGCGGTATAAGCGCGCAGGAGCCAGTATGCGAGGCGTCCCGGCGGGTCGGCGTGACCAGAATCACAGTACAGTCAAGTATTAACATAAGGAGAACCAGATCACAGTAACCAAGCGGGCGAGCCTGCGCACGGCGGCGCATGCGGCGTATCTCGCCTACTGCCTCGTGACCTTCACGGCGCTGGGATTGAGCGTGCTCGCCGTCAATCTTTTCATCCCGAGCCTGCGCCGGCGCCGGCGGGTGGCCGGGGTGGTTTCGCGCGTCTTTCTGCGCGCGGCCGGCATCCCATTCGCGGTGGTGGGGGTGGAGCGCCTTCCGCAGGGACCCTGCGTGGTGGTCGCCAATCACGCGAGCTACATCGACGGCCTGGTGGCGGCCGCGGCATTGCCGCCGGACTTTGCTTTCGTGATCAAGAAGGAGATGGTGCGCGTACCCCTTGCAAGCCTGCTGCTGCGGCGCCTGGGTTCGCAATTCGTCGAACGTTTCGATCGGCACAAGGGCGGGGTCGATGCGCGCCGGGTGGCGAGGCTTGCGGCGGCGGGCCAGTCCCTGGTGTTCTTTCCCGAGGGCACCTTCAGCGAGATCCGCCAGATCGGCAGGTTTCTCGGCGGCGCATTCACCACGGCGGCACGCTCCGACATACCCGTGGTGGCGATGGCCATTCACGGCACTCGCGCCGTGCTGCCCCCGGGAGGGGCCTGGATATACCGCGCACCGATTCGCGTTGAAATACTTGAAGTTCTGAGCGCCGGCGATGCACGGCAGCGCAGCCGTGAACTGATCGCCCGCGCCGTGGGCGAGCCGCTCGCCCCTTAGAAGCGCGCTGAAAGGCCGGGCCCGCGTCTATAATGAGAGATTCCCCGTAAAATCAAGGGTATTCGCATGAATTCAGATCCCGTCGTCATTTTGTCCGCCCGCCGTACGCCGGTAGGCGCCTTTCAGGGCGCCTTCGCGGCGGTCACCGCCCCGCAGTTGGGATCGGCGGCCATCAGGGCGGCGCTGGCGGATTCCCGAGCGGCCCCTCACGAAGTCGATGAGGTGATCATGGGCTGCGTACTGTCCGCCGGCATCGGCCAGGCGCCGGCGCGCCAGGCTGCCCTGGGGGGCGGCATACCGGCAAGCGTTCCCGCCACCACAGTCAACAAGATGTGCGGATCAGCGATGCGGGCCGTGATGCTGGGCTGCGACCAAATCCTAGCGGGGACGGCCCAAGTGGTCGTGGCGGGCGGGTTCGAGTCCATGACCAATGCACCTTACCTCTTGCCCAAGGCACGCGCGGGCTACCGCATGGGGAACCAGGAGGTGCTGGATCACATGTTCTGCGATGGACTGCAAAGCCCATGGGACGGACAGCTCATGGGCTGTTTTGCGGAAGCCACGTCGGAGAAATACGCGTTCAGCCGCAAAGCCCAGGACGATTTCGCCGGCGAGTCGGTGCGCCGTGCGCTGGCCGCGGTCACCAACGGTGCGTTTGCAGCCGAAATTGCCGCAGTCACGGCCAAGTCCCGCAAGGGGGAGGCGGTGATCGACAAGGACGAAACTCCGTTTACCTTGGACATCGCCAAGATCCCGACCCTGAAACCCGCATTCAAGAAGGACGGCACCGTCACGGCCGCAAGCTCTTCGAGCATTTCGGACGGCGCGGCGGCGCTGGTGCTGGCGCGCGCCTCCGTTGCGGCGTCGCGGGGCTTGAAACCGCTGGCGCGTATTTTGGGGTACACGAGCTTTGCACGCGAACCCGAATGGTTCACGCTCGCCCCGGTGGGCGCGATCGCGAAATTACTCAAGCAATTGAATTGGCGGGCCGGGGATGTGGACCTGTACGAAATCAACGAAGCCTTCGCGGCGGTGACGATGGCGGCGATCAAGGATTTGGACCTCGATCATGCAAAGGTGAATGTCAACGGCGGGGCCTGCGCCCTCGGTCATCCCATCGGCGCCACAGGGGCGCGCATCATGACCACGCTGCTGCATGCCCTGCGCGCGCGCGGGCAGAAGCGCGGCATTGCGAGCCTGTGCATCGGCGGCGGCGAGGCGACGGCGATCGCCATCGAACTCTTGTGACGCTGCGAAGCGCCCACCGATGAACTCATTCGTTCTTGCATCGACCGTTGCAGGCGTTGCGCAGATTGCGCTCAATCGCCCCGCGAAGCGCAATGCACTGGACCGTGCGACCATCGCCGCGCTGTGCGTCGAACTGCAACGCTGCGCCCACGACCCACGGGTGCGGGTGGTGCAGATCACCGGTGTCGGGGAGGTGTTCTGCGCCGGCGCCGACTTGGGCGAGATGCAGGCGCAAGCGCAGGCCGCGGAGGCCGACAATCTCAAGGACGCCGAGGCGCTTGCCGCCATGCTCTGCATCTTGGATTCCCTGCCGAAGCCGACCCTGGCGCGCGTCAACGGCGACGGCTACGGCGGGGCGCTTGGGATACTCGCGGCCTGCGACATCGTGGTGGCATCGGATGCCGCGAAATTCGCCTTCACCGAAGTGCGGCTGGGAATCATACCGGCGGTCATCTCGCCCTTCGTGCTGGGCAAGATCGGCGAAGGCGCCGCCCGGCGCTACTTCTTGACGGCCGAGGCACTGACGTCGGCAGATCTTAAGGGGCTGGGGCTGGTGCATGAGGTGGTGCCGCTCGCAGAACTCGACGCCGCGTGCGGCCGCATCACCGAGGCATTGCAGAAGGGCGCACCCGGGGCGGAGGCCGAGGCCAAAGCCCTAATACGCGAGGTTGCACAGGTTGCGGCGCCGAATCGGGCGGCGGCCTCCCGCGACGCGGCAGCGCGGCTGGCGCGGCTGCGCATCCAGGCGGAGGCTCAAGAGGGCTTCAGCGCCTTCTTCGGCAAGCGCAAAGCGAGCTGGCGGCAGGATTGATGGCCGGCATCGGCCGACCGGGAATGAATGGGGTGGGCGTCCTTGCCCCAGCCATGCCCAAATCCCTTGGCCATCCTGGAAGCCGGCATCCGTGGCCTGTCAACATGGGTGTCCCCACTCTATAAAGCGACATTACTGGGCAGATCCCCTCAACGGCTGTCCGCCTGGTGGATGCCTCCCGGCATCCCTCGGTTTGTGATCTACTATCGCGCGTTTTTCGAGCCCTTGGTCTTCCGGGGCGTTTTCGTCAAATAAATACGAATTCAGGTGTCCATTTGATGAGTGAAACCCCGCGCGATGTCATGGAATACGAGGTTGCAATCGTCGGAGCCGGCCCGGCCGGTCTCTCCTGCGCGATTCGACTGAAGCAACTCAACCCCGCCTTGAGCGTGTGCGTGCTGGAGAAGGCAGCGAGCTTGGGTGCCCATTCCCTGTCGGGCGCGGTGCTCGAACCCGGGCCCCTCGATGAGCTGCTTCCCGAATGGCGAAAACGCCCCCCCGCCATCTGTGTGCCGGCCGCGCGCGACGAGTTCCTGTTCATGACGCGCCGCAAGCGCTATCGCCTACCCACCCCGCCGCAGATGGCCAATCACGGCAACTTCATCATCTCGCTGGGCCAACTGGTGCCCATTCTCGGACAAGAGGCCGAGAAGCTGGGTGTGGACGTATTTGCGGGATTCGCGGGCGCGCAAGCCCTGTTCGATGAGGCAGGCGCCGTCAAGGGCGTGCGCATCGGGGACATGGGAGTTGAAAAGAACGGCGAACGCGGCCCGAATTTTGCGCCCGGTCCCGAGATTCATGCCAAGGTCACGATCCTCTGCGAGGGCTGCAGAGGCAGCATCTCGAAGCAATTGGTCAAGCGCTTCAATCTCGATGCGGGTTATTCGCCCCAAACCTATGGGCTGGGATTCAAGGAAATGTGGCAGCTGCCGCCAGGGCGCGTGCAGCCCGGCCTCATTCAGCACACCGTGGGCTGGCCGCTCGATAATCGGACCTACGGGGGAAGCTTTCTATACCACCTCGACCACGACAGAGTGTACGTCGGTTTCGTGGTCGGCCTGGACTACGAGGACCCGCGCCTCAGGCCATTCGAAGCCTTCCAGCAGTACAAGAATCACCCCGACATCAAGAACCTGCTCAAGGGCGGGGAGATCATCGCAGGCGGCGCGCGCACGATGATCGAGGGCGGCTATCAATCGATGCCGACGCTCGAAATGCCGGGCGCCATGTTGGTCGGCGACGCGGGCGGCACGCTCAATACGCCGAAGATCAAGGGCATCCATCAGGCGATACGCTCGGGGCTTACCGCCGCCGCGCACTTCGCCGAGCGCGGCACCAGCGCCGGGTTCGATGCGCGCTGGCGCGAATCGATCGGCGGCCGTGAACTGCGCAAGGTGCGCAATATCCGGCCGGGTTTCCGCCGCGGCCTGTGGTTCGGTCTTGCCAATGCCGTGCTCGAAACCGCGACTTTCGGCAAACTGCCGTGGACTCTCGCCAATCACGCCGACGATGCGGCTCTGAAGCATCTGGATGACTATCAATCGCCTGATCGAGCCTGGGGGGATCGCGAACTGCCGCCGCGCGACCGGCTGGCTTTCGTCTTCTTCGCCGCAACGACGCATGATGAGAACCAACCGGTGCATCTGCACGTGGCGGATACGGCGCTGTGCGCGACTCGATGCGCGACGCAGTTCGGAAATCCCTGCACCAATTTCTGTCCCGCAGGCGTCTATGAAATGATCGACGACGGCACCGGCGGTAAGAAGTTGCAGATCAATTCCTCCAATTGCGTGCATTGCAAGGCCTGCGACATCAAGGACCCCTACGCCGGCCAGATCACATGGGTGACGCCGGAAGGCGGTTCCGGGCCCAACTACCAGAGCCTGTAGAATCGCCGCCCTGCCAGGAGACAGCTTGCCTCGGTCGGTCGAAACGCGCCTGAAAGCCGAGGTCGCGGCGCGGCGGCTGGAGTTCGACGCGGCCCAGCTTGAGGCCGCGATTCTGCTCGACGACTTGCGCGACAGTCTTCTGGCATCGTCCCGCTCGACCGGCGAGAGGCTCAGAGCGCTCGCGCCATGGCTGCCTCGCCTTGCGCGCGAGCCGCGGCGCGGCCTGTACCTCTGGGGCGGCGTCGGTCGCGGCAAGACCATGCTGATGGATTGGTTCTACGAATCGCTCGGGTTTCCGCGGCGCGAACGCAGCCACTTCTATCGCTTCATGCGCCGGGTGCATGCGGAGCTGCGCACCGTCGCCGGTCGCACACAACCTCTCGAGACGGTGGCAAGTCGACTGGCGCGCAGAGCCCGGATCATCTGCCTCGACGAATTCTTCGTCGCGGACATCGCCGATGCGATGATACTGGGCGCCCTGTTCGAGAGCCTGTTTCGCCGCGGCGTGACGCTCATCGCCACGTCCAATACGGCGCCGCAGGAGCTGTACAGGGACGGGCTGCAGCGCGAACGGTTCCTGCCGGCCGTCGAACTGATTCAGAAGCACGCGCAGGTGCTGCACTTGGACGGCGGCATCGACTATCGCCTGCGCCGGCTGGAGCAGGCGCCGACATACTTCGATTCGACGCTGCCGGACACGGCGCCGCGGCTGCTCCGCAGCTTCGCCGCGCTCGCCGGCGACTCCGCCGCCGGACCCGAAACTCTCGTCGTCGAAGACCGGGGCATCCCCGCACGGGCCACGGGCGCGGGAATGGCGTGGTTCGAGTTCGGCGACCTCTTCGACGGTCCGCGCAGCCAGAACGACTACATCGAGCTCGCGCGCCTGTATCACACGATATTCATTTCGAACATTCCGCCATTCACCGATCATGACGATGACGCCGCGCGCCGCTTCATCGCGGCGGTCGACGAATTCTACGATCGCGGCGTCAAGCTCGTGGTATCGGCGGCGGCGGCGGCGGACGCGCTGTATCGCGGCGAGAGGCTGCGGCTCGAGTTCCAGCGCGCCTCGAGCCGCCTGGTCGAGATGCAGACACTGCGCTACCTCGCCTCCGAGCATCGCCCTTGAAGCCCGTTGCGCCTAGCGCATCGATAATCAACACCTGGCATAATTCGCGCATGAAGACGGTTGCCGAGTTCAAGATTCAGTACAGGCAGATCCTCGATCCCGACGGCGCGGCCGTGGCGCCGTTGCCGGAGTTCGCGAAGGACTCATCCTCGGTGCTGCGCATGTACCGGGCCATGACGCTGGTCCGCGTGTTCGACGCCAAGGCGGTGAATCTACAGCGCACCGGACAGCTCGGCACGTATCCGTCCTGCCTCGGCCACGAAGCCGCGCACGTCGGCATCGGCGCCGCCATGCGTCCCGAGGACGTGCTGGCCCCGGTGTATCGCGAATTCGGCACGCAGCTTTGGCGCGGTGTGACCATGACCGAGATACTGACGTACTGGGGCGGCGACGAGCGCGGCAGCGATTTCGCCGTGCCCCGGCACGATTTCGCCTGGTGCGTGCCCATCGCCACCCAGACACTGCACGCGGCAGGCGCGGCCATGGCCTTCAAGGTGCGCAAGGAGGCGCGCTGCGCCCTCGCCTACATCGGCGACGGCGGCACATCCGAGGGCGCGTTTTACGAAGCGCTCAATCTGGCCGGCGCGCGCGCATTGCCCGTGGTGTTCGTGATCGTCAACAACGGCTGGGCGATTTCCGTGCCTGTCGCGTCTCAGACGGCGGCGCACACGCTCGCGCAAAAAGCGGTGGCGGCGGGCATCCCGGGAATACAAGTCGACGGCAACGATGTGTTCGCGGTGCGCGAGGTGGTCGGCGAAGCTCTCGAAGCGGCCAGGTCGGGTGCGGGTCCCCGCCTGATCGAGGCGATGACCTACCGTCTGAGCGATCATACGACCTCGGACGACGCCAGCCGCTATCGTGCGGACCAGGAAGTCAAAGAGGCGTGGGCACTCGAGCCTCTGCTTCGCTTGCGCCGATTTCTCGTCAAGGGCGGCGGCTGGGACGACGCAAGGGAGCGAGCCCTGCTGGAAGAGTGCTCGGCCATGGTCGATGCGGCCGTGACCGAGTACTTGGGCCGCGCGAAACCGGCCACCGATGCGATGTTCGAGCATCTGTTCGCCGACCTGCCCGGCCATTTGCATGAACAGCGCCTCAGTGCGCGAAAATACGGTTCGAAACCCAGCCCCAGCGGTCATTGACTTGGCGAAAATCACCATGGTCGAAGCCATCGCCATGGCGCATGGCTGGGAAATGCAGCAGGACGTCAACGTGGTCGTGATAGGACAGGACGTGGGCGTAAACGGCGGAGTGTTCCGCGCGACCGCGGGGCTGCAGGAACGCTTCGGCAAGGACCGGGTGCAGGATACGCCGCTCGCCGAAGCGACGATCGCAGGCATGTCCGTCGGCATGGCGACGCACGGCCTCAAGCCGGTCGCGGAAATTCAGTTCATGGGTTTCCTGTATCCGGCCCTGGACCAGATCGTCAATCACATGTCGCGCATGCGCAACCGCACGCGGGGCCGGCTCACCTGCCCGGTCGTCATCCGCATGCCGCACGGCGGAGGCATCCACGCCCCCGAACATCACTCGGAAAGCACCGAGTCCATGCTCTGTCACATCCCGGGACTACGCGTCGTGTGCCCCTCCTCGCCGGCGCGCGCCTACGGACTTCTGCTCGCGGCCATTCGCGACCCGGATCCCGTGATGTTCCTGGAGCCGGTGCGCCTGTATCGCGCCATGCGACAGGAAGTGCACGACGACGGCCGGGCTCTGCCGCTCGATGTGTGCTTCATCCTGCGCGAGGGATGCGACGTGACTTTGGTCACCTGGGGGGCGATGACGATGGAGACCTTGCGCGCGGGCGTCGAGCTCGACAAGCGCGGAATCAGCGCCGAGATCATCGATCTGGCGACCTTGAGCCCGATCGACATTGGGACCATTCTGGCCTCCGTGGCCAAAACCGGCCGGCTCGTGATCATCCACGAGGCCGCACGCAACGTCGGCGTGGGCGCCGAGATTGCTGCATCGGTCGCAGAGCACGGCCTTTACGACTTGCAGGCCCCCATCCAGCGAGTCACCGGATTCGACACCATCATGCCGCTGTTCAAGCTCGAGCACGATTACATTCCGGGCGTGCAGCGGATCGTCGACGCGGTCGAACTTACCTTCGCCGACTAGAGACAACTCATGAGTACATTCAGGCTTCCTGATTTGGGCGAGGGCTTGGCCGAGGCCGAGATCGTCGAATGGCACGTCAAGGTGGGCGATCATGTGCGGGTCGATCAGCCCATGGTGTCGGTGGAGACCGCCAAAGCCGTGGTCGAGGTACCCGCGCCCTTCGGCGGAGTGGTAACCGCCCTGCACGGCGGGCCCGGCGACATTGTGCCCACCGGCGCGCCGCTCATCGAGTTCGATTCAGGCACCGTCGTCGGCAGCATGCCGGCGGCGAGCGAGGAGGAGTTCGTCGAATCGGCGCAGGCCGCAGGCGCGCACGGCGGCAACGGCGATTCCCGCACCCGCGCGGTACCCGCGGCGCGCGCGCTCGCGAGACGCTTCAGCCTGGATCTTGCGGCGGTCCAAGGAACCGGTCGCGCCGGATTGATCACGCTCGACGATGTACTGCGGCACGCCAACATGGGGGCCCCCGGCTCGAACGGCGCGGGCGCCGCCAACGGCTCGGGCGCTGCTAACGGCCCGGCTGCTTCGAACGGTGCGGCAACAGGTAACGGTGCCGCCGCCTCGCCGGCGGCGCGCGCCATCGCTGCGGCGGGTCCCGCCGACGGCAGGGTCGAACAGTTGCGCGGCGTCCGGCGCGCCATGGCGCAGAGCATGTCCCTGTCGCGCGATCAGGTGCCGGGCAGCACCGTGTGCGACGACGCCGACATTCACCATTGGACGCAGCGGGGAGATTATATGCTGCGGCTCATGCGCGCGATGATCGCCGCATGGCGCGCGGAACCCGCCTTGAATGCCTGGTACGATCCGGTGGCGCAGTCGCGGCTCCTGGTCGCGCACATCGATCTTGCCATTGCCGTCGATACGCCCGGCGGTCTCATCGTGCCGGTGGTGCGCAACATCGAGCGCAAATCGCCGCAAGAACTGCGCGAGGGCATCGCGCTGCAAAAGGAGGCGGCCCACCGGCGCAGCACCCAGCCGGAGGATCTGCGCGACTTCACGCTCATGTTGTCGAATTTCGGCACCCTCGCAGGCCGCTATGGAATCCCCCTGGTGGTGCCCCCGGCGGTCGCCATCTTGGGCGCGGGCAAGGTCCGCGAGGATGCGGTGGTCGTCGCGGGCGCCGTGCAGGCTCATCGGCGGATGCCCCTTTCATTGAGTTTCGATCACCGCTGCATTACAGGCGGCGAGGCGTGCCGCTTCCTTGGCGCGGTCATCAAGGATCTCGAAAAACCGGACTAACGCAAGGAAATGCCATGTATCAGGCTTCCTCGGAACAACGTCGCAATATCCTGGCCGCCGTCGTGCGGTCGGCGGTCAAGCCGCCAAAATCGATGCGCAACCTCGATTGGCCGCGCTTCTTGCGGGCCTACTACGCCAGCGTCGACGTGGAGGATCTCGCCTCGCGCGAGCCCGCGGAACTCGCTGCGGCGGCGTTGTCGCACTTGATGTTCGCGAGCCGGCGGCGCAGGACCGCGTTGGTGAGGGTGTTCAATCCGTCCTTGCGCGAACACGGCTACGCCTCGCCGCATACCGTCATCGAGATGGTGAACGACGACATGCCCTTTCTGGTGGATTCGATCAACCTCGCGCTGACGGAGCGCGCCCTCGCGCTGCACTTTCTGACGCATCCCATCTTTGCGGTGTCGCGCGACGGCTTGGGAACTTTGCTGTCAGTGCGCGAACGCGGGGAAGCGGCACAGGACAGGCAGACCTCGGGAAGGAGGCCGCGCCTGGAGTCGTTTCAGCACATCGAGGTGGATCGCATCGTCGATCCCGAGGCGCTCCGGTCCCTCGCCTCGCAGATCGAGCGCAGCATGAGCGACGTCAGAGTGGCATGCGCCGACTGGGGCAAGATGCGCGGCGCCACCCGGCAGGTGGCGCAGGAGTTGAGCTCCTTGAGCGAACACCTCGATGCGGGCGATTTGAGCGAAGCCGTGGCGCTGCTCGCCTGGATGGAGGATCGCCACTTCACCTTCCTGGGCTACCGCGAATACCGATTGCAGGGGCGCAAGGGACAGGAGAGCTTGCGGCCGGTCGAGGCCACCGGTCTTGGGATTCTGCGCCGCGGGCACTCGCATTCCACCGGGAGCAATCGCTCTCTGGCGAGGGATATCCGCCGTCAGAGCCGTTCGCGCGACATAGTCCTCGTGACCAAGGCGAACCTGGTGTCGACCATTCACCGATCAGGGCACCTCGACTACGTCGGCATCAAGCATTTCGACCCCAAGGGACGCTTGATCGGCGAGAAGCGATTCCTGGGCCTGTGGACCTCATCGGCCTACAACAGCAACCCGCGCGAAATCCCCGTGCTGCGGCACAAGGTGGCACAAGTGGTGGAGCATTTCGCATTGGCTCCCGACAGCCATGACGGCAAGGCGCTGATGCACATCCTCGAGTCCTTTCCCCGCGACGAATTGTTTCAGGCGAGCGTCGACGAACTGAGCCGCATCGTCACCGGCATCTTCGGGCTGCAGGAGCGCCCACGCGTGCGGGTGCTGCTGCGCCGCGACGCTTTTCGTCGATTCTATTCCTGCCTGGTGTTCGTGCCGCGCGAGAAATACAACACCCAGGTGCGCCAGCGCATCGAAAGAGTCA
The DNA here is from genome assembly GCA_963702735.1 of uncultured Gammaproteobacteria bacterium. Lineage (GTDB taxonomy): Bacteria > Pseudomonadota > Gammaproteobacteria > Steroidobacterales > Steroidobacteraceae > Bog-1198. The sequence continues at coordinate 884,551 of CAVPDW010000003.1, read as the reverse complement.
TTCGCGAGGCGTTTTCAGCGAGCGGCATGGAATCCCAGGTGCAGATCGCGGAGTCGAATCTCGCGCGCATCCACATCGTCGCGAGGACTGCGCCCACCGACGAAAGCCGCATCGGCACCGACACCCTGGAGCGGCGCGTCGCCGCGGCGGTGCGGTCGTGGTCGGACGGGTTCAAGGCGGCGCTGCTGTCGCGCCTCGACGAGGCGTACGCGCTGCAGATGTTCGAGAAATACGCGCAGGTGTTTCCCGCCGCCTATACGGAGGATTTTTCGGGCGACGCCGCCGCACTCGACGTGTCGTTCATCGAAGCGGTGGAGAAGGAACCGGCGCGCCTGCATCTGGACATCTACCGGCGCGAGCCGCGGCGCAAAGACAAGTTCTATCTGAAGATATTCCGACACCAAGATGCCATCCCGATCTCCGACCTGCTGCCCATGCTGGAGAACATGGGGCTCAAGGTGATTGCAGAGCGCCCCTACGAGCTCGATTTCCCGGGCGGCCGGCGCGCCTGGATTCAGGATCTTGAACTGGTAATGCAGGCGTCGACGGCGGCCCGATTCGACGCCATGGAGCGCGAGGTCAAGAGCACCTTCTCGGCCGTCTGGACCGGCCGCATGGACAACGACAGCTTCAATCAGCTGACGCTCACCGCCGGAATACCCTGGCGCATCGTGATCGTCATGCGCGCATACTGCCGGTACTTGCTGCAGACCGGCCTGCCGTTCAGTCAAGGTTATGTCGCGCAGGTCCTGGTGAACCACGCCGCCATCGCGCGCGCGCTCGCGGATCTTTTCGTCGCCCGCTTCGATCCGCAGGTCACACCCGCCGCCCGCCAGAGCTCACTCTCGCGGCTCGACCACCGCATACGCGCGGCGCTCGAGGAAGTCACCCGCTCGGACGAGGATCGAATACTCCGTGCCTTGTGGAATGCGCTCACGGCGACGGTGCGCACCAACGGCTATCAAAGCGGCCGCGACGGCGCGCTCAAGGAGTACCTCTCGTTCAAGATCGAAAGCCAGCATCTGCGCGAGCTGCCTTTGCCCAAACCGCTGTTCGAGATATTCGTGTTCTCGCCGCGCATGGAGGGCGTGCACCTGCGCATGGGTTACGTGGCGCGCGGCGGCATTCGCTGGTCGGATCGCCGCGAGGATTTCCGCACCGAAGTGCTCGGTCTCATGAAGGCGCAGCAGGTGAAGAACACCGTCATCGTCCCGGTCGGAGCCAAGGGAGGCTTCGTCGTCAAGCGCCTGCCGCAGGAGCGCGACGCGCAGCAGATCGAGGTGATTGCGTGCTACCAGACCCTCATCCGGGGCCTCTTGGACGTCACCGACAACATCGTCGACGACAAGATCGTCGCGCCGGCCATGACGGTGCGCCACGACAAGGACGACGCCTACCTGGTGGTGGCCGCCGATAAGGGAACCGCGACCTTCTCCGACATCGCCAATGCAATCTCCGAGGAGTACGGCTTCTGGCTCGGCGACGCATTCGCCTCCGGCGGTTCCGCGGGCTACGACCACAAGAAGATGGCGATCACGGCGCGCGGCGCATGGGAGTGCGTGAAGCGGCACTTCCGCGAGATCGGAGTCGACATCCAGAGCCGTGACTTCACGGTCGTCGGCATCGGCGACATGGCGGGAGACGTATTCGGCAACGGGATGCTGCAATCGCCGCACATTCGATTGGTGGCGGCCTTCAACCATATGCACATCTTCATCGATCCGCAGCCCGATCCGGCGCGCGCCTTCAAGGAGCGCGAACGTTTGTTCAAGATGCCGCGCTCAAGCTGGGACGATTATTCACGCGGCGCGATATCGAAGGGCGGCGGAGTGTATTCGAGGGCGGCCAAGAACCTGACCCTGTCGCGCGAAGCACAGGCGCTGCTCGAGCTTCCCGCGCAGGCCACACCGAACGAAGTCATCAAGGCCATCCTCAAGGCGCACGTCGATCTGTTCTGGAACGGCGGCATCGGCACCTATGTCAAAGCCTCGTCCGAGAGCCACAGCGACGTGGGGGACAGGAGCAACGACGCGGTGCGGATCGATGCCCGCGAATTGAGCTGCAAGGTCATCGGCGAAGGCGGCAACCTCGGCGTCTCCCAGCTCGGCCGCGTGGAATTCGCGCGGCGCGGCGGCAGGCTGAACACGGATTTCATCGACAATTCAGCCGGCGTGAACTGCTCTGACGTCGAGGTCAACCTGAAGATTCTCTTGAACGGCGCCGTGCTTGCAAAGGAAATAACGCGCGCCCAGCGCGATCGGCTGCTGGTGCAGATGACGGGCGAGGTCGCTGCGCTGGTATTGCGCAACAACTATCTCCAGAGCCAGGCGATCAGCACCAGCGAGTTCCAGTCCAAGGAACGCCTGAGCGAGAGCGCTTTCGTGATCCGCGCGCTCGAGCGATCGGGGGATTTGAACCGCTCGCTGGAATTCCTGCCCAGCGAAGAGGAGATCGCCGAGCGGCGCAAGGCCGGCGAGGGCCTGACCCGTCCGGAGCTCGCGATCAATTTGAGCTACGGCAAGATCTGGCTGTACCGGGCGCTCATCCATTCCGACGTACCGGAGGATTCCTACCTGTCGACGGAGCTCGCGCGATATTTCCCCACACCGGTCCAGAAGCGCTTCGCCGCACGTTTGAAGCGGCACCGCCTGCGGCGCGAGATCATCGCCACGGCGATCACCAATAGTTTGATCAACCGCATGGGGCCCGTTTTTCCGATCCGCGCGCAGGACGACACCGGAGCGGACCCCGCGGCGATCGCGCGCGCCTACAGCATCGCGCGCGAGGTGTTCGCGGTGCGCGATATCTGGGCACAGATCGAAGCCCTCGACAACCGCATCCCCGCGGCCGTCCAGTACACGGCCATGTTTCAGACCACGCGTCTGCTGCGGCACATGACTTACTGGCTGCTCGAGAAGCGGCGCAACGATCTCGACATCGAGCACGCGGTCTCGCGCTATGCGGCGAAGGTGGCGGAGCTGTTCCACGAGCTGCCGGGCGTCCTCAGCGTCACCGAGCAGGCGCGCTTGAACGTGCTGCGCTCGGACCTCATCGAGCAGAACGTACCCGAACAGCTCGCCTCTCGAATTGCCTCGCTCGAGGCCCTGCACTGTGCATTGGACCTGGTGGACGTCGCCACGGCCTCGCGCCTCGGGATGGGCTATGCCGCCAAGGCGTACTTCGATTTGGGGGAGCGCATCGGCCTGACCTGGATCAAGGAGCAGATCGAAAGACTCACCGTCGACGGCCATTGGCAGGCGGTCGCTCGCGGCACTTTGCGCGACAATCTCTACGAGCTTCAGCGCGAAATCACCGGAGCGGTGCTGTCGTGCAAGGGCCGGGACGCCGGCGCACGCGTGAGCCTTTGGATCGAGCGGCATGCGGCGCCCGTCGATGCGCTGAAGCGCATCGTCGTCGATCTGCGCACCGGTTCGGCGCCGGATTTTGCGACTCTGTCCGTCGCCCTGCAGGCGGTCAGGCGCCTGGCGCAGGATTGACCGGATGGCTGCGCAAATCGCGAATTTCGGCCGCGACTACCTGCAGGACCGCATCGGACGGGAATTCCTGCTGGCAAGGCACATCGGCATCGTGGTCGAGTCGGCGGACGACGCAGGCGTCGTGTTGCGCGCGCCGCTCGCGCCGAACGCCAACTACAAGGGCACCGCATTCGGCGGCAGCCTGTATTCGGTGGCTGTGCTGGCCGGTTGGGCCTGGGCCACCCGGTATCTCGAGACACGGAATCTGCCGGCCGACGTGGTGATCCAGGAATCGAGCACGCGCTTCCTGGCGCCTGTCGAGGGCGAGTTGCGGTCTTGCGCGACGGCGCCTCCGGCGGCGCAAATCGGCAGATTTTGCAGGATGCTGCGCCGTGCGGGCCGGGGGAGAATACGCGTGCGCGTGGAAATAAGGTGCGGCGAGACCTTGGCCACACTGTTCGAAGGTGTGTTCGCCGCGTTCATGCGTCGGGAGCCCGCCCGCTCCGAGGAGGAATAGTGCCCGGAAAACTGATCTTGGTTCGACACGGCCAGAGCATCTGGAACCTCGAGAATCTCTTCACCGGCTGGCATGACATCGATTTGAGCGATCAGGGTCGCCTGGAGGCGGTGCAGGCGGGGCGGGAATTGCAGCGCGAAGGGATCGAGCCGCAAATCGCCTTCACGTCGGTGCTGAAGCGCGCGATACGCACGCTTTGGCTCATTCTGGACACCACCGACCGCATGTGGATCCCGGTGGAGCGCAGCTGGCGCCTCAACGAACGCCACTACGGAGCCTTGCAGGGACTCAACAAGGCGCAGACGGTTGCAAAGCACGGCGACGCGCAGGTCAAGATTTGGCGCCGCAGTTACGACATTGCGCCGCCTCCCTTGAGTCCGGACGACCCGCGGCATCCCCGTTTCGACCCTCGGTATGCGGAGGTCAGCGCGGCTTCTCTGCCCGCCGCCGAATCCCTCAAAGACACCCTGTCGAGGGTCCTGCCCTATTGGGAGTCGCAGATCGTTCCCGAGCTTCGAGCCGGCAAGAACGTGCTGGTCGTGGCGCATGGAAATTCGCTGCGCGCCCTGGTCAAGATGCTCGACCTGATGTCCGAGGGCGACATCGTTGATTTCAACATCCCGACGGGAATCCCGATCCTCTACGAATTGGACGAACAGCTGCAGTCTCTCGGGCGCCGCTTCCTCGGCGATCCACAGGCGATCGCCGCCGCGCAGGAGGCGGTGCGGCGGCAAACCGAGAAGAAATGATCGTCAGGTGTCGGGGGCAATGGCCACTTTGAGCCCCGACAGCGCTTCGGTGAAATCGACCTGGCACGACAGACGCGAGGCGGCCTCGCGAAAGTCGGGTAGTTCCCTGAGCAGCTCGAGCTCGTCGCTCTGCGGCTTAGGTAACAGGCCGGCCCAATTTTCGTCCACATACACGTGACAGGTGGCGCAGGAGCAAAGGCCTCCGCAAATCGCGGCGACTCCGTAGTCGAGTTCGCGCAAGATCTCCATCACCTTCAAACCGGGCTTTGCCTCGATGTCATGCTCCTTCCCGTCCCGGTCCACTACGATCATCCGCGCCATTGAGATCTCCGTAAGTTTCCCCCCGAAGGGGTGCGTCGCCAGCCGGCTAGTGTGCCGGAAGTTGCTCGGCGCGACTACCTGGTCTCATCGAGACGCGCCGCGAGCAGCCGCGCACGTGCGGCAACTTGGGCATGCGCGGTGGCATCCGGTGCGGCGTCGCGCGGAAGGCTTAAGTAAAGTTCGCTCCATAGCAGACAGACATAGTCGTACAGCCAGCCCAATCGCTTCAGGCGCAGAGCCTCACCGCGCGTCGGCGGCCTGCCGAGGTATCCTGCGAGAAGTTCGTGCCGCAGCTCGGGCTCGAAATCGTTGTTGGCGCTCCATCCCGCCAAATCCCACAAGGGCTCCGAGGCGTGCGCATACTCCCAGTCGAGCAGGACCAGTGAGCCGTCGCGGTCGATGAGGTTGTCCACATGCAAATCGCTGTGGCACACCACGGTATCGGCGCAGGGCAGTGCCGTAAGGGCGGCCAGCTGCGCGGCGGCGGCCTGCCGCAGGGGCGTGGGGGCGCGGGGAGCCGCGCCTGAATAGTAATCGATCCATCTTGCAGGACTCATCACGCGTGCCGGCGCCGGCACCCTCAAGGCGTGGATGCGGCGCATGAGCCCGGCGATGCGTTCGATGCCGGCAGCCCGCCGCGCATCCTTGGGACTCCACGGCAGGCCTTCGATCCAGAGGGTGATCAGAATTCCATGCTCTGGATCGCAGTAAACGACGGCAGGAGCCAGATCGGCGGCCACCGCAGCCCCCAGCAGCCGCGCCTCCCATTCGCGATCGACGCCCAGGTGTTGGGGATTCGCGGCCGCCACGCGCACAGCGAACCCCTTGCCGTCGCGCACCACCCGGTAAGTCTCGTTGATCAAACCCTTTCGCAGGCGGGCGATATGGAGCGGTCCCTCGCCCGGGACGTGACGTGCAGCCAGACCCTCGAGTTCATCCGGCCGCATGGGCCGGGGAAACAAGGCTGCCGCGCCACCGCCGCATACCGATCACGATCAGCACCAGGTAGAAGGCGAACAGCAGCATGGTGAGATACAAGTGCCGCGTGAAGTACAGGCACAAACTGACGGAATCGATCACCAGCCACCAATGCCAATTCTCGTAAACCTTGCGCGCGACCAGAAAGGTCGCAAAGACGCTGGACCACGTCACCGTCGAATCCACGAAAGGCCACGCGGCCGGCGTGAATCGGCGCAGGAAGTACCAGCTGATCGCCGACATGCACACGATGCACAAGGCGCCCGCCAGGTGACGCGCGATGGGCCAGCGCCTCACCGCAATGACGGCACCGCTCCTGCCCCGTTGCCATTGCCGGAATCCGTACACCGCCATGGCGGCGTAGAAGGCGTTCAGCACCGATTCCATGTACAGGCGGGCCGCGAAGAGCACCCAGACATAGAGACAGGAGCTGACGAAGGCGGCGATCCAGCACTCGAGCCGCAGCCGAATCGCGAGCAGCAGGTATGCCACCGCGAGCACGGCGGCGAGGATTTCGACCCAACTCGTGTCGCGCCATGCACTCACGAGTTGGACCGATAGATCGCCGATCACGGGGGCGCCAGGCCCGGCAATACCTTCATGACGAACACAAGTTGCGGCGCACCGACGGCGCCGGCCGAGTGCGCCATCTCCTGCGCCAGGATCGCCATGACTCGATCGAGGGGGCCCCAAATCTGGGTGGCCAGCGCGTTGGTACGCACAATGAGGCCGGGATGGGTGTTCAGGCGATCGATGAAGGATTGAATGGGCGAGATGTATTCCCCGGTCAAGGGGTACATGCTGATTTCCACGGCCGCGCGCATTGTATGTCACCTACTCCCTACGCCGGCATTAACCGGGTCAGGTTCAACGGGTTCGCAGGTCAATCGAGGAGCCGATATCCCACGTCTCAGGCCTTCAAAGACCACCCCAGGGCTCGGGTAAGTCTAGCCTGCGGCGGGGATGCGTGCAAAACTCATGCGACAGGTTGCGGAGACACCCTTGCGCATTTTCCAGGTGGACACCTTTACGCCGACTCGCTTCGCCGGCAATCCGGCGACCGTCGTGCTGGATGCGGACGGCCAGAGCAATGCCACGCTGCATGCCGTCGCCCGCGAGTTCCCGCACGCGGAAGTGGCGTTCACGTTCGCGGCGAGCGGCCCTGACCATGACGTACGGCTGCGTTTCTTCAACGCGCGCAAGGAGGCGCCGTTCGTGGGACATGCAACGGTGGCCGCGCATGCGGTGCTGCTCGCCCTGGGGCGGCGCAACGCAGGCGTCGGCCGCCAATACTCCGGATCCGGCATCATCGAGGTCACCGCCAGAATCGAGCAAACCGATGACGGCACGCAATACTTCGTCGAATTCCGGCAGCCGGCGCCGGAACTCGACACCCCGCTGCCGTTCAAGACCACGCTGCGGGTCGCAGAGGCGCTGCGCCTGCCCGCGACGCAGCTGCATGAAGTCATGCCTGCGCGCATCGCCCGCAAGGGCGGCACCCGGCTGCTGGTGCCCATCGCCGATCGCAGGCATCTGGACTCCCTCGCCCCGAACCCCGACACGCTTCTCTCGCTCGGCGCGGAGCTGGGCACGGACGGCTTCTTCGTCTTTGCCGTGAATCGAAATTCCGACGAATTGTCGACCGACTCGCGCATGTTCTGCCCCGCCCTCGGCATCCCCGAGGATCCCGTCAGCGGCAATGCGCACGCCATGCTGGCGGCCTATCTGTGGGACCTCGGTCAGTTCGGCAAGAACTCGGCGGCCTTCATCGGCCGCCAGGGCCGTCAAATGAAGCGGCCGGGGCAGGTCCATGTGAGGCTCGAGGTCGACCAGGGCGCCTTGGTCGCCGCGCATATCGGCGGCGCAGCAGTCATCGTCAGCGAAGGAAACCTGGCTTTGTAAGCCTCAAGCCGCGGCCACCGGCAAATTCAGCTTCAAAGAAGCCGCCACGGCTTCGATCTTGGTCTTCACGTCTTGCGCCGTGTTCACCGCCTCGTCCAAATTGCCTGCGGCAAAAGCCGCCTGCGCTTTGGACCAAAGCGCCATCGCATCGCCCGCGGCGGCCTTTGCCGCATCCAGATCGATCCCCGCTGCTTTCTTGCCGGACTTCTTGCTGAGCAGAGCAATGCGGCTCTGCACCGCGCTGATTTCCTCGGGCACGGTTGCCGCAAGTCCCGACCAGGAGTCATTGAGCGCCTTCAGGACCTCGTCCTTCTTCGTCGCCGCCGCGGTCGCGAGACCCTGCGCCGCGCTCAGCACGGCCGGCGCCCCCGTCATGACGGCGGCGTAGTCCTGCTTGTCGAAGGAGTTCTTCAGGACAGCGAGCTTGGACTGCACGTCCGCGTATTGATCCGGCACATATTTCGCCGCCTCCGAGGACGCCGCAATCACCGTCGCCTCGATATCGCCGATCATTTTTTGCGCGGGCTCCTTCTGGCCGGCGCATGCCGACAGCACGATCGCCGCGGCGAAAATCATGAAACGCATGGTGATCTCCTTTCATATGCCGCAAGAGGGCGGATTCTAGCTCAATTCGCGCCTCGCGCGATCCAGCCACTCTGCCTGTGCCCTGCGATAGTGAGCAGGACCGAGCTTGGCGCCGTCCAGCAGATCCTTGAGCACTTGATTTGCTTCGGGCAACTTGCCGCGCCGCTTCAGCAACAACCCATAGCGCAGGCGCGCTTCGGCGCCGGGGTAGCCGGGAGCCAGCGCGGCGTAGGCGCGTTCCGCCTCGTCGAGCTCGTCATGCGCTTCGAGAGTTCGGGCATACAACAGCTGCGCGTCGCTGGATTTGAAATCGGGATTGTGCTGCATCAATCGTTCGAGCGCGGCCCGCGCTGCGGCGTAATCCTTGCGGCCGAATTGCGCCCGCGCCAGGCCCGCCAGCAAGGTCGGATCGTGCTCGAAAACACCCTTCAAGCCGCCCTGATAAACGTCGACGGCGGCGTCGAACCGACCGCGCTCGAGCAACTCCTCGGCTAGCCTGCGCCGGGCATCCACATTCCCGGAAATCTCGACCTCGGCACTGGCGCGCCGCAACTCGCGATCCGGATCCATCATGCGCCGCACGCCGGACTTGGCGCGACGCGCCGTCGTGCCTCCCATGACTTCAGGAAGAATCTCCACCACGACATAGGCGAGGGTGCCGACCAGCGGCAAGAGCGCCAGGGCGACGATCCACAGCATATTTCGCCCGGTCTTGATGACGTGCACGATCAGGCCGACCTGGACGGCGATGGACAGAATCGAAATGAGGTACAAAGGCGGCTCTCCGGTCGTGAAGCGCTCGGGCTTCGACCCGCCCATTGTAGCGAACCGTCCGCGACTAGCCCGCCTCAGCGCTCAGCCACGCGAATCCTGCGTTCAACGTAGCTGCAGTTCGACCAGCCGATGTTCGACAGGGAATATCCCAATACCCGCTGCGAGCGCGCATCGACCGTGACCTCCATCTCGCAGCCGTGGAATCCGGTCGGAGCTCCGGGAGGTTTCTGCGGAAGAAACCACACGTACACCCACTTGGTCGAAGTCTGGTCGACCTTGCGGGGCTCGCCGAATGCCTCCTGCAGCCGGCTCACCGGTTTGCCGACGTTGTCCGCGGCAATGCTCGGCACCGATCTGACCGCGTAGGCGGAGTGCCCGCAGCCTGCGAGAGTCAGGATTCCGAGGGCGATGCTCAAAGCTGCGGCACGAAACATAATCCCGTCCTGGTGTGGGCGAACGAAGGATTGCAGTTTTGCCGCAGCCGCGGACAACTGCCGCAGACTCAGGTCGCAGAATGGAAATCTATCGCGTATGCGCGCCGATTATGTAAACGCAATTGGTGCGTCATGCCGCGCGGCAAGTCCTCGGCATGATGCACGGCGATGACCAGCGTCACCCGCCGCATCAAGCGCGCCAGCAACCGCTTTATGACGGCGCGCTGTTTGGGATCAAGGCCGGTGAGCGGTTCGTCCAGCAACAGGATGCGCGGATCCGCCGTCATTGCGCGCGCGATCAGGGCGCGGCGCAGCTGCCCGTAGGATAGTTCCCGCGGCCGGCTGCGGGCAACCGACAGAAGCCCGAAGAACTTGAGCCAGCGCACCGCCTCCTTCAGATCACGCGCCGTCGGATCATCGACGAGACCGATGCTGGCATACCGGCCGCTCGCCACCAGATCCAATACCGCGACGTCGACGGCGTAGTCGCTTTGCAGTTCAGGAGAGACATAGCCGACTTGCCGCTTCCATTCGGCGATGGGAGTGCCTTGGGGGATTCCGCTGCGCTCGATCCGCCCGCCCGATGCGGGTGACAGATCGCCGTACAGCAGCTTGAGCAGGCTGGATTTTCCGGAACCGTTGGCGCCGTAGATCGCCCAATGCTCGCCCTGGCGCAATTGCCAGTCGAGGCCGCGCAACACCGCACGGTAGTCGACGTACAAATCGACCTTCGACAAGCTCACGAGCGGCGCAGCGGCCGGCGCCTCGGCCTTCGCCGCCGCCCGCCCCTGGCGCTTCGCCCGCGACCGAACGCTCAAGGCCTCTCCCGCCCGCCTGCGCAGACGTTCGAGGTCCTTAGGTTGCACGCGTTTGACGGCATGCACCTCTCCCTGCGCGAGTTCCAGCATGCGACGCGTTCCACGGGGCACGTCGAGCGCTCGATGGGCTGTCGCCACCCACGATTGACCGCGGCGGCGCGCCGCCGCGAGCACACCGTCGATGCGCACCCGGAAGGCTGCGTCGAGCCCGTTGTACAGCTCGTCCAGCAATAGCCAGTCGGGATGCTGCACCAGGGCGCGAGCCAGCAGCGCGAGGCGCTTCTGCCCGTACGATAATGTGAGGAATTTGCGCCCCGCATGGCGCAGCAGGCCGCAGGCCCGCAACGTGGCCGTCACCCTGCGTGCTTCGGCCGTGGTGACCGGCAGCAGCAGCAGATCCGTGCGGTGCAGTCCCGTCGCGACCAGGTCGCGCACACGGAGATTCCATCCGTAGCGCGCGTACTTGTCCTGCAATTCGGCGCCTACGTAGGCGATCCGGCTCTTGGCCTCGATGAGATCGACCGGGCTGCGGCCCACTCGATACCAACGCCCGGCGGCGTGCGGCCTTGTGCGCCGCGGCGATCGGGGGCCGCCGGGCGTGGGCCAGACATCGCCGCTCAGCAGCTTGAGCAGTTGCGTCTTGCCTGCGCCGTTGTCGCCGAGCAGCGCCCAGCGCTCGCCGGGCTTCAGCCGCCAAGACAGATGGCGCAGCACCCACTTGCCTCCGCGCCGCACGCTCACGGCGCGCAGCAGGATCGACAAGCCGGGAGCCCGCCTGAGGCTTCCGGTCATGGCTGAGCGAGCCGCCAGATGCCGCCGCATTCGCCGGCGCGGCTCTCGCGCGCCAGTTTGATGAGATGCGCCTCCAAGGTCAGGCGCGCCCAGGGGTGCCGCTCGACGGCGACGTCGTCGTAGACCGCGGGAGTGAGCTCATCGAGCGTGGCCGAGCCCAAGCGGCTTAAGGTGCGCAGCACCTTCTCCTCGCGCGCCATGCGATGCGCGCGCAGCGCGCTCAGGATCTGCTTGCCGCGATCCATGATGTCCCCGTGTCCGGGCGCAATGCGTTCGAAATCGTATGCATCGAGCTTGCCGAGTGACTGAAGATACGCCGACATGTCTCCGTCGGGAGCGAGGATCACCGGCGACACCCCTTCGAGCACGTGATCGCCGGTGAACAGCAGCCGCTCGCTCTGCAACAGATAGCACACGCAGTTCGAAGCGTGCCCGGGCGTGTGTATCGCGACCAGAGAAACATCCCCGAGCGGCAGACGCTCGCCGTCGCCGGGCAGATGCTGGGGTGCGAAGGTCGTATCCTGTCTGCCGTCGTCGGGAGGCGGCAATCCGATGATTCGGGCGCCGGTACGCTCGGCAAGCCGCCGCACCAGCGGCGAATGATCGGGATGCGAGTGCGTCGCGACGATCCAACGAACGGCGCCGCCGGCCGCCGCCAGGATGGCTTGCAAATGCCGCGTATCGTCGGGTCCCGGATCCAGCACCGCGACCTCGCGCTCGCCGAACAAGTAGGTGTTGGTACCGGGCCCCGTCATGAGACCGGCATTGCCGGCGACGATGCGGCGCACGCCTGCACCTAGGGACACGCACGTGCCGGGAATGATGCTCCTCATGGGCCCTATCATAGGGCGCCGTCGCGGCGCGAAAGACGGCAGAAGGTCTCCTAGATTAAATTTTTTGGGACCGACTTGCACCTGACAGCGGCGCCGCGGGCCGGTGCACGCGTTTTTACGCATATCCGGCATGTCGGTGACGTCGGTCGCACTCTGAGATAGTTGCGATGATCGGCGGAGCCGCTACACTGGGCGACATGTCGAAGTCACCGAACGCCAGGCGCATTGGTGGGCCCCTGTCTTGGGAACAGATGGCACGTCCCGATTCGGAACAGTGCCAGCGATTCCTGGCCGAGTCGTTGTCGCTGCTGCTGGCCGACTTGTTGCGATCGGTGTTGTCGGACGCCAGTCCCGCCCTGCCGGCGGACGAAGCGTCGGTCGAGCGCTATAGAAATCTCGCCGACTCCCTGGCCGACGGCGAATCGCGCCGCCGCACCAGCATAGGCATCACTCGTGCGGGACTCGCCAAACGCTGCGTGACCTGGCTCAAGTTGCTCCTGACCCCGCCGCCGAACGCCCCGTCCTCCGCGCCGATGCGCGAATTCGTCGACGCCTTGGGGCTGTTCCCGGCGCTTTTCGACAGCGAGCCCTCGGCACGTTCCCGGCGGGCTCGCCTGACATGGCTCCTCACTCACGACCGGCGGCTTGACGCGAGCACCCGCGAGGCTGCCACCGCGCTGATCGAAGCATGCGAGCACTTGGGGGTTCTCCTCTGGCCGGATGCCGAGACGGCCTGACACAAACGCCGCGTTTTGCGTGTCAATTGCCTGAACAGGCGTATAATACGAAGTTAACCCGTTGATCCTGCGGGTTGTTGTGTTTCCGTGAAGGCTGGAGCATCGAAATGCAGACCCCTCCCACACCCGATGACGAAGTCGCGGCCGCACCCACCGTCGACAAGTCGCGATTCAAGTTTCAAAAATTACTGCAGCCGTTCACCATCGAGCGCGGCATCGCCACCCCGATCATTTGGTTCCTGCTGGATTGGCTGGTGCTCACCGTATCGATCACGAGCCTTCTGTTCGTGGAAGCATGGTGGGTGAAGGTGTTCGCGTCGCTCGTGGCGGCGTTGTGGATCGCGCGGCTGTTCGTGATCGGCCACGATGCCTGCCACGGCTCTTACACGCCCAACAAGACGCTGAACAAATGGATCGGCAGAATCGCGTTTCTGCCCTCGCTGACGCCTTACAGCCTGTGGGAGATCGGCCATAACCTCGCTCATCACGGCTTCACCAATCTCAAGGGCCGCGACTATGTCTGGACTCCGTTCTCGCCCTCCGAGTTCGCGCGCCTCTCCTGGATCCGCCGACGCTTGGAGCGTATCTATCGCAGCGGCGTCGGTCAGGGCGTGTACTACATGATCGAGATGTGGTGGAAGAAGCTCTTCTTCCCGGGGCGCAAGCACGTGACCACCCGGCGCGTCAGCTACACCTGGGACAGCCTGCTGGTGGCGGCCTTCGGCCTTCTGTGGGTGGGCGGCTTGATCGTCTGGGGCGTGTACAGCGGCAGGTCGATCGGGTCGCTGCTTATTTTCGGATTCGCGGTGCCGTTCTTCCTGTGGAATTGCCTGATGGGCTTCGTCATCTACGTGCAGCACACGCACCCCCTGGTCGCTTGGTACGAGCGGCGCGACGAATGGTCCGCGAATGCGGGGTATGCAACCACCACCGTGCACGTCAAGCTCATGCGTCCTCTGGACGGATTGATCCATTACATTCTCGAGCACGGCGCCCACCATGTGAACATGGGAATCCCGCTGTACCGCCTCAAGGAGGCTCAGGCCAAGCTCACCGCGACTCTCGACCAGAGACTGAATTCCGAAGTCTTCACGTGGCGCTACTACTGGAACACCGTGAGGCGCTGCAAGCTGTACGACTTCGCGCAGCATGTGTGGACCGATTTCGACGGGCACATCACATCGGCGCCCCAGGTCCTGACCCGGTAGCTTTAGCGGAAGTTGTAGCGGGTGGAGACGGATGCCGCACGCGCGGCCGTGTTGTAACCGCTCGCGAGCTCATAGCGCCGGTCGAGCGCATTGTCGAGCCGAGCGGTCACGACCCAAGCGGGCGTCAAATTCAGCTTGGCCCAGATCGCGGCCAGCAAGTATCCCCCATCCTGCGCCGGAGCACCGCTGACCACATCGATGTCGGGGCGAGGTCCCGACAGCAGAAGCTCCGTGCCCAACTCGCCGCGGCCGATCTTGCGCGAGCCGCTGAGCGTGAAGCTGTGCTTGGACCTGCGCAGCAGCTGGGTGTCGTCGACCAGATCGCGGGGATCCTGGACGCTGCCTTCGGCATGTACGGCCCAAGGGCCGGCGCGCAGGTCCCAACCGGCTTCGAGTCCGCGGATGCGCGCGCGGTCTATGTTTTGATTCTCGCCGCCGTAGAGCAGATTGGCGGGATCGTTCACGAACATGATGAGATCGTCGATGCTGTTCTGAAACGCCGCGAACGTGATCTCTTGGTGGGAGTCGAGCCGCGATTTGATGCCGACCTCGAAGTTGCGCGAGCTCTCCGGCTGCAAATCCGGCGTGCCGCCGAAGCCGAAGCGGTCCGTCGCGGAAGGCGCACGGAATGCGGTCCCGGCCGAGACTATCAATAGGGTGCCGGGTGTGACCGAAAAGCCGTACTCGGCATTCCATGTCGCATGATCCCCGAACGCGGAATAGCGCGCGACACCGCCTGCGAGCAGCAGGCGATTGGGTCCTGATTCGAGCTGATCCTGCAAATAATACGTCTGCGCGCGGGTGCCGATCGAATAGGCGGTGCCGTAGCTCAGCGAATTCGTCTGCTCCCGGTAGACGATCGCGCCGAACGTCAGCGTCTGCTTGAGCACGGAATTCGCGATCTTCACATCGTTCTGCCAATCGAGCGTGTCGCGTGAGGTGTAGTCGAAGTCGCCACCGGCGACAAGGGCGTAGGGGTCGTCCTGTTCCTGGCGCAGATCGTCCATGACCCGGCTCAAGGTGATCCGGGTGTGCCAACTGTCCGTCAAGTCCCCGCCGGCGTGCACCGCGATGAGACTGTTGGAGAAATCCTCGCTCAAAGGCGTGAACGACTGGAATGCCGTGAAGTCGGCGTCATAGACCGCCTGTGCATACTGCGTCGAGCCCGCCGCCTGATAGTAACGCGCACCCAATTCCATGTCCCCAACGTGCGTGGTGAGGGCGGCGGTGCCGGAGAGGTTCTTGTATCCGCTGTCCAGAGTGTCCGCCGCGTAGGTCGGAAATCCGCCGCTCCGCTGTCCCGCGAGCGCCGCCTGCACGCTTGTCCCGCCGGCGTTGTAGTTGCCGTCGACCGCGAATTCGCCGGTTCCGTAGCGGCCATAATCGAGCATCGCATCGGCGCCGGGGGATGCATCGTTGCGCGATATCAAGTTCACCACCCCGCCGATGGCGTCGGTGCCGTAAATGGTCGAGCGCGGTCCCTTGACGATCTCGATGCGGTCGAACAGCTCCGGCGCAAGGTTCATGAGCGGCGCCAGAGATTGGGTGCCCGAATTGATGCGAACACCGTCGATCATCACGATCGACTGGTCGCTGTTGGCGCCGCGGATGAACAGCGACAGCGGCTGGCCTGGACCGCCGCTGCGTCCAATATCGAGCCCGGCATGAAAGCGCAGGAGGTCGCCGACATCGACGGCGAGCGAGTCCTCCAAGGCGGCCCGATCGATCACGACGACGGGCTCCAAGGCCTTGTCGGCCGGCTCCTCTACGCGCGTCGCAGTCACGATGACTTCGTCGAGGGACGCATCGGGCACCGCGAGCGCCCGCATGGAAATGAAGCAAAGAACAAGGCAGCGCGCAAGCGCGCCCATCCGGCTGGGTGTGGTCATCGGCAACTCTCCAAGTCATGCACGCCCGCATGTGGGGATCACAGTGGCCGCCGTGGAATGACCGGGGGAGTCGCCGACGCGAAAAAAAACGCAGGCGCCGCCCGGCGCCCTTCGCACCGCGGATCGTCGCCAGGCCGGTCTCCGGGCTTACGAGCTGCCATGGGTATGGCGGTACTGTCACCTTCCCAAGCCCCAAGGGCTCAGTGGTTGTCCGCTTTGTTCAAGCGGCCGACAGTGTTACGGCTCGATCACCGTTGCGGGGGCAGCGTGAGAATTGCGCAAGGCCTGCTCACTTCCCGTTTAATTGGATGCAATCCAACACCTGACGCCGCGCATGGTGCAAGCCCTGCACCCGCCCTGTCAAGAGCGTTGATCAAGTCCGCAGGTGCTGCGCGTGGTGGCGCAAATGATCCGCCATGAAGGTCTGAATGAAGTAGTAGCCGTGATCGTAGCCCGGCTGCATGCGCAAGTTGAGCGATTGGCCCGACTGGGCGGCGGCGGCGGCGAACTTCTCCGGCAGCAGTTGTTCGGCGAGAAACGGATCGCTCGTGCCTTGGTCGATGAGAATGTGCCCCGGAAATTTACGGCGTGCGACGAGTTCGCTCGCGTCGTAGGCGCGCCAAGCATCGGTATCCTCGCCGAGATAATTGCCGAGGGCCTTCTTGCCCCACGGACATTGCATGGGCGCCGCAATGGGCGCGAATGCGGAAACCGATCGGTACGATTGCGGATTGCGCAGGGCGCATACCAGCGCGCCGTGTCCGCCCATGGAATGACCGAAGATGCCGGTTGCTTCCGCGCGGGCGGGTAGGTCGGCGGCGACGAGCGCCGGCAGTTCCCGTGTGACGTAGCTGTACATCCGGTAGTACTGCGACCAAGGAGCGGTGGTCGCGTCGACGTAGAAGCCGGCCGAGTATCCGAAATCCCAACTGTCTGCATCGCCGGCCAGGCGCGGCTCGCGCGGGCTCGTGTCCGGCGCGATCAGCATCAGCCCCAATTGCGCGGCGACTTCCTGGGCGTGCGCCTTGATGGGGAAAGTCTCCTCCGTGCAGGTGAGCCCGGACAGGTAGAACAGCACGGGAACCTTGGCGTTGCGCGCCTGCGGCGGTATGAAGGCGGAGAATTTCATCGGTCCGCGGACTTCCTCGGAGTCGTGCTTGTAGAAGCGTTGAACGCCTCCGAAGCAACCGTGCTCGCTCACCAGGGTCGGGGCGCTCATGAATACACCACCACGCTGCGGATCGACTCGCCGGAATGCATCAGATCGAAAGCCTTGTTGATGTCGCCGAGGGGCATACGGTGCGTGATGAGATCGTCGATGTTGATCTTGCCGTCCATGTACCAATCGACGATCTTGGGCACGTCGGTGCGACCGCGCGCGCCGCCGAATGCGGTTCCCTTCCAGACCCGCCCGGTGACCAGCTGGAACGGCCGCGTGGAGATCTCCTTCCCGGCGCCTGCAACTCCGATGATCACCGACACGCCCCAGCCGCGATGGCAGCACTCGAGCGCCTGACGCATGAGTTCGACGCTGCCGACGCACTCGAAGCTGTAGTCGGCGCCGCCGTCGGTGAGCGCCACCAAATGAGCGACGAGATCGCCTCCGACCTCCTTCGGGTTCACGAAATGCGTCATGCCGAATTTCTCGGCGAGCGGCTTGCGGCCCGGGTTCAGGTCCACGCCGATGATCTTGTTCGCGCCCACCAGGCGTGCGCCCTGAATGACATTCAGGCCGATGCCGCCCAATCCGAACACCACCACGTTCGCACCCGCCTCCACCTTGGCCGTATTGATCACCGCGCCGATGCCGGTGGTCACGCCGCAACCGATGTAGCACACCTTGTCGAACGGGGCGTCCTCACGGATTTTCGCCAGCGCGATTTCCGGCAACACCGTGAAATTCGAGAACGTCGAACACCCCATGTAGTGGTGGACCATCTCCTTGCCGATGGAGAAGCGGCTGGTGCCGTCCGGCATCACTCCCTTGCCCTGTGTGGCGCGGATCGCCGTGCACAGATTGGTCTTGCGCGAGGTGCAGGACTTGCACTGCCTGCATTCGGGCGTGTACAGGGGAATGACATGATCGCCCTTGCGCAAGCCCGTGACGCCGGGTCCCACCTCGACGACGATTCCGGCGCCCTCGTGGCCCAGAATCGCCGGAAACAGCCCTTCAGGGTCCGCGCCCGAGCGCGTGAATTCATCCGTGTGGCAAACACCGCTCGCCTTGATCTCCACCAGGACTTCCCCTGCTTTGGGGCCGTCCAGGTCCACGGTGACGATCTCCAGCGGCTTCTGAGCGGCAAACGCAACGGCGGCTTTGGTCTTCATTTGAGATATCCTAATGGTATGTAACGAGGCGCTTTAGGCATACCCTAAAACAACCGGCGCCTACATGGAAGCTGCACATGAACGGCCGCATATGAATATCGAGTTCACCGCGAACGAAGCACGCGTAATCGGCTGTTTGATCGAGAAGGAAATCACCACTCCCGACCAGTATCCCCTGTCGCTCAATGCACTGACCAACGCGTGCAATCAGAAGACCAACCGCGATCCGGTGCTCGAGCTCTCCGAAGCCGACGTGCAGCAGTCGGTGGACTCGCTGATGAAGAAATACATGGTGAGCGACAAGTCAGCCGGCTACGGCGGCCGCGTCACCAAGTACAAGCACCGCTTCTGCAACACGGAATTCGGTTCGCTGAAATTCTCCAAACAGGAGCTCGGTATCGTCTGCGTGTTGTTGCTGCGCGGGCCGCAGACGCCGGGGGAACTGCGTGCGCGCACCAATCGACTGTGCGAGTTCGCCGACGCCGACGAAGTGGAGACGACGCTGCAGAACCTGATGGCGCGCACGGAGGGCCCCTTCATCGCCCGGCTGCCAAGGGCCGCGGGCGCACGCGAATCGCGCTATGCGCATTTGTTTTCCGGCAGCATCGAATCGGTGGCGGAACCCGAAGGCCCGGAATCGGCGGCGGACGCCGCGACCTTGGGCGGCCGCGTAAGCCGGCTGGAGGAGGAATTGAGGCAACTGCGCGCCGAGGTCGACGCCCTCAAGATGGGCCGAGACCCACCGCACCCACCGGCTACGGGGTAGATGCGGGCACGCCCGCCGCAGCCTGCGCCGTCTGCTTGGCGATGCCCTCCCGCTCAGCCAGCCACTTGCCGAACGAGTCGATATCCGCGGCGCGCAAACCGTTCGCCGCTTGGTGGCGATTCTCGAGCCACTGTTGCATCGAGGCCATCAATTGATCCGCGAGCGGCCGCGCATGATTGAATAAATTCATGTAGGCCGCCTCGGCGTCCTCCAGCCGATCGACCGCCATATAAGCCTCTGCGCGATGTTCGACCGCATCGAGAAGGTCCGGGTTGAGCGCGAGCGTATGGTTGTAGTCGTCGATCGACTCGTTGAACGCCCCCAGCCGCAGATGCACGTATCCGGCGCCGTTCCAGGCTTCGACCATGTCGCCCTTGTTGCTGAGCGCCTCCGTGAACTGATCCAGCGCTTTGCCGTAGGCATCCCCGATCTTGTCGACCAGGCCTGCTTTCTTGTCGGGATTGGTCTGCTTGGCCGCCTCCTGCTCATACTCATGGGCTTTTTTCAGCGTCTTGAGTCCCGCCTCGAAGGCCTTTTTCGCGGCCTTGTCCGGCTTCTCCGGACTCTGAGCGCTGGAGGTGCCCATGTCGGGCGGGCCGCCTCCCCCGTGGCCGCCGCCCATTCCTCCGCCCGGATAGCCCTGGCCGTTCGGATATCCCTGACCGCCGGCGCCCGCCGTCTGCAGACCGGCGCTCCCGCATGCCAGCAAAACCAGGCAGAAGATGAAAATCCGACGCATTTTGGCCTCCAAGCGGCTGTTCCCCGATTCGTGCAATACTCGTTTCATGCCGTTCGATTTTAAGTTTTTAATGCTGGGCACGCTGACTTTTTTGTCGGCATCCGCCGCAGCCCCGGCTAAGCGCCCGAGCATGCCCGAGGTCCTGGCCGCGTCCCCTCCTGCGGACTGGCGGGAGCTCGATTTGGACAATACTCTGTACCTGGAGGTGCCCGGCGGGCGTGTCATCATTGAAATGACGCCCCGCTTCGCGCCGCTGCATGTCGCCAACATCAAGACCTTGGCCCGCGCGAGATATTTCGATGGGCTGTCCATCATTCGGGTTCAAGACAACTACGTCGTGCAATGGGGAGATCCGGACAATCGCCACCCCCTGCCCGCCGGAATAGCCAGGGTGGAGCCGGAATTCGATTCCCCGATCCCGGCCGGCATGCCGTTCACGCGACTGCCCGACGGCGATGTGTACGCTCCGGAAGTCGGTTTCTCGCACGGCTTCCCCGTGGCGCGCTCCCCGTCTCTGCACCGCACCTGGCTGGCGCATTGTTACGGCATGGTGGGGGTGGGACGTGACCTGGATGTCAGGAGCGGCAGCGGCGCTGAACTGTACGTGGTCATCGGCCATGCCCCGAGGCATCTGGACCGCAATGTGGCGCTCGTCGGACGGGTGGTGAAGGGGATGGAACTGCTCTCCGGGCTGCCGCGCGGCGGCGCGGCAATGGGCTTCTACACCAAGACCGAGTCGCCCGTTCCGATCAAGTCCATCCGGGTCGCGGCCGATGTACCCCCGGCGCAGCGATCCAATCTCGAAGTGATTCGCACCGATTCGGCGACCTTCACGGCGCTGATCGAGTCGCGCCGCAATCGGCCGGAGGATTTCTTCCAGGTCCGCGCCGGACGCATCGACCTGTGCAATGTGCCGATCGCGGTGCGCGAGCGGCGCGCCGGAGGCGATCATTCCTCGTGACGCGAGGCCTCCTCGATGCCGATCCGCAACGTACTGGTGGCGATGCGCACTTCGATGAGGAAGGACGACAGCGCGGCTGCCAGCGACAGCATCGACAAGATGAACATGCAGGCGATGAAGGTCGATAGATCCCAGCGCAGGAACGCGTTGACGAACAGCATCACGACGACCAGCGCGATGAACAGGGCGGACAGCGTGATGAGGGTGATCGCGGCATTGATATAGCGGGCGCGCCGCGCCAGCACATCGAGCGCCCCGTGCAGGTCCCTTCCGCCATGAGCGGGGTCGGGGCGCCGCAATACCTCTTCCATCGCCCGCGCACGATCCACGATGCGCGCCAGGCGGCTGGTCAATACATTGAGCGTCACCCCGATGGCAGAGATGAGGAAGATGGGGGTCAGCGCAATCTGGATGAGATGGGCGATGTCGACCGCTTGGTCGGTATATGTACTCAGGCTGCCCATGGCATGAATCAGGTCATCACGCGCGCATGGAAAAACGCCCCGGCCGCGTTAAGGCGGCCGGGGCGTTGTACCAACAATCTTACTTGGTGGTCGCGGGCGCGGCGGCCGCTTTCTTCTTCTTGTGGCTGCTCTTCTTCTTGGCGGGCTTCGACGCATCCGCGGCGGGCGCGGCGGCGGCAGGGGCATCGGCAGCCATCGGCGCAGCAGCCTTCGGCATATCGGCAGCCATGGCGGCGGCGGCAATGCCGAACGTCAACAACGCAGAGGTAATCAAAGTTCCGGACTTATTCATGAGGTCTCCAAACGGTGGTATTGACAAGCGCTGTGAAGAATACGCTTCGATGCCGCCGTTTCTCCCGAGATGAAGATCATTTCACAAACGCTAGACAGGCTTCCGGCGGTGCTGTCCCCTCGACCGCCTGACGTGCCAGATGAGATATATGACAATGGCCGTATTGGCCACCAGCACCACCGCCTTGCCGATATTGGGTCTGAAATAGAGTTCCCAGACCTCCAACGGAATCAACGAAGCCGTGATGATGGTCGTCAGCCACTCGGCCCAACGCATCTGCATCCAAAGCCCGATGCCTTCGGTTGCGAATACCGCCGCGTAGGCGAGCGTCACGATCCGCAGCGCATGCATGCGCGAGGCGCTCAAGCCGATGAACCATTGCAGCAGCCAGTTCACTGCCTTGTGCTCCATGCCCAGGGGCCGGGCCGAGGCCCAGGTCAGCAGTTTGGCGATGAGCGAGGCGTCTCGAAGGCGTACTTCGCCGTAGGCCAGGGCCAGCAGCAGCAGCACCTTCACCAACTTGTAGACAGCGATGGTGCGCAGAACGTTGAAGCGCGGCGCGTGCGCCGGCCGGGCATCGGTTGTCATTGGAGCCTTAGGCCTGACCCGCGGGCGGCTGAAACTCCAACGTCGCATCGAGCAGCGCCGGGATGTCGAAAACCGCCCTTTCATTGTCGATGACCAAGGGGGCGATTCCCGCGGCCGCGACCAATGCGGCGGGTACCTGAATGCGGTCGCGCTCCCGGGTGACGGTCCAGGTCTCCAGTCGTTTGTCTTGGAACGCCAAGTTGAGGGCTCCCCAGCGCAACAGCGCCGCGCGCGCCAACGGCGTATCGCCGCCCCAGTGCCGCTGCGCCAGCGTCATCGCGGAACTCGCTGCAATCTCCCCGTGCGGCAGCGTCATCAAATCCTGGATGTATTTCACCATTTCATCGGGCGGAACGTGTAGGTCCAGATACGGCGCCGTCTCGGTCATGGCCGTCATTTTACCTCAAGTCGGATTCTCGAGACTGAACATGGCATTCTCGTCATCGTAAGCGAAGGCCTCCGCGTATCGGCCCCAACTCACGATGGCGCGCAGGCTTTGTTCGGCCGCCTCTTCGCTCATGAAGTCCTCCAATTCATCGATGAATCGGCTCTTGCGCGCGGAATGAGAAGCGCGTTCGTCCAAGACCCGCCGGATATGGGCGGCCAACGGCACATAGGTCAGCAAATGGCGCAGAAAGATGCGCTTGCGCTCATCCAGGGCGGCGTGCGCGAAGGCCAATCCATCCTCGGTCAGCCTCAAGTCGCCGCCCTCGAGCTCCGCGAAGCGCAGAAGCTGCAGGGTTTCCGCCACTGGAAACAGCTCGTCGATCTCCATTTGCAAGTCAGAGGCGATTTCCGGCAAATCGGCTTTGCCGTTGAAGGGAGCGGCCGCCACGGCTTCCATCAGGCCCGCAAGCAGGTTCGAGGACACATGCGGCAATTGGCTGCCTATTCCTAAGCCCGGGAAGCGCTCGTGGCGCGCGCTCGTGCCGCCCTGCGGACGCGTGGTCATCTCCACATAAATCCGCTCCACGAGCTCGCGAAAGCTGGGGTCGAGCCGGTTTCGCGGCTGCGGCAGCGACACCTTGATTTCACTTAATATTCTGCCCGGGTTGCTGCCGAACACCAGGATGCGATCGCACATGAGCACCGCCTCCTCGATGTTGTGGGTGACGAGAATGACGCCCTTGATGGGCATGCGGCCCTCCGCCCATAGATCGAGGAAATCGGTGCGCAAGGTTTCGGCGGTCAACACGTCCAAGGCGGAAAACGGCTCATCCATGAGAAGAATGTTCGGATGAACCACGAGGGCGCGGGCGAATCCTACGCGTTGCCGCATGCCGCCCGAGAGCTCGCGGGGATAGGCCGACTCGAACCCGTCGAGGCCGATCAGATCGATCGCCGCAAGCGACCGCTTGCGGATGTCCGCACGCGGCATGCGCTGCGCCTCCAGGCCGAGCGCAACGTTTTCGAACACCGTGAGCCAGGGAAACAACGCGAAGCTCTGGAATACCATCGCGATTCCCGGCGCGGGGCCCGAAATCGGCTTGCCCATGTAGCGCAGATTGCCGGCGGAGGGTTCGGACAGCCCGGCGATCAGGCGCAGCAAGGTCGACTTGCCCGACCCGGATCGTCCGAGCAAGCCCACGACCTGCCCCTCGCGCAGCTCGAGATTCATGCCCTCGAGCACCAACAATTCCGCTCCGTCCGGCTTCGGAAACACTTTGCGCACATCGTTGCACTGCAGTAACGGAGAGTTGTTCATGTCAGGATCCGCTTAGGTAAGTCGATATTTGCGCTCGGCGTAATAGTACAAGGGCCGCCAGAAGAGCCGATTGATGATGACGACGAACAGGCTCATGGTGCCTATTCCTAAGACGATGCGATGAAAGTCTCCGGCAATCGTCGCCTCGGCGATATAGGACCCCAAGCCCTGCGCCCGCACCTGGGTATCGCCCCAGCTGGCGAGTTCTGCGACGATGGCGGCATTCCAGGACCCGCCGGACGCCGTGATGGCGCCGGTCACGTAGAACGGCAGCACCGCGGGCAGCGCGAATTTGCGCCACCACAGCCAGCCTGAGACGCGAAAATTGGCCGCGGCGTAGCGCATCTCGGCGGGTATGGTCGAGGCACCCGCGATGACATTGAACAAAATGTACCACTGGGTGCCGAGAATCATCAGCGGGCTCAAGTAAATATCGGGATTGAGCTTGCCGGAGACGATGCCGTACACCGCGATGGGAAACAGCAGATTTGCGGGGAAAGCCGCCATGAACTGTGCAATGGGCTGCACGACTTGCGCGGCGCGCGGACGCATGCCCACCCACACGCCGATCGGCACCCACACAAGGCTCGCGAGGGCGATCAGGACGAACACCCGCAGCATGGTGAGCCCCGCCAGTCCGCACACGTTCAATGCCTCCTCGAGCGGTGTGTTCTTGATCAGCACCCAGACGATGTGCCAAAGGCCGAGCACCACCGCGGCGACGATCAGCGATACCCACAGGAGGTCCAGACTGCGCTTGGGTCGCGGCGTCTCGATCGGCGCATCGGTACGCTTCACCGCCCTGCTGGTCCACAGTACCGCGGCATGAAAGGCCACGGTCGCCGCTTGAATCAGGCGCGAACGGCGCATCATGGTCAGCGCCCACGAATCGGGGACCCTGACGCCGGGTTCCTGCTCGACGCGGAAACGGTCGGCCCACGCCACCAGGGGACGGAACAGCAGTTGGTCGTACAGCAGGATCACGATCAACATGGTGCCGATCGCCCAGCCGATGGCATGCAGATTTTTCTGTTCGATGGCGAGGGCGATGTAGGAACCGACGCCCGGCAGGGTCACGGTGGTGTGTCCGACGCTGATCGATTCCGACGCGACGACGAAGAACCAGCCTCCCGACATGGACATCATCATGTTCCAAATGAGCGCAGGCATGCCGAACGGGACCTCCAGCTGCCAAAAGCGCATCCACGGCGACAGCCGAAAGGACTCCGCGGCCTCCATGAGCTCGAGCGGTATCGTGCGCAGCGACTGATAAAAGCTGAATGCCATGTTCCAGGCTTGACTGGTGAATATGGCGAAAATGGCCGCGAATTCGGCGCCGAGCACCCGCCCCGGCGCCAGCGACATGAAGAACACCACCGTCACGGATATGAATCCCAGAATCGGCACCGACTGCAGAATGTCCAGAATGGGCACGAGCAGCCTGCCCGCGCGGTCGCTCTTGGCCGCCCATGTGGCATATGTCAGAGTGAACACCAGCGAGAGGAAGAGCCCCGCCAGCATGCGAAACGTGGTGCGTGCCGCGTATTCGGGGAGATGAACGGGATCGAGCGACAGCGGCGTCATACCGAGCTGCGACAGCGGCGCGAACAAGCCCCGCGAGGTCTCGCCCAAGAAGACGATCAGGCCGATGACGACGATGAACGCCAGAACGTCCCAGCGAGAAGCGAGGTCGCGTAGAAACACGTAGGGCGCGAAGCGATCCATCGGCGCATTCTCGCAGGACAGGCGATGAAGTAGCTAGTAGGGTAGAGGTTTATGCAGCGGAGTGTCATCGCAAATTCACACCCGATCGAGCAGGCGACGCCGACTCGCTTCAAGGTGTTGGGCGCCATCAGCTTCTCGCATTTCCTCAACGACATGATGCAATCGCTGATTGTCGCGATCTACCCTCTGCTCAAGGGCGAGTTCCATTTGAGTTTCGTGCAGATCGGCGTGATCACCCTCACCTATCAGATCTGCGCCTCGGTGCTGCAGCCGGTCATCGGCATCTACACGGACAAGCATCCGAAGCCGTACTCCCTGAGCGTCGGCATGGGATTCACCTTGACGGGCATCGTCACACTGGCGCTAGCGCCGAGCTATTCGATCGTGCTGGCTGCGGCCGCGTTGATCGGCGCCGGCTCTTCGATCTTTCATCCGGAGTCCTCGCGCATCGCGCGCCTCGCATCGGGAGGCCGCCACGGCCTGGCACAGTCGATATTCCAGGTGGGCGGCAACGCCGGCAGCGCGATGGGCCCGCTGCTCGCCGCCTGGATCATCATCCCTCATGGGCAATCGAGCCTTGCCTGGTTCGCATTGGCGGCTCTGCTCGCCATCGCGGTGCTGGCCCGGGTGGGCGCCTGGTACAAGCGCCGGCACCTGGAACGTTCGCGCGGCCCGAGGAGCCGCAACGCGGCTGCGGGGCCGGTGTCGCCGCGCAGGGTCGCCTGGTCGATCGCCATCCTGGTGATGTTGATCTTCTCGAAATATTTCTACATAGCAAGCATCTCGAGCTACTACAGCTTCTATCTGATCGAGAAATTTCACGTCGGCGTGCAGTCGGCGCAGATCTATCTGTTCGTATTTCTGGGTGCGATGGCGCTCGGCACCTTGTTCGGCGGCCCCATCGGCGATCGCATCGGCCGCAAGAGAGTGATATGGGTGTCCATTCTGGGAGTGGCGCCGTTCTCGCTGCTGCTGCCCTTCGTCAGCCTGCCGTGGACCTGCCTATTGACCTTCCTCATCGGGTTGATCTTGTCGTCGGCATTCTCTGCCATCGTGGTATTCGCCCAGGAACTGATGCCGGGCAAGGTCGGCGCCATCTCGGGTCTGTTCTTCGGGTTCGCATTCGGCATCGGCGGGATCGGCGCGGCGGTGCTGGGCGGTCTGGCCGACCGGTACGGTATCGAGTTCGTGTACCGTATCTGCGCGTATCTGCCGCTGCTCGGCATGGTGGCGGCGTTCCTTCCCGACATAGAGCGGCGGGCCGGGGTGCCGCGCGACGGGCGCACGCTCGCCGCGACGAGCGGCCCTTAGGAGCGGTTGTGAGCATTTCCGGCACACTGGCCGCCGATCTGGGCCCCTACGGAACGACGCTCGTGATCGTCAACGTGCTTCTCGACCAGATCGGGCTTCCCGTGCCTGCGGTGCCGACGCTCATCGTCGCCGGCGCCATCGGCGCGCAAGGACAGATGTCCTTGCCGGCGCTGTTCGCGGGATCGGTGCTGGCGTGCCTTGCCGCGGACTGCGCCTGGTACTGGATCGGGGAAAGATACGGCATCCGTGTCCTTAAGACACTGTGCAAGATTTCCTTGGAGCCCGATTCCTGCGTCAGCCAGACGCAAACCCGCTTCGAGCGCTGGGGCATCAATTCCCTGGTCTTCGCAAAGTTCATTCCCGGCCTCGCCATCATCGCGCCGCCCATGGCAGGCGCCCTGCGTGTGGGCCGGATGCGTTTCGCCGTTCTGAGCGGCGCCGCCGCAGTTCTCTGGGTGGGGATGGGGCTCGGCGCCGGCATCCTGTTACGATCGCAAATCGAACGGCTGTTGCGGCAGTTGAGCCGATTCGGCAGCATTGCCGGCGTTGGCATCGCGGTGTTGCTGGCCTGCTACATCGCCTATAAATGGTGGGAGCGCAGGCGCTTCTACAAAATGTTGCGCATGGCGCGGATCAGCGTCGCCGATCTGTACGCCCTCATGCAAGCCGGCGCCTCGCCTCTCATCATCGATGTGCGCTCCACCACCGCGCACGCGCTCGAACCCCGCCGCATACCGGGCGCGCTGCACGTTCCGCTGCATGAGGTGGCACGCCACCTCAAGGAATTGCCGCGCGATCGGGACATCATTTTGTACTGCACCTGCCCGAGCGAGGCGTCCGCCGCGCGCGTCGCCAAGATCCTCATGAATCACGGCTTCAAACGGGTCAGGCCCCTGCACGGCGGACTCGATGCATGGGTCGCCGCAGGCTACGCGGTGGTGACCGAATGACCCATCGGGTGGTCATCGTCGGCGCCGGCTTCGGCGGATTGGCGGTGGCGCACGGGTTGGCCGGAGCGCAGGTCGACCTCACCATCGTCGATCAGCGCAATCATCACCTTTTCCAGCCTCTGCTGTATCAAGTCGGCACCGCGACGCTCGCGACCTCGGAGATCGCCTGGCCGATTCGCCATTTGATGCGCGAACGCAGAGAGGTCACGACGCTGCTCGGCGTCGTGACCGCGGTCGACACCCACAATCGCACCGTGGCGCTCGACGACGGCGGCACCTTGAATTACGACACCTTGGTATTGGCGACCGGAGTGCGGCATGCCTATTTCGGCCACGACGAGTGGGAGCCGCATGCACCGGGCCTCAAGACCCTGGAGGACGCCATCTCGATCAGGCGGCGGATTCTGCTGTCCTTCGAGCACGCCGAGCGCGAGACCGACCCCGAGCGCCGCACCGCGCTGCTGACCTTCGCGATCGTCGGCGGCGGACCCACGGGCGTCGAACTCGCGGGTGCGATCGCAGAGCTTGCCAATGAGAACCTACCCCGCGAGTTCCGGCACATCGACACGCGCAAGGCCCGGGTGGTGCTGATCGAGGCGGGTCCGCGCATCTTGCCGAGCTTTTCCGCGGACCTCTCCGCCTATGCGCAGGCATCGCTAGAGCGCCTGGGAGTGGAGGTTCAACTGGGCCAGGCCGTGAGCGAGTGCAGCGAACGCGGCGTGATTTACGGGGGTCGGCCGCTCGCGGCCAGGGTGATTCTCTGGGCGGCGGGGGTTCGCGCATCGGCCGCCGCCGCTTGGGCCTCGCTGCCGGCAGATAGCGCCGGCCGCGCGCAGGTGGAGGCGGATCTCACTGCGCCGGGACATCCGGAGATCTTCGTGATCGGCGACACCGCCACCATCTCGGCCTGGCACGGAAAGCCGGTTCCCGGGATCGCTCCCGCGGCCAAGCAGCAAGGCCTGCACGTGGCCCGCACCATCCGCATGCGCCTGCGCGGTGA
Source organism: uncultured Gammaproteobacteria bacterium (assembly GCA_963702735.1). Classification (GTDB taxonomy): domain Bacteria; phylum Pseudomonadota; class Gammaproteobacteria; order Steroidobacterales; family Steroidobacteraceae; genus Bog-1198. The sequence continues at coordinate 855,709 of CAVPDW010000003.1, read as the reverse complement.
CACCCAACCCCGAACCTTTCGCTACTCGCACTCCGGGAATCTGGCGACCATCGGCAAGCGCGCCGCCGTCATCGATTTCGGCTGGATCAAGGTGCGCGGCTGGATCGCGTGGTGGATCTGGGGCCTCGCGCACATCTATTTCCTGATCGGGGTGCGCAACCGCCTCGCCGTCGCCTTGAGCTGGCTGTGGATTTACGTCAGCGGAAGCCGCCATGCCTGCCTCATCACTCAGGGCGAGCAGCGGCCGAAATATACTCCCTAATGGCTCGCGTCCGGTCGGTCAGCCGTCGTCCACCTGTCGGTGAAATGCGCAGCGGTAGGCATACGGGTGTGAACGTGGCGCTGCATAATGGGCTCCGTGCGACGTCTTATGCAAAGGCATGCCCTTGGCCGCGCATCTTCGGCAACGCTCGGCGCGTCCGCGGCGTTCATTGCGCTCGGGGCGATGCCGCCGGCCGCGCACGCCGATTGGACGCTCGGGGCCGATGCGGGTGTGCGGCACGACGACAATGTCGGGAACGCAGAATATTCGCCCGATATCGTCGCCGATACGCTCATCGACGCGCAGCTGTCGATTTTTAGGTTTTTTGCGTTGGACGATGGCTTAAGCATGACGGTCGGCGGCGACCTCGGCGGGGAGTCGTACTACAAGCTCACCGGTCTCGACAATGTTTCCCTCGACGCCGCAGTCGCGCTGAAGAAGAAATGGGGATTGGGCGCGCTCGCACCTTGGATGCGCGCCACGGTGTCGGTTGCGCGATCGAGCTACGAGGATAGCTATCGCAATGCCTGGGACTACCGCGCGATGCTCGCCTCGGGCCGGCGCTTCGATGAGCGTTGGAATCTCTGGGCGCAGTATACGTACGAGAACCGGGCGGCAAGCCCCCGGATGGGGGAGGTGCCGGGATTGTCGGGCGACGCCTTCAGCCAGGTCAGTCACAGCGTGGGGATCAGTTTGGAATACTCGTTGTTGGAGAGCGCCTACCTTTCGATCGGCTTTGTGGCCCGCCACGGCGAGGTGGTCTCGACGACCCTGCAACCCAATGCCGCGGTTTACTACGCCTCCTCGGCCCTCGCCGACGATCCGGCATTCGGAGCCGACGCCTACGCCTACAGGCTCACCGGCACGACTTACGGCTTGCGCGCGGGCTTGAACTTCTCTCCGACCGCGCACAGCCTGCTCGGGTGCGGCTTCGAGCGCTTGCAGACGCATGCGGACGGAGGCAACGAGTACACGAAGTCGATCGTGGAAATTACCTGGAGCTACCGGCGCTAAATGCACAGAATCCTCGCAACCTTGGCGGGTTTGATACTCATCGGCGGCGCCGCGCCGGGACCCGGCGCGGAGCTCCGTGTGCTCGTGAAGGATCAACGCGGAAAATCGGTCGCGGACGCCGTGGTGCTCGCCAGCCCCTCGGACCCCAAGAACGCGCAGCGCGCCAAATCGCCGGTGGATGCCGTCGATCAGGTGGACAAGCAGTTCGTACCCTACGTGAAGCCTGTTTTCCTAGGGTCGAAAGTCAGGTTTCCGAACAGCGACCATATTCGTCACCAGGTTTACTCCTTCTCTCCGGCGAAGACATTCGAACTGCCCCTGTATGCAGGCACGGACGCTGCGCCCGTGGTGTTCGACAAACCGGGAGTCGTTGTGCTCGGTTGCAACATTCACGATTGGATGGTCGGTTACATCTATGTATCCGAAACACCCTACTTTGCGAAAACCGAGGCCGCGGGGACCGCGGCCATCGCCGATCTGCCGCCGGGCGAGTACACGGTGCGCATCTGGCATCCGAGCATGGAGGGAAGCGAAAACGCCACCCTGCGGAAGGTCACCCTGAACGCCGAGGGCCCCACCAACCTCACGTGGGAGTTGGGTTTGAAGCCGAGCTTTCGAATTCCACGCGCATCGGGCGCCGCCTCCCCGGGCTATCCGTAGGATCGCCGGCTCGCCCGATCTAGCTGAACGCTTGAATGCCCGTCTGCGCCCTTCCCAGGATGAGCGCATGAATGTCGTGCGTGCCCTCGTAGGTATTCACCACCTCGAGATTCACGACGTGGCGAATCACGCCGAATTCGTCGGAAATACCGTTGCCGCCCAGCATGTCGCGGGCGGCGCGCGCCACCTCGAGCGCCTTGCCGCAGGAATTGCGCTTGAGCATGGAGGTGATTTCGACCGAGGCTGTGCCCTCGTCCTTCATTCGGCCGAGCCGCAGGCACCCCTGAAGCGCGAGCGAGATCTCGGTCTGCATGTCGACCAGCTTCTTTTGGATGAGCTGGTTGGCGGCAAGGGGGCGCCCGAACTGCTTGCGATCGAGCACGTATTGCCGCGCGGTGTGCCAGCAGCTCTCCGCGGCGCCGAGCGCGCCCCAGGCGATGCCGTAACGCGCCGAGTCGAGGCAGGTAAACGGGCCTCTCAGGCCCGTGACGCCCGGCAGCAAATTCTCCTCAGGCACGAACACCTCATCCATGAGCACCTGCCCCGTGGTTGAGGCACGCAATCCCACCTTGCCGTGAATGACGGGTGCCGCCAGTCCCTTCCAGCCCTTCTCGAGAATGAAGCCGCGGATGACCCCGTCTTCGGTCTTCGCCCACACGATGAATACGTCCGCGATGGGACTGTTGGAAATCCACGTCTTCGCGCCCGACAAACGATAGCCGCCCGCGGCGGCGCGGGCCCGCGTGACCATGCTGCCGGGATCCGAGCCGTGATCGGGCTCGGTCAAACCGAAGCAGCCGATCGATTCGCCGCGCGCCAGCCGCGGCAGGTACTTCTGTTTCTGGGCCTCTGTGCCGAAGCGCTCGATCGGCAGCATCACCAGCGATGATTGCACGCTCATCATGGACCGATATCCCGAATCGACCCGCTCGACTTCGCGTGCGATGAGTCCGTAGCTCACGTAGTTGAGGCCGCCGCCGCCGAATCTCTCGGAAATGGTCGCACCGAGCAATCCAAGCTCACCCATTTCCTTGAAGATTCCCGGATCTGTGTGTTCGCGGCGAAAGGCATCGACGATCCGCGGCGCAAGGCGCCCTTGCGAATAGTCGCGCGCGGCATCGCGGAGCATTTTTTCCTCTTCTGTCAACTGCCCATCGAGCAGCAACGGATCGTCCCAATGAAAACTTCCCGCCATGTTCCGCCTTCGCCCGCTCAAAAGCGGAAGCATCGCATATTCTGGGTGGCCGGTGGGCCCTTCGATCATGCTAACTTGGGCCCATGAAGGGCGCTCTTTCGCATGTCACCGTGCTCGATCTGTCTCGAGTCCTGGCCGGTCCCTGGGCGGGGCAGGTCCTGGCGGATTTGGGCGCTTTGGTCATCAAAGTCGAACGGCCGGACGGCGGCGACGACACCCGCGGCTGGGGCCCGCCGTTTTTGCGCGACGCTCACGGCAACGACAGTGCCGACGCCGCCTACTATCTATGCGCCAATCGCAACAAGAAATCGATCACCGTGGACATCACGACCGCCGAGGGTCAGTCCATCGTCCGCGACCTCGCGCGCAAGTCGGACGTGGTGATCGAGAACTTCAAAGTGGGCGGTCTTGCGGCCTACGGGCTGGACTATGCGTCGCTACGCGCCGTGAAGCCGCAGATCATTTACTGCTCCATCACCGGCTTCGGACAGACCGGTCCCTACGCGCAGCGCGCCGGCTACGATTTGCTGGTGCAGGCGATGGGCGGTTTGATGAGCATCACCGGTCGGCCTGATGAGGAGCCGGGAGCCGGACCGCAAAAGGCCGGCGTCGCCGTCACCGACATATTGACCGGCCTGTACGCGACCATTGGAATACTGGCGGCGCTCTCGCACCGCGAGCGTTCGGGCGAAGGCCAGCACATCGACCTGGGGCTGCTCGATGTGCAGGTCGCCTGCCTCGGGAATCAGGCGATGAACTACCTGGTGAGCGGCATCGCACCGCGGCGCTGCGGCAATGCGCATCCGAACCTCGTTCCCTACCAGGACTTTCCCACGAGCGACGGTTACATGGTGATCGCCGTGGGCAACGATGCGCAGTTCGCGCGCCTGTGCGCCGTCATGGGGATGCCGCACCTCGCGGTCGATCCGGACTTCCTCACCAACAAAGGCCGGGTGGCGCATCGCCGTGAATTGATCGCCCAATTGAGCGCCGTGACGGCGATGCATCCCACGGCCCACTGGACTGCCGCGCTTGAAGGGGTGGGGGTGCCTGCCGGTCCCATCAATAGCTTGGATGCCGTATTCGACGACCCGCAAGTTCGCGCCCGCGCAATGCGCATCGACCTGCCTCATCCGGTCGCGGGCACGGTCCCCCTGGTCGCGAATCCACTGCGCCTGTCGGAAACGCCCGTCACCTATCGATGCGCCCCTCCGCCCCTGGGCGCCCAGACCCAGGAGGTTCTCGCCGAGTATCTCGCCATGACGGCGTCTCAGATCGCAGAGTTGCGCGCCAAGGGGATTATTTGAGGCTCGTCAACCGGACACCGTATCGAGCGTTGTTACCAAGTTTCGGATCTATTGGCCGGTATCAAGGAGGTGATCTATGAGCGATATTTGCGCCGCGCTTGATAGGTATCTCCCTTCCGGCAAGGCTGTTGCGATTGTCTCCATGAGCCTCATGGGATGGGCGCCCACCTTCGCCGCCGACGTGCTCGGCCTTTATGTCGGCGGCGCGGCCGGCCAAGCGCATCTTGAGGCCGACAACCTACCCAACCCCGACTTGAGCATTCCATACTCCATTTCGAACCTTAGGGAAAATCACTCGGCCTATAAGTTCATGGTGGGCATGCGCCCCATTTCGCTGCTGGGAGCCGAAGTCGCCTATATGGATCTTGGACATCCCAGTGGGATCGTCGGGACAATTCCAATCGGCCCTGCCGTGGTTCCCATATCGGCCGACGCCGGCATGAAGGGCACCGCGGCCTTCGGCGTCTTGTACCTGCCGGTGCCGATCGTCGAGGTCTTCGCAAAGGCCGGCGTTGCGCGGTTGCAAACCACGGAGAACACCACGTTCACGCTGCCGGCTCCCTATGCGGCTTGCGTCGTCACCGGCGGTCCCAACTGTACGTTCTCCAGCCGGTACAGCGCGACCAACACGGGCTTCGCTGCGGGTGCGGGGGCACAGTTCAAATTCGGCTCACTGGCCGTGCGTGGCGAGTTCGAGCGCTTCAGCGCGGCCGGCGGCAACCCGAATCTGTTTTCGCTCGGCCTCACGTGGACGTTCTTGTAGGTCTCGCTAGGGCACGATCTCGACGCGCGTCTGTCCCACGGTCAGATCCCATAGCTCTTGCAAATCCTCGTCGGAGAGAGCTATGCAGCCGTTGGTCCAATCGCGGGTCTTGTAGTAGGAGACAGGCTTCGTGGGCCGATTGGGCTCTCCATGAATGAAGATATCTCCGCCCGCCGGCCGGTGCAGCGCGGAGGATCGCTTCAGGTCCGCAGGGCTCGGGTAGGAGATGTGCAGCGCCTTGAAGTAATGACTGTGCTCGCGGCGAAAATCGATGACGTAGCTGCCTTCGGGCGTGCGAAAGTCCCACTCGTGCTCCTTGGCGCCTGTCGGACTCAGGCCGAGCGCAACCCGATAACTGCGCAGCGCAGTGTTGTCACGCAGCAGATACAGCTTGTGTTCGTGCTTGACGACCAGAATGGTGTCTGCGCGCGCAGCGACAGGGGTCGATCGGGCAACGCTTTGTCCGACGATTTCCAGCAGCGCGGCGATGAGCAACGCTGTCGGACGGAAACGCGCGGGAAAACGCTGAGTAGACATAAGCTGGACAGCCACTCGGTGAACCGGTGAAGGCACCTTAGCCAAATCGCGGCTGATGGAACTTGGGTGTAGTTCCCAATTGAGAGCAAAATCGTCGGTGGCGTCGCAGCATCCCGATGACATCGGTCACAGTTCGTACGTCGCGCTCGACGCAGCAGCGACTCCGTTGAGGAGCGCAGGCCTGCGCAAGGGTCATGGCGATTATCGGCGAATCAGCGCTCGCTCGATTCGCCGGTCCGGCACCAGCCAGAACAGCGCCACCAGCAGGTACAGACCCTGGGCCAGCCGTGCCGAGAAGAACGCGGCACCGACGCCGATCAAGTACAGGAGGGGTGATAGCTTGCCCTTCCAGTCCGCGCCCACCGCCTTCTTCAACAGCGAGTCAGGGCCCTGCGAGGCGATGATCGTCTGCTGAAGCATCCAATACGCGATGGCCGCCATCAGCAGCACCAGGCCATAGAGTGCGGAGGGGGCTGCTGCCGAGTGGTTCTCCCCTATCCAGGCCGTGGTGACCGGAAACAGCGACAGCCAGAACAGAAGGTGCAGATTGGCCCACAGAATCGGGCCGGTCACCGACTCGCAGGCGTGCAGCATGTGGTGGTGGTTGTTCCAATAGATACCGACATAAACGAAGCTCAGAACGTAGCTGAAAAAATTGGGAATCAAGGGCGTGAGCGCGCCCAGGGTGTCGCCGTGCGGCACCTTGAGCTCCAGCACCATGATGGTGATGATGATGGCGATGACGCCGTCGCTGAACGCTTCGAGTCTGCTATTGCCCAAGGATACTTCCCCACGGCAGAAAGCCGCACGCAACAATAATCGCCGTCCGCATTGGATTTTCCCTCGGTTCCGCTATGCTGCCAGTGAACTGCAAGAATGGGGAGAATTCAATGCGCGCATTGATGGCGGGGTTGGGGTTGGCCCTTGCGGCGGCAGCCTGGGGCAGGGCGGCGCCGCCCCTTCCGCCGCCGGCGGATCAGCAGCTCGCCCGCGATATGCTGAAAGGTTTGGTGGAAATCAATACCACGCATGCGCACGGCTCCACGGAGGCCGCGAAGGCCATCCAGGGATGGCTCCTGAGCGCGGGTTTTCCAGCCGCCGACGTGGTCTTTCTGGCACCGCCCGATCATCCGACCAAGGGCAATGTGGTGGTCCGCTACCGCGGCAAGCACCCGAACGATGCGGTCTTGTTCCTCGGACACCTGGATGTGGTCGAAGCGCGGCCCGAGGACTGGTCGGTCGACCCATTCAAACTGACCGAACAGGATGGGTGGTTCTACGGGCGCGGCACCATCGACATGAAGGATGGCGACGCCGCTCTGGTTGAATCCTTGATCCGATTGAAGCGCGAGAAATTCGTTCCGGACCGCGATCTCATCGCCGCGTTCACCGCCGACGAAGAAGCCGGCGGCGACTCCAACGGGCCCGCCTTCCTTCTCAAGCAGCATCGCGACTTGGTCGGCGCCGCCATGGTTGTCAATCTCGACGGCGGCGGCGGCGACACGAAGAACGGCGAGCGCCGGTTCTTCGAAGTGGGCACCAGCGAGAAGACCTATGTGACCTTCACGCTCGAAACCACGAGTCCGGGCGGACACGGATCGCTGCCCGGTCCCGACAATGCGATCTACCGGTTGGCCGCAGCCTTGGGCCGCGTGCAGGCGTTGCAGTTTCCGGTAACCCTCACGGCCACCACGCGTGCGAGCTTCGACGCATTCTCCGCGCTGGAAGAAGGTGCGACGGCAGCAGACATGCATGCCGTCGCGCAGTCGCCGCCCGACCTCGCGGCGGCGGAGCGTCTCAGTCAGAACGTGCGGCTCAATGCCCAGCTGCGCACCACATGCGTCGCGACACTGATTTCCGGCGGACACGCCGAAAATGCCCTCCCGCAGCGCGCCAGAGCGACCATCCAGTGCCGGATGATGCCCGGTGACTCTGCGCAGAACGTGCAGAACCTGCTCATCGCCACGCTCGCCGACCCCGCGGTGCGCGTGACCCTGGATGCGCCGCCGATCGTGAGCCCTGAGTCGCCTCCCACCCCGCAACTGCTGAAAAAAGTGGCCTTGCTGGTGCATTCGATGTGGCCGGGCGTACCCATCATTCCCACCATGGCCACCGGATTCAGCGACGACCGGCAAACCCGCAACGCGGGCATTCCGAGTTACGACATCAGCGGCGTGTGGGCGGACGTCGACGAGAATCGCGCCCATGGGCGCGACGAGCGGGTCGGCATGCAAGCCTTCGACGAAAGCGTCGAATTCACCTACAGGCTGCTCAAGGCCATGAGCAGGGCGAATTGAGCGCGGCGAATCCATGAAAGTCATGGTCGCGGGCGCGGTAGGGCTGCTGCTGTACTTCGCGCACGTCGCCTTCGTGCCGATCGCCTTGGCGCTGCTGCTGGCGCTCGTTCTCTCCGGCCCGGTCGAAGCCCTGCATGGCTGGCGCGTTCCGCGCAGCATCAGCGCCGCCGTTCTGCTGATAGCGACTCTCGGAATCTTCGCAACGCTGGTGAATTTCCTGTCGGCGCCGGCGCAGGCGTGGTTCGCCGCCGCGCCGCACACGTTGCGACTCATTGAGAGGAAGATCCGCCCGGTCGAGCAGGTCGTGGGCCGGATCGACGAGCTGCGCAATTCCGCCGGCAACCTCGGCAGCGTGACGCATGGGGCGCCGGCGTCGACGGTCGCCGTCCCCGAGGAGAGCGCGCCGGCCATGCTGTTCGATGCGACACGCGATGCCGTGCTCAGCAGCGTCACCGTCGTCATCCTCACCCTGTTCTTGCTGACCGGGGGACCGCCCATGCTCGCGCGGATGACCTCTGCCTTCGCCGGCAACCTGCATTCCGCCCACATCATCCTTGTAATCGAGAAAGTGCGCCGCGAAGTCGGCCGCTTCTACGTCACCACGGCATTGATCAACGTCGGCTTGGGGCTGGCCACAGCGGTTGCCATGATGTGGTGCGGCATGCCCAACCCATGGCTCTGGGGCACCATGGCGGCCGTGCTCAACTTCATTCCCTACCTGGGTTCGACGACCACGCTGATCGTCTTGACGTCGGTGGCGATCGTGTCCTTCGACGGACTGGGTCATGCCGTCGCTGTCGCCGGCAGCTACCTGGCGCTGGCCACCGTTGAGGGGCAATTCATTCAGCCTCTGCTCGTCGGCCGGCGCCTGCAATTGAATCCCATGCTGGTGTTCCTGGCGTTGTGGTTCGGCGGCCTATACTGGGGCATCGCGGGCATCATCCTCGCAACACCCACCCTGGTCGCGCTCAAGGTGGTCGCGGAGAACGCCGGCGGCGGACGGCCGCTGGTCAATTTTCTCAGTCCTCACGCCGGGAATCCGATCGACCCTTCGTGAGCTTGAAGGATCGCCGCGACACCTCAGTCGTGCACCCTGAAACGTCCGGCCGGCGTGTCGATGTCGAACGCTCCGGCGGCGATCTTCTGCATCCAACGTGCCGTTTCCAGCGCGCCGCCGAAGGCGAAGAAATGCGGCGCGACTGTCTGGGTGGGGGCCGTACTCGTCAAATGGGCCAACAGGTGTTGATCCGGGCTGACCGCCAGACCCGAGGAGCGGCCGGCCGCGCTCAAGTTGCGCACAAGTGCGCGCATCGATGCGCCGATGCCGCATTGGATCGCGAAGTGCGCAAGTTTGGCGATCGGCGCCGGACCCGCGATCCCCAAGCGCACGGGAAGTCGAATCCGCCGGCGTTCGAGTTCGCGTTCCCAGCGCTTGAAAGCGCCGCCATCGAGCCCGAATTGGGTCACGATGTGCATGCGATGGCCGAATCCCGAGGCCCATGCCTGCTTGGCCTCGAGCGCCTCCCATAGACGGGGTGTATCGACCGCGTTGTGGCCTTCCGGATGTCCGGCAATGCCGATATGGACCATGCCGGATTCCTCCAGTAGTCGCGATTCAAGGACATCCAAGGTGCAGGAGAATTCGCCGAGCGGCCGCGGTGCATCGCCCGCGATCAATAAAATGTCTTCGACCCCGCCGGCTTGCAATTGCGCAAGCCCCCTCTTCAGGGTTTGCGCGTCCGGCACACGCCGTACGGCGATGTGCGGTGTCGCGAGAAAGCCTGCGCGCCGTGCAGCGAGCGCGGCGCGGATCACGTCGCCGAAACCGGCGTTCGGCGTGTGCGCCACGTAGATCGGGGTGCCTACGGCAAGGACGGCGGCGAGCGCGGGCAGGTGATCCTCCTCCGACGGCGTGATTTCGGTGGACGCTGCGCGCATGAAACCCACGATTCGACCCTTCAGGTCGTGCGTCGCAGGCGTGGCACGACCCGATTGACCGGTCTCTACCATAGATCTTCCATTCATGGATGGAGGCACAATATAGCAGGGGCGCGAGGTCTGCCTCACCCTGCCATGGCCGCAGGGGTTTCTGTTAGGCTCTGCACGCTCTAGGAGTTGGTGGAGCGAACATGCACGAGTTGACGATAGGACTGATGCAGGACGCTCCGTCCGGATACCAGAGCGGCTTCGGCAATGAATTTGCCACCGAAGCGCTGCCCGGAGCGCTGCCGGCGGGGCGCAATTCCCCCCAGCGCTGCCCCTACGGCCTGTATGCCGAGCAATTCTCGGGCACCGCGTTTACAGCCCCGCGGCATCTGAACCGCAGATCGTGGCTGTATCGCATTCGACCCTCGGTGCTGCACCGTCCCTTTCAGCGCCTCGAGCATGCCGGATTCGATGAGGCTTGCGGCGATGAGCCGGTATCGCCGAACCAACTGCGATGGGATCCCCTGCCGCTTCCCGCCGGCCCCACGGATTTCGTCGAGGGCCTCGCGCCCATGGCGGGGAACGGATCTGCGCAGAGCCACTCCGGGTGCGCGATCCATATGTATGCGGCGAACCGGCCGATGCGGGACCGATTTTTCTACAGCGCCGACGGCGAACTGCTCATCGTGCCGCAGCAGTGCGCGCTGGTGCTCGACACGGAGCTGGGCCGGATTCGCGTCGAGCCGCAGGAGATCGCGGTCATTCCGCGCGGCCTGCGGTTCCGCGTGGATCTCCCCCAAGGCCCGGTGCGCGGCTACGTCTGCGAGAATTTCGGCAGCCCGCTGCGGCTGCCCGAACTTGGACCCATCGGTGCGAACGGGCTCGCCAATGCGCGGGATTTTCAGACCCCGTGTGCGCGCTACGAAGACCTCGATGTGGAATGCGAACTGATCGGCAAATTCTCGGGTCTGCTCTGGTCCGCGCGCATGGACCACTCGCCGCTGGACGTGGTCGCCTGGCATGGAAACTATGCGCCTTACAAGTACGACTTGCGCCGCTTCAACGCCATGGGTTCGATCTCGTACGATCATCCCGACCCGTCGATCTTCTCGGTCTTGCACTCGCCGAGCGAGACGCCGGGAACGGGCAACGTCGACTTCGTGATCTTTCCGCCGCGCTGGCTGACGATGCAGGACACCTTCAGGCCGCCGTGGTTTCATCGCAATGTGGCGAGCGAGTTCATGGGTCTGATATGCGGCGTTTACGACGCCAAGAGCACCGGTTTCGCGCCGGGCGGCGCCTCTTTGCACAACTGCATGAGCGGACACGGTCCGGATGCGGAGACCTTTGAAAAAGCCGTTGCCGCGGACACCAGGGTGCCGGCTCATATCGCCGACACCATGGCCTTCATGTTCGAGACGAGGCGGGTCATCAAACCGACGCGACGGGCGCTGCAAGGAACACCGCCGCTGCAAACCGACTACATGTCCCACTGGCTCGATCTGAAGAAGCGGTTCGATCCGACTCGCCCGTGAGCGGCACCGCCTTCAGCGATGAGACGAACGATCCGCGGGCACGCAGCTGGCTGGATTGCGCCAACCGGATCGACGGAGACTTTCCCATCCAAAATCTGCCCTTCGCGGTGTTCCGTCGCCTGGGGTCTGCGGAAAGCTTTAGGGGCGGCGTCGCGATCGGCGATCAGATCGTCGATCTTGCGGCCCTTGCCGGGCTCGACCTGTTCGCGGGACCTGCCGCGCACGGGATTCGCGCCGGTGCGGACTCATCGCTCAATTCGCTGATGCAGCAGGGGCCTGAGATCTTGGGCGCCGTGCGCCGCGCTCTATTCGAGGGCCTGCTGCGGGGATCGCGCCTGCAGGCCGCGATGCGCGGCTGCCTGGTGCCGCAGGCCGAAGCGCAATATTCGTTGCCCGCGCAAATCGGCGACTACACGGATTTCTACACCTCCATCCATCACGCCGCGGCCGTCGGCCGCTTGATGCGGCCCGACAATCCGCTGCTGCCCAACTATGCATGGATTCCGATCGGCTACCACGGCCGCAGCTCCTCCATCGGCGTCTCGGGACAGACCTTCCACAGGCCCCACGGGCAGCGTCTGGCGCCCGGCGCGTCGCAGCCCGACGTCGGCCCGTCGATGCGCCTGGACTATGAGCTCGAGCTCGGGGTGTTCATCGGCAGCGGCAATCCGCCGGGGATTCCGATCCGCATCGCCGACGCCGAGGCGCACATCTTCGGCCTGTGTCTTCTCAATGACTGGTCGGCGCGGGATTTGCAGGCGTGGGAGTATCAACCGCTGGGTCCGTTCCTGGCGAAGAGTTTTGCGACCACGATTTCGCCGTGGATCGTCACGCTGCAGGCGCTGGCGCCGTTTCGCGTGCCGCTCGCGAGGCCCGACGGTTCTCCGTCTCCGCTGCCGTACTTGAACTCACACGAGAACGGAGCCTTCGACATCCGGCTCGAAGCCCTGATTCAAAGCGCTGCCATGCGCGAACGCCACGAGCCGGCACACCGGCTCTCGCTGACGAGCTACCGGCATGCCTACTGGACCATCGCGCAGCTGGTCGCGCACCACACCATCAACGGGTGCAACCTGCGCGCCGGCGATTTGTTCGGCAGCGGCACCCAGTCGGGGCCGACCGCAGCAGAGGCAGGCTCCCTGTTGGAATTGAGCGCCGGCGGTACCCGGCCGGTGGCGATCGGCGGCGGCGAATTTCGCAGATTTCTGGAGGACGGCGACTGCGTTGCCCTTCGCGCCTGGTGCGAAAGCCCGGGCGCGGTGCGAATCGGTTTTGGCTGTGCGCAGGGGTGCATTCTGCCCGCCATCGACTTGGGCGAACAATCCGTCTGACAAGAATATCGGGCTTTCTCCTACACCGGCACCGCGCCCTGCATAGCAAAATCCCGCTCACTCTCAGTGCGAAACAGACTGGGGAGGGTCCATGCACGTATTCATCATCGTGTCGCTGGTGTTGATCTTCGTCCTCGGTCTGATCCACGCCCTGCTGAGTGTGTTTCAGGATTTGGCGGAACGCATCGACCAGAGTGGTCCGGTATTCCGCGATTCCGGCCCGATCTTTTACGACCAAGGCGCAAGCCCGCAGGCTAGATCTCAATTTGCCTGGCAATCTCGATCACATTTTCGGGAGCCAGATTGAACCGGTCGACGACCTTGACTGCATTTCGATAGAGAAACGCGAACAGCACGAGTCGCCAGCCCCGCAAACACGCCCCCTCGGGCTTCGGCACGATGAGATCTCGGGTGCCGACAAACAGCGCTTGGTCGAAATCGACTGCGGCATCGAGCCCGCGTGCATTGAGCAATGCCTTGCGCAGATCCGGAATCTCGAAGAAGCCGAAACGCGCCACCAAATGCCACAATCCCTCACCGACATGGTCGACGACCGTGCAAGAGGGGCCGGCAATGCGCGGCGTGTCTTCGAATACCACGCTGAGCGCAATGGCGTGCCGCGGCAGAACCCCTGAAAAGTGCGCGTAGTCCATGATCAGGCGCGGCACCTTCTGAGTGCCTCTCGTGAGGAATACCGTGGTGCCTTCAACCCTGGGAATCAAGCCGCTCAGAAGATCGGACAAAAAGCGCTCCACGACTTGCGGCGGCTGCACGCGCGTTGCCCGGATGGCGTCCGTGCCGGAGCGCCATGTGATCATGACGACGAACAGGATGGCTGCGAAGCTCAAGGGCAGCCAGCCGCCGTCGGCTATTTTCAAGAGGTTGGCGAAGAAGAAACCCCCGTCCACGATGAGAAAAATACCTGCAACCGCGGCCGCCAGGGGGAAGGACCAGCGCCATACGCCGCGCATGGCCCGAAACAGCAAGATGGTGGTCAGGAGCATCGTGGTGGAGACCGCGGTGCCGTATGCGCCCGCGAGTCGATCCGAGCTGCCGAAGCCGACCGTTATCGCGACAGTGGCGGTCATCAGCAGCCAGTTGACCACGGGAACGTAGATCTGGCCGTAGATCCGGTCCGAGGTCTGACGGATCGCGACGCCGGGCAGCCAGCCGAGCTGCATGGCCTGCCGCGTCATGGAAAACGAACCCGTCACGATGGCCTGGCTCGCGATGATGGTGGCAAGCGTCGCCAGCACCACCAGAGGATAGATCGACCACGAGGGCGCCATTTGAAAGAAGGGATTGCCCGCGACGGTCCCCTTGTCGATCAAGAAGGCGGTCTGCCCGGCGTAGCTCAACAGCAGCGACGGCAATACCACGCCGTACCAGGAACGGCGAATGGGCCGCTTGCCGAAATGACCCATATCGGCGTACAGCGCTTCACCTCCCGTGATGCAGAGAAACACGCCACCCAGCACCAAGAGCCCCTCGCCTCCCGCGTGGACCATGAAACGGATCGCATAACGAGGGTCGAGCGCCGCCACCACCCCGGGATGCTGCGCGACCGCCCACAGCCCGAGCGCCGCGATGACGATGAACCAGAGCAGCATCACCGGTCCGAATGCGCGTCCGATTTTCTCCGTGCCGAAACGTTGCGCCGCGAACAGGCCGAGAAGAATGGCCACCGCCATCGGCATGACTAAGGGCTCGAACGCGGGAGTCACCACATTGACGCCCTCGATTGCGCTCAAGACCGAAATGGCCGGAGTGATGACACCGTCGCCGTAGATCAGCGCCGCGCCCAGCAATCCCATCGCCGTCAGGAGCTTGAATCCGGGCTTGAAGGAATTTGCGCCGACGAGGGACATCAACGCCAGAATTCCTCCCTCTCCGCTGTTGTCGGCGCGCATGACGAGTACGCAGTACTTGATCGATATCGTGACGATCAAAGTCCACACGACCAGCGAAAGAACACCGAGCGCCGTTTCCTGCGTGAATCGCCCGCCGGTGGCCTGCACCACGGTCTGCAGGGAATACAAGGGACTGGTGCCAAGGTCGCCGAAGACAACGCCCAAGGCGCTCAGCGCGGCCCATCCGCCCGGATGCGCCGGAGGACCGGAATCACGACTCGCAGACTGGTCCGCCATATAGCCCGTGTTATTGCTTTGCACCGCGACGGTAGCAGGAAAATGCGCCGGGAGTGGGCCGAATCGACGCCGTGTAGGCACCCTCCCACACCTTAATTCGAAGTCCAAGGGTGCTGCCGGAGAGTCGCCGCGGTTAACCTCTGAACCGACATGCCCTGCACCGGCTAGTCCGAGGAGCGAAGATGCGCGGCCCTGGTTCAACAAATGCAGCATTGATTCTCGCCTGCATGCCGCTGTTGTGCCTCGTGAATGCGGCGCGGGCCGAGGGCGTCGATGTCAAGATCTCCAACGATGGCACCGACGACCTCGTGGTCACCGTCTACGACATGAACGTCAATCCCAATCGCGTCGTGCTCGCCGATGCGCGAATCAACGGTTTCTCATCCTTGCCGATCTCGCTGGTCCCTGACGCCGACGGCAAGGGCAGGCTATCGTGGACGGCCACCAACTCCGACCCGGTCTTTCCAAGATGCGGTCGATCGAAGCAGGCGGTGAGCGACGCCGCCTCGGTCACTGTTCACGTGGATTCGCGCTGCAGAGGCTAGCGTTCGGGCGGCGGCGCCGGCTGTCTGGGGGGCGACCCCGGGGCAGTCGCAGGCGCCGCATCGGCGGCGGACGCCGCTTCTGAAGCAGGCGCCCCTTCGGTGACGGCCGCCGGCGCGGATTCAGGCGGCGGCAGGTTGGGATTCTCGGCTTCGAGCCCCACCGTGGCGAGCACTCCATCCGCTTTCTGAAGAACTTCGCGCGCGTAGTCCCAATGAATGGCTACCGTCGAATCGCCCACCGCGGCCTGCAGCATCGCGGAGAACTGCTCAAGATCGGGCTCGATGCTCTGCCCCTGTGCATCGACCGGCGGATGAGCTTCCAGGAGCAGCTCACCGTCCACCCATGCCACCTTGATCGGCTCATTGATGAGGCGCACCTGGGTGCCCACCGGAATCAGCGGATACAGAGCGGCGACATCGTCCGGATACATGCGAATGCAGCCATGGGTCACCGCAAGTCCTACGGCGATCGGGTTATTCGTGCCGTGGATCAGATAGGTGCCGTTGCCCGCCGCCAGGCGCATGGCATAGGCTCCGAGCGGATTCTTGGGGCCGGGAGGCACCCGCGCGGGGATGGGATCGCCCGCCTCGGCATGCTCCTTGCGCACGGATTCGGGCGGGAACCAGGTGGGATCCTTCTGTTTCGAAATGACATGGGTAATCCCGAGCGGCGTGCGCCAATCCATCTTGCCGATGCTGACCGGGTAGGTGATGACTTCGACCGGACCGCCGCGCTTCGGCTTCGGGAAATAGTACAGCCGATGTTCGGGTAGATTGACGACGATTCCTTCGCGCGGCCCTGGGGGCAGAATATGCCGGCCGGGAATCAAGATCTTCTTGCCGGCGCCCGGCAACCACGGGTCCACGTTCGGATTGACCCGGATCAGCTCCTCGGATCCCAGGCTGTACTTCCGGGCGAGGTCGTACAGGGTGTCCTCGTACACCGTCTCGATGATTTGATCCTCGCCGATGACGGAGGTTTCCGGGGTCGCGAGCGTGTACATCGTCGCCTGCGCGCATTGCGCGCAAGCGAACGCCAAGAGACCGACGAGCGCCGCGATGCCCTTCACGCCGCTAGATTACCATGCAGCCTCGAGCGCCCAAGAATCCGCGCGAGGCCGAGACCCGCGAGCCCCAACAGCGTCAGGACATCGAATGCGCCGCCGCCGCCGTGGCCGGCGCTCGTTCCCGGTCCGCTGGGCCCGGTTGCGACGGTCAGGTTCACCGTACTCGGCGGCGAAGTCCCGCCCGCGTTGGCGCACGTCAGCGTGTAGGTATCCGTGCCCGCCGCAGATGGAGTGAGCGTTTGGCTGCCACTGCTCGCCAAGGTTCCGCTCCAGCTTCCCGAAGCGGTGCAGCTCGTTGCACTGGCCGAGGACCACGTGATCGTGGTCGAGTTTCCGACGATAATCGAAGCCGCCGCCAAGGTCAGCGTCGGCACCGCCGGCGGCGGCGGCGCGGCGACCACCAGGGTGACCGGAGTCGCCGTCGAGGTACCGATCGCGTTGCTGCAGGCAAGTGAGTACGAGTCGGAGCCCACGCCCGCGGGCGTCAAGACCTGGCTTCCGCTGGCCGGCAGCGGCCCGCTCCAACTTCCCGACGCCGTGCAATTCGCGGCGTTTGCGGACGACCAGGTTATCGTGCTCGACTGGCCGAGAGTAATGGAACTTCGACTCAGCGTGAGCGCAGTAGCCGCAGGCGCCGCATCGGTCAGCTCGACCGAATTGCTTGCGGAGATTGCGGCCGCGTCGCTGCAGGTGAGCATGTAGGTGTTGGTTCCAGTCCCCGTCACGGTCACCGTTTGACTGCCGCTGGTCGCCACAGCGCCGCTCCAGCTCCCGGAGGCCGTGCAGCTCGTCGCGGCGATCGTTGACCACGTAAGCGTGGTTGAACCGCCGACAGCTACGGTCGAGGCGCCCAGGGACATTGCCGGCGCCACAAACGCAGTGTCCGCTTGAATCAATCCGTAGCCGGATTGTTGGTTCGGCGAAGGTGCGCCCATGGATAGAGCGCCGGCGCGCAGCGCCTGATAAATCTCCGTGGGCGTTGCCGAGGGCTTCGCCTGCAGCATCAAGGCCGCGATGGCCGCGGCATGCGGCGTCGCGGCCGACGTGCCGAAGAAATTCGGATAGGCGGCATTGTTCTTACAGGCCGCAATGGTGGTCGTCGGCAAAGTGATGCCTTGCGACGCCAATGTGAAGCCCAGGAACGTGTCGTTGACCCCGTCGGGTCCGGCGAAATCAGGCTTCTGCCGGATCAGGGGTGCCGCGAGCCGGTTGCCCGATACATCGAACAATATCGGCGCGCCGCCCTCGGACGAGTAACTCTCGAGCTGTGCCGGCGTGGTACCGCAGGCCGGCGTATCGAAATAAAATGCCGCACCCACGGCGGCGGCGCCATCGACGCCGGGGTGTCCTTGGAGCGTCGCGCTGTTGGTCTGGAATGCATTGATGGTGCTGCCGGCCCCGTCATCCTCGACCGCCACCTTGATGCGTCCGGGTGCAGGCGTACCGTTCGCCAGTCCGACCACGAGGTTCAGGGTCTCCGCGGCCGTGTTGCCGGCGGCGTTCGCGGGATTCGCGACGATCATGACCTGGTAGGAATCCGCGCCCGTCGCATTGGGGCCCGAGCAGTTCGCCCCGGCGCTGCTGTCGGAGTTGTACTGCTCGATCTCATCGGCACCCGAAGCGCCGGTGATGCACAGGTCGATCTGGCTGGTCGCGCCGCCGCTGTTGGGCGCTCCGGTCACATAGGGCTGGTCCCACGCGACCACGATGGCGACGAATTCTCCCGGCATCAGCGCAGCGATGGTCACCGGCAGAGACGTCACCGTGGTCGCGCCCGTTGCATCGAAGTTCAGCAGCCTCTCGCCCAAATTGGGCGATGAGGTCGAGGTGGTGTTGAAACTCGGCTTGAGATTGTCGTAGGCCAGAGATCCGTCGTTGCCGGCGGCGGAGAAATATGCCACTCCCTGCTTTTCCACGGTGTCGATCGCCTGCGCGACGATGCCGTCCTGGAAGAAGGGCTCATCGAAATAACCCACGTCATCCGCAATGACCTTGGCGCCGGCGGCGGCCAGGCTGCCGATGCCGCTCGCGAAATCGGCCTCGCTGTTCTCCGCGGTGTAGAAGGCAAGGTTTGCACCCGGTGCGACGTCGTGCACGATCTGCAGCATCGCTCGGCCCTCATCGCCGAAGGGAAGCTGGAGCGGTGCACCGTAATTCATGCAGCCGCCGTTTCCGGCCTCAGCCTCCTCGAGCACGTTCACGTTCGCGGGCAGATCGCCCGTCGATGCGTCCGTCGCCGCCGTGGCGAGAAACCCATTGTTGGCATAGCCCGCCGCCCCGGCGGCCGGCACGTTGTTCGCCGCGTACACGGCATAGCAGTCGAAGCTGTCGGAGAGCACCCCGACGGTGACGCCGGCACCGGTGAGCGAATTGGCTGAACGCACCGTGTCGCTGTGCTCCACGAAATCGCCCTGCGAGGTCACGGCTCCCGTGCGCGTGTGCGGGATGGCGGCGCGAATGGAATGAACCTCGGCGCGCATCGTCGCGGCATCGAGCTCGGTCACCGGCAGCCAGCCTCCGACGTCATTCGAGTACACGGCGGGATGCTGCAAGCCCAGCGCCACCAGTGCCGATTTCAGCTGCTGCGGGTCGCCGCGAGTCACCGCGTCGATGAGCACCAGGGGTGCCGCATCGCCGGCCGACTGTTTGAACCGGACCGCGGGAGCCAGCGAACGCAAATCCTCGACCGCGTGATCGGGGCGCGCCAGCGCCGCGTGGCGCGACAGGTCGGCGAGCGGGCCGTCGAATTTGGCGGCGGCGCTCTGGCGCTGCTGCGGGCTGCGGAGGCCGAACACGTGCAGATGCGCATTGCCCGGGGCCGCGCCCGGCCGCAAATGGGGGTGTCGCATCGTGGAGACGGCCGCGACGGCCGCCATCGCCGTGACTGCCGCCAGGGCGCCGATTGTGAAGAAACGTGAAGCCATCCGCCGTCTCCCTTTGCCACGACGAGTAAATCCATACAGACTAACCCGACGCTTAAAAGTTTGATACAGAATTGCAATATGAGACGGCGCTCAAAATTGACTACATAAGAATGGCCGCACCACGCAAAGTCGCGCAAGCCGTGCTACTCGGCCTCGGCCTCTGGCTCGGGATGAGTTGCGCCGCCGCCGACCGCGCGAAAGTCCTGAACGTCTATGCATGGGCCGAGTACTTTCCGCCCTCGGTGGTCGCGAAATTCCAGGCCGAGACCGGCATCCACGTCAACTACTCGGTGCTCGACTCTCCTGAAACGGCGGAGACCATTCTGTCGGTAGGCCACTCCGGCTACGACATCGTGACGATGAATGCCGCGCCCGAGCTTGGGCGCGAGATTCCGAAGGGATTCTGGATGAAGCTCGATTCGGCGCGCATTCCCAATGCGCGCAACGCCGATCCGCAGATCATGCAGCTGCTGAAAACCGTGGACCCGGGCAATCAATACGCCGTGCCGTGGATGTGGGGGACCACCGGGCTTTTGTACAACAGCGACAAGATCAATGCCATCATGCCGAACGCGCCGCTCGACAGCCTCGATATGGTGTTCAAGAAGGACATCGCCGCGAAGTTCGCCGGTTGCGGAATCGGCATGCTGGATTCGTGGGGCGACGTGCTGCCCATGGTGTCGCGGTATCTGAAGCAACCCGCTCTATCGGCGCACAAGGCCGACCTCGATGCAGTGATGTCGAAGCTCGAGGAAATCAAACCCTACTTGCGCCGAATTTCCACTTCCGGCTACTACCAGCAATTGGCGGAGGGAGAGCTGTGCCTGGCCATCGGCTATTCCGGCGACGCCATGGTTGCGCGCCGGATGGTGGAGGAGTCCCACGGCAAGGTGAAGATCGGCTATTCCTTCACGCGGGAAATGGTTCCCTTCTACATCGACAACCTGGTCATTCCGGCGGATTCGCCCAATGCGGCCGCGGCTCACGCCTTCATCAACTTCGTCATGCGGCCCGAGATCTCCGCCTCCGTCACCCGCTTCATAGGATTCGCCACCGCCAATGCAGCGGCGCTGCCGCTGCTCGAGCCCGCGGTACGCGGCAATACCTTGATTTACCCGCCGCCTGCCGTGCGCAATCGCTTCGAGCTGCAGAGAGTCTACGATGCCGACGAGACGCGCGCGTTCACGCGCGCCTGGCTGCTGTTCAAGTCGGAACTCTGATTCGCGGACAGGCTCGGATAGTCCGCGATGTACAGGCCGCCGAATGCAGCCTTGAGCCGCGGTCCCAGGCTGTCGGGGCCCTCGTATTCCCGCGCGCAGATGAAGGCGATCTTGCGCTCGCCGAGCCGGCGCGCGAGGTAGTCGAAGGTCTTCGGCAAATCAGAATCGCCCATGGAATGAGCATCGGCGCGCGGCGCCAGATGTACGCCGACCCGTCCCGCGCCCCAGACGGAAATCGCCGCATCCACCGCTTCCAGCATCAGGCGCGCGCGGTTTTCGACGGGGCCGCCGTACTCGTCGGTGCGCAGATTCGTGCCGTCCTGAAGAAACTGATCCAGCAGGTAGCCGTTGGCGCCGTGCAATTCGACGCCGCCGAAACCGGCGAGCTGCGCATTCTCGGCGCCTTTGCGAAACTCCTCGACGATGCCGGGAATCTCACCGAGCGCGAGCGCGCGCGGCGTCACGAAGGGCCTCGCCGGACGCACCAGGCTGACGTTTCCCTCGGCGGCGAGGGCGCTCGGCGCCAGTGGCAGCGCGCCGTTCAGAAAGCTCGGATCGGAGATCCGGCCCACATGCCACAGTTGCAGAAAGATGCGCCCGCCGGCCCGATGCACCGCCCGCGTCGTGAGCTTCCATCCTTCGACCTGCTCCTGGGACCAGATGCCCGGAGTGCCGGCATAACCGATGCCCATCGGCGATACCACCGTGGCCTCGGACAAAATGAGTCCGGCGCAGGCGCGTTGCGCGTAGTACTCGGCCATCAAGGGATTGGCGATCCTGCCGGCGCCGGCACGGCTGCGGGTCAGCGGCGCCATGATCATGCGGTTCGGAAGCTTGAGATCGCCGAGCTTGATGGGGTCGAAAAGTGTCGTCATATTCCGCAAATGGTACGGCAACGCGGGGCTACGCATGGTCGCCGGGCATGGCGAGGGTCTCGAACGATACCAGGAATCGCAGGCCCGGGTGATTGTCGCAGAGTTCGATTTTCGCGTTGTGCAGGCCTGCGATCGCGGCGACCAACGCAAGGCCAAGACCGTTGCCGGGCGTCGACCGGCTGCTGGTGAGCCGGTAGAAGCGGCGAAGAACCTTGTCGTGCTCGCCCGAGGGAATACCCGGGCCTTCGTCCTCGACGGAGGCGGTCGCGGTATTTGCGGCCGCCGCCAACCTGATCAGGATCCGGGTTCCCGAAGGCGTGTGGCGAATGCTGTTCTCGATCAGGTTGCTGAACATCTGCGTCAGCAGTTCCCCGTCGCCGCGAATACGCACGTTCTGTTCTATGTCCTTCATGAGGGATTGATGCTGATCCTCGGCCACAGGCCGGTACATTTCGTGGATCCTTTCCAACAGTTCGCTCAATGACACCTCTGAAAAGGCGGCCAGGCGCGATCCCGATTCGATCTGCGAGATGCGCAGCAGCGCGGCGAAGATGGCGAGCAGGTGATCGGTATCCCCGATCGCCTGCGACACCACCGAGGCGTAGTCTTCGGCGGTGACCGATTTGCGGCGCGACTCCTCCAGACGATTGCGCAAATGGGTCAGCGGCGTGCGCAAATCGTGCGCCACGTCGCTCGAGACCTGGCGAATGTTGTCGAGCAGCGTGGCGATTCGATCCAGCATATTGTTGATGGCGACGGACAGACTGTCCAATTCATCGCCGCTGCCGCGCAGCGGGATGCGGTCGTTGAATCTTCCCGCGACGATCGACCGGCAGGTTCGGGTAATGGCGTCGATGCGCCGCATGAACTGCACGCTGAAGAAAATTCCCCCAAGCCCGGCGAGGACGATCGCCACCCCCTCGATCCAAGCGAATGCCCTGAGGATTCGCGCGCGGGTGGCGGCGATTTGGCCGGTGTCGCGGCCTACGAACAGATAAACGCCGTCCGCGATGTACACACCGCGGCCGAGCACCGCCTTGACCCTCGGCCCGCGACTGCCGGGCGGGCGAAAGCTGAACAACCCCAACTGCCGGTTGAGAGGCGGCAGATTCCCGACGAGAGTGCCGTCGGCGGGATCCTCCAACAAGATGTACCCGCCGGGCAGATCGGCGCCCGAATATTCCCCGGAGCCCAATCGCTGGTGCACCACCTCGACGGCTTCCGACAGTCCCTTGTCGCGATAGCCGTTTCTGATGGTATTGATGTCCGCGTCGACCGCGCCGACCAGCGCCGCGGTCTCGGTGTCGTCGACGATCCAATACACGGCGCCGAGCAGCGCCCAGGAAAGAATCAGAAACAGCGTCGCAAACAGCGCCGCCGAGCGGAAACTCTCGGTCTTGAAGACTCTAGTTTGGCGCAAGAAATTTGTATCCGTTGCCGCGCACGGTCTGAATCACGTCGAACTCGAAGTCATGATTGATTTTCGCGCGCAATCGGCTGATGTGGCTTTCGACCACGCTGGTTTGCGGATCGAAATGGATGCCCCAGACGTTCTCCAGCAGCATTCGCCGCGTGAGCAGGCGGTCGGGATTGCGCATGAAATACTCCAGCAGGCGAAACTCCTGGGGCAAAAGATCGATTGATTTGCCCGCGCGCACCACGGTGCGCTTCAGAAGATCCAGTTCGATCGAGCCCGCGGCCAGCCGGATCGCCGTCTCGCCCGCCTGCCCCGTTCGGCGCGACAGGACCCTGACCCGCGCCAACAGCTCGGCAAACGCGAACGGCTTCACCAGGTAGTCGTCGCCGCCGGCCTCGAGGCCCTGCACGCGATCGTCGATTCCGCTCATGGTGGTGAGGTAGATCACCGGCGTCGCGACCCTGCGCTCCCGCAGACGCCTCACGAAACCGAGGCCGTCGAGACGCGGCAGCATGCGGTCCAGAACGATGACTTGATATTCGGTCCCGCAAGCGCTCGACAGCCCTGACTCCCCGTCGGTGCAGTGATCGACCTCGTAGCCCTGCTCGAGAAACCGGTCCCGCAGCGAACCGGCCAACTCGGCGTCGTCTTCGACCAGTAGTATGTGCATCGTGCTTCAGATTACGCCCGGTTCGGGCAGGGCGCATCGCTTGCCGCAGGCCTTGAATTATTACAAATATACAAGTGTGAGCTTAAGGGCGGTCATGCTAGCTTTTTGGGCTCGATAACTTGCGGAATTTCACTTCGTGCGTCCCATACCGGCCCTCGCGATCATCGCCGCCCTGGCATGCAGCTCCTGTGTGCATGACGCCGCCAAACCGCCGCCGCCCGACCTGCCCCGGGTCTTCGAGGCGCCGTCGGCAGCGGGACCCCGGCCCGCCGCGGACTGGCTGCGCGGATTCGCGAGCGAGGAGCTCGATTCCCTGCTGGCGCTCGCGCAGCAGAACAGTCTCGATATCGTCGCGGCCGCCGCACGGATGAGACAGGCCGATGCGCGGGCTCGGCAGGCCGGCGCGGCGCTGCTGCCGCAGGTCGATGCCAACGGCGGCGCCGCGCAATTCGCCGGCGGAGCGCACGGTTCAACGGCGCAAGAGACCGACTGGTCGGCGCTGCTGTCGGCCAGCTACGAGGTGGACTTTTGGGGCAAGAATCGCGCCGCCGCCGATTCCGCAAAATCGCTGGCCGATGCCGGCCGCGCGCAGCTCGCGACGATGCGGATCACCATATCGGCCTCGGTCGCCACCGCCTATTTTCAGGTACTCTCGCTGCGCGAGCGCATTGCGCTCGCGCGTCAGAATCTGGACGCCGCACGGGGCATCATGCAAGTCACGCAGGCCCGCTACGATGCAGGCAGCGTGGGCGCCGCGGAACTCGCCGCGCAGCGCGCCGCGGTCGCAAACTCCGAGCTTCTCGTGCCTCAGTTGCAGCAGCAGGAAGTCGCGGCGCGGGGCGCCCTCGCCCTGCTCGTCGGCCGCGCGCCGGAGGGATTCACCGTGACGGGGAACGGCCTGGGTGCGCTCACCGAACCGCCGCTCGCCGCTGGCCTGCCCTCGGAACTCCTGCGGCGGCGCCCCGACCTCATCGCCAGCGAGAACAATCTGCAGGCGGCCCACGCCGACTTGATCGCGGCACGCGCGGCCCTGTTCCCATCGCTCAACTTGACTGTGTCCGGGGGCGTGCAGAATCCGGCGGTACAGGCCGCCGTGATCACCCTGGCGGGAACCGGCTGGTCCCTCACAGGAGGCGCAACTCTGGTACAAACCCTATTCGACTCAGGCCGCCGCCGCGCGGTGATCCAGGAAGCCGCGGCGCGGCAGGAAGAGCTGGTGGCCGATTATCGCGCCGCGATTCTCGCCGCGCTGCTCGACGTCGAAAACGCGCTCTCGGCCATTCACTATCTGGACTTGCAAGAGCAGGCGCAGATGCGCAATGCCGATGAGAGCGAGCGGGCCTTTGAGGGCGCACGGTTGCGTTATCGCGAAGGTGCCGCCGAATACCTCGCCGTTCTCGAATCGCAGCGCATGCTCATCGCCGCCCGCGATCAACAGAGCCTCTACAAGCTCGCCCGGCTGCAGGCGCTGATAGGCCTCGGCAAGGCGCTCGGCGGCGGCTGGCAATCAATATGACATACATGCAAATTCGTTGCGCACTGCCGATGGGCGCAACGCTGGCGTTCTGCCTGGCGCTTCTCTGCGCCTGCGGCAAACCCGCGCCCACGGCGCCGGCCGCCAAGGCTCCCTCCGAGGAAAAAAGCGCAGCGGCCGAAATCACCGGCGCGGGCGTGCAGGATCTTAAGCTGACGCCGGAGGAAGTCGCGAAACTGGGCATTGCTACGACGGCGGCGGCGGCGGTGCGTTACGTCCCCGCCCGCCAGGGATTCGGGGTGGTGCAGAGCCACGACGCGATCGCCCAGGCGGTCGCCGACGTCGCCACGGCGCGAGCCGAGGCGCGACAGAGCCAGGCGGCCCTGGCGCGCATTGCGCGCCTCGACGGAACCGCAGGCGCGGCAAGTGCCGAAGCGCATGAGACGGCGAGCCGCAGTGCGGCCGTGGATGCCGCCGCATTGCGGCTCGCCGAGGCCAAGGCGTCGGTGGTTGTCGGCCTCAAGCCTCCGTGGGCCGGACACGACAACGATCCGCTGCTCGCCGATCTCGCCACCGGCCGCAGCAAGCTTTTGCGGGTCACTTTTCCTCTCGGCGCGCTCAGCGGCGCGGCGCCGGCCAGCTTGAGCATCGCGCGCCTCGATGCGCCCACCGGAGAGCGCTGGACGGCGCGCCCCGTCTGGGACGCACCGGCCGACTCGAGCGTGCCCGGACGCAGCTTCTTCGCCCTGCTTCGCCGCACCGATGCGGGGGAAGGCGAGCGTCTCCTGGCCTGGGCGGCAGGCGACGGTTCCGCGCCGGCCGACTCCGGCATACTCGTGCCGGCCTCCGCGGTCGTGCTGAGCGAGGGCAGGTTCTGGTGCTACGTCGAGCGGCGCGCGGGCGCGTTCACGCGCGTGCCGCTCGACATCGACCGGCCGATGGCCGACGGATACTTCACCGCGGGCGCGATCAAGCCGGGCGATGCGATCGTCGTCTCGGCGGCAGGCTTGCTGCTCGCGCGCCAAACCAATCCCGGCTCGGAAGCGGAGTAGGCCGTGCGGGGGCTGGTATCCCTGTGCGTACGCCGCTACGGCATGGTGACGGCGCTCTCGCTGCTGGCATTGATCCTGGGCTGCCTGGGGGCCATGCACTCGCGGCTGGACGTATTCCCCGAGTTCGTCCCCTCGCAGGTCGATATCCAGACCGAGGCGCCCGGATTCGCGCCCGAGCAGGTGGAAGAGCTCGTGACCAAGCGCATCGAGAGCGCCGTCAACGGTGCCGCAGGTTTGGCCACGTTGCGTTCTGAGTCCATACCCGGCTTGTCGGTGGTGACCATCACGTTCACCGACAACGTCGATGTTCACATCGCGCGCCAGGGCGTCTCCGAACGGTTGTCCGAGATCGGATCCGCTCTGCCTGCGGGAGTCGGGACACCGAAGCTGTCGCCGCTGGTGTCGAGCACCATGGACCTGCTCAAGATCGGACTGCTGTCAGACAAGGTGGACGGCTATGCGCTGCGCGATGCCGCCGATTGGGTCATCAAGCCGCGCCTGCTCGCCGTACCCGGGGTCGCCCACCTCATCGTGTTCGGCGGCGATGTGCGGCAGATTCAGATACAGCCCGACCCCGATAAGCTGTCGAGTTATCACATCACGCTGACCGACGTCGCGGACGCCGCACGGGGAGCGCTCGCGCTGCACGGCGCGGGCTTCATCGACCTCGCGGCACAGCGGGTGTTGTTGAGGTCGCCGACGCCGACTCCGGATCTCGCCGCGATCGGTGAAGCGGTCATCGCCGTGCGCAACGGCGTGCCGGTGCTGGTACGCGATGTGGCGCGGGTTTTGCAGGCTCCGGCATTGCGGTCGGGTGATTCCTTGATCATGGGGAGGCCGGGCGTGTTGTTGTCGCTCGCCAGCCAGTACGGCGCAAACACCTTGTCGGTGACCTTGGCGGTCGAGAAGGCCTTGGCGACTCTCACCCCGGCCTTGAAGGCGCAGGGCATCACCGTATACCCCGCGCTGCACCGTCCTGCGAACTTCATCGAGCGCGCGCTCGGCGATCTGGAGCATTCCTTGACCATCGCCGCGGTGTTGATCCTCGCGGTGCTGTACCTGTTCCTGCGCGACCTGCGCGCCGCTCTGATCGCTTTTGCCGCAATTCCGCTCTCGCTGCTCGCGGCCGTGCTGGTCCTCGACCGCATGGGGCACACGCTGAATACGATGACGCTCGGCGGCTTTGCGGTCGCCCTCGGCGTGCTGGTCGACGATGCCATCGTCGGCATCGAGAACATCATGCGGCGCATGCGCGCCAACGCGTCCAGCCCGAGTCCGCTGCCGCGGCTGGATGTCATCCGCGAAGCATCTCTCGAAGTCCGCGGACCGGTCATCTACGCCACCCTTGTCGTGATCGCGGTCTTTATGCCGGAACTGTTCACCACCAGCGTCCAGGGTCATTTCGTGGGGCCCTTGGGGTTGGCCTTCATACTCGCAGTGACGGCCTCGCTCCTCGTGGCGATGACTGCGACCCCCGCCATGTGCGCGCTCTTGCTGCGGGACCGCGACGTGCACGCGGATTCGCGCTGGCTGGCGTGGCTCAAAGCGCGTCAAATCGGCGCGGTGCAGTGGGTCGCCGGGCATCTGAAGCTGGTCGCGGGTTCGCTCATCGCCGCGTGTGCCGCCGCCGCCGCGGCGCTGCCGTTTCTCGGCGGCGTGTTCATGCCCGACTTTCGCGAAGGCCACTTCGTGATGCAGGTGGTGAGCTCCATACCCGGAACCTCGCTCCAAGAAATGCTCGAGATGGGCCGGCGGGTCTCCGCCGACGTGCTGCGCCTGTCCTACGTCGCAACCGTCGAACAGCAGGTGGGCCGCGCAGAGTTGGGGGAGGATACCTGGGGGCCGCATCAGAGCGAATTTCACGTCGAGCTCAAGGCGGACGCCTCCGTCGATGAGGCCCGCGCCCAGGAGGATTTGCGGGCGATCCTGGGCAAGTATTCGGGCATACAGAGCGAGGTGGTCACCTTCCTGGGCGACCGCATCAGCGAAAGCCTGACGGGCAGCACGGCGCAGATTGCCGTGAAGGTGTTCGGCGAGGACTTGGATACCCTGGACGGCATCGGCAATCAGATCGCAGCGGCGCTCAAGGGAGAACCGGGCCTGGTGGATCTTCAGTTCAAGCGCCAAAGCGGCACACCCAGCCTCGCCATCGAACTCGAGCCGCATGCATTGGCGGCCATGGGACTGCGGACGCAAGATGCGCTCGAATCGATTCAATCGGCCTTTGCCGGAGAGACCTTGGGACAGACGTTCAACGGCACCCGCAGCGTCGACGCCGTGCTGCTGATGCCGGATTCGCTGCGGCATCGGCCGGAGCAGCTGGACAAGCTCATGATTGCGGGACCCGTGGGCGAGGTGCCGTTGTCGCGACTGGCGCATCTCAAGCCGACCGCCGAGCGCTACAGCATCGAACACGACGGCGGCCAACGGCGCATCGCCGTGACCTTCAATGTGAGCGGCCGCGGACTTCAGGCCGCCGTTCTCGACGCGAAGCGCAGGATCGCCGGGGCGGTCGCCCTGCCCTCCGGATATTTCATCGAGTTCACCGGCGCCGCCGAGGCCGAGAATCGGACACGCGCGGAACTCGAGCTCTACTTCGTCCTCGCTCTGGCATCGATACTCATGGTGCTCATCGTCGCGTTCCGATGGCGTGCCAACAGCTGGCTGGTGATGGTCAATCTTCCGTTCAGCCTGATCGGCGGTGTGCTCGCCATCGCCTGCACCGGCATCGGAATCTCCCTGGGCACGGTGGTCGGGTTGGTCACCGTGTTCGGAATCAGCGCGCGCAACGCCATATTGCAGCTCGCGCACTACGAGCATCTCGTCGACGCCGAAGGGTCCCCGTGGAATATGCAGACAGTACTGCGCGGGGCCAACGAGCGCTTGATTCCGATTCTGATGACCGCCGCGGTGACCGCCCTGGGACTCGCACCGCTGGCATTCAGCATGTCGCACCCCGGGCAGGAGATCGAGGGGCCGATGGCCGTCACCGTGCTCGGCGGCCTGATTTCCTCAACCATCCTTAATCTGCTGGTGCTGCCGGCGCTGGCGCATAGGTTCAGCCGGCGGCCATAGGGCGGCTGAAGTCGCTAAGCGCGCGATCCCATGTAGTATATTCGGGTGGGCGGAAGAGGAGAGAACCGGGGATGCAATTGCGCACGAGAATCGAGGGCGGCGGGACGCAATCGCCCGACCGATGGGGAGTGGACAGCGAATACGGCACCTTGCGCGACGTGCTCGTCGGCCCCATCGATCATTTCACTTGGCAGCCGGGCAACTCCGTGTGTCAGCGGGCGGAGCGGATCGGCTTGACGTTCGATTTCGCGGCAGCGCGCCGTCAATACGGCGAGATGGTCGATGTCTACCGGCAAGCAGGGGTTACGGTGCACACTCTTGCGCCTGACCCTTCGCTGCCCTATCAGATCTTCGCGCGCGACAGCAGCGTCATGACGCCGTGGGGCGCGGTGATCATGCAGATGCAGAAAGCCTACCGCCGCGGCGAATACGCCGCCTGCCTCGAGTTCTATCTCGGCGCAGGCATCCCGATCTACGATCTGATCACTGCGGGCAATGTCGAGGGCGGCGACTTCATGGTGCTGAAGCCCGGGGTCGCGGCCTGCGGCTACTCGGGCGAGCGCTCGATAGAGCCGGCGGTGCGGCAATTGCAAGGCTGGTTCGAGGCGGAGGGCTGGGAATTCCATACCTATGCCTTCGATGCGCACTTTCTGCATCTGGACGTGCAGATGGGCATGATCGCGGAGGGCCTGGCGGTGGTTTGCGTCGAAGCGGTCGAGCCCGAACTCGTTGAATGGCTGCGCTCGAAGGGAATCCGCGCCATCCCCATTTCCTATGGCGATGCCATGCAAATGGGCACCAATGTGGTGGCGCTGGGCAAGGAGCGCGTGCTGGTGCCTGCGTCCAGCAAGAATCTCGTGGCCGCGTGCCGCGCTGAAGGTCTCAATGTTTTCAACCCCGACGTGTCGATGATCGGCAACGGCGGCGGCGCGGTGCACTGCATGTGTCAGGCGTTGAACCGGGATCGTGTCCGAGCCTCCTGAAATCTCGCGTCGCGCCTTCGTGCTGGGCACGACGGCGACCGTTGCGATGTCGGCGGCGGGGGCCGGAATCGACGACGCCGGCGGGCTTTGCGATCTTTCCGCCGCCGCCGCGGTCGCGCACATGTCGCAGGGCTCTCTCACCGCGGAGCGCTATGCGCAGGCGCTGCTTTCGCGATGCCAATCCGCACGCGCCCTCAACGCGTTCATTACCCTGGACCCCGCGCGGGTTCTCGAGGATGCCCGGGGTCGCGACCGCGAGCGTCTCGCGGGCGCAAAGCCGGGGCCTTTGTTCGGCCTTCCCATTCCGGTCAAGGACAGCGTCAATACGCGCGACTACCCGACGACCGGGGGTACGCCTGCGCTGCGCCATTTCAGGCCCGCGGAGGATGCGCCCACGGTCGCCGCGCTGCGCGAAGCGGGTGCCGTGGTGCTCGGCAAGACCAATCTGCACGAACTGTCCTTCGGATGGACCAGCAACAATCGGGCCTTCGGAGCCGTGCACAATCCTTACGACCTTGCGCACATTCCAGGCGGCAGCAGCGGCGGCACCGCCGCCGCGATCGCGGCTCATCTCGCCCCCCTCGGCGTTGCCGAAGACACGGAAGGCTCCATCCGCGTGCCCGCCGCGTTTTGCGGCATTGCCGGTTTTCGCCCGACCACCGGCCGATATTCCACCCGCGGCTGCGTGCCGATCTCTGCGCTCTTCGATCAGATCGGGCCGCATGCGCGCAGCGTGGCCGATCTCGCCTTGTTCGATTCGGTGGTGGCCAGGGACCCGCAAAAGCTGCACGCCGCTCCGCTGCACGGCGTGCGCTTGGGCGTCGTGCGCGATTACTGGTTCAGCGATCTTGCTCCGGAAGTCGAGCGCCTGACGACGCTCGCGCTGGCAAAGCTCAAGGAGGCGGGCGCACAGATCGTGGAAACACAGCTGCCGGGACTTGCGGCGCTCATCGATCTGACCACGGATGCCGTCCAGAACCACGATGTGCGGATCGCACTCGCGAGCTATCTCAAGGAGTTCGGCGCGGGCGTCGACTTCGACACCCTGATTGCGCAGGCCAGTCCCGACATTCAAGCCGTGTTCCGCAGCGATGTGCTGCCGGGGGGCGCTAATTTCGTCACCGAGTCCGCCTACGCCGAGGCGCGCGATCGGTACCTTCCGGCGCTGCGCAATTTGTACCGCGACTACTTCGCCCGGACGCACGTCGCCGCCATGATATTCCCGACCACTCTCGTCCCCGCACCGCGCATCGGCGAGGAGGTCACCATCGAGGTTCGCGGCCGTCCCCTGCCCTTCGAGACGGCGGTCGCGCGCAACATCGCTCCCGGCAGCACCGCCGGCCTGCCGGGGCTCGTCCTGCCGGTGGGACTCACCCATTCAGGACTGCCGGTATCCATCGAGTTGGACGGACCGAGCGGCTCCGACCGCGCCCTGCTGGCGCTCGGTCTCGCAGTGGAGCGTGTGCTCGGGCGCCTGCCCGCGCCGCCGCGGTGAGCGTGCACGTCATGGCTGGTTTGGTCCGCTCCTAATGGGCACGCGTCAGATGCCGTCGCTTCTGGCGGCAACCGCCGCCGCATGCGCGCTCGCTGCCGCGCATGCGGCCTCCCCACCGGCCTTGGAATCGACCGCGGGCATGGTGGTGACGGCGCAGCACCTTGCCTCCGAAGCCGGCGCAGAGATTCTGCGCAGGGGCGGAAATGCGGTCGACGCTGCCGTTGCCGTGGGATACGCGCTCGCCGCGACGCATCCCTGCTGCGGCAATCTCGGCGGCGGCGGCTTCATGATCATTCACCTCGCCGACGGCAGAAATACATTCATCAACTTTCGCGAGAAGGCGCCGCTCGCGGCACACGCCCGCATGTTTCTCGATGCGCGGGGGAATCCCGTGAGCGATAGAAGCCTCGATGGCTATCTCGCGGCCGGCGTGCCCGGCACGGTCCTCGGGCTGGACACGGCGCTGCGCGAATACGGCACCCTGCCGCTGCCCACTCTGATGGCGGCTTCGATCCGCCTCGCGCAGGACGGATTCATACTGACGCGCGGCGATGTCGACGTGCTCGATGAGGGGGTTGCCAAGTTCCGCGGGCAAGCGAACGTCGCCGCGATATTCCTGAATCAGGGCAGGCCCTTCAAGCCCGGCGAGCGCTTGGTGCAGAAGAATCTGGCGGCGACACTGCGAGCCGTCAGCGAGGACGGTGCGAAAATCTTCTATCGAGGATCGATCGCGGGTGTCGTCGCCGACGCCTCGCGCGCCCACGGCGGCTTGCTCACCCGCGAAGACTTCCAGGCTTATACGGTCACCGAATCCGCGCCGATCTCCTGCGGCTATCGGGGCTACACCGTTCTGTCGGCTCCGCCGCCGAGCTCGGGCGGAGTCACTCTGTGCGAAATGCTCGAGGTGCTGCAAGCCTATCCGATGCAGGCGCTCGGCTTTCATTCCAGCGAGTCGCTGCATCTTCTGACCGAAGCGATGCGCCATGCATACCGCGACCGCAATACCTACCTCGGCGACCCTGCGTTCGTCGACAATCCGATCGCCCGCTTGTTGTCGATGCATCATATCGAGGAGATCAGGGCGCGCATTCAGCCGCACCGTGCGACGCCGTCCGCCGCCCTGGGCGGGGCGCCCCCCGACGAGAAGGCCACCACCACCCACTATTCCATCGTCGACGGCAGGGGCAACGCGGTATCGGTCACCTACACCATCAACGACGACTTCGGGGCGAAGGTGATCGCCGGCGATACCGGTTTTTTCCTGAACGACGAGATGGACGACTTCACCGCGAAGCCGGGCTTTGCGAATATGTTCGGCCTGGTGCAGGGCGAGGCGAATGCGATTGCGCCGGGAAAGCGGCCCTTGAGCTCCATGACTCCGGCCATCGTACTCAAGGACGGCAAACCGGTGTTGGTGCTGGGCGCCCCCGGCGGCTCGCGCATCATCACGACGGTGCTGGAAATCATCCTCAATGTCCTCGACCATGGGATGGCTCTGCAGGAGGCCGTGGATGCGCCGCGGGTACATCACCAATGGTTGCCGGACACCCTGGCCGGCGAGCCCTTGGCGTTTTCCGCCGACACGGTCGACGCGTTGACCCGCATGGGCTATCGCATCGATGCGCTGGAGCCCTGGGGGACCGGCAATGCGGCGGAGGTGATCGGCATCGCACCCGCGGCCGCGGCCGAAGCCCGCGCCCTGGGGTTCCCCCGTCCGGGAGTCATCTACGGCGCGAGCGACTCGCGGGCCCCCGCGGGGTCCGCAGCGGCGCCTTAGGGTTCCTTCGTAGCATAGAAATCCGCTGCCGCCGTGGTCTTCAAGAACTGCGCGGCGGCCGCCGGGACCGATTGCAGGCGCTCCGCGGCAGGGTCCGGCTGGAGCGGCACGTGCCTGCGGAAGGCCGTCCATACCGCCGTGGGCGCCTCACCGAAACGGCGCGCCGGGTCCTGCGTCCTGCGCACGTCCATCCACAGACTCCCCTCGAGCAGGTCGTAACTCAGCAAATCGAACGTCGTCTCGACGGCCTGCCTCGCCCGCTCGAGCTTGATGCGCGTCTGCGCCTGCAAATCTTCGACGGTGCCGACGATGGCGCTGCCGAAGGGCGCGACGGGATTCATCAGGCTTTGGATTTCCTGCTGAAGGTCGACGGGAGCGAAGCCGTAGAATCCGCCGACGGCTCCGGGCAGCACCTCGGCGGCGGCAACGCCGGTGAAGAATGGATTGCGGAAGCGTTCGATGCGCAGCATCACGGCGATGTCCATGTTGCCGAGCGCAATCAAGAAGCTCTCCACACGATTCGCGAGCGGATAGGGGTCCCAGTTGGCGTTCGACACGATATAGCCGTGCTGGCCGTGGCTGTGAGCGCCGCCCTTGACGAAGAAGCGCATCAGCTGCGGGGTCGCGAGCTCCCATGAATCTTCGGGCCCCATGCCTACGTTGACGGCCGGATTGTGATCGGATGAATTGATCTGAAACACCACCGAGTCGCGCAGCGCCGCCCACTCCTCCCAGGTCGACGCCTGGCGAATCGACGAGGCTCGCAGGCTCTCGGGATCCTGGATGATGCGTTTGGCATCCTTGTCGAAGACATAGCTGCCCTTGATCATGTCCAGAACCCGTGCGGCGTGCCAGTTCAGCCACTTCTCCGGCCGGTCGCGCTGCACGACCAGGCTCAAGGGCGTGATGCTGCTGTTCATGCCGTTCAAATCGACCGCGTAGATCAAATCCGCCCATTCGAGCGCCTCCTTGGCATCGTGTACCAGCAGCGCCGCCTGTCCGGTGGCGTAGGCATTGCTGCTGGTGAGCGCGTTGTCGTCCGCCGCAAAGGGTTGCAGCGGCGCCAGGCCGGCCTTCTTGAGCGCCTGATCGGCCTTCATGCGCACGCCCCGGAAATACGCCTCGCCCGCGCCCACCATGGTGGCCGCGACATTGCCCAGCTGCGCCAGATCGCCCTCGCCCAAGGTGCCGCGCGACTGGACCACGGGCGTGATTCGCCTGTTGAGCAGATCCAGCAGCATCTGCGACAACTGCGGGCTCGGTGCGTTGTAGACCATGGCGTTGGCGCGCACCACCATCATGGCGCGCACGATCTCCTCATTGGCGATCTCAGGTCCGGTGCCCCAGTCCGCGCCGGCGTGAAATCTCCCCGCCTGATTCTTTTCGATGAGTGCGCGATTCTTCGGCGAGAGGGGATCGCCCTCGAACATCACCGTTTCACGCTGGTCCCCGGCTCCGCGATTGAACCAGTAGACCGGAACGCCCTCGGCGGACGCTTCCAGCAACAAGCCGTAGTTGTCGGCTTCGCGCTGCCGTGCCTCCCTGCTCAATTCCACCTTGGCGCCGAAGCGTGCGACCATGACGACCTGATCGATGCTCAGATCGTGGCCGTTGAGCATCACCGTCCGGTCGCCCATGGTGGGCGTGATGGGCACGTAGTAGGGAGCTGCATTGGCCGCAATGGCGGCACACAAGAGAGCGACGGCGAAGAGAATTCGAGCGGTCATTGGAACACCTGCGAGGTTGCAAAAGGATTCATGAGGGTTTGCTTTCGGCGGGCGGCGCGCCCGCCGCGGCTTGGTGCAGGCCGGGCTTTTGCGCAGTGTCCCGGTGATACGGCAGCCAGGCATAAATCTCCGGCGAAGTCTGCGGATAGGCGAGAAATTCCTCCCGCGATTCCACGATGCGCTCGGACTTGCGGCGCGACAGCCGCCACACGGCGAAAATCGTGAAGGCGCAGGTGAGCGCGACTACATAAACAAAGAACGCGCTCGGGCGCAGCAGCTGGATGGCGAAGGTGCCGACGGTCGGGCCGACGGTCGAGCCCAAAGCCCAGACGAACAGCAGCGTCGAGGACAGCGCCACGTAATCGGTGGCGACGGCGCGATCGTTGGCATGCGCGACGCCCACGGCGTACAGACTCTCAGCAAGGCCGCCGAACACCCCGAACAAGAGCGCGAGCAAGGCGAACGGCATCTGGCGGCCGGCCCATGCCAGCGGGGCGGCCACGGCGAGGATGCCCAGCCCTAAGCCGATCAATGCGTGCAGCCGGTCCACCTTGTCGGAAAAGTGGCCGATGGGCCATTGCAGAAACAGGCCGCCCAGGGAGACGCAGGCCATCAACAACACGATGTGCCTTTGATCGAAACCGATGCGCGCGCTGAACAGTGGGCCGACGGTGGTGAAGGCGGTCAGAATGAGCCCGTTCAAGAGACAGGCCGTGACGCTCACCGGCGAGGTGCGCAGCGCCTTGAGAATCTCCAGCGTCACCTTGCGCGGCAGAACGGGCGCACGCACGTCGATGGCCACCATGGGCACCAGAGCAAGGGTGGTCGAAATGCCGGCGATGATCAAAAGCTCCGGGCCCCTGACGTTGAGCGACTGGCTGAACAGCTGGCCGATGCCGAAAAACAGGCCGTAGACGAGCACGTAGACAGTGAGCACGCGGCCGCGCTGCTCATTCGGCGCCAGTGCATTCAGCCAACTCTCGACGATGATGGCAAGTCCCGCGGCATTGATGCCGATCAGGAACCGCAGCAGCGCGAGCGCCGGCGCATTGTCTGCGAAATACAGTCCGAGGATGGCCACGGACTTCAATCCCGCAAAGGCGGCGTAGGCGCGCTCCAGTCCCACCGGCGCGATCAACTTGTGGGCGTACAGGCACCCCGCCAGAAATCCCAGCGCTTCGGCGGTCGCGATCAGGCCGATCACCCCGTCCGACAGGCCCAGCGCGGAGAATCGCAGCGGCAGCAGCGTCCCCAAGAAACCCGAACCGATCATGATCAGCGCGGTGCTGATGAGCGGCGGCGCCACCCTCCAGGGAATGGACCGAGCGGGGTTCAAGACGGTTGCGCGCCCAGTGCAGAGGAGATTTGGCCGGGGTCGACGCCGTCGATTTCGAGCGATTTCGTGCGGCTGGTCTTTCCCGAAATCAACCGCACGCGTCGCTTGGCGATTCCCAGCCGCCGCGCAACGAATTCGATCAGGGCCTCATTGGCCGCGCCCTCGACCGCGGGCGCGGCGATGCGGATCTTGATACGGCCGCCGTGCATCCCGGCCAGTTCGGTTTTCGAGGCGCGCGGTTGAATGTAGACGTCGAGGCGCATGGGAGTGGTATTTTGCCAGCTTATCCGATGGCCGGTGCGCCTTGGAGTTCCCAGCGGACGCAAGGACCGATAGGCTTGTCGCATGACCATCCACGCCTTGTTCCCGACTCTGGTGTATACGGCCCCTTTGCAAAGCAGCGGCGCTGCCGCCTTCAATCGGCAGCTGCTCAAAGAGTGCCGGCAATTGCGCCTCGACGATGCCGCAGGGCGGCGCTGGTCCGCCGAGAACTATCCGGGCGGCTACACCTCCTACGGTTCGGTGCACTGGCTGCAGCGGGTTTCACCGACCTTCAAATCCCTGGAAAACAAGCTTGCGCGGCATGTCAAATCCTTCGCCGAGGCCGTCGAGTGGGACCTTACGGGGCGCGAATTGAAGATGACCGATTGCTGGATCAACATCATGCCCAAACACGTGGTGCACGGCCTGCATCTGCATCCCTTGTCCACCGTGAGCGGCACTTACTATGTGCAAGTGCCCGCGGGAACTCCGGGGATCAAGTTCGAGGACCCGCGGCTCGATCGATTCATGGCGGCGCCGCCGCGCGTACCGGCGGCAAAGCGTGAGAGCCGGCCGTGGGGCACATTTGCGGCCGCCGCCGGCCGGCTCGTGCTGTTCGAGAGCTGGTTGCGGCACGAGGTCGTGCCGAACCGCATCGACGCAGAGCGCGTCAGCATCAGCTTCAACTACAGCTGGTTCTGAGAGTAGACTGAAGAGGCAATGAGCACCCCCACATCCGACGCCACCATGGCGGTTTTCCTCGATCTTGAGAACATCGCACTGGGCGCGCGCGATGCCAAGTATCCGAGCTTCGACATCGAGAAGGTGCTCGAGCGACTGCTGCTCAAGGGCCACATCGTCGTCAAGAAGGCCTATTGCGATTTCGACCGCTACAAGGATTTCAAGCGCGGCCTGCACGAGGCGGCGTTCGAGCTCATCGAAATCCCGCACGTGCGCCAGTCGGGCAAGAACTCGGCGGACATCCGCATGGTCGTCGATGCGCTCGACCTGTGCTACACCAAGGGGCATGTCGATACCTTCGTGATCCTCAGCGGGGATTCGGATTTCTCGCCCCTGGTGAGCAAATTGCGCGAGAACGCCAAGACCGTGATCGGGGTCGGAGTCAAGAATTCGACCTCGGATCTCTTTATCAACAATTGCGATGAATTCATCTACTACGACGACCTGGTGCGCAAGGAACCGTCCAAGGCGCGCCGCCGCGCGGCGGCGCCTGTGCGCGCGCCCGCAGCCTCTGCCGAAGCGGCGCCTGCAGAGACCGCCGCCGCCAAGGGCGCCGATCCGGGCGATGCCTTCGAAAAAGTCGTCGAGACCTTGGAAGCGCTGATCGAAGAGCGCGGCGAAGGCGAATCGATCTGGGGATCGATGATCAAGCAGGCGATCAAGCGCCGTCATCCCGGCTTCAACGAGCGCTTCTACGGCTTCAGGTCGTTCAACGAACTGCTCGCCGAGGCGGAGAAGCGCGGACTTCTGACCCTGCGCTCGGACGAGAAATCCGGGGGCTACCTGGTGCGGGTGGCGGATAGAGCCGCGCCGCGGGCGGGTTGAAATCCCTTCACCCCTACCATCAAGCAGAGCCACCGAACCGGCGCGACGTTATTGCATAATGGCACTTAAGTTGCCATTATGCGCCTCAATATAGCAAATCAGTTGCCATTTTGCGAGGCACCATGGCCTTTATTCCACGGGTGTTCGCGCCGCCCAAACACCATTTTTTTCTATTGGGCCCCAGAGGCACCGGCAAGACCGCATGGTGTACGAAACAATTTGCCGGTGCCCTGCGCATCGACTTACTGGATGACGCCGTCATGCGGGAGTATTCAAGCCGACCCGAAAGGCTCGTCGCAAATGTCATGGCCAACCTCGACAGAAAGCAGGTCGTCATCGATGAAATTCAGAAGCTGCCGGAACTGCTGAATGCCGTACACCTGCTGATCGAACGCAAAACCGGACAGCAATTCATATTGACCGGCTCGAGTGCGCGCAAACTTCGCCGCCAAGGAGTCAATTTGCTCGGTGGTCGCGCCGCGGAAAAATATCTTCATCCTTACATGGCCTGCGAGCTAGGCAGCCGCTTCGATCTTCGAACTGCGTTGGACCAAGGATTGCTGCCGGTCGTTTGGGGGGCGAGCGACCCGCAGGAGACTCTGAAAGCCTATAACGGTCTGTATCTGCGTGAAGAAGTCCAAATGGAGGGGTTTGTTCGCAACGTCGGGGATTTTGCCCGTTTTCTTGAAACCATGAGTTTTTCGCATGCTTCGGTCTTGAATCTGGCGAACATCGCCCGCGATTCCCATATCAACCGCAAGACGGTGGAAAACTATCTGCACATTCTCGAAGATCTATTGCTGGGCTTCCGTGTCGAGGTGTTCACCAAACGCGCCAAGCGCGAGCTTGCCGCCCATCCAAAGTTTTTTTTCTTCGATACCGGCGTATTTCGCGCCAATCGCCCACAAGGACCTCTCGACTCTCCGTCCGAACTGAACGGACCGGCGTTGGAAGGACTCGTGGCCCAGCACTTGCGCGCTTGGTGCGGCTATTCCGAAGGCGTACATCATCTACATTATTGGCAGACGCGAGCCCGAGTGGAGGTCGACTTTATCGTTTATGGAGAATCGGGCTTGTATGCCGTGGAGGTCAAGAATTCACAACGTGTTCGGCCGGAAGACCTGAGGGGACTTAAATCCTTCGCCGAGGATTACCCGAAAGCTCAACGATACTTGCTTTACAGAGGTAAGGACCGACTTTTACAGGATGGCATATTGTGCATTCCATGCGAGGAATTCCTGTTGGCGTTGAAGCCCGACTGTTTTCCCGATTGATCGACAAACACACCCGGCGGGTCACTTCTATTTCGCGGCCTTGCTTTCGAAAGAGGCGGCAAGAGCGAGGAACATATAATTGGTTGCGCCTCCTCCCATGACGTATTCGCTCTGTTGCCAGAAGTACGGCCAGACCTTGAGCTCGGGCAGGTCGGGCCTGATCAATGCCGTGCCGGAAATGACTCCGCCGGGAATGTAGCTCCAGTCCGCACGGTTTGCGCCGTAGGCCACGGTCGCCGATCCGGCGCCCACACCCGAGGCGAAGGCCTCCGTGTTCTCGCCCGGATGCACTCCCAGCACGAAGTTCAATGCTTCCATCTGCAGGGCCTTCGAGGTGAACTGCGGCCACCCCTTGCGGAAGAAATACTGCCGCACCCCGAATTCCTGAATGTCCCAGCCCGCGCCCCAGATATAGGGCTTGTACGGAACGCCGTAGGGTGTCTTCGCCGCCTCCTCGATGAGCTTGCGCTGATACGCCTGCACCGCGACGGCCACGTCCCGGATGAAGGCCGCGTCCCTGATCAAGGGCATGACGTTGGCCAGGTTGGCGCCGGTTTCGTCGATGTGCGCGACGATCTGCAACTTGAGCGCCAGGAGTTTCTCCAGGAGCCGGGGATCGCGCGTGGTCTGCGCGAGCTCGGACAGGGCGAAGACCTTCGACTTCAGGCTCACCGCGCGGTCGACGGCGTGGCCATAAAGATCCTGCGCGGCGACGAGGGCCTCAGCCGACATCCGGGGATTCTCCGCTCTCAGCACGCGCGATGCCGCCGCCAATTGCGCGGCGGTGTCCAATTCGCGATCGGGATTGTCCTCGGTGAATACCCAGCGGTCATCGGGCAGGCCCGAGGTCGTGGACGTCCTCTCGCCGGGCTTGAGCTTCGGGTCATAGACCAGCCCATCAGACACGGTGGAGATGTCGCCCAGCAGCGTGTATTGCTGCAAGGTCGGGGCGATGATGCCGCGATAGGTACGCCCCATCGCCTCGTAGCCGCCGAGGACGCTGAGCAATCCGTGCTCGATCTGCTGGACGGCATCGTTCTTGCCGTCGGGCTTGTGAATCTGCGTCAATTTCTTCTCTTCGTCGATGGTCGTGGCGTCGTAGTCGAGGCCGAACTCTTCGATCATCTTCGACAGCAGCCATACCGTTCCCATCTGCGATTCGATCCGCAGATCGTAGTCGCCGGCATCATGCCAGCCGCCGCTGTTCAGTCCCGGAACATGCTCGCCCGGTTTGAATGTCGTGAGGGTGGAGGGCCCCTGTACATAGCCGTCGAAATGGTTGTAGTTGATCGGCGCCATACGGGCGTCGTCCTGGTGGTCGAGGCCGTGCCAGGTGCGGTAGTTTTCGACGACCTTCATGTGCGACATCTGCACGGGCAGGAAATATTCCAGCGTCGGTTGCCAGACGTACCGATCGTACACATCCGCAGCGATCTTGAAGGGATGGCTGATCTCACCCCGATAGCCGAGCACGTACATGCCCTGTGCGGTCACCGCGGAAAGATCGGTGCTCAGGTAGCGGTAGCGCAGGAACTCCCCCCAGGGCTTGGGCGTGAACCGGCCGACTTCCGCCCTGCCCCGCGAGGTTAGCCTATAGAGCACCAGCGAATCCACCTGCGTATCGCGCTTGTCCGTTTCGATCAGGATGGTCTTGGTTTCTTCCG
Organism: uncultured Gammaproteobacteria bacterium; assembly: GCA_963702735.1. Taxonomy (GTDB): domain Bacteria; phylum Pseudomonadota; class Gammaproteobacteria; order Steroidobacterales; family Steroidobacteraceae; genus Bog-1198. The sequence continues at coordinate 814,333 of CAVPDW010000003.1, read as the reverse complement.
GCAGGTAGCCCACCTGCGACACCTGAACCACGGGTGAATGGCGCCAATCAGGATCGACGTTGGGAGTCACGATCCAGGTTACGGCGCCGGCGGTGGCTTTGGGTCTGGTCGCTTCGCGCACGATGTACCAGGCGTTGTTCAGATTGCCGCGTCCATCGATCAATTGCAGCGTGCCGGTTCTGCTTTCGATGGTCATCCGCTGAAGATTACTGTCGGGAGCCACGGTCAGAGTCCTGCCTTCGGCCATCGGCGCCGCAATGATCTGTCCATGGTCGTCGCTCATCGGTCCGTCCGCCTGGCGTGGAAAGAGCCCGGCGGTCTCTCTCCCATCGGCGGTATCCATCAGCCAGGTTTTACCGAACAGATCCCCCGGAAACAGCTCTAGATTGAATCCCACCCTGCCTTCCCAGTCGCGCGGCAGGGGCTTGTCGAGATCCACGGAAATCTTGAAGGCATCGGCGTCTCCGACCGGCGTGACGCGAATCCGATAGGTGAAGTTAAGATCGGGGTAATCGATGGGATTGAAGCCCTTACGGTTCTTGGTCGGATCGGGGTAGGACAGCGTCTGGGTCAGCGTTTGAGTCGTGGCGTCCACGGTTTGCGCACCGCCTGCCGGCATGGGGGACCACTGCCCCGGCGAGGGCTCGAGCCGCAGGTCGCCGTTGGCCGCCACCCGCACGCCGTGCTGTATCACGGTCACCCCGGTCTGATGGCCGTCGGGATAGATGTCCGCGAATACCGTGACGTTGAGCCCCGGCGCCTCGAAATATCCCAGGGCGTTGAGCTGCAACCGCGGATCGGCGTTCGCGCCGGCAGCCGCCGTCAATGCACAGAAGGACAGCGCGCCCGTTATCTTGCGAGAAGTTCTCATTGCTTAGATCCGGGGCCCTACGAAGGATGGTAACGCTATCACAGCAGGCCCTGCCGCCGACACCCGCCCTGAACCACGGAATTCATCGTTGAAATATATTTGACTTTCTATCCCCGTAATTTAAACGTCAGATATTAAATTTCCGGGGATATTACTTGATAGCCCGCGGCAATCGACCTGATGCGACAGGCGTCCGAGACGCTTGCAGGTCGCGTTGCCTACCTAGCGATGTGCCTATGGGAAGACCTGCTTGGACATCCGGCCTCAGGGGCAAGTTGGGAGGCATTTGTGATCGAAAACCTCATTTCGGCAGCCGGCGATCGCCGCACTCCGTATTACTATCGAACCGAGGACAAACGACTCCTCAGCGCACCCTTGAAGTTGGCCTCTGCCGGCCGCATTCATTCGTTCAATGAACAGCCGCAGAAAGTCCTGGATGTGGGCGGAAGCCTGTGCCCTTCTCGATGAGGCGGAGCGCAAGCACCGGCATTTCTTCGAGCTTTTGACCCTGCCCGCCACCCGACCGGTGTGGGAGCCCCCGGCGGATATCTTTGCCGACGGCTCCGACCTCGAGGTGGTGGTGGCGCTTCCTGGCGCCCTCGAAGAGCAGGTGCTCGTGCAATTGACGCCGACCGGCCTGCAGATCGAGACCACGGTGTCGCCGATCTCGCGGAGCACCCGCATGAAGGTGGTACGGCTGGAAATCCCCCATGGCCTGATGCGCCGCCGCATCGATCTGCCGCCGGGGCACTACGCGCTCATCGAGAGAAGGCTCGACCGCGGCTGCCTGTATCTGCGGCTGACGCGGGAGGCGGCATGAACGCCGAAGACGTACTCATTATATTGCCCGTCAACAACGCGGTGCTGTTCCCGGGCGTCGTGTTGCCCATCGCCATTTCCGGCAGTGCAGCGCTGGCGGCGGCCCAAGAAGCGGTTCGCACCCAGCGCCGCGTGGGCCTACTGCTGCAGTCCGAGTCAGTCGCCGCGGCGCCCAATGCCGAGGCCGGCGCTGCGCCGAGCCCTGAGACACTTCACCGCGTCGGCACGGCCGCCAGCATCGTGCGCTTCATCACCGCGCCCGACGGCACGCATCACCTGATCGCACAGGGCGAAGAGCGCTTCACGGTGCTGGACTACGTCAGCCGCGAGCCCTTCCCGGTGGCGCGAATCGAGATCCACAAAGAACCCACGACGCTCGATCAGGAGGTCGAAGCGCGCGGACTCAACCTGCGCGAAAGAGCGCTGGAGGCCGTGCAGCTCTTGCCGCAGGCCCCGGGGGAACTCGTCAACGCGGTCCGCAGCATCGAGTCGATTCCCATGCTCGCCGACATGGTGACGAGCTTTATGGACTTGAAGGCCGCGGAGAAGCAGGAAATCCTGGCCACTTTCGACTTGAAGACGCGCCTCGATCGCGTGCTGGCGCTGCTCGGACGGCGCATCGAGCTTTTGAAGGTGTCGCGGCAGATCGATGAGCGCACGCGTGAGGCCTTCGATGAACGGCAAAAAGAGGCCGTATTGCGCGAGCGGCTGCGGCAGATTCAAAAGGAACTGGGCGAAACCGACACCTCATCGGCGGAGCTTGAAGACCTCCGCCAGGCGATCAAGGACGCAGGCATGCCGGCGGAAGTTGCCGAGCATGCCGAGCGCGAGCTCAAGCGCTTGGAGCGCATGCCGGACTCATCGGCCGAATACTCCATGGCCCGCACTTATTTGGATTGGCTGCTGGCCATGCCCTGGTCGAAAGTCGATCCCGAAACGGTGGACATCGAGCAGGCGCGCGCGATTCTCGACCAGGATCACTATGGCCTCGAGAAGGTCAAGCGGCGCATATTGGAGTTCCTGGCCGTTCGCAAGCTCAACCCCGAGGGCCGCAGTCCCATTCTCTGTTTCGTCGGTCCACCGGGCGTGGGCAAGACCTCGCTCGGGCAGAGCATCGCCAAGGCGGTCGGCCTGAAATTCGGACGGGTGAGCCTGGGAGGCGTTCACGATGAGGCGGAAATCCGCGGCCATCGGCGCACCTACATCGGCTCACTGCCGGGGAACATCGCGCAGGCCGTGCGCAAGGCGGGCCGGCGCAATCCGGTCCTCATGCTCGATGAGGTCGACAAGCTCTCGGCGAGCCACCAGGGCGATCCGTTCTCCGCCCTGCTCGAGGTGCTCGATCCGGAGCAGAACAACAGCTTCCGCGACAACTATCTCGGCGTGCCCTTCGATTTGTCGAAGGTGCTGTTCATAGGCACCGCCAACGTGCTCGACTCCATACCGCCGCCGCTGCGCGACCGCATGGAGGTCATCGAGCTTACGGGCTACACGGAAGAAGAGAAGCTACAGATCGCCAGGCGCTACCTCCTCGCGCGGCAGCTGAGCGCCAACGGCCTCAAGCAGGCCCAGGTTCAGGTCTCCGATGAGGCTTTGCGCCGCGTCATCATCGACTACACGCGTGAGGCCGGCGTGCGCAACCTTGAGCGACAAATCGGGGCGCTGCTGCGCAATGCCGCGGTGACCATCGCCTCGGGCAGTGCGCAAAGCATCTCGATCGGCGCGGAAGACGTTGCCCGGATCCTGGGCGCGGCGCGTTTCGAGAGCGACGTGGCCCTACGCACCAGCATCCCCGGGGTCGCCACCGGCCTCGCCTGGACACCGGCGGGCGGCGACATACTCTTCATCGAGTCGAGCCGCGTGCGGGGCAGCGGCAAACTCATCCTGACGGGGCAGTTGGGCGATGTCATGAAGGAGAGCGCGCAGGCCGCCGTCACCTGGGTGAAGTCCCAGGCAGATCGGCTGGGAGTGGATCCGGCCGTCCTAGACGATAGCGACCTGCACATTCACGTGCCGGCGGGCGCCATCCCGAAGGACGGTCCGAGCGCCGGGGTTGCGATCGCCACCTCATTGGCCTCGCTCCTGTCGCAGCGCACCGTGCGGGCCCAAGTCGCCATGACCGGAGAGATCAGCCTGCGGGGCGTGGTCATGCCGGTGGGCGGCATCAAGGAAAAATGCGTGGCTGCGGCGCGCGCGGGAATCCGCACCGTCATACTGCCGGCGCGCAATCGCCGCGATCTGGAGGATATTCCGGAGAGCGTGCGCGCAAAGCTCGAGTTCGTCTGGGCGGAGAAGATCGACGATGTACTCGCGCGTGCGCTCGAGGATGCTCCCGCGCATCGGGCGGCGGCCTAGCCCCCCGCGGCGGCCATTGCGGTTTGCGTGCTGCCGCGGTTTCGCGCGGCCGCGCCTCCATTCTCCATCACCAGGAGTCCCGAGGCGGTGTTGGAGATGGGAATGTGGTAGTTGCCGTGAACGCGCGACACAGCTCCCGTCAACGCGCCGCGCGCCGCTATCCACATGAGAAGCTCGACCCCTTGAGATCCGGCAAGCTCCACGAGCTGCGCGGTCGAAAATCGGGTCAAGGCGGCAGGATCGCTGACGAGCTTGTCCATGCACATCAGATCGAATACCTTGTTGATGAAGCCCGCGCGCGTACCCTCGAGCTGATGCGACAGGCCTCCGGTGCCGAGGATGACCACCTTCATGTCCGCAGGATATGCCTCGATCGCCCTGCCCACCGCCTGACCCAGCTTGAAGCAGCGCGCGGCCGACGGCAGCGGGTGCTGCACGGTGTTGATGGCAATGGGCACCGTCTTGACGGGCCATGATGCGGCGCCCGGCCAGAGCAAGGCCATGGGCACGGCGAAGGCGTGATCGACCAGCATCTCCTGACACATGGTGATATCGAATTCATCGCGCACCAGCGACTCGATGATGTGCCAGGAAAGCGGCGCATCTCCCGGGAACGGCGCAAACATCGCGGGAATGCCCCATCCTTCGTCGGCGTAGCGGTACTCCGCGGCTGCGCCGACCGCAAACGTCGGCATCTTGTCCAGAAAGAAATTCAATCCGTGGTCGTTGTAGAACATCACCACGACGTCCGGACGCACCTCTTGCAGCCATTCGTGTACGCCTCGGAATCCGTCGAAGAACGGCTTCCAGTACGCCTCTTGCTGGAGTCCGCGTGCAATCGCATTGCCGATCGCCGGGACGTGCGATGTGGTGATCGCGCCTGCGATATGCGCCATGATTCAGCTCCCCGCCGACACCAGTTTGGATTTGAAGTCGGCCAGGCTCATGCCGGTCTGCTGCGCGCCGATGTCCTGCACGTTCAGTCCGAGGATTCCCGCCAGCTTGGCCAGGTAATAAATATTTCCGCCCGCCGCCAGCATTTTGAGCACGTTGCGGCTCTTGACGGCCGCACGCTGCGCTTCGGTGAGCCTGAATCTTGCGCAGTAAGCCTCCTCATCTTGGAGGAACGCGGCGCGATTTTCCGAATGATTGAACGAATAGCACATCTTGTTCAACGCGTAGCCGCGCTGTGCGGATTCACCGTCGAAAATGGGCGTCGCCCGTTCATGCGTTTTCATGGACTTGAATCTGCCACAACGCCCGGGCGCGCGGCATACGTGGTTTCGGCAATGATTAGGGGGTCTTACTTGGGAACGAACATCCACACCGCAGCCGCACCCATGACGGCGGTTGCGATCCACCCGAGAACGACGAACGAACGGCTCGCGGTGAAGGCGCCCATCACCGACTTCTTCGAGACCAGAAGGATGATCACCGCCATGAGGGGCACGGCCACGACGCCGTTGATCACCGCGCTCCAGAACAAGGCCTTCATGGGACTGATCGGCAGGTACTGGATGAAAAGCCCTGCGAGCACGCTGACGGCGATGATGCCGTAGAAGCCGCGGGCATCTCCGGCCTTGTGCTCCAAGCCCGACTTCCAATTCATGGCTTCGGCGAGTGCGTAGGCCCCGGAGCCCGCGAGCACCGGCACGCCGATCAGGCCGACCCCGAGAATCCCCAGGGCAAAGAGCAGGTACGCGAAATCCCCCGCCAGCGGCCGAAGTGCGCCCGCTGCCTGCGCCGCCGTCGTGATGTCGGTGATTCCGGCGACGTACAGCGTGACGGCCGTCGCGAGGATGATGAAATAGGCCGTGAGGTCCGAATAGAACATGCCGCTCCAGGTGTCCCAGCGAATGCGGCGCAGCTCCGCCCCCGCCGCCCCGGGATCGCGCACGAGCGGCGCCGCTCCGCGGCCCCTCTGCATGTCCTCGACCTCTTCGGAGGCCTGCCAGAAGAAGAGGTAGGGGCTGATGGTGGTGCCGAAGACGCCGACCACGACGGCGGCGGCATCGGCATTAGGCGTGAAGCGGGGCCGCAGGGTGCGCAGCGCCACCTCGCCCCAGGGCACGTGCACGCAGAACAGTACCGCGGCGTAGGCAAGCAGGCACAGGGTGAGCCACTTCAGGAAGCGTACGTATCGATGGTAGGGAATGAATACCTGCAGCAGCAATGTGGCGATCACGAAGACCGCCGTCATGAGATGGCGGTTGACCGTCGTGACCAGTTCGGCGACCTCGCCCATGGCGGCGACGTCGGCGGCGATGTTCAGGGTATTGGCGATGAGCAGCAACAGCACCACAGACTTGACCACGACGGGCGGGAAGGTGTCCTTGATGTTGGCGGCGAGGCCCTTCCCCGTGACGCGGCCGATGGACGCACACATGTATTGGATGGCGGCCATCAGCGGAAATGCCAGCGGCATCGTCCACAGCATGTTGAGCCCGAATTGCGCGCCCGCCTGGGAGTAGGTGGCGATGCCGCTGGGATCGTCGTCCGCCGCCCCCGTGATTAGCCCGGGACCGACCCGGGCCAGGGGATGCTCCTTCAGGCGCATCCAGGCCCTTTGGAGCATGGAACGCCGCGGTCGGTCGGCACCGTCTCGGGAAATGTACATATCGTGCCCATGCTACCGCTTTTTGCGGACGGCATTGTTTCAACCGTCAACGGCAATAGGTGGACGAAGCACATTCCTAGCGGTAATCACCAATGGTCAATGCGCTGCGCCGGCCTCAATATGAGAAGGAACCAGAGGGTCAATAATGAGGAGAGGAACATGAGAACCGATACAGAAATTAGGCGCGATGTGGAATCCGAATTGCAATGGGATCCCGGCATAGACAGCAGGAAGATCGGCGTCATCGTCGACGGCGGGGTCGTGACTCTGACCGGCGAAGTCTGCCATTACGCAGGCAAATGGACCGCCGAGGACATCACCAAGAGGGTGAGCGGGGTTCGGGCGATAGCGAATGAGCTCCAGGTGAAAATCCCCCTGTCGGGCGCCCGCAGCGATACGGACATTGCGCTGGCAGCGGCCAATGCGCTGCGTTGGCATGTCGCCACGGGCAGTGAACCGATCAAACCGGTGGTCGTCGAGGGGTGGGTCACACTCAGCGGCAAGGTGCAGTGGGGCTTTCAGAAAAATACCGCGGAAAACCTCATTCGCAATCTTCTTGGGGTGAAAGGGGTCACCAACGACATCCTGGTCGCCTCCGCGGCCAAAGCCACCGACGTGAAGCAGAAGATCGAAGAAGCATTCAAACGGCACGCGCTGCTCGACGCCAAGGACATCGACGTGAAGGTGGATAGTTCCACCGTCACTTTGAAGGGACATGTCCATACCTGGCAGGAGCATGCGGACGCCGCTTATGCCGCGTGGGCGGCGCCGGGCGTCGCCAACGTTGAAAATAGACTGGTGGTTCAGTACTGACCATCGTCGCAGCCGGGTATGAGTGCTCATGCCCGGCATTCTCTCTCAGGGCACGAGCACGGCCGCTCCTTGGATTCGGCCGCTGCGCAAATCGCCGACTGCCTCGTTCGCGGCGCTCAAGGCGTAGCGCGTCGTCGAGGTGCGGATCCGGGCTTGTTTCGCGATCGGCAGAAACTCGGCTGCATCGTGCCGCGTGAGGTTCGCGACCGATACGAGGCTGCGCTCCTCCCACAAGAGTCGGTAGGGAAATGACGGGATATCGCTCATGTGAATGCCGCCGCACACGACGCGGCCGCCTTTCTTTACGGCTTTGAGGGCCGCGGGCACCAGCTCCCCCGCGGGGGCGAATATGATGGCGGCATCCAACGCTTGCGGCGGGGTGTCCTCGGAGCCGCCCGCCCATGCCGCCCCGAGCGAGCGCGCAAAGCTTTGTGCAGCTAGGTCGCCGGTCCGGGTGAACGCGAATACCTTGCGTCCCTGCCAGCGGCATACTTGGGCAATCACATGCGCGGCGGCTCCGAAGCCGTACAAGCCGATCCTTGCCCCCTGCCCCGCGGCGACCAGGGAGCGCCAGCCGATCAATCCGGCGCACAGCAGCGGGGCGGCCGCGATCGGATCGGCAAAGTCGTCCAGCGCGATTGCAAAGGCCGCGTCGGCGACGACATGGGTGGCAAAGCCCCCGTCGCGGTCGTATCCGGTGAAGGTCGGCGCATCGCATAGATTCTCGCGGTCGCCGATACAGTATTCGCAGTGCCCGCAGCTCCTGCCCAACCAGGGGATGCCGACGCGCTGGCCGATCTTCCACGCGCCGGCGGAGGGACCCAGCGCCTCCACGATGCCGACGATTTCGTGCCCGGGAACGATGGGATGGCGGATGTGCGGCAGCTCGCCGTCGATGACGTGCAAATCCGTGCGGCAGACGGCGCAGGCCTCGATGCGCACCCGAATCTCGCCGGTTCCAGGCAGGGGATCCGGCCGCTCCGTGAGGATCAGCGGCGCCCCTTGCGCCGGTAGCACCATGGCACGCATTAGAATGGCAGATACTGCGCGAAATCCGGCGGCTTCACCACCAGTATGTCGCAGGGAAGCGTTTCCAGAACATGTTCCGCGGTACTGCCGATGACGGCGCGTTTCAATGCGCCGCGCGCGATCGCGCCCATGACGAGGATGTCCGCGTGCAACTCCGCCGCCATCCGCGGCAGGTATTCCGTCGGCATGGCGGCATCGACATGCAGGGCCGCATCGTCGATTTGATAGGCATCCGTCATCTGCTTGATCCGAGCGCGCCTCATTTTCCCCTCCGCTGCAAGCGCCTCGGCCGATACGCCGACCGCGGCGGGCATGCCTCCCGATACGCCGGCGACGATGGTGGACGGAAAATACGCATGCACGGCGACCACCTGTGCATCGAGCCGCCCGGCCAAGGACACCGTGACGTCCAAGATGCAATGGTCCAGCGCCGCCGAAGGGTCGCTGACATGACCGGGGTCTATGGCGGCCATCAGTACCGGCGGCGTACCCCATATCCTGGGCTTGGTCAGCAGAAGGGGCACCGGACAGGCGCGTATGAAATGCCGGTCGGTGTTGACGGTGAACGCGCGCTTGGCAAACGAGTGATGGTGCGTGTCCTTGACGACAAGATCCGCGGGCGAGTTGCGCATCCAGGAGAAGACCGCTTCATGGAGCGGATCGCCGCTGATGAGATGCGTTGTGACATCGAGGCCGTCGTCGCGCAGCGGTTCCGCCAACTCCTCCAGCAGCGCATCCAGATTGTCGGTGAGCAGCGCATTGCTGAGGGGCGGCAGGTTGCCCTCCAGGTGCTTGTCCCGCGTCGCGCGCGTGTCGCAGATCAGCATCTCGATGGAGGCGCCGAACCAACGGGCCAGATTGGCCGCCTTGGCGATCGCCGGCTGGTCCCGCATCAAGGGATCCACGATAACCAGAATGTCGGATATTCGATCCACCTCAATGTCCTCCGGGGCGATTGCGTCGCTCAGTCGACTACGACGCCGTCGAGGCGCATGACTTCGTGCACCGCGCCCGGGCCGCGCAAGCGCGACAGGTAGTCGGCGGTTGCCCGCATGTCTTGGTCGTCGAAGTTGCCGAGAAAACGCCTGAGATTCTCATCGACATTGTGCCGATAGCCTTGCCCCAATTTGTGCATTTGACCGAGCAGGTACGGATAGTGCTGGTTTCTCAGCGAGGGCACGAAGCCGTCATCGTCTCCGTGCGCATCGCCCGCATGGCAGGAGGCACACTGCTCATGGAATATGGCCCTGCCGAGAGCGAGCCTGTTGCCCTCGCCGGTTTGTGCGCGGCCGGATCGCGGCAGCCTGTTCAAGAACGATGCGATGTCCACCCAGGATTGCGGACTGCGCATTTCCTTCTGGGATATGACACGGTGCATCGTGTCGTTGTCGCGTTCCCCGCCGGCAAAATTGGCCAGCTGTCGAACCAGGTAGGCGAAGCGCTGGCGCGCCAATGCCGGAATCATCCGCCCCGCATCGCCTTGCGCCTGCCGTCCATGACAGCGCGCGCAATGGCGGGCGAACTGCGCTGCGCCGCGATCCGGATGTGCATCGAGCGAAAGTGCGGACTTCGTCGCACGGTCGACGGATTCCTCCGATGCACGCGCGACTGCGCAGAGCGCAACCCAGAGAACGATCGACCCGGCGGCCAGAAGAGTGCCGCGCGCTGCGTTGAGCCCTGCCACCATCACCTCGGCGATTTGGATACCTGCTCTCAAGTATCGCGGTATCGGCGGCGGCGGACATCAGGGATTATGCGTAGGGGCGGCGCTACATCCCGCTGAGTTCGGCAATGGCCGACAGCAGCGCCTTGGTATCGACGGGTTTGCTGAGAAATCGGCAGTGCGGAATGGAAGTCCTGACCACCCGCATCATGGACTGTAGGTCGCCGCTGAGCAGGATGGCCGGAACGTCCCTGCCCTTCTGACTGCGCAGCTGTTGAAGAACGTCGAGTCCCGTCACACTTCCGTCCAGGTGATAATCCGTAATCAACATATCGTCCGGCTGCATATCGGCCAGCAGACTCTGCGCATCCGCGACGGTCGCCGCGGCGCGCGTTTCAAATCCTTCGAGGGAGAGAAACAACTCGGTCGCCGTCCGCACCGAATCGTTGTCCTCCAAGAGCACCAAGCGGCACCTCGAACGCCCGTTGGCCGCCGTCTCGACTTCCTCGCGGGCCGGCATCTGCGTCTCGGACATCAGCCGATACCGGGGTATTCGCACACTGACACAGCTGCCCTCGCCCAGCGTCGAATTGACCGCGACCGAATACCCGAGCAGCCGGGACACCTCCCGGACGATGGCAAGACCCAGGCCCACACCGAGCCGCTTGGTGCCCTGCGGGCCGATCTGATAGTACTCGTCGAAGATCCGCTCCAGCTTGTCGCCGGGAATGCCCACCCCGGTATCCTCGACCTTGAGCAGCAGAGCATCCGGCTCGAGGACCTGCGAGATGCGCACATGGCCCCGTTCGGTATATTTCAAGGCATTGCCGATCAAGTTTTGCAGCAGCTGGGCGAACAAGGTGCGATCGGTGGACATCACGATGGGAGTATCAGCGAAATCCAGTCGCAGATTCTTCGCGGCCGCCGCGGGTCCGAACTCCCGCGCGAGGTCCGCGTATGTGGAGGCGAGACTGACGGCTGAGAGCTGCGGTTCGATGGCGCCCGATTCGAGGCGGCTGATGTCGAGCAGGGCGTTGAGCAGGCGGGTGGCGCTGTCGATGGCTGCTTCCTGATGAGACACGAGTTCGCGCAGTTCAGGCGCTCGCTCCGTGAGCTTGCGCATGGAGGCATTGATCAGGCGAACCGCCTGCAGGGGCTGGCGCAGATCGTGGCTGGCCGTCGCGAGAAAGCGGCTCTTGGCTCGATTCGCCCGGTCCGCCTCCTCGCGCGCGGCAACCAGCGCCTCGCTGATGGAGCGGCGCTCGGTCATGTCGCGAATCGCGGCGGCCACGAAATTCTCATCGCCGTCGCTGAACGGCGCGAGGCGGATTCCTGCCGGAAACTCGGAGCCATCGGCACGCCGCGCGAACAGATCGCTGATCCGAGCACCCATTTCGCGGCTGCTCGGCTGGCGCACATAGTTCGCTACATGCGAGCCGTGACGGGTGTGAAACCGTTCCGGAATCAGTGTCTTGATGGGCCGGCCGATGAGCTGCTCGGGTGTATAGCCGAACATGCTGCTGGAGGTTTCATTGGAGAATCGAATGATGCCAAGGGCGTCCACCACGAGCATGGCGTCAGGAGAGAATTGCAGCAGCCGCTGCGCAATCGAGCTGATTTCGCCCATGATGGCCTTTCAATACTCGTATGGACCGGTCGGCGTGAAAACGCGCGTGGATCGAAACTAGCAATTGACGATATCACAATTTCATTGCGATAGTGAGCACGGCCGGCGGCTCGGCCGCGGTAAGGGATGAGCGCAAAATCCTGCGGTAATTCACGACTGGCCGGAATCGGCCGATGCCGCAAACTGGCGGTTGATCGAGCGCAATAGGGGACGTCATTGGATCAAGACAGGGCGAATTGGTCGGGCTCGGATCTCGTGCTCAAGCAATTGATGGAATTCGCCCGGGTGTCCGCGCTTGCGGAGATGGCGAGCGGCTTCGCCCATGAGCTCAATCAGCCGCTCGGCGCAATCGCGACCTTCGCACAGGCCGGCGAGCGCATGTTGGACCGGCCGGACCCCATGGTGAAACGCGCGCTCGATGTCTTTCGCCAGATCAATCAGGCGGCCCTCGGCGCGGGCGCGGGAATCCAGCGCATCCGGGGGCTGTTTGAGCGGGGAACACCGACGCGGACGCGATGCCGGCTGTCCGAGGTCATCGCCGAACTGCGTCCCGTGCTCGATATCCTCGCCTCGAGCAGCAACAGCACCGTGCGCGTGGATGTGCCGGAAGCGCTACCGGACTTGCTCATCGATCGGGTGAGAATTCAGCACGTGCTGTTCGCACTGACCCAGAACGCCGTGGATGCCGGCGTCGAGGCATCGGCGGCACCCTCGATCCGCATCGATGTATCCGCCGACCGCTATTCCGTCGAGACCGGCGTCACCGATTCCGGCGCCGGGGTTCCCGCGGGGGTGCGAGAGCAGCTTTTCCGGCCGTTCTTTACGACCAAACCGCAGGGCACCGGGCTCGGCCTGGCGTCGAGTCGTGCCATCATCGAGTCCCATGAGGGAAGCATCGGGTTCAACAATCTTCCGGCGGGAGGCAGCCGATTCTGGTTCCGCTTGCCGGTGGCATCGGGCTGATCGGAGCAGCTATGAGCAAGACCATCGATAAGAACAACGCCCCCGTGATCTACGTGGTCGATGACGACGAGGGGATGAGGCGCGCCCTGGACACCCTGCTGAGCACGGTCGGCTACAAGACGGCGGTCTTCGCCCGTCCCAGCGCGTTCCTGGCCGAAATCAAACCCGACGCGCCGGGTTGCCTTGTACTCGACATACGCATGCCGGACATGAGCGGACTCGAGGTGCAGCAGCAGCTCAACCGCATGGGTTCCATGCTGCCGGTCATTTTCATCACCGGCCATGGCGATGTACCCATGGCGGTGCAGGCGATGAAGGAAGGCGCCTTCGAATTCATCCAGAAACCCTTCCGCGATCAGGAGCTGCTCGACCGCATCAATCATGCCCTGAAGCTGGATGCCGAGAATCGCACCACCGTGGCGCGCCGCGCCGAAGTGCTGCATCGGCTCGAGTCCTTGACCCCTCGCGAACGGCAGGTGATGGACCTGGTCGTGGAGGGCGCGGCGAACAAGGTGATCGCCATCGATCTGGACCTGAGCGAGCGCACGGTCGAAATCCATCGCGCCAAGGTCATGGAAAAGATGGGGGCGCGTTCGGTCGCACACCTCGTGAAGCTGCATTTGACGCTCACCGACGACGGCAAGCCGCAGGTCTGAACCGACCCCGCCCACGGGTTGCCGCAAACTCGTTCGGGACTTCCCGATGGAAGGCCGTGGAGGAGCGCGGATAATCGCGGTCATGACCACCTTACCCATCACACTGACTTTTCGCCACCTCGACCGTTCGGGCGCTCTTGAAGAGCGGGCGCGAAAGCTGGGCTCCCGTTTGGGACGATTCAGCGATCGTATAACGCAGTGTCACATGGTGCTCGAGGGCCCGGCAGGCGGGCGCGAGGGTGGCGCGCTCTATTGCGTCAAGATCGACCTGACCGTGCCGGGTGCGCACATTCATGCCGACAGCCTGAACGCCGACGGCAGAGGTCACAAGGACATTTACCTGGCCCTGCGCGATGCCTTCAACAATGCCAAGCGGCAGCTCCAAAGCCTGCGTCGCGATCGCTTCGAGCACGCCTCAACCGGGTAGGCGGATGCTCGTTGCTCCAGCGGCCTCTCAAATCGATTCGAGATAGGCGACGACCGCCTGCATCTGGTCCTTGGTCAGATCCTTGATCACACCGTGCATCACGGGCGCGGTGCGAAGCACGCTTTGAATCACGAGCAGCTGCTTGAGCAGATAGGGCGCATGTTGTCCCGCCAGGCGTGGAAACATTGCGAGACCCTCGGCGTGCGCGCCGTGACACGAGGCGCAGGGCGGAATTTGCCGTGCCGGCACCCCTTCCTCGAATAGACGCTTGCCCTGGGCGATGAGAGCCTGATTGCCCGCCCTGCCGGGCGCGGCGGGCTGCGCCGCAAAGTAGGCGGCCAGCGCCCCGATCATCGAATCGCTCAGCTGTGATGCCATGCCCCACATGTAGGCCTGTGCATCGGGATCCGCGCGGGATTGATCCTTGAAGGCCTTGAGCTGCAGTTCGATGTACGGCGCCTGCTGTGCCGCCAGGTTCGGAAACGTCGGGGAGACACTGCGGCCGTTCACGCCATGGCAGGTGCCGCAGGTTTCGACCGTCTTGCGCAGCGCCGCCTTCTGCGCGTCCGTCGCGGCGTCCGCCGCCGCACCCGCGCCGCGTGCAATACCGCCGAAGCTCATCGATGCGGCCATCGCAAGGGCTAGAACCGAATTTAACCTCGTCATTTTCCGCTCCTTGATTTCGAACTAGAAGTTCAGCCAGACCAACAGGTACATGGTGTTGTTATCGCTGGCATTGCGGCCGCTGCCGTCGTAGTTCGTGGCGAGACCGTTGAACTTGTCGTAGGCGACATACTGTGCCTGCAATTTGGTGTTGAGCCAGGGCAGGTAATTCACTTCGAGAATGTAGCCTCGGGTGTCCGGACTGTTGTTCGCGCTGCCGGTAACCGCCGCCGGGGCGTAAAGCAGCGCATCGGTGCCGCCGGTGGTGCTGAAGTATCCGACCGTGCCGCCGATCCTGCGCTGATAGTAATACTCGCCCGTCAGCTTGAGCGTCTTTAGGTTGTTGTGGGTATTGGCCGCAAGCCCATCCAGAACGCTGGCATCGAGCGTTTGATGCTCGCTGATATAGGTGGCGAGACCCGTGAACAAGTGATCTTCGCCGATGAACTGATACTGCGCATCCACGGCGGTATCGCGGAACTTGTCCGTGACCCCCGCCAGGACCGTGCCGTTCCCTGGGTGAGTGTCTGCATCCAGACCGAAGGCGCCGACGGAAAGGGAATTGCGGTCCCAACGTTGCTCGTATGCCAGGCGCCAATAGGGCGCCGATCCCTGAACCACATTGGCCTGCGTGCTATCCAAGGGGTGCGCGCCTCCCGGTATGGCAGAAGTGTAATCGGTGATCTCAGCGTAGAAGTGGTCGTCCAACCACATGTAGACGCCGATGCCGCCCACGCTCTGACCAAACCCTCCGGCGCCGCTGTCGACCTTCGCAGAGGCGGATGATCCGGGTGCGGAGCTGCTGCCGGAATACGGGATTCCCCACGCGGGCGTGGTGTTCCAAACATCCTGCACCGTGGGATTGTTGTTCAAGGTCACGCCCAGGATCATGCCGTGATCGTTGCCGTTGGGGCCGCCGAACGACAAATGATGGGCGTACCGAATGTCCGTATTGTCGAATCCGAAATGGTCTGCGACACCGTCGTAAGTGATTTGCACGAACGCACCCAACTCGTCGGCGATCTTGCCGGCGTAGAAGAAGCTCACCTGTTGGGGAAACGCCAGGTCGCCGTCCTTCGCCAGCGCGCCGCTGATCGCACTGTCGGGCAGCGCGCTGCTCGTATGGGTGTAGGAGATCTGCGCCATCAGACTGATGGGCGGTATGGAGTTGAGCGCCAGCGTTTGGCGATTGGTGGTGTCGATCCCCGTGACCTGTTTGATGTTGTCGAGCACGTAGCCGTTCAGCTTGAATTCCCGGCCGAATGGAGTGAGTTCCGGAAACACCGTGTGACAGGCAGCGCAGGCCATGCCGGTCTGCCGCGCGAAACTGGGCACCGCCCACCCGGGGCTCGCCAGCGCCATGCACAGTCCTGCCCCCAGCCATTGAAAGAGCGTTCTCGAAGACCATCTATGTTCCATGCGAGCCATCGGCGAATCCCCCTTCTTGTGCCCTTGAGTGACAGACGGCTTGGTCAACCGTGCGGCAAACGATAGGCGAGCCGCGTTGGATTGCGAATAAGGGCTTCTACCTAGCCGGACATGCGGCGCATCTGGCCGCCCCATCAGGAGTTCCCCGAATGCCGCGGCGGAAAGCGCCTATCGACGCATGCGGCCGCGGGAGACACGATGGATCGGCAAACCGTGCAACCGCCGTAGGAGCCAGCTTGAGGGACATGCTAGACATCATGTGGCAGCGCCACACCTGCCGCAGCCCATTCGATCCGAAGCGGCACATAACCGAAGCGGATCTGCAGCGCATTCTCGACGCTGCGCGCTGGGCCCCGACCGCTCACAATACGCAGAACTTCGAGGTCGTCGCCATCGACAACGAACGGTACTTGGAAGCGATCCGCGAAATCGAACTGCCGCCCGCGGAGACCTTCATCCGCGAGGACTTCCGTCAATTGTCCCTGCCGGACGCCGAGGCGCTGCGAAGAACCACCGGCCTGACCGCGAGCATGCTGCCCGAATCATGGCAGGAGGCGGCCGCGGCGCAGGGCGGCGCAGCCGCCGCGCGACTGTCCTACATCGGTCGCTCCATACAAGAGTGCCCCTTGCTCTTGGTCGTCCTGTTTGACAGCCGGCCCACGGCGCCGGCTTCCGATGGGCGGGCGCTCGATCTGATGAGTCTGGGATGCGTGATGCAGAATATGTGGCTGATGAGTGAAAACCTCGGCATCAGCATGCAGATTCTCAGTGCCCTGGGCACAGGCGGCCTGGAAGATCGGGTGCGATCCATACTGGGCATCCCTGCGTACTTGAATATCGCTTTCGCGGCGCGCCTGGGCTATCCCACCGACGAATCGGAGAGTTATTTGCGCGTGCGGCGCAGGATTTCGGAATTTACGCATCGCAATCGCTACGGCGCGCGCGACTGCAAGGCATGAAAGGCCGCCTTGTAATCGCCCCACGCCGTTCGGCGCCTTCATTTGCGCACCGGGCCGCGTATGTACTATTACCTATTACCGGGCCGGCACCTGCGAGATAGGATGCCGATAACAAATTGGACGAGTCGGGGGCAGATCAAATGAATGATGTGGTCATTACCGCAGCACTGCGGTCCGCAGTGGGAAAATTCGGCGGGTCGATCGCCAAGGTGCCCGCCGCCGATCTCGGCGCCCAGATCATCAAGGCGCTGCTGGCACGCACCGGCGTCGAGCCCGGGAGCGTATCGGAAGTGATTCTGGGGCAGGTTCTCACGGCCGGCGTCGGCCAGAACCCTGCGCGCCAGGCCCTGATCCGCTCGGGCATCCCGCACATGGTGCCGGGCATGACGGTGGGCAAGGTATGCGGCAGCGGCCTGAAGGCCGTGCACCTGGCGGCGCAGGCGATCAAGTGCGGCGACGCCGACATCGTCATCGCCGGAGGTCAGGAGAACATGAGCGCCGCGCCACATGTGCTCAATGGCTCGCGCGACGGCTTTCGCATGGGAGACGCCAAGCTCATCGACAGCATGATCGTCGACGGGCTTTGGGACGCATACAACAACTATCACATGGGCACGACTGCCGAGAACGTCGCGAAACAGTTCGGCATTTCGCGGCGCGAGCAAGATGAGTTCGCGGCGGCGTCGCAACAAAAAGCCGAGGCGGCGCAAAAGGCCGGGAGATTCACCGCGGAGATTGCGCCCATCGAAATCCCCTCGAAGAAGGGCAGCGTAATCTTCGATGCCGACGAATACATCCGATACGGGACCACCGCCGAGACCCTGGGCGAGCTCAAGCCCGCCTTTGCCAAGGACGGCACGGTGACCGCCGGCAACGCATCGGGCATCAACGACGGCGCGGCGGCGGTCATGGTGATGTCGGGACGCCGTGCGCTTGAGCTCGGCCTCAGGCCGCTCGCACGGATCCGCGCCTACTCCTCCGCCGGCGTGGACCCGAAGGTCATGGGCATGGGACCTGTGCCGGCCAGCCAGCTATGTCTCAGCAAGGCGGGCTGGACGCATCAGGAGCTGGATCTGATGGAGATCAATGAAGCGTTTGCCGCGCAGGCCATCGGGGTCAACCGTCAAATGGGCTGGGACACCTCGAAAATCAACGTCAACGGCGGCGCCATCGCCATAGGTCATCCCATCGGCGCTTCCGGCTGCCGCATTCTGGTGACGCTGCTGCATGAGATGATCCGCCGCGATGCCAGCAAGGGCCTCGCCAGTCTTTGTATCGGCGGCGGGATGGGGGCGGCCATCGCGGTCGAGCGCTAGACGCGCCGAGGCGGTCACATATAGACGCCGCCGTTCACGTTGATCTGCTGACCCGTCACATAGTCTGCATCGGCGGCGAGGAACAGCACGGCTTTGGCGATTTCCTCGGGCAAGCCGAAACGGCCCATGGGGATGCGTGCCTTGATCTGAGCCTGCACGTTTTCCGGAACCTTGGCGAGCATGTCGGTGAGCGTGAAGCCCGGCGCCAGCGCATTGACCGTGATGTTGTACTTGGCAAGCTCGATGGCCGCGGTCTTGGTGAAGGCGATGATCCCGCCCTTGCTGGCGGAATAGTTCGCCTGGCCGAAATTTCCCGCCTGGCCGACGAACGAGCTGATGTTGATGATGCGCCCGTATTTTTGCTCGATCATGAGCGGCATCACCGCCATGACCCCGTAGTACACGCTGTTGAGGTTGGTGTTGATGACCTCGAACCAATCCTCATCGGTCATTTTCCGCAGGGATTTGTCGCGCGTGATGCCGGCGTTGTTCACCATCACGTCGATTCGGCCCCAGGCAGAGATCACACGCTGCACCATGTCGCGGGCTTCCGCACCGTTGCCGACGTTCGCCTGCGCGAGCATGGTCTTCGCGCCCAGCGATTTCAGCTCCTCCACCACATGCTGCGCCTCACTTTCGCTCGAGCGATAGTTCACCGCAACCGCCGCGCCTTCCTTTGCAAGTGCAACCGCGATTGCGCGCCCGATGCCGCGCGACGCTCCCGTGACCAATGCAATTCGTCCAGCCAATCTCCCCATGATCTCCCTCCCCTGTGTTGTTGTCGTCGGCCGCCCGCTTGCTCGCGCTTACGGAGCGGCGACTCGCTGCTGGCGCGCGTGCTCGCTCACCAGCTGCTCGACGACGCTCGGATCCGCAAGCGTCGATATATCCCCCAGCTGATCCTGCTCATCGGCGGCGATCTTGCGGAGAATCCGCCGCATGATCTTACCTGATCGAGTTTTTGGAAGCCCGGGTGCCCATTGGATCGCATCGGGCGTCGCGATCGGTCCGATTTCCCGGCGCACCCAATTCTTGAGCTCCGCGCGCAATGGCTCGGTGGGCTCGACTCCGGCGATCAACGTCACGTACACATAGATGCCTTGGCCCTTGATGTCGTGCGGGAAGCCGACGACCGCGGCCTCCGCGACGTCTGCATGAGCCACCAGGGCGCTTTCGATTTCCGCGGTGCCCAAACGGTGGCCGGCCACGTTGATCACATCGTCGACCCGGCCCGTGATCCAGTAATAGCCGTCGGCGTCGCGGCGTGCACCGTCGCCGGTGAAATACATGCCTTGATATGTCTTGAAATAGGTGTCGACGAAGCGCTGGTGGTCGCCGTAGACGGTGCGCATTTGTCCCGGCCAGCTGTCCAGAAGCACGAGGTTGCCCTCGCAGGCCCCCTCAAGGACATGTCCCTCGTTGTCCACGATCGCGGGCTTCACCCCGAAGAACGGCACCGTGGCGGAACCCGGCTTCAAGCCGACGGCTCCCGGCAGCGGTGCAATGAGAATACCGCCCGTTTCCGTCTGCCACCAGGTATCCACGATCGGACATCGATGCTCGCCGACGACCCGGTGGTACCATTCCCACGCCTCAGGATTGATGGGCTCGCCCACTGAGCCGAGCAGCCGCAGCGACCGGCGGGACCAGGCTTTCACCGGCTTCTCGCCTTCACGCATCAGCGAGCGGATCGCCGTGGGCGATGAGTAGAATATCGTCACCTTGTGCTTGTCGACCACCTGCCAGAAGCGGCCCGCGTCGGGGTGGTTGGGAACGCCCTCGAACATGACCGTGGTCGCGCCGTTCGCGAGCGGCCCATACACAATGTAGCTGTGCCCCGTGACCCAACCGATGTCTGCGGTCGACCAGTAGACATCGTCATCGCGCAGGTCGAATACCGCCTCGTGCGTAAATGCCGCGTAGACCAGATACCCGCCGCTGGTGTGCAGAACGCCCTTGGGTTGGCCGGTCGACCCTGAGGTGTAGAGAATGAACAGCGGGTCCTCGGCATCCATCACTGCGGGGGTGCAGGTTTTCGCCTGCGGCGCCACGACCTCGTGGTACCAGCGGTCGCGGGGCGCATACATCGAGACCGGGGTGCCGGTCCGGCGCACGACCAGCACGTGCTTCACGCATTCGGTGCCCTTGATGCTCAGCGCACCGTCGACGTTCTTCTTGAGCGGCACGCGCTTCCCGCCGCGAAACCCCTCATCGGCGGTGATGACCAATCTGGAATCACAGTCCGCGATTCTCCCGCCCAGCGCCTCGGAGGAAAATCCCGCGAACACCACCGAATGTACCGCTCCGATCCGGGCGCAGGCGAGCATTGCGACGGCGATCTCGGGAATCATCGGCAGGTAGATCGTGACCCGGTCTCCCCGCTCCACACCCAGGGATTTCAAGGCATTCGCACACTGGCAGACGCGTTCGTAGAGATCGCGGTAGCTGATGTGTTCCGATTGCCGCGGGTCGTCGCCCTCCCAGATGATCGCGGTCTTCTCGCCGCGGGCCTCGAGGTGGCGGTCCAGGCAATTGCTGGCGACATTGAGCTTCCCATCATAGAACCAACGAATGCTGCATTCATCGGCGGCGAAGGAGGTGTCCTTGACGCGCGAAAACTCCTTGATCCAATCGATGCGGTGAGCGATGCGTCCCCAAAAACCCTCCGGGTCCTCGACGGATTCGGCGTACATCCGCCGGTAATCGCGCTGTTTGATCGCGGCGGATGTCGCGAAACTCTCCGGGATGGGATACAGATTCTCGTGCATTTGCCAACTCCTCGGCCTGCGCTGCCTCCGCCTAGAAGAAACCCAGCGCCTTCGTGCCGTAGCTCACCAGTACATTCTTGGTTTGTTGATAGTGATCCAGCATCATCTTGTGAGTTTCGCGGCCGATGCCGGATTTCTTATAGCCGCCGAAGGCGGCGTGCGCCGGATAGGCATGGTAACAATTGGTCCATACCCGTCCGGCCTTGATGCCCCGCCCGAACCGATAAGCAAGGTTGAGGTCCCGCGTCCAGATGCCCGAACCCAATCCGTACATCGTGTCGTTGGCAATCTCGAGCGCCTGCTCCGGGGTATCGAATACGGTTGCCGACACCACGGGTCCGAATATTTCCTCCTGAAATATCCGCATTTTGTTGTTCCCTTCGAACACGGTGGGCTTGATGTAGTAGCCGCCGGCCAGTTCGCCCGGCAGCTTGTTGGCCGTACCGCCGGTCAGCACCTTCGCGCCTTCTTTTTTGCCGATATCGATGTACGAGAGGATCTTCTCGAATTGATCGTTCGAGGCCTGCGCACCGATCTGGGTGTTCATGTCATAGGGATCGCCCTGGCGGATGGCTTCGACCCGTTTGACCGCACGCTCCATGAACCGTTCGTAAATCGAGCGCTGCACAAGGGCTCGCGACGGACAGGTGCAGACTTCGCCCTGGTTGAGGGCGAACATCGCGAATCCTTCGAGCGCCTTGTCGACGAAATCGTCGTCCTCGCGCAGAACATCCTCAAAGAAGATGTTCGGCGACTTGCCGCCGAGCTCGAGCGTCACCGGAACGATGTTTTCGGAGGCGTACTGCATGATCAGCCGGCCAGTGGTCGTCTCGCCGGTGAAGGCCACCTTGGCGATACGCGGGCTCGATGCGAGGGGCTTGCCGGCCTCGAGTCCGAAGCCATTGACTATGTTCAGGACTCCGGGCGGCAGGATGTCGGCAATGAGTTCGCCCAAGACCAGCAGCGACATCGGCGTCTGTTCGGCGGGCTTGATGACCACCGCGTTGCCGGCGGCCAGCGCGGGGGCCAGTTTCCATACCGCCATGAGGATGGGAAAATTCCATGGAATGATCTGTGCGACCACCCCCAGCGGTTCGTGGTAGTGGTAGGCCACCGTGTCGTCGTCCAACTCGGCCAGCGACCCCTCCTGTGCGCGCACGCAGCTTGCGAAGTAGCGGAAATGATCGACGGCCAGCGGCAGATCCGCCAGATTGGTCTCGCGAATGGGCTTGCCGTTGTCGTATGTCTCGACGGCGGCGAGAAACGGCAGGTATTGTTCCATGCGGTCGGCGACGCGGTTCAGCAGACGCGCGCGCTCGGCCACCGGGATGCGGCCCCAGCCGTCGGCTGCGGCGTGCGCGGCGTCGATCGCCGCCTCGACGTCTTCGGCTTGGGATCGCGGGATCCGACAGATGACTTCACCGGTGGTCGGGGAGACGTTGTCGAAATAGCCGCCTTTGAGCGGGGCCACCCACTCGCCGCCGATGAAATTCTCGTAGCGCGAGCGCAGCGGAATCTTCCGCTCTATGGTCTTCAAGTGCGCAGCGAACGAGGCGCTCTGGCGAATGGGAGTATCGTCGAGCGTCGAACCTATCGGCAGTACTTGGGCGGAACTCATGACTATCTCCTTCAAGGTGAATGCGCGCTGTACCTGTTTGCGCCGTTGCGCAGACGATGTGAGCAACGTGTCACAATTGAAGAAAATAGGATGTAAGGGGATGACCTGATCAGGTCTCGGAATGTCCCATGAGGGACGCGCGGATTATTTCTGCAGCACGTATTGCCCGGGCGCATCGGCGATGGCCGGAAAGCCCGCGGCGGCCGAGCCCGGCGGCGGCGGCGGCACACGCGTCTGGGTGGAGTGCTGCTCGAGCCAGTGCTGCCAGACCGGCCACCATGAACCGGGCTTTGGCGGCGTCGCTTCGATCCACGCCTGCGGCGTCAGCGTTTCGCCCGCGGTGAGCCAGGTGCGAACCCGGTGGCGGCGCCGCGGATGCACGGGGCCGCTGACGATTCCGGCATTATGGCCTCCCGACGTCAGCAAGAACGTGTAGTCCGCCGAATGCGTCAAGCCGCGCGCCTTGTACACCGACTGCCACGGCGCGACATGATCGGTCTCGGTGCCGACGACGAACAGGGGGAGCTCGATGGCTGCGAGATCGACGCGGCGACCCTCGGCCTCGAACTCGCCGCGCGCCAGCGCGTTGTCGAGGTAGAGCCGGCGCAAGTATTCGGCGTGCATGCGGGACGGCATGCGTGTGCCGTCGGCGTTCCATGCCATCAAATCGTTCGGTTCATGACGTTTGCCCAGTACGTAATTGTTGATCGCCGGCGTCCACAACAGGTCGCGCGAGCGCAAGAGCGCGAATGCCGCGCCCATCTGCTCACTCTTGAGCACGCCGGTGCGGTCCATCACCGCCTCCAGCATGTCCAGCTGGCTCGGGCTGATGAACACCGACAGTTCGCCGGGTTCGCTGAAATCCTGCTGCGCCGCCAGCAGGGTGACGCTCGCCAGCCGCCGATCGCCGTCGGCGGCCAAGCGCGCGGCGGCGATCGACAGCAGGGTGCCGCCGATGCAATAGCCAACGGAGTGGATTTTGCGCTCCGGCAGGATCCGCGACACCGCATCGACTGTCGCACGGATACCGAGCCGCAAATAATCGTCCATGCCGAGGTCGCGGTCGCCGGCATTCGGATTCTTCCACGACACCATGAACACCGTGTGCCCCTTGGAGACCAGGTATCTCACCAAGGAATTGCCGGCCGACAGATCGAGTATGTAGTACTTCATGATCCAGGCGGGGATGATCAGGATCGGCTCGGCAAAAACGCTCTCAGTAGCCGGCGAGTACTGGATCAACTCGACCAACTCGTTGCGCATCACCACCTTGCCGGGGGATGCCGCGACATCGCGGCCGACGACGAACTTGTCGGTGCCGCTCGGTCCCTTGCCGCCCAATGTGCGCTCGACGTCCTCGAGCCAGTTGCCGAAGCCGCGCACCAGGTTCCGGCCGGCTTCGGCACGGGTGGCGTCGAGCAACTCTGGGTTGGTGGCCAGGTAGTTGGCCGGAGAGATGGACTCTTGCGCATTGCGGGCCACGAATTCCAGGGTGCGCTCATGCTCCGGAGCGACCCCCGGAACATTGGACCAGGCGTTCTGCCACCAATCGACGTAATTGCGGTAGCTGCGTGCGTAGACGTTGAAGGGCCACTGCGACCAGGCCTCACCAGTGTAGCGGGCATCGCCCTCAGCCGGTGACAGGGGCTTGCCGGCGGCCGCCTTCAGGCCGAAGGTGAAGCTGTCGACCAATTTGGCCAACGCGTCCTGCATGATTTCCGCTTGCTTGGGGGGCTGCTTGGCGAGGTTCAAGTACCAGTCCCACCAGGCGTTGGTGTAGACCTCGGGGGCGAGGCCCCCCGTGACGCCGGCCAGCTGTGCCCGCAGGGCAAGCTCCAGCTCGACCGCGTCGGCTGATTTCACAGTCTCGGGGCTTGGATTCGTCATGTGCTCATCCGAGTTTATCACCCGGTGGCATCGGGAAATCGCGCAAGATCCCTGCCGTCGGCCACCGTCGGCGGGGGCGCCGCGGCGCCCCGCCGATGGTGTTGGGGCATCAGCCCGCTTTCTTCTTGCCGAACTCGGCGACCTTGGAGGTCGCTTCGCTCACTGCGTTGGTGAAGCTCGTCTGCGCCTCGGTCGCCAGGGTGACAAACTCCTCGGCGCGCGCACGCAGCTTCTCGCTGAGAGCCGTGGTGAGCTCGACTTGTTTGGACACGAACTCGGTGGGCGTCTTCGCGGCAAGGGCGGCGCTCGCCTGCGCCAGGCTCCACTCCAGATAATCGCCGGCAACGGCGTACTGGTAGCGTCCCACGCGATCGATGGTCTTCATTCCGTCCTGCTGCGCCTTCAGCGCCGGCGCGAACGCACTGCGATAGGTCTCGAAGATTGCCTTCGGATCAAAAGTTGAGTCGCTCATGTTGGCTCCTAGTCTCGGGTTTTTCGGTTCGAGAACATTATAGCGCATCTTGTATGCACTGCAAGAGGAATTGAGCCCCGGTATTCGAGTCAGATAAATATAAATAACTCATTGTTTTACATGATTAATATCACTACCAATGAGGACAACCCGCAACGGCCTCCGTATAAATACTTTGCATCGCAAGAGACGGTCTCGCCAAGCCTGTCGACGCCGCCGGCCGCCGCGGCGCATGATGCGGACTCGTGAAGGAGATCCTCAACCACATTCGTTCGCTCGAAGGCTACGTCGAATGCAGCGGCGCACGCTTGGTGCGGGGCGCCTTGCCCGAGCCGGTCCATGGTCGGATGTGCGGGGAGGTCATCACGCTGCGCGCAGGCCTCACCCCGGAACAAGAACTGCCGATTCTCGTGCACGAGCTTGCGCATTGGCTCGCGCATCGCGATGCAAGTCCCGGCGGCCATTGCACGGTGTTTGAATACGAAGCAGAAGCGGTCGAGGCGTTGGTGATGGCGCGCCTGGGGTTGGCTCACCCCGGGTCCGACACCGCCGAAGCGCTGCTGTCCGCTTCCGCGGCGCGCGTGCGCTTTGCGAGCGACCGCATCTGCGGCGCGCTCGGACTCTAAAGGCGCAGGCCTCCGTCCACATCGATGCAGCGGCCGGTGAAGAAATCGTTTTCGAATATGAACATCACGGCGTGGGCGATTTCCTCGGGTTGACCCAGGCGTTTCAACGGCACCGGCGCCGTGAGTTTGTCCAGCACCTCCGGACGCATCGAGGCAAGGATCTCCGTGTGCGTGAAACCGGGCGCCACCGAACCCACGCGGATGCCGTAGCGCGCGAGTTCCTTGGCCCATACCACGCCCATGGATTCGACGCCGGCTTTGGCGGCGCTGTAGTTGCTCTGCCCGGCATTGCCTACGCGCGAGATGCTGGAAATATTCACGATCACGCCGCCGTTGCCGAACTCGACCATGTGCGCCGCCGCTTCGCGCCCGCATAAGAACACGCCGCTGAGATTCACGCCGATGACGGCATTCCATTGATCCATCCCCATGCGCCCCACTACCGCGCCGTCCTTCACTTTCACGAGCAGTCCGTCGCGCACGATGCCGGCGTTGTTGACGAGGCCGTCCATGCGGCCGAAGTCCTCCGCGGCCAGTTTCATGGCGGTGATGACCTCGCCTTCGTCGGCGACGTTCACCCGATAGCCGCGCGCCTGCACGGACTCGGACGCGCACAGCGCTCTTGTCTCATCGAGGTCATCGGCATTCAAATCGAAAAGAGCAACGTCCGCACCGTGACGCGCGAGCTGCAAGGCGATCGCCCGGCCTATGCCGCGTCCGGCTCCGGTTACCACCACCGTCTTACTACGAATGTCCATGGCGTCATTTACCTTTCTTGCGGCTGTTTTGTGTCTTGGCGTCGTCCCGAGTCTTGGCATCGTCGGCGCCGCGCCCTGTGAACGCATCGCGCGTGGCCGCCTGCACCTGGCCCCACATCTCGGCATTCTTGCGCACCAGCTCCGCCAGGGGCGCGAAGGGAGTCTCGAGCGCCTTGGCCATTTGTGCCTGGACTGCCTCCTGTTGCCTCAGCATGGTCGTGAAGGCTTGCTCAAGGTAGCGGCTGAGAAGCGCTTGCATCGGACCGCCGTAGAAGCGGATGATCATTTCCAGCAATTCAGCGCCCAATACCGGAGAACCGAACTGTTCCTGTTCGGAGATGATTTGCAGCAGCACCGATCGGGTAAGGTCCTCACCCGACTTGTCGTCGATCACCTTGATCTTCTCGCCCGCCACGATCAGCTGGCGCAGATCATCGAGGGTTACATGGCGGCTGTCCGCCGTGTCGTAGAGGCGTCGATTCGAGTATTTTCGTATCAGTCGTTCTTGCGGCATTTCCAGTCCTCTGGCCAAATCCTAGTCGAACCTTTCGCATTGCACAACCAACTATGATTCAACGATACTGTGCTAAATTGAGTGGATCATATTTATCTCTATAAACCAATGTCTTACGTCTCATAATCCGGAATGAACGGCACGCTTCGCGTCCCAATCGATGTCTTTTGCAGTGCATTCATGGAGTGGCATCATGGAATTTGATCTTTGGCGGCAGTGGCAGGCATTGGGGGAACTGATGAACCCGTCCCTAAGATCCCGCTCGGCGGCGGACGGCGTTGCAGGTTTTGCGCCTTTTGTGGACGCGGCGGAGCGTTTCAACGGCGCGGCGCGAACCTTTCTCGACGCTCTCGGCACATCTACGGCTCCGGCGGCAGCCGATGCCGCACGCACGTTCAGCGACTTTCTGCGTGAACAATTCGCCGACTATCATCTACCGTGGAGCGGGGCATTCGGTGCCGCAGAGTTCGCGGCGCCGGGATCCCCGACGGACTCGCCGGCGCTCGGTCCGAACCGCGAGCACCAGCAGCGCTGGCAGCGCACGGCCGAAGCATGGGGGCGCATGAATGACGCACAGCACCGGCTGCAACGCCTGTGGTCCGATGCGCTGCGCGAAGCGGCCGCCGCGTTCGCGGCGAAGTCGGGGCAGATGCAAGGGACCTCGCTCGGCAAGGACGCCCTGCGAAAGCTTTACGACACCTGGATCGAGTGTGCGGAGGAGGCCTACGCGCGCACCGCGCACGGCGAGGCATTTCGCGAAGCGCTGGCCGAATACGTGAATGCCGGCAGCGACTGGCGCAAGGAAATGCGCTCGAGCATCGAGCATTGGTCGAAACAGTTCGACCTGCCCACGCGCAGCGAAATCAATTCGCTCAATACCCGGATCAAGGCCTTGGAAACGCGGCTGCGCGCGGCGCGCACGAATCCTCGCGCGGCGCGCACGAATCCTCGCGCGGCACGCGCGAAACCCAAGGCGGCCTCCGCGGCCCGCGGCGGCGGACGGGCGCGCCGCAAGTCCACGCGATGAGGGGCACCGCCCTATACGCGGCGCTTGCCGCCGCGAACCGGTGTGCCGCAGGGTGCTCGCCGAAGGATCCCGTATGGCAAAGCGGAAAACTCACCCTGTATCGGTACCGGCCCATCCTTGCGCCGGCGGCCGGGAGCGTGCCCCTGCTCATCGTCTATGCGCTGGTCAACCGGCCCTACATGATGGACCTGCAGGAGGATCGTTCGCTGATCCGCGGTCTGTTGGCTCGGGGGCTCGACGTCTATCTCATCGACTGGGGCTATCCCGACGGCGCCGATCGATTCACCACGCTCGCCGACTACATCGACGACAAACTCTCCGCCTGTGTGGATCACATACTGAGCGCGCACCGGCTGAGCGCCCTGAATATGCTCGGGGTCTGCCAGGGCGGAGTGTTCAGCCTGTGCTATTGCGCCCTACACCCCGCACGCGTGCGAAATCTCATCACGATGGTCACACCGGTCGATTTCCAAACCCCCGCGGATCTGCTGTCGAAGTGGGTCAGTAAGATCGATGTGGCATCCTTCGTGGGGGAGGGCAACGTTGCGGGCGATGCACTCAATCATCTGTTCCTGTCCCTGATGCCGTTTCGGCTGATGCACCAGAAGTACGTGGACCTCGTGACCGGGAGCGCCGACCGGGCGCGCATCGAAAACTTCATGCGCGTCGAACAATGGATATTCGACAGTCCGGACCAGGCCGGAGCGGCGTTCCTGCAATTCGTCGTCTGGTTTTATCAGGAGAATCGCCTGGCGGGAAATCGGCTCGAAATCGGCGGGCGCAAGGTCGAATTGCGCACCCTGAGGCTGCCAATATTGAACCTCATCGGCAAGAGAGATCATCTGGTGCCGCCTGCGGCCTCCGCCGCCCTCGGGCGGTTGGTCGGAAGCGACGACTACACGGCGCTCGAATTGGACCTGGGGCATATCGGCATGTACGTCAGTGCACGAGCGCAGCGCGAAGTGCCGCAGGCCATCGCCGAGTGGCTGGCGACTCGTTGAGCATTCCAGCTCTCAGCCGCTGCCGGCGCAGCGGCCGCCGGACGATGGTGCTTGCGAATCGGCGCAGGGCCGCGTTCGATTCGACCATGACTGTTCATGGCTTGGTCTAAGGTCAAAGGCCGTACGAGACTAGGATGGAGCGCTGGCATCCGCCATCCGGGAAAGTACGGATGGTGGGCGCACATGCCGCCGGCGCAGCATGCCCGTTATGTCTTCGGCATCACGCACGTTGAACGGAGGCCCCGGCAAGTACGATGCCATCGTGATCGGGTCTGGGATCGGGGGGCTTGCCTGCGCCTGCGCGCTCACCCGATGCGGCCTCAAGGTACTGGTGCTTGAGAAGCATTTCACCCCAGGCGGCCTCACCCAGACCTTCAGCCGTAAAGGTTTCACCTGGGCGGTCGGGTTGCATTATCTGGGCGATATGGGTGAGGGAGGCTCTGCACGAAAGATCATCGATTGGCTATCGGGCGGCGCGATCCGCTTCGCGCCGAGCGGCCCGGTGTACGACACGGTGCATCTGCCGGGAGATTTCGAGTTTCAATTCGCCCGGCCGCAGGCGGCGCTGGTGACGGAACTGAAGGAACGATTCCCGGCATCGACGGCCGAGATCGACGCGTTTTTCGCGGCGCTCGTGCAAGCGGAGCACGCCGGCCGGGCAATCTTCGAACAGCGCGCGATGCCTGTGCTGCTGGGCGAGGCCGTTCAATGGCTGCATGGCACCGATATCGACAAATGGTGGGGCCGAACGACGGCGGCCGTGCTGCACGAAATGATCAGCGACCCTTGCTTGCGCGCCGTGCTCGCCGCACAACGCGGAGACTACGGCCCTGATCCGCGCGAATCGAGCTTCGGCTTGCACGCCACCGTGATGCGGCATTACATGCAGGGCGCTTATTTCCCGATCGGCGGTGCCGATGCATTTGCCGCGGCTCTGGTGCCGATCATCGAAGCGGGAGGCGGAGAAGTGCGGACCCGATCGCAGGTCGCAGACATCATGCTGGAACACGACGCCGTGGTCGGCGTGCGGCTGAAGAGCGGGGCCGAGGAGCGCTGTGCGCGCGTATTTTCCGATATCGGCGCGCGCAATACGATCACGCAATTGTTGCCCGCGGCCGTGCGCGATTCGGATTGGGCGCGGCAAATCACGGTGCTTCGGCCCTCGGCCTGCCACGTCGGCATGTATCTGGGCTTCGCCGGCGACATTCGCAGCCGCGGTGCGACGAGTTCGAACCATTGGTTTTATGAGTCCCTCGACATCGAGGAGGGCTTGTGGCGCGATCCGGCGCATCGATTGTCGGCGCCCGCGCTGTACGTGACATTTCCGACGCTCAAGCAACCGAGGGGCGGGGCGCCCTGCGAAATGCACACGGCGGAACTCGTCGCATTCACCGACTGGGAGACCTTCAGCCCCTGGGAGAACTCTCATCTCGGCCGCCGGCCCGCGGATTACCTGGCGCTGAAGGAAACGATATCGAGCCTGTTGCTGGCGCAGTTCGCGCGCCGATTTCCTGCGCTCGCGCCTATGGTGGTCCACACCGAGCTCTCCACTCCTCTCTCGAGCGTCGCCTTCACGGCTGCGGAGCATGGAGGCGTCTACGGACTGGAAGCCAGCCCGCGAAGATTTCTGTCGCACGCCCTGCGTGCGAAGACGCCCCTGAAGGGCCTGTATCTCACCGGACAGGATGTCGGCACGGCCGGCATCGCCGGCGCGATGATGGGTGGAATGTTGTCCGCCGCGGCGCTCGAACCGAAATTATTCGCAACGATTGCCTTGTCCTGAGTCAGCAGGCTCCGACGGCTCGCCGACCTGGCTCACGACCGAGGGAATCAAAACCACGGATGCAAGGACGCCCACCGCCGCGAACGCGGCGCCATAGATAAACACCGCCGCATGACCGACCGTATCCCATAGTCGGCCGGCGACCAGGCTCGCCGCCAGAGAGCTCACGCCAATGGTCGTGTTGTACCAGCCTATTGCGCCGGCTCGGAGCCTGCTTGATACGTAATCGCTCGCCAGGGCTTTGCCCACGGAGCGAATAATGCCCTGATATAGCCCATAGAACACAAAGAGGACCCCGATGATCGCCACATTGTGAGTCGTGGCGAAGCCGAGATATGTGATGAAGAAAATCATGATCGACAAAACCAGAAGATTTCGCCGGCCCAACCGGTCGGACAGAAATCCCGCCGGATACGAAACCAAAGCAGCGACCAAGTTAAATCCCGCGTAGATCAAGATGGTGGTGCTCAAAGAGGCACCGGTATCTTTGGTCTCGAGGATTAGAAATGCGTTGCTGGAATTGCCGATTCCGAAAAGTGCCGTCGCCAATAGAAACTTCCAGTAGGCCTTCGGAAAGCTCGAGAGACCGACGTCGATCTTCGATTTCGCGGCTGATTTGCCGGGTCGTTCGCGAACAAAGAGCACCATCAAGAATGCCAGCAAACCCGGAATCACCGCGAGATAGAAAAGCCACCTGATGGGTAGGCGCCATACGGCAAAGAGCAACACCGCAAGCAATGGACCGAGAAATGCACCCGCGTTATCGCCCGCGCCTTCCAATCCGAAAGCCCGGCCCCGATCCTGTTCTGCCACCGAGGAGGCGATGAGAGCGTCCCGCGGAGCGGAGCGCGTGCCTGCGCCCAAGCGATCGACAAGCCGACCGAACAGCACGCCTTGCCACATCATGGACACGCCCATCAGCGGCTTGCCGATAGCGGCAAAGAGGTATCCCAACAGAGCGATGGGTTTGCGATGTTGCAGTTTGTCCGACAGCGACCCGGCAAGCCCTTGAGTAATGTTCTGAGTGGCCCCTGCGATGCCCTCCACGAGACCGAGCACGCTGGCGCTGACTTTCAGCGTCTGCGTGAGAAATATCGGCAGGACCGGTACGATCATCTCGGTCGAAATGTCAGCGAAGAGGCTCGATAGGGCAAGCAGGAACGTATTGCGGGAAAGTCCGGAAAACAGTCCTCTGGAGGTTCTTTCTGCCATGATCAGTTGAGTCCCTGGAGCACAACCAAAGCCTTCGCCTACACAACGCCTGAACCTCACCGTCGCCGGAGTGCTCGCTCAGCGTGCGGTGACTGCGCTCCACTGTATCAATGCGGCGCGCAGCCGGCATCAGCATCAATGCTGTGAAACCATACGGATTTTAGCCCCTCCAGACCGATCAGGCTCACGACGCCGACCGCAATGCACGCAGCAAGATCGTTCCAATGGAGCTGTCCAAAATGAAACAGTGACTGCGCAGGTTGCCAGAAGACCGCGATCCCCAATAGTGCGGTGACTCCACCCAGGAGGGTCCACAAGGCGCGATTGGGTCGCATAATCGCGCGAACTAGCGAGGACTCGAACGACCGATTCACCAGAATCAGCCCCATATTGATGAGCACAAGCGAAGTGAACACCAGTGCTCGTAGGTCGGGTTCCGGCATTCCCATATGCGCTGCACTGAGGAGCAACCCTGCGAGAATCGCCAGGGCAATCAGGCCCTGCAGCAATGCCCACACTATTCGCCTCGGCAAGAGCAACGGGCTCTTGGGGTTTCGCGGCCGGCGGCGCATCACATTCGATTCTGCTTCCTCTGCTTCGAAGACCATCGAGCAGGCCGGATCGATGATCATCTCGAGAAAAGCGATGTGAATTGGCGTGAGCATCAACGGCAGTCCGCACAAGAGCGGCAGAATTGCGAGTCCTGCGATCGGAATGTGAACGGCAACGATGTATTCGATGGCCTTGCGCAGGTTGTCATAGATTCTTCTCCCGAGCCGAATCGTCTTTACGATGGAGTCGAAGTCATCATCCAGCAGCACGATGGCGGATGCCTCGCGCGCAACGTCAGTACCTCGTCCGCCCATCGCAATGCCGATATGTGCGGCTTTGATCGCCGGGGCGTCGTTCACGCCGTCGCCGGTCATGGCGACGATGTCGCCGTTCGCTTTCAGACTTTGCACGATGCGAAGCTTTTGATTGGGCCGGATGCGCGCGAATATCGACGTAGTATTGACCGACACTTCCAGACTCTCGTCGGTCATCGTCTCGATTTCATCGCCTGACAGTAACTGCGAGGTATCCAGGCCCGCTTGACGCCCGATGGCACGTGCGGTTGCCGGATAGTCACCGGTAATCATCACCACTCGAATTCCCGCCGATCGACATTCCCTCACGGCGGAGGGGACATTTGCACGCAACGGATCGGCAAAGCCGATCAGACCCACGTATTCAAAGTCAAACTCCCGAGGCGAATCAGGCAAACGTGCGCCTTGCGCGGCGTCGATGAAAGACGACCGAGCGACGCCAAGCACCCGGATTCCCCGGCCTGCGAGATGGTCCATTTCGGTGCGAATGGTTGCGAACCGATCGGGTGATAGCCGGCAGAGTTCGGCGATCGCTTCCGGGGCCCCTTTTGCGTGGGCGCGTGCACCGGGATCGCCGGCAATCACGTTGGCCACCACGAATAGATCAGGTCGCAAACCATACGCGCGAATGAGCGAGGCAGAGGACCCCCACCCGGGAGCCGACCCATCACAGGATGCAATCCCGTGAACTGCCAGGTCCATCGGGTCGGTGGGTTCCCTGGCACTTGCCAACAGCGCGCTGTCCAGTATGTCTTTCATCGGCACCGACAGCGGCCTACCGGGTTCCCATCGGTCCTCGGCGTTGCTCAAGGAAACCACGGTCATCCGATTTTCAGTGAGGGTTCCCGTCTTGTCCGTACAGAGAACCGTCGTCGCGCCGAGCGTCTCGATCGCGGCCGCGCGCCGGGTCAACACCCGCGCCTGCGAAATACGCCACGCACCCATGGCCATGAACACGGTCATGACAAGCGGAAATTCTTCGGGCAGCAGCGACATCCCCAACGCGATACCGCCGAGCATGGCTTGCAACCACGAACCGCGCAGCAAGCCGAACAAGAGAATGACCAACCCACCGACCACCGCACCCACAATGGCGAAGTCCCGTATCAGCCAGCTCATCTGGCGCTGGAGATGCGGCTGTTCGATCTCGATAGACCGAAGATCCTTGCCGATTCTGCCCATTTCGCTGCGAACTCCGGTGGAGTGCACGAGCGCGCGCCCGGTGCCGCGAACGACCAAAGTGCCTGCAAAAACATAAGGCAGATCTTCGCCGCCGGCAACGGCCAGGGCGGGGTCGGTTTCGATACCGGCAGCGGGCGCTGACTTGCGTACAGCCACCGATTCGCCGGTCAACACTGACTCATCCAATATGAGGTCATGCGATGCCAACAGGGTGGCATCGGCCGCAATCCGATCGCCCTCGGCAATCATGAGGACATCGCCGCGAACCACGTCCCGTCCGGCGATCTGGACTCTGATACCGTCCCTGATCACCAGTGCCCGCGGGCTTGCCAAGTTACGCAACGCCTCCAACACCC
Source organism: uncultured Gammaproteobacteria bacterium (assembly GCA_963702735.1). Lineage (GTDB taxonomy): Bacteria > Pseudomonadota > Gammaproteobacteria > Steroidobacterales > Steroidobacteraceae > Bog-1198. Next base: position 780,057 of record CAVPDW010000003.1, on the reverse strand, counting down.
TCTCGCTTCGGGATTCTTGCACGATGGTGATCACGACCGAAAGCGAGGCGAATATCAGAAGGAGAATCGCCTCCATGCGGTCGCCCAACAGCAAGTACACCACACCGCCCGCAATCAGAAGTGCGAACATCGGTTGCCGCACGACTTCGAATAGAATCCGAAAGACGCCCCGCCGCTCTGCTCGCGGCAACTCGTTGAAGCCCTCCGATTTAAGGCGCGCCGCCGCTTCTGCCGTACTGAGGCCGATACTGGATATCTCGCTTATCATTGCTCGTCTCGCAGCTGCATCGAGGCGCCAAAGGACTGGCTGGCGCCCGCGCGACCCCGGGTAACATGCGTGAAGCACCACGACTTCGACGCGCCGTTTGCCTCGGTCATATAGGTCCGAATCAATAATCTAGTCCTTGGATGTCTCAAAAATCATCGGGGGATGTACCTAAGCGGACCGCGGAACCCCGGCTACGTACTGTGAGCTCGAATATGCAAGATCGTCGAACGAAGGAAAGCTGACGGCGGAACATGTTTCATGTTGGATACCCATTCCGAAAGAGGCACCGCGAGAATCGACCCCAGGCGATTCGCTCTCATCGTTTTGGCGATTCTGGTCGCTGGCGCTTGCTTTGTAATTTTGCTACCCCTCTTAGCGCTCATCGCCTGGGCCACGATCCTGGCCTATGTGAGTTGGCCCATCTATCGTGTGGTCCGCCGGCCGTTCGGCCGGTTTCAAGACGCGGCAGCGTTCTGCATGACACTTTTGCTCACATGCGCCGTAGTTGTCCCCATACTCTGGCTGTCGGTTCTCGTCTCCAACGAATTGATCGCTGCATATCGGTCACTAGCCAGGTATCTTGCCGAGACTCCGCTGATCCTGCCGGAATTCGTTCAGCGTATTCCTTGGGTGGGAGATCAAGTACATCAACAGCTCGAGCATTTGGCTGGCGAGCCCGCTGCCCTTGGGAAGCAGCTCGGCGCGTTGATTCAAGGTTGGGCAGGCGAGATCACCGGGTTGCTCGGCGGGGTTGGGCGCGGCATCGGTGAGCTGCTTCTAGTAATGTTCACGGTCTTCTTCCTCTACCGAGATGGCGAGTCAATTCGCCGCCAATGTCGATTGGTCGTGACGAAGGTGTTCGGCGATCGCCTTGATTCATACGTAGTCACCGCTGGGGCGATGACGCGTGCGGTGCTTTACGGATTTTTGACGACAGCCTTTGCTCAAGGCCTCATCGCCGGCGTTGGATATGCAATTCTCGGCGTTCGTGCAGCGGTGCTCCTGGGCGCTATGACGGGCGCGCTGTCCTTTTTTCCCATCTTCGGGACTACGCTTGTTTGGGGTCCTCTTAGCGCCTATTTGCTGATTACCGGCCACATCTGGAAGTGCATCATCCTACTGCTCTGGGGTACATTGCTCATACATCCAACGGACAATGTGTTGCGCCCGCTGCTGATCAGTAACGCCACTCATGTCCCATTCATCATTGTGATGTTGGGCGTCATCGGCGGCGTTACCGCTTGGGGACTTGTCGGCGTTTTCATGGGTCCGGTTGTGCTGGCGGTGGGCCTCGCGGTTTGGCGCAATTGGGCCGGATTCGAGATCGCGGCCGACACCGGGACCCGGCGCGATTGAATTCGCAGACGCGATGGAGGGTTCAGTACAGTCCAGATGAAGGTGTCGGCACGGCCGGGATCGCCGGCGCGATGATGGGCGGCATGTTGTCCGCCGCCCCGCTCGAACCGATGCTATTCGCAACCATCGCCTAATGGTGCGTGTGAAGGCCCAAGGGCCCGAGCATCGTCGCCAATCCGAATACCAGCAGTAGAGCGCCGGCCGCGAGGTTCAAGCCTCGAACCTTGGGGATGCGGCGCGCCTGGCCGCCGAGCAGACCGGCCGTCAGCACCGCGGGCGCCGTGCCCAAACCGAAGCACAGCATGGTGGCGGCACCCATCGCGGCGCTGCCCGACAGCGCGGCAACCAGCAGCATGGAATAGATGAGCCCGCACGGCAGCCATCCCCAGAGCATGCCCAGCAACCAGGATCCACCGAGGCCATCGGCCGGAACGGCGCGGGCGAGGGGCGCCACTCGATTCCATAGCCGGCCTCCGAGGCGCTCCAAACGCGACAGCGGTCGCCATGCGGACAATGTTCCAATCGCCGCCAGGACGAGGACGAGTCCCGCAAGTGCGCGTGCGACGACGGCGACTCGGTCGACGTCGATCGCTGCCTGTAGCGCGCCGCCGAGCCCACCCACCAGCGCGCCGCCGATGGAATAGCTGGTGATGCGCCCCGCCTGGTAGGTCATCGAGTGCGCGAATGCCATATAGTGCCCCGCGCCGTTGCGCGCGGCCCGCATCCCCAGGGCGCCTGAAATTCCTCCGCACATGGCGAGACAGTGCACGCTGCCGGCGGCGCCGGCCGCGAGCGCCGCGAGCAGGGGTATCGGGCCTGAGACGGCCATGAGGTGATTCATGTACGCCGTCGCCGCACGTGCTGCTCAGTGTCGGCAGAGTCGTCGACGAGAATTTCCCAAGCCGCCGAGTCCAGCTCGTCGAACTGCCCGGTGCGCACCGCCCAGAAAAACGCCCAAACGCCGAATCCTACCAGCACCAAAGTCACCGGAATTAGAACGAAGACGATGCTCATGATCAAGTACCTCGCAAAAGCGATTGAGGCAGCAACGCTGCGGTCGGCGCGGCGGCCATGTTGGTTCGGCCCTGGGGCGACGCGACGCCGCGCATCAGACGAAGCGAATTCAGCACGACGAGAATCGAACTCAAGGACATGCCGATTGCAGCGAGCCACGGGGGAACCCAGCCGACAGCCGCCAGCGGCATGGCGGCCGTATTGTAGGCCGCAGCCCATACCAGGTTCTGTCGGATGATGGCTTTGGCGCGCCGCGCCAGGGCGAGCGCGGCCGGAAGCGCCGCCAATGAATTGCCGACCAGCACAAGGTCGGCGCTCGCCAGCGTCAACGCCGAGCCGCGGCTCATGGCGATGGACACGCCCGATCCGCCGAGCACCGGCGCATCGTTGATCCCGTCGCCCACCATCGCGATGAATTCTCCCCGCGAGGTGAGCGAGCGCACTCGTTCCAGCTTATCGGCGGGCGACTGCCGGTAGGCGTAATTGCTGATTCCACAGTGCTCCGCCACGCGGCGCACGGCTGTCCTGCCGTCGCCGCTCAGAATCTCCGCGCCCACCCCCTGGGCTTGCAGTGCCGCCACCGCACTTGCGCTGTCGGGGCGCGGCAGATCGCCGATGGTGAACCGCGCCAACTCGCGGTCCATGGACGAAAGTACGATCGCGCCGTCATCCTCGCGGGGTAAATCGACGCCGGCATATGGCCGCGCACCGGCCGCGAACGCAGGGGTCCCAATTCGGTATCGCCGGCCATCGACGGTGCCTTCGATGCCGGCGCCCGGGTGCACGCGCAGGTCTTGCGCCGGCGAGGCCGCGGCGCCGAATGCCCGCGCGATCGGATGTTCGGATCCCGCTTCCAGCGCCGCTGCGATGTGCAGGTAGTCTTGCTCCGGCACAGCGCCCATCGCAGTACAGCGAATCATCGACACTTCGCCGCTCGTCAATGTGCCGGTCTTGTCGAATATCACCAAAGTAACCTTCGCAAGGGCTTCTATCGCGTCCTGATTCGTCACCAGCACACCGCGGCGCGCGAGCGCGGCGTTGGCGCTCGCCACCGCCACCAAGGTCGCGAGAGAAAATGCGCAGGGACATGCGACCACCAACACCGCCAGGGTGGCTGCGAATGCCCGCGTCGGATCGACGGCGAGCCAGAATGCGCACACCAACCCCGCGCCCATCAGCACCCGCGCCAGGAAGCGGCCCGCCATGCGGTCGGCGGCGCGCGCGATGCGCGGCCGTTCTGCCTGCGCACGGCGCAGCAGCGCCACGATTCCGGCAAGCGCCGTCGCCGTGCCGGTGGCGGTGACGAGCAGGTGCACGGCTCCGGAAACATTGAGTGTCCCGGCCGCCATGCGGTCGCCGGGACATCGGTCGACGGGCAGGGGTTCGCCGGTCAACATCGACTCGTCGACACTGGTACCGCCCTGCATGATGTCGCCGTCCGCGGGCACGACCTCGCCCGCTCGCACCAGCAGGCGATCGCCGACGGCGAGCTGCGCGACCAGCACGTCGGTCAGTGCCCCTTCCGGCCCATCGCCACCCTCGCAGGGCGTGAACCGATGCGCCGTCACCGGCAGCAGCAGGCCGAGCGAATCGGTGACGCCGGTGCTCTGGTGGCGCGCCGTCATCTCGACATACCGCGCCACCGTCAGGAAGAAGATGAACATGGTGACCGAGTCGAAATACACATCGCCCGCGTGCCGCCAGGTGTCGAATACACTGGCTCCGTAGGCGAGCATCAACCCCAGGGTGACCGGCACGTCCATGGTGATGCTGCGCATCTTGAGCGCATGGTATGCGCCCCTGAAAAACGGCCATCCGGCGTACAGCATCACCGGTGTTGCGACCATCATGCTGATGCTGCGCAGGTACGCTCGAATCGTCGGGTCCATCCCCTGCATGTCGCCTACGTACATCGCGACGGCGAACATCATCACCTGCATCATCCCCAGACCCGCCACCGCGAGACGCTTGAGGATGGCGCGCCGTTCCGCCCGCGCGCGGCCGTCGGAGGCGTCCGTGGCAGCGATGTGCGGCCGATATCCCAGATCGGCAATGTGCCTCAGCAGGCGCGAGAAGGCGACCTTGCGCCCGTCCCACACCACGCGCGCACGCCCGGTTGCGCTGTTCACGCTGGCATGCACCACCCCGTCGATCTGCTGCAGGGAGCGCCCGATCAACCAGCCGCAGGCGGCACAGGTGACGCCGTCGATCGAAAGCACGGCCGAACGGCCCTCAAGCTCGACGGACGTCAAGCTGTCGAGCAGTAGAGGCCCGTCGTACGCCTCCCATTCGGTGGCGGTTTCACGCGGCGTGAGCGAAGCCGCCGTGCGGAAACGGTAGAAATCTTCGAGACCGCAGTCGGCTATCAATTGCGACGCGGCACGGCATCCGGGGCAGCACACCGCGACCTCCGAATCCCGCAGGCGCGCCCACAAAACGGGGCGGCCGGCGAAGGGCTCACCGCAATGGAAGCAGTCGTTGGGCACGTCGGGCATGGCCGCTCAGTCGGCGGGGGGCACCACGGAGTTGGCGGTGCTGCCGTGCAAGATCGGCAACATCGGGTGCGGCGTGCTCACGACCGGGTCAGGATGCTTGAGTATCAGCACCATCGTGATGATGCCTGCGATGACCGAACCCACGGGGGGCGCGATCACCAGCCACATCATCGGATACCGATACCAGGGTTTCGAGGGCGGCTGCATTGTCATTTTCTCCTGCTGAAAGGCGCCTCAGGGCGCGGCGAAGAATCGGGCGCGGCTGGCCACTTGTAGGGAAGGTTTGTCGAGTGCCTGCGCCAGAATGCTGAAGTCATGCCCTCCATGCTCTTGATCCGCCGGAATCCGCACGCGCACGACGACCGTCTTGACTTCCTCGGCGCCGACCACCTGCGTGGGTGAATCGCTGTCGATCGCGGCATTCGGCAAATTCAAGGCGGACAAACGGAATTCGTGGGCGCGCTGGTCCTTGTTGATGATTCGCACGCTGAATACATTTTCGATACGCCCGTCGTCGAGCTCGCGATACAGCGTGTTGCGGTCCCGGAGCACGTCCAGGTCGACCGCCCTGCGATGCGTGACCGCATAGGCGAATCCCGAGACCAGGAGCAGCAGGATCGAGGCGTACACCACGATTCTCGGTCTCATCACATGTGTCTTCGCCCCGTCTATTTCGGCTTGGGTGGAGTAGCGCACCAATCCGCGCGGCGATCCGATCTTGTCCATCACGTCATCGCAGGCATCGATGCACGCGGCGCAGGCGATGCACTCGTACTGCAGGCCCTTGCGGATGTCGATGCCGGTCGGGCACGCCTGCACGCACAGTGTGCAGTCGATGCAGTCGCCCTGACCCGCCGGAGCGGGCGCCCCGCGGCTGCGTGCGGCGCGCGGCTCTCCCCGGGCCGCATCATAGGAAATGATCAATGTATTGCGATCGAACATCGCACTCTGGAAACGCGCGTAGGGACACATGTACTTGCAGACCTGTTCGCGCAGGAACCCCGCGTTGCCGTAGGTCGCAAGTCCGTAGAAAACGACCCAGAAAAGCTCCCAGGAACTCAAGTTGGCGGTGAGGAATCGCGTGCCGAGCGCCTCGATCGGCGAGAAGAATCCGACGAACGTCAGGCCGGTGAACCCTGCAAAGCTGATCCACAGCGCTTGTTTCGACGCCTTGCGCAGAATCTTATTCGCGGACCACGGCGCCTTGTCGAGCTTGATCTGCTGGGAGCGGTTCCCTTCGGTGAGCCGCTCCATCCAGACGAAGATCTCCGTCCACACGGTTTGCGGACAGGCGTATCCGCACCACAAACGTCCCGCGAGCGAGGTGAAGAAGAACAGCGTCAGCGCCGCGATTATCAGCAGCCATGTCAACAGGTAGAAGTCCTGCGGGAACAGCGTCAGTCCGAAGATGAAGAATTTGCGCGCCGGCAGATCGAACAGTACGGCCTGCCGTCCGTTCCATTGCACCCAGGGTAGCCCATAGAACACACCGAGCAGCGCCATGACGGCGAGCACTCGAAGGCGCGCAAAGCGTCCGCTCACTTCGCGCGGATATACCTTCTGATGGGCGGCGTACGGAGATTGAGCGGCCGCCGAGACGGCGCCCGCGGTCATTTGCCCGGCCCCTTGGGATTAGGTGCCGCATTCGGGCTCGAATCGAGCATATATGCGGTCAGGATCGATCCCATGAAACTGATGATCCAGAAAAAGAAGAATCCCGCGCCATAGGCAATCGGGCGCACCGCCAGCCATGTATCGTCCGACTGATCCCTGCCGAGCATCGTCGCCGGGTCGAAGTAGGCGAAAACGACCACGGTCTCGAAGCATGCGGTCAGGAAGGAAGCCCACAACGTGACGCCGATGCGTTCGGTCAAGCGCGACCAGGTCGATGATGTCGTTTCAGTATCGATCACGGCGGGACGCCGGCGGGCCGGGATATGCTGAGCACATAGGCCGCAAGTAGGCGCACCTTGGTGTCGCCCAGCCGCTCCAGATGTGCAGGCATGTGATTGGTGCGGCCCATGGTGATGGTTTCGCGGATGTCCTTCACGGAGCCCCCGTACAGCCATATCTTGTCGGTCAGGTTCGGCGCTCCGACCGCTTGATTGCCGGTGCCGTCGGCGCCGTGGCACGCCGCGCACATGGATGAGAACAAGGCCTTGCCCGCGGCCAGCGTCTGCGCCGGCACCGGGGCCTCGCCTGGGCGGCGTCCGCTCAACGAAAGCACGTAAGCCATCGCTTGCTCGACGCCGTCGTGTCCCAGAATGGGCCCCCACGCAGGCATCAAGCCGTCCCTGCCCTGCGCGATGGTCTGGTAAATGGTCTGCTCACCGCCTCCCCAGAGCCAGTCCTGGTCCGTAAGGTTCGGGAATCCCTTGGCGCCCCGCGCGTCAGAGCCGTGGCAGGTCGAACAATTGAGGGCGAACAGATTCTTGGCGGTCGCCATGGCCGCAGGATCCTTGGACAGCTCGGTCAGGCTCTTGCCGTTGAAGGCGGCGAAGCGCTGCTCGAGCGATCGGCGCGCGGCCTGATCCTCCGCCCGGTACTGCGAAATTTCCGTCCAATGAGCGAGGCCCGGAAATCTGCCGAGACCCGGGTATACGATCAGATAGCCGAGCGCGAACGCAATCGACAGCAGGAACATCCACAGCCACCAACGCGGCAGGGGATTGTTGTATTCGGTGAGGTCATCGTCCCAGATGTGCGTCGTCTGCTGCGGAGAGATCTGGCCGCTGCCGCGCGCCGTCCACCAGATCAGCCAGAGCGCGCCGCCGATGTTCGCGAGCACGACGACCGCGATGAATATGCCGAATCCCTGGCTCATGAGCGCGGCTTCCCGCCCGCCGAATCGCCGTCCTCATCCAGCGGCATGCGAGCCATCGAGTCGAACAATTTCTTGCGCTTGGAACTCCACGCCCAGACCGCAAGCGCGATGAAAAGAATCGTCAGTACGAGCGTGATCACGCCCCGCAAGATGGCGATCATGGTGCTGCATCTCCATGAAACTTGAGTCCCTGCAAATAATCGACCAGTGCGTCCAATTCACTGTGTCCCGCCACTTCGGCGGGGGCCGCTGCAATCTCTTGATCGGTGTAGGGAACTCCGATGTGCCGCAGCGCGCGCATTTTGGCGACAATCTCCTTGCCGTCGAGCCGCGCATCGGCAAGCCAGGTGAAGCCCGGCATGTTCGACTCCGGCACCACGTCGCGGGGATTATTCAGATGGATGCGGTGCCACTGATCGGAATATCGGCCGCCCACCCGTGCCAGATCGGGTCCCGTGCGCTTGGAGCCGAATTGGAAGGGATGGTCGTACACCGCCTCCCCCGCGATGGAATAATGACCGTAGCGCTCCACTTCGGCCTGCAGCGGCCGCACCATCTGTGTATGGCAAAGGTAGCAACCCTCCCGCACATACACGTCGCGCCCGGCGAGCGCCAACGGCGCATAGGGTTTGATCCCCGGCGAAGGCGAAATCACCGATGCCTGGAAGCACAGCGGAACGATCTCGACCAATCCCGCGATGCTGATGACGATGGCGATCAAGGTGCCCATCAGCCACGCATTTTTTTCGACTATTTCGTGATTCATCGGATACTCCGCCCTCAGCCCACGGCCGGCGCGGGAAGCGCCTCGGTGCGCGTCTCGGGCACGATGGTCCTGATCACGTTGTAGAGCATCAGGAACATGCCGATGAGGAACAGCAGGCCGCCGCCCAATCGGACCATGTAGTACGGATAGGTCGCCTTCAGCGATTCGACGAAGGTGTAGGTGAGCGTGCCGTCAGGATTGGTGGCGCGCCACATCAGCCCCTGCATCACCCCCGCTATCCACATCGCCGTCACGTACAGCACCACTCCGATGGTCGCGATCCAGAAGTGCACGTCGATCAGCCGGATGCTCCACATTTCCTTGCGGCCCCATAGCTTCGGGATCAGCGCATACATGGACCCGATGACCATGAAGGCAACCCATCCCAGCGCCCCCGAATGCACATGTCCGATGGTCCAATCGGTGTTGTGCGACAGCGCGTTCACCGTCTTGATCGACATCATGGGACCTTCGAAGGTCGACATTCCGTAGAAGGACAGCGAAACGATCAGGAACTTGAGGATGGGGTCGGTGCGCAGCTTATGCCACGCCCCGGAGAGCGTCATGATGCCGTTGATCATGCCTCCCCAAGACGGTGCCAGCAGGATGACGGAGAACACCATGCCGAGCGACTGCACCCAATCCGGCAGCGAGGTGTAGTGCAGGTGGTGTGGGCCCGCCCACATGTAGATCGAGATCAATGCCCAGAAGTGCACGATGGACAGACGATAGGAGTAGATCGGCCGGCCCGCCTGCTTGGGTACGAAGTAGTACATCATGCCGAGGAAGGCGGCGGTCAGGAAGAAACCCACGGCATTGTGGCCGTACCACCACTCCACCATGGCGTCGACCACGCCGGAATAGATCACGTACGACTTGGTGAGCGAAACCGGGATGGCCAGATTGTTGATGATGTGCAGGACGGCGATGGTGATGATGTAGGCGGCGAAGAACCAATTGGCGACATAGATGTGCTTCACCTTGCGGATCGCCAGCGTGCCGAAGAACACGACCGCATAAGCCACCCAAACGACGGCGATCAACAGATCGATCGGCCATTCGAGCTCCGCGTATTCCTTGCTTTGCGTGATGCCGAGCGGCAGGGTGATGACCGCCAACACGATGACGAGCTGCCAGCCCCAGAAAGTGAAATTGGCCAGCTTGTCGGAGAACAACCGAACGTGGGAGGTGCGCTGCACGATGTAATAGGAGCTGGCAAACAGCGCGCACCCGCCGAAGGCGAAAATGACGGCATTGGTGTGCAGGGGCCGCAACCGCCCGTAGCTGAGGAAAGGCTGGTTGAAGTTCAAGTTCGGCCATATCAATTGCGCCGCGATCAGCGCGCCGACCGTCATTCCGACGATGCCCCATATCACCGTCATGAAGGCGAAGCGGCGAACGACGGTGTCGTTGTACACAACGGGAACGACCCCGGCGGGCTCTAAGGCGTTTTGCATCTTGATTTCCCTCAACGGCAACGGCTTCTCGAATCCTAAGGATGGCAGGGCCCGGCCGATATAAGGAACGCCCCTCCATCGACTAGGTACTGTCCACGGGGTGTTTGCAGCCGTGCAACACCTGCCGGGCGCGGACGTTGTAAGGGGAAGTCCTGATAGGCGCGGCCCTTCGGTTCGATGGAGGATGGCGTATGCCAGCAGAAATGACCGAAACCGCGGATGTCTCGTTCGACGCCGACCGCATGCGCCGCTACGACGGGGAAGGACCCCGCTACACCTCCTATCCGACCGCACAGCATTTCAGCGACGGCATCGCGCCGAACGCCTATGAGTGGGCCGCAGCGACCAGCCGGGGCGCGCGCGAAGGGAATCCCCTGTCCGCCTATGTCCACATTCCGTTCTGTTTCAGCCCGTGCTTCTACTGCGGCTGCAACAAGATCATCACGCATGATCTCAACCGGATCGACGCTTACCTCGCATATCTATTGAACGAGATTTCCCTGCGGAGCCGGTATTTCGCCCGCGGCGGCGGCATCGACCAGATGCATTTCGGCGGAGGCACCCCTACCTACCTGCCGAAGAAGCGGCTGGCGGAGATCGTGGCGAGCCTCGATCGGGCGTTCCGCCTGAGCGGCGCCGAGGATCGCGACTACTCCATTGAAATAGACCCCCGCGGCATCGATCATGGCACGCTGAAGTTCCTGAGCGAGCTTGGATTCAATCGCATCAGTCTGGGCGTGCAGGATTTCGACGAGAACGTGCAAAAAGCCGTCAACCGGGTCCAACCCGAAGCCACGGTCGCGGGGGTGTACGAAGCCGCCCGCAGCCTGGGATTTCGCTCCATCAATTTCGACCTGATCTACGGGTTGCCGCTGCAAACCATGGCGTCCCTGTCGAGGACGCTGGACCGCGTCGTCGCCATGCGGCCGGACCGCCTGGCCGTCTATGGATACGCCCACCTGCCGCGCATGTTCAAGGCGCAGCGCCGGATTCGGGTCGAGGAACTGCCGAACTCCGAAGAGCGGTTGCAGCTGCTGCAACTCGCCGTGGCCAAGCTGAGCGCGGCGGGATACGAATACATCGGGATGGATCACTTTGCGCTGCCCGGCGACTCGCTCGCGCAGGCGCGCCGCAACGGCACTCTGCACCGCAGCTTTCAGGGGTACACGACTCACGCGGATCGGGACCTCGTCGGGTTTGGAGTCAGTGCCATCGGCCATGTCGGGGATTTATACGTGCAGAATCACAAGTCGCTGAAGGACTACCAGGCCGCGGTTGCGCGCGGTGCGCTGCCCTCGGCCCGAGGCAGGGTCATGACTCGCGACGACCGCATCCGCAAGGACGTCATCGATGCGATCATGTGCCAGGGCTTCGTCGGCATCCCGGCGCTCGAGGCGCGAAACGACATCGTCTTCGATGCGTACTTCGCCAAGGAGCTCCAGCGCTTGATCGCGCTCGAGGCCGATGGTCTGGTCGAGGTCGGCCGCAAACATATCGCGCTCACCTCGATCGGGCGGCTGCTGATGCGCACCGTCGCCATGGCTTTCGACGCCTATATCAACGACTCCCCGCCGGTTGCGATGTCGCGGGTGATTTGACGCGACGCGGCGGGCCGCGCAATCAGGTCTCGAGAAACAGCTTGTGAAGACGCTTCGATTCTTCATGAGCCAGACTCTCCAGAACCTCCGAGAGCGGCTCAGGCCTGCCGTACGCATACCCCTGGGCATAGTCGACCCCCAGGCGGCGTACCTCCGCGGCGATCTGATCGTTCTCGACGTATTCCGCCACCGTTTCCACACCTAAGCCCTTTGCCAGCTCCACCACCGCCTTTACCGTTGCACGCGAGTTCCTATCGGAGAGAATGTCGCGCACGAAACTGCCGTCGATCTTCACTCGGCTGACCTGCAGGGCCTTCAGGTAAGTCAATGAATTGGCGCCCGTGCCGAAATCGTCCAGCGCGAATCGGCATCCCAATGCCCCGAGACGGGTGACCATGACTTTCGCGCTCGCGAGGTTCGTGATCGCCGCCTGCTCGGTGAGTTCCACGCTGATGCAGTGGCGCGGCAGATTGGCATCGTTCAGAAGCTGTGTAAACCGCTGGATGAAGGTCTCGTCGCCGATCGATTGACCCGATACATTGATGGAGATGCCCAGCTCGCGGGTGCGGAACATCGCGCGATAGGGCGTCAGAACCTGCAGCGCCCGCTGCACCACCCATCGGTCGATGGAGGGCAGGAGCTGATAGCGCTGGGCGGCATCGATCAACGGACCTGGCGAGACCAGCGTACCGTCTTTATCCCGCAGACGCAGCAGCAGTTCATAGCCGCCCGGCAAGCTCGGATTCTGCAACGGAGCGATTCGCTGCGCGTACAGGAGCAGGCGGTCTGCCTTCAGCGCGGAGCGCAGCTGCCCCACCGCGAGCGTATCCGCGTGGCGACGCATCATGCTGTTATCCTCGAATGCGTACAGCTCCACCCGGTTTCGGCCGTGATTCTTGGCGGACTTGCAGGCAAGTTCAGCCGCCGCAATGCCGCGGGCCAATCCTTCGGTCATTGGAATCAGGGCCGCCACTCCGCAGCTGATCGACACGTCGAATGCGTCCTTCGAGGGGCCGATCACCAGCCGCGACGCGGCCGCCTGAAGGACCGCGGCGACCTTCATCGCCTCGCCGCAGTTCGAGCCGGGCAACACGATCGCGAAGCGATCTCCCGAAATGCGGGCGGCCAGTGCGTCGTCGGGCAGCAGCGGCGTCGAAAGCAGATCCGCGACCCGCACGATCAGTTCGTTTCCGACTTCGAATCCGTGCAGCTCGTTTGCAACGTGCATGTGGTCTATGTCCAGGTAGATGACGCTGCTCTCGGCGAAATCCTCCGGATCGGCGAGGCCGGAAAACATCTGGTCGAGACCGCTGCGCGTATACAGCCCTGTCATCAGATCGAATTGCGCCTCCACCATGCTCGCCGCCTGGCGCCCGATGTGCCGCGCGAGAAACACCTGCCGGCGTGAGTAATTCGCGGCCTGCGGCAAGTTGTAGAACGACAAGGCGCCGATGACGCGGCCCGCATCACGCGCCACCGGCACGCACAAGACCTTGCAGCGGTTGACGTTTTTTCCCTGGCGCCCGGCGCCGTTGACCACGAGCGGCCGGCTTTGCCGCTGCACCCAGGTCATGAGATGTTCCCGGGTCTGTGACCATGCCTCGAGCAGCGAAGCCGAGGCCGCCTTGTCGTTCTCGCAGCGTATCGTCAGGCGCTTGTCGGGTACGAACAATATTCCAAGACCGCTCTCCAGGCGTACGGTCGCCTCCGCGACCAGCGCTTCCAGGATTCTCTTGTCATCCACGCCCCCTTTGAGGCTGGTGGTGACCTTGAACAACCACTCGAGTTCGGCAGATCGTTCGGTCAGCGTTTGTACTCGCGCACTCGCAGGTATCGCCGCGGCCAAGTCTCGATGGATGCAATCCAGGAGCGGCTTGAGGCGCAGGGCAATGTCCGCCGCAAGACGCGAAGGTTGCGCCGGGGGCGTGGCGGCTTGCCGGCTGACGCAGAAGACTCCCAGAAGAGCGCCGTCGGACTGCTCGAGCGGGATGCCGATCCACCACCGGCGCTCGCCGAATTCGCTCGCCGCGGGCACCGCCCGATGCAACTCGGTCCAGCGCAGCGAGCGGAGCCAAGCGACGACGGGTTCACCGGCCGGTTCCCCGTATTCACCGCGCGATTTGAGCGCTGCGTCGAGCAGGCAAATGCCGTCGAGGTCGCCGACCAGGCTCTGCGCGAGCGCAACGTACGAAGTGAATATCGGGTTGGCGTGGCGCGACTTGACCGCCTTGTTCATGGAACACATTCCTGCCGGCGCTGTGCATGCGCGGAGTCATGGGGTTGATGCGGCGCGACATGGGAATTGGGGCTCACATGACTATATCGGCCGCGTTCGATTGAACTGGACCGCAATGGCCGGGTGGACGATCCGACCCGGCGGCGGCCGCGCCAGGGCGAGCGAGGCACCGGCGCCTATGGTAATTTGAGCCGCGTCACATTGAACGCCTAACATCGACAGGTCGGGTGCCACCGTGAAAATTCTCCTTGGACTCTGCGGATCCGTATTGGTCTTCTCTGCCGGCGCCTACGCGCAACGGCCGTCCGGCGGCGGCGCGCACGCCGCGCACGGCGCGCCCTCGCATAGCGTCGGCGGCGGACATATCCCGGCGCACGGCCCCACGCCGGTGCGCGGGAAGCAGCGCATTCCGAGCAACGTGCACGAGGAGCCCGGACACCCGACCGCACCCCATGTGCATGCCGATCGCGACCAGTGGGTGGGCCACGACACCGGCCGCAACGACCCGCACTATCACCTCGATCATCCCTGGGAACATGGCCATTTCACCGGCCCCATGGGCCGAGGGCATGTTTGGCGGTTGAGGGGCGGAGATCGCGCGCGATTCGGCATCGGCGGCTTCTTCTTCTCGGTCGCGGCCTTCGACTTCGCCTACTGTAACGATTGGCTGTGGGACAACGACGACATCGTCATCTACGCTGATCCCGACCATGTCGGCTGGTATCTCGCCTACAACGTGCGGCTGGGAACTTACGTGCACGTCCAATATCTGGGCGAGTGACCGGGCCCGGCAAACCCCCACATCCGGACAAACAACCGTTGACGACGGCAGCGCATCGCGCTGCCGTCGGGGGGTGTGATGACGCATCGGCAACAATGTAAAGTAGTGTCAAGTACTCGGATCGTTCATTGAAATAGCATATAGAATGATTTTGGTGTCGCTCGAAAGAGCGTAAATGTACGAGCGGCCACAATGCGCACCCTCCCGCCTGAGCTTGCACGCAGCGCACTCGACGCCGCCCCGGATGCAATGATCATCATCGATGCATCGGGCATCGTCAGATTTGCCAATCAGCAGGTTTGTACGTTCTTCGGCTACCGGCACGATGAAATCGTCGGCGAGCGCATCGAGATTCTGCTGCCTGAGCGCTATCGAAGCCGGCATGTCGGACACCGCGATAACTACGTCAAAGCTGTCCGCGTACGCCCCATGGGGCAGGGACTGCAGTTATTCGGACGGCGACGCAACGGCACCGAGTTTCCCGTTGAGATCAGTTTAAGCCCCATCGACCACGATGGCAGCACACTGGTCGCTGCCGCGATTCGCGATGTGACAGACCGCAAGCGGGTCGAGGCGGAGCTGATCGTGGCGCGCGAGGCCGCCGACGCGGCCCGCGAACTGGCGGACCAGGCGCGCGAGATCGCCGATCGGGCCAACCAGGGCAAGAGCCGCTTTCTCGCCACGGCCAGCCACGATCTGCGTCAGCCGCTTCAGACCCTCGAGTTGCTCAATGGCGCCCTGCGCCGCCGGGCGACCGACCACCAGTCGATCGATGCCCTTGCGCAACAGCAGCAGGCCATCGGCGCCATGTCGAGACTGCTCAATGCACTGCTCGACATCAGCAAATTGGAATCCGGCGCAATAAGACCCGAGCCGACCGACTTCACGGTGGCGGCCATCTTCGAGGAGCTGCGCATGGAATTCGCGAGCATTGCGGCCAGCAAGGGTCTCAAGCTGGAAATAGAATCTTGCGATGACGCCGTGTTCAGCGATCCTTCGCTGGTTGAGCAAATCCTCAGGAATCTCGTCGCCAATGCCCTCAAGTACACCCGGGAGGGCTGGGTCCGTTTGCGCTGCCTGCACGAGTCGGCGCTGGTTCGCATCGAAGTGCTCGATTCCGGCATCGGCATTCCGCCGGATCAGCTGCAATATATTTACGATGAGTTCTACCAGGTCGGCGTTCCGACGAACAGTTCCCGCGACGGTTATGGTCTGGGACTCGCCATCGTGCAGCGGCTGGTCAAGCTGCTCACACTCAGGCTCGATGTGCATTCCGAGGTGGGCCGCGGCTCGGCTTTCTCGCTGCTGCTTCCGGCGAGCAGCGGCGAGGTGGCGAGGCTCGCTCCTTCATTCCCGGGACCGTTCGACGATGTCCCGCGGCAGATCGGGGAAGCACGTGTTCTGCTGGTGGAAGACAATCCGGCGGTGCGGCGCGCGACCAGTATGTTGCTCGAGTTGGAAGGGTACCGCGTCACCTCCGTTGCCTCGCTGTCGGAGGCCCTGCACCACGTCCGCAACGGCAACGGCGTCGATCTGCTCATTAGCGACTACCATTTGAACGACGGCGAAACCGGCACTCAGGTCATCGCCGCGTTGCGCGAGCTGTTGGGCATTTCATTGAAGGCCGTGCTGACGACCGGCGATACGTCCTCCGCCATCAAGCAGATACCGCGGGATCCCTACCTGCGGATTACCAGCAAGCCCATTAACGCCGATGAGCTGCTGGCACTGCTCCGGGCACTGCTTGCGGCCTGAGCGCCCGGCGCGATCATGACGTTCTGATGATCCGCCCGCGCACCAGGAGTTGCGCGAGAGCGCACGAGGCAAGCCGTGCTGTGTCTCCGTCAGCTCGGCTCGTGAGGATGATCGGCAGGCGGGCACCCAGCACGATTCCTGCCGCCTGCGCGCCGGCGAGGTAGATCAACTGCTTGACCAGCATATTGCCCGCCTCCAGATCCGGCACCACGAGAATGTCGGCCTGGCCGGCCACCGTACCGCCGATGCCCTTGGTGCGGGCGGCTTCGCTCGAGATGGCGTTGTCGAAAGCCAGCGGCCCATCGAGAATTCCTCCCACGATCTGCTGCCGCTCGGCCATTTTGCAAAGGGCGGCGGCGTCGATGGTCGAGGGAATCTTGTGGGTCACCGTTTCGACCGCCGACAGGATTGCGACCTTGGGGCATTCGATGCCGAGTGCGTGGGCCAGTTCGATCGCGTTCTGAACGATGTCTCGCTTGGTGTCGAGGTCCGGCGCAATGTTGACCGCCGCATCCGTAATGAAGAGCGGTTTCGGGTAGTGAGGCACGTCGAGCGCAAACACATGACTCATCCGGCGCTCGGTGCGCAGCCCCCCGGCCTTGTCCACCACCGCCGCCATCAACTCATCGGTGTGAAGCGCGCCCTTCATGAGCGCTTCCACCTTGGCCTCGCGTCCCAGCGCCACTGCGCGCTCCGCCGCGGCGTGGCTGTGCGGCACATCGACGATCTCCACGTCTCCGAGATCCTGCCCCGAGTCCGCCGCGGCCCGGCGAATTTTGGCAGCCGGTCCGACGAGGATGGGAACGATCAATCGAGCCTGCTTGGCCTGCATCGCGCCGGCGAGCGACACTGCATCGCAGGGGTGCACGACGGCGGTGCGGACGGGATCGAATCGGCGAGCCGCATCGAGCAGTTGCCGGTATCGGGCGCCCGCGGCAAATAGCAGTGGGGCCGCTTGCAAGGCGCGAGGCCGCCGCAGCTTGATGATTGGAGCGGTGACCCGTGCTTGACCTTCGATCAGGACCTCACCGGAGGCCGCGAGGCACTCGCATCCCAGCGTCACCTGTTTCGTCTCCGGCACCATGTCGCGAATTCGAATGCGTGCCGTGACGGCATCGCCGGCCGCCGCGGCTACCCGAAAATGCAGCGACAAGTCCAGACAGACCGTGCCGGGTCCCGGCAGCTGGGTCGACAACAGTTCGTGGATGAGGTCCGTGCTCCAAGCTCCACCGTCCGCATCCTGCGGCCCGAGGGTTCTCGTGATTTGCGCCGCATCTCCGACGTGCATCTCCTCGAAGGTTCTATTCTCGAGGTACTGCATCGCAGCCTCTAGGCGGGCATCGTCAGGCATGGACCCCGGCCCAATTCGGCACGCAGCGATTGCAGCGCTGCATGGCGTTGCGGATGGGTCATGTCCATGGTCATGTCTCCTCGATGAGCCGGGCCGGATTGGCAAGATATTCGGCAAAGGTCTGCAGAAAGCGCGCCGCGTCTGCGCCTGCAAGGACGCGATGGTCGCACCCCAGGGTGAACGATGTGCGCTCGCCGTCAGCGGCGGCCACGCAGAGAATGGCGGCGGCCCCGACCGGCAATACCGCATCGAAACTGTGGACCACGGAAAACATCCCTAAGTTGGACAGATAAAAGGTCGCGCCCTGGTAATCCTGGGCGCTCAGGCGACGATTGATCGCCTTCTCGCGCACGGCGGCCCAATCGGCGGCAAGCTGCGGGAGCGCCCGCCCGGCGACGTCGCGGATGACCGGCGCAACCAGTCCGTCGAGCGTATCGACCGCGATTGCGACATCGACCCGCTCTCGAAACGCGAATCCCTCCGGAGTGTATACGGCATTGAACAAGCTGTGCGCCTTGACGGTCAGTGCGCAGGCGCGAGCGAGAAGCAGGGTGAGCGACAGGTGCGCGCTCTTGGCGGCCGCCAGCAGCGGCGCGAGGGACAACCGTGCCGTCATACGGAATGTGGGGGTGGCAAGACTCGCCGTCATGTTGCGCGCCAGGGCTTCGCGCACGCTCGATGCGCGCTCTACGCGAACCGGAGATCCGCCCGCCGGATCGGGTCGCGCCGGCTGCCTTGCAGATCCGCCGCCCGTCCCGCCATCTCCCTGCTTGACATCGACTCCGCCCTGCTGCGCGAGCCGCCGCGCATAGGGCGACATTCGAACTCTCCCCGGCTGCGCGGGTGGAGTCGGCGACGGGGCGGCCGGGCCGGCCGCGGCCGCAGATGCGCCCTTCGGGGGCGACTCGGCAGGTGGATCAGCCGTAGTGTTCGGCAGCGGTTCCGCTTGCAAGGCCTGCGGCACAGTTGCGCCGGCACTCTCCGCGATGTATCCGATGGTCGCACCGACGGGCATCTCACTGCCCTCGGCTGCCAGCGGACCTGCAAGATAGCCATCGTGGAATGACTCCACGTCCATCACAGCCTTGTCCGTTTCGACATCGGCAACCGATTCGCCCTTCTTGATGGGATCGCCGATCTTCTTGACCCATTTCACCAGCCGTCCATTGCTCATGGTGTCGGAGAGCGCCGGCATCGTGATGGGCTGGTTCACGGTCAGGCAGCCTTGGCGCCTTTCTCCGGCCGGCAAAGCCCGCGAGCGGCCGAGACGATGTCGGGTATCTGCGGAATCGTTGCCGCCTCGAGCTTGCCGTTGAACGGCGTCGGGATATCGAGCCCGGCCAAACGCTTGATGGGCGCGTCGAGGGAATAGAAGCAGCGCTCGGCAAGCGTGGCGGCTATCTCGGCTCCGGCGCCCGCAAAGCGACAATCCTCTTCGACCACCAGCAAGCGGTGCGTCTTCTCGAGCGAGGCGGCGCATGTGTCCCAGTCGATGGGTTTCAAGCTGCGCAGATCGATGACTTCCGCCTCGATCCCCTCCTTGGCAAGTTCGGTAGCCGCCTCCTGCGACAGCAGCGCATGACGCGAATAGCTCACGATCGTGACGTCCCTGCCCTCCCGACGCACGACCGCCCGATGCATCGGCGGCGGATCGGCCGACAGATCCACCGGCCCCTTGCTGAAGTAGAGCAGCTCATGCTCCAGCAGAATGATCGGCTCGTCGCTGGCGATGGCCTGCCGAAGCTGCCAATAGGCGTCCTGAGGCGTCGACGGCACGGCGATGCGCAGGCCCGGGACGTTCATCAGGGTGTGTTCCAGCCTCTGTGCGTGCTGCGCCCCCAGCTGGCGAGCCACGCCGCCGGGTACGCGCACGACCAGCGGCATCTTGAACTGCCCGCCCGACATGAACGGAATCTTGGCAGCCCCGTTGATGATGGAATCGAGGGCCAGCAGCATGAAGTTGATGGTCATGATTTCGACCACCGGCCGCATGCCCAGCAATGCCGCGCCGACACCCAGTCCGGTGAAACTATTCTCCGAAATCGGCGTGTCGCGGACTCGCCATTCCCCATACTTGGCGTACAGACCTTCGGTCACGCGATAGCTGCCGCCATAGAGGCCGACATCCTCGCCCAACGTGAAGACCGACTCGTCGGCCGCCATTTCGATATCCATGGCCCTGTTGAGAGCCTGCCAGTAGAGCAATTCTTGCGACATGGCACTCTCCTAGATCAGTAGCTTCATGGCGGCGGTTGCAGTTAAGGTGCGCCCATGCTGCATCCATGGTCGGCTGCGGGCTTTGCAACGCGAATTGCACCGCGTCATCGGCGATCGCGTTGACTTCCTTCCTGAGTTCCGCGACTTCCGCCTCGGCCGCGTGGCCGGCCTCCAGCATATGCGCGGTGAGGCGCGCGATGTTGTCCGGTCCCGCCGCGGCCAGCTCTGCCTGGGTCGGGTAACGATATTCGACTTCGCGGATTGCCGCGGAAATGGGATCCCAGGCTTCATGCGCCTTGACCTCGACGGCCGGTCGATAGGTCCCCGGGTCGGCCATCGAATGCCCGCGGTATCGGTACGTCTCGCATTCGATGAACTGCGGGCCGCCGCCGCTGCGGATGTGCTCGAGAGCGCGACGCGTCGTTTCGCACACCTTCACCACGTCCATCCCATCGATCTTTTCGGCGGGAATGTTGTAGGCAGCGGCGCGCTTGTAGACCTCAGGCACGGCCGAATGCCGGTGGATTTCGGTGCCGATCGCATAGTGATTGTTTTCGCACACAAAGAGTACCGGCAGGCGCCAAAGTGCCGCCATGTTCAGCGACTCATGGAACGTGCCCTGGTTGACCGCGCCGTCGCCGAAGAAACAGACGACTGCTTCGGGACCCCGGCGCATGGCCACGGCATATGCAATCCCGATCGCGATGGGGCAACTCTCGCCCACGATCGCGTATCCACCCATGAAGCGCCGTTTGGCGTCGAACATGTGCATGGACCCCCCCATGCCGCCGCTCGTTCCATCCGCGCGGCCGAACAGCTCGGCCATGACGTTGCGCGCCGGAGTGCCTCGCACGACTGCGTGCGCGTGCTCGCGATAGGTGCTGACGATGTAATCGGCCGGTCCGGCCGCGTTGATGACCCCCGCACCGACCGCCTCCTCGCCGGGGTATAGATGCAGAAAGCCGACGATATTGCCCTTGCCGTACTCTTCCGCGGCGCGTTCCTCGAGCGCACGCGACAGAAGCATGTCGCGCAGCAGCTGATGTAATGTATCGCGTTCCATAGTGCCTTCTTTTCTGATTCATCCGGCCGGCTATATGCCGGCCCGGCGGTCGAAGGATTGTCGTCCCGCAAGTCCCGTCGCTGCCATACGTGATTCCCGCATACAGGACCGTATTTTAGGCGCGCCT
This sequence comes from uncultured Gammaproteobacteria bacterium, assembly GCA_963702735.1. Lineage (GTDB taxonomy): Bacteria > Pseudomonadota > Gammaproteobacteria > Steroidobacterales > Steroidobacteraceae > Bog-1198. The sequence goes on along the minus strand of CAVPDW010000003.1, from coordinate 758,749 downwards.
GCGCGACCGGGACGCGGGCGAACCCGCATATCTATAGGCACCTATACGCATTTCATGGAGCGCCCGCGTGGCGCATAGTTTGCACGAATTGTCATGTCAGCCAGGAGCTTCAGATGAACAATCCCCCGCAGGTCGGACAATGGTATGAGCTGGACTCCAGACAGATCTTTATGGTCACCGGGTTCGATGATAGGTCGCGCACGATTGAAACGCAGGCGATCAACGGCGATCTCGATGAGATCGATGAATTTACCTGGAGCATTCTGCCGCTCGCGTTTGCGGAGCCTCCGGAGGATTGGCCGGAGGCCCTCGATGACGCGGATGCCGTTCGCGGTCCAACACGATGCTGAACCCACCGCAAGCCAAGGCATCCATCGTCGCCGGCGCCGCCGTCGCTTCTGCAACCGGCACGACAGGCGGGCCGCTCAACCCCATCGCCTTGCCGCCGCCGAAATTCTCGGGCGGCAAGCCTTTGACAGAAGCCCTCCAATTGAGACGTTCGACGCGCGAATACTTGGACCGTCGCTTGCCGCTGCAGATGCTGTCTGATCTGTTATGGTCGGCATTCGGCGTCAATCGGTCGAACGGCGATCGGACTGCTCCGTACTGGCGCCATGTCATGGTGATGGATATCTATGCGTCCATGTCGGACGGCGTGTGGCTCTATGAACCCAAGACGCATACCCTGATTCCCCATATGCGGGCCGACATCCGTTCGCAAACCGGCACCCAGGATTTCGTCGCTTCGGCGCCGCTCAACCTCATCTATGTCGCGCACGGCGAGCGAATGCAGGACATCAACGCGGAAGAGCGCCGGCTCTACGCGTCGGTCGATGCCGCTTTCATAGGGCAAAACGTCTACCTATACTGTGCTTCGCAGAATTTGGGAACGGTCTTTCGCGCAGCGGTCGATACGGCGAAACTGGGGCAGGCGCTGCGGTTGCCGGATCAACAATTCGTCACTTTCGCGCAGACGGTGGGATATCCTCGAATCTGACAGGCCGTGGGAATAAGCAATAAAGCCGGGAGAACCATATGAATGCTGACGTAGGATCCGCTGCGCAACCACGGACGGGGCCTTCCCTCGAAGCTCGGATGTTGCGCCGCCTCCTGCATGGTCTGGGCGACCCGCCCATCGAGTTCCATCTCCTCTGGTCGGGCGAACGGGTGGGGCCGCCGGCAACGGGACCACGCGAACACCTACGTGTTGCGGATCGCCGTACATTGCTGGGATTGCTCTACGACGCACAGGTGCGCTTCGGCGACGCCTACACCACGGGACAGATCGAAGTCGAAGGCGATCTGGTGAGGTTCATGGTGGCGCTGTTCCAAATCTTCGCCCCGGACACCCGCGAGCCGATCGTGAGTCGAATCGCCGGCTGGTGCCGCCGCCCCCGCCGCAACAGCCTCGCGGGGGCGCGGGACAACATCCATCGCCACTACGATCTCGGCAACGAGTTCTACGCCTTGTGGCTCGGGGAAACGATGGCATACACCTGCGCTTACTATCCCGGTGCCGAATCGACCCTCGATGATGCGCAAATCGCCAAGATGGACCACGTATGCCGAAAACTGCGGCTCGGCGCCGCGGATTTCGTGGCGGAGGCCGGTTGCGGCTGGGGCAGCCTCGCTTTGCATATGGCGGATCGATACGGCGCCAAAGTGCGGGCTTTCAATATCTCCCGGGAACAACTCGATTTTGCGCGCTGGCGGGCTCGGCAGCGAGGACTTGAAAACCGGGTCGAATTCGTCGAAGAGGATTACCGCAACATCAGCGGGTCCTACGATGCTTTCGCGTCGGTCGGCATGCTCGAACACGTCGGCCCGCAGCATTATGAGGAACTGGGCCGCGTGATGCGAGATGCGTTGACGACGAGCGGCCGAGGATTGATTCATTCCATCGGCCGCAACCAGCCGGGAACGCTGCATCCCTGGATTGAGCGGCGAATCTTCCCGGGCGCCTACGCGCCGTCGCTCGGCGAAATGATGCAGATCTTCGAACCGTCCAGCCTATCGGTTCTCGACGTCGAGAACCTGCGGCTGCATTACGCACGGACACTGCGACACTGGCTGGAGCGCTACGAGTCCAAGATTGCCGAGGTACGCGGGATGTTCGACGAGGCATTCGTGCGCATGTGGCGTTTGTATCTGGCAGGGTCCATCGCCGCATTCGAGACGGGCACCTTGCAGCTGTTCCAGGTGGTGATTGCAAAACAAAATAACAACGACCTTCCGCTCACCCGCGAATATATGTATCCGAAGTAAATGGCATCGCCATGCGAAGTGTAGAGGTCGTGGTGGTGGGCGGCGGCCCTGCCGGGGCCGCCGCCGCTCAACGCTTGAAGACCGCCGGCGCGGAAGTCCTGGTGCTTGACAAGGAGCGCTTTCCCCGGCACAAACTCTGCGCCGGCTGGATCACGCCGCAGGTCATGGCGGATTTGCAGTTCGAGGTGAGCGCGTACCCGCACGGCATTCTCAGCTTCAGACGCCTGCACTTTCACTTTGCGGGTGCCGGCCTCGGGGTGCCTTGCATACAGCACTCCATCCGCCGCTACGAATTCGACGCCTGGCTGCTGGATCGTTCGGGTGCGGAGTTCGCGCAGCACACCGTCAAAGATATTCGGGCCGACGGCGGCGACTATGAGATCGATGGAATTTACCGCTGCCGCTACCTGATCGGAGCCGGAGGCACCTCCTGCCCGGTGCGGCGGTCCTTGTTCGCCGATATTCTGCCGCGAACCCGGGCGCTGCAGACGGCAACCCTCGAACTCGAGTTTCCCTGCGACTGGCGGGACCCGGATTGCCACCTTTGGTTCTTCGATCACGGTCTTCCGGGCTACAGTTGGTACGTCCCCAAGGTGTCCGGCTGGCTGAATGTCGGCGTCGGCGGCATGGCGGTTCGGCTCAAGCGGCGCGGCCAAAACATTCGAGAATACTGGGCGCATTTGGCCGGCAGGCTGCAGCGCCGATTCGGGATTCAAATTCAAGGGGATCCCGCCGGCTATAGCTACTATGTACGCGGCTCGGGCGGACCGATGCGCATCGGCAATGCATACTTGACAGGCGACTCCGCGGGCCTCGCAACGCGCGATCTGTGCGAGGGGATTGGACCCGCAATTCGCAGCGGGCAGCATGCCGCGGATGCCATCGCGACCGGGACCGAGTACGCCCTCGATGGAGTCACCGGCGCCAGTCTCGGCGGGGGACTCATCAGTCGCTGCATGGACTGGGCCTACACTCGCGGCGCCGACCGCTCGACACACGCCGAGGGCTGAACCGGCCGATCGGCGAGGCGCTTTTCTAATCCTATCCACGCAGCATCCGTTCCGCGCTCCTCCAACACCGCGACCGCCGGCAGCGTCTTGCCCTCGATAAATTCGAGAAATGCACCGCCGCCGGTGGACATATACGAGATTCGGCCCGCGACCCCGTATTTTTCGACCGCCGCAAGCGTCTCGCCGCCGCCGACCAGCGAAAATGCTCCGCTGCCGGCAATGGCGTCGGCGATGGCCTTGGTGCCCTCCCCGAATTGATCGAATTCAAATACGCCGACCGGGCCGTTCCATAGAATGGTCTTGGCGGACGCCAGAATCCCCGCATACCGATGAATCGTGGCAGGACCGATGTCGAGAATCATTTCATCGTCGGCCACCTCCGCCACCCAGCGTCCCCTGGCGGCGGCGCCGGCGGCGCGCTCGTGCGCCACGACGACATCCGCGGGGAGTACGATGTCCGCGCCGCGCGCATGCGCTCGGCCCAGCAGCCCGAGCGCTGCCGCCATCATCCCCGTCTCACAGAGTGAGCTGCCGATGCTGTAGCCGGCGGCCGCGAGAAAGGTGTTGGCGATGCCGCCGCCGAGAATGAGTTTGTCCACCTTGTCGAGCAGCGTCCCGAGCACGCTCAGTTTGGTCGAGACCTTCGAACCTCCGATGACGGCGACCAGCGGCCGCGCGGGGTTGGCGAGCGTGCGCTCGAGCGCTTTGATCTCGGCGACCAGCAACGGTCCCGCGCATGCCAAGGGTGCGAATTTGGCAACGCCGTGCGTGCTCGCCTCGGCACGGTGTGCGGTCGCGAACGCGTCCATCACGAAGACGTCGCATAACGCAGCCATCCGGCGCGCCAGCGCCTCGCTGTCCTTCTTCTCGCCCTCGTTGAAACGCACGTTCTCGCACAGCACCGCCGAGCCGGCCGCGCATTCGACGCCGTCGAGCCAATTCTTGCGCAGGGGCACCGGCACGCAGAGCAGCTCGGAAAGCCTTGCGGCGACGGGCGCGAGAGACAGTTCCGGGTCGTACCGACCCTCCTGCGGCCGACCAAGGTGAGAGAGGACGATCACCTGCGCGCCCTGCTGCATCGCCGAGCGCAGCGTAGGCAGCGCGGCGCGGATGCGCATGTCGCTCGTGATGCGCCCATGCTGCACCGGCACGTTCAGGTCCTCGCGGATCAAAACCCGCTTGCCGGACAGATCAAGATCGGACATGCGCAGCATTTGTCTCCTACCACACCGTGCCGGAGCGGATACCCACTGCGATGCGCGCGATCAGCAGCAGCAGCACTGCCACCGCGAGTGCGATCCAAAGGTGTCGTACGTGCCATTTCATCTCGTTTTCTCCGTTGAATCAGCGGCGCGAATGTTGCTCATTGCTCTGTTCCTTGATCATGATCCCGAGCAGCGAGTTGGCATCTGCGACGAACAGCCTGAGCAGGTCGTCGAGCGTGATGATCCCCACCACCTCGCCCTCGCGCGCCACCACCGGCAATCGACGCACGCCGTGCGTATGCATGCGCGCGATCACCTGGGTCGTATCTTCGGACTCATGGGCGATGACCACAGGCGTCCGCATCAAGCTTCCCACGGTGGTTTTCGCCGGATCCAGCCCGTTTCCCAATACCTCGACCACGATATCGCGATCGGTGACGATGCCGAGGGGTATGCCCTCATCCTGCGGATCATCCACCACCACCAGATCGCCCACATGACGGTGACGCATGAGGCTCGCCGCCTGAAGGACGGTGGTCTGCGGACCGCAACTGACCACGTTGGCCGTGCACGCTTCTTTTAGTAACATCGAAAACTCCTCCACATGAAGATTGCCATCAGTCTCACATCGCCAGGACGTGCGCGAGGTCCAGAAGGCGCGTATCGGCCGGCTTCATCTTGCCGGCAACCTCGGCGAGCGGTGTGCCGGCCGGCTTGCCGTCGCGCATGCCGATAAGTGTTCCATAACGGCGCTCGGCCGCCGCATTCACCGCCGCAGCTCCCAGCAACGTGCCGAGCATTCGGTCAAAAACACCGGGTGCGCCCCCGCGTTGTACATGTCCGAGCTTGGTGACCCGCAACTCGAATCCGAGACGGTCGCGGTGCTCGTGAAAATATTGCAGCAACGAATCCGAATTGTATTTCGCGCCTTCGGAAATCACCGCGATTGCGTGACTCTTGCCGCGGTCGTAGGCCGCGCACAATGCCTGCGCGATGCTCTCCGGTTCGGTATCCACTTCAGGCAATGCAATGACCTCGGCGCCGCCTGCAATCCCCGCCATCAAGGCAAGATAGCCGCAGTGGCGGCCCATCACTTCGACCAGGAACGCGCGCTTCATGGAAGAGGCGGTGACCCGAAGGAGATCGATCGCCTGGAGCGCAATGTCGATCGCCGTGGTGGCGCCGATGCTGATGTCGGTGCCGTACAGATCGTTATCGATGGTCGACGCAATTCCGATCACCGGCGCGCCGTCGCCGTGCAGCGCAGCCGCGCCCGACTGGGATCCGTTGCCGCCGATGACAACGAGCGCCGTTATTTCATGCTCGCGCAGCGCAAGGAGGGCCCGTTCGCGTCCCTGAACGGTCTTCAGGGGTTCATAGCGCGTCGTGCCGAGCCTCGTTCCGCCCATTTGAATGATGCCGCCGACGTCCCGCCGGCCCATGGGTCGAAAATCGCCGCCCGCCAGCCCCTGGAAGCCATTGTGCACGCCGACCACGGCAAATCCGTGCGCGAGCGCGCTGCGGACGACGGCGCGTATGGCGGCATTCATGCCCGGAGCATCGCCCCCGCTGGTTAAAACTGCCAATCGCTCCACGCCGAAAGCACTCCTCTTCTCAACCGCCGACCCCAGAGACGCTGTTGCGTCTTCAGCGCCTACTTGCCCGCCTGCCCGAGCCTTTGTTCCATTGCCGCGACCGATCGAGTCGTGGATATGAAGCTATCCGGATTCAGTGAGATGGAATCGATGCCCGTCTCGACCAGAAATTGCGCAAATTCCGGATAGTTGCTCGGCGCCTGCCCGCATATGCCGACTTTGGTGCCGGCGCGGTGTGCGCGGCCGATGACATCGACGATCATGCGTTTCACGGCGGCATCACGCTCATCGAACAGGCCGGCAAGCTCCGCGGAGTCGCGGTCCACGCCGAGCACCAACTGGGTCAGATCGTTGCTGCCGATGGAAAATCCATCGAAGCGCGACGCGAACTCTTCGGCGAGAATGACATTGGATGGAATCTCACACATTACATAGATTTGCAGTCCCTTCTCGCCGCGCCGCAGGCCATGCTCCGCCATCACCGACAGCACCCGATCGGCCTCCCGGGGTGTGCGGCAAAAGGGCACCATCACGATCAAGTTGCCGAAGCCGATTTGCTCGCGGGCATTGCGGATCGCCAGGCACTCGAGCGCGAAGCCGTCCTTGTAGTGATCGCTGTAATAGCGCGAGGCCCCGCGCAGACCGAGCATGGGATTCTCTTCGGGTATTTCGAACTGCGCACCGCCGATCAGGTGCGCGTACTCGTTGCTCTTGAAATCGCTCAAACGGACGATGACGGGATTCGGATAGTGCGGGGCCGCGATCTTGGCAATGCCGCGTGCCAGCGTGTCGACGAAGTACGCCTCCTTGGTGGCATAGCCGCGCGTCAAGACCTCGATCTGCCGGCGCGCCGCTTGATCCTTCAAATCGTCGAAATGCACCAGGGCCATGGGATGGATCTTGATGATGTTGTTGATGATGAATTCCATGCGCGCGAGGCCTATTCCCTTGGACGGCAGCCGCCACCAACGAAAGGCGGCCGCAGGACTCGCGATATTCACCATCATGGCGGTGCGGGTCGACGGCACATCGGCCAGATCGACCTCGGCCTCCTTGAATTCGAGAATGCCGTCATACACGGTTCCCTGTTCGCCCTCCGCGCAGCACAAGGTGATCGGCTGCTTGTCCCGGATCAGCTCGGTGCCGTGCAAGGTGCCGACGATTGCCGGCAGCCCCAGTTCCCGGCTGACGATCGCCGCATGGCTGGTGGTGCCGCCGTAGTTGGTGATCAGTCCGGCAGCCTTTTTCATGATCGGCACCCAATCCGGGTCGGTGGATTCGGTGATCAGGATCGAACCCTCGCGGAATCGATCGATGTCTCTGGCGCTGTGGATCAGGCAGGCGTTGCCGGTCGAAATGGCCTCGCCGATGGCGGCGCCGGTCACGATGGGCCTGCCCTTCTTATTCAGGCTATAGCTTTTGAACGAAGTGGCGGAACGGGTCGACTGCACTGTCTCGGGACGGGCCTGTACGAGGAACAGCTCGTTCGTTTCGCCATCCTTGGCCCACTCCATGTCCATGGGATGGCCGTAGTGTTTCTCGACCGCCACCGCCCACCGGCCGAGCTGAAGTATTTCAGCATCGCTCAGCACCATCTTTTCGCGCTCGCGCCGCGTCGTGTTGATGATTGCGCGTGCGGGCACTGCCGCCTTCCGCGTAAACGAGCTTCTTCTCCTTGGCGCCGAGCGACTTCTCGATGATCGGGCACCGACGCTTCATCGCTCAGCAACTGCTTGAAGATGACGTACTTGTCCGGATTGACCGTACCTTGCACCACGTTCTCGCCGAGCCCCCATGCGGCGTTGACGACGACGACCCCGGGAAAACCGGTCTCCGTGTCGAGCGTGAACATCACTCCGGAACCGGCGCGGTCGGAGCGCACCATTTTTTGAATGCCTATCGACAGGGCCACCTGTAGATGGTCGAAGCCGTTGGTCTCCCGGTACACGATGGCTCGGTCCGTGAACAGCGAGGCGTAACATTCGACGGCATGCGCGCAACAGCTCGGATTCGCCGCGCACATTGAGGAATGTTTCCTGCTGGCCCGCAAAACTCGCCTGCGGCAGATCCTCGGCGGTCGCGCTGCTGCGGACGGCCACCGCCAGACCCAATGTCCCGCAGCGCTTCGCCAACTCCGCGTAGGCCGCGCGAATCGAATCGGCGATCGGCACAGGAAATTCGGCGTCGGCAATGAGCCGGCGAATGGCGCTCCCGGCCGCGGCGAGCGACTCCTTGCCGCCGTGATAGGCGTCAAGATGTTTGTGCAGCTTCGGCTCGAGTTCGTTGAAATCGATATAGGCCCGATAGGCGGACGCAGTGACGGCAAAGCCCGGCGGTACGCGGATGCCGGCGCCCGCAAGCGTGCGGGTGACCTCGGCCAGGCCGGCATTCTTGCCGCCCACGCGGCTTATATCGCCGGATTCGGCTTGATCGAACCACAGAATCGTTTGCGCCGCGGCCGCCTGCGGCGGCGCCGGCGAATGCTTGCTCGCCGGCGATTGCTCGCCGAGTTTCTTCCTGATGTGAACCGCCATTTGTGCCTCCCGCAGCCGTGATCGCGGAAAAGTATGTGACCCATATGGCGCAGAGGGAATCGGGATAAGTACGTAGCCGGCCAAGTCGGAGTCGATAGGTGGGCGGCGCAATGCCGGCGCCGGTTTGCATCCTGCTAAATGCGATTTCGCCGCAAATACGTAGTAATCCCTAGCGACGAGTTGGGAACAGCCGCAATAAGCTAAGGAATGAATCGCGAAAACCCGGGATTGACGCCGAGCACGGCCCCTTTTTGGAATCGGCCGCTCATCGAGCTCGAGCGGGAGCTGGACGCCGCAGCGCTCGGTCTGACCACGGACCAGGCGAAGCGGCGGCTCGAGGAGTTCGGCCCCAATCGACGTCAAGAGCGCGCCGCCCCATCGCTGCTCCTCGGGTTTCTATCGAGATTCAAGAGTCCCTTGGTACTGCTGTTGTTGGGCGCGAGCATCATCATGGCGCTCACCGGCGATCGGACCGGGTGTCTGATCATCAGCGCCATCGTCGTGGTCAGCGTCACCCTTGATTTCGTTCAGGAGCATCAGGCGGGGAAAATCGTGGACGCACTGCGTAAATCTATCGCACTGCAGACACGGGTGATTCGCGACGGCAACCCCGTCGACATCGCTGTCGATGCGCTGGTTCCCGGCGACCTGCTGCAACTGTCTGCGGGCGATCTCATTCCCGCCGACGGCCGCGTCATCGAGGCCAGAGACTTCTTCGTCAATCAGGCGGCTTTGACCGGTGAATCCTACCCCGTCGAGAAGCGCGCGGGAGATCTGGCGGAGGCCGCCAAGGATTTGAACGAAGCGAGCAACGCCGTGTTCGCCGGCGGCTCCGCCATCAGCGGCATGGCCCGCGTGCTGGTCTGCCGGACCGGAAGCGGCACCGAATTCAGCGAGATTGCCGCCGGTCTCGCCGAAAGACGGCCGCCCACCGCCTTTGAATTGGGGATCAGGCGCTTCGGCGTGATGATCATGCGCCTTACCGTGCTGCTGGTATCGTCGGTGCTGGTCATCAACTGGTACCTGCACCGTCCCATTCTCGAATCGCTGCTGTTCAGCGTCGCGCTCGCCGTCGGGCTCACCCCCGAACTGCTGCCGATGATCATCACGGTTACCCTCTCCCGCGGCGCCGTGCGCATGGCAAGAAAGCAAGTCATCGTCAAGCAGCTCGAAGCCATTCACAATCTGGGCTGCATGGATGTGCTATGCACCGATAAGACCGGTACATTGACCGAAGCCAAGATCCGGCTCGCCGGGAATATCGACGGGCGCGGCGTCGAAAGCGTCCGAGTTCTGCAACTCGCGTACCTCAACAGCCATTTCGAGACCGGGCTCAAGAGTCCCCTCGATGATGCCATTCTGGCGCAGCCCGGCGTGAGCGTCGAAAATTTCCGCAAAATCGACGAGGTGCCGTTCGACTTCGAACGGCGAAGGGTCTCCGTCTTGGTGGCCGACGCCGCTGCGCGAACGCTGGTGGTGAAAGGCGCCCCGGAAGACATACTGCGGGTTTGCGCGCAATGGACCGCAGTTGATGGATGCACGCTCGAGCCGCTCGACGATGCCGCACGGGCGACGGTTCAAACCACCCATGACGCTCTGGCCGCGCAGGGCTTGCGCGTGCTCGGCGTTGCGTACCGCGAAGTATCGGAGGCGCAGGAACACGCTTGTCTCGGCGACGAGTCGCGGCTGGTCTTTGCGGGTTTTGCAGCCTTCCTGGATCCCCCCAAGGCCGACGCCGGCCGCGCCGTCCAGGCGCTTACGCAGAGCGGCGTCACGGTCAAGATCGTCACGGGCGACAATGAGCTGGTGACCCGCCACATCTGCGAGACGGTCGGCTTGCAGGTCGAGGGGGTGCTGACCGGACAAGAAGTGGCGGAACTCGACGATCTGGCGCTCGGCGCCCGCGCGGAATCCGTCAATTTGTTCTGCCGCGTCAGCCCGCAGCAGAAAAACCGCATCATTCGCGCACTGAAATTGCGCGGGCACACGGTGGGATACCTGGGGGACGGCATCAACGATGCGCCCTCGCTCCATTCCGCGGACATCGGCATCTCGGTCGACGGCGCGGTGGACGTGGCCAAGAGCGCCGCGCAGCTTGTGCTGCTGAAGCACGATCTCGAGGTGCTGCACGACGGTGTCGTGGAAGGACGCCGTACTTTCGGCAATGTCATGAAATACATTTTAATGGCCACGAGTTCCAATTTCGGCAATATGTTCAGCATGGCCGGAGCGGTGTTGTTCTTGCCGTTTTTGCCCATGCTCCCGATGCAAATCCTGCTGAACAATCTGCTCTACGATATTTCCGAAATGGCGCTACCGTTCGACACGGTCGACGAAGAAGATTTGCGCCGTCCGCGGCAGTGGAACATGAAGAGCATTCGCCTATTTATGCTGGTCATTGGGCCGGTGAGTTCGCTATTCGACTTCTTGACCTTCTATCTGATGATGGTTCCCTTTCGTTCGAGTGAGGCCGCATTCCACACAGGCTGGTTCGTGGAATCGATCGCCACTCAGGTGCTCGTGGTGTTCGTCATTCGCACGCGCGGCAACCCCTTCAAGAGCAGGTGCAGCCCATGGCTCGCCGCGGCCTCGCTCGCGGTCGTGCTGCTGGCCGTGGCGCTCCCTTTCACGCCGCTCGCCGGCTTGTTGGGGTTCGTCCCCTTGCCGGGCGTGTTTCTCGGCGCTTTGTCGGTCATCGTCGTCGCATACCTGGCGCTCGTGCAGATTGCCAAGCGAGTGTTGAATCGGCGCTCGGCACAGGCTACATAGCCATGGCGTCCGACCGTCAATCGCCACTCGAGCCCGAGGATTGGCTCTTGAGGCCGACTATCGCCCCCAGCAACAGCCCGATGCCTCCGGCGACCCCCATCGCCGTCCAGACATTCCTGCGCAGGTAGGCGTTCGTCGACTGTGCAAGGCTCCTTGCTTCCTCGGCCGCGCATTGCCGCGAGTTCTCGAGGTTCTGCTTCGCGGCGCGCAAAGAGATATCAAGACGCGCTCGTGCCTCGGCGATCGCCTCGTTGGCGTTGCCTGCGGTCGACTTGACCAACTCATCCACGTCGGCCGCGACCGCGCCGAGGTCCCGTACCAGCCTGTCGGTGCTGACTCGTTGCATATGACGCTCCCAGGGTTGTGAATCTGCCATCCGTCGATTTTCCATCTGTGTTAAGTTTGCAGACACGCGGGTTTCGAGGATACCGTGGGAACCACGTAGGTAGTTTCCCTTAAATCCACAGGCGGCCGGTGGAGCTAGATTATCGACATGAACGGCTTCTATGAGCAATTCGGCACGCCCTTACTCGCGGCCGTACTGAGCCTTGGAATCCTTGGCGCGGCACAGGCCGCCTCTGCCTTGGAGGAGGGAAGCCGCCTGTACGCTCCCTGCGGCGTGTGCCATGCGCCGAAGGCCTGGGGTTCGATGGACGGTGCCATCCCGAACCTTGCGGGACAGCAAAGGCGCTACTTGGAAAAGCAACTGGCCGTCTTTCGATCGGGAGCGCGGGTGGACCCGGCGATGCAGGTCGTGGCGGCGCATTCAACCCTCGGCAATCAACACGAAGTCGCAGCGCTGGCGGATTATCTTTCCGGTCTGGATCCGAATCCCAATCCCGTGAATGGCTCGGGAGAGCATCTACGGGTGGGGCAGGAACTCTACACGCATATCTGCGCCGCATGTCACGGTGCCGACGGTCAAGGGCAGTCTGCAAATCGGGTGCCCCGCATCGCGGGACAGCATTATCCTTATTTGAGGCGGCAGATCGAAGCGGCTGCCGACCTGCATAAGGATCTCGCTCCGCCTGAAATGACCAGCGCGCTGCGGGGCATGCGCCCTACGGAAAAGGATGCACTCGCGGACTACATCTCGCGTCTCGGCAATTCGGAAACCCTCATCGAAGCCCGGTAGCGTGTCGCGCATCGCCCTCCCCGCGCCGGCGCAGGACCGCAACACCTCGGTTTTTTCCGCGCTCAAGCAGCGCAAGACCATTCGTGAATTCCGCTCAAGCCCGCTGCCGCGGCAGCTGCTGTCGAATCTCCTGTGGGCTGCATGCGGAATCAACCGCGCGATGGGACCGTTCGGAAACCCGGGCAGGACTGCAGCGTCGGCCAGCAACTCGCAAGAGATCGACATTTACGTTGCCATGAAGGAAGGCGTCTACCTGTACGATGCACTGAACCACTCGTTGAGCCCCATCATTGCGGAGGATCTGCGCGCGCAGGCTCTGACGCCCGGCCAGCGCGGGGTTGGTGCGACGGCACCGCTGCAATTGATATACGTTGTGGACATTCACCGGCTCACCCACACAACGGGCTTTCAGGAGCCGGGGCTGCAGGATCCGGAGGTTCAAAAAGCATACTACTACGTCGATACCGGCCTCATCGCGGGCAACGTCTACTTGTTCGCCGCCGCGCAGGGGCTTGCGGCGTGGTTCCACAACTGCGACAGGTTGTTGCTCGCCGGGCGGCTGGGTTTGCGGGCAGAACAGCGCGTGCTGTTCGCGCAGTCGGTCGGGCACCCCGGGAAGGGCTGACAGGCGATAGTTGTGCCGGACACGGGCTTCCGCGAATCCGTAGCGCTATTGTGGACACGCCGCTTCGGCACGTTCTGGTTTGCGAGCCTGCTCTCGAATATCGGTACGTGGGCGCAGCAAGTCGCAGAGCCCTGGCTGCTCTTGAGCCTCGGGGCCTCTTCGATCCTGGTGGGGCTGGATAATTTCGCCATGAGCGCCCCGGTGTGGATATTGACGCTGGTCGGCGGCGTGTTGGCCGACCGTGCGGATCGCCGTCGCGTGATCACATGGTTTCAGTCGGCACAGATGTTGTGTCCCATGATCATCGTGGCCCTGCTGATCGCCGGCACGGCGCGCCCCTGGATGATAATCACGCTCTCGCTCATCGTCGGCATCACCGACGCCTTGTCCATGCCGTCCTTCTCCTCGATTGTTTCTTCGATCGTCCAACGAAGACAGATCGGAGCGGGGCTTGCGTTGAATTCGACCCAGTTCAACGTCTCGCGCATCCTCGGGCCCGCGCTTGCGGGCATCTTGATGGCGAGTGTCGGCGCAATCGGCTGCTTCGTCGTCAGTGCGGCGTCATATATACCGTTCATTGCCGTCGCACTGATGGTGCTGCCGGCGGGGAAGCTCGTGCACGATTCATCCGATCGTTTCGACGCTCGTCATCCCTACGCCGGCCTTCGAGACATCATTCGCACCCCGAACCTGAGGGATGCCCTGCTGACCACCTTCTTTTCGGGATTGCTGTGTGCTCCACTGCTGGTCTTCTGCCCGGTGCTGGTCAGAGAAGTTTTTCACGGCAGTGCCGCCCAGTTCAGCCTGAGCGTGAGCGCATTCGGCTGCGGAGGACTGATGGGTGCCGTCGGCCTCCTTGCGGTCTCGGATAAGGTGGATCGGCGTACCTTGAGTTCCTCATTTGCGGCCTGCTTCGGTCTCACCCTCGCGGCGGCGGCGCTTGCTCCTCGGTTTGGGCTGCTCGTGGCGCTGCTCATGTTGGCGGGCATGGCGATGAACGTCACCAATACATCGACGAACACGATCTTGCAGACGGCGGCGTCCGCACAACTGCGCGGCCAGGCGGTCAGCCTGTATATGCTCGCCGTGCGCGGCAGCGGAGCGCTGGGAAGCATCGTGACCGGTTTCGCCGTGAACTATTTGGGAATTCGCCAGGCCTTGCTGATCAATGGCCTGCTCGCAATCCTGATCCAAGCCTTGATTGGTCGGCGCTGGCGCAGCACCCCGGCTCCAGGGACCGAGCGGTCCTAGGGCGAGGCGGCCGGAAAATTGCTGCGAGCGCACTCCCGAGCCCGCGCCATGCACAGATCGGCAACCCCGCTCGAGAGATTCGGCACAATCTCGTCAAAATGCAGGTGCTCGAGCAGCTCGAATCCTGTCGAACGTAGAACGTGGGTGTCTTGCAGCACTTGCACGGCATTCCAGTTGCCGCTCTTGACCAGCAACGGCAGCGGCGCTCCGGACACCGTGATCAGCACGGATTTCTTCCCGCGAAGCAGTCCGCGCACGACGCCTGCCCGGGACTCATAGGCAAACCCTCGCGCGAACACCCGATCGATATAGCCCTTCATCATGGCGGGCATCGAAAGCCACCAGAGCGGATAGATGAGCGTAAGGGCGTCGGCGGCGCGAATCTCATCCTGTGCCTTCGCAACATCGACGCTGGTCGGGCGATCGGCGGCGGCCGACAGCTCCTCCGCGGTCAACACCGGATTGAACCCCATGCGGTACAAGTCGAGCGTCCGTTGGCTGTGCCCGAGACCTTCCAGTTCCGCGGCATACTCGCGGGCGAGCGCCATCGTAAAGCTGCCGACGGCCGGATGCGCGACGACCACCAAGTGCTTCATGGTCAATCCAGCCATCTTATCTTCGGCTCGTTTCGGGGCACAGGGGCAGGCGAAGCCTTGGGGCGCCCGACGATGATCGGCGCGACGGACACGCAATCCTGCGAGAGGCCGAGCGCTTGCTTGCCGTCCGGCGTGTTGAGGTAGCTCTGGGCGAATCCGATCCAACAGGTTCCCAAGCCCTGCGCATGCGCCGCCAACATGAGATTCTCGGCGGCCAATGAACAATCCTCGACGATCCACGGGCCCTGTGCGATCGCCGAAATCAAAATCAACGCAGGCGCATGGTAGAAGATGTGGAAATTCGGATCGTCGAGCAAGGATCTGAAATGTTCGGATTGTTGGCTCGAGTTCATCGTCGCGAGCATGTGAGCTTTCGCGGCGAGCGATATTCGGTCGAGCAGCTCTTGGTTCCTCACGATCGTGAATGACCATGGTTGTTGATTGACCGCGCTCGGTGCATGAATCGCGGCGTTGAGAAGCAGCCTGATGGTTTCCCGGTCCACCGGCTCTTTGGTGTATTCCCGCACTGCGCGCCGTCCGAAGATCGCTTCCTTGACGTCCATTTATCACCCCAAAGAATTACCTCGATGGTTCGAAGCATCGCGCAGCAACATGTCCTTGCACATCCGTAGGATCACCTAGAAGGGGTGTGCCGAACCCGATGCAATCTTGCGGGATTCGACGGATACCCCCTAGTGAATCAGGAGTTCCGCGAATATGGGCACCGGCCGAATCCGCATAGCATGACCGCAGGCTCGGTAAGCCGGGTCTCGGAGGTTCTAGATGATTACCAATACGCTCGGCGACCCCACTGCATGCGTCGCGGCTGGCGGGTTCGATATCGCTGAGTTGCTGACACCCTCGGCCTACCGGCATCCGGTGTATCGGCCGCGCATGTGCGAAACGAATCTTTCCTGGGTGATTCTCACCGGACCGTTCGCCTATAAAGTGAAGAAAGCCGTGCAATTGGATTTCGTCGATGCATCGACCCTGGCGAAACGGCGCCATCTCTGCGAGGAGGAATTGCGGCTCAACCGGCGGTTGGCGGCCGCCCTGTACCTGGACGTGATTTCCATCACTCGCGAGGATGGCCATTTGCGCGTGGACGGCGACGGCCATGTTGTCGAATATGCCGTGCGCATGAGGCAATTTGACTCCTCCGAGGAGCTCTGCGCACTGCTCGAGCGCGGTGAAGTCAGCCAGCGCGAACTCGCGGATCTTGGGGAGCGGTTGGCCGCATTTCACGCAAATGCGCCCACCGCGGCGTGCAGCGGCAATTTCACCCATACGGAGGATCTGCACGACGCCGTGCTCGGCAATCTGGCCACCCTCCTCTCTCATCTGGGCCCCGGCGTTGATGTTCCGGAGCTGGGCTTTCTCATCGACTGGACGCACGACTATCTGCACCAATCGCTGCCGCAGTTGCGGATGCGCGAGCAATGCGGCGCCATCCGCGAGTGCCACGGCGACCTGCACGCGCGCAACATCGTCCGCTGGTGCGGGCAGCTCGTCCCATTCGATTGTTTGGAATTCGCCCCTAAATTGCGCTGGATCGACGTCATGAACGACGTCGCCTTCCTGCAAATGGACCTGACGGCCCACGGTCGAAAGGATCTGGCATTTGCGTTTCTAAATGCCTACCTGGAGCGCACCGGCGACTACGCCGGCGTTCGCCACCTCTCGTTCTATTCGGTGTACCGCGCGCTGGTCAGGGCCATGGTGGACAGTCTCGGTGCCGAAAGCGACGCCGCGAGGCGGCGAGAATTCCAAAACCGACTACGCATGCGCGTGAAGGCCGCCGCGCAGTATGTGAACCGGTCCGCGCCGACTTTATTCATCATGCACGGACTGTCCGGTTCGGGCAAATCCTGGCTGAGTGAACGCCTGGCCTCGCGGTTGGGGGCGGTCCGCATGCGATCCGACGTCGAACGCAGGCGTTTGAACGGCAGCCTCTCGGTGCCATCCCTTCACGACAGGGCGTATGGAGAAGGTCCATATGCGCCGGAGATGAGCCGTCGCACCTATGCCCGTCTGCTCGAAAGCGCCGAGAGCTGCCTCAAGGGTGGAATGGATACCATTGTCGACGCCGCGTTTCTCACGAGCGAAAACCGCCGCTCGTTTCGCGATTTGGCCGAGCGCGAGGGGGTTCCCTTCATCATACTGTCGTGCGAGGCGGACCCGGTGGTTCTCGCGCAACGCGTGCAAGAACGGGCTGATTCGCGGATCGGTCCGTCGGATGCGGGTCCGGAGGTGCTCAAGCGGCAGTTGCAGGATCAACAGCGGCTATGCCCGCAAGAGCAGCCGGATGTCATACAGATCGACACGACGCAGGCCTCTGTCTGCGAGACTGCGGTGGCGGCGATCCGCGAGCACTTGCACTCCGCCAAGCTGAGATTGCCGGCTGCATGAGGCTTAAGGCAACCCGACCCTGGGCGGTTGCGGTTGGCGGCCAGCGATCGATGAAGACAACGATGCGGGGCGCCTGAGGAGCGTCCCCGCATCGCCACGCGCCTGCAATCAGGCGGCCGAGGCCTGCAGCACCGTGACCTTTGCCGGATTCTTGGCCTGTTGCGGCGTGCCGCGAACCAGCAGAACCGGGACCGCGGCGGAGCGCACCACCTGTTCGGCGTCGCTTCCAAGGGCAATCCTTGCGAGACCGCGGCGTCCGTGCGTCCCCATGACGATCAATTCCGCGTGCCAGTCCTTTGCCTGCGCCAGTATCAGATCAGCGGCTGCGCCGCCGATCGACTCGATCAGCACACACTCGGGCGTGATGCCGCTGCGCTGTGCGAGGTTCTGGGCCCCATCCAGGATCGTTTGACCGGCCTTGCGAAGCGACTCGATCAGATTGGCCGCGTATATGCCCGGACTGTACGTATAGTCGAGTATGAATTCATTGACGATGTGAACCAAGCGCAGCTGGCTGCCCTGGGCTTTGGCGATCTTGATAGCTTCAGTGAGTCCCGCTGTCGACGTTTCGCTGCCGTCGACGGGAACCAGAATTTTGCCGTACATAATATGACCCCTGTTGTTTGAGCTACACCCGTCCTTTTACCGACCGGCGACGAATCGTATTCAGCGGGACCATTCTTACCACTCGTGTCTCTGTAGAGCTGTCCGGGATTACCGCGATGCGCTGCGGATTTCGCTTAATGGAGCGCATCGCGTCAGGCGCCGCTACGGGTTGGCACCCCGTGGTTTCGGGTAGTACGCATTGTCTGCAAAATCATTGGCGCGCATTGTGCAGGTCGTAAAGCAATTTGGGACTGGAATCCGATGCGCGGAATATTGCACATCGCCTACAAGCTTCTGGTCAACGACCGGGCGAAATATGTGGCGCTGCTCGTCGGAATCACCTTCGCCGTATTCTTGATGATAGAGATGACATCGCTGTTCGCCGGGATCTTGACCCGCTCTTCCGCGACAGTCATCAACATCGGCGCATCGATCTGGGTGATGGACCCCGCCATCCAGACCGTGGCGAATTCGATTCCGCTGCCGGATTACGTTCTCGACGAGGTTCGGAGCATTCCCGGGGTCAAGTACGCGGTGCCGCTCTATTCGGGAACCGCGCTGCTCAAGCTGCCCGACGGCACCTATCAAGCCGCCAATGTCGTCGGGCTGGACGACACCAGCTTGTTCGGCAGGCCCACCCTGGAGGGGGGCAACATCGAGGATATATTCGCCGAGAACGCCTTCATAGCGGTGAAGGATTCCGAGTTCTACAAACTCGAGAACCCGAAGATCGGGGCGGAATTCGAGCTCAACGACCATCGCGGCGTGATCGTTGGAATAGCCCATGTCGCATCCAGCGGCCTGTTCGGCGTCCCCACTCTCTACACGACCTACAACAGGGCGCTCCAGTACATACCCAGCACCCGCTTTACCATCTCATACCTGCTCGTGGAGCCGAAGACGCCTGCCGACGTGGCGCTGATCAAACAGCAAGTGAAGGCGGCTGGATATCTGGCGCTCACGAAGCAGGAGTTCGTGCAAAAGATTTCCAACTTCTACAAATACCAGACCGGAATAGGCACCAACATGCTGATCATGACGGTGATCAGCTTCATCATCGGATTGTCCATTTCAGGACAGACTTTCTATACGTTCGTGATCGAGAACCTGGAGAAGTTCGGCGCCTTGAAGGCGATCGGCGCCAAGGGCCGCGAACTCATCATCATGATCTTGTTTCAAGCCGCCTTCGTATGTTTGACCGGCTACGGTATCGGCGTTGGATTGTGCGCGCTCATCATCTGGATGGCGCGCCTTTATCTGCCCGACTATGCGGCTATCGTCACCTTCTCGAATCTTGTGCTGGCGTTCTGCATGGTGGTGGTCATCGCCGCAATCTCCAGCTACGTAGGGGTTCGCAAAGTATTGCGAATCGAGCCGTTCGACATTTTCCGGGGCTAGGCCATGGCGACAATCGCGATCGAGGCCGTCGGGCTCAACAAATGGTTCGGAGAGGGCGAGGCCAAGACCCATGCCGTCAAGGACGTGAGCTTCGAAGCCCATCTTGGCGAGATTCTCTACGTGGTCGGGCCGTCGGGGAGCGGCAAGACGACCATGCTCAGCATGATCTCCGGGATCCTGCGCCCCAACAGCGGCATGGTGAAGATCGAAGGCTCCGAGATCTGGACCCTGGGCAACGATGCACTCGCCGAATTCCGATTGCATAAGATCGGCTTCGTTTTCCAGGACTATCACTTATTTCCCCGCCTCACCACCGCCGAAAACGTGGCAATACCCCTGATTCTGCAGAAGCGCGACTGGAACGAGGCGCTCAAGGAGGCGGAAACCGATCTTGAAATCGTCGGCTTGAAGGACCGCGCGCAACTGCCCCCGGTGAAACTGAGCGGCGGGGAACAGCAGCGCGTCGCCATCGCCCGGGCCATCGTCAGCCGTCCGGACATCTTGATTCTCGACGAACCGACCGCCTCCCTCGACGGCGACACGGGACGCAACATCGTCAAATTCGTGCGCGAACACATTCTTTCGGACCAGCGCTGCATCGTCATCGTGACCCACGACAGCCGCATCTACGAATTCGCGGATCGCATCGTGAGGATGGAGGACGGGAAGATGATGGGAATCGATCGGGAGAAATTGAATGCGCAGTAAGGCCATATTCATCGTTTCGGGTATCGGTCTGATGTTCGCGCTTCTCAGTGCATTCATCGCCGGCCAGCAGCCCAAGGTGCTGCCGCCCGCGTTCAATCCGGCAGCCAATCCCTACGCGAAGGGCATTTATGCCAACGGAATCATCGAAAGCGTGCAAGCCCAGGGCGAGAACATCAATATTTACCCGGAAGTTCCCGGACCCATCACGCAGGTATTGGTTGCGGAAGGCGCCAAGGTTCACAAGGGCGATCTGCTGTTGACGATCGACGATTCCGTGCAGCGGGCCACGGCCGAGCAGCAGCAGTCGCAGGCGGAAGCGGCGCGCGCCATGCTCGAAGAGCTCAAGGCGGAGCCCCGGCATGAGAACCTCGCCGTGGCCGCGGCTCAGGTCGAAAACGCCCGGGCCACTCTGAAGAACGCTCAGGATCAGCTCGCCAAACAGGAGCAGTCCTACTCCATAGACCCGAAATCAGTCAGCCGCGACACTCTCGACAATGCGAGGAACGCGGAAAAGATAGCGGCCACGAACCTGGAGGTGATCGAGAAGCAATACAGCCTCACCAAGGCGGGGGCCTGGGTGTACGACATTCGGAATCAAGAAAGACAGTACGCCGCGTTGTCGAAGGCCTACGCGGCTTCCGCCGCGTTGCTCGGCAAGTATTCGATTCGCGCCCCTTCGGACGGCATCGTGCGCTCGATTCAGGCCGCGGTCGGCAGCTATGTTTCCGCTCAAGGTGCCTATGACTCCTACACCGGCGGCATGGATCCGCTCATCGTCATGAGTACCCCCGATGACAATCTGCAGGTCCGCGTCTACGTGGACGAGATATTGATTCACCGCCTCACCGATCCTTCCAAAATGAGCGCCGAGATGTTCATCCGCGGCACCGATACGCACATCCCGCTGACATTCACGCGCATTCAGCCCTTTGTGTCGCCCAAGATCGAGCTCTCCGACGGGCGGCAGGAAAGGGTCGACTTGCGCGTGTTGCCCATCATCTTCCGTTTTGCCCGCGCCAATAATCTCAACCTCTATCCCGGACAATTGGTGGACGTCTATGTCGCCGCGAATTGAGCGTCCACCCGCCGGCGTGCGGCCGCCCGCGCAGCGCGCATCTTGGCGCCTGCCGGCAGCTCTTGCCGCGATGCTCGGCGTGTCCGCCTGTGCGGTGGGCCCCAATTTTCACCGCCCCGACGCACCGGCGGTGACGAAATACACGCATGGAGCGGACCCCGTCGTCACCGATGCCGTGGATGGCGCGGCGCAGCGCTTTCACGCCGGGGGCGAGCTGACCGCGGACTGGTGGCGTCTGTTCCGCTCGACGAAACTCGATGAAGTCATCGCCGAGGCGATCGCCAACAACCCGGGTCTCGATGCCGCGCAGGCGAGCCTTAGGGCCAGCCAGAACAATCTGCGCAGCGGCTACGGAATATTCTATCCGGCGGTTGATGCGAACGCCGGAGCGACGCGCGAGCGTTACGCGCCCACCAGCATCGGGCAGAACCTGCCGGGCAACGTATTCAACCTGTTCACGCTGTCGACGACCGTCAGCTACGCCTTGGATCTATTCGGCGGCCAGCGGCGCCTGGTCGAAGGGTTGCACGCCGAAGTCGATCTGGCTCACGCCAACGAGCGCGCGGCACAGCTCGCGCTCGCCGCCAATATCGCCAATACGGTCATTGCCAGAGCGGCCTACCGCGCGGAAGTCGATGCCACCAAGCAGTTGATCGGGCTCCAATCGCAACAGGTTCATCTCGCTGAAATACAGGCACAATCAGGCACTGTCGCCTACTCCACCGTATTGAGTTTGCGCAGCCAGCTTGCATCCTACGAAGCGACGATTCCACAGCTCGAGCAGAAGTCCGCGCAAAGCGCTCATTTGCTTGCTGCCCTGGCCGGCCATGTACCGGCGCAATGGCGGGCGCCTGATGTGGGTCTTGGAGATCTGACGTTGCCGGGCGACCTGCCGGTGAGTCTGCCGTCCGCGCTGGTTCGCCAGCGACCGGACATCCTTGCCGCCGAGGCGGTGGCTCATTCGGCCAGCGCCAACATCGGCGTGGCCACGGCCGCGCTGCTGCCGAGTGTAACCTTGAACGGCGGCCTTGAGGCTGCCGGCAATTCAAGCAGCACGCTGTTTCCGGCCAACGGCAGGGCCTGGAGCGTCGGTGCGGATGCCACGGCGCCGCTGTTTCAGGGCGGTACTCTGTGGTTCAAGCGCAAGGCAGCCCAGGACAACTACGCCCAAGCGATGGCGATGTACCGCCAGACGGTGCTGGATGCGTTCGAACAGGTTGCGGACTCATTGCGCGCCCTCGATCACGATGCCCAGACGCTGTTGGCCGAGAATACCTCGCTCGCGGCCGCCGAGCAGGCTTTGCGTCTCGTTCAAGCCAATTATCAGGCGGGGCTTGCAACCTATCTCGATGTATTGAACGCCGATGCGCAATTCCACCAGGCGAAAATCTCCGACATACAGGCGGTTGCGGTACGCTACCAGGACACGGTCGCGTTGTTCGCGGCGCTCGGCGGCGGATGGTGGAACGTCGAGCGAGGCGGCACGGGGGCAGGGGCCGGCGCGTCGAACAGGCGGTAACCGGCTGATGCGGGCTATTTCTCCACCCAGGAATCCCCCGATTTTCGGTAGAGCTTCTTCACCGCAGCCCAGGCAACGCGAAACGCGATCTCTTCGCACTGCGAAGGGTGCGACACGCCGTAGTGTCGCCAGGCATTGTTGAAGGTCTCACGGAAGATGTCTTGAGCATGGAGCGGCAAGTGATGCCTCACGCCCGGAGGCAGATCGTCATTGGTAAGGTAGGGCATGGTCCGCTCCGGCTATAGGCATGGATAGTCGGTGTAGCCGGGTGCCCCGCCGCCGAAGAATGTCGCTCGATCAGGCGCGTTCAGGGCAGCCCCGGTGCGGAACCGCTCCACCAGATCGGGATTCGCGATGTAGAGCCGGCCGAACGAGATCAAGTCCGCAAGCAGCCGCTGTCGAGCGTCGAGGGCGAGTTGCAGGTCGTAACCATTGTTGGCGATATAAAGACCCTTGAAATCGCGCCGCAGCACCTGCAGATCGAATCCGCCCGGGATTTCGCGGGCTCCCTGCGCGACGCCCTCGATCACATGAAGATACGCGATATTGAAGACATTGAGCTGCTCGACGACATATCCATAGGTGCCGACGGGGTCGCTGTCCAACGCGGCATCGTTGGCAGGAGAGATGGGCGAGAGCCGGATGCCGACGCGTCCGGGGCCACAGGCCTGCACAACGGTACGGACCACATCGAGCAAGAAGCGCGCGCGCCGTTCGCGGGAGCCACCGTAGCCGTCGCTGCGACGGTTGGTGCTGTCGCGCAAGAATTGCTCGATGAGGTAGCCGTTGGCCGCGTGAATTTCGACCCCGTCGAAGCCCGCGGCCAATGCATTGCGTGCGGCCCGTCCATACTGAGCGACGATATCGCCGATCTCCTCCGCGCCGAGCTCGCGCGGAGTGACGCAGGGCTGATAACCCGTCGTGGTGAAGGCTGAGACCTTCGGGCATATCGCCGAAGGCGCCACCGGCAGCGCGCCGTCGAGCTGCAATGAGGGGTGGGAAATGCGTCCGACGTGCCAAAGTTGAACGAACACTCGTCCTCCCCTGGCGTGAATCGCTCCGGTGACGGGCTGCCACGCCTCAACCTGGGAATCGTCATACAGCCCCGGAGTGAAGGCATAGCCGCGTCCCTGTGGGGATATATTGGTCCCTTCGGCGATGATCAACCCAGCAGAGGCACGCTGCGCGTAGTACTCGGCCATCAGGGAGGTCGCCGTTCCGGCCGCGGTCGCACGGCTTCGCGTCAGCGGCGCCATCACGATGCGGTTGGCGAGAAGATGGTCGCCGACTTGCACGGGGTCGAATAGATCCGTGTGCGTCTGCTCCCGGATTGCGTCGGTTGCGGCGGACATGAAACAAAGCCTACGCGCAGGCTTGAGGCAATTCGATCCGCAAATATACGTAGACGCGCAGTTCAGCCCGTCGATCGGGCGATCGCGAGCCGCACGCGATCGGCGGTGATCGGCAACCTGTACAGACGCGCGCCGGTGGCATCGAAGACGGCGTTGGCTATCGCCGCGCCCGTCGTCGTGATGGGCGGCTCGCCGCCACCCTGCGGCGCCAAATCGTCATTCTTGACAAGAACGACATCGATTCGAGGCACCTGTGAAAAGCGCGGGATCTGGTAGGTCCCGAAATTCTCATCGAGAATCTCCCCGCCGAGGAACCGCAGTTCCTCCGACAAGGTGTAGCCCAAACCCATGGTGATGCCGCCTTCGACTTGCATCCTGGCGCCCTCGGGATTGACGACGATCCCCATGTCCTGCGCACAGGTCATTCGAATCACTTGGATGCTTCCATTCGCCGGGTCCACCTTGACCTCGGCCATCGCCGCGACATAGGTTCCCGCGTCGATGTTGCATGCGAGCCCGAAGCCCCGCTTGCTCGGCGCGGCGGCCGGCAGCCAGCCGAAGGCATCCGCCGCCGCCTGCAGCACTCTGCGCATCCGTGGATCGGTCAGATTGCGAAGCCGGAATGCCAGCGGATCGTCGCCGATCGCGGATGCCATCGTGTCGATTTGCGATTCGATGGCAAACACGTTCATGTTGGCGCCCGGCGCCCGCCACGGCCCAACGGAAAACGGATGCAAGGTGCCGTGCGAGTCGCCGGACCCGTACGAGATGCCGCCTGTCGATCGAAACAGGGCGTTTGGAACATCGTAGCAAGCCACGGCTCCGCGTTCGCCGGCGCAGTAGACCCTATAGTCCCAAAACGAGATTTTCCCGTTGGAGTCGGTTCCAGAGGCGACCTTCACGACGCAGGCCGGATCGAAGGTGTCGTTGAAAAATTCCTCCGCGCG
Organism: uncultured Gammaproteobacteria bacterium; assembly: GCA_963702735.1. Taxonomy (GTDB): domain Bacteria; phylum Pseudomonadota; class Gammaproteobacteria; order Steroidobacterales; family Steroidobacteraceae; genus Bog-1198. The sequence goes on along the minus strand of CAVPDW010000003.1, from coordinate 733,750 downwards.
CGTCCACGCCACCTGCACGGGCTTGCCGGTGATCTGCGCGAGGCGAGCCGCCTCGAGGGCCTGGGCATCCGCACTCTTGCCGCCGAACCCGCCGCCAAGAAAGGGGGTGATGACTCGAACCTGAGCGGGACTCATTCCGAGAGCCTTGGCGATGCGATCCCGCGTCGGAAACGGCGTCTGCGTCGACGCCCAGACGGTGACCCTTCCCTGTTCGATATGGGCCACTGCCGCGTGCGGCTCGAGAGGCGCGTGCGCGACATATCCTTTCTCGTAGGTCGCTTCGACGGCTCGCACCGCGCTCGACTTCGCCGCAGCCATATCGCCGCGCTCCGCAAGGGTTTTCAGAGGAGCGGCCTGCGATACGAGGTATGCGTGAATGCTGTCCTGGTCCAGCGTCCCCGCCGATGCCTGCCAACTGGCGTTGATGCGCCCCAACGCACGCTCGGCGGCTTCAGGGTCGGCATGCAGCACGGCAATCAAGCCGTTCTGCTTGATCAGCGTTATGCCGGGCAAATGCTCGGCTCCGGATGAGTCGACGCTCAGCAATGCGGCGCCATGCGCCGTTGGACGCAGCAACCTCGCATACAACATTCCCGGAATGCGGATATCGGCGGCGTATTTCGCCGCACCGGTGACTTTTTCCCGCCCATCGAGCCGCTGCGGCGAACCGCCCATTTCTCGGAATTCCGAAGCGCTGCGCAGAATCGCGTCGCGGCTCACGGAACGGACGATTCTTGCGCCTCTGGACAGCTCGCCGTAGCTTACGTGCCGATGCGGCTCTGCGGCGACGAAGACGATGCCTCGATCGACCTTGAGCCTGTCCGGCGACACCCTCAATCGCCTTGCTGCCAACGCGATCAACTCGGCACGCGCCTGAGCCGCGGCGGCACGCAGCGCAGGACCGAACATACGCGTGGTCAGCGAGCCGAATGTGCCCATGTCGGAGGGACATCGATCGGTGTCGCCCAGCACCATGTCTATCGATGCCAGCGAGACCCCCAACTCTTCGGCGACCATCTGCGCCTGCGAGGTCATTACCCCCTGACCCATCTCTATTTTTCCGGAGAACACGGTGACTCGGCCGTTCTTGCCGATCGCGAGATAGGCGTTGAAGTCCTGCGGGTAGAGGCGATTGGCCTCCTCGGGGAGTGCCCGTGTCGGCCCGAGAGCCACCAGCACGACGATGCCTCCTCCGGACATGCGAAGGAATTCGCGGCGGCTGATCCCTGCAACAGGGCTCACGACTACTCCGCCATCCGCTGCGCGGCGGATTCGACGGCGGCGATGATTCGTTGATGTGCGCCGCAGCGGCAAAGGCTGCGATCCAAGTGCGCAACGATGGCGGCGCGCGAGGGTTTCGGTGTCTCTCGCAGGAAAGATACCGCTGATAGCAAGATGCCGGAGGTGCAGTAGCCGCACTGGAAGGCGCCGTGGTCTATGAATGCCTGTTGCAGAGGATGCAGCTCGCCGTCGTGGGCGAGCCCCTCGATGGTGAGCACTTTTTTGTTCTGGATGTCGGAGAGCCGAATCAAGCATGAGCGTGCCGCTCCGCCGTCGACGAGGACGGTGCACGCCCCGCAATATCCCTCGCCGCAACCGTACTTCGTGCCTGTAAGCGCAAAATCCGTGCGCAAAGCCCACAGCAGCGTGCGGTCGCCGTCCGAGTTCAGTGTCACCCCTCGGCCGTTCAACGTGAAGCCAATGGGCTGCGTCATGGCGACCTACGGCGAGTCCTTGAAATACTCGCGCACCTTGGCTGCAATCTGCGGATCGGTCATCTTGTCGGCGGTCTCGACCACGGCTATCCGCGCATCGCGCTTGTTCTTCTCGAGCCGTTTCTTGAATTCGCCCTTCGCCTCCCCCGGACCGAAAATGATCATCGCTCCGGCATCGCGAACGGCCTCGATCACCGTGTCGTAGTAGGCGTTGAGTTCTCCGGTCAACGCCATCTGGCGCCTGTCGTCGCGCGGCACCTGGCGCGCTTCGTAAGGCCCCTTCAGCGGCGAGTCTCCGGACCGTTCCAAGTGTTTCTCGACATTTGAAAGAATCTGGGTCGTGTACTCATCGCCGGAACCGACTGCGACGATCACCGCTCTGCGATGATCGATCCAAATGCCTGCTTTTTTCATGATTAGGCCGCCCTCGAAATCCTGTTTACTCGTGTCGAGTATGCGCGTTTTGAACGGTCTCGCAGCACAGCAATTGTCGATACGTCGCCGTGGAAACTACGTATCGACAACGCTCATCGCGGCCCTAAGATAAGTGAGGGGCGACCGCACGTGACAACGTTGCGGTGTAAATGATTAGGTATTTTTTCAATTCAAGGAGATTCGTATGAAAACCGATGTGGACATTCGGCGCGACGTTGAAGCGGAATTGAAATGGGACCCGAGCATCGACGACAAGAAAATCGGCGTCATCGTCAATGATGGTGTCGTGACTCTGACCGGCGAGGTCGACAGTTTCGCCGGCAAGTGGTCTGCCGAGGATATCGCCAAGCGAGTCAGCGGCGTACGGGCCATCGCCAACGACGTTCAGGTCAAGATTCCGTTGTCCGGCGTACGTAGCGACACAGACATCGCGGAGGCGGCTGCCAATGCTCTGCGCTGGAATGTGTCGTTGGCAGGCAGCCAGATCAAACCGGTCGTGAAGGACGGTTGGATCACGTTGAGCGGAAATGTAAGCTGGGGATATCAAAGGATCTCGGCCGAAAATACCGTGCGCAATCTGATCGGCGTCAAGGGCGTCACCAACGACGTCATAGTGGCATCCACCGTCAAGGTGACCGACGTGAAGCAGAAGATCGAAGAGGCGTTCAAGCGCCACGCAGTTCTTGACGCAAAGGGCATCGAGGTGAACGTGAATAGTTCCACCGTCGTCCTCAAGGGACATGTCCATACGTGGCAGGAGCACGACGAGGCCTCGCGAGCCGCTTGGGCGGCGCCCGGTGTCGCCAACGTGGAAAATCGGCTGTTGATTCAATAGGGCATGGCGATAATGCCGCCGGGCGCCGTTTTCCCAGGTTGCCGTGGACGCATCGGCAACTTCGGGTTTGCGCCCGGCGGTCCGGCGGTGCTTACCGGCCGACGCTGATCTCGACAGCCGGTCTCTGGATCCATGGACAGCAAGCAGCATTTTTCTCTCTGGTACTTCGTCGGCGTCATGCTCGTCCTGCTGGCGGTCCAGAGCTTTCTGGGCGGCCCGCATGCGCAGGTGCTGGCGTACAGCGATTTCCAGAGCTTGCTTCAGGCCGGCAAGATCAAAGAGGTCACCATCGGCGAGGAGCAGCTGACCGGCATCGCCGAAATCAGCGGGATTGACGCATCGGCCGCGGCTCATGCACCGTCAGCCGCCGGCGCCGGCGACTACAAATTCGTCGTGGCACGGGTTCCCGACACGAATCTCGTGGCCGAGCTGCAGGCGGCGAAGGTGAAATTCGCCGGGCGGATCGAGAACCGCTGGTTTTGGACGATGCTGTCCTGGGTCGCCCCTGCGGCGATTTTCTTCCTGATATGGGGCTTCGCGATACGCCGGATGGGCGGAGGTCAAATCGGCAGCATGATGGACGTCGGCAAGAGCAAGGCCAAGGTTTACGTGCAAAAGAACCTGAGCGTGACATTTGCAGATGTCGAGGGAATCGATGAGGCCAAGGAAGAGCTGATTGAGGTGGTCGATTTTCTCAAGACCCCGCAGCGCTATCGCCGGCTCGGCGGAAGGATTCCCAAAGGCGTGCTCATCGTCGGCGCTCCGGGCACGGGCAAGACCCTGCTGGCCAAGGCCGTCGCGGGCGAAGCGCAAGTGCCTTTTCTGTCTCTCTCCGGATCAGAGTTCGTCGAGATGTTCGTGGGCGTGGGCGCCGCGCGGGTGCGCGACTTGTTTCAGCAGGCCGAGAAGCTTGCGCCCTGCATCATCTTCATCGACGAGCTGGACGCCCTGGGCAAAGCGCGCGGCGCCGGCAGCCTGGGAGGCAACGAGGAGCGGGAACAAACCCTCAATCAGTTGCTGGTGCAGATGGACGGGTTCGATACGCGCAGCGGCATCATCATCATGGCGGCCACCAACCGTCCCGAAATCCTCGATCCGGCCCTGCTGCGGCCGGGGCGCTTCGACCGGCATGTGGCCATCGATCGTCCCGATATTCGCGGGCGCGAGAAGATTCTCAAGGTGCACGCCAAGCATCTGACCCTGGGGGGCGACGTGAATCTGTCCCAAGTCGCCGCGAAGACCGCCGGCTGCGTGGGCGCAGATCTCGCGAACATCGTCAACGAGGCGGCGCTTCGCGCCGCGCGGCATGACAAAGCGGCGGTCGAGATGAGCGATTTCGACGAGGCCATCGACCGTGTCGTCGCCGGACTTGAAAAAAAGAATCGAGTGATGAACCAAACGGAGAAGGAGACGGTGGCGCACCATGAGGCTGGTCATGCCCTGGTGGCTGAATCGAGACCCAGGGCGGACAAGGTTTCCAAGATTTCCATCATCCCGCGCGGCATCGGCGCGCTCGGGTTCACGCAACAGCTGCCTACGGAGGACCGGTACCTTCTCAAGTACGGCGAGCTTCTCGATCGGCTGGATGTGTTGCTGGGCGGGAGAGTTGCCGAACAGCTGGTATACGGCGAGGTCTCGACCGGCGCGCAGAACGATCTTCAGCGTGCGACCGACATAGCGCGACACATGGTCACGCAATACGGCATGAGCCCGCTGTTGGGGCCCGCGACGCTGCAAAAGGCGGAGTCCCAGATATTCATGGCGGAGCCGCAGCCTTTTGCGCGCGGCGATTGCAGCGAACGGACCGCGCAATCGGTCGATGAAGAGGTGCGCCGATTGCTCGGCGAGGCGGAACAGCGCGTTCGCACCACGTTGACCGAACGACGAACCCAGCTCGATGAGCTGGCGCGCTCCTTGCTGGAGCATGAAACGCTCGATAGAAGCGCGCTTCTCGCCCTTCTCAACCGCACCCGAACGCCCGCATTGCAGCTCATCTCCTAGAACAGGCCCATGAGCACGGATATCCCTTCGTCGCACATTGACTCGGGAGCCGCGCAACTGCGGCAGCTGGCGCTGGACCTGCGCTGGTGCTGGAACCACGGCACCGATGAGTTGTGGAGACAACTGGATCCCGATCTATGGGCGAGAACGCACAGCCCATGGGTGGTCGTGCGCACGATATCGCGGCGGCGGCTGACGCGGATGCTCGGCGATGCGCAATTCCGCAAGAACCTGGACCGGCTCGCGAGTGCGTCGAACGATGCAGCGGCGGCGCCGACCTGGTTCCGGCAGGCGCATCCGGAAGCAGGCCCTGTCCGAGTTGCATACTTCAGCATGGAATTCATGTTGAGCGAGGCACTGCCGATCTATGCAGGCGGCTTGGGCAATGTGGCAGGCGATCAGCTCAAGGCGGCGAGCGATCTCGGAGTGCCGGTCGTGGGCGTGGGATTGCTGTACAGCCAGGGCTATTTCCGGCAGATCATCGGCCACGACGGCGGACAACAAGCGCTGTATCCCTACAACGATCCGGGGCAGCTGCCGGTCACGCCCATGCGTACCCCGGAAGGCGATTGGCTCAGGCTGGAGATACGGCTGCCCGGGTACCGCCTCTGGTTGCGCGTCTGGCAGGTCAAGGTCGGCCGGTTGCACTTGTACCTGCTCGACAGTAACGACATCGGCAATTACCCGGCGCACCGCGGCATTACGAGCGAGCTGTACGGCGCCGGTCCGGAGCTTCGTCTGCAGCAGGAAATCGTGCTCGGCATCGGCGGCTGGCGGGTGCTGGAGGCCCTGCGCCTGCAACCCGAGGTGTGTCATCTCAACGAAGGGCATGCCGCCCTGGCCATCCTCGACCGGGCGCGCGCCTTCATGGAAGCCACCGGAGCATCATTCGAGGCTGCATTGACCGCAACCCGTGCGGGCAACATCTTTACCACGCATACGGCGGTGCCGGCGGGGTTCGATCGTTTCGCTCCTCAACTGGTGGAGCAATACCTCGCGCACTATGCAGGCGAGGCGTTGCATATCTCGCTGCGCGAACTGCTCGCGCTGGGGCGCGAGAACGCCGTCGACGATTCGGAGCCCTTCAATATGGCCTATCTGGCCGTGCGCGGCTGCGCAGCCATCAACGGTGTCAGCAGGCTCCACGGCGAGGTCAGCCGCCGGTTGTTCTCGCCGCTGTTCCCGCGCCGGCCGGCGATCGAGGTGCCCATCGGCCACGTGACCAACGGAGTCCACACGCCGAGCTGGGACAGTCCTGCCGCGGACGAGCTATGGACCGGCTATTGCGGCAAGGATCGCTGGCTGGGGTCCTTGGAATCCGTCGGAGAGCCGATCCGCCGCGCGGCCGACTCCGACATCTGGCAATGTCGAACGTCCGCCCGCAAATCGCTCATTGATTACGCCCGCGAGCGCCTGTCGGCGCAGCTCGCCGCTTCGGGGAGCACCGTCGAGGCGATCGAGGATGCGAAGCACCTGTTCAAGCCGGATGTGCTCACATTGGGCTTCGCGCGCCGGTTCGCAACTTACAAGCGGCCGAATTTACTATTGCGCGATCCAGAGCGATTGGCCCGCTTGTTGGCCAACCCGCGGCGGCCGGTTCAACTCATTCTCGCCGGCAAAGCTCATCCGGCGGATCTCCCCGGTCAGGCAATGATTCGTGACTGGGTGCAATTCGTGCGCCGCCCCGACGTGAGGCCGCATGCGATTTTCTTGAGCGATTACGACATGCTCCTGACCGAGCGGCTGGTCGAGGGGGTCGATGTATGGATCAACACGCCGCGGCGGCCTTGGGAAGCCTGCGGCACCAGCGGCATGAAGGTCCTGGTCAACGGCGGACTGAACTTATCCGAGCTGGACGGCTGGTGGGCGGAGGCCTATGCGCCGAGCGTGGGCTGGGCGCTGGGCGATGGCAGGGAGCACGACGAAGATCCGGCATGGGACGATATCGAAGCTTCGCAACTCTATGACCTGCTGGAGCGCCAGGTAATCCCCGAGTTCTACTCCCGCGACGAGCACGACATCCCGCGCGCCTGGGTGGCGCGCGTGCGCGAGAGCATGGCGCGCCTGACGCCGATTTACTCCGCAAATCGCAGCGTCCGGGAATACGTGGAACGTTGTTACTTGCCCGCCGCCGCCTCCTACCGGCGGCGGTCGCAGAACAACGGCGCTCTGGCCCTCCGGATGAGCGCCTGGCGGCATGCGATGGATCTTGGCTGGCCGTCTCTGCACTTCGGCCGCACCCAGGTCGACACCCGCGGGGATCGACATTACTTCACCGTCGAGGTCGATCTCGGTTCCTTGGACCCGCAGACCTTGCAGGTGGAGCTGTATGCGGATCCGGCGGGCGAGCGCTCGGAATGTCGGCAGCGGATGACGCGCCTCGGCCCGTCTGAAGGCGCCCTGATGAACCTATACGTCGGCGATGTACCCGCGACACGCGCCGCAAGCGACTATACGGCGCGCATCGTGCCGATCTATCCGGATCTGAATCTTCCCCTGGAAGCCCCTCAGGTCCTGTGGCAGCGATAGACAACGCGTCGCGCCCTCAATCCGCGGCACCCCACAGCCGAGTCAGCGCCTTGCGGCATTTCTTGAAGGCTCCAAGCCGTCGGCACTTCCAATTCTCGAGTCTCTTGCGCAACTCGTGCGCGGCCTTTCGATCCGTCCGATTCGCGCGCAGGGTCTCGCGCACGTTCTCCGCATCGTGGATATCGCCGAGACAGGTCTGAATCTGCCGCAATCGTTTGAGTTCTTCATTGTTCTCGACGGCGCTCTTCGGCAGGCAAGCCTCCAGGAGATATCGCATCGCTTTGATTTTCAGCCTGATTCGATGAAGTTTCGGCGGACTGTTGCCGGCATCTGTGAGAGCCGTCTGCAACCGCCGGCGTTGCCGCTTCACCAGACGATGCGTCACCGCCGACGCCGGATCGTCGTTCTGCTTGATCAGGGATGAAAGCACGGACAGCTGCTGAAGTTGCGCAAGCCGCTGCCGCCATGCCGCTCCCGCCATGGTCGCGCGAAGAGCTGTGAGTGTCGATTCGCATCTTCTCACCGCGCGTTGGTAGAGCGCGCGGGAATCGCCGGCGTCGCCGTTCCGATTTCTTGCGAACCCTAGAATGAGGCGCCGGGCCACATCGGCATCCCGCGCCGGCTGGAGATCGTCCGCCAGCTCCTTGAGATCTCGCCGGTATCGTTTGCACGCCTTCGAATCCAATTCCCGCGCATGGGCGTTCAACAGGACTCTCAATCGGCGCGACGCCACCCGCGTCCTGTGAATGGCCGCCGCACTCGGCGCCGCCTCCGCCGCCGCGGCCGCCCGATTCAACCCATGCTGCAACACTGCGACTTGACGCCGCAGCAGGACGCTCGAGGCCGCCTTGCCGGACTTGGGCCCGACTCCGACATGAGAGTTCGCTGCGCGCATTGCGATTAAACCGGGCGATTGGCCGAGTCGCTATTCTACGGCCAAGACCGCGAAGCCGGCACCGAAGCATACTAAGGGCAAGTCCCTATGGCGTGCACGCCTCGTCTCACCGAGCATCTGCAATACCGGAACATGGGCAGAGGCCGCTCTGTATAGCCCCGAGGTCGACATGATCAAAACCATCTTTGTCCCCGCAAGCGGTACACAAACCGACGAATGTGTTTTCGCGACAGCGCTCGCCGTGGCGCGGCCGCTGGCCGCGCATCTGGATATCTATCACTTGCGCCTGTCGGTCTGCGAGGCGGCGATACGCTCGCCCCACGTGCAGTTTTGTGTCGGGCCCGCCTTGGGCGATGCGCTCGATCACCTGAAGAGTCGCGACGAGAATCTCTCAGCGAGCGCCCTCGAGCACTTCAAGCACTTCTGCGAGGCGGGGGGAGTGACGATCCAACGATCGCCGACCGCCCTTCCGATCGTCACGGCACATTGGGTCGAGGAGACCGACGACGCCGAGAACCGCCTGATGCAGCATGCCCGCCACAGCGACCTGATCGTGCTGGGCCGACGGCACACCGACGATCTCATGCGCTACGGCCTCATCGAGTGGCTGCTGATGGGCTGTGGGCGCCCGATTTTGATCGCGCCGGACGGCGGCAGGGCGGAGCCGATGGTTACCGTGGTGGTGGGCTGGAAGGAAACCCCCGAAGCCGCGCGCGCCGTGACGGTTGCAATGCCGCTGCTCAAGCAAGCCGGGCGAGTGGTCCTGCTCAGCGTCGAAGAGGACAATGCGGCCAAAATCTCCGCCCTGCAAAATCTCGCGCAACAGCTCAAGTGGCACGGTATCTCAGCCGAAACGCGCTGTATGGGCGGCAAGTCGAAGCAGGCATCGACGGACCTGGCACAAGCCGCCGCCGAGCTGCACGCCGATTTGCTGGTTGTCGGCGGCTACGGCCACAAGCCGCTGCGAGAGGCGGTTTTCGGCGGCGTTACACGCGCCCTAATCGAGCGCGCCGGCCTGCCGGTTCTCATGATGCATTGATCATGCGCCGCTCGGCGGCGCCAGAGAATGCCGGCCCCATTTGACCTGGTGAAGCCGCGCCAACTGAGCGGGCGCCTCCGGCAGCCGGGCAACGCGGCGCAGCTGTTCACTGAAGGTCCGCGAGGAATTGGTGCTTGCCGTTGAGCGGTCGAGTCGCATGATGTTCTCCTCAACGGTGACGCGGTTACACCAACGCCGTCATGGGCAGGCTGACCCGCAGTCGAACGCCGCGCGACGCACGCGGAATGTCGCTGCGAAAAATTTCCGGCTTGATGACCATGATGTCGCAGGCCAGTTCATCCAGTATCCGTTCGGCGGTGTTGCCGATCAGCACTCGCTTGTAGCCCGAGCGGGATATCGCCCCCATCACGACGATGGCGCAGCCGCTTTGACGGGCGGCCTCGGCTATGGCGCTGACGGGCTGCCCGGCGATGAGATGCCGGCGCGCACGTGCAATCCGCGACATGCGCAAGGCGCGGCTGAAGCGCGTTCGCGCCCTGCGCTGCTCGTCGGCCTGAATGGCTTCCAAGGTCCCCGGGGTAATCCCCTCCGGCAGGGCGCCCATCGGAATGACCGGATATGCGTGCATCGCATGCAGGCGGCCCCGCAGCGCCAGGCTCAGCTTCTTGGCGACTTGCAGGATCTGTTTGTCGAGCTGCAGCGGCTTTTCGTGCGCATGGCTGGGATCGATCGCAGCGAGCACGGCGGCGCGGCGATAGGGTCGGGGATTCTTCACCAGGAGCAAGGGCACCGGGCTTCCTCGCACCAGCTCCCAATCGGTCAATTGCAGCATCCAGGGCATGCGGTGTCGTCCCGGGTGCATCGACGCGACGATGAGGTCGGCCTTGATCTCCCGCGCTCGCCGCACGATGGCTTCATGTGCGGGATAATCCCATTCTGCCGACACCGTCACCTTCATGCTGTGTACGCGCAGCCGGTCCGCGATCGCCTCGAGCCGGCGAAGGGCGTTCCTGCGCAGATCTTCCTCGAGTGAGCTCAACCCCCGTTCGCGTGTCTGATCGGCGTCGACATATACGGGCATCGTCAGTCCATGAAACAGCTCCAACTGCGCGCCGAAGGCGCGGGCCAGCTGCGCAGCCTTGAGTACCGCCGGCATTGGTTTGCCGTCGAGTTTCACCGCAACGAGAATTCGATGGAATGCAAGCATGGTGTTTCCCTCTTTCGAGCCCTTCGCAAGCATTATTGAGGAGAAGCGATGCGGCGAATATCCGTGGATCTACGGTACAGCGCAGTGTTTTCCGCATGCTGCCGGCGCGGTACCGGCGCTGCCTCCGTCAACGGTCGTTCGATTCCCGCGTTCTCGAATGCGCCAGGCAAGGAGCGGCCTGTTCGGGCTCCACGAGCAGTGCGCTCTTAAGCAGCGCCAGGGCGCCGGCCGGATCGTCCGCGTAATGAAACAGATCCAGATCCTTATCGTCGATCATGCCGTGGCGCACCAGGGCCTCGAAATTGACGATCTCTTTCCAATAGGCGGAGCCGTAGAGAATCACCGGAATCGGACGCTCGAGCTTGCGGGTCTGCGCCAGCGTCAGGATCTCGGTGAGCTCATCCAATGTGCCGAAGCCTCCGGGAAAAACCACCAACCCCCGCGCCAGGTAGGCGAACCAGAGTTTGCGCATGAAGAAATAACGAAACTCGAATGACAGCTCAGGCGTGACGTATGGATTCGGCCGCTGCTCGTGCGGCAGGCTGATGTTGAGCCCGATCGTCCTTCCGCCGGCATCGGCCGCGCCGCGGTTGGCGGCCTCCATGATGCCCCCGCCGCCGCCTGAGCAGACGACGTAGCGATGCGCGCGCGATGACAGGCCCTTCGACCAGAGAGTGAGCAGACGTGCGAGCTCGCGTGCCTCGAGGTAGTAGCGCCCAAGCGGCCCCGCGCTCGACAGGCGGGCCGAGCCGAAGAAGACGATGGTGTCGTGAATGTTTTCATGGCGAAAGCGATGCAGCGGCCCCAAGTATTCCGACAGAATCCGCATCGGCCGCCCGTCCTCGCTGGAGAGGAAGGATTGGTCTTCGTAGGCAAGTTCGGCCGATTTTGGAACTCCGGGCTGCATGGGTTCTCCTAGGTTAGTCGCTCGAAATCAATGAATCCGCGTTGGACGTCCGTGCGCACCAATTTCACCCGGCACCGGTCGCCCACATCCAAACCCGCAAATCCCTTGATGACCCTCCCCTCGGCGGTCGGCGAGGAAATTCGCACCCAAGTCCCCTTCTCGGCCGCCCCGGTGACGATGGCATCGAAGTGTTGCCCGATACGCGTTGCCAGCAGCAGCGCTGCCGCCGACTTGCCCACCTGCCGCTCCACCTTGGCGGCATTGTCCTCCTGCATCGTGCAGTGCGCGGCCAGCGAGCGCAGCTCGTCCTGCGAATACTCGGCCATCCGCCCCATGAGCACGGACTTGAGCAGGCGCTGCGTGAGCAAGTCCGGGAAACGCCGATTGGGCGCCGTGGAATGGGTGTAATCGTTCACTGCGAGGCCGAAATGTCCCTCGATCGGCTGGCCTGGCATGTCGAGCCAGTATTCGCCCCTGCCCAGCAGCTTGATGACGCATAGCGACAGATCCGCAAAGTGCACCGGGTCCGCCTGCCGGCGTTTGCCGAGAAACGAATTGAGAGCCAGGGCCGAGGGTTCTGCCGGCAGGATATCGCCGAGTTGCCTGGCCAGTTCGACGATGCGGCTCCATTTCGCAGGAGTCCGCAGCACTCGCCGCAGCGAGGGCATTCCCTTGCCGGCAAGGTAGCGTGCGGTCACGCCATTGGCTGCGATCATGAAATCCTCGATGAGCTCGTGGGCCCTGTTCTTCGTGTCCGGGCGCAAGTCGCTCAGCACCTCGCCCTCGAACACCGGCCGGGCCTCGATCGTCTCCAAGGACAGTGCGCCGTGGGCGTGACGCACGGCCCGCAGTGCCTGTGCGGTGCGGTCTTGGATGCGCAGTTGCTCGTCCAGTCCGGGAACCGCGGCCAGCCGCGGCGGCGCGGGCCCCCTGCCCTCGAGCCAGGTGCCCACTGCATTGTAGGCAAGTTTGGCCCGGTTGCGGACCAGCGCGCGATAAACATCGGATGCGGTCAACCCGCCGTCGATGCTCACCGTCATCTCCACGACCACCGCGATCCGCTCCTGCCCTTCACCCAACGAGGTGAGGTCGGTCGACAGCTTTTCGGGCAGCATGGGAAAGATGCGCGGCACCGTGTACACGGAGGTGGTATTGCTGCGTGCGTGATCGTCGATCGGCGAACCGCGATGGACGATGGCATCGACGTCGGCTATCGCCACCCATATCTTCACCGCCCCGCCGCTCAAAGGCTGCGCCACGGAAAGCTGATCCAGGTCGCGCGAGTCGTCGTTGTCGATCGATGCCCACAAGAGATTGCGCAAATCGCGAATGCCGGGATCCGATGCCTGGGCGGGCACGGCGATGGCGGCGGCCTGCTGCAAGGCCGCCGCGGAGAACTCCGGCAACAAGCCCCGCTCGAGCATGGCGCGCCGCGCAATGTCGGCGAGCAACTCAGAGCCTCGGGGACCTGATATCTTCATTTACGGATGATACCGAATCGCGCCGTCCATACGGTAAGATGGCTCCATGACCATGCGGGAGATTCTAAGGCGGCGTAGAAACGAGGCGGCGCTATTGGTGCTTCCCGGCATTCTGTTTTGCGTATTGTCGGCGACTTTCGCCTACGACAACTTCTGGCTGAATTGGTTTTCACTGGCCGCTTTTTTCGCCGGGGTTGTGGCGGTCATCGTGTTGCTGTACCGCACGCCGTGCGCACAGTGCCGACGCCCGCTCGGCTCGATCGCTGCGCGGGCTGCGAACGGATGGGCGAAGACCGCGCATTGCCCCGGCTGTAGAACCAGTCTCGACGAGCCGCTGAAAGGCACACGCTGATCTTGGCACCAGCCCCGGGGTGTCACCGCCGGGCACCCGTCCTTGGGCCGCCCATCGCTCCTCTGCGCGGGGCGATCGCGTCAAGTCCGGCGAGCGCAAAATCGACCATGTGCCGCGTGATCTGCGACGCCGACTCAGGGCCGAGTTTCATCTGCGGCAGCATCCGCAAAAGCTTGCGCCGGTTGACCAACAACAACAGGGCACACGGCGCGATCGTGCTGATGCAAGCGCGCGCCACCAGCGGGTCGTTCGGCGCGGCCCCGGTCAGCGCGCCGACGATGGACTTGAGCATTTTCGCGCGAACCGCGAGGGCATGGTCATGGACCAGCCCGGAAGCGGTGGACGGCGCGACGAATTCCCTGGCGAACAATCGCCCGGCCCAGGTCTGCGACGCCGGGCTGGTCAGCGCCCCCACAATCATGCCGAGAAAGGCCTCGAGCCGGCGGCGCGGATCGGACTGCGCTTTGACCGCCGCGACGATGGACCCGGTGGTGACGAGACGCCGCTCGGCCTCTTCCAGTACCGCGCGATACAGCCCCGCCATCCCGCCGAAGTGGTAGACGATCGCTGACGCATGGACCCCGGCCCGGCGGCAGATGTCCTGTCCGGCAACGCCGTCGAATCCGAATTCGGCGAACGCCTGTCCGGCAACCTCCATCACCTGCGATCGCGTGCGCGCGCTGCGCGCCGTGGCGCGGCGCGGCGTGCGCACGCCCGCCTGCGCGCCCCTCCGTTGCTTCATAGGCATCATATCGGCCGTGGGATCCGGTTGCGACGACACTTCAGCACCTTCAGGCCGTGGATTCAAGTAAATTCGAATTCAAATTTGAATTCGAATCGGGAGTTCACTTGACTGACGGCGGAATCTGCTCTTTACTGCACCAAACCCAGGTGCCCGTATGCCAAAGATTGCGCGGTTCGCTGTCCTGATCGCCGGCATTGTCGGGGCGATATTGTGGTTTTCCATCGCCCGCCGCAATTCTCCAACTGAGCTTGTGCTGTACGGCAACGTTGATCTGAGGCAGGTTGAGCTGCCGTTCAACGGCAGCGAACGCATCGCTGAAGTCCTGGTGCAGGAGGGCGACCACGTCAAGCGGGGCCAGCTTCTCGCGCGGCTCGATACCAGCCGCCTGCGGCCGCAGGTCGCCAAGGCCGAGGCCGATCTGGCCGCACAACAGCAGGCCGTGGACCGGCTGCATCACGGCAATCGGCCGGAAGAGATCGCGCAGGCGCGCGCCAACGTCGATGCCGCTGCGGCGGATGCGGAAAATGCCGGCGCACAATACGCTCGGCTGAGCTCCTTGTCGGCCAGCTCCGCCGGGCGCGCGGTCAGCCGCGAGGATATGGATTCGGCCAAGGCGGCGCTCGACACCGCCGAGGCGCGGCGCGTGGTGAATCAGAAGGCCTTGGCGCTGGAGCTCGCCGGCCCGCGCCGCGAGGACGTCGCGCAGGGCGAAGCGCAACTGCGCGCCGATGAGGCGCAGCTGGCGCTGTTGCAGCAGCAATTCAAGGACGCCGATCTGCTTGCGCCGCTCGACGCGGTGGTGCGCTCGCGCATCGCCGAACCCGGTGAAATCTCCTCGCCGCAGAAATCGGCCTTTACGCTCGCGATCGTCGACCCCAAGTGGGTCAGGGCATACATCGCCGAAACGGACTTGGGTTCGGTGCATGAGGGCACGCACGCGGCGGTCACCGTCGATGCCTTTCACGGGCGTAGTTTTTCGGCCTGGGTCGGCTTCATTTCACCGGTGGCGGAGTTTACGCCGAAGTCGGTGGAGACCACCGACCTGCGCTCCAGCCTGGTGTACGAGATACGCGTGTTCGTCCGCGATCCCGGCGATGAGCTGCGCTTGGGAATGCCTGCGACGGTGCATCTTGCGCTGCGGCCCGGCCATGATGGCGCCGCGTCCCGGTCCGGCGCCGCAGCGGGCGGCGGCGCATGAGCGGCGCGGCGCAGCCGGCGCCGGCCGTGGCCACGCGTTCGCTGCGTAAGCTGTTCGCGCGCGAGCACGAGGCGCCGGTGTGCGCGCTCGACGAGGTATCGATCGAGGCCAACCACGGCGAGCTCACGGCGCTCGTGGGCCCTGACGGTGCGGGGAAAACGACCCTGATGCGTCTCGCCGCCGGCTTGCTTCGCGCGGATGCCGGCTCTTTGACGGTGCTCGGGGTCGATGTGGCGGCGGATCCGCAGCAGGTTCAGGATCGCATCAGCTATATGCCGCAGCGTTTCGGCCTCTATGAGGATCTCACCGTTGCCGAGAATCTGGATCTGTACGCGGATCTGCACGGCGTGAGCGCCGAGGAACGGGCGCGGCACTATCCCGAACTCATGGAAATGACCGCATTGGGACCCTTCCGCAGGCGTCTTGCCGGTCAGTTGTCGGGCGGCATGAAACAAAAACTCGGGTTGGCCTGCACGCTGGTGCGCTCTCCGGAACTGCTGCTGCTCGATGAGCCGACCGTCGGAGTCGATCCGCTGTCGCGACGTGAACTATGGGACATCGTTCGCCGCCTGGTGGCCGATCGAGGACTGACGGTATTGCTCAGCACGGCCTATCTGGACGAGGCAGAGCGCTGCAGTCGCGTGATCATGCTGCATCGGGGGAAGGTGCTGTCGCAAAGTTCCCCGGAGCAGGTCACGGCTGAGGCCGCCGGGCGCAGTTTCGTCGCCGCCCCGGCCGCGGGACAGTCGGCGCGCAGCCTGCAGGCCCGGCTGCTCGACCGGCAGGACATCGTCGATGCGGTGCCCGACGCGGGGCGTGTCCGCTTCGTTCGCGGCGCAGCCGTCGCGGATCCGGCCGACACACAAGGTTTCGCCGCCGACGCCCTGCACGGTTTGCGCATCGAGCCGGTGGCGCCGCGCTTCGAGGACGGATTCATGATATTGCTTCAAAACCAATCCGCCCGCGAGCGCTCGAAGCCCATTGCCATCGCCCGCCCGCTCGCCCGGCGCGACGAAGAGGCCGCGGTCCTGGTCCGCGGGCTGGTGAAGAAATTCGGCGCCTTCACCGCAGTCGGCGGCATCGACTTCGAAGTGCGCCGCGGCGAAATATTCGGCCTGCTCGGCCCCAACGGCGCCGGCAAAACCACCACATTTCGCATGTTGTGCGGCCTGCTCGCGCCGAGCGGCGGCGAGCTGCGCGTGGCGGGCGCCGACGTGCGCAAGACTTCAGCCTCGGCCCGCGCGAGACTCGGCTACGTGGCGCAGAAATTCTCACTGTACGGTCCTTTGAGCGTGATCGAGAACCTCGAGTTCTTCGCCAGCGCCTACGGCTTGCACGGCGAACGCAGGCGCACCCGCATTGATTGGGCAATGGAGCAATTCGACCTCGGTGCGCATGCGCGCGCCACCAGTTCGCAGCTGCCGGGGGGATACAAGCAGCGTCTCGCAATGGCCGCCGCGCTGCTGCATGAGCCGGAGATTCTGTTCCTCGACGAGCCGACCAGCGGCACGGACCCGCTGGCGCGCCGCTCGTTCTGGCGGCGCATCACTGCGCTCGCCGAACAAGGCGTCACGGTCATCGTCACGACGCACTTCATGCAGGAGGCGGAGTACTGCGACCACATCGCCATCATGGATGCAGGGCGGGTGCTGGCCCATGGATCGCCGGCGCAGGTGCGGGCGCTCGCGCGCGCCGGGCCGGAGCCGAGCATGGATGATGCCTTCATTGCCGTGGTCGAGCAGTCGCGCGGCAGCCTCGGGCCCTCGGCGAACGCGCCGGCATCCGCCGCGTGAGGCTCGCGCACTCATGAGCGGCGCCGCTTCGAGATCGAGGTTCGACGGCTGGGCGATGAAGCTTCTGCGTGTCCGCGCCTTGGTGCTGAAGGAGTCGCGCCAGATCGTGCGCGACCCGTCGAGCATCGCGATCGGCGCCGTACTACCGCTGATACTCATCCTGTTGTTCGGCTACGGACTGTCGCTCGATGTCAAGAACGTCCCCGTCGCGGTCGTGATCGAAAGCGCAACGCCCGAGGCCATGGAACTCGCGGCCGGCTTCCAGCTCTCGCCCTATTTTCATCCCGTGACGACCCGTTCCATGCCGCCGGCGCAACGGCTGCTGCTCGAGCATCGAGTGGACGGCATCGTGCGGATCGCCGAGGATTTCCCGCGCCGCCTCGCCGCGGGCGATGCCGACGTGCAGCTCATCGTGCACGGCGGCGATGCGAACCGGGCGCGCATCATCGAAGGCTACGTTCAGGGCGTGGTCGGCGCCTGGTCGGCGCGGCTCGCTGCGGAGGGGCGGCCCGGCCGGCTGCCGCTCGTCAACGTGCAGTCGCGTCTGTGGTTCAACGAAGCCAACGACAGCAGCTACTTTCTAGTTCCGGGCCTCGTCGTGCTGGTGATGACGTTGATCGGCGCCCTGTTGACGGCCATGGTCATGGCACGAGAATGGGAGCGCGGCACTTTCGAATCGCTGCTGGTCACGCCGGTGCGCAGCGACGAGATTCTGCTCGGCAAGACGCTGCCCTACTTCGTGCTCGCGCTGTTCGGCTTCGGGCTCTGCGTGCTGTCCGCCAAGTTCTTGTTCCATGTGCCCCTGCGCGGCTCCATGGGAGTGTTGCTCGGCGCCTCAATGCTGTACGTGCTGGTGGCTCTCGGCATCGGATTGCTGATCTCATCGTGGGTCAAGAACCAGCTCGTCGCCAGCCAGCTGACGCTGCTGGCGACCTTCATGCCCGCGTTCATGCTGTCGGGATTTCTATTCGACCTGCGCAGCATGCCGGCCGTTGTACGGATGATCACCTATGCATTGCCGGCGCGCTACTACGTGGCGCTGTTGCAGAGCGTGTTTCTGGCCGGCAATGTCTGGTCGGTGATCGTGCCGAACACGCTGGTTCTCACGGCCATGGCGGCCGCGCTGGCGCTCGCCAGCCGCATCGCCCTGCGCAAGACCCTGGAATGACCGTCATGTTCGGCTCACTTCTGCGGATTCTGGCACTGACGCGCAAGGAGTTGCTGGCGGTGCTGAAAGATCCCCGCAGCCGCATGAGCCTGCTGGTACCGCCGGTGGTGCAGGCGCTGATTTTCGGTTACGCGGCGACCTACGATCTCAATCACGTCACCTACGCGGCGCTCGATCAGGACCACAGCGCGGCTTCCCGTCAGCTGTTGGCCGGCCTCGACGGCTCGGGCGTGTTCGAGCGCGTCGCGGACTTGCAGCGGGCGGGAGACGTCGCCTCCCTGATCGACGCGCGGCGGGCGCTTTTGATCGTGCAAATCGACCAGCAGTTCGAGCGCCGCCTGCTGTCCGGGCAGAGCGCGGACATACAGCTCATCGCCGACGGCCGAAATTCCAACACCGCCGGCACCGCGATGGGATACATCACCAGTATCGTGCAGCAATTCAATTCGACCTGGGGCCGCGATCACGGAGTCGCACCGCCGCCGGTGCAAATCGTCGCCCGCGCCTGGTATAACCCGAATCTGGAGACCCGCTGGTTCATGATACCCGGCATGATCGGCACCCTGACGCTGATTCAGACCATGATGCTCACGGCGATGTCGGTCGCGCGCGAGCGCGAGCAAGGCACCTTCGATCAGCTGCTGGTGACGCCGTTTCGTCCCTTCGAGATCATGGCCGGCAAGGCACTGCCCTCGATGGTGGTGGGCACGATCCAGGCGAGCGGAGTGCTGCTGGTCGCACAGCTCTGGTTCCGCATTCCGTTTGCCGGTTCGTACCTGTCGCTCTACGCGGGTCTATTGCTCTTTCTGCTGGCGGCGGTGGGCATCGGCCTCTTGGTCTCGGCCGTCGCCGCGACCATGCAGCAGGCGATGCTGTATTCCATGCTGCTGATCATGCCGTTCTCGCTGCTCTCGGGGCTGACCACGCCGCTCAGCAGCATGCCGAGCGCCGTACAGTATCTGACCGCGATCAACCCGCTGCGCTATGCGATCGATATCACCCGGCGCATCTACCTCGAGGGAGCGGGACTGGATTTATTGGGGGCCGATCTGTGGCCCTTGGCGCTGCTCGCGGCACTGACCTTGGCGGCTGCGGCTTGGACGTTCGGCCACCGCATGCAATGACCGCCATGAAATACAAGCGTGCACCCCTATCTGCAAGCGTTGCAGGCGTCGCCGCGGCGGCCGCGCTGCTTGCCGCCTGCACGGTCGGACCGGATTTCGTGCACCCGACCCCGCAGACGCCGGCACATTGGTCAAACCGCGCGATCGCCGCTCCGCCGGCGCCGGTGGAACAGCCCTCCGCGGCGCTGCCGCAGGCGAGCGCGGTCACCGAACACTCCGCGGAACTGCGCGACTGGTGGAAGAGCTTCGACGATCCGACGCTAAGCTCGCTGATCGATCGCGCAGTGAGTTCAAATCTCGACGTGCGGGCCGCGGTGCTGCGCATCGACGAGGCGCGCGCGCAGCGCGCCATATCGGCGTCTGCATTCTGGCCCACGCTGTCGGCGGATGCGTCCTACAGCCGGCAGCGCCTGAGCGAAACCACGCCGACCGGTTCGCTGTTCAGCTCCGTAGGCAACATTCGGCTGCCCGGCGGCGCCGCCATCAGCATTCCGAATCCCTACAATCAGTTTCAGTTGAGCGCCGATGCCTCCTGGGAGATCGACCTGTTCGGGCGCGTGCGCCGCTCGGTCGAAGCCGCCGATGCCGGCGTGCAGGTCTCCGTCGAGGATCGGCGCGCAGTACTGGTGTCCGTCCTTGCCGACGTGGCGCAAAGCTATCTCGAGCTTCGCGGCGCGCAGGCGCGGCTTGCCATTGCCGGAGAAAATCTCGCCACCGTCGAGGATCTGCTGGAATTGACTCGCCTGCGGCTCGCCGCGGGCCTGACGACCCACATCGACGTGAGCAACGCGACCGCGCAGACCACGGCGACCCGCGCCGAACTGCCGGCCTTCGAATTTCAGATCACGCAGAACATCAATCAACTCAGCCGGCTGCTGGGCCGCGAGCCCGAGGCACTGCGCGGCGAATTGGCCGCTCCGTCACCGGTACCCGCTGTGCCGCCCGAGATTGCGGTCGGGCTGCCGACCGAGCTGGCGCGCCGCCGGCCCGACATCCGCGAAGCAGAAGCCAACCTGCACGCCGCAACCGCCCAGATCGGCGTCGCGGTCGCGGATCTTTATCCGCGGCTGACGCTGGCAGCCGGCGGCGGCTATCAGTCCGAGACCGCGGGCAGTCTGCTGCGGTGGGCCAGCCGCTATGGTTCGTTTGGGCCCGCCCTCGATCTGCCGATCTTCGATCGCGGCCGCTGGAAGACGGTGCGTCTATACGACGTGCGGGCCAAGGAAGCCGCTCTCGCCTACCAGCGCACCGTACTCGACGCTCTGCACGACGTCGAGAACGCGCTGGCGGCCTACGCCGCGGACCAACAGCGCCGCGGGTGGCTCGATGCCACAGTCGTGCAGAACCGCGACGCTTTGGCGCTGTCGCGCCAGCGCTATGAACATGGGTTGATCACCTTCATCGATGTGCTGGATATGGAGCGCACATTGCAGCAGAACCAGCTGTCGCTCGCCGACAGCACGACCGCGGTGAGCACCGATCTGGTGCGGTTGTATAGGGCCCTTGGCGGCGGCTGGGACCGGCAAGTCCGATGAGCGGCCGCTCAAGATGCGTCAGATACGCGTTCGCTACGCGCAACCCCTTATGTGTCCATGAGCGGCTTTCGGCGATTATTGCAATGTATGAATGCCTTCAGCCACATCCTGGTCATCGTCGACCCGTCGGCGGGGAAGCGCCAATCGGCGGTCGACAAGGCTGCGATTCTGGCACGTCATTCCTCCGCCTCCGTCGAGTTGCTGATCTGCGATATCGGATCGGCGCGGGCCGCCCGCGCGACGGACACGGAGCTTCCGGACCTGCTCGAGGCATTGGCCGCGCCGTTGCGGGCGCAGGGCATTCAGGTCGGCGTACAACTCATCCACGGCAGGTCCCTGCACCAGTCGCTGCTCGATTTCATCCGGGGCTCGAATGCCGATCTCATCGTCAAGGACACTCACCATCACTCTCTTGCACGGCGGACTTTTCTGGTGCACACGGATTGGTACCTGGCGCACGGCAGTGCCGCGCCCCTGCTGCTGACCAAGAAGAAGGAATGGGGGCGGTCGCCCGTCGTCATGGCGGCGATCGGCCCGGATCGATCGAAGAGCGCAGAGGATGACGGCATTTTGAAATGTGCCGCATCGATGGCGGCGCGATTGAGCGGCGATCTGCATGTGGTTCACACATTCGTTCCGACGGCGTTCGCGAACGCCATCATGGCCGGCAGGCTGAGCATGGATCGCGAATACTCGGAAGCCATGCAGGTTGAAAATGCCTATAGATGCGGTCTGGTAGAGCGGCTGGTGAGCTCTCATGGGGTCAAGCCCGGGCATCTTCACGTCGAGATGGGGGCGCCGAAGGACGGTTTGGTTTACAGGGTGAGGCAACATCAAGGCGATATATTGGTGATCGGGGCATCGTCGCATGGGAGATGGCATCGCACACTCATCGGCAGCAAGGCCGCAACGATTTTGGAATCTATGCCCTGCGATATTCTCATCGTCAACTGCCATCGCAGCCAAGCCGAGGAACCAACGACATGACCGGCAGCTCCCCTGCCGACATTCGACGCCGCGGCTTGCGGTCATTGCGCCAGCGG
This sequence comes from uncultured Gammaproteobacteria bacterium, assembly GCA_963702735.1. Lineage (GTDB taxonomy): Bacteria > Pseudomonadota > Gammaproteobacteria > Steroidobacterales > Steroidobacteraceae > Bog-1198. The sequence goes on along the minus strand of CAVPDW010000003.1, from coordinate 711,787 downwards.
CGGCGGGCTGATCAAAGCATTCAATCGACCGATGCGCTCGAGCGCAGGCGGATGTGAGTCGAAGAACGCCGAGTGCAGCGGATCGGGTGTGAGCGTGGAAGCATTGTCGCGAAACAGCTTGACCAGGGCGCTCGCCAGCTGCTTGGCGTCGGCGTGTTCCGCGGCAAACTCGTCCGCTTGCTTTTCGTGACGGCGCGACCACCAGGACAGGAGGGGGGTGGCGAAGAAAGTGAATACCGGCACGGCCAACACGAACAGCAGCAGCGCCGACGCGGCGGACGGCACGGGTACGCCGAGCGCATGGTAGAAATCAGGCTGCCGCGCGGCCCATGCGAGCACACCCAATACGGCGAAGGTCAAGAACACCGACGCCGCCAGCCGCTGGCGCACATGATGCAGCCGAAAGTGACCGAGCTCGTGAGCCAGTACGGCTTCGATTTCCGGCGGCTCGATCCGCGACAGCAAGGTATCGAAGAACACTATGCGCTTGTTGCGTCCGATGCCTGTGAAATACGCGTTGCCGTGCGCCGAGCGCAGCGATCCGTCCATCACGAAAACCCCGCCGCGGGCCGCAAATCCGCACCGCTCGAGCAGAGCCTCCACCCGCTTCTTGAGCGCATCGTCCGCCAGGGGGGAAAACCGATTGAACAATGGCGCAATGAATTTGGGGTACCCCCAGGTCAAGGCGAGCGTCCATATCAGCCAGATCGACCACACCCACAGCCACCACCGTGAGCCCGCGCGCTCCATGAGAGTGAGCGCGGCCAGCAGCAACGGGCCGCCGAGCACAACGGCCAGGAGCAATTGCTTGGCGAAATCGACGGCGTACAGCCGTGGCGAGACTCGATTGAAGCCGAACCGAGCCTCGATGACGAACGTTCTCCACAGCGAAAAGGGCAACCCGACGAGCTGCAGCAGCAACAATAGGGTGGCCACCACGCAGAGCCCGCGCCACGGCTCAGCCAGCCCCGAGCCTCGCCATAGCTCATCGATCATTCTCAAGCCGCCGCCCAAGGTGAGCAGAAGCTTGACCAGCGCCTCGACGACCGTGGCGTACCGTCCCAGCCGTGCCCGCGCGGCGGTGTAGTCGGACGCCTTCTGCTGATCCGCGAGATCGACCTGTGCGCGAAACGGTTCCGGAACTTCGTTGCGATGTGCCTGCACGGCTGCGATTTGGCGCGATCCCAGCCACCATCGGATCAGCGTCTCCGCCGCGAGGGCGACGAGGAAGGCCCAGGTCAACCAATGCACGTCTACGTTCTCTCCTGCTTGACGAACAGCGTAGACGAATTGCGCTCACTGCGAAACACCAGCGGCTTCTCCTCCCGTGCATCCGCCGCAGGGCGCTCCGCCCGCGCAACCGCCTCCGTCACCCGATGATGGTACGGCGACAGATCGCACACAGGATCGGCATTCGCGGCATCTCCGGTCAGAAGGTACGCCTGGCAGCGGCATCCGCCGAAGTCCTTGGTTCTTTCCGGACAGCTTCGGCAGGGTTCCTTCATCCAGGCATCGCCGCGAAAATGATTGAAGCTTGCGGAGTCGTACCAAATGCGTCCGACGTCCATTTCGCGCACATTGGGAAAATCGAGCCCGGGCAGCATACGCGCCGCATGGCAGGGAAGTGCGGTGCCGTCCGGGGCGATGGTCAGAAAGATCGAGCCCAAGCCGTTCATGCAGGCCTTGGGGCGATTTTCAAAGTAGTCGGGAACCACGAAGAAGATCCGCATCTTCTGTCCGATGCGTTCGCGGAACCCCTTCAGGACCTGTTCCGCCCGCATCAGCTGCTCGCGGCTCGGCAGCAACTGCTCGCGGTTGTGCCATGCCCAGCCGTAGTACTGCGTGTTCGCCAACTCCACGTAGTCGGCGCCGAATCGCAGCGCCATTTCCAGGATCTCCTGCGCATGATCGATGTTGTGCCGGTGCAGAACCACGTTGAGCACCATCGGATAGTCGTACTTCTTGATCAGAGCGGCGACGGCCGACTTCAGCTCGAAGGTGCGGGTGCTGCTGAGGAAATCGTTCATCTTTTGGGTGCTGTCCTGGAATGACAGCTGAATGTGGTCCAGCCCCGCTTTCTTCAGCGCCTCCAGGCGTCTTTCGGTGAGGCCCACGCCCGAGGTGATGAGATTGCTGTAGAAGCCCAAGCGGTGAGCCTCGGCCACGATGGGTTCCAAGTCATCCCGCATCAGGGGCTCGCCGCCCGACAGGCCGAGCTGGACTGCGCCCAGGGCGCGTGCCTCGCGCAGCACCCGGATCCAATCGTCCGTGCCAAGCTCCGCGCCGCTGCGCGCGAAATCCGTCGGGTTGTAGCAAAAGACGCAGTGCAACGGGCAGCGATACGTGAGCTCGAGCAAGAGCCACAGCGGCGGTCCCGGGCGCGCCGGGCGGGTCACGGCAGGATTTGCAGCCATCTCTTCTCCACGGCCATTGCGACGAAGCGCATGACGTCATCGGACAAATCGGACGCAGCGAAGGTGCGCTCGAGATCCGCCGTGATGTCCGCGATCGTCGCCGCCCCGTCGCAGCGTTTCATGATCTCCCCGGCGCTGCCGTTCAATTTGATCATTCCTTCGGGGTAGAGGAGCACGAGCGCATTCTGGGCGGGCTCCCATTGCAGCCGGAAGCCGCGCATCACCGCGGGCCGCGAGGCTGCGCTCAAGGACGGTTGACTCATGCGGGCCTCGAATAGCGCAGCGCCATGGCATCGCTCATCTGCCACAGCACATCGAGCTTGAACTTGAGAATTTCGAGCGCGCGCTCCTGCAGGGCGCGGGTATTGAAGCGCTCGAGCGTGAGCGCAAGACCGAATTCGACATCGCGGCGCGCGAGGCTCACCCGGCTCTGAAAATACTGCAAGCCGGCGCGGTCGATCCAGGGATAGTGCTGCGGCCAATTGGCCAGACGTTGTTTATGGATCTCCGGTGCGAACAGCTCCGTCAGCGAGGAGCACACGGCTTCCTGCCAGGGCGCCCGGCGCGCGAAGTTGACATAGGCGTCGACCGCGAAGCGCACGCCCGGCAGCACTTCGGCGAGGCTCTCAACCTCCGTTCGGGACAGCCCCACCGCCTCGGCCAAGCGCAGCCAGGACTCGATCCCGCCGGGATCCTCGCCGTAGCCGTCATGATCGAGGATGCGCTGCACCCAGGAGCGCCGCACTGCGCGATCCGTGCAGTTCGCAAGAATGGCGGCATCCTTGATCGGGATGCTGATCTGATAGTAGTAGCGATTCGCCACCCAGCCGCGAATCTGCGCGGCAGTGGCGCCGCCGGAATTCAACAATTGATTGAAGGGATGATGAATGTGGTAGGCGTGGCCTTGGGCTCGCAGCCGCGCCTCGAACTCCTCACGGCTCCATGCGGGGGCGCTCATAGGTCGATTTCCATCCCGTCCTGCGCGACCTCGACGCCGCGCCGGGCGAGCTCGGCGAATTGCTCTGAAGATTCGTCGAGAATGGGATTGGTGTTGTTGATGTGAATCAGAATCTTGCGCGTGGCGGGCCCCAGCCGATCCAGCCACTCCAGCATGCCGCCCGGGCCGCATTGCGGCAGGTGTCCGATATCGCGGGCGTGCTTGCCCGAGACACCCAACCGTATCATCTCGTCGTCGGTCCAAAACGTGCCGTCCACGAGCACGCAATCTGCGCCCTGCATGGCGCTCCAAACCCGGTCATCGATGGCGGCGAGGCCCGGCGCATAGAATGCGCTCCGTCCGCTCCTCTCATCCTCGATCACCAGGGCCAGGTTGTCGCCGGGGACGGGCGAGTTGCGGTTCGGTGAATAGGGCGCGGGTTTGCCGGCGACGGGCAATGCGCGCCACTTGACTCCCCGCAGCTCATCGACCGTAAATCCGCCGCCCTGCGCATCGATGCGATGCCGATCCACGCCGCAGAAGAATTCGAGCACGCGGAGCACGGGATTGCCGCGGGTCAGGTCCTCATAGGTGCTGTCGGTGCACCAGATGGGCCACGGCCGCGACGCCTCGCGCAGCATGTAGAGACCGGTGGTGTGATCGACCTGGCCGTCGACGAGAACGATCGCGACGATGGCGGTGTCCCGTACCGCCCGGCCCGGCTGCAAGTCGGGATTCGACTGAAGCTGCACCAGTACATCCGGCGATGCATTGACCAGAACCCAGGATGGGCCGTCAGCGACGGCAATGGAAGACTGGGTACGCGCCCGCGCCGGCAACGTGCCCGCCCGATAACCCTTGCAGTTGGAGCAGTTGCAGTTCCACTGGGGAAAGCCGCCGCCCGCGGCCGACCCCATCACCCTGATTTTCAAGGAAGAAGTGGGCGCCGCCCTAGCTTAGGGCGATCACCCCGCCATTTTAGCGATTTGCTACATACATCGTGATTTCCATGCCGAACCGCATTTCAACCGCTTCCGGGGTTTCCCATTTCATAGCTTATCTCCTGTGAATTGAGGTACGGCTCCATGGTCAACCCGCCGCGCGGTTCATCGAATCAGCGGCATCATGAAACTCGTCTCAAGATTTTCATGAGCGAGGCATCTGGGGCGCCGGCCTCGCGGCGGGTCGGGGCCCGGCACCGCTGCCCCTGATACCATGGATGGGGTGAGACTTCGAACGCGCCTCAATCTAGTGGTCGCCGCCTTGAGCGCCGCCTTCCTCATCGTGCTGATCGCGGCAGAGGTCGAGAGCGCGCGAAACTCCGTGCGCGAGGAGATCGAGGCTGCGAATCGGGTGGCCTCGCAGCTCTTGGGCAGCCTTGCCGCCGTGTACTCCCAAGTGGGCGGACCCGATCTGGTGCTGCATTTCCTGCGGCAATTGGGCCGGGTCCGCGCCAATGAGGTGTTTCTGCAAACCGACGGCGGAGAGATCCTGTACCGCTCGCCGCCGGCGACCTACAAGGCCGGGCGCGAGGCGCCGGCTTGGTTCAGCCATTTGTTGGCGCCGGACCCCGCGAAGTATGTGTTTCCGCTGCGCGGCGGTGTGATGCTCGTGGTGCAGGCGCAGCCGTCGCGTGCCGTGCTCGACGCCTGGGACGACATCACCTTTCTGGCCGCCATCGCCGCCGCCATGTTCGTCATCGTGAACGGTCTCGCCTTCTGGTCGGTGAAGCGTGCTCTCGAACCCTTTCCCATCATCGCTGACGGCCTCGAGCGCCTGCAGCGGGGAGACCTTGCCTTTCGTCTGCCGCCGCTCGCGGGCTTCGAAGCTCATGTGATCGGCGCCGCGTTCAACCGCATGGCGCAGGCCGTGCAGGACAAGGTTCTGGCGGAGCGCAAGGCGCACGACGCCGAGGCGCGCCTCGAGGAGCGCCGCGAGATGGCATCGTTGGCGGACCAGCGCGTCGAGGAGGAGCGGCGGCTGATCGCGCACGAGCTGCACGATGAATTCGGTCAGTCGGTTACCGCGATTCGCAGCCTCGCTCTGGCGATCGCCACGCAGGGGGGCGTCAAGGACCCCGCGACCGGCGAGGTGGCGCGCCTGATTTCAGACGAGGCGGCGCGCCTGTACGACGCCATGCACGGGCTGATTCCAAGGCTTACTCCGCTGTCGCTCGACTCCCTCGGGCTTGCAGCAACGCTGGAGAGCCTGGTCCGCGACAGTCAGCGGCGCCATCCGTCGATCGCCCTGTCCCTTCGCCGGCAACTGCACGATGATCTCGGGCCCAGCGTCACGCTCGCCGTCTATCGCGTGGTACAGGAGGGTTTGATCAACGCCCTGCGTCATGCGCAGGCCTCGCGCGTGGACATCGTCCTCGAAGGCGATGGCCGCAGAATCATCGCCACCGTGACCGACGATGGGGTGGGACTGTCCGCGGATTGGGCGCGCCCCGGACACTTCGGGCTGCGCGGTTTGGCGGACCGCGTGCAACAATTGGGCGGTATGTTCAACATCGGCAGTCATGAAGGCCGCGGCGTGCGGCTGACCGCGGACATTCCATTGGACGGGCAGCCGTGATCCGCGTGCTCCTGGTCGACGATCATGCGGTCGTGCGCATGGGATTTCGTCTGCTGTTGCAATCCGTCGCGGACATGTCGGTCATCGCAGAGGCCGAGTCCGGCGAAGCGGCTTGTCAGCTTTATCTCGAGCACAATCCCGACGTGGTGGTCATGGATCTGGCCATGCCGGGCATGGGAGGACTCGAGGCGCTGCGGCGGATCCGCGCACGCGACTCCCACGCGAAGGTTCTGGCGCTGTCGGCGCACGACGATCCGATGCACGCACGCCGCGCGCTTCAGGAAGGCGCACTCGGCTTCCTGTCGAAGCGCAGCGCCCCGGAGGCGCTGCTCGAAGCGGTGGCCGTCGTCGCCGCCGGGCGCCGCTACATCGATCCCGCGCTCGCCCAGAAGCTTGCGCTGGCGGAATTCGACGGTGCGGCCAAGTCGCCGGTCGAGCGCCTGTCGGACCGCGAATTCGAGGTCTTCGTGCGGCTTGCAGGCGGCGCGACCGTGCAGCGTATCGCCTCGGACCTGAATCTATCGGCGTCGACCATCGGCACTCATTTATACAACATCAAGCAGAAACTCGGCGTCGCGAATCAGTCCGAGTTGACCCTGATCGCCATACGCCACGGCCTCATCGAGGCCTGATCGCCTTTCACCGGGAATACCATGAGCCGACAAACCGCTCGAGAGAACATTCAGGTCTCGCCACTGTCGGGAGACCAGCACGACGCCTGGCTGCCGCTGTGGCGGGGCTATCAAGCGTTCTACAAGGTCGACATACCGGCCGAAGTGTCGGCGGTCACCTGGTCTCGGTTGCTTGATCCCGCGGAGCCGATGGGGGCCGCGCTGGCGTGGGACGGGCCGCGGGCGGTGGGGCTGGTACACCACATCCGGCATCGTTCCTGCTGGACCGTCGGCGACTACATTTACCTGCAGGATCTGTTCGTCAGCCCGGACGTTCGCGGCGCCGGTGTCGGCCGCAAGCTCATCGAGTATGTGTACGGCGTCGCGCGCTCTGAAGGGTGTGCGCGCGTGCACTGGCTCACGCATGAATCGAACACCGACGCCATGCTGCTCTACGATCGGATCGCAACCCGGTCAGGCTTCGTGCAGTACCGGCACATTACAGGCTAACCGCTGCCCGCCAACACGATCCCTAGGATGCCGTCGTCACACCTGCGCCGTGCCGCCATCGACGAACAGTTCGATGCCGGTGACGAAACTCGAGTCGTCCGAAGCCAGGAAGATCGCCGCTTTGGCGATTTCGTCCGCCTCCCCCATGCGCCCCATGGGGATGCCGGCAACGATTTGTGCGATCGCGTCCTTCGGCAGCGGCGCGAGTATGGGCGTGTCGACGGTGCCGGGGCTGATGACATTGGCGCGAATTTTCCGCTCCTTGAGCTCCAGCGTCCAGGTGCGCACGAAGGAGCGAATCGCCGCCTTGGTGGCGCTGTACACGCCGAAGGCCGGGATGCCTTTGACGCTCGCGATCGAGCCGGTAAGGATGATGGAGCCGCCGTCGTTCAAGAGCGGCAGCGCCTTTTGCACCGTGAACAGCGTGCCCTTCACATTGACGTCGAAAGTCTTGTCGAAGTGCTCCTCCGTGACGGCGGCGGTTGGAACGAACTCGCCGATTCCAGCGTTCGCGAAAACGACATCGACACGGCCCTTCTCGGCCTTGACGATGCCGTAGAGACGATCAAGGTCCGCGGGTCTTGCGACATCGCCTTGCACACCGGTGACATTGCCGCCGATGTCTTTGACCGCCGCATCGAGCTCCGTGCGGCGGCGGCCCATGATGAAGACATAGGCCCCTTCGGCGACGAAGCGTTTGGCCGTCGCCAGCCCCATCCCTGAGGTGCCGCCGGTGATGACTGCGACTTTGTTCTGAAGCTTGCCCATCTCTGTACTCCTTGTCGTTGCGATGGGTGCAGTTTCCCCTCCCTGCGAGGATTGGATAAGTCATCTAATCGGACATATCATTCATGCCTATTTCGCATGAATTGAGATCCGACATGGACCGCCTCCTCCTCATGCAGAGCTTTGCGCGCGCCGTAGAAATGGGCAGTTTCTCCGCAGTCGCACGCGAACTCGGCACCGGACAACCCAACATCAGCCGCCAGATCGCCTCACTTGAGCGGCACCTCGGCGCGCGCCTGCTGCACCGCTCCACCCGCAAGCTGACCCTGACGCCGGAGGGCGAGCGCTACTACGCCGAAGCGCGACGGGTGCTCGATGCCGTCGCGGAAGCCGAGTCGAACGCGCGCGGCGAGAATGCGCGGGGGCTGTTGCGGATTGCCTGCCCCACGCTGCTAGGCCGTTCCCATGTACTTCCCCATGTCAGACCTTTGCTCCGACAATACCCGCAGCTTGAAATCGATTTGCAGATAGGCGATCGCTACGTCGACCTCGTTGAGGAAGGGATTGATCTCGCCATCCGCATCGGCACGCTCAAGGACAGCGCCCTCAAAGCGCGCCGCATCGGGTCGGCAGAGCGAGTTTGCGTCGCGAGCCGCGAGTACCTGGCGGAGCGCCTCGAGCCTACGCTGCCCCACGAGCTGCGCAGTCACAATTGCATCGTGTACACGCTGGCCTCCGCCGGCAACCGCTGGTCTTTCGGCGGCGGCGACGTCACGGTGCATGGGTCCTTTCGTGTGAACACCCCCGACGGCGTCCGCAGCGCGGTGCTCGACGGCATCGGCGTTGCCTACTCACCGTCCTGGCTGTTCGAGGATGCGCTGCGCGATGGCCGCGTCAAAGCATTGCTGACGGCGCACCGCGGACCGGCGGTGCCCATCCACATCGTCTATGCCGCCAATCGCCTGTTGCCGACGCGGGCACGGCTGTTCATGGATTTCATCGCGTCGGCCTTTGCCCGCGACCCCGCGCTCAACGCGAGTTAGTGTCTCCGCACTGCAGCACCCGGGCTATAATTCCACGACCGCGCGATCAGGCGGCCAAGTTGGGGATGAACAATGAGATTGCCTTTGCGCGTTGCGCTGTTTCTGTCCGCGGCCCTTGCCGTGTCGTTAACGCTGGCCGCGGAGCCGTTTCCATCGACCTACAAGGCCCCTGTGAGTCCCCCCCTCTTGATCCAGGGAGCCGTCGTGCTCACGGGCACGGGAGAGCGCATCGACGGCGCGGACGTGCTTGTCGAGAACGGCCGTATTTCCGCCGTGGGCCCGGCCTTGAGCGCGCCCGCGGGCGCACGCATCATCGCCGCCCAGGGCCGCTGGGTTACGCCCGGGCTCATCGACATCCACTCACATCTCGGCGTTTACGCGAGTCCCGCGACGAAGGGGCTCGACGACGGTAACGAAGCGACCAACCCCAACACCGCCAATGTATGGGCGGAGCACTCGATCTGGCCGCAGGATCCCGGGTTCGAGACGGCGCTCGAGGGCGGCGTGACCACGCTGCAGATTCTGCCGGGCTCCGCCAATCTCATCGGCGGGCGATCGGTCGTGGTCAAGAATGTGGCCGCCGTGACCTACCAGGCGATGAAATTTCCAGGCGCCGCGTACGGCCTCAAGATGGCATGCGGCGAGAATCCCAAGCGCGTGTACGGCGAGAAGAACCAGGCGCCCTCCACCCGCATGGGCAATGTCGCGGGCTATCGCCAGGCCTTCGCCGACGCCCAGGATTATGTGCAGCAGTGGGACAAGTACCGTCGCGATCTCGCCGGCTACGAGAAGAAGAAGGCGGCCGCGGCGAGCGGCGTCAAGAAGGCGAAGGATAATGGCTCCGCAGGGGGCAAGGATCTGACCGCGCCGATTCCCCCTAAGCGCGATCTCAAGCTCGAGACCCTGGCGGAGGTCTTACACGGCAACATCCGCGTCCACATGCATTGCTATCGCTCGGATGAAATGGCGACGATGCTCGATGTCGCGGATGAATTCGGCTTCAAGATCGTGGCGTTTCATCACGCCGTGGAAGCGTACAAGATCGCCGATCTGCTGGCGCGGAGGGGAGTGTGCGCGGCGATGTGGGCGGATTGGTGGGGATTCAAGATGGAAGCCTTCGACGGAATTCAGGAAAATCTGCCCATGGTCGACTACCCCGACCATGGCTGCGCCATCGTGCACTCGGACTCTGAAGACGGCATCCAGCGCTTGAATCAGGAGGCCGCCAAGGCCATGGCGCACGGCGCGCGCGTCGGGCTGATCGTTCCGCCGGAACGGGCGATCCGCTGGCTCACTTTGAATCCGGCGAAGTCATTGGGTCTGGAGGATCGCATCGGCACTCTGCAGGCGGGAAAGGCGGCAGACCTCGTGATCTGGAACGGCAATCCCTTCAGCGTCTATGCGCTGGCGCAGCAAGTGTTCATCGACGGCGCGCTGCGCTTCGATCGCGATCATCCGCAGTCCAAACCGCGCTCGGACTTCCTGCTGGGACAATCCGGCGAGGGAGCGCCGCTGTGAAGGCATTGTTCTTGATATGTGCATGGACCTGGGCGGCCTTGGGCGCTCGGCAGGCGCTCGCGCAGGATTTCGTCATACGCGGAGCCACCCTGCACACCGCCACCCCGCAAGGTACTTTGAAAAACACGGATGTGCTGGTACGCGGCGGCGTGATTGCAGCGATTGGAACCGCCGCGCAGGGCGCCGCGGGCGTGACCGTCGTCGAAGCCCAAGGAAGGGCGCTGACGCCGGGGTTGTTCGGTGGGCTGACGGATATCGGGCTGGAAGAGGTGTCCGCGGAGTCGCAGACCGTCGATTCGACGCTCAATATGAAATCCCCGGCCTGGGGACAGCAGTGGCGCCCGGAGCTCGAAGTCGCGCAGGCGTTCAATCCACGCTCGAGCCTCGTTGCCGTCGCACGCATCGAAGGAATCACTTGGTCGATGCTCACGCCCGCGAGCGGCGATGCCATCATCGGCGGCCAAGGCGCGGCAGTCACTCTCGACGGCCGATTCGACGCGGTGCTGCGCGGCAGCGGCTCGCTGTTCGTCAGCATGGGAAGCGCGGGGGCGGCGTTTGCGGGCGGGACTCGCGCGGCCGAATTCATGCTGCTCGATCAGGCAATACGCGAAACACGCGCGCAAGGCCCGATCGGTGAAGGCGCTCTCTTGCACGGTGCCGGGAGAGAGGCCATGGCGCACTACCTATCAGGCGGTCGGGTGGTGTTCCAAGTCGAGCGTGCGGCCGACATTCTCGGCGTCGTGAACTTTGCCCGGCGCAACGGCATGAAACCGGTGATTCTAGGCGGCAGCGAGGCATGGGTCGTGGCCAGGGAGCTGGCGCAGGCGGACGTGCCGGTCATTCTCGATCCTCTGAAGGATTTGCCCGGCGACTTCGATCGCTTGGGCGCCTCGCTCGACAATGCGGCGCGCCTGCATCGCGCGGGCGTACGCATCGCCTTGTCGAGCGGCGACAGCCACAATGCGCGGCTGACGCGCCAGCTCGCCGGCAATGCGGTTGCACACGGACTGCCGTGGGACGCGGCGCTGGCCGCCATCACGGCGAACCCCGCGGAAATCTTCGGATTGGGGGCAACGCGCGGGCACATCGCGGTGGGACAGGTCGCCGACCTCGTGCTCTGGAGCGCCGATCCGCTCGAGGTCTCCACATTGGCGGACCAGGTGTGGATCGCGGGCCGGCCGGTCGAGATGCGCTCGCGCCAGACCGAGCTTCGCGATCGGTATCTCGACAAGGTGAAGGCCCATCAGGCATTTTAAATGAACCGATTCGAACAGAAGACCCGCTCCAAGGACTTCGTCGTCACCACCGAATTGACGCCACCCAAGGGCATCGACCTGTCGGAGTTCTTCGCGAAGGCGGATGCCCTCAAAGGCTTTGTCGATGCGATCAACATCACCGAGTCCCCGCGCGCCCGGATGGCCGTCGAACCCAAATCGGTGGGGCATCTGCTGCAGGACCGCGGCATCGAGGCCATCGTTCAGATCACCGCGCGCGACCGCAATCGGATCGCCATTCAGGCCGACTTGCTGGGCGGCTGCCTGCTCGGCATCGGCAATTATCTCTTCATGACGGGCGACGATCCGAAGAACGGCGACCACCCGGAAGCGAAGGGCGTGTTCGATCTGACCACGATCGAGATGCTGAACGCCGCCCGCAGCTTGCGCGGCGGCCGCGACCTCTCCGGAAACGAACTTCGCGGCGCACCGCGCATGTTTCTCGGGTCGACCTTGAATCCCGGGGTCAAGGATCTCGCGCGCGAGGCCGAGAACACTTGGCGCAAGATCGACGCAGGATCGCAGTTCTTTCAGACCCAGGCGATCTACGACACCGACCTTCTGGCGCGATTCCTCGACGCCGCCAAGCTCGCAGATGTGCCCCTGCTCGCGGGAATCATCCCGCTCAAGTCCGCCAAAATGGGCGCCTGGTTGAACGAGAACGTGCCGGGTGTCCGCGTCCCCGCCGCGCTCCTCGAGGAGATGGAAAGAGCCGGACCCGAGGGCGAGGCGGCCAAGGGGATCGAAATCGCGGCGCGCACGGTGCGTGCATTGCGCAGCCTGGCCAAGGGAGTGCACATCATGGCGATCGGCTGGGAGCAAAGGATTCCGGAGATCCTGAGCGGCGCAGGCATCGGCGCGAGCTGACTTGCGCTGAATCGACAGGCCCTTCTTGTCGTGCACAGGCGCAAGGACTAGGATTGGAACGCCGATCGCTCGCACGAATAATCAAGAACAAAGGAGTAATTCATGGTGCCCCTAGCCTCACTGTGGTTGCCCATCGTCGTATCGGCGGTGCTCGTCTTTCTGGCGAGTTGGATCATCCATATGTTTCTGCCCAACCACCGCCGCGATTTTACGAAATTACCGAACGAGGATGCCGTGCTTGATGCACTGCGCTCGATGAACATCCCGAGCGGCCAATATCTGGCCCCGTATGCCAATACGGCGGCGCAAATGAAGCAGCCCGAATATGCGGAGAAGCGCAAGCGCGGACCGATGTTTTTCCTCACCCTGGTCGCAGGCGGGGATTCCGGGATGGGCAAATCCCTGCTGCAGTGGTTCGTCTACCTGCTGGTGATTTCGCTGTTCACCGCGTACCTGGCGCGCCACGGCGTCTCCGTCGGCACACGCTACCTGTCGGTGTTCAAGTTCGTGGCGCTTGCCGCCTTCATGGCGTATGCCATGGGACATGCGCATCAATCGATCTGGTTCCGGCAGGCGTGGCGAACGACCGTGGTCTATCTCATCGATGGTTTGATCTATTCACTGTTGACCGCGGGAGTCTTCGCCTGTTTCTGGCCGCGGTAGCCTGACGCAGCGCCGTGCGCGCTACAGCAGGTCACGCTTGATGGTGCTGATTTTTTCGCGCTTGAAGATCTCGTCGCCGTCTTTCTTGGCGCGCAGCACCTCCTTTAAAAGAAACGCATCCGCCGTCGAGGTGAGCTCGAAGGAGGCGCTGACGCTGCAATTCCAATCGCCGCGCCGCCACGCCGTCATATTCTCCTGTTTCCAAACACCGCTGTTCGGATCGCCCTCCTTGATGAAGACGCTTTCGCTGGATTGCTCCTGCACGGTGGTGCCGATGCCGTCGAAGACGGTCGTGCTCAAGGGTCGGCTCAAATGTCCCTCCGTCCCCGGGCCCATCGCGGTGTGCGTGTAAGGACTCGAACCTGGGGAGTGCTTGATGGGAATCGGAAACGGCTCCTCCACGGCCGGGGCCGGGCGCACGGGGAGAGTCACGCTGCATGCACCCAGATGGAAGGTGAGCGTGGCGATCTGCGGCGACGGCCACAGCAGCGGCCAAAGGCTCTCCGACACAGAGACCCGAATGCGGCTGCCCTTCTTGAAGCGGTGCGCGGCCATGTAGAAAGGCAGGTCAACATCGTAGAATTCTCCCGGCTTCAAGGCGCGCGGGTGCTCGTGGGAGTCGCGATGCGTGAGATTCAGGATTCCGTAGCTGACCAGCCACGATTTGCCGTCGGGCAGTACTTCGGTCAGCCGCAGCGCAAGCTTGGCGACGGGAGTGTTCGAGCTCACCCTGAGCATGGCCTGCGGATAGCCGAGAATCTCCATGTCCGAATCGAGGGGCATCGAATCGAATCGCAGTGATTTTTCATCGTCCGCCGTCTGGTCGTCCGGCCGGCTCGGCATCCATTGGGGTTTACCCATTCCGACAATTTTGTCGCCCACGTACGAGATAGAGCCTGCGGACGGCGCCGTCGTGAGGCTGCCTTTGCCCAGATAAAGCACCAGCGGCCGGGTTTGCGGGGAGGGCCAGGCCGCTTCGGCCACCCAGCGGCCGGGAATTTCCGCCGGATACACCTCGGAGAGCGTTCGGTACGGCATGTAGGCGCGCAGCATGGGCTCGGACATGATTCCCGTATCGGCGCCGGTGAGCCACTGCTGCCACCACCTGACCTCCTCGTACGCCCACTCCAACCCCAACGGCGCCGGCAGATTCGGCATGAGATGTCCCCACGGCCCGATCAACCCCTTGCGCGGCACCTTCAGGCCCGCGAGCAAGCTGCCGACAGCGCTCGAGTAAGGATCGAGCCAGCCGCTGACGACGTACACGGGGCAGCGGATGCGGCCGTAATCCACGGCGACCGATCCCCGTTGCCAATAGTCATCGTAGCGCTGATGCGAGGTCCACCGCTCGAGGATGGGAGGCGTCGCATCCAGTCGCTGCCGCCATTTCTTCTCCCAATCCACCCCCGAGATGGCCGGGTCGGGGGGCCCTGCCATGTCGACCTTGAAATAAGTACCCCACTTGAAGTTCTCGGCGGCCAAAGCTCCGCCGATGTAGTGGGCATCGCCCAGGTAGCGGTTGTCGACGCATCCCATCGGCATGATGGCCTTGAGCGCCGGCGGTTGCATGGCGGCGATTTGCAGGGAATTGATGCCTCCCCAGGAAATGCCGCGCATTCCCACCGACCCGCTGCACCAAGGCTGCCGGGCGAGCCACGCCACGCATTCGACCCCGTCGCGCAGTTCCGCGGGCGAGTATTCGTCGGTGATGACGCCGTCCGAATCGCCGGTACCGCGAACATCGACGCGTGCAAAGGCGATGCCGTAGGGAGCGAGGTTGAGCGCCGTGGCATCGTCGCGCCGGCGCACGCCGTCGCGCTTGCGATAAGGAAGATACTCCCATACCACCGGCACCGGCCGCCGCTCGGCGCCGTCGGGAATCCACAGCCGAACACCCAGGCGCGTCCCATCCACAAGCGGGATCCACGCGTTCTCGATCATCTTGAACGGCCGCTTCTCCGGAAGCATCCAAGCCGTGCCGGGCCTGGGTTGCGCCGCCGCACACGGACCGCGGCCCAGAGCACCGGCGACCGCCGCGCCCGAGGCCACGAGAAAGTCGCGTCTTGACAGGCTCATGGTGAGGGTGCGGGATCCGGTTAATGCGAGGGCGACATGGCCGGAACGGGCGCCGGCGCGACACCCTGCCCGCTCAAAATCTCGCCGCCGGGCAGAACTATGCTCATGAGCCTCCCGCCGCGCGATCCGTCACGAAGCGGATATAGGCTGACCTTGACCTTGTCGCCGGGATTCACCGAGTGCGGCTTCCAACCCCAGCGATGCAGCGCGACCAAGGGTCCCAACTCCAGGCTCCATTCTCGAGCGACGCCCTTATCGTCCAATACCATCACTTGCAGCCAGCTGTGCGGATTGGTCCACTGAAATTCCTTCACAGTGGCATCGAAGGTGACGACGTTGTTGCCATCGAACATCGCGTACGAGTGATGAGCCGATGCGGGCCCGATGCCGCCGACCGCAGCCATAAGAACGAACAGCAATGGCGCTCGCACTATCGACTGAGTGCGATTCCGACGGTCGCCGATCACGGCGGTGCATCCTTCGATATGTTCTGATTTCCCTTCTCGTCGATCGTGAGGCGTTCATTGGTGCACTCGTATTCTTCGATTTCCCAATCCGGGTGCAGCTTGAACACGGCGGTGGCGGTCACCGGCATCGTCAGGGCCTTCGAATCGTCGAAGGTGATTTGGTCTTCCAGAGTGTCGTAGCTGACGCGGCGCAGACGCTGCACGACGTGCAGCGCATCGCTATGCGGCGTGATCAGATCCAATACCGAAGTGGCGCCGAGGCTGACCGTATCGATGACCAATACATTGCCTTCCCAGTGCCCGATCGAATCGCCGTAGAACATGGGGTAAAGCTCATCGGCATTCATGTGCGGCCGGCTCAGATAGACGCGGTAAAGCGCACCCACATTCTCCTTTTGAAACAGTATCTCCTGGCCGCCCTTCTGGTAGAAAATTTCGATCGGATACGCCCCCGTGGTCATGGTGGAGGCGAGGCCGGCCGGAAGACAGCGATTCTGCGCTATTTGAAACGGCTTGCCCGCCGCTTCGTCCGCGCGGCGCTGCTTGAGAATGGCCGCATATTCCGGAGTCAGAGGGTAGGTCTTGAAGGGGCGCTCGGGTGTCTGCATCCAGATGCCGGTCAAATCACGCGGGTCATAAACCGCGGCGGAATCGAGGTCGCGCGCTGCGCGTGCCGACCCTTGAGTGGAGACGCATCCTAGGATGCTGCATAGCACAATCAGTGAAGCGTGAGCTGCAAGAGCCGATCGCAAGCGCATTTGCATCCCGGGTGCACGGCGAATACCACTTATAACCTGCACCTCGCTGCCTGAGAAGCTCTCATTCATGCCGCGACCGGCAATGCGAACAGAAAACAGGCGCCGGCGTCCGGAGCGCCGTTGGCCCAGATACGGCCGCCGTGACGAGCGACAATGCGCTGAACGATTGCCAGACCGATGCCGGTCCCGACAAACTCATCCGCGCGATGCAATCGTTGGAAGACCCCAAAGAGTTTCTCCGCATAGCGCATATCGAACCCAGCGCCATTGTCCTGCACCTGGTAGATGGCTTCGCGCCCCTCGACTCGGCCGCTGATCCCGATTCGAGGTTGAGGCCGCTTGGCGCTGTATTTCACCGCATTCTCGATGAGGTTGCACCAGACCTGGCGAATGACGGTCGCATCCCCCGGGACGGCCGGCAGATCGGATATCTCGACCAGCGGTGAAGAATCCGGGTACTGCGACGTCGCCTCGGCCGCCGCCGCCTTGGCGAGTGCCGTCATGTCGATGACATCACGATTGAGACGCTGCGTGCCGGCGCGAGAAAACTCCAACAGGCCGACGATGAGCAGATCCATTTTCCGGCTACCGCCTCGAATGGTGCGTACCAGCCGGTGCCCTTCCTCGCCCAGGGGCCCCGCGAACTCCTCCTCGAGCACCTGTGCGAAACCGTCGATGGTTCGAAGCGGCGCCCGCAGGTCGTGCGAAATGGAATACGAAAACGATTCGAGGTCTCTATATGCAAGCGCCAGCTCTTCGGATCGCCGCCGTTCCCGCTCTTGCAGCGCCGCGTTCTCACAGTGCAATCGCCGCACCCGCAACGCACGCACGATGACCGGCAAAATGACGTTCAGCTTGAATGGCTTGAGAATGTAATCGAGGGCACCGCCCTGCATTGCCTGTACGGCCGTATCGATGGCCCCGTGGCCGGTCATGACGATCGCCCCCAGCTCCCGATCGATCTCTCGTGCGGTGTCGATCAGGGCGATACCATCCATGTCCGGCATCTTCAGATCGGTCAACAGCAGGTCGAACTCGCCGGCCCGAAGTGTCCGCAAGGCATTCTTTGCCGAACTGAAGCCCTGCGTGGCGTACCCTTCCGCTGCCAGCGCATCGCAGAGCGCGCGCATCTGGTCCGATTCATCATCCACGATGAGCAGACGTGCATGCGGATGAGCGGCGCCGTTCATCTCGACACCAACACGCGGAACGGCTCGACGACGCCCACTCCGGCCGCGATGCTGTTCAGACGCACGATCAGCGATTGCGTCACTTCGTGTCCGGAGGGAACCAATCGGATGCCTTTGGGACTGACGAGGTCCTCGTCGAGAATCATGCCCGCCGACAGGTCCTTCAGACGGAGCTGCTTGACGGCGCGGCCTTGGTTCGCGGGCGCAACCGCTCGCAATGCCTCCGTGACCGGTTTTGGCAGAACCAGCTTCGAGACGCGCAAGGCGGACACCGCGGCTTCCGCGGTGCTGCCGCCGACGATCAGTCGATCGAATTCCAGCGCCGTACGCAGAAGCAGCCGCCCGGCGCTGCGGACGTCCCATTGACGAACGTCTCCTGAATGACCGGTGAAATCAATCCCACCGAACTGCGCCGTCACGATTTCGGCGACGTCTTCAAGACGCGGAATCGCCGCGAGAAGCCTTCGGGCGACCTCGGGATGAGACTCGTGGAGCCGCTTCTCCTCCTCTGTCATTCCCTGTCCCGCCTCCGCCTTCGACAGTAGCTCCCTGGGCAGCGCCACACAGCCGATTTGGGACACCAGGGCAGCGAGCCCCCATTGCCATCGATCCGGAAGCTTCAGCGCCGCCGCCAGACCGACGGTGTAGCGCTTCAGCCGCGACGCGCGACCGGACGCCGCCGGGCTCACCATCCCCAGAATTTCGACCAGCATGGTGACACTGCCGCTCAAGGTTTGCTCCAACAGCACTTTTTCCGCGGTGATGAGGCGATGCTGATTGAGGCCATCCTCGACCGCCGCCAGCAATTGATCCGCGGGGCATGGTTTGCACATAAATCGGTAGATATGACCGTCGTTGACGGCGGCGATCGTCGCCTCCAGATCGGATTGTCCGCTCAGGATTACCCTGACCGTATCGGGATATTGTTTCCGGACTCTTGCGAGAAACTGCGCTCCGTTCATGTTCGGCATGCGCATGTCGGAGACGACCAGTGCGAACGGGCCTGCCTCGGCCAACGCACGAAGACCATCCGCGGCGCTCGTCGCGGTCTGCACTTCCATGTGCTTTCGCAGTAAACGCTGGATGCCTTCGAGCACCTGAGGTTCATCGTCCACAAAGAGCACACGATCGCTCATGTGCGCAGTTGCTCCGATTCCAGCGAATCCAACTGGGCCAGCCACTCCGGCCAACGACCCGTAAGTCCGAGGTTCTCGAGCAACCCCGGCTCCAATTCGCGCCGGGCGGCGCACGACGCTCGCGCGCTGCGTCGATGCACCAAGCGATCGGCGATGTGTATGATATTCGGCAGACACAGACCGTCGCGCTGGGTATGGCTTGGGCGCTCATGAAACGCGACGGCCTCAACGATAGGATTTGGAAACCCCCATAGGCCCAGCAGATACGCACCCACCTCGGCATGGTTTGCCTGCATCTGTGCAATCGCCTCCTCCACCGAGAGGGGCGGCCAATCCGGCGGTACCACGCCCCTCGTGGCGTACACCACCTTGCCCACATCGTGCAACATACCGCAGAGGAACGCCTCGGCGGCCTTCGCCTGCGTGAATTTTTCGCACAGCGCCACCGTGCGGGCCGCCGCGGCCACGTCGAGGCTGTGCTGCCACAGCCGCTCGAGACTGAAGCCTTCTATACCGGAGGCGACACCGCTCCTGAAAACGCCGTGACCCAGGACAAGGGCTCCGAGCGTATCCAATCCGAGGTAAGTGACCGCGCGATCGGCCGTGCTGACCGGGTGTCGAGATCCGAAGTACGCGGAATTGACGATCTTTATGACATTGGCCGTCATTGCCACGTCGCGGCCGATGATCCGCGCGGCATCCGCCACCGACGCCGTCGGCCGCTGCAGACAGGCCAAAATCTCCTGAAACGCGCTCGGCGCGCTCGGCAGCGTATCGACATATCCGACAAGCTTGGCGAGCCTGTCACTGCTCAGCTTCTGTCTGAGCATGTTGGTCTGAGAAATGGCCGCCTTCAGCGCGGCGCTCTCGCACGGCTTGGCAAGATACTGGTGCGCCGTGCCGACCGCGCGCATGATCGAACGCGCGTCGGCGTGGCCTGACAATACCAGGCGTATCGTCTGCGGGCAGAGTCTTCTGACCTCGGCCAGCAGCTCCCAACCGTCCATCCCGGGCATTCGCATATCCGAAACGATCACATCCGCGGGCGTTCTCGCCAGTTCTTCCAATGCCGCGGCGCCGCTCGACGCGAACTCCATCGCCCATTCGTTTCTCCGATCCCGCAATGTCCGGCGCATCGCCTCGAGAACGTCCGCGTCATCGTCGACGAAAAGTATGCGGATCATGGCCGCGTCCTTGGCGCATCGACGGGCAACCGGATGTAAAAGGCGGATCCGACACCGCACCCGGTTTCGAAATGCAGCGTCCCCGAATGTTTGTTGACGATGACACTGCGGGCAATGGCCAATCCCTGTCCCGTACCCTTGCCGACTTCCTTGGTGGTGAAGAATGGATCGAATATCTTGTTTCGCGCAGCCTCAGGGATGCCGGTGCCAGTATCTGCGATCGAAATCTCGACTTCATCGCCGTCGAGCCGCGTGCGCACGGTGATCTTGCCGCGGCCTCCAGCAACTTTGACGACGTCCGATATTGCGTGCGATGCGTTCACCAGCAGATTCAGTATCACCTGGTTGATCTCTCCCAGATAGCACGGCACCGCCGGCAATTCTCCGAATTCAGTTTCCACATCGGCGACATACTTGTATTCATTGTGGGCGACGACCAGTGTGCTGCGAATCGCCTGGTTCAAGTCGGCAAGCGTTTTTTCCGCCCGATCAGGATGCGCAAACTCCTTCATCGACCGCACGATGGTGGCGATGCGCGCCAGACCTTCGACGGAGCTTTCGATCGCCGGCGCCGCGTTCTCCATGACGTAGTCGAGATCGGCGGCTCTCTCTGCCTCTGCGGCAAGACGCGCGGCCGCCTCTATGTCGCCGGCCGATTGCACCGCCTCCTGCAGCTTACGATAGGCGTGAATCACACCAGCCAGGTCCGGCAACGAGCTGCGGACGAACTGTATGTTGTCGGATACGAACTGAATCGGGGTGTTGATCTCGTGAGCGACGCCCGCGGCCAGTTGCCCGACCGATTCGAGTTTTTGCGCCTGCGCAAGCTCGCGCTCGAGGGCTTTTCTTTGCGTGACGTCCTGGGTCACCGCCACGGCACCGAGGCAATCGCCGTTTTGACCGATGAGCCGACGCGCGCTGCCAAGTGTCGTCCGAACCGCGATTCCGGGCCGCACCATCAGAAGTTCCACGTTTGTCACCGTCTCGCCGCGCAACGCTCGTGCCAACGGTCGCTCCTCGGTCGGCACGGAGGTTTCCCCGTCGGGTAGAAACACCTCGAGGGCGCGCGGATCTTCCCTGGCGGCGCCGATTGCAAAGAGTTCCGCAGCCGCGGAATTGTGCAGGAACACGCGGCCATCGACGTCGCAGGCGCGAATGGCGATGGGCAGGTCCGCGATGACGGCTTGAAGCAGCCGTTGATTGTCCTCCAATGCGCTCGCAAGATCCTTGCGTGCGGAAATGTCTCTTATAAACTTGACCGCGCAGCTGGGCGCCCCGTTCGTGTCTCGAACCAGCGCGGTCGTGGCCCGCACCCACATCGTCCGATGGTCGGCCCGAACATAGCGCGTCTCCATGTCAAGGATGTCGGTATCACCGCGCCACAGTCGCTCAAACTCGGTCGAGTTGTTGACAACATGAGCGTCGTGGGTGAGATCAGCGATGGATAGTGTCTCGATCTCACCCGGCTTCACACCGAGAAAATTGCAGAATGCCTGGTTGCCGCGCAGAATTCGCCCATCGCGGTCCATGTAGACGATTCCGATCGGCGCCTGCTCGAACGTGCAGTGAGAAAGAATCTGAGCGCGCTCGAGATGTGCTCTCGCTTCGACTTGGTCCGTAATATCCGTAATGGTGCCGATGAAGCCGGCGGTCCCGGCGGCCGCGACGACCTGCTCGGTCAGGACACGGACACCTCCGCCGCGTGGCGCCGTGCGGTATTCAAAGGCGACGGGCCGCGGGTCGAGACAGAAGTCGGCCCAGTTGGCCCGCATACGGGAACAATCATCGGGATGCACGACGTTGATCCAGTTCTCCAGGGACTCGGTGGGCCCAAGGTTCAACAATCGGCGGTACGCGGGGTTCGCATAATTGATTTGACCCTTGGCGTCTGTGTGGTAAATCGCGACCGGGGCGCTCTCAAGTCGCGACCGGCGCACGAGGAGTTCCTCGCACAAATCGAATTGCGCCCTGCATAGCTGCGCCAGCGACAGTAGCACGTTGCGCTGCATCGCCGAAAGATGCCGGGGAGCGGTATCGAGCACGGCAATCACGCCCAGCCCGGAACCGTCGCCGCCGAGAATCCGTGCTCCGACGTAAGCGCGCACGGCGTACCCGTCGAGCAGTGCATTTGCCTGAGCGAAGCGCTCGTCCTGGAGCGTATCTGGAACCTCGAGGAGATCTGAACACTGCTGCATCGAATACACATCGAACGGGTCATTCGGCCGCGGGCCCTCTTCGATGCGCGCGCCATCGCGCCACCAGGCGATATGGATGTCTTTCAAGGCGATCGACGCAAAAGGCGTTCCGCAGACCAAAGCGGCAAGGGCGGCGATATCTTTGATCGCTTTGGCGGTGGATTGACGGGGTGCGCCGGTTCGCAGCTCGCACGTATCGGGCGGGGAGACAATACCGGGCCGTGCGTCGGCCGCGCCGGGCGATGAAGCATCAGGCAGCGAATTCATGCGCGACGTCCTATCTTGGCTCAGTCGGCATCGCGCCATGTCCGGGGACCGCGACACGTGATTCTTGCAAAAAGGCCCTCGAACATACTATCGGCCGTGCGGTGCAATACTTGAAAATCGCACGGCTGCCATTTGCCGCGCTGGAAAGCGGGTGCCGAGTGACTGAGCCTGGAATGCGCGTCGGGGAGCCGCATCGCAGCGCTCAGCATCATGCGAGATGTCACACTTTCCCTACATCAGCGCCCCACCCAGGTCGATAGGCTCGACGGGCGTATGCTTAGCGGCGCACCTCGACTGTTTTCCACCGACGGATTCATGCCGCACGGCATGTGCTATCTGTGGCGACCCGGCGTTCTCGGGCTGCACCTAGTGTCCGATCTGCTGATCGCCCTCGCGTATTTGTCCATCCCGTTCACGTTGCTCTATTTCGTGCACAAACGGCGCGACCTCAAGTTCAACTGGATGTTCGTGTGCTTCGCCGTGTTCATCATCGCCTGCGGCGCCACCCACCTGATGGAGATTTTGGTGATCTGGCATCCTGTTTACTGGCTGAGCGGCGCCATAAAGGCGGTGACGGCATTGGCATCGATGCCTACGGCCATTCTTTTGGTCAGACTGGTGCCCACCGCATTGGCGATACCGAATCCTGCAGCGCTGCGCGATGCGTACGCGGATCTGGAGGCGGAGGTAGCCGTACGGAGCCGCGCCGAGGAAGAGCTGCGCATCGCCAACGACCAACTGCGCGGCGAGGCTGCCCGGGGCAGGTTGGCGGCCATCGTCGAGTCGTCCGACGATGCCATCATCAGCAAGACCTTGGACGGCATCGTCACCAGCTGGAATCGCGGCGCCGAAGTGATTTTCGGCTATACGCAGGCGCAGATGCTGGGACACCCGCTGTCGATGCTCATACCGCCGGAGCGCGCCTGCGAAGAGAATGACATCCTGAGGCGCGTCAGCCGCGGCGAGCGCGTCGACAGCTTCGAGACGGTTCGTATCCGAAAGGACGGGGTACGCATCGATGTCTCGGCGACGATTTCACCGATCATCGATGGCGACGGCAACATCGTGGGTGCTTCGAAAATCGCGCGCGATATCACGGAACGCAAATGCGCGGAGGAAGCGCTGATCGAGCAGGCGAAAATTCTGGATCTCGCCCAGGTAATCGTTCGCGACCCTAATGGCCGAATCCTGCGCTGGAGCCGCGGCGCGCAGAAGCTCTACGGCTTCACCGCCGACGAGGCCCTGGGCCGAATATCGCATGAGCTCCTGCACACTCAATTTCACGATCCGTTGGAGAAGATCGAAGCGCAGCTCGATCGCACCGGCATATGGGAGGGGGAGCTCAAGCACATCACTCGAGAAGGCACCCGCATCGATGTTGCCAGCACCTGGGTCTTGCATCGCGACGCGCAGGGATTGCCGAAGCATGTCTTGGAATCGTCCACCGACGTGTCGGAGCGCAAGGGCGCGGAACGCAAGCTCGCCGCGCAGCTCGCCAGGCTCCACTTGCTGAATGCCATCACTCGTGCACTCGGGGAGCGCCAGGATTTGCCCAGCATCTTTCAAGTGGTGACCGGGACGCTGGAAGAACAACTGCCCGTCGACTTCGCCTGCCTGACCCTGTTTCAACCCCCCGACGCGCTGGTGGTGGCGGGAATGGGCGTCAAGAGTCATCGATTGGCGGCGGCGCTCGGCATGGCGCGGCACACGCGCATCCAGATCGAGCAGAACGGCCTGTCCCGCTGCGCCTGCGGGCAGCTCGCCTACGAACCCGACGTGACCACGGTGCAGCTTCCGTTTCCGCAGCGGCTTGCCGCCGTGGGATTGCGTGCCATGGTGAGCGTGCCGCTGCTGGTCGAGAACAAGATATTCGGCGCATTGATTGTGGCCAGGCGGGAGCCGCGGAGTTTCAGCAGCGGTGATTGTGAATTCCTGGGTCAGCTGAGCGAGCATGTCTCCCTTGCCGCTCACCAGACACAATTGTACGGAGCGCTCCAGGTTGCCTACCAGGATCTGCGCCAAACTCAACAGGCGGTCATGCGGCAGGAGAATCTGAGGGTCCTCGGTCAGATGGCGAGCGGCATCGCCCACGACATCAACAACGCACTGTCGCCCGCCGCTCTATACGTCGAATCGCTGCTCGAGCGCAATTCTATTCACGACCCCGAGGCAAGAGGCCATCTTATGATCATACAGCGGGCGATTGACGGAGTGGCGCAAACCGTAGCCAGAATGAAGGAGTTCTACAGCCAACGCGATCCCGAGCGCGTTCTCGCGGCGGTGCGAATGAACCCCGTCGTTGAGCAGGTGGTCGACCTGACACGCGCCCGATGGAACGCCATGGCGCAGAAATCGGGTCTGGTCATCCAGGTGGAAACGGATCTTGCGCCCGATCTCCCGGACATCATCGGCGATGAAGGGGAAATTCGCGACGCCATTACAAATTTGGTGCTGAACGCGGTGGATGCCATGCCCACCGGCGGTAGGCTCTCGCTGCGCTCGCGCACCGTCAATCCCGGCCGGGTGCAGATCGAAGTGACCGACACGGGCGTCGGCATGGACGATTCCACCCGCAGCCGCTGTCTCGAGCTCTTCTTCACCACCAAGGGCGTGCGCGGCACGGGCTTAGGTCTTGCGATGGTGTACGGCACTGTCGAGCGTCACGGGGCCGAGTTGCAAATCGACAGCAAACCCGGCGCCGGCACCAGTATACGGCTGACCTTCCCGGCGGCCTCCATCGTGCCCTGCGCAGGCAGCGTAATTTCACCGCAGTCACGCCCGTCGTCGCCGCAGCGCATTCTGATAATCGACGACGATCCCATCATCCTAACGTCGCTACGCACCATTCTAGAGCAGGATGGTCATACCATCGAGGCCGCCGACGGCGGTCAACGGGGCATCGATGCGTTTTGTGCCGCGGTCGCGCGCAACGAGCCTTTCTCAGCGGTCATCACGGATCTCGGCATGCCTCACGTCGACGGTCGCACCGTGGCGACCGCCGTCAAATCCGTTCGGTCCCAGACTCCGATCATCCTCTTGACGGGTTGGGGGCACCGGTTGCTGGCCGAGAACGACGCGCCGCCCAATGTGGACCGCGTTCTGGGCAAGCCGCCGAAACTTACGGCGTTACGCGCCATGCTCGAGGAACTGACCGGCGGGCTGCGAACGTGACGGGCACGCCGCTGGCCCGCCTGCTCATAGTCGACGACGAGAGCAGCTTGGTCACGGCGCTGTGCCGGGTCCTGGAGGCGCAAGGCTATTCGACGACCGGGGTGGATTCCGGCCTGCAGGCCATCAGTGCGCTGCGCGCTGCCGAGGCCGACGATGCGACCAGATTCGACGTGCTCATCACCGACTTGATGATGCCCTACATGGACGGTCTGGCGCTGCTGCGCGAGGCTCGCGATATAGACCGCGATCTGGTGAGCATCGTCATGACGGGTCACGGAACCATCGACACGGCGGTGGATGCGATGAAGGTGGGCGCCCTCGACTACATTCTCAAGCCGTTCAATCTCAATGTGGCCATTCCGGTCCTCTGCAGGGCGCTGGCCGTGCGGCAATTGCGCCGCTCGAACGTCGCTCTCGCCCAGCAGGTTGCCGGCCGTACCGCGGAACTCGAGGCAGCGAATCAAGAGCTGCACTTCAGGAACAAGGAACTTGAAGCATTTGCGCATTCGATATCGCACGATTTGCGACAGCCGCTCCACCATATCATCGGATTCTCAGAATTGCTGATCGGTGAAAAGCCCGGAGCCTTGAACGGGAAGCAAAGAGAGTTTCTCGGCGACATCCACAACGGCGGGACGCATCTTTTGCGACTCACCGAGGACCTCTTGCAGTTCTCGCGCTTGAGCCGACAGGCGCTGAATAAGCAGATTGTCGATGTAGAGGACCTGGTGCAGGACATCTTCGACGCCCTGCAAATCGCCGAGCCGCACCGCAAGGTGGAGCTCCGCATGGGCACGCTGCCGAAGGCACCGGCGGATCCGTCGCTGCTCAGGCAAGTGCTTGCGAACCTGCTGAGCAACGCGTTCAAATTCACCCGGCACGCCTCCAACCCGATCATTGAAGTAAGAGGGAAAGCGCGCAAAGGCGAAGTGACTTATTGCATCAGCGACAACGGCGCCGGCTTCGACATGGCCGGGGCGCCGCGTCTATTCTCCATGTTTCAACGGTTGCACGACGAGGGTGAATTCGAAGGGACCGGCGTGGGCCTCTCCATCGTGCAACGTATCGTCGAGCGGCACGGGGGGACCATTTCGGCAGAGGCCGCGGTGGGCCAAGGTGCGGCGTTCACCTTCGTGCTTCCGAGGTGCGATATCGGCCCGCAGGCGCGCTAAACGAAGGATTCGGTCGCCGCTGCCGCTGACGATTGGGTTCTTTGCGTTGCGCGGTCGCCCCATGCCCTTCTCAGGGCGAGCTGTGCCTGCTTCGCCGGCATGGGTCGCCCGAGCAGATACCCCTGCGCCTTCGGGCAGTCCAGATCGGACAGCATTTGCAACTGCTGTTCGGTCTCCACACCTGCGGCGATGACGTCGACGCCCAGGTCCGCCCCCATTGAGACGATCAAGCGCGCTACCGCCGCACTTTTTTTGTCCTGCGCCATGTTTTGGATGAGGGATTGGTCCAATTTCAAGCGATCCACCGGCAGCCTGGGCATATAACACAGGCTGGAACGATCCTTCCCGAAATCGTCTATCGCGATGCGAACCCCGAGCTCTCTCCATTGCATGAGGCGCCTGATCACCATGTCCGGATCTTCCATGAGCGCGCGTTCGGCCATCTCGAGTTCCAGCCGCCCCGCAGGAAAACGCGACTTTCGCAGTGCGCGCCCGATGACTTCACCGAACTCCTCGTCAAGCTGTCGCGGCGATACATTGACGGACAAGGTCGTGCGCTGAGCCTCGCGGCTGCACCATGCATAGGCGGTTTCGCAGGCGGATTCGAGCATCCACGCGTCGAGCGCATGGATCCTGCCGGCCTGCTCCGCCGCGGGAATGAATATCGAGGGAGCAATTGTCTCGCCGGAGGGAAGTACCCATCGGGCGAGCGCCTCCACTCCGCTGCCGCGCCCTGTCTTGAGGTCGAACTGCGGCTGATAGTGCACGCTGAGCGCGTGGCATTGCAACGCTTCGTCAAGCTCCGAACGGAGTTGCTCGGAGCGCGAGGGATGGCGCAGGCGGCTCTGCGAGCGGCGATGGTGGTTCCGCTCAATCGAATCCAGGACTCGCTCAACAGTGATTGCCGCGCGATCAGGCGCGGACGGATAGGGCAAGACCACGAGGAAGTCATCCGGCGCAAAACGCACGATGGAGCCGTACTTGGCGGTCTCGCACGTTTCGTCGGGAATCCGGCCGCTCTCCCTGTCAACCGCAATCAACGCCAATGCGGCGCCGCTCTCCCGTTCGACCGCCGTTGCGCAACCGATGAGATCATCCAGGTGTACCAACGCAGGAAGGATACTCCAGGAGTCGACGTACGCCAGCCGATGGGGACAACTCTCCGCGCCCGTATCGCCCGTTGCCGCGAGCCAATGAGGCATGGGCGGACATTGATCGTACTTTTCTCCCAGAATGGATCCCAGCGATCGTTCGGCCATTCCCTCGAGAAGGCGACAGGCGCCGGTATTGGCGTGGGTGATCCAGCCGTCGGCGTTGGTGATCACCGCCGGCGCAGCGCTCGATTCCAATACGGCGGAGAATCCCCTCCTCAGGAGCGCCGGGCTTTGAGCATAGCGCGGCACCGTTCCGTCCGTCGGCCGACCCCTCATCCCGGCGGATCGCCGCAGTTTCACCTCATCGGAACGTTCGCCCGCCCTGCCTGCAGCGGCGAGGTCCAGTTCGCACACGGTCGATACGAGAATGGCGGGCGTCTGAGTACAAAGGAGCCGCAATGCCTCGAGGAATCTGTCGCCCGAGTCCATCGACATATCGTCGGTGCAAAGCACGATGTGCGGATCGAAGTCCGCCACAACCTTGGCCAACTCGAGGGACGATGCGACGCGCTGATGGCAGAAGTCGAGGCGGCAGTCCGTCAGCAGCTCTGCTGCGACCCCGCGATTCGAGTGCGGGTGTTCGACAAAGGCGATTCTGATCCGGTCTCGCATCGCATGCTCCTGTCGCATGCTATCGAGGCGTCATCGGCGGCGATGTAGGGAATTCACGACATGTCGTCTATGGCTCGGGAATCAAACTGGTTTTCTCGGCGGCGGGAGCAGGCGGTCGTATTCTCTCTTGACCACCGCGTAACATTCGCAGCTGCGTCCGGCCAGCCCCTCGCGATCCAACACCCTGATATGTCCGCGTGAGTAGTCGATCAACCCCGCCTGCTGCAACTTCTGCGCCGCATCAGTAACTCCCTCGCGCCGTACACCGAGCATGTTGGCGATGAGCTTCTGGGTCATAACCAGCTTGTCGCCCTGCAAACGGTCCAGGCTCAACAGCAGCCAGCGGCACAGTTGCTGGTCGAGGGAGTGATGGCGATTGCACACCGCCGTTTGAGCCATCTGCGTGATCAATGCCTGGGTATAACGCAGCAGCAGGTGCAGCGCCGCCGTGGAGCGATTGAACTCCTTCTTGAATTTCTCAGCCGGCATGCGGAAGGCCTCTCCGGCGCTCTGCACCAGCGCACGACTCGAGGTCGATCCTCCACCCATGAACAAGGCAATGCCGACCATGCCTTCGTTGCCGACGACCGCAATTTCCGCCGACGCGCCGTTCTCCATGACATATAGCAACGAAACGATGGCCGTCGTCGGAAAATACACGAAGCGGGAGGTTTCTCCGGCCTCGAACAGCACCGACCCGAGCGGCATGTCCGTCCATTCCAACTCAGGCAACCACCGCTGCAGTGCGGCATCGGAAAGCGCCGCCAGCAGGTGGTTAAGTGTCGCGTCCGGAGCTGCCACCATTTCCCAAATCCCTCTGGTCACCGGCCCGATTCCCATGTGTTCGGCCGCACAATGAATCCACAAACTAGCGCAGGTCTGGGGAATTCTCAATCCGCGGCAGCCGGCTGTTTCTGTAGGAATAATCGGTCACGGGCATGCCGGATCGGCATCTTTTGTCCCAATCTCCCTACATCGCACGCAGTCAGCCGTGGATAGGCTGTCCGTAACTATCGATTGCACCCAATCGTGCGGACAGCCACATGGAAGACAAGCTCAATCTTTTCCTGACCACAGAAGCCGATGGAATCGCCCATCTGCCGCGATGCAAGAAGGCACCCGATGACCACACCGATCAGAGTTCGGACCTGGCACTCCTCGACATGCACCGGCAACGGAGAATCGGCCTGGACGGCCCCCTCAGTCGCCGTCTCGCCCTGGAGCGACGGCTGCATCGGCTCGCCAACTTCGACGTTTTAACGGGGCTTCCGACGCTTGCACGCGTGTCCAGGCTCACGAGCCGCCTGCTAACCGGAGCCCGCCGCAGCCACCGCGGGCTGACGCTCGTTTCCCTGGATCTCGACGGCCTTCGATTGGTTTGCGAGGCCTACGGGCATCGAGAAGTGGAGGCGCTCATCAAGCGCGCCGCCTGCATCGTGCGCGCAGTGGTTCCGCCGGACTCGGTCGTCGCGCGCAATGGAACCGATGGATTCATCGTCGTGCTCGTGGATACTCCGAACGCCGCTGACGCCACCGCCGGCGTTCAACGGATCCTGGATGCCATTGCGGTACCCCGTAGTGCCGGCGTGCCGCCGCTCAGCACCACGGCAAGCGCGGGAATCGCCATGTTTCCGGGGGACGGAGAGGATTTCGACACCCTCAGCCGTAATGCAATCGCGGCGATGCACGAGGCCAAGGCCGATCGCCATCGAACACCTCGGTTTCATACGGGAGATGTGGCCCTCGCCGCCCGGCGGCGATTGCGGCTGGAGACGGATCTGCGCAGCGCCGTCGAGAACGATGAACTCACGCTGTTTTACCAGCCGCAATTCGACGTACGCACCGGTCACGGATTCGGGGTCGAGGTGCTGGGACGCTGGCTTCAAGGAGACCGCGTTGTCGCCGATCCCGGCGTGTTCATTCCCATGGCCGAGCAGACCGCGCTGATTGAGGTGTACGGCTCCTGGGTATTGCATCAGGCCTGCAACACCGTGCGCCAATGGTCGGCCCCCGGCATGGAGTCGCTCATCCTCTGCGTCAATGTCTCGACCCGTCAGATAGATGAGACATTCGCCGCGCTCGTCCGACGAACCGTCGAGCGCGCCGGGTTTTCCTGCGATCGCCTCGAACTCGAAATAACCGAAAGCGCGCTGATGGGCGATGCAGAGCCCATCATCGAGTGTTTCAGGCAGTTGAAGTCACTGGGTGTGAGGATAGCAATCGACGATTTCGGAACGGGTTATTCCAGTCTGAGCTACCTCTCCAGGTTGCCCGTCGACAGGCTGAAATTGGATAAGTCGCTCATCCACAATCTGACCCATCAATGGAAGGATGTGGCAATACTGCGCTCCGTCGTGGCGTTGGGAAAGGAACTGGGTGTCGCCGTCATCGCCGAGGGAGTCGAAACCGAACAGCAATTGGAAGTACTGATGCAGCTCGGCTGCACGCAGGTGCAAGGGTTCCTGTTCGGCCGCCCCGCGCCGGCGAAAATTGCCTACGGGATATTGAAACGCCGCTGGGGTGGTCGCAAAGCCGCGTCCTCTCTTGGGATCTGCGCGGTGCCGGGGAGGTCGAATGCATCTTGAGCTCGGCTCATCACCCGAGGAGGATCCCACCTACGCACTTCACGAAACCACCATCGTGCAGCAACTGGTGCCGCAGTGGCAATGCCGCGTGCTCGTCGTCGACGACGACGAGATCGTACGTGCGCAACTATCGGCATTGCTCAAGCGCGCCCACTATGAGGTTCAGGTTGCAGCCTCGGGAGAGGAGGCGCTGCGGTTGCTCGATACCGTCAACTGCCAAATCGTGCTTACCGACTGGCAGATGCCCGGGATGGACGGACTCGAACTGTGCCGCCGTGTGCGGCAGGAACATGTCCAAGGATACGTCTATGTCATGATGCTCACCGTGCGGGAGAGCAAGTCCGACATGCTCCTCAGCCTGTCGGCGGGCGCCGACGATTATATTGTGAAGGGCTCCCCCATCGAGGAGATTCTGGCGCGGATGGAGGTCGCCCGGCGCATCACTCACCTCGAGTGTTCGCTGCGTCTGAGCAACAAGGAGAACAGGCGCCTGTCGGTGACGGACCCATTGACGGCAGCCCACAATCGCCGTTATCTCATGAAATACCTGCCGCGCGAACTCGCCCGCGCGCAGCGCTACAACCGGCCGCTGTCGATCCTCAGCTGCGACGTGGACGAATTCAAGCAGGTCAACGATCGTCTGGGACATGGTGCCGGCGATCGCGTGCTGCAGGAATTCGTGCTGCGCGCCGCGCGCTGCATTCGCGCAAAAATAGATTGGCTGGTACGCGCGGGCGGCGACGAATTCATCATCGTCATGCCGGAAACCGGGCTGAAGGGCGCGAGTTGTGTCGCACACAAGTTGCGGCGAATTTTTGCGAGTCCGCCGTTGCTGATTCACGAGTCGCCCTTGAACCTATCGGTGAGCATCGGCGTCACGGCGCTGGAAACGCATCGCGAGCTGTCGCAGACTTCCGCGGTGGAGCTGCTCCGGGAGGTGGACAGGCAGTTATATGCCAGCAAGAGATCCAGCCCCGGTAAAATGACGGCGGCGGCGGCACCATCGTGACTCACGCGCCTTGCAGAAATGACAGAATCGTCGTGGTTGACGACGATCCCGGCACGATTTATCTCGTTGGCCGGATATTGCACGGCATCAGCGACTTGAGTTTCGCGACCAGCGGCGAGCGGGCGCTGCAGCTCGTTCGCGACGCCCCTCCGGATCTCATTCTGCTCGACGCAGAGTTGCCCGGCATGAGCGGCTTCAAGGTGTTCGACGCCATGAAGCAACAGCGGAATCTGTCGGACGTGCCCGTCATTTTCGTCACCAGCCATGACGAGGCGGGGTTCGAGGTCTCGGCGCTGAGCATGGGGGCCGCCGACTTCATTGCCAAGCCCTTTACATCCTCCCGTTTGCTCGCTCGTGTAAAGAATCATTTGCGCGCGAGGCACAGGAGCATCGAGTTGAAACGCGCCGCACCGGCCGACCCCCTCACCGGGGTCGGCGGCCGGCGCACATTCGAGGACTCTCTCGATCGCGAGTGGCGTCGTTGCCGGCGCCTCGGGCACCCCATCGCTTTGCTGCTGATCGACGTCGATCATCTCAGCGCCTACAACGAACACTACGGCGACGATCAGGGCGATGCCTGCCTGCGGCGAATCGCGCAGGCAGTCAATGGCATCGCACGGCGGCCGGCCGACTGTTTTGCACGCTACGAGGGCAAACGCTTCGCGCTGCTTCTGCCGCAGACGCCGCGAGGCGGTGCGCAGTACCTGGCTCAGTGCATACTTGCCGCCGTCGATTCCCTCGCAATCCGTCATGAGGGCTCCCTCACCGGGGGGTATGTGACGACGAGCATCGGCATTTCCTGCTACGACGACTCGAGCAGGGGCTGGGTAAACCTGCCCACGGAATTTCGCCTGAGCGACGGCATACCGACCTGCCGCGTCTCCAACTGTCTGTTGCGGTCCGCCGATCTGGCGTTGAGCCGCGCCAAGATGGCGGGCTATGCGCAGGCACAACTATCGGATGTCGCCGACCTTGAAGGTCCGCTTTCTTTGCGGGATTTGGCGCCGATTGCCCGCGAAGTGCATCGCACCAAATGGGCTTGAAAACGCGTGCATGCGCGAATGACACTCAATCTGCCCGTCGCTCATCGCAGCGCCCAATCGTCGCGCTGGCGGTCTTTGTCGCCGGTGTTCTGCTAACTTCCGCAGCGGCCGCATCGCGCGATCCGCGCGCAATCATCGCCGCCGGCACGGCCCTTTCCGCGCTGTTGGCCGCGCTCGCGTTGACTGATGCCCGCCGCGCGCGAACGACACGCCCCGCGAGCGCGCAAAGCGCGGGCGTTGCATCCGTTCAGAGCGATCTGCAGACCATCCTGGATGCAATGCCCGCCATGATCGCGTATTGGGACAGGAATCTCATGAATCGCTTTGCGAATCGTGCGCACGAGTTGTGGCTCGGCGCGGAGCCGGGCACGCTGCAGGGCGCGCATCTGCGTCGATTTCTCGGTGACGAATTGTTCGAGCGCGATCGGTCTCACATCGAAGCCGCTCTTCGGGGAGAGACGCAAGCCTTCGAGCAATCGCGGCCGAAGAGCGACGGGGCGGGCTACAGACATTCGCTTACCCACTATATTCCGGATGTTGCGGACGGCGATGTGCAAGGTTTCTATGTGCTCGTTCACGATATCAGCGAACTGGCGGACAATCGATTGAGGCTCGCGGCGGCGCTGCGCGAGAACGAGGCCCTGCTTCGTACCCTCGACCTGCATTCCAAAGTCTGCGTTACCGATGACAAGGGGCGCATAATCGATGTGAACGAGAATTTCTGCAGGATACTGGGCTACGGCCGCGACGAACTGCTCGGCCGCGGCCACGGCGTGGTCAACTCCGGCGTACACGAACGCGCCTATTGGTCGCAGATGTGGGACAAGATCTCCGCCGGCAGGCCCTGGCGCGGCGAGATTTGCAATCGCGCCAAGGATGGCTCTCTGCACTGGATGGACAGCATCATCGTCCCCTTCCTCGGCAAGGACGGACGCGTGCAGAAATACATCTCCATCGGAACCGACATCACGGAATCCAGGAACACGGAGCAAAGGCTCAGGTCCAGCGAGGCGTTTCTCGACCGGGTCGGCAGCGTCGCCGGCGTGGGCGGCTGGGAGTTGGACATCGCCTCCCGCGCGGTCGCCTGGTCGGGACAAACCTACCGCATCCACGAGGAAGATTCCGCATATCTGCCGCATGTCGATGCGGAAATCGAGTTTTACGCGCCCGAGGCGCATCCGGCCATCGAAAATGCGATGTTGGAGTGCATCGAGCGGGGCACGCCCTGGGATTTGGAGCTTCCCGCCGTCACCTCGAAGGGCCGCCCCATCTGGGTGCGGACGGTGGGAGCGGCGGAACTGCAGGGCGGCAAACCGGTGCGCCTTATCGGCGCCGTTCAGGACGTAACGGCGCGCAAGACGATCGAGATGAAGCTGCAGGAGTCGAGCGAGCGCTTTGCGATCGCCGCGGATTCCGCCGGCATCGGCGTTTGGGAACTGGACGCATCGGGCGAGAGGCTGAACTGGGATGACTGGATGTACCGGATCTACGGCCTGGCGAGGACCCGGGACATCGAGCAGTTCAGATACTGGCTGGATGCGGTGCACCCGGAGGATCGGCAGGAATTCGCCGCGGAAATTGCGGCCGGCTTTCGCGGAGCGCGCGATGTGAATGCGGAATTCAGAATCATTCGACCGGGCGGCGACGTGCGCTACATCAAGGCTGCGTTCCGCGCCGTGCGCAAGCCCGACGGCACCTGTCTACGGTTGACCGGCGTCAATTTCGACGTGACCGATACGCGGCGCGCTGAAATGGTTGCACGGCAGGAAACGGACTCGCTTCTGCGAACGGTGCTCGATGCCGCGTCCGAAGTGTCGATCATTGCGGTCGACCCCGACCTGACCATCAAGGTCTTCAATGCGGGGGCCGAACGCCTGCTCGGCTTCTCCAGCGCCGAGATGGTCGGCATTGAAACCCTGTCTCGAATTCACGATGCGTCCGACCTGGACGCATACAGCAACACCCTCAGCGTCAGACTTGCGCGTCAATGCGCTCCTCGAGACGTGATCGTCGAGCGGACAACGCTGCGTCGCCGGCAGGAGCGGATATATGTCCGCAAGGACGGTACCCGCATCACCGTATCGCTATTTGTCACCGCCATGCTCTCCGATGAAGGAAGCATCCTCGGATATGTCTGCGTCGCCCACGACATCACTCAGCAGAACCAGGATCAATTGGCGTTGCTCCACTCGATGGCCAGGGCCGAACAGGCGAACAACGCCAAGAGTCTGTTTCTTGCGAACATGAGCCATGAGATCCGCACGCCGATGAACGCCGTGATCGGCCTGTCGTATCTGCTGGGGCACACTTCGCTCACCGCCGAGCAGTCGAACTTTCTCACGAAGATCCAGGCCGCGAGCAGCTCTTTGCTCGCGATTATCACCAACATTCTCGATCTCTCGAAGATCGAGGCCGGCGAACTCCTGGTCGAGTCGGCCGCCTTCAATCCGGCAAACCTGTTGCGCGAAGTCGCGGCGGTGATGGCGGTGCACGCGGAATCCAAGGGTATCGGGTTCGCCCTGGAGCTGCCCGACGATCTACCCGAAGCGTTGATGGGCGATTCCACGCGCCTGAAGCAAATCCTGATGAATCTTCTGTCCAATGCCATCCGGTTTACGGACAACGGCAGCGTGCGATTTTCGGTGTACCGGCGTCCGGACGCGGCGGCGGGCGTGACGCTGGTATTTGTTGTCGCAGACACGGGGATAGGTATAGCCGCGGATGCGCAGACCACCCTGTTCGCACCATTTGCCCAAGCCGATGCATCGATAGCGCGCCGCTACGGAGGTACGGGGCTCGGCCTGTCCATCGTCAAGCAGTTGACAAGGCTCTTGGGCGGCACCGTGGAACTCGAGAGCGGGGTAGGTATCGGCAGCACGTTTACCGTGGTTCTGACGCTTCTGCCGACGGCACTCGACGCGCCGCCTCCGGCGCCGGAAGCCACCGTCGTGCACGGCCAAGGCGCGCTATCCGGCATCCGGGCCTTGGTCGTCGATGACAGCGACATCAATCTCGAGGTGGCCAAACGCATCCTCGAGCTGGACGGAGTGGTGGTGTCGCTCGCCATTGACGGCCTGGAGGCGGTCGAACTCCTACGGAACAACCTTGCCGCGTTCGACGTGGTGTTCATGGATGTGCAAATGCCGAAGCTCGACGGCTACGAAGCGACGCGGCGTATCCGAGGCGAACTCGGATTGAAGGATCTGCCCATCATCGCCGTCACCGCCGGCGCCCTGAGCAGCGAGCGGCAGCGTGCCGAGGAGGCCGGTATGAGCGATTTCATTTGCAAGCCGTTCGACGGTCATAGCTTGGCGCGCAGCATCCTTCGTCACGTTCGCGCTGCGCATCCGCAGCAGGCGCGCGTTGCGTCAGCGCCCGAGCGTCCACCCCACACCGGGGCGGCCTGGCCACTCGTCGACGGAATCGACTCCGCAGACGCCCGCGCGCGTTGGTGCGGCGATGCGCCCCTGTTCTTATCGATGCTGAAGCGGTTGTTCGAAGAGTTCGGCCATGTGGGCATCCCCGACTCATCCGCGGGGCCCACAGCCCTCGACCGGCACACCCGGCTCATGCACAAGCTGCGCGGCGCGGCTTGCATGCTGGGCGCCAGGTCCGTGAGCACGCTCGCCGGGCAGATCGAGGCTGCGTGCATCGCAGGAGAACTGGGTTCGGCTTCCCGTCTGACGATCGCCATGGCGAAAGAACTGCAGAACATGCGGGACAGTGCCGAACCTCTGTTCAGCGCCGCGCAGGACCCTGCATCCGAACGGCCCACGATCGGCGGCGATGAACTCACCGCGGAGCTCGTCGATGAATTTCGCTCGCTTCTTCAGCAACAGAGTCTCGGCGCGGTAGAGCGCTTTAACTGCCTCGGGCCGCAGCTTCGGCAATTCCTGGGCGAGGCCTCCTACGATAGGTTGCGCGGCCATATCGACAATCTGCAATTCGAGGAGGCTTCGCGCGATCTGCGCGAGAATGCACGGCAGCGCAAGGCCGCGCCCCAAATTCGCAGGCACGGATTCATGGACGCGGCAAGCTGACGCCACGCCGCCGACCGCCGCGGCACCGCGGCGCCGTCATGATTTCAGGCGCCGCGATCGCGCCGCCTCGAGTATCGCCGATACCTGCCCGCAAAATCTTCGCGTGTCGATCGGCTTGGTGATGTAGCCGTCGCAGCCCGCATCCGCCGCCTTCACGTCGTCGCCGCGCATGGCATACGCGGTGAATGCTACGATGGGCACATGGCAAAGGCGGATATCGGCCTTCATGATTCGCGTGAAGCTCAGGCCGTCCAATCCCGGCAGCGCGATGTCCATCAAGATGAGGTCAGGCGACAGCGTGGTCAACAAATCCCGCGCTTTCTCCGCGTCCGCCGCACCGTCGACCGTGTAGCCGCCCTCGCGCAGGATCTCCGCAGCGAGCTTCAGGTTGATCGCATTGTCGTCGACGATGAGTATATGGCCGGTCATGCGATCGCGCCCGCTTCCTGGCGGAGTTCCGCGGGATCCTGCAATCGCAGGTACACGGTAAACGTGCTCCCGAATCCGAGCTCGCTTTCAACGTCTATCCGGCCGCCCTGGAACTCAATGATCTTCTTCGTCAGAGCCAGGCCCAGGCCGGTGCCGCCGAAGCGTCTCGTGGCACCCATGTCGAGTTGCTGAAATTCGATGAAGAGCTTGGGGAAATCGGCCGCTTTGATGCCGATACCCGTATCGCGTATCCGCATACGCAATTCATGGGCACGGTAGCGATCCACGAGAATGCGGATCTCGCCTCCTTCGTCGTTGAACTTCACCGCGTTCGACAACAGGTTGTACAGCACTTGCATGAATTTGCGCCGATCCAGCGTGACTCGGGCGACATCCGCCCCGACTTCGCGACGAATGGACATTTTCTTGTGCTTGACCGACGGAAACAGAACCGAACACACCTCATCGATGGCGACTTCCAGTGCGAAGGTTTCCGGGAAGAGTTCCATCTTCCCCGATTCGACCTTGGACAGATCGAGAACGTCGTTGATGAGCTGCAATAGATGGCGGCCGCTGTTCAATACGTCATTCAGGAACTCCTTCTGTTTCGCGTTCAGCGGGCCCGGCTTTTCGTCGATGAGAAATTCGGAGAACCCTATGATGCCGTTGAGCGGGGTACGCAGCTCATGCGACATATTGGCCAGGAATTCGCTCTTCAGGCGATTCGTCTCATGCAGAGCCTGCTCGTAGCGCCGCCGTTCCGTTGCATCGCGAATGGCGCTGGCGACGAACAGGCCCTCCTCGGTCTCGATGGGACTCAAGCTGATTTCAACGGGAAATTCAGAGCCGTCCTTCCGCAGGCCGAACAGCTGCAGGCCTTCGCCCATCGACCGCGCGCGCGGTTGCTCGAAGAAAAGACATCGATTGCCGGAATGCCTTTCCCGGAAGCGCGCCGGCACCAGCAACTCGACCGCCTGTCCCAGCAGCTCCGCACGTTGATAGCCGAAGAGGCGTTCCACCTGGGAATTGACCAGGGTAATCTTGCCGTCGCCTCCCACGATGACCATGGCGTCGGGAGCGGATTCCAACAATCCCCTGAATTTCTGCTCGGCCCTTTTCCTATCGGTGATGTCGCGGATGGCGCTCATCACCATGGTCCCCTCCTGGGTCACGAGCGGACTCAAGCTGATCTCCACGGGGAATTCTTCGCCGTCCTTGCGCACACCATACAATTCCAGGCCGGCACCCATGGTTCGTGTGCGCGGCAGGGCAAAGAACTTGCTTCGGTGCGCGTTGTGCGAGGTCCGGAAGCGGGCCGGCAGCAGCGCTTCGACCGGCGTACCGATCAATTCCACCCGCGCATATCCGAACACCCGCTCTGCCTGGGAGTTGACCAGGACGATGCGTCCGGTGACATTGACCATCACGATCGCGTCCGGAGTCGACTCGAGCAGGTCGCGAAACTGGGCTTCGATCAGCTTGGCGTCGCGCATGACCTTCAGCTGGGTGACATCCTTCAGTGTCGAGACCACGTACCGCAGCTTGCCGCCGGGGTCGGTCAAGGCCTTGCTGGAAACACTGACGTGTACCAACGAACCGTCCTTGCGGCGGCGGACGGACTCGAATGTGATCGGGTTGCGCGCCGACTGCTCCGCATGAACGGCCCGCTCGTCGGCCCCGCCGCAGTCCGCCGGTATGATGAGGTCCGTGACTGTGCGGCCTATCGCCTCGGCGCGCGTGTAGCCGAAAATGAACTCGGCCGCACAATTCCAGTGCAGCACCCTGCCGTCCGGAGCCGTCGCCAGTACTGCATCGGGATTTTCGTCCCACAGTTCCTCGATGCACGGAATCTCCATCAAGAGATGTCCTTACCCGAGTCCGGCGCCTTGCCGGCTCGCGAAATCG
The DNA here is from genome assembly GCA_963702735.1 of uncultured Gammaproteobacteria bacterium. Taxonomy (GTDB): domain Bacteria; phylum Pseudomonadota; class Gammaproteobacteria; order Steroidobacterales; family Steroidobacteraceae; genus Bog-1198. Next base: position 672,254 of record CAVPDW010000003.1, on the reverse strand, counting down.
CCAGAGAAACATGTTCCGCCCATGCCGTCTGCAGTCGCATTTCTGCGTCATCGAAGAACTGCGGCTTTTCGGTCAACAACACCAGCCGGCCCGCCGTCGCTGAGTCGGCACCGATGGGGAGTGCGGCGATTGCGCGATAGCCTCGCTTCAGCATCTCGCTCCGCAGCCGTACCGGCGGATGTTCACTTTGCAGCTCATTGCAGGTGACCGGCTGCCGGAGGTTCAACGCCACGGTCAGCAGATCGTCACGCTCATCCGGCGCCGCGCACATCCGCTCTGCAAGATCCGCGGCGTCCTCTGCGTCGCCGGCCGCCGCGACGAGTGAAGTCGCCCCGGAGCTCAAATCCAGGATGTCGATATAGGCAAGCCGGAAGTTGCCGTGCAGGATTGCGAGACGGCACGCTTCCTTGCACAGATCGTCGCGGCTGCGCGCCCGGGCCAACAGCGGGTTGGCGCTGCCGAGCAGGGCGTAGACACGATTCACGTTCCTTGCCCAGGCCTCGGCCAGCTCCCGCGATTGCTGCGCGCTTTGCTTCAGCTGTTCGAATTGGCGATTGAGCACGAGATGAAGATTGAGATTTTCGTAGGCCCTGCCCGCCAATATCCCCATATGGGCCAGCAGCTCCTCATCCTCCGCGTCGAATTCACCGGCACCGATCTTATCCGCGAGGCACAACCAGCCGTACACTCGTTTGGGCGTCATCAGGGGAATTGCGAGAAACGCTTCCGCCGCCGGGTAGCCGGCCGGCAGACCTGCGTCCACGGGCTTTTCTCCGGAACTGCATTCCCTCCAGGGGACGCGGCCGGTCAATACCGAAGCCAGCGGTCCCGAATCGAGCACCGGCGGTGGAGCGGAGGCGCCGCCGAAGTCGATGCCGCTGGTGGAAAAAAACATGCCGCCGCCGCTCGCCCTCTCCGTCACGGCAATCACCGCATAACGGGCGCCGAACAAACCGCGCGCGTCCGCGCACACTTTTTCCAGCAGTACGTGCGAACTCCGTATAGCGGCCATTTCGAGATTGAGCCTGGCGAGCTCCTCGAAGCGTCCATGGAAGGCGGCAAGCGTATCCGTTCTTTCCGACAGCTGGTTCGCAACCAGCCGCAGGTGCTCGCGGTCGAAATTGTCGGGCAGCGGATCCGGATCCGATTCGCACACCCCGGCCATCACTTGTTCGACGGTCTTCAGCAGATCGGCTGCCGGACTCGGCCTCAGCACCACGCGGGAGACGCCGCAAGCCTGCGCCAGCTTTTGCGCCTCGCGTCCATGATAGTGCGCCGTGAAGAAGATGACGGGTATGGAGCACAACTGCGGGTCGAGGCGCAGCGCGCGCACGAATCCGTAGCCGTCCATGGTGGGCATCACGATATCCGAAATGACGAGCTGCGGCCGGTGCCTGCGCGCGAGCCCGAGTGCTTCAAGGCCGTCGCTGGCTTCGAGCGTCAGATGACCGTCGCTGCTCAGCAGCGCAATCAAGAGCTTGCGATTGACCGCGTTATCGTCGACGACCAGGATCGTCGCCACTAGGGAAACACCACTGCGGCGCTGTACTCGCGCAGGAACCGCGCCAGTCCGCTCAGTTGCGGACCGAGACCGGACTTGACCAGGTAGCCGGAAATAGATTCCTTGTAGGCACCGGCACGGTCGGCGTCCGACCCGGATGTGCTCATGACGAATACCACGGTGCCGCGCAATAGGCTGTCGGATCGCAGCTCGCGCAGAAATTCGATACCGTTCATTTTTGGCATATTCAGGTCCAGCAGTACCAGACACGGTTTTGCGACTCGACGCTCCGGAACCTCGCCGCGCAATATTTGCAATGCGACCCTGCCGTCCTCCGCGACGACGATGGGGCAATTCATCGCTTGCCTGCGCATGCCGCGGACCACGGCCTCGGCCGCAACATCGTCGTCGTCCACCACCAGCAAGGTAAATGCGGGAGTGCCGCTAGCCATGGGTTTTTTGCCACTGGATACGCGGCCACCACACACGGAAAGTCGTGCCCCGGGCTCCCTCCTCCGATTCGAGATCTATGCGGCCGCCGTGGGCCTCGACCAGGCGCTTGCTCAACGCGAGACCTATTCCGGAATGCTCGTCCGGCCTCGCCGCCAGCGTCTGAAACATTCTAAAGACGCGCTTCTGAGAGGCGGGCGCAATACCGGGTCCGTCGTCCGATACCGTCAACGTGCAGAAACGGCCGGAGTCCGCGGCGCTAATGTGTATGTTCCCGCAGGGCCGATCGTGGTGCTTGACCGCATTGCCGATGAGATTGCGCAACACGCTCTCGAGCGGCGCCTTGGAAGTCGCGAACGGCTTCGAGTCGATCTGTACCGAGACCTGGAAACCCGGCGGCGGCGGCTGCACCGCCAACACAGCATCGATCAACTCGCGCAAGTCGACGGTCACCATGTCGCCGGATGCCGTCCCCGCATGAGCATAGGCGAGCAGATCGTCGATGACCCGCCCGAGGCGTCGAATGCGCTCCATGACTCTGTCGAGATTGCGTTCGACCTCCGGGGATGCAGTGCCGCCCAAGTCCTCCGCTATCCACGTGACAAGATCCCCGATGCCACGCAGCGGCGACTTCAAATCATGAGAGGCCGCGCATATGAATTCCTCCAGGTTGTCGTGGGCTTGACGCAGCTCCAGCTGCATGGCGCTTCTTCGCGTGATGTCCGTTACCGCAGCGAGCACCATGCCGCCGCCGTCGGCGGGCACCGGATTGAGGCCGATCTCCACCGGAAACTCCGAGCCATCCTTGCGCCTGGCCGTCAAATCACGGTCCACGCCCATCCGGCGCATGGACGGGGACGCGGCAAATGATTGTCGCAGCACGCTGTGGATCGACCGCAGGCGATCCGGCAGCAGCATTTCCAGCGGATTGCCTATCAGTTCGATCCGCGTGTAGCCGAACATCGATTCGGCCTGCGGATTGACGAGTGCGATTCTTCCCTGCGCGTCGACCATGATCATGGCGCACGGAGCCGCCTCGACGATCTTCCGAAACATCCGTTCGAGTCGCTTGCGGACCGAGATATCGACAACGGTCTCGATCATCATCGTCCCGCCGGGGGTCTGCAGCGCACTGATCCCAATCTCGATCGGAAACTCGCCGCCGTCCGCACGCAGGCCGGTCAACTCGCGGCCCGACCCCATTGCGCGCGATCGGAATTCCTGCGACTCGCATTCCCGGAGCATTGCATGCGCGGAACGAAATCGCTCCGGAATCAGTCGTTCGATGAGAGTTCCGAGAAGGTCGGAGCGTCCTTGGCCGAACATCCGTTTGAATTCCGCGTTGACCAGCATGATGCAGCCGTCAACCTTCGTCACGGCCACCCCATTCGGGGCACACTCGACCACCCGGGGCATCAGCTGCTCTACTAGGTCTCGAGACAATGTGGGGTCTGTTCCCATCAATGCACGGCTCACGGCTCCATGACAATCAACCCGGTCCAATTCCATATGTTCGGATCATGTGATTTTACGCCCGCGCTGAAGCTGCGGCAACGCAACGCGATGTCAATCTCATCTGTTCTTCAGCGCACGCTATGTGGGGTAGCGCACATAGGGGGCCGATTGCATGCGCATGAAATATGTTTGCGAGCGGCGTTATTGTGGTTCAGTGCACGGTGTTTCAGCCGATCTGGAGTAGCATGGCTTGCAAATCATTTTCGACCAACGAAGCAAGGAACGTATCGTTGAACAAAATTTCGGGCGTCGCAAAACTCGTTGTGGTGGACGACCACGGTATCGTGCGCGAGGGGCTCATCGCCCTGCTCGAGAAACATGATCGCATTCGCATTATCGGCGCCGCTGCCAGCGGGCAAGAGGCCATCCTTGTTTCGCAGCAACTGAAGCCCGACATCATCATCATGGATCTGGTGCTGCCGGATATGAACGGAATCGATGCGACGGAACGGATCTTGAGATTCCTGCCGCGCGCGCGGATCGTCGTCCTGTCGGCGTGTCACACCACCGAGCACGTGTATCGGGCGTTGCGGGCGGGCGCCGTCGCCTATGTCGTCAAGGACGCCCTGGGCGAGGAGCTCGTTCATGCCGTCACCATCGTCATGGACGGCAAGCAATTCTTGAGTCCCCAAGTGGTACCCCTGCCGGAGGACGGCTCCAAGTGTTACTCATTGCCGAAAAGTCCATTGGAGCGCCTTAGTTTGCGCGAGCGGGAGGTGCTGCATCGGATCGTCGCAGGTGCCTCGAGCGCAACAATCGCGCAGCACTTGTCGCTGTCGCGCAAGACCGTCGACACATACCGCGGTCGATTGATGATGAAGCTCGGGGTGTGCAATAGATCCGCGCTGATCCGCTTCGCCATCGAGAACGAACTCACGACCTGATGATGATAACTCCGGTGAACGGGCATCTTATGACAAATGCCGCGGCCGTAAGAATGCCGGGCGATTTGTCACAGTTTCCCTACAGAGGCCGACTGCGATTGACGCTACTTTGCTCCGGGAGCGGCCCTTCGCCGCCGTTGGGTTGACACACATCCGCCGAGGGCAACATGCAGCCGGAAAATACGTTTTGGAAGCTGCAGAACACCAGTCCGGGCGACGGCGCCACGACCCTGACGCATTGCCTGGATGTGCGGCCGCGATGCCGAATTCTCGTCGTCGATGACGACGCGCTGGTGCGCGCGCGACTCGCCAATTTGCTGCGCGCTACGGATTTTGACGTGGAAATGGCGGAATCGGGTGAGGATGCCTTGCGCATCCTCGCAGCCAGGCAATGTCAGATCCTGCTCACCGATTGGCAGATGCCCGACATGGATGGGTTGTCGCTGTGCCGCAATGTGCGGACAGGCTGCGGCGACCGCTATGTGTATGTCCTGATGCTGACGGTTCGCCATAGAAAGGAGGACCTGCTCATGGGACTGGCCGCGGGCGTGGACGACTATATCGTCAAAGGCGTGGCCGTAGAGGAGATCCTTGCGCGCGTGGAAGTTGCGCGGCGAGTCACCGGGCAGGAGCTTCCCATGGGCGCCGGCAGTCGCCAAGGAGGGAGAAATTCGGATACCGACCCCCTGACGGGGGCCTGCAATTTTCGCTATCTCATGAAGTATCTGCCGCGCGAACTCGAGCGCTCGCGGCGCTACGGACATGCGTTGGCCGTCCTGCACTGCGACCTCGACGGGTTCAAGGAGACCAACGAACGCTTGGGACGGGATGCAGGCAATGAGTTGTTGCGCGCATTCGTTGCGCGGGCGGAGAGCTGCACCAGGAAGAATTGCGATTGGATTGCGCGGGTGGGCGGTGACGAATTCATGATGGTGCTCCCTGAAACGAGTGTTCATGGAGCGAACCGCGTTGCACAGAAGCTGCGCGAGACGCTGGCTCTGTTCCCGGTGGCCACGAAGGTTGGGCCGGTGAATTTCAGCGCCAGTATCGGCATCACCGCGATCGAGCCCAAGTTCGAGCGCGACGGTGTTTCGGAGCTCGAGGACTTGCTGCGCGCGGCCGGCAGAGGCTTGCGATCCAGCAAGGGGCGCGGCGCCAACAGCGCGACCGCCGCCGCAGTGTCCAGCCGCATCACCATCGCATTGGACTGGCCCGTGGAGGATGACAATGAAACCCACTAAGCGCCCATCGCCGAAGGGGGCGCCGCAGAGTTCTCCCGGCGACGGTCTGGACGACATGAGCGCCGCTTTCAGTGCCAGATTGCAAGAGGAACGCGTGCACCTGGCAACCCTCAGCGCAGCCCTTGCACGGGCCGAAGAAAGCCCTGCCTGGATCTTCCAGGACCTGCAGTTTCGGGCTCACAAGATACGGGGCGGCGCCGCAATATTCGAGATGGCCGAAGTCGCCTCGCTGGCGTGCGCATTGGAGGAAGCAGCCTGCGCGGCCTCCATGTCGAATGCGGACAACACCGACACGGCGGTCTGGAGCACGCTGGTTGCCTTGGTTCGCCTGATGGGAACCCTCGACGGAGGCGAGGGTTGCGCCCGTCAAACCGAGCCGACGGACCCGAAGAGGCCGCGTACCGCCAAGCGCCCGGAGCACAGAACCGCCTAGCCCGGATTCCCGCCCGCGGCCGATCCATTGCTGAATTCACTCTGATCGGGTATTGATTCCCGCCATGGAACAATACACGCAGAACCATCATGGGAGCGCCTGATGCTCACGGTAACCGAGGCGCTGAAGAGGCGGATATCCATACGCGAATTCTCGCCGCAGCCGCTGGCGAGAGAACGGGTGCGCGAGATCCTCGACGTCGCGCGATGGGCGCCGTCGGGCGGCAATCTTCAGCCCTGGAAGGTGATTGCGGTGGCCGGTGCGGAGCGTGCCGCCGTCATCGACCTTGCACGGCGAGTACACGCCGCGCAAGGTCCCGACGAGAGCACGGAAAGGCCGGTGTACCCGCCCAATCTCTGGGAGCCGTATCGAACCCGACGTTACAAGGTCGGTGAGGATATGTACGCGCTTCTGGGGATTCCCCGCGCCGACCGCTCCGCCCGCCTCGCCCGCTTCGAGCGCAACTACGAGATGTTCGGCGCGCCGGTCGGGCTATTCTTCGTCATCGACGAACGAATGGGACATGCGCAATGGGCGCACCTCGGCATGTTCATGCAGTCGATCGCGCTCGCGGCGCTGGAGCGCGGCGTGAGCTCCTGCATGCAGGAGGCATGGGCGACGCTGCGGCACAGCCTGAAGGCTCATTTCACACTGGATGAGCACGAGATGATCTACTGCGGCATGGCACTGGGCTACGCCGACGAGACCGCCGCCGTGAACAGGCTGCGCTCGGAGCGGGCGGCGGTGGAGGAATTCGCGAGCTTGCGCGGCTTCTCAGACCCGCCGCAATAGCTGCCCAAGGCGCCTGACCGCCCGATCCATTTCCACGGTCCATGGATGGCCGTAGTTCAGGCGAATGAAATTGCGGTATTGCCGGCGCGCGGAGAACATGGGCCCCGGGGCGATCGTGATGCCGGAATCCACGGCCAGTCGATGAATCTCGAGAGAATCGACTCCGGGCGAGCACTCGATCCAGAGGAAGTATCCGCCCGCGGGGGCGGCGACTCGATAGCCGGCGGGAAAATGGCGGCGCATGGATTCGAGCGCAAGGCCTTGTTGATTCGCCAGGAAGCGGCGAAACCGCACCAGATGCGACTCATAGCCGCCGAATTGCAGCATCCGCGCGATACCGAGCTGAATGGGCAGACTGGTGGCCAGGGACGACTCGATCTTGCGCCGCGCCAGATCGTCCGCAAACCGGCCGGCCGCAACCCAGCCGATGCGGTATCCCGGAGCGAGACATTTGCTGAAGGAGCCGCAATGGAGCACCAGCCCGCTCTTGTCGAACGCCTTCGACGGCATCGTGGAGACCGCCGCGAACTGAAGTTCCGCGTAAACGTCGTCCTCGATGAGGGGTACTCCATGACCCGACAGAATACGCACCAATTCTCGCTTCTTGTCGGCGGTCATCGTCGCCCCCGTCGGGTGCTGCAGCGTGGTCATGCACCAAACGGCGCGGATGGAATGCTTCGAAATCGCCTTGGACAATGCGTCCAGATCGATGCCCTGCTGCGGGTGCGTCGGAATCTCGACGACATTCAGCCCAAGCCGTTCCGCGGCCTGCAGGCACCCGTAGAAGGTCGGAGATTCGATGGCGATGGTATCGCCGGGGCGAACCACCGTCTGCAGCGCCAGATTGAGCGCCTCGAGCGCTCCGGCCGTGATGACGACCTCGCGGACATCGACGGTCATTCCCAACCTCAGGTATCGCCGCGCGATTTGCCTGCGCAGTTCCATGCTGCCGGGGGGCAGGCTATCCACCGTGCTCCACGGCTCCATGCGGCGGGCGCTGCTCCCCAGGTAGCGGGCCAGGCTCGTCCAGGGAAATTGATGCGGATTGGGAAAGGCTGAGCCCAGCGGCACCACTTCGCGATCGCGAGAGGCATCCAGGATGTCGAATACCAGGTCGCTGACGGCCACGCGCGTGGAACCGGACCTCGGGAGAGATTGACGCGGCACCGGCGGCTTCGGCCGGGCGGAAACGAAGTAGCCGGAGCGCGGCCTGGAATGAATCAGACCCGCCGACTCCAGCGAGGAGTAGGCACCGAGGACCGTGGACGGGCTCACGCCGCGGGCCCGACAAAGCATGCGCACCGACGGCAGCCGGTCGCCGACTCGCAGAGTACCGCTCCGGATCATCCGCTCGAATTCTTGCGCAACCACATTGTAGAGCTTCATGCGGCGAATTTTCGGGGCGGCGGGGCCCTCGCGGACGGCATTGGACGCGGATCAGTGTACGCCGTGCGGTTGAATCCAGCCAAGATGATAGCCCACCAACAAGAGCGCAAACAGAGCGACGGACAGCGCGACCCGCGCGGTCAGCGCCTGCGCCATGCGCCGCGATTGGTCGGGTCCGGAGGACATCGACCACAATGCGTGTCCCAGGCTGCAGACCACCGCGAACAGCAATGCAATGATTACGACCGACACCGATCCTCCTTCGCCGCGGCCGACGCCTCGCGGCGGATGGTCGCGACCACGGTCGCGAGGGCCACGCCGAGAACGCCGACCATGGCCGCCATGAGAACCACGAGACCGCCGGCGAGCCGGTAACACTCGTAGAAGCCCTCGGCAAGGCCGACCGGCGTGGTGACGAGGAGAATGGGCTTGGCGATCCGCATGCAGGCCATTCTGCCCGACCGCGTGCTCAATAACAGATACAGACTGTGAGAAATAAAATAGGTACAGATTCCGTCCCGGCGCCCGTGCGGCATGGATGAGAAGAATGGACCCATGGGGCAATTTTTATCGCCTGACATCTCCCCTCGGATGACCGAGTATGGGATGGGAGATTGCATGCTCAAGGACCATCGGGAGGTGCTGCCATGATTGATACGCCGCTCAAGCATTACTTGCTGGCCTCGGACTTCGATCAGACGTTGAGTTTCAAGGACTCGGGACTCGTATTGAGCGAATTGTTGGGAATATCCGGATTCGAAGATCGCGTTGCAGGGCTCGCCCGGAGCAATCTCGTGCAACAGGGCGGCGAGCTTGCCTATTTGATCCGTCACGACCCGGAATTTCGCGGCGTTCGCCGTGAACATCTGCTGGAGGCCGGCCGTCGCGTGCGCCTGAAGAGCGCGATTCCGGCGCTGGTCGACTTCATGAAACAGGGCACCGACGGGTACCGATTCTCCTTCTTCGTCATATCCGCCGCGCCGCGCGAGATCGTCGTCTCGGCGCTCGCCGGCGTGGTGCCCCCCGAGCACATCTACGGCACGGAGCTGGAATTCGATCCCCGTTCGGGCGAGGTGCGCGCCATCAAGCGGGTGCCGGCCGGCTACGGCAAGGTCGCGGTCATCGAAGAGCTCGAGCATCGGCTGGGAGTCACGCCGGATCGCATGATCTATGTCGGCGACGGCAGTTCCGACGTCCACGTGATGCTGCACGTCAATAACCATGACGGGTTCACCATCGCGGTTTCCGAGAACAAGCAGCTCGCGCGGATCGCCAAGAGCACGGTGCTCAGCGACAACGCGTTCAGCATCATGGTCCCCATTCTCGATCAACTTCTCCGCTGGCGGACCGGTGCCATTCGGGAGCTGTTCGAGTCCTACGGCTTGACGCTCCGCGAGTGGGAGAAGGACCGGACCGATCGCGTCGAAATCGGTGAAATTCCCTTCTTCGGCGCCCGGCCGGAAGTCGAAGCGGTATGAGTCATGCAGCGATCGATCTGTTGGGGTGGGCCGCGACCGCAGTCTTCGTAGGCTCGTATTTCTTCGCGAGCGCTTCGCTGCTGCGCGGCATGCAAATGATCGGGGCGCTGCTGTGGATGAGCTACGGCATATCGATAGGCGCGGCCCCTGTCATCGTCGCCAATGTGCTGGTGTTCTCCGCGGCCGCATGGACCGCGTTTCGAAAGGCCCCCGCGCGGCCCGCCTAGCCTCGAGAACCGCTCGTAACCTGTGCGAGCGCATGGCGCAACTGCACGATTTGCGGCGGCTTGCTCAGCACCCGGTCGACGTGCGGCGGCACATCTCCCTCGACGACCAGCCTTTGGCCCCACCCCGTCAGCAGAATGACCGGCGTGTGCGGCGAGGCGGACTTCACCGCCGCCGCCACTTTTCGGCCGTCGACATTGGGCATGCCGAGATCGGTGATGACGACCGAGAATTGCTCTGCGCGCTCATGCCTCGCGAGGAAGGCATCCACCCCCAACCGGCCGCCGTCCACCGCAACGACGCTGTGACCATCCGCCTCGAGAACATCGCGCAAGGCCTTGAGCAGGATCGGATCGTCGTCCACGATCAAGATCCGCAGTTTCGAAGGTCGTTGTGGCGCGTCTGTTTGCGTTGTAGTCCCCGCGTCGGCGCCCGGGAGAGAGAAACACAGGCGCATGGTCGTGCCACGGCCCGGCGCACTGTCGATTTCGATTTCAGCGCCATGCCTCTGCGCCGTCCCGTACACCATGGCGAGGCCGAGACCGGTCCCGCGTTCACCCTTGGTGGTAAAGAACGGCTCCAGGCAGCGCCGACGGGTGCTTTCGTCCATGCCGATCCCCGTATCGACGACCTCGAGATAGACGCGGTTCGCTGAGAATTCCTCCGCGGATCCGCGCACTCCTTCCGCGACCCGCGTTCGCAGCGTGATGCTGCCGCCGCCCGACACGGCGTCCACGGCGTTGAGCACCAGGTTGGTGAGCGCCTCGCGAATTTCGCTCTCTACACCTAAGACCTGCGGCAAATCCTCATCGAGCTCGGTCGACACTTGGATCATCGTGCCCGTTCGCAGCGCCATATCCGACCAACGCGCGCGTGTAAGATCCACCACCTGCTTCGCCAGAGTGTTCAATCGCACGGGGACCAGCTCCAATTGGGGTTCGCTTTCCCGGTAGAAGTCCTTCATGCGCGACACCGTCTCGGCGACGTCGCCGATGGACTGTTGGATGACCAGCAGGTGGTTGCGCGCCTGCGCGCTCAAGTTCGCCTCTTTGTCGATCAACATTTCTGCATAGATCATCGCGGGAGAAATGGCATTGTTGATATCGTGAGCGATGCCGCTCGCCATCTGACCGAGCGCACGCAGGCGCTCCTGTTGCAGCACCACCAACTGCGTCCGCCGCAAGTCCTCGTATGCCGTCTGCAGCGCCCGGTAAAGATAGGCCTGTTGCGCCGCGAGCGCGGTGTGCTCGGTCACCTGCTGCAGGAATTCGCACTCTCCGCTGCTGAACCCTTGCGCCTGCCGCCTGGCCGCGATGAGAACACCGAAAACCTGGCTCTCTCCCAAGAGCGGCGCGACCACCAACGATCGGTACCCGCCCTGCGCGAGTCGCTGCGGGAACGAATAGTGTGATTGCGTCAAATCCGGCTCATAAACCAATTGCCCGCGTACGCAACGCGACAATCCGTTGCCGTCGATCTCGATGCGCGCCTGCTCCGGCAGCGAGAGCGACGGAGCGGCTTTCGCGCTGCGCGGCCCGATGCAGCTTACGGTGAGATGGCCGTCCGGCGGGCTGTACGAGCAAATGCAGCCGAAATCGATCGGAAGGTGATCTTCGAGCGTTGCGATCACGACCTGAAAGATGCTGGGGAGGTCCTGACGCTCGCCGATCGCGCGCGTGATTTGCTGAAGCAGGCTCAGGCGCGCGAGCTGCGCGTGATCCTTGCGCTCTTGATTCTTTCGCCCCGTGATGTCGCGCGCGATTTTCGAGGCGCCGATGATTTTCCCCCGGCCGTCGCGGATGGGAGAGATGGTGGCGGAGATGTCTATGCGCTGCGAGTCCGCCCGCAGCCGCACGGTTTCGAAGTGGTCTATGTATTCGCCGCGGCCGATGAGCTGCAGAATCGCCGGCTCCTCCTCGAGCCTGTCCGGCGGAATGAGCATTTGCATCGGCTGCCCGATGGCTTGCTGCGCGGAGAAGCCGAAGAGCTTCTCCGCCCCAGCATTCCACGACGTGATGATGCCGTCCAGGGTCTTGCTGATGATGGCGTCGTCCGAGGACTGGACGATGGCTTGCAGCAATTGTTGGCCGGCGAACGACGCGTCCAGTGCATGGGTGCGCTCCGCGATTTCCTTCTGGAGACTGCTTACCGTACGAGTCAATTTCTCGAGCTCATCGCGTGCCCGCTGAAGATCTTCCGCCTGGGCTTCGATTCGCTCCGTCACGGTAATACCCCCGTCAATCCGAGCGTTAATGTCAAATGCCCGCGGCCGCCCGCTGTGCCTGGGGGCAATCGCAGATGACGCGCGTGCCGCCCGACCCAAAGGGAGCGATCTCGAATCGCGCACCCATCATCGAGGCGCGGTATCGCATCGTTCGCAGACCGAGTCCCCGGCCGTCGGGACCGGGGTCCCTCAGGCCCATGCCGTCGTCGCGAATCTCCAGGCGCACGTGCTCCGGCTCGACATCCAGCGTCACTTTGATGGAATGCGCATGCGCGTGCTTGATTGCATTGGTGAGCGCTTCCTGTGCGATACGATAAAGATGATCCGTTGCCGCCGGGCTTAGGCCGAGCCGCGCAACCTCACTGACCGCGATATCCACGGTGGGCTCCGACGGCCCTTTCACCCGGGAAACAAGATTGCGCAGCGCAGCGATCAACCCGCCCTCGCTCGGCTCGATGGGCGACAATCCGCGCGCAATGGTCTGACACGAGCGCAGGGCGTGCCTGACGACCTCGCACGCCCGCTCGAGGTCCGCGGTGTTGGGACTGCGCGCCGCGCGCCCGGCGCCGGCGAGGGCCGACAGCATGAGCGAAAGACCCGTCAGCTCCTGCCCGAGCCCGTCATGCAGGTCCGTCGCGAATCGACGTTGTTCCCGTCCCACGGCATCGAGCAATGCCGCCTCCAGCTCGCGGCGCTCCGACACGTCGTGGACGACGCCGACGAACATCGGCGGCTCCGCGGCGCGCACTTCGCCGATCGATACTTCGGCCGGAAACACCGAACCGTCCCGGCGCCGGCAGGTCGTCGGGCGCGCGGCATCACGGCCGCGTGCCCCGATCAGCGGGGAACGCATGACACTCTCGATATTGCGCCCGGCCATCTCGCCCGATGCGTAGCCGAACATCCTCTCGCAGGCGGGATTGTGCATGAGTATGCCGCCGGCTGCATCGAGGAGCAGCACGCCGTCCACGGCCGTGTCGATGACGGCGCGCAATTGCTGGGCCATCGACCGCAAGTCCGATCCCGCCTTGCGCTCTGAGGTCACATCGCGCAGCGCAATGGATGCGCCGACCACGCGTCCCAAGCTGTCGACCGCGCAGGACATACCCCCGTCGATCGGCACCCGCACGCCATCGCGGCTGATCACGACGGCCTCTCGGCCGAATGCAATCGTTGCCCGCGACTTAAGCACTCCCGCGATCAGACCGGCCGCGGCTTGATCGCCGGCGGAGTCGGCGACCTTCAGAACCTTCCCCAACCTCTCGCGCTGCGCCTCCCGAGTCGACCATCCCGTGAGGCGCTCGGCAACCCCGTTCATGAACCGGATGTACCCTTCAGTGTCGACCGCGATCACGCCGTCCGCGATGCTGCCGAGAATGGTCGCGTAGGTGAGCTGGCTGTCTTCCAGGCGCCGCTCCATCTCGAACCGATCGACCGCCACTTCAATCGCAACGAGCAGGTTCTTGATGTGGAACGGTTTGAGAACAAACCCATAGGCGGAGGCCGCCTTGGCACGCTGCAGCGTATTCTGGTCGGAATTTCCGGTGAGATAGACCGCCGGCACGCGCATCTTCTCGTTGATCAGCTCGGCGGCGCGGATGCCGTCCATCTCGCCCTTGAGCCGTACGTCCATGAGGATCAGATCGGGGCGCAGCGCGATGGCGGCCTCGACCGCCCGGGCGCCGGTGTCGGCGGTGGCGACGACCTCGCATCCCGCCTCGGTCAGCCGGTCGCAGATCGCCTCGAGAATCATGTCCTCGTCCTCGGCGACCAACACCCGCAGACCGGCAATCGATGGTTGTCCGGAATACACGCTAATCCTCATCCTCCCTGTAAGGCGCCTCGGTGCTCGAGGCACCGAGAATTCCGATGGCGATGACACCGGAGATCAGGAGGCCTACCGCCTCCTCGGGACCCATTCTTTCAGAGGACCCCATGGAGTACAACTTAAACCGGGCAATTAGGGATAAGCCTCACCGTGCAGGCTCGTTAGATCCCCGGTCGGCGCTGGAGTTCCGCTGACAGCGGATTCGGGTGACTAGCCGCGCCGAGCTGCGGCGCGGCTCTTCGACGCACAGGCGTTCAAACAGCCGCTTCTTGCGCGAGTCGATCAAGATTGTCAGTCGAGCGGTGCGATCTTCGGCGGCCAAGCTGAGCTTTCACCCGTCACTGCGACCCGCTCAAGAGCCAGAGCAGTCCCTGCAGTAGATCCGTCGGGGTGGGCGGGCAGCCTTGAATCACGAGGTCGACCGGAATCACTGTCGAGACCGCGCCCATGCAGGCATAGCTGCCCGCAAACACGCCGCAGCCGGCCCCACAGTCGCCGACTGCAACCACCCACTTGGGCGCCGGCGTTGCGGCGTAAGTGCGCTCGACGGCTTCCCGCATATTGAGCGTCATAGGGCCGGTCACGAGCAGCACATCGGCATGGCGTGGCGAGGCCACGAAGCGAATTCCGAATCGCTCGACATCGTAGAACGCGTTGCTGAGCGCATGAATCTCCAGTTCGCAGCCGTTGCACGAACCCGCATCGACTTCACGGATCGCCAGACTCCGCCCCAAGCGGCGCGCAATGACACTGCGCAGCGCCGCACCTGCGGCGTCGAGATCGACGTGCCGCTCGGTCACGGGTTCGGTGCACGGTGCCGACATGAGATTTTTGAACAGACGCCTGCGCATGGTGGGTTACTTAGCGTGCGTGCAACTACAGATCATGGCCGGAATAGGAACAATTGAACGACTTGTTGCACAGGGGGAAGTCCGCAACGATGTTGCCCTCGATCGCAGCCTCCAGCAGCGGCCACAGAAACCATGACGGATCACGTAAATGGCAGCGCTCGATGCGCCGATCCGGGCCGATGCGGACGTATGCGAGAATATCTCCCCGAAACCCCTCGACGAGGGCCGAGCCTTCGACGGCCGCGGCGGGCGCAGTGATGACCGGCAGATGCACGGGACCGGGGGGAAGGGATGCGAGCGCCCCCTCGAGCCAGCCGACGCTGTGCTCAATCTCCCGGATCCGCACCCACACGCGCGCATCCACATCGCCTTCGGGCCGCACGACAATCTCGATGGGCGCCCGATCGTACGGCGGGTACGGAAGGCAGATTCGGGCATCGAATGAGCGCCCAGAGGCCCGTCCGACGTAGCCGGGTGCTGCAAACTCCATGGCAAGCGCTGCGGGCACCAGCCCGGTGCCGACGGTGCGATCCTGAAGCGAGGCCGTATTGTCGTAGAGTTCGATCAGTTCCGGAAATTGCCGGCGAAGGCGTTGGGTGACAGAGAGGATCGCGTCCTCGCCGGCAGGCTCGAGATCCGCGGCGACTCCACCCGGGACAATGCGGTCCATCATCAGTCGATGGCCGAAAGCGACGGCACACGCGCGCAATACCACTTCGCGCAAGATCGCGCACTCTGCGTGCATCATCGAGAACGCGGCATCGTTGCAGATCGCGCCGATATCGCCCAGATGATTCGCGATTCGCTCGAGCTCCGCCATCACAGCACGCATCCATACCGCGCGCGAGGGCGGGTGGAACTCGAGCGCCGCCTCTACGGCGAGCGCGTAGACGAACGAATACGCCACCGTGCTGTCCCCGGACGCGCGCGCTGCAATTCGCGCCGCGTCGTCTATCGGCTTGCCGCACAACAGCTTCTCGATGCCTTTGTGCGTATAACCCAGGCGCTCCTCGAGCCGGACCACCGTCTCGCCACTCGCCGTGAACCGGAAATGACCGGGCTCGATGATCCCCGCATGGACGGGACCCACCGGAATCTGGTGCAGACTCGGGCCTTGAGCATCGAGGAATCCGTAGGGTGGTAATGGCGCTTGAGGTCGCGGCTGGTCGGCGAGTGGCCACTGCTCCGGCCAGCGTCCGTGATTGAGCCACTGCCGCTGATCAGGGAGCGCCGCAAAGTCAATGCCAAACAAATCGCGGACCGTGCGCTCCAGGCGCGATGCGGGGGCATGGAAGACCGCGAGCGAGGGCACTTTGCCCCCGTGTACGTCGATGGAAGCGCTCACGATTTGCCTCGTTAGTGGCTCGTACAGCGCACAGTGGACCGCCGCCGCATCGCCCCAGAGTCCCAGCAGATCGAGTTTGCCATCGTGAAGGGCCTCTCCGATACCCCGCCAAGTGTCGGCGTTCCCTGTCACGCGCGGCCAGCCGCGGTGGGCGGCCGTGGGGGTGTGATCTCCGAACAGCGCTTTGAGCATCAGCGCATCTACCCGAGGAGGCTCGCGACGTGACGAAACCACGCCACGATGACGGCCGGCAGAAAGACGCCTGCGATTGCAACCAGGGTCAGGTGCAACGCCATGGGCGCAAGACGGTACGCATTGAGCGAATGGTGTTTGGTCGTCGCTCCGAAGGCCAGGCCATGCAGCCGCACCATGAGCGCGCTGAAGCCAATCATGAGACCCGACACCAGCAGAATCGCGAGCCAGGGCACGCGTGCAAATGTCGATGTCACGAGCAGAAACTCGCTGGTGAAGACACCGAATGGCGGGAGTCCCGCGATCGCAATGACGCTCACTACCAGCAACCACCCGAGCAGCGGGTGGCTCTGCGTCAGGCCGCGGATATCTGCAATGTTCTGCGTGCCCTCGAGCTGGCAGACGTATCCGACACCGAAGAAAATCCCGGACTTCGTCAAACTGTGCATCGCCATTTGCAGCAGCCCCGCAAAATTCGCGAGCGGACCGCCGAGTCCGAACGCGAGCGTAATGATGCCCATGTGCTCGATCGAGGAATACGCAAACATTCGCTTGATGTCGCGCCGCCGGTAGATCATGAAACCCGCGAATGCGAGCGAGATGAGCCCCATTGTCACCATCATCGGGCCCGGGGAGAGGACGGCCGCGTTGCCGGCCATGATCATTTTGAATCGCAGCAGCGCAAATAGCGCCACATTGAGCAGCAATCCCGACAACACGGCGGAGATCGGCGTGGGGCCTTCCGCGTGCGCATCGGGAAGCCATGCATGCACCGGAACCAGGCCCACTTTGGTGCCGTAACCGAGCAGCAGAAATATGAACGACAAGTTGAGCAGGGCGGGATCGAAGCCAGCGGAGTTGGCCGCCAGGTGGTCCCAGGCCATCGCCTTGATGCCCTGGCCGAGGCGCTCCTCGGCGGCGAGATAGACAAGAATGGTACCAAAGAGGGCAAGCGCAATGCCCACCGAGCCCAGGATGAAGTACTTCCAGGCGGCTTCCAGCGCAGCACTGGTGCGGTAGATGCCCACCATCACCACCGTTGTCAGGGTGGCGAGCTCAATGGCCACCCACATGAGTCCGATATTGTTCGACACCAGCGCGAGATTCATTGCAAACATCAAGAGCTGGTACATGGCATGATAAAAACGCAAATCCCGGGCTCTCAGTCGTCGGGTCTGCAACTCGTGCGCGATGTACCCGGCGCTGAAGACGCTGGTCGTGAAGCCCACCAGGGCACCGATGAGCAAAAAGACCGTGTTGACGTCATCGACGAGCAAATAAAGTGACGGCTCCGGCCGGTGCGCGTAAAGGGTGCCGGCGCTCACCAGCGTGAGTACGCACAGGGTCACATTGAGGGGCGCGGCAATGCGGTAATTCGGGATCGCCGCGAGGAGGAGTGCGCCCAAAGAGGGGATGCCGAGGAGTCCCGTCAGGGCCGCCGTTCCGATCGACACGCTCACGTCGATTCGCCTCGCGACATGTCGAGCGCCTGTAAATCGACAGTGTCGAATCGCTCGCGGATGCGGAACAGAAAAATGCCGACCACGAAGAATGCGATGAGGACCGAGAAGCCCACGCTGATCTCCACGACGAGGGGCATGCCGCGGGCGCCCGTCGCGGCGAGCACCAGACCGTTCTCGAGCGACATGAAGCCAATCACCTGGCTTACGGCGTTGCGACGCGTGACCATCATCAGGAATCCCAGCAGCACCACTGACAGCGCGAAAGCCAGATCCTCCCGCACGAACGTGCCGGCGGACTGGGTCACGGGCAACATGACGACGATGGACAGCCCCACCAGCGCGATCCCGAAGAGCATCGTCGGTCCGATGCTCACGACATTCTCGATCGCGCGATGAATTCCGAGACGCACGACGATTCGATGCAAGGCGACCGGGATGATGATGCCCTTGAACAGTAGCGCGATCACCGCAGTGATGAACAGGTGCGGCGCACGTTGCATGTAGGCCTGCCAGCCGACGGAGCAGGCCAGCACGCAGGCGTGGATCGCGAAGAAATTAAGCAGCGCGAACATCCGGTCCTGATACAGGAGCAGGAAGCTCACGAGGACCATGGAGCCCGCGAGAAGATGGGCAATATCGCTATCAAGCGGGCTCATCGCGGTACCCTGGAGACAAATAGCAGGATCGTTCCGAGCAGTCCGAGCATGAGCGCGACCCCCAGGAATTCGGGTACTCGAAACACGCGCATCTTGGCGACAGCTGTTTCGAACAGCACCAGCAGAAACGCGAATACCGCGAGTTTGGCCGCGTAGGCGCCAAATCCAATCGCATAGGCAACGACTCCCGCGCCCGCCGCGGCCGTTCCCCAAGGAAGAAACACGCATGCGATCAGCGAGGCGTACAGCAATAGCTTCAGTGCCGCCGCCGCTTCGATCACGGCGAGGTGTCGGCCGGAATATTCGAGAATCATCGCCTCGTGCACCATGGTCAGCTCGAGGTGAGTGGCGGGGTTGTCGACCGGGATTCGCGCATTCTCACCGATCGCCACGATGATGAGGGCAATCAGCGCAAGGGCGAGCGAGATGCTGAGGCCGGCATTCGGTCCCTGCATAAATGCGGAGATCGAGGAAAGTTGGGTGGAGCCTGCAAACAGCGAGAGCGTGAACACGGCCATCAGCATGGCGGGCTCCGCGAGCGAGGCGAACATCATCTCACGGCTCGAGCCTATGCCGCCAAAGCTTGTGCCGACGTCAAGCCCAGCGAGCGCGAGCAGGAAGCGCGCGGTGCCTAGAAGCGCGACGATGACGATCAAGTCAGCGGCTCCGCTGAGCGTGAGGCCGGTCGCAAAGGTGGGTACTAGTGTCGCGGCCACCCACGTTGTAGAAAAGATGACGTAAGGCGCGGCACGGAACAGCCATGACGCATTCTCCGCAACCACTGTTTCCTTGCGGATCAATTTCAGCAGGTCACGGTACGGCTGGATGACTGAAGCGCCCTGCCGACGCAGCAGCCGTGCCTTGATTTTGCGCGTAACTCCGGACAGAAGCGGCGCGAGCACGAGCACCACAGCGATTTGCGACAGCTGTGTAAGCCACGCGTGAATCATCGCAGGATCCCGACGATGATCAGAAGTAAAACCAACGCCGCGAATACCAGAGTGAGGTAGTTGCGGATCGTCAGGAATTGTACTTTGTTGAGGCGATCGGCCGTCGCCTCGACGGTGCGAATCACGGGCCGATAGAGCACGTCCCAAAGGGTATCGTGCAGGTCGAGGTCAAACCTGGCCGCGGCGGTATCGCCGGGCTTCGCCATGGTCACGTGTTCGCGTGCGCGAAATACCACACTGCCGAACACTCGCCGAATGGGCTGCGCAAAACTGCCGGCGGTGTACTGTGTCGCCGGGTTCGCTTCCGGATATCCGCAGTCCCACGCCGGGGACCGCCGTAAGGCATGCGAGGCAAAGCGGCGTACGATAACGGCGGTCGCGGCGGTGGCGATGAGGATCATGACAAAGAGGAGTAGACCGTCGTAGGCGCTGCGTTCCGGGTCGATGGGAATAATTCGAAACCAGGGCAATGTCGATTGCGGCGTCAGCCGCGACCCGACGAGCATCTGGGTGACGGGGCTGATGCCATCGATGACGAAGCCCGGCAAGACCCCGGCGAGCAGACACAACGCCGCGAACGCCAGCATGGCGCTTCGTGACCAACGGTCCGTCTCGCGCGCAGTGGCGGCCACGCCAGAACGGGGGCGGCCCAGGAATGTTATGCCGAACGCTTTGACGAAGCACGCTGCTGCAAGCGCCGCTGAACACGCGAGCGTCGCACCGATCGCAGGAACCAGGAGCCGCGGGACCCACTGTGGCAGTTGCGGGCTCAAGAGAATGGCCTGGAATGTGAGCCACTCTGACACAAAGCCGTTGAATGGCGGGAGTGCAGAAATCGCGATGCACCCCGCGAGGAACGTAACCGCCGTTATGGGCATCCGGTGGATCAGCCCGCCCAGATGTTCCATGTCCCGCTCCCCGGTCACGCTGAGAACGGCGCCGGAACCGAGGAATAGCAAACTCTTGAAGAGAGAATGATTAAACACGTGGAAGATCGCCGCGACGAGAGCCAACGCGGCTGCCGAGGCCAAATTGCTCGCCCTGAACGCGAGCGCCAATCCGAGACCGATAAAGATGATTCCGATGTTTTCGACCGTGTGGTAGGCCAGCAGCCGCTTCAAGTCGTGTTCCATCAATGCGTACAGAACACCGAGCAGAGCCGTGATTCCGGCCGCGAGCAGCACCGGAATGCTCCACCACCATAACGGCGGGCCGGACAGGTCGAAGACCAGCCGCACGAAACCGTACACCGCGACCTTCGTCATGACACCGCTCATCAATGCCGAGACGTGGCTCGGCGCCGCAGGGTGGGCGAGCGGCAGCCATGCGTGCAGCGGTACGAGACCGGCTTTGGACCCCGCACCGACCAGTGCGAGAATCAGCACGATCGAGCCTGTGCCGGAGGCAGCAACGCGTCGAATCTGATCGAACGCATACCCGCCCTCGGGACCGGCCAGAAGCCCGAACGCGAGCAGCAAGGTGAGCGCTCCCCCGGTCGCCATGATGAGGTACACGAGTGCTGCGCGTCGGTTCTCAGCGGAATTGTGGTCGCTCACCACGAGCGCCCAGGACGCGAGTGACATGAATTCCCAGCCGATGAGAAATGAAAACGCATCCTGCGCCAGCAGCACCAGATTCATGCCCGCGATGAATGCGGGGTAGAACGGCACGACCCGCAACGGCTCGCGAGCGTGTGCGCCATGGCCAACCGCGTAGCCACTGATGATCGCGGCCGCGACGTTGATAATGACGGCGAACGCGGCGCTCAACGGATCGAACCCCAGGAGGGTTTGACCGAGTGGCAGTCCGACTGGGATCTGAACGAACTCGGGCCTCGCACTCGGCGTGAGCAGGGCAATGAGCGCAACGCCCGCGAGCGCTGCGCAGATCAGCATGCAGGCCGCGTAGGTAAGCCGGCTTCCGAGCGGGCGGCGGGCAGCGACAATTCCGATCGGCGCGAGCGCGAACAATAGCCCAACACCGCTCGCCGCCAGTTGACTCAGGCAGTGAAGGGTCGACAGCGACTTCACCGATCAGGCACCGAATGGCTCACTTCGCCTCACTCGCCACCGGCCTTAAAGGGCGCCGTCATGGCAATCCGTCGAAACGCGATTCGAACTGGCGCGAGAAACCCACCGACGGATCGCGATGCGGGGTCCTTGCGCGATGATTCCACTCGGATTATTGTTTTATTATCATACAAGGCCATTTGCATGTAAATGAAGAATTCCGCCGTCGGGCACTATCGAAGTGCGCACCGCTCCTCTGACGATTTTGATCAAGCGAGAGAAAGCAGTGTTCAAACGACTGTGTGCCGAGGAGGATTTCACCCCCTCACAGGTCCTCGGGCGAATGATTTGCCCCAACAAGGTGTCGGGCGTGGGCCGGCGCTCAACGCCCTCCGTCTGCACCGCGTGCTCAAGGCGCGCCGGCCAAACCCAGGGCGGGCGTGACAGGGATTCCCGCACCTGGCCAGTAAGGTCGCGTTGAGAGGCTTGGTGCGCCTGATAGATATCGAGCCGAGCGTCCTGCGCGCGCGAATGTCCAACATGCGGGCGTAACCATTTCCTGAGGCGAGTTTGGCGCTGGGTGAATACAACCCGCTTATCGATATTGGGAAAACTAAGAGAAATTCCGTCATTTGACTTACCGCGAGGTGCAGCGAGATGCCCGAGATGCCCCATCGCACCCAGCTCAGGCATACACGTATACTGGCCGATGAGGGCTCCCTGCCTGTGACTCAGTTACTGTCGGTGAAATTGCGCAACATTTAGTGTTATTTTGGGTGAAAGAGGCATGCGAGATGAACGACAGCAGCACATCGACTCAATTTGCGAAGCTGAACCGCCGACCGCCACGCATCGAAACGGGAGATCTCAATCCTGCCGCCTCCGTACCGAAAGCTGCGGACATGACCCACGGCCGTCACGCCGCGATCACCAATAAGCTCAGCAATTGGGGCAGTTACAAGAACTGGGTGCAAGAAATTCGCGGCACGTGGGAAGAAAGCAAGTAGGCTGTGCAGGACTTGGGTTGGGGCGATCGGCGGGTCGAGGGGTCCGAGTTGTCGGCATGAGGAGCACAAAGGCCAGAAGCGTCGCCACTGCCGCGCTCGATGCCTAGCGACTGGGAGCATCGCCCGATTGGATCGATCTAAGCGAAACGAGCGGCCGATTACGCGGTTGGCGATGCTCTTATAGAATCAACGATCGCCTCGCAGAAGCCAATTGCCGTATTGTGATGTCTACGCATCATATGAGCGGCACCTCGTCATATCTCTGTTGGTTGCCCGCCACCCCCGAAAAAAAATGTCCCGAATGTGCGAGACAAGCGCCTCTGCAATTGGACCGACCGGCATTTCAGTCAGCAATGCCTGAGCGCACACCGGACAAATCACGGGGAAGCGAATTGTAAGCTCTTGCATCGGACATGATTCCCCTACTCGGATCGTGTGCTGACGCAGAACACGAGTGTCGCGTGCCCGTCTGCCTCGGAAACGCCACGCTGTCCTCTCCATGCTTTGAGGGATTCAGGTTTCACTCGGGGGGACCACTACTTGTTGTCTCTCGTGCTCGTTGCAGCGCGCAGACACGGCGGATTTACGCTCAGGCTCGGCGAACCGTCATGCGGCGGCGCCCGGCGGCCGGAGGCTCATCAATAGGCGCCCAGGGTTTACCTGTCCGTTCCTCGATGTAACCTCGTATTAAGCGTCGCACAACTTGTGAAGGTGTCAGGTCCTCCTCCGCACAGAGTCGCTCAAACAGCTCCTTCTTGCGTGGGTCAACCAAAATGGTAAGCCGAGCGGTGCGATCTTCGGTAGCCAAGCAGGACTCACATTAAGTGACAGGTCAATACGCATAAGATTATAATAGAACACCCATGACTGCAAATGTCTTACGTTCGGTTGGTCCATCTGGTCAACGACCATTCCCGACTATGAGGGCGGGTGTCTTGTGAGCTTTGCTTCCGCTTCGCCGTTGACGCTATGTCTAGTGCTGCTGACGGCGTGGTGCCTGGCCGGACTCGCCGGGTTGGTGCGACCCCTGAGTATCGCTTTCGTCGGGCGAACGCTCTTTCCGTTGGGCTCCGTTGTCAGCGCCGCGTTGGCTGTCGTCGCGGCAACAAGCCTCGGCTCATCCCACCGAACAACTCGTATTGCCGATCGGATTGCCTGACTTGCCGGTTCATTTGCGTCTCGACGCGACTATCGGGCGTATTTTTGATTTTGCTAGGTGCGGCATCGGCCGGGATTTCGATGTTCGCAGCAGGGTACTTTCGGAGAGGTGAAGGTACCGCGCCGGGACTGATGTGCCTGCAATATCACTTGTTTCTCGCGAGCATGGGCTTCGTGCTGCTCGCCGACGACGCGTATGCATTCATGCTGGCGTGGGAGACTATGGCGTTGTCGTCGTACTTTCTGGTTACGACGCAACATCGCATTCCAGAAATTCGCAAGGCCGGATTTCTCTACCTGGTGATGGCTCATCTAGGCGCGATCGCAATCCTGCTGAGTTTTGGCATTCTTCAAGGGCGGCAGCTGGCATTTCACGTTCGACGCCATGCGGGCCGCGCACCTCGCTCCCAACTGGGCGTCAGTGGCCTTCTGTCTCGCACTGATTGGGTTTGGCGCGAAGGCAGGCCTCGTACCTTTGCATGTCTGGTTGCCGGAAGCTCACCCCGCCGCGCCCTCTCCTGTGTCCGCGCTCATGAGCGGCGTCATGCTCGAGATCGCTTTGTATGGAATGATTCGCGTGAGCTTTGATCTCCTAGGTCAACCGCTCTGGTGGTGGGGTCTGGTGCCGCTCTCGCTCGGGCTATTCAGCGCGCTGTATGGCGTTGTTTTCGCCGCCGCACAGACCGATATGAAACGTCTGCTGGCCTATTCCTCGATCGAAAACATAGGAATCATGTTTACCGGACTTGGGCTTGCGATCGTATTTGCGGGCGTCCGTATGAGCGCTGCGGCAGCCCTCACGTTGATTGCCGTCATGTATCACGCGATCAATCATGCGTTCATGAAGAGTCTGCTGTTCTTGGGCACCGGCGCCGTATTGCACGCAACCGGTGAGCGCAACCTGGGGCGCCTGGGGGGTCTCATTCATCGAATGCCCTGGGTCGCGTGGCTGACGCTCATCGGCGCGCTGGCAATTGCCGGACTGCCGCCGCTCAATGGATTCGTGTCGGAATGGTTATTACTCCAGTCCTTCCTATTGGCGTATAACGTGCCGCACACGTTCATCAACATGCTGCTGCCGCTGGGCGCTGCGTTGCTCGCGCTTGCCGCTGCACTTGCCGGCTATGTCATGGTCAAATTCTTTGGCGTCATCTTTCTGGGGCAGCCGAGGGAGTCGACCCTTCGGCATGCTCACGATGCCGGGTTTGTGGAACGCCTCGGGCTCACCTGGCTCGCGCTCGGCTGCATACTGCTCGGCTTTTTCCCGACGACGGTCATTTCAATTTTCAGCACCGTTACACAGCAACTGGGATTAGGTGGACTGCCGCCGAGCAATGCGCCATGGTGGCTACTCGTGCCAATTCCCGACCGGTCGTCGTCCTACGCGCCGCTTGTCTTCTTTGCGGTGATTCTACTGGTGGTGGCGTTGGCAATCTATACTGTTCGCTTCTTCTATCACCAGCGTATTCGCAAAGGCGCCGCGTGGGATTGCGGATTTGGCGGACTCACTAGCCGCATGCAAGACACGGCGGAAGGATTCGGTCAACCGATCCGACATCTGTTTCAACCCCTCTTCGCCATCGTTCGAGAGGTACCCAGTCCCTTCGACTCTAAACCCACGTATCGCTTGGAAATCAGCGATCGCTTTTGGCGCACTCTGTATCAGCCCCTGGGTCCACTCGTTCGGCAGGTGGCCGATAAGGTGGCTTGGCTACAGCAAGGTCGCATTGCGACGTATCTGCTCTACAGCTTCATCACCCTCGTCGTCTTGCTGGCGCTCATGCTATGAGGGTATTCGACTGGATTGTGCAGGTGATGGGAATCGCCCTGGCGGTGGCCGCCGCGCCCGTGTTTCGTCGGTTGGGTGAATCAGTGCCGTGCGTGGCTCCAGAATAAGTCGGCCCCCAGCATTCTGCTAGCCCTACCGCGGCATCCGAAAGCTTTTTCACAAAGACGCGGTGATAGCGCGAGAACGCTTCGCGCCTATTCCGCCTCGCCCCGTACGTGGTCTTCGGCGCCATGGTGGCCGCCGCCGCTGTCATCCCCTCGATTGCAACACGGCTACCAATCACGCGAGCCGCGGACGCGATTGCACTGGTCGGATTGCTCGCGACTGCGCGCGTCTTTGTATCTTTGGCGGCCATGGATGTTGGGACTGCCTTCGGCACGCTGGGCGCACGCCGGGAAATGATGATCGGTTTCCTCGCGGAGCCCGCACTGCTCGTGGTGATTTTCGTCGTTTCCCTGACTTGTGCGACCACGGCGTTGCCGATCATCGCTGAACGCCTCTCCGCGCAGTCCTTCGTGCTCAACCCCAGCCTCGCCTTCACAGCCGTGGCGTTTACGATGGTGTTGCTGGCCGAGAACGCCCGTATTCCGGTGGATAACCCCGCCACGCATCTTGAATTGACCATGATTCACGAAGCCCTATTGCTCGAATATTCCGCACGCCACCTCGCACTGATGGAATGGGCGGCGGCATTGAAGCTCTTCAATTATGCGTGCATCGGCTTTGCGGTTTTTATTCCCTGGGGTATCGCGACCGGTGAGGCCCCGTTGAGTTTGGCGGTGTCGGTGATGTTGCTCGGCTTCAAGCTATTGGCCGCGGGGGCCGGGTTGGCGTTCATCGAGACGGTATCGGCGAAACTGCGCGTCTTTCGAGCACCGGAGTTTCTGGCGACGGCCTTCCTGTTTGCAGTGCTTGGACTGCTCGTGCGGTTGTTGTTGGGAGCAGGAACATGAACGGGTTGCCTTGGGACCTGCAGCTCCTGAACACGCTGGCCGCGCTACTGCTGCTACTCTCCTTCGCCATGCTGTCGCAGCGCCGCATCGTCGCCCTTGTCGACTTGTTTGCGTTGCAGGGAGCGCTGTTATGCATTGCCACCCTGTTGCTCGCATGGCGAACCGGAGATCGCCACTTGTATGTATCCGCTGCGCTCACATTGGGTCTTAAAGTGATCTTCCTGCCCTGGCTATTGCATCGTCTCATTCGCCGCCTCGGCGTTTACTGGGACACGGAACCGTTGCTCAATATCGCCGGAACGATGATGGTGGGAGTCCTCGTCGTGATCTTTGCATTTGGACTGGCGCAACCGATTTCCGCGCTGGCAAGCACTGCCACGCGCAATTCCATTGGCATCGCCGTGGCGGTGATTCTGATCGCCTTCCTTACCATGATCACGCGGCGCAAAGCCATGTCGCAAGTGGTCGGATTCTTGTCGATGGAAAATGGACTTTTTTTTGGCGCGATGAGCGCCACCTACGGCATGCCCATGATCGTAGAGCTTGGGGTCGCACTCGACGTGCTGGTAGCGATGTTGGTTCTCGGCGTGTTCTTCTTCCAGATTCGCGAGCAATTCGACAGCTTGGATCTTAAGCACCTCGAATCCCTGAAGGAGGATCAATAACGTGGAGTTCATCGTTCTTCTGGGGACACCGCTGCTGGGCGCTTTGACACTGGGCATATTGGGAGGACGACGCTGGGCGCCGGAAGCCAATGTCGGCTTCTCTCTGGTCACGTTCCTCTCGGCATGTGCACTCACGTCCAGGATCGTGGCACACGGCAACTTATTGGTCGCGCGCGAGCAATTCTTTATCGATGCCTTTAATGTGTTTCTGGTAACGCTGACGGCGTTCGTGGGTTTGACCACCTCATTGTTCTCGCGCCCCTACATGCGCATCGAGGCTGAGCACGGGCGGGTGTCGGCCGGACAACTGCGCCTGTATCACAGCATGTATCAATTGTTCACGGCAACCATGTTGATTGCCCTCACAACGAACAATATGGGACTCATGTGGGTAGCCATGGAGGCCGCCACCCTGTCGACCGTGTTGTTGGTGACGCTGTATCGAACGCCTGCAAGTCTTGAAGCGGGCTGGAAGTACTTCATTCTCTGCGGCGTCGGCATCTCGCAAGCTCTGTTCGGAACCATTCTCATGTATTTCGCGGCCGAGAAGGTATTGGGCTCCGAGGGCGTCAGTGCGCTGCTGTGGACGCACCTCAATGCGGTCAAGGGTCAGCTCGAACCTTCCGTTCTCGGTCTGGCATTCGTGTTCTTGCTCGTGGGATACGGCACCAAAGTGGGTCTCGCACCACTGCACAATTGGTTACCCGATGCCCACGCGGAAGGCCCCACACCGATCTCCGCAGTGTTGTCGGGACTGCTGCTCAATGTGGCTATGTACGCCGTGGTGCGCTGCAAGGTGCTCGTTGAGGGCTCGCTGCAGTCGAGCTTGCCGGGCCGCATGTTGATGGGGTTTGGATTGCTCTCAGTGGTGCTCGCGGCGTTTTTCCTGTGGCGGCAGCGCGACGTCAAACGGCTCTTCGCCTATTCCTCCATCGAACACATGGGCATCATTGCCTTCGCGTTTGGCATGGGGGGACCCGTCGCCAATTTCGCAGCGCTCTTGCACATGACTGTGCATTCACTGACCAAATCCTCCATTTTCTTTGCAGTGGGACACGCGACGCAGAAAGCGGGTTCACAACTCATGGATAACATTCGCGGTCTGATCACCTTGAGCCCGACCATAGGCTGGGGATTGATGATGGGGACGCTGGCCATTCTCGGCACACCGCCGTTCGGCGTGTTCGCCAGTGAATTTCTAATTCTGACGACGGCCATGAAGCAACAACCCTGGGCAACCCCGATTCTGCTGCTGGCGCTCGGTGTGGCATTTGCAGCAATCTTCGGCCGGGTGCAATCCATGGTTTTTGGAGACACGTCAGCCAAGCGTTTGCCACATCCTCCGGCGCTCGTACCGGTGTTTGCGCATCTGGGATTGGTACTCTTGTTGGGGTTTTTTATTCCGCCTTACCTCGCTGACTGGTATCGCGCGGCGGCACGCTTGATCGGCGGAGAATGAGATGACACTGCAGCGATGGTTCGA
This sequence comes from uncultured Gammaproteobacteria bacterium, assembly GCA_963702735.1. Lineage (GTDB taxonomy): Bacteria > Pseudomonadota > Gammaproteobacteria > Steroidobacterales > Steroidobacteraceae > Bog-1198. Next base: position 643,776 of record CAVPDW010000003.1, on the reverse strand, counting down.
TCTGGCGGCCCAGCAGCCGGAATCGAATGGAGGAGGAGCGATCGTCGGTGCTCCGAAAGTGCTCGGCCTTAACGTCACGCGTGAGGAATGGTCTCAGGCCGCCGAAGACATGGCGACCCACGGCGGTCGGTTACTGTCGCTCTGGGCCAGTCGCGACCGGCACAGAAGACGACCTTGTCCGAGCCGCATTTATTGCCAACTCGGGCGTGCTCGTACTGAGCTTACGGGTGACGGCATCAGACATACCTTATCCCGGGATCGAGCAATGGTTTCCGAGCGCCAGCCGCATGCAACGCGCCGTGACGGATCTGTCCGGATTGCGTAGTACGGATGCGGATACGCGACCCTGGCTACGTCACGCCGCTTGGCCCGACACCTTTCATCCGCTCATCGACGATGATGCATCGCTATCGGTGATGGTACCGATCGCCAACCACTACGCATTCGTGCCCGTGGAGGGCAACGGCGTGCACGAAATCCCGGTGGGCCCTGTCCATGCGGGGATCATCGAGCCCGGTCATTTCCGCTTTTCGGTGGTTGGTGAAAAGGTTCTGAGACTCGAAGAACGTCTGGGCTATATCCACAAAGGCATTGAACGGCGCTTCACTGATTTTCCGTTGATGAACGGTCATCGGTTGGCGGCGCGCGTCTCGGGTGATTCCGCCGTCGCATCCTCGTGGGCTTATTGCCAGGCGCTCGAGGGGATGGCAACTACGCATCCACCTGCCCGAGCCAACTGGTTGAGGGCGCTCGCCTTGGAATTGGAGCGTCTTGCCAATCATCTGGGCGATCTCGGTGCCATTGGCAACGATGCCGGCTTTGCCTTCGGACTCGCCCAATTCTCCCGGCTCAAGGAACAGTTGCTGCGTGCAACCGAACTAGCACTCGGGCAGCGTTATCTCATGGACTTCATCGTGCCGGGTGGCACGCGCGTCGATCTATCATCGACCGACGCACTCCGATTGCTCGAGTCGATCGATTCGATTGTGGCGGAAGTGCGCATATTGCGGACGATCTATGATGAACACGCGGGATTGCGCGATCGATTTGTGGGCGCCGGCATCGTCACGCCGGATTTGGCCGCAAGGCTTGGACTGACGGGACTTGCAGGACGCGCGAGCGGTCAGGCACTCGACCTACGCTGCGATCTGCCCTGCGATCCCTATGGCGATCTCGCGCCCCAAAAGGCCGTGCACACGGAGGGCGATGTAGGGGCGCGGGTCGCCGTACGCTTTGAAGAAGTCACTGAATCCGCGCGTCTCATGCAGCGGATCCTCTCGCAATTGCCGACGGGTTTGCATCATGTGGGACTTTCCGAGCCCAACGACGGTGCATTCGGTGTCGGAATGATCGAGGGATGGCGCGGCCCAATCTTCCTTGCGCTTGAAGCCGGCGGGGATGGAATGATCCGGCGTTGTCATCCACACGATCCGTCCTGGCAAAACTGGCCGGTGATCGAGCATGCCATCATCGACAACATCGTACCGGATTTTCCGTTGATCAATAAATCCTTCAACCTGTCCTATAGCGGACACGACCTGTAACCATGCTAAAAACGCTACGGCAAATCTGTCGAGCAGGGATCATCACGGAGCCCCCACCGTCGAGTGACGACACATTGCGTATCACCGATGCGCTGCAATCACGCATTCTCGACGTACTCGGTCGAGCGCTCTGTATTCGCGCCATTGACGCCGGGTCCTGTAACGGTTGTGAGTTGGAGATCCATGCGCTCAACAATCCGCTCTACAATATCGAGGGACTGGGTATCCGGTTTGTCGCAAGTCCGCGGCACGCGGATCTCCTATTGGTCACGGGACCTGTTGCCAAAAATATGGAGGTGGCATTGCGACGCACTTTCGATGCCACGCCGGACCCGAAGCTCGTCGTAGCGATAGGCGATTGTGGTTGCACGGGTGGAATCTTCGGCGAGAGCTACGCCAGTTGGGGTCGCGTGTCCAATGTAATTCCAGTCGACGTGGCGGTGCCTGGATGTCCGCCGAGTCCGCAGCGGATCCTAATTGGGATTCTGACAGCCGTCAGCAGAGTGGCTTGATGATTTCCGACGCACGGCGTCGCGAACCTGGATGATCGTCTTGAGCCCTCAATGCGATACGACGACTTGCAATCTTATTTATCGCCATGGAGGCGATGCGTGCGTGACGGCGCCGGTATCAATCAATGATTTGACCAAGCAACTGACCGCATTTCGGTCACGCCCCCGGCCGCCATACTAGTTGTCAAGGTAGCTCGAGCGCTGGCGAGTAGGCCGAGAACGCTGCCATATCGTGGCTGGCTCGCGCCGGATCATTGGCGTTAACTTGCTCGATAACAATAGATTGTGACGCGATAGAGGTAATGATGCACAGGGGTTCAGCTCGGCGATGCCTTGTGGGCGGCGGCGTCTGTTGCACGTGTCCCAAGCGCCGGATGGTCGAGCACGATGCGTCCATGCGGTCGGCCCGAGGGTCGCTCCGTCATGATTCTAGCCACCGCCGCACTCAGTGCTGTTGCCGCAGCAGGCAGCTCACTGGTCTCGGTCGATCGACGCGCTGCGTAATGAGCAATGTCCTCAACTGCGGCAACAACCGCCGCCGAACGCGATCGTAAGCCCGCCGAATTCTGCTCCAGCGCCGTCATAAACCCGGTCGCCCAGGCGGCCCCTGCAAAATATCGTCCCGACTCGTAGGGCGCGTCGAGCCCCAAAACGAACGTACGAGCCGGCGGCGAAGTCGTCAGTCGGCGTTCCAATTCCTGGAACAACCCAATGACCAGCGCAAGAAAAGTTGCGTACGTATCGGGTTTGGCAATCTTCGCAGCCACTTTCCAGCCTCGGATTCCCCAGACGGAGGGAAGCCATGCGCCGGACGGGAGTTCAACCGGCCATGCGAGCAGGGCCACGAGATAGCCCTCCAGCATCGCAACGTCCATACGATTGGCCGGCCAGCCCTCCTCAGCGAGCCAGGCGTCCAGCTTCGCGAAATCCTCCGCTGTGAAGGGCAGCGGGCCCATGGTTTCTAGGTCAGGCGGCAGGAGCACGACCCGCTCTGTGTCGCCGTTAAGCAGTTTGCGACCGGATTTTCGTTTCATTGTCATAACTCATCTATTTTTGGATTTTTGTGCCGTGTTGCGCCCATGCGGCGAGGTACTCGGCAACCGCTTTGAACCCCGTCATACCTCGGAACAGCAGCGCGAGAGGCGTGCGGCCGAGAAAAGGAGGGGCGGCCTCCAGGGCGCGAAACCACAACGCTACCTCGCGCGGGTTCCTCACACACATCGCCAAAGTCTCGTCAATCTCAATGACTGCGCGCACTCGTGCCAATTCCGGCGAACTGAGCTGAGGAGCCGCGTCGTGGAGACAATACAACCACCGCTCCTCGGATGACGCGCCCAGGAGCGCGCGTCGTTCGGCGGAAGTGAGATGCCAGCGCTCGGTGGCCTTGAAAAACGCGTCGATATTCTTGCGCACGGTGAAGTCCTAGTACTCACCGGCGGCGCCTGCAAATGGCGCCTCGCTCACTCGCAGCTGAGTGCAAAAAGGACCCGCAGATCCCCTCGCGACACGATCGTCGAAAGGTGAGCGTCGGATCGATCTCATTCTTGATCTTGATGAGCGCATCGAGAACCATCGGACCGCAGGTACCTGCATCGAGGTCGTACGTATCGAGGGTCGGTTGCCGAGAGTACATGGGGTCATATCGGTAGATATGAAATCGGCGCACCCGGCCAGCGAGTTTCGCCGCGACACGCTGTATCCCGGGCCGCACCTCGGAGACATTTGGCAATCGAAACTGAGACATGAATCCTCCAGTGCCGCCTCAGTAGATGCGCGCCTTCGGCGGAACGGCAGCGACGTCGGGTGTCAGTGTATGGAGGTGCACCGGACGATAGTCCAATCGAACCGCACCCGACGCGCTGACCCACGCGAGCGTGTGCTTGAGCCACCGTGCATCATCGCGGTCGGGATGATCTTCGCGCGCGTGCGCGCCGCGGCTTTCCGTGCGGGCCAGCGCCGAATGCATTGTTGCAACCGCCTGCACGAGCAGGTTTTCAAGCTCGAGCGTTTCAATCAGATTTGTATTCCAGATGAGGGAGCGGTCGTGCACGCGCACATCGGGCATCGACGCCGCCGTGCGCGCGAGTCGCTCGGTGCCTTGCGTCAGCGAGGACGCAGTTCGAAAGACCGCGGCATCGGATTGCATGATCTGCTGCATCTCGAGTCGAAGCTCGGCCGTTGGCCTGGAACCCTGGGCGTGCCGAAGTCGATCGAGCCTCTCTACCGAGGGCTGACCTGCATTTTTCGGAAGTGTGGGGGCCGCCGCGCCTCGCTCGAGCGTGGCCGCGCAGTGCCGCGCGGCTTCGCGCCCGAACACCACGATATCGAGAAGTGAGTTCGAGCCGAGGCGGTTAGCTCCATGGACTGATACGCACGCTGCTTCACCCGCAGCCATAAGCCCCGGAACGACGGCGTCAGGGTTGCCGGCCTTTAAGGTCACCACCTCGCCGTTAACATTGCACGGGATGCCCCCCATGTTGTAGTGCGCGGTCGGCAGCACGGGGATTGGCGCTCGGGTCACATCCACTCCCGCGAAGATTCTGGTTGTCTCAGCAATGCCGGGTAGGCGCTCCCGGATGACATCCGGTCCAAGATGCTCCAGATGCAGATGCAGGTGATCCTTCGCGGGGCCGACACCGCGTCCCTCCCGGATCTCGATCGTCATCGCGCGGCTGACGACGTCCCGTGACGCGAGGTCCTTGGCGTTCGGCGCGTAGCGCTCCATGAATCGCTCGCCGGCCGCGTTAGTTAGAAAACCTCCCTCTCCTCGGACGCCCTCGGTGATGAGGCACCCTGCTCCGTAAATTCCGGTCGGGTGAAACTGCACGAATTCCATGTCTTGGAGCGGCAACCCCGCGCGAAGTACCATGCCACCCCCGTCGCCGGTACAGGTGTGCGCCGAGGTGCAGGAGAAATAGGTGCGGCCGTAGCCTCCCGTGGCGAGCAGCGTTCGCTGCGCCAGAAACCGATGCAGCCGTCCCCCGGCCATATCGAGCGCCACGATCCCGCGGCACACCCCTTCGTGCATGATGAGGTCCATCACGAAGTACTCGACGAAGAATATCGCGTTGTGCTTCAGAGACTGCTGATAGAGGGCGTGCAACATTGCGTGCCCGGTGCGATCGGCTGCTGCACAAGTACGCTGGGCGACGCCCTGTCCGTAGCGGGTGGTCATTCCGCCAAAGGGCCGCTGATAGATTCGCCCATCGTCCGTGCGCGAGAACGGGACACCGTAGTGCTCGAGTTCGATGACGGCGCTCGGCGCCTCCTTGCACATCAGTTCGATGGCATCCTGATCGCCGAGCCAATCGGAGCCCTTGATCGTGTCGTAGAAGTGATATCGCCAATCGTCTTCGCCCATGTTGCCGAGCGCTGCGCTGATTCCGCCCTGTGCGGCGACCGTATGGCTGCGGGTGGGGAAGACCTTGCTCAGGCACGCCGTCGACAGCCCTGCTTCCGCAAGACCCAGCGTCGCCCGCAATCCTGCGCCTCCGGCACCGACCACGACGACATCGTATGCGTGATCAATGAAGTCATACTCGCTCATGGCTTAAGCTCCAGAGCCACGCGCAGGACCGACCAGACGCCCGCGCCCGCCAAACCTAGGTGCATGAATTGCAGAGTTACTTCGGTCGCCACGCGCGCTTTGAGGCCGCGCACGTAATCTTCAACGATCACGCGCGTGCCGAGGTAGGAATGCCGTGCGGCGGCGAGTACCAGCGCAATCAGGAGGAAAGCGTGCATCCCGCCGCGCATCCAGCGAACTACACTCGCGTGATCGACCAGGGGAACAGATTCCAAGGCGAGGACAAGCCAAATGAACAGCGCGACGAGTGCAATCGCCGACACACGCTGCTGCCACCAACGAGCCGTTCCCCGGCCGATCAATCCGAGGTCGCGCCGAGGAATGGTTTCAGGGTTCATGACGGAGAGGACCCAATCCCAAGAGCGCGCGGACGCCGAGCGCAATCGCGAGTGTCACCAGCACCACCAGCCACCCCGTCCGCCGGGCGACTGTCCGATCGAACCCGAAGCCCGCATCCCATGCGAGGTGCCGAATCCCGTTACTCAGGTGATAACCGAATGCCGACACGATAAAGAACCACAACAGCTTGCCTGGTACGCTCGCTGAAAGCCGCACGGCCAGCGCATAGGCGCTCGTGCCAGATGCCATCGCGACCAATCCCGCAACTAACATGACGAACCCCATCGTCAGCGCGATGCCGCTGAGCCGATGCAAGATCGACAGCGTATTCGTGTACTGCCATCGGTAATGCAGAAACGGGGAGAGGGGCCGGGATTTCCCAGACATGGGCGTGAATACCGGCGGCCCGCGGCTATCCATCGCGCGTCGCGGTCACAGTCATGGAGAACTCGTCCATACTCCAGTCGGCGAACTGCGCCGCGGCACGCCTCGCGAGGCCAAAGAAATGCAGTTGAAAGGTCAAGATGTGGGCAAAGATCACGGGGAGCCAGAAATGTCCGTTGGCCGAGCCCCCGTCCCGTCGCTCTACAATGCGTGCCCCAGACTCAAATTCCACGGCATAATTTCCGATTTGATCAACCTGCGCGAAGCCGCAGACCTGTCGCAACCCACACATGTCGTGCGATCCACTTCACCCCATCAGTCGAACCCCAAGACGACATCTCCAGCATTGGCTGCGAATCATCGGTGATCAATGAACGTAGGCAAGGGACTTAGTCCGACTGATCACGCACACCCGTCGCGCGTAAGTTCAAGTTGACCGTCATCCGCCCCCCGCCCTTCGGGCGCGGCTTCGCACTAATCTGCGTCAATCGAATTTCGCGATCACGTAACCGCACGCCGCGACCCCCCAGATTGCTGGTACTACCCTCCCCGATGATCTCGACCCCAAGCTCTTCGAGCGCCCGAATGACCTTCATCAGTGAGTCAACGTTGCCCCGAATCAGGCCGCCGCTGGTTTCCATTCTCTGAATCGTCGGCAGGGACAGCTGGGCGCGTTCGGCCAGTTCGAGTTGGTCGATCCCCAGCAGCGCACGAGCAGCACGAAGTTGTGGCGCAGTAATCATGTTTTAGCCCTCATTATACATGTTCCAACGTTGATAAACAACGCGCAGTCAGCTAGTATTCATTCGTCAGGGGACGCCTTCCCTTACCCGTGGATCCGTAAGTTTCAGACCCATTCGACCGACATGAGTTGTCGCTGGGTCAGGCTCACGTCACGGTGGTTGCATCGGTAGCACCCCAAAGAAAATCCACGGGATCTAAGTCCCGTGCTGGTGACAACCTTTGAACCGACTCGTCAGCAGATGGCCAAAGAGTCTTACGTATGAACCCGCGGAAAGCCTCGACAATCCAAAGAATCAGATGAGCGAGAGCAATGCCAAACTACTCGTGCTGCATGGGTTTTCTCCGGAAGGGGATGACACCTGGTTGAGCTTTCGCGAGCCGAACGAAACACAGATCGCCGGATTGTGGAGGCGCCTGGTGGAAAACCGCTACGATAAACCGTTTCTGATGGAGAGTCGTCAAACCCGGTCGCTCTGTTTTGGAATTGACGGCGCCGTTCAAAGTGAGATGTGGCTCCACGAGCCCGAAAATTTGGTCAGTGTGTACACGCGAAAGATGATGGGGTTTCTGCTCTTCCGCAGACGCCCCCGGGAACTTCTCATGATCGGCCTCGGCGGTGGCTCGCTGGCCAAGTTTTGCCACCGTCACCTGCCCTTCGCGCGCATGACAGTGCTCGAGATCGATTCGGGTGTGATCGCGCTTCGATCGCACTTTCAAATCCCGCCCGATGATGCTCGCCTGCGCGTGATTAACGGTGATGGCGCCGCTTATGTCGCGGCAATGGCCGAGTCGAACCGAAGGACCGACGTATTGCTCGTGGATGCATTCGACAGGCGCGGTATTGCCACGGCGGTCACGGAACGAGCCTTTCTCGAAAATGCGCTCCGCGTGCTGTCCCGGCGCGGCATATTTGTCATGAACTTGGTTGCGGCTCTCGCGGAATGCAAGCGCTATATCGAAACCATCCGATCGGTATTCGGTGGCCCGGTCATCGCAGTGAACGTCGATAATGACAGTAACGTGGTGGTATTTGCCGGGCGTCCCCTGCTCAGTCGGCGGCGCTTGGTCGCTGCCAGTCACAATGCGCAACAACTCGAAGGGCGGCTCGGGTTGAGTTTCCCCACGCTGCTGAGGCTGACGCGCGAACTTCAGTACCAATTGCTCTTGCGAGGCGAGGGCGCGGAGGCAAACCCGTGCTCCTCCTAACAGCACCGTGAACCCCGCAGGTACCGACGCGTGGGCGAGGGTCGATCCGCAATCGACCCTGTTGCTGGATCCGGATCCCGAAGCCGCGGCGATGATGGCCTCCCAGCTTCGCCACGCGGGCTTCGAGACTTATATCGCCGCAAATGGGTCCTCCGCTGTGCTCGCCGCCCGGAGAACCCGCTTCGGAGCGATCGTCGTGGTTGCCGATTTGGCCAGTTCCGCGATGTGCGAAACGCTACGAGCGATCCGTCATGCTGCGCCCGATTCGTGGTTGGTTCTGATCGCAGATCCGATGTTTGATCGGGCGGACGAGATTTTTCAAGAACTGAGGGGCGACGCACTATTTGCGGCGCCGTTCACCGTCGCTGACCTCACTCACCGCCTCAATACGCTCTCGAATCGAAGGCGATCAACGTCATGAGGGATCTATACGCGACCTCATCATCCAACCCTGGCACAGAGCCGGTCGAGACGTTCAACGTACTCTTCATCTGCACCTTCAACGCATCGCGTTCGATCATGGCAGAAGCGATTCTCAATCATCTTGGCAACGGCCGCTTTTGTGCCATGAGTGCTGGCGATCAGGCCGTGGGACAAATCCATCCGATGGCATTGACAATCCTCAGCGCGCACGGCCTGCCAACCAACACTTTGAAAAGCAAAAGTTGGGCAACGCTCTTCGGGCTCGCAGCACGGCGCCTGGACTTCATCATCGTCGTGTGCGACGACTCTCACGAGGACATGGCGTTACCTTCGGCGCAGCAACCCATCAAGGCCCTTTGGCCGACGCCGAATCCAGTGACCGGCAACGGCAACGAAACCGAATTGCGCGCCGCGTTCGAGGCGCTTTATTTGTCACTCGAATCCAGAATCCGGAAGTTACTGGAACTACCGATCCGCCAACTGACCCGTGCGCAGATTTGGCAGCGACTGATGGAGATTGGCTCACCTTATTCTACCGACCGCCCTTCTCGAGAAGACAACGCAACTACGTGAGGCGGCGGGACGGGTGCAACAGGGATCCCCGTGGCCGGCGGTGCGTCCGTGCCGGTCGATCATCGTGTAAGGATGGGTATTCCCATGATGCTCAAGTACGCGCTAATTCCCCCTCTCCTCAGTGCATTCCTTCTGCTGACAATTGGGGCTGCGTTGGCCTCCGAGCAACCAACCGATCGACTCAATCCAGCGGCAGTCGGTGTGCAAGGGTATCCCGACCAGGGCGCGAGAACGTTCACACGCTATTGTTCATCTTGTCACGGCTCGCAAGGCGAAGGCGACGGTGACCGTGCTGTCCCGGCCCTCGCTGGACAGCGGTTCGCCTATCTCGTCCGGCAGATGTCCCATATCCGAAGCGCGAAGCGAGATAAAGCAGGCGTGTACCACGTCACCCTCGGCAAACGCGTGTCCCCGGAACTGGGAAACGACATCGCAGTGTATTTGAACCGATTGCCCCCGATCTCGGGCGCCAAGACCGGGGACGGCGCGAATGTCGAGTTGGGAGGTGCCATATTTCGTGAGCAGTGCACGACTTGCCACGCCGGCGATGCCGGGGGCGACAAAGCGGGCGTTGTGCCGTCCCTTCGAAATCAGCACTACAATTATATTGTCAACGAGATGCATCGACTGGCCGATGGGCGCGTCCCTGAGGCTGATCAAGGTCTAGTCCTATTTATGCGCAGCCTCAATGAAGGTGACATTACCGCAGTCGCAGATTACCTATCGCGATTGCACGGCCCCGGTAGCCCCCACCGAAGAATGTTGAGTAATGGGATCATCGTCAATTGATTGTGCGCCCTGCGCAACCGACCAGACCTATCGAGTAAGAGTCGTCATGCGGCACGCCGAATCCGAACGGCTAACGGGCAGATCCCTCACGCAGCGCGTCCCTAATACGCGCCTCAAGCAGATCATGGTTGAACACCAGCGAAAGGGGTACCCGCCGACCGAGTTCATTGAGCCACGTGCCTTGCAGTTCGAGTTCTCGTTGCCACTCGACTCGATCCACGCGCATGATCTTATTGAATTGCTCCGCGGTGATTGCGCACCCTTCCCAGTGCATGTCCTCGAACTTCGGAGCGAAACCCAACGGGGTCTCTGTCGCACCGACACGGCCACGAACGCGGTCGACGATCCATTTGAGAACTCGCATGTTGTCGCCGAATCCTGGCCACATGAACTGGCCGTTCTCACCACGACGAAACCAATTGACACAATAGATGAGCGGTTTCGGATTCAAATGCCTGCCGGCGTGCAGCCAATGATTGAAGTAATCTCCCATGTGGTAGCCGCAGAACGGCAGCATCGCGAAGGGGTCGCGTCGCACCACTCCTTGCTGTCCTTGTGCCGCCGCGGTGGTCTCGGAGCCGAGGGTGGAAGCAAGATAGACGCCCCCGTTCCAATGACGGGATTCGACGATGAGGGGAACGGTATCGGCGCGACGACCACCAAAAATAAACGCCGAGATGGGAACACCTGCCGGATCCTCCCAACTCGGGTCGATGGAGGGACATTGAGCCGCAGGCGCTGTGAAGCGCGAGTTCGGATGCGCTGCCTTGCGATTCGTGCTGGCACCGATTTCCGGCGTCCACTCCTGCCCTGTCCAGTCAATCAAGTGCTCTGGCGCCGTCGGCGTCAATCCCTCCCACCAGACGTCGCCGTCGTCCGTGAGCGCCACGTTGGTGAAAATCACATTGGCTTTCAAGGTGGCCATCGCATTGTGATTCGTCGTCTCCGAGGTCCCCGGGGCGACGCCAAAAAAACCTGCCTCTGGATTGATCGCATACAGCCGTCCATCGTCACCCGGCTTGATCCACGCAATGTCATCGCCCACCGTCGTGACCTTCCAGCCCGCGAAATTGCGCGGCGGAATCAGCATCGCGAGATTGGTCTTCCCGCACGCGGACGGGAAGGCGGCGGCGACATAGGTTTTTTCGCCTTCGGGGCTCTCGACGCCGAGGATCAACATGTGCTCGGCGAGCCACCCCTCATCACGGGCCATCGTCGATGCGATTCGAAGCGCAAAACACTTCTTGCCGAGAAGCGCGTTGCCCCCATAGCCGGACCCAAACGACCAGATCTCGCGAGATTCCGGAAACTGAACAATGTACTTTTCGGCGGTATTACACGGCCAACAGCTGTCTTTTGCGCCGCATTCGAGCGGTGCGCCCACTGAGTGCACGCACGGCACGAATCGACCGTCGTTCCCGAGTGCCTCTAGGGCGGGACTCCCCATTCGCGTCATGATCCGCATATTCGCGACGACGTAGGGGCTGTCGGTGATCTCAATGCCGATATGCGAGATCGCACTCCCGATCGGCCCCATCGAGAATGCGATGACATACATCGTACGGCCGCGCATGCAACCGCTAAATAGCCTATTAAGCGTCACCCGCATCTCAGTCGGATCGATCCAATTATTGGTTGGACCCGCATCGAGACGTGAGGCACTGCAGACAAAGGTGCGATCCTCCACCCGCGCGACATCGCTCGGGTCTGACCAGGCCAGATAGGAGTTCGGTCGCTTCGCCGGATTAAGGCGGATCAACGTCCCGCTTGCAACCATCTCCGAGCAAATGCGGTCGTATTCCTTCTGTGACCCATCGGCCCAATGTATTCGGTCAGGTTGAGTCAACACGGCAATCTCGGCCACCCATGCCTTTAACTGCCGATGACGCACGGTCGGGGGCGCACCCACGGTGTCGGATGTAAATGCCTTGGTCATATCATAGTGTCCCATGGTGCCGGATTCTTTATGCTTCCCACCGCTCGCCTCGTCGAGGCAGCCGCAGTTGATACTCGGTCGTACGTCGCAGCAGCGTCGGGAAATGCAGGCCGAGTCGCCCCTGGATGCGATGCGAATTGCGAGTCGCCCTCACCAGGCGCCGTCGATCGCGGAGCGCGCCTCCAGCGAACACCACCACGTTGACGGTGTGTTCCATGGCGACCGCGATGACGGGTTCGCCGAATGCCGACCGTATGGTCTCAATGTAGGCGTCGCACAGGTCTGCATCGTCCGCTAGATTCATCACAAACACGCCGCACGGCACGAGCACTCGTCGTGCATTCTCGAGAAATGGGTGTCCGACCACGGTCTTGGCGATGCCGCGTTGATCGTAGGCATCGACTAGCATCACGTCAGTGCGCTGACCGGCCCGTACCATTCTTTCAACATATCGCGCGCCGTCCTCGTTGACGACACTCAAGTGAGAATCATCCGGCGGGATATGAAAGTGTGTACGCAACGCGATCACTTCAGCGTCGATCTCGACGGCCGTGATGTGGGTCGTCGGTAGGTGCTTGCGACAATATTTTACCAACGAGCCACCGCCGAGGCCGAGCATCAAAACTCGGCTGGGCCGGGCTCGGAACAGTAGAAACCCCATCATCTTCCGTGTGTATTCATTGACCAGCGCTACCGGATCATCGAGACGCATTTCGCTTTGAGTGCTGCCGTCGAGTGCAAAGCACATCGCCCGGAATTCGCGGTCCTCCACCAGGAATGGTTTATCGTAGCTCCCATCCACTATCCGTCGGAACAGCACATCGGCGACTGTCTCGGTTGGCTCTCGAAAGCGCAGCACGGTGTCGCCATTTGAAGAGGGTCCACGGAAGATAAATCGTCTCTCATTGTTCTTGCTCATTGGCTGCTGACCCCAACCATGACGTAGGTAACCAACCGCGCTCGTCGACTTACCGATGTCTAATGCAATCGACTGTTTTGGTGCGCGTTTGCGCATGTTCAAGCGTGTCGATGACGTTGTCCGCACCGACATTCGCGATCACACCGCCATGGGTGAGCTTCAGCAGGACGCGCGGCCTGACTTCGACCAGCACCACCGTCGCGCCGTGGCGCCTGAAGCCGGCAACGATCTCGCGGAGTGCGCGCATGCCGGTCGCATCAACACATGGCACGTTGCCCATGCGCAAAATCAGTGTCTCGGTGGGTCGTCGGATGTCTTCGAGCATGCGGTCGATCTTGCCGGCGGCGCGCAGGAAAAATGCATCATCGATGCTGCGAACCACCACGCCGCTGGCGCACCGACCGGCGGGACAACCACCCGCCCTCGTGCTCAGCGGCACGCCGGTTTGAAGTCTACGATTCAACGTCGTGGCTTCTCGCGGGCGGCTCCTGCACACTAATTGCCGAACTGATCCTACAATGGCCTCCAGGACCTCATATATCGATGTAATCACGAGTTCATCCGTTAGTCAGGGGACATCACATGTGGTTGAAGAGTAATCCCGATAACCTGTTTTATCAATTGCAAGACATGTATAGTGAAGTTTAAAACATGATAACTGCTTCCCAGCTTCGTGCTGCCCGCGCTTTACTCGGCATTGACCAACCGGCGCTCGCGCGCCGCGCCGGGCTGTCCCTGCCCACTATTCAGCGTATGGAAACGAGCGGCGGACTGATACGAGGTAACGTTGATTCTCTGACCAAGGTTGTGCAGGCGCTCGAAGACATGGGTGTCGAGTTGATTGGCGACGGGAGCGTCAGCAGCGTCGGGGGTCGCGGCGTGCGGCTTCGTGACCGGGACATGGGCGTGAGCAAGCGCCGCAATTAGGTCGAGCGCGGCAAATAATCCAAGATGGAATCTTCGGCGAGACCTACGCCAATCGCGGCCGCGTCTCCAATGTGATCCCGGCGGATGTTGCGGTACCCGGATGTGCACCGAGCCGTCGGCGGATTTTGAGCGGTGTCCTCACCGCCATCAGCCAGGGGGCGAGCGGAAACTCCCGCCCGCGATGCAGTCGTTGCGGGAGAGCTGACACCAATCCGGCGCGTGCCCGCCCTATCAAGACTGTTCGCTTATCTCGTATCCGACTCGTCTCTCTTGCTCTTGGTTGCGTGCGTGACCCCGTGTTTGGCATCATCATCGCGCCGTTTCAGAGACCGTGCCGCCGGTCCGATGGTGGCTCAGAAAGCGCTCCAACTCCGCCTTCGGCATGGGACGGCAGTGCAAATAACCCTGCGATTGATCGCAGCCCTCACGCACGAGATAGTCGAGCTGTGCCCGGGTTTCCACGCCCTCGGCGACTGTGGTCATCTCGAAGGCGTGCGCCAGATCGATGATGGTCGAGACGAGCGTACAGCCCCTGCGGTCGGCGGGCAGCCGGCTGGTGAAGCTGCGATCGATCTTCAGCGTATCGATCGGCAGTTCCGACAGCCTGCCCAGGGAGGAAAATCCCGTTCCAAAATCGTCGATTGCAATCCGTACGCCTGCGGCACGCAGCAATCTGAGTGCGTGAACGCACGCCGATGAATCGCCGACCAGCGCCCCCTCAGTGATTTCCACATCGATGCACCAATCGGCACTGCCGACGAGGTCGCCGAGGCACTCGAGAATCTCCCTCGCCGCGTTGCGCCGGCGCAATTCCGGTGGGGAAATGTTGACGGCGACCCGGATGGGAGGCAGGCGCATGTCCCGCCACCGTCGGCTGTCGGATGCCGCCTGCCGCAGCGCCCACGTGCCGATCGCCGGCATCAATCCGGCCGATTCGAGCAGGGGCAAGAAGACCCCGGGGGCGGTCAGCCCGTTTTCCGGGTCCTTCCAGCGCAGCAACGCCTCGACGCCGGAAACCTTTCCCGTGCGCAGCGTGACCTTCGGCTGGTAGTACAGCACGAACTGCTCCTCGTCGAGCGCCGCACGCAATCGGTGTTCCATTCCGACGCGTCGCGCGAGTTCCGAGTTCATTTCGATGCGGTGATGGAGGTATTGTTCCCCCGACGTTTTCGCCTCCTTGAGCGCCGCTTCGGCGTTCTGCACGAGCTCGTGGGGCTCCTTGCCGTCCTGCGGATAGCACGCATGGCCGCTCTTGATCGTGGCGAGGATCTCATGTCCGTCGACTTCGAACGATCGATCGAATATCCGCGTGAACTCCTGGTGCAATCCCCGAAATTCATCCTCTGCGCGCTCGGGCAAGGCGCTCATGCACACGAAGGTTCCGCCGCCGAGATGCGCAAGTTGCTCGGTATCGGGAAAGTGTCCTTTGATCCGGTCGGCCACGCATTGCAGCAGCCGATCGCCGGTGTGACGCCCGTAGGAGTCGTTGATGACGCTCAAATGTTCAATATCGAACACCGCCACGGCCAGCCGCGGCAAACTTTCGGTCCCGCGTGTGAGAAGGCGGCTCAGCCGCTCGCAGAACAGCGCTCGTTTGGCAAGTCCCGTCAAGGGCTCGAAGTACGACAGAAACCGCACCGCATCCTGCTTGTCCAGATATTGAAGCGCGAACGATAGGTTGGAGGCCACTTCCTCGAGCAGCAATATCTCTTCCGGGCCGATGACGCCGCTGGTCACCGCGCCGAACAGGAACGATCCGACCGGCGTACCGTCCACCCGCAGCGGCAGGCACGCCAACGATCGAATACCCGCGGCGATCAGCGTGTCGCGTCCGTCGATGATGAGCGAGGTTTGGTTGATGTCCTCGCACAGGACGGCCTGCCCGGTTCGGATGACGCGGCCCATGAGGCTGGCATCCGCCGCCTCGTGATCGGCGACAGGGAAATCCGCGTCAGGCCGCTCGAGAAACTCAAAACCCGCCCATCCGACCGGGCGCGCCATCCGTGTGGCCGGATTGATCAGCGCCACCATGGCGATCGCATAGCCGCCGAGGCGGCGCGCCAGCCGGCAGGTCTCGTTCAACAATTCGTCGCGGTTTTGAATGCGCACGAGAGCCGCGTTGATTCCCGAGAGCATCTGTAGAACGCCGGTCAAGCGCGCCACTTGCTGTTCGGCAATCAGGCTGGTGCGGCGCAGCTCCGCTTCCGCCAGGGCGCGCTCCACGGCCGGCACCAACCGCATCGGATTGCTCTTGAGGACGTAGTCGATCGCCCCGCATTTCAAGGCCTCGATGGCGCGTTCTTCGCCGATCGTCCCGGAGAGAAAAATGAAAGGAACGCCCGCGGCTTCCGCTCGCGCAACTGCCAGCGCGGACATTCCGCTGAATCCGGGAATGCTGAAATCCGAGAGAATGAGATCGGGGCGGCAGATTTTCAGCTCCCGCCGCATGTCATTCTCATTGACGACGCATCGATAGGTGCAGCGGAATCCAGCCGCCTTCAAACGCCTGATCGTCAACTCTGCATCCGGCTCAGAGTCCTCGATCAGCAGCAAGCGAAGCTCCCTCTTCCTGAAGTCCTGAATCGCCCTCTCCATCCGGGAGTCCTCCGGCCCCGCCCCTGGGTACTCTATAGATCGGCCCGGGACGCAGTTCCTTCAACGGTTCCGAGCGATCTGAATTTGGCGGGTGCACCTCCGAGACCGAGTACTGTGAGAAGCTCGGCGCGAGAAGCACCCTTCTCGATCCAAGCGTCGGCGCCCGCAGCCCGCGCCGCCGCGATGTGCTCCGGCGACAGCGTACCCGACAGAATGACCAATCGACTGTTCGCCGTCACCGGGCTCGCTCGCAACCGCCGGCATACTTCAATGCCGTCGATGCCGGGCATGTTTATATCAAGCGCCACCACGTTGGGCCGGAAGCCTTCGGTAAGCTGTCCCGCTTGAAACCCATCCATGGCGGATTTCACATTGAGGCTTGAATCCGCCGCCAGAGCGATTTCCCGCAGATATTCGGTGAACACGGGGTCGTCGTCGACGAACAGCATGCGCAGCGGCTCGGGAGCCGGCGCACTGCCCGGGCCTTCGAGTTGTATCCCGTGCGCCCGCGCGAACTGCTGCAATTGATCGAGCATGAAGCGCCTGTGCCCGCCCGCGGTGGACACCGATTGCAGCAAGCCCTTGCGTGCCCATTCACGAATGGTCACCGGCGACACCATGAGCAATCCGGCAGCTTCCAAAGACGTTACATACTTTTTGGGACTGGGTGGCATGTTTACTCCATCGTTCCTTCGAGACTCTCACATCGTTTACATCGAATCAATAGTTTCTTTCGTATTTGAAATCCTTATTTGGCTCAAATACCGCCCCAATCGGACCGCTCCGCCCATTTGACATAAAGATGGACAGAAATGTGATGCAATAGACGAATACACCTAATTCGCTTGAATCGATGTAATCGATGTGGCAATTTATTCTGCATGACTCAAGGACGAACCACCAAGTCATCGAACGCCGCGACCCAGGGCTTGCTCGCCATGTTCGCGCTGTTCCTGCCGATGATGGCTCGGGCCGAATCGCAGATTGATTCGGCAGCGCCGCGCGCAATGCCGCGGCGCATATGGATTTCAAGGGGAATTTAACCATGAATGCGACGGTCCTCACTGCCGCGGCCGGAAGATCCATCGCACACTACGCAGTGCGCGCGCGGCATTGGCCACCCCGGGCCCTTCGTCTGCACGGCCTCGATGCCGTGCCCGGATCGCAATTCTTTTGACAGACCTTAGGAGCACTGACATGCAGATACGGACACCGGCGATCTCGGCCTTCCCGGATGCCGCGGAGCTATGCCGCGCTCTCGATGAGCATGAGCTCACTCTCCACTATCAACCCAAGCTCACGGCCGGCGGTTCGCCGATGGTGACCGGCGTCGAGGCGCTGGTCCGCTGGAATCATCCGCAGCTCGGCTTGTTGCTGCCGGGCCAATTCCTGCCGCTCGCCGAGGCTGCCGGGCTCCTGACCGAAGTCACCGACTTCACCATCACCGAGGCGATTCAACAGCACGCATTGTGGCGAGATCGCGGGATCGACCTCCCCTTCGCGGTGAATCTGGCGCCGACGCTGGTGAAGGACGAACGCTTCCCCGACCGCCTCATGAGCAGCCTGCGCCAGTTCGACGTGCCGCCGACCCGGCTGACGCTCGACGTGAAGGAAATGGAACGGCTCTCCGACCGGGCCCTGTGTCTCGAGGCCTTCACGCGCCTGCGTGCCGCGGGTGTGGGGCTCGCGCTCGACGACTACGGATGCGGCCTGTCCTCGATCACGGAACTCTACCGGATGCCGTTCACCGAGGTGAAGATCGATGGTGCGCTGATTGCAGACGCATCGCGCGACGAGAACGCGGGGATCGTCCTGCGGGCCATCGTCCGCCTGGCCCACGAATTGTTCATGGTCGTAACCGCCGAAGGCGTGGAAACGGAACTGCAACTCGATCACGCCGTCTTCAGCGAATGCGATTTCGCTCAAGGCACGCTGCTGTGCGGTCCGCGGCCGCCGGTGGATCTGGAACGATTTCTCGCGGATGTTGCCATTCGCACCGGTTCAGCAAATACCTTAATCGGGGGTAGGCAATTTCTTACACCCGGCACGGATCAAGTTGGGCAGGCGATTCTCTCCGAATGAATTGAAGTCATCCGTGCTCGCACAATCCTCTTCTAGTCGCGACGCAAAAAATGTGACTTAGGTCCGCGGCTCGGGTGGTACAGTTTGCCTGCCGTCGCGATCAACCGCGGCGGGGGAGCAATTCAAAGGATGCTGAACCCGTGGCCGCGACCTTGAGGAGACTTTGCGCGGCGGTGCAATGGAGCAGAGTTCCGCTGCTTTTGTTCGCAGCGTTGGCATGCGGTGCATTTCCGCCCTGCGTCGAAGCCGCGGCTGCGCTGAGCGAAGACCAGGTTGAAGCCGTATTCGTCTTCAATTTCTCGCATTTTGTGGAATGGCCGCCTCAGTCATTCGCCGCGCCGAACGATCCCTTCATCATCGGCATTTTGGGCACCGATCCGTTCGGCGCACATTTGGATGAGGTGGTCAGGGGCGAGCAGCTCAACGGCCATCCGCTCCAGGTGCGGCGATTCCGCAGCGTCGTGGAAATCGATCGCTGCCAAATCCTGTTCATAGACCGCTCCGAGAGCGGGCGGATCGGCGACATCCTTGCCGCTCTGCGCGGCCACGGCACGCTCACCGTTTCACAGGCCGACGGCGCCGCCGAGCGCGGCGTCATGATCCAGTTCGCGGTGGAGAACAACCGCATTCGGCTGCGAATCAACGTGGATTCGGCGCGCGCCGCGGGATTGAAGATCAGTTCAAATCTGCTCAGGCCCGCCGCCATCGTCGGCGCCGCCGCCAAGGAATGATCAATGTCCGTGCAGCCGAACTACACCCCGTCCACTCCCATCAGCCGCACGCTGATGCGCATGATCTTTCTCTCGGCCGGCGCCGTGTTGGTGGTGACGACATCCGCGTTTTGCCTGTATGAATTCCTGACCTTCCGCCAATCCAGCGTCCAGCAGCTCCAGATCCTGAGCCGGGCGATCGCCAGCAACAGCAGCGCGTCCCTGGCATTCGAAAACGCCGACGACGCGGCCACCGTGCTGTCCGCGTTCAAGGCCGACCCTCACATCACCGCGGCGGCGCTGTACGACGATCAAGGCAGGATTTTTGCGAGGTATCCGCAAGGTCGGGCCGCCGCCCGGTTTCCTAGCCGCCCCGGCCAGGGGTATAGCTTTGGGCGCTTCGAACTGATCGGTTTTCAGCCGGTGGTGGAGGGTTCGCGGCAACTCGGGGTGCTGTTCGTCGAATCCGACTTGAGCGCCATCTACGCCCGCCTGGGGCTGTACGGCTTGATCATCTTCCTGGTCGCATGCATTTCACTGCCGCTCGCGTATCTGATCTCCAGGCGGCTGCAGCACCGGCTGCTGCAACCTATCTTGGCGCTCGCCGACACCACCCGGGCGGTTTCGGAACGCAATGACTACACCGTCAGGGCGGCTCGCACCGGAGCCTACGAGTTCGACCTGTTCACCGACACGTTCAATCAAATGCTCACGCACATCCAGCAGGCCGACGGCAAGCTCCATGCTCAGCTCGGCCGCCTGAGTCTGCTGCAGCACATCACCCGCGCGACCGGAGAGAGGCAGGATCTGGCGAGCATCTTTCAGGTGGTGCTGGTGAGCCTCGAAGAGGATCTGCCGATCGACTTCGGCTGCTTTCTGCTGCACGATGCCGTCGCAAGGTCGTTGGCCGTGGGTGCGCTCGGCAGCTCGGGCCGGGTGTTCGGCGACAATCTAGGATTGAAGGAGCATTCGCAAGTGCCCATCGACCAAAACGGCTTGTCACGCTGCGTCGCAGGGGACCTGGTCTACGAGCCCGACGCCGTCGGGGTCCCTTTCCCCTTTCCGCAGAGGATGGCGAAGGCCGGGCTGCGCTCGGTGGTATTCGCGCCCCTCGTGGTCGAGAACCAGGTATTCGGTGTACTGGTCTGCGCACGCCGTGCAGATCACGCATTCAGCAGCGGCGAATGCGAATTCCTGAAGCAGCTCAGCGAGCATGTGGCGCTGGCCAGTCACCAGGTGCGCCTGTACGGAGCGTTGCAGCAGGCATATGACGACCTGCGTCAAAGCCAACACGCCATCATGCAGCAGGAGCGGCTGCGGGCGCTCGGGCAGATGGCGAGCGGCATAGCACACGACATCAACAATGCCATCTCTCCGATCTCGCTGTACACCGAGTCCCTCCTCGAGCGCGAGCCCAATCTCAGCGAGCGCGCCCGCAACTACCTCTCGACCATTCAGCGCGCCATCGACGATGTCGCCCGGACGGTGGCGCGCATGCGCGAGTTCTACCGCGAGCGCGAGGCTCAGCTGACGCTGGAACGGGTCGACGTCAACCGCGCGGCGCGGCAGGTCGTGGAGCTGACGCACCCGCGCTGGAGCGATCAGCCGCAGGAGCGGGGACAGATGGTGGATCTGCGGATGGATCTGACGGACCCGCTGCCGGAAATCATGGGAGCGGAGCATGAAATTCGCGACGCGCTCACCAATCTCATCTTCAACGCCGTCGACGCCATGCCGGCGGGAGGACAGCTGTACGTGCGTACCCGCAAGTTCCCGGACGGCGACGGCGCGGATCGCGTGGCCGTCGAGGTGAGCGATACGGGGGTCGGCATGGACGAAGATACCCGCCGTCGCTGCCTCGAGCCCTTCTACACCACCAAGGGCGAGCGCGGCACCGGCCTCGGGTTGGCCATGGTCTACGGCATGGTTCAGCGGCACAGCGCCGAACTCGAGATCGAGAGCGCCGTCGGCCGGGGCACCACGGTGCGATTGATATTTCCATCCCAGGCATCTTCGATCGTCGCCGCCGACGACACCGTGCGCGCCCGTGCGATCAGCCGGCGCCTGCGCATCTTGTTGGTCGACGACGATCCGCTGCTCATCAAGTCCCTGCAGGACACCTTGCAGGAAGACGGACATGTCATTACGGCGACCTCCGGCGGTCAGGCCGGCATCGACGCCTTCAAGGCCGCCGCGCAGCGCGCAGAAGCCTTCGACGTGGTCATCACCGATCTCGGCATGCCGCATGTCGACGGCCGCAAAGTCGCCTCCTCGGTCAAAGCGATCTCATCCACGACGCCTGTCATCCTGCTCACGGGCTGGGGGCAGCGGCTCATCGCGGCGAACGAGCCGCATCCTCACATCGACAAGGTGCTGGCGAAGCCCCCGCGGCTGCACGAATTGCGGGCAGCGCTGGCGGAGCTGGTCCCATGACGGCAGGCCCGGCACGCTTGTTCATCGTGGACGACGAGACGGCGCAAATGCGTGCCCTCTGCGATACGCTGCGGCTCGAGGGCTACCACACCGAGGGATTCAGTTCGGCGCAGCAAGCCTTGGCTGAACTGCGCCCGGGCAGGGTCGACCTTCTGCTCACGGACCTCATGATGCCGGAAATGGACGGCATCAGCCTGATCAACGCCGCACGACAAATCGACCCCGACTTGGGCGCCATTGTCATGACGGGCCACGGCACCGTCGACACGGCGGTGCAGGCGATGCAGGTGGGTGCGCTGGACTACATCCTCAAACCGTTCAAGCTCAATGTGATCCTGCCGGTCATCTCCCGTGCATTGGACGTGCAGCGATTGCGCCGCGAGATAGAGGACCTGCGTCGGCTCGAGCAGCGCAGATCCGAGGAACTTGCCGCCGCGTATCACGACCTGGAGTCCTTTTCCTACTCTGTTTCGCACGACCTCAGGGCGCCGTTGCGCTCCATCGACGGATTCTCGCAGATTCTCGAGGATGATTTCGCGGAACGGCTGGGCGATGAAGGACGCCGTATCGTTCGCATCATTCGCGGCGGCAGTCAGAAGATGGACCAGCTCATCGTCGCTCTGCTGGAGTTCTCGCGTGCCGGCCGCACCGCCCTGCACCGCGATCTGATCGACATGACACGGCTGGCGGATGCCGCGGCACGCGAGGCGCGCTCGCTCTACACAGGCCCTGAACCGATGATAGAGATCGGCGAATTGCCCTCCGTCCTGGGCGACGCCACCGTCATGCGTCAGGTCTGGAGCAATCTCATCGGCAATGCGCTGAAGTACAGCGCCAAGAGGTCGCAACCTCGGGTCGAGATCAGCGGCCGTATCGAAAATCATGAGGCCGTTTATCAAATCAAGGACAACGGCGCCGGCTTCGACATGCGCTACGCCGACAAGCTGTTCGGCGTCTTTCAACGCCTGCATTCGGCGGAGGACTTCTCCGGGACCGGGGTCGGGCTGGCCATCGTACAGCGCATCATTACCCGGCACGGGGGCCGAATCCGGGCCCAAAGCGCTCCGGACCAGGGCGCCTGCTTTGAATTCGCCATTCCCTCATCGACGACCGAACGAGGAAGCTAAGGAGAGCACGATGACCGGACCGACCTCGACGACAATCAGCCGCACCGGGTCGCTGCGCCGCATGTATGGTGTGCCCGCCGCCGCGGCGATGCTTTGGTGGAGCCTTGCGGGGGCACCCGCGGGCGCCGAGGACAATTCCACCGGCGCGCTCAAGTCGCTGAGCGTCGAAGAACTCATGAACATCGAGGTGACGTCCGTCTCGAAGACGGCGGCGCCCTTGAGCACGGCGCCGGCGGCCATCTACGTCATCACGCACGAGGACGTCGTGCGCTCGGGGGCCACCAGCATCCCCGAGGTGCTGCGGCTGGCACCGAACCTCCAGGTGGTACAGATCAGCGCCAGCAACTACACCGTCACGGCGCGCGGATTCAGCGGCAACTCCGGCGATCAGAACTTCTCCGACAAGCTTCTGGTGCTGATCGACGGACGCAGCGTGTATTCGCCTCTCTATTCCGGTGTGTACTGGGACGCACAGGACGTCGCGCTCGAGGATATCGAGCGCATCGAAGTGATCAGCGGGCCGGGTGCCGCGCTGTGGGGCGCCAACGCAGTCAACGGCGTGATCAATATCATCACGCGCCGCTCCGCCGACACCCAGGGCGGCGACGTCGCGGTGGGCGCCGGCAATCTCGAAAAGAACGCCACCGCCCGGATTGGAGGCAGTTTGGGCGACGATGCGACCTTTCGCGTCTATGCCAAGGGCTTCGAGCGCGCCTCCCTCGACAGCCCAAGCGGCGTGAGCGCGGACGACGGCTGGTCGAAAACACAGGCCGGCTTCCGAGCGGACTGGGCCCCTGCGGCCAACACCGTCACGGTTCAGGGCGATGCCTACCGGGCGAATGAAAATCAGTCGGGCACGTCGGATCTGTCCATCTCGGGCGCCAATCTCCTGGGACGTTGGCAACATCAGTTCGCCGCCGGCTCGGCGCTGCAGATCCAGGCTTATTACGATCAGAGCCAGCGCTTCAACGGCAGCGGCGGCGGTGCCTTCGTGCTCAACACCTACGATTTGGAGCTGCAGCACAGTTTTGCCCTCGGCAGCGCGAACAATGTCGTTTGGGGGGCCGGCGAACGGGTGAGCCGCTATGGAATCACGAACACTGCCGATTTGCTGTTCCTGCCGGATCAGCGCTCCTTGAGCCTCGCCAATGCCTTCGTCCAGGATTCGATCGCGCTCGACCCCAGGCTGAAACTGACCCTCGGCGCCAAGCTCGAGGACGATCCCTACTCCGGGGCGACCCCGTTGCCCGATGCGCGGCTCTCATGGAGCGTGAGCGACAAGACGTTCCTCTGGTCGGCCGTTTCGCGCGCCATCCGCTCCCCGACGCCGTTCGACCGGGACGTCGTCGAGTATCTCGGGACCACGCTCTTTCTGACCGGCGGCGGCAATTTCAAACCCGAAAAGCTCACCGCCTATGAAATAGGCTATCGCGCACAACCCTCATCGCGCCTCTCGGTCTCGGTATCCACCTACTACAACAGCTACGACGACCTGCGCAGCCTGGAGTTCGACCCGCTCACTCTGCTTCCTCTGCACTGGGGCAATCTCATGGACGGCCACGCCTACGGCGGCGAGGCGTGGGCCAACTATCAAGCCAGCGATTGGTGCGTGGTCACCTTGGCGTTCACCCAGCTGTATGAGTCGCTGCACTTCAAGCCGGGAAGCAGCGGGCTCCTAGGCATCGCGCAAGCCGGCGACGACCCCAGTCACCAGGCGCATTTGCGAACGTCGATGAACCTGAGCTCCAATCTCACGCTGGACGCCGACCTGCGCTATGTAAGCACCTTGCCGAACCCCGAAGTGCATGCGTACGAAGAGCTGAACGCCCGCCTCGGTTGGCGCCTCTCGAACCACTGGGACGCTGCACTGTCGGGCAGGAATCTGCTTCATGCGCGTCACCAGGAATTCATGGTGCCGCCCAGCGATGCCGTCAGCCGCAGCGTCATGCTCGATGCACGCCGGCAATTCTAGACGGCGCCTCATGACGGACGGCGCTCGGAATTTCTGCGCGAGGTGAAGGTCCCGGTATCGAGGAGCAGGTAGGCGTCCGTGCCCTTGACGACAATCCGGTTGCGGCCCGCCTGCTTCGCTTCGTACAGCGCCTCATCCGCCAATTGCACGACGCCCTGGGGGGTGCGGCCGATGATGGGTGCGGCCACTCCGACTCCGACGCTCACGGTCACCTGCCGTTTCAGCCCCGCATCCGACCCCTGTGCTTTTACTTGCAGATTCTGCACGCTTTCGCGCAGGCGCTCGGCCGTGTCCTCGACATACGGAACGGCAAGGTCGTACAGGATCACCGCGAATTCCTCGCCGCCGTAGCGGGCGGCGAGATCCAGGGGCCGGCGCGCGAAGCCCTGAATTGCACCGGCAACGGCGCGCAGCGCCAAGTCTCCTTCCTGGTGGCCGAAGTCGTCGTTGTACGCTTTGAAATGATCGATGTCGACCATGAGCACGGCGATCAAACGCTGATCTCGCTGGGCATGCTGCCAAACGCGCAGCAGATGCTCATCGAAGGCGCGACGGTTCATGAGCCCCGAGAGGCTGTCGCGGGCGACCAGCTCGCCGATGAGCGCGTCCTCGAGAAAATTCCTGCGGTACGATTGCTCCACGTCCCTATGGACGAGCGCCGCGATCACGCAGGTCAGCAACAACATGACCAAGCTCTTCACAAGCAGCGCGTGAGGCAGGTCCGCCGCGAGCGCGGTCGCGGCAAACGCGGCGATCATGACCGCGGAAGTGACAATGGCCTGCCGAAACATCAGTCCGGTGAAAAAAAACACGGCGACCAGGTTGACGGTGAGCGCCGCCAGCAGTTCCTGCCGCTCATGGGCGACAGAGAGTGCTATGAAGCTCGCGATGAGCGAGCCGAACAGCGTCACCAGCACCCGCGCGGCCGGGAGAAACAGACGTTCGTAGCTTGGACCCCATACCAACCAAACGAGCACAAAGGCGCAGGGCAGGAGCAGGCTCAAATGCGCCAGGGAGTTCGGATTCCAGACGCCGTCGCGCCGCACCTGATCGATGGTGAACAAAACAGACAACATCATGGTTACGGAGAACCAGATCCTCACCCGAAGGTGCACGCGCTCCAGGTGAGCCGTCGTGTACTCCGCTTCGAGCGGAGCCTCAAACCGCAAATGTCCCAAACCTCGGCGCAGCTCGTGCGCGTAAGGAGAGTCGGGAAAATCGTCGAGGTTCAATCTGCTCGTCGGCATGGTCGCATTGAAGAATACATTCGATTGGCGGAGCATGCAGCACAAACCAAGCCTTGGCGCTGCACCGCGGCACATCGGCTGTTCGTTGCGGCCCGACGGCAGGAGCGGTCGTCAATGCGCTCCTCCGGGCTAGGTCTTGGCGCTCCAGTTCGCGGCGCGCTTCTCGAGGAAGGCGCAGACTCCCTCCTGCGCGATGTCGTCCATCATGTTGCATGCCATCGTTTGACCCGCCAGTTGATAGGCCGGAGCGATGCCCAATTCCAGCTGCCGATAGAACAAGGCCTTCCCGGTCGATACCGCCACGGGCGGCTTGGCGGCAATCGAGGCGGCGAGTTCCTGAATCTCTTGATCGAGGCGCTCGGCCGCCACGGCTCGATTGATGAGTCCGCGCTCCACCGCGGTCGCCGCGCCGATGGACTCACCCGTCATGAGCATTTCAAACGCAGCCTTTCGTCCCACGTTGCGCGTGAGCGCCACGGACGGTGTCGCACAGAAGAGACCCAGGTTGACCCCGGACACCGCAAAGCGCGCATCGGCGGCTGCGACCGCAAGGTCGCACATGGCCACCAGCTGACAACCCGCGGCGGCGGCAATGCCGTGCACGCGGGCAATGACGGGCTGCGGCAGCGTTTGAATCCTCATCATCAATCGGCTGCAATCGTCGAACAGACGTTGATAGTAGTCCGCGCGCCGGTTCGCCTTCATTTGCTTCAGATCGTGGCCCGCGCAAAACACCTTTCCCGCACCGCCCAATACCACGACACGCACCGCCGGATCGGCGGCGAGCGATTCAAGTGAGCCGTTAAGCGCAGCCAGCATCTCCTCCGACAGCGCGTTGTACTGGGCCGGTCGATTCAGGGTCAGATGGGCTGTTCGGTTCGCGATCCGCTGTAGAACCAGGGGCTCACTCATGCAGACTCCATGGGGACGTTTTGACGACGCATTCGAGG
Source organism: uncultured Gammaproteobacteria bacterium (assembly GCA_963702735.1). GTDB lineage: Bacteria > Pseudomonadota > Gammaproteobacteria > Steroidobacterales > Steroidobacteraceae > Bog-1198. The sequence continues at coordinate 616,778 of CAVPDW010000003.1, read as the reverse complement.
GCCTATGGAGATCCGGCCGCACGCGCCGGAATTCGCAGTGTGTAATAGAATCGCGGCGCGGTTCTCAAGGTCAGCTTTGCCGGTCTACAGTGCACATCGTTCAGGCTGAAGCGCGTCGTTTTCCTGAATTCCTGGGTTGCTGTGTCCTGCCATTGATCGTCGAGCACCTCCGCGACGATCTCGCGCGAGCCGCCGTCCGCCGGCTCCTTGCACCGCCCCCATTTCAACGAAAACACGTGATTGGGATTCGTACCGCTGTAAACCATCGTGACCACGATTTGGTCCCTGCGAGCGTCGTAATAGGCGCCTGCGAAATTGTCGGCGTGCGCCGCCGTTGCCGACATTGCGACCGCGAAGCCGCACGGCAAAAGAGTTCCTGCGCGAAGCGCCGCGCGTCGTGCGCCAGGGCGGTCCGCCGACCGCCGCTCAGCCGACATGGTCACCCGTGACATCATGAAACTTTCCCCGGCCAGGTCAAGGGGCAACGATGTTTGCGCCGTCCGGCGCAAGTAGGGTTGAATAGGGGCGGATATGCGGGCGCGCGTCGATCCACCTCGGCAACAAAGGACCATTGCAATGGGCACAACAGTTTCCTTCAATCGCCCTGACGGCAAGAAAGCCTCGGGCTATCTGGCCGAGCCGGCACATCCTGCCGGCGCGCCGGCAATCGTCGTCATCCAAGAATGGTGGGGGGTCAACGAGCAGATTCGTGGCGTCGCCGACCGTTTAGGCCTGGCGGGCTACTCCGCCCTCGTGCCCGACCTGTACCGCGGCAAGGCCACGGTTGAGGCCGAAGAGGCACACCATCTGATGACCGGCCTCAATTTCGGCGATGCGGCGTCTCAGGATATTCGCGGCGCCGTGCAATACCTCAAGACGCGCGGCATCAAGGTCGGCGTGATCGGCTTTTGCATGGGGGGCGCACTGACACTGCTCAGCCTCTGCACGGCCCCGGAGATCGACGCCGGCGTCGTTTGGTACGGCTGCCCGCCGCTCGAGTACATCGACGCGGCCAGGATCAAGGCGCCGCTGCTGGGACATTGGGCCACACAGGATGAGTTTTTTCCGATCGCCGACATCGACCGGCTGGAGGACAAGCTGCGCGCCGCCGGGGTCGCTTTCGACTTCCACCGCTATCTCGCACATCATGCCTTCGGCAATGAGACCGCCGTGGGGCCGCATCGTATCCCCGCCACCCAATACGACCCGGTCTGGTCGCAGCAGGCGTGGGACCGGACCTTCAGATTTCTCGGACGCTTTCTCGGGTGATGGCGTACTTCCGAGAGCTGTACTAGCATCTTCTCCGGCGATGCAGCAAACAATAATCAACAATAATTGAGAAGGATACATCGCAGTGGCAATTACAGTGGTCGACCGGGGGTGGCCGGGTCGAATCTTCGCGGCCGCACTGGCCCTCACCGTCGCGTCCGGTCCCGCACTCGCACACGGCGGCGGCGGCTACATCGTGATCATGCGGCCGGGTATCGGCATGACGCCGCGCAAGGATCAGATCTGCGTCGCAGAGAGCCTGGACGTCGGTCGAAGCTTCAAGAATGCCAACGGCGATCTTTTGACGGTGAAGAAGCTCTCCGGCAAGTCGCCCATGTGCAAGAGGCCCGCGACGCCGATATTGGCGGAAGTGGAATTCAGCGCCTCGTCGACCTGGCAATCGACGCTCTCGATCGAACTGCCCGAAGGCTACAAGCAGATGGATCTCACCGAAAAAGAGCGCTTCGACGGCACCCGCCTGCGTGCCGTGAACAAAGCCAAGGATGTGTACATTTATGTGCAGTCATGGGACCGCCGAAAGACGGTGCAGTTGTTCGACCTGTACGTCGACGCGGGGAAACGCGATTGGGCCACCCGCGGTGTCAATACCAAACAGACGGCAACGGAAAAGCTCATGATCCACGGAGCAAAGGCGCAGCGCTGGGAAACCGAGATCCCCGGCTCGGGCTTTCTCGCACCCAGTTTCACCCATCTGACCACGGATCTGCTCGGCGGGTCCGAGGTCGTCTATGTCGATGTCATGGCACAGACCAAAAGATTCGCGGCATTGCGCGAGGAGATCAAGCAAATCGGCGAAAGCCTCACCGGCCTGGTCGACGAGGAACCGGCGGCCGATCAGGGAACCCCGGGCGCTGCGCCTGCCGAGGCTTCCGCGCCTGCCGGAAGGAACTAGGCGCAGAATCAGGCAGCGGCCAATACCATGCCCCAGTGCCATGGAGAGCCGGGGAGCTTCTGGTCACGCAGCCATTCAAAGCCCGCCTCTTCGGCCCATCTGCGGCATTGCTCCGGGCGCGGCCGGATATCGAGGGGCGGGCCCCGCGGCGTGCCTACGTCATGGTTCCAATGAATGAGTGCGAGCAAACCGCCGGGACGAAGCACTCGATGCGCCTCCCTCAATAGGCGCACAGGCTCCTCGATGTGCAAGAGGTTGAACAGCAGCGCGAGGCTCGCCGAGCGCGCCTCCCGTCCGCAACCCTCGCTGACGAAGTCGCGCTGCTCGACCACGACGTTCTTCAAGCAGGCCCCGGCGACGCGCGCACAGGTCGCCGCCACCATCGCCGAATCGATGTCGAGAGCGTAGACGGCACCGGACACCCTCTGCGCGGTTGGAACCGTGAAAGTGCCGTAGCCGCAACCGAACTCGATCGCATCGCCGCCGACATGGCGGCCTGCGAGAGCCTCAAGAATACCGGAGGGATCGAAATACGACTCCCACTGGTCCGCCGCGGGCATACCGCTGTTGCGGCCCTTGGTCACGCGCGCATTTCCCCATTGGCAAATGCGCGAGCATCGCGACGATTATCGTGGGCCGCCATTGCCATGAGGGGGTTCAATCTTGGTCGTGTACTTGATCCGCTCCATGGAGAACAGTGCGCTCACGTCGGCGAGTCCGGGCACCTTCGCGATGAGTTCCTTGTACACGCGGTCGTATTCAGCAATGTCCGCCACGATGACCTTGAGCATGTAGTCGACATCCCCGCCCATCCGATGGCATTCGGCGATCTCGGCGATCGAGCGGATCGCGGCTGCAAAGCGCTTCACCCATTCGGGCGTATGCTCGCGGATCTTGATGCGCACGAAAACGGTCACGTTGAGACCGACCTTTTCCGGATCCAGCACGGCAACGCGGGCGCGAATGATCCCCTCGGATTCCATCCGCTTGATGCGCCGCCAGCAAGGGTTGACCGACAACCCGACACGCGCCGCGATATCTTGCAGCGGCATGGACGCATCGTCCTGAAGCAGGGACAGGAGCTTGCGGTCTATCGAGTCCATCGTCATTAAATAGCACAAAATTCTAATTTGTTGAACTTCTACAGAAAACTATGGAAGCTTTTTCTATATGTATAGATTTATCCTCGATTCCGGCCAACTCCGGGATGGTGCCTACCCATGTCTTTCTTCCGCAGCCTTTTCATCGAGCACCCTGCATCGGTCGACGAAACATACCTGCAGCATTTCGCCAGCGCGCTCGGTTTCGGCGCCAAGATGATCGTCGCCGGCCTTGCCTGCATGGTGCATGGCGTACTGCCGGCAGTATTCGTGACTCGGGGCAGCGACACCGTCAGCACGCTGCATGAACGGATGGTGGTGAAGCGGCGCAAGGACCGCCAAGGCGCGCTGATTTTGTGATTCCCGGCGCTAGCTCCATGCCGTTGCGCCTCTCTACGTCGCTGGCCGTCATCTTCTGTGCGTTTTTCGGCCCCTGGTTCGCGCAGTACGCCGGAACTGTGTTGCTCGGCAACGCCAAATCGCCCTTCAGCGCCGTCATGGGAGCCATTCTCGCCGGCATGGTGATCGGAAACCTCTGGCCGAGGCTCGCCGGCGACGGCGCGGTGCTGAAGTCATGTACGGTCTTGGTGCTGCGCATCGGTATCGTGCTGCTCGGGCTGCGGTTGAGCCTGGCGGCGGCAATCGGCCTCGGATTCCATGCATTGCCGATCGTGTTGATCTGCATATCCGCCGCGCTCCTACTGGTGAGGTTCGCAAGCCGGGCAATGGCAATGAGTCCGCAACTTGCCGCCCTGATTGCCGTCGGCACGAGCATCTGCGGCGTGACCGCCATCGTGGCAATGGCGCCGGTCATCCGCGCACGGGAGGCGGAGGTCAGTTACGCGGTGGCATGCATTGCCTTGTTCGGCCTCATCGCCATGTTCGTGCATCCAATCATCGCGCATGCTCTGTTCGCAACACAGCCACAGCTGGCCGGTGTATTTCTGGGAACGGCCGTGCATGACACATCGCAGGTGGTCGGTGCAGGGCTTATGTACCAGGACCAGTACTCGGCGGGGGGTGTTCTGGAGGCGGCCACGGTGACCAAGCTCGTGCGCAACCTGCTGATGGCCGCCGTGATTCCTCTGGTGGCCCTTCTCTTTCAAGGCGGCGCCCGGCAAGAGGGCGCTGCCTTGAAGCACGGCCGATTCCCGGCGATACCCGGATTCGTGCTGTTGTTCATCGCGATGTGCGCGCTTCGCAGCGCGGTCGACTTCTGCGAGCCTTCCTTCGGGACATTGGGAAAGGATATATGGACATCCATCATCGGCGGCGCACAGCGCCTGAGTGAGCTTTGCCTCACCGTGTCGATGGCCGCGGTCGGGCTGCAGACGCGCATCGGCGCCTTTCGTCAGATCGGATTGCGGCCGCTGCTCCTGGCGATGGTGACCGCCGCGGTCGTCGGCGGGGTCAGCTTATTGTCCATTCGATTGCTTCTCGAATCAGCATAGAATACGAGAAAACCATATCGAGGGGGGTGCCCATGAATTCCAAGCAGCTTCAGCCCACCCGCCGCGACCTGCTGAGAGCCCTGGGGGCGATGGCCGCAACGGCCGTTGCGGCCCGGGCGGGCGCGGCGGCGGGTGCCGGGCGCATCGTTCTGCCGTTCCAAAACGGCGAGCGCGATCTCGTCGCCTTCCCGCAAAAGCGGCCCCTGATCGTCCTCACCGACCGTCCTCCGCAGCTCGAAACACCCTTCTCGGTATTCAATGACGGGGCCTTGACCCCCAACGATGCCTTTTTCGTGCGCTATCACTGGAGCGGCATTCCCACATCCGTCGATCCGCGATCCTACCGGTTGCGCGTCTCAGGCAAGGTGAACGTTCCGCTGGAGCTCTCCTTGGATGAATTGAAGCGGTTCGCAGAGCCGCTGGAGTTCGTCGCGGTCAATCAATGTTCGGGAAACGGACGCGGTCACTTTACTCCGCGCGTCAACGGCGGACAGCTGTCGAACGGGGCCATGGGCAATGCACGCTGGACCGGAGTGCCGCTGAAGAAAGTGCTCGAGAAAGCGGGGTTGCAGGCGGGGGCCATGCAAGTGAGCTTCGGCGGACTGGATCGGCCGCCGCTCGAGTCGAGCCCGGCCTTCGTCAAGGCGCTCGCGATCGAGCATGCGCTCGACGGCGAAGTGATGCTTGCCTGGGCGATGAACGGGAAAGATCTACCGATGTTGAACGGCTATCCGCTGCGTCTGGTCGTGCCGGGCTACTACGGAACCTATTGGGTCAAGCACGTGTCCGACATCAACGTTCTCGACAAGGTGTACGACGGCTTCTGGATGAGCCGCGCGTATCGCATCCCTGACAATCCATGTGCGTGCGTTGAACCCGGCACGGCACCCACTGCGACGATTCCCATCAATCGCTTCAATGTGCGTTCCTTCGTGACCAGCCTTGCCGAAGGCGACAAGGTGCGCGCCGGCTTCACCACCCCTGTGCGAGGGATTGCCTTCGACGGCGGATACGGCATCTCCAAGGTGGCGTTTTCGGACGACGGCGGGCGCTCCTGGGCCGATGCACGCCTGGGCAGAGACCTCGGCAGATACTCCTTTCGGACCTGGACGGCGCCGTTCAAGCCCGCGACGCGCGGCCTGTATTCGCTGAAAGTGCGGGCCTTCAATCGCAGGGGCGAGACTCAGCCCATGATCGCCGGGTGGAATCCTGCCGGTTACATGCGCAACGTCGTCGAAACCACCACCGTTGCGGCGGTATGAGGCCACAGCACCCATGAGAAGCCCCTACCTCGCACGCGCCTGTGTTTCGAACGTTCTTCTCGCACTGGCCGTTGCGTTGCCGACGGCTTCGGCGCTGGAAATCACGCTGCCGCCGGAAACCGTGCGCTACAAGCCGAGCGATTTGCCCGGGTACACGCTCGTGGAGCGCGACTGCATGGTGTGTCATTCCGCCCAGTACGTACAGTCCCAGCCTTCCTCGCCGCGCAGCTACTGGGAAGCCGCCGTCAAGAAGATGAAAGCGCCCTTCGGAGCGTCGTTCCCCGATGCGGACATTCCGGCGATCGTGGACTACCTGGCCAAGACCTACGGCGCCGATTGATCACTTGAACCACAGCCGGGCTTCGACGCCGGCAGTCCTCGGTTGATTGATCACGAAATGCGGCTGGCCTGGAATCTCCGCCCCGATCATGACGGCGTCTGCCAGGTTTGCGTGCTCGTTGGTGAGATTCTTGACGAACAGGGCGACCTCGTAGCGTTCGTTGCGCCCGCCGAGCCGTAGGTCCGCGATGTTGTAAGCCGGCCGGTACAGCGGGGTCACCTGGGTATTTACGGAATAGCTGCCGCTGACGTGGCTGTAGTCGAGCCGCGTAAATCCGCTCAAGTCCGCAGTCAGGTGCCGCTCGTACTCGACGTTGCTCGCGACGGTGATCTCCGGCACGTTGTAGACGGGGCTGCCCACCAGTTGCGGACTGCCGGCGCCTTGCTGAGTAATGCGGGCGTCCGTGTAACCGAGTCCGAGTCCGAGCGTGAGCTCCGGAATCGGCCGCCCGCTGAATTCGAGCTCGAAGCCGGTACTGCGAGCGGCGCCTGAATTGCCCGTAATGCCATAACCGCACAATGGCAGTGAAATCTGCTGCTGAATGTTGCTCCAGTCGATCAAGAAGCCTGCGCCGTTCAGCGTGTAGCGACGCTCGGCGAAACTCGACTTGAAGCCGAGCTCATAGCTCCAGAGGTCGTCGGACTTGAAGGTGGCCACCTGGGCGGCGGTCAAGCCGGCGTTCGCGAGATCCTGGTCGCATCCTATCGGGGGCGGCCCGGAAGGCAGCGCGATGTTGTTGCCTCCCTCGCGAAAGCCCTTGGAGCCGCTTGCGTACACCAACAGATCGGGCGTCACCTTGTATTCCAACAGATACCGGGGGGTGACGCCGCTCTCGGTGGTCGACGGCGCGAGATAGGTGCTGGGGGTGAATCCATAGAACGCCCCGTTCGTGTACTGGTGGAACGTTGCAATGTCGCGATACCAGCGAACCCCCGCCGTTGCCTTGAGATTGGGCAGTATGTCGTACGATGCATCCCCGTAAACGGCTTCCTCCGTGGCTTTTCGCGAGTCGATGAAGGACAGTATAAGATCGCTCGGGGAGCCGGTGGCCGCGCCGAATCCCGGCGTGTTCCATTCGTAGTCTCGCGGGCGCGTGCTGTCCGAATAGAAGCCCCCGAGTATCGTCTGGAAGGGCCCGGAGAAAGTGGAGGCAAAGCGCAGCTCCTGCACGAACCGCCGCAGATCTATCTCGCGCGTAATAGGCGAGGCAAGCGGACTCGTAAAGCCGAAGGCATACACCGTAAAGTCGGTGTCGTCCTCGGTCTCAAACGTCTTGCGATCGAAATAGGCGGTCGAGGAGACGAAGGTGCCGAACGGCGCCGTATAGTTGATCGTGAGGCTGTCGAGCCACCACTTGTCCGTGCCGCCCTCGCGGACGTTGAAAACTTGCCGCTGCAGGAGATTGTCGGCATTGCCGAGTGCATAGGGGACCCCGTCCTCGACGGTCTCCTGATACATGACTCGTGGGGTGATCGCCAGTCCCTCCATGGGCTCCCATCGGAGGGCGATCTGGCCGCCGTAGTACTCCATGCTGCCGACGTCGTGGATGGTCGAGGTCGGCGGCGCCGCCTCGGGCCCCAAGCCCTTGTCGAAAAACCCGCTGTCGAACTGGTAGAACCCGCTCGCCCGCACGGCGAGGGTGTTGTCGATGAGGGGCAGGTTGACGTCGCCCTCCGTGATTCCGTTCAAGGAACCGTGTTCGGTGGCGGAGGTTCCGACATGCATTTGTCCGCTGAATGCGGTGGCGGTCGGCTGCGCGGTAATGATGCGCACCGTGCCGCCCATCGACTCGGCACCGTAGAGGGTGCCCTGCGGGCCGCGCAGCACCTCGATGCGTGCCACATCGACGATGTGCGGATCGAGCGTCTCGAGCACCGGCACATCGTCGATGTAGAAGCCGGTGGTATTCGAGCCCTGGATCCCGCGCAGCGCAATGCCGCGGGCCGCGAGCGAGCCGTCTGCGGAATCAACCGCGAAAGACAGATTCGGAATGGAGTTTCCATAGTCGAAGAACTGCTCCACCCCTTTCGACTCCAGTTGCTCCGTCGTCAACGCGGTGATGCTGAGGCCCACGTTCTGCAGGTCTTCGGCGCGCTTGGTCGCGGTGACGACGATTTCCTCGAGCGCCTCGCTGCCGGCGCCGGTAGCGGCATCCGCGGTCGCCATCTCCGCTCTGACCTGCGCGGCGCCGAGCGCCCCGACGGCCAGGGTCAATGTCATCGTGCCTGTCACGGCAAGTCGAATTATCCCCACCCCTATTCTCCCTGTTGCATCGTTACGCGTCGCACGACGACGGTGCGATCATTCGTTCGGCAACATCGTTCGATATTAGGGAGTTTGACGCCGGGCAAAGCATGCAAATCGACGGAAAAAGCATGTTTTCGGACGTTTCGGCCGCGCACCGTAATGCCCACGGGATGCGCGATATCGGTGCAGTGAAAACGCGCACGGCGCTATTGTCATCCGACGCTAGCGGGCTTTGACCTTGGCGAGGAACCGCAATACGTTTTGCCACGCATCGTAGGAGCCCTCGCAGTTCGCGTTCGGCAGCCCGCCCGTGGCCTCGAAGTCCTTGGCGACCGGATGGAAGACGAAGGAGGAGAGCGCACCGCCGCTGCCCACGCGCGAGACCAGGTGACCGGCGCCGGGATAGATGTGCAGTTCAACTCGATCGGATTTGCCATGGGCGGCGAGGCGCCTGCGAATCTGCTCCGCGCCGATGAACGAGGGCCACATCTCATCGGCGCCTGCGCCGATGGCCAGCACCGGCCCTTGCATCTTCTCGAAGGGAATCCCGAACGCGGACGCTATCGACGCATCGCTCCAAGTGTTGAGATAGTAAGGGGTTCCGACGAAGCCCGGAGGCTCATTCGAATGCGCGGCGTCGCCCGCATTGTTCGAGTCGGTTTCGCCATGATCGGCTGGCACGGGTTTGCCCGCATACGTCCATGCGGCTTCGACATCCGTGATGCCGGGGCCGAAGGCGCCGTTGCTCAGGTGGGAGGGAACCAACACCACGGCGGCGGCGAAGTCCTGCGGAAAGTAGCTGGCTGCCAATCCCGCGGCCTCGGACCCACGCGAGGTGCCCATCACCGCGACCCGATGAGCGCCCGTGCGTTGCTCGAGCCAGTGCGCCGCGGCGCGAAAGGTTTCGAGCGGAATAGCGCGCAGGGTCGAGGGCAGGTCTTTGTAGCCGAAGATCCCCTGCGCCAGGGCCGGATGACCGTGACTTGCGAGCAGGGCGGCCTGGGCTTGAGGCAATCCGCCGCCTGAGCCCGCCAGAACGATGACCGGCACCTTCTGCGGGACTTGGGACGGCGACGGATAGAACAACCCGCGCACTCCCCCGGCCGCCGAGACTTCCTCCGGTACGATCCCGGCCCCATAGCTGCGCGTCGCAGTGGCCCTCGCCACGGTGTTGCCGCCGACTGCGGCGGCGAGGGCGACTGTGTAGATCGCATTCGCGTCGAGTATCGGCGCGGTTCCCAACTCGGGGTGCTTCGGCAGCTCGGCCACGTAGGCGGCGAGCTGCTCGGGCGCCACCGGCAGAGCCGAGCACCACAGGCCGTGCGGGCTCACCCCCTGGTAACTACCGCCGAGCGAGGGAGCGGTGTCGAGGTCGACGCGGCCGTTCGCATCCGCCAGATACTCCCCCACCGCCGTCCAGCTGCGGCCGTGAACATCCGGCCGTTGCGCGCTCACCCTGACTCGCGCGCCGGGCAAAACGTTGCGGATCACGACGTGAAACGGCGCATCGACCGGGCCGGAGGAAGGTGTCACGCTGAGCTGCGGGGGTTGCGCCGCCCCTACCGCGGCTGCCGCGCCCCAGGCAAGCATCCCGAGGGCTCCCCGTGCAATCACACTTACCACACGGGCGCCATCGAGGAGCCGGTCTCTTGATAGTCCGGTATGCGGCTGTGGTCGAGCCGCAGCGCCGCTCGATCGATGAGCGCGCCCTCCTTGATGACGACAACGATGTGCCGGGTGTCGCTGATCCGCTCATCCGGCCTGCCGTCGACGATCACGAGGTTTGCAAGCTTGCCCGCCTCCAATGTCCCCCATTCGCCGGACGCATTGACGATGGCGGCGGCGTTCTTCGTGGCGGTCGAGATCGCCTGCAGCGGCGTCAATCCCGACTCGACCAGCAGCTCGAGTTCGCGATGCAGTCCCTCGCCTTGGAAGTCGCCCGGATAGACGGCATCCGTGCCCGCCGCAAACAGGATCCCCGCATCGCGCAGACGCGGTACGTTGCTCTCCGCCGCCTTCAGATCCACATGCATGGTGTAATCGCTCTTGGCGGCGAGCTGCTCTGCGCTCATTCCCGCGTATTGCTTGCGCAGGGCATCGAGCGCGCGCTTCGGTGTCGTATCGGCGATCAGCGGATCGTCGAGGAATGATAAATCCGCGAAGCGGCGCCCCAGGCTCGATTCCTGGACAGCGAGCGTGGAAATCAGGAAGACATTGTGCGCCTTGATCGTCGCAATCGTCTCGTCGCTGATCCGATGGCCCGGGAAGTGCGCGAAGCCTGCGATGCCCTCCTGGGCGATATCGGCGGAGCCGTTGCGTCTCCACTGATCGATGATCGTGCGCACATTGTGCTTGCCCGCTTCGGCCGAAATCGCATGTATCAATTGATCCGAGAGACCGACGTACAGCTTGATGAAATCGACCTTCTCCCCCGCCAGCGATTCGACGATGCGCGGCACCTGATCCTTCGATGCGATCGCCACGGAGAGCGCCGGCCACACCGGGTCCGCCCCGTCGAGAATCGGGCCGACGCAATAAATGCGCGGCCCGAGCACCAGGCCCGCGCGAACTGCCGCACGCAGCTGCAATACGAAGGGTTCCACATTGCCCGTGTCCATCACGGTGGTCACACCGGCGTAGAGCAGCGCGTTCAGGTATTTTTGATAGCCGAGAATATCGAGTCCGACGCCGTCAATGCCGCCGAGCAGGTGCACGTGCATGTCAGCGAGTCCCGGCAAGGCCGAACCGCCCTTGCCGTCGATGCGGCGGCTGCCGGCAGGCACGCGCACGTCGGACGACCTGCCGACTGCAACGATACGCCGGCCGTCGACGATGATGGTTCCATGCTCGATGGGTGCGCCGCCGTTGCCGTCGATGATCCTGACGTTGGTGACGGCGATGGGATTCGCGCTCGACAGGTTGGCGGCCAATCCCAACAGAAAGGTGCAGATGCACCCCGGAACCGACGGCCGATTGCTGCGCATGATTCTTTCCCCCTACGACTAATGTCCGGCTCGTCCAACGCAGGACGGTACGATCGCTCGCGCGATGATAGCTACATACGGCGCGTGCAAAGGGCCGTGTGTTTTCTGATTTTGTCGGATCCCATTACTCATATGTCGATTTGCATTAGTGGCGTTCGGGCGGCGCCGGCGCCGCAAATACCACGACCCCGCCCCTCGATCAGACGCCTCGAGAATATGGCGCACGCTCCCGGAAGGTCATGCTGCGCGGCAGTTTTCCATAGAATTTCTTGAATGCGGAGGTGAAGTTGGCAGGGTAGTCGTAGCCGACCTCGTAGGCCACTTCGGCGATTCCATAGTTGCCGTTCAGCAATAGATCGGCCGCGCGCTCCATGCGGCATTTGGTGATGTAGCTGTAGATCGTGAGCTTCGTGACCTCGCGGAAGCCCGCCTTCAGCTTGGTCTGATTCAGGCCCACCATCCGCGCAAGCTCCGGAATCTTCGGCGGATTGCGGTAGTGCTGCGTCAAATAGTCGCGCGCCTCGTAAATGCCGTTGACGTCGCGCGGGCGGATGCCGGTGGGCGCGCGATTCATCATCGCACGGTTGCTGAATTCGCCGATCACCTGCAGCAGAATCTCCGTGCTGAGCGCCTCCAAATACCGCCCGCGCAGGGCAGGCATCATCTTGTGACGAGACTCCACCATCAACTGAACCGCGTGCATGAGACTGGTGTCCAGCGAGATTCTTTGGTTCTCCGCCTCCGGATTGCGCGCGAACAATTTATTCAGCGGCGGCGGCACCTCGCTGGAATTCAACCCGAAGTCGCGCGTAAGCACCGCGGGCCTGCAGTGCAGTACCACCATTCGAATCGGCTGCGCGCCGAGAATGTAGTAGCCCCCGCGACTGGCGCCCGGCGACAGGTACAGCAGCGCCTCGGGTGCCTGTGCAATGATCTCGCCCGAGGCGGAGCGCAGCGAACCGGCCAACAGCAGGCGCAGCTTGAAAAATGCGGTGCCCTCCACCCGCACCCAACTGTCCTTGCGGTATTGTGCGTCGGTGATGGAGAGCAGGAAGCCGTCGGAGATCTTGAAAAAGTCCCAATACCCGCTATCCTCCGGCTCGTTGAGGAAATGCCGCAATCCGCGTGTCGCCCAGTGTTGCGGGCGCTCGGCACCTTCCAGCGTCAACGGCGGCATGCCCCGGGACTCCGTCGTGAGCGTATTGCCGAGCAGTTGTTCGATGTCCTGTTGGAGCATCCCCACCAACGGCTGACGGGCAACGAGGATGTCATCGAGCGCTTCCGCGAGCCGCGCGCGCCCCTCTTCAGGCGTTGCACTGCGCTGCCTCGGCGGCCGATTCTCGGGAAGGATTTTCGATTTGCGTGTAGCCATGGCGGTGTGCCCGGGGAATTTGGACAAAACGAAGGTTGACGGGATGTATTGCAGCACGGAGGCGCCCTTGAGTACACGTTTAAAGATCGATCACAGCCGTCGGATCGCAGTAGTGAGACGTCGTCCGCCATGTTTGCGCGCAAGGCTGTCCTGCTACTCTCCCGTTGAACATGCCCGCCAAGAAGCACGTCTATGAATGCTGACCCTCCCATGTCGCAGAAAACCTTGGAAGCGCTGCTGGCGGACAGCCCGTTTCAACAATTGCTCGGGCTGCGCTTGGACGCGTTCGACCCGGCCGCGCAGACGGTCACGATCCGCTCGATTTACGGACCCAACGTCGAACGCTCATCGGGCACCGGTCAATATCACGGCGGCGTCATTGCCAGCCTGATCGACATCGCGGGAGATTTTGCCCTCATAGCGGTCTTGGGCTACGGCGTGCCGACCATCAATTTCCGGGTGGACTATCTGCGCCCGGCGACGAATTCGGACCTGCTCGCACAAGCGCGGGTACGGCGCGCCGGACGGACTATCGGCGTGGTTGACATCGACGTGACGGACGCCGGCGGCAAGCTGATCGCCCTCGGCCGGGGTTGCTACGGCACCCAGCCGGGCTGATTCATTGAGGGGAGAGGCGATGAAAGCTGTCTTGACGACTGCTCACGGGGGTCCTGAGGTCCTTGAGTTGCGGCGTGATTTTCCGGCGCCGACGCCTGCATCGGGCGAGCTGCTGGTGCGTGTGGCCGCGACCGCGGTGAACTTCCACGACATCTTTACCCGCCGCGGCATGCCGGGAGTCAGGATCAAGCTGCCGGTGATCGTCGGTTCCGATATCGCGGGAACGGTCGAGTCGCTGGGTCCGGGGGTGGGCGCACACTGGCTCGGCAAGCGCGTGTTGATCGATCCGGTCATGCGCGACGCAGGCCACTTCGGGATGCTGGGTGAAACGGTGGACGGCGGCCGGGCGGAGTGGGTGGCGGTGCGCGAATCGATGCTGCTGGAAATCCCCGCGGGAGTCAGTTTCGAGCACGCCGCGGCGCTGCCCCTGGCATACGGCACCGCTTATCGGATGATGATCACGCGGGGCAAGATCAAGGCCGGCGAACGGATCATGGTTCTCGGCGCCAGCGGCGGCGTGGGCGTCGCCTGCGTGCAGCTCGCACGCATGGTCGGCGCCGAAGTGCTGGCGTTCGCGAGCAGCCATGCCAAGATGCAGCGGTTGAAGCAAATAGGCGCCGATCACGTTGCCAACTACGTCGACAAGCCCTTTCTTGAGACAGTGAAGGAGATCTACGGCAAGCCCCGAATCACCGGTACCGGGGGCGTGCACGTGGCGGTGAACTTCACCGGGGGGGACACGTTGCCGGCAACGCAGAAGTGCGTGAATGTCGACGGCAGGATCCTTTGCTGTGGCGCAACGGCCGGTTTCGACCTCACCCTCGATGCACGCTACTGGTGGACCTACGAGCACACGCTGATCGGCTCGAACGGTTGGCAGAAGGACGATCTAAGAACATTGCTCGACCTGGTGGCCGGCGGGCGCCTCGTGCCGGTCATCGACAAGGTGCTGCCGCTCGAGGAGACTGCCGAGGGCGAGCGCCTGCTCGAGGAGCGTGAGGTCGTGGGCAAGGTGCTGCTCAAGCCGTGATCGGATCATGACGCAAATTCACTCGGGCTTTTGCAACCTCGGGGACATTCTGCAGCTCCCGGCGCAGGGCGAGCGCAGCGCCGTCGTCGATCTACGCGTCGAGTCGCGACCGAGGGAACTCTCCTCCTTTGAGCTCGATGCCTTGTGCGACAGCGTCGGCCGCGGCCTTTTGTGCCGCGGCGTCCGGCCCGGCGCCCGCATCGGCATTCTCGCGGAGAACCGGGTCGAGTTCGTCGCCTGCTATTTCGGCATCATGCGCATGGGGGCGGTCGCGGTACCGGTCAACCACAAGCTGCCTCGCGCGACCATTGCGCACATATTCCGCGACAGCGGCATAGAGCTCGCGTTCGGCGACGCGGCACGCCGAGCGCTCGTGCCGAACGCCGTGCCGACGATCGACTTCGACGGCAACGGCGCGGACGGATTCGACGCCTTCCTCGACCCCGGCCCCCTGCAGCCCTTCCTACCCGGCGAGGATGCGCTCGCAGAGATTCTGTACACATCAGGCTCCACCGGCGTACCGAAGGGCGTGCCTCTCACGCACAGCGGCCAGCTTTGGGCGACCGCGCGCTACATCGAACCGGTCTCGCCCGTCTTGCCGCAAGCCTCGACCATCGTGGTCGCGCCGCTGTACCACATGAACGGACTGTTCAACATTTCGGTCGCGCTTGCGAACCGCATGCAGGTGATATTGCTGCCGCGCTTCGACGCGCGCCGTTTCCTCGAAACCGTTGCCGGATACCGTTGCAGTTTTCTTTCCGGAATCCCCACCATGTATGCGTTGATGGTGCGCGAGCGCGACCTGGTCGAGCGGCTCGATCTGGGCAGCGTCCACGATGTGTCGATCGGCTCGGCGCCGCTGACCGATGCCTTGCTGGCGCAGGTCCATGAGATGTTCCCGAATGCGCAGATCGAGAACGGCTACGGCACGACCGAGGCGGGTCCCGCCGTGTTCGGGCCCCACCCGGATGGAAGGCCGCGGCCGCCGCTGTCGCTCGGCTACCCTCTGGCGGACATCGGGTGCAAGCTCGTCGACGGCGCGTCCGATGATGAGGGCATACTTGCGCTGCGCACCGCGGCGCTCACCCATGGCTATTTGAACCTGCCGCAGGCGACCGCGTCCCGTATGCGGGACGGCTGGTACCTGACCGGCGATGTGATGCGCCGCGATGCGGTTGGGTTTTACTATTTCGTGGGCAGGGCCGACGACATGTTCAATTGCGGCGGCGAGAACGTCTATCCGGGAGAAATCGAAAAAATGTTGGAGCGGCATGCGGCCGTCGCACAAGCCATCGTCGTGCCGGCGCCCGATGACATCAAGGGACAGATCCCGATCGCCTTCATCGTCCCGCGCCGCGGCGCCCGGCCTACGGCGGCGCAGATCAAAGAGTACGCCCTCGAACACGGACCGGCCTATGCGCATCCTCGCTTCATAGAATTCATGGACAGGCTGCCGGTGTCGGGCACCGAAAAGATCGACCGGACTTCGCTCACGGCGCAGGCTGCGCGCATCGCGCGCGCCGCCGGCCGCAGCCGTTAGCAGCGCGCTCGCCATGAATTCATATCTCGATCACATCATTTGGGCCTGTGCCGACCTCGAACGCGGCGTGCGACGCTTCGAGGCATTGACGGGAATAGAGCCGCGCTTCGGCGGCGTTCATGCAGGCGGATTGACGCACAATGCGCTGGTCGGCCTGGGGAACCGCTGCTACCTCGAGATTCTGGCGCCGGTCGGGCCCGCGAGGCCCGGCGACGATCACTGGTGCCGGCTGGCGCGCGAGGCGCACGAGCCGCGAATTCTCACCTACTGTCTGCGCAGCCCGCAACCGTTGCCCAAGCTTGCGTCGACCTTCGAGGCGTATGGCTGGAAGAACGCCGTGGTCGCGAGCAATGGCCGCACCACCCCGGAGGGGGTGCGGTTGCGCTGGCAGTGGCTGGCACCGACCGTTGAGCGGTTCGGTCTCGCCTTTCCGTTCTTCATCGACTGGCTCGACTCGCCGCACCCCGCGGAGTCCTTGGACGGCGCCGCGCAGGCGCGGAGCGGAATCGTCCTGCAACGATTCGCGGTGGGACATCCGGATGCGGCCGATTTGCACAGCACTTTGGCGCAGATCGGTTCCACGGTCGACACCTATGCGGCCGGGGAGACGCAGTTTCGCGTGCAACTGCAGACTCCGTTGGGGGCCGTTTCACTGTGAATGGCGCGAACCCGCGGCCCGGTGAATGGCTCGGGTATCCCAAGGGCGCGTTGTTGATCATCGGGGTCGAGTTCTGGGAGCGGTTCAGCTTTTACGGCATGCTCTCGATCCTTGCACTCTTCTTGACCGCCAGTCCCCTGCACGGCGGCTTTGGTTGGACGGCGGCCGAAGGGCTCAGCTTCGTCGGCGCTTACTCGGGCGCAATGTACGCACTGCCCGCCTTCGGCGGCTACTTCGCGGATCGAGTGCTCGGCCGTCGTCGCGCCGTGACGCTCGGTGCAACCTGCATGCTCCTGGGGCAGATCATGCTGGCATCGCCGGTTTTTTTGCCGGAGCTTCTCGGATGGTGGCATGGGGCGCCGCTGCTGCAGGCGCTGCACGAGTTGGGCGTGCCCCTGGGACGATTGCTGCCTTCGGATGCCGTGCATGCAGCGATTCTGCGCCGCGGCGTCGCGCTCGAGCCCCGCGCAGGTACTGCGTGGCTGATGCAGGCGTATTCCCTCGCCACGCTCGGATTCTTTGTCGCCATTTTCTGTCTCATCCTCGGCAACGCCCTCATGAAGTCGACGCTGGTGGTGTTGTGCGGCGAGACCATGTCCACGGATGATCCGCGGCGCGAGGGAGCCTATACCTACTACTATCTCGGCATCTCGGTCGGCGCGATGCTGTCGGGAGTTGCCGTCGGCTCGGCCGCGCAGGCCTTCGGCTGGCACTTCGGATTCGCCGTCGCCGCCTGCGGGATGAGCGTGGCTCTTGCATCCTATGTGCTGCTGGCTCCGCGCTGGCTCGGTGCCATAGGGCTGTATCCGGACGGACGCGCGCCCGGCGGCGGACCCATGACCGTCGCTGCCCCAGGCGCCGCAAGGAGTGCCGCGGCCGAAGCGCGCCTGCGCATCGGTATTCTGTTTGTGCTGGCCGCATTGTTGTGCGCGTTCAGCGTGGGATGGTTCCAGCTCTTTGGAAGCTGGCTGCTGTTCATCGAGAAAGACGTCAATCGGGCGGTCGGCTCGTTCGTCATTCCGGTGCCCTGGTTCACCTCGATCAATGCGGCGGTGGTGATCGTCCTGGCGCCCATGGTCGCTGCGTTCTGGGTGCGCCTCGGCACCCGCAGCCGACGCGTCGACATCGTGCAGAAATATACGTTCGCGCTGGCCATGGTGACGGCCGGCCACCTGCTGATGTATGCGGCCGCGCGAGGCGCGGCGCCGGACACACCGGCCTCGGTGTGGATCCCGTTGGTCTCATTGTCGCTGCTAGGGGTCGGTGAAATCGTCGCATGGACCGCCACCTACGGGATGGTGTCGAGAGCGGCGCCGGCGGGATTTGCTTCCGTGGCGATGGGCGCTTGGTACCTGATGACCTTGGGGCTCGGCGGCTACCTCTCGGGATTCACCGGAGGTCTGCTCGAATCGGCCGGATTTTCCGGCGCATTTGCCGTGGTGGCCGCGATCATGGGCGCCGCGTGTCTCATCGCCTTGCTGTTGCGCGGCCCACTGCTGCGCCTCGCCGCACGTGCCAACGTCTCGCTGTAGAAGGGGATCCGGCGGTATGGGGTCCGGCCTCAACAGCACCCCTAAGCTTCGGCGCGTACTGGGTACTTTCGATCTCGTCCTCTTGAACGTGTCCGCAATCGTGGGATTGCGCTACCTGTCGATGGCCGCGCAAGTGGGCCCGTCCAGCCTCGCGCTGTGGCTCCTCGGGCTGGTGACCTTCCTGATTCCCGCGGCTCTGACGGTGCTCGAGCTCAGCTCACGCTTGCCGGGCGAGGGCGGCGTATATATCTGGTCGAAGGCCGCCTTCGGCGACCTGCATGCCTTCATCGCAGGCTGGAGTTATTGGATCGCCAATCTCGTCTTCTTCCCTTCGCTGCTCATCTTCGGGGCCGGTGCGTTCCTGTACGTCCATGGCGGCACATGGCTCACGCTCGCGGACAATCCCGTCTACAACGGTTGCTTCTGTCTCGCCATTCTATGGTTGGCGATAGTGCTCAATATCGTCGGGCTCGAGCGCGCCAAGTGGCTGCAGAATGCGGGGGCGGTCGCGACCTGGACGGTCGGTGCGCTGATGCTTTGCGGCGGTGTTCTTGCCTGGCACAGGTACGGCGCCGCAACGCCGATCGCGGGTCACGGTCTGGTACCGAACCTCAGATCGTTGCCGACGGTCGCGAGCTTCGCGACCATAGCTCTCGCCTACTCCGGTCTCGAGCTCGGGCCGATTATGGGCGGCGAGATCAAGGACCCGCGACGTACCATCACGCGCGCGCTGCTCATCGCAAGCGTCGCGATCGGGGTGCTGTATATCGCCGGTACCGCGGCATTGCTGACGGCGCTCCCTGCACGGCAGATCAACACGATCAGCGGGATTCCACAGGCGCTCACGGCGTTGGCCGTGCGCGCGGGCGTGCCGCTGTTCGGAGCCGTTGCCGCGCTGCTCGTGACCCTCTCGCAAATCGGCAGCCTCGGCGCATGGATCACCGGTACCGCGCGGTTGCCGTTCCTCTTCGGGCTCGACCGTTATTTGCCCAAGGCGTTGGGCGCCGTTCGCCCGTCGACAGGCTCCCCATACGTGGCGCTCCTCACGCAGGGCGTTCTTGCCACCGCGGTACTGCTCGCGGCGATCTCAGGTTCCGCCGTCCATGAAGCGTATCTCATGCTGATCGACATGACGGTAATCCTGAGCTTCCTGCCCTTGCTGTATATGTTCGCCGCGCTGCCGGTGCTTCGCCGGCGGGCAAGCGGCGATGAGGCGAATATCGCCCTCGTTCCGGGCGGACCCCTCGCCTGCTGGCTGGTGGGCGGAACGGGTTTTTTGGTGACGCTGCTGGCACTGCTTCTGGCCATGGTACCGCCGGCCGACAGTGCCAGCCGCGCCCTCTTTGCCATCAAGGTGATCGGAGGATGCGGCACGCTGATCGCAGCGGGGCTTGTCTTCTATGTGCGCGGCAGCCGCCGTGATTTGAACGACCGGTAGCGCGCACGATATCGGGGCCGCGCCCGCATATCGGCACACCTTCAGCCGCGCGGCGGCTGATCGATCCACCTCCAGTCCTTGGCGAACGCCCTGCAGCCGCCTCCGGATGCGCCCGTCCAGGCGCGTCCTCGCAGCACGCGCCCCGGAAGGGTGCCGGTGGGCTCCCCATCGCGCAGGGCGAGCTTGCCGTTGATGAAGACATCCGTCACACCGGTGGCGTACTGCATCGACTGCACGTAGGTGCAATGGTCTTGAAATGTCTTTGGGTCGAATATCACGATGTCGGCGAAGGCGCCCTTGGTCAAGCGGCCTCTATAGAGCGGCAGCACACCGGCAGCGAGTCATTCCTAACTGCCGACCTGCGCCGGCAATTGCGGCCACGGCGCGGCCATTCTCACCTTGACTAATTATTTACGGAGGCATAGAAGCGAGACAAGAACATAACAAATCTTTGGATTTATTGTGCTTCGCCTTTTTGAATCTTCTCGCAGCAGGGAAGCGCTTGATTATGTTCAATAGAGTTTCAGAACAAAAATACTGAGGGACCATATGAAAATTCACAATCTACTGAGTGTCACCGTTCTGCTGGCTTCGGCCGTCTTCTCGCAGAGCGCCGTGACGGCGCCGCGCGTCGAGCCGGCGTCGAAGATGACGAATGCCGCTCCGGCGGAAATAGTCGATTTCAGCGTCTATCTACCCCTGCGTAACCAACAACAGCTCGACGATTTGCTGGCGCAATTGCACGACTCGAAATCGCCCAGCTATCACCAGTGGCTGCAGCCGGCTGATTTTTTGAATCGTTTCGGCCCGAGCCCCGCCGACCTCTCGAGGGTCAGGGACTCACTGGTCTCGCATGGCTTCACCGTCGTTGCAAGCAATGCGCATGGATTTCATATGAGGGGCTCGGTCGCCGCGATATCCAACGCCTTCGGCGCGGATGTCAAAGAGCGGACCCAACGAGGCAGAACGCATTATTTGGCCAAGAACGGCCTGCGGTTGCCCGACGAACTCCAGGGCATGAATCTGCGGATCTTGGGACTTTCCTCTGTTCCGGAGCATCACGTGCACTCGCGCACCTTGGCGCAGGCTGCGGATTCCATCGTGGACAATCGATACGGAGCCACCGGCGCCTATTGGTTCGATGACTTGAAACAGGCCTACGACTACCCGTCCTTCAGTGCGAAAACCGACGGCTCCGGCATCAATGTGGCCGTGCTCATGTCGGACCTGATCTTCCCCGGAGACGTCGCCGCCGCCTTCAACCACGAAAAGTTCACTTCCATAACGGGGAGACCGGTGCCGAACGTGACGACGCTGACGGTCGACGGCGGCGGCGTCCAAAATGGCAACGGTTCCTTCGAGGCGAGTCTCGATGTGCAGCAGGTGCTGGGCGGTGCCCCCGCAACGAATGTCACCCTGGTCAGTATTCCCGACCTGTCGGATCAAAGCATCCTCGATGGCTACACGTTCATCGTCGACTCAAACACCTACGATATCGTGAATTCCTCATTCGGCGGATGCGAACTCGAATACACGCCCGCCTATAACGGAGGCGTGGATTACACCTACATCCTTCAGACCTATCACGAAATATTTGCGCAAGGTAATGCGCAGGGCATCACCTTCGTGGCGAGCTCCGGCGACCAGGGCGGCCCCTCATGCCCGTCGGTGGACTACGGCGCGCCCAATGCGAGCCCGGTATTCGGGCCGGGTGTGAGCACCCCTGCGTCCGATCCGGATGTGACCTCGGTGGGCGGCGGCAATCTGATCACCACCACCACTGCCGGCAGTCTCAGCTCCACCTATGCCAGGGAGAGTGCCTTCGGCGATCCGCAGTTGCCGTACGATATTTACGGCATCGGCCAAGACGTTTCCGGCGGCTATTGGGGCGCGGGGGGGGGAGTGAGCTCGGTCTTTGCGAAACCCCTCTACCAATACTTGGTCAACACGGGCTCGAGAGCGTGGCGCACGGTCCCCGATGTCGGCATGCAAGTCGGCGGTCTCGGGTTCAGCGGTCTGAACGGCAGTGCTCCGGGCTTTTGCGATTCGAGTGCAATCAGCTGCAGTCCTGACGACAGCTCCGTGCTCACTGCGTTCGGGGTCGGTATCGGCGGCGGGTTCTATTTCACCATCGGCACATCGGTATCGTCGCCCGAGTTTGTCGGATCGCTCGCCCTGTTCGAGCAGAAGTTCGGCCGGCATCATCGGATGGGGAACGTGAACTACTACCTGTACACGGCGGGCGCCCTACAAAGCCTTGCCGGCGGTGCCAATGCTCCCGCCGCTTTGCAGTTCTTCCATCGCAACAACCCTGGCTTCGACGGCACCTATAACGGCAACTTTCCGAGCTACAACTACAACTATATCTATGGCAACGGCAGTCCGGACGTCCGCAAGCTCTTTGGATTGACGGCGTATCCATCGGCCGGTCCACCGCAGACTTCGGGCAATCCTTGATCCAGGGACCGACACAGAGGGCGCTCGCTGAGAAGCGAGCGCCCTCCCGGGAGCCGATGCCCTCGTCGCCCCTTGCTTGAGCGTGATTGCGGTTTCCGCGCTACCATCTCTTTGTAAACCGCAGCGACACGGCGCGGCCCACCGGCGATGCATTGGCCGCATCGAAGGGAATCGCGTTTCGGCCGGGAAGCAGATCCCCCGCGGGAATCTGCACGCTGGGCGGCCTATGCCCCGTCACATTCTGGACGGCCAGGGAAATGGATTCGCCGGAGCCCATGTCATAACTCTCGTAGATGTCGGCGGTGGTCCAGGAAGCTATGGCCTGCGAGGGCGTAAACAAAGTATTGTCGTAGGCATTGACGTAGTTGATGGTTACGCGGGACGCAAATCCCCTCCCCGCCCAGCCGATGTTGCCCCGTAGCTTCCATCTCGTTGGCTCGCCGATGGTATCCGCCACATCGAACCAGGGGGTGTACACGGCCGGTTTTATACGCTCGCTCAACAGATGGGTGCCTGATGCGGAGTAGGTAAATTGGCCATGACTTGTCGGCGCAACGTACTGCGCGGAGAAGTGAATGCCCGACTCGACCGTCGAGTAAATATTGGCCACACGATTGTCGAATATCGCAACGACGCCGGATGGCCCCAGGCCGGCGTTGTCACCCTCGAACCCGGCGCTGTTGAAGTACGATTGCACGACTGCCGCAGATGGATTGTCGCTTAGGAACGGCTCCAACAAGGGCTGCGATAGAATCGCCGGCGATTGGATGTTCTGCGACTGAATGCGGTTGCCGATCACAACGTAGAAGGCCGTCGCTGTTGCGGAAAAGCCCGGGAGGTTTTTGGGCTTCGCGTCCAAACCCAGCGTCATCGACCTCGCGCGCTCCGCTAGAAGCGCAGGATTGCCGCCGCCGATCTGCAAAATGTCGGCCTGGCCGCTTGGAGAATTGCGATCCGGAACCAGCAGCGTGCTGGAGGTGATCGACGATCCCAACTCAGAGAGGAATGGAGCTTGATAAGAGGTTCCGAAGGTTCCGCGCACTCGAAGTCCGCTCGACGGCTCCCAAGCCCAACCGAACTTTGCGTTGGAGGTCGACCCGAACTGTCGGTAGTGGTCGTACCGAAGGGCGGCCGACAATTCCAAGCGCCGAACGCCGGGCAGAACGAAAGAGTCGCCGAATATGGGGATAAGCAGCTCACCGTATCCGCTGGCGACCTCGCGCCGAAGGGCGGTCGAAACCGCCGCTGCACCGCCGGCATCGGCGCTCTCGAAAGTCTCGGTGCGATAGCTGCCGCCGAGGGACGCTTTGGCGGCGCCTGCGGGCAGCGTAGCGATCGAGCCGCTCGACAGAGCGTCGACTTCGGCAATCCTGGAGTTCGTCATGAAATCGTTGGTCAGGAAATCGCCGGCGATGCTCCCGGACGAAGCATTCGTTTCTGTGCTGCTTGACTGTCGAATTTCAGAATAATTTCCCGTAAGGCCGATGGTCCAATCGCCAATGAGACGCCGATCGAGACCGGCGGTGCAGGCCGATTCGATGGCGTGGCCGGTCGAAGACTGCCGCGCTCCGCTCCCGACGTTGATCGACTGGTATTGGAAGTCCCGGTTTCCGTACAGCACATCCGCGGAGAATGTGGTGCCCTCTCCAAGGTCTTGCTTGACTCCCAGCAACGCGCTGCTGCGCCGGTTCTGTGGAATGAGCGAGTAGAGTCCGAACTGATCGAGAATCCAGTGTCGTTGGGAGGCGTCGAGACCTTCCTGGCCATCGTATTCATAGTCCAGGAACAGATTGCCGCTCCCCCAGGAATGGCCGAACAATTGCGACGCCGTGTACTCGCCGGCGCCGCCTTCGGTCGAGGTACCGTATCGCAGCCCTGTTTCCGCTCCAGTGAAATCCTTGCGGGTCACAATGTTGACGACTCCGGCAACAGCGTCCGATCCGTAGATCGCAGAAGCGCCGTCGTCCAACACCTCCAGATGGTCGACCGCGTTCAGCGGGATCTGCGAGATATCGACAAAAGAGCCGTCAAGGCCGGCCGGCGCGATGCGGTGCCCATTCAGCAAGGTTAGCGTGGATCCCACCCCAAGCCCGTTCAGATCGAAGGCGGCGCCGTTGAAGACATTGCTGGAACCCCCCTGCGGCAATACGCCTAAGTTGGAGTCGGCGTTGGATATTGTGTCCAACCCGGCGAAATTTTCCGTCATCTGCCTGGCGAATTGCTCCAGCGTCGCACTACCCGATTGCTCAATGTCCTCACGCGTGTAAACGATGAGCGCCGCCCCAACGGGGGTTTCCCCGCGTATATTGGTTCCGGTCACAACGATCTCGTCCAGATCGGCCTCTCTCCTTGCGACCGAAGGGCGTCGAGGCGATGCCTCGTCGTCGAGGACTTCACGGGCTTCGTTTTTCGGTCGGCTCTGAGAATTCGCTGGATTGCCGAAGGGTGGTGCGGCGATCAAATAGGCCCCGCCCGGCTGCTCCACCGCGCCAAGATTCGTCCCTTGAAGGAGTTGCAGGAGCGCCTGCTTGGCTGTGATGAATCCGCTGACCGGCGGTGCGCGTAGTCCCTTGAGTTGGCCGGCGTCGTAGATGAACTCGATGCCCGACTGCCTCCCGAGCAGCTCCAGCGAGGAGACGAGATCCGCGGCGGGAAGACTGATCGATTGCTTCGGCGGTTCTGCGTCCCGGCCCAAGGCCGCCGCCGCGCAGGCGCAGCAAATCAATCCCGCAATGGCGACTTGCTTCACGACAGTCGCAAACATCATGAGTCGCATTCGAAGGATTGCGCGAAGGCCGTCGACTAACGCCGAGTCAGGACTATGGTCTCGCCGCGCCTTTCGACGTTTACGGGGAAGCCGCTCCGCAGCAGGTCAAGGAAGCCGTCTGCGTCGTCCGTTCGGAAGCTGCCGCCGATACGGATATCTGCAATGGAGGGATCCTGGATGACGATTCTATGCAAACTGTAGCGATTGAACTCAACAACGGCATCCGCCAGCGACGCATCGCGAAACCTAAGATAGCCTGTGCGCCAACCCAGGAGCTGCTCCACCTGGGCGGGAGTGGGCCGGTCGACGACCAGCGCCGTCTTCACGGTCTTCGCTTCGAATCCCGCCGGCAGCTGTGTTTCCGCAGCCTTGGAAGCGATCCCGGGGCGCTTGATCCGCACCCGCCCTTCCTCGACGTATACACGGATTTCATCCTCATCGCGGCGAACGGAAAACTGCGTGCCCACCGCGACGACCCGCTTGTCGGCGATCTCCACGACAAACGGCCGGGCGAGGTCCTTGGATACCTCGAAGAATGCTTCTCCCCTGCGCAGCTTGATGCTGCGTCCCTTGCTGTTGAAGATGACGTCGATTTGACTGTCGGTATTGAGCACGACCTTCGAGCCATCCGCGAGTGGAATCGTCGCGAGTGCGCCAATCGAGGTACGATAGGTGTTCGCACGGCTGCCGGATAGGTACCATGCCGTGCCGAGGCCAACGACGACCAACGCCGCTGCGATCATCGGCAGGCGTCGGAACCACACCGACTTCGACGCAGCGTGAGGACCCTTCGCGCCTCCAGCAGCCGCCGTCGCAGACGGCCCTTGCGCAGACGGCGGGAAATTCCATGAGTCGCGCAGCGGAACGACTCCTCGCGGCACGCCGGCGCCGAGCGCGCTCAAGCGTCCTGACCGCTCCCAGGCGGATGCGAGCCGTATATATGCAATTCGATGTGCGGTAGAAGATTCAAGCCACGCCTCCAATTGCGCCTGCTCGACGCTGCTCCAGGCGCCGCTTTCACGTTTGGCGAACCAGGCCGCCGCCGCTTCCTCGACGCTCGCGCTATTCACGCTTTGACTCATCGCGGGGCACCCTCCCTTGATGGCGCGTATCGACGGTATCACTCGAGCCGAAAACCGCGCAAGCGAGGACGCGCACGCCGCGCGCCAGCTGGCTTTCAACGGCGCCCTCGCCCAGTCCCAGGCGCTGCGCAGTCTCGCGCTGCGTGAGTCCTTCAACTCGACGCAGCCAGACAACATTCCGGCATTTCTCCGACAGCGAATCGAACGCGCGCGCCAAAACCCGCAACTCCTCCCGCGCGGCGAAACGCCGCTCGGGCGATATCTCGTCTATGAGGACGTTCAAGCTTTCAAAATCCTGCGTGTACTCGATGGACACGACGCGGCTATGGCGAATTCGATCCGTCATGAGATTGCGCGCGGTGGCGAACAGAAAGGCTTTCGGTGCGGTCGGCAGGACGCTCTTGGCACTTTCGTATACGCGCATATAGATGTCTTGCCGCAGATCGAAAACCTCGGCCGAATGGGGCCATACCCTGCACAGATAGCGCGTCAGCATCCCCTCAAGAGGCAGTATTTCCCTCACGAACCATTGATCCAGAGCCGTCAGCATCGCGCAACGATACTGCGACTGCATCGGCAAATACAGGAGCAAATTAATTGCACGATGGCGCGAAGGATTTCGGCACCTCGCACGTCTACTTGGGATAGAAGCCCGACCCAGGGTCTTTTGCCGGGAATGGCGCCGCCATGATCAATTACCAGACGGACAGAAACGCCTTGACAGCGCTGGGTGAACGGGAGCATCCGGCCTACGCCCGCAATACGCCGTTTTCGCACGCAGTCATCGACCAGTTCTTTGATCAGCCGACCCTCGAGGGCGTGTTGGCGGAAGTCGACGCACTGGACCGGTCCAAGCGTTACGCCAAGTTCCTCGACCGTGAGACCGGCCATAACAAGTTTGCATTTCTTCCCGATGTGGTTGGTTCGAACACTTCGCGCTTGACCCAGTACCTCAATTCCGGGCCTTTTCTCGCTTACCTCGAAAAGCTCACGGGAATCTCGAATTTGATTGCCGATCCGTCGTTCTTCGGCGGCGGACTGCACTGGATTGAAAATGGCGGCTACCTGGAGATCCATGCCGACTTCAATCACCTGAAGAAATACAACCTGGCGCGGCGCATAAATTTGCTTCTCTATCTCAACAGGGACTGGAAGGACGAATACAACGGACAGCTCGAGTTGTGGGACAGAGCGACTTTGACCAAGTGCAAGGCGGTTGCGCCCCTATTCAATCGGGCCGTCATATTTTCGACGGTCAAAGAGGCTCTACACGGTCATCCGACGCCCCTGGCCGCACCCCCGGGGGTCGCTCGCCGTTCGCTCGCCCTCTACTATTATACAAATACCTGGGACGCGGCGGTTCAGGCCCACACCACGCTCTATTACGTCTCCCAAAGTCATAAGGTGAGAATCCGCGTATCCAGGATTGTCCGAGGCCTCGTCCTCGACCTCATTCCGCCGATTTTTCGCAAAGCAGTGCGGGCGATCAAGAGAGCGATCAAAGGCGAGAAACTGGTCGAACTGTGGGACTAGGTTGCGAGCACGACAGCATTCCATGAGGCAGCAGTGGACGCGCGCCTGAAGCGCACATTCTTGCGCTCGGCCGCCGCGCTTGCGCTCTCCTGGCTTGCACCGATCGCGGCCGCGCGACCCGATCTTCCGTGGGATGGGTTCTATTTCGGGGGCCATGTCGGCGATGCGATCGGCGGGGCTTGCAGCAACTGGACGCTGACCGGTGAAACGATCTCTCCCCAAGGCGCCGCGGAATTCAGTCATCAGGGATGCTCCAGGTCGGGGTCGTTCGTAGGCGGCCTGCAAGCGGGTGAGAATTTTCAATCCGGTCGGCTGGTGTGGGGAGTCGTCGCCGACCTGGATTACTCACGCGCCGAGAATCTCGCCCAGCCGTTCAAATACACCGGCACCGCACCGCCACCTTCGGGCACATACTCCTTTTCAAGCAAACCGAGTCCCGGCGGTTTTGCCGTCATCGGCCCCCGCATAGGCTACGCAGGAAGCATCTGGCTCCCGTATGTCAGAGCGGGCGCCATGATTGCAATCGGGTCCCACGACAGCAGACTCTTCTACACGCCGACAGGAGCTGCAAAGCCCAATGACTCGTTCGACGGCGGCTCGAACTTTTCGGACGTTGGATGGGTGTCCGGGGCGGGATTTGAATTGGGATTGAATGGAGCATGGTCCATTACAGCGGAATATCTACATGCCGGTCTCGGCAGAGGGTCCGCGTCCAGGATGGGTTGCAGCGGCTCCGCTGCAACCTGTGCCGGGTTCTCTGGAATCACACTCGACGCCGCTCACAGGGAGTACAGCGCCAACATCATACGAGTCGGCGTGACCTACTGGTTCGATTATTGGTAGTGCCGATGTCGAGTCGCGCAAGCACATGCCGGCATCAGCTGTTTCCCCCGGGGAGACATGCTTCGGAAACTACTTAGTCAGGAAGCGCAGAAGCGGCCGATACGGAGCATGTAACGACTCCTTGTTACGGATTTCTTCGAGGCGATCTTGATTAAAGGAAACAAAAGCCATGCAACGCAGGGAGAACCCATCGACGAGAGCGATTGGTTCTTGGATTTGTCCCTGGTCTTGATCATCATGTGCTGCGCTGCGGCGGTGTGGTTGGGCTCTTGATCATAGCCGTTGATCGCATGGCCACCATTGCCGTATACCGATTCAGTGGGTGGGACCCCGACACCGGCAAAAGCATGGTGAGTTCGAACTTTGCCACTTTGCGGGCGATCAAGCTGTGCAACGGCAGGAATATCGAGGATTCACGCCTACTGGTCGATACAAGCGAGCTCGATCGAAACGAGTTTTATCAGTCGCCGACGATGCACAGGGGGTTCGACCCACTTGTCAGTGGCCGGTGCTGAGCAGACCTTCAATCTCGCGCAGCAATAGGTTGATGTCCACGGGCTTGGGCATGATCCGGTCCACGATCAGCCTTGCCTGCGCGACGTGCTTATCCGAGATATCGCCCGTCAGCATGATCGTCGGCGGTTTAAAGCCGAGCCAATTTGAGATTTCGGCGACGACCGCCAATCCGGTGAATCCCATCGGCAGTTGAAAGTCGCTGAGAATCAGGTCCGGGCGCAGACCGCGCAGCTCGATGTGTTCCATGGCTTCGTCGCGCGAGGCGGCACTGACGACTTCGTACCCTTCCAAGCCGAGCAGCATCGCCATCGAACGAGATATGCCCGGATCATCCTCGATGTGCAGAACCGTCGTGCCGCTGGACGGCGCGGCCACGATCGTTGCCGTGATCCGGACCGGCTCGGGGGGCAGTTCGGCCGTTGCGCCGCGTGCAATTTGCACGGTAAAGGTGGAACCCTCGCCCGGGCGCGACTCTATGGTGACCTCATGGCCGAGCAAGCGACAAACAGTCTGCACGATTGAAAGACCCAGGCCGACTCCTTGGCGCTGATCTTGATTCGGGTTGCCCACCTGATAGAACGCATCGAAGATTCTCCTCAGGTATTCAGCGGGAATCCCGGGTCCCGTGTCGACGATATCGATGTACAGCTGCGTGCCGCGGGTTCGGACGCGCAGCTGAATCGTACCGCGCTGTGTGTACTTGATTGCGTTGCCGAGCAAATTGCGCAAAATCACCGGCAGCAGCATCGGATCGCTGCGTGCGAATTCGGTGGACTCCTCTATGTCCAGGCCCAGCGATTTTTCCGTCGCCGCAAAACCGAATTCCGAGCGCAGGCTGGGCAGGATTTCCCGCAGGGAAAAGTCGCGAATCACCGGCTGGATGGCGCCTTTCTCCAGACGATTGATGTCGATCAGCGCGGAGAGCATCTGATCCATGTTGCGCACCGCATCTTGGAGCAACGCAAGCTGCGGAGCGTAAGCCGTGTCGTTGAGCGCCCGCGCCAGCACCGCCTGCAGATTCCAAATCGTCTGCAGCGGCTGGCGCAGGTCGTGGCTCGCGGCCGCGAGAAACCTTGACTTAACCTCGTTGGCTTGCACCGCAAAATCCCGAGCGAGCTTTAGATTGTCTTCCAGGCGCTTGCGCTCGGTGATATCGCGCACGAAGCCGAGCAGGCGGCCATCGGGCAGTGCCGTTTCGCTCAGTTGTACGGGCACGAAATAACCGTCCTTATGCCGCAGGCTCCAGTCCCCGAGGATCGCACCGCCTGAAAGCAGCGCCGTCATGGCCTGTCCCCAGCGCTCGAGATCCTCCGGTGCGAAAAGATCGGTGATCGTCCGGCCGACTATCTCTTCGCGCGTGCAGCCGAGCAGTGCGCAACCGGCGCGATTGACATCGACGTAGCGTCCCTCGGGGTCCGCGATGAAGATCCCGTCGGAGGCCTGCGTGAACAGTTCTCGCGCCCGCTCCTCGCTGCGCCGCAGCTCGGTGGCGAGTTGTTCACGTTCGGTAATGTCATAGCCCAACGCATACGCGCCTTGGATGGTGCCGGCGGAATCGCGATCCGGGATGTAGGTCACCTCGTGAATCCGTTGCTTACCCTCCACCATCAGCGGCATGATTGTGCTTGCCTGCTCACCGGCGAGCCCACGCGTACGGCTCTCCCGGGTAATTTCGTACTTCGCGTCCCCGAGGACGGTTTTCACCGGCAGTCCGCGTGGATCCCCTTGGTATGGAGTGGTCGCGCGGAACTCGTCGTTCGCGAGCTGCAGACGCTCCGCCTTATCCAGGTAGGCGATGGCGATCGGTACATTGTCGATCAACGTCTGCAGTTGCTTCTCATGGGCCTCTCGTATCGCATGGACAGTCGTCATATCGCGCACGATCGCGATCGTCGCCGATTGTCCGCTGTCGTCGCGGGGCTTGAGTAGAACGTCGATCGGGAATTCGCTGCCGTCGCGCCGCCGGCCGGACAAAACCAGGCCGGCGCCCATGGTACGGAGCGATGGAGAGCGCTCATACGCCGCGCGGTGCCGCAGGTGATGATCTCTGACGGGCGCGGGCACGAGCATGTCGATCGACCGATTGACAATGTCTTTTTGCTCGTAGCCGAACATCTGACAGGCCCGATTGTTCAAATAGGAGATGCGCCCGCCGTCCACCGCGCTGCCGACGGTGAACACCGCATCGGGCAACAGCTCCAGAATCTCCTCGCTCGCCAGCCGCGCTCGCAGTTCCCGCCGGAGCCAGAGAAAGCCGCCGAGCAGTACCAGGAACAAGACAGCGACCGCAGCCCCCTCGCTCGCCAGCATCGCAACCTGGGCCTGGCGTTCCGCGGCGAGGCGCTGCTCAAGCAGAGTACGCTCGTGCGCGGTCATATCGGCCGTGACCTGCTTGAGATTGTTCGTCACGCGCACCCGTTCGGGGTCGTTCATGAGCTGCACGGCGGCCGTGATGCCGTTCGCGTCGCGGATGGCGATCGTGCGGTCGAGCGCATTCCTGCGCAGATCGAACAATTCTTTGAGCTTGGCGCAGTTGACTTGCTGATAAGGATTGTCGGCCGTCAAGGCGGTCAATTCGGCCACTGACTGGGACCATGTCGCGACGTTCGAGCGATAGCGTTGCAAAAACGCGCTATCCGCCGTCAGCAGATAGGCCCGTTCATTCGCTTCCGCCTGGGCGGCGGACGCGCCCACGCCCTGGATGGCGTACAACACGTCGCTCGCATGGGTGGACCAACGTGCACTCTCCGTGAGCCGCCGGTACTCGTAGCGGTCAGCTGCTATCAGCGCGATGCCTACAACGACTCCAATGACGAGGGTCAGCTCTATTGTTCGCTCGAGGATCCGGTCACGCACGGACTAGGCGCCTTTGATAAGAGGTAAAACCGCGAACCGCCGCGGCAGCTATCCCTGGATCAGTTTACGCCCTTTCTGCGCCGCTCAGTGGCATTCAGTAACGCCCCGCGCCGTTTATGTGCGCATGGCTCTCCGATTGCCATGTTGCTCACTTTGCGTGTCTGGTTCACCGCATCGGCCCGCAATGAAATCACGTGTTGAATCGCGAATCCGCAACGAGGCCGCAAACGGCTTAAGATCGGTGGGCGCAAATATCGGGGGGCCGACTTCCACGGCGATGGGAACATGCCGGGGAAACCATTCGCCGTCTCGAAGTGAAGAGCGGGTGCCGCGAATCGCCATCGGCACGACAGCTGCGCCGGCGGTGGCGGCAGCCAGAAATCCGCCCAAATGAAAGGGCAGAAGCCCGGGCGCCCGGGTAAATGTCCCCTCGGCAAAGACGACGAGGGCCTCGCCTGCGCGAACCGCGGCAGTCATCGCATCGGCGCCCGCCACACTTTCAAGGCTCTCATCGCGAGCCACGAACAGGGCGCCGATACGGTTCAGGAACACGCGTGGAATAAATTGGCCGAGCAGCTCACGTTTGGCGACGAAGCAGGCATCGCGCCGCAGGGTTCCGAGAACGACAAGCCCGTCCAGGTAGCTCGAGTGATTGGCCACGATGACGCAAGGACCGGTACTCGGGATGTTTTCGGTGCCGTGCACGGTCATCGGCAGATTGACCAGCCACAGTATGCTTCGCACGCCCGTGTGCGCGATCGTGGTGGCCCATGATCGCTGCGGCACCAGAGCGACCAGAAGCCACGTGCATGCCCCGATGCCGTACACCACGGTCCAGAAGTATCCCGCGTAGAGAACACCGGCGGTTGAACGGCAAATCCTGGAGGCCACGGGGCGTATGGAACCGGCGGCTATGCTTAGGAACTGCCGCCAAAATGCACGCCTACCTGCCCGGTAGGCTCCGGTTTCGTACGCCTCGCGACACGCCGCCCTGCGGATCTTGCCGCTAGGAGTCCTCAGAATGGCGTTGGGTGGGGCGAGCACCACCTCATCCGGCGGCTCGCCGAGAACCTCGATGACGCGCGCGGTGACCTTCGCGCTGAGCGCTGTCCGAGCCGCCGGGTCCTGCATGCTCGTCTCCGCCATGATGACCAAGCGCTCGGTCGCGTTCACGGCGCTACGCACCCCGAAGGCAGCGACGCAATTCACGCGTATGCCGTCCACCGTTCCAACCGCCGCCTCGATCTCGTCCGGATGAATATGCCGCCCGCCTCGGATCACGATGTCCTTGATTCGGCCGGTAATGAAGATTTCGCCGTCGGCTATGTACGCGCGATCGCCGCTGTCGAGCCAGCCGTCATGAATGAGGCGCGCGGTCGCCGCCGGATTGCCGAAATATCCGTGGGTTGCCGAAGGCCCCTTGAACTCGAGGCGCCCCTCTTGCCGCTCGCCAAGCTCGCGTCGATTCACGTCGACGATGCGGATCTCATAGCCCGGCAATGGCAGGCCGCAGCTCGCGAACAAGAGCGGGTTCGAATCCTCAGCGGCTGCCTGACGCGCTTCCCCTCGGCTCGCAAATGGCTCGCGGGCGACACGGTCAATGACAGGGCCGCGCGCCGGCGGCGGAAAGGACAGGCCGACGGCACACTCTGCGAGCCCATACACCGGGGCCAGGGCCTCCTTGCGGAACCCATAGGGCGCGAAGCGGGTGTGGAAGCGCTCGAGTGTTTCCGGAAGTACCGCTTCGGATCCGCTGAAGGCGACGCGCCAGGAGCTCAGGTCCAAGCCCTTGATGTCCGCATCACGGATGCGCCGCACGCACAGGTCATAGGCAAAGTTGGGCGCCGCAGACAATGTCCCCCGATGCTGGTGAATCGCCCACAGCCAGCGTTCCGGGCGCGCTAGAAAAATCAACGGCGACATCACGACCAGCGGAATGCCGAAGTACAGCGTACCCAGCCAGGCCCCGATGAGACCCATATCGTGATAGAGCGGCAGCCAGCTCACAAGCACATCCGTGCCGACGATGCGAGCCGCACTACCCATCGCACGAATATTGGCGAGCAGTTCGGCATAAGTGAGCATGACTCCTTTCGGGTCGCCTGTGCTTCCGGAAGTGTATTGCAGAAGGGCCAGCGTATTGCCGGAAACCGCTGCAGCCTTCCCGACCGCGCCCTCCCCGACAAGCAGCGCGGTGGTTTCGACGCGGCGCAAGCACGGAACGTTTGCCTGGAGCAAACGGCCAACGCGATGCACCGATGCATCGGTCAGCATGGCAACGGCCTGCGCGTTCGCCAATAGTTTTGCATGGCGTCTAATATGCTCCTCCAGCTGCGCCGCTTCAGCCGGCGGATAGATCGGAACGGGTACACAGCCGCACAGGAGCACGCCGAAGAAGGCCGTGAAATACTCTGCCCCGGTGGGCAGCATCAATGCGATTGCCTCACCGGCAACGATACCGCGCGCCTGCAGCGCCCCGCACAGAGCAAGCGCTGTTTGCCACAGTGCTGCATACGTGATGGGTTGTTCACCGTCCGCTGAGATTATCGTGATTGCGGTGACGGACGGGTGGCGCTCAACGTGCCACTGGAGCACCTCGATCAACGTCGTCGAGGAGTCGGGCGCCTGCTGGATGGGCATCACCGGGGCCGTATCCTTGGCCCCCCTTTCGCCAGAGATAGCCTCTTTGCCGGCGCGCTCGACGACCGTCAGAAGATCCCGCAACGTTACCGCGGATGCAAAGGTGTCATCGGGGAGTCGAATCTGGAAGGACTCTTCAACCCTATGCAGCAATTCCACGCGTGCGAGACTGTCGAGTCCGAGATCGTTCTGAAGGGTGCTGTCGAGCGACAGTTTCATACCGTATAGATTACCGCCGCGCAAATCGGCAACGGCCGATTGCGCGACGCCCATCAACCGGGAAGCGGCGCTGCCGCCGACTATGCTGGGTTCGGCCGCCATCAGTTTGGCTCTCTCACGGCCCCCATCGATGCCGGTGGGTGCCTGCCCGCGCGGCGCTCCCGCTCATAATCCGCAAGTTGCCGCCGCGCCGCTCGAAAGGCGTCGCGTACGGCGACGTACGGGTCCTCGTGGGAAAGCGCTCCGCGGTGCTCCCGGCGCGCGATGATCTCGGTTCCCGGTGCAGTTATCAGCACGTGGACTTCATAGAGATTTCCTTGATGACCATGCTTGTGGGCGAATTCGATGATCACGCGGCATCGAACCGGCTGGGAGGTGAATTTGCCGAGGCGCTCTGCCAGCTGCCGTATTCGGCTTTCGAGGGCGGCCGACGGCTCGATACCCCGCCAGGTAATCTGAATTGGCAGCGACATTGTCTTGGCTCCCAACATACGACCGGCAACATTGCTAGGTGAAACTATTGGGCATCGCGACTTGGCAGACAATACGGACTTGCCACAGTCAATGTCGCTCCCAAGCCATGGCGCTGCGTACGGGCCTGACCGGCTAGGTGGAACACCTTATTGGAGGAAGCGGGCGAATCGCCGCAACATGCTGCCGATGATGTCATTGTCTTTCGCAGCGCAAACAGCGAGCCAGGTTGTCAAGGCATGATGCAGGGTTTCGATCCGCAGCGTGAAGTGCCGCCGTATATACGGCGGGTCAATCACCGTGGAGGGGAGCTGAAGCGTGCATTGCTGTACACGCTGTTTCGCCTGATTTCGAAAGGAACCTCTTTTGTCGATGCCGACATCGGTGCGCTGCGCCTTGAACAGAGCAAGTGGGATTCTCGCTTTGCGCGGATACCTGCTTCCATGCGCAGAACACCGCTCGCCGCCGCGGGTCTCGGCGGCGAGTGGATTGACGGCCCGGACAGCCGACCTGAGCGCATCATTTTGTATCTGCACGGCGGCGCCTTCATGTTTCATTGGTACGGTATATATACCGCGATGGTCGCCCGGTGGTGTGCACGGCTCGATGCGCGGGCCCTCATGATCGACTACCGCCTCGCCCCCGAACACCCCTTTCCCGCCGCTGCGGATGATTGCCATGCGGGCTATCGGTGGCTTCTCGCGCAGGGACATGGTCCGCGCAGCATCGTCGTGGCCGGCGACTCCGCCGGCGGCAATCTTGCGCTGGTCACTCTTCAGAGGATCCATGCTGCAGGCGAGCCCATGCCCGCATGCGCGGTGTTGCTGTCGGCGGGCGTCGATTTTACCCTGAGCAGCCGCAGTATGGTCACCAACAAAGGATGCGATCCGATGTTCGATCTCGCGGAGCTTGTGGCGATGCGCAGCTACTATGCGCCGCCTGAGCTTTATCTGGATCCGGGCGTATCGCCGTTGTTCGGCAGTTTTTCCGGCTTCCCGCCGCTGCTCTTCCAGGCAGGCAGCCGCGAGGTGTTGCTCGACGAGTCAACCCGCGCCGCGGCACGCGCCCAGGAGGCGGGCGTTGCCGCGGAGGTCGAAATCTGGGAGAACATGAGCCATGTCTTTCAGGCGTTGCCGCTGCCGCAAGCTCAAGCCGCCCTCGAACATATCGCCCGCTTCGTGGAGACTCATGCAGATTGGCCGGCGTGCACGAGAGTGCCCGCGCCGTGCGCCCCGGTGACAGGCGTATTGGCGCCCGGCCTCTCCCAATGAAAGGCGGCATTGCGTGTACATCCATACGGGTGAGCCGCCATTCGGGTGCGGCATTCCACGATGGTCAATCGCGCGCTAGAGCGTTAACGTCGCGCCCGGTCCCACACAAAGGTTGTATGTGCCATGCAAATGGAAGCGTATCCCACGATCGAGGGCGAAGTGGTGACCATTCGGCCCATCCGAATTACCGATGCGGAAATGGAGGCAGACTTCATTCGGCGGTTATCCCCGCTGACCAAGCACTACCGGTTCTTTGGCGGCGTAAAGGAACTGTCCCCCGCCGAAGTGTCGCATCTGTGCGATGTCGATGGCAGGCATTCCATGGCATTCGTCGCAACGATTCGCCGCGATGGCTTGGAAACGGAGATCGGTGTCAGTCGTTACGCCCCGAATTCCCGCTCCGATGTGCGGGAAATTGCGGTCACGGTGGCCGATGAATGGCAGAACAAGGGGCTGGGCACGAAGCTGATGAGGCAGTTGATTCAATCCGCTCAGTGCAACGGCGTGAAGCAGCTGTATTCGATCGATCTTTCGGATAATGCGGCCATGCGCGCGCTCGCCAAGGACCTGAACATGACCGCCCAGCGCGACCCCGACGATCCGCATCAGACGATCTACTCGCTAGAGTTATGAAGGCCGCGGGATGCGGCGGGAGAGTAGCATGGGCAGGATCTTGGTCGTTTATTATTCCCGAACCGGCCGAACGCAACAGATCGCCGAAGCAATCGCTGCGCAGCTGAATGCGGACATCGAGCCCATACGGGACGGCGGACGGCGTTTGGGATTCCGTGGATACCTCCGCTCTCTGCTGGAGGCCATGCAGAAGCGCGTCATCCGTATCTCGGCGCCCACCAAGGACCCGTCGGCATACGATCTGACCATTCTAGGCACCCCCGTATGGGCTCGCAACATGTGCTCGCCCATGCGCGCCTATATTTCGGCGCAGCGGCATCGATTCAAAAGGATTGCGGTGTTCTGTACGCAGGGCGGGTCCGGCGGAACTGCAGTGGCGGACAAGATTGCAGAATTGTGTGCGCGCCGTCCGGCGGCCACGTTGGTTCTAAATGAAGACGAAATAAAAGAGAATCAATTCTCAGCCAACCTCGACAGGTTCGCCCAATCGCTCTCGCAAGCGAAAGCGGCTTGATCGCGCACATGGGCGCCGTGCCGGTGCACTCCTCCTTGTACGAGCATGGCTTTGTGCGCGTCGCCGTCTGCACTCCGCAGGTAAGGATTGCTTCTCCCGTCATAAATACACAGCGCGTGCTTCAATTGGCCGAATGCGCGGCGAGTCAGCATGCCGTGCTCGCGGTGTTTCCCGAGCTCTGTCTATCGGCTTATTCCATCGATGATCTGGTTTTGCAGGACGCCGTGCTGGATGGCGTCGAGTCGGCAGTGAAGGCAATCATCGAAGCGAGCGAACGCCTGCCGATTGCGCTCGTCATAGGGGCACCGGTGCGCTCGGAGCAGCGAGTGTTCAACTGTGCTTTGGTCATTCATCGAGGCCGGTTGCTCGGCATCGTGCCGAAAACCTACCTGCCGAACTACAGAGAGTTTTATGAAAAGCGCCACTACGCCTCGGCCGCGCAGGCGCTCTGCGCCACCGCTCCGATCGCAGGACAGCATGCGCCGTTCGGGAACGACCTGCTGTTCGCCGCGCGAGGCGTTCCAGACTTTGTGTTGCACGTCGAGATTTGCGAAGACCTGTGGGTGCCGATTCCACCCAGCACTTATGCCGCACTTGCCGGCGCGACCATTCTGGCCAATCTGTCGGCGAGCGATGTCACCGTCGGCAAGGCGGACTACCGGCGGCTCTTGTGCACTTCGCAGTCGGCCAAATGCAGCGCCGCATACCTGTACGCGGCTGCAGGCTATGGGGAATCGACGACCGATCTGGCGTGGGACGGCCACGCTCTGATCTGCGAGAACGGCGAAATATTGGCCGAGGCACCGCGCTTTGCGCCGGCCGGCGGATGCATTCATGCGGACCTCGATCTGGATCGTCTGCGGCAAGAGCGCGCGCGCACGACCAGTTTCAGCGACTGCATTGCACTGCACCGGGAGCGCGTCGCCCGGCTGCGGCGCGTGGAATTCGACCTGGAGCTGCCGGGAATAGCCGTGCCGTTGCAGCGTAACGTGGCCCGGTTTCCCTATGTCCCGAGCGATGATGCACGGCTCGACGAGCGCTGTCGCGAGGTTTATCAGATTCAGGTCCAGGGCTTGGTGCGCCGCATGGAGGCCACAGGCATCAGCAAGGCGGTCATCGGGGTTTCCGGCGGACTTGACTCGACGCAAGCCTTGATCGTCGCCGTCAAGGCCGTCGATCAGCTCGGTCTGCCGCGATCGAATGTCCTTGCCTACACACTGCCCGGCCTTGCGACCGGTCCGCGCACTCATGATAACGCCTTGAAGCTCATGCGCGCATTGGATGTTACTGCACGCGAGATCAGCATCAGCGCCTCGGTGACGCTGATGCTGCAAGATATCGGTCATCCGTACGCGCGCGGGGAGAAAGTGTATGACGCGACTTTCGAGAATGTTCAGGCCGGCGCGCGCGCTTCGCTGCTGTTCCGCCTCGCCAATTTGCACGGGGGCCTCGTGGTGGGCACGAGCGACCTCTCCGAACTCGCACTTGGCTACACAACGTACGGCGTCGGCGATCACATGGCTCACTATGCCGTCAACGCCTCGGTTCCCAAGAGCCTCATTCGGCATCTCATCCGCTGGGTCGCCGCGTGCGGCGAATTCAGTTCCGCGGCGGACGACGTCTTGAGGGATATTCTCGCGACGGTCAGCAGTCCTGAACTGGTGCCCGCGACGGCAGGAACGCAGACAGCGGAAGCGGTCGTGGGCCCCTACGAATTGCAGGATTTCAATCTGTACTATCTGACTCGCTATGGCTTTCGCCCCAGCAAAGTGGCTTTTCTGGCTTTGCACGCTTGGTCGGACCGTGATCGCGGGGCCTGGCCCGCCGCGATCCCGCTCGCTGAGCGCCGGGAATATGACGCGGCGACGATCGAACGATGGCTGCGCGTATTCCTGAGGCGCTTCTTCGAAACCAGCCAATTCAAGCGTTCCGCCATGCCGAACGGACCCAAAGTAGGATCCGGCGGCTCACTCTCTCCCCGTAGCGACTGGCGGGCACCCAGCGACGCCACCGCGGAAGCCTGGCTGAATGAACTAGCGGAGCATCGGTCGATGCCCCGCTAGTGTTATGCCGGCTGCAACGCGCTCCGGGCCCGGCCCTGCGGCTTCACCATCCACTATTTCGCCTTCGCTTTGGCGACGGCGATCAGATCATGCACAGTCACCATCGCTTTATCAGCGGCAGCCTTGGCGCAGAGCTCCTCGCTCGGCGTCGCATCCGGATACTGTCGGCCGATTTCCTTGCAGGCGGCCAAGGCGGCGTCACGGACGCGCTTTTCGAGTTGTATGGGGCCATAGTGAGAGGTGAGATCAAGATCCGCAACCCTAACGCCATAACTGACCGACACATCCAAAATTGGGCTGCCGGTAGATGCGTTGTGATCGACGGTTTTCGTATTCAGGATTCGCGTCCCCTGCACGGTGACCTCTTGAAGGTTCTGCGCAGCAACAATGCCGCACAGACATACGCAGGCAACCAGGATGAGAGGCCCCTTCAATTTGACTTTCATTGTCTTGCTCCTTTTCGCGGTGACATACTTTCCTCCACTTCCCAGTTAACAATAGATCTTCGCCGGGCAATGCGACATCCGTGGTTTGCGTTGCAGCCGACGGAAAACACCTAGGGGTAAGGACAAGCACGTATGGGCATGTGGACCCAAGGCCGTCAGCATGGGCTCGCCGGTAATCCATGAAAGGAAAGCTCATTGGGTGAGTTTGCCGAAACATCGCTATCGCATTTCATCTGGCAGACCCGCTATCGCGATCGAGATGCGCGGCCGCCTGAAAGAAGCATCGCCGATACCTGGAATCGAGTGGCACGGAGCATCGCGGCCATCGAGCGCGATTCCGCCCATTGGTTTGATCGGTTCTCCGGAATTCTGCGGACCTTCCGCTTTCTTCCGGGCGGGCGAATTCTGGCCGGCGCGGGTACCACGCGTCAGGTCACATTGCTCAATTGTTTCGTCATGGGTCTGATCGACGACTCGGTCGAGGGGATTTTCGACGCGCTCAGGGAGGGCGCACTCACGATGCAGCAAGGAGGCGGCGTCGGTTACGACTTTTCCACTTTGCGGCCGCGCGGAAGCCGTGCGCATCAGTCGGGAATGGTGGCATCCGGTCCAGTATCCTTCATGCGGGTTTGGGACGCCATGTGCGCAACGATTCTATCCACGGGTGCTCGCCGCGGCGCGATGATGGCGACCTTGCGTTGCGATCATCCCGACATCGCGGAATTCATCGACGCCAAACGCCCGGCGGATTCCTTGCAGCGGTTCAATTTGTCGGTGCTGGTGACCGACGCGTTCATGAGGGCAGTGCAGGACGGCGCGGATTGGCCGCTGATATTTCCGGCCAGGGAGATCGAGTGCGGCGCCGACAACGCAGGCGTCATCATGCGAGCATGGAGTGGCAGCGCCACGCCAACCGCCTGCCGGGTCCGGAAGGT
Organism: uncultured Gammaproteobacteria bacterium; assembly: GCA_963702735.1. GTDB lineage: Bacteria > Pseudomonadota > Gammaproteobacteria > Steroidobacterales > Steroidobacteraceae > Bog-1198. The sequence continues at coordinate 575,778 of CAVPDW010000003.1, read as the reverse complement.
CGTTCGCGCCCGAGAATTGTGGACCCGGCTGTGCGAAAACGCCTACGACTGCGCCGAACCTGGAGTGCTGTTCATCGATCGAATCAATGCCGCCAACAACCTGGCCTACTGCGAAACCCTGAGCGCCACCAACCCATGCGCCGAGGCGCCCCTGCCGCCCTATGGAGCGTGCAATCTCGGCTCGCTGAACCTTGCCGCCTTCGTGAATGACGCATTCACGCCCGCGGCTCATTTCGACTTCAAGGCCATCCATGAAACCACGCTCCTCGCGGTGAGATTTCTCGACGATGTACTCGATGTCTCGCGCTTTCCGTTGATCCGGCAGCATCAGCAAGCCCGCCGCACCCGCAGGCTCGGGCTGGGAATCACAGGCCTGGCGGACGCGTTGGCAATGCTGGGGCTGCGATACGACAGCGAGGCTGCGCGCACCGTGGCAGCGGGACTCATGCGCCAGGTGCGCGATGCGAGCTACCAGGCGTCCGTGGATATCGCCCGGGAAAAGGGCCCGTTTGCCGCCTATGACGCCGACGAGTACCTGGAGCGACCCTTCATACGAAGTCTTCCGGCCGAAAACCGCGATGCGATCCGTCGCCATGGAATTCGCAACAGCCATCTGCTGGCGATCGCCCCGGCAGGCACAATCAGCCTGTTGGCGAGCAACGTGAGCAGCGGCATCGAGCCCATATTCGGTGTTGAGTCTCGCCGCCGCGTGTTGGATGAGGAAGGAATGCATCGGGACTTCCAAGTGCAGGACTATGCCTCTGCGGGGTGGCGCCGGCGGCACGGGGAGTCGGCGCCGCTGCCTGATTATTTCATCGAACCGCAATCGATCCCGCCCCGGGATCAGCTTCTGATGCAGGCCGCATTGCAACCTTACGTGGACGGCGCAATCTCCAAAACCATCTCGCTTTCCGCGCAGAGTGCCCGAGAGAGAGCGCCGGAGATCTTCCGTACCGCCTATGATTTGGGTGTGAAGGGTTGCACATTGTTTCGTGAGGGGTCGCGCTCGGGCGTCCTACGGCGCACTCCAGACCCTCTCCGCCAACCTGAAGCAACCGGTGCTCATTGCTGCGACACCGACAGGGAGTGCGACTAGCGCATCGTACGCCTGAGCAGAGTCCGCAGTTCGCCGAGGGAACGCGTGTTCAAAACATCATTCCGGGTAATCCAAGCTCGCCGCGCCTGCCGAACGCCGTTCTCCAGGTAGCCGAGCTGATCCCCGGAATGAGCGTCGCTCGCGATGCTGAGCAGTATCGCCCGGTCGCGAGCGGCTTTGGCATGCAGGTCGTCGAGGTCCAAACGCAGCGGCTGCGAATTGATTTCCAGGTAGCAAGGCCGCTCGTGTACCGCCTTCAGCACCCGTTCAAAGTCCAGCGGATAGGGGGCCCGATCGCCCAGCAGGCGTCCAAACGGATGCGCGAGAATCGACACGCAGGGTCGCTCGAGCGCGCGTAGCACGCGGGCGGTCTGCCTGGCCTCCGAGAGTCCGAATTGTGTGTGCACGGCGATCACCACGACGTCGAGTCGTCGCAGCACCGAGTCCGGAAGGGCGAGAGCGCCGTCCGGCAGAATGTCCACCTCGGCGCCTTTGAGGACGGTGAAACCGGACAGGGTCTCGTTCAACGCATCGATGGTGTCCATTTGCAGCGACAGGCGCTCGACGTCGAGTCCATGCGTGACCCCCACATGTTGGGAGTGATCGGTGATCGCGATGTACCGAAGGCCCCGCGCCTTTGCGGCCGCAACCATCTCTTGCAGCGAATCGCCGCCATCCGTGGCGTTCGTATGCACGTGAAGATCGCCTTTGAGGTCGCAGGTCTCGATCAGCTTTGGCAGCGCATGCCGTTGCGCAGCCTCGATTTCGCCCCTATCCTCGCGCAGCTCCGGAGGTATCCAGGGCAGGTCAAGGGCGGCGAACAATTCCTCCTCGGTAGCCCCGGCGATCCTCTTGTTGCCGCGGAACAGTCCGTACTCATTGAGCTTGTAGCCGCGCTCCTGCGCGCGACGCCGGATATGAATGTTATGGTCCTTGCTTCCGGTGAAATAATGCAGCGCCGCCCCGAAACTTTCCGGCTCCAGCACCCGCACGTCCACCTGTAACCCGTTGCGCAAGGTGCCCGAGGCCTTCGTCCCGCCCGCCGCCGTCAGCTTGCGCAATTCCGAGTAGCGCTTCAGCGCCTCAATGGGAGCCGCACCCTGTTGAGCACATACCAGCACATCGATGTCCCCCACCGTATCGCGGCCGCGCCGATAGCTTCCCGCGATCTCCACCCGGCTGACACCGGGAATCGACTCGAGAAATGTCTTGAGAGGCTTCGCGTACTGAGTCGCCACGGAGAATGGAACACGCTGCGGCAAACCGCCGCGTCTTTCTTCCAGCGCCTGAGCCAGCCGCCCGCGAATCTTCGGTCCGAAACCCCGCACCGTGCTCAGCCGTCCATCGGCAAGCACACGCCTCAGGTCGTCGATGTCGCGGACACGCAGTTCGCTGCTCAACGCCCTAACGCGCACGGGGCCGAGCGCCGGGAGGCTCAGCAGCTCGCGAAGGCCGGCAGGAACCTGATGCCGCAGCTTCTCGAGAGCCTTCAGTTGCCCCGTACGAAGCAACTCCTCGATCTTTCCGGCCAGATCCTCACCTATCCCCGGCAGCGCTTGGAAGTCCTTGGTGCCGTGCATTTCTGCCAGCTCACGCGGAAGACCGCGTACGATTTGAGCGGCGCGCCGATAGGCGCGGATTCGAAACCCGTTCTCCGCCTGTATGGAGAGCAGATCGGCAATCTCGTCGAACGCCGCGGCGATCTCTTGGTTGTGGGCCGCCGCGGCCGCAACCGCAGGACCCGTCGGTTCACTGCGCTTTTTGAGCCCCGCCAAAGCGACCTCCGGCTGAGTTTCCACCAGATTGCCCTCCCAATTGTGCAAAAGTCTAGGCGCTAACATCCCTTGGGGACATCCGGGGTTATACGCATTGCATGCGGCCATGGCCGGTGGCGAAATGCACGGGTGACCACTCTTGAAGCTTACGAGACCACGAAGGAACCACCGCCGACATGAGCCGCGCCTCGGGCACCGCCCGGCAGTCGAAGCGAACGGAGCCAGTCGTTGCGAGCTTGACCGAGCGCGTTGCACGGCGCGAACTGCCGCGGTTGATCGCGCAAATCAGGCGCCACGATCGTCTCTATTATCAGCTCAACGCGCCCGAGATCACGGATGCAGCCTACGATGCGTTGCGGACTCGCCTCGAAGCCGTCGAGCGCAAATACCCTGCGCTGCGTCGGGCAGACAGCCCAAGCCTGCGGGTCGGCGCCTCGCCGCTTGCGGTCTTCCCCAAAATCCGCCATCAACGGCCCGTACTCTCGCTGGAGAATGTCTTTACGCAAAGCGATTTCCGCGCCTGGCTGCTGCGCACGCGGCGCACGCTCGGACTCGCTGCCGATGAACGGATGAATCTTGTCGCCGAACCCAAGATCGACGGTTTGACCGCCGTCTGCTGGTATGAGAATGGAGCGTTCGTGCGCGGCGGCACGCGGGGAGACGGCAGCATGGGCGAGGATGTCACCGCCAACCTGCGGGGTGTTCGCAATCTGCCGATGCGGCTCGAAGGGCCGGCCATGCCGCGCCGGCTCGAGGTGCGCGGTGAGGTCTACATGACGCGCGCCGATTTCGCCGCGTTGAACGCCCGACGCCGCGCAGGCGCGGAAGCGCCTTTCGTCAGCCCGCGAAATGCCGCGGCCGGAAGCCTGCGGCAACTCGACAGTCGGGTGACCAAACGCCGCCGCTTGCATTTTTTCGTTCATGGCTGGGGAAATGTGCAGCCTGGCTTCGCCGGAACATATTCGAAGACGCTGCACCGCTTGGAGAGCTGGGGTCTGCCGATCAATCCGCTGATGCGACCTTGCACGGGCGACGCCGCCCAGGCCATCTACGAATCGTTACGGCGCCGGCGGGACCGCCTCGCGTACGAAATCGACGGGGTCGTTTTCAAGGTGGACCGTCTCGACTGGCAAGACCGCCTCGGGACGACATCGCATGCACCGCGCTGGGCGGTCGCGTACAAGTTCTCCGGCGCCGAAACCCAGACCGTCCTGAGAAGGATCGTCGTTCAAGTCGGCCGCACCGGCGTACTGACCCCGGTAGCGGAGCTGGAGCCGGCGATTCTCAATGGGGTCGAGATCCGCCGCGCGACCTTGCACAACCGGGACTACGTCCGCCGCAAGGACATTCGCGAAGGCGACACCGTGCAAATCCGCCGAGCCGGAGAGGTGATCCCTCAGGTCATTGCGATCATTCCGGCCTTGCGGCCGGCGCACAGCCGCCGTTTCGCGTTTCCCACCCGCTGCCCTGTGTGCGGCAGCCGCGTGATTCAAGCGGCCGGCGAAGCGGCCAGCCGGTGTAGCGGCGCGCTCGTTTGTCCGGCGCAGCGCGTCGAACGGCTGCGCCATTTCGTCTCACGCGACGCGGCGAACATCGCAGGTCTCGGCCCGAAGCGACTCGCGCAGCTGGCAGGCGCAGGTCTGGTGAAGACACCCGCCGATCTGTTCGGCCTTTCGCTGCGACAAACCTCGCAAAAGGCGCCCCTGGCCGCGCTCCCCGGCTGGAACAGGCGCTCGATCGAGCGCCTGTCCGATAGCCTCGAGATGCGGCGCGAGATCGCGCTCGACCGCTTCATCTACGCACTGGGTATACCGCAGGTGGGAGTCGTCACCGCCGGAAAGCTCGCGCTCGCCTACCGTTCCATTGGGGCATGGACCTCGGCAATGCGTGCCGCACGCAAGCACGGAAGCTCGGCCTATCGCAGGCTGCGCCGAGTCGAGTCGATAGGTCCCGGGATCGCCGATGAACTCATCGCCTTTTTCGCGGAGCGCAGGAATCGAGCGGTGGTTGCCGAGCTTCTCTCCTGCATGAAGGTTCTATCCAAGGCCGCCTCCTCCGCCGGCGGCTCCCTCGCGGGCATGGTGGTCGCCTTTTCCGGTCGGCTCCCCGGCATGACGCGGGCGCAGGCCCGCCAACGGGCGCTCGATCTGGGAGCACGCTTCAGCGACACGATCTCCGGCGCCACCAATGCTCTGGTGGTCGGAGCGCATCCGGGCAGCAAGGTCGCGCGCGCGCAAAGACTCGGCATCAGGCTGCTGTCGATCGAACAGTGGCGCAGGCTCTGCGCGGCATGATCGACTGATCGCCCGATGTATCGAGGCTGGAGTCACACGTAATCCCATCCGGGCTTACACGTATTTCCCTATGGCTGCGCATCGTGCAATGTAGGCAGCCAAGAGATGGGTGGAAAATGCACAATTCAAGCCAGCAACCGAGAAAAGCCTGGATGCGCGTGCCGGTGGTCGTTTCGACGGCGCACGTGCATCTGACGTCCGCCGTCATTGAGAAGCTGTTCGGCGATCACTACCGACTTCATGTGCAGTCGCGGCTGGGACAACCGACCCAATACGCCGCCCAGGAGTCGGTCTCCTTGATAGGCCCGCATGGTCGATTATCCAAAGTCCGCATCATTGGGCCGCCTCGGGAAACCAACCAAGTAGAGTTGTCGCAGACGGATGCGCGCACGCTCGGAATCCAAGCTCCGACACGCGCATCCTGCGATCTTAAAGAGACCCCGGGCATTCTCCTCGAGGGCCCCAGAGCGCAGGTGAGACTTGAACACGGTGTAATCCGTGCGCTGTGCCATCTGCACATGAGCCCCCTCGATGCTGATGGCCTCGGACTCGTCGATGGGGATCGCGTTGACATAGGCACTGAACGCCACACGCATCGAATATTGTTTCGCGATGTTCTCGTGCGCGTATCGGCGGATTGTCGGCTGGAGCTGCACCTCGATTCGGATGAGAGCAAGACGGCAGGGCTGAAATCCGGAGACCACGTGATAGTGCACGCCCTTACCGGCCGAACCCTCGGATGAGATATCCCGGAAAGTGCGAACTGCAGGCCATCACGTGGGTAATTGCGTCGCGATCGTACTGGTCCCCGGAATGGTAGGTCTCGAAAAACGCGTTGAGGCGCTGTATCCGCGTCGGCATTGCGTTCACTGCCTGCAAGCCCACTGAGACCCCGTAATTGGTGAAGGCGAACTTCACATCGCGAGCCTCAGGCTCGCGGCAGAAGTACCCTTCGTCGACCCACATTCGCTCGAGCATCCGCAATCCGCGCGCCTCCTGCGTTCTTGCCCAGCCCTCTTCCGGAAAGAATTGGCTCATCCACAGCATCATTCCGATCCCGAGATCCTGAGTGATGAGCAAATCGGGGGCCGATCGCTCGATTATTAGGCGCATATCGGCGATCTCATCGGCCAGGGCGGTGCCGTCGAGGAGGTTGTAGGATACATAGCCGTCAAAGGCGTCGAGCGCTCCGAGACCATATCCAGGATAGGGGCCGCTCAGGTCCTCTTTCATCTTCCAAATCACACCCCTTCCCCGCACCAGGAAGGCCTCATGAATCTGCCGCACCAGTTCGACTCCCATGCGCCGGTAGTCCGGAATATGCCGGCCGAGGATGCACAATCCATACAGCCACATGGCGAGGTAGTGGAAATACTGACCATCCCGATCGGGCGCCTCGCCGATGCGGATGCCGCGTGGGCGCCCCAGTACGCGAACTACCTCGGCGACCAAGGATTCCGCTTCGTCCAGGTATCGCCGACTGCCCGATTCGGCATACAGTGAGACCAGAAGAACCACGCCGAATGCGTCGGTCCATAAATATCGTAGGCCATTCGGCCAGATCCCCTGCGCGCGCAGCCATGCCAGCTTGGCGATGGCATAGCGCGGGTCATGGCAGGCGGCCATGATTTTCAGAGACCAAACGGATAGGTGTCGGGCAGGCCCTTGAGTTCCTCGCTGCGCAGCGGAGTGACGGCGCTGGTCTGGTCGAACCAGACATATTCGTCGAACTGCCGCGGCAGCACCGCTTCGAAATAGTGGCTCTGCAGCTCGGTCTCCGGCCGGTAGATCACGCCGATGGCTCGCTCCAGCTTCGGCTGCAATAATCCGGCCAAGGGCGCCGCGGAACCCATTCCGCGCAATGGCAGCAAGAAGCGAGGATCGCCGGTTTCGTGGCATAGCAGCTCGTAGCTCCCTGCCAAAGCCGGGCGCACGGTCTTGACCTGCATCTCCTCGTCCCAATTCGAGGCCGCAGCGACAGTGCCGCTATTGGTCCCGAAGCCGATCGAATAGCTGGCATCGCCGAACTCTTGGCGGCACAGATGGCCGATATTGTATTCGTCGCGTGCCGACATTTCGGTGGCCGCCGAATCGCCGACATGCGAATTGTGCGCCCACACGATCCCCTTGCTCTGCGGCCCATGAAAGGTCAGCAGATTTTTCAGAGTTTCGAACATGTGGCTGTCGCGCAGGTTCCACGAGGAACGAGATCCGTAGTACATGGTTCGATAGTAGCGTTCCGCATTGGCGACCAGCCGGGCGTTCTGCACCGCGTCCAGGAACCGCTCGCCGTCGTGTTCGGCATAGGCCCGGCGTTTCTGCATCAGATCCTGGAGCATGGAGGTGACCTCACGCTCGCATGTCTGGTAAAGGCCGCTTAGAGTGGCCTGACCGTACACCGCGGGATCCGATTGCCACGGAGTCAGGCACCCGTAGCGGCGCCGCGCCACCTCTGCGGCTTTCGGATCGACTCTGTCAAGATAATCGAGGATGGAACGAATCGAGTTGTACAGGCTGTAGAGATCGAGGCCGTGGAACGCGACACGCTCGCTGGGCTTGACGCCTGCATTGTGGGCCCTCAGCCAGTCGACGAATTCGCGCACTTCCCGATTGCGCCACATCCACACCGGAAATCGGGCGAAAGCGGTCCATTCGGAGGGGGGCACTTTGCTGTGCCGGGCGTAATGATCGATGCGCGCGGCGTCCGGCCAATCACCCTCGATCGCGACAAAGGAGAAGCCCTTCTTCTGGATGAGCTCGCGCGAGATCCGTTCGCGCATGCGGTAAAATTCAGAGGTGCCGTGCGTCGCTTCCCCGAGAAGAACCACCCGCGCATCGCCGATCCTCTGCAGCAGCGGCTCGAGATTCACGGAATCGATCGATGTGAATTTCTCGCTGTGCTTTCGAATCGCCTGCGCCAAGGTGCCGTCCGGCGCATGAGCGGCGCGCCGGCCTTGCGCGGCCCAACCTTCGGCGCCCACCAACGGCACAAAACGAACGTCCGCGAGTTCCGTCGTTGTAAATTGATCCTGCGCGACGCGGGTTACCCGCACCAGTTCCTGCAGACGCCGATCCGCGCCCACCGGAATTACCAGCCGACCGCCGATCTTCAGTTGCGCCTTCAGAGATTCGGGAACCTGAGGGCCCCCGGCCGCAACGATGATGGCATCGTATGGAGCATGATCCGGCCAGCCGAGCGTTCCGTCGGCGTGCAGTACATGAACATTGCCGTATCCCAGGCGTGCGAGCGTGGCGGCCGACTTCTCCGCGAGCTGACCGATGCGCTCGACCGTATAGACATCCTGCGCAATTTCCGCCAGTACCGCCGCCGCGTAACCGGAACCAGTGCCGATCTCCAATACCTTCTCGCCTCCCTTGAGATCCAGCGCCTCCGTCATCATCGCGACGATGTAGGGCTGGGAGATCGTCTGGCCCTCGGCAATGGGAAGCGGCGTATCGTCGTAGGCAAACTCCCTGAGGTCCTCCGGCAGGAAGTCTTCGCGGGGCACTCTGCGCATGGCGGCAAGCACCGGGGCGGAGCGTACGCCTCGATGGGAGATGTGCCGTTCGACCATCTCCTCCCGTCGCCTGCGAAGGTTGGCGCCATCCTGTCCATCTCGAAGTGGCCGATTCAAGTTCACTCTCCTCAGTCAAGCAGCTGTTTCGTTTCGGCGCTATCGAGCACCAAGTCCTCGACCGGCCGCCCTTCGCCCTCCGGGTCGCGTTCTTCTTCGTCGCTCGAATCCTCCCAGGCTTCAGCCGCGGCAACGAGCGGTTGCAGCGGTTCATTCCAGTCGGTCGCCGCCATATCCGTCTCCGAATATCCGAGATCGTCGACGTCCACGGCATCGACGGGGCCGGTCCAGTCCTCCGGAGGCTCCGCCAGACCAAGGGGCAGCGTAATCCAGTTCTCTTCGTTGATCTCATCGAGATCGCCGTCGAAGTCCTGTGTCACAATCGATTTCGCCTCAGTATCCAGTCCGATCACCTGGAAGATTTCCCCCTTGTCCAAGTGTCGATACCATTGGCCGATCAACGCACGCCCTACACCGGTGTCCATAAGTCTCTCCTTCGTTCCTTCTGACGCAGACGATGCGCCCTTCGATGCCGGGTTCATATACGAGGAACTACGGATCCATTTAACGGATTTCAGCGCACGAAGCACCCTGAGACAGGCGGCGTCGTATGCTGAGGCGGGCCTCGATCGCCTGCACCTGCCGGATGCGGCAAAGCTCCTCTTGTCACGCGGCCTGAAAATCTGCCGCCAAACTCGTCTGCCGCCAGCGCTCGATATCGCTCAGCATCGATCTTAACTGCCTCTCTGCGTTCTCAAGCCCATCGCGGCCGAGCACCAGATGGGCCGGCGGCGCCGGCGACCCCAGCACCTTGACGACCGCCTCCGCGGCCCGTGCCGGATCTCCCGGCTGCTGGCCGCTGTATCCTGCGATTTCGCGACGCCGGCGGCCGGCCGTTTGCTCGTAGTCGGCGATGAATTGCGGCGATTGTCGCAGTGATCTTCCAGCCCAATCGGTCCGAAAAGGACCCGGCTCCACCAACAGCACGCGAACCCTCCTCAACCGCCGCCATGTAACCGTACCCGGCATTGTTGACAAGGACATCAATGCGGCCGAACGTCCGCTCGGCTTCCCCGACCGCACTCTCGATTTCTCCTGCATCCGTCACGTCGAGCGTGAGCGACAGCGCCTGCTCTTCATGCCCGGCGACGACATCGTCCATTTTGCGTGCGTCGCGCGCCGTCGCGACGACACGAAACCCGTGCGCCAGCGCCGCGCGCGCAAATTCGCGGCCAAAGCCGGTCGAACATCCCGTGATGAACCCGCCGTTCCCGAGAGGCTGCCTCCGAAATGACCCGCACAGGGCCGATTGCGGTCGTCAAAATACCTTGATGCGCCCTTCTATCAAGTCCTGCGAAAGACTGGTGATATTGCGTAGCTGCGAGCGCGCAATGCGCAGCACTTCCCGGTCGCGAACGGTCTTGCCGCGAGACCCGCGCGTGAGTCGAATCGCCACCAGATCCGGTTCGCCGACGGGCCGGCCGATGGTCGACAGCAACTGAACCGATGCCTCGAGCAGCGCCGGCTGACCGTCGGCGATGGCGTGCGCAATCCGGTGCGCCAGAAGATTGTAGAGCTTGCCCACGTGGGCAACGGAATTCTTACCCGCAGCCGCTTCGAGCGACATTGCACGGCTCGGCGTGATCAGGCCGTTGACTCGATTGCCGCGACCGACCTGGCCGTCGTCTCCGTGCTCGGCACTGAGCCCCGTCACGGTCAGGTAGATGCCGCTCTCGTTGGACGCCTTAGGATCATCAAGGGCGTTGACGAGCAGGCGCCCCTTTAGTCCCAGGGCCCGTTTCAGATACTTTGTGATTTCGGCTTTGACTTCAAAGTAATCCTTGGCGTTCCTAACCGCGCGATCGACCATGGCCAGCGCGACGACAACGCGCCATTCGGTGCCGATTCTTGCGCCCATGACTTTATAGTCGTCGCCCGCCGCCGGAAAGGCGGCACGAAAATCATCTGAACATAGCACCTGACCTGCGTTCAACACGGTGCGCTCCAGCGGCGAATACGGCGCGAATCCGGCACCGAAGGAGGTATCGTTGGCGCGCGGCCCACGATTGTCGTTGCCCGCGACGCATCGTAGATTGGGACTGCCGCCGCGGACGGCCGACTCGATATTGAAGATCCTGTGGTCGTGACGCACGACCGAGCGCAGGTACTCCTCTGCGGCGCGGCAGACCAGCGCCGGCAACTCCGACCCGTGTACGGCCGTCGCCCGCCCGCACACAATCAATCGTAGGGGTGTGACAAGTCGGCCGCCGCCGAAACGTGGCTCGCTTTGCCCGCCGATCAACAATGCCTTGTCGACATTGTAGTGCTGGACCGCACCGTATGCTTCCAGGTACGCCCTGCAAAGCGCGCGCGAAACGGCCTCGGCAACTCCGTCGCACAGGCTGTCCGGGTGGCCGATGCCCTTGTGCTCGCAAACCTCGGCCGACCGGCCCGCAGCTCCGGCGGCGCGGCGGTGTGTGACTACGAAGCGACTGCGCGTGGACATGGCATGGAACTGACCTCCTCGGAAACCCCTTAGTGCGAATTCCGCGCCTCTGCATTAGCTTGTCAACCGTGGCTGCAACGGCCCGACATCGAGAATGGCGATGAACCTGTTGATTAGCTCGGCCGCGTTTGCCGACAACTGCCCGATACCGAAGCGCTACACTTGCGACGGCTTGGATGTATCGCCACCTCTGCAATGGTCCGGAATTCCATCGAACGCAAAGAGCCTGGCGCTAATAGTCGAAGATCCGGACGCGCCGGATCCCCAAGCACCGAAGACCACATGGGTCCATTGGATCCTATACAACATCCCGCCAACCATAACAGGATTGCCAGAGGACATCACGCATCACGCCGTGCCGGCCGGTACGCTCGATGGGCTCAACGATTGGATGAGAACAGGCTATGGCGGGCCTTGTCCGCCCGTCGGGCGCCACCGCTACTTTCATAGGCTTTACGCATTGAGCGTCGTGCTGCCCGATTTGCACAGACCGCGCAGATCGAAACTGCTGCAGGCCATGCACGGAAAAGTGCTCGCCGAAGCTTCACTCGTAGGCCTCTACGCCCGCACGTAGTTGTTCGCTGAGTGTGCGCACTGCCTGCCGCGGCGGTATTTCATGCGCCGAAAGTGAGATCACAGCCGGTTGAGCAATGGGGTGGCATCCTCCAACACCTGGCGATTCTCAAAGAAATCGCTCCACGGGTCGACCCGTTCGACCCGCGCGGCAAAATTCCCCAGGTTGAAATCGGAAGGGATTAGCATGGGCGTGACCTCCGACCATTCCAGCGGGGTGGAGATGGGCGCGCTTTCGCGACGCCGGACAGAATAAGGCGCCGCCATGGTCTGGCCGAAGCCATTGCGAAATGGATCCAGGTAGACCCGATCGCCCCGTGCCGCAACAGAATGTTCGACGGTCAATTCATTCGGATGCGCGGACGCCACCCGGCCGACGAACGACCTTGCGAAGGCAAGGACCTGGTCCGCATCAGGCCCAACACGGATCGGCACCAACACATGCAAGCCTCGACTGCCCGAGGTTTTCGGGTAGGAGGGGAGTTTCAAGAAATCCAGAGCGGCTTTGACCTTCAATGCCGCGCGGGCTGCATCCGCGAATAGCCCGGTTTCGGGATCAATATCGATGCATATCCAGTCCGGCTGCCGGGGTGAATTTGCGCGGCTGCCCATGACATGCACGGCAATGCACCCGAGGTTTACCAAGGCAAGCTGAGTTACCAAGGAGCCGCCGACCACGTAATCGGTGAACCTGCCGGTGGAGGTGACATGCTCGAGCCGTTCGGTCGGCGTTCCGGCCGGCATGTTGCGCGGTTTCTGCTTTTGAAAGAAGCACTCGCCCAGCATGCCATCGGGACAGCGTTCCAGAGCCAACATGCGATCCTTAATGTATGGCTGTAGCTTGGGAAAGATCGTGCAGTAATACTCGGCCAGATTCAGTTTCGTATAGCCCTCGTTGGGCCAGAACACCTTGTCCGGATTCGATATCGGTATCGGCAGCCGCAATTTTGCGGGCGCGGGATCCTGGCTCTTCTTCATGCGGCGGGCCCCGGCAAGAGCACTTCTGGGGCACTTTTGTCGTCGCGCAGGCCTAGAAACACCGGCTGACGCAGCTTTCTATCGGCAGTCCATTCGTGGAACGAAATTTGCGCGACTAATGTCGGGTCAATAAAGACCACGCCCTTCTCCCGCGGGGGATCAACCAGCGCGGATTGCGATCTCACCAATGATTGGAACCGATGGTGCAGTGAAGCAAGTGTTGCCGCATCGAAGCCGGTTCCGACCTTGCCGACGTAGTGCAATCGGTTCTCGCTGTAAGCACCGAGAAGAAGTGCGCCGAAATGCAGCCGCGCGCCGGCGGGCTTTGTGTATCCGCAAATCACGAATTCCTCTTCTTGATGAACCTTGACCTTCAGCCACCGGGTGGAGCGCGCTTCCACATACGGAGAGGAAAGATCTTTCGCCACCAGGCCCTCGTATCCGCGCCGCTTGGCCATGCGAAATGCCTCGAGGCCGTTGTCGGAGAGCCTGCGCGAAGGTATCAGGGCATGGTTCGAGACGATCGCAGTCTCCAACACGGCGCGACGCGCTGAAAGCGGTTCATGGCGCAAATCCTTGCCATCATGAAAAAGACAATCGAAGACGGCATAGACGGCCTCAGCGCCATTCTGCGGAAGCAGTTGAAAGCGGGAGACACCCTTGCTGTCGAACACCACCACTTCTCCATCGAGGAGGAGTGTTTGGGCATGGAGGGCCGCAATGGCCGCCGCGATCCGTGGAAAGCGGTCCGTAAGATCCTTCTCGTTCCTGGATAGCAGCCGAACCCGATCCCCTTCCTTGTAGGCAAGAACCCTGTCGCCGTCGTATTTTTCCTCAAATACCCACCCGGGCTTATCGAACGGCTCGGCCACCAGTGTGGCAAGCATGGGATGAACGCGAAACGGGATGCTATTCGTCACGCCCATGGCCTTCCGGTTCTCGAATCACGGGCCATACAACCCACTCCGTTGCGTTCCGCATCAGCCAGATCTGCCGCTTCGGGATCACAGTGCGCCCTGCGTACCTTAGCATGGACCGGCCCCGCTGTTCCCCTTCATCCGCATCGTCGTGCGTTGACGCCGTATACCAATACGCACTGTTCCGTATTTCATGAATAATCCGAATGGCGCATTGTTCATGGGAAGCGCGGGTGACGAGGTATTTGTGCAAGTCTTAGGCATTTTCATGGCTCTGTGTTTTGGGATTCTGCTGCTCTTCGGAGTATTCAGCGTCCTAGAAGATCTGTTTGTGAGCATGCCCGATGAAACACCGTTGATCGTCGACTAAAGATGCCAAGCTCAGCGCAGATCAATATAGACATTCTTTATGATGCGGCGTGTCCGCGGACCCGACCGCGGTTCGCTTACCAAGCTTGCCAAATAGCTCAGACAGCAAGGAAATCTTTATGAAGACCGATGCAAATATCCGTCGCGATGTGGAAAGCGAGCTGCGTTGGGATCCCAGCATCGACGACACCCGAATTGGAGTAGCCGTCAGTAACGGCGTGGTGACTTTGACCGGCGACGTTTCCAACTACACTGATCGATATGCGGCAGACGGCATCGCCAAGCGCGTTCGCGGCGTGCGTGCCATCGCGAATGACATTCAGGTGAATATTCCCGAATCGTGCGTACGCACGGACACGGACATCGCGGAGGCGGCGGCAAACGCGCTGCAATGGAATGTCTTGTTGAGAGACACTCGAATCAAGCCGCTGATCAAGGATGGATGGGTGACGCTGGACGGGCAAGTGAACTGGGGGTACCAGCGCAATACAGCGGAGAACGCGGTACGAAACTTGATGGGCGTCAAAGGAATCACGAACGACATTCGTGTGGCATCGAATATCAAAGCCGCCAACGTCAAGGCAACCATCAAGGACGCATTCAAGCGTCACGCCAGCCTTGACGCCAAGGGCATCGAGGTCGATGTGGACGATTCGACAATCATTTTAAAGGGCCGGGTTCATACCTGGCAGGAGCGTGATGATGCGTCGCAAGCCGCGTGGTCGGCACCCGGCGTCGTGGCCGTTGAAAATCGTCTGGCGGTTCAGTAGCTTCGCATGCGGCTCCGCCGGTCAGGCAAAAGATCCGGGTTTTGTGTTCTACAAGAAGCTATGTAGATTGTTCCGTCTCTAGCCGGAGTTGTGCCCTTTGACATCCGAAACGTATCGGATCCTCGCCGACCTGGTGCTGATCGCCCATCTTGGCTTCATTACCTTCGTTCTGTGCGGCGGCTGGCTTGCTTGGCGCTGGCATTGGATCGTCTGGGTGCACATTCCGGTTGCCGTCTGGGGCGCCGCAGTCGAGTTCGGCGGCTGGATCTGTCCGCTGACGCCGCTGGAAAACTGGCTGCAGCGCGCAGCCGGCGGCGCGGCATATTCAAGCGACTTTGTGGACCACTATCTTTTGCCGGTCGTGTATCCGCCGCAGCTCACCCGCTCGGTGCAGGTACTGCTCGGCGGAGCGGTACTGGCGATCAATATGGCGGCTTATGGCATTCTTCTACGTCGTCGCACATGAACGCTCTTCTGCCGCGTGGTCGACGGAGGTGTTGCGAAATGCTGCTCGGTTTCGCTGCGCGAAGCGGTCCTTAAGTACTTCAACTCGAGTCACATTCCCGGATGTCGAAACAGCGCCTGCCAAGTGAGTTCGAATTGATCGCGCGTTATTTTGCGCCGCTTGCGCGGGCATTTCCCGGCGCCTACGGGTTGCTCGACGACGCAGCCGTGATCAGTCCGGCACCCGGCAATGAACTGGTGGTCAAAACCGACGCCATAGTCGGCGGTATAGATTTTCCGGCGGACCAGAGGGCCGATCTGATCGCGCGCAAAGCTCTGCGCGTCAATCTCTCGGATCTCGCCGCCAAGGGCGCAGTCCCGCGCGCGTATCTGCTGGATATGGTACTGCCGAACGCAGTCGATGAGGGTTGGATCGGCGATTTCGCCGCGGGC
The DNA here is from genome assembly GCA_963702735.1 of uncultured Gammaproteobacteria bacterium. Lineage (GTDB taxonomy): Bacteria > Pseudomonadota > Gammaproteobacteria > Steroidobacterales > Steroidobacteraceae > Bog-1198. Next base: position 560,028 of record CAVPDW010000003.1, on the reverse strand, counting down.
CTTGCCCGCGACCAGGCCGAATACGATCTGCACTTGATAGGCGGCGACATGAGTTCCACGTCGGGCCCGATCACGATCGCGGTCACGGCTCTTGGTGAAGCGCCGATCGGTCGGATCATCAGGCGGGGCGGCGCGCAAAGGGACGACACCGTCTTCGTCACCGGTACGATCGGCGATGCAGCGCTGGGGCTCTCGGTATTGCGTGCCGGGCCGTCCACGCTCGACGCGACCTCGACCGCGTTTCTCGTCGATCGCTATCGGTTGCCCAAGCCGCGTGTCGCCCTGGGCCCACGGCTAATCGGCATCGCGACCGCTGGGCTTGACGTTTCGGATGGGCTGGTCGCCGATTTGCGGCATCTCTGCGAGGTCTCACGCCTCTCTGCGGTGATCGAAGCCCGGTCGGTCCCGCTGTCATCCGCCGCCCGCGCCGCAATAGCCGGGGATCCTCATCGCCTCGCGACCGCGCTGACGGGCGGCGACGATTATGAAATCCTGTTCACAGCGCCGACCGCGGCATCGGCCCGGATCGACAAACTTGCACAGCTGTCCGGTGTTCCGATCACGCCCATCGGTCGCATGGCGGAATGGTCGGAGGGCGCTCACCCCCGGGTAGTGATACTCGATGACCTCGGTCTGCCGCTCGCTTTTGCCTCCGAGGGATGGACGCATTTCGGCAGCGGTCCTTGACGGATTGCCCATGCATAACTCTGTCGCAACCGCCCGCTTCGGAATCGTCGAGCGCCAATTCGTACCGGCCCCAGAGAGGTTTAGCGGCCTTCGCGGGTGAAGCGCTCGGCAATTTCAGTCTCTGCCGCCAACCAATCTTCAAGCTCGCGGCCCGGCGCAAAACCGCGTTTTTGGGCGCGAAAATATGCCGCCTGGGCAATCGCGGCGTGGCGTTCTTCGCTGGAATGCGGGGCCACGGTAGTGATCGCATAATAAGGTTTCTGTAGCATCGCCCTCTCCTCGCACTTGTGGGATCAATCTCCTCCGTTGGATCGCTCGACGCCATTGGGGAAACGCTCCAGGCGATACGGATTGATACTGATGCGCGATGGCCCGTGTCCCCGCGGATATCCCTAGCGCGTCAGGAGATCCGCGAATAACGCGATTCCTTTGCTCCGCGTAATGGACGCGGCCGCCGGATCGATCTAGGGTGCAAACCACCACGGTAGCCACAGCGCGATGAGCATTGCGAAATGGCTCGGACAGAGCCTGACCGCGAAGGACGGGCCGCCAATGAATACCGCCGCCGCCGCCTTCACGAGCGTATTGACAGTGATCGCCAGCATGGCGGCGAACGCCGCAGGGACCAACTCGAGTGTGCCGGAGGATGCCAATCGCGCCGCGGAAGCCGTCGCCGCGTGCGTGTCGATGAATCCCCCGAGCGCAACCGTGGCCTGCGCCCCCGACGGACCGATATCCCTTTGCAGCACGGCTGCAATCAGCGATACGAAGCCAAATGCGCTGGCAAATATGAAGGCGAATTTCGGCTCGAACGCACGTCCCGAGACGGGTGCCGCGGGCGTCCGGAGTGTTTTCGCCGACACTACGAACGCCAACCCATACGCCGTCGCGACCATGCCCATGGCCACGATGCCAGGACCGAGGTACGGCATTAGTTTCATGTTGGTCATGAATACGATGATCAGCAATTCGATCGCGGTGGCAATGGAGGAAAATGCAGCCCCTGCGACCGCACTACGCAACAGCGACGGGTCCATTCGAGCTTGCCTGCCCAGTGCCGCAATGGTAATGATGCTCGAAATGAAGCCGCCGCAGAACCCCGCGACCGCCAATCCCACCTGGGGACCGAGGGTGCGGCGGGCGACGTATCCCAAGGCGTTGACGCTCAACATGAGAATCGTCAGACGCCATACGACTTGCAGATTCACCACCCCGAAAGGATCAATGGGACGGTCCGGCAGCAAGGGCAGGACGATGAGCGCCGCGCCCGCCAGCAGGGTGGCATCGTGCAGCTCTTGTTCGGATAGCTGGGATACGGCAAATTTGTGCAATCTGGTTTTCGAGCTGATGAGCAGCGTGACCAGGACACCCAGGGCCGCGGCGAGTTCAATTTGCCCGACCGCCATGAATCCGATCGCGAAGGTGGCGAGCAGCGCAAATTCCGTCGTGAGCCCAGGATACTGAACTTGATAAGCTCGATAGGACATTGCGGTCAAGATGACCACACCCGCCCCGGTTACGGCAATCAATGCGTCGGAATGCAGCAGCGCCGTCATCGCCCCCAACAGCGCAACCAGCGCGAATGTACGGACTCCCGCCGCACTTGATGAAGAGCCGGCATTCTTGTGCTTTTCGCGGTCGAGGCCCACCAAGAGTCCGACCGCCAATGCGACGGCGAGACTTGCGATGCGAGAATCCCAAAATGAGGGCATGACGGTCAGCAGTGTAGTCGCGTAGAGCCCGCAGCGGGTACGATAACGGTCATGTTGCGTGCCAGCTGCCTGCTCTGCCGCCGCAAACCGCGCGGATCGCAGCATCCGTCGGCATTCGAGTGCTGCGCCATCCGGGGTTTTGCGAATACATCCAACGCCATCGCAGGCATCAATCCAGGGATTTCCGGAAACGCAGCACACTGAGCGTGAACATCCCCGCTCCGAGCAAAGCCATTGCCCCCAGATCCGGCCAGAGCACGCCGATGCCCACGCCTTTGAGGAATACCGAGCGGATGACGACCAGGAAGTAGCGCAGGGGATTGATCAGCGTAAACCATTGCAGCACCTGCGGCATGGCCGCGATCGGAAAGGCGAAACCCGAGAGGATGAAAAAAGGGTTCACCAGAAAGAAGTTCAAGGCAAAGGCCTGCTGCTGAGTGCGTGCCAAGGTCGACAGCAGCAGGCCGAGCCCGATGGCAGCGAGCAAAAAGAGCGACGCCCCAAGCAACATGACCAGCCAGCTGCCGACGAAGGGGATGTGAAACCAGAGCACGCCGAGAATAGTGATCAAGGCGACCTCGCAAAGGCCGATGAGGAAGAACGGCGTCGCCTTGCCCAGGATGAACTCGATCGGGCGAATGGGACTCACCATGATCTGCTCCAGCGTCCCCACCTCCCTTTCTCGAACCACGGCGAAGGCCGTCAAACTCACGACCTGAATCAGGGTCAGTGTACCGATAACGCCGGGAATGAAGAACCAACGGTCCTCGAGCCCTGCGTTGAACCAGGGACGCTCCTGCAGCAGCACGGAGCCGTCGCGGCTGGACGCCGCGGTCCGCGCCGGCCAAACCTCGGCCGTCTGTTCGGCCTGGAATTGCGCGACGATCAGATTGACGTACCCCAGCGCAATGAGGGCGGTATTCGAATTCGTTCCGTCGACCGACACCTGCAGGGGCGCCGTCCGCCCGTTGTTGAGGTATTGCGCAAAACCCGCATGGATGACGATCGCGACGGTGGCGCGGCCGGTGTCGAGGTCGCGTGTGACCTGACGCTGCGTTGCTGCGACATCGACGACCTCGAAGCGGCCGGTCGCCGCGAAATGCGACAGGAGGCTGCGGCTCGCCTGGCTGCGATCGAGGTCGAGGACGGCCGTTGCCACATGATTGACGGTGAAAGTCGCTGCGTAGCCGAACGCTATCACCTGAACGAGCAAAGGCACGATGAGGCGAAACATCGCCCATCGGTCCCGGCGCAGTTCGAGGAGCTCCTTCATCAGCATGACCTGCAGACGCTCGAGCATCGCTAGTCCAGACGCTTGCGAAAAGACCGCGCGGCGATCCAGATGATCACCGCCGCGTACAGCACCAACGCCAGGATGGGGCCGGGCAGATCCGCAACCGTGCTGCCCTTGAGGAATACGGCCCGCAGGATGGTCACGTAATAGCGCGCATGCACCAGCAAGGTCGCAGCTTGGATCGGAGCCGGCATCTGATCGATCGGAAAGGTATAGCCTGACAGCAGAGTGATGGGCATCATGGTGAGCGTGACGGCCATTTGACTCGCGCCGAGTTGGCTGCGGATGCGTACCGACAACAGATACCCAATGCCCAGCACGACGAGTGTGAACAGCGCGGTGGTCAGAATGAGCGTACCGATGCTGCCGCGAAACGGCACCCGGAACCAGAAGACGGCGGCGCACAGGCAGAACGCCGCATCGAACAATCCGATCACGAAATATGGCATGAGCTTGCCGATCATCAATTCGAGGGCGGTCACCGGCGTGGATACCAGCTGTTCCATGGTGCCGCGCTCCCATTCTCGGGAAATAGTGAGCGATGTCAGCTGCGCGCCGATCAAGCCGAGAATCACCGCAACCACTCCCGGAATGATGAAATTGCGACTGTCCAATCCCTCGTTGAACCAGACGCGCGGCTCCAGGTCGATGCCGCCCGCCCGTTGCGCCCGCAACCCGCGCGCTGCCGCCCAGCGTGCGGCGAATTCGTTCGTTGTCTGGGCGACGACACCCTGCGCATAGCCAATGGAAATGTTGGTCGTATTGGCGTCGGTTGCGTCGAACACCGTCTGCACGGAGGCGGCGCCCGTCGCCGCCAGAACCCGCGAGAAATTGACCGGGATGGTGACGGTCCCGATGCAGCCGCCGCGGTCCATGGCATCGCGAACAGCACGCTCGTCGTGGAGGATGTGCGCGGCAGCGAACCAGTGAGAGGCAACGAACCGCTGCACTAGTTCCCGGCTGGTTTGGCTGTTCTCCTGGTCATAGACACAAAGCGGCACGCGCTTGATGTCGAGGCTGACGCCGTAGCCGAGCAGCCCCATCTGCATCGCCGGCATGAGCAATGCAATGGCGAGACTGCGCGGGTCGCGCCATATCTGCAACGTCTCCTTGAACGCAATGGCAAAGAGGCGCCGTGCGTTCATGCAGTGGCCGGCGCCGTATGTGGCTTGGAGACGAGCTGCACGAACACATCCTCGAGGCTCGGCACGATGGCGCGCGGCGGACCGGCCGTAATACCCCGCCGCGCCAGCAAGGGCGGCAGATCGGCGGCGGCGGCGGAGGGCTCGAGCAGGACGTGCAGCTTGTCGCCGAAAATAGCCGCCTCAATAACTTCATGCGCTTCCCGCAGGGCCACCAGCGCCGCGCCGAGCGCCGTACAGTCGAGTTCATACAGTGACCCGCCGAGTTCGCGCCTGCGCATCTCGCTGGGGCTGCCGATCGCCACCAGCCTGCCGTCGTTGATCAGGGCGATCCGATTGCAGTACTCCGCTTCTTCCATGTAATGGGTCGACACCAGAATCGTGACGCCTTCCGAGGTCAGCCGATGGATCAAGTCCCAGAACCTGCGGCGAGCTTCGGGCTCGACGCCCGATGTGGGTTCATCCAGAAACAGCACCGGCGGACGATGCAGGATGGCGCAGCCGAGCGCCAGCCTCTGCTTCCAGCCCCCGGCGAGGGTCCGCACCAGCGCATCCTCCCGGCCTTCAAGTCCCGCCATGGCAATGGCCGCCTGTGTACGTACCTTGAGGTCATGCCGCGGCACTCGGTAAAGGCCGCTGAAAAACCTCAAGTTTTCGCGCACGGTCAAATCAGCGTAAAGGGAGAATTTTTGGGACATGTAGCCGATATGCTCCCGCACGGCTTCAGGCGCGCGGCCGACATCGAAGCCGGCAACCGTGGCGCGACCCGCGCTCGGCCGCAGAAGTCCGCACAGCATGCGGATCGTGGTCGATTTTCCGGCCCCGTTTGGCCCGATGAACCCGACCACTTCCCCTTTCGCGATGCTGAGATCGAGCCGATCGACCGCGGTGAATGCACCGAATCTCTTGGTCAGGCCCTGCGCGACCACGACCTGCATCTCATCCGTCATGCCGCTTCCCCCGAACCCAAGAGTGCGACGAATACGTCCTCAATGCCCGGCTCGATCCGCGCGATTTCGGCATCGCCGATGCCGCGCTCGGCGAGCCTCGCGAGCAGCGCCGGCATACAGAGGTCGACGTCCTGCACACGCACGTTGACGCGGTCGCCCATGAGCAGGCGGCCGAGCACACCCGGGACACCCTCGAGCGCTGCGTGCGCGCCGCGCGCATTTTGCGTCACGACCGCGAGCAGCGCGCCCGGCATCAACTGCTTCAGGTGCGCGGGAGTGTCGCAATGGCGGATCTCGCCGGCATGCAGCAGCGCGAGACGCGAACAGCGCTCCGCTTCGTCCATATAGGCGGTCGACAGCACAATGGTGACGCCCTGCTCGCGCAAGCCGTACAGAATGCCCCAAAAGTCGCGCCGCGAGACCGGGTCTACGCCGGTCGTCGGCTCATCGAGGAGCAGCACTCGCGGCGTATGGATCAGGGCACAGACCAAGCCGAGCTTCTGCTTCATGCCTCCTGAGAGCTGGCCCGCCAAACGTCGTTGGAACGGCTGAAGGCCGGCTGCCTTGAGCAGCTCCCCGCTGCGTTCGCGGCGAGTCTTGGCGGAGATTTCGAAGAGCGTGGCGTAGAAGAAGATATTCTCATCGACGGTCATGTCTTCATAAAGGCCGAAGCGCTGCGGCATGTAGCTCAAGTAGGTCTTGGCGCGCTCCGGGTCGGCCGCTACGTCGACCCCTGTGAGGTGAATGACGCCGGCGTCGGGCTTGAGCACGCCGGCCAGCATGCGCATGATGGTGCTCTTTCCGGCGCCATCCGGACCCACGAGGCCGAATATCTCGCCGCGCGCGACCGCAAATTCGACGTTTCGGACCGCGGCGACCGAACCGAAACTGCGGCTGAGGCCTCGCGCCGTCACCGCGGCCTTGCCCTCGCTGTCGATCATCTGCCGGCCGGCAGCAACGGAATGTGGGCGTCTGCCGGCATGCCGGGCAACAGTTCGTGCGTGGAGTTGTCGATGTCGATGCGGATTCGGTATACGAGCGTCACACGCTCGGCATTGGTTTCGACGGTCTTCGGAGTGAATTCCGCCTCCGGCGAGATGAAGCTGATGCGCCCGTGATAGGTCTTGTCCGGATAGCTGTCCGCCCTCACTTCGACCGGTTCGTTCAGGCGTACCCGGCCGATATACGTTTCGTTCACGTAGGCGCGCAGCCAAATATGATCGAGGTCGTCGAGCGTGAAGATCGCGACACCCGGTCCGGCGAGCTGCCCGAGCTCGGCCTCGCGCACGGAAATAACGCCGGTGAATGGGGCACGAAGCGTCGTGTAGCCGACAGTCACCTCGTCGAGTGCGAGTTTAGCGGCGGCGGCAGCCTGGCTGGCCCGGGCGAGTGCCACGTTGGTGGTCGCCACCTGCATCAGGGCCTGATCGTGTGCAAGCGTCGACGCCGATTGCTGTGCGGCGGTCAGCGCAAGATCACGCGCCTGCACCGACGTCGCGGCGGTCTTGACCAGCTCCTCGGCGCGAGCGGCATCGCGCTGCTTCTCCGCTAAGTCGAACTGGTCGCCGGCGACGCTGCTGCGCGCCGCGGCGAGGTTGCTTTCATTCACCGCAACCTGCGCCGATGCCACCTGCTCACCGGCCCGATCGATCACAACCTGCTGCTGGTAAAGACGGTCGTCAACACGCGCCATCACCGTATCGCGGGTCACGGAAGCACCCTCGTCAAACGGCAACTCGACGATGGAGGCTTGCACCTGCGTGAAGCTCAGCACGCTTTCGTGCGCCTCGATATTCCCGGACACTGTGATACGGTCCGCAGGCGCCGTACCGAACAGCGCGCTTCGCCATCGCCAGAGGCCATATCCCACGGCTGCCAGCGCAACGACCAGAGTACTCAAAAATATGGCGCTTCGTCGGATCATCGAGCTATTGCGAATGGTTTCGACATTAACAATTCATTTTCCACCCATTAACTGCGTCCCGATATACGTGGAAATACGCAGGCGTCTGATCTTGAATATGCGCTACCGTATCCCGCTGCGATGCGCAACAGGAATTTCAATTTGCGGAATGAAGTCCGCTGCATCTGGGTCATGACTGCGGCTGCACTGTGTAGTTGCGCCGTCGGCCCGGATTTTCAAAATCCCAGGGCCCCGGACGCCGCCGGCTATACGCCGGAACCGCTAACACCGACCGCGGCGACGGAGACGCGCGGAGGACAGGCCCAGCGCTTCATCCGGGGTCTCGACATCCCGGGGCAGTGGTGGGTATTGTTCCGCTGCGAGGCGTTGAACCGCCTGATCGAACAGTCGCTCGATGACAACCCGGACATCGATGCGGCACAGGCCGCCTTGCGGCAGGCGAACGAGGAAGTCAGTGCTCGCGAGGGTGCGCTGTTTCCTTCGGCCGTGGCCGGCTTTCAGGCCGAGCGCCAGCGGTTGGCCGGCGCCGCCATCGGCGAGCCGCAATTCAATCCAACGTTCAGCGTGGTCACCGCCTCGGTGAACGTGTCCTATGCTCCGGACTTGTTCGGCGGCACGCGACGGCAGATCGAATCTCTGAAAGCGCTAGCCGAGTATCAGCGCTTCCAGCTCGAAGCCACTTATCTTACATTGATCTCCAATCTGGTCGTCGCAGCCGTACAGGAAGCATCCTTGCGCGGCCAGATCGCGGCGACCGAGCAGATCCTCAAGATCGAATCCGGCGAGCTCGAGCTGATTCGACGGAGGTTTCAGGTGGGCGTCGTATCCCAAGCGGATGTCCTGCTGCAGGAGGCGACGATCGATCAAACTCGCGCCACTTTGCCGCCGCTGCAAAGGCAGCTGTCCCAGATGCGTAACCGCCTCGCGGCGCTCGCCGGCCGGCTGCCCAGTCAAGGCGTCGCGCAGACCTTCGATCTCGACGGCATGCATCTTCCGCAAAACTTACCCGTCAGTTTGCCCTCGCAGCTCATCGAGCAGCGTCCCGACATTCGGGTCGTCGAAGCGCAGTTGCACGCGGCATCGGCCGGCGTAGGCGTCGCCATCGCCAATCAGTTGCCGCAGTTTTCCATCACCGCGGCCGCCGGCGGCACGGCAACCGGGTTTGCGAATCTTCCCGGCACAGGCGTATGGAATGTTGCCGCAGGCGCGGCGCAAACGCTGTTCGACGCCGGAACGCTGTTGCACAAGAAGCGTGCTGCGGTCGACGCTTTCGACCAGGCGGCCGCCCAGTACCGCAGCACGGTGCTCAAGGCATTCCAAAATGTTTCGGACGCCCTGAGAGCGCTGCAGTCGGACGCCGACGACTTGGCCGCTCAGGATGCCGCCGAGCGCTCCGCTTTGGCCAGCCTGGAACTCGCACGTCGGCAATTTCATGCGGACACCATCGATTATGTGACGGTGCTGATTGCCGAACGCACTTGGCAACAGGCACGCATCAATCGCATCCAGGCCGAGGGCAATCGCTATGCGGACACGGCGGCGCTGTTCCAGGCGCTCGGCGGCGGATGGTGGAACCGCCTGGACGTAAATCATGCGAGCTGACATCGGCCCGCGCGGCGCCGACAGCGCGAACGATCGGCACTATCCTGAATCGGCGGTCAAGTCGGCCGCCGATTTCTTGTCCGCCTGATGCTTCTCCGTCATCGTGGCTTCGCTCAGCAAGAGCACGCCCGCAACCGATACTGCGTTTTCCAGGGCGACCCTAACCACCTTTGTCGGATCGACGATGCCCGCATCGAAGAGGTCGACATAGCGTTTCTGGGCCGCATCGAAGCCGACATTGCCGTCTCCCTCCAGCATCTTGCTGACGACCACGCCGCCGTCGACCGCCGAGTTCTCCGCAATCTGTCTCGCCGGCGCCTCCAGCGCGCGGCGCAGGATCTGTACGCCGGTTCGCTCGTCACCCTGGCATTGCTCTTCGATTTGCGCGAGTGCCCGGCCGGCGCTCAGCAGCGCCAGTCCGCCTCCCGCGACGATGCCTTCCGCGACCGCCGCCTTGGCCGCGCTGATGGCGTCGTCCAAAGCATCTTTCTTCGCCTTCATTTCCGATTCCGAGGGCGCTCCAACCCGCACCACGGCGACGCCGCCCGATAGCTTCGCCAATCTCTCCTGCAACTTCTCCCGGTCGTATTGGCTCACGGTGGGCTTGTCCGTTTCCCGCCGAATTTCCTTGATGCGCGCGTCAATCTCCTTGCGATCCCCGCCGCCGCCGATGATGGTGGTCGAATCCTTATCCACCACGATACGCTTGGCCCTTCCGAGCGAGTCGAGACGCACATCCTCGAGCTTGAGCCCGAGCTCTTCCGACACCACCTTGCCGCCGGTGAGTATCCCGATATCCTGCAAAATGGCCTTGCGCCGTTCACCGAACGCCGGCGCCTTGACCGCAGCGCTCTTCAGGACGCCGCGCATCTGGTTCACGACCAAGGTGGCAAGGGCCTCGCTCTCGATCTCTTCGGCGACGATCAGGACCGGGCGGCCGCTCTTCGCGAGTTGCTCCAGCAAGGAGATCAGATCCTTGATCAGGGTAATCTTACGGTCCGTTAGAAGCACGTAGGCGTCCTCCAGCACGGCTTCCATCTTGTCCGGATCGGTCACGAAATACGGGGACAGGTAACCCCGATCGAATTGCATACCTTCGACCACCTCGAGCGAGGTCTCGGTCGATTTCGACTCTTCGACGGTGATGACGCCGTCTCCTCCCACCTTCTCCATGGCATCCGCGACCAGTTCGCCCATGTGCTCGTCGTTGTGTGCGGAAATCGTCGCAACCTGGGCCCTTTCCTTGCGCGTCTTGATGGGGCGGGATTTCTTGCCAAGCTCCGCGAGCACCACGCGCAGCGCACGATCGAGCCCGCGCTTGATGTCGATGGCGCTGGCTCCCGCCGTGACATTGCGCACACCATCCGCAAAAATCGCATGTGCGATCAGCGTCGCCGTGCTGGTCCCATCGCCCACCGCATCACCGGTTTTCTCGGCGGCCTGACGCAACATTTGAACCCCGAGGTTCTCCTCGGGATCCTCGAGCGCGAGTTCCTTCGCGATCACCACGCCGTCGTTGCAGACGATGGGCGCGCCCCATTGCTTTTGAATCAATACCGATTTCGATTTCGGACCCAGAGTGATTCGCACCGCGTCCGCCAGCTGAGTGGCGCCGCGCAATATCTTTTCCCGTGCAGCGGAGCGGAAAAAGAGCTGTTTGTAGGCGGGCATGACTTACTCCGACACGGTCGACACGACTAGCGTGATGGATTTGCCGGTTTCCCCATATAAGGAGTTACTCGCACGTCATTGCGGCACTTGCGGACCCTTCTTCGGCGTTCCGATGGAGGCGGTCATCGCATCTTCGACTTCAACGTGATCGTCTCCCCATCGACCACAAATCTGCCGTAGCCTCGGTGATGAATGGTCTTGACCCTGTTGTACGACCGTGCGATACAGGCCTCGACCACCTCCAGCACGAATAGATCATACTTATTCACGAGGCTGGTATCGATCACCTTGCATTCGAGATTGGCGAAGCATTCGGCGATCAGCGGCGGCGCCACGCGTTTGGCCGGTAACGGCGTCAGACCGAATTTCACGAACTTCTCGACGTTGCGACCCGAGCAATTGCCGATTCGTACGACTTTTGATGCAAGCTCCACCGCGGGGAGCGCAATCACGCATTCCTTCGTCTTTCGCAGCGCGGTGAAGCTGAAATCGGCCTCACTCACCACACAGGCGACACGCGGCGGCTCGAATTCAACCATTGTGTGCCAAGACATCGTCATCACGTTGGGGCGGCCCCCTTGGGCGGTTGTCAAAAGAACCACAGGGCCGGGCTCGAGCAGTTGATAAACCTTCGATAAGGGTAGCGCCTTCATGCTTCATCCTCCTGCAGAAATACTCAGATTGAGCGGATCCAGCCGTATTCGTCCGCGCGGTTTACGTATATTCCACTGCTGCGCGATATGGCATTGCGTCACATCATAGGCTCCGGTCAGTCGAGGAAGCGGGGGAATCGAGTGAACGCTTTTGGCAACACGTGGGCCATCGTGCTCGCCGGCGGTGAAGGCAGCCGACTGCACAGTCTGACGACGACGGCCTTGGGCATTGCCATACCCAAGCAGTTCTGTTCACTGCAAGGCGGACCTTCGTTGTTGCATGAGGCCCTAAGGCGCGCAGAATCGGTCGCGCCCCCTGCACGCATATACACGGTCGTGTCGCAACAGCACCGGCAATTTTGGGGCCAGGCGCTATCGGGCGTTCCCAATGCCAATATCATCGTTCAACCGAGAAACTGCGGCACGGCGAATGGGATCTTGCTGCCGCTGCTCTACATCATGGCGCGCGATCCTGAGGCGCGGGTCGTGCTGTTGCCGTCGGACCACTATGTACGTGACGAGCCGATATTGGCGGCCGCCCTGCAAAGGGCGGTGCAGGAACTTTCCAGGCGGCGCGACCAAGTCTTGCTCATCGGAATTCTTCCTGAGGAAATGGATCCCGACCTCGGCTACATCATGCCGGGCGCGCGCGATGGCGTTGTATCGACCGTCGACCGATTTATCGAGAAGCCGGACGCAGCGCTCGCTCAAGCGCTGCTCGACGCAGGCGCGCTGTGGAACGCCTTCATTGTGGCCGCCACGGCTCGGGCGTTGCTCGCGATGTTCACGAGGCGGTTCCCTCAAGTGGTCGCCGGAATGCGGAATGTCGTCGCGCAGAACCAATTCCATCCCGGCCTATCCGCCGCAGCGATGGACCTTTATCGTGACCTGCCGGACCTGGATTTTTCCCGCCATATCCTGCAGGGCGCCGAGCCCGTGCTGCGGGTATTGGCGGTGCCGCGCTGCGGATGGAACGATCTCGGGACGCCGAAGCGGCTTGCAGATACTCTGTTGACTCTGTCCCCAACGCAAGCCCCTCCCGAGGACACACTCGGCCCCCTGGGCGGATTCTTGAATCTTGCTTTGCAACAAACCCGATTACAAGCGCCGTGCGGCGGCATGAATGGCATGACGAGTTTGCGCTGATCTGCGGGCCGCCGCGTGAAAAACTCGGCGGCAGCGCAATAACTGCCGCCGAGGGTCCAAGTCAATCACACATGCTCACTGAATGGCGATCTGTTTGGGCTTGTGCTGCACGGCCTCCGTCTTCGGTATGTGCACGGTCAGAATGCCGTCCTTGCTTTCGCAGCGGATCGTCTCTGCGTTGGCGTTCTCCGGAAGCGAGAAGCTGCGCTCGAAGCTGCCGTAGAAACTCTCTACGCGGTGAAATTTCTCGTTCTTCTCGTCCTTCTGTTGTTTGCGCTCGCCTTTGATGGTGATCATTCCCTCATCATAGGTAACCTGGACGTCTTCCTTCTTTACAGCCGGCAATTCGGCCCGGATGACGTATTCCTTGTCGGTTTCACTGATATCCGCGGACGGCGACCATTCTACCTTCTTGCCGTTTCCCGCAGCCGCGAAACGCGCAAATCCCGCAGGCATCAGGCGGTTGAACAACATGTCGACATCGCCGAATGGTTCCCAACGTATCAAGCTCATGGTTTTCCCCTTTTGATCGAGTGACAATTGAATTCATGCATACAGATGCTGATCCTGATGCGCCGATGATGCGATCCGTGGATATACGTAGCGGCGTTCAAAATACGTATAAGGCAGTGATAAAGTCCGAAAGACACGGCGCCTACGTACGATGGCTGATGCGGCGGCCCACACACACCTAGGTAATAGATCTAATACCCTGGTGGCACCTCTTCGCACAGGCTTCATGAGGATCGTTTGCTATGGACTGAAATGTGGGAGGCACCATGATTAATCGCACCGCGGCGGAACCTGGACAGTGGTATCTGGATCGGGGATCGGGACAGGTCTTTCAGATAGTCGGCATGGATGAGGATGATGGATCTATCGACATCCAGCATACCGACGGCACGTTGGAGGAGATGTCGGTGGGCGATTGGGTGGCGAGAACTCTGGAGGGATGCGAGCAACCGGAAGATTGGGTGGGCCCGTTCGACGATCTCGAGGCCGATGACATCGGGCTGCCGGAGACGAATGCCGAGCCGCACGGCGCGGAGGTCCCAATGGAGCGCGCGCTGCTCGACCTCGAGGAGCAGCGCGGGCTTCCAGCGGTTGAACCCAACAATTGACTATGGATGGCACGATGGGCAGCGAGTTGATCGGTTGATGGCCGCGTTGCCGAACGATTCCATCGCAGTGTTCGCGCCCGCCGCATCCGCAGCGCTCGGCGCGAAGATCGCCGCCGCCATGAATCAACCGCTCTGTCCGCATGAGGAGCGTGAATTCACCGGCAGGGAATACAAGATGCGCGCGCTTCACAGCGTGCGCGATCGATCGGCGTATGTAATTCAGTCCCTGTTCGGCGACTCGCGCGGCTCCGCGAACGACCGATTGTGCCAGCTGCTTTTCTTCATCGGCGCGCTCAAGGATGCGGGCGCAGCGCGCGTCACCGCGTGCGTGCCTTATCTAGCCTATGCGCGGCAGGACCGGCGCACCGAAGCGCGCGACCCCATCACTGCGCGCTACATCGCGCAATTATTCGAGGCGATGGGCGTCGAACGGGTGCTCGCCCTCGATGTGCACAATCTGGCGGCATTCGACAACGCCTTCCGCTGCGCCGCCCTGCATCTCGAGGCCGCGGCCCTGTTTGTCCGGCATTTCGCCGCTCAATCCGCCGGCCGTGAGTTTGCGGTGGTTTCGCCGGATATCGGCGGCGTCAAGCGAGCGCGGCACTTTCAGGAGCTTTTGGAGGCGGCGATCGGGCGTTCTGTGAATTTTGCGCTCATGGATAAAAAGCGCACCCGAGGCGTCGTCAGCGGCACCCTGTTTGCAGGCGATGTCGCGGGACGATGTGTGATCGTGCTCGATGATTTGATCAGTTCCGGAACGACCGCAGCGCGAGCAATTGGCGCCTGCCGCCGGGCCGGCGCCGTTCGCGTCGAGTTGGCCGCAACCCATGCGTCCTTCGCCGCGGAGGCCCGTCGTCTGTTCGACCAAGACCCGCCTGACAAGGTCGTCGTCACCGATTCGGTGGACCTAGGCGAGGGTTTCCTGCGTTATTTGGGTCCCCTCGCGGTGCTGAGCGTAGCGCCGCTCTTTGCCGAAGCGATCAGAAGACTGGAGAGCGGCGGCTCGGTGTCGGAGCTCGGCGGATTGTAACCGACCGGCGGTCACTTTCTCAGCAGCAGCGGCTTTCGAGGTTCGACCGTCTCGCAGCAGCGAAATCCAAGATGGTAATTGGCATGGCTGTTGGTATCCATCACGCGGCTCCCGTGCCAGAAAGGTGCCCGCCACCGGCACCAGTCTTCGTGCGCCCGATAGGTATCGAAGATGAACCAGCTCCCCTTCATCTCCGTATAGCCCAACTCCTTGCTGCCGAGACTCGCCATTTGTTGCGTGTTCAACGGCAGATTCATGTGCTCCGCGGCGTTGCCGTTGAGGTCGTAGACGCTCAGCGGGCTGCGGCAGGCAGGAAAATCGCCGGTGGGATAGGTGTTTGAACCGCACAGCTGCCAGCCGCCACCGGGGCATCCGGGGGTTTTGAAGCTGCCGGTGGCGCACACGCCTCGCTGGTATTGCGGTCCGTAACTCCACGATTTATCGGCTTGGTGGGCGGCATTGTGCGCGATGCGCATGCGGCGGATCGCAGCCTCCGGATCCTCGCCCTGGGCCAGGTCGAAGCGGTAATCAGGCGGTTCAAGACTTCCCGCGCACGCCCCCTCCCATTCGTGAGCGTCGCAGAGCCGCTTTCCTTCAGCCTCGCATAATTGCGCAGCCTCCCGGGCCTTGACCCACACCACGGGATACGTACAGGGGATATCCGGAAATTCGAACTGATCGATGCAGGCCTTTGCCTGTTCTGCGCCGGTAGTTTTCGGGTTGTAGAGCGGAGCCATGTACTTGCGTCCGCAAATCTGCTCGAATTGCGCGTTCTCATAGCTGATTCCGGCGTCCTTGAGCTTCGCCGCGCATTGCTGCGCCGTGACTGGATGCCGGGAGATGGCGGGATTGCCCTGGCCGAGCACGGGTGAATGAGCGAATATCGCGCGAATATCGCGCATTTGTTCATCCGTCAGCCCATGGACCTGCTGCAACTGCTCGAACAGCAGCTCATTCTGCTCGCGCAGCGTTGCTTGCGCCGCCGCGCCCTGCGCGATAACGAGCAGCAGCCAAAGCATCGGCACTCTGGTCATGGGACCGCCTTTTTTCGAGTCACGTAGAAGAAGTCCCGGTCATCGGGAAAACTCAGGAATCGCGGTGCCAGCTCATCGCCGCCCTTGCGGTCGACTTCCGCCATGCCGTCGATCAAATGCTGCACGACAATCCTGTCATTGATGTGCGAGTAAACAGCGAAATAGGTATGCTCGAGCGCGTTCATGTCGAGATGCATCGCATATCGGCAGCCGTAGGCTTGAAATACGCGCACCATCGCGCTCGGCGTCGCCGTCGAAAAATAGCCGTAGATCAGAAATCGCGGCGTGCCGGCACCCAATAAACACACGCCGGCACGCAAGGTGCGCAAACGTTCCTCGCTGGAACCCGACCAATTCCCCTGCCCCCAACTATTGACCAAGGGGCCCGGCGCAGAGGATGCCGTCTTTTCATCGTACTCGATCAGGGGCACTCCGTTCTGGCGTGCATGCTTGATGTCGGACAGTCCCGCGTCGTCGGCAATGGACCACGTCTTCATCCGCACCGCATTGTTGACATCGACGATGAGAGTTGCCAGCCCCGGTTGCAGCTTGCTGAAGATTACTCCCTGTTCGACGAAGCCGTAGTGCGAGCCGTGATTCTGCAGCGCCAGCGCCCCGGAGCGAAAGGCACCGTGTTCGCGCTTGAATCCGCCGGCGAATGTCGCCGCCGCCAGGCCGACCATGGGCGGTGCCACCATTCCGTTCACGACCAGAGGCGCTACGCTGCCAATGCCGTCCGGCCCGGGCAGCTTCGGATCGCGTGCCGATTCGAGCACGCGTTCCGACCATCCCACGCGCGGATGGTCGGTGCCGAGCGCGAATCCCAGATCGAATCGCGATAGGTCGATGGCCACCATGTAATCCAGCGCCTCCGCCTCGACCGAATCCAATTCGTTCACCGTGCGGCTTTGCTGGCGCAAAACGGGCGCGGCAATCGCCTCCGGCTGAATCACGCTGATGAACATTCCGGCGACGTCGCGCACCGCGTACCACTGTCCCAGCAAGAGCCCTGCGGGACCCTGCCCCACATCGATTCCCAGGTGTTCGGGGATGACCGCACGCTGGGCGAACGTCGCGGCAATTTGCGCCGGCTGAGGTGCACCGGCTGACGCCATGCGCGCTTCCGGCATCGATGCCCTTCCCCCGCCTCCCTTCTCGAGAAAGGCATCGCTGAAGAATTCCTGCTTCACGAAGCCGACGATCTTCTCGCCGCCCCAAACGTGATCGCGCAGAAAATTCGTGACGCGTTCGAGGTGCGTGTAGGTCCCCGCGACGGGATTGCGCAAATACAGACCATCCCCGCAGAGCGGCGCATACGGCAATTCCGAGCGCCGCGCCTGCTGCAATGCGTTCGTCTGTCCACCCTGCCACAGGCCGCACTCGAAGTCGTAGCCGTCCACGGCAATCCGCAAACCGTCGCCACGCTCACTCAAGGCCAGCGTCTGCGTGCCGGGCCGCGGATTTTCCAAATGATAGGAAACCGATTGGCCGTCGCCGCCCGCCTGCAGGGTGAGCAAAAACCACGCATTGACCCGGGGGTTGAGATTGACAAGGGTCGCAACCCCACGCTCCCCGTGCATTTGATAGTCAATGCTCGCCGTATCCCGAAACGGCTGTAAGTCCACTATGGTCTTGGGAGCGTCCGCTTGGTATTCCTGCCACTGCGATGCCGCCCTCGCCCGGTCAAGGACCACGGCGCCGGGGCCGTCCGAAGCTGCGGCCAATGTCGCAATCCCGCCCAGCAGCACCGCGGCAGCTCTCCTCCGCGGCGCCGATCGGATCATAAGGCCAATGCGGCGAATAATCCCATCCCCGCGACAGTCCAGAGACTGACTCGATCTGAGAGCGCAAACATCACCGGATCGCCGACGATGCGCGCCCGCGTCGCCATCAGCCACAGGTAGCTTATCCAGTACAACAACAGCACGCAGATCCCCCAAAAGTAATCATGTCGCGCATATAGGCGCTGACTGATTTCCGTATTCGTGTACAGAGCAAGCACCATCACCGCCAAATATCCGCTCGCGATCCCCTGCGCGAGGAGCATCCCCTTGTCCCCGCTCAGGTAGCCGCGTGCGTGCGCCTGCGCGGCGCGCGCCGCCGCCGATTCCAGGACCACCAGCTCCGCGTATCGCTTGATGAGCGCCAGACTGAAGAACAGGAACACGCAGAGCGTCAGAAGCCAGGCGGAGATTCGGATATCGACCGCCACCGCGCCCGCCGCGACCCGCAGTGCGTAGCCGCCCGCGAGCACCAGGACGTCCACGAGCGCTATGTCCTTGAGCCTCAACGAATATCCAATCATCACCGCGGCATAGAGCGCCAGTACTGCGGCGAATCCCATCGACAGGTGCCACGCGATGACAAAGGCAACGATCAGCAAGATCGGCATCATCGCCAGAGCATGCCCGAGCCGAATCCGGCCGGACGCGAGCATCCTTTCCTTCTTGTGCGGATGGCGGCGATCGGCGGGCAAATCGAGCAGATCATTCAGCAGATACAGACCTGAGGCACACAGGTTGAACGCAACGAATGCCAGCGATGCCCTGCCCAGGAGGGGGACCTCGAAAATCCGATGCACCGCCGCCAATGGCACGAACACCAAGACGTTTTTTGTCCAGTGAGGCGGCCGCAATGCATTCAGGTAGTCTTGCCATCGTGGCCCCCGACCGCCGAACGTCCTCTCGATAGGGGTGGTCTCGGCCACCCTCCTGGCAAGGCGCGGCGAAGGCGATGTCAACAACGCACGCCGCGCCGCGCGCCAAACGCTTTCATCGTGAACGTCATTGCCGATGTAATCGAACCCCTTGAGCCCGAAGGCGGCGACCAGGCGGTCGCGTTTGCGCTCACCGCTTAGATTGACAATACCGTCGCTTGCAAAGACCCGGTCGAACAGGCCGACTTCCCGGTTGATCGCCTGGGCCACTTTGTCGTCCGCGGCGGTGGCGAGAATCAGGGAACGGCCGAGGCGTTTCTGCTCCCGCAGAAAGTCCATCAGCTCGGGACGATACGGCAGCCAATGAACGTCGGGCGTCACCATCGAGGCCAGCCGCTGTTTGAGGTGTGCGCGGCCCTTCATCAGCCACAGCGGCAACTTGAACACAGCCAACGGTTTCATCCGCGCCAGCGCGAATATCGACTCGATCAAAGAATCCGTGCGCAGCAGAGTGCCGTCGAGATCAACAATGAGCGGCACGCGATCGGGTCCACTCGCGTCCGTCAAATCACGTATTGCGGCTGCGTTCATACGGGCTAGAAGAGATGTTTCGCCAGCGTCAGCGCGCCCTTCTTCCAGGGGACGCGGTGCGTCAGACCGGATTTTCCGCGATATTCGTCGCGATGGCCGACGAACCAGTCATAATTGCGGATGAGCGCCGCGCGATTGGAGTACTGCGGCGTGAAGCCAAGCCCCCTCTCAAGGCGTTCAATCGACACGAAGCTGTCGCGCGCAGCCGTCTCATAGATCCATTGGTATAGCGGCGACAGATGCATGCCTTCGAGCAGCTTGAGTAGCGCGATCACCGGTTTCGCGGGCACGCTTATGACGTGCTTGCCGTGACCGGCGCGATCGAGTACCGCCTGGAAGTTCTCCCGCATGGTGCCGAACTCCTTGGCGCCCACATTGAAGGTGTCGTTCGCGATCTGCGGATCCAGCGTCGAGCACAGAGAGATGACCTCGCAAAGATCCGCGACATCGAGCAGCTGGTAGCGATTGTGTCCAGAGCCCAGCACGGGAAAATTCCTTCCGTCATAGGCCCAATCGTAGAGCAGCTCGAAAACACCCAGCCGCTCGGGCCCCACAAAGCTCTTGGGACGCAGAATCGGAACACACCGGCCCTTGGCTCGTGCCTCGAGACACAGTTGCTCCGCAGCGATCTTGGCGACCCCGTAAGGCCCGACCCCCTGCAATCGATCCTGCTCATACACCGGATGGTGATCCGGGATACCGTACACCGATGTGGATGATATATAGATGAATCGGGCGATTGCGTGTCGAGCTGCAATCTCCAGCAAGGTCTTCGTCCCGCCGACATTGGTCGACTGGATCTCCTCCCTGCTCGCCAGCGGCAACGCCGCCGCGCAATGAACCACAATGTCGATTCCCGACATCGCGCGTTCGACTGCGGCCGGGTCACGAATATCCGCCGGCATGACATCGACCTTGCCTCGTTCAGGATAGTCGAAGGGCGCGATATCCATCGATCTCACCCGGTACCCCCGGCCGAGCAGGTGACGGCATAGATTGATTCCAAGAAATCCGGCTCCGCCGGTGACAAGAATCGACGGCTGCATGGTCAGTACGCGTGCCTTTGGCAGGGCCGGGCGCAGAGATAGGCGCGCTTGTCATGCGCTGCAACATCGTCCATCTGAGTCCCCGTTAAAAGTGGATGAGAACAATGTAGATCTCGCCGTAGCGCGACGATATGCGGGAAAGTAACATCGCAGTACGTAGTTGCCATGCACGCGAGGATCGCGAGCGGAATGAGGCGCTACATGCGGCCGCCATGCGGCCCGGGTCCTACGGAAGCCTGGAAGGCAATGACCTTAGGATGGCGGCTATTCCCGCCTGCGCGCGGGCATCCAGCGATTTGATCAATCCTGCGACGTCGGCAATTGCCCCCTCATTGCTGAGGGCACCGGCCAATCGTCCGTCCTGCATGATGTCGAAAATGGATCTGGGGCGGCCATCGACAAATACGCGCGTGCTGATCAGTCGCGCGCCATGGCTATAGTCGGCATAGCGCCAGCCGTGGACGGTGCTTAGAGGCTGAATGGGCCGGCCCCCGGTCAGATGCCAGCCGTAGATCGCCACACGATCGAGGTGGCTGCGAAGACGATTGGTCAGCACCAGATCCTTCTTGTCGCCGGCGATCAGTGATCCAAGCGAAACGTCGAGCGCGGCGCGCTGCTCGCCGATCAGCTCGTTGTGACGCAGGGAATAATCGGTTGATCGCATCTCGTCGCTCGCCGGGAGTGGCAGTGGAACGAAATGCACGGCGGCTTGGGAATAAATGGCATCCACGATGCGCGGCGTAGGTAGCGTGAAGCCGGAACGCGATGCCACCGCCAGTGCGGTCGCCAGGCGCATGGGCATCAGCACAAAATCATCGTCGGAGCCGATCGCAAGATAATCGGGAGCTGCACAAATGGTGACGTCAATCCCTTGCGCTTTCGTGATCGGCGACTGGAGCCGGACGGGAACGAGCCGTCGCAGAAAGCCCGGGATGTTCCCCGCCGTCAATTCATGTTCAATACGCGACTCACGCTCGTCGTCGCTCAGGCCGCGAATCTCCCGGCCGAACGCTCGTCCGCCGGGAGCATTGGGCTCGCGAGCGGGTATGCCCTGCGACAATGACTCATCGCACGGCCCCTGCGATGCGGCCCGCGCGTTGTTCCAACCGATGGCCGCGACAGCGGCGGCAGCAATCAACTTACAGGTCTTGGTCATAGGCTAGCGTGTAACTCATTGATTATGGGAACAAACCAACCTAACTGCAGCTCAACCCATTATATATGGTTTCGATTTGATATTTTCAACCCACCCAGCGGATCTCGGGGACAACCGACGGCATACGCCGGCCGCAAGCATCAGGTTCAACGGCCACCATCAGCAGACTCGCGTAGTTGATTGAGCTCCTTGCGCAGCGCCGCAAGCTCGGTTTGGTAGGCGGCACCATCCCCATAGTCGGCGAACTTGCTGTAGCGCTCATGCGCACCGACGATGCGCCGCGCATGCTTGATCGGACACCAGTATTGCTCGGTGCGCGCGGCTATCTCCCGCACATAGCTGATGAGCCCATTCGCATATGAGCAGTACAAGCAATTGAATTGTTCGAGCCAATTAAGATAGGCGAGATGCCCGCGATCGAACACCATGTGGTCACGCCGCCGCACCGCAGGCACGTTATAGACCGGAAAACAGGCCCATTGATACAGGCTGGCCAGCACATCGAGCAGAACTATCGGCACTATCATGGCGTAGATCACCGGCGAGGTAAGCATCATCAAAGGGCGCGCGCCGACGATGTAGCTCAACCAGCGGCGCCGCAGCTGCCTGTGGCTTTTCAGAACGTATTCTTCGAATCGAACGGTGCCGCCGCGCACCGTATACGCCAGTTCCAGTCTGCGCCGTGCAAATTCCAGCTCAAGATCGTCCTCGAGCTTGCGGATCATGGCGGTAATCTCGGAAATTCTTGCATTCATTTCAGCAATACTCCGTCCCGGGGGGCGATGCTTTTTCATCCGCATTAAGCAAACGTCGGCCTCATCATGCGCCCATTCGAGCGATGCCGGCGACTTATTGGCGCTCGCGGATTACGCCGGGCAACGCATGCGTACTTGCAGCAGCAAGGTTCGAGGACTGCGCATACCCACGAATGCCCTTTCTGATACGGGGAAGCCCTTATATGCATTGCAGGCCTGCACGCATACGTTGCAAATGAACGGTGATGGACCTTGAGGAGATTGAAAATGAGCGCATCCCCGAAGCGACGTCCCAGCAAGAAATCAATTTTGGCACAAAAGAAGGATACTCAAGTGCCGGGCAACGGCACCACGTGCGAAGCCGCACAGCGGCATGCACGAATTGCAGAGGCCGCCTACCTGCGTGCCGAGCAGCGGCACTTCGAACCCGGGCACGATGTCGAGGACTGGCTGGCCGCCGAGAGCGCCCTCAATCTGGCACAGCACACCGCCCCTCGTTCCTAGAATCAGTATGGCATGCGGCTATGGATAGGTTGATTACGGAGGGGCATGCCGAAGCATTGCTCGACGCGGCCCCCGATGCCATGGTCATCACCGATGCGCGCGGATCGATTGTTTACTCAAACATACAGACCGAAGCGCTGTTGGGCTACCGCACTGAGGAGCTCAAAGGCAACCCCGTGGAAATGCTGCTTCCAGAGCGGTACCGCAAGGCACACCCAGCTCTTCGGGCTTCCTATGCGCGCGCTCCGCGCCTGCGCCCCATGGGCGAGAATCTGCAACTGTTCGCCCAACACCGCAGCGGCACTGAGATTCCGGTCGAAATCCGCCTGAGCTGCTTGAAAACCGAGCAGGGCCTGCTCGTCTTGAGCGCCATCAGGGATATTACGGCGCGCGTGGATCTGGCGCAGAAGGCCGGCCTCATGATTCAAAGCCGTACCGCCGCCGCGCAGCACCCCGGCGCAGCGCATGAATTGCTCGAAGCCCGTGTGCGCGCTGAAGGCACGCTCAACTCCATCGGCGATGCGATCATCAGCACTGATCTGGCGGGCAAAGTGACCTATCTGAATCCGGTCGCCGAAAGGATCACCGGCTGGTCGCGATCCGAGGCGACGGGGTGCTCGCTGCAGGAGGTGCTGAATCTCATCAGTGACACCGACGACGAACCCATGCCCGCGCTCCAATCGGTGTCCATCGATCCCACCGTACCGTCAGCACCGGCAAGCGGACTCTTGACCCGGCGCGACGGCACGGAATTTGCGGTCGAGCACTCCGCAGCGCCCATTCAGAACCACCATGGCGAGGTGACCGGCGCCGTGATGGTGTTTCGAGACGTGAGTGCGGCGCGCGCCATCGCGCGCAAGCTCGCCTACGCCGCCCACCATGATTCGCTCACAGGGTTGCCCAACCGTTTGTTGTTCGAATTGCGGCTGACGCAAGCGATAGCGCTGGCTCGCCGTCACAACCGTGAGGTCGCCGTTCTGTTCCTGGACTTGGACGGCTTCAAGCGGGTGAACGATTCCTGGGGACACACTGTCGGCGACCGCCTCTTGGAGTCGGTGGCGGACGCGCTGCGGAACTGCGTTCGCAGCACCGATACCGTCAGCCGCTTCGGCGGCGATGAATTCGTGGTGCTGCTGTCGGAAATCTCGCGCCCGGCCGATGCAGTCGCCTCTGCCCAGAAGGTCCTCGAAGCCCTTCGAAATCCGCATTCGATCGATCAGCAGAGTTTCCTGGTGACCGCAAGTGTCGGCATAGGCCTCTACCCCCATGACGGCATCGATCCGCAAACGCTGCTGCGCAATGCCGACGCTGCCATGTTTCAGGCAAAACGCTCCGGAGGCAACGCCTACCGCACTTCGAGCCGCTTGGCCGGGCATCTCGACCGGATCATTTAATCCGGAACGGACCCAAGATTTGCTTCGAGCGCATGTGATTGCGCAACTTGCTGGTGCGCTGAGCGTTGGCCGGAACATTGCTTCAATCGCTCGATGAGCCAGCGACCCGCGGGTCCCGGTGGTTTGGCGGTCAAAAAAACCGCCGACATCGGCAGTATCAGTCCTTCCTCCGTCAAATCCTCAATCGACAGCTTGACGAGTCGGCCTTCTCGTAGATCCTGCATCACTGCATGCACCGGCATCCCGCCCCAGCCCAATCCCTTGAGAAGAAACGCGTGCTTCGCAAATAGATCGCCCAATCGCCAAGTGAGCGGCGACATCACCCCGAACTCGCGCCCGGCCGAAAGCTCCGATCTGTCCGTCAGTACCAGCTGCACGTGTCTGGCGAGTTCTGTTCTTGGAATGACACCGTTCAAGTTCGCGAGCGCGTGCTCGCGGGCGGCAACCATGACCATGCCGACCCCATTCAATCGTTCCACAGTCATAGAGTCCGGTACGGTCGGTAGCGAGCCGACGACCCCCAAACTGCAGCGACCGTCGAGGATGGGTTTGTAGGCGCCGCCGAGAGCTTCAACGTACAGTCGCAATGGCGTGCGAGGAAATCGATCCCTGAATTCCTCGGCCGATTCAGCAATCGCCTCAATCGGAAACAGCACGTCCACGACGGCAGAAAGCTCCGACTCGAGGCCGCCGGCAATTCCTTTGGCGCGTGCCTTGAGCAGATCGACGTTGGCAACGACGCTGCGGGCGTCGGCCACCAAGAGGACACCGGCGGGCGTGAGCTTCGGGTAGCGCTCGGAACGATCGAATAGGGTCACCCCGATTTGTGCCTCCAGATTACTGACAAGTTCGCTGACTGCGGATTGCGCACGATGCAGCCGGCGCGCGCCGGCCGAGAAGCTGCCCTCATCGACTGCGGCGATGAAGGCCCTCAATTGGTCCAAAGAGACGCCGTCCAGCATGATTCGCATCCTATGTATCGATAATTCAGATGGATAATATCGAACAATAACGGCTATTCATAGGAGAACTGCGGCCGCAGAATGCGCCTCAGTTTCGTATCGGCCAACGAGGTTTGTGACCATCATGCAACTACTTCACATCGATTCCAGCGTTCTTGGGGCCTACTCAGCCAGCCGTGCGCTCTCGGCGGAAATTGTCGCAAGGCAGAGTGCGCTGCATCCCGGCATGACCGTGATCCACCGGGATTTGGCGGCCGATGCGGCGCATCACCTGTCGTCAGCTCACTTAGCCGCATGGCAGGGCGGCACGGTTGCGGATGCAAGTCTGGGCGCCGACTTGGCGAAGGGCGGGGCTTACTTGGACGAACTCTTCGCTTCCGACATCGTTGTGATCGGCGCCCCTATGTACAACTTTTCGATTCCAAGCCAGCTCAAGGCATGGATAGACCGTGTGGTGGTTGCCGGCAAGACATTTCGCTACGGCGCGAATGGTGCCGAAGGGTTGTTGAAGAACAAGAAGGTGTTCATCGCGTCCTCGCGCGGCAATGTCTATGCGGCGGGCTCTCCCGCGGCGGCTCTCGAGCATCATGAGAGCTATCTCTCCGGTGTGCTGTCCTTCATTGGATTGACGGATGTCAACATCGTCCGAGCGGAAGGCCTTGCCCTTGGAGCGGACGCCAAAGAGGCAGCCATGCTGAAGGCGCGCGAGAACATCGCCGCGATGGCGGCATGAGCGCCGAATTGCAAGCACCCTCAGCGAACCGCTCTGCCGTGCTTCGGACACGAGGACGTTTGAGATTCAGCGCATCGGCGCCCAACTCGCCTCCGCTGGACTGCCCGGTAACCGGCCTACTTAGCGACTTTCAAGGATTCCTATGAAAAGCCATTTCGCCCCGCTGCTCTTGATTCTAGGTGCCACATCGGCAACGGCCGCGCCCACGACTTACAGTGTGGATCCTGATCACACCCACCCCAGCTTCGAGGTGGATCATTTCGGGGGACTGTCCATCTGGAGAGGCACGTTCAAGAAAACCAGCGGCACCGTCGAGCTCGATTCCGCGGCCAAGACGGGAACCGTCGACGTCGTCATCGACACAGCAACGATCGATTTCGCACATGACAAGCTCAACGAACATGTATCGAGCCCGGAAATGCTGGACGTGTCGAAATTCCCGACCGCGGAGTACAAGGGAAGATTCGTCGAATTCGCAAATGGCGCGCCGAGAACCGTTGCGGGCGTCCTGACCCTTCACGGCGTCACCAAGCCCGTGACGCTCACCATCAATTCCTTCAAGTGCTTTGAACATCCCATGCTGAAGAAACAGGTTTGCGGGGCAGATGCCAGCGGCACATTTAACCGGGCCGACTTTGGTGTGAACTATGGACAACAGTACGGATTTAAGCAGGACGTGCTGCTGCGCATCCAGGTCGAAGGCGTCAAGGTGAACTAAGAAACTTCCGCGTCAAGCGCCCGATATCTTCGCGTACGCCTCACCGAGACGCTCGGTTGACCGGTCCTTTGTTGCAAGGCGGGATCCGGAAAGGCGCGGTCGCCAAGTTTGAGGAGTCCCCCTTTTGGGGCACTTCCAGATGGCGGTGCCGCTGTCGAAATTGGCTATAATCGCCCATCAAGAATCCTCGGTTTGCTTTTTGGGTCACCGACGATCAAGTAGTGCGATAGGCAAGTGCGCTCGACTATGGGGCAAATGGCGGGATACGCGGACAGTCGCTCAGGCAACTCGGTGGCGGGCGATTCCGCACCGCATGTGACTGAAGATCAACTTGTCGCGTTCCGTCGAGACGGTTTCCTCTTGGTACAAGGCTTGTCCTCGGCCGACGAGATCGGCGCGCTTCGCGTGCTCTTCGATCGCATGTTCGCGGAGCGGCGAGGCTGGGATACGGGCGATCTATTCGACATGATTGGGCCGGATTATCCGGAGCAGGAGCCCGCACTGCCGCAGCTTTTGCGACCTTCGCGATACGAACCGCTGTTGCGGCAAACAAAGCTGGCCTCAAGCGCACGCTCGATCGCCGAACAAATACTCGGACCGAAACTTCAGAACGATTTGGAGCATGCCATCAGCAAGCCTCCGTTTAACGGCGCTGCTACGCCGTGGCACCAGGACGATGCATTTCATCGCAAGGGCTCAGGCGTACTGGAGTCAATCTCCATCTGGATGCCTTTGCAGGATGTCACCATTGAGAGTGGTTGTATGCGATACATTCGCGGCAGCAACCGTGGGCCGCTATATCCCCACAGAAGCCCGCGCAACGATCCGCGAATCCACGGATTGGAGACAATTTCGCCGCCTGATCCGACCAATTGCGTCGCGGTTCCGATGCATGCGGGGGATGCAGTGATTCACCTGTCTCGTACCCTTCACAGCGCCGGGGTCAACACCAGCGACCAGCCGCGCCGCGCATATATACTCGGTTACTCCGTCAAGGTCCGCTGGGATCGGCTTTTTACGCTTGACTACCCCTGGAATCTTGAAAAGCAGACCGCGCGCGAGCAGCGAGCATTGCATTCCCTACCATTGGTCAAACGCACGATGCGCAGATTCAAGCGGTTCTTGCGCGGCAAGAAATTCTAGTAACCGCGGCTTTGCGCATCGCCGGCGCAGGCCGGTGGCCTGCCGTGAAAACGAATATGATGCTTGGCGGGTCCGCCGGTGCGTCGGTATAGAGTGCCGGAAGACGGGAAGATGACGGTGCTGTGCCCTGGGGTTCGAGAAGATCGCGATGCCGGAATGCTTGAACGAGAACGATACGATGAACGGCGCAGCCGTGGCGGGAGACGCCCGCGCATTGGATCACTTCTTAAGTGATTTTGATGTGTCACCACCGCGTCAAAAGCACACGAAGTTCGATAGTTCTGCCGTACCATTCGCGTTCAACCACCCAAAAGGCAAATGGTGACAGTTGGCGGCCCTGGAGTTCAAACGTGCCAGGTCAAACAGGGGCGGAGCATCAATCAACGTAACTAGCGCGGTCCGCGCCTTGGCATGATGGCTACGTGGCCGCTTTTGTTGCCCTTACCGTCAAAGCGGGAAGACACAGGTCCCCAGGAAATCCCTCAATGACCAGCGACGCGCCGCTACGATTGAATTCCCACCGAATCAAAGGACCCGCGAGTGGCATATCCACGTCGGATCGTTTGAAACCTTTTTCCGTCAACACTCGATCGACCAAGTCGATGTGCAAGCACTGTGGCTTTGCCGATTCGATGAAAACCAGCTGGTCGTGACCGAAGCGGTCGCCGGCGGAAAGTACCCATCGGTTGTAGGAATCGGAGGAATGGCGCAACGACGCGTTCCAGTGAGCATCCGATTTAAGTTCCCACCATACAAGATCGCCCTCCTTTTTCTTGCGCCAGGTCGCGGCAAGCCCTTGACCAAGCTGGTGAGCGGCCTCTTCAGGTTCGGATACGGTCGCAAGTTTGGCTAGCTCTCCGACGAACCGCTCGGCGCTTACGGGGATACGAACGCTGTAAGGTATTTCGGCGCCTTCGACTTTGGCGGGGACAATATCTCTGATCGATGCGCAGGATGCGGGCCTCGACCGAGCCTCGGTCTGATGGTGCTTGAGATAAGGAAGTGCGGCGCTCTCCGAGCACCAATCCATATAGCGTTGCCGGTCATCGTTCTGGATGTGTCTAAAGTCAGCGAGGCGGTTGCAGCGCCCGAGCCACAATTGCTGCTCGGTTGCCGAAACGGAGCGCATAGCTATTTCGAGAGAACGGTCGGCGACGGGCGTGAGCAAGTAAGTGATGAAGTCGTCGCCCCCGCCGTGCGAGCGAGGTGTCGCATTGCGCTCGTAGACGGTTATCTGGCCGTCATCGTTAATCCCGACGGCCGTGGTGTTGATGGCGGAGAGACCCGGTCGGCGAGGCTGCACGAGGTAGTCTTGAAGGTCGATTCGCTTGCCATTTTGATACAGGAAAGCATGCGGCTGATCCGAATCTTCATGATCATAATACTCTCCGACCACTGCCCCCACTGAATTGATGCCGAAGGCTTCGCTCAGCTCCTCGCCAAAGACAGTTCGCTTACCGCGGCTCCAGAGCGCCGCCTTCTGGCCATCCAGTCGAGACAGGCCTGCGGCCTGGCCACGATCGTTGATCGCGTTGGCGTGTCCCGGTCCGAGGTCTTTCATGACCCCGCGCTCGTATACAAACGCGTGTTCCGACGAATCGAATAACACCGCTGTCCCACCAGCTACTTGCCCGCAATTATTAATCGCATCCGCTTCGCTGGTCTTACCTCCGAGCGTGCCAATGTCGGTCAGTGCCCCTCCATCCAGTAGAAACCCATGGGCGTCGTCGGACTTCTCGGGCGAGAACACCCCCACAACTTGGTTGCGTCCGTTTACGGCGCGCAGGGGCGCATTCACGGTGTCACCGAGCTTGCTCAGGACGTCACGATCCGCTCGGGGTAGCCACTCCGTGAGATCGTAGCCTCGCACCTGGAGTCGGTATCCGCTGAAGAGCTTCGGAATGTCAGTCGCGCAGCATTCGAGGGCGCGCATCCGCTTTGGCAACAATGACGTGAAGTAATCGCTGGATAATTCGTCGTCGAAAACAGCGAGATCAGTCACGATATACTTCAGATCGCCCGGTGGCGGCTGAGTGCGCAGATGCAGCAAAGGCACGGGGGGCGGTTGAATGGTGGCCGGACTAGCAGCTTTGGAATCGACGGCGGCCGGGCTCACCCGCTCAACCGTGACGATCGTGTCATCAAGCAGACTCCCATCGAAAACGAATAATGACCGCGTATGCACGCCGCCGTCTACCGAGTTGTACTCGAGAGTCGCGAGAGTCGGACCTCCATCGGTCACCTCATCAATGCCGTTTTTGCCCGGCCCGTAAACTCTTACGACATCGTTGTACGCCGCCGGCGACATGATCTGGTTTATGTTGTTGATACTCAGTTCCGCTCGCTGAATCCCCGACAGCGAGAAAACGACCGTCAATCCTGGCACCAACACTTCCGGCCCTGAACGACCAAAAGCGCTCCCGGAACCACCAGATTGATGCCTTCCCACCGTCCTTGATCCCGCCCGGTATAGAAGCGATCAATCTTCGTCGCGCCGAAGAATTGCTTCAACGCATCGTCGCGATAGAAGCAAGGATCCAGTAGCCATCCCTTGTCCGTCGCTAGCTTCCCCGCCGTGAGGAACGATTGGCCGTTGGCGGGCGGTACCATCGAACTTGGCAATATTGAGCTGTCCTTGGTGCATAGAGTGACCACCTGATGCTCTTTCGGTCGTGGCGGAACCGGGCCCCCAATGGCCCAGACAGCGACGGCGCCTACCCGTCGCGAAATGGGGCGGCCATGCAGCATTGCCGGGACCACTTGTCCGTCGGTAAAAGCCCGGAGACACGCGAAGTCCAAGAGAACCGAATCACTGCTCCGCTCAAGCCTCGTGCTGCCGTGATCGATGTGCCCGTCCTTACGCACCGTAAAAGATACGACGCACCATCCCTCTTCACGTTTGATCTTCGAGTCCTCTGGATAGTGCTCCCAATCGATATTGAACGGCTGGCGCGTGTCGATCCGGGGTGGCATGCTGTCGGCAGCCAAGGCCTGCGCATCGTTCGAGAGCTCGCACAGGAAGTAGTGTGAGTGCCGCGGTCCTCCGGAATCCACGTTGTCGGTTGATTGGGAGCAGAGGGGCAGCGGCGCAGTGGGAGAATGATCGGATTGCGGTCCCGCAGATGCGCAGCTGATAACCGGGAACGCTGCAAAAGCTAGAACTGGAATCGACCGACTAAGGCGCATGATAGTTCTTCCATGAATCCAACTCGCCCAGAATCTCATATGTTTACGGAATCGTGTTGACACCCGTCACAGTACTGGTTTTGAGCTCCCGATTGCTCCCTATGTGAGCAGGTCAACCGCCACGCTCCGACGAGCAGGCGGCGAAAACAGGGGGCAAAGGCGTAGAAACAGGACAAGGTTGGGGGCTTGCCTCTTCTTTTGATCCTACGCCATCGTTCTCGCCGTCAAGGCGCTCCGTTGCTCACGCGCTGCGCGCGTTCCTCTACTCGCCGGGTGGCCTGCGGCCAGCCTGTGACGGCTGCGCTGCGATGGGACCCCTCCGGAATCGGGCAATCCCGCCCGAGCAAGACCGGAGATCGAATATGTCGAACCACAATCTTTTTATCCATCGTGCCGATGGTACAGTCGAAACTGCATCGAATCAGGAAATATTAACGGCCGCGCGTGCCGTGCTCGCGCATCGTGTTCGACGGGGTGCGCTACTTCAATCGCCGCAGAAGGTCGGTGAATATCTCACGATGCGGGTCGGGCACTTGGACTATGAGTGCTTCGGCTTAATCTTGGTCGACCAACGGCATCGGGTCATCGATTGCGTCGAACTCTTCCGCGGTACCATCGACGGCGCCAGCGTGTATCCACGGGAAGTCGTCAAGCTGGTACTGGACAGGCAAGCGGCCGCTGCGGTGGCGTACCACAATCATCCATCGGGAGTAAAAGATCAGAGCCACGCGGATGAGCTCATCACGAAGAAGTTGGCGCAAGCGTTGTCCGCGGTCGAGGTGCGTTTGCTCGATCACTACTGGCCGGTTCGAATGTACTCAGCTTCGCGCAGGAGGGGCTCCTATGAGCCCCGGCCGCCAGAATCCGAAGCGTGTCGCGCAGAGCGATGAATGGACACGACGGTCGGGTGTCTGCGGCCATGACCCGCCGTGGCCAGGTCGCGATTGCGACGTGCCAACAGCGCACGCAGCTCCTCTGCCTCTGTGTGGTAGTGATCCACCAAAGTGGCCAACTTGGCCAGCTGCACGCGCAGCACCGCCAGCTCAGAGCGGAGTGCTCTCCAAATGTTTTGCTGCGCCGACCGGCGACGTGCGCCACGCCGGCGGTTTAGTCGACGGGCCGCCTCGGCAACATCCGGGTAATATCGGTACACCGTATTGCGGGACACCCCGGCTTCGCGGCAGAGGCTCGAAACCGTTATGCGATGCGAGCCTGGCGGTATCGCGGCGGCCAACGCAGACAATGCCTCAGTGAGGCGGCTTTTGGTCGATCGCGAAGTGGTACGAGACGATGCGCCGGACTTACTGTAGGACGGTACGTACACGCTTGACCTCCTTGGGCGCTGAATCCATCGAACGAATCAGTGCTCGCGCCTCATCGAGACGTGTGCGTGCGATCTTGAGCGTCTGAGTGGGCAACGCGGGGTCGTTCAATAAACGCTGGTAGCGGTCCACTTGTTCGATCCAATAGGGGCGATGCGCATCGGTGAGAGAGAAGTTCTTGCAGCGTGCGCAGGTCGAAGGCTCGCGCCGCACGGGATCGGGGGCCGTTGGGCTGCCGTGGCACGCGCTCACCTCCTCGCGGTAAACGCAATATCCCCACTCACACACGCCCAGCGTAAGACCGGTCTCGGCAAGGACGCGCGCGTAAGCTCGAATCTCTTGCTTCACGCGCGATCCCCGGAATCTCGGGCGACGGGCGAGTACCTCTGCCCCCATGCGCCCGCCGAGGGTTCGCGCGCTCAACATGAGTTCCCAAGCGGAGACGGACTGATCGAGCACTTCAGTCTCGATCTCGCGGTGCAGTTGATAGTCGGTGCCCACGTAAGCCTGGTCCGTCTGGCGCATATCGCGATGGCCCAAATGCTGCGCTAACGCATAGATCGCAGTGCGATCGCGAAGCGCGACGAAGCGCGCGAAAGTCTTGCGCCCCTGGTGGGAACTAAACCTCCAGCGTCGACCCTTGTATCGCGGTACGCCGAGCCACTTCACGAAGCGGTTAACTCGTTCGTTCGCGCTCCTGGTGTCGGATACGCGGAGCGTCATGATGCTATCGGGGAGCCACTCGTCGATACCGAGATCGCGGATGCGGGGCCGTTGCCAGAGGTCAGCCCGACCGGAGCGGGTGCGGTGTGGCTCTGAGAGGGCTTCCAAAACGGTGATGGCGTGTATCGCTGGAGGCGGAGCGATCCACTGGTGGCGGCGGCCATGATAGGACTCTGCCTTGTAGATCGCTCCGACAATTGCGGCGATGCTCAAGGATGTGTCGGATCCGGGTTTATCAAACGGCTGTACACAACCGGCCTGCAGGCGCAATATCTCGCTGACGCGCGGGCCGACCAAATAAGAAACGACAACGAAACATGCACCGTAGAGTAAATCAATGAGGCGCGATAGCGATCGATGGGAATCAAATCGATACGGCCCGAGCGGTGTATCGACGGTGATCTCATATAGAGCGGAGAGTACCCGGAGGCGCGCCACTCGTCGGTCTACCTTGGCGGCGCGCAATCGCTGATAAGTCTGTAGGCAACTCTCCCGAACCGCCAGCGTTCGAAAGGCGGCTGCGTTCAAAAGCTCAATGGCGCCTTGTATAAGAGGAATCGCCACGACGTCGGGTGTATACGACTCCGGATTACCCGAGTCGGTTCCGGGCGTCGCCGCGCGGACGCTCACGCCAGGAAATGGATCGAACTGCAGGGCATCGCGTACGGTGCCGCGATGCCGGTGTAATCCAGTCAGCACGCGATAGTAGTGACTCAGGGTCTCGCGTGAGATCGTGGTTCGCGTGCGGCCACGCCGCCGCCTCAGCGCTTGCGTGAAATCGGCAACGCGCTCGGCATCAAGATCGGCGAACCGCTGGAGTCCTTCTTGAATCATCCACCGAATGAGTGCTCGCATGCACTGAAAATAGAGGCGGAGCGAGCTGCCGGCGCAGCCGGTGCGAGAGCGACCGACGCCCACGCGAATCAATGCCAAATGCTCTCTTGCACTCTCCAACAACGCTGCGTAGTGCCGATGCGTAAACAGCCGGCCGCGGGGAAGAGTAAAATCCCACCGTATGACTACAGGACGATCCTCCTGTAGGGCACTTGTTGGGGCCAGCACCCATTGGACGTCGTTCCAATGTGAGTCAAGCAGAAACCAATCGCGTGCTCGGACATTAGCGGCTGAAGAAGCTGGTGCCAGCGATCGCTGAGGCGGGATCGGCTGAGATGTGCGAGATAAAGTCATCGGAGTGGCAGAAGCGGCGGCAAGGTCGCTCGGAGCCGTTCGGCTTCCGGACGCTCGCGCGCCGGGAAGCGAGGTATTAAATCCTCATCGAGGATCCGTAGCTGTGGCGTAACCGGTAATTCCGCGGCGTTCTGTTTTCTTCGGTCCAGATCCGGACAATGACTCGCCTGTTTTCACAGCGGAGCGAGCGATGGACAAAATCAGGCGGATCAAGCGTAGCGAGGCGACGTGGCGGGAGATTTTTGCGCGCCATGTATCAAGCGGGTTGTCGGTGCTGGAGTTTTGCCGAGCGGAGAAGATAAACCCCGGGGTGTTCCGGCGCTGGCGGTCGGTGTTGAACGACGGCGTTCGGGGCGAGCAGGGCAAGGCTCGTCCGAAGGCAAAGGTGGTTGCGCCGTTTATCGATATTGGTGCGGTGGGTGCGGGCGCATCACGGATGGAAGTGCGGCTTGAGCTCGGCGGCGGCGTGATCTTGACGATCGCGCGCAGCTGATGTTCTTCGCCGAGGCGCAGATTCGCGTGCATCTGTACGGGCAGCCGACCGATATGCGGAAGTCCTACGACGGCCTGCAGGCGCTGGCGCGCCATGCGATGGGTCGTGACCCTCTGGATGGATGCGCTGTATGTTTTCGTGAACCGCCGCGGCTCGCAGATCAAGTGTTTGTATTTTGATCGCAGCGGATTTTGCATCTGGGGCAAGCGCCTCGAGACGGGACGCTTCATGAGCGACTGGCGCAAGGTGCGCACGCAGCGAGATGGACTGGACGGCGATTGAAGTTGCTGATCGAGGGGTTGGAGGGGAGGCGCGTGCGGAAGCGTTTTTCGCTGCCTTGGTGAGTGATAAAAGCCTATAAAAGAAGCACTTTCATGCATTTATTTGTTATGATGATTGTCATGCAGAACGTAGCACCGGCACCCTCATCGAGCACACCCGAAGTGAGCACGATGAGCGGCGCGGAACTGCAAACTCTCGTGCAATCCCAGGCCTTGACGATCCGCTCTCAAGGGCGAGCAGATCGCCGCTCTGAGGCATCAGCTCGACTGGTTTCGTCGTCAGCTCTTTGGTCAGAAGAGCGAACGTTTTGCCCCCGAGCCGGACCCGGCGCAGATGCATCTGGGCGAGATGTTGCCGGTTCCCGACATCCACCCCGAAAAAATCAAGACGATCGCTGCCCATACCCGGCGCAGATGCAAAAAGACGGCGCCGAGAGCGGCGAGGAGCTGAAGTTCTTCGATCGAGTCGAAGCTCCCGGTCGAGTCGATCGTGCTGCTACCCCGAGCAGGCGCGAGATCTCGCCCCAGGATCAGTACGAACTGATCGGCGAGAAGATCACCTACCGGCTCGCCCAGCGCCCGGGCAGCTACGTGATTTTGAAGTACCATCGGCCGGTGGTGAAGCGTCAAAGACACCGAAAGGATCTTGTCCGCGCCGGCGCCCGCAGGGGTTCTTGGAAGGCAGCCGGGCGGATGTGAGCTTCGCCGCCGGGCTCTGATGGATAAATTTGCCTGGCACTTGCCGCTCTATCGCCAGCACCAACGGCTCGCCGCCTCCGGGATCACGGTCAGCCGCCCCTGGCTCACACAGCTCGCGCAAAGTTCGATCAGCCTCTTGGAGCCGATCTACGAGGCCCAGTTCGCCTCGATCCGGGCGAGCCGGGTCAAGGCCATGGACGAGACCCCGATCAAAGCCGGGCGCTCAGGCCACGGCAAGATGCAGACCGGGTATTTCTGGCCCGATCTACGGCGAAGCTCGATGAGGTGTGCTTCCCGTTCCATGCCTCGCGCTCAGCCGACTTCGTCGCGAGCGCCTTAGGGCTCAAGGCTGCGGTCGGCTCGGTCCTATTGACCGACGGCTATGCCGCCTACCAGCGCTATGCCGAGAAGACCGGCATCACCCATGCCCAATGCTGGGCGCATTCGCGCCGTGCTTTTTCGAAGCCCTGATGCTGAGCCTCAAGGTGTAGCCAGGCGCTCGAGCAGATCAAGGCGATGTATGGGGTCGAGGAGGAAATCCGCGACAAGAAACTCACCGGCGAGGCGAAGCAAATACATCGCCTGACCCACAGCAAAGCCGTTGGTCGAGCATTTCTTCGACTGGGTCGATCGGGAACTCGCGCGTCAAGGCTTCACGCCGACTAATCCGTTCATCCAAGCGCTGAACTATGTGCGCGAGCGGCGCTCGGGCTCGAAGTCTTTCTCACCGATCCGGATGTTCCGATCGATACCAATCATCTCGAGCGAGCCTTGCGTGTGATTCCCATGGGCAGAAAATCGTGGTTCTTCTGCTGGACCGAGCTC
Organism: uncultured Gammaproteobacteria bacterium; assembly: GCA_963702735.1. Lineage (GTDB taxonomy): Bacteria > Pseudomonadota > Gammaproteobacteria > Steroidobacterales > Steroidobacteraceae > Bog-1198. Next base: position 523,687 of record CAVPDW010000003.1, on the reverse strand, counting down.
GGCGCCAAACACGTCGGTATCATCCAGTGCTTGATCGTCACCTGCCGACTGCACGGCATCGATCCGTACACCTATCTGGTCGATGTGCTGCAGCGCGTCAGCCATGCATCCCGCCAGCCGCGTCGCCGAGCTCACCCCGCGTCTCTGGAAACAGTATTTCGCCGACAAACCCATGCGCTCGATTTGCACGGCCTCACCGCCTGATCAATACGTCCCGCAGTTACCGCTTACGACTGGCCTATTAACCCCTTTCCTTGGCGCAACCGCGATACACTTGGCCGACTTGCGATCCCGGCGTCGCAGGTGCGCGATATCCTCAAGGCCTGTGAGCACGACATCGCGCAGCTTCGTCTCATGCGGGAACAGGGTCGGCAGTTAAGACGCGACGCGCGCGCAACGGGCGCCACCTATAAAAGCTCCCCTGGCGCGCTGCTTAATTTCATCGACGATAAGTTTGGCGGTGTTCTTCCGTCGACAACGATCTTGTACCGAACGCATCATCATGTCTTCACCTATCTGGTCAAGCACGGCGGCGTCGAGGTGATTGAGCCCTACCTCTATCCCAACGCCTACGGACTCCTCCCCTATTACTTGGCCATCGTTCTACACACCGCCGGTAACTCGCAAGCCATCGCCAATCTGTCCATCGATTGCCTACAGCCGATCCCACTGCTGGAGGATCGAGAGATGCTGGTATGGGAGAAGCCTCGCGCCAGCCGAGTGCAGCGACGATCATTTCGCAGCTCCGACCCATTCGAACCGCCGGCGCTGGTGCGTGAGCTGATCGACTGGACCAACAGGCTGCGGTCGCATGTTCCCCGCCTGCAGCGTAACCGCCTTTTCCTGATGAAGCCGCGGTGGAGACCCACCGCGGCGACTCGAGTAAAGCTCCTCAGGGCGCTAGAGCGATTCATCGCGACCCATTCCCTGAAGCCCTTCACCTTCAGTTCACTCCAGCCCAGCGTCCTGACGGCTCTATATCGATCCTCCGGCGATTTACGCGCTGTCAAAGAGATGGCCAACCACGTGAGCATTTCGACCACTGTCAGCTACGTACAAGGCCCGGAGGTCGCCGCACAAAACAGCTTGCGCATGGCGGCGTTACAGAGCGCGTTGCTCGGTCACGTCGAGCTGTCCGCGGACGAGGGGTCATTGACGCGACTCGCCGTTCCGACCGTGGTCAGTCCACCGCCCGGTACGGCTGTCTCGATGTTTGGATTCTCCTGCAAAGACCCATTTTCTGGTCTGGCGCCGGGCACTCGCCGGGGCGAGCTGTGTACGAACTTCCTTGCATGCCTGACCTGCCCGAACGCGATCATCCCGACCAATGCACCGACGCTCGCGCGCCTGCTCCATGCGCGAGATCACTTGCAGGCGGCCACCGCGCACATCCATCCGGCACGCTGGTCGGCGATCTATGCGCCACAGCGTAAGCGGTAACTGCGGGACGTATTGATCAGGCGGTGAGGCCGTGCAAATCTGAGCGCAGGGGTTTGTCTGCGAAATACTGTTTCCAGAGTCGCGGGGTGAGCTCGGCGACACGGCTTGCAGGATGCATGGAGACGCGCTGCAGGACATCGACCAAATAGGTGTAGGGGTCGATGCCGTGCAGTCGGCATGTGACGATGAGCGACTGGATGATGCCGACGTGCTTGGCGCCGAGCTCGGTCCAACAGAATAACCACGCTTTTCTGCCCATCGGAATGACACGCAACGCTCGCTCGATATGATTGGTATCGATGGGAACGTCGGGATCAGTGAGAAAGACTTCGAGCCCCGAGCGCCGCTCGCGCACATAGTTCAGCGCTTGAATATACGGATTACTCGGCGTGAAGCCTTGACGGGAGAGTTCCCGGCCGACCCAGTCGAAGAAATGCTCGACCAAGGGCTTTGATGTACATCAGGCGATGGATTTGCTTCGCCTCGCCGGTGAGTTTCTTGTCGCGAATTTCCTCCTCGACCCCATACATCGCCTTGATCTGCTCGAGCGCGCTGGCTACACCTTGAGGCTCAGCCATCGAGGGCTTCGAAAAAGCCACGGCGCGAATGTGACCAACACTGTGCGTGGGTGATGCCGACCTTCTCGGCATAGCGCTGGTAGGCGGCATAGCCGTCGGTCAATAGGACCGAGCCGACCGCAGCCTTGAGCCCTAAGGCGCTCGCGACGAAATCCGCCGAGCGTGAGGGATGGAACGGGAAACACACCTCATCCTCTTCGCCGTACACGGGCCAGAAATACCCGGTCTGCATCTTGCCGTGGCCCGAGCGCCCGGCTTTGATCGGGGTCTCATCCATGGTCTTCACCCGGCTCGCCCGGATCGAGGCGAACTGCGCCTGGTAGATCGGCTCCAAGAGGCTGATCGAACTTTGCGCAAGCTGTGTGAGCCAGGGGCGCGAGACCGTGATCCCTGAGGCGGCGAGCCGTTGGTGCTGGCGATAGAGCGGCAAGTGCCACGCAAATTTATCCATCAAGAGGCCCGCGGCGAAGCTCACATCCGCGCGGCTGCCTTCCAAGAACCCCTCGGGCGCCGGCGCGGTGAAGATCCTTTGGGTGTCTTTGCGCTTCATCACCGGCCGATGGTACTTCAAAATCACATAGCTGCCCGGGCGCTGCGCGAGGCGGTACGTGATCTTCTCGCCGATCAGTTCAAACTCCCCTGGGGCGAGATCTCGCGCCTGCTCGTGTAGCAGCACGATCGACTCGACCGGCAGCTTCGACTGATCGAAGAACTTCAGCTCCTCGCCGCTCTCGGCACCGTCTTTTTGCATCGTGCGCCGGGTATGCGCAGCGATCGTCTTGATTTTTTCAGGGGTGGATGTCGGGACTGGCAACACCTCGCCCAAATGCATCTGCGCCGGGTCCGGCTCGGGGGCAAAACGCTCGCTCTTCTGACCAAAGAGCTGACGACGAAACCAGTCAAGCTGATGCCTCAGAGCGGCGATCTGCTCCCCTTGAGTGCTGATCGTCAAGGCCTGGGATTGCACGAGAGTTTGCAGTTCCGCGCCGCTCATCGTGCTCACTTCGGGTGTGCTCGATGAGGGTGCCGGTGCTACGTTCTGCATGAGAATAATGATCAGTAGTGTCCCAACGTTAATCGAATAAATTCATCTGGTTATGCGATTCGGGCGAATTTTGATCGATGTCGAGTTGCGCAAGTAGCTCATCCAAGGGCATTTGCTCGCAGAGGGTGAGGCTGAGTATCTGTAGGGATTCATAGAGCGACCGCGGCAGGTTCAGCCGCTTCTTGACGATGGCGACGAGGACGTAGACCGAGATGGCGATCCAGATTTGTGTCTTCACGGCGTTCTCGGAAGTTCCGAAGAAGGCCTTGATGCGTAGGTGCTGCTTGATCCACTTGAAGAAGAGTTCGACTTGCCAGCGGCATCGATACAAATCGGCGATGCTCAAAGCGGGCAACGCAAATTGGTTGGTCAGGAATACGAGCCGCTTGTGGGTCGTGGGATCGATGTACTTGATGCGACGTAGCGGAACGGGAAATCCCTTGTGAGAATAGTAGCCACTCAAGATCACCGTTTGATCGCAGATCAGGCCGCTCGTTCGATCCACGGGATGCGAGTAGCGACGCTCGGCTTTGAGGTTCGACTTGGCGCGTGTCACGAAGAAGCTGCCCGCCTCGTGCAGGTGATACAGCCGTTCGAAGTCGAGGTACCCTCGATCCATCACGTAGTAGGCCCCCGGCTCGGGCAGCAGCAAGTCGAGCACGTTGACATCGTGCATCTTGCCGTCGGAGATATGAATAAAGCTGGGAATATTGCCGCGCAGATCGAGCAGCGTGTGCAGCTTGACGGCAGCCTTGGCCGACCGAAACGGCGCCCACGGAAAAACCGACAGACACAAATCGATGGTCGTGGCATCGAGCGCGTAAACCGTCTCGGCCAAGTCCACCCCGAAGGGTTCCTCGGCGTACAAACCGCGTGCGATACCAATCAACCGCTCTGCGAAGCTCGCGTAGATACGCCAATCGCGGGTCGCATTGGCGTTGGCGAGCGTGTTGCGAGAGACATTGCCGCGAATCCCCAAGTGGTAGAGCTTTGCCGACTGGGCACGAAGACTGGACTCGATATCCCGCAGACTCTCTCGGTAGGTCAACTGTGCGAACGCCATGCACAGGTACTGATCGAGACACGAGAAGCTCTTGACCTTGTGCTCGCCCGCGTAACGCGCCACGCACCGGCGGAACGTCGTCAGCGGAAGATGGCGCATCAACTGCGCAAAAACGAGCTGGCCTTGATGCATCGAGCGACTCCGCGGCGGTTACCGCGGTCACGGTGCGCGAGGGCAACTCGATGTTCAAATCGAGACCAAGAAAATATGGAACTTTCTGCAACATGTTCAACAACTTAAAAGAGCCGTCCCGATCAACGTTGGGACACTACTGACGATGAGCATCCGTACATAACGCTATTTCTCTCAAGGCATCACAAGCCGCATACCATATGGGTTCCGCAGTACATGGCTCACCCGAACACGACTCTACGAGTGACCGGTCAGACTTTCCTTATCTCCTCACCGAAACAGCTGATTCCGTACCTTCGCGCCATGCTTCATGCTGAGCCATCGCAAGTCAGCACGGCCCGGGTGGAATTTCGCACCTCGCGCGAAGAGCGCCTGGAATTCATCTCTCCGGAGCTGCTCGATGAGCGCTATGGCGAGCTTGCGCCGGCCCTGTGCCCCGCCTTTTCAGGGTTTGGAGCAAGTTTGCGGTACGGCGTGCACGATTTGCACGCCTGCCGACGGCTTCTGTCGGCATCGGGCGTTCGGTTCGTCGAATGTGACGGTGTCCTGCGCGTCGCAGCGGATAGCGGTGCCGGTGTGATTTCAGAGTTCGCGCCCGTTGGCAACGCCTGAAATCGAGAAATTCCTCCCGACGGTCAGAGCTGTGCCATCTGAATCGCAGGTGGCATAACTTATGCAATTCCATTGGTGCCGCGGCAGGCCGACAATTTGCGCCATCGACATTTTGAGGAGAAGGACGATGAGCAGCAGCAACACGGCATTGGTTCTGGGTGCAACCGGCGGCATCGGTGGCGAGGTGGCGCGTCAGCTGAGGGATGGCGGCTGGAACGTCCGTGCCCTGCAGCGCGGCGCGGCGCAGGTCATCGAGCGGCGGGATGGGATGACCTGGGTTCGCGGCGACGCCATGAACGGCGAAGATGTAACAGCCGCCGCGGAGGGTTGTTCGGTCATCGTGCACGCGGTCAATCCTCCCGGATACCGGGGTTGGGCGGAGTTGGTATTACCCATGCTCGACAACACGATCGCCGCTGCACGCATCGTCGGAGCCACGATCGTACTGCCGGGCACGGTCTATAACTTCGGTCCCGATGCCCTTCCGCTGCTGACCGAGGAATCTCCTCAGCACCCTGTCACCCGAAAAGGCGCCATCCGGGTCGAAATGGAGCGACGGCTGTTCGCGGCCAGCAAGAGCGGCGTCCCTGTGCTCATCGTGCGGGCCGGCGATTTCTTCGGACCCAAGGCGGCGAACAATTGGTTCTCGCAGGGGCTGGTCAAGCCCGGCAAGCCGGTCTTGACAGTGAGCTATCCGGGCCGTCGCAATGTGGGACACCAGTGGTCATACCTTCCCGATGTGGCGCGCGCGATGGTAGAGCTGCTCGCGCGTCGTGATTCGTTTGCACCGTTCGCCACGTTCCACATGGCCGGCCACTGGGATGCAGACGGCTCGCAGATGGTCAAGGCAATACAACGAGCGGTTACGCGGCGAGGCGCCAGGAAGCCACGGATCGGCGCCTTCCCATGGTGGCTGGCGACTCTTGCATCGCCTTTCGTTACGACGCTGCGTGAAATGCGCGAGATGCGCTACCTCTGGCGCGAACCGGTACGAATGGACAATGCTCGGTTGACAGCCACTCTCCAGAGAGAGCCCCACACTGCGCTGGATGAAGCGGTCGAAGCAACGTTGATCGGGCTAGGTTGTTTCGCCGCGTCGGTAAACTCGCAGGGCCGTGCGCACGTTCAAGCGAGGCGCAGTGGGACCGGAACATGAAAGCACAAATCGACTCGTGGGCCGCATGGCTACTCGCCGGCGCGTAAGACGTCACTGCGGACTTCGATTCGAAGGTCCTGCTGTTGCCCGATAAGCGGCCGGCCCGCGGCCTGAGATGGTCGAGCCAGGCAGAGAGCCGCGCGTACGCGCACAGACGCGAACGGTTCTTATTTCAATCCATGATCCCGGCACTCCCATCGTAAATAGTGCTTGGATGATTGAACTTTGTACTGCAAAGTACATCACATCATCATAATTCACAAATCTGGGGATTTCACATGGGCATGGAAAAGCTGTGCACCCGCACGCGGCGGCTAACCGGTTTGTTGGCGCTTGGCGTGTTGATTGAGACGCTCCTATGTCCCGTTGCCCGCGCAACGGAACTGGACTTGAGCATGTATCGCGGCAAGGTGGTGTATGTGGATTTCTGGGCCTCCTGGTGCGCGCCCTGCAAGCAGTCCTTCCCCTGGCTGGACGGTCTCGTACGCGAATATCAATCGCAGAATTTCGTCGTGATCGGGGTCAATGTCGACAAGGACCGCGACAAGGCGGAGCGATTTCTGACCGACACGCCGGCCGACTTTCCCATTCTTTACGACCCGACGGGCGAACTCGCCACCGCCTACAAAGTCGCCGGCATGCCGAGCGGAATCTTGATCGACCGTACCGGCCATGTGCGCTTTCAACATGCAGGATTTTCCGAGAAACAGAAGGGCCTTTATGAAGAACAATTGCAGACGCTACTCGCCGAAAAGAATCGTTGATTGCCACAGAGGATCCAGGCGGCCGCGGGCGCGCTTGTTAAGCGCGCTTATTCTGGGAGCCGCCGTGTGCGGCAGCGGCTGTACGGTACTCGGCGCCAAACCGTGGGAACACGATCTCTTGGCCGAGCGTGCCATGCAAATCGGCGCGTATCCCATCGAAGCGGGGATGGATGACCACATCTACTTCAGCAAAGAGGCCTCGAGCGGCGGGCGCAGCTTCGCCGGCGGAGGCTGTGGATGCAATTGAAACCCAGGGATATGCCCGCGTCGCCGGGCGTTCGACGTGCCCTCGCCGCGGCTGCGGCGGGGCTTTTGGCGAGCGGCCACGCCACGGCGCAGGAGGAGGGGCCGGTCGATGCGCCCACGACGACGGTGGATTCGGCGCTGCTCGTCTACCACGAAGTGAACCGCGTTCAAGCCATCGAACCCGAGGTGAACGTCAGCCACAAAATTGACGAGGACAGCACCCTCAGTTTTGGGATCACGGCTGACTCGCTGACCGGTCCCACCCCCTTGGGCGCCGTCCCCTCGACGCTGCCTCAAACCTACGTGCGACCCTATAAGGTCATTCCCCTCGGAACTCCGGTGACCGTGACCACCGCCTCGGGCGGATCCACGGTGGTGCTCGTACCGCCGGCGACCGGAGCGAAGACTCAAACCCTGGCGGCGACCACGACCGTGCCACCCAACACCTACCCGCTCGACCACGGATTTTATGATCGCCGCGTCGCCGGTCACGTGGGCTGGGAGCAGGCGCTCACGCAAAATTTCAAGGTGAACGGAGGTATCGCCTATTCGAAGGAGCACGACTATCGCTCGGAAAGTGCCAATTTGGGGGTGTCTCAAGACTTCAACGGCCACAACACCACGTTGAGTGCGGCCGTGAACTATGAATCGGACCTTTCGTTTCCGATCGGTGGAACGCCGACGCCGCTCACGCCCATGAACGGCGATTGGAAGGGTCCCGACACGACGCTTCACGAAGTTGACGGCGTCGTCGGGCTCACACAGGTGATGAACCGCCGCTGGCTCGCCACGTTGAGCTACTCCTACAGCGACGAGCACGGCTATCAAAACGATCCGTACAAGATAATCTCCGTGGTGGATGCCGTGAGCGGTCAGCCCACCGAGCAACTCTACGAAAATCGTCCGACCATACGGCGCAAGCAAAGCGTCTTTTTTGAGAACAAGATACATTTGACCAGTGATGTCATCTCCGCCTCGGTGCGGGGTTTTAAGGACGATTGGGGAATCAAATCAATGACGGCGGACCTGCGCTACCGCTGGCAGATGGGCATGGATTACTATATCGAGCCGCATCTTCGCTACTACACGCAAAGCGCGGCGGATTTTTTTCATTACTACCTCGTGAACAATGAATCGATCCCTCAATATTCATCCGCCGATACGCGGCTCGCCAAGTTCCAGGCGCAAACCTATGGCGTCAAATTCGGGATGCCGTTCGATGAGACCTCGGAACTCAATCTGCGCGTTGAGTACTACGACCAACACGGCAATGGATCACCCGCCGGTGCCATCGGGCAGTTGCAGCGGCAGAATCTCTTTCCGGATCTGAAGGCCTATACGCTGCTCCTCGGGTACACCTTTGCGTTCTGAAGGGGCCCGGCGGGCGAGCCGTGAGCGACGGAGCATGACCCGACACCGTGATCAGTCGACGCAGTTCACAGCGATGGCGAGCCCCTGCGCCGTGCTCGTCGATACAGACGATGAGATGCTCGGCGCGCAGGTAGGTGAGATCGTCAAGACCGAGGCTCTGCGCGTAGAAGCGAAATTCTCGCGCTACCGCCCGAGCGTCATTACCCATATCAACGAGACGGCGGGACAGGCGGTCGAAGTCGACGGCGAAACGGCAGATCTCATCGACTACTCTGTCGAGTGCTATGCCTTGAGTGAAGGGCGGTTCGACATCACCTCGGGTGCGCTGCGGCGGGTGTGGAAATTCGATGGATCGGAAAGGGTACCGACAGAGGTGCAAGTGCAAACGGCGCTTCGTTACGTCGGTTGGCGGCATGTCGCCTGGGAGCGGCCTGTTCTGCGTCTTCAAGCCGGCATGGAAATCGACCTAGGCGGTATCGGCAAGGAATACGCGGTCGACCGCGCAGTGGCGTTAGCGAAGGCCTACACGTCCGTCCCCGTCCTGGTGAATCTCGGCGGCGATCTACGGGTGTCGGGGCGGCGTCAAGACGGGAGTCCCTGGTACGTGGCAATAGAGGATGCCGAGCGCACCGGAGCGGCTGCAGGGCTTCTGGAGCTCTCGAGCGGGGCGCTGGCCACCAGCGGCGACACCCACCGCCATGTGCGTGCGGCCGGCGTTCGATATGGGCATGTACTCAATCCGCAAACGGGCTGGCCAATCGCCGAGGCGCCGCGATCGGTGACCGTGCACGCGGCCACTTGCACGGAAGCGGGGCTTCTGGCCAAGCTCGCACTCCTGCGCGGCGCGGGTGCCGAGGAGTTCCTCAAGGCAGAAAAGGTGCGCGCGTGGTGCGTCCGATGATACGTCAGGCCGCATCATCGTGAGCGACGCCGCCAGCGCGATCGAGCCGGCGAAGTCTGCAATAGGCATGTAGGCGACAGGGCAAGGGCTCCGGCCCTCGCTCACGCTCTGCTCGCCCCTGCGTGCGACCAATCGCCTGCGGCGATTCGTCGAACTCGCCATGTAGTTTGTCGACGGTTCAAATTGCTGCCCATCGGCGATTGAAGTCGACGGACCTTTTGCGCGCTCGACAGCTACAGACATACAAATATGGAATTGCGGAACCTCCCGGGTCAAGTACGTACTAACCACGAGCCACTTTGCTTGCTGCGGTTGTGCGAAACGGAGCATCCTGTTTGCATCCGCCGGGGAGTTGAAAATATGAGCGCAGTTGAAGTCAAAGTTGTACGCCGCGGGGCAAGCGCGGCGCGCCGAGCCACCCGTGCGGCGCCGCTGCCGGACAACTTGCGCCCAGTCCGGCCCGGCATGCCGGGCGGCCGCTATACACCCCTGTCCGACGCCGAGGTGCTTCGCATCCACCGCGCCGCGCTCGACGTACTCGAGAACATAGGATTGGCGGATGCGACGCCGGGCGGCATCGCGTACATGACCCAAGCGGGTGCAAAAATGACGCCCGAAGGGAGGCTGATATTCCCTCGCGCGTTGGTCGAGGATACCGTGGCGCGTGCCGCGCGGCACTTCGTCCTGCATGGTCAGGACCCGAAACACGACATGGAGCCTTGGGATTCGCGCGTCTATTTCGGCACTGCCGGGGCCGCCGTCCACATGGTCGATGCAAGAACCGGCGCGTATCGTGACTCGACGACCAAGGATCTGTACGACATCGCGCGCGTCGTCGACTCACTCGAACATCTGCATTTCTATCAGCGTTCCATCGTCTGCCGCGAACTCGTCTCTGCGTTCGAACTCGACGTCAACACAGCCTATGCCTGCGTATCCGGCACTTCCAAGCACGTGGGTACGAGTTGGGTGCAGCCCGCACACGTCCAGGCAAGCCTGGAGATGTTCCATTTCATCGCGGGCGGCGAGGAGAAGTGGCGGGCACGCCCTTTCGTCAGTCAATCAAACTGCTTCGTGGTGCCGCCGCTCAAATTTGCTTATGACGCATGCCTCTGCCTGGAGACCGCAGTTCATGGCGGCATGCCGGTATTGCTGCTATCGGCCGGCCAGGCCGGCGCAACGGCCCCTGCCGCGCTCGCAACCGCGCTCGTCCAGGAGGTGGCCGAATGCCTGGCAGGGCTGGTCTACGTCAACGCAATCAAGCCGGGCGCACCGGCGATATTCGGAACATGGTGCTTTGTGTCTGATCTACGCACGGGCGCAATGTCGGGTGGTAGCCCCGAACAGGCTCTGCTGTCGAGCGCGAGCGCCCAGCTGTCCCGATTCTATGATCTGACCGGCGGGACGGCCTCCGGGATGAGCGATGCAAAGCTTCCGGACATGCAGGCAGGGTACGAGAAGGGTTACAACCACGCACTTGTCGGCAATGCCGGAGCAAACTTGATCTACGAGTCGGCCGGAATGCTCGCAAGTCTGCTCGGATTTTCCATGGAAGGGCTGATCATCGATAACGACATCATTGGCGCCGTTCAGCGAACGATCAAAGGCATCAACGTCAGCGACGAGTCGCTGTCGCTCGAAACCATCCGCAAGGTCTGCCTCGAGGGACCCGGTCACTACCTCGGCTCCGACCAAACGCTGCAGTTGATGCAGAAGGAATACGTCTATCCGAGCGTCGGCGACCGTGCGAGCCCGAACGAGTGGCAGGAGCAGGGCCGTCCAAGCGTCCTCGACCGAGCCGCGCGCAAGCTTGCCTCCATCCTCGCGAGCCACTACCCGACCCATATTCCGGAATCCGTGGACGCGGCGATTCGAGGGCGCCTTCCCATCAGGCTGGCGCGCCTGGCGATGCGTCCAGAGACAGACTCATAATGGAGTGTTGCGTGCACTGGGGGGGGGCAAATGAATACTCGATCCCGACATAGCTTCTTCTCGGTCATCACCGCCATGATCTTGCTCATCCTGGCTTCCGTCCCAGTGCGTGCGCAGGATTTCTCCGGTTACACGGGTGTTCAGCTCTACAAGCGCTTTTGCTCCAGCTGCCATGGCGAGTTCGCCCGTGGCGACGGGCCTGTGGCGAAGAGCTTCAAAATCGAAGTGCCGGACCTCACACGCATCGCTCACCGTCATGGCGGCACTTTTCCCGCGGAGCAGATCCGTAAGATCATCGACGGTCGCAAGACCCTGCCGCCCCATGGATCGCGTGATATGCCGGTGTGGGGCTTCGAGTTCTACCGGGAAAACCAGAATGCCGGGTACCCGGAACCGCAGCGCCGCACCGATGAACTCGTTGCGCGCCTAGCCGACTATCTGCGGACCATTCAACTCGAATAGATATCGATGCGTATTAAGCCGCGTCTAGGACTCGGCGCGTGCGGCTTGGTCAAAAGTCATCGACGCTAACCTTCGGTAAATGGGTCAAAAACCTTGATTCCCGGTCTCTGAAAATCCTTCACGTTTCCGGTAGCGATCGTCAGGTTATGGCGGCGCGCGATCGCGGCGATATAGCTGTCTTCGACCGGCATTGGCTTGCCCACCGTCTGTAGCTGATACTGTTGATCCGCCCACACGTGAGCGACCGAGACGTTGAATCCAAGAATCCGGCCCCGCATCGCCTCAACCAATTCAGTTAACCACTTCTGCAACGCAATTCGCCGCTTTCCGTGCTTGGTTCGCACCCAAAACGCCAATTGCGCGATGACGATTGAACTGGTATAGCACTGCTGCTGATGTTCTTCGATCCACGTGATCACCCGCCCATCACCGGTTTTCTTGGCCGGTTGGCTTAGCACGTCCGAATCCAGCAGCCAGCTCATAACTTCAGTCGTTTGGGGTACTCGCGGCGCCGTGGCGGAAGATCGTCCATTTTCACCGGGCAGCCTTTGAGTACCTTTAGCCAATCCGATTTCTTGGCTACGCGGCGGAAAACAATCGCGTCCTCCTCGGCATCGAATTCCGCTTGGAAGTGATCGCCCGGCTGAGCAGGAACGAGACTCGCCGGCAGGGTAAGGCGGCGCTTGGCATCTAGGGTAAGTATCATAGGTGGGATTATCCCACCAGGGCTTGCGCTGTCAACCACATAGATCGCGGCCGCTCCAGGTGCCTGCTTGAGCGGTTCGATCTTGGCCCGTTGCCATATTGCTTATGAGGCATTCGGGCAAGTTGCCGTCCAAGCCGGCAAAGTAGTGCATTATTCTGGCCTCTCTCGGTACTGGCGTCCCGGACCTGTCGAGGATGTGACGCTTTCCGATTTCGGATCCCGTCACTCAATATGGGTACTGAATCACGCGGAATCGACCTATTCGGCTCACGAAATCGTCGGACGGGCCCGGTCGCGAGTCGGCGAGCATGACTATCGCTTGCTGACTAACAACTGCGCGCATTTTTGCGACTGGTGGGTGAGCGGCCTCAGTCGCAGCTCGCAGATCCGACGCCTGTTGGATTTGTCGTCACAGGCCTCCAGCGAGTGGTGGCGCGACGACGGAAACTGGTGCCTCGCGCCGAGTGTCTCAACTGATAGCCGTCTTACCGAAATGGCGCTCCGAACAGCCGATGTTCAAAACCGACAGTAAAAGGGTCGATCGCGGTCAAATGGCACACTCGCATCACGGGAGAGTTCTACCCTCTTGAAATCGCGACCCGAAACATCCTACGGAATGGACCGTCGGCCGGGGACGGCCCCATGAACCGCATTGATAGTCGCCGGCTCGCTTCCGACGGCGCGCCGCGTCGGCGCATATTCTTATTCGATGAGTTCAATTTTTGCCCGATGACCGTGAGAACGCGCGAGCTTGCCATCGCAGGTCAGCAGCGGCGCATCCAACGCTTCGGCGAGGGTGACGTAGGCTGCGTCGTAGGCGGTGACGGATTCTCGCAACTCCCAGATCCGCGGCAGCATGTCGTAGTGAGGGGCGCGTTTAACGAGTAATGCCGCGTGGTCGCCCAGTGCTTCTTTGCCACGGGCCGGGGTGATTTCTTTGAGTTGGGTGAGGCGCCGTAAGGCATGCGTCACTTCGACGTCCAGAAGGTGTGGAGCGTGCAACCGTTCGTCAGGTGCGAGTGCTCGGGCTTCCACTTTTTGGCCTCGACCCGTTCTCAGGAGAAGTTCCAGCACGGCCGAGGCATCAATGACAATCAACGGTGATCGCGCTCCGCTCGGACGATGTCGGTGGGCGAGGTTTTTCCTCGGTAGGGTTCGCGCAACCGCAGGCGTTCGCGCATTTCCTCCGGCGAGGGGTATTCCGCGATTTTGCGGACTTCGCGGATCAGGTAGTCGGATAGCGGCAGACCGGACAGTGCCGCACGCGCCTTCAGCTGGCGGTGCAGGGCGTCGGGGACGTGGCGTAGCTGGATCATTTTAGACATGTGGATATAATAGTTGCATGTGCATCACATGTCCACTTTTATTGGGTCGCCCTCGACCCTGTAGTACGGTCTGATCGGCGGCATCGAGTTCAGCGCCAACTACTCCATCAACAATTTCAGCGCCTACCTAAATAATACCTAATTACCTCTCGGCAGGCCGCGCATGGCAAGGACGTAGAATCCGCGCAGTTCAACCTCGACCAGGCGGCACTCAACTATATCGCGAGCAATTACATCCACCTCGATCACGAGGGACGGGTCGCCGCCTCGGGCGGCGTCTCGTATCTATTGCAGGGTACCCGCTTGAGTGTCGACAACCTGTTCGGTACCTGATTGCGCGATGATCTCACCCTTGCCAATGGCGACGTCATTCCGAACGGCGATCACACGCCGAGCTATGACCAGATCAATCTGGGCGTGAGTCATGTCTTCGATATCGGAGGCCCCGGACCGCTCACGGCGCGATTCGATGTGATCAACGTCGCCGACAAGGTTTATCAGATCCGAAGCGGCAGCGGCGTCGGGGTTTTCGCGCCGCAGTACGGACCGCGACGAGGATTCTTCGGCGGGCTGGCCTGGAAGTTCTGACCCGTAGTCCGGGCAGCAGCCCGGCGGGTGCGCGAGCTAGGGGGCCCCTAGCCCCCCTGCCTGGCGTGGAATCGCAGAGACTCGGGGTGTAGAGTTCGGCGGCTGACCCTGCCAGGCTGAAGGCGCGATGCGAAGGCGGCGCCCACGTTATCGGCAGATGGTGAGCCTAATGTGAGCTGCCCCTAGTAGAATGAGGGCCCCCTGGTATCCTTGAGCTCACGGGGTATGGGCAACCGGTCCTTTAATAGCAGAGGCCTTCGCGTTTCGGCCATCATTGTGCTGGCCGCGCTGCTGCTTCGTGCCTATATACCCGTCGGCTTCATGCCGGCCAGCGGCGCGCCGTTTCAGCTGGAACTCTGTCCCGCGTTCGGGCTACCGGTCTCTGCACACCATCTGCACCACCACGATTCGCAGCATCATGCGGATCTGCAAGATTGTCCCTTCGGGAGTGCGCCCGCTCAAGGACCGGTTTCCGACCTCGTGCTCTTCGATCCACCCGGGCAAATACCCGTTCTCAAAGGCTTTTTCGCCGAACCCAAGCGGCTTGTAGCCCGGCCGTTACGATCTCACCAACCTCGCGGACCGCCTTCTCTCACCTAGTTTCCTGATCTTCGACAAAGCGCGCCTGGAAGCGATGCATTCCAACGCGTGCGCGTCGACCCGTCTGGATTTTATGGAGAGAATGTCATGTCAATTGTCTGCCTGGGCCATCGATGGGCCCGTCTCTGCTTTTCAAGCTCGTTGCGCGTCCTGAGCGCAATGCTTTTATTTTCGATTCTCATTGCGCCGGCCGCGCTTCATGCTGCCGATGTCAGTGGCGTCCGCGGCGTCGTGCACGACCCGAATCATCTGCCGATCGCCCAAGCCCAAGTCTCACTGAAGTCGGCTACCTCCGAGTGGACAGAGGATGCGACGACCGACCGTAGGGGCGAGTTCGCCTTTATTTCAGTCCCGATCGGCGATTACGTCCTGACCGTCAGTCAGCCAGGTTTCGAAACCAAGTCGCAGATCGTCACCGTCACGTCGGGGTTCTCGCCCGTCGCCCACGTGCTACTTGCCAAAGGGCCTACGCTCGAAACCGTCACGGTGACCGCCGCCCTGGATACTGTTCTGCCGGTCACGTCGACTCCGACGACAGTCGTCAGCCGTGAAGACATCGAGCGGACCCCCGGCGCCGAGCAGACGAACAACCTCGCAATGGTCACCAATTTCGTTCCCGGAGCCTATGTGGTCCATGACCAGCTGCACGTTAGAGGGGGCCACCAGACCACCTGGGCGGTGGATGGCGTTGAGATTCCAAACACCAACATCGCGAGCAACTTGGGGCCGCAGATCGATCCCAAGGACATCGATTATCTCGAGATCCAACGGGGCAGCTACGAGGCCGATCAGGGAGATCGCACCTACGGGGTGTTCAACGTCGTGCCCCGCACCGGCTTTGAACGCGACAATCAAGGCGAGCTCATTGCGAGCGGCGGCAATTTCGGGCAAACCAACGACTATGTGAGCATCGGCAGCCACGACGAGCGATTCGCCTACTATGCGAGCCTCAACGGCAATAGAAGCGATCTGGGCATTCAGACGCCCGTATCGCAGGTTATTCACGGTTCAGAGGACGGCTACGGCGGGTTCAGCACCCTGATATTCAACGCCACCCCCGATGACCAGTTTCGGTTCGTCTTCTCCGCGCGGCATGATAATTACGATATCCCGAACGCCCCTGGACAGCTCGACGACGATGTCCAGCGCGAGACGGACGTCTTCGGCATTCTTTCCTGGGTGCGAAAACTGAGCGCCGATGCCACGCTAACCAGTTCATTCTTCTATCACCAAAATCAAGCGGATCTCGATGGCGCGCCGAATGATTTTCCCATCAGCACCACCGACCAGCGCACCTCAACCTATGTCGGGGGTCAAGAGACTCTGCGATGGCATGTGACCGGGAACGACATCCAGGCAGGCGTCGTCGGTTGGGGCCAGCGCGATCATGAAGCGTTCGACCTGCTCTTCAACGACGGCAGCAACGCGCCCGTCAACCAGGCTTTGCGCCCGACCGGGTCGGTAGTCGCCGGCTTCATCGAGGACACGTTCAAGCCGACTGACTGGCTGCAATTTTCCGCGGGCGTGCGCCAAACGCATTTCGACGGATCGATCACCGAAAACGTCACGAGTCCCCGGATCGGCGCCGCCGTACGGCTTCCCGGAGCGGATTGGATATTGCGCGGTTTCTGGGGGAAGTACTACCAGGCCCCTCCGCTGACGACGCTCAGCGGGCCCCTGCTCGAGTATGCGCAGAACAGCAATCTGGGCTTCTTGCCGCTGCGCGGCGAGCGCGACGAGGAATATCAAGTCGGCATCACGATTCCGGTGCAGGGTTGGGTGATCGATGCCGATCATTTCCACACCCAGGCCAAGAATTTCTTCGATCACAACAACATCGGCAACTCGAACGCGTTCATTCCCTTGACGATCGACGGCGCGTTGATTCAGGGCAACGAGCTCACCGTTCGTTCCCCCAAGTTCTGGAGCGTCGGTCAAGCCCACCTGACCTATTCCAATCAGACGGCCGACGGATACGGCGCGATTAACGGAGGACTCACCGATTTCAGTCCTCCCGCCGGCTTCTTCGCACTCGATCATGACCAGCGCAATACGGCGAACGTCGGGCTCAACGCGACTCTGCCGCGTCAATCGTTTGCGTCCGCCGATGTGTACGTCGGCTCCGGGTTCTCCAACGGCAGCGGCGCACCCCCGAGTCATTTGCCGGGCCACGCCGAGTTGAACTTGAGCGCGGGCAAGGCGTGGGGACCGAGCCTTTCCGCGTCTTTGACCGTACTGAACGTGACGAACCGTCACCTGCTGATCGACAACAGCCTGACCTTCGGCGGCTTTCACTGGAATGACCCGCGGCAGATCTACGCCCAGGTGAACTACAAATTCGGCTACTAGATTACGACTTGCGCAAGGGGTGGGCAGCTCAGTTGCGTCGTAAATCGCATGCATCGTCTAATGCGTACGGTCTACGCCGCAACTCAGTACACGATCTAGGAACATTTTTAGCCAGTTCACGGATCTAGGAACGCCGGCACTGAATACGAAGCGCGCGCACCGTAAGAGTTTCGCTGAAAATACCGAGATACCACAGAATTCTCGTCTTGCGTCATAGTCGGCGTTGGAAAAGCGCCGATGAAATCGCCCGGAAGCACACATCACGAATTGTTTTGAAGCCAAGTAAATGTCATGTCGACTCGCACAAACGCTTCGCCGTTGCGACAAGATTCCTCTCAGCCGCCTGAAGAACGAAGCGATTGAAGCCCGGCAACAGGGGTTTCTCGGCATTGTCGTATGGCAGCAAGCGGTCGTGCGATATATCGAGGAGTTCGCCGACAAGAGGAGCCTCTCGGATGATAAAGATCATCAGTAGTGTCCCAACGTTGATCGGGACGGCTCTTTTAAGTTGTTGAACATGTTGCAGAAAGTTCCATATTTTCTTGGTCTCGATTTGAACATCGAGTTGCCCTCGCGCACCGTGACCGCGGTAACCGCCGCGGAGTCGCTCGATGCATCAAGGCCAGCTCGTTTTTGCGCAGTTGATGCGCCATCTTCCGCTGACGACGTTCCGCCGGTGCGTGGCGCGTTACGCGGGCGAGCACAAGGTCAAGAGCTTCTCGTGTCTCGATCAGTACCTGTGCATGGCGTTCGCACAGTTGACCTACCGAGAGAGTCTGCGGGATATCGAGTCCAGTCTTCGTGCCCAGTCGGCAAAGCTCTACCACTTGGGGATTCGCGGCAATGTCTCTCGCAACACGCTCGCCAACGCCAATGCGACCCGCGATTGGCGTATCTACGCGAGCTTCGCAGAGCGGTTGATTGGTATCGCACGCGGTTTGTACGCCGAGGAACCCTTCGGGGTGGACTTGGCCGAGACGGTTTACGCGCTCGATGCCACGACCATCGATTTGTGTCTGTCGGTTTTTCCGTGGGCGCCGTTTCGGTCGGCCAAGGCTGCCGTCAAGCTGCACACGCTGCTCGATCTGCGCGGCAATATTCCCAGCTTTATTCATATCTCCGACGGCAAGATGCACGATGTCAACGTGCTCGACTTGCTGCTGCCCGAGCCGGGGGCCTACTACGTGATGGATCGAGGGTACCTCGACTTCGAACGGCTGTATCACCTGCACGAGGCGGGCAGCTTCTTCGTGACACGCGCCAAGTCGAACCTCAAAGCCGAGCGTCGCTACTCGCATCCCGTGGATCGAACGAGCGGCCTGATCTGCGATCAAACGGTGATCTTGAGTGGCTACTATTCTCACAAGGGATTTCCCGTTCCGCTACGTCGCATCAAGTACATCGATCCCACGACCCACAAGCGGCTCGTATTCCTGACCAACCAATTTGCGTTGCCCGCTTTGAGCATCGCCGATTTGTATCGATGCCGCTGGCAAGTCGAACTCTTCTTCAAGTGGATCAAGCAGCACCTACGCATCAAGGCCTTCTTCGGAACTTCCGAGAACGCCGTGAAGACACAAATCTGGATCGCCATCTCGGTCTACGTCCTCGTCGCCATCGTCAAGAAGCGGCTGAACCTGCCGCGGTCGCTCTATGAATCCCTACAGATACTCAGCCTCACCCTCTGCGAGCAAATGCCTTTGGATGAGCTACTTGCGCAACTCGACATCGATCAAAATTCGCCCGAATCGCATAACCAGATGAATTTATTCGATTAACGTTGGGACACTACTGAAAGATCATCTGAAGAAACTCGATCCTTATCTGCGGTCCCTGAAGCTGGATGCGATCGACATGGCGACGTTGCAGCCGTTCATCCGCGACCGCAAGTTGAAGGATGGTGTCTCGAACGCAACAGTCAATCGCGCACTCGAGGTGGTTCGGCGGATATTGAATGTCGCGCATCAGGACTGGCGATGGCTCAAAGGGGTGCCGAAGATTCGGATGCTGAAGGAACCCCGCCGGCGAGTTCGTTTCTTGAGACGCGGGGAGGCGGATCGATTGATCGCTGGGCCTCCCGGCACGTGCAGAGCGGCACTTCGCTCCCGGAGCTGATGGAACTAGGTGCTGCGCTATGCGCAGCTGGCCCCGGAGAAACTCTCCTTCGTAGCCGGACGCATCGAGCGGCAGCCATTGAGATCCGTCGGAGAACCGCTACCGGGCGAAAGCGTAGCAAAAAATGCTACGTTGGCGCCACGGTCGGTCCATTGATGCTCGGTAAGTTGATTGCAATGCGCGCCCGGACGGATTCGAATCGCCGACCACCTGGTTCGAAGTCGCAAAGATGATTTTATAGGTTCTTATTTTTCAACCACTTAGCAGGCCCGCCCTCACTCGAAATAGGCACCGTAGCGCACGAAGCAGCATCAAACGCTACGTTTTCGCTACGGCGCCTGGTATCACGAATTCAACTTCGCCCGCCGCGCCAGTCCTTGCGGCGAAGCCAGATGTAAACCCCATCGCGCCGGATTTTCGCGATGAAGGGGCCACGCTCGCTGACTACTGTTTCTACAATTCTCTCGCGCCATTTGAGAAACGTCTCTGCCGCCTCGGCCGTCGTGAGTTTGCCGACGAGGACAAAGAGCTGCGTCCCGGACTCCATCAGTACGCTGAGCGCGAGCGGAGAATAGCGGATGCGGGCATCCCGACTGACGGCGATCCACCTCCGTCGGCCAATCTCCCCTATCCATTCCTCGTCGGGAGTCTCCGGCCCGAAGTGATCGTCGTGGTGTTCAAGTCGCACGCCGGCAGCACGGAGAAGCGCTGGAAACTGTCGGCCCAAATCTCGATCAGTGAAAAATACAAGCTCACGCGGCTCGTTCATATGCGAGCGCGTCCATGATCTCCTCGCTTGTAGCACCGTAGTCTTTCACGAGATCGGCAGCGCCCTCTCCCGCGTTTATCCGATCAACAATGACGGCTGTCGAAACTCCCAAACGCGATAAGACTGGCCTTCCGAAGGACACACGCGGGTCCAGCATTACCGACTTGGCTTCTGGTCTGCTTGGCAGCGATGGGAAAAAGCGCACGGCCAGTCCCTTGTCCCATTGAATTCTCCGCAACAAGCCTTGCAGGACCGCCAGAATACCGAGCTGTCCGGCGCGATTCAGGTTAATGAGTTGCCCGTAGCGCTCGAGAAATAGCTCGCCCGGGCGAGCATACAGGTCCTTGCTTGCGAGGAGATCGGTTACCCCCAACTCTTGACCGGCGTAGTCGAGGGCTGTGCGGACCGCCGACAGTTTGAACTCATGCTCGGTGCGCAGCGCACGAAGCGCCGCCATCTCAATCAAATTGAGAAACGAAAGGCGGTGGTCAGGATCGACTGGAGTAACTACCACCGGCTTAAACCGGCCCTTGCCGGACTGCCGCGGGTAGTCGCGGCCCAACACCCACGATCGCACCGTTGGTGCAGGAATCTTCAGGTAATGGGCTGCCTGCGCGATGGAGTAGGCTGGGGCAATTCGCGGATCGAGCTTAGCCACGGCCTTTATCCCCTCGCGGTAACAGATATCTAATTGTAGCCGGTCGGCGCGGATTCACCATCCCGAAAACCATCGGAAAGTTTAGAAAGGCGCGCCGACCATCCCGAATTGAAGCAATTCCGATATTTGAGCTGTGAGCCTGGGTTCCGCGGTGTTCCCTGGGGATCACTCATGTCTCGACAACTGTCGCGCAGACACTGAAGGTTTGCCGCAACTCGACAGAATGGGATCATTCGGCGCGCCCGGTACGATGTCACCCGACTAGCCTGTCGATCCCCTCCAAATTTGAACCGAAAACCGCCTGTCCGCCGGCTGCCGCGCGACGGGTTGGATCGCAATCTCGCCGGAGCTCGGCTTCCACACAAACGACCGCCCATTGGCGGGATGTGTCGCCCACTCTGGATGAAGTTTCATAAATCCGGTGATTTCCGAGGGAGCAATCCGTTGCCGCCGAATTTCGAAGCTCAATCGGACCAATCGCTGGAGTGCTGCTGCATCGTAGGGACGAACGATGTAGTTCTCGTACGCTGGCGCAGCTATTGCAACCAGAATCTTTCCGATCGGATTATAGATCGTACGAACCGACACAAAGTCCGCATTCTTCTGTTCCCATTTCTTGAGCCCCGCCTGGTCCGTTGAGAATGTGGACGGGGTTAGCGCTGCGAACCCCCCGAGTTCACTCATGACTTTCGCATCGAGATTCTCGGTAGCGTTTATCTTGAAGAAGTGGCCTTCAATAGGACTCAAGATCCGATTCCACATGCGCCACGCACTGGAATCCATGCCATCCGGTGGCTGCCAGTGATTGTCGGCGAGGGTCTGTGTCTGCCGGTATATGAATGTATGCAGACGAAACTCGGCAGCGAAGGCGTTGCGGATATTCCAATCGCTCAAATCGAACTGCGGTAGATACTCGTCCATATTCTGCGGAACCGCAGCCCGCGGGTCTGCGATCATGTCTGAGAGGATCAACGAGTCTGTTTGCAAGAACGATACAGCGAGCATCTTTGAGATCAGTGTCCCCTCGCCAATAAGCATCCGATGCCAAAGATCGATGTCTTGACGAAGGCTTTTTAGAGCCGATTGTATTTCCAGTTCGTCCCCCGATTGGAGCCGCAAGGACACGCTGGCAAGGAACAGGCTCCGCACGTCGGTTGGCACCATGTAGATGGGCGCCGCAGCGCTTGGTCGAGCAGTTTCGTAGTATCCCGGCAAGTCGAATAAGGCCACCGCCAACGCGTACTTGCCCGTACCTGCCTGTCGCGAAGGTTCGTTATCGGGTAGCCGTGTGCCGCCATCATGTCACCTGTCCTTCGGACCAGAGGCCCGCCATTAATCACTTGCAAGCACCTTGTCCCCAATAGGTGTCGGTGTAAAACAGCACGGCATACCACTGGCGGTCTAAGCGACGGATTCGCACGACTTCACATGGCAAAGCCCGTGATTTAATCGGTGGGGGTGCCTCAGCTGTACCCGCAAGTGAGTCCGTCGGATCGAAGACCAGGAACACTGTCGTGTCTGCTCCAGCAAACCCCCAGCCGTCCCACTCGGCATGCTTCAGTTCTTCGCTAGGGGGTTGCGCAAGTACCTGAGCCTTGTAGCCACTCGACAGAAAAAGCCATCTGAGATGGTCGCGGACAAAAGAATAGTTCGACTTCAGCAGCGTCGCCGCGAATACGTAGATCATCACGACCAACAGGGCCGCGAGACGTTGCCGGCCCTTCTTGGCAACGCCAAATGCAAATAGCAATAACGCTGAAACAAGAGCGATCCCGAAGCACAGCACAGCGCTAAGATCGGAGCTCGCGAACGTCAACGAGAGAACGATAGAGACTAGGCTTGCGGCGACACAAATCGCCATTCGTCGCGCGAACATATGCGAGTCTGCCGTCTGTTGCACGTTCACGTCCGCCACGTGCTCAGTTTCAATGATTGCATATGAACTCGATTGAAATTTGGCTTACGAACCCGAGCCGCCCGTGAATGGCCGGTTCGGGATACGGACACTACGGTAAGCCTATGTCGTTGCGCTCCTCTTTCATTGAGTCCGACCATATTCCCATTTTTTGTTTGCTCGCTTCAGTTTCTGCAGTCTTGATTTGGTCCATGTGTCGATTGTATTCATCCTCGGACTCCAGTCTCTTCGCCCTGTTCTGTGGATTTCCAGCTCGCTCTTTTTCCACAAGCGCTCGTGCGTCGGCGAGCTTTGGGTTCTTCAGTAGTTCACTCAACCCCTTATCATTATCGAGCATGTCGGCCATCGTCGCGCCGGGATATATTCCGGCGCGTACAAGATCCACATTGAGACTAGAGACTTGATCCTCAATCCAGATATACACCAACTCATCCGCCTTAATCGGCATCTTAGAAACTGGCGTTATCGTCGCCAATGGGTGTTGTGCGATCCACTTTGTTACAAATTGATCTGGATCGCCAAAGCGGATGCCGCGAATCCAGCAACAACCGGTTAGCACGTACATCCGTCGGTCAGCCTTCCTGTGGCCAAAGCCATCCTGAAACGTCAGTTCCTTTGGGGAGAAACTATCCTGGGCGTTGCACGCGAATACGCTGCAAAGAAACATCATCGTTACAAGCGTTGCCACGATCCCGGACGCTCTTTGAGTTGCCCGAGTCGTCAGTTCCATTGCTCCCTCTCCCTTTATCCGTGATGAGTCGCTTCGTATGTGGAGACTATCTCAACCAAATGTGGCATCGCAGTGGCCGTGATGAATCCAATTATGGCAAGACAGGTAGTCCTGCACGTATCCGCTTTCGGGCCATTAACTCGGAAGCCCGAAGTGCCGGAATTGGCCGATCCGAGGCCATCGAATTCCAGTCTCGGTCGACATCCTCGATGACTTGATTGTGTTTTCAGCTGCTCCGTTTGCGTTTCGCTGAAAATACCGCGAAACCCTCGCGCCATTCTTGCCCATCTCAGGGGATAATTCCCACACGTGACAACTTGTCCCTGAACGACCGGAACCACAGGTTCATTAAGGTCGTTGATGATCTTACATCCCTTCTCAGTTCGTGCCCGCCCAGGGCGAGCGAGCCGTTCCGACCACGTATCTGCGTTTTTGCCGCGGTTTATCCGCTTGCGCGACGCCCCCTCGTATCTCGGAATGGACAAGAACCGCTTCAATCGGGAGGTGCGCCCGCTGCTTGCCGTGATCCCAATCGGCACGCAGGGGATCGCCTTTGATCGGCTTGACCTCGATTCCTGGGCCGACGACTAAAAGAGCCGCAACGGGCATCCCGCGGCTCAACCTGAAAGGGAAAAGCTATGGGAAACCAAAGACCGTCGGGTCTCACCAAACGGGGTGGGATCTGGCACATCGATAAACAGTTCCGAGGAGCACGCATTTGCGAAAGCACTGGAACAAGCGACATCGGGCAAGCCGAAGAGTATCTCGCGCGGCGCGTAATCGAGCTTCGCGAAACCAGACTCTATGGTGCTGTTAGCGGCTGCCAGTTTCCGCGCTAATTTGGCTGCGCGGTGCGGATTATGGTCGAACGAGCGACGATCGGGTTGCGGGGTCGGTAGTCAGAACGGCGGGCCGTCGTCGGATACGAGGTCTGAGGGATGCGGTGGCGGGGATTGCGTGAAGCGCTGGTGCTCATGGCGCATGAGTTCTGCGGCGTAATGCCGCTCGAGGCCTTCGATGAGGGTGTGCAGGAAGGCGATTAAGTTTGCTGCGCAGAGTCGTCCGAGAGCTCCAGCGGCAAGACCACGATCGGTAGATCGTTCGGTTCCATGGGTTTTATTGTTTTTGCTTCTTCTGTGATCGCTGCGGCTTGCGGCGCGCGGCGCGTTCCTGGGCTTCCTTGAGTCGGTAGCTGGGGCCGGCGATGTTGAGGATTTCGGAGCGATGCACGAGTCGATCGACGAGGGTGACGACGCAAGCGGCGTTCGGGAAGACCTGGTTCCATTCGCCGAAGGGCTTGTTGGTGGTGAGAACGGTGGCGCGCTGCTGATAGCGGCGGGTGATGACCTCGAACAGCAGATCGGCGTAACGTGAGTCGTAGGATAAATATCCGACCTCGTCAACGCAGAGCACGGAGGGGGTCGTGTAGCGGCGCAACCGGCGTGTCAGTTGAGTTGAGCTGTCTTGCGCGGCCAGATCGTGCAGCATGTCGGAGGCGAGCGTGAAGCGGGCGGTGTGCCCACGCAGGATGGCCTGATGCAGGATATTCTTGGCCAACATCGTTTTGCCGAGGCCGTTGGGGCCGACGATGATGACGTTGGCGGCGTCGCTCAAGAAGCTTACGCTCATCAGTTCATCGAGGAGCTGCCGGTCGAGTTCCTTGGGCCAGTCGTAATCGAAGTCGGCGAGGGGCTTGAAGATGCCTAAGCGGGCGCCGTCCAGACGTCGGCGAAGGCTGCGACGCTGGCGTTCGCTCTCCTCGATCTCGAGGACATGCGCGAGCCACGGCTCATGCAGGATCTGCTCGGCTTGGGCGAGCAGGCCGTAGAGGTTGGCGCGCCTGAGCCGTTGGCGCACGGACTCGAGCGATAGAGCTGTTGCGCGCCGGTGAACTACTCGGGTTCGTCATCATCTGGGCATTCATCGCAGGTCTCCTTGGGTCAGCCGTTCGTAATCGGTGAGTCGATGCGGGCGCACGGTGATATCGCGCACGCGCGGATCATTGGGCAGAGTCACCGGGATCGGCGGTGGTTGGCCGCGCCGGGCGCGATGCAGGTCGATGAAGTGACGCACTGCGCCCAGATGAGCGGTGTCCTCGCGCAACGCCGCGAGCAGAGCGTTCTCGAGGGCGGCGGCACCGTGGGCTTGCATCAGTTCGACGAGGCCGCGGGTGAGCACGGCTAGGTGCACGCCGCGCTCGGCGGCGAGGGCGAAGAACGACGCTGCACTCGGGGCGGCGTGGTGCAGTCGGTCGATCGCGCGGTGTGCACGGCCGGCGCGCTTGTGATCCACCAATGCCTGGATATGGCAGGTCTGTTCGATCTGTTGCCCTCGATCGAAGCTGCGCGGATGCACGGCGAGCACGGTGGAGCCCTCGACGATGCGCAGGGTCTCGACGCCGGCGAGCACTTCCAGGGTACGCCGTACGTGGGTGTGAGGGATCGAGTAATCGTTCAAGTCGAAGCGCACGTACGGGGTCTTCGCTGCCCGCACGATGATGCGCTCCTCGCAGGGAAAGGGCTCTGTTGGCAACGCGAGCAGTCGCGGCTGCTCCTCCTCGAAGCATGCCCGCACGCTGCGGTCTCGATCTTCAGGACACGGCCGCTCGGCCGCCTCGCCTTGACACCAGAGCAGCGCCTGGGTGTTCAAGTCGGCAAGATCGGTAAAGCGCCGGGCGGCAAAGAAGCGCTCGCGCACGAAGCGGATCGCCCGCTCGACCCGGCCCTTCTCATTGCCGCGGGCCACCGCCACGGGCCGGGGTTGGAAGCGATACCACGCGGCGAGTTCGAGCAGCGTCGGATGGAAGCGGATCGCATCGGCGAGGCGCTCGAGTACGGCGCTGCGTAAATTATCGTACAGCAAGGTTCTTGGCACGGCATTGAAGTGGTTGAAGGCGGCAACGTGACCGTGCAGGAAGCTCGGCATCGCCGCGTTCAGATAAAAACGCAAGAACAGGTGCCGCGAGTACGAGAGCACCATCACGAAGGCCATCAGCGAACGCCGTGCGCGTCCGATCGGGATCGTGCCAAAGTGCGCCCAATCAACCTGACCTTGTTCGCCGGCCAAGGTGCGCAACCGCAAGTACGCTTCCCCCGCCGGCTGCGGTCGGTAACGGCGCATGAGGTGGCGGAAGTGATCCGCGCTGCCGGTGTATCCGCGTTCGCGCACCATGCGATACAGGCGGCTCGCACGCAACGTCGGGAAGCGCGCGAAGGTGTCTTGGATGAAGGGCACGAACGGCTCGATCATTGAGGGCCGTGCAGTGAGCGGCGGTGCGATGCCGGCCTGCGCCAGCACGCGCCGTACCGTGTCGCGGTGCAGCTTCAGTTGCCGGCACAGGGTGCCGATGCGCCAGCCTTCGGCGTGATAGAGCCGCAAAATCTCCGCCTCCAGGTGACGCGAGATCATGCGAAGGACCGATCGGCACGCAGATCGACCCTATCCGCTCCACTGCCAGCGTCGCGGCCGCGTCCACTTCGGCAGCGGCGCGCCACATAACGAGCACACGCCGACTTCGGTGATGGTTCCTCGTGTGCAAAGAGCCAGATAGGGGCGGTGCGCATCGGTCAGTTCCGGGTTCGGTGTCGGCGGTTGCGATACGCTGCCGTAATCGCGGCCACGGGCACAGCCCTGATGCGTCACTTCTTGCCGCCGACGTATCCGCCACCGCCGCTGCCGGGCGGCATGACGATGCGCTCCATGGCGGGTACGTTGATAGCGCGCTGCGGCTCGACGAGAAGACTCGCGCCGGCGGATCCGCGCACACTCACCCGCGCAATAAATGTTGCCGTGATCGCAACGGCTGCAGATCCGCACCTGCACCGCACAACGCCGGCAGTTGTACAGCCGATAGCTCGGCTCGCCCAGCCCCCGCAATGCCCCTCCCAAAACACTGGACAGTGCTCGGGCAAGGGCCGGGGGTTCGGACGCTAATCTAGAAACCCTGGGTCCTCGGTTCTTTGATCGATCGTGAGCGAGCATATCGCAAGGCGCTGAAGCGCCTCGACGCGCCGAATCAGCACCATGAATATCTGCCGCCGCTGGCGGCAGACCGCGCTTCCGAAACCAAGGGAAAAACTCGGTGATCCGAACGGACACCGAGCAAATCAAATCAGCCGCGAATTGCTCGCGCCAACCAACAACTCAAAACCGCATCCATCGCCAGAAAAGCGCGGGTCTCAACAGCCATTAACAGGTGCGCGCGAGCTGCGCTCGTTCCGGGCCGCCGCGACGAAATACCTGCAGGAATACGGCCACAAGAAGCGCATCAAGGACGACGCGCTGCAACTGAAACAGCTCGATCCATTCATTGGAGCTTTGGAGCTGAAACAGGTGCACATGGGAAGCCTGCAGGATTTCATCGCGAAGCGGCGGCAGGATGGCGTCAAGACGAAGACCCTGAACATGGCGCTCGCGGTCGTGCGCAGGGTCTTGAATCTCGCCTCCTCCGAGTGGATGGATCGACAAGGCAAGACGTGGCTGGAGGCGGCACCGAAGATCAAGCTGTTTCCGGTCAAAGACGCTCGGTCGCCCTACCCACTCAGCCGCGAGGAACAGGCGCTCTTGTTTCAAGAGTTGCCCGACCACCTCGCACGCATGGCGCTCTTCAAGGTAAACACGGGGCTGCGGGAACAGGAGGTTTGCGGACTCAAGTGGGACTATGAGGTGAAGGTGCCGGAGCTCGACACATCCGTATTCATCATTCCAGGCGAGCGCGTTAAAAATGGCGAGGAACGTCTCGTCGTGCTCAACGGGATCGCGAAGTCGGTCGTGGAGAGCGTTCGCGGGCTGCATCCGATTCATTTATTCGTACACGCGCTTAAGAAAGACGGTGAATCGAGGCCGGTGGCCAAGATGAACAACACGGCTTGGAAGGCGGCTCGGGAACGCGCGGCGGATGCTTGGGAGAAGCAGCACGGCGAACCGGCGCCGGCGGGGTTCAGGAGTATTCGCGTCCACGATCTGAAACACACCTTCGGTCGCAGGCTGCGCGCGGCGGGTGTGTCGTTCGAGGATCGCCAGGACTTGCTCGGGCATCGCAGTGGTCGCATCACGACGCACTACTCCCAGGCGGAGCTGACGAACCTGATCGAGGCCGCGGAGAAGGTGTGCGACACAGAGTCCCGCAAAACTCCCGCAATCACCTGGCTTCGGCGCAAGACGGGTTAGCGGCGGAGGCGCTAACTGACTGATCCAATGAAAAATTTTTTGCGCGCCCGGAGAGATTCGAACTCCCGACCACCTGGTTCGAAGCCAGGTGCTCTATCCAGCTGAGCTACGGGCGCAGGCGCTCAGTGTAGCGTTCGCGGACGCATTCGGGAACCGATTCGCGCCATCAGTACCGCCAACTCTTCAGATCGGCGCCCCTCGGGGCCGTTGCGGCGATGCGCTCGAGGATCGTGGGTAGGTATTGATAGTTGTAGTGCAGACGTGAATAGGCGTTGGGGAGTTTCGGATCGCCGTTCCAACAATGCTCGGCCCGATCGCCGTAAGCGACGATGCCGCCATAGGCAGGCCTCAACGCCTCGAGCCGCTCCTGCGCAAAATACACAGAGTCGGTCAGGTAATAGTTGTCGCCGGTCCCCACGTACACATGAATCTTCCCCTGAAGCTTGGGTGCGAGCTTGGCCCAATCGCGCGCGATGATGCTGGACAAATCGTAATGATCGCGCCAATAGGCAGCGACCTTCGGATCGATGTCGCCGGTTCGCTTGTCGAAGATCGGCTGGGGATAGCCGTCCTTTCCCACCGGCCCGAATACCGCCTGCCAGATGTCGTACTGACCCCCCGAACGGCTGCGGTCGCCCTGGGCCAGCTCCATGTAGTTCGCATCGCGCTGGGTCGCGTATATCTCGCCGAGGTAATTGCGAAATGCGGGGCGTTCCACCGATGAGGCCTCGCCCTTCAGCGCATACGCGTTCTTGTCCTCATACAGATTGACGATGGTGTATGCTCTGAAATCGATCGGATCGGGGCAGGCGGCAAAGGCGCCGTTGTACATGTCCGGATAGAACACTTGCGTCGCCAGCGCCTCCCATCCACCGGTCGATCCGCCGTAGGTGAAGCGCGCCCATCCGGCGCCGATGCCGCGATAGCGCCGCTCGATCTCGGGAATCAATTCCTGATTGATTGCATCGCCGTAGGGCCCTAGGTTCGCGGAGTTCACCGCATAGCTGTCGTCGTAGTACGGATTCGCATGTTCGATCTCGACCACAAGGAAGCGCGGAAAATCCGCAGAGACCCACCTCTGGTAGGAGGCGTAGGCCTCCTGCTGTTCGATGATGTTGTATGCGGCGAGATGGAAGCGATTCGAATAGACCGGCTTAAGATTGGGATCGGCAGGCGTCGTGCGAAATTCGGAAATGTCGTCGGGATAGTGTCCATGGAAAACCATGAGAGGGAAACGCGCCTGCGGATGTGAGGCGAAATCCTTGGGCAATAGGACGTGCGCCCCGATGAACATGTCGCGCCCCCAGAATCGTGACAGCAACTCGCTGCGTATCCGCACGTGCTTGACGAATTCAGTGTCGGCCTTCGGCGTGATTGCCGCCATTTCTTGATCGAGCAGCAGCGCGGTCCGCTTCGGATGCACGCGATCGATGCGCACACTGAGGGGCATTGAATACAGATTCCCGGGCTTGCTCGCCCATTGCTGGCCCTCGCCCTTGTCGGGTGGCAGCTTGAGCACTCGGCCGTCGCTCAGGTGAAAGGTTTCGTAGCGGTTCAGAACAGCCTGTACCAGATACTCGCCCGAGGGAACTTCTGACAGTCGGTTCGCAGGCCAGCCGAAGGCGGAGTCATCGAGCACGGCCGCACGGCCGGGTGCCAGGGCATCGACGTTCATGCCGAAGATGAAGGGAGACTCCAGAGGTTCGTTGGGAGCGACATGCGTGCGGGGTTCGCGGGTCAGGTCGCGGCTCAATAGCAGGATCACTCGGCCGTCGAGCGGCGCGGTACTGCGAGAGGCCGGAAAACTGATCGTGAAAGAGGTTGCACCGGCGGCGGCGCGGGAGTGCGCGCGGCCGTTCCCGGTGCTCGGACTCTGGGCACTGCAAATAGCGGCCGCAATTCCGCATAAAATCGTCGCTGCAACGATCCGCATCCGCGATTTGTTCATGAAATCCCCCGCCTGATTCTTTGCAAGCGATCTTAGACCATGAAGCGCACCAGGGCACCCCGCATTGACCCGGATTGCACGGGAGCCAAAGGCGACAATATTTGCTCTCAATGCGAAGATGGGAGATGTTACGGCATGAGACCGGCGCACATACGCCGGCGTGGAGGCCGACGCCGATGTTGCCGTCCGGGATGCACTATTTTCCTGTCGCGGGACCCGTCCTGCTCGCGCTGCTCGTCTTGTTCTGCATGGCGGTCGCGGGGGTTGTCTCCAGAATTCTGCGCTTTGCGTCCGCGAACATGGGACTCGGGCCCCGAACGATGCTGGCTGTGCTGTTGGCGTCTCTGCTCGGGAGCTACGTCAACATTCCGATCGCATACTTGCCCGAGCGTGAGGTGTCGAGCGCCGCCGAAATCACGTATTTCGGCATCCGCTACATCATCCCGGCGGCACGTGAGTGGCCCGCCACGGTGCTGGCGGTGAATCTGGGCGGCGCGGTCATTCCCACTCTGCTGTCAATCTACTTGCTCGCTAAAAATCGCTTGTACGGTCTCGGCGTCGTGGGAATCACCATCGTGGCAATCGCGTGCTATTTTCTCGCCAAGCCCGAGCCCGGGTTGGGCATCGTCGAGCCGATATTCGTGCCTCCGCTCGCGACGGCGATCGTCGCCGTGATGCTGTCGCGGCGCTTCGCCGGGCCGCTCGCCTACGCGAGCGGGAGCCTCGGCACGCTCATCGGCGCGGACGTGCTGAACTTGGGGAAAATTCAGGGTCTCGGTGCGCCGGTCGCCTCCATCGGCGGCGCCGGAACGTTCGACAGCATTTTTCTCACGGGCCTGCTGGCCGTCCTCTACGCCGGCTTGTTTGCTGCTCGCGCGAACCCTGCACGCTAGCCGCGGGGCGGCGGGCTGTCGGCGTTGCTACGGCAGCCGCGGCAATGGCCGGTCGGACGGCAGGGCTTGCGGTTGCGGCACCGCCAAATAATCGCCCGGGAATTGTCGGACATTGGTGGCGCTTGTCGGCCCTGCCAAATAATCCGGGCCCCAATCGTGAGAATTGTTGAACGCCCGACGGAAGCTCAAGTCGTCGTTCACTCGTGTTTCTGCCTGGTAGCCGGTAATCGTTGCGCAGCCGCCCGCCATGGAGAGAAGCGCCGCCGCACAGAAATAACTCAATCGTCGCCGTGGAATTGCACTCATATACATTAGAGTGCGCGCCGTGTCGCCGTGCTCCCCGTCTTGCAAAATTGTAATGACGCAGAACGGCATTTCCGCCCAAGGCGGCCCCCGCGCGGACAACTATTCGCAGGATTAGTTCGCCGAAACTTCGCGCAATGAGTCTTTAGGGCCGCGAATCGTGCAGTGCTTTTGGGTCATGTTCAATGCCGGCACGAGCACTCATAGTCGGCCGCGCAAACCAAATCTTGGAGGTCGAACATGTACGCCAACAGCAACAGTCTTTATACGTCCCCGCTGCCGCAAAACGTCAATCCATTTGCGCTGGCGGGCTTGATGCAAAACACCATGACGCAACCCTGGACGAATGCTTTTCAAGGAATCGCGCCGCAGAGCCCTACCTGGCTGCAGTCCTCGCCGCAGCAACAAATCCCGCCGCAGTTCGGCCAACCCAACGCGCTGGCACTGCAACTTGCGGCACAGCAGCTCGCTCAACAACTCGCGGGCCAGCAATCGGCGGCGTTTGGCGGATACGGTGCGGCGCCGCACTTTACCGCGCAGCAGTCAAACCCGGCCCTCGTTCAGCAGATACTGCACCAGCTCGCCCAATGCCACTATGCGCTGGCGCAGCAGCTGACGCAGTTGGCAACCATCCCGATCCCGCAAGGCATGTTCGCCAATCCGTATCCTAACCAGTTCATCCCCGGCCCGTTTGGACCCAACTTTGCGGCGGCGGGCACGCTGCACTGATGCGGGTGGAGAGCGCGGCTGTCGATCGAGTGCGCGCTTCGGATCATTAGCTCGAAGACCGAGGTAGGAGGTACATTCCAATGGCTGAGAAAAAAGACGAATCCGATCAGACCGGGAAGTTCGCGCAAGCGCCCCAGCGCCGAACCGCCTCGACGGCGGCGCCCCAGGATCAGTCGGCCGGCGGCGATCGTCCCAGCGGGCCCGACGAGAAGCCTCCTACCTCGGTCGCACGCAGAAAGCAGCGCTACTTGATCGGTTTCAGGTCTTTGCCGGGACTCAATGCAAGCTCCGCCGAGCCGTTTCTCGAGAAGTTGGCGCTCATGGATGGGGTGGAAATCGTACGCCGCCTTAAACCGCGTGCTCTGCACGCGCTTGCGCGGGCGAACGGGGGCCCCGCGAGCGAAGTCATCGTGGCGAGAATCGACGAGCAGCGGGGCGAGGCCCTGCGCCGGGGCGCACCGCCGCATGTCATCGTCGAAGTCGATGCGCGCCTCGGGTACTTCGATGTGGCTGCCTCCGAACCGATAGGCTGGCAGCTCGGAGCGCGCGCCCTGCCCTTTCCGCGACCGCGGCGCGACATTCGTTTTCGAATCCTCGGGGAGGGCGACCGGCCGCTCGCCAACGCAGGGGTCTATCTCTATGGTCCCGGTTTTCCTGCACAAGCCGTTACGGATTCCTCGGGGCAGGCGACCTTACAGACTTTTTCCGTCGACGGCGCCGGCATCCTTGCCGTCTATGTGCGGCCTGCGTCGGACCACTGGGAACGCTACCTGCAAAATCCGCTCCTCGACCCTGACAATGTCAATACCATTCGCTTAAGCCCGCTCGGCAGAACTCCCGCCAAATTTCCAGGCGTGCGCCCTCACAGTTGGGGTCAGCGCATGATGAGATTCGACCGGATATCGGCCGATTGGAGCGGCACCGGCATCAGGATCGGGTTGATCGACTCGGGGTGCGATACCTCGCACCCCATCCTTCGACAGGTGACGCAGGGGGTGGACATCACCCGCGAGGAGGACGCACGGAGCTGGACAGCGGATGAAATTGGGCATGGGACTCATTGCGCCGGCATCGTCGCTGGCGCCGCCAATCCTGCGTCCGGGATGATCGGCTGCGCTCCCGGATCAGAGCTGCATGTGTTCAAAGTCGTTCCGGGAGGGTACTTCAGCGATCTGATCGACGCGCTGGATCACTGCATGGAGCGACGGCTTGATCTCGTGCAGATCGGCGTGAACGGCGAGCGGTACTCCGAGCTGGTCGCGCAAAAGATCAATGAGGCGCGCCTCAACGGCGTTGCCTGCGTCGTCGGGGCGGGAAACTCAGGGGGCCCGGTGCAATTCCCGGGCAACGTACCGGGCGTGCTCTCCGTTGCGGCCATCGGCAAGCTCGACGAGTGTCCGATGGATACGCGGCATGCGCAGAGCGCACTGGCGCAGCAAATCGGGTTTGCAGGCATGTTCTGCGCGAATTTCAGCTGCTGGGGGCCGCAGGTCGGCGTGTGCGCCCCGGGAGTCGCAATCATCTCCAGTGTTCCAGGAGGCGGATACGCGGCGTGGGACGGCACCTCCATGGCCGCCTCGCACGTCACCGGGTTCGCGGCGGTGCTGCTCTCCAATCACCCGTTGTTGCAAAGCGTCAGCTACACACGGTCGCTCGAACAACGCGTTGCCCTCTTGTTCGATCTCATTCGGTCGTCCGCGTTGCCTTATCGTAAGCCCTCAGGGAAACACGTCATCGCGACCGAAAACGGTTGGCAGCCGATGGGGGCGGTCAGAGATCAACTATTTTTCAGTGATTTCGCAGCCGAGGCGGCTTTCAGCAGCGGCTTGACGTTCCAGGGTAGCAGCGCCTCGAGTTCAGCGAGCGTGGTGGCCCGCGGCAGCTGCTCAAACAGGTAGGTCAAGTACGCGTGGGGATTGATGCCGTTCGCGCGGCATGTCCCGACGACGCTGTAGAGATTGGCGCTGGCAGTTGCGCCGTACTGGGTGTCCATGAACAACCAGGCCCGTCTTCCGACGGCAAACGGGCGGATGTCATTCTCGACTCGGTTGTTGTGGGCGGGGACCTCGGGGTGATCGAGGAACCTCGATAGTTTGTCCCATTGGTTGATGGTGTAGCCGAGTGCCTTGCCGAGTGCACTCTTCGGCGGCACCGCGGGCGCGAGTTCATCGACCCACGCCTTGAAGGCAGTCATGACGGGCGCGCTGCGCTCCTGACGGATTTTGTGGGTCTCGGCCAGCGTCCAGAGTCCGCCGCTGCGCTCACGCGCCTCGCGCTGCTCCTGGATCTGACGCTCGGCAAAGAACACCTTGCCGAGGAAGTCCTTCAGCGCCACGCGCGAGAGTTGCTGCACCGACGGTGACTCGGTCACCTTGGCGGATTTGTCGTAGTAACGACGACAATGCGTGAGGCAGCCGAACAACGTCATGGCGGCGAAGGTCGCGTCCTCCCCAACGTAGTCGTAGAGTTCGAGCCCGTCGCACACGAGCTTACCCCGGTATGGACCGTCCGGACCGGTCAGCACTCGCTTGAGCGTCTCGACGTTGCGAGTCTGGGCATAATCGAACAGCACGATCCGCCGGCCCGGGGGGCCGGCCGCACGCACGATCATGTAGTGTTCGGTCGTCGGTGCCTTCTCGCTTTTGAGTACCTGGACCGTGGTCTCATCACAGTGCAAAACCGGCTCGGCGAGCGCCGCTTCGTGCAGCAGCGCGATCAGCGGCGGCAACTTCTCGGCGCCGATGGTGTTGACCCACAGTCCCATGGTGCCGGGCCCTAAGTTCATTCCGAGGCGCTCGAACTGCTTGCTCTGACGGGTCAGCGGCAACCCATCGACGAACTTGGCGGTCGTGATGTGCGCGAGCAGCGAGGGGCTCGCCATGCTCTTCGGCAACAGCCGCGGCGGCAGCGGCGCGATCTTCACCCCCTGGTGGCAGCAGGGGCAGGCATACTTCAGGCGCTGGTCGACCAGCACGCGTAGCTGCGGCGGCACGTAGTCATAGCGCTCGGCCGATTCGTGACCGATCACTTTGAGCGCTGTGCCGTCGTGCGGGCAGATCTTCTCCGCCTCGGCGATGTCGTGCACCACCGGGATCCGTGGGAACTCCACCGGGATCGCCTTCTTGCCCGGCTTCTTCCGGCGTTCGTGCTCCTCGATGGTGATGACCGCGTCCGCTTCCGTGCCGATGGCCTGACCGATCGCCGTGAGCACCTCAGCCTCGTTGAACAGCATGCCCTGATCGGGGGAGACGTCCGCGGACGACTTCTCCGAGGAGCGTCCATACATCTGGCCTTTGAACCAGGCGAGCTCCTCTTTGAGGACGGTGGTCAGTTCGACGTAGTGGCGGTTCTTCTCTTCGAGCTCGCGCAGCTGCCGTTGCAGGCGCTCGACCTCTCCTTGCAGATACCGCGACTTGGATTGCGTTTGGGTGATGAGCGCCGTGTTGATGCGCTCGCGGACTTCGAGCTGCGCGGCGAGTTCCGCGTTCTTCTGTTCGCTCTGGTGGAGTCTTGTCTCGAGTGCGACCACGGAGAAAAAGTATACCGAGTCGCACTCGAGACGTCAGCATTTTATCAAGAAAATCCTCGCGAAAATCAGCACACAATCATCAACTGACGTGCGCAAACTCGAGCGCTCGATGCGGCCGCATCTTCGAGACATCGTACCCTTCGAGAAGCCAGCCGAGTTGCTCCCCGGTGAGCGTCACGACCGCCTCCTCGCTGCGTCTCGGCCAGTGAAACTTCTCCTTCCCTTCGATTACCTTGTACCAAACCACGAAACCGTTGCGGTTCCAGTACAAGATCTTCAGCTTGTCGCGTCCCTTGCCGATGAAGCAGAACAGCGCGTTGCCGAAAGGGTCTTCGTTGATCACCGTGCGCACCAGCGCGGCCAATCCGTTTCTCTGCCTGCGCATGTCCACCGGCTCGCGGTGCAGGTAGACCCGCACGTCCCGCAGATCAGGGCACAGCATGGGCGTCTCCCGCCATCAATCCCGCGAGCCACGCCGGCGACGGCAGGCTCGTGCACTCGATCACCCACCCCTTGACCTGCAACCGACAGGCCGCCGCGGCCGGCGCCACAGGGGCGGCTATGCGCACGGCGACAAATGGGGTCAAGGGCTTGCGCTTCTTGGCGACCGGCGCCTGCCGACGCCCAGCCTCATCACGCGCCAATCGGCTGCGCAGGTTGTACACGCTCTGCACGTTCAGGCCGTTCGCTCGGCAGTACTGCGTCAACGGCACGTTGCCTGCCTGCGCCCGTCGGACATGCGCGAGCAAACCCCGCCCGCGCTGTGTTCGCTTGCCTCGTCTCGTGTTCATCGTGGCCTCCGTTCACGGCACATCGCCGTGAGACAGAGCATCGGCCCGTCAGGTCAGCGGGGGAAGACTGTGGTTACTCGAGGGCTTACGCCTTATCTGCACGCGGACCCGAATCGGATCGGCGCAGGATTGCCGGATCTGGAACGGGTGCCGACCGCACCGTCCCCTCAGCCATACCCTGCGGGCGTCCCTATCTCAGCATCGCAGGGCTCGGTGTTCTGGCCGGGTTTGGGTGCAGGGCCGGTGTCCGATCCGCTCGGTGCAATCCTGCGATTGACTGCGAACGGGCCTTGGGCTTGATGTAACGCCGTTGCACTCATTTCGCGGCGGCGAACTGCTCGCTGATGAGCGAGCGCAGCTTTGCGACCGCTTGTCCGCGGCGATGCACATTCATCTTGCCGAGAATGTTGCGCACATGGTTTTTCGCGGTGCAAGGTTGTAACTGCAACCGGCGTGCGATTTCCTTGTTGGAGAGGCCGCGATTCATCAATTCGGCCACTTGAAGCTCACGCGCGGTCAAAGCGCCATTGGGGGGAGCCCGCTCGAAGCGTACGCTTTGATAGAGGGATGCCACCACCTTGGGGGAGCAAATCAACTCACCCCGCACCGCATTCTCGATGGCGGACACTGCATCGCGCAGCGACGCTTCGATCCGCACGTAGCCGTCGATACCGGCCGCCGCGCAGGCCAGCACGTCGCTGGCCGTCTCGCGAACTCCCACCGCTAGAATGCGCAATCGCGCAACTACGGCGCGTAATGCCGACACGATGCCTGCATTGTTCGGCAGCGGCGCGTCCAGCAGGGCGACGTCGGTCGTCATGCCACGCAGCGCCGAAATCGAATCTCGTACATCATGCGCGCCGACCACGGCGATCGACGGGCACCCGCCGAGAAGAATTGCCAATCCGTCGCGGTGCAAGCGGTTTTCGCTGATGATCATGACGCGGACCCGTGCCGGGTCAGAGTCAGGATGAGAGGGCTGTGCTTCCGTCGGCATCACCCTGACATGCTATGGCTTTGCGTCCATGGGAGTGAAGGACACTCGACGGCACACAAAGGTTCCGCCGTACTCATCGATGATTGTCTTGGCGTCTTGCAGCATCCTTGGGTAGCAGCCACAGGGTGACCATCGAGGCGCGCCGCGCCTCGTGATACACGGTATTGTCGACCTCCAACTGACGGCGATTCTTCCCTAACGGCTCGCCTGTGTCCGGATTCACGTCGAATCGCGGAAAATTGCTGCTCGATATATCCAAACGAATGCGGTGGCCTTTCTTGAATACATTGGCCGTATCGAAGGGATGAATCAGCAGTCGGTAGACCTGTCCCGGCACGAGAAGATGACGCACCGGCGACTGGTCGCGATAGCTTGCCCTCAAGATCCCGTCCGTCAAATTCATGTCGAAGCCCTGCGGAAAATCGGCGCTCGGCGGATAGACATCGACGAGTTTGGCCGTGAAGTCGGTGTCAGTACCGGTAGAGGAGGCGAACAAGGTCACTTCGACGGGTCCTGCCACGGCGACGTCGCTCTCGAGCGGCGGTGTTTCGAAAACCAAGATGTCGCTGCGCGCGCGCAGCGGCAGGTAGGGCGGCCTTGACCCCGGCATGTCGGGGCGCTCACGCTGATCGTAGGCGCCGTCGTGAAGGCGCTTGGAGACCCCTCCGCCGATGGTGGGCACCGGATGGCCGGGATCGAAGCGATACGTGGTGTGAGTGTCTTCGGCGCTTGTCGGCTTGACGTGGCTCAGCTCACCCGTGCCGTGCAAATAGAATTCGCTGCGCCGCGCCGGTGCGGGCGGCCATTGGTCGGCGTCATGCCAATCTCCTCCGTGGTACAGACGGCCGTTGCCGTCCTTGTGGCCGTCGCCGGTGCCCATCAAGAAGTAGCGCACCGGCGCCTGGCTCGCTGCCGAGGTTCGCAAGCCCTTCAGATAGTAGTCGAACCACGCCAGATGAAACGCGGTGTCGAAATCAGTGATGGCCGCCTGCGGCCCGAAATCCACGTCCCCGGCATATTCGACCGTGTTGCCGTGATGGGTCCACGGGCCGATGAGCAGCCGCA
This sequence comes from uncultured Gammaproteobacteria bacterium, assembly GCA_963702735.1. Taxonomy (GTDB): domain Bacteria; phylum Pseudomonadota; class Gammaproteobacteria; order Steroidobacterales; family Steroidobacteraceae; genus Bog-1198. The sequence goes on along the minus strand of CAVPDW010000003.1, from coordinate 484,806 downwards.
TCGGCGATTTCTTCAAGGCGGCGAGCGACCGGAAATTCTGAATGGTGCCGCGCAGATAAATGTCGTACCAGCCTCCCACGTGCAGCATCGGAATGTCCGACGTTTGTCCGTAGTACTTTTCCCACTGCATGCCGAGCCTTTGCCAATGTGCGTCATAGTCGGACCGCGTCGCTTCGTCCAAGTAGTAGGTTTCGTAATTCGGCGCGACGGCGAGCGGACTTGAGCCCTTGCGAAGCGGCAGTGCCGCATACCAGTCGGTGACTTTCTCTTTGGAAAGCAGGGCTGCTGCAATCGGCTCCTTGGCGTCCTCGAGCGCCTGGGACCATGCCCACGTCAGCTGGCGCCCCATCTCGAACGCGCCGTCGTAGCGCACGGAATGGTTCCAGGCATTGGCCATGCCGCCCATGTTGAGAACCAGCGTTTTCAGATGCGGAGGATCGAGCTTCGAGGCATCCGCCTGCGTATGTGCCGCATAAGAGGTTCCGTACATTCCGACTTTGCCGTCCGCATACGGCAGGTGCGCGGCCCACTCGACGGTGTCGAAGCCGTCATAGGCATCGTAGTCGTAGTACTTGACGAAGGTTCCCTGCGAATGATGCCGGCCGCGGGTATCCTGCAGGATCACGACGTAGCCATGCCTGGCAAGCGTTTCGGCTATTGCGACGGATGCGCCGTCGGATTTGTCGTAGGGCGTTCGATGCAGGAGCACCGGCAACGGCTCGGCGGCGGGAACGGTGCCGTCGGCGGGTCGGTAAATATCCGTCGCCAGCAATACTCCGTCGCGGGCGGGGACCATGACATCGGTCTCCCGCAGCACATCGGAGTAACCGACCGGCGCGGCGAACGCCGGCTGCAAGGCCGCTGCAAGCGCAACGGCCACGCACACCCGCACCATGTCCGTTATTTTTTTTTGAACACGCATTGCCCCAATCTCGGCCGCACCCGTGTGCTGCATGATACGAGACAGCCATCTCGGCGGGATGTACATTTACCCCTGCATGCCCCGTTACGTGATGTCGGACGAAGTGGTCGGAATGCGCAATCGAAGCGCTCCAGGATGGGCAACGCTGCTCATAGCCGGGATGCTGTTCGCGCGCGCGCTCGTTCCCCCAGGATTCATGCTGGCACCGGTGGACGGGGGTCTTGCAGTCGTGTTGTGCGCGCCGGAAGTTCATCCAGGCGGGCATCACCATCATCCGGGACACGGTCACGCCGACCCCACCTGTCCGTACGCGCAAAGTTCGGGACCTGCTCCCCTGCCGATGCTGCCTATTCTCGCGGCAGGCGCTGCGCTCCACTTTTTGGTTTCGCACAGCGCTGCAACGCAGACCGTCTTAAGCTTCGGACCCCCACGCCAGCAAAGCCCCCGCGGACCCCCGCGCCTCGTCTGATCCTTGAACACGTCGCCGTGCAACGCATCCCAGGAGGATGCGGGCGACATTGCCATCGCGGGGTGATTTCAGACGAGGGCATCATGAAAATATCTTCAAGGGCGCGCGCCCCGACCGCGGCGCTCACCGATGAGTCGGCCGGCCGCAATCTGCGGCGGCTGTCATTTACCCTGCTCGGCGCATTGATGCCGGGCTTGGGACTGGCCTGTGCTTGCGGATGCGGCGTTTTCGACGTCGGCACCGCGGCCATGATTCTGACGCAACCCGGCGGCATGGTGTATGTCGAGGACGACTTCCAGGATCAGAACCAGAACTGGGTGGGCTCGCATGCAGCACCGGCTGCTAACAACACGGACAAGGAGATCGCGACGCATTTTGGAGGGGTGGGCCTGGATTACAATTTCAATCGCGACTGGGGCCTGTCGGTCAAGGTGCCTTACTGGATCCGAAGCTTCGAGACTGACATCGGCACGGCCGCTCCGGACGTCGTCAGCTTCAAACACAATGCGCTCGGCGATATACGCCTTCTCGGCACCTACGCCGGCTTTGCGTCCGACATGTCGACCGGACTGTCGCTCGGCGTGAAGTTGCCGACGGGCGACTGGACATATCCGAATTTCGACCGCGACACCTCGATTGGCACCGGAACGACCGACCTCTTGCTGGGGGGTTACCATCTCGGCACGTTCAGCGGGAGCGATCATGTCAAGTGGTTCGTCGAGGGCTTGTTCGAGCGCGCATTCAATTCGCGGGAGGGCTACCGGCCCGGCAACGAAACCGACGCTGCGGTGGGTCTGCTCTACGATGCGATTCCGCTGGGAAACAGCGGCTCGCTGACCCCCCTCGTCCAGGTGATTGGCGCCGACCGTCTGCACGACAGCGGCGTCAATGCGGACCCTCCGAACAGCGGCTACCGCCGGGTGCTGCTCTCGCCGGGCCTCGAGGCGGATTTCGGCAAGTGGAAATTCTACGGCGACGCCGAATTTCGTCTCTACCATTACGCCAATGCCGCCCCCTCGGTGGCTACGGAAGGCACTCAAGGACAGCTGGTCGCGAAAACCCTCGTGAAATTCATCGTCAGCTACAGCTTTTTATGAGTACCATAGCGCCTGCTGGCAACGGGGGACTCGCCATGTCGACGACCAAAGACGGACTCGATCGGATTCAATCAAAGATCGCCAACACTCTGCACGCTCATTGGCGGATCTTTCTCACCGAGGGAATCCTACTCACGATACTGGGGGTATTGGCCATCGTGGTGCCCAATGTCGCCACGCTCGCGGTCGAAATCCTCATCGGTTGGCTATTGCTCATCAGCGGAATCGCCGGTTTGATTGCCACGCTACGCATGCGTTACGCGCCCGGATTCGGCTGGTCTTTGCTGTCGGCCGTCATCGCCGTTGCAGCAGGTGTCGTGCTGCTGCTTTGGCCGCTGTCGGGCGCCCTATCCCTCACCCTGGTCCTCACGGCATTTCTGACCGTCGAAGGCGTGGCTTCCATCCTGTATGCGCTCGAGCACAAGCGCGAGTTGTCCGGCCGATGGGGTCTGATGCTGTTCAGCGGCCTTGTCGATCTCGTCCTGGCGGGGATGATTTTTGCGGGGTTCCCCGCCACGGCGGCCTGGGCGATCGGCCTGCTCATGGGCATCAACCTGGTGTTCGGGGGCTCGGCAGTGATCGCCATGGCCTTGCACGCACGCGGCGCCGCCGCCCCAGGTTAGCCCTCGATGCTCGCGATCCGGGCGCTCAGGAACCGGCGCTCGGGTTCGAGCGCGGCATGGCGAAGTGCCGCGCGGTACGCACGGCCGGCTTCGCCCAAGCGTCCGAGCTGCTGCAAGAACCGTCCTCGTGCAGCGTGCAGCAAGTGATACTCGCCGACCTGCCCGCGCGCCGCCAGCGAGTCGACCAGATCGAGGGCGCGCGCCGCACCGTCCACCATCGAAACGGCCACGGCGTGATTCAACTCGATGACGGGAGTCGGTTGCAGCCGCAACAGCACCTCGTACAATCCGACGATTTGCGGCCAATCGGTGTCCTCCTTGCGCAGTGCACGCACATGCAGCGCGGCGATCGCAGCCTGCACGGCATACGCGTTCAATTGTGCGGGGATGCAGAGCGAGCGGTCGACCAGCTTAAGTCCTTCGGCGATTTTCTCCCGGTCCCACAGTGTTCTGTCCTGATCCTCGAGCAGGACCAGGTCTCCTGACATGGACTCACGGGCTGCGCGGCGCGCATCGTGCAGCAGCATGAGCGCGAGCAAGCCGAGTACGGCTGCATTCCCCGGCAGCAGTTCCTCGAGCAGGCGTCCCAGGCGCACGGCCTCGCCGCATAGCTCTGCGTCGACCAGCCGGGTTCCGGTCGTGGCCGCATATCCTTCGGTGAACACCCCGTAGACCACCGCGAGCACGCCTTGAATGCGCTCGTGGAGCAGGGGCGGTTCGGGCGTCTCATAGGGGATGCCTGCGTCGCGTATTTTTTTCTTGGCGCGAACCAGGCGTTGCGCCATGGTCTCCTCGCTCACCAGAAATCCGCGTGCCACCGCCTGGGTCGAGAGCCCGCACACTTCACGCAAGGTGAGCGCGATCTGCGCCTCGTTGCCGAGCGCTGGATGACAGCAGGTAAATATGAGCCGCAGGCGATCATCGCCGAAAGTCGCTTCATCGGCCTGCTCGAAGGGCGCCGCGGCCTCCGCTTCGGCGCTGGCCAGCTCGCGATCGAAGATCTTGGTGCGGAACACCGCGTCGCGGCGGATTCGATCCACCGCCTTGTTGCGCCCGGTATTGATCAGCCAGGCGCGGGGATTCGCCGGCACGCCTGCCGCCCATTGCTCCATGGCGGCGGTGAATGCCTCCTGACGGGCCTCCTCGGCCAGATCGAAGTCGCCGAGCAGGCGGATCAGTGTCGCAAGAACACGGCCCGCCTCCCGGCGAAAGATCTCCTCGACGGCCAGGGTGCGGTCGCGCGAGCCCTGCATCATGCGCGCGTCCCGTCAGGCCGAAAGCGGCCAAATGGGTCGCACTTCGATGCTCCCGACCTTGGCTCCGGGAACGCGCGCCGCCACTGCGAGCGCTTCGTCGAGGTCTTTGGCCTCCACCAGGTAGTAGCCTCCCAGTTGCTCGCGGGTCTCGGCAAACGGACCGTCGGTCGTCGTCACCTTGCCGTTGCGCACCCTCACGGTGGAAGCCGCCGAGGTGGGCTTGAGGCGATCGCCCGCCTTGAATTGCCCGGCCTGGATGATGCCCTTGGTGAACTCCATATATTCCGCGGACATGGCGGCAAGCTCCGCCGGAGCTGTCGCCGCCATCTCCGCCTCGTTTCTATAGATCAGCAATAAGTACTGCATTTGAGAATTCCTCAGGTTGTCGATGATTCGCCGTTCAATAGTCGAACGGCGCGGCGCCTTTTCGACATACCCGCCGCGAAATCGCGGCGCGAGGGCCGCCCTGCGGGAACTTAGTTCGCATCGAAGGTTCCAATTTATACAATAAATCAGCGGGTTACGCCCAGATCGCTGAATGCTGGCGGCTCTTCGCCCTTGGCCGTAAGATCACAGGGGCTTTGACTAATCATTCGTACCGATAAAGAGGATTCCCGATGAAGGCTTGGATACCGCTCACTCTGGCTTTAGCACTCGGCACCGCCGCTCACGCAAACGCGACCTGCACCTATCCGCGTGCTCCGGACGCGCCCCCGGACGGGAACACCGCGACGAAGGACCAGATGATCGCCGCGAAGCATGATTTCGACCGCTACAACGGTGAAATGAATGCGTATTTGGACTGTCTGAAGCTCGAGATGGATGCCGCTGCGCCCAAGGATCCGTCGAAGCTGAGTGCCGACGAGAAGAAGAAGGCGGCTGAACAGCAGAATGTTCTGGTGCAGAAGAACAACGCCGCCGTCGATGAATTGCAGGCGGTGGTTGGCCGCTTCAATGAACAGTTGAAGATTTTCAAAGCCAAGCAGAAGGCGTCGTAAATGGAATGCGGCGGAGCAACTCCGCCGCACCACTACCCATGCAGGCTGGAACGCACATTTCGCCGCGTCTGGCCGAAGAGGCGATCAACTCTCGGCTGACGTGTCTGCCGATCGAATCACTGCCCCTTACGCAGTGCGTCGGCGGTATTCTGCGGGAGAATGTTTATGCGGAGCGCGATCATCCGCCCTTCGATCGCGTCACCATGGACGGGATCGCGGTGGACAGCGCGGCGCTGCGCAGGGGCATGAAGCGCTTCCGCATCCAGGGCACCCAAGCGGCCGGAACGCCGCCCATCAAGCTCGCAACGGCAGACGACGCCATCGAAGTGATGACCGGGGCGATCTTGCCTCCGGGCAGCGACTGCGTCATTCCCGTCGAGCAGCTGGAGATCTCAGGGGGCTACGCCTCGCTTAGCTCCGAGGCGGTGTGGCCCGCCTATCACAATGTTCATCGTCGCGGCAGCGACGGTCGGCAGGGCGCCCTGCTGCTGGAAACAGGCACGCTGCTGCGCGCGCCCGAAATCGCGGTGGCCGCATCGGCGGGCATGGCGCGGGTGCGCGTCAGCAGTCAGCCGGCGGTGATGGTGGTCTCGACCGGTGATGAGCTGATCGAACCCGGCGATCCCATCGCCGACTATCAAGTACGCCGCTCGAACGCCTATGCCGTGGCCGCCTCGCTGCGCAAGCGCGGCTTGGTACGGGTGGGCGACGATCATGTGGCCGACGATGAGGCAATGCTGCTGGAGCGCCTCGGCTTGCATCTGACGACGCACGAAGTGGTGGTGCTGAGCGGCGGCGTCTCCATGGGAAAGTTCGATCTCGTTCCCAAGGCCTTGGCGCAGCTCGGGGTTTCCGAGGTGTTCCACGCCATCGCGCAGAGGCCGGGCAGACCCATGTGGTTCGGCATCGGGCCGCAGGGCCAGGCGGTGTTTGGGCTGCCGGGAAATCCCGTATCCACGCTGGTGTGCCTGATTCGCTATGTCGTCCCTGCCATCGCCGAGGCCATGGGGACCAAGCGCGCGCCGCCCGAGCGGCTGGCGTTGGCCGCCCCGGTCACCGTCCAGCCGCCGCTCGCCTATTTTTTGCCCGTGACCATCGAGCACGACGATTGGGGGCGCCCCTGGGCAAACCCTCGGCGGCCGAACGGGTCCGGAGATTTCCTGAGCCTCGCAGGCACGGATGGATTCGTCGAGCTGCCGCCGGGACCGAATACTTATCCGAAGGGCTTCGTCGCCCCCGTGTACCGATGGTAAACATGAGCTCCACCGTTCACTACATTCGCGCGCCGCAAAACCCGATCGACCGACTCGGCCGGCCGCTGCACGATCTGCGCATTTCGGTCATGGATCGATGCAATTTTCGCTGCCCTTACTGCATGCCGAAGGAGGAGTTCCACGAACACTACCGATTCCTGAAATCACAGGAGCGATTGTCGTTCGAGGAGATCGTGCGGCTCTCGCGGCTGTTCGCCGCCCTCGGCGTTCGAAAACTGCGCCTCACCGGCGGGGAGCCCCTGCTGCGCACGAATCTCGCGGACCTGGTCGGGGACCTGTCCGACGTTCCGGGCATCGACGACATTGCGCTCACCACGAATGGGGTGTTGCTGGCGCAGCACGCCGTCGATCTTCAAGCCAACGGCCTGAAGCGGGTGACGGTGAGTTTGGACACCCTCGATAGGGAAGTCTTCGCACACATGAGCGGCGGCTTTGCCGCCCTCGATCAGGTTCTCGGCGGCATAGAGACCGCGATCGGCGCAGGCCTCACTCCGGTCAAGATCAATGCCGTCATCGAACGTGGACTGAACGATCACACGGCCCTGGACCTCATCGAGCGCTTCCGCGGCTCGCCCGTCATAGTGCGTTTCATCGAATTCATGGACGTCGGCAACCGCAACAAGTGGCGCCCGGAGCTCGTGGTGCCGTCGCGCGAGCTCCTCGCTCGCGTCCAAGCGCGCTGGCCCATGAGTCCGATCTCGCAGAACTACCCGGGCGAGGTGGCGCGGCGCTGGGCGTTCGACGACGGCGGCGGCGAGGTGGGATTCATCTCCTCGGTATCACAGCCCTTTTGCGGTGCCTGCAGCCGCGCGCGTCTGTCCTCGGAGGGCAAGTTCTATACCTGTCTGTTCGCCACCCACGGCCTCGATCTGCGCGCACCGCTGCGTGCCGGCGCCGATGATGCGGAGATTTCGCAATTGATACGCGGCGCATGGAACGGCCGGACCGACCGTTACAGCGAACTGCGCGAGGAGTTGCGTCGCGCAGAGCCCGATGCGAAGAAGATTGAAATGAATTACATCGGCGGGTAAGTTCCATGACTTTCTCTCATTTGGATGCCGATTTACGCCCGACCATGGTCGACGTGGGCGACAAGGCGCCGACCAAGCGGACGGCCACCGCCGAGGCGCGCGTGCGATTCCCGGCGGCGGTCGCAGCGGCGCTTCGCGACAGCGGCTTGCGCTCGCCCAAAGGGCCGGTGTTCGATACGGCGATCGTGGCAGGTGTCATGGGCGCGAAGCGAACCCACGAGCTGATTCCGTTCTGCCATCCGCTGGGGTTGGAGAACTGCCGCATCACCATCGATCTGGAAGGCGACGCGGCGGTGATTCGCTGCACGGTGAGCGTGCATCACAAGACGGGCGTGGAAATGGAGGCACTCACGGGCGCCGGCATCGCCGCGCTGACGATTTACGACATGTGCAAGGTGCTGTCTCACGACATCGTCATCGGCGACCTGCGGCTGCTCGCGAAGGACGGCGGCCGCAGCAGCTACGACCTCAAGGGGACGTCGTGACCCCCGTGCCCGTCCATGGCCTGATACTCGCCGGCGGCTCGAGTTCGCGCATGCGGCGCGACAAGGCCGCGCTCGAGTACGGAGGCAAGACCCAATTGGATCGCGCCTTCGAATTGGCGGGCAGGCACGTCCCCCAAGTGTTCGTCTCCGTGCGCGCCAGCCAGATCGCCGACCCGGCGCGTGCGCAAAAACCCATGATCGTGGACTCGGTCGCGGGCGAAGGCCCCATTGTCGGCATCCGCTCGGCGCTCGCCGCATACCCGCACGTGGCGTGGCTGGTGCTCGCATGCGATCTGCCGTTCCTATCCGACGCCGCGCTGTCGCAGCTCTTGCGCGGGCGCGACGCGAGCGTCCTGGCCACCGCTTATCGCAGCGCTCACGATGGCCTGCCCGAACCCTTGTGCGCCGTATGGGAACCGGCGGCCGCGGCCGCCCTTGCCGCCTACGTGTCCGGCGGGGGCAGCTGCCCTCGGAAATTTCTCATTCGTCATGCGGCATCCTTGCTCGAGCCTCAAGACAGTCGCGCTCTCGACAACATCAATACGCCGGAGGAATACGCGCAGGCTCGCGCGACCCTGGACGCCGCGGGTTGATTACGCCATGCAGTTGAAAATTCACTACTATGCATTGATGCGCGAGCAAGCAGGCCGCTCCGAGGAGACCCTCGAGACCGCCGCCCGCACGCCCGCCGACCTGTACGGAGAATTGGCCGATCGATATGGATTCACTCTCGTGCGCGAACACCTGAAGGTCGCGGTCAACAGCGAGTTCAGCGACTGGGCACGCCCGCTCGCGCCGGGCGATGCGGTCGTCTTCATCCCACCGGTGGCGGGCGGCTGATGCGCTTTCGCTTCACAGAAATCCCGATCGACACCGAGCAGGCGCGCCGCGAACTCCTTGACCTGGGTGCGGGCGGCTACGCCAGCTTCGAGGGTTGGGTGAGGGATCACAACGAAGGGCGGGAGGTCACCCGCTTGGAATACGAAGCGTTCCAGGAGCTGGCGGTGAAGGAAGGCGAGCGCATCGTCGCCGAAGCCTTGCGGCGCTTCCCGGTGAAGCACGCCCTCTGCATTCACCGCATCGGCACTCTCGGTCTCGGCGACATGGCCGTGTGGGTGGGGGTGAGTGGAGCGCACCGCGGCGAAGCCTTCGACGCCTGTCGTTTCATCATCGACGAAGTGAAGCATCGCGTGCCCATCTGGAAGAAAGAACACTATAGAAGCGGCGATTCCGGCTGGGTGAACTGCGAGCGCTGCGCGGCGGCGCCGAATCACATGCACGAACACGCGTGAGCGGTCCGCGATGCAGCCCGACTATTCACGGCAGCAATTGCTCAAGGAAATCGGCGCCCGGGGACAGGCGGCCCTCGCGCGCGGCCGGGTGCTCGTTGTCGGTGCCGGCGGCCTCGGCAGCCCCGTGCTGCAATACCTGGCAGGCGCAGGGGTTGGTTGTCTCGGCATCATCGACGCCGACACGCTCGATGCCAGCAACCTGCATCGCCAGCCCATATACGCGCTCGCGGAGGTCGGTGGACAAAAGGCCGCACTGGCCGCCGCCGCGGTCAAACGCATCAACCCGACCGTGCAGGTTGAAATTCACGCCGAGCGGCTGAGCGCGGACAACGCCCTGCACCTGATCCGCGGCTATGACGTCGTGGTCGACTGCAGCGACAACTTCCGCGCCAAGTTCCTGATCAACGATGCCGCGGTGCTCGCGCACCGGCCCGCAGTGTTCGCCAGCGTCTACCAGTTCGAGGGTCAGCTGCAGGTGTACAAGCCGGAGCCGCACCACGCCTGTCTGCGCTGTCTCTGGCCCGACGCTACGCCTGATGGCGTGGTCGGCAACTGCGCGGAAGCGGGAGTTCTGGGCCCCGTACCCGGCGCATTCGGCACATTGCAGGCTCTGCTCGCCATCAAGATTCTCTTGGGTGTGTCCGGTCAGCTCGCGGGGGAACTCTTGCTGCTGGATTTCATGAATTTCTCAAGCCTCAAGCTCAAGGCGGCACGCCGCGCCGAGTGTCGCGCCCCAGGGTGCGCGCACATACTCGGGCTTGTGCCGGAGGAGGCCGACATCGAGATTGCACTACCCTCGCTGATCGACGCGGCGTCGCTCAGGCTGGAGGTCATCGACATACGAAACGCCGAGGAAGTCGCCGCTCGCCCGACCCAGGCGCGGCACATAGAGATGGCCGCGCTCTTGGCGGATCCAGGCCTGCTCGCGGCGGGACGGCAGTATCTATTGCTGTGCGCCTCGGGTAAGCGCAGCCTGGCGGCGGCCCGGGAACTGCGCAAGCGTGGGCTCGCCGTGCGCTCGCTCGCCGGCGGGCTGCAGCACTTGAAGGTTTGAGTCTTGCGCTTCGACTCCAAATTGCCCGATGTCGGCACCACCATTTTCACCGTGATGTCGCGCCGCGCGCTCGAAGAAGGCGCGCTCAACATCGGCCAGGGATTTCCGGACTACGCCATCGATCCTCGCTTGGGCCACGCGTTGGTGCAGGCGATCGGCGAAGGACACAATCAGTACGCGCCCATGGAAGGTGTGGTGGAGCTGCGCGAGCGGATTTCCGCCAAGCTCGAGACGAGCTACGGCCGGCGCTTCGATCCGCAGAGCGAGATCACGGTGACCTGCGGCGGCACCGAGGCCCTGTTCGATGCCGTCCAGGCGGTGGTGGGCCCCGGCGATGAAGCCGTCATTTTCGACCCTGCCTATGATGCCTACGAACCCGCCGTCAGGCTCGCGGGAGGGCGCTGCGTGCGCATCGGGCTTGCGCCCCCCGCCTTTCGTTTCGACTGGGACGAGGTGCGGCGCAGTTTGAGCAAGCGCACGCGGTTGATCATCATCAACAGCCCGCAGAACCCCAGTTGCACGGTGGCAGGAACCGAAGATCTGGACGCGCTCGCCGCGCTGATCCGCGATCGGCCGATCACGGTTCTGTCCGACGAGGTCTACGAGCACGTGCTCTATGACGGCCGCCGCCACGCCTCGGTGCTGGCGCACCCCGAATTGCGGCCGGTGAGCTTTGCGGTGTTTTCATTCGGCAAAACGCTGCACGCCACCGGATGGCGGGTGGGCTATTGCGTGGCGCCGGCGCAATTGACCCGCGAGCTGCGCAGAGTGCACCAGTTCAATACCTTCAGCATCGCCGCGCCCCTGCAATACGCCATCGCGCGCTACCTGTCGGCCTGCCCCGACGCTTGCAGCGGCCTGTCGGCATTCTTCCAGGCCAAGCGCGACCTGCTCGCGGGACTTCTGCGCGGCTCGGGATTCGAGCCCGTCCCGGCGGCAGGCACCTATTTTCAGCTGGTCGACTATGGCGCGCTCAGCGGCGATGCCGACATGGTTTTCGCCGACCGGCTGATTCGCGAGGCGAAAATCGCGACCATTCCGCTGTCGCCCTTCTACGCTGCACCGCCGGCGATGACGCTGCTGCGACTGTGCATCGCAAAGAGCGACGCCACGCTCGAGGCCGCGGCCGAAAAGTTGCGCGCCTTCGCAGCCTAGGTTCCGAAGCGGCGCGTGGCCTGGGCCAACGGCAGACTTTGACGCTGCCGTATGCGGGCCGCGTCCATGAGCATGCGTCCGGCCCAGCGATACACGTTGTTCTCCTTCACCGTCCTGCGCATCAGGCGCATGCGGTTGCGCCGTTCATCACGGCCCATCCGCAGAGCGATCTCCATCGCGTCCGCCGTTTCGGTCACGTCGAAGGGATTGATCAGAACGGCTTCCGCGAGCTCCCGGGACGCACCCGCAAAGGTGCTGAGTATCAGCACGCCGTCCTCGTCGTCGCGCGCGGCGACGAACTCCTTGGCCACCAGATTCATGCCGTCATGCAGACTGTTGACCAGGCAAAAATCCGCGGCGCGGTACAGCTCGAACACGCGCAGCGGCTCTTGATGTTCGTCTATCAGCACGATGGGGCGCCAATCGCCCTCCGCGAACTTGCCGTTGATGCGCTCCACCTCGCTGTGGGTCTGCCGCTGCAAGGCCTGATATGTCGGTAGTTGACTGCGCGAGGGCGCGGCGATCTGCAGCAGGCAGATCCGCCCGCGGTGCCGGGGATTGCGGTCGAGCAGGGCCTCCAGTGCCTGGAAGCGCTCGAGTATCCCCTTGGTGAAATCCCACCGCTCGACCCCCAATCCCAAGCGCGCCTCGGCGCCTATGCCGTAGCGCGCGTTAACCGCGGCCCTGCAGGTGCCGACGTCCGGCAGAAACCGCAGCCAGCGCGGCGGCCACTCGATCGATATCGGATAGGGAGCGACACGGCACACGTGTCCCTGCAGGGTGACGGTCATGTGCTCGCGGTCGATTTGGCATTCCACGAAGCGATCCAAGGCGTCAAGGAAATTCTGGCAGTGATAGCGGGTATGGAACCCCAGGATGTCGCTCGACAGCATGTGCAGCAGCATATCGCGCTTCCAGGGACACACGCCGAAGGTCTCGGCATTGGGCCAGGGGATGTGCCAGAACAGCACGATCGTCGCCTTGGGTATCTTTTCGCGTATGAGCCTCGGCAGCAGCGCGAAGTGGAAATCCTGGATCAGGATCACGGGACTGTCGGTGTTGGATTCGGCGGCCACGACCTCGGCAAACTTCGCGTTCACTTCTTCGTAGGTGCGCCAATCGCTGGAACGAAATGCCGGCCTAACGTAGGCCAGAAGACACAGCGGCCACAGCCCTTCGTTGGAGAACCCATAGTAGTATCCCTGCTCCTCCTCAGGCGTGAGCCAAACCCGGCGCAGGGTGTAGGACGGATCGTCCGGCGGCACCCGTACCTGATCGTATCGATCCACCGTCGCACGGTCCGCCGATCCCGCGCCGTGCGCCACCCAAACGCCCGAACAGGCGCGCATCACGGGCTCGAGGGCCGTCACCATGCCGCTGGCCGGTATCTGCACCACGGGGCGATGATCGGCATCGAAGTTGTGGATGTAGGGCTCGCGGTTCGAAACGACGATGACCTGCGGCGAGTGCAGGTGGTCGCGCACCACTTGCTGCAGTGCCTGGGGCGTCCAGTTCTCCCGGAAGTCGATCTCAAGGCGCTGCTTCTCCTCGGCCTCGGCCAGTACCTGGCGCACCTGCGACAGAATGGGCAGGGATGCACGCGGCGACCTTGCATCGTCGAGAAATCGCTTGCCGCGAATGTCGCCGACCAGCACCTCGACCCATCGGCGCAATTGCAGCCAGGCCGCGAGTACGATCGACAGCGCGAGCAGGAGCACCGAGATGCCGATGAACACGAGCACGAAATCCCGCGCACGCCTTTGCCGCCGGTCGACGAAACTCAGGTCGTGAACCATCAGCACGCGAAACGGCATCGGCGAGGCGGAATCGAAATTGAAGCGCGAGATCTGCACCGATCCGGACGGCAGTTGCACGATGCGCGTCGAGGCGCCGTCGGGACTCGCCGCCGCCTGGCAGTTGATGGCCGACGGGGCGAGTCCGGTCTCGAATATCGATGTTCCGTCTTTGCGGCACACCAGCACCGCGAGCAGGCGCTCGTCTGCGGTGATTTTGTCCAGGTACGCGCGCAGCCGCGATTCGTTGCCCTTCTCGACCAGGTTCGTGATCGGCTCCTCCATCGAATTCATCACCGACTGCGCGCGCAATTCGACGTCCGAGCGGAACCACTCGGCCAGCAATCGCTCGATGTAGGGCAGACCGGCGTAGGCCACGATGCAGGACGCGAATGTCACCGGCAACACGAAGCGCAAAATGATGGAGCGGAACATCGTCCTGCAAAATACAGAAGTTTCGGCGCTCAGTCTCGCCCGATTTTTGCGCCGACATTCATGTAATTCTTACACCCCAAACTTACATCGCGAAGCGCGCGCGAATCGGCCCGCGCCGATGCTGTACGCTATCTCCATGCAAGCGTTGCCGACGCCCTCGCTCGAATGGTGTTTGTTCCTTGATGTCGATGGAACTCTGATCGAGTTCACCGACTCACCTCTGGAAACTTCAGCGGATGCCGAGCTCAAGACCCTGCTGTGCCGCGTAACCGAACGTCTGGGGGGAGCGGTCGCGCTGGTGAGCGGCCGCAGCATCCGCCATCTCGATGCATTGTTCGCGCCGCTGTGCCTGCCGGCGGCGGGGCTGCACGGCGTCGAGCGGCGCAAAGCATCGGGAGCGATGCATGGCGCGAGCTTCGTCGACGCACGGCTCGACCGTGCGCGCGCCGCGCTCAATTCGCTGGCGGCGGCTTTCCCCGGAACATTGGTCGAAGACAAGGAGCGGACCCTTGCCGTGCATTTTCGAATGGCGCCGCAGTACGAAACCGCGCTGCGCGATGCGCTGACGGCCGTCGCCGCCCCCTTGGGCGCCAATTACCACATCCAAGAGGGCAATATGATGCTCGAGATCAAGCCGCGCGGCTTCACCAAGGCCACGGCCGTCAAGGCGTTCATGAGCGAGCCGCCGTTTTCCGGCCGCACGCCGGTGTTCGTCGGCGATGACCTGACCGATCAGGATGCCCTGCGGGCGGTCGAGGATGAAGGCGGCATCTCCATCGCCGTAGGCGATCGGGTGCGCGGACAATATCGAATCGAAAACCCCTCGGCCGTCCGCGACTGGCTGCGGGGCATCGCCGCGCTGCGCGATTCGCACCGGGAGTGAGCGGGACCTAACCGCGAATCTGTCCGTCGCCCCGCACCAGGTACTTGTAGCTGGTCAGCTGCTCGACGCCGACGGGTCCGCGCGCATGAAACTTGTCCGTGCTGATGCCGATTTCGGCGCCCATGCCGAACTCCCCGCCGTCGGCAAACTGCGTCGAGGCGTTGTGCAGCACGATGGCGCTGTCCACCCGCGTGAGGAACCGCTCGGCCGTCGTTGCGTTCTGCGTCACGATGCACTCGGTATGCTGCGAGCCGTACCGGCGTATGTGCGCGATTGCTGCATCGACGCCGTCCACCACCCGCACCGCGATGATGGCATCGAGATACTCCGTGTACCAATCCTGCTCGGTTGCGTGCCTGACTCGCGCGTCCACCCGCGCGCTCTGCTCATCGCCGCGCACCTCGCAGCCGGCGCGCAGCAAGGCCTCGATCAGCGGCGTCAAATGCGTCGCGGCGCAGGCCCGGTCCACCAACAGGGTCTCTGCCGATCCGCAGATCCCCGTGCGCCGCATCTTGGAGTTCAGCACGATGCTCACGGCCATCTCGAGGTTCGCATCGCGATCGACGTATACGTGACACACGCCTTCGAGGTGCCCGATGACCGGCACCCGCGCTTCGCGGCGTACGCGTGCAATCAGGCTCTTGCCGCCGCGCGGCACGATCACGTCGATGCTGTCGGCCATCCCGGCCAGCATCTCGCCGACGGCTGCACGATCGGTGGTGGGCACCAGTTGAATGCAGGTTCGCGGCAGACCCGCGGCCTCGAGCCCTTCCTCCAGACACGCATGGATCGCCGCGCTGGAGCGGACGCTTTCCGAGCCTCCCCGCAGGATCGCTGCATTGCTGGATTTCAAGCACAGGCCCCCCGCATCCGCCGTGACGTTGGGGCGGCTTTCGTAAATGATGCCGATCACGCCCAAGGGAACCGAGACGCGTTGGATCACCATGCCGTTAGGTCGGGACCATTGCGCCAGGAGCCTGGCCGTGGGATCCGCGAGCCGCGCGATGTCCTCCAGACCGAGGGCCATGGCTTCGATGCGTTGATCGTCGAGCAGCAGCCGATCGAGCAGCGCGGGCGACATTTCCATGTGGGCGCCATGGCGCATGTCGCTCTCATTGGCCGCCGCTATCAGGGCGCGGCGGCCTCGCAGCGCGGCCGCGGCCGCCTTCAGGGCGTGGTCCCTTTGATCGGCCGGGGACACGGCCAGCACCGTCGCGGCCTCCCTGGCGGCGCTGCCCATGCCGCGCATCAGATCAGGGACGCTCTGCGACATC
Source organism: uncultured Gammaproteobacteria bacterium (assembly GCA_963702735.1). Lineage (GTDB taxonomy): Bacteria > Pseudomonadota > Gammaproteobacteria > Steroidobacterales > Steroidobacteraceae > Bog-1198. The sequence goes on along the minus strand of CAVPDW010000003.1, from coordinate 468,765 downwards.
ATATGGAGCCCGTCACATGCGCTTTGATCAACACCAGGTCATCCCGGTGCACGATTTCATCCCGCCCGCGATATCCCAGCACCGCCTCGATGTCGGCCGACTTTCGGCCGATGATACGCGCCGCATCGGCATCCGAATATGCGCAGATTCCCCGCGCCACCTCCGAACCGTCCGGACCGATGATGCTCACGGTGTCGCCGCGATCGAAGCGCCCCACCGCGCGGGTCACGCCGGCCGGCAGCAGGCTCTTGCCGCCCATGAGGGCACGCACGGCGCCGTCGTCGATGGCCATGGCGCCGGCAGGCTTGAGAGTTCCTGCGATCCATTGCTTGCGCATCGCCATCGGCGTCGAGGATGGCACGAACCAAGTGCAGCGCGCGCCGTCCTCGATGCGCTGCAAGGGAGACGGCTGCGCCCCTTTGGCGATGCACAAATGGCACCCCGCCCCGACCGCGATCTTGGCGGCCGCAATCTTGGTCTGCATGCCTCCCGATCCCATATCGCTGCCCGTACCGCCCGCCATGGCCTCGATGGCGGGCGTGATCTCGAGCACTCGGGCGATGAATTCGGCGTCGGGATCCTGATTCGGGTTGGCGGTGTACAGACCGTCGATATCGGACAAGAGCACCAGACAATCCGCGCCCACCATTTGCGCCACGCGTGCCGCAAGCCGGTCGTTGTCGCCGTAGCGGATTTCGGCCGTCGCCACGGTGTCGTTCTCATTGATCACCGGCACGGCGCCGAGCGACAGCAGAGTATTCAAGGTGCCGCGGGCATTGAGATAGCGGCGGCGCTGCTCGGTGTCGCCCAGGGTGAGTAAAATCTGGGCGACGGTGATTTCGTGCGCATCCAGCAGCTCTTTGTAGGCGTGCGCGAGCCGAATCTGTCCGACGGCCGCCGCCGCCTGGCTCTCCTCGAGCTTGAGTTTCCCCGCGCTCAGTGCCAGATGGCGCCGTCCGAGGGCGATGGCGCCGGAGGACACGACGATGACCTCCTGGCCGCGCTTCCTGATGCGGGCGATATCCGCCGCAAAGGCTTCCAGCCAGGCGCGATTCAGGCGGCCCTTGTCTGCGTCCACCAACAGCGCCGACCCCACCTTCACGACGACGCGTTTCGCTTCGGTCAGGCGGCGGGCAATGAGTTTCCGGTCGGCGATGGTCATGGGAGGCAATATTGCCATTTACTTGGGCAAGCGGCCTCCCCTAATATTCGCGTGGGCCTAAGCACCGGCAGATCAAATAAGGACGCACCGTGGGAAGAGAGTACGAACCGACCGTCGGGCAATGGTATGAGGACCTGGAGAACGAGGAAACCTTCCAGGTGCTCAAGGTGGATGAGGACCGCGAAATCGTGGAGATTCAGCATCTCGACGGCGACATCGAAGAGTTCGACGTCGACGGCTGGGCGGAGCTCGATCTGGAGCTCACCGAGGAGCCCGAGGGTTGGTCGGGCTCCAAGGCGGAGAAGGACGCGGAAGAGGACGAAGATGAGGACGAGGACTGGGACGAGGATGACGACGACGACGAGGACGACGACGATCTGGACGAAGACGAAGAGGACCGGGAGGAGTACTAAGGCTCCACTCGCTCCAGCCAGCCGTGCCGGTCGGGCGCATCGCCCTGTTGAATCGCCACCAACTGCGCGCGCAGGGCGCGCGTGAGGGGGCCGACCTCGCCGCTCGCCACCCGGTGCTCGGCGCCGCGATAGATCAAGGTGCCCACCCCCGCCAGCACCGCGGCCGTGCCCGACAGCGCCGCTTCGCCCAGTCGTACCCATTGCAGCATTTCGCCGACATCGAAGTGGCGCTCCGACACCTTGAAGCCTATATCGCGCGCCAGCGTCAGCAGCGAATCCCGGGTGACGCCGTGCAAGAACGTGGTATCGAGATTGCGGGTCAGGAGCTCTCCGTCGCGAATCAGCACGAAGTTCGAGGCGCCCGTCTCCTGGACCTGGCCCTGCGGACAGAATAGAACCTGGTCGACTTGATACTTGGCGCGAGCGCTCAAGGTGGGACCCAAGGCTGCGGCATAGTTTCCGCCCGTCTTGACCATGCCCATCTGTGCGGCCGAACGGGTGTTCTCATCGTCGACCAGAATGCGCAGCGGCTTCGCCCCCCCGGAAAAATAATCCCACACGGGGCTTGCCAGCACGATCAACGAGGCCTCCGCAGCGGGCGTCGCCGCCGCGCCGATATTCGCGGTGGTCCCGAATAGGATGGGCCGCAGGTACAGGGCGCCCGGAGCCTCGGGTACCGCGTCGCGGCAGCGGTTGATGACGGCGCGCACCATATCGGCGAGCTGCGCCGCATCCGGTTCAGGCAGCACCAACTGCCGCGCGCTCTGCCGCATGCGTTGAATGTGCTTATCCATGCGGAAGATGTGAATGGATCCGTCGGCGCGGCGGAACGCCTTGAAGCCTTCGAAGCAGGTGCTCGCATAGTGCAGCACATGGGCTGCGGGGCTGAGCTCGATCGGCGCGACCGCCTTGATCTCGCTCGATGTCCAGCGGCCGCCTTGATATGCCGCCACGGCCATGTGGGAGGCGAGCACCGTGCCGAACGCCGGTCGTTGGGGTTGTGAAGTCATGAGGATCTTGCCTTGGGTATGAAAATCATCGCCGGATGCTCGAGCAGCTCTTTCATCGCCTGAATCATCGCAGCCGCATCATAACCGTCCACGAAGCGATGATCGAATGAGGACGACAAATTCATCATTCGCCGTATGGTCACGGCGCCTTGATGCGCCACGGGACGCTCGATCGCCTTGTTCAGTCCGATGATGGCCACCTCGGGCGCATTGATGATGGGCGTCGAAGCGATGCCGCCGAGCTTGCCGAGACTGGTTACGGTGATGGTGGAGCCGACGAGTTCCTCCCGCGTCGCCTTGTTGGTGCGCGCGCGCTCCGCGAGACGGCGGATCTCGGAGGAGATCTGCCACAGGCCGAGCGACTGCGCATTGCGCACCACCGGAACTTTGAGGCCGTCGGGCGTTTGAGTCGCGATGCCCACGTGCACCGCACGATGCCGCACCAACACGCCGCGCCCGGCGTCATGCAGCACATTGCATTGCGGGAAGGATTCGAGCACCCGCGTGAGCGCCGCGACGATGAGCGGCAGGTAGCTCAAAGCGGCGGCATCGGCCGGACGCGATGCGTTCAAGTGCTGTCGCAGCGATTCGAGCTCGGTCACATCCACCTCTTCCACATAGGAGAAGTGAGGAATGGTGCGCTTGGCCGAAGCGGTGCGTTCGGCGATCATGCGGCGCAGCCCGATCACCTTGATCTCCGACGTTGCCGCGGAAACTTGCGGCTGATCCTGCTGTTCCGGCTGGTAAGGCGCGGAGCGTGGGGCGGCGGCGGTTCGCGCCGCGACAAGGTCCTCGCGCAGAATGCGTCCGCCGGGACCGGAGCCGACGACCGTCTTAAGATCGATACCGGCCTCGCGTGCGCGCCGCCGGTTGGCCGGAGAAGCCATCACCCGCCGTTGGCGCGCCGCCGGCGCCGCTTCGGCGGCGGCCGGGACCAGAACGGCGGCGGGCGCCGCCGCCGCCGGCGCCGCCGCGGCTCCGTCCAGCTCGAACACGATGAGCGGCGAACCGACCGCGACTTTGTCGCCCGGCGCTCCGCTGATCGACACCACCCTGCCGCTCACGGGGGCAGGCACTTCCACCGCCGCCTTGTCGGTCATCACTTCGACGATGAGCTGATCTTCGGTGACTGCAGCACCGGGCTTGGTATGCCAGGCGACGATCTCAGCATCCACCGTCCCTTCGCCCAAGTCCGGCATTTTGAATACGAATTGGCTCATGCCGACTCCATCACCGCCTGCAGTGCCGTCGCCACCCGCGCCTGGCCGGGAAAGTACTCCCATTCAAAGGCATGCGGATAGGGAGTGTCCCAGCCGGCGACGCGCTGTATGGGTGCCTCCAGGTCCCAGAAGCATTCTTCTTGGACGACGGACAGGATCTCGGCGCCGAATCCCGAGAAGCGGGTGGCCTCGTGCGCCACGACGCAGCGCCCTGTCTTGCGCACCGAGGTGCAAATGGTGTCGACATCGAGCGGCACCAGCGACCGCAGGTCGATGATTTCAGCGTCCAGATTCAGGGCCGCCGCCGCCGCAGAGGCGACGTACACCATGGTGCCGTAGGTAATGACGGTGACGTCCGCGCCTGCGCGCACGATATCCGCCTTCGCCAACGGCACCGTGTAATAGCCCTCGTCCACCCGGCCCTTGGGATGCGAGCTCCAGGGAATGGCAGGCTTGCCCGGATCGCCGTCGAAGGGTCCGTTGTACAGCCGCTTCGGCTCGAAGAAGATCACCGGATCGTCGTCTTCGATGCAGGTGATGAGCAGGCCCTTGGCATCGTATGGGTTCGACGGCATCACGATTTTGAGGCCGCTGACGTGAGTGAATATCCCCTCCGGGCTCTGAGAATGCGTCTGGCCGCCGCGGATGCCGCCGCCGCAGGGAGTGCGAATGGTGACCGGAGCGTGGAACTCCCCGGCGCTGCGGTAGCGGATGCGCGCGAGTTCGCTCACGATTTGATCGAAACCCGGATAAATATAGTCGGCGAATTGAATTTCGGCGACCGGCCGCAGGCCGTTCACGCTCATGCCGATGGCCGTGCCGACGATGCCGCCCTCGGCGATGGGAGTGTCGATGACGCGATGCTCGCCGTACTTGCGCTGCAACCCTTCAGTGGCGCGAAACACTCCGCCGAAATAACCCACGTCCTCGCCCATGATGACCACCGAGGGGTTCTTCATGAGCATGATGTCCATGGCGGAATTCAAGGCCTGAATCATGTTCATGCCGGCCATGGCGCTTAAACTACGCCCGAGCGGCTGCGTTCCGCCCGCATCAAGGCCCGCTGTTTTTGCAGGTGTTCCGGCATTTCCTTGAATACATCCTCGAACATGAGATCCGCATCGAGCCGCGGCGCCTCGGTCATGGTGCCGAAGCTCACCGCCTCCTTCCAGCTCGCCTGAACCAGCGCCTCGAGCTCCGCCGTCATTGCCTGGTGGCGCGCCTCCGACCACTCGCCGAGAGTGATCAAGTGCTGCTTGAGCCGCAGGATGGGATCGCCGAGGGGCCAGTGCTCTTGGTCATTTCTCGCCCGATAGCGCGCAGGATCGTCGCTGGTGGAATGCGCGGCCGCCCGGTAGGTGACCAATTCAACGAGCGTGGGTCCTGCCCCGGTGCGCGCCCGTTCTGCCGCCCACTGCGTCACGGCATAAACCGCGAGGAAGTCGTTGCCGTCGACGCGAATGCCCGCGATTCCATACCCCGGGCCGCGCGCCGCGAACGAGCGTTGCTCGCCGCCCGCGTACCCTTGAAAGGTGGAGATGGCCCACTGATTGTTCACCACATTCAGAATCACGGGTGCCTGGTACACGGAGGCGAACAGCAAGGCATGATGGAAATCGGCTTCGGCGCTGCTGCCCTCACCGATCCAACCTGCCGCCAGATGATCTTCACCCTTGATGGCCGCGGCCATCGCCCAACCCACCGCCTGCGGAAACTGCGTGGCCAGGTTGCCGGAGATGGAGAAGATGTTGCCGGACTTGGAGTGGTACATCACCGGCAGCTGGCGCCCCTTGCACATGTCCCCTGTGTTGGACAAGCACTGACACATGAGATCCACGAGCGGAATGCCGCGGGCGATCTGCAGTCCCTGATTGCGGTACGACGGGAACAACATGTCGCCAGGGCGCAGCGCCATGCACTGCGCGACCGACACCGCCTCCTCACCGAGCGAGCGTATGTAGAACGAGATCTTGCCGGCGCGCTGGTTGCGCTGCATTCGATCGTCGAACAGGCGCGTGAGCAGCATGTGGCGCAGCCCCACTTGCAAATCCGCAGGATCGAGATGCGGATGCCACGGCCCCACGGCCTCCCCGGAATCGTCGAGCACACGCACCAGATCGAGCGACAAGGAGCCGATGTCGCGGGCGCGCGCGTTGACATCGGGCCGCGCCACCGCGCCGGCGGGGGAAAGTTGCACATAACTGAAATCAGGAACTTCTCCCGGCCGGGCGGGCGCACGCGGCAGGTGCAGGCGCGATTTTCTGTTCATCCGCATAATTTACGTCCGCCGGGCTCGCGATGTTGCATTCATTAGGATGGCCCCGGATAATTCGGAACGTTCATTCCGAATAGTTGACAATAATGGAAAATACATCTCGTGCGGCGATCGATCGCCTGGACCTGCGCCTGCTCGACATTCTTCAGAGGCACGGTGCCCTGTCGGTCGCCGAGGTCGCTGCGCGTACACGGCTCTCCACCACCACGTGTTGGCGGCGCATTCAAGCGCTGGAGCAGAACGGGGTGATCAAGTCGCGGGTTGCACTTCTCGATCGCAATGCCCTGGGGTTGGATGTGACCATATTCGCGCACGTGAAGCTCGCGACCACCGGCCGCGGAGCGCTCGCCGAATTCGAGGCGGCGATCCGCGATCGGGCCGAGGTGCTGGAGTGCTACACCCTCACCGGCGAATGGGATTTTCTGTTGAAAATCGTCACCAAGAACATCAAGGCGTACGAAGCCTTCTATCTCGACTATCTATCCCGCATCCCGTGCGTGCGCGCGGTGAATTCATCCGTGGCCGTCACCGTCATCAAGGAATCGACCGCGCTGCCGCTCGGCATTTGAGCGCAGAGTGGAGCGAAGCTGGATGCCGTCGTGCTCCGCGAACAGCCCGGCGACCCAGTCGACGAACACGCGGATCTTGCTCGACAGGTGCCGGTTGCGCGGATACACCACATTGAGCGGCGCGGGCTCGGCAAACCAGTCCCCGAGCACGAGTTCAAGAGTTCCGCGCTCCAGCGCCTCCTTGAGCACGAAGGCGGGAATCTGCGCTATGCCCAAGCCCGCTTCGGCCGCGGCCAGATAGCTGTTCTCATCGTCCAGCGCAACGTGGCCGCGAAGCGAGGTCTGAATGCGCGCGCCGTTCTTGGCGAATACCCAGTCGAAGATCTTTCCGGTGCGCGGCGAGAAGTGGTTGATGCAGCGGTGCGATGCAAGATCGTCCGGATGATGCGGCTGTCCGTGGGCGGCGAGATACGAGGGCGATGCACAGGTGCCGAAGTACAAAAGACCGACGCGGCGCGCGACCAAGGTCGAGTCTTCGAGCTCGCCGCTCCATACCGCGCAGTCGATTCCCTCCTCGATGAGGTCGGCGCGGCGTTCGCTGCAGCCCAGCTCAAGCTCGATGTCCGGATAGCGTGCAAAGAAGGCGGGCAGCGCAGGAACCAGGACCAACCGCGCCATGAGAGTGGGTACTTCGACGCGCAAGCGTCCGCCGGGCGCAGCATGACGCTGCCCGAGCGACTCCTCGGTCTCACGAATCTGCTCGAGTATGGCGGTGCAGCGCGCGTAGTACGCGGCGCCGTCCGTGGTCACGTTGACGCTGCGTGTGGTGCGGTTGAGCAGCTTCACACCGAGGTCGGCTTCCAGTTGCTGTATCAGTGTGGTGGCCGTCGCTTTGGGAATATGCAGGCTGTCGGCTGCGCGGGCCATGGCGCCTGTCTCGACCACCCGTACGAAAACCTGCATGGCCTGCAATTTGTTCATCGCTATTATTCGATTATTCCGAATATTAAATTCATAAATTCGGTATTTAAATCATTTCGACGAATAATATCATGGTCTCCTACGCGAACCACCCACGAGGATTTCATGAGCGACAAGATCAAGCACGTCAACGCCGAGACCTTTGACGGCGAGGTTCTTCAATCCCAGCTGCCGGTGCTGGTCGATTACTGGGCCGAGTGGTGCGGGCCCTGCAAGATGATCGCGCCGGCGCTCGATGAGTCGGCCGACACTTACGCGGGCCGCGTGAGGGTGGCCAAAGTGAACGTCGACGAAAACCAGTCCCTGGCTTCCCGATATCACGTGCGCGGTATTCCGACGCTCATGCTCTTCAAGGGTGGAGCGGTGGTGGCGACCAAGATCGGCGCCGTTTCCAAGGCGCAGCTCGCCGCCTTCATCGATGCGAACTTGTAGGCCGCGGCTACGGCAGCAACACCGTCGCGCCGACGGTTCGTCTGGCCTCCAAGTCGCGGTGCGCGGCGGCGGCATCGCGCAGCGCCAGCCGCGCGCCCACATGCGCCTTGACGGCGCCTGACTCGAGCTTCGCGAACAGGTCCGCGGCGCGCGAAGCCAGATCCTCGCGGCTCTTGATGTAGTCGAACAGCATCGGTCGCGTCGCGAACAGAGAACCGCCGGAGGCGAGATCGGAGAACTTGAAATCCGCGATCACACCGGACGACTGGCCGAAGTGAACGAAGGTGCCGCGCAGCTTCAATGATTTGAGCGACCCGCGCCAGGTGTCCTTGCCCACCGAATCGTAGACCACATCGCAGCCCTTCGAGTCGGTGATCTCCTTGACCCGAGCGACGAAATCCAGGGCGCGATAGTCGATCACGTGGGTGTAGCCGTTGGCCCGGGCGACGGCGGCTTTTTCGGGCGAGCCCACCGTGCCGATCGATGTCGCCCCCAGCGCTTTCAGCCATTGGCCGAGGAGCAAACCGACCCCGCCGGCAGCGGCGTGCACCAGCACCGTGTGCCCCGCCTTGACGGCAAAGCACGAAGTGAGCAGAAATTGCGCCGTCAAACCCTTCAGCATGACCGACGCCGCCGTGTCGAAGGCGATGTCCCGCGGCAGCCTGACCAGGCGCTCCGCGGCCACGACTCGCAGGGTGCGGTAGGCGCCCAAAGGCAGAGTGTAGGCCACCCGGTCTCCCACTTTGAGATCCTCCACCGCCGCGCCGACCTCTGCGACCACCCCTGCGGCCTCGGCCCCGGGGATCAGCGGGGCCTGCGGCCAGGGATACAGACCGCTGCGAAAATAAGTATCGATGAAGTTCACCCCGATGGCGTGCTGCTCGATGAGCACCTCGCCTCGTCCCGGAACGGGTGTATCCAGCTCCGTCCATTCCAACGCCTCTGGACCGCCCGCCGCGCGCACCACCACGCCCATGCTCGTCATTCGTTGCACCATCGCTTACCCCCGCAAGGTCCCGACGAAGCGCCGTATGCGTTCGAGCGCACGGCGCAACAGGTCTTCGTCGGTGGCGAAGCACACTCGGACGAAGCCGCTTGTCTCCTTGCCGAATGCCCCGCCGTCGAGCACCGACACGCGCTCGGTTCTGTAGAGCTCGCACATGAAATCGTAGCCTGAAAGACCGGTGCCGCGCACGTCGACCAGGGAGAACATTCCGGCGTCCGGCACCATGCAGCTGATTCCGCGCAGCCCTTGAAGTCCGGCGATCAGAAGATCCCGACGCGCGGCGCAGTATTCGCGGATTCGGGATTCCGCCTGGTCCGCGATGCCGAGCGCGGTCACTGCCGCTTCCTGGACGAAGCCCGGAAGTCCGAACAGCATGCACTGCGCCATGGCTTCGGCATGGACCACGAGCTGAGGTGGACCCACCAGCCAGCCGGCGCGCCAACCGGGCATGGCGTGCGACTTGGACAGGCTGCCGATGGTCACCACCTGTTCGGGCATTAGGGATGCGAGACCCGGCACTCGGCCGCCGGGGGCGAGTCCCGCATACACCTCATCCGCCACCACCCACAGCGAATGGCGGCGCGCCAGCTCCCCGATCGCGGCCAGGTCCGACTGGCTCAAGATCACGCCGCTCGGATTGTTGGGGGTGGCAAAAACCACCGCGCGCGTTCTCGCAGTGACCGCCGCCTCGAGCGCCGCCAGGTCGACGCGGAACCCGCGCTGCGCCGGCGACGGCACCCGCACCATTCGCGCGCCCGATACCTCCAGAGTGGCGGGATAGCTTGGATACAAAGGCTCCAGCGCAATGACCTCGTCGCCGACTCCCGCGATGCACATCGAAGCCACGAACAGTGCGTTCTGCGCCCCCGCCAGAAAGATCGTGTTGGCGGCGTCCACCGGCTGGCCGGTACGCGCACGATGCGCCCGTGCGATCGCCTCGCGCAGGTGCTGCCGCCCCGTGGCCGGCGTGTAGTGGGTGTCGCCCGCGCGCAATCCTTCGATGGCCCGTTCCACAACGGGCGCCGGCGTGTCGAGATCCGGATCGCCGACGCTCAGCAGGATCACATCCTCGCCGCGCTCCAAAGCGCTGCGCGCCGCGTAGTGAATCAGCCACGCATCCGCGCCCTCGCCCGCAATGCGTTCGACCAATGGGGAATATTGCATCTTTTCTCTTGCCTACCGGGGCCGCAATGCGCAATCCTAGCGCGCTTTCTGAACCAGTGTTCAATTTCGAGCGGGGGGTTGCCATGGCGCAGAATGTCGGCGGTTATCTCGTGGAACTCCTGGCCAAGAACGGCATCGACACCGTGTTCGGCATACCCGGCGTGCACAATTTGGAGCTTTATCGGGGACTCGCCGCAGCGAACATCCGGCACGTGCTCGTCCGCCACGAACAAGGCGCGGGTTTCGCGGCCGACGGCTTCGCGCGCATGAGCGGCAGGCCGGCGGCGGCCTTCGTCATCTCGGGACCGGGACTCACCAACATCATGACCGCGGCGGCGCAGGCCTATTCCGACTCCGTGCCGCTGCTGGTGGTCGCGAGCGCCCCGGTGCGCGCCTCGTTCACCAAACAGTGGGGCGTGCTGCACGAGCTGTACGACCAGGCCGGGCTTGCCGCCGGCGTGTTCGGCATCGCGCGCTCCGCCGGCGGCGCAGAGGACGTCCGCGATCACCTGCGGCTGTGCCTGGCCTCGTTTCGCACCGGGCGAGCGCGCCCGGCGTATCTGGAAGTTCCTCTGGATGTTCTCGCGCAGGTCACGACGCTCGAAGCGGAAGCGTTTGCGGATACGCCTCTGTTGCCGCAACCGGACTCCGGCCGGATCGAGGCGGCGGCGCGCCTGCTCGCGGCAGCCGCGCGCCCGCTCATCATCGCGGGCGGCGGAGCGCGAGACTCGGGTTCGGAGCTGCGGCGCTTGGTCGAAGCGCTGGATTGCCCGCTGGTGACCACGGCGGCGGGCAAGGGAGCGCTTGCCGAAAGCCATCCGGCGAACTTCGGCACCTCGTTGCCCTATTCCCCCGTTCAGAAATTGATCCTCGAGGCCGATGTCGTGCTCGCGGTGGGCACCGAATTGGGCGAGACCGACATGTATTTCACGACCCGCCTGCCGATCGGCGGGAGGCTCATCCGCATCGACGTCGATCCTGTGAAACTCTCCGATCAATACTCGGCCGAGGTGTGCCTCTGGTCCGACGCGCGCACGGCGCTTGCGGGCATCAATCGAGCGTTGGCCGGGCGGGCGCCGGCGCAACCCGGATGGAGAACGGCCTTGGGCGGGGCAGCGAAAGTCCGCGCCGCCGTGGAGAGTGCGGTGGATTCGAAGACGCGCGCCATGTGGAGCGCGCTTGGCGCCATCAAGGCCGCGCTGCCCGAGGACGGCGTGGTGTTCAGCGACATGACGCAGATCGCCTATTTCGGCAACTACGCCTATCCGGTGCAGAATCCGGGGCAGTGGTTCCATCCGTCCGGCTACGGCACCTTGGGGTTCGCGCTGCCCGCCGCGCTCGGCGCCAAGATCTCGAGCCCGTCCCGCGCAGTGATCGCGCTCGCGGGAGACTTCGGGTTGCAATTCACCATCACTGAACTCATGACGGCGGTCGAAGAGGGACTCTGCCTGCCCATCGTGGTGTGGAACAACTCTGCGCTGGGTCAGATTCGCGACGACATGGCGGCCGCGCACATACCGCAGCTGGGCGTGATCGCGCGCAACCCCGACTTCGTCCAACTGGCGCATGCATGCGGCGCGCATGGCCATCGGGTGCATGACCCTGCCGCGCTCACGCAGACCCTGCGCGACGCGCTGGGCAGGGCCGGGCCCACGCTGATCGAGGTGGTGGCGGCGGGCTTCCACGAATAGCGCACGGCATCTTGCTATCATCATTCAGGCTCGACAACACAACCCAAGGGGATCCCATGAAAATCACGATGGTACGCATCGCGACGCCTGCAGCGATGCTGCTGGCCTTGCCTGCTTTTGCGGGAGAGCAAATCAAAGTGGTGGAGCGTCCGGTCGGCGAGACCACCGTCGATCTGGGCGCCAAAGGCGATTCCGTGGGCGACCTGCTGGTGTTCGCCAACGGCATCTTCGACTCCGCCAATAAGACCCGGATCGGCTCCGATCAGGGCTATTGCGTGCGCACCGTCGTCGGCAAAAGCTGGGAATGCATGTGGACCCTGAAATTGAAGGAGGGCCAGATCACCGTCGAGGGGCCCTTCATGGACGAGGGTGATTCCTTGTTCGCCGTCACCGGCGGCACCGGCAAGTATGCGGGCGCGAAGGGCAATATGAAGCTGCACCCGCGCGACGCCAAATCGACGAGCTACGACTTCACCTACGATCTTTTGTAATGGCGTATACCCTTGAGCATTGTTTGCGCAGCCGGCGCGATTTTCCGGCGCTGACGCACAACGCCGGCCTCGCCTTCCTCGACGGACCGGGCGGCAGCCAGGTGCCGAGCGTGGTGATCGACGCAATTGCGGATCTGTATGCGTCCTGCAATGTGAACACTCACGGCAACTTCCCGCCCTCCCGGGAGGTGGACAGGCGCATGGAGAACGCGCGCAACGTCGTCGCCGCCTTTCTCGGCGCGGAGGGCGGCTCGTGCATCTCTTTCGGCCAGAGCATGACGACGTTGTGCTTCAATTTGAGCACGGCCATCGGCCGCACCCTGATGAAGGGCGACGAGGTCCTCGTCACGCAGCTCGATCACGAAGGCAACCGGGGACCTTGGCTCAACCTTAGGGAACGCGGCGTGGTAGTGCGCGAAGTGCGCCTGATGGAATCGGGTGAACTGGATCCCGCGGACATGGCCGAACAGATCACTCCGCGCACCAAGTTGTTTGCAATCGGTGCGTCGGCGAATTCGCTCGGCACGGTCAACGACATCGCGCTGGCGCGGCGTTTGACCCGCAAGGTCGGCGCCCTGCTGGTGGTCGACGCCGTGCATTACGCACCGCATTTTCCTATCGACGTTCAGGCGCTCGGCGTCGATTTCCTTCTCTGCTCGGGTTATAAATTCTACGGACCGCATGTGGGCGTGCTGTATTCGCGGCCCGGCGCCCTCGATGGCTTGCCCACGGACCGGCTGAGCGTGCAGGATCCCAAGGCTCCGTACCGCATCGAGACCGGCACGCTGAACCACGCCGCCATCGACGGCGTGCGAGCGGCCGTCGAGTACATCGCAAGTTGGGGCGCCGGCGGCTCGTTGAGGGAGCGCCTGGTCGATGCGATGACGCATATCGGCGCCTACGAACACGAATTGGCACGCGACTACCATGACGCCGTGCGCCGCATTCCCGGTGTTCGCGTCTGGGGCCCGGACTTTGCCCCCGGCCGCATGCGCGCGCCCACGGTATCGATCACCATGGACAAGACCGGCGCGGCCGAAGCCGCCAAGGTGCTTGGAGAGCAGGGCATTTGCGTCTGGGACGGAGATTTCTATGCGGCGCGCCCGGTGCAGGTGCTCGGATTGGCCGACCGCGGCGGGCTGCTGCGCACCGGCGTGTCCATGTACAACACCCGCGAGGAGCTGCGCCGCCTGCTCGAAGCCCTGGCAAGGCTGGCGTAGCCGGCTTGGCTACCCGGCGAGAAGCGCGGCGAGCTGTTCGGCGTGGTTGCGCAGCTCGGTCGCGGCTGTCGCCTCCCAATGATCGGCGCGCAGCATGGGCCCCAGATAGTAGAGTCGGTCGCTCGCGCGGCCCTGCGAATCCACGCACGCGCCGCAGCACCCCGTGCTCAAGCCGAGCTTCAATGCGTCCGCGCGAATCAAGCCTGCCTTGCGCAGCGAGATGAGCAGCGGATTCACGGAGCGCTCGAGCGCATAGTCGGGCCCGGTCGCATTGACGATCAGGTCCACGGTCAAGGTCGACGGCTCGCCGCGGCCGCGCGCGCGCCACGAAACGCGCAGCCGCCCGCCGGCGGGAATCGCCTCATCGATGCGGCCTGCATTGACCCGCAGCCGGCCGCTCTGCCGCAGGGACGCGATGCGCGCAGCCATTTGCGGCGGCAATCGGTGCCGGTGGATGCCCCAGTGTGCCAGCAGGTGGCGCACGAAGCGCCGTCGCTCCTCCTGAGGCAAACGCCGCCACAGGGCGGGCGCCAGATGACGAATGAAGGTGACGACCTCGCGCCAATCGCCTCCCCGATTCTCGACTTCGCGCGCCAATTCGCGAGTCATGGCCAACACCCGACGGATCGAATCGGCGCAGGCGAGGAGCGACGCGCCGTCGCCCCGCATCGCGGCCGGACGAAAGGCGGTCTGTGCCTGGGGCACCAGGCCGCGCCTGGAAATCGTGTGCAGTGCGGGGGTGCGCCCTGCATCCTGGCTCAGCGCCAAAGCGACATCGGCCATGGTCAACCCATTGCCGACGATCAGCACCGAATGCCCGGCGCTCAAGGTGTCGGGCAGCTCCCAGGGGTCGTGCCGGTACGCCGCGTGATTTCGGATCGCCGCCGCCCACGGCAGCGGCGCCGGCGGCGCATTGCCCGGCGCCAACACGACGCGATCGGCCGCGATCGGCTCGCGGCCCGCGAGCTCCACGTAGAACGGCCGATCTGTGCCGCTCGGCACGATGCGGCGCACCTCGCCGAACACCCGCAGCAGCCGCACATGCGCGGGCGCCGCGCGCTCCGCCTGCAGCAGCGCCTCCTGCAGGTACTCGCCGTACAGCGCGCGCGGCAGAAAAGCCTCGCCGTCGGTATCGGGCTCCCGGCGCTGCGCGAAGCGCAAGAATTGCAGGGGGTCGTCCGAGTCGGCCGAGAGCCGCGCCGCCGGCACGTTCAAAAGATAGGGGAACCTGCGATGAGCGTAGGCCATGCCGCGACCCATTGCGGAGCCGCGCTCCATCAGCACGATGTCCGTCGCGTCCGAGGGTGGACGGCGCAATAGATTGGCGGCCAGCACCGTGCCGCAAAAGCCGGCGCCGACAATGGCTATGGTCTTAGGCATCCTTAAGAATTCTACCAAGCAGCTGTTGCATTCTTTCGATAACATTCCGGGGAATTCGTGGTCAAATGACACATCGAGTACCGGCGAGAGGCAACTTCATGCAACTCAGCAAGTTCAGCTATTACTCGGATTTCGTCGTCTATCCCATGGTGCTCGTCGCCCTGACGGCGGCCAATGTCGGCCATGTCACTTGGATGAGCGGCACAGAATGGCTCGGTGCGGCCCTGGCGGGGCTGGTCTTTTGGACCCTGATGGAGTATGCCCTGCATCGCATCGCATTGCATCGAATGCCCTATTTTTCGCCCATGCATGGCGAGCATCATGCGGCGCCGCTGGCCTTCATCGGCACGCCGTCGTGGATCAGCGTGACGGTGCTCAGCCTCGCGTTTCTGTTTCCGGTGTGGTACCTCATGAGCTTCAACGTCGCGGACGGCCTCACGGTCGGCGTGATGTTCGGCTATTGGTGGTACGGGGTCGTGCATCACGTCATCCATCACCACCAAAATTCCGCTTCGCCTTCGTACTTCAACGAGCTGCGCGCCTGGCACATGCGGCACCACTACTCTCCGAAGAGCGGAAACTTCGGCGTCACCACGCCCGTGTGGGACTACGTGTTCGGCACCGCCATCCGCGCGCGCGGCAAAGTCATGGCATCGTCATGAACGCGAACTGCGGCGGCGCCAATCCGATGCGCACCGACGGCTTCGAGTTCGTCGAATACGCCGCTCCCGATCCCGATTTATTGCGGCGGCTGTTCGAGAGTATGGGATTGCCGGCGGTGGCGCGGCATCGCTCGAAGAATGTCACCCTGCACCGCCAAGGCGACGTCAATTTCATCGTCAACGCCGAGCACGACAGCTTCGCGCAAGCGTTCGCGCGTGCACATGGACCGTGCGCCTGCGCCATGGCGTTTCGAGTCGCCGATGCGCGCTTCGCCTATTCACGCGCTCTGGATCTCGGCGCCAAGCCCGGTCCGGCCACGGCAGGACCCATGGAACTCAACATTCCCTCGATCGAGGGCATCGGCGGCAGCCTCATCTATCTCGTCGACCGCTACGGCGATCGCACCATCTACGACGTGGATTTCGTGCCCTCGACGGCCACGGCGCATACTGCCGCGAATGTGGGCCTCAGGCGCATCGATCACCTCACCCACAATGTCAGACGCGGCAACATGAATCTCTGGGCGGGCTTCTACGAGAGATTGTTCAATTTCAGGGAGATCCGCTACTTCAGCATCGAAGGCCGGGAAACAGGCTTGTTCTCGCGCGCGTTGACCTCGCCGTGCGGGAAGATACGCATCCCCATCAACGAAAGCCAGGACGACAAGAGCCAGATCGAGGAGTATCTCAACGAGTACAAGGGCGAGGGTATCCAGCACATTGCTCTCGCGACCGACGACATCTACCGCACGGTCGACGCATTGCGCACGCGCGGCGTCGAGTTCCAGGACACCCCTGCGGCGTACTATGAGGGAGTCGATGCGCGCGTCGCCGGACATCGCGAGTCTTTGAGCGACCTTCGCAGCCGGCGGATTCTGATCGACGGCACTGCCGCGAGCGGAATACTGCTGCAGATTTTCACCAAGAATGCAATCGGGCCGATATTTTTCGAAATCATCCAGCGCAAAGGCAATGAGGGTTTCGGCGAAGGGAATTTCCAAGCCCTGTTCGAGTCCATTGAACTCGATCAGAAGCGGCGCGGCGTCATTTAGGGCCAGGGGCGCCGCCCGGGGGTGTTGAACTTCGCGGCAGCGCCCATATCTAACGCGGTAACGGTCATTTCGACCTCTCGGGGGCTTGATATGCAAAGATTTTTAGCTGCCGCCACCTGCGCCGCGACCATGACCTTCGCGCTCGCCTTGGGCCAATCCGCGTTCGCGGCCGCCGACCCGACGGTCGATGAGGTGTACACCGCCGCACGCAGCGGTCATCTCGATCAGGCCCAGCAGATGATCAGCCAGGTATTGGCCGACCACCCGCAGAGCGCACAGGCGCACTACGTGCAGGCCGAGCTGTTCGCAAGAGAGGGCAAGCCGGCGCTCGCACGCTCCGAGCTGGCCGCCGCCGAGCAGTTGAAGCCCGGTCTGCCCTTTGCCAATCCCCGATCGGTGCAGGAACTCAAGTCTGAGCTCGGCCGGGGCGGCGGGCTCGCGAGCCCGGCCTTCATCAGGACCGTTCCGGCGGCACCTCGATTTCCATGGGGCACCCTTCTGATACTGGGCGGAGCCATCGCCGTCCTGCTGATGGTGTTTCGGCGCCGCACTTCCTATGTCCAGTATCCGGCGGCCGGCGTCGGACCGGGCGGTGCACCTGGGACCTATGGACCCGGCTATGGACCTGGCTACGGCCCCGCACCGATGGGCGGCGGCATCGGATCAGGTATCGCCGGCGGGCTTGCCTCCGGACTTGCGGTCGGCGCGGGCGTGGTGGCGGGCGAGGAGCTGGCTCATCACTTCCTCGACGGCGGCCGCGGCGGCGGCGTGATACCCGCGGCCGAGGCAGGCGAGTCCGGGGCGGGCAACGCGGACATGGGCGGCTCGGACTTCGGGATGAACGACCCCGGCTCGGGCTGGGACGATGGCGGCGGCTTCGGCGGCGACAGCGGCGGCGGGGGCGACTGGAGCTAACCCGCTGGTCGATGAGGCTTTCATTGGGCGCCCTGCGGGGCGCCCTTTCGTTGGTGACCCACCGCCTTCAGCGGCCGGCGATAAAGCGCAACGCCTCATCCACCTTCTTCAAGTGGTTTGCGCCCACAGAGCAATAGCAATACATGAGCCGAGCATTGGAGACGGCTCGAATTTGGTCAATTAATAGATCCGTATCGTGTTTGAGGTCGCCGGTTCTTTGAATCCGGATACGCAGAGGGAAGCGATCCTCCGGCGAAAGCGAATCGGTCTTACAATACTACAAGATGTCTTACAATTTGCAATACCAGCCGTAGCGCAAATGGCTAGCCGCCGCGTCCGACGGCATTGGCCACGGCGTCATGCAGCGCCTTCATGCCGAAGGAAATGTCCTGCACCATGCCGTCGAGGAAGAAGGTCGGAGTCGCGCGAATATGGCTGCGTCGCCCGCCTTCGACGTGCTCGCGCACCTTCTGTAGGTAAATGTGATCGTCCATCTCCGCGGTATAGCGCGCCATGTCGAGGCCGATGTCGGCCGCATAGCGGTACAAGTCCTTGTCCTTGAGATGCGCCTGACTCTGGAACAGCACATCGTGCATGGGCCAGAATTTACCCTGCGCCGCGGCGGCTTCCGCGGCCTCCGCCGCCATGAAGGCGTGCGGATGAGCGTCTTGCAGGGGAAAGTGCCGGAAAATGAAGCGAATCTTGTTGGGATATCTCTCCAGCAGCAGCTTCGGAGTGGTGGCCGCAACCTTGCAGCTCGGGCACTCGAAGTCGCCGTATTCCACCAGAATAAGGCGCGCGTGTTCCGAACCCAAGTGGTGATCCGTAGGCTCCGGCGGCACCGCCAGGCTGTTGGCATGCGTTTGTGGGCTCATTGAGCGGCTCCTGGATCAGACGGTATGGGCAGGCAATTCTAGGGGACGGATTCTCACACGAATCACACTCGATCTTCGCAGCAGCTGCAACTCGCATTCGCGGCCGATAAAGCTCGAGTCGAGCAGGCGCTGCAAGCCGTCGATACCATGAACCGGCACGCCGTCGATCGCAATCATGCGATCGCCCACCTCGACCCCCGCCACCGCCGCAGGGCTTCCCGGCACGAGTTCCAAGACATGGACGGCGGTTGAACTCTGCAAGCCGAAATGCCGCACCACCCGCGTGGCGATCGGCACCGTGGCGCCGGATACGCCGATATAGGCGCGGCGCACCCGGCCGTGGGCGAACAACTGACCGATGACCCATTTTGCGGTGTTGATTCCGGTGGCAAAGCAGATCGCCTGGGCTTGAGGGATCATCGCAGTGTTGACACCGATCACGCGGCCCTTCGAATCGACCAACGGTCCGCCGGAATTGCCGGGGTTCAATGCGGCGTCGGTTTGGATGACATCGTGCATCAGCCTGCCGGAGGAGGCGCGCAGGGTGCGCCCGAGAGCCGAGACCACTCCCGTGGTCACGGTTTTCGAGTACCCGAGCGGGTTGCCGATGGCGATGGCCACCTGTCCCACACGCAGTACCGAGGAATCGCCGAATTCCACATAGGGGAAGGCGGAGGGCGAACCGATGCGCAGCACCGCAAGGTCCGAATCCGGATCGTCTCCCACGAGGTCGGCGCCGAAGCGGGTGTCATCGTTCAACCTGACCTGAATGCGCTGCGCGCCGTGAACCACATGACTGTTGGTCAAGAGATAGCCGTCGGGCGTGAACAGGAATCCAGAACCGCTGCCGTGCGCAGGGCGACGCGCGCGACGGCCCGCCGCAGTAACCCCTTGTGCGACTTCGATGAACGTCACCGCCGGTGCGACACGCTCCAATGCACCGATCACCGCGCCGGAATAGGCGTCGAGCAATGAGGCGTCGTTGCAGGCGCCGGATTCGTCTTCGACGGGGTCGTCCGCCGACAGCCGCCGCGGTGACAGCACGCTCAACTCAGGATGATTTTCGGCTGCGCGGCCAAGCCTTCGACGATCAGGCGGTTGACTCGACGCACGAATATCGCAGGGTCGTCCAGCTCGCCCCCCTCCGCCAGCATGGCTTGATCGTACAGCACATGAGCCAGATCCGCGAAGGCCGCATCGTCGGCGGTTTCCCGCAGGCGCAGGACCAAGGGATGCTTGGGGTTCAATTCGAGAATCGGGCAAAGTGGCAAAGGGATTGCTCTGCCCCGCCTGCTTGAGGATGCGGCTCATGCGCAGGCTCATGCCGAACTCGCCCGCGACCAGCACCGCGGGCGAGTCGGTCAGGCGTGCGGAGACCTGGGCACTCGCGATCTTGCCCAGCAGCACCTTGCCCAGCCGCTCCAGGGTGTCCTTGAAGGCGGATTCGGCGGCGGCCTTATCCGGAGTCTCGATGGCGGACGCCAAGTCGGCGGCGCTGCTCGCGACGTTCGCCAGCGGCTTGCCCTCGAATTCATGCAAATGGCCGGCCACCCATTCGTCGATGCGGTCGGTCAGCAGCAGCACTTCCACGTTCTTGGCGCGAAAGCCTTCCAGATGCGGACTATTGCGCGCGGCGGCGAGCGTATCGGCGGTCAAGTAGTAAATGGCCTTCTGATCCGACTTGCATGCGCGTTACGTATTGCTCGAGCGTGACCGCAGGCAGCTCGCCCGGACGCCGCGGTCGAATGGAAGCGCAACAGCTTGGCGATGCGCTCCTTTTGGGCCGGGTCCTCGATGATGCCTTCCTTCAGCACGACGCCGAAGGTCTTCCAGAACTCCGCATACTCCGCAGGTTTTTCCGCTGCCAGTTCCTCGAGCAGATCGAGGCTGCGCTTGACCAGCGCGGACTTGATCTTCTCGACGGTGCGGTTGTTCTGCAGCAGCTCGCGCGACACGTTCAGCGGCAGGTCGGCGGTGTCGACCAACCCGCGCATGAACCGCAGGTACGGCGGCAGCAATTCCGCCGCCCTGTCCATGATGAACACGCGCCTGACGTAGAGCTGAATGCCGCCGCTTCTGCTCGCGCTCGAACAAATCGAACGGCGCGCGCTTCGGCAGGTACAACAGCGAGGTGTATTCGATATTGCCCTCGACCTTGTTGTGCGCCCAGGCCCTGGCGCCCTCGGAGTCGTGGGTAATGTGCTTGTAGAAGGCCTGATATTCCTCTTCGTTGAGTTCAGGCTTGGGGCGCGTCCAGAATGCCTTGGCCTGGTTGACCGTCTCTTCGGTGCCGCCGGTCTTCAGGACGATGGGCAGGCTCAAGTGGTCCGAATACTTGCGCACCAGTTCGCTTGCAGGCGCGCCGGCTCCAGGAATTCCTTGTCCTCCTCGCGCAGGTGCAGGATCACTTCGGTGCCGCGGTCCGCCTTGTCGTCGGCCTGGATCTGGTACTGACCCTCGCCGTCCGAGTCCCAGCGCACCCCCGCAGCGTCGGCGCGCTTGGTCAGCACCGTGACCTTGTCGGCGACGATGAACGCCGAATAGAACCCCACTCCGAATTGGCCGATCAGCTGCGCGTCCTTGGCCGAATCGCCGCTCAATGCCTCCAGAAATCTCTTGGTGCCCGAACGGGCGATGGTGCCCAGATTGTCGATCACTTCGGCCTCGCTCATGCCGATGCCGTTGTCCCTGATGGTCAGGGTGCCGGCGGCGGCGTCCGGAATCAGCGTGACGGACAGGGTCGTCCGAGCCCAATAGGTCCGGCTTGGCCAGCGCCTCGAAGCGCAGTTTCTCGCAGGCATCCGAGGCGTTGGAAATGAGCTCGCGCAGGAAAATTTCCTTGTGCGAATACAGCGAATGAATCACCAATCGCAATACTTGCTTGGTTTCGGCTTGGAATTCCCGGGTCTGCGGCTGTGTTTCGGTGGTCATGGCCTTTACAATCTAGGTAGTTCTACAGATACGCTCGAGCCCGACGGTGAGCGCAGGAGCGAGATGGGGCCGCCCCGGGATTCTTCAAGATACCGTATGGCCACAACAGGCACCAACGGGGCCGTCTGGGCGGCGCTGGCCGGCAATCTGCTGGTGGCCGCGGCGAAGTTCGTCGCCGCCATGGTCACGGGTTCCGCCGCCATGCTGAGCGAGGCGATGCACTCTCTGGTCGACACGGTCAACGAGTTGTTGCTGCTCTACGGAATCGAGCGCTCGAAAAAGCCCGCCGACCGTGTGCACCCCTTCGGCTACGGCCGCGAGCTCTATTTTTGGAGCTTTGTCGTGGCCTTGCTCATCTTCGCGCTGGGGGCCGGAGTTTCGGTCTACGAGGGCGTGGATCGGCTGCTTCGCCCTGCGCCCATCGAGCGTCCCGCCGTCATTTTCACCGTCCTGGCGCTGTCATTGGCATTCGAAGGCGCTTCCTGGTGGGTGGGCGTGCGCGCGTTCCGCGCGGCAAAGCGCGAGCGGGGCTGGTGGGAGGCCTTCAGGCGTTCGAAGGACCCGCCGGCCTTCATCGTGGTCTTCGAGGATACCGGCGGCCATCCTAGGGATAGGTGCGGCGGCCGCGGGCACCGCGGCTGCGATGCTGACCGGAGATACGCGGTGGGACGGCGTGGCCTCATTGGCCATAGCGGTCATTCTGGCCGGAGTGGCCGGATTGCTGGCCCGAGAATCCAAGGCGCTGCTCATCGGCGAACGCGCCGATCCCAGCTTGAGCGACGCCATCATGCGCACGGCGGCAGGCATCGCAGGCGTTTGCAGCGCCAACAGCATCGTGACCGTACAGCTCGCGCCGCGCAATGTGATCGCCACCTTGAGCCTCGATTTCTTTGATCACCTGCGCGCCCCGGACATCGAGCGGGCCGTGCTCGAATTGGAGACCCGTGTTCGCAGCGCACACCCCGAAGTTTCTGCGCTGTTCGTCAAGCCGCAAAGCGTACAGGCGGCAGCGGCGCATATCTCGGACAGTACGGAGGCGATCGGCGACGGCTAACTCAGCAGTTTCGTATCGATGGGGAGGCTGCGGATTCGCACGCCCGTCGCCGCGAATATCGCATTGCATAGTGCGGGCACCACCGGCGGCAGCGCGGGCTCGCCCATGCCCGTCGGCGGGTGATCGGTGATCAGGAAATGCACGTCGATAGGCGGCGCCTGCGACATGCGCAGCAGTGGAAAGTCGTCGAAATTGCTCTGCTCGACACGGCCGGATTTCAGAGTGACGGCCTGGCCAAGCGCCGCGCCGATGCCGTCGAGCGCGGCGCCCTGCACCTGATTCTCGGCTCCCGTCGGATTGATGATTTGGCTGCCCACATCGCCGACCACCCACACCTTGTCCAGCGTCAGGCGCCCACCGGGCGCCACGGTCGCTTGCACGACCTCCGCGAAGTAGCCGAGGTGGCTGAAATAAAAGGCGACGCCCTGCCCGGTTCCCTTCGGCAATTCACGCCTGCCCCACGCCGACCGCTCGCGAACCGCATTGAGGACACCGATCATGCGTTGCGGATCGAAACCCGGATCTTGCCCCGGGGGATTGGGCGCAAGCGCGAAGGAGCGGCGAACCCCCAGAAGGTCGAGTCGAAATTGCAGGGGATCCTTGCCCGCCGCGTGCGACATTTCATCGATGAAGGATTGAAAGGCGAACGCCAACGCATTGCTGCGCGGCGCCCGCAGAGGTCCCGTGGGGGCTCTCAAGGGCATGAGCGATGCACCGAACTCGAGGTTGGGGACGAACTTCGCGGGAAATTCCTCCGCAGACATCGCCGCGCTGTTGGCGAACTTGTCGCCTTCCCCGAAAGAGACGAAGTGGTCGCGGAAGGCTTTCACACGGCCGTCGGCGGACAGCCCCGCCTTGAAGAAGTGGAAACCCGCCGGGCGATAGAAATCGTGCCGAATGTCGTCTTCTCGGGTCCACAGAAGCTTGACAGGCGCGCCGGCCTGCTTGGATATCCACGCCGCCTCGGCCATGTAGTCGTTCATCAGGCGCCGGCCGAAGCCGCCGCCGCAGCGGGTCATGTGAATGGTGATGTCCGAATCCCTGATACCCAAGGTCTTCGCGACGATTGCGCGGCCGGGCTCCGGATTCTGGGTGGGTGCCCAAATCTCGACCTTGCCCTTGCGGAAGTGCGCCGTACAGTTCTGCGGTTCCAACGGCGCA
Organism: uncultured Gammaproteobacteria bacterium; assembly: GCA_963702735.1. Lineage (GTDB taxonomy): Bacteria > Pseudomonadota > Gammaproteobacteria > Steroidobacterales > Steroidobacteraceae > Bog-1198. The sequence goes on along the minus strand of CAVPDW010000003.1, from coordinate 445,161 downwards.
TGGGCCAGGAACGGATAGCTGTACGCCGCTTCCACGAGGGTGGCGGATTCGGCCAGGGCGGAATCCACATGGCCTTCGCCGTACAATCTCATGGTCGGCTCTCGGCGGGACAATTCCACGGCCTGCCGCGCGAATCCTTCGCTGCTCTGACCCGCCGCGGCGCCCTCGTCCCACACCACCTCGAGCTTGGCGGCCGCCTTGTTCGCCGCCCACCAGTTCGCTGCGACGATGGCGACGCCGTCCGCAAGACCGTCGAATACCTTGCCGCCGCGAACCACGAAGGCATCGCGTATGCCGGGCAGGGACTTGATGGCATGCACATTGGCGCTGCCCACGGTTCCGCCGAATACCGGGCACTTCACGAACACGGCGTACAGCATCCCGGGCACGCTCACATCGATGCCGAACAGAGGCCTGCCCGTCACCACCAGAGGACTGTCGACGCCGGGATGCGGCTTGCCGATGATTTTGAAATCAGACGGCTCCTTGAGCGGCACGCGATTCAGATCCGGCGCGGGCATCGTGGCCGCCTTTGCCGCGAGCCGGCCGTAACCCAAGGATCGCCGTGTCGGGGTGTGAATGACCGCACCCGAATTCGTCGCGCATTCGGAAGGCGGTACCCCCCAGAGCTGTGCCGCGGCGCCCACCAGCATCTGCCGCCCCGCCGCGCCCACCCGGCGCAGCGGTTGCCAATTGAGCGGCGTCGCACGGCTGCCCCCCGCGAACTGGCGCCCGTAGAGCGCGGAATCGCAGGGCGCCTGTTCGATGCGCACATCGCGCCATTCGACGTCAAGCTCCTCCGCGATCAGCATGGGCAGCATGGTCTTCACGCCCTGACCGATCTCCGGATTCTTGGACATGATGGTGACGATGCCGTCGCTCGAAATCCGCACGAAGGCATTGAGCGCAGCGGCCGCGGGCGTGCTCGCAGGCGCGACACCGAACGAGAACTCCAGCAGCAAGCCGCCGCCCAACGTCGCGCCGACGCGCAGAAATTCGCGCCGCGAGCTCACAGCGTCTTGTCCCGTGAGTCGCCCGTCGGCAACCCCGCAGCCTGCTTGATGGCGGCACGAATCCGCGTGTAGGTGGCGCAGCGGCAGATATTGCCTTCCATGGCACGATCGATGTCGGCGTCGCTCGGCCGCGGCCGACTTTGCAGCAGCGCGCTCGCCGACATTATCTGGCCGGCCTGGCAGTAGCCGCATTGCACCACGTCGACCGCGAGCCACGCCTCCTGCACCGCGCGGCCGACCTCGGTCGAGGCGACGGCCTCGATGGTCGTGACCGGCGCGGAACCGACGGCGGAGATGGGTATGACGCAGGAGCGGGTGGGGGCGCCGTCCAAGTGCACCGTGCAGGCCCCGCAAAGACTCTTGCCGCACCCGAATTTGGTGCCCTTCAAGTCGAGAAGATCGCGCAGCACCCAAAGCAGCGGCATGTCGGGATCCGCCTCGATCCGATGTTCCTTGCCGTTGACATGAATCGAGTAGCGCACGTTGCCTCCCGACTCGCAATTCTACGGCCAGCCGGCGCGCGGATCGAAATTAAATTCGCTCTTCATCCGTTCATAGGCCTGCTTGGCCTCCGCCGACTGCGCCGCCGGTGTGACCAGTTTGATGCTGACGATCTGATCGCCGTGCGGAGTGCCGGGGAAACCACGCCCGCGCAGTCTCAATTTCTGGCCGGACTGCGCTCCCGCAGGTATCGTCAATTCGACCCTGCCGCCGAGGGTGGGTACGGCCACCTTGGCACCCAAAGCGGCCTCCCAGGGCGCCAGGGGCAGCTCGATCTGCACATCCTTGCCCTGCAGCGTGTACAGGGAGTGTGGACGCAGCCTGATGCGGAATATCAGGGACGATCCGCCCCCGGTCCCCGGAATGCGCAGCGACTGGCCGTCGGTGACGCCGGGCGGTATTTGAACGTCGAGCGCGCGCGAGCGACCAGCTTCGTTGAGCGCGACGCGCCGCTTCGTGCCCGCGAAGGCCTCCTCCACGCTGACATCCAGGGAACCCGCATCCGCCTCCTGCGGCGGCGCCCCTCCCGCACCGCCGAAGAGACTGGCGAAAAAATCGCTGAAGCCGTTCAGATCGGAAAATCGCTGGCTTCCGGCGGAGTGCCCGAAGCGCTGCGACCAATCCGGCGGCGGCCGGAACTGCTGGCCGGTCCGGTAGTCTCGCCCCAGCTGATCGTAGGCCGCCCGCTTCTCCGGGTCGCGCAGTACCTCGTAGGCCTCCTGAACCTCTTTGAACTTGTTCTCGGCGTTCTTTTCCTTGCTGACGTCAGGATGGTACTTGCGCGCGAGCTTCCGGTAGGCACGCTTCACCGCATCGGCGTCGGCGCCGCGCGCCACGCCCAACACCTCGTAGTAATCCCTATATTGCATGCCCACCCTTTAGACGATTAAATTCATATATTACCGGGACATAGCCAAACTGTCCGGGGCAGCGGTCCATCCCCCGGGCGCCGCGCTTGAAATTGAATCAGATTGTCCCGACCTATACCCGTCGCGTTACCATATTGCGGTTCGTTTTCGCAAAGAAAAGGCTTATGAAGCGCATTTTCCTCTTCATCGTGACCAACCTGGCCGTACTGGCGCTGCTCACACTGGTGGTCTTCATCGTCGAGCAGGTCTTCGGTGTGCGTTTGGCGGGCGGGGGCTTGGGCAGTCTGCTGGTTTTCGCCGCCATTTTCGGCTTCGGCGGCGCGTTGATATCGCTTGCCCTGTCGAAATGGACCGCCAAGCGCATGATGGGGGTGCGCGTGATCGCGGCGCCGCAATCGGAAGTGGACAGATGGCTGCTCGGCACCGTGGCCCGCCTGGCCGAGCAGGTTCATGTCGGCATGCCGGAGGTCGGCATATTCGAGGCCGAGGAGATGAACGCCTTCGCCACCGGCGCACGGCGCAATGCGGCGCTCGTTGCAGTGAGCAGCGGCCTGCTGCGCAACATGTCGCGCGGACAAATCGAAGCGGTATTGGGTCACGAAATGAGCCATGTTGCGAATGGTGATATGGTGACTCTCGCGCTGTTGCAAGGTGTGCTGAACACCTTCGTCATATTTCTGGCAAGAATCATCGGCAGCGTCGTGGACCGCGCGCTGTTCAAGAACGAGCGCGAGGATTCCGGAATCGGATTCTTTCTGACGACCATGGCGGCGCAGATAGTGCTCGGGATCTTCGCCAGCATGATCGTGAGTTGGTATTCGCGGCGGCGGGAGTTTCGCGCCGATCGCGGCGGCGCCGATCTTGCGGGCACCGGCAGCATGGTGGGAGCGCTGCAGGCGTTGAAGCGCAGCCAGGGAGAGCCGATGCCGCAGCAAATGCGCGCCTTCGGCATCAACACCGGAAGCGCGGACGGGTTCATGCGGCTGTTCATGAGTCATCCACCCCTTGACGAACGTATCGCGGCGTTGCAATCACAGGAAGGCAGATGACATCTGAAAATGAAATCGCGGTGGAGCCGCCGACGGTGCGCATGGAGAACCGACGCCGCCACTACCCCGCATCCGTGCACCGGGACTTGCTAGGAAACGGCAAGCGATTCTGACCCCACATGCCTCGCCCGCCCGACCCCAAGACGCTAGGCGAACTCAAAGCCGCCGTCGGCCCCGGATCCTGGTTCGATTCGGCGCAAGCGGTGGCGCCCTTTCTCAGCGATTTCCGCAACCTCTATCACGGCGCCACTCCGTTGGTGCTGGCGCCGCGCAGCGTCGATGAAGTCGCGCGCATCCTCTCGATCTGCAACCGCGAGGAAGTGGCGTTGGTGCCCCACGGCGGCAACACCAGCTACTGCGGCGGCGCCACACCGGATGAAGGCGGCGCGCAAATCGTCTTGTCCATGCGCCGGCTGAATAGAGTTCGGCAGATCGACGCAGTCAACTACTCGATGATCATCGAGGCGGGCTGCACCCTTTCCGAGGCGCGCAATGCCGCGCGCGGAGCAGACCGCCTATTCCCCTTGAGCTTAGGGTCGGAGGGCACCGCGCAGATCGGCGGAAACTTGTCGACCAACGCGGGTGGCACCGCGGTGCTGCGCTACGGCATGATGCGCGATCTCGTGCTGGGGCTCGAGGTGGTGCTCGCGGACGGGCGCGTCCTCAACGGCCTGAAGAGCCTGCGCAAGGACAACACCGGCTACGATGTGAAGTCCCTGTTCGTGGGCGCGGAAGGTACGCTCGGCGTCATCACGGCTGCATGCCTGAAGCTCTTCCCACAGCCTGCGGATACCGCGACGGCGCTGGTCGGCATCCGCTCGCCGCAGAAGGCCTTGGAGCTGCTCGCCCGGTTGCGCACCGCCGCGGGCGATCAAGTGACCTCCTTCGAGCTGATGCCCCGCATCGCGGTGCAGCTCACCGTGAAGCACGTGCCCGGCGTCGCCGATCCGCTCGGTCAAAACACGCCGTGGTATCTGCTCGTGGAACTCTCCTCGCCGAACCCGCGCCAGGGTCTCGCCGCCGCTCTGGCGGCCACGCTCGAGGAGGCCGCCGCGGGCGCTGAGATCGAGGACGCGATGCTGGCCACCTCGATCGCGCAGGCACAGGCCATGTGGAAGCTGCGCGAAACCATCCCGGAGGCTCAGCGGCGCCACGGCGCAAGTCTCAAGCACGACGTCTCGGTGCCGGTCTCTGCGATTCCTGCGCTGATCGAACAAGGCTCGGCATTGGTGCGGCGGCTGGCGCCTGAAGGCGACGTCATTTCCTACGGCCACGCGGGCGACGGCAATCTGCATTTCAACGTCGGACAGAAGCCCGCAACGGACCTCAAGAGCTTCATGGCCAGGGGACCCGCGCTCGAGCTCGCGATGTTCGACCTGGTGGAAAGCCTCGGCGGCAGCATCAGCGCCGAGCATGGAATCGGGCGGCTGAAGGCCGAGGAATTTGCGCGCCGCGCCGACCCGGCGGAACTCGCCGTCATGCATGCCCTCAAGCGCGCGCTCGATCCGAAGGGAATCCTGAATCCGGGCAAGGTGCTGTGCGTTCGCTGAACCTTCCGGTCCGCACCGCCCGCCTCGCCATACGCGAGTTCGTCATGTCCGACTTCGAGGCCGTGCACGCCTATTCGTCGGACCCGCGAGTCACCCGATACCTCTTCTTCGGTCCCCGCGACGAGGAGAGCACCACCGAGTATCTCGAAGGATTGCTCGCATCGCAAAGCGAGCGGCCGCGCACCCGGTTCGAGCTGGCGGTCGAAGAATCCGCATCGATGCGCGTGATCGGCGCCTGCGACCTGTCGTTCGTCGAGCGCAACGTCGTCGATTTGGGATACATGTTGGCCGCCCCGCACTGGGGCAAGGGATTTGCGACCGAGATCGCGACGGCGCTCATCGAAGCGGCATTCCGCGATTTGCGCGCTCGATCGCGTCATCTCGACGGTCGACGTCAACAACGGCGCATCAATACGCGTGCTGGAGAAAATCGGCATGCGCTGGGAGGCCGTGTACCGCAGGCACCGCCGCGCCAAGAACCGTTGGTGGGACTGCCACCTCTTCGTCCTGCCGCGCGAGGTGTGGGAAGCGGGACCCTAGTCCTCGTCGTCCTTGCGCTCGCGCGCGCGCTTCGCGGCGCGCTTCAGCACAGCGTCGTCCGGCATGCCTGCGCGGCCGCTGTTTCGCAGGGTCAGGAGGCCGCCGATCAATGCACCGGCCACTAGAACGATGATCACGACTGCTTTGAACAAGGCGATCCGTCCTTACTCCAGCGGGGTCACCCGTATCAATCCTTCCTGCGCGGCGCTCGCCACCAACCGCCCGTCGCGCGCAAATATGCTGCCGCGGGTGAAGCCGCGCGCGCCCGAGGCGCTCGGGCTGTCGGTCGCGTACAGAAGCCAATCGTCGACGCGCACCCTGCGATGAAACCACATCGCATGGTCGATGCTGGCAATGACCAGTTTGGGAGAAACCATCGGCACTCCGTGCGGCTTCAAGGCGGTGTCGAGCAAATGGAAATCGGACACATAGGCGAGCAGGCAGCGATGCAGCGCCTCGTCGTCGGGGAGCGCATCGACCGCGCGAAACCAGACGTACTTCAGGGGCGCAGACTTGTCCCTGCGCAGCGGATCGGGCGGATGCACCGGGCGAAATTCGAAGGGGCGCTTTTGCTCGAGAATACGGCGCGCCACCGGCGGCAACCGCTCGGCCATGGATCGATAGTGGGATTCCATGTCGAGCAGCGATTCCGGGCGCCGGCACATCCGGTATGTGACTTTGGTGTTCGAGGCCGGCCTCGGCCGTCTGGAAAGAGGCGGACATGTTGAAAATTTGACGCGCCATGCTGAATGGCGACGACTCGCCGCGAGGAGAAATGCTTGCCGTCCAATGCCCGGTCGACCTCATAGACGATGGGCGAATTGAAATCTCCGCGGCGCAAAAAATAAGCATGCAGCGAATGCACGGTGCGATCCTCGGCCGTCGCGGTCGCGGCCACCAGCGCCTGCCCCAGAACCTGGCCGCCGAACACCTGCGGGCTGCCGATATCGCGGCTCTGGCCGCGGAACAGATCCATCTCGAGCCGTTCGAGCGTCATCACCTTGATCAAATCGTCGAGCAGCTGGTTCATTGCCGCCTCAATGCGTGTCTGCTGCGGCGACGCCCAGGCGTTTCTGCATGATGGGACTCGTGGTCGTGTATTGCAGGAACTGGCGCTTTTCGGGGATAGAGATGGTGCTGGATGGCGAATGCGGCGAGCGCGGCCTCGTGAAAGCCGCTGAGGATGAGCTTTTTCTTACCGGGATAGGTATTGATGTCGCCGATCGCGAAGATGCCGGGGATGCTGGTCTGAAATTTTTCCGTATCCACCTTGAGCGCTCGTTTCTCGAGTTCCATGCCCCATTCGGCGATCGGGACCCAATTTCGGGTGCAGGCCGTAGAAGGCGAGGATGTGGTCGGCGGACAGCATGAAGATCCCGGCCGTCGGCCGTGTGAACGTCGAGCCCCACGAGCTTGTCGCCGTCCCTGCGCAAACCGGCGGTGCTGCCCTCCAACACTTGCATCTTGCCGGCGCTCGACCAATTCGCGCATTCGCGCGACGGTGGCGGGCGCTGCGCGAAATTCCGCGCGCCGGTGCACCAGCGTCAGCGAGCGCGCCTTCTCGCACAGGGCCACCGTCCAGTCGAGCGCCGAATCTCCGCCGCCGCAGATCACGAGGTCGCGGCCGTGAAAGTCCGCTGCCGATTTGACGCGATAGTGGACGTTCCTGCCCTCGAAGTCCTCGACGCCGGGCAGCGCCAAACGCCGCGGCTGGAAGGAGCCGACGCCCGCCGCGATCACCACGGCGCCGGCGATCAGCCGCGTGCCGGCGGCGGTGGCCACGTGAAACTTGCCGCCCTCGAGCACCTTAAGCTCGGTGACTTCCTGTCCCAGATGAAAGGTGGCGTTGAACGGCTTTGCCTGCTCGAGCAGCCTGTCGATCAGTTCCTGGGCCCCGCATATGGGAAGCGCCGGGATGTCGTAAATCGGCTTGTCAGGATACAGCTCGGTGCATTGGCCGCCGGCCTGGGCGAGCGAGTCGATGATGTGCGCGCCGATGCCGAGGAGGCCGAGTTCGAAGATCTGGAACAAGCCCACGGGTCCCGCGCCGATGATGACCGTCTCGACCGGCGTGGAAGCGGCCCCGGCCGCGCTCAGGTTTTCCGACATGATGGGCTTTTGTCCTCAATGATCTGCTCAAATGGCCGCAAATTGTAGCTGAATGCGTTTGGCTCCGTGGCGCTGACCGGCACGCCCAGCGGCCTTGATAGGCCGCACGCAGGCAACCAGATTCGATCCGCGGGGTACTTATGTACAGACCCCGTAGACCGCGGCCGCCGCAGAGGCAGGCATGGGCGGTTATGTACATGTTTTACCGCGGAAAATGACCTTAAAGGGTGGCCATCATGCATGCGAAAGTGAGCTCATTCCCCGGCGCGGACCACGCCGGGCGCGAATCGACCCGGCCGATACGCGCCTTGAACCGCGGGCTCGAGGTGCTCACCGAACTGAATCGGCTGGAGCGTGCGCCCATCAACACCCTGGCCGCCGCGGTCCGACTGCCTCGAACCACGACGTATCGCATCCTCGAGACGCTGCGGCTGGCGGGATACGTCAATCGCGACCCGCATGATGATTGTTATCGGCCGACCATCATGGTCCGCGCCCTGTCCGACGGCTTCGACGATGAGGCCATGGTCGCGCACATCGCCAAGCCGCACCTCGCCGCGCTCGGCGAGCAGATCGTGTGGCCCGTGGCGGTCGCGACTCCGTCGGGGGCAACCATGATGATACGCGAGACCACCGACGCCCACAGTCCGCTCGCCCTGGAACGGTACGGGGCCGGCGTGCGCGTGCCCATGCTCGGCTCCGCGGCGGGGCGCGCTTATCTGGCGTTCTGCTCAGGGTCGGAACGCGATGCGCTGCTCGAGCTTCTGTCCCGTTCCACCCTGCCGGAGGATCGGCTGGCGCGCAGCCGCCTCGAGGTGGAGCGGCTGCTCAACGAGACCCGCACGCAGGGCTTCGGCATGGCGCATCGCGCACGGCGCGTGTCGGAGGAGACCAGCCTCGCCATCCCGATCCGCGCGAAAGACCGCATTCTCGCCACGGTCACCGTTCGCTACGCCGCGACCGCGGTTCCGCTGCGCACCGCGGTGGAGCAGTTCCTGCCGAAGATGCGCGAGGTCGCGCAGAAAATCGAACGCGAATTCGTCTAGCGCGGACCCGTTGCGCGGACTCCTAGCTTGGGCAATCGGCTGAGAATTTCCGCGGCGATCTGCGCGTAGCCGCCGCCGAAATGATGGCCGCCAGGCATCTTGATGATGACACCCTCCTTGCCCGTCACATCCGCGCAGGCAGAGTCGCCGTCGTGCTCGCCGTAGATGCATAGATAAGGAGCGCCCCGCCAGCGCTTGAGCTCGGGTGCGGTGGCCATGCCGCCGCCCGGGTTCCCCAGCCAATTGCCCACGTGAAACTCGAACAAGGCATTGTCGCTGATGCCGAGCAACGTGGTGAGGCCTACCATGTCGCGCGTTCGCGCGGGCAGCCGATTCACCATGAAAGGCATGGTGTCCGCACCCTGGGAGTAGCCGATCAATAGCACATGGGTCTTGCCCCATACACGAGAGTAGTGGCGCACGACGCGATCGAGATCGCGCGACGCCCCTTGCGGCGTGCGCGGCGACCAGAAGTAGCGCAGAGAATCCCAGCCGACGATCGGAATATCGTGCCGTGCAAGTGCGGCGGAGACCCCCCGGTCGAGGCCCACCCAGCCGCCGTCACCGGACAAGAATATTCCGAACCAGGGACTGCGATCCGCGGAGGCTGCGGGCACCACGATCAGCGGCAAATCCGCGACCGGGGCGGGCAGCGCCGTCGAAGCAGCCCCTCGAGGCGCGGCGGTGATGCGCTCGTAAGCCGCTTCGTATTGCGGCATCCAGTTCTTCTCGACCGAGTAGCCGTGACCCACCTTGGGCAACATGACGATGTCGGCGCCCGGAACCGTCGCGATGAATTTTTGCGTCGCGGGCGCGGGGCACACTTGATCGAGTTCTCCCTGCAGCGAAATCCATCTGCCCGAGAGCTTCTTCGCGGGCAGGAAATTGACGCCCTTCATCTGTCCGTTCGCATCGCGGCGCGGCGTCGATTCGATCCCCGCTCCCTCGCACAGGGGCTTGGTCAGATCGAGGTCGGGACAGAAGCCGACGGAAAGCGCGCCCTTGAACGAGCCTTCAGGCGCCTCCACGAGCGTCGCGTACGCCAGGGTTGCGCCCGAGGAATAGCCCACCAGGGTGGGCAGAAGGTAGCGCTTCAGAGCCAATTTTGCCTGCAGATATCGGCTCAGATTCTCGAAATCCGCCGCCGGCGACACGCACTTCTCGCTCGATTTTTCCAGCTGCGCGAGGTAGTGACGAATGTCGATGCCGGCGACGACGGCGCCCTTGTCGGCAAGCCTCCGCGCCATGGAAACCACGCCCAGGTTCCATCCTCCGTCGCCCGACAGAAACAGCACGGCGTCGCGCGGTTCACCGTCGCCGCGCTCGATGCTGATGCTGCCGAAGCGCCCGTAGTCCATCGTCTCCGGTGCCGCGACGGCGGTGCCGAGCGAAAGCAGAAATACGGCGGCATACTTGAATGCGGCACCGGGCATCTATTTCCTCAATACCTTGCCGACGCCGCCGGAGATGAGGGCGGTGACGTCGAGCAGAGCGCCCGCCGTGGCCAGGCCGTCGGGCGCTGCCAGATATCTCGGCCGCCAAACCGGCAGAAACTTCTCCTTGAATCTGCGCAATCCCTCGAAGTGATAGAACACCTCGCCGTAGCGCTGCACCAGGCGTCCAAGTTTGTGCCAGGTGGGCGCGAGCGCATGCTCTTCCAACCCCGACAGCGGCGCCATCCCCAGATTGAACCAGCGATAGCCCTCGGCCCTGCCCCACAGCATGCACTCGGTCAGCAGGAAATCGATGACGCCTTTCGGCGCGGCGCCGTTGTAGCGCATCAGATCCACCGACAACTCGCTGCAGCCCGCGCGCCAGAGATTGGCGAACGCGACGATCGCGCCGCCGAACCGCACGACCCCGCAATCGAAATGCTCGAGATAGCGCTCGTCGAAATACCCCAGGGAAAAGCGCTTCTCCGCGGTGTTCTTCGCCGCAAGCCAGGCGTCGGACACCGCGCGCAGCTCGCCCAGCACCGAGGCGACCTGTGCGCGCGGAATCACCTCGAACTGCGCACCGTCGCGCAGCGCCCGTCGGTGCGTCTGGCGCAGGTCGGCGCGCCCGGCGCCCTCCAGCGAAAAGGTGTCGAGCCCAACCCGCGCCTCTTCGCCGAGTTTGCTCAGACTCAGGCCGAGATCGATGTACAGGGGCAGGTATAGAGGCTTGACTTGATAGAACACCGGCGAGACCGCCATCACGTCGCAAGTCTCGAGAAATTGCCACGCCAACGCTTCACCGCCCGCGGGCGAGCCCACCGGGTCGCCCATCGCCACCCAGCTATGGCCGGACATCCCGTACATGATGAACGCGGTGCGGTCGGCATCGAACAGCAGGTTCTTGTCGCCGAGCAATGCAAGGTTAGCGTTGGTGTCGTCGGCGTCGGCGATGAGCGCCGCCGCGTGCTCCATGTCCGCGGCGCTCGGCGCCGCCCTGGTCGGCCGCACCGGCCGCAACAGTCTCCACAGGCCGTAGGCCGCGGCGATCACGGCGGCGAACAGCGAGGCGCGAAGGCTGCGCGGAGCCGAGGCATGGAACGCGAATTCCCACCATAGCTGGTTGCCGTAGGGCACGTGCCGGTAGGCGAAGATCACCAGCCAGCCCACGGTGACCAGCACCAGGACCAAGGCGACGATCCACGGGCCCGAATAGTGCTGCTCGATGAGGGAGGCGCGCCGCTGGAAGCGCTCGCGGGCCGATACCAACACGACGACGACAAGACCCAAAATCGTGGCCTCCTCGTAATCGAAGCCCTTGAGAAGCGACAGCAGGATGCCGGCGCACAACAGCCAGATCGTCAGCCACCAGGCCGCGTCGAGGCGCCTGTACAGGCCGTGCGCGATCACGAGCAGTCCCACGCCCACGGCGCTGCCGAGCAGATGCGACAGCTCGAGGATGGGCAGCGGCAAATAGTCGCGCAGCATGTCCAGACGATTGCCGAGTCCGGGAGTGGCGCCGGAGAAGAGCAGTACCGCGCCCGCGATGAATACCGCGATCGCGATGGCCTGCGGGGTGACTGCGACCAGGAAGGTGCGCCCGAGCTGCACCAATCGCACCGCGGGCCCGCGGTGCGCCCACAGCTCGTGCGCGCCCAATAGCGCGAGCGCGATGGTAAAGGGCGCGAAATAATAAATCGCGCGATAGGCGACCAAGGCGCCCAGCAGTCTGTCCTCCGCCACGGAGCGCAAGAGCAGCAACAAAACCGCCTCGAACACGCCGATACCGCCGGGGACATTGCTGATCACCCCGGCGGCGATGGCGATCAAGTAGATGCCTGCGAACGCCGCGAAGCCGATGGCGCCGTGCTGCGGGAGCAGCACGTACAGGACGCCGGCCGCGCACAGCAGATCGGCGCATGCCACGGCGACCTGTGCGAAGGCGACACGCGGCTGCGGCACGGGTATCACGAATTTGCCGACCTGCAGCGGCTTGTGACGCGTGCTCACCAGCCACAGATACGCGCCGACCGCCGCCAGCAGCCCCACCCCGGCGATCAATGCGATCGATGCGTGGACGTGCAGCGCCGATCCCGACATGCCGGCTTGCGTCACCAGCGAAAGCCCCAGCAACAGAGCGGCCCCCAGCATGAATGTGACGCTGCCGAATGCGATGATGGTCGCGATTTGCTTGGCGCCCAACCCCAAGGCCGTATAGGCGCGGTAGCGAATCGCCCCGCCGCTCAAGGTGTTCAGGCCCACATTGTGGCCGATGGCGTAGCCCATGAACGAAATCAGGGCAACGCGAGGATAGGGCACGCGCGCACCGGCGAAGCGCACGGCCAGGGCGTCGTACAGGGTCAGGCAGCCGTAGCCGGCCACCGTGAACAGGGCCGCCCGCATCAATTTCACGTCGGAGATGGCGTGAACTCGGGCGAGGATGTCCTGCCAGCGATATTGGCCGAGAAGGTGATGCAGCCAAAACAGCGCCAGCCCGAACAGGGCAAGCCCCAGGAAGGTGGTCCACGCCGGGACCTTATGAGCTGCGACCGTGTGTGCCACGCGAGGTATCGTAACAGGGCCTCCCGGGCGGCGCTGCAAACTGCTAGGGTTGGCCTTTTGATTCCGAAACGATGAGGGGTAACCCACGCATGAGTTCCACCAACGACAGCCGACAGGCAACCATGGACTCGACGCAGATCTATCGCGAAGAGACGTTCACCGATCGCAGAGTCGGCACGATCCGGCGCTTGACGCCGGTGGCCGCTGACGGATCCATCGATTCCGCGCGGCCGGTATTATTCGTCGGGCAGGCGCAGGTCATGACGCCGATGGGCGCGGTGCCCATCAGCTTCGAGCTCGACGCCTCGACATTGAACGCGGCGATTGAAAAATTTGGCAGCGCCGCCGAGCAGGCGGTGCAGCAAACCATGCGCGAGCTGCAGGAAATACGCCGCGAGCAGGCATCGTCCCTGGTCATTCCGGATGCCGCGGGCGCCGCTCTGCCGAATCCCAGCGATCTGCTCCGGGGAGGACGGCCGCGGCGGTAGCGCCGGCGGCGAGCTTAAGAGTCGAGATCGTCCCAGCGCGAATACGCATTCTCGAGTTCCACGGTCAAGGCCTGCAGCCGCTCCAGCGCGGCTGCGGCGCCCGCCGGATCAGACTTGAACAGAGCAGGTTCAGAGACCGCCGCCTGCAGTTCGAGCTGCTCTGCCTCGAGGGCTTGAATCTTCCCGGGCAGGGCGGCAAGTTCGCGCTGATCCTTGTAGGAGAGCCGGCGGGGCTTGGGCCGCAGTGCCGTCGCATCGGGCGCCGGCGTGACGGCCGCCGCCGCGCGCGAAAGGGCGCCGGCCACGGCGCCCGGCCCGGGTGCGGTTCGCCGGCGCTGCCAGTCGCTGTAGCCGCCGACGTATTCGTTGACCCGTCCCCGTCCCTCGAACACCAGCGTGCTGGTGACTACGTTGTCGAGAAACGCACGGTCGTGGCTGACGAGAAGCAGAGTCCCCGCATAGTTGGCGACCATCTCCTCCAGCAGATCCAGGGTCTCCGCATCCAAATCGTTGGTGGGCTCGTCCATCACCAGGAGGTTGCTCGGCCTTGCGAACAGACGGGCGAGCAGCAGCCGGTTGCGCTCGCCTCCCGACAGCATGCTCACCGGCGCGCGCAATCGCTCCGGCGGAAACAAGAAATCGCGCAAGTAACCCGATACGTGCCGCGGCGCACCGTCGATGGTGACGGTATCGCCGCTGCCGCCGGTGACGTTGTCCATGATGGACGCCGCCGGATCGAGTTGTTCGCGTTGCTGATCGAAGTAAGCGACAGCCAGGCCGGTTCCGCGGCGAATCTCACCCGAGTCGGGTTCCAATTCGCCGACCAGCAGCTTTATCAATGTCGTCTTGCCGCAGCCATTGGGACCGATGATGCCGATGCGGTCGAGGCGCTGTATGCGCGCCGAGAAATCCGCGATGACGGGCGCCGCGCCGAAGCAATGGGTGACGCCGGTCGCCTCGAACACCAGCTTGCCCGACGGCGCAGCGTCCTGCACCCGGATCTGCACTTGTCCCAAGCGTTCGCGCCGCTCGCCGCGCTGGATGCGCAGCTGCTCGAGCGCGCGCACCCTTCCCTCGTTGCGCGTGCGGCGCGCTTCGATTCCCCGGCGAATCCAAACTTCCTCTTGAGCGAGCTTCTTGTCGAACAAGGCGGCGTGCTTGGCCTCGACCTCGAGCGCCGCGCGCTTCTGCAGCACGTAGTCGTCGTAGTTGCCGGGCCAGGTGCGCAGGATTCCCCGATCGAGTTCGACGATCCGCGTCGCCAGACGGCGCACGAACGCGCGGTCGTGGCTGACGAACAAGAGCGCCCCCCTGAAGTCCTGCATCATGTCCTCGAGCCATGTGATCGCATCGATATCCAGATGGTTGGTCGGCTCATCCAGCAGCAAGAGGTCCGGCGCCGCGACCAACGCCCGGCCCAGCATCACCCGGCGGCGCCAACCTCCCGACAGTGCGCTCATCGGTGCGGTCTCATCGAGTTGCAGCCGTGCGATCACCTGATCCGCCTGCAAATCGGTCTGCCAGTCGATGCTCTCGAAGCCGCCCATGACCACGGCGCGAACCCGCGCATCGCTCGCCGCGGATACCTCTTGCGCCAGGCTTGCGACCCGCGAACCGGGCCGCACCCACACCTCGCCGCTGTCGGGCACGATTTGCCGGGTGATCAGCTGCAGCAGCGAGGACTTGCCTTCGCCGTTGCGCCCGAGCAGACAGACGCGCTCCCCCTTGCGAATCTGCAGGGCCACATCGTCCAACAGGGGCTTGCGGCCGAAGCTCAAGGAAACGTGATCGAGGCGGACGATGGGCATGAGGCCGCGTATGGTAAGCGGCTTCGCATCAATAACCCAACGTTGGGGTGGCCACCTACGGAATATTGTGTCCGAACGCACAGCCTGGGTGGCCGGGCCCGTCTAATCTAGCGCCCATCAGGCCAGATTTATGACGCTCAACATCCCGCTCTCGATCGAAGTGGACGGCGCGTCCGCCTCGGTCGCGGCGCGGTCCGAGTAGCCGGCCGTGGCGCTGCGCACCCGGATCGCGGTGACCTTTCTGCTGCTTCTGGCCGCAGTGTTGGCCGCGGCGCTGGGAGCCGTATCGGCGACTAATCGCGGCAATGCCGAGCGCGAGGTGCAGCGGCAGCTCGACGTCGGCGTCTCGGTGTTCTCACGGCTCCTGGAAAGCAACCGCCGCCAGCTCACCCAGGCGGCGCAGGCGGTGGCCGCCGACTACGGATTCCGCGAGGCGGTCGCGACGCGGGACACCGATACGCTGGTCTCGGTTCTCGAGAACAGCGGCGAACGCATCGGAGCGGCGATGGTGGTGCTGACCTCGCTCAACGGGGAGGTCATCGCCACATCCGGTCTGCGCATCAAGGCCGGTACACCGTTCCCCCTGTCGCCCGAACAGCGTAGCGGCGTGACGGGCGACAGCGCGACCAGCCTGATGGTCGACAACGGCCGCATCTACCAACTCGTGACCGTCTCGGTGCGCAGTCCCCTGCCGGTGGCGTGGATCGCGATGGGCTTCGAGCTCGACGAGAAGGCGGCGCGCGAACTTGCGGGTATCACGGGCCTCGCAGTGACGCTGTCCGTGAATTCGGGCGGTCATTGGACCGACGTCGTGAGCACGGTTCCGGCGGGCGCCGCCCGCCAATCCGACGTCGTCGCCCGCCGCATCGAAATGTCGCGCTGGGGGAACGCCGAGGTCGTCGCCATTCTGTCGCGATCGCTGGCGGATGCACGCGCGCCCTTCGAGCGGCTGACCAAGGTGCTCTACTTGATCGCCGCCATCAGCTTGATCGCTTCGGCGTTGGCCGCTTTCTGGTTGGCACGGAACATCACCAGACCCCTGCAGGATCTCACGCAAGCCGTCGATCAGATTCGCGGCGGCGCCTACGATGTGCCCCTGAACGTCGAGCGGCGCGACGAGCTGGGAGTGCTCGCCGAGGGCCTGCAGCTCATGCAAACGGCGGTTCAATCCCGCGATCTATCCATCCGACGCCTGGCGTACGAGGACTCGCTTACCGGCGTCATGAATCGCACCGCCTTCGGCGCGGCCTTGAGTCAGGCGCTCGCCTCCGCAGGCGGCGCGCCGATCGCCGTGGCCGTCATCAATCTGGACCGCTTCCGGCGCATCAATGAACATCTGGGATACTCGGTGGGCGACGCGGTCCTCACCAAGATGGCGGCGCGTCTCGCGGCGGTACCCACGGTGAACAGAGCGGTGGCGCGCCTCGCCGCCGACCAGTTTGCCGCCTTTGCTCCCCTGCAGGGCGCGCAGTACCTGCAGGCCTGGGGCACCTCGCTGATCATGGCGCTGGCCGACCCTGTGTTCGTCGAGGCACAACCCATCGATATCACCGCCACCCTGGGGTTGGCGCTCGCAACAGGGGCCACCGCGTCGGCCGATGAGGTGATGCGCTGCGCGGATCTGGCGCTGGAGCACGCCCGCCGCGAAAAACGCGCCCTGGCGATCTACGAAGAGGCTCTGAAGCCCGCGGCGCGCGACCAGCTGTCTCTGTTGGGCGAGCTGCGCCGCGCCGTCGAGCACGACGAACTGCGCCTGTTCTTCCAGCCGAAGATGGAACTCAAGACCGGACGGGTGGCGGGCGCCGAGGTTCTGCTCCGCTGGCAGCACCCGACGCGCGGCTTGCTCTACCCCGTGGACTTCATTCCGTTCGCCGAACAAACCGGATTCATACGGCGCCTGACACGCTGGACCCTGGATCACGCCATCGCACAGGGCGCGCGCTGGCAGGGACAGGGCCGGGCCCTGGGGCTTGCCGTCAACATCAGTGCCGATGACATCGCCGACTTGCGCCTCGATTCTCGCATCGCGAGTCTGCTGACCCGTCACCAGTTGCCGCCGCAGCTTTTGACGGTGGAAATCACCGAGAGCGGGTTCATCGAAGATCCGACCCGGGCGCTGCGCATGCTCGATGCCATCTCGGCGCTCGGGGTGTGCCTGTCCATCGATGATTTCGGCACCGGCTATTCATCGCTCAGCCACCTGGCGAGCATGCCGGTGGACGAAGTGAAGATCGACCGCAGCTTCGTGCAGGGGCTGGAATCCGACCCCGAGTTCGCTCCCGTGGTGCGCTCGGCCATCGACATGGGACATGGTCTCGGGCTCAAGGTGGTGGCAGAAGGCATCGAAACCGAGGCGGCAGCCCATCGATTGCTCGAGTTCGGCTGCGATATCGGCCAGGGCTATCTGTACGCCAAACCCATGCCGCCGGCGGTTTTCGAGACGTGGCTGGCCGGCCGGGAGCGCGTGCCGGTGGTCGCGTTTCCGGTCGATTTTCAAACCGAGGATCTTTCCGATACCGTGACCCTCGCCCTGTACTGACGTCAACCTCCGACAGTCGCGTTTTGTGCGCGAATTCGCTTACAGTGAGCCATGAAACGCGCGGACATCCTGGGCGAGGCGCTGGACGGATTGGGCCGGTGGTACGTGGCGGTGCCGCCGTTCCTGATCATCGGGTTTCTGGCCGCGCTGTTCTTCCTGACGGGGGCCGGCCAGCAGCGGCTTCAGGAAGCGAGCGAGCTTCTGCAACAGTCCGCCGTTCGCGAACAAGCCATCGAAGAGCTGCAGTCTTCGATCTCCCGATCGGTGGCCGCTCAGCGCGGCTTCCTGCTCACCGGGGATGCAAGATTCCTCGGGCGCTACGAGAAGTTCGCCGCCGAGGTGCAGCCCCGGCTGGAGCGATTGCAGGCGGCCTACCAGGGCTCGGCCACCGACCTCGCCGATGTGCGCGACCTGCACGTGCTGATCGGCAAGCGGCTCGGGGATCTGTCGATGCTGGTGACGATTCAGAAGACCCAGGGCACCGCGGCCGCGATCGCTCTGGTCAAGACCCGCATCGGCTCGGATGCAGGCGAGGCCATCAACGATGTACTGGAGCAAATGCGGCGCCGCGAGTCCCTGGAGCACGCGGCCGCGCAAGCCTACTGGTCCCGGTCCCGGGTTTTGAGCCGTTGGACCACCGTTACCGGAACGGTATTCAACATGCTGCTGGTGGGCATCGCCGCACGCCTGGTGTACATGGACCTGCGCCGCCGCACGCTGCAAACGGCGGAGCTGCGCGATCAGAAGCTCAAGCTCGAGCGCGAGGCGGAAGATCGCAATCGCGAGCTCGTGGAGCTCTCGACCCATCTGCAAAGCGTTTCCGAAAGCGAGAAGGCGCACCTCGCGCGCGAGCTGCACGACGAGCTCGGCGGACTTCTTGCGAGCGTGCGCATGGATGTTTCCTGGGCCGAGGAACGTCTCTCGGAGGGCGATTCCGAGGTGAAGCAGCGGCTGCGCCGCGTGCATGAGAATCTCTCCGCCGGCCTCGACCTGAAGCGGCGCATCACCGAAGAATTGCGGCCGACGCTCCTGGATGAGGTGGGTTTGTTCGCCGCACTGCGCTGGCAAATGCAGGAATCCTGCGGCCGGGCGGGCCTCAAGTGCATGGAAGCCTATCCGGACGAGGAACCCAAATTCACTTCAGAGGCTGCAATCACCCTGTTTCGGGTGGCTCAAGAGGCATTCACCAACATCCTCAAACATTCGTCGGCGACCTCTGTGGACATCACCGTGGGCAGGATGGCCGACGACATCGTCATGCAGATTTCGGACGACGGCAAGGGCATCCCCGCAGGCCGGCTCAGCGCCGTCGGCTCGCACGGCGTCGTCTCCATGCGGCATCGGATTCGCGCGCTCAACGGTCGGCTGGACATCCGAAGTCCGGGCTCGGGCGGCACGGTTCTGCTGGTTCAGGTCCCTGTCGCCAACGCATTGTCGCCGGCAGTCGAAGCGGCCCCGCTCTAAGACGCGGCGACAGGTGATCACCGGCGATTGGTGGACTATCCCTTCCCGCGCATCCGGCGGTTTGCTGGCGTGCGCCTTGTCAGTGGCCGCGGCCTATGCGGCCCCCGCCGATCGCGACGCCCTGCGCAGGATCGTGCAGGATGAGTGCGCCGTGCATTGGCTGCGGCAGCACAGCGCAAGTCCCTGCGAGCGCATTTACCTGCCCGGGGCGCCGCATGCAAGCGAGGGCTTCGCCATCCTCGCCGACCGCAAGGGCGGCGCGCACTTTCTCCTCATCCCGACGCGGACCATCGCCGGCATGGAGAGCGCCGAGCTCCTCGAACCCGGCGCGCCGAACTATTTTGCAGCCGCCTGGCGCGCGCGCGATCTGCTGGCGCGCAGCGTCGGGCACGGCGTCCCGCGCAATGCCGTGGGATTGGCGCTGAACCCTCGCCATGCGCGCTCCCAGGATCAATTGCACATTCACATCGAGTGCCTGCGCACGGACGTGGCGCTGGCGCTGCGCAGTGCGGCGCCGCGAATCGGCGGCAACTGGTCGCCCATCCCGGTCGACGGCCGGCGGTACGAGGCGATGCGGGTGATGGGCGAGGAGCTGGACGGCGCCGATCCGCCCATCATGCTCGCGAACGGACTGCATCCGGCAAGATCGGACTCGGGTGATTTCACATTGGTCGCGGCGGGCATGGATTTCAAGGAGGGGCCGGGATTCGTCCTGCTCGCGGGCCATGGAGTCGCAGGCGAATTATTGTTGGATTCGACTTGCGCGATCGCCGCAACACCCTAGAATTTGCGCTCACCCCCAAGCGAAGAGGAATGACGTGAGCTCTCTGTGGGAATCCATTGCGACCTTAGGTGGAGCGATCGGCGGTGAATTCCAGGGCCGCGGCGGCAGCGTCGCGCTGACGGAGCTCGCCGCCGGATCGATTTTCGGCACCGCTCTGGAATCGCTTCGCGGCCGCTCGGTGCTCCTCGCGACCCACGATCAGCTGCCCACCGCGCTCGCCCTGATCGAGCTCGACGGCATCGCCCGGCGCATGGTTCTGTGCACGCCGGATCTTGCGCCCGGGCAGCTCGCAGCGGTGGCGGCGACGGCGCAGGCCGACGCCATAGTGCTGGACCAAGCGTCGATCGCGGCGGCGGGGTCGCTGGTGCCTTACATGGCGGCACCACGGCCCGTTCCGGGCCCCCTTGATCGCCGCGCGGGCGAACCCACGGAATGGATCTTATTGACCTCGGGAACGACGGGTACGCCGAAACTCGTGGTGCACGGTTTGCGCAGCCTCGGCGGTTCTTTACCGGCGGGATCGCCGTCCGGAGCGCGAACGATTTGGAGCACGTTCTACGACATCCGCCGCTATGGCGGCTTGCAGATCTATTTGCGTGCCGTGTTGTCGGGGTCGCCCCTGGTGCTCTCGAGCGCGGGCGAGGCGCCCGCCGCGTTCCTGGAGCGCGCCGCGGCGGCGGGGGTCACGCACATCTCGGGCACGCCGTCCCACTGGCGGCGCGCACTCATGAGCGGAGCGGCTTCGGTCCTCAAACCGCAGTATGTCAGGCTGTCCGGCGAAGTGGCCGATCAAGCGGTGCTCGACAGCCTTCGCGCCGCGTACCCCAAGGCACGGATCGCACACGCCTTCGCATCCACCGAGGCCGGGGTCGCCTTCGACGTGAACGACGGACTGGCAGGATTTCCGGCCGAATTCATCGACCATGCGGCCGGCGGCATCGAGATGAAGATCGTGGATCACACCCTTCGGATCCGCTCCGGACGCAACGCAGCGCGCTACCTGGGCGCCGCCCCAGGAATTCTCGTGAGCGACGACGGCTACGTCGATACCGGAGACATGGTCGAGCTTCGTAACGGCCGCTATCACTTCATGGGCCGCATCGGCGGCGTCATCAACGTCGGCGGCCTGAAGGTATATCCGGAGGAGGTCGAATCCGTGCTGAACGCAGACCCTCGGGTGCGCATGTCCCTGGTGCGCGCCCGTCGCAATCCCATCACCGGCGCGGTGGTGGTCGCCGACGTGGTCCTGGCCGAGCCCGCGGGCGCGGCGCCCGCCGACCCGCCCGAGCTCGTCAAGAGCGATCTGCTCAACGCCTGCCGCCGCACTCTGGCGGCCCACAAGGTTCCGGCGATGCTGCGCTTCGTTCCGTCCCTGGAATTCAACGCCGCCGGCAAGCTGGTGCGCCCGGGCCTCTAGGGTTCGGTCAGATTCGAATGGACCCGCTCAAGATGGCCGCGAACAGGGCGCCGTCCAGGGGCACGTAGGCCTGCGCGCGGGGATCGTCGAAAAACAGCGGGTCCGTGATGCGGGACGGATCGAAGCCCGCCTGTACCAACTCCTGCTTACGCGGCTTGAAGGTGCCGGTGGTCTCGAGATTGTGCAGCAGGCGAACGAAGACGGGGCGCGCGTATGCAGGCAGCCGCCGCGCGACGTCGGCGCGAAACCGCGCAAGATCGAACCGTGCATCCACCACCAAGGCGGCGGTTCCGGCCCGGCCGTCGGCGCCGGGCACCTCGACGCCGTAAACCACACCGTCGAGCACGCCCGGCGCGGCCGTGAGCGCGGTCAGGACCTCGGCGGTGGAAACGTTCTCGCCCTTCCAGCGATAGGTTTCACCGACCCGGTCCACGAAGAAGTAGAAGCCGCGCTCGTCCCTGCGCATCAGATCGCCTGTGCGGTACCAGGAATCGCCCTCCTTGAAGACATTGCGCAGCACCTTGCGCGCGGACGCTTCCTTGTCCGCATAGCCCTCGAACCGGCCCGCCAGCTCGCTGCTCGCGGCGGGAATCTGACCGACCGCTTCGCCCACCTCGTGAGGTTGGCAGCGCTCGCAGAATCCGTCGCCGTTGCGCAGGGGTTCGCCCGTATCGACGTCGAATCGCAGCAGCGCCACGGGCAGGCGATGCGCGAGAAACGACGGTATTTTGCCGATGGCGCCCGGGAGCCCCTCGCAATTGTAGAGCGAAAAATTGCCTTCGGTCGAAGCGTAGTACTCGAGAATTCGCGGAATTTTGAAGCGGCTCTGGAAAGCCTCCCAAACCTCCGGCCGCAGTCCGTTGCCGCAGGCGATGCGCAGCCGGTGCGCGGTCTCGATGTCCTGGTGCGGCGCGTTGGTGAGGTAGCGGCACAACTCGCCGATGTACTGGAACAGGGTGCAGTGTTCATCGCGAACGTCGCGCCAGAAATCCGAGGCGCTGAACTTCGCGCGAATCACCACGGCGCCGCCGCCGACCAGGGTGGCGCCGGTGGCGACCACACCGCCGACGCTATGATAGAGGGGCAGACAATCGTACATCCGATCGTTCGGCCCGCTGTCCATCAGGCCCGCAAACCAATGGCTCCATTGCATGATCCGGTAGTGGCTGACCTTCGCCGCCTTGGGCAGGCCGGTGGTTCCCGATGTGTAGATGTAGAGCGCCGTCGCATCGATCGGTGCCTGCGCACACTCTGTATGGCGCACCTCTTCCCCCGAGAGGCGATCGAGTTCGGGGCCGAGAGGAGGGAAATCCGCGGCTGCCTGGCCCTGCACCCGGCAGAACAATTTCGGCGGCAGCCGTGCGCGCACCTCCCACAGCCGCGCGGCCGATTCGCCGCTCACGATGATGGCCCGGGGCGTGACGATATTGACGCTATGGATCAAGGCCTCGCCCGCCAGATTGGTGTTGACGAGCGCGACGGCGACTCCGATGCGAGACAGCCCGAGCCAAACCGCCATGTACTCGGCGCAGTTCGACATCATCAGACACACGGTGTCTCCCGGTCCAAGTCCCCGGGCAATCCCCCAGCGAGCGTACTGGTTGCAGCGGATCGAGAGTTGCCGATAGGTCAAGGCGGCTTCCGGCGACACGAGCGCGGCGGCCCCCTCGAATCGGCCGGCCAGTCGATCGATCACCGTCGGCAGAGTGACTCCGGCGGCGGCGATGGACGCGGTCCGCTCCAGGGCGCGAATCCACGCCTCGCGGGCGATCTTCGCATTCGCTTGCGTCGGTTGAGTCATAGGAATTGCGAACCGTACCACGACTGCAAACGGCGTTCGAGTTACACTGTTCGCACTTTTCCAACGAATAAATCGCAGCATGAAGCGGGAAACGATCGCAATTCACGGTGGTTTCGACTCGGATCCCACCACCAAGGCCGTCGCGGTGCCGATCTACCAGACGGCCGCATACTCATTCGACAGCGCCGAGCACGGCGCAGCGCTGTTCAACCTTGAAGTGCCGGGCTATCGGTACACCAGGATCAGCAACCCGACCACCGACATTCTCGAGCAGCGCGTCACCGAGCTCGAAGGCGGAGTCGCAGCCTTGAGCGTGGCGTCGGGGCAGACCTCGATCTTTTACGCGGCGTTGAACGTCGCTGAAACAGGCCGCAACATCGTCTCGGTGCCGCAGCTCTACGGCACGACTTACACCCTGTTTGCGCACATCCTGCCGCGGATGGGCGTGCAGGTGAAATTCGCCTCCTCCGATCGCGCCGCCGACATCGAGGCATTGATCGACGAGAACACCCGCGCGGTGTTTTGCGAAACCGTCGGCAACCCCGCGGGCAATGTCTGCGACCTCGAGGCGCTCGCCCAAGTCGCCCATCGGCATCGCATGCCGCTGATCGTCGACAACACCGTCGCGACTCCCATCATGGTGCGCCCCGTGGAGCACGGCGCGGACGTCGTCGTACACTCGTTGACGAAGTTCATGGGGGGGCACGGAACCACGCTCGGCGGCATCGTCGTCGACTGCGGCACCTTCCCGTGGAAGGATCACGCTGCCCGCTATCCCATGTTCACCCAGCCCGACGAGTCCTACCATGGACTCGTGTACACCGATCACTATGGCGCGGCCGCCTTCATCGGCCGCTGCCGCAGCGTGTACCAGCGCACCATGGGCGCGGTGCTTGCGCCGATGAACGCCTTCCTGCTCCTTCAGGGCATCGAAACGGTGGCACTGCGCGTCGATCGGCACATAGAGAATGCGCGCAAGGTCGCCGAGTTCCTCCGCGACAATCCGCGCGTCGAGTCGGTGAATTATGCGGGCTTCGCGGACAATCCCTACTACCCGCTGGTGCAGAAGTACCTGGGCGGCAGGGCATGCTCGCTCATGACCTTCGAGATCCGCGGCGGCCTGAAAGCCGGGATGCGCTTCTACAATGCACTCAAGCTGTTCAAACGTCTGGTGAATTTGGGCGACGCGAAGTCCCTCGCCTGCCATCCGGCATCGACCACTCATCGGCAGATGACGCCGAGCGAGCAGCTGGCGGCGGGTGTCGCTCCCGGCGGCATACGCCTGAGCGTGGGCATCGAGCACATCGATGACATCCTCGCGGATCTGGACCAGGCGCTCAAGGTGGCCGTCGGTTGAGGACTGCGGGGCGACGTTGAACCAGAATTTTCTACCCGATGCCGTCGAGGCTTTGTTCCCGCCCCCTGCGGAGCGCACCCGCATCGAGGAATGGCTGACGGAGGCGCTGGCTGAGGCGTTGCTGCACATCCAGGCGGGTCCCGTCACTCCGACCATCGACATGGCCGCGTTTCGCGCCGAACTCGAAACCTTCGACTTCAATCATCCCAAGCCTCTTGAAGAGCTGCTCCGCTGGACCATCGAGCGCATGGAGACGGGCATCGTGCAAATGGCGAATCCCCGCTACTTCGGGCTGTTCAATCCGGGGCCCAATTTTCCGGCGCAGTGCGCCGATCGCATCGCAAGCCTGTTCAATCCACAATTGGCAAGTTCGGCGTCCTCGCCACTGCCCGTGGAACTCGAAAGATTTGTGATCGGCGCCATCGCGCGGCGTGCAGGCCTCGCCGAGGGGGCGACCGGGCATTTCGCCACCGGCGGCTCCGAAGCGAACTACACCTCGCTGATCAGTGCCCTGACAGGCGCCCATCCGGGATTCGCCGGCGAGGGAGCGCGCGCCTTCGCGGGCCCTGTGAAATTTTACACTTCACGGGACTGTCACATCGCATGGCTGAAAGTCGCCCACCAGGCGGGCGTCGGCCGGGGGGCATTGCACCTGGTCGCCACCGACGGCCGCGGCCGCATGGACCCGCATGCACTCGCGCGCGCCATCCAAGAGGACAGAGCGGGCGGCGCAGTGCCGGTGATGGTGGTCGCGACCGCCGGCACCACCGGCGCGGGCATGATCGACCCGCTGCACGAGTGCGCCGATATCGCGCAAGCCGAGCGCCTTTGGTATCACATCGATGCCGCCTGGGGCGGCGCGGCGCTGGCGTCCAACAGGCTGCGCCCGACGCTCGCAGGGCTTGAACGCGCGGACTCGATCACCATCGATGCGCACAAATGGTTCGCAACCACCATGGGTTGTGCGCTCTTCATTACCCGCCACGGACACCTCTTGTCCGAGGCCTTTCACGCCTCGACGAGCTTCATGCCGTCGAGCGTGTCCGGCGTCGATCCGTATCTCAACAGCGTGCAGTGGTCGCGCCGATTTCTGGGGTTGCGCCTGTTCCTCACGCTGGCCGCCGCCGGCTGGGAGGGCCTCGGCGCTCATGTGGAGCGCGGCGTCATGGTGATCGAGAGAGTCAAGGAGCGTCTGGTGGACCGGGGATGGACGATCGCCAACGAGTCGGTGCTGGCGGTGCTCGATGCGGTGCCGCCGGCCGAACTCGGGGATGTACGGGCGCTGGTACGCCGGGTGGCGTCCTCAGGCAGGGCCTGGGTGGCGCCGACCACCTTCGAGGGCCGCGACGTCGTCCGGATCTGTGCGACCAACGGTGAAACGACCCTGGAAGACGTGAACGCGCTGATCGCGGCGCTCACGGAACGGATATCGGCGCCGGCACCCGGCTGAGACTAGGACTTGCGCTGCGACAGAGTCCTGACCACCAAGGTCTCGATCGCCGCCACCGAATGGAAGTTCTCCGGGGTGATGTCGGACTGGGGGATGGCAATGTCGAACTCCAGTTCGACTGCCAGCATGAGATTGACCATTTTGAGCGAGCTGACGCCGAGGTCGCTCAATTGCAGATCCATGGGAAATGGATGCGGGAGGGCCGCTTTGGCCCCAAGCGTCTGTTTCACGAGAGCGACGAGCTGCTCACCCACCCCCTCTAGCGTCTTCTGATCCACTGAGATAGCCACTCCGTAGAAAAAGCCGGTTGATCATACCGTGTGACAGGTTAAGGCGCTGCCGCAGAGATCGATAATGGCGCACTGCAGAGCCTGTCACACAATGGATGAAAAGTTTTACATATCCTTACAAAACCTGCGCCGGGCGTCACTAAGCGGCATATTGCGGGTGGCCGGCGGTTGTCCCTGCGGGGGACTCTCCGCATAATGGTCCTTGGATTCCCGCTGCCCTTAACGTTTGGGGGATGTTCGATGGAGCCTCAAAGAATGCCGGGTACCGCCCGGGTGCTGAGTGTTCGCCAAAACGATTTGACGGCGCGCGCGCGCGCCGCGGCCGACGTGGCCAAAACCTATGCCTCGGCGGTGGATGCGGAGGCTCGCTTTCCAAGCGAGGCCTTTGCCGAAATTCGCAAACAGCGCCTGCTCGGCATCCAGGTCCCTCAAGCCTTGGGGGGCGAGGGGGCGAGCATCGCTGAAATGGCCGATGTCTGTTACATCCTCGGCCAATCCTGCTCATCCGCAGCGCTGATTTACGCCATGCACCAGATCAAGATGGCGTGCATCACCCGGCATGCCAAGGGCAGTGCGGCCATCGAGCGCATTTTGAGCAGAATCGCGGCCGAACAATTGCTCATGGCATCCTCCACCACCGAGGGCCAGGCCGGCGGCAACGTGCGCTCCAGCGAGGCGGCCGTCGAGCGCGACGGCGCGCAAGTGACCCTCGAACGCAAGGCCACCGTCATTTCCTACGCCGTCGAGGCGGACGGCGTCGTGACCACGGCGCGCCGCGCGGCCGATGCCTCGGGTTCCGACCAGGTGTTGCTGGTGCTGCTGAAGTCCGATTACACCCTAGAGCGCCTGCAGGTGTGGGACACACTCGGCATGCGCGGCACGCACAGCGAAGGCTTCACCCTGCGAGCACGCGCTGCGGCCGAGCAGATCATGCCCGAGCCCTACGACAGAATTCACGCGCAAACCATGGTACCGTTCGCACACCTCT
The DNA here is from genome assembly GCA_963702735.1 of uncultured Gammaproteobacteria bacterium. Taxonomy (GTDB): domain Bacteria; phylum Pseudomonadota; class Gammaproteobacteria; order Steroidobacterales; family Steroidobacteraceae; genus Bog-1198. The sequence continues at coordinate 418,103 of CAVPDW010000003.1, read as the reverse complement.
TGTGGGGCTCGGTCTGGGCGGGAATTGCGGCCGCGGCTGCGGCCAAGGCGCAGGCCTTCATTCGGCACGCGATACGCGGCTCGAACGGCCAGATGCCGCCGGGTGCCGCGCACTTCACCCAGGCCGTGTCCTCGCTGCGTACCCTGCGCGGCGTGCTCTCGGCCAATCTGCACAGCTATCAGGCCATCATGTCGGACGAAAAGGCCATTGCGTCGCTGGAGTTTCAGGCTCAGATCACCCTGACCAAGGTGCAGGCATCGGAGCTGGCGGTGACGACGGTCTTGAGCGCGCTGCGCGCATGCGGCTTGTCCGGCTACCGCAACGACACCGAATTCACCATCGGCCGACTGCTGCGCGACGTGCTCTCCGCGCCGCTCATGATCAACAACGACCGCATCCTCACCAATCTCGCCACGACGTCCCTGATGACGCCGCTGCCGACTTCCATCAGTGGTTGAATCTACTATGTCCAACAGCAGCAAGGCAGGCTCCGCGGCCGCCGCCGGCGCGCCGGCAGACCCGCTCGGCGACATCGCTGACGGACTGTTTCGTTCCATGGGTGTCGACGGTGTGTATGCGCGCACCGCCCTGTACACGCACGTCGTCGAGCGCCTCGAAGGCTACATCACCCGGCAGCGGGATCCGCAAGCGGAAATCATGCGTTTTCCGCCCGTGATGAGCCGCAAACAGCTGGAAAAGTCCGGTTACCTCAAGAGCTTCCCCAATTTACTGGGCTGCGTGTGCGCGCTTCACGGCTCCGAGGCCTCGATCCGGTCCGCCGTCGATCGTTACGAGGAGGGCGGCGATTGGACCACTTCGGTGACCTCCTCGGATCTGGTCTTGTCGCCGGCGGCCTGCTATCCCGTCTATCCCATCGTGGCGACGCGCGGTGCGCTGCCGGCCGGCGGCCTTAGGTTCGACATCGAAGCAGATGTGTTCAGGCATGAACCCTCGCGCAGCCTGGATCGCCTGCAATCCTTTCGTATGCGCGAATTCGTGAGAATAGGCTCGCCCGACGAAATCCTGGAGTTCCGCGAAAGCTGGATGGCCAGGGCGCCGGGCCTCGCGGGCGACCTCGCCCTGCCCTTCACCATCGACGTCGCGAACGATCCGTTTTTCGGCCGCGTCGGCCAAGTCATGGCGGTGAGTCAGCGCCAGCAGGCACTGAAGTTCGAGTTGCTGATCCCCTACTATCCAGGCGCTTCACCCACGGCGTGCATGAGCTTCAACTATCACCGGGAGCACTTCGGCCAGGTGTGGGGCATCCATGACAACCAGGGCGAATTGGCGCATACCAGCTGCGTCGCCTTCGGAATCGACCGGCTGACGGTGGCGCTATTCGCCAATCACGGCCTGGACCTGCAAAAATGGCCCGCTCGCACTAAGGCCGCGCTGGCCCTCTGATCGCCGCGAGCGTAAGCACTCGTGCCGTTGGACCCGCGCGTTAAACGGTTCTTGGACGTGCTCGCGGCGGGCAAGCCGCCCAACGCACTGGAAACCTCGGTCGAGGAGCGTCGCATGGGGCTCTCGGAGCTCATGAAGCTCGCGGGCCCCGCGGCGGCCGTGGCAGGCATCGAAGACCGGACCCTGCAAGGACCCGACGGCCAAGCTCTCGCCGTCAGAATCTATACTCCAGAAGGTGCAAGCGCGCCGCAGACCGCAGGGCTCGTTTATTTTCACGGCGGCGGCCTGGTGGCAGGCACGATGGAGACGCACGACTGCATTGCGCGCGCGCTCGCCAACGCGGGCGCTTGCAGGGTCGTCTCCGTCGACTACAGGCTGGCTCCTGAACACCCGTTTCCGGCCGCACTCGACGATGCCTTGGCGGCCGTCACCCACATCGGTATGCACGCCGCAGATTTCGGAATCGATGCCTCACGCCTCGGCATTTGCGGCGACTCGGCGGGCGGCACTCTGGCAGCGGCGACCGCCCAAGCGCTGGTCCGAATCCGCAGCCCCCGGCTGGCCCTGCAATTGTTGATTTGCCCGATTCTGGACTACAGCCGCCAGAGCGCGTCGCGCCGCGAGTTCGCGAGCGGCTATCTGGTCGATCAGGCCACGCTCGATCACGATCTGCTGCACTACGCACCGCAGGGGACCGACCCGGCCGATCCGCGGATCTCGCCGCTGCGCGCAGAGGACCTCCGCGGGCTGCCGCGCACCCTCATTCATACGGCGGAGTTCGATCCATTGCGCGACGAGGCCCTGGATTATGGCGAACGCCTGACCCAGGCGCACTCCCTAGTGTCCTACACCTGCCACCCGGGTATGATTCACCTTTTCTACGGCCTGGGAGCCGTGATCCCGTATGCCCGCACCGCGTTCGAGCAGATCGGCGGTGAGATTCGGGCTGCATTGGCCTGACCGAAGGAGACTTAAGTGGCTGAGCGCGTCGTTGCGGAACGCATGATTCGGGACCTGCATGCGGCGCGCGTCGGCGGCGACCTCGCAGGCCTGTGCCGGCTGTTTGCGGACCAGGGTCGGTTCGAAATCGTCGGCGCCAGCGCAGACAAACCGATCGCGATACGGGCCAGCGGCATTGCCGAGTTTCGGCCCTGGCTCGCCATGATGGTCAAGGTGTTTAGGCTCAATAACTACACGTTGCTGTCGCTCGTGGTCGAATGGCCCCGTGCGACGGCGCACTGGCGCACCGACATCTATTCAAAGGTCACCGGCGTCACCATCCCGACCGAACTCGTGGATCTTGTGGAGCTCAGCGAGGACCGCATACTGAGCTACACCGAGTTCTTCGCTCCCCGCTGATGGACGAACCGCAATGGTTGAGGGTGGCGCGCGAATTGCGCGCCATTGCGCAGACCGGATTGACCTTCACCGCGGATCGCTTCGACCGGCAACGCTATGAAAGAGTGCGGGAATTGGCCGCTTCCATGCTGGCGCAGGGATCCGGCGATGGGTACGAAGTGATCATCGAGATCCTGCGCGGGGACTGGGGCTATGCGACCCCCAAAGTCGACGTACGCGGCGCCGCCTTCGTCGATGGCCGGGTGCTCATGGTGCGCGAAATCAGCGACGGCAATTGGACTCTTCCCGGCGGCTGGGCCGACGTCAACCAATCGGCCGCCGAATGCGTGGTAAGGGAAATCGCCGAAGAGTCGGGATTCACAGCCCGGGCGCGGAAGCTTGCGGCCGTGCGCGACTATCAGCGCAGCGGCCATCCGCCGCGCAACGTCGACTCCATCTACAAGATGTTCTTCATCTGCGAGATCACCGGCGGCGCGGCGCGCGCCAGCGATGAAACCAGCGAGGTGGCGTTCTTCACCCGCGACGCCCTGCCGCCGCTGTCGCTGGGGCGAACCACGGCGGCGCAGATCGACAGAATGTTCCATCATGCCGAGCATCCCGATCTTGCGACCGACTTCGACTGATCACGGCAACCTCAGGGGCAGATCCAACACCACGCGCAAACCGCCGCCCTCGCGATTCGCGAGTTGTATGCGTCCGCCGTGCGCTTCGGCAATCTCGCGCGCGAGCGCCAACCCCAAACCCGTGCCGCTGCGCTTGGTCGAATAGAAGGGCAGCAAGGCCTGCGCCAACACAGTCTGGCTCATCCCCGCGCCTCGGTCGCGCACTTCGATGCGCTGATCGGTACCGGCGCACAGAATCAGTAGTTCGACCTCGGCGGCCACACCGCCCGCCTCGTGCGCATTCTTGAGCAGGTTGATCAGCGCCTGTTCGACTTGCGCCCGATCGAACCAGCCGGGGATTGACGGCAGAATCCCGGCCACGGTGAACGGCTGCTGGCGGGCGAGATCGGCCACGAATCCGGCCCATTCGATGCGCTCGGGGCGCGGCGCGGGCAACCGCGCGAAAGTCGCATAGCCGCTGACGAAGTGGTGCAGGTGCTCCGCGCGCTCGCCGATGGCCGCAAATACCGCCGGCAGGGTCGAATGGCCCCCCCGCCGCGCGATCTCCGCTCCGGAATGGGCGAGCGACGACAAGGGTCCCAACGAATTGTTGAGTTCATGGCTCAGCACGCGGATCAATTTTTTCCACGTCGACACTTCCTGGCGCGACAGCTCGCGCGTCAAGCGCTTCAGCAGATACAGCCGAAACGGGCTCCCCTGCAGGATGAAGGCGCGCTGCGACAAGTGGAATGTCTCCTCGATTCCTTCGATCTCGGTGGAGAACAGGGTATCGCCCTGGGCCGCGGCGGCGTCGCGCAAGGCGGGCGGCGCGCCCGTCAACATATCGCCGAAGCGCAAACCGGTGAGGCTGCGGCCCTCACTGAGCAGATGCCGGGCCGCGATGTTGGCATAGGCTATGCGCTCGTGGGCGTCCACCAACACCAGCGCCACCGGGGAATTCTGCATGACCGTGTCCAGCAGCAATTCGCGCTGCACCAGGTGCGCGCGCTGGGTGCGCAGGGCCGCCGCCAATTCGTTGTGCGCCTTCATCAAGTCGCCCAATTCGTCGTCGCGGTGGACCACCAGCGACAGTGAGAAATCACCCTCCTTGTAGCTGGCCACGGTACCGGACAGCGCGCGCAGCATCTGTTCCACCGGCTGCATGACCCGCCCCGCCAGCCACAGCACCGGAAAAATCGCGGCGCCGACGGTCAGCGACCACGCCAGCACCACATCGCCGAAGGCGTGCGCCGCCCACGCGCTCAGGCCCGCGACCAGGGCGACCAGCCCGAAGAGAAGCGCCGTCAGTTTTGCCCGCAGGCGCAGCTTCGGCCGAAGTCGCAGGTTCATGCGAATCAGCCGCCGCCAGGCGGCCATCAGCCGCCGCCGCCAGCGCGCAAATTGAAGCGTTCCATGCGCCGGTAGAGCGCCTGGCGGGACAGGCCGAGGCTTTGCGCCGCCCGGCTGATGTTGCCGCCCGCCTCGCGCAAGCCCGCCTCGATGGCTTCGCGGCTGGGCTGATCGGGGTCGCGCCGCGCCCCCTCGCCCTCCGCCGGGGCGCGCTGCGACGCGGGCAGATTCAAGTCGCTTGCGGCGACGGTTTTGCCGCGTACCAGTAGCTTGACGCGCTCGATCGAATTGCGCAGCTCCCGCACGTTGCCCGGCCACTCGTGCGCGAGCAATGCCGCAGCGGCGTCGTCGCTCAACTGCAATTCCGCGCCCAGAAAATGCCGCGCCAGCGGCAAAATGTCGGCGGGCCGTTCCGCCAAGGAGGGTACGGCGATCTCGATCACGTTGAGCCGGTAGAAGAGGTCCTCGCGAAAGCGCCCTTCGCGAATCAGCGCGGGCAGATCGGCATTGGTGGCGGAGAGCACGCGGACCTTGGCGCTGCGGCTTCTGCTCGAACCGAGCATCTCGAACTGTCCGGTCTCGAGCACGCGCAGCAGCTTCACCTGACCCGCAAGGGGCAGATCGCCGATTTCGTCCAGGAACAACGTGCCGCCGTCGGCCGTTTCGAACCGGCCGATCCGCGCTCGGCCCGCTCCGGTGAAGGCGCCGGCTTCGGCCCCGAACAACTCCGCCTCGATCAATTCCGAGGGTATGGCCCCGCAATTGACCGCGACGAAGGGCCCGCCGCGGATGGAAGAATTCGCATGCACGATCTGCGCGATGCGCTCCTTGCCGGCGCCGTTCGGACCCGTGATCAACACCCGCACGTCGCCGCGCGCGACGCGGCAGGCAAGTTCCACCGCGCGCTCCATCGCGTCGGAGGCGAATACGATGCCGCATAAGTCGTATTGCTCGGCCAGCAGCTCGCGCCGCCGGCGCTGCTCCTGCTGCAATCGCTGCCGTTCGCGGGTCGCCTCGGCCAATTCCAGCAGGTTCTCGACCGTCGCGAGCAGCTTGTCGTTGTCCCAGGGCTTGCCGATGTAGTCGGCCGCGCCGGCCTTGACGAGCTGCACGGCGGACTCCAGATGAGTCCATGCCGTGAGCAGTATCACCGGCAAGTCGGGCTGATGGGAGCGCAGCGCGCGAAACAGCGCACTGCCCTCCTCGCCCGAGGTTGTATCGGCGCTGAAATTCATGTCGGCGACGACCAGATCGATGCGCTCGCGCGCGAGCAAAGCGAGGCCCTGCTCGGGGGAGACGGCCGCGAGGGTGCGGATGTCATGCAGCCCGAACAGCAGCGACAATGCTTGGGCTACCGCGGGGTTGTCATCGATGACCAATACGGTTCGCATGAGCGAATGTTAACGGGTGCGGCGCCGAATCACATCAGGCACGGGTGCAGGGGCGGCGCCCCTTTGCCCCATCAAGCCGCCCGCGTCGCCAACGCCGGCGGAATGGACGCGGCTTTCAGCGCGGGCCACAGCACCGCGAGCTGACCCAGCAACAGCACCAGAATCGCGCCGACGAATGCGTACCCGGCATTCAGGCGCTCCATCTCGAAGGTCGACACCATCCACAAATTCAAGGCCACCGCCATGCCGACGCCCGCCAATGAACCTGCCGCAGCGATCAGAAAATTCTCGGTCTGGAAGTAGTGAATGATGGCGTTGCGAGTCGCGCCGAGCGCACGGCGGATGCCGATCTGGCGGCGGCGCTGCGACACCCAGTAACTGGTGAGGCCGACGATGCCGAACGCGGTGACCGCCACCAGCGCCGCGCAGACAACGCTCAGGATGACCACCAGGCCGCGGTCGTCCTGATATGCATCCGCGCGCGCCTCGGTGAGCGTCAGAGTCTTTGTCAGCACCCGTGCACGGTCCGCTTCGATGAGCTTGCTTTCAGCCGCCTTCATGGCTGGGGCGATGCGGCCCGGCTGCACCCGCACGACGTAGTACATCTGCGCGTTGACGAAACGGAACGGCAGGATGGTCGAATTGTCGTTGAACTTGCTGCCCCAGCCGCCCGCCTGAGTCCAGGGCACTTGCAATCGATCGACGACGCCCACGACGGGCACTTGTTTTGGCATGCCTTCGAAATAAACGCCTTGACCCAGCGCGGACTTGCCGGGAAACAGCTTGTCTGCAAGCGCTCGTGTGATGATGACGGCAGCGGGCGGCCGGTAATCCGTGTAACCCATTTTGTCCGCCACTTCGTCGGCAGTGAAGTTGCGGCCCGCGACCAGTTTGAGCCCGAACGCCTGCAGGCCATGCTCGTCCGAGAAGTACAATGCGGTCAGCGCCGAATCATCCTTCTGGTCCGGATTCAGCTTCAAACCTTCGGTAGAGCCGCCGTTATGCAGCGGAAACGAGTTGCTCGCGAACGCATCGACGACGCCCGGCAACCCCCGCAGTGCCGCCAAATCCGCCTGCTGCTTCGCCGCGAGATCCGGCGGATTGCCCACCCACTGGTTGGCGATCACGAAGATATTGCTCTCGTCCGTGCCGGTGGGACGGGTGCTCAGGGCGATGCGCTGTTGAATGATGAACAGCGCGTTGCAGAGAATGGCCAGCGTGATCGCCATTTGCACGCCGATCAGGATGGCGCCGGCTTTATTGCGACGCATGGCGGAAAGTATGGGACGCAGTTCCATGGTGTTCCCCTATTGAGCTTTCAATTGCCAGGCGGGCTGCACCTGCGCGGCGCGCCAGGTCGGATACAGTCCCGCGAGGACGGTGGCGACCACCGACAGCGTCACCGCGATGGCGATATCGCTCGGACTGAAATGAGTCAGCCGATTCACCTCGTCCGACAATAGCGAACGCAGGCCCATGAGACCGAGCGCAGTGAGAGCGAGCCCGAGCAGTCCGCCGGCCAGGCCCACCACGCCGGCCTCGATGAGACACTGGCCGAATATGGCCCGCCGGCTGGCGCCGAGCGCGCGGCGCACGCCGATGTCCGCGGCGCGCCCCATGATTTTTGCGAGCATCAGACCCATCGCATTGAGCAGGCAAACCAGCAGAAAGCTGAACGACACCAGCACGAGGATGCGCGCCTCGGTGGAGACGGCATGCTCGTGCGTCAGCCATTCTCGTGCGTTGCGTATGCGGGTATTGGGCGCCCAGTGGAATCGGCCGACGCGCCGCTGCTCCGCCGCATAATTGTTGAGAAATGAACGGTAGCGTCCGGCGTCCGCGGCGGTCGGCAGCTCCGCCCAGAACTGTATCCAGATGCATTCGGAATGCAACCTCCCTTCCCAGCCCGGGGCGGGCACCGTCTCGCCGCCGCAATTGTTGTTGCCCCACGACGGCAGCTGCTGTTCGACGGCCCGGGTGAAGGGGATGAATGCTTGCTCCGCCTTGCCGTACTTGTTGTTGTTGAGATCGTAGAACTTCGGCGTTGGTTCCCAGTAACCCAGCACTCCGACGACTCGGTAGTCGTGGCCGTCGAGATTCAGCGTCTTGCCGACGGAATTGCTGCCGCCGAACACCTTGTCGTTCAATTCTCGGCTGATGACGACGACTTCCGCGCGACCCTCATCGTCCGCCGCGGTCCAAGGGCCGCCGTAGCGGAACGGCACATCGAACATGGGGAAAAAATCGGTGTATGCCGCGCGGGCTTGCACCTGGAATGGGCGCAAGTCCGGATTGGACGGCGTCAACGCGAAGCCCGTGGCGTACATGGCCGACTGTCGCTGCGCCGCATGCGCATTCATCAACCCGACGGCGTCGAGATAACTGATCTGCTCCTGCAGGTTGTCCTTATCGCCGGTGACGATTCCCTGCTTCGGCCCCCAGTTGTCGATTTGCACCGCGAACAGCTGCCGTGACTTGTTGGGTATCGGGTCGCCCGCCATGGCGCGAAACACCGTCAAGGTGGTCATCGACGCACCGATCCCCACGCCGATGGCCGCGATCATCAGCACCGTGAGCACGGCGTTGCGTTTGAGGCTGCGCAGCGCAAGGCTGAAATAATAGTTGAGCATGGCGGGCCCTCAGGTGTTGATGTGGTTGCCCGCGACCAGGCGCGGCTGCGGCGCCAGGTCGACCACCTGACCGTCGACGATGTGCACTTCGCGCTGTGCGCGAACCGCAAGTTCAGGGTCATGCGTCACCATGACGATGGTGGACCCGTCGCGGTGCAGTTCCTCGAGCAAGTCCAGTACGCCGCGCGCCATTTGCGTGTCGAGATTGCCGGTGGGCTCGTCCGCCAGCAACAGCCGCGGCGACCCGGCGAGTGCCCGTGCGATGGCCACCCGCTGCTGCTGGCCTCCGGAGAGCTCCGCGGGGTAATGGCGCCCGCGCGCCGACAGGCCGACCCGGGCGAGCGATTCCTGGATGCGGCGGCGCCTCTCCGCGCCGTCGAAGCCCCGATAGCGCAGCGGCACGTCGATGTTGTCCTGCACGTTCAAGTCGGGAATCAGATTGAAGGCCTGAAAGATGAAGCCGATCTTTTCATTGCGCAGTCTCGAGCGCTGGTTGTCATTGAGCCCGCGCACGTTGGCGCCGTCCAATTGATACTCCCCGCCGCTGAATTCCTCGAGCAGTCCGGCGATGGTGAGAAAGGTGGTTTTGCCCGATCCCGACGGCCCGGTAACGGCGACGAATTCGCCCTCGCGCACATGAATCGAGAAATCGCGCAAGGCGTAGGTCTCGACGACTTCGGTTCGATAGGCTTTTGACAGATGGGTCATCTTGAGCATGGCGTTCTCTTGGCGTTAGTGACTGAGAATGACTCGCGGCGCCGACTTGAATTCGTCGGTACCGCTAATGACGATTTGATCGCCCGCCGACAAGCCGTCGAGGATTTCCACTTTGGCGATGCTTGCGGCGCCCAGCCGCACCGGCCGGCGCTCGGCCACGTTGCCCTGGACGATGTAGGCGAACCCGCCGCCCTCCTGGTCCACGAAGGCGCCGCGGTCGACCATCAACACATTGTCGCGGCGGTCGATGAAGATTCGAACCGACAGCCGCTGGCTCTGGCGCAGGCCCGCAGGCTTCTCGGCGCCGAAGCGCAGGCGCGCGGTCACTTGCCCCGCGACCACTTCGGGAGACACGCCGCTCACGGTTCCCGCCCAATGGTGGCCCGCCCCCTCCAGATCGGCGCTCATGCCCGGGCGAAGATCCCGTGCGAGACTCTCCGTGACTTTGATCTCGACCTCGAGGGCGGACAAATCGACCACCGTGAGCAGCGGCGCGTCCTTGGCGACGCTGGCGCGGTCGGCGACCTGCACCTGCCCGACCTGACCGTCCACCGGGGACCTCACATTCAGGCCGTCGACCTGGCGCCTCAGATCGGCCACCAACAACTGCTGCCGATCGAACAGGGCCTTCTTACTGTCGATGTCGAAGCGGTTTTGCTTGGGCTGCGAGTCGAAGTTCATTTTCGCCTGGCTGTACGCGAACTGCGCCTTCTCCAGCGCGTCTTGCGCCTTGAGCGCCTGTAGTTCGGTATAGGAACCGAGCTCGTATGCCTTGCGGCTTCGATCGAGCTCGCGCTGCGCCGTTTTTTGGTCGACCTGCGCCTGATCGAACGCGTCCCGAAGCTGCAGCAGCTTCTGTTCGGCATCGAGCGTCGCGCGCTGCCAATCGATGCGCAGACCCACGGCAGTCGCTTCTTCCTGCGACAACCTGGCGGTCAGATCGGGGCTGTCGACCACGGCGAGCACCTGGCCCTTCGATACCGCGTCGCCCGCATGCACCTTGAGCGTGACGGTGCCCAAGGCATTGGCGTACAAGGTGGGACTGACCGCAGCCACGACCTGGCCGTCGGCGGCTATGTCGCGGATGAAACTGCCGCGCTCCACCGTGGCGATCGCGAGCCGCGAGCGATCGACCGAGGCGCCCGCGCCGGAGTAGCGCAGCAAAAAGCTGAACAATACGCCGAGCGCGACGAGCCCCGCGAGCCCGGCGAGGATCCATACGCGATGACGCTTCAACGGGCTTTCGCGTTCGATCACTCGATCCTGGCCTGCGGTATCGCGCAGCATGACGGGCTCCTTGGGTAGCAGCCGCATGCTCATGAACCCCTCTCGATGAGCAGGTCATCGATGGCGAGCAGGTCATGCTCGCTCAATCGGCCGGCTTGTTGCTTCAGGATCAACACATTCGTCAAGTAGTCGTAGCGGGTTTGGCTGTAGGCGCGTATCGCCGCATAGTAATTGTTCTGTGCATTCAGCAAATCGAACTCGGTGCCGGTGCCGAATTCCACATTCCGCCGGCTCGCTTCCACCGCGCCCTGTCCGGAATCGACCGCGCGCCGCGCCGCGCCGATGCGTTGAATGCCGCTGACGATGCCGCGAAAGGCGGCGCGGGTCTGGCGCTCGGTATCGCGTTGCGCCGAGTCGTAGCCTGCTTGCGCCTGACGGTATAGCGCCCGCGACTGGCGCACCGCCGAGGCTATCGCGCCTCCCTGAAACAGAGGCCAGCTGAAGGACACTCCCACGGTGTCCAGGGTTTGATTGCCGCCCAGCACCTCGTCCTGCGTAAGCTTGGAACTCGAGCCGGTGAGCAGGAAAGTGGGCAGCCCCCGGCCCCTCTGCGCCGAGATGTCGCGTTCCGCCGCCTCCATCTTGAGCTCCGCGGTTCTCACGTCGAAGTTATCCCGGCGCGCCGAGGCCACCCACTCCTCGGCCGATACCGGCTCGGGCGAGGACAATGGGATGTCCTGGCGCAGCGGTGCAATCGCGGCGGAATGCGGCCCCACGATCTCAGTGAGGGCCAGATTCGCGTCGTCGAGGGCATTCTGCGCGTCGATGACGCTTTGTTCGGTCGCATCGTAGAAGGCCTGCGCCTGCCGGACGTCGCTGCGCGGGCCAACCCCCGTTTGCTCGCGGGTCCGCGCTTGATTGAGAAGGGTGCCGAAGGCTTCGCGCTCGGCACGATTCGTGGCGAGCTGATCGGCCGCCGACAAAATCCCGAAGTAGGCCTGCGCAACGCGCAGCAGCAGATTTTGCTGGGCGCTGCGAAACCCCGCCTCGGCGGCGGCGGCTTGAAAATTCGCTTCCTTGAGCTGGTTGAAGGCCTGGAAGCTCCACAGCGTCTGCGAGAGATTCAGCCCCAGGCTGTGCGCCGTTCCATAGCAATGCTGCGAACCGGAGGCAGCGCTCAAGGTGCAGTCGGCGGCCTGGCTCCCCGTCGAGGGCGTGCCGTCGAAACCCGCGCGCTCACGCATGGAGGCGGCGGCGGCCGACACCTGCGGCAGCCACGGGGCGAGCGCCTGAGGTTTGGCTTCGATCGCAGCATCGCGCTGGAACGCGGCCGCCTGCAAGGTCGCATCGCGGGTCAACGCGAGCTCATACAGATCCTTGAGATCGTTGGCGCCGCTTAAGTTGGCCGCCAAGGCCATCGCGATCATCACCGCTGAGTAACGCTGCATTGCCATCGCCTGTAATAGTCCCAATGCAAGCAAAGCAAGCGCCATGCCACGCACCATCTCCCCATAAGTGCTTGTTTTCATTAGACTGGAACATCATCGCGGAGCGCAGACCTGTCCGCGGACACTGTCCGCGGACGATACCGGACAGTGGTGCCGGCGCTTGCGCAGCACTCGCGAGCAGCTATTCTGCGACTCAGGGACTCGCCTCGAGCCCGTTCAGAATAAGATAAACAGTGGCTCACGATATCTTGCTCGCGATCGACCAGGGAACGAGTTCAACGCGCGCCATCGGCTTCTCCCCTGCGGGCGATGTGGTGGCGGCGGATCAGGAGAGCTTCGAGCAGATCTATCCGGGCCCGGGCTGGGTGGAGCACGATGCAGAGGTGATTTGGGCCACGGTCACCACGACCGGCCGGCGAGTGTTGCAGCAGCTGCGAGAAGCCAATCGAAGCGTTGCCGCCATCGGCATCACCAACCAGCGAGAAACCACCATCCTCTGGGACCGGCGCAGCGGCGCGCCCCTCTACAACGCAATCGTTTGGCAGGATCGCAGGACCGCGGATCGATGCAGGCAACTGGCCGCGGATCACGGAGAGGAGGCGATCAGCGGCAAAACCGGCTTGCGCTTCGATCCATATTTTTCGGCCACCAAGATCGCATGGATTCTGGACCGCGTGCAGGGAGCGCGCGAGGCCGCAAAGGCCGGCCACATCGCCTTCGGCACCATCGACAGCTTTCTCATCTGGCGCCTGAGCGGCGGCAGGCTGCATCTAACGGATGCAACGAACGCAAGCCGCACCGCGCTTTACGACATCGGCAAGGGCCGCTGGGACGAGGCGCTGTGCGAAATGTTCGATGTGCCGATGAGCGTTCTGCCCGAAGTCAGGGACAGCGCAGGAGACTTCGGACGCAGCGATGCGGCGGTGCTCGGACAATCGCTGCCCATTCGGGGAGTCGCGGGCGATCAACAGGCGGCCCTGGTCGGACAGGCCTGCTTCGCTGCGGGAGACCTCAAGTGTACCTACGGCACCGGCGCATTCCTGGTGCTCAACACCGCACAGCGGCTCGTGTCCTCTAAGAACCGCCTGCTCGGCACCATCGCCTACCGGCTCAACGGCGTCGTCACCTACGCGCTGGAAGGCTCCATTTTGTCGGCGGGGTCCGCGGTACAGTGGCTGCGCGATGGACTCGGCCTCATTTCTCGGGCATCCGACATCGAAGCGCTGGCCGCCTCGGTGCCGCACGCCGGCGGAGTGTATGTCGTGCCGGCGTTCACGGGGCTGGGGGCGCCCTATTGGGATCCCGATGCGCGGGCCGCCATACTTGGGCTCACGCGTGCGTCCTCGCGCGCGCAGATCGCACGCGCCACTCTGGATAGCGTCGCCTATCAAACCTATGACCTGCTCGACGCGATGGCAGCCGACGGCCTTCGGCCCGAGACCCTGAAGGTGGACGGCGGGATGTCGCACAATGATCTATTCATGCAGAGATTGGCGGACGTCCTAGGGATGGCCATACGGCGCCCGGCCGTCGCCGAATCCACGGCGTTGGGGGCCGCGAGCCTCGCGGGACTCGGCTGCGGGGTGTATGGATCTTTGCAGGAGATCGCGGCGCTGCGCCGGTCGGAGACGCGTTTTGAGCCGGCCTTGAGTGCGGCCGATCGGGAGATTCAAATCGCGGGGTGGCGCGGCGCGCTGCGGCGGGTAAGATCCGTCTGATGGAGTTTTCCTCCTTCATCAAACGCTGGCGCCCGAGTGCGCTTCGCTCGCTCGCCGACTCCATCGGACCGGGACTGGCATCCACCCTGATCGTCGGCCTGGCGGCGACCTACCTGTCGGATCACTACCACGCGCCGCCCGTCATTTTCGCTCTGTTGCTCGGCATGGCGTTGAATCAATTGTCGGCCGAGGCGCGCTACGCGCCCGGCATCAATGTATCGGCGCGCACCCTGCTGCGAATCAGCGTCGCTCTGCTCGGACTGCGCATTACCTTCGGTCAAGTCGGCAGTCTCGGCTGGTCGACCGCCGCCATGGTCGCGGTGACCGTTCCCTTGACCATCGGCTTCGGCTGGGCGCTTGCCAGGACCATGAAGCTCGACGGCCGCTACGGCGTGCTCTCCGGCGGCGCCGTCGGAATTTGCGGCGCATCCGCCGCCATGGCCATCGCGGTGGCATGGCCCCGCAAGGACTCGGAACGCGACACCGTGGTGGTGATCGCATGCATCACCACATATAGCACCGTGGCCATGCTGCTGTACCCGGCGCTTGTCTCGCATCTGCATTGGGATCCATCGCAGACCGGGCGGTTCCTCGGCGGATCGATTCACGACGTCGCCCAAGTGGTCGCCGCAGGCTACGCCACCTCGCCGCAGGTCGGCGACACCGCCACCATCGTCAAACTGATGCGAGTCACCATGCTCCTGCCCGTGGTCTTGGTCATCACCCTGCTGGTTGCGCGAGGCAGGGCGGAGAACAAGCCCGCACAAACCAAGGTCGCTCTACTGCCCGGCTTTCTCATCGGCTTCGTCGTGCTGGCGGCGCTCAACGGATTCTCTCTCGTGTCCAGGCCCATTGCCTCCGTTCTAACCGAGGCATCGAAATGGTTGTTGGTCATTTCAGTGGCGGCTCTCGGCATGAAAACGAGCCTGCGCGAAATGATGGCCGTCGGCACAACGGCCATTGCCCTCATCGCGGCGGAGACCGTCTTTCTCGCCGTGCTGGTGCTCGGCTGGATCACCCTGGTCGGCGCCGCCCGTTAACGGTCGGTATCGACGACCAACCGGCCGCGAACCCGCCCTTCGATAATCCCTGCCGCGCGATCGATGACTTGCGAGAGGCCGATGTCCTCGGTGAGAAACTCGATCTTGTCGGCCTCGAGGTCTCGGCTCAGCCGCTGCCATGCCTCCAGGCGGTCCGTACGCGGGCACATCACGCTGTCCACCCCGGCGAGCGTGACGCCGCGCAAAATGAAGGGCGCCACAGTGGCGGGAAAATCCATGCCGCCTGCGAGTCCGCACGCCGCGACCACGCCTCGATAACTCATGGCAGCGCACACATTGGCCAGCGTGTGGCTGCCGACCACGTCAACGGCCCCCGCCCAGCGTTCCTTGGTCAGCGGCTTTCCGGCACCCGCGTACTGCACCCGGTCCAGAATTTCCGCGGCGCCGAGCCGCTTCAGATATTCACCCTCGGCGGGACGACCGGTCATCGCCGCCACCCTGAACCCAAGCTTGGCCAGCAACGCAACCGCGACGCCGCCCACTCCGCCCGCGGCGCCGGTCACCAGTATTTCTCCGCTTTCGGGTCTCACTCCATGCCGTTCGAGGGCAATGACGCAGAGCATGGCCGTAAAGCCCGCCGTGCCGATGGCCATGGATTGACGCGGGGTGAACGCGGCGGGCAGGGGGATGAGCCACTCCCCCTTCACACAGGCGCGCTGCGCGAGGCCGCCCCAATGCTGCTCTCCCACACCCCAACCGTTGAGCAAGACCCGGTCTCCGGCCCGGTACGCGGGGTTATCCGACGCCTCAACCGTGCCCGCGAAGTCGATTCCCGGCACCATGGGAAATCGCCGCACCACCGGCGCCTTGCCCGTGATCGCAAGCGCGTCCTTGTAATTGAGCGTCGAATACCCGATGCGCACGGTGACATCGCCGGCAGGCAAGCGTGTGTCCTCGAGCGTAGTGAACGCAGCACGATAGGGATGTTCATCGCGCTCGATCAGGATTGCGTCGAACATGTGTGACCTCGGCCGCGATTGACGGGGACGCTGAGCAGGCCCGCAAGCTCGCTCATGCGTTCAAAAGTGTAGTGAGCGCCGGCGTCGATCAAGTGCTGTTCCGGCGTAAGTGCACAATAACCGAAGACCGTCATTCCCGCAGCCACCCCTGCGGCGACACCCGTGGATGTGTCCTCGATGACCGCACAGGCGGAAGGGGAGGCGCCGCACATCTGAGCGGCGTGCAAGAAGATGTCCGGATGAGGCTTGCCCCGGGCAACTTCCGAAATGCTGAACAGTCTGTCCTTGAATTTGGGCAGCAAGCCGGTCAGCCCCAGGGTGGCCCGCATTTTTTCCATTGTGCCGTTGGAGGCGACGCAGTACGGCGTTTGGATCGCCCCCAGCACCCCTTCTATGCCCGGTACCGCCTTGAGCTCGCGCTTAAGGGCCTCGGCGGCGCGCCGGTGATACGATTGCGCGAACTCCGCGGGTACGTCCTTCTTCAAGAGTTGCCCGACCCTCTCGAGACAGTGCGCCAGCGATTTGCCGACGAATTGCTCGAACACCTGGTTCACCGTGACCCTCAGGCCCAGCTCATTGAGCATCTGCGTGAAGACGCGGCTGGTGATCGGCTCGCTGTCGACCAGGACCCCGTCGCAGTCGAATATCACCAAATCGAATGATCCGCAGCGTCGCATTGAGGTATTGTCGCGGAATTATGCCGTTAAAGCACCCCAGACGAGTACTCGCCATCGACGTCGGCGGCAGCCACGTGAAGATGCGCGTTTTCGGCCGCCGCGAACTGCGGCAATTCGAGTCGGGCCCGGAACTGACTCCCCGCCGTATGGTCGCGCGTGTGCACCAGCTGACCGGCGACTGGACTTACGATGCGGTATCCATCGGCTATCCCGGAGTGGTGCTGCACGGAAGAGTCATCGTAGAGCCGCACAACCTCGGACCCGGCTGGGTTGGATTCGATTTTCGCAAGGCCTTCGGCCGGCCGACCCACATCATGAACGATGCCGCCATGCAGGCGATCGGCAGCTACGAGGGCGGCCGAATGCTGTTTCTAGGGCTCGGGACCGGGTTGGGCTCCGCCATGATCGTCGACGGTGTCGTCGCACCCATGGAGCTCGCACATCTGCCCTACAAGAAGGGACGCTCCTACGAAGAGTACGTCGGCGAGCGCGGAATGAAGCGCTTGGGACTGAAGAAATGGCGCCGCAACGTGGCCGAGGTCGTGGAGCAGCTATGCGCCGTGTTGGAAGCCGACTACGTCGTGATCGGCGGCGGCAATGCGCGCAAGTTGAAGCGGCTCCCGAAAAACACCCGTCTCGGCAGCAACGACTTCGCGTTTCTCGGAGGATTTCGGGTGTGGCGCCACACCGCTCACGGCGCCATGCCGGGCGTGTGACGATGTTCGCAGATTCTGCAGGGCACCGCAGACGTGACCTTCACTTGATGCAGAGTTTGTGGAAAATATAATCATGAAGTTCAGGTTCAAGGCTTTCGGCCTGCACTTGCTCGCGAGCTGCGTGGCGCTTTCGACCATACTCGGCAGCCTCTACCTCGGTTGGTATCGCTGGCCGGCGTGGGTCTTGACCGATGTAACTCGCGTGGTCGTGGTGATGGTCGGTGTCGATGTCGTCCTCGGCCCCACGCTCACCTTCATCATCGCACGTTCGAGCAAATCGCGCCGTGAATTGACCCGCGACATTGCGGTGATCGTCGTGGTCCAGCTCTGCGCGCTGGTGTACGGCACGGCGTCGCTCTGGAACGGACGGCCGATGTACTACGCCTACTCCGAGGGGGTGCTGCAGCTCGTTCAGGCCTACGACATCGATGACGATGAGGCGGCGCTCGGCCGGCAACAGAACCCAGCGCTGGCGCCGCACTGGTACAGCCTGCCGCGATGGGTTTGGGCGCCCCTGCCGCCGGATCTGGGGACGCGCAAGAAAATCATCAGCTCGGCGCTTATGGGAGGCGACGATGTCATCTCCATGCCGCGATACTTCAAGCCCTGGGAACAGGGAATGACCGACCTTCGGGCGAAGCTCAAAAAGGTGGATGATGTCGCCTATTTCGCACCCAAACAGAAGACGACGCTCAAACAGCGCATGCGCGCCATGGGGTCGAACTCGGATCAGCCGAACGCCATGCCGCTGATCGGCCGAGGGCATCCCATGCTTGCGGTTTTCGACCCGGCCACGCTGACTCTCAAGGCGATCTTAGGGCCTTCTTGACCCGGCAGCGCTGCCGCGGGATGCACCGCGGCAGGGCTGCGGTCTGTCGAACTCAAGGACAATATTAGGCCTCTTCGAGATCCGCTTCGCGATTCAGGCGAATGAGGATGGTCAACGCCTACGCGAACCGATTAGTCTGGTGGGCGCCCATGACCAACCCGACACCTCTGTGGAAGCGACTCGATTCACGCCTGCTCAGCTCGGCGCGCGGCAGGCGCAATGAGGCGCGTCCCATCCTGTCGGCGATCGCAGGGGGACTGATCGCGTGGGGCACCGCCATCGCCGGAATCGCCGTCGTCGATGTCATCGTCAGGCAGATACTCTTGGAGGATGTGCGGACCTATCTCGCTCGCACGGCGGCCGATACGGCGGCGCTCATCGACCCGGACGAGCTCCGTAAATTCAATGACCCCAGCCAGGACGGCTCCCCGGAGTACAACCGCGCATCGCGGCCTCTTCGTGTCCTGCTCGACACCAACCCCGACATCCGATTCGCGTACGTCGGCGTCATGCAGGGCAACGTCATGCATTTCATACTCGACGGCACCCGCCAGGGTACATTCGACGAGGCGGGCCGGCCCAATCACTCTCCGCCCATGGAGGTGGACGAACCGAGCCCGGGGGAGATCGAGGTGTCGAGGACCCACCGCCTGACGGTGGAGAAGGAACCCTACGCCACGGCTTGGGGAATGGGAATCCGGGCGCACGCGCCGATTTTCGCCCAGAGCGGCGAGATGGTCGGTTACGTCGGTATCACGGTCCGTGCGGATCGATATCGACAGCTGGTTCGGCGAGTCGACGTGTCGGCGGCACTCGGCGTGTTGATCGCGGGCGCCCTCGCCTGCCTGAATGGCATCGCAATCTGGCGGGCTCAGAGTGCTCGACGGCGTGCCATGACCGCACAGGCCGACACCGAAGATCAACTCAAACGTGCGCAGCAGTTCGCCAATCTCGGAACCTGGTACACGAACCTCGCGACCCGCGCCGGAACGATGTCGAAGGAACTGCGGCAGCTGCTGGGGAATCCGGATGAGGGCGAGCCGCCCCTGGCGGCGTATCTCGCGGTCACTCATCCCGAAGACCGGGCGTCGGTGGAAGGCATGCTGGCGGATCTGGCCTCCGGCGGCGGTTCACGCACTCTCGACCATCGCTTCGTCGTCGACGGCGCCGTCAAGTACGTGCGCGCGGCGGTGGCGGCGCGCAGCGACGCGCGCGGGCAGCCGCTCGAGATGCATGGAATCGTGCTCGACCTGACCGATCTGAAGGCGGCTGCGCTCGAGACGCTCCGCGCGAAGGAAGTTGCGGAATCCGCCAACCGCGCAAAGAGCGACTTCCTCGCCAACATGAGTCATGAGATACGCACTCCGATGAACGGTGTGCTCGGGATGACCGAACTGCTGCTCGACACCAAGCTCGATGCCTTGCAGCGGGACTATGCAGAGACCATCCGCGACAGCGGCGCGTCCTTGCTGACGGTCATCAACGATATCCTGGATTTCTCCAAGGTTGAGGCCGGCAAACTCGAGTTCGAGCAGCTCGACGTCGACCTCCGCGACACGTTCGAAGACGTCGCCCGGCTTCTCTCCGTTCAAGCACACGCGAAAGGATTGGAGCTCACCGCCCAAATCGATGCCAATTTGCCTCCTCTGGTGAAGTGCGACGCGGGACGCGTCCGTCAGATCCTGTTCAATCTCGCCGGCAACGCGGTCAAGTTCACGGCCAAGGGCGAGGTGTCGCTCGAGCTCAAGGTCCTGGAGACCGGCGAGAACGGCACCAAAGTGCGCTGCGAGGTGAGGGACACGGGCATAGGAATCCCGGCCGATCGGTTGGATTCTTTGTTCGCGCCCTTCATGCAGGTGGACACATCGACCACGCGCAGATTCGGCGGCACGGGACTGGGACTGTCGATCGTGCGTCATCTGGTCGAACTCATGGGCGGCGAAACCGGCGTTGAAAGTAGCGAAGGCGTGGGTTCCCTTTTCTGGTTTACCGTGCATTTCCCGCCGGCCAGCGTGAGCCCGCCGCTCATTCATGCTGCGCCTGCGTCCCTCAAGGGACAGCGCGTCCTCGTGGTGGACGACAACGCCACCAACCGCAAAGTGCTCATGGGGCAGCTTCTCTTGTGCGGTGTCGAGCCCGTATCGGCAAGCTCGGCGGATGAGGCGCTGGCGCTGTTGCGGCAGGCGAGCGCCGCGGGCCGGCCCTTCGATGCGGCGCTCCTCGATTATTTGATGCCTGATTGCGACGGCGCGGAACTCGGCCGCACCATCAACCGGGATCCGACCCTGAAATCCACCCGGCTGATTTTGCTGACGTCTTCGGGCCAGCGCGGCGACGGCAGGATGTTTGCCGACATCGGCTTCGCGGGCTATCTATTGAAGCCCGTGACGCAACGCGACCTGACCGAAAGTCTGGTATTGGTCCTGGCGAGCACTGCGGACTCCTGGCACCTGCGAAGTCAGCCGATGATCACCCGGCACGCGCTGCGCGCGCAACGAGCCCTCGCACGCAACCGAATCCTGCTGGCCGAGGACAACCTGGTCAATCAGAAGGTGGCGCGAAGTCTGCTGGAGAAAATGGGCTATCGGGTCGACATCGTGGCGGACGGCGTGGCGGCCGTCGCCGCCTGGCAGAGCGGAAAATTCGATCTCATCATCATGGATTGCCAGATGCCGCAGATGGACGGCTATGCGGCAACCCGCGAGATTCGCCGGCTCGAAGCCGGCAAAAACCATATTCCCATCGTCGCTCTCACCGCACATGCCATGAAAGGCGACGAAGAGAAGTGCCGTGCCGCCGGTATGGATGACTATTTATCCAAGCCTATCGAGCGGGCCAAGCTCGACGCCTCCCTGGAGCGTCTACTGCCCAGCGCGATCCCGGCGCCTGCGGCGCCGGCGGAGCCCCCGCAGGCGCCTAAGCCGGCGCCCCATCCGATCGACTGGCAGGCGCTGCTCAATTCGATCGACGGCGACGAAGGGTTTGCGCGCGACCTTGCTGATGCCTTCATCGGGACGGTCGATAGGGAAGTCTCGGCGATCATTTCGGCGCTCGGCACCGGAGACGCGGCGGCATTGCGCATCTCGGCGCATACCCTCAAGGGTGCGAGCGCCAATCTGCGCGCGTCGGCTGCCGCCACGGCTGCGGCGCTGCTCGAGACGGCGGCGGGTGCGGGAATGAGCGCGGAGGTCCCGGCGATCGCCGACAGCCTCATCACAGAAGTCAGACGGACGATTGCCTACCTGCGATCCGCCACCGGCTAGGTTACGGACGCCCTCTCCGGGAACCCTACGAAGTCATTCAGGTCCATCCGGACATGTACGAATCCAAGTGGGACCTTTCGAAGTCCGTGATCCTGTTCTGGGTGTTGATTCTACATCTGGCCATACTGGCCCTGCTGGCGACCGAATCACGAATGAGGGGCCCTGCATCCCTCGCCGAACAATCGGTCGAACTCTCGTACTTGCCGCCCGAGACAATGCCCAAAATCCGCTCGGAGAACGCCCGCCCCCGATACTTCAGCGGCGCCGCCGCCATCACCATCGCACCGCCGACGCTGGACTCCTCCTGGGTGTCGGCGCCGCCCTCTTCCCCTGCGAACGGCAACGGTTCGGGCGTTGATTGGCCGGCCGAGGCGCGCCGCGCCGTGCAGGCATTCGACATTCGCAACCACAGGGCACCGCAGGACGAATCCGATTCGGGAGGTCCGGGGGAAGAGAACTGGTGGCCGCGGCATCGCGCCGGCGAACAGTTCAAGACCGCCAATGGCGACTGGATTGTGTGGATCAACGAGAGCTGCTATCGAGTGGCGAGTTCCGGTGCCTACGTGCCCGGCGCCTCTCTCCCGCCGATCGTCTGTCCCGGTCATGCAAGGACGCCGCGCTGATCGGTTGGGTTGGCCTGTTCGCCCACCACATATTCGCGCGCGGAAGGCCGCTCAGTCGCATCACAGCTCCGCCAGAAGCTTGTTGGCCGCCTGTGCGTCCTGCAATTGCAATCCGTCGATGAGCTTGCCGAGCTGTGTGGTCAAGGACTGCAGCGTCCCATCCGACAGGCGCATCAAAGCCTCCGGCAGCAAGCCCTCGGCGGGCCCGGGGGCATCCTTGAGAACCTTGGCGGCATCCCTTGTGATCGTGAGCCCGACGCGGCGCTGGTCGAGTTCCGATCGCGTCTTCTCGACATAGCCACGCGCCACGAGCTTCTCGATGAGCTGACTGCAGGTCGTCTGATGGATCGAAAGGCGATGCGCGAGATCCGACACACCGATCCCGGGCGCGGATTGCAGCTCATGGAGCATCCAAACCTGTGAAGCGGAAACTCCACAAGTCTCCTCAATCTGGCGAAAGTGACTGCGGACGGATCCGTAAATCAATCTGAATTGCTTCAATACGCCGAGCGTCAACTGTTTGTGCCGCGCATCGTCCCGCGTACCGGATGCCGACGCCCGGCGCTCTGTTGAGACTCGCAAGTTTTCACTTCCGTGCAGAATACAACTATGACAATATAATGGATATCAATGTAATTGTACACAGGGCAAACGAAGCGGCCATTGCTCGATGCATTTCGAAAACAGGGCTCCGACTTACGGAGATTGAATTTCCTGGAGGACAATACGATGAACGGGAACAAGTTCTTACTGCCATTGGCGGCCTGCGTCGCGCTGGCTATGACGGCATGCGGCACCGCGGACAAGGATTGGGCGAATGCGAACGCCCAGAACACCGTTGCCGGCTATCAGTCGTTCCTCGACAAGCACGCCGGCGACCAGCGTGTCCAAGAGGCGCGGACGCACATCGCGACGCTGCAAGACGACTCGGCGTGGAAGACGGCGCAGGACGGCAATTCCGTCGATAGCTACAAGCAGTATATTCAAAATAGGCCGGACGGAACTCATGTGCAAGCGGCCCGTGATCAGATAACGGGATTGGAACGGGCGAACGCGTGGAAGGTCGCACAATCGGACGGCTCCGCAACCAGCCTGGAGGCGTTCCTCCAAAAGTACCCGCAGGGAGCGGAAGCGGATCGGGCCAAGCAGAAGCTTGCGGCACTGCATGCGGACTATCGGGCCGAGCTAGGCGTCTTCCACGATGAGCACGCAGCCGATCACAAGCGCTCGCAGCTGCAATCGCGATTCAGCAGCGTCCTCAAAGAGGTCGATGTCCTGTCGCCCGATTCTGCGAACAAACGGTATCGAGTGATGTCAGGGCTCATGGATCGCCACGCCGCCGATTCCGTCTGTGCGTCGCTCAAGCGCGATCATCAGACCTGCGAGGTGATAAGGACCAACCAAGGGCAGAGCTGAGCGAATAGTGCCGCATACCCGGGGAGGACACGCCAAATCGCAGCCGACGCCAACCCGCCGAGTCCGTGACGATCAATTGAAGACCTGCTGATTTTGGGAGCGGAAATCGCGGGAGCCACGTTCGCCCGCCGCCGGCGATCGACCCTGGGTCTTATTCAATTGTTTCCATGATCATGACTCTCGCCATGGCCGTGTTCGGCATCGCGATTCTCTCCATGACCACTGCCGCCGTCGCGACGCTGCCGCCGGCTATCGCCCCAAGGGGCGATAGCCGGCATTGAATCGCCGTGAAGATGCGTTGGCCTGTTAAAGTGGGTCCCAACAGTGGTGTGTGATACGGCGCGATGAGTGAGCCAATTCTAAGAGGACAGCGGATGAGCGATATCCAGAGGGCTCAAGTCAACCAACCGACCGCAAGGATTGACGACGGCCCGCCGGTAGGATCAAGGAATTCCGCGGTCGAACTCATCGATGCAGGAAATGCTCTTGAGGAGCAGGGGCGTATTTCTGAGGCAATGGCGCGATACGATGCCGCAGTCCAAGCTGATCCGCGTTGCGCGAGAGGGCACTTGAACCGCGGCAACATTCTCGCAAGGACCGAGTTCGGTGCGGCTCGCGACGCGTACCAATTAGCCATCGCCTGCGACCCGCAGTATGCGGCGGCGCACTTCAATTTGGGCAACCTGAACTATCGCGCCGGCGAATTCGAGGTGGCATTGCGGAACTACCAGGCAGCCGTCGGAATCAAGCCTGACTTCGCGGACGCGTTCGTGGCCATGGCAAATGCCCTTGATAGTCTGGGTCGCACCGCCGAAGCAGTCGAAAACTACAAGCGTGCGCTGGCCCTCAATCCGGGTTACGCCGAAATTCATTTCAATCTCGGCGTACTTGCTG
The DNA here is from genome assembly GCA_963702735.1 of uncultured Gammaproteobacteria bacterium. Lineage (GTDB taxonomy): Bacteria > Pseudomonadota > Gammaproteobacteria > Steroidobacterales > Steroidobacteraceae > Bog-1198. The sequence continues at coordinate 393,819 of CAVPDW010000003.1, read as the reverse complement.
CGACCCGCGGGCGGCTTGAGGAAGCCGCAGGTAGTCTGCGCCGCGCGGTGGAACTCAAGCCTGATTTTGCGATGGCCCACTACAACCTGGGTACCGTGTCGGTGAGCCTCGGGCGGTTGGATGCAGCCGAAGCGAGCCTGCGCCGCGCTCTGTCCCTGGAGCCCGAATCCACAGACATCCTCCACGACCTGGCGACACTACTTTTGTCACGCGGCAAGTCGCCTGAGGCGGTGCAGCTGATGGTACATAAGCTCGAGGGCACGCCGGCGTGGACGACAAAGGCACTCTTCGCCGGCTGCGTCGCGCGCACCAGGTTTACCACCAACGATTTACCAATCCGCGCTGCGCTCACAACCGCCATCACCGAACCATGGGGAACACCCTACGAGCTTTGTCAGCCAGCGCTCAGTCTCATTATGCATGAGGAGACAATTGCCGATTGTGTACGCCTCGCCAATGGGTCCTGGCCCGCGAGATTGTCAAAGGCGGCGCTATTTGGGTCCGACGGCCTTGCCGCCCTTTCGGCGGACCCGTTGCTTCACGCGTTGCTTGAAGCTTCGCCGGTAAGCACGATCGAATTCGAGCGATTCTTGACTTGCGCGCGCCATGCCCTGCTTGAGACCGCTTCGAACATGGAGGCACCACACGATTCGGACGCCGCGGCCCTGCGGTTCTATGTCGCACTCACTACCCAATGCTTCATCAACGAGTACGTCTTTGCATGCGACGACTGGGAATTGAGCACCGCGGCTGCCGCCCGCACCAAGTTACTGGCGCTGTTGGACAGCAACTCAATCGTACCCCCATTTCTGTTACTGGCCGTAGCCGCGTATTTCCCCCTGTTTTGCCTGCCCGGCGCGAGCCGGCTTCTTGGTGCAACCGAGCCTGGCCCGGTTGATGACGTACTGCGCCAGCAAATTCGCGAACCGCTGAAAGAACAGGCGCTGCGTTCTGGAATCGACCGCCTTACCCCGATCACCGGCGGTGTCTCGCAGGAGGTCCGCAAGCAATATGAACAGAACCCCTACCCGCGCTGGATAAGAGTGCCGATTCGCGATCGAGCGTTGCGATTCAATGAAGAACTGCGCCGCGCGCTGCCGTTCGGATCGTTCATGCCAATGCCCGATGACAGCGCGCCGGAGGTGCTTGTCGCCGGATGCGGCACGGGTAGCCATTCAATACTGGTTGCCCGGCGATTCAGCGGCGCTCGAGTCCTGGCGATAGACCTCAGTTTGAGCAGCATCAGCTATGCAAAACGCAAGACGCAGGAGCTGGGCATGACAAACATCGAGTATGCACAGGCCGACATTCTCGAGCTCGGTGACATCGCGCGCACCTTCGACATCATAGAGTCGCGTGGTGTGCTGCATCATCTAGCCGACCCTTTCGCCGGATGGCAAACGCTGCTATCTCGATTGCGGCCTGGAGGTTTCATGGCTCTCGGCTTCTACAGCGAAATTGCGCGCGGGCACGTGGTCAAGGCGCGTGAACTCATTGCTGCGCGCGGATATGCAAGCACACCGCACGACATTCGTCGATTCCGTCAGGAGCTGATCGCCGACCAGAATGCCGAGCTGCAATGGCTTAGCAAGATGCCGGACTTCTATTCGACTAGTGAGTGTCGCGACCTTCTTTTCCACGTGCAGGAACATCGCCTAACGTTGGATCGGGTCCGGTCGTTCATGGCTGAATTCGGGCTCCGCTTCGTTGGCTTCGAGTTGGATCCCCGTGCGCTCCACCAATACCGCGCACGCTTCACCGACGACCCATCCGCAACCGATTTGCGCAACTGGGCACGCTTTGAGGCCGATAATCCTGATACCTTTCTCGGCATGTACCAATTCTGGATTCAACGACCGATCACTGCCTGAGCATCGAGTCATGTCGGAAGCCGAACCCGGTTGTGGCGGCCAGGGAAGCATTGCCGGACGACGAAACGTGGCAGAACCTGCTGAATGCGTTGGAGCTTCCGGGCGAGGTGAAGGCTGGGCGCGTCACTGACTGCGAGGGTCGGCGACGACAATACGGCCGAGGTCGCTGGAGGTCGGTAATCCACGATTACATTGCCCTGGACCGCCACGCTAACGAAGAACTAGCAGATGATCAAAGAAGCCATTCGCCAGTCGTGTCTGACCTTCAATACCCGGGTGGGCATTCTGCGCATACTTGCGGCGAATCACGGGATCACGTTCGATCCGGCGGCAGCGGCCGGTTTGCGACGCGTGCTTACATCCTGTCGGTCAAGTCGTGGTGGCGCCGTGCCTTTTATTCAGAAAGATATTGAGACCATTGAACCTTGTCGCGGCTTGGTCCACCTCAGTCTTGCTGAATCGAGATAAGCGCAATGATCTAGGATCGAGATAGTGAGTCATGGCAATCGCCCGCGCACGATCGGACGGATCAGTCGCTAAATCGGCCTCTAGTGCATAGCTCCATGACTGCCACGGTTCGACGCGCTCCCGCGCCTTGGCCCATTGCAGCCCTTCGGCCCGAATTCTCGGATCGTTCGTCAATTCATAGAGAATCTCGCAAAATTCCCCGTACGTGTATTGCGATATCAGCGTCCGTTCATTGTTGTTGAGGCGATGATAACGCGCGAGTCTCAACGCGGCTAATGCCTCAGAGTTCTTACCCGCAGCTCCCTTCAGAACCGCAATCGCAAGCTCGGAGTCGAACGTCTGATTGGCCGCAGAGAATCGCGACAGAATACGGGTCACTTCAGCTACATCGTTGCCCGTCTTGGCGCTCGCGAGAGCGTAATAAGGCAGCATATACGATGATTGGATGTTAGACATGTCATACAGTTCTGCGGCCTCAGCGAGTACCTGCTTGGCTCCGCGATAGTCGTGCAGCTTGATCGCACGGTAGGCCTCCATGAAGTAGCCTAGCTGAGGTCTGACGCGATGTTTTTTTGGATCGCTGGACCAGCCCATCGAATATACCCCATAAGGCGTGACGACGCCCGCGGGGCCGAGAACGCGCATCGCGCGGCCGTCCTCGTCGGGACGAACCACGCTGCGCTGACCATCGTCGAATTGCCATGTCGGACGATCGATACTCTCGATTTCCTGCGCCAGACCTTTCGACGGGATGCGATCGATCGTGCCAAACCAAGCAAGGTACATGGCAGCAAAGCTGGCGTGATTGCCGATCTTCTCAAGGCCCCGTTGCTTTATCCAATCGTTGACCTGCGCTTCGGAACTGCCTTCCATATGGTGCCCTACCAATGCGCTCTCCCAGATCTCGGGCTGCTGAAGCACCCGAATTAGGGAATCAAATCCCGCCCATGCGTCTCGAGACCGCTTGGCGGCGTGCAACATGCTCAGGTAGTCTCTGTACGCAATGCCATCGTTGTAGCGCTGCGCACACTCGAGCGAACTGGCCATGGCTCCCTCGAGATTGCCTTCCAAAAGCAACAGTCGCATTGACGCGCTCATTTCACTTGCAGCACCGGATTCCTGCGAGATGGCTATTTTGTACAGCGGGATTGCGCGCTCAAAGTCGCCCGTACTATAGAAAAATGAACCCATTTCGTAGGCCGCACGCGCAGTGGATACCGGATTCTTGCTGCGGCCTTCGTGAAAATCGGGGAATGAAAGAAATATTTTCTCGGCTTCAGCCGGCTCGCCGGTTTGAAATACAAGATTCCCCAGTCTGAGGTAGGAGGGAGAAAAATTCGGCGCCATCTTGATGTTCTCGCGAAGCAGGTGCTCCGCACCCTGAACATCGCCGTCGCGCAGTTTCTGATCCACCAAGAACATTGCGCGGTGCGGACTGCCGACAAAGCGCCCCTGAATTTGCTGCATCATTTCGTCTGCCAACTCTCGGTTGCTACCGACGACGCTGGCAATATCCGAAAATTGCGACGTTGCGTTGCTGAGCGCCGCTCGCCAATCCAGCGGCCACCCCCATATGATGTAAGTCGGATGATAGGGAATATCCGCGCCATAGGGATCCTGAATGCCGCCGTAGTCATCGCGCCCGGTTTCAATGACCTGACTGAGCGCTTCGGAGGACACTAATGACTGGGATTGCTCCCAATACATCGAGTTGAGTGCATCGTCGTACGCCGTCTTCATGAAGCCCTGCTGTTCGGCGCCCGTGGACCTTTCCGCCATCATACGTTCGGCTCGCGCGCGCTCCAGTGCATAATATGGATAGCCTCTGTAGACGGACTGAATGCTGTCGGCAAAGCCGATGGCCGCTTGCGGCGAGCCCTGCACGCGGGCGAGAAAATACATATGGCGGACGAGATTGTCATGCCCGAGCGATGACAACAGTTCCAAATAGTCAGAGGCCCGTGCACTACTAGGCGCAGAGTCGCAGCACCACTGTGCCGCATGGCCGCCGTCGAGATATTTCCGGACATGATTGAAGGCTGACAGCGACACAATTGCCTGCAGCCTATCGGCGTCGCCCACGGCAATCTGGCCGCGGACAAGATCCTCCAAACTGTACCCCTGAACAGGAAAGTCGGTGTCGAGCAGCGCTTTAAGGGAACCATTTTCAAATTGCGACCAAGGGTCCCAGTCGGTGAATGCCCGCGCTGCGAGGAACGGCCAATCTCGTCCGGGAAGAGCGAGGGCTTTCACGGTGTCGAGTGATGTCTCCTCATTGTTCAAGATGCCGAAATCGGCGGCGATTCGGTTTGCATCTAAATTCTCGATCAAACGCTTCAGAGGATTACGTTCTTTCGCCGCAAGTTGGCGCACGTCGGGCAGATTTCCATTGAGCGTTGCGCGAATTTCCTCCTCCTCCTCGCTGGCCGGGGTCGCGAGTACTTTCAAGGCCGCCTGGCGATAACCCATCAACATCATCGCGCGGGCGCGCAGCGCCTTGTATTCCGGTGAATCAGTCGACATCTGCGATAGCGACAAGAACGCCTTTTCAATGAAGGTCTCCCTCGCTCGCTCCACATGCGCCGGCGTTAACTCACTGAAAAGCAGGAACGTGTAGGCATCGCGGGCCGGATTCACCTCCCCCGACAGCATGGCGATCGGCTGAACGGGCAGTTCGTTGACATCGAGCCTGCATTGCACCCGCCTCGCGGTGGCTGCGCCTGCATCGAACCCCAGCGAACTCAAAATCCCTGGCAGCAGCGTCTCGAATGCATCGATCGGCGACTTTTCGTCCCCAAACCCGACGCCGGTGAATGCGAACGCCTTACCTGCGAATGCCGCCGGCCAAGCACCATCGCTGGTACCGGATCGCTCTTGGCTCCGCAGAGCGACGTTCATCTTGCGCTGTCCGTCTTTGGCCACTCCCATGTGGCCCACTCCTCCCCAAACAATTCGCTTTGCGCCGATAAGGTTGGCGATCCGGTGAATTTCGTCCAGCTTTATCAGCCGACGGCCCTCTCCGAAGACCTTGGTAATAACATAGTAGTCTGGAATCCTTCCCGGCTCGGCTCGCGCCATGGCGGCGGTGAGCTCGGCGCTCATCAGCGCTCGCGTGCCTCGATCGAAGCCGCCGGCGGAACTCACTTGAAACGGAACCACCAGCACATCATAGTGGTGGCCGGCCAGCAATTTTTCGTAGAAGCGTTGTTCGTCCGTTTGCCATTCGGACGGCGGCCGCGGGTAAGTAAGCGGCATTGCTGCATCATAGAAATTGAACACGAATGGAGGCGGCTCCTGATCAGTAGCGGATTGCGCATATCTTCCGATACTGAAAACAGTATCGATGCGGCGAAAATCCCCATGTTGCGAGTAAGCAAACAGCACCAGCACGCTCAAAAGCGTTGCAACAAGCACTATTCGAGATTTCGTCATGGTGAAGGCCAGCTTGGGTGTCGTATTGCTACCGCTACTTTAAGGCAAATGGCTGCCGGGAAAATAGCTCCGCTGTGGGAAATAGATCGCAATTCGAAGTTGCCGGCAACCGAAGTGTTCGATTTCGTTTGCAATGCAACGCCCTGGCTAACCAAATTTGGGCGTTCATGCTTAGCTGAATGCAGTCGCTCACCACAAGCGGCAACGGGTCGTGACTTGTCGGATATGTCGGATATCGATGGTTCTATGAAATTGGAAAGCAAATTTGAGCCTTTCCGCCAAAGTGGCTATTAGGCCGCAATTTTAGTCTCTGTGCAGACAGTGCTAAGGCTTCTCGAGGCGCGAGAAGTCTGAGTCGGCATTGTTCAAGTGCGACCATGTGGAGTCGCGCGCGTGCAGCGATCAAGATGTAAGTAGCGGGGACTGAGATACCGGCGGCCCGTGCGCGTCGTGCGAGATCAAAGGCCGCACTCCAAAACCAGCAAAACGGATCTTGATCTGGCGACCAAACGTTACCGTGAATTGACGAAGGAGCTAGGAAAAAAAGCGATTCGCCAGCGCGTGGGGATGCATTGAAGACATGCGGCAGAAAACTATGGTGCGCCCGGAGAGATTCGAACTCCCGGCCTCCTGGTTCGTAGTCAGAGCAGTGATTTTATAGGTTCTTATTTTTCAACTACTTAGCAGACCCGCCCTCACTCAAAATAGGCACCGCAGCGCATGAAACTGCATCAAACGTTACGTTTTCGCTACGGTGCTTAGTCTCGCTGCCATAGATACTTTATGCCCCCTCGACCAGATGATCGAACGGGTTTGCATGAACATACAAAATATTGTATAAGCGAGCAGCGATGGTAACTCGCAAGCCCGTCGAGTTTCGGGGAAGTTCGCTTGATGATCTACGAACCTTCCCGGACTCAGCGCGGCACGAAGCAGGTCATCAAATCGATCTGGTACAGCAGGGTTACCAAGCGGACGATTGGAAGCCGATGCCAACTGTCGGCGCTGGTGCACAGGAGATTAGGATTCGGGACGCCGCCGGGGCGTTTCGTGTCATTTACGTCGCGAAGTTTGCTGATGCGGTCTATGTCCTCCACTGCTTTAGGAAGACCAGCCAGAAAACTAGCAAGACGGATCTTGATCTGGCCGCCAAACGTTATCGAGAACTGATCAAGGAGCTAGGCAAGTGACCAAAAAGCGATTCGCCAGCGTGTGGGATGCGATTGAGGACACACCGGAGAAAGCGGAGAACATGAAGCTGCGCTCGTCGCTTATGATCGCGCTAAAGGAGCATTTGGCCGGCACCGGTCTCAGTCAGGGACAGATCGCCAAGCTCTTTGGCGTTACGCAACCGCGTGTCTCAGATCTGATGCGTGGGAAGATTGACGTTTTTGGATTGGATGCCCTTGTGAACATGGCGGCAGCGGCTGGTCTGCGCGTCAAGCTAAGCGTTCGAAAAGCGGCTTGAGTCTCTTGCGCCAGGCTATCGGACGAAGCGCTGCTGGGACGGTGCCCTGTGTCCGCCATCGATTAATATTCTGAACTTGGCTCGCTGCGACGAGGGAGGAAAGTCTATGACGATCGACATCAAACAGCGTGCACATGAATTGATCGAAGCGTTGCCGGACAATGCGACCTGGCAGGAACTGTTGTACGCGTTTGAGCTCCGCGCCGACGTCGACGCAGGGCTCGCTGACTCGAAGGCCGGGCGGTTGACTGAAGCTGAGGAACTACGCAGGGACTACGGATTGCGCTGATGACGTGACGTGGGTTGGACCCCAACGCGACTCGCCGAGCTACACGGTTGCCTCGCATGGGACCACGCCCCCCTCATTGACCAAGATCGGTTATGACCCAATTTAACGGACGTCGAGTTTTCATGGTGCATCGCTGAAAAGCCGGTGAGGTAGGTTGCGGGAAGCCAAACTCGACAAGTTCAGCCAAATCACTATCATCGGAGTCACTATGACCATCCCGAACCGCATTGTCATCGATCCTGCCATCTGTGACGGCAAACCCGTCATTCGAGGCACCCGCTTGCCGGTAACTGTGGTTGTTGGCAGCCTGGCCGGCGGCATGACGTTCGAGGACGTACAACGTGAATACGACGTCACCGTCGACGACATCCGGGCTGCGCTCCGATACGTGGGCGAACTGGCTGAGCAGGAGTCATTTCACCCGCTGCCAGCAGCCTAACTCGGCATGCGCTTTCTGATCGACGCCAACCTGCCGCGCGCGGCAATCGTCGTGTGCCAGAAATTCGGGCATCAGGTGGAGTTCGCGCGCGATATTGGATTGGCGGCTGCTTCGGATGCACAAATCGCCGACCATACCCAGCAGGGCTTCTTGGATCAAATCCTCAGCATCCTCCCGAGATCTTCCTTTGCGCCTTACGAGTATCAGCAGGCGGGCAAAATGCGCGGGGCGGTTCGAATCCGGCTCCGCGACATAGAACGAACCGAATCTCATATCCCGATAGAGAAATATTGGCACCGGTCGGCCCACCTCTGGCCCCTCGCCACCGGACAACGCATCTGAGCCGCTCACGGCTTGAATGCCCTTAACGCATTTGTGAGATTGTTGGAGTCCAGCGCGGCGAGCACGGCGTGCGCGCGTTCCAGGAGCAGTGCCGTCATCTCAGGCAGATAGGCAGCTCTCGCTGCGGCCTGTAGGCGAGGATCAAACTCAATGTCTGTTTCTTCGTCCCGGTGCGTACTGCGGAGTTCGAGTGTCACGTGGAGGCAGTGCAAGAGGGTAACCATCGTCAATAGCACATCCCTCTGGCGTTCTATCTCGTCGTGGATCCCGGGTGGGATCTCCGGCGCAGCGACCGGATCTCGGCGTGAAGTCTTGCGTGCAATCTTCCTGGCTAAAGGACGCTGACCACGACAAGCGCTTTTGGAGCGGACAGACTTTGGTTTGCGTGAAGAACTCATCCTGCGCCTCTGATTGGGTGTGGTTGCGAACCCATTACGGTCTTGCGGATTAGCTACTCTCTGATGCGCGAATTACCGTGAGAAATGACGAATCAAGGCTTCATAAGCGACTAAGACGAGACCGAAGCCGACCGAGATCGCCAGCATGATCAAGAAGGGGAAATGCGGGGCGGCGCCGGATAGCTTGAGGAAAAATGACATCAAAACACCCAGCAGCGCCAAGCCGCCAAAGACGAGCCCTACCACGAGTTGAAGGATCACGAGGAACGTCAAGATCGGCAGTCGAATTAGCCGCCAGACCAGCCATAGCGACCCCATCGCCACGTCACCCGTGAGACTTGGCGCCGGCTCGTGTGGCGTATGCCTAGTGGCCCGCCGCACGGTGCCCTCTTGCGTTTGACTGCGCTTCATCGGCGTGTTCCTCCCGGATCTTCTCGAAAATCTCCTCGCGATGGACGGCTACGTTGCGGGGCGCTTCACTCATCGCCGCAGTCGTGGGGGCGCGAAAGGCCGCTGGTTTGACCCAGCGACAACTGGCTGCGAAGCTCAAGAGATCGAATTCGTTCGTCTGGAAGCTCGAAGCGGGCGAACGGCAACTAAATGTGCTCGAATTCATGGAAATCGCGCGCGTTCTCGACGTGAAAGCCTCGACGCTAATGGCGGAAATCGAAAGATAGACTCCGAGCCGTAAGCCGGTACGCGTCGTTTGTCGGGCGCATCGAGGCGGGCGAGCGGCGGGTGGATGTCATCGAGTTTATCGAGATTGCCCGCGTGATGGGCGTCGACCCCGGGCAATTATTCTCAAAACTCACCGTCTAGCCGCTCCCGATGCCTGTCGAACTAGAGTTGCGCCGATTCCTATCGGGCATATAATGTCCATTAATTGTGGTCATATGTGAGAAGCCGATGGATATTCCCGCAGCAGTTTTCAAGGCCGAGTGCCTAAAATTGATGGATGAGGTCGCTCGAACCGGACAGCCCGTGGTAATTACCAAACACGGCAAACCCGTGGCGCAGTTAGTGCCGATTCCGGCGCAATCTCGCTCCTTATTCGGATACATGAAGAATACGGTAAAGATTACAGGGGACGTCGTAGCGCCTATCGATGAGGAATGGAGCGCATTGTCCGGCGATGAGAATCATTTATTTGCCGTCGCGGCGAGGAAACCGCGCGCGCGTCGTGGTAGTCGCAATAAATGAGTGCATTGCTGCTCGATACTCACATCTGGCTCTGGTATGCAGAAGGCACTACTGATCGACTGCGGCCGGCGAGTATTAAGAAGCTGGATGCGGCTCGAACAGGCGATGGGCTTTTGGTGTCGGCAATCTCCGTGTGGGAGATTGGCGCACTGAGCGCCAAAGGCAGAATTCAACTATCCATACCGTTACGGGATTGGACCGAGAGAGCGCTTAGCGTCCCCGGTATCCATTTTGCGCCGCTGGACGCAGCTGCGGCAGCAGAGAGCACTTTGCTCCCGGGCAAACCTCATGGGGATCCTGCTGACCGCTTCCTGATCGCGACCGCACGTACGCAGGGTGTGGCGCTGGCGACACGCGATAGAGACATTATCGAGTATGGCAAGCTAGGGCACGTGCGCGTAGTTGAGTTGTAGTCTGGTCCGGGCTACGGATCGTCCGCGCGATCGACGAATCCAAAGATCGAGCGCCCCGACTTGCAGCGTGACCTGAGGCAGAGTTCCGCTGAAAATACCGCGAAACCTGGGCTGACTTCTTGCGCATCTCGGGGGACAATTCCCATCCGTGACAATTCGTCCCTGAACGACCGGAACCACGCGTTCAATAAGGTCGTCGATTACTGTACAAGTCTCTTCAGATCTTCCGCTCCCGGAGCGAACGAGCCGTCTCGCCAATTCGTCTTCGTTCTTGCCGCGCTTCATCCGATTGCGCGACGCGCCCTCCTACTTGGGCATGGACAAAAATCGTTTCAATCGCGACGTGCGCCCTCGCCTGCCTGCCATCCCCATCGGCACCCAGGGAATCGCTTTTGATCGCCTTGACCTCGATGCCTGGGCGGACGACTATAAGAGCCGCAACGGGCATCCCGCGGCTCAACCTACAAGGGAAAAGCCATGGGAAACCAAAAGACGTCAGGTCTCACCAAACGCGGCGGGATTTGGCATATCGACAAGCAGTTCAGAGGTGTCCGCATTCGGGAGAGCGCTGCAACAAGCGACCTCACGGAAGCGATAGCACTGTTAGCGAAGCGTATCGAGACGATTCGAAAGGCACAGGTCTACGGAGTTCGGCCGGAGCGGACTTTTCGAGCGGCGGCGACCAAGTATCTGCAGGAGAACCAACAGAAGAGAGCGGTGGCTCGGGTAGTTCGGACAGAAATCTTTCGGGGATTAAGTGGAAAGATCTGCTGATTGATTGAACCCTGCGAGGCGTTCGTCGTCAAGCTCCTTTCGTCGCTGATCTTTTGCTATCGCTCCCGACCAAGCGCGGTCTGATGCCGAAGGCAGCAGAAGCTCTCGGTTTTTTTCTTGGCTGATAAAATCGACACGCATAGGAAGGCGCAGGAGCCGAGATCTGGGGATACCCGCTACCTGAGCATCCCCTGATTTTCGATCTCTGCGACAGTGTGCGTCCATGGCGATTGTGCTCAGGCCGCGATGGCCAGCGGCTCGCCGGCTTTGGTGTCGTAGTAGATTTCATCCGGCGTCTGATATTCATGCGACTGATGAAGCCGTCGGCGATTATAGAAATCGAAATATCGGGTCAGGCCGGCCTGCAGATCGCGCCCGTTCTCGTAGGCACGCAGATAGATGTCCTCGTATTTGACGCTCCGCCACAGGCGTTCGATGAACACGTTGTCGATCCAGCGCCCCTTACCGTCCATGCTGATACGAGCCCCAGCGGCCTCGACCACGTCGGTCCACGCTTTACTGGTGAACTGCGAGCCCTGATCGGTGTTGACGATCTCAGGTGCCCCGTATCGGGCAATCGCCTCGGTCAATGCATCGACGCAGAAATCCGGCGTCATCGTGTTCGAGATGCGAAATGACAGTACCTTGCGACTCGCTACGTCCAGGATCGCAACCAGGTACAAAAACCCATGCGCCATCGGTAAATACGTGAGATCGGATGCCCAGACCTGGTTGGACCTCTCGATCGCCAAGCCGTCGAGCAAGTACGGGTAGATCTTCGCATCGCGCGCGGGAATACTGGTCCGTGGCCGGCGATACAGCGCCTCAATACCCATGCGGCGCATCAGAGTCGTCACGTGCACACGGCCGACCTCGAACCCTTCCCGCTCGAGCTGCTTGGCAAGCCGACGAGCACCGTAGAACGGGTGTTCCAGGTGCAGCTCGTCGATCCGGCGCATCAGCCGCAGATCCTCCTCGCGCACCGGACGCGGCGTGTAGTACACGCCGGTCCGGTTGAGCTCGAGAAGTTCACACTGGCGCGTGACGCTCAATTTCGCCCCCTGGTCAATCATCGTCGTCCGCTCGGTCCGGGGAAGCGACCGAGCGCGGAGTCTAAAAAATCTCGCTCGACAGTAAGTTCGCCGATTTTTGCATGCAACTCGCGGATCCGTTCGCGATCGGTCGCGCTCTCCAGGGCGCCGGCGCCGAAAATCCCCGCCGCGTTCTCCAACAGCTGCGTCTTCCAGCTAGTAATCTGGTTCGCGTGCACGTCATAATGCGCAGCAAGCTGCGCGATCGTCTTCTCGCCTTTCAAGGCTTCCAAAGCCACCTTCGCCTTGAAGGCCGGTGAGTGATTGCGTCTCGGTCGTTTCATCGGGAATACTCCTGCTATCGTTGAAAAATATAGCAGTCATTCCACTTTCAGACCTGTCCGAAAAACCTAGGCCACCTCTGAGAAGCAGCCGCGATGACGCCAGTCATTTGGCGATTCTCGATCCTTTCATCGGGGACATGCTTCTTTCTGGCGTGTATATGGAGAAGTTGCAGCCGTTCATCGAAAAGCGCCGCAAGGACGGGGTCAAGACCAAGACGATCAATCTATCATTGGAGGTGGTACGTCGAATCCTCCGGCTGGCGGCTCATGAATGGCGGGACGAGCGAGGGATGACGTGGCTGGAAACGCCGCCGAAGATCAAGCTGTTTCGGGTGACGGACGCTCGGAAACCGCATTCTCTGTCGGTCGAGGAACAGGAGGTTCTGTTTCGGGAGCTGCCGGATTACCTACTGCGGATGGCGCAGTACAAGGTGAATGTGGGAAGCCGCTAAGAAGAAGTGTGCAGCCTCAAGTGGGAATGGGAGCGGAAGGTGCCTGAGCTGAACGCATCGATTTTCGTGATACCCGGTCAGAAGGTGAAGAACACGGAGGATCGTCTGATCGTGTTGAACCGGATGGCGCGGTCAGTCATCGAGGAAGCCCGAGGAATGCACCCGCAGTACGTTTTTGTGCGCCGGCTCAAGGAGGGTCAGACTGCTCGGCTGACGAAGATGTACGGCACGGCGTGGAAGAGCGCGAGGGAGCGCGCGGCGAACGCGTGGGAGCGGGCACACGGAACCCCGGCACCGGATGGGTTTAGACGCGTGAGGGTTCACGACCTGAAGCACACGTACGGCCGCAGGCTGCGGGCCGCGGGGGTCTCGTTTGAAGATCGACAGGATCTGCTGGGACATAAGAGCCGTCGGATGACGACGCACTACTCCGAGGCGGAACTGGCGAATCTGATTGCGGCGGCAGAACGGGCGTGCGACTCAAAGTCCCACAAAACCCCCGCAAGCTCCTGGGCTACGAGCGCCGTCGGAACGGAAGTCGAGGCCAACTCGTTGATGTAGAAAGCATGAATTGGTGCGCCCGGAGAGATTCGAACTCCCGGCCTCCTGGTTCGTAGCCAGGCGCTCTATCCAACTGAGCTACGGGCGCAAAGACTATCAAACGCCGCGTTGCGGCAGCCCCGAACATCGCAAGGCCCAAGTGCACGGCAACTCTGGGGTGCGTCAGGGGCGCGAATATTACCACATCAAACGCCGATGACCATTCCAACACGAAGCGTCGCGCCAGCCTAAGAATCGCGTTTCCAGACATCTCCCCATTCAATGAAATCAATATGTTATGCAGACAGGAATAGTCTGCAAACGGTCGCGATTTACAGAGTTGAGCCACAACCATCCCCGGCGCTCAGCGCGTTCGGCGTCGCCCTCGCAGGCGCTTCGCCGCTTTGTGCCTGTCATGGTCACTCCAATCGACTGGCAGAGACGGAGGGATTGCTCGGCGCTGCGCGCCTCGCCTCCTCGGACGTTCCCGAGCTGTCGCCCTGCCAGGCCCACCGACACTCCCCTCTGCAGTCTTGGCGCTCGCAAGTACCTCACCAAAGTCGAAATTAGCTATTTGGTGAAAGGCTGGTTACATCTCGGAGTGTATCCAGGACTTGATCGAGGCAGGCTTCCTCGCTCGCCATTACACCTGGAGCGTAAAAACAGGCGGACCTGCGAAACGCAGCCTGATCCGCGTCATCGACAATTACACGCGGTTTTACTTCAGGTGCATCAAACCTAACAAAGCGGCAGTTCCGCAGCATTGCGAAACCGCGCAACTACACCTTCAGACCCGTCCTCATCCACGTCAACGGCATCGATGACAGCGTCCTGGAAGAACGTTATTTCGACACAGTGATCGATTTCGGTAAGTTATGGAGTTGAATTCCGGTTCGCACTGCCGCCGATCATAGCGGGCGCCGTCGCTCGCGCGGCGGCTGGTCGAACTATCCCCGCGTTGTCGCTGCCACGACTGAGTGATCGAAACCGACGATAATGTATGTGCCGTATGGCGGAGAGGGAGGGATTCGAACCCTCGATGGGCTTTTGACCCATACGCCCTTAGCAGGGGCGCGCCTTCGACCACTCGGCCACCTCTCCGGGAACAGAACAGCCATTCGCGGAGCGCGGGATGATACCCGCCCGGAGCAGTCCAGGTAAAGCTAAAGGGGTCTAGAGGCCTTGTTCAAGCGTCATCGACAATTTTGGCGACGGGAGCGGCGGGGCGGGAATCTTGATCCTGCCTCGCGCTTGATGCGCTCGTAGATCTCTTCCCGGTGAACTGCCACATCCTTGGGCGCATTGACGCCGATGCGGACCTGGTTGCCCTTGACGCCCAGCACGGTCACCGTGACCTCGTTGCCGATCATCACGGTCTCGCCGACACGCCTGGTCAATATCAACATAATCGAGCTCCTAACTTCCTTGGCAATCGCGGCGGCGGCTCGAACACCGCATCGCCACTAAGCATTCGTTCGAGAATCCACGGATGGATTAGGCATCCCACCCGGAGGACTCTTCATCCAACCGTCACCAAGAATACAAGAATACTGAAACACAATTGTTGCTCTTGCCTGTCGGAATAAACAATCGTTCAATTAGACAGCCGGCTGCGAATCAGGGTCTCCACTCCTGCCAGCGCCTTGTCCAGATTTTCAGGCTGCGTGCCGCCCGCTTGGGCGAAATCCGCCCGGCCGCCGCCGCTTGCCGCCGACTTTGCACGGCAACCGCTCCGGCAATCTCGCCGGCCTTCATCCGGGCCAGCAAATCCGCCGAAACGCCCGCCACCAGCACTACTTTGCCCTCCTGGACGGTCGCAAGCACGATCACCGACGAACCCAGCTTGGCCTTGAGCTGATCGACCGCGTCCCGCAAAGACTTAGCGTCGGCGCCGTCGATTTGAGCGGCCAAAACCTTGATCCCGCCGACATCCTTGGCCTGAGATGTCAAATCGCCGCCCTGGCCGCTCGCGAGTTTTGATTTGAGCTGCTGAACCTCCTTTTCAAGCCTGCGTGAGCGATCGAGGAGTTCGCGGACTTTCTCGTCCACATCCTCGCGGCTGCCCCGCAGCAATCGCGGCGATGTCGCGCAGCACCTGATCGGTGTGCACCACCCACTCGTAAGCCGCCTGACCGGTGACCGCCTCCACGCGGCGCACGCCGGCTGCAACGCCCGGATTCGCCCGATGATCTTGAACAAACCGATATCGCCTGCTCGTTCGACGTGAGTGCCTCCGCAGAGTTCCATCGAAAAATCGCCGATCGACAGCACACGAACGTCGCTCTCGTATTTCTCGCCGAACAAAGACATCGCGCCCGCGGCAACCGCCTCGTCCAACGCCATCACCTGCGTCTCCGCCGGGGCGTTGTTGCGAATCGCAGTGTTCACGAGCTCCTCGACCTGGCGTACTTCCTCGGGCGTCATCGCTTGAGTATGCGAAAAATCGAAGCGCAATCGGTCGGCCGCGACCAGCGAGCCCTTCTGCTGGACATGCGTGCCCAGCACCTTGCGGAGCGCAGCATGCAGCAGATGCGTCGCAGAATGATTCAGTGCGATCGCTATGCGGCGCTCCTTGTCCACTTGCGCCTCGACCTCGTCCCCGACGCGCAGCTCTCCGGCGTCGAGCACGCCCACGTGCGCAAAGGATGCCGCCGATCTTCTGCGTGTCGCGCACCGTGAAGCATGCCGCCTCGGCCACGAGCACCCCCGCATCGCCGATCTGGCCGCCGCTTTCCGCGTAGAAAGGCGTGTGGTCGAGC
This sequence comes from uncultured Gammaproteobacteria bacterium, assembly GCA_963702735.1. Classification (GTDB taxonomy): domain Bacteria; phylum Pseudomonadota; class Gammaproteobacteria; order Steroidobacterales; family Steroidobacteraceae; genus Bog-1198. The sequence goes on along the minus strand of CAVPDW010000003.1, from coordinate 377,599 downwards.
ACCACCTGGCCTTCCTGACCCGCGCCGCAGGACGTCGACCTCGGCGCCATCGAAGATGAGCGCCGTCACGATCCGCCCGGTCGGTCAACCGGTCGTACCCCGAAAATTCCGTCTTGCCCGACAGCTTGACCGAATCGCGCATCTCCGGCGCCGAACTTGCTCGCCGCGCGCGCGCGATTGCGCTGCACATCCATGGCGGCATCGAAACCCGCCTGATCGATGCTGAGCCCGCGCTCGCGCGCCACATCGGCGGTCAAATCGAGCGGAAAGCCGTAAGTGTCGTACAGACGGAACACCGTTTCGCCCGGGAATCACGGTCGATTTGAGCTTCGCGGTTTCCGCATCGAGCAACGCCATGCCGGTCGCTCAGATGTTTCGGCGAACCGCGTCTCTTCTTGTGCCAGCACCTGGGTCGCGCGCGCCTCGCCGCTCACCAGTTCCGTGTAGTACGCGCCCATCTCGCGCACCAGGCTCGGCACCAGCTTGTGGAAAAAGGGCTGGGTCTGGCCCAGCTTGTAACCATGGCGTATCGCGCGGCGGATGATGCGTCGCAATACATAGCCGCGCCCTTCGTTGGAGGGCACGACGCCGTCGATGATCAAGAACGTGCAGGCGCGGATATGATCGGCGATCACCCGCAAGCTCGAGGATTCCAGATCCGTGCGTGCCGGTGACCTCGGCAGCCGCGCGGATCAGCGACTTGAACAAATCGATGTCGTAATTGCTGTGCACGCCCTGCATGACCGCGGCGACTCGCTCCAGCCCCATCCCCGTGTCCACCGACGGCTTAGGCAAAGGCACCATGACACCGTCCGATGAGCGGTCGTACTGCATGAACACCAGATTCCAGATCTCCACATAGCGGTCGCCGTCCTCGTCGGGCGAACCCGGCGGGCCGCCGGGAATCTCCGCGCCATGATCGTAGAAAATCTCTGTGCAGGGGCCGCAGGGCCCTGTCTCGCCCATGGACCAAAAATTGGACTTCTCGCCCATTCGCGTGCAGCGCGTGGGGTCGATGCCGATTTCATCGGTCCAGATGCGCGCCGCCTCGTCGTCCTCGTTGAATACCGTCACCCACAGCCGGTCCTTCGGGATTCCGAGAGTGCCCGTGATGAAATTCCAGGCGAAATGGATGGCTTCGCGCTTGAAGTAGTCGCCGAAGCTGAAATTGCCCAGCATCTCGAAGAATGTGTGATGCCGCGCCGTGTAGCCGACGTTCTCCAGGTCGTTGTGCTTGCCGCCGGCGCGCACGCAGCGCTGCGCGGTGGCCGCACGCGAATAGTCGCGCACTTCCTTGCCGAGAAACACGTCCTTGAACTGAACCATGCCGGCGTTGGTGAAGAGCAGTGTCGGGTCGTTGCCGGGCACGAGCGAGCTCGAGGGCAGCACCCTATGTCCATTCTTGCGGAAGAACTCCAGGAAGCTGCCCCTGATTTCCGAGCGCTCGTCATCGATTTTAATCTAGCGTCGCGTTTCATAACTCTTCAATGTCTGCGTCCAAGTCCATGTCGAAGCCTAAAGCCATTCGGATCTGCGCGCTCGTGAATCCTCGGTAACCCAGGAATCTCGCCTGCCGCTGCTTGTCGGCGCAGTGGGTCGGCAACATCGGCGCCAAACTTCTTTTGCTGCGCTTTTCGCAGCTGCACAATCCAGTCGGGAAAGGCCCCGAGGCATTCCTCCACCAGACTTCCCTGCAAGCCCGCGCCGGCGCAAATCCGCCCGTATGCGCAGCGGTCCCTGGCCGCGCGCCGCATGATAGGTCACGAAATTCTCCGTGTAGCGCCGATCGTCGAGCAGTTTTTCGGCGCGCAGCGCTTCGAGCAGCGGCGCGACGACCGCTGCATCGTAACCCTTCTCGAGCAGTTTACGGCGCAATTCCTCAGTTGCGTAATCCCGGCGGGCGAGCGCGTCGAGCGCCGCCGCTCGAGCACCGCGCACGACGGGAGGCTCTGTCCCGCGGCGGCCCAGGGCGCTACGCCTCTTTGACGTCGCCACCCCGGTTCATGGTCGCCTTTTCCGGAATCAATTTGGCGCGAATCTGCCCTTCGATATCCTTGGCGATTTCCGGATGCTGCTGCAGAAAGGTGCGGGCATTGTCCTTGCCCTGCCCGATACGCTCGCCCTTGTAGCTGTACCAGGAGCCTGATTTCTCCACCAGATTGTGCAGCACGCCGAGCTCGATGAGCTCGCCCTCCTTGGATATTCCCGTGCCGTACATGATCTCGAATTCGGTCTCGCGGAACGGCGGCGCCACCTTGTTCTTGACCACTTTGACGCGCGTCATCGATCCGACCACTTCCTCGCCGTTCTTGATGGCACCGATGCGCCGAATGTCCATGCGCACCGACGAATAGAACTTCAGCGCATTGCCGCCGGTGGTGGTCTCAGGGTTGCCGAACATGACGCCGATCTTCATGCGGATTTGGTTGATGAAAATCACGATGGTGTTCGAGCGCTTGATGTTGCCGGTCAGCTTGCGCAGCGCCTGGGACATGAGGCGCGCCTGCAGACCCATGTGCTGATCGCCCATCTCGCCTTCGATTTCGGCCTTCGGCGTGAGAGCGGCGACCGAATCGACCACCACCACATCGACCGCGCCCGATCGCACCAGCATGTCGGTGATTTCCAGCGCCTGCTCGCCGGTATCGGGCTGCGAGACCAAGAGGTCGTTGACCTTGACGCCCAGCTTTCTCCGCGTACACCGGATCGAGCGCGTGCTCGGCATCGACGAACGCCGCCGTGCCGCCGTGGCTTTGCGCCGAGGCGATGATGGCCAGCGTCAAGCGTTGTCTTGCCCGACGACTCCGGGCCGAATATTTCGATGACTCGGCCGCGCGGAATGCCGCCGACGCCGAGTGCGATATCGAGCCCCAGCGATCCGGTGGGGATCGAGTCCACCTCATAAGTGGCGCCGGCATCGCCCAAGCGCATGACCGAGCCCTTGCCAAATTGTTTCTCGATCTGGCTCAGCGCGGCCGCCAGAGCCTTCTTGCGATTCTCTTCCATGGGGAGTCCTCAACAAAGTGTGGCGCTCATTATTTCATATTCAGCGCCCGACGCTCATCTCATATGCAACGGAAATTGCAGAGATTCCTACGCCTGCGTTTTCTCATCCAGTAGTGGCCAGGTGTCGACTACTGTATAGATCGAGTGCGCACCGCGGGTATCTGAGCTCATCAGGCTGAACGAGTCGCACATCCCACAGGAACGGTGACATTGCTTGCAGCACAGGGGCTTGCGCGACCTTCCTCGCCAGCGTGACATGCATACGCAGAGGCCGAGGCGGCCCTTCAGAGGGAGACGGCGCGCCGCTCGGCGACAGGGCGCTGTGCAGCAGCCTCGACAGCTCGATCAACGCCGCCGGACTCTCCTTGACGACGGCGACCACCACCTGCGGTTCGGGCCAGTACTCATACGCTTCGAAGGTAATGGTGCAACTCGGCGCCCGCTGAGCCCTGCCAATCCGCCGCAACGACTCGAGTTGCGATGCGGCGGCTTCACCGATGAACGCCAGCGTCACATGAAAATTCTCGCAAGGCACGCGCCGGGCGTCGCCGGCCAAGTGCAGGACCGCGGACGCGCAAGCAAGATGCTCGCGCACGCCGGCATCGGGCCACAAGGCATAGAACAATCGCACGGCTCTTCGGACTCCCGCCTAGACGCCGAGCAGCCCTTGCAGGGCCGCACGCACGGTTTTGCGGCGCACCACCTCGCGATTGCCGCGAAAATGCATCAGCCGCACGGCAACACGCATCGCGCGCCCGCGCCGCTCCGCCCAAGCCAGCCACACCGTACCCACGGGCTTGCCGGGAACGGCGCCGCCCGGACCCGCGATACCAGTCACCGCCACCACCAGTCGCGCACGGCTGCGCCGCAGGGCACCGATCGCCATGGCTCGAACGGCCGCCTCGCTCACCGCGCCGTGGCGCTCGAGCACTGCACCAGGCACTCCCAGACGTCGCCGCTTGGATTCGTCGCTGTAGGTGACGAAGCCTTCGACGAACCACTGCGAGCTTCCGGCGATATCGGTCAAGGCCTTGGCGATCCAGCCGCCGGTGCATGACTCCGCAGTCGCCACGCTGCGTTCAGCTTCAAGCATGCGGCGGCCGACACGCGCCGCAAGCCGCGCAAGATCAGGATCGGCGCCGCGCATACCGCATCAGAACTTCGGCCACGCCAGATGCTCCTTGTTGATGGACGCCAAATCGGCTGTGCCCGCCTGGCGCATGATGGTATGCAACTCGCGCGTCAGAATGTCGCTCACCGCTTCGACCCCAGACTGGCCGAAGGCGGCAAGCCCCCAAGCCTGGGGACGCCCGATGCCGACCGCGGTGGCGCCCAAAGCCAGCGCCTTGAAGATGTCGGTGCCGCGGCGGATGCCGCCGTCGATGAACACGGGTACGCGCCCGCCCACGGCGGCCACGATTTCCGGAAGACACTCGATGGTGGAGCGCAGCGTCTCCTCCTGTCGTCCGCCGTGATTGGACACGACGATCCCATCGACGCCCGCCTTCACCGCAAGCGCGGCGTCCTGCGCGGTCACGATGCCCTTCACCAGGAATTTTACAGTCACCAATTTGCGCAAGCGCTCGAGAAACTCCATCGACAGGTGCCTCGGCGAGAGTTGTGTGACCCGGGACACGTCGATTCCGGCGAACATGGGAGCCTTCTTCCACATGTCGTGGGAGCCTCCGATGTGGCATTGCGTGCATTGCCGGGTGTCGCGCCGCATGGACCGCAGCAGCGTCTCGGAGTTGCGTCCCGGAGGACTATCGACCGTGAGGAAGATTGCGGTGCGGCCGGCGGCTTGCGCGCGCCGCACGAGCGCCTCGGTCACTCGCCAGTCGTCCGTGGCATACAGCTGCTGCCACAGCGGGGCGTTGCCTGCCGCACTCACCTCCTCAATCGAACACGACGATCCCGTCGAGACCATCATCTGAATATCCCTGCTTGCCGCGGCCCGCGCCACGGCCACTTCCGCCTCCGGATGAAAGGCGCGCATGCTGGATACGGCCGAGAAATAAAACGGCTGCCTTGCGAGACTGCCGAAAATGCTGCGGCTGGTATCGAGCTTGCTCACATCGGCGAATCGACGCGATCGGATCTCGATGTGCGAATACATTTCGTGATTCAAAAATACCGTGCGGTCGTCGTCGGCTCCCGTCGCGACGTATCCAAAATGCGCAGGCGGCAGCTTGGCCCGCGCCAAGGCTTCGAAATCCGCGACATTGAGCACCTGACCGGCCGTGATCTGCGCGGAAGCGGCGTCCGGTTCCGCCGCCGCCCGACCGCAGCCGAAGCGCGACATGCCGAGCAGGGCCGGAGACAAACCCAAGCCGCCGACCAGCAAGCGGCGGGTCCGAGAGGGAGAATCTTGATCGCGCATGGGATCCTTCGACGTTATGATTATCCATATCCCCGTTTGCTGATAGCAAGAAAGAGCCTACGTAGTCAAATATCCGCGTCGGCACATGCACTCGAAAACTCCGTCGGCGTCCACTCGCCGATAAACGGCGGCTCGCCTGATAAGCGGGCGAAGATGCAAGGGCAGCCGGTCGAAAAGATCGCCCCGGGGCGTCTTTGATTTTCGGATACAGTAAGCAGTGGAAAAAGGCTCGAAAAAGAGGCTCGACGATGCACCCTGACAAGAGGGATTTCCATCGTATCGGCCTCCGTTGGCAAAATCTCGGCTTAAGCACATGAATGTCAAGGAGCAGGGTTCAACGTTGGAAGACGCTGCGCAGTCGCCCGAACACACCCCCATGATGCAGCAGTACCTGCGCATCAAGGCGCAGCACCCCGATGTGCTGCTCTTCTATCGCATGGGCGATTTCTACGAAATGTTCTACGACGACGCGCGGCGCGCGGCGCAACTGCTGGATATCGCGCTGACTCAGCGCGGCCGGTCGGCCGGCGCGCCGATTCCCATGGCCGGCGTTCCGGCGGTCACCCTCGATGGCTACCTGGCCAAGCTGGTGCGCAAGGGCGAGTCGGTCGCGATTTGCGAACAGCGCGGCGATGCAGGCAAAACCAAGGGCCCGATGGAACGCGAGGTGGTGCGCATCGTGACGCCCGGCACCCTCACCGACGAGGCGCTTCTCGAGGATCGGCGCGACAGCCTGCTCGCCGGCGTGTGCGCATGCAACGGCCGCTTCGGCCTCGCGTGGCTGGATCTGTCGGCGGGACGGTTCAGCGTCATGGAAGTCGCAGGCGCGGCGGCGCTCGAGGCGGAGCTCGAGCGGTTGCGCCCCGCGGAGCTGCTTGCGCCCGACGGCGCCGCGCCGGACCTCGCCGGATCGGCGGGCCTCAAGGAACGGACGCTGCGGCTGCGCCCGCCATGGCACTTCGATGCGGAGTTCGCTGCGCGTGCCCTCGCGGAACAATTTCACACCCGCGATCTCGCCGGTTTCGGCTGCGCGGACAAGCCCTTGGGGGTGGCGGCCGCAGGGGCTTTGCTCGCCTACGTGCGTGAAACGCAGAAATCGGCGCTGCCGCACTTGCTGGCGATCACGGCGGAGGAGCGCGACGCAGCGCTCATCATGGACCCCGCGACCCGCCGCAACCTGGAGCTCGACGAGAGTCTGTCCGGCAATCCGCAGCTGACGCTTGGCGGGAGTGTTCGATCGCACATCGACCGCCATGGGCGGGCGGATGCTGCGCCGTTGGATGCACCGGCCGCTGCGCGACCGCGGCATACTGCGTTCACGCTACCAAGCGGTCGCGGTGCTCTTGGAGGCGGCACAGCACTCAGGCATAGCCGCAGCCTTGAAGACGATCGGCGATTTGGAAAGAATCCTCGCCAGAATTGCGCTGCGCTCGGCGCGGCCCCGCGATCTTGCACAGCTTCGTGCGGCGCTTGCAGTGCTGCCCGACCTGCACCGCTTGCTCGAGGCCCCCTCGTCCTCTGCTTCCCTGCTCGCGCAGCTCATCGATGAGATCGCACGCCACCGCGACGACACGCGAAACGACCATGCCCTGCTGACCCGTGCCATCGTCGAGTCGCCGCCTCACTACGTGCGCGACGGCGGCGTGATCGCGCAGGGCCACGATGCAGAACTCGACGAGCTGCGGCTGCTCGGCAGCAACACCGAGCAGTTCCTGCTCGACCTCGAGCAGCGGGAACGCGAGCGCACGGGCCTGTCCAGCCTGAAACTGGGTTTCAATCGCGTGCAGGGCTTTTTCATCGAGGTGAACCGCAGTCAGGCCGACAGGGTTCCGCCCGACTATCTGCGCCGCCAGACGGTGAAGTCCGCGGAGCGCTTCATCACGCCGGAATTGAAATCTTTCGAGGACAAGGTGCTCGGGGCGCGCGACAAGGCGCTCGCGCGCGAGAGGGCATTGTACGAGGCATTGCTGGATCATCTGACCGCGCGCCTGCCCGCGCTGCAGTCGACCGCGGCCGCGATCGCCCAAATCGACGTGCTCAACTGCTTCGCAGAGCGCGCCGCCGACGCTCGACTGCACGCGGCCCGAGTTGACCGAGGAGCCGATTATGGCTGATCGAGGGCGGACGCCATCCCGTGGTAGAGCGCGCGGGCCGCGAACCCTTCGTGCCCAATGACCTGCGCTTCGACGACTCGCGACGCATGCTGATCATCACCGGCCCGAACATGGGCGGCAAGAGCACCTACATGCGGCAGACCGCTCTCATCGTGATTCTCGCGCACATCGGTTGCTATGTTCCGGCGCGGCAGCGCCGTGCTCGGCCCCATGGACCGCATCTTCACCCGCATCGGCGCATCCGATGATCTAGCCGGCGGCCGCTCCACCTTCATGCTCGAGATGACCGAGACGGCGAACATTCTCAACAATGCCACTGCGCACAGCCTCGTGCTCATGGACGAAGTGGGCCGGGGCACCAGTACCTTCGACGGCCTGTCGCTCGCTTGGGCCTGCGCCGCCTACATCGCGAGAAACATCCGCGCCTTCACTCTGTTCGCCACCCACTACTTCGAACTCACGAGCCTTGCCGCAGAGACGCCCGGGGTGCACAACGTTCACGTCGAAGCGGTGGAGCATGGCAGACGCATTGGTGTTCCTGCACAGCGTCAAGGAGGGACCGGCGAATCAGAGCTACGGACTGCAGGTCGCTGCGCTCGCTGGAATTCCAAAATCGGTGACGGCGCAGGCCCGGCGCTATTTGACGGAGCTCGAGCGCGAACGCGACGCGCTGCGCACCTCCACCTCGCCGCAGGGCGAACTCGCCTTCGGTGCTCCCGCATCGTCGCCGGCGCCGCCGGTGTCTACGGCACTCGAGGCCCTGCGCCTGCTCGACCCGGATTCCTTGAGTCCGCGCGAAGCGCTGGATCTTTGTTCCGGCTGCAATCCCTGGATCGCGGCGACCGCTGAACCCGGCGCTAAAACCGCCCGCTGCGCAGGAATGTCGCCGCCGCGCTCGCCACCTTCGCGGAAAACAGCATCCCCGTATGGCTCACCGGCAGCACCACGCGATCGGCCGCGCCCTCGATCCGCGTCTCCTCGACCATGATGGTGCCGTCGCTTGGGCCTCCCATGACGCCGACCAGTCTGCCCATTCCGAATCCCATGTCGCCGGCGACGATCCCGAGATCGCGGGACCCGCTCCAGCGGCGTTCGTGCGGCCGTGGCCCCAGCAACTCCTCGCAGACGCCGCGGCCCATGATTTGTTCGCCGAAGGGCAGCCGCGCGAAATTGCGTGCTGCGCGGCTGCCGCGCAGCGGCGGGCCCAACAGCACGATCCGGCCCGGCGGCAACCGCCGCAATGCCGCTTCGTCGTCGAAGGCTTTGAGGATCACCAATCCGCCCAAGCTGTGGCCGACCAGGTGCAGCGTGTCGGCGCGAATCTCACCCAGAGTCTTCGCCAGGCCGCGCGCATTCTCCGTGGCATCGCCGGCAACCGATGGATATGAGAAGGTGCGGGTCTCTGCCCCAAGATCATGCGCCAAGCGGCGGCGCAGCCAGTGGCTTTCGGCGCCGCGCTGCCACAGTCCGTGAACGTAGACGATGACGGTGCTCACCGCGCCGACCCGAAACTCAACTCCTGGATGACGGCGCGGTTGGTGCTCGAGGACGCAATCCGGACGGCTTCGGCGCCCGAAGTCCATTGAAAACGCACATGCTCCGACTCGCTCAAGGTGACGGGAACGCGCTCAGGCACCCTGAGCGAGAAAGCATGCTCGAGATTGCGCGTGACCCCGGGCGCGTACACCTTGCCGAATGCAGGCAGGATGTCGTACACCTGGGTCCACTGCAGATTGACAAGCACACCCTGCGTGATGCCCGTCTCCTCGACGACCTCGCGCCGGGCGGCACGGTCCGCGACCTCGCCCCACTCCATGCTCCCCGTCACCGACTGCCAGAATCCGGGCGGGCGGCGGCGCTCCAGCAGCAGAAATTCTCCGCCCTCGGTATGGATCACGATCAAGACCGATTCGGGACGCCGATAGCGCGGAACCTCGAGCTGCACCGTCAATCGGTCTTGGTGGGGACGCGCACGCGAATATGCAGCTCGCGAAGCTGCGCCTCGCTCACCTCTGTCGGGGCGTCCATCAACGGATCGGCCGCAGTTTGCGTCTTGGGGAAGGCGATGACGTCGCGAATACTGTCGGCGCCGGCCATGAGCATGGCCAGGCGATCGAGGCCGAAGGCGATGCCGCCGTGCGGCGGGGCGCCGAACTTCAGCGCATCCAGCAAGAACCCGAACTTGAGCCGCGCCTCTTCGGGCGATATGCCCAGCAGGTCGAACACCACCGACTGCAGTTCCTGCGAATGGATGCGCACCGAGCCGCCGCCGATTTCCGAGCCGTTCAGCACCATGTCATAGGCCTTGGCGGTCGCCTCGCCGGGACTTGCAGCCAACGCCGCATAGTCCAGGTCCGCGGGGCTGGTGAAGGGATGATGCATGGCCTGCCAGCGTCTTGACTCCGCGTCCCACTCGAACATCGGGAAATCGACCACCCACAGCGGCCGCCACCCGCCGCGAGCGAGCTTCAGATCCTGGCCCACCTTGAGGCGCAGCGCGCCGAGCGCGTCGCTCACGACTTTGGCGCTGTCGGCGCCGAAGAAGATCAAATCGCCGTCGGCGGCCCCGGTGCGCTCAAGAATGCCGCCGATCGCCGCATCGCTCAGGAATTTCAGTATCGGCGACTGCAGGCCGTCGCGGCCCTTGGCCATCTCGTTGACCTTGACGTAGGCCAGACCCTTCGCGCCATAGCGCGCGACGTACGCCGTGTAGTCGTCGATCTCCTTGCGCGACAGCCGGCCGCCCTGCGGCACGCACAAGCGCCGCCACGCGGCCGTTGGGATCGGCAGCGGGCCCTGCGAACACCTTGAAGTCGCAACCCTTGACGAGATCCGCCACATCGACCAGCTCGAGCGGCACGCGCAAATCGGGCTTGTCCGACCCATAGCGGCGCATCGCCTCGGCGTAGCTCATCCGCGGCAGGGGGTTGGGCAGTTCGACGTTCAGCACCTCCTTGAACAGGTGCCGCACCAGGCCTTCCATCAGCTCCTGAATCTGCGGCTGGTCGAGAAACGAAGTCTCGATGTCGAGCTGGGTGAACTCCGGCTGACGGTCGGCGCGCAGATCCTCGTCGCGGAAGCAGCGCACGATCTGATAGTAGCGGTCGAAGCCCGCAATCATCAGCAATTGCTTGTAGATCTGCGGCGACTGGGGCAGGGCGAAGAATTTGCCGGCATGGGTGCGGCTCGGCACCAGGTAGTCGCGCGCGCCCTCCGGCGTCGCCTTGGAAAGCATCGGGCGTCTCGATGTCGATGAAGCCCGCCGTCATCGAGATAATGGCGCATCGCACGCGTGATCCGATGGCGCAGCAGCAATCGCTCGCGCATCTCCTCGCGCCGCAGATCGATGTAGCGGAAGCGCAGCCGCACCTCCTCGCTCACGTGCTCGTCGAGCTGGAAGGGCAGCGGCTCGGAGCGGTTGAGAATCTCGAGCTCCTGGCACAGGACCTCGACCTGCCCCGACTTCAGATGCGTGTTGGCGGTACCCGGCGGGCGGGCACGCACCAGACCCGTTGACCTTCGAGGACGAACTCATTGCGCACGCGCTCGGCCATGGCGAACACCGCGGCCTTGTCGGGGTCGAAGACGATCTGCAGCAGGCCCTCGCGATCGCGCAAGTCGACGAAAATGACGCCGCCGTGATCGCGGCGGCGGTGCGCCCAGCCGGCGACGGTGACGACCTGCCCGTCAGCGACTCGTTGACCTGCCCGCAATAATGGTGCGCATATGCGTAACACCCTGAAGGAAAGCGCGCGATGCTAAGGCTTGAGGGCGGCGCGGGCAAGCCCGGCGGTGCGGATCAGCGCCGGCTTTTCGTCCGGGACGCCTGCTTTTTGACGGGTCGTCGCGCAGAGGGTTTGCCGCGCGCGGTGCTTCGCCCCCGCGCCGCACTCTTGGCGTGCGCGGCCGCCCGCAGCAGCCTTCTTCGGGCGGGCCGGACTCAGGGGCCGCAGCAGGCTTGTCGGCGGGTTTGTCCTTCGGCGGCGGTCTCCTTGGCGCCTGCTTCGGCAGCCGCGGCGTCCTTGCCGTTCCCACCCGCGGGCTGCCCATCCTTGGCCGCCTCTTTGGCATCCTTCGGCGGGCCTTGGCATCCGCCTCCGGCCGGTCGGCGAGGTTGCGCTTGGTGTCCTGATCGCCCTTGAAATCGGTCTCGTACCAACCGCCGCCCTTGAGACGGAACACCGGCGCCGACATCAGGCGCTGCAGCTGCGACTTGCCGCAATGCGGGCATTTCTTCAGCGGCGCCTCGGTGATCTTCTGCATGGCCTCGAGGTCGTGGCCGCAGTTCTTGCACTGATACTCGTAAAAAGGCATGGTTTCCTCCTAGGCTCGGTCCTCAAGCGCTCAAGTATAGCGAAGTATCAGCGCTCAACGGCGCGGCCTTCAGTGCAGCGCGCTCCTTCTCGAACACCAGCGCGTCGCGCTTCAGCTTCGGCGACCACCCGGTCGCCGGCGACGAAATCGCCCGCGCAGGATCTGCTGCGCCAGCGGATTCTCGATCTGCGCCTGGATGGCGCGCTTCAGCGGCCGCGCGCCGTACACCGTGTCGAATCCCGCCTCGCCGATCTTGTCGCGCGCCGCATCGTCCAAGCGCAGCGTGATGTCGCGCTCCGCCAGTCGCTGCCGCAGGCGTCCCAGCTGGATATCGACGATGGCGCGAATCTGCTCGCGTCCGAGCGGAATGGAACACCACGATCTCATCGACGCGATTGATGAACTCGGGCCGGAAATGCTGGGTGACCACCGCCATCACCGCCGTCCTTCATCTTGGCGTAATTGGCCTCGCCCGAGAGTTCCTGGATGACCTGGCTGACCCAAGTTCGAGGTCATGATCACGACGCTGTTGCGAAAATCCACGGTTCGTCCCTGGCCGTCGGTCAAGCGGCCGTCGTCCAGGACCTGCAGCAGCACATTGAACACGTCGGGATGCGCCTTCTCGATTTCATCGAGCAGGATCACGCAGTAGGGCCGCCGGCGCACCGCTTCGGTCAGGTACCCGCCCTCCTCGTAGCCCACGTAGCCCGGGGGCGCGCCGATCAGGCGCGCCACCGAGTGCTTCTCCATGAATTCCGACATGTCGATGCGCACCAAGGCTTCTTCGGTGTCGAACATGAACTCGGCAAGCGCCTTGCAGAGCTCGGTCTTGCCGACGCCGGTGGGCCCCAAGAACATGAATGAGCCGCTCGGCCGGTTAGGATCCGACAGCCCCGCGCGCGTGCGGCGAATCGCATCCGCCACCGCCTTGACCGCCTCCTGCTGGCCGACGACGCGCTTGCCCAGCACCTCCTCCATGCGCAGCAGCTTGTCGCGCTCGCCCTCGAGCATGCGCGACACCGGAATGCCGGTCCATTTCGAGACGATCTCGGCGATTTCCACCTCGGTCACCGAGTTGCGCAACAGCTGATTCGGCTTCTGCTCGACCTCGAGCGCCTTGGCGAGGCGCTGCTCGAGCGCCGGAATGCGCCCGTATTGCAGCTCCGACATGCGCGCGAGATCCTGCGCGCGACGCGCCGTATCCAGATCCTGCCGCGCGCGCTCCAGTTCCTCCTTGATGTGCGCCGCGCCCTGCACCGAGGCCTTCTCCGCCTTCCACACCTCCTCGAGATCCGAGTATTCCTTTTCAAGCCCCTTCAGCGCATCTTCGAGGGTGCTCAAGCGCTTGCGCGACGCCTCGTCGGTCTCCTTCTTGAGCGCCTCGCGCTCGATCTTGAGCTGAATGATGCGCCGGTCGAGCTTGTCGAGCGCCTCCGGCTTGGAGTCGATTTCCATGCGAATCAGCGAGCCGGCCTCGTCGATCAAATCGATGGCCTTGTCCGGCAGCTGCCGGTCGGAGATGTAGCGATGCGACAGCGTCGCCGCCGCCACGATGGCAGGATCGGTGATTTCGACGCCATGATGCACTTCGTAGCGCTCCTTCAGTCCGCGCAGAATCGCAATGGTGTCCTCCACCGAGGGCTCATCGACCATGACCTTCTGGAAGCGCCGCTCGAGCGCCGCATCCTTCTCGATGTACTTGCGGTACTCGTCGAGGGTGGTGGCGCCGACGCAGTGCAGCTCGCCGCGGGCAAGGGCGGGCTTCAGCATATTGCCCGCGTCCATTGCGCCCTCCGCCTTGCCGGCGCCCACCATGGTGTGCAGCTCGTCGATGAACAGAATGATCTGGCCTTCCTGCTTGGCAAGATCGTTGAGCACGGCCTTGAGCCGCTCCTCGAACTCGCCGCGAAATTTAGCGCCGGCGATCAGCGCGCCCATGTCGAGCGACAGAATCCGCTTGTTGCGCAGGCCCTCCGGCACTTCGCCGTTGACGATGCGCTGCGCGAGCCCCTCGACGATGGCCGTCTTGCCGACGCCGGGCTCGCCGATGAGCACGGGGTTGTTCTTGGTGCGCCGCTGCAGCACTTGGATGGTGCGGCGGATCTCATCGTCGCGGCCGATCACCGGATCGAGCTTGCCCTGAGGTTGCGCGCTCGGTGAGATCGATGCTGTATTTTTCAAGCGCCTGGCGATTCTCCTCCGCACCCGCATCGTCCACCTTGGCGCCGCCGCGCACCTCCTCGATGGCCTTTTCCGATCGCTGCGCGGGCCACGCCGTTGGCCTTGAGCAGCCTGCCCAGCTCGCCGCGATCCTCGCTGGCCGCCAGCACGAACAACTCGCTCGAGATGAACTGATCGCCGCGCTGCTGCGCAAGCTTGTCGGTGACGTTAAGAAGCTTGTTCAAATCGTTGCCGAGCAGCACCTCGCCGCCGGCGCCCTCGACCTTTGCAATTCGATCGAGCGCCCCGGCCAGATCCGAGCGCAGTTTGGCCACCTGCAGCGCCGGACTTTTCGAGCAAGGGACGTGCGGTGCCGCCCTGCTGGTCGAGCAGCGCCGCCATGAGATGCACGGGCTCGATGTATTGATTGTCCCGGCCCACGGCGAGAGATTGGGCATCCGCCAATGCCGCCTGAAACTTGGTCGTCAGCTTGTCCATTCGCATAAGTAATCCCTTCAGATAGCAATCCGAATGCCTATTTCAATGGGGATGCAACGGACCAATTCAACGCTATTTGGGCACTTAGGTATTTAGGTATTTACCGAGCCCCCAGCCAGATCAAGGTGGCTTGCCGGCCGGTCACTCCGTCGCGCCGATAAGAGAAGTATCGATCCGCGGCGGCAAACGTGCACTCGCCGCCGCCGTAGATCCGGTCGATTCCAGAGGTATTGAGGCGTCGGCGTGCGAGCGCGCCAAGATCCGCCATGAACCGGCCTTGGGGATTGGCGACAAAGGCGGCCTCCGCGCCCGGATCAGCGGCGAGCAGCGCCTCGCGAACCTCCGTTCCGATCTCGAAGTGCTTAGGTCCGATGGCGGGACCCAGCCAAGCCAGGAGTCTCCCCGGCAGATATGCCTCCCGCCGCTGTCAAGGCCGCCACCGCCGCCTCGATCACCCCGCCTGCCAAACCGCGCCAGCCCGCGTGCAGCGCCCCGACCAGATCCCCTGAATCCGAGGCCAGTAGCACCGGCAGGCAGTCCGCAGTGAGAATGGCGCATATACGCCCCGGCAGGCGCGTAAAGGCAGCGTCGGCGGGCCCCACCGGCCCATCGCCGCCGGGTCCCAAGGCCGCATCGAGGTCGGCCACACGTACCCCATGCACCTGCTCCAGCCACACGGGCTCGGTCGGCAACCCGGCCGCCGCCCTCAGGCTTCGACGGTTCTCTGCCACCGCTTCGGCGCGGTCCCCGACATGGGCCCCCAGGTTGAGCGAGCCGTAGGGAGCCGTACTTGACGCCGCCGGTTCGGAACGTTGAGAGCGCTCGCACACCGCCGGGGACCGGCCAGTCGGGCAAGGCCCAGGAGGCACTCACCGGCCGCGCTCCGCCACTGAGGCCGCGGCGCGTGCATCCTCGCCGAGTACCGCGAGCAGCCGCGCAAAGTCCGCCGGCACGGGACTGCGCAAGCTGAGCATTTTGCCCGTGCGCGGGTGCTCGAATCCCAGAACGGCGGCGTGCAGGGCCTGTCGCTTGAATGTGCGCAAGGTGTCGATGAGAGCCGGGGTCGCGCCCGCGCGGCAGGCCGAAGCGCCCGCCGTAGACCGGATCGCCGACGATGGGGTACTTGATGTGGGAGAGGTGCAGGCGAATCTGGTGGGTGCGGCCGGTCTCCAGCTTGACGCTGAGGTAGGTGTGCGCACGGAAGCGCTCGAGCACCCGGTAGTGAGTGACGGCAGGACGGCCTGAGCGCACGAATCGCCATCCGCAGACGATCGCCCCGGTGGCGCCCGATCGGCTCATCGATGGTCCCCCCGCCGGTCATGACCCCGACGCAAACCGCCGCGTACTCACGCGCCATGGTCCGCGCCTCGAGCTGGCGGCTCAGCGAGGTTTGCGCCTCGGGCGTGCGCGCCACCACCAGCAGGCCGCTCGTGTCCTTGTCGAGGCGGTGGATCAATCCGGCGCGCGGCAGCGCCGCGAGCTTCGCATCGAGTCCCAGCAGGGCATTTTGCAGGGTATGACGCGGATTACCGGCACCCGGGTGCACCACCAACCCTGCGGGTTTGTCGATCACCAGAACGTCCGCGTCCTCGTGCACCAACCGCAGTTCGATATCCTCCGCCTGCACTTCCGGTTGGGCGGGCTCATCCAAGAGCATGTGCACCCGCACGCGCGACCCCGCCTCCACCATGTCGCGCGGTTTGCAGACATTCCCATGCGATCTTGACCGCGCCTGCCTCGATCCACCCCTTGATACGAGTGCGCGAGTGCTCGGGCAAAAGGCGGGCGAGCGCGCTGTCAAGCCTCTGGCCGGCCAGTTCCGGTGGAATAGTCAAATCGATCTGTTGGAACTCTGGGGTCATGGGGCACTCGAAGTCTAGGGGCCTGACGGGCTTCGGGTATACTGCCGCGCTCTTGAGAACCCACCCATTGTAAGGAATCGCTTGTGAGACTGCGTGATCTTGTCCGTTCGAGCCGCGTGCTGCTCATCGCCGTGGGCTTGGGTATCGTCGTTGCGGGCTGCCGCACCCACCGTGCCGACGACGCCAATCCGGTCCCGAAGTCGATCTACGCACGTGCCCAAAAGGCCATGAAGAATTCGAGCTATGCGGAGGCCATCAAGCAGCTCGAGGCGCTGCAGTCGCGCTTTCCCTTCAGCGAGCCCGCACGCCAGTCCCAGCTCGATTTGATCTGGGCCTATTACAAGTCCCGCCAGGTCGATCCTGCGATCGACGCCGCCGATACCTTCATTCGCGAGAACCCGACCAATCCCCGCGTTGACTATGCCTACTACATGAAGGGGCTGGTGTACTTCGAGCGCCAATCCAATTGGCTGGAGCGCAAGTTCAACGTCGATCTGTCGCAGCGCCCGCCGGTCAATGCACGCAAGTCCTTCGAGGCCTTCCAACAGCTGATCGAGAAATTCCCGCACAGCGAATATGTGACCGACTCGCGCCAGCGCATGGTGTTTCTGCGCAACCGCCTGGCGACTTCGAGCTGTACGTCGCCCAGTACTACATGCGCCGCGGCGCCTATGTAGGCGCCATCAACCGCGCCAAGTACTGCGTCGAGAACTACGACGGGGCCCCTGCCGTGAAGGGTTCCATGAAGGTCCTGGTGGACGCCTACCGCGACCTGAAGATGATGGATCTCGCCTCCAACGCAGAGAAGGTGTACGCGGCAAACTACCCGAACGACACCAAGGAAATCGTCCCCAAGAAGCATTGGTGGGCGATTTTCTAGCGGGCTCGCGCGATACTATGTTCCCATGCCGCTGTTTGACACATTGGGCTTTCAGTGGGACCGAGGCTCCGTTCCTCGGGAGGTTCCCTGCGCATCGCCCGAACGTGCGGTGTTCCGCTTTCACCGAATGCTCCCCGAGTATGTGTGGGATGCCGGCGTCCTGGAGGGGAATCCTTTCACGTTCCCTGAGGTAAAGACGCTTCTCGAAGGCGTGACGGTGGGTGGCCGAAAGCTTTCGGATCAGGAGCAGATACTGAATCTCGCCCGATTCACCCCCGACGCCGCCTTGGGTGAGCGCGGACGGTTTACGCCATTCGCCACTGAGCCGGGCGCGGTTCGGCTGAATGAGGTGTTCGCGAACGGAGTCCGCTCTTTGCAGCAGAACGTTTCAAATCCATTCGAACGGGCAACCGCATTTTTTCTATTCGGATCGCTGCAGCAATTTTTCTTTGACGGAAACAAGCGCACGTCGCGTTTCATGATGAACGGCGTTTTGATGTCGGCAGGGGTTGATGCTGTCAGCATTCCGGCCGTCCGCGCTGCGGAATTCAACTCGCGGATGGTCAATTTCTACACGAGTCGCGACGCCACTGAAATGATCGCTTTCGTACTGGATTGCCACCCCGAAGCCTCGCAGATTCGCAGGCTCAATCCTGGGCTTTCCGCCGTCGGGGACCTGCCGGGCATCGAGTACTTCAATCTCGGCGATCCGCTCCGGTAGGACCGCTAACGCGACTTGTAGCCGCTCGTGATGGGATAGCGCCAATCGCGCCCGAAGGCGCGGCCGCTGACGCGCACGCCGGGCGGCGCCTGACGGCGCTTGTACTCGTTGCGCTTCACCAGATCCAGAATACGCCCCACGGTGGCCCGGTCGAATCCGCGCGCGGCGATCTGATCGACCGACAAGTCCTCCTCGATGAAGGCCTCCAGGATGGGGTCGAGAATCTCGTAGGGCGGCAGACTGTCGGTGTCCTTTTGATCGTGGCGCAGCTCCGCCGAGGGCGGCCGCTCGATGACTCGCGCGGGAATGACGTTCGATTGAGCGTTGCGCCAGGCGCAGAGGCGGTACACCAGCAGTTTGCTGCAATCCTTGATGGGCGCGAAGCCCCCGGCCATGTCGCCGTACAAGCGTGGCGTAGCCCACCGCCATTTCGCTCTTGTTGCCGGTGGTGAGCAGCATTCGGCCGGTCTTGTTGGAAATGCCCATCAGCAGCACGCCGCGGCAGCGCGATTGAATGTTCTCCTCCGCGGTATCGGGAGGGCGGCCGGCGAATTCATCCTTGAGCGCGGCAAGTGCGGCTTCGAACATGCCTTCGATGGAGATCTCGCTGTGCTTGACGCCCAGCCAGCGCGCCTGCAGCGCGGCATCGTCCTTGCTCATCTGCGAGGTGATAGCGCGAGGGCATGGACACCGAGTGCACCCGATCCGCGCCCAGCGCATCCACCGCGAGCACCAAGGTGAGCGCAGAATCGACCCCGCCTGACAGGCCCAGCACCACGCCGGGAAAGCGATGCTTGTCGACATAATCGCGCGTACCCTGGACCAACGCGCCGTACACGCTCTCTTCCTGGCCCTGCAGCGGCACGATCTCGCCGGCCGCGGGACTGACCATGCCCGCAGCGTCCAAATCCAAGTCCACGACGTATAGGCCTTCGGTGAAGGCCGGCGCTCGCATCGTCACCTTGACCGAGGCATCCATGACGAAGGAATTGCCGTCGAACACCAGTTCATCCTGCCCGCCGATCAAGATTGACGAACACCAGCGGAATCCCGGTCTCACCGACCCTGCGCGCGGGCGACTTGACGCTCGCGCTGCAGCTGTTTGTCCACCTCGTAGGGCGAGGCGTTGATCACCAACAGCACCTGCGCGCCGGCCATGCGCGCGCCTGGCGCGCAGGCTCCGCATCCCAAACGTCCTCGCACACCAAGATCCCTGCCTTGATGCCGTTGAGGTCGACCAGGGTGGGCTCGGTGCCGGGGGTGAAATAGCGCTTTTCGTCGAATACCCGGTAGTTCGGCAGGCACGCCTTGCGATGATTGGCGAGCACCGCGCCGTCGCGGATCACGATCGCAGAATTGAAGATCTTCGACCCTGCGTATTCAGGATAGCCGGCGATCAGGGTGATGCCGCGCACCTCCCGCTTGAGCCGCTCGAGCGAACGCGCCACCTGCAGGCGCATTCCGGAGTGAAACAACAGGTCCTCGGGCGGATAGCCCGACACCGCGAGCTCCGGCACCAGCACCACGTCCGCTCGATGTCGATCGCGCGCCGCCATCGGCCGCCGCCATGATCCGCGAGGTATTGCCGTCGACATCGCCGACGACCAGATTGAGCTGCGCCAGGACGCAACGTAGCCGCCGCGCCTGACTCACGGCGCGCCCACCCACGGGCAGACGCCCGGTTTACGGGCGGCCGCTGCCGAAAACAGGCGCTTCGACCGATATTCGTGCAGGTTCATGAATGCTCATCTGTCGCGTAAGGCGCGCTATTCTGAATTAAGCTTCGGGGCAGCGCAAAGCGACCCTGGGGACGACATTTGAACCGCGCAATCGAACGCAGCGTCAACGACCGGCCCGCACTGAATTGGCGCGTGCTGGGCCTGCTCAATTTATACCGCGTATTGGCGCCGTTGGTGCTCCTCGCCTTGTATCCCCTGGGAGGCGCGCGCGGCTTTACCGTCGACTCAAGGCAGCTGTTCTTCGGTGCGACGATTGCGTACTTATGCTTCGGGATAGGCAACGTCGTGCTGGTGCGCCGCGGCTCGCGGGTCTGTATGTACAGACCCTGTTTCAGGCGGCGGTCGATCTCACTCTCCTGATGCTGCTGCTGCATGCCTGCGGCGGCATTTCCAGCGGCTTGGGCCTGCTGCTGCTGCTGCCGGTGGGCGGCCTCGCGTTCCTGCTGCCGCCGCGCAGCGCTCTGTTCCTGGCGGCGGTCGCGGCCATTGCGGTACTCGGCGACACCATCTGGCAGCAGCTAAGCGGCCGCGCCGACATCATCTCTTATGCAACCGCCGGCCTCTTGGGGTGGTGCTGTTCACGTTCGCCGCGGCAGCGAGCTTCGTCGCCAGCCGCATGCGCGAGAGCGAGGACTTGGTCCGCCAGAAGGACGTCGACCTCGCCAACCTCGCGGAACTGTCCCAGTACATCGTGCAGCACCTGCGCGAAAGCCTGCTGGTGGTCGATGCCGCCGACAAGATCCGCCTCATCAATGAATCGGCCGCGGAAATTCTCGGCGACGAGCATGCAGTGCCCGGGGCATTGGTGGGTGAAGTGTCGCCGCGGCTGCTGTATTCCCTGACGACCTGGCGGCAAAGCGAGCGCGGCGAGAATTCGCCCTCGAGCTTCGTGGCGGCGGACGGCGCGCGGGTGATTCAACCGCACTTCGCGCCGCTCGGGGGACTTTCGCCCGGACCCACGCTGATCTTTCTCGAAGACACCAGTCTCATGGCCGAACGCGTGCAACAGGGCAAGCTCGCTGCGCTCGGGCGACTGTCGGCCAGCATTGCGCATGAAATACGCAACCCCGTGGGCGCCATGAGTCATGCCGGACAATTGCTCGCAGAGAGCCCCAGCATCGGACCGGACGAGCGCCGGCTGACCGACATCATCCGCAACAATTCAGAGCGGGTCAGCACCATCATCAACAATGTCTTGCAGCTCTCGCGCCGCGAAGCCACCAAGCCGACGCGCCTCACTCTCGGCGACTGGATGGAGGAATTCCTGGGCGAGTTCTGCGAAACCATGCAAGTTCCCAGAAGCCGGATCGGCAGTCCACGAAGAAGCGGATGAACTGGAGGTGCGCTTCGATCCAAGCCACCTGCATCAAGTGGTATGGAATCTATGCGACAACGCCATCAAGTACGGCGAAGCGCGAGGCGGAATCAGCGTCGAGATCAAGCTCGGCCGCCTGAACCCGAGCTACCGGCCCTTTCTCGAAGTCGCCGACCGAGGCCCCGGCATCGAGCCGAGCGCGGTGGATCGCATTTTCGAGCCGTTTTTTACCGGCCGCAAGGGCGGCACGGGACTCGGCCTGTTCATCGCCCGCGAGCTGTGCCAGTTGAACCGCGCCATTTTGCTCTACGAGCCGCGCGGCGGCGAGGGCAGCGTGTTTCGGATCGTCTTCAGCGATCCGCAGCGTTGGGAGGAATGACGACCCAATGCCGCCGCTCGCCCCCGCCCGCCAATGGCGCGCGCTGATCTCGAGGACCTAGATACCATTGATCCGCCGCGCGTTGACTTGTGATTTTGGTTGCAGTCGGCCAGTTCTGCCGGATCAATTCCGCGTCCAATTCGGCTCCGTGACTGACGAGCTTGAGATCTTGATCTCTCAACAGCGGGTCGAACTGAACCATGTCCGCCACGTAGAAACCCCCGAGCGGGTGAATGAAATAGACATTGTTACCGGGCCTTTGCGGCGGTGGGAGCTGCGCCAGATGCTGCGTAATGACCTCGCTGATCTGATGCATCTGGAAGGGCAGCACGACGGCCAAATTCAACACGGCCGCGGCGCCCGCAAACGAGAGGAGCCGCCGCTCTGCGAGCGATCGGTTCGTCATGGCGCAGCCGGCCAATATGGGCACGGCACCCCACGCCGGCTGAAAATAGCGAAACCCCCATCCATGGCCCTGATCGAAGCGCACGAATAGGTATCCTGCGAAGGTCAGCAAGGCGGATTGGGTCAACAATCGCACAGTGCGGTTGTTGCCGTAACGGCAGCGGCCCAGGAAGGCGAATACGAACAAGCACGGCAGTGTCCACAGCCACATCTTGGCGAGCGCCGCGGCGCGCATATTCAGCAACGTCGCATCCGGCCAGGCAAATATTCCATCGGTGACGCCGTGCACGGCCGCGCCGGAAACCCCCGAGCCGATGTCGGCTCGCCACATGAGCCATCCCAGGCCTAGGGCGAGCCCGGGTAGGTAACCCAAGATCAAGGGTGGCAGGAATCGGCGTTGATCGCGCTCGATAGTCATCGCAACGAGCCATGGAAACGAGAACAGCGCGTGCGGCACCGGATTGTGCAGGTTCAACGCCAGCGAACCCACGAGTCCGGCCCACAGCGCCCGACGATGCGTCGGCTTCAAGAGCAGCGCGGCGAACAGCAGGTTCGCAGTCAGGTGCGCCTGCATCGAATAGTACGACAGGGCATTCGCAACGAAGCCGCCCGACGCCACCGTGAACAACAGCGCCCATCCCGCGGCGCGCCGATCACCGGTAACATCGAGGGTGATTCGATGGATGAGAACAATCGCCATGCCGGCCAGCATTGGGTTGCACAACCACGGCACGTTCAAGAATTCGAATGGCGCGAGCAGCGCCGCGAATCCCGGCCAATAATGCCCGATGGCGCGGCCGGATTCCGGCGAGGCCACCAGAAACGAACCGTTGAATCCGCTGACCACCAGCCAATCGACGAGGCTTCGCGGCAGTTGCGCAACGAGCCGGCCGGAGGCAAATATTTTTGCCTGAAAGACGGCGGCGTACTCGTCCATCGACAACGGATAGTCGTGGTAGATAAGGATGGTGCCAAGCCCCATCATCGCCACGCTTGCCAGCGCGACGGAATACGGGTAATTCCCGAGCAAATCGGCCAATTTCAACATCGGCTCAGGACGATTCCACATTGCGGCCAACACGCAGATCGTGAGTGCGAGCCACGCCGTGCGGGAGTCATAGACGCCGAGCAGCAGCCGGAATATCGGCGAGAAGTGCGCGCTCGAGAACAGGAAGCGGTCAAGCGCGTAGAAATACCCAAGACACACGGCGGAGAGCAAGATCCCCAACCAATTGAGGCGGCGCTCGGCAAGGCTGATCAACGGCGTTCGCGGCTCATCGGCCTCGTGCATAATAGTATGTTTACACAAGACTTGGCGCAATGCACCCGACCACGGGGACCCCATCGAAGATCGCGATCCCGGCGCTTGCCTTTTTATTGGTGACGCTTTGGCTGCTTGTGTGCGGCTACCACGGTCTCACCGGCGACGCTCAAATCTATGCATTTCAGGCGCTGGCCCGACTGCATCCGCCGCTTGCGGCCGATCTATACCTTCAGAATACTTCGCAGGATCAATTTACGGTTTTTTCCCCGTTTTACGCGCAGTGCATCCGCTTGCTGGGACTGGAGGATGCCGCCCGGGTGCTTACCGTGTTCTTCACCGTCTGGCTGTCGGGTGCCGCGTGGAGCGTCGCGCGCGCCGTCGGCGGCCGCGATGCCGCGTGGCTGGGCGCGGCGTTTCTATTGATCGTCGCCGGGGATTATGGCGGCTCCGGCGTATTCCGGATTTCGGAGCAGTACTTGACGGCTCGCCTACCCGGCGAGGCTTTGATCATTACCGCAATTGCCTGTCGCTTGCATGGCAGACAGGCGCTTGCTTACTTGCTGTCGGCCGCGGCACTCATCGTGCACCCACTGATCGCGCTGCCCGGGCTGCTCCTCTTGATTTGCATGTCATCATCTCCCCGCCGGATTGTCCTGTCTGCGTTCGGAGGGGTCGTCGCGACCTTGGGAATCGCAATGCTCGCGATCCTGCTACCAGGGCGCATTCACGGATTGAACGTCATGGATGCGGCTTGGGTCGGGGTCGTGAGAGAGCGATCGCAATTTCTTTTCTTGCCGCTCTGGTCGGCGCGCGACTGGGAAGTGAACGCGCGGCCGTTTCTTTATCTAGCATTCACCGTGATCGCGGTTCCGGACCGGAGGATTCGGACGCTCTGCACTGCGGCCGCGATGGTGGGCGCCGCCGGGCTCGCGGTGGCATGGATCGGCAGTGTGATCGGTCCGGTCGCCACCCTCGTACAGGGTCAGGCGTGGCGGTGGGTGTGGATCAGCGTTTTCGTGAGCGCGCTGCTGCTGCCCGGTGTCGCGCTGAGGGTTTGCAGCGACGATGCTTGCGGCCCGCTCTGTGCAATGTTGCTCGTATCGGGTTGGACCCTCCCCTTGGACCTTGGGATTGCCTGTGCTTCGCTCGCGTTGGCCGTTTGGGTCATGCGATCCCAACTCAGTGCCTTCGAGGCGCATTTCCGCTGGGCCGCCGCCGCCGTCGGCCTCGGGATGGTGGTATGGATCGCGACCAAGTCCTGGGGGATCGCGGCCCCCGCGTCCGGGCGCGCGCTCTCGGCCGCAGCGCAAATTCGCGACATATTCGCCCTGCGGGCGCCGGCTTTGCTGTTCGGCGCGCTGGTGTGGTGGAGCCTCAGGACCAGCCGCACGGTATGGGTGCCGATGATCGCCACCGTGCTGCTCGCCGCGCTGGCAGTATTCGTATGGCCGGCGGCATTCAAACAGCGCGCCATCGCAGCGGCTGCGGATGCCGGTGAATTCGCGGATTGGACCAATGTCATACCGCCGACGAGCACGGTGCTGATCACGCCGGCGCGCGACGTGGGTTCCTTCGTCTGGTTCACCTTGGGAAGGCCCAATTACCTGGCGGTCGATCAATCGGCCGGCGTGGTCTTCTCGAGGGTCACCTCGATGGAGGTGCGGCGCCGGTCGGAGGTACTGCTGCCGCTCATGGACCCGAGTTGGAAGATCATGACGAGTCTGCGCGCCGCCGCGAGCGGACACAAAGCCGATGCCGCGCCGCGGCCGCTCACCGCAGCGAGTCTGCGCCGGGTGTGCGCCGATCCGCAGCTTGGATTCGTAATCTCGCCCATGAATGTCGGCTTTGATCCGATTCGCCATGAGCGAGCCGGAGCGTGGAATGATTGGAACCTATATGACTGTCGAAAGGTGAGATCGGCGCCGTCGGCCACATGAAGATCCTCGTTCAGGAAGCAGTCAGATATGCAGCCGTGTCCGCATGCGCGTTCATCGTAGATATCACAGTCTTGTTCGTATTGGTTCACTACCTCTCTTGGTGGTATGTTGCGGCTGCGACCGCGTCCTTCCTGGTGGGTTTACTCTTCACCTATGTGCTGTCGGTCACCCGGGTGTTCAAGAATCGCCGGCTCCAAGACTCGCGCTTCGAGTTTGCGAGCTTCGCGGGCATCGGAGTGGTCGGGGCTGGAATCAACGCCGGCGTCATTTCCTTCGGCGTCAAAGTCTTGGGCATGCAGTATCTACTCGCCAAATGCGGAGCGGCCGGCTTCACCTTGGTTTGGAATTTTGCTGCACGCCGTCAGTTTCTTTTTGTTCGACGCCGTGCCGCTTGAATGCAGATCATCATGCCCTCCGGCGCTGAACGGCAGAAAGTCGCAGTCATAGCCGGCGCAGGACCTGCCGGCCTGACCGCCGCCCTTGAACTTCTGAGGCGATCCGATATCACGCCCCTTGTGATCGAGGCCGACGGCCAGGTGGGCGGCATCTCCAAGACAATCAACTACCGCGGCAATCGAATGGATCTGGGCGGTCACAGGTTCTTCTCGAAGTCAGATTGGGTCATGCGGTGGTGGCAGGAGATCCTGCCCGTGGCCGAGGGACAAACGCAGCCATCGAGCGCGCTGCGCATCCACTACCGAGGTCAATCACGCGATCTGACGCTCGAAGGGCTTGCGCCTGCCTCCTCGGACGCCGTCATGCTGGTTCGCCGGCGTCTTTCGCGAATTTTATATCGGCGCCGGTTCTTCGAATATCCGCTGACCTTGAATGCACGCACGGTCGAGAATCTAGGGCTCCTCGAAGCCTTCAAGATCGGAATGAGCTATGGTCGGGCGCAATTCAATTCGCGCTCGCCCGAGATAACATTGGAAGACTTTCTCATCAACCGTTTTGGAACCCGTTTGTACCGAACATTCTTCAAGGAGTACACGGAGAAGGTCTGGGGGGTCCCATGCAATGAGATCTCCGCGGAATGGGGTGCGCAGCGCATCAAGGGTCTGTCCGTCGCGAAGGCGATTGCACACGCACTGACGAGCCCGTTTCGCAGCTCGACCGACGCCGCTCAGAAGCGGACGGAAACCAGTCTGATAGAGCGATTCCTGTATCCCAAATTCGGACCTGGTCAGATGTGGGAGGAAGTGGCCCGGCGGGTCACCGCACTTGGGGGAGCGGTGCTCTTGCGGCAACGCGTGGTCGCCTTGCAGCATGTGGCCGGTAGGATCGTCGGCGTCGACGTGCTCGATGAGGCTACCGGCGCGGTGCGGCGCGTACCCTGCGACCATTTCCTATCCACGATGCCCGTGAAGGATCTGGTCGCCATGTTGAGACCCAACGACGTGCAGGTCGCGCAGATTGCCGCCGATCTTCCCTACCGAAGCTTCGTGACGGCCGGCCTGCTTCTGCGCAGTATGCAAGGCCGCCCGACTCCGTCCGACAACTGGGTCTACATACAGGAGCCCGACGTGCGCATCGGGCGGCTGCAAATATTCAATAATTGGAGCCCGGCTCTGGTCGCCGACCCAGCCACGATCTGGTTGGGGCTTGAATACTTCTGCCGCGAGGGCGACGACCTGTGGTCGATGGACAATGGCCGGTTTGTCGATTTTGCCGCTGCTGAGCTGGAGAAAATCGGACTGATCGATCGAAGGGACGTCATCGACGGGACCCTGGTTCGGGTCCCCAAGGCATATCCCGCGTACTTCGGCACGTACGGCGAGTTCGACAAGGTACGCGTCTATCTGGACCAGTTCTCCAACCTGTATCCCGTCGGCAGAAACGGCATGCACCGCTACAACAATCAAGATCATTCGATGCTGGCGGCCAACAGCGCCGTCAGCTCGATGATCAACAGCGGCGTCGGAAAGCGGGAAATCTGGCGCATCAACGCGGAAGACGCGTATCACGAAGAGATGGGCGCACCCTCCTGAAATTCGCGACTCAGGTCACGCCATCAAGGTTGTGCTTCACGCACCGTGGTTTAGAATCAACCGTCATCATGACCTCCCCAGGGACTTGATGGCGTCCAAACCAACGAGTCACGCGCGTGGAATTGACCATCCTGATGCCTTGCCTCAACGAGGCCGAAACCGTCGCGACGTGCGTGCGCAAGGCTCGCGGATTTCTCGAGCGCAAGGGAATCGATGGCGAGGTGCTGGTCGCCGATAATGGTTCGACAGACGGGTCGCCGGAGCTTGCGCTCAAAGCGGGCGCGCGAGTCGTGCCGGTGGCGCGGAAAGGCTACGGCAGCGCGCTGCTGGGCGGGATCAACGCAGCCTGCGGGCGATTCGTTATTATGGCCGATGCCGACGACAGTTACGATTTCTCACGACTCGACGCCTTTGTCGATGGGTTGCGGGCCGGCAATACGATGGTCATCGGCCACCGCTTTCGCGGCGGCATTCGGCGGGGCGCCATGCCATTCTTGCACCGCTATCTTGGCAATCCGGTGCTGAGTTTCGCCGGTCGCCTCCTGTTCTCGTCGCCTATCGGTGATTTTCACTGCGGCCTTCGGGGCGTCGATCGTGCCGCAGCGCTACAATTGGGCCTACATGCCCCGGGCATGGAATTCGCCAGCGAAATGATCGTCAAAGCCACGCTGGCCGGTTGGCGCATCGCCGAAGTACCTACGGTGCTGTCGCCGGACGGCCGGTCGCGCGCGCCGCATCTGCGCAGTTGGCGCGATGGTTGGCGTCACCTGCGGTTCTTGCTGATGATGAGCCCACGCTGGCTCATGCTATACCCCGGCGCATTTTTGATCGGGATCGGCATCGCGGCTGAACTCGCGATACTGCATGGTCCGATCATTCTCGGGGGCGTCGGATTCGACATACACACCATGCTCTACGCCGCCGGGGCGACCATCCTCGGCGTGCAGCTCGTACTATTCTCTTTGCTGGCGCGGACCGTCGGGGTGCTCAAGAATGTCTTGCCCATGAGCCCGCCGCTCGCACGCTTTCTGCGCGTGTTCACGATCGAGCGCGGCATTTTGAGCGGCTTGTCGCTTGGTATGGTCGGTCTCGGACTTGCGGTCTACTCGTTGGAGAACTGGGCGCACGCCCGTCTTGCGGCCCTCGACCCGGCAACCATGATGCGCATCGCCATTCCATCGGTCACTTTGATGCTTGCGGGTGCCGAGATCGTATTCGCATCGTTTCTCCTTGGATTCATTGATGTCCGCGCGAACGGCCCGGGCGACACACCGGATTAGACCATTAATACTTAGCAGGACACCGATGCCGACGTATCTATTAATCGTTGCCGTAACCGTTAACGCGGTGGTGGGACAACTCCTTCTCAAGCACGCCCTTGCAACCTTGGGCGGAAGAGAGGCGCTTGAAACATTGTCCAAGTTTTTCTTCGATGCGGTCACGTCGCCTTGGATGTACGCATCGTTCGCGATTCAGGGGTTGGGCTACTTTCTGTGGATTGTGCTCATTTCGCGCGAAAAGCTGGGCGTTGCCACGGCGAGCGTCGGCGCTGGTTTCTACATCCTAATGCCGCTTTGTGCGTGGGCTCTCTTTGGCGAATCGCTGACAAACGTTCAATGGCTGGGTATCGGCTTGATAACAGTAGGCGTAACCTGCGTGAGCCTCGGCATCGCTTAGGGTATTTGACGTGAGAGAATATCGATGGTAGTTGCGAAAATCAGGGAATTCCTCATCAAGCGAAGCCAGGAGGCGGACGCCCGACGGTTGGCCTCCGGGGACCTTGAACGCCTCGACGCCATGTTTTCATCAGTCGAATCGGGTGATGTCTTGGCTCGTCCGTCCAAATATTGGGTCGAACTGAACAAGATGAACTTGGCCCAATTGCAGAAGCACGGTTATGAGAATTTCAAACGCACCATCGCGCTCAACTACTTTACGTTCGTGCGCATCCTGCCTTGGGATTCGCAGTTTCGCTTCCTTTTGAGGCGGCTGCCGATAGGCGCGAGTCTCGCCTGCCTGAAGAAGTCCCTGCTCGCGCGCAAACACGACTATTTTTCTGTCTTCAACCGCATCCAGTCCCTGCTTTACAATTTCCTGACCTTCGCGTCATGGGAATACACCAGAATCGCGGTGTCTGATGCCGCGCTGCTCGCGCTGCGTGAACCCGAGGACGGGAACCCGGCGGAAACACGCGATTCATCCGGCGCCCTGGTGTCGCAGGATCTAGCAAACTCCATCCTTGAGGTATCTGCGATGGGACCGGCATTGGCGCAGGGATCCGTGGTACTCGAACTGGGTGCGGGGTACGGTCGCGACGCCTATGTAATGCTGGCCACGAATCCGGGCATCAAGTACGTGATCGTGGATATCCCTCCGGCCCTCTGGGTCGCCGAGACCTACCTCCGCCGCCAGTTCCCCAACCACCGTATTTTCGGCTACCGGGATTTTGCCAGTTTTGAGGATATCGAACGCGAATTCAGCGAAAGCGACATTGCGTTCTTTCTCTCGACCCAAATCACAAACCTTCCAGATGGCCTCGCCGATCTCGCCGTCAACATCTCATCGCTGCACGAGATGCGTCCGGAGCAAATTGCGTTCTACCTATCGCAATTTGATCGCTTGCTGAAGGACGGAGGGAGATTCTACTTCAAGGAGTGGAAGCGCGGCGCCTTGCCCTTCGAGAATATAGTCATCCGCCAGGAAGACTATCCTATTCCGGTCTCGTGGAACTGTGAGCTTTCGCGGGATGCGCCGATCCAAACGCGGTTCTTCGAGGCACGCTATCTCAAGTCAGGATGCACTGCGCCTGGCGCGGCGTCCCTAGCGTGAGGGTCGAACCAAGGTGGCTATGTTGTTCCACCACGGTCCCACCCTGGCCTCGCCGACAAGTGCGCTCTGTCCGAAAGTGAGTGCCAAGCGCTCTCGCATTTCGTCTCGCGACATGTAGCTGATCCGGTCGCCTGTGAGCCAACGGTCGGACGCGTAGCATAGCCAGTGGATCGGGGTGAAATTCCGCTGCCAATCCTTGAATACAAACGTTCCCTTGGGCGCAAGCGCCGTCCGGATTGCATCGAGTAATCCTTGTCTAAACTCCAGAGGCACATGGTGCAGAACGTCACTGAGTACCACGAGGTCGTATTGTCCCGATTCTCTCGCTACGACTTCCTGCACGGCACAGCGGATGAATCGGACATTGTCCAACGAACCCTTATATAAGCGGCCCACCCGGGAAGTAATGTCGATCGCGGTGATCTTGGCGTCGGGATACGCGGCGTTCAGGCGTTGTGTCACCGCACCCTCGCCGCAACCCACTTCGAGAATTCTATTGGCGTGCGGTTTCCATTGGCGCGTCAGGCCTACAAAGGCGTCCATGTCGAGGTAAATACGACGATAAGCGTCGCTGATGGCCCGTTCATACGGGCCGAACATCCGACGAATAAAGGGCCCCACTTTCATTCAGAATGCGCCTGTCAGTTTCGCGCGAACGCGAGGCGCCACTCGCTCCACGAGCCGCGAATCGCGCAAATAGCGGCTTATGCCAACGGGCCCAAGCCGCACGACTTCGAACGCCGCGCACAATAGATTGTTCAGATTTCCGGCCGAAACCGACGAGAGCGCGGTGTTCACGGCAATCGAAGCGCGAGCCGCGCGTTCGATGGTCTTGGAACGACCGTCAAACTTCGCCAGATGGCGGTCGAGAACAATTTGCATCTGCTGCGTAAAGGCAGCGGTGTCCTGGCTTCCCGTCACAGTGAGGGATCCGCCGTGTATCCGGAACCCTATGGTCACGCAGTTGTGATAATAAACCGTGCCGCATGCGGCAAGTTTGAGCCACATGTCCCAGTCGGCAGTGTACCAAAGATTCTCATCCAGGCCCCCGCAGCTTCGCCATGCGTCCCTGCGGAATACCGGTGCCGGCGCCGCCACGAAATTTTGCACGAGCAGTCGCTCCATCACCAGAGACGAGCGGAGTTCAACGTTTGGGGGCAACGGACACTGCCAAAGCCCGAGTCTTCTGCCACTCTCATCGATGATCGCGCTCGGAGCCAGATGCAGGGGGGCGTCCGGGGCGGCTTCTATCCACGCTCGAACCGCCGCTGCGCGTCCGGGAAGCCACAGATCATCCACACCCAGCCAACAAATATGGCTCGACTCTGCCATCTCGACCCCGAAATTTGTCTTTGCCTGCCACGAGCGAAGGTCGCAACGCTCGAATACCCTCATGCGAAGCCGATCCGAATAGCTCTGTGCAATGTCGCGTGCGGCAGAATCTGGACTGCTGTCGATTACCAACACCTCCATACCTTCGGCCGCCTCGCGGACGATAGAACTCAACGAAGCATCAATCCACCGCTCGCCTCGATAAGACGGCATAATCACGCTGATCCACGGAGCGGCACCCACGGGCGGGTTCGTCGATCGAGACGTTGGTACTGGGTCCGCCTTCACGATATGTGCTCTTGCTCTTCCCGCTCGAGTTCCGAAGGTGATTTGCCCGTCACTCTTGCATCCGACGCCCGCGTGAACCGCCCAATGATGTTGAAGGCTTCCGCAGTCTACTAAGGTCTGGGCGGCAACGGAAACACAGGCTGAAATCGGACAACATGCGGAAAACTACAGGGAGGGCGGCCGCTCGTGGCGGTCCGAGGTCACACTTATCGCACCGGGTGGGGGCGGTCGGGATATTCCCACAGGACGGGGCTCGCAGTTTTTTGAGGGAAAATATAGTCTCGTTGAACGCAAAGATGTGATCGGCGGCACTCTTGTAAGGATTCACAGCGAATATCCTCGCTGCTTTGGTGCACGCGGCCGATTCGGAGTTTTGGCAACCATCTGGATCGTTTCTCCAACACGTGCCCAATCGGCGAAAATGACATGCACGCTACATTGTCCATCACTACGTCTCATGCCGACCGCCGGCACCACGGTTGATACCTGTACACGGTCGTGATGTCCGCCGAATCCGTCCAACGTGCTCTTCCGCTCGATAGCCAGTCCGCAGGCATAAACAAGGAAGCGGCACCCTATCGAGGGTACGTGTACGCCGCGTGCACGGTTTTGGCGGTTTCCTTGAACTATGCCTTTGGCAAGGAAATGGCGTGGGATCTGCTGAATTACCACTTCTATGCGGGATTCAGCGCGCTGAACGATCGATTTGCACAAGACTACTTTGCGGCAGGAACCACGTCGTATCTCAATCCATACGTCTACGTCCCATTCTATGTCCTGGTGAAACTAGGTCTGCCGGGACTTGCGGTGGGCACTGTGATGGCGGTGATTCACAGCGTCGTCTTGTGGCTCACTTATGAACTCGCATGCAGAGTCTCGCCGTCGGAGGATCGCAAGGAGCGCTGTTTCTTCGGCTTGTGCGCCACCGCCCTGGCGTTCATGAACCCCGTTCTGCTGCAGCAAATCGGCTCAAGCTTTTCGGACATTACCACCGCCGGACTGGTGGTCGGAGGGTGGCTTCTTTTGGTTCAAGCCGTGCTACTTCCGCGCACGAAATTGGTGATTTACGCCGCGATCCTGCTTGGATTTGCGACCGCACTCAAGCCGACAAACGGGCTCCACGCGCTTGCCGCATTCTTCCTGGCGGCCTTTGTGCCTTTACCGCTTGCCGCGCGAATTCGCAATCTGTTGTATTTTGGAGCGACGCTCGGTACCAGTTTTGTACTCAGCGCCGCGCCGTGGTCCTTGCGACTGGCGCGAATGTTCGGAAATCCGATGTTTCCGTTGCTAAGCAACGTATTCAAGTCACCCGAACTTCCGGCAATGGCCGCAAGACACTACCGATTCATTCCGGATTCAGTGACCGACGCTCTTCTACGCCCGTTCTCTATGGCGGGTACCAATTTCATGATCGACGAGGAAATGCCGGCCCCGAACGTCTGCTACGCGTTATTGTTGATCGTCTTCCTGTTGTCCGTTATCGCTTGGATATGGCGGTCGCGCATGCAACCTGCGGTTCCTTCCGCGCCATCGGCGTCCAAATCGGTCACCCGCGCCCTCACATCCCTGGGATTTGGATTTACTTTCGATTGGATCGTCTGGTTGTGCAATTCGGGAAATAGCCGATATTTCCTCCCCATGGCAAGCGTGGCGGCGGTCCTTGCAGTCGCCCTCTTATTTCGCCTGTTGGCCCATCATACCTTCGGCCGCGGTGCCATATTGCTCGCCGTCCTTGCCGCCCAAGGGACTCAGCTTGCGCTGGGAACGGTTTCACTCGGAACTATATATCGCTGGAGTCCGGCGCCCTGGGATGGGCATTGGTTCGATGTGGAAATTCCAGAAAAGCTCTCAAACCAGCCGAATCTGTATCTGTCGATCGGCGCGCAATCCAATTCCTTCATCGTTCCGTTCCTTGCGGAAGGATCGGGCGTCGTCAATTTTGCCGGCGGCTACGACCTCGGTCCCGACGGCGCAACTGCATCGCACGTTCGTTCGATGATAGCGCGCAGCGCGCCGCACCTGCGCGTTCTGGTTAGCGGGGACAGAATTTACGATGATTCGGCATTACGCGCACCGCGCCAATCGGACGTTGACGATGCTCTGCGTACGTTTGACCTCCGCCTTGACATGAACGACTGCGAGACGATCACGGTGCAGGGGGTGCGGCCGACGGCATGGCGGCCGTTGGGAAGTTCTCTCCCGGGTTCTTTGATACCACGCGGCGGCAAGCCTCGATTCACGAGTCATATTGCAAGTTGCCATCTCGTGGCGGACACGAGTGATAGGTCGCAGGAAAAGGCGGCGCGTCGAGCCGTCGATATCGTATTGGATCGTTTGGAAGATGCATGTCCCGATCTATTTCAACCTCGTCGTCCTCAAACTGAACACATCAATCAGCTATGGGTGCGAACGTATCCAGCGACTGACTTGACGGCATGGGTCGGCAAGGGCGAAGTCAGGTTCGTATCCGCGGTCCGGGATCGCCGCGAGATCTTTGTCGGCCGTGAAGAGCAATGGGCCGGGAAGTCATTGCCGCTTCAATGCGGACGCCGGCACGGCGTTTATTTTGCCGATTTGGCGCAGCCCGGGCCATGAGCATCGCCGCAACACGAGATGTTCCCGCGCCCTACCGGCTGCCGGTCTATACGGCGTGCACCGTCCTTGCGCTGGTCGCCAATTATCTCCTCGGCAAGGACCTGGCCTGGGACGACCTGAGCTATCACCTTTACGCCGGCTTCAGTGCCGTCCACGACCGCTTCGCCCAGGATTACTTCCCAGCCGGGCCACAAACCTATTTCAATCCATACATATATCTACCCTTGTACTATATGGTCACCAGCGGGCTCTCCTCGCTCGAGATCAGCACCGCACTGGCAATAGTGCACAGCGTGATGCTGTGGCTCACTTACGAGCTTGCCGTGTGCGTTTGCCCTTCGAGCAATGTACGCGAGCGCCTGAGCTTCGGTCTTTACGGAATCGCTTTCGCGCTTGTCAATCCGATCCTGCTGCAGCAAATAGGGTCGACCTTTGCCGACATCACGACCGGAGAAATGGTCCTGGCAGGCTGGCTGTTGCTCGCCCTTGCAGTGCGTGCTCCCAGCACAACGCGTGTCATCTGCTCCGGCCTTCTGTGCGGCATGGCCGTTGGGTTTAAACTGACCAACGCCGTACACGCAATCTCGGGCTTTGCCGTATTGGTCATGGTGCCGCTGACTCCGCGCGGACGGCTCCGTCAAGGCTTCGCCTACGGCATTTCTCTGGGGATTGGTTATGTCCTGATCACCGCACCATGGGCCTATCGCCTGGAACAGAGGTTCGGCAATCCTCTATTTCCTCTTATGAACAATGTATTCCGTTCACCGGAATTCACCACCGAGCCCCTGCGTCATCTCCGTTTCATTCCGGCATCGCTTGCCGAAGCTCTCTGGCGCCCGTTCGCCATGATCAATCCTGTAACGATGACGCACGAAGAAATGAGGGCTCCGGATCCGCGGTATGCGGTCCTCGCGATACTCATTGGCGCGCTGCTGTGCCGTTGGCTGTGGCGGCGTCGCTCGACCTCTTCGAATCAACCGGCGCTTGGCGCCGATGCGGCTTCGGCGCGCACACTTACGGCGATCGGTTGCGGCCTCGCCGTGGATTGGGTGGCTTGGCTGACCGGTTCCGGCAACAGTCGCTATTTCTTGCCGATGTCCAGTGTCGCCGCGGTCGTCCTCGTCGCGTTGTTATATAGGTTGTTTGCAACGCAGCCGAAGGTTCGCAACTACATCCTCGCAGGCATTCTTGGGGTCCAGGGTGTGCAGCTCTGGATGGGAACGGACTATCGCTGGAATCAGGCGCCCTGGGACGAACATTGGATCAACATTACGGTGCCGGCCAAGCTCAAGTCGGAATCCAATCTATACCTGACGATTGGTGCCCAGACGAATTCCTTCGTCGCACTTTATCTAGCCCCTGGGTCCGGACTGATCAATTTTTCGGGCCTTTACACACTGAGTCCGGACGGAGCCGGCGGGGCTCGCATCGTATCATTGCTGAATCGCTACGCACCCAACATACGCATGCTGATCCGAGGCAAAAGGCTATACCGCACTGATGAACGGCGTATGCCGAATCGGGTTCAAGTCGATGACACCCTAAGACCGTTCGGTTTGCGGGTCGACGAGAGCGACTGCCTGACGATCGCCGTGCATGGCCTGCCTCCCGAGCTGGAATTCACCATGGAAACCTCGCAGCCCGCGGTGCCTCAGGAGCGCGACACGACGTACTTGGTAAGTTGCCGGGTGGTTCCGGACAAGTCAGATCATTCGGCGAAGATGCAGGAGTGGCGCGATACCGACCTGGTGCTCGACCACCTCGAGGACGCCTGTCCAGCCCTTTTTATTCCACGCCGCCCGCGCACGGAATATATCGGCGACGGAGGACTGCGGCGTTACGCCGGAACCGATTTGACAGCGTGGGTCAGTCACGGCTTGGTGAAATTTGTGCAGGCGTCCATCGGGGGGGATGCGGTTTATCTTGGCCGCGAAAACGACTGGACAAAGGCGCCCATGCCGGTTCAGTGCGGTCGCCGCAATGGACGATATTTCGCGAATTTACCGGAATCGACGCAAAGACCACAGGCAGCCGGCACGCTACAATAAGGCTATGCCGAAACCCGCGGTACTAGTAGTCGATGATGAGCCCGATCTTTGCGAACTGCTGTCAATCACACTGCAGCGCATGGACCTTGATCCTCGAACGGCACACAACATCGCCGATGCACAGAGATTGCTCAAGACCGAGCCGCTCGACCTATGCTTGACCGATATGCAGCTGCCCGACGGCGACGGGCTGGAATTGGTCAAATGGATGCAGCAGTACTCGCCGAGCGTACCCGTAGCGGTGATCACTGCGCATGGCAATATGGAAACAGCGGTCCGCGCTCTCAAACTGGGCGCATTCGATTTCGTTTCCAAGCCGCTGGACCTTTCCGGCCTGCGCAAGTTGGTCGCGAGCGCGATCAAGCTGTCGGGATCCCAGGACACCGACACGAGCGTATTCGGCCCGCGCTTGCTGGGAATGTCCGCAGCGATGCAAGACCTGCGCGATATGA
This sequence comes from uncultured Gammaproteobacteria bacterium, assembly GCA_963702735.1. Taxonomy (GTDB): domain Bacteria; phylum Pseudomonadota; class Gammaproteobacteria; order Steroidobacterales; family Steroidobacteraceae; genus Bog-1198. The sequence goes on along the minus strand of CAVPDW010000003.1, from coordinate 341,093 downwards.
TAGCGCGGGTGGCACGCAGCCAGGCGCCGGTTCATATTTTCGGCGAATCCGGGACCGGCAAAGAACTGGTGGCGAAACTCATCCATGAATCGGGCCCGCGGCGCGATGGTCCGTTTATACCGGTGAATTGCGGCGCCATCCCGACGGAACTAATGGAAAGCGAGTTATTCGGTCATAAGCGCGGCAGCTTTACCGGAGCGGTGAGCGACAAGCGCGGCCTGATTCAATCCGCGGAGGGCGGCACGTTGTTTCTCGATGAGATCGCAGACTTGCCGCTCCATATGCAGGTCAAGCTGCTTCGTGTCATTCAGGAGAAAGCGGTTCGGCCGCTGGGCGAGCAGCTCGAGGTCGGCGTCGATGTGCGCATCCTGTCGGCCACGCACAAGAATCTCTCGGCTTTGGTTGCCGAGGGAAAATTCCGCGAAGACCTGTTCTATCGAGTGAATGTCATCGAGCTGCGCGTGCCGTCATTGCGTGAAAGACCGGAGGATGTGCCGGAGCTCGCCGAGGCCATACTGCGGCGGCTGGGGCGTCGCATGAAGATTTCCCCGCCGATTCTCGGCAAGGACGCGCTGGCGGCGCTCGAGGCCTATGCCTTTCCCGGAAACGTGCGCGAACTTGAAAACATCCTCGAGCGCGCCATTACTCTCAGCACCGGCGGGGAGGTGAGTGCAAGCGACATCCAACTGCGGCCAACCCGCGGCGATGCGCCCACCTCTGCCAACCCTCACGGCGGAGGCGCACTGGGCAATCATCTGGAAGACATCGAGCGCGACGCCATTCAAAAGGCATTGGAACAGACCCGATATAACAAGACGGCGGCGGCAAAGGTCCTGGGGATGTCGTTCCGGGCGTTGCGGTACCGAATAAAGAAGCTGGGTATCGAATGACACTTTCGTGACCCAAAGCACAAAGAGATGTGGTGTGATTATGTAATAGTTATAGGATAATCCCCTCATGCCTCGAGGCTTGGACACGACCGATGATTCTCGCATGGTTTAGCGGGCGTGAAGCCGCCGAAATCGGCGTTGCTCTAGCCGACCAATTTGCGCCGCAGACGAAATCAGTCCCGTCGCGAGTGCCGCCGCAAAACGACCCCGGCTCGATGGAGCAATTGCTGCAGCGTGCCGACAGCGACGTGCGCCCATTGCACCTCAATTTCTACAAGAAGGCGAAACTTGCGAATTCCTTCAAGTGGCGGTTGATCGAGAACGGCCTTGCAAAAGAGACCGCCGATGAAGTCACTCAGTCACTGGTACTTCACCTTTCGAAGAGCCTGATTCCCGGGTCCAATCAGAGTTCGGCGGCCGCTCCCGCCAATCGCCCCGACCGTACCAAGGCTCAACACCTTTTTAGCAGGGGTAATAAATACTTTGAGCAAGGAGCGTTTGCCGAAGCCGCTGCCCTTTATGAGGAAGCGGTCGGGCTTGACCCAATGCACGCGGAGGCGCTCAACAATCTCGGGTCGTCGCTGTCCCATCTGAGTCGCTTCGCGGAGGCCGAGCAGTGTTTTCGTCAGTCGATGGCGATAAAGCCGAACTACGCGGAGCCGCACGGCAATCTTGGCAATCTGCTGCGAATGAAGGCCGACCTCCTCGCCGCTGAAGCGTCACTGCGGCGAGCGCTCAAGCTGAGGCCCACATTTAGTGAGGCAAGAATCAACCTCGGATTGACTCTCACATTACTGGGGCGCCTGCGCGACGCCAGGGCATGCTTTTCAAAGGTGCTGAGGTCTGCACCCCGCAACGTTCAGGCCCTGCATGGAATGGGGCAAATCGACGCGTTGGACGGCCGATTCGAGGAGGCGGCTGCGACGTTCAAGCGAATTATCGAGATTGCCCCCAAGGTGCCGGATGCTTGGGCGGCACTGGCCGGCACCCGCAGGATGACGAGTGCCGACAGCGACTGGTTCAAGAGCGCGGAGAAGGTCGCGACGGGCGGTGTGCACCCGTTGGAAGAGGCAAATTTGCGCTTTGCCATGGGGAAATATTGCGACGATGTCGGCGATTTTTCGCAGGCCTTCCAGAATTTCAACCGCGGCAACGAGTTATTGAAGACTGCGGCGGGCGACTATGACCGAAACGAGCGATCGCTACTCATTGAAGAGTTGATTCAGATTTATTCACGGAAGGCGATCTCGAATATCGGGGCGGCGGGATCTTCCTCGGCGAGGCCCGTATTCGTGGTGGGGATGCCGCGCTCAGGCACGTCTCTCACCGAACAAATAATCGCGTCGCATCCGGCCGCATCCGGGGCCGGAGAGCTGCATTTTTGGCCGGCTCTGATCGCGAAGGATGCGGGGCTTAGGCACCATCTCTTGAGCGAAGAGGCTCGGCCCAATGTGGCTGAAGAATACCTGCGCGTTCTGGGGCGTTCCGCCGCAAACGCGTCGCGCATCGTCGACAAGGCACCTGTGAACTCCGATTTTCTCGGGTTGATCTACTCGGTGTTCCCCAACGCCCATGTCATCTATATGCAGCGAGATCCCATCGATACCTGCCTTTCCTGCTATTTCCAACAGTTCTTGGTGGGCCTCAACTTCACCTTTGATTTGTCGGATCTTGCCCATTACTACCGTGAACACCGGCGGATCGTGGCGCATTGGCGCGCGGTGCTTCCCCCTGGGTTCATTCTTGAGGTGCCCTACGAGGAGTTGGTCGCCGATCAAGAGGCCTGGTCGCGCAAGATGCTGGACTTTATCGGTCTCGAATGGGACCCACGGGTGCTGGAGTTCCATGCGACCAAGCGGCAAGTGGTCACCGCCAGCGCCTGGCAGGTACGGCAGAAGATCTACAAGAATTCCGTGGCCCGCTGGCGCAACTACGAGAAATTCATCGGTCCGCTCAAAGCTCTGGAAAGATGATCCGTGTGACGACCGCATCGCCGCAAGGTCTGACAATTTTCGTCACTAGCTGACGTGATGCGTCGCAGATGACGCCGCCGAACGACGCAAATATGTCAATGCCGCGATTGAGATTCTGTTTATTTTCCAGGATATTCATGTACTTATGATATCCAGTGCACGACTGGCATGACGCTTGCTCATTCTCCAGTCACTGGCGCAAGCCGTTGTTCGATTTTCAAGCCTTCTATTTCGTGTTCATCTCTAGGAGTTAAAATGCTTAAGCAAAATGCAAAAGGGTTTCACGCTCATCGAATTGATGATCGTGGTAGCCATCATCGGTATCTTGGCCGCGATCGCCATCCCGGCGTATCAGGACTACACCATCCGCGCGAAAGTGACGGAAGGCCTGAATCTTGCGGACGCGGCGAAGACTGCCGTTGCGGAATCGTTCCAGTCGGGCGGCATGACGGGACTGTCTGCGGCCGCTATATCGTGGAACTCCAGCTTCGTCCCCAGCAAGTACGTTTCGACGATCGCCATTGCGGCGGGAACAGGGGCAATCACGATCACCTACAACGTGGGCCAGATCCCGCAGCTGACGGGTGCGAACGTGCTGGTCCTGACGCCGAACGTGTCGGGTGCTGCACTCGTCGCCACCTCGGCCGGCAACATTGACTGGGCCTGCACCTCGGCCGGTAACGTGACCGCGACCGCGCAGTCCCTGACGTACGCCGCCGGCGGCAGCTTGCTGACCAAGTACGTGCCGACCAACTGCAAGTAATGACGATTCGCTGCCGGCGGTCGATCCGCCGGGCATCACCAGAAGCCCCTCCTCAAGAGGGGCTTCTTTTTTGGGCTCCCAGAAGCGGGCCCCGCTCGGGAAGGCTCATTTTGCGATCAAAGTCACGAGTACTGGGGCGCCAATGTGCGACCATCCCTAGATGATTTGACAATTGCTCAGCTAGTTACCAATAGTACGCTAGAAGCAACGGCCCGGGGTTCACGTTAAGTCCATGAATGATAACGCAATAGCGGCGGTCGGCGGCACTGGTCGGGTGGCCTTGGGCGGCCTCGCGCAACGCCTGGTCCAAGACGGGCTGTTGGACGAACAGGCCATGCAGGATGCCATTGTCCGAGGCGAAAGAGAAGCGACTCGGTTTGGTCACCCATCTCGTGGCCGCGAACCTGGCAACGGCCCGCGATATCGCCATCTCCGCCTCGAACGAGTTCGGAGTGCCTCTGTTGGACTTGGATGCCGTAGCGCTCGATATGGACGCGGTTAGGGCGGTGAGCGACAAGCTCCTGCAGAAGCACCGCGTACTGCCGCTGATGAAGCGCGGCAAGCGCTTGTTCCTTGCGGTCGCGGATCCGACCAATCTGCACGCACTCGATGAGATCCGCTTCCAGACCTCGATGAGCATCGAGTTCGTGGTGGTCGAGGACGACAAGCTGCAAATGGCGGTCGGCAAGGCCATGGATCAGGCCGAAGCGGCCATGCCCAGTTTGGCCGATGACGACTTCGATCTGGAGAATCTTGAAGTCACCGGCGGCGATGAAGACCCCAACGCCGACGTACCCGGGCGCGATGACGTCGAGGACGCCCCGATCGTGCGCTTCGTCAATAAAATTTTGCTGGACGCCATCAAGAAGGGCGCATCGGACATTCACTTCGAGCCCTACGAGAAGTCATTCCGCATCCGCACGCGGTTGGACGGCGTTCTCAAGGAAGTCGCCCTTCCCCCGGTTCAACTGGCCGTGAAGCTGGTCGCACGGCTCAAAGTGATGGCGCGGCTCGACATCGCAGAGCGCCGGGTGCCGCAGGACGGACGCATCAAAATGCGGCTGTCGAAGAACCGCGCCATCGACTTTCGTGTCAGCACCTGTCCGACGCTGTTCGGCGAGAAGGTGGTCACCCGTATCCTCGACCCGTCGAGCGCGATGCTGGGCATCGATGCATTGGGCTACGAGCCCGTGCAGCGCGAGCTTTACCTCAAATACCTGGCCAAGCCCCAAGGAATGATCTTGGTCACCGGCCCTACCGGCAGCGGCAAGACAGTGTCGCTCTACACCGGTCTCAATATCCTGAACACCGAGGACTGCAATATCTCGACCGCAGAGGACCCGGCGGAAATCAACCTGCCCGGCATCAACCAGGTGAATGTCAACAACAAGGTTGGACTTACGTTTGCCTCCGCATTGCGAGCCTTTCTGCGACAAGACCCCGATGTCATCATGGTCGGCGAAATTCGCGATTTGGAAACCGCCGAAATCGCAATCAAGGCTGCACAGACCGGACACTTGGTGCTATCGACTCTGCACACCAACGACGCCCCGCAGACCTTGACGCGATTGGTCGACATGGGCGTCAAACCCTATGCCATTGCCACCTCCGTCAGCCTCATCATTGCACAGCGATTGGCGCGCAAGCTCTGCAACAACTGCAAGCAACCGATCGATATTCCCGCCGAAGCCCTGCGCAAGGAGGGTTTTGAGGCCGCCGACATCGACAGCGGATTCAAGGTATTCAAGGCGGTGGGATGCGCTAGCTGCACGGACGGCTATAAAGGCCGCGTCGGAATCTATCAGGTGATGCCCGTTACTGAAACCATCGGCCGCATCATCATGGAAGGCGGCGGGGCGATCAATATCAACGATCAGGCCGCTAAAGACGGCGTTTGGAACCTGCGTCGTTCAGGCCTGCAGAAAGTGCAGAGACGGCGTAACAAGCTTGGAAGAAGTCAACAACGTCACTATCGATTAGCACGTGACCGGAAGGATGGATTTATGGCGATATCGGCAACTGCGGGCAAGAAAGAAACCCAGTTCTTATGGGAGGGCAAGGACAAACGCGGCAAGAAGGTGCGCGGCAAGTCGCTTGCGGCGAACGAAGCGGCGTTGCGAGCCGACCTGCGGCGCCAAGGGGTCGCGGCCACTAAGGTCAAGACGCCCAGCAACGCGTTCCGCTCCGGCGGCAAGGTGTTGCCGACCGATATCGCGGTTTTCGCCCGGCAGCTCGCGACCATGATGGCGGCGGGCATTCCGATGGTGCAGGCGTTCGAAATCATCGGCAACGGCCATGAAAAGCCCGCCGTGCAAAAGCTGATCCTCGAGATCAAGTCGAGTATCGAGGGCGGCAGCACTCTGCACGAATCGCTTGCGAAGCACCCGCTGTATTTTGACGATCTCTTCGTGAATCTGGTGCAGGCGGGCGAACAAGCCGGTGCCCTGGAAACCCTCCTGGATAAGATCGCCACTTACAAGGAAAAGACCGAAGCCCTGAAGAAGAAGATCAAGAAGGCGATGTTTTATCCCGCAGCGGTCCTGATTGTCGCCGTCATCGTCAGCTGCATATTGCTGATTTTCGTCATTCCGCAATTCGAATCACTGTTCAAGGGCTTCGGCGCGGATCTGCCGGCCTTCACGCAGATGGTCGTCAATCTATCGAAGTTCATGCAGCACAAGGGTTGGATGGTGTTGGTCGTGGCCGGCGGCGCCGTCTATGTATTCATTTATTTCCACAAGCGCTCCAGAAACATGCGCCGCGCGATAGACCGGGCAATGCTGAAATTTCCGATCATCGGGCCCATCCTGGTCAAGTCTGCCATCGCGCGCTTCGCGCGAACGCTGTCGACGATGTTCGCGGCGGGCGTGCCCCTGGTCGAGGCCATGCAATCCGTGGCGGGCGCCACCGGCAATATCGTCTATGAGGAAGGCACACTGCGCATGAAGGACGAAGTGGCGACCGGCCAACGATTGCAGCGCGCCATGGATAACACCGGCCTGTTTCCGAACATGGTGGTGCAAATGATCGCGGTGGGAGAGGAATCCGGCTCCCTCGACACCATGTCGGGCAAAGTCGCCGAGTTCTACGAAGCCGAAGTCGACAACGCCGTGGATGCCATGTCGAGCCTCCTTGAACCCATGATCATGGCGATTCTGGGCGTGCTGGTAGGCGGCATGGTCATCGCCATGTACCTGCCCATATTCAAGCTCGGACAAGCCATTTAGCCGCCGGGCGAGACCGCGGACGAGAGACTGTTTAGCCCATGCTGAGCGACCTCGCCGCACTGTACACCGGCAATCTCCCGCTATTTGCCGGGACGGTCTTCATGCTGGCCTGATCGTCGGCAGCTTTCTCAACGTCGTCATCTATCGCCTGCCCATCATGCTGGAGCGCGATTGGCGCGCGCAGGCCGCGGATTTGCTCCCGGCCGCTGCCGGCGCGACAACACCGACGGCCCAATCAGCATCCGAACGCTTCACCCTGAGCACACCCGGCTCCGCCTGCCCCGCCTGCAAGGCGCCCAATCAAGGCCTGGCAGAACATCCCCGTCGTGAGCTGGCTGCTGCTGCGTGGCCGCTGTGCCGCCTGTAAGACCAAGATCTCCGTGCGCTATCCGCTGGTGGAACTCGCGACCGGGCTGCTGTCGGCCTGGGTCGCCTGGCATTTCGGCTTCGGCGCCGCGGCCGCGTGCGGGCTCCTGGTCACGTGGACCTTGATCGCTCTCACCGGCATCGATATCGATCATCAACTGCTGCCCGACAGCATTACGCTGCCGCTGATGTGGGCCGGCCTGCTGGCGGCAGTCTTTGTGGGCCCCGCAGCAGGCCGCCCGATTCCCGCATCCGCCGCACGATGCCATCATCGGCGCGGCCTCGGGATATGTGAGCCTGTGGCTGGTATTCCACGCATTCCGCCTGATCACCGGCAAGGAGGGCATGGGCTACGGGGACTTCAAGCTATTTGCAGCCCTGGGTGCTTGGCTGGGCTGGAAGCTCCTGCCGCTGGTGATCCTGTTGTCGGCAGCCACCGGCGCCGTTCTTGGCATTCTGATGATCGTGCTGCGCGGGCGCGACCGCGCCGCGCCCATGCCCTTCGGCCCCTATCTGGCGGCCGCCGGCTGGATCGCCATGATGTACGGCGACGTGCTGGTCGACGGCTATTTGCGCGTGTCCGGCCTCAAGCACTAGACCATGGGGCGCCTCCTGCGCATCGGCCTCACCGGCGGTATCGCAAGCGGCAAGAGCACGGTCGCCCAGCGCTTTGCCGAGCTGGGAATTCCGGTCGATCGATGCCGATATCGCGGCCAGGGACGTCGTTGCACCGGGCACACCGGGGCTGGCACGAGTGATCGAGCGCTTCGGTCCGGGCGTCCTTGCAGACAATGGCGAACTCGACCGGCGCGCTCTGCGGCAGCGGATTTTCAGCGATCCGGGCGCTCGGCAGGACCTCGAAGCCATCCTCCACCCGCTGATCCGTGCCGCCATGGAACACAGCGCGGAGAGCGGCAGTCGGCCCTTACCTCGTCATGGCCATTCCCCTGCTCGTTGAAAGCGGCGAGCGCAGCCGTGTGGACCGCATTTTGGTGGTCGACGTGGATGAAGCGGTGCAGCTGCAGCGGCTTCGGGCACGCGACGGCGGATCGCTCGAGCAGGCACGCGCTATTCTGGCGTCGCAGGCCGGCCGCGCCGCGCGCCTGGCCGCGGCGGATGAGGTGCTTTCGAACAATGGATCCGTCACCGATCTGCGACAGGCGGTCGATCGCCTGCATGAGACCTACCTTCGCTCGGCCGTCGCATGGGCTTGAAGAGCGTAATTGACCTTAAACCCGAGGTTTACCCTGGGGCTTGGGTTGGCTCAGAATAGGCCGATGAACTCTCACCCCGATCCCGAGGTCCATGCGGAGCCCGAAGCGGCCCCGATCGTTTACGAGCAGCCGCTGAATGAGCGCATGCGGACCTTCCTGCGCCTGGAATTTCTCTATACGCCAGGCCACCTATCACAGCGAGTCGCCCAATCCCTGGAGTTCGCGTGCGGCGGTCGCGAGCCTGCTCGAGATCCTGGCCATTACCGCGCGCGGCGACTCGCGCAGTGAGGTCCTGAAGGAGCTGGAGCGGCATGTAAACGTGCTCAAGGAGTATCAATCCAAAACCGGGGTCGACCCAGGGCGGCTCAAGTCGCTCATGTCGAACCTCATCAAGCTTGCGCAATGACCTATCGACGGTCGGCGGCAACTACATGGGGCCTTTGCGCGACTCGGAGTTCTTGAGCGCCATCAAGCATCGCAGCGCCATTCCCGGCGGCACCTGCGATTTCGACTTGCCGGACTACTCCTACTGGCTCAATCGGCCCGCCGAGGTGCGCGCGGCGGAGTTCGGCTGTGGCTCGCGCTGATCCGACCGCTGTGCGACAGCATCGCGGAGCTGCTCTGGCTGACGCGGCAAAATGCCAAGCGCAAATCGGAAGTCGCGGCCGGCGGCATTTTCCAATTGCAGTTCGATCGCGAGAACCCCTGCCAGCTGGTGCGAGTGACCCTGCCCGCCGGATGTCGATTTGTTTCCGGAGATCAGCGGCAGCCAGCATCGCTGCACGATTCGCTTCTTGAACTGGCTGGATGCCACCGGCAGGCCCGGTACACGTCGAAGTGGATGTGCCGTTCCATCTGACCTGCTGCGGTTGACCGGCGACTACGATGGCGACGATCGTCAAATGTCCAACCTGTCGGCGGCCGGTGGAATGGTCGCCTGAGTCGCTATATCGCCCCTTTTGCAGCGATCGCTGCCGGCTCATCGATCTCGGTGCGTGGTTCAACGAGCAGCATAGGATTCCCGACGACTCGGCGGGCGCCGACGGCGAACCGCCTGCGGATTCGTCCGAGGAACCCTGAACCTTGCAGCCCGATTTCTGGCACAAACGTTGGCGGATCGGCCAGATCGGCTTTCATCAATCCGCGGTCGATCGGAATCTCAAGAGCTATTGGCCGGACCTTGGACTCGCCGAACGGCAGCCGCGTGTTCGTTCCTTTGTGCGGCAAGAGTCTCGACTTGCTGTGGCTGCGAGAGCAGGCATCATTCGGTTACAGGCGTCGAACTCTCGGCGGTGGCGTTGGAATCGTTCTGCTTGGAACACGGCGTTCCCGCGCGGCGCCGCGTGCTCGAACATTTCGACGTCTATGAGGCTGCCGGGCTGCGACTATTTCGGGGAGACTTCTTTGCGCTCACGCCGGAATTGCTCGGGCCCGTCCCCGCGGTCTTCGATCGTGCAGCGCTCATCTCCTGGGCACCGGAACTGCGCGCAGCCTACGTTGCGCACGCCACCGCGCTAACGCTGCCCGGCACGCAAACCCTTCTCGTCACGATGGAATACACGCAGTCGCAAATGACGGGGCCGCCCTTCTCCGTGGGCTTTGAGGAAGTCGACCGGCTTTACGCCCACGGTCATAAGATTCAGCTGCTTTCCAGCGAGGACGTCCTGGAAAATGAACCGAGGTTGCGCTCGCGTGGGCTCACTCAGCTGCATGAGGTTTGCTACCGGCTGACGCGGTTGTAATGCACTTCGTTCAAGATAGGACCAAGTGAACGATTCCAAGAGAACACCGATCGCAAAAGAGCACGCAGCGACAGGGCGCAACCTGGATCACCGAGTTCGAAACGACATCGAGGGCTTGCGCGCCGTTGCCGTTTTGTCCGTTCTGCTCAATCACGGGTTTCCGAAATTGCTCCCCGGGGGGTTCGCCGGCGTCGATATTTTTTTCGTGATTTCCGGTTACCTGATTGGCAGGCATCTTCTCCAAGATATTCGAGCCTGCCGCTTCAGCTTTTTGCGGTTCTATGCCAAGCGGGCGAGACGCATATTCCCGGCTCTGACTTTGATGCTCATTTGCGTCTGGACCGCCGGCTGGCTGCTCTTTTCTGCTCCGGAATTTGAGGCCTTGGGCCGGCACATCGTGACCGGGGCATTCTTTTCGAATAATTTCCTGCTTTGGTCGGAAAGTGGATACTTCGATACCGCGGCGCTCGACAAACCGCTCTTGCACCTCTGGTCGCTCGGTATCGAGGAGCAATTCTATCTCCTCGTCCCTGCGCTCCTCTGGCTTGGCACGAAGCAATCTGTGGGGTCGATTCGCTGGGTAGCGCGCCTGGGAGTTCTGTCTCTGCTTGCGACTACTATTGTGGGTGATCTCAATTACCCTTCATCGTTTTATCTTCTACATACGCGCTTCTGGGAACTGGCCGTCGGAGTCATACTGGCGCAGATCGAGCTAAGCGTACGTCCGCAGGTGATCCAATCCAACGCAATTCGATCCGCATCGAAGCGCGACATTGCTGAAATACTTGTGTTGTCGCTCGCCATCGCATTTTCCGCCCTCGTGGAGATTGGGTCGGGGGATCAGAAATGGGAATGGGATGCGGCCTTGAGGGATGGCGCACTCACCGCCGCGCTTCTTGTCGCCTTGACCGTCTGTGTCATTGCAAGCTGTTATCAACGCGAGGACACATGGAATAAACTGTGTTCGTGGCTCGTGCGGCATGGCACGCGCCTCGCCGCTGCAAGTTCGGCAGCCGGGATCACTCTGATCCTTATTTCGATTACCGAAGTCAGTTCCACCAACTGGCCGGGCGCTGAGACGCTGTTGCCGGTACTTGGTGCGGCATTTGTGATCGCGGCAGGGCCTACGACAGTGTTCAATAACTTCTTGATGAAGAAGCCGTTGGCCTTCGTTGGCGGAATCAGTTACCCGCTTTATCTCTGGCATTGGCCCATGCTGGTCTTCTTCCGGCTACAAAATCCGGAACCAGACGCCGTCGACATCGCATTTGTGTTGGCCGCTGCGTTTGTGCTGGCCTGTTTGACCAAATATTTCCTGGAAGAACCGGTGCGATTCGGCAAGTTGGGATTCGCGGTTGTTACCCCACCATCAATTTCGTTCGTGGTTCTGGCGCTGGCAGTTGCGGGGCTTCTCGGCTGGCGTGTTGTCGCCTCAAATGGCTCACCGACGAGGTTTTCGTCCACACTGCGAGCAGTTGCGGCGTGGTCGGAAGGCAACCCCGATGCGCAGTGGAGAGTTGGCCGCTGCTACTATTATCCGGGCGACGACAGAGATTTCTTGAGTGAATGCACTCCGGTCAAGCGACCGAACGCTCCACTTGTTCTCTTGTGGGGTGACTCGCACGCGGCTCACTTGTATGCCGGAATTATTGCGCTCCAAACGACGACGAATTTTGATATCGCGCAGTGGACCTCGGCCGGATGCCCGCCTACCTTAAGTCCGTTTTCAGGCGAGAGCCGCACCTGCCCCCGGAGACGAGCGACCGTGATGGTCAGTCTCGGGCATTTGAAGCCGGATACGGTAGTGCTGGGGGGCGCGTGGGAGCGTTACTTAGAGTCGGGGCAATCCCCGGATGCAATTGTCGACTCGCTGTCCGAGACCATTCGTTGGCTAAGAGCTCAGGGAACCAAGCGCGTCGTCATATTCGGACCTGGACCCGTATGGATGACATCATTGTCCGTTGATCTCTTCAGATTCATGGCCAGGCACCGTTCGAACGAAATTCCCCTGCGATTGGGAAAAGTACCTCGGGAAATCTGGCGTCTCGACGCCGCAATGGCGGCGGAGGCGGCGGCCGAACATGTTCAGTACGTATCCGTTCTGCGCTTCTTCTGCGACAACAGCGGCTGTCTGACCGTAGGCGATAGAACGTTGACGCGGCCCGACCTGCTGTACCGCGACCGTGATCATCTCACCGCATCCGGATCGACGCTTCTGATTGCACACTCAAGATCGCAATTGTTTGGGCAACCCGGCCAATAAAGCGACTCTCCAATCTATCCGATCTCGTTCAAACCGCTCGCGCCCAGCGCCCACGCCCGCTCAAGATCGAGCCCGATGCAGCGCGCATACACAGGCATGGGCACGGTGTCGCACAGCGCGGTGAGATCCGCCTCCGCCAGCACATTTCTCAGCGCCAGAAAGTCCGCTCCGAGACGCGCCGCCGCCGCTCCGTCTTCGACGCCCTCGACGAACACGCCGCGCAGCCGGCCGTGATGGGTGGACTCGCGCAGCGAACCCATGTCGGCGATCCCGTACCAGGGCGTGAACACCTGCCTTAGACGCTCGGGCAGCCGCAGGGCCGCGACCACCGGCTTATCCGCCGGCAGTAGGTCGGCGGAGGCCAGATCAGCATGAGCACACCAGCGCAACGCCTGGCCTTCGAGCCCCCTAGGTTCGCCGCTGTAGCGGCGGACCACCCATACGTCGAGCAGGATCTCGCGCGAGGAGTAGGCGTGGCGGACGCGGATCAGCGGACGTGGCTTTGCTATGTCGATGCCGATTTCCTCGCGCAGTTCCCGCGACAGGCCCGCCAGGCGTTCCTCGCCCGGCTCGAGTTTCCCGCCGGGGAACTCCCAGCCGCCCGCCAGGTGCTTCTTCTTCGGCCGCTGCGCGATCAGCACGCGGCCCTCGGCGTCGATCACCACCGCCGCGACGACGTGTATCAACCGCTCGCTTGCTGCAGGGTGCCGTGACAATGCTTGTACTTGCGGCCGGAGCCGCAGGGACAGGGCTCGTTGCGACCGACTTTGGGCATGGGGCGCACGAAGGGCGCGGCGCTTTCAGGAATGGAACGCGGCTCGATTTCCATGACATTGCCTGAAGGCGGCGGCGGGTCGCTGCCACCCGCCTCGCCGGGGCCCGGCGCGGCCTGAATCGCCGACACCGCTTCGGCGTGCTGCGCGCGCAGTGCACGCGCGAGGCGCTGCTGCCGTTCGAGTTCCTCGCGCTCGATCTCTGCCTGGCTGCGCACCTGTATCTTCGAAACGGTGGTGAGCGTATCGAACTTGATGCGATCCAACATCGCGGAGAACAGTTCGAACGCCTCGCGCTTGTATTCCTGCTTCGGGTTCTTCTGCGCGTAGCTGCGCAGAAAGATGCCTTGCCGCATGTAATCCATCGCAGCAAGATGTTCGCGCCAGTGTTGGTCGAGCGTGCGCAGCATCACTTCTTTTTCGATGTAGCGCATGACCTGGGTGCCGACGCCGGCCTCTTTGCGGCCGTAGGACTCCTCCAGAGCCGCGACGATCTTGTTGCGCAATCCGGAACCGTCGCCGGCCTCTTCGGCCTTGAGCCACTCCTCGATCGGCAGCGTCGGGCCGAAGTCGCGCTCGATAGCCTGGATCAATCCGGGCGCGTTCCACTGCTCCTCGGGCGCCCCTCCCGGCACGTACTGATCGACCAGCTGCGCCACAACATCCTCGCGGATGCCTTTCATGGCCTCTGCCACGTCCTCGGCGCTCATAAGATCGGTGCGCTGCTGATAGATCACGCGGCGCTGATCGTTGGCCACGTCGTCGTATTCCAGCAATTGCTTGCGCGCGTCGAAGTTGTGCTGCTCGACCCGCCGCTGCGCACGCTCGATCTGGCGCGTCAGCATGCCGCTTTCGATCGCCTCGCCGGCCTTCATGCCCACACGGGTCATGAGCGCCTTCATGCGCGTGGGATCGCCGAATATGCGCATCAAATTGTCTTCGAGCGACAGATAAAAGCGGCTCGAGCCCGGATCGCCCTGGCGGCCGGATCGGCCGCGCAATTGATTGTCGATGCGCCGCGATTCATGGCGCTCGGTCCCGACGATGTGCAGCCCGCCCGCCGCCAGCACCTGCTCGTGGCGCTTGCGCCAGTCGTCGTGAATCTGCTTGAGCTCGGTCTCGTTCGGGTTCTCGATGGCGTCGATCTGCGTCTGCGGACTGCCGCCCAGCACGATGTCGGTGCCGCGGCCCGCCATGTTCGTGGCGATAGTGATCGCACCGGGCCTGCCTGCCTCGGCCACGATGTGCGCCTCGCGTTCATGCTGCTTGGCGTTGAGCACTTCATGGGGGATCATGGCGCCCTGCAGGAGCTTCGCCAGACGTTCAGAGGTTTCGATCGACGTAGTGCCCACCAGCACCGGCTGCCCGCGCTTCACGCACTCCTGGATGTCCTCGAGAATCGCCTGGAACTTGTCGTGCTCGGAGAGAAACACCAGGTCTGACTTGTCAGAGCGGATCATCGGCTTGTGGGTCGGGATCACCACCACTTCGAGACCGTAGATCTGCTGGAACTCGAAGGCCTCGGTGTCCGCGGTACCCGTCATGCCTGACAGCTTTGCGTACAGTCGGAAATAATTCTGGAAGGTGATGGAGGCGACGGTTTGATTCTCCTCGCGAACCTTGACGCCTTCCTTGGCCTCGACCGCCTGATGCAGGCCGTCGGACCAGCGCCGCCCCTGCATGGTGCGGCCCGTGAACTCATCGACGATGATGACTTCGCCCTGGCGCACGATGTATTCCACATCGCGCTTGTACAGGGCATGCGCGCGCAGCGCCGCATTCAGGTGATGCATGAGGCGGATGTTGGTCGCGTCGTACAAGCTCTCGCCGTCGCGCAACAAGCCGATCTCGGCCATCAATTCCTCGACCTTCTGATGGCCGTCTTCGGTCAGCGTCGCCTGCTTGGTCTTTTCGTCGACGGCGTAATCGCCGGGACCGTCCTCCACCTTCTGGCGCGTGAGCCGCGGGATCAGCGCATTGATCTTGATGTAGAGCTCGGTGCTTTCTTCAGCGGGCCCTGAAATGATCAAGGGTGTGCGCGCCTCGTCGATCAGGATCGAATCGACCTCGTCGACGATCGCGAAGGAGAGCTTGCGCTGGACGCGATCCTCGAGCCGGAACGCCAGGTTGTCGCGCAGGTAATCGAAGCCGAATTCATTGTTGGTGCCGTAGGTGATGTCGCAGGCGTAGGCCGCGCGCTTCTCGTCCGGAGACTGGGCGTTCTTGATGACCCCGACCTCGATGCCGAGGAAGCGGAACACCGGGCCCATCCAGTCCGAGTCGCGCTGCGCCAGGTATTCGTTGACGGTAACGACGTGCACGCCTTCGCCGGAGAGCGCGTTCAAGTAGGCAGGCAGCGTCGACATGAGCGTCTTGCCCTCGCCGGTGCGCATTTCAGCGATCTTGCCCGCGTGCAGCGCAAGTCCGCCGATCAGCTGCACGTCGAAATGGCGCAGGCCAAGCTTGCGGCGCGACGCTTCGCGAACCAGGGCGAAGGCCTCGGGCACGAGATCTGCGAGCGGGGTACCCGCGGCGCAACGAGCCTTGAGTTCCCGGGTCTTCTCTGGAAATTGCTCGTCCGGCAGAGCGCTGATGCTCGACTCGAGGGCGTTCACGGCCGCGACCGTGCGGCTCAGCTCCTTCACCAGGCGCTGATTACGGCTGCCAAATACATGCGTCAGAAGCTTCCACACGCGAGGGGGTCCTTGAGAAAACTGGGTATTGTACGGATAGACCGGAAGGGCGGGAAATCGTTTCGATGAGGCCGCGCCGCCGCCTTGAGGGAGAAACGGGGGGGGTTAGCGATCCTCTCCGATGAAGCGCAGCGGATCGACCTGGACGCCGTTGCTGAGCACTTCGAAATGCAGGTGAGGGCCGGTCGATCGGCCGGTGGAGCCCATCAACGCCACCTCCTGACCCTTGCGAACCATGTCGCCCTGCTTGACCAGGAGCTTTTCGTTGTGGCAGTAGCGGGTGGCCAATCCATTGCCGTGATTGATCTCGACCATTTGGCCGTAGCCTGAGCGCTCACCCGCGTAAGTCACGAGACCCGCCGCCACCGAACTCACCTTGGTGCCCTCGGGACCTGCAAAATCCAACCCCTTGTGCACCGCAGAATAGCCGGTGAATGGATCTGCGCGCCGGCCGAAATAAGAGGATATCCACCCATCCTGCACGGGCCGGCCCTCCGGGTAGACCTGCTTGTTGAGCTCGCGCGTCAGAATGAGGTTCTCCAGCACCCCCAATTGCTGCTCACGGCTGGAGAGCTGGGTTTGCAAGTCATCCACCATGGCGGTCAGGTTCGGGATTTGTGCAGGCTGCCCATCGGCACCGGGCTCGGAGCCGCCGAGGGCCGGCGGGTTGCCGAAATCGAACTCCCCGTCATCCAGATTGGCCATGCGGGTCAGGCGTTTACCCAGGGCATTGACCCGAATGACGTTGGCATTCATCTGGCCGACGCGCATGGCCAGGGCATTGACCTTTTCCTGCAGGACTCGCTTGACGTCCTCGATCTGGGCCTGTTGCCGCAACAGGTCTGCCGACCAATTCCCCAACTGATCGATGGGATTGGATCTACCATGGCGGGCCCCCAAGCCCATCCCTATGGAGAAAGCGCCGCCAACGATACCGATGACCAATAGCAACGCGGCAGCCATGACCGCGGGGTGCCGCAGATCCAGTTGTTTGACCCGGCCCGACTTGCGGCCGACGAAAATGACATTCATGCAGATTGTGCTTCCAGCGCCGTCATCGTGCTTCAAATCGGTGCATTATGTCTTACCAAGGATAAAGACCATGCGCCGAGCGGTGAACGTAGACTATGCAGATAACTGACGTAAAACAAGGATTTCCGCACGGTTTTCCCATTTATTTCAATGCCCTACTGTCGTGTTGCAATGCAAAATCCTAGGCGTGTCAGTGACTTATTGTCACGAACTGGAAATAAACTCACCGCACTCAAAGCCCGGTCACAGGAAAGATCGCGGGTCCTCGAGCAAGTCCATGCCACCCTGCCCCCTCGCCTGGGGGCGGCGGTTGTCAGTGCAGGGATCGAACGGGGACGGCTGACGCTCGGTGTCGTGGGAGCAGTTTGGGCTTCGCGTTTGCGGTATATGACAGAATCTGTGCGCAAGCACATGGCAAGCGTCACGGGCACGGCCATTCTCAGCGTTAAGATTAGGGTGGTCCCGCCGCCGTCTTGAGAACGAGAGCGTATGTAGCTACAATGTAGCTCCATGAAGGATAGCGTAATCAGAGCCCGAATCGACGGCGACCTGAAGGCAAGAGCTACAGCAGTGTTGGCGTCTTGCGGCTTGGAACCGAGCGATGCAATCCGCCTTTTCTTGCAGCAGGTCGTTATGCGCGGCGGCATACCCTTTCCCATCGTCGGCAGATTCCGCTCGATGAAGCAAGAGGCACAAGACCGTGATCGCCAGATCGCGGCGAGCGAAGGCCCATCCGGCGGAGAGATGTTCCTCATTCGTCCCGATGAGGCGCGCAAGCCGCCGAAATAAGCCGGCCCTGGCCGCAAGTGCTGGCGGCCACGGCAGAATCAAACCGAGAGTATGCGCGACGGGGACGGATCCCTGAACTAAGCCCGCGCCGCCGCCGCGGCAACGTAGGAAATCGGCGCGTCCGCCAGGCTCTCGAACGTGACTTCCTGCCAGGCGCTTTGGGTGCCGATCAGGGTCCGCAGCAGCTTGTTGTTGAGCGCATGCCCCGACTTGTAGCCGCTGAACTCGCCGATCAGGCTGTGCCCCAGCAGGTACAAATCGCCGATGGCGTCGAGAATCTTGTGCTTGACGAATTCATCCTCGTAGCGCAGGCCGTCCTCGTTCAGCACCCGATAATCGTCGAGCACGATGGCGTTATCCATGTTGCCGCCGAGGGCGAGATTGCGCGCCCGCAGGCTCTCCAAGTCGCGCATGAATCCGAAGGTGCGCGCGCGGCTCACCTCGCGCAGGAACGAGGTCGTCGAGAAATCCATCGAAGCGACCTGCGAATGCTTCTTGAACGTGGGGTGATTGAATTCGATTTCGAAATTCACCTTGAAACCGTCATAGGGATCGAAGCGCGCCCACTTGTCGCCGTCCTCCACCTGCAGGCTTTCGAGGATGCGCATGAATCGCTTGGGAGCCTTTTGTTCCTCGATGCCGGCCGACTGCAGCAGGAACACGAAGGGTCCTGCGCTGCCGTCCATGATGGGAACTTCGCCCGCGCTCACCTCGACCAAGGCATTGTCTATCCCCAACCCCGCCAGGGCGGACAGCAGATGCTCGACGGTGGACACCTTGACGTCGCCCTTGTGCAGGGTGGTGCCCATCGTGGTGTCGCCCACATTCTCGGCATGCGCCTTGATATCGACCGGATGTTCAAGATCAGTGCGGCGAAACACGATGCCGGTGTCCGGCGGCGCCGGGCGCAGGGTCATCAGGACTTTCTTGCCGGTATGCAGTCCGACGCCGGTGGCGCGAATCGAATTCTTGAGGGTTCGCTGATTCAGCATCTTCTAATGAGACCGGACTTAAGTTAATAACGCCAAAGGTACCACACCGTTGACCCCTGGCCTAAAGCGGCCGAGCCAAACCGGCGCCCTTCAAGATTACTCTCGAGAGGGCGCCAAAGCCTGGAATGTCGACAAATGCAAGATGTGCCCGGTCAGTCCGCCTGTCGGCGCAGGAATGCCGGTATGTCCAGCAGATCCTCCGAATCGGCTTCCGCCCGCAGACCGTCGCCCACGGCGCGCTGCCTCTGCACCGTCGGCTTGTCCAGCATGGCGTAATCCGTCGGGGCCATGGGGGATTTGGGACGCACCACCCGCATGGTGAGCGGCGGCGCGATCGCTGTCGCGGCGGCCTGTGCTTGTTGAGGCGCGGGCTTGGCAGTGGCGACCGGCTTGCCCAACCCCGTGGCGACGACCGTCACCCGGATCTGGTTGGCCATGTCAGGATCGATCACCGTTCCCACCACCACCGTGGCATCGTCGGAGGCGAATTGCTTGATGACGTTGCCCACTTCCTGGAATTCGCCGATGGACAAATCCATGCCGGCGGTGACATTGACCAGGATGCCTTGAGCGCCCGAAAGATTGATGTCCTCGAGAAGCGGGCTGGAAATCGCCGCCTCGGCCGCTTCGCGCGCACGGTCGTCGCCGGCGGCGCTGCCCGATCCCATCATGGCCATGCCGGTCTCGGACATCACCGTGCGCACGTCGGCGAAGTCGACATTGATCAGCCCCGGCCGGGTGATGAGCTCCGCGATGCCCTGTACCGCGCCCTGCAGCACGGTGTTGGCCGCCTTGAAGGCGTCGAGCAGCGTGGTGCTGCTGCCCAGCACCGACAGCAGCTTCTGGTTCGGAATGGTGATCAATGAGTCCACATACTTGGACAGTTCCATCATGCCCTGATCCGCCACGCGCGAACGCTTGTTGCCTTCCATCTCGAATGGCCGGGTGACCACGGCCACGGTCAGGATGCCGAGCTCCTTGGCGACCTGCGCCACCACGGGTGCCGCGCCCGTACCGGTGCCGCCGCCCATGCCGGCCGTGATGAACAGCATGTCGCAACCCTCGATGAGCTCGATGATGCGGTCACGATCCTCCATCGCCGCCTGCCGGCCGACTTCGGGATCGGCGCCCGCGCCCAATCCCTTGGTGATGTTGCAGCCGATCTGCAGGGCGGTGCGCACCTTCGAGTGCTTCAGCGCCTGCGCATCGGTGTTGATGCATATGAAATCCACGCCCTCGAGGCCGGCCTGGACCATGTGCGAGACGGCGTTGCCGCCGCCCCCGCCCACGCCCAGCACCTTGATGACGGCGCTTTGACTATACGAATCCATTAGTTCGAACATTCCAGTTCTCCTTCAGTTTGTTATCAAAAATTTCCAGCAAACCAGGCCTTCATTCGCTCAAAAATATTCTTCATGCCGCCCGCGAGCAGAGGCGCGTCGCGCGCAAGAGCCCCCTCGAGATTGCCCTTCGCGTACAGCAGCAGCCCGACGCCCGTGGCATGGATCGGATTGC
The DNA here is from genome assembly GCA_963702735.1 of uncultured Gammaproteobacteria bacterium. Classification (GTDB taxonomy): domain Bacteria; phylum Pseudomonadota; class Gammaproteobacteria; order Steroidobacterales; family Steroidobacteraceae; genus Bog-1198. The sequence goes on along the minus strand of CAVPDW010000003.1, from coordinate 320,861 downwards.
TCACCACCTCCACGAGGCCGCTCACGTACTGCGGCACGCCGAGGCGCACGGGCATGTGGAACACCTCTTCGGCGAGTTCGATGGCGCCTTCCATCTTGGAGCTGCCGCCGGTGAGCACGATGCCGGTGGCCACCTGCTCCTCGAGCCCCGCGCGGCGCAACTCATCGCGAACCAGCGCGAACAACTCCTCGTAGCGCGGTTCGACGATTTCGGCGAGGGTCTGGCGCGCAAGGCGGCGCGGCGGGCGGTCGCCCACGCTCGGCACCTCGATGGTCTCGTCGGGATTCGCGAGCTGCGACAGGGCGCAGGCGTACTTGATCTTGATGTCTTCGGCGTACTGGGTCGGCGTGCGCATGGACACCGCGATGTCGTTGGTGACCTGATCGCCGGCGATCGGGATCACCGCCGTGTGCCGGATCGCGCCGCCGCCGAATACCGCGATGTCTGTGGTGCCGCCGCCGATGTCGACCACGCACACCCCGAGATCCTTTTCGTCCTCGGTGAGCACCGCGTAGCTCGAGGCAAGCTGCTCGAGGACGATGTCGTCGACCGCGAGGCCGCAGCGCTGCACGCACTTGACGATGTTCTGCGCGGCGCTATCGGCGCCGGTGACGATGTGTACCTTGGCCTCGAGGCGCACGCCCGACATGCCGATCGGATCGCGGATTCCTTCCTGCGCTGTCGATGATGTATTCCTGCGGCAGTACGTGCAGGATCTTCTGATCGGCGGGAATGGCGACGGCCTTGGCGGCGTCGATCACGCGCTCGACGTCGCCCTGCACCACCTCTTTGTCCTTGATTGCGACGATGCCGTGCGAATTGAGGCTGCGCACGTGGCTTCCTGCGATGCCGGCGTACACCGAGTGTATCTCGCAGCCCGCCATCAGCTCGGCCTCCTCCACGGCGCGCTGAATGGACTGCACCGTGGATTCGATGTTGACCACCACGCCCTTCTTCAGGCCGCGCGAGGGATGGCTGCCGATGCCGATGATCTCCAGCGCGCCGTCCGCCTTGATTTCGCCCACGATGGCGACGACCTTGCTGGTGCCGATGTCGAGGCCCACCAATAGATTTCGATCCGAACGCTTAGCCATGTGTTTGATGAATTCCTTCAGGCATCGGTGTCGTCGCCGCGCTTCGCCGGCACCGGTGCCGGCGCCGCCGCATTGCGCCAACCGATGGCAAAGCCATTGGAATAGCGCATGTCGACGTAGTTGATTTCGTGCAGGCGGTGCGCGATGACCTGCGACGCGGTGCGGATGAAGCGGTCGATGCGTTCATCGACATCGCGCCTTCCCAGGCGAACCGTCACCCCGCTGTCCAGATCCATCTCCCAGGCGCCGCGCTCGTCGAGGCGCAGCGCCGCGATGCGCATGCCCGCCTCCAGCATGCGTCCCTGTATCGACAGGTAGCGCTGCGCCACCTGCGATTCGGTGCCCTCGGGGCCGCTCAAGCGGGGCAATTCCGCCGGGACATGTGCGGCGGACCTCACGAACAGCTCGCCGCGGGTATTGAGCAGACCCGACTCGCCCCAGCGCGCCGCCGCGGTTTGCTCGATCACGGTCACATGCAGGCTGTTCGGCCAGCGGCGCTGAATGCGCGCGTGCTCCACCCAGGGAAGCGCCTCGACGGCGCGCTGAATGGCGTCAAGGTCCGCCGACATGAAGCCCGCCTGGGCGTACGGGGCCACGGCCTTTTCGATCTGGCCGGGGGAGACGCGCTGAAAGCTGCCGTCCATCGAAATGACCCGCAGCGGCCGGTCGAGCGCCCAGGTGAGCGCCGCGAGGCCCGCCACCAGCACCAAGAGCAGCGCGGCACGGCGCGCGTAGCTGCGCCACAGAGCGGCGAAGTCGGGCCATTTCCACTTGACGAGGCTGCTCCCTCTGCGGGCTCTTGAACCGATTGCGGCGCACGGCCAGCCCCAGGTTCATTTGCGTTCTCGCAAGGTGCTGGTCTCGAGAACCCGCCACACCAGCTCGTCGAAATCGATGCCTGACTGGCGGGCGGCCATGGGCACCAGGCTGTGATCGGTCATGCCCGGCGTCGTGTTGATCTCGATGAAATAGAACCGGCCGGCGCCGCGGTCGCGCATGAAATCGACGCGGCCCCACCCGAAGCAATCGGTCACTCGAAATGCGGCGAGCGCCGCCGCCTGCAATTCGGCCTCGGCCTCGGGGTCAAGGCCGCTCGGGCAGTGATACTGCGTATCGTTGCGGAAGTATTTCGCCTGATAGTCGTAGAACTCGGTGGCGGGACGGATGCGGATCGACGGCAGGCCGCGATCGTGCAGCACGCCCACCGTGTACTCGTCGCCCGGCGATGAAGCTTTCCGCGAATACGATGGGATCGATTGCGCGCGCCTCCGCGTACGCCGCGCCCAAGTCCGCGGCTGACTTGACCTTGGTGATGCCGACGCTCGAGCCTTGGGACGCGGGCTTCACCATCATGGGCAGGCCGATGCGCTCCAGAGCGCCGCTGCAGATCGGCCGGGCTCGACGAGCACCGCATAGTCGGGCGCCGCATAGCCCGCGCCCACCACCACGCGCTTGGTCTTGAGCTTGTCCATGGTCAGCGCAGAGGCGAGCACGCCGCTGCCCGTGTAGGGAACCCCCAGCCACTCGAGCGCACCCTGCATGGCGCCATCCTCGCCACCCGGTCCGTGCAGCGCGATCCACACCCGGTCGAATCCCTCGCTCACAAGGGCCTGCACGGGTCGTCCTTGGGATCGAAGGCATGCGCGTTCACGCCGCGGCGCTTGAGGGCCGCGAGCACGGCATTGCCGCTCAGCAGCGAGATCTCCCGCTCGCTCGAATCGCCGCCGAGCAGCACCGCCACCTTGCCGAAATCCGCGGCGGAGACGATGCGCCGAAGCGCTTGAATTCAGGGTGAGCAGGCTCATGCAGGCGCTCCGACGATGCGAACTTCGGTGTGCAACTCGATGCCGCAAACCTTCGGCGACGGTGCGGCGCACGTGCTCGATCAGCGCCTCGATGTCGGCGGCGCGCGCGTTGCCGTGATTGATGATGAAATTGGCGTGCTTCTCGGATACCGATGCGTCGCCGATGCGAAACCCCTTGAGCCCCGCGCCTTCGATCGAGCCGCGCCGCGTGATCATCCGGCGGATTGGTGAACACCGATCCGCAGCTCCACTCGCCGATCGGCTGGGTCTCCCTGCGCTTGTCGAGCAGATCGCGGATGGCGTCGGTGTTGACGCCCGGCGTGCGCTCGAACTCCAGCTGCGCACCGATGAACCATTCATTGTCGGGTCCCTTCACGCTGCGATAGCCGATCTCATAGTCGGCGGGCTTGCGCGTGCGGCGCATGCCGCGGCGGTCGAGAACATCGACCTCGATCACGTGGCGCCAGGTCTCCCCGCCCCAGGCGCCGGCATTCATGGCGAGCGCGCCGCCCAGGGTGCCGGGAATGCCGGCAAAGAACTCCGGCGGGCCCCAGCCCCCATTTCACGCACTGCCGGGCGATGCGCGCGCACGGCACGCCGGCCTCGACCTGGATGCGCGTGGCGCTCAGGCGCTCGAGCGCGCCCAGCGCGCCGTGCGTCGCCGATGACGGCGCCGCGAATTCCGCCGTCGCGCACCAAGAGATTGCTGCCGAGCCCGATCCACAGCACCGGCACATCCGGCGGCAACTGGCGCACGAAGGCCGCCAGATCCATGACATCGCGCGGCGTGAAGAAGAAATCCGCCGGCCCGCCCACGTGCCACGAGGTATGCTTCGACATCGGCACGTCGTGCAGAACGCGCGGGGCAAATTCGGGCGACAGATCGGTGAGACGCTGCGCGCTCATGCCGCGTCTCCTCGCCGCGAAGCGGCTCTTGAGATCCTGGGCGACCGCGCCGATATTGCCGGCGCCCATGGTCAACACCACATCGCCGTCGCGCACCACGCCGCGCAGGCTGTCGGCAAGATCGTCGACGCGTTCGACGAACACCGGCTCCACCAATCCGCGGGTGCGCACCGCGCGGCAGATCGCGCGTCCGTCGGCGCCCGGCGATCGGCGCCTCGCCGGCCGCATACACCTCGGTGACCAGCAGCACGTCGCACTCGCTCAAAGCCCGCCCGAAGTCGTCCAGCAGATCGCGCGTGCGGGTGTATCGATGCGGCTGGAACGCCAGCACCAGGCGGCGCGCCGGCCAGCCCTGGCGCACGGCTTCGAGGGTCGCCGCGACTTCGGTCGGATGATGGCCGTAGTCATCGACGATCAGCGCGCGCCCGCCCGCCCATTGGATCTCGCCGAGCTGCTGCAGGCGCCGGTCGATGCCCTGGAAACTGCGCCAGCGCGCGCTGTATCGCGGCGTCGGGAACCTCGAGCTCGGTGGCCACCGCGACCGCGGCCAGCGAATTCAGGACGTTGTGACGGCCCGGCAGATTCACGGTGACGGTCGAGCGGTTCCCGGCCCGGGCGCAGCGCCTGGTAGTGCGATTGCAAGCCGTCGCGCACCACGTTGACCGCGCGAATGTCCGCGTTCGGGCGCGAATCCGTAGGTGACGAAACGGCCGCGCCACCTCGTCGAGAATGCTGCGTACCGTGCGCGTCGTCGGCGCACAGCACCGCGAGTCCGTAGAACGGCAGATTGTGCAGAAAATCGACGAAGCTCTGCTTGAGCCGGGCGAAATCGCCGTCGTGTGTCGCCAGGTGATCGTTGTCGATGTTGGTGACGATGGCGATCATCGGCTGCAAATGCATGAATGAAGCGTCGCTTTCGTCGGCTTCGGCCACGAGATAGCGGCCGGCGCCGAGCTTGGCGTTGCTGTCGGCGCTCTTCAGGCGGCCGCCGATGACGAAAGTGGGATCGAGGCCGCCCTTCGGCGAGCACGCTCGCGACCAGACTCGTGGTCGTGGTCTTGCCGTGGGTGCCCGCCACCGCGATCGAATAGCGAAAGCGCATCAGCTCGCCCAGCATTTCCGCGCGCGGCACCACCGGGACGCGCTTCGCCAACGCCGCGGCGACTTCCGGATTGGACGCGGTTGACGGCGCTCGACACCACCACCACGTCGGCATCGCCCAAGTGCTCCGCGCCGTGGCCGATGAAAATCGTCGCGCCGAGGCGCGCCAGCCGCTGGGTGACGGCGTTTGCCTTGAGGTCCGAGCCCTGCACCGCGTAGCCCAGATTGAGCAGCACCTCGGCGATGCCGCCCATGCCGCTGCCGCCGATGCCGACCAGATGAATGCGATGAATGCGCCGCATGCGATCGTCCATTCGGGTGCGCAGGCGTTCGCTCATGCGTGCGCTCCGGCGGCCATGCACAGGTCCGCCAGCCGTGCCGCAGCATCGATGATGCGCAGGCCGCGCGCGGCTTCCGCCATCTTGAGGAGGCTGCGCGCGGTCTGCCGATGAGTTCGCCGATCGTCTCGCCCAGGCGCTCCGGGTCCAGATCGCGCTCCTGAATGACGCGCGCCGCGCCGCTTCGGACCATCACTTCGGCGTTCTTGGTCTGATGATCGTCGGTGGCCGCGGCCAACGGCACGAAGATCGCGCCGAGGCCCGCGGCCTGCAGCTCGGCGACGGTCATGGCGCCGGCGCGGCACACGGCGAGGTCGGCCCATGCATAGGCTTCGGCCATGTCGTCGATGAAGGGCAGCACCTCGGCCTCCACCTGCGCTTGCCTGTAGGCCGCGCGCGCCGCCTCGAGGCCGCGCTCGCCGGTCTGATGGCGGACCTGCGGGCGACTCTCGCGCGCTCAAGCTGGCCAGCGCCTGCGGCACCACGGAGTTCAGACGCTGCGCGCCCTGGCTGCCGCCGAATATCAGCAGGCGCGCGAGCGGCCGCGCCGATCCGCGAAGCGCACATCGGGAGCCGGCAGCGCCGCGATATCGGCGCGCACCGGATTGCCGATGGTGCGGGCGCGAGCCCCGGCCTTCGACGGGAAGCTGCCCGGAAACGCCTCCAGCACCTGGGTTGCAAAGCGCGCGAGCACCGGTTGGTCATGCCGGCGACGGCGTTCTGCTCGTGAATCAGCAGCGGAATCCGCAGCAGCCACGCGGCGATGCCGCCAGGCCCGCTCACGTAGCCGCCCGCGCCGAGCACGGCGCTGCGGTCGAACGCGGCGCAGCACCCGCAGCGCATGCGACCACCGCGGAGGCCACGCGTCACGGGCGCGAGCAGCCAGGTCTTCCAGCCCTTGCCGCGCACGCCGCCGACCCGCACCCACTCGATCGGAAATCCATTCGCCGGCACCAGCCGCGACTCCATGCTTCCGGGCACGCCCAGCCACACCACGGCGATCGCCGCGGTCGCGCAGCACCTCGGCCACGGCAAGCGCGGGAAAGACGTGGCCGCCGGTGCCGCCCGCCATGATGAGCACGGGGCCGCTTCAGCCGTGCCATGGCGGGTCTGTGCGCCCATCATCGAGGCCTCCCGGCATGCGCATGACGGCCGAGCGCGAGCTGCACTTGACCTCGTGATAAATCCGCAGAAGCACGCCGAGCCAGGCGAGGCTCACGAGCAGGCTGCTGCGCCCGTAGCTCAGCAGCGGCAGGGTCAGGCCCTTGGTCGGCAGCACGCCCATGTTGACGCCGATGTTCACGATCGCCTGAAGGCCGAGCCATACGCCGAAGGCCAGCGCCACGTAGGACTGGAAGCGCATGCCGGCCTGCGCCGCCATGCGCGAAATATGAAAGGCGCGCCACACCAGCGCCATGAACAGTGCGATCACGCCGAGCACGCCGACCAGGCCCAGCTCCTCGGCGAGCACCGCGAACACGAAATCGGTGTGCGCTTCCGGCAAATAGAACAGTTTCTGCACGCTGCTGCCGAGACCGACGCCGAACCACGCGCCGCGGCCGATTGCGATCAGCGACTGCGTCAACTGAAATCCGCCGTTGAACGGATCGTCCCAGGGATGCAGAAATCCCGTAAGGCGCTTGAGGCGATAGGCAGAGCTGAGCGCAAGCACCGCGAACGACAGCGAGGCGGCGACGACCAGCAACAGCACGTACCGCAATACGCGCGCCCGCCACGAACAGTACCGCGAATCCCGTGGCGAACAACACCGTGGCGGCGCCGAAGTCGGGCTCCAACAGCAGCAGCAGCGCTGCGACGGCGAGCAGCCCCACCGGCTTGGCGAGGCCCGGCAGGGTCTGCTCGAGTTCGCCGCGCTTGCGCACGCAGTAGCTGCACACCCAGGTCAGGACCAGCACCTTGGCGAGTTCAGACACCTGGAAATTAAGCGGACCCGATCCGCAGCCAGCGCCGTGCGCCGTTCACCGTAGCGCCTATGCCCGGAATCAGCACAAGCAGCAGCAGCAGCAACCCCAAGCACATGAGCGCGAGGCTGTACTTGTCCCAGAGCTCGGCAGGCACGCGGGTAAGAACCCAGGCGAACATCAGGCCGGCGGCGCCGAAGACGAATTGGCGCTCGAGAAAATAGAACGGATCGCCGAGTTCGCGCGCGGCGATGGACATGGACGCCGAGGTGACCATAATCAAGCCGACCAGCAAGAGGCTCGCCACCAACCCCAGCGTGACGAAATCCCAGGCGAAGGGCATGCGCTCGCGCGCACGCATTCCGTAGGACATCGTGGCGGTGGTCATCGCGGACTCCGCGCAAGGTCGCGCACGGCGGCGGCAAACACATCGCCGCGATGGCCGTAGTCGCGAAACATGTCGAAGCTCGCGCACGCGGGCGACAGCAGCACGGTGTCGCCCGCCCGCGCGGCGCGCGCCGCCGCGAACACCGCCTCCTGCATCGACGCCGCGATCTGCGTCGGGCACACGCCCTCGAGCGCCGCCGCCAGGGCCGGTGCATCCTTGCCGATCAATACCACGTGCCGCACCTTGCCGCGGAAGGCTGCCGCGAGAGGCGTGAAGTCCTGGCCCTTGCCCAAGCCTCCAGCAATCATCAGCAGCGGTCCCTGCAAGCCGGCCACCGCGGCGATGGTCGCGCCCACGTTGGTGCCCTTGGAGTCGTCGACGAAGCGGACGCCCGCCGACGTCCGCGATCCACTCCGAGCGGTGCGGCAGGCCGGCGAATGTCTCGAGGGCGGCGAGCATCGCGTGCATGGGCAGTCCCGCCGCGTCGCCGAGGGCGAGCGCGGCGAGCGCGTTCGCCGCATTGTGACGGCCGGCGATTTTCATGCGCGAAACGTCCAGCAAGCCTTCGCCGCGGCGGGCGAGCTGCATCTTTGCGCCGGCATGCAGCAAGCAGTAATCCGCGTCCGTGCGCTCCACGGAAAACGTGACCGTCCGCGCCTCGTGTCCCGCGCATGGCGGCGACCAGAGGATCGTCGGCATTCAACACCACCGTGTCCGCGTTGGCGAATATCCGCGACTTGGCGCGCGCGTAGTCAGCCACCGACGCATAGCGATCCATGTGATCGGCGGTCACGTTGAGCACCACCGCGCCCAGAAGCTTGAGCGTCCACGTGGTCTCGAGTTGAAAGCTCGACAGCTCCAATACATACAGATCGGGCACGGGCAGCTCGAGCAGGTCGAGCGCGGGAACACCCAGGTTGCCGCCCGCCAGCACGGTGCGCCCCGCGGCGGCGGCCATGCGGGCGACCAGGCTCGTGACCGTGCTCTTGCCGTTGGTGCCGGTGATGCCGATCACAGGCGCGCGCACGTTGCGCGCGAACAGCTCCACGTCGCCCAGCACTTCGATGCCTCTATCCCGCGCGGCGCGCGCGATCGGCTCCTCGAGCGCCACCCCGGGGGACATCAGCACCTGCGAGGCGCCGTCGAGCAGCGACAAATCGAAACCGCCCAACCTAAGATCGAGCGAGCGGCCGAGAGCCCCCAGCTCTTCGAGTCCCGGCGGGGTGCGGCGCGAGTCCGTGGCTCGGACCGGCATCCCGCGCTTGGCGAGATAGCGCAGGCAGGAGGCGCCCGTTTTGCCGAGACCTACGACAACGCTGTGCATCAGCGGATCTTCAAGGTTGCAAGACCCGCCAGCACGAGCACGAAACTGATGATCCAGAAACGCACGATCACCTTCGGTTCAGCCCACCCCTTGAGTTCGAAATGATGATGAATGGGCGCCATGCGGAATATCCGCTTGCCCGTGAGACGGAACGACGCGACCTGCAGCATCACAGAGACCGTCTCCAGCACGAAAACCCCGCCCATCACGAACAACACGATCTCCTGGCGCACCATGACGGCCGCGGTGCCGAGCGAGGCGCCGATGGCAAGGGCTCCCACATCGCCCATGAACACCTGGGCAGGATAGGAGTTGAACCACAGGAAACCGAGTCCCGCGCCCACCAGCGTCGCGCTGAAAATGAGCACCTCGCCGACGCCGGGGATATAGGGAATCTGCAGATACGTCGCGAACTTGAAATTTCCCGTGACATAGGCGAAAACCCCGAGGGCCGCCGCGACCATCACGGCAGGCATGATGGCGAGCCCGTCGAGGCCGTCGGTCAAATTCACCGCGTTGCTGGTGCCGACGATGACGAAATAGGAGAGCGCGAGAAATCCCGCGGTGGACATGGGCACCGCCACGGTCTTGAAGAAGGGCACATACAGGGCGGACTCGCCCGAGAATTGATGCAGGTTGTGCAGCGTCAGCGCCGCGGCAAGTCCGACCACCGATTGCCAGAGGTACTTGTAGCGGGCCGCAAGCCCCTTCGAATTGCCCACGACCAGCTTCAAATAGTCGTCGTAGAAACCCACCAGGCCGAACCCCAGGGTGGTGGCGAGCAATATCCACACGAAGCGGCTCGACAGGTCCGCCCACAGCAGCGTGCCCAAGCCCATCGCCACCAGGATGAGGCCCCCTCCCATGGTGGGAGTTCCGGTCTTCTGCAGATGCGATTGCGGGCCGTCGCTGCGCACGCGCTGCCCGATCTGGTAGCGGCTCAACATCGCGATCATGGTGGGGCCGATGAATAGAGCCAGCATCAGCGCGGTGAGCGCGGCAAGAATGCCGCGCAGAGTCAGGTACTGGAAGACGTGAAAGCCGCTGTAGAACTTCGCCAGATATTCGGTCAGGGACAGCAGCATGTCAGCTTCCTCCGCCGCCGGTGAGCGCCTGCACCACACGTTCCAACCGGTTGATGCGCGACCCCTTGATCAGCACGGTCACGCCGGGCGCGAGCTCCGCCTGCAACCGGCGGGTCAGGGAATCGGCGTCCGCGAACCACTCGCCGCCCGAACCGAAGGTTTCGACCGCCCTTGAACTCTGCGCGCCCAGCGCGAACAGGCGCTTGATCCCGCAATCGCGCGCATACGCGCCCATGTGCGCGTGGCTGTCTTCGGCATACTCGCCGAGCTCGGCCATGTCGCCGAGCACCAGCCAGGTCGCGCCCGGCAGCGAGCGCATCACTTCGAGTCCTGCGCGTACCGAGCTCGGGTTGGCGTTGTAGGAATCGTCGATGATCCAGCTGTCGCGCGCTCCGGCCTTCAGCTGCAGGCGGCCCGGGACCGCTCGAAAGTCCGCCAGCCCCGAGGCGATGTCCTCGAGGGAGGCGCCTGCGGCAGCCGCAGCGGCCGCGGCCGCAACAGCGTTGCCGACGTTGTGCATGCCGCCCGTCTTGAGCGCAACCGCGCGGGCTCCCAACGGGCATTCCAGGGTGAAGCGCGTGGCGAACTCTCCCCGCTCGATCGTCTGCAGGGGATTCTTCGCCATGAAATCCGCGGTCGCGTGCACGCCGAAGGTGACGATTCGGTCCGCGCCGGCCACTCCTCGCCAATAGCCTGCGTAGGCGTCGTCGGCATTGATGATTGCGGTCGCGGAATGCCCGAGGCAGGACACCGTCTCCCCTTCACCCTGCGCCACGCCGTCAAGGTTGCCGAATCCCTCCAGATGCTCCGCGCCGGCGTTGGTGATGAGCCCCACCGTGGGGCGCGCGATACGCATCAGCTCGGCGACGTCTCCGATGCGGTTCGCGCCCATTTCAACCACGGCGCTGCGGTGCGAGGGCTCCAGGCGCATCAGCGTCACCGGCACGCCGATATGATTGTTGAGATTCCCGTGGGTCGCCATCACAAGGCCCGTGCGCGACAGAATGGCGGCCGTCATTTCCTTGACCGTGGTCTTGCCGTTGCTGCCCGCGACGGCCACCAGGGGCATCGTGAATTGAGCGCGCCACGCGCTCCCCAGCGCCTGCAACGCGCCGAGCGCATCGGGAACCACCACCTGCGGCAGCGCATGCGGCACCGCGCCCTCGACGACGGCGCCGATGGCGCCCTGCGCCGCCGCCGCAGCGACGAAATCCCGGCCGTCGAAGCTCGGTCCGCGCAGGGCAACGAACAGCGAACCGGGCTTGAGCGTGCGGCTGTCCGTGACCACGGCGCCGTAGGGCCGGTCGTCGCCGACCAATTGTCCGCCGACCGCGGCCGCGGCGTCCTTGAGGGTGCGCTTCATGCGGCAACCCCCAGGTGGCGCTGCGCTTCGCGCAGGTCGCTGAAAACGCGCCGCGTATCGCCGTAGATTTGATAGTCCTCGTGGCCCTTGCCCGCGATCAGCACCACATCCGGCGGCTGCGCTTCGCGCAAAGCGGCGCGGATGGCTTCAGCGCGATCGTGTATAACTCGCACGCGGTGCGATTTGACGCCGCAGGCGATGGCGCTGGTGATGTCGTCCGGGTCCTCGGAGCGCGGATTGTCGTCGGTGATGATGATCTCATCCGCCAGTTCGTCGGCAACCGCACCCATGATTCGGCGCTTCCCGGAATCGCGGTCGCCGCCGCAGCCGAACACGCACCACAGGGCTCCCCTGCAGTGCTCGCGCAGCGCGCCCAAAGCCTTCGCCAACGCGTCGGGGGTGTGCGCATAGTCGACCACTGCCATGGGCTTGGCCTGGGCCGCCGGCTCCACCACCTGCATGCGCCCCGGCGGCGGCACGCACTCGGCCAATACACGGACCGCATCCACGAGCGGCACGTCCAGGGACAGGAGGCAGGCCAACACAACCAAGGCGTTCTCCGCGTTGAAGCGGCCCAGCAGCCGGGTCGCGACCGACGCCTTGCCGAAACTGCCGTCGAGCTGCATGGAAATGCCGTGTACGTCCAGGGCGACCTCGGTCGCGCACAGCGCGCGTTCGGCCAGCCATCCCGAGCCGCCGGCGCCGATCCAAACGGCGGTGAGCGGCACGCGCCCGTCATGGTTCTGCGCCAATTCCCGGCCGAATGCGTCGCCCACGTTGACGATGATGTGCTTGAGGTCGGGGGCTTCGAACAACCGCGCCTTTGCCGCACCGTAGGCCGACATGGTCCCGTGATAGTCCAAGTGATCGCGGCTCAGGTTGGTGAATGCGGCCGAATGCATGCGCACCGCCGCGGTGCGCTGTTGATCGAGCGCCATGGAGGACACTTCCATCGCAACCTCACGCACCCCGCGGGCACGCAGGTTGGCGAGAACGCGGTGCATCGTCACCACATCGGGCGTGGTGAGAGTCGCACGCTCGAGCGCGCCGATGCGGCCCCGGCCGATGGTGCCGACATAGGCGGCCTGAGCCCCAAGCTTCTCCAGGCACTGCGCCAGCAGATACGCGCAGGTGGTCTTGCCGTTGGTTCCGGTGATGCCGGTGATGCGCAGCTGCGAGGAGGGCCAGTTGAAGAACCGGTCGGCGATGCGGCCCACCAGCGCCGGAAGACCCGGTATCGCGGCCGCGAACACGCCGTCGGGCAGCGTCGGCGCAGGCGCGTCGGGGCCGGGTTCCCACAGCACCACGCCGGCGCCGCGCGCGGCGGCCTCTGCGGCAAACTCAAGACCATGGGCGCTGCGGCCGCGCAGTGCGAAGAACAAACTGCCGGCGCGCACCTCGCGGCTGTCGAGGGTCAGATCCTCGACTCTGGAATCATTCGCGGGCACCGCCGCGATGCCGTCGAGAAGCCACATGAGTGAGGTGCTCATTGGATGTCGCTGGCCTGCACCAGCGTGGCCGCGGGCACGTTCTGCAAATCGTCGGGCGGAACATCCATCAAACGCAGCGCGCCCGACATCACGCTCGCGAACACCGGCGCGGCCACGGTGCCGCCCTGCGCAAGCGTGCCGACCTCGTGCACATCGCGGCTCGGCTCGTCGATCACCACCACCGTCGCCAGTTTAGGGTGCGAGGCAGGCACCAAGCCGGCGAACACCGCCATGATACGGTCGGTGGAATAGCCTCCCGCGATCGATTTGAACGCGGTGCCCGTCTTTCCGGATACGTGATAGCCGATCAGCTGGGCGCGGGTCGCGGTGCCGCCTTTTTCGACCACTTGTTCCATCAGCTGCACCAGCTCGTGCGCCACCTTCGGATCGATCACCTGCTCGCCGGGCACGGGCCCCGTGACGCGCTCGAAGGTGATGGGGCGCTTCACCCCGCCGGCGCCGATGGTCGCGTAGGCATGCGCAAGCTGCAGCGGCGTGACCGACAGCCCATAGCCGTGCGACAGCGTGGCGATGCCCACGGGGCGCCAATGAGAGTAGTTGCTCAGCATGCCCGCCGATTCCCCGGGAAAGCTGCTGCCGGTAACCTGTCCCAGCCCCAATGCCGTGAGCGTGCTCCAGATTTCCTCGGGCCTGAGCGAGAGCGCCACCTTCGCCGTGCCGACATTGCTGGACTTCGCGAGGATCGTCGCCAGATCGATCACGCCGAGATTCTGTTCGTCCTCCTCCACCTTGTTGCCGACCTTGAAGAATCCGGGGGAGGTATCCACGACGCTGTCGGGACGATACTGTCCGGAGGCGAGCGCCGCGGCCATGATGAACGGCTTGACGCTGGACCCGGGCTCGAAAATATCGGTCGCCGCGCGATTGCGGTACAGCTCGGGCTTCAGCTGGTCGCGGTCATTGGGGTTGTACGAAGGCTGATTCACCATGGCAAGCACTTCGCCCGTGTCCACATCGATGACGATGATGGAGCCGGCGCGCGCCTGATACTCCTGCATCGCCGCCTTCAGTTCACGATAGGCCAGATACTGGATGCGCAGATCGATGCTGGTCACGAGGTCGCGGCCCGGGCGCGGCGCGCGGATGCTTTCGACATTCTCGACGTAGCGGCCGTACATGTCCTGGATGACGCGCTTAGCTCCATCTTCGCCGTTCAGCATCTGATCGAAGCCGAGCTCGAGTCCTTCCTGGCCCTTGTCGTCGATGGTGGTGAAGCCTACGACGTGCCCGGAGACCTCCCCTGCGGGGTAGTAGCGCTTGTATTCGCGCAGCAGGTACACGCCCGGAATTCCAAGCGCCTTGACGCGCGCCGCCTGCTCGGGCGGCATGTGCCGCACGAGGTAGAGGAACTCGCGATCAAGATTGCTGGTGATGCGCCGCGCCAGCGTCTGCTGATCCTCCTTCAGTGCGCGCGCGAGCCTCGGCAGCTGGTCGATGTTGTCGTTGAGCTCCTGCGGGTTCACCCACACGCTGTCGACCGGCGTGGAGACCGCCAGGGGCTCGCCGTTGCGGTCCATGATCGCGCCTCGATGGGCCGCAATTTTGACCACGCGCATGGAACGCGCATCGCCCTGGCTTGCGAGAAATCCATGATCGAGCAGCTGCAGCTCCACCGCACGGGCCACGAGCAGGGACGCACCCGACATCACCAAGGCGAGGACCACGATCGAACGCCAGCGGTAGCCCTTCGCCTGGCCGTCGCTGTCGCCGGGCCTTGATTTCACGGCCGCACGATCCGCACGTCGCGCGTTTGCGGCAGGTTCATCCGCAGCTTCGCGTTCGCGACCCGTTCGACGAAGGCATTCGACGACCAGTAGCTTTGCTCCAGCTGCAGGCGTCCCCATTCCATGTCGAGCGAGTCGCGCTCTGCATTGAGCCTCTCGAGGTGCACGAAAAGGTCGCGGGCCTTGTGGCGCGCGTAGATCACTTGTACGGCGGAGCCGAGTACCGCAAGCCACAGCAAGGGCATCGCGAGGGTGAGCCAACGGCGGTGTTTCATGCGGCTGTCCCGGGGTTCAGGCGTTCTGCGACCCGCAGGCGCGCACTGCGCGCGCGGGGATTGGCGGCGGATTCGTTGTCATCGGGGCGGATCGCCTTGCCGACGAGCCTGAGCTTCGGCCTCGCGTGCGCAGGCATGTCGGGGAGCCCGGCATACATGGGGTCGGGGAGCGAATGGCGGCGCATGAATTGCTTGACCATGCGGTCCTCGAGCGAATGGAAGCTGATCACCGCGAGTCTTCCGCCCGGGGCAAGGCGGGCGAGCGCCGCATCGAGTCCGGCTTCGAGCTCGGCGAGCTCGCGGTTCACATGGATGCGCAAGGCCTGAAACACACGGGTGGCGGGGTGCTTGTGGCGCTCCCTGCTGCGCGCGACCCGGCCAATCATGTCGGCCAGTTGCAGAGTGGTCTCGAAGGGACGCGACTGCCGATCCTTCACGATGGCGCGCGCAATGCGCGGCGCCTCGCGTTCCTCGCCGTATTCGCGGAAGATTCGAATCAGCTCTTCGAGGGGCGCGCCGTTGACCACATCCGCGGCGCTTCTGCCCGCTCCCGACGTCATGCGCATATCGAGCGGCCCGTCCTGCATGAAGCTGAAGCCGCGCGCCGGGTCGTCGAGCTGCGGCGACGACACTCCCAGATCGAATAGGATGCCGTCGAACTTGAGACCGGCTTCGACTTGGTCCGCGCAATCCGCCAGGGAAGAAAACGGCGCGAGAAAGAACGCCGCGCGGGGATCCGATTCGAATCTGATCCGCGCCTCCGCGATGGCCGCGGGATCACGGTCGAGGCAGAGCAAACGACCGTCCGGGATGAGGTTCTCCAAAATCGCCCCTGCATGTCCGCCTCGACCAAAAGTGGCGTCCAAATAGCTGCCACTGCCCCGTATATTCAACGCGGCCAGTACTTGTGCCAGCAGTACCGGCGTGTGTTCCCTTGTCCTGTCATTCACCGTACACGCCGGCTAGAACGACAGCGTGTCGAGTTCGCCGGGCAAACTGCCCGCGCTGTCCGCACTCGCCAGCCATTCGTCGCGGCGCTCGTTCCAGCGCGCCTCGTCCCACAATTCGAAGCGCAATCCCTGCCCGATGAGCATGGCGTCGCGCGTCAATTGGCCGAATTCACGCAAGTTCGCCGGCAGCAGCAGACGTCCGTGACCGTCCAATTCCAGATCCGTTGCATAGCCCACCATCAACCGCTGCAAGCCGCGGGTGCGGGGATCCAAGGTGGGCAATTTGGTGAGCTTGCGCTCGATGTCTTCCCAATCGGGCAGGGGGTAGATGAGCAGGCATTGATCCTTGTCGACGGTGACCACCATGTGGCCCCCGCACCGCTCAGCCAGTCGCTCTCGATACCGGGTGGGCATCACCAACCGGCCTTTGGCATCGAGAGTGAGCTTATTGGCGCCCCTGAACATCTTTGGATGGGTCCTGAAACCCATTTTCTCCCACAATTTCCCACCGGGCACCACTATAGGGAGCGGCGCCTCGCACTGTCAACGTCTTAAGTTAAAAAAAACTCGACCCGACAGTGACTTAGGTCACATTTTGTACAGCGACGCAAAGCGCAGGGTATGAGTCTGTTTTGAATCAGGCCATTAGGAGAATTTCCTGAAGCGATTTGCAAGAGCGAATAATCGCGATCTTCGCCTAATTTCGGGGATCTTGTGCTGATCCTCTCTTTTCTTGATTCTTCTCGCCCGCTCTGCGGGCGCCTCTCAAGCGGGGCCGCTTCGGCGCCCTTGATTTCGCGCGTCAGCGCTAAAAAAGAGTCGGCCGTTAAGCCGGGTTCTGTCTTGGACAGTCATTCCTCTGGGATGCGCGTCGCCGCGCAGCTCTAGCGGCCTACCCGGAAGCCTCATGTGGGCCACATGGTGCGGCCGCAGGCGCCGCGTGCTTCCCTATTTGGCCTTGCTCCAGGTGGGGTTTGCCGTGCCGCCGATGTTGCCATCAGCGCGGTGCGCTCTTACCGCACCATTTCACCCTTACCGTCGCCGCTTGCGCGGCGCTTAGGCGGTATCTTTCTGTTGCACTTTCCGTGGGCTCGCGCCCCCCAGGCGTTACCTGGCACCTAGCCCGATGGAGCCCGGACTTTCCTCCATGTGCTTGCGCACACAGCGACTGTCTGGCCGACTCTTGGCCCGCACCATACGCAGATTCGCATCGCATTCATAGCTGCCGTTTGAGCTCAAGTGCGCGCTTGTAGGCCTCATTGTCGCGGGTCTCGGTGATTTGGGCCGCCAAGCGCGCCGCTTGCTTCAGGGGCAATTCCGCCAACAGGGGCTTGAGCACGCGGTCGAGCGCGCCGCCGCGGCCGTCGGGGCCGCCCGCTTCGGCGGGCTCAAGGGGCGCGCCGGCCAGAACCAGGACGATTTCTCCCCGCACGAAATCGGCATCGGTCGTCGCGCGCGTCAGCAACTCATGCAGGCTTCCGCGATACGTCGACTCATGCAGCTTGGTGATTTCGCGCGCGACCGTCGCGTGCCGCTCGCCGCCGAAAACCCCTGCGCAATCCTCGAGCATCTCGCGCACGCGATGCGGCGCTTCATACAGCACGAGCGTGCGTGGTTCGAGCGCAAGCGACTGCAAGCGCTTGCGGCGCGCCGCTCCGCGCGCAGGCAGGAATCCCTCGAAACAAAAACGCTCCGTCGGCAATCCGCCGATCGACAGCGCCGCAATCGCCGCGCATGGCCCCGGAATGGCGACGATCTCGACACCCGCCGCGGCAGCGGCGCGCACCAGCTCGTAGCCGGGATCGCTGATGGCGGGCGTGCCCGCATCGCTCACCAGCGCGATTTGCGCGCCTGCAAGGAGCCGCAGGATGATGCCGCCGGCGCGATCACGCTCATTGTGATCGTGCAGGGACAGCTGCGGCGTTTGGATGCCGAAATGCTTCAGCATGATCCCGGTGTGGCGGGTGTCTTCGGCCGCGATCAGGGAGCAGGTCTTGCAGTATTTCGCGCGCCCTGGCGCTCAAATCGCCCAGGTTGCCGATCGGTGTCGCGACCACGTACAGCCGCCCTGCCCGTTCAATTGCCACTATAATCTGCGCCCATATTCCAAGATAGGAGCAGGGTATGGCAGCAATCGCTCGACGTCCACGGCTGCCGCTGCGTGCGGCGCTCGCGGCATCGCTGGTATTGGCTGCTTGCAGCCTGCTCAAGCCGGTACAGGCTCCCCCCGACCGGCAGGAGCGCGCGCAGCATCTCGCGCAAACCGGCCAGCATGCGGAGGCGGCGCAGGCCTACGCGGAGCTCGCGGACCTGCTGCCCGCGGAGCGCGACAACTACGAACTGCTGAGCGCCGAACAGTGGCTTGCCGCCGGGAATATCGCCGCGGCGAAGCAGTCGTTCGCGGCGGTGTCGGCGGACGCGCGCGTACGGCTTGCGACCCCGCGCGCGCTGGTCGCCGCGGAAATCGCCTACGCAGAGAACGACGGCGCACGCGCCATTCGCGAGCTCGATCAGATCCCGGTGCCGACATCCGCGGATCAGGCGCAGAACTACTGGTGGATACGCGGCCGCAGCGCCTTCCTCACCGGACACCCTGTCGAAGGTACGCGCGCCCTGGTCGAGCGCGAGCGATGGCTCAACGATCCCGCCGCGCTGCGCGCGAACCGCACGGAGCTGTACGCGAGGATCCGCACCGCCGCCGAACACGGTCAATCGTTGAAGCCGCCCGCGAACACGGATCCCGTGGTCGTGGGATGGCTGGAATTGGGGCCCGTCGCGGTGGGTCTCGCCCGCGATCCCATTCGCGCGGCCGCCGCCCTCAACGATTGGAAGCGCCTCTACCCGCAGCACCCGGCGAACTCGAGCGTACTGTCAACCGCCACCACACAGATCGCCGCAGCGACCGAATTTCCGGATCAGATCGCCCTCCTGCTGCCGCTCTCGGGCCGCGCCGAGCCGCTCGGCGTCGCGGTGCGCGACGGCTTCATTGCCGCCTATCTCGAACAGGATGCGGCGAGCCGACCGCGCCTGCGCATTTACGACGTCGGCGCGGAACCGGCCGCCGCCGCCTACAATCGGGCCGTCGCCGACGGCGCAGGCTTCGTCGTCGGGCCCCTCACCAAGGAGGACGTTGCCGCCGTGGTGCCCTTGAGCGGTCGCGTACCGGTGCTGGCGCTGAATTTTCTCGGCGAAAGCATGAGCACGCCGCGCAATTTCTACCAATTCGCCCTGTCGCCGGAAGACGAGGCGCGCAGCGTTGCGCGGCGCGCGGCCGCAGACGGCCGGCTGAACGGTGTTGCAATCATTCCCAACAACGACTGGGGAAATCGCGTCGCCGCGGCATTTGCGGACGAATTGTCGCATCTCGGGGGATCGGTCCTCGACAGCCAGCGCTACGAGACCTCTCAAGTGGACTTCTCAGACATCATCAAGCAGGCGATGCAGGTGCACGTCGTCAAAGGCGAGCCCTCGACGCACCGCACCGACGCGACGTTCATTTTCGTGGCCGCCGCCACCGCGAGCGTCGCCCGCCAGATCATGCCGCAGTTGAAATTCCACTACGTCGGCGACGTGCCGGTGTATTCCACCTCCGACAGCTTCGAGCCGGATGCGACCGCCAACAGCGACATCGACGGCATGCTCTTTCCCGACATGCCGTGGATGGTGGCGGACGACCCGGTGACCTCTCAGATCCGCGATGCGGTACGCTCGGCGTGGCCGAGCCGCACCGCGCGCCGCGACCGGCTGTACGCGTTCGGATTCGACGCCTATCGCCTGGTTCCGGCGCTGCGCGCCTCTGCGCCGGCGGCGGGCGAGATCTCGGGGGTGACCGGCAAATTGCATCTCGACGAACGCAATCGAATCCACCGCGATCTGGATTGGGCGCAGATCAAGAACGGGGTGCCCAACCTCCTTTAGCCGCCCTGCTTTTTGTTGACGGTGTTCCACACCGCGATGTCCCAGGCGTTGTGGATGCCGATGAACATGAGCAGCAGCGACACCGCGGCGGCGCCGTACAAGCTACGCTCCGGTCGCGTCCAGATGAAGCACGCCGTGCAGAGAAGAATCGCGTAGGCTATCGCCGGCAGCAGCACGTTCCAGATCCAATCCTCGTGCACGGGAATGTAGTCGCTCGCGATGTGCGCGATGCCTATGCCGACGACGGCGACATACGCGAGTCCGGCGATCCCGGCGGCGCCGAACCCGAGGCTCAAGCTGAGCACGCTCTGATGCGGCATGCTGAGATATGCGGCGATACTTAGAACGGCGCAGAAGTGCACGATGGTGGGCGTGACGTAGCTGCGCAGCCCCTTCAAACTGACCCGCCTCGTGTCGGCCGCCAGGGCGATCACGACGAATGTAAGTCCCGTGAGCCCCGCCGCGGCCGAGCCGGTGATGACGTAGAAATTATCCCAGTCCGCAAGCAGCGATGCGGTCATATTGCGACCTCCGTGCGAACGGATTCTAGCGACTCCGCGGCGATTTCTCGACGAAGGCGCGGGATGGCGCAAGTGACGCGCGCGGCATTCCGATGCACGCTTCGGCGGATGACGAAACTTCAGCAGAGGGGCCGTGACGCAGAGCAGCTGGCCGCCGAGCATCTGCGTGCAAATGGTCTCATCGTCTTGGCGCGCAATCTTCGCTGCAGGGCCGGGGAACTCGATCTCGTCGGTCTCGACGGCGATGTGCTGGCGGTGGTCGAAATACGCCAGCGCAGCCGCATCGACTTCGGCGGGGCACCGGGCTCCGTCACCTACTCCAAGCAGCGCAAGATCATCCGAGCCGTTCGATTCTTTCTGCCGCGACACCCGGCATGGCGCGGCATGGCTTTGCGCTTCGACGTACTCGCTGTCGAAGGCAGGGTGCGGGGCACGCACCGAATCACCTGGCTCAAGGACGCGTTTCGCGCTACTTGACCACTTGCAGCTTCGGCCGCTTGCGCTTCGGTTCGCTGTCCTTCCCCGCGGCGGGCGCCGCAGGCGGTCCATCCGTGGGGTCGGGATCGGCATCCCCCTCGGGGAATATCATTCCCTGGCCGGTCTCGCGGGCGTATATGCCGAGAATGGCGCGCACCGGAACCTGTACGGCAAAACCCACGCCGCCGAAGCGGGCTTCGAAGCTGACGAAGTCATTGCCCAACTTGAGCATCTGGGTAGCAGAGAAACTCACGTTCAGAACGATCTTGCCGTCCTTTACATATTGACGCGGTACCGTCACTCCCTCGGCCGCAGCATCCACCACGATGTGCGGAGTCTCGCCGCTGTCTGAAATCCATTCGTGCAGGGCACGCAGCAGGTAGGGACGGCGCGGCTTCAATGGCGCATTTCCCGTTCGGCGTCGCTCAAACAGGCCCGGAACGTGGGGCGCGCAAAGATCGAATTCATGTACTTCATGATGGGCTGAGCCTGCGCGGGCAGTTCGATGCCGTAGATCGGCAGGCGCCACAGGATGGGCGCGATGCTGGCGTCGACCAAGGAGAACTCGTCGCTGAGAAAGAACGGCTTTGCCTTGAACACATCGGCGCTGGCGCTGATCGCCTCGCCCAGCACCTTGCGGCTGTGGCTCGCGGTCTTGCTCTGCGGGTCCGCCTCGATGTCGCGCGCCAGGGAATACCAGTCCCTTTCCACGCGGTACAGGGCGACTCGAAATTGCGCGCGGGTCACGGGATCGATGGGCATCAGCGGCGGATGAGGGAAGCGCTCGTCCAAGTACTCGATGATGACGCGCGAGTCGTACAGCACCAGATCGCGGTCCACCAGGGTGGGCACGCTGTGATAGGGGTTCAAATCGAGCAGGTCCTCCGGCAAATCGTTCGGGTTCACGTTGACCAATTCGATCGCTATTCCCTTCTCGGCAAGCACCAAGCGCGTCCGGTGACTCCATGGGTCGGCGGGCGCGGAAAAAAGTGTCATCACCGAGCGACGGGCCACTAAGATCTCCCAGCCCGCTGCTGCGTCAGTGGACGTCCTTCCAATACTCTTTTTTCAGCAAGTAGGCGAACACGAAGAACACCAGCAAGAAAAGAGTCACAAAAACGCCCATCGACTGGCGTTTCTCCTTGACGGGCTCACCGGCATAGTCGAGGAAATTCACGATGTCCCGAACGAACTGATCATACTCTTCCGGCTTCATGGCGCCCGGGGTCATTGATTCGACACCGGACAGCACCATTCTGGCGCTGCCGTGCTCGTCCGGTACGTTCTTGAAGACGGGCTTCTGCGAACCCTGCAACTGCTCCAGCACATCTGGCATCGCAGCAGCCGGCAGGTACAGATTGTTCACGCCCCAGGGCCGGGTCTTGTCCTCGTAGAAGCCGTGCAGAAACGAATACAGATAATCGGTTCCCTTGGCACGCGCGATCAGCGACAGATCGGGCGGCTGCTTGCCGAACCAGCCTTCCGAATCCTTCGGCATCGCCGAATTGATGGTCTCGACGGCCTTGTCAGAGGTGAACATCAGGTTTGCCGCGAGTTCGGACTCGGGAATCTTGAGGTCCTCCGCCATCCGGTTGTAGCGCAGATACTTCAACGAGTGGCAGCCGGAGCAGTAGTTCATGAAGTTGCGTGCGCCCCGCTCCAGGGACTCGGTGTTCTTGATGTCGGTGCCGGCCGACTGGAGCGCAATGCCCCCTTCCTCGTCGGCCACGGCCATCCCTCCGGAGAGAAGCGCTATGGTGATCAATACCGAGCTTTTAAGCATGTCCCGTGACCCTTTCCGGCACCGGCTTCACGCTGTCTATTTTCGTGTACCAGGGCATGAGCAAAAAGAAAGCAAAGTACAAAACAGTACAGACTTTGGCCAGCGTCGGATAGATCCCCGAGGGGGGTTTCAAGCCGCAGACGGCCAGCGTGATGAATGATAGTACGAAGATCGTCAGCATGACCTTGTAAATGGGTCCCCGGTAGCGGATCGAGTACACCGGCGACCGATCCAGCCAGGGCACGAAGAACAGCACGACGATGGAGGCGCCCATCACCAGCACGCCCCAAATCTGCGTCCCAGCGAACGACGGCACCGCGCGCAACATGGCGTAGAACGGCGTGAAATACCACACCGGCGCAATGTGCGGCGGAGTCTGCAGGGCATTGGCAGGCTCGAAATTCGGCGATTCCAGGAACAGGCCGCCGAAGGTCGGCGCAAAGAAGATCGCCCCGCAGAAGATCAGCAAGAATCCGGCGACCCCGAGCAGGTCCTTCACCGTGTAATAGGGGTGGAATGGAATGCCGTCGAGGGGGTGCCCCTGCGCGTCCTTGTGCTTCTTGATCTCGATGCCGTCGGGATTGTTGGAGCCGACCTCGTGCAGCGCCATGAGATGCGCGATCACCAGAAAAATCAGCGCCAGCGGCAGCGCGGCCACGTGCAATGCGAAGAACCGGTTCAAGGTCGCGTCGGCGATGTAGTAGTCGCCGCGTATCCACTCAACGAGGCTCTGACCGATCACCGGCACGCTGCCGAACAGGGACACGATGACCTGCGCGCCCCAATAGCTCATATTGCCCCAGGGCAGCACATAGCCCATGAAGCCCTCGGCCATCAGCAGCAGGAATATCAGGCAGCCGAAGATCCAGATGAGCTCGCGCGGCTTGCGATGCGAGCCGTACAGCAGGGCGCGGAACATATGCAGATAGACCACGATGAAGAACGCAGACGCCCCCGTCGAATGCAGGTAGCGGATCAGCCAGCCCCAATCGACGTCACGCATGATGTATTCGACCGATGAGAACGCCTCTGCGGAGGACGGCTTGTAATTCATCGTCAGGAATATTCCCGTCACCAGCTGATTCACGAGAATCAACAGCGCGAGCGAGCCGAAGTAATACCAGAAATTGAAATTCTTCGGTGCGTAGTACTCGGCGACCTGATCTTTCCACAGTTTGGTCAGCGGAAAACGCTGATCGATCCAACCAATCAATCCTCCGCCCTTGCTGCTGCCGGCGGATTCGGGTGCTGCGGCCATAATGTGCCCCTTGGCTAAACGGTCTTGGGGGCGTCGTCGACGCCGATGGTGATGCGCGTGCCGTCCGAAAAGGCGTAGGGCGGCACGGTGAGGTTCTTCGGCGCAGGCATGCTCTTGAAGACGCGGCCGGACAAATCGTACTTGGAGCCGTGGCACGGGCAATAGAATCCGCCCGGCCAGTTCGCGCCGAGGTCCGCGCCGGCCACCTGGAACGAATTGTTCGCCTCGAAAGCGCCCAAGGGCGAGCAGCCCAGATGAGTGCACACCGCGAGGCCCACCCAGTATTCGGGGTTGCGGGCGCGCACGGCGCCGCTCTCCTTGATGTAGTCGGGCTGCATCGAATCATCGGACTTGGGGTCGGCCAGAAGCTCATCGTGATCGCCCAGATGTTCGATGATGCTCTTGATACGGCGCACGACGAATACGGCCTGACCGCGCCACACCACCTTCAACATCTGTCCTAATTCGAGCTTGGATGCATCGACGGCGACAGGAGCGCCCAGCGCTTTGGCGCGCGCGCTCGGCTGCCACGAAGCCAAGAAAGGAACCGCCGCGAACGCAACGCCTATCGCACCGGTGCCGACTGTGGCCGCCGTCAACAAGCGGCGCCGGCTATGGTCTACCTGATCATTCATTCGATTGCCCCTGAGCAATGTTGACAAAACTTCACGCAAACCCCTGTGTGCATAGTGTTTCCCAAAGAATATTGGGAGCGCATTATACACAGATAAACGGCCGTCCCTCACAAGGTCGAGGAGCGATATTAATTGCAGAACGCTCGCGTTCTCGTGAGTTTTCTAATCCGGGCCGCCGTGGTCGGCCTGGCGGTGGCCTTTCTCATGGTCTGGTGGAGGCCCTCGCTGTTGGGGAAGCCCGCCGCTGCGCCGCCGAGCGCGCCCGGCGCCCCGTCCCGCCCGGTGGTGGTCATGCAAAGCTTCGCCGACGCGGTGGCCCGGGCGGCGCCGGCCGTCGTCAATATCTACACCGCACGCGTCGTCACGGAGCGCACGCAGGCTCCCGCACTCAATCAATTGTTCGGCGATTTTTGGCCGAGCTACCGGCAGCGCATCGAGCGCAGCTTGGGGTCGGGCGTGATCGTCGACGCCGCCGGCACCATCGTGACGAATCAGCATGTCATCGCAGGCGCCGAGTCCATCCGGGTGCAGCTTGCGGACGGCAGGATCGCAGACGCGACCATCGTGGGCCAGGACCCCGACACTGATCTTGCCATCCTGCACTTGGGGCTGGACAAGCTGCCGATCATGCCCATGGGCCGCTCGGACATGCTGCGGGTGGGCGACATCGTGCTCGCGATCGGCAACCCCTACGGCGTGGGCCAGACCGTCACCCAGGGCATCGTCAGCGCCACCGGCCGCGGCCAACTCGGGCTCGCGACATTCGAGAATTTCATACAGACCGATGCCGCCATCAATCTCGGCAATTCCGGCGGCGCCCTCATCGATGCGAACGGCGACCTGGTCGGCATCAACACCGCGGTTCTGAACCGCGCCTACGGCGGGCCCGAGGGCATCGGCTTTGCGATCCCCGTCAATCTCGTGCGCGGCGTCATGGAACAGATCCTGAAGGTGGGACACGTGGTGCGCGGCTGGCTGGGATTCATGCCGCAGGACCTGTCGGACGAACAGGCCGCGCAGTTGGGGATAGCCGCGGGCGGCGGTGTCACGGTGGTGAACATTTTGGTGAAGAGCCCGGCCTTCGAGGCCGGAGTGCGGCCGGGCGACCTGATCACGGGCCTGAGCGGCGAGGCGGTACGCAACTCACAGGATCTGGTCAGCCGGGTGGCGGCGCTGCCGCCGGGCGCCGTCGTCGATCTCGAGGGCCGGCACGGCAGCCAGCCCTACAAGATCAAGATCAAGGTGCTGGAACGCCCCACGCGACAGATACAGCCGCAGTAGCGGCTCTCCTTAAGGCGTGCGCCGGATTTTCGCGCCCAATTGCTGCAGCTTCTCCTCGATCGCCTCGTAGCCGCGATCGATGTGGTAGATACGCTCGATTTCGGTGCGGCCTTCGGCCACCAGCGCGGCCAACACCAGGCTGGCCGAGGCACGCAAGTCCGTGGCCATCACCGGCGCAGCGGTGAGCCTCTCGACCCCCTTGATGATGGCTGTGTTGCCCTCGAGCCGGATCTCCGCGCCCATGCGGCGCATTTCCAGCATGTGCATGAAGCGATTCTCGAAAATCGTTTCGATGATGGTGCCGACGCCGGCTGCCACGGTGTTGAGCGCGGCGAACTGTGCCTGCATGTCGGTCGGAAAAGCCGGATACGGTGCGGTGCGGATGTCGACCGAGAGGGGCCTGCGGCCGCGCATGTCCACCTCGATCCAGGTATCGCCGGCCGCCACCGTGGCTCCGGCCTCCTGAAGCTTGCCGATCACCGCATCAAGGTGGTCGGGGCGCATATTCTTGACCCGGATATTGCCGCCGGTGATGGCGCCTGCAACCAGGTACGTGCCGGCTTCGATGCGGTCGGGAAGCACTTCGTAGGCCGTTCCGCTCAGGCGCTCCACCCCTTCGATGACGATCCGGTCGGTTCCGGCGCCGCGGATCTTGGCACCCATCGCGCAGAGGAAATTCGCCAGATCGACCACTTCGGGCTCGCGCGCGGCGTTCTCAAGCACGGTTTCCCCGTCCGCCAGTGCGGCGGCCATCATGAGATTCTCGGTACCCGTGACGGTGACCGTATCCAGCACCAGGCGCACGCCCTTCAGGCGGCCGGCGCGCGCCTTGATGTAGCCGTTTTCGATGTGGATGTCGGCGCCCATGGCCTGCAGGCCCGCGACATGGATGTTGACCGGACGCGCACCGATCGCGCAGCCCCCGGGGAGCGACACATCGGCGCGGCCGAAGCGCGCCAGGAGCGGTCCCAGCACCAGAATCGAGGCGCGCATGGTTTTCACGAGTTGATACGGCGCGAAGTACTCTTTGATCGTCGAAGCATCGACCTCGATGCGCATTTTCTCGTCGATGGTCACCGAGACGCCCATGCGCCCGAGCAACTCGATCATGGTGGTCACATCTTGAAGGTGCGGGACGTTCGAGACCGTCACCGGCCCGTCCGCCAGCAGGCACCCGGCCAAGATGGGCAGGGTCGCATTCTTGGCGCCCGAAATACGGATCTCGCCCTCGAGCGCGATCCCACCGTTAATCTGTAGCTTATCCACGGCCGGCGAATTCCTCGGGGGTGAACGCCTGCAAGGCGAGCGCGTGAATCTCGTTGCCCATCGCCTTCCCCAAGGTGCCGTACACCAATTGATGGCGCTGCACGGAGCGCTTTCCGGCGAACGCAGCCGCGATCACCACCGCCTCGAAATGCACATTGTCCTCGCTCTGAACGAGCGCCCTGGCGCCGGCCAAACCGGCTTCGATGATTTGCGCCACCTGCTGTGGATTCATGCTCAAGCTCCCCGCAAATTCTGCAAGCTTACCCTGTATCATTCGCGCATGAATCTCGAGTTCACAGACGAGGACCTCGTCGCACTCGGCCGCCAGGCGCTCACCGTCGAGATCGACGGCTTGCGCGCCCAATTGCCTCGATTAAGTGCGGATTTTGCGCGCGCCTGCCGCATTTGTCTCGACTGCCGCGGACGCATCGTGGTCACAGGGATGGGGAAATCCGGCCACATCGCCGGCAAGATCGCCGCCACCCTGGCGAGCACCGGCACACCGGCGTTTTTCGTGCATCCTGGCGATGCCAGCCATGGCGACGTGGGCATGATAACGCGGGACGATGCGGTGCTCGCCCTGTCCAATTCCGGGGAAACCGACGAGATACTGACCATCGTACCGGTGATCGCCCGCTTGGGGGTCCCGCTGATCGCCTTCACCGGCAACCTGGGGTCGGCGCTGGCGAGAGCCGCCACGGTACACCTCGACATCGGGGTACCTGCAGAGGCCTGCCCGCTCAATCTCGCCCCCACCGCCAGCACCACGGCGGCATTGGCCGTGGGCGATGCGCTCGCCGTGGCGCTGTTGAAGGCGCGCGGCTTCACGGAGGAGGACTTCGCGCGCTCGCACCCCGCCGGCAGCCTGGGGAGGCGCCTGCTTCTGCACGTGAAGGACGTGATGCGCACGGGCGCTGACATTCCCACCGTGCGGCCCGGCACGCCGCTGGCGGAAGGGCTGATGGAGGTGACTCGAAAGGGCCTCGGCATGACCGCCATCGTGGATGACGCCATGCGTGTGCTCGGTGTATTCACCGACGGCGACCTGCGCCGTGCGCTCGACGCGCTCGACGGATCTGCGCACCACACGCATGGAGCGTGTCATGAGCCGCAATGCGAAAACCGTACGGCCCGCGACGCTCGCGGCGGAGGCCGTGCATTTGATGGAGACCCATCGCATTACCTCGCTGATCGTGGTCGACGCCGACGATAAGGTCGTAGGTGCGCTCAATGTCCATGATCTGTTGCGCGCAGGTGTGGTTTGAGGGCGCGCAGGGCGACGCCGCTGGAGCGGATGGAACTCCTGATACTGGACGTCGACGGTGTTCTCACCGACGGGCGCCTGTATTTCGGGGCGCGCGGCGATGCGCTGAAGGCCTTCCACGTACGCGACGGCCACGGCATCAAGCTCTTGATGGCCGCAGGGGTCGCGGTGGCGGCGCTCAGCGGCCGGCGCTCCGGCGCGGTCGCGGCGCGCATGAAGGAACTTGGGGTTCCCCACGTGGTCCAAGGATGCGGTGACAAGGTCGCCGCACTGCGCCGCCTCACCGGGCGATTGAAAATAGATCCCTTGAATTGCGCCTGCATCGTCGACGACACGCCCGATTTGCCCCTGATGTCGGCGGTGGGCTTCGCCTGCGCCGTGGCGGATGCGCACCCGCTGGTGCTTGATGCGGCGCATTGGGCGACCCGGGCGCGCGGCGGCGAAGGCGCGGTGCGTGAATTGTGCGACGCCATTCTGCGCGCTCGCGCTGCTTTAAGCTGATGCTGTTCCGCGTTTTCACGGTTCTCGCGGTGGTGGCATTGGGCATAAGCACCTGGATATTGACTTCGCCCGTGCGCAGGCCGCATGCCGCTGTCGACGCCAAACAGACGGAGTTGCCGGGGTACTATCTCAAGAACGCCGTGCTCACCGATTACGACGCGGCGGGCGAACCCAGCATTCGCATCGAGGCCGAGCGCATCGATCAAATCGCGCACGGCAACGAGGTGGCCCTGTACAACGTACGCGTCGCCTACCAGGCCCCTAACGGGCAGTCGTGGATCATGGTGGGCGACGTCGCGCACGTCGAGCCCGGAGGCAAGGTGGTCGATGTAACCGGCAACGTGCGGCTGCAGGGCGAAGCCGCGGGGCGCGACGGTGCCGCCGTGATCCATACCGACACCTTGAGCTACGACGTCCCGGACGCCATCGCGAGCACCCAGAGCGAGGTACGGATCGATTTCGCGGAACACACCCTGACGGCGCACGGGCTGGTCGCGAATTTGAAAGAGCGCACGATGCGCCTAGAATCGAAGGTCAATGGCCGCTTTCATCCTTAGAACCTTGAGTGCGTTCACGCTCGCGCTGTCCGCTTCATACGCCTCGCCTGCGCATGTGGAGCAGCAATCGATATCGCTGGACGCGCAGTCCTCCGAATTGGATTACAAGAACAACAATCTGGTCTTTCGCAAGGTACGCATCTCGCAGGGCGCGATGTCGGTGGCAGCAGACCAGGCGCAGGCCACGGGCCTGGACTTCGAGAACAGCCACTGGGTGTTTCGCGGCAACGTGAAAATCACCATGGAACAGGGGCAACTCACATCGGACGAGGCGGACATCACCTTCGCCAAAAAGCTGCTCGCCAAGGCCATCGTCAACGGCAATCCGGCGGCCTTCGAGCAGCGGATCGCAAAGACGGGAAAGCTCGCGCAGGGCCACGCCGATACAATCGACTACGACGTGGCCAAGGGCGTGGTGCATTTGTCGAAGAATGCCTGGATGAGCGACGGCGACAGGGAGATACAGGGCGAGTCGCTGAAGTACAACGTGCTCGCGCAGACCATCATCGCGGAAGGCTCGGAACAGGGTTCCCAGCGGGTGCATGTCGTCATCACGCCGCCGGCCAAACCCAAACCATGAGCGTATTGCGGGCCCTGAGCCTCGCCAAGAGCTACAAATCGCGGCAGGTACTGCGTGATCTGTCGCTGGAGGTCGAGAGCGGCGAAGTGGTCGGGCTGCTTGGGCCGAACGGCGCCGGCAAGACCACCGCCTTCTACATGATCGTGGGACTCGCCCGCTGCGAGCACGGCGAGATCTATCTGGACAACCGCGACATCAGCCGGCTGCCCATGCACCGGCGCGCGCAGCTGGGGTTGGGCTACCTGCCCCAGGAGCCGTCGGTGTTCCGCCGGCTGTCGGTGGCGGACAACATCCTCGCCATCCTCGAAACCCGGCCGGGGCTCGACGATGCGGCCCGCGGCGCCCGTCTCAACGAGCTCTTGGGGGAGCTGCACATCGACCATGTACGCGACAGCCTGGGGTTGAGCCTCTCCGGTGGGGAGCGCAGACGGGTGGAAATCGCACGGGCCCTGGCGGCGGACCCCAGGTTCATCCTGTTGGATGAGCCCTTTGCCGGCGTCGACCCCCTCTCCGTCGCCGATATTCAGAGAATAATCAAACACTTGTCAGACAAGGGCATCGGCGTGCTCATTACCGATCATAATGTCAGGGAGACCTTGGGAATCTGCGGCCGCGCCTATATCGTAAGTCAGGGGACGGTGCTCGCCTCCGGATCTGCGGATCAGATTCTTGCCAACCCGCAGGTCCGTGAGGTGTACTTGGGTCAGGATTTCAAACTGTAGGCTTGGACCGAATAGAAATATGTTGAAGCCAAGTCTGCAGCTTCGCATCGGCCAGCAGCTCACCATGACGCCGCAGCTGCAACAGGCGATACGGCTGCTGCAGCTCCCCTCGCTCGACCTTCAGGCTCATGTACGCGAGACCCTCGAGACCAATGTCATGCTCGAGGCCGACGAGGAGACCCTGGAGGGCTCGCTGGAAATAACCCGCGACGCCGTGCGCGGCGAGGTGCGCGACGAGGTGCGCGGCGACGAGCGCGGACTCGATGAAGCGCCGGCCGAGGAAAAGTACGCTGAACTCGACGGCAACAGCACCGCGGGCGATCAGCGCGAAGAGCCGGAAGTGGAGATCGCGGACGAGGCATGGGGCGAACAGGCGAGCGGTCCGTCGGATACCCCCTGGTCGGGAGACGATGATCGCAGCGGCGATTTCAGCGACCAGCACGGTCAGACCCTGCAGGAACAGCTCATAGAGCAGTTGGAACTCGCCAAATTGACCGCGGTCGACATGGCGATCGCGCGCGTCATCACAGATGCAATCACCGACGACGGGTACCTCAAGGATTCGCTCGAGGAAATCCGCCAGAGCTTGCTGCCGGAGATCGAGGCCACCACCGCGGATGTGGAGCGCGTGCTGCAAGCCGTGCAATCGCTCGAGCCCGCCGGCGTGGGCGCCCGCAGCCTGGGCGAGTGCATCGCTCTGCAGCTGCGCCAGCTCCATCCCGACACCCCTGCGCGGGACGTGGCGATAAGGGTGGCGCTCGAACACCTGGACCTGGTCGCCGGACAGCAGCTGGTGCTGTTGCGCAGGCAGCTTCGCTGCAGCGAGGCCGATCTGGAAATGGCGCTGGCGCTGGTGCGCTCCTGCCATCCCCGCCCCGGCGCCGCCGTCAATCCGGCGCAGGCGGAATATGTGATTCCGGACGTCTTCGTGCGCCGCACCGACCATGGATGGATCGTCGAGATCAACCAGGCGACGGTGCCGCGGGTGCGCGTCAACAACGCCTACGCGAATCTGATCTCGCGCTCCCCCGACCATGCGATGTTGCGCACTCAATTGCAGGAGGCACGTTGGCTGATGCGCAGCCTCGAGATACGCAACGATACCTTGATCAAGGTGGCGCGCTGCATCGTGCAGCGGCAGACGAGCTTCTTCGAATTGGGCGAGGAAGCGATGGAGCCGCTCATTTTGAAGGACGTCGCAGAGGCCGTCGAAATGCACGAATCGACGATCTCGCGGGTCACCACCGCCAAGTACATGCATACGCCGCGCGGAGTGTTCGAGTTCCGCTATTTCTTTTCCAGCCACGTCGAAGCCGCGGACGGCACCGAGATGTCGTCCACGGCCATCCGCGCCAAGATAAAGAAATTGATTTCGCAGGAGAATCAGGAAAATCCGTGGAGCGACAGCAAGCTCGCGGAGATTTTGTCGCAGGAAGGCATTCCGGTGGCGAGGCGCACCGTTGCCAAATATCGCGAAGGCATGCAGATCGCGCCGTCCAACGAACGGAAGCGAGCGGCTGCCCGCGCGTCGTAAAACAGTAGTAGGAGGAAACATGCAGCTCGATCTCAGCGGTCATCATGTCGAAGTAACCGACTCCCTACGCGCTTACGTCATCAAGAAATTCGAGCGCATCGCACGGCACTTCGAACAGCTCATCGACGTTCACTGCGTGCTCACCGTCGAAAGATTCGGCCACAAGGCCGAAGCCACTCTCATGCTGCGGGGAAACAAGATCTACGCCGACGCCACCGAAACCAACATGTACGCCTCCATCGACGCCCTCGCGGACAAGCTCGATCGATGCGTCAAGAAGCACAAGGAAAAGGCCGCCGATCATCACGCGGAGGATGTGATCAAGGCGCGTCTGTCCACCTAACCGCCCGTGTGTCGATGCGAATGATCATCGTGAGCGGGCTGTCGGGCTCCGGCAAGAGCGTCGCCCTGCACATGCTCGAGGACATCGACTTCTATTGCGTCGACAACATTCCCGCGGCATTGCTCAAACCCTTCATCTCGCACACCGTTCGCGGCATGGGAGACACCTATCCCAGAACCGCGGTCGGGCTGGATGCGCGCAACAGGCCGAACGAAATCGAGACCATTCCGGCCCTCGTCGGCGAGCTGCGGCGCAGCGGGATCGATTGCGAGGTGCTGTACCTGCACGCCGACGACGAAGTGCTCCTCAAGCGCTACGCCGAGACGCGCCGCAAGCATCCGCTGGTCACCGGCGACGTCGGTTTGCGCGAGGCCATCGCCTCGGAGCGCCGGCTGCTGGAGCCGATCTCGACCGCGGCGGATTTGGTTCTGGACACATCCAACATGGGCGTACACGGCCTGCGCGAACTGATTCGCGAGCGTGTCGACCGGCGTCGCGACGGACGGCTTTCCCTGATGTTCGAGTCGTTCGGCTACAAGCACGGCATACCGGGCGATGCGGATTTCGTCTTCGACGTGCGCAATTTGCCGAACCCCTATTGGGAGCAAGCTTTGCGCCACTTGAACGGGCGCGACGCGGCGGTGATCGAGTACCTCGCAGGCCATGCGAGCGTTCGCGCCATGATCGCGGATCTGATCGAGTTCCTGGAGCGGCGCCTCGGCGAGTTCGCACAGGCGAATCGCAGCTATCTGACCATTGCGATCGGCTGCACGGGGGGACAGCATCGCTCGGTGTACATCGCCGAGCAGCTTGCCGCCCATTTTCGCAGGGGGTATCCGCAAGTATTGACGCGGCACGATTCCCTAGCCGGGTGATGAGCGTGTCCGGCGTGCGTTCCTGACGCCCAAGAATTCGCGGATCTCGTCCGCGCGCGCACGGGTGTCCTCCACTCCCAGGGCGATCATGTCGCGGGTGAACCCGCGCTCGAACAGGAGGTAGCTGAGCAGCATCGTGCTGGCGGCGCTGCTGGCGCCCATCATGCGCATCAAGGTGCGCAGGCTCCGCGGCAGCTCGTCGGCGTGCCGGCGCGCGATCTCGTTCACGTCCCGCGACGGAGTCATCACCAGGAACTCGATGCGCCGCGCGTCGTTGTTCTCGTTGTAGCGGCTGATGCGCTCGAGGTCCGCGTGCAGCTGATCCATGAACAGCGAGTCAAGCATGAAGCCGAACATCTGCCCGAAGCTGGGTTCGACCGCGGGCCGCCTCGGAGGCGTGCCGGCGACAGGATCGTTGACGCCGATGATGAACAGGCGATTCGCGCCCAGATGTATCGCAGGACTCAGTGGCGAGGTCTGGCGCATTGCGCCGTCGCCGTAATATTGATCGTGCAGCATCACCGGGCGGAACAGAAAGGGAAGCGAGAGGCTCGCCATCAGATGGTCAAGCGTCAAAGACACACGGGCACCCTTGCGGTACACCCGGGACCAAGGCTCGATCGCGGAGGCCGCGGCGTAGAAAGTCACCGAATCCGCGTCTGCGTAGCAGGTGGCGCAGATGCCGAGCGCTTGCATGTGCTTCTTGTACAGGCTTCGCGGAATGCCGTCGAAGCGCAATTGCGCCCGCAGCAATTCCCACAGCGGCGTGTTGTCGAACAGCGCGGGCGGCGGATGGACCAGCCAGCCGCCGGTCATGAAGGCCAGCATCCAGTGCAGCCCCGACCGCAACATGCTGATGGAGTCGGCCTTGAAGACGTGATGCACGCGGAATTCGCGCCAGACCCGCTCGATGGCGTATACAGAATGCCTGAAGTGCGCGGCGTCCGAGGCGAGCGCAACCGCGCTGACGGCGCCGGCGGAGGTGCCGGTGATGATGGGGAAGGGGCATGCGGACCCGCGCCGCATCAGTTCGGCGACGCCCTTGAGTACGCCGACCTGGTAGGCCGAACGCGCGCCTCCGCCCGTCAATACCAGGCCGATCGCCGGCCTTTCGATCGACAGCACGGTGGTGTGCCACTGCCCGGTCGAGCTTTCGGGTCCCGGATCTCGCGGCGTGGTCACGTCAGTGCCCCGATGGCGTCATCCAATCCCGCAAGGGTCAAAGGATACATCCGCCCCTCGAGCAGCCCGTGAGTGATTTCGATCGACGCAGAATGCCGCCAGCGCGGCTGCGGCACCGGATTGATCCAGGCGAACTTGGGGTAATGATTGATCAGGCGCGTAAGCCACACGCTGCCGGGCTCGGCGTTCCAATGCTCGACGCTGCCTCCCGCCTGGGTGATCTCATAGGGGCTCATGGTCGCATCGCCCACCAGAATGAGCTTGTAGTCGGTGCCGTAGGTGCGCATGACTTCCACGGTGCTCATGTGCTCGTTATAGCGCCGCCGATTGTCCCGCCACAGCGCCTCGTACGTAAAGTTATGAAAATAGTAGTGCTCGAGGTGCTTGAATTCGCTGCGCGCCGCCGAAAACAGTTCCTCGCAGGTCTTCACGTGATCGTCCATCGACCCGCCGATATCGAGCAGCAGCAGCACCTTCACGACATTGTGACGTTCCGCCTGCATCTTGATGTCGAGCCATCCTCCCGATCGGGCGGTGGCGTCGATGGTGTCCGCCAGGGCGAGTTCATCGGGGGCCCCGCGCCGCGCGAAGCGGCGCAGCCGGCGCAGCGCGATCTTGATGTTGCGGGTCCCGAGCTCGACCTTGTCGTCGAGGTTCGCGAATTCGCGCCTGTCCCAGACCTTCACCGCGCTGCGATTGCGCCCGCCGTCCTGCCCCACGCGCACGCCCTCCGGATTGAATCCGTAGGCGCCGAACGGCGAGGTCCCCGCCGTTCCTATCCACTTGGCACCGCCCTGATGCCTCTCCTTCTGCTCCTCCAGACGCTTCTTGAGCGTCTCCATCAATGCCTCCCAGCCGCCCAGCGCCTCGATCTCGGCCTTCTCTGCGTCGGTGAACTCAGCGATAGCCGTCTTGGCGAGCCAATCTTCGGGCAGTTCCCTTTGCAGCAGCGCGAACACATCGCCGGCGCCCTTGAAGTGCGCGGCGAACGCCTTGTCGTACCGGTCGTAGTACCGCTCGTCCTTCACCAGACAGGTGCGCGCCAGGGTATAGAAGCGCTCGGCGCTCGAGTCGCCCAACCCCGCCTTGAGGGCTTCGAGCAGGGTCAGAAGTTCGGTGATGGATACCGGTATGCCGGCTCGGCGCAGCAGGAAAAAGAATCTAACGAGCATTCCGGCGGTGCAGGAACAGCAATTGCTCGAACAGATGCACATCCTGCTCGTTCTTGAGCAGGGCCCCGTACAGGGGCGGAATGAGCTTCTTCGCGTCGTCGCTGCGCAGCGCTTCGGGCGGAATGTCCTCGGTCACCAAGAGCTTGATCCAGTCGAGGAGCTCTGAGGTGGTGGGCTTTTTCTTCAAACCGGGCGTCTCGCGTATCTTGAAGAATGTAGAGAGCGCTTCGTGCAGCAGTTCGCGCTTCAAGTCAGGGAAGTGCACGTCGACGATTTGCGTCATGGTGGCTGCGTCCGGAAACCGGATGTAGTGGAAGAAGCAGCGCCGCAGGAACGCGTCCGGCAATTCCTTCTCGTTGTTGCTGGTGATCACGATGACCGGCCGATGCTTGGCGCGCACCGTTTCGCGCGTCTCGTAGACGTAGAACTCCATCCGGTCCAGCTCGCGCAGCAAATCGTTCGGGAACTCGATGTCCGCCTTGTCGATCTCGTCGATGAGCAGCACCGGCTGCACGTCGCTGTCGAACGCCTCCCACAGGTCGCCCTTCACGATGTAGTTGCGGATGTCCTTCACCCCGGGGTCGCCGAGCTGGGAATCGCGCAGCCGCGAGACCGCATCGTATTCGTAAAGACCCTGCTGTGCCTTGGTGGTGGACTTGATGTGCCATTCGTAGAACGGCTTTTTAAGCGACCTCGCGATCTCGTTCGCGAGCAGAGTCTTGCCCGTGCCCGGCTCGCCCTTGATCAGCAGCGGGCGCGACAGCACCATGGCGGCGTTCACGGCGGCCATCAGCTCGGGGGTGGCGACATATCGGTCCGTACCGCTGAATTCCGCGGCCATTACTCGCGCCTGACCTGCAGGATCTGCATGGAATTCGTGCCTCCGGACACGCCGCTCAACTCCCCCTTGGTCAGAATGACCGAATCGCCCTCCTTGACCAGCTTCAGGTCCAGCAGCAGGCGGAATATCGAGAAGTAGAACGCGTCTCCCTGGTGCATGACGTCGTAGGCGACGGGATACACGCCCCGGTACAGGGTGACGCGGCGCCGCGTGGTCTCGTGGCGCGTGAATGCATAGATGGGAATGTCCGAGCGAACCCGCGACATCCACAGCGACGTCGACCCCGATTCGGTCAGGGCAACGATGGCCTTCACGTGAAGATGGTTTGCGGTGTACATCACCGCCGCGGCGATGGCCTCGTCGGTCTGCGCGAAGTAGCCGCTGGTGCGCTGTCTGATGCGTACGTGCGCGACTTGATATTTCTCGGCGCCGACGATGATTTGCGACATCACCTCGACCACCTTCGCAGGATGCTTGCCGGAAGCCGTCTCTGCCGACAGCATCACGGCATCGGTGCCGTCCATGACGGCGTTCGCAACATCCGAGACTTCGGCGCGCGTCGGGATCGTATTGGTGATCATCGATTCCATCATCTGGGTCGCCATGATGACGACGCGATTTTGATGGCGTGCCTCCTGGATGATCTGCTTCTGCAGGCCCGCGAGCTCGGCATAGCCCATTTCGACGCCCAGATCGCCGCGCGCCACCATCACCCCGTCGCTGGCCTTCACCACGGCCGACAGGTTCCGGATGGCCTCCGCGCGCTCTATCTTCGCAACCAGAAGACCGTGGCCTCCCGCCTCGCGCAGCAGTGCGCGCGCTTCATCCATATCAGCCGCGTCGCGCGGAAATGAGACACCGAGGTAATCCACATGGAGCGCGGCGGCGGTTCGCAGGTCCTCGCGATCCTTGTCGGTCAGCGCGCCGGCCGACAATCCGCCGCCCTGACGGTTGATGCCCTTGTTGTTGCCGAGCTCGCCCCCGACCAGCACACGGGTCTTGATTCGCGGACCCTCGATTCCCAAGACCTGCAGGCTGATCTGACCGTCGTTCAGCAGCAGAACATCCCCGGCGAATACGTCCGACGGCAGTTTCTTGTAGGCAATCCCGACGCTGCACTCGCTGCCGGCGTCGACCGCAAGCGAGGCGTCCAGAGTGAACTCGGCGCCGTCGGCGAGCTGCACCTTGCCGGCCGAGAAGCGGTCGATGCGGATCTTCGGTCCCTGCAGATCGCCGAGCACGCCCACGTAGCGGCCCGCCTCGCGTGCGGCCTCGCGCACCAGCTTCACCCGCCGCGCATGATCGGCGGCCGCGCCGTGCGAGAAGTTCAACCTCACCACATCGACGCCGGCGCGCACGATTTCAGCGAGCACCGCAGGGTCGTCCGTGGCGGGACCCAGGGTGGCGACTATCTTGGTGCGTCTGAGCAGGGAATTCATGCGGCTCGCTTCTCCAGAATGTCCACGGCGGGGAGCTTCTTGCCTTCGACGAATTCGAGGAACGCGCCGCCGCCCGTCGAAATGTAGGATATGCTGTCCTCTATCCCGTATTTCTCGATTGCAGCGAGCGTGTCGCCTCCGCCGGCGAGCGAAAACGCCTTGCTGCGCGCAATCGCCTTGGCGAGCGTGCGGGTCCCTTCGCCGAACTGTTCGAACTCGAATACTCCCACCGGGCCGTTCCAGAGAATCGTGCCTGCGGTCGCGATGAGCTTGGCCATGGCCTCGGCGGAATCCGGGCCTATGTCGAGGATCATCTCCTCGGCCGAAACGTTGCCCACCGGCTTCACGTCGGCCTCCGCCTTTGCGGAAAATTCGGTGGCGACCACGACGTCGGTGGGCATGGGTATGACGATCCCGCGCTTCTGCGACTGCTCGAGCAGCCGTTTGCAGATGTCGAGCATGGCCGGCTCGTACAGCGACTTGCCGACGTTGAACCCCAGGGCAGCGAGAAAGGTGTTCGTGATGCCTCCGCCCACGATCAACTGGTCGACCTTGCCCAGCAAGGATTCCAGCACGGTGAGCTTGGTCGACACCTTGGAGCCCGCGACGATGGCCAGCAGCGGCCTCTCGGGCTTCTCGAGCGCCCTTTCCAGCGCCGACAATTCACTCACCAAGAGCGGGCCCGCGCATGCGATCGGCGCGTACTTCGCGACGCCGTGAGTGCTGGCCTCGGCGCGATGCGCGGTGCCGAAGGCATCCATGACGTAGATATCGCACAGGGCGGCCATCTTCCGTGCCAATTCGTCGCCGTCCTTCTTTTCACCCTTGTTGAAACGCACGTTCTCGAGCAGGACCACCTCGCCGGGTTGAACGTCCACCCCGTCAAGCCAATCCTTCTTGAGAGGCACCGGCACTCCCAATAGCTGCGCCATGCGCTTGGCCACGGGGGCGAGCGAAAACTCCTCTGCGTACCTGCCTTCCTCGGGCCGGCCGAGATGCGACATCACCAGGACTCGGGCTCTTGCCCCAAGGGCGGCCTGAATCGTCGGCAGCGACGCGCGGATGCGCGCATCGCTGCTCACCGCGCCGTCGGCGATGGGCACGTTCAGATCCTCGCGGATCAACACGCGCTTGGAAGCAAGATCCAAGCTCAGCATCTTTTTGATGTTCAGGCTCAAGGCGCTTTCGACCAGGCGACGGTGGTGTCGAGCATGCGGTTCGAGAAACCCCACTCATTGTCGTACCAGGAGCACACCTTGACCAGGTGTCCCTCGATCACCTTGGTGAGGGTTGCATCATAGGTCGACGAAGCGGGATCGTGATTGAAATCCACCGAAACAAGCGGAGCATCGCTGTACGCGAGAATCCCCTTGAGCGCGCCTGCTGCGGCCGCCTTGACCGTAGCGTGGATTTCCTCGACCGTGGTCTTGCGGGCCGCGGTGAAGCTCAAGTCCACCAGCGAGACATTGATCGTCGGCACGCGGATAGCGAATCCGTCGATCTTGCCCTTCAGTTCGGGTAGCACCAGGCCGACCGCGGCGGCCGCGCCGGTCTTGGTCGGAATCATAGACATGGTCGCGGATCTCGCGCGGCGCAGATCCGTGTGATAAACGTCCGTCAGCACCTGATCGTTGGTGTAGGAGTGAATGGTGTTCATCACACCGGCCACGATGCCGATCTTCTCGTGCAGGACCTTCGCCAGGGGAGCGAGGCAATTGGTGGTGCAGGAGGCATTCGATATCACCGTATGGCCGGACTTCAGCACTTGCGTGTTGACGCCGAAAACCACGGTGGCGTCGACGTCGTCGCCGCCCGGCGCCGAGATCACCACTTTCTTAGCGCCCGCCGCGATATGCGCCGACGCCTTGGCCTTGCTCGTGAACAGGCCGGTGCACTCCAGCACGAAATCAACGCCCAGCTCGCCCCAGGGCAGCTTGGACGGATCGCGTTGCGCGACCACCCGGATGCGGTCGCCGTCCACCACCATCGAATCGCCTTCGACGTGTACCTCGCCCCTGAAGCGGCCGTGTACGGTGTCGAATCGCGTCAAATGAGCGTTGGTATTGGCGTCGCCCAAGTCGTTGATTGCAACGACCTTGATCGCGCCGCGATGCTTCCCTTCATAGAGAGCGCGCAGAATGTTGCGCCCGATGCGCCCGAACCCGTTGATCGCCACATTGATTGCCATCATGTCTCCATGCGCTTCGCGCAACAGTTAACGGGGTCGAAGCGACCCCGCCCGAAAAGTATCATGCGCCGGATCTGGCCAGCACTCTGTCAATGGCCTCGACCACGTGCTCGGAGGTGAACCCGTAGGCCTTGAACAAATCCTTCGCAGGCGCGGACGCACCGAAGTGATCGATGCCGACGATCTCGCCCTGCAAGCCCACATAGTGCCACCAAGTTGCGGTAGCGCCGGCTTCGACCGCGACGCGCCGCCACACCGAACCCGGCAGCACGCTTTGCTTGTACGCAACGTCCTGGGCGTCGAAGGTGGTGGTGCTGGGCATGGACACCAGGCGGATCCTCCTGCCTGTGGCCGCCACGGCGCGGACGGCTTCGGCGGCAATGCCGACCTCGGAGCCGGTCGCGATCACGATCGCCTCGGGCTCTCCCGCCGAGTCGATCAACACGTAGCCGCCGCGCCGGATCGAGGCGACGGCCGCCGCGTCGCGCGCTTGGTGGACGACCGACTGGCGCGTGAAGACCAAACACGCGGGGCCGTCCCGTCTTTCGATCGCGGCGCCCCAGGCTGCCGCGGTCTCGACTCCGTCGCAGGGCCGCCATAGGTCCATGTGCGGGATCAGGCGCAGGCTCGCAAGATGTTCGATCGGCTGGTGGGTGGGGCCGTCCTCGCCGAGTCCGATGGAATCGTGCGTATACACGAAGATCACACGCAGCCGCATCAAGGCGGCCATGCGCACGGCATTTCGCGCATAGTCAGAGAAGGTGAGGAAGGTGCCGGCGTAGGGAATGAGTCCGCCGTGGCAGACGATTCCGTTCAACATGGCCGACATGCCGAATTCGCGCACCCCGAAATGCAGATAGTTTCCGCCCGGCGAATCCGCGGTCAGCGTCACCGAATCCTTGCGCCAGGTGCCGTTCGACGGGGTCAGATCCGCAGACCCGCCCAAAAGCTCGGGCAACGCGGGGCCGATCGTGTTCAAGACCGCCTGCGACGATTGCCGCGTTGCGAGCGCTTTGCCCTCGGTCTGAACCCTGCCCACGTAGGCATCCAAGAGGTCCGCGAAGCCGCCGGGCAGATCGCCCTCCATGCGCCGCGTCAATTCGGCCGCAAGCGCAGGGAATTCGGCCTTGTACGCCTCGTATCGGGTGCGCCACTCCCGCTCGGCCTGCGCGCCCTTTTCACGCCGGTCCCAGGCGGCTCGGATGTCGGCCGGTATCTCGAACGGCGCGGAGGTCCACCCCAAATTCAAGCGCGTGGCGGCGATCTCCTCGTTGCCCATGGCTTCGCCGTGCATGGAAGCGGTCCCCTGCTTGTTCGGCGCTCCCCAGCCGATCACGGTCTTTGCGCAAATGAGCGTGGGGCGGCCGGTTTCCGCTTGGGCCTCGGCTAACGCGGATGCAACGGCGGCGCTGTCTTGACCGTCCACGTGAGGAATCACATGCCAGCCATAGGCCTCGAAGCGCTTCGGTGTGTCATCGCCGAACCAGCCCGCCACTTTGCCGTCGATGGAGATGCCGTTGTCGTCGTACACGCAAATGAGCTTGCCCAGCCTCTGCACACCGGCGAACGAAGCGGCCTCATGCGAGATCCCTTCCATCATGCAGCCGTCGCCCAGAAACACGTAGGTATGATGATCGATGATGGTGTGACCGGGCCGGTTGAAGGCTGCGCCAAGCGAACGCTCGGCCAATGCCATGCCCACGGCGTTGGCAAAACCCTGGCCCAGCGGCCCCGTCGTGGTCTCGATCCCGAGGTGCAGCTCGCGCTCAGGGTGGCCGGCGGTCTTGGAGCCGAATTGGCGAAAATTCTTGATCTCGTCCATCGACAAGGGATAGCCCGTCAGGTGCAGCACCGAGTACAGCAGCATCGAGGCATGGCCGTTGGACAGCACCAAGCGGTCGCGGTCCCACCAGTAGGGGTTGCCTGGATTGAACTTAAGCACGTCCCGCCACAGCACCTCGGCGATGTC
Organism: uncultured Gammaproteobacteria bacterium; assembly: GCA_963702735.1. Taxonomy (GTDB): domain Bacteria; phylum Pseudomonadota; class Gammaproteobacteria; order Steroidobacterales; family Steroidobacteraceae; genus Bog-1198. The sequence continues at coordinate 278,769 of CAVPDW010000003.1, read as the reverse complement.
AGCCATCCCCATCGGAGCCCCCGGATGGCCGGAATTGGCTTTTTGGACGGCGTCCATGGAGAGGGCACGAATGGCATTGGCGAGCTCGCGGCGGGTGGGCATAGCAGACTTCTTACTCGACAAGTGTGACGGGCGACCGGCCGCGTATTGTCCCCGATGCGCTCCTTGGCGGCAAACCGGGATGCGGGTCGCGGAATGACGACGGAACGCGTTCACATAAACGTAGTCTGTTTATGTATAACGCGTGAGCGTGCCGCCATGACCCAGTTCACCGTCGTCCGCTGGGTCCTTTGCTAGTATTTTAGGATATGCAAATTCTACAAGTAACCGACCCACACCTGTACGGCAGCGCCACCGGCCGCTTGCGCGGAGTTGAGACCGGTCCGAGTTTGCATGCGGTGCTCGACGATGCGTTTGCGCGCGTTCCGGACTACTCGGCGGTGTTGGTCACCGGCGATCTCGTGCAGGATGATACCTCAGGTTACCTGCGCTTCCGCAGCATCTTCGGCAGCTTGAGGAAACCGGTGCTGTGCATCCCCGGCAACCACGACGAGCCGCAGGCCATGCGAAGGGAGTTGAACGGCGCGCCGTTTCAGATCTGCGGTACGCATGAAATAGACGGCTGGCAATTCATCATGCTCGACAGCTACGATCCCGGCCACGTCGGCGGGCGCCTGACGCCGAACGAGCTCGCGCGCCTCGACGGCGCGCTCAAGGGATCGTCGAGGCACGCCATGGTGTGCCTGCATCATCACCCAATCGCCATGGGCAGCCGCTGGCTGGACACCGTTGGTCTCGCCGAACCCGAGGCGTTTTGGCGCATCATCGATGCTCACGCCCACGTGCGCGCAGTGGTGTGGGGACATGTGCACCAGGTATACGACGGCAGGCGCGGCGATGTTCGTCTGTTCGCGACTCCGTCGACCGGCGCGCAGTTCCTGCCCGGGAGCGATCGCTACGCGGTCGACTCGCGTCCGCCCGCGTATCGGACCTTCGACCTGCATGCCGACGGGCGCATCGAAACCGCGGTACACTGGGTGGATTCTCTGTCGATGCAACAGGCAGCGACTCGTTAGCGCACGCCTCTCCCGTACGGGACTGTGGCTGTGCGGACTGCTGCTCTGCGTCACCGCGCGCGCGGACAGCTCACTGCACTCGCTGTGGGAGTTGCACGGCAAGCACAACACCGTGTATCTGCTCGGCTCCATTCACGTACTTCGCTCGAGCGACTATCCGCTGCCGCCCGCCGTTCTGGAGGCCTACGGCAATTCCAAGTCGGTGCTCATGGAAGTGAACCTGGATGAGATAGGGTCGGCGCAAGTGCAGTCGGAGATGCTCGCGAGCGCCGTCCTGCCCGAAGGCAAGACGCTGCCCGACGTCCTCGGGAAAGAGCGATATGCACGCGCATCCCAACTTGCGGGCGATGTCGGGGTCGAGCTGTCCATGTTCGACCAATTCGCGCCCTGGTTCGCGGCCGAGGCCATTTCGGAACTGCAGCTGGCGCAGCTCGGCTTCAAACCCGAAACCGGCGTCGAGATGTACTTCATGGAAAAAGCCCGCAACGACGGCAAGAGCGTCGCCGGCCTCGAAACCGTCCACGACCAAATCTCGCTGTTCCAGAACATGTCACTCGACACCCAGTCCGAATACCTGCTGTCGAGTCTCGAGCAGGCGCATGACCTCCCCGCGGAAGTGGATTCCATGGTGCGCGCCTGGCAGCGCGGCGATACTCAGTGGTTCGCCGATCAGATGAGGTCGGAACTCGGACGTGATGCTCGCCTTTACGATTCGGTCTTGAGCGCGCGCAACCGCAAGTGGCTGCCCCGGATCGAAGCGCTGCTGAATGAAGACAGGAACTACCTGGTGATCGTCGGCACGGGCCACCTGGTCGGCCGGGATAGCGTGATCGATCTGCTCAAAAAAGACGGGATCGGCGCCGCCCAACGGTAGCGTCGATCCCGCCCGCCGATCCCAGCTAGATCGGCCGGTCTAACTACTCGCCCTGGGGACCGTGCTCGTGAGCGGCCATCTGGGACTCGAGGGTCGCGAGCTGCGCCTGCTGCGCGGGGGTCAACACCTTGAACACCTGCGCCCGAATTTCGGCCCGCTGTGTCAGGGCCTGCGCGGCCAATGAGCCGTGAGTCTGGCTCACCTGCGAGGCGATGCTGGTGTAGTTAGGGTCGGTGGGTTGGGTTTGGTGCAGCTTCTGCATGTTCGCACGCATCTGTTCATGCAGGCTCTGCATCTGCGGGCGTGCCGCCGCAAAGATCCCCTTGATCTGCTCCTTTTGCGCCGCGCTCAAGTCCAACTGGGCCAAAAGATGCCACGGTCCCCGGTGATGGCGCCAGCCGTGCGCCCCGGCGGCGGGAGGCGTTGCGGAAGTCGCCTCATCGGCGGCGCTCGCGGCCGACATGCCGGCTGCGCCCGCCAACACGGCCCCGGCCGCGAGCAGCGCCGGCAGCAATTTGCGAATCGAATTCATTTTCAGCTCCATACGTGAGTGGGTGACACGGCTCCATCCTAAGCGCACCCTGTGCAAACATGTGTCGCCGGAAGCGCAACGTTCTGTTAAGAATTGTGAATTACCGGGCAGGCGCACGTTGTCGCCTCCGGCTGTGCCAAAGTATGGGGCAGATATGACTCTCTCGAATCCCGAGGCGCGGGTGCTGTTGGTCGACGACGACCGCGAACTCTGTCAAATGCTCACCGAGTACCTGAACGCCGAGCACTTCGACGTGAAAAGCGTGCACGACGGAGGCGACGCGCTGGATGAGCTGAAGGCGAACGATTTCGAAATTCTGATTCTCGACGTGATGTTGCCGAGCGTCGGCGGCTTCGACGTGCTGCGCAAATTGGGAGCGTCCTACGCGACCCCTATCCTGATGCTTACGGCGCGCGGCGACGACGTCGACCGCATCGTCGGCTTGGAGCTCGGGGCCGACGACTACTTGAGCAAGCCCTTCAATCCCCGCGAACTGGTGGCGCGCATCCGCGCGATTCTGCGCCGCGCCAGCAACCGCACGGGAAAATCGGCCGTCCCCGACGAGCTCGCAATCGGTCCGATCACCCTGAATGCCGGAACCCGTTTGGTCCACGTCGCGGGCAGGGCGGTGCCGCTCACCGGCGCCGAGTTTCGCGTGCTCGAGCTGCTCATGCGTTCCGCAGGCCAGGTGATCTCCCGCGAAGCGATGACCGAGCAGGCGCTCGGCCGCAAGCTCGTGGCCTACGACCGCAGCATCGATACCCACATCAGCAATCTGCGCCGCAAGCTCGATCTGGAGGTCGGCAAGAATCCCGAGATCAAGAATGTGCGCGGCTCCGGCTACACGCTAACCTGGGCTCATGCATAGTCTTTTCCTGCGGATATTCATGCTGTTCATGATCGCGATGGCGCTCATCGTCGGCGGCAGCATCGCCATCACCTTCTCCATCGCGGCGCGCGAGTACGAGGCGCCCGAATTGCAGCGCAGACCGCCCGTGGCTGCACAGGCGTCGCAGGTGCTTGCGGACGGCGGCCCCGGCGGGCTGAAGCGCTGGCTTGCGGCGAACAAGAACTCCATCCCGGACCGCGATCTTTACATCGTCGGCGCGGACGGCGCGGACATTCTGGGCAGGCGGCTGCCGGAGAACGCCGCACGCCGCCTGGAATTCTTCAGCCGCGACGAATTCGTCAATCGACGCATGTCGCGCGCCGCGCCGCAGATTTTCGGCGCGGACGGCTCGGTATACACCGTGATCATGGTGCCGCGTCGCCCCAGCATATTCGGCGCATTGAGCCTGCCGGAAATCTCACTCGCCATCCTTTGCATCGCACTGGGTGTCAGTGCGCTCACGAGCTGGTGGCTGGCGCAGCACCTGAGCGCACCCATCAGGCGCATTTCCGAGGGCGCACGCGCGCTGGCTTCGGAGAATATCCATGTGCGCGTGAGCGCGGGCCTCGAGGGACGCAGGGATGAACTCGCGGTTCTGGCGCGGGATTTCGACGCAATGGCGGATCGGCTGCGGGCCAATCGCGGCGCCATCACGCAGCTGCTGCGCGACATCTCCCACGAACTGCGCTCGCCACTCGCCCGGATGCGCGTGGCATTGGGTCTCGCACGCCAGCCGCCCGCCGACCTCACGCGTCAGCTGGATCGATTGGAGCGTGAGATCGAACGGCTCGACTCGCTCATCTCACAGGTCTTGAAGCTCGCGCGCCTGCACGGCACCGACGCCCCCTTCGTGCGCGAGGCATTCGACCTGGACGAGGTGATCGAGGAGGTGGTGCGCGACGCCAACTTCGAGGGGGCCGCCAAGAACTGCGCGATCAATCTCCACGGTGCGGCGCGCTCGGCGGTGAACGGCAACCGCGATCTCGTGCGCAGCGCCGTCGAGAACGTGCTGCGGAATGCGGTGCGCTACAGCCCGCAGCATGCGCCCGTCGACGTCGCGGTCGCGCGCAACGCCTCGGGCATCGAGATTTTGGTTCGGGACCGCGGGCCGGGGGTGCCCGACAGGGATCTCGCGCGCATATTCGAACCGTTCTACCGGGTTGCAGAGTCGCGCGACCGCGATTCGGGCGGAGAGGGCATCGGGCTCGCGATTACCGCTCAAGTGATGAAGGCTCATGGCGGCTCGGCCACGGCTGCCAACGCGCAGGCAGGCGGTCTCGAAGTGCGGCTCAACTTGCCGACGAGCGCCCTCGCTGTTTAGAGTCCGCCAATGAACCTCTACGAACAAGCCTGCAAGTACATCCCGGGCGGCGTGAATTCGCCCGTTCGCGCCTTTCGCGGCGTCGGCGGCGAACCGATTTTCTTCAAGGCTGCCGCGGGCGCCTACATGACCGCCGCCGACGGACGCCGCTTCATCGATTACGTCGGCTCCTGGGGACCGATGATTCTGGGACACGCTCACCCGCGGGTGATCGAGGCCGTACAGGCGGTCGCGGCCGACGGCCTCTCCTTCGGCGCGCCGACCGAAATAGAGACCGCACTCGCGCGACGGGTGATCGAACTCGTGCCCTCCCTGGAATTGGTGCGCTTCGTGAGTTCGGGCACGGAGGCGACCATGAGCGCAATACGCCTGGCGCGCGGCTTTACCGGGCGCGATACCATCGTGAAATTCGAGGGTTGCTACCACGGCCACTCCGACTCGCTGTTGATCAAAGCCGGCTCGGGAGCCCTTACCATGGGCGTTCCTTCCTCGCCCGGCGTACCCAAGTCCCTCAGCCAATATACGGTCAGTCTGAACTTCAACGACGCCGACCAGGTTCGCGAGGTGTTCCGGCAGATGGGCGGCCAAATCGCGTGCGTCATCGTCGAGCCCGTGGCAGGCAACATGAACTGTGTACCGCCCGTGCCCGGATTTCTTGAAACTCTGCGCCACGAATGCGATCGCGCAGGGGCGCTGCTCATATTCGACGAAGTGATGACCGGCTTCCGCGTCGCCTTGGGAGGCGCACAGGCGCTCTACGGAGTGCGTCCGGATCTCACCACTCTCGGCAAGATCATCGGCGGCGGCATGCCGGTCGGGGCGTTCGGCGGACGCCGCGACATCATGGAGCGTCTCGCGCCCTTGGGGCCGGTGTATCAGGCGGGCACGCTTTCCGGCAATCCGGTGGCCATGACCGCCGGTCTTGTGACGTTGAATCTCCTGTCTGAGCCCGGATTTCACCGCCGCCTGCAGACAGCCACCGACGGCTTGATGCGGCGGTTGAAGGAGTCCGCGCTACGCGCGGGCGTCGCGCTGAGCGTGAATCACGTGTGCGGGATGTTCGGATTCTTCTTCACAGATGAAGGCCCCGTCGAACGCTACGGCCAGGTGATGGCCTGCGATGTGGAGCGCTTCAAGCGCTTCTTCCACGGCATGCTCGCCGAAGGCGTTTACCTGGCGCCGTCGGCATTCGAGGCGGGCTTCTTGTCGGCGGCGCACACCCAAGCCGACGTCGACGCCACCATCGCGGCGGCAAACCGCGTCTTCGCCACCCTGACATAATGCGCGCCTTTGCCCGGTTCTTGGGTGCGATCCTCATCGCCGGGATGATCGGCGCGGCGCTCGCCTATCCAGCCTGGGAGTTCACGTCGACGTTCGCCGACTGGCCGTTTCACCGCGTCGCGAGCCGGATCGCGATGTTGGCGCTGGCCTTCACCTTAATAATCACAAGCCGGCGAATGCGGCTTCAAACAAAGCGGGATTTCGGATATGGCCTGCCCTGGCGCCGCTTTCTCAAGCTGTGCCTGCTGTGGGGAGCTGCAGGCATGGCCACAGCAAGCGTGGGCGCGGCATTTCTGCTGACGACCCACCTGCGCATCGGAGCACCGGACTTCATTCCCTCCGTCCCGCATTTCGCGCGGGCACTTCTCACCGCATTGGGTTCGGGTATGGCCGTCGCTCTCATCGAAGAGACCGTATTTCGAGGCGCCATGCACACCGCGATCGAGCGCGAGGCGGGCCCGTGGACGGCGGCGCTGCTCACCGCGCCGCTGTTCGCCGTCCTGCACTTCGTCGCCAAAGTGAGAATCGCGCCTGAAGACCTCGGCTGGGGAAGCGGCTTCGATTTGTTGCTGTTGTCGTTCGCGCCCTTGGGTCACCCCGCCCTGGTGCTCGATGTCTTCCTGTCATGGTTGACGGTCGGACTGACCTTGAGCCTGACACGCGTGCTCACCGGTAATGTCGCGGTGGCGATCGGGCTGCATGCCGGCTGGGTGGTGGTGCTGCGCATGCTGCAGCTCTGCACCGTCGGCGGCAGTTCACCGGCGTACTCCGCCTGGGTGAGTCACTTCGACGGGCTGCTGGGGCTTTGGCTGCTGCCCTGGGGCCTGAGTGTGGCCGCGGCGCTCTGGCTCACGCGTGCCGTATGGGTGCCGCAGGCGCGAGCGGGCTGAGCACGTCGAGCCGTCGGATCGGATCATCGAGCTCCAGAGCCGACTGCTTGTCCGCGAGCGGAATCGGTAGAATTTCGGCGAGCCGGTACCCGACCCAGGCGGCATCGTCCGGGTGCATCTCGATCCCCGCGTACACCTCGCCGAGCTGTGGAAGCACGTGTTTGAGGAGCTCGGCCAAGCGCGCGTGACGCGCGGGCACAGGCACCATGGGCCTGAGGGGCAACAGGTCGACCTCGGCGAGATTGAGGCCGTCGGCCTGGGTGCAGCGGCTGCGAATGCGGAATCGCTGCCGGCCGACGCACGACAGGCCGAGCAGGCCGTCCGACAACTGGTGAAAATCGACGATGTCCGCGAGAGTTCCGACATCGAAGGTCTCGGCGGGACCGACTTCCCCGCCCTCGCGGATCAGCACCGCGCCGAAGCTCGCACCCTCGCGCATGCAGCGACGCACCATGTCGACATATCGGGTCTCGAATATCCGCAGCGGCAGCGGGCCGCCCGGAAACAGCACGATATTCAGTGGGAACAGCGCAATCACCGCTTGGGAGCCTGTCTGGCCCGCAGCGCGGCGAGCAGCTTGTCGTGCAAGCCGCCGAAACCGCCGTTGCTCATGACCAGAATGTGGTCGCCAGGGCGGCTGTCTTCGGCGAGACCAAGGACCAATGCCTCCACGCTCTCCCCGAGGCGGGCGCGGTCGCCCATGGAGGCCACCGCGCCGGACAGGTCCCAGCCCAAGTCCGGCGGATTGAAAAACCAAGCACGGTCCGCCGCACGAAGAGCGGGTGCCAGTTGCCCGCGATGCACGCCGAGCTTCATGGTGTTCGATCTCGGTTCCAATACGGCGACGATCCGCGCGTTGCCGACCCGTGCACGCAGTCCACGCACCGTGGTCTCGATGGCCGTCGGGTGATGCGCGAAGTCGTCGTACACCGTGACGCCATCGACCACGCCGCGAATTTCCATGCGGCGTTTGACGCCGCGGAAGCGCCCGAGCGCCTGTGCGGAGCGCACGGGTTCCACCCCCACATGCCGCGCGGCAGCGATCGCCGCCAGGGCGTTCATGACATTGTGTTCGCCCAACAGTCCCCAGTTCACCTGGGCCACCTCGCGACCATGGGTGAGCACCGCGAAACTGTTCGCAGCTGATGCGGGAGCGATACGTGCGCTCCAATCGGCGTCGCGCCCCACTGCAAACGTCTCGCGCGGCGTCCAGCACCCCATGGCCAATGTGGCCGCGAGCTCTGCGTCCTCGCCGTTGACGATGAGCCGGCCGGTGCCGGGGACCGTACGCAGCAACTGGTTGAACTGGCGCCGGATCGAGGCGACGTCGGGATAGATGTCCGCGTGATCGTATTCCAGATTGTTGAGAATCGCGGTGCGCGGCCGGTAGTGGACGAACTTCGCCCGCTTGTCGAAGAATGCGGTGTCGTATTCGTCCGCTTCGATGACGAAGAAGCGTCCCGTTCCGAAGCGGGCGGTCGCGTCGAAATTGCTCGGCACTCCGCCGACCAGGAATCCGGGCGCAAGACCGGCGTCCTCGAGTATCCAGGTCAGCATGGCGGTGGTCGTCGTCTTGCCGTGGGTTCCCGCCACGGCGATCACGTGTTTCTCCCGCAGCACGTGCTCGGCCAACCACTCGGGGCCGGAGGTGTATGCCATGCCCCGATCCAGCATGGCCTCCACCACCGGGCTGCCGCGGCTCAGGGCATTGCCGACCACGACGATATCGGGCTTCAGGTCGAGCTGCTCGGCGCCGTAGCCTTGAACGAAATCGATTCCCAGCGCCAGAAGCTGGGTGCTCATCGGCGGATACACATTGAGGTCGGCGCCGGTCACGCGAAAGCCAGCGGCCTTGGCGATCGCAGCCACTCCTCCCATGAAGGTTCCGCCGATGCCCAATATATGCACGTGGGTGGTCATGTAATATCCCGCTCAAATTGTACACGCGGATCAATGGTATGCCCGACGCGATTTGGATCGATGATGCGGCCGAACTCTCGGCGCTGGCGGGGAACTTGGAGTCGCAGGCGTGGATCGGCGTCGATACGGAATTTCTTCGCGAACGCACTTTCTTCCCCAAGCTCTGCCTGCTGCAAATTGCGGCCGGCGGGGAAATCTGGTGCATCGACACTCTGCGCGTCGGCAGTCTCGAGCCGCTGATGCCGGTACTGACTTCGGCGGCGGCGCGCAAAGTGATACACGCCGCGCGCCAGGACTTGGAGGCGGTTTATCTCACCACACGCCGCGTCATGACTCCGGTGTTCGATACTCAGATCGCCGCCGGCTGCATCGGCATGAAGCCCCAGGTAGGGTATGCGGAGCTGGTCAAGACCCTGCTGGACGTCAGCATCCCCAAGGGCCAGACCCGCACCGACTGGTCGAAGCGGCCTCTCTCGCGCGAACAGATGGAATACGCGGCCGATGATGTACTGTATCTTGGCGACGTCGCGAATCATCTATCGCTGCGGCTGCGGGATCTCGGCCGCGAACACTGGGTCGCGGAAGACTGCATGGCACTCGAGGACCGGGGGTTGTACGAGCCTGACCCCTCCCAGGCGTGGGCTCGGCTGCGCGGCCTCGCGCAGCTTGCGCCGGCAGCACGGGCCCGCGCGAAAGCCATCGCCGTCTGGCGCGAAAAGCTCGCGCGCGCGCGCGATTTGCCGCGGGCATGGATACTCGCAGACCCCGCGATTTTCTCCATAGCGCAGGGCTCCGCGCCCCCGCTGAATGACGCTCTCGCGGCAAGCCTCGCGGCGGCGCTGGCGGATGTATCCGACGCGGACGACCGTGCACCCAGCCAGGACGCGCGCCCGACTCCCGAACAGAAGGCCGTGATAGAGCGCCTCGTCAAGATCGTCGATGGGCGCGCCGCGGAACTCGGAATCAGCGCCGAAATACTCGCACCGCGCGGTGAGATCAAGGCGCTTGCCATGGGAACGCGCTCAGGAGCGCTGCGGGATTCGCACGCCCTCTCGGGCTGGCGGCGGGAAGAAATAGGGACGCGTCTGCTCGAGGCTATCGCTTGAACACCGCGTGCTCGATGCTCTTGAACACCGTATCGACTTCGGCATCGGCATCCACGATCCGCAACAGGCCCGCCGCCTCGTAGTACTTGATCAGCGGCTTGGTCTGCGCTTCGTACACCTCCAGGCGCTTGCCGATGACTTCTTCCTTGTCGTCCGGCCGCTGGATCAGACGATGCTTGCCCTGCGGCGGCGGCGATGTATACACGTTGAAAACCTTGCCGCAGTCCTGGCAGATTCTGCGGCCGGTCAGACGCTTGAACAGGACGCCCAAGTCGAGATTCAGCAGCACGACGGACTCGAGCGGCGTGCCGAGCTCCTTCAGCATCTTCTGCAGGGCTTCTGCCTGGGCGAGGTTGCGGGGAAAACCGTCCAGGATGAATCCCCTGGAGGCATCCGGCCGGCGCAGACGCTCGCGAATCATGCCGAGCACGGTCTCGTCGTCGACGAGCTTCCCCGCGTCCATGGCCGCTTTGGCGCGCAACCCGAGTTCGGTGCTCTTGGATACCGCCTCCCGCAACAGATCGCCGGTCGATATTTGCGGTACACAGAGGGCTTTGACCAGCATCTGCGACTGTGTGCCCTTGCCGGACCCCGGCGCTCCCAATAGAACTATTCGCATGATTCTCTTAACAGTGAAAGCGCGCTACCGTACCTTTCACCGGCGCGGTCGTCAAACCCGGGCCGATGGGCTATTCTGCGCGCCTTGCGCGCCGTAGGGGGGTCCGATGAAGAACGCGTTCTATGCACAGTCAGGCGGTGTGACGGCCGTCATCAATGCCTCGGCTTGCGGTGTGATCGAGACCGCGCGCAAGCACCGCGACAAGATCGGCAAGGTGTACGCGGGACGGCACGGCATCATCGGCGCATTGACCGAGGACATGATCGACACCGGCAAGGAGAGCCGCGCCGCCATCGCCGGCCTGCGATACACGCCGGGAGGCGCCTTCGGCTCGGCGCGCTACAAGCTTGCGGGAATCGACAAGAATCGTGCCCAGTATGAGCGCCTAATCGACATATTCCGGGCGCACGACATCGGCTACTTCTTTTACAACGGCGGCAACGATTCCATGGACACGGCGCAGAAGGTGTCAGAGATCGCCGTGCAGATGTCGTATCCCATCATCTGTGTAGGGATTCCCAAGACCGTCGACAACGACCTTCCGATCACCGATTGCTGCCCCGGATTCGGTTCCGCGGCCAAGTACATCGCGGTATCCACGCGCGAGGCGGCGCTCGACGTGGCGTCCATGGCGCGCACCTCGACGAAAGTGTTCGTGCTCGAGGTCATGGGCAGGCACGCCGGCTGGATGGCCGCGGCCGGCGGATTAGCCGGTGCAAAGGCCGGCGATGCGCCGCATGTGATCCTGTTTCCCGAGATCGTGTTCGATCGCGAACGGTACCTCGCGAAGGTGAAGGCGTCGGTGGAGAAGCACGGCTACTGCGTTGTCGTCGTTTCCGAGGGCGTGCGCGACAGCGAAGGCAAATTTCTCGCCGAGGCAGGCACCAAGGACGCGTTCGGCCATGCGCAGCTGGGAGGCGTGGGACCCGTGGTTGCGCAGATGCCCCAGGAATCGTTCGGTTACAAATTCCATTGGGCCGTCGCCGACTATTTGCAGCGTTCTGCGCGTCACGTCGCCTCGAAGGTGGATGTCGAACAAGCCTACGCCGTCGGCAAGGCGGCCGTAGAACTCGCCCTCAAAGGCAGGAATGCGGTGATGCCCGTCATCGTGCGCAAGTCCGCGAAGCCCTATCGCTGGAGCATCGGCGAAGCGCCCCTGACGGCGGTCGCCAACCAGGAGAAAAAGCTGCCGCGAAACTTCATCACGGCGGACGGCTTCGGGATCACGGCGGCATGCCGCGCCTATCTTGCCCCGCTCATACGCGGCGAGGACTACCCGCCCTACCGCCATGGCATGCCCAGTTATGTCACGCTCAAGGGTGTCAGCGTTGTCAAACGATTGCGCACTCCGTTTGTGGTATAGTCGCGCCAGTTTTTTTAGCTATATCAATAACATAAGACCTCCGGAGACTTGACTCATGACCCTTGAATGCGCGCTTTGGACAGGGATTGCTGCAGGTGTCGTGGCGATCCTCTACGGCGTCATTTCCGTGCGCTGGATCCTGGCGCAGCCTGCGGGCAATGCACGGATGCAGGAGATCGCGGCGGCCATCCAGGCCGGCGCCAAGGCCTATTTGAATCGACAGTATTCCACCATCGCCCTGGTCGGGGTCATCCTGTTCGCAGCCCTCGGGTTGGCCTTGGACTGGGCCACCGCGGGCGGTTTTGCGGTGGGCGCCGTTCTCTCCGGAGCCGCAGGCTATATCGGCATGTTCATTTCAGTGCGCGCCAACGTGCGCACCGCGCAGGCCGCGCACTCAGGCGTGAACGCCGCGCTCAAGGTGGCGTTTCGCGGCGGCGCAATCACAGGGATGCTGGTGGTGGGCTTGGGGCTCCTAGGGGTCGCCGGCTACTATCTCGTCATGCGGCGAGTTCTCGGTGATTCGGAGGCGGCCTTGCGCTCGCTCGTCGGTCTTGCCTTCGGCGGCTCGCTCATCTCGATATTCGCGCGGTTGGGCGGCGGCATCTTCACCAAGGGCGCCGACGTGGGGGCGGACCTGGTCGGCAAGGTGGAGGCAGGCATACCCGAGGACGACCCGCGCAATCCGGCGGTCATCGCAGACAACGTCGGCGACAATGTCGGCGACTGCGCCGGCATGGCGGCAGACCTGTTCGAGACCTACGCCGTCACGCTGGTGGCGACCATGTTGCTGGGCGGCCTCGTCATGGTGAACATGGGCGAGCGCGCCATCCTGTTTCCGCTGGTGCTGGGAGCGATCTCCATCGTCTCCTCCATCGTGGGCACCTTCTTCGTCTCCACGCGCGAGGGCGGCAAGATCATGAACGCCCTGTACAAGGGAGTCATCGTCTCGGCCGTCATTTCCGGCGTCGCGTTCTATTTCGTCTCGAAATCCCTCATGGGCGATCAGGCCATGTCCATCTGGCTGTGCACCCTGGTCGGTCTCGCGCTCACCGCCGCCATGATCGTCATCACCGAGTACTACACGGCCACCGAATACTCGCCCGTGCAGCACGTGGCCGCGGCATCGCAGACCGGCCATGCCACCAACATCATCGCGGGCTTGGGTGTATCCATGAAGGCCTGCGCGCTGCCCGTGATTGCGGTTGCCTTGAGCATATGGGCTTCCTATCGACTTGAAGGTCTCTACGGAATCGCCGTCGCGGCCACCGCAATGCTGTCCATGACCGGAATGATCGTGGCGCTCGACGCCTACGGGCCGATCACCGACAACGCAGGCGGCATCGCGGAGATGGCGGGCCTCGACAAGAAAGTGCGCGACGTCACGGACCCTCTCGATGCGGTGGGCAACACCACCAAGGCGGTGACCAAGGGCTATGCAATCGGTTCGGCGGGTCTGGCTGCGCTGGTCCTGTTCGCCGATTACACCCACAAGTTGGGCGAGACCCTGGGCCATGCCACCAGCTTCGATTTGTCGAACCCCGCCGTGATCATCGGCCTCTTCATCGGGGGTCTGGTACCGTACCTCTTCGCCGCCATGGCCATGGAGGCCGTTGGTCGCGCCGCAGGCGCGGTCGTCAACGAAGTGCGCCGTCAATTCCGCGAAATCAAGGGGATCATGGAGGGCACCGCCAAACCCGATTATTCGCGCGCCGTGGACATGCTGACGAAGGCGGCGATCAAGGAGATGATCATCCCCTCGCTCCTGCCCATTCTCGTGCCCATCGTGCTGGTGTTCGTGGTGAACTTCCTCATGGGCCCGGGTACCGGCGTTCAGGCGCTGGGAGGTCTCCTGATCGGCACCATCGTCACGGGCCTGTTCGTCGCAATCTCCATGACCACAGGCGGCGGCGCCTGGGACAATGCCAAGAAATACATCGAGGAAGGTCATTTCGGCGGCAAGGGATCCGACGCCCACAAGGCGGCGGTTACCGGCGATACCGTGGGCGACCCCTACAAGGACACCGCCGGCCCCGCCATCAATCCCCTGATCAAGATCATCAACATCGTGGCGCTGCTGTTGGTGCCTGTGCTGGGCAAAATGATGTGAACAATCGGCTGCACGATGTCGCCGCAGCCCTGTACGGCGCCGTCGTGCCCGGCATACAAAGCTCGCTCTACTGGCCCTTCCTGCTGCTCACGGTGGTGCTCGCGGCCGCGCTATTCGTCATTCGCAAAGGCAGGGGGTCGAAGGGCGCGGACGGACGGGAGCGATCCTGTACCCTGCTCGAGTACCTGCTGCCGCGAAGCATCTATACACACCCTTCGGCGCGTGTCGATATCGGGCTGTACCTGATCGATAGGGCGCTGATGCCGGTGTGGGGAATCGCGTTCCTGGGCGCAATGGCGCCGTTCGTGGAGCGCGTCGCGGCCGGTGCGATGCAGCGTATTTTCGGCGCGGGCCCCGCACTTTCCGCCACGGTCGGCTGGAAACTGCTCTACAGTCTCGTCACCCTTCTGCTCGTGGACATGTGCTTCTTCTTCTACCACTTGATGATGCACAGAACGCGTATCGGCTGGTCCATCCACAAGGTGCATCACTCGGCGGCCGTCCTCACGCCGTTGACCAGAAGCCGCGAGCATTTTCTCGAGGCGCCCATTGAGGCGGCCTTCACCACCTTCGGCCTCGCCCTCGCGGGCGGGATTTTCGCCTATCTCTTCAAGAGTCAGATCACGCAGATCACCGTGATGAACGCCGGCATCTTCTTTTTCCTATACACGCTCAACGGCAATTTCCGGCACTATCACGTTTCTTTCCGCTATCCGCGTTGGCTCGAGTACTGGCTGCAGAGTCCCGGGATGCATCACACCCACCACAGCATTCTGCCCAGGCATTGGGATTCGAATCTAGGGTTGGTCACGAGCATCTGGGACCGCCTGTTCGGCACCCTGTACATCGCCGCACTCGACGAGGAAACGCCCTGGGGGCTGCCGCCTGAAGAGCAGGCGCGATGCGCGACCTTGTCGCAGAACCTGCTGGCGCCGTTTAGGGAATTTCGCGCGATGCTTCAGATATCGAAGTAGATCGCGTCGTGTTCGACCGCGCCGTCGCGGGTCGCCACACGCAGCTCCGGCTCCTTGAGCGACACGCGCGAGCGCGGCGGCACGCTGCGGGTCAAGAACACCGATCCGCCGATTACGCTGCCGGCGCCGACCACGGTCTGGCCGCCCAAGACCGTGGCGTTGGCGTACAGCGTTGCGCCGTTCTCCACGGTGGGGTGGCGCTTCTTGCCGCGTATGATCTGTCCGCTGGCATCCCGCGGAAACGACAGCGCGCCCAAGGTGACGCCCTGGTACAGCTTGACCCCGTCGCCGATATGAGTGGTCTCGCCGATCACGACGCCCGTGGCGTGGTCGATGAAGAATGCCTCACCGATGGTCGCCCCCGGGTGAATGTCGGCACCGGTCTTCGAATGCGCCCACTCGGTCATGATGCGCGCCATCATGGGCACGCCCAGATCGTACAGGGCATGCGCGATACGGTAGACGCTGACGGCGAGCACGCCTGGATAGGCCAGGATCACCTCGTCCAGATTCGTCGCCGCGGGATCGCCGTCGAACGCCGCCTGCACGTCGCGTATCAGCGTCGAGCGGATCTGCGGCAGCCGGTCGAGGAAAATTTTCGCCAAATCGTGCGCCCTGGGCGCGCACTCGCCGGGTTCGGACCGCCCCAACTCGCGCTCGCGCCCATAACACAGGCAGTGCTCCATCTCGCGCTCGATCTTGGGCGCGAGCACCGCCACGGCCTGCGCCACGTGCTCGCCGAGATTGTCCCGATTCAAATCGCGCCGGCCGAAGTAGCCGGGATACATGAGGTCCAGCACCGACTCCAAGATCTCGACGATGGCTTCGCGCGAGGGAAGGTAGCGGCGCGAGATTCGCCGGGCGCGCTCATCGCCCAGATAGCCGGCGAGCAATTCTCCCGTCAAATCGTCGAGCGCGGTGGGCGGCGGTTGAGCGGCGGCTTTCATCGTTGGCGCCTCAGGCAACCGCCTGCATCTTCTCCACTTCCTCGAACAGCCCCTCGAACAGAACGCCCGACAGGTACCGCTCGCCGGCATCCGGCAGTATGACGACGATGGTCTTGCCCTTCTGCGCAGGCTCGCGCGCCAGACGCAGCGCAGCGACCATGGCAGCTCCACAGGAGATGCCGCTCAGCAGTCCTTCCTCGCGCGCCAGACGGCGTGCCATCTCGATGGATTCCTCGTTGGTCACCTGCTCGACACGATCCACCAGCGACAGATCCAAATTCTTCGGAATGAACCCGCCGCCCAAGCCCTGAATCTTATGGGGCGCCGGAGTCAGCGGCTGCCCGGCCAGAGTCTGGGTGATGACGGGCGACAGTGTGGGTTCAACGGCGACGGTGAGTATCTTCTTGGCGCGCGTGCCCTTGATGTAGCGCGACACGCCGGTGAGGGTGCCGCCGGTGCCCACGCCGCTGACGAACACATCGACCTTCCCGTCGGTGTCCTCCCAAATCTCCGGTCCCGTGGTCTTCTCGTGAATCGCCGGATTGGCGGGATTCTCGAATTGCTTCATCAGCAGGTACTGCTTGGGATCCGCGGCGGCCAATTCCTCGGCCTTGGCTATCGCTCCCTTCATGCCCTTGGCGCCGGGAGTCAGCACCAGCTTGGCGCCGAAGGCGACCAGTACCTTGCGCCTTTCCATGCTCATGGTCTCCGGCATGGTCAGAATGCAGCCGTAGCCGCGCGCCGCGGCGGCATAGGCAAGCGCAATACCCGTATTGCCGCTGGTGGCTTCGACCAGGGACATTCCCGGCTTCAAGGCGCCGCGCTCTTCGGCGTCCCACACCATGGCGGCGCCGATGCGGCACTTCACCGAGTAGGCCGGATTGCGTCCCTCGATCTTGGCGAGAATGGTCGCGCCGCTGCTCGCATCCAGACGATTGATGCGGATCAGCGGCGTGCGGCCGATGGACTTAGTGTTGTCGTTGAAGATATTCATGGGTCACCTCGCTGTGACCCGTGATTTTCCTCCTAAGCGCGCAAAAAAAGCCATAGAAGTTTGTTATGAGCCCCTGTCGCCGGGTTATAAGGGCGCGACCGACAGGGGTTGCGGCCTCCCGACCACGAATCCCTGCACGAAGTCGATGCCCATGCCGATCACGGTGTCGAGCGAGACCTGGTCCTCGACCTGTTCCGCGACGACGCGGAAGTTAAGGCTGCGCGACAATTCAATCATGGCGGAGACCATGGCCTGATTCACGCTGTCCCCGGCCAGATTGTTGATGAAGGAGCCGTCGATCTTCAGGTAATCCATCGGCAGGGTCCGCAGAGTGGAGAAGGAGCTCAGGCCGCTGCCGAAATCGTCCAGCGCGAATTCGCAGCCCATGCCGTGCAGCACCGCGATGAAGCGCTGCGCGTGATCGAGGTTCGCGACCACCGAGCTCTCGGTGACCTCGAAGCAAATGTCGCCGGGGTTCGCGCCGGTGTGATCGAAGCAGTCGACGACGAACTCCAGGAATTCCGAGTCGCCGAGGGTCTGCCCGGCGATGTTGAGGGCGACGCTGCGTCCCGGCGGCAGCCGCATCCCGCCGCGCCCCAGCGCCGACAGCACGGTTTGCACCACCCAGCGATCGATGTGCGGCATCAGCCGATAGCGCTCGGCCGCACGAATGAAATCGGCCGTGGATGCGGCCGGTTGACCGTTCTCCCCTTCGAGGCGAACGAATACCTCCAGTGCAGGACCGCGCAAGCCGCCGGCGCGGGCGTGCACGATGGGCTGGTAGTACAGCTCGAACTTGTTGTCGCGCAGCGCCCTTTGCAACCTCTGTAGCCAATGGATTTCTCCGCTGTGCCGCGCGCTCGCCTCCTCACGCGCGGAATACACGTGCACATGCAGGCCGCCCTGCTTCTTGGCCACGTAGCACGCGGAGTCCGCCGAATTCATGATGTCCTCGATGGCGCCGCCGCCGCGCCCGATCTCGACGAGACCGATGCTGACGCCGACGTTGAAGATCTTGTCCCTCCAGACGAATCGATAATCGTTCACGGATCGCACCACGTTGTCCGCGATCTGGCGCGCCTTCTCCAGGGGGCAGCCCACCAACAGCAGCGCGAATTCGTCGCCGCCGATGCGGCCGACCGTATCGGAGTCGCGCACCGCCTCCTTAATGAGAGAGGCGACTTCGCGCAGCATGTTGTCGCCGGCGGTGTGGCCGCAGGTATCGTTCACCGCCTTGAAACGGTCAAGGTCCAGATAGCACAGCGCGTGCCCGACATTCCCGGTGTGCGCGGAATCCATGGCTTCCTGCAGCCGCCGCTCGAATTCACGGCGATTCACCAGGCCTGTCAGCGCGTCATGGCTTGCCTGATAAGTCATTTGCCGCGTGAGTCCGCGCAATTCGCTGGTGTCGTGCATCACCAGCACCAGCCCCAAGATGTCCTTGCCGTCGAAGCGCAGCGGCGAAACGCTGATTTCCACCGATCGCTCCGGGCCCGCGCCCGCCGGCACCAGCACGGCGCGCCGGCCCATCGTCACTCGGCCCCCGGTCGCAAGGGCCTTGCGCACGGGATCCCCCAGGGACCGTCGATCGTTCTCATCTACCAGGGTTGCAACGTCCGCGAATGCCTTGCCCATGACCTGGTCGAAGCGCTGGCCGAGCAGTGCCTCCGCGGAATGATTGATGTAGTCGATGCGGCCTTCTGCGTCGACCGTGATGACGCTTTCACCCATGGCATCGAGCGTCACCATGGCGCGCGGCCGGTGCGCTGCAGCCGAGGGCGCGGGTTCAGGCAGCATTTCGAGGGCGGTGAGCAGCAGCGCCGCTTCCCCCGCGCTGTCGATCACGGTGCTCGACAGCTCCACCCGCGTGACCTGGGCCTGGGCGCCGACAAGTTCGACTTCGTAGCGCGCGGCCGCGGCTTCGCCCTGCAGCCGCCGCCGCAGATTGTTCTGCACCAACTCGACATATTCCGGAGCGACGAAGTCCGACAAGGGCCGCCCGACGACCTCGGAGGCGCTCAGGTTCAATAGCGCGAGGAAGCGCGAATTGGCGAACAGGATCCGCTCGCGGTGGACCAGCACCGCATCATGAACCGTCTCGACCAGGCGCTGGAACAGCTGTTCGCGATCCAGCAGCCTGGCGCCGCGCTCCTCGAGATTCTCCAGCAGCATGTTGACCGCGGAGCCCAGGCGGCCCAGGGATTTGGGGCCGTCCTCGACACCGATGCGCGCGGCGGAGTCGTTTTCGCGGGTCAGCTCCCAAACTCGTGCGGAGAACTCGTTGACGGCACGTTCCTGGCGCCGCTTCCACGCAACGAGCACGCCGAGGCCCACGGCCAAAACGGCCGAGGTCGAAAGCCACAGAACGACGGAAGACAAGATCAACGCGGACCTCGATAACGAAGCAACAACGACGCTTTGGTTTAATACCCGTGTCGGGCTGGCGCGTCGCGAATCATCGTATCCCGAAGAATAGCGCAAGGGGCTCGCGTACCCTGTCGAAATTGACCATAATCAGCGGCCTTAAGTTGGCACGAGAAATCATGGATACATTCGCCGCTCGACAGCAAATGGTGGATCAACAGATCCGCACGTGGGAAGTGCTCGATCCGCGCGTGCTCGGCGCGTTGTCGGCGGTCCCGCGCGAAGCCTTCGTGCCTCCCGAGTACCGTGAGCTTGCGTTCGCCGATGCACCCATACCGATCGGATACGGACAATCGATGCTGGCTCCCAAGGTTCAGGGGCGCATCCTGCAGGCGCTCGGCGTCGAAGCACGGGACGATGTGCTGGAGGTGGGCACCGGCACCGGATATCTTTCGGCCTGTCTCTCGCTGCTCGGCGCCGCCACGCGTTCGATCGACATCCATGCCGGGCTCGTCGCCACTGCCCAAGCGAACCTGCGCGCGGTGTCCGGTACCCCGGTACAGCTGGAGGTTCGCGATGCCTTCGATGCAGCTCCCCTGGGGTCGTACGACGTCATCGCCGTCACCGGTTCCCTGCCGGTGTATGACTCCCGCTTCGAGCGTTCGCTGCGGGTCGGCGGCCGACTGTTCGCGATCGTGGGCACGGCGCCCGTGATGGATGCGATCCTGGTGCGCCGCGTTGATGCCGACGAATGGATACGCGAGAGCTTGTTCGAGACCGTCATCGATCCCTTGATCAATGCCATGGCGGCGCAGAAGTTCGTGTTTTGACGATCAAGAACGTGACCCCTCGCGAATTCCTGGAGCGGCGCCAAAGCGGTGCCGACATGCTGCTTCTGGACGTGCGCGAGGACTGGGAGACCCAGCTGGCACCGGTCCCCACCGAGATCGTACACATCCCCATGGGCCAGATCGCGAAGCGCTTAGGGGAGCTCGACCCGCTCAAGGAAACGGTGGTGATCTGCCGATCCGGCGGCCGCAGCCTCGAAGTGGCGCGCTTCCTGTCCGGCAACGGCTTTGCGTCGGTTGCCAATTTGGCCGGAGGGATTCTGGCTTGGTCTGCTGATCTCGACCCACGGATTCCTCGGTATTGACAGGTGATATAGTTATATATAACACTATATAACCATGAAGCGATTACTGATTGTTCTTACCCTGTGTGCGAGCGCCGCTGCCGCACCGGCAGCGGATCTAATGGCGGTTTATCAGCGCGCGCTGCAAAACGACCCCCAGCTGCGCGAAGCCGAAGCGACTCGCCTGGCCGCGCTCGAGGCCAAGCCGCAGGCGCTCTCGGCCCTGCTTCCGCAGCTCTCGGGAAGCGGTGTAGTGACGCGCGAAAAGGACACGGGCTCGACCAATACCACTGAATCCGTCAGCGCCCCGGGTCAGCCCACCGTTTTGGAGAGCTTTCCCTTCGACGGCAGAGTCGATACGACCACGCATCGCTACGGCGTCGACCTGCGGCAGAACGTGTTCCGCTGGGAGAACTGGGTGGCTCTGAAGCGTGCGGACGCACAGGTCGCGCAGGCCGAGGCCGACTACCAGGCCGCGCGGCAGGATCTGATGGAGAGGGTCGCGGAACGCTACTTCGATGTGCTCTCCGCACAGGACGATCTCGAAGCCCAGCAGGTCGCCTTGACATCGATCGAGCGCCAACTTGAACAGGCGGAGTCGCGCTATCAAATAGGACTGATTGCCGTCACCGATGTGGAAGAGGCGCGCGCCGCCCACGACAGCGGGGCGGCAGCCGTGATTGCGGCGAAGCGCACGCTCGCCTCCAATCAGGAACTGTTGCGCGAGATCACCGGCGACGCCTTCGACAAGCTGGCGCGTCCCATCGAGCCGTTCGAGCTGGCCACTCCCGACCCCATCAGCGAGGATCGCTGGGTGGAGATGGCGCTTCAACAAAATCTTGCGCTGGTCTCCAGCCGTCTCGCGGCAGACATCGCCCGCGAGAACGTCAGCGCCGCGCGCGGCGGCCATTTTCCCTCTCTGGACTTGGTGGGGAGCCGCTACAAGGAGAACAGCAACGGCGTCGACACTTTCACCGACGGCACCTCCGCGGGCGGCACCACCTTGAATCAGCAACAGCGGACCATCGGTCTGCAATTGACCTTCCCCCTCTACTCCGGAGGCATGGTGTCCTCGCAAGTGCGCCAGGCCGTCTACCTGCACAGGGCGGCCAAGGAAAGAGTGGAGCGGGTGGCGCGTCAAACCGAACACGATGCACGCGATTCCTATCTCGGCGTGCTGTCGGAGATCTCGCGGGTCAAGGCGCTGCGCAGGGCGGTCGAATCGAATGCGACTTCGCTGCATGCGACCGAATCCGGTTATGAGGCCGGGACACGCACCGCCGTCGACGTTCTGCAATCTCGGCAACTCTGGGTGCAGGCGCAGACCGACTACGCACGCAGCCGCTACGACTACATGTTGAATTTGATCAAGCTGCAGCAAGCCGCAGGCATTCTTTCCCAGCAGAGCCTGGAGAAACTCAACAGCCTCTTCTCTGACGCGCCGCAGCCGGCAACTCCTCAATGAGTTCGAGCAGACGAGCGACACTGCCGCGATTCGACTCGACGATGCGCTGCCCGACGTTTCCCATTCGGCGCCGCTCTTGGCTATCGGCCAGCAGTCGGGAGACGGCCGCAGCGAGTTCGCGCGCGTCCCTGACCTCGAGCGCAGCACCCTCGGCGAGCAGCAGGCGGGCGATCTCTTCGCCGTTCGCGTGAGAAGGCCCGGTCAGCACCGGTAGTCCGAGCGCGGCAGGCTCCAACAGATTGTGGCCGCCGACCGGAACCAGGCTTCCGCCGACGAATGCCGCATCGGCCGCCGCATACAGCGCCGCGAGCTCGCCCACGGTGTCCACCAACATCACTCGTGTGGCTCCGTCCGGCGCGACGCCGGCGCTGCGCCGAACGAACTTCACGCCGCGTCGATTCAACAGCTCGCCGACCGATTCGAATCGATCCGGATGTCTGGGCACCAGCAGCAACAGGACATCGCTCGGCAATTCTTCGTGCGCCGCGAGGACCTGCTCCTCTTCCCCTGCGTGGGTGCTGCCGGCGATCCAGATGGGCCTCGCACCGCCCAGGGACACACGCAACGCTCGCCCTGCACTCGAGGCATCCGCGCCCACCTCCACGTCGAATTTGACATTGCCGACCACGCGGGTGGCGGCGCGGGGTGCGCCGATCGCGATGAAGCGCTCTGCATCCTCGCGACTCTGCGCCGCTATGATCGGCGCGGCCGAGAAGATTCCGCGCACGAGGCTGCCGAGGCGCCGGTAGCGCGCGACCGATCTTGCCGACAGGCGCGCGCTGGCGAGCAGCAGGGGCACCCCGCGCCGCCCGCACTCGTGGAACAGATTCGGCCAAAGCTCCGTTTCCATGATGACGCCGAACTGCGGCCGTACGCGGTCGAGGAATCGCGCCGCCGCCCCCGGCGTATCGTAGGGCAGGAAGCGAATGTCCACGGCGCCGCCGAACAGGCTTACGGCGCGTGCCCTGCCGGTGGGAGTCGCGGTGGTGAGGACCATCGGGTACTGCGGATGGCGCGCCCTCAAGGCGCGCACCAGCGGTGCGGCTGCCGACACCTCCCCCAGGCTCACCGCATGCAGCCAGATGGACCCGTTTGCGCTCGCGCGGCCCCATCCGAAGCGCTCGCACGGCGCCTGCCAATAGCTGCGATCGCGCAGGCCGCGCCACAATACGGCGGCGAAGGCGAAGGGTACGGCAAGGTAAATCGCCACCGAGTACAGGCGCCGCGTCATGCTTTGGCATACCCCGACATGAACCACTCCCAGGCATCCTCCGAGAGATGCCCGATTTTGGCGAGCGAGCGTCGCAGCCGCTGCAGGTTGCGTGCGGTCCAACGTCCCTGCGCGCGCAGGCGGCCGCGATCGAAGTCGATCACCGTCACCACCCCCTTCGCGTCGAGCAAGATATTGTGCGCATTCAAGTCCGCATGATCGACGCCCGCGCGGTGCAGCCGCCCGACAGCTGCGCCCACCGTGTGCCACCGTTGCGGAGGCAAGGTGCCCCTTGCGAGCAGCGCGCTCAAGGGCTCCGCGCCCGCGATGCGCTGAGTGATCAAATCGCATCGATACAGAAGGCCGCTCCTTCGATAGCGGGCGGCGACTGGCTTCGGCGCGGGAAGGCCGCACTGGGTCAAGAGGTCGAGCAGCCGCCACTCGGCGAAGGCGCGCACACGATTCTCGCCCGTCCAGACATAGAGATCCTTCGACAGGCGCGCTATGAATCCGCCGCGGCGATAGTGGCGCAGCGCCCATTGACGCGCGCCCGAGGCGATGAACCACGCCGAGCCGCGGCCGCCCGCCGCTTCCTGCAACTCCCCCCTCTTGCGCCAGTACTCGGGGTCGAAGAGCGCATCCTGTGCGCTTTGCGTCAGATTGCCAATGCAAGCCGGATCAGACAGCATGGCGCCGCTCATAGTGGCAATGCGTCGGCTGTTATCCACCATACGATGACCTTAAATTTCAAACCGCCGCTGCAGCATGTGTGTCTGCTGCGCCTGTCCGCGATCGGCGATACCTGCCACGCGGCGGCGGCGCTCCGAGCCTTCCAAGCGGCGTGGCCGGAGACTCGGTTCACCTGGATCATCGGCAGGCTTGAAGCGAAGCTGATGACCGCGATTCTCCCTGAGATCGAGTTTATCACCTTCGATAAGAGTAGAACCCTCGGCGAGCTGCGGCGCCTTCACGCAGTCTTGCGCGGGCGGCGCTTCGATCTCTTGCTGGATCTTCAACTGTCGTTTCGCGCGAGCCTGGTCAGCAGCCTGATACGGGCGCCGATCAAACTTGGCTTCGATCGGCCGCGCGCGCGCGAGCTGCAGTGGTGGTTCACCAATGCGCGCATCGCGCCTGCAACCTCCGAACACGTGCTCGATTCGTTCATGGGATTCGTGCGTGCCTGCGGAATCGAGCCCGCGGCGCCGCGATGGGATCTCAAGCTGCCCGCGCAGGCGCTCGAGTACGCCCGCGGCATCGTCACCGACAACAGGCCGACTCTGCTGATCAGCCCCTGTTCCAGCCATACGGCGCGAAACTGGTCGGCGGAGCGCTACGCCGCCGTGGCGGAATACGCCGCCGCCGCGCACCACATGCGGGTGGTGCTGGTCGGAGGCCGCAGCGCCCTCGAGGCACAGATGGGCGCCGCGATCGCCAAGCGCGCTCCCGTCGTCAATCAGATCGGCAAGGATACTTTGCCGGAGCTCCTCGGCCTGCTTTCGGTGAGCACCGCTCTGTTGTCGCCGGATTCAGGCCCCGCTCACATGGCCACCATGGTGGGGTTGCCCGTGATCGGTCTGTACGCGGCCACCAATCCGGCACGCGCCGGTCCCTATTACAGCCGGCAATGGTGCGTCGACAAATACGACGAGGCCGCGCGGAGGTTCCTTGGGAAGCCGGCCGCACAAATTCCCTGGACCACCAAGATAGAGCGCGCAGGCGTCATGGACCTGATCGGCGTGAGCGACGTGACCGCCAAGCTCGACGCACTGATTGCTACAATGCAGGAATGAACGAAATCAAGGTCCCCATATCGCCCGGGGAGCTGCTGGACAAAATCACCATTCTGCGCATCAAGGCGCAGCGGATGACCGACCCGGCCAAGGTATCCAACGTACGTCTCGAACTGCGCGCGCTCGAAGAGACCTGGGGCGCGTCGCAGTACGCGGGAATAGACATCGCCGCGGAGGTCGCCGCGCTGGCTTCCGTCAATGAGCGCTTGTGGGTGATAGAGGACGACATACGTGACAAGGAGCGCGCGCGGGCCTTCGATGCGGAATTCATCCGGCTGGCGCGCGCCGTCTACTTCGAAAACGACGAACGTGCGGCCATCAAGCGGCGCATCAACACCACTCTCGGCTCCGGCATCGTCGAAGAGAAGTCATACCGCGACTATCGGACTACTTAAGGCTGTATTCGGCGCCGCAGTAGGGGCATTTCGCCCACCCGGTGTTCTCGATCGCCAAATAGACCTTGGGATGCGAGTTCCACAGGTACATGCCCGGCATGGGGCAGGACAGCGGTAGATCGGCCGCGGTCACGGTATACTGATGCTGCGCATTCGCCTGAATCATTGCTGCCATCATTGCTCCTCGAAAGTTTCACGCCAGATCCCGATCACCCTCGCGCGCGGCTGTGCGTAGGGGGCAGCCCCGACCACGCGCTCCCCCTGCCCTTCGAGCGACAGGTGGTGCAGCACCGTGCGGTAGCCGATGTAGGCCTCCGTCAGCCATTGCGCAGTCGCCGCGTCCAGCACGCCGGCGGCCGCCAATCCTTCGAGCTGGCGTATGTTATCCGTGTATGTCAGCAGTTCCGGATGAGCATTCGCCGCCGCCAGCACCCAGTATTGCACCAGAAACTCGATGTCGGCGATGCCGCCCGCGTCCTGCTTGATGTCGAATTGTCCGGTACCTGCTTTGGACAACTCGCGCCGCATACGCAGGCGCATCTCCACGACGTCGCTTCGCAGCGTGTCGCGATGTACCGCCGAGCACAGTATACGGCGGCGGGCCGCCTCGAAGGCGTGGCAAAGAGTCTCCGCGCCCGCAACGGCGCGCGCGCGCAGCAGCGCCTGGTGCTCCCAGGTCCAGGCATCCTGCACCTGGTAGCGTTCGAACGCGTCGATGCCCGTCATGAGGAATCCACCCTTGCCGTTCGGCCGCAGCCGCATATCCACCTCGTACAGGCGGCCGGCAGCGGAATGCATGGTGAGAAGGTGCACGATGCGCTGTCCCAGGCGCAGAAAGAACAGGCCGTTGTCGAGCGGGCGCGCCGACCGGGTGTGCTGGATCGATCCGATCGAATCGTGCAGAAAGACCAGGTCGAGATCGGAACCATAGCCCAGTTCAAGCCCCCCAAGCTTGCCGTAGCCGGCAACGGCGACGCGGACCTGCCTAAGACCCGCTTCCTCCTCACCGCAGCAGGGCACCCCGTAGACCTCCGTCATCTGCTGCCACGCGAGATCCATGCAGCACTGAATAATGAGCTCGGCTATGTCGGTCAGCCGATCGCTCACCTTCATGAGCGGCAGCCGGCCCGTCTGGTCGGCAAGCGCCACCGCAAACACCGCCACCTTCTGGAATTGGCGCAGCGCCTCCACCTGCCGCTCAGGGTCATCGGCGGGAAGCCTCTCCGTTCGGGCGGCGAGTTCCATCATAAAGCTTGGTCGCGACGGCAGTTCGTCGAATGCCTTGGCATCGATCAGCTCGTCCAGGAGCAGGGGAAAGTCGGCGACCTGACGCGACAGAAAGCCGCTGATCGCGCACACGTCTATCAGGCGGTGGAGCGCGGCGGGCTGCTCCGTCAGCAGCGCAAGATACGACGAGCGCGTACCGATCGCCTCCAGCACGCGCAGGCAACGCTGCACCAATCGTGCAGGGTTCGGGCGTTGCGCTGCGGACTGGAGCACGCGGCCGAGAACGATGTGCAGGCGCCGGCGGCCGGCCTCATCCAGCCGCCGATAGGACGCAGCGTGCCGATAAGCTTCCAGGGTCGCGGCGACCTCCCCGATCTCGCTGCGCGGAAAGCCGCCGCGCCCGAGCTCCTCCTCGATATCCGCATCCTCGGACGCCAGCCAGTCCGCGCCAGCCTCGGCTTCGCTCGAACGAGGACCTCCGGACAGCAAGGACTCGAATTGCCCCGCCACCGTGGCGCGCGCGGCATCGATGCGCGCGCGGCAGACGGGCCAGTCAGGAAATTCCATGTTCATGCTCAACCGTGCCTGATCCGTAGGTTCGACGGGAAGCGAATGCGTCTGTTCGTCGCGGATCATTTGCAGGGCATTTTCGGCCTTGCGCAGCAGCAAGTAGGCGTCCGTCAATTCGGCCACGTCCGCCGCCGACATCAGCTTCGAGCCCGCCAGCAGAGGCAGTACCTCGAGCAACGAGGAGTTCTGCAAGCGCCGATCGCTGCCGCCGCGAACCAATTGCGTCGACTGCACGATGAACTCGATCTCGCGAATACCGCCGCTGCCGAGCTTCAGATCCTGATCGAGCTCGCGCCGCGACACCTCGCGTGCGATCAGTGCCTTCATGTCTCGCAACGACTCGATCACACCGAAATCGAGATAACGGCGGTAGACAAACGGCCTCACGAATTGCGGGTAAGCGAGCGAGTAAGCCTCGACACCCACGATGGGGCGCGCCTTGATCCAGGCGTAGCGCTCCCAGTCGCGGCCGTGTTCCTGCAGGTAATGCTCGAGCGAGCCGAGGCTCACGACCAAGGAGCCGCTCTCGCCGAACGGCCGCAGGCGCATGTCGACGCGAAATACGAACCCGTCCTCATTCCTGGCGTCGAGCAGCCGGATGAGTTCACGGCCGACGCGATTGAAATACTCCTCGTTTTCAATCTCGCGCGGCCCATCCGTCTGCCCGGCCTCCGAGAACAGAAATACAAGGTCGATGTCCGACGAGAAGTTCAGTTCGCGACCGCCGAGCTTGCCCATGCCGAGCACGATCAGCGGCACCTCGTTGCGCGCGCCGTCGCGCGGCCGGCCGAACACCGGCTCCAGATGCGATTGCGCGCACAATGCGGCGGCGCGAATGGCGGCATCGGCAAAATCCGACAACGCATGCAGGGTCTCCGTTACGGAGAAACGTCCGGTGATGTCGCACCAGGCGATGCGCAGCAATTCGCGGCGCCGCCACTCGCGCAGGAGGCGTTGCGCCTCCGCGCTCGTCGCGGCCGCCGCCGCGCGCGTTTCATAGGCTGCGTTTGCAGCGCGGGCCTCGGACGGTTCAAGGTGACGCGCGAACCAGCCGAGCGCAGCGGGATCCTGAATCAATACCGAGGCGGCGAACTCGCTGCAGGCGGCAACCTGCGTCAGCTCATTGCGCAGGCTCTCGGGCAGCTCCGCATGGGCTTGTCGGAAACCCTCGCCGCTGTGTGCACGCTCCCACCAGCGGGCCAGCGGCTCGCGCAAGATATCGGGAATTATTTTCAACGAATCGCCACGATGAACAATCGGGGGAAGGGTAGGAGCACCGAGCCGTCGGGCAGCGGCGTATAGGCGAGCGCCACGGCGGCCGTGTACCGCTCGAGGTAGGCTGCTCGCGACTTGGCGTCGAGCGGATCCAAGAATGGACGCAGGCCGCTGCCCTTGAACCACTCCACGATCGCTGCAGCTCCACCCGGCAGCGCGTGATAGTACGTGGTGCGCCAGACATCCACCTTGGCGCACAGAGGACGCAGCAGTTCATAGTACTCAGAGGCGCAGCCTATGCGGGTACGGTTCGCCGAGGCCTCTGCCAGGGCCTGCGCCCAAGGTCCTGCCGCGGCGGTGTCCCGCATCAGCCGATGCGCCGGGACATCGAGGTTGTCGGGCATTTGAACGGCGAGCACCCCGCCGCGCGCCAGCTTCGCGACCAGAGCAGGCAGCACGGCGGCATGATGCGGTACCCATTGCAGCAAGGCATTCGCAAGGATCACGTCGAACGGTCCCGGGTCCTTCCATTCTTGGACTGCCGCAATCGCGAACTCTGCCTGCGGCAGCCGCCGGCGGGCCGCGTCAATCATGTCGGCCGAACTGTCGAGGCCTTGGATCGCCGCATCGGGAAAGCGTGCTGCCAAGACCTCGGTCGAATTGCCCGGCCCACAGCCCAAATCGATGGCTGAACGAGCATCGACGGCGGGCAGCGCAGACAGCAGATCCCTTACCGGGCGCGTCCGTTCGTCCTCGAAGACGGTGTACTGCTTGGCGGACCAGGTCACGGCCGCGATGGTACGGTGTAACTATCGATAAATAAAGGGAAAAGCGCCATATTTGCAAGGTGATTTCCCCGTCGGAATCCTATTGGATACTGTATATATTTACAGTCTCGAGGAGTCTCTTATGGACGGGAGATGCCGCTTCCTTCCGACTCCCAGTCACCCGGGAAACCGTTGCCTTCCGCTAACACTTGCCCATGTCGGCTGTGTAGGGGACTTTCACCCCCGAGTGAGTGCGCCCTGCCGGGCGCACCAAAAAAAAGAGCGGACCGAAGTCCGCTCTCCTTTGAACGAATACCCGTTGAGGGGGTATTACATGTCCATTCCGCCCATGCCGCCCATGCCGCCGCCAGGGGCGCCATGTGCATGCTCTTCGTCCTTCGGCGACTCTGCGATCATGACTTCCGTGGTGAGCAGCAGGCCCGAGACCGAGGCGGCGTTCTGCAGAGCCAGACGCGTCACCTTGGTGGGATCAAGAATGCCCATTTCGATCATGTCGCCATACTCGCCCGAAGCAGCGTTGTAGCCGAACGTGCCCTTGCCCTCGCGGACTCGGTTCAGAACGACCGCCGCATCTTCGCCGGCGTTGCTCACGATCTGACGCAGCGGCTCTTCGATCGAGCGGGCCAGGATCTTGATGCCCGTCGTCTGATCTTCGTTGCTGCCGGTCAGCTTCTCGATGGCCTTCAACGCGCGCACCAGCGCCACGCCGCCGCCCGGGACCACGCCTTCTTCCACGGCCGCACGGGTTGCGTGCAGCGCGTCTTCGACGCGGGCCTTCTTTTCCTTCATTTCGATTTCGGTCGCGGCGCCGACTTTGATCACGGCAACACCGCCGGAGAGCTTGGCAACGCGCTCCTGGAGTTTTTCCTTGTCGTAGTCGGAAGTCGCTTCCTCGATCTGCTGACGAATGCTTTCCACACGGCCCTTGATGTCCGCGGCCTTGCCGGCTCCGTCGATGATGGTAGTGTTCTCTTTCTCCACCAACACCTTCTTCGCCTCGCCAAGGTCGTTCAGCGTCGCCTTCTCGAGCGACAGGCCGACCTCATCGGAGATCACCGTGCCGCCCGTGAGGATGGCGATATCCTGCAGCATGGCCTTGCGACGATCGCCGAAACCCGGCGCCTTGACGGCGGCGACTTTGACGATGCCGCGGATGGTGTTGACCACCAACGTGGCAAGTGCTTCGCCTTCCACATCTTCGGCGACGATCAGGAGCTGCCGACCACCCTTGGCGATGGCTTCCAGCAAGGGGAGCAATTCGCGAATGTTGGAGATCTTCTTGTCGACCAGAAGAATCAGCGGCTTGTCGAGCTCTGCACTCTGGCTCTGCTGATTATTGATGAAGTACGGCGACAGGTAGCCGCGGTCGAACTGCATGCCTTCGACCACTTCGAGCTCGTTCTCCAGGCCCGAACCTTCCTCAACCGTGATCACGCCTTCCTTGCCGACTTTCGCCATGGCATCCGCAATGGTCTTGCCGATGCTCTCGTCCGCATTCGCGGAGATCGTTGCGACCTGAGCAATGGACTTCGGATCCTTCGCCGGCTTGGAGAGCTTCTTGAGCTCATCCGTCGCCACGGCGACGGCCTGGTCGATGCCCCGCTTCAAATCCATCGGGTTGATGCCCGCGGCGACGGCCTTGAGGCCTTCGCGGATGATGGCTTGCGCCAGCACGGTCGCGGTGGTGGTGCCGTCACCGGCTTCGTCGGACGTGTTGGAAGCGACTTCCTTCACCATCTGCGCGCCCATGTTTTCGAACTTGTCCTTCAGCTCGATCTCTTTGGCGACAGAGACACCGTCCTTCGTGACGGTGGGAGCGCCGAAACTCTTGTCGAGCACGGCATTGCGGCCTTTGGGCCCCAGCGTGACTTTCACGGCGTTCGCCAGAATATTCACGCCCTTGAACATGCGTTGCCGAGCGTCGTCGCTAAAGCGTACGTCTTTTGCTGCCATTTGCTGATACCTCTAAATCTAAATTTGGTAGTACTACTTGCCTTCGACCACGGCCATGACGTCTTCTTCACGCATGACAACCAGTTCGTCGCCATCCATCTTCACTTCGGTACCGCTGTACTTACCGAAAAGAATCTTGTCGCCGACCTTGAGGTCCAGCGGGCGAATCTCGCCGTTCTCCAAAATCTTGCCCTTACCGACGGCGACCACTTTGCCGAAGATCGGCTTTTCGGTAGCCGTATCCGGAATCACGATGCCGCCAGGCGACTTTCGCTCTTCCTCTTCTCGTTTCACGATCACACGGTCATGAAGGGGACGAATCTTCATAAGACAAGACTCCTAATGCTTGGAATTCGGGGTTAGTAAAAGGAGAATGTTATTAGCACTCTCCACCTGTGGCTGCTAATCATAGCGACGAATTCGGCCGATTCAAGACCCAGATCACTAAATTTTTGCTGTATCGCAGCATGAGGTGGCTGCTATACAGTGCGCGCATGAAATTGACGCTCGCCGCCCTATCCACCCTCTTGCTGCTCCTCGCCGGTGGGATTGGGAGCGCCAAGCCCTGGTGGATGCGCAGCTCCGCTTCGAATGAATCCGACTTTTTGCCGCCGGATGTGGCATTCAGGGTGGCAGCACGCGTCGATGACAACATCATCCGGGTGCGTTGGGTCATCGCCGACGGGTACTACCTGTATCGGCATAGAATGGACATCAGGGCGGAAAGCCCGGACCTAGTGACTTTCGCCCCCGCCATGCCTCCCGGAATCATCAAGGTCGATCCCTACTTCGGCAGCCAGGAGATCTATAGGCAGCAGGTGGAAGCCGACGTTCGCTACACCCGCATCGATGCGGGCGCCCATCCCCTGCAAATCAAGGTGATTTACCAGGGCTGCGCCGATGCAGGCCTGTGCTACCCGCCCATCACCAAGGTGATTTTCCCAGAGCAGTTGCGCGCGGCGCCGGCGGCTGCAACCCACCCCTTCGAAGGGATCGCCATCCTCGCCGGCGCTCTCGCCTTTTTGCTGGCGGGGCTATTGCTACGCAAGGGACGCAAGCTCGAACTGCCCGCCGCATGAACAGGCGCATCGCGGGGGCCGCCCTGCTGACACTGGGAGTGGCGCTCGGGGCATGGCTGCATTTTACCCGGGCCACTCCGGAAATCCGCTCAGAGGTCAAGGTAGCCGTGGGCGAAGCCGGCGCAGCGGGTCCCGGCGATGTCGCCGGTGAATTGCCGCCCGCCGAATTCCAACCCCCCAAGATCCCGGATCGGATGCCGCAGTTTTCGCTCGAAGACCGCTCCGGCAAAGCGACGCCGATCGCCTCCTTCGCAGGCAAGTCGCTGATCATCAACTTCTGGGCCACCTGGTGCGCCCCCTGCCGCAGCGAAATACCGCTGCTCGAGACATTGCAGACCGAATGGGCCGGGCGCGGAGCGAGCGTGATCGGCATCGCGGTAGACCATCGCGACGAGGTGCTCAAGTTCGCCGATCGCTTCAAGATCGGCTACCCGCTGCTCATCGGCGAACAAGACGCCCTCGACGCCGCCGCAGCGTTTGGGTTCGCATCCCCGGTATTCCCGTTCACCGTATTCACGGACCGCCGCGGGGAGGTAGTCGCCCTTTTCGTCGGCGAGCTGCATAAGCCACAGGCCGAGCTCATTCTGTCGCAGGTGCAGCAATTGAACGCCGGGCGGATCGAGCTGCCGGATGCGCGGCGCGCTATAAACTCGGGCTTGAGCGCGTTGCGCTCCGGCACGTAAGGAGAAGTTCGCCGCCGAAGCTTGCCATTTCACCCCAGTTTCTGGTTATTATCGCGGACCTTTGCAACGCCGCGCGGACGGACCTTACGACAGATGGCTGGAATTCTGCTGCTCAACGGTCCGAATTTGAACCTCCTTGGGCTACGCGAGCCGGAGATTTACGGCTCTGCCAGCCTACAAAGCATCGAGAACAAGCTCGCTGAGCTCGCACGGGCTCGCGGCCACACCCTGGGTGCATTCCAGAGCAACGCGGAACACGATCTGATCGCGAAGATACAGTCGGCGAAACGCGAAGGCTTCGTGTTCGCCATCATCAATCCGGCCGGCTACTCGCACACCAGTGTCGCCCTGCGCGACGCCTTTCTGGCGGTGGCGCTGCCCTTCGTCGAGGTGCATTTGAGCAACGTTTTTGCGCGGGAGGCCTTCCGGCACCATTCCTATCTGTCCGACATCGCGGCCGGATGCATCTTCGGGCTGGGACCCATCGGCTATGAGCTGGCGCTCGAAGCCGTATGCGCCCGCCTCACCAAGACACAATGAACACAGGGGTTGGCGGATGGATATTCGCAAGGTAAAGAAATTAATAGAGCTGCTCGAGGAATCCGGCATCTCGGAGCTGGAGATTTCCGAGGGAGAGGAATCCGTTCGCATCAGCCGCCACCCGCGGATGGCGATGCAGGCACCGGTTGCGATGGCGAGCCCGATGGTGCAGGCAGCGCCGCAGGTCGTCGCGGCCACTCCTGCAACCTCGGCCGGCGAGCACAAGCCGCGCAACGACGATCACACGGTCACCTCGCCCATGGTGGGCACGTACTACTCGGCCGCCTCTCCCGGCGCCAAGTCGTTCGTCGAAATCGGCAGCGAAGTCAAAATCGGGCAGATTCTCTGCATCATCGAAGCCATGAAGATGATGAATCAAATTGAGTCCGACAAAGCGGGGCGCGTCACTGCAATACTCGCGAAGAACGGCGAACCGGTCGAGTTCGGTCAACCGCTGTTCATCATCGAATAGCTCAAGATGATCGAAAAAGTCGTCATCGCTAATCGCGGCGAGATCGCTCTACGGATCTTGCGCGCCTGCCGCGAGCTCGGCATCAAGACCGTCGCGGTACACTCAACCGCCGATTTCAACACCAAACACGTGCTGCTGGCCGACGAGACCGTCTGCATAGGACCGGCGCAATCAGCCCTGTCGTACCTCAACATGCCGGCCATCATCAGCGCCGCCGAGGTGACCGACTCGGTCGCAATTCATCCCGGCTACGGGTTTCTGTCGGAGAACGCCGACTTCGCCGAGCGCGTCGAGAAGAGCGGCTTCATATTCGTGGGCCCCCGGGCGGAAACCATCCGATTGATGGGCGACAAGGTCTCCGCCATCAAGGTCATGAAGGCATCGGGCGTGCCATGCGTGCCGGGCTCGGACGGACCTCTTGGCACCGACGCCGACGAGAACTTCCGTATCGCCAAGGACATCGGCTATCCGGTGATAATCAAGGCCTCGGGCGGCGGCGGCGGCCGCGGTATGCGGGTGGTGCACACCGACGCGTCCTTGCTGAACGCCATCAGCGTCACGCAGTCGGAGGCGCTTGCCGCCTTCGGCAATGCACAGGTCTACATGGAGAAGTTCCTCGAGAAGCCCAGGCACATCGAGTTCCAGGTGCTTGCCGACAATTACGGCAATGTGGTGCACCTGGGCGAGCGCGACTGTTCCATGCAGCGCCGCCACCAGAAAGTCATCGAAGAGGCTCCCGCACCGGGATTGACGACCAAGCAGCGCAAGACCATGGGCGAGCGCTGCGCAAGGGCGTGCAGGGAAGTGGGTTACCGCAATGCGGGCACTCTTGAGTTCCTGTATCAGGACAACGAGTTCTACTTCATCGAGATGAACACACGCGTGCAGGTCGAGCACCCGGTGACCGAGTTGGTGACCGGCATCGACATCGTCAAGGCGCAGCTGCTCATCGCAGCCGGCGAGCCGTTGGGATTCAGCCAGAGCGACATACAGATTCGCGGCCATGCCGTGGAATGCAGGATCAACGCGGAGGACGCCAAGACCTTCGTTCCCTCGCCGGGACCGATTCGTCTCTGGCACTCTCCCGGCGGGCCGGGCATTCGGGTCGACAGCCACGTATACACCGGCTACAACGTACCGCCTTTCTACGACTCCATGATCGGCAAGGTCATCGCCTACGGCGACACGCGCGACACGGCCATCGCGCGCATGCGCAATGCCCTTGCGGAGATGGTGGTAGAAGGGATCAAAACCAATATTCCCCTGCACCAAGAAATATTCAATCACTCTGCGTTTCGCCAGGGTGGCACCGACATCCACTATCTAGAGCGACGCCTCGGACTGAAGTAATCGCACGTACGCATCGATGCCGTTCTACGAAATCGAATTTCCGCTCGCGGCCAGAAGTTCGGAAGCGGTCGAGGCGGCGCTGCTCGAAATCGGAGCGCAGTCGATCACCTTTGTCGACCGCGGCAATGAGCCCGTGCTCGAGCCCAAGCCCGGCGAGATCAGGTTGTGGAGCGACACCCTGGTTCGGGCGCTGTTCGACCGGCAATCGGATGCGGCGCGCAATCTTGAGCGCCTCGCAGCGGCCTTAGGGTCGGATATCGCCGGCATTGCACGGGTGCGCGACGTGGAAGACCGGGAATGGGAGCGGGTATGGCTCACGGGATGGAAATCCATGCGCTTTGGACGGCGCCTTTGGGTGTGTCCGCACGCGGCAGAGCCGCCTGAGGAGGCGGATGCGGTGGTGGTGCGACTCGATCCGGGGCTCGCATTCGGTACCGGTACGCATCCCACCACCGCGCTGTGTCTTCAGGTGTTGGACTCATTGCCCTTGGCCGGCCGCCGGGTCATCGACTACGGCTGCGGCTCCGGCATCCTCGGCATCGCCGCGCTGAAATTGGGAGCGGCTCACGTGACCGCGGTCGATCTGGACCACCAGGCGATCCTCGCTACGCGCGACAATGCCGCGGCCAACGGCGTCGCCTCGAGGTTGGACGCGAAGGCAGTGGACTCTGGCGGCGTGGCAGCAGGCCTGAGGCCGGCCTATTGCGTGCTGGCCAATATTCTTGCGGGCCCGTTGATCGAGTTGGCGCCGGTTCTCACGCCGGCATGCGAGCCGGGCGGCTGCTTGGTCCTGTCGGGCCTGTTGAAGACACAGGCTTATGCGGTAAAGGCCGCGTACGGCGCCGCTTTTGATATGGTGGACGTCATTGAGCGCGATGAGTGGTGCTGCATCTACGCTCGGAGAGGCGCTTAACGGTGTATACGCAATGTTCAAAATGCGAAACCGTCTTTAAACTGTCGGCGGAAGTCCTGCGCGCCGCGGGCGGCCAAGTGCGCTGCGGAAGGTGCGGCGAACTCTTCAACGCGCTGGCGCGCCTCGCCGAGGATGCGAGCGCTTTCGCGGCCGATGAATCGCCGCTTGAACTGGAAGCGCGCGCCGACAGCATCCTGGAATCGGCCGAGTCGCTGCAAGTGGTGCGCGCAGTCGCCAAGGATCAAGAGATGTCGGCCCCTCCCGGAGTCGAGATCGCGGAACTCGAATTCATCGACTCCGATCGCTCCATGGAGTTCACCCTCCCCCCCGGCGAGTTGGATCGCATTTTTGTCGAATCCAAAAAGCGACCCCTGCCGCCGCTCCAGCAGACGCCGGCCGAGCCTGACCCCGAGCCTGAGCTCGAGCCCGAAGCGGAGCCCCGGGAAGAGTCGGTCCCGGCCAAGGGCTTACGCATCGGTCTCGAAGTTCCCGAGGAGGTTCGCCGCGAAATGTTGGCGGGTATCGAGGACGAATACCTTGATCCCGCGAGCGCGGTGCTTTCCATGGGACGTAGTCGCACGCCGCGCCGTGCGTTATTCGCCTGGCTGGGCGCCGCCGTCATATCGGCGCTGCTGCTGTTGGCGCAAATCGTTCACCAGAATAGAGACTGGTTCGTTGCGCACTCCCACGGACCTCTGGGGCTCGCCGTGCGGGCATTGTACGGAGCGATGGGGACTCCTCTGCCCCAACCTGCAAGTCTTTCCGCCTATGAACTCCGTCAGTGGGGCGTGACGGGGGATCCGGATGCGAACGGCACCTTGCGAGTGCGCGCCAGCATCTTGAACACGGCAGCGCAGTTGCAGCCCTATCCGCTGCTGCGCGTAACGCTGGCGGATCGGTTCGGCAAAAGGATCGGCACACGCGACTTCGAGCCCGCCGAATACTTGGGCAAGCCGGTTGCGCGCCTGCTGGCGCCCGGCGAGCGGGTCGACGCCACTTTGCAGATCTTGGATCCCGGCAAGAACGCGGAAGGGTTCGAGATCGACGTCTGCCTGCGCGGCGCCGATCAGCGGATCGCGTGCGCCAATGATGGTGCGCCGCAGGGCAAGCAATGAAGATAGGACCCCACACTCTGCCGTCGAACATAGTGCTGGCGCCCATGGCCGGCGTCACCGATCGGCCGTTTCGCATTCTGTGCAGGCGCTTCGGCGCCGGCCTTGCAGCGTCGGAAATGCTCACTGCGGACGTGCGCCTGTGGGACACGCCGAAATCGCGCCGACGCATGGATCATCGCGGCGAACCCGGACCGCGCGTGGTGCAGATTGCCGGCTTCGATCCCTCGATGATGGCCGAGGCGGCGCGCCGCAATGCAGATTCGGGCGCGCAGATCATCGACATCAACATGGGCTGCCCGGCAAAAAAGGTCTGCAATCGAGCTGCGGGGTCCGCCCTGCTGCAGGATGAGGCATTGGTTGCACGAATTTTGCATGCAGTGGTGCGCAGCGTCGACGTCCCGGTCACGCTGAAGACACGCACCGGGTGGGACCGCGACCACAAGAACGGCGTGAGCATCGCGCGGATCGCGGAAGACAACGGTATTCAAGCACTTGCGATTCACGGTCGGACCCGTGCGGATCTATATCAGGGCGAGGCCGAGCACGAGACCGTCACAGCCGTCAAGGCCGCGGTCAAGATACCCGTGTTTGCAAACGGCGACATCGATTCGCCGCAGCGCGCGGCGCAGATACTGCAGCAGACCGGCTGCGACGGCATCATGATAGGCAGAGCCGCGCAGGGTCGGCCATGGATCTTCGACGAAGTCAATTTTTTCCTCAGCAAGGGCGAATCGCGCACAACTCTGGCGCCGGAAAATGTCCGTGATATTATGCGCGCCCACCTCGAAGACCTGTACTCATTCTACGGCGATGAAACGGGCGTTCGAGTTGCACGTAAACACTTGAGTTGGTATTTCCGGCAACATCCGGGACAAGAAGCCTTGCGGAATCGTCTCGTACAGATCGAGACGCCACAGGAGCAACTGTCGGCGCTGCTGGAAAGTTATGATACGAGAGTGCATCGCGCCGCGTAGGCGCGTTCGGATAACAACAACAATCGCGGGAATTTGGACGGGACCATGGTCGCGAAAAAGAAATCGAAATCACGCAGGGATATATCGCCGGCCTTCAACGGTCGCGATCTGAAGGTGAACGGCAAGGGGGTACCCCTGCGTTCGCAGGCAGAGGAAGCGTTGCAGTGCTATTTCGAGACGCTCAACGGCCACAAGCCGGCGCACTTGTACGATCTGGTGATGCGCGAGGTGGAAGAACCCTTGTTCAAAGTGGTCATGGGCCACGTGCAAGGCAATCAGAGCCGCGCAGCGACCAT
The DNA here is from genome assembly GCA_963702735.1 of uncultured Gammaproteobacteria bacterium. Classification (GTDB taxonomy): domain Bacteria; phylum Pseudomonadota; class Gammaproteobacteria; order Steroidobacterales; family Steroidobacteraceae; genus Bog-1198. The sequence goes on along the minus strand of CAVPDW010000003.1, from coordinate 240,345 downwards.
TCTCGGGATCAATCGCGGCACATTGCGCAAGAAGCTCAAAGAGTTCGGCATCAACGAGTAGGCAAGACCTTGCTCACGCCCGTCCGCCGTGCGTTGCTCAGCGTCTCCGATAAGACCGGCATCGTCGAGTTCGCACGCGAACTGCGGGAACGCGGCATTGAGCTTTTGTCGACCGGCGGAACGGCGAATCTGCTGATGAGCCACGGCATCACGGTCAAGGAAGTGGCCGAGCACACCGGTTTTCCGGAGATCATGAGCGGCCGGGTCAAGACCCTGCACCCGAAAATACACGGCGGCCTGCTGGGGAGGCGGGGTGTGGATGAGGCGGTGATGCGCACTCACGGCATCGAGCCAATCGACCTTTTGGCCGTCAATCTGTATCCCTTTGCCGCCACGGTCGCAAGGGCCGGCTGCACCTACGAGGACGCCGTCGACAACATCGACATCGGCGGCCCTGCAATGGTGCGCGCGGCGGCGAAGAACCACGCGTCGGTGACCGTCGTCGTGGATCCCGGCGATTACCGCGCGCTGCTCGACGAATTGGCCGCCAACGCGGGCGCGACCAACATCGTCATGCGGCAGAGACTCGCCGCCAAGGCCTTTGCGCACACGGCGCAATACGATGCCATGGTCTCGGCCTATTTCACCGGCGCGATCGGCGGCTATGCTACGACGTTTCCCGACGACTTGAATCTGTCCTTCCGCAGGCATTTGAATTTACGCTACGGCGAGAATCCTCATCAGCAGGCGGCGTTCTATACGGACCCGCGCTCCATCGGCGCTTCCGTGACCCAGGCGAAGCAGATTCAGGGCAAGGAGCTCTCGTACAACAACATCGTGGACGGCGATACGGCCCTCGAATGCGTGCGCCAGTTTGATGCCGCGGGGTGCGTCATCGTAAAGCACGCCAATCCATGCGGGGCGGCCACGGCGGGCACCCTCGCGGAAGCATACGAGCGGGCCTATCGCACCGATCCTACCTCCGCCTACGGCGGCATCATCGCCTTCAATAGAGAATTGGACGCGCAGACAGCGCGTGCGATCGTCGATCAGCAGTTCGTCGAGGTGATACTCGCGCCGGGTATCTCGAACGACGCGCAGGCGGTGCTGCAGCCGAGAGACAATGTGCGCGTGATGGTGGTCGGCGATCTCTCGTTGGCGGTAACGCAATTGCTCGAATACAAGAGCGTCGCCGGGGGACTTCTGGTTCAAACGCGCGACAACGGTGTGGTTCGGGCCCAGGAGCTGCGCGCGGTCACCCGGCGCGTTCCCACGCTCGCCGAGCTGGATGACTTGATCTTCGCCTGGCGGGTGGCTAAATATGTCAAATCGAACGCCATCGTCTGCGTCAAGGATAAGGCGACGGTTGGCATTGGCGCCGGGCAGATGAGCCGTGTGGTGAGCAGCAAGATCGCCGCCCTGAAGGCGAAGGATGCGGGCCTCGACATGCGGTCCGCAAGCATTGCATCGGATGCCTTTTTCCCCTTCCGCGACGGGCTCGACACCGTAGCCGAACTCGGGATCAAATCGGTCATTCAACCCGGCGGCTCGAAGCGTGATGCGGAAGTCATCGCTGCGGCCGATGAACACGGCATCGCGATGGTGTTCACCGGAATGCGCCACTTCCGCCACTGATGAAGATACTGATCGTCGGCGGCGGCGGCCGCGAGCACGCGCTCGCGTGGAGGTGCGCGCAATCGCCGCGTGCGTCTATCGTCTTCGTGGCGCCCGGAAACGCGGGCACGGCGCAGGAGCCCAAGGTGCGCAACGTCGGCATTTCCGCCGACGATATCGACGCCCTGCTCGAGTTCGCGGTGCGCGAGGACATCGGCCTCACCATCGTGGGCCCGGAGGGGCCGCTGGTCGCCGGCATTGCCGATCGCTTCACGGCGGCGGGCCGGGCGTGCTTCGGGCCCTCCCGGGCCGCGGCGCGCCTCGAAGGGTCCAAGGCCTTCACCAAGGATTTCATGAAGCGCCACCGCATACCCACCGCGGGATCGGCCACCTTCACAGCCGCGACCTTCGATCCGGCCTACATCCGTGCCCGGCGGCTGCCGGTGGTGGTAAAGGCCGACGGGCTTGCAGCCGGCAAGGGCGTCGTCATCTGTGAGACCCACGACTCGGCAATCGCCGCGGCGGACGCAATGCTCGGCGGCAGCTTCGGCGCCGCCGGCCGCACGGTCGTGATCGAGGAGTTCTTGAGCGGCGAGGAAGTCAGCTTCATCGTGATCGCGAGCGATCAAACCGTGCTGCCGCTCGCCACGTCCCAGGATCACAAGCGCCGAGACGATGGCGATCAAGGACCCAATACCGGGGGTATGGGCGCCTACTCGCCCGCCCCCATCGTCACGCCGGAGCTGCACGAGCGAATCATGCGCGAGGTGATAGGGCCGACCTTGCGCGGACTGCGCGCGGACGGCAATCCTTACTTGGGATTTCTCTACGCGGGTTTGATGATCGCACCGGACGGCACCCCCAATGTGCTCGAGTTCAATTGTCGATTCGGCGATCCTGAGACCCAGCCGATATTGATGCGCCTGCAGAGCGATCTGGTCGATCTATGCGAGGCGGCGCTTGGCGGGACGCTGGAGGGGGCAGACGCACGCTGGGACCCGCGCGCCGCGCTCGGCGTCGTGATGGCGGCGGGCGGTTATCCCGACAATTACCGCAGGGGCGACCCCATCTTCGGGCTCGACGCCGCCGCGCGGCTGCCTGGAAAGGTGTTCCATGCAGGCACGGCGATACACGGCAAGGACATTGTGACGGCCGGCGGGCGGGTGCTGTGCGCGGTGGGGTTGGGGAACACTGTCGCCGCCGCACAAGCACAGGCATACGATCTCGTGCATGTCATCCATTGGAATTTGGTGCAGTACCGCCGCGATATCGGCCATCGGGCCATCGCTCTGAAACGCTACTAACAGCGCTTGATCGCGGGCGGCTCGCCTAAGGCTCCCTGTTTCGCGCGCCGGCGCGCACCGCGCGCCTCCGCCAGATTTTCCGCCGCAGTATTCATGCGGGCGCACTCGGCCAACCGCAGATTGTGCGTTTCAGGAACACTTGAGCCGGCGGCTCTCATGCCTGCCAGACGGGCCCATACCGCGCGCTTCTTGCGAACCTGGTGGGGCTGGAACTCGTCCAGATCGCGGAAGCTCGGGGTGCGGGATTCGACGACGATGGCGCCCGCAGCGACGGCGGCCTGATACAGCGAGAGGCCCCGCCGCGTACGCACGATGATGCCGTTGAAGCCCGCGTCCTCGCCCCTCGGGCTGCCGCCGGGCCAGATGTCCGAGGCGGCGAGGTCCGCGCTCTCGCCGATGGCATCGGGACATATCTTGCATCGCGGTTGAATGCGCCACGTGGCCTCGTCCTCCCACATCTCCTGATAGGTCAGCTCGAATGCACGCCCATCCCGGGTCTCCAATCGCGTGGGTCCCGGATTGCCGTAGCCGCGGTAGCGAAATGAGGACAACTGGTCGGGACGCAACCCGAATTTGCTCACGATCTCCTCCGACTTCGTCAAATCCGACGCGCCACCGCAGACGAAGGTCAGTGCATAGGCAAGGTATTGATCGACCCGCGGATCGATCCGCGCCAGATTGCGCACCGCGGCGATGTCGCAGGGTTTCGCGATCAGCGCGAACGGTTCGGCGCGCTCCAGGAGCGCAGAGAAATCCTTGAGCGGCGCAGCCGGCCCGTAGCGCGACCCCGCGCCCTCGAGCACCGAGGCGGCATCGAAGCTCAAGCGCCGCTCCGTGCGCATGGGCTCAACATGAGATGCGGCGACATGCAGAACGAACTTCACCCGCCCGCTCGTCAGCAAGAACTGGCCGAGCGCGGTCAAAACTCCCCCGGTCGATGCGCGGTGGCGAACGGCAGGGTCGCCCGCGTAACCGATGGCCAAATGCTCGGCGGGACCCCAAACGACATCGCAGGGTGCTGCGGACAGCACAGCGCCTTCAATGCGGGTGCCGGGGCAGATCTCGTTGATGCGTGCAAGCACCGCGGGCGCAAGCTCCTGCCGCGCGACGGGCCGCTCGCGGCCCTCGGGAGTCAATATCATTTCTATCTTCTCCGCTCCGGCCACGCTCTGGCACAATCCGCAACCGATGCACAGCCCGCCTTGGACGATTTCCTCGAGCGACAGTGCTGTGTTACAAGACCTCATCAGGGGAGCCCGCATGACACATGTACGTCCCAGTATCGCCGATAAGCGCCGCGCATTTCACAAATTGCACGGCGCCGGCTGCTTCGTCATTCCGAATCCCTGGGATGTGGGAAGCGCGCGTTATCTGCAAGGACTCGGCTTCAAGGCGCTCGCCACCACCAGCTCCGGATTCGCGTGGTCGCACGGCCATCGCGACGGCGGAATGTCGCGCGATCGGGTGCTCGATCACCTGACAGAGATGGTCGAGGCGACGGATCTGCCGATCAACGCCGACTTCGAGAACGGTTTCGCGCCCGATGCAGCGGGCGTCGCGATGAGCGTCAAGCTGGCCGTCGAAGCAGGGGTCGCGGGGCTTTCGATCGAGGATTCGACCGGCAATCCGTCGCGCCCGCTCCACGATGTCGATACCGCGGCGGACAGGCTTCGCGCGGCGCGCAACGCCATAGACAAGGCTGGCGGCGATACCCTCCTGGTCGGCCGCGCCGAATGCTTCCTGCATGGGCAGCCCGATCTCGATCACACCATTCAAAGGCTCAAGGCCTACGCAAATGCCGGCGCCGACTGCCTCTACGCGCCGGGGATCCGCACTCCCGAGCAGATTCGCGCGGTGGTCGCGGGCGTCGCACCGAAGCCGGTCAATCTGCTCATGGGCTGGCCGGGAGATCTCACCGTGAGCCAAATCGCCGATCTCGGAGTGCGGCGGATAAGCATCGGCGGAGCGCTGGCACGCGCCGCCTGGGGCGGCTTCATGCGGGCGGCCAAACTGATCGTCGAACAAGGCAGATTCGACGGCTTTGCGAATGCGGCCTCAGGCAGCGAGCTTGACGCGTTCTTCGGCGGCCGTTGACGCTGCGGTCGGGTGGTGGGCTCTGAACAACCTACCCTTTTCCGCCAACAGCACGAACGCAAGGCTCGCCAATCCGCAGCATAGGGAGCCCGCCGCCAGCGGCAGCAGTGTGCCGTTGAACTGACGGCCGATCACGGCGCCCACCAGCGCGCCGCTCACGGTCGAAATGAATCCCTGCAGCGAGGCGCCGATGCCCGCCACCGAGGCAACCGGTTCCATCGCCATCGCGCCGAAATTGGAAATCGACAGCGCAAAGCACGCCATGGTGGCGGACTGAAAGGCGACGAACATCCAGAGCTGCTCCTGCCCGGCGGCCGCCACACCCGAGTGCAGGCCGGTGATGCCGATGTAGGTGAGCAGCGCCGTGTGCGAAATCCGCCTCATCCCCAAATGTTCGACGATTTTCGAGTTGAGGAATGCGGCGGCCCCCATGGTGGTCGCGCACAGCGCGAACACGGTGGGCATTAGGCTCGCGCGGTGGAACACCTCGCCGAAAATCTGCTGCACCATGCCCACGTAGGCCATGATCCCGCCGAACATCACCGTCATCGCGAAGGTGTAGAACAACGAATTGCGGTTGAAGAGCACCAGGCGAACCGCGTCCGCGATGTGCTTGACGTTCAAGGTCAGGCGGTATTCCGGATGCAGGGTTTCGGGCAGCCGCGCCAGCGCCCACGCCCACACGCAGGCGGCAAAGGTGGCGAAGACCACGAATATGTAGCGCCAGGGCGCGGCCAGAAGCACGAGCGCCCCCAAACTCGGCGCGAGGATGGGCACCGTGAGGAACACCATGAAGGTCAGGGACATGACCCGCGCCATCTGGCGTCCGGAATACATGTCGCGGATGACAGAGCGCGTCACCACGGCGCTGGCCGCGGAGAGCCCATGAACGAACCGCCAGGCGAGCAGCGCATGGAAGCTGCCGGCGAGACCGCAAAGCAGCGCGGCGAGCACGTAGACGCTTAGGCCCCCGATCAATATGGGCCGCCGGCCGAAACGGTCCGACATCAGCCCCCAGAAGAGCTGCCCGCATCCCAGGCCCGCCATGTAGGCGGTGACTATCCATTGCACGTGATTCTCGTTGGCGACGTGCAGAGCGCGGACGATGACGGGAAACGCCGGCAGCATGGCGTCGATGGCGATGGCCTGCGTCGACATCATCGCCGCCGCCAGGACGACGAATTCCAGAAAGCGGATTTTCACGCCGGAGGGGTTGCCTGCTGCTTTCTGGCGATGCTGGTGGCCATGGTGACGATCGAGGCAAGGTCGGTCAGATTGGCAGGCACCACCAGGGTCGTCCCGGCCTGGGCCAGCTTGCCGAATTGCTTCACGTATTCCTCGCCGATGCGCAGCTGCATGGCCTCGATGCCGCCGCGATCGGACAACGCGATGCCCACCTGCCGCAGACCCTCGGCCGTCGCCGTGGCCACCGCTAGAATGGCCTGCGCCTGGCCCTCGGCCTCGTTGATCTGCTGCTGCTTGTTGGCCTCGGACTGCTTGATCACGCGCTGCTTGTCGCCTTCCGCGGCGTTTATCTTGGCGTCGCGTTCACCCTCGGAGGTGAGAACCACGGCGCGCTTCTCGCGCTCGGCGCGCATCTGTTTCTCCATCGCCGACAAGACGTCCTTCGGCGGCGTGATGTTCTTGATTTCATAGCGCAGCACCTTGACGCCCCAAGCGGTGGAGGCCTTGTCCAGTTCGCTCACCACATTGGTGTTGATCTGGCCTCGCGCCTCGAAGGTGCGGTCGAGCTCGATTTTGCCGATCTCGCTGCGCAGGGTGGTCTGAGCCAGCTGTGAAATCGCGAAGCCGAAATTGGTGATGCCGTAGGAAGCGAGATGCGGATCGAGCACCTGCATGTACAGCACTGCGTCGACGCCCACCTGCACGTTGTCGCGCGTGATGCAAATCTGTTCCGCGATGTCGATCGCGATTTCCTTGAGGCTGTGCCGGTAGGCTATTTTCTCGAAGAACGGGATCAGTATGTGGAACCCTGCCTGCAGCGTGCGGCTGTACTTGCCCAAATACTCGATGATGTAGGCGCTTTGCTGCGGAACCACCGTCGCCGTCTTCGCGACCATGATCACGGCGACCACGGCTATCACGATGAATGCGTAGCTCAACGAAATTTCCAAAGGTATTCTCCCGAGTTATCGCAACGCTCAAGCGTCCTTGTGCACCACGAGCGTCAGCCCGTCGACGCGCTGAATGCGCGCCTGGGCACCGGCCGCAATTTCCGCCTTGCCGCCGTTGACCGCGCTCCAGGAGGTGCCGCGGTAATCGAGCCGGCAGGTTTCACCCGGCGGCAGCGCCGTCGGCAACGTGACCAGTTCCCCCGCCGGACCGCCCTTCATCGCCGGCAGCGAGCGGCGCACGCGCTCGTAGATACGCCGGCGAAACAGCAGCATGGATGTCACCGCGAGCACCGCGAATGTCAGCCACTGAAGCCACACCGCCAGACCCAGCCCCGCGAGCTGCAGAAGGCCGACCACGAAACAGCTGGCGCCGACGAACACGAGATAGAACTGGGCGTTGACGAACGACAACTCCGAGCCCAGGAGTATGGCGCCAACCGCGATCCACGCCCACCATTCCATTCGTCTACCTCTTCATGGCGTCGAAGAAGTCCGCGTTCGTCTTGGTATCCTTCATCTTGTCCAGCAGGAACTCGATCGCCGCCAGCTCGTCCATTGGATGCAGGAGCTTGCGCAAAATCCACATCTTGGACAGCTCCGAAGGCTCCGTAATGAGCTCTTCCTTGCGAGTGCCGGAGCGATTGATGTTGATGGACGGGAAGACGCGCTTCTCGGATATGCGGCGATCCAAATGGATTTCCGAATTGCCGGTCCCCTTGAACTCCTCGAAAATGACATCGTCCATCTTTGAGCCCGTGTCGACCAGCGCCGTGGCGAGAATTGTGAGGCTCCCGCCTTCCTCGATGTTGCGCGCTGCGCCGAAGAAGCGCTTCGGCCGCTGCAGCGCGTTGGCGTCCACGCCGCCGGTGAGCACCTTGCCCGAACTCGGCACAACGGTGTTGTAGGCGCGGGCCAGGCGGGTGATGGAGTCGAGCAGAATGACGACGTCCTTCTTGTGCTCGACCAGCCGTTTGGCCTTTTCGATCACCATCTCGGCCACTTGCACGTGGCGGCTCGCCGGTTCATCGAAGGTGGACGATACGACCTCCCCTTTCACCGTACGCGCCATCTCGGTCACTTCCTCGGGCCGCTCGTCGATCAGCAGCACGATGAGGTACACCTCGGGGTGATTGGCCGTTATCGCGGTCGCGATGTTCTGCAGCAGCATGGTCTTGCCCGCCTTCGGCGGCGAGACTATGAGGCCGCGCTGGCCCTTGCCGATCGGTGCCACGAGGTCGATGGCACGGGCCGTCAAGTCCTCGGTGGAGCCGTTGCCCCGTTCGAGCTTAAGGCGCTCGGTGGGATGCAGCGGCGTCAAATTCTCGAACAGCACCTTGCCGCGCGAGCTCTCAGGCGAATCGTAGTTGATCTCGCCGACCTTCAGCAGCGCGAAATAGCGCTCGCCGTCCTTCGGCGGTCTGATCAATCCGGATATGGAATCGCCGGTGCGCAGGTTGAAGCGGCGGATCTGGCTGGGAGATACGTAGATGTCGTCGGGGCCCGCCAGGTAGCTCGAGTCGGATGAACGCAGGAAGCCGAAGCCGTCCTGCAGAATCTCCAGGACTCCGTCGCCGTAGATATCCTCGCCCTTGCGCGCATGCGCCTTGAGCACGCCGAAGATGATGTCCTGCTTGCGTGAGCGGCCCATGTTCTCGAGACCCATGGTCTCGGCCAGCTTGACGAGATCGCTGATCGGCCGCTTTTTGAGCTCGGTCAGATTCATCGAGCTGCGGCTGCGCGCGAGGTCCGTCGGCGCAATGATCTCTAGGTCATCGCCGCCCTCCGGCAGGTCGCCGTAGTCTTCCTGCGGGGGCCTGCCCCCGTTGGTGTTGCCGTTGCGATTGTCGTTGCGCGGTCCGCGATTGGAACGATTGGAGCGCCCGCCGCCCTGACCGCCGCCGCCCTGCTGCCCGCCTCCCTGGCCGCCGCCGCGCGATTGATTTCCTAAGTAGCCCCTCACAGGTTGCTGTCCAGAAAGGCCGCGAGCTGCGACTTGGTGACCGCTCCGACTTTCTGGGCCTCCACGGTGCCGTTCTTGAACAGGATCAGGGTCGGAATGCCGCGTATGTTGAATTTGGGTGGTGTCGCCGGGTTGTCGTCGATGTTGAGCTTGGCGATCCGGATCTTGTCTTTGTATTGGTCGGCAATCTCATCGAGGATGGGCGCGATCATCTTGCAGGGTCCGCACCATTCCGCCCAGAAATCGAGCAATACGGGCTTGTCGGACTTCAATACGTCCTTGTCGAACGTGGCGTCACTGGTGTGAACGATACTGGGGTTACTCACTGCGGAAATACCTCCTTTTGGAGATTCGTTTGAAAATTAAGTGGCGGGTTGGTGGTGGAGAATTACAGCCCGCACTCACGCGAAGTGACGATGCGCGGCCGTTCGGGCACAATACAGCGGCTTTAGCGGTCTTGATTACCTTAAAAGGGTACCGATGATACGGTTGATGGGAGCGGATAGACCGGCTCCGGATTGACTGTATTGTTATCCGGTCCCCATCATTTTGCAAGTTTCTGCAATTCACACAGAGAAAATGTCAGACGCCCATCTCAGTCAGCTCACGTTCGAATCCCTACACATCGCCGAATCCTTGAAGCGGGGCATTGCCGAACTGGGCTATACCCGCTGCACCCCCATTCAGGCGCAGACTTTGCCCGTGGCGCTCGCCGGGCGCGATGTGGCGGGCCAGGCGCAAACCGGCACGGGCAAGACGGCGGCATTCCTGATTGCCCTGTTCAACCGGCTTCTGACCGAGCCCCCCGCGGCGAACCGGCCGCAAAATGCGCCGCGCGCCATCGTCATCGCGCCGACCCGAGAACTCGCGGTGCAGATTCACTCCGATGCCCTCGGCATCGGGAAATACACCAATCTCAAGCTCGCCATCGTCTTCGGCGGGGTGGACTACGAAAAGCAGCGGCGCATTCTCGAGGAGGGCGTCGACGTGCTGATCGGCACGCCCGGGCGCATCATCGACTACTTCAAGCAGCATGTGTTCGATCTGCGCCACATCCAGGTAGCGGTCATGGACGAGGCGGACCGCATGTTCGATCTCGGATTCATCAAGGATATACGCTTCATTCTGCGGCGCTTGCCGCATCCGACGCTGCGGCTCAACATGATGTTCTCAGCGACCCTGTCGCATCGCGTGCTCGAACTCGCCTACGAGCACATGAACAATCCCGAGCTGATTCGCATCGAACCGGACAAGATGACGGTCGACAAGGTGAAGCAGGTGCTTTACTTCCCCTCCACGGAAGAAAAAATTCCGCTGTTGATGGGACTTCTGCGCCGCATCGATGCGCGCCGCACCATGGTCTTCGTCAATACGAAGCGCATTGCCGAGGTCCTCGAACGCACATTGACGGCGAACGGCTTCGTCGCGCAGGCCATTTCGGGAGACGTGCCGCAAACCAAGCGCCTGAAAATGATGCGCGACTTCCACAATGGCGACATTGCGGTGTTGATCGCCACCGACGTGGCATCGCGCGGCCTGCACATCCCCGATGTCAGCCATGTATTCAATTTCGATCTGCCGAACGACGCGGAAGACTACGTGCACCGTATCGGCCGCACCGCGCGTGCGGGCGCCGCCGGGGATGCCATCAGCTTCGGCTGCGAGGAATATGCCATCGCGCTGCCTGACATCGAGCGCTACATCGGCCACCAGATTCCGCGCGCCGCCATCGCACCGGAGGACTTGGCGGCTGTGACCGCGCCGCCTCCGGCCGAGTGGCGCGAGCGTGCACCGCGTCACCCCCCATCTCGCGGCGGCGGCAGAGGCGGTCCCGGGCGCGGTGGACCGGGGCGCAGTGGGCCCGGGCGCGGCGGACCGGGGCGCGGCGGTCCCGGACATGGTGGTCCCGGTCGCGGCGGCAGCAGCGGTCCTCGCCGCGGTCCCCCGGCCGCAGAGACGCCGGCACAGGGCGGAGGTGAGGCCGATCATGCGCGGCGACGACGCGGGCGCGGCGGCGGGGGGGGTGGCGGTCCCGGGGGAGGCGCTACATAAGCTCGGCGACGCCATCCACGGCCGCAAACTCCCCCGTATGTTGCGGCGGCAACCCAGAATCAGGCAAGCGCACGGCGCGCAGCCATCCGATGCCGAAATCTTGGGCGGCCTTGAGCACATTCAATGAATCGTCCACGAACAGGGTGCGCTCCGGCCGGAATTTCTCCTCGGCAGCCAACAGCGGCCAGAATTGCGCATTCTCCTTCGGCGCCGCGAACGGATGAGTGGAGTAGCAGGCGTCGAAATACTCGGTGAGCGAGACCCGTTCATTCTTGATGGCCAAGGTCCTCGGGTGGGCGTTGGTCACCAGTACGCGCCGTTTGCCGCTGTACTTGAGCCTCGTCAGAAACTCCTGCGCTCCGGGTAGGAAGGTCACCTGGCCCAGCGCCTCGCGCTTGATGCCGCCGACATCGAGCTTGAGTTCCCGCGTCCAATGCTCGATGCAATACCACTGCAAAGTGCCGCGCACAGCGACGAACCGCGGTGCCAACAGCTCTTGCGCCTGCGCGACCTCGAGCCCGTTCGCCGCCGCGTAACGGCTGGGAATGAGCTCCTGCCAGAACCAATTGTCGAACCGAAGGTCGAGCAAGGTGCCGTCCATGTCGAGCAGCACCGTATCGACGGCGGACCAGTTGACTGCGGACGTGCTGTGCATATGCGTATGATACCAACCGATGCGAGACCTACCTGCACTGGCCGACGCTTTGATTCCCATCGTCGCGCTCGCCGGCGCCGCCATCATGCGGGTGTACCAGGAGGAGGGCTTCGCGGTGCAGCGCAAGGAAGATGATTCGCCGTTGACGCTGGCGGATTTGGACTCACAGCGGGTCATCATCGACGGTCTCAAACGGATCACGCCCGACATCCCGATTCTCTCCGAGGAATCGGCGCAGGCGCCTTGGAGCGAGCGCCGATCCTGGCACGAGCTGTGGGTCGTGGATCCGCTGGACGGCACTCGCGAGTTCGTCAAGCGCAACGGCGAATTTACCGTCAATATCGCGCTGGTACAGCGGCACGAGGCCGTGCTCGGAATTGTGGCAGCGCCCGCCCTCGGGCTCCTCTACTGGGGAGCGCGGGACGCGGGCGCCTTCAGCCAGCATCCAGGTGAGGCGCGGCTGCCCATCAAAGTGTCGGCGCCGCACAATCCCTTGCGGGTGATCGGCAGCCGCTCCCATATGAGCCCGGCGACGGCTGCCTATCTCGCGCGGCTTGGGCCCCATGTGACGACGGCGATCGGCAGTTCACTCAAATTCTGTTGGGTGGCGGTAGGCAAGGCAGATCTTTATCCGCGCTTCGGCCCCACGTCGGAATGGGACACCGCGGCGGGCCAGGCACTGCTCGAGGCCGCGGGCGGGCACGTCACCAGGGCAGACGGCCACAGGCTGCGCTACAACTGCCGCGAGAGCCTGATCAACGGCGACTTTCTGGCCTTCAGCCACCCGTGCGTACTGGCGCCCCAGGCGCCTGGCCTCTAGGCGTGGCCTGCCGCCTCGCATAGCTCCAAGGTGGCGTCCAGCAGGGTCGGAATATCGAATACCACTTCCTGCTCCGCCATGGTCAGTCGCGCGACCCCGGCTGCGGCGATCAGCGCCGCCGGCACATGAATCTGGTCACGTTTCGGGTGAGCGGTCCAGGTACCAACGCGTGCATCGCGGAGGGCCCTATTGAGCGCGCTCCAGCGCAATTGGGCGGCGCGCGCCTGCGGCGTATCGCCGCCCCATTGGCGCCGGGCCAGTGCCAGCGACGTCTCGGGCGCCACGGCCCCGTCGGGTCTGGACATCAAGTCCTGTACATAGCGCACCATGTCATTGGGGTCCACGCGTACGGCCAAACTGGGTTGCGAGTTGCTCATAACCACCTCTATGGGGCGTCCCACCGGGAATTCCAGGGTAAGCTTCCATCCCATGAATGAGGATTTCGTGCTCCTGGTAATGACCGCCGCTTTCATGGCCGCAGGCGTTGGGCTCTGGCAGAGTTCGCTGGCTGCCCGTGAGGCGGCGAACCGCATCGCCAAAGACACCTGTTCGCGCGCCGTGGTTCAATTCCTGGACGGCACCGTCGCCTTCGCCGGCTTTAGGTGGGCGCGAAATACAAGGGGCAAAAGGCGCTTGCTGCGCACGTATACATTCGACTACACCAGCGACGGCTTCGAGCGCGCTCAGGGCTTCATCGTGCTTGCGGGCCTCCGGCTCGAGGCCGTGGGCCTGGCCGGCAACCCCTCGTGAACATCGACTTGCATTCACACTCGAACTGCTCCGACGGCTCGCTTCGGCCCGCGCAACTCGTGGCACGGGCGGCGGCGGCCGGGATCGACGTCTTGGCGCTCACCGATCACGATACGGTGGCGGGCCTCGAGGAGGCGCAACACGGTGCGGCGATCCTCGGTCTGCGCCTCGTCCCGGGCACTGAAATCTCCGCATCATGGCGCGCGCAGTCCATTCACGTGCTGGGGTTGTGGATCGATCCCGCCCACGCAGGGCTTCGCTGCGCGCTCGCGGCGCAGGACGAGCGGCGCCGCGCGCGCATGCGCAAAATGTGCGCCCGCCTTGGGAAATTGGGCCTTCCAGGCGCGGCGCTCCTCGCCGCAGTCGAGCTCTGCCCCGGCGTGCCGACGCGTGCGCACTTGGCACGCGCCCTGGTGGCCGGCGGCCATGTTGCCAGGTCCGAGGAGGCGTTCAAAAAGTACCTAGGATCGGGCAAGTCCGCGAATGTCGCGGCAGAATGGCCCGCACTCGATGTGGCGGTGGGCTGGATACGCGCCGCAGGGGGCGTGGCCGTGCTCGCGCATCCGGCGCGCTATTCCCTGTCGGCGGGCGCCCGCCGCCGCCTGCTGGCCGATTTCGCCGCCGCAGGGGGTGCCGCGCTCGAGGTGGTCAGCGGCGCCAATGGTGCAGAGCACGCCCCGCCCATCGCGGTGCTGGCGGTGAAATACGGCTTCATGGGATCTGTGGGGTCGGATTTTCACGATCCGCAACTGACTTGGAATCCCCTCGGCCGCTCCCTTAAGCTACCCGATTGCGTCACCCCGGTGTGGCGCAACCACATAGAAAAGTGACACGTGAGCGACGAAGACAGCAACGTCAATACCGATCTGTTCAAGAACATCGAGCGCTTGCGCCAGCTGCGCATCGAGCATCGGGATCTCGATGACGTCATTTCGCGCCTCACCATGGATTTCAAAGTCGACGAGTTGCAGATGAAACGCCTCAAGAAGCGCAAGCTCATGCTCAAGGACCAGATAGCGAGACTCGAGAGCCAGCTCATTCCGGATCTGAACGCATGACGGAGATACTGCAGCGTATCGAGGCGTTCTTCGAAATCCTGTCGACACGCAATGTGCTGATCGAGATCGGCGCGGTGGCACTGTGCTTGGGCGCGGGCTGGTTGGCCGGCGTCCTTCTGCGCAGCCATTATCGACGAAGCCCGATCAAGGCGCCCACGGCACTGACCTGGTCTTATTTCGTCTCCAAAGGCAGCCGCGTCGCGACACCCGTAGTCATCGCCTTCGGCCTGGTGATTCTGACGCGGGCCGCGCTGCACGCCGCTCGCCTCGACGTCAGTCTGCTGGATGCCGCGTCGCACCTGATCGGCGCCTACGTGGTGGTCCGCCTCGTGGTCCTCCTGTCGACCGCGAGCCTCGGCAACAAGTCCTGGATGCAGCATTGGGAAATCCGCATCACCTTGTTCATATGGTTCGCCATTTCCGCCGAGTACCTGGGCTGGCTCGACCCCATCATCAACACCTTGGACAGCATCGGCATGGCGTCGGGCAGGAGCCGCATCACTCTATGGTCGGTGCTGAAGCTATTGTTCACGCTGACCTTGTTCGTGCTGGTCGCGGCTTGGATCAGTCGCTGGGTCGAGAGGCGCCTCAAGCGCTTGAGCAATCTCGCACCATCGACGCGCATCGGCATCTCGAAATTCGCCAATGCGTTCCTGATAGGACTCTCCATACTCATGGGTCTGAATGCCGCCGGCGTCGATTTGACCGCGCTCACGGTGCTGACCGGCGCCATCGGCTTGGGGTTGGGCTTCGGCCTGCAGTCCATCGCGGCGAATTTCGTCAGCGGCTTCGTGCTGCTCATGGACCGCTCCATCAAGCCGGGCGACGTCATCAGCCTTTCGGGGCAAAGCGGCACCAGCACCGAGAGCTTCGGCTGGGTGCAGGAATTGCGGGGCCGTTATGTGGTGGTGCGCGACCGCGACGGCGTGGAGATGCTGGTGCCGAATCAGCAGCTCATTTCCAACGCGGTGATCAACTGGAGCTACACGGACCCGCGCATCCGCCTCAAGCTGCCCATCCGCGTGAGCTACCGCGACGACCCGGAATTGGCACTGGGCGTTCTGCTCTCGGCTTGCGAAGGACAGGCCAGAGTGCTGCGGGAGCCCGCTCCCGTGTCGCGGCTTATGCACTTCAGCGACAGCGGCATCGAACTCGAGCTGCGCTTCTGGATCTCCGATCCGCAGGAAGGTGTGAACAACGTGCGCTCGGAGGTGAACCGCGCCATCTGGCGGCTGTTCAAGGAGCACGGCATCACCATCCCGGTGGCGCAGCGCGAGATCATCGTGCACAACTCGTCTCAATGGCCCTGATAATCACTCCCGGTCTTGTCATCCCCGACGAGGACTTGGAATGGAAGTTCATTCGCTCCTCGGGCCCGGGGGGCCAGAATGTCAACAAGGTGGCGAGCGCCGCGCAGCTGCGATTCTTGCTGCCGCAGAATGTGAGCCTGCCGCCGGCCGTGAAGGATCGGCTGCGCAGGCTCGCCGGCCAGAAGCTCATCGACGACGGCAGCATTCTGTTCAAATCCTCCGCCACGCGTAGTCAGGAACAGAACCGCCGCGCCGCGGAGGCGCGTCTGGAGGACTTGATTCGCGCGGCGCTGGTCGCGCCCAAGATCCGCAAGAAGACCCGACCCACCAAGGGTTCTCAGGAACGCCGCATCGAGTCGAAGAAGCGCCGTGGCGCGACCAAGCAGGCGCGCGGGCGGATTACTGGCCGAGAGTGACCTGCAGAATGCTGTGCCGGATTTGCTCCGACAGCACGAGTTGCGCGTCCGCGGCGACGGCCAAAAGGGGCTCGGCGTAGAGAAGTTCGCCGCTTTCGGATGCCTGGATGACGTTCCTACGGCGCAGCAAGTCGATGAAATTTCGGAACAGGCTCTTATCGAAGAACTCCGGCGAATTCAACCCGTAGAGCAGCGACATGCGTTGCGCCATGAGATGGCAGCGCTGCTCCAGCGCCTGCTGGGTGATGTTGCCGCTGCCGGATTGCAGCAGGAGCGCGATGACCAAGTAGTATCGTTCCACCGTTTGAATCGTCGCCTGCGCAAGCGCCGAGAGCCGCATGGCCTCGAGCGAGGTCGAGGCGGGCCGCCGCCACTCGCCGCGGTTTGTGTCGGCTTGCAGGAGATTGAGCCAGGCGAAGGTGTCGAGCAGGGATTCCACGACCGCGCCGACCTCCGCTTCCTCCCAGCGCAGGTACAGTTCGGCTGCAATGTAGGGGTAGACGCGCCATACCAGCCGGTGAATGTCCGCGGTGCGCATGGCGGCATTGCTCACGAAACAGCAGGCGAGCAGTGAGGGCAGCGCGAATAAATGCAGGATGTTGTTGCGGTAGTAAGTGGCCAGCACGGCGTTCTCGGCATTCATGCGCATGATGTCGCCGAGAGGGTGCTTCTGCCTCTCGAGCAGCCCGAAGCCTTCCGCGTAGTGAATCATTTGCGCGCCGCCCTCCGCCGGGACGGTCACCAACGGTCCGTAGGGTGCATGGAGCAGCAACCGTTGATACAGTTCGATCTGCTGCTTGAGCTCCATCTCGGCCAAGGATTGGCGCGGAGTCGCAAGGATCGCCATCGCCACCAGACTGATGGGCGTCACGGCGGCAGCCGCGTTGATTTCGATATTGATCCGTACGGCCAGATCGTCGACGACGCGCTCCAGCCAGGCCTCGCGCGGCTCCCCGGCTTGCAGGCCGCCGCGCCGCCAATCCGGATCGTGCCGGCACATCAATGCATCGAGCGAAATGGGCTCGCCCAGATTGACGTGCACCTTGCCGAGCGTGCTGCGCAGCACCGAGATGGTCGCCTTGATCAGACCGAGCACGCTTTCCTTTTTTTTGGGTTGTCCCGACAGCTCGCCTATGTAGGTGCGTCCCTCGACGATGCGTTCGTAGCCGAAATACACCGGCATGAACACCACCGGCCGCTTCGGATCGCGAAAATAGGCGCGCACCGTCATCGCCAGCATGCCGGTGCGCGGCGAGAGCAGTCGCCCGGTTCGGCTGCGCCCTCCCTCGATGAAGTATTCCAGCGAGTGGCCGCGCGCCATCATGAAGCCCAGATACTTGGCGAATACCACCGCATAGAGGGCGTCGCCCTTGAAAGTGCGGCGCAGGAAAAACGCGCCGCCCTTCCGCAGAAAGCGTCCGATCGCCGGCAGATTGAGATTGATGCCCGCAGCCACGTGCGGAACCGCAAAGCCCTTGCGGTAAATCACATAGGAAAGCAGCAGGTAATCCATGTGGCTGCGATGGCAGGGAACGTAGATGATCTCGGCGCCGTCGCCGATCTCGGCGAGCTTATCGACATGCTCGAATTCCACGCCGTCGTACAGCCGATTCCACAGCCATCCCAGAACCATGGACATGAACCGGACGAAGGCCTCGGAGTAGTTCGCGGCGATCTCGACGGCGTCCCTGCGCGCCGCGAGCAGCGCGGCGCGGCGCGTCAATCCGCGCGCCTGCATCTCCCGGCGCACGGCGCCGCGCACGTCCGCCGTTTTCAGCAATTGCGCGACCAGAGTGCGGCGGTGCGAAAGATCCGGCCCTATGGTCGAAGCGCGCTGGGCGCGAAGGCCGGTGCGCAGGTTGCGCAGCAGCCGGCGCACGCGGCGCTGCTCGCTCATGCCCTCCTTGAGGCCGTCGCGCAGCGGCAGCGGATCGCCGAAGTCCACCACGGTGTTGCGGCCGTTCGCCAACACGCTCAAGAACTTGCGGAAGCGCCCGACCAACGCCCAATCTTCGGCGAACAGCAGGCGCCATACGCTCGCCTCCTTGCGCGGCGCCCGCCCCCAGAAGATCGCGACCGGCACGAGATCCGCGTCGACCTTGGGGTCGGCGGCCGCGGCGGCGACGAGCTGCACCAAGTGGCGCGGGGTACGCGCACCCATCGCGAAGCAAGCTTTGTCGGGACTCGGCAGCTTGAGGGAAGCGCAGACGATGGAGAGGACCGCAAGATCGGGTGCGCTCTCGCGCTCCAGCACATAACAAACAGGGCGCAGCCGCGCTGCGATCGCAGCGGCGGCATCGTCGGGTTTGACGGTGACCCGCACCCAGCGGCGCAAGATCTTGCGGAGGACCCACTGCCGGACGTCGCGCAAGTCAAGGAGCCTAGTGAGCAGTCTCGCCGCGCTCTTGAGAATCGACCGCCTTGCGAGTCTCGTCGGCTTGGGCATTCACGGTGTCTTGCACCGCCTTCGCGCGCTCCTCGGGTTGAAACATGGTTTCGAAGACGGTCTTCTTCGGCGGCGGTGGGTCGGGAGAAGCGCAACACACTATGAACAAAACCGACAGCGACAATGTCCAAATCTTCAGCTTGCCCATGTGCACCTCGGAACCGCCGGCCGGTCGAGGCCGGAGTGTACAATCGTTCGGGACTTGCAGTCACTCGGAGTTCGCCCATGTTTCGATTCGCGCTGCTGATGCTTTTGTCCACGGCCGTCCATGCCGCGCAGCCGGCCGTCGACATAGAGACCGCGGCGACGCTCTACCAGGATGCAGCCATTCGCGAACAGGTGCGCGCCTCGCTGGGCGTCATGCCGGCGCACGTGCGGCAGATGTTCTCTGAAGATGCCTCCGCGCGGCTCTCCGATCAGCAATTGAACGCCGTCACCGCCGCCGCGACGCGCGGATTTCGCATCGACGTCTTCGAGGCGCCCGCCTTGAGCGCGCTCGCCGCCAATCTCGACGCCGCGACGGTGCAGAAGGCGGAGACCTTTCTCCGCAGTGATCTCGGCCGCCGGATGGTGGCTGCGGACGTGGCGACGGCCAAGCTGGAAGAACCGCAGATCGACAAGATCATGAAGGGAGAGATCGTTGCCCCGTCGACACCGCGGCGCGACGCACTTTTCGACAAATTGGAGCGCGCGTCACGGTCCACAGAATCCACGGTGCAGATTTTCATCAGCATGGGACGGGCGGTGGCGATCGGCACCGCGGTCGGGGCGGGACGGGACCCGGCGCAAGTCGCGGAAAGCGCGCGCAAATCCGGCGAGGCCGGCAGGCTGGAGTTGGAGCAGAGCCTGCGCGAGCCGCTGCGCCGCTACCTGGCCTACAGCTATCGCGACCTGAGCGATGCCGACCTCAAGCGGCTGCTCTCGTTCCTCGAGTCCCCGGCGGGCAAGCGCTATGTCTCCGCCTACATCGCCTCTCTGGGCGCCGGCTACGACGCCATGGGAAGGCGCTGCGGCGAGCAGCTCGGGGACAGCCTACGCGAGCTGGCCCAGGCGCAATAGGAACCCCCGCAGCAGCATGCAGATCACCTCGATCTGATCCTCCAGCCGATGATCGGAGTCGAGCACGTGCAGCGTCGACCGATGCTCGCGCGCCCAGCGGATGCTGTTCTCGACCGGGACGATGTCATCGTGCCAGCCGTGCACGATGACGGCGGGACAGGCGACATCCTGGGGCGTGTATTCCTCGTAGCCCGCCATGTAAAAGGCCGGTGCCAGCAGAAAGAGTCCGCGGGCTTCGACCAGGCTCGCCGCTGCGGCCGAGACATGCCCCCCCATGCTCGACCCCACCAGCACCAAGGGACCCTCGATACCTTTCACGAAGTCGACCAGGCGGCGCACCCTGGCGGCGGGATCGTCGATCCCTCTGTAGTCAACCGACAGCGCCGCTGCGCCCGAATCCCGGACCATGGCCGCCATGGCCGTGATCTTCGAGCCCCAGGGGCCGCTTTCCTTGCCATGCGAGAACACCACTGTACCCACTCAAGAAACTCCCTGCGGCTGCCGTTAACCGATGAATGGCACTGGATGAAGAGCAATCGGGCGCCGCGCATGAGATGCGTAGCGCGATCGACTGTCTTCGCGAATGTACCGACCTCTCCCTGATCGACGCCGCAACCTTAGAGGCGCTGATCGTAGGCGCAGTGCACTTTTCATTGCCGGCAGGCAGCGTGCTGTTCGAATCGGGATCCGCTCCGGATGGAGTATATCTGGTAGCCAGCGGCCGATTGGGCGTCAAGACCCCCGGTATGGCGCGTTTGACGGCCGAGATCGAGCGCGGCGAGCTGGTAGGCGAGGCCGGATGGTTGCTTAAGGAGCAGCGCAGCGCCACCGTGGTCGCGCTTCGCGATAGCGAGCTGCTGCATCTTCCCAACTCGGTGCTCGATGCCATCACCGAGCGATCGGCTCAATTTTCGATGGCACTGGCCCGGCTCTGCGCGCGGCGCCTGCGCCGCAGCAATCTGCGGGAGGCGGACAAAAAGAGGGCGCGCGTGTTCGCCATTGTGCCCAACAGCGTCGAGATCGATGTTGCGAATTTCGCGACCCGGCTGGTTGCAGAGTTCGCGAGGGCGGGCCGCACAGAGCTCGTTTGGGACGCCCGGGCCAGCACACACACCGCGGCCTGGTTCAACGCCATCGAAGAATCGAACGACTACGTGGTGTACGTCGCCGATCCGGCGGCCTCGGGCTGGACGCGCCAGTGCAGCCGCCAAGCCGATGCGATCCTGCTGGTTGCGCCCGCCGAAGGATCGCAAAGACCCTGGCCGAGCGGCGTCACCGAAGCGGCCCTCGCCCGCGGCGCACGGGTTGAACTCGCCTTATTGCACGACGATAGAATCGCAGCCGGCGCCGCCGCACGCTGGCTCAAGAGCTCGCCGGTCACCCTGCACCACCACATCGTCGACACCGCGGATCTGGGCAGACTCGCGCGCCTCATCACCCAGCGCGGGGTCGGCCTCGTGCTGTCCGGCGGCGGTGCCCGCGGCTTCGCCCATCTGGGCGTCATTCAGGCTATGCGCGAGGCGCGCATCCCCATCGACTTCGTCGGAGGCTCGAGCATCGGGTCCATCATCGCCGCAGGCGTCGCGGTCGGATGGAACGACGAGGAGATGCGCATGCGCTATCGCAGAAGCTTCGTCGACACCAATCCGGTGAACGACTACACTTTCCCCTTCGTTGCGCTCACCCGCGGCCGCAAGGTGTCCCGGCTGCTGCAGCGGGAGTATGGCGATGTGCTCATCGAGGACCTGCGGCGGCCGTATTTCTGCGTCAGCGCCAATCTCACCGCCGGTCGCGTCCTCGAGCATCGGGACGGACGGCTGGCGGAGGCGCTGCGCGCATCGGTGGCGATTCCAGGCGTCATGCCGCCGGTGTATCGCGGCCAAGAAGTCCTGGTCGACGGCGCAGCCATCAACAATCTTCCCGTCGACATCATGCAGGCACACGCGCCAGGCCTCGTGATCGGCAGCGATGTGAGCGCCGACCGCTTCGTCCTCGGTCGTAGCGGCACGCGGCGAATCAACATCTTCCAGATTCTGATGCACTCCGGAATGGTGAACAGCGTGACGAGCGCGGCTGAGCAGCGACGGCAGGCCGACGTGCTGCTGAAGCCGCCGCTCGCGAACGTGGATCTGCTCCACTGGCACGCGTTCGACCGCGCGATCCAGGCAGGCTATTCTTACGCACGCACCACCCTCGAATCCATGGGCGACATACCGCGCCTGCCGGCCGCCACAAATCGGCCGCAGCGCAGTTCCCTGGCGGCAGAATTGGAGCGGCGCATGGGGTCTAAGGAGACAGACTCCGGGCAAGGTCCTCGACCCATTCGAGTTCCGCCGGACTGAATTGCGCGTCGTTCAAGCGGTACGCACTGATGGGCGTGACCTTGCTGCCCGAGGTCGATTGCAGGATGCGAAAGGTGTGGAACTTGGGGTGGCGCGCGGCGGCAAAGCCGACCACGATTTGAAATTCACTGCGTTGTTCGCAAGACACGAAGAAGGCCTCCTGCGGGCGCCGCGTGCCGAACGCTTGCAGCTCGTGCAGCGATTCGAGAAAGGCGCGAACCTGAGCGGCCGCCGCTTCGCAATTCTCGATTTGCGGCTGCCGGGCGGTGGCCGCCCAGCGAGTACCGCGCTCGATGCAGTTGACGATGAAAAGAGCGAGCCTGCGCGAGGACAAATACTGCCAATCGGCGTCCGCCGCGGCGCCCGCCGCCAGCGTGCGCGCGGCAACGCCGATTCGCGCGGCGGATCGCACGGCCAGGATGGTATTGACCCCCAGAGTGGCCAGCCGCATGCGGCGGTCCTCGGCCACGAGACAGGTCGGCCGGTATCCTGGACGCAGCACGACCTCGTCGTTCTTGACGGGAACCCACACAGGAGCGGCCTCGTCGCAGCGCGCCAGCATGCCGGCCACGGCGCCGCAGGGCGCGAACGATTCGAAGTGACCCCGCAGCTTGTCGTGCGCAAGCACACGGGGAAAATACATCAACGCATTCTCGCTGAAGAAATTCCACTCGCGCATGCCTCGTAGGGCATCGTCAGCCGTGTGCCAGCTCGAGGGCGGATCGACGATGAGCAGCGCACGGCGCTCCTTGCAATACCGGGTGCCGACCAGCAAAGCGCTCGGCCCCACGTCCTGATCGCGCGACAAGGGCGGAAGGCACAAGAAATTGAAATAGTCCGCATGATTCAACGCGAATAGGCCGGTGCGGTCGATTTCGCGCCCGATCAAGTCGTAGTCCGTGAGCGGTGCGCCGTCGTCGCCGTCGGAATTCGAATTGACGTAACCTGTGGCGAGGCCGCTTGCGGCATCCACGGTACGCTCGGGCCGCCGCGACGGCAGTTCGCCCGCGAGCCGAATCAGTTCGGAGTCGGCGATTGCACGCGGCAGATAGTTGGCCGCCGCGGGATCGAGCGACAGCCGATGAAACATCTCCTGGTCTTCGACCTGGGCTGTGCCCTGGGTGCGCACACGCTGCACCGTGAGATTGAATTCCTGCTCCGTCTCCACGTTGTCGTAGTCGACGCTGGCGCGCAGGTATTCGCGGGTGCCGGGCCGCACCGCCCGAAAGCGCAGTGCCGCGTCGCCGCGGCCTATGGTGAGCGTCGCCGCGCGCGCGCCATTGACCACGCGTACGATGAGCGCCTCGCGGCCGCCGTGATCGAAGAATTGCTCCACTGCATATCCCAGGGGACTCGGCTGCCAAAGCCCGCCGAACAGCTGCTGAAATTCCGTGAAGCTCTTGATGAGCAGCGGCCGATCGACAGGGCCGCGCAGGGTGCGGCCGACGAACGCGGCGCGCGACGTGCCGAGGCGCATGATGGCGTGATCAGGGCCGCGTTCTTCTTCGACCTGGACCCTTGAGTTGATCGGCGTCACGGAGCGTCACTTTATCATAACGCTTGAGCAAGAGCGCGAGCAGCATGCCCGTCAGAAATCCACCGATGTGCGCGCGGAACGCGATGCCCGCGCCGCCCTCGGGTACGGCAAGGTCGCCGATCAACTGCACCGCGAACCACAACAGCAGCAGCAGCATCGCTCGAAGCTTCAAGGTGGTCGCATAGAACGGCAGCAGCACCAGGGTCAGCACTCGGGCTCGCGGAAACAGCAGCAGGTATGCGCCCAGCACCCCGGAGATGGCGCCGCTCGCGCCGATGATGGGATACGGTGATGCGGGGTTGGCCAGGGCCTGTGTGAACAGGGCGGCGATGCCGCAGAGGATATAGAACGCCAGATAACGCGCGTGCCCCAGCGCGTCTTCGACGTTGTTCCCGTAGATCCATAGGAACAGCATGTTGCCGAGCAGATGCATCCAGCCGCCGTGCAGAAACATGGACGTGACCGGCGATGCGAAGCGGGGTATCCACTGTAAGTCGTACGGCAGCCGAGCCTCCGTCAACAGCACCGCCGGTATCGCCCCCAATGCAGCCACCGCTTGGCGGCCCGATGCCGCGTCCAGCGAGCGCTGCCACAGGAATACGCCGGTGCATGTCGCGATCAGGGCGACGGTGACGACGGGCTTTCGCGCGGACGGCAGGTCACCTTTGAGCGGAATCATTCCTGCGAGCGGTCGGTGTACGGCCGAGGCCGCATCGGCGAGCCGTCGTCGCGGCCCTCCTCGCCGCTGCGGCGCCGCGCTTCGGCGCGGATCTGCTCCGCCTCCGCCTTCTTGCGCGCGATTTCCTCGAGCATCACCTTCATCCACTCGCTCATCGCAGCGGCGTGTCCGGCGCATCCCCCGCGTCGGGATCGACCATGGGGTCGAGGACCGCGGCCGTGTCGGGATGGTAGCCGGGCCGCGCCAGGCGGTACACGCGCTTCGCAAATTCCGTGCCGGACGGAGTTTTCATAAGCTCGGCATACAGGGGCACGATCAATTTGCGGCGGCCTATGGTTTTCAAGTATTCCTCGAGCCGTGGAAAGCTGGGCTGATAATTGTTGCGGATCACGATTTTAAGCCAGCTGTGTTCAATTTCGGCGTTTTGGCTGCGGGTCAGGCCGCGGGCGTCGTCGAGCTCCGCGAGTTGCGCGCGGGGAAGCGCGGCGGGCAAGTTATTCAAGAAATAGAGCCACTGCTGCGTCACCCAGTCTACCCCAAGCTTCTTGGGCGGAAGCGTTCCGGCGAGCCATGCCTCGCGCGCCTGATCGACGGGCACAAAGGCGCTCGACACCGGCAGCACTGCATCCGCAGGAATACCCGGAGCATTCTCCCAGGCAAGCACTTGATCGCGCGTCACGATGCCTGGAAAACGGTCGATCAGGTTGGCCTTCAGATATTCGTTGAACTGCTCGGTGGTGATGCTCTTGAACGCAAAGTGATCGAAATAGGCGTGCAGAAAGGCGTCGAAGCGCTCGCGGCCGAATTTAGCCTCGAGGTAGCTTAGGAACAGCCGCCCCTTCTGGTAGGGTACCTCGCTGAACGCCAGATCCGGACCACGATCGCGCAGGTCGATGGCCAGCACCTGATCCTTGGGCGCAAGCGTTGCCAAATTCTCGCGCAGGGCTTGGAGGCCCAACACTGCCTCCATCGATTCGCGCTGCTCGCCGTAAACCGCACTGGTGATGCGGCTCTCCAGAAAGACAGTGAACCCCTCGTTGAGCCACACGTCGCGCCAGGTCGCGTTGGTGACGAGGTTTCCCGACCAAGAATGCGCCAATTCGTGCGCGATTACCGACACCAGGCTCTTGTCGCCGGCGATCACGGTGGGCGTGATGAATGAGAGTCGCGGGTTCTCCATGCCGCCGACGGGAAAGCTCGGCGGCAGCACCAGAATGTCGTAGCGGCTCCAGCGGTAGGGTCCGAACAACTTCTCGCCGGCGGCGATCATCGACTCAGTATCGGCAAATTCCTTGGCGGCCGCACTGACCATGGATTTCTCGGCATACACCCCGGTTCGCGGCCCGGTCTCCTTGAACGCGATGTCACCGACGGCAAGGGCGATCAGGTAGGAGGGAATCGCCTGCGGCATGACGAAGGAATATTCGCCGTTGCGCTTGTGCGTGGGATCATTCTCGGCGCTCATGACCGCCCGCAAACCCGGGTCGGTGTGGATCGTGGCCGTGTAGGTGGCACGCACCTGGGGCGTGTCCTGCAGGGGGATCCAGCTGCGCGCGCCGATCGGCTCCGATTGTGTGTACAAGAATCCCTTGTGGCGGCCTGCGGTTTGTTTAGGGGTGAGCCACTGCAACGCAGCAGCGGTGGGCACGGTTAAGTACTCGATCTTGATGGCCTCGACGGCCTTGCGCGACGGCGGCAAGTCGATGACCAGCGCGCTGCCCAGGATGGGGTCGGGCTTTTCCAAGTGAAACGGCCGGCTGACCCACACCGTCTGACTCTTGGACGTTGCGCCCAAGACGTCCGTGGCCATCTGGCTCACGTCATTGATCGTCAGGCCCTTGGTATCGAGCACCAACTGGGTGGCGCGCGGATCCAGCCGCTTGAACTGCAGAGCGACGACGCCGTCGATCACCTTATTGTCCAGATCGACCTGCAGATCCAACTCGATGTGAGTGACCCTGAACTGATCGACGTTCGCAAAGGAGTGATAGTCGAAACCCGGTTCGATGGCGCCGTCCGCGGCCGTCGCTGCCGCCGCGCACAAACCCGCGCCCAACGTCACGCAGGCGAGCGCGAGGACCGCAACACGCCATCCTTTCGGCGACCGGAACATCAGTGAACGGAGGATGTGGACTGTGCCGCCGGAGGAGCGTCGGCGCGGCCGCCCACCAGCTCCTTGAACGTCTTTTCGTCGACCAACAGCCCCGTCTTGCCGTCCCAATTGGAGCCCGTCGGCAAGGTGTTGTCGACCGTGAGCGACCGGGAAATCACCTCGTCGACCCCGCCCTGGCCGCCCGTGATGGGCACCGGTATGGCGCGCGGGGAGTGCGCCAAATCGCCCACCCGCTGCCAGTCGATGTCCTTGTCGTGCGCCGCGATCTTTTTCTGCAATTTTGGACTTAGCAGCTTCGCGAGCAATACCTTGCGATTCTTGCTCCAGTCGCGCGAATCATCCTCCATCACGCCGTAGGCTTGTAGGTACAGCGTGCCGTCGCGCCATCCGAAGAGGTAGGGCTGATTGACCACGGTCACCCTGGTGCCGATGGGGATCATGTCGAAGAGTACGGCGATGTCCTCGGGGTAGAGCCTGATGCAGCCATGGCTTGAGCGCATGCCGACCCCGTAGGGTTTGTTGGTGCCGTGAATCAAGTAGCTCGGCCAGTCCAGGCGGAACTCATACGCGCCCAGAGGATTGTCGGGTCCGGCGGGCACCTGCGCGGGCAGTATGTCGCCATCCTTGGCGTGCTCCTCGCGAATCGACTTGGGCACCACCCATACCGGGTCCTTTTGCCGGCTGACGATCCTCGCCGTGCCCTCGGGAGTCTTCCACCCCACCGTGCCGATGCCGATGGGATGCGTGAAGACCACCTGCGGCTCGCCCTTTTTGTGGGGCGGATAGTAAAAGATGCGCATCGCGGCCAGGTTCACCACCACCCCTTCACGCGGGGCGGCCGGCAGTATGAATTGCGTGGGCACCACCACCTCTTTGCCGACGCCAGGCAGCCAGGGATCGACCCCGGGATTTGCGCTCACCATCTCCTCGTACCCCACATCGAAGCGGCGCGCGATGTCGGGCAGAGTGTCGTCCCTGCCGACGATGGTCTTCTGCACGTAGCCCACGATATCGCTGCCCGCTTCGACTAGGGAGCGGTGGGTGGCAGTGGGCTTAGGATATTGCGGGGCCGGCGGCGGCGGCGGCACTACCGGGGGAGGCGCAACGGGTGGGGGTCTGAACAGCGAACAGCCGCCCAACCCCAGCCCTACGGCGCAAAGGGCCAACTTCAGGATTCTCATTAGCCCTATCTACAGCAAAGTCGGGCGGTCAGGCAATTGATTGCGCGAGGGCCCGGTCCTGCCGGGGGTTTGCGGAAAATGGCGCGCCAGCAGCGTGCCAATGGCGTCCACGCCGGCGATTGAGCCGGCTTCGAACCTTCCTGCGCGGAAATGCTCTTCCATGAGCCGGCACACCGCCGCCCACTCGGCGGGGCTGACCCGGCCGTCGAAGCCCCGGTCGGCGACGATCTCGACGCTGCGATCCGCAAGCTGCACATACACCAGGACGCCGTTGTTCTGCTCGGTATCCCATACACGGAGGTGTGCGAACACATCGAGAGCGCGGGCCCGCGGCGTCACCCCCCTCAGAATGTGCACGGGCGCCAACTCCGATTCAATGGCGAAGCGGATTTCGCCCGCATGCGTGAGCTCGGCGCGGGCGATGGCCTGCTCGATGGCGTCCAAGGTCCTGCGGGGGAACTTGAGGCGCGCGCTCCAGCGCGTCGCGAACCCATGCCGTATCAGCCGCCCGATCTGCATCACCAGCTCCCCGAGGCGCCGCCGCCGCTGAAGCCACCTCCGCCCCCGCTGAAGCCGCCTCCACCCCCGAAGCCGCCGCCCCCCAGTCCCCCGCCGAATCCGCCGCCCAGGCCGCCGCCCCAACCCCGGCCCGCCGACCAGCCGTTCGAGCTCGACCCAGCCATCAGGGCGACTAGAAAGGCGATGACACCGGCGCCCAACCCGATGGGCAGCAAATGACTGAATGCCCACGCAATCGCGCCGGCAATGCCGCCGGTGGCCACCGACCCGAACAGCCTGCCGAATAGAGCGCGCAGCACGCCCCCGGCGACCACCACCACCACCAGCAGCAACGGCAGCATATTGCCGAGGCCGCCGTGGTGCTCCCACTTCCGGTCGGGCTCGGGCAGGGGCTCGCCGTTGACCACCGCAATCATTTTGTCGACGCCCGCTTCGATGCCGCCGTCGAAATCACCCTGCTTGAAGTGCGGCGCGATGATCTCATCGACGATGCGGTTTGCGATTGCATCGGGCAGCGCGCCCTCGAGCCCTGTGCCCACTTCGACGCGCACCCTACGGTCGTTCTTGGCCACGATCAAGATCGCGCCATCGTCCACGCCCTTGCGGCCGAGTTTCCACGCATCCCCGACGCGGATGCCGAACTGCTCGATTTCCTCGGGCTGAGTGCTGGGTACGATGAGCACCGCGATCTGACTGCCCTTGTTGGCCTCGAGATCAGCGAGTTTGGCCTCGATGCGCGCGACAGCGGCGCCGGACAGGGTGCCGGTGAGGTCGGTGACACGCGCGTTGAGCGGCGGCACGGCCACGAGCGCACCGGCAGGCACCGCCGCCAGCAGCAACGCCAACACCGCAGCAGCGCGCCCGATCAATTATTGCGCCGGGGCGGGTTTCGGGGACGGCGCCGAGAAGTCGACGCTGGGCGGTTTGGATACCGCAGCCTCATTCTCGACGGTGAAGCTCGGCTTGGGCTTGTAGCCGAACATCATGGCGGTCAGGTTGCCGGGAAACGAACGTACCGTCACGTTGTAATCCTGCACCGCCTCGATGTAGCGGTTGCGCGCCACCGTGATGCGGTTCTCCGTGCCCTCGAGCTGCGCCTGAAGATCGCGGAAATTCTGGTCGGATTTCAATTGCGGATAATTTTCAGTGACGACAAGGAGGCGCGACAGGGCGCTCGTGAGCTGCCCCTGGGCGGCTTGGAACTTGGCGAATGCGGCAGGATCGTTGACGAGTTCAGGCGTCGCCTGGATGGAGCCGACCTTGGCGCGGGCCTCCGTCACCCCGAGGAGCACCGAACTCTCCTGGGCGGCATAGCCCTTGACCGTGTTGACCAGGTTTGGGATGAGGTCCGCACGGCGTTGATACTGATTAAGGACCTCCGACCAAGCGGCCTTGATCTTCTCGTCCTGCACTTGCATGGTGTTGTAACCGCAGCCGGACAGACTCAAGCCGGTGAGCGCGACCATCCCTAAAAGCAATCTGCGCATGTTCCCCTCCCGCCCTAAAGGTCGTGGGCGGCCCCAAGTCTAGCACCGTGGAAAAAAAAGCCCCGAGTGATGAGCTCGGGGCGGAGAGGCGGACTTCATTGAAGGGAAGTAAAGCCCGCTAGGGGATCGGTGCGCTCCTGGGACCCTAGTGCAAATGGTCCCACTGCAAGACTTGAATGTCGGTTTCCTCGAGATCGAAGCTGCGCGCCAGCATTCGCGCGATGGCGCGGTCGCCCTCGACGTTGCCCGACCGATCGAGGAGTTCCACGACGCCTCGATACTCGTTGTACTCGACGGCTCCTTCCGACTGCGCGATAAAGTGGGTGTAATATTTAACGCTCATGGGTAGGAAGCTTAAGATTCGGGCCTCAAGCAATCTGTGAACGGCCGCTCAGTCGATTGCTACGCCTGCGTACGGAGTTCACGTCCTCAAGCCTTTTACTTTGTGCACCGTGTCAAGATATCGCCCACCCACTCCGCCAGGCTCGAAATACATCACTCCCGAAGGGGCCAAGCGGCTCAAGGATGAACTCGACCGGCTGTGGCACGAGGAGCGCCCGCGGGTCACCCTCGCGGTGGCGGAGGCCGCCGCGCAGGGCGATCGATCGGAGAATGCCGAATACACCTACGGCAAGAAGCGCCTGCACGAGATCGACAGGCGCGTGCGCTTTCTACGCAAGCGGCTCGAAGGTATGACCATCGTCGACCATTTGGGCCAACATGGAAGGCGCGATCAGCACCGCGTGTACTTCGGCGCATGGGTACAGTTGGAGAGCGATCACGGCGGACGGCGCGCAGTGCGCTGGTATCGCCTCGTCGGGCCCGATGAGTTCGACATGAACGAGCACTACGTGAGCATGGATTCGCCGCTCGGGCGAAGCCTCTTGGGCAAGCGCCTCGACGATGAAATCAGCGTGGATCTTCCCGCCGGAACCACGCTGTTCACGGTGCTCGCCGTCCGCTACGGCTGCGAGAACCCGTCCTAGACCACCCGAACGTTCTTGAACTGCCACGGATCGGACGGATCGATGTCCTCGGCGAACAATTCGCCGCGCTGATACAGCGGCGTCCAGTCTGTGTACTTGCCGACCACCTCGCCCAGGTACGGCCTGCAGATTTCGAGGGTGCGCCGATGGTCCATCTCGTCGGGCTCGACCACGCCGCGGTCCGGATTCTCCATGGCCCAGATCATCCCGGACAGCGCGGCGGAGGTGACTTGCAGGCTGGTGGCGCTGTTGTACGGTGCCAATTTGCGCGCTTCCTCGATGGACAGTTGCGAACCGTACCAATAGGCATTCTTCTTGTGACCGGCGAGCAGCACCCCGAGCTCATCGATGCCGGCCGTGATCTCGTTCAGCATGATGCGTTTGCGATCCTGCAGGTGCCAATTGTTGCCGGCGAATTCGTGCACCGACAGCACCGCATTGTCGCTCGGGTGGTAAGCGTAGTGGCTGGTCGGGCGGTAAACCACCCGCGGACCGTCCGTGACAGTGTAGTAATCGGCCAATGAAATCGCTTCGGAATGGGTGATGAGGAACCCATGGAAATGCCCCGCCTTGGGGGTCCAGGTGCGCACCCGGGTGCTCGCCCCGGGGCGATTCAGATAGATCGCGCAGCAGGAGCCGTGTGTGTGGCGTCCTCCGTCGGCCGGAAAGTGCTTCTCGTGCGTGCCCCATCCGAGTTCGGCGGGCTGCGCCCCTTCGCTGACGAAGCCGTCGACCGACCAGGTATTGACGAATTCGTTCGGCTGCTTCGGCACGTTGGTGACCTGGGTATCGCGTTCGGCGATGTGCATGACCTTGATGCCGAGCGTCTGCGCAAGCCTCGCCCACGACTCGCGGCTGCCCGGCGCACCGGCATCGACGCCGGTGTCCGCGGCGATATTGAGCAGGGCCTGCTTGACCAGATGAGAGACGAGGCCGGGGTTGGCGCCGTGTGTGAGCACGGCCGTGGGCGACCTGCGGGCGTCATTGCGCAGGCTCAATGCCTCCAAGCGCATGGTGTAGTTGCTGCGCGTGTCCACCGATGCCTTCGGGTCGGTATAGCCTCCGGCCCACGGCTCGATGCAGGTGTCGAGGTACAGAGCGCCGCGCTCGCGCGCCAATTGAATGAGCGCGACGCTCGACACATCGACGGACAGATTCAGCAGGAAATCGCCCGCGTCGAGCAGCGGCGTGAGTGCTTGCCGGTAGTTCTCCCGCGTGAGCGCGGTCTTGACGAACTTCACTCCGGCCTCAACGGCTTGAGTGCGGCCGGCGTCTTCGGCGGTGACGATGGTGATGCGGCCGGGGGAGGTGCCGATGTGGCGCAAGATCAAAGGCAAGACACCCTGTCCGATGCTGCCGAAACCCACGAAAACGATCTTGCCCGCAAAGTTTACATGCACCATTTCATTTGAGCCCTTGTTTGACGCCGCTTGGAACGGACCGCCAGCCTACCTGGCGGTGAGCAAAATTTCAGCTTTCACGCCAATGGGGCGGGTAGGTCCGCTCGTAGCCGGGAAGCGCTTCGATGCGGTGAATCCAGCGCGCGAGCGCCGGATAGTTGCGCTCCATGGGCAGAAAGCGCGCACCCAATTCCGCGGCGGAGCTTCTGTTGAGCGCGCGTCGGAGCACCTGTATCCAGGGGAATATCACCATGTCGGTGGCAGAATAGTTCGCGCCCACGATCCACTGCTCCTTGCTCAGGCGTCCCTCGATGGTGCGCGCCTCGCGCGCCACGACGTGCATGGCGTCGGTCAGCTCGTCGATGTTCTCACGGACCGAATCGCTGAAGATCGCCCCGGTGATCTTGACCAGCGACGGTTCGGCATAGGCCATGAATTCGCAGATGACGCGCATGATGACGCCGGCTTCCTCCGGGGTTGCCCCGAATATGGGTGCCTGGGGGTACTTGACGTCCAGGTAGTACAGCACCGCCACCGATTCGAAGCACACGTAGTCGCCGTCCTTGAGCACGGGCACGCGGCCGCGGGGATTGAGCTTCAGCATCTGAGGCGACTGATGTTCCTGCTTGTCGAAGTGCAGTAGCTGCGACACGTAAGGCAATTGCTTGTGTTCGAGCGCAAGGAGCACCCGCCACGAGAACGGACTGCCGCTGCCCCAGTACAGAGTGAGTGCCATGGCGCGATTGTAGCGGATGCAGTTCATTCCTCGTCGCGCTAAGCTCCGATTGGTGATCTTCAAGACCTTGATCGACGTGGATTCGCTGCGGACGCTGCTCGGCCGGCCTCATCTGGCCGTCGTCGACTGCCGCTTCGATCTTGGCTCTCCCGAGGCGGGAAGGCAGGCATACCTCGAGGCGCACATCCCCAACGCCCGCTATGCCGACCTCAACCGCGACCTGTCTGCGCCCGTTAACCCAAGCACCGGCCGCCACCCTCTGCCTCCACCCGCGGTCTTTGCGGCCCGCGCGGGGGAGCTGGGCATCGGCGACCATACTCAGGTCGTCGCCTACGACGACGCCAACTCGTCGTTCGCGGCGCGGCTGTGGTGGATGCTGCGCTGGCTGGGACACGACGCAGTCGCCGTCCTCGACGGCGGATTCAGGGCATGGACCGCCGCCGGCGGCGCGCGCGAGTCGGGCGAGGTGCAGGCCGCAGCGGAACACTTTTCCCCGCGCATCCACGCCGACGCCGTCGTCAGCACCGCAGAGGTCGAGCGTGCTCTGCGCGACGGCACCGCGCTCTTGGTGGATGCGCGCGCGGCGGAACGCTTCGCAGGCAGCCTGGAGCCCATAGATCCCGTGGCCGGGCACGTGCCCGGCGCCGTGAACCACCCGTTTTCCGCGAATCTCGGCGACGACGGCCGGTTTCTGCCCTTAAAGGAGCTCGAGCGGCGCTGGCGGGAGCGGCTCGCGGGTGCCGGCCCTGAGAAATTGATCGCCATGTGCGGCTCCGGCGTCACCGCCTGCCATCACTTGCTGAGCCTCGAGGCGGCGGGTCTGCACGGCGGCCGGCTGTACGCCGGATCCTGGAGCGAGTGGATCACCGATCCGCGCCGCCCCGTCGCCCGGGGCTAGCGCCGACGGCCGTCATTTACATGCAGCACCAATTTGTTATCGTGCGCGCGACATGAACACACCCGCGAAATTGCTCCCCGCAAACTCCTGGAAGATCGACCAGTCGCTGGACCTCTACCAGGTGGAAGCCTGGGGCAAGGGCTACTTTTCGATCAATGAAGCCGGTCATGTGGTGATAAGGCCGAGCATGGACGCCGCGCGCGAAATCGATCTCTACGACGTGGTGCAGGGGTTGAAAGCCCGCGACCTGCACACGCCGGTGGTCATCCGCTTTTCCGATATTCTCGCGCATCGCCTGCGCCACCTGGCCGAGGCCTTCGGCACGGCCATCGCGGAAAACGACTACAAGAACCGGTATGCGGCGGTGTTTCCCATCAAGGTCAATCAACAGCGGCTCGTGGTGGAAGAGGTCTACCGCTACGGCAAGGAATTCGGCTTCGGCCTCGAAGTCGGCTCCAAGCCGGAGCTGCTCGCGGTGATGTCCATCACCGAGGATGCGCCGGATCGCATCGTCGTGTGCAACGGCTTCAAGGACGACTCGTACATCGAGGCGGTCATTCTGGCCACCAAGCTCGGGCGCACCATCATTCCGGTGGTGGAGAACTACGAGGAGATACATCTGATCTTGAAGCACGCGGAACGCTACAGCGTGCGGCCGAAGATCGGCGTGCGGGTCAAGCTCGCGAGCGAGGGCGCCGGCCGATGGAGGGAATCCGCGGGCGAAAAATCCAAGTTCGGCCTGTTTATAAGCGAGATCCTCGACCTTTACGCGCTGCTGAAGGAACGCAACATGCTGGACTGCCTGCAGCTCGTGCACTGCCATCCGGGCAGCCAGCTCCAGGACATCCGCCGCGTGAAGGACGCCATCAACGAACTGGCGCATGTCTACGCCGAGCTCAAGATCATGGGCGCGGGCCTGCAATACATCGACATCGGCGGGGGCCTCGGGGTCGACTACGACGGCAGCGGGACAAACTTCGAATCGTCGATGAACTACACCCTGAACGAATACGCGAGCGACGTGGTGTATCGCATCAAGAGCGTCTGCGACGCGCGCGACGTGCCGCATCCCATGATCGTGAGCGAGTCGGGGCGTGCGATTGCGGCCCACCACAGTCTGCTGGTTTTCGACACCCTGGGTTCCTCCACCCTCGATCAATTCAAGGTCACCGGCCGGCTCGAGGAGGACTACCACGGCCGGGAGGAAGTGCCGCAGCCGGTGCGCGATTTGTTCGATAGCTACCGGTCGGTCAACGAGCGGCGCCTGGTCGAGTGCTACCACGACGGGCTGCAGGCCCGCGAACAGGCGCTGCAGATGTTCAACCTGGGGTACCTGAGCCTCGAATTCCGCGCTCTGGCGGAGAAGCTCTACTGGGCGACCTGCACCAAGATCCGCGACTACTGCCGCAAGCTCGACCGGGTGCCTGAGGAGCTGGAAGACCTCGAGGACATGCTGAGCGACATCTATTTCTGCAATTTCTCGGTGTTTCAATCTTTGCCCGACAGCTGGGCCATCGGCCAGTTGTTTCCGATCATGCCCATACAACGCTTGGGGGAACGGCCGTCGCGCAGCGCCGTTCTGGCCGATATCACCTGCGATTCGGACGGCAAGATCGACCGCTTCGTGCACCCCCGATCGACCAAGCGCACCCTTGAGGTGCACCAATTGATGCCCGGCGAGCCCTACTACCTGGCCGCCTTTCTGGTCGGAGCCTATCAAGAGACCCTCGGCGATCTGCACAATCTGTTCGGCGACACCCATGTGGTGCATATCCGGCTGCAAGACGGCGGAGGCTGGTGGATCGAGGAGATAGTCAAGGGCGACACCGCCAACAAGGTGCTCGAGTACATGGAGTACGACACCGACGAGTTGTATCCCCGCATCGCCCGCGACTGCGAACGGGCGGTCCAGGAAGGCCGTATGAACTTAAGCGAAGCGCAGGCCGTGAAGCGCTTCTACGAGCAGGAGCTCAACGGCTACGCATATCTCGAGGTCGAATAGCGGTGGGCAAATGGTTCAACCCCCGGTTTGCCAACAATATTGCCCTGGCGTAGCATCTTCCGAGGGTGCAGGCTCCGGCGCAATGATGGGCGCCGCGGCGCCTGAGTGTCGAAACACTGTTAGTGAGATTAGTTGAATGACGACGATCTACGTTGGCAACCTGCCATTTACCGCGACGGAAGACGAAGTTCGTGCGCTGTTCGAACGCCACGGCAAAGTCGAGTCGGTCAAGCTCATCAACGATCGCGAGACCGGACGGCCGCGCGGATTTGCGTTCGTGGACATGGCTGCCGGCGACGCGCAAAACGCGATACAACAGACGAACGGCTTCCAGATGGGTGGACGCCCGCTGCGCGTCAACGAGGCCCAGGAACGGGCGCCTCGCTCCAAACCCGCGAGCGGTGGCGGTGGCGGCGGCGGCAGCGGTCCTCGCCGCTGGTAGTAGACTGCCGGTGACGGCGCGCCGGCGGCGACTTGCCCCGTCGGGACGCCCGGTCACCACATTTCTTTGAGTTGTGCGACCACGTCCACCGTTGCCGCCTCGCCTTCGCGCAAGTTCTCCACGCCCCGCATGTTCCGGAGTGAGATCCGCTCACAGGTCTCGAGCACCCGGTCGGTCATGAAGCGGCTCTTGGAGCCGTACACATGCTTGTCGCCGTCCTTGGGTTGCTGCGTGACCTGGTACCTGAGCGGGGCGCACAGATGAAGTTCGTTGCGCGCCCGCGTCATCGCCACGTATAACAGGCGCCGCTCCTCTTCGATCAGCTCAGGCTTGCCGGTGGAGAATTCCGACGGAAAGTTGCCGTCCGAGACGTTGAGCACATAGACGATGTCCCACTCCTGGCCCTTGGCCGAGTGAATCGTCGACAAAATTACATAATCTTCGTCCTTCGAGGCGCCGCCCGATTTATCGCCGGTCACCGACGGTGGATCCAGAGTCAGTTCGGTAAGGAACCGCTCCCGGCTCGCGTGCTGGACCGAGAGTTGCTCCAGCTGATCCAGATCTCCCGTGCGGGAAAAGGCCGCGTCGTAAATGCGTTCGAGCTGCGGCTTGTACCACTCGCGCACCAACCCTACCTGGCCCGGCCACGGAGTCGCGGGATCGCCAAGCTTCTCGAACAGCGCGCAGAATCGCTTCCAATCCATTTTCACCGGCTGCGGTGCATCGAAGCCGGCAAGACTCTTCATGCCGAAGTCCTGCGCTTCGAAATAGTCGAGCGCCTGTTTGGCGGTGCCGGGGCCTATGCCGGGCAGCAGCTTCAGCACTCGAAATCCCGCCACGGAATTGCGCGGATTGTCCGCCCAGCGCAGCACCGACATCAGGTCCTTGACATGCGCCGCCTCCAGGAACTTGAGGCCGCCGTATTTAACATACGGAATATTGCGTTTGCTGAGTTCGACTTCGAGCACGTCGCTGTGATGCGAACTGCGAAACAGGATGGCATGGCGCTTGAGCGAACCGCCGATTTCACGTGTCTGTAGGATCTTCCCCGCGATGTATTCGGCCTGTGCCTGTGCGTCGTCCATGGAGACATAGAAGGGTTTCTGTGTGGCTTGGCGCAATCCCAGCAAGGTCTTGCGGTGCTGGCGGGCGCCCTCCGCCATGAGTGCATTGGCTGAATCCAGAATGGGCTGTGCGGAACGGTAGTTCTGCGACAGCACCACCATGTCGGCCTTGGGCTTGTATCGATCGGCAAATCCCAGGATGTTCTCCACCGCGGCGGCGCGGAAGGAGTAGATGGCCTGTGCGTCGTCGCCCACCACCGTCACCCCCCTGCCGTCGGGTTTGAGCGCATGCACGACCTCTCCCTGCAGGGTGCTGGTGTCCTGGTATTCGTCGACCAACACATGATCGAAATTCTTCGACAGGCTTTGCGCCAGCGCCGGGTTCTGCATCATCACATGCCAGTAGAGCAGCAGATCGTCGAAATCCAGCGCACGATTCTTTTGCTTGCGGCCGACGTACTCGCGGTACAAACGCGCAAGATCCGCCTCCCACTCGCGCACCCAGGGAAACTGCTCCTCGAGAGTTTGCTTCAGCGACAGGCGCGTATTGACCCGATAGGAATAAATTGCGAGACAGGCATCCTTGCGCGGGAAGCGCTTGTCCTTGGAGGAGAAGCCCAATTCGTGCCGCACCACGTCCATCAAGTCGGCCGCATCGGAGCGGTCCAGCACCGTGAAGTTGGGATCCAATCCCAAATGCTTGGCATACAGCCGCAATACCCGGTTGCCGACCGAATGGAAGGTCCCCGACCACAGCAATCGCGTGATCACGCTGCGGTCCCCGGCGCGGCCTCGATCCGACATCACTTCCGCGACGATGGCCTGGGTGCGCCGGATCATTTCCTGGGCGGCGCGGCGCGTGAAGGTCAACATGAGAATGCGCGCAGGGTCCACGCCGTTCACCACCAGGTGCGCCGCGCGGTGCGCCAAAGTGTTGGTCTTGCCCGTGCCCGCGCCCGCTAGGATGAGCAGCGGGCCGGCATCGACACCCTTGTCCTGTACGGCCGTGCCGAAGGTGGCGGCGCGCCGCTGCGCAGGGTTGAGCGAATCGAATGCGCTTGTCTTTGCTTTCATCATAAGGGCGATGGCGTTACTGTACGTATATCCAGATCGCGATGCAATGTGCTCCAATTACCGCGCAGGATCGCGCATCCGGTGCGGCGCGCGCGCGGAGACAGATCACAGGCCTCGCTTTAGACTGGCCTCATGCTCAAGAAACCCGCCTCCATCGCCAGTCACCACATTTTTACCGGCCGAATCATCGAAGTCTCCACCGAGCGCCTTCTGTACGCGAACGGCAGGGAGTACGACCTGGACTATGTGCGCCACCCCGGGGCCGCCGCGGTGGTCGCCGTGGACGAATACGAGCGCGTCTGCCTGGTGCGCCAGTACCGCCATGGCATTACGGACTTCCTCTGGGAGATCCCCGCAGGCAAGCTGGACGCAGGCGAGCCGCCGCAGGCATGCGCCATGCGGGAGTTGGCCGAGGAAACCGGGGTATCAGCCCGGCGCTGGACCTCCTTGGGCACCTTCCTGCCGGCTCCCGGCATCTTCACCGAAGTCATTCACCTCTACCTCGCGCAGGAGTTGGTCGTAGGCAGGCCTGCGCCGGATGCGGATGAGGAGTTGGAGCTGCAATGGCTGCCCCTGAAGGAAGCCGTCGACCGCGTGCTGCGCTGCGAGTGGAACGACGGGAAAACAGCGCTCGCGCTGTGGCGCGCTCAAAATCGGCTGAAATAGGCCGATAACAATTGTGACGGTTCGCCGAAATTCGGTTACTACTCATTGACTTAATGGAAACGAAGGCTAAAAAGGTATCGTGAGCAAAGAGAACTCAAAACCTTCTCCCTCCCGGGATTCTGCGTCCCCGGGGAAGTCTGGCGCGTCCGAAGCCAAAGCTCAGCCGGCAGGCACCGGCCGGGTCAATTTTGACGACCGCGGCAACGCGATATGGGAATGGTCGATTGCCACGGGTGCGTTCGGCCGCGAGGTATCGACCGAGCGCATGCAGAAGCTCGAGCACCCCGCCCTGTCGCTGGCCGAGGATGCCCCCACTCCGCACGAAACGGTGCGCGCGAACCCTCTAGGCACCAAGAAGGGCTATGACCCCTACGACAGCGGCAAGCTGGGCAAGACGCCTGCGCCTCCGAAGAAAACCGATTTGCGCAAACTCAGCGAAGTTATAAAGCTGAAAAAACAGGCGGCGAACAACAAGGACGAGGAATAGCGCAGCGCGGCCGCCGGCAGGGGTTCAGGCCAGCGCGTGATGCAATTTCGCAGTGCTTCCCAGACGATAGAATCTGCGCAGCTCGCGCACCAGCGCCTCGATTCTGGCCTGGCCCCGGCTCACGAAGCGATGCTCCAATCGGCGGCAATAGCGCGCGGCGCAGCGGTGCGCCGTTCGATAGCGATGGAACTGGTCAGGCTCCAAGCGTGCATCGAAGCTCACTCGGTCGAACAGCCGCGGATGTACCTGCACCGGGTAGCTCCCGCCGAGTTGTCGCGCCAGCAAGAACACCGTCACGGCGTACTTGTCGACCTCAGCTTGAGTCTCGAGCTCCAGCAGAGACACCGGCAGGTCGCGGTCCAGCCGCCAGGTCGAGTAGACGAAGTGGCTCACTCCCTCGAGGGCCGTGCAGTAGTCGGCGAGATTTTCTTCGGTCAGGGCGCCGACGGGATCCGCACCCTCGAGCCTGCGCAGCAGGCACGGATCGAGGTACAGCGAGACGGCGGCGCCGTCCGGCGTTTCCGCCAACAGCAGCTCCTCTTCCGTGGCGCGCGCAACCAGGCCCGGGGCCAGGCCCGTGAGGGCGCGGCGATCCGTGACCAGGAAATCGTAAACGTCGTAACCCAGGTCGACGTCGTAGAGACGTTCGAGCAGAGATTGCAGGCCTTGCAGAACCATCCCGGCCCTAGTGCTCGAGGCGCGCGCCGCCCGCCGTGACCGGCTGAACGCCGAGCTGCTTGAGCAGCCCGCTCGCGCGCGCGCTGCCCGTCTTCATCCATATTTCGTACAGCCGCAGGATGTCCGCGTCGCTGTGCCGGTAGGAGGTGTCGGCGATTTCGTTCAGCGCATCGACCAGCCGCTGAAACTTCTGCGCGAGCTGAGCGTAGATCGCCGCGACGCAGCGGCCCGATACGGAGCGCTGCATGGTATCCGCCAGAGAGCTGTACGCGTTCCCGCCCATCGCGATGTGATAGTCGATGTCGATCAATTTGCGCGCGAAGCTGCGCGCGAAGAACCCCGCGACGAACAGCGAAACGTCGCCCAAGCGCTGCAGGCCGCGCTGCCGCGCCTGAGGGCTCGGCGCCTCGAGGGCGTCGGAGAGCATGTGGGCCAGCGGCCGTATGCGCAGGCCCTCCGGCGTGCGCTCGTACAGCGCGTCGGCGCGGGAGAACATGGTGAGCAGGTTGACCACGTATGCTTCCGCCTGCTCGTCGATGTCCAGGTGTTGGTGCACGCTCGCGGCGTGGAACGCGTCGCGAAAGAATTCGCGTAAGGAACTGACAGCTACAAGAGGTCCCGCGGTGGCTGCTTGCATGCTCGGCATCCTTTTTCGGCTGATACCATCCTATCGACAACGCTACGCGCAAGTGAAGGACAAAAGCGCGAACTGGTGCCGGAAAATGCCTATATTTGCAGTGTTTTTGCTATCAGCAATCGACGCCGTAGGCTGCCAAGCGCGCCGTGCATCTCATTGGTGCTAAGCGATCTGCGCGAGACTCGTTATGGTGCGCGACGGGGGCGCAAAATGCGCCGGCCACTCGCGCGAATCGCGGTTGATCCATATCGCCTGCATGCCCGCCTGCCTTGCGCCGACGATGTCCGCAAGAGGGTCGTCGCCGACGTGCAGCACGCGCGCGGCCTCGACCCCGGCCGCCTGCGCGAGCCGCGCAAAGATGCGCGCGTCCGGTTTGGCGGCGCCGGCGGCCCTCGCCGTGATGTGGCCCGCGAACAGATCAGCGATTCCGCAGCGATCAAGATCCGCGTTGCCGTTGCTGAGAGCGAACAGGCGGTAGCGCGAGCGCAGGCGAAGCAGCGCCGGCCGCACATCGTCGTAGAATTCAACGCGGTTGCGCGCTGTCAGGAACACCTCGAGCGCCTCGTCGGCGAGCGACTCCGCAAGATCCGCCGCGGCGAACAGATCCTTGAGCGCGCGATGACGCAGAAAGGTGAGATCGTGACCGTGCTCCGGAAAGCGCTCGCTTATCGAAGCGCGCAGGTTCCGCATCGATTCGACGCTGTGACCGCTCACGGTTCGCGGATAACGCTCGCGCAACCACGACAACAGATCGGCCTCGGCGGCTGCGATGACGGGACCCACCGGCCACAGCGT
This sequence comes from uncultured Gammaproteobacteria bacterium, assembly GCA_963702735.1. Classification (GTDB taxonomy): domain Bacteria; phylum Pseudomonadota; class Gammaproteobacteria; order Steroidobacterales; family Steroidobacteraceae; genus Bog-1198. The sequence goes on along the minus strand of CAVPDW010000003.1, from coordinate 198,949 downwards.
ATCGTCCAAATCGAAACTCAATACGAGCGGTGTCCTCATGTGCGTATTCTGGCGCAACGCCGTTCGCGATTTCGCGCAATCCTTCGTTCCCGGGGCTACAATCCTGCCTACGCACCCTTCGAACGAGAACACCGCAATGGTTGCCGATCGCTTTCTTGCCTTCCTCGCTCTAATCGCTCTCGATGGCGCATTGATCGCATCGGCTGCTGCGGCTACGGCCGCGGCTGCGCCCGCCGACCTTGCGCAACCCTTCACGGTGCAGGATCTGGTGCGCCTCGAGCGCATTTCGGAAATCGCCTCATCGCCCGACGGCAGGCACGTGGCCTACACTCTGCGCACCACCGACATGGAGGCCAACAAAGGACGCACCGGCGTCTGGCTCGCGGACACCGGCAAGCATGCAGGTCCGGCGCAGCGGCTCACCGACCTCGGTGCCAATTCGAATGGGGCACAGTGGAGCACCGACGGTCACTTCATATATTTTCTCTCGAACCGCAGCGGCTCCACGCAGGTGTGGAGGGTTTCAGCCGACGGCGGCGTGCCGGGAGCCGACGCGCTCCAGGTCACCAATCTGCCGCTCGACGTCGGCACCTTTCGCGTCTCGCCGAAGGGCGACCGCATCGTCGTAAGCGTCGAGGTCTTTGTCGATTGCGCCGATTTCGCATGCACCAAGCAGCGGCTGGACGCTGCCGCGCATTCCACGGCAGGCGGGGTTCTCTACCGGCAGCTGTTCGTGAGGCATTGGGACACCTGGAGCGACGGCCGGCGGTCGCAGCTGTTTTCAATGGCGCTCGACGATGTGGCCAGAGGAGCGCCCGTGAACCTCACCGCCGGCATAGGCGATGTACCGGACAAGCCCTTCGGCGGGCGCGAGGACTATGCATTCAGCGCGGACGGCTCGCAGGTCGCGTTTTCCGTGCGCGCCTCGGCAGGAGAGGCGTGGTCGACCAACTTCGACGTCTACCAGGTCGCCGCCGGGGGTGGAGCGCCGCGCAATTTGACCGCGGACAATCCCGCCTGGGATGGCCATCCCCTCTTCTCGCCCGACGGCACGCGGCTGGCCTACGTGGCGATGGACCGCGCGGGCTTCGAGGCGGACCGTTTCCACCTCGTGTTGCTCGACTTGAAGTCCGGGGTGAAGCGACCGCTCACCCAGAGCTGGGACCGGTCGATCGTGAATTTTGCGTGGGCGAGAGACGGCAAAAGTTTGTTTGCCACCACCGACCATTTGGGCCAGCGGCCGCTGTGGGCCATCGATGCGAATACCGGCCGGACCTCCGCGATCACAGGCGCAGGCGAAGTGGAGGATTTCACCGTGGGTCCCCGCAGGGTGTTCTATCTCTACAGCAATCTGGGGAGGCCCGCGGACCTCTACGCGGTGGGATTCGGCGGCGGCGCGCCCGTGCAGCTCACGCACTTGAACGAGGCGGAGCTCGCAAAGCATAAATTCGGCGAGTACGAACAATTCAGCTTCGCCGGCTGGAACGGCGAAAACGTCTTCGGCTACGTCGTCAAGCCGCCGGAATTCAAGCGCGACCAGAAATATCCGGTCGCGTTCGTGGTTCACGGCGGGCCGCAGGGCAGCTTCGCCAATTCCTGGAATTGGCGCTGGAACGCGCAAACCATCGCTGCGGCGGGCTATGGCGTCGTCATGATCGATTTCCACGGCTCCACCGGATATGGCCAGGCGTTCACGGATTCAATCAGCGGCGATTGGGGCGGCAAGCCGTTCGAGGATTTGAAGCTTGGGCTCGCTGCGGCGCTGCAGCAGTACCCCTGGTTGGATGGCGATCACGCCTGCGCGCTCGGCGCTTCCTACGGCGGCTACATGATGAATTGGATCGCGGGCCAGTGGCCGGATCGATTCAAGTGCATCGTGAGCCACGACGGCATCTTCGACAATCGCAGCATGTACTACTCCACCGAGGAGCTATGGTTTCCGGAGTGGGAGAACGGCGGCGCGGAATATCGCAATCCCGCAGGCTTCGCCAAGTACAACCCCATGGACTACGTGGCACAGTGGAAGACGCCGACCCTGGTCATTCACGGACAGCTCGACTATCGGGTGCCCTTGGCCCAGGGCATCGCTGTGTTCACGGCGCTGCAGCGGCGGGGAATACCGAGCGAATTTTTGTACTTCCCGAACGAAAATCATTGGGTGCTGAAACCGGCGGACAGCGTGCAGTGGTACGACACCGTGCTTGAGTGGATGAATCGCTGGATCCGCCCCTAGTCCGGGCGCCTGGCGGTTCTAAGGTTCGACCGCGCGCCAGGCCGCAGGATAGTTCCTGCCGAGCTGCATGATCCTTTGCAGCAGGTGGTCGTAGTTCAGGCCGGCGGTTCGCGCCGACGATGCGAAGTCCTCGGCCGCCGAAATATTGGGATTGGCGTTGGCCTCCAGCACGAACAGTTCGCCGTCGGAGCGCAGGCGAAAATCCATGCGCGCGTACCCGGTCAGATGCAGCGCGCGGAAAATGCGCTTCGACAGCTGCTCCAGCCGCGCCACGGTGCCGTCAGGCAGCGCCTCGGCCGCGGCCGTGGTGATGCCGTAGCGCTTCTGATAGGCGCGGTCCCACTTGACCTTGCGGGTGGCGATCGCGGGCAGGCTCTCCGGCAGAGACCCGAAGGTCATCTCCCAGACGGGCAGCACACGCAGACGGTCGTTGCCGAGCACGCCGACGTAGAGCTCACGGCCCTCGATGTACTCCTCGACCAGTGCGTCCGAATGCGTCTGTTCGTGAATGAAGGCGATTCGCTCGGTCAATTGCTTCGCATCGGCGACCACGGAGGCATGCGCGATTCCGAGCGACGCGTCCTCGGTCGAGGATTTCACGAACAGGGGAAAGCGCAGCTTCTTGGGGATTCGCGGCTTCTTGCCGCGCGGGAACACCAAGAATTGCGGGGTCGGCACCCGATGGTAGGACAGCAGCTGCTTCGACAGAACCTTGTCCCGCGACAGCAGCATGCCGCGCGGATTGCAGCCGGTGTACGGTTGGTGCATCAGCTCCAGAAACGCCACGACGTGTTGATCGTAGGTGACGATGCCGTCGAATTCCTCCAGCAGATTGAACACGATGTCGGGCTTCCAGTCGGTGATCGCGCCGCGCAGTTCGGATAGGCTGTCGCTGATCCCTATGGGCCTGACCTCGTGGCCCTCCGACTTCAAATGCGAAATGACATCGTACTCGGTGCGCCACTCGTCGATCTCCTTCTCGGTGGACCCCTTCAATGAGTCCGGCGGCACGAGGGTCGCGTGCACCAAGACCAGCGCCCGCAGCTTCCTCACGGCGACCCCCGGTTCACAGCGACAACCTGGGCAACTGGCGCTCCTCATAGGATTCCGCGAGCCGCGCGATCACCCACAGCAAGTGCGCCTTCAGCTCCCGCCGCGGACCGCGCACGTACAGATTCAAAGAGTCGCAGCGCTCTATCATCAGCCGCAGCACCTGATGCACCAGATATTCGCTGAAAGCCCCGCTGCGCAGAATCTGCTGGCGCAGGGGATTGCGCAGTTCGCGCAGCAGCGTCGCCGCCCTCACGTGCGAGCGGGCGCGCGGCGCCGCAGTGAAGACTTTGAGCAGCAATTCATCGGCGCCGGAGCGGCGCGGCAGGCGGTACCTCGCAAGCTTGTCCTCGTAGTGCTCACGCAAGGTGCGCGTCTCTTCCGTGACGTCCTCGACGGTGGCGCGCTCCGAGACGGCGGGTTTGGCCCGGCCGATGTCTTTCGCGAGCGAATCGATGTATTCGAGCTTTGCGTACGCAGGCCATCCCAAATACTCGCGCCGCCATGCCGAGTGCGGCTTGAGCCACACGGCGAAGGTTTCGGCGAAATCCTCGGTGGGGTGCGCCTGCGCATACCATGCGCCCAGGTGCTGCACGAAGCGCCGGCTTCCAGGGCGCGGGCGGTAGGTTTCGGGGTATGGGAGCGAGGCGGGCCCGAATACGGCGCGCCATTGGCCGCGGCGTCTCAAGCGGTAGGCTGAATCGATGGCGTGGCCTGCTTCGTGGCGCAGTATACGCATCAGCCAATTGCGGTTGCCGCCTTCCACCTCCCGCATGAAGCGCCGCTCGATGTTCATCAGGCGCCGGTGCGCGAGATAGAAGGGAATGGCGATTCCGGGAATACCATCCGGCGAGAACCATTCCTGCGCAAGCCAGTAGTGCGGCCGAAACCGTATTCCCCGCATCTCGAGCTCGCGGTACAAGCGCCGGACGGCGTCTTCCAATTCGGTGCCCTGCACCCTGAGCTTCAAATCGCAGAAACGCAGGCTGAGCAATTGATCGTCGGAGAGAGTCTCCCAGGCGTGATGCGCCGCCCGCGTCCGCGAGCCGCCCCCTTTGTTACGGGACAGCGGCATCGCGCGGCTCGAGTTCGCCCGCCAATTCATCTTCCTCGGACTCCGTCATCGGCAGTATGCTGCGCCTGCCGTCGAGGCCCGCGAAGTCGAAGAGCTCTGGGTCCGCGAGTTGGGAAGCGGCGACGTTGCAGATACCGGAGAAGATCGACTCGATGCGCCCGGGATATTTCACCGCCCATTCGCGCAGCATGTTCTTCACCGCCAGGCGCTGCATGTTGGTTTGCGAGCCGCACAGCGTGCAGGGAATGATGGGAAATTCCCGGGCGGCGGCATAGCGGGCTATCGATGCCTCGGCCACATAGGCGAGCGGCCGAATCACGATGTGGCGGCGGTTCTCACTGAGAAGTTTGGGCGGCATCGCCTTGAGGCGCCCGCCGAAGAACATGTTGAGGAACAGCGTCTCGACGATGTCGTCGCGGTGGTGGCCGAGCGCGATCTTGGTAATGCCGTTCTCGGCCGCAAAACGGTACAGCGCGCCGCGGCGCAGGCGCGAGCACAGGCCGCATAGGGTCTTGCCGTCGGGGATGACTCGCTTGACCACCGCATAGGTATTCTGCTCGATGATGCGGTACCTGACTCCAAGATCCTCGAGGTACCGGGGCAGGACCTCCGACGGAAATCCAGGCTGCTTTTGATCGAGATTGACCGCCGTGATCTCGAAGCTCACAGGAGCGCTGCGCTGCAGGCTCAAGAGGATGTCGAGCAGGGTGTACGAGTCCTTGCCGCCGGAGAGACAGACCATGACATGGTCGCCGTCCGCGATCATCGCGAAGTCGGCGATGGCCTTGCCCACGGAGCCGCGCAGGAACGCTTGCAGCTTCTTGAAGTTATTGGACGGGTGCTTCACGGCACCTCGAGGTATTTCGCTTCCAAGTACCGCAGATACGCGGCCGCGGTCAGCGGTTTGTCGGTGGCCTGCTTGATGAGTTCCTGGACGGGCAACCGCGCGCCGACGCCGTGCACATTGTCGCGCAGCCAATCCATCACCCCCGCGAATTGTCCCGCGGCGATTTCCTCGTCGAGCGACGGACGCGCCGAGCGCATGGCTTCGTAGAGCTGGCCGGCGATGACGGCGCCCAGAACATACGAAGGGAAGTATCCGAAATGACCGACCGCCCAATGAATGTCCTGCAAGCATCCCTCGACGTCGTTCGCAGGACGAATATTCAGCCGCTGCTCCAGGCTCGCGTTCCACGCCTCCGGCAGATCCGCCACCGGCAGCGAGCCCTCCAAGATCTTTTTCTCGAGCTCATAGCGCAGCATGATGTGCACGGGATAGGTCAGTTCATCGGCGTCCATGCGGATCGTGCTGCGCCGCACGCGGGTCAAGTGGCGGTACAGATTAGCCTCGTCCCATTCCGGACCGCTCACTTGCAGGAATTTCTCCATTAACGGCCGCACATATTTCACGAAGGGCCGGCTGCGGCACAGGTTCATCTCGAACAGCAAGGACTGGCTCTCTTCGAGCGCGAGGCCGCGATCGCGCCCGACCGGTTGATCGCGCCACTCGAGGGGCAGCCCCAGGTCGTACATGGCGTGGCCGGTTTCATGCACGGCGCCGAGAAGACCTGAAAACGGATCGCTCATGTCGAAGCGGGTGGTCACCCTGATGTCGCCCGGTACGCCCTCGGTGAAGGGATGCTCGCTTTCGTCGAGCCTGCCGCGATCGAAGGGGAACCCCAGAGCCTTCAGCACGTCGACGGACAGCGAGCGCTGACGCGCCACCGTAAACTTGCCGGTGAGCGGCGTGGGCGCGTGCGCCGCCTGTACTTCGATGGCTTGATTGATGAGACCCGGCAGCTTGCGCGACAGCGCTTTGAATATGGTGTCGATATCCGCGGTGGAGATGCCCGGGGTGAATCCGTCCACCAGGGCATCGTAGGGCGCGAGCCCGCGCGCCTGCCCGAGCAGCGCCGCCTTGTCTCGCACCAGGTGCACCACCTCTTCCAAATGAGGCGACAGCAAATTGAAATCGTTCGCCTTCTTGGCCTCGACCCAAAATACCTCTGCCCGTGCGGTGGCCTTGGCCAGCCGCGCGATCAACGACGGCGGAGTCGCGATGGCATGATCGCGCTGACGTCGCATCTCGTGCAGATTGGCAAGCGGCCAATCCTCCAGCTGCGAGGCGCCCGCCTCTGCGCGCTCCAGCAGGCGGGCAACCTTCGGCGTGGTGAGCAAGGCATGATGCTCCGTCTCGAGCGCAGCAAGCTGCTCACCGCGCACGTCGGCGCTGCCCCGCGGCATCATCACGGCGGCATCCCAGCGCAGCAGCGACAGTGCGCCGCGGAAGGCGTGTAAACGGCGAAACTCCTGTTCCAATTGTTCGTAGGGCGAGGCGGGCATGATCACCTTGTGGGCAACGCCACAAGTGGCGGCGCTCTTTCATTTGGCCCTCAAGTTTACCAGACCGCGGCTCGGAATCGAGCGCCCGGATTAAAAAACCCTAATTTTTTCAAACGGTTATTGAGTGCCTTTGAGGGAGAAGGACCCCGTTTGATGAAACGGTAGGTCATGCAGGAAAGGCAAATCGAGGTTCGCAGTGCCGCTCACCTCGTAGTCGATCGAATCGGCGTGCTGGTCCATCTTATTGGCGAGCTTGAGGATGGCGAGCGCCATATTGGCCTTGACGGTCATGTCGAACTCCGAATCACCGAATGCGGGCACGACGAAGGCACGGTCGCTCGCGCCGCCGGCGATTTCCTCGCCGCCGGTGCTCAAGGTCAGGTGCAGGCCGCTGACCGGCAGCGCTCGGTCGTTCGGGTTTCGGACGCTGAGCTTCACCGCGAAGTTTTGCTGCAGCAGGTTGCCGCCGCGCATTTCGACCGAGACCACTGATACGGTGGGCCTGTTGAATTTGGGCGCCATGGCCGAACAGGCCCCCAAGCACAGCGACAGTAGAATCGGGACCCATCGATTCAGCTTCAGCATTGACTCGAACTCCATGGCAACATGCGGAATAATGATACCGTTTATCCGGCCTCTGATGATCCTGTGGATTCCGGCCACAGCGCTTGCCCTTGGGGTCGAGGACACCGGACCCCTGCTGCTGCCGCCTGCACCTGCGACCTGTCTCGCGTCGGGTGACGGCTACCTGCATGCGCATCTGGCGGGAGCCATCGATGCAGACGTCGATTGGCCGAATAGCGGCACCCGCTGCGAAGGCGAGTCGCGCGACAAGCCGCCCGGCATTCGCCTGAGCTTCTCAAGGGTACCGGGGACTTCGCCCGATCTGTTGTTCGTGTTCGGCGTAAACGGAATTCGTCCGGGCAGGTCGGCGCGCGCGGTCGGTGCGAACCTCACCGTGATCGTGCAAGGCGCGAACCGGATCTTCGGCACGCTGGGCGACTCGCGCTGCACGATGGACTCGCTCAAGCAGCGGGCGCTCCCGGCGAAGGGTGAGTACCGGATCGAGGCACGCGGCTTCTGCACGCAGCCTGCACACGCGGTTCGCGGCGAGGGCGACCTGCTCGTGAGTACCTTCGAATTCGCCGGCCTCGTTACCTATGAAGCTGCGAAGAACTAAGATCTTCGTCGTCTTTTGGGCGCTCGCCTCTGCCTTGCCCTCTCCGGCGGCCGTACCGGTGTACGACGTCGAGATAGTCCATACCTATCCTCACGATGTCTCGGCCTTTACCGAGGGGCTGTTCTACCTGAACGGCGTTCTGTACGAAAGCACCGGCCTCGAAGGGCATTCGTCCATCCGCAAGGTGCGGCTCGAGACAGGAAAAGTGCTGCAGAAGCTCGACATTCCCGCGCAGTATTTCGGGGAAGGGATCGTGAATTGGCGCGGGCACCTCGTCAGCCTGACCTGGAGGTCGCAAGTCGGGTTCGTGTTCGACCTCGCCACCTTCAAGCTGCAGCGCCAGTTCCACTACGGCGGCGAGGGATGGGCGCTGACGCGCAATGACCGAGAGATCATCATGAGCGACGGCACCCCGGAACTTCGGTTCCTGAACCCCTACACGCTGAAGGAAACGCATCGCATCCAGGTCTCCCTCGAGGGCAGGCCCATACCCCAGGTCAACGAGCTGGAATGGGTCAAAGGAGAAGTCTTCGCCAATGTATGGCAGACCAACTGGATTCTGCGCATAGATCCCGACGACGGTCACGTGCTCGGCCTCATCGATCTCACAGGGCTCTTGAAGCCGTCAGATATCGTGCAGGGACAAACCGACGTGCTCAACGGCATCGCCTACGACGCGCAGGGCGACCGCCTTTTCGTCACGGGAAAGAATTGGCCCAAGCTATTTGAAATTAGGTTGCGCCGGGCGAGCGCGGTGGAACGCAAAGCCTTTCCATGAGGCGATCTACGCATCAGGCAGCGTAAACCAGCAATTGAAGGCGATGGTGACGCGCTCGCCCTCGCCCTCGAAGGGCTTCACGTCGTGCAGCACCCACGAGGGAAACAACACCAGCTGCCCCGGTTCCAGCTGTAGGTTGGCGATCTGGTAACCGTAGGGCAACTGCATTCTCGCGATGCCTGCATCCATGTACATGGCGCTCGTGACCATGGGATTGACGAAGCTCAAGACCCCGCTGTCCTTCCTGCCCGGATCATGCTTGCCGGGATCGACGCAGTACACGCCGCTCCAGGACGCGTTGGGATGATTGTGCAGCCCGAAGAAGCCGCCGCGGCGGGTCACGTGAAACCAGCAGTCGTTGTAGATTTGCAGGCGCCTGATGGTCGCCAGGTCGTAGCTGTTGAGTGATCCGACCAGCGAGAGAAGCTGATTCCAGCAAAAGCCCTTCAACTCCTGTACGGCCGGATCGTTCTCGCGGAATAAATTGAAATGGCTTTCGAACACCGCCGCGTTGCGCTGGGTCAGCGGCCGCGGATTGGCCGCCGCCGCACCGTGCTTCTCCAGCGCGAAGATAAAGCTCTTGAGCGACGAATTGAGCCGTTCCGGCTCCGGGAAGCGGCTGAACGCGAACGGCACGCTAAACATGTTCATGAGTTCGGGCGGCTGCATATATTCCTCTATTGATCTATATCGCCCAGCGCTTCTTTAAGGGGGCCGAGCCAGGGCTCGTAGTTGCGCCACTGCTCGACGCCTTCGGCGTACAGCGGCCTGCGCACCTGTTCGGAGCTCGCGGTATGCACCACCCGCTGGGTTTCGTGGAAACGCAGGCAGCCTGCCTCGAAGGGCAGCCCGCAGTAGTCGAGCAGTTTGCGCACCTCACCCTCCAGATCGGCGACCAGATTCTCGTAGCGCACGCGGTGCATCCGGCCGGGCAGCACGGCCTCGAAGTGCGCCATCAGACCCACGTAATCGCGGTAGTAGCGGCCGAGATCCTCGAGGCTGTAGCTGAACCAGACCCCCGCTTGGAAGTGCTGCTTGAAGTTGGCGAAACAGCAGCCGAGCGCAGAGCGGCGTGCATCGATGATGCGCGCGTTAGGCAGCATCAGATGAATGAGCCCGACGTGGAAGAAGTTGCTGGGCATCTTATCGATGAAGCGCGGCTTGCCGCTCAAGCGATTGGGACGCGTCTGCGCCAGATACCTTTCGCCGAGGGCCAATATCTCTTCCCGCGTGAGGCGCGCCACCGATTCCGGATAGGCAGGAGGCTGCCCCTGCACCTCGATTGCGCCGAGCTCCAGAGCGAAGCCAGGCACGTCCGGCAATTCGCGAGTGCCCTCCACCTGCGAGTGGCTCGCGAGGATTTGCTCAACCAGGGTCGACCCCGCGCGCGGCAGCCCGATGATGAAAATCGGATCCTGCGCCGGTGAGCCGAAGCCCGCGCGGGCGGCGAAAAACTCCCGCGTGTACTGGGCCCGTGTGCGTTGCGCGAGGCGCGAATTGGCGCCGCCGTCGTATAGCACCGCTGCGCGCCGCAGCGCGTTGCCGCGGGCGTAGTGGGCGAAGGAATCGGCAAAGTCGCCGGCGTCCTCGAACGCCTTGCCCAACGCGAACTCGAACTGCAGCCGATCGTCGTCGGACAGGTCCTCGCGGGCAGCCTGCGCACGCATGGTCGCGACGTCTGCATCGGTGAAGCGAAGGGTCTTCAGGTTCGCCAGGCAGAACCAGGCTTCGCCGAAGGCAGGCCGAAGCTCGGCGCTCCTGCGATAGGCTGCAACGGCTTCGGCCGCGCGGCCGGCGATCCGCATCGAATGACCGTAGGACAGCCGCAGCAATGGATCCCCGGGAAAGTCGGTTATGAGTGCCGAAAGAATCTGAGTGGCACGCTCGTTCTGCCCCAGCAGGCTGTAGGCCGAAGCCAGCAACGAACGGTAGCGCAAATTCTCCGGCTCCAGCTTGAGCAGCCGCTCGAGCAGCGGCAGCATGGGGTGCGCCTTCTGCTGGCTGTGCAGCACACGCGCGAGATCGAAGCGCGCGTCACCGTACCCCGGCGCGATCTTGAGGCACTCCCCCAGCAGTCGCTCGGCCTCGACATAGTCCTCACGCTCGGCGGCGACTTCCGCCAGCATGCGCAGCGCCGCCACGTCGTCCGGCGCCGCGCTGAGCCGGTGCCGCAGAATCGCGGCGGCGGCGCCGAGACGGCGGTTGGCCAGCGCTATGCCGGCTTCTGCGAGATGTTGCCCCGGCGGCGCGAGCTTGACGAATTGCGCATACGCGGCATCGCAGGCATCGGTGTCGCCGCACGCGCCATACAGAGTCGCGAGCTCGCGCCAGGCTTCGGCGAGGTTCGGCTCGAGCTCCACCGCGCGCTTCAGCGCTTTCATGGCCTCCCCTGCACGTCCTTGGCCGGCGAGAGTGCGCCCGAGCTCGAGCTGGATCAGCGCCGAATCGGGCTTCGCGGCCGCGAGCTCGCCGAACGCCGCCGCGGCCTGCGGGTCGTTGCCGCAGCTCCTTTGCGCCGTGCCGAGCAGCAGCGTCGCCGCGGGATGTCCGGGGTGTTCCTCGAGAATCTTGGCGGCCTCGCGCGCTGCCGCCGGCGGATCGCTGTCGAGCAGCGCCGCCGCCCGCATCAGTTTCAACTCAACCGCCGCCCCCGGTCCCGCCATCGCGCCTCCCTCACAAACCGCGCTAGAATCCCGCGCTAACCCCAAGCACCATAGGTGAACTTCTTGAGCAACGTCAATGCCGCGGCCCCGGATGCCGCTGCGATTCTGCAAATGATTCAGGCCTCCAAAGCCGCCGGCGCCGCCGGCCGCACCAACGAAGCCGATCAGCTGCTGGCTCGCGCCGCGCAGCTCGCGCCCGGCCACCCGGCGGTGCTGAACGAGCTGGGGCTGCGCATGATGCAGCGTGGCGAGGCGGCAAGGGCGCGCGAGCTGTTCCACCACGCCACGCAGGCCGATCCGGGCCATCCGTCCCTGTGGTCCAACCTGGCCTCCAGCTTGAGCGCCCTGGGCCTGCCGCAGGAGGAGATGGAGGCCATCGAGCGCGCACTGGCGCTCGAGCCGCGGCACCTGGCCTCGCTGCTGCAAAAAGCCGCGCTGATCGAGGCACGGGGCGATCCGCGCAACGCCGCGCGCGCCTATCGCAATGCGCTTGCGACCCTGCCGCCCGGCGTGACGCCGCCGCCGACGGTCAGCGCCGCGGTTGAACGTGCCCGCGAGGCCGTGCGCGCGGACGATTCCGCGCTCGCCGCCGCCATCGAAGAGCGTCTTGTGCCCATCCGCGGCCGCCACGGCGGCGGCTCATACCGGCGCGTCGACCGGTGCATAGAGCTTCTGACCGGCAGGCGCCGCCGATTCAATCCGGAACCCACCTTCATGTACTTCCCCGAGATCCCGGCCGTGGAGTTCTTCGAACGCGGTGAATTTCCTTGGCTCGATGCCATCGAGGCGGCCGCGGAGGACATACGCACGGAGCTCACCACGGTGCTGGTGGCCGACCGGGCAGGGCTTGAACCCTATGTGGCGTACCCCGAAGGCGTGCCGCTCGACCAATGGAGGGAGCTCAACAAGTCGCGCCGCTGGAGCGCCTACTTTTTGTGGAACCAGGGCGTGTCTCAGCCCGCCCACCTTGCGCGCTGCCCGCGTACTGCGGAAGTGCTCAAGGGCGCTCCCCAATGCGATGTGGCGGGACGAGGACCCACGGCCTTCTTCTCCATTCTCGACGCCGCCACCCACATCCCGCCGCACAGCGGGGTCACCAATACGCGCCTGACCGTGCACCTGCCGCTCATCGTGCCGCCGAACTGCGGCTTTCGCGTGGGCGGTGAGACGCGCGAGTGGGTTCCCGGCAAGGCATGGGTGTTCGACGACACCATCGAGCATGAAGCATGGAACCGCTCGGACGCCCCGCGCGCGGTTCTAATCTTCGATATCTGGAACCCCTACTTGAGCGAAGCAGAACGCGATCTGGTGCGCGCCGCGACCGAAGTCGTCGGCAGCTACTACCGCGCGGCCGCGGAGGATCTCCCGTGAGCCTGAGATTCAAGGGTCTAGGCCTATTCTTGCCCTTGGGGTTGGCTGGCGTCGCCGCCGTCGCGAACGCAACGGATGTCACCGATACTGTGCCTGCAACGGCACTCAAGGCCTGTGCGGCGATCGGCGCTGCGCCTGAACGCCTCGCGTGCTACGACCGGCTTGCCGCCGGCCCCTCGGCAACGCCTGCACCTGCCGCCGCACCCGTAACTGCGGCCTCACCCGCAATAGTCGCACCCGCAAGGGCGCCTTCGAAGGAATCCTTCGGGCTCTACGCCGCCGAACATCCCGCAGCTCCCGCGCCCACCGCGTCGCTCACGGCGACAGTCCTCGGGCTCGGCGTGAGTGCCACCGGATATCCGACGGTGGCGCTCGATGGAGGACAGGTATGGGAGCTCGACGGCGCCGACCCGTTCCTCGCCGGCGGCGACTCCGTGACCATCAAGCGGGCTGCATTCGGCTCTTTTATCTTGACGACCTCCAGGGGACGCACGCATCGCGTGCACCGGCTTCGGTAAGGTCGCGCACAAAAAAACGGCGGGCTTGAAGCCCGCCGTTTTAACCTCTCTCTGCTTTTGTCGGCTTAGAACTGAGCCGACACGTGGGCAAAGATGAAGCGGCCCAACGCATCGTAAGTTCCCGGCCAGGTGTTGCCGTTGCAAGAACTCAGATTGTTGGTGATCGTCGGACAGTTCGACCCGAAACCGCCCCCGCCCGAGTCGATGATGGGCGGATCCTTGTCGGTCAAGTTGTTGACGCCCAGCTGCAACATCACCGTCTTATACAGCTTGAACTGCGCAGACAGATCCAAGTAGTTGTAGGCAGAGATGTGCGACGTCAGCGGCAGAGCATTGCCGCTCAACTGCGGATTGGTGCTGTCGAGTTCCGACTGCGCCGCACCGATGTAGCGCCACCGCAGGGTGATGTCCAAGGCATCCCATGGCGTCGACCAGGTCATGTTGAGCACATGCCGCCAGGCCGGGTTCGAGGCACCGCAGACCACGCCGAAGTACCCGGTGCAATCGTAGGACGGCCCACCGGTCAGCGCCTGCGTGTCGAGGTTGATGAGCTTCGTGCCCTCGAGCCCGAACGTCAGCGATCCCACCGGCAGCGGCTGCTTGTAGCTGCCCTTGACGTCGATGCCCTTGGTGGTCAAGGAGCCGAAGTTGACGTTCGTGTCGGCGACGTACCCTTGAGGCGTGCGCCACAGCGACCCGGTTGCATCGCGATGGATGGCATCGCAGTAAGTCGGATTGCCGGTCGCGATACAGTTCGACAGGATGGTGTCGGCGCCGATCGGCCCGATGGTGTTCAGTACCTTGATGTCGAACCAATCCAAAGACATGGTCAGATTCGGTACGGCGGTCGGCTGGATCACCAGGCCCACCGAGTACGTATCGGATGTTTCCGGCGTCAGGTTCGGGTTGCCGCCCAAGAGGCCGTTGTACTGGCTTGCCGCGTTCGGCCCGATGCTGCCGAATTGCGCAGCGGTCACGCCCGTGAGAGCGCACTGTGCCTGGGTGATGCCGCGGGCCGCGATTTGCGCCGCCGTACCCGAGCACGGGTCGGTCGAACCGTCCAATGCCACCGACTGCGGAGCGTACAGCTCGAGGATGTTGGGCGCGCGCACCGCGCGCTGGAAGCTGCCGCGGAGCCTGACGTCCTGAATCGGCGCCCATTCGAGCCCGAACTTGTAGGTATTGGTCTTGAAGCCTTCGCTGTAGTCCGAATAACGGTAGCCGGCTTCGAATGCCAGCGAGTTGGCGCCCGGCAGGTTGTCCAGCAGCGGCACGCTCAATTCCGTGAAGATTTCCTTGACCGTGAACCCACCCGCCACCGGAGTTGTCGGACCGCCGGAACCGGCGGCATTGCCCAGCTGGCTCTCGAGGTCCGGTGCGAATACGGCCGACTCATCGCGCCACTCGGCGCCCACGTTGAACTGTATGCCGTCTTTGGCCGTGGGCAACTTGGCACCGTACTTGCCCAGATCGCCCGTGACCGAGCCGGAAACCACCTCTTCGGTCGTGGTGGCCTGGATCTGAAGCGGAATGGACAGGTAGTTGGTGGCCGCCGCCGTCACACCGTTCGGCACCCAGATGTTCCAGGGCACGCACTTGGTATCGGTTTTGTTGATGACCGACGCGCAGGTCGCGACGCCGCCCGGTCCCGGGACCACGGTCAGCGCATTCTGTATGTTCGCGTTGCTGAAGTAATTCTCGTTGTCGATGGTGCCATCCACCGTGCCTCGCTGCGCGTACACATCGTACTTCCACGCGTCGGCGAAATCGCCCTTCACACCGACGACGGTGCGGAACGAGTCGCTGTCAAACGAAGCCACGCGTCCACCGCCCTCGACATTGCGGCGGCCGATGTACATGTTGATGCCGGAGTAGTTCACACCGCCGATCGTCTGTGTCGGATTGCCCTGAGCCGCAAGGTTCGCAGGGGAACAAATGGTCGACCGCTCCTGAGCCGTCAGCTGCGGGTTCGCGCAGGGAATGAACGAATTCAAGAAGAAGTCGCCGCTCGCTGCGATCTGCGCATGCGTCGTGTTGCGCGTGGTCATGACTTCCGCGTAGGCGGTCGCGTGATCGTTGACCTCGTAGGTGAAGAATCCGCCGCCCGTCCAGCGCTCGTTCGGCGTCTGGTAGAAATTCAACGGACCGAAGTTGTACAGATCGTTCGAGAAATCGTACGGCCGGAACTGCCCCGTCTTGCCGTCCACGGTATTGGTGAACAGCGCCTTGCCGTTGTTGCCGTACGCCTGGAAGTAGCCGCCGGCCCCATTCTTCGCCGAGGTCCCCGAGCCGCCGCACTTCAGGCCGCCCGCCTTGGTGGCATCGAGTACGCAAGCGGCATAGTCGTACTTCGCCTCGAGCGCCGCCGCTTTGGTATCGTAGGTCGCGTAGAAAGTGGCATTGCCCTTACCGTCCGCGAAGTTCGAACCCATGATGACGGACACGTCCTTGCCGAAGCCCGTATTGACGCTGCTGGGCGGCAATTGATCGTTCGCGGCAGTCACATCGCCGGCCACGGAATTGTGCTGGTTGTGCTCGAAATAATTGTAACTGGCATCGACCTTGATGCCGTCGAAATGCGTGTTCAAAACGAAGTTCACCACGCCCGCGACGGCATCCGCGCCGTACACCGCCGAGGCACCGCCCGTCAGAATGTCGATTCGTTCGATCAGGGCGGCGGGAATTTCGTTGATGTCCGAGAAGTTGCGGCCGTCTCCGGCGCCGGGACCGAGCCTGCGGCCGTTGACGAGCACCAAGGTTCGCTGCGGACCCAAGCCGCGCAGGTCGACCGTTGCAGTGCCGTCCGAGCCGTTCGACACGGTCGAGTTCTGGCCGGCGAACACCATGGGCAAATTGTTGAGGATGTCCTCAGTTCGGGTGAGGCCCGTTGCAGTGATATCGGCCGCCGATATCGAAGAGATCGGGCTGATGGCGGTCATATTCGGCGATTGGATGCGCGATCCAGTGACCACCACTTCCTCAAGAGCCGTAGGCGCAGGCGCCGTGGTCGTGGTAGCGACCGTCTGCGACATCGCTATTGGAACCGACGCGGTCGCAGTGGCCGCGGCAAGTGCTGCGCGGATTGCAAATTGCAATTTGCGATTATTCCCCATTGTGTTGCTCCCTAAACTTTGTAGGCCGTTAATTAAATGCCGTCCGACCAAAGCGCCTGGGAGTCGAAACACCCTTCCCCAGTGCCTTCGGCTAGAACTATGTGCGGATTACAACACGCATCGACGGTGTTGCCAAGACGCCTCAGCGGCGAAATCGGCCGGCGGGAGGCAAATTCACTCCGCAAGCAGGCCGGCTCACGCTCACGCGCGGCGAATAACGCCGAAATTCGGGCAATCCATGAACCCATACCGAGTTGACCGATATGTGGCTTTATCGCCACAGGCGGTTCGGGGACGGAACTAATGCGGATGTCTGAGATAGGCTCGCAGGGCACCGAGCTGACGTTCGTAATGCAGGCTGCGTCCCGACGAGCGCTGATACAAAGGCTCTCTCACCTGCCAGACGCTCGCCGTCTTGACGGCGCGCCCCGCAGGCGGCACCCCCAGGCATCGCTCATCCCACGGGAGCCCCAAGAAGTCCAACACTGTCTCCATCGCGGGCTTGGGATCTTTGACCAGTCGATCGTAGCTCACATCAAGGATATCGGCGCCGTACAGAGTCTTCCAATGAGCCATCAGGCGCAGGTACTGCAGATAGTGGTGCCCGATATCCATCAGATCGAGCGCATAACTCATGCTCTGATCCAGATGGAGGAAGTAAATGGAGAGACAGTTGTCGAGTGCATCGCGGGTGGTATGGATGATCTTCGCGTCCGGAAACAGCCTTTTGATCAGCCCTATATGGAGGAAATTGTCGGGGCGCTTGTCGGTCACATAAGTCGCCTCGGGAGCGATGTCGCGCAGTTCGTCGAGGTACTCGACCGCGAGCGCCTCCAACAGCGGCGACGGCACCGAGGCCATCGACTCAGGGTACGGAGCGAGACGGGTCCGCACGGCGCGCGGCATGAAATTGAGCTCCCCGCCCGCGCTTAGCTCTCGATGCCCCGCGAGCAGCTGCTCGATCAAAGTGGACCCCGAACGGAACATCCCACACACGAATACGGGCTGCGGGGGAGAGGTGCGCGGGGAAATCATGCGAGGTGCGCCGGCTGGGGAGCCGGACGGAAAGGCCGCAATGAGCCGATCGAAGTAGCTCTCCTCGAGCTTCAAGTCGTAGTCGCGGAACTCTGCACCTGCGCTGTCGCGGCTGTGACGATTCCCCGCCCGGTAGGCATCGAAGGCCGCATCGTAGGCTCCGCATGCGTCGAGAGCTTTGCCCAAGGCGAACTCGACGCTGGCGCGGTCCGCCGCGGTGACCCCCGGCTGCAGCAGCGAGGCACGAAGCCGTCCGATCAGGGGGTCGTCGACCGTCGAAAAAGCGTGCAGGTCCGCGTAGCGCGCCAGCACCTGCGGGTCCTGGGGAACGAGCGCCAGTACTCTTTCATAGACGGCGACGGCCAGGTCGCGGCGGCCCAGATC
This sequence comes from uncultured Gammaproteobacteria bacterium, assembly GCA_963702735.1. GTDB lineage: Bacteria > Pseudomonadota > Gammaproteobacteria > Steroidobacterales > Steroidobacteraceae > Bog-1198. The sequence continues at coordinate 181,206 of CAVPDW010000003.1, read as the reverse complement.
CGTATGCAAATTGGCAAGATTGACCAACGCGGGCAGGTACGCTGGATTTCGCTCCAGGGCAAAGTTGAGCTCGCGCTCGGCCTCCTCGTAGCGGTGCAGGCAGTCGCTGTAGATGACCCCCCGATTCAAGTGGACTTGTTCGGGCTCCGCAACTCCGCGCTCGAGGGCCTCTGCGTAGGAGGCCAGCGCAGCGGTGAAATCGCCCGTTCTGCGCTGAAGCAGCGCGAGGTTGTACCAGCAATCGGGCAATCCGGGCCAGCTCTCGAGCAGGCGCCGGTAGGCGGCAATGGCCTCCGGAGTGCGCCCCTGCCGATCGAGCAGCAGCGCTTCGTTCATCATGGCTTCGCGAGTTCCCATCATGCGCTCAAGCATACTTGCACGAAGCCTAAGCCGCTGGTTTGGATGCGAATTTCCACACCGTCCATACGGCGGACATGCACCTTCATCCCAAAGACATCATGAGCTCATACAATTGAGTAATAATCGCCTCGTTGGCCGGGTCTTTGTAGGGGAGCAGCAATATCGCTGCGTTTTATAACAATTGAGGGCTCAATTATGCAGATCACCAAACTGTCGAGCACGGCTATGGCCGCAGCAGCTGCGATGCTGTTCACTTCAGGTATCGCGACCGTGTCGGTGGCCGCGAACGCCGCGAAAGTACATTGTACGGGCGTGAATTCCTGCAAGGGAACGTCCGAGTGCAAGTCGGCGAAGAACAGCTGCAAGGGCATGAACAGCTGCAAGGGCACGGGCTGGATGTCGATGTCCAAAGCCGATTGCGATGCCGCCAAGGCGAAGGCGAAGGCCGCCGCCAAGTAAGCCGCAACTGAAGGCTAGCCGGGCGCTCTTCTGCGCCCGGCCTCGACTGAGCCATGAAATTATCCGGCTTCGGCCTAGGACTGCGCACTCCACACTATGAGGCCGTGATCAATGAGCCTCACGACATCGATTGGCTCGAGGTCATCACCGAAAACTATCTGGTTCCCGGCGGCAAGCCGCTGCACTACCTCGAGCGCGTGCGCGAGCGCTACCCGCTGGTGATGCACGGCGTCTCGCTGTCGATCGGCAGCAGCGATCCTCTCGACTTCAAGTACCTCGCCCAGGTACGGGCGCTTGCGACGCGCATCGAACCGCATTGGATTTCAGATCATCTGTGCTGGACAGGAATCGAGGGCCGCAACCTCCACGATCTGCTGCCCCTGCCCTACACGGAAGAGGCACTGAAATCGGTGGTTGCGCGAGTCGGCCGGGTGCAGGAGGCACTCGGAAGGCAGATCCTGCTGGAAAACGTGTCGAGTTACCTCTCCTACCGCGCATCAGAGATGAGCGAATGGGAATTCCTGAGCGAAGTCGCACGGGGCGCAGACTGCGCAATCCTGCTCGATATCAACAATATCTACGTCAGCAGCGTCAATCACGGCTTCGACCCGCTGACCTATCTGCGGGCCATCCCCAAACACAAGGTCCGCCAATTTCACCTGGCAGGCCACAGCGACATGGGCGGGCATCTCATCGACACGCACGATCATCCCATCGTCCCGCCGGTATGGGACCTTTATGGGGCCGCCGTCGACCATTTCGGCGCGGTACCGACCATGATCGAGCGCGACGACAACATTCCCGCCTTGAGCGAGCTTGTGGCGGAGCTCGACGTCGCACGCGAGCTTTGCCGCAGCCACACCCTGGAGGCCGCGTGATGCCTTGTTTGAGAGAATTGCAGCGAGATTTGCAGAGCCACCTGCTGGGCGGGGACGCGGCGATCATGGAGGCCATCGTGGATGCGCCGCCGCTACCCACCCTCGAACGGCTGGGGATCTATCGCAACGGCTACCGCGTAAGGCTGACCGAGGCGCTCGATGACACCTACCCGGTGCTGCACGCCGTGCTCGGCGACGCGGTCTTCGAAGTCCTCGGCGAGGAATTCGTGGCCGCACATCCCTCCGTGCACCGCTCCATTCGCTGGTACGGAAGCGAGCTTGCAGAGTTCTTGAGGCGGCGGCCGCCCTATGCCGAGCAACCCATATTGGCGGAACTCGCGCTGCTCGAATGGACGTTGGCGGAGGTTTTCGACGCGGCGGATGCCAATCCCAAGCCGCGGGCTGCGCTGTCAGCCATCGATCCATCGGGATGGAGCGAGCTTCATTTCGAGTTCCACCCCTCGCTGCGGTGCATCGAGCTTCAATGGAACACAACGGCCGTTTGGCAGGCCATGAGCCATGAGCAGACGCCGCCTGACCCTGAGTGCGCCCCGCACCCGGTACCGTGGCTGCTATGGCGGCAGGATCTGCAAAATTTCTTCCGTTCCATGCCGCAGGACGAGGCGGCGGCGCTCGAATCCGCGCTGCGCGGCGGGAGTTTCGGTCAGATCTGCGAGACGCTCGCCAATTGGCTGCCAGACGAGGAGATCCCGCTGCGCGCCGCGGGCCTGCTGGGCCTTTGGGCGGACAGCGGGATCATCGTCGCCATCGATTGACAGAGGCTAGAGCAGGCTGCCCTCCTCACCCATCATTTCCTTGCGCACCAGCGGGATCGGCGGACCGCCGTAGGACAGGAACTGGTCGTGGAAATCGTGCCAGGCGGCCTGCGCGTCGGCAGGCGCCGCCGAGCCCGCGCTGCCGTGCTTGGCGATCCAGTCGGTGCGCAATTTCCTGATCATGAGTTTGCCCAGCGTGTAGTTGAGATACGCGGGGTCATAGGTGCCCCGCGCAGCCTGCTGGCGCGCGTTGCCCGGGTCCTGGAATGCTTGGGTCTGGAACATCTTCTCGGATTGAGCCACGGTCATGCCGTGGGTATGCATTCCGATGGACGATAGGAGGCGCACGTCGCGCAGCAATGCATCGGTGATCTGGCCGATATGCTTTTCAGCATCGCCCTTCCCCAAACCTTTCTCGTACATCATCTCCTCGCAGTAATGCGCCCATCCCTCGGCGTATGCATAGCCCACCCACAAGGCTTCGAGCTTGGAAGGGTTGGCGTTGGCGTGCAGGAATTGCAGAAAATGTCCGGGCCACACCTCGTGCACGGAGGTGAACAGCAACGTCGCCTCGCTCGGAATGTAGGCAGCCTGTTCGGCCTTGCTCCACTTGGGGTCCGGCGGGGCGATGTTATAAACCGAGACCACCCCGTGATCGTAGGGTCCCGGCACCTGAATGAACGCGGCGTTGGCGCGATTGTAGGGAGGCGCCTCGGCCACCAATGCCTCGTCGTTGCTCGGAATGGAGACCACGTTGTTCTTGACGACGAAGTCCTTGAGCATCACCAGTTGCTCGCGCGCTCCTTCGACCGCTCCGCCCTTCGGTTTGTGGGCGGCCATTTTCGCAATGCATTGCTGCAGGCCGGCCTTAGGCGCGTAGGCGGCGCATTCGGATTTGAGCGCCGCGGTGTTGCGCTCGAGATCTGCGCGGCCCGCCGCCTCGATCTGATCCACCGGCAGCTTCACGCGCTCGGTCTGTTCGAGCATTTGCGCGTACAGGTCGGGACCCAGCGCGAATTTATCGTTCGATTTCTTCAGCTCCTGCTCCAACGCCTGCTTGAGCCCCTCCATCGCCTGCGCCGCCGCAGCATCTGCGTCGCTGAGCTGCTTTTGAAGTTCAGGGTCGTTCACGGGCTTGAAGGTTTGCGCAACGTCCTTCTTGTAGAAATCCGCAAATCCGCCGAACTCCCCTATTCCCAACTCCACGTACGTCTTGGGCAGGGGCGACTGAAGGTTCGCTTTGATGTCTTCGACCATCTTCGGAATGCCGCGCGCGTACTTGATGTAAGCCTTCATGCGCACATCGAGCGGCGCATAGTTGCGGTTCAGGTACATATCCGGATCGAGCTTGTCCATGTACCAGGCCGGGTTGCTGAACGGGAACTTCGCCTTTTCGAGCCAGAACAGATCCTTGTCGACGACGGCGAGCAGGTACTCGCGATCGAAGCGCTCGCGCGGCTCCAAAGTCGCCGGATCGACCGCGGCCAGCTGGTTGCGATCGTCGTGCAAGCGTGCGATCTCGCGCCGTATGCCGTGGTTGCTGACGTCCGGCAGCTGACCGTCGAATTCGTGGCGCCCTGATTGCGCGGCGAAGAAGGGCCGCGCGCGGAAATACTCTTCTATAAAACCCGCGGTGAGCTTGTTCCAGGCCTGACTGGCCGGAGAGATCATCTTGGCAGCCGTTTTCGGCGGCGGCGATTGACCGCATCCTGAAATTCCGAGAAACAATAGTCCCGACAATGCCGCTCCAGCCTTCAGCGACTTCCTCATGGCCAACCCCCTTCTAGTTTTTACGATCGATGCTTATTGATATTCGAGACCCAACCTTCAGCCTAAAACGAATAAGGTCCGCCGCGCGTGAGCGCCCGCTTGTAGGCCTCGCGCGCATGAATGCGCTCCAGAAAGCCAATCAGATGGGGCCGGCCGGCATTCAGGCCGGCGCGCGATGCCGCAGCCTCCAGCGGAAAGCTCATTTGTACATCCGCCGCCGTGAATTCCTCCCCGGCGAACCACGGGTGGGAGGCAAGCTCGGCTTCCATGTAATCCAGGTGCCGCTTCAACTGCGGGCCTATGAAGGTATTCTGCACCGTGCCTGCGATGCGCCGCGCAACGGCGCTGATCGGCCAGGGCGCGGGAGCGTTGGCCACCCGATCGAACACCAGCTTGAGCAAGAGCGGCGGCATGGCAGATCCTTCGGCGTAGTGCAGCCAATAGGTGTAGCGCAAACGCTCCGGCGTGCCCGCCCGGGGTATCAGGCGTCCACCGCCGTAGCGATCGATGAGGTACTCGACGATCGCCCCCGATTCGGCCACGGTGACGGCGCCGTCGACGATGACCGGAGACTTTCCGAGCGGATGGATGGCCATGAGAGCCGGCGGCGCCAGCATCGTCTTCGGGTCACGCTCATAGCGCGTGACTTCATAGGGAACGCCCAATTCCTCCAGCAACCACAGGACCCGCTGCGACCGCGAGTTGTTGAGGTGGTGCACGGCGATCATATCGGTATTGTAGGACATTACGCGGCCGCGAACACCGCGCCGCTCATCCCTCGCCCGGTGGAAAGAATTTGGCCTTCACGGAGCGAAACTCGGGCAGCGCCTCGCAGCGCGCCGCGATGGCGGCGAGCCCGGGATAGCGGGATGCCGCGCAATCGACGGCCGGTGCCTCGGTCAAGAAGGTGTACGCACAGCCTGTCGTGATGTCCGCTTGGGACATGCTAGCGCCGAGGAGCCACGAACCCGCACGGAGCTTCGCTACGCGATCCAGATCGGCCAGAGCCGCGTGCATTTGAGCGCTGCAGCGATCCGTCCACGGCCGGTGGCGCTTCTCCTGCGGCCGGAATACCGTTTCATACACCTGAGCGACACCCTTCTCAGCCGCTCCCGCGGCGATTGCAACGATGCGCAGCGTCTCACGGCGATCCTTGCCAGAACGCGGGATGAGCGCGCGCTCGGGACCGGCGCATTCATCCAGATAGTCCAGGATGGCACCGGATTCCATCAGGGCTTCACCGCCGTGCAGCACCAGGGTCGGCACGCGCCCCAGGGGGTTGAACTGTTGAATTTTCTCGAAGTCCTTGCCCACCGACCAGTTGCGGTGCTCGAAGGGCATCTTGAGCAGATTCATGCTCACAGCGACGCGGCGCACGAAGGGCGAATCGAACATGCCGATGAGGATCATCAATGGCCTCCCTTCACCAAGAGCCCCGCCGAGGCGAGCGCCAGCGCAAGTTCCTCCTCGATGCGGGCGGCCTCCGAGCGTTTGATGTACTGCAGGTGCAGGGTGGGCCCGGTCAGCACCTCGATCCCCCGCTTCAGCACGCTGCCCGCCGCGCGGATGCCCGCCTTGTGCTGGTCGAAGCGCTGCGCCGGGCTGTACTTGCTCATTCCCACGTAGACTCCGTACGCGCCGTCGCGCTCATGATAGTCGAGGAGCACCAAGTAAATGTTCGACCGTCCCTTGGCGCAGGCCCGAAATTCGAGTGCAACCTCGTACAAGGTCGGCAGCCACTCGATATACCGCATCGGCAGCCAGTCCGGAACCGACGGCGCCGCCCTCTTCCACAATCTCTCCAGCGCCCTCTCGATGTTAAGAGAGATCTCGCCGCGCATCCACAGCTCATGAATGCAATGCGCGCCCGTGACGCCGTCCGCTGACGCCAACGCATGACCTAAGCGATTCGTGACATCGACCTGGGTCAGATTGAGGAGAGGCCGGCTACCCGGCGAAGTTTTGGCGTCGATGGTTTGCATGTTGGCGACGTGCCGGTGCGCCCGCGGCCCGGCAACAGGATAACCCGAAGATGCCGATTTTCCATCTTCGGAATCTCCAGGGCTGCCCGCACCGGGCGGGTTTCCGAAGCGATGCGGCGGTCAGAGCCCAAGGTCGTCGTCGCGCACCTTGTTCGACGACAGGGAGGCCTCAGATTCCGCCTGGCTCTGTGTGCGGCCCTGACCCCGGTCTTGCCGCATGCGCAGCCAGTTTTCGCGAGCTTCGCGTCGAATTTCCTCGAGACTTTGAGGCTTGGCGTGAGGATCCGGCGCCGCTGACTCTGCAATTCTGTCCAGACGAGCCTGAACCCGCCCTTGATACTCTTCGCGCATCCGGTCAGCCACTACGCTTCGATATCCATGCCTTTCCATCTCGAATGCCGCGCGCGGAATTTGAGGCCGCGGCTCTCGATCGACCCCCTGGGCCTCGAGGCTGCGGTGATCGACGCGCGCTGAAATTCGCGCCTGTTGCAGGGCTTCGTTGGTGGCGGCAGCCCAGCGCACCCTCACGTGCAGCAACTCGCCGATGGCCGGCCCCAAACCCAGCTTGAGTCGATTGCCGTCGCTCATGTCGAGGGTCGTCTTCGCACCCAGACCCTCGATGGCCACTTCGCGGGTGGTTGTGAGAAGGTGCGCATGAAAATTGCGCGGATCGCTTCCGGGAAAATCCCGAGGGGCGTGAATGGCGAAGTCGACCGCAAAGCCGTAGCGATCCGACAATTCTTGCGAAAAGCCCCTCACCAGCCCGACGCGCCCCTGGGGTGAAAGCTCCACCGGCAGCGCGACCAGGTACTCGCGGGCGACGCGCGCGTTCTTGCGCGTTTCCACGGCCTCCGCTGCATTCCACAGAGTGTTCCGGTCCCGGGCCCAGGCAATATCGTCATCCGCGAATTTGGATGGCAACACGATTTCCTTGTGCATCACGTCTTGCCGCCCGGAATGATCGTACGTCTTGCCCGTGCGCTCATCGCGGATGCGTTCCCCGGCGCGATACGCAGCGGCACTTGCGGCGCTGCTCCCACCGGCGCGCCCGAAGGTCTTCACATTGAGAAAATAGATCGCCATGCCCGATCAGCTCCGGGGCATGAATCGAAGATACTCGGGCTCGATTGCGTAGCCGGCCGCCAGCGCCTCGAGGGGCTCTCGAATCTGCAGCAGCTCGATATCCGCGGCGTTGGACTCACTCGACGGCATGAAGGCGCAGTCGAACTCGCAGTGCAGCTCGTGGTCGCCGAGCAGTGCGTCGCAATGTTCGCAGTGATTCGCCCAATAGCAACTCAATGTCGCTTCGCAATAGGCGAGACGAAAGGAGTGCGATATCCCGCTCAGTCGTCGTTGAACTTCATCGGACAGGCGTTCGACGAAGAAGAGCAAGGCATTGCAGCCGGCGCGATGCCATGTACCCGGCGCGCAGTCTTGACCATGGTCCACCGGCGCGTCCGTATCGAGGGTTTCGTGGCCGTGCGGCATCGCCAGAGCCAGCAGGCGGGTCGGCAGGCCGCAGTGCCAACATTTGGCTTCGGTGCGAGCCACGCAGTATGTCTTCGAGCGGATATTGGCGTCGGGGAGAGATCGTGACTCCGGCATGTCTGCTCCAGGAGGATTCAACGGACGAAGGCGACTTTCAGCCACCGGGGAGATGAGGCGGTCTTCAGGTAGCCGCAGAGGTCCGGTAGTTGCTCGAGTTCCGAAGGCATCACTGCCGGTTCCGTCACGTGCTGCTCGGTGGTGCTGCGCGAGCGGCGGGCGCCGCTATTCGAAAATGCTGTCTCGCGGTCGCTCCCGCGGGATACCTGGCGCCTGAGAATCTCCCGGTCACCGATGAGCCGGGACGCGAATTGCGACGTGCCGCCGTTTTCGCTGCCGGAACAGCGCAAAATCAACGTATTGGCGCAATTTTCGACGATGGTTTGCGCGGCGCTATTCCCGTAGGTATTTGAGACCTGGGCGATGGACTGGAATCCCAGCACACAACGGCATCCGAATTTTCTCAGGCGGGCGAGCGCGTCCTTGAGGCCGTCGATGGCACCCAGCGCGTCCAGTTCGTCGACCACGAACCAAAGGCGTTGGTCGCAACCCTGCGGCTGACTCATGGCCTCGAATATTGCGAGCCGCATCCAGGTTGCGATCATCGAGCGCAGCGCGGCAATCTGTCCGGCTTTGTAGGGAATGAACAGCGCACCTGGGTGCGCGCCGGCGCGCACCCACCCGCGAACCGAGAACGGCGCGGCACGTTGAGCTTGAATGTATTCGAGCGCTGCTATTGCAGATACCGTCACCGATCGAATTGAACCGAACATTCGGGCGTTCTCGGCGTCGAGAAAAGGCTGCGCGGGTGTTCCATCGACGATTGGCCGCAGCTCCTCCATGGATGCCGTGGTCAACAATCGCCACAGTTCGGCGACATTCCGCAGGCCCGCACCGAGGCAGCGCCGCACCACGGCGCACAGGAACGTGCGGGAATAGCCGCGCCATTCGCTCGCCGACGGATCCTCGGTCGCCGGAATCAATCCGGCGGCCAGTTGTTCCACGTCATAACTGTTCTGGAGCTCTGCAAATACATCCCATTTCACGGAGTGCGGCTCGAAGGGGTTGAGCACGACATCCCTCCGGTACCGGTCGTAGAAACGGCCGAGATAGCCGCCGTCAGGATCGGCGAACACGGCGCGGTCGCCGCGCTCCATCGCCGCGCCGAGGAGTTCTTGGATGGCTGTCGACTTGCCGGTTCCGGTCGTGCCGATGAGCTTGAAATGCTTGGTCTCGTCCGTCCGGTCGATTGGCGCCCCCGCCAATGTCAGCAACGCGGGATTCGATCTCTTCATGCGGACTGCGCGGCGCTGGAGCGCCCGCCCGTCGATGAGCACCGCGCCGCGCTTGTACCTGTCACGCGGTCTTCGATGCGCCAGCCCCAAGAATCCGCCGAATCCGAGCACCACGGCCGCCGTCATGAGAACCGCGCGGATCGAATCATCCATGGACTCAATAACCCTTCACAATGTAGTAGTCCGCCTTCTCGCCGTAGGCGGGCGAGCTGCGGTCCACGCGTACACAGAGTCGCGCAGTATCGCCACAGCGCCGCAATTGGATTCGTCCGCCGCGTCGTTCCAGCGCGGCAACGCTTGCAGTCAGCTCATCGCGTCTCACCCGCAGCGCCGCGACGTCGGACTCCGAGGGGAGGAACCAGCGCGCGAGCGCTACGGGTATTCCCGTGCACACTATTGCCACCGCGATGCTGGATAGCGCGGCACGCAGGCCGACGCCGCGTCTTATTCTCCGCAGGACTTCGGCCGCGCGCCTGCTTTCCACGGACAACATTTGCAGCTCCTCGACCAGCGTCCGCCGTATTTCGTCGCGCACCACTCCATCCAGTTCCTGGGTGTGCGCGCGAAGCTTGTCGAGGTGCGTTTCGGCGAGTTTTTGGTGAGCTTGCGCGCTCTCCATCAGAAGACCGAACTTCACGGTCGCTTCGTCCATGGGTTGGCCGCGGCCGTTCATGTGCGGGACGGCCATTCCCGGTCCCTGCCCTGAATCGCTCGAACCCCATCCACGCCCGGCTGAGATTGCGCGCGATGCTCTGTCCAGGCCTGCCGGGCATCCAAGCGGACCTTTTGCCACACCGGATCCGATGCGTACTTCAGATACCCTGCCAGGTCGGGCAGTTGCTCGACCTGCGACGGCAATACCGCCGCCTCCAAGCTCAGGTGCTGGCTGTGCGTCACGGATCCCCACAACTCTGTGCGTCGGCGGCTCTTGGAGACCGTGGTATGCATCACCTCCCGGTCGCCTATCAGTTGGGAAGCAAACCGGGCGGTCCCTCCGCCCTCGCTGGCCGAGCAGCGCAGAATCAGGGTGTTGCCGCAGTTCTCAACGATCGTGTGGGCATTGCCTTGACCGTAGGTGCTCGAAACTTGGGCGATGGATTGAAAGCCAAGCACGCACCGGCCGCCGAATTTTCTCAGGCGGGCGAGCGCATCTTTCAATCCGTCTATTTGGCCCAGCGCGTCCAATTCGTCGACGACGAACCACAGACGGCCGTTCGCACCGCGCGGACATTCCTCGCTCTGCTCCTCCTGATCCATGGCTTCGAAAATCGCCAATCGCATCCACGCGGATATGGTCGAGTGCAGGGCTGCTATTTGCCCGGCTTTGTACGGTATGAAGAGGACACCGGGAGCCTTCTTCTTGACCCATTCTCGAATCGAAAAACCTTGTCCTGCCTGCCGTCCGACGTATTCCAGAGCGCCGACCGCCGAGCTGGTCACCGAACGAATCGAGTCGAACATGCGGGTATTGTGCTCGTCCAGGAAAGGCTGCGCGGCGCTGCCTCGCACGAGTTCACGAAGTTCGCCGACGTCGCCCGCCACCAACAGCCGATACAGCTCGCCCACGTCCTTGATGCCCGCGTCGTGCGCCTGTCGGGTCACCGCCGTAAAGAACGTTCGTGCGTAGTCTCGCCAACTGCGATCCTGATCGCCGTGATCGGGTATCAAGGATCTGGCAAGCTGCTCGACGTCGTATGCGTTCTTGATCTCCGAGAACAAATCCCACTTCACGGAGCGCTCATCGAAGGGATTGAGCAGCACATCGCCGCGATCCGGGCGGTAGAATCGCTGAAGATACCCGGCGTCAGGATCGGCGATCACAGCGCGATCGCCTCGCGCCAATGCTCCGGCCAACATTTCCCTGATCGCCGTGCTCTTGCCCGTGCCCGTGGTGCCAATCACTTTGAAATGCTTGGCTTCATCCTGTGCGGGCACTGCCATACCGGCCAATGTGAGCCGTGCATCGCGTGCATAACGGCGGGACTTCGTCTCCACGGACCTCGGCCCCTCCGCGACGAGGGAACCCCGCTTATGCGATTTGTCCGAAGCGGCGCCTTGCGTGACGCCCCTGCCGCCGGCATAGCCGAGCGCAGCGCCCAAGCCGGTGCCGACGGTGAGCTGCACCCAGCTGTGATAACCCAATCCCAGATGAGCGAGCAGAGAGTTCGACGCCGCAACACCCAGCGCCGCAATTCCGGTCAAAGGCGCCGCGACAAGCGGGGAAAGCGCAAAATGGTGCAATTGTGCCCGCGCGCGCATCAGCCCCACAATCATCGGCGCCTGCACGGCCGCATACGCAGTTGCTATTCCGGTCCACCCTTGAATCAGTGCGGCGTCGATCATCGGTGCTTGCGCTTGGGATCGAACCATATTTCTTTGATGAAGCGCTCGTGCCGCTCGACCCCGAACTGGATCACAACGTCGATGAGCAGGTACAAGAGGCTTTTGATGTCTTCGCGCGCCAATTCCCGGCCGCCGGGGTTTTGCTTCACCAAGAGAACCAGTTGCTCGAAGGCGAGTTCGGCGCTGGTTGCGTGAACGCTGGTGATGGAGCCGGGGTGACCGGAATTGACGTTTCGCAGATAGTCGAACGCTTCTTCGGCGCGCAGCTCCGCGAGCAGGATTCGGTCCGGTTTCATTCTCAGGCAGCACTCCAGGAGCTGCTTCGGCGTGACTCGCGCGACGCCCTGATCGTCCTTGGAGTAGTACAGGCGCACGTGGTTGGGGTGCCGGTCGAGCACCAGTTCCTTTGCATCTTCGATCGTGACCAGACGCTCGTCGCAGGGAATCTCACGAATCAAGGCCTTGGTCCAGGTCGTCTTTCCCGACCCGGTCGGTCCGGAAACCAAAATGTTCTTGCGGCAGCGGACCGCGAGACGCATGAATTCCTCGAAGTTGGACGCCGACAGCAAACGCAACAACTCCTCTTCGGTATCGTCGAGTCTTTGACCGGCTTGCCGGGTCGCACGAAATATCCCGCGGCGCCCCAACTCCTCGATGCTCCACACCTGATCCGCCGGCCTGCGAATCGTGATGGCCACACAACCTGCCGTGGTCGCCGGCGGCACGACGATCTGGACGCGCTCTCCCGAAGGCAAGGACGCGGACAGCAATGGCGCCGTCGCATCGATCCTCTGCTGGGTGGAATTCGCCACCAATTTGGCCAATCGACTGCACCAATCAAAATCCGCAAATGGCAACGATTCGCGGCGCCAGCCGTCGCGGGTTTCGAGAAACGCTTCCGTCGGCCGGTTTATGCAAAGCTCCATCACATCGGATTTCGCGAGCAGCGGCCGCAGCGCGCGCAGGTTGAGGTCGAGCGCCGACACATCGTCGCCGAAGCTAGCGCTCGGCGGCGACGGATCGAAGCTCATATACAGACCTGAAGTCCAAGTCCCGCGCCACCAATACCTGGATCCGGTCCCCCTGCTGTTTCGTGACGGTGGGCGGGATGTTGATCGTGCCCTTGAGCACCTCGGTCAACACACCCTGTGTCGCCGATGGATTGACGATGACCGTTCCGTTGCCGCCGGCCGACTGAACCGCGCCCTCGGCGCCGGCGTCGATGATGGAGACCAGTATCGCCGCACCGAAGCGTTGCCAGAAATGATTGTCGACCGTGCCCGGAAGGCCCGACCGGCCCAGTTCGTCTGCACCCGGCGAGGCCAACGGCACGATTACACCGGCGGGCGTTCGCGCCTCGTCCCATAGAACGAAAACTCTCGCCGAGCCCTGTTGAACCTGACCGCGGGTCTCCCCGATCAATTTCGTACCGCGCTCCAGAAGCACCACCCGGCCGTCGACGCCGAAGGCGTCGGTCGCCATGATGCAGGTGGTCATGCCCGGCAGCGTCGAATCGATTGCGGTTTCCAACGTGCAATCGATGAATGCCCCTTTGGGCAGCAGCAAGCGTTGAGTCGGCAGCACCTGGGCGCGCACCGCGGCGCTCAAGGCAGGACGCAGCAATGCCGCGAGGTCACCCGGCTCTTGGGAGCCGCCCGCAGGCGGCGCCGGCGCGGTCAGACCGACTGGCGCGTTCGTAGTTAAGCCTTGCGTCGAATACACCGCCCCCGACAGTTGACGCTCCACCGCCAATTGCTCTGAGGTCTTGGGCTGGGGCGCGCCGGATACGCCGGCGGCGCCGGCAGCGGGACTCAAGTCCAGAGGGACCTCGGGCAAGGTCGTGGGAATCGGAGAACCCACTAGAGACGGTGAATCCGCAGGCGGCGGATCGATCCGTCCCAAGCTTGGCAATGCCATTTCGGCCTGAGCGCGATTCGTCGACAGTGTCTGCGCCGATTGCCTCGCTCGGCTCTGGCGGGTCATGGCATGGGCGTAATACCAGGCGAGCATTCCCAATCCGAGGATGCTCATCAGTCCGATCGCCAATAGGTTGCTGATGCGAGATTGCATCGACGACCTGCGATTGACGGAGGTTTCATCGCGCTCGCCGCGCACCTCGTTCTGCTCAGGGCCCGCATCGCTCATGGCACACCTCCCTGCACCCGGCGTTCGACGCCGGGCGCCACGGTGCCGGAATCCAGGCGCACACCGCCGCCGACGAAGCCCTGATTCACGATGCATCCGGTGAGCTTGCCGCGCCGCAGAACGAACCGCTTTGCGACGCGATGCACGATGACATCCCCCGCGTCCATGCTGAAGTTCAGAAGCGACTCGCTGCCGTCCTCATTGCGAACGAAGATCGCGGGCAGGTCCGAATTCGCGGCGAACCTGAGTCGCGTGTGTACGCCATCGTCCGAGGCGGCAATCGGCATCAAGGTGGGTCTGCCGCAATACCAGTAATCGATGTTCTTCGCGCGCGTGGCCGAAGCGCCTTCGAATTGCGAATCGAGCCGTTTTGCCGCGAGATCGGCCGTGCTTTGCGAGGCCGGCGGCGGATAGGTGAACCGCAACGCGTAGATGACGGCGGGGTCGTCCGCCGCCGGACGTTGCGACGTCGCCGTGTAATCGAATTGATACTGTCGCCGGCTGGTGAGCACGGTCAGATTGGTCGCCACTCTTGCAGCCTTCGGCTTCAGAAATAGGTGATTGTCTTGACCGACGAAGGACAGCCCTTCAAGGTCGCCCGCGCCGAGCCCCGCAAAGATCTCGCCGGGCTCGAACTCAATATCGATCTGATAGCCCACGAAGCCGCGCAGTTTGTAGACCTCCTCGCCGTTGTAGGCCGAAACCCGGACGCGGCTGTCGACCAGCCCCTTTGGAGGTACCGTTTCCGCCATCACACCGAGGGAGAACAAGATGCCGTACAGGGCAAGTGCTGCGGCGCCGATTCTATTGCTCATGGTGCGGCTCCTTCGCAGCCGATTGATCGACAAGTACCTCGGGCTCGGAGCGAAAATCCACGATCTTGAAACCCAGCGGATTCCAGCGGCGCGTCTTCGGATCCTTTGCGGGCTGGGTGTAGGCGTATTGAATGGTTGCAATCCAGTGGGTGAACGACTCCTCGGCTCCGGAGCCTTGACGGGCGGCCTTCAGATAGCGCACCTGGGCAAGATCGGACAGCCCGCTGGAGCGGGTGAAGAAGCTCACCGAATTGACTTGTACGCGTACCGTGCTGCCATCCTTGTGCAGATTGAGGGGAGACGCGGGATTCGTTGCGGTCCACAGCGCGTACCAAGCCTGATTGCGCTGTGCCGAGTGAAAGGCTCCGCACTCCTCATAATCGCTTTCCGCCGTTGCGAAATTGAAGCGTTCACATACGGTCAAGTAGTGCGTCAGGAAGTACCGGGTGACGGCTTCCTCCTGCGTCGCGCCGCCGGCGTACACCGGCACCACGTCGACGATGCCGGTACTGTTGTCGACCCGCACCACGAAGGGATCGATCTGCTTCAACGGCATGAGCACACAGAGGGCGCTCGCACTCGTCACCGCGCAGACCCATCCGGCGCCGGCCACCCACCATGCGGTGCACGCGCTGCGGCGAAACTGCATGGCCCGATCCGCGTCCCATGATTCGGCTTCGCGAAAGTACTCCTGGATCGTGGGCGCGGTGATCAAGGCGCCCTCCGTGCGGGAGAGGCCGGCGCCGCGGCACCCGAGATCGTGCGGGCAGCAGGCGGGTTGATCGGCAGCAGGCGCCCATCGCAGCGCAGGACGGGTACGGAGCAACCGTACAACAGCGGTATCAAACAAAGCATCAGACGCATGATTCAACCCCTCCTTGGGTGTGGCGATCAGCGGCGCAGATTGCGCCAACTTCGGCCGAGCGCTTCGATGCCGGCGCCTGCCGCCCTATCGACGTGACGGCTCGATTTAACGGCCTCGCTGCGAACCGGCTGAATGAAGGGTCGCAACGCGATGCCTACGCCACGCGCCGAATATGCTCCTGCGGCGGTCAGCACCGGAGTCGAAGCCCGGCCGGCGCGAACGCCGTGGCCAATGCTGCGGCTCAACAGCCCGAAAGAACTCAACGACACACCGCCGGCCAGGCCACCTGCAATCGGCATGACCTGGCGCAGCACCAGGAACACCAGCGCGGCAACCAACAGCATGTGCAGCACGTCGACCGTAAAGATCGCAGTTCCGAGCGCCGCAGTTTGCGTGGCATACGATTGCACGATTTGCAGCAGGAGAGCCGCCACCATCACTGTCAGCACGGTGATCAAGGCATAGTTGGCGAGTTGTGCAATCCATGCCGCGAAGAATCGCTTGGTGGCATCAAAAAACAGCAGTGCGATGAACAGCGGACCGACGGCCAACAGAACCGACAAGGCGATGCTCGAGAGCGCAAGCAGGAACATCGCGTACACGCACAAAAGGCCTATCAAGCTCCACACCAGAGCACCGGCAATGAAGAAGCCGGGATTCCACGAACTCGCCCCCTTGGTCCAGAGAATGCCGGCAACGGTACCGCCGCGATCCCAGATGGCATCTATTGTTCCAACGGGGTCCGCGCCGCCCACCATCGCAGCCGCGAGCTGAGTCGGCGCCATATAAAAAGTGTCTACGATCAAGGTGTTGTAGAGCCAAAGTCGCAACCCGACCCCAAGGATCAGGGCCAGCACGAGAATCCGCTTCAGCCCCGCGATGACGGGTTCCTCGATCTTGCCTGTGAGATGCAGATAGCCCCATGCCATCACGTAGATTGTCGCCAGCGTTACGACGGCGGGCTCGAGGATCGACGCAAGGCGCGCCGTGTTGTCGCCTATGTACGTGGCCAGTTGCGCGTTGAGCCATGTCGAAAATGTCGCGAAGAAGCCCATGTAGACGCCTCAAGAAAGCACGTTCGTCAGGGAGCCGGCTGGAAGCGGGTTTCAAAGCTTCCATGTGCTTCTATGACGCGCTCCAGCGCTTGCTGCCGAATGGCAGATTCCTGCGCTTGGGTTGCCTGATAGAGAACCTGATTCTTGGTCTGTTCGTTTTGCAACATTCCGAGCTCAGCGCCGATACGCGCCTGCAAATCGAGGATCGCCTTTTGATCTGCCGCGGTCGAAATCGCGGCGATCAAACTTTGAATCGCAGCGAATCGGCTGCTCGAATTCGCGAGCGCCTCGTGCGCCAGAGCCTGCTGCATGGCGCTCCATTGGCGCGATTCCTGAATTAGCTGTTGATCGGCCGGCGACAGGGTGGACAAGCGCTGCGGCGACAGGACCGCGTTGGCTGCGATCGCACTTTGCACGTCCGTGGACAGCGAGGCGTACCCGCCCGTTCCGCTCCCCTGCAAAGCATTGATCACCTGCCCCCAATTGACGGGCAAATAGTTGCGGTTGGTGCCGCCGAGCAGTCCCGCCATGCCTCGACTGCCCGTCATGGCCTGCAGCGCCTGCTGCGCCGATTGCAGCTGGTTCGCCGCGATCGCCAATTGCTGTTGCATGCTTTGCGCCTGCTGAATCAGCTGCACGAGAGCCGGCGCATCGACGACTGCCCATTGGGCGTGTGCGGCCGGAACGATTGCCGCCGAAGCCGCCAGGCATATTGCGGCCAAGTGATGATTGCGAGTCAACATGGGTATCTCCTTTGATTGATAGCGCCGGTCACCGGCCGCTCCCGGCCATGAATCGTGGTAACCATGCGGCCGGATCGGGTCCGGTCCCCGCCATGATCTGGTACATTCGCTTGACCTCGGCGGCGCGGCCCGAGATCACGGCGAGTTCCGCCTCATAACCCTTAAGATCGAGCTGACAGACCACGCTGTGATGCGACTGCTTCACCAAGAACATTCGTGAGCCCGCCTCCAGCTGATCCTTGACAAGTTTGAATTCCCTTTCCGTCAGCCCCAGTCCCTGCGTGTATTCCCGATAGTCGGCGTCTGCGCTCGGGAAGAACACCTTCGTGGGCGTCTGCTCAACCAGGGTTCGGCTGATAGGGCTGTCGAGTACGTCACTCGGACTCTGAGTCGCGAGGCACATCACGCCGTTGAGCTTTCGCCACGTTTTGGGTCCGTCTTTCGCAAAATTCTCGAACGCGGAATCTGCCAACAGCCGCCAGAACTCGTCCATCCAGCACACCAGCCGGCGGCCGTCGAGCAGACGGCGCACCAGATGAAACAAATACAGGGTGATCGGCGATCGGGTGAGGGAGTGATCGAGGAATTCGGTAACGTCGAACCCGATGACAGAATGGCCCGCCAGTCGCGATACCACGGTGTCGCGGGCGTTGTCGAAAACCCAGGCGTACTCTCCGCGACATGCCTCGCACCAGCGAGCGAGGCGCGCATGCAGGCCCTCCGGATCCGTCGGGTCCAGAAATTCCACCAGCCGGGACAGTCGTCGGGCGGCGGGCTCCAGCGCCAGAGTGCCCCGCAACGCCTGATCCAGATCGGCGGTCTCGCGAACGGCGCCGGCGCGCGGCGACTGCGGCGGCGCGGCGCTTAGGACCAGCAGCCAAGCCTTGAGAAATTCGACATTCGACGGCGTGACGGGAAGTTGTAAGGGGTTGAATCCGGTGGGAACACCGTTCTTCAATGGAAGATATTCGCCGCCCAATGCCCGCACCAGAATTTCGAGCCCGCGATCCTTGTCGAAAACGACTTGAGTCGCGCCTTGACGGTCAAGCATGGCGATCATGAAGCCGATGAATACCGTCTTCCCGGAGCCGGTGGGCCCGCAAATGAGAGTATGGCCGGTGTCCTTTCGACTGCCCCCGTCGGGATCCCTGGGGTCGCTGGCATGCAGCGAAAAATGATACGGCGAGCGCGCGCTGGTTACGAACAGACTCAGCGCCTCGCCCCAATGATTGCCGGTCGCCCGACCTGTCGGGTAATTGTGAAACGGCGCCATGGCCGCAAAATTTCTAGATGTGATCGGTGCCTTGCGCGGTCGTACGGGAAAGTTTCCCGGCAGCTGCGCCCAGAAGGCGGCTTCGAGCGCCAGATCTTCCCGGGCGACCAGCATGCCGGTATCGGCGAGAATACTGCGAGCCAGGGCGATGTGGTCGTTGAGCGTCTTGAGGCGGCCGCCTCCCGAGACGGCCTCGCCGGGTTCCCCGACGTCGGCCAATACCTGAAGAGAGAAATGATGATCGCCCATGACGAACTCATTGCTGGTCAGCGCATCCAGCGCGTCCTTGAGCTCGGCTGCCTGCGAAACTGCGAAATCGCCGGCATTCGCCATTCGATTGTATTGACGTTGCAGCAGCGCCTGGCCCGTTGCCTTGGTTAGAAAAGTGAAGGACTGCGTCAGGACGAAGGTGAATGGCGCCGACAGGAGACGGTTCAGCATGCCGACCACGCTCGGGGTCGGATACTCCTTGACGCCGAGAATCGCGCCCACGCGCGACGCAGCAGGCGATCGGTATTCAATGGCTTCCGTGCCGAACAGCAGACGCGTGGTCGCGAGCGCCTGATTGATCGGCCCGCTCGGCAACGGTGAACGCTGCCATTCGCCGTTGATGAGCAGGCCTAAATACTCGAGCAGCGACGAGTACCAGACGGTTCCGTATCGGTAGGTACCCAGCAGTTCGGGCTCATACCGCGCCAGGGATGCCGCGAGCGTGTGCGCCAGCTTTTCGCAGGCGTCCACCGCATCGACATACGCCTGCCGCAGTCCGTCGCGCTGCGCGCGAGACAGTATCTTCGACGCCAATCCGGTTGCTGCTCCCGAGGTCGGCCTGTACACCACGGCCAGGTATACCTCGTTGATCATCAAGGTTTCCTTCTCCAAACGGCTCCGGTATTTCGCATGCAGGGCGCATGTGAATGCGCGGCCTGCGCGCGCGTGCCGGTCGGCTTCTGCGCCGGACTGAGCAATCCCGGCGCGGCGACGAATAACTTGCGTCCACAGCGCCACGCAGGGACTCGCTACATTTCGCCACAACACGTTGAGCCGCTCGTGCCAATTGTTGAGCTCTTCGTCATCGCTCGTTTCGAAGCTTGCGCCCACGAGCCTGAATACCTGCAGGTAGTCGCCGAACACAGTTTTGACCATGGTCGGCGCGACATGGGCTGTGTAGGGGATGCGGTCGGCGGCCGCTAACTCGCGGCGTATGGCCGCTGTGCGCTTCAGCGTCCGCATGATCCGGCGTCCTTGGTCGGAGTGAAGCTGTCCATGACTACTCCTTGACTGCTGTGCGAGAGATTTCGTCTGTTGCGTGGCAGGCAGTCTGCGAGAAGCTCCGCAGCAAATGAATCCAATAAACTGTCGAGTTCGCGCAAAAAGGGAGGGTCGGTCCCTTCCGCGACCATAGGATCGGCGCTGCGTCCTGCAATATTCCGGACACTATCCAGGTTCTTGCCCGCCTCCGGCCTCTCCGACGCCCTCGGCGTGTCATCCTCCGAAGTGCACGCCAGTATTGGACGAGCGAAATCCGCACGTCTTCTCAATGTCGAGAACGATCGACCCCTTGTCGCCCGCACTGCACTGAAGGAGTTTCTTCTTCACGGGGCCAAGTATGCGTTTCCCGCAACCCTAGGATCTCCCGTCCGTGGAATTCCGACGGCGTACGCCGCTCCTCCGCTAGTTACGCTGGTGTCCCAATCCGGCGACTTGCCGCCGGTATGGCCGGACCCCAAGGGCAATCAACGCGGCGTCGCTTTTTATCCGCTCTATCCGACCGCACCGCTCGGCGCCCGAAAGGATCGCGCGCTTTATGAGTTTCTCGCGCTGTTCGACGCATTGCGCGGCGGCGCCGCGCGAGAACGACAACTTGCAGCCCGAATTCTGGCCGAACGGCTCGCGTGACCACAGTAATCGATGGGAGACTCGAATTATTGGGTGAGGTGACGGCATCTGCGCCATTGCTGCGCGCGTACATCGCGCACGAAATCGCCGCCCTGCTTCAGAATCGAGAATTCAACCAGGCGGTGCCGGGCCATTTGGCGGGAGATGAAACGAGCCAAGCACGCTTGCCGCTGATCAAAGAGCGGCTTCGCCAACTTTCGCCGGCGGCGTGACGCGCCGAGTGCTCTCGGCGCATTGCGGTCGCACGCATGCGTGCGAGCATGATCAGGCGCCCGCTGGAGGAACCCGCGCATGAAGCTCGCAAACCTCGAGCCGGCGGCCGCGCCGACTCGGCAGATCGAGGGCCAGCGGGCAGTAGCTGCTCGCCTTCCAAAAGCGCAGATTGGCGAACAGCGCGGGCAACCGGGTTCTCGCCCACAGCAGTACGAGATCGAAGAAGCGTGCATCCCGCGCACAGAGCAACATGCACACACCGTGGATCGGCGCGCAGAGCGACAAGGCCAAGAGATTCTTGGTGAGGAGAAAAACCTCCATTGTGAAGACCATGTTGAACAGCAGCGCCGAGTACGTTACACCCCAACGCATCGGCGGTCGCGTCGCGCCGACGAACAAGGGGTCGGCGATCAGCCCTGGATTGAGTTCGCTCATTGCACCCTGCTATACGCCGAACATGCCGCGAACCCACGTCACGATTTGCGGCGCTCCGAAGCCGATCGCTATCCCTAAAATTGCGCCGATGCACCATCCCCAAGACATGCGATTTGCCATCGCCATTCCGCCGAGCACCATCACAAGAATTATGGCGACGGGCGTCAACCATGCGAGAAGGTTGGTCTGCAACGAGGTTGCGCCCGTCATGAATGGCGAGGCCTGCGCCATCGCCAGATCGGGGGCAGCCGCCAGCATGAGGGCCAGCAACAGTGGCAGAAGACAATGATGCACGGCAAGGCGGCTCGAACGGGGATGATGCACGGCGGAATTCCTTTTCCTTTCCTGATGCACGTGGGCCCGGGGGCACCACGCGCGCTGACCCCTAGATTTCGGTTTCCAGCTCTCCCTCTCGTTCGTCGCGCCGCGCCGCCAGTTCCTCGCGCTTGATCCTGCCCGGTGCGCCGAACCGGAAGGTCTGAACGACAAATGAATGATCGTACTGCTTCTCGCCTTCCTTGTCCGTCCAGTTGTTCGATCGGATCTGCGCCTGAAGAATGAGCTGATCGCCCTTGCGCACGTTCTTGGCAATCGTCTCTCCAAGACCCTCGAACGCCACGAACCAGAGCGTGGTTACAGTCTCGCGGGCGTTGCCTTGCTCGTCCTTGCCCGCATAGTCGTTTCCGACCAGGCAAAACCGTGTATAGGAGGTGTCGCCTTTGACGGCGAGCTCAGGGTCTCTGGCGAGATTTCCGACGGCAGTTACTGTGAAGCTATTCATGACTACTCCTTGTCTGATTGTGATGGGCGACTCGAGATATTCCTTCGTCGCGTGGCGGGCAGTTTGAAAGAGCCGGCCCAGGACTTACATCCAATTAAATGCCCGGTTCGCAGAGAAAAGATCGTCGTGCTCCCTACAGGGCTGCATAATGCCGATCATGCCCGCGCCCGTCTTGCAAAATCAGTCGGACCGCCCCGCGCTGCTCGCCGCTCGCCTGCGCAAGGTCTACGGCAACTTGACTGCGGTCGACGATGTGTCCTTCACGGTGAACCGCGGCGAGATCGTCGGCCTGCTGGGGCCGAACGGCGCGGGCAAGACCACGACCATCGACATGGTGCTCGGTGTGCTGGCAGCGACCGGCGGCAGCGTCGAGATCGACGGCATCGACATCTCCAAGCGCCGCGCAAAGGCGCTGGCGCGCACCAATTTTGCGGCCGTATATGCGGCCTTGCCCGGCAATTTGACGGTGGCGGAGAATTTGCGCTTCTTCGGGCTGCTGTACGGCATTCAATCGCTGCGGGCACGCGTCGAGGAGTTGCTCGAGGAATTCGACCTGGTGCACTTGCGCAGTACGAAGTGCGGGCTGCTGTCGTCAGGCGAGCAGACCCGGGCGGCGCTCGCCAAGGCGCTGCTCAACGAGCCGCAGCTGCTGCTGCTGGACGAACCGACTGCATCGCTGGATCCTTCCGCGGCACAGATCATTCGCGCGAAGATTAAAAGTCTGGCGACAGACAAGGGCTGCGGCATTTTGTGGACCTCGCATAACATGTACGAGGTGGCGGAGGTCTGCGATCGCGTGTTGTTTCTGTCCCGCGGCAAAGTTCTGCTTCAGGGGAATCCGCGGACTCTGCCGCAGGAACACGGTTCCGCGACGCTCGAAGATCTCTTCATTCGCGTGGCGCGCGAGCCGCTGTCGGCGGCGGAGGCGGCACGATGAAGCCGCGCCCCATCGCGGGCATCGTATTGCGCCAGGTCTATTTATTGCGCGGCAGCCCCGTGCGTGTGGTTCCCATGGTCACATGGGTGGCCATCGACATTGTGCTGTGGGGATTCATCACCCGCTACTTGAATACCGTGAGCGGCAGCGGCATGGATTTCGTCCCCACGCTCCTGGGAGGCGTGCTGCTCTGGGATTTCTGTACGCGCATCATGCAGGGCATCACGACCGCATTCCTCGAAGATGTTTGGTCGCGGAATTTCTTGAATCTGTTCGCCTCGCCGCTGTCGATTTCAGAGTACATCGCAGGGCTCGTGATCACCAGCGTACTCACGAGCGTCATCGGGGTGATCGTGATGGTCTTCCTTGCCGTCAGCGTGTTTCACTTGCAGTTCTTTTCAATGGGGCTGCCGCTGATCGCCTTCCTCGTGCTGCTGTTCGTATTCGGAATTTCCTTAGGGATATTCGCGAGCGCCATCGTACTGCGCCTTGGGCCCGCCTCCGAATGGCTGCTGTGGCCCCTGCCGGCGCTTTTGTCGCCCTTCGCGGCGGTTTTCTATCCTCTGGGCGTGCTTCCGCACTGGATGCAGGCGGTGGCACGCGCGCTGCCGCCCTCCTATGTGTTCGAGGGAATGCGCGCATTGCTGGCAGGCAGGCCGTTTCCGGGAGACTTGCTGCTGCAGGGCTCGCTGATCGCCGTGATCGAATTGCTGCTGGCGGCCTATTTCTATGGCCGGGTCTACCGGCATGCGGTGCGAACCGGGCTGCTGGCGCGCTACAGCGCGGAGAGCGTGGCTTGAGCTAAGAACGCACCTTGCCTCGAGCCCGCCGCTTCCTCGCGCCGCCGCCGAGGCTCGATACACGCTTGCGCACCGTACGCAAAACC
This sequence comes from uncultured Gammaproteobacteria bacterium, assembly GCA_963702735.1. GTDB lineage: Bacteria > Pseudomonadota > Gammaproteobacteria > Steroidobacterales > Steroidobacteraceae > Bog-1198. The sequence continues at coordinate 157,751 of CAVPDW010000003.1, read as the reverse complement.
TCCCTCGACAGGGGCGAATCCCCCACCGCGCGCGCCATCATCAAGGCGCCATACAGGGCGCTTAGTGTAAGAAGCGCCGTTTCGCGGGCGCCGCCGGCGTCGCCCTGATCCAGGGCCTCGCTCAAGATCTCGGCATTGCGCTCGATGGATCTGCGAAACTGTGCCTGCACATGGGCGCCCTTGCGCGGCGCATCCCCCGCGAGCGCGGCCACTGCGCATCCCGCGGCCCGCGCGTCTCGATGAGCCTCATTGAGATAGAAGTCGACGAATTTCGCCGGCGTCGGCTTATCCCCATCGTACAGATGCTCGCGCATGGCGTGACCGCTTTGCTCGAGCGCGAGATCGAGCGCCTCGGCCACGAGGTCGTCGCGGGAGTCGAAGTGCTTGTAGAAGCCTCCATGGGTGAGTTTGAGGTCGTGCATCAAATCCGTGAGGCTGATGCCGTCGACGCCGTGTTCCTTGAACCGCGCGGCGGCGGTCGCCACGAGCTTCGCATGCGTATTGGCCTTGCTGGCCCTCGAGTGTCCCATGCCGCCTGTATAGCATATCTCTTGCTTATAAGTCTCTATCTGGATGTTATTGGACATCCTCATTAAATCGCGATTAGGCTGTATGTGGATTACGATCATCATCCACAATACCAACCGGCGAAGAGGTCACTATGAGCACTACCTGCAATTTGGGAACGGCGCTGATTACGGGCGCCTCGAGCGGCATCGGCGCCACCTATGCGGACCGCCTGGCCCGGCGCGGCTACGACTTGATCCTGGTCGCGCGCAGCAAGTCCAATCTCGAGAAACTCGCGGCGCGCTTGGGTGCAGAACACGGTGCGCGCGTTCGGGTGTTGCCGGCGGATCTCACCGTCGATGCGGATCTGCGCCGGGTTGAACGGGTGCTGCGCGAGGATGCGGACATCACCCTGCTCGTCAACAATGCAGGAGCCGCGACGCTGGGCCCCCTCGCCGATGCCGACATCGAGCGTCTCGACCGCGAAATTCGCTTGAACGTCCTCGCGCCGACGCGCTTGTCGCACGCGGTGCTGCCCGGCTTCATCGCACGCAATCGCGGCGCCCTGGTCAACATCGCATCGGTGATGTCGCAGATGGTGCAGCCGGGCAATGCCGTGTATGGCGGCACGAAGTCCTACTTGCTGCACTTCGGTGAAGTCCTGGCCCTCGAACTGGGAGCAGGCGCCGTGCGGGTGCAAACCGTGCTGCCGGGCGCGACGCGCACCGCTCTCTGGGACGGATCGGGAGTTGAATTGAAAAACCTGCCCGCCGAGATCGTGATGGAGGTGGACGAAATGGTGGATGCTGCCCTGGCAGGTTTCGATCAGGGCGAGCGCGTCACGGTTCCCTCCTTGCCCGATGTGGGCGATTGGCAGCGGCTGATCAAGGCTCGCGAGGACTTGCGTCCCAATCTGTCGCGCCGGCACTCCGCGCCGCGTTATAAAATCCCGCTCTCGGCGGCGGTGTGAGGCAACGGCCGCGGCAACGGGAGATCGGCGATCAGTTCACTCCGGCCTGAGGATTCTTCGGCGCTCGACAACCCGATGTGGTCCGCGCTCAGCGGACCGCATCGGGAGCTGTCGGAACAATTCGGCGACCTTCGTTGGTATCCGCCGTCGATTGCGCCCTTCGCGGCGATGGCATCTTTGGACATCGTGCCGGATCTAGAATCGGCACACCGTCGTGGCCTGGGCGAACAGGCCTACTTCGTGGGCGTCTGCCCGAATTCGCTGTCCGAAGGCTGGCGGATCGTGTCGCGCTCGCAGATTCTGCAACTCTTCCCGGGCGGCGGCGAACCCGGAATCGACGAGGACGCGGGCACGGTCTTGGGATCCGCCGACAGGGCGGCCATGCGGGAGTTGACCCGGATCGCCTTTCCCGATTTCTTTCGCGAACGCACCGCTGAGCTTGGCCTTTACTTAGGCATATATGAGGGTGGAAGGTTGGTCGCCATGGCAGGCGAGCGGCTGGCCCTACCCGGGCTGCAAGAGATCAGCGGCGTGTGCACGCACCCGGACTACGGCGGGAGGGGTCTTGCGCGGGGCCTGACCCGGGCGCTGATGACCAGGCACCTGCGCCGCGGCGTCGGCTCCTTTTTGCACGTGAGCGAGGGCAACACAGCGGCCCGACGACTCTATGAATCCATGGGCTTCGCGGTCCGTACGAGCTTGGCGATGTGCAAGGTTGAACGAACCGCATCGCCCGCTGTCTAGACGGGCTTGGGACGAAGGGGGCTGCAAAATATCCTGCATTCTGCTAGCGTCCCGGTGTACCGGCTGATACCCGATCATTGGATGTAATGAGAAACGCGCTCAAAGCACTGGGTCTATTGCTGCTGCTGCTGACTGCACAGCAGGGTGCTGTCGATCACGAGCTGGGTCACTTCTCCAATACCGGCACGGCGCAGATGCGGCTCAATGCAGGCGGCGTGGTGGACACCACCTGCGCCCTGTGTCCCGCATTTGCCCAAGTCGTCACCCCGGCATTCAGTCATTCCTTCCACATCCCCCTGCTGGTTCGCACCCCGGCGCAGCGCATCCACGAGCGCCGCTGCGCGGTCGGAGATTCCGACGCTCCCCGGCCGCGCAGCCGCGGACCTCCCTCCCTCAGCTGAAATCAAGCCTGCATGGAGCCGCCCGAGCAATCGGTTGCGGCTGCGTTTCTTTCAGCTATTGCGGAGTCATTCCGATGTCAAGATTTACATTCCCGGCGGCAGCCTTGGTCGCCGTCACCGCCATTTCCACTCTTCATTCACCCGCCGCATGCGCAGCGTCCGCGGATGCAGCACCGGCCGCGGACGCCGCGACGGATGCGCCGTCCGGCGGATCGGCCGGATCGAACGCCGACACGTTGACTCTGCCTGCCATCGTCGTGAGCGCACAGCACCTGGACGAGGGACGCGCGCATATACAGACACAGACCGGCGCCTCCACCTACACCATCGATGCGGCGGCGGTGGCGGCGACCCCCGGCGGGGACAACACCTTGCTCAATCAGGTGATCATGCAGGCACCTGAAGTCGCACAGGACTCCTTCGGCCAATTCCACGTTCGCGGCGAGCATAACGGGCTGCAATACCGCATCAACGGCATCATTCTGCCGGAGGGCATCAGTGTGTTCGGTCAATCTCTCGATCCACGGCTGATCTCATCGATGAGTCTGATCACAGGGGCGCTGCCCGCCGAATACGGCCTGCGCACGGCGGGCATCATCGACATCACGACCAAGAGCGGCATACAGATGCCGGGCGGCGCGATCTCGATCTACGGCGGCAGCCACGAGCAGATCCAGCCCAGCTTCAACTATGGCGGCGGCTCCGGCCGGTACAGCTACTTCGTCTCGGGCGATTTTCTGCGCAACGATCTCGGCATCGAATCGCCTGACGGCAGCTCCAATCCCATCCACGACCACACGACTCAGTACCATGGCTTCGGCTACTTCGAGGACATCCTGAACGACGAGAACCGTCTGTCCCTCATACTCGGCAGCTCCGTCGGCAAATTCCAGATTCCGAACCAGAACGGCCTCGAGCCCTCCCTCGGACTGACCGTCAACGGACAGACGACGTATCCCAGCCAGGACCTGAACGAAAATCAGCGTGAGATCACGCAGTTCGGGGCCCTGAGCTGGCAGCATTCGGCCGGTGCACTCGACGTTCAGACCTCGTTCATCGCCCGCTACTCGAGCCTGAACTTCACTCCGGATCCTCTGGGCGACCTCCTGTTCACGGGGATAGCACAGGACGCCTACAAGCAAAACGTCGCATACGCCCTGCAAAGCGACGGCGCATACCAGGTGAACGACAGCCACACGCTTCGGGCCGGGATGTTCCTGCAGACGGATCATTCCATCAGCCTCACGAGCTCGGACGTGCTGCTGACGGACAACGCCGGAGTTCCCTTGAGCGACATCCCGACGACCCTCATCGACAACGGCTACAAAACCGAATGGCTCGAGAGCGCCTACCTGCAGGACGAGTGGAAGATACTGCCCACCTTCACCGTCAATTACGGCTTGCGGTTCGACCGGTTCACCGCCTATACCAGCGCCCACCAGGCGAGCCCGCGGCTCAACGTGGTCTGGCAGGCACTCCCGGACACCACGATTCACGCCGGTTATGCCCGATACCTCTCGCCCCCGCCCTTCGAGCTGGTCGGCGGCAAGGATATCTCTCTGTTTCAAAACACGACCAATCCGCCGCTCACCCCCCAAGCCACGTCCCCTCTGGCCGAGCAGGCGAACTATTACGACTTGGGATTGCAGCAGAAGATCACCCGCGAGATCACGCTGGGAGTCGACACCTACTACAAGCAATCGACCAATCTGATCGACGAGGGGCAGTTCGGCGCCCCCATCATTCTCACGCCCTTCAATTACCGCTACGGCAAGCAGTACGGCGCCGAATTCACGGCCAACTACACCACGCGCGAATTGACGGCATACTTGAACCTGTCGGTGCAGAGTGCCAAGGGCAAGGACATCGAATCGGCGCAATTCAATTTCGCGCCTGAGGATCTGGCCTACATCGCCGGCAACTACATTCACCTGGATCACGAGCAGCAGCAGACCGCATCGGGCGGGGTTTCGTACCTTTGGAACGGCACCCGCTTCAGCGCCGACTTTCTATTTGGGTCGGGCTTGCGCGCCGATTTGGAGTTGCCGCCCGGAGAGACCACGCCCTATGGCGGCACGGGTATTCCCAACGGCGAACATCTGCCCTACTACACCCAGGTCAACACCGGGCTCACCCACATCTTCGACCTTCCGGGGGCGGGCACTCTCACGGCGCGCTTCGATGTGATCAATATCTTCGACAAGGTCTATGAAATACGCAACGGCACGGGCGTCGGCGTCGGGGCGCCGCAGTTCGGGCCGCGGCGAGGAGTATTCTTCGGTCTTTCAAAGTCGCTGGGGTCCTCCACATGACGCACACCGTGAACGTCGCCGTTCTTGACGACTACCAGGGGGTCGCCATGACTCTCGCCGATTGGTCGCCCGTCACGGCGCGCGCCCGCGTGACGGTATTCAACGACCATCTCGACGATCCTGAAGCGCTCATCCTGCGGTTGGCTCCCTTCGACGTGATCTGCGTCATGCGGGAACGCACCCCCCTGCGCCGCGATGTGATCGAGCGGCTGCCGAACCTCAAGCTGATCGCCTCCACCGCCATGCGCAACGCCTCCATCGATGCGGATGCGGCCGCGCAGCGCGGCATCGCGGTCGTTCACACCTCCTACATCTCATCGCCTACCGTCGAACTCACGTGGGCGCTGATTCTCGCCGGCGCCCGGCACATCGTTTGCGAGAACGCCTCGCTTCGGGCCGGGGGCTGGCAGAAATCCATCGGCGAGGATCTGGCGGGCAAGACCCTGGGTATCGTCGGATTGGGCAACATCGGCTCACAGGTGGCCAAGGTGGGGCTTGCCTTCGGCATGCAGGTGATCGCATGGAGTCAAAACCTGACTCAACAGGCGGCGGAGTCCGCGGGTGCACGCCTCGTGTCGAAGCAGGAGCTGCTGCGTGAGGCGGACGTGGTCTCCGTCCACCTGGTCTTGAGCGGCCGCACACGTGGATTGATCGGCGCAGCGGAGCTTCGACTGATGAAGCCCACCGCACGCCTCATCAATACCTCGCGGGGACCCATCGTCGTCGAAGGCGCTCTCATCGAAGCGCTCAACGACGGCCGGATTGCAGGCGCCGCCATCGATGTGTTCGACGTGGAGCCGCTGCCGCCCGAGCACCCCTATCGCCGCATGGATCGTGTACTCGCGACGCCGCACATCGGATATGTGTCGCGGGACCTCTATGAGAGGTTTTATCGCGACACCGTCGCCAACATCGCGGCGTGGCTGGATGCGCGCGAGGCGGGGCTTAGCGGCGCCCCGTCTATTCCAGGCAGACCACCAGCTTGGCCGAGTGAGTGCGCCAGTTGATGGGAATCACGTAGGAGCGGCTGTGCGGCGCCGTCACCTTGTCCGTCTCGTGCGCGACGATCACAGGCACAGAAATGACGAAATTCTTGCCGAAGTCGCGGCGCGCATTGCCGGAGATGGTGTTCGCCACCTCGCCGACCAGGTCCTTGATGTTTTCATCGCTGGTGTCGGTCTCCTGCATGCGCATCAGAAGGACGGTGAGCATGCCGCGCGGAGCGGTGAAGTAGACGACGCCCTTGCGGGTGCCGGAAATGCCGATAATGCCGGTGTACTCGTAGGCCCCCGGATTTCCATCGGTCACGAGGTAGGGCGACCCGACCGTCGCCGACTGCTGCGCGGACGTCTCGAAATAATGTGTCGCTCCCTCGATGAATGTGCGAATTTCGGCTTCTTTGAGCATCAGGACTCCGACAACAGCTCTTCCAACGCGTCATTGAGCTGGCGATCGGTGAAGGGTTTGCACAAAAAGCCGTTCGCTCCTTTTTCGATGGCATCCACCGCCGTCGCCTTGTCGGCGAGCGCGGAGACCACCAGAATCAGCACGTTGGAATTGATGGCCACCAGTTGCTGCACGCATTCCACGCCGTCCATCTCAGGCATGGTCAGATCCATGGTCACGACGTCGGGCTGCGTGCGGCGAAACAGCTCCACCGCCTCGCGGCCGTTGCTCGCCGCGCCGACCACCTCCAGGCGTGCTATCTGCTGCGAGCGCTCGATCCTGCGCCGAATGATGTTCGAGTCATCGACGATCATCAGCTTCAGGGTGGGTTTGCCTCCGTCGTCCATATCCCTTACGCCGCCTCCGTATCATCGGCGCGCTTCGCTGCGCGCGGCATGGTCATCGTCAGCCGCGTAAATTTACCGGTGCTGGTCGCGACGGAGACCTTTCCGCCCATCTGATTCGTGAGATCGGCGATCAGATTCATGCCGACCCCGCGTCCCGCGTCCTTCGTTGCGGTCTCAAGCGTGGAGAAGCCCGCATGGAACAGGAGCGAGAAGATCTGCTTCGTATCCAGGGTCTGTGCCCGCTCGGGCGTGATGAATCCCTTCTTGAGCGCTGCCTCCTTGATGCGCTCCGTGGAGAGGCCTTGACCGTCGTCCTCGACGATGAGCTTGTAGCCCCCGTCCCCAAGATCCTGGAACGTCAAGCGAACCACCCCCTGCGGCGACTTGCCCGCGGCAAGGCGCACGGCAGCCGGCTCGACGCCGTGCACGATGGCATTGCGCACGGCCTGAACGGCGATGTCCTTGACCGCGCGCCGGTAGTCCTCGGGTATGGTCTCGAAACCGACGCACTGCAGGACGGCCTCCTTGTGGTTCTCGCGGGCCACGCGCGCCGCCAGCTGCTGCAGAGTCGATGAGAGTCCCGCGTCGGCATTGCCGGCCGGCTGCAACGGCTTCGGCTTGTCCTTGCCATGCTCCAGCACGGCGGTGACGGTGTGCGCAACGTCGTGCTGCGAATGCTGCAGGCGCGACAAACGCGAAACCAGGTCGCTGACGGACTGCAGATGCGTGAGCAGATCGTCGAGCTTGATGACCAGCGGCAGAAAATCGTTCCCCGACAGGGTCGGCTTGTCCTTGAGCGCCTTCAAGTCCTCCTCGAAAGCATGCGCACGGCTTTCAATGGAGGACATGCCGAGCGCGGCCGCCTCGCCCTTGACCGAATGCACCTGCCGGAACAGGGTGTCGAGCTTCTTGCGGAATACGCCCTCTTCCCGGGTCGGCTCGCGCAGCACGGCGTTGATCATCTTCATCGCGGCATTCGAGTCGTTCAAGAACGACGTCAACTGCGCCGGATCGATGTGCAGAATGCCCAGCAAGGTATCCACCTGGCCCTGCGCCTGGTTCTGCGAGGTCTGCAGTTCTCTCGCCAGGTCCACCCGTGCACTCACGTCCGATACCGACACCAGCACGTGTGTCATCTCACCGTCGACCCGCACACGGTGGAAGTCGAACTGCAGATAGCGCGTGTCGAATTTTCCGTTGCCGCCGTCGAGGTGAACCTCCACCTCTCCCAGGGGGTTGATGGTCTTGACCAGCTTCTCGTTGGTGCGCTCGGCCCAGAGAATCCTGACGAACTTGAGCGCGGTCGCCAAGGTCTTCTCGGAAACGATGTTCTTCAGCAGATTCTCGAATGCGACACCTGCGAAATCCTTGCGCTGGAACAGCGTTTCCATGGCGCCGGAATAGGCCGAGCCGATGATCAGATGCTGATCCAGGAGGAATAGCCCGTCCTTGACCGTGCGCAGAATGTCGATGGTCTGCTGCCGCGCCAGGCGCAGGCTGCTTTCCTGCCGTTGCCGAGCGCCGAGCATGACGGACACGAGCACGACGAGGGCGAGAGCGATGACCAGGCCCGAGAGCATTACCAGCCGCAGCTCGGTCGCCGAACGCAGGTTGGTCGCCTGGAGCTCGGCCGCGATGGAGTTGAATTCGCTGTCGAGCAGGGGCAGGGTGTGATGGCTGGTGCGCAGCGCCGCGGAGACATCGCGCTCCAACTGGCGTCCGCTCTCGTTGAAATTGGTTCCGGTGGACTCGTTGTCCTGATACGGCACGCCGCGGAATTCCAGCAACGGTTTCAGCACCACCTGCTCCCTCGCCCAGGTGTCGAGCAGCATCGCCGAATGCTTGCCGGCAATAGGGGCGCCGACCGCGCCGGTGTCCGCCGTCAGGGAGACCCAGCTCGCCGGCCGCGACTTGGTCATCTCACGCAATGCGGTATCGAGCTGATTGCTCGCGGCGCGCAACTCGTCCAGGGATTCCTGAACGTAGCCGCGGGCGTCCAGGCGGTCATGCGCGGACTCGAGAGCCGCGCGGATGATGGTCGGCTGGCGCTGTTCATCGCCCATCAGCTTGAGCGCGGTCGAACTGTCGGCGACTTCGCTGGCGAGCTCGAGCCCCGGCACAAGCACTACCGCGACGAAGCTCATACCGAGAATGACGACGATGACGAGCAGGGCGGCGGGGGTCCCGAGTTGGCTCAAGACCTTGGTTACACGAGAAATCATGTGTTACTCACTCCCATGGGGCGGGTTCTATCGACGGAGGTTCGAATCGGCGCGCTGACCGCGCTGAGATCTTCCAGAAACAGCGTTGCCGAGGCATACCGGTCGTCGGGCGACTTGGCCATCAACCGGTCGATGATCGGCTGGTAGCGCAGCACATGACGCGGCAGGCGCGGCACCGGAGAGGAGCGGTGACCCGCGAAAATCTCACTCAGGTTCTCGCCCTGATAGGGCAATGAGCCGGTCAGCATCTCGTAGAGCACGATCCCGAGACTGTACAGATCGCCGCGCCCGTCCGGATCGCGGTTGGCGATCTGTTCGGGACACACATAATAGGGAGTGCCGGTGCACAGGTCGGACCTCGACAGGTCGCTCGCCTCCCTTTGCACGGTCGCCGAGCCGAAATCGATCAACACCACGCGATTGTCGTCCGTCAGCATCAAATTCGACGGCTTGAGGTCGCGATGCACCACGTGCGCCGCATGCAGCACCTGCAGCGCCTCGCCGATCTGCCGCGCGTAGTTGATGGCGTCCGCTTCGCTCACCGGATTCTTCAGCCGGTCGCGCAGGCTCCCGCAGGGGAAGTATTCAAGCGCAAGATAGGAGTACTCCTCGGTAAGGCCGTAATCGAGCACATCGGCGATCGAGCGGTGATTCAGCGACGACAGGATCTTGCATTCGCGTTCGAAGCGCTGCCGGTCGGCGTCGGTGACGACATGCCCGCGCAGCGTCTGCACCTTGAGCGCGACCGGCTGCGACAATTCGTCGTTGCGCGCCAGATACACGGCCGCCGTGGTCGACTGCGCGATGGTCTTCATCACGCGGTAGCCGGCGATCTGCGGCTGGCGCCATGAATCCATCGTGACCGTGGTCGCGCCCGACGTGGTCGCCGCCGCGCCCGAATCGCGCGAAGGCTCCGCCAGCGGCCGCATGACCTCGGTCAGCTCGCCGATCTTGACGGCGTGGATGGGCCAGTAATCGTTGGCTCCGAGCTTGATTGTGCGCGCGGCATTGCGTTCATCGCCGCCGCGCGCGAACACGAATATGGGCATTTGCGGCGCCTGTGCGCGGGCGCGCACCAACCGCGCCAAGGGGTCCGTCGCCTCGTCGCGCAGGCTGAATTCGACGATGAGCAGCAGCGCAAGATAGCCCGCGAGTCGATCCGGTGCGAGAGCGTCGAAGCTGGCGGTACCCAGGCAGTCGGCATCCATTTTCGGGATGGCACGCCGCACCAGGGCAGCGAGCCGCAGGCGCAGCTCGAGGTCGTCGTGCACCACCAGACACCGGCCGGATGCGCGCTTGAGCACGGGCACCGAGACGGTGGGCTCGCGTCGTTCGGTGATTACGGAAGGATTGCTCATCGGGCGGGGGCTACTTCTTCATGCGAAACGCGATTCGCAATTTCGTGCTGACCGCGATGGGCTTGCCTGCCTGCATCGTCGGCTTGTAGCGCATGCGCAATAGCGCTCTCGAGGCGGCGGTGTCGAACACCCCCGCGGGGTTTGCATCCAGCACTTTGACGTTCGCGACCTTGCCGTCCGCGGCGACCAAATAGGAAAGCTCGACCCATCCCTCGATATTCTGGCGCAGCGCGCTTTCCGGGTAATCCAGTTCAAGCTGCCTGCTGCGGGTCAACGAGGCTTCCAGCACCTCGGGCGGACCGGAGGCGACCAGCTTCATCCTGGCGAACCTGTCATTCAACGCGCTCAAGTCCGTGGAGGCGCCCAGCGGGCCGGCCGCCTGCAGCAGCGTTGCAGCCTTGTCCAGCTGATTCGCGTCGAGCGCCGCGCGTGCCTGCACCAGAATCTGCGCCTGGATGGCGGCGGACAGCTTGGGCAGCGCGCCGTTCTTCGGATCCGCGGCACGCAGCTGATTGAAGTAGAAGAGCGCGCTGTCATTGTCGGGGTCGGTCACCTTGCCCTGCGCGAGGCGCGACTGCGCGAGATCGAGAGACTGCGGCTGTTCAGGCGCCGCCGCGGCTTGCGATGCGCGGGCCGCGCTCAGATCGTGCTGCAGGCCCGCGGTGGCGGCGGCGGGGAAGCCTGCGTTGTGCATCTCGGCCAGCAAACGGTCCGCGTCGGCCAAATGGCGCTGGTCGATATCGGCGTGCACCGCCTGCGAAAGCCGCTTGAGGATTTCCTGGGATTGGGTCTGCAGCGCGGCGGCAGATGCGCCGGCGGCGCGTGCCTGGGCGAGGTAGTACGCGGCGCTGTCATTGTGCGGCTCGAGCAATTTGTCCTGGCTCAACCGGGTGTCGATGAGCCTCACCAGATTCGCGATGTCGAATTCCTCGTGACGCCGCCGAAGCTCGTCGCGCAGCTGAGCCAGTTTCGCGTTGTTGAGCGACTTGCTGCGGGCCGCTTCGTCGATCAGCTGCCCCGCTCTTTCGAAATTCTGTGCGCTGATCGCGGCCAATATCTGCGCCGGACCGAACTCTGCCTTCAGTGTCGCAATGCGCTGGTCGAGCGCCGCCAGGCGGCTGTCGCCCGGGTTGATGCTGCGGGCGGTTTCCAGCGACTGGAGCGCAACGTCGAATTTTCGTTCGTCCAGGGCCGATTGCACTCGCGCGACCAGGATCTCGGCGAGGCGCTGCAGTCCCTGGTGCGCTTCGCCGTTCCGTGGATCGAGGAGCAGCGCGTTTCTATACAGCGACAGAGCGCTGCCCTCTACCGGATCGATGAAGTGCCGATCCGTCATCGCCTGCTGCGCCTTCTCGATGAGGAGATCGACCTTCTCATCCGCAGCCGCAGCGGCGATTGCCCCCGAAGAGGGCTTGGGCGCTTGCATCGCCTGCGGTTGGCTCTGGGCCGCGGCCGGCTTGGGCGGATTGTCGCCGTGTTTCAAGAGGACGTAGGCGGCGGCGCCGGCGCCGAGCACGACGGCGATGACGGATGCGGGAATCCACGGAATTCTGCGCTCCGACGCCGCGGGCGCAGCGGAGGCGGCGGTGCGGGGCTCGCCGTGCTCGCCGGATTCGCCGAGCAGGGCGACGCGCGCATTGACTTCCTCATGCGCACTCTCGACGGCCAGTTTCAACTTGTCGGCCTGAATGGGCACCGCCAGGTGAGCGATGACCTGGCGCAGCGCGATGGCATTGGTCCAGAGATGGGCGCTGCCCACCTCATCGAGCGCGACCACCGCGAAGCGCGGCGAATGCAGCTGCAGACGCGACAGCAGCGCCGCGGAATCTTCCTGACCCCGCGCGTCCAACAGCACGATGGCAGGCTGCCCCGCCGGCGTCGCCGCGATCAACTCATCGAGGGTGTCGAGTTGCTTGAGGACCAGATCCGCGGCGAGATGTGTGCCGATCTGCGGCCACAATTGATCGTCGCGGGTCACGAGAAGTACTGAAAGCTTGGCTTTCCTGGCCGCGGGCGCAGGTTTTCGTCCCGCGATCTCCATCGTCGCGGATTCACTTTTCCTGGTTGCGCTCTGCACCGATACCCTCCGCGATCCCTATCAGACAGTGATTGTTGCACCGCATTTCGACGCTCCGGCAAGGCTCGGAACGATTCTCGCCGCGCCTGCAAGATCCTCATGGAAATAGGAAATTCGCGAGATGGCTTGGATCACATTTTGGATGCCGTCAAGACATAAACCTCCGTCCTTGCCGGCCGATAAGCATCAAGGTGAGAACTGCTTCGCAAAGTCACAGCCGCGGCCTGGCGTGCGCCCGATCCGCGGAATGCCGCGCATTGTTATTAATAACCCAATGGTTATGCTTCAGACATGCACACCGAAGCACAGGCGGACGGTTCGCGAGCGCACCATGCCGCGCATCCCGCTGCCGCGGAGGTGCGGGGTGCGCCAGAACACGCGGTCATCGCGTCGTACCAAGTGTCCGCGAACATGATGCAGCCGCGGCGATTGCCGGCCGGACAGTTCGCTGCCGACGGAATCGGCTTCCCGGACCGTGTCGAGCGAGGCGTGCACTTCGATGTGATCGAGCAGCGCGGCGCGGCCATTGGCAATCCGCTTGCGATTGAGCGCGGCGCGCGACACGGGCATCGAACGGGTCGCGTCCTTGGCGGAGAGCAATAGAAAGAATGCCAGCAGCAGCGGCACATCCCGTGCGACTGCGGCCATGCAGTCGTGAACCACATGGCGCAGCGCCTCAAGGTTGGTCGCGGCGGCCCGATAGTAGGCGGTCCACGGCTCATCGAATCGAAATCTCACATGGTCGAGCAACGAGCTCATCGCCGCATCGGCGGTATCCGTCAGCATCACGAAGCCTCCTGCCAGCACTCCGGCAAGATCGGCGGCCGGCGGGGCCCCGCAGCGCAGATCGATGTGCGTTTCGAGGGGCGACAGGATTACCTCCGCGGACTCATCGGCCGCGGCATCCACCCAAAAGGTTCGCGCAAGCGCACGATGGCCGTCAGCGGAGCCTTGCAAAAGAACTCCGACCCGCCGGCCCGACGCGGCCGCGTCGAGTTCGGTGACAGCCCCTGTCTCGTAGATCACCTGCTTGTGAACGGCATCGTTCCATTCGACCCAGAGGTGCGCGGCGGGTATGCGCAACAGATCCAGGCACCCCGCCAGGCGTGCGCCGTCGGCGAAGGCCAACTCCGCGCTGGCGCGGGTCAAGTCGTCGTCGAGCACGAAGCGCAAGGGGCAGTCGGCGACCCGCGATGCATAGTGGCTGGGGCCCGTGACTTCGAACGGGACCGCGCAGATGCCGTCGAGAGCCAAACGCAACGGCGCATGGCAGCGGACAACTCTATCCAGCAGGCGCATCGCGGGATCTCCCCATACTGCGCGTCGTACGACGCACCTTATGAGACCTGCCGAAGGCCGGCCGTGTCCGCGGCAGGGCATCGAGATCGTCCCGCGAATCGACGGTTTCGTCCCGAAGATAAGGCCGGCGGCGCCGCGCTGGTCCGCGGGCGCCGATTTCAAAGAGTCAGTTTGAAAGCGATGGGGACTTTGACCGTGGTGTCGATCGCCTTGTCCTTCGTCCCCGCCGGGATGAACTCCATGGTCTCGTAGAACTTCATCACGGCCTCATCGAGAGGCGCGGAGCCGGAGGAGCCCACGATGGCCGCGCCGGTCGCGCAGCCCGTGCGCGAGACCTTCAGCGAGACGAGCACCACGCCCTCTTCACCCAATCGCCTGCTGGTCGCCGGGTAATAGTCCTCGAGGGAGTGAGTCGTACGCAGTTTTGGGAATTGAGTGCCCGATCGCTCCTTCGCCGGCGCCGGACAGGGCGTGGCGCGAGAGCTATAATTCGCCTCCGCCAGATCCATCCTCTTCACCAGGTGGCTGCGCTCCTGCACATATGCGTCCTTGAGCTGTCGTGCAAGTTCAGCCCACACGGGTTCAGGTACCCCGCTCTTCAAGGAGTTGAGCAGCGCGCCTTCGGCCGCGAGCACCGGCGCCTCGTGCGGCGTGTCCGCCGGCATGCGGTTTAGCGACAGAAAGCTGCTCCACATGTCGCGGTTGCGTGTCACCGCCGGATATTGATTCCAATAATTCTTCAGGGCCTCGAGCCGCCCACGCTGCTCGCCGGCCCATGCATTGCGGTCGGCGGGCCCTTCGACGATCGACAGACTGAGCCCGACGGTGAATTCACTCACATCGTCGCCGATGGAACGGCCGCGAATATCCCTGCCCACCAGTAGATCGACGCTCTTCGCCCAGGCGGCAGCCTTCTGCGACAGATCGTCGATCGCCGCCCTGTCCATCGCGGCGCCCGCGGACGGTGTCGGGGTCGCGGACTGCGCCGGCGGCCCCGCTCCTTGCCGCAACCCCGCAGCTTGCGCGGCGGGAAGGTCATCGCCGATCCCGGGCTCGAGTACGGAAGTCGCTGCCGCTAGGGTTTGCAGCAATCGATCCGCGTCGTTGCGCGTCGGATGCCCATCGAGGTGCAGCGTCAAGCCGTACAGGAGATCCGAGGACACCGTTCCCGATTTCTTCCCCGGCACACTCAATACTCGGGACACGGCATATTCTTCAGTCGTTTCTCGGGTGATCTCGCCGTCGTACGGACTGCGGCGGTCGCGCATGGCCGCGAACTTGTTGCGCAGATCCAATTTGGCGCTGCCGGGCGGCCGCTCGCGGCGCCAGACCCCGGCGGCCGCGACCCTGCGGTCGTCGCGGTTCCACCAAACTTCCTTGATTTCCCAATCAACGCGCGCGCCGTCCTTCACGAATCCCATGGTCAGACTCAGCTGGCTCTTGTCGGACAGTGGCAGCACCTCGGGCGGGATTGCGGAGACGAAACGATGCGAGCTCAGCGTCCACTTCGGAGTCGACTCCAGCTTCACATCGCTCAAACCGGCCGGCAGCAGTGCGCGCCGACCCAGATAGGAGCGCCACTGCGCCAAGGTGCCGGTATACGAAACATCCATCTGCCCGGCCACCAACCGGCCCCGATCAAGGGCTTCATGAAGTGCCGCGGAAGGGGCGTATTCGACAAAGCCGGCGTAGCCGTCCGGGGTCGGCAACGACAGAGCCGTCAGGTAGAAATTCAGGAAGGGCACTGCCCATACGCGCTCCTGCCATTTGCGACCGTACGGATCGACGTACACTGTGTCGCTTTGCGCCGCTCCGAGAGACGTGACCCTCACTTGATCCGAGCCCACCTGGCGGCGAAGATTCAACGCCTTGAGCGCGAGATCCATGAACGCCTTGGAGTCGCCGTAGAACGCATCATCGGACGCGGAAGCGGGGCGCACCAGGCGCAGCACCGCTCCCGTCGCGGCGGCGGCCACGCTCACACAGCCGTCACCCGGAAGGTCGGTGGTCGCGTAAGGCGGTTCGAGCGCGCTCCAGTTCCCGTCGGATTGCTGGATGATCACGCGCGGGCGAAACCCATTCGTCTCCGCGTCGAACAACAGCGCCTCAGACCCCTCGCCTTTCGGAAACAGGGTGCCCGCATAGGTCTTGAGCAACAGATCGCGTGCCTCGTCGTTGTGACGGGCTATGAGAGCCTGCACGGCCTTGACGAAATCAGGCCAGCCGAGCGGCAGGCTGAAGCCGTCCTTGAACGAATAGGTATAGGTTCCGTGCAGATAAGGCAGTGACACGAGTTGCCGTTGATCGAAGTGCGCCCTTGCATGATCCGCATCCAGCACTCGCCCGATGGGCAGGGAGTAATTCAGGTTCTCATTCGGAGATTTACCGATCACGACACCGATGACCTTGCCCTCGCCGTCGAGCAGCGGACCGCCGCTGTTTCCGGGCGATGCGGCGGCGGAGAAGCGTATCCACTTCCATAGCCCGTCCTGATCCTCCGCGGTCTCGGATGTGAACAAACCGTCGCGGATCACGATCCCCTCGCCCAGCGCGTTGCCCACCGCCAGCACCGGATCGTCCAATTTCGGTTCTCGATCGACCGCGAAACCCGCAGGGGCAGGATCGTTGAGCAGCGAGAACACGACGAAATCCTCGTGCTGCGAGAATCGCAGGATGCGGTCGATCGCAAACACCGTGCCGTCCGACCTGCGCAGGGCGGGGATCCCGTACTGACTGCCGATACCCACCCCGATCACGTGGGCGGCGGTGACGTAGGTGTTGTTTCCCAGCGCGAAAGCGGTGCCGATCGACTGATAGGCATCGTTGCGCTCGATGAAGGGCAGAAGATCCAACGGCAACGGCTTCTCGTAGGTGACCGGATCCTTTTCCGGCTTCTTCATCACCACCTCGAAGGTCGACACGCGAATCGCGTGCTGCAATTCCGGCACGACCGCCGCGCGGGCCGCGAAAGACCCGCACAGAGTGAATGCCGTCGATACTATCCAGAAGCAAAATCCCCGCACCGCTCCCTCTCAAGGTGGCGCCGGCCGACGCGGCGTGCGCTTTATCTTACAGGAGGCGGGACTTGCGCCGGATGCGGGTGCGTGCGCACGCCCCCGAACGGCGTTATGTCACCGCCGCTCGGGGTCGCACGGCCGTCAAATGCGTGGGTGCTAGCTCGGCAGCGCCGGACCATTCGGAGTTCCGAGCCCGGTGCACGCATCCCAGCCCTGCGCCGCCTCGAAGTCGCCGTTATTGCCGCTGACAATGTCGCGCAGCGACTGCGGTCTGCCGTACAGCATGGGGTTCAAATACCCCGCGTTGGTCCCGGTGGATTGGTTGATGCGGGCGATCAACCCGGCCCATAAAGGCGCGACGGCGCTGGTTCCGCCGATGACGGTGTCGGTGCCGTCGATCCGCACCATGTATCCCGTGTCAGGATCAGCATCGCCCGCCACATCGGGCACTCCGCGCTTCGTCAGGGGCACGGCGGTGCCGTTGCGATGGGTGGCCTTCTTCCCCGCCTGCCAACCCGGCGCCGGGAAAAAGCTGCTCATGCCGCCGCCGCTCGCCCCGCCGTTCGCGCCGTCATTCCACACCACTTCGCTGGTGATTGCGGTCGAAGAGGCGTGCAGGCTGGTGCCCCCGCAGCCGAGGGCGTACGGGCTCGAGGCGGGAAAATCCACGTGATCCGTACCGTCGGCGACGCCGTCGGAGGAACCGCTGTCGCCGGAAGCGACGCACACGGTGATGCCCATGGTTGCAGCGGCTTGAAAGGCATCGTCCATCGCAGTCATCGCCTGCGCAGTCCAGGTCGACTCGGCGCCGCCCCAGCTGATTGAAATGACCGACGGCCGGTTGGTCGTATCGTGAATCGCGGTGGTCACCGCATCGAGAAAGCCCGCATCGGTGTTGGGGCTGAAGTACACCACGATGTTCGCCGCCGGCGCGATGGACCCCACGACCTCGATGTCGAGCATGACTTCGCCGTCAGGGCCGTCCGCCTGGCCCGTGGGTGCGTTCTTCCCATGGTCCACCGACACCGCCGAGACCTTGGGCGACCCGACATTCATCTCTTTGAAGTATGCATTCAGATCCGCGGCGCGATACCCGCCTCCGAGTTCGATGATGGCAACGCACTGACCCTCGCCCGTGCCGCTCGGGAAGCCGTACAAGGACGCCACCTGAAGCGGAGTGAAGGACGCCAATGGCTTTGCGCCGTCCTGCTTCATCCGGCCGTTGCCCGGCCGCACTCTGAAATGAGGCTTTGCCTGCGGCCGATTGTCGAGTCCGAGTACTGCCTCGACGATCCCGTCCAATTCCGCCGGAAGTTGCACGGCTCCCGTACGGCCGCGATACTTGACCCCCGAGTCCGTTGCAAACTGCTGTAGCTGAACCGAGAATGCGTCGCTGAATTGTTCCGCCGTGCCGGAAAGCACGACGGTGCGGCGCGCCGGATGCTCCAGTGCCACGATGAGTCCGTGTGCGGCGGCAAACTTGCGGACCGCCGCGATATCGGCCGGATCTGCGCCGTGCTCCTCCGCGAACTCCTCCCGGCTCAAGAACTCGGCCGAGCGGTTGCCGGCCGTCAGATTGTCGACCCGCGCACGCAGCGCCTGGCGGGCGCTGCGCCTGATGATCACGCTCACTTCAAGCCGTTCCTTCGGATCAGACGGTGCAAGCATGCGCGCGCCATGCATCGCAATCCGCTCGCTTCCCTTGAGAGTAACTTTGGCCATGGCTGTATCCCTCGCTATGGATGGTGATTGATCTCTGCCTGTTGATGGCGCCCGCTGCGTACATCAGGAGTGTTTCGCGGCTGCGGCGAGTCGGTGGACGCGGGATTCTCGCCGGATGGTCCCGCCGGAGTATCGCGCTAACCTGTATGGCTTGCACCCCTAAAGTCAACGCCTCCAGCATCGCAATGCTGCATTCCAGCACCACGCCGCCGGTGCGGCCGGCGCCCATATGGGCGACAATGCGCAGCACAATAAAATCGCCCTGGGGAGTGACAGTGACTCACGCTGCTGCTGCAATCATCGGCTGGGGCAAGTGCCTGCCGCCGTCAATTTTGACCAACCGCGACCTTGCCACCTTTCTGCCGACGGACGACGAGTGGATCACGACGCGTACCGGCATGAAGGAGAGGCGGATCTCTCACATGCCGGGAATCGAGCTTGCCATCGTCGCGGCACGCCGCGCCATCGCATGCGCCGGCCTGCGCGGCGAGGACATCGAGCTCGTCATCTACGGCAGCTGCAGCAACGACGAAACCGTTCCCAACAGCGCCTCCGGCGTGCAGCGCCGCATCGGCGCCGCTCGCGCGGCCTCTTTCGACGTCAACACCGCCTGCACCAGCTTCATGTACGGGCTGTCGATCGGCTCCTCGATGATCAAGAGCGGCATCGTCAAGAACGCGCTCATCATCGGCGTTGAACTCATCTCGCAGTACTTGGACTGGGACAACCGCAATGTGGCGGTGCTGTTCGGCGACGGCGCCGCGGCCGTGGTGCTTGAGGCCTCCGCGCAAGAGACCGGGGTCATCGCAGAGAAGCTCGAGTGCTACGCGGACTCGCGGCAAATCCTGCGCGTGCGCGGGATGGGAACCATGTATGCCAATCTTGGCGTGCAGTTCGGGCAGACCAGCTGGGATTTCGACGGCCAGGAGATATTTCGCAAGGCGGTGCAGGGCATGAGCGAAGCCAGCCTCGACGTCATGCGCCGCGCAGGCGTGACCATGGATGACATTGCGCTGGTCGTGCCGCATCAAGCGAACCTGCGGATCATCGATGCGGTCGCCAAGCGGGCGGGCGCGGGGCCCGACAAGGTGTATCTGACCGTGCAGAAGTACGGCAACATGAGCGCCGCCACCGCACCGGTCGCCCTGGTGGAAGCCGTGGAGGAAGGACGCGTCGCGCCCGGGAACCTGGTGCTGATGCCTGCGTTCGGCGGCGGACTGACCCTGTCCGCACACTTGATTCGCTGGGGCGGGCGCACGACGCCGCTCGAGGCCAGCGACGCCGAACTGCCGCCCAGCACGAAGACCGCGCTCGAGCTGGTGAACGAGATTCGTGCGCAGAAGAAACTCGGTCAGGCCGAGGTGCGCCGCTTCCAGACCTTGAGCTTCGCGGAGGATCGCCGTTGAGAGCGCATCGCGAGCGGTGCGCGCGCCGCCGTCACACCGGCGCCAGCGCCGCGCTCGCGCGCATGACCTCATCGAGCGCCGCATAGCCTTCGCGAAACGCCGGCGGCCACCGCGCAGGGCGCCCGCTCGACAGCTCGATGCACGCGTACTCTATCTCGGCGCGCGCGAGCGTTGCGCCGCAGGCTCCGCGCCGCACTTGGAAGCGCCTGCGTACGCGCAATTTGCCGTCGGCCGCAAGCAGCCAGGTCGCCACGTGAATACCATCGCCCAGCAGAGCGGGGCGCAGGTACGCGATCACGCTGCGCACCACCGCCATGCCTCGGTCGAGTTGCAGGCAGGTCTCGATCGGCAGCCCGAGCGCCGCCGAATGCTCCCATGCGGCGCGGTCGAACCAAGTCATGTAGACGGCATTGTTGACGTGCTCATAGGCGTCGATATCCTCCCGGAAGACGCTGATGGACGCGAGGAAAGGCGCCGGCAGATCCCAGTCCGGCTCAAATGTGGGTTTCAGCTCGAGATCCTCAGGCTTGGATTGTTCCCGCAAATGATAGCGGGACCGCAATATCCTTGCCGCGCAGACTAGGGCTTGAGCTGCCCGCGAATCTCCCCGGGCTTGTGCGCGGCGCTGTGCACGTTCACGTAGAGATTGCCGGCCTTGAAGCTCGCGTATTGTTCGTCGGTGAGTTTCGATCCCGCAGGCACCGCCCACACATCCTCGGAGGTCTTCTCGAGAGTGATGATGGGCGGGCCGCTCTGACCCGGCGCGCCCACATGAATGTGCGCCACCGTCCCGACTATCCCCAACGTCTTGATGGTGCCGCTGACGGATTTGTCCGCGGCAATGCTGATGGTTCCCTTGCCGGTCGCCGTCGTGGTCACCGGAGGAGTCTCTTCGGCGCCGGTCAGCTTCACCTTCAAGTCGACGGCGAAGGAAGATCCGCACAATGCGATGAGGCCCGCGGCCGCGGCGAGCGCGCGAATACGAACCTTGTTGAATGACTTGCTCATGCTGGACTCCTGGGCGAGGCCTATGGGCCGGACAGCCGGATTATAGAGCTAAATCCGAATCCCGATCCAAGGGAGCGGCGGCGCCGGCCGGCGGCCCGGCAGGGAACTATTTCCGGGTGGCCCCGCCGGACGGCGTCTGCTCTGCCTGCGCCGCCTCCCGAGCCGCCTCTCTATCCTTCACCTTGGCGCGGTGATGTCCGACGATGCAGCCGACCGCCGCACCCGCCACGGCGTGGTGCCCCGCCACATGTCCCACGACACCGCCCACCGCCGCACCCTTCAAGCAGCCCTTCGCACTGCTTAAGTGAGGCAGGAAGGCCATGGCTGCTGCAACGATGAGACTTAAGCATTGTTTGCGCATGGGTACTCTCGATTCACTGCCGCCGCGATGGAATCCGGCTGCCCCGCGGGGTCTGTAATCTGCACCACGTAAGGCTGCCCATACCTGCGTGACAGCGGACAGTTGGAATTGGCCCGCCACACCGCGACGGCAGCCATCAATGCCGCCGCGCCGAAACCCACCGAGTACACCATCACGGCCGTCAACACCGGTCGACGGCTGAAACTCAAGTGTATGAAGTCACCGGCGGCGTTTCTCATTACAATCTTCCGTGTCCCTGAACGACATAACACCGAAGGACATGAAAAGTTGCATGTGCCCGACGCGATATTTTCCAAAATTACTCGTTCGTCTGCCCGTCTTGCTTGCCTTGCTGGGATCGGGTACGGGCGCCCCTGCACATGGGGCAACCTCCGCCCCGGGAATCGAGGTCCTGGTACTCGGCTCCGGCGGACCTGGCGCCGGCGGGCGGGCCGCCTCGAGCTATCTCATTCTCCTCGACGGCACTCCCCGAATTCTGGTCGACGCGGGACCTGGATCGTTTGCACGTCTCGGCGAAGCAAAAGCCTCCCTCGCGAATACCGACATCGTTCTACTGACGCACTTGCACATCGATCATGCAGGTGAGCTGGCAGGTCTTTTCAAGGCGCGTGCCGTGTCGAGCTCTGAGCCCATCGTGTTCAAGGTGTGGGGCCCGGAGGGGTCGTCCGGGAAGAATCAGGGCGCATATTTCCCGTCCACCCGCCGTTTTCTTCACTTGCTGTTCGGGCCGAAGGGCGCGTTCGCATACTTGAGCGATTTTTCCGCTCCGATGACCATTCAGGCACATGACATACCTGCGAGGATCGGCGCCAATGCCAGACCGCGGGCAATATTCACGCAGAATCACCTGTCCATTGCGGCGATCGCGGGACATCACGGCGATGCACCCGCCGTGATATACCGCATAGACTACGGCGGCAAGAGCGTCACTTTCTCGGGCGACATCGACGCAGAGGGGCTTGCGGATCTGCTCAGCATCGCCAGGGGCAGCGATCTTTTGGTCTTCAATGCCGTTGTGCTCGATCCGCCCGCTTCTCCCGCGGTGCTCTATACCCTGCACACGCCGCCTAACGCCATCGGTGAGCTTGCCGAGCAGGCAGGGGTCAAGCGGCTGTTGTTGAGCCACCTGTCTCCCGCCACGGAAGAAATGCACGACACCGTGTTGAAGTCCATCGCCAAGCACTTCGCCGGCCCCGTGACCATGGCGGAAGACGGGATGCGCGTTCAGCCATGACCGATTCGGTGTTCGTGCAAAGGATGGAATTGGGCGCCGATGGCCCTCGAGTGGGAGTGAAGGACTCCATCGACATCGAGGGCGCGCCGACACGCATGGCATGCCCCTGCTTCGCAGACGCGCCGCCGGCAGTGCGGCACGCAGAGGTGGTACGTTCACTCCTGGATGCGGGCTGCAGGATCGTCGGCAAGACCAACATGCACGAACTCGCCTATGGGGTGACCGGCATCAATAGCTGGACAGGCACGCCGGTCAACCCGCGTGCCCCGGGACGGGTACCGGGTGGCTCTTCCAGCGGATCAGCGGTCGCCGTCGCGCTCGAGCTCGTTGAATTCGCGGTCGGCACCGATACGGGCGGCTCCATCCGCATTCCCTCCGCCTGCTGCGGGGTGTACGGCCTCAAGCCCACCTACGGAAGGGTCAGTCGATCGGGAGTCCATCCCGCGCATTCATCGCTCGACTGCGTCGGACCGTTTGCGCGCGACGTCCCCATGCTGGAACGAGCCATGCAGATGATCGACGGCTCGTTTCATCCGCTGCCGACGCCGGCGCGCGCAACGGTGGGTTGGGTTGCGGTCGAGGCCGACCCCCAGGTTGCCGCCGCCGCTCGCGGTGCGCTGGAGAAGGCGGATGTTTGCGTGCGGGCCGTCTCCCTGCCCAGCCTCGCACCGGCGTTTGCGGCCGGGATCGCCATCATAGGCGCCGAGAATTGGGCGGCATTCGGGCACTTGATGGCATGCGAAGCCCTCGGCGGCGATGTGCGGGCAAGGCTTCTCACCGCACGCGCGGTAACCGCCGCCGATGTCCATGCCGCAGAGAGAGTGCGCGCTGTGTTTCGAGCCGAGGTGGATGAGGCGCTCACGCAGTCCGACGCCCTGGCCCTGCCGACCATGCCCGATTTCCCTCTCACCCTTGCGGCCGCCGGCGATGCGCGCGCGGCCTTGGGGTCCACCTCATTCGTGCGGCAATTCAATGTCTCCGGCCATCCCGCCATGAGTTTGCCCCTGGCGTCTGCAGGCGGTCTGCCGGTGGGGCTCCAGCTCGTAGGCCGCCGCAATCAGGATGAATCCCTTTGCGCGCTGGCCCGCGCAGTCGCTTCGCTCACACATACTTGAACAGCGACATGAAACCGAAGTCCATATGCAATTGCTGGTGACAGTGGAATAAAGTCAAGCCGGGATTGTCCGCGAGAAAATCCAGCGACAGTTCTTGGAAGCCGCCGAGCATCACCACATCCTTGATCACCCCTGCCGTCGCCATGCCGCCGATACGCGTCAATTCGAAGCTGTGCCGGTGAAGGTGCAGCGGATGAATGTCGTCGCTCGCGTTTCTGATGTTCAGCCGATAGCGGCGCCCCTCGCGCAGGGCGAGCATCGGCCTCATGGTCTGAATCGAAAAGGCCTCGCCGTTCAGTGTCCATTGATTGAACCCGTCGAGTGCGGCGTTATTCTTGACCACGGTCATCTCGATCTCCTCATCGGGTGGCGCGGACTGGCCGGCAGCCTTGCCGAAGCGGGTGTAATCCCAACGGAAGGGCTGCGGCTTGACCCATTGCGGCTTGCCCTTCTGCCCTGCGTACTCGACCACAACGCCCATTCCATGGCGGCGATCGTCATCGTCGAGATCTCCCATGATCCATACCCCGGGGTGATTCATGTCGACGATGGCCGAGATGCGCTCGGCGGTGCCCAGCCACAAGACAGGAACTTCGGCCGGCAAAGGCACGGGGTTGCCGTCGAGCGCCACAACCTGAAAGCCGTGGCCCGGAAGTGCGAGGCTCCTGATCTCCGTGGCACTTGCATTCAAGACGTGCAGTAGAATCCTCTCGCCCCGCTTGACGCGCAGCGGATCGCCCGCCGCGAGCATCTTGCCGTTGATGCTGAATCGTTCATAGCCGACTTCAAATCCCTTGGTCTTGGTTTTGGCCGCTTCGTCGGCTTGCCTGCCTCTGCGCTGCAATTCCTTGACCGGCTTTCCGGCAAGGATATCCATGGCCATGTCCCCGCCGCGGCTCAAGGAAGGCCCGAATTCCTTCATCACCAGGAAGACCTCTCGGTCATACGCGCCGGAATTGTTCTTCGGTTCAATGTATACAGGGCCCGCCTGTCCCGTATAAGTGCCGCGGTTCAAATCGCCGCCGGCTGCAACGTGGGTGTGGTAGAAGCGAAAGCCGGACGGTTTTGGCACAAAGGAGATGCGCCGCATGCCGTGAGGCGCGATGAAGGGGGTGCCCTCTTCCATGGCGCCGTCTACCTCGCTCGGGATCATTTGGCCGTGCCAGTGCACCAGCTCCGGCGTGTCCGTGTCGTTGTGCACATCGACGGCGACGCGCCTGCCCTCCTTGAACCGCAACAAGGGCCCTGGAAACTGCCCGTTATAGAGGGTGGTCGACACGATATGATCGGGCGATAACTCGACCAGCCCCGTGGCAATCCGCAAGGTGTAGTCGGGCTTCGCCGCAGCGCTCGCCGCGACATCCGCGGCCGCTGCAAGGGGCTTGAAGCCCGATGCCAGAGCGGCGAGGCTCGACAACTTCAAGAAATCACGTCTGCCGAGCGTCGGGTTTCGCGGCATGGTGGTACTTAGCGCGACTCCGCGGCGGGGGCCAGAACCGCCGGCAGCAGTCTCTCAAGTCCCGGCCTGCGCCATACCAAGAGCGACAGGACCAGCGCGCAGCCTGCGCAGCCGGCCAGCAGCGCGAGAGTCGCATCGTAATTGCCGGTCAAATCGAACACCCGGCCGGCGGCGGGTCCTGCAATCAGCAGCGTGAGAATTTCGCAAAAATACCAGGCGCTGTAGCTGTAGGCGACGCTGACGTTCGGAAATCGCCGCCGCAGTACCGCAACGAAGTAAATGTCGCTGGCGCCGATGGTAATGCCGAAGCACACGGCGTAGAAGACGAGCGCGGTGGCGGAGTGGCTGCGGCCGACGAGCAGCAGCGACATCGCTCCGGCGAGGAGCAGCAGATGAATGGCGACGCCTGCGGCGCGTATCGAATAGCGGTCCAAAATCCACCCGAAGCCCAAGCCCCCCACCGCGGCGAACCCCGCGGTGGACCCCAGGACCAGCGAGGACAGTCGCGGCGAGAAGCCGGCGCCCTCCACCACGGCGGCCTCCTGAGTCAGCAATCCCCCATAGGCGGAATAGAAAAAGAGCGTCACGAGAGCAATGACCCAAAACATCGGCGAGCGCAGCAACCCGCCGAGCGATCCAGACGGGGTCTCATGGGCCGCGGGGGAAGGCTCGGGCGCGCCGGCGCCCGCATCGGCCGGGCGCAAGGGATCGCCGTCGAGACCCAGGCCGATTTCACCCGGCGAGCGCACTCGCTGCGTGAGCAGCACTGGAATGAGGGCCACGGTCAGAAGGCCCGCGGCGATCGCGAGGCATGCGGGCCGCCATCCATAGTTCGCGATGATCAGCCCGGTGAGCGGCGCCAGCACCAATCCACCCACGTGCCACCCGGACCATGCGATGCCGAGTCCCAGCGAATAATGGCGCAGGTACCAGCGGGAGATCGCGTAAGGCAGGGTCACGGCGAACATCACCTTGCCGAACCCCATCGCCGCGCGCAGCAGGTACATTTCCCCGAAACTGGACACCGTCGGCAGCAGCCCCACGCAGAGCGCCTCGACGACGATGCCGGCCAGCAGCAGCCGCACGGCGCCCACGCGCTTGATGGCGAAACCGCCCAGCAAGATCATGGGTGCGCTCAACCAGAAGGCGGTGACCAGACCGCTGGTCGCGGCACGGCTCCAGTGAAATTCCTGCGTCAAGGGAGGGACGAACAGCACGAAGCTGTAGAGGCCTCCTCCGTATACCATGAAGCCCGCCAGAAACAGCGCGGCCAATACCTTGTGGCCGTGATACAGGCCGCGGTTCGAAGTCATCGCCACTCCTTCCCGATGAAGCGCCGGCGCGCTCCGGTCTTTGGCCGATGGCCGAATCATCGAAAGATGATAGTGTCGCCATTTTATACGCAAATTCGCCAATTCCACCCGGTAGTCGCTAAATTGCGCGTGAGCCGGGCGATTTCGCCATCGCA
Source organism: uncultured Gammaproteobacteria bacterium (assembly GCA_963702735.1). GTDB lineage: Bacteria > Pseudomonadota > Gammaproteobacteria > Steroidobacterales > Steroidobacteraceae > Bog-1198. The sequence continues at coordinate 131,257 of CAVPDW010000003.1, read as the reverse complement.
GCGGTCGCCCGCTGCGAACAACTGGAGATTCCAATGAACGAAGAAGCGCTGAACCTCAGCATCCGCAAATTCCTGAAAATGGTCGGCATCAGTTCGCAACGGGAGATTGAACACGCGGTCGCCAAGGCCGCGGCGGACGGCACCATCAAGGGGACAGAATCGTTTCCGGCGAAAATGACGCTGGAGATCGCAGGTCTCAAGGTGAACGTCGCATTCAGCGGCGACATCGCTTTGCAGTAAGCCGGCCCGCAATGCGGCGACGCAATCGCATCGGCCGCCCGTTGCGCCTTGAGCATCCTGGCGGCCGGGGCAATCATCGGCCCGGCCGTCTTTGCGATCGATGTAAACTGCCCAAAAGTACAGGGGAGAGTTCATGAACCGACATATGGCGATTATCGCGGCGTCTCTCATTCTCGCCGCGGGCACCCCGGCGATTTCGGCGCCCGCGGGCGGGCAAGGCGATGCGGCACCGGCGGATCCGATCAAGGTGCTGGTGGGGCGCCTCGACCTCGAGAGATATAAGGCGACCATCAAGGGGTTGACGCAGTTCGGCGACCGCCGTCAGGGTACCGATCGCAACCGCGCCGCCGTCACGTGGATCGAGTCGCAGCTCAAGAGCTACGGTTGCTCGGATGTCTCGCGGCTCAAGTACACCTACTATCCCACCGACGCGCAGCGACCGAGCGGGCCGCATATCGCGCGCAGCGCCGATATCTCCGTCGGCGGCGCTCGCTACCGCGGCGTACGCGCACGTACCGGCGTCAACGAGGATCCCATGCTGCAGCCTGACGAGAAGTTGCGCACCCTCGATTCCCAACCCAGCCAGGGCGGAGAACGCGAAGAAGTGTATTGCACCAAGGTCGGCACCACGCACCCGGATGAAATGTACATCGTCGGCGCGCACATGGACGGCCACGGCTGGGGGGAGGCCGCCAATGATGACGGCTCGGGGACCGCGTTGGTCATGGAATTGGCGCGGATTTTGTCGGGGCACGACGTCAAGACCGACCGCTCGATCCGCTTCGCGCTATGGAACAACGAAGAGACGGGCCTCAACGGTGCATGGGCCTATGTGACGCAGCGGGAGGCGCTTCAGGGCAAGGAAGAACCGGCCGGATCAGGACGCTACCCGGAGCCCAAGTGGCTGGGGATGATCCAGCACGACATGATGCTCTTCGATCACGGCATGCCGCGGGCGGACGGCAGCGTATCCAAGGAGCAGCGGCCTGAAGCGGACGTGAACATCGAATTTCAGTCGCTCGCAAACGCGGCGGACGGCGCACAGAAACTGGCCTGGGTCTTCTACGCGGCGAACGAAGCCTATGCCACCGACTATCCCGCGGCCGTGGGGCCGCACATGACCAACACCGATAGCACGCCCTTCATGGATCTAGTGCCGGCCATCAGCCTGCGCGAGAACGAGCGGGGACGAGAGATCGGCGCCGGGTGGGATCCGCAGTGGCATCAACCGACGGATGTGTTCACAACGTACTCCGATGCCGATTTCCGCCTCGGATTGAACGCGGCGCAGACCACCTTGGGCGCGCTCGGGCGGCTCAGCGGCGCTACCTTGAGCCGTTGACGTGCTCGGATGGCGATGAACGAAGACTGGACGAAGGAGTGGGAGCGCCGGATCGTCAACGGAGTGTATCCACTGCGCCGCTTTCTGGGCCGATCGAACCACAGCGTGGTTTTTCTCACCGAATGCAAGGCGCAACACGTTGCACAAGCCGTCATCAAGATCCTGCCGGCGACCCCTGCGCTGACGGAGGCGCAGCTCGCTCACTGGTCGCGGGTCGCCACGCTGTCGCATCCTCACCTGGTCCGGATTCTCGACTCGGGCCGTTGCCAACTCGGGGGGCACAACTTTCTGTTCGTCGTGACGGACCATGCGGAACAGAACCTGGCTCAAGTTCTGTCCGGCCGGGCCCTGACTCCCGGGGAAGTGCGTGACCTGCTGCCTGCAACCCTCGATGCCTTGACTTATCTGCACGGCAGGAATTTGGTGCATGGCGGACTCAAGCCGCCCAACTTTCTGTCCGTCGACGATCAATTGAAGCTTGCAAGCGACACGATCCGACCCGCCGGCGAGCGCACCGCAAACACTGCCAAGCCGACCGTGTACGACCCTCCTGAATCCCAGAACGGCAGGCTATCCACCGCAGGCGACATTTGGGGACTCGGCATCACGCTCATCGAGGCCCTCACGCAAACTGCGCCGGCGTGGTCCCGGGAGAACTCCGACAGCGTGCCCCTGCCCGCAAATCTTGCGCCGGAATTCGCTGATGCGATACAACGCTGCCTGAACCGCGATCCTCAACGACGTCCCACGATCGCTGAACTTGTCGCGCAATTCAACCCAACGGCCGCGCCGCCTCCACCCACTGCGCCGCCTCCACCCACTGCGCCGCCTCCACCCACTGCGCCACCCCCAACCGCCGCGCCACCCCCAACCGCCGCGCCACCCCCAACCGCCGCGCCACCCCCAACCGCCGCGCCACCGGCATCCATCGCGCCGCCTCCCGCCGTCGCAACTGCTCCCGCCGCGATATCGCCCTCGGCGGCGGCGCCCGCCGTGAACGTGCCTCCTCACAAGACACCGCTTCTCATCCCCACCATCGCGGTGGGCGCCATCACCCTGCTGATCGTTTGGGCTGGGGTGCGCCTGTTTCATACCCACGCCAAAGTCCAGCCGACTGCTGCAGCGACTCTTCAGTCGCCGCCGGCCATTTCGCCGCCGACAGCCGCGGAAAATCCGAAGACGAGGATCGCCGCCTCCTCTCCCATGGTGCTTCATCAAGAGATGCCCAATGTATCGCGCAGCGCGCGCGAATCGATTCACGGCGTCATCAAGATTGCGGTCCGTGTGATCGTCGATCGTTCGGGAAAGGTCTTCGCGGCGACCCTGGACAGTCGCGCATCGAGCAGGTATTTCGCACGCGCCGCACTGAATGCAGCGAAGCAATGGAGGTTCGCGGAGGACCCCAACCAGGCCTCGCGAGTGTGGCTGCTGCGTTTCGAGTTCTCCCGCGCGGGCACCGCCGCACACGCCGCTGCACTGCAGTAGGCCGCACGGGGTGTACAATCCGGCAAAACCCGGAGGTGCGTATGTACACCCATCTGCGCGTCGTCTCTGCGACCGCCACGGCTCTCGTGCTCGCTGCCTGTGCGGCGACGCCACTGAATGTAAAGCCCAACACAACATCCGCAGCGATTGCCCGAAACCCTGCCTGCCTGAGTCAGACCGGGAGCCGCATCACCGGCGACCGCGCGAGTTGCATGGCATTCGGCCATTCATATTCGGGCGATGATATCGACAGAACCGGATACCTGGATGTTGGCGACGCGCTCAGGGTCTTGGATCCGACGGTTACGGTACACCACTAGCCGTCTGCCGCCGCGACAGAAGCGCCGCGCCATGCCGGCGATAAAGCCATAAGAGCAGCGCCACCAGCGAGCCTCCGGGCAAGATCAGCTCGATCGCCGCATAGGGTGCGAGATTCTTGAGCTTCGCCACAGCGGCCGCCGCATGGGCCCGCAGATTCCGCGCAGATTTCATCGAGGCTGCCATCGCTGGTCTCGCGTGTCGTCGTCTATCTTAAAGACGAATGAGGAGTCTCTGGATCGACACGATTGGCGATATTTCACGGCGGCGTCGCGGCGGGTCGCGTTCGCCGCCGAATCAATTGGGACCGTGCAACGTGAACCCGTAGCTCGCCAGAGCGGCGGGATCCGCCCCGGCACTAGCACGGCCCTGCACGAGCAACCGATAGTTTCCGGGCCGCAACGAACCTGAGGGAACACTGATGGCCACGGGGGCCTTCGCTTGGGCCGCGGACAACGGCAATCGCCACACGACAGCGCCGGACGCAGCGACCAATACGCAGGCGTAACTCGAGAAGCCCTCCGCCGTAGGAATGTCGAGGGACAGCAACAGAGGTTGGCCCTGGACGATTGCGGCAACAGGTAAGGCTCCGTCGCGGTGGTTGCGGCCGCCCAACGAGAGCGGGGTCAGGACTTGCGGATTGCTGATCCCGGCTCTGTCGCCGGCGAGCCGCGGCAGAATCACGATGTTCTGATAGGCCAGGATCAGCAACAGCAGGCCAAAGGCGGATGCCGCGACCGCGGGCCTGCGAAACATGTGGAACCAGGGTTTATCGGCCGCTGCGCGCGGCGGAGGTGCGAGGTGAGTTCGCCGCAGTTCCAGCTTCGCCCCGGCGAGGAACGCTGCGGTCGTGCGCACTTCCTCGGCGCATTCCTGACAGTCGAAGAAATGCCGTTCGAATTCGTCGCGCTCCGGCTGCGGGATTTCATCCAAGAGATACTTTTCAATGGCTCCGCGCCGCACCGCCTCTTGATGATCCATGAGCAAGACCTTACGCTCTCACCCCCGCATGGGTGATTTGATTCACGGGTGCCGCGTTTCGCTCAACCGTTTCAGATACCAAGATTTGAACGATTGCTTGGCGCGATGCACCAGGACGCGCAAGTAATCGCGCGACAACCCCAGTTCGGCGCAGACCTCGTCCTTGTCGCGCTCATCCAGCAGTACCGATTGCAGCAGGCAGCGGTCGCGCTCGGGCAGCTCGCCGAGGATGCTGCGAACCGCCCGCTCCGTCTCATCGACCGCGAGCAGTCCCGATACGCTGATTCGCTCATCTGCAAATGACTGCTCCATCTCCTCATCGAGGCTGGAGTCCATCCTGCGATGCGAGCGATAGTGTTCGAACAACACGTGGTTGCACACGGAGTTGACGAGCGCCCCGAGTCGTTCCGGTTGCCTGATCCCGTCTTTTGCGCGCACCAGCGCCAGCACTCGAACAAAGGTTTCCTGCGTGACATCTTCGACCGTTTCCTTGGAACTCAGGCGCGCACGCAATTTGAGCTGGATGAGTTCGCCGAAGTAGGCCACGAAATGCCGTTCGGTGCACGCATCGCCGCGTTGCAGTCGTTCGAGGTAGGGCACATCGAAGGCCACGAACTGCATTCCGGTTCCCTCCCGGATTGTTGCGGGGTTGCCGCATTGTAGCGGCGTTCTTGCGGCAATGGCATGCATCTGCCGGCGGCGTGCCGGCTTCCTCGCCGGCCCACTCATCGTGCGAAAAGCGGCGCTCCAATCCGGTGCATCGCCTCGATCGCGCCGATATTCGCTGCCGCAGGTCAAGTCGGTCGTGTCCATAGGGATGCTCTGTTGCGTCGCGCAAAAAGGCCGGCGAACGATGCGCTCCGCACGGATTCCAGTGATCAATCGATAGTGACGCAGGCCCGACATTCGTTACACGTTGAATCACTACAGCGGCGCGCCTTGTAACGCCCCGGCATGCGCCTGCACTACTTCAAGGAACATCCCCTCACGGCAAGAAAGGACATCAATCATGCGCAAAGCACTCTCCATGACGAGCGATAAGATCGCTCATTCACCGACCATCGGACGAATTCCCAAAGCCACGAACGCGCCGGCGGCCGTGCCTGCCGCGGCTGTTTGCGACAGCAGCGGCTCCTGCGGGGTGGTGGGCGGCCATCGCGAATTCCTGCCGCACGGCGCAGTGCGCAAACCCAGAACGGCTGAACAACTGAACGCGGCCGCTCCCGGTTTCAACTACCCGGCGACTCAAGTAGGAACCGTCGGCAACATGACTCTGTTCTACGATCCGTCGCTGGGCGCACAGGGCCTCGCCCTGGCGCAGCAGTTCTTGAATGTCGCCAACCGCCCCTACCAAGACATGGTCAGTTTCTTCGGCATCAACGGCGGCGCCGTGCAGGTGGTGATTGCGCCGCTGTCGGGCAACAACGATGGTTCGGGCGGCGCATATCACTATGGATGCGATTTCGTCTCGGGCGGCACGCTGTACCTCGACGCAACCTTTGCCAGCAAGACGATCAACCCGCTGGATTTGCAGGTCGCCCTGTACGTCGCGGAGCTGAGCGAGTGCTTCATGGGAGCGCAGGGCAAGGGATGGGGTTGCGGATACAGCAACGGCGAAGGACTGTCGCGCTTTCTGGCGGAAGAGGAAACGCCATGGGGCACCCTGGCGGGATTCCAGACGGCGGCCGCATGGGTGGCGGCAGGCTACCCCGACTGGGTTACGCACACAGAGTTGACCGACAGGAACTCCGTGTCGACAGGATGCGCCATCCTCTACATCTATTGGATGCGCTCGCGCGGCTACTCCATCGCGCAGATCACCCAGGCGGCGGGCGCCACCCTGCAGGCCAACTATCAGACTCTCACCGGCGCAAGCTCCGCATATGCCGATTTGGTGGCGGCCGCGAAGGCGGTCTCAGTGACTTCGGATAATCCCTTCGGACGCTGGCTGGAGAAGATCTCCTGCGTCGTCGACAACTCAGACGGTCGATTGGAAGTGTTCGGCGTGGGCGGAAATCGGGCGGTGTGGCACAACTGGCAGGAGAACCCTCACGCGGGACCTTGGTCGGGTTGGGCCTCATTGGGAGGCATCGTCACCAGCGATCCTGTGAGCGTAGACAACTCCGACGGGCGACTGGAATTGTTCGCGCGAGGCACGGACAACGCGCTGTGGCACAACTGGCAGACGGCGCCGCATGCAGGACCCTGGTCGGGTTGGGCCTCGCTCGGCGGCATCATCACCAGCGATCCCGCGGTCGTATGCAATTCCGATGGGCGGCTGGAGGCCTTTGCGCGCGGCACCGACGGTGCGTTGTGGCACATGTGGCAGACCGCGCCGCACGCAGGTCCATGGTCTGGATGGGCGTCCTTGGGAGGCGTCATCACCACCGACCCCGCAGCCGTGGTCAACTCCGACGGCAGGATCGAGGTGTTTGCGCGCGGCACCGACAATGCGCTGTGGCATATATGGCAGACTGCGCCGCATGCGGGACCGTGGTCGGGATGGTTTTCTCTCGGCGGGGCGATCGAGAGCGACCCCGCGGTGTTCGACAATTCCGATGGACGCCTGGAGGTGTTTGCGCGCGGCACCGACAATGCGCTGTGGCATCTGTACCAAGAGACCCCGCACGCGGGACCGTGGTCCTCCTGGACCTCGCTCGGCGGCGTTCTCATGGGAGATCCCCAGGTCATCGACAATTCCGATGGACGCCTGGAGGTGTTTGCGCGCGGCACCGACAAGGGCCTGTGGCACAACTGGCAATCGGCGCCGCATGCGGGACCGTGGTCGGGCTGGTCGTCTCTCGGCGGCGTGATCGAGAGCGATCCCTCATTGGCGGTGAATTCCGACGGCCGCCTGGAAGTTTTCGCACTCGGCTTGGACGGAGCGCTCTGGCATATCTGGCAGGACGCTGCGCACTCGGGTCCATGGTCCGCATGGGCCTCGCTCGGCGGCTATCTCATGGACGATTCTGCGATCGGCTAGCTCGACGGCTGTGGGTGCGCGCGATCCGCATCGCGCGCACCCGGCTTTCATCCTGGCCTCGGATCGGTATAGAGCGTGATACCGGTCTCCAGAATGGACAGCAAGAACGGCGACTTTGCCGTGGCGGCTCCCTCTATGTCTTGAGGCGTGGCCAGCACGACGTCGATGCGTGGAAAACAGTCGGCGGCGAGTTGCCTGGCGCGGCATTGCTGAACAAACAGGTTATTCCCGAGTCGGGCGACGACCAGCAGGTCCACGTCGCTCCCAGGACGGACCGTCCCCTTGGCGTACGAACCGAACAGCACGATGCGCTCCGGGGCGAAGGCGCGGATGAGGCGAAAAATGCTGCGTTGAACGAGCGGAGGCAGATCGGGCGGCATCACGGCACCTGCGCCTGGAAAGTCGCGCCGCCATCAAGGGCGGTGTAGTAGAAGTGGATGGCGACTTCCGTGACTTTAGAGAGGTCGGTCTCGTTGTTCGCCTGGTCCATATCGAGCTGCCAGGTGCTGATTGCGCCGGCATTCTCAAAGGGAAGATAGCGAGGGTCGGTGATCTGATAGTGGATCTGGTTCTCGAACAGGCAGGGATCGTCCTGGACGTTGCCCAACGAGAGGACGATCCTCTGAGTCACCGCGCCGAAATCGTAAAGGAATCGAGGGTCGGAGCCGGCCGGACTTTCAGCGTACCCGCTCGATGTATCCGTACTGACGCGAATCTGGCTGGCCTGCAAAGTCAGGGTACCCTTGATGTTGTCGAACTTTCCAGGGTTGGGGTAAACCACGGTCGCACTGACGCGCACCAAACGGCGATTGTAATGGCCGGGGTAGTCGTGATCGAAAAGCTGTTCGGAGAACTTGAATTGACAGGTGCCCGTCGTGATCAGTTGCTGCAGCGCCGCCGCATTGAAGGTGCTGAGCTGGATGAAGCGGCTGATCTCATAACGGCGCGTGTTCTGCTGCAAGTACGAGGACTGCATGCGCCTAAGATCGTGGCTCAAGCTCTCACCGGCCAGCAGGCCCTTGTGCAGGCTGTCCCAATAGCCGAATTGAATGAAAGTGGAGTCGAAGATCCCCAGCTCGAGTTGATAGCAGCGCTCCACCTGCTTGCACATTTGGTAGGCAAGACGATAGCTCTGGAAATAGGTCGCAGACAGCGAACCCGCCATCCAGTCGTACAGGCTGTCGCTCGTGAATTTGTCATTCAGGAAGTCGATCTGCTTCTGTAGGTTGTCGATCTGCTCCTGGTGAAGGACCTGGTTTTGCTGCACGATGAGCTGCGCGAAGCCGGCGGCGTTGAGCTGCGCCTGTGCCTGCTTGATCTGGATCGCCGCCTCTGCCGCCCCCTCATTCCAATTGTCCTCGCGACGCTCGTAAGCCCCCTGTTCTCTGGCCAGGGTCGCAGCCCTATCGAGGGCCGCCGCCACGGCCTTGAGGACGTTGGCGCCCGATGCCAGGCTGGAATGCAGCTGGCTGCCGCCAAATCCTCCGGTGACCGTCGGTGTGCCTCCAAATCCGGAGACACCCAGCTTGAATTGCGGAATCAGGGCCGCTATTGCGGCCATTCCTTCCGTCCCTCCGATGATTCCTTGGTTCGCGATATTCAGCGCGGTGATCGCGGCCTCGATGATCTCCCCGGCGTTCATGTATGGCTGCGTGGTGTAAAAGAGGAACTTTTGCTGCGCCAGATTGAGCGCCTGCTGCGCGGCCTCGGCGTTGTTCTCCGCCTGTTCCACCTGCCAACCCAGGATCTCATTGCCATCGATGAGGAGTTGCTGTTGCAGCGACTGCTGCAGCAGCGTCAGCGCGCCGGCATCGCCTTTTTCGAGCGCCGCCTGCAGTTCGGCGCCGTAGGCACGCACGGCGTTGACGAAGTCGAGCGCTATCGGGTAGAGCGATGTGAACCGGTAGCTGGGCAGCGGCGCAAAGATGCTCGTCAGGACACTGGAGAGATCCACTCCGGCGGCCTGAGCCGCAATCAGCAGCCCGGGATCGATGGGTGCATCGAACAGAGCCAGCTCCAGCGGAGCGCCCGTGATACTTTGGCAATGACGCATCTTTTGCAGGCGATCGGCGACTGTCGACCAGTAGCCGAGCAACTTGTCGTTCGGCGGGATCTTGAAGTAGAACGTTTGCGGCCCGGGGATGCTCCCAGTGCCTCCGTCTCCTGTTCCGCCGCCCGCGCCGCCGATGACGTTCTCGATTTCCACCATGGCGTTGGCGAACGCATCGAGCGCGGGTTCCAGCTGATCAAAGGACTCATCGGCGTGCTGCGGAGGAGTGACGGCTTGCGGCGTCGGTCCGAGAATCTCCGAGGCGATCACGTACAGCAAGGTCGCTTCGCTCAAGGCCTCTCGCGATTGGCTGGAGAACAGATTGTCCGCCCAGGCGATCAGATTATCGAGATACGACATCACCGTGGACTTCATGTACGGCACGCCGAGGCGAAGGTCGGCGAGCAGGAAGGGGTTGAACGAGTTGGCACGCCATTCGTTCACCTGCCCAACCGCGGCGGGATCTCCTTGATTGACGGCCTCCAGCAGCACATTGATCTCTTGCGAGAGGATTTGCGCGCCGGTCAGGTTGTGCAGGGGCTTCGGGATCCAGAAACGCTGCGGTACAGGATCGCTGCCCTGGAGCGTCGGGTTGAAGATGTAATGAAACCAGCTTTGGGCATCTTCGAATTGCTGATTTTGGCTCAGCAATTGCGCGATATAGAGCGGGATGTGATAGAAAAGCTCCCAGTTGTAGACCGAAAAACCGGCCCCGCGGCTGAAATCGAGAAATTGCCGGTCCTGACCGGTGACATCATCGTGATCCCACCATACCCGCCAGGTGGGCCCGTAATTGGTCTGAAAGCTGAATTGATCGCTGCCGCTCGGATCGATCTGGTCGGGATTGCTCTGCAGATTGGGATCGTAGAGCGAGTCGAAGCCGCCGCTCGAGAGTTGGTGCCAAAACAGCCGCGTAAAGGGGTGATAGAAGAGGTGGAAGACGTAGCGCACCTCGTATGGCACCGTGCCCGGGTACGACGGCACAACCGGAGAGAACATACTGCCGGTCCAATAGAACTTCTGGCTCTCCACGTAGTAGCAGCGCCGGTTGTCCTGAAAGAAAAAGTACGACGTGGGAATGAAGTTAAGATCGCTGTTAGGACCCACCACACGCAATGGAATTTGCGCCGTGAGCAGCAGAGCTCCGACGTTCTGCTCCAGCGCGCCCGCGGAGGTGAAGTTGAGTTGAATCGATTGGTTGGGGCCCTGTCCCGGGTCAGGGGCCGCACTTTCCAGCGCTCCCTCCTCGGGCAGCAGTCCCGAGTCGCTGATCAGGTCGGAGTCGGGCGCGCTGAGCGGCAGCAGCGTTTGCGCGTCCGGCCCATAGGTTTGCTGTGCGTACGTGAGCAGCCCAACGGTGCTGGTGCCGTTGTAGACGATATCCATGTTGTTCAATTCGAGATCGCTGAACCGTCCGTCGAATACGGCGCGGCCCAGTTGGACCGCCTCTTTCTCCTGAAATTCGACCCACCCGGAGTTGGGCGTGGTTCCCGCGCCGATCATGTACTTGCCCAGGCGGAACACGTCGACAAAGAGGTTGGCACCATAGCCCGAGGAAACCGCCGGCGCCTGTATCTTGATGCTGTACAGCTGCTCGAACACTTTGACATCGCTCACCGAGGTCATCCCCAGAGAGTCGATGAACACGGGCCAATCGGCCTCAAGAATGGGCCTGTCGAACAGCTTGCCCGCGGCGGCCTGCGCCGGCGCCCAGTTGCCATTGCGGAAAATGCTGAACTCCACCCCCAGGGATACATACCTTCCGGCCTTCTGGCTCGGGGCCGTGGGGGACGGCTGTGCGACCGGCAGCGACTGTTGCGGCTCGTTTGACACCTTGACGTCCAGCCAGAACAAACAGATGCGGCCCCGGTACAGAGCCGGCACCACTTGATGCGCTTTGATGTTGAGCGGAATCTGGTTCCAGCCGCTCCATGCACCATTCATGAAGGTACGCAGATAGAACACCGGTGGGTCGGCGAGCGTGCGCGCGACCACATAAATCGAGCCGTCCGTGTCTTCACAGGTGCCAGTGACGAGCAGATGCGCCAACCCGTCCAGCCGGTCGATGTAATTCAGCACCACCGTTTCCAAGTAATCCGTGGTGCTCTGGCCCTGTCGCACCTCCTGTTCCAGCTTCTGATAGATCTCCGTTCGGTCAGGCCGCTGCGACTCGATCAGCCAATTCTCGGGGTATAGGAACACCTCGCGATTGGCCTCCCAAACGCGATACCGCTTCATCCATTGCCACTGTTTCCACGTGTCGTCGGCGCCGAGATCGACCACCACCTGCGGCGCTTCAAGGTTCATCAAGCAGCGCTCGACGAAGATCTGTACGGCGATGTATGCCTGGACGACACGCGAGGTCACCTGGCAAGAAGTCATCTGCGTATCGATCAGGAAATAGTCGAATAAGCCGTTGCTGTCCCCGTAGATGAATTGACCGGAACCATCCCGTTGTCCGATCAGGTAGGCCTGCAATGCAGTCGAGCGTCGATCGCGGATCGGATTCATGATTGTGGGAGCCAGCGAGAGCCAGGCGTCGTTGCCGGCCTGCTGCGCTTTGAGTACTCCCAGCGCACCTGCGGCGATCGCCTCGGCAGTGGTTTCGTCGGGAGGCGCTGCGCCCCAGTTCAGAATCTGCGCTCCTGAGGCGTTCGCGGTCTTTGCCATGGTTTCCACGGTGCGCAGCGCGTCATAGGCGGCGGGCTGTTCGTAGCTCGCGGGAAATGCAAATCCGAGTGCGCCTGCGAGGGCCGTTATGTCTCCCAGCGGCCAGCCTGTGATGGTGGCCAGAGCCGTCTGGGCTGAGCTTTCATCGCCGAGGGTGCCTGCGCTTACGCCGCCGATGATGTCGTACAGGGTTTTCAGCGATGAAGAAGGCGGCGCTGCCTTCCAAAGCCGCGCCAGTTTGATCGCCAGCAGCGTGGTCAGCAACGGCGACAGCCCAGGCGCCGGTTGTGTGGGGGCGACCGGGAGTTGGGTAAGGTCGAGTCCTCCGTACGCCGCCGCATTGTTCAGCAGCCATGTCAGGTCGGAGAGCACGAGTTGAACTCCACGCACCAGGACTCCGACCTTGTCGAACAGCTGAATGGCCAGGAATTGGCTCTGGAAATTCGGTTGCCCTATGGTCGTCGTCGTTGCGGGAGAAACGGAGACGTGGTTCGCCCCGCCGGGTGCGGCAGTGTTGGTCGATGTAATGCTGCTTCCGGCCGCACCCGCGTTCAGTGGTGTGAGGGTGATGACCGGCCCGGATACCTGACAAGGCGCCAGAAACGCCTGGGGCCCGGCCACCGCCTGGGAGGCGTTGATTGCCTGAGCGAAGTCGGACGCCGTTTGGTTGAGGCTGCCGTTATCCGCGGCCGTGAGGTTGTAGGAGACGGTGTAGCTGTCGCCGATGTTATCCGTGAGAACCGCTTTGAGGACATCATTCGTTGCCGGAGCACCGCCGACGGTGATTGTCCCCGCGGCAGCGATGAACGCCGGGTCCATGAGGACGGTCAGCAGTGATTTGCCCGTACCGGGCACCTGCAGATTTTGGAGTATCAAGGCGGCCACATCGCTGGCCAGCGGCGGGTCCGTCGGATTGTGGGCATTTGCCGCGACCGCCGCGACCACCACACCGGTTGCATCGCCTGTTGTCGGCGTGACGGTGGCGCCGCTCGGGGCCGCCGCCGCGGTCGTCCCCTGTTGACCCCGCACGACGGTCCAAGTGGTGTTGCCCGCACCGCCCACCGCCGTTACCAGCAGGATCTCGCTGCCGATGTAGACATAAAAGTTCGGGGCCGGGAATCCTGTGTCAGTTCCGACCGTGATCGCGGTTTGCGCCGCGGTGATCGCCGACGCCAACGTCGTGCTCGTCGCCAGCAATGTGACCACCGATTGTTGGATGGCCGCGAGCGCAGCGGATATTCCCGCGCGGGTCATCTGCGTGGTCGTCAACCAGCCGCCTGGGAGGCTGACCGTCGCCCCATTCAACGCGGCAACCGCGGTGGTGCCTTGCTGTGCGCGAGCGACCTTCCAGGTGGTGTTGCCCACGCCGCTCGCGCCGGTGACGAGGAGTACCTCCGGACCGATCGATATATAGAAATTCGGTGCAGGGAATCCCGCATCGCTCGCCACGGTGATACTGAGATCCGCGGCCGCCATCGGCGCTGCGAGGGTTGTCGCAATCGGCGGTGTCAACAGATAGGTCACCGCGTCCAGGCTGAGACTCGCCTGCTGCACGGCCTTGGCCTGGCCTAAGAAAGCAAGGGTCGCGGACGGCGATTTCAAAAGCGGGGTCACCGCCGCCGTGGCATTGGCGGCCGCCGGAAGCAGCAGTTGCGCGATCGTCACGAGATCGGAGATCTTGAGCTTCGCGGCAGCCGCCAAGGTGCTGACCGCATAGATCAAACTCAGGTTCGCGAGCGTCAGCTGATTGTCCGTGAGAGAGAAAAGTGTGGCGGTATCTGCGCCGGATATGCCGAGTGCCGCCTGGATCGCGGGCAGGTGATCGGTCAGAAGCGGGTGGGCGATCGCGCCGCCGGTGGGCAGGGCCGCCATATCGGGATCCGGCGTTACCGAAGTTATCGCGGGATTCAAGAAGACCTGCGCATACTGGGAGACGGTCGTCGTTCCATCGGGGTCGCGATGCGTCGCCGTGTCGATGCTCTGATAGAAGGCCAGCAGCTGAGCCACGGAGAGGAGGGTTGCATCTTGAAGCTGCCTGAACGCAAGCAGGCCGATCAGCGCCTGTTGATCCAGATTGCCGTTGCCGACGGCAGCGGAGCTCAACAGCAGATCAAGCTCCCACATCTTATAGCCGGTGCCCGCCCACAACCGCAGGAAGCGGTTCGCGCGATCGAGGAACCCCAGGTCGAGCGCCGGCGGCACCACCGCGGTTCCGGCTGCGGCGGCGGCCGCCACAGTGCCCTGCTGCCCGCGCACCACGGTCCAGGTGGTGTTGCCCACTCCTGCCACAGCGGTGACGAGCAGAATCTCAGCCCCGATAGCGATCGAGAAATTCGGCCCCGGGAATCCGGCATCGCTCGCCACGGTGATCGATAAATCCGCGGCGGCCATGTTCGTCGCGAGCGTGGTGGCGGCCGAGAAGGGCGCCAGCACCTGCTTGCTCGTCATGCAGGTATCGTCGATTCCCACGATTCCGATGTGCAGCCCCCCCTGCACCCATGCCACCTCCAACAGCTCAAGAAGCGACTCGTAGGTCAGGGACGCCGCTTGCAGGAAGGCGGGAACTGCCGCGAGATCGCCGGGAGGGCTCTTGGTGTTCCACACCGCCGCTGCGGGAATCGCGGCGAAGTTGGCGTTCGTGATCAGATCCACTCCATGCGGTGGAATCCCAAACCGTTCGGCCGCCACCGCCGTGTTCTGTGCGTTGCTGCCTCCGCCGAGAGGAAGCAGTGCCTGGCGAAGCTGCCAAGGCGGCAGCTTCCATTGCAAGAGGTACGTTCGCAGCTCATCCAGACCCGCGCTGTACGGCAGGGAAAAGGGATAGTTGGCGCTGAACAGCGTCAGATACGCGCCCTGGTTGAAGTACTCCGGGGCCGCTCTCAATTCCGCGGCGGTTTTGTTCGCCGAGGTTTGCTTCCATCGTGGGTTCCGCGACCCCATGATCTCCGTGCCGTTTGCGGTGGAAACTCCCGGAGCGGTCGACCAGTAAATGTTGTAGCTGGTGGCTCCCCCCGCCGCGTTCCAGCTGATCGTGACCTCGCCATCGCCGGGCAAGGCCGAAACTCCCGTGGGTGCTGCGGGTGCAGCGATCGCCGCGGCCGGCGCGGCGGAGACCTGCGCGGAAGCGGCGCTCTCACCCACCGCGTTGAACGCCGTGACGATGTAGTAGTAGGTCGTGCCGTTGACCAGCGCCGCCTGAAGGTACGGATTCGCCGCTCCGGGTATCTTGGTTCCGCTTGCGCTGGTTACTCCGGGCGTCGTCGACCAGTAGATGTTGTATCCGGCTGCCGTCGCGGCCGCGTTCCAGCTGATCGTGATCTGGGTATCGCCGATGACGACGGCAACGCCCGCCGGCGCCGCGGGAACCGCGGTCGGTACCGCGGGCGTCGCGGTGACCTGCGCGGAACCCGCACCCTCCCCCATCGCGTTGACGGCAGTCACGATGTAGTAGTAGGCAGTCCCGTTGGTCAACGCCGGCTGCTGGTACGGATTCGCGGCTCCGGCTATCCGGGTTCCGTTGGCCGTGGTGACGCCGGGATTCGTCGACCAATAAATGTTGTAGCCCGTGGCTCCCGCCGCGTCGTTCCAGCTGATCGTGACCTGCGCGTTGCCGGCAGTCGCGGCGACCCCCGCGGGCGCCGCAGGCACGGCGGCCGCTTTCACGGGCGTTGCCGAAACTTCGGCGGAAGCGGCGCCCTCGCCCACGCCATTCACGGCCGTCACGATGTAGTAGTAGGTCGTACCGTCGATCAGCGCTTCCTGAACGAACGTCGTGGAGATTGCGTCGATCGGCGCACTGATCTTATCCGCTAGCAATTCATTGACCAGATCCACGTACGGCAGCTCAGTGTCCGTATTCGGACAGTTGAGCAGCAGGCGCCGTATGTCGGGACGGCGGCTGCTCAAGACATCGAGCGCGGTCTGCCCGCCTTGCGGATGGTTCCGAAGCCATAGCAGAAGATCGCAAAGATAGGCCGCCGGGCTTAGAACCGACGTGCAATCATCGGTCGCACAATAATCCTGCGAACCGAACAGCGTCGCCAAGGACTGATCGCGCTGCACCGCCTGCTGGGTTAGCTGGTTGAAATCGGAAAGATTCCCGATGGCCTGCGGCCAGACTCCGACCGAGTCGACGTTGAAACGCATGTACAGCGACACGAGGCCTGCGTAACGCTGCGCCGCCGTCTGATAGACCTGGTTGGCCTCGGTCTTGGAAAGGCCGCCCGAGGTCGCCTTGGTGAAGAATTGCTGCTGTCCGAGCGTGGCAATCTGCGTTGCCGACTTCAATCCCAAACTCAATAGATTCTGCGCAACATCCACGTTCGGCGCCACTCGGAGCACACGCTGAAGGCCCCGGGCGTTCGCTATTACTGCCGGCCGGTCCTCCGCATTGATGCCGACAAAGGCGCTGTCGCCCTGCGCTTTCAAGTATGCGGGAAGATTATCCTTGACCAGCTCGAGCGAGGCGTTGTTTTGAAAAAAAGCGATGAGCGGCTTCTGCTGCGGCGGCGGAATGAATTTTCCCGCGGCAATCCGTCCCGCAAGGGCCGCCGTCGGATAGGCGCGAGTCACCCGCGTGTACACCACCGCCGCGAACACCTGCGCCGGGCTCGCCGCTCCCGCGGCATTGATCCCGGGCGGCGCGCCTGTCTGGTTGACCAACTGCACCCAGTCCGCCTCACTGAGGCCGGCCAGGTCCGCCAAGCTCTTATAGGTCCCCGCGCCATAGCACTGAATGAGCACCTGAATCAACGGTACGAAATTCTTCACGAAGGCACCGATCGACAGGGTGCGTTCGATCGCCGATGCCTCGGCGGCCGTCAGTCCGTGGGTGCCGTCTCCCAGCGTGCGCCAGAAATTGCGCATGGACTGCCCACTGAGCGAGAGCGCCTGCGCGAAGCCCTGCTGCTTCGCCGGCGGCAGCCCCGCCACGGTCAGCAACTGCGCAAGGCTCGTGTTTCCAACCAGATAGGGTTGATTCAATAGGTCGGTGCTGCGCAATGCCTGCAATTGCGCCAGCCAATCGGCAATTCTGCCGGTGAACTGCGAACCGATCAGGTCAAGAGCAATCCCCGAAGTCAGCGCCTGTTTCTGCACCTCCGCCGAAAGGGCAAAAATGAGCGATCCGATCTGTTGGATGAGCGGGCCGATCAACGTAAAATTCTGGCTTGCATCCAGCAGCGGGCTCGGCAACGCCGCCGGGATGTGCTGCCGCACGAATGCGTAGAACGCTTCCGCGGGGAGCTTGAAAGCGGTTTCCAGGCGCGCCGCGACGGCGACGCGCATGATGGTTTCCGTGCTCTTGCCCAGCTCACTCGCCAGAAATGAGATGTCCTGGTGCGTGCCGTTCTCCACCAGATCCCCGAGCTTCAAATCGTCCAGCAGCGGTCCCATCGACCGCTTCAACGTCGCCCATTCGGATTGGTCGAGCGGCTCCAAGGCCAGGTCGACGGTTAAGTCGGGCTGCGCCTTTGTGAGCGGTGAGAACAGCGGCTTATCGAGGAATTCCGACAGGGCCTCAACGATGAGCAGGAGCGGCTGCGGCGCATTCTCAGAGACACGGTAGCGCAGATGGTAACGCCCGTTCTCCGACGTTTCTGCCGCGGCCATTTCCTTGCGCTCGCGGATCTGCTGCCACCAAACCACCACGCGTGCGCCGCGCAGAGGGCGTCCATGCAGCCCCGTCACCATTCCGTGGATCTCGTACGTCTTTCCGTTTTCGTCCATGTGGTCCACCCCCTGATGGCCAGGCGACGCTTCGAGATGATTGACCTGTTCCCTAGTCGCTGAGAAGTAGACGCCTCGGGTTTTTCGGCGTCAAGAGGATCGATGCGAAGCCATCAATAATTCACAAAAGGCTATTGCGCTGCAAAAGAGCATGGCGACACGCCGCCGATCGCAGGCGCCATTGAAACCAAGAGCACGGTGGGCGAGCCGGTCCGGATTGACCCATCCACGGTTTAGCGTTAGCGTGGCGGCGCCCGCTCAGGCATCCAAAAGATCAGTTCAGGGACGAAGTGATTAAGTGCATCCGCTGCAATTCATAGCCCGCCGGGTGTCAAGCGGTGACGCGCACGCCACTGTGGACCGGCTGTTCGTCTCCCGGCATGTCAAGGATCTGCGATTGATCGTCGCGGCAACGTGGATCGGCATCCTCGTCATCCTATTCGCCGGCCCCGTCATCGCGATCTGGGCGCAGGTGGTGACGCAATGGCGCGATTTCGACGCTCATCAATCGAATTGGATCTTCGTGCGCGTCGCACTGACCGGACTCGCCAATTTCTTGGTCTTCGTGACGCCCGTGCTCGCGGTATTCGGCGGCGTTCTCGCCTGGGCGTATCAGGTCGGCAGCGCGCGGCTCGGAGTGGTGGATCTATTTGCGTGTGAGATCAGTACGCTGTGCCGCATTACCACCGTGCTGGACTCGGTGCGGCATTTGGTGGAGAAGTTCAACCTGGGTCCGCCCGCCAACGCCGCGGGCTGCGCGGCCGTGCCGAGCCCGCAGTTCACCTCGCAGGAAAATTACTTCCCGGTGTTCGACAGCTGCACGCGCGATTTGCAGACGTTGGAGGCTCGGGTCGTGATCAATATCACTGCGTTCTACACCTATATGAAAGCAGCTCGCGACGGCATGCGCGCGCTCAGCGTGATCCCGCCGCCCACGGCCGACGCGGTTTCGCCGCCGTCCCATGTCGCGCCCGCGGATCCTTGGCATGAAAGCACCCGCAACATCGTCTACATGCTGTACCTGGCTTTGGAGAGCGCGCGCAAGTCGATCGAGGATCTGGTGGAGTTCAAACCTGAACTCATCGAACGTACCATCGTGATACTGATCAGCGAACTGGAGGCCTATCGATTTTTGTGCGGTCAGTACACGAGCGAATCCGACATTCGGCACCAGCGCATCAAGCTGCGTGCCTCCGACTACCGGCAGATCGAACCGAAATTGCGGGCCATCGTCGAGGCGGGCCGCGCTTCGGAAGAGAGCGGAGCGCTCGCGGCGCCGTCACCCGAGCTGCCGCCGGCCTTGCAGTGGCTGCCTGCCTGGTTGCTGCTAGAGGAGCTGCGCAAGCGTTATGAAGCCGCGATGGCGGCGGCCGCCTAGAGGACTGAATGAGAAGCGCACTCCACAGACGGATCTATATGACCCGGCTGCCCGGGTCGGCATGCGTCGGGATTTTGCCGGTCGCATGGTCAACGGATCTTGTAGCCGAAGGATATCCCCAGCACACGCGGCCGCAGCGGCGTCTGCTCAACGATGAAATTGTCGGTGCTGGTGAAGGTGGCTGCGTGAGAGTTGGCGAGGTTCTCTCCGTACAGCATGGCGTTCCATGCATCCTTGGCGACACCGACCGAGGCCGAAAAGGTCGAATACGCGGCATTCTCGAATCGCAGCCGTGATGTCCCGATGCCGCCCCCTGCGCCCGCGAAGGTCGGGTTGGAGCCCGCCTGCGTGAATGAATGTCCGGTGTGCGAGGCGCCCACTTGCGCGAAAGAATTGTAGTCCCCCATCGACCAGTCGTAGCGCGCGCGCAGGCTGAACTGTATCGGCGGCGCATTCGCCGTGGGCGAGCCTACAGGGCCGAACGGATTGGTGATGGCCGTGCAGTTGCCGCCGGTGGAGTCGCATTGTTGGGTGATGGCATGCCCGAAATTGGCGCTCGCGGGGTTGTTGTCGATCAGCGCCGGCGAATTCGTCTGCCGGGTTTGATTCCAGGAGGCGGCGCCTTGAACGGTCAATCCCGCGGCGACGCGCGCCACCATCGAGGACTCAATGCCCTTGACCAGGAAGTTCTGGCCGTTGGTATTGAAGAACAGGTTGCCGAGCAGTCCGGGATCGAAGAAGGAGATCTGTACATCGTCCCAATTCTCGCGGTAGATGGCGCCGTTCCACTGGAAGCGATGGTCGAAGAACTCCGTCTTCCAGCCGATCTCGTTGTTCAAGAGCTTGTCGGAATTCCATGAGCCCGGAAGCAGGTATTGGTACTTGCCGTCGGTGCCGTAGATATGCGGAGTGCCGCCGTTCTCATCGAAGCCGCCGGGCCGAAACCCCTGCGACCAGGTGTAGTACAGCATGACGTCAGGCATGATGTGCCAGGTGAGGTTGGCGCGGCTCTTGAACCCTGACTCGGAGCCCTGCAGGTTTTGCGCATCGAGATTGTACGAGTACGACGAGGTGCAGCCGCCGGGAGGCGTGCCCGCCTCGTAGCAGCCGAAGCTCGACATGACGCTGCCCTTGTAGGAATTCTCGAACAGAAAATGGCGCGTGCCCGCGGTGAGCGTCAGCACCTTCGGGATGAGGTCGTAATCGACCGAGCCGAAGAACGCGGTCTGCTTGGTTTCACGCGGGGTGTCCTGATAGAAGGATTCATCCGCGGGACGGATGCCGGCGGGGTTCACCGTGCTTCCCGGGAAGGTGCCCAAGTCGGTGAAGCAGCCCGCTGTCAGGGTTGCGCTGCATGCGGGGATGCCCTTGTAGCTCCACGCGGTGTGGTCGAACAGTTGGTTGTCCTCATAGAATGCGCCCACGATGCCGCGCACACGCCACTCATCGGGAGTGCTCAGCCGGAACTCGTGCTGCATGTGCTTGTTCTGCTCGGTGGTGTGCCAGTAAGCGCTCGGCGAGAAGCAGGTGGGCGTCAAATCGTACTTGCCGTAGCACTGATAGTATTCGGCGTAGACAGCGCGCGAATAGTTGGTGTAATCGCCCGACTGCTCGACATTGCGCACCAGGTAGCCTGCCGTGTACACGGCCTTCAAGGGCCCGAACTTGCCGTCCACCGTCACGGAGGTCATCTCGAACCGATCGTTGTCGTAGGCAGGATTGAACAGCGTGACCTCGAGCGGCTGCAAGGCAGCGCCGTCCGAAGCGTTCGGCTGTTGATAGAACACTCCCTCCGAATGCATGTCCTGGTAGCTCTGCGCCACCAGCACGTCCCAGTCGTCATTGAACTTGTACAGCAGCTGCGCACGAATGCCTTGGTAGGACACCGGGTTGATGGCGCGTCCCACGAGCTTTGCATTGTTGAGCGTTGGGCTGCCCGGCGGCACGCAATAGCCGTTGTTGGGTTGTCCGTCCGGACATTGGCCGTTGACGGCCGGGTAGTTCGCATAGGCGATACCGAGATCGGTGTTCTTGCGCGTGAACGTCGCAGGCACGTTGTCGATGTAGCCGCCGCGCTGATCGCTGTAGATGACTGCGCGCATCGCCATGTGCTCAGACATGAGCGGCAGGTTCAGGACCGCGGTGACATCGGAATTGCCATCCCCATGGGCGGTGGTGCCGTAGCCCGCCTTGATGGTGGCTTCGGTCTCGTCGATCTTGGGCTCGTTGGTGATGTAGCGTATCACCCCCGCTTCGGCACCCGCGCCGAACAGGGTGCCCTGCGGGCCCTCGAGCACTTCGATACGGTTCAAATCGGCGGCATAGATGTCGAGATTGCGGTTCGGCAACTGCGCCGATTGATTGTCGAGATAGATGGCGACATTGGGGAACAGCCCGGTGGAGGAACTTCCCTGGCTCGCCTGGGAACCGGCGCTCAAGCCGCGCATGAAGACTTCGCTCTGCCCGGGCCCGTTGTTGGCGCTGGTGACATTCGGCAGATACTTGATGTAGTCGTCGAAGGTCTGGATGTTGAGCTGCTGCAGGGCCTGGCCCGTAAAGGCCTGCATCGAGATGGGCACATCCTGCATGCTTTGCACGCGCCGCTGCGCAGTGACGGTGATCTCCTCGAGGGCGTCGCTGCCCCCCTCCGCGGTCGCGGCCAGGGATCTCGCTCCCGACACCGCGCCCAACACAGCAGCAATCGCTATGGAAAGCTTGGAATTCATCGATCATCCCCTCAAGTTATGCCGCTATTGGGTGTTTCCCCAATGCCCCGCGTGCATTAAAATGAAATTCTACGTACTATTTTCATTTTTCATACAAATCCGATCTTGCCCCTCGGAAAAACAGCTGTCAATAGTTGGATAATGCACGGGGGATGGCGGTTCTCGATCTGGACGGCGGGGCTGGTGCGATCACTATGCGAAACGGCAATTTGGTAAAAAAAGAAGCGGCGCCTTTGGCCATAGACCCCGCCGAAGGGATCGGAAAAAGGCTGAAGGAACTTCGCCGCACCAGAGGACTGACCCTCGCGCAGCTTGGCGAAAGAACCGGTCTTTCCATCGGCTCGCTTTCACAAGTGGAGCGGGGCTTGGTTTCCCCGACCATACGCACCGTCTATGCCGTGAGCACCGCTCTTGGCGTGTCGCCGGCGTGGATCATCGATCCTGACAGCGTCAAGGCCCAGGACCCCGACGGTCCCTACATCGTGCGCTCGACGCGAAGAAAGCCGTTCTTCAATCGAAACGGAGTCATCAAGCATTTGGCGACGCCGGAGACGGAAGCGCGGTACACGGGGTTCATCGTCACCCTCGAACCCAACGCGAGCTCCGGCGATGAGCAGTACACCCACGCGGGCGCAGAGATCGGCATGGTCTTGAGCGGAAGTTTAATTCTCGAAATTGGCGAGAAGACCTACCGCGTCAACACAGGCGATTCCTTCGCCTTTCCGAGTTCTCTGTCGCATCGCTTTTACAACGATACCTCCATGGATACCGTGGTCTTCTGGGTCAATAGCCGCAGCTGACGGCGCGAAGTTGACCTCACCTTATGTGGCGGCGCGGAAAGCATCGTCGTCGAGAAATGCACGCGCGACTCCGTTCGTCCAGCCGAACCCCGCTTGGATCGGATATTCCCCGCCGCGCCCCGGCATTCGACGCTCGCAAAAGAGTGCGTTCCTGCGACTGCTGCAATCAGTCCTTCACATGACCGTCGGGCGCAAAATGCGCCTGCACCCTGCCCAGAGTGAGCGAACCCTCGCTCGTGCCGATCGCGAGGGTGACGACGATCGGCAGAGCGGAACCGCCCAAGTTGGCGCCGTTGGCCGTGAACTCGAACTCATAGCCGCCGCCATTGTCCGGCCGCACAGTCACGAAAAGCGTGGCCTGACCGCTGCTGCCGCGGTATTCATAGCGGTCATTGGCGTGCCTGAAGCTTCCGGCCGGAATCGTCGTCGAGTAGGCGCCGACGTTGAGCAAGAAATCCTGGTTCGCAAGATCGATGCCGCCCGATACGCCCGGCACGAAGTCGCCCGAAACCCGCAACCTGGCGGACCCAGCGATCGGATCCGTGTCGAGGAACACCGATGAATCGAATGAGGTGAATTGCGCAAACCTGACGGGATTGGGCTGCACCAGGGACACACCGTTGTCGGTGATGACGGCAATGAGGCTGCCGTCGCCGCTGACCGCCATGTGCCCGACCCCTGACACGGTCGGGTAGGCGATGTAATTGTTGCTGCCGAGGGTGTCGCCGAGAGGCAGCGAGCCTGTGACAAGAACGCGCTGAAGATCCAGCACGTCGACGCCGCCTGCGCCGCCGCCGATTATCGCGCCGGTGCGATAGCCAACCTTGCCCGAGGGATCAACGGCCACGTCGAACAGTTGCGCGCCCGCTGCGGCGGGAAAGGCGCCGACTTGCTGCAGCGTGGAGCCCAAACTCAGCTCGAAGTCGTTGGCGAGAATCAGGCCGCCGTTGGCCGCGACGCGCGACACGAACCCATCGGTGTCCATTTCTGGGGTGAACTGATTCGCCGCAGCCGAGTAGGCGAACACAGGCCCTGAGGAAATGTCACCGGCCACGACGCCGATGGTGCCCTTGTCCGAGCTTGCGCGCAGCACGGTGGCCTCCGTTGTAGTGCCCCGAAAGTAGAAGTCGCTGCGCTGTGTGACGGCGCCCGTGGTGAGATTGAGCTGCAGCATGCGTCCTCCGAAGCCGCTGCCTGCAAATGTCGTCGACAGGAATGCGAGTCCGTTGTTCGCGACGGCGATCGAGAACGGGGTGTCATCCGTGAACTGCTGCGGCGCGACTGGAATCGTGCCCGACTGAGTGCCCTGCATGACATTGACGACCGAGACGGAGTTCGCGCCGGTGGTCGCAACGTAGAGTGTCGAGCCGTCCGGGGCCACGTCGATTCCCGCGGGATTAGAACCGACGTCGATTGGCGCGCCGAGGCGGCCGGTCGACAGCGAAATCACCTCGACGCGGTTGGTAGTCGCATTCGTAATGAAGGCATGCTGACATTGCGGATCGATGACCAACTCCCGAAGCTTACCGCTGATGGGAATGAACAGCGGGCTGGTGAAGGTGAGGTGACACTTGCCGGCCGCGACCGTCTGCGCGGACAACATGGCGGGTGCGAGCAGGAGCGGACCCAGGCAGGCCGTCAACAGCGCGCGTGAATGGGAAACGACATTGGCGTAACGATTCATGGACCGACATCCCCCTTGTGTTCGCACAATAGCCCGACAATCTGGCTTGCCGCCCTCAAGTTATCTCAGCTTTATTGTGCGGGTGTGACAGGGCGCAGTTTGATGGACACACTGCGATGCTTCGCTCACTACTTGCGCGCGAAGACACACTGTGTCGCGAGTCTATGTTGGAGGTTGAGCGAAGTTGGCCGGCGGAAGTGAATGAGCGGATTCCGCCTGCTCATTGAGATTGAGGTTCACATCCTCATCGCAGCTCGGCGTCACCCCGATTTGAGTTTCTCCTCCGCATACAGCGACAGCTCGATCATTCGCTCAAGCAGCTGATCCGCAGGTGCCCCTGCGAAATTCTTCAACACCAGCTCCTTGACGTACAGCCGTACCAGGTAACGGAGTTGCAGCGCGCGATTGCGCGTCGCGAATACAAAGTCGCGGTGGCCACTGTTGACGACGATGACATTGCGCTCGGCATCGAAGCGGCATCGCCACAGTTCGCCCGCCGCCCGCTCAAAGGTATAGCCCGGCAGGCCGCGCGTATTGACGGCCGCAGGACTCATGGCGGGCGTCAGGCTGTCGGTCACAGTAATCAAGGCTTCCGCGGAACAGGACATATCCCGCTGGGTCACTGTCACCTTCAAGCGGGCGAGACCTGGCACGGCCGGCGCCCGGTACTCAACCTCCTGGTCGGTGATCCCCTGTAATGCGCCCTCGCCTTCCAGCATCTGCCATGTAAATTGCAAATCATCGACCACCCGCCGCCGCGATCGATCGCGCGGCAACGCCCGGAACCTGCGAGTCTCATTGAGCGGCGTTGTGCAGGACGCAGGCGACACCATGACACTGAACAGCGGACCCGCAAAATCGAAAAACTGCCGCTGCGCTGATTCCGTGGGTCCCGATTCCGGCAGCCCCGGCAACAGAGCCTCCGATTCCGCCCAGTCCGTCACTCCGCCGGCGTTGGGCTTGGCAGCGCCACCGTCTTGGCGCGCGCGACCTTGCACGTCGAACCAATCATATTCCTCGCGCGGCAGCGCCAGCATGGCCTCGTGAAAGGCCTTTTGAATCGCTTTCAAGGATTGTTGATTGGCCTGCTCTTCCTCGGCTCGCTGTTGTTCATCGATGAGAGTCTTGACATGCGTTTCCAGGGGGACCAAGGCTGTGACCAGCGCCGCGTAGCGCTCATCCTGAACGATTCCGCTTCGAGTCCCCGGTGTGAGCGTCAGGAACGGCACATCCACCAAGCCTTGCAGATAGCGTGACGACCAGGGACTGTGCTCCAACCCGGGCAGGGCCGACAGATCCTCAAGCACTCGCGTGCCGGCGCGGGTCAAGGCCACCCGCGCGGTCTCATTGGGCTCGGCGAGATACAATTCCGCGTACGCATCCCCGAAGACCGTGCGAATCGCCGGCAGCTGATGCAGCAATCGTCCCTCGAACTGGCGGGGCTCGACCTCGTACTGTTTGCGCGCGAGCTTGTCGATCACGGTGACCCTGACTTGTGCGTCTCGAATCCGGTCACGCAGTTCAGAGGCTAGGTACCACTGGATCTTCTCGCCGCTCAGCGTCCGAATACCCTCGAGCAGGGGGGCAATCTTGAGTTCCGTGCCCTTCTCCGCGAAAAGCACCCGGCGTGGGCTCACCTCGTAGCGCGAATCGCCCTTGCTCATCGTCATTTGATAAGCGCGCTGGTCGGTACCGGTCGAAATCATCGTCAAGCCGTCGCCCACCGTCCAGAAGCTCAACAGACCGATGCCAAACTCCCCCTGCAGCCCTGTGCCGTTGCCCTCGGCTTTGAGGTGCCTCTTGATGGAATCGCAAATGTGCGTGGCGACGTACTTGAAGTCGGGAAGCCCGTCGGCATCCCGCGGCACTCCATTGCCGTCATCCTTGATCGACAGGTAATGCGCGCCGTGTTCTCTGCCGCGAGTGATCGTGATGGTCTTCGCCTGCGCGTCGATGCTGTTCTCGACGAACTCGGCAATCGCTTTGAGCGGATTACTCTGTGACAGCGCGATGATGCGGATCGCATTCCAATCATCGCCGATTCGCAGTTTGCCGCCATCCTTGTCTTTGGCCTTCTTTGCCATCTCGCTCCACCGTCCTCAGCCCGCCGTCTTGAACAACCAAATCCAACGATGAGGGGTCCGCTCTGCCGGGTCAACTCCACCGCCCCTTTCACCGGAGCAAGCACATAGTTTCTTGTCGCCCACCGGCGGCGTATCGCCACCCCGGCGAGTCGAATTGTGGATTGTGTGAGCTTGGCTCAAATCGCCGCAGGCCCGGCGGCCGCGGAATTCAGCGCCTCGAGGTAGCGCACGTAGGCGAAAATCCGCCCGCGCGCACGCCCGGTTGTCTCGTGCACGATGTTCAGTGTCTCCAGGGCGCGCAGCGCCTGTGTCACCGTCGGTGTTGTGAGCCCGGTTGATCGGGTGAGCGCGGCAATGGTGGCCAGCGGCTTGGACCTCAGCGCCTCTTGGATGGCCAAGGCCGCGGGCGCCTGCCTCCCGAGCTCTTGGATATTGCCGGCGTCTTCTCGAAACACCGCCAGGATTCGCTGCACGGTGGCGGCGGCTTCCTCGGCGCTCACCCGAATGGCGGTTGCAAAAAATCCGAACCATCGCTCGAAGTCACCCGACTCGCGCACGGCGTTGAGCTCGGCGTAGTACGCCTGACGATGTTGCCTGAGATAGAGACTGGAATAGAGCAATGGCTCTCGCAGCACCCCGTCATGGCAGAGCAGCAATGTCGTCAGCAGTCGGCCGATGCGACCATTTCCATCCAGGAAGGGATGGACCGTTTCGAATTGCACGTGCGCCAAGCTTGCCTTGACCAGAGGCGGAGCATCGGAATGTAGAAAGCGCTCGAGGTCTCCCATGCAGCCGTCGACCTCCTGGGGCGGAGGCGGCACGAAGACCGCATTTCCGGGTCGCGACCCGCCAATCCAGTTCTGGGATCGGCGAAACTCCCCGGGTGTCTTCTCTGCGCCGCGTCCCTCGGCCAACAGAATTGCATGCATTTCGCGCAGCAACCGGTTCGACAGCGGAAAACCATTCTGCAAGCGCTGCAAGCCATGGTTCATCGCCTCGACGTATCGCGACACCTCGGCGACGTCCTCGAGCGGGACGCCCGGAACCTCTCCCAATTCATGCGTGAGCAAGTCGTCGAGCGTGGATTGGATGCCTTCGATCTGCGAGGAAAGCACCGCTTCCTTCCGAACGTAGGTGTAGAGCAGAAGATGCGCATCCGGCAAGGCCGCTGCCGCCCCATCGAGCCGACCCAGGGCAAGGAGCGCCTGTTCGAGTTCTGCGCCGACCGAACCGATGAGTTCGAGTGGGGGGATTGGCGGAAGGGGGGCCGGGATGAATGCGCGCACTTCGTCGCTGCCGGCGACAGAAATTGCGTAGCGTCCGAAGTCCGCGCGTTTCATGAGAACCCAAGGCTTGCTTTATTAGCTCCGAACGTTATTAAAGCAAAGAACTGTTAGCTTTAATACGTATTTGCCTCAAAGGCCTAACGCGCATATCTCACTGAATTATAGTGAATTTCTATGGCCCACAGTCTCTCGAAGGCGAATATGGCGCTCGAGCGATCGGCAAGCGAACGCGATTCGACTGATCACCGAGCTGGTCTATTTCGCCCGGCGAGGAGGCTAACCTGGCTGCGCCGCAGCCGCACCGTTTGGCACCGCGCGCTTCGGAGCCGGCACCTTTGCGCCTGGCGACTGGCTCTTGCTCGGTGTTGCAGCCGCGGCGGCGCGCCCTTCCTGGTTAGCTTGTGGCTTTGCCGATCCTGGCGGCTTTGCCGATCCGGTCGCAGTTGCGCTCTTCGTCTGGGCCACGACCACTTGCATGTGACACGATGATATTGGGTCATCAGGCGCGTAGTTCGAATCAGTCTTGAGTCGGCGTGCCTCCAGATAGAAGTCCCATTTCTGCGGCCATTGGGTCTGTGGAATCGCCGTGCTGAATGAGTCCCATGACAGCACCATCGTCCCGTCGTCCCTCTGCGTTGCGAGAGTTGACAGAAATCTCACAGTCCTACCGTCCTTGAGTTTCCCGGAGATATCGCCATAAGCCTGACGGTTACCCCACGGCAGGAGGCCTCGTACTGTCGCCGTTGCGCCTGTGGCAGAGTCATTCACAACAACAACTGAGTCGTCGGCAGGGCAGAACCAGTCATAGGTCTGGCCGTCCTTGGCGCGATACGCATACGGGTTGATCAGCAACACAAAATGATCCGTTATCGGAGCACCGACTGCATCTTTTTTCGTCGCATTCGGATCATCAATTAGAGCGTCGCGGTAGGTGGGAGTGGCCGTGACCTTCAACGGAAATTCCGCACCCTCGCCCTCGAGTAGCTTCCGGTTGATCAGCGCAACGAAAGAAATCGAATGCGCCAGAGGCTCCAACTCATAGTCGTTACCAAATCGGTTTGCTCCCATGCGAACAAGCAGCTCATTCACATCGCTCTTTCCGATTGCAAATAAACTATTGGGCCGATAGCTCAGTGACGAGGACAGTTGATTAATCGATTGACGGGTCTGCGCGGTGATCTTCTCGATGCTGACGCCGGCGCTCAATCCCAACTGAATTTGTTGGGCAAGTTGCGAAAGATCCGAAATCTGTGCGTCCTCTATCGATTCTGTCACCAACAGAGGAACCACCACTATTGGGGGCTGCTTCTTGAGATCGGTCCTCGGAGGGTTCTCGGGCTCCACCTTGATGCTGACAAAAAGGTCGTATGGCTCCTGTCTGTACTTCGGTAGCACAGTCAATTGGCTGCGGATTATGAAAGGGACATAGCCGGGCCGCTGTATGAGTCCCTTGCTGAAGTTATTCAGCAAACCCGCTTCTTGATACAGTGCGTTGGTTGCCTGTAGGCGTGTCATTGCGTCGGACAGAGCCAGTATTTGCTGCCCCGCTGTCCCCTTGGTGTTCTTTGAGTTTTGAGACGCCGAATTGTTCGCGCCGGACTGATTGCCGCTCTGGTCTGATGAAGCGTTCTTTTGCCCGCTTGAGCCGGTCCCCCCATCGGCCGCGGACCCGCTGCCGGAATCAGTGGAGTCAACCGTGTCGCTTGATGAGCCTGACTTCGGCGCTTTAGACGCAGCGCCGCCGGCTGCTTTGCCTCCTTGGCTTGCAGCGGAGGCCTTCGCACCCGCGGGCGCGCCGATACTGAGGCCGAAGGTGATATCCGAGCTGCGCTGGTATTCCTCATTTGCCTGTGATGTTGCAACGATTGCAGGACCGGCGACGTTAACATCTACGGCAAAGTTTGGCTGGATCGCGCCGGTCACATCGTCCCAAGACCAAACGAGAATCGTTGATAGGTGAATTGTCGCAATATCTTGCGCCTGATCCGCACGATGATGAGGCAGCAGGAGCGGTGCCGGCTCCGTCTGTGTATGTGCGCAACCGAGTAGAGCCGTGGCGAGGACGAGGTTTGCGAGGGCGTTGCGCACTCAAGACTCCTTATCTCGGCGCCGGCAAGATGTTCCGGATCCGAACCATG
Organism: uncultured Gammaproteobacteria bacterium; assembly: GCA_963702735.1. Taxonomy (GTDB): domain Bacteria; phylum Pseudomonadota; class Gammaproteobacteria; order Steroidobacterales; family Steroidobacteraceae; genus Bog-1198. Next base: position 101,365 of record CAVPDW010000003.1, on the reverse strand, counting down.
ACCCCAAGGATATCTAGGCGCTAAGCGACCTTCATTGTCAAACAAGTCGTAAACCCAATATCGCGTTTTCCAGCCGGTTTCCGCAATGGTTCGCGATTACCCCAGCTCCGGTTCCCTTACCAAACCAATCCGTATTGGTTTCATCGGGGTCGGTGTATCATCCAGGCAATAAACGCGAAATGACGGGTGAACCAATGCGTAGATTCGAAGGCCGGGTGGCGGTGGTGAGCGGCGCGGCACAGGGAATGGGCAAGGCGGTGGCGCTGCGGCTCGGCGAAGAAGGTGCGACCGTCATCGGCGTCGACATCAACGGCGCCGGCGCAGCTGCGACCGCGAAGACACTCGGCGGCGCATCGCTTGGGCTCTCCTGCGACATCGGCGATGAAGCCTCGGTCGCCAAGCTCTTCGACACGGTCGCCGGCAAGTTCGGCAAGCTCGACATTCTGGTCAATGTCGCAGCCATCGTTCCCTTCACGAAATGGGACGACCTCACCTTCACTGAATGGCGCCGCGTGCTGCGCGTCAACTTGGATGGGCTCTATCTCATGTGCAGGGCCGGCTCCGATCTGATGCGTAAGAACCAATACGGCCGCATCGTCAACTTCAGTTCCAACTCCATTTTTGCCGGAACGCCCAACATGGCGCATTACGTCGCCTCCAAGGGCGGCGTGCTGACCTTCACCCGCGCGCTCGCGACGGAACTCGGCCCTTACAAGATCACCGCCAATTCGATCTGCCCGGGACTGATCGACACCGAGGGCGTGCAAACCACGCCTCACAAGGACTCCTTCGAATTCGTCGAGATGCTGCAGGCCGTCAAGGGCCGGGGTTTGCCGAAGGACGTGGTGCCGGCCGTGGCCTTCCTCGCCTCGGATGAGGCACACTGGATTACGGGTCAGGCACTCAACGTCGATGCGGGCATGGTGCGCTGGTAGTCAGGCGTAGTAATCGGCTCCGGTGCGGTAGGTCTTGAAGCTTTCGAGGTCGTGCGAAAAGAAGAGCTCGGCGTCGTGGGCCGCGGCCAACGCCTTGAGTCGCTTCATGGAAGCGAGGCTTGCGGTCGGATCGAGGTGGAAGCTGGAGATGCACATCATGTCCATGTTTTTCTTGCTGTAGCAGGCATCCGCCGTGAACAGCATGGGGCGCCGGTTCTTCAGTTCAACCATCAAGCTGTAGTGGCCGGCCGTGTGCCCCGGCGTCTCGAACAACCACAGCCCCTTGGCGATCTCCTGATCGCCCGCCAGCGTCTCGAACCTCGGCGTGTACATGTCGAGCGCCGGATCGGGCGGCAGCGTGAGGCCGCGCTTCTCGGCCAGGCTGGGCGCAAAGCTCAGGTCAGAATAGCCCAGATGCTCGAACGGCTGGCAGTTGCCGGACGCCTCCAGTTCCTTCGCATGGCACAAGGTGCAGGCCGTGTGGAAATGCTTGTTGCCGCCGCAATGATCGAAATGGTAGTGGGAGTTGATGACATAGTTGATGTCGCCGGTCGCAAGGCCCAGATCAGCAAGCTGCTTCGGGAGGGTTTGCGAGGCATCCTGCAGCGGCTTCTCGAAGGGCAGCACCCGCATCACGTGGTCGAAATCGTAGCCGGTATCGAAGAGGTAGCGCCCGTCGGCGTGTTCGATCAGCACGCTGTAGCAAGGAAAGCGCACCTCGCCGGCGGGTCCGCGGTTCCAGAAGGCGTGAAACCCGTCGATGACCAGCGTCCCGCCGTCGAGCAGATGGACCTTCGTGTCTGTCATGAATCGCAACTCCTGTGGCGTCGAGGTGAGGCTCCAGCGCCCACCGACGCCGATTTATTTCGGCGGCGCCGCCACCGACGTCATCATGGCTCGCACCGTCGCCGCATCCCAAACCGTGCCAACCTTCACTTTGCCGCTGATGATCTGGGTGCGCACGGTCTCGAGCTCGGACCAGACACCGGCGGTAATGTACTTGGAATGCAGCAGGTGCACCGAGTCATCGCTCAGTTGAATGGAATAAGGATGGGTGCCGAACTTGTCCGCTTTGAGATCCTCGATCATGGCCGAATAGACCGGCACCAGATTCCAGACCACCGACGAGAGGAGATGGCCCTTGTCGAGCGCACTCTTATCGCCCAGTTCATCGATGAACCACACCTTGCCGCCGGCGTTCGACTGCCGGGTGTCCACCGCCTGCAGCATGCCGAAGCTGGCGCGGTCGCCTTGGCCAAAGACGACGTCGGCGCCGGCGCCGATCACCGTTTCCGTCACACGCCGCCCGCCGGCGACGTCGGCATAGGCCGCGGGACCGATCACCGCGTACAGCACTTTGACGCCCGGGTCGGTCGCCCGCACGCCTTGCGCAAAGGCCGCCGACTGGCTGTTCCAGGGTGGAGACTCGGCGGCGACGACGATGGCGACGACGTGGGTCCGCGTCGTCTTTCCCGCGAGCACCCCGGCCAGGTACGCCCCCTCGCGTCCGGACAGGGTGTAGTCGGCGACCGCGCCGGGCTTGCTGTCTTTGGGGCGATCGACGATGGCCACCGGCACGTGTTTCTCCGCACCTATCTCCGGAGCCGCGGTGTTGTAGCCGCTGGCATGCGCGATGATGATGCTCGCCCCGTCGTCGGCGAGTTCGCGCAACTCGGAATGTATGTCGCCGTAGCCGAGTCCGGTCGCGGGCATGAATTTCAGGTGGTACTTTGCGGCGACGGCCTTGGCGGCCTCGAAGGCTTGCTGGTTCCAGCCGAAATCGGTCGGCTCCTCCGGCAGCATGATCGCGAGCGCCTTGACCTCGGCGGCCGAAGCGACCGACGACCCCGAACCGAGCGACAAGGCTGCGGCCAGGCCCACGGCTGCGCACGCCTTAGGCAGGGTCCTCCGCCGCATCTACATGACTCCTTAGAATCTGTACTGGAAGCCCAGAATGTACTCGCGCGGCGGGAACCACGTCTGGGTCGTCTCGCCACCGTACTGGTTGGTGAAACGATAGCTCACGAGAGCCCGGTCGGCCAGATTCGTGACGGCGAACGTCAGATCCAGCTTCGGGTTCGCGAAGGTGTAATCGAAGAAAAGGTTCATCAAGACATAGCTGGGTGTCGTGTAGAAAAATGAATTGCCGAACACCGTATCCGCATAATGATCCCGATAGCTGCCCGACAGCCGCGACATCAAGCTCGATCCGTCGCCGAACTGGGACGTTTGCGACAAGGCCAGGGTTGCCATGTAGGTGGGCAGGTTCGGCGGCGCATTGCCGTACACGTCGCGATAGCCCTGGGCACGCAGCGCCGTCAAGATAGCAGGTCCGTTCGGCAGCGCCGGATTCGGGATGCCGAACTCTGCGTCGATGAACGCCGGATAGCCGTATTGGTTCGCGAAGGCTGAATTGGCCGCGTTGCCGGCCAGGTTATCCAACGTCGAGACGTGCGTCGCGATCTTGCCCTTCTCCGCCGTCAGGTTGCCGGTGATGCGGAAGTGGTACGGCAGCTGCGCGGCGAATTCACCCTCGATCCCGTAGACATTCACCTTCGGCAGATTGTCGACCCCGCCGTCGAAGTTGATCAGATCCTCGGCGTGATACTGCATGTTCTTGTCGATGTAGTAGAAGCCGGCGAGATTCGCTATCAGTGCCTTGTCGAACAGCGAGTTCTTCGAACCCACCTCGAAGGCGGTGATCGTCTCGGGCGCGTAGTTCGCAGGGACCACCGCTGGAGCGGTGCCGGGGTTGCCGCCGCCCGGCTTGTAGCCGGTGGAAACGCTGCCATAGAGGAAATTCTCCGGTGTCACCTGGTAATCGAGCCCGGTCTTCCACGTGAGCTTATCGGAGCTCTGACGCAGGTGCACGATGCCGCCGCCGATGTTCGGATCCCCGAAGTAATTGTCGAGCAGGGTGGTGTTGTGATCGTTCGTATAACGGAACCCGACGGTGGCCCGCAGATTGTCCGTGATGTGGTAGATGCCCTGACCGAAGCCGGACACCGAGGTATGCCTGAATGAGTTGCCCGTCTCGAAATACAGCGTGCCGTCCGCAATCTGCTGCGCAACGAGGCTTTCCTGTTCATTGTTCAGGATATCGGGCGCGCCGGGATCCGAAGGGTTGCGCAAATATTGATCGTAGCCGTCGGTGGTGCGGGTATCGATGTAGAACGCGCCCACCACCCAGTCGAGCGCTCCGCCGGGCTTGGAGCTCAGATCGAATTCCTGAGTGACCGCATAGTTCTGGTGCAGCACGAATTGGACGTTTTCGCCGCCATACAGCGTCGTCGAGAGCGGCACATCGAGGCCGCCCTCCGAATTTGATCCGCCCTGATTCATATATTGCACGCTCGACAGGGACTTCAAGGTCATCGAGTTGAAGTTGACGGTCGCGATAATCGTGCCGATGGTCTGATCGATGTTGTAAAGACCCGGCCAATCGCTCGATTCAGCCCATGGATTCGGATTCGGATCGAGGATGTTCTTGCTTTCCGGCTCATGCTGGACGACTTTCGAATATTCCACGCTGCTGACCAGCGAGAAGTCCTCATTGGGCTGGAACAGCGCGGTCAGGCGCACGTGATAGTTGTGCGAATCGTTGAGATGAAAATCGCCGGGGACCTCGGTCGCCAGCACGTAACCGTCCTGCTTCATGAAGTCCCCCGCGAGGCGGACCGCAAAGGTGCCGGACAGCGGCAGATTGATCGCCGTCTGCAGATGCATCAGATCGAAGGAACCGAATTCCACATTGGTGTATCCCTTGACCGCGTCGAAGGTCGGCTGAACGGTGATGATGTTGACGGTACCGCCCACCGAGTTCTGTCCGAATACCGTCCCCTGCGGGCCGCGCAACACCTCGATGTGGTCCACATCCAGGAAGCTCAAGCTCAGGGCAAGCGGGTTCGGCATGAAAATGCCGTTCTGGTGCACGGACACCGACGCAGGGGAGCCGTCGTCCTGGGGAGAATTGAGCCCGATGCCGCGAATGGAGAGGTCGAAGTTGTAGCCGTCGCTCTCGCCGATGACCAGGCCTGGAACCATGCCGTCCAAATCCTCGGCGCTCCTGACGGCGTTCTGTCTGAGAACATCCGCCGGCAGAGCCGTGATCGCCTCCGGCGCGCGTTGAATTCCCTGGTTCTCTTTCTGTCCGACGACGACTATGCCTTCGAGTTGGTCCGTCGGGTCAGCGGCGGCCACCCCGACCATGGGCGCGCTTAAGATTCCACCCATGATCCACGCTAGTCTTTGATTCCCGGTCCGGCGCATTGAAAGATCCCCTAGTTGTGCTCATCGCAACGGTCGTCGTGTTTTTTGCAAGTGAACCAAGTTCTCCCGTTGGTTCAATAGTGTCACTAAGCAACCACCAAGACAATAACATTAATGGTTTCTCTCTGGAAATTGGTTCGCCACTTAGGCACGCAGCTAAGAACCTGGTTCGGCCCGGCCGCGACGTATCACGGCGGCGCCCCATGCACGATCCGGCCGCCCACCATCGTCAAGACCACGGCCGTTTTCCCAACCGTCATGGGCGGCACCGTAAAGATGTCCTGCGACAGCACGGCGAGATCCGCGAACTTCCCCACCTCGAGGCTGCCGACCTGGGTGTCTGCGAACGAGGCGTACGCGGAGCCGTGCGTGTACGCATCCACCGCCTGCCGCACGCTGAGGCGCTGTTCAGGCGTATAGAACTTGCCGGTGGGACGCGCACCTGCCAGCGCGGCGCCGTCCAGAGGCAGATCGATGATGTCGGCAGTGTCGTCGGAATGCCAGATTTCGCGGGTGACCGCCGCCTGAATGCTGACGAAGGGATTCGGCGGCCAGGAACACGGCCAGTCGCTGCTGAATCCCAACACCACACCGTTCTTGAGAAAGGTCTGCCACTGGTCGCTCGGGGTGGGCTCTTTGGGGTCGACGTTGGTGCCGGATTCGCCGCAGCAAAAACCCGGCGACGTTACATTGATGACCGACAGCGCCGCATAGCGCGGGAAATCGGCCTCGCGCACCGATGAGCTGTGCTCGATTCGCAGCCGCCGGTCCCGCGGTCCATTGACGCGCTCGGCCTCCTCATAGGCATCGAGCACCATGTGGACGGTGTCGAATCGGGTGGCATGCGTCATCAGCTGATAACCGCGCCGATCCAGCTCCACGACCAGCCTCTTGAACTCATCCGGCCGGTAGACCAGCGGGGCAATGAGCCCCGTGAAGCCGTCCGCGAAGAATTTGACCAGATTGGCAGACACCCATTCATCGTGGTACCGCGTGCGCGCCTCCTGCAAATCGGCGAGAAATTGCGGCGTGAGCCGGTGCGGCGTGGCGACCGCACCGAAAGCGGTGCGCGTTCGCACGGTCAACTCACCACGGTCGCGCAGCGCCGCGTACAGGCGGATCTCCGCCAGATCCCCCGTCGCATTGACGACGCTGGTGATGCCGTAGCTGTTCAACTGCCGGGTCGCCGCCTGGATCATCGACAGCTGCTCCTCTTCCGAGAGCGTCGCCCTGACGTATCGCTCCACCGCCTCCATCGCCGCCTCGATCAATATTCCGGTGGGATGGCCGCTGGCGTCCCGCACCACGTTGCGCTCTTCGACCGGATCGGGCAGCGCCTTGTCGGTGATTCCGGCCGCGGCCAGGGCGCGTGCGTTGAGCCACATGGCGTGCTCGGAAATGTTGTGAACGACGATGGGCCGGTCGGCACCCGCCTGGTCCAGCAGCTCATGAGTCGGTGAAAACGGCGGTGAGGGGCTGAAGTCCGCGCGCCCGAAGATGATCTTCTCGTCCCTGTGGCGGGCCGCGTACTCGCGAAACCGCGCGATCAGAAGTTTGGGTTTGGCCGGCGTGATACTGGCTTCGGGCGTCGACAAATTCAACCCATGCAGCCCCAGCGCTCCCAACCAGACGTGAATATGCGAATCCACGATGCCCGGGATCACGGTGCGCCCGTGCAGGTCGATCACGCGCGTTTGCGATCCGCGCCTCGCGAGCACCTGCGCATCGGTTCCGACCGCATCGATGCGGGCGCCCGTCACCGACAGCGCTTGGGCCCACGGCGCGTTCTTCGCGCCGGTGTAAATGTGACCGTGCAGCAGCAACAGATCGCTCGGGGACGCCCAAGCCTGCGGTGCCGATCCGAGCAGGACGGTCATAACGATGGACTTCCACGATCGTGCGTTCATAGGTGCCTCGATTCGCAAGTGCTGAACCAATCGTGCCACTGGTCTCAGCAGGCCGCATCGATGACGGCGAGCGCCGCATCCACGCCGGCCGCCACGTCGACCGGGTGGCCCAGCGCGCGAACCGCACCGCCGAGTGCGGTCACGGCCACCACCGCGTACATCGGCCTCGCGGTCGGGCCCATATGGCCGATGCGGATGAGCTTGCCGAGGGTTTCGCCGCGTCCCGAGGAAAACACCACCCCGTAGCGCGCGCGTGCGGCCGCCCGAAGCGCCGCATCCTCGACGGCCGCTGGGATGCGAACGGCCGTCGCACTGGGCGATGCGGTCCGCTCATCTGCAGGCCACAGGCTCAAGGACATCGCGAGGACGCCTGCCCGGCAGGCGGCGGCGGTGAGCGCATGGCGTGCCCAAACCTGCTCGGGACCCTCCTCGAGGTAAAGGTCGAGTGCCGCATCCAAACCGTTGATTTCCGCAACCGACGGGGTGAAGGGAAACGGCCGATCCCGGCGCCAGGCCAGTTCCCAATCGAGGATGCTGAGTATGGAATCGCGCGGTGCAAGCGGATTGGCCTTCATCTTCTGCCAGGCGCGCGGACTCACGCCCAACAGCGTAAGGCCGGGTGGGCAGCCGAGGCATTTGTTCGGCCCGGTGACGAACAGATCTGCGTGACAGGCCTCAGGACCCACATCCATGCCGCCGAACGAGGAGACCGCGTCGACCAAGAGGTACGCGCCGTGCGCCGCGACGATCCGGCCGATCTCGGCCACCGGATTGAGAGTCCCGGATGGGGTGTCGTGGTGACAGACGCAGACCACGCGTATATCCGGCCGTGCCTTGAGCTGGGCGGCTACACGGGCCGGATCGATGACTTCGTCGAAAGGAACGCGCAGCTCGAGGAGTTCCGCGCAGTAGCGCCTTGCCCAATGGCCGAACCCCGCTCCGTAGACACCCGATACGAGATTGAGCACGACGTCATCATGGGCGATCAGCGAGGCCGCACCCGCCTCCAGCCCGAGCACCGGCTCCCCCTGAAGAATCACCGGCATGTGGTGCGTCCGAAACGCCGCGCGAAGCTTCTCCACCACTCGTTCGTAAAAGCTCAAGAATGCCGGGTCGTAGTCATAGAGCACCGGTCTCGACAGTGCGCGCAATACCTGGGGATAGGCATCCACGGGTCCGGTCGTCAGCGTGAAAAGCGGTTCTTGATCGGGTGTGATCGACATTGCAGTCTCCGTTTCTTTACTCAGCGCTCGCCGCGCACGTAAGGTGTGCCCAAAGCCGGCGGCAACATGCTATTGCGGGCGAAGATCACCAACACCAGCATCACGACTGCGAAGGGCAGCATCTGCACCACGTCCGTGGGGACATCGATGCCTGCGACCTGAAGCGCCGTCGTCATGGCCAGACTGGCGCCGAACAAGGCGGCGCCGATCAATACCCAGAAGGGCCGTCCTCGGGCCAGCATCGCAAGCACGATACCGATGACACCGGCGCCGCCGGTGATGAAGGGCACGAACAGACCCGCACCCACGTTCGCCATGTAGGCACCGCCGAGTCCTGCCAGAAAGCCCGTGCACAGCACGGCGAGCGAGCGGGTCCGGATGACGTCCACCCCGGCGGCGTCCAGCGCCGCGGGCTTGTTGCCCGCAGCCTCCAGACTCAAGCCGAAGTAGGTCGAGCGATACAGCCACGCCAGCGCACCCACGAAGATCAGGGACAGGTACACCAGTGCGTTATGGCTGAACAAGCCCTTGCCGAGCACCGGTATCTCGCTGAGCACCGGCAGCGCGACAATCGGCGCCGCGGGCAGGCGCGGATACGAGCGGCTGAACTCAACGTAATGCAGCAGCGAGGTCAACCCTTCGGCTCCCACCGTGATGGCGATGCCGATGACGATCTGATTGAGCCCTTTGCGTATGCACAGAAATAGAACGATGAGCGCGGCGCTCATCCCGCCCGCGCCGCCGGCGAGGAACCCCAGCCAGAATGACCCCGTACGGTATGTCGCGAGGAACCCCGTGTAGGCGCCGACCAGCATCATCCCTTCCAAGCCGATATTGAGGACGCCGGCCTTTTCCGAGATCTGCTCGCCGAGTCCGGCGAGCAGCAGCGGCAGCCCGGCCGTCACCGCGCCGAACAGCAGCGAAACCAAGAAGGGCTCTGTGAGCAATGCACTCATGATTCAGGCGGCCTTGAGCTTGCGGCGGGATTGATCCAGATATTCGGTCAGGGCGAGGAACAGCAGGAGCAGCGCCACCAGAACGAGCACATAGTGCTGCGGCACGCCAACCTTGCGCGCCGCACTTTCACCGCCCACCATCAGCGCCGAGAAGAACAGCGTGAAGCCGATGACGGCATAGCCGTTGAAGCGCGCAAGAAACACCAGCGGCACGACCAGCAATCCGAAAGCAGGGTTCCAGTCCGCCCGCACCGTGCCCCACACCCCCAAGACCTCGACAGCGCCGGCGAGCCCGATCAGGCCGGCGCTGAGTGCGAACGCGACCATCGTCAGCCGCTCCACTCGCAATCCCGCATGGACCGCCGCCGCGCGGTTGGCGCCGAGAACCTGCAATTTCAGGCCAAACGCGCTTCGAGTCATCATCAGGTGAACCAGGATGACGGTCAGGATGGCGAGCCCTAGACCGCAGTGGATGGTCGTCCCGAACAGGCGCGGCAAGCGGTCATCGACGGCGAGGCTGCGGGTCTGCGGCACCGTGGTATCGGGATCGCGCAGCACGAGTTTTATCAGCACATTCGACAGGCTCACGCCGAGAAAGCTCATCATCAGCGTGGTGATGATTTCGTTGACCCCGTAGCGCGCCTTGAGCAACGCAGGAAGCAACGACCAGAGTGCGCCCACCAGGCTCGCCGCGATCATGCAGACCACGAGGGTGGGGCCGCGGTGCAAAATGCCGATGAGCGCCGGCGCAAGCGCGGCGCTCACCACCGCCGCGAGCAGGAACTGGCCGTCGCCGCCAAGATTCCAGATGCCCGCCCTAAAGGCGACGATAAGGCCGGCGGCAATCAACAGCAGCGGCGCCATGCGCGTCAGCGTCTCCTGGGCGCCGCCCCAGCGCAGCAGGCTGCGCTGCAAGACAAAGCCGTAGTAGCCGAGCGGATCCTTGCCCATCGCCAGCAGAATGAGCCCGCCGGCAACGAGCGCGAGCGCGACCGGAATCAGAACGCGCAGCAGCGTGGCGGCGAGGCCCGCACCGGTGTCGCTTGCCGCGCTCATACCGCCGCCCCTGTCATCAGGCGGCGGATTTTGTCCGCCGCGCCGTCGTCGTTATCGACGATCCCCGCCAGATGTCCCTGATACATCACACCGATGCGGTCGCTGATCTCGAGCAGCTCATCGAGATCGGTGGAGATCACGATGACCCCGACGCCGCGCGCGGCGGCAGCGACGATACGGTCGAGCGCCAGGCGCTGGTTATGCAGATCAAGTCCGTAGGTGGGCTTGTTGAGAACGGCGACGTTGGCCAGGGCGTCGAGTTCGCGCGCCAGCAGCACCTTCTGGACGTTGCCGCCGGAGAGCTTGCCGACCGGCGTGAGTTCCGATGGCGTGCGGATGTCGTTGCGCCGGATCTGCTCGCGAGCGCTCTCGTGGATCAGCGGCCAATCGCTGATGCCGTGCCGCCAGTACGGGAAGGCGCCGATCTCCTTGAGCACCAGGTTCGTCGCCACCGAGAAGGTGCCGACCGTGCCCTCGCCGAGCCTGTCGTCGGTGACGTAGCGGATCCCGCGCCCTCGACGCTCCGGAACCCGTCCAAGCGTGATGTCGGCGCCCTTGAGCTCGATCCGTCCCTGCCGCAGCGGACGCTGGCCGGCCAGCACTTCCGCCAGGTGTTTCTGCCCGTTGCCGTCCACGCCCGCAATCCCGAGCACCTCTCCCGCGTAGAGCTCAAAGCTCGCTTCTCGCAACGGCGTCTCGGCAAAATCAGGCGCAGTCATCAGCGCGCGCGCCACCAGCGTCGCGGGCTGCTTGCGATCCACCGTATTGGAGCGGCGCAGCTTCCTTCCCAGGAGAATCGCCAGCTCCTCCTCATGGCCCGGGTCCGCTGCAGCGCCGCCGAACATCATGCGGATCACCGTTTCGGTCCGCTCGGCCTCGTCCATCGTCGGCAACCGCTCCGGGCCGATTTCGCCGGCGACGCGCCCTAAGCGCAGCACCGAGATGCGATCGCCGAACGCGTAGGCCTCGAGCAGTTTGTGGGTGATCAGAATCAGCGCGACGCCCTTGGTCCTAAGGCGGCGCAGCATGCGGCCGAGATCGGCCACGCCCTGCGGCGTGAGCATCGAGGTCGGCTCATCGAGCAGCAACAACTTCTCCTCACGCCACAGCGCTCGCATGATTTCCACCTGCTGCTGCTCGCCGAGAGACAATCCCGACAGCGGCGCGTCGGGATCGATGCGGGCGCGCAGCAACGCCGACAATTCCTCAAAGCGGCGCAGGGCCGCGGCGCGCGCCAGCGTCTTGAGCCACGAGCCGCCCAGCATCAGGTTTTCGATGACGGTGAGACTCGGGACCAGCAGCACTCGCTGGAACACGGCGCCGATGCCGAGTTCCATGCTGCGCCGGGGCGAATCGATGACCGCGGGCACACCGCCGATCAGGATCTCCCCCGCGTCGGGTTGCTGCATTCCGGCGAGCAGGCTCACCAGGGTGGATTTGCCTGCGCCGTTTTCGCCCAGCAACACGTGTATCTCGCCGGGATGGAACTCGAGGGTCACGCGATCCAGTGCCACGATTCCCGGAAAGCGCTTCGTCACGTGACGCAATGCCGCCACGGCGCAGGGCCCGGATGGCGGCAAATCCGTTGACTGGCTTGCTTGCATGGCGTCGCCCGCTACTTCGGCGGCGTCGCCACCGAGTTCATCAGTGCGCGGACCGCGACGGCGTCGAAAATCGGCTCGATCCTAAGCCGGCCGGCGACGATCTGCGTGCGCACCGCCTCGATGTCGGACCAGACCTTGTCCGGAATGTACTTGGAGTGCAGCAAATGCACCGAATCGTCGGCCAGCCGCAGGGAGTAAGGGTGAGTGCCGAATTTGTCGGCCTTGAGGTCGTCGATCATCGCCGAATACACCGGCACCAGGTTCCAGACGACGGACGAGAGCAGGTTTCCCTTGTCGACCGGAGTCTTGTCGCCGATCACATCGATGAACCAAACTTTGCCGCCGCCGGTCGACTTCTTGGTTTCCACCGCCTGCAACATGCCGAAACTGGCGCCGTCGCCCTGGCCGAAAATGACATCCGCACCCGCCCCGATCACCGACTCGGTCACGCGGCGTCCCCCGGCGGCGTCTGAATAGGCGGCGGGCCCGATGACGGCATACACGATCCGCAGCGCAGAGTCCGTCGCGCGGACACCTTGGGCGAACCCCGCTGACTGGGAGTTCCACGAAGGCGGCTCGCCCGACACCACGATACCCACCACCTTGGTCCGCGTGGTCTTCGCGGCGAGGACGCCGGCGAGGTACGCCCCTTGGTGGCCGGACAAGGTGTAATCCGCCACGGCGCCGGGCTTGGAGTCCTTGGGACGATCGACGATCGCCACCGGCACGTGCTGCTCGGCGCCTATCTCGGGGGCCGCGGTGTTGTAGCCGGCGGCGTGGGCGATGATGAGACTCGCGCCATCCTCGGCCAGTTCGCGCAGCTGCGCATGCACGTCACCATAGCCGAGTCCCGTCGCGGGCATGAATTTCAAATGGTACTTCTCCGCTACGGCCTTGGCCGCGGCGAAACCCTGCTGGTTCCAGCCATAATCGGTCGGCTCCTCCGGCATCATGATCGCGAGCGCCTTGAGCTCCGCGGCCGATGCACGGCCGGCGCAGAGCATGCAGGCGGCGCCGAGCACCGCCGCGCGTATGACCCGGCTGGTGCGCTGTCTCATGTCTGCAGCGCCTTGCGCACCGCGACGAGCTTGCGCGCCCGTGCGCTCTGAAGCTCCGCGACCTGTTCGGGCGTGTAGTCGTAGATGCCGCTGCCTGTCTTGATGCCGAGCTTGCGCTGCGAGGTGCGCTCGCCGATGTACGCGGCGACATCGCTCCGGGCGGACAGTTCCCGGTTGAGATAGCCGGCGACCGCGGCATAGATGTCGAGGCCGGCCATGTCGAGCAGCGCCATCGGCCCGACGACCGCCAGCTTGTAGCCGATGCCCCAGGAGACGCAGGCATCGAGATCCCGCGGTTCAATGACTCCCTGTTCCACCAGATCAAGGCATTCGCGCATCACGGCGTAGAGGACCCGATTCTCGACGAAGCCCGGCACGTCCTTGGCGATGGTGATGGGCAAATGGCCGCAGCGCCGGACCACCTCGACCAGCGCACCCGCAACCTTGGGGTCGGTTTTCTCGCCCGCAATCACTTCGATCATGGGAACGATGTGCGGAGGGTTGGACCAATGCATGCCGATGACGCGGCCCGGAACCCGCGTGCCGGCCTGGATGCGGGTGATCGGGATGCCGGAGGTGTCGGAGGCGAGAATGCAACTGTCGGCCACCTGCGCTTCGAGGTCGCGAAACACCCGGATCTTCAGGTCGAGGTCCTCGGGGACGGTCTCGATGACGAGATCGGCCCCCGCTACGCAGGTCGTCAGAGTGTCGCAAAGCTTGATTGCAGCCGCGCTGTGATCCGGCACGGCGAGAGCGGACAGCACGGTCGCCGCCGCCGCAAACTTGGGAGCCGCCGTGTCTCTCTTGTCGGGATCTGCATCGAACGCCGCGACGGTCATGCCCGCGCGTGCCAGAGTCGCCGCAATGCCCGGCCCCATGGTGCCGAGGCCGATGACGGCCGCGTACTTTGCGCCCGGAACCATATGCATGAGGCGTCAGGCCTTCGACTTCTTGTAGGCGTCGCGGGCGACGAGCTTGTCGCGCCACGCTCTCACCGCGGGTATCGCCGGCAGCGTCACGGGAAACGCCAGGGCGCGATCGATGACGGGCCCCAGGCAGATATCGGCAATCGAAAAATTCGCCCCGGCCAGCCAGGGCTGTCCCGCAGTACCCTTCTCGAGGATCTCGAGCTGTGCCGACAGTTCCTTGACGTCGGCGCCGAAGCCTGCCGCCCGTTCCTCTTCCTTCTTCTTCGATTCCTTGAAGACGCCCAGGTAGGGTGCGTTGAGCGCAGCGAGTTGCCAGTCCATCCAGCGCTCGATCCGGCTGCGCGCCACCGGTTCGGCCGGATACAGCGCCGCGCCGCCGGGCAGCTTGTTGCAGAGGTAGCGCAGAATCGTGTTCGACTCCCACACCACGACGTCGCCGTCCACCAGCGTCGGGACCTTGCCGCAGGGATTGAGCGCGAGATACGCCTCGGTCTGGGTGTTGTTGAACTGACGCCCGTAGTCCTCCCGATTGTAGGGAGATCCCAACTCCTCCAGCAACCAGATCACCTTCTGCACATTGCCCGATGTGCCTCGACCAAGAACTCTCAGCATTGTTTTCCCCCTGATTCAACCACGCGGTTTGTACGCGACCGCATCCATTTCGATCTTGCACTCGATCACCGCACGGGCTTCGACCGTGGTGCGCGCGATTCGACCCTCCGGAAAGTACTCGCCGAAGATCTTGTTGTAGCGCCCGAAATTGCGCCCGTCCGCGAGATACACCGTGACCTTCACCACATCGTTCAAGTCCGCGCCGTCCAGCAGCAAGATGCGGCGGATGCTCTCGACGGTCCAGCGCGTCTCCTCTTCGATGTTGCCGCTGCACATGTTGCCGTTCTCATCCTTGGCAACCTGTCCGGAGATGTAGATGAAGTCGCCCGCGCGCACGCCCGGATGAAAGGGCAGATTCGGATTGCGTTTGCCGATGGTGGTGATCTTGTCGTTCACTTGAATGCCACGTCCTGCTTAAAGTACCGAGGTTTCGATGACATCGACGCCGCGCTGCCGGTCGATCAGATAGCACAGGCCGCGATCGTCGATGGTGACATCGTTGGAGGATGCGAGATTGAAGCCCGACGGCGGGTCCGCTTCGTAGTACGCGACTTCGCGCGGCGCGAACGGATCGGCGATATCCAGGATGCGCAGTCCCTTCGCGAACCATGCGAACGGAATGATGGTCCCCTTGAAGCGCTCGGACGGCTGATGGCAGCCCATCATCGGCGGCTGCGGCGCGCCGTCCGGATCGAGGCCCTCCACCTGGAAGGTGGAGATGGGCACGGGGCAATGCTCGTTGGTGATGTCGTAGATCCAGGCGAACGCGGGCGCCGACGGCCACAGCTTGGCGACGTCCTCATCGGCGACCACCATGATCCTGCGGCCCTTGAGCGTTTGCGGAATGGGAAGGCAGGTATGCGTCGGATGCGGAAAGGCAGGCGAGGTGTTGCCGCTGGCGATGTGCTTCGGCTTGCGCATGTCGGAGATGTCGAGGATGTGGTAGCCGTGATGCCAGTAGCTCACGTAGAGCCGCTCACCCATACGCATCGGATGATGGCAGCGCGGCGCCGGGCCGTCGACCCAGGGATTGGTTTCACCGCCCGCCTGCCACTGTCCCGGAATCCACCAGCGCCCCACCTCCTCGGGATGTGCCGGGTCCTTGAGGTCCAGGATCATCATGATATTGCCGATGTAGCCTTCGGCGGTGGGGGAGATATAGGCATAGCGCCCATCGAAGTCGTAGCGGTGCACTCCCTTGCCGAAGGTGCGCCACTTGCAGAGCAGCTGCGGGCGCGACGGCGTCGACACATCGTAAATGCCGAGACCGCCGCCGAAGTTCGGATCGCCGTCCTTCCCCTGGCGCTCATGATTGACCACCATGATGCCGTTCGCGACCCGCACCTTGTGCGAATGCCAGCCCGGCGGCACCTCGACGCGGGCGATCACCACCGGGCGCGCCGGGTCGGCAATGTCCACGATGGTCGTGCCGGTCGGCTCGCGCATGTGGCCGATATAGAGAGTCTTGCCGTCGACCCACACCTGGCCGCCGCCGGGGCAATCGATGTGCGCTAGGAGCCGCGTGTTCTTGGAACGTGCCATTGCCTTCAGCCTGTGACCATTGCGTTGCCGCCGCTGCGCCTTCAGTAGAGCCGGATGATGTCGCCGTTGTCGGTCTTGCCATGCTTCTGATACAGAGCCAAGGCCTTGAGAGTCGGCTCATCGCTCCCCACGAACAGAACGGCCGGCTGCTTGTCGGAAAGATTGACGTGTTGGCACCACGTGCCGCCCGGAACGACGAAGGTGTCGAACGGCTCCCAGTCGAAACGCTGATCGCCGATCAGACTGTAGCCGCGGCCTTCGAATGGGGCGCACACCAGGCTCGCGCTCTGCTTCAACGGCAGCGTGCGCTCGCCGGGCCGCAGCATCTGCATGAAGAAGGTCATGGTCTTGTAGACCGACTGGCCGGTGGTCGGATCGATATACTCCACCATCAGCGCCTCGTGGCGATCACCGTCCCAGTCGCGAAACTTCTCCAGCAGCTCGCGCATCATGTCGTAGCGGTAGACGAACATGGGCGAGGCATTGCCGGCGCCGCGCAGGTGCGGGACGAAACGCGGCAGAAAGCCGCCGCCGCCGTAGACGCGCTGCGAGTAGTCCTGTGGGAATCTTTCCGTCTGCATGGCCCTGCGGATGCGTTTACCCTCCTCTTCCTCGGTATAGTCATGTTCGAAATACAGGGAATTCAGGGTCTCCACCAAGGGCAGGTCGAGAACGCTCAAGTTGATGGCGGATTCGTCGCTTCGGTTGCCGTGGTTGTGCCAGGTGTCGTGCGGCGTCAGTACCAGATCGCCCGGGCCGAACACGATGGGCTCGCCCTCGACACCGGTGAAGTTCATTGTACCGGTCAACCCCAGACGAATGGCATTGGGGGAGTGGCGGTGCGGCGGCATGATTTCGAGCGGATCGTTGACCCGGTACGCCACGTACAGCGTCGATGCCGTGGCACGCTGTGGGGCCAAGCCCGGATTGACCAGCACCAGCGAGCGCCGCTCAGAGGTCTCGGTCTTGATGAGTTGCGCCGATCGGCGCAGCAAGGGTTCGATCTGGCGCTGGTACTTCCAGATGAAAGGCAGCGCTTTGCGGCCCTGCATGACCTGGCGATCCTCATCGTGGGCCACCTTGCGGTCCACCACCCAGTACGGCGCCATGTTGTTGGCATACACGTCGCGGTGCAGTGCATCGAGAGCTGCCGCATCCGGAGATGTTTCCAGTTCGCCCGCCATCGCCAGTTCTTTTGCGCCCATTTCGTACCTTCCTCGAACCAAGTTCGCGAATGGTTCCACCCAGGAGAGGAGCGGAGTCTGACTTGAACCAACTGCGCCGTCAACCGGCGTGCGCCAAGGGGTTGGGGGTCGCGCGCCGCGGCGCCTGTGGTATCGTAGCGATGTCAAGGAGAGTGGCTGCGTATATGGATCGAAGCGATCAAGCTCTGAGCAAAGTGCGCGACTTCATCGAGAAGCAAAACGTGGCTCTCGACGGGAGAATTCCGCCGGAAAGAACCCTGGCAAGCGAGCTCGGCGTTGGGCGCCGTTCGGTCAGACGGGCGCTCGATGTGCTCGAGCAAGAGGGCCGCATCCACCGCCACCAAGGACGCGGCACCTTCGTGGACACCCGCCCCAGCCCCGGCGCCGTCGATGGCGGCGCCCGGTGCGGCCGCTCAAGGTGGCGGCAGAACGAGTTTGAGCGCCGCGCTCGACAACGTGCTGGATTACACCAATCCGCTCGAGGTCATCGAAGTGCGGCTGGCGACCGAGCCGGTCATGGCGCGTCTGGCGGCCCTGCGTGCGTCCCAATCCGAGATCAAGCGCCTGCAGACGCTGGCGGCCAAAACGCGTGCGGCGGGCGACGCCGAAACCTACGAGCGCGCCGATTCCCTGTTCCACCGAACCATCGCCGAAGCGGCCCGCAACACGCTGTTTCTCGCGTTCTTCGATACCATGCGCGCCAGCCAGCGCGACGTCGGCTGGCGGCGCCTCGGCGAGAACGCGCATTGCTACAAGCGCCAGTCGGTGTATGCGACTTTCCACGAGTCGATCGCCGCCGCCATCGCGGCCCGCAACGGCCAGGAGGCGTATCTGCAAATGCAGCGCCATCTCGGCGACGTGCAGCAATACATCCACGAGCAGGCCTATCCCCGGTCGGACGTCGCTCAGTAGCATCGCCGGCATTGGTTCGGTCTATACTGAACCTCCTTCTCCCGGCGAACCAATCCATGGCGAAGCGCGCGGCGTTTGACTACATCATTGTCGGTGCAGGCTCGGCCGGCTGCGTCCTCGCCAACCGCCTGAGCGCCGACCCCGCCGTGTCGGTGCTGCTCTTGGAGGCCGGCGGCTGGGACCGGGATCCCTGGATTCACATCCCCTTGGGCTGGGGCAAGATCCTGCAAAAACGGCTGCATGATTGGAATTATTTCTGCGAGCCCGAGGAAAACGTCGGCGGGCGCAGAGTCGAATGCGCGCGCGGCAAGGTGGTGGGCGGCAGCTCTTCCACCAACGCCATGGCGTATGTGCGCGGCAATCGCGGCGACTTCGACCGCTGGGCCGCCGCCGGGGCCCGCGGCTGGTCGTATGAGGAGGTGCTGCCCTACTTCCGCAAAGCTGAGCGCTGGGAAGGCGGAGCCAGCAGCTACCGCGGCGGCACCGGACCTTTGTCCGTGCAGGCGTGCCGCTACCAAGACCCATTGATCGGTGCCTTTGCAGAGGCCGGCAAGACGGCCGGTCACCCGTGGACGGACGACTATAACGGCGACACTCAACTCGGCTTTTCGCGGCTGCAGATGACCATCGGCCAAGGCCGACGCTCGAGCTCGGCGACCGCCTATCTGCGTCCGGCCCTGGGCCGGCCGAACCTCAAGGTCGAAGTCGGCGCCCTGGTGAGTCGGGTGTTGATCGAGGGCAGCCGCGCGAGCGGCATCGAGTACCACCGCGGCGGGGTCAGCCGCACGGTGCGGGCGATGCGCGAAGTGATTCTGTGCGGCGGCGTCATCAACACGCCCCAGCTGCTCATGCTGTCGGGTGTGGGCGATGCAGAGGAATTGCAGCGCCACGACATTGCCGTCAAGGCCGCGCTGCCCGGCGTCGGACGCAATCTGCAAGATCACGTATCGGTGATCCTGATGTATCACCGCCGCGAACCGGGGCCGTTCCTGCGCATGATGCGGGCGGATCGCATTGCGCGCGAGCTCGCCAAAGCGTATTTCTTCGGCACAGGCTTCGCCGCCGACGTGCCCGGCGGCGGCGTGGCCTTCCTCAAGAGCCGCGCCGACCTCAGGCTGCCGGATATTCAATTGCTGCTGACCGCCGCGCCCCTCGGTGCGGGGCCGTACCTGCGCCCGTTCAAGGCACCCTTCACCGACGGCTTCGCCTCGCGGATCGTGATGCTGCATCCGGAAAGCCGCGGCCGGGTAACGCTGAACTCGCGCGATCCGAACGCGCACCCGCGAATCATGCAGCGATTTCTCGCCACCGATGCCGATTGGCGCGCGGTGCGCAGCGGCGTGCACCTGGCGCGTGAGCTCGCCGCGCAGCCGTCGATGCAGCGCTTCATTGCGCGCGAGTTCTTCCCGGGCGGCGATAAGTCCTCCGATGCGGACATCGATGCACACATACGCGGCACCGCGATCACCGTGCATCATCCGGCGGGCACCTGCAAAATGGGCGCCGCCGGCGACGAACGGGCCGTGGTCGACACGGAGCTCAAGGTCCGCGGCGTCGACGCACTGCGGGTGGTGGACGCCTCGGTCATGCCCGATCTGGTGAGCGGCAACATCAATGCCGCCGTGGTGATGATCGCGGAGAAGGCGGCCGACTTGATGCGCGGCGAGCCACTGCACCGCGTGAACGGCGATGCCGCGGCCGCTCGTGGCTGACTTCGATGTTCTCATTGTCGGCGCAGGATCGGCCGGCTGCGTCCTGGCCGCTCGCTTGAGCGAAAATCCCCGCCTGCGGGTGGGCGTGCTCGAGGCAGGGGGCCCGGCGATCGATCCGGACATCGCCATTCCGCAGAAATGGCCCATGCTGGCCGGGCGTGACTACGACTGGGCCTACCGTACGACGCCGCAGGCCGGAACCGCAGGCCGCGTGCATGACTGGCCCCGCGGCCGTGTGATCGGCGGCTCGAGTTGCCTGCACGCCATGGCGCACGTGCGCGGAGCCCGGGGAGATTTCAGCGCCTGGGCCGATGCAACGCGGTCGCCGCGCTGGTCGTATGAAGGGTTGCTGCCGGCATTGCGCAGAACCGAGAATTTCTCCGGCGGCGCGAGCGCGCAGCATGGTGCCGACGGCCCATTGCCGGTAATGTTGCCGGACGCCGAGCTGAGCCCTGTGGTGCGAGCGTACATGGCGGCCGGATTGGCGGCCGGAATACCTTGGCGCGGCGACCACAACACCGGAGAGCTCATGGGCATCGCTGCGAATTCGCTCACCATCCGCGCCGCACGACGCGTGACGGCTGCCGACGCATATCTTGAACCCGTGCGCGCGCGCGGCAACCTGACCGTGATCAGCCATGCCCTGGTGCTCGAACTCATTCTCGCGGGTACGCGGGTCAGCGGCGTAAATGCGCTGATCGAAGGCCGGCAGACGGCGCTCGACGCCGGCATTATCATTCTCTGTGCCGGCACAATCGCAAGCCCGCTGCTGCTCATGCGCTCCGGCATCGGCCCCGCGGAGAGCCTCGAGCGCGCGGGGGTGGCGTGCCGGTCGGACCACCCGGGCGTCGGTGAAAACCTGCACGATCACTTGCTGACGGCGGGGAATGTATACCGCGCCAAACAACCCGTGCCGATGTCCCGGCTGCAACATTCCGAATCCCTGACCTACCTGAATTCCGCCGACCTGACCCGCGAGGACGGCGTTCCGGATGTGGTGTTGGGCTGTGTTGCGGCACCCACCGTGACCGAGTGCTTCGAGCGCCCCGCGAGCGGCACCGCCTATACCATTCTGTCGGGCGTGACCCACCCGACCAGCCGCGGGAGGATCAGCTTGAGCGGTCCCGCCTTGGGCGATCCGCCCATCATCGATCCACAGTATCTGGCCACCGACCATGATCGCAGCCTGGTGCGTCGGGCACTCGACCTGGCCCGCATGATCGGTCATCTGCCCGAGCTCGAGCCATGGCGCGGCGAGGAAATCTATCCCGGCATCGGTTGCCGCAGCGACGCCGATCTTGACGAATATCTTCAGCGCGCGGTGATGACTCATCACCATCCGGTCGGGACCTGCCGCATGGGCGCCGCGGCCGGCAGCGTGGTGGATGCCGATCTGAAGCTTCATGGATTCGAGGGCCTGTACGTGGTCGACGCTTCGGTGATTCCCATCATCCCCTCCGGACCTATCCATGCGGCGGTGCTCGCCATCGCAGAGACCTTCGCCGCCGATGTCGCCGGGCCGTTGCTGGCGTAGCCGCGAACCCATTGATTGACAAGCCTCGCGGCCTACCGTAGAAGCGGTCGACGCCTCACGGAAGAGTTCATGCTCCAAGCGCCCGCGAAGTTCACCTTCCCCGCATTCGCCGATTTACCGACGCCGCGCAAGTGGCGCTGGTTTGCCGGCCGCCCTGCGCGACTTTCCGGCGTCGGTATCGCGTGGCTGGCAGCCGCTCTCGCCGGCTGCGGCTCCGGGTCCGGCTCCGGCTCCGGCTCCGGCAGCGCAGGAGGAGTCAGCCAGCCGACGATTCTGTCCGCTCCGGTGACCATGAACCTCTACCCGGTTGATGGTACCTCCAACAATCCCGCCCGCCTGTTCATTTTCGTGACCGCGGTCGGCTCGAACGCCGTGCAAATGCCGCTCGCCTTCGATACCGGCTCGGCCGGCATCACCTTGAATGCGCTTGCCATCTTTCCAAGTTCGCTGGTCAGCCCAAGCGGCTTTAATTTCGCGGCCGGCGAATCCTCGATCTCCTATAACGGCATCACAGTGACTCAACAACAGGGCACTCGGTCGTATGGAGGGACGTCAGGGCGCACCGAGAGCGGCAATTTGGGCTTCGCCTCGCTGACCTTCGGAGACGCCAAGGGTCTGTTGACGACTCAAGTGATGCCCGTCTTCCTGTATTACGCGATTCTGTCCAATGCAAATCCGCCGCAACCGCTATTGGCCGAGACGCAGGACGGCTGGTTCGGCGTCAATGACGCCCCCAATCTGATCAAGCTCAACTCCGACACGTCGAATGCACCCGAGTGCACCCAGGCTGCGATGGGCAGCTGCTGGGTGGGCAGTGTCTTCAAGTACCTTCAATACGCGGCGGGAGTCGATGCCGGCTTCACGTTGAGCCCGCTCAACGTTCAAACCTGCGACATCACTTCAGGGAACTGCATGCCCTCAGGCGCGCTGACGGTCGGACTGAATTCAGCGTCGGCCTCCGGATTCACATTGACCGGCCTCCCCTGCCCGCCGCCGGGCTACACAGGCCCATCGCTGATCAACGGCTATACGGTCTGCCAGGAATATGTTCCCAACGCCACGATCACGCTGAACGGGCCCTCGAGCGAGACCTTCACGACCCCTGTGATCTTCGATACAGGAACGCCGTACTTCGTGCTCAATGTGCCCGCCGGGACTGCGCTCCCCGCATCGATAACGTCGTTTCAGACCACGGTGCGGGGCGGCTTTGTGTATTCCGCCGAGGCAGGGACCGATCTCTATGCGGTGCACGTTCAGCAAGCCGCAGCGACGACGCAAGGCAGCGTCATCGGACTCGGCTACTTCCAAACCAACGCGTTGCTGACGGACTTCACCACGGGGATGCAGGGATGGAAGTGAATGAGCGGAACCGAGGCATCGTCGTCACACCATATTCAGTGTCTACAGGGCGCCCAGCGCCACTGTCACCGTCGGCGAAGCCCGTGCGCTTTAATTTCCCGTGTCGAGATCTGCCGCTTGCTCACGGCGTAAAGATTCATCGATCCGTAGATCTCTTTGCACTGCCGCATTTCCGCCTGCATCGCCCGTGAGATGGGCTTGCGTAACACGACGTCGTAGCGCGGTTCCGCGAGCACCTGCCGGTGCGCTTTGCCCTCGATGACATTCTCGACCACTCGCTCGCCCGGCAGCACCCCCACCTCGACGCGATACCAGATGTCCTCCAGCAGCAGAAGCAATGTCCTTTCATCGAGCACTCGGCGGCGAGCCGCGGTTTCGGCGGCCTCCCGCTTGCGATGGGCGGCAGCGTCCCGGCGCCAAGCGCGGTAGTGCCTATTCAGGCGAATGAGCCCCGAACGCGGATCGACATACAGCTCCTGAAAGAAACCGAAGTCGCTGCGCAGAAATTTCCATCGATCGGCGCGATCGACCAATCGACCCTCACGAACTTCGACATCGATCGCGATGAAATCGCGGATGTGCTGATGGATGTGCTGCTGTACGGTGTTGCGCCGATCAATTCCGGCGCATATCTCGCTGAACACCTTGTTCCACGGGCGCCCGAGTTGCGCGCGCAGATAACGGCGCAGCGGCGCCAAATTCTCATTGAGGTTGCGATAGCCATAGCCCGCGCGCATGCCGAGCCGCATCGGCCCATCGAAATCACGGCGCAGCCGAGCGGCGGCGGCCCCACCCTCTTTCCCGCGCCGCGGGCGCTCGACGATCACCTTGTACATATCTTCGCGCACGCCCGGCTCCCAATAGAACACCATCCGCACACCAGCGAATACCGGATAAGACGGAATAGAACGCGAGCTTGGTATCACCGTGGCAACTCGAATCGCTGTTTGCGTGACAGGGCAATCCAATTCGCCGGGCACGAACGATAAGTCACGCAGGAATGATGCAGTATTGAGCTATAACCAAACGACGCAAGGGGGAAGGATTGGCCATGTCTTTGCACCGTCTCTACCTGTCCTTCTGGGACATCTGTCTCGCCAATCTGCCGTTCGGAAGGTTAGAGCACGTCGCGATTGCCGCGGCTGACGCGAGTGCATTGATCGGGGGCGCCCGAGCTACAAAGACACTGACATGCGTGAGCAAGGATGATCTGCTCGCACCCTATCGGAAAAGGCAACGGCTCCGCCATGAAGAACTATGCGACGCGCTTCGCACGCAACATGACTGCCCGCTGCACATTGACGACTTCCTGACGGCCTTCGGCGGCGAGGAATCGGCAGACCGAAGCATCGCGCCATTGGAGTTTGCGCAATTGCAGCCCGGCGAGCGCTTATTGGTCGTCACGTGCAACTACCGCCTCGCTGGAAGTGTTGAATGCGATGCGGACCCTCAACAACGCTTTGTCCTGGCCGACGATTCGGTTGCCTTCCATCTGATAGCCGCGCTTCAGCCGGTTTGAGGGCTGCCGAGCCCTGCAACGGTCAAGGTATCAGCTTACGCAGTGACGGCGTCGAGAGATCGTCAATGTGCCGAAATGCAGGTGCGATCCTCTCGATCTGATGGGAAGGTACTTGGTACTCTTCAAAGTACACCTTCCATTCGCGCAGGGTCCTCCAAATCCTGGCGATGCTCTCGGCGGCGGCCTGCGCGGACAAGGTGAACATCTCCCGACCGTCAAAAGCGTTGTCGAGGGTCGCGATCCGCCCCAGCGGCCCGACGCCCAGGTGCAAGCGCCGCTCGGACGCCAAACTCGCTCGCGGCATGACGTCGTACAATGGACTTAAGCGCCATCCGAGAAGGCGCGGGTCCCAAACAAAGCCGTGGTTGCGCAGATGATCGTCGTCGTTATTGACGAAGATGTTGAAGACGAGGCGCTCGAACAGCTCGCGATTGTTCTCGCGTATCACTTCCGGGTGGCAGTATCGTCGTACGGCTTGTGCAAGGTCTCCATAGGACTTGTCCGGAGATTCCATCTCGTCACACGCAAGAAGCGTAAGACCGCTGACAAACCCCAAACGCTTCTCTGCCAACCCGTACGCCGGGACCGTGCTGAAAAGATCTTCCGGCAGCGGGGCAGCTTGACCGGCCTTGGCCCAATATCGGTCGAAGCGGCGGATGAGCATTACGGCACGGGAACCAAAATGAACCAGCTTCACCTGCGGTACGGTGAGGCCCGAGGCGGCCGCGAGTCGCAGCGTCGCAGTCTCGAGCACGGGAACCAGCAGCGCATCCTTCCGGCTCGGAAATTTGGCGAGCCACAACACCCGTTCCTCGTCGCGAACCGTCGCTTTCGGCCTTGCACCGCCGAGAGCGCTGCCTTCAGCGAAGATTTCCTCGAGCTGGGCGGGAACAGGCAAGCCCTCATCGATGCGCTGGGCGGCGTCCATCAAGTACTCAAGATTGTCCCAAGTTCCAAAGCCCGGCGTGGCGGCAGAATCGCGTGAAGACCGAATATCGATCGCTCCCACACGCTGGCTGCCCGCATGCAGCAGATAACTTGACTCAGGCAGGCTGTTGGCGGGTACTTTAAGGCGGGACTCGATGACCCGGCGGCCCCACGCATCGGGCGCTGCATCGCGAATTCCGCCGAACGAGGGAAGATTGTTCGGCGGGAATAGAGCCGTTCCGCGTACCTGGTCGATGTCACGCAGGCTCAGGGCTACGGGATCCACCTCGAGGGCGCCGGGGCGTTGCAGATAACGCAGCCCGTACGCGAACGTTGAGGCCGACAGCTTCGCTCCGTCTTCGGACAAGGTGAGCTGGCCGCAAGGCACCCACTCCGTGTCGAGATAGATGAAGACAAACAGCTTCTGTTCCGCGGCAGTCATGCTTCAGAAGTCGATCTCTTCGAGTTCGCGCTTTGACAGCTCCCGAGCCCGCCGCCGCCGTTCTTTGGCACTGAGAGCGGCCAAAGCAGGATCCGTCTCGGACAGCAGTTCCAATAGGGTCTTGCCCGGCACGATGGCTTCAAGATAGCGCAGCACCTGACCCATCGCGATTCCAGGATCGCCTTTTTCCAGCCGATACGCCGTGTTTCGTGACACGCCGGCCCGGAGGGCCGCTTGGTCCTGCTTCATGCCGCGAGCGATACGCAAGCGCGCGAGGCTGGCCCCCAGTTTTTTCGCTTCAGCAGCCTGGCTTGCGCTGAGAAGAGCAGATTGAGTGACTTTCATGCTCGTTTAACCATGTGTTGATGGCTTAATGATCGATTAATCGAGCGCATGGTAACTCCGGCGGCGATCAAAGAACAAGCAGCTCTGGCCTCTAAAATCGTTCTTTAAGCCGATAATGATCGATTAATCGAGTATTGCTCGTTTTCCGGATTCTACCTCTCGCGGCCATACCATCATCAAATGAAGCTTCCGTTCGCGGAGTTCCTGGTGAGGTGGGAAAAGCCGACGGCGATCTGGTTCTGTACCACACGCGTCACACGGACAGGGCGCAATTGGGGGAAATCAAAGTATCGGTGCTGAAGGACGTTGTGCGCTGATTGAGCAAGATCAGCTGTTGTATAAGGTTATCCGGTTTCCGGCAGAATTCTTTCTTCGTCTTCGCGATTCTGCGGGACGGAAATCCAAGTGCTGACAAAGGCTATCGCAGCGGCTACCGAGAGCCAAGCGCCCGGCATGGCGCGATTGCCTGTCTCGTGAATCAAATAGGTCACGATCACAGGGGTCGAGCCGCCGATGGTCGTCGCCAGGCTGTAGGCCAGGGAGAAGCCGGCGGTGCGGACGGCGACCGGCACTATTTCGGTCAAGTGCACGACCATTGCACCGTTGTACGCGGCGTAGATGAAGGATAGCCACAGCTCAACGGTCAACAGCTTCGCGAACGTCGGCTGGTCCGCCAGCCAGGCCATCGCGGGATAAGCCGTGAGGATCGCAGTCCCCGCGGAGATAAACAGCAGGGGACGCCGGCCGACCCGATCCGAGAGAGAGCCCATGAGCGGCAGCCAGACGAAATTCGACACGCCCACGCACAAGGTGACCAGCAGCGCATCACTCTGCGACAGATTGAGTATGTTCTTGGCGAACGTGGGGGTGTAGGCCGTGATGGTATAGAAGGACACCGTGGTCATGAGTACCATCGCGACGCCGGTGCATATGATTCTCCAATGCACCAGCATGCTGGCATAGATCTCGGCGGGGCTCGGATGGTGTTTGCGCGCGGCAAATGCTTCGGTTTCCTGGAGACTGCGCCGGATCATATAAATGAAGGGAATGATGAGGCAGCCGACGATCAACGGGAGTCGCCACCCCCAGGCCTGCAGCGCCTCGGGCGGCATCAAATTGGACAACGCATAGCCCAGTACGCCGGCAAAAGCCACCGCGACCTGCTGGCTGGCGGACTGCCAGGAGACGTAAAACCCCTTATGTCCCGGCGTTGCGATCTCGGAGAGGTACACCGACACACCGCCCAGCTCTACGCCGGCCGAGAACCCCTGGCATAGTCGACCCAGCACCACGACGATGGGAGCGAATAGCCCTATGGTCTCGTAGCCGGGAACCAGCGCAATCGTCAGCGTGCCCACCGACATGAATGCCAGGGTCGCGAGCAGCCCTTTGCGCCGCCCTATGTGGTCGATGTAGGCACCGAGGAATATCGCACCCAGCGGCCGCACCATGAAACCCACGGCAAACGTCGTCATCGAGAACATCAGCGAGGCGAATTCGCTGCTGGCGGGAAAGTAGGCACGGCCGATGGCGGCACTGAAATAGCCGAACACCATGAAATCGTACATTTCGAGAAAATTTCCGCTCGCGACGCGGATGACCGAGTGCAGCTTCTCCTTGCGTTGTGGTGGCGTCAGCATCCGAGTTCAGTCCCTCGCGCCGTGCGGCGCGAGGGAAGGGCTCTTCAGAATTTTGCCTTGATGCCGGCATAGAAGGTCCTACCGACGACGTCATAGGTCGCCGCATCGGTACGCATCGGCGCGCTCTCCACCACAGGCGGACCCTTGTCGAAGAGATTGGTCAGCCCGGCCGTCAGATCGATCTTCTCCATTAGGTGCCAGTGCGCCTCCAGGTCGAAGTAGCTGTACGCCGGTACGGACGGTTCGCCCATGGTCGCAAGGTCATTCATGGTCCCGATGTAGCGCCAGTGCAGCGCCCCGGAGAACGGTCCGATGGCGTAGCCGAACGACGTGTTCGCCTTCCATCTCGGGTGCGCAAGATCCGAAATGGTGGTGCCGTCCGCGGCCGCGACCGTGCCGGTGTCGCCGAGGCCGCCGGCGAAGTTCATGTCATTGATTCCGGGCACTCCTGACACCGTCAACGCGTGCAGGTAGGAGATGTAGGACTGGATCTTGAACTGTCCCGAGTTCTCCGGCAGTCCCAGATCGTCCAGCCCGAAACCCCAGTGCCACTCGATGTCGGCGCCGTCGGTCGTATAGGAGCCGATGTTCAGCGAGAACTCCTTGCCCAGCGAAATGAAGCCATTGCTGTCGCGCTGGATCTGCTGGCAGTAGAAATTGCTCTCGGAGTAGGAGGGATTGGCTCCGTTGAGGTTGTAGCAGCGCGACAGTATCGCATCGAGTCCGACGTTGCCGATCGCGCCGTCGATCTTGATGTGGTAGTAGTCGACCGATGCTCCCAAGTCGTGCGCCAGGGGCGCCTCGAACTTCGGAGTGAACACGACGCCGAACGAGTAGGTGTTGGCGGTTTCGGGCTTCAAGTCCGGGTTGCCTTGAATGATGCCGGGCGCCGAACTCACGCCATACGTGAACGTCGGCAGGGCGGATGCGGGTATCCCTTGAGCGCGGCAAAGAGCCGCCACCTGCGCCGCATTAGGGCCGGTACGGTAGGGGCTGTTGTACTCGCACGGGTCAACCGAGATGGCGTCCTGCGCCTGCACAGTCGGGTTGTACAGCTCCTGCAGGCTCGGTGCCCGAATGGCGTGCTCGAAACTGCCCCGGAAAGTCACGGCTTCGACCGTCTGCCAGTGGAAGTCGGCCTTGTAGGCGTTGACGCCGCCGAACAGATCGTACTGCGAATGGCGCACGCCCAAATCGACGGCGACGTTCTTGGCGAACGGTGCGTCCTTGAGCACCGGCACCTGAACCTCGCCGTACACCTCACGCACATTCTGCGTGCCTCCCGTGGAGCCGATCAAATCGTAGGATGGGGAGATGATGCCCGCGGGCATGGTCGAGGGCAGTACGTTGAAGGCGGGATTCAAGTTCGGGTCGGCGTGATAGGTGAAGCTGTCGCCGCGGTAGTCGACGCCGACGTTGAACTTGAGCTTGCCCTCGGGGAGCGTCGCGAGCGTGCCGCTGAAGTCCCCTTCGAGCAGTTTCTGGCTGATCTGGTCGGTGTTGTGCGCCGTACCTTCGGCGTAGGCCATGCACCCCGCGCTCATCGGCTGCGCACCGAGCGGATTCCACGCGTAGCCCACGCAGTTCTGGCCGTTGGCGCCATGGTAGTTCGCGAGGCCGTAGAGGATGTTCTCGACCGCCGGGGTATTGATGTTGTTGGCCTGATCGTTGTCGAACAGCGTCTGGCCGTAGGAGCCGAACACGTTCCAGTTCAGATCCGTCGATCCGATCGCGCCCTTCAGTCCGCCGCTGACTTGATAGTCGTTGTAATTGAAGGTCTCGAGCCGGTTGCCCATCGGCGTCACCCAGTCCTCCATTTCCAGGGGCGCCGCGCTCGGAGCGGTGCGCGCGGCCAGAAGGGTCTGCAGCGCGGCATTGCCCGTGACGTAGGGATTGTTCTGCGGAATGTAGAAGTACTTGCCGGGGCCGATGTACGAGGCGCCCTGCAGGTCTTGCGCGGTCGAATGCATGAAATTGATCTGGCCGTACGCCTGGATGTTGTCGGTGACATCGTAGGTCGTGCGCGAGAACACATTGTACCGCTCCATCGGCACCTGGATGGCGAAGTACGGCCCGAGATAGGATTCGATCGTGCTGCAGTCCGGAGTGTAGTGCAATCCGAGCTTCTGATTGACCGGTCCCTGGTAGTTCTGCACGCAGTTGCCGGGGCTGCGGGTGGTGAATAAGGAGCCGTTGTTGTTGAAGCCGACGTAGCCGCCGTAATTGCCGGTGCCCGACAGCGGCGTCGTGCCCGGATAGCCGGCAAGCACCCCGTTGACCGCGGAGATCGGAATGTCTCCGCCCAGCTCGCCTGAGTTGAAAATGCCCTCGGGCGGACGCGGCACGCCGCGGTTGAAGGTGGAGATGTCGGAGAAGAACGACCGGTTGGCGCCGGTGATTCCGCCGCGCTGGTTGTACTCCACATCGAAGATCGTGTTGCCGCGATGGTCGGCGAAATTGCCGCCCATCAAGATGCTGACGGAGTCTTCCTGTCCGTCGCCGTGGGTGGTGGCGCCGTGCTGATATGCGACCTCGATCCCGCTGAAATCCTTGCGCAGCCTGAAATTGACCACGCCCGCCATGGCATCGGAGCCGTACACCGCGGACGCTCCGCCGGTGATGACATCGACGCCTTCGATCAGCGCCATCGGGATCACGTTAAGGTCGACTGCCCCGTTGGGATTGGTCGGCACCAGACGCTGCCCGTCGAGCAGCACCAGGGTGCGCTGCGGCCCGAGGCCGCGCAGGTCTGAGTAGGATTGGCCGCCTTCGAAGCCGGTCGAGCCCTGCACATCGCCTACCTCGGTCATTCCCTGGGAGGCGGAGAATTGCGGCATCTGGCCGAGAGCGGCGTCCAGCGACACCTGTCCCGTGGCGGCGATCTGCGCCGCGCCGACCGAGACCAGCGGGCTGTCGGACGTCGCTCTCACGTTGGCGATGCGGCTGCCCGTGACGACCACTTCCTCCAGCGTCGGGTTGGCGCCGGATGCCGGGGCCGCTGATTGGGCGCCGGCCGTTCCCGCCATGCAGAACAGCAGGAGCGCGGTCGCGTACAGCGACAGTGCGGATCGCGGCGGCGAAATGTGGGTGGTTTCACCATTCAGGCGTCGTGTGTTCATTATCCCCCCCGTCGTAGTTATTGATCGTCTGTCGCTCGGGGCATGCCATCCCGGCGGCAGTGCCCCGATCATGAGCGGGGGCAGCTTTCAAGAAGCTGTCAGCCCTAGAGAAACATCAAGATGGGCATCTTTACCCCCGGGGGAGGGACCTAGGCCCATGAGATCCGGACACGCAATCCGCGGCCCATGGCCCCCGCGCTCATGTCGATCTGGGCGTTGAGAGTCGCCGCCACCGACTGGACGATGGCAAGCCCGAGCCCGCTTCCGACGCGGCTCTGATCGCGGTTCATTCGATAGAACCGCGTGAACACCTTGTCTTTTTCCACCTCCGGTATGCCTGGGCCGTCATCCTCGACTTCGACCACGTGCTTGCCCTGTTCATCGAAAAGTCTGACCACGACATGGCCGCCCGCATTGTTATAGCGGATCGCGTTGTCGATCAGATTGGCGAAAATCTCGTGAATCATGATCTCATTGACGCGCGCCGGGAACGGCCGCCGTTCGGCCTCGAAATGCAGCTCCACCCCTGCTTCGACTCCCTGCGGCACATGACTCGATGCGATGTCCTGGATGACTGATCGAAGATCGATGATCTGCGCTTCCTGGTCGAGCGATCGGCCGACGTCGGCCCTCGCGAGCTTGATCAGCTGAATCAGCAGGCGTTGCAGCCGATCGGCCGCCTCCTGAATGTCCTTGAATGAGGAATAGGCCTCGTTGTCCGCCGGAATCAGGCCGCCCAGAACCGAGATATGCGTGCGAAGGATGGTCAGCGGCGTACGCATCTGGTGCGATGCGTCCGCCGTGAAGCGGCTCATGGCCTGTTGAAGGCGCTCTGCCTCGAGCGCGCTGGTGCGCAAGGTTTCGAGCGCCTGTGCCATGCTGCCGAGCTCATCGGGGCTCAAGGTGGAGGGCACCGCCGCGTCGAAATCCCTGCGACTCAGGCGCGCGATCGCGGCGGTCAAGATCTTCATCGGGCGCGCCAAGCGCCGCTGCACGTTGATGACTGCAAAGGCGCCGAAAGCGACCACGCAGGATAGATCGATTCCGGCGACCAGCAAGATACGGAACGACGAAGCGCGAATCGCTTCCGCGTGCCGGTCGGCTTCATCCTGAGCCTGTTGAGCAATGGCGAGAATCGAATCGAAGGGGCCGTCGCACAGACTGGTCCACTCGGCGCTCGCGACGGCGGGTTTGCCTGAGCCGTCGAAGCGGCTGACGATGGCGTCCACCTGGGTCTGCGCCTCCCGGGTGTTTCTCTCCGCCCGAATCGCACGGTCGCGTACGGCTGCGGACACTCCGGGCCGCAGCAGGAATTCATCCAGCGAGTGCCAGGCAAAGGTGTAGACCGCGCGGTTTCCGAGCCAGCTGTCGAGCTGTGCGGGATCGAGCGGCTGGCTCAAGTCCACGTTGGGACGCAGCATCGAGCATTGCAGGCCATAGCGATCGCGGATGGTCCATGCGGTGCGACGGATCTGCACCATCTCCGCGATCAGCGGATCGCCCATCCTCAGCGTATTGCCGACGGTCACCGAGGCGATGCTCAAGGCCTCCAGCATTTCATGAATCGCCGTACGCCAATCATCGATGGCATGCAGATTCCGCTCGCCACGGGCGCGGGAGGCCTGGACGTCGATGCTGGATTGCAGCGCCTTCACTTCCTGCCAGGTGCTGCGAATGGCAGCCGCGAGCTTCGCATGATCTGGGACATCGGTGGACTCGAGCGCAACCAGCGCGATCGCCACCGCCCTGGATGCTTCCTCGTGGGTGGCGCTGATCACCGGCCGCGGGTCATCCTGCGTGATCAGCGCAGTGCTGTCCTTGGGCACCTGTGCGCGGACCGTGATCAGGGCGTCGAACAAGGTCTTGTCGGTGCTGGTGAGGCGGGCGATGCGGCCGGCCAGGGCATGGTTGGTCCAAGCCTGTACGGCGAGAATCAGCGCCGTCACGAACAGACCCGTCATCAGCGCGCCCAATGAGGCGATCAAAAATTTAGTGATCGACGACTTGAACATCTCGTGCGTTCAGGGCGCCTTCAGCATGTATCCCAGTCCACGCATGGTGCGTATCGTCGGCCCGTCGGGCTCGAGTTTCCTGCGCAGCCGCGCGATATGCACTTCGAGGGCATTGGGGGCCACCGCATCGTCGTAGCTGAAGACCTCTGCGATCAGCCTCTCCTTCGATACGACTTCGCCGGCCTTGGCGATCAGCCGATCGAGGACCGCCCATTCGCGGCGCCGCAGCTGCAATGGCCGGCCGCTGACCTCGGCCGTGGCATGAGTCCGGTCGATCGTCAGATTGCCGATGACCACCACCGGGCTCGGGTCGCCGTGGTCGCGCCTCAACAGGGCGCGGACGCGCGCGCCCAGTTCACTCGCGTTGAAAGGTTTCAACAAGTAATCGTCCGCCCCGAGATCGAGTCCCTTGACCCGGTCGGTCACATGGTCGCGGGCGGTCAGCACCAGAATGGGCGTCTTGCAGCCTCGCGCGCGCAACTTGCTGATCACCTCGAATCCCGACATGCGGGGCAAGCCGATGTCGAGGATGATCAGGCCGCAGGGTTCCGATTCGACCAGGAAAAGCGCGGTCTCACCGTCCTTGGCACAGTCGGCTGCGTGGCCTGCGCCCTTGAGAAGCGCGATGATCCCGCGAGAAAGCGCGGGATCATCCTCGACAAGCAGGATTCGAGCCGTGGGTACTCCCCTTTTATTTATTCGACGCATCGCAGCGTCGGCGACCGAAACCCATCATAGAGTGTTACCGATCCTTCTCGCCACCATTCCTCATGTGAAGCGTATTCGTTTGCGCGATAGACCCACCGCGAATGACGAAATTTCCTTAGGAATCAATAAGCGACGCGGCCATGAGTAGGGTCGCCGGCGCCACAGCTTTCGCACAGGCGATCAGACGGGCGTTCATGAGTTCACGCGCTAGGACTCGGAACTTGCGGCGCCGTCCGCTCCGACGCTTCCATTGGCTGTCGCATAATGACATCGAGCGCGGTAAGGAAGGCGAAAGCGACCGTAAAGAAGTCGATCGTCAACGCCGTGATGTAGGCTGCGGCGCTGTATTGGAGGCCCACTAAAACGTAGCCAAGCATCGCCAGTGTCACAGCGGAACCGAGCACAACGAAGACCGCGAATATTGGGGGCGGCGGTCCTGTGCCGACCACCTTGCGGCGTCGGTGCGGATAGGTGACCTGAAGAGACAGCATCGGTAGTGCGAAAAGCACACCGGAGCCTCGCCAAATCCACTTCTCCTGAATGTCGTAGAGCGCAAGTAGCGCCGGCAGCAGCGCTGCCGCCGTCAATACGAAAATGTGCGTCATGACCGTTTTTGCAAGATACCTGTCAAGCAGTGACAACCTCGCTCCGGCGGCCTGTCGGACGCTCAACAAGAGCGCAGAGAACCCCGCGAACGTGATCATCAGGCCAGCCAATGTGTACAAAAGGGCTGCACCTTTGACTTCCATGTTTGCTCCACCTAAGAACCAAAGTTGTTTTGGCGCGTCCTCGAACGAGCCCTATTCCACGGTGAGTTTAACGTTAATGTTGTTGCGGGTCGCGTTGGGATGGAGGCACACCTGATGGGCCTTGGCGGCCAGCGCCTCGGCCTCACCCCGCGGAACACGCCTTCGGGCCGCGTTTCGAGGCGACGAAAAGACACACCGGCCTCAATGCCCTAGAGTAGAAGAATGGACAGTGCATCCAAAGGCACCGGGCCGTTAACCGGATTGAAGGTCCTGGAACTGACCAGCATTGGACCAGGGCCGCACTGCGCCATGTTGTTGGCGGATCTCGGAGCGCAGGTGATTCGCTTTGATCGTCCGGGGGGCAACGGATGGCCCAATCCGATTGTTGATCGCGGACGTCACACAATGACGGTCGATATAAGGGAGCACGCTGGTCGCGAGCTGTGCATGGCCGCCGCTGAGAAGGCCGACGTTCTAATTGAAGGATCGCGCCCAGGTGTCATGGAACGACTCGGACTCGGTCCCCTACCCGTGCTGGAACGCAACCCGCGCCTCATATATGCGCGCGTGACTGGTTGGGGGCAAACCGGCCCGCTTGCTCAGGTTGCGGGTCACGACATCAATTTCATTGCGCTCACGGGTGCACTCGCGGCGATGGGTAGTGCAACGTCTCCTCCGCGCCCGCCCCTGAACCTGGTTGGCGATTTCGGCGGTGGATCCTTGTTTCTCGCTTTCGGAATCATGGCCGCTTTATGGGAGAGGAATCGGTCCGGACTCGGGCAGGTGATCGACGCCGCGATTGTCGACGGCGTAAGTTCCATGATGACCACGTTCGCAGGCCTGCTGCCCTCACGCGCCATATCCATGGACGTCGACCACAATCCGCTGTGCGGCGCCGCACCGTTTTATCGATGTTATCGATGCCTCGACGGGTCCGATATTGCGATCGGCGCTATAGAACCGAAATTTTACCAGGCACTGCTGGAGAGAATCGGTGCCGGCGAGGAATTGCTTGCCGGTCAATACGACACCGCGAACTGGGGTGAGCGCAGCGAAATCCTGGCCGCTCTATTCGCGACAAATACTCGTGAGCGATGGTGCGACATATTGGATTCCGTGGACGTGTGTTTCGCACCCGTACTGACTCTTGCGGAATCTCAGGCACACCGGCATCTGCTCGGCAGAGAAACGTATGTGAATGTGGCGGGTCTGGTGCAAGCCGCCCCTGCGCCGCGATTTTCACGTACTCCGGGCAGCATCCGCACCGGCGGCTCTGCCGAGGATGCTTTGAAAGCGTGGGGCGTCAGTTACCAAGTAGGTTAACTGCGAACGCGTCACCGGCATCACTGTTCATGCCATACCACGAGCTTGCCCATGCCGCTCCAAGCCTCGTAGTTCTTGGCGAAAAGATCTTCGATGCGATTGCGCTTGACCTTGAGCGTAGGGGTTATCAGATCATTGTCAACGGTCCAGGCCTCGGTCATCACGACCAGGCAGCTCAACCGCTCGTGTGGGTCGAGGGCGGCGTTGATCCCCTTCAAGTGTTCGGCGAGCGAGGCCTCGAGCTCCATGCGGCCGGCCGGCTCCGCAATCTTCTTCAAAGCGCTGTCGTTGAGCATCAATAAGCCGATCGGCTGCCCGAGGTTGGCGCCCGTCACGCAGCAGGCCTCCACGGCCGCATGCATCACGAGTTTGTCCTCGATGGGCGCCGGTGCGATGTACTTGCCCTTGCTGGTCTTGAACATGTCCTTCACGCGGCCGGTGATCTTCAGGTTGCCGGCGGCGTCGAGAACGCCCTTGTCGCCGGTGTGCAGCCAACCGTCATCGGTGAATGCCAGCTTGGTCAGTTCGGGTTGCTTGTAGTAGCCGAGCATGGTCGCCGGACTCTTGACCTGGATCTCCCCCGTGGATGAGTCGAGCCGGCACTGCACGCCCTCGTAGGTCTGCCCGACCGTACCGAACGCCTGCATGCCCGGCGTCGTCATGTGGCTGGCCGCGAGGTTCTCGGTCATGCCGTAGCCTTCGCCGATGTTAAGGCCGATCGCGGCATACCAGCGCAGCAATTCCGCGGGCATTGGCGCAGCGCCGCCGACGGCGAAGGTGCACTGGTCAAGGCCGAGTGCGTAGAGGATCTTCCGGCTCACAATGCCCTTGACGACGGGTATCCTCATCAGCCAATTGAGCTTGGCGGCCGGCATACGCGTCAGCACGGCCTGCTGGAACTTGACCCATAGACGCGGCACAGAGAAGAACACTGTCGGCCGGGCACGCTGCATGTCAGCGGAGAAGGTCTGCAGAGTCTCGGCGAAGAACACATGCATGCCGCTTTCAAGCTGGCCGAATTCGACCAGCGCGCGTTCAACCACGTGCGCCAGGGGCAGGTACGAGAGCATGCGCGTGCTGCCGCTCAGCGGGACACGCTTCATCGCGGTCCTGCACCGCCCAAGCGAACGCCGCGAAGCTGTGCATGACGCCCTTCGGTGTGCCTGTGGTGCCCGAGGTGTAAATGATCGTTGCGAGCTCATCGCCGGGACGCACCGGCGCTCCCCGGAGCGGAGCGGTCTTGGCCACGATGTCGTCCCACTGCGGGTAGCTCTTCTTCGCCTCTTGCGGCGATAGCGGATGGCTGATGCACGGCAGGCCGGGGGGCACGCCTGGGCGCATGTGCTCCCAACCGTCGAGCTTGCCGACGAACAGCAGCTTGCACTCGCTATGCTCCACAATCTGGCGGATCGTGCCCGGCGCCAGCGTCGGGTAGAGCGGCACCGAGACGCCGCCCGCGAGAAAGATGGCGAAGTCGCTCATCAGCCAGTGCGCGGTGTTCTTTGAGAAGATGGCGATGCGGTCGCCGGGCTGTAGGCCCATGCTATGGAGGTGCGCAGCGATGCGGCGCGATTGGTCGAGCAACTCGCCCCACGTATAATTGCGGACATTGCCATCACCCATTGGCTGCGTCAGTGCCACCTCATTGGGCGCGGTCGCCTCCCAGTGGTACAGGCGCTGAAGTCCCAAGGCGTTGTCGGCAATAATGGTAGCCATGGTGCGATGCGGATAAACCTTCCCCATGTGACCCTCACCCCGGGGATCAGGATACGAAGCCCACAGCGCGCCGTCATCAGGGATTTCCGCCGGCAGGAGTGGTCAGCCGCAGCGCACACAAGGCGCCTCTCTTCGCGCGGCGCTCACGCCGGCCATTGCTGCAAGTGGGTAAACCGCGGCGCTGCTCAGCAATTCAAGGCGATTCACCCGTGGGCAACCAGGCGCCTTGATGTTGCAAATATCACTTCTTGGAAGACTTCTTCTTTCGCGGGGTCATAAACTTTGGCTTCTTCCCCTGAACAAGTCTCTCGCCCTCAACGATCAGATTGACGCCAAGAGCTTTCTGTTGTGCCCGAAACTCTTTCACCACTCGCGTCCAGATCTTCGGAATTATGCGATTCAATTCGTATTCAAGGTTGTCTTTCATTACAGCGTTCATGTATGCCCAGAACTTTGTGTTCCGGCTGATCTTCGGCATCCTCGCCTTTCTGGTCTTGCGCTTCGTTGCCATATGTTCTTCTCCTATTGAACCCAGTGCCAATCCACGAGTGCTGGGAGCGGGGATATCCGCCCCCGAATTCAAAGCATGAGCTGCCGGATGTAGCCGCACACGAAGAGCAGTTGCGGCCGATCCATGCGCCCGATGATGTTACGGATGACGGACCCCATGACCTGCTGCGCCCCTGCCAAGCCGAGTTTCGCCGATTGCTCGACGATGAAACCCGCCTCGACGAGCTTGAGCGGCTTCATGAAGTAGTAATCCATGCCGCTGTTCGTCAACTCCGCGACGATGTCCGCAAGGGCTGACCGGTGGCTTGTAGCATCGTGCGCGCGCTCCAGAGCACTGAGTACCGCCAGCGTCTTCTCGCGCAGCACCGCGGAGTGATAGAAGCGAAGGAACGGCTCTGCCGTCGGCCGGGGCCCTGCCGAGCGCGGTCTGGCGGACCGTTTGGCTTTGGCGGGAGATTTGCGCGTCGAGCGAGAGGGCATGTGCCCCATGGTACGCCGTCGGGCATCGATCGCGAACACCCCGCCGAGGGCCTATTCCGCCTGCTGTCGCGAACGTCACGCCCAGCCACATGCGCTCGCACGCCTATGCGGCTGGGATGCGGGCATCTGCGCATGGCGCCTATCCGCCGAGCAAGCTCCGGGGTCACCGTCCTTGCCGCGGTGGTCATCCTCTCCCTTGAACGGCGGTGCGATCCTGCGTCGGCCTTGGTACGCTAGAAGCATGTGTGGACGGTATGTGTCGCCGGACGAAGCCTCTATCGAGCGCGAATTCAATCTCGTGCGCACCGAGTGGCAATTCCCACCGTCCTACAATGTCGCGCCGACCCAGCAGGTACCCGTGATTCGGGCGGCTGACGGCGGGCTGCAGGGGTCGCTGCTGCGCTGGGGTCTCATTCCCTTCTTCGCCAAGGGCGAGCCCCCGAAGTATTCGACCATCAACGCGCGCATCGAAACCTTGGAGACTGTGGCCTCCTACCGTGGACCTTGGAAGCGCGGCCAGCGCTGTCTGCAACTCGCCTGCGGATTCTATGAATGGCACTTGAACGCCGAAGGTCGTAAGACGCCCTACTACATCCATTTGGCAGACCAGCCGATCTTTGCGTTTGCGGCCCTCTGGGATCGATCCATCAAGCCAGACGGCACCGCCATCGAAAGCGTTGTGATCATCACCATGCCGGGCAACGAACTGATGAGACAGATCCATAATACCGGGAGCAATCCGCACCGCATGCCTGCGATCTTGAGGCATGAAGATCAGACCGTCTGGCTCTCAGGATCAGTAGCTGAGGCTCACGCCGTGCTTCAGCCCTACCCGGCCGGCGTGATGGATGCGTACGAAGTATCGACGGCGGTGAATAGCCCCAAAAACAATGAACCCTCCAATATAGTGCCCGTGGCCGCGGCGAGCGGCACCACATGAGCAACGACCCTTGAACCTAGCGCCCTCAGTGAGGATCTCGGTGACGAACCGACGAGCCATCACTGCACTGATGGCCGCCCTTCTCGTATCTGCGAATGCCACAGCCGCCGCCAGTTGTCGCGTGATCGATGCCGCCGCTGATTTCTGGCCTCTGACCAAGCACCTCGCAGAGGCAACCCCCGCTGAGCAAGCTGCTGCGTTTCGTACGGATGTTATTGCGAGATTTCCCGAGCTGTACACGCGCGATGTACTCGGGACAAGCGATTCCCGTCGGTTCGATGAAGAGACGGTCGCCGCGCTGGCGGCTGCACGCAAGAACCGAATGCATGCCAAGCAGACGGAACAGACGCTGATGAGGGAGATTCCGGGCTACGTCGCACGCTTCAGCAAGAGCTTTCCAGATTTCCGCTGCAACTTCCCAATCTATTTGATGATTTCATTGGGACACATGGACGGCGCAGGGCGAGTGGTCGGCGCAAGCCCGGCGCTTGTCCTCGGCGTCGATACGATCGACCGCATCGAAACGCCGGCACAAATGCCGGTATTTTTCGCGCACGAGTTGTTTCATCGCTACAACGATAGGGTTGCGGGCTTCAGCGACGATCCCGGTGACCGTCAGCCTATCTGGCGCACCTTGTGGGCCGAGGGGTTGGCGACATACGTGAGTGCCGAGCTGTATCCGGACCATCCTTTGTCGGACGCTATGATTTTTCCACCCGATTTGGCTGAGCGCGCTGCACCGCAGATCGAAAAGCTGGCGCGGGGGCTGCGCGACAACGACGCCCCGAATCCCGGTCTATACGCCAAATATTTTGAAACGAACAGTGCTCAGAGCGGCATCCCTGCGCGCGCGGGATATTATGTGGGCTACCGTATCGCGTCTCTCGCCGCACGCGAATACAGCCTATACCAGCTCGCACATCTGCGCGGTTCGGCTCTACGCCGGGACATCAACCGCTGGCTCGACGAACTGGCCCATGGCAAAGGTGGATAGACGGTCAGCGCTACGGTGACGGTCGGCTTTTAGGCATCAGGGCTCGAGCCCTCAATCTTGGTGCCGACAGGGACTGCATCCGATATTTCGTCTATCGCATTGTCGTCAGGGCCACGCATCCGTCGGTCCGGTCGATCATGCGGTGAAAGCCGCCCGATCCATCCAAATCCGAACCTGCGCTCTTGACATCCCTTCAGGTAGGACTATCATTTCAGTCGAAACAGAAATATCGGATATTACATATGCGCCTCACACCCGTCATGCAGCGATACATCGTCCACTGGGGAGAAATGGGCAGCCGATGGGGGATGAATCGCTCCGTAGCGCAGATCCACGCACTGCTCTATTTGGCCGCCGAAGGGCTGCACGCCGATGAGATCGCCGAGACGCTCGGCATCGCCCGTTCAAACGTCAGCGTCGGTCTGAAAGAACTCCTCGCCTGGAACCTCGTCCAGATCACGCATTCCCTCGGCGACCGGCGCGATTTCTTCGTTGCGCAGCAGGATCCCTGGGAAGTCATCCGCGTCATCATCGAGGGTCGCAAGCGGCGCGAGATTGATCCCACCGTCGCGGTGCTGCGCGAGTGCGTCGACCAACTGAAGACCGACACCGAGACGCCCACCGGTGTTCGCGATCGGCTGACAAGCCAGTTGGAGTTCCTGGAGACGGTCACCGGCTGGTATGACTCAATTAAGACGCTGCCGCGCAAGACCCTCCTCAAGATGATGCGGCTCGGACATCGTATCGCCAAGGTTATCGGCGAATAGGGCGTACCATGAGCAGCATCGCCTCCACCGTCGCCCGCACCGCCTCGCAGGGCGAGTTGGCGCCGAGGCACTACGGCTTGCAGTCAGTACTCGGTCAGGCGGCATGGGCTCGCCTTCCGCAAGCGGTGCGCGAACGATTTGGCGAACCGCCCGTCGCGGTCGACTATGTCGGCGAGTTCGACGTCGTGCGTGCGAGCTGGCTGGGCCGCCTTCTGGCTCTTTTCTGTCAACTTCTCGGTACGCCCGTTGTCCCGCGAACAGGGCTCCACGTTCCAGCGATTGTTCACGTCGGCCCCACACGCTGCGGTGTCGCCTGGAATCGGGAATATCGCTGGCCGAATGATCAACCCTGTCTCGTGCGGTCGACCAAGATCATCGACTCGTGCGGCCATCTCGTGGAGCGGCTACCTGCATGCCTGTGCATGCCCTTGAACGTTTACGAAGAGCTCGGCGTGCTGCATTTCGTCAGCTGTGGCTATTACTTCGACCTCGGCAGGCGGCCGAATGCAGAGAGGCTCAAGATCCCACTTCCCGCGCTGTTGTCGCCCGGCACTACCCACGTCGAGCACATTGATGAAGCGGACGGATGGTTCCGCTTCACGATGACCGTCACCCATCCATTATTCGGCGAAATGTTCTACCAGACAGGCCGCTTCCGAGCGGCTGGAGAGCGGTCATGACCCTTCTATTCGCATTGATTGTTGTTCAGGCACTCCTTGGGGGTTTCGACAACCTCTGGCATCACGAACTCACGGAACGCCTTCCGCACAAACGATCGGCGGCCCGCGAACTCACGCTGCATGCTGCGAGGGAGTTCTTGTACGCTTATCTTTTCTTTGCCCTCGCCTGGTATGAGTGGCACGGAGCCTGGGCGGCGCTGATCGCCATCGTGTTTGCCGTCGAGGTGCTGATAACGCTTGCCGACTTCATCGTTGAGGACCAGACGCGGCACTTGCCCAAGCTTGAGCGTGTCCTGCACACCCTCCTCGCCATGAACGTGGGTGCGGTTCTCATTATTCTGGCGCCCATTCTCATTCAATGGTGGTCCGCCCCAACCGCAATTCGGGCTGTAGCGCACGGCGCCATCTCCTGGGTGTTCACCATATTCTCCGCCGGCGTGTTGGCCTGGTCCCTTCGCAACGCTCTAGCCGTTCTTCATCACCGGCGACCCCCGGAATGGGTCCGCAATCCCCTCAAGGTACTCGCGACACCCTCCGGTCGCACCGTCCTGATCACCGGAGCCACCGGATTCATCGGCGGCCATCTTGTCCGCCGGCTATTGGCGCGCGGTGATGGCATCATCGTGCTGACCCGAGATGCTGAGCGGGCGCTCGACCGCTTCGGTCCGCAGGTGACAGTCATCACCGACCTTAAGGCCTTGCCGACAAGCACCCGCATCGAGGCGATAGTGAACCTTGCAGGCGAGCGCATTCTGGCGCTGCCCTGGACTAAATCAAGGCGCAGCGACCTGCTTAGCAGTCGCTTGAACACCACACGAGCGGTGACCGACCTATGCGCCCGCCTCGATCGCCCGCCTCGCGTCCTGTTAAGCGCGAGCGCCATCGGTTACTACGGGATCCGCAGCGACGAAGTACTCGACGAGCGGGTAGGCCCGCAGCCCATATTCCAGTCCCAGCTCTGCCAACAATGGGAGGCCCAAGCTCAGGCGGCCGATGATCTCTGCGTGCGCGTGGTGACCCTGAGGCTCGGCCTGGTGCTCGCCCGCGACGGCGGCGCGCTGCCGTCCATGGCCCTGCCCCTGCGGTTGGGACTCGGCGCCATCATCGGCTCAGGACGTCAGTGGGTCTCCTGGATTCATATCGACGATGCGGTACGGCTGATTGAGTTCGCGCTCGGGAATCCGGCGCTTTGCGGCGCTGTCAATGCCGTCGCTCCGACACCCTTGAGTCACGACGCATTCCAACGCGAGCTCGCTCGAACAGTTCGGAGGCCTCTATGGCTGCGCATCCCCGCTTGGGTGCTCCGAATTGCGCTCGGTGAAATGGCACAGCTTCTGCTGGATGGCCAGCGTGTGGTCCCGCACCGGGCGGTCACCGCGGGTTTCGTGTTTCAGTATCCGGAAAGTGGTGCCGCTCTGCGACAGTTGCTGGGCGGCTCCCCGCTCAAGTCCGTTTTGCGCCGTCAGTCCGTCTACTACAACGGCGCCTGCCCAGTGTGCCGCACCGAAATGAACCACTATGCCCGGCGCTGTGAGGCCGCGGCGGCGCCCATGACCTTCATCGATTCATCCATTCAATACGACGCGTTGGTGGAGTACGGGCTTCGACCCGAACATCTTAGGCGCCGCGTCTACTTGAAGTCCGCCAACGGACAGGTCTTGAGCGGCGTCGCAGCGCTCGCAAGCTTGTGGGCGCAGACACCGGGCTATGCGTGGCTCTCAAAGCTAGTGAGCCTGCCGCTCCTTCGGTTCGTCGCCGAAGCGCTGTATGACCACATCGCGGTGCCGATATTGGCGGCCTGGCGCGGCGCAGAACCGGCCCATCACGGCAGGATCTTGGGCTCCTGAGCGCCCAGGGAAGCAATTGAGGCATGCGTGCAGCCTTTAGCTATCGAGATGACCCGGCAGTTCCGAATTTCCCTGATGATCGAATTGGGATCCCAAAACGAACAGACTACCTTTATCGACCTTCCGCCCTCCTTGTCCCGAAGACTCCGTCAATCAGCGGCGTTTCCGGCGGCTGCTTAACTCAACAAGCCCGCCGAATTGCAGTGCATTTGGGATAGTTGGCACACCCCAAAACGGCTGGCCCGCGGCCGTCCGGTTACGCCCGTTGCATCCGAACAAGAACCTTCATGTTCTATTTCGATCTTCATTGGTGTGAAGGTCGCGGTTCACAGTCACGGCCTTCTGGGCCGCCGCGAAGACCTCGCGTGCGGACGTCGTACCCGCTACGTGCTCCGTACCCTCGACTCCGAGGTCCATCCATCCTGCGTTCACGGCCTCAAACATTTCTTCGGCAGGCCCGGTGTGGCCCTTCGGGATGCCGAATTGCTCGAACGCTTTCGCCCACCCTGCACGCGGGACTGCGAAGGCTTTCACCTCGTGATTCAGGACTTCACCCAATTGCTCCGCGACTTCATCCGCGGTGACCATGGAACCAAGCTCGA
Source organism: uncultured Gammaproteobacteria bacterium (assembly GCA_963702735.1). Classification (GTDB taxonomy): domain Bacteria; phylum Pseudomonadota; class Gammaproteobacteria; order Steroidobacterales; family Steroidobacteraceae; genus Bog-1198. Next base: position 57,232 of record CAVPDW010000003.1, on the reverse strand, counting down.
CGGTGCGCTGCCCTGACCACGCCGGCCCGGTCAAAAGGGTTGCGACCTGCGCGCCGATGTCGTTCGTCGCGACCATGGTCGATTTCCGGTTTGTCGGATTGTAGTAGACCGGTAGCGTTCCTCCTTTCGCGACCTGCAAGCCGTAGAGGAAGTTTTCGAAGAATCCGCCTGCGCGCACAAATGCGATTGGCGATGTCAGGTTGCGAAAACCTTGCTCCAGAAGCGACAAGGCCGTGATCATCCCAACCCCGCTGGCCCTGTTCGCACCCATCGACGAAAGCGCTACCAGCCGCGGCGGCGCTGCCTTGGTGAGCGCCTCGACATACTTCGCAATCACGCCCTTGGCTTCTTTGTAATCGGGAGAGGGGGCCCAGACAGCCGGCAACATGACAAACGCGCCTTCGACGCCTTTGAGCGCCCGCTCGATGGTTGCCGAATCATTCCAATCACCGTCAACCAGTTCCACGCCCTGGTTCGCCCAGCTTGAGGTCTTCTCGCGATTGCGGACCAGCGCGCGTACTTTCTTGCCGTGCGCCAACAGATGTTCTGCCGTCGCGCCGCCCACTTTTCCTGTGATTCCCATGACTAAAAACATGCGTTTTCTCCTGATGTTGAGGGACAGAGCACTGCCCCGGTTGGTTCAATGGATGAGCGGCAGAATGGCCCTGATACGGGGATCGCGCGCGTAGAGGCCGCCCCATGTCATCGCGCCCAGAAGCAGGGAAATAATTTCCGGCGGCGAGCCCAAACTCACCAATGCGGACATGGGCGCAGATGGCACCTCCCAAAAAGCCCGTCACTAGGATCGCGCCGAGGACGGCGGTGGCAGGGATGGCGTAAAGGATGGCGCAGGCGAGGATGATCGGACCCACGACACGGGTCAGGTCCATCGCGAACCCGGTTTCCTGCAACATGCTCGCGATCTGTGCAGGCGCGAAAAGCTGAATAGTGCCGTCTGCCACCAGAGCGATAACGACAAACGCGCTCATTATCCGGCCGGCCCACGGGGCGCGATGCAAAGTCATGGTTTCGGACATAGTCATTCTCCGGTGGGGGATCCCAATATTCGGAGCCTACTGTGTCTCTCAGGTATGATAAACACCGAGGATATGAACTCACTGTTCTCTCTGCGGTGAACAATACCGAGGTACGAAATGCAGAATCTCGAACCCATCCTCATTTTCATAACGGTAGCGGAAATGGGGAGCTTCACCCACGCAGCCGATAGCTTAGGGATTCAGAAGGGAAGGGCCTCAACGGCGGTTCGCAAGCTGGAAGAAGATCTCGGTGTCAGGCTTCTGCACCGGACGACGCGTAGCGTGCAGTTGACGGAAGACGGACGGGTATTTCATGCACGTGCCCGCGATCTGCTTGCTGACGTTGATGATCTGCACTCAATGTTCGCAAGCGATCGAGTGGCACTTCGCGGGCGCTTACGGGTTGATCTGCCGAGCGAGTTGGCGCGCACCACTATCGTGCCGGCCTTGCCGGCCTTCATGGCGACTTATCCCGAGTTGGAGCTGGAGGTGTCGAGTACGGATCGCCAAGTTGATCTGGTTCAAGAGGGGTTTGACTGCGTATTGCGACTGGGTCCCATCGGGGACGAGACACTGATTGCCCGCCCGCTGGGCAAGTTACGCATGGTCAACGCCGCCAGTCCTGCCTACCTGGCGCGCTATGGCGTCCCTCGATCGCTGGAAGATCTGCAGCATCAGAAACATCGGGCAATTCATTTCGCGCGGACGCTCGGCGCAAAACCCTATGGATGGGAGTATCCGCACGGCGACAGCTACGCGAGGCTTCAGTTGCCAGGTGCGCTGCACGTCAACAGCGTGCAGACCTACGAAGCCGCTGGTGTCGCCGGCCTTGGCCTGATTCAGGCACCACTGTTGGCGATTGGCCGTTACTTGGAGAGTGGAGCGTTGATAGAGCTTCTACCAGATTTTCAGCACAAGCCGCTCGACGTCTCCCTGGTAGTAGCGCATCGGCGCAACCTGTCGCGCCGAGTCCGCGCATTCATGAAATGGATCGAAAATGTGCTCGCGCCCTACCTAGAATAGCGAAACGAGCCCGGGCCCGAAAACCACCTACGCCACTGAAGACAATGTAATTTTATCGAACGGGTTGTGAATATTTCATTAGCGTCTCGAATCCCGCCAAAGTCGAGAACCGGCAACGGCGCCGGTCGGCGTCCAGTCAACTCGCCGGCTCACACACTATGACGACGCGAATTCAGTCACTGTTCTACTTTATCTGGTCGGGCCGTTCACGAGGCGTTGTGCTCCCCCGGCGCCGGCGACCCATAGGCGACTCAGGACCCCTTATGACCCACTGGCGTTTGTCGGTCCAATGAGCACTTAGGAAATGCGCCGGCTAGGGCTCGCCGTAGTATTTGCGGTACGCGATGCGCCAATCGTTCGTCAGCGAGTCGCGCGCTTCTTGCAGCGTAATATTCCCCGCGCACAATTCCTTATGGAGACGATTTTCGAGCTTATCCTTCAAATGCGCGTTCCAGGGCGTCGACCCGTACGCCTGCGGCCAAAGATTACTGACATCATCGGCACCGCCCACCTCGCGGCTAATGAGATGATCAATCTCGCACGTCTTGCCATTCGAATCGGGCACGCAGCGTTTGTCATCGTATCCCGAGTAGCCATACAGACTGAAGACCTTATCCTTCATCGCCGGCGTCACATGGCGCGCGTCCTTTCCCCACTTGGTCGCGCAGATTTTCGCCTTGGATAAACCGGGTCTTGCCAATCCAGGGGTCTTGCTTGCGTCAGGGACGTCATCCGCCAATGCAGTGCCAGCCCCGCAATACAGAGCGCCTAGCATTGTCAGCGCGAGAAATGTGTGCATAACAAACCCCCGTGATGCATGGTATACAACTCGCCAATGCGTCATCGCAATGCACCGCAGTGCAAGCAGCGCCGTTTCCAGGAAGACATCAGGCCGCAGCGGCATAGATAGGTACTCTCGTGTGCTCTATGATGCGTTTGAGGCGCGTATCCGGCATGGCCTCCAATTCCACCAGATCCACCGGTCGCAATAGCAGACGCTCTAGCGCATTCTTAAAATCGAAGTATTGATGGGCCATGGAGTCGTCCGCCGGCGGTCCAAACTTCACCACCGCATCGACATCACTCGAAGCTGCTGATCGATATCTCTACGTAGTCTTTCCCGGTACCTTGAACCCCACGTACACACCTCCCGTGACGCCCATGAGCCCCAGAATCTGATCCGACATGGGTGCCTTCAATGCCTCCTCAACCCCGACAGTCAGCCCGTGAACTACGAAGAAGACCGCATAAAGCCCAGTGAACAGCACGAGTTGCAGACGATGCAGACTGTTCCCGTTCTGGTCCGTCAACAAATCCGCTAAGAAGCCTGACTTGACGTCGTCACGCTGCGACCTCTGGCCCGTCTTGACGTATTGCGACATGTTCCCGAGCTGGTCCGCGCGATCCGCGAAGAGCTTCGTTACAGCATTCACGTTTGGAATTCGCATCCCTGCTGCGTCCCGCAGAGTTAGCGCCGATTGGATCTGTGCGTTGAGAGCCCTGACAGCTACAGCAGTACCTCTGAACGAAGCACTCGCGGTCTCCACCGCCTTGTCCTTGTTCACATCGACCGCCCCCGCCAGTACAGTGGTCAAGCCGCTGCCGCCCAACAGTCCGATCAGCTTCGGATCGATGACTGGCAGCGACCCGGAGTCGCCGGAGTGGACGGCATAGACAAAAGCGATGGTGCCGATAATGATGGTCGTCCACACCGCCATCTGTACACGGCCCAGACTAAAGGGCCGCCTCACACTAGACAGTGTGCTGTCAACGGGAATGTCCCGTAAAATAGGATAGCGACGGTCCGCGATCCACACGACGACGCCTAACGCAGCGAGCGTGCCTAGATATTCCCATACTTGATTTGCAATCATTGCTCCTCCCATGACCACCCACGGTATAACGCTCGGCCCGATAAGTTGTTAGGCGTTCGCCAAAGTCGTTGCTGCCTGCAGAATCTGCACCGCTCCGGCGCTCTGTTGAACGGCTGTGCTCAGAGACGTAAGCGCTCCCTGAAGGCCGGCGACTCTGCAGGGCCGAGTGTGGAAACGACCACCGAGGTCGACACCGCCATCAGCCGCAACTGCAGATTGCTGATGAGACGCTCGATTTGATCATGAACATATGGGGTCGACGGGTCCTGGCTCGGCAGAGCCGCCTCCGCCGCATCCAATGCCGTCAACTGCTGATCGATCTTTCCTTGCTCGTCCATGATTGACCTACCCGCTGCGACCCTTCGGTCGCAGCTTATGTCGCTATTTCGAAGCCGCTGGGGTCGCCTGCTTGGGCGCGCTCAGGTCCTTGTTGACCGAACCGGCAAAATTACCCAAATACTCCAGATCGGCCTTCGTGCCAGGAGCCTTCGCCAGCGCCGCAACAGCTTTGGCAACATTTCCCACCTGATCGACGGGCAAGCTCACCGCGCCCGGAGTGGCCGCCGAAACCGGCGCTGCGGTCAACGCCGCCACTTCCGCGTTAGCCTGCGTCTGCAGGATCTTAAAGGCCTCGGTAGGGCTACCGGCCCCACTAACATCCTGCGCGATCTGCAAGCGCCGGGTTGCCGTTAAGGAGTGATCACGCTGCACATTGTTGGCCGCGATCAAGCCCTGCTCACCCGACTGCAGCGCCCTGACGGCAGTCTGGAACGACGACAGCTGGGTCTGGAACGCCGTAATCGACTTGTCGATTGTCTGCGCCGGCTGTACGACCCGGTCGGAGGCGCACCCGGAGACCAAGACCACGAGTAACCCCACATAAGGAAGAACTCCCCACCGCATGTCAATTAACCCCTTTCGCTATGGCACCGATTCCGATCGCCTGCAAAAACGCCGCGATCGTTTTTGCATCCACGCCGCCTTGCCCATAGGCGTCGAGCTCCGTCAGTGCGTTGGTTAGCACGGTATCGCGCGCTATGGCATTCGCCTGCGTTATTTGCAGATTCAACGTCACCATTAGCAGCGACAGTTTAGTATCGTCGATCCGCTCCGCCGTTTGCCCGCGAGTCCAGGAAAGCATGTAATCCGTCAACGCATCCGCGACAGCCTTGCGTGCACTGCAATTCTTCACGGTAAGCACATCGCCCAACGTAACGACTTCTGTGGCCTCCGCGGCAGGAATATGCGCCGCCTTCGGTGCCCCGGCGCTCGCCGTCGACGGTTGGCACGCCGAGGCGGTCAGTGCCGCCTCATTTCTCTTCAACAGATCCTGTGTCTCCAACAGAAGCTCCACCTCCAGAATTGCTGCCGATTGCTCATTCTGAAGCAACGCCTGCCGCTGGAGCATCGCATTCAATGAGGCTTGCGCGCCTGCCTCGAGCGATGTCTGATAGGCGAGAGCGATCGACAGAACGGCGGTACTTGGAGGACTGTTGTCCAACTTCGCGACCCCTGACAGCAGACCGGAGATCGACTGGTTAATGGCAGCGGCGGCCGGAGTCGGCTTGGCCTCGGTCTGACTACCCGTACAGGACGTACCGGCACTGGCCGCAATAACGTCGCAAAGGTTCGTTTTGCGGAACTGTATCGCGGCCAGGGCAGCGCTCGGCTTGTAGTCCGACGCACCGAGAGCCCCCACAACTTTGTCTGCGGTCGCGATGTCGCTCGTAAACGTAGTGAACGCCGATTTAACGCTCGCATCGGTCGTCGTTGCACCTTTGCCGCTAGTGGCAGCATCGACCTTTGTTTTCGCCAACGCCAACGTTTTGCTCACCGAGTTCGCCGCGTCCCGGTCCTCGGCTATGGTCTTCTGAATCGAGGCGAGGTCGTAGCTGACATCGCCAAGTAATCCCTTCAACGCCTGACCGTTCCCGTCCTTGGGGAGAGCACTTTTGTCCGCCAGCGTCTCCTGCAAGTCCTTGAGCTTGTCGCACGCCCCTTTTAAGGTCTGTGCTGACTTCTTCAATGAGTCTGACGCACCGCTGGGTAACGCGATCTCCACGCCGCAGGTGGAATACCCTGTTCCCCCCAAGAAAGCGTAACTGGTCGCATATCCGCTGACCAATCCGTTCTGGTGGTCCAAGTTGGCCTCGGCCTGCTTGTACACCGACAGGTAATCGCGCCAGTTCGCTAGCTCGAAGTTATAGCCACCGCCGAGGAGACTCAGGCGTACCTGAATTTCCTGCAATAAAAGACTGGCGGGTGACACCCTCTTGCCCTCGGGCGCTTCAACCGGCGGCGCCGACGGGTCCCCATACAATAGCCTGACAAAATCCGCGTCCCGGAACGCAGTATCCTCGGCTATGACATTACTGAGGATCTGCTGATCGATCTGACTTTGCGCATCCAGCGCCGCCTTGATTGATGCAGGCACATTCGCAGCCTTGTAGGCTGACAACGCGCTGTCGGTCTTCTTCTGGAGGCCATCGTCATGTAAATAAATGCTGCACCCGCTCAACCAGAGCGCAATGCAACCGACGGCCGACGCAAGAGCCTTCCTAATTGATACAGCTTCCGGTCTCACCCGATTCCTTCCGGTGATCCAATACAAGAGAAAAATCCAGTCAGACTCTCTCTTGATTCTGCTTATCGTTAATCGTCCCTTCCGTCCGTATCGTAGTTGACTCCATCGCGCATGGCAATTTTGCTGTTGGGAACCTCCGTCGTTCCCGGAGGTTGACTCGCGGCGCAGCAAACCACCTTCGGACGCTCGCGCCTTATGGATTCACTGTCAACGGAGCCTCAATTCTTCGGCCTAGTCGTCGATGGAATGTTTGGAGCCGATCCCACCCGGCGGACGCCGCGAGTTGATCTGCGCTGATCGCTTCGGAATCAACCATGACGAGGACGTCCAGGCACTCCAGAATGGATCTCGTGGTTTGTGTTTACACCCAACGTTATGCAGTACTGCCCGCGCCCGCCAAGTCCCCGAGCTGCGACTTCCCGGTCTACGGTATCTCTGAGCCACCGCGTTTCCGGCACGGACGGCACTGCGCTTATTGACGCCGAACAGACTCGCGCCTATGTTGAGACGCCAAGCAATTCCAAAAGCGCATTTGGGGTAGATGCAACGCAGCGGTCCGGTAGGCACAAAGTCGCCGCGCTGCGCGATGCCACCCAATTCGTTCAATGCCGAGTCGCAGGAGGACCGAGCATGACGCCGAAGAAGCAACCGGGCGCGACACGTCGAGCCAAGAAAAGCGGCCCGTCTTTGATCAACGGAAGGAGAGATGCCGTGTCCATAGAGTACTTACTTGTAAAAGCCGCCGATCAGCGCAGCGTCCTGGCGGACGGAGAGAAAGTCGGTGTGACCAACCACATCATGATGCTGCCCGCCGACGAGTACACCATCACCCTCGAGGGCGCTGGCTATACACCGGCCCAGCAAGACGTGGTGCTCGCCGGTACCTCCGTGATACGCCCGGCCGTGCTGGTCTTTCAACCGTAATGACCGGCCTTTCCGCCGCTCAGGCTGTCCTCACGTCGCGGTGGGCCGCCATTCTGCTCACCGTGTTAGCACTAGTGGGCTGCGCGACCCGCTTCGAGAACAGCCCACTGGCTGGCGCAGACGTCAATCAGGAGCGCCGGGTGCAACCCGCGACAAGTAACGCTCATCCCGCCATCCTGATTGCGATCTCGGGCGGCGGCTCGCGAGCCGCCGCCCTGGGCTGGGCGGTCTTGGAGCGGCTCAAGGCCACCAGCTACCCGGACCGCAGCGGACCGAGCGGCCGGCGCCGGCTCATCGACGACGTCATCGCGGTGTCTTCCGTATCCGGCGGCAGCATCACAGCCGCGTATTTCGGCCTTTACGGGCCCGACAAGCTGGACTCGCTCGAAGAGGCGTTCTTCCGGCCCAATAACATGTCGGCGCTGCTATGGCGGGCCGCCAACCCGTACAACTGGTTTCGGCTGAAGTTTCAGGGCAATGCGCGCATCACCTTGCTCGAAGAACTGCTCGACCGGCGGTTGTTCGCGCACGCGACGTTTGCCGACATAAACCAGCCCGGCAAACCCTACGTGGTACTGAATGCCACCGACATGGGGTCAGGCGAGATTTTCGCGTTCTCTCCGGCGAGGTTCGACGACATTTGTTCCGATTTCGATAGGCAGCCGCTGTCGACGGGTGTCGCCGCCTCTGGCGCCTTTCCAATCTTGTTGTCGCCAGTGGCATTGCGGGACTTCTCGTTCACCCCGCCCTGTGCGTCCCGGCCGCTGCCTCCCTGGGTGAGCAGTCGCGTGGTCACCAGCCGCTATTCGCGTTACATCAACCTGCCGGAGTTCAAAAGCGCGCAATACGCCTTCGACCTGCGGCACGGCGGCGCCGTGCCTGCCGATCGCGACCTCGTGTTGCGGAAGATCGACTATGTGTACCTGCTCGATGGCGGCCTGCAGGACAACCTTGGCATCCACGGGCTGCTGGAAGCGCTCGGGTCCATCCACGGGCCCTCCATCGTTCCCGATCCGCGCCAACCCGGCAACACGGAAACCCTGCTCGCGGCCATCAACAGCGGCGACATTGGCAAACTCGCCGTCATCATCGTCAATGCCCGCACGGATCCCCCAAGCCCCATATCGACCAAGCATTCCCGGCCGGGGCTCCTCGGAATGATCGGCTCCGTGACGTCGCAGCCCATCGATGCCACCACCGCCAGCGTCCAGGAACAAATGAACGTGCTGCTGGCGCAATTGCAAACCGGCAGAGACAAAGGCATGCAGATCTACAACGTGCAGGTGGACATCGACCAATTGAGAACAGCCAACGCCGACGAGAAGGCGCTGCGCGAGGCCGTCAACAAGGTGCCCACGAGCTACTCCATATCCGCGGGCGACCTGCACGTCATCGCGAAGTTCGCGGACGTGCAACTCGCGAACAACCCGTGCTTTCAACGGCTCCTGCTCGACGTAAGCGCAAACCCTCCCCCACCCGACGCGCAATCCGCCGTGACGGGCTGCCCGCAGCTGAAGGACCGTGCGCCTTCTAATGGGAATTAGCCCCAAGGAATGAAATCGAGCTTACCTACCACTAAGCCAATTCCAGGCAAAGCAACCTCTTCTTCCTCATGCTTTTTCCGGATCTCTCGATGCACCTCATCTAGACTGTCGTTCGTTATGCCGGTTGACCACCAAGGTGGCTCCCTTTCCACCGGTCACGGTGGTGACACAGGCTTGATGATCGGCGCGCAGATAGCGTCGGTTTGACCGCCCGACCGTCGCGACTTCGTACCAGACGATTGGCTTGTCGCTGGCCTGCCCGAACGCATAACGCCGCAGCAGGGTCCCGCTCGTAGAGACTATACCGGTATTGTTTCAAGCAGTACCCGCTCTCTATTTCGTTGGGGAATGCTGTTCGGAGTAAGAACATCAACATGCGGTCCGGGATCGGAGACCTCGACCGCCTCGTAGCGAAGCTTGTCCGGGCCACGGTCTCTCGAAGTAATATCGCGTAGCTCATGTGCTCGACCGCACAGTCGATGGATCAGCCCAGAGCCAGCTCTCGTGTCCAGCCGAACGGGTCCGGTGCGCGCCGCTCCTGAATGGCCAGAAGCGACTCGCGCAGATGCCTTGCGACCACATCGGTTTGCCGCAGCTTGTATTCGTGACCATCGCCTTCCACCAGCAGGGCGATCGGGGCGACGATGGCGGCCGTGCCGCAGGCAAACATCTCGCCACACCGACCGCTCTCGATGCCCTCGAGCACTTCATCGAGAGATATCCGGCGCTCGTGCGTTTTGTAGCCGAGGCTCCGCGCCAGAACGAGCAGCGAGTCGCGGGTGATCCCCGGCAGGATCGCACCGTCGAGCTCCGGCGTATGCAGCTCCCCGTCCAGGACGGCGAAGATATTCATGCCCGAGAGCTCCTGCAGATAGCGATGCTCGCTACCGTCGAGCCACAAGGCGACCGTACGGCCCCGCTCCACCGCTGCATTGGACGCACGCAATGAAGCGGCGTAGTTCGCCGACGCCTTCGCCTCGCCCAGACCGCCAACGGCCGCGCGCACTTCGGCACGCTCGATGACGACCTGCATCGACCCGGTTGCATAGGATTCCACGGGATTGGCGATGACCATGAAGCGGAAGGTGCGCGAATTTCGCAGCATGTAGCCGCTTTCGGTGCCGAACAGGAACGGCCGAAGGTACAAGGACCGCCCCGATTGCGTCGGCATGATGGGGCTGCACGCGTTTGCCACGGCACCGATGCCCTGGAAGAAAAGTGCCTCCGGCACCGCTGGCATGGACATCCGGGACGCCGAGCGTTGCAGGCGACTGCAATTCGCATCGGGGCGAAAAAGATTGGGCCGGCTGTGTCCCACCCGATAGGCTTTCATGCCCTCGAAGACCAGTTCGGCGTACTGCAGGGCACGCGCTCCCGGCAACAGCTCGATCGGGCCATAGGGCTTGAGGCGCCCTCTTCCCCACCGGCCGTCGCGCCACTCTGCCTCAAACATCACCGGTGCATCGACCGGCCCGAATCCGAGGGTCTCGGGCAGCTTGAAGCGCTCGATCGCCGCGGGCACTCCCGGATCGATGTCGTAATCGCTCATTCAGCCCCGAAGATAAGCATCGGTGCCCGAGAGCCAGTCCTGGCGCGGGGGACAGAACACGTCCACGTCCAGGGTATCCTCGAGCGCAACGGCGCGATGCGGCAGGTTGGAAGGAATCACTATCACCTCGCCGGCGCGCACGGTGATTTCCTGTTGAACGCCCTCGGCGTCGAACCAGAAGTGAAGCGCGCCGCTCAGGATGTAGGTGAGCTGCTCGTTGTCGTGGAAGTGCCGGGGGACTTCCTCCCCCTTCTTGAGATACACGTGAGCAATCATCATGCGCTCGCCTGTGATCAGCTTGCGGCTCAGCCCCTTCTTGAGCTGCTCCGCGGGCATGTCCTCCCAGCGGTAATGAGGGACCAGTGACTTGGTGCTCGATTTCACGAAGCTGTCCTCCCCTCTATTCGCTCAGAAGCGGTAACTGGCCTGCGTTCCGATGGTCATCGGCTGCAGCGTCGAGATGCGGGTCAACGGCCCGACGTTGAAGCTGAAGCTCGTATTGTTCGCGGAAACCCAGGGTATCTTGTTGGTGAGATTGTTCACGAACAGCGTAGCGGTCCAGCGATCCGCACTGACTCCGATGCGGAAGTTCGCCATGCCATAGCCGGGAAGCTGGATGACCGAATAGGACTCGTCCCAGGACGAGCCCGTGTACGAGCCGTCGAGCCGCGCCTTCATGGTGAGGTTGCCGATCGGTTGAGCGTACTCGATCGAGGCGCTGGCCGTCTCCTTCGGCACATTGAGGATGGGGACGCTGCTGCAGCCGCCGGCACCGCAGGTGGGAAAGCTATACCCTGAGTTTGCAAGCGATTGGACGTAGCTGGGGTTCACACTGGTGATATTGGCCCGGGTCCATGTCCCCGCCAGGGAGAGTGTCCAGTGCTCGGCAATCTTCGCCGCGATCTCGATCTCCGGTCCGTAGCTCGAGCCATCGCCTGCGTTGGTGGTGTACTGGGTGCCGCACGAGAGCAAGGCGGTTTGTTGCACCTTGTCCCATTTGATGTAGTAGACATCGGCATTCAACCTGATCCGATTATCGGCGAGCAGCGCCTTCTCGCCGGCCTCGTAGTTCCATACGGTATCGGGGTCGAATGAGGCAGGTCCGCCTTCGGGGCAGGCGGTCAGGGGAATCGTCATGTTCGCCCCGCCGGGGCGGAAGCCCTTGGAGGCCGAAGCGTACGTCGTGAGATTTTGGTTCGGCATCCAGGCCACGGCGGCGCGCGGGATCACGCCGCTCGCCGAGGCGAAGTTGCCGGGCGGATTGGCGAGCGGTTCCGCTTGCGGGGTGAAGAAGTAACCCCACTCATTGTTGTAGGCGGAGGTGTCGTAGCGGAAATAGCGCAGACCGCCCTCGACCTTGAAGGTCGGGGCAAACTGCCAGGACGCGTCGGCGAACACCGCTTTCTGGGTGATTTCATACAGATTGTTGATGCCGAAGGTCAGCCCCGTCGGATTGTTCATGGGCGGGGTCAGGAATTGCGACAGCTGCGCGATGTAAGGGGCGTTCTGCTGCTCGATGAAGGCGGAATTCAGCCTGCTGTAGAAAAGACCCGTGGCCCAGTGAAGCGTGTCGCTGTTCGAGGAGTTCAAGCGCAGCTCCTCGGTCCACTGATGCTCCGGCTCCGCCTCGTAGATGGGCGTTTGGATGTACGTGGGCATGCCGATCGCGGCCATTTCCTGGGGGGTTACCAGAAACGACTCCAGGGTCCAGGAAGTCGCCTCCGAGGCGTCCTGGCTCTGCTCCATGTGGCGGTTGAAATAGCCCGCGGCGTTCGTCAGCTTGGCGAAACCGAGATCAGCCTCAACGGTCGCGGAGAACAGGTCCACCCGATCGTCGATCGATTCATCGATTGCGTACGGTTGAAAGTGCGTCATGTACCCGGGCCCGGGGGGATTATCGAACTCGTCATAGCCGCCCTGGGTTGAATGCTGGCTGAGCGCGAGCAGGTTGATGTGCAGCGCATCGCTCGGCTGGATGAGCATTTCCACGCGCCCTGAATACGTGCGAGCGTCGTTGACGTCAGGGATGATCTGCTTGGCCGGCGTACCGGCCACATTGCCGCGCGTGTAAGGCGGCCCATCAGGCGCGAGCACGTCGGCCGGGAATGGGCTCACCACCGTCCGGCTGATCCAACCGCTGCGGTAGTCGTACGAGCCCACCGCGCGGAGCGCCCAGTAGTCGCTGGTGGAGTAGTTGACCATGAAGTCGGCGCCGCCGTTGGCACGCCCGCCATCGGTGTGCGACAGCGTCGCATCCGTTGCGCCCGTGATAGTGTTGAGCTGGGGCGCATTGGGAATCAGCTTGATGGTGCCGCCCATCGAGCTCGCTCCGTAGAGCGTTCCTTGCGGTCCCCGCAAGACTTCGACGCGGTCGAGATCGTACAGATTCGGGTCGATCACCACCTTGCCGATCTGCCCCATGGCGGGGGGCGACAGCGGAATATCCCCCAGATAGAAACCCACGGTCGGCGAGTTGCCCCCGTTGGAGGCGATACCGCGAGCCTCGAACTCGGTCTGGTTCGGACCGGAGCTGCGCATGGAGAGGCCGGGGACGTCCCGGGCAACCTGCTCGAGTGAGGTGATGCCGCTGCTCGCGAGCTGGCTACCGGAGAGGGCGGAGATACTGATGGGGGTGGTCAGCGCGGTGGACTTGTAAGTCTCAGCGGTCACCACGATCTCCTCGAGGGTGTCGCTGCTGTCCGACGGACCCTGGGACACTCCCTGCTGCGGACCCTCAGCCGCTGCGCCGGCCGCCACCGACGCGGCACCGAAAGCGACGCAGAGCACTGAAAGAGCACCCAGCAGCGAGCCGCCGAGTTGGTTGTTATTCGACATTGGCATTTTGATCTCTCCCTAAGGGCACGCACTGCATCCCGTCAGCTAGATGCGGCCCGTCGCCTGGATATTAGAGCGCTGCCGACCGAATGTGCTTTCAAAGGCGTGACGTGGCAATCGCCTTTACGAAAGATTCTTCTGCCGTTTTGAGATTTTTTAGCAGATACTTCTGGACTTGACCACCACCCAGACTTAAGGCTATGAACAGCTCCACCCTCCCTGCCGCCCCTGCGGCGATCCGGCTCGATGACCTCGACCATCGGATCCTGGACGAGCTTTCGCGCGACGGAAAGCTCTCGAATACCGAACTCGCGCACCGCATCGGGCTCTCGCCGTCGGCGTGCTGGACACGCGTGCACGCCCTGGAGCAGAGCGGGGTGATCAAGGGCTATGCGGCGATCATCAATCGCGCCGCCATCGGCCTGCCCGAGACGATCGTCGTCGAAGTGACGCTCGAGAAACAGCGACAAACCGGCAATGTGCTGGATGCGTTCGAGAAGGCGATCGCCAACCTGCCCGAGGTGATCGAGGCTGCGCTGGTGGCGGGAGATTTCGATTACTACCTCAGGGTCGCCGCCTCGAGCACGACCGACTACGAGCGCTTCCTGAGGGAGAAACTCTATCGCATTCCCGGCGTGCGGCAGGCGCGCTCAATCTTCATTTTGCGGGAGATGCGCGGACATCCCCATAAGATCTGAGCCTAACCCACGAATCCGAAGATGACGACGGCGACGATCCCCAGGGGACACACGTAGCGCAGGGCAAATCCCAGGAGCCTGCGCGAGGTCGCGGATAATCCGCTCAACTCCCCATCCGGAATCAAGTTATTCATCCGCCAGCCCACGAACACACTGACCAGGAGCGCGGACATCGGCATCAGCAGATTCGCGCTCACGAAATCCATGAGACCGAAAAAGTTGAGCGACGCGAGTCTCGCAATCCAAGGCAACGGATGCCAGCCGGCCCATCGCCCAAACGACAGCACGGAGCCCTGGCCGACCAGCCAACATGAACCCATACAGAGGCATGCAGCGATGGGCCGCCGCATTCGACCGCGCTCGACAAGCCACGCTATCCACGGCTCCAGCAATCCAACCGACGGAGTGAACGCGGCGAGAATGAGGAGCGCGAAAAACAGGGTGCCGATGACCCGCCCTCCCGGCATTTGCGCAAACGCGACCGGCAGTACTTCAAAAACGAGTTGCGGTCCCCCGGCGGGATCGAGGCCGTAATGAAACACCAGCGGAAAAATGGCCACCGTCGCGAGCAATGACACAGCGAATATTGATCCGACAACGGCCAGCACGACACGCCCGAGCGACTCTCCGGCCGTCATGTACGCCCCATAGGCGATCATGATTCCGGCACTGACACCCAAGGCGTACAGCGACTGGCCCACGGCACCTAGAACAACCGCCGGCGAGAGTCGACTGACATCGGGTGCGAAGGCGAACCTGAGCCCGCGCGCTACATCCCCGGTCGCCAGTGAGTACGCCACCAGCACCAGCAGTATCGCGAGCAGCGCAGGCGCGCGCCATCTGTTTGCCCATTCGACGCCGCGATTCACGCCGCGTGCCGAAGTGAGCGCCACCAGTGCGAAGAAACCGAGCTGCCAAAGCGAGACAGCTCGCGAATCGGCAATGAATGCATGGAACTTGCCAACGGCCGCGGCGGCCCCCTGAACGTAGTTCCCGGACAGAAAATACCATGTATAGGCGAGCACCCATCCGGCAATCATCGTGTAGTAGGAGACGATGAGGAAGCCGGCGACCGAGCCCGTCCACCCAACGACGTTCCAAAATCTGGAGTAACCGAAGCGCGCGGCAATTTCTCCGGCCGCCTGCGGCGGGCTGCGGCGAGACCAGCGGCCGATCACGATCTCGCCAACGAGCACGGGAGCGCCGAACACCAAGCACGCGATCACGAATACTAAAATGAACGCGAATCCACCCCCGGCTCCCGCGAGGTAGGGGAAGCGCCAGATACTGCCGAGACCGACGGCGGCGCCGACCGCGCTGAGAGAGAATGCCAGACCCGATGACCAGCGCTGCGCGCTCACTGGGCGATCATGGAGCGATTGCTATGACGCGTGCCGGGAATCCGGTGCCTCCCTCCTGCTTCGGCCACGTGACGATGACGATCGCACCGGCTTCCGGAACCTGGTCCAGGTTCGCAAGCATTTCGATCTGGTAGTGATTGAGTCCGAGGATGTAACTCTCGAGGGAATAATCATCCTTGGTGGTGGCCAGACCCGGATCCGTATCCGTGGTCTCATGCCCGGAGGCGGTGATGCCGCGGTCCTCATACAGGAGTTTCAGCACGGGCTTGCTCCAACCAGGGTAATGCGCCACGCCGGCCGCGTCGCGATTTTGCATTGAATCTTGAGCGGGCCAGCGCTTGGACCAATCCGTGCGCATCGCGACGAACGCATGCCGCGGTATGCGGCCGTGCTTCGCCTCCCACGCCTGCACGTCCTCGACGGTCAGCGTGTAATCAGGGTTCTTGGCAACCTTGGCATGCACGTCGAGCACGACGAGCGGCAGTACCATCTCCGTCGGTGGGATCTGGTCGACGGTGCGCAGCCCTTCGTGGAAGTGGGCGGGCGCATCGATGTGCGTACCCCATTGTCCGACGTGAGTGAACTGCTGCACGTTGAAGCCGTCCTTCTTGATCGTATACAGCGAGGTGACGGTCTCCGCGCCGAACCCCTTCCAATGCGGAGTGTTCGGGCCAAAGGTGTGGGTGAGATCGACGAATCGCTTCGACGCCAGCACCGCGTAAGTTTCATTCAGGCTGGGTGTCGTAGCCGGACCGGAAATGGCTGCCGTCGCAGAAAATAGCGCGGACGATAAGATGATCGCAGCGGCTCGTGTGGTCTTCACTTCACTCTCCCATCGCTCAGTTGGCGGCCGCTTCCCACCCGGTTATTCGATCGGCAGTACACGGCCACTCTGCCTCCGGTTCGGTGGAGAATCAAATTAATACTCATCGTTCGAGAGAGATGGGCCGGGTCGTCACAGGGTCATAGAAACGCCGGATCTATTGCGACGTCGAGCGCGGTCACGAGACGGTTGGTCTCGTTCGCAAGACCGACGATGGCCAGTAGCTCGGAGTACTGCGACTCTGTCATGCCTTGCTTCCGGGCCGCAGCACCGTGGGAAGCAATGCAATAGTGGCAGCCATTCGAAACGCTCACCGCCACGTACAGAAGTTCCTTGGTCAAGGGGGAGAGCGTTCCCGGTCCCATGACCTCCTTGATATTGGCCCAGATACGCCTGAGGGTCGGTGGATCATGGGCCAGCACTTTCCAAAAGTTGTTGACCCAATCCGTCTTGCGCGTCGCCATGATGTCGTCGTAAACGGCGCGCACCTCGGAGCTTGCGTCCGCGTACTCGATGGGTTGCCGTTTTGCGGTCATATAGATCCGTCGAAAATACCGGGGTCTGGCTGGAAGCTAGCAGCTATCTAACATGTTGTAAACGGCGTGCTAACCTGTTCAAAGGTTGATTTAACGATCGTGGATGAGACGATTGGATATCTCCCAAGATCGCCAGACGCCCTACGCTCTGACGAATATCGCCTTGGCAATCGGTGATTCGCGTTTCGCGTCGGGAGGTCCCCGCCAGACGGGTGGGATCTCGAATATCTCTAACCTTTGCCCTGACACGCGCAAGGCCAGGTCCACTTTCGGGTGAATGTGTGGCGGGGATCGACGCTGCTGCATGAACGCATTTAGTTCCCTGTGGACTTGCGCCAGCCCTATCTCAGCGAGCGCCACAGTCGCTACGCCACTTTCTGCAACTTGACCGTATGTGCATTGAGATCCACTCTGAGTCCTCCAGGATGACGTATTCCATTAGCTCCCAATCCTTGAGGCCTAACCTCCCACGGTCTCGAACGGAAGTGGACTCGACATGCCCGGCGTCGATCGCGAGCTGCGCGAGGCCCGGAGACAGGCACTCATCGATGAGTAGTCGACCGATCATGCCTTCGTGTCATGGCGAGTCACATGACGGCTGCTTTTGATCTTCCAGGATGGTGGCGCAGTGGACGACTTGGTTGGGCGCCCTCGACGCGGATAAACCTCGCTGTACACTCGGGCCGCTTCCAGGTGTTCGTCCGTCAAAGTCGAATACGCCCCGAGAATTCGCTTGCGATCGATTCCTTTCTTGAGCGACGCCACGACCGTGTCTAGCGGTACTCGCGTGCCTACGAATACTGGTGTTCCGCCCAAAATTTCCGGATCTACCGTGATGAGCTTTTGTGCTGTCTCGATTTCTTTCATGCGACTTATGGCCTTTGAAACAAAGGACGCCTGAAGATCCGCGGATTTCAGGTTCGCACCGTTACTGCGACCGGCGCCGGCGAAACCAAGATTCTGGTGCGACGCGGAAACATCGAGATCAAAGTGGAGGTCAACTTCGTATTGCGAGGGACCGTGTATCCGGCACGACTTGCATCGCTATCCGCCAAGGCGCGTGACACTCTGCAAGCCGAGCTGGAAGTTCCGATGGCATCACTTGAGGACATTTATGGCGGCAAGCTCGTCGCGGCTTTGGATAGGCAGCATCCCCGCGATCTTTTCGACGTGATGCAACTCTACGCGAACGAAGGCATCACGCCGGCGATCCGCCGCGCTTTCGTGGTCTACATCGCCAGCCACAATCGTCCGCCCCATGAAGTCTTGTCGCCGATACTGCGCGACATAACTCAAGATTACGAGCGAACATTTGTGGGCATGACAACTGAGTCCGTCGAACTTGCGGAGCTCTTGAGTGTACGCGACCGCTTGGTCGCAGATAAAATTCCGCCTGTCAGGAGACCGACTTCCCCGCAGCGTCGACGCTGGTCCATGCCGCGTTCGACCGAAATACAATGAGCACCGCTCCAATTACTAGACCTCGCCAGATTGCGCTCATTGGTACTCTTTTGCCCGCAATTGTCGATGTTTGCATGCCGCTCCCCCGATCACGACCGGCGTACTGATTGGAACCGAACGGGTGCCTGCAGCACCTGGCCACTCATGGGGCGTTCGGCGTCCGTCCTTGCAACATTCATCTGCCATATCCTTCGCACCACCTGCAAACCTGAAACTACAGGGCCGAATGCCGCAAACCCCTGGCCGTCCGGATGCCGTCGGCCGCCAAAGTCGAGATCGGGTTGATCGCCCACACAAATAAAGAACGCCGCGGCGGAGCCCGTGCCGACTGCGTTTCGCGCCAGGGAAATCACACCGTCCTGATGCCGGATTCCCGTGCGGCTGGTGGGCTCGTGCGCCACCGGTGGGAGCGACTTCATCGGGTGGATGACACCACCCTGCACTACCTCGATATGTACGGGCGACGGGTCATTGTTCGGTCGAACGACGCGATAGAACCCGCCGTCGGCGTACAGACCTTGGTCGACATAGCGTAGAAAATCGGCCCCCGACACCGGGGCGCGCTCGATGTCGATGCCCAGATCGATGCGGCCCACCGCAGTCTGCAGGACAACGCTGACCACGCGATCATTCGCGCCCGCTCGTCGGTCTTCGCATGCACCCGCGCCTACGCCTGCAGCGGCGAGGCAAGCCATCGAAGCCAGCCCCGCGATGACGACCTCGCGGCGACGAACGCTTTCCATGCGCATTGGAGGCATCGCCAACTCCGGCGGTTCCGCCGCGATTGCGGTCACGCGTTGGGCTCCCTCTCGCGCATACTGGCCCGCGAGACCGCCTTTACAATGCCACGCACGCAAAGGCCGATCGCGCCCCAGGACAGAAGCATGATCCACTCGAGCGGCAAGCCGCCCGCATGATCGAGCAGCGGCCGGCCCACGGCGATCCCGACCATAGAAAGGGCGCCGGTCAACGCCAAGAGGATGGTCGGTCGCCCGCCGGGAACGCGGAATGTACCCTCGGCCGGCCGTATCAGTCGGGCTCGCAGCAGCACCAGCACGCAGAGAACGAAGCTCAGCGCGATGCAGGTGGAGACCATGTCGACGATGGGAACGACGATGCCCCGCCCGGCGGAAATTCCCGCAAGACTGATCAGCATCGCCACAGCGATGGCCGCACGCGGCGCCCCGGAGCGCGGATGCAAATGCAGAAGCCGCACTGGCAGAAGTCCACAGCGCGCCTGTGCGTACAGCAGCCGCGAGGCCACCCACATCATGGCGCTCCAGGTTTTCGCCAACGACACAGCCGCGGCCCCGAGCAACACCGTCCCCAGGGCGCCTGCGCCAGGCAGCGCCCGAAACGCGGCGACCGCCGGCAGATCGCTGCCCACCAGGCGTTGCCAGGGGAGCGCCATGCTCACGGCGACCACGAGCGCTGCATAGAACAGCGCCGCGGCCGCGACCGCAGCGAGCATGCTGATGACGGCGCGGCGCGGCGTCGTGGCGCTGCGCCTCTCCTCGATGGCGTGCAGCGCGGTCTGCCAGCCGTTCAAGAAGAATGCGCAGCTGGCGAAGATCCACACGGCGCCGCCGCGCCATCCCCGCCCGGCGAAGTCCGGGAACAGTGGCCGCAGATTGGCTCTGGTCCCCAGTGTCAATGCGATGACGATCAGCGCTGCGCTGACTATGATGAAGCCGTAAGTAACCAGGTTCTGGAAGCGAATCGCCCAAGCGCCTCCTTGGAAATGCAGTCCCCCGACCACCAGGGTGCCGACGACTCCGACCGCGAGGGCTGCCCAGGTCACTTGCACACCGAACACGGTGTAGGCGACTCCGAAGTGGAGCCCCGGCCACAGCGCGCTTACCACCCAGCCGAGTGCAATGCCTTCAAAGGCGCACGCCGCCATCGCATAGAGCGTCAAGTACCATGCCATGACGAAGGCGGCATCGGGGCCGAAGGTTTCGAGCACGTAGAGGAATTCCGCCCCTGCCCGGGGGAACCGCGCCGCCAACTCGCCATAGCAGAGGGCGATCAGCATCATGACCATTGCACCGAGAACAAAGGCGAGGACGGCGCCGCCGGGTCCCGCCTCGCGCAGCCACTCTCCGAGGACGATCACCCAGCCTGAGCCCACGATGGCGCCGAAGGCGAGCGTAAAGAATCCGCTGCCGCCGACGACAGGGCGGAGCTTCTCCGCCGGCTGCACGATTTGCGGGTCGGCGTTCGTGGCGGTGCCTGGTCGCAGGACCATCGGCGGTTCAGTCAACGATGGTGAACGCTTTGTTGACGACGCGCCAGAGCGTGCCGGTCTTGACCAGAGTCAGATAATCCACATAGGTCCTGCCCCGAAAGCGGTCTCGCACTTTGATTACCGCAACCGGTCCCGTGATGTCGATGAGCTCGATGCTCAAGGAATAGTCGTCGGCGAGCTTTCCGGCGTTGGGGCCGCTGACCATGGCCACGAATTCGTCCAGCCCGCGCCGGACCTGTTCGCCACCGCGGACCCCTTGAAAACGAGCGTCCGTCTCGAAGACTCTTTCGAGCAGGTGAACCTGGCCGTGCAGCATGCCTTCGTAGTACTCCTTGGCGAGTTCGACTATTTGTTCGATGTCCACATCACTCATGACCTGATCTCCGCGGCTTCATTCAAGTCCCGGGCCAGCTCCTCCGCCAACGGCTCATCGAAGGCGCCGACATTCATGTGCATGCCGGGAGGGTCCAACACGGGCGCGATGAACCATCGCTTGCGGCTCAGCGCATTGCGCACCTTTGCGAGGTCGTGAACGTGCGACGTCGCTACAACGATGCTGAAAAGGGGATGGCCTAGGACGGCGAATCCAGGCACGCCATTGATGGCCGCCACCATGGCGCGACGCGACGCGAACAGCCGGGCGGCGAGCTCGCGATAACCTGCCACGCCGAGATGCTGCATGACAGCCCATGCGGAGGCGATGGGCGCGCCCGACGCCGTGCCGGCGAGCGTAGGGGTGGTCATGGGCGACAGCGGATGATTGGAATAAGAGAACGTTGCGAAGCGGGCAAGGTCGGCATCGCGGAATAGAATCAACGAGGCGCCCTTGGCTGAGTAGCCGTGCTTGTGCAGATCCGCCGATAGCGAACTCACCCCGGGAATGCCGAAGTCGAACGGCGGAATGACCTCGCCGTTCATCCGCGCAAAGGGCGCCAGCAATCCGCTCAAACAAGCATCGACGTGCAGCCACAGGTGCCGCGACGCCGCCAGCGCGCCCAGCGCCTCGATGTCGTCGACCAAGCCGTAGGCGTAGCTGGGGAAGGAGCAATACAGCATCACGGTCTTGCGCGTAATGGCGCTCTCGATCCGTGCTGCATCGGCCGTGAAATCCGCGCGCGTCCGCACGCGCACGAGGCGCACGTTCAGGACCTCCGCAGCCTTGTCGATGCACGGATGGGCAGACTGGGGAGCCAGCACTTCCATTTCATGCACCGCCAAGCCCCTTTCCCTGGCCCGCTTCACGGCGGCCTTGAGCGCGAGGATGACGCTTTCCGTGCCGCCCGAGGTGACCACGCCCCGTGCCTCCGGCGGCGCTTGCAGCAGATCCAGCGCATGGTCGACGATGTCCCGCTGCATGCCTTCGACACTGGCGGGGCCGGCCAAGCCGGCGTAGAGCGAGGCGCGCGTCGACTGCGCGAACAGACCGCATGCGTATTCGCCGAGCTCGAAGGGGGCGTCGCCGCCAAAGAAGCGGCGCCCGAACTTCGCGGTTTCCATTGAGCGCCGGTCCGCGGCCCTCAATTGCCGCAGCTTATCCTCGACCACGTTGAGCGATTGGCCGAGCGGCGCGAGCGGCGTGCGGCACCCGGTGTTTGCGGCCATCATGGTGCGCCCAGAAAGCGCCGCATGGTGCGGACCACCGGCATTCGGGACGTTAGAAAGAAACTGCCATGGGTACCGGCGACCCTGACGATTCGTACGTTCGCCAGCTCACGCCGAATACGTTCGATGGATTTCTCACGAAAAGGATTCATATATTGCTTCTCCCACGCGAGGGCATCCGCGCCCCGCGCACCCGCTGCGCGCGGGTCGAACGTTGCCGCGGCATAAAAAGCCAGCGCCGGCGAACGCACGGAGCCGTAATCGAGCCGGGGGTTGGCCCACAAAGAAGCAAAAAGCGCGTCCTCGACCGCCTGCGACATCCGGGGTTTCACACTGCCGTCGGCTTGGATGTCGAGGCCTTCGCGCAAGTAGGCTTCGACCCGCCCCATGTCCTCCAATGCGGAGAATTCCACCGTTTTTTCATAGAGCCGATACGCATCTAACGACGTCATCGCGCTCGCGGGCATCGCCGAGAGGCTGGCGGGCACTGCATCGTGCGCGGCTTTGAAGTCCGGGTCCGACCAGTCGTAGCCTGCATCCAGGTACACGAGCCGCGCCACGCGTTTGGGATATTTGACGGCCATGGTGGTGATTTCATTTCCGCCCATGGACCAGCCGACCAGATTGGCCTTGGGAATACCCAGCGCGTCCATCAAGGCGCGCAAGTCCTCCGTCAACGTCGCGGTATCGTACGGCGCCTTCGTGTCCGAGCGTCCGTGGCCACGGCGAGCGTAGGCGATGACATGAAATCGATCGGTGAATGCTCCCGCAAGGTCGTCGAAGACATGCGGATTGTCTCCGAGACCGTGCAGCAGTATGAGTGCGGGGCCCCTGCCCCCCCAGTCAAGGCATTCGAGCCGAATGCCATTGACGGCAATGAAGCGTTCGCGGTGCGGCGAGGAGTCGGTCCACGGCGCCGGCGCGGCGAATGACGCCATCGACGCTGAAGCGAGCGCGGCGGCGAACGCAAACGCACCGAGATTGCCCCGCGACACGGCCCGGCGCAGCACGGTAGCCTAAAAAGACCTGGACGCGGAAAGCCCAATCGTACGCGGCTGGATCTCGACGAAGCCGAACGGCGGGAATTGACCCAGGCCGCCGTTGAGGACTCCGCGGCGATCCGCGACGTTGTTGACGAAGGCGTTGATCGTCCAGGACTCGTACTTCACTCCCGCGTGCAGGTCGGTCTTGGTGTAGGCAGGAAGATCCTGCCGCTGGGCCGTCCCGGTGAATTCGCCCAGGCGATCGCCCACGTAGCTGGCGGCCGCGCCGACGAACCCGGTCGCGAGGCTCGTCAAAGCAAATTCCTGCTGCACCGATAGATTGCCCGAGAAGCGGCTGCTGTAGGGCAGCCGGTCGCCGGACGCTCCATAACTGGAGGCCGTGGAAGGAAAGGCCTGCGTGAGCACCGCTTGGTCCCAGGCGACCCACCCGGCAATGGTCAGACCGGTCAGCGGCCGCGACTCGAGGGAGAGTTCCACGCCCTGGCTCTTGGCTTGGCTGCCGTTGGCGTTGTACGTAATGCCGGTTTGCGCGTTGATCAAACTGATTTGAATGTCCTTCCAATCGATGTAGTACACCGAGGCATCGACGGAGACAGTGCGGTCGAGAAAGTCGCCTTTGACGCCGATTTCATAGCTTTGCGTCTTGTCCGGGTCGTAGTGCGACGGCGTGCCGGGCCCGGCGTAGACGGCGTTGGGCCCACCGGCCCGATAGCCGGAAGCCAACCTGGCATACACCATCAAATCCGGAGACAGACGCAAGCGCGGCGTCACCAGATACGTGAAGGCGTTGGCGTCGATATCGGCTTGCGGCCGTATCAATGGCGAGGGCACGCCGTTGAACAGAGGCACGAAGGGACCGGTGTCGGCCTCGTTGTACGTTTCCATGAGGTGGCTTTCACGCGCTCCCACCTGGACATCGAAGCTCTCCGTGGCGTGGTAGGTCAGGTCGGAGAACGCGGCATATTCCGAAAAGGTGGTTAGCCAATTCGTGTGCAGCGCCTCGCCGACCACCGCTCCCGTGGTTGCGTCCGCCGCCAGGTAGCGGAAGTTATAGTCGGAACTCTCGTGCGAGTAGAAGCCTCCGAGCAGCCAGTCGAAGTGCGAACCGATGGACGCGGAGAGCCGAAGTTCCTGGGTGAATTTGGTGGTCTTGTCATCTTCGACCAGCGGTGTGCCGGTCACACCGAACACAGATTCCGTATACGGACCTGCGAAGTAGGTCAAATCGTAGGAGTCGGAAAACGAATTGATGTTGTAGCCGGTGACCGCCGTCAGTTCGATGCCGCCGAGCTTGGCCGTTGCATTGAGGCTGTACGCCTGCAGTTTTCTGTCATACCCCCCGGTGCCGCGCAATTCACTCTGCTGCAAGTCCCCGAGACCCAGCCCCGGATCCACATCGGGCATTCCATGTCCCCGGCTGTCCTGCAGCAGACCGCTGACCTTGAGCGAGAATATTTCTGAGGGCCGCCACAGCGCCGACAGCCGGCCGCCGTTGACGTCGGTCTCGTTTACTGCGCGCTGCCCGGTTTGAACGTTGTCGATGTAGCCAGGATCCTGTCGAGTGAACCCGCTCGCGCGCACGGCCAATGTGTCGGTGAGCGGCACGTTGACGGACCCGCGCACGCCGTAACCGAGTTCGGCGCCGTTATACACATGATTGATGCCCGCCTCGATACGGCCGTTGAGGTCGTCGATGGAGGGATCCCGCGTCACGAACTTGAGCAGGCCGCCCATGCTGCTGGCGCCGTACAGGGTACCCTGAGGCCCCCGCAGCACCTCCACGCGGGCAAGGTCCGCAGGATCGATGTCGGGCATCACCGTCCCGCCGCCGCCGCCGAGGAAGGTGGAAGAACCATAAGGCACATCGTCGACCGTGATGCCGACGGTGGGATTCGTGTAAAGGCCCGACATGATGCCGCGGATGGACAGCTGCTGAAAGGATGACGAGGCTTCGGGCATCACATTGAGCCCGGGAATCCGGGTGTAATAGTCCTGCAGGCGCAGTTGGTTGCTGTCGACGAGTTGCTGTGCGTTGATGGCGGTCACGGGCACCGGCACCTCTTGCAGACGTTCCTCGCGCTTCTGCGCCGTGACGATGATTTCTTCAAGGCTGGTGCCGCGCTGGGTCGGGGCGGCTTGGCTGCCCGGGCCGCGCAGGCTTGGGTCCGGTGTGGCGCCGCCCGGCGCGAGCGGAGGGCCCGATGCGGCCGACGCCCCCTTGGCGTCGGCTGAGGAGACCATGAGCATTCCGGCGGTGGACCGCGAATAGACGAGTCCCGTTCCGGCGAGAAGTTGCGTGAGCGCGGCGTCGACGGTGAGCGTGCCCTGGATTCCTCGCGTCGTTTTTCCGTTGGCAATTTCCGGCGTGAATATAATCTGCCGGTTGGCCTGCAACGCAAAAATGTCCAACGCCGACGCGAGCGCCTGCGCTTTGACATCAAAAGTGATGGCCTGGGACGTTGCCGCGGGCTCTGCCCCCGCCGCTTCGACGGCGCTCCCCAAGCCGCCCGCCATGACGATCACGGCACACGCCGCCCCCAACAGAATACTTGAGCGCATCTCGCATCCCCAGCTACCGGAATAATGTCCGGCTTACTGCATTTAACGCACGGGGAGAACGGGTCCTCACGTTGCGCGGACAAAATAATCCGGCCGGGATGCGCTCCTAAGGCGAGCGCAACTCGATCGTGGTGGCGGATTGCCGGATCGCTCTCGCGATACCGTAAGCCTCGAGTGCTTTGGCGAAGGCCGCGCCATCGGTGGGTTCGAAAACGCCGCTGACCATGCGTTGCTGCAGGGCAGGCTCGGCGATCACGAGCTGCTCGCGAGAATAGCGGTTCATCTCGGCCACCACATCGGCGAGCTTCTCGCCCTCGAAGACCAGCTTGCCGCTGCGCCAGCTGGTCGCGCGACCCGTGTCCAGTCGCTCGATCTGCGCCTCGCCGTCGTCCCTGGCAATCAGCGCCGTACCGGCCTCGAGGTTCACCGCGGCTACGGCCTGGGCCGGCGCACTCGTAGCAGCGGAGGCGGATGCGGTGATGATGCGCACCTTGCCTTCGACCAGCGTCACCTTCAGCTGCCGGTCTTGCAGCCTAACGTCGAACGCGGTGCCGACGGCGATGACCTGACGCGAGCCGGCGGACACGATGAACGGCCGTGTCGGATCCTTGGCCACATCAAAGAATGCCTCTCCCTTGACGAGCGTCACGCGCCGCTCACGACCAGAGTAGTCCGAGCGGACGGCACTGGCCGTGTTGAGCGTCACCTTCGATCCGTCCGCCAGAACCAGGAGGGAACGCTCGCCGATGTCTGTGGAAGCGTTGCGGATGAGCGCGGAAGCTGGAGTGGCTGCCACCGGCGCCTGCGCGAGCGGCGCAGGCCGGAAAGCAAGCATGACGGAGTCCTTGACCGCCCACAAGGCGCCGACGCCGACAAGAACGCTGGCCGCAAGTGCCGCAGCGGCGCGTCGACGATTGTGCAGACACGACTGTCGTTCCGCCGTCCGCCGAGCCTGCTCGCGGATGGCGAGGATGGCCGGGTGATCACGGACGGCTTCCAATCGGCTCCAGAGCCGTTGGTACTGCGTCCATGCCGCGGTGTGCGCCGGCTCGGCCTTGAGCCAGGCGGCAAATTCGGCCGCTTGCGCGTCGGACCACGGGCCTGCCCGTTGACGCGCGAACCAGGCCGCCGCCTGATCGGCGGCGCTGGTCTCGGCGGCGGCTGGTTTCAAGCGTAATGCCATGTCAGTCCGCCCCAAGCCGCCAGTGGAGAAAACGCAGCGCCTTCATGATGTGCTTTTCAACGGCGCTCACACTCATGCCAAGCAGAGCGGCGATGTTGCCGCAGGTCATTTCCTCGAAGCGATGCAGTACGAACACATCGCGCGTCCGCGCAGGCAGGTCGGCGATGGCCGCCACCACCACCTGAAGCGCCTCTCGATCCAACAAGACGCGTTCCGGCGTCAAGTCCTCAATCGGATGGTGGTTTTCTTCGAGCGATTCATGCGCTCCGTGGTGCCGCACGGTGCGCCGGCGTGCTTGGTCGCTCAGCACGCTCGCGGCGACCGTGAACAGGTACCGATCCAGGCGCTCGATCGGGGGGTCCTGTCCGTGAACCTTCATTCTCAGGAAAACTTCCTGCACCAGGTCGTCGATGTCGCCTGCCGGAACACGCTTGGAGAAGAATCGCCGCAAGCCCGGCATATACGCTTCGATCGCAGCGTCTTGAAGGTCGAGAGCGACGAACTTCGTCGGCGTGCTCATCCCGTGCGCTCCGAGATTTCCACCCTCGCAACCGGATCTATCGTGTTCATTCTGGGAAGATGACACATTCCTGCGATGATCGCGAACATCCATTTGGATGCCGGTGCCATCCTCATGCCCCCACCGCGGTTTGGTGACAGAATTCAAAAATACCGGTGATCCGAGGTGCGGACTCGTCGCTCGCGTGCGTCGAATAAAGGTTATGCCCCAGGGCCATTGGTGCGTCGTCAGCGTGCCTTGGCGCGAGACAGCCCGGGTGCTCGTATGGCACCGTTCCGCTCGACCCCTCATTTAGGTCCAGTTCTACATCGCCGCTGACCGCGGAAATGACTCTAGCGAGGGGCGGATGAACCTATCAATTGACCCACGTGGCTAGCGCCGTTCTCGCCGCGCGATAGCCGAGTTCAATAATTTCTTCCGCGCGATCGAAGTCCATGAATTTGATCGATCTCAGCTGCGGGCGGATTAACAGATCCGGTGGATGGTGCGCGAAATTCGCTCGCGCGATCTGAGCCTGCATGGCATAAACGGCTGACATCAACACGTCCAGTATTCCTGGCATCGGTGCTCGATGCAGCCAGGCGTCAAATTGCGTGGCGGCGGGACTATTAATGGCCCGTAGCGCCTCATGCAACCGTGCTGCTCCAGCGCCGCTGAGTCGTTCGGCCGCTGCTTCATGAATCCAGCCAAGCGGGCTTCGATCACATCGTGGTTCACATCGACAGCGATCACAGAGTCTGCGCCCATTTCGCGCACTACGCTCACCGGAACGGGGTTGACGAGACCGCCATCAAGCAGAATCTGCCCGTTTCGCCGCACCGGCGTGAGCAGGCCAGGGACTGCGATGCTGGAGCGAACGGCTTCAGTTACGTCGCCGCAGTCAAGAATCACTTCCGCGCCCGTCAACAAGTCGGTTGCCACCGCCCGGAACTTTACCGGTAGGTCCTCAATTTTGCGCCCCGAGAGGTAATCGCTGAGGAACGCCGCAACCTTTTGGCCATCGATTAAGCCGGATCGAGGAAACCCGGATCCAGGAGAGCGGTTATTCTCCTCCAGTCAAACGCAATAAAATCCTTTTCCAGCTTCTGAAGATTGCCAGCGGCGTAAACACTTCCCACCAGGGCACCCATGCTGGTACCGGCGACGAAGCTCACTTGAAGGCCTTGCTCCGCCAAGGCCCGCATTACTCCGATATGAGCAAGGCCGCGCGAAGCACCGCTTCCCAGCGCCACGCCGATTCTCGGTGAAGCAACGGTCTGATTCTTTGGCACGATGACTGAGCACTCGGTTTGTTAATTCGGGTCACGACATGCGAGACCGCCGACGGAATACGGCGTTGAAATTCCTAAGGGCGTCAGGCCCTGCCCTGGCAAGAGCTTCCGAACACTACGGGTCGGGTCGCGCCGCGCCACGGGATGGACGGTCATTAAACCACAGAGCCCGAATCGGGCTCTGTTCGCGACTCACGATCGGGTCCGCTGCCCGAAAACCTCTTAGTGAACCGTAAGCGCCAGCGAACCGACGGTATGGCATAAGCATGAGATGCCGGGATGCTCAGCGCGCCTGTCCGGTTTCGCCGTGATGGAAGCGCGCGCAACCCCTCCCACCCACGCGAGAAACGCCGGATGACGTCTGATCGGGGCACATTGTGGCCGCCTTCGCGAACTCTAGCAGCGATCCGCCTCAGCGCAAGCCGGGTCGCTTGCATCTGAGTTGGTCACGTTCCTGGACCGCGCGCGAGACCTGCCCGATGGGCCCGATACGTCGAGTTTCCAGCCGGTTGATCCTACACGCGCGTCCCGAAGACGGGCAGCCGCTCATTTACGAGCCTTTCGGCGAGCGCAGGATCGATCAGTCCCGATTGGGTCCGCCGTGCGTCCAGTTCCTCAAGGATGGTTGCCTGAGTCGCGCCACGCTTGAGGGCTTCTTCGTAGGGTATCTCGGTGTGAAACATGACCATCGAATAGCGCGGCACGAACCGCCCGGGAAACCGCAGCTCCAGCTCCGAAGAAATGTCCTTGAAGCGGCGGAACTTTGGATCTAGCACCGTATCGCGCATCTCGACATAGTTCTCGAGCGCCATTTTTGCAATGGCCTCCGTGTTCGGGCGGCGAGTCTCCGCGAATTCCGCAAACAAATTTTCCCACTGGTCGTGGTGATCGAGAAGATCGTCGAAAGATGCACAGTCTTCAAAGGCCGCATTCATACCTTGGCCGTGAAAGGGCACGATTGCATGGGCCGCATCGCCAAGCAGGAGAACCTTGCCTCCATCGTGCCAACGGGACATGTGAATGGTGCTGAGTTGCCCCTGTGGATTTCGCGCAAAGTCCGCAAGCGCATCCGGCATCAGCCGAATGAGATCCGGGAAATGTGCCGCAAAGAACCTTTGTATCGCTGCGGGAGACTTGAGGGTTGCGAAGCTGTCCGGGCCCTCGCGAGCGAGAAACAAGGTCGCCGTAAAACTCGCATCGAGATTCGGCAACGCGATGAGCATGAAGCCGCGGCGCGGCCAGATGTGCAGCGCGTGCGGCTCGAGGGCGAATTTTTCGCCGATGGCGGGCAACGTGAGTTCCTTGTAATCATGATCCAGGCGCTCTTCGCGGCTCTCGGCGACGCCGCTCGCTGCCAGATGCGCGCGAATCACCGAGCCGGCGCCATCCGCCCCGATCGTCGGCGCGAGAGCCACTTCATAGTCGCGCTGCGCGGCGGTGTCGCGCAAGCGCAAGACCTGGGCTTGCATGTCCAGTCCGACGCATGTCTGTGAGAAGTTCAGGGTCACGCCGCTTCGCTCGGCCGCGTCGATCAGGACTCGATTGAGCGCTGCCCGGGAGACGGAATGGATGACTTCATGGTCACCCTGTCCATACGGGAGAAGTGAGGGCTCCGCGCCGGCCCGGTGCACCATGCGCCCTCGCATCGCGATGAGCAGCGGCTCCACGGCCGGCATAACCTTGCATCGCTCGAGTGCACGAATGCCACGGCTGGCAAGCGCGAGGTTGATGGAACGCCCTCGCTCGGCCGGGCTGAGGCGTGGGTCCGGGCGCCGATCGTACAGGGAGACTTGGAAACCTCGGCGTGCCAACGCAAGCGCCAGCAGCGATCCGCCGAGCCCTGCTCCGACGATGGTCAGCGCCTGGGGCCGCATCGACATTACCGCGTGTCGCGCAACGCCTGCCCGAACCGCTGGGCGAGACGGAACACGTCCTCGAAGGTGTTGTAGAGAGGAATTGGAGCCACTCGCACAATGTCAGGGGCGCGCCAATCGCACACGACTTCTCGTTCGGTCAGCCAATCAAACACGCGCCGTCCGCGCCCGCCGCCGATCCTCAATGAAAGTTGAGCGCCACGTGCGGCCTGATCGCGCGGCGTGACGATGGTCATTTCCGAGGCATGCGGGATCAGCAGCGCCTCCAAGAATCCCGTCAGGGCGCAGGACTTGTCCCGAAGCCTCTGCATTCCGGCCTCTTTAAACATCGCCAGCGATGCGGCGAGCGGAGCCGCGGCAAATATCGATTGGTTGCTGATCTGAAAGCCCGCGGCTCCAGGTGCCGCATTGAACTGCGGGCCCATCGCGAAGCGAGTCGCGATATCGTGTCCCCACCATCCCGACAAGCGGACCGGCGAGTCGAAATGCCGGGAATTAATGAAACAGCCGCCGATGGCCCCGGGTCCCGCGTTGAGGTATTTGTAGCTGCACCACACCGCGAAATCCGCATCGGCGTCAGCCAGCGCCACGGGCAGGTTGCCGATGGAATGCGCCAGATCGAAACCGACGATGGCGCCGGCGCGCCTTGCCGCCTTTGCAATCCGCGGCAGATCGAACGACTGCCCGGTGCGAAATTGCACGCCGGGCCAAAGTACCAGCGCGATGTCATCGCCCTGCTCATGCAGTACCGCCTCGATGGCATCTTCCGGGACGAGATCGTCGCCCGCTGCCGGGGCGAGTTCGATGAGATGCGTGCGCTCATCCAGTCCATGCCATGCGAGTTGCGACGCTGCCGCATGCCGATCGGAGGAGAACGCGCCGGCCTCCATCAATATCCGCTTTCGACGCCCCTGCGGGCGGAACAGACTCGCCATCATCAGGTGCAGATTGATCGTGAGCGAATTCATCGCGACGACCTCATCTGACTTGCACCCGAGCAGACTCGCCAAGTCGTCCCGCAGGTAATCGTGATAGTAGATGAAGGGTCGATGCGCCGCGTCATGGGCGCGCACCCCCATGCGCGCCCAATCGTCGAGGTCCCGCGCCATGAGATCTCGGGCCGCGAGCGGCATCAGGCCCAGCGAATGTCCGCACATATAGAGGAGCGGTGTGCCGTTCCGATCTACGGGCAGTGAGAATTGCCCCCTGAATTGCGCCAATGGGTCCGCCTCGTCGCGGGCGCGAGCATAGTCCAGCGACAATTCATGGCTCGACGTCGGCAGGGGAGGAATTGGTGGCATAGGGACACGGCCTGATTTAGCTTCCGAATGGAATCAAATTTGCGTATTGGGAACATATTTGACAATTGGACGCACGGTACCTAAATTGGAGACTGATATCAAGCAGAGCACAGGACTGTCATGAGCAAACGAGCAATGTCGGTCAGGGGCCCGATTGCAGAGGAAGAGCTGGGAGTCACCTTGCCACATGAGCATTTGCTCTGTGATCTGTTTTGCCGTTATCTTCCCGCCGCGGACGAAAGCTCGCTCGGGCCGCAGCCGCAACTCGCCGACCGCTACCGACTGCTGCGTCAACCCGCCGGCTACCGCGCGAATCTCGACGGCCGCAACAAGGCGTCCGCCATCGAGGAATGCGGCCATTTCACCCGGGCGGGCGGCAGGACCATCGTCGATCTCACCCCGCGCGGTTTGAGTCCTGATCCCATCGGACTTAGGAGGATCGCCGAAGCGACGGGACTCAACGTCATTGCTTCCACGGGGTTCTATGTCGATGCTGCACTGCCCGACTGGGTGCGATCGGCGACGGTGGATGAGCTGGCGGACCGGCTCGTCGATGACGTGATGACCGGTGGCGAGGAGGCGGTTCGGCGCGGCGCCATCGGCGAGATCGGCCTCGAGGGCCCCACCGAACTCGAGTTGCGTTGTGTCCGCGCCGCCGCGCGCGCGCAAGCACGCACCGGAGCGCCGGTGTTTCTGCACGTCATGTCGGGCATCCTGCCGCAGTATCGCGACTCCACGGACGAGGTCATCTCCATGTATGCGTCCGAAGGCGGCGCGCTGAACCGTTTGGTGTTGTGTCACCAGGATGGCTCCGGCGACGATCAACGCTACCAGGAGCGTCTGCTGAAGCAGGGTATTTGGCTCGAATATGACACCTTCGGCGCCGAAGGCGTGTTTGCACTCGGAGAGTCCTATCTGCAGCTCCCCACCGACACGCGCCGAATTGCCGAGATCGCCGAATTGGTGAAGGCCGGCTTCGCCCGCCAGCTGCTAATCTCTCAAGACGTCTGCTACCAAACGGCCAAACGCAGCTGGGGCGGTTGGGGACTCGCGCACATCCTCGACACCCTCATGCCACGGTTCATTGCCGGCGGGGTGGACCGAATCACGATGGACGTCATCATGCGCGATAATCCCCGCAGAGTATTCGCCTTCCTCTAGTCAGCTGCCCACCTTGAGCGGCGTATCAAGCGCGAGCAGAGCCGCGATCAGGGATTGGGGAGCGATGCGGCTGGTGCGAGGATTTGCTTTCGCGGGCGTCGACTCCACGCACAGCGTCAGGAGTCCGCAGTCCGCAGCGACGCGAACGGTGTGCGTATTGCGGGTGGCATGGGGGTCGGCCCAGATCTGTACCTGGGTGCGCAGCGGCCCAATTCCCGCCAGCGCCAATGCCGCCGCCACGTTCGCATTCGCCGGAAACCCGGCGGCCGCCTCGAGCGCATTGCCGCGAAACACGCAGGTCGCCGCGGTGATCGACTGCACATCGATGCCGTGACGCTCTAGATAAGGCGCACCGGCGAGGGCCGCCGGCAGTTTGCGGGTTTCCAGCGTGACGCTGGCAATGACGCCGATTGCGGCAGCCCGAATGGCATCCAAGCCGGCCAGTGCACCGGATGGCACGATGATATGCGCGCCGGTTTGCCGTGCCCGCTCGACCAGATGCATGCGCGATATCAGGGCGCCCCCCGACGCAACGATGAGCGTGCGGCCGCTGTCGATCGCAGGAATAGCAATCTCCTCGAACGCCGCGCCCGGCGCGGCTTCGATGACCACCGCCGACGCCGCCAGTTCGGCCGGCGCGACCACGGCGGGCGGGTGCCTGAAATGCGCCACACGCGAGCGGGCCCGGTCGAGATTCTTCGCCGACACAGCCGCTAGCTCAAGCCCCCCGTCATAGCCATCGAGCCACTCGGCAATCGCGAACCCGATAGTCCCGAGGCCCCCGATCCCAACCGCGCGCTTCAGCGCGTCGCCGGCGAATGTTTGGGATGGCTTCACGGTTGCTCCTCGGCGGCATCCATCGCGTTCCACCGAGCCAGCAACGCCTCCAAGTACTTTCGCGCGCGCGGACGCCCGCCGCGCGGGCCATAGGACGGCATGCGCTCATCGATGCGATCGCAAACATCGGTCAGCCTCTGCGCCGATTTCCTCCAGGCGAGGATGGCACGATCGACCGGCGGCTCGAGCTGCAGCAGTGCTGCCAACGCATAGGTTGCAATCTCAGGATCGGTATCCGCCCGCACTTCCTGCAGGAGAAATTCCGCCGTACCCGCAACCATGGGCCGCACTTTTCCCAGCGAATAGACCGCCTCGGCGCGCATGCTGGGATTCGCACCAGCGTCCTTCGCGTGGGCACGCAGCGCGGTCGTGGCGATCCTGGCGCCGGTACTGCTCAATTCGCCCAATGCCACATGCGCGGAGCGACGCTGCGCGCGGAACTCTCGAAGATCAGCGGTACGTCGCAGGGCGTCGTCGAGGGTTTGTCTCAGCCGGGGTCCGATTTGATGGCGCGCATCCGCGATGAGGGCTTGCGTCTCCTCGAAGGTGTCGACGAAAATGCAGGCCAGCCCGTAACGGCGCCGCAGCACGATGGCGCGCGCCTCCTCATCATCGCGTTGTCCGCGTTTCCAGATGTACACATGATCGCGCACCCCGCCGCCGAAATTCTCGGCGAAGGCCTGCAGCATATCGTCGAAATCAGGATCGGCGAGTCCGAATCCGACGATCAGGGCATTGAAGCGCGTGAGCACATGGTGCACGAACGCGCGATAACCGAGTTGGCGCGCCATGATTTCTCGGTAGGAGGAACGGTCGAGCACGACCGTATGGGGGCGCGCGATCGATCCATGCGCCTTGAGGAGAAACCGGGACTCGAAATCCGCCGCCAGCCAGCCGCGTAATTTACCTTCGTCCGAATAGATGGCGCGATTGAGCGTCGAACTGGAACTTCCTCGCAGGGCGTCGTAGGCATTTTCGTGACCCATATCGTAATTGAAGGTCACGATGCCCAGCGGCTCCAGTTCCTCAATGAGTCCATGGAGGGCCGAGTACGCGCCGCGGGGCGGCGTGGTGAGCTCGACCACGGCACGGCGAAATGCCGTGGCGCCGACGCTCTGGCTGATCAGGGTCGCAGCCTCGATCAAGTAGGCCGAGTCCCGCAAATGCGCATCGAGCAAGACGTCGAGTTCGGACATGACCGCGGACAGCTGCTTGGCGAATCGCCGGCGCAGGCTGATCAACACCGAGTACCACGTCGGCAGCGCCGGCAATGCCGAGTCGGCGTTCGACAGGCCGACCGACACGCCGCTTCCCGTGACCGCAATCAGGCGCCGCGAAGCGACCGCATCGCACAGGCTGCCAAATGCCGGCGTGTGCTGGTAGCTGCTCATGCAGATATTCTGCGCTCATCCG
This sequence comes from uncultured Gammaproteobacteria bacterium, assembly GCA_963702735.1. Classification (GTDB taxonomy): domain Bacteria; phylum Pseudomonadota; class Gammaproteobacteria; order Steroidobacterales; family Steroidobacteraceae; genus Bog-1198. The sequence goes on along the minus strand of CAVPDW010000003.1, from coordinate 22,010 downwards.
ACCGAAAATCCGCCATCCACCGGCAGTGCCGCGCCGGTAATGAGCGAGGCATCGTCCGACGCCAGAAATAACACGGCGTTGGCAATCTCGAGGGGTTCGGCCAGACGTCGATGAAGTGGATGTATGCGGCCGTATTGCGCCAACGCGGCTGCCAAGTCGACGCCGGGAGGCAGCACCGACTCGATCATTGGAGTCCTCACCGCGCCCGGGCACACGCAGTTCACCCGCACGGAGGCAGCGTAGTCGAGCGCCATGGACTTGGAGAGCATCATGAGTCCGCCCTTCGAGGCGATGTACGCCGCCTCGTCGGTCTTTGCGACCAATGCCAGAGCAGAGGCCACGTTGACGATGTTGCCGCGCGCAGCGATGAGCAGCGGCAGCGCATGCTTGCACATCAAGAAGGCGCCTGTGAGATTGACCTCCAGCGTACGCCGCCATTCCTCGACCGGTGTCGCGCCGGTAGCCGTCTGCGGGCCGGCGATTCCGGCGCAATTCACCAGCACATGAAGTACTCCACGCGCCCTGCCGACGGCCGCAAGCGCTGCGACGACGTCGCATTCGCGGCTGACGTCGGCGCTCAGGCCGATGCCGGACGTCGCCAGTTCCGCCGACACCGCCGCAGCAGCGGCGCCGTCCTGATCCACACAGGCGACCCAGGCACCTTCCTCGCTGAGACGCTGCGCGATGGCGCGGCCGATTCCCCTGCCGGCGCCCGTGACCAAGGCGGCGCGCCCACGCAGGCGATTCGCGGCTCGACTCGACGGGATGGGTTCACTGACGTTCATAGGGGATACCCAGTAATGCAGCCGGTCAGGCTGCCGTGGCGCCGCCATCCACCGGCAGCACCACCCCGGTGATGAACGACGCTTCCTCGGAAGCTAGAAACGCGACCGCCGCCGCGATCTCTTCCGGCCTGCCGATTCGGTTCATGGGCTGCGTTGCCGCGGCTTCGGCCCGAGCGAGGGCCGGGTCGGTGCTTGCGGCGATCCACGTCTGCAACAGCGGCGTATCCACGAAGCATGGACAGACGCAATTGACGCGCACACCGAACGGCGCCGCATCGAGCGACGCTGCGCGGGTGAACTGCGCGACGCCGCCCTTGCTGGAGCAATACGCCGCTTGCGCCACCTGGCCGTTCAGCGCCGCATCGGAAGCGACATTGACGATGGCACCCCTGCGCCGGGCAATCATGGAGGGCAGCGAGTAGCGGCAAACCAGAAAGGTACCGGTCAGGTTGACGTCAAGCACGCGCTGCCAGTCGGCGAGCGAAGTATCCTGCACAGCGGCGCTCAACACGATGCCCGCACAGTTCACTACTGCATCGATCTGCCCGTGCGCATCCAGGACATATCGAGTCGCCGCCGCAACCGACGCTTCGTCCGTCACGTCGAGCTCCAGCGCTGACAAGCCCGGATTGTCCAGGCAGGCGGCTTGCGCACGTCCGGACAAATCGCCGACCCAAACGTGGGCACCTTCGGCACGAAGCCGCTGCGTCACCGCCCAACCGATGCCCGAGGCGCCTCCGGTTACCAGGGCGACCTTGTTCTCGAATCGCCGCAACCCCCACAATGCCTCGGGGGTCATGGATCGATACCTGCTACACGGCGCCGGGCGCGTTGCGCCCCGGCTGGAACAACTATTCCACAGTCTGTAACATCACGTTCCGCATAGGAACAAAGAGTAACCATCATGGCGGCAAGAAGCGAAGTGAAGAGCGTCGGCCGCAAAGCCGCTCCCGATCTCAGCGCTCGAGTCAGGGAACTGTGCCGCACGCGCAAGCTAACGCTGCGCCAATTGTCCGGAATGACCGGCATTCCGATCGCCACCCTGTCCAAGGTGCAGAACAACTTAGCCACGCTCAGCTACGTCCAGCTGACGAAGCTCGCGGCCGGACTCGGCCTCGAACTCAACGATTTGTTCACTGCCACTGCCGTCGATGTGCGCACGGGGCGCCGCGCCGTGACTCACAAGGGCCAAGGATCGCGGGAAGCCACTCGATGGTACGACTTCGAGATGCTCTGCGGCGAACTGGCCAACAAGAAGATGAACATCGCCATTATGGAAATCCGCGCACGTACACCCGATGAGGCGGGCGGTCTGATCACGCATGAAGGCGAGGAATTCGCCTTTGTTCTGGACGGCAGCATCGAGGTTCATACCGAGGACTACCGTCCGACCCGGCTCGAGGCCGGCGATTGCATGTACATGGACTCGACCTCCGGTCATGTCTACGTCAATGCCGGGAAGGCGGAAGTGGCACGCGTATTGGCAGTGACCACGCACGCCTTCGTCGATCCGCGGCACGCCTAGCACCGACACGATTTCATCGCCCCAGGGTGACGACGGCAACGGCAAGGGCGCCGAGCGTCAGCTGCTCGTGGGCGAGCGGATTCGCCGCGGCTGCGGCCTGCGTCGCTTGATCGACGTGGCGCTCTATGCCTCCGGCGGCGCCGCGAATGTTGAGGGTGACGGCGCGGTTTCGCTTGTTGACCAGCAAAATCTTGCGCTCACCGCGCGGCGTGATGAAGCCCTGCACATAGATTCCCGGCGTCGGATCCGGCTGCAGCGACGTATAGGCGGGAGGCCGAACGAGCTGATCGCCGGGTCCGAAACTATCACGCAACAACTTGAGCACCCAGTAACGTGCGTTCGGCTGTCCGTCAGCCCAATCCACGAGCGTCGAGGCGGCGACGATGCCCGGCGTGTCGATGAGCTCGGAGGCTCCCACGGCATCGACGCCGAGGAGCGCGAGCTGGCCATATAAGTAGGCAAACACGCCGCCCGAGAGATTCCAATAGCTGCGCGGAATGGGCTGCGCGAGCGTGGGCGCCAGCGGATCGGGGAGCATGGTGGCAATGTCCACGACATCCGTTTGGGCGTGAGGCCTCAAGCGCCGGCGCAAGCCGTCGATATAGGCGGCGGCCACCAGGAATTTGTCAGCCTGCTGGAAGAAGGTGTAACTCATCACCTCATTCGACTCGTCAGCGTCCGGATACAGGAACATGTGATAGGACAGCATGTCGATCGGGATGCCGGGTTGATGGTTCTTCTGATCCAGGAAATAGTCGAAGTACTGCGCATGCGCGGGATCACCAACCACCGGACCCATGAATTTCAACCTCGGCGCAACCTTCCTGACGGCGGCGACGATCCCGTCGTAGAGCCGGGTGTAATCGGCAGGGCTCAGGCTGCCCTCGAAATCCGGATCGTTCAGAATCTCCCAGTACTCAATATTGTAATGGTGGCCGGACTCGTGCCGCTTGCCGTACTCGTCGGTGAATCCGCCGTTTAGATACCAGTTTGCCAGACGAGCTTGGTATTCCGCCGCGAGCTTCACCGACGTCTCGGTGACTTTGACCTCGTTGAACTCACTGTAGACCCAGTCCACTTGGTCCGGATCAGCCGGCACCGCGATCGGATCCCGAGTCTTGAAGATCCAGGCGGGCAGTGTGCCGAAATTGAACACCACGTGATGCCCCACCGAGTTCATGAAGTCCTCGGCGATCGGATCGATCAGAGAGAAGTCCCAGGACGTCCTGCCGGCAGCCGGCGGCTCGAGCTCGGCGACCGCGAGCCGCGGAAATATGTTGTAGGGTTGAAAGTGCGGATAGTCGGCGCCCGCCTGGCGCAGCGCACTAAAGAGCCGGTCGTGGATCGGATGCCCGCGCCGCAGAGGCGGCTCCACGCAAACCTCGATCGACACCGCAGCCTTGGATATCGAGGCCACGTCCTGCCAATTCGGCGCCACCGTGATTGAGTCGGCTGCGAATGCACTCTGCGTCCAGACGGCGGCAATGATTACCGCGGCATTCCGCCGCCGTGAATTGTGAATCAGCATTGATGGAGTCCCGCAATAAGCCAATCGCGCACGTTTTATCATGAATTGTTTCTAATTAGAAATTAAATTTTCAAAATAGTATTATTGGGATTTCTGGGAACGAGGTATCATGAGTGAAACACGCACCGAGGCAGCCATGGCAGGAAAGGGATCGTCGATAGGGGCGGCGGCGAGCGCGGCGCCCGATCTCGGACAAAAACTCGCCGAGATTCGTGCCAGCCGTCGGCTCACCTTGCGCCAAATCCAGTCGTTGACCGATATCCCCGCCTCGACTCTATCCAAGGTTCAGAACAGACAGGCCACTTTGAGCTACCAAGCCCTGGTTCGGCTGGCACAGGGACTGGGGATCGAAGTCAGCGATCTTTTCACGACGCGCACCGTCGACGTCAAGGCCGGCCGGCGCGCCATCACCAAGTGCGGTGCCGGACTCGAGGAGGCGACAGAGTCCTACCGGTTCCACCTGCTATGCAGCGATCTGGTCCACAAGAAGATGAATCCTGCCATTCTTGAGATCACCGCCCGCACATTGCGCGAGGCGGGTGGACTGTCGCGACATGAGGGCGAGGAATTCGTCTTCGTCCTTTCCGGCGCCGTCGACATCTACTCCGAAGACTACACCCCTGCACGCTTGCAATCCGGCGATGCGCTATACCTGGACAGCACCTCCGCACACGCCTACGTGAACGTCGGTGAGGAGCGCGCACGGTTGCTGGCCGTGACGACGCAGTCGAGCGGTGTGGGCTCACACCCCACCGCGGTCCCGTCGTCTTGATTCCCGCTTCCGGGGCCGGCGTAGAGTCGGTTCCTGCCATGGCGCTGAGGGACAAGACTGCCTTGGTGCTCGCCGCCCTCATTGGCGAGTACAGCTTGCTCATCATGCCGTTCATTTTGGTGGCAATGATGGATACGTTCGGCATCTCGGAGCGGCATGCCGGGACACTGGTGTCGCTGCAGCTTTTGGCCATGGCTGTCGCCTCGGTCATCGTCTCCACGCGCCTGCGCCCGAATCAATCGGTGCGGCCGCTGCTGGCAGTGGCGGTCCTGGCTATTACGGCCGCCAACACATTGTGCGTCATGAATACCTCGACCGTCATCCTGACCGTCGCGCGCGCTCTCACGGGACTCGGGGAAGGAGCGATCATGGCCGCGGCCGGCGCCGCCGTCGCCGCCACCGCGCATCCGCACCGCCTCTATTCCATGATCGGCACTGCCGTCGCGGTGGTCGCGTCGGTTGCGTTGGTCGCCACTCCCTGGCTGACCGAGCATGCGGGAGCCGCCGGCCTGTTCTGGTTGCTCGCCGCCGTACCCCTGTTGCTGCTGCCCTTGGTGACTCGCATCCCGCGCCTCGGACAGCAATCCGTCACTGCGTCAAGTTCACTGCCGCGGGGCGCACGCCGACCACGAGTAGAATTACTACTGGCGTTCCTGCTGCTGTGGTGCGGCGCCAGCGGGCTGTGGGTCTATGCCGAGCGGATCGGCGCGCATCAGGGACTGTCGCCGGCCCAAATAGGACTCTGGCTCAGCATCGGACAGCTCGCCGGCGTACCCGGACCATTGGCCGCTGCGTGGGGTGAACCCAGGCTCGGATTGCGCGCCTGTCTGCTCGCCGGTTGCCTGGGAATGGCCGTGGCGGCGGTGCTCTTCGTATTCGGCGGCAGCGCCTGGCTGTATGGAGCAGGCGGTTGTCTTGCATCGTTCTCGATCATGTTCGTGGTGCCGTGCTTCCGCACACGCATGGCGCAAATCGATCACAGTGGCCGCACCGTGGCGGCCTCCGCTGCCTTTTACACCGTCGGCTTCGGCATCGCGCCGCTGGTCGTCGCTTCGCTCATCGGCAATAGCCAAAGCTATGGCCCGATCGGAATATTCTGCGTGCTGTGCTTCCTTGCCGGCGCCGCGCTCGCGGGCTTGCGGCGCGGCTGAGGCCTAGCTTCGGCCAAGTCCGGCGACGAATTCGTCGAGGCAGCGATTGAACGCCGGCGCGTCCTCGAGAAACAGGCAGTGGCCGCAATTCTCGAAAACCTGCAGCCGGCCGTGGAGCACGCGATCCGCGATCATCTGCATGCCTTCACGCGGTTGCGCGCTCAAGGCGCCGCTGCACGCCAACGTGGGTATGGGATACCCGGACAACATGTTCTGATACTCCCGCAAGCTTTGATCAATCATTTCGGCAGCGGCGATGACGGCCGGCGCGCGTGTCATTTCATCAAGCATCCAGCTCACCTCGGCCGGCGCCGGAGCCCGGGCGAACATCATGGGTATCAGATCCCGCATGAATGCGTTTCGGTCGGTCTGCAGCCGGTAATGCCAGTCGCGCAGCGCCTCGATCGTGATGAGGCCGCGAGGAATGTCCGCGGAGCGCCAATCGCTTGGAGGCTGATCGATGTTCACCAGCCCCCGTAGCCCGGCGACCCCGAACTGAAGGTAGTAATCCCACCAAACAAAGGCACCCATCGACCAACCGACACCGACAAAATTCTCGAGCTGCAGTCTTTGGATGAAGGCCCGCAAATCCCGTGCGTAGACCGGTACCGCCTGATGGTCCAAAGTCATGGAGGATCGCCCGTGACCGCGCAAATCCAACGCGATCACCCGGTACTTGGATTTCAGCGCGTCCATTTGCTTGTGAAAGAATCGGCAAGTACCCCACATGCCGTGCACCAACAAAATGACGGGCCCGGAGCCTGCCTCCTCATAGTAAAGATCAATGCCGTTGCCGATATCGATCGTGGATGCGTTCATGGCCTACTCCGCGGCGAGAAGTTTTTCGAGCGCCCGTTCGGCAATGACTCGCGCCCGATCATGCACCGTATTGAACAACGGCGCGGGGCAGGCTCGCAAACTTGCGTGCTGCGCCTCCAGAATGGCCGCATCCTCGGCGAAGGTGGCCGACAGCGCCGCAAAGAGGGTATCCGTCACGGACGGTTCACTCTGGCGATAGCCATGCGCACCGGACCAAAAGTAGTGGCAAGTGTCTGCCGTTTCGGGGGTGATGCCATGAAAGATGCGAAGTGCGAAGCCGCCGTGGCGATTGCCGTGCTCATACGCACCCTCGCCGACCGCCAAGGCGCCGGTAAACTGATACACGACCGCGGGGGCGATGAATTCGAATTCCATCCAGCGATCCACTCTCCCGGTAAATTTCACTGCCTCGACATACGTGGGCGGCGGCAGCGAGTTCAGCAGCCAGCGGATGAACTGGACACCCTGCTCGGTGGCGGCGACCGAGAACTGCGCACGAGCGTGCGCGTCGGGATCGCCCCCGATGGTCGCTTTGTGAACGAAGGCAAGGTGGGTCAGATCAAGCAGATTGTCGATCACCAGGCGGTAGTTGCAGCGCAAATGCTGCACACAGGTTCGATGCGGCCATGCGGCGCGATTCTCGTGATAGGCATAGCGCGGAATGGTCGTACGGTCGGCGGCGTCCGCGGCGCCCATCCATATCCAAATCAGCTCGTCTTGTTCGCTGGTGGGGAACGCCCGGACGCGCATGCGCGACGAGACATGCGGCTGACCAGGGATGCTGCTGCAACGTCCGTCGGCGTCGTACGCAATGCCGTGATAGCCGCAAACGATGCATTCGCCCCGCACCTCCCCGAGCGACAGGGGCAACCCCCGATGGCAGCAACGATCCTCCACTGCCGCGATCGCCCCCGAGACGCGGCGGAACAGTACCACTTTTTCTCCCAGCACCGTCCGCGCCAACGGCCGGGTCGAGACCTCGGAAGACCACGCGGCGACATACCATGCATTTCGAATGAACACTACAACAGGTGCCCGCGGGCTTGCTCGCGCCAGGCCGACCAGTCCCGTCCCGGGTGGATGACGCCGCACAACCCGCAGCGCCGCGCCGCGTCGTGTGCCGCATAGAATTGTGCAAATACCTTGGGCAAATCCTCAACGATGCTCGTCAATTGGCACTCGGCGCGATGCACCAACGAGCCGCACCGACCACAGAACCATTCGAAGCCGTCGCGGACCCCCGTAGGCCTGGCGCGCTCGACGACGAGGCCGATACTCCCCTCCTGCGGGCGCTGTGGGGAGTGGCGAACATGCGGCGGCAGCAGAAATACCGCGCCTTCGGCAAGGGGCACCCGTTCGAATCGGCCCCGGTCCCAGATGAGCAGTTCCGCATCCCCCCTCAACTGGTAGAAGAACTCCTCGAACGGATCGTCATGAAAATCGCTGCGCTGGTTGGGACCACCGACGACGGTCACGATCAGATCGGAGTCCGGCCACAGTTGCTGATTGCCCACCGGCGGCCGCAAGGCGGCACGATGCTCGGCAATCCAATGCCGCAAATCGATGGGCATGCCATGAGTCAGCATCCGTTCGCACCTACCAGCGATAGAAAATCTCGCCGCCGATTTCACGCGGCGGGCCCGGCGTCCCTATCGAATAGACGAAGGCCATCAGATCTTCGTGAAAGTCGAGGTAGCGGCGGTTGAACAGGTTCCGCGCATAGGCGGCCACCGACCAAGGACCGGAACGGGGGCCGAAACTCAGGCGGGCATTCACGATGTCCCGAGCAGGCTCGTAGTTGTAGATGGTGTTCGGCGCCGCATCGTAGCTGCTGGCCTTGTGGCTTTCATCGATGCGCAGCGTCGCCAGACCATCCTCCACCCCACGAACCGGGATCGGCAGGTGCAGTTCCACACCCACGTTCATGGTCCAACTCGGCACCTGCGGCAGATGATCCGAGAAGGAGACGATGGTGCCCGGCTCGAGGCGGGTATATTCGGCCGAGGTCGTGGTAGCGCTCGCATCCAGCGTCAACCACGCCGCCACGATGGCCTCACCTTCGAGTTCCAAACCTCGGATGCGCGCGTCGGCAGGATTTTGCACGACATTGGTGGTGACTCCGGTGACCGGGTCGACCAAGTTCAAGGTGGTCTGAATATCGCGGTAGTTGGATTGGAAGGCCGCCAGATTCAAGCGCAGGCGACGTTCCAGCAACTCGGACTTCAATCCGAGTTCGTAAGAAGTGGCCTTTTCGGGGTCAAAGGCGATGAACGCGGTGCTGTTCGCCCGACCGTTGAAGCCGCCGCTCTTGAATCCGGTTGAGATAGAACCATAGGCCATGACACTCTCGGCAACCTGGTACTGAAGCCCTGCCCTATAAGTGAAGGAGTTCCAGGACTTTTCGAACGAGGACGCCGGCAGAAAATCGAAACCGAGTTTGGTGGCGATGACGTGAATGGTATCGGACTTGCGTTCCTCCGAATAGCGCGCGCCCAGAGTGAAACTCCACTTGTCGGTGACGTGCAACGTCGCGTCGCCGTATCCGGCATAGCTGGTTGTGCCCGCCTTATTGGTCGTATAGGTATCGTAGCCGTCCGGATTGGCGGGAAAAGACAGGGGCAGGGTCACCGCGTTGAAGATGTTCTCGCGCAGATAGTAGAGTCCCGTCACCCAGTCCAAATGCTTGTCGAATGATTTGCCGCTAAGGAGAAATTCCTGCGTGCCCTGATCGTCCGATTCATCGACGATTTGATCGCCCATTTGCGACGGGGCGGCATCGAAGGAAAGGCCGGTCAGAAATCTCGACTTTCGATAGGCACTGATGGACTTGAATTCCGCGAAGTCCAAATCCACCTTCACCGTGGCACTCGTGCCCCAGGTATCCTCGTGATCATCGAAGTTCCACACCGAATAGTTGGTGTAGTAGCTCGGTGAGAGCCAGCGCTCATCGTAAGGCGTGACCCCGTTCGCGACCGCCCACTGGTTTTGAGGAATGGTCACGAAAGTCTGAGTATTGAGATTCAAGAGAAGGCTCATGGCAATCGGCTGTCTAACGCGGGTGTAGTCGCCCGACACATCGACGCTGACGCGGCTGCTAGGCTTCCAAAGGATCGACAGCTTGCCGACTTCCTTGCCTTGGCCGCCGTACTTTCGTCCCGTCTCCAAACTCGTGCCGAAGCCGTCTTGGTTCATGGTCAGCAGGGACAATCGGGCCGCCAGTGTGTCGTCGATGAGGGGGACGTTCAGCGTAAGGCCGGCGTCGAGCCGGTCCCTCTCGCCCGCCCGCACAAACGCGTTTCCCTCATTCGTGAAGGTCGGCGAATTGGTGGTGACACTGATGGCGCCGCCGATGGTATTCTTCCCGAACAATGTCCCCTGCGGGCCACGCAGCACTTCGACTCGATTGAGGTCTGTCAAATCGAGCAGGCCGCCTGCGGTGCGCGCCACATACACCCCATCCACATAGATCCCAACGCCCGGATCAAAAGTAGGCAGCCAATCGAATTGACCGATGCCGCGAATGTAGACCCCCGCATTGTCACCGCCTTGGTCGCTTTTGGTGATTTGAACGCCCGGGACCGCGGTGGGAAGATCGCCGAGATTGCGCATCGACCGCGCGACAATGTCATCGGCCGTGATCGCGCTGACGGAAATCGGCACTTCCTGCAGTGACTGTTCGCGCTTCTGTGCCGTTACGACGATTTCCTCGAGTTCTGAGGTCGCCGCAAACGTTGCTGTCGACGCCGCCAAAACCCCCAAAAGGGGCGCATAGACTACACAGCGGCACCGCCGCCGGGAAATAGGTAGGTTCATGAGTTCATCCCCAAAGATTGCAACAAGTTCCCGGCGCTCCCGAAACTTAAGATGGTTACTCCCTCCCGAGGTCTCCCTGTCCCGCGAGCAGATCGCGTCCCTGATGGTCTCGGCGCGCCCGTTGCCAAACCGAGCCATCAGATCGAGATTGTGGCTCACGTTTCTAAAGTGCCATGATGATCCCATAATGTCAAAAATTTCTAATTAGGAACGATTTCGCGACGGCGAGCAGGCGCGTTGCGCGCCAATCGCCGGATGAGTTTCTTAGCCCGCGGGCCGTCGCGTCGGATCGACCTGCGACAGACATTCGGCGAAGGCGCTGGCCGCCGGCGATAGCGAACGCCCCGCTCGGGTAACCAACGTCATCGGGCGCGAGACGACCGGTGCCGTCAGGCGCCGAAACCTCGCGCGCCGCTGCTTGATGAGAGCCGCCGCCCGCTCCGGCAAGATGCTGACGCCAAGCCCCGCCTCCACCAATGCCACGGCAGTCCCCATGTAGCCCACTTCGAAGCGCGTCTCGCCCAATTCAATCGACTGTGATCTCAGGGTTGAGTCGATCAACGGCCTGAAGGCACTCGAACGGGATAGCGCGATATTGGATTGGCCTTTCAAATCCCGCCAACACAGGGAGCGACGATCGGCCAGGGAGGAATTGTTCGGCATGACCACCCCGAGAACATCCTCATACAGGGTGCTCAATTCGAGTTCCGTTGCGGACTTCTCGAAGGTGCCGATGCCGATGTCCACCGTGCCGTTGCGCACGCTCTGCAGAATCTGATCGGTTAGCACGTCCCGCAAATCAATGTGTACCTCGGGGAAGGTACGGGCAAATCGGGAAATCATGGCAGGTAGCACCGTGGCCGCGGCAAGTGGTGATGCTGCCACGATCACGCGCCCGCGGCTCTTATCGAGCAGCCCCTTGGCTTCCGAGAGCGCGGAGTCCACGTCGCGAAGCACTCGCTCTGAGAGTTCCAGCAGATACCCGCCGGACGCGCTCAAGACGACGCGGCGGGTGGTTCGGTCCAAGAGTCCAAAGCCAATTTGCCGTTCCAGTTCCCGGATTAACGCGCTAACGGCGGATTGCGAGAGATGCAGCTGTTTGGCCGCTTCAGTAAAGCTCTCGCGCCGGGCGACCTCCGTAAAAGCTCGCAGCTGCCGTAAAGTTACATTCATAACAGTTTCCGCTTAATCCTACACAGAAATTTGATTGTCTAATAAATACCGATGAGCTTCAATCGGCCGGATGAGTCTCTCCGTTCCGTTCGGATTTCGTTGAGGTTGTATGAGTCAGTACCCTGATCTGCGACTGTATATCGCCGGAGAATGGCTGGAGACACAGGACACCCTGCCGGTGCTCAACCCCGCGGATGAGCGCGAGATCGGAAGGGTGCCTGTCGCGACGCGATCGGAGCTCGACGCGGCCCTCGGTGCTGCGGCAGATGGATTTAAGGTCTGGAGCAGGACCTCTCCAGCCAAGCGCGCGGAAGTCATTCTCAAAGCCGCTGCCCTCATGCGTGAGCGGTTTGCAGAGATCGCATACTCGATCACGCTCGAGCACGGCAAGCCAATTGTTCAGGCGCGTGCCGAGGTTATCCGCGGTTGCGAATTTTTCGAGTGGGATGCGGGTGAGGGTTTGCGTACCTACGGGCGCGTCATCCCCAGCGCGCGAGGCATCAAGTACATGGTGCTCCATCGGCCGATCGGGATGGTTGCTGCGTTTTCGCCTTGGAACTTCCCGATGAGCCAGCCGTCCCGGAAGATCGCAGGTGCGCTTGCGGCAGGCTGTTCCATCATTATCAAGGCCGCAGAGGAAACACCTGCCGGGGCCGTCCATATTGCCCGGGCGTTTCACGACGCTGGGCTTCCGCCCGGCGTACTCAACCTTGTTTTCGGGCTGCCATCGGAGATTTCCGCCTACCTCATCCCGCAGGAGCAAACCCGGTTGATCGCCTTCACCGGTTCTACGGCGGTCGGCAAGCATCTAACTGAAATTGCGGCGCGTCACATGAAACCCGTGCTGATGGAGCTGGGCGGACACGCGCCGGTGATAGTCTGCGACGACGTGGATCCCGTGGCCACTGGGATTGCCGGCGCCTTGCGCAAGGCCCGCAACGCCGGCCAAGTTTGCACCTCCCCAACCCGATTCTATGTGCAGGAGCCGCTTTTTGAAGCCTTCACCAAGGCCTTCGTCGAAAAGGCCTTGACGGTCAAGGTTGGCGACGGCTTCGATCCCTCCACGCAAATGGGTCCATTGGCGAACCACCGCCGCATAGAGACACTCGAGCGGTTGGTCGCTGACGCCCGGGCGAAGGGCGCCCGCGTTCTGGCGGGCGGAGAGGTCCCGCACGGGCGCGGCTACTTTTTCCCACTGACCGTGTTGGCGGAGGTGCCGGACGATGCGCGGGCTATGCGCGAGGAACCCTTTGGCCCTCTTGCGCTCATCAACCCCGTTTCGTCGCTGGAAGAGGCTATCGAGAGAGCCAATGGATTGCCCTTCGGCCTGGCCGCCTACGCGTTCACGAACTCAGCTCGCAACGCCGATCACCTCATAGAGGGCATCGAGGCAGGCAACCTGTCGATCAATACTCTGGAAGCCTCGGTGGCCGAAACGCCGTTCGGCGGAGTCAAGGACAGTGGCTACGGTCGGGAAGGAGGCACTGAGGGGCTGTCAAACTACACGACTGTCAAAAACATCTCGCACAGCATGACGTACGAGGCAGGATGACCAACCTTCGAGTCGATCACAAAGCGCGTGCCCGAGATCGCTTGCATGGGATTTGGGCCGCCGTGCCGACACCGTTCACGCAATCCTTCGCGCTGGATGAACGCGGATTGCGCAGCAACTTGCGACATTGGCTCGTCGACCTGGGAATAGCGGGACTCTTTGTCTGCGGCAAGCAAGGCGAATTCTTTTCGATGTCGGTCGCCGAGCGCAAGCGAGTCTGCGAGATCGCCGTCGCCGCGGCACGCGAATACCGTCCGAGCGGCGGCATCATGATGTCCTGCTCGGATCAGAATCTCGATACAGTCATAGAACTCGCCAAACACGCCGAACAGGCGGGCGCGGATTACATCGTAGTACACGCGCCGATGCTTCATTTTGGACACGACATCGACACCACCGTGCGTGAGTACTACGGACACATCGCGTCGCAAGTAAATATCGGAGTCGTGATGTGGTCTCACCCCGATGCCGGATATCTGCTGTCGCCGGAGACCTGCGCGCGCATCGCAGCCGACTGTCACAACATCGTTGCCATCAAGTACAGTGTGCCGCGCCAGATGTACGCTGAACTCACCGACATGGCGCGGGACACTTTAATCGTGAGCACCGCGTCGGAAGCCGAATGGCTCGACAATATTATCGAACTGGGGTGGCGGCTGTATTTGTGCTCCATCCCACCCATTCTGTTTCAGACGAAGACGGATCGGCGCATGCAGGAATACACTGAGTTGGCGTTCCAAGGTCGATTCGAAGAGGCCCGCAGAGTGCGCGACAGCCTCGAGCCGGTTCGACAAGCTCTCGCGGCCTCACGTATGCCCGGCACCCCCCACGCACAGCAAAAATACTGGCAGGATTTATTGGGGCAGGTCGGCGGCCCTGTAAGACGGCCGCTGCTGCAGCTCGCCGAGTCCGAACGGGCTACGATTCGTCACGCGTTTGAGCAAAGCGGTCTTTAGCGCCCGGCGGTTCTGTCGCATTTGGGGCGCGTTCGACTTCTGAAGCATCTTGACCTGCTGTCGTCAGCCACGAGAAATGCATTGAAATGCCGCATTTGTGATTGGTGAGGTGTCGGTCTTCGGTCAGCCAATCCGCCTTTTCCGTTCCAAACTCCCTAAATGCAACGGAACTGCGTCCAATCAGCTCGCCGGTTCACAAGCATACCCAATCTGGGGATGGCTGCCAGGCGTCGAACGTGGTGCTTTACTCGGCGGGCTGGATCTGCTCGGGATCAAGGTGGCGGCGTTTATGCACGAGCGTAACGATGAAGACCCGACCCTCGCGGAGGTGATAGAGGATGCGCCAAGAATAGGCGGGAATCTCGCGCACCTGCTCGTCGTTGAGTTCGGGGACTTTGCGCCCGCCGAGGGGCGCGGCCTCGATGCCGTCGGCGCGGGCGCGCTGCGACCAGTTCACCACGATGCGGTCACCACTGCTCGATCTCGCGCGCGAGAGCCTCGCTGGAAATCACGCGGCCGGCGTCGATATCCTGTATCCCCTGACGAAACTTGTTGAGTACAAAGAGCCGATAGACGATCTCATCGAGGGGGGCGTCATCGGGCAGGCGTTCGATGGTCTCGATGGCCTCTTGTTTAGCGGTGTGGCTGTGCATAGGTTCTCCTGCGCCGACTACCGTGCGGTTGCCGTAACGCGGTATCGAGCATCCCGATGACAAAGCGCTGCTTGGCTTGCGGCGGTGGCGGGATGAGCTCGATCTGTTGGTGCAACTTTGGCGCAGGGCCCCGCTTAGCGGGCTTTACGCGGCTGTCGCTGGGTTTTGCATGTCGTTTGAAGATCGTCCGAATGCCCTCGATGGCCGACGACGTCTCGACGGACCTGGCTACCGTCCGCTCCCGGACATCACGATCTCGCAGGTAGGGATTTGTCGAGGTAAGTCTTGAACTCATCGGGCAATTCTAGCAGCAGATCGAGGAACTCGGTTTCCAGCCGACCCCTGTCCTCCGCAAATATGCGAGTCTGGCAATTGATGGACCGCCACAGCGAATGTGGCATTATCGACGCGTGTACGCGCGGCTCCAAATCGTCCTGCAGTTACTGACGGATCTGGGAGGGATTATACCTATCGCCGTCCGGCGGCAAGGCACCCTGGCCGCAGAGATCATGATGCTGCGTCGGCAGCTCGCATCCCGAAGCAATTACAGGCCCTGATCCGCCGCATGGGAAGCGAGAACCCTTCATGGGGCGAGGAACGCATCGCCAGTGAGCTTCTTCTGAAACTCGGCATTCAGGTCTCGCCGCGCACCGTGCGGAAGTATCTTCCCCCTCGCCCACCCGGCCGGCCGCGAGGCCACTTGCGGTGGTCGACGTTCTTGCGTCTGCACGCCCAGGGAATCATTGCCTGCGACTTCCTGGTTAGCGTTACCGTCACATTCCGGTCGCTCTACGTATTCGTGGTTATCGAACACCGCAGTCGTCGCCTGATTCATTGCAACGTCACCGCCCATGCAAGTGCCGCTTGGACGCTGCAGCAGCTGCGCGAGGCCATCGGGTTCGAGGAGCGATACCAGTACCTACTGCATGATCGCGATAGCATCTATGCCAAGCACCTCGACGAATCGGTGAACAGACTTTGCATTGAGGTGTTGAAATCGCCGCCGCGCTGCCCGAAAGCGAACGCGATCTGTGAACGAGTCATCGGCACGATTCGGCGCGAGTGCCTGGATTGGTTGCTTCCCCTTTGCGAATCGCATTTGCGGTCCATTCTGGAATCCTGGATTGCTCACTACAATTCCGGACGTCCGCACATGGCGCTGGGCCCGGGTGTTCCGGATCCACCAGCAGGTATATTCGACAAAAACCAATTCGGTTCGCGTCACCGTCGCGCGGAAGCGTATGCCGTCCGCGCCAAATCGATCCTTGGCGGGTTGCATCACGAGTACTCTCTCTCGTCCATCGGTACGTGACTCAATAATTGCGGACGACAACGGCTATCAGGACCCGGGATTTGCGCTGTGGTGCGCCCTGTACCATGCCCAATACTCTGAAAGATGAAGTCGGTATCGAGCGATGTTGAACTCATTCAGCCGCTGGAATTCCTGCATCACCAGCTTAACGAAGCTCGATAGGTCGCGGGATTCGACGTTGCGCTGCGCGAGAACGCGGATCTCCTCGTCGGTAGGCCGCTTCTTCTCGAGCACGATCTGCCTCATCACATCCGTAAGCGCTTCTCGATATCGCATGCGGAACCGATCCGGCTCCGCAACCGAGTCCCGAACGACGACGTATCGCTGGCAGGACCGCTCATATGCCCACACAAACACGTCCAGCAGGAGATCTACACGGGTCATCTCGTACACGCCGAGTGTTCCAGCGATGTACGCGCGTTCCGGCACGTCGACGAATGACAATGGACAGAGATCGGCCCGAATGAGCGGAATATTGGCGGCCAGGCGTGAGACGCGCTTGTTGACATCCTCGAAGGGTTGCAAGTACGGCATATGCACCATCAGGAAGAACGCCTTTTCAAATGGATCGCCAATCGAGCCGGCCTTCGAAAGGATGAGCGAGAAGTACTCCTCGATCACCTGCGGTATCGCGGGAGGTATGTAGACGCTGCCGGTGATATCTACAGGCCTGCGGCGCAGACGGCCTGACGCCTCAGGATCGGCCATCAGATTTTCCGACAGTAATGCATGCAAGTTGAGCAGAGTGAAGCGATTGATTCCAATGTTGTCCGCGCTGTCCTCCACAAGCAGCTCAATGGCTTTCTTGTGATTCAGGATCATCTGCGTTTCCTTCGCGTCCTTGCCTTCGGCTTCCTGGCCGAACTGAATGAGGCGCTCGGTATCGAGTCGGCTATAGGTATTGCCTTCGAGACGACTCGAGGCCCAGGAAAGATCGATCAGGAAGCGGCTGAGGATGTCGTGAGCGAACGTTCCGGCCGCCCTTTGAGCCTCGATCGGTTTGCCGATTTTGTGTAGATGGACTTTGATCTTGTCTCGAATGTATGCGCTCTTGTTGGGCACGTAGTCATCGAGCAGATTTCGTTCGTAGCCTCGCGGTGTTCTGGCCGCTACCGGCCTAGAAACGTATGCGAGAATTTCGCGCGCGATCGAAGAAAGCTCGATTGTGACGACGCCTTCGGGCGTCTCGAACTGTCCAGCTGACTCCGCGGCCTTACGCGGCGGAGCGATGGTGGCGGGCAGAGCACCGCTTGCTCGTCCTTTGTCCTGGGGGGGCTTAAGTCCCAGGGTCGTCGGCACCGGTCCGTGCACATATCGAGTCGACCTCGCCTCGCCGCGACGATGAATGCGGTCTGCCGCAAGCAAGTCCGAGATCCGGCGACTGAGAGTGCGGCGAGAGATGGACCCGCGAAGCTCCCTCTGCAGCTGCAGGAGGGACAGGCCGGTCGGGTACCGAAGCAGGACGTCCGCAATCCGCTGAAATTCGGCCTCAGTGACTCGCTTGGGCATGAGTTACTTTTATTTGGCACGATACTGGTATATTTGGCAAGATATAATTTAACTTGTTGTTTTAACATATATTTTATATGGCAAGAAACTAAACTGCAAAAACATTAGACAATGCCCCGGATATTAGACAATCGTAAATTGCAGACGCTTCTAAACTTATTGATTTATTGGTGGCCAGGGAGGGAATTGAACCCCCGACACGCGGATTTTCAGTCCAGTCTTCAAAAGCTTATAACCTGTTGAATAGGAAGTGATTATTTTGACAGAGATGTGGCTTAGTTACAAAGAGATAAAACCTTGTTTTATATGGATGCGACTGGCGAATATTCCACAGCCGAACCGCGCAGAAGCCCGTGATGGCCCGCGCGCCGCCCGGCTGCATCTTGAATGAAATAATTGTAATACTTGATCTATAAGGTCAATTATCGGAGTTAATTTATTCGATCCGACCTTGAGATTGAATGATTGGATTGCTATAGTTGACCTATGACGTCAACTAAAGAGTCATTTTCATTCAAGCGAGTGCTAAGCGAACTCCCCCGCGGCGAACCCCTGAGCACCGCCGCATTGCTGACTTATGGCGTCAGCGCATTCAGAGCCTCGGCACTCGCACGCGCTGGATGGCTCACTCACCTTGGTCGCGGCGTCTACATGCTGCCCGGGGACACGCTTACCCGCGACGGTTGCTTGGCATATCTCGGTCACCAAATGCCTGGCCTCCACGTCGGCGGAAAGACCGCCCTCGCGTGGCGCGGAATCCGGCAGAACATCAGCTTTCGAGAAGTCCTGACCTTATGGGGCGACGAACCGAAACGCTTGCCGGCCTGGTTTACCCAGCGCTTTGCCAGCCGCTACCAATCGACCCAGCTGTTCGATGGGGAACTACCGAACGGGTTCGGGCTGCAGCCAATCCCAAACGGCCGGCCTGAAATACTCGTCTCCGTACCCGAGCGAGCACTCCTCGAACTTCTCAGCGACATCGGAAAAGCTCAATCGCTTCAGGAAACGCGGCAACTCGTCGAGAGCCTGCGCACGTTGCGCGAGAAGACCTTCGACAATCTGCTGGCACACACGACGAGGATCAAGGTTGTCCGCTTGGCAGAATTGCTCGGAAGAGAGCTTGATCTTCCATGGGCCGCCTCTGCCAAACGGCATAGTCAACGTATCGGCGGTGGAAAACGCTGGGTGGCGGTTGCAAAATCCGGCGAGCGCCTTGACCTGAGGCGCTCATGAACCAGGAATACATTGACACCGTCCGATTGCTGTTGGCGATAGCTCCCGCCGTGTTCAAGTCGCCGCGCTTCGCACTTAAGGGTGGCACGGCGCTCAACTTGTTCCTGCACGACATGCCGAGGCTCTCTGTCGACATCGACGTTGTGTTTACCGATCACGCCCTCGGTCGCGAGGACGCACTGCGAGCGATCGCAGCGGACCTCAAGGCGGCCAAGACCGCAATATCGGCCTTGGGCTACCGCGCTAGCGTGCCCACCACAAAAAGCGGCGATGACGTCAAACTGTTCGTCGATGACCGCGGATTGAGGATCAAAGTCGAAGTCAACTTCGTCTTTCGAGGTACCGTATTGCCCGTCACGCAACGGCCTCTCATGCCGATCGCCCAAGAACTCTTCACGAGCGACATCGTCCTGCCTGTCCTGGATCCCGCCGAACTCTACGGCGGCAAGCTGGTCGCCGCCTTGGACCGGCAGCATCCCCGAGACATGTTCGACGTATTGAAAATGCTTGAGCGGTTCGGCTGGCAGCCCTCCTTCGTAGATTGCTTCGTTGCGTATCTCGCCGGTCACAATCGCCCCGTTCACGAAGTGCTGTTCCCGAAGGCTTTGGCGCTGGAGCCGGCTTTCACAAACGAATTCGCGGGCCTGACGAACGATGTGGTTGCGCTACACCTGCTTGAGCGAACCCAAGAACGCTTGATAACGCAGCTTCCACGTGCTCTGACGCAACGCCACCGTGACTTTCTACTGTCGCTGGTGCGCGCCGAGCCTGAGTGGGACTTGATGCCGTTCTCCAGCCTACAGCATCTTCCGGCGCTGCAATGGAAGCTGCTCAATCTGCGCAAGCTCAAGGCACGCAATACCGGACGATTCTCGGTTCAACACGATGAACTTGCGGACGCCTTCAGGAACCTCTCATAACAGGTGGCATACTGAGTTTTGCCAGAAAGCTCATGCGGGACGATGCAGGATCTGCGGCGGCCTCATCGAAACGCGCGTTACTTGCGATTTGCCCCTCAATTCCGCAGTGCGCGCAAGCTGGCCTCGTTGGAAGCTGTTGAACTATGGGTAGACGCCGCAAACGCGACAAACATCTGCCGCAGAGGGTCTACTTCGAGTCGGGGCGCTATTGGTTCAAACCCAAGTTGTCGAAGGATCCGCCGCCCGGCACGAAGCGCCGCATCGATCTCGGCACGACCGAGAGTGAGATGTACAGCAATCTCGCGCAGCGTGCCGCACCCACGGCGTTGCACACCATGAGCGACGCGTTCGATCGCTTCTTGGTCGAGATCGTTCCCACACTTGCGAGGCGTACGCAGTCGGACTACCAGGGCTACATTGAGCGGTTGTGTCCGTCGTTCGGATTGACTCCACCCAATGAGGTCACGGCGCCAGACATATTTGAGTTCCGCGCAGCGCTGGCCAAAGAGTCGGGAAACGTTCAGGCGAACCGGCACATCTCCTGTCTCTCGGCGGTCTTTCGCGAGGCCATTGGGTGGCGTCAGGCACTAGGTCCGCATGCCGTCGCGACGAACCCGTGCCATGAGCTCAAACGTCTGTCGGAGTCGCCACGCACGCGCTACGTGTGGGACCGTGAGTTTCTGGCGGTCTACAGCATCGCGAGTCACGCCATGAAGGTCGCGATGGATCTTGCGACGATTACGGGTCAGCGCGAAGATGACCTGCTGACGCTCCCGAATCGCGATCCAGAGGCTTACTCGAATGAGGGGTTGGTATTTCGACCGGGCAAGTCCAAGCGCCGTCATCCGCGTCACGGAAAGATCGTAGAGACCTCGAAGATCGTAATTGTCGAATGGTCCGCGGAGCTGCGCGAAGTCATCGAGCGCGCGCATGAGCTCGGCCCCGACATCCGTCCGACCCTGCTCTGCAATCTCCAAGGTGACCCCTTCACCGGCAGTGGATTTCGGAGCAATTGGCACCGTCTCATCCAGACCGCTCTGAAAGGCCGCAGGCGCAAGAACGGAGTTGTCACGCTCGAACCTGTACTGAAGGAGCCTTTCACGTTCAATGACCTTCGGGCAAAGAACGCGACGGACGAGGACGACTTCGAAGCCGCACACAATCGGCTCGCTCACAGCGACCGAAAAACCACACAGATGGTCTACGTGAGAAAGCCTCGGCGTGCGCGGGCAGGCAGAAAAGTAGGCGCGTGAGTGGCTGAATATTCCACGCCGCGGATCATATTCCGCGATTGAGGATATTGGATGCTCGAGGAACCGCGCATTGGCGAATATTCCACTTGGCGGGTTTTATTCCACGCTCAGCGGCGGCGCGGTCGGCCTAAGTATTTGATTTATTGGTGGCCAGGGAGGGAATTGAACCCCCGACACGCGGATTTTCAGCCCGCTTTCGGCGGTTCCAGGGGTTTATAAATCAACCACTTGCAGCGACTTGCCAGCCCCTTCCCAGGCACACCAAGGCACAATCCTGGCACACTCAATCTGAGTTGGTCACATATCCGGCACAGCACTTTCGAACTAGGGGGCGTCACTTGAGAGGAAGGTAATTGGCCTTGATCGGCACCAACTCAGACCCGATCGGGCGTGCGATATCAAGGTGTTTACTAGCCTTTGCCACTAGAAAATGCTGTATTACTAACGGAGGATTCGTAGACAAGGGTGTCGCACTTTGCAGAGCAAAAGCAGGGCCATATTCCAAGTCCTCAGTGGAGCAAGAATCGACCAGCGCGTCAGGCCTGTGCACCGATATGAAGGGTGTTGGTGTTGTCTTTTCCCCGTCTCGTTCGTGGCTCAAAAATGCGTGCAGCGTGCATTCCCAGCCGAGATCACCCCAAGAGCTCGTCTCATAATGAAGGCGCAGTATTCCCAACTCACACTGATTCTTGCATAACGCTAACACTGGATGTCATGCGATTTCACTATCCAATCGTTCTCGGCTTCGTGCGGATTTCGACCTCGGTCGCGGGAGCGGACAATAGAGAGATTCTGTTTTATGACGACCGCGAATCGATCGCATCGGCCGTCCCAACATTTTTACAGAGCATTTGTGTGGCTGGCTTCAACGGGCACGATTACTCAGCAAACGCCCATTGCAAGAACGGATCTTGCGAGGCCCATATTCTGTTAGGCGAGTCGCACCCGACCGGAGCCGTATTTCTAACATCGGATTTTCACCTTCTCTTCTCTCGAAGTGATGTTTCTCCGGGCGTAAGAACTTCAACTCGCACTACGCACGTACTCCCGAAGAGC
>CAVPDW010000002.1:10000-1085927 GCA_963702735.1 uncultured Gammaproteobacteria bacterium | reverse complement strand
GCGTTAGTTTTGATTTAGTGCAAGATCGTTTGCCGCTGGTGAACGACAAGGCGCAATTGGAGGCGCTGGACAAATGCTTTAGTGAAACTGGAAAGATTCTGAGGGAGAAATTCGAGAACAAGTTATCTACTGACCGAATTCCGGCCGCTACCACAGACATCGCCGCGATGAATCAAATCACACAACGATTGGCAACATTAGAGTCCGGCGAACTGTCAATTGTTCTTCCGAAACGGGTCGACGTTCGCGAGGACGCAATCATTACGGTGGAATTCACGCCGACGCTTAAATTTGCGTTTTCAGACCCCACGGATGACCCGAAATTTATGGAGCATGCAGAGAGATCAATTGATGACCTGCTATCCAAGGCAAAGCGCATGGGCCCAACTGCTTCTGCAACTGCTCAAATCAGTAATTATGTGGGTAGAACTCTTGTTCCAATTGCCAGCAGCTTTAAGTCCATAGAAATTGCGATTCAATCCGACGACGCATCTTTAACTGAGCTGGCACCGTCCAAACAAGTGCTTCATCCTCTAGTTACCTCTCGATGGCTTTGGAAGGTACGACTTTATGACAAGCGTGATATTGCCACCCTGCGACTGAAGATAGCTAATCCACAACTCCCTGGCAGCGAGCCGTTATTCTTTCAAGCTCTAGATATTCAAGTCGCCAAGACTTGGGATTATCGAATACAGAAATTCTTTTCCACTTATTGGCAATGGATTGTTGGCACATTCGTGTTGCCTCTAATTTTATATTTTTGGCGAGGCACAAGATCGTAACCGGATGGGGAAGTCACCCCGCAAGCCGCTTACACATTCGCGCGCGAGTGACTCACCGGTCGTGTGGCTTGTGCGGACGCCGTTGCGCCACGTGCCAAAGTACGCCAGAAGGATCGACGACGTAAGCAAGGCGCAACCCCCAAGGTTGCATTTCTGGCGCGCGGGGGGCGGGCACACCGAACTCGGTAGGTAGGTTGAGCGCGTCTATGTGCGCCCACCATGCATCCAAGTCATCGACCATAAGCTGCATCATAAAGTTGTCGGCTTGGTCGAAAGACGACAAAATAAAGCTGCGCGACATCGGCTTTCATTCTCTGACCGATAACATCGAAACGCATTCGTCCGGCGGCAAGCTGCTCTTCCACATTCTGGGCGCGATTGCGGAATTCGAGGCGGCGCTGATTTCCGAGCGCACGAAATCCGGACTCGCGGTCGCCCGGAAAAACGGGAAACGTATCGGCAGGCCGCGTCGCCTCAATGTAAAACAGGTCAAGCGGGCGAAATTACTGCTCGATACCGGCAATCATTCGATGGCCGACATCGCCAGTCAGCTCAAGGTCGGTAAAACCACGTTGTGGCGCAATCTCAGGAACGAAGCTGATATCCAGCAATAGCCGGACTGTTACGGCAGCTTGGGGTGGATTGTTCCCGCTTTCTTATGAACGAATCTCACAGCGTCTCGAATTACAAAGTAAAGGTTCCTCAGATCCATAGTCTCGCCAGTGTCATCAAATCCAAGGGCATGTCCGATTGGTATCCCAGGACGTGTTGACGGTATCTTTTCGTCAGAACTCTGCACATGCTTAAAATGGTGTGCAAGGATGTCCACCAATTTGAATTCCAGAGACTCTTTACACCAGACCTGACGGAGATTTGCGCTACGCGTTCCGCTTTCCTCGGCAGCGCGATCAACAGCGTGGAAGATCGCCACGGAAGCAAGGTATGCGTGGCGAAGTGAACTACGGTTGCCGTAAAAATCATCAAATGTCGGGTCAACTATAATCTCAAGGTATCGAGCAAGGGTTTTCACATCAGATATCCGGGCATTCAGATGGATTTATCGTAGCAGTTCAAGTTACGTCAGCACATCAAAATCCCGTTGACGACTCCCGCTGCCCCTTGGCGTCGTCTTCTGCCGGTGATAATCCGGCTTGTCGAGAAGCGCTTCTGTGGCGTTTATGTGTCCCCAGCCATCCAAGGACATTTGCGCATCGGTTTATCGGAACTGGTCAATCGCGCACCAGTAGCACTTTAGTTGCGCTCGGAGGAGCGTTCGCGCTATACCTGCCACTCTAGGTCACTTTTTTAGGGAGAAAATTCCTTGGATCTGCAAGAAGGTCTTAAATTAATAGTTTCCGGCCGCGCGCTGTTGTTCACGGGAGCCGGTTTCTCGCGCGGAGCGGTCAACCTCCGCAACACGCCCTTCAAGGCGGGCGGAGCATTGGCGGTTCATTTGGCAACATTGAGTGGCTTGCCGGAAACCACCCCGCTTGATGATGCCGCCGAGTGGTTTACGAATAACCAAGGCAGAGACCGCATGGTCGAGGAACTGCAGCAGGAGTTCACTGTCAAGCAAGTAAGCCAGGCGCAGATAGATATTCTCCGCTACCCATGGAAGCGCATCTACACCACGAACTATGACAATGTGGCCGAAACTGCGGCGGTTCAGAGCGGCACGAAGCTTACGCCGGCCACGCTGAGCGATACCCTTCATGCACTTCCGAAGTCGGGAACCCTTTGTGTCCATCTCAACGGTTTTATTGACCGGCTGAAGGTGCCATCCCTCGACAGCGAGATAAAACTCACAGACACCAGTTATCTAACTAATATCGTTGCAGAATCTCCTTGGGCCACGACACTTCGGCAGGACATGGGAGCGGCCCGCGCGGTGTTCTTTATCGGCTACTCGACGGCGGACATAGACATTCGCCGACTCTTGTACGACAGACCGGAACTCAAGAACAAATCGTTCTTCGTAATAGGTCCGCAGAGTGATCCGGTCGCAGTCCAGAAGATATCGCGCTTTGGCACCATCACTGGGTTAGATCTCGACGGCCTGGTTTCTGCTCTCAGGGTTACTGCCTCTTCACACACGCCTGAGGATGACCAAACCCCTATGAATTACTGCGTGCGGCAGTTTGAACCGTCGAGCAATCCTCCGGCTTTTGAAGATCGGCTTATGTTCGACCTGCTGTTGCATGGTGATATTCGGGCCGATTACGCTTGGCAATCTCTCCATGGGCAACTCGACTACTTTGTTGACTCGCCCGCCGCCGTCACCGCGCTTTCATGTTTCAACAGCGGCCATCGGGCTGTCGCCCTATACTCCGATCTCGGCAACGGAAAAACAGCTGCTTTCGAGACGCTGAAAGTGAAGGCCTTTGACGCCGGATACGACGTTTACAGCGTCGCGCACAACTCCGATACGCTGATGGAGGAACTGGAAGCCATATTCCGGTCAAGTCGCAAGAGTCTCTTGATGATCGAGCAATACGCGGACTGGCTCGATACCTTAGCCTTTATAGGCAAAAACGCGCCAACGCACTGCGTGCTGGCGATTTCTGCCAGATCATCGACCCACGACCTGCTCGTGGATAGGGTTAGCGAGCTGCTGAAGCCCGGAACTCTTGTAGAAATTCCCGTAGATAAGCTCCAGCCGCAGCAATGCGAGAAGATCTCAGACTTATTCGATCAATACGGCCTCTGGGCGGATCTTGCTGCCAAATCCAAAACATTCAAGCTTCGGCACCTGGATACTACCTGCCACGCCGAGTGGCACGCTATTCTGATCGACCGCTTTAATGCTCCCCAGATTCACGGTCGCTTTACTCCCGTGATCGAGTCGCTATCCAAGAAGAAACGTTTCTACGAGGTTGTGACCGCAGTTCTTGTTTTGAATGTTCTCGAATACGATCCGTCGGTGGATCTACTTCTCGATCTCTGCGGCCAGGCAATACTTGAGCAAGAATTTAAGGGCGATCCTTCGGTGAGGGAGATTATCGACGCCTCCAGCGGCAGAATCAGGTTGCGCTCTTCCGTGGCGGGACAGTACATCCTCACGAACTTCGCCGACCCTAATGGTCTTGTGTCCGTCCTGACCAAGATGGCCAAAGCTGCGGATGCGAATGCCCGCAACTCGACGTTACATTTCGAATTGCTGAAGGATCTAACCAGATTTGGTGGCCTGCAATTCGTCTTTCCGGAGAAAGATCGTAGGAAGGCATGCATTCGTTACTACGAATCCATTAAGGATCTCTACTTCACGAAAAAGAATCCCTTGTTCTGGCTACAGTACGCCATCGCGTGCACATTATTTGAGGAGTTTGATCGAGCCGAGAAATACTTCGAAACCGCCTATGCCCTTGCAAAAGCCAGAAATTACGATTCGTTCCAGATAGATAACCACTATGCGCGTTTTTTATTGATGCGAGCCATTGCTATCAAAGACCAAAGCAACTGCATGAAGAGTTTTCGTGACGCCCGTAAGCTGATCTTTGAGCAGATTCAAACTGAACGTCGTCACTACCCGTTTCGCGTGGCGTCCAATCTTGCCGAATTCTTCGACACTTTTGCTGCTGTTTTGTCGCCTGCCAATAAGCAGGAAATCGCGCGAGCCGCAAAATACATCTTGGACAGGATTGAGGCGCTGCCGAAGGAAAGGCAAGATCAGCGGTATGTAACGGATTGCACGGAGGCAATGCGTCACGTTCTTGAGTTGGCGCCTGCAATCTAGCAGGCTCATACGAGACCGCTCCATAATGTTGCATGTGATCGGCCTCCTCGGACATAGTTGTTGTCACACGCCTCTCGGCGCACATAGCGAGGCGCTACACGTGATCAATACTTCACATGAAACGTCGGGCTGTCTTCTGGGCGTGTCTTGCGCCGGTCATAGAGTCGGGTCGTGGATACATTAGCGTGCCCGAGCCATTCCTGCACCTTAGCAATATCCGCCGCATTTGAAAGTGCGTTCGTCGCAGCGGTCGCCCGCATCGAATGCACACAGACGCCGATGGCTTCGGCGCTGATGCCGGTAGCCTTCGCGTACTTGATGACGATGTTCCGGTAGATGGAGGCTGGATCAAGATGCCGGTCGAGCCTGCCGGTGCGGTTATTCACCACGGGTTTGAATAAGGCTTCGTCCAGGCTGTCATGCATCGGCCCCCCGCCGTGCTTCAGCATTTCGAGGTATTCGCCGATGAGCCGCAGCACCGTAACCGGTAATTCCGCGGCGTTCTGTTTTCTTCGGTCCAGATCCGGACAATGACTCGCCTGTTTTCACAGCGGAGCGAGCGATGGACAAAATCAGGCGGATCAAGCGTAGCGAGGCGACGTGGCGGGAGATTTTTGCGCGCCATGTATCAAGCGGGTTGTCGGTGCTGGAGTTTTGCCGAGCGGAGAAGATAAACCCCGGGGTGTTCCGGCGCTGGCGGTCGGTGTTGAACGACGGCGTTCGGGGCGAGCAGGGCAAGGCTCGTCCGAAGGCAAAGGTGGTTGCGCCGTTTATCGATATTGGTGCGGTGGGTGCGGGCGCATCACGGATGGAAGTGCGGCTTGAGCTCGGCGGCGGCGTGGTGTTGACGGTGGCGCGCAGCTGATGTTCTTCGCCGAGGCGCAGATTCGCGTGCATCTGTACGGTAAGCCTGCCGACATGCGGAAGTCCTACGACGGCCTGCAGGCGCTGGCGCGCCACGCGATGGGTCAAAACCCTCTGGATGGATCGCTGTACGTGTTCGTGAACCGGCGCGCGACGCAGATCAAGTGTTTGTATTTTGATCGCAGCGGATTTTGCATCTGGGGCAAGCGGCTCGAGACGGGACGCTACGTGAGCGACTGGCGCAAGGTTCGCACGCAGGAGATGGACTGGACGGCGTTGAAGTTACTGATCGAGGGGATGGAGGGGAGGCGCGTGAGGAAGCGTTTTTCGCTGCCTTCGGTGAGTGATAAAAGCCTATAAAACAAGCACTTTCATGCATTTATTTGTTATCGATTATTCTCATGCAGAACGCAGCATCCGGCACCCTCATCGAGCACACCCGAAGTGAGCACGATGAGCGGCGCGGAACTGCAAACTCTCGTGCAATCCCAGGCCTTGACGATCAGCACTCAAGGGGAGCAGATCGCCGCTCTGAGCATCAGCTTGACTGGTTTCGTCGTCAGCTCTTTGGTCAGAAGAGCGAGCGTTTTGCCCCCGAGCCGGACCCGGCGCAGATGCATTTGGGCGAGGTGTTGCCAGTCCCGACATCCACCCCTGAAAAAATCAAGACGATCGCTGCGCATACCCGGCGCACGATGCAAAAAGACGGTGCCGAGAGCGGCGAGGAGCTGAAGTTCTTCGATCAGTCGAAGCTGCCGGTCGAGTCGATCGTGCTGCTACACGAGCAGGCGCGAGATCTCGCCCCGGGGAGTTCGAACTGATCGGCGAGAAGATCACGTACCGCCTCGCGCAGCGCCCGGGCAGCTATGTGATTTTGAAGTACCATCGGCCGGTGATGAAGCGCAAAGACACCCAAAGGATCTTCACCGCGCCGGCGCCCGAGGGGTTCTTGGAAGGCAGCCGCGCGGATGTGAGCTTCGCCGCGGGCCTCTTGATGGATAAATTTGCGTGGCACTTGCCGCTCTATCGCCAGCACCAACGGCTCGCCGCCTCAGGGATCACGGTCTCGCGCCCCTGGCTCACACAGCTTGCGCAAAGTTCGATCAGCCTCTTGGAGCCGATCTACCAGGCGCAGTTCGCCTCGATCCGGGCGAGCCGGGTGAAGACCATGGATGAGACCCCGATCAAAGCCGGGCGCTCGGGCCACGGCAAGATGCAGACCGGGTATTTCTGGCCCGTGTACGGCGAAGAGGATGAGGTGTGTTTCCCGTTCCATCCCTCACGCTCGGCGGATTTCGTCGCGAGCGCCTTAGGGCTCAAGGCTGCGGTCGGCTCGGTCCTATTGACCGACGGCTATGCCGCCTACCAGCGCTATGCCGAGAAGGTCGGCATCACCCACGCACAGTGTTGGTCACATTCGCGCCGTGGCTTTTTCGAAGCCCTCGATGCTGAGCCTCAAGGTGTAGCCAGCGCGCTCGAGCAGATCAAGGCGATGTATGGGGTCGAGGAGGAAATTCGCGACAAGAAACTCACCGGCGAGGCGAAGCAAATCCATCGCCTGATGTACTCAAAGCCCTTGGTCGAGCATTTCTTCGACTGGGTCGGCCGGGAACTCCCGTCAAGGCTTCACGCCGAGTAATCCGTATATTCAAGCGCTGAACTATGTGCGCGAGCGGCGCTCGGGGCTCGAAGTCTTTCTCACTGATCCCGACGTTCCCATCGATACCAATCATATCGAGCGAGCGTTGCGTGTCATTCCGATGGGCAGAAAATCGTGGTTATTCTGTTGGACCGAGCTCGGCGCCAAGCACGTCGGCATCATCCAGTCGCTCATCGTCACATGCCGACTGCACGGCATCGACCCCTACACCTATTTGGTCGATGTCCTGCAGCGCGTCTCCATGCATCCTGCAAGCCGTGTCGCCGAGCTCACCCCGCGACTCTGGAAACAGTATTTCGCAGACAAACCCCTGCGCTCAGATTTGCACGGCCTCACCGCCTGATCAATACGTCCCGCAGTTACCGCTTACGCAGCACCATCTGATGTATCGGCACGAACCGGATCTTGTCGCGCTTGCCCTTGATGCGGAAGTGCATGACGCCCTGGCGGCTTTGCATATCACGTAGCCGCAGCAGGCACAGTTCCTCGCGCCGGATGCCGTGATAGAGAAGGGTCGCAATGATGGCGCGATCCCTTACACCCTTCAGTGTGTCCGGGGCAGGGGCCTCCAATAACCTCCGGGCCTGCGCATCGCCCAGGGCCGGAGTGCTGCCCTCGTTATTGTTGGTCGCCGGGCGCTTTACGCCGTCCACCGGATTGCCCAGGACCGCATTACGCTCACAGAGATAATCAAACATCGAGGACAGCGCGGAGAGCTTGCGCCGGATAGTCGCAGCTCCCAGTGACCGGGCCGCCATATCCTTGCGCCAGGCGATGACATGTGACCGTGCCACAGTGCGCAGCGCGGCGGAATCTTTCAGACCCGTGAAAGATACAAATTCCGAAACATCGTTTTTATAGAAGCGGCGGGTTTTGGGATTGGTGATGTTGGCGAGCCATTCGACTTCCGGGGGGTGTGCGCGTTGCCTCAACCAGAATGTTACCGCGCCAGGTTGTTGCCTCATCTGAAATGTTACCGATGACCGCCTGCCATCATGTCGCTTTCCAACTTGGGAGGCGACATGAAACGGAAAATGACTCATACCGTACGAACGGAACTCGCGGATGCTATCCGGCTTCGTTATCGGTCGGCAACGGGCAAGCAGAAACATAAGATCTTGGATGAGTTTGTTGCCAGCACCGGCTATCACGAGAAATCGGCGATCCGTGTGCTGAACGCCATGCCGGCTCCGAAGGCCCGCCAGACCCGCAATCGCCCGTCACTTTACGATGAGGCCGCCCGGGGCGCTCTGATCGTGCTATGGGAGGCGTCCGATCGAGTGTGCGGTAAACGACTGAAGGCCTTGTTGCCGATTTTATTGCCGGCCCTGGAGCGCAACGGACATTTGAAGCTCGACGCTGCGATCCGCTCGAAGATACTCGCGATGAGTGCGGCGACGATCGACCGGCTGCTGCGCGCGCCGCGCTCCGTGACACGATCGAAGAAGCGTCGTCGGCTCGAGCCGGAGCCGCGCCGACGCATACCGCTTCGCACTTTTGCGGACTGGAATGAGCCACTCCCGGGCAGTATGGAAATGGATCTGGTCGCCCATTGTGGAGCGGTGAGTCGCGGCAGCTACATCCACAGTCTGGTGTTGACGGACATTGCCAGCGGCTGGACGGAAGCCGCTCCGCTGGTCGTGCGCGAAAGCAGCTTGGTGGTTGAAACGCTTGAGCGTGTCCGCGTCGGCTTACCCTTCGCGCTTCGTGCGCTGGATGTCGACAACGGCACAGAATTTGTGAACGATCGCTTGATCGAATACTGCCTGAGCCGTGGGGTCGAGCTCACTCGTTCACGGCCCTACCGCAAGAACGACCAAGCTTGGATCGAGCAAAAAAACGGCGCTGTCGTGCGCAAGGTTCTCGGATATCGTCGCTTCGCCGGTATTGCTGCCGCTCAGACGATCACGCGACTGTATGGCGCCTCGCGACTCTTCGTGAACTTCTTCCAACCGTCTTTTAAGCTGGCGTCCAAGCATCGGGAAGGCGCTTCTGTCACCAAGCGCTACCATCCGCCGCAAACGCCCTGTGAGCGGCTGCTGGGGGCGGAGAGTATGCCGCAATCGGCGAAGTTGAAGCTGCGCGAAATCGCGGACACCCTCGATCCGTTGAAGCTTCTGGAAGAAATGCGAGCCATGCAGGCACATCTGACAACGCTGGCGGATGGCGAGACGCCTCCCAGCGTTACAGCCGAACCGCCCGACCTCGCGGCGTTCGTTGCCGGCCTCTCGAGTGCGTGGCGGGCCGGCGAGGTGCGGCCGACGTTCTCCCCAGCGGCCAAGCCACGTTACTTGCGTAGCCTGCAAAGTGTGGCTCGGGTGAATGCTTCGGCGATGCCTGCCGCTTTGCCAGATCCCCCTGTGCGTAATTCACGCGATGTCGGTCCACGATTTCACGGCATGTCGGTCCAGCATTTCACGCGATGCCGGCCAGGGATTTCACGCCATGTCGGTCCAGGGTTTCATGGCATGTCGGTCCAGTTCGTGAGGTAGGACAACCACAACGGCTACCGTGGTCTCTTTTTCCATCGGGAAGGAGATCGAGGTGGCCCAAGCGAGGTTGTCTGTGCGCAAGATTCGAGAGATTTTACGGCTTCGGGCCGAGGGGTTTAGCGAGCGGGACATTGCCGGCAGCGTCGGGGTGGCGCGCTCGAGCATTCAGATTTGCCTATGGCGGGCCGAGCGAGCCGGCGTGGGTTGGCCGCCGCCGGCCGACCAAGACGATGCGGCCCTGGAGGCGCTGCTATATCCGCGCCCGAAGCCGGGGTCGAGGTGCATCCGACGCCGGATTTTGAGTGGATCGAGCGGGAACTGCGGCGCAAGCACGTGACGCGCCGTCAGTTGTGGCGTGAGTACCTGGCGCGATACCCGGAGGGGCTCAAATACACCGCCTTTTGCGTGAAGTTCCAGCAATGGCGGCGGCGCCGCGGCGTGACGATGAGCCTGACCCACCTGCCCGGCGATCGACTGTTCGTCGATTACGCGGGTGATCCGGCCTTCTATACCGACCCGACCACCGGGATGTTGCAGAAGGCCTGGATTTTTGTCGCCGTCTGGCCCTACAGCGGCCTGTTTTACGCCGAGGCGACGCGCACGCAGAGCTCCGCCGACTGGCTCGGCGCCCATGTGCGGGCGCTGGAAGCCTTTGGCGTGGCGCCGCAGGCCATTGTTCCGGACAACTGTAAGACGGCGGTGAAGAAGGCGCTGCGCTACAACCCCGAGTTCAACCGCTCGTACAGCGATTTTGCGCAAGCCTACTCCCTCGCTGTACTTCCAGCACGGGTGAAGCGGCCCCGGGACAAGGCCGCGGTCGAGCAGGGAGTGCTCATGGCCGAACGCGCCGTGCTCGGCGGACTGCGCAACGCGAAGTTCTTCAGCTTAGCGGAGCTCAATACCGCGATCGCCAAGATCGTCACCGACATCAACACCACGCCGTTCCAAAAGCGCGAGGGATGCCGACAAAGCATCTTCGACGCCGAGGAGCGACCGTTGGCGCAAGCCTTGCCCGCGCGCCGCTACGAATACACCGAGTGGAAGATCGGCGCCAAAGTCCATCAGGACCATCATATCGAAGTCGGCCGCGCCTACTACTCGGTGCATTACAGCCTCGTCGGCGAGCGCGTCGATGCCTGCTTGTCGGGCGGCACGATGAAAATCTTCCTCAAGGGCGCGCTCATCGCCACCCATCCGCGAGCCACTCATCGCTATCAACGGCGCACGATCGAGGCGCATCGGCCGCCCGAGCATCAAGCCTATCGGGCACTCGGGATCGATGCGCTTTTGGAGCGGGCGCTGCGCGTCGGGGCCGCCACCCACGAAGTTTTGCAGCGCCAGCTGACGCACAAGCGCCATCCCGGCGAGATCATCCGCGAAGCGCTCGGCATCTTGCGTCTTGCCCAGGACTTTGATCCCGAGCGCCTGGAGCAAACGTGCCGCCGAGGCGCTCGAGCTCGGCCTGTTCAGCTACGGCGCGATCCACGATCTGATCAAACGCCCCAGCACCCCTGTCCAGTCAGCGGCCCCCTCACGGCTCGGTGTCCATCCGAACGTGCGGGGTGCCGAGTATTACCAGTAAATCACCACAACCGAAGGAGACCAAGATGATCGAACCTATTATCCAACTACTTCGCACTTTGAAACTGCACGGCATGGCCGATGCGCTCGCGCGCCAGCTCACCGATCCGGATATCGGCGCGCTGCGCTTCGAGGAACGCTTGAGCCTGCTGCTCGAGCACGAGTCGGCCGAGCGCGACAACTATCGCATCGCGAATCGCTTGCGGGTGGCGACGTTGCCGCAACCGGCGACCCTCGAGGACTTCGATACGCGCCTGCCGCGCAATATCGATCCGGCGATGTTGAGCACGGTGCGCGATCTTGGCTGGATCGGCCGGCACCTGAATGTTTTAATCACCGGCCCGACCGGCATCGGGAAATCATTTATCGGCGCCGCGCTCGCCCACGCCGCCTGCCGCGCAAACTTCCACGTACGCTGCTTCCGCATGCCGCGCCTGATCGATGAACTCGGCCGTGCCCATGCCTTCCAGCGCCGCTCGACCTTCCTGCGCTCCCTCGCCAAAGCAGATCTGCTGCTCCTCGATGACTTCGCCATCGGTCCGCTCTCCGACCAAAGCAAACGAGATCTGTTGGAAATCCTCGACGATCGGTACGAGAAATCCGCCACCATCATCACCAGTCAGCTCGAGGTCAAGCAATGGCATGCCTATCTCGATGATCCGACTTTGGCCGACGCCATCTTGGACCGCGTCGTGCACAACGCCTATCAGCTCGACCTCTCCGGCGAGTCGATCCGCAAGCTCAAATCCTTGCGGGCGAAAAATGCCAAAAACGGGGGTACCCAACCCAAGGGCTCGGCCTCGATCGCCGCTCCTGCAGCTCTTATAGGCGGTCGGAATTTTGATCACTATCCGAAAAAACCACTCATTGACGAATGATCGTCGTTGATGGAAAGTCCAACACGTCCTGCTTCACGAGCAGTGGACCGACATGGCGCGAAACCATGGACCGGCTTGCCGTGAATCGATGGCCTTCCTTGCGCGAAATACGCACCCCTGCGCCCGTGGTGAAGACGGAGCGGCCTCAACTAATCTATGCCGGGCCCGGCAAGGGCACCTTCCATGCGCTCACGATGGTCTGGCCGCTGGTGTGTCGCCGACTCGAGGGATGCCCAAACATCAACTCGTCACACTTATTTGAAGAGCTGTGCCTGCAGTTCCCGGGTCGATTTAATCAGTGTCAACGGAAAACGCTGAGCAAACGCGTGAAGGTCTGGCGCGACGATGCCCGGGCTCGCGGCGTGAAAATCGACCACCTCAAATACCGCAACCTCAACCATAAGCCTCGCGGCCGCCGCCCCGATCCCTTCAAGGCACACTGGGCGGAAATGCTCCAATCCCTGGAGGCCAATCCGGATCAGACCGCTATGGCACTACTCGTCGAGTTCCGAGCGCGTTATCCGCAGCACTACAGCCTTCGGCAACTGTGCACGCTGGAGCGACGTGTGCGTGCCTGGCGCCGCGAGACCATACTGAGGTTGATGGGCGAGACGAAAAGCGCGATGGTCGTTCCGTCCGCCAATCGACCCGAACTTCTGACGCCTCCGGCGTCAGACCTGGCCTTCGCTTCGCGCTTGAAAGCAAGATGGGAAGGAACTCGGAATAAAGCTTTCGGTAACATCGCTCATGAGGCAACAGGTAACAAAATTACGTGAGGCAACACGCATCCAGGGAGAGCAAAGATCAAATGACATCTGGCATAACGCGAACGGAACTGTTGCGTTGCGGACGTTAGAAACTTGGATCCGGGCCTCGATTCCAAGCCAGGAACTGCACTCTGATATTAGTCCTTTGGCGAGCGTTTAGGCGAGTGCTCGTTCCCAGAGCTGCTTGAGAGACCCTGAGTTCCGGTACCGACCGCGCCCGAGCGAGAACTGCCTCTTGCGAATGCGATGAGCAAGCTCGATGCCGGCCAATGTTATGGCCGCACTCGCGAAAGACTTGAAGCCTCCCATGGAAGCGCATCGGCGTTTGACAGCTCGGTGATCCTGCTCAATGAGATTATTGAGGTACTGGCTACACCTCACCTGCACGTACTTCCACCTCGGATCCTCCCGGCGCAGAAGTCGAAGAGCCAGATGACTCTGCTTAAGGCCATCGAGTGTTATCTTGCGCGGCCACCGCGGCAAACACCTCGATAGCGCTTTGCGGAAGAACGCTTGTGCAGCGGCGACACTGCGATCGGGGCGAAGCAGAAAATCCACGGTCTTCCCGTGCTTGTCGACAGCCCGATAGAGATAATTCCACTTTCCCCGGATCTTGATGTAGGTCTCATCGACGCGCCAGGAAGTATTCACGGGTCGGGCGAAGCGGTTCCATCGCTTCTCGAACTCCGGCACATAGCGAATCACCCAGCGATGAATCGTGGTATGTGACACGAGAATGCCCCGTTCAGCCATCATCGCGACGAGATCTCGATAGCTCAACCGGTAGGTGATGTACCAGCGGACGCACAGCTCGATGACCTCGGCGTCGAAGCGGCGACGTCGGTAAATGGGATCTCGGACAATAGGCCTGGTCATTTGGGCATCCCGTGGACGCCCGAATTGTACGACATTGCCCCTTAATGCAACGGAACCGCAGAAACAGCTCGACTCGTAACTATAAGAAAAATAAGGAATTTTTTGGTGGCCAGGGAGGGAATTGAACCCCCGACACGCGGATTTTCAGTTCGCTTCTCAAAGCCACTTAAGCTATTGAACAGAAAGCAATCGTGCCAAACGAACTGTGGAATATTTCCTCCGGATACGCACGGATAAGTACCTGAATTCCGTACTTACGCCGGATCGATATTCCACTCGCCTGTGAACAGGCGCGGTTCGGCGCATCTTGGACTACGGTCAGTAACCAGTTTTTGGTATGCCGTGACGCGCGAGGCGTCTCGCGTATACGCAACAGCTAATTAACAGAACGGACAGGACGCCTGATATCAACCACTCGAATATCTGCATCCTCGGCGGCTCATGCAGACGAGCGGGGTTCTGCACGTGGTTGTGAATCCCGCCGATCAACGTGCTGATCACCAGAAAATACGTCACTCCATAGAGCGGATAACGTGACAGAGGCGATTGAGTCCACAGAAGCAGCGCGGACACCAGGCTTAGCGCCGCCATGAGGATGTAGTCCCATCGCATCCAATTGCCCCAAGCAAGCCAGACGTTCAGTGCTGCAAAAGCCGCGAGGAACGCGACGCGCCAAAGAAGCGCCGCGTCTCGTCCCACCAAATTCGGGAACACAGTGGTCTAGTAGACGTCGCGCACGTAGCGTCCGCTCCGCGCGAGAGCCTCCAGCTGATCCTCTCCCAGAATTGCCGCCAAGCGCTCGTGAACAGCAGGAGCCATGCCGCGCGCACTGCCGCAAACATAGATCGCGGCGCCGGTGTCTACCCACGCGCGTACTTCAGTTGCATATTGAGGCAATCGATCCTGCACGTAGCAACGTGCTGGCTGGTCCCGCGAAAATACCAGGTCCAGTCTTTCCAGATAGCCGGCCGCCCGCCACTGCAGCAAATCGTCGGCGTAGTATGAATCGTGTGCCGCGTTGCGTTCACCGAAAATTAACCAGTTGCGCCGATGCTGAAGAGCTACTCTGCGATGCAGGTGCGCGCGAAGCCCGGCGATTCCCGTGCCGTTTCCGATCATCAGAACAGGACAGTCATCCGTTGGTCCATAGAAGCTTGGATTCCGGCGCACCCTCAGGGGAATCGCTTCGCCCAATTCCAGCCGGGTCATTAGGAAACCCGAGGCGACGCCCGCCTGACCATTTTCAGCTCGCATGCATCTGACGAGCAATTCAACTCGCCGACTCTCCGCCGAATTCGCTATTGAAAACTCGCGCTGGATCAGTCCCCTTGATCCCGCTCGGAAGTCCGCCCACGACTGGCCCGCAGCGATCTGCGCGATGTCGCCGGCCTCCCACTCTGCTTGACCGTCCTCCGGATAGAAGTGCAGGTAATATACTTCGCCCCCCGCACTGCCGGGATTGGCATGCTGCCGTTCGATGAGCCGCCAGGGCCGGAAAGGCTCCTCGGTCAGCGTAAAGTCATCGACTCGCCCTGTAAGAGACCTTAAATTGTGTGCCCACTGTCGAAGCGCGCTTGAATCCCGGTCATTCACTTGGACGGTTGGAAATATGCGCTGCGCGCCCTGGTCTCTCAGCCATCGCTCTAGTTCTACTGCGAAGCGGCAGAAGCCGCTGTACTGCCTATCGCCCAGAGCGAGCATCGCATACTGCACATGACTAAGCGAAATCCGCGAGCGCATCACGCGGCGCTGAAACTGCATCGAGCGATCCGGAGCATCGCCATCTCCAGTCGTGCTGACCACAAAAATAGCCCTGGTGGCGCCAGCCAAATTGTCGGCCTCGAGATCACTGACATTCCGGACGTGCACCGGTAGTCCCGCCAGTCGAAGTCCGTCGGCGGTCTTGTTGGCCAGTATCTCTGCGGTCCCGGTTTGGCTCGCGTACGCCACCAACACGGAAGCCGTGGTTTGCGCGATCGGCGCCGCTTCCTTTGGGGTTCGCGTCGGCCATCCACCTATGCCATGAAAACCGCCTCCTGGCGCGAATGCCGGAATTAATTTATTTCGTTGCAGGCGACGATAGCTGATTACCAAAGTGGAGATTGCAATGAGAATGCCGGGTATGGTCAACGCAAACAGCAAGATGTCCCAGAGAGGCCGGCGTGTGAGGAGCCAATTGAGATCCACATCGTGAATGGCGACAACGGTCCAGCGATTGATGCGCCCCGTCTTGTCAAGAAGTCCCAGTATCTCACCCGATTCCGGGTCGATGTGAAACCACGTTCCTTCCGGGTCGTCAAAGACCACGCGGACGATCGGAGTCTTCTTGATCTGGTACGCACTATGCCAATACTCATCGCCATGCTCGAGGTATGTGGCTGACACGAGCTTGGCACCGGGAAGTATATTCCTCGCCGCCGTCGCAATTTGCCCCACTGAAAGTGGCGCGGGCGCCCCCGTCTCAGCGTCGATGACAACCGGTGGTGAGTCGGGATTCTCAAGCACCGCAAGCGGGCGCCCGCCGACATTGCGCAAAGTAACGCGCGATGCACGACGGCCGGCCGCCTCGATGGCGGGGAGCGCATCGAATTTGAGGTCCGGCCGCTCGCTTCCCGCATATCGTTGATACTCAGCTGTCTCGATCTCACGTTGATCGAGAAAGCCACCAGGGTACATGGTGAAGAAACCGGAGATTATCCAAAACGCCAGAAAGACGCCGCCGACGATACCCGTCACATGATGCCACTTCATCCAGCCGGTGAATGGTGTCCAACTGCCGTTGGTATAACGCATGCGCAGCCGCATGCGGCTGACACCAATCCACAGTCCGCTCAGGGAGACCAGGATGCTGGCCCCGGCAACGATATAAATCGACCATGCCCAAAGGGCCGTGTGAGTGTAATGTCGAAGAGATTTGAAGTAGAGCCAATGAGGGATGGCTCCAAGCCAATTGAGTATTCGTTGCGTGCGGTGCGTCTCAAACACGACTTCGCCCGTTGCAACCGACACGTAAAACTCAGAGCCCCGCGGGTCATTGAGCGCAATCACATGAAAAGGCCGCTCCTTGTTCCAGTAGCCCGTCATCGTCCACTGATCGCTGTCCAGATTCGCGGCCTTGAGCGTCGCTTTCGGTGCCGACAACTGGCGTTGAACGATGGCAAGTGCCGCGGCGGCAGAAACGGCCGCCAAGCGCTCGCCCGTGTCTGCGGCTATGGCAACATTGTGACCGTCCCAATCCTTGATCCTATAGACCGGTCTGTTTGCCGACATTTCCAAGCGCAAGTCGTACGGGAATTCACTCAGGCCGGCCGCCGCCATCGCCGCCTGGGGTGATACTTTGACCTCACTCCAGTCGAGTGGCTGAAGATATCCAAGCTTCGCTTGCGCGCTCATTTTTGGAAACGGTACGTACGCAAGTACCAGCCCGGAGATGAACCAGGTCATCACCATGATGCATACGCCGATTCCGATCCACCGGTGAATCGTTATAATTACCCGCTGAAACTTCTTGCCGAACGACAGACCCGCTTCGGGCCGCGCTGTGCCGAGGGCTTCGACGGTCTCTCCCGCTCCGGCAACGGGTGTCGATAGAGACTGGTTCATCGATCACCTCCTGTGATCGAGCGGACGATGTGGCGAGTTCACGCGTCCAATACCTCAAAAACCGTAGGTGTAGGAAACGCGCACCGTTCGCGGGATACCCAAATTCCAAAACGTGTAAAAGCTGCCGTCAGCATCTCGAGTTCCGGTTCCGAGACCCGTTGCGTACGTTTTGTCGAAGAGGTTCTGCAAAGTCACATCGATCTTCTGGCGGCGGGCCGGGTCGATGAAATAACGGGCGGATGCGTCTACCACGCTAATGTTGCCGTAGGCCTCAGTCCCGTCCCACAACCCCGTTTGATATGTCGTGCCGAAGTGATTCAGGGTGAGGTTTGCGCCCCACGGGTGATCCAACGGATGGTAATCAAGGCCCGCCTTGAGTAGATTCTTCGGCACGCGCGGGATTTGCGTCCCGGTAGAGGGGTCACGTGCGTCGGCATAGGTAAAGTTCACGTTCGCCGATAGAGCATTTGCGACCGCTGCATTTAACGTTACCTCGCCACCCTTGGTGCGAACCGTACCTGGAACGTTGCCGAACACGGCCTGGCTCGTAGTTGCATCAAATGATGCATAGTCAATCAGATTCTTTATCTCACGATAAAAGCCTATCAATTCCCAGTGAAAGTCGGTCTCACCGACATCCGCGTGCCCGCCCGCCGCAAGAGTCGTGTTGGTGCCCTTCTCCGGCTTAAGATTTGGGTCGCCACGTTCGTCCAATGGATCATTGGCAAACAGTTCCTCGGTGGTCGGCAGGCGGAACGTGGTTCCCACCTCTCCGCGCACGTACCAGCTCTGAGTGATGTCGTAATGACCGTTGAGCGTCCAGACGGTCGCTGTTTGGCCGACACTGGGCTTGTTGTATCGAAAGCCCGCCGAAAGCTTCAGATCCGTGGAGAATTCGCTGCTGGTGCGAATTTGGCTGAATACGGCATTCGTAGATTCGGTATGTTGCGTGATGACAAGAGATTGGTCGCTACCCGTGTACTCCTGCAAATCGTAACCCGCAAAGTACTCGAAGAGCCCTCCCGGCCGGATCTCCGTCAATACGTTTGCACCGGAATCCTTGTAACCCCACCGAGCGTGGTCGTACGCAATGATTAGATTATCGCTCGGCGGTATGGTGTTATTGTCCTGAGTCACCCACGAACTCCACCAGTGATAGTAGGGCTTGATGAATAACTGTACGTTGTCGTTGAACTTTGCATCGAGCTTCATCGTAAGCAGGTCTTCGGACCGGTCATTGAACTCTGTGGCGACCAGATAGGGGTTCGCATAATCCAACCTGGCATCGGTATGCTGCTCATCCGCGCTTATTCGTATGTCGTCCGTGAAGTTGTAGGCGTACTTCGCTCCTAGTGTCAGGACGTCATAGGCACGCCGACGGTCCGTGCCGCTCGGCTGATAATCTTGATCTCGAAACGGCTGATAGCCCTCCGACTTATCGCTCGAGAGGTACACGACGAATTGGCTCTTGCCTACGGCATCGCGGACGTATCCGTCCGCGTGCTTCCCGGTATTGCTGTCTGCCGCAACGGAAATTGCGCCGTCCGGCTTGTCCGAGAAGGCCTTGGTGACGATATTGATCGCCCCAGCAACGGCTTGTGTTCCA
This sequence comes from uncultured Gammaproteobacteria bacterium, assembly GCA_963702735.1. Taxonomy (GTDB): domain Bacteria; phylum Pseudomonadota; class Gammaproteobacteria; order Steroidobacterales; family Steroidobacteraceae; genus Bog-1198. The sequence continues at coordinate 1,067,085 of CAVPDW010000002.1, read as the reverse complement.
TAGAACAAGGCCTGTCCGCCCTCGATGACCTCAACTCGCTCGATCATCCCGGCGGGAATCGTATCGAGCGGCGTCGTGCCTGCGTAGAGACGATTGTTGATACGCACGCCGTCCACGAGCCACAAGATATCCTCCGTGCGCGAACCCTGGAATGAAGCATCGACGTAGTCGAACGGACCGTTCTTGGAGTTCAAATAAAGGCCGGGCGCCAAGGTGCCCAGCGCCTGTGCGACGTCCGTGAAGCCGCCATCGGTAATTTGCGTCGTGGTGATCGTGTCCACTCGCGTGCCGTACTTCTCCAACTCTTGGGGAATCTCCTCCTCAAGGCGTCGCGAACTTACGGTAATCTCCTCGAGCGAGTCGCCACTCGCTTTGGCCGATTTGCTCGCGGATTCTTTGTTATCCGTGGGTACCTGACCGCTGGAGTTCGAAGCGCCAGATGACCCTGAAGTGGGTTGATCCGGATTGATTTGAGAAAGTTGGACATTTGGATGCGCATCGGATATTTGCTGCACGTCACCCGACGGCGAATTCAGCAACGATATCTTCTCGGTTGCCACAACTGCGACTGTGCGGCTATCGAGGAATTTGTACGTGAGGCCTGTGCCTTTAAGTAACTTCTCCAGCGCGTCCTCGCTCGAAAGAGTCCCCTTGACGGCCACCGATGTCTTGCCAGTGGTGATCGACGTCTCGACTGCGAGCTGCAGGCCGGTTTGGTCGGCAAACTGGCGCAGCGCCGTCACGAGGGGCTGCGCCGGAATATCGACGCGAGCGGATGGTGGGTTAGCTCGAGCGAGCGCGGTACCGCCGATGATCGCAAAGACCGTTAACCAAACGAGTCGAACTGTCATGACATCCCCAATTTAGTTATATCGTTGAGCCCTGCTCACACTTGCCGGCAGGTGTCTCAAATATGTAATCTACGATTTGTATGACTGTGGCGACTCGCGTTTTGGGCACCTCATAAGATCAATTTTCTGATTTTTCTCAAGTCGCGTGGATAGCGGCGGCTACTCGCGCGTGGCTGCGTCGAGAAAGGTTCCCGATTGCCGGACCATATTCGGGCAGGCGCGATCATAAGACACGGCACGCAAGGGCAAGTTGAGACTATCGCTAACGGTCGAGCGTAAGGCCCGTTCCGGTGCCGCTCGTATGCGCACGCTGAATCTGCTCCAAATACTTGATAAGGGCTTTGGGATCGTCGACGTCAAAGACGCCGCTGATCCGCAGATCCGCCAGATCCTCGTCTTGAACGTGTATTTGCAGGCGATTGTAGCGATTGAATTGCTCAACCGCCGATTGAACCGTGTCGTTGTCCAAAACAATCCGTCGCTGCACCCACGCCGTCGTACTCGACACGTTGGCGGCAATGGGCTTCGGATCGGCGACCGGCGACACGGTTACTTGTTGCCCCGCCGCCAATGGAATTGCGCCTTGAGAGTTGTCTGCCGCTATGCGGACTTTGCCCTCAATAACCGCGATCTGGGTGCTATCGGACCGGTTGTAGACATTGAATTCTGTGCCTACCGCGCGCACGACGGCGAAGGGTGTTTGCACATCAAATGGCCTTGCTGGATCATGCGCCACTCGAAACAGGGCCTCCCCTTGAGGCAGTTCGACGCGCCGTCGATCTTTATCGAAGTGAACGACAAGGGTTGACAGGGTGTTTAGTTGCACCACGGACCCATCTGACAGGACGACGGATTGTTGTTCGCCGCGAGAAGTCCGATATGTGTCCGATCTCCAAATAAGATTCGGCAAGACCATTAAGCCAAATGCCACGACGCTCGCAGCTATGCCAAGAGGAATTGACCAGCGGCGAATCTTGATGTGAGTTCGCTTCTGCTGAATGCTTTCGGGAGACGCTGCTTGACTATCCGTAGTTGCCAAAGGAAAGACGTTAGTTTTCTTATTGGCATGAAGCGCCAGAATGAGATCGTCCCGGGAGTGCGCAGGTCCAGCTTCCAAGGTTTGAACAGCGGCCCAAAGCTCCGCAACGCCCAAGTATTCCCGTACATGCACGGGTGACTCAGCCAGCCAGAGCGAAAAGACCTTCCGGTCCGCGTCCGATAGTTCGCATTCTCGGATCTGAGCGAACCACTCCGTTGCCTGCTCAGTCGGATTCATTCACCTGCTCCCCAGCATTTTCGAAATCGCCCAATTGTTTACGGCATGCAGCCAGACTGCTTTTGAAGTGTTTTTTTGCCATGGTGTTGGAGATTCTGGCGTGGACCGCAATCTCCGAGAAACTCAAGCCGTCGCGCAAATGAAGCAAGAGCACGGCTCGTTGCATGATTGGCAAGGAGTCCAATGCCGCTCGCAATCGAGCGGCAGTCTCCCCAGCCATCGCAAATTCAAATGGGGTGACCTCTTCGGTCATCGGCTCTTGTTGCGCTATCTGGCCCGATCTTTTCTGTTCGCTTAGCCGGTGCTCCCACAACAGATTGCCGGCAATTCGAAATATGTACGCCTCCGGTATTCTCAAACGCTCGGGATCGGCTAGTCGGATAAACCTCAAGAAGGCTTCTTGGGCAATATCTTTAGCGTCTGCCTCATTCTTCAGCCGATGCCGCAGGTACCGAAGCAAATCGGCACCGCGTTCGCGGTAGACCGCAACGGCAAGGCCAAAGGCGTTATCTTTCGGGCTCATTTAAGTGTCTAGACGATCTATAAGTTCGAGTTTTACGGCAGTCACCTACTATGACTGGGTCCAGCCCTCTTTTGGGCACCAGAGATGGGGCACGCCCCGAAATATACCTGAAGCATCGGGGGGCCTCAGCGGCGGCCAGCGAGGGGTAGGGTCGTAGGCAGGCGCGAATTCCGGGCCGCCCCGCAGGACAATCCGCGCTATTGTTGGTCATGTTGGCAAGCGCCGCCGTCATGCCGACAAACTCGGTGACCAGCGTCAGCCAGTCGACAATCATCAGATCAAGCAGCGAAAACCAGCCCCAGAAGGCCCCGAAACCGATCAAAGATCGCCTCGGCGTGGCCACGCTTCGTGACGGCGCCGAGGCGAACGGTCATCTCCTGAACGTAGTAGGCAACCGGGATCAGGATGAGCAGAAACCAGATCAGATGGTAGCCGTACTTCGCCCCCGTGGCAGCATACGTAGTGATACCGCCCGCGTCGTGTCGGCAACCATGACGACGATGCCCGGTCCGGCAATGACCAGGTACAGTCCGACCGCTTTCCAGGCTTTGCGAAGCGGATAGTAGAGTCTTGCGAAAAAATTCATCGCTTTCTACTTACCCCCACTACACGCCGTGCTGTCCTTCTGCGAGCCGTCGGCATCGATCAAATTCCCCTGACGATGGGATTATCTCAGCGATAGGTTGTGAACAGATGCCCCGCATCGACGCGAATCGATGCGGGCGAGTCTAGGGCAATCGGACGAGCTTCGCTTCGCGCCGTGGGCGCTCCCGCAAAATCTCATGTCGTCGATACGGCTTCATTTTCTTCCATTCCCTGCATTCGGACAGAGTACGCAGGCAGCCGAGACATAGTCCCGTCTTACCGTCGAATTGGCAGAGTTCGATGCAGGGAGACTGCTCGTTCATGCTGCGAGACGGTGGAATGCGCTCATGGCACTGTCGCGGCAATTTCGGCGGAGACCAATGTCTGCTTCGCGCTTTCCGTGCTGCTTGCCCGGGCGGGAAGCAGCCGTGCCGAATTGAGAATGAATGTCAATTCCGACGCGACGTGAATGAATGCAGCGAGCAAGGGATTGAGAAGGCCGAACGCGGCCAACCCGATGCCCAGAGCGTCCACCCCCAGTGTGCCGGCAAAGTTCGCCCAAATGATCCGGCGCGTGCGTCGAGCGATGGATAGCGTCTCAACGAACTTCACCAGATCATTGCCAAGCAGAACCACATCCGCACTTTCACGCGCCACGTCGGTTCCAGAGCCCATAGCGACGCCCACCTGAGCTTCGACCAGCGCCGGCGCATCGTTAACGCCATCGCCGACCATCGCGACCGTGCGTCCCTCGGCGACAAGGCGTTTGACACGCTCGCGCTTGTCTTCGGGCAGGAGGTCGGCCGCAATCTCGGTAATTCCCAGCTGTCGGGCCACCACAGCCGCCACAGCCTGCGCATCGCCTGTCAGAAGCACTGTCTTGATCCCCATGCCGTGAATCGTGGCGATGGCTTGGCGAGCTTCTTGTCGCACGCTGTCGGCGATGACGATTGCGCCGAGCAAAGCACCGGTGCGCGCAACGTAGACTTCCGACGCCCCGGGATGACCGGCGAGCATGTCGGCCGGGACGGCTAGGCCGTGATCACGCATGAGCGCCAGATTGCCCACCAGTACGAGTTGACCGTCCACCGTAGCGTCGATGCCGCGACCCGGCGTGTATCCAAACCGCTCTGGTTCAATCGGAGATCGACCCTGCGTCTGCGCATAAGCAACGATCGTCTTGCCCAGCGGATGTTCCGAGCGCAATTCCGCAGCAGCAGCTGCATCGAGCAGCGCCGCGCTCTCCACACCGACGACAGGAACGAGCGCGCGCAATTCCGGCTTTCCGTGCGTCAGGGTACCTGTCTTGTCCAGAACCACGGTGTCCACTTTGCCCAGCTGCTCGAGAAACAGGCCGCCCTTGATGATGGCGCCGGCACGAGCAGCGCGGCCGATGCCGCCCAGAATTGCCAACGGCGTGCCCGCCGCAATTCCACATGCGCCGGCCACGATGATGACTGAAATCGTTGATCGACTATCGCGGGTCACTAGGTAGGTCAACACCGCCGCGCCCAGGGCAAAATAGACCAAATATCCCGCCAGCCGATCGGCCAGACGCTGCACCGGAGCGCGTGAACGCTCGGCTTGCTCGACCGCCTCGATGATCTTGCCGTAGCTCGTATCCCGTCCGATGCGTTCGGCGCGGATTTCTAGCGCACCCGATTGGTTGATGGAGCCAGCAAAGACGGGGGCGCCCACGACTTTCTCCAGCGGCATCGACTCACCGGTGATGCGAGCTTGATCGACGAACGAATGGCCGGCAATCACGGTTCCGTCCACGGGAATGCGGCCACCGGGATTTACCAGGACCGCGTCGCCGACGGCAAGCGTGCCGGCGTCGACTTCCGATATGCTGCCGGCGCGTCGTACGGAAACCGCACGTGGCAAGAAGTCCAAGAGATCACGGATCGCATGTCGGCCTCGCGAAACTGTAAGGCCTTCCAACACTTCCGCCACCAGTACAAAGAGGGTGATCACCAATGCAGTGAAGAACTCCGATATGGCAGCCGCCGCGATGATCGCTATCGACATCGAGAGCTCCATCGTCATCCGTTTCGCGATCAGATTCTCCATGGCTTCCCTGTAGATGGGCCAGCCGCCGATGAGTAACCCAGCGACACCGACAACGCTAAACGCCGACAGTGGCTCCCACAGGCGGAACCAAACCGCCGCCGCGGCCAAGCCTACGAGGACAATGCGGACCATCTCGGTCCATTCGAACGCATGTTCGTGATCATCGTGCTCATGGTCATCGTGTTCGTCGTCACCTCGCTCATGCGTAGTTTTGTGCGCCGCCGGAACGATGGTGTTGTTTAGCGCATCCTCTTCCAGGCTAAGCCCGGGAGAGGGGTCGTGTTGCTGGCTCATAGCTGAATCCTTCGGTTACTTGAGGTAGGAGCGGATGACCTCGATCAGTTCATCGCCTCCCTTGGTACGTTCGAGATCACTACTAATGGCTGGGTTGGCAACATGCATCTCAACGTGCTCTGCCAGAACTTCAACCATCAGACCATTCATCGCTCCGCGCGCCGCGGCGATCTGGTTAAGCACCTCGGAACATCCCTTTTCCTCCTCCAGCGCGCGTTCCAACGCCTCCACTTGGCCTCGAATGCGGCGAACGCGGCTCAACAATTTGGTTTTCTCACGGACGGTGTGAGCCATAGAGGATAGATCCTTAAGGTACGATACCCCAGTATAGTATAAGAAGGATAGACAAAAGAGAAGCGACCCGACGTGGCTCGGGAGGTCTCCTGGTCGAAAGTATCAACAGCTTATTGGTGGGCTGTAGAGGCAAATGGATCGCCGGCGTTAAAGAGAACCAGAATGCTGCACCGCCGGATGCAGTTGCCGCCGTTACAAGTTCAGCGGATGGTGGCGCCCCGCCGTTTGCCGAGTGCTATGGCATCAGTACGATGCGCGGACGCTTCAAGATGGGTTGATCGGTTGACGACCATCCGGTCATGAAGCCTCGATACCGTGCGACTCCCCGTTTGGGTAAATGCTGCGGGAACGATCCCATGCAAGAAGCACGCGATGGCCCCGACAAGCATTCGTGCCGCGAAGGCCATTGCCTGTCGCTGATGTCCGAAATAGGACTCGCCCACCGAGCGCGGGTGGTCTAGGAAGAGCCAATTGAACACTGTGCCAACCTCGCAAGAGCCCCGAGTGCAACTACGGTACTACACCTGGCGTCTAACGTTTTCTCGCATTAGACTATACAAAATGGAACCGGGTGAGTAATTCTCCCATGGCGGGACTGGACAGCACGGATTGCCGGATCTTGCAGAGCCTGCAGATCGATGCATCGCAGTCGCTCGCGGACATCGCCAAACAGGTCCACCTATCGCCGAACGCCTGCTGGCATCGAATCAAGCACCTCGAAGAAGAGGGAATCATTCTCAAGCGGGTAGCTATTCTAGACCCATCAAAGCTGGGTATAGGCGCTACCGTATTTGTCTTGGTGAGAGCCGCCGAGCATTCGGAAGAATGGTTCCAAAACTTTTCCGCCACGGTGCGCTCGATGCCTGAAGTCGTCGAGTTTTACCGCACCACTGGGGATGTGGACTATCTCCTCAAGCTCCAGTTGGCCGATATCGCGAGTTACGATGAGAGCTACAAGCACCTCATACGATACGCGCGTTGCGCGGATGTGAGCGCGGTGTTCTCGATGCAGGAAATCAGCCGAACAACTGCGATTCCTATAAGTGAGCGAATTCCGAATTAGCGTGGGGAGTGAAGCATATCTTGGCCAACAAAGTCGTCTCGAAAACAGCGCGTTCAACGCCGAAAGGCTCCGCTAATGGACATTCCCAGGCCTATCCAGTAATGCCCATCCTGGATGGGGATGGCCCGATTTGGCAGCAAATCAGGCGTGCCCTGGCCGACCCGATCTTGAGCGGTCAGTGGCCACCCGGAACACGAATTCCGACAGAGACAACACTGACCGGGAAGTATCGAACGTCCCGCATGACGGTGAACAAAGCCCTCCAGAAACTCGTCTCCGACGGCTTGGTGTTGCGTCGTCGAAAAGTGGGAACACTGGTGGCCGAGCGTGCGCAAGAACGCCCGGTTTTCGAGATTTGGGATATCGCCGACCTTGTGAGCCGTAACGGCGGGACCTACGCGTACAAACTTCTTGAATGCCGCAAGCTGGGCCCCGATCCCGAACGCCGGGAGCTGCTGGGGGTTTCTCTGCGCACTCCAGTCCTGTGGATGCGATGCATGCATCTCAGTGACGGCACACCCATTCAGCTCGAAGAGCGCCTCATCAATATCAATGCCGCGCCTAATATCACCTGCCAACCGCTGGAAACACAGGGTCCTGGTAGCTGGCTGCTAGCGCAGGTCCCCTGGACTGACGCAGAGCACAAGATTTCTGCGCGGGAAGCTCCTCCGGAAGTGGCGACGGAGCTGCAGGTCAGGGCCGGCACGGCGTGTTTGGTCGTTGACCGGCGTACCTGGAATCAAAGTACGCCGGTCACGCTTGCGCGGCTGTGGCATCCTGATTCGCGGCACAATTTAGTGGGTCACTTTAGACCCGCGCGCTAGGGTTATTCGCTCGCCTGCGGGAGATCGTATTGCGTCGACAGGTAGTGCCGAATGCTGCTTTGGTCGGCGAAAAACCACCTGCCGTTCGCACCGCTAGGCTGCAGTTCCCCGTCCTTAATCTTCCGATTGGCGGCAAGAATGAGTACCGGTAGCGACTGATACTGATCGCCGAGCGCCTTCACTAACGGTTCGCGCGGGCGCGGGAATTCCAGGTAGTGAATGTCCACGAGCTGCCGCAGTTGCGGGAAGAAACTCAGAACGCCTTCAACTGGCGCAGAGTCGGAGCAGTACAGTGGCCCCATCCCCGCGTTCACGAATCCGGGACGAAGTAGATACAGTTGATCTTTCATGTGTCATCTCTTGATTTGTTTAACTTACGGTTGGACATTCATGCTGCAGCAAATTCTCGCCGTAGCCGCTTGACGCTCAGCACGACACCGGTTGCACTGGCGGTGAATCCCAGCGCAAGTAAGGCTAGGACCAGGACTGTTCTTATCTCCGGGTGTTCTATCAAGCCCGGAAATTGGAATGTGTGTAGCGCATAGTAGATCCATGCGTAGCTGCGTCTACTTGGGTCCATGACGATCAGAAAGCGACCCGAGTAGCGGTCAACGTAGATTCGCAATCTCGGATTCCCGCTTACACTGAAGACCGCTGCGCTACCGGGCGTCGATTCCGCAAGCCTGTAGAGGTGCTCATACGTGTCCGGACCGTAGATGGCGTGGACTTTGCCGGGCCAGACGCGATCCACGCCCAAGGTCAACAGTGCCCCTGGCAACGACGTGAGAATTGGAGCCGGCGGCTGATCGAGGAACAGAATTCGGGCGTCTTCGCCCATCGGGCCATATGCGGTCAGAAAAGGCCGCCCCGCAACCGCATTAAAGGTGAACTCAGAGGCCAGCCCCATCTCGCGCATAGATTCAAGTGTTGCCGCATTTGCGACTGCCCCGAGAGCCATCCCGCTCAATTGTTGAACCTGCTTTGCGGTCGTCTCGCCACGGGAAAATAGACGTCCGTGGTCCATCGATAGCCAGCCGCTCAGCATCCAACTCACCACGATGACGCTTGAGAACAGGCCGATGATGTGATGCCATTTCATCCAACCGCGGAAAGGCGATAGTCCTTTTCGGCCCGCCGCCCGATTACTAGCAAACCGCAGGAACCCGAGCCAAACTCCTACCGAACTCGACAACAGCGCCACAAGAGACACCCACCAGACGACCTGGTTCCAGGCCGGGTAGCTCTTGCGCAACGGGGTGAAATAGATCCAGTGAATTACCGCACCGCTCCAGTTCCAGGCGCGCTCTGAGAAGCGGGTGCGCTGCAAAACCTCGCCGGTGCGTGCTGAGACATAGAGATCAGTTGACGCACGATCATTGAGGCGCACTCGGTAAAAGGGTCGATAGGGATCGAAATGCTGGTGCACAATCCATTGGTCGTATTCCATCGGACCGGAGACATCGGCGGCGGACGCACCCGAAAACCTCTCCGCTACCGTCTTCGCAGTCGCCGCGGGAAATAGCGGCAATATTTCGCCGCTGTCGCCGGCGACACTGGCCCACGAGCCCGTTGGCTGCTGAGCGACATAGATAGGCCGGCCGGCAACGCTTACCAAACGTAGATCGGTTGCCAGAGGGACTCGAGTAAGGGCACCGCTCGGATCAATCACCACCTGAGACAGGTCGATTGCTTCGCTGCCTGCGCGCTGCTCTTTCGCAGGCAGAGCCGGAAACCCGACGAAATGCAACACCGCGCCGCTCGCGAACCAGATGGCGAAGAGAAGGCACAAAACTACCCCGGCCCAGCGATGAAACCAGGTGAGCCATCGATTCGTGCTGGACCAGAGTGTGCTCACTGTCTACAGCTTAAAGTACACCCCCAATTCCCAGTAGCGCGGCTGACCCAAGATGATCTCCTCGGGGTAATAGATATCTGCCCATTGCGCGTATTCCTTGTTGAACAAGTTATTGACCCGGCCGGTCACAAGGATCCCAGGTTTAACCTCGTACGAGGCATACCCATTGGTCAGCGCATATTTGTCGAGAATCAGCGTGTTGGCCGTATTCCCGGGGCGATTGCCGATGTAGCGTACTCCGCCGCCGATTTCGAGCGGCAATCCGCCGACTCGCTTGAAGCTCGTCCACACGTTTGCGGTGATACGCGGAATATTGGCGGGCTGCACGTCGGTGTAGTTGGCACCGGTCGACGGATCAGTGAACGCTGTATAGACCGAGTCGGTATAGGCCGCATTCGCACTCACCGTCCAATTCGGTAGCACTTTGAAATCCGTTGACAACTCGACGCCTTTCGACGTCTGATCCGCGGTCGCCTGATCTTCCTCGCTGGTCTGGACCAGCAAGTTCGACCTCTTGATGTCATAGACGGACAAAATCAGGTCCGCCCTGTCATCCGGTGTACGTGCTTTGACGCCCGCCTCGATCTGGTGCGAACTACTGAGCGCCAAAGTCCCTTCGGGCGCATTGACCAGAAAGATGTTATTGGTGCCCGGCGGGTCCCTGCCCGTCGTCCAGGAAATGTATGGCGTGATGTAGTCCGTCACGTTGTAGACCACACCGACCCGCCAATTGGTCGACGTGTAATCCTCACTGAATCCATTCGTCATTTCGACGCCCTGCGTATTGTAGTTCTGGCGAATGAGGTCCAGCCTGTCATAGCGGCCGCCCGTGACCAGTTTCAGGCGGGGCGCGAGGTCAATTACGTCCTCGAAGAACGCCGCGTAGTCATTCCAATGAGTGGGACTTTGACGCTCCGTTAAGTCGCCAGGCTCGAGCAAGGGACCGAACAACCCCGGTGACGGGTTGAACGGGTCGACGAGATCATTATTGGGGAAGCCCCGAATGCGGTTGAAGTTCAGGTGACTATAGTCAAAACCGAAAACGACAGTGTTCGCCATCCCAAAAATCGTGCTCTTGTAGGTCGCGCTGCCCTCGTCTCCGATTAGATCCTGCTTGTGAAAGACATAGAACCGATCACGGTTGATTTCTGGGCTGGGAAGTGGCGTAACGCCATCCAAGGCAACCGTCGTGAAGTCGTACGTCTCCGAGTTGTCCCACTCCCGATGCGCGTGGAAGTAATAGGTGAAGTTCTGGATCGTCAGGTTCTCGAGCGGTGTCCATTTGAGTAGTAATTGCGGCCATACCTGCTGCGAATGGATATACGAGTCAGAGACGTTGTAGTTGATTCCCTCAATCTGCCGATCGATAGTGCCGTACCCCTGAAAATTCTCGCCGCTGACGATGCCGCTCTGCGCCTGGTTCCCCGCGAACGATGCCGGTACCAAAGGGGTGCCGTAATAGTTCGACGGGTCGTCCTCGAGCCAATCGACTGTGAATTGCACGTCGAGTGCCGATGTAGCCTTCCACAGGGCCGTCACGGTCGCCTCCGTCGTATTGGAGGGATTGTGGATGTAACCATCGGTTGCAGTGCGACTGAAATCGGCGCGGACAGCAAACGTGTCGCCCCAGTGCGTCGTACCGCCAATGCCGACATTGGTCGTGCCGTAACTGCCACTCGTCGCCAAACCTTCTATCTGCGAAGCACCGAAACTTGGCGCCTTGTCGACGACGTTGAGCGCGCCGGCAATGGCCCCTTGCCCGTACAGGACCGATGCCGGACCCTTGAGAATTTCAACGCTCGCCACATTGAAGGAGTTTTGATCGCGCGACACCATGTTGGACGGACCGATATACAGTCCATTGCGCAAGGTGGTAATTTGATTGCCGGTGAAGCCGCGCATCGAAAACTGCGATTGATCGCCAGGGGAGCCGCCAGAGGTCACGCCCGGTTGGCTGTCCGCTGCTTGCTGGACATTGAAAAAGCCGCGCCCGATCATTTCGTCGTTGTCGATCACATCGAGGGTTGCCGGCAGCTCCTGTTCACTTAATCCCAGCCGGCTTCCCGTGGGAGTAAATTGCTCCAGCGAGCGCAGCTTGGCCGCAGTGATCGTGATCTCTTCAAGCTGAGACCCGGAGGATTGCGCTCCAGTATCGGCACCCCACGCGAATCCCGACGCGAATGCGCTCGCCGCGGTCACCACAATCGACCCTGCGGAGAGCCCCATTTTCATGACGTTGCCCATTTTTCACCCTTCTAGGTTATAGCCAACGATCCCCTGGTTCGAGTTTTCTTGTATAGACAAAATGGGAGAATCCTACACAATATTCCTCGTGTCAATATTGTTTCGAGGCAACCCACCAAGATAGTTGCCCTATCCTTAGATCGAAGGGCCTTGCCCAGTGGCGCAGATACGGCCTATTAGTGCCGCTTTTCTTAGGGAGGGAATCCTGGAGTCACTCTTCCTTGGATTCGTCAAAACCTCTCTTACGAGAGCGGGAGGCATCCTACTTTTGTATCTACAAAATCGGATTTGAACCCGTAGAATCGACCAAAACTCCGTTAGTTCCTGAGGGAAACACCAAGAAATTCAATGTGAACGCATGATTTTCGGATAACCCCCGACGGACTGTCGTACCACGATGACTTCCGCGAGAACGAGTCGCCGGGGTCTCGAGCCTGCGACTGGAGGCTACGCTACCGCCCAAAGTGGTAGCTTAGGTCGATTCCAACGGTCAGCGGTTGGTTGACTGCAACCCGGTTGAATGTCGGGACATAGACGCTGAGCTGCGGGGTGTCACTCAGCAATGCTCGCTGGTTGAGCAGGTTTTTCGCGAACACCACAGCTTTCCACCGATCCCCTTCGACACCTGCTCGAAGATTGGTCAGGTCATACGAAGGCAGATAGTTGGTGGCGTAGGTTACGTCCATTCGCGTCCCCACATAGTTGTTCTCGACGAGCGCCGTGAATGCGAGCTGGTTCGATATGCTGCGCCGATAGGCGAGCGATACGGATGATGTCCAGTCAGGAACGTCCTGCACACGTGTACCAGGCTTGACGCCTGCACTGCTGTTAACGATCGTGGCATTCGTGTAACCGGCGTTAGCAGACAGGATCAAGCCCTCCGTCAGCAGAACGGTCGTTTCGAACTCACCACCGTAGATGTGCGCGTCGCCCGCGTTTCCGGTAAATCCAAAGCCGCACGAGAGCGGAATGAATTCCTGCACCCCGTTCCAATTCTCAAAATACGCGGCAGCATTAATGGTTAAGCGTCTCTCGAAGAGGGTGGCCTTCTCGCCAAGTTCATAACTCCACACAGTGTCGGGCCCATAGGAGGTGGGCGAAGGTACGAAAGCCGTCGTGTGATTTAGCGCCTGAAGACTGGCCTCGCACGAAGTAGGACCTGATGTCGGAACCGGGAAGTCGCCACTTCCGGGCCGGAATCCCTTGGCCACGGTCGCGTAGAGCAAGAGGTCTCTGTCCAATTGGTAGGAAAGATTATATTTTGGACTCACACCTTGATCCCTCGCGTCGGACGAAAAACTCTTGACCGCGTTGGATCCTGTCGCTTCATAGCCGGAATAGGACAAGGTAACTGGTGAGGTGTAGGAATAACGCCGCAAGCCCGCAGTGGCCTTTAATTCCGGCGTCAATTGATAAGATACTTCACCGAAAAGCGAGTCCTGAATGATCTTTTCGGTATAGGGAGCCGTGTAAATGTTCGAGGTCCCGAATAACGGCAACGCGCCCGGCATGATGAAGGCATCGTAGGCCTGGGAATAGAAATCACTATAGAAGTAGCCGACTAGCCACTGGAAACGGGAGTCGCCCGTTGAGTTCAGCCGTAATTCCTCGCTGGTTTGGTGGGTGTCGTCCACCTCTATTGGCGTGGGATCAGTCGCACCAATTCCACCCTGCGACGTGTAGAAGGGGAGGATCGCACTTGGCGTGGAAAAAATCCATTGCCATTCTTCGCTGGCGTCCTGGGCATTCTGCTGATCGCGAGTCCAATAGGACGTCGTTGAGGTCAAGTCGAAAGCACTGAATGAGTATTTTACGTTGAGGCTGCCGAGATCGAATCGGTCCAAAAACGGCTCCGAAGTGTCGAACGGCTGATAGTGCGCGTTCGTACCAGGGTTGCTGTCGATGTCACTGAGGCCACCCATTTTGATTTCCTGATAGAAATACGACGGCGTAACAGACAACTGATCGGTAGGCTTCCATAATAAGCTCACCCGCACGCTCGTTAGATCCTCATCATTAACGTCTTTGTAGTCAGCCGCTATCGGCACTGCCGCGACATTTCCGCGTGTTTGCAGGTTGTTCGTCTCGAGCGGGAAATCCCCATTGGCAATAACGATTCGGTCGATCCATCCGCTCTCATGATCTTGCGAGCCGACTATGCGCAGCGCCGCTGTGCCGGCTGCGAATGGGAGGTTGACCATGGCATTCTCGCCGTAGTTGAAGCCTCCGCCGTCCGTATCGCTGAAAATCGCCTCCGCAGAGGCGTCGAAAGCCGCGGGATTCGGGGCGTTTGGAACGATTTTAATGGTGCCACCCATCGAGCTGGATCCGTACAAGGTTCCTTGCGGGCCGCGCAGGACCTCAACCCGATTCAGGTCGTACAGGTTTGGGTCGATCACGACATGGCCGTTCGTCGATGTGGCTGGTCCGGTTAGCGGCGTGTCGTCCAGATAAAAACCCACCGTCGCCGCACCGCCGCCATTACCCGCCATACCTCGCATCTCGAATTCAGTCTGGCCCGGCCCGCTGGTTTTCATCGACACACCCGGAATGGATTGCGCGAGCTCGGTAAAGTCAACTATGCCGCGCGCCGCAATGTCTGCGCCGGAGATGGCGGTAATGCTGATCGGGGTGTGCTGTATTGTTGTCTCGCGTTTTGTTGCCGTGACAACGATTTCCTCAAGGCCATTCTTTTCAGAATCTCTAGAAGCTGAAGACGATGAAGATGAGCTATTTGTGTATTGAGAACTGCCGGCGCCGGATTGAGCGCTTGTCGCATTGGCTTGCGCAATCCGCACGCCGCCGTTCGAACTTCTTGAGGACCCTGTGCCGATCTGCGTACCAGGGGATGATTCGGGGGCTGTTGCGGTCTTACCCACCAGGGCAACCGCACGGTCACCGACGTACTTATGCGCCAGACCGGTCCCAGACAGAAGAGTGTTCAACGCATCCTCAGTCGAAATGTCTCCGCTGATCGGATTGAACTTCCTTCCTTTCAAATCATCGGCGGAGGCCAGAATCTGTATTTCGGCTTGGGCTCCAAAAGCACGAATGGCGCTCGCAGGGTCTTGGGTGGACACGTCGAACGTGTGCACCTCCTGTGCAGCAGCCGGTAAAGGCGTGGCCATGGCAAGGAGTGATGCAAGTATGAATGCGCCCATTTGAACATTTACTAGGCGTCCGCGTATCGTCATAGTCCCCCCGCTGTGCGCTGAGATTCGCCTTTTTGTGCGGCGGCGATACGTGTATCGCGCTCGCCGTACGGGGGGAGAGGAACGAGCGGGGATTTGCCCCTAATCGAGACTTAATTCAGTTATTTGGCGACTCCCGGCTGGAGCCGAATAACATTGCCATCCGGAACGGCTTGAGCCTTCAGCGCCTCCGCTGCGGCTGCTGAAAAGCCCTCCAGGTCGGTCGCGCGAAAGACCCCGACAATCGGTTTCGCTGCGAGTCCGGGGTCATCGACTACGATCTGGCGTTTGTTGTGGCGATTGATTTCAATCACTGCCGCCTCCAGGGATTCCCCGTCGAAGGACACCATGCCCTCCCGCCATGCGAGCCGTCGATTTGCCTCAGCTGCTGCGATCGGGCTGACTTCCGGGGCATGCGCTCTGGCGATAACGATTTTTTCGTTCGCCGATACGCGCTTTGGCGTGCGGTCCAAGGCCAGTGAAGTCGCGGTGCCGGTCCCTGGCGACGGCGAATTAGCCACTTCGACAACGCCTTCGGTGACCGTAACGTCAACTTGGGTCGATTCAAGCCTCACAGCGAACGCCGTTCCCACCGCCCGGACGGCGGTGCCGTCCGCAACCACCACAAACGGCCGCATCTTGTCGTGTGCGACTAGGAAAAGAGCTTCGCCGCGAATGAGCCGGATATTCCTTTGACCCTTGCTAAACTCCACCGCAACTTCGGTGGCGGTATTGAGCACCAGAGTCGAGCCGTCCTCAAGCGCAATGCGTCGGATTTCACCGATTCCGCTTGCGTAATGCGCAGCGTTCTCGCGAAGCAATAGCCAGGACAATCCACCGCCGACCACCGTGACCGCCGCGAGACCCGCCGCGAGCAGCTGGCGACGCGAGAAAACTCCTGACGGCTCTTCAGCCTTCTCGCCAGTGAAATTGTCCACAACCGCATGTGATGCAGCTGGCTCATCGTGTACGGCGTTCGCTGGACCATGGAGCGCCGCGAGTCGATCGAGATTCGTCCACTGCGCTCTGGCGCGAACGTACGCTCCGAGATGCCGCGGATCGGCATTCAGCCAGGTATCCAGATCACGCTGCATGTCCGGACTCAAAGGTCCATCGACGGCGCGGATCGCCCAGCGAGCGGCTTGTTCGTTAATCGATTCCATGCCTTATATCGTCGGCGGGCATTGCCGACGGCTCCGGGCGTTCTGATTCCCTGGGCAGGGTATAAGTGGCCAGCACTTCGGTAATGCGGGCGAGCGCCCGGGTCAGGTGATTCTCGATCGTTTTCTCACTAAGACCCATACGATGTGCGACTTCCCGATGTGACAAACCCTCGAACTTGCGCAACTCAAATACCCGCCGACATTGAGCAGGAAGCGCTGCGACAATCGTCCGCAATCGGTCGAGTTCCTGCCTGGCACCCATTCGGCGATCCGGGCCCGGCTCATCACTGACGATGTTCAGGGAGTCGATTTCCCCCAAAAGCTCGATTGGAACGATGCGACGGCGTCGAGCATATTCCGCCAACAGGTGACGGACCGTCGTGTACAGATAGGCGCGCCCATTACGAATAGTCGAGAAATCGGCCGCCCAGATGCGCGCAAATGCCTCCTGGACTAGATCATCGGCGTCGTTAGCGTTGAAGGAACCCAAACGCCGCCGCAACCAACCCCGCAGTTCTGGCTCATACGGCAAGATATGTGCCGCAATCCACCGATACCGGGCCGGATCGTCCATAACGGAACATCTTAATGAAAGTTGCGTTGCACGCAACATGAATCATCCCTGCCCTTCCCGATCCGGGATTCTGCGCCGCCGCTGACGGTTCCTGCTATTGCTGAACACCAGGAGACGACCGGAACATCGCCCCGAGCGCACAACCAACACCCGATCAGGGGAGAAATGCCGCTCGTTCATCTTACTCATACCGTGTATACCGAATGAGCGTATCGGGAGGTCACTTTTCGGCGAGTTAGCGAACGCGGTGGGGGGCACAGGAGGCATTGACGCACTGGGAAACGACGTTGCGCGAACTCGACAATTGTTCCGTGAGTATTCTTGAGTAGGTCGAACCTGCAACGTTTTGGCCGGACGGGCATTCGTTGGCTAGTACTCTTCCATCGATGGCTGGGAGTCGTCTTCTGCTTATTGTTTGCGATGTGGTTTTTTTCTGGCGCCGTGCTTCACTTTGTACCGTATCCGGTGCTTCCGGAGACCGAGCAGGTCGCGAGAAGCCCGCGCATGGATCTCTCCCGCGTCGCGATCACGCCGACGGATGCGATCGCGCGAGCGCCCGACGCGAGCGGAGTTCGGTTGGTAGGCATATTGGGGCGCCCCGCATATATCCTCGAGCGGCCGAGCGCGCCGGTGGTCGCCGTTGGGGCAGATACAGGTGTGCAACTCCCGATACTGTCGCGAAGCGAAGCCGCCGCCGTGGCCACAGCATTTCAGGCATCTGTCGCAACTGCGGTCGAGGGACCATTGCGCTACGACCAATGGATTGTCGGTGGACAGTTCGACCCCTATCGCCCTTTTTATCGGGTGACATTCAGCGATGACAAGGCGACGACTTTGTACGTTTCCGCCCGATCGGGCGAGGTGCTGCAACGGACTACATCTAAAGAGCGCGCGTGGAACTGGTGCGGTGCAAATATCCATTGGATTTACTTCAGTGCGTTGCGCATCCATTGGTCGCTCTGGGACGGGCTCGTCTGGTGGCTATCTCTTTTCGGGGTGTTGCTGGCTTTCGCTGGTGTTTGGTTGGGGATCGTACGGTGGATGGCAGTTCGACGAATGCCGAAGAAGGGGTTGACGCCCTTTCGCGGTTGGCTTGGCTGGCATCACCGTATCGGATTGATTTGCGGCATCTTCGTGATGACGTGGATTTTTAGTGGCTGGCTATCGATGGACCACGGGCGCATTTTCTCAACGGGCAGTCCCAGCGCTGAGCAGGAATCGAGATTTCGTGGGATATCGCTTGGAACAATCGTTGAAAGAGTCTCCCTGGCATCAATTCGAGCGGCGGGTCCGGCGTCACAGATACTCATAGGAGCCATTGCAGGACACCCATTTCTTGTATCGCAAGGCGCAGGTCCTACGAAAGTATCGTGGATAGAATCTGAGGTCATTGGATTCTCCACGGCGATTCCTCAGTCTCTGTTGATTGCTGGAGTTCAGGCTGCATGGCCGGGCTATCCCGTCGCCGCAGCGCAGCCTGTCCGCGAAGACAACCTTTACTCGTTGGCGGAATCAATGACACCTGAAACCATGATGATTCAGGTTGGAGGCCGGAACCCGGTAAGCGTGTACGTCGATCCGATTGCCGGCCGCATCCTCACCGTGATGGACCCGAGTCGAAGGGCGTATGCATGGATCTTCTACGCGTTGCACACGTTTAAGTTTCCCGCGTTGAGCACACGTCCAGTGCTGCGGGACATCGCGGTTCTTGTGCCACTTGGGGCCGGATTTCTATTTTGCGTCACGGCCGTTGTTGTCGCGGTCTCGCGGCTGCGCGCAACGCTCAAATTTCGTTGACGGATCCAATTGGGCTGGGGGTCAAGCGCTCTGTCCGTTGCTTCGGCAGTGCACCTGTCGAGTATCGATCTACGAACAAGCACTTACGAACGCTGATTCGTTCGGACGGTGGAATATTCTCTCGATATTCCACAGTTGATTTGGCTTTGCGCGTCTAAGTGCTTGATTTTGGTGGCCAGGGAGGGAATTGAACCCCCGACACGCGGATTTTCAGTCCGCTGCTCTACCAACTGAGCTACCTGGCCGTATCTCGAAGAGCCGCGTATTAAACAGGCGTGATCGCGGTTCGTCAATGAATAATCGTAGAATCAGGTACTTACGCGAGCCGGGGTGTCCATTCCGGCTATTTCGGCACGAATTCCTTCGGTTTCTCAGACCCCGCACCGAACAGAAACTTCTCCATTTCAGCCACCAGAAAGGCACGCGCCTTGGGCTCGATGGGGGTGAGGCGATTTTCATTGATCAGCATGGTCTGATGCGCCACCCACTGCGCCCATGCTTCCTTGGAAATGCTGTTGTAGATACGCTTGCCCAGCTCGCCGGGGTACGGTGCGTAGTCGAGGCCCTCTGCCTCGCGCTTAAGGAGCGCGCAATTTACTTTTCGTGCCATGCCTCAATCTTACGCTAACCGCCAGAGCCTAAGCGCAGGCGCTCGAACAGCTTGAGGATGGGCTGGGGCAGTCCCACGCGCGGCGGATCTTTTAGGGCGTACCACAGCCGGTCATCGCCGTCGTGAACGCTGGGAATCGGGCGGCAGCGCACGCGCAGGGGATTTAGGCGCAAATCGAAATGAGTGAAGGAGTGATGAATGGGGCTCAAGTGCTGCGAGCCTCTTCTCCGGCTCGCCTATTTCGCGCCTTACCCAATCGAGGGCTGCGAATTCACTCTCGAATTGCGGCGGCGACCACAGTCCTCCCCACAGACCTGCGGCGGGGCGCCGCTCGACCAGCACTGAGATGCAGCCGTCCTTGCCGCTCTCCGCGATCAGCAGCGTGGCCTCGCGCGATCCGCGCGCCCGCTTTTGCCTGGGAGAAGGCAGCTCGGTCTGGCGTCCCTCGAGCGCTGCTATGCAGCCTTGGCTCATGGGGCACACGGTGCAGGCGGGATTGGAGCGGCTGCAGACTGTCGCTCCCAAATCCATGATGGCCTGCGTGTATGCGCCGACCTTCGCCGTCGGGGTGCAGGCTTCTGCCTGCGCCCAGAGCGCGGCGATGACGGCGGACGATGCGGGGTCGCCCGCGATGCCGAACACACGCGACAGCACTCGCTTGACGTTGCCGTCGAGGATCGGGTGCCTTGCGCCCCGCGACAGCGCCAGAATCGCCCCCGCCGTGGACTTGCCTATCCCCGGAAGTGCCATGACGGCGGCGAAATCTTCAGGAAATTCTCCGCCGTGCTGCACCGTCAACACTTGCGCGCACGCGCGCAAGTTGCGCGCACGCGCGTAGTACCCCAACCCGGTCCACAGATGCAGCACTTCATCGAGGGGCGCCGCAGCGAGCGCCTGTACGTCGGGAAAGCGCGCCATGAAGCGCTGGTAGTAGGGGATGACGGTCGAAACTTGGGTTTGCTGCAGCATCACCTCGGATACCCACACCCGGTACGGGGTGGGGTCGTTCTGCCAGGGGAGATCATGGCGGCCGTGAACCTCAAACCAGGCGAGCAGCCGCTCTGTAAATTGCTGCGGTGCCCAAGTCACCGGGCCCCCTCCGCCGCCGCTGAGATTCGACCATTGAGGTTGCGCACCGGCCCGATCATAGCTCAAGAGCCGTGGTAAACCGCCGATAAACACCCTCAAGGGCCACGCCCAAGGCCGTTGATTTTGCTCCAAGACCTCATGACAAGCACACCGCACGGCCATCCATATTCACCCCCCGCCGCGCCCACAGTATGCAGAGGCGCGCGACGTACACTTGCGGCGCTCGGCGGAATTCCTGGAGTTCGCGCAAGCCGCAGGCGGCTTCGGCATCTACGATCTGGATCTCGCCAGCGGCGGCATCAGCGGCACCCCGCTCTACTTCGAACTCATAGGCTTGGAAGTCCGCGACCGATGGGTGTCGCGCGAGGAATGGGTGGCGACCATTCACCCCGAGGACCTTGAGGCCGTCGTGGTCGAGTTGGGCGCAGCCATCGATGCGGGCGCCTCGTACCGGTCCGAATACCGTGCATTGGCGCTGTCGGGAGAGGCGCGCTGGCTCGCGAGCCGCGGCGAGGTGATCAAGGACCCCGCAGGCAACCCTGTGCGCATCGTAGGCACATTGAGCGACATCACACAGCGCAAGGAGCTCGAGGAGAAGCTGCGCTATGCCACGGAGTCTCTCGACATCGCGCAGACCGCTGCGGGGGTCGCCACCTTCGACTTCAACTTCGCCCGGGGCAACCATCTTTGCTCGGCCAATTTTCACGCTCTGCTGGGCATCGCGCCGACGGTTGCGCTCGATGACATCAAGGGGCTGATCGCACGTGTACATCCTGAAGACGTCGCGCGCATGCGCTGCGCCACCGCAGAGACCACGCCCGACCATCCGGCCTATCGATGCGAATACCGCGTGCTGCTCGAGGGCGGCGCCGAGCGCTGGATCGGCGAGAAGGGAACGGTCTTGCGCGGCCGCACGGGCGAAGTGGCACGCATGACAGGCGCCATCGTCGACATAACCGACCTGAAGCACACCAAGGAGGCGCTCGATTCCATCGAGGACCGCTTCGAGCGGGCGGTGCGCGGCACCCAGGACGGCCTTTGGGAAATAGATCTGGTGACCAATGTCTCATGGGTGGGACATCGCTTCGAGGAGATGCTGGGCTACGACGTCGCAGGCGTAGACACCATCACCATTGACCGCATCATGTCCCTCATTCATCCCGAGGACCGCGCCGCCGTCGATGCAGCCGCCAAGAATCATCTGCGGCAGGGCACCGTCTACGATGTGGAATTTCGCATGCGGCACAGGGACGGCCACTACGAATGGGTGCGCTCGCGTGCGCAGGCGGAGCGCGCAGCGGACGGCACCGCCCTGCGCCTCGCGGGCTCCACTCAGCTCATCACCGACCGCAAGCGCGCGGAGCAGGCCACCATCGATGCAAAGCTCGCCGCCGAGGCGGCCAATCGCGCCAAGAGCAACTTCCTCGCCAACCTCAGCCATGAAATACGCACGCCCATGAACGGCGTGATAGGCATGTCGCAGATACTCTCAGAGACCGCTCTCGACACCACTCAGCGCGAATACGTCGACATCATACGCGCGAGCGCCAAGGCGCTCCTGTCGCTGATCAACGATGTGCTCGACCTGTCGAAGATAGAGGCCGATCGCCTTGAACTCGAGCACGTTGACTTCGACCTGCGCGATGTCTTGTTCGAGACCATCGCGGCCACAGCCCTGCAATCGGCGGTGAAAGGCATCGAGTTGATCGTCGACATCGGCACCGAGGTCCCGGTGCTTGCGCGCGGCGACCCTGGGCGCCTGCGCCAGATCATCGTCAATCTGGTCGGCAATGCCATCAAGTTCACCCACGAAGGGCATGTGGTTCTCGATGTGAGCGTGGCCGCGCGCGAGGGCAGGCGCCTCACCCTGCAGATCGAGGTCACCGACACCGGCATAGGCATTCCTGCCGACCGCCTCGACCGGCTGTTCAAGACCTTCTCGCAAATAGACTCCTCAACCACCCGCCACTACGGCGGCACTGGATTGGGACTGTCCATCGTCAAACGCCTTGCGGAACTCATGGGAGGCAACGTAGGGGTGTACAGCGAAGCGGGGCGCGGCTCGAGCTTCTGGGTCACCATCATGGTGGATGCGCTGGAGGAGCAGCCCTACCGCGAGCCCCTTGGATTGGGCAGGCGCATCCTCATCGTCGATGACATCGTCGCGAGCTGCGACAGCCTTGCGGGCAAACTCGGCCTGTCGCTGTTCGAGACCGTCGCGGTATGCAGCGTCGATGAGGCATGGGAGCAGCTGGAGAAAGGCTCGGGCTTCGACCTTGTGCTGGCCGATGAGCTCATGCCCATGAAGGGAGGCATGGATTTATTGGCCGCCATGCGCAACGATCCACGCTTCGCCACCCTGCCCTTCATCCTGCTGTCCCTGTTCGGGGTTGAACAGGATGCCGCAGAGTGGTCGCACCGGCCCGACGCGGTTGCGCTAAAGCCCATACGCGCCATCGCGCTCAACACGCTCGTCGATCAGGTGCTGACCGGCAAGCTGCCGCGCAAGCCCAACGAAGTGCATGCGCCGCAGGCAAGCCCCACCTTCAGCGGCAGCCGCATCCTCCTGGTCGAGGACAACCCCGTCAATCAGCGCGTGGCGCAGCGCGTGCTGCAGAAGCTCGCAGCGGACGTGACCATCGCCAACAACGGTGCTGAGGCCCTGGAGCGCCTTGCGGAGGCAAGCTTCGATGCGGTGTTGATGGACTGTCAGATGCCTGTCATGGACGGCTTCACCGCGACCCGCCGCATTCGCGACAACGAGCGCGCAAGCGGCCGCGCCAGGCGGCTGCCCATCATCGCGCTCACCGCTAACGTCATGAGCGAAGATCGCGAGAACTGCATCGCCGCGGGCATGGATGCGCACCTCGGCAAGCCCATAGAGCCCGCGCAATTGATCGATTGCCTCGGGCGTTACCTGAAGCCGGACATCGTGCATCCTGAAGTCGACATGAGCGCGCTGCGCGAGCTCACGGGAGGGGATGCTGAATTCCAGAGGGAGCTTGTGCAGACCTTCATCAGCAGCGGCGACAAATGCCTGGCTGAGATACTGAGCGCGTACCGCTCGCGCGACTTCGAGACCATCGGCAAGCGCGCACATGCGCTCAAGGGCGCGAGCGCCAACATACACGCCTCCGGCCTTGCTGCCGCTGCATCGAGCCTTGAGAGCGCTGCGCGCGCCAATTCAGTCGGCGAGATAGACGGACTGGTGCAGGAGCTTACCGAGAAGCTTCATGCCGTCAACGCGCAGCTGCAAAAGGCCGGCTAGCAAAGAGCTTCGCGCCGCTCAGCCGTGCGCCACCATCCCGAGAGAGACGCCTATCTCGCGGCCTATGGTTCGATTGCGGCCTTCCTGTTTGCCGCGGTACAGGCATTCATCCGCCGCTTTGATCAGTGAATCCACTTTCAGCGAGAGATCGGGGCCGTTGGGACCGGTGGACACCACGCCGAAGCTCGCCGTCACCCATGCGTCCCCCGTGCGCGTCGCGAACGGTGTCGCGGCGATCATGGTGCGAATCTTCTCCGCCACTGCCATCGCGCCCTCGTAGGGGGTTTCGGGCAGCACGATGATGAATTCCTCCCCGCCGTAGCGCGCCGCCCAATCGCTGTTGGAGCGTATTGATTTCTGCGCGCGCGCAGTGAACTGCTGCAGCACGTCGTCTCCGGCCGAATGACCGCGCTCGTCGTTGATCTGCTTGAAATGATCGATGTCGCACATGAGCACGGACAAGGGGTACGCATAGCGGCGGCAGCGCTCGAGCTCGCGCGGCAACTGCTCCATGAGATAGCGGCGGTTGTAGCTCCCTGTGAGCGCATCCGTGATCGATAGAATGCGATTGCGCTGGTTGGCGACGCGCAGGGAATGCTCGAGGTTCAATATGCGCCTGCCTGCATTCAAGCGCGCGATCAATTCAGGCTCGTGCACCGGCTTTACCAGGTAGTCGTCTGCGCCCGCTTCGAGGCCCGTGATGATGTGCTCCTTGGAGTCCCTCGCGGTCAATAGCAGCACATACACATAGCCGTCCAGCTGCATGTTGCGCACCGCCTTGCACAGCGCCACCCCGTCCATTTCAGGCATTTCCCAGTCGGTCACCAGCATGGGGTAGTAGCGCAGTGTCATCGCATCGAGCGCCTGCGACCCGTTCGCAACGGCGTCCACCTCATACCCCGCTTTCTTGAGAAAGCGGGTCATGAGCATACGGGTCACCGGATCGTCCTCGGCGAGCAATATCGTCGAGGGCGGTTCGACTGTGAGGGAAGTCACAGAATCCAGCTCAGACACGTTCGTAAAACCTCGCCCGCCTTCCAGTAGATGGGATATCGGCGCCTCGCCTTTTGACTTGACTCATGATAAAGCGCTTTATTCTAAGTCTCCGTGCCCTTGCTGAATGCAGATACTTGCAGGATTTGTGAGCTGTTCGGTCAGGCTTCTGCCTATTCGAGGGGCAAAGCCATCAAGTGCGCGCCCGAATGGACCGATACGTGGGAATGCCTGATTTACCCCTCCCGCCCCGCAACAATCCAGCAGCGCCCGCGAGCGAGACGCCCGCAGGCGCCGATGGGCTGTGGGGCCTTGTGCTGTGGAAGGGCTCCGCATGGTTCAGCGACTGGTTCTACCAGCGGCTGCAATGGCCCGCGGCGGTCAAGCACACGCGGCTTGAGGATCTTCGGCCCTACCTTATGGAGGGTGCATGGGAGACGTTATTGGCGGCGATACGCTCGCACCTGGAGAAGGGAATACCCTTGGATGCGGAGCTTCGGGTGCAATTGAAGGACCGTATCGAATGGTGGCGGGTGAGCGGCACCGTCGAGCGCAACGTGGGCGGGCAGCCTGTGTATCTGGCGGGACGCATGCGCGACGTTACTGCGGAGCCGCGCCGCGGCTGACTATGTGCCGCCGCCGCCCTCTGCAGGGGTTTCAGTCCCCGTGGACGCGACCGCTGCGCCTTCGCGGCCCGTGAACCAATTCACGGCGTACTGCACCAGCTGAGTCCCTGTAGAGAGGTTCAACTTTCGCTTGATGCGCTGCCTGTGCGACTCGATCGTCTTAATGCTCAGGTTCAATGACTGCGCGGTCTCGCGGGTGCTCATGCCCTTGCCTATCATGTGCAGAATCTGCAGCTCGCGATTGCTCAGCCGGTCGATGGGGTTGGCCGATATGTACGCCCCTCCCGCCGCGAACTTCTGAATCATGTTGTTGCCGACGGCTTCCGACACATAGATGCCGCCGTCCAGAACCCTGCGCAATGACGCCAGAAACTGCTCGCTTGCAGCCTGCTTCATGATGTAGCCGTTGGCGCCCGCCGACAGCATGCGCTCGGCGTAGATTGTCTCATCGTGCATCGACAGCACCAGGATGGGCAGCTGCGGATAGTGAGCGCGCACATCGCGCACCAGCTCTATGCCGTCGCCTTGTTTCAGACTGATGTCCGCTATCACCACGTCGGGGTTGAGTTCTTTGATGGCGGTACGCGCATCGCGGGCCGATTCCGCCTCCCCGCAGACCACGAGGTCCTCCTCGTTCTCCATTACGCGCCGCAGGCCCTGGCGAACGATGGGATGATCGTCGACGATCAACACCCGCCTGACCTTGCGCTTGCCGTTGCTTGCTCCCGATTGGGAAGGCTGCGAGCGAGCCCAGGTGTTACTGGCAGACATCAACATCGCTCCTTAGATTGATGTGGGCCGACTAGGGCCGCCGTCAGCGATTGCTCCCTTATCACACGAACCACGGTACCCCGCGGCTTCCTCGGAACAATCTCGAACTTCGCACCGATCATACCAGCACGGTACTTCATAATGTTCAAGCCCATGCCTGAATATGGCGCCTGGGGCAGGGCTATGCCCTCTCCGTCATCGGTCACAGTGAGCAAAAAGGCCTGCCGGCTGGCTGAAAGGGCAATTTCGATGCGTGACCCATGCCCATGGCGGGCCGCGTTGGTTAGCGCTTCTTGTGCGATGCGATACAAATGGTTGGTCTCTGACTCGCTGAAGTGCACGTCATGCGCCACCTTCAAAAGAACGCCCACTTCGAGACCGTACAAGTCGTGGCTGCGCGTCGCCAACTGTTGCAGCGCCGGGGCCAGACTTCCCGCGTCGCGCACCGGAAGCATGCCGCGTGCCAGCGAACGGGTGTTCTCGATCGATCTGTTCACCACATCTGCGATCTCATTGATCGACTTCACCGCTTCCGGGCAGCGCTCCTGCATTCTGCCCGCAAGTCCTCTCAACATGAGCGACACTCCTGTCAGCTCTTGGCCCAAGCCATCGTGCAGATCGCGTCCTATGCCCCTGCGCTCACGTCCCGCCACGTCGAGTATTTCCTGCTCCTGTCGCTTGCGCCGGTCGGTCACCTCGAGCGACAGCACCACCAGTCCGATGATGCCCCCTACTCCCTTCAGCGGTTGTACGTCGACCTCGAACCATCGAGGGGGCCCCTGCGATGCAACCACCTCCACCGTATCTGCATGAAAGGGGCAGCCCTGCAAGGCGCGCGCGTATGCGTCCAGCTGCAGCGCCGAGGTGGGAGTCAGCCAGAGTGCTGAAGATCCCAACAACCCCCCGCCCGCGCCTGCGCCCGAGCGCATTGCACGCGCATTGGCATAGGTCACCTTCAAGTCGGCGTCCAGTATCAGCAATTCCACCGGAAGATTCTCGACGGCTTCAATCAAGCCGAAGGAAGGGCCCGCAGGTGCGAAGGTGAGCATCACCGTACGCTGCCCCGAGGCCGAAGGCAGAAGCTTGATGTCAGTCAATGCCGATGCATCGCCCCCGTCGAAGCGCCATGACAGGACACAACGGGTGGCGGATCCGCCCTTCTCCAGAGTCTCAAGCGCGCTCTCTGCCGCCGCCACCGAGGCAGCCGTCATCCAACGGTGAAGGGAAGTCTCCACCAACTCAGCTGCATCGGCAGGTGCCGGCAGACAGCGCCGTGCCGCAGCATTTGCAAGCACCACCGGCAAATGTCTCTGCAGGGCGTCCACCACTATAACTGCGTCAGGCAGGCTATCGAGAGCCGTGTCCGCAAGGACCCGATACGAACTGCCCGCATGCCTTAGATAATCCGGAGATGTCGCCATCCTTCCTTGTTCCGGTTATGCCAATGATCCTTATTGGCCTAAGTTATACACCCTTCGCCGGATGGGAAAATACCCGGGCTAAAATTTGCGGGTTCCCCTCAATGCGTGGTTTGGCGATCTGCCGTCTTACAAAGACGATAATCACTTCTTAAAGAGATCATCCAGCGCCGATTTCGCTCGTGCCAGCGCCTCTGTGTCCTTGGCGACGTATGCACCTGCCTTCGGCTTGAAGTGATCGCAGAAATTTGCCTCGTCCTTCTTGCGCACTTCCTCCGCGGTCGGCTCCTTGCAATGCTTTGCGTATGAGGTGTCGTACTCGACGCACATCTTGCACACGTGCAACTCGGCATTGCATGCCTTGCAGACTTCGAGCCGACGGAGCGGCAAACTCAGTTCCGCAAGAGAGGCGCCACAGCGCCAGCAGACGAGGGAGTGTGTCATCGACTATTGGCTCCGAATTTGCCCATTGTCGCTCAATTTGGGTATCTCCAATTGCCCGACACTCGTTACTTACGCGTAGCCTGATTATTCTAATAGCACTGCAAAACACTGCCGCTCCAAAATCTGCGAATCACAATTCAGCATGCGAATTGATCTCAATCTTTGATCGCAACCACCGCAACCTGCGGAATCTCCGCACGCCGACCTAAGAGCCGCGCCGCAGCAACGTAGTTCGGCTTTATATGTTCATTCTTTTACACAAATGATATCGTCCAAAAGAGATGTCAATTCAAAAGAAACAGTATGGCTCAGATCCAAGCGATCCACTGAAGGAGGCGACAATGGTCGCGCTGAAACGCGTGGTTAATCCTCTGGTCGACCTAATGTTCGATACAGGTATTACCGTACGCGAATTTAGTCGGCTAACTAGAGAGAGCGCTGTGCGGAACGCAGCTAGGAGAGTGACAAAGGAGATCGGTCGGGATAGCAAATCGAGGGTCGCAATTATTACTGGTCTTCCACGATCAGAGGTGGCACGAATACTAAAGAGTGATGATATATCTCCAAGAAAGCGATTGGGGCAGCATCCGGTCAGAAAAGTACTCACGGCCTGGTTCGACAATCCTCGTTTCCTCGATGCAGCCGGCGACCCGGCCATATTGCCAATATTTGGCAAGCGACGAAGTTTTGAGCAACTGGTCACCAAGCACAGCGGAGGCATCCCCGTGCGCGCAATGTTGGACGAGCTCACTCGAATCGAAGCGGTGGAGCGATTATCAGACCAGCGAGTTAAGGCGATATCGCGCCTTCCAGTCTTGAACGGCCTCACAAGCAATGCAATTGCGGTAATTGGAGAACGCGCGGGAGATTTACTGGAGACCCTTACGAGCAACTTGAAACAAACATCAAAGCCGCTATTCGAGGGCACGGCTCTTTTGGAAGAAATCGACCTTGAATCCGCGTCTCTAATGCGTCGAGAGATTGCAGAGCAAGGAGCGAGCTTCATAACCAGCGCCAATTCCCTATTGAGCCGTTGCCGTATCCGGCCCAATAGATCAGTCGGAAAATCGTCGGCAAAGTATCGTCTCGGAGTCACCGTGTACTATTTTCAAGATATTGTCGAAGCGCCAAATAAGATTGGCGTCGAAGCCAGGTACGGTCGCCGTAAGAATCTCCGCCGCAAGAGTCGACCGCCAAGTCAAAAGGAAAAGATAGGCAAGATTCGCCGATCAGTGAAGGTTGACTCATGATTAGGAACTCGCGACGGTCCCTTACGGAACTTGCAATTCAGCAAGGAGCTACCGCACTCTTAGCGGCTATGTTCGCGTTCCTTCGCAGAAATAAAATTTCCAAGGAACTAATCCTGAAATCCGTGCAGAAGGCCGACGGATCACTTGTGAGAGTTCACCATTATCGAAGGCTGGTACGCGCCTATGAGGACATGGGTATTGTCATGTCTACATGGTACTCGCTGCCAAAATTTCTCGACTCAGACAGCCGGCCGTTACCATTGAATACCAACCGGGGAGTTCGATCTATCGCAAACCTAGTCCGTTTGTCGCGCGTCAGAATACCCCTAACGCTGGCAATTGAATTGCTGCGGCGCTCCCCTAGCGTTCGGATCGACGAACACGGGAATTTTGTTGCCAAGAAGCGAGTTTTCGTTTTACCGGACTTCGAAGTCCCTCGAGCTGCTCTGGTCATACAGCGGTATCTCGATACGTTGGGCAAGAATACCTCCGCCCAGAAGAATGGCACCAGCCTATTGTTAGAACGAAATTGTCATGTGCCCGAGATAGATGTCAGACGCATTTCTCCGATCCTTCGAGACATAAAGGAGCGCGGGACCGCCTTCATGGATTCGGTAGATGGCGATATCGAGGCTCACCGCACCCGAACGTCACGAAAAAAGGTAGTCGGAGAGCTAGGAGTCCTTATCTTCGCCTGGACTCGACCGTCGCCCTCCCGACCGTCAAAAGCAAACTTCGTAGATCAACTCCGAACTAGAACCAGTAGGACAGCCCTGCGTTCGGTCCCGAAGACCCGCTGAGGTACCGACAATTGATCGTGATCGAGCCGCCGAGGTTCCGACGATTGACGAGGTACCAACTATCGACCGTGGGCTAGCTGCGGACGTACCGACAATTGACGAGGTCCCAACTATCGATCGTGGGTTGGCTGCGGACGTACCGACGATAGACGATGTGCCGACAATTGAGCGCGGGTGAGTCGCCGATGTACCAACAATTGAGGAGGTTCCAACGATCGACGATGTACCAACGATGGAGGATGTTCCGACGATTGACGATGTACCAACTATCGATCGTGGAGCGGCTGCGGACGTACCAACGATCGACGATGTGCCGACAATTGAGCGCGGGTGAGTCGCCGATGTACCAACAATTGAGGAGGTTCCAACGATCGACGATGTACCAACGATGGAGGATGTTCCGACGATTGACGATGTACCAACTATCGATCGTGGAGCGGCTGCGGACGTACCAACGATCGACGATGTGCCGACAATTGAGGAGGTTCCAACGATCGACGAAGTCCCAACGATGGAGGATGTTCCGACGATTGACGATGTACCAACTATCGATCGTGGAGCGGCTGCGGATGTACCAACGATTGACGACGTGCCGACAATTGAGGAGGTCCCAACGATCGACGAAGTCCCAACGATCGACGAAGTCCCAACGATCGATGAAGTCCCAACGATGGAGGATGTTCCGACTATTGACGATGTGCCAACTATCGATCGTGGAGCGGCTGCACATGTACCAACGATCGACGATGTGCCGACAATTGACCGTGATCCAGCCGCCGACGTTCCGACGATCGACGAGGTACGCGCAGCGTCCGCGGTAGTGGGTGCAACAGCTGCACAAAACGCCAATGCGATCGCGCCGACAATGGAGGCACTCGCCGGCCCCAACTTCCTGTTCTTCATCCCTATCTCCTTCAACTTAAGTTCAAGTCAATGTATTGGTTGTTTGAATTCAATTACGTCCCGCAACCGCGTGTGGTCGGCCGGTGATTCGACGTAAAGAAAGCACTGTAGGCCGGCGCGAATATCTGCAACTTCGCCAGCTTTAATGCCCATCTTTTCTTGAAGATCTACCGCAGCAAACGTGTCGACGCGTTGCAAGAATTGGCCGCCAAAAACTTTTAGATAACCCTGTAACTCACGCAACTGGCCGCTCGTTAGAGGCGCATCAACGATCATCGTCCGTTCAAATAAATCAGTGCCGTCTCGTTTAGCTCGAGTGTTGTTCTCCAACGTCGACAGCAAAGACTCAACAAGACCGGCCATTCGGCTAAGGTTTTCGGGCGACAGGCTCGGCTCGATATACTCTTGCTTGAGAGGCTTCCAGACATTGAAGCCAACTTCTGTCACGGCACCGACCCGCCGGAGTTCATCCAGCACGACTTGTGGCGATACTCCAGCCACATGACGGGCTGTAAGATTTGTGAAGCTCAGTGGACTTCCCTCAAACGGTAGATCCACCGGGAATCCATATGGGCCGACGTAATCCCGGTCGTTGTGCCAGCCATGCAAAACTCGAGCAAACGGATTGGACACCTCAAGGACTTCGCTGGAGTCGAAACGCTCCTGCTCGACGAGCACAGCCCTGACTTCCTGGACTGTTAATCCAGTCAAGGCACAAACAGATGTGGCAGACGATTTCATTCCCTTCCCAACAAAATCCTTGGCAGCCGATTCGACAAACGCCATTTGTGCAATGGCAGCAAAGTGAGAATATGTAAGACCTTCGCGCAACATAATCTTCACCAACGGCCTGAGTAACCGCAGAAGCGATAACGAGAATGCCGTTTTTACATTATCCGGCATTTGTGAACGATTTCACACATTTTGCTGACAAATTGGTGTTTTCTCTTAATTTGGTTTCTTGAAGCTTATGTCAAAACATTGAAAATGTATGCACCAAGCCCATGAAATCATTCGTGTTGCTATGAATCCATTCCGCCAAGTCCCTGAGTGGGCGTGGAATTTGCTGCGCTGCGGAATATTCCTATTTGTCATAACCGGCTGTAGCGGCAAGGGCACAAGTCATGGTGGCGACGGCGCTCGCGTCCCTAGCGATAAGTCAAATCCAGTTAGGATGCTTCGGCGCGGGTTGCCGGGCGAGCCCCGAACCCTGGATCCCCAATTGGCCGAGGACACCTTCTCGTTTCCAGTTTTGCGTGATCTTTACGAAGGGCTCACAGCGGAGGATCGGAACGGGCATGCCGTTCCTGGTGCTGCTGAGTCTTGGACCGTCGATAGCACTGGCACCATCTATACGTTTCAACTTCGCCCAAACGCAAGGTGGTCGGATGGCGACAGGATCGTCGCAAATGAATTCGTTCAGGCGTTACGGCGGGCCGTGGATCCGAAGACAGCATCGGGGTCATCCGCACTGTTGACGGTTATCAAAAGCGCAAGCGAAATCATAGCCGGTAAGAAAGCAGTGACTGAACTCGGGGTCACCGCGGCCGGCGAGTCGTCGGTGCGGATTGAATTGGAACACCCGGCTCCATTTGTTTTGCAAATTCTGTCCGAACCCATCGCCGCGCCCACTCACATTCGAGGTAATCCGTACTCTGCGATTCCGGAATCCACGGATAAATCAACGGTGTCAAACGGTCCATATACGCTGGCTAGTAGGATTTTGGGTTCATATATCGAGCTCGCCCGAAATCCATATTATTGGGACGCATCGCACGTTCAAATCGAACGCGTTAGGTATGTCAATGCTGAATCGGAAGCGACTGAGATAAGGGAATACGTTGCAGGACAATTGGAGATGACTTCCACAATTCCTGCACCCGATCTCGAGCGAGTAACTCAAAAGTACGGTGCTGAGATACAGACCGCACCAATTCTTGGGACCCTGTATCTCGCACTGAATGTTTCAAAACCGCCGCTTCGGGACAATCGCGATCTTCGCCAAGCCCTGTCGATGGCTGTCGACAGAGATTTAATATCAGATCACGTAACTATTGGTGTAACACCGGCTTACACGTTTGTCGCCAAAGGGATCAGCGGGTATACGCCCCCAGCATACCAGTGGTCCCAATGGACTCGAGACCGCCAGCTAGCATACGCACGAACTCTATTCGCCAAATCAGGGTATTCAGAAAAAAAGCCTCTTCATCTGATCCTGTATTTTAATAGCGGTGAGAGCATTCAACGAATCATGATTGCGATAGCTGCCAGCTGGAAGAAAAATCTGGGCATTGCAACTGATCTCGTGAGTGACGAGTTTCGAGTGTTTCTTGAAGGCAGGAAGGATCACAGTCGGTGGAATGTTGCTCGTCTCGGCTGGTACGCGGACTACGATGATCCTTCGAGCTTTCTTGATGTCTTCTCAAGAAATAATGTACAAAATGACCCAGGATACGTCAGCACTGAATTTAATAACTTAATTGACGCCGCTCGAATCGAACCAAATCCTGATAAGCGAATGTTGCTGCTTCAGAAATCCGAAGAAGTATTGCTCGACGACTACCCGATAATTCCCGTCTACTTCTATATGGCACGACGACTTGTGAAGCCATATCTGGGTGGTGCGGCCATTACACCGTTGAATCACACATATTCCAAACACCTATATTGGAAGTCTGGCTCATGACCAATTCACGGTCGCAACACCGACTTTATTTTCTCCGCATGACTGTTGGTGGAGTGGCCACTGGCGCAGTCGAACGATCTTCGTAGGTCATGCATCCTTGCTGAAAATCGCACTCGCAAATTCCGCGATTATCCGCCACCTACTCCGTCCCGCCCGCGGCGGGGCGGCGGGCGTGCTGATTGTCTTCGCCGTGCTTCTCGCCATCGCCTCGCGCGCCGGCCTGATCATGGGCATTGCCATGACGGTGATGGTGACGTCGTGGTTCTTCAAGTACGCGTACGTCCTCTTTGACCACACGGTTCGCGGCTTCGATGAGCCGCCGACTCTCGATATTGAGATGCTCAATCCGCTCAATGAACAACGCCCGCTCGCGCAAGTCGTGATCCTGGCCCTCATTTATGGCGCCGTGGTGTTCGTGCAGCACACCTTCGGTTCGGCGGTTGCGGCGATCGTCGCCGTGGCGGCGGTGTTGCTGGCGCCGGCCTCGGTGGCCGTCCTTGGCCTGGAGGGCAACATCATCAAGGCGGCGAACCCGGTGGCTTGGGTGCGCGTGGTTCTCGGGCTGGGTCCCATGTACGTCCTGGTGCTCGTCGTCATCGCCGGCTACGCACTACTTATAGTGTTCTTGGGCCGACTGGAACTGTGGTTGGCCGCGCAAATCGCCATATTCATGTTTGGCGTTCTCTCCATATTCAGCGTCCTGGGCGGAGCGCTCTATGAGAGGCGCCATGAACTTGGGCTCGAAGCATGGGCATCGCCCGAGCTCACCGAGTCGCGCCTCGAGGCGCAGGAGCTGCGCCACAGCGAGAACGAGGTGACTGAGGCCTACGGACAAATGCGCGCGGGTTCGCACACCCAGGCTTGGCAGCAGCTGCAAAACTGGCTGTCCTCTCGCGGCCATGCCCCCGACGACTACCGCTGGCTGTGCGCACGTGTCGCCGTCTGGGGCGATCCGCGCTACATCACACGCCTCACCCAGGAGTATGTAGACCGGTTGCTCGCGCTCAAGAGAAGCGGCGAAGCGCTCGACGTCGTGGCGGCAAGGCTGACCGAGGATTCCGGCTTTCGGCCCAAGTCGGCGGTGGCCACGCTGCAGATCGCGCGCCTCGCCGCCGCAGGCGGCGGGACCCAGGCGGTGGCCCGAACCCTGCTGGGCGATTTCTCGACTCGATATGCAGGCGACCGCTGCGTCCCCGCGGCAGCCGCGCTCGCGCGCGACTTGGAAGCCTAGCGCACCAAAGATGCCCCGGCGGCGGGCGACGCGCCTTCTCTTGGTGCCTGATTGCGGCGCAGCGGCGCTAAGTACATGATTGTTGGCAAGCGACCCCGATGGCATGGAATTCGCTCTATCCGTACGAAGGGGGGGTCTTGGCCAATCAGCCGTATGACGAAATGTACCTGGGCGAGCGCGCGGCACGATCGCACTATCTGCGCTATGCACAGTGGTTTCGCGACCAGCCGGAGGAACGCCTGGCGCAGAAGCGCGCAGAGGCGGACGCCCTGTTCCACAGGGTAGGCATTACCTTCGCAGTGTACGGCCAGGAAGAAGGCGCGGAGCGTCTCATCCCCTTCGACATCGTGCCCCGCGTGCTTCCCCTGGAAGAGTGGATACGGCTGGAGCGCGGCTTGAAGCAGCGGGTACGCGCGCTCAACGCCTTCATTCACGACATCTACCACGACCAGCAGATTCTCAAGGCTGGGGTGATTCCCGCCGAACAGATTCTCTGCAACTCCCAGTACCGCCCGGAGATGCAGGGCGTCGATGTGCCCGGGGACATCTACGCTCACATCGCAGGCATCGACATCGTGCGCGACGACGCCGGCGAGTTCCGCGTTCTGGAGGACAACCTGCGCGTCCCCTCCGGAGTCTCCTACATGCTGGAGAACCGCAAGATGATGATGCGCCTGTTCCCCGAGCTCTTCTCCCGGCACCGCGTGGCGCCGGTCGATCACTACCCCGAAGTGCTGCTCGACAATTTGCGCAGCGTCGCCCCCACCGGGGTCGCGGATCCCACCGTGGTGCTGCTGACCGCCGGCGCACACAACAGCGCCTACTTCGAGCATGCCTTTTTGGCGCAGCAAATGGGCATCGAGCTGGTCGAGGGACAGGATCTGTTCGTGCGCGACGAAGCCGTATTCATGCGCACCACCCAGGGTCCGCAGCGCATCGACGTGATCTATCGGCGCATCGACGATGACTTCCTCGATCCCTTGGTGTTTAGGCCGGACTCCATGCTCGGAGTTCCGGGGCTTCTGACCGCATACCGCGCCGGCCACATCACCGTTGCCAATGCCATCGGCACAGGCATCGCAGACGACAAATCCATCTACCCCTATGTGCCCGAGATGATTCGCTTCTACATGGGCCAATCGCCCATCATCGCCAACGTCCACACCTGGCTGCTGCGCCGCAAGGAGGACATGGACTACGTCCTCGCGCATCTGCCCGAGCTCGTCGTCAAGGAAGTGCATGGCGCGGGCGGCTACGGCATGCTCATCGGACCCGCCGCCGCTCACGCGGAAATCGAGCTCTTCCGCCGGCAAATAATCGCGGCGCCCGAGCGCTACATCGCGCAGCCCACGCTCGCGCTCTCCACCTGCCCCACCTTCGCCGATCATGGGCTCGCGCCCCGCCACATCGACCTGCGCCCCTTCGTGCTGTCGGGTCGTGATGTGAGCATCGTTCCCGGCGGCCTCACCCGCGTCGCGCTGCGCGAAGGGTCCTTGGTGGTCAATTCCTCCCAGGGAGGCGGCACCAAGGACACCTGGGTGCTGGAGACTTAATGCTCAGCCGCACCGCCGATCACCTGTACTGGATGTCGCGCTACATCGAGCGCGCAGAGAGCCTGGCGCGCCTGGTCGATGCGCACTATCAAATGTCGCTGCTGCCGCACTCCGGCGAGACCCTGGCGCAATCCTTGAGCGCCACCATGCGCGCGCTGCACATGCAGGAAGCCTTCAGCAAGCGCCATGAGAGGATCGAGCCCGGTGCTGTGTTCGAGTTCGTGAGCCTCGATCGCGACTACAGCGGCAGCATCTTCAGCTGCCTGCGATCGGCGCGGGAGAACGCACGCGCCGTGCGCGGATCGTTGACCTCGGAGCTCTGGGAAACCCTGAACTCCACCTGGCTTGAACTGCGCTCGCTCGCCGCGCGCCGCACGGCGCCCGACATGGGCAGCTTCGTCGAGTGGGTCAAGGAGCGCTCCCACCTGACTCGCGGCGTCATCGTCGGGACCATGATGCGCGACGAGGCCTTTCACTTCACGCGCATCGGCACGTTCTTGGAGCGCGCGGACAGCACCGCGCGCATTCTCAAGGCGCACCAGGACGATCTTGTGCCGGGCGCCGCCGCAGGGGTCGTGCCCGATCCCTTCGAGTGGAGTGTGCTGCTGCGCGCCCTCTCGGCCTTCGAGGTGTACAGGCGCGTCTATCGCGACGTGATCACGCCGTTCAAGGTGGCGCAGCTCCTCATCCTGCGCGACGACATGCCGCGTTCGCTGCTGCGCTGCTGCAAGGAGGTCTACCAGAACTTGAAGTCGGTGACCAACGAGCAATCGGCCGAAACGGAGCGGCGCGCCGGTGAAATGCATGCCATGCTGCACTTCACGCGCATGGAGGCGATCGCGGCCGGCGGGCTGCCGCATTTTCTCGAGGAATTCCTGGCGCGGGTGCGCGATCTCGGCGACCGCATCGCCTCTGATTTCCTGCTGCCCCCGGCGGAGGTGTGAGCGCATGCAGATGCACATTCGTCACGAGACCCGCTACCGCTACGAACGCCCGGTCAAATACAGCGTGCAAAGCCTGCACCTGACACCGCGCCGCGACCCGAGTCAGCGCGCGCTCACCTGGGTCATCACCGCTCCCGGGCGCAGGCTCGAGCAGGTCGATGCGCACGGCAACATCACGCACCTGCTCACCATCGAGGAGCCGCACCGCGAGATCCAGATCGTGGTGCGCGGCGTGGTCGAGACCGCGGACACCGAGGGGCGCCAGGACGACGGGCCTCTCTCGCCTCTTGCCTATCTCGCCCCGACGCAGCTGACCGCTCCCGACGATGAGCTGCGTGCATTCGCGCGCGACGTTCTGCAGGCCGTGACCGACCCCCGCGATCGCGCGCAAGCCTTGGCGGAAGCCGTGTTCGACGCCGTGCGCTACAGGCCGGGAACCAGCGACGTGCAGGACAGCGCGTCGGTGGCGTTCAGGAGCGGCGAAGGCGTCTGCCAGGATCATGCGCATGTGTTCATCGCCTCCGCACGCGCCGTGGGGATGCCTGCGCGCTATGTCAGCGGATACCTCTACACCGGCGATGCAAGCGACGCCGCCAGTCACGCCTGGGTCGATGTGTGGCTGGGCGCGGACATCGGCTGGCGCAGCATGGACGTGACGCATAAACGGCCCGCGGTGCGCACCTACTGCCGGCTGGCGGTGGGCCGCGATTACTTGGACGCGGCCCCGGTGCGCGGCGTGCGCCACGGCGGCGGCGGCGAAAAGATGCAGGCCAGCGTGCTGGTGGCGGAGTCGGCGGGCCAGCAACAGTAGTCCCGGGCGCTGCGCCGGCGTCTCATGTAGAATTTCGCGCCATGACTTACTGCGTCGGCCTGTTGGTCGACACCGGGCTCGTGATGCTGTCCGATTCGAGGACCAACGCCGGCGTCGATCAAATCAACACCTTCCGCAAGATGGCAACCTTTCAATCGACACCCGACCGGGTGCTGGTGCTCCTGTCGGCAGGCAATCTTGCGATCACCCAGGCAGTGGTCAACCTGCTGCACGAGGCCCCTGCGGGCTCCGAAGGGAGGACCGCCCTCCAGCAGGCATCCAACATGTTCAACGCCGCGCGGGTCGTCGGCGAGGCCCTGAGGGAAATCCACGAGCGCGACGCGGAGTCTCTCAAAGACCTGGGGCACGAGTTCAACGGCACCTTCATCCTGGGGGGACAGATCAAGGGCGAGGAACCGCGCCTGTTCCACATCTACTCCGCCGGGAATTTCATCGAGTCCTCGCCCGACACGCCGTACTTTCAGATCGGCGAATCGAAGTACGGCAAGCCCATCATCGACCGCGTCATCTCACGCTCTAGCAGCCTCGCGGAGGCCGCCAAGTGCGCGCTCGTGTCCATGGACTCGACCATCAGATCCAACCTCTCCGTGGGCCCGCCTCTCGACCTCGCCATCGTACGGCGCGACGAATTCAAGCTCGCCACCCACATCAGCATCGACATGGACAACGACTACTTCACCATGATACGCAAGCGCTGGGGCCTGGCGCTCAAAGAAGTGTTCAGCGAGCTTCCCAATCCGAATTGGTGAACCCTGACGGTGAGCCCCTAGTTCGTGGGGGCGGCTTATCGCGCCGCGGCGCTCAAGTTGTGGAAGGCCGTGATGAACTCGCTCTGGTTCGTACAGGCCTCGCTCATCGCAAGTTTCACGCGCCGTACGCTTACCGTGACGACCGCGCCGATCTTCAGCAGCTTGAGCCGGATCGTGTTCGCGCAGGCCCGCGCGAGTACGGTGCCTGCCAGTCCGACACGGCGCAGCGCGTGCATCAGCACGTACGCGGCCGAGGCGAGCCACAGCCGCAACTGGTTGGCGCGGAAGGTGGCAGCCGAGAGTCGATCGGCAAATAGATCAAGCTGCGCCTCCTTGATGCGGTTTTCGCACTCGCCGCGGGCGCAGTACAACTCCTCGTACAGTTCCCGCGCCGCCCATTCATGGATCGATAAGGAAGTGACGATGAAGCGCGGGTTGGCTTTGTCCCCGGTTTGCTCGGCCTTGGCAACGACTCGCCGCGCTCGGCACCAACTCTTGCGCGTACGGTACACGAGTTCTTTGAAGCGCCGCGCAGGGCGCTGCGTGGCACCCGATTCGGCCTTGGCCTCCTGCAACTCAGCACCGATCGAGCGCACCAGACGCACGTTCCGGGCGAGCCCAAACACGTAATCTACCGAGTTTTGCTCGCACCAGCTCATCAGCTCCTCGCGGCAAAAACCGGAGTCCGCACGCAGGATGATCTTCACCGCACTCCAGCGTTGGCGGATCTGCGCGACGATGCGCTCGATCTCTTCGCGCGCACCCGCCGCCCCATCGATGTTCGCGCGGCGCAGCTTCGCGCACAGCAGATGCTCGCCGCAAAAGATGTACAGCGGCAGGTAACAATACCCGTCGTAGTAGCCGTGAAAGAAGCGACCTTCCTGGTGCCCGTGCAGCGGATCGTCCGTCGCGTCCAGATCCAGGATGATCTGCTTGGGTGCTGTACGGTGCGCCTCGAGAAATAAATCCACCCATAGCCGCTCGATCGCTTCGCCTTGGGGTCGGATTTTGTGATAACGACTGCTGCCCTCCTGCGATGAAGGGCTAGTTGACTTCGCAGGGCGCGAAGTCGTAGCTCTCGAGCGAGCGCGGCTTGCCGAGCAGAAACCCTTGCGCGTAATCGACCCCGAGGGAGCGCATCGCCTGCAGCTGTGCGTCCAATTCCACGGCCTCCGCCACCGTTTGAATGCCGAGATCGCCCGCCATGCGCACGATCGCCGAGATCATGGCGCGCGCGATACGGTCCGTGGGCGCGGCGCCTACCAAGGCGCTTTCGATCTTGAAGTAGTGCGCAGGCACGGAGCGCAGGTAGCCGTACGACGGCGCATGCCCGCCGAAGTCGTCGAGCGCCACTCCGCAGCCCAGGGCCTCGAGCCGCTTCATGGAGTCAGCCAGGCTGATGTTGCCGGAGGAGGCGAAGCGCTCCTTGATCTCGAAGCACAGCGCCTGCGGCGGCAGGCCGCTCTTGGTCACGCAGGATTCCACGTAGCTCACGAAGTTGGCGTCCGTCATCGACTGCGGGGCGAGATTGACGGAGAACACCGCCGGCACCCGCGCCCACAGTCTGCGGTTGTTGATCAGCCACACCAGCAGGGTGCGCACCACCCAGCGGTCGATGGCGGGCATGAGCTGGCGTTCCGCGGCTGCGCGCAGGAATGCGCCGGGTTCGAGCAGTGTGCCGTCCGGGGTGCGCAGCCGCAACAGCACTTCGTAGTGAGCCAGGCTCCCGCTCTCGTGCAGCGCGCATATGGGCTGCACGAACAGCTCGAAGCGCTCGGCGCTGAGGGCGCTTTCGATCTGCGCCAATTGTCGGCTGTCCTCGTGCGGCAGCGTCGGCAGGGACACCCGCCGCTCGAACTCCGCGGCGAGGCAGGTCAGGACGGGCGCGAGACGCCTCTCCAGAGGCTCCGCGGCGCGCCCATCGACGATTTGCGAATCGATGCTGAGGCGTACCGCGCCGTTCACCGCGCCCTTGGAGTCGCGCACCGGAATAGCCACCGTGTAGCGCGTGCCGTCGCGCACTCCTACGATCATCTCCGATTTGCCCTGCTCGGTTCCGGACAGGGAATCCTCCACCAGCTGGTGATCCTCCGGCAGCAGGAAGTCCTCGCTCAGCCAGAGCGCGTCCGCCGCGAAATCGTGGAAGGACACATCGCAGACCTCCGGCGCCAGTGCGCGAATGACCTGCGCCAGCGCCTCGAGAGTCTTGCTGGAATCGGCTTCTGCGGTATCGCTCAATCTGATTGTCACACCGGCACCCATGGATTGTTACAGTCTCCATGGTAGGGCCGCGTTGCGGCGGGCGCGATGTCGCGGGCCTGCGACGTTGGGCGCGGGCGACAGGCAATAAGTCAAAACTCAAGGTTCATTTTTTGCCCGCGGGCACCCAGCCCCAGCCGGGGATGGTCAGGTTGTAGTAGGTGGAACGGCCCGCGCCCTCGCGCATCAGCAGCCGTTTGGCCGCCATATCGGTCAAGTCGCGGCTGGCGGTGATATAGATGGCCTTGGTCAGCGCCATGTATTTTCGCGGGGTCATGCCGCCCGCGAATTTTCCGGGGCCGGCGGCGAGCATCCGATCGAGCGCCTTGCGTTGCCGTGCATTGAGCTCGACATGCCTGTGCTCCGTCCAGAACTTGGCGCGTACCAATGCCTCATCGATCAACGCAATGCTGCTCCTGCACGATCCACAAAACACATCGGTGAACCACGCCAGCCAGTCGGTGGCATCGCCGGTTCCGCGTTGGGCGCGATTGAGCGCTGCATAGTATTCAGTTTGCCGGCGCCGTATCTCCATGGAGGTGCCATGTACGCGGCTCGCCCATCGCATGTCCTGCGATATCGCCATGTCGATGATTGCGCGCCCGACGCGGCCGTTGCCGTCGGCGAAGGGATGAATGGATTCGAACCAAAGATGCGCGAGGCCGGCGCGCAGTATGCCGTCCACTGCTGTCGATTCTCGGGTGCCGTTGAACCAGTCGAGGAAGCTGCGCATTTCTGCGCGTACCTCTGCGGCGGGCGGCGCCACGTAATGTACGATTTCCTTCCCCGCGGGGCCGCCGACAATCTGCATCGGATCCCCATCGGTACGGAAACTACCCGTCTCGACTTTGAGTAAACCCGAGCGGCGCTCCGGAAAGAGCGCCGCCTGCCAACCGATGAGTCTTTCTTCGCTCAGCTCGTCCTGCCAATTGGCGGCGGCATCGTTCATCACATCGAGCAGCCCTTCTATATTTCGGGGCGCCGGTATCAGAAGAGCGGGAGCTGCACCGAGCCTGCCCGCCACCGACGAGCGCACGGCGGCCATGTCGAGCACTTCACCTTCGATCGCAGAAGTCGCGACGGCGTTGCCTGACCACAGATCAACTTCAGCCTGTGCAAGCTCCTCTGCGCCGATGGCTTCCGCCTTGCCGCGCAGCCGCCCTGCCGTGTCCCGGGCAAGGCGCAGCGGCTCGACCAACGCATCGCGGCTGTATCGCCACTTGGGCCAGGTCGGGCTGTTCCAAATCCAGGGGCCGTGGGTGGCTATTATCATATCAATATTTGATAGATTTACTCCCCGTAATCCTATCATCCGGGAAGTCCAGGCGTAAACATATCAATCAGTGATTGATTTACCCGCCCAAACCTATCGTGACCGGGCAAATCCCACCCCGGCGACCTTGTGAGCTGAATCCTATTCTGCTGCTTTGACGGCGCGGCGAAGCCTGCCGAGATCGTCGTGCCGCGTCGCGATATCGCGGCGATGGGCGGCGCGCCGCAGGTCGCGCAGCATTTCGAGTGAACGCAGCAGCACCGGCAGCGGCGGCCCGCTGGCGGTGATTCCCTCGAGGCCTTGCTCGCTGAGATTGGCCGCGGGGCTCTCGATGAACCGTCTGACCAAGCCATCGTGGTGCTGTGCCGCCGCCTGCCCGAACAGGTCGCAGACCTCGAGGTAGGCGCGGGCGTTCTGCTGAAACCAATCCGCGTGCTTGTAGCCGTCGATGAAGGACAGCAGCTCATCCAGCAGGCTGGTACGCGTCATGCAGTCGCGCAGCCGCGCCTGATCGGACGGCAACATGAACAGCATTTTGTCGACCAGCAGCTGTGCATAGTAGGGATCGTTGGCGCGGCACAGGCCCAAGAGCAGGTCGATCTCGTTGATGCCGGAAAAATCCCCGGCGTTT
Organism: uncultured Gammaproteobacteria bacterium; assembly: GCA_963702735.1. Taxonomy (GTDB): domain Bacteria; phylum Pseudomonadota; class Gammaproteobacteria; order Steroidobacterales; family Steroidobacteraceae; genus Bog-1198. Next base: position 1,024,148 of record CAVPDW010000002.1, on the reverse strand, counting down.
GCTCCGCGATACTCCTGCCGGCCGACACGGTAAGGTTTGTAGTACGGCCGCACCGAATAGAAAAACCGGTCGACATCCAGCTGCGTCATCAGCCTGTCGTTGAACCGTATGACATCGCGAAGCGCCTGCTTCGCGGCATCGAACATGACGTCCGCCACGGGACTTGAGACCCCGAGATGGACGATGCTCGCGAGCGCATCCGCCGCGCGCTGCAGCGAGAGAATACCGCGCGTGTTCTCGTCGATGAACAGGAATTCATCGCGCAGCGATGTAAAGCTCTTGCGAACGCCGGCGCGCGCCCTATTGTGCGTCGCCAGGTGCCCGGTCGAGAATCTCGGCGCCATCCCCAGAGATGCGCCGACGTGCAGCGCAAGCGATGACGCCTCGGGGAACGGCGACCGCTCTTCACGCGCGGGATTGGTCAGTTCGTGCCGCCGCAATGCGCCGAGATAGAGCCCCACGCTGCCAAGCACTCCATAGGCGCTGTCAAACCCCTCTCCGGTGTTGCCCTCGGCGAGCAATGCGACGACGTGCGTATGACCCTCGTCGCGAAGCGACGCCTTGATCGGCTCTCCACAACCGATCACTTGCGCGCGGTCCTGCTTCGCAAAGTACAGATTCTCGAGTTCGGTGTTCATCTGAACAAAGGATGTACGAATCCAATGTTCGAATGCTTCTGCCCTGCTGCTCATGGGATCGTACCCCCTTGGGTCGTGACGGCGCCGCGCGCCCGGAAAATGGACAGCGCCGCGCAGAGTGCGGCAAGGGCAATCAGATAACCCGCCGCAGCGGTCAACACGATAGGCGGCCCCAGCCCCGCCTTCGCGGCGAATACATGGGCACCGGCAACAGCCACCGCGGTCGGGCCGAGCCCCGCCCCAAGCGCCACGTTCAGAAAAAAGCTCATGGACATCGCGAGCCCCCGCGAACGGTTCGGCACGGCATCGAGAATCGCGGAGAAGCCCACCGCGGTCACGATGCCCGACAGAGCAAAGTACAACGGCACACCTGCCAGCACGAAGCTGAAAATCGGCGAGTCCATCAGCAGCGAGACCGGCAATATAGACAGGCCTGAATACAAACATACGCGCAGCTTGCGCGGCCATCCGCCGCGTGCCCCGGCACGGTCCGCCAGGACGCCGCCGATGAGCACGCCCCCGCCGAAGCCCACCGTCAAGAGCAAGCCCAATTCGACGCCGACTTGCGCCGGGTTTTTGCCGAAGTCCCTGATGAGCAGCGTCGGTGCCCATGCGCCAACCGCATTGTCGACGAATGAAGCCGCTGCCAAGACTATGTAAATGGGCACCACTCGAGCCCATGGCGTGGCCCGCCAGGTGCCGGCATCCGCTGCGCCGGAGGCGGCCGCCGCGCCTTCGGTGTGGCGCACCGGCTCGCGAATGAGCAAAATTGCAAGCGCCCACAGCAGTCCCGGCCCCCCGATGACCAGCAACACCATCCGCCAGGGTGCATAGGTGGCAAGAGGGGTGGCGGCAAGAGCGCCCCATTGTATGGCGTGCAGCACGCCGCCGCCGATGAGAATGGCCGCGCCGCTCCCCATCGCAATGCCGCTGAGAAAAAATGCGACGGCGGTACCGCGCCGCGCCGGGGGAAAATAATCGCTGATCAGCGAAATGGCGGCCGGAGAAAGTGCCGCCTCGCCCAAGCCGACGACAATGCGGCTCGCGAAGATCTCACTGAAGTTGTGCGAGAGGCCGCAGGCGATCGTACCCAGACTCCAGACGGACACGCCGGTGAAGATGAGGTTGCGCCGCGAAATGCGGTCCGCCAGAAAGCCCAGCGGGATACCTGCGATGCCGTAAATGACGGCGAACGCCGTGCCCAAGAGCAGGCTTATCTGGGTATCGCTGATGCCCATGTCGCCGCGGATCGGATCGACCAAGAGACTCAATACTTGGCGATCGGTGTACGACAAGACCGCCGTCGCAATCAAAATTGCGACGACGGTCCAGGCGTAGGGACGACTGGGATAAGCAGCCATGCCGCCGCTTCAATACTTGAAGTTCAAATCGACGCCGATCGTTCGCGGTTGGTTCGTGGCGATACGGTTCAAAATCGAGATGTTTGCCGACAGGGCGCCCGTGTCGCTCAGCAACGCCATCTTGTTCGTCAGGTTGTCCACGAACAGGAGTGCGGACCAGCGGGCCGTCTCGACCCCCGCCCGGAATCCAACGAGATCGTACGCGGGCAGGGTATTGCGCGTGAACGTGATGTCCTGGATCGAATCGACGTAGCTGTTGGTCAGGCGCGCGACCAAATTCCTGCCGTCCGCGAGCGGCTGCTTGTAACTGAGGCTGGTGTTGGCGGTGACCTGCGGCACATCCAGGAGGCGCTCTCCCGCCACGACGCCGGCGGCCGGCAGAGTGGTCGAATTCGTGGCGTGTGTATAACCGACGTTCTGCGACATTACGAAGCCCGGAACGAGCACCACGGCGACTTCGAGCTCGGCGCCGTAGACCTTCGCCTTGCCCGCATTGGCCGTGAACTTGAAGCCGCAGCTGGGAGCCACCTGCTGCTGCACATTCGTCCAGTCTTCGTAGTAGACATCTCCGTTGATCGTGATTCGCGAATTGAGGAAGCGCAGTTTTTCACCCAGTTCGTAGTTCCACACGCTGTCAGGACCGAACTGCGTGGGTGCGGCCGACGCACAGGGCGGAACGGGGATCGGCGAGTTGGGGCCGCCCGGGCGGAAGCCCTTGGACATGGTGCCGTAGAGGGTGGTGTTGTCGTCCGGGATGTAGGCCAGGTCCAGCTTGGGAGTCACGCCCGAGTTCTGCGCAAGACCGAACAGCGGGTTGCTGGTGCCGTTGGCGGAGACGCCGCTGACGCTGGTCACCGAATTGCTGTGGTACAGGTAGTAGCGTGCGCCGGCACTCACTTTGAAGTGATCCGGCAGCAGATAGGACACTTCGCCGAACGCCGCATACTGGTCGATGTCGACTTTGCGGTGGTTGTCGGCCAGGTTGTTGGTGCCGAAATCCGCGTCGAACCCGTTGGCCGCGACGGGATAAAAAGAATAGACGTGCGAGGTCGCGCCGAAGCTGCTGTAGTAACCGCCGGCCAGCCACTGCAGCGGACCGTCGCCGGTGGAGGCAACCCGCAACTCCTCGCTGAACTGCCGGGTGTAGTCGTCCTCGGTGATCGATCCTGCGCCGAGCCCGAACCAGGTGTTGCCGGCCTCGTTCACCGTCGCGCTGGACGAAAATGGCCAGGCGGCGGGAGGCCCGAAAAAGCCGCCGATATAGTCCTGCATCGCCTCGGAGATGTCCTGGGTCTGGTTTTGCTGGCGATCCCAGTAGGCCGTCGCGGACACCAGCTGGAATGAGTCGAAATTGTACTTGCCCGTCAGCGTGTAGAGATCGAACTTGTCCTCAAAGGGCTCCGCCACGTCGAACGGCTGGTAATGCACTTCGTCCAGCGGCGGGCTGTCGATGGTATTCGGGCCATCCTGGGTGAGCGACTGATGCATGAAGCCGAGCGTGACGCTCATGCGGTCGGAGGGCTGAATCAGCAGCGTGCCGCGCCCCGCCTGCAGGCGTTCCGTGTTGGAATGGCTGAAATCCTCGGCCACCGGCGCGCCGGCAACATCGCCGCGCGCCGTGCTGCCGTTGACCTCCGCGGGAAACGGACTCAATACTTTTCGATCGATCCATCCATCGATGTATTTATCCGTGCCGACGAGGCGCAGGGCAACCACATCCTGCATCAGCGGGATGTTCAGCATCACGTTCTCGGTGTGATTGAAGCCGCCGCCCGAGGTCGTGTCGGAGCCGATGACCTCGGCGTTGATGCCGAAGGCGTGCGGATCAGGTTGGTTGGTCACGAGCTTGATCGTGCCGCCCATTGAGCCCGCGCCGTACAGGGTGCCCTGCGGTCCGCGCAGCACCTCGACGCGGTTCAGGTCGAATAGGCTTGGGTCGATGACGGTCTTGCCGTTCTGCGCCATGGCGGCCGGCGTCAGGACCGCATCGTCAAGGTAGAAGCCCACGGTCGGGGACTCGCCGCCGGTGGAGGTGAGGCCGCGCATCTCGAATTCCGTCTGCCCGGGACCGGACGTCTTGAACGAGACTCCCGGCACTTGCTGGGCGACCGACGTCATGTCCGACAGTCCCTGGGCCTGGAGATCGGATCCGCTGATGGCGGTGATGCTGATCGGCGTCTTTTGCACGGTGGACTCGCGCTTTTCCGCGGTGACCACGATTTCTTGCAACTCCTGGCTTGGCGGCGCGAGCTGCGCCCACACCGTGCCGGTCAACGCCGTACAACATCCCAAGGCCGCGAGCGCTCGCTTGACGCAGTATTGCTTCGTCATATCCCCCCCTTTTTTTGATCGGTCAAATACGCTTCGTGTTCATCCCACTTGATCGGCAATGCGCTGCTCCGGCAACGCATTCAATTCATACTTCATGATCCTACCGTGAGCGCCCGTGCGGTCGCGCTCCAAATCGTATATGTCGCCCGTGGGACCCTGCCGCCGGCCGGTGACGCTCGCGATCGACGCCAATTCATCGGCGTGCAGGCGAAGCCCGCCGATCTGCGCGTGCGCGTGCAGGTGCGAGGTGTTGACGGCTCCGACTATCGTCGCTGCGACCTGGTCCCGATCCAGCATCGCTCGGGTCGCCACCGAGGCGATGTCGGTGGCATGTGTCGCGGCAATGCGGCTGAGCACGCCCAGCAGCTCCTGGAACATGCCCCAGCCGCCGAAGTCCTCGATGATCAACCTGTACTTGGCCAATGAGCGGTTCGCCAAATCCGCCTGTGGAGCCGGCTTACCCAGCCACGCTTCCGAAAGAAAGCCGCCGCAAACCGTGCCGTAACACAGCAATGCGATGTTCTGAGCCCGACAATAGGCCGCCATCCCGTGATTCGGACGATCATCCACCAGTGAGTATTGAACCTGATGCGATGTGACCGGTATCCCGGCGTCGATGAGTTCTTTCAGCCGCGGTGTGTCGAAATTCGTGACTCCGATGCGCGCGATTTTCCCGCTGCGACGCAGCCGGTCGAGTTCGAGGGCCGTCTCGACGTAGCGAGGTATGGCGAAGTCCCACCAATGAAATTGCACCAGATCCAGCCGCTCCTGCCCCAATCGGGCCAAGGATCGATCAATGATGGCCTCCACCTGTGCGCGGCCCAGGGAGCGCAGATCGGAGAGGTCGGGAACGAACTTCGTATGAATCTGCACCTGCTTCGCGTGCGCCGGGTAGGCCCGGCGGAAATCGCCGATCAGACGCTCGACGCCCGTATATATGTCCGCGCAGTCGAAGGTGGTGATCCCCGCCTCGACGAACGTCGCCATGTCCTTTTGCGCCTGGCCGGGATCGATGTCCCCATGATCGCCGGCGAGATGCCAGCCGCCCTTGATGATCCGCGAAATTGCATAATCGCCGGACAGGGTGATTCGGGGAATCACGTTGCAGTCACCTGCGAGCGCGTGAAGCGGCGGCGTCCCGTGCGGGTAATGCGAAAGCGCGTCGGACAGTTCGGGTCGGGGCAGGCGACCTCCGCGTCGGTCGACATCCAGTCATTCGGATCGGTGATGCGTTGTTTGGCGGGCAGCAAGGGCAGCAATGCCGCCAATGAATAGATCGAAAATCCTTGGCCCGGCGGAAGCTTCAACATCTCGCCATGCAGTTCGAAATAATCGCCCAATCGCGCACCGCAGTAAATCGTTCGGCCAGGCGGTCCCGTGACTTCGACACGCAGATCGTAAAGTTCGAACCCTTGAGGGTCCTGCGGGCCCGTGGGCGGCGGCCTCGTCACGCGACTCCGTCCCGCCGCTCCCAGAGCGACTCTTCGCGCATGACGAGATCGAACGCACGGCCGATGTCGGCTTCGAGCGCTGCGCGCGCGGCAACGGCGTCGCCCCGCGACAGTGCGTCGAGCATTTCGAGGTGAAAGTTCGTCCCGCGCCCGTCTCCTCCGTCAAAGAGCTCGGACGCCTCGCGCAGATAGGGCCCAAACTGAAGCCACAGACTTTCGATGATGGGCAATAACACCGTGGAGCCTGATTGGCGGTAGATCGCGAAGTGAAAGGCCCGGTTCTGTTCAGCGCTTTCTTCGGATACATGCTCCTCATCCGTTTCGCTTTGGGCGACGATGAGCCGCCGCAGCGTCGCCAACGATTCATCGGTCATATTCGACGCGGCGCGCGATATCGCCAGTCCCTCGATCGCAAACCTCGTTTCCCGCAGGTCCTGCAACGCGTCTTTTGACAGAGCCGGCACGCGAACGGTCCGGCTGGGCAACGTTTCCAGCGCCCTCTCGACGGTCAACCGGTTGAGGGCATCGCGGACCGGCATGGCGCTGGTGCCGAACACCTTGGCCAGTTCGGCAATTTTCAATTTTTGCCCGGGCTCGAAACCGCCGCGCATCAACCGATCGCGCAGCGCGCAATAGACGCGCTCTTGAACGGTCTCACGGGCGATACGAGCCAACCCAAGATTTGCACGAACGGGCATCGGCGCATCCCTTGATTTGTGATCACAGATTTATAATCAAAGATATTTGATTTTGCAAGCGCTAATTCGCCCCAGAGCCGGCCAGATGGCTGCGCGGGCCAAGCGCCGCAATCTCACGCGCCAGCGCCTGCCCTTCTTCGTCCGCGAGCGCAACGTCCTGCAGCCGCGATAGCAACGCCGCGCCGTCCGAACGGGTCGCAAGAAATTCCAGCTGCCCGATGAGCGCCGTAAAATTGCGCCACCCGCGCTCGTGAGTCTCACCGTAGCCCTTGACCAGCCTCTGGGCGCGCGCCAGCTCCACCGCCAATGAGTAATGGTTGACGGCCAGATCCTCGATCCGCCCGAGCCACTCCTCGATGCGTGCGTTCTCTTCCTGGAAGCGCAAAGTCGAGCGCCGCCAGCGTTTGAAGCCTCCCACGGTGTGAAGCAGCAGGAAGCCGCCGATGGTGCCGGTTCGAATCTGCTTTCCGCCCATCCACAGGCGCAGCCGGCCGCAAAGGCGGGGCGAACCGAGCAACCAACGGCCGAGCCCCGCCGGCAGCGTGCCGGCAATTTCCTCGACCCGCGGCTTCATGAACTCGGTGATCCCAAACAGCTGACCGGGATCGGCGCGGATTTCTTCGCGCACTCGCACGAAGCGCGACGCGCGCGTCTTGAGGTCGGCGACACGAATCGTGTCCTCGAAAGTCATCCATAGCGCAAGACTGCGCGCAGCGGCCTTAAGCAGCGCATAGGAACCGGCGTCGGCCGCCGATCGAGCCTCGAGCGCAGCGATGCGCTCGACGCGGTCCAAGAAGAGCGCCGCATATGCCGGGTCCTGGTAGTCGATTGCACGTCGCGCGCCTTCAAGCACAACCGGCTGCACCTCGGAGGGCAGACGTTTGACTCGATCGAGCAGCGGCTGCAAGTTCGGCGTGCGCGCCTGCGCCGGCACCTCCTGCCGCAATCTAGGCGCAGTCTTCCCGGTGAATCCGCCGTCGCCACGCTGGGCCAGCCGACAGGCATCCGCAAACGCGGCCCGATTTGCTTCGACGGCGATCCCGCTCTTGGTGATGGCCTCTTCGAACGTCTGCTTGCGGAACGGCAGCACCCCGCTGCCGCACAGAGCGCCGAGCAGAACGGAGCTGATGACGCTCCGATTGCGCTCGGCCGTCTCTTGCATGTCGAAAAGGACGAGGCGCCTGGCCTGGCCGCGCACCAGATCAACGAGCTGTTCCGTATCGACCGCGCCCTGCCCCATCGCGCTCTTCTCGCCGATGGCGAAGGAGCGGTGCGTGGAAGAGATGAGAGTCGTGCGGTCGGGCGTCACGAGGCCGCGTTGAATGGCGCGGCCGGCCTCCGCGAGCTCGGAGGCCAACACACAATCGACGTCCCCGGGAACCGGCATGAGCGCCATGACAGGCTCGCGCCCTGCACGTTCGGCGGCGGCGCGCGGGAAGAATTCCAGGTAGTAAATCGTCGCGCCGGTACGCTGTGCCACCCCGGGCACGGAGGTGGACTGCACCCTGTAGCCTTCCGCCTCGGCGATCTCGATGAGCCAGTCTGCGAGCACTCCGCCGCCCTGCCCGCCCAGGGCCGCGATGGTCAGCTTGATCGGTCGCTCGGCCATGCGGCGGGGCGCTACAGTGCGTAGCGCAGGCGATTGCGCTCGCTGCGCCGCTGCAGAGCACCGATCACCGCGGCCCTGACGCGTCCGATGAATCGATCCCAGCGGGACGGATTGTAAATGAGCTCGGCGCGGTAGAACGACGGACACAGCACGGCCGCATCGGCAACCTCGCCGCAGACGCCGCAGCCGACGCAACTGTTGTCCACGTGCGCGACCGGATCGCTGCGCAGCGGATCGGGGTTTTCCTTGACCGTGAGGGAGGGGCAGCCGGAGAGACGAATGCACGAGTGGTCGCCCGTGCAAGTGTCCGGATCGACTCCGAATCGTTCGCGCAACGTCCGCTTGCCTTCCTGAATCGCCTTGGCTCTTTGCGGCCGAATGCGCCGCTGGCGATTGAGCGAGCACTCGCCTTCGGCGACGATGACTTTAGGGCCCCTAAATTCAGTGCTCAGCGCCTCGCGCAGCACCTTGAGCGTGCCGCGCATGTCGTAGGTGTCGGTCCGCTTCACCCACCTGACTCCGACGCCTTTTACGGCATCGACGATCGAGTTGTTTCCCTGCCGGCGTACGTTGGCAGCCCGTGAAGACGGAATGTCCTGGCCGCCGGTCGCCGCCGAGTAGCCGTTGTCGATGATGACGGTGAGGTCGTCGTGCTTGTTGAACACGGCATTGCCGATGCCGCTGGTGAGCCCGTTGTGCCAGAAACCGCCGTCTCCCATGATCGAAACGGCGCGCTTACCGCCATCCGTGCCGAACGCCGACGCCCCCGCAGCCCCCAGGCCATAGCCCATGATGCTGTTGCCCATGTTGAACGGCGGCAGGGTTGCAAACGAATGGCAGCCGATATCCGCGCTGATGTGCAGGGACCCGACTTCTTTCTGCAGAAGCTTCATCGCGGCGAAGAATGGACGCTCCGGACATCCGGTGCACAACCCGGAGGGTCGCGGCGGCACCAGCGCCGCCAGCTTGGCGGCGGCGACCGGGGAGACTTCAGTCTTGCGGGCCGCTGCGGCCCCCCCGCCGGCGAGCAGTTGCGGCGCCCATTGGCGGATGAACTCGCTCAAGCCCGTACGCAGCACATCGACGCTGTATTCGCCGAACATCGGCAACACGCCCTTGCCCACGATGCGTGCGTTCACGTCGTGCCGGCGCAGAATCTGGCTCGCAGCCTGCTCAATGTATTCGGGCTGGCCCTCCTCGACGATCAGCACCGCGCGCTTGCCGCTGCAGAACTCGACCCACTCTTCGGGTACCAGAGGATACGTGACATTCAGCACGTACAGCGGCACCTTGCTGGCGCCGAACGCATCGGCGCAATCGAGCAGCTCGAGGGCCCTCAAGGTGTTGTTGTAAAGACCGCCTTGCAGAACGATGCCGATGTCGCCCACGTCTGCGTCTGCATCAATGACTTCGTTGAGCCTGTGCTCGGCAACGAATCGCAGCGCCGCGGGGTGTCGGACCTGAATCTTCTCGCGCTCCTGCGCGTAGGTCGAGGGCGGCAGAATGATGCGGCCGTAATCCCGCGTGGGCGCGGCCAGCGCGTCCGCGGCCGAGAACGCGGGCCGGCGGTTGTTTTTCGTCGCGAAGCGGCCGTAGACATGGCATGCACGAATGCGCAGCATCAGCATGACCGGCGTATTGCTGGCTTCAGACAGTTCGAATCCCTGCTCCACGGCGCGGACGATCGCCGGCAGCTGGGGGCGCGGGTCGAGCAGCCACATCTGCGACTTCATCGCGAAAGCGTGGGTCCGCTCCTGCATGATGCTCGCGCCTTCGCCGTAATCCTCACCGAGAATGATGAGCGCCCCGCCCTTCACGCCCGACGAGGCGAGGTTGGCCAGCGCATCGGAGGCAACGTTCGTACCGACGGTCGACTTCCAGGTCACCGCGCCACGCAGCGGATAGTTGATCGACGCCGACAGCATGGCGGCCGCGGTCGCCTCCGATGCGCTGGCTTCGAAGTGAACGCCGAGCTCATTGAGAATGCCTTCGGCGTCGGCCAGAACGTCCATGAGATGCGAAATAGGCGCGCCCTGGTAGCCGCCTACGTAGGCCACGCCCGACTGCAGCAGCGCCTTGGTGACGGCAAGTATTCCTTCCCCGTGGAATTCCTCGCCGTCACCCAGATGCAGCGACTGGACTTCCTTGGCAAAAGAGCGCTCGGCCATGATCAGCTCCCTAAATTCTCGCCCGGCGCCATCTCGCTGCGGCGGAGCGCCATTGCGTCTACGCCGGCACGAGCGCGAGCACGCGCAGCGGGCTGCCGGAGCCGTTGACGATCTTCAACGGCGGGGCGATGACAATCGCCCCGGTCGGCGGCAGCTGGTCGAGATTGGTCAGGCTCGCCAGCCCGAATCGGTTGGAGCCGTGCATGATGGTGTGGCAGGGAAACATGGGCTCGAACGTGTGCGCCTGGCCGGCGTCCGTCCCGACGGTCTCCACACCCACACCGAGAATGTCGCGTTCCTTGGCGAGGAAGGGCACGCACTGCGGATGAAACCCGGGAGTGTGCGAGCCGTCGGGCCCTGCGTTGAGAAACGACTTGGCGCCGGTCCGATGCGACCAATCCGTGCGGATGAGAACCCAGGCATGGGTGGGAATGCCGCCGTGCTTGCGCTCCCACTCCCCCACGACCTCCCGGGTCAGGAGGAAATCAGGGTTCGCCTTCGCCTGCGCGGCAACGTCGATGACGCATGCGGGACCAATGAAGCGCTCGACCGGAATGTTGTGAGTTGCGTTGTTCGCATAGTCCTTGCCGGTCACCCAGTGAATGGGCGCATCGAAATGTGTGCCTGTGTGCTCACCGCAGGCGATGTTGTTCCAATACCAGGCGGGCCCGCGGTCATCGTAGCGGGAGATCTCCTCCAGCGAAAACGGCTTGGAAGGCGCAAACTGCGGCGGCAGCTGGATCGTCGGCGTCGCGGATTCCAGCGGCACGGTGAGATCCACGACTCGAATGCGTCCGGCGATGATAAAGCCTGCGAGCTGTGCGAGCGTCTGGGTGCTCGAGGATCCGGTGGACTGCGTTTGGACGGCGGTCTCTGTGGGTGCGCTCATCGAATCTCCGGCGAAATATTAATTGACACCTGAAGTAGTTGGCAATATAACATACGCCGAACTCGGACGATACGCGTGCAAAAAGAGGAGACCCGAGATGAGGCGAATCGTCTGCCTGGGCGGAGGGCCGGCCGGGCTTTACGCCGCGATTCTGCTGCGCAAGGCGCTGCCTTCGGCGCGGATCGAGGTATACGAGCGCAACCGCCCCGACGACACCTTCGGCTGGGGCGTGGTCTTTTCCGACCAGACGATGGGGAACTTCCGTGCGGCGGATCCGCAGACGCACTGCGCCATCCTCTCGAGCTTCCACCACTGGGACGATATCGCCATTCATTTCGGCGGACGTCGCTGTTTGAGCGGCGGCCACGGCTTCTGCGGCATCAGCCGCAAACTGCTTCTCGGTCTGCTGCAGGAGCGTGCACGGGAGTTGGGAGTGCACCAGTTCTTCCAGCATCGGGTGGAGGACGACTCCGGCTTCGGGGACGCAGACCTCATCATCGCGGCCGACGGCGTGAACAGTCGAACCCGCGGCAGCTACGCCCATGTTTTCCAGCCCGACGTCGAGGTGCGCAAGTGCCGCTTCATCTGGCTCGGCACGACCCAGCGGTTCAATGCGTTCACCTTCGCCTTCGAGCGCACCGAGCACGGCTGGTTTCAGATCCATGCCTACCAGTTCAGCGACGAGCTCTCGACGGTGATCGTGGAGACGCGGGAGGAGTGTTGGGCCGCGCATGGACTGGACAAGCTCGACACCGAACGGTCGATCGCCTTCTGCGAGCGTCTTTTCGGGCGCTATCTCGACGGTCACCGGCTGATGAGCAACGCCAATCACCTGCGGGGGTCGGCCTGGCTCAATTTCAATCGCGTGGCGTGCAAGCACTGGCACCACGGCAACACCGTTCTCATCGGCGACGCCGCGCACACGGCGCATTTCTCGATCGGCTCCGGCACCAAGCTCGCCATGGAAGACGCCATCTCTCTCGCCCGCCACGTCACTGCGACCGCCGACCTGGACGGTGCGCTCGCCGCGTATCAAACGGAGCGCCACGTCGAAGTGCTCAAGCTGCAGAGCGCGGCGCGCAATCGAATGGAATGGTTCGAGAACGTGGCGCGTTATGTACACCTGCCGCCGGAGCAGTTCGCCTACAGTCTATTGACGGGCAGCCAGCGGATCGGGCATGAGAACCTGAAGCTGCGCGATCCGCTGTTCGTGGAATCCTACGAGCGGTGGCTCGCGAGCCGCGACGGGGCGCAAGGCCCGCGGCCCCCCATGTTTCTGCCGTTCAAGCTGCGCGGCATGGACCTCACGAATCGCGTGGTGGTGTCGCCGATGGCGCAGTACTGCGCGGTGCACGGGGTGCCCGACGATTGGCACCTCGTCCATTACGGCCACAGAGCCCTCGGCGGGGCGGGTCTGCTCTACACGGAGATGACCTGCGTGTCGCCGGAAGGGCGGATCACACCGGGCTGCACCGGTTTGTGGAACGAGACTCAGCGCGATGCATGGCGGCGCATCGTCGAGTTCGTTCACGGCAATTCCCCCGCCAAGATCTGCCTGCAGCTGGGACACTCCGGCCGGAAGGGTTCCACCCAGCTCGGTTGGGAGAAGATGGACCATCCGTTGCCCGGCGGCAATTGGCCGATTCTCGCCCCTTCGCCTCTTCCCTACTACGAGGGGATCAGCCAGCCGCCCATCGAGATGACGCGGGCGGACATGGACAAGGTCCGCGATGATTTCGTGCGCGCGACCCGATTCGGCCTGCAGGCGGGCTTCGACATGCTCGAGCTGCACATGGCACACGGCTACCTGCTTGCATCGTACCTCTCGCCGCTGACCAACCGGCGCACCGACGCGTATGGCGGTTGCATCGAGAATCGTCTGCGGTTTCCACTCGAGGTGCTGCGGACCGTGCGTGCGCAATGGCCCGCGGACAAACCCCTGTCGGTGCGCATTTCGGCCACCGACTGGATGGACGGCGGCATCAGCGACGAGGATGTTCTGACGATGGTGCGCGCCTTTCACGGCGCGGGCATCGATCTCGTCGACGTCTCAACGGGGCAGACCGTGCCGGATCAAAAGCCGGTGTATGGGCGAATGTGGCAGACTCCGTTCGCCGACAAGATTCGCAATGAACTCGGCATCGCGACCATGGCGGTCGGGAACATCTACGAGCCGGATCACGTCAACTCGATCATTGCCTCCGGCCGTGCCGATTTGTGCGCGATCGCGCGCCCGCACCTCGCGAACCCGGCATGGACGCTGGAAGCCGCCGCCCGGCAAGGCTATCGGCCGCAATGGTGGCCCAGGCAATATCTCTCCGGCAAAACTCAACTCGAGAGAAACCTGCAACGCGCCGCGCAGCCCGGAGGCCCGGTGTGAGCTCGCACTCTGCAACGGCGCCGCTCGCCGGCAGACATGCCGTCGTCACCGGCGCAAGCCGCGGAATCGGCGCAGTGATCGCCGCGGCGCTGGCCGGCGAAGGCGTGTGCGTGTCGCTTCTCGGACGCAATGCGGGCAATCTGCAGCGCGTGTCCGATGAAATGGCCGGCAACGGCCGGGCGTTTCCGATCCCGACCGACATCACCGATCCGGCGGCGGTGCAAGGCGCTTTCGCCGCCGCGCGCGCCCGTTTCGGGCCCGTGCACTTGCTGATCAACAACGCCGGACAGGCGGCGAGCGCCAAATTCACCGATACCGACGAGGCGCTGTGGGGCCGCCTGTTCGCGGTCAATCTGACCGGCACCTACCTGGCCGCGCGCCAGGCGGTGCCCGACATGCTGTCGGAGGGGTTCGGCCGAATCGTCAACATCGCGAGTACCGCCGGCCTGCGCGGCGCCCCCTACATCTCGGCGTATGCGAGCTCGAAGCACGCAGTCATCGGCCTGACGCGCTCGCTCGCCCTGGAATACGCGGGCCGCAACATGACGGTGAATGCGATTTGCCCGGGCTTTGTGGATACCGACATCGTGAAGGAGGCGATCGCCAACATCAGAGCCAAGACAGGCCGCAGCGACAGCGAGGCGCTCGCGACGCTGGTGGCTTCCAACCCGCAGCGCCGGCTGATCGAGCCGCGGGAGGTCGCAGACACGGTGATGTGGCTGTGCAGGCCGGGGTCCGAGAGCGTCAACGGACAGAGCATCGTCCTGGCCGGCGGCGAGGTTACGTAAGAGGGCCCATTCAATGGCGAAGGACAAGAAATCACTGAAGCTCATCGAGCCTAACGCCGATGCTGAAACGCGGCTGCACGATGATCACCATCTGTCCGTGCGCCTGTGGCTGCGCATGCTCGCCTGTACGAACCGCATCGAAAATTTCGTGCGGCAGAACCTGCAGGCGAAATTCCAAACCACACTGCCGCGGTTCGATCTGATGGCGCAGCTCGAGCGCGCTCCCCGGGGCCTGAAGATGAGCGAGCTGTCGCAGCGCATGATGGTGACCGGCGGCAACGTCACCGGCATCACCGACGGCCTCGAGAAGGAGGGACTGGTGGTCCGTGAAGTCGACACGGCGGACAGACGCGTGTTCCACGTCAAGCTCTCCGCTGAAGGTCAACGGCAGTTCAGGCGCATGGCCGCGGAGCATGAGCAGTGGGTGATTCAGTTGTTCGAGGGCATGAGCGTGAAGCACAAGAATCAGCTGGTCGAGCTGCTGGGCGAGCTCAAGCGGCATGTCCGCACATGAGCGAGTTCGCACCTCGGCCGAAGCACTTCCTTTGGCGCCGGGAAGGGCGCGTGGGCGTCATCACGCTGAATCGCCCCGAGCGCAAGAATCCGCTGACTTTCGAATCCTATGCGGAGCTGCGCGACCTGTTCCGCGCGCTCAGGGAAGTCGATGCAGTGCGCTGCATCGTCCTCGGCGGTGCCGGTGGAAATTTTTGCTCCGGCGGCGACGTGCACGAGATCATCGGACCGTTGACCGGGCGCGACGCCTCGGGATTGCTCGAGTTCACCCGCATGACGGGCGATCTCGTCAAGGCAATGCGGCATTGTCCGCAGCCGATCGTGGCGGCGGTCGACGGGGTGTGTGCCGGCGCGGGGGCGATTCTCGCCATGTCGTCGGACTTCCGGTTGGGTACGCCGCGGGCGACAACCAGTTTCCTGTTCACCCGGGTGGGCTTGGCGGGCTGCGACATGGGCGCCTGCGCGATACTGCCGCGGATCATCGGCCACGGGCGCGCCTCCGAGCTCTTGTTCACCGGGCGTTCCATGTCCGCGGACGAAGCGGTCGCGTGGGGCTTCTTCAACCGCCTGATCTCTCCGGATGAAGTGATGAAGGAATCTCTTGAACTCGCTGCGCAAATCGCCTCCGGCCCTACGTTCGCCCATGCCATGACCAAGAAAATGCTGCACGCCGAATGGAGCTTATCGGTGGATGCGGCCATCGACGCCGAGGCGGGCGCTCAGGCGCTATGCATGCAAACCGAGGATTTCCGCCGCGCGTACCGGGCATTCGCGGCCAAGCAGAAACCGCAGTTCCAGGGAAATTGACCCGCGGTGCGCGTTCGCAACTTCCTTGAATGGCCGTTCTTCGAGCCCGTACATCGTGAGCTTGCGGGGCGTCTGGACGCATGGGCCGCAACCCATGTTGCGCACCGCGCGCACGCGCAAGACAGAGCCTCGGTCGATGAAGCCTGCCGCGCGCTGGTGCGCGAGCTCGGGGCGGCCGGCTGGACGCGGTACTCGGTGCCTCAACCCGCGCCGCCTGCGGCCGCGCAATCGCCTGCGGCCGCGCAATTCGACGTTCGTGCGCTGGCGCTGATTCGAGAGACACTGGCGTGGTACGATGGTCTCGCGGATTTTGCCTTCGCCATGCAGGGCCTCGGCAGCGGCGCAATCTCCCTCGCCGGTTCGCCGCAATTGCAGGCGCGATATCTGCCGCGCGTCGCGGCCGGCGAGGCAATCGCCGCCTTCGCGCTGTCGGAGCCGCAAGCGGGGTCCGATGTCGCCGCCGTGCAATGCAGTGCCCGTCTCGACGGCGACTCGTACGTGCTGGACGGCGAGAAGACCTGGATATCCAACGGCGGGGTCGCGGACTTCTACTGCGTCTTCGCGCGGACGAGTCCGGCGGAATTTCGCCCCGATGGCTCGGCAACCGCCCGCGGCATCAGCGCCTTCGTCGTCGATGCGGGCATCGCGGGATTCGAGATCAAAAGCCGCATCGACGTGATCGCACCCCATCCTCTCGCCACCCTCGCCTTCCGCCGCTGCCGCGTTCCGGCGACGCATCGCTTGGGCGCCGAAGGGGAGGGGTTCAAGCTGGCAATGCGCACTCTCGATACATTTCGCACCTCGGTGGCCGGTGCCGCCCTCGGTTTCGCGCAGCGCGCGCTCGATGAGGCGGTCGAGCATGCGCTCGGGCGATCGATGTTCGGGAAGACGCTTGCGGATCTGCAGCTCACTCAGGCCGCCCTTGCAGAGATGGCGACGGAAATCGATGCGGCACGCCTGCTGACCTATCGGGCGGCGTGGTTGCGCGATCGCGGCGCCCCGGGCACCAAGGAAGTCGCGATGGCAAAGATGGCTGCCACCGAGTCCGCGCAACGCACGATCGACCGTGCGGTGCAGATGTTCGGCGCGCGCGGAGTCGTGGACGGAGAAACTCCTTCACGCCTGTACCGCGACATTCGCGCGCTGCGCATCTACGAGGGTGCAACCGAAGTCCAGAAACTGATCGTCGCGCGCGAACTTCTCAACGAGGCACGAAACAAATGAGCGAGTCGGGCCCGCAGATTCTACAACCCGCGCACTGGCCCCGCCCGCGCGGCTACAGCAACGGCATCGCCGCCTACGGCCGGCAGATTTTCATCGCGGGGCAGATCGGTTGGGATGCGCAGGGCGGTTTCAACAGCGAACGTCTCGCCGACCAGGTGCGGCAGGCGCTGGAGAACATCTGCACGGTGCTCGCGCAGGCGCAGGCGGGCCCTGAACACATCGTGCGGCTGACATGGTATATAACGAGCCGCGACCAATATTACGCGGAGCTCGCTGACATAGGCGCCGCGTATCGCGCGGTGATGGGAAAGAATTTTCCGGCGATGAGCGTCGTACAGGTCGCCGCCCTCATGGAGCGCCTGGCGAAGGTTGAAATCGAGGCCACCGCCGTCGTACCCGACCGGCCATAGCTCGATGTGGCGCCCTCACCCGGATGCAGCCGCGATTGCAAGCCGCGAAGCGGGTCTGCACAAGGATTTGAGCAGGGCGCAGCTCGTGATGATCGGCCTCGGCGGCGCGATCGGCACCGGCCTGTTCATGGGCAGCGGCCTCGCCATCGGCTACGCCGGTCCTGCCGTGATATTGAGCTACGCCATTGCAGCCGTCGCGGCGGTTGCGATGGTATTCAGCCTGTCGGAGATGGCGGTGGTGCATCCGACCGCCGGCTCGTTCGGCACCTACGCTGAGATCTACTTGAACTCGTGGGCGGGCATGGTGGCGCGCTATTCCTACTGGATGGCACAGGTGATCGCCGTCGGCGGCGAGGCGGTGGCGGCCGGCGTGTACATGACTTACTGGTTCCCCGGCACGCCGGTGTGGCTGTGGTCGCTGGGATTCGCTTTCGTACTGCTGTACTTCAACTCACGCTCTGTCAATCATTTCGGTTCGATCGAATATTGGCTCGCCCTCATCAAGGTCGTCGCCATCGTCATCTTCATCATCCTGGGGCTGTCCACGATCTTCGGGATCCGGACCAAGCCTCTGGGTTTGCACAATCTTACCGGCCTTCCCGGCGGATTCATGCCGCATGGATTCGGCGGCGTATGGATGGCTGTCATCATCGGGATACTGTCCTTCAACGGCATCGAAGTGATCGCCGTCGCCTCGGGTGAGGCCAAGGACCCGGTGCGCACCATCCCTGCGGCGCTGCGATCCATGGCGCTGCGGCTGTTTCTGTTCTACATCCTGGCCCTCGCCATCGTGGTCACCTTCGTCCCTTGGACCGAGACCGGCGCCGCCGTCGTGACCCAGAGTCCGTTCGTGCGGGTCTTCGCGCATTCCGGCATCCGCAAAGCGGCCGGAATCATGAATTTCGTGGTGCTGAGCGCCGCCCTCTCGAGCATGAACACGAATGTGTACTTGTGCTCGCGCATGCTGTTCTCTCTGTCGCGAGGCGGCTACGCGCCGCGGTTCCTGGGCAGGCTCGGCAGGAACGGCACGCCCATCATGGCCATTCTGCTCTCCGGCCTCTGCATTCTGACGGCCGCCGGCGTCTCCAAGCTGACTCCGCTCGCGTACAACTATTTATTCGGGGTCGCGCTGTTCGACGCGATGATCGTGTGGATCATCATCCTGCTCAGCCACCTGAGCTTCCGCCGCAGGCACAAAGCACAGGACCTCGAGGTGCGGATGCCGTGGTTCCCCGGCATACAGATCGCCGGGTTGGCGCTGCTCTGCTCGGTGCTTGTGACCATGGGCCTCGACAAGGACACTTGGCGGATCTCTTGGATCGTCGGCCTGCCTTGGCTGGCACTGATCACTGCGATGTATTTCATCTTCAAGGCACGCGGCGGCCGCGGCGGCGCACGGCGCGTAATTGCGCTATCATATGATATTGCATATAATAAAATACGCACATTGATGCGATGGGAGCGGCGATCGATGGAACCGGACTTTCAGGCCTTGCGCAGAGAATTTCCGGTTCTCGAGCGCAAGACCTACTTGAACAGCGGCTCCTATTGCGCGCTTGCGAACGGCGTGAAGGCCGCCTTCGAGGCCTATATGGAGGACCGCCTGCTGGTGGGTGCCAACTGGGATCTTTGGATCACCAAGAATGAATCCGTGCGTGCGTTGACGGCAACACTGTTGCACGCCGCCCCCGACGAAATCGCGGTCACCGCCTCCGTGTCGGCCGGCCTCAATGCGTTGGCGAGCGCGCTCGATTTTTCCGGCCGTCGCAACCGGGTGGTCGTCAGCGATTTCGAGTTTCCCACCAACGCGCAGATCTGGCACGCACAGGAGCCGCGCGGTGCCCGGGTCGTACACGTGCGCCGCGCCGCCGATGGCTACATCCCTTTGGAGAACTTCGCCGCAGCGATCGACGAACAGACGCAACTCGTGGCCGTCACCCACGTCTGCTTCAGGAACGGCGCCAAGCTCGACATTCCCGGCATCGTGCGCCTCGCCCGCGCCAGGGGCGCAAAGGTGCTGCTCGACTGCTACCAATCGGTGGGATCGCTCGACATCGACGTCAAGGCTCTGGATGTCGACTTCGCCGCCGGCGGAATGCTCAAATATCTGCTGGGCACTGCCGGCATCGGCTTCCTGTATGTCAGGGACTCGCTCGTTCAGTCCCTCGTGCCTACCAACAGCGGCTGGTTCGCGCAGGCGCAAATTGCGGCAATGGACATCACCGCCAACCGCCCGGCACCCAACGCGCGCCGCTTTGAAGCCGGCACACCGGCGGTGGTCAATTGCTACGCCGCCGAGGCCGGCCTTAAGTTCCTGCTGGCCGTCGGCACGCCGGCCGTCGAAAGGCGCAACTACGCCCTGACGCGCCGCTGCATGCAGAGACTGGAGGAGATGGGCTGGCCTAGCATCACGCCCGACCAGAACGAGCGCCGCGGGGCCACCGTCGCCGTGCCGTCGCGCGACAGCGCCGGGTTGTGCAAGGAACTCTTGCAACGAAACATCGTCACCTCGCACCGCGATGACAATGTTCGCGCGGCTTTTCATTTCTATAACAATGAGGACGACGTCGAGTCGTTCATCGCGGCGATGAAGGACCTGCGCGGGTCCTTCAGCCCGAAGTGAAATGAAACGTCCAAGGCGCAGCGCGGACCAATCGCTGTTCGACGACTTCCTGCCGCATCTGATCGCACGGCTGGCGTACCGGCTCAACGGCGATCTGGTCGAGAAGCTGCGGCGCGAGGGCATCAATGTCACGCGCTGGCGGATCCTGGCAGTGCTCGCCATGGGCGACGGCATCACCATCAACGAAATCATCGATCGCGCGATGATGCAACAGCCGGCGCTCAGCCGCGCCTTGATGAAGATGGAAGAGGAAGACTATGTCAGGCGTGTGCCGCGCCGCGACGACGCGCGCTACGTCGAGGTGTTCCTGACGGACAAGGGCCGTGCCCTGTTCAACTCTCTCGATGTCGTGGTACGACGCCGCCAACGGCGGCTGCTGAAGGGATTCTCGCCGCAGGAACTCACGGCGGTGTTTTCCATGATCCGGCGCATGAGCCGCAACATGGGAGAGACTCGATGAGCGGCGCCAACCCTCCGATCATCGCCTGCCGCGAGGCCCTATCCCCCCGCTGGAATCGTCGCCCAGCAGCCGCGAATACAGCGTGAAATGCTCGCCCGAAAAGCAGCAGAAAATCACTTCGTCGATCTCATCCGTGTGAGCGGTGAATTCGCGCACCGTGCGTATTGCAACCGGCGCCGCGAGCTCCAGCGGGTATCCGTACACCCCGGTGCTGATGGAGGGAAACGCGATGGATTTGAGGCCGTGAGTGACCGCCAGTTGCAGCGACGCTTGGTAGCACGAGGCAAGCACCGACGGCTCGCCCTTGGCGCCGCCGCCCCACACCGGGCCCACGGTGTGAATGATGCGCTTGGCGCGGAGTCGATGTGCGGAGGTGATGCGTGCGTGACCCGGAGGACAGCCCCCGAGGCGCTGACATTCTCGCAGCAGCGCAGGTCCCGCCGCCGCGTGAATGGCGCCATCCACGCCGCCGCCGCCCAGAAGACTTGAATTCGCCGCATTCACGATCGCATCGACGGCGAGCGTCGTGATGTCCGCGTGCATCGTCAGAAGCTGCGCCGCCATCTCTCCCTCCTTGGTCTGCAAAGACTAACCTGCGGCGGGCTGCGCCGCCATTTTCCATTTCAACTGCGCAAGTTTCGGCACCATCCCGATCCAGCCGATCAAGCCGAGCATGCTCACGGCGGCCGCCACCACGAAGGCCACGGTGAAATGACCGGTGGTATCGACGATGTATCCGGTGAGCCAGGGCGCAATGATTCCCGGCAGGTTGCCGAGAGAATTTTGAATCCCCACCCAGCGCCCGGACGCGCGGGGACCGGCGAGAATCTGGCACATCGCATACACACCGGGCGAGGAAGCTCCGCACAGCGCCTGAAACACGAACATGCCCATCAGCACGAGTTTGGGGGTCCCCGCGGCCATGGCCAGCATGCACACCACCGAGCCCACGTGCGCCACGGCCATCACCGACTTGTAGCCGAAATTGGCCGATCCGCCGCGTCGCAGGTAGCGGTCGATGGCCCAGCCGGCGCCGAATGCACTCACGGCATTGGCAGCGAAGGCAAGGGTCGCCAGCTGCGTCGTCGCGATCAGCGAAAAGCCGCGCTCGGCTTGCAGGTAGCCGGGCAGCCAGTTCAGCATGAAGTAGAACGTATAGTTGCTGGAAAAGAGCCCGAGTGCCGTGCCCCACAGGGCCGGCTGCTTGAGAATCATCCACAAGGTCGGCGAATCGTCCGCGCTTTCCTGCACCGCCGCGCGCACGCCGCCCGCCACCCGCGACCACGGCGCCAACCACAAAAGCGACAGCGCGCCGAATACCCAGAACGCCGCGCGCCAGCCGAAGTGCGCCATGATGAGGCCGCCGACAATGGTGCCCACCACCGGCCCTGACAGATAGCCCAAGGCCACGATGCCATTGGCCGTGCCCAGCCCCTTGGGCGGCACGATCGCCGCCATGATCTTGGCGACGCAGGGAAAGCCGGCGCTCTCCCCCAAGCCGAGCAGCAGCCGCATCACCAACAGCATGGCGAAAGTATGCGCGAACCCGAGCATGATGGTGGCCAATGCCCACAGCACAAGTCCGGCCGCGAGTATGCGATGCGCGCCGAAGCGCTCGGCGAGCCAGCCGACGGGAATTTGCGAACAGGTATACGTCCAGGAAAAAGCCGACAGCAGCATGCCCATCTGCGTGAAGTTCAGGTGCAGATCGCCCTGCATCAAGTGCGTCGCGGTGGGCAGGGCGCCCCGGTCGACGTAATTGATGAACAGCACCGCCGCCAGCAGAAATACGATGGGGCTGCGCGCGGCCCGCGCCGGATCCACCGCCGCTTGCGCCCGCGAGTTCAGTTCGCGTAATCCGATGCGCTGCGGTCGAGCACGCGCTTCAGGGCATCGAAGTGAAGCTCGGCGCGATTGCGTCCGCCGACGCTTGCGCCCGCGCTGAACTGCGCCATCGTCTTCCGGATCACCGGCTCCTGAATGAGCTTCAAGGGCCTCCCCGTCGACAGCGCGAGCACCTGCGCCTGCGCGGCCCGCTCGAGAAAATACAGCCGCTCGAAGGCCTGCGGCACGGTCTTGCCCACCACCAGCACGCCGTGATTGGCCAGCATCAGCACGGACTTTTCTCCCAGCACACGCGCCATCCGCTCGCCCTCGGACACATCGAAGGCCAATCCGTTGTAATTCGCATCGTAGGCCACGTCCTCATGGAACCCGAGCGCGCTTTGCACCGCCATCTCCAGGCGCGGATTCTCCAGCATGTTGAGCGCCGTCGCATACGGCATATGGGTGTGCAGCACGCAGCGTCCCTGCGGCGAAAGACGATGCACCGGCTGATGAATGTACAGAGCCGTGTCCTCCACCAGCCCCTGGCCGCAGAGCACGCGTCCGTCGAAATCCACCACCAGAAAGTCGCCGGCCTTGACCTCGGACCAATGCATGCCGAAGGGCGCGAGCAGAAACCGGTCCGCATGGCCCGGCACCAGCACCGTCATGTGGTTATCGATGCCCTCGTTCAAGCCGAAGCGGTCCGCCAGGCGATAGCACGCGGCAAGGTCGATCCGTGCCTGGCGCTCCGCCTCTGACGGGGTATGGATGGGTTTGAGACTTGCGTTCATGATGACCTCAGTATAGCCCGGGGCCCGCGCGGCGCCACCGGTTCGCTCAGCCGGACAGCGCCGATCCTACCTCGCCCGGCGGTTCAATGTCGGCCGGCCGATTCAAGGTAAACGCGGCGTTTCCGCGTTTCGGCGTTTCCGCAGAAACGCCTGCGGCGGCCGGCTAATGCAGCAACCCGTCCAGCACCGGCAGAGGCACGGCACCTTCCTTGAGCGCGGCTTCGTGGAACGCCTTCAGATCGAAGGCGGCGCCGTGCCTGGCCTGATAGTGATCGCGCACCGCGAGCCAACCCTTCAATCCCGCGTAATAGGTCGGCAATTGGCAGGAGGAGAGCTTGGCGCGCTGCAACTTGGCGGTGGCCTCTTCCATTTCCTGATAGGTGCTCTTGGTCATGAGGTCGAGCGCCTGGTTGTCGGTCATCCCCAAGGTTTGCAGGCGCACGTCCAGGATGGTGTTCGCAAGCACCCGCAACAGCTGCTTCTGCAGAGTGAGGCGATAGCCCGGCGTGTCGCTCAAGTAGCCTTGATCGGCCATGAGTTGCTGCGCGTACACCGCCCAGCCTTCGACGTACGGGCCGTTGCCGTAGATATTGCGCAGCAGGCGCCGCGACTGCGGCTCCACTTCATTGCCATACTCGGCTTGCACGTAGTGGCCCGGCATCGCCTCGTGCACGGTCAAATGCTGTATTCCCGACTCGTTGTACTCGCGCAGCTTCGAATCGATGCGCGCCTGCGGCCAGGTGCTCGGAATCGGCGTCACCCAGAAGAATGCGCCCAGCTTCGGCTCCAAGGCGGGCGCAGGATTGAAGCCGCCGACCCCGTAGATGCCTCGCATGAACACAGGCGTGTCGATGACTTCCAGGTTGTCGCTGGGCGGCAGCGTCACCAGGCCCTTGGCTTTGACGAATGCAGTCGCGCCGGCCAGCGCATGCTTGGCGGACTCCATGTAGGTGGCCACGGTGGCGTGCTGGCGTGCCACATCTGCGAGCGCCTGTTCCACGGTTTTGGGCGCCGCGAGCCGCGCAATCTCGGCCCGCGCCTTGGCGAGGTCAGCCTCCGCTTCGGCGAGCAGCTGCTCGGGGCTCTTGCCGGTCGCAAGCGTCAGGCGAAACTTCTTGGCGTACAGCTCCTTCCCCAGCCGCCAATCGCTCACCCGGTCTCCCAGGGTATTTTCAAGCCAGTGATTGAAGCCCTGCAGCGATGCGATGGCCGCCGCCGCCGCCTGGTCGTACCGCATGCGCAGCCCCGCCGGACAATCATCCCGCAGCGTGATGTCGATCAGGCCGATGTTGCCCGTGTTCTCCTCGCGCGCCACTCGATTCCATGCCTCGGGAGAATCCGCGAGATTCGCCTCGGCCTGGCGGATCAGTTCGGGAACCCTTGTCAAACGGCTGATGATGTGGCGGTAGCGCTCCTGTGCAGGCGCGTAGTGCAGCACGTAGGGCGAATACAACCCGTTGCCCAGCAATTCGACATAAGTCGTGGGATTGTGACGGTAGCCCTGGATCTCATCGAGCTCGAGGCGCGATGCACCGAGGGCGTCGCGCATGATGTCGACGTCGGCGCGCTGCTCCGGATCGAGCGATGCCATCTCGAGGCGCCCGATACGCGCCTCGATATCGCCGAGCAGCGCCTTGGAGGCGGCGATCCCGGCGGGGCTGAAGTCATCCAGCGCATCGTCGAGCGAGACGCCGTGATGCACGTGATAGCCGAAGCTGGTCGCGGTGGTGGGCGACAGTGCCAGGGTACCGAAGACGAAATCATCGACCAGATGCTCGAACGCCGACTCGACGGGCGGAGCCTTGGGTGTGCCCGCCGCGGCCCAGGCGCCGGAACAAGACATGAGACAGGCCAGCGCACTCACGAGGTGAAAGGTCGTATTTTTGTTCATGGCTTATGATCGGCCAATTCCCCGCCCCGCGTCCAGCCGCGCCCATGGGTTAAAGTTGAGCGCATGAACTGGATGGCCGCCGCCTTCGTCGTTTCGATTCTCGCCGCAGCGCCCAATGCAGGCGCCGCTGAACTCGAACCGCGGGTCGAGACGTACCGCGCCGCGCATGAAGCGGACATCGTTGCGCAGCTGGATGAGCTCACGCGATTCAAGAGCGTGGCAGCCGATCCCGCGGGACTCAAGGCAACCGCCGATCACCTGGAGGAGCTATTGAAGCAGCGCGGCTTCGAGACCTCGCAGCTCGGCTTGGGCGGCGGCGGGCCGCCCGCGGTGTTCGGCAGCCTCAAGGCCGAAGGCGCGCGTCGCACGGTCATTTTCTACGCCCACTACGACGGCCAGCCCGTCACACCGTCGCAGTGGTCCTCCGACCCCTTCGTTCCCGTGATGCGCAGCGGCGCCTTGAACATCGTGCGCGGCCCCAATGAGCATCGCCCCTTCGATCCCGAGTGGCGCCTGTTCGGCCGGGCGGTGAGCGACGACAAGGCTTCGATCGTGGCCTTCCTTGCAGCCTTCGACGCGCTCAAAGCCATCGGCAAACGGCCGTCGGTCAACCTCAAAGTGCTGTGGGAAGGCGAGGAGGAATCCGGATCGCCCCACCTGGCAGACACTCTGCGAGGCAATCGCGCGCTGCTCGCCGCCGATCTCATCCTGATAGGCGACGGTCCGGTGCATCAGTCGCGGCGGCCCATGATCTACTTCGGCGCGCGCGGCATCATGCTGCTGGAGGCCGTCATTTACGGACCCGTACGCGCCCTGCACGACGGTCATTACGGCAACTGGGTCCCCAATCCCGCCGTCATGGCCGCCAACCTCATCGCGCAAATGCGCGATGACGAGGGCCGCATCCTCATTCCCGGATTTGCAGACGGAGTACGCACGTTGACGCCGGCAGAGCAGGCCGCCCTTCGCAGCCTCCCGGTCATCGACGATGACCTGAAGCGAGAGTTCGGCATCGGCAGATCGGAGGGCACCGACACCCTTGCCGCGAGTCTCATGCGGCCTGCGCTCAACGTGCGCGGCATTCGCGCAGGCCAGGTGGGCGAATCCGCGGCCAATGCCATTCCCACCACCGCCGTGATCTCCTTCGATTTTCGTCTGGTGCCGGATCAATCTCCGCCCGCCGTGCGCGCCGCGGTGGAGCGCTTCCTGCGGGACCGCGGCTGGACCCTCATCGACGGCGAGCCTGATATAGACGCACGCCTGAAAGCTGCGCGCCTCATGCGCTTGACGTGGCACGAGGGCTACCCCGCCTTCCGCGCGGACCTGTCGACGCCCGCGGCCGGGGCCGTCATCGCCGCCGCGAACAAGGCCGCATCGTCTCCCGTGTTGGTGCTGCCCATGATGGGCGCCAGCGTGCCGCTGTATGTATTCGCAGATGCGCTGAAGCTGCCGGTGATCGGCCTGCCCATCGTCAATCACGACAACAACCAGCATGCGGCCGATGAGAACCTGCGGCTGCGCAATCTATGGGACGGGATCGACCGCTACGCCGCCATGATGGCGCAGCTTCACTGGTAGGTTCGCGTGGCCGCTGCAATAAAACCCGGCAGAGTTCTCTCACGCGCGGCCGTCGCCCTCGCGCTCCTCATCCTGGCGCTGATCCTGGTTCTGTGGATCAAACCGCCGGACCTGCTGCGCGTCGGCGCCAACTACTCCGCAAAGATCGTCTGCTCCAATGTGTTTCTCGCCGGCCGCGATCCCGGGGAAGTGCTGCGCTCCGACGTGCAGGCGCCCGGAGTTGCGCTGCTGCGCCTCATGCGGGTGTCGGTCGATCGGGACCGGCGCATCGTGCGCGCGGGACTGCTCGGCTTCATCGGCGACGGGCTCGCCGTCGCGCGACCGGGCGCGGGCTGCGCCGCGGTGCCCGACGGCAATATCGGCAGGGCGATGCGCACCGGCGCCGCGCCGGATGAGGCGGCCGCCGCGGGCCGCGCAGATGTTCCCTGGCCCGAGGGAGAGGCGGTGGCGAGCGTGCCTGCGCTCGACCGCATCCTCGCCGACGACGCCCTGGCAGGACCCGGCATGCGCGCCATCGTCGTGGTCGATCACGGACGCATCGTCGCAGAGCGCTACGGCGCAGGCTTTTCCGCGACGACGCCGCTGCTCGGATGGTCCATGGCCAAGAGCGTCGTGGCAGGGCTCGTCGGCATGCTGGTGATGGACGGCCGCCTCAGCCTCGAGCAATCCGCAGGCTGGCCCGCGGGCGATCAGCGCGCGCGCATTCGGATCGCGGACCTGTTGGCCATGTCGAGCGGCATGCACTTCAATGAGGCGTACGGCGCCGTCTCGGATGTCACACGCATGCTGTACCTGCAACCCGACATGGCGAAGTTCGCGCAAGGGCAGCCGCTCGACCATCCGCCCGGCGGGTTCTGGAGCTACTCGAGCGGCACGGCCAACATCCTGTCGCGCATCGTTCAGGACGCGGCGGCTCCGCAAGGCGCCGCGTATCCGCGCGAACGGCTGTTCAAGCCCTTGGGGATGCAGAGCGCAGTCCTCGAGACCGACGAATCCGGCACCCTCGTCGGCTCCTCCTACATGTACGCCACCGCCCGTGATTGGGCCCGCTATGGGCTGTTTCTGTTGCAAGGGGGCGTGTGGCGGGGACATGAACTGCTGCCGCGAGGCTTTGTGGCCATGATGGCGTCGCCCGTCGCGGCCTCCGCCGGTCAGTATGGTCGCGGCCTGGTGTGGCTCTGGGGCACCGATGCCGTTGCGCCCGGCAAGAACCCGGATGCGCCGTTTGGAATTCCCGCGGGCACCTTCTGGATGGAGGGTCATGACGGCCAAAGCACCGCCATCGTTCCCTCGCGCGAGTTGGTCATCGTGCGCCTGGGACTCACCCCGTCGCGCGAACACTATCAACCGCAGCCCCTGCTTCAGGCCGTGCTCAAAGCTCTGCAATGACGGCGCCCTGCCGGCGGTAGCGTACCAACCCTGCGTACACGGGGATGCATGCGACCAGCAAGAGCGCGGCGAACACTGCGGAGCGCCGGTCCTCCATGATGGCGGCAATCCACAGCAGCAGGCAGCCCAAGAGCAGCACCGCCGTCGTGAACGGGAATCCCCACGCACGGTAGGGCCGCTCCGCCTTGGGCTCGCGCCGCCGCAGCACGATGAGCGCGGAATAGGCGGACACGTACATGAGCAGGAACAGCACCGTGGCGACGGCGACGATCTGCTCGAAGGAACCGCTCATGATGAGCCCCGCCGCGCCCAAGCTTGTGACCGCCAATGCCACCCGCGGCGTGCCTCCCGCACTCACGAGCACCGCCTTTTGAGTGAAGAAGCCGTCGCGGCCGATGGCGAAGAGTATGCGCGGCGCCATCAGGGTGGTGGCGTTCACCAGGCTCAGCACGGTCGCGAGAGAAATGACGGTGACGAGTTCCGCCCCGCCGCGCGGCAGCACGACGCGCGCGGCCTCTGTGGCCGGCAATTGCGAGGCGGCCAGCACCGGCAGCGGCAGGACGCGAAGAATGGCGACATTGATGATCACGTACATGGCCGCCACCAGAATGGTGCCGCCGATGAGGGCACGCGGCAGAGTGCGCGTGGGATGCGTGCTCTCCTCCGCCATGTAGATGGGCGAGTACCAACCGTCGTAGGTCAGGAATACCGCACGCAGCGCGGTCACGACCGCGGCCAGCACGCCCATGGACATCAGCGGCAGCGTGACCGCGGATGCGGCAGGCGGCGCGGCGGACGCAGCGGCGGGAGGGGTGAGAAAGCAGCCCACCACCAGCACCATCAGCATGATGCCGACCGCGAGGCTGATGATGCGCGTGAGCGTGCTGCCGACGCGCAGCCCGGTCCAGTGCAGCACCGTGAACAGCCCGATCACGCCGATGGCGACGGCGCGCGGCGCAGCCGCGGAGGTCGGCCACAGCGTGCCCAGAAAGACCGCCGCGGTGAGCGCGGCATAGGCGATCGCCGCCGTTTGGTTGAGCCAATCGACCCAGCCCACCACGAAGCCCGCTCCCTTGCCGAAGGCGCGGCGCGCATACACATAGAACCCGCCGGCCTCGGGCAGCATGGCGGAGAGCTCCGCGACCGCCATGGCGCCGAGCAGTGCATACAGTCCGCCCACGATCCAGAACAGCACGATGAGGCGCGAATCGCCGAGCGCCGCGGCCAGCGTCCCCGGCAGCCGCAGGATGCCGGCGCCGACGGTGCCGCCGAACACCATGGCCACGCCGAAGCCAAGACCTAGAATCCGCCGCAGAGGACGCGCTGTTTGAATCATGGCACCGCCGCAGCTTGCGCGAGAGCGGCGCCGACCGCAAGCCGCCACTCCTCGATCATGCGCTCGTACCTGTGCGGTTCGAGAAATTCATCGACGCAGGCCTGCGCCCCGGCGCTGAGCGGGGTCAGCGTGTAGGTCACGCTCACATCCGTGCCTCCGCGGGCAGGTTCGGTGCAGACGACGTCCACCAGGCCGATGTTCGAGCCTTCTGCCAGGCGCGCATAGCTCGCGCGGCCCTGCTCGGGAAGGTACTCCACGACGATCCACGTGGTCGTACGGCCGTCGCGATCGCGGGTCTGGAAGGCGCTGCCGCGCTGTTCAGCGCCGCTCAAGATCACAGGATCCCATCCCGGCGCCCACTTGCGCTCACCGCGGGCGGTGAACAGAGGCAGCACGAGCACGCGCGGCGCATCGAGGTGAAAGCTGCGGGTTTGGCTGCGTACGTGGTACACTGGTACCATGGTAACACGTTCTCCCCAGCGCGCGCCGCGGACCATCGAGAGAATACAGACCGGCGTGCGCCTGGAGAAGCGGCTCCTCAAGGTGCTGAAGGCCTTGGCGGAGTACCTCGACCTGTCGCTCGGCGATCTACTCGAGGGCATCGCCCTGCATGCGCTCGAGAACAAGACTCCCTTTGAGCGCGCGACCTTGGATAAGATAACCCAGCTGCGGCGCGTCTACGGCTTCGATCTGCTCGCAGCGGACAGCCATCGCCTTCGCGAACGCTCGAGGAACCTGAAGTGACCACCTTTCTGCTGACGTTCGGCGCCCTGTTCTCCATCGTCAACCCCCTGTCGGGCACCTTCATTTTCTTCGGCGCCACCCGCGAACTCGATGCGCGCGTGCGCAGGCAGGTGTCGCGCTGGGTGGCCATCTACGCCTTCTGCATCGTGACCGCCTCTCTGTACGTGGGGGCCTATGTCTTGAGCTTCTTCGGCATCTCGATTCCCGTGCTGCGGGTGGCGGGCGGTATCGTGGTCGCCATGTCCGGCTGGCGGATGTTGAACGAGCCCGACGCCACCGAGCAACGGCGCAGCGAGACCCCCAGCCCGCGTTCCATCACAGTGCCTCCGAGCCGGCTGGCCTTCTATCCACTCACCATGCCCCTGACCACCGGCCCCGGAACGATTTCCGTGGCCATCTCCCTGGGCGCGGGCCGCCCCCGCGGTTTCCATACCGCGACGCTCGAGTTCTTCCTCGAAACGCTTGCCGCCGTGGTGCTGCTCGCCCTGCTGGTGTACCTCTTCTATCGGCACTCGGCGCGCATCGCAGGCTTGATGGGGGCGACGGGAACCACCATCGTGGTGCGGCTGTCTGCGTTTCTGCTGTTCTGCATCGGCATCCAGGTGCTGTGGAACGGCGCCGCGGAGCTTTTGGGTACGCTGCCCCTGGGCAGCGGCGCCGGCTGAGCGGCCGCTTACAAGAATCGCCGCACAGGGGGAAAAAATGAAATTGCGAATCGATCGCCGTGAATTCCTGGCCGGCAGCGCCGGCGCCTTGTCGATGACGCTGCTGCCCGGCGGCATCGAGGCGGCCGGCAGGCAGGCAATGGCGGATGCGGACGTGCCGCCCGCCCCGGCGGCGCGGGTCGAGGTGGTGCGCGACACCTACTTCGGCGAAACCTTGAGCGATCCCTACCGCTGGATGGAAAGCGGCAAGGACCGCGACTGGCTGCCGTACTTGAAGGCACAGAACGATCGCACCCGCGCGGTGCTCGATCGATTGCCCACCAGGGGCGCGCTGCTGAAGCGCATTCAACAGCTATCGGGCGATACCGTAGCCACCAGCCGGGTGCAGCGCGCAGGCGGCCTGACCTTCTTCTCGCAGCGGCCCAAGGGAGCGGACAACTTCAAGCTGTTCGTGCGCCGGGGCATGAGTCCCGCAGGCGACCGGGTGCTCATCGATCCCACCAAGACCGGAGTGGTCAACGGCCATGTGTCGCTCGACTGGTGGCGCGCTTCGCCGGACGGACAGCACGTGGTGTACGGCCTGTCGAAGAACGGCAGCGAAGACTCGGTGCTGCACGTGCTCACCGTGGCCGACGGCAAACCGCTGTCCGAGACGATCGAAAACACCGAGGACGCACAGCCGCACTGGCTCGATGACGGCAGCGGATTCTTCTACAACCAGCTCACGGCTGCGGTCGGCACGCCCGAGCGCTATCTCGACAGCCAGGCGCGCTTTCACCGGCTGGGCACCGATCCCGCCGCCGATCCCGTGCTCATGAAGCGCGGTCTCATGCCTGAGATCGTGTACGACAAGATCCAGGGCCCCAACATCGTCACCTTTGCGGGATCCCCGCACGCGGTTCTCTTGCTGAGCGACGTTCGCCCGGAATCGCGCGGCTTCATTGCGCCGCTCGCCGATGTCATCGCGGGCCGCGCTCGCTGGGTGCCGTTCGCCTCCTTCGAGGACGAAGTGACGGATGTGGAACTCGACGGCGAGGATTTGTACTTGCTGGTCAACAAGGGCACCCCGCGCGGCCGCCTGCTCAAGACATCCGCCCAGGCTCCCAACCTCGCGACGGCCGCCGTCGTGGTGCCTCAAGGCTCCGACGTCATCGAGGGCACCGCGCGGGCGCGCGACGGCATTTACCTGCGCATCATGGACGGCGGCATCAGCCGCCTGCGCCGCTTAGGGTCCGACGGACGCGTTGCCGAAATCACGCTGCCCTTCGACGGCACCATCGGATCGGTCAACACCGTGCACGATGAGGACGGCGCGCTGATTTCCCTCGGCGGCTGGCTCACCCCCACGGGCATCTATTCGGTCGACGACGGCGGCCGCCTGCTCGATACCGGCATAACACCCAGGCCCCGCGTCGACGTCAGCGCCTATGAGGCACGGCGCTTCTTCGCCGCCGCGAAGGACGGAACGAAAATCCCCTACACATTGATCTACCGCAAGGGCCTGAAGCTCGACGGCAGTGCGCCGGCATGGATATCCGCATACGGCTCCTATGGGCTTGCGGCCTACACGCCGGCGTTCGCCGGACGATCGCTGGCGCTCATCGATGCAGGCGCCATCGTGGGCTACGCCAATGTGCGCGGCGGCGGCGAGTATGGGCGCGAATGGCACAAGGCGGGGCAGCTCGCGAACAAGCCCAACACCTGGCGCGACCTGATCGCGGTTTGCGAAGAGTTGTGCGCGAAGAAGTACACCTCCCCTGCACATCTGGCCATCGGCGGGCGTTCGGCCGGCGGAATCACCGTGGGACGCGCGATGACCGAGCGTCCGGACCTGTTCGCCGCCGTCATCGACGGCGTGGGCTGGTCGAATCCCCTGCGCTATGTGGTCGAACAGGAGGGCTACGGCGAAGAGCCCGAATGGGGAGCCATCGGCGATCCGCAGGGCTACCGCGACCTGAAGCTCATCGACAGCTACCACGCCGTGAAGGACGGCACGCCCTACCCCGCGGTGCTGCTCACGACCGGCGTCACCGATCCGCGGGTGGCGCCCTTCCACGTGGCCAAGATGACGGCGCGGCTGCAGGCGGCGAGCAGTTCAGGCAAACCCATCCTGCTGCGCGTCGACTATGACGCCGGGCACGGCATAGGGTCGACCCGCACGCAGCAGGATCGCGAAGCGGCCGACACCTACGCCTTTCTTCTCTGGCGGCTGCGCGGCTAGCGCGCGCCCAGGTAGACCGCTCCTTCCTTCATCACGAACACCGGATGCTCGGTGGCGTGAATGTCGGCGATGGGATTGCCGGCCACCGCCACGATGTCCGCGGACTTGCCCACGGCAAGCGTGCCGATTTTATCGGCGAGCCCGAGGAGGTCGGCGCCGTTCGCGGTACCCGCCATCAACGCCTGCGCGGGAGTCAAGCCGTTCTTCGTCATGAGCGCGAACTCGCGCGCGTTCAAGCCGTGCGGCTCGACCGCCGCATCCGTGCCCATGGCGAAGGGCACGCCGATCTTCACGGCATGCCGGAACATCTGCTGGGCCTGAGCGGCGGCGGCGCGCGCCTTCACCGCGATGGCCGGGGGAAAGGTATCCAGGTGCTCGCCCACCCACGCGCCGGCGAACAACGTCGCCACCAGGTACACGTGCTTCTTCTTCATCTCGAGCAGCGTGTCGTCCTTGAGGAAGCTGCCGTGCTCGATCGAGTCGACGCCCGCGGCAATGGCCATTTTCGCGGCGCGGTCGCCGTGGCAATGGGCCGCCACCTTGCGCCCCCAGTTGTGCGCTTCGGAGACGATGGCGTTCATCTCTTCCTGAGTGAGCTGCGGATTGTCCACGGGGTCGGACAGCGACAGCACGCCGCCGGAAGGCATGAACTTGATGACGTCGGCGCCGTACTTGATTTGATAGCGGACGGCCTCGCGGCACTCATCCGCGCCGTTGCACACGCCCTGAATGGGCCCGGCCACCGCGATGCGCTGCGGCGGCACAGGGTCCTGATCGGCATGGCCGCCGGTCGCTCCGACCGCATAGTTGGCCACCAGCATGCGCGGGCCCGGAATCTGTCCCGCATTGATGGCGTTGCGCAGGCCCAGCGAAATATAGTCGGCGGAGCCGAGGTCGCGCACCGTGGTGACCCCCGCCTCCAGAGTCACCTTGGCATAGTGCGCGCCGTACAGCGCCTGCTCCGCGGGGAATCGCATGACGCTGTTGAACCAGTCGCGGTACCACTCGGGGCTCGACTGCTCCGACATATGCACATGGGCGTCGATGAACCCGGGCAGCAGAGTGGCGTCGCCCAGATCGATGACCTGCGCGCCCGCGGGGATGGCGGCATCGCTCCCCACCGCCTGGATCTTGGAGCCCGACACCACCACCACACCGTGCTCGGTGAGAGTGCCCGACACCGCATCGAACAGATGCGCGGCCTTGAGCACCACCGTGCGGGGCGCCGCGGGCGGGGCATCCGCAAGGCTTGGCACAGCGAACCACTGCGCTCCCAGGGCGGCCGCAATCACGAGTCCCCAATAACTGCAACCAGTGCGCTGCTTCATCGTCGCCCCTTGATAGGTGTTGGTTTTAAGGGCGGGTAGGATAGCTCAAATTTCCGTCCACAGCCGCAGCAGCGTGTGATAGTGGCCCGCGAGGCGCACCAGCGAGTCGCGATCCGCGCCGGTCTCTGTCAACCGCTGAATGGTGCGATCGAGCTCGAACAGCTGCTCGCGCTGCTGATCGTCGCGGATCAGGCTCTGTATCCAGAAGACGCAGGCCGTGCGCACCCCCCGGGTCACGGGATTCACGCGATGGCGCGAGGTCGAGGTGTAGACGATCGCATCGCCTGCGGCGAGCTTGACGGTCTCGCTGCCGAAATCATTCTCGATGATGAGCTCGCCGCCCTCGTAGGATTCAGGGGGCGTGAGAAACAGCGTCGCCGACAGATCGGTGCGCAGCTTGTGGGCCGAACCCGGGATCATGCGTACCGCCCCGTCCACGTGCGTGCCGAAGTGCATTCCCTCGCCGTAGCGGTTGAACATGGGCGGATAGACCCGGTGCGGCAGCACGGCGCTGATGAACAGGGAATTACGCTCGAGTTCCGCGAGCACGAGTTGGCCGAGCTCGCGCGCCGGCGCGCTCGACTCCTCGATTTGGCGGTTCTTTTTCACCGGCGCCCCCTGA
Source organism: uncultured Gammaproteobacteria bacterium (assembly GCA_963702735.1). Taxonomy (GTDB): domain Bacteria; phylum Pseudomonadota; class Gammaproteobacteria; order Steroidobacterales; family Steroidobacteraceae; genus Bog-1198. The sequence continues at coordinate 989,406 of CAVPDW010000002.1, read as the reverse complement.
TGCCCGGCGGTGGCGCGGCCGTCGACCCAGGGCGCATCCGCGGCATCCAGCGCGCGGCGCATGTCGGCGACCTGTGAAGCGCTCAAGAGCCGAGGGATGCGCGCGAGCACGGCCTCACCCACCCTCGAGGCCGCGCAGCCGCGCGACCGCCCGGCGAAAGCCCGGGGGTCCCTGCGCCGCTGCGCGCTCGAACCAGCGAGCGGCCTCCGCGTCGCGGCCTGCCTGCAGCAAAGCGCTGCCCCAATTGTACTGGCCGCGAAAATAGCCGGCCTCGGCGGAACGTCGGTACCAGTCGGCGGCGGCCGAAGGGTCCCGCGCGGTGCCCCATCCCTCCTCGTGGCAGCGCCCGGTGAGGTTCATGGCGCGCTCATGCCCCAGCTGCGCCGCGCGGCGGTAGCAGGAGAAGGCGCGCGCGAAGTCCTGCGCCACGCCGCGGCCGTCCAAGTACAGGTGGCCCAGGTTGTACAGCGCCCATGCGTGGCCCGACGCGGCGGCGCGGGCGTAGTGCTTTGCCGCCGCACGCGGGTCTTGCATCGTTCCCCAGCCATTGTCGTGGCAGCGGCCCACCATGTTCACGGCATCGAGGTCGCCTCCCGCGGCGGCTCGGGCAAACCATCGCAGCGCGGCGTTCCTGTCCTGCGCGACGCCGGTGCCCTCGAGCAGCATGCGCCCGTAGCACAGCTGCGCCGCGGCCAAGCCGTCGGCCGCGGCGGCATATACCCAGTCGGCGGCGCGATGCGGCTCCTGTGCGAGGAGCGCACGCAGCCTCGGCAGCTCCATCTGCGACATCAGCGAGGTGATCGTTGGAGAGGCGCCGGGCATGATGGCGCTAGAAGCGGTAGCTCAAGGTGCCGATGAGCGTGCGGCCGGCGCTTGGGACAGCGTGGTTCTCGGCCACGTCCACATAGTAGATGCTGGTGAAGTACAGCTTGTCGGTCACGTTGTTGAGCGTGAGCTGCAGCTTCAAATGGTCATTGACCTCGAAGGACGTCATCGCATTGAACACCACGTAGGAGGGCACGCCGGCGCTGTTCTGGGTATCGGCATAGCGATGGCTCACGGCGGTGAAGCCGCCTCCCAGCGTCCACGCGGCATCGGCTTCGACGGTGCTCCACACATTGAACGCATCGTGCGGCGCATTGGGCGCCCATTTGCCGAGCGATGAGGGATCGACGCTCGCGGTGATGCGGTCGTTCAAGTGGGTGAAGTTCGCCGTGACTTCCCAGATCTGGGTCAAGCGGCCGTCGATGCCGATTTCTGCGCCCCTCACCCGTTGATCGAAGGGCATTTGCTGCACCGTCGGATCATCCGGATCGGAGAGGCGCGCGTTGTGCACCCTTGTGTCGAACAGCGCGCCGGTCACCGAGGCACGCCCGCCGAGAACCTTGAGCTTCGCGCCCAATTCGGCCGTGCTGTTCTTTTCAGGCGAAAGGCTCTGATCGGAGGGCGCGACGATGAGGTACTCGATCACCGGGTTGTACGAGGTGCCGTAGGAAAGGTAGTAGCTCCGCTCCTCGTCCGGCTTGAAGATCACCGCGGCGCGCGGGCTTAAGAACACATCGGTGCGCTTGAAGCCCGTGCCGGAATAAGCTTCGCTGAAGCTCGAATCGAAGCGATCCCAGCGCAGGCCTGCATCGAAGTCCCAGTGCGGCCCCCATGCCATGCTGTGCACCGCATAGGCGCTGGCGTCGCTCCCCCGGCCCTTCGGGTTGGAATAGGGTGTGAGCGGCGTGGCCGGCGTATGGAAGGGATCCGGACTCAAGATCGGGGTGGGCGCAAGGTCGTCCAGGCCGTTCTCGAACCGGCTCACATTGGATTGCTCACGGCTCAGCTCGATGCCGCCGGTCAGCGTGTGCTTGATTGCCCCCGATTCGAATTTGGCCGTCACATCGGTGCGGTTGATGAGAAGACTGGTGGTGCCTGCGCTGCTCGGCTGGTCGCGGGAGATCTCGATGTCGGCGAGCGGCGTCCCCGGCGGCGGCGGCGCGGTGAAATCATTGCCGAGGAAAGATCCCGTCACCAAGTATTCGAAGCCGTAGTTGGCGTAGCGCAGGCTGTCGCTCACGGTGAGGCCGTCGTTGAAATCATGCTCGAAGCGGATGGTTCCGATATTGGTATTGGTGCGCGTGCGATCGTAGTTGGCGAGACCGTAGAAGTTATTGCGGTCGACGCGCGCGGGCGCACCGTCGATGAAGGGAATGCCATAGTCCGGAAGATCGTTCTCTTCCTGCTTGAAATAGCTCAAAGTCAGACGCGTCGGGGTGTCGATGCCCATGCCCAGAGTCGGCGCAACTCCATAGCGGCGGTAGAACACCAAGTCCCGCTGCATCACGCCGTCGCGCTGATCCATCAGCGCGAGACGGGCGGCCGCGGCATCGCCCAAGGGGAGGTTGAAGTCGCCGGTGCCGCGCCACAGCTCCGCCTGGCCGGCCGATACGCTGAGCGAGGCTAGCGGCGCAAGCTGCGGCTGCTTGCTCACGGAGTTGATGACCCCCGAGGTCGAGCCGCGGCCGAACAAGGCCGAGGCGGGTCCCAGCAGCACGGCGACGGCCTCAGTGTTGAAGGTGTCGCGCTGGTACTGGCCGATGTCGCGCACCCCGTCGAGAAAAAAGCTGTCGGGGATCGACAGGCCGCGAAGATTGATCGAATCGCCGTGCGCGCCGCCCTCGCCCGCATTCAACGTGACGCCCGGAACATTGCGCAGGGCGTCGGCCAGCAGCGTGAGATGCTGCTGCTCCAATTCTTTACGGTCGACGGTATCGATCGACTGCGCAATGTCGTGTCCGGAGGGGATGGCGGAGCCCGTGACTTCGACGCTGGGGAGAGTCGGTGGGGATTCAACCGCCGCGGCGGCATCGTTCGAATACATGAGAGCGGATTCCGGTTAAAAATATGATCGCCGGAAATAACGCTAACACGAATCATTCTTGTTTGCATTATCTTGAAGGTCAACGATAGCGAAGGCGTAGCGCTGATTTATAGACAGATCGGGTGCGATATGTATAGTAATTCACGTTTTCTATACATGTAGTCAAGACAGGGCCCTTGTGACTGCCATCCCCGCGCTCAATCGGCTTTCGTCCGAACGATTCGAGACCCCTGCGATTCTAAAAGCACTCGCGCTGGCCAGCCGCAAACTGGCGGAACTCAAGGGTGTCGCCGCGTCGATTGCGAATCAGGCCATTCTCATCAACGCCATGGGGCTGCAGGAAGCCAAGGACAGTTCCGCGATTGAGAACATAGTCACTACTTACGATGAACTGTTCAAGGGCGACGCGCTGCCTGAAGATTTCAGCAATCCCGCCGCGAAAGAGGTCTTGCGCTACCGGCAGGCGTTGGGGACCGGCTTCGATCTGGTGCGAGGCAGCGGCCTGCTGACGATGAACCATGTACTGCAGATTCAAGCGGAGCTGGAACGAAACACCGCAGGCCTGCGCAAGCTCCCCGGCACTTCCCTGAAGGACGGCAGAGGCGTCAGCGAGTACACGCCGCCCCAAGAACCGGATGTCATCATCGCTCTGATGCGGGATTTGGAGCGGTTCATCAATGACGATGGGGCGTTTGATGCCGATCCGCTGATCAAGATGGCCCTGATTCATGGCCAATTCGAGAGCATTCATCCTTTCTACGATGGCAATGGCCGCACCGGCCGCATCATCAATGTGCTGTACCTCGTCAAGCAGGGATTGCTGGACATTCCGGTGCTCCATCTCAGCCGTCACATCGTCCGAACCAAAACCGATTACTACCGTCTTCTGCAGCAAGTGCGTGAATGCGATGCCTGGGAGGATTGGGTGCTGTACATGTTGACCGCAGTCGAGCGAACCGCCGGCGACACGGTCACCACAATTGCCGCAATCCGAAGTGCGCTGATGGCCTACAAGCATCTCATTCGCAGCCAATATAAATTCTACAGCCAGGATCTGATCAACAATCTTTTCACGCATCCGTATACCAAGATTGCATTCATTGAACGTGATCTTGGGGTCTCACGCCTGACCGCCAGCAAGTATCTGGATGCGTTGGCGGAACAGGGCTTTTTGCAGAAACAGAAATTCGGTCGCTCGAACTGTTACATCAACATGGCATTGAACCGGATTCTAATCGGCGCAGAAAACTGAGCACCGAGCGATTGACTTCAGTGCCGCCTGCGCAGGCCGGCGGGAATCACCACCAACCCCAGCAGCTCGAACACCCCGTGCGCCACCAGCGCCATCAGGGCGGCGGGGATGGCGCCGGTCAAAATGGTGGGCACATCGTTCAACGCCAACCCTGAGACGATGGGAGCACCGTAACCCCCCGCCCCCACCAGCGCCGCGAGCGTCGCCGTACCGATGCTGACGATGGTGGCCGTCTTGATTCCCGCAAGCAGCGTGGGGCTCGCGAGCGGCAGCACCACGCGCAGCAGCACCTGCCGCGGAGTCAACCCGAAGGCGCGCGCGTTTTCCACGTGCACGGGATTCACCGAGCGGATGCCCGTGAAGGTGTTGAGCACCACCGGCAGCAGGCTGTACAGGCACAGCGCCGCGAGGGCGGGCTTGGTGCCCACGCCGAATATGGGAATGAGGAAGCATAGGAGAGCGAGCGAGGGTACGGTCTGAATCAGCGCGCTCGACAGCAGAATGGCCTGGCCCGCGGCATGGAAGCGCACCGCCGCCACCCCGAGCGGGATGCCGACCAGCACGGAGAACAGCAGCGACACCCCCACCAGCCACAAATGCTCCTTGGTACGATGGACGATTTCCCGCATCCAGCCCGGGGATTTCGGCATCACCGCCCCCAGAAAGCGCGCGGCAATCTTGGCGAAGGCCATCTTCTGAATGTCTGCCTGTGCATTCATGTCCAGCATGGCCTCCTCGCTGATCCGGCCTTGCAGCGCGAGCAGAGCCTGCCATTCACGCGGATGCTGGTTCACGAAGGACGTGCGCGCCACCCACACCGCCTGATAGACCGGGAAATAATTGTGGTCGTCCTTGAGCACTTGCAAGCGCAGCTTTTTGATCTTCGCGTCCGTCGAATACACGTCGATCACATCGACGGCATTCTGGTCGATGGCCTGATAGCTCAATGAATGCTCCATGCGGCTGACGTTCTGCGGGCCGAGGTTCAAATGGTAGCTGTCCACCAATCCGGGATAGCCGTCCTTGCGGTCCATGAACTCGTAGCTGAATCCCGCCTTCAATCCGGACTCGAGCGGAATCAAATCGCCGATGGAATGCAGATGGTGCTTCTCCGCGAAACTCTCTTTCACCGCCAGCGCATAGGTATCGTTGAACCCGAGCGAGTCTGAAATGGTGAGCCCCAGGGCGGACAGCGCCTGCCGGATGTCGTCGATCGACTTGAGTTCAGGCTTCTTGAGAATGGCCTCCGCAAGGGTCCCGGTGTAGTCCGGGTACACATCGATGGCGCCGCTCCTCAATGCCTCGAACAGGATGCCGGTGCTCCCCATTCCGAGCTTGCGCGTGACCGGAACGCTCGACTCGGCCTCGATGGTCTGCGCGGCGATCTCCCCCAGCACATAGCTCTCGGTGAAGATCTTGCCGCCGATCACGATCGTGTCCGCGGCGGGGGCGGCGCGCGGCAGCAAGGCCGCGAGCAGCATGGCGGCGATGGCTGCGCGCCTCATCGCACTTCACCCGAGTCGGTGAGGGTGCGCTGCGCGTTGATGAACTGCGAGACGAAGGAATTGGCCGGATTGAGCAGCAGGTCGCGGGACGTCCCCGACTGCACCACTCGTCCCTCATGCAGCATGGTCATCTGTTCGGCGAGATACACCGCCTCGCCCAGATCGTGAGTGACCAGCAGCACGGTCTTGCCAAGCCGCTGGAAGATGGATTTCAATTCCTGCTGCAGGCTGCGCCTGATCAAGGGATCCAAGGCCGCCATGGGCTCGTCCAGCAGCATCACGGCCGGGTCCATCATTGCGGCGCGCATGATGGAGACCCGCTGTTTCTGGCCGCCGCTCATCTCACGCGGAAAGCGCGTGAGAATCTCAGGGTCCAGATCGACCACCTTGCGCAGCTCCTCCACCCGAGCGTCGATCCTGGCCCTGCGCCATCCCCGCAGCCTGGCGATCAAGGCGACGTTGTTTATTCCCGAGATATGCGGAAACAATCCCCCGTCCTGCGGAACATAGCCGATGCGGTCGGCCCATTCGACCTGGGTGAAGGACAGCAGCGCTTGATCGTTGATCTTGACGTAGCCCTTGTCGAAGGGAATCAAGCCGAGAGTGATGCGCAGCAGCGTGGTCTTGCCCGAACCGCTGGAGCCGATCAGGGCGTGCGTCGCCCCTTTCGGAACCGTCAGGGTCACGTCGCTGAGCACATGCCTATCCTCGAAGGTCTTGGAGATGTTCTGCAGCTCGAGCATGACGAAGGGCTTGTCCTTAAGAGGCGGGCTCGACCACCGTGCCCTGGTGGTACAGGATCTTCCAGCCGGATTGCGTGCGGCGCCACAGCGTGGCCCTGCGCGTCACGCGGGGGCCCTGATGCAGGGTATAGGTCACCAGGTAATTGTCGGGCGCGATTTCCATGCAATGGAAGCCCAAGGTCTCCCAGACATCTTCAAAGCCCTTGAGCAGCCTGTCCTTGAGCGTGTCAAGGATGAATTCCCGGCTGTACAGGCGGCCCGACGCGCCCACCTCCCAGAACAAGGGGTCGGTCATGCTCTCGAAGTCGGCCCGGGTGGTTCCCAATTCAGGTCTGTGGAATATGGGCTCGCGCCGCTTCAATTCTTCCAGCACGGGGAGCAGATGCGGAGCGATGTCGAGCATGGGTTCCGTACTCATGCGGACGTACTCATGGCTGCGCCGCGACGATGGCGATTTCGATCTTGAATTCGGCAGAGGCCAGATGGGCGCTCATGACCGTGGCGCGCGCAGGGGTCGCGCCCGCAACCACCCATGCCTGCCACACCGCGTTCATCTCGGCGAAGGCGGCCATGTCGGTGAGCCAGATGGTCGCGGACAGCAGGCGGCTCTTGTCGGTGCCCGCCTCCTTGAGCAGAGCATCGATCCCCGCAAGGATTTCACGCGTCTGAATGCTGACGCTCGCGCCCGGCGCCACCTGTCCCGCAAGGTACACGGTCTTGTTGTGTATCACCGCCTGCGACATGCGCGGGCCGGTCTGAATGCGCTGGATGGTCATGGTCGTTCCTTCGAGTTCGGATTGTGCTGCTAGCGTATACCGGCTATACGATCGATTCGCGCCCATTTGCGGGCGCCGCTGCGCTATTGTAAATCTGACAATTGTCGGGGGAGTACTCATGGATCTGGGAATTGGCGGCCGCAAGGCCATCGTTTGCGCATCGAGTCAGGGATTGGGCAAGGGCTGTGCACGCGCGCTCGCCGAGGCAGGAGTGTCCTTGGTTCTCAATGGCAGAAACCCCGACCTGCTCGAGCGAACTGCCGGGGAGATTCGGCAAGCGACGGGAGTGGAGGTGTGGCCGGTCATCGCCGACGTCTCCACCGCGGAGGGACAGGCCGCGCTGCTCGCGGCCTGCCCCGCACCCGATATTCTCATCAACAACAACGGCGGTCCGCCGTTTCGAGATTTTCGCGAGCTTGACCGCCGGGCCATGCTGACGGGGGTGACCATGAACATGGTGACCCCCATCGAGCTCATTCAAAAGGTCATCGGCTCCATGGCGGCGCGCGGCTTCGGCCGCATCGTGAACATCACCTCCATCAGCGTGAAAATGCCCATCCCGGGTCTCGATCTATCGAGCGCGGCGCGCGCGGGCCTTACGGCCTTCGTCGCGGGAGTGGCGCGCAAGTTCGCCGACAAGAACGTCACCATCAACAATCTGCTGCCCGGAAGTTTCGACACCCAGCGGCTGCGCGCGGGCTTCGCTGCCGCCGCGAAGCAAACCGGCAAGCCTGAATCCGCGTTCGCGGCGGCGGCCATGGCGGAGATTCCCGCGAAGCGCTTCGGCACACCCGAGGAGTTCGGCCAGACCTGCGCCTTCCTGTGCAGCGTCCACGCCGCCTATCTCACGGGCCAGAATATACTGCTCGACGGCGGAGCCTATCCGGCCGCTTTTTAAAGGACTCGATTTCCTTCTCGGTGAGCATGCGCCACTGTCCCTTGGCGAGCTTCCCCAAGGACAGGGAGCCGACGGCCACGCGCACCAGGCGCAGCACCGGCACGTCGGCGGATTGCAGCAATCTGCGGATGTGCCGATTGCGCCCCTCCTCCAGCACGATCTCGAGCCACGCATTCTTGTCCCCGGTGCGCAGCGTGCGCGCCGACAGCACCGCCAGGCGCTCGCCTTGAATCTCGGTGCCCCGCTCCAGCATCGCCGGCAGCCCCTGCTCCGGTATCTGTCCGATCTGCACATGGTAGGTCTTCGTCGGCCCCGACCGAGGGTCCGCGATGCCCGCCGCCCACTCCGGGTCATTGCTGAACAGCAGCAGCCCCTCGCTCGCCTTGTCGAGGCGCCCGACAGGGGCGACCCATGGCAGCGCAGCGCCCTCGAAGCAGCGATACACCGTGTCGCGTCCCTGCTCATCCCTCACCGTCGTCACCAAGCCGCGCGGCTTGTTCAACATCAGCACCACTCGCTTCGCAGGCTTCGGCTCCTCACCGTCGATGTCGATGCGGTCCACGCCTTGGCGCACCGGATGCTCGGCATCGCGAACCACGCGGCCGTTCACCCGCACGCGCCCCGCACGCACCCACTGCGCGGCCTGGGTGCGCGAAGCCAATCCCAGCTTCGAGATCGCACGCGCGACGCCATGGCGCGTCATCGGCGGCGCGACGGCCGTACGTGCAGCAACAGCCAGGCGCCTATGCCTAAGGATGCGGCCCATCCCCACGGGGTCGTGAGAAGATCCTTGGACAAGGGCGAGAGCTCGCCGACGGCGCGCACTGCCGCAGCGGTCCCTCCCACGAGAATGGCTGCGGGTATTTTGGTCTGCAGCAATGCGTCATGGGCCGGTAGGGTCTCCCAGTCGGGAATTCTTGCTCGCTTGGTCACTTGGCAGCGTTGCGTGTAGTGCGGGGCAGCCTGCGCAGCAGCACGGCAAAAGCGCGTGCCTTCGGGTCATGCTGGCCTAAAGTACGGGCCAGATCGTTCACCCGGCGGGAAATGCGACCGGTCTTGTCGGCATTCATTGCTACGACGAGTTTACGCCAGGCGCCAACATTGCCCCGGGTGATGATGTCATCAATGGCGGCCTTGGTGAGTTCGCGGCCCGCATTCTCCGACAGGTGCCGATGCGCCATCAATGGCTCCTTCAGCTCCAGCGGACGAGCTTCGAGCACCAAATCCACGGCAGTACAGAGCCGGCGCACACGCTCCAGTCCGAGTTCGGAAAGCTTACCCGACTCGAGGGCCGCCAAGGTCGAGCGGCCGACCCCGGCTCGAGCCGCCAGTTGGATGAGCGTGAGCCCCTTGGCGCGGCGCTGTTCCGCGATGAGACGACCGATGGACTGCAGATTCATAAGTCCAGTATATTAGACTTATTTGCAGAAGGTCCAGTATACTGGACCGCCTCCTCGTAGGCCGGCGCCGCGCCAATGAGCCCGATGCCTGGTCCCAGTCGCTGTGGCTACCATTCGGATCGCGGCGTAGCATGAGCGCGAATTCACCTCACCTCCACTCCTCCAGGCAACTCATTGATGACGACACACACAGACTCCCGCAATGCGCTTCAGCTTCGATCGCTGGTTAGAGCCAATGGCGATCTGGAAGTATCGCTCACCCGCGTTCCCATCCCCGTCCCGGCGGCCAACGAGGTGCTCATACGCATGCAGGCCGCTCCCATCAATCCGTCGGATCTGGGACTTCTGTTCGCCGGCGCAGACATGGCGGCGGCGAGCCGCCGCGGCACCGCCGACGATCCCGTGGTCGCGGCGCGCGTTCCTGAGGGCGCGCTTCGGGGCATGGCGGCGCGCTTCGGCGTGTCCATGCCGGTGGGCAATGAGGGTGCGGGAGTGGTGATCGAGGCAGGATCGTCCGCGGCGGCGCAGGCGCTCTTGGGCAAGACCGTCGCCGCTTTGGGCGGCGCCATGTACTCGCAATACCGCTGCGTTGCCGTGGAGCAGTGCCTCGCGCTTCCGCCGGGGGCCACGGCCGCCGAAGGCGCATCGTCCTTCGTCAACCCCCTCACAGCGCTCGGCATGGTCGAGACCATGCGTCTTGAGGGCCATAAGGCCCTGGTGCACACGGCCGCCGCGTCCAACCTGGGACAAATGCTCAATCGGATATGCATCAAGGAGGGCATTGCCCTGGTCAACATCGTGCGCAGCGAGGCACAGGCAGAGATCCTGCGAGGGATCGGTGCCGTGCATATCTGCAATTCCGCCTCCCCCAGCTTCGTCAAGGATCTCATCGAGGCCCTGACGGCCACGGGAGCGACCTTGGCCTTCGATGCCATCGGCGGCGGCAAGCTCGCCGGGCAGATTCTCATGTGCATGGAGGCAGCCCTCATTGCAAAGGCCGCCCAGTACAGCCGCTACGGCTCCTCGACACACAAACAGGTCTATGTGTACGGCGGTTTAGGGCAGGGTCCGATCGAGCTCAACCGCAATTTCGGCATGGCGTGGGGAGTGGGCGGCTGGCTGGTCACCCCCTTCCTGCAGAAGCTCGGGCCCGCAGGCACCCAAAAGCTCAAAGAGCGCGTCGCGGCGGAGCTCAAAACCACCTTCGCCAGCCGCTATGCGGGCGAGCTGTCGCTGCTCGAAGCACTGGACCTTGGGGCCATCGCTGACTACAGTAAAAGCGCGACCGGGCATAAATACCTGATCGACCCGAACAAGGACGTGGGCGGGCGCTAAAAAGGGGCGGCTGAGGCGGACGCCCGTCTTAAGTTCAATTCCAAGCGCCGCCGCAAGGGAACCTCCGGCGGGCCCCATGCTCCAAGGAAATCGCCGCCCGCCCGCCGCGCGGCGACCCACTGTTTCGAAGAGGATTGTTTGATGATTCAAAAACCTGCGGTCATCCACGAGCCGCGCCCCCTGCTGGTCGATTCCGACGAAAGCCTGCGCGCCGCCCGCGAAACCGTCATTCAAAATTCCGCCTGGATCGCCCCTCTGCAAGCAGAGATGGCGCGGGTGATCGTGGGACAGAAGCACCTGCTGGACCGGCTGTTGGTTGCGCTGCTCACCAACGGCCACGTGCTCTTGGAGGGGGTGCCCGGCCTCGCCAAGACCTTGGCGCTCAAGACATTGGCCGCGGGGGTGGCCGTGCGCTTCAAGCGGCTGCAATTCACGCCCGACATGCTGCCTGCCGACATCGTCGGCACCATGATCTACAACCCCCAGGACGGCGCCTTTCGCACCAAGCATGGGCCCATATTCAGCAATCTCATTCTGGCCGATGAGATCAATCGCGCGCCTGCGAAAGTGCAAAGCGCACTGCTCGAGGCCATGCAGGAGCGCCAGGTGACCATCGGCGATGAGACCTACCCCCTGCCGAGCCCCTTTCTGGTGCTGGCCACGCAGAACCCGCTCGAGCAGGAAGGAACCTATCCCCTGCCGGAGGCGCAGATCGACCGCTTCATGATGAAGGTGGTGGTCGACTATCCGAATCGCGCCGAAGAGCGCGCCATCCTGGACGCCATGGCCACATCGGAGGCTTTGCCCAGCGTGCGCCCCGTCGTCACGCCGCAGCAGATTCTGAATGCACGCCATGTGGTCAATACGCTGTATGTGGACGACAAGATCAGGAACTACATCGTCGACTTGGTTTTAGCGACGCGTCCGCCCATTGCAAAGTCCCTGAATATCGAGGGCTTCATCCAAACGGGCGCCTCGCCGCGGGCCACCATCAACCTGACGCTCGCGGCGCGCGCCATCGCGTTTCTCAACGGCCGCCACTACGTAACCCCGCAGGACGTGAAGAACATCGCCATGGATGTTCTGCGGCACCGGGTGTCGGTGACGTACGAAGCAGAGGCCGAGAACATCAGCTCAGAGGACGTGATACACAAGATTCTCGACGCCCTGCCGGTGCCTTGATCCCCCATGCCCGCTGACTCCGGCAAATCGACGAAGGCAATCATGAGCGGCATGCGGCAGCTGGAGATCCGCACCCGCCGCATGGTCAACGACAGCCTGGCCGGCGAATACCATTCGGTGTTCAAGGGCCGCGGCATGGATTTCGATGAGGTGCGCGAGTACAGCCCCGGCGACGAAGTGCGCACCATCGATTGGAATGTCACGGCACGCGCAGGCCGTCCCTTCGTGAAGAAGTTCACCGAGGAACGCGAGCTCACGATTCTTCTGATGGTGGACATCAGCGCCTCGGGCAATTTCGGCTCCGCTGCTTTGAGCAAACGCGACCTCGCCGCCGAGCTTGCCGGGGTTCTGGCCTTCTCTGCGATCCGCAACAGCGACAAGGTGGGCCTGCTGCTCTACACCGATCGCGTCGAGCGCTATCTGCCGCCCAAGAAGGGCCGCCGGCACGTGCTGCGCGTGGTGCGCGACATTCTCTACCACACCCCGGAGGGGCGGGGCACGGACAGCGTGAAGGCGCTCGATGTGGCCAATCACGTGCTGCACCGGCGCGCCATCGTGTTCCTTATTTCCGATTTCCAATCCCCGAAGGATCCTGCCGTCACGCGCGCGGAATTGCGCCGCGCCATGCGCCAGACCAACCGGCGTCACGATCTCATCGCCGTGCAAGTCGCCGACCCGCGCGAGAAGGAATTGCCCAATGTCGGAGTGCTCGCCTTGGAGGACGCGGAAAGCGGGGAGATCATCGAGCTCGACACCGCCGATCCCGGGATACGCAGGCGCTTCAGCGAATTGGCGCTCGAACGCGCGCGCAAGCTGGTCAACGATTTTCGCGCCGAGGGGGTCGACACCCTGGAGCTCAAGACGGATTCGCCCTACATGCCCGCCCTGCAGCGCTTCTTCAAGACCCGGGAGCGCAGGCGCGTATGAGCGCCCGCATCGGCAATCGCGCCTCCTATGCGAGCGCCGCCTTGAGTATAGGCCTCGTGGCGGTGTGCCCGGGGACCCAGTCCTTCGCCGTATCGGCTGCGTCTGACCCTGCTTCAAGCGCTGCGCCTGAGCCTGCTGCCGCGCCCATACGTCTGGTCCCGTCGACGCCGGATATTTTCTCTCCCCCTGCGCCTGCACGTGCGCCTGCGCCCACATACTCGCCAGGCGGCGCACCGGCACGCGTATCCCCATCTGCGCCGGCACCGGCCTCCGGGCCCGCGGCCGCGCCGGACGAAGACATTCGCGACATACGCGGACCCAAGAGCATCTTTCCCCTCTGGCAGGTGCTGGCATGGATCGCAGCGGGCGCACTGGCAGCGATCGGCGGCTACGTCGGCTGGCGCCGCATGCGCCGGCCGCAACCGCCGCGCCCGCTGGAGATTTTCGAGATCGCCCTTGAGCGCCTCGAGGACATCCGCCCGCTCATGCAGCCCGCGACGGTGCGGGAGTTCTCCATCGCGATCTCGGACGTCGTGCGCCAGTACATAGAAGCCCAGATGAAGATCACCGCCACTCACCGCACCACCGAGGAATTTCTGCACGACCTGCTCGACTCACAGAATGCGGCGCTTGCCGCGCACCGCAATCTATTGGCGGGATTCCTGCAGGCGTGCGACATGGCCAAATTCGCCGGCGTGGGCCTGTCGATGCGCATCATGGAGGCGCTGCACTCGAGCGCACGCGGCTTCGTGATCGAAACATCCAAGCCCGTGGCGCCGCCGCCGCCTGCGCGGACTGCGCAACCCGTGCAGGCGACGCAGGCTTGAGGCCGTGATTAGCTTCCTGCAACCCGAATGGCTGTGGCTGCTGGCGCTCCTGCCCCTGCTGCTGTTGCTGCGCGGACGCCGGGGCCCGGTCGCCGCCATCGAATTCTCGGACGTCGGTCTGGCCCGGGAGGTGGCCCGCAGCAGCCGCTCCCGCGCCGGCGGTTGGCTGTGGCTGTTTCCCGTGCTCGCGGGCGCCTTCATGATCGTCGGCCTCGCCAGGCCGCAGCGCGCGCACAGCCGCACCGAAGTCACTGCCAACGGCATCGACATCGTGCTCGGCCTCGATGTATCCGGCTCCATGCAGGCGCTCGACTTTCAGGTCGACGGACGGCGCGTGAACCGCATCGAAGTGGTCAAATCGGTGGTGTCGAAATTCATCGAGGAGCGCCCCAACGACCGCATCGCCCTCATCGCATTCGCCGCCGCCCCCTACCTCGTCAGTCCCCTCACCCTCGATCATGACTGGCTGCAGCAGAATCTCGAGCGGGTGAGCACGGCCGCAGCGAACGACGACGGCACCGCCATCGGATCGGCGATTGCGGCGAGCGTCAACCGCTTGCGCACCACGAACGCGAAATCGAAGATTGTGGTGCTGCTCACCGACGGCATGAACAACACCGGCAAGATTTCGCCCATCGCAGCCGCCGAGGCGGCCAGGGCCATGGGCGTGAAGGTCTATACCATCGGCGTCGGCGTGCGCGGCATGGCCCCCATTCCGGTGCGCGATCAGGCCGGCAACCTTCACCTCATCATGGACAAGGTGGATGTGGACGAGAAGACCCTCGAGGCCGTCGCCGGCATCACCGGCGGCACCTTTTACCGGGCGACCGACACGGATTCCCTGCAGAAGATCTACGAGCAGATCAATCGCCTCGAGACGACCGCGCGCACGGTGCAGAAGTTCGAGCACCGCGAAGAGCTCTATTCTTGGGCGCTGATTCCGTCGGCGGCGTTTCTTGGATTCGGCTTGCTGTTGCAGCACACGCGCTTCAGGAGGCTGCCGTGAAGTTCAGCCATCCCCTGTGGCTCGCCGCGGGCGTCGCCGCCTGCCTGTGCCTGCTCTGGCTGTGGCGCCGCTACGATGTTCGCCGGCACGCCGCACTCGCAAGGTTCGTCTCGCCGCATCTGCGCACGCAACTCACGCAGTCCGTGTCCGCCTGGCGCCGCCGCGTGCAGCGCGGGCTGGTTCTCGCGGCGCTTGCGCTGCTGTTCGTCGCACTCTCGGGACCGCTGATCGGCTATCGCTGGGAACTGATCAACCGCCGCGGCATCGATATCATCTTCGCCGTCGATACCTCGCGCAGCATGTCGACCCCGGACGTTAAACCCGACCGCCTCACGCGGGCCAAGCTCGCCATCGACGACTTCACCCATGAGCTCGACGGCGATGCGATCGGCCTCATCGCCTTCGCCGGCGACGCCTTTCTGGTGTGCCCCATCACCCTGGACTATGGGGCGTTTCACGAAACCTTGAATGCCCTCGACACCAACACCATCCCGCGCGGCGGCACCAATATCGCGAGCGCCATCCGCGGGGCCCAGGCGGCGCTGCGGCGCCGTCCCGGCAGCGACAAGATTCTCATCTTGGTCACCGACGGCGAGGACCTCGAGGGCGACGCTCTGACTGCGGCGCAGGCCGCGGCGCGGCAGGACGCCTTGAAGATCTACACCATCGGCGTCGGCACCGCGCAGGGAGAACTCATCCCCCTCACCGACAATCCCAATGCAGGATTCGTGAAAGACGAGTCCGGCGCCTTCGTCAAATCGCGCCTCGACGAACCGGCGCTGAAGGCCATCGCGGCGGCCACCGGCGGACAATACGCCCCGCTCGGCTCGCAAGGACAGGGATTCGAGCAACTGTATCAAAGCAGCCTCGCGCCCCTGCGCAAGCACGATCTCGCCTCGCGGCAACAGAAGGTGTACATCGAGCGCTACCAATGGCCGCTGGCCGGGTCGCTGGCGCTGCTCATGTTGAGCCTGCTCATCGGCAACCGCCGCCGATTCCGTGCGAGAAGCCGAAAGTCCCAACCTGAGCGCGCCAACTGGGCGGGCCGCGCCGCGGCATCCCTGCTGCTGCCGCTGCTGTCGTTATGCGGGGCGCACACCTCGCGCGCAGCGGGGTCGAGTGCGCAGCAGGCCTATGACAAGGGCGATTTCACCACCGCCGCGCGCGAGTACGCAGCGGCCGCGCAGCGCGATCCCAAGGCGCCGGTGCTGCAGTTTAACTTGGGCTCAGCCGAGTACCGCGCCGGCCAATTTCCGCAGGCCGCGCAAGCCTTCCAAGCATCGATCAGCCGCTCGGTATCGGGAGATCCCAAGCGCTTGGCGGAGCAAGAGGACGCCTACTACAACTTGGGCAACACGCTGTACCGCGCCGGGCAGGGGACGGTGCAGAGCGCCCCGCAGCAGACTCTCCAATCCTGGCAACAGGCCGTCAAGGCGTACGACACCGCGCTGGAGCTGCGCGCCGACGACGCGGACGCGAAGTACAACCGCGATTTGGTGAAGCGCAAGATCGATGAGCTGAAGAAAAATCCGCCGCAGAACCCGCAGAACAATCAGAGCAATAAGAACAACCAACAGCAGCAACAAGACCCTCAACAAAAGCCGCCGCAGAATTCGCAGCCGCCGCCGAAGGGCGGTACGCCGCCTCCCGGCCGGCAACCCCCCGGCCAACAGCCTCCGCCGCAGGGCCAGCCGCCTCCCGGCCAGCAACCCCCGGGGCAACAACCGCCGCAGGGCCAGAAACCCCCGGGGCAACAACCGTCGGGCCAACAGCCGCCGCCCGGCAATGCGGGGGGCGCAGATCAGGACGACAGCCGGCATGCACCGGGGCAGATGAGCCGCGAGGAGGCGCAACAACTGCTCGATTCGCAGAAGGGAGACGAGCGGCGCGCGCTCGGCATACCGCTCGCGCAGAAGCAACCGAACTCTCCGCCGGACAAACCGGTCAAAGATTGGTGATGGGTACGCACTGTCACAGGCGCAGCGGCTTGTCGCGGGTCTTCGTGCTGCTGACACTGATTGCATCGGTATCGGCAGGGGCTTCGGCCGCCGCGACATCGGTGGACGCGAGCATCGAGCCCGCGCAGATATCGCTCGGTGAATCGGCGCGCCTCACGATCATGACGTCGGGCAAAGGCACGCTCTCCATACCCCTGCCCGTGGTTTCAGGATTGGAATTTCGGGTGATCGGCCAATCGCGCCAGATCCAGATGATCAACGGCGTGACTCTCGAATCCACCTCCACCATCGTCAAGGTCACGCCGGAGGAAGCAGGCGTGTTCACCATCCCGGGGCCCACGCCGAATTCGCCGCCGCTGGTATTGCGAGTCACGCAGGGCGGCGGCGGGTCGTCCTCCTTCGGCAACGGCGCAGCGCCGGGTGCCGCGCCTCTCTATCCCGGCGCACCCGGCGCCAACGGCCTGCACCTGACGCCCGACGGCTCGGCCTTCGTGCACTTGGAGATACCGCGGCATGAGATCTTCGTCGGCGAGAGCGTGCCGGTGGAGATCCAGGTCGGCATGCGCGACGGATTCGTCGAATCGTTGAACGGTTTGCCGAAGCTCAATAGCGCCGATTTCACGCTCAACAATCTTTCGCGCCAACCCGAGCGCGCGCCGCGGGTCATCGACGGCAAGCCGTTCACCGTATACATCTGGCACAGTCTCTTGGGGGCGGTCAAGCCGGGAAGCTATTCGCTCGACTTCGAGGCGCCGCTCACGGTGCGGATCAGGACTCGTCCGCTGCGCGAGTCGATGCTGGACGATCTGTTGGGCGATCCCTTCCTTCAGAATATTTTCGGCGCGACCGTTCAGAAGAACATCACCGTACAGAGCCCGCCGGCGGCGCTCGCGGTGCTGCCTCTGCCCGCGCAGGGAAGACCGTCCGACTTCGGCGGCGCGGTGGGCTTATTCAAGATAAGCACTGACATATCGTCGAACAAGACAGCGGCCGGGGACCCGCTCACCCTTCGCATGCACGTCACCGGCACCGGCAATTTCGACCGGGTGGAGAGCTCCATGCTCGGCGGCAGCGCGGAGTGGAAGACGTATGATCCGAAGGCGAGCTTCAACTCGACCGACCCCTTGGGGTTCCGCGGCGAAAAAACCTTTGAGCAGCCGATCATCGCATCGCAGGCAGGCGCTCACACCGTCCCGCCGCTGCACTTCAGCTTCTTCGACCCCGGCGCCCGCCGCTACGAAACGGTTCAAAGCCTGCCGCTCGAAGTGAAGGTCTCGCAGGCGGCGAACGCCGATGCCCGCGTCGCCCCGGTCGTCGCGGGAAATCCGGCCGATCGATCTCACGGCGGCTTGAGGCCCGATCATGCCCTGACAGGGGCGCGCGTGGCTTCCTTGACTCCACTTTACTTCGAGCCGGCGTTCGAGAGCTGCGCCTTGGGTGCGGCGCTGTTTTTCGGCGGCGGATGGACCCTGCTGCGGCGCAGGGAGCGCCGTCGCAACGATCTGGCAAGGGAGAAGGAACGGGTGCGGGAGCAATCGACGCGTGCATCGCTGGAAAAAATGGCGGCGGCGGCGGCCGGCGGCGATGCCGCGGCGTTCTTAAGCGCCGCGCGTTCCGCCCTGCAGCAAACGTTGAGCGCGCGCTGGCAAATGGCGCCCGAGCTCATCACCGTCGCGGATGTAGAGTCCCGCATCGAGGAGGGCGACACAGGCGATGTGCATCAACTTTTCACGTTGGCGGACGAGGCCAATTACTCCGGCAACGATCTCATAGCGGCCGATTTCGAGCACTGGACCGAAGTCGTTCAGCGCAATCTGACCATGGGTAAGCCCTCATGAGCCGCGCATGCCGCAGCGCATTGATTTTCTGCCTCGCGATGTTCGCGTCAGCGAGCCATTCAGGGCCTGCGCCGACGCGGACACCGGCGCAGACGGGTTATTCCGCGTCCGCCCTTTACAATCTGGCCAACTCCTTTGCACGGGCCGGCAAACCGGGATTGGCCGTGCTCAACTATGAGCGGGCGAGGCTCTTGGATCCGAGCGATCAGGACATCGAGGCCAACTTGCGCCACGTCCGCGAAACGTCGGGGCTGCCGCCCGATTCCCGGAGCAGATTCCAGCGCGTTGCAGAGTTCGCCGATCCGCGAATCCTTGCGTGGATGGGACTTTTCGGCTTGAGTCTTACCGGAATCGCCGCATGGATGCGGGTGGGAGGCAAGACCCATCGGCGCAAGCTCCTCCTCGCGATGTGGATGGGGATCTGCCTGCTCGGGGTCTCCGTGGCGAACGCCGTCGCCCTATGGCCCCTCATCCACGAGGCGGTCGTAATCTCACCCTCGACCCCGGTACGCGTTTCTCCCGTGACAGAAGAGGAGCCGCTGTTCGTTCTGCCCGAGGCCTCCATCGTCGCGGTGCGGGCGGAGCACGACGGCTTCGCGCTCGTGCAAACCCAGAACGGTCGCTCGGGATGGGTGCAGGGGGCAAATCTCGTGCGCATCGTTACATCGCGCTGATCCGGTACAACCGGCCTCGCCGCGTTAATCCGTTCCATGGCGGCGGGCGCGAACCCCTGCCGTCTATTCTTGCCTCATATTCCGGCTTCGCTGGTCAAGTACACCGCAAAGGTGCCGAGCCAGTGACCGCCCTCGTAATGCTCGCCGGTCACTGCGGGGAGCGCCGCCTCCCGGTGGCGAGCCGCAGCGGCGCGCAGCGTGGCAGCGCGCGGATCGCCGGCGGGAAGACCGTGGGCGATGCCTTCAAGCATCCAGGCACGGCTCAAGTTCAGTCCATCGATGTGCGCAAGCTTGGGATCGGCGCGATCGGTCACCACGGCGGGCTTGAGCCAGGACGAATTCGGATGCTGTGGGATCGCGGGCAGCAGCCCCTTGAGCCAGCGCGCGAACGCTTGGGCGCCCAGCACTCTGCGCATGAAGTCGGCCTCCGCCAGACAGGGGGACAGAAAATCCTCTCCCGAAGGTTCGTAGTCGATGGGGCAGCGGCGATCGGCCAGGTAGAAACGCCGCGCGGCGTCGGCGAGCACGCTGCGCATCTCGGCATCGCCGGCGACACCGGCCCAATCCCACATCAGCCCGAACGAGAATGCCGTCTGATCGTGCTCGCCGATGCGAATTGGATAGTGAAGCTTGGGGATCCATGCCTTCAAGCGCGCCGCGGCCTCCCCTTCAAGAGGCCTGAGCGCATCGGCCCACCGGCGTGCTTGGGGATCGTCCCAGGCGCGCAGCTCCGCCGACAATTGCAGCAGCCATGCGAGGCCGTACGGTCTCTCGAACGAGGCACGGTCAGGCCGGCGCAGATAGGCGAGTTCGCCCGCCATATTTTCCGCAGTGAAGCTGCGGGCGAGTTCGGACCGCGCCTGCGCGGCGAAGCGTGCCTCAGGGAACAGGCGCAGCAGCCGCACCAGCAGCCAGTGACCGTGCACGTCGGAATGCCAGTCGAAGCAACCGTAGAACGCGGGGGTAAGCACATGCGGGGGAAGCGCATCGGCATCCCCGTCCATGGTGTGGCTGATGTGGTTGGGGTATTCGGCGTGCAAGCACTTGAGCGCGAGAGCGGCAAAGCGCGCCGCCGCCGCAGGGTCCATGGCGGGCTTGAGGCCGGCGGCCGCGGGTGATGCGCCGGCGGCGGCACAGCCCAGACTGAGCAGCATGGCCGCAACGCGTGCAGCAGGGTGCATGTACTTCCTTTGACGCCGCTCGGGACAATGGCGCATCGTAGCGGAACATGGCTGATCCGACGAGCCCATCCTGGCCGGTACTCGACTACGCCGCATGGCGGGAGACGCGCGATACCCTGCACCTGTGGACGCAGATCGTCGGCAAGATTCGCTTGGAGTTGACCCCGTGGCTGAATCACAGCTGGCATGTTCCCCTGTACGTCACCTCGCGGGGATTGACGACCTCGCCCATCGCGTACCAAGCAGAGAGCTTCGAAATCGAATTCGACTTCATCGAGCATGTGCTCGGCATCGGCTTGAGCGACGGCAGGATGCGCCGCCTCGCCTTGCGGCCGCAGAGCGTTGCGGAATTTCATGCCGCGGTGATGGCCGCGCTCGCGGAACTAGGCATTGAGGTCGCGATCACGGAGATGCCCTGCGAGATCCCCGGCGCAACGGCCTTCAGCCGCGATCGGATTCACTCGGCCTACGATGCGGATCACGCACGCCGCTTTTGGGAGGCTCTGCTGCGGACCGACCGCATCCTGAAGAAGTTTCGCACGGGCTTCATCGGCAAATGCAGCCCCGTTCACTTCTTTTGGGGCAGTTTCGATCTGGCGGTGACTCGCTTCTCGGGAAGGCGCGCCCCGCCCTATACGGGCAGGACTCCGGGATTGGCGTCCGCGGTGATGCGTGAAGCCTATTCCCATGAAGTCAGCAGCGCCGGATTCTGGCCCGGGGGCGGCGGTGTCGACTTCGCTGCCTTCTACTCCTACGCTTACCCGGCGCCGGCGGGCCTGCGCGAATCCGCAGTAAAACCCGCAGGGGCATACTTCCATGACACTCTCGGCGAGTTCCTGCTCCCCTACGATGCGGTCCGCACGGCTGAGGACCCGGAGGCAACCTTGCTCGCCTTCCTGCAAAGCACCTATGAGGCTGCGGCGCGCGCGGCGGCCTGGGATCGCGGGTCGCTCGAGTGCCCGCAAGGCCTCCCGCGCGTGCCGCGCGGCACCGCAATCTAACGGGACAATCGACTTCCGCGGGCAATCGGCTTATATATCTCCTCCTGAATACGTGCAGGGGAACTCAATGAAACACAAAGCATCGGAACTTTGGTTGGGTCTGCCGCACGTCGCGCGGCGGGTCCTTTTCTGCGCCGCAGCGATCCTGTCCTTCGCAATGCCGCACGGCGCGCAAAGCGCCGCCGCACCGCCTCCCCAGCCGCAATTCGGCGGACAGTGCGCAGAGGCGCTGGCGGAGGGCCGTCATGTGATGACCAACTGCACCGTGACCTGGTCCGACAAGGACGGCAAGACCTATTGCTTCAGCAGCGATGACGCCAAGAAGTCCTTTCTGGAAAGCCCGGCCGACAATCTCGAGCGCGCGCGCAGTTTCGTCGCCGCGAGCGGGGTGGAGTCCACGGAGAAGGCCATGCAGGACTTCACCGGCACCGATGCGGAGACGGTGGTCAAGGAACTGATCGCCAACACGCTCAAGGCCAACAATGGGATCTTCCCGCTCGAAGATCCGCTCAACGGCGAACATCTCAAATTGAGCTACGACGACATCGATTTCACCCGCACCATCGACGGCTACGGTTTCTTTCCGGACGTGAAGTTTCACGACTCGAAGGATGCGCAGAGGAAGTACCTGATCGATTTCTGGGTCATTCCGCAGGACGGCGCACTGCAAGTGCAGGAAGTACGCATCTACAAGGAACCGCTACAGGCCGACGGAAAATGGACCATGGTGGCGCGGCAGCCGGTGCCCTGGTGGTGGATACCCGCCTCCGAACACCCCGGCCACCTCGCGACCAAGCGCGGCTGGGAGGTGATGTCCGCGGTGGAACAGAACGCCCTGAAGGAAAGCGCGAAGAACAACGGCGTGTTCAAGCTCAAGGACGACAAGACCGGCAAGGAACTCGAGCTGGAATTCGTCGACACCCACCAGCCGGTGAGACAGCTCGACAACGACGGCCACTATTTCGCATGCACCGACTTTCGGGTCGCGGGCACCAAGGATGAGATCTACGACATCGACTTCTGGGTCAGCGACAAGAACGGCAAGATGGTGGTCGATCAAACGAAGGTGCACAAAGTGCCGCAGCTCAAAGGCGGCCAGTGGATACAGGTGCCGCGCTACGAGTGGAAGGACGTCGGCAGCTCGCACGTCGTGCCCTGATCCAAAGCACCGGCGGCGCCGCTTATTTTTCGCGGCGTGAATCGGCGACGAGCTTCTTCAAGGTGGCAAGGTCGACGATGCCCGGCACCAGCTGACGGCCGACCACGAGGCCCGGCGTGCCCTTCAGAGAGAGCGCACTCGCTTCCTCGTCGTTGCGCGCAATGAGCGCGGCGATCTGTGCGGCGTGTGCGGTACGGTCTTTTTTCAGCGTGTCGATGTCGATGCCGGCCATCTGCAAGATGCCGTCCACCTGGTCGGTCTGCGCAAGCCGCGGCCCACCGATCAATGCGTCGTGGGCGGCGAGGTACTTGCCCTGCCATCCCGCCGCCAGAGCGGATGCAGCGGCATACATCGACATCTTGCCCAGAATCGGCCACTCCTTATATAGGACGGCCACCTTGCGATCCTGCGCCAGCAGCGCATTCAATACCGGAACCAGCTTCTTGCAGAACGGACAGTTGTAGTCGAAATATTCGACGATGATCACATCCGGCTTGGGCGAGCCCACGGCTTGCGTGCCGGGGTTCTCGAGCATTTGCTTCAAGCCCGCGCGGGTCACGCGCTGGATCTCCTCCTGTGCAGGCGCCGCGCGCATGAGCAAGGCGCTCGCCGTCATCGACAGGAGGATGAGCGCGAATGCGCGCGGCATGGTCACCAACCCACCGCTTCGCCGTCCTTCCTGAAATCCGACCCCGAGCGGTAGTAGCCGTCGCCCACCATGATGGTCTGCACGCCGCCCACATCCGCGCCGTTCACCGATTTGACCGCATGGCCCATGGCGGCGAGCTGGGTTCCGACCAGCTCGTACAGCGGAGTCTCAAGGCTCAGCAGATTGGAGACCTGGCCGTGCCTGAATCTCGCCATGTCGGCGGCGGCCTGAATGTTGGCGCCAAGATCCAGGACATTGATGAGCCATTGCGCATGGCCCTGGGCTTGCATGTCGCCGCCCATCAGCGTGACCGTCATCAACGGCTTGCCGCCCTGCATCGCGAATCCGGCGGAAAGCGTATTGAACGGCCGCTTGTGCGGTTCGATGACGTTGGGGCTCGCGGGGTTGAGCGTGAACAGAGCGCCGCGGTCGTGCAGAACGAAGCCGTAGCCGGGCACCGTGATTCCGGATCCGAATTCATCGAAATTGCTGTTCACCCAGGACACCATGTTCCCCTGCGCGTCGGCCGTGGACAGAACGATGGTGTCGCCGGGCAGAGAGACATTCGCCGGCGCAGCCGGAGTGGATGCATGCGATGGACTCACCTTGGCGCACAGCGATGCGGCGTGCTCCGCGGAGAGCAGCTTGGCCAGGGGCACCTTGACGAAATCGGGGTCGGCGTTGAATTGAAACAGGTCCGCGTAAGCGAGCTTCTTGGCCTCGACCAACAAGTGCCAGTATTCGGGGTTTCTGGGCCCGAGGGAGGCCAGCGTCTGCCCCGGCGCCCACTGCGGCAGGCAGACCTGAAGGACATTGAGCATCTCGTTCGCCGCCCATGCTTGCGCGGGAGGCGGCAATTCGAGGATGTCGACGCCATGGTACTGCGTGCGCGCGGGCTCAACCCACTCGCCCTTGTAGCCGGCAAGATCATCGAGAGTCATGGTCCCGCCGAGAGCTTGCGATTTGGCGACGATGGCCTGGGCGATCTCGCCCTTGTAGAACGCATCGGCGCCTTTCGCTTGCAGCACGCGAAAGGTTTTCGCGAGCGCGGCATTCTTGAAGATCTGCCCTGGACGCGGCGGCCGGCCGTTCAAGTACCAGGTCTTGACCGACTCAGGATCGGGCGACGTGCAGCACTTCTTCAGGGGCAGCGCGTTGGGCAGGAGCCAGTCGTGTGCGATGCGTTCGGATACCGGGAATCCATGTTCGGCATACTGGACGGCAGGCTCCAGAACTTCCTTGAACGTGAGTGTGCCGAAACGCTTGAGCACGGCCTCCCAGCCCCACACGGCGCCCGGCACCGTCACCGGCAATATGCCGTGGACGGGCATTCCAGAACCCGGTCCCCAGTTCTTCGGATCCCAGTGGTAGCCCAGAGAGTTGAGGCGCGCGACGGTTGCACCCGTGGGAGCCTTGCCGCTGGCATTAAGCACATAGATCTTCTTTTCCTTGGCCACATAGACCAAGGCGAAGATATCGCCGCCCACTCCCACCATCATGGGCTCCGTCACATTGAGCACCGCTGCGGTGGCGACGGCGGCATCGACGGCATTTCCGCCTCGCTTGAGAATCTCAAGCCCCGCCTGCGCGGCGAGCGGCTGGCTGGTGACCACCATCCCATGCTGCGCCATGACTTCAGAGCGGCTCTGCGCAGGCCAACCCTCCGCGCGGACGCCCCGCACGGCGCCGCAATACGCGGGCGGCGGCGTGTCCCCGCACCACGCATCGCCGCGCGGCGTTTGGCCGACGGCGCAACCTGCGCCGAAGCACAGGATCAGCCAACCGGCCGTCGAGACGATCGTGGAGATTTTCACGGTGCTCATGTCGCGCGCGAGTCTTCCAGCACCCGCCCGAGCCGGGCCACATCTTCTTCATGCGGCCGATCCCGCACGGTTTCTTTGAGCGCGTCGGCATACCACTCTCGGAGAGCGCGCGTGGACAACAGGCGATCCGTGTACGCCGCCGCCGTAGGATCGAGGGTAAGCCCGTAGGTCTGTATTCTGAACGCCACCGGCGCATAGAAGGCATCGACGGCGCCGAACGCCTTGCCCGCGAGGAACGGCCCGCCGAAGCGGCGCAGGCCGTCCGTCCAAAGCTCGCTCACCCGGGCTACGTCGCGCCCGAGCGCGTCGGGAATTTCATTGAGGCGAACGCGGATGCCGCAGCTCATGGAGCAGCGGCTGCGCAGCTCGCCGAACCCCGAGTGCATCTCCGCCGCCGCGCTTCGCGCCCAGGCGCGTGCCTGCGCGTGGGCCGGCCACACCCCCTCATGCCGTTCCGCCAGGTATTCCACGATGGCCAGCGAGTCCCAGACCACGGTGCCGCCGTCGATCAGGCACGGAACCTTGCCGCTGGGAGAGATCTTTCGGAAATTCACCCAACTCGATTCCTGTCCGAAGTAGAGCAGATGCTCGCGAAATTCGATGTTGAGCTCGCGCAGCAGCGCCCACGGCCGCAGCGACCAGGACGAATAGTTCTTGTTCGCTATGTATAGCTCATACATCGATCAGACCCCTCACGGTTCCGCGCCGCGCGATAAAGATACCTCGGCGCGGCGAACCATGCGCGGCCAATCTAGGAACACGCTCCGGGCAATTGGACCCGTTCACCCTGCGACCAGCGCAGCGATCCGGGGGTGGTGAGCATCTCGCCCGTTTCAAGCAGCGTCTTGAGACCGGAGAGAACCATCGGCCAGCCGCCGTAGAGCTGATTGTTGGCGTCCTCGCGCAGCTGATCGTGAGTGACCTTGAGCAGACAGGAATCCCCGACAGGCTCGATTTCCCAAGTCACCCGCGAAGTCCCCTCGGCTCTGACATCCTCGCCCCAAAGCGCACGAAAGCTCTGCACCAGCCGCCTCGGCGGATCGATTTCCAGATTTTCTCCCTCGAAGATCGGCGCCCCGCCGCCGACGCCCTGGTAGCGGGAGGACGGCGTCCAGTCCGAGGTGACAACGGCCCCAAAGGTATATTTGCGCCGCATCTCGGTGTCGGTGATCGCCCGCCAAAGCAGCTCAGGGGTGGTCTTGATATAGATCTCGAATACCTTCTTCATCGTCCTGCCCTCCAAATTTTGTTTGAGGTCGCTGAGCGCGGTCACCCACGGCGCGGTGAACTTGTTCACCCACCGGTCATGGATGAGCCGGATTGGGACGGCGTTCAAATAATGCAGCTTCTCGCGTCCTTGCCGCCGGGTCGCGACCAGTCCCGCCTGCTGGAGCAGCTTCAAATGCTTCATGACGCCGAAGCGCGTCATCGGCAGCCGCTCCTCCAGCGCCTTCAAGGTCTGTCCATCCTGCTCGAACAACTGGTCGAGCAGCTTTCGACGGGTCGGGTCCGCGAGCGCTTTGAACACATCGTCCATGGCCAAACGATACGTGACTATTTAGTCACCTGTCAACTTGCCCCGCAAGGAACCGCGGGCTATCGCGCGCCGGCCCGCCGCAGCGCAGCGACAATCGCGGGCTGGTGCTCCGCAAGGGCAGCCTGCAGCGGTGTCGTCCCGTGCAGATCGGCGGTGTTGGGATCCGCGCCGGCCGACAGCAATATCTCGACTGCCTCCGCCCGACCGTGCAGCGTCGCCAACATCAGCGCCGTGCGGCCGTCGGCATCGCGCGCATCGATGAGCGGTTGCTGATCCAACAGGGCTCGCAATGCCGGGATATCGCCCCGCTCGGCGGCCTGCCGCAGTTGCGCGGCGCGGTCCATCGAGACCGCCGACGGGGCGGATGCCGCACCGGCGGCAGCGCTTCGCGCGATCCGCGCCGCAGGCTGAACAGCATCCTGCGCGCTCGGTACGTTGGGCACGCTGATATTCCCACCCTGCTCCGCGCTTTTCTTCGCCGCATGGGCGGCCGGCGCCTCCTCGCGCAACGCTGCGCGAGGCTCGGGGCCGGCCGCCTGCGGTTGCGCGACTTCGACAGTCGACGATGCAGGCGCGGGCGACGAGGGCGGCGAGATGGGAGCATGCCGCGTCAGGAACTGGGGGACGACCACAAGCCCGGCGAGAGCCGCTGCGGCGAGGGTGCCCAGGGCCGCAGGCCTCCACCACCTCTGCCGCTTCGCCGACCGCATGCCTGCCGCGCGGCTCGCGGCAAGCTTGGCGGCGTGATCGAGCACCGCGCGGCGCACCCGCTCGCTCGGCCCGCCGGCGTCGCGGGCGGACGCGCGACGATAGAGGGCGTCGACCTGGTCGGAATCATCCGGGTTCTGCGGTAGTTCGCTCACGCGTACTCCTTGAGCAGCTCGCGCAGCTTCGCGCGCGCATAGCGCAAGCGGCTCTTGGTGGTCTCGAAGCTGCTCCGCGTAATCGCAGCGATCTCCTCGACGCTGAGATCGCCCTCGATTTGCAGCAGGAAGGCCTCGCGCTGTTCGCAGGGCAGCTCATCGAAGGCACGAATGAGCGCACGCGCCTCATCTCGCGCCGCGGCCATTGCGAGCGGACCGGCGTTCGGCTCCGCGGTGAGCTGTTCGATCACCGCTTCAGCCTCGAACCCCATGGCGTTCAGGCTCGTGTGCCGCCGACTCGTTCGTATCGAGTCGATCATACGATGATGCGCAATCGTGAACAGCCAGGTCGTGAACTTCGCCGTCGGCGCATAACGTGCGGCATCGCGCGCAACCGCGAACCAAACCTCCTGCATCAACTCGTCGGCGATCGCTCGGTTCCCCACATTGCGTTCAAGATAGCGCCACACGCGCATTTCATGCCGGCGATACAGCGACTCGAAGGCCGCGGCGTCGCCGCGGCCGTAGCGCGCCATCAACTCCTCGTCACTCTCGCCCGCGACCGTCATTCATCGCATTATGGCAGTTCCCCGCGGCCTCACCCCGGTGGATCCGGCACGTATTGCTGCTGGGGCGACGCAGGGAACGGATTGATCCACGGCGCCGCCGGGCGCGGCCGCTTGACGATGCCCATCGCCAGCAGATTGTCGAAGCTGTCATAGCGGATACGAATGACCTCGTTCGGATGGTTCTGCATCCTGGAGAATTCCGTGTGATTCACGTATGAGTACTCGCGCTCTCCGTGGCCCGTGCCGAGCTTCGCGGCGGGCGGAGCAGGAGCCGAAAACGCGATGTTGGCATCGGCCGATTCTCCTTGACCGGCCGCCGCACGCGCCGCCGATTGCGCCCGGTCCAAGGGATACCCGATCGCCGGCGGCACATAGGCCGGCATCGGCTGTTGGCGCTCGCGGAACAGCGCCACGCCGATCACCCCTACGTTCGCAGGGCGCCCCGTGCGCTCTGCGTAGGAATTGGGGGATTCGGTGAACGTGAAGTCGGCCACCTCCCGATCGCTCTTGCGCCAGCCTGTGATCTCGTAGCGCTCGCCGGACCCGAACACATATCCGGTTTGATCCCAGCCGGCGGTGGCTCCCGAAACGACATTGACCCCGTCCACCGACGTTACCGCCAGCAATCGCTCGCCCAATCGATTGCGGATCTCGATCGAATAGCGGGCTCCCGGCCTTCCCGCCACCCAGTACTCGCCGCGGTACAAATAAGGGGTAAGGACGGCCCCGCTGTCACGGTCGACGATGGCGACGTCTGCCATACCGCCGGCGGCGTGCGCTTGGCCGGTTGTCGCCAACCCTAGAAGAATTGCGAATCGCGCGAATTGATATATGCGGCTCATTTGGGCTCATCTCCAGTTTTGTCTCTCGAGAACTGAAGCGAGGCAGGCATCGAAATGGGGTTGGCGGCAGTTCTGCCGGGCGGCGCCGCTTGACATATTGAATGGTCCCCATGAGGACCCGGAAGCAGTGAACTTTGAATGCATCGGTGGTCGTGGCCGCTCCATGCGCGCGCGCCGAGCCGCTGCTAATGCTTCGCAACCGTCTTTTCAGAATAAAATTTGCAAGTGCCGGTGTAACTGAATGTCGGGTTTCCATCGCCGGTCTTGCCGGTCCCAGTCACTTTGAGTTCACACCTAACGTGCGGTCCAGCGATGTGATCGAAAAGATAGACCGATCCGGTCTCCGCGCCGGTGGCGAGATTCACTTCAAAGCGAAACTTCGAATCATGGATCATAACCGGCTCGGAGCCGGCGATTGTTCCCGAGAACACTTGATCGCCGGTATTGACCAACGTGCCGTTGTGATTGTTGATAACCGTAGTAACGTGATAAAGAATCTTCCCGTTCAAATCTCCGCCCAGTTCGACGATCTCGGTGCCCCTCTGAATTGCGCCCGTCGCCGTCGGCTTCTTTGAGTGAACGATTGCACCGTTTAATATATCGGTTCCAGTACCGCTCACCCGAACGGTACGTGTCATAACCGGTTCATCAGCCATCACGGCGCCGCCAATCGCTCCCGCCGTCGTAGCGACTAAGAATAAGCCTTTCGCTGTAAACCTTTGGAAGCCGCGCACCATGTCCGCCCCCTAACCGCCGCGTTACGGCCAATACTATCCGGAAAGTCGGCCTTCTGGCGGTGATTCCATTGCGTCGAGTCTCACTTGTTGAACAGAGCCGTATAGCGCCGCTGCATCTCTTCCGTCGTTACGGTCTCGATTTGCCCGCCGAGCAACCACTCGTGGCCGAAAGGATCACGCACGGTCCCGGAGCGCTCTCCATAGAACTGATCCTGAAGCGGTCTGACGATCGTGGCGCCCGCACCGATGGCCTGTGCATAAGCCTGGTCGACATCATCGACGTGCAGATGTATTGAGAAGGTGGTACCTCCGAGGGAGCGCGGCCCGCGAATGCCATTTTCAGGATGCTCGTCGGACAACATGACGGTCGTGGGTCCAATCTTGATCTCAGCGTGACCGATGCGGCCGTTCGGCTCGGTCAGGCGAAACTGTTCCTTGGAGCCGAATGCGCGCGAATAGAAGTCGATGGCTTCGGCCGCGTTGTGGACACGCAAATAGGGATAGACCTCATGAATTTCCATCAGCTCGTCCTCCTCTCTTGAA
This sequence comes from uncultured Gammaproteobacteria bacterium, assembly GCA_963702735.1. GTDB lineage: Bacteria > Pseudomonadota > Gammaproteobacteria > Steroidobacterales > Steroidobacteraceae > Bog-1198. The sequence goes on along the minus strand of CAVPDW010000002.1, from coordinate 959,312 downwards.
AATCGGCTGCCAAACGTTGCACTCCGCTGTCCATGGTCCGTATCGGCGTCATGCCGGTCTTGAATGATTTTTACCTAGGGAGACCCCGGAGAACGTGTCGTGAGCTCGATGATGCAGGATGCTGGCTGGATCTCTAGGTCGGTATTGGGTCGGGGTAACCCCCGAGAACTCGCGAAATTCCCGTGTCAGATGGGCTTGGTCGGAGTAACCGGCCGAGGCGGCGAGATCTGCAAGGCCTCTGGTGTTGCTGTCGGTAAGTCCCTGCAATGCGGCGGTGAATCGCTTGATCCGATAATAGTGCTTGGGCGTGAGCCCTGCTGCGGCGCGAAACAGTGCGATGAAGTGCCTCGGGCTGAACCCCGCCTGCCGCTGAATCTCGGCGACCCGGAAGGACCCCCAACCGCCTGTGCGGCACGCGAGGGCCCGGGCGACCGCGGGGTGCATCAGCAGAGGACGATGAATTCGGGCGCTTAACTCCGCTTCCATCACGCGCAAAGCCGCGGGTGGACCCGGCGCCGCCAGCAGCTTTTCGCGTAGCTCGCCCGCTCGAGCGCCCCACAAGTCATCGGTGGGCACGTGACGATCCGTGAGTTCCGTAACCGGGAGACCCAGAATGTTGCCGGCCGCGCCAGGGCGGAAGGAGGCACCGACGGTTGCACCGGCCGGCTTCGGTCCGCACTTGTAGTAGGACCACTGGGGGCCATGCACAATACCGCCTGACCATACCAAGGAATCCCCGGATGATGAGCCTGGCATGCAAAGAATCTGCGAATCGTGCAGTGCGAAGATCATCTGGACGCTTCCGGACGGGAGCATGTGCTCTCCGAACTCCTCGCTCCGATCACGCTGCGACCACCACAAGCATTCGACGTAGCGGTCGAGCGGAGCACGGGGACGGTAGCGGATCAGCGCCATCGTCAAAGCCTACCTCCTATCGCGCGCTGTCGCCACGAGCAAGCCCGCTCGCCCGGTTCACAACCATCAGAATTGACAGTCTTAGCAACACCGCGATGGCGGGTGCCCGGCCCATTGGCCCAATGCAGTCGAAGTTTCACCGATCCCCTCATGTCCTGCCGGCTTCGCGCCCTGTGGTGCGACGACATTCAATAGTTCTGATTCGAGCACCAATTTCGCCTATGGAGCGGGAGTCAAAGGCAAAATTGGATCTCTCGCAATTCGCGCTGAGTATGAGCGAATCAGCGCGAGCGGCGACCCCGACATCATTTCGTTGGGCGTTGCCCGGGCCTTTTAGACAACCGTGCCATTGGAGGCAGAGACCTTGTCCCGAATCGCGCTCGGGTAGCGCCAATTTTCAGATCTTCCTTCCGATCGCGGCGAGCGGCGTTCATCGCGGGTTTCGTCGTCGGCGATTTGATCTGGTTCCTCGGCGCGGCGCTCGGGCTCTCCGCGCTCGCGCAAACGGCTCACTCCGCATTCGTCGCGGTCAAGTATGCGGGTGCCGCCTATCTCCTCTTTTTAGCCTATAGACTGTGGTCGGCACCGGCGCGACGCCTCGACCCGATCGACGCTTCCGACATAGGACAACATAGGCGGGTCTCTCCGCAACAGGTTCACGGACATTACTTCATATATTGCCGACAAGTAACCGGCAGGGGCCAACCTTAACCGCCCGTATCGTTGCCTTGCTGTGCCTCGAGCGCCACCGTCGCAATGACGCCGTCGGCTTTGCGCAGCACCTCGCGCGCGTAATCCCAGTTGATGGCCACCGTGGTCTGCCCCACCGCCCTTCGCAGCAGTTCGGAGAACTGATCGACGTCGGGTTCAAAGCTCTCACCCTGCGCGTTGACCGGCGGGTGCGCTTCCAGGAACAGCTCACCCTCGACCCAGGCCACTTTCACCGGCTCGTTGACCAGGCGCACCGATGTGCCCACGGGAAGCTGCGGAAACAGCGCGGCAACATCCTCGGGATACATGCGAATGCAGCCGTGGGTGATCGCCAAGCCGACCGCCGTGGGATTGTTCGTGCCGTGTATCTCGTACGTGCCGTCGCCGAACCCGAGCCGTATCTTGAAGTCTCCCAATGGATTGTCGGGTCCGGGACCCACGACCGGCGGCAGGGGATCACCCTGCTCGGCATGCTCCTTGCGGATCGAGGCGGGCGGATACCACGCCGGATGCTTTACCTTGGCGATGACGCGGGTTTGCCCCAACGGCGTGGTGCGTCCCAGCTTGCCGATGCTGACCGGGTAGGTGATGACCACCGCCTTGCCGTTCTGCATCGCCTTGGGAAAGTAATACAGCCGATGTTCGGGAAGGTTGACGACCACTCCCCGGCGAGGCCCCGGCGGCAGAAGCCGCCGGCCCGGCAACACGATCCGCGTGCCCTCGCCGGGCAACCACATGTCGACGCCGGGGTTGGCGCGTATGATTTCATCGTATCCCAGGCTGTACTTGCGCGCGATGTCGAGCAGAGTGTCCGCATAGTGGGTTCTGATCGCGATGTCTGCGCCGATGACGGCGGAGCCGTCGGAAGGCAACTCGTACACAGTCGCCTCGCCCGGTGCGCTGCACAGCGAAAGCGCGAGACCCCACGCGAGCGAAAGGAGAAACGCGAATTCACGGGGCCGCATGCTCCCTACCGCTCCTCGGCCGGCTTCGATTTCCCCATGTTAGCATCGATGGGCCGACGAACTCATCCCACCCTTGAGACCTTGCGCTCACCGATAGCCCGGTCAGCCCCGCTTCAGTACCGCATCGAGCAGCGCGAGCAGCGTCCGCCAGTGCCGCTCGGCGGCCGCGGCATCGAACGCAGGTGAATCGCGCAGCACCCAGCCATGCTTGGCAGGATAGGTCTCGATGGTGTGCTCGACCCCGGCCGCTGTGAGCGCGCGCTCCAGCCGTTCCTTCATCTCCTCAGGGAACAACGGATCGTCGCTCGCGCCCGCGATGTACACGCGCGATTTGATCCTGGGTGCGAGCAGGTGCGGACTGTCCTGGGCGTCGCTCGCGAGACGGCCGCCGTGGTACGAGGCCGTGGCGGCGATGCGCTCAGGGTACGTTCCCGCGGCCGTGAGCGACATAAAGCCTCCCATGCAGTAGCCGGTGGTGCCGATAGCGCCGGGCTTCACGTCGGCTTGGGCCGCGAGATAGTCGAGGAACGCACCCGTGTCGGACATGATATTGGCGGGCGTCGCGCGTGCGAAGAACTTCTCCATCAGAATGCGCCGCTTCTCGGGGTCGGTTAGCATCGTGTGCGGATCCATCGGCTGGTACGGCCCGGATCGGTAGAACAGATCCGGCAGCAGCACGAAGTAGCCGTGCATCGCAAGCCTCTCGCCGAGCTCAAGCATCGCGGGACGAATGCCGATGCCGTCCATGAAGACCAGCACGGCGGGCCACGGGCCCTCGCCGGCAGGCCTGTACACAGAGCTCGGACAGCTTCCCGAGGGGGTTTTGATCTCAATGTCGGTTCTCATTACGCGTGCTCGCCTTCAGCAAGGTTGAGTTCGACGCGCAGTTGTTCACGCATCAAGTATTTTTGGACCTTGCCGCTGATCGTGAGCGGAAAGCCGTCGACGAAGCGCACATAGCGGGGCACCTTGAAGTGCGCAATGCGGCCGCGGCAAAAATCCCTGATGTCCTCCTCGGTGGCGGTCACTCCGGCACGCAGGCGCACGCAGGCGCAGACCGCCTCGCCGTACTTGGGGTCGGGGACGCCCACCACGGCCACGTCCGACACCGCCGGGTGGCGATAGAGAAATTCCTCGATTTCACGCGGCGAGATGTTCTCCCCGCCGCGTATGATCATGTCCTTCACGCGCCCCACGATGTTGCAATAACCCTCATCGTCGATGACGCCCAGGTCGCCGGTGTGCATCCAGCCGCCGCCGTCGATCGCCTCCCGCGTGCGCTCGGGGTCGCCCCAATAGCCGCGCATCACGCTGTAGCCGCGGGTGAGAAGTTCACCGGGAGTCCCCCGCGGCACGACCCTCCCGTCGGGGTCGACGATTTTGACCTGCACGTGCGGGTGCACCCGTCCGACCGTGGCGACGCGCCGCTCGAGAGGATCGTCCGGCCGGGTTTGAAAACTGACGGGACTGGTCTCCGTCATGCCGTAGGCGATCGTCAACTCAGGCATGTGCATCTCGGTGATGACCCTGCGCATCACGGCGATGGGACACGGCGATCCGGCCATGATGCCGGTGCGCAGCGACGATAGATCGAATTCGGCGAATCGAGGGTGCTCCAGTTCCGCGATGAACATCGTCGGCACGCCGTGCAGCACCGTGCAGCGTTCCTTCGCGACCGTCTCGAGCACCGACAGCGGCTCGAAGCCCTCGGCGGGAAATACACTCGCCGCGGCGTGCGTCATGGCGGCGAGCACACCCAGCACCATGCCGAAGCAGTGATACATCGGCACGGGGATGCAGAGGCTGTCGTCGGCGGTGAGCCGCATGCCTTCGCCCACGAAGTAGCCGTTGTTCACCAGGTTGAAGTGCGTCAGCGTTGCGCCCTTCGGCGTCCCCGTGGTGCCGCTCGTGAACTGGATGTTGAACACCTGGTCGGCGTCCAGGCTCTGTGCGATCCTTGCCATGACGGTGCCGTCCTGGGCGCGTCCGCTCCGCTGAAGCTCCTCGAACGAGAGAGTGCCGCGCATGCGCTGTGCGCCCAACCGGACCAGCAGTCGCAGCTCCGGGAAGGCTTCGCACTCGAGTCGTCCCGGCTCGGCCCCGGTCAGTTCGGGAATGAGTGAATCGAGCATGGCGGCGTAGTCGCTGGACTTGAATTGCGGCGCGAATACCAGGGCGCGGCAGCCGACGACGCGCAGCACGAATTCGAGCTCGATGCTGCGGTAGGCGGGATTGAGGTTCACCAGTATCAGCCCGGCGCGCGCGGCCCCGAACATGGTCAACACCCACTCAAGGCAATTCGGCGCCCAGATGCCGATGCGGTCGCCCGGGCGTAGACCGCAGGCGATGAATCCGCGGGCGACAGCCTCGACCTCGCGATCCAATTGCGCAAAGGTCAGCCGCACGGATTGGAACGGCACCACCAGGGCGATGCGATCCGGATCACTATCGGCGGCGGTCTTGAGCACGCCGTCGACGGTGCGATAGATGAGCGCCCGCTCGCTCGTGCCCGCGACATAGCTTGGCTCGGGCAGGCTCATCCCGTGGAACTGCCGAGGTCGGGGAAATCCTCTTCCCAGAATTCGAGGATTCGGCGCACCCCCCCGTCCTGCCGATCAAGCTCAGACCGGCGCAGCTCGACGCGGCGTATCTTCCCGGAAATGGTCTTCGGCAAGGCCGCAAATTCAAGGCGCCTGATGCGCCGGAAGGGAGAGACGCGCCCGCGCACATGTTCAAGGATGGAGCGCGCAGTGGCCGCATCCGCCGCAGCCCCTGCGATAAGCACCACGAAGGCCTTGGGCACGGCCAGGCGCAGCGCATCGGGGCTGGGCACGACGGCCGCTTCCGCCACCGCAGGGTGCTCGATCAGCACGCTCTCGAGCTCAAAGGGACTGATCCGGTAGTCTGACGACTTGAACACATCGTCGAGGCGGCCGACGTAGGTCAGATACCCGTCCGCATCGCGGCTCGCCACATCGCCGGTGTGATAAAAGCCGTCGCGCATGACCTCGGCGGTCTTGTACGGATCGTCCAGGTACCCGCTCATGAGGCCGACCGGACGCGGGCTAAGGTGCAGGCAAATCTCGCCCTCATCTTGCAAACTGCCGTCGGCGGCGACCAGGGCCACGGAGTAGCCCGGCAGCGGCCTCCCCATGGAGCCCGGCTTCACCGTCCGGCCGGCAGGGTTGCCGATCTGCGCCGTGGTTTCGGTCTGGCCGAAGCCGTCGCGGATCGTCAGTCCCCAGGCGTCTCTCACCCGTTCGATGACCTCGGGATTCAGCGGCTCACCCGCACCCACCGCTTCGCGCAGGCTGACCGGCCAACGGCGCAGGTTCTCCTGAATGAGCATGCGCCACACCGTCGGCGGCGCGCAGAAGGTAGTGACTTGGCAGCGGACCAACTGATCCAGCAGCGCGGGTGCGCTGAAGCGCTCGAAGTGGTACGCGAGCACCGAGGCCTGCGCATTCCACGGCGCAAAAAAATTCGACCAGGCGTGCTTGGCCCAGCCAGGGGAGCTCAAGTTCAAATGCACGTCGCCGCGACGCAGCCCAATCCAGTAGGCCGTGGATAGGTGCCCTACGGGATAGGAGGTGTGGGTATGCGCCACCAGCTTTGGATGGGCGGTGGTTCCCGAGGTGAAATACAGCAGCATCAATGCATCGGCGGGGGTCGGTGCGGCGGCAGTAAAAGCCGTATCCGACGCCTCGCAATCCTCGAATGCACGCCATCCCGGGGCTGCGCCGCCCACGGAGACGCGGATGGGCGCGCCCGCAAGCCCGTCGAACTGCCGGGCCAGCGACCGCTCCGCGACGACGGCCCGCACGCGGCCGCGCTCGAGCCGATCCTCAATATCCGCACGCTTGAGCAGAGTCGTCGCAGGAATCATCACCGCGCCCAGCTTCATGGTCGCAAGCATCGCCACCCATAGCGCCGCAACATTGCCCAGCATGATGAGCACGCGATCGCCCGGCCCCACCCCTTGTGAAGCAAGAAAGTTGGCGGCCTGGTTCGAACGGCCCGCAAGTTGCGCGAAGCTCAAGGTATGGTCGCGGCCCGCATCGTCGACCACCCGCAGCGCCGGCCGATCATTGCACGCCGCCATGCAGTCGAAGTAGTCGGTCGCCCAATTGAAATGCAGGATCTGCGGCCAATGAAAGGCCTCATCGGCCTGCGCGTGCGATAGGCCGTCGCGCAACAGCCGGTCGCGCAGTTCCACGAATGCTTTGCCGCCGTCCAGCACGCCACCCCCCCGCCGTCCTTGAATTGTAGCCCTTCCATTGAGCCCCGGCCGCACGCTATTGTCGCCGGTATGTCCATCGAGCCCTCGATCAGCGGACACAGCATTCGCCGCCTGCATGCCGTCGATCAGGCGCAGATCCGCGGACTCGCACAACTGCTCATCGACTGCGTGGACGGGGGAGCGTCGGTGAGCTTCATGCACCCCTTGTCCCCGGCCAAGGCAACGGAGTTCTGGGGCGGGGTGGCGGCCGAGGTGTCGCAGGGAAGGCGCGCCCTGCTCGTGGCTGAGGACACACAAGGCGTGACCGGCACCGTGCAGCTGATCCTCGATCAGCCCGAGAACCAGCCGCATCGTGCGGATTTGTCCAAAATGCTCGTGCACCGTCGCGCACGTCGCCGGGGGCTCGGGGCCGCGCTGCTGCGGGCCGCGGAGCGCCTCGCGCGCGAATGCGGTAAGTCGCTGCTGGTGCTCGACACCGCCAGCGGCGATGCAGAGCGGCTGTACGCGAGGCTCGGCTGGCGGCGCTGCGGTGTGATCCCGGGTTATGCCCTGGGCCCGCGCGGCGGCCTGTGCGACACCACCGTGTTCTACCGCTACTTGACCGCGGCCGCCCCCGCCTTGCACACCACCTCGTCCTGAGAGCCCGTGCCGCCCGAGCAGCCGATCGCGCCGATGAGCTTGCCTTTCTCGATCAGCGGCACACCGCCGCGCGAGGCGATGATGCCGTCGAGCGTGAGTGCGTAGTAGCCCTGCTTCAGCTGGATGGAGTCTTCCATGGCATGGGTCTCGCGGCGGAAGGCGGCGGCGGCGCGGGCTTTGTGCTCGGAAATCGCGATCGACGCGAGCTGTGCACCGTCCATGCGCTGGAACGCCACCAGGTTGGCCCCCGAATCGACGACCGCCACGTTGAGCTTCCAGTCATGCTTCCTGGCTTCAGCAACCGCGGCGGCAATGGCGCTCATCGCCTTGTCGAGCGAAATAGGCGTCCCGTAAGGTACGTCGAACGGCATCGCGTCCGGCACCTTGTCGAGAGGATTGGCGGGCGGCGTCTGTGCTTCGCCGGACAGGCTCGCACACAGGCTGATCGCGAGCGCGAGCATGATTTTTTGCAGACGCATCCGAATTCCCCCATTGATCAATGGCGCAGGCTGCGCCTGCGTTTGGCCACAGCATACTTGATCGCATGCCGCATTGTCCTTCTCGACACGAGGCCGCATAGTACGCGGGGCCGCACGTAGGCGGGGCCGCACGTAGGCGGGGCCGCACTTGACGCCGGGCGGCGCGGTACGGGCTTCAAGGGAGCCGCGACGCCGTTTCTAATAAAGGGATATCTGCATGACAGCAACTGAAACGCGGGAGCTTCACCGCGGCATCGGCACCAGGCAACTCAGCATGATCGCCATCGGCGGCGCGATCGGCACCGGCCTGTTCTTCGCAAGCGGCGGCGCGATCGCACAGGCCGGCCCGGGCGGGGCGCTTGCGGCGTACGCGACCATGGGCATTGCGGTTTACTGCATGATGCAGTCGCTCGGCGAAATGGCGACCCAATTGCCCATTCCCGGTTCTTTCGAGGCCTACGCGGAGCGCTTCATCGACCCGTCGCTGGCCTTCGCGGTGGGCTGGAATTACTGGTTCAGCTGGGCGATCACGCTGGCCGCGGAGCTCGTGGCGGGCGCCCTCATCGTGCAGTTCTGGTTCCCCCATTCGAACTCCACCCTGTGGGCCATGGGTTTCTTCACGGTGCTGCTGGCCCTGAACCTCCTGTCGGTCAAGGCATACGCAGAGGCCGAATACTGGTTCGCCGGCATCAAGGTCGTGACCGTGATCATCTTCCTGGGCGTAGGCGCCTTGATGATCACCGGAATGCTCGGCGGCCACCACACGGGCTTTCAGAACTGGACCTTGAGCGACCCGGCGACGGGCTCTCATGCGCCCTTCGTCGGTGGGTTCACGGCCATGCTGGGGGTGTTCCTGGTGGCGGGGTTTGCCTTCCAGGGCACCGAGGGTGTGGGTCTCGCGGCCGCCGAAACCGCCGACCCGGGCAAGAATGTTCCCAAGGCCATCCGCACGGTTTTTTGGCGGATCCTGCTTTTCTATATCGGTTCGATCTTTGTGGTGGGGACCTTGATCGCCTACACCAACCCTAACCTGCTGAACGGCGACGAGAGCCACATCGCCTTCTCGCCCTTCACCATGGTGTTCGGGCAGCTGCCGCGAGTCGGCTACTACGCCGCCAACCTCATGAACGCCGTCATCCTGTCCTCGGTGCTGTCCTGCGGGAATTCGTCCATGTACGTGGCCTCGCGCATGCTCTATGCCATGTCACACAGCCGCAAGGCGCCCAAGCTATTCGCCAATCTCAACCGGCGCGGCGTGCCGGTGGCGGCGCTGCTCGCGACAGGCGCCGTCAGCGCGCTGGCCTTCTTCTCCAGCTTGGTCGGCGACAAGAAGATCTACCAGATCTTCTACAACGCCTCGAGTCTGACCGGCTTCATGATTTGGTTGGGAATAGCCGTGTGCCATCTGCGTTTCCGCAAGGCTTGGGTCGCGCAAGGCCGCAGCGTCGATGACCTCAAATTCAAATCAAGGTTCTACCCCTACGGTCCATGGCTGGCCCTCGCCCTGTTCTTGGTGGTGCTGTTCGGCTCTAACATCGGCGTGTTCCAGACCCCGGTGTTCTCCTGGTTCGATTTCATCACCGGCTACCTCATGATTCCGGTCGTCGTCCTCCTGTATCTGGGCCACAAAATCCGCAACAAGACCCGCGTGATCCCGCTCAAGGATTGCAATTTCGAGCTGGAGTGAGCACCCCCGCACCCGGCCCATCGCCACCTCAGGCCCGAAGCTGTCCTATACTTCCGCCCATGTCGAAAAAGATCGGCTGTATGACTGTGTTGATGGTGCTTGCGACAGCGATGCCCCCAAGGGGGGCGAGCGCAGACCCGGCGGCACGCCGCCCCATCGTCCTGCACGCGGCGCATTTGCTCCACATCGATAGCGGCAGGCTCGTGACCCCGGGCGAGGTGCTCATCGAGGGCGAGCGCATCCTGGCCGTGGGCGCCTCGGTCGCGCACCCGGCCGGCGCGCAGGTCATCGACCTGGGCGACACCACGCTGCTGCCGGGCCTGATCGACGTGCACGTGCATCTGTTCCTGCATCCCGGCGCGGAAGACTTGCAGACGGTGGAAGAATCGGTGCCGCAGCGGACCATTCTGGCGCTGCTCGCCGCAAGGGACGATCTGATGGCGGGATTCACCGCCGAGCGCGACATGGGCACCGAGGGTGCGGGGTCCGCGGACACCGCCGTTCGCGACGCCATCAACGCCGGTCTCTACCCGGGACCGCGCCTGCGCATTTCAGGCAACGCCATCGACATCATGGGCGGCCACGAAGACGCCAACCGCTTCAATCCCGAACAGCACGTATTGTCGAATGCAAGCTACGCGGACAGTGCACAGGAGCTGGTCGCGGTGATGCGCAGGCAGCACAAGGAAGGCTCCGACTTTGCGAAGATCTATGAGACGGGGAAGGACAGCCTCGAGGACGGAGTGCTGCATTCTCCCTACCAATACACCGCTGCCGAGCTCAAGGCGGCGGTCGATGAGGCGGCGCGCATGGGCACGAGCGTCGCCGTGCATGCCATGGACGAGCCCGGCACCCTGTATGCGGCGCAAGCCGGTGTCGCCTCCATCGACCACGCAACGCAGTTGAGCGCAGAGACCATGCGCATCATGAAGGAGAAGAAAATCCCGGCGGTGCCGACCTTCGCGATATTCGAGTATTTCTCGAGGCAACCCGGGCCCCAAGGCGAGCGCGAACGGCGCTTTCTCGACTACAAGATCCAGGAGTTCAAGCAGCAGATCGCGGCGGGCATTGCGTTCGCGGTCGGTTCCGACGTCGGGCCGTTCCCTCATGGAACGCAAGCCAGGGAACTCGAGCTGATGGTGAAATACGGCATGACGCCGCTCGCGGTGCTGCAGGCAGATATGCAGAACGGTGCGAAGCTGCTCGGCTGGAGCGGTGAGATCGGCGAATTGAAACCGGGGTACTACGCCGACATCATCGCGGTGCGGGGCGCGCCCCTGGAGGATATCAGCGCCGTCGGGCGCGTCTCGTTCGTCATGAAGGGCGGCGCGATCGTGAGGCCCGGCCCGTGAAACAGGACGCCGAAATCCGCAATTTTCTGATCGAGCGCGGCATCGAACACCTTAAAGTAGGGGTCTTCGACACCGACGGCATCCTGCGCGGCAAGTATCTGAGCCGCGATAAGTTCCTCTCCGCCCTCGACAAGAATCTCGGATTCTGCGACGTGATCCTGGGATGGGACTCGAACGATCAGCTCTACGACAACACCAAATTCACCGGCTGGCACACCGCCTACCCCGACGCAGCCGTGAGGCTGCTGGCGTCGACCCGCCGCGACATCCCATTCGAGCCGAAGACCGCGCTGTTTCTCGCCGAGTTCGCGGGACGCGCCGAATCGGTGTGCCCGCGCGGTACCCTGCGGCGGGTGCTGAGCCGGGCGAAAGCCATGGGGTATGCCGTCAGCGCCGCAGCGGAGTTCGAGTTCTTCCTGTTCGAGGAGACGGCGCAGTCCGTCCGCGAGAAGGGCTACCGCAATTTGAAGACCATGACCCCCGGCGCTTTCGGCTACTCGGTGCTGCGCAGCTCGGTGCGTTCCGAGCTCTACCACGATCTGCTCGATCTCGGCCAGGCGATGCGCTTTCCGATCGAGGGACTGCACACCGAGACGGGACCCGGCGTGCTCGAAGCGGCGCTCACCTACTGCGATGCACTCGAGGCGGCCGATCGCGCGGCGCTATTCAAGACCTTCGCCAAAGTGCTCGCCCAGCGGCACGGCCTGATGGCCACCTTCATGGCCAAGTGGTCCAACAGCGTTCCGGGCCAAAGCGGCCATCTGCACATATCGCTGCGCACCTTGGGCGGCGACAGCGTGTTTCACGATGCGTCGAAGCCGTTCGAGATGTCGGACGAGATGCGCTGGTTCGTCGGCGGCCAGCAGGCGCTGATGCCGGAACTGCTCGCCATGGTCGCGGGCACCGTGAACAGCTACTCGCGCCTGGTGCCGGGCTACTGGGCGCCGACCTCGGCGACCTGGGGCATCGAGAACCGCACCACGGCGCTGCGGGTGATACGCGGCGGACCGTCGAGCCAGCGCGTCGAATACCGGATCGCCGCCGCGGACATCAATCCCTACATTGCGCTCGCCGCGGCCATCGGCGCGGGACTCTGGGGCATCGAGCACTGCATCGAGCCGGATCCGCCGATCGTGGGCAACGCCTACGACGGTGAGCACCCCCCGCAGCGGCGACTGCCCGCGACCCTGTTCGAGGCCGCGGAGCGGCTGTCCGCATCCAAGCCCGCGCGCACCATGTTCGGCGACGAGTTCGTCGAGCACTATGCCGCCACCCGCCAATGGGAGGAGAGGGAGTTCCGCAAGGCGATCACCGACTGGGAACTCGCCCGCTACTTCGAGATCATTTAAAGATCAACGATGACCCACACCTTGAAGACCATCAGTCCCGTCGATGGACGGATCTTCGTCGAACGCACCCTCGAAACCGGCGCAGGCATCAACCGGGCGCTCGATGCCGCCCGCGCCTCGCAATTCGCGTGGGGCCGGATGCCGCTCGCGGCGCGCTGCGAGGTCCTGGGACGGGCCGTCGACGCCTTCGTCGCGAAAGCGGGTGATATCGCCGCCGAAATCACCTGGCAGATGGGGCGCCCCATTCGCCACGCGCCCGGCGAGGTACGCGGCTTCGAGGAGCGCGCACGCTACATGCTGAACATTGCGCACGAGGCCTTGGGCGCGGTTCACCCCGGCGATAAGGCCGGCTTCCGTCGGCAGATCAAGCGCGTGCCGCTCGGCGTGGTCGCGGTCGTCGCACCCTGGAACTATCCCTACCTGACCGCGGTCAACGCCGTGCTGCCGGCGCTGATCGCGGGCAATACCGTGGTGCTCAAGCACTCCCATCAAACGCCCCTGTGCGCGGAGCGCTTTCAAGAATGCTTCGCGAGCGCGGGCCTTCCGTCCGGCGTGTTCCAATACCTGCACCTGTCGCACGAAGATACGGCGCGCCTCATGGGCGATGCGCGCGTCGCGGGCGTGTGCTTCACAGGCTCTGTGGCAGGCGGTCGGGCGGTGGTTTCCGCCACCGCCGCAGGGTTTGCAACCTCGGGCCTCGAGCTCGGCGGCAAGGACCCCGCCTACGTGCGCGCCGACGCGAACCTCAAGGTTGCGATCGACACCTTGACCGACGGCGCCTTCTTCAACGCGGGACAGTCATGCTGCGGTATCAAACGCATCTATGTCGCGCAGGAGCGCTACGATGAATTCATCGCAGGCGTGGTTGACCTGACGCACACTTACCGGCTCGGATCGCCGCTCGATCCCGAGACAACCTTGGGACCGGTGGTGCGCACCGCGGCCGCGGAGGCCGTGCGCGCGCAAGTCAGGGAAGCGGTCGCAGCGGGGGCGCACGCCCTCATCGACGAGCGCTCCTTCGCGGCCGCGGCTCCCGGAACACCCTACCTCGCGCCGCAGGTGCTGACCGGCGTCGACCACTCGATGGCCATCATGCGCGAGGAGACCTTCGGGCCCGCGGTTGGCATCATGAAGGTGGCATCGGACGAAGAGGCCGTGCGGCTGATGAACGACAGCGAGTTCGGCCTCACGGCGGCGATCTTTTCGGCGGACGCGGCGCGCGCCGAAGCGCTCGGCGATGCGCTGGAGACGGGCACGGTATTCCTCAATCGCTGCGACTACCTCGATCCGGCCCTCGCATGGACCGGCGTCAAGAATTCAGGGCGCGGCTGCACGCTGTCGCGGGTCGGCTTCGAGCAGCTGACGCGGCCCAAGTCCTATCATTTCAAAGTGTCGCTTTGAACAAGGTGACCGTATGAGCACGAGTCTGCGCGGCAACTGGAACTACCCCACCACCATCTGGGCCGGCCCCGGCAGGATCGCGGAACTCGCAGACGCATGCGCGCGGGCCGGCATGAAGCGGCCCCTGATCGTCACCGACGAGGGGCTCATCGCGGCCCCGATGATCGAGAACGCGCTGGCCGCATTGAAGAATTCCGCGCTGTTCGGCGCCGTCAGAGGCAACCCCGCCCTGAGGCACGTCGAGGCAGGCCTGCACGCGTACAGAGCGGGGAGTCACGACGGCGTCGTCGCGTTCGGCGGCGGATCGGCGCTCGATGCGGGCAAGGTCGTCGCCTTCATGTCGGGACAGACGCGGCCGCTGTGGGATTTCGAGGACATCGGCGATTGGTGGACCCGCGCGGACCCCGCAGGCATCGCCCCGGTGGTCGCAGTGCCCACCACCGCAGGCACCGGCTCCGAAGTCGGCAGGGCGGGCGTCATCCTCAACGAGGAGACCCATCAGAAGAAGATCATCTTTCACCCGCAAATGATGCCGCGGATCGTCATCTCCGATCCGCAGCTCACCGTGGGTCTGCCGCCCGCCGTGACCGCTGCCACCGGCATCGATGCCTTCGTACACTGCTTCGAGGCCTTCTGCGCGCCGGGGTTTCATCCTCTCGCCGACGGCGTAGCGCTCGAAGGGATGCGCATCATCCACCGCTTTCTGCCGCGAGCCTATGCGGACGGCAAGAACATCGAGGCGCGCGCGCAAATGCTGGCCGCGGCATCCATGGGCGCCACCGCCTTCCAGAAGGGCTTGGGCGGCGTGCATGCGATCGCGCATCCCGTGGGTTCATGGTTCAACACCCATCACGGCCTCACCAATGCAGTTATTCTTCCCTACGTCATGACCTTCAACCGGCGCGCGATCGAGGACAAAGCGGACATCATCGGCCGCGTGCTCGACCTGCCGGTGCGCGGCTTCGACGGCTTTCTCGCATGGGTGCTCGACATGCGCCGCGAGCTCAAGGTTCCGCATTCACTGGCCGACATCGGCGTGAGCGCGGACAAGGCCGCCATCATCGGCAGGGAGGCCGCGATCGACCCGTCCGCCTCAGGCAACCCGATTGCGGTCGACGCAGCGCAGCTGGAACACATCTTTCGGGCGGCAGTCGCGGGCAGACTCGACGCCGTCGACGCCGCCGCATGAGCGGCGCACGCATCCTGGTCATCGACGGCAACGTCGCCGGGATTCGGGCGCGGCTGACCACGGCGCTCGGCTATGACTCGGGAACCGGCTACGCGCAGGTTCTGCGCCGCATCGAACCGTCGCTCCACGTGGACATCGTATGCGCGGCGGACGGCGCAGCGCTGCCCGAGGGGGTGGGGCTCGAGCACTACCACGGCGTCACCATGACGGGATCGGCGCTCAACATCTACAACGGCGGCGCGCCGGTGATGCGCCAGATCGAAATCGTCAAGGCCGTATTTGCCGCCGGCGTTCCCTTCTTCGGCAGCTGCTGGGGGCTTCAGGTGGCGGTGACGGCCGCGGGCGGCCTGGTGCGCGCCAATCCGCGCGGCCGCGAGTTCGGCTTCGCACGGCGCATACTCTTGAGCGAGACAGGCAGGGAACATCCGCTGTTCGCAGGCAAGCCTGTGGTATTCGAAGCGCCCACCGTGCATCGCGACGAGATCGCCTCGCTGCCGCCGGGCGCGGCCCTGCTCGCCGCCAACGACTATGGCGTACAGGCGGCCTCGTTCAATGCCGGCCGCGGCAGCTTCTGGGGGGTGCAGTACCACCCTGAGTACGACTACCGCGACATCGCTGCGGTGGCAGAGCGCTACGGCGAGACGCTGGTCAAGGAGGGGATGTTCAGCGACCTGTCGGCGCTGGCGTCCTTCGCCGCGGAACTTCGCGCCCTGGAGGACAACCCTTCCGAGGAGACGCTTCTCTGGAAACACGGACTCGGGCCCGCCATGCGGAGCGATGCGCTGCGGCTGCTCGAAATACGCAACTGGCTGCACGCCAACGTGCTGCCTCGCACGGCGCGAGGCGGCGCGCTTCAAACGACCTGATCGAAATCGACGGCGGTCGTATTCCCGCCGCAAATCAGCACGCCGACGCGTTCGTCCGGCCCCGGCACATAGCGGCGCGAGGTGAGCGCCGCCAAGGCCGCGGCGCCGCCGGGTTCGGCGACGATGCGCGCCGTCTTCCATAGTCTTCGCTGCGCCTCGCGGATGGCCTCGTCGGACACCAGCACGGTGCGGTCGATGTAGCGACGCACGATGCCGAATGCAAGATCCCCGACCCGCCGCGGCGCCAGCGAGTCCGCGGCGATGCCTCCCGCCTCTGCGTCGACCGGCATGCCCGCCTCGAGCGCACGCGTGAGCGTCGGAGCTTTGTCCGGCTCTACGCCGATGATCTTGAGGCGGCCCTCGTACCACGCGGCGATCCCTGCGATGAGGCCGCCGCCGCCCACGGCGACCAGCAGCGTCGATAGACCGCGCGCCTGAGCCTCCCACTCCAAGCCGACCGTGCCCTGGCCGAGCAGAGTTTCAATCTGGTCGAAGGCATGGATCGGCATCGCCCCCGATTGCGCAGCCCATGCCTCGCTCGCCGCGAGAGCATCCGCGTAGCGCTCTCCCGACACCACCAGGTCCGCTCCATACTCGGTGATCTGCCGGATCTTGGCGGGCGAGGCCACCGTCGGCACGAATATCTTCGCCGGCACATTGCGTTTCATGGCCGCGTACGCGACGGCCGCACCGTGGTTGCCTCCGGAGGCGGCCACCACGCCCGCTTCGGGCACCTCTCTCGTCAGAAGGTTGGTGAAGGCGCCGCGCGCCTTGAACGAGCCCGCATGCTGCAGCGACTCGAGTTTAAGCTCCAGGATGGGAAGGTCCAATCCCAAATCGCAGCCCTCGAGGTCGAGCACGGGGGTCCGCCGTATATGCGGCGCGATCGCATCGTAAGTCGAGCGAATTCGTCCGGCGGTGATCATCGTTGACATGCGTGTCCTCTCACCCTGCATGACCATTGCGGCGACGCAGGTAGACGCCGCGCATCCGATCTTACGCGCGTGAAGCAATGAGCGGGCTGCGGTCGCACACCAAGATTCGATAGCCGAGGTCCAGCTCCGATAGGTCCATGACTTCGCCATATCGACGCTGCCAGTCGCCTGTCCGGAGATCTTGTCGAAGCCTCAACAGGGCGGACGACACACTCCCAAGCTTCGCGAATGTCGATATCGCGGAGCGGACCCCATCGTCCAAGTATGCCTCGGGACGTCGCCAATACGCGCCCAGTACACCGTCGCTGCAATCGTGCGGAATCGGCAGCGCGCACACCGACATGGAACCGAGCGCCCGGCCGATCTGCTCGAGCGGTGGAAAAATACGCCGGTCGGCCGCCAGGAGTTCCGGCATGTAGTCGGTCAGCCAGAATCCCCGATGGGACGGGTCCCAGGTGACGATGACGATCCGGCTGCTCGCAACGCGCCGAAGTTCCTCGATGCCCCGCTGCCAATCGGGCCAGTGGTGCAGGGTGAGAATCGCCATGCACGCCTCGAAGGCAGCGTCGCGAAACGGCAGCGCCATCGCCGATGCCTGAACCGCGGGAGGCGCCGCGCGCGCGCGTTGACGCAGCATCACCAGGGAGGGTTCGACGGCGATGACCTGTCTCTCGAGCGGTTCATAAGAACCGGCGCCGGCGCCGACGTTCAGCACCGTCCGCGCACGTCCCAGGCCTTGCACGATGGCCCCGGCTATCCGAGCATCGGGCCGGCGATAACGTACATAACCCTGCCCGATGGTGTCGTACAGAGCGCTCATACTCGGGCAAGGTCGGCGCCCGACAGGCGCATACGCATCGCCTTGCCATTGGCGAAGTCGGAGAAGCCCACCCACTCAGGGCTCGCAGGTTCGTCGCGCAGATAGAAGCGTCCGTCGGCGGCCGGTTCGAGCGGCACAGTGCCGTTCAACCACAGCCTGCCGCCGCGCAGGTCGATGCGATTGCTGCCGATCCATGCGTCTTCGTTACGGTAATGGCCGGGATAGCGATGCCACTCCGCCGGCACCTTGAACTCCCGCGGTCCTGTGTAATGCTCGGTGACGAACCACTCCCCGCCCCAGCCGACTTCGACGGCGGGACCCTTGCCGCCGGCGCCCGCACGCCCGAACAACAGCGCATAGTGCGCAAAATCGGGATGCAGCGCGATGAATGCATCGTCCGGTTCGATGGCCGGCTCAAGCGGCACCCGCACATCCTTGTGGATCATGAACAACCGGTCCCGGTCGGCGACGATATCGAGCCCACGGCCGCCGGCGCCTGCGTAGCGACCGGCGTAGTTGTACGCGGACTCCACGTGCAGAGAAGATGCACGCGCCGTGACGTCCGGCAGGCGAGCCCCTTCGCGGCAGGCGCGCATCAGGCGCAGCGCATATTCCGCGACGGGACGCGGCCGAAATCCCTGCATGGCATTGATCGACGCGAACGCACCGACGCATGCATCGACATCGATCTCAAGAGCCGAAGCGAACGACAGCATCCCCCCCGTGTGCCGCAGACGGGTATGCCCTTCGAGCCGATCGATGCCGATCCCATAGCCGTACGATGCACCAGGCCCGAAATGATCCGCCGCCATGTGGGGATGCGCGAACAGGGAAAAGCCCGACTCCGACGCCACGCGGCCCGACGGTGCGGCGCCGCGATTGATGAGCATGGTCAGGTACGCGCCCATGTCACGCGCGGTCGAGGCGATGCAGCCCGAGGCGGCCGACGTGTCGATCGGCGGACTTTGCGACAACCTGCCCAGGCGCGGAAACGGACGATCGTTGTAAGAGGCCTGATAGCTCGTGGCGAAGCGCTCGAATACATCGAGCGTGATTGCGGGCTCGGTTGCGGTCATGCCGAGGGGTACGAGAATTCTGGCGCGAAAGCACTCCGCCAGCGGCCGCCCATCGACTTGCGCCAATAGATGCCCCAACGCTTCGTAGCCCATGTTGCAGTAGTGAAAGAACGTTCCCGGCGCCGCCGTCGCGCGATGGCGGAACGCGGGGTCGGCGGGAAACAGCGCGCCGTCGGGAAGCGCCGCCGAATGGGTGAGAAGATCGTGAGCCGTGATCGGCCGCGTCGCCGCATCGAAGCGCAGCCACGGCAGATAGTCGAGGATGGGACGGTGCAGGTCGAGCTTGCCCTCGTCGCGCAGCTGCAGCAGACACAGGCCGAGAAACGACTTGGTGATCGATCCGATGTGGAAGAGTTCATCCACTTTGAGAGGCACCCGCCGGGAGATATCGTCGAGGCCGTAGACGCAGACCCGCTGCACGCCGCCCGCATCGGCGAGCGATAGCGTCAGCCCGGGAGCATTCATGTCCCGCAGATACTGCTCGACGAAGCGGTCGAGCAGCGTGAAGGCGGCGGCATAACGGCCCTGATCGTCCGCGCGGACCTCACTCAGCAGAAAGGCGCCCCCCGACACACCCGCGGCGATCTCGACTCCCACACTCAGCAATTCGCGTCGGTTCATTCACCACTCCCATTGAAGTCGGCCGGGCGCGCATCATACCCGCGGCGCCGATAGAGCTTCTGCGCAAGCATCAAGGCAGCGGCCAGCACCAGAGCGACCGCGACCGCACGGAAGCCGGCCTCGAAACTCCCCGTTCTTTTCGCGATCATTCCGATGATCGACAAAGAAAAGAAGGACCCGAGGCTGCCGAAGGAGTTGATGAAGGCGAGCGCGGACGCGGCGGAGCGTCCGCACAGAAATTCGCCGGGACAGGCCCAGAATGGACCGAGATAGCTGGCTATGCCGGACGCCACCGCGCACCAAAGAACGACACGCACGGCCAGAGACGGTGTCGAGCCGACGAAGTACAGGCCCGCGGCGGCGATGAGCAGGGAAATCGCCGCATGGAAGTACCTCTCGCCTCTGCGGTCCGAGCTGCGCGACACCACGACCATCGCCGCCAGGCTGGCGGCGCTCGGGACCATCACCAGAATGCCGATGGACGTGTTCGAATAGCCCGCGGCCACGGCCTTGATCGATTGAGGCATCCAGAAGCCCGTGAGATACAGCCCCATCAGAAACAGGAAGTGAATGGCGGTGAGATGCAGAATGCGCGGATGGGTCAGCGATTTGAGGAGGGTGAGCTGCCCTCCTCCCGGCTTGGCGGCCGCCTCGGCGGCGAGCACGGCTTGAATCTGCGATTTTTCTCCGGCGGCGAGAAAGGTCGCGTCCGCGGGACGGTCGGGAAGAAGCCGAAACGTGAGGAGCCCGCAGGCAATGGCAGGCAACGATTCGAGAATCAACAGCCACCGCCACCCGGCGAGCCCGAAGCCGTGCACGTGGTCCATGATCCAGCCCGACAACGGGCCGCCGATGATGCTGGCAGTCGGCAGAGCGGTCAGAAAGAGCCCGACCGCCTGCGCCTGTTCACGTTGGCGAAACCAATAGGACAGGTAGTACAGGATTCCCGGAAAGAACCCCGCCTCCGCGACGCCGAGCGCGAAGCGCGCCGCATACAGCTGCGGTGCGTTCTGCACGAAACCGGTCAGCAGCGCGACCAGGCCCCACGTCAGCAGAATGCGCGCGATCCAGATGCGGGCACCGGTTCGATGCAGTATCAAATTGCTCGGAATCTCGAACAAAAAGTAGCCGCAGAAGAATATCCCCGACAGTAGACCGTATTGCTCGCTCGACAGGGCGAGCTCGCGATTCATGTCGAGCGCCGCGAACCCCACGTTGATGCGGTCCAGGTAGGCGACGACGTACAGCAGAAACAACAGGGGCAGCAGATGCCGGCGCACCTTGCGCGCGAGGCCCTCGTCCGTGCTCTCGGATGGCGAATCGGGTGAATGCATTTCACCTTCCGCGTCACGTAGGTTCACGGCCGTAGGGAAGCCGTGAATGCGGCAATCGAAATCATGTCGGAGATCGTCAACTTGGCGACCGGCGCCTTCATCAACTCGGCGTCGACTCCCGCGCGGCTCCCCCGCTGAATGTCATAGAGCTGCCGCACCACATAGCTCGGGGAGCGGCCTGCAATCGATGGCACGTTGCCGAGGCCCCTCAGATCCGGCCCGTGGCAGATTGCACACTGCACGGTCTTGCCCGAATCTCCGGTCCTTACCAGCCATTCGCCCTTCTTGATGCTGCCAACCGGCACGTAGGCGACAAATCCGGATGCGTCGTCGCGCAGCTCGGTCCGTACCAGGTTCTCCGGCGTCTCGATGATGCGCAGACCGATCGGCTCCAGGCCTTCATCCGAGGAGACCAGCATCCACCCCGAAACCCGTGTCTTGGGCACTGTCCCGGTTTCGACGACCCTAATCCACGGTTTCGGACTCAATCGGGAAAAATATTCGGCGGCAGACTGTATTTCCTGCTCATTCGCATTGGTCGCGACACCGATCATGAACGCCGAGGGCAGATGTCTAGGCTCCGAACTCCTGCGCAGCCCGCTCTTGAAATCCGCAAGCTGCTGAACGATGTACGCCGCACGAAGTCCGGCAATCGCGGCGTTTTCAGGACGGCCCTGCCCGTTGGGAAGGTGGCAGTAGCCGCAGGCGAACACCTCCGGCTTGCGGCCGCGCACCACGATCTCCGGCATTGCAGAGTGATTGTCCGGGTGCCAGTCCGGGGGGCTGAACAAGTCGGTGGTTTGCTCGAAAGTGAACGCCTCTACGCTGCCCGGCACATGCCGCGGCGTGTTGTCGGCCGGCCGAGCGTGAGCGCCGGCATCGTCAGGCGGGTTGACGGCATAGGCCCAGTAGGGAGGAACTCGCGGCGCACCCGCATCTGCTTCCATGCCTTGACTGCGTGCAAGGCCCAAGACCGCGAACGCGCCGATGATGATGGAATTTCCAACGGCAGCCATTCGCCGATCTCCCCATTATTTTGTTCATAGTCCGCCATGCGCAGTATAGCGTCGTACTCAGCGGCTCGCCGACGCACCCCGCCACTGCCCTTGCACCATGGGTGCCAATCCGGCCTGTGCGCTGCATGCTCTCTTAGTCAAAGCCATAGAGCCATGAGTTTGAGGTCCTGAAAGCGGCCCTCCAGCTTTCGGCCGCGTACTTTCAGTCCTTCCTGGCTGAAACCAAAGGATTCGTAAAGCCGTACGGCCGCCACGTTGTCTGAAAATACCTCGAGTTCGACCTTTTCGATGCCGGCGTTGCGCGCGAGGGTTAGACAGGCATCCAACAATCGACGCCCAATGCCCTGCCGCCTCCACTGCGAACGAACACCCATTCCGAGTCGAGCGACGTGAGTGAATCCCAGGGCGGTATTTGGCATGATGTCGCAGAACCCGACGACCACATCATCAACCACAGCCGTCGTTTGCGGCAGCGAACCTTCGGCGATGCGCCTCAAAAACGCACGGGTCTCATCGAGAGAAAATCCGTCCACGGTCGCCAAGTACCATTTTTCCGCCGCGATGGCTTTGACGGCATCGCGCAATGACGCCGCGTCCGAATCGCGAACCGGTCTGATCAGCACCCGTCCTGCGTCTTGCATCGGCACATTCTGAACGATGCGCCGCGCCTGGCAAGCATCATCGGCGGCGCGCTCTTGCAAGTTCCGCCCCGGGCAGGGGCGCTCGGTTTGTCAATCGGCGGATTATTCGACACCATGGCGGAAAGACCGGCTGATCGGTCGGGAGATGAAGAGATGAACGGACGAGTGGCGCTGGTCACGGGCGGCGGCAGGGGGATTGGGCGCGAGGCGGCGCTGCTGCTGTCGGCGGCGGGAGCGCGCGTGATGATCGTGTCGCGCAGCGCGACGGAACTCGCCGCCGTCGGACTCGAATACGTCGCGGCGGACCTCGGCACCCCGGAGGGATGCGCCCTGGCAGTGGCGGAAACCGAGCGGCGGCTCGGGCCGATGGACATACTCGTCGTGAATCACGGCATCGGCTCGGCACACGAGCGGCTCGTGTGGGAGCAGGATCCCGAAGTCTGGCGCGAGACGATGCGCATCAATCTCGATGGTCCCTTCGAACTCGCGCGGCTGGCGGTGGGCGGCATGTGCAAGCGCGGGTTCGGCCGTCTGGTATTCACCAGTTCGACCGCCGGCGAGAAGGCGGAACGCTCAGGCAGCGCATACACCGCCTCCAAGCATGGCGTCATCGGACTCGCGCGCGCAGTCGCACAGGACGCAGGTTCCTTCGGAGTCACATCCAACGCAGTGCTACCAGGCTGGGTGCGAACGGAAATGGCCGAGCGCTCGGCGAAGACCGAGGCCGCAAGGCGCGGCATCGGCGTCGAGCAGGTGTGGAGCGAGCGCGCCTCCATCTATCCGCAGAAAAGGGTGTTGGAGCCGCGAGAGGTTGCACAGGTGATCGCGTTCCTGTGCAGCGACGCCGCGGGAGCAGTGAACGGCGAGGCGATCACCGTGGCTCTCGGCGGCATGTGGTAATCAAATCGATGCGCGGTCAATTGATTCGCACCGAGCGCGTCTCGCACGCCGCCACGCGCTCGAGCAGCAGATTGCGCTCCCTGGCGTTGTTCGCGAGGGATGCGGCCTGCGAGAACTCCGCACGCGCCTCGTCGAACCGGCCGAGACGCTCGAGCAGGTCGCCGCGAACGCTCGGCAGCAAGTGGTAGTCGCGCAGACGCGACTCATCGCGCAAAGCATCGACGATCTCGAGGGCGGCGGCCGGGCCGTAGGCCATCGATACCGCGACCGCCCGGTTCAGGGTCACGATGGGCGACGGCTGCAAGGCATCGAGGGCATCGTACAGAGCCACGATTCGCGGCCAATCGGTCTCCTCGGCAGCGACGGCGACGGCGTGAGATGCAGCGATGGCCGCCTGCAGGCAATAGGGGCCGAGCGGGCCGTCGAGGCTCTGCGCGCGAGCCAGAGCCGCGAGCCCGCGCCGGATGAGAAGCTGATCCCACAGGGCGCGATTCTGCTTCAGCAGAAGAATGGGTTCCCCGGATGCGGTGACACGCGCGGTCGTTCGGGAAGCCTGCAGCTCCATCAACGCGACCAGGCCGTGCACTTCGGGCTCGGCGAGTGCGAGTTCGGCGAGAATCCTGCCGAGGCGCAGCGCCTCTTCGCACAACGCAGGGCGCATCCATTCCTCCCCGGCGCTGGCCGCGTAGCCTTCGTTGAAGATCAGATACACCACCTCGAGCACGGATGCGAGCCGCTGCGCGCGCTGCGCGGCATCGGGAACCTCGAAGGGCACCCGTGCTTCACCCAGAGTGCGCTTCGCGCGAACGATGCGCTGCTGAATGGCGGACTCCGAGGTGAGAAAGGCGCGCGCGATCTCCGCGGGCGTCAAGCCGCCCAACAACCGCAGCGTCAGAGCGACGCGCGCCTCCATCGACAGCACCGGGTGGCAGGCGACGAAGATCAGGCGCAACAGATCATCGGCCACATCTTCGGCCGCAGAGACCGGATCGCCCGCCGAATCTCGGCTTCCCGGAAAATCAGGGTCGTGAGACATGATCGCGGTCTTCCGCTCCTGCAGCTGCCGGCGCCGCAGCTGATCGATGGCCCGGTTCTTGGCGGTCGTCATGAGCCAAGCGCCCGGATTGTCGGGAATGCCGGCTTCGCTCCACTGTTCCAGCGCAGCAAGCCAGGTGTCCTGCGCAATCTCCTCGGCGAGCCCCACATTGCGCAGCATACGGGCCAGCTTCGCGATGATCATGGCCGACTCCATGCGCCACAGGGCTTCGATCGTGCATTCGACCTGTACCCGATTCACCGGCATCACTGAAAACATGGGCCGAGCTCGCGTACCTCGATGGTCGCCCACTCGGCCGCAGGGCACTCGCGCGCGATCTCGATCGCCTGCTCACGCGTGTCGCACGTCAGTAGAAAGAAGCCGCCTATCATTTCCTTCGCCTCCGCGAACGGTCCGTCGCGCACGATCGGCTTCTCTCCACGTGAAGTGACGCGCGCGCCGATCGCCTCGGTCTTCAGGGACTGGCTCATGCGGAGAAGACCGCGTCGCTTGAGGTCCTCACTGAAACTCAGCATGCGGTCGTACAGCGTGCGGCCCTCGCTTTCCGACCGTACGGCGCGGTCGCCGACCTTCTCAACCACGAGCAACATGTATGCCATCGGCTCACTCCGCAGGAGACGCACCACCGAAAGTACCTGAGCATGCCCCAAAACCTGGCCCAAAACATCGGTTGTGACCCCTTAGCCGGGCGTATCGGTGCGGCGGCGTTGATCGGCCTCCCGGGCGTTGAGCTCAGTTGTCATCGCATCGCCGAAATCCTCGGGTCCGAAGCAGGGGCGGATCTCTATATCCGAATCGGTCAGCATGGGATTCGGGCAGCGCTTGACCCATTCGACCGCCTCCTCGACCGAGCGGACCTGCCAGATCCAAAAGCCCGCCACCAATTCCTTGGTCTCCGCAAACGGGCCGTCGGTCACCGTGCGTGTCCTGCCGGAGAAGCGCACGCGCTTGCCCTTGCGGCTTGGGTGTAGACCTTCGGCCGCCAGCAGGACCCCTGCTTTGACCAGCGATTCATTGAACTCTCCCATGGCGGTAAGGAGCTCCCGAGTGGGCATCACGCCCGCCTCGCTGTCCTCGGTAGCTTTGACAAAAACCATGACTTTCATGACGGCCTCCATTGAATCAACGAATTGCGCCGATTCCGTGCTCCGACAACAGTACAACGAACGAGAGGCCCCGAAATCGACAGTAAACGCCGCCCGCCCGGCGCCGGGTGGGCAACCCGCCCCGCAAGGCCGCCCATCGTAAAGTCGACATGTTCGTGGCACAGTCGCAAAACAGCGGGAGAATAAACAGGGGATAGCATGCCGATCTCGGATGTCTATAGGTCGGTGCCGGGCTCTATCGAGGTGCGCTCGATCGACTATGTGCCCGATGCGGAGCGGCACGGCGGGCTCGCGAGTCAGTTCACATTGTGGCTTGCGGCCAATCTGCAAATTACCGCCATCGTAACCGGCGCCCTTGCCGTGGTATTCGGCGGCGACGTGTTCTGGTCGCTGGTGGCACTGTTGTCGGGTCAGTTGATAGGCGGCGCCGTCATGGCGCTGCATGCGGCACAGGGTCCGCAGCTCGGTTTGCCCCAGATGATATCGAGCCGGGTTCAGTTCGGCATTTATGGTGCTGTCATACCGATTGTGGCGGTGTGCCTGATGTACATAGGCTTCTCCGCCAGCGGCTGCGTGTTGGCGGGGCAGGCAGTAGGGCAACTGCTCCATGTGGACGATGGCTTGGGCATCGTGATATTCGGTTGCTTCATCGTCATCGTCACGCTGTTAGGCTATCGATTCATACACCTCCTCGGACGGGTGGCGAGCATCGTCGGCATCGTCGCATTCCTCTACATGTTCAGCAGACTGTTTGCGTACCACGATGTTGCGGCCTTGCTGGCGGAGCGACATTTTTCGTTGAGCAAATTCCTGCTGGCGATGTCCTTGTCGGCGTCGTGGCAGATCGCCTACGGCCCGTACGTTGCAGACTATTCCCGCTACTTGCCGCGAAACACCCCGGTGGCGCGGGTATTCACCGCCGTCGGCTCAGGGTCCGTCATAGGTTCGCAGATATCCATGACCTTCGGGGTTCTCGCCGCGGCGCTCGCAGGCAAGCAATTCGAGCATCATGAGGTGGCCTATATCGTGAGCCTCGGATCCACGGGCGCGGTCGCGGGCCTGCTTTTCTTCAGCATCGCCTTCGGCAAGGTCACGGTGACCTCGTTGAACGCCTACGGCAGCTTCATGTCGATGGCGACGATAGTGAGCGGCTTTCACCGCGGCCTTCGAATCTCGGTGGTGCACCGGTTCTTCTACATCGCCTCGATGGTGGGCATCTCCGCGCTGCTCGCGCTGACCGGGCGCCACTCCTTTCTCAAGACCTTCGAGTCCTTCATCCTGTGCCTGCTTGCGGTATTCACGCCGTGGAGTGCGATCAATCTGATCGACTACTATTGCTTCACACGGTCGCGCTACGACGTGCCCGCCTTATCCGATCCCGACGGTCGCTATGGCCGATGGAATATGACGGGCATCGTGATCTATCTGATAGGGATACTGGTTCAGATTCCGTTTCTGTCAACGGCGTTCTACACCGGCCCGCTGGTCGAGCCGCTGGGCGGTGTGGATATCTCCTGGATCGTGGGGTTGCTCGTGCCGGGCGCGCTGTACTTCGCCTTTGCGCGTGCCTCGCACCGTCGTGCGCCGCAGCAGCTCATTCTGCCCGCCTGACCGTAACGGCCGCGACCGTTGCTTCGAATTCATGATCGTGCAACCATGTAACCCAACCGGGGGAGTCGCATGAAGCTAATTTCTTCCTTGATCATCTGTCTGGCGCTATCGGCGTGCGCTACCGATTACATGTCGCAGCTTTCCGGACCCAATTTCGGCGTGCATGACGGCTTGCACTATACGGAAGGTAACGTGGATCCGGCGCTGTTGATGGACGGTGTATATGCGTCAAGGCAGATGTACGGCCCGGATGCATCGATGCCCTTGGGGGCTTTTTGTTTGGCCGACAATAGTTGTTCACTGCAGCCGCAACTGTGGGAGTCCGGCTCGATTCCCTAGGGCAGATGCCTCCAAGCGGCCCGCGCAATCGAACATTGGCGCAACGCCCTTTGCTGCTTGCGGGCCGAATAGATGCGGACGCTGACGCCCCGCCGGCAATTCCCTAAACAGACGCGAGTCGAGCCGTAGCTGACGCCCGCGACTGTCGGCTGCCACGGCCTTGTGACACAACGTTAGCGCACGCGGGTTCCATCGCCCCCCCGGCGGTTCCGCTTTTCCCCCCTCGAACGTATCTTGTACATGCGTGCGATCCACCAAGGAGAATGCGGGCGAATGGCAGAATCGGAACAACAACCGTCGGCGCCTTGCGATGAGGTCGCAGCGCCTGTTGGATCGACCGCGGCGGCAGTGTCGAATTTGTTCCGCGAGCACAATCGCATACTGGTGGGCTACCTCACGGTACGCCTGCGGTCCGAGCAGGAGGCGAAGGAGGTCGCCCAGGAAGCCTACGTCCGTCTATTGGAGTTGCAAGATCCCGGCACGCCAAGCTTGCTGCGCGCATATCTGTTCAAGACAGCCGCCAACCTCGCCATTGACCGTCTGCGGCATCGCAGCATCCAGTACCGATCGGCAGAACAGCCGCAGCTGTTCGAGGAATTGAGCGCCGGCCGCGGTGAATTGGATGACCCGGCCAAACTGCTGCTGGCGCGCGAACAGGCAGAACGGCTTCTCGGCTATCTGCAAGAGTTGCCGCTCAAGTGTCAAGACGTGATCAACCTGCATCGTGTGGAGGGACTGTCACAACACGAGGCGGCGGCGCGCATGGGGATATCCGCGCGCATGGTGCGCCGTTACCTGACCTACGCAATGGTTTATTGCCACTTGCGTTTGGATGGAGTGGCGGCCGATCAAGTACGACAGAGGGTGTCCTTGTGAGCAAACCAGACCCGACGGCATCTGACATCGCGCGCTTGCGGGACGCAGGCGAATGGATACAGCGGCTGAACGAGTCGCACGCACAAGCGGATATCGACCAATGGATGCGATGGT
Source organism: uncultured Gammaproteobacteria bacterium (assembly GCA_963702735.1). GTDB lineage: Bacteria > Pseudomonadota > Gammaproteobacteria > Steroidobacterales > Steroidobacteraceae > Bog-1198. Next base: position 931,073 of record CAVPDW010000002.1, on the reverse strand, counting down.
GCAAATCGGATCCGCTGAATCTGCCGGTGTTCGAGCAAATGCAGCGTATATGGGATGGGTTCTCTGCAGCGAGGGGCACGGCCTCCCGCGCGCCGCAAAGCGCAAATAGTCGCAAACATCGCAACAGGCTAATTGCGTTGGCTGCAAGCGTCGTGCTGACGGCTGGCATGACGGGATGGCTCGCGCTGCGATATTCCAACGTTCAGGTGTTCGATACGGCGCTCGGCGAACAACGCGACTTCACCTTGGCCGATGGGTCACGCCTCGATTTGGCGCCGGATTCCCGCGTCAGCACCCGGTTCACGCTGGCGCGGCGCAATGTGCGACTGGAACGTGGGCAGGCGTTCTTCGTGGTTGCGCATAGCGCGGTTCGTCCGTTTATCGTCCGCGTGAACAGCCTGACGGTGACCGCGCTGGGCACAGCCTTCGATGTGCGGATTGATCCCGGCAACACCGTGGTGACGGTCAGCGAAGGCCGGGTCACGGTGGCGCCGGCCGCGGCTCAAGCGGGTGGAGGTCCACGCGCTGATGCCGAGACCGTTCGCGCCGGCGTCGGTCAACGAGTGACATTCTCCAAGTCCGCTCGCCGACTGAGCGTGGCAACCGTTGATCCAAAGCAAGCCGGATCATGGCGCGACGGGAGACTGCAATTCCTAGGCGAGCCCCTGGAGGACGTTGTCGGTGTAATCAATCGTTACGCTGCACCACAAATTGTGGTGGCCCCCGCATTGCGGCAGACGCGATTCACAGGCACGGTTTCACCGACACACGTCGGCGATTGGTTCAAGGCATTGGAGCAAATATATGCAGTTGAAATGGTGGACCAAGGCGCCGACGGAATGCTCATTCGATCGCGGACCGGCGATGGCACCCGGAAGTAAATCTCCAGTTGCGCGCATCGCACTCCCCGCCTTTGTGCTGACGATGGCGTGGCTTGCGACGGTGCGCGCGGATGACCTGCTTGAGCGGGGCGTTCGATTCCACATCTCGCCGTCGCCGCTCGCGAGCGCGCTGATTGAATTCTCGACTCAAAGCGGCATACAAGTCGCCGCCGCCGACGCCGACGTTGCGCATCTGAATTCGAGCGGCGTGAACGGAACATTGCCGATTCGCGCGGCATTGAGCGCATTGCTTCGCGGCACCGGCTTGGAGTTCTCGCGCGTCGGCGCTGAAACGGTGGCGATCCGCAGGGCATCCATTCTGCCGCCGGTCGGTCATGGGCTGCGCAAGGGCGGCGCCGATGCGGCCGGCCCGCCTGCGGTGCAGCCCGACCTCAACGCAAATGCGGGCGCATCGCCGCAGATTCCCGACGTAACAGTGACGGCTCCGGCCCCTCCTACCGATCGGGAATTGGCGGGAGACAGCCTGTCTCAATTCATAGCGCACCACGCCACGGTGCACCTCCCGAATACAGTTACGACGGGCAACCTTGCGCGTTGGCGTGGAGGCAGGCAGAGCATTTGCCCGCTGACCGTCGGGCTCGACCCGGGATACAACGCCTTCGTGACGGCGCGGCTTCGCGCGCTGGCCGCGTACGTCGGCGCGCCCGTGCAGTCGGACCCGCATTGCACAAGCAACGTGCAGATAGTTTTCACGACCAACCCCCAGGAACGAATGGAGGACGTTGTGAAATGGGCCACGATTTATTTCGACATCAGGTATACGGGAGGCATGAAGGACCTGATCGCGTACAAGAGCGGCCATCCTATTCAGGGTTGGTACTTGACGACACAGGGCGGCGACACTGTCCTGAATACCGACGTGGAGTTTGTGAGGCTCAATCTTCTGCCCGTTTGGCCGCAGATCACCCCGCAGCATGTCGGAAGCGTCATCACAGGGGGGTTTGATCGAGTCGGGACCGGGGTCGGCATCGGCATCGTCATCCTGGACGTCGACACGCCCAAGGTCGTCGGCTACACCATCGGGACCATTGCCGACTACTTGGCGATGTTGACCCTGTCAGTGGCACAATCGCCGGACCATTGCGATCCGCTGCCGAGCATTCTGGATTTGATGTCGTCGAGCTGCGGCGCGCGTGCAAGGCCCACGGCGATAACAGCCGGCGATATAGCCTTCTTGAAGGCGCTTTATTACCGCAATACAGGGTTCGGTCCATCTCTTTCAAGAGCCGCAATCCAAGACAATATGATGCGGCAGTTCAAGCTTCGTTAGAAAAGGCTCGTTGGCGTCTTCAGAGACGTCCCCAATTACTTGTGGCGCGAGCCGCACGTTGCCTATCATTGGCGTGTGTCGCCGGTGAAAGTTGAATTCTGCCCGCAGCGCTTCATGGCAGGAGCACTCTGGGCTCTTTTGCTCTTTTCGGCGCCGTCGTGGCCGGCGTACGCCGCCGATGCGAAGCCTCTGACCGCCATACTGATCATCGCGCGAAGTGACCTGCCCGATTCCTATTTCGCGGATTCGATTGTGCTCGTAATGAACAATCTCGGCCCCGGCCCGGTCGGCATCATCATCAACAGACCGATGCCGGTTCCCGTCTCGCATCTCTTTCCCGATCTCAAGCAACTCGCGCAGGTGCGCGACAAGGTGTACTTCGGCGGTCCTGTCGACGTTGGGTCCCTGTGGTTTCTATTTCACGCCGCCGCGCCGCCCGAGCACGCCATACAAGCCTGTGACGGCGTCTATTTGAGCGCCGACCGCAAGCTGCTGCTCCATCTGCTTGGACGCAAGAAGCCGATGGACAATCTGCGGATCTTCCTCGGCCACGCCGGCTGGGCGCCGGGCCAGCTGGAGGCTGAGATAGAGCGGCGCGATTGGACCTCCAAGCGCGCCGACATGGAGGCGATATTCAGCGGCAGGTCCGAGCACCCCTGGCCCATGCCCCCAGGCCAAAAGCAGACGGTCGGAGCACCTCAACCCAAACGGACGGCGCTTACGAAAGTCGCCGCAGCAGGCAGGTTGAGGTGCCTCGCTGCGTAGCAACATGGGCAAAATCCGACCTGGGTCAAATAATGGGCGTTCGCAGATGGTAAAGTTCTTGGCCGCCCCCATCTCAAAGGCCCCGCGATCTGGCATGATCGCGTCGTTTTCACAGGAGAAACGAATGAATGATCCGGCCGGCCGCCTGCCGCCTCGCAATTGGCCACCCCTGTTGATGTTTACAATTACGTTGGGAATAGCCCTGACGGTGATTCCATGGTATGGGATCGTCCACGGTTACACCCTCGCGGCATGGGTTGCATTCGCGGTGCTCCTGAGCGTAACGGAACTGTCGATCACCTGCGGATATCACCGGCTGTTTTCACACGCTGCCTATAAAGCGCACCCCGCGTTGAAGGTGGTCTTTCTCCTGTTCGGCGCCATGGCCCTGCAGAACAGTACCTTGATCTGGAGCGCCGGCCATCGCGTCCACCATCGCTTCATCGACGATCCCGAACGGGATCCCTACTGCGCGCGGCGTGGATTCTGGTTCTCGCACATCGGCTGGATGCTGCGCAACTACCCGAGCGGCGACGCCGATTTCAAGTACGTGCGCGACCTGCAAAACGACCCGCTGGTGGCATTTCAACATCGCCATTACCTCGCGCTCGCCGTGGGCATGAATTTCGGCGTGCCGCTGCTGCTGGGCTGGGCGTTCGGCGACATCGTCGGCATGGTGCTGCTCGCAGGGATTCTGCGGCTCGTCATCAGTCACCACCTGACATTTTGCATCAATTCCCTGGCGCACATCGTCGGCACCCGCCCCTACACGACGGAGAACACGGCGCGCGACAACGGGGTGGTCGCATTGCTCACTTTCGGCGAGGGATACCACAACTTTCACCATCAATTCGCGAACGACTACCGCAACGGCGTGCGCTGGTGGCAATGGGACCCCTCCAAGTGGTTGATCAACGCGCTGCATTGGGCGGGGCTCGCCAAGAACCTGAAACGGGTGCCCTGGTTCAAAATTCGACGCGCAATGGTCGAGACGCAGTTTCTCCGGGCGAAACAAGAACTCGCCCGGCGGCCCGGCTCCCCCCGCTTCGATGAATTGCGCCGGCGCGTGGCGGAGGAGTACGAAAGCTTCGGCAAGGCAGTCGCAACATGGACGGCGCTGCGCGAGCAATCGGTCGCAGATGCAAAGCGTGCGCTGGTTGATCGGTGGGAAAAATCACATCTACAGTCCAGCCTAAAGGCTCTCGAGGATGGTTTGCACGAGCAGTATCGGCGCATGCAGCTTCTCGCGGCGCAATTGGGCAGTGCGCGCGCTTAAGCCCGCGGCGCCCGCTGCGGCGCAGGTCCGTCAGGTTTGATGCCTCGGCTGGAAGCGCGATCGGCATTGTAGATCTCGATGCCGCCTTCATCGTCGAGCAAAAAGCTCCTCCTCATTGGCGCGTCCCGCGGCCTTGGCTTTGCATTGGCCGAGGAATAACTCAAGCGCCGCTGGCACGTGGTGGCCACTGAACGGAACCGCATCAAAGCTGCACGATCAATCCCTGGGTTCGATGCGGGGTTATGCCTAGCCCGGTTGCAGGGTGAGCTGGACAGAAGGGTCTGCTCGGCTGATTATGCTAAGCAGGCGCTTATTGGCGGCATTCTGCTGATTTATTCATATTTTCCGCGGTTGACGAGGAGATCCCCTTGGCAGTGGAATCGACCGCAAATAATCTGATTGACCCGGTCAGCAATGTACTCAAATGGATCTTGTTGGGCGTCGCCGTCGCGACGTTCTCCGTGCTCGCCTGGACGATCGGCGTGACCTACAAAGAAGCGCCCCCGTTTCCCGATCGCTTTGTTACCACCGATGGTGTGGTGTTGATGACGGCGGCGGACATTCAAGCGGGTAAGGCCGGGTTCCAGAAAGCAGACCTGATGGATTACGGCAGTCTCTTTGGCATGGGTTCCTATTTCGGTCCGGACTATACCGCCGAGTACTTGGTGCGCCTCGGACAACTGACCGAAGACAACATCAATAAAATGCCGGCGTTGACCACCGATCGTCAAGCCACCATTCGGTCACTCATGCAAACACAACTGCAGGGGGTCGATCTCACAAGGCGCGAAGCGATCATCCCAGATGCGCTCGCTGCCTCCGTGAAGACAATGCAAGTCGAAATCGCGAAAACACTTCAGCATGACGATTTCGCCAAGGGGTGGACGCAAGCCTACAGTCTCGACGAAGAGAGCGCGAGGCAAACTGCCGACTTTCTCATTTACTCATCGCTTACGACGGTCGCGCGCAGGCCCGGGACCACGACGTCATGGACGCAGAACTGGCCGTCTGAACCCTCCGTTGGAAACACACCATCCACCAGCACCTTTCACTGGACGTGGATCAGCTTCTGCTTCACGTTCTTTGCGTTCGGATTGATCATTTGGATCTACGAGCTTTACCTTAACGATCCCGACGACGCACCGATGGATCCCGTCTTCGCGAATTTTCGACCGCTCACGCCGAGCCAGCGAAAGATCGGCAAATATTTCTTGGTGGTTGCAGGCGTGTTTCTGCTGCAGATTCTCGTCGGATCGATCATGGCTCATTACTATTCCGAGCGAACCGATTTCTATGGAATCAAGATTGATTCGCTTTTGCCATTTAACTTCCTGCGCGACGTTCACATTCAAACGCCCTTGGTGTGGATCGGGCTCTCCTGGATAGGGGCTGCCTTGTTCCTGGCACCGGCGATCAGCGGTCGAGAGGCAGCCGGCCAAGGCTTCCTCGTGGATCTCCTGTTTTGGGTGACACTATTCGTCGTTCTTGGCGCTCTGGCGGGTAATTATTTGGGCATCATGGGCTACATTAGAGAAGGCTGGTTTTGGTTCGGCAATCAAGGAATGTCCTACATTCAGCTTGGCCGCTTCTGGCAAATCGGTTTCTTCGTGGGGCTTGCGCTATGGAGCTTGCTCGTGCTCAGAGCACTTTGGCCGACCTCTGCCGGTTTGAGGTCGGCAACCCGGCAGTTCTGGACCGGTGCCATAAGGCTGGAGCACCTGTTATGGGCGTCAACCGTCAATATCGCCGTGCTGTACGTATTTGGAATGGTTCCACTGACCGGCATTGAGAAGTCCTTTACGATCTCCGATTTTTGGCGATGGTGGGTTGTGCATCTGTGGGTCGAGCAGTCGTTCGAATTTTTTGCGGCGGCCATTACCGCCTATTTATTGATGGCCGTGGGTCTCGTGTCCAGAAAGCTGGCCGAACGGTCCGTGTACCTTGAAATCATCTTGATCTTCCTCGGCGGCGTGCTCGGTACGGGGCACCATTTGTACTGGGCCGGTGAACCAGGTATGTGGGTGCCGCTCGGCTCCATGTTCTCGTTCATCGAAGTGTTGCCGTTGGTCCTGCTGGTCATTGAAGCGATCAAACATCATCGCCTGATAAGAAAAGATCCGCAGTTCAAGTACGGCCTCGCCTATCTCTATGTAGTCGGAGCGGCGTTCTGGAATTTCCTCGGGGCCGGCGTGTTTGGAGGCGGAACATTGAACGCACCGCTCGTAAATTACTACGAGCACGGGACCTTTCTCACGCTGAATCACGCCCACACGGCACTGTTCGGTGCGTTTGGTTTGTTGGGACTCGGTCTTGTTTATTTTTGTCTTCGGTATGTCGCCGGGGATCGATATGCATTTGGCGAGAAACTCGGGCGAACCGCGTTCTGGCTCTACAATGGCGGACTCATGCTTTGGATCCTGTTCAACTTCTTCCCGATCGGCTGGCCACAGTTGGACGCTGTATTCGAACACGGGCTTGCTTATGCTCGTAGTCAAGAGTTCTACGACACGACCCGATTCTGGCAATGGATGAGATTTCCCGGCGATGTCGTCTTTGCACTCGGGGCGGTGCTGATGGCCTGGGACTTTCTGCTAAAACTGAGACCGATCCTTCCCGCAGTTCTAGAGCGAGCGTTCCCGTCTAAGCTCGCTCCGCAACACAGCGCCATCTAAGTTTAGCCGGCTTGGTGTGTCCGCAGGATCGGCTGGCTCGCATCAAGGCTTTGGCATTCGGAAAGCATCCGCACGGCTTCAGCCTGCAAGGTCCTATAAGATCGCTCCCACGCATTCGGGTGCGGTCGGGCGAGAGCCATGCGTCGGACAATGGATTCCAGCAGCTTGTTACGCGCTTCCAGTCGATTGAAATCGGCCGCCAAGACCAGCGCGACCCGCTTATCCTGGCAGATGCCAATGCATGGGCGATCGACATCGATCTTTCCACAACCTATGCATTGCCAGCCTTCATAAATTTCCGCCATGGGCTTCAGCGTCCTGGTTGGCGAATTTTGACAAACGCTCTCATGTTGCGATAACTGTCCTGCGCGTCCGCACGAGCCAGAACACAAAGGCCGGTCGCCCAAGGCTGGCACGCATGTAGGACAGCAGCTGAAGTGGCGTGAGGGGATGATGAAGTTCGCTCATTTGGGCCATTGTGCCTGATGGCCGTGCCGTCGACATTTGTGGAAAACCGAGGGCCGATGGTGGCCTGCCCTGACCGCTTGTCTCCTAAGAATCAGGCGCTTCTTTGGGGCCAATCAACGTGCAAGAGGCGACTAAACGTAGTTTTGGAGCGACGTTTCACCGCCATGGTTGGCCTTGCGAAAATTCGCACCGATGCGAAGGTTGGAGATGGGCCCACGATTTTGCGGTTGTTCACCGATTCTGGAAATGCGCCTGCACTTGGGTTGAGTACTTGGGATCGAGCCTACCTCAAAGCGCTCTACCACACGAAGGACGATACGATGCAACTGTCAGAGATCAAGATATCGGTGATAAAGGATGTTGCCCGATGATCCATTCAGTGACCGTTATCGGGCAGCCTGATACCTTGCAACCCCATTTCCCGGCGACCTCACGGGACGATTTCAATCCAACGGCCGACGACTCCTGCGCGAGTCGGCCAGACGACAAAGGCCCTGCCATTTGCCGCGTCCGCGATGTCAATCTTACCGGCATGAAACCCAAGGCGTCCTGCGCGCTAACGGCGCCCAATTCGAGGGAGGCGGACCATTCTTGACCTGAGAGCAGCATGTACATAAGCGGGATGTCCTTCGTGTCGATGCGCCAGTCGGTAAGTCCATTTCCCACGATAACCGCGTGGAATCGGTCTCGGCCGGCGGGTGCTACGCGACCATAGCCGATCATCGAGCCCTTGAGGGGGCCGCTCCACTGGTCACCGTTCAGCCGCCATTGCGTGCCGACTAGTGCGGTTCTGAGTACGGGATCGACCGCAAGCGACACGGGCGAGACCCCGCGATAACCACCTTAGTCATCGATCCCGACCGGCTGGTCGCAGGACAGGAATACGTCCTACAGATCAATTATTCACAGGTCGAAGAAATTACTACGACACTCTTTACGGGAACCGGAATTTCGGGGAGTCCTATCGGTGTGTCTGAATATACCAACTCTACCTTTGTTACGATAAGTACAGCCGCTGCGTTGCCCACTGTTACGATTGGCGTCAGCCCCACGAGCATCGTCGCAGGCCAGAGTGCAACCCTAACTTGGTCGTCCACCGACGCAGCAACCTGCACGGCTAGCCTGGATTTCCACGTCGCCTTATTACCATAAGAGCAAGGCCGGTTTTGCGGGTCACGTGGTCAAGACGAGGTTCATGTCGTTCCACCAGGGGACGCTGACCGGCTTGTTCAGTAATCCGGAGGCTAGCACGATCGGTAAGTGAGCACGACGGTGGAAGCGGACCAGCACCTGATCGTCCGTAGTGAGCACGGTGGCGGGGGTGTCGATGAGGTCGCGGAAGATCATTCGGGCCTGAGCATCGGCGTACCCGCGCATGGTTTTGGCGAGCAATCGATACAGGCCTGAGGCGATGACGAGCAGCGACATATCGAAGTCGACTTTGAGGCCGACGGCGGAAGACAGTGCGTCCATGTGGAAGAAGCGTACGGCGTCGGAGAGCGCGTTCTCGATCAACATACGCTGCGCGTAGCGGGTGATCAGCTTCGTTGGGGTGCTCTTGCGGTCGTTGGTCAGCAGGATGGTGGGTTCCTCGTGTCCCAGGTTCTGGATGAACAGTTGACGGAAGCTCGCGCCTGCGAGCGTGATGGTCTGTTCAAACACCCGGGGCGTGCGGAACTTGCGCGCCGGGACATCGAGATCGAGCGTGCGCCAGGCCGAGCGCGGCAGCAGCATGACTTCCTTGAGCAACGCCGCAGAACGGCGGCGCAGGGTCATGAAGGTGATGCCCATCTGATCGAGGCGAGCGAGATTGGCGTAGGTGGTGAGCTGGGAGTCGAACACCAAGTGCCGGGGACGCTCGCCGTGGGTCTTTTCCCAAAATGCGATGAAACGGAAGATCTCTTCGGCCTCCTCGCCCTTGCGTAAGTCGGCATTGGCGTAGCAAAAGGCGTGTCCGTCGGCATCTTGTGCCAAAAAAGTCAGGATGCTCGACTGCCGGCGCGAACGCATGGATACGTAATGGCGCTCGATGATGGGGTCTTCGCCATAGTACGGGACAGAATGAAAATCGAGGTTGAAGGAGCGACCCGGCAGCAGCTCCTCGCCGGCGATCTGGTGTTGATAAGAGGCCAAGAGGGCGGTGTTTTGCGCATGGGTGATGTGGGAGGAATACTCCGACAGGAAGCTTTTCTTCGGAAAGACGTTCAGGCCCGCGAATAGCGCGAGTCCCTGGTCGGCGACCAACGCCATGACGTGACTCTTGCGCTCAATCGACCAGAGCTTCAAGGCGAGCGAGGCACGCAGCGCATGGGCCGCCGGAATCATCTTTGAGCCCCGCAGATGCGCACCTTTGGCGAGAGTCTCGAGCGACAACCGGACCAGATACGGCACGAACAAGAATAGGCCGCCGCAGCGGGTCTGAAACTCCTGCTGGATCGGGGCAAAGCGGCGCACATCGGCCACCGCCTCGATCGTGGCGCGCGCTCGATCGGGACGTTCCTCATCGGCGCGCCGGGGCAGAGGCGCGAATCCCTCGACCTTGAGCACCTCGCGCACCGCCGTCGGGCTAAGCGAGAGCTGGCGCTCCTTCAATGACTCGCTGATCTCGTAGACCGAGTAGTTGCGCTTGCGCAGTTCCACGATCAGGTCGCGCGCGGCGGACTTCTTCGGCTGATCCCGCGGCCCCGGTCGAGGCGAGACGAAGAATACCGGGTCGGTGTCGCGCCGAAAGTGATGGCACAGGACCTGGAAGGAGCCGGGGCTGTACCCGAAGGCGCGGGCGACCTCGCGGGAGGGGCGCCCCTCGACGAAAAAGGCGCGCAGCGCCTCGTATTGGCGCTGTTTGGCCGAGGCCGGAGTCAAGAAGAAGAGCCGGCAGTCACTTAGGTCTTTTGGTACCCTGACAGACACATTAACACTTTACTACCACCATAGGTTGTGTCAAGAGCCAGCCGATGAATCTATCTGTAGTAGTGTCAATAGACCTACAAACATGCATATCTTGCTACCCAGTCGGATCTCATCTGTTCCTACAAACTGCATGAGGGTGAATTTAGTAACCAGACAATTACGCACACGACGCACTATATAGACTAATGATCTCCTCACAAAGAGGCAGACCGACGGCGTCGGTTCGGTTAACGCGAGTGAGAAATGGGGGGGACAAATGGCCCGCGCGGGCCGCGGGGATGCGCCGCCGCTTAGCCGATCAGCGCGCTGTGGAAATCCAGGCTAGCGGCGCTTGGAGCGGCAGCGAAGCCGTCAGCGGCAATGTGAGCGTTAGTCCCACCATGTTGGGCACCGCAACGTACACGCTGACTTGTACCGGAACCGGCGGCAGCGCGAATACATCGACCACAGTGATGGTGACGGCCCCGCCAAAGAGTGGTGGTGGTGGTGGTATGGATCTGCTCACCCTGTCGGCGCTCGCGCTGCTCTGGCTGCTGCGCTACCGCCCGCGGTGTAACCCGCTCCCACGGCATTGATAGACGGTGAGTCATTCCAGCTGTAGCTGAATGCCCCTTGTGAAAATGTTGTCTACGCCACCCGCTCCGTGGACCGGAACGTCGGACCCCCTGTTTCCGGCGGCGCGGGAGTAATTCACGATTTACGCACCAGAAGCGCTCATTGATGACGGGCAGCAGAGGGTCGATGACGGACTGATGAGGCCATCGAGAACGAACTCGACCCGGGCGCCGATCGACGCATTGGATCGAAGGAACGGTTCTAGCCCCGTCGCGACTGTGGGAACTGGGCGATAGGCTAAGCGGCGTCCCAGGACAACGCAGGGACACGCCAGGGAACGAAAGCGGGCGATGGGAATCGAACCCAAGGGGAAGCCGCTGCCGACCCTTTGAAACAAGCCGTTTGGTGAGAATGCGAGAATGCGGATGCCAAGTGTGATTAGCGTGTGAATTTTCGCGGTATCTGGGGCAACGTTAGGCTACGTAGGGATATATCGATGCGCGAGATTCCCGGCTCAAGCCTTTCTGTCCATGGTCTCCGGCCAGGCATCGATCGGCGTAGTTGCTACAGTGTGCTACGGTGTGCTACAGTTCGATTCATGAAAATTCGTACCATCACTCAGCGAGAGCTTCGCAATCAATCCGCCGCAGTGCTCCGTGAGGTGGAGGCTGGGCGAACGATCATCGTGAGCCGAAACGGCACGCCGGTCGGAGAACTGCGACCAATTAAGCGACGTCGCTTCGTGCCTCGCGCGGCCATCGCGGATGGAGCAGGAAAAGCCGCCAGGATCGATGCCGCGCAATTCCGTGCGGATCTCGATGCCGTAGTTGATCCTCGCCCTTATGACTGAGGCGAGTCGCGGTGTTCTGGACACATCGGTTCTGATCGATCACGACCAGATCAATGCTGATCAGCTTCCTGATGAATCCGCAATTACTGCAGTAACGCTTGCCGAACTCGCTGCCGGTCCACATGCAACCGAAAATAAGGACGAGCGCGCTCGACGCCAGGATCGTTTGCAGTGGGCGACGGCCATATGGGATCCATTGCCTTTCGATGCGGATTCGGCACGTATGTATGGTAGGGTCTTTGCTGCCGCGCGGGCAGCCGGACAATCTACCAGGGCACGCCTCGCGGACTTGCTCATCGCCTCGACGGCTGCGGCAAATGGATTGCCGCTCTATACACGTAATCCCTCTGATTTCACCGCTCTAAAGCGCATCCTAAAGATCGTCAAGGTCTAGCCCGCTTTTCTCACGGAAAGGTAGTGCATCGGGCCGGTGATTGAGTAAAACTTGTTTTGCGACGACGAGTTATAGCTCAAACACCGGAGGCCCCGATGCAGACACAGTGTAGCGCGGAACAGCTGCAATTTTCATGTATAGAACGACGCCGGGTGGTGGCGGCTTTTGACGGCGGGACGGTGAGCTCGGATGCCGGGGCGTTGCTGCTCGGCCGGGTGGATGAGGCGATCGGATTGGTCGATCGGCTGGCCGGCTGTTTCATCGATGAGCGCGACCCAGATTTGATTGAGCATGCGGTCAGGACGCTGATCGGGCAGCGGGTGTTCGGGATGGCGCTCGGGTATGAGGACCTCAACGCATGAGCAGGAGGGCAGCAGTCGTTATCACAAAATCCGACCCCAAGGCGAAGCGATCGAGCGGCTATGGGTGGATTTATTTCTCGAGGCGCACCGTACAGCACCCAAGCAGATCATCCTGGATCTGGACGCGACGGACGATCCGCTGCACGGGCACCAGGAAGGTCGCTTCTTTCACGGCTACTACGACGGGTATTGTTACCTGCCGCTGTACATCTTTTGCGGCGAGCATCTGCTGTGCGCGAAGCTGCGCCGCGCGAACATCGATGGGGCGGCGGGTGCGCGCGAAGAGATCGAGCGCATCGTCGCGCAGATCCGCCAACGCTGGAGTGCGGTGAAGATCATCCTGCGTGCGGACTCCGGTTTTTGCCGCGAGGAGCTGATGAGCTGGTGCGAGCAAAACTCGGTAGATTACGTGTTTGGGCTCGCCCGGAACGTGCGTCTGGTGCGCTCGATCGGTGCTGAGTTGCAGGAGGCCAAGGCCGAATCGGGTGCCACGCAGCGCCCTGCGCGGCGCTTCAAAGAACTCGTGTACCGTACGCGCAAGAGTTGGTGCCGAGCGCGGCGAGTCGTTGCCAAGGCCGAGCAAACCGGGGACAAAGCCAACCCGCGCTTCATCGTCACTTCCTTATCGATCCATGAATGGGCGGCGCGGGAACTGTACGAGGAGTTGTACTGCGCCCGCGGCGAGTGCGAAAACCGCATCAAGGAGGCGCAGCTTGATCTATTTGCCGATCGACTCTCGGCTGCCACCTTCCGCGCCAACCAGTTGCGGCTGTGGCTCGCCTCGGCCGCGTACGTGCTGATGCACGCGCTGCGCCGTGTCGGACTGGCAGGCACCGTACTCGCGCGGGCCTGCGCGAACACGATCCGGCTCAAGCTGCTGAAGATCGGCGCGGTCGTCACGGTAAGCGTACGGCGCGTGAAACTTGCGATGAGCGAGGCCTGTACGAACCAGAGCGAGTTCATCACGGCCTTCCACAACTTGAGCGCCGCGGCGCGATAAGCCGCCCCCACGATCCAGATACCACAACCCACAGCAAACGCACCACCGCCGTCCACGGCGGCGGATAGCTACCGCCGAAAAATGCCCCTTACCGCACCAAATTGTCGTCCACGGCGTGCCCCCGCGCGCTCAACCAATGCCCGGCCGCCGATCGGAAAATCATTCCGGGCGTGAGAAAAGCGGGCTAGTTGCCTGCTCACCGGAGTTTCTAAGAGGATTTCGGCTCGGAGGATTCAACAAACGTCGCAATCCTGGAATCATAACAGGCAGTCGTCGGCCAATAACGGGCAATGGTGGTGCCGAAATTGTGGCCTGTAACCGGCCACTCGAATAGCGCCCAGATAGTCAGTAAATCAAGCGACCGATAGCGCTCATCGCTGTCCGGCCGCTGTGGGTCGAGTCCAGCCACTTGCGATCGCTCTCGCTGCGAGGGGAGCGTGGGAAATTCACACAATTTATTTTTGAGAACTTCTGCGTGTGACTGTACGTGTGAATCTCAGGGCAATGCAGGGTTACGTGAAGCTATGAGACCGCAGCGCCCTCGGCGTCGATTCCCAAGACTTTCCCATCGGATCAACGTGTTGACCCCAATCCTGTCGCCCCGCGTTGCCCGGTGTTGCCTGAGAATGGAGCGGGCGATGGGAATCGAACCCACGGCTCAAGCTTGGGAAGCTTGGGTATTACCATTATACGACGCCCGCGCCTTACGCCCGATTCTAGTCGCCTTTGCGAAGGCGAGGCAATAGCGCCCGCGAAACGCTCGCTCCCCGTCGATTTGGCGAAAGCGGGAGCCTTTCGGCTCCCGCTCTTAGACCTGCGCCCCTAGAAGTGGTAGTTGGCCGATACCAGGTAGGTGCGGCCGAGGATGCCCGAGAAGTACAGCGTCGTCGCCGGCGTGAAGTTCGCCTGTGCGCCGGCCAATGCCGGGAACGGCGGCTCCTTGTTGAACACGTTGTCGACGATGAGCCGCGCCGTGAAGTTCTTGGTCGGGCTGAACGCAATCGTCGAATTGATCAGCCACCAGTGTCCCACGCCGAAGTAGTCCTGCGTCGTCGCCGTATTTTGGTTGTTGAAGTTGATGGCCCCGAGGAACTGAGCCTGCCAATCCCACGAGAACGGCCCCTTCAGGTATTTCGCATCGATGGTGGCCTTGGTCCTCGGCACGCCGGGTGCGTTGGCGAGCTCGCCGGAAAGCTCGTTCGGACTGGCCGATCCGACCTGGGACAACAGTTCCTTCGTATCGAGATAGTTGATGCCCCACTGCATGGCACCGAGTGATGCAGGCAAATCGAAGGTGTAGTCGACAGACGAGGTGATTCCCTTGAATTCCAGCAAGCCGGCGTTGACATAGCCCACATGGAAATTCGTGATCTGCCCCGTGGGACCGCGCGTGAACGCGTGACAGGAGGGGTTGTTCGGGTAATCGCTCGAGTCATAACAAGCGTCAAGGACTTGCACCAGCGACAAGGTCTCGATGGCTTGCGACAACTTGATGTCGATGTAGTCCACCTGAATGTTGAGCTTCGGCACCCAGCGCGGCTGCAGCACGACGCCGATGGTGCGCGAATCGGCAATCTCGCTTTGCAGGCCGGTGTTGCCTGAGGTGGTGCCGATGGCCGTCGCATTGACTACGTTCGAAACGAAAGTCGACGTGTCGATGCCCGCGGCCGCGCAATTCTTGGCGCGCGTCGCCGGCGCGGTCCCTTGACCGACGAAGTTCTTGTCGCAGGGATCGTTCGCGAAGGAAAACACCGTCGCCGAGGGCAGGAACAACTCGGTGATGGCCGGCGCGCGAATGGACTTGGTCCGGTTGGCGCGAAACATAACATCCTGCACCGGTGCCCAGTGCATGCCTTCGGTCCAGGTGGTGGCAGAGCCTGCGATCGAGTTGTCGACGCGGCGCGCCGCGCCTTCGAGCTCGACTCGGTGCAGGAAGGGAATGTCCTGCGACGGCGAAAAGATGGGTATCAGCGTCTCTGCATACGCCTCATTGGTGTGGTACGCGCCGGAGACCGCCGTCACCTGCGCCTGACCGAGATCTTCCAGATAGAAGGCGTCGGGGGAGAAGTTCGCCGTCTCCCGCCGGTTCTCGTAGCCCACCGCGAGCTTCACCTCGCCGGCCGGCAGCTTGAACAAATCGGCGCCCAAGTTGGCGGTGAGGTCGCGCTGGGTATTATCGGATTGCGCCTCCGCCAGGTGCGTAATGTACTGCCGTGCCGCGAGGCTGGGTGAGCCATTGCCGAAAATGTTGAGCGGCGCGCAGGTGCTCGATATGGTGGAGATGGGCGCGTTCACCGGAGTTCCGGCGCAGACGATCTGCCCCGCGGAATTCAGGGTTGAGTTAAGCGCATTTTGTACGTTTTGGAACACGTACGACGGTTGCACCTGCAGGCCGTCGGACGAGCCGTAGTTGGCCGCCACTTCCCAGTTGAAGGCGCGCTCGCCGATGGTGAAATCGCCGTTCAACCCGAGAACGCCGCGGGCCAGCACTTGAGTCGCCGTCGCCCGGCCGCTCTGTAGGTCGACGTTGGCCCGGGACACGTAGAACTGGCTGTTGTTCCAGGCCGGATACCCCCCGGCTCCTCCATACTGCAAGCTGCCGAGCGGCAAGGTCGCGGCGTAGTTGTTCAGCGCCGTTTGAATGAGCTGCTTGTCGCCCTGCGACAGGAATGGATTGTTGATGTTGACGACAAAGTTGCCGTTGACCGTGCCGCCCGTGCCGAAGATCGCCGCGTTATAGGCCGGTTGAGTGATCAAGTCCGTGGCATGAGTCTCGGAGAACCAGCCTTCGGCGAAGGCGCTGACATTGTCGTTGATCTTGAAGTTGCCCAACAGGTCCGCGTTCATGCGCTCGGTCGGCGACAAGAGATTGCTGACCGTCGAGAGCCGCAGGCCGTCGCCGCCGCTGTTGAAAATCGGATTGCCGGTCTGGGTGCCGGTGTTGTAGGGCACGAGGTTGCTGCCGTTGTTCCCCCAGGCGAGCAGCTGGCCCGCGGAGTTCGTCACGCCGAGCGCCGTGTTCGGAACGCCGAAGATAGGCGGCGAGAAGAACACGTCGTCCACCAGCGGCACGCCGCCGAAGTTCACCTGCGGCACCGAGTTGGCGGGCGTCAGCACCGTCGAATACTTGCCGGGTGTGGCCGGAGCCAGGAACCCCAAATCCGCCCCGTATACCGGGCGCGATGTCCCCACTAAGCCGTCGGTCTTGGTGAATTCGGCGACGCCGGTGATGTTGCCGCGACCGTCCGCGAAATTCTGGCCGGCGAGAACGCGCATGCGATAGTTCCAGGCGTCCTCCTGGTTCGACACGCCGGTCTGCGCGTCAATGTCCAGACCTTGGAAGTCCTTCTTCAAGATGATGTTGACCGTGCCCGCGATAGCGTCCGCGCCGTAGACCGGAGCGCCGCCCACCGAGACGGTTTCCACGCGGTCGATAAGCTTGGTGGGAACCACGTTGAGATCCACCTGTTGCCCTGGACCGCCGACCGGGTTGTTGAGTCCCGAGCCGTTAAGGCTCGCCGTGCTCGAAGACACGAAGCGGCGGCCGTTGACCAGCACCAGGGTGCGCTGTGAACCCAGGCCGTACAAGTCGAGGAAGCTTTGCGCGATGCCGAATCCCGCCTGGGTATTGGCGGCGCTCGAGGGCATGACGCTGAATGCCGGCAGCTCCGTGAGCGCCTGGCCGACATCGAGATAGCCGTGGTCATCGAAGCTCTCGGAGCTGACGATGGTGGTCGGTTGCAACCTGTCCAAGTCAGGTCGCGCGATGCGCGATCCGGTGACTACGACCTCCTGCAATTCGTCGGTGGGTGCGGTAGCTTTGGGCTTGTCCTGCGCTTGCGCGGTCAGCGTCAATCCAAGAATGCAAGGTGCGGCGATCAATGCGCGCTGCCCCGCGCGTCGAAGCGTGGCTCGGGTGGTCATGGCGTCATCCCTCTCAATGTTTTGTTCTTAGTCGGCGAGGCCTTACGGACTCTCACCGCATCTTCATGAGTATATGAAGAACTTTAGAGAAAAGTGCAAGATTTCTTATTTATCGTCCGCCCTTAGAACGTCCGCGCTCGAACAAGCGGGAAAGCGGCCTATGGCTCGGTCGACCGGACAAAATCCGGCCCGTGGGCGCCTATCTGCGCTAACCTCTGGTTCCCAAGGCTTACCCGACAACCAAAATCGCAAGCAAAAAGGGGATTTCATGGACCGCAGAGACTTCATCAAGTCGGCAGGGGCCTTGTCCCTGGCCGCCACCGCCGGCAACTCTGTTCCGGCCGCAGATAGGGGATTCGATCCCACCGAGCAGTCCATAGCCGCCTTGCAGCGGTCGCTCGTGTCCGGCGCTGTCACCTCCGAAATCCTGACCGCGGCCTATTTGAGCCGCATCGCACGCTACGATCACCACGGTCCCGAGCACCGCTCGGTGCTGGCGCTCAATCCGGCCGCCTTGAGTGCCGCACGGGCCCTTGATGCGGAGCGCAAGGGGGGCAGGCTGCGCGGGCCCTTGCACGGCATCCCCATCATCGTCAAAGACAATATCGAGACAGGCGATCCGGTGGCGACGACGGCGGGCTCCTTGAGCCTCGCGCGTTCCCTGCGGCCCGCAGATGCACCCCTCATCGCGCGCCTGCGCGCCGCCGGCGCCGTCGTCTTGGCCAAGGCTAACTTGAGCGAATGGGCGAATTTCCGCTCGACACGCTCCTCGAGCGGTTGGAGCGGCATGGGCGGCCAGACCCGCAACGCATACGACCGCAATCGCAACCCCTCTGGTTCGAGCGCAGGCTCCGCGGTTGCCGCCGCCTCAAGCTTCTGCGCCGCCGCCATCGGCACCGAAACCAACGGGTCCATCCTGTCTCCCTCCTCCCTGAACGGCCTGGTGGGACTCAAGCCCACCGCCGGCCTCGTCAGCGGCAGGGGCGTAGTACCCATATCGCCCCGACAAGACACGGCCGGTCCCATGTGCCGCGGCGCCGCGGACGCCGCCATTCTCGCAGCGGCGATCGCAGAGCGCCCCTTAGGGTTCGGTTCCCACGGCAGCGACCTGGAGACATTCAGGCTGCGCGGCGTGCGCATCGGCGCCATGCCCACCCCGAAGGGAGCCCATCCGGGCACCGCGCGCCTGTTTGCGGACGCGCGCGCGGCCCTGGAGCATGAGGGTGCGGTGGTGGTCGATCTGAAGCCGCCGGCAGCCTTCGATGAAGTGGACGAGCCCGAGCTAGAGGCCCTGCTGTACGAGTTCAAGGACTCCATCAATGCCTATCTGGCGGGCCTCGATCCCGCACAGGTGGATGTCAGGAACTTGGCCGATCTGATCGCCTTCAACACGGCGCATGCCGATGATGAGCTCGTGATCTTCGGCCAGGAGATCTTCGAGATGGCGCAGGCGCGCGGACCCTTGAGCGATGCCGTCTACCAGAAGGCCCTCGCGACCCTCGGGCGCGCCGCCGACACGCAAGGCCTCGCGGCCCTGTTGGGTCAGCAGGGCGTGGAGGTGTTGCTCGCCCCAAGCAATGGCCCCGCGGAATTGATCGACCAGGTCTGGGGCGACCGTCGCGGCGGCGGCTGGTCGCAGATTGCAGGGGCCGCTGCCATCGCGGGCTACCCCAGCATTACGGTACCCGCGGGCCTCGTCAGCGGCCTGCCCGTCGGCATCACTCTGGTCGCGCCACGCAACCGGGACGGTTTGCTGCTGCAGGTCGCCCTAGGGTTCGAGCGGGCGAGCCGTGCGCGCGTGCCGCCGCACCTCGCGGTCTGATCGGTGGACCCCGTGCGACACCCTGCCCCCACCCCGCACACTGCACGCGACCACCGGGCCGCGCTGTGGTTCGCCTGTCTCAGCTTCGGACTGGCCTCTGCCTCGTCGGCCGCCGACTACAGCTTGCAGGCGGCTCCCGACACGGTCGCATGGGGCTACTACTCGGGCTTGGCCAAGCCCGTGCTCACGGTGCACTCGGGCGACACGGTGCGGATGCAGACGCTCTCGACCTGCGGCCCGCCTGAACGCATGGTGGCGGCGGGCGTCAAACCGGAAGACATTCCGTCCTACACCGCCCCCATCTACAACGAGGTGCAGGATAAAGGCCCAGGGGGGCACATTTTGACCGGTCCGGTGGCGATCGCAGAGGCGGAGCCCGGCGACGTACTCGAAGTACAGATTCTAAAGGTCGATATCGACGTCGACTTCGCATGCAATGCCTTCGGCGTGGGACGCGGCTTCCTGCCCATGGAGTACCCCTACAGCCGCTACAAGATCGTTCCGCTCGACCGCAAGAAAATGCTCGCACGCTTCGCGCACGGCATCGATCTGCCCCTGCACCCCTTCTTCGGCAGCATGGGGGTAGCTCCTGCAGGCGGCAAGATAGACAGCGCGCCGCCCTTCGTACATGCAGGCAACATGGACAACAAGGAACTGGTTGCAGGAACCGCTCTCTATATACCTGTGGCGGCGAAGGGCGCGCTTTTCGAGGCGGGCGACGGGCACGCAGGCCAGGGCAACGGCGAGGTGGACATCACCGCGCTTGAAACCTATTTGTCGGGCACCTTCCGCTTCGTCGTGCACAAGGATCGGCACCTTTTATGGCCGCGGGCAGAGACTCCCGATGCCTACATCAGCATGGGATTCAGCAAGGATTTGAACGAAGCCGCACAGCATGCCGTGCGCGACATGATCGACTTCCTCATGACCGAGAAGCATCTGAGCCGCGATGACGCCTACATGCTCTCGAGCGTCGCGGTGGACCTCGACATCACGCAACTGGTCGACGGCAATGTGGGCGTGCACGCCCTGTTGCCGAAGAAGATCTTCACGACTCGTACACCCACCGCCCTCCCAGCAGGGTCCGCTCGACCTTGATGTCGAGCCAACTTTCCGCGGCCAACGTGAATGGATCGCCCTTGAGCACCACCAGGTCCGCCAATTTTCCCGGTTCGATGCTCCCCTTGTCGTGCTCTTCGAACGAGGCATGTGCCCCGTCGAGAGTCGCCGACCGCACCGCCTCGGGTAAGGTGACGCGTTGTGCGGGACCCCATACGTGGCCGCTCGGATCGCGGCGCGTCGTCATGGAGTACAGCCACAGCATGGGCGAGGGCGGGCTCGCCGTGTAGTCCGAAGCGGTGGGCGGGCGCAGCCCTGCGTCGATGAACCACCGGTAGGCGAACATGCGCCCGGTGCGCTCCTCGCCGTAGAAGTGCATGACGTCGCCGTGAAAATTCACATAGCCCGCGAAAGGGATGGGAATGGCGCCCACGGCGCGTATGCGCCCGACCAGCGCCGGCGTCACCACCGTGCAGTGCTCGAGCCTGAAGCGCGGATCGCGGCGCGGCGACTCGCGCAGCAGCTCTTCGTAGATGCCGAGCATGCGGTCGATGGCGCGCTCGCCGTTGGCGTGCGTCGCCAGTTGAAATCCCGCGAGCCAGGCCTTGCGCGAATTCTCGTACAGGCTCTCCCGGGTACCGCTCTCCACGCCGTAGTAGTTGGGCAGGCCGATGTAAGGCTCTGCCAGCCACGCCGTGCGCTCCGAGATGGAGCCGTCGGCGAATTGTTTGATGCCGCCGATGCGCACCATGGAATCGCCGAATCCCGTATGCAAGCCCGCGGCGATGTAGCGGTCGAGAAAGCCTATGTCCATGTGGCAGTACGCCCGATACAGAAGCTCGCCCGAGTCGCGCGCATCCTGGTAGCCCTGCAGGTCGTCGGGAGTCGCATCGGCCTCGCAGGCAGAGGTCACCCCGTAGCTCGCGTACAGCTTGGAAATGAGTGCGACGGCGCGCCGGTGATCCTCGCGGGTCGACTCACCGGGGATTTTGGCGAGCACCGCCTCCATGGCCTTGTCTGCGACCCTGCCGTTCAATTGTCCGTCCGTGCCATGCTCGAAACGGCCCCCGGGAGGATCGGGCGTCGCCGCGGTGGCGCCTGCAAGGCGCAGCGCGAGGGAATTGACGTAGGCGGTGTGGCCGCCGCGATGCTGTACGAGCACCGGGTGGTCGGGAACCGCCGCATCGAGATCGGTGCGCAGCAAGGGCCGGGGCGTCTTGCCGTCATCGTATAGGTATCCTCGCACCCAATGGCCCGGTGGGGTTTTCTCCGCACGGGCGCGCAGCGCCGCCAGAATCTCCTCGATCGAGGTCTTGTCGCAGGCCACGCTCGACAACTGCAGCAAGCCGCTCTCCGCAGGGTGCGCATGAGCGTCATTGAAGCCCGGCAGCACTCGCCGCCGTGCGAGATCTACGCGCCGCGTACTCTTTCCGGCGAGCCCAAGAATCTCACCGTCCGTGCCGACCGCCAGGAAGCGGCCGTCCCGGATCGCGATCGCAGTGGCGGCGGGGTATGCCGGCTGCGCCGTGTGCACCAAGCCGTTGTAAAGCACCATCTCGGGATCCCCGCGTCCCGGACGCAGCAGCGGCATTGCCGCGAGAGTCTTGATCACATCTCGACGCGTCGTGTGCACTCGTATCTCCTGATTGCTTGGCGGCGGCTCCTTGACTATTCTGCTCGAAGACGCGGCATTGCGCATGAACGCATTCAGACCGTGGACAATCATCGACCTGTCGCACCAATGCGCCGTGCGTCGGTCCACTACCATCAGAGTCGCAGTGACTTCGCACTGTCATGTTTGTTCCATAGGCTACCTATTGCGGCGGCACCGTCGCGTACCCTAGGATCGATCTGTCGTCATCGGGTCCGCCTCCGACACGCTGTGACGGCTCAAGGAATGGTCGTGACGCAACCCGCACAGGCTTCAATGGTCGTACGCCTGGATGGCATCAGCAAGACTTACCAGGCCGGCGCCGTGGCAGTAAGGGCCCTTCGCTCGATCACGCTGCAGATCCCGGCCGATCGCTTTTCGGTGGTCATCGGCGCCTCGGGCAGCGGCAAGACCACGCTGCTGAACCTCATCGGCTGCATCGACCGCCCCAACAGCGGTGCCATCGAGGTGTGCGGAGAGGACGTGGCTGGGCTCGGCGACGACGCGCTCACCGATTTCAGGGCGCGCAACATCGGTTTCATTTTTCAGAACTTCAGCCTGGTGCCGGTGCTGTCGGCCTATGAGAATGTCGAGTACCCGCTGCTGCTGGTCGGCATGGATGTCGGTGAGCGGCGCCGGCGCACGCTGGCGATGCTCGAGGCCGTGGGCCTCGCCCCTCAGGCTTACCAGCGGCCCAATGAACTCTCCGGCGGGCAGAAGCAGCGGGTCGCCATTGCGCGCGCGCTGGTGAAGGGGCCGCAGATCGTGCTCGCGGATGAACCCACGGCGAATCTCGACAGTGCGACAGGCGCCTCGATCATCGAGCTCATGCGTCGCGTGCAGGCCGAGTCGCACACCAGCTTCATCTTCGCCACGCACGACCCGCAGCTCATGGCACATGCGGACGAAATCTTCGTCATCCGCGACGGGGAGATCATCGAGCGCCGCACCGTGGTGCCCAGCTGAGGCGGATGTACATGAACCTGCTGCTCAAGATCGCCTGGCGCAACATCGTCCGCAATCGGCGCCGCTCGCTGATGACCGCGTCGGCCATCGCCGCAGGCGCGCTCGCCATGCTGCTGTTTGCCGGCTACACGAACTTCATATTCACCGGCCTGGAGACGGGCTACGTGCAGCGCGACGGCCACCTGACGGTGTTCCGCTCCGGCTACTTCTTGTATGGTGCGGGTAACGCCGCGGCCTATGGCATCGATGAGTATGCGGGTGTCATGCACCTGATCGCCGAGGATGCCGTGCTGCGGCCCCT
This sequence comes from uncultured Gammaproteobacteria bacterium, assembly GCA_963702735.1. Lineage (GTDB taxonomy): Bacteria > Pseudomonadota > Gammaproteobacteria > Steroidobacterales > Steroidobacteraceae > Bog-1198. The sequence goes on along the minus strand of CAVPDW010000002.1, from coordinate 907,926 downwards.
GATCGCGGTCATCACCCCGACACAGTCGCTGTTGGGCATCGCCGCCAACTACACGGCCGACAGTGCCGCCTCGCGCACGTTCATCGGCGTCGGACTCATACCCTCGAATCGCGACCGCATGCGTCGCTGGGACGAGCACGGCACCGGGGATGTCTATCCGCCCGATGCGCGCCTGTCCGACGCCGATCCGAACCGCGGGCTCATCGGCACCGGTCTTGCGCGAATCCTCGGGCTGTGCACGGCGCTCGAACTGAAGAATTGCCCGCCGGCGCCGAAGAGCCCGCCGGGTGCGCCGGCGCCCGGCGATGAGGTGGTCCATTCGGATATCACGGCGCTGGCTCGGCGCGAACTCGGCGGGAATGCCTCGGCCGCCGCGGCGGGTTCGCAGAGGATGCCGCAGATCGACCTGCTCGCGGCCACCGTCGGCGGCGCACCCAACGTCGTCAGCCTGAATGTCGGCGGCGCGCTCGCGATCGGCGCCAAGGAACTCGATGATGCCTACATCATCATGCATCTCGCGCTGGCGCAGCAGCTCGTCTACGGCCGCAATGAGCAGAAGGTGACCGCGATCGTGCTGCAGCTGCATCGCACCGAGCAGCTCGCGGGCGCGCGCGCGCGTCTGAATGCGCTCTTCGAGCAGCACCATCTCGATCTGGAGGTGCGGGACTTCGCAGAGCTCACACCCTACTATGGGCAGGTGATCCACCTGTTCAGCGGCATTTTTCTGTTCATTTCGCTGGTGATGGGCATGATCGTGCTGTTTGCCGTGGTCAATACCATGACGATGAACGTCATGGAACGCACCAACGAGATCGGTACCATCCGCGCGATGGGCGTGCGCCGCACCCGCATACGCCTGCAGTTCATCGTCGAGGGTGTCCTCATCGGCGCGATCGGCGCCACGATCGGCACCGTGCTTGCGATCCTGATCGGCGATCTGACCAACCACATCGGCTTGACCTGGGTGCCCCCCGGCAATACCGTTCCGATCCCGCTGCGTCTGGTGGTGCTGGGTCGTCCCTGGTTGATCGTCGAGGCTTGGCTCGGACTGGTGCTCATCGCTGCAATCGCCGCGCTCATTCCGGCAAATCGCGCCGCACGCCTGGCCGTGGTCGATGCCCTGCGGCATGTGTAAGGCGCGCATGAGGGCAGGCATGCGCAGCACGTGGGTGGCTTTGATGCTCAGCGCGCTGAGCGCGGGCACAGCGCAGGCGGCGCAGGAGCAAACGACACGAGCCCCGCCGGTCGAGCAGATCGTCGCCGGCACGGACCGGGTACGCAATCCCGAACATCCGTTCCGCGTGACGGTCAGGCTCACGGAATATGTCGCAGGCCGGGAGCGCAATCATGACATGCTGGTCGTGTTCGCAAAGGAAGACGCCGGTACGCGGCAGTATCGCAACCTCATCCAGTACGTCGAGCCCGCGCGCGATGCGGGTAAGAAGGTACTGCTCGATGGGCAATCGCTCTGGTTCTTCGATCCGGCCTCGAATCTCAGCATCCGCATCTCGGCGCAGCAGCGGCTGATCGGCCAGGCGGCAATCGGCGATGTTCTTACCGTGAACCTGGCCGCCGATTACACTTCGAGCCTGCACGGCAGCGAGCAGATTGAGGATGCGGCCGGGAAGGCGCGCGATTGCTGGCATCTGGATCTGAAGGCCGCCAACGACCATGCGGTCTACAACCACGTCGAGTACTGGGTCGAGCAGGGGAGCTTCTATCCGATCAAGGGCAAGTTCTATTCCGACAGCGGGCGGCTGCTGAAGATTCTCTACTACCGCGGCTTCAGCGAGCAGCTCGGCGGCGTGCGCCCCACCGAGGCGGTGATCATCGATGCCGTGGATACCTCGCTGGTGACCACGGCGAACTTCAACGACTATCGCTTTCAGGACATTTCAGACGCCTGGTTCCAGCGCGACTATCTGCCGCGACTGCGCCTGCAATGATCTGTTGCGGCGCAGCCCTGCGTGCGTCGGTCGGTCTGGGCGTACTGCTGGCGCTGTCCGGCACGCTGCGGGAGAGCCGCGCGCAGACGCCGGCCGACACGCCGCCGCCTGGGGGGACGCCGGCGCAGACGATGCCTGCTGCGACGGCGCCTGCGAGCCCCGCGTCCGCGGAGAACAAGGATCTGCAATTGGTCCCGCCGGAGCTCAGAGCCGTGCAGGCGGGGTCCGGCGGGGCGGCCGCGCCGGGTTCGGCGGCGGCGCTCGCCGCGCAGCGTCTGTACCTCGAGAGTGCATTCACAGCCGAGTCGCTGCGCGGCGCGGGTGCGGTGCCCGTGCCGCCACCGCCGCCGTTCGATTGGCAGGAGCGCGTGTTCTTCGACGTGCGCAAGCAATGGGACGTCGCCGATGGCGTCGCTTTCAGCTACAGCGGACGGCTCAACTTGCGCGCCGAGAACGACATCGAGGCTCCGAATCATGAGAATGTGATCAACGACCTGCGCGAGGCTTACGTGAGCTGGCAGCCGTTCGCGCGCAGCTACCTGGACCTGGGCCGCATCAACCTCAAGAGCGGCGTGGCCCTTGGCTACAATCCGACCGACTTCTTCAAGACCCGGGCCGTGGTCGAGCCGCTGTCGGCCGATCCGACCGTGTTGCGCGAAGATCGTCTCGGGACGCTGATGCTGCGTGGACAGCAAGTCTTTGAGCGCGCCTCGCTGACGGCGGCTTTCGCGCCGCGCGTGTACTCACCGAGCGCGATCTACACGGAGCTGAACCTGCCGAGCCTCGATCCCTCGCTCGATCGGACCAACGCCGCCAATCGCGTGCTCATCAAGGGCACCGCGAATTTGTCGGCCAATGTCAGTCCCGAGCTGCTCTACTATCGCGAGGACGGCCAGAGCCGATTCGGCGCCAATCTCACGCAGAACGTGGGCCAGCGCAGCATCATCTATCTCGAGTGGTCCGGCGGCACTCAACCGAATCTGATCGAGCAGGCGCTGCTGTATGCGCGCGAGTCGGGCACGCTGCCGGCTGCAGCCCCATTGGTCCTGCAACCTGATCCGCGCCGCAGCTTCCAGAACGAACTCGCGCTCGGCGCCTCCTATACAGGCACGGCCGAACTCACGCTCAATCTCGAGTATCACTTCAACCAGGCCGCATTCACCGCCACGGACTGGAGGCGCTGGTTCGCGATCGGTCAGGGCGCGGCCGCCGGCTCGCCGGCGGCGGCGGAGCTCTGGTACATCCGCGACTATGCCGCGGATCAGCAGCAGCCGATCAACCGGCACTCGCTATTCCTGCGTGCCGACTGGACCGACGCAATGGTGCCCAAGCTCGAGCTCAGCGGTTTCATCGATACGGATCTGCACGACGGCTCGAGCCTGTTGCAGCTCGGTGCAAGCTACTACCTGTCGGATCATTGGACCGTCGGCGGACTGCTGATCGGCTATGCCGGTGGGCGGCGTTCCGACTTCGGCAGCCTGCCGCTGGCCGCGACGTTCATGGTCCAATGCACGCGCTATCTTTGAGGTGGGTCGCTCGCATCAGCGGCGAAGGTATGCATCCGAGCCATCCAGCCAATCCTGGCGCGGCGGATTGAACACATCCACGTCGAGCGTATCCTCGATCGCAAGCGCGCGGTGCGGCAGGTACGAGGTAATGACCAGCACCTCGCCCGAACGCACCGTGACCTCCCGCTCGCCCGTGATCAAGCGCCGCGTGATGGTGCCCTTCATGGCCTCCTCGGGTATTTCCTTCCAGCGATAGTGCCTGGCACCCGCCGCGTCACTGACGCTGACTGCTTTCACGGTATTCATGGCTGGGATTCCTCAAACCAAGGCCTTCAAGAGATTGGCCGCTTCCGGTTCGCCGAGCGGGGTCGACTCGCCGGTGGCCTCGATTTCCACCAGCAAATCCTCGCGGCATACATCCGCCTGCAAATACACGACGGAGGTCGAGGGGCGCAGCGAGCCCGAGAGCGCCTCTTCGATGGCGCGGAAATCCGACGGCTGCCGAACGTAGACCTTGAACTTCAGTCCATCGAGGGAGTAGCGCGACGACCCGATCACGCGATTCGCCTCGTCCAGCAACGCGTTGATGTTGGCCACGGTCTCGCGTGTCTGCGCGGCAACATCCCCCTGATGAATGGTTTCGTGGCCGACGATGCTCGCGGTGCCGGAGACGAACAGATTCGTTCCGGCCGATTCGCTCAATACGCAGGCACGCGAGAAGATGGGGCTGTGCCGGCCGAACTTCGGCGGATAGTAGTAGGCACTGGTCTGGCGGGGATTTTCGATCATCTTCGGCGGCCGCCGCGCGGCAAGGAAATAAATGGAAATAGGGCTGCCCGCGGGCGAGCCCAGGGCGCTGGCCGCTGGCACGGTGCCCGTCGTGGCGCGGCCCGAATTGCGGAACGCCAGTCGGCGTGCAGAGTTGAACACGCGGTAGCGCTCGTCGCCCCCGTCCTCGCGGTTGATTTCCGGCAGATAATTCCAGATGCGAATCAGGTGCGGATGCTCGGTTTCAGCGAGAACCCCGAAGATGCCGTGGTACGCGATGGCCGTCGCACGCGACAGCTCCCCGGCGTTCATCCCTCGCTCTTCTATCGTGATGGAGCCGAACAGCAGGTCTTCGCAGAATCGATAGTGCACCGGACTTTGTCTCGCCGCACCGTTCGACAACCGCACCCTGGGATCCGCGACCCGCCATACCTCGCAGAGATTGCCCTTTGCCCCCAATGAGGGGGTCATGCTGGCGGTCACAGGCACCTGCGCCCCGTCGAAGTCAGGCAGCTTCTCGAACCCCACCACCCCCAACACGCTCTGCCACCAGTGGGAAGACTGTGAGGCGATCTCGTCGCTGGAAAGGTAATCGAGACACAGCGCCGCACTACTTGTCGTCCGCAGGGTCGTCATAAAACTAGTTTATCCCGCCGCCTCTGCATAAGGGTAGCGCGCCCGCTATTTGTCGAGCAGCGCATTGACTTGGTCGATGTCAACGCCGCCGACCGCTCCCGCGGAGGCCTTCAGATGCAGCAGGGCCATCAGCGTGTCGTAGCGGGCCTTGGCAAGATCGCGCTCGGTCACCGCGAGGGCCTGCTGGGCGTTAAGCACATCGATATTGATTCGCGCACCCACGGCAACCCCGCGCTTGTTCGACTCGAGCGCGATTTGGGCCGATTTGACCGCCTCGTTCAGCGCCTTGATCTGCGCAAGCCCCGAGGTGGCGCCGAGGTAGGCTTGCTGGGCCGCCAGCACCCCGGTGCGTCGCGCATCCTCCAGATCGGCGTTCGCCTTGTCCATCAGGGCAACATTTTCACGCACCTTGGCGAGAATGCCGCCTCCCGAATAAATCGGCACAGAGAACTGGATGCCGAGGGTGTTGGCGTGCTGATCGGTGCCGACCGTGATGTTGGTGGCAGAGGTCGAATATCCATGGGTCGCGACCAGGTCGACGGTCGGCAGGTGCCCGGCCCGCGCCTTGCTTGCTTCCTGCCGCGCGGCCTCCACCGCCGCCTCGGCAGCGACCACCGAGGGGTTGGTGGACTGCGCCGCAGCCTCCCATGGCCCCAAGGTGTCGGGCTCAGGGTTCTTGAGCACTATGCCTGGGCGCAAGGGCGCCAAAGGTCCTGGATCCTGGTTGATGATCTGGCGCAACACCTGGGTTTTCGAAGCCACTTCGTTGCTCGCGCTGATTTCCTGAGCGGTCAGCAGGTCGTAGTGGGCTTTGGCATCCCGCACATCGGTTATAGACGCGGCGCCGATGTCGAAACTGCGCGAAGCCTGTTCCAGCTGCTCGAGGTCGGCCGCACGCTGTTCCTTGATGGTGTTCAAGGCGTCTTGCGCGTAGAGCACGTCGAAGTAGGCCTGCGCCGTGTGGATCAGCAGCTCCTGCCTCGCGAGGTCGAGCTGCGCGCTGGCCTGATCGGCAAGCGTGCGCGCCTGGTGCAGGGTGATATTGTTCGTCGCCCGCCACAATGGCTGGATAAGGGACACCGTGTATCCGCTGCTGTTGTACTGCTGGTGCTGGAACGTGTTGCTGTTGTTGTCGTTCCACAACGTATTGGCGGACACGGACACCGAGGGCAGCAGGGCTGCCACACTCTCCGGCACCCGTTGCTGGATGGAGGCGTATTGTGCTTCCGCAGCCCGGTATTGGGCGTTATGGACGAGCGCCTTCTGATAAACCGTGGCGAGATCGTCGGCCCGTGCAAAGCCGCACAGCGCCATGATCGCCCATCCCAAGATGCATTTGCCGTTCACCACGTGCTTCCTCCCTCTCCCTTAACGCATCCCCTCGCTTGAAAGCCGTGTTCGGCCGGCGCCGGTTCCCCTTCCGGCGCCGGCCGCTCTTCGGCGCTTCAGCCGAGAGCGCCGTGGCGCGTCTCGTAGTCCTCGACCACTTTGTTGAGCAGCTGAGAGAGGCGCTTGGCTAGGAACGGACTCAGTATGATGCGGTGCTCGAGACTCACCTCGGGGCTTTCGGGACGGTCCCAATTCTGATTGACGCCGAAATTGAGCACCACCTCCTCGCGGGTGGTATTGGTACTGCACATGTTGCAGTAGCTCGTTTTCAGGGATGCGGTGCTGACCCGGGTCTGCTGCGCCTGCGCCGGCGGGACCTGCGCAGTGGCCGGAGCGGTCTTAGGTGCCTCTTTGCTCATGTGACTTCCTTTGTTTTAGGGTGAATGAATCGACAAATGATCGGACGCTCTTGCGCGGGTACTACCATAGCGCTACCACGCACTTAAGCCCCCCGGGCAGCGCGCCCTTCGGATTGGGCAATTCCATGCGAATCTGAAAAGTGCCGCTCGCCGCATCGATCACCTTGTCCACCATGGTGAGAGTGGCGGCATAGTGTCCGTCCATCGGCTTCTCCGGAATCACGTCTGCATGCTGGCCGAGTTTCACTCTGGGATAAAGCGCAAGCGGCAGGATGGCCTTGACCCGCAGCGGGTCGATTTGTGCAAGCTTGACGATGAACACGTTGCTCTCGCCGGGCTGAGCGAGATCGCCCACGTTCATCGCCTGGTCGATGACCACGCCGTCGAAGGGACTGTGGATCATTCGCAGGCCCAGCTGCGCGGACGCGTAGGCGTACTCCAGCTTCGCAATCTGTTGCGTCTCATGTGCGGCCAGCACGTCGGCGCGCGCCACGGCCGCCTCTGCTTCGGCATCCTCGCGATCCTGGGCGGAGGCGAAGTTGCTGGCGGCGAGGTCGGTCTTGCGCCGCGCCTTGCTCTCTGCATGCAAGACGCGGCTTTCGGCGGATCGCAATGCGCCGCTCATCTGCGACTTGAAGAGCGCGAGCTCAGCCGCGGCGCTCTCGACGGTGGAATCGAGCTTCACCAGCGGCGCTCCCTGTTTCACCGTGCTGCCGCGCGAGACAAAGAGCTTCTCGATCACGCCGGTGACGGGACTGCGCACCTCAACGGTGCGATAGGGTTCGATGAGGCAGTCGAAGGGGCCCTCGCGGGAGACGGACCTTGGCGCGGGCGCTGACTTATCCGCACCGAACGCGAGACCGCCACACAGCAGGAAAAACGTCGACACCGCGGCGCGCACCGGGCGGCGATCTGCGTCCTGAGTAATTCGCCGCTCCCGCGACCTGCAATATTCCATCATTCCGCAGTTCCCGAAAAGGCCAGCTGTATCTGCATCAGACGGTCTTGCTGCATCGTAGCACGGCGCTGCGCGGCATTGACTCGTTCGGCCATCGCCTGCACGCGATTGCGCAGCAGCCGCACCGCCCACTGCGGGGGAGCGCCGACGGGCCAGCGGCCCGCCACCCAACGCGCGACCCCCTCGCCGTGACGCTGAATGATTTCATCCTCCAGAGAGACAATGGCCCGGCAGGAACCCGGATCGCCCTGCCGTGCGCAGCGGCCGAACAACTGCCGATCGATGCGCGCCGACTCGTGCCATTCGGTCAGTATGACGTGCAATCCGCCGTGCTCGATGAGCGCAGGGTCGACGGGAATGTCGGTGCCGCGTCCGGCCATGTTGGTGGCGACGGTGACCGCGCGCGGCTTGCCGGCGCGGGCGATGAGATCGGCTTCATTGGCCGTCTGCAATGCGTTGAGGACCCGGTGCACGATTTTGGCGGCCGCCAGCGCCTCGCTGACGGCTTTGGAGGCTTGTACGGAGCGCGTGCCCACCAGCACCGGCTGGCCGCGGCCGAGGCATCGCACGACTTCCTCGACCACCGCCTGGTGCTTGGCGTCCTGGCTTGCGGTCAGCAGGGTCGGCCATTCGGTCCTGCGCATGGGCTTGTTCGGTTCGACGCGGTCGGTTCGCACGCGGTAGACCACCGCGGTCTCCCGTGCCACCTCTCGCAGCGTGCCGCTCATGCCCGAAAGCCGCAGGTAGCGCGCGAAAAAGGACTGGTAGGTAAGCCGCGCCAGCGTGCGGTTCACGCCGGTGACGGCGCAGCCTTCCTTGACCTCGATCAACTGATGCAGTCCCTGCTCCCAGCTGCGATCTGGAAGCAAGCGCCCCGTGAACTCATCGACGATGACAACCTTGTCCTCGTGAACGACGTAGTGGTGGTCTCGCTGCAGTACATGCAACGCGCGCAGAGCCTGGACGAGATAGTGATCGCGCACCCAGGGGACGTGCCAGAACGCGAGCGCAGGATCGGCCGTCGATTCACCCGAATTCGCGACCCCCTCCGAATTCGCGGCCCCCATCTTAAGTGCGATGTCGTTGAGGCGTTCTCGCCCGGATTCGGTCAACTCGGGGATTTGCAGGGCGCCGATCATCCGATAATCCACATCCGCTTCGAGTGTGGCGGCGACGTCGAGCAGGGATTGGTAGGCCGCGACGTCGCGGCCCTTGTCGCGGGCGGAGGACAGGATCAAGGGAGTGCGCCCCTCGTCGATCAAGATGCTGTCGGCTTCGTCGACGATCGCGAAATGCAGCCCACGCAGCCGCAACGGCTCGCCGCCGCGCACCAGGCCATGCAGCTGGCGGACAGACAGCTGCGCAAGGCTGTGCGCGCCGCGCGCACTGACCCGGTCGCGCAGGTAGTCGAACACCAAATCCTTGTTGGTGCAGTAGGTCAAATGGCGCGAGTACTCGGCCGCGCGCCGGCTGTGGTCGAGCTTGCTGTGGATCACACCCACGCGGAGGCCGAAGAAAGCGAACAGCGGCCCCATCGTCTGCGCATCGCGCTGCGCGAGGTAATCGTTCACCGTGATGACGTGCGTGGGCACGCCCGCGAGCGCCGCGAGGCAGGCGGCAAGAGCAGCCGACAGAGTCTTGCCCTCGCCCGTGTCGAGCTCGACCATTCGGCCGCACACAAGCTTCCACGCGGCCAGCACCTGCGGCGGGTGCGCCAATAATCCCACCCTGCGGCGGGCCACCTCGCGCACCATGGCGAGCGCGTGGGCACCCGAATGCGGATCGCAGCGCATGAAGGCGGGCGCCGCCGCCTCGCGGGCGGCCGCACGCAGGCTCCGGTCGTCCCAATCTTCCAAGCTCCGTGCCTGCTTCAGTACCGCGCGCACCACGCCGCCACGGCCGCGCCCTCGCAGTGGCTTGGGCAAGCGCAGCGACGACAGCATTCCCGCGGTCCAGCGGTCGAAAGCGGTGTCGGCGAGGGTGGTGCGCTCCGGATATACCCGCGCGGCGAGCGGCAGGTACGCAGGCGGCCAATCGAAGATCTCGGTGGTGCTGCTCATGCGCGCCCTAGGAGTGGAAGAAGGCGAGGAACAGCCGCCGCACGCCACGCGAAATACGATACGCGAGCGGTTCCGACGGATGCTCGAAACGCACGCTCGCGCGGCTGCCGATGAAGCGGTACGGAAACTGCTCCGGCAGGGCGAGTTCGTACTCGAAGTGCGACACCAGCGCTTTGCGCCCGGACTGGTCCCGCGGATCGGTGGCCACGGCGCCGCCGCCCTCGCGGCCCAGCGCGGCGCTCGGCAGCTCGTTCAATGCCGCAGGAACGGCTCGAACGACGCGGGCGCTCCACGTCGGCCCGGGTTCGAACGGCAGCTTCACCGCAGATGCTGCGAGTGTGGCTGCGGATGAAATCCTCATCGGTCTGATCGATGATGACGCGCACGGTGGGAGCCGCGGCCGGAATCACATAACCCAGAACCTGGCCCTGCTTGACGTATTGACCCGGCAGATTGTCGCTATCATGCAGCCACAGCGACCCAGGCGCGGCGGTGTGCACTTCGAGCCGGCCGGCTCGCTCCTCCAGCGCGTGCAGTTCGGCCTCCTCGCGCTCAAGGTCGCTGGCAAGCTGCTGGCCCTTCGACGGGTCCAGAAGCCTTGCGGCGTCATAGCGCACCTGTGCGGCCTCGACCTTTGCGGCTTGTTCCACCTCGTGAGCGCTCAAGGCCGAGTCGGTCAGACTCATGATGTACGCGCCGGTGGGTACCGGGTCCCCGGGGCGCGCCAGCACCTTGCCGACGAAGCCTGCCTGGCCGGCGCGCAGCACGCCGCTGTCCGGCAGCCAGAGCACGCCGTCGACCTGGGTGTGGTGCGGCAGCGGTATGACGAACAACAGCACTCCCAACGCGGCGATCGCGGCGAGGGCGGCGCGCCGGCCGCGCGCACCGCCGCGGGCGTCGATCAGCACGCGCCGCAGCCAGTGAAGGCCCCGGTACAGCGGCAACCCCAACCCCGCGAGGAGACCCCACGCCGCAATGAACGCGCCAACCGCGAAATATCTGTGCGAGATGAACATCGCGATCGAGAGCAGCACGAACATCCGGTACACGAAGGACAGCGGCGCATACAGCGCGAACCAGAATCCTTCGCCGCGCGCCATCACGGGAGAGAGCAGTTCAGGGCGCCGCAGAATCCAGCGTTCGACGAGATAGCCCCAGTAGCGCGTGGCACGCTGGGCGAGATTCGGGATTTCGAGCGCATCGCTCGCGATGTAGTAGCCGTCGTAGCGCAGCAGCGGATTGCCGTTGAACAGCAAGGTCGTGACGCTGGCGAGCACCGCCACATCGTAGGCGATGGCCTTCGCCGTCCCCGGCTCGAGCCACAGCCAAAGATAGAACGCACCCGCGGCGAGGGCCAACTCGACCAGCATGCCCGCGGCTCCGACCAGCATGCGGTCGCGTTTGCTGGCGAAAGCCCAAGAGCTCGACGCATCCACGTAGGGCACGGGCAGAAAGATGAGGAGCATCACGCCCATGTCGTGCACCTCCCCCCCGCGCAGCCGGCATGCGACCCCGTGGCCGATTTCGTGCAGCGCCTTGACCAGCGGGAAGATGAGCCACAAGAGGGCCAGGTTATCGAGCGCCAGCAAGCGTTCGCCGAAATTGCTCGTGAGTTCCGGCCAGTGCGACCAGGCGAGCACGAGCGCGGGCATCACCCAGGCAAGCCAGAGCAGGGCGCCGCCCTGATTGAGGACGGGCTTGAGCAGGCGCACGGCGCGCACCAGGAATTTATCCGGATCGAACAGGCGGAAGCGCAGCGCCAGAGGATTCATGTAGCGCTGCCAGCGTCGCTGGCGCGATTGGCTGCGCTCCCGCCGCCCGGCCTCGGCCAGGTCGGGCAACGAACCGGAGGCAAGAAGGTCCAGGCTGTGCAGCTGCCCAAGCAGCGCCAGGATGTCCTCCTGGCTCGGCGTGTGCGCGCCGGGCTCGCTTGCGAGGCGATGCCAAAGCTGTTCCAGAGTGAGCGTGCCGTTGAGCAGATGAATGATGCGCCAGGCCTGGCGGTCGAAGCGGTGATACCGGCCGTTCATCCGGTCCTCGATCACGTACCAGAGCCGTCCGCGGTAGCGGTGCGCATGCACGCGAAGTTGCTGGCGAAGCCTGGGCACCACGCCGGCGACGCGATACCAATGGCTGTTGACGAGCTGAGTGTGCAGCCCGCCCTCGGCGCCACGCACTACAGGCCGATTGTCCATGCGGTGTAGCGGGCCCAGTAGAACAAGCGGTGGAATCCGATCCACAGAAGACTGTGCCGGCCCGCCTGAATCTTGCCCACGCCCTCCATGCCCGGCTGAATGGCAGATCCGCCGCCCTGCAGCTGGGCTTCGACGCGAAAGGTGTTGCGGCCCTCTTCGGCCTGCGCCACCGGGGAAATCTTGCTGACGCGGATGGCGAAATGATCACCCGAAAGACCAGCCAGCAGCAGTTCCCCCTGCTCGCCCTGGTGCACATGAACGATGTCCCTCTCGTCCACCTTCAGAACGACCCGCCAGGCGTCCATGGGCGCGATCTCGAACAGCACCTTGCCCTGCTCCACCGGCGCCCCCAGCTGCTGCGACAGATCCCCCTTGACCACACGTCCGTCGAAAGGCGCAGTGATCGCCGCGCGCGACAGTCGTTCCCGTACCAGGGCAAGTTCCGCGTCGCCCTGCTCGACGTCGGCCTGAGCGAGGCGCACCGCCACCGCATCGCCACGGCCCATGGCCTCGCGCAGCTTGCGTTCGGCCAGTTCAGCGTCGGCCGCGGCCTTGGCTTCGGCGAGCTTGAGGTCGCGGTCGTCCATGCGCGCGAGCACGTCCCCCGCATGCACCGTGTCGCCGGCACGGATGGCGGCCACGGCGATATAGCCGTCGAAGGGAGCGACGGCCACGCGCTGCAGCTGGCCTTCGACGGTGGCGGGTGCTCGAACGCGAAAGTCCGTCCGCAAGAGAGCGGCCGCGGTCAGGGCGACCAGCGCGAGCGCGCCGATCAGCTTGAGTCCGGGATAACGCGGGCCGGCAAGCGTGCGCAGCGCGTCGGCCGCCCTCGAGCGTGCGTGCGCCAGCAGTCCGCGGCTGGCCGTTTTCTGTACATCGATGCAGGGGGCGAGCGCCAAGGCGAGCGTCTGCAGAAACTCGCGGGTATCGGCGTCGAAGGGCGCCTCCGATTCCACCAGCAGCGCACCCAGTTTGCGGCCCTGGGACACGAGCGGCAGCGCCACAGCGCCGCCGGACTGCGCTTCCCGGCAGTAGTCCGCCAGGGCGTCGACCAGCGGGACGGGGGCGGAGCCATCCGCGCCGACGGCTGGGTGGCATTGCATCTCGCCGCTCGAGTGCGTCTCGCGCAGCGCCTCGCGCGCGGCCGCGAGCAGGTTGGCGCGGGCCTCGAATCCGGCGCTGCCCGACACGCAGACCAGTTCAAGCGCCGCGCCGCCTCGGGCGCGCGCAAGCATGGCGCTGCGGCAGGGCAGCGCCTCCGCGAGACGATTGACGATCCAGCGCGCCGCTTCGTCCTCGTGTTGTTCGGCGAGAGCACCCAGCAGAATGTCCTGAAGCAGCGCTGAGCGGGTCAGACGCCGCTCGCGGTCGAGCAGATGCCGCTTGTCGAACAGTCCGACCAGCCAGCCGGCACCCCAGTGCAGCAGCCGCAGCGCATCGCGCATGCCGGTCTCGCCGCGGGCCACTACATGCAGTACCACGACGCCGTACGCCGTGTCGGCGCCCAGCAGCGGATAAGCGCACTGCGCCATGCCGCTCGACTCATCGCGCACCACGCCATGCCGCTCGACGAGCGCCTCCTGCGCAGCGCCGGCCATGTGCGACATGTCACGCTCCTGATCGGGCCACACGGCCGCCGGCGCATAGCGGTCGCCTTCTTCGTGCAGCAGCAGCAAGCCACCCTGAGTACCCGGTATCCATTGGCACAGGATGCCGAGCCAGGCTTGACACAACTGCTCGGAAGTCCGCGCATTGACCAGAAGCGACCAAAAATCCGCAGTGGCCCCCGCCTGCGAGGTCGAGGAGAAGGAGGACCCTAGTCGAGGTTCTGAGGCGACGGCGCCGACCACAGCAGCGCGTCCGCCGCCGGGTATGGTCGTCATGTTCGAATGAATTCTCTACTGCGCGAGGGGGTTGCGAGCAGGCGGAAGCGCGTCGTTATCAGGGTCATTGGCATCTTTAACATCCCCTAACGTTGGCACCCCTATCTTAGACTTTTTCTCGGATTTTTTCGCTGCGATTGGCGCAATTTGACGCATTTGACATGTTGTTTTCAATGCAGCGTACGGGGCTTGACCACGACGGTCCACGAGTTCGCCTTGGCGGCCTTGCCCTCGCTCGGCTTCAGAAACTCATCGAGCCAGGCGTGAGTTTTGCCATTGCTAAGCTCGAAACTGCGCGCCGGCTGGTTGAGGCTAATGGCCGGTTTAGGCATAGCCTGCGGCGCCATCTGCGGGCTCCCAGTTTTGACAATAATCGCCCCCTCCTTTGGATCGCTGACCGCGAGGCGCGCGTCGTTTAGATTCGCACTGGCGAAGTCGATCCGCAACGTGCCTGTCGCCGTCGGGGCGACCGCAAATTTCAATCCGAAGAGCTCCCCGTCGCCCACTCGCAGCGGCTGCTTGCCGGCCGCCTCGATGCGCAGCAGGCCGGGCTCGACGATGCCGGCCGTGTAGGAGAAGCCGGAGGTGAGTGCGCTGCGCTCGATCGTGACCGGGGTGAGCGCGCGGGCGTCGTAGCGGATCACCAGGTGCATCGACCGCAGGCCGCCTGCGTTAGTGATGCTGACCGGCACGGTGGCGTGCGCGCCGGCCGCGGCAGTGAGGCTGCCCATGCGGAGGCTGGTGTTGGCGAGCGCCGGTGCGCTCAAAATGCTCGCTGTGGCGGCCGGTGCAGGAGCCGCTGCCACGGTCACGGTGCTGGTCACGACATTGGAGTTATGCGTGCCATCGTTCACCCGCCAGCTCAAGGTGCGGCTCGTGTCGGCGCCCGAGTTGGTCGGATTCGCACTGGTCGAGTTGAACGTCACCGAGTCGAGCACGGTCTGGTAGTTGGCCACGGTGTCGCTGCCGGTGAGCGTGAGCACATGCGTGGTCGCGCTGTAGCTCGCCGTGATGGCCGTGCCCGTGGTCACGGCGGCAAGGGTGTCGCCCGCGAAGAACCCGCTGCTGATCGTCACCGTCGCCGAGGCCAGATTGAGGCTGTCAGCATCGCTGACGGTTATGCCTAAGGACGCCACCACCGCCGCGCCGCCTTGAGTGAACGCAACCGTATTGCCGGCACCGGCGAGCACCGGCGCCTGATCCACGCCGACTACAGTGACGTTGCTGGTGACGGTGTTCGAGGCAAGCGTGCCGTCATTGACCTGCCAGCTCAAGGTGCGGCTCAAGTCTGCGCCGTAGTCGGTCGGGTTCGCGCTCGTCGAGCTGAACTTCACTGAGTGCAGTACCGTGCGGTAGTGCGCCACGGTGTCGCTGCCGGTGAGAGTGAGCACCCCCGTGCTCGCGTTGTAACTCGCCGTGATCAGGGTCCCGGTCGTGCTCGCCGCCAGGGTGTCGCCGGCAAGGAACCCGGCGCCGATCGACACGGTCGCAGAGGCGAGATCGAGGCTGTCCACGTCGGACACGGTCAGTGCACCAGAAGCGGTCACCCCTGCGCCACCTTCAGTGTAGGTCGCCGTGTTGCCCGCCCCGCCGAGCACGGGCGCCTGGTCCACGCCGCTGACCGTCACGGTGCTGGTCACGACATTGGAGTTATGCGTGCCATCGTTCACCCGCCAGCTCAAGGTGCGGCTCGTGTCGGCGCCCGAGTTGGTCGGATTCGCACTGGTCGAGTTGAACGTCACCGAGTCGAGCACGGTCTGGTAGTTGGCCACGGTGTCGCTGCCGGTGAGCGTGAGCACATGCGTGGTCGCGCTGTAGCTCGCCGTGATGGCCGTGCCCGTGGTCACGGCGGCAAGGGTGTCGCCCGCGAAGAACCCGCTGCTGATCGTCACCGTCGCCGAGGCCAGATTGAGGCTGTCAGCATCGCTGACGGTTATGCCTAAGGACGCCACCACCGCCGCGCCGCCTTGAGTGAACGCAACCGTATTGCCGGCACCGGCGAGCACCGGCGCCTGATCCACGCCGACTACAGTGACGTTGCTGGTGACGGTGTTCGAGGCAAGCGTGCCGTCATTGACCTGCCAGCTCAAGGTGCGGCTCAAGTCTGCGCCGTAGTCGGTCGGGTTCGCGCTCGTCGAGCTGAACTTCACTGAGTGCAGTACCGTGCGGTAGTGCGCCACGGTGTCGCTGCCGGTGAGAGTGAGCACCCCCGTGCTCGCGTTGTAACTCGCCGTGATCAGGGTCCCGGTCGTGCTCGCCGCCAGGGTGTCGCCGGCAAGGAACCCGGCGCCGATCGACACGGTCGCAGAGGCGAGATCGAGGCTGTCCACGTCGGACACGGTCAGTGCACCAGAAGCGGTCACCCCTGCGCCACCTTCAGTGTAGGTCGCCGTGTTGCCCGCCCCGCCGAGCACGGGCGCCTGGTCCACGCCGCTGACCGTCACGGTGCTGGTCACGACATTGGAGTTATGCGTGCCATCGTTCACCCGCCAGCTCAAGGTGCGGCTCGTGTCGGCGCCCGAGTTGGTCGGATTCGCACTGGTCGAGTTGAACGTCACCGAGTCGAGCACGGTCTGGTAGTTGGCCACGGTGTCGCTGCCGGTGAGCGTGAGCACATGCGTGGTCGCGCTGTAGCTCGCCGTGATGGCCGTGCCCGTGGTCACGGCGGCAAGGGTGTCGCCCGCGAAGAACCCGCTGCTGATCGTCACCGTCGCCGAGGCCAGATTGAGGCTGTCAGCATCGCTGACGGTTATGCCTAAGGACGCCACCACCGCCGCGCCGCCTTGAGTGAACGCAACCGTATTGCCGGCACCGGCGAGCACCGGCGCCTGATCCACGCCGACTACAGTGACGTTGCTGGTGACGGTGTTCGAGGCAAGCGTGCCGTCATTGACCTGCCAGCTCAAGGTGCGGCTCAAGTCTGCGCCGTAGTCGGTCGGGTTCGCGCTCGTCGAGCTGAACTTCACTGAGTGCAGTACCGTGCGGTAGTGCGCCACGGTGTCGCTGCCGGTGAGAGTGAGCACCCCCGTGCTCGCGTTGTAACTCGCCGTGATCAGGGTCCCGGTCGTGCTCGCCGCCAGGGTGTCGCCGGCAAGGAACCCGGCGCCGATCGACACGGTCGCAGAGGCGAGATCGAGGCTGTCCACGTCGGACACGGTCAGTGCACCAGAAGCGGTCACCCCTGCGCCACCTTCAGTGTAGGTCGCCGTGTTGCCCGCCCCGCCGAGCAACGGGGCATTACCGACCGCAGCCAGTCTCACCGTGCTCGTCACTAAGTTGGAATTGAGCGAGCCGTCGTTGACCTGCCAGCTCAAGGTTCGGCTCAAGTCGGTACCGGAGTTGGTCGGATTCGCGCTCGTCGAGCTGAAGGTCACCGAATCGAGCACGGCCTGATAGTTCGCGAGCGTGTCCGTGCCGCTCAACGTGAGCAGGCCGGTGGCCGCGTTGTAGCTCGCACTGATCGAGCTGCCGGTGGTCACGGCCGCCAGCGTGTCGCCGGCGAAGAACCCCGAACTGACCGACACGGTCGCCGAGGCCAGCGTGAGGCTGTCGACGTCTGCAATCGTGATCCCCGAAGAGGCGACGACCGGCGATCCGCCCTGGGTGAAGGTCACCGTGTTGCCCGCACCGGCGAGCACCGGCGCCTGATCCACGCCGACTACAGTGACGTTGCTGGTAACGATGTTCGAGGCAAGCGTGCCGTCGTTCACCTGCCAGCTCAAGGTGCGGCTGGTATCGGCGCCATTGTTGGTTGGGTTCGCACTGCTGGAGCCGAAGGTGACCGAGTCGAGCACGGCCTGGTAGTTGGCCAGCGTGTCGCTGCCGCTCAAAGTGAGCACTCCCGTGCTCGCGTTGTAGCTCGCACTGATCGAGGTGCCCGTGGTCACCGCAGCAAGGGTGTCGCCCACCAAGAAGCCGGTGCCGATCGATACGGTCGCTGAGGCGAGGTCAAGGCTATCGACATCGCTGACCGTGATCCCGGAGGAGGCCACCACCGGCGCACCTCCTTGAGTGAAGGTCACCGTGTTGCCGGCCCCGGCGAGCACCGGCGCCTGATCCACCCCGACCACCGTCACATTGCTGGCGACGGTGTTGGAGTTCAGCGTCCCGTCATTCACCTGCCAGGAGAGGGCGCGGCTGGCATCGGCGCCATAGTTGGTCGGATTGGCGCTGGTCGAGGTGAAGATCACGGAGTCGAGCACGGACTGATAGTTCGCGAGCGTGTCCGTGCCGCTCAAGGTGAGCACCCCGGTCCCGGCGTTGTAGCTCGCACTGATCGAGGTGCCGGTGGTCACGGCCGCCAGCGTGTCGCCGGCGAAGAACCCGGAACTGACCGACACGGTCGCCGAGGCCAGCGTGAGGCTGTCGACCTCTGCAATCGTGATCCCCGAAGAGGCGACGACCGGCGACCCACCCTGAGTGAAGGTCACGGTATTGCCCGCACCGGCGAGCACCGGCGCTGTAGCTGTCTCAACTACAATCACCGAGCTTGTTACCGTGTTCGAGGTGAGCGTGCCATCATTGACCTGCCAGTTCAATGTTCGGCTCAAATCGCTACCGGAGTTGGTCGGGTTCGCGCTCGTAGAACTGTAAGTGACCGTGTCGAGCACGGTCTGGTAGTTGGCGAGCGTGTCGCTGCCGCTTAAAGTGAGCACTCCCGTGCTTGCGTTGTAGCTGGCGCTAATCGAGGTGCCGGTGGTTACGGCGGCGAGCGTGTCGCCGGTGAGGAACCCAGTGCCGATCGATACCGTCGCCGAGACCAATTCGAGACTGTCCACGTCGGACACTGTGATCGCAGGCGAGGCCATCACCGCCGCCCCGCCCTGGGTGAAGGTCACGGTATTGCCGGCACCGCTCAACACCGGGGCCTGATCCACGCCGGCCACGGTTACGCTACTGGTGACGGTGTTGGAGGCGAGCGTGCCGTCGTTCACCTGCCAGCTCAACGTCCGGCTCACATCGGCGCCGAAATCGGTGGGATTCACGCTGCCTGAAGCGAAGCTCACCGATTCGAGCACTGTCTGGTAGTGCGCCAGCGTGTCGCTGCCGCTTAAAGTGAGCACTCCCGTGCTCGCGTTGTAGCTGGCGCCAATCGAGGTGCCGGTGGTCACGGCGGCGAGCGTATCGCCCGCCAAGAAGCCGGTGCCGATCGAGACGGTCGCCGAGGCCAATTCGAGACTGTCCACGTCGGACACTGTGATCGCAGGCGAGGCCACCACCGCCGCCCCGCCCTGGGTGAAGGTCACCGTGTTGCCGGCACCGCTGAGCACCGGGGCCTGATCCACGCCGGCGACGGTCACATTGCTGGCGACCGTGTTGGAATTGAGCGTGCCGTCGTTCACCTGCCAGGAGAGGCCGCGACTCAAGTCGGCCCCGTAGTTGGCCGGATTGGCGCTCGTCGAGGTGAACGTCACGGAGTCGAGTACGTTCTGGTAGTTGGCCACGGTGTCGCTGCCGCTCAAGGTGAGCACCCCGGTGCTCGCGTTGTAGCTCGCACTGATCGAGGTGCCCGTCGTCACCGCGGCCAGGGTGTCGCCGGCGAAGAACCCAGAACTGACCGACACGTTTGCCGAGGCCAGCGTCAGGCTGTCGGCGTCGCTCACCGTTACACCCGAGGAAGCCACCACCGCCGCGCCACCCTGGGTGAAGGTCACCGTGTTGCCGGCACCACTCAACACCGGTGCTTGATCCACACCGCCGACGGTTACGCTACTGGCGACCGTGTTGGAATTGAGGGTGCCGTCATTCACCTGCCAGGAGAGGCCGCGGCTCAAATCGGTCCCGTAGTTGGTCGGGTTGGCGCTCGTCGAGGTGAACGTCACGGAGTCGAGTACGTTCTGGTAGTTGGCCACGGTGTCGCTGCCGCTCAAGGTGAGCACCCCGGTGCTCGCGTTGTAGCTCGCACTGATCGAGGTGCCCGTCGTCACCGCGGCCAGGGTGTCGCCGGCGAAGAACCCAGAACTGACCGACACGTTTGCCGAGGCCAGCGTCAGGCTGTCGGCGTCGCTCACCGTTACACCCGAGGAAGCCACCACCGCCGCGCCACCCTGGGTGAAGGTCACCGTGTTGCCGGCACCACTCAACACCGGTGCTTGATCCACACCGCCGACGGTTACGCTACTGGCGACCGTGTTGGAATTGAGGGTGCCGTCATTCACCTGCCAGGAGAGGCCGCGGCTCAAATCGGTCCCGTAGTTGGTCGGGTTGGCGCTCGTCGAGGTGAACGTCACGGAGTCGAGTACGTTCTGGTAGTTGGCCACGGTGTCGCTGCCGCTCAAGGTGAGCACCCCGGTCCCAGCGTTGTAGCTCGCACTGATCGAGGTGCCCGTCGTCACCGCGGCGAGGGTGTCGCCGGCGAAGAATCCGGAAGTTATCGAGACGCTCGCGGAAGCCAGTGTCAGGTTGTCGACATCGGACACCGTGATCGCGGGCGAAACCATCACCGGCGCGCCGCCCTGGGTGAAGGTCACCGTGTTCCCCGCACCGGCGAGCACCGGCGCCTGATCCACCCCAACCACCGTGACCGTGCTCGCCGCCGAGTTGGAACTGAGCGTGCCGTCGCTCACAGCCCAAGTGAGGCCGCGGCTGACATCGGTCCCATAGTTCGTCGGGTTCGCACTCGTCGAGGTGAAGGTGACGGAGTCGAGCACCGTCTGGTAGTTCGCGAGCGTGTCGCTGCCGCTCAACGTCAGCACACCGGTGCTCGCGTTGTAGCTGGCGCTGATCGCGGTGCCGGTGGTCACCGCAGCAAGGGTGTCGCCCGCCAGGAAGCCGGTACCTATCGAGACGGTAGCAGAAGCAAGGTTCAAGCTGTCGACATCGCTGACCGTGATCCCCGAAGAGGCGACGACCGGCGACCCACCCTGAGTGAACGTGACCGTGTTGCCGGCACCGGCGAGCACCGGCGCCGTAGCTGCCTCAACCACAGTCACCGAGCTCGTTACCGTGTTCGAGGTGAGCGTGCCGTCATTGACAGCCCAAGAGAGGCTGCGGCTCGTGTCCGCGCCCGAATTCGTGGCGTTCGCACTGCCGGAGCTATACGTCACGGAGTCGAGTACGTTCTGGTAGTTGGCCACGGTGTCGCTGCCGGTGAGCGTGAGCACCCCCGTGCCGGCGTTGTAGCTCACGCTGATGGCCGTTCCGGTGGTCACCGCAGCAAGGGTGTCGCCCGCCAGGAAGCCGGTACCTATCGAGACGGTAGCAGAAGCAAGGTTCAAGCTGTCGACATCGCTGACCGTGATCCCCGATGAGGCCGCCACCGCCGCCCCGCCCTGAGTGAAGGTCACCGTGTTGCCCGCACCGGCAAGCACCGGCGCTTGATCGACCCCGGCCACGATTACATTGCTGGCGACCGTGTTCGAGTTCAAGGTACCGTCATTCACCTGCCAGCTCAAGCTGCGAGTCAAGTTCTCGCCGTAGTTGGTCGGGTTGGCGCTGGTGGAGCTGAAGGTCACCGAGTCGAGCACTGTCTGGTAGTTCGCGAGGCTGTCGGTGCCGCTCAAGGTGAGCACCCCCGTGCCGGCGTTGTAGCTCGCGCTGATCGAGGTGCCCGTGGTCACCGCGGCGAGGGTGTCGCCGGTGAGGAACCCAGTACCGATCGACACGGTCGCAGAGGCCAGCGTGAGGCTGTCGGTGTCTGCGACAGTGAGTCCCGAAGAGGCGACGACCGGTGATCCGCCCTGGGTGAAGGTCACCGTATTGCCGGCGCCGCTGATGATCGGCGCCTCGGCGACCGCGACCACTGTCACAGTGCTGGTGACGGTGTTGGAGTTCAGCGTCCCGTCATTCACCTGCCAGCTCAAAGTCCGGCTCGAATCGGCACCAAAATTGGTCGGGTTCGCACTGCCGGAGCTATACGCCACTGAATCGAGCACGCTCTGATAGTTCGCGACCGTGTCCGTGCCGCTCAAGGTGAGCACCCCGGTGCTCGCGTTGTAGCTGGCGCTGATCGAGGTGCCCGTCGTCACGGCAGCCAGCGTGTCGCCGGCAAGGAATCCAGTGCCGATCGACACCGTCGCCGAGGTCAAATCGAGGCTGTCGACATCGCTGACCGTAACGCCAGAGGAGGCCACCACCGCCGCCCCGCCCTGGGTGAAGGTGACCGTGTTGCCGGCACCGGCGAGCACCGGCGCCTGATCCACGCCGACCACCGCCACAGTGCTCGCCACGGTGTTCGAATTCAGTGCGCCGTCGTTCACAACCCAAGTGAGGGTGCGGCTCAAGTCCGCGCCATAGCTCGTGGGGTTGCCGCTGGTCGAGTTGAACGTCACCGAGTCGAGCACCGTCTGGTAGTTGGCGAGGCTGTCGGTGCCGCTCAAGGTGAGCACCCCGGTGACCGCGTTGTAGCTCGCACTGATCGAGGTGCCGGTCGTCACCGCGGCCAGGGTGTCGCCGGCGAAGAATCCGGAGCTGACCGACACGGTCGCAGAGGCCAGCGTGAGGCTGTCGGTGTCCGCGACGGTGATCCCTGTGGATGCAACCACCGCTGCGCCGCCTTGGGTGAAAGTCACCGTGTTGCCCGCACCGGCCAGCACCGGCGCTTGATCGACCCCGGCGACGGTTACGCTACTGGTGACGGTGTTGGAATTGAGGGTGCCGTCATTCACCTGCCAGGAGAGGCCGCGGCTCAAATCGGTCCCGTAGTTGGTCGGGTTGGCGCTGCTCGAGGTGAACGTCACGGAGTCGAGTACGTTCTGGTAGTTGGCCACGGTGTCGCTGCCGGTGAGCGTGAGCACCCCCGTGCCGGCGTTGTAGCTCGCGCTGATCGAGGTGCCCGTGGTCACCGCAGCCAGCGTGTCGCCGGTGAGGAACCCGGTACCGATCGACACGGTCGCCGAGACGAGATTGAGACTGTCGGCGTCGCTCGCCGAAATTCCCGAAGAAGCGACCACGGGCGATCCGCCCTGGGCGAAGGTCACCGTGTTGCCGGCACCGGCAAGCACCGGCGCCTGATCCACCCCCACGACCGTCACCGTGCTCGTCACGGTGTTCGAGCTCAGCGTGCCGTCATTCACCTGCCAGGAGAGTGCGCGGCTGGTATCGGAACCATAGTTCGTCGGGTTGGCGCTGCCCGAACTGAAGGTGGCCGAGTCGAGCACTGTCTGGTAGTTGGCGAGCGTATCGCTGCCGCTCAAGGTGAGCACCCCGGTGGCCGCGTTGTAGCTCGCGCTGATCGCAGTTCCCATGGTCACCGCGGCGAGGGTGTCGCCGGTGAGGAACCCGCTACCGATAGACACGGTTGCCGAGGCCAGCGTGAGGCTGTCGGTGTCTGCGACAGTGAGTCCCGAAGAGGCGACGACCGGCGATCCACCCTGCGTGAACGTGACCGTATTGCCGGCGCCGCTGATGATGGGCGCCTCGGCGACCGCAACCACTGTCACGGTGCTGGTGACGGTATTGGAGGCGACAATGCCGTCGTTCACCTGCCAGTTCAAAGTCCGGCTCGCGTCGGCGCCAAAGTTGGTCGGGTTCGCACTGCCGGAGCTATACGCCACCGAATCGAGCACGGTCTGGTAGTTGGCGAGCGTATCGCTGCCGCTCAAGGTGAGCACCCCGGTAGCCGCGTTGTAGCTCGCGCTGATCGAGGTGCCCGTCGTCACCGCAGCAAGGGTGTCGCCGACGAAGAATCCGGAGCTGACCGATACGGTCGCCGAGGTAAGATCGAGGTTGTCGACGTCGCTGACCGTGATCCCCGATGAGGCCGCCACCGCCGCCCCGCCCTGAGTGAAGGTCACCGTGTTGCCCGAACCACTCAACACCGGTGCTTGATCCACACCGGCCACGGTTACGCTACTGGTGACGGTGTTGGAGTTGAGGGTACCGTCGTTCACCTGCCAGGAGAGTGCGCGGCTGGTATCGGAACCATAGTTCGTCGGGTTGGCGCTCGTCGAGCTGAAGGTGACCGAGTCGAACACGGTCTGGTAGTTGGCGAGCGTATCGCTGCCGCTCAAGGTGAGCACTCCGGTCCCAGCGTTGTAGCTCGCGCCGATCGAGGTGCCGGTCGTCACTGCCGCGAGCGTGTCGCCCGTCAAGAAGCCGGTGCCGATCGATACGGTCGCAGAGGCCAGCCTGAGACTATCGGTGTCCGCGACGGTGATTCCGGAGGATGCCACCACCGCCGCGCCGCCTTGAGTGAAAGTCACCGTGTTGCCCGCACCACTCAACACCGGTGCTTGATCGATGCCGACTACTGTGACGTTGCTGGAAACAGTGTTGGAATTGAGCGTGCCGTCGTTCACCTGCCAGCTCAACGTCCGGCTCACGTCGGCGCCGAAATTCGTCGGATTGACGTTCCCCGAAGTGAAGGTCACGGATTCGAGCACGGTCTGGTAGTTGGCGAGAGTATCGCTGCCGCTCAACGTGAGCACTCCGGCCCCAGCGTTGTAGCTCGCGCTGATCGAGGTGCCCGTCGTCACCGCCGCGAGAGTGTCGCCCGCCAAGAAGCCGGTGCCGATCGATACGGTCGCCGAGGCGAGGTCGAGGTTATCGACATCGCTGACCGTTACGCCTGAGGAGGCCACCACCGCCGCGCCGCCTTGAGTGAAGGTCACCGTGTTGCCACCACTCAACACCGGTGCTTGATCGATGCCGACTGCTGTGACGTTGCTGGTGACGGTGTTGGAGTTCAGCGTCCCGTCATTCACCTGCCAGGAGAGGGCGCGGCTGGTATCGGCGCCATAGTTGGTCGGATTTGCGCTGGTCGAGGTGAAGGTCACCGAGTCGAGCACGGTCTGGTAGTTGGCGAGAGTATCGCTGCCGCTCAAGGTGAGCACCCCGGTCCCAGCGTTATAGCTCGCACTGATCGAGGTGCCCGTCGTCACCGCGGCCAGGGTGTCGCCGTCGAAGAATCCTGACGTAATCAAGACGCTCGCGGACGCCAGCGTCAGGCTGTCGGAGTCTGCGACAGTGATCCCCGATGAAGCGATGACCGGCGTCCCGCCCTGGGTGAACGTCACCGTATTGCCCGCCCCCGCAAGAACCGGCGCCTGATCCACGCCGACCACCGTCACATTGCTGGTGACGGTGTTGGAGTTCAGCGTGCCATCGTTCACAGTCCAAGACAGGCCGCGGCTCACGTCGGCGCCACTATTGGTCGGGTTCACGCTGGTCGAGCTGAAGGTCACCGAGTCGAGCACGGTCTGATAGTTGGCCACGGTGTCGCTGCCGCTCAAGGTGAGCACTCCCGTGCTCGCGTTGTAGCTCGCGTTGATCGTGGTGCCCGTGGTGTTCGCGGCCAGCGTGTCGCCGGCGAGGAAGCCCGTGCTGATCGCGACGCTAGCCGACGTCAGGGTGAGGCTGTCAGCATCCCCAATGGTGACCCCCGAGGATGCGATGACCGGCGATCCACCCTGAATATAGGTAACGGTGTTGCCGGCGGCGCTGAGAGCAGGCGCCTGATCGACGGGCACCACCGTCACCGCACTGGTCACGGCGCTCGAGCTCAGGGTGCCGTCGTTGACCTGCCAAGACAGGGTGCGGTTCAAGTCGGCCCCGAAGTTCGTCGGGTTGGCGCTCGTCGAGCTGAAGGTCACCGAGTCGAGCACCTGCTGATAATTCGCCAGGGTGTCACTGCCGCTCAAAATGAGCACGCCCGTGCCCGCGTTATAGCTCGCAGTGATTCCCGTACCGGTCGTGTTCGCCGCCAGCGTGTCCCCCGAGAGGTAGCCGCCCGTGATCGATACGCTCGCCGAGGCGAGCGTCGCACTGGCAAGGTCGGTGACCGCAATCGCAGGTGATGCAACGGCTCCAGCTCCGCCCTGCGTATAGGTGACCGTGTTGCCCGCACCCGTCAGTACGGGCACGCTCACCTGCACCTTCAGAGGCTGCGAGACGTAGCTGCCCACATCGTCGCTCGCCGTGGCGATCACAAAGTACGTGCCGGCCTGGGCGTACACGTGGCTCGCGCCGGTAGCGTCGGCAGCGAGTGTGCCGTTCGAGGTGCTGCTCGTCGTTCCGTCGCCCCAATTGATCGACCAGCCGCTTAGCGTATGGCTGCCGACCGCCTCGACGGCGCTGAAGCTTACCGAGTAATTCTGGCTCGCCTCCACCATCGCAGCGCCGCTCAAGCTGACCGTAGGCGGCACGTGTGCGACCACGACGTTGAAGTTGGCCTGTGCGGTCAGCGACCCATAGGTGACCTGAACCGTAAACGCCTGCGTTACCGGTCCCATGGGTGGGGTCCAGGTGAACACACCGGTGCCCGAGTTGATGCTCGCGCCCGCCACCGTATTGTTGACAAGACTGTATTGCAGCACCGCGCCCGTGTCGGGATCGGACCCCTGGACCGTGAAGCTCAGTGCCGTGCCTTCATTTACCTGCAAGGCGTTCTGAGTGGTGCCGATCGTCGTGCCGATGGGTGCGATCACCGGCGGCTGGTTCACATGGACCACGGTGACCGTCACGGACCCGGCCGGCGAGGTCGCAACTCCACCGTAGCTGCCGTCCGGATCGCCGCGGTCTGTCACGGTGTAGGTGAAGGTGTCGGTGCCGCTGAAGTACTGGTTCGGCGTGTACAGATAGAGTCCGTTCTGGCCTCCGCCCACCGGGGTCAGTGTGCCGTTTGCCGGGGCGGTCACGGTGTAAGTGAGATTCGGTTGGGAGGTCTCGACATCGCTCGCCGGCAGGAAGATCTCCACCGGCGTGTTCTCATTGGTCGTTGCGGTGGTGCCTGAGGCTGACGGGACCTGATTGACCGGCGTGACCGTCAAGCTCACGGTCGCATCGCTGATGCCGAGCTTGCCGTCGTCGACCTGGAACTCGAACGAGTCGGTGCCGTTGAAATACGTGTTCGGCGTGTAGACCACCGTATCGTTGGTCTCGTTGATCGCCGACAAGGTGCCGTCCTGCGGCTGACCCACGATGCTGAAGATCAGCGGCTCTCCGCCCGGATCCGTGCTCGCCAGGGTGATGGTGACCGGTTGCCCCTCCGCCGTCGTCGTGCTGCCGTTGGAGGCGACCGGCGGGATGTTGTGGCTGCGGTCGATGGTGAAGGTGACGACGTACTGATCGGACGCCGCCCCGGCGCCGTTGCCTTGGAGCAAGTTGCCGTTGACGTCATAGACACCCTGCACCGTCAGTTCATACACCCCGTCGGCCAGCACGCCGTTGGCGAACTGCAAGGTCACGTTGCTGCCGGGATAGGAGTACTCGGGCGTCAGCGCGATCTGCGTATCGTCGGGCGTGCCGAACACGCCGTCCGGCCCCGCGTACAGCAGTTCGTAGTTGGCCGGGCTGCGGGCGGAGATCTGATCCAGGGTGTCGGAAAAGTCCACCTGAACACTGCTGAAGGCGAGCGCGGTCGAGCCGCCGCCGGGCGGCACATTGGTGATGTTGCTCACCTGCGGCGGCGTGGTGTCGCTCGAATTGCCCTGGTATTCGTAGGCGCCGATATCGCTGGTGAGCGAGGCAGTGCTCGTCCACAACAGAGATGCCGCGCCCGACAGGTTGCCTTCGCCATTGTAGGCCGACAGCACGTAAACCTGACCGTTCCCGGCCGACACCCCGACTGTCGGCGTGACGACGTTCACCGCACACACGCCGTAATCGAAGCGGAAGGTACCGTTCTGGAACAGCGTCACGGAGAAGTTCACGGGGTCGCTGGTGCCCGTGCCCTGGATGAATGCGGCCCAGCGGATCGTGACCTGGCCCGCGACCGTCGTATCGGCGTACAAATTCGACGAACTCGAGCCGGCGGTGGTGAGGCTCGCCCAGAACGGCGCGATACGCACCTCGCCCGCGAGCCCTGCGGCCGAATTCGCGGCCGATGAATACAGGTTGGTCGTTCCGCCGAACTGCAGAAAGCCGCCGGTGCTGATGTAGACCTGGCTGTACGAGACGCCGTAGAAGGTGAACGCAAACGGCAGTGTGTAGGTAACGGCACCATTGGTGGTCTGGTAGTTGAGGCTGGTACCGCCGGTCGCATTGAACGTGCTGCCTGACTGGACCGCGGGCACATAGATCGGCTGGCCGATGCCGGTGTCGGGGGTGCCGGGATCGGTGTGGCGCGGATTGCCGTTGATGTCGGTGAGCGTCGCGACGTACTGATCGCCGGCGTTGATCGCCGGCGAACCGCCGGCGAGGCCGAAATTGTCGTCCAGACCGTTGCCCGTAATGACGCCTTGGTCGCCCAAGATATTGTCGGCGCCGGCGGGATCGAGGAACAGCGGATTGCCGGTCTTGCTATGCGCATCCTGTCCGCTGGCGGTCTGCCACGCCGCGAGGGTGGTTTCCTGCGTCCCGTTCCACACGCCCACCTGGGCGCCCGCAATCGGCGTGTAGAAAAGATTGTAGTCCGACGCGAATCCGGTCTGACTCGCTCCCACCTTCAAGGCCGTGCCGGCGTTGACCTGCACGATGTTGTTGTAGAACTGCACGCCGCCCGAGCTCGCCGCGATCTGCACCCCGTCGCCTCCGGGCTGGTAGATGGTGTTGTCGCGTACGTCCTCGCCGGCGTTGTGGCCGCCGGAAATCGCGATCGCCACGTTGGCGTTCGCATAGACCACGTTGTTGTCGATCTCCGAATAGCCCGTATCGCTGATACCGGTCGGATTGCTGTACACGTGATTGCCGGTGATGGTCGAGTCGTACGTCGAGATGCCGATGCTGGTGTTGGAGTAGACGTAGTTGCCCGAGGCGATCGAGTTGTCGTAGGCGTACAAGCCGATGGTGTTCTTGTAAACCTCGTTGTCGGACGCTCTGGCGCCGTAACCCAGGCTGATGCCGTAGATGTTGCTGCCGGTTTCACCGTAAACCTCGTTGCCGGTGAGGATCACAGAGTACTGGACCTCGATTCCGCCCTGGGTGTTGTCGTGGATGAAGCTGTCGAGTATCTGAATCGGATTGCTCAGATTGCTCGAATCGGCGTTGATGCCCCAGCCACTGTTGCCGTAGATCTGGCTGTTCTGCACCGTGTCGCCGTCGCCGTTGAGATTCAGGCCGTAGGTGCCGTTGTTGTGGATGATGCTGCCCACCACCCGCCAGTTGGCGTTGCTCGCGGTGCTGTCAGTATCTGTTTCGATGCCGGCGGCTGCATTACCGTAGATGTTGCTGTTCAGGATCTCGACACCCACGGCGCCGGCGGTGGATCCCGCCAATATTCCGGTTTGCGCACCCGTGATGCTCAGGTTCTCGAGCGTGACGTTGGACGCGCCGGCGAACACGAAGACATCCGAGCCGGCGTTGGCATTGCCGCGGTTGAGCACCGTGGGCTGACCGGGGATGGTCGAGCCGTCGATGGTGAGCCCGCTGTCCGCCGCGGTGAGCACGTCGTTCGTGACCAGCGTGTAGGTTCCGGCGCCCACGAAAACAGTATCGCCGGCGCCTGGGCTGTATGCGCGCAGCAATGCGGCGAGGCTTGCCATCGGATCGGCGGGATCCTTGCCGCTGTTGGCGTCATTGCCAGTCACGCTGACGTAGTAGTCGTTGCCGGCGTTGGCGATGAGGAACGGCGCACTGGTGCCGCTCGCCGCGGTGGTCACCCCATCGAGGCTGGCCGTGGCGCGGATCAGCGCGGTGTTGCCCGAGGTGACCTCGGCGGCCGTCGGCGTCCAGTTGAACACCCCATCGCCGTACGGATCGAGCGTCACCCCGGTGGCAATCGTGTTCCAGGTGGTGCCCCCGTCGGTCGACAGCTGCAGGTTGACCTGCGGGTTGGCCACGCCCTGCGGATTCAAGTGACGGACCTCGATGCCGCTCAGCATCGCCGTGTAAGAGGCCGTGTCGTTCACCAGCTGCAGGGTGATGCCCGTGCCCCCGCTCACCGTGACATTGAAGGCGAGCGCCAGCGCCTTGTTGTAGCCGCCGGCGAGCGCCACCACATCCACCTTCGCCGCCACCGTTTGACCGTTGATCAGGATGTCGAACTGGCGCTGCCCGGCGGTGACGTAGCTGTAGGGCTCGACGAACTCCAGCACCAGCTGGTAGCTGCCGTTGTTGACCGGCAGCTGGAAGCTCATCTGGCTGCCGACGCCGCCCGTCGCGTAGTCCAGGGCGCTGAACACCGAGGCCGGCGCGGTGTTGGCGACCACGTACTGCGAGTCGGCTATGCTCGGCGAGGGCGCGGGCGGATTTAAATTGATCGTCCCGCTCGTGGTGGTGTAGCTGCCCGCATCGGTGCGGTAGCTCTGATAGCTCCAGCCGTTGGCATTGGTGCCGCTGGTGTTGCCGCTGCCGAGCGCGAGCCGCGCCACCTCATCGTAAGGCAGAAGGCCCACAGTGCCGAGGGCGACGCTGACCGGGGAACCAACCTGCACCTTGGCCAGCCCCGTGGGGTTCAACACCTGGATCTGCGGGTTCGTGCTCGCAGTCGCCTGCGCGGTGTTGCCGTAGGCGCCAATGTCGACGCGATTGCCGTTAGGGTACGGCTCCATCAAGAACGGCGTGCCGGGATCGCCGCCGTCGATGGCCGGCGACCCGGGCTGCAGCTGCGCATCGTTGTTCTGGGCCAGCACACCGGTCAACCGCGCGATGTGCACCGCGTCGGCCACCACCAGATTCTCGTTGGCCACGTTATCCAGCGTCACCGTCAAGCTCGTGCCGCTCACCTGCACCAGCATGGTCGCGTGCCACACCGGGCCGGTGGTGCCAGGATCGGTGAAATTGCCCGTCCCAGTCGCCGTGAGGTTGGTCAGTTCGTTGAGGCTCGCCTCGCCCACCACCGTAGAGCCGTCATAGGCCGTGAAGGTCGCGTTGCTCGCGAAGTATTCGGTCTTGCCGTTGACCGTGATGTCGTACTGATACGGCCAGGTCACCGCAATCTCGTAATACCCCGCAGTCAGTCCGGTAAAGGTCCAGCTCGCCGTCGTCGCGCTCGCCTGGCCCTCCGCAGACTGCGTGGCACCGGTGCTGGCCGTGTACGCGCTCGTACCGCCCGCCCCGACGTTCTGCGTCGTCCAGCTGCCGCTCTGGCTGTAGGTCGCAGCACCGTTGTCCACCGTCGCCACGCTGCCCGCGACCTGCGTGCCGTCCCAGCCGATCGCCCCATTGGCATCCGCGCTCAAGTTCACGAAGTCCGCACTGCCCATCTGGCTGTGCGGGTCGAAGCCCACCTCGTAGTACCAGGTCGTCTGGGTGGCAAAGCTCTGGTTCTCCCAGTACGCCACATCGCTGCCGTTGCTCAGCATGAACAGGTTGTAATCGCTCTTGAAGCCCTGCTCGCTGGTCTGCGTCACCGTGATCGCGTAGCCGCCCGAACTCACATCCAGAATGTTGTTCTCGATCTGCAAGCCGCTCGCAGAGCCCTGCACCGCGATGCCGCTCCCCGCCACGCCCTCGTACAGCGTCGATACGATGGTATTGTTTTCGATAATGGGGTTGGCACCATTGGAGGTGACGCCCGAGACCAGCACCCCGGGGCCGGCATTGGCCTCGATCAGGTTGTTGATCAGTTGATTCGGTGCACCGCTTTGCGAGCCCCCGCTCATGTACACCCCGCCCAGCGCGTTGCCGTACACGTCATTGCCCTGAAGCGTCGCATACCCGGTGTCGTACAGCCCGTAATTGCCGTTGTCGTACGCCGTGTTGCCGCGCACTACCGCATCATAGGCATTGATCCCTGCGCCAGTATTGCCCCACACCGTGTTGCCAATGGCCTGCGGGCCATCGACCACGTAAATGCCGATGCCGGCGTTGCCCCACGCTTGGTTGTTCTTGACAAGCCCGTAGTAGTAGTCATCGACCCCGTCGGAGCTGTTGTCGAAGATTTCGTTCCCCGAGATCACCGTCCCAGTCGACTCGTACGCGTAGATGCCGATGCTGTTGCCGTAGACGCTGCTGCCGCTCAGCGTCTCCGCCGTGCCCGACAAATACACCCCGTAGCTCGTGTTGCGCCACATCGCATCGGCGCTCAGCGTCCCATCGTTGGCGCTCAGATCAACGCCCTGTCCATTCAGGTACACCTGGGTGTTCGTCAGCGTGAAGTAATCGTTGCTCGTGTTGATGTACACCCCGTACGCAGCATTGCCGTACACAAAGCTGTTGGCCACCGTGTCGTGCGTGCTCGCAGATCCCGTATCCGCATAAACCCCGTAATCCCCGCCCGTGATGTTAAGGTTCTCAAGCGTCACCCCCGTCGCACCGTCGAGCTCAAACACATACGCACCGGCATTGGTGTTGCCGCGGTTGAAGATCGTCGCATCCCCGGGCGCCGTCGAACCCTCAATCGTTACCCCATCATCCGCAGCAGTCAGCACGGCGTTCGATATGAGGTTATAGGTGCCGGAGCCCACATGGATAACGTCGCCCGGCTCCAGGGTATATGCGCGCAGCAATGCGGCGAGGCTTGCCATCGGATCGGCGGGATCCTTGCCGCTGTTGGCGTCATTGCCAGTCACGCTGACGTAGTAGTCGTTGCCGGCGTTGGCGATGAGGAACGGCGCACTGGTGCCGCTCGCCGCGGTGGTCACCCCATCGAGGCTGGCCGTGGCGCGGATCAGCGCGGTGTTGCCCGAGGTGACCTCGGCGGCCGTCGGCGTCCAGTTGAACACCCCATCGCCGTACGGATCGAGCGTCACCCCGGTGGCAATCGTGTTCCAGGTGGTGCCCCCGTCGGTCGACAGCTGCAGGTTGACCTGCGGGTTGGCCACGCCCTGCGGATTCAAGTGACGGACCTCGATGCCGCTCAGCATCGCCGTGTAAGAGGCCGTGTCGTTCACCAGCTGCAGGGTGATGCCCGTGCCCCCGCTCACCGTGACATTGAAGGCGAGCGCCAGCGCCTTGTTGTAGCCGCCGGCGAGCGCCACCACATCCACCTTCGCCGCCACCGTTTGACCGTTGATCAGGATGTCGAACTGGCGCTGCCCGGCGGTGACGTAGCTGTAGGGCTCGACGAACTCCAGCACCAGCTGGTAGCTGCCGTTGTTGACCGGCAGCTGGAAGCTCATCTGGCTGCCGACGCCGCCCGTCGCGTAGTCCAGGGCGCTGAACACCGAGGCCGGCGCGGTGTTGGCGACCACGTACTGCGAGTCGGCTATGCTCGGCGAGGGCGCGGGCGGATTTAAATTGATCGTCCCGCTCGTGGTGGTGTAGCTGCCCGCATCGGTGCGGTAGCTCTGATAGCTCCAGCCGTTGGCATTGGTGCCGCTGGTGTTGCCGCTGCCGAGCGCGAGCCGCGCCACCTCATCGTAAGGCAGAAGGCCCACAGTGCCGAGGGCGACGCTGACCGGGGAACCAACCTGCACCTTGGCCAGCCCCGTGGGGTTCAACACCTGGATCTGCGGGTTCGTGCTCGCAGTCGCCTGCGCGGTGTTGCCGTAGGCGCCAATGTCGACGCGATTGCCGTTAGGGTACGGCTCCATCAAGAACGGCGTGCCGG
Source organism: uncultured Gammaproteobacteria bacterium (assembly GCA_963702735.1). GTDB lineage: Bacteria > Pseudomonadota > Gammaproteobacteria > Steroidobacterales > Steroidobacteraceae > Bog-1198. The sequence goes on along the minus strand of CAVPDW010000002.1, from coordinate 874,915 downwards.
GATCGCCGCCGTCGATGGCCGGCGACCCGGGCTGCAGCTGCGCATCGTTGTTCTGGGCCAGCACACCGGTCAACCGCGCGATGTGCACCGCGTCGGCCACCACCAGATTCTCGTTGGCCACGTTATCCAGCGTCACCGTCAAGCTCGTGCCGCTCACCTGCACCAGCATGGTCGCGTGCCACACCGGGCCGGTGGTGCCAGGATCGGTGAAATTGCCCGTCCCAGTCGCCGTGAGGTTGGTCAGTTCGTTGAGGCTCGCCTCGCCCACCACCGTAGAGCCGTCATAGGCCGTGAAGGTCGCGTTGCTCGCGAAGTATTCGGTCTTGCCGTTGACCGTGATGTCGTACTGATACGGCCAGGTCACCGCAATCTCGTAATACCCCGCAGTCAGTCCGGTAAAGGTCCAGCTCGCCGTCGTCGCGCTCGCCTGGCCCTCCGCAGACTGCGTGGCACCGGTGCTGGCCGTGTACGCGCTCGTACCGCCCGCCCCGACGTTCTGCGTCGTCCAGCTGCCGCTCTGGCTGTAGGTCGCAGCACCGTTGTCCACCGTCGCCACGCTGCCCGCGACCTGCGTGCCGTCCCAGCCGATCGCCCCATTGGCATCCGCGCTCAAGTTCACGAAGTCCGCACTGCCCATCTGGCTGTGCGGGTCGAAGCCCACCTCGTAGTACCAGGTCGTCTGGGTGGCAAAGCTCTGGTTCTCCCAGTACGCCACATCGCTGCCGTTGCTCAGCATGAACAGGTTGTAATCGCTCTTGAAGCCCTGCTCGCTGGTCTGCGTCACCGTGATCGCGTAGCCGCCCGAACTCACATCCAGAATGTTGTTCTCGATCTGCAAGCCGCTCGCAGAGCCCTGCACCGCGATGCCGCTCCCCGCCACGCCCTCGTACAGCGTCGATACGATGGTATTGTTTTCGATAATGGGGTTGGCACCATTGGAGGTGACGCCCGAGACCAGCACCCCGGGGCCGGCATTGGCCTCGATCAGGTTGTTGATCAGTTGATTCGGTGCACCGCTTTGCGAGCCCCCGCTCATGTACACCCCGCCCAGCGCGTTGCCGTACACGTCATTGCCCTGAAGCGTCGCATACCCGGTGTCGTACAGCCCGTAATTGCCGTTGTCGTACGCCGTGTTGCCGCGCACTACCGCATCATAGGCATTGATCCCTGCGCCAGTATTGCCCCACACCGTGTTGCCAATGGCCTGCGGGCCATCGACCACGTAAATGCCGATGCCGGCGTTGCCCCACGCTTGGTTGTTCTTGACAAGCCCGTAGTAGTAGTCATCGACCCCGTCGGAGCTGTTGTCGAAGATTTCGTTCCCCGAGATCACCGTCCCAGTCGACTCGTACGCGTAGATGCCGATGCTGTTGCCGTAGACGCTGCTGCCGCTCAGCGTCTCCGCCGTGCCCGACAAATACACCCCGTAGCTCGTGTTGCGCCACATCGCATCGGCGCTCAGCGTCCCATCGTTGGCGCTCAGATCAACGCCCTGTCCATTCAGGTACACCTGGGTGTTCGTCAGCGTGAAGTAATCGTTGCTCGTGTTGATGTACACCCCGTACGCAGCATTGCCGTACACAAAGCTGTTGGCCACCGTGTCGTGCGTGCTCGCAGATCCCGTATCCGCATAAACCCCGTAATCCCCGCCCGTGATGTTAAGGTTCTCAAGCGTCACCCCCGTCGCACCGTCGAGCTCAAACACATACGCACCGGCATTGGTGTTGCCGCGGTTGAAGATCGTCGCATCCCCGGGCGCCGTCGAACCCTCAATCGTTACCCCATCATCCGCAGCAGTCAGCACGATATTGGTGCCGAGCGTGTACGTGCCGGTGTCGACATAGATGATGTCGCCGGCATTGAAGTGGTACCCGGCCGCGAGCAGCGCCTGCAAGGTGGCCTTGGGCTGATCGGGCGACAAGCCGTCGTTGGCGTCGTTGCCGCCGGCGGTGGTGTACTGCCCGCCCGTGCTTGCGCCGTTCACATAGTAGTAGTGGATGGGCAGGACCACCGAGAAGGGCGCGGTGGTCGCAATGATGCTGGGCGCAGACACCGAACCGATCTGCAGTTCGTAGTTGGTCCCGGTCGCGAAGGTGCCGGCCGCCACCGTCCAGGTGTAGCTGCCGCTGTTGGCCACATTCGCAGCAAGCGTCGTGAAGCTCGAGACGCTGCCGCCCTCGTAGGAGATGTTCACATTGCCGGTGAAGCCGAAGGAGCGCCAGTCGATGGTCACCGTGCTGCCCTGGCCGATGCGCTCGCCGCCGCTTGGGCTGAGGATGGTGATGTACTGCGAGGGGCTTTCGCCCGCCTGCGCGGTATCCCCGTAGGCGCCGATGTTGATGTAGCCGCCGTTCGGCGCGGGCTCCAGGGCATAAGAGTCGCCGGCGCGGCCGCGGTCGATGGTCGGGGATTGCGTCGTCTCCGTGGTGCTCAGGGCGGGTGCCACGAGCACCGGGAGGCTGTCGCCCGCGGTCAGTTCCGGCGCGAGCCCGCTGCCGCCGACGAAGCCGCCGTACTGGCTCTGCTCGTGGAAGTCGCCGGTTGCCGCATTGAGGAACCCCGGATCGGCGACCAAGCTGTTCACATCGGTGCCCGAGGCGCTGCGCCATGCCGTGAGCGTCGCATCGCCCGTGCCCTGCCAGGAGCCGAGCGCGCCGATGGGCATGAACAGATTGTAGTCCGACTGGAATCCGGTCTGGCTGTTGGCGCTGACGTCGAGCGCATAGCCCCCGCCGGCGGACCCGAGGATGTTGTTGTACAGGCCTATCTTGCTGGCATTGTTGAGCTGCACCGCATCGCCCACCAGCTGATCGACCGTGTTGTTGATGAAAATGAAGTCGGTGCCGCCGATGAACACGCCGACCTGCGAGTTATCGTAGACGACGTTGTTGTTCGCCGTATCGAAAGTGGTGCTGTTGTCGCCGTTCAAGCTCATTCCGAGCGCGTTGCCGTACACCACGTTGCCGGCGGCGGCGGAGCCGTATGTATAAATTCCATCGTTGGCGTTGCCATAGACCCGGTTGGTGTCCACCGCCCCGCTGTAGTAGTCCTCGATACCCTGGTAGTTGCCGTACACGACGTTGGACGTGATGTTCACGTCGTCGTAGCCGTAGATGCCCCAGTCGTTGGTGGCGGTTTGGCCGTACACCGTGTTGCCGGCCACGGTCGATGGGCCGTAATACACTTCGATCCCGTAGCCGACATTGTCGTAGACCAGATTGCCCTTGCCGTCGGCGAGATTGGCGTCGCCGACGACCACCCCATTGCCGGAGTAGACGTAGATGCCGCCGGCCTGGTTGTCGAAGGAGGAGCTGCTCGTGATCAGCGCCGCGCCGGGGCTCGTGAAATAGAAACCCCAGCCGGTGTTGCCATAGGCCGTGTTGCCGCTCGCCGCGTTCAGCGCGCCGCTGATGTCGAAGCCGATCCCGGCGTTGTCGTAGGCGCTTGAGTTCGTGAGCGAGCCGATGGGGCCGTTGATGGTGATGCCGGTGGCGCCGTTGTCGTATGCGACTAAATTGTCGAAGTCGGAGAACGGGGCGGCGCTGGAGATATTGATGCCGTCGAGCAGATTGCCGTAGGCGGTGATGTAGGAGGCATCGAAGCTGCTCGAGCCGTTGAACACATACAGGCCGCGATTGCCGCCATCGAGCGAGAGGTGCTCGATGGTCATGTTGTTGGCCGCGTCGATGTAGATCAGCGGCAGGGTTTGATTGCCCGGTATCGCAGGATAGAGCAGCGCGATGTCGGCGGTGTTCGAAGGACCGGTGATGGTAAAGCCCTGCGATGCGCTCAAGCCCGGCCCGCCCACCAGGCTCACGTCCTGGCTGGCCGAGATGGCGACCGGGTCGATCATGGAGTAGCTGCCGGTGTCGATGTACAGCACCGAGCCTGCACCGAGCTGGTATTGGCGCAGCACGTTGTCCGGATTGGGCAGCGGCGCGCCCGGCGTCTTGCCGGTATTGCGGTTGCTGCCCACCGCGGTGGTGTACTGATCGCCCACCGTCGAGGCATCGTTGACGTAGTAGTTCGTGCCCGTGGGCGGAACCGTGAAGGTTTCCTGGCTGCGATCCAGCACCGCGGGATCGTTGACCAGGGAGACCTGGATGCGCAGTCCGGAGGTATTGTTGGGAATGCCCGAGTTGGCTGGAATCCAGATATAGCTGCCGGTGTCCGGGGTTGCCGCCACGATGGTCTTGAGCACCACCGTGCCGGCGGCGGTGTCCTGCAGCAGCTGGATGCTCACCTCCGAGGAGGCATTGTTGTTGAGCGTCTGCCACTCGATGGTGTGCGGGGTGTTGTCGTCCCAATTCAGGTAAAAATCCGGGTAGCGCAGCAGGATCTGCGCGGTCGTCGTGCTTGCCGCCTGCTGCGTGCCCGCACCGTACGCGCCCTGGTTCGGCGCGTAGCCGTTCGACACCGAGTACAGGAACGCATTGTCGAACCATACATCGTCGCTGCCGCCGGACACGTTGACGGCGTCGAAGCGCAGCACCGCGTAGCGCGCGCCCACGGGCACGGCGACCTGCCCACCGACGAGTTCCCAGCGATCGTCCGTGTTCGTCGCATGCACCACCTGGGCATCGATCTGCTGGCCACTCGCGTTGAGGAAGGTGAGAGTGACGGTGCCGGTATCACGCGGGGTGTCGTTGCCGGCGCGCACGCGCCCGCCGAAGGCGAGCTGCAGGAGCCCGGAATCGAGCTGCGTCGTCGTAAAGCCCGCGGTGACGAGGTTCACCGTCTGCGTCACGAATCCCTGCGCGACGCTCCCCGGGGAGAAGTACTGGGTGCCGTCATAGGCGCCAGGCGCGGCGCTGGTCACGCTGCCGCCGGTATTGAACGTCCAGTTGGCCGTGCCGCTCTCGAAGCTCGGATTGGTCAGGAGATTCTGACCCTGCTCGAAGGTGGGCACCGCCTGGTCGAGCAGCACGTTCGCGGCGCCCTGGGTGGGCGAAGTAAAGCGCAGATCTGCAATCGTGGGCCAGACATTGAAATTGCCAGCATCGATGTCGACGAATTGCGGATTGGCCCAGCCGGGGTTGACCACGGTCGAGCCGATCGAGTGCAGGTCGTAGCGCGCGACATCGTCCTGCCAATCGAGGATGTCGAGAAAATCCTGGGTCCAGTAGACGAGCTTGCCCGCCCCGGTCTTGTACAGGTCGTTGTAGTCGCTGAAGAAGCCGGCCTGGGAGTTATTCGCGACGTAGATGTCGTAGCCGCCCTGCGCCCAGAGGATGTTGCCCTGGATCTCGACGTTCGAGGAGCCGTTCTCCAGATGGATGTTGTCCCCGGTGAGCGAGTAGAAGGTGTTCAGGTAGATGCGCACATTGCTCGCATCGTTGACCAGAATTCCGTAGCCGGTGTTGTTGTAGAACAGGTTGTACCAGATCCGGGTGCCGTTCACCTGGGCGCTCATGTCGGCGGTGACGCTGATCGCGGTACCGTTCCCCGAGAAGCGGTTGTACTGGATGATGCCTAGGAAATGCCCAACGCCCGTGGTGTTGTTCTCGATCAAATTCGCGGTGGCGAGCGCGTTGCCGCCGATGATGCCGGAGCCGGTCACCCCCACCGTGTTGCCGTCGATGTCGAGCAGCTGGAACTGCGCCCCCGTCGACACCACGCCGGTTGAGTTGCCGACGATGTGGTTGATGCCGGAACCGGCCACGAAGCCCAAGCCGCTGGTGGTGCCGGCCACGGTGGTGTTCACCCCCACGGTGCCGGGGACGCCGGCGGTGCCGCTGAAGGTATTGCCGGTGAGCGCGGCGGCCGCGCCGTAGATCAGGCCGGTGCCCGAGGAGGTGAAATTATTGCCGCTGATCAGCCCCGCGAAGGCGACATTGATCTTCAGGCCCACCGAGGAGGCGCTGACCGTATTGTCCTCGATGCTGCCGGTGGCCGCGGCCGCATTGAGATAAATGCCGGTGCCGGCATTGATGGTATTGTTGCTGACGGTGAGATTGCTCGGCACCGCCCCGCTCAGCGCCTCCACATCGACGCCGGTCGCCGCGCTGACGCTGTTGTGATCGATCAGCGCACCGGAGAGGGCGCCGTTCAGTGTGATGTTGCCCGACAAATTGTTGTAGGTGATCTGCACGCCTGCGCCGCCGTTCAGCGTCACCGCGGCGGCACTCGACTCGGTGAGTACGAAATTGGCCGCACCATTGACCGTCACGGCGCCCGTCACATCGAGCCGCTGCACGATGACCCCGGCGGCGCCGGCCGCCACCGTGATCGAACCGTTCAAGACCGCGCCCGGCGCCCCGTAGATCATCACCCCGGAATCGGCCGCGGAGAGAGTAAGGTTCTCGGTGTGCGTGCCCTCCACCAGAATGACATCCCCGGCGGTGAAGGACTGGCTGTTCAAGATCGACTGGATGCTCGTGCCGGCGGCCGCGACGAAGCTCTGCGTCACCGTGCTGCTCATGCCGCGCGCATAAATCTGCGCATGGCCCGAGGAGGTGTCTTCCCACACGAGGGTGGAGCGCCCGCTCGCATCGGTGGCGAGCGCGAGCGCGGTGGCCGCCCCGCCCGTGAGGCTGATTCCCCCGCCCTGCGCCTCGCCCGGCAGCTCCTCGGCGAACGCGGTGCCGTTGTAGCGCATCACATACAGGTCGGTGGGCTGATCGAGCAGCGGGGTGTTGATCCACGCCAGGCGCAGCGCATTGCCGCCGGCGCTCAAAGTGGGCGCCGAGGGCATCGCCGGGGTGTCGATCAGATTGACCAAGGTCTCCGGTCGCCCGGTGCCGTTCGCGTAGCTCGCCACCGCGAGCGCCGTGCCCTGATCGGACTCGGTCTGCCAGGCGACGAACAGCGAGCCCTGGAAATACGCGACGCTCGGGGTGGCATTGTTGCTCACGTAGCCCGGCAGCGAGGATGATCCCAGAGCGCCGCTGACGCCGCTGCCGGTGGCCGATCCATTGATGGCGCTGAAGGCCCCGCCGGAGTATTCCTCGAGATAAATCTGGCGCACGCCGCTTGCCGGATCGAACCCACTCCACGCCACCGCCACCCGGCTGCCGTCGGTGGCGGCGGTGAGGTTGCGCACATCGGCGGTCGCGCCGCCCGCCAAGCCCGTGCCGCTCGCGCTGCCGCCGATCGCATTCCACGTCGTGCCGTTGAAAATCTTCGCGTACACGCTCTGCGAGCCGCTGCTCTCGTCCAGCCACACCACCATCGGGCCGCCGGTGGTTGCGACGATGTGCGACCCGCTCGCCGCGCCGGTGCCGGAAATCCCGCCCCCGGTCAGGGAGGTGCCTTGCGCCGTCCATGTTTGAGTGCCGCTGTTGTAGCGCGCAACATAGATGTCGCTCGTGCCGTTGGCGTGCTCGGCCGTCCAGGAGACGATGGGTGCGCCGGTGCTATCGACCGTAATGGAAGGATCGAGCGCCGCAATGTCGGTGGCCGAGACCCCGGCCGCGGTGGAGTTGCCGCTCGCGCTACCCCCGAGCTGCACCCAGGCGCCGCCGATGAGTTCGGCGACGAACACCTGCGGGCTGCCGTTGCGCGTATCGGTCCAGGCGATGAACTGATCGCCCGCGGCATCGACCGCCACCGAGGGGGCGGTCGCGAGGCTTGCCGCATCGCCCGATAATCCCTCCCCGCTCGCCGAGCCCGCAAGATCCCCCCAGCGCCCCGTCTCCACCGTGCCGTCGGGCAGCGTCACGGAGGCGAGCTGCGCCGAGTAGTTGACGATGGCCGGCACCGGTATCGGCGCCACGTAGTAGCTGTCGTCGCTCGCGTAGCCCACTTCGACGACGTCGGTGAGGTTGGCGGTCACCGAGCCGGCGGTGCCCACATCGCCGTAGATATAGTCCACCGCGGCGGAGGTGGTGGTATGGCCCGTGATGGTGTCGGTGCCGCCGCCGCCGATGATCACATCGGAGCCTGCGCCGCCGGTGATCACATCGTTCCCCGTGCCCGCCGTCACCGTGTCGTTGCCCGCACCCAAGGTAATATGGTCGTTGCCGTTGCCGGCGATGATCCGATCGTTGCCGTTGCCGCCGGTGATCTGATCGTTGCCGGTGGGCGAGCCGTAAATCACATCCCCGCCGTTGCCGCCCTGAATGAGGTTGTTGCCGGCGCCGCCGAAAACAGTCGCCGCGCCGTTGCCGAGGGTGATGTCATCGCTCCCCCCGCCGCCGTGGATCACATCATCGCCCGTACCGCCGTAGATCGTGTCGTTGCCGGTGCCGCCGTAAATGAACCGTGCCGCCCCATCATCGATCCCGCCCATCGAGGCGGGCTCAAAGGCGTAGATCACATCGTTGCCCGCGCCGCCGTAGATCGTGTCCGAGCCGCCCCCGCCGATGAGGGTGTCGTTGCCGGGGCCGGAGACGATCAAATCGTTGCCGGCGCCGCCGTTGATCGTATCCCCGCCGCCTAAGCCATAGATCGAGTCGTTGCCCGATCCACCGTTGATGGAGTCGCCGCCGTTCGAGGAGCCGTAGATCGTGTCGTTGCCGCCGCCCGCGGTGATCACATCCCCGATCCCGCTGCCCGCCACGATCAGATCGTTGCCGCTGCCGTCGACAATGACATCCGTGCCGCTGCCGCCGTAGATCTGATCGTTGCCGTTGCCCCCCGTGATCGTGTCGTTGCCGCCGTAGCCATAGGCGATGACCGGAATGCTCTGCCCGGCCGCATCGAGCACATCGCTGTTGTCGCCGCCCAGAAGCAGAATCTGCCGTCCGGCCAGAGTCGCGCTGACCAGGGACACGGTGCCGCCGCGCGCGGGCTTGACCCCGTTCAGCTGCTGATCCACCGCGAAGGTGAGCCTGCCGGAGGCGAGCACGCTGCCGCCGATCAGCAATGAATTGGCGGCCTGCAGGGTGATCGAGCCCGAGGGCGCGCTGATGCTGTGGCCGCTCGCGAGAATAATGTCATTGTCCGTGACCGCTCCGTACAGCGTGGTCAGGCGCACCTGACCCGTGCTCGCCGTCACCTGGTTCACCGTCAGGCTGCCGGTGCCGGTCAGGGTGCCGATGGTTTGCTCAACATAGACATCGGTCAGCGCCTGGGCGGTGAGCGCTCCCGGAGCGGAGTAGGCCGAATCGATTTCCAGGTCGTTGAGGTAGCTGCCGATCGCGCCGCCGGACGCGGTCAAGGCTATGTTGTTGCCGATGACCTTGGGCAGAGGGCCGCCGACCGCGTCCACGATGCCGCCGCTCAACGATGTGAGCGAGACGTCGGCCAGCGTCGACCAGATGTTGCCCACGCGCACATCGCCGCCGCCGATGACCTCGGTCAGAGAAATACCGCCGTCGGTATACACAGTAACGACGCCGCTGCCGGTAATGTCGATGTTGGAGGTGATGCCGATGCGCGTGGCGCCGAAATTCCCATCGACGGTGATGTTGCCGCCGGACTTGAGCAAGGTGATGTTGACGTTGGTGTCTTCGAGCCCGGTGCCCGTGCCGAATACGCCCGTCGGCGGAGTGAACGCCGGTCCGCCGCCGTCGGGCTGGTAGAAGTTGGAATACAGCTGTCCGTTGACGTTCACCTCGAAGCCGGCGGGGGCGCCGCTGACCGTGTTCTGCACCACGGCGGGCTCGAAGTCGAGGTTGATGTCACCGACGGCCGTGAGCGTGCCGAGATCGAGCGAGAACGGCTCCGTGCTCGGCACATTGCGATCCACGCCGCTCACGTCGAGATACAGGGCCTTGCCCGCCTGCGCCTCGAGATCGGTGGGCAGGCCGGCGCTCCCCACCAACTCAAGCTCGAGGGGCGTCGCCGCCGCGCCGATGCCGGCGGGGGGCTCGCCGATGTTGCCCGCGGCCGTGAGCAGGGTCTTGTTGCTGCGAATCTTGCCGGTCGAGGTGCCGCGGATGTCGCCGCCCGAGTTGCTGACTGTGGTGGTGCCGATCGGGTTGTCGATCAAGCCGTTGAGGATCACGGCGCCCGCACCGTCGTTGACGATGTCGATGGCCGTCGGCGCGTACACGTTGATGATGTCGAACGTGTAGTTGTTGGTGCCGTTCTCGATGGTGACCGTCGGCACGCCCTGCGTGTTGATCGGGTTGATGCCGTTGATCTGCAGGTTCTCGTTCGACAGATTGGTGATGTCGACCGTCTCCCAGCTGCGGCGCACGATCAGCGTGCCGCCGCTGCCCTCGATCAACCCGCCGCTCTGATTGGGGCCGGCATCGCTCGCGACGCTTCCGGTATCGAAGACGGCGGTGCCGGTATCGGTGTCGCTGCCGAAGTCCGGGACGTTGACCAGGCTGCCGTTGTTGGTCACCCCGCTCATGCCCTGCTCGGTCGCGATGTGGCCGGTGGCATCGACCAGGAGCACCGGCGTCGGCGCGTCCAAGAGAATCACGTTACCGTTGAAATTGATGAGGCGGTTGTAGTTGAAGTTGGGGTGCGCGGTGAAACTCGGGCCGTCGCCGATCAAACTGCCCAGATCGAATCCGCTGGCATTGCCCGTGATCTGCGGGTCCATGTCGATCGCGTAAGCCTGGACGGACATGTTCTTGCTGGCGAAGCTCGAGCCTAAGGCTGTGGTGATGTTCGACTGGATGTTCTGGGTGGCATAGGCATCGGCGTTGGGCGCGCCGAATGCGCTGCCGCCGCTCGCGTCGGCGTCCGCCAAGCCGCCGACGTTTTGATGTTCGGCGATGGCGTCGAAGGCGGCCACTCCGGTCAGCTGCGCGCCTGCCTGAGCGCTCACCAGTGCAATCGAGTTGACCACTGTCGACGCCTTGGCATCGGCGGATGTGTAGAAGATGGAGGCGGCGGAGGTGCTCGCGCTCGCGCCGATGTTCGAGTTCTCGACCAGCGCCTCCACCGTCAAGTCTTGTTCGCTGCGCACGATGGAGTTCGGGTCGAAGTTCACCGTCGTCGCGACGGCTGCACTCGGTCCGAGCGCCCAGGTCGAGCTGCCCGGACCGCCCGAGCCCAGCAGTGCGTAGGATGCCGTGGACGTGTTCGCCGAACCCTGCGCGGTAAGTGTCGCGCTGATCGTCATATCGCCGGTGGAATGCACGTCCGCGCCCGCTCCGACATTGGTCAGCGTCGTGGGCGTCGCATTGACGGTGGCGCCCGAGCCCGTGACCGATACGCCGAGGGACGCGCCTCCAGCGTGCGACTCGGCTTGCCCGGTCACTTGGTTGTCCGATGACAGCGTGAGCGCGCCGCCGGAATCGAGCGATGCGCCGATGCCCACGGAGGTACTGGCCGACTGGGTCAGATTCAGCGTCGTCTGCGAGTTGCCGAGATCGGCCAGCAGTGCGGCGCTGAAGACGCCGGATTGACCGGCGGCGTTCGCATAGTCGGTCGACGACACCGTGAGGCCACCGGCGCTGGTCAGCTGCGCTGCGTTGCCGACCGTCGCCGTGGCGCCGGCGTTGTAGTTGACCGTGGCGTAGGCGCCGACGGCGGAAATGCCCAGGGCGACGGAGGGTCCGACCCCGGTCGCAGTGGAAATGCCGGTGGCGCCGAATTCGTCGGCACTGGCGGATAGGCCGCCCGCGCCGACCAGGCGCTGGGTGCCGCTGAGCGAGCCCGACAGGGGCAGCACGATCCAGTGCGTGCCCGAGACGCCCGCGCCCGCAAGATCGATGCCCTCGACGCCGATGAACTGATCGCCGGAAATGCCGGCCGTGGTGATCGTGAGCGCCGCGCCCCCGGGAGCCGCAGCCAGCTGGAAGTCGTTGGCATCGACGACCTTGACGTAGTAGGTCTCGCCGCTGGTGAGACCGCCGAGCGCGGATTGACCCACCCTGACCAGGTTGTGCAATGTGGTGTTGGCGCCGGCGCTGTCGGTGATGGTGACGAAATTGCCGACGGGGTTGTTGTTCGAATCGAAGGTGATCGCCGTGGTCGACAGGCGGATGGTATTGGCGTCCACGCGATAGACGTAGTACGTCGCCCCAAGCGACAGGCCGCCGAGCGCCGTCGTCGACGCGCCCGGGGTCTGTGGGCTGACGCTGTACACCACCTTGTCGTTGGTCTGGAAATCATCCCCGGTCTGCGAGGGCCCGATGACGATGTCGCCGTTGCCGGTATCGACGGCCGTGCCGAGGAACTGCGCCTGCGTCGGACCGCGATAGGTCACCGCCTCATTGTTGGTGAACCCATTGCCGGCCAATGTAATGGTGCCGGTCGTCGCATTCACCGCCGAGGGCGCGAACTCCTTGAGCTGGTCGGTCGTTGCCTCCGCATAGGTCAGACACAGTTTGATGGTGGTCGGATTGATGACCCGCACATAGTAGGTCTGGCCCGCCACCAGCCCGCCGATGCTCGCCGATGCATCGCTCGAATGGCCATAGACCACTGCATCGCCGCTGCTGAGGTTATCGGGGCTCGCGAAGGTGATGGTATCGAAGTTGTCGTTGACGCCGCCGGCAGTGAAGGAGTCCCCGAGCTGGATGGTCTCGTTATTGAGCGCGATCACGCCGTAGGTTTGGCCGTCGATGAGGCCGCCGATCGGCGCGTTGCCGTTGGCGCTATAGACGACGGTATCGCCGGTGGTGAGCCCCGTCGGCGCGCCGAATGTCAGTGTGTTCGCGCCGGTATTCAAGCCCGCGATGGTGCCGTTCGACACCGTGGCCGGATCGCCCTGCGTGGCCTCGATCTGAAGCGTGCCGCCCGCCACGAGGATGGTGGGGTCGGAGGCCGAAGAGTTCACCAGCGCCGACACCTGTGGATCGACGTTCGAGGTACCCTTGATCATCCCGCCGGAAATACCCAGGCTCGCGGATGCCAGCTTGCTGTACGCGTCACCCTCCGCCTCGCCGCTCGCCAGCACGGCGGCGTTGCCGGTGACGCTGACATCGGCGCCATTGCCGATCGCGGCGCTGATCGTCGGAGCGACCGTGGCGGTCGACGTCGAATAGCCCAGACTGATGACGAGCGATATGTTGGTCGATTCGTCCGTGGCCGAGCCATAGTCGAGGCCGTCGGCCTGCACCGCAAGGCTGCCGGCGTCGATGCGGGTCCCGGCGCCCACGGTCGCCGAGTCATTCCCCGAAGCGTGAGTCGTCACATCGAGCAGACCGAAGCCTGCCAAGGCGGCCGAGAAGCCGACGCCCTGGGCATTCGCGATATCGATACCCTCCGAACGTATGGTGATCGCACCCCCGGCGATGAGTGCCGCGCCGGCGCTCGCGGCGGCCGCGGCCGTGGCCGTAGAATCGGCTTCGGCGAACGAGGCGGTCACCGTGACGATCCCCACCGCGGGCGCTTCGGCATACGCGAAGGCACCCCGTACGGCGCCGCCGAAGGCATCATTGACCGGCTGCAAGCTGACGGGATCGACTTCGTGGCCCGCGATCACGCTGATGTTGCCGCCGGCCGTGACCTGCCCGCCGATCGTGGCCGATACCGTGGGGTCGATATTGGCAGTCGCTTCGCTGACGCCTCCTGCCAGCAGGCCGACGCTCAAGCTGAAGAGATTGGCCGAGGCGTTGTGATCGGTGCCGGCGTACACATCGACGTTGCCCGTGACCGAGAGCACCGCCCCGGTGTCGATCGCGGCGGAGACGCTGGGGGTGACCGTGTCCTGTGAAATATTCACCGAGCCTGCGCCGATGCCCGCCGCAATCGCATAGGTCTTGGTCTGCGCGCTCACCGTCGATTCCGCGCTCACCGTCACGCCGCCGACGGACCCGGTCGACTCGCCGATCTGCACGCCGCCGCCGACATAGGCCTGGGTGGATCCGCCGACGCTGCCTTCCGCGACCGAGGCGCCGGCGGCGACCAGGCCGGCGGCCACCGCGCCGGTGGTCAGGTCGAGGGTCACATCGGCGGTGGCGCCGACGTTGAGCGATGCGGCGTTCGTGATCTGCGTGCTGCCGCCGATGTACGCCAACTCGGTGCTGTTGTCGTTCGCGATCACGATGGCGCCCGCACCCGCGCCGAGACCGGCCTCGCCGGCGTAGGCGTCGCCTATGTCCTGGCCCGAGCGATTCAGTCCATAGTTGGCGTTGACGGTGAGGCTGCCGCCCGCGGACAGGGTGCCCGACGAGGAGATGTAAGCCTCGGTGTTCGGCGCGACGTTGGTGATGGCCACGGCAGCGCCGACGCTGACCAAGCCGCCGCCGCCGCTGCCGGCGACGGTCTTGTCCTCGGTGGAGTCGGTGGCCTGGACTTCAATATTGCCGCCCGCGCTCGCGCTGCCGCGGATCGACGCCGACGTGCCGTTGGGCGGCGGCGCGCCGGTGCTGAAATCGCCGTTGACGTTGAGCGCCGCCGTCATCGCATTCGCTTTCGCCTTCGCTCCGCCGACGATGTTGTAACCGTCGTTGGGCGGCAGCAGCGCCAGGTTGCTGTTGCCGGAATTCTGCGCCTGCTGGTTTGCCGCAAAGGCGGTATTGGACGTGTGGCTGGTGGCAGTGGAGGAAAGCGCGCTGCCGATGTCCACGACCGACACCGAGCCTTGCACGGCGACGATGCCGCCCGAGAACGCCAGCACGGTCGACGACACGTCGCGTGTCTGATTGGCGAGCACGCTCAGGTTGCGGCCCGCGTCGACAGATGCCGCGCTGTCGATGTAGGCGGCGGTGATGTTGCGCACGGTGAGCACGTCGATCGAGGCGCCCAAGCCGGCAATGCCGCCTGCGGCAGCGCCGGCGAGATCCTGCGCCGTGGTGCTGTCCTGCGCCTCCACCGTCACGTCCTGGCGGCTGTTGCTGAGGTTGTGGTTGACCTTGCTCGCACCGTCGATGTACGCCTCGGTATCCGGCGTGATATTGGTGACGATGACAGATCCGGCCGCGCCGACATAGAGGCCGCCGGCCGCCGTGATGTCGTAGCTTCTGGCGTCCTCCAGACTCTGCGCCTGCACCAGGGTGGCGCCGGCCGCATCGGTGGTAGAGTTGGTGATGTGCGCCTTGGTAGTGGTGGCGATGCTGTCCACGATCACCGAACCGCCGATGCCGCCCGCGAGACCGATTCCAAGCGCACCGGCGATGACTCCCACCGGGTTGTCGCCCTTGCGCGAGCCGAGACGCGTGTCGCTGTTGGCGATGACATTGAGGTTGCCGCCGGCCAAGACGCTGGAGCTGTCGATGTAGGCCTGCGTCGAACTGGTCATGAACATGACCGGAACGTTGCCGGCGACCCCCACGCTGGTGCCGATGTTGCCGCTGATCACGATCGGCGTGATCGCCTCCTGGGAGAATGCCGTCACATCGACATCGCCGAGCGCGCCGACCGAGCTGCCCGCGATGTATGCCGTGGTGGTATTGCCCACCAGATCGACATCCGCGGTCGCACCCGCGCTCACCACACCGACTCCCACCTCGCCGGCGATGATGTCGAGGTAGCTGTTGTTCGCCGCGCGCACGACGACCGACTGCGCCGCATTCGCTCCCGCCTCGTTAGGATCGATGCTCGAGCCGGCAAGATAGGCCGTGGTGGCTTCCTGCATGATCTCGACAGAGGCGGTGAGCGCCACGGAAACCCCGCCCGACACCGCGGCATTCACGTTCACCGTGCTCAGGGTATTGGCGGTGGTGGCGATGACGGCGACGCCGCTCGCAGGCCCGGTGGCGCTCGACCCGTCCGCCAGAGGAACCGTGATCGGCGCATTGCCCGAGGCGTCGACCGTGGAGCCAGAGATAAACGCGCTGGTGCCGTCGCTGAATTCATCCAGCAGCAGCGACCCGCCGATGCTGGCCGACTCGCCGACGGTCACGGTTCCGACCCAGGGCGTGATCTCGTTCGCGCTCTGCGCGAGCACCACGACATCGTCATTCGCGGTGACGCTCGAGGCACCGGTGATCGACGCCTGCGTGGTGCTACCGAAGGTGTTGACCGCGATCGAGCCGGCCACGCCGGCGGTTCCTCCGACCCCGCCGCCCACGACGATCAGGTGGGTCAGATCGGCGTTGCGGTCGGCTAGCACCTGAACGTTGCCGGTGTCGGCGGTAACCGTCGATCCGTCGATATTGGAGGTGACGGTGCTGGCGACATTGTCGAGGGCCACGGCGGCGCCCGCCGCCACGCTGCTGCTCGCGGACAAGCCCCCGGCGGCGACGAACAGGGTCGGCGTGTCGGTGGAACTGATCAGCACCGAACGCTGGCCCGTCACCTTGGCGCCGCCGCTGATCTGGGACTCGACTACATTCTTGACCTGGTTGAGGGTGACCGAGCCGCCGAGCGCGAAGGAATTGGCGTACGACAGGGCGAGTGCCGCCGTGGTCAGCGACGGGTCCGAGCTTGCCGTCACGGCGACGCCGCCCAGGTTGGCGATGACGGTGCCGCCGCTGATATAGGCCTGGATGTTGTTTTCGAGGGTGTTGTCGGTGATCGCGGCACCCACCGCCACGCTGCCCAGCGACAGGGCTGCGCCGCCGCTCACCGTGGTGACCTCGGTGGAAAAATTCCCGTCGGCATCGGCGGCCGTCACATTGACGCTGCCGGCCGCAGTGATGGCACTGTTGTCGGTTCGGGCCCAGATGGTGTTGTCGATGTCGGTGGAGACGTATGAACCGGCACCCGCGAATTTTCCGCCGCCATCGACGTTGAGGCCGATGCCGTACGAGCTGATGGCCTGGGCCGAGACTGCCTTGACGTCGACATCGCCGCCCTGTGCAGTCACGGTCGAATTGTCGATATGGGCGCTCACCGTGTTGGTGGCGTCGTTGGTGACGATGGCGGCCGCCGCATCGAAGCTCTTGTCCTTGGAGAACAGGGCGGCATCGGCCACGACTGACACGCTGCCGGTTTCCTCGGCAAACACGGTGACTGCGCCGCTGGCGGTCACGACCGAATTGCCGGCGATAAAAGCATCCACCGTGCTGCCCAGCGTGCTGCTCGCGCTCTTGATCTGCAGCAGCTGATCGTGGGCCGGCACGAGCGCGCTATAGTCCAGGGTATTCTCGGTGGTGGCGAGCACGTTGACATCGCCGCCCGCCGCGCTGAGCGTCGCCCCATCGACCGCGGCAGTGACCGTGTTGCTGACGGCATTGACCACCGTGTCGCCGGACAGGTCCTGCTTGTTGCTCACATCGCCGAGCACGCTGATGGCGCCGCCCGCGGCGATGCTCGCGCCCAAATTCACGAAGCCGCCGGCCTCCCCGCCCACCGTCAGGAGGCTGCGGTTGTTGGCGAGGGCGAGCAGCGAGGGTCCGACCTCGGGGAAGGTGAACGAGGAATCCAAGTTCACGGTGATCGCTTCCTGGCCGCTGACCACCACATTGCCGCCGGCGACGATCTTGCCGCCGACGGTGGCCTGCGTGCCGAGGTTATTGAGCGTGGCATTGACCGCGGTTTGCGTCGGATTGACGGGCGCGGCATTGCTGATCGCATTGGCGGCCGCGTTGCTGCCGCCCACGCCCTGCGCGTAGTCGTTGAGCAGCCCGGCAAGTCCGTCGCCTCCCGTGTTCGCCAGCTTGTAGACCTGGCTGTCGAGCGAGCTCTGCACATTGGTGACCGCGCCGTCGCTCAAGAAGCCGAGCAGGTCGAGGCCGTAGATCGGCGCGAAACTCGCGCGGATCGAGTACAGACCCACCGAGGCGACCAGGCTCAGTCCGCCGGCGGACACGCCCCCGCCGCCGATGAAGCTGTCGCCCTCGATCTGCGATAACGCGTAGACGTCCACGTCGCCGGTCGCGGTCACGTTGCCGTCGATGGTGGCGGTGGTGTTGTTGCGGACCAGGCCGACATCGAAGGCGCCGGCGAGTCCCAGACCCGCGGAGACCGCAAAGTTGACGGCAGCGCCGAAAGTACGCAGGGCGTTGACCGCCGAGACGTTGACCGCGCTTGCGGTCACGGTCGCGCCTGAATCGATATGCGCCGCGGTGGTCGACTGCGGAATGTAGAAGCCGATGGAGCCGGTGAACGCGATGCCGAAACCGCCGCCGGCACCCGCCGCCACCGACAAGATCTGCTCACTGGAACTGGCCTCCACCCCGAGGCCGTCGATTTCGGTGGTGGGGAATTGTCCGTCGCTGCCCGCCGCCCCGGTGTAGACGATGTCGCTGCCGCCGGCGGTGCCGTCGGCGAGCACCGTCGCGCCCTGGCCGATCCAGGCCTCCGTATCCTTGGTGATCAGCGTGACGGTGGCCGAAGCGCCGGCACCGCCGAAGCCGCTGAGACCCGCCTCGCCGGTGATGCCGCTGGTGACGGTATTGTCCGTCGCGCCGACCAGCACGCTGCCGCCGGCATGCACGTAGGCATTGTCGTCGATATAGGCGTGAGTTTGGTCATTGATGGAGATCAGCGCCATCGATGCGGTCAGATCCACGGCAACCCCGGCGCTGGCGGCGGCCGCGGTCGCCAGCACGTCCTCCTCGGCGTTGGCAATGACCTCGATGTTGTTGGTTGCCGTCACGTGCCCCGCTATGTAGGCCTGGGTCGTGTTGTTGATCATGGACAAATCGCCGGCCGCACCGACGCCCGCATCGAAGCCGGCGCTGGCGCTGCCGCCGATTCCCATGTGGTACGCATCATCGCCCGCGGCGACCCGCACGGTGGCGCCGGTGCTGACCTGGGCCAGCGGAGCAATGAAGGCGGACGTCGCACTGTTGATATAGGCGGCCGAGCCCGATAGTTCAGGTGTGCCCGCCAGGGCGGCGCCGAGACCGTTCGCATCCGTGGACACCGCATCGATTGTGGTGGCGGTGACCGCGATTCCGTCGAAAATCGAGTCGGTCAGCACATCGGCTTCGCGTTGCTGGGAGAGCGCTCCGTCGAGCGGTGGAGGGTTGACCACGGTGACGTAGCCGGTCAGGGCGGACAGCGCCGCTTCGATGACGTCGAACACATCGGAGCTCGAAAGCGCGTTGAGAGCCGACGCCACGCCGGCACCGGGCGCCCCGATGCCGCCCGGATCCACGGCGCCGAAATTGACATTGAACGTGCCGTCGTCCGCGGTGACCGGCACCGCGCCATCGGCGTGGACCGTCGCCGCACCGAGGGTGTGGCCGGGGTTGAACGGATCGGCCCGCGTCGCGTCGGCGCCCGCGATGAACGCCTCAGTCAGCTTTGTGTTCCAGCCCACCGCCACCGAGGCCCCCGCGCCCGCGACTACCGACAGCCCACTCGCATCGGCCTTGGCATCGGTGCGGCTCTGCTCGTCCGCGTTGACGCGGATGCTGCCCTGGGTGGTTACGTTCGCGCCGCTGTCGATGTAGGCTTGAGTGGTGACATCCAGGTGCTGCAGGCTGCCCGAGCCGGCGATGGTCACTTGACCCACGCTGCCGGTGGCTGCCCACGAGCTGAGGGTCTCGTTGGACAGCGCATCGACGGTGATGTCGCCGCCGGCCTTGGCCTTGCCGCCGAGCCGCGCAACGGTCTGCTTCTGGATCGCACTGGCATCCACGGACGCGCTGCCGTTGGCAGCCAACCCTGCGTTCTTCACGCCCGCCTGGCCGATGACGTCGGTGCCGTCCTGTGCGAGCACCGCGATGGTCTGCGTGGCGCTGGTGGGCGCGAGCTGATCGAGTTGCGCGCCCACGTTGACCGTGGCCTCCGTGGTCGCGACGAGGGCATCGAGGGTGATGGAGCCCGCCACTGAATTCGAGGCAGCCCCTGCACCGGCGAGCGCCGTCGCGCCCAGTCCCTGCGAGGCAATGGCGTCGATGGTGATGCCGGCGTTCGCGTTGATCTGCGCGTTGCCGACGGTGGCCTCGGTCAGGTGCTGATCCAGGTTGGCGGCCAACGATGCACCCACGCCGGCATTGTCTCCTTCGGCGGCACCACCCGCATCAGCCGTCGACATCAGATTGCTCTGCGAGGTCACGGTGACGTTGCCGGTGGCGGTGAGGGCGGCGCCGTCGCCGACCTCTGCCTGCGTGGTGCTGGCGCCCGCATTGGCGGCGATCGATCCCGCCACTCCGGCGGCGACACCTCCCGCGCCCGCCATGGCCTTGGCGGTGAATTGCGTGAATGCCGCTTCGCCGGCGTCCACCGAGATGGCGGCGCCCGATACCGTCGCGCCGCCGCCGATCTCGGCGTCGTTGGTGCCGCCTGCATAGTTGCCGGCGAGCGCAAAACCGATCGTCGCCGTATTGCCGACCGCACTCGCGTCCGCGGTGCTGGTGGCCTGATAGCTGACCTCGGTCACGACCGACACTGAACCCGAAGACGCCACCGATGTGTTGGCGGCGATTTCCGCGAGCGTATCGGGCTGCGCGACGTTCACGCTGATGGCGGCGGCCGCACCGAGGGTCGGCAACGCCAGACCCACCGTGCTCGAGCCGCCGAGGATAAGGCTGGACCAGGTGGGCAGCGCGGGGAGGCTGAACTCGCTTGCCGGCAGGCCGAGCTCACTGGCCAATTCCGGGTCCATCGCCTGGCTGCCGTAGCCGCCGCTCTGGCCGGCCAGAGCGGTTGCGGAGGTGGGGTCGAGGGACGTAGCCGCGACGGTCACGTTGCCGCCGGCGCTAAGGTTGCGCGCGAGATCCGCGGTGACCGAGTCCAAGCCGACACTCGCGGCGATCGAGGCCCCCGCGCCCGCTTGCGCGCCGCTCGACTCGGAATCCGCGATGGTGGCGATCGTATCGCTGTGCGTGGCCGTCACGTTGACCGCACCGCCGACCGTCAGCGCGGAACCGCCGGCCAGCATCTCCGCGGTCGTCTTCGAGCCCGTGGCGCTGACCGCCACGGACGCGCCCAGCGCCGCCGCCGTATCGGCTCCGGCCTGGCCCTCGGTCGTGACCGAATGAATGGCGTTGGCCGCAACGCTGATCGAGCCGGCGTTGGCGATGCTCGCCGCGCCGATCTCCGCCAGGGTGTCGTTGACGGTGGTGTTGACGGCGATGGACGCGCCCAAACCGATGCCGAGAGTCGGATTGCTCGAGAAGATCGACAGCGCATTCGCCGTATCATCGGTGGTGTAGGCGGCGTTTACCTGCAGCGCCCCGGCGGAGCCGAGATTGAGCGCGGCGCCGTCGTCGACGCGCGCCGCACTGGTGCCGACAGCGACGTTGACCGCGAGCGCTCCGGCAATCCCGTTGGCGTTCACTCCCGCGCCGGATTGCGCCGCTGCCCCATAGACCTGCGTGCCGTCCATGAGCGTTTGCACCGTGATGGCGCCGCCGCTGGCTTTGCCGTCGATGAAGGCCTCCGTCGTCGGCAACGCGGTGTTGACCGCGATGGCGCCCGCGAAGCCGAATCCGGACAGGGTGTCGTCAACGGTGCGGCCGCTCGCCGAGGCGGTCGCATTCATCGCGCTCTCGCCGGTGACGGTGATCGATCCCGCGGTCACATTGGCGGTACTGTCGAGCTGGCCCGAGGCCTTGCTCAAATCGATGTTCAGGGCCACCGTCGCCCCAATCGCCAGCGCGCCGCCCGGCAATTTAGCCGACGGCGCCGTCACGTTGCTGCCCACCCAGTCTCGCGCGGGATTTTGCGCGAAGCTGAGCGCGCTCGAAATCAAGTCATCGGCCGGCGTCCCGCTGGCCGACGCGCCGAGCGCCCCGGCGGCGCTGACGGCGCTGCTGCCGCCGTCGAGCACAGCATCGATCGTGACGCCGCCGGTCACGGTCGCCTGGCCGGCGACCGCGGCCGTCGCTCCGCCGTCGGCGATGTCGACGGCCAACGATGCGCCGACGGCGGTCTTCGTGCCCGCAGCCCCTCCGCTGGCGGTGCCTGCGGAGCGGCTCTTCTCGTAAGCACGCACTTCCAGGCTTCCCGCCACTGCCGCGACCGCGCCGCTTGCGATCAGCGCCGACGCTTGGTCAGCCTCGATGGCCAGCGACAGGGCCGGAGCCACGCCGGTGCCTCCCGCCGCCCCGCCATCGGCAACCGTCGTCACCGTGGCCATGCCGTTGGCCAGCACGTTGAGGGCACCGCCCGAATTCAGTGCTCCGGCGACGCCGGCTTCGGCGCTATTGGTCGACACATTGAGCGCGACCGATGCACCGACCCCCGTAACGCCGGCGGCGGCGGTCGCAGAGGCGGCCGCCGTGTCGGTGGCGGTATCGGTGGCTTCGACGGTGAGCGCCGCGGTTCCGGTGCTGGTCAGGTTCGAGCCGGCGGCGGTGGCTGCCTGGCTGGTCCCGTCGCCCACGTTGATCGCGAGCGCACCGGCCACACCGACATTGGTCAAGCCGGATCCGGAATTGGCCGTGGCCGTCGAGGTTCCGCTCAAAGTGGACGTCACTGCGGCCGACGCCGCGCTCACCGAGCCCGCAATCGATGCATCCGCTCCCGGCGTCGCCGCGTCGATGGCGACGGCGCCGGCGACGCCCGTGCTCACATCCACCGCGGTCGCATCAGCAACCGCCGATGCAGCGTAGGTGCCGGCCGCGGACAGCGAAAATGCGCCGCCGACGTTGAGCGTCGCGCCGGAGGCGACCGAGGCCGTCGCCACCGGTGCGCCGAGATTGACCGCAATCGCGGCAGCCACGCCAACCTGTCCGTCGGGGGTCGCAGCCGCGGGCAAATTGCCGGGTACCGGCGCGAAGCCCTGCGCCGAGAGGTAAGTCGTCCATTCACCGATGAGAGTGTTGACCGGCGTGCTTCCTGGCAGCGCTCCCTGGTCGCTCCCTAAACCGGTCGTCGAACTGCTGCCGTCGATGGTTGCCGCCAGCGTGGCATCGCCGGTCGTGGTGACGTTTCGCGCCACGCTCGCCGTGGATTTTTCGTTGGACACGGTCAGAGCCAGGCTGGCGCCCACGCCTACGCCGAAACCCGCGGCCGTGCCATCGGCGTCAGTGACGGTGCTCGAGGTGCGGGTCGCTTGTTGGTCGAGCGACGCCGCGCTCAAGATCGAACCCGTTCCGATCGTCGTCGCGGTGGTACCGCTCTCAGCGGCAATGGCAGCTGCGGCCGCCGTCGCGGTGCCGCCCGCCGCACCGGACTGCGCGGTGGTGTTGGCGGAGTCGTTGTCGGTGGCGGTCAGGGTCAGTGAGTGCGCTCCCGTCAGCGCAGCGCCATTCTGGATCGCTGCCTGCGCGCCGCCGCCGGCATCGTCGATCGCCACCGATGCGCCGATTCCCGGTTTGCCGCCGCTAGAACCGGCCTGGGCGAGAGCCGCGTCGCTCGCCGCGCCGTTTGCCAGCAAGCTGACATTGCCCGCGCCGGTGATCGCGATGTTCGCAAGGCCTGTAATCTCCGCATTGCTGGTGAACTGCCCCGAATTGATCGCGAGCGCGCCGGCGACGCCCACGTTGCTGCCGCCGGCGCCGGAGGTGGCCTGCGCGCCGAACAGCGCGGTGGTCATGTTCGCCGTGAGCGCAACACCCCCCGTGGCGTTGAAGGTGGTGGCGCCGGTGAGTTCGGCCAGGCTCTCGACATTGGCGGTGTTGATGGCCGCCGCCGCGCCGATGCCGGTGGCCCCGCTCGAGGTGGCCGAACCGTTGGCCACCGTCGACAAGCCGCCCGTCGGGCCGGACAGGTCGGCAACACTGGTCACCGTGGCCGCACCGGCGGTTGCCGTGATGCTGCCGCCGGTGCCGATGTCCACGGTGGTGCCGCCGGTGACATTGGTCACCGCCACCGCCGCGGCAATGTTCATCGCCCCGTCGCTGGTCTGGGCGTTGTTGCTGGAGAGCTGCTGCTTCGACTGGGTGTCGTTCGGCGTGCCCGAGTCGCTGGCGCCGCCTTGCGTGGAGATCGCATCCGTGGCAACCGTGCGATTGCTGGTCGCATCCACCGCGACCGTGCTGCCTTGCAGCGCGGCGGTGTCGAGTACGTCGGTCTCGGTGGCACCGCCGATCACATCCACCGCAAGGGCCGCGCCGACCGCCGTTCCGGAGGACGATCCGGCCGAGCCGTCGGCGGTCGTCGATGCGTTGACCGTGTTGCTCGAGTCGATGCTCAAAGCACCGGTCGACGTCAGGGTCGAGGAGCCGCCGATGCTCACATCGGCGCTGCTGTCCACCGTGGTGATGCCGACCGCGGCGTCCGTCGATGAGCTGTTGCTGCTCGAGTCGGGCGCTGCCGAGAGAGTGCTGGTGACGCTCGAGCCGCCTTCGATGGTCAGGGTGCCCGCGGCGCTGATCACATTGGCGCCGGTGAGATTGACCGCACTGGTGGCGGTGGCGTCCACCGCGCCCAATTTCACAGCCCCGTCGAACAGCGAGGACAGGGTGCTGTTCACCGTGACCGTGGACTCGGCATCGATGCTGATGTTGTTGCCGGTGATCGTCGCGCCCTGCAGAGCCACGCCGGTGGCGGCGGTATCCTGAATCAGCGAATTCGGGGTCAGATTGCCGGGCAGCTCGGGACCCAGCACCGAGGGCGTGCCGGTGTCATCGGAGGCCAGGCGAATGTCGTTCCCCGCATCCGTAATCGTGGTGCCCGATGCGAGCGTGATGGTGCTCTGCGACTGGACGTCCAGATCGCCGCTCAAGTTCAGGCTGCCCGACATCGACACCGCATCGGTGCTCGTGACGAACAGGCCCGCCGTGGTGTAAGAGGCCGTGCCGCCCGAGTTGGCAATGGAGACCGAGCCCGGCGTCGATTCGGTGCCGCCGTTGAACTCAACCTTGATGGCATAGGGCGTCGAGCCGTCGCTGCCGCTCTTGGTGTAATTGAGATTGATGGCGAGCGTGTCGCCCAGGCCCGATCCGGTGAAGGCGACCAGCGTGTTCTGATTGAGCACTTCGGAGGCCAGCACGGTGCTGGTGCCGGACACCAGTTCGAGGGTCAGATTCGCCGCCCCCGTGTCGACCACTTCGAGCGTCGCATGGGTCGCGGCCGTCGCGGTGTAATTGAGCGTTTGCGTGAAGCTCGGTTCGGGCAGCGGCGGCGTCGCCGACAGCAGCAGCCGCGGCTCCAAGGTCTCGAGAATCGGGCGTGCGGGCCGGGTCCGCCCGATGCCCTCGCCGCCGCGCAGCAGCTTCGAAATCAACCGCCCGAGCAGCGTGCCCTGATTGCCGGGGAGAGCATCAAAATCATTCCCAGGACGCGGCAGGTGTTTGCCGCGAGCGAGGCTCCGATCCTTCGGCTTACGCATGATTCACCCCATGGGGTCATCCGCCGAAGTCAGGAGTCGGTAGAGAAGAGAAACTCGACGCACGCGCGCAGTAATCATTGGGAACCTCTCCGGATCCTTCGATTTGGTTTAGCGTTCCAGCAAACGAACCGTCGAGCGCAGAGAGCCCGTACCGGATATATCGAAAACTGTTAGTAAAACGCGCCAAATATTTTTTGCGCTCTTTTCGGCAGCAATCCCTACGGCCGCCGCGCTTACTTTTACCCTGATGTACCACACTTCTGGGGCGGAATGCGAGTCACCCAACGGCCGCGACGGGGTCACACCAGACATAATGCAAAACGCCGGCTCGGTAATTGCATCTTGTGCGGCTCAATGCAGCGTGCGGGGCTTGACCACCACGGTCCACGAGTTCGCCTTGCCGTTCTTGCCTTCGCTCGGTTTCAGAAACTCATCGAGCCAGGCGTGAGTCTTGCCGTTGCTCAGCTCGAAACTGCGCGCCGGCTGATTCAGGTTGATGGCGGGTTTGGCCGCCGCCTGCCCGTTGCCGGCGTTGACGATAATCGCCCCGTCATTGGGATCGCGGACAGTGAGCCGGTCGCCGTTCAAGCTCGCGCTGGCGAAGTCGATCGAGTATTTGCCGGCCGCCGTGGGTGCCAGCGAGAATTTCAACCCGAACAGCGCTCCACTGCCCGCTGCCAGCGGCCTTGGGCCGGCCGCATCGATACGCAGTTCACCGGGCTTGACAACCCCTACCTTGTACGAGAAGCCCAAGGTCAGTGCACTGGGCTCAACGGCGACCGGCGTGAGCGCACGGGCATCGTAGCGGACCACCAGATGCATCGATTGCAGGCCGCGTGCGCTGCTGATGCTGACCGGTACGACGACGTGCGCGCCGGCGGCGGCGCTGAGGCTGCCCATGCTCAACCGGGTGTTGGCGAGCAGCTGCGGTTTCGATTGCGCGGCAGGCGCCGCGGGGGACGCAACTTGTGCTGTCGCGACGTTGGCGGCGGGAGCGGCAGTCGATGCCGCAACGCCCGGACCTACGAGGCCGGCCGCAGCAAGGCTCGATGTCGCCGTAGGCAGGCTCACGGTGCTCGAAGTTCCGGCGCCGCTCGGTCCAATGAAAGCGGGGGCTACGCCGGCAGTGCCGACCACGGCGGGAGCCGCGGTCGCCACCGTCACCGTGCTCGTCACGGTGTTGGAATTGAGCTTCCCGTCGTTCACAGCCCAAGTGAGTGTGCGGCTCAAGTCGGTGCCGCCGTTGGTCGCGTTCGTGCTGGTCGACCGGAAGGTCACCGATTCGAGCACGGTCTGGTAATGGGCGACCGTGGCGCTTCCCGTCAGGGTGAGTACGCCGGTCGCCGCGTTGTAGGTCGCGGTGATACCGCCGCCCGCCGTTGCGGCCAGCGTATCGCCGGCCAGG
This sequence comes from uncultured Gammaproteobacteria bacterium, assembly GCA_963702735.1. Lineage (GTDB taxonomy): Bacteria > Pseudomonadota > Gammaproteobacteria > Steroidobacterales > Steroidobacteraceae > Bog-1198. The sequence continues at coordinate 848,663 of CAVPDW010000002.1, read as the reverse complement.
AATCCTGCGCTGATGGAGACGGTCGCAGACACTAGATTGAGACTGTCCGCGTCGCTGACCGTGATCGCGGGGGACGCAACCACTCGAGCGCCGCCCTGTATGTAGGTGACAGTGTAGCCGGAGCCGCCAAGCACCGGCGCCTGATCCACTCCCACGACGTTCACCGTGCTGTGCAGGGTGTTGGAGTTCAGCGTGCCGTCATTCACCGCCCACGCGAGCGTGCGGGTCAAGTCGCGGCCGAAGTTGGTCGGATTAGAACTCGTCGAGCTGTAGGTCACCGAGTCGAGCACCTGCTGGTAATTCGCCAGCGTGTCGCTACCCGTGAGGGTGAGCACACCGGTCGCCGCGTTGTACGACGCCGTGATGGCCGTCCCCGCCGTCATCGCCGCGAGCGTGTCGCCGGCGAAGAAGTGCGCGCTGATCGACACCGTGGCCGAGGCGAGATTCAGATTGTCGGCGTCTGACACGGCGACTGCGGGCGATGCCGCGACCGGCGCACCGCCCTGGGTGAAGGTCACCGTGTTGCCCGCGCCGGAGAGCACCGGCGCCTGATCCACGCCGACCACCGTCACATTGCTCGTCACGGAGTTCGAGTTCAGCGTGCCATCGCTCACAGCCCAAGTGAGGCCGCGGCTGGTATCGGTCCCGTAATTCGTCGGATTCGCGCTCGTCGAGCTGAATCTCACGGATTCGAGCACCGATTGGTAGCGCGCGACAGGAGCGCTGCCGGTGAGGGTGAGCACGCCGGTCGCCGCGTTATAAGTTTCGGTGATCCCGGTGGCCGCCGCCGCGGTCAGCGTGTCGCCGGCCAGGAAGCCTGAGCTGATCGAGACGGTCGCTGAGGCGAGGTTGAGGCTGTCGACGTCGGTCGCCGTAATGGCCGGCGAGGCAACCACTCGCGCCCCGCCCTGCGTGTAAGTGACCGTGTTGCCGGCACCGGCCAGCACCGGCGCCTGATCCACACCCACCACGGTCACCGTGCTGTGCAGAGTGTTGGAGCTGCGCGCGCCGTCGTTGACGGTCCACGCGATGGTGCGGCTCAGGTCTCGGCCATCATTGGTCGGATTCGCGCTCACCGAACTGAAGGTCAACGAATCGAGCACGATCTGGTAATTCGCCAGCGTGTCGCTGCCGCTTAAAGTGAGCACCCCGGTGGCCGCATTGTAGCTCGCGCTGATCGCTGTGCCCGCCGTAGTCGCCGTGAGCGTGTCGCCGGCGAAGAAGTGCGCGCTGATCGACACCGTGGCCGAGGCGAGATTCAGGTTGTCGACATCGGATATCGTAATCGCGGACGAGGCAACGATAGGCGCCCCGCCCTGCGTGAACGTGACCGTGTTGCCCGCACCCGCCAGCACCGGCGCCTGATCCACGCCCACCACGGTCACGGTGCTCGTGACGGCGTTGGAGCTCCGGGTGCCGTCGTTCACAGCCCAAGTGAGGGTGCGGCTCAAATCGGCGCCGAATTCGGTCGGGTTCACGCTGGTCGAGCTGAACCTCACGGACTCGAGCACCGTCTGGTAGCGAGCGACCGGGGCGGTGCCGGTGAGCGTGAGCACGCCGGTCGTGGCGTTGTAGGTCTCGGTGATCCCGGTGGCCGCCGCCGCGGTCAGCGTATCGCCGGCAAAGAATCCGCTGCTGATCGACACGCTCGCAGACGCAAGCGTCGTGCTTTCGGTATCCGTGACCGTGATGGCCAGCGAGGCGATGACCCGCGCTCCGCCCTGCGTGTAAGTGACCGTGTTGCCCGCGCCGGCCAGCACCGGGCCGCCGGTGGAGGCAACCACGGTCACACTGCTGCCGACGATATTCGAGTTCAGCGTGCCGTCGTTCACAGCCCAAGTGAGGCCGCGGCTCGAATCGGCGCCGGAGTTGGTCGGATCAGCGCTCGTCGAGCTGTAGGTCACCGAGTCGAGCACCTGCTGGTAGTGCGCCACGGTGTCGCTGCCGCTCAAGGTAAGCACGCCGGTAGCGGCGTTGTAGCTGGCGGTGATCGAAGTACCCGCGGTCGCGGCCGCCAGCGTATCGCCGGCCAAGAATCCAGTGCTCACCGACACGCTCGCCGACGCGAGATTAAGGTTATCGATGTCGCTGACAGTGATCCCCGGCGAGGCGACGACCGCCGCCCCGCCCTGGGTGAAGGTCACGGTATTGCCGCCGCCGCCGAGCACCGGCGCCTGATCCACCCCGACCACCGTCATCGTGCTCGTCACGGTGTTCGAGTTCAGCGTGCCGTCGTTCACCTGCCAGGAGAGGGTGCGGCTGGTATCGCCACCATAGTTCGTCGGGTTCGCGCTGCCCGAGCTGTAGGTCACCGAGTCGAGCACCTGCTGGTAGTGCGCCACGGTGTCGCTGCCGCTCAAGGTGAGCTCTCCCGTGCTCGCGTTGTAGCTGGCGCTGATCGAGGTGCCGGTGGTCACGGCAGCCAGCGTGTCCCCGGCGAAGAAGCCGGAGCTTATCGAGACGCTCGCGGAGGCGAGGTCAAGGCTATCGACATCGCTGACCGTTACGCCTGAGGAAGCCACTACCGCCGCGCCGCCTTGGGTGAAGGTCACGGTGTTGCCGGCGCCGCTGAGCACCGGCGCCTGATCCACGCCGACCACGGTCACGCTGCTCGTGACGGTGTTGGAGGCGAGCGTGCCATCATTCGCCTGCCAACTCAAAGCGCGGGTTGTATCGGCGCCGTAGTTAGTCGGATTCGCGCTGCCCGAGCTGAAGGTCACCGAGTCGAGTACTGTCTGGTAGTTGGCCACGGTGTCGCTGCCGCTCAAGGTGAGCACTCCCGTGCTCGCGTCGTAGCTGGCGCTGATCGAGGTGCCCGCGGTCACGGCGGCGAGGGTGTCGCCAGCCAGGAACCCGGTGCCGATGGATACAGTCGCCGAGGCCAGGGTGAGGCTGTCGACGTCCGCCACCGCGATCCCCGAAGAGGCGACCACCGGTGTCCCGCCCTGCGTGAAGGTCACCGTGTTCCCCGCACCGGCGAGCACCGGCGCCTGATCCACCCCGACCAGGGCGATGTTGCTCGTGACGGTGTTCGAGTTCAGAGCACCGTCGTTCACCTGCCAGCTCAAGGTGCGGCTGGTATCGGCGCCATAGTTGGTCGGGTTGGCGCTGCCGGTAGTGAAGGTGACCGAGTCGAGCACAGTCTGGTAGTTGGCGAGCGTGTCGCTGCCGCTCAACGTGAGCACGCCGGTCGCGGTGTTGTAGCTCGCGCTGATCGCGGTTCCCGTGGTGACCGCAGCCAGTGTGTCACCGGCGAAGAACCCGGTACTGATCGATACCGTCGCCGACGCAAGCGTCGGGCTGTCGACATCGCTGACCGTTACACCCGAGGAAGCCACCACCGCCGCCCCGCCCTGGGTGAAGGTCACCGTGTTGCCGGCACCGGCGAGCACCGGCGCCGTAGCGGGCTCAACCACAGTCACCGAGCTCGTTACCGTGTTCGAGGTGAGCGTGCCGTCATTGACAGCCCAAGAGAGGCTGCGGCTCGTATCTGCGCCCGAATTCGTGGGGTTCGCACTGCCGGAGCTATACGTCACCGAGTCGAGCACGGTCTGGTAGTTGGCCAGCGTGTCGCTGCCGCTCAACGTGAGCACGCCGGTACTCGCGTTGTAGCTGGCGGTGATCGCAGTTCCCGTGGTGACTGCGGCAAGCGTGTCGCCCGCCAAGAACCCGGTACCGATGGACACGGTTGCCGAGGCCAGCGTGAGGCTGTCGGTGTCTGCGACCGTGAGTCCCGAAGAGGCGACGACCGGCGACCCACCCTGAGTGAAGGTCACCGTGTTGCCGCCACCGCTGAGCACCGGCGCCTGATCCACGCCGACCACGGTCACGCTGCTCGTGACGGTGTTCGAGTTCAGCGTACCGTCGTTCACCTGCCAACTCAAAGCGCGGCTGGTATCGGAACCATAGTTGGTTGGATTTGGACTCGTCGAGCTGAAGGTCACCGAGTCGAGCACCTGCTGGTAGTGAGCGACTGTGTCGCTGCCGCTCAAGGTGAGCACTCCAGTCCCAGCGTTGTAGCTCGCACTGATCGAGGTGCCCGTCGTCACCGCTGCCAGGGTGTCGCCGGCGAAGAACCCGGAACTGACCGACACGCTTGCCGAGGCCAGCGTCAGGCTGTCGGCGTCGCTGACCGTAATGCCTGAGGAGGCCGCCACCGGCGATCCGCCCTGAGTGAAGGTCACCGTGTTGCCCGCACCACTCAACACCGGGGCCTGATCCACACCGGCCACGGTTACGCTACTGGTGACGGTGTTGGAGTTGAGGGTGCCGTCGTTCACCTGCCAGGAGAGGCCGCGGCTCAAATCGGTCCCGTAGTTGGTCGGGTTGGCGCTGCTTGAGGTGAACGTCACGGAGTCGAGTACGTTCTGGTAGTTGGCCACCGTGTCGCTGCCGCTCAAGGTGAGCACCCCGGTGGCGGCGTTGTAGCTCGCGCTGATCGAGGTGCCCGTCGTCACCGCAGCAAGGGTGTCGCCCGCCAAGAAGCCGGTACCGATGGACACGGTCGCCGAGGCAAGATTGAGGTTGTCGACGTCGCTCACCGAAATTCCCGAAGAAGCGACCACCGGTGATCCGCCCTGGGTGAACGTCACCGTGTTGCCGGCGCCGGCGAGTACCGGCGTCTGATCCACCCCGACCACCGTCACGGTGCTCGCTACCGTATTCGAATTGAGCGTGCCGTCACTCACCTGCCAGGAGAGGCCGCGGCTCACGTCGGCGCCATAATTGGTCGGGTTCGCGCTCGTCGAGGTGTAACTGACAGAGTCGAGCACGGTTTGGTAGTTGGCGAGGCTGTCGGTGCCGCTCAGGGTGAGCACCCCGGTGGCCGCGTTGTAGCTCGCGCTGATCGAGGTGCCGGTCGTCACCGCGGCGAGGGTGTCGCCGGCGAAGAATCCGGAGCTGACCGACACGGTCGCAGAGGCCAGCGTGAGGCTGTCGGTGTCCGCGACGGTGATCCCTGAGGATGCGACCACCGCTGCGCCGCCTTGAGTGAAGGTCACAGTGTTGCCGGCACCGCTGATGATGGGCGCCTCGGCGACCGCAACCACTGTCACAGTGCTGGTGACGGTGTTGGAGTTCAGGATGCCGTCGTTCACCTGCCAGCTCAAAGTCCGGCTCGAATCGGCGCCAAAATTGGTCGGGTTCGCACTGCCGGAGCTATACGCCACTGAATCGAGCACGGTCTGGTAGTTGGCGAGCGTATCGCTGCCGCTCAAGGTGAGCACCCCGGTGCTCGCGTTGTAGCTCGCGTTGATGGCCGTTCCGGTGGTCACAGCAGCCAGCGTGTCGCCGGTGAGGAACCCGCTGCCGATCGACACGGTCGCCGAGGCAAGATTGAGGTTGTCGACGTCGCTCACCGAAATTCCCGAAGAAGCGACCACGGGCGATCCGCCCTGGGTGAAGGTCACCGTGTTGCCCGCACCGGCCAGCACCGGCGCTTGATCGACGCCGACTACTGTGACGTTGCTAGAAACGGTGTTGGAGTTGAGCGTACCGTCATTCACCTGCCAAGTCAGGGTGCGGCTCGAGTCAGCACCGTAATTCGTCGGGTTCGCGCTCGTCGAGGTGAACGTCACGGAGTCGAGTAGGTTCTGGTAGTTGGCCACGGTGTCGCTGCCGCTTAAAGTGAGCACCCCGGTGGCCGCGTTGTAGCTGGCGCTGATGGCCGTTCCGGTGGTCACGGCAGCCAGCGTGTCGCCGGCAAGGAATCCGCTGCCGATCGAGACGGTCGCCGAAGCCAAATCGAGGCTGTCGACATCGCTGACCGTTATGCCTGAGGAGGCCGCCACCGGCGATCCGCCCTGAGTGAAGCTCACCGAGTTGCCGGCGCCTGCGAGCACCGGCGCCTGGTCCACCCCGACCACGGTCGCTGTGCTATTGACGGTGTTGGAGCTGAGCGTGCCGTCGTTCACAGCCCAAGTGAGGCCGCGGCTCACATCGGTCCCGTAGTTGGTCGGGTTGGCGCTGCTCGAGGTGAACGTCACGGAGTCGAGTACGTTCTGGTAGTTGGCCACGGTGTCGCTGCCGCTCAACGTGAGCACTCCCGTGCCCGCGTTGTAGCTCGCGCTGATGGCCGTTCCGGTGGTCACGGCAGCCAGCGCGTCGCCGCTGAGGAACCCGGTGCCGATCGACACGGTCGCCGAGGCCAAATCGAGGCTGTCGACATCGCTGACCGTAATGCCTGAGGAGGCCGCCACCGGCGATCCGCCCTGGGTGAAGGTCACCGTGTTGCCGGCACCGGCAAGCACCGGCGCTTGATCCACCCCGGCCACGATTACATTGCTGTTGACCGTGTTCGAGTTCAAGGTACCGTCATTCACCTGCCAGCTCAAGCTGCGAGTCAAGTTCTCGCCGTAGTTGGTCGGGTTGGCGCTGGTGGAGCTGAAGGTCACCGAGTCGAGCACTGTCTGGTAGTTCGCGAGGCTGTCGGTGCCGCTCAAGGTGAGGACGCCCGTGCTCGCGTCGTAGCTCGCGCTGATGGCTGTTCCGGTGGTCGCGGCCGCCAGCGAGTCGCCGGCAAAGAATCCGGAGCTGACCGACACGGTCGCGGAGGCCAGCGTGAGGCTGTCAGTGTCCGCGACGGTGATCCCTGAAGATGCCACCACCGCTGCGCCGCCTTGAGTGAAGGTCACCGTGTTGCCGGCGCCGCTGATGATGGGCGCCTCGGCCACGGCGATCACCGTCACATTGCTGGTGACGGTGTTGGAGTTCAGGATGCCGTCGTTCACCTGCCAGCTCAAAGTCCGGCTCGAATCGGCGCCGAAATTGGTCGGGTTCGCACTGCCGGAGCTATACGTCACCGAGTCGAGCACGGTCTGGTAGTTGGCCAGCGTGTCGCTGCCGCTCAACGTGAGCACGCCGGTACTCGCGTTGTAGCTGGCGGTGATCGCAGTTCCCGTGGTGACTGCGGCAAGCGTGTCGCCCGCCAAGAACCCGGTACCGATGGACACGGTTGCCGAGGCCAGCGTGAGGCTGTCGGTGTCTGCGACCGTGAGTCCCGAAGAGGCGACGACCGGCGACCCACCCTGAGTGAAGGTCACCGTGTTGCCGCCACCGCTGAGCACCGGCGCCTGATCCACGCCGACCACGGTCACGCTGCTCGTGACGGTGTTCGAGTTCAGCGTACCGTCGTTCACCTGCCAACTCAAAGCGCGGCTGGTATCGGAACCATAGTTGGTTGGATTTGGACTCGTCGAGCTGAAGGTCACCGAGTCGAGCACCTGCTGGTAGTGAGCGACTGTGTCGCTGCCGCTCAAGGTGAGCACTCCAGTCCCAGCGTTGTAGCTCGCACTGATCGAGGTGCCCGTCGTCACCGCTGCCAGGGTGTCGCCGGCGAAGAACCCGGAACTGACCGACACGCTTGCCGAGGCCAGCGTCAGGCTGTCGGCGTCGCTGACCGTAATGCCTGAGGAGGCCGCCACCGGCGATCCGCCCTGAGTGAAGGTCACCGTGTTGCCCGCACCACTCAACACCGGGGCCTGATCCACACCGGCCACGGTTACGCTACTGGTGACGGTGTTGGAGTTGAGGGTGCCGTCGTTCACCTGCCAGGAGAGGCCGCGGCTCAAATCGGTCCCGTAGTTGGTCGGGTTGGCGCTGCTTGAGGTGAACGTCACGGAGTCGAGTACGTTCTGGTAGTTGGCCACCGTGTCGCTGCCGCTCAAGGTGAGCACCCCGGTGGCGGCGTTGTAGCTCGCGCTGATCGAGGTGCCCGTCGTCACCGCAGCAAGGGTGTCGCCCGCCAAGAAGCCGGTACCGATGGACACGGTCGCCGAGGCAAGATTGAGGTTGTCGGCGTCGCTCACCAAAATTCCCGAAGAAGCGACCGCGGGCGAGCCGCCCTGGGTGAAGGTCACCGTGTTGCCGGCGCCGCTGAGCACCGGCGCCTGATCCACCCCCACGACCGTCACCGTGCTCGTCACGGTGTTCGAGCTCAGCGCGCCGTCATTCACAGCCCAAGTGAGACCGCGGTTGAAATCAGTCCCGTAATTCGTCGGGTTCGCGCTCGTGGAACTGTATGTGACAGAGTCGAGCACCGTCTGGTAGTTGGCCACGGTGTCGCTGCCGCTCAAGGTGAGCACTCCGGTGCTCGCGTTGTAGCTCGCGCTGATGGCCGTTCCGGTGGTCACGGCAGCCAGCGTGTCGCCGGTGAGGAACCCGGTGTCGATCGACACGGTCGCCGACGCCAATGTGAGACTGTCGGCGTCGCTCACCGTAATAGCCGGCGAAGCCGCCACGGCCCCGCCTCCTTGGGTGAAGGTGACCGTGTTGCCGGCACCGCTGATCACAGGAACCTGCTGCGCACCGACCACGGTCACATTGCTCGTGGGGGTGTTGGAATTGAGCGTGCCGTCGTTGACCTGCCAGGAGAGGCCGCGGCTCAAATCGGTCCCGTAGTTGGTCGGGTTCGCGCTGCTCGAGGTGAACGTCACGGAGTCGAGCACGGTCTGGTAGTTGGCGAGAGTATCGCTGCCGCTCAACGTGAGCACCCCGGTCCCAGCGTTGTAGCTCGCACTGATCGAGGTGCCCGTCGTCACCGCGGCCAGGGTGTCGCCGGCGAAGAATCCGGAAGTTATCGAGACGCTCGCGGAAGCCAGTGTCAGGTTGTCGACATCGGACACCGTGATCGCGGGCGAAACCATCACCGGCGCGCCGCCCTGGGTGAAGGTCACCGTGTTCCCGCCGCCGTCAAGCACCGGCGCCTGATCCACCCCAACCACCGTGACCGTGCTCGCCGCCGAGTTGGAACTGAGCGTGCCGTCGCTCACAGCCCAAGTGAGGCCGCGGCTGACATCGGTCCCATAGTTCGTCGGGTTCGCACTCGTCGAGGTGAAGGTGACGGAGTCGAGCACCGTCTGGTAGTTCGCGAGCGTGTCGCTGCCGCTCAACGTCAGCACACCGGTGCTCGCGTTATAGCTGGCGCTGATCGCGGTGCCGGTGGTCGCCGCGGCGAGCACGTCGCCGCCGAGGAAGCCCGTACCGATCGTCACCGTCGCCGACGCGATGTCGAGGCTATCGACATCGCTGACCGTGATCCCCGATGAGGCCGCCACCGCCGCCCCGCCCTGAGTGAAGGTCACCGTGTTGCCGGCGCCGGCGAGCACCGGCGCCTGATCCACCCCGACCACCGTGACCGTGCTCGCCACCGTATTTGAATTGAGCGTGCCGTCATTCACCTGCCAGGTAAGGCCGCGGCTCACATCGGCACCGTAACTGGTCGGGTTGCCGCTGGTCGAGCTGAAGGTCACCGAGTCGAGTACCGTCTGGTAGTTGGCGACGGTGTCGCTGCCGCTCAAGGTGAGCACTCCCGTGCTCGCATCGTAGCTGGCGCTGATCGAGGTGCCGGTGGTCACGGCGGCCAGCGTGTCGCCGGCGAAGAACCCGGAACTGACCGACACAGTCGCCGAGGCCAGCGTCAGGCTGTCGACGTCGGACGCCGTGATGGAGGGCGAGGCCGCCACCGCGGCGCCTCCCTGCGTGAAGGTCACCGTGTTGCCGGCGCCTGCGAGCACGGGCGCTTGATCGACTCCAACCACCGCCACATTGCTGGTGGCAGTGTTCGAATTGAGCGTGCCGTCATTGACCTGCCAGGCGAGACCGCGGTTGAGATCAGTCCCGTAGTTGGTCGGGTTCGCGCTGGTCGAGCTGAAGGTCACGGAGTCGAGCACGGTCTGGTAGTTGGCGAGGCTGTCGGTGCCGCTTAAGGTGAGCACGCCGGTGCTCGTGTTGTAGCTCGCGCTGATCGAAGTACCCGTCGTCACTGTGCTAAGCACATCGCCGGCGAAGAATCCGGAGCTGATCGAAACGCTCGCGGATGCCAGCGTCAGGCTGTCGGCGTCGCTCACCGTGATGCCTGAGGAAGCCACTACCGCCGCGCCGCCCTGGGTGAAGGTCACCGTATTGCCGGCGCCCGCGAGAACCGGAGCGGTCGCCACTGCGACCACCGCGACATTGCTGGTGACGGTATTGGAACCCAAAGTGCCGTCGTTCACCTGCCAGCTCAAGCTGCGGCTCACATCGGTGCCGTCATTGGTCGGATTGGCACTGGTCGAGCTGAAGGTGACGGAGTCGAGCACGGTCTGGTAGTTGGCCACCGTGTCGCTGCCGCTCAAGGTGAGCACTCCCGTGCCCGCGTTGTAGCTGGCGCTGATCGAGGTGCCCGTCGTCACCGCGGCGAGGGTGTCGCCGGCAAGGAACCCAGTGCCGATCGACACCGTCGCCGAGGCGAGGTTGAGGCTGTCGACATCGCTGACCGTAACGCCTGAAGAGGCCACCACCGCCGCCCCGCCCTGGGTGAAGGTCACGGTATTGCCGGCACCGGCGAGCACCGGCGCCTGATCGACCCCGGCCACGGTCACATTGCTGTTGACCGTGTTCGAGTTCAAGGTGCCGTCGTTCACAGCCCAAGTGAGGCCGCGGCTCACATCGGTCCCATAGTTGGTCGGGTTCGCACTCGTCGAGGTGAAGGTGACGGAGTCGAGCACCGTCTGGTAGTTGGCCACGGTGTCGCTGCCGCTCAAGGTGAGCACTCCGGTGCTCGCGTTGTAGGTCGCGCTGATCGAGGTGCCGGTGGTCACCGCGGCGAGCACGTCGCCGCCGAGGAAGCCCGTACCGATCGACACCGTCGCCGACGCCAAATCGAGGCTGTCGACATCGCTGACCGTAATGCCTGAGGAGGCCGCCACCGCCGCCCCGCCCTGGGTGAAGGTCACGGTATTGCCGGCACCGGCGAGCACCGGCCCCTGATCCACGCCGGCCACCGCCACGGTGCTCGCCACGATATTCGAATTCAGGGAGCCGTCGTTCACAGCCCAAGTGAGGCCGCGGCTCACATCGGTCCCATAGTTGGTCGGGTTCGCACTCGTCGAGGTGAAGGTGACGGAGTCGAGCACCGTCTGGTAGTTGGCCACGGTGTCGCTGCCGCTCAACGTGAGCACTCCCGTGCTCGCGTTGTAGCTGGCGTTGATCGTGGTGCCCGTCGTCACGGCAGCCAGCGTGTCGCCGGCAAGGAACCCTGCGCCGATCGACACCGTCGCCGACGCCAAATCGAGGCTGTCGACATCGCTGACCGTAATGCCCGAGGAAGCCACCACCGCCGCCCCGCCCTGGGTGAAGGTCACGGTATTGCCGGCGCCTGCGAGCACCGGCGCTTGATCGACCCCGGCCACGGTCACATTGCTGTTGACCGTGTTCGAGTTCAAGGTGCCGTCATTCACCTGCCAGGAGAGAGCACGGCTGATATCGGCGCCAAAATTGGTCGGATTGGCGCTCGTCGAGCTGAAGGTCACGGAGTCGAGCACCATCTGGTAGTTCGCCACGGTGTCGCTGCCGCTCAAGGTCAGCACTCCCGTACTCGCGTTGTAGCTGGCGTTGATCGTGGTGCCCGTGGTCACGGCAGCCAGCGTGTCGCCGGCAAGGAACCCAGTGCCGATCGACACCGTCGCCGACGCCAAATCGAGGCTGTCGACATCGCTGACCGTAATGCCTGAGGAGGCCGCGACCGCCGCCCCGCCCTGGGTGAAGGTGACCGTATTGCCGGCGCCTGCAAGGACCGGCGCCTGATCGACCCCGGCCACGGTCACATTGCTGTTGACCGTGTTCGAGTTCAAGGTGGCGTCGTTCACCTGCCAGGAGAGGGCACGGCTGATATCGGCGCCAAAATTGGTCGGATTGGCGCTCGTCGAGCTGAAAGTGACGGAGTCGAGCACCGTCTGGTAGTTGGCCACGGTGTCGCTGCCGCTCAACGTGAGCACTCCGGTGCTCGCGTTGTAGCTGGCGCTGATCGAGGTGCCGGTGGTCACGGCAGCCAGCGTGTCGCCGGCAAGGAACCCAGTGCCGATCGACACCGTCGCCGAGGTCAAATCGAGGCTGTCGACATCGCTGACCGTAATGCCTGAGGAGGCCGCGACCGCCGCCCCGCCCTGGGTGAAGGTCACGGTATTGCCGGCGCCTGCGAGGACCGGCGCTTGATCCACGCCGATCACCGCCACAGTGCTCGCCACGGTGTTCGAATTCAGTGCGCCGTCGTTCACAACCCAAGTGAGGGTGCGGCTCAAGTCCGCGCCATAGCTCGTGGGGTTGCCGCTGGTCGAGTTGAACGTCACCGAGTCGAGCACCGTCTGGTAGTTCGCCAGAGTGTCGGTGCCGATCAGGCTCAAGACGCCGGTGGCTGCGTTATAGCTCGCGACGATGTTCGTGCTCGTCGTCACCGCGGCGAGCGCGTCGCCGGCAAGGAACCCGGCGCCGATCGACACGGTCGCCGACGCGAGCGTGAGGCTGTCGGTATCGCTCACCGTCACGCCCGGCGAGGTCGCGACCGCCCCGCCGCCTTGAGTGAACGTCAGCGTGTTGCCGGCACCACTGATGACCGGCGCCGCGGCGATGGGAACCACGGTGACAGTGCTGCTGACGGTATTGGAATTGAGCGTGCCGTCGAACACCTGCCAGTTCAATGTGCGGCTGAAATCGGCGCCTGAGTTCGTCGGGTTGGCGCTGCCCGAGCTGAAGGTCACCGACTCGAGCACCGTCTGGTAGTTCGCCAGGGTGTCCACGCCGCTCAAAGTGAGCACACCGGTGCCGGCGTTATAGCTGGCGCTGATCAAGGTTCCGACGGTGGCCGCCGCGAGCACATCGCCAGTGAGAAAGCCTGCGCCGATCGACACTGTCGCCGAAGCCATATCGAGACTGTCGACATCGCTGAGCGTTACGCCTGAGGAGGCCACGACGGCAGCGCCCCCCTGCGTGAACGTCGCGGTGTTGCCGGCGCCGGCGAGTACCGGCGCCTGGTCGACCCCAACCACGATCACCTTGCTGGTGACTGTGTTGGAACTGAGCGTACCGTCGGCGATTTGCCAGCTCAAGGTGCGGTTCAAGTCGGTGCCGTAGTTCGTCGGGTTCACGCTGCTCGAATTGAAGGTCACCGACTCGAGCACTGTCTGGTAGTTCGCCAGAGTGTCGGAGCCGCTCAAGGTCAGCACGCCGGTCGCTGCGTTGTAGCTCGCCGTGATCGCCGTTCCCGTGGTCACCGCAGCGAGCACATCCCCCGTGAAGAAGCCTGCGCCTATCGATACCGTCGCCGAGACGAGATCGGTGCTGCCGACGTCCACCACCGCAAGAGCCGGCGAAGCGAGCACCGCCGCACCGCCCTGCGTAAAGGTCGCCGCGTTACCCGAACCGGTGAGCGCAGGTACCGTCACCTGCACCGCAAGCGGCTGCGAGGCGTAGCTGCCGACATCGTCGGTCGCGGTCGCGACCACGTCGTAAGACCCGCCCAGGGCATACACGTGATTGGCGCCGGTGGCGCCTCCCGCGTAGGTGTTGCTCGTGCCGTCGCCCCAATTGATGGACCAGCCGCTTATGGTATGGGTGCTGACAGCCTCGGCGGCGCTGAAGCTGATGTTGTAGGTCTGGCCGGCCCGCACCGTTGTCTCACCGACGGGTACCGCCGCCAGGGTGAGAGTCGGGGGAACGTGCGCGACGATGACGTTGAAGGTCTCCTGGGCTGCCAGCGTCCCATATGCCAGCACCTGCACCGTGAAGCTCTGCGTCGCCGGGCCCGCGGGCGGTGTCCATGCGAATACCCCGGTGCTCGAATTGATGCTGGCACCGGACACGGTGTTGTTCACCAGGCTGTACACCAGCGCCACGCCGCTGTCGGGGTCCGACCCCATGACCGTTACGCTCAAGGGCGTACCTTCGTTGACCTGCAGGGCGTTCTGCGTGGTGCCGATCGTGGCGCCGATGGGCGCGAGTGACGGCGGCTGGTTCACGTGCCGCACGGTGATGGTCACGGTGCCGGGAGCCGAGGTCAACACATCGCCGTAGCTGCCGTCCGGATCGCCGCGATCGGTTACCGAATAAGTGAAGGTATCGGTACCGTAGAAATACTGATTCGGTGTGTAGGTCCAGAGGCCCTGCGGTCCGATGGTCAGCGTGCCGTTCTGCGGCCCTGTGACCAGGTTGTAAGTGAGATCCGGCTGCGGCGTCTCGACGTCGCTCGCCGGCAGGAAGATCTGCACCGCCGTGTTCTCGTTCGTCGCCGCCGTGGTGCCCGGGGACACCGGCTGCTGGTTCACCGGCGTGACGGTCAGCGACTCGGTCGCGTCGGTGATGCCGAGCTTGCCGTCGTCGACCTGGAATACGAAGCTGTCGCTGCCGTTGAAATCATTGTTCGGCGTGAACAGCACGGTCCCGGTGGCCGCGTTGAGCATGCTCAGAGTGCCGTCCGCCGGCTGCGTCACGATGCTGTAGGTCAGGGGCTCGCCGCCCGGATCGGTGCTGGACAGCTGGATCGTGACCGGCGTGTTCTCCGCCGTCGTCGCCGAACCCGCGGCGGCCACCGGCGCGATGTTGCCGGCGCGGTTGACGGTGAAGGTGATGACATATTGGTCTGCGACCGCCCCGCCGCCGTTGCCCGTCATCAAATTGCCGTTGATGTCGTACACGCCCTGCACGGTCAATTGATACAGGCCCTGCTGCAGGTAGCCGTTCGTGAACTGCAAGGTCACCCCGGTGCCGGGGTAGGAGAACTGCGCAGTCAGCAGGATCTGGACATTGTCGGGCGCGCCAAGCACGCCGCTCGGCGAGTAGATCAGGGTGTAATTGTCAGGGCTGCGCGCGGAGATCAGATCCACGTCCGCACTGAAATTCACGGTGACGCTGGTGAAGGCGTAGGCCGTCGTGCCGCCGTTCGCAGGCAGATTGCTGATGCTGGTGATCTGCGGCGGCGTGGTATCGGCGGAGTTGCCCTGGTATTCGTAGGCGCCGATATCCGAGGTCAGCGAGGTCGGGGCCGTCCACAGCAGCGAGGCCGCGTTCGACAGGTTGCTCGCGCCGTTGTAGGCGGAGGGCGCAATGGCCGTCAGCAGCCCGTTGCCGGCCGACACGCCCACGGTAGGATTGACGACGCCCGACGGGCACACACCGTAATCGAAGCGGAAGGTGCCGTTGCTGAACAGGGTAACGGAGAAGTTCACCGGATCGCTGGTGCCGGTGCCTTGGATGTACGCGGCCCAGCGGATCGTGACCTGGCCGGAGACCGTCGTATCGACGTACAGATTCGACGAGCTCGAACCGGAGGTGGTGAGGGTCGGCGACCAGAACGGCGCGATGCGCACCTCGCCCGCGAGCCCTGCGACCGAATTCGCGGCAGTCGAATACAGGTTGGTCGTTCCGCCGAACTGCAGGAAGCCGCTGGTGCTGATGTAGACCTGGCTGTACGACACGCCGTAGAAGGTGAACGCAAAGGGCAGGGTATAGCTCACCGCGCCGTTGCTCGTTTGATAGCTCAGGGACGTGCCGCCGGTTGCATTGAACGTGCTGCCGGACTGGACCGCGGGCACATAGATCGGCTGGCCGATGCCGGTGTCCGGCGTGGCGGGATCGGTGTGGCGCGGATTGCCGTTGATGTCGGTATTCGTCGCGACATATTGGTCGCCGGCGTTGATCGCCGGAGAGCCGCCGGAGAGGCCGAAGTTGTCGTCCAAGCCGTTGCCGGTACTGACGCCCTGATCGCCCAAGATGCCGTCGGCGCCGGCGGGATTGAGGAACATCGGATTGCCGGTCTTGCTGTGCGCGTCCTGGCCGCTCGCGGTCTGCCACTGCGCCAACGTCGTCTCTTGCGTGCCGTTCCACACCCCCACTTGCGCACCCGCGATCGGCGTGTAGAAAAGGTTGTAGTCGGAAACGAATCCGGTGGCGCCGCTGCCCACCTTCAGGGCATTGCCGGCATTGACCTGGACGATGTTGTCGTAGAACAGAATCCCGGTCGTGCCCGCCGCAATCTGCACTCCGTCGCCGCCCGGCTGATAAATCGTGTTGTCGCGCACGTAATCGCCGGCGCTGCTGCCTCCGGATATCGTAATTGCCGCACTCGCGTTGGAGTACACGACGTTGTTGTCGATTTCCGCGTACCCCGTGTCGGCGATGCCGATCGGGTTGCTGTACACATGATTGCCGGTGACCGTCGCGTCGTACACGGAAATGCCGTCGGTCGTGTTGGCATAGACATAGTTGCCGCTGGCTACGGCGGTGTAGCCCACCACGATGCCGACCGTGTTGCCGTACACCAGGTTGTCGCTGGCCTGGACGCTCTCACTGATGTCGATGCCGTAGCCGCTGCCGTTGGTCTGACCGTAGACCTCGTTGCCGGTGATCTGCGTGTAACTGCTGGCCTCGATTCCCCCCTGGGCGTTATCGTGGATAGCGCTGTTGAGAATTTGATCCGGATTGCTGGAGGTCGGGCTATAGGCGTCGACGCCCCACGAGGTGTTGCCGTAGATCTGGCTGGACTCGACGGTATCGCCGGCACCGTAGAAATACACGCCGTAGCTGCCGTTGTTGTGCACGGTGCTGCCGATCAGCTTGAAGTCGGCGCCGCTCCCATTGAAGCCGGAGTTGATAAAGATGCCGTACCCGGAGTTGCCGTAGATGTTGCTGTTCTCGACCGTGATGCCTTCGGCCAAGGCGGTGGTGATCGAAGTGATTCCTGTTTGCGCGCCGGTCGCATTCACATCGTCCAGCGTCACCCCCGTCGCGCCGTCGAACTCAAATACGTACGCCCCGGTGTTGGTATTGTTGCGGTTGAAGATGGTCGGATTGCCGGCCTGCGTCGAGCCCTGGATCGTCACCCCATCGTCGGCCGCCGTGAGCACGATGTTGGTGGCCAGCGTGTAGGTGCCGGGCCCGACATTGATCACATCGCCCGGCGCCAGGTTGTAGGCACGCAGCAACGCAGGCAGGCTCGCCATCGGATCGGCCGCATCCGTGCCGCTGTTCGCATCGTTGCCGGTCACGCTGACATAGTAGGTGGTGGTGTTGCTGGCGATCAGGAACGGCGCGCTCGTGCCCGTCGCCGCGGTGGTCACCCCATCGAGGCTGGCCGTGGCGCGGATGTAGGCCGTGTTGCCCGCGGTGATCTCGGCCGCCGTCGGCATCCAGTTGACCACCGCGTTGCCGTACTGATCCAGCGTCACCCCGGTGGCGATGGGGTTCCAGGTATTGCCGCCGTCGGTCGACAACTGCAAGCTCACCACAGGGTCGGCCACGCCCTGCGCATTGGCGCGGCGGATCTCGATGCCGCTGATGATCGCTCCGTAGCTGGCGCTGTCGTTCTTCAGCGCCAGATTGATGCCCTGACCGCCGCTCACCGTGACGGTGAAGCTCAATGACACCGCGCTGTTGTAGCCCCCGGCCAGCGCCACCACGTCCACGTTCGCCGCCACGGTCTGGCCATTGATGATGATGTCGAACTGGCGCTGACCCGCGGCGATGTTGTCCGGCTCGACGAAGTCCAGCACCATCTGATAGGTGCCGTTGGCGACCGGCAGATGAAAGGTCATCTGGTTGCCGATGCCGCCCGGCTCGTAGGCAACGTCGCTGTACAGCGAGGCCGGCGCGGTGTTGGCGATCAGGTACGATGAGTTCGCGATGACGCTCAAGGTGGCGACCTTGCAGGTCCCCGAACCGCCCGTGATCGTGAACGACAGGCTCTCCCCGAGCGCATAGCCGCTGCCCGACGCGGTGACGGTGACCGAGGTCACCAGGCCGCCCGCAACCACCACCGTCGCATGCGCGCCCGAGCCGGTACCGCCGCTGAGCACGACATTGGTGTAGGTGCCGTTCGAACCGGTGCCGGTGATCGCATTGACCGTGGCGACGTAGGAAGGCGCGGCCGGATTCAGGTTGATCGTACCGCTGGTCGTGGTGTTGTAGGCGCCATAGGGGTCGGTGCGGTAGTTCTGATCGCTCCAGCCGCTGGCATTGGTGCCGGTGAGGTTGCCGCTGCCGAGCGCCAGCCGCGCAACGTAATCGTAGGGCAGCAGGCCCGCACTGTGCAGATCGATGCCGACCGTGGAGCCGACCTGCACCTTCGCCAGATCGCTGGGGTTCAACACTTGGATCAGCGGATTGGTACTCGCCGTGCTCTGCGAGGTGTCCCCGTAGGCGCCGATGTCGACCCGGTCGCCGTTCGGGAACGGCTCGCTCAGGTACGGTGTGGCTGGATCCCCCGCGGCGATCGCCGGCGATCCGGACTGCAAGTGCGCATCGTTATTCTGGTTGACCGCACCGGTCAGCTGCACGATGCGCACCCCGTCGGCCCGCACAAAGCTCTGGTTGGCCACATTGTCCAGCACCACCGTCAAGCTCGCCCCGCTCGCCTGCACCAGCAGGGTCGGATGCCAGTACACGCCGTTCGCATCCGCAAAGTCCCCGGCCGCATCTCCCGGGGTGATCGTGCTCTCCTGGTTGACCAGCGCCGCGCCCACCACCGTCGTGCCAACATAGGCGGTGTAGGCCGCGTTGCTCGCCACATAGCCGTTCGTGCCGCCGACCGTGATGTTCTCCGGCTGCTGCCAGTTCACGTCGATCTCGTAGTAATCCCCCGGCGTCAATCCGTTGATCGTCCAGCTCGCCGTCGTCCCGCTCGCCTCACCGTTCGCCGACTGCGTCGCGTTGCCCTGCGTCGGCGCATTCGGCCCGTTCAGCGTAAAGGTGATCTGGCTCGAGCCGTCGTTCCCCGCGCCCGACCCGCTCTCGGGGGTCCAGCTGCCGCTCTGGCTGTAGGTGGACGAGGTGGTGTTAACGCTCACCGCGGTGCTGGCCACCTGGCTCGCATCCCAGCCGATCGCGCCATTGGCATCCGCGCTCAAGTTCACGAAGTCCGCATTGGTCTGCTGACTGTGCTGGTCAAAGCCCACTTCGTAGTACCAGTTCGTCTGGCTGGCAAAGCTCTGGTTCTCCCAGAACGCCGCCTGGCTGGCGTTGCTCAACATGAACAGGTTGTAGTCGCTCTCGAAGCCCTGCTCGCTGTTCTGCGCCACCTGCAGCGCGTAGCCGCCGGAACTCACGTCCAGAATGTTGTTCTCGATCTGCAGGTAGCTCGAACTGCCTTGCACCGCAATGGCGTCGAACAGCGTGAAGGTCATCGACTCCCCGGTGGTGACGTTCGCCGCCGAGGCCGTGACCAGATAGGAACCCACCCCACCTGCCGTCCCGGAGATCTGGCTGAGCACCCTCACCCCTTGCGGAATGCCCGCCCCGGTGATGAACATGCCCGGCAGGATGGTGCCGCTGACCGACCCATTGATCGTCAACGTGGTCGAATTCAATGTGGTCGTCGTGGAGGTCGCGATGCCGGTGTTGTTGTAGGTGAGCGGCAGCAGGTCGTACAGCGTCGACACAATGGTGTTGTTCTCGATCACCACCGCGGCGCTGGCGCTGCCCGAGGCGCCGTTGACCATCACCCCGGGGCCGTCATTGGCCTCGATCAGGTTGTTGATCACCTGGTTCGAGTAACCCGGGGTCGTGGTCGAGCCCCCGCTCACGTACACCCCGCCCTGCGCGTTGCCGTATACCGTGTTGCCCTCGAAGGTCACATATCCCTGGTCGTACAGCCCATAATCCCCGTTGGCGTACACGGTGTTGTTCTCAACCAGCGCCCCATCGTAGGCGGTGATGCCCGCGCCGGTATTGCCCCACACCGTGTTGCCGCTCGCGATCGAGCCGCCGTAGTACGCCGCAATGCCGTTCTGCCCCTCCCCCCACACCTGGTTGCCGCTCACCAGCACGTAGTAGTCAGCGTCAATGCCGTCGCCGATGTTGTCGAAGACCTGGTTGTTCTCGATCAGTATCTGACCGGCCACCCCGCCGCTGTACTGCGCGGAGATGCCCACTTGGTTGCCGTAGATGCTGCTGCCGCTCACCGTGTCCAGCGCACCCGACAGAGACACCCCGTCGCTCGGGTTGCGCCAGATCGAATCGTCGCTCAGCGTCGCATCGTTGCTGAGTACGTCCACTCCCCCTTGCTCGTTCAGATACACCTGTGAGCCGGTCAGCGTGAAGTAGTCGTTGGTCGTGTTGAGGTAGACGCCCCACGCCTTGTTGCCGTACACATAACTCTCGTTCACCGTCACGTGCGTGCTCGCCGCCGACGAATCGAAGTAGATCCCGTCAAGCCCGCCCGTCACGTTCACGTTGTCGAGCGTCACCCCCGTCGCGCCGTCGAACTCAAATACGTACGCCCCGGTGTTGGTATTGTTGCGGTTGAAGATGGTCGGATTGCCGGCCTGCGTCGAGCCCTGGATCGTCACCCCATCGTCGGCCGCCGTGAGCACGATGTTGGTGGCCAGCGTGTAGGTGCCGGGCCCGACATTGATCACATCGCCCGGCGCCAGGTTGTAGGCACGCAGCAACGCAGGCAGGCTCGCCATCGGATCGGCCGCATCCGTGCCGCTGTTCGCATCGTTGCCGGTCACGCTGACATAGTAGGTGGTGGTGTTGCTGGCGATCAGGAACGGCGCGCTCGTGCCCGTCGCCGCGGTGGTCACCCCATCGAGGCTGGCCGTGGCGCGGATGTAGGCCGTGTTGCCCGCGGTGATCTCGGCCGCCGTCGGCATCCAGTTGACCACCGCGTTGCCGTACTGATCCAGCGTCACCCCGGTGGCGATGGGGTTCCAGGTATTGCCGCCGTCGGTCGACAACTGCAAGCTCACCACAGGGTCGGCCACGCCCTGCGCATTGGCGCGGCGGATCTCGATGCCGCTGATGATCGCTCCGTAGCTGGCGCTGTCGTTCTTCAGCGCCAGATTGATGCCCTGACCGCCGCTCACCGTGACGGTGAAGCTCAATGACACCGCGCTGTTGTAGCCCCCGGCCAGCGCCACCACGTCCACGTTCGCCGCCACGGTCTGGCCATTGATGATGATGTCGAACTGGCGCTGACCCGCGGCGATGTTGTCCGGCTCGACGAAGTCCAGCACCATCTGATAGGTGCCGTTGGCGACCGGCAGATGAAAGGTCATCTGGTTGCCGATGCCGCCCGGCTCGTAGGCAACGTCGCTGTACAGCGAGGCCGGCGCGGTGTTGGCGATCAGGTACGATGAGTTCGCGATGACGCTCAAGGTGGCGACCTTGCAGGTCCCCGAACCGCCCGTGATCGTGAACGACAGGCTCTCCCCGAGCGCATAGCCGCTGCCCGACGCGGTGACGGTGACCGAGGTCACCAGGCCGCCCGCAACCACCACCGTCGCATGCGCGCCCGAGCCGGTACCGCCGCTGAGCACGACATTGGTGTAGGTGCCGTTCGAACCGGTGCCGGTGATCGCATTGACCGTGGCGACGTAGGAAGGCGCGGCCGGATTCAGGTTGATCGTACCGCTGGTCGTGGTGTTGTAGGCGCCATAGGGGTCGGTGCGGTAGTTCTGATCGCTCCAGCCGCTGGCATTGGTGCCGGTGAGGTTGCCGCTGCCGAGCGCCAGCCGCGCAACGTAATCGTAGGGCAGCAGGCCCGCACTGTGCAGATCGATGCCGACCGTGGAGCCGACCTGCACCTTCGCCAGATCGCTGGGGTTCAACACTTGGATCAGCGGATTGGTACTCGCCGTGCTCTGCGAGGTGTCCCCGTAGGCGCCGATGTCGACCCGGTCGCCGTTCGGGAACGGCTCGCTCAGGTACGGTGTGGCTGGATCCCCCGCGGCGATCGCCGGCGATCCGGACTGCAAGTGCGCATCGTTATTCTGGTTGACCGCACCGGTCAGCTGCACGATGCGCACCCCGTCGGCCCGCACAAAGCTCTGGTTGGCCACATTGTCCAGCACCACCGTCAAGCTCGCCCCGCTCGCCTGCACCAGCAGGGTCGGATGCCAGTACACGCCGTTCGCATCCGCAAAGTCCCCGGCCGCATCTCCCGGGGTGATCGTGCTCTCCTGGTTGACCAGCGCCGCGCCCACCACCGTCGTGCCAACATAGGCGGTGTAGGCCGCGTTGCTCGCCACATAGCCGTTCGTGCCGCCGACCGTGATGTTCTCCGGCTGCTGCCAGTTCACGTCGATCTCGTAGTAATCCCCCGGCGTCAATCCGTTGATCGTCCAGCTCGCCGTCGTCCCGCTCGCCTCACCGTTCGCCGACTGCGTCGCGTTGCCCTGCGTCGGCGCATTCGGCCCGTTCAGCGTAAAGGTGACCGCGTTCAACGAGGCGACCCGGCAGGTTCCCGATCCGCCCGTGATCGTGAAGGACAGGGTTCCGCCAAGCGTGTAACCGCTGCCCGGCGTGGTCACGGTGACCGAGGTCACGTGACCGCCCGCAACGACCACTGTCGCCAGCGCGCCCGAGCCGCCGCCGCCGGTGAGTGCGACGCTGCCGTAGGTGCCGTTGGTGCCGGTGCCGGTGATCGCATCGATGTTGTTCAACGAGGCGACTTGACAGGTTCCCGATCCGCCCGCGATGGTGAACGACAGAGTGTCGCCGAGCGCATAGCCGTTGCCCGGCGTGGTGAGAGTGACGGAGGTAACGACGCCGCCCGCAACGACCACCGTCGCCACCGCGCCCGTGCCGGCGCCGCCGGTGAGCACGACGCCGCCGTAATTGCCGTTGGTACCGGTGCCGGTGATCGCATCGACGGTACCGCTGCTCGCCGCAAGCACTGTGTTCCAGCTGCCGCTCTGGCTGTAGGTGGACGAGGTGGTGTTAACGCTCACCGCGGTGCTGGCCACCTGGCTCGCATCCCAGCCGATCGCGCCATTGGCATCCGCGCTCAAGTTCACGAAGTCCGCATTGGTCTGCTGACTGTGCTGGTCAAAGCCCACTTCGTAGTACCAGTTCGTCTGGCTGGCAAAGCTCTGGTTCTCCCAGAACGCCGCCTGGCTGGCGTTGCTCAACATGAACAGGTTGTAGTCGCTCTCGAAGCCCTGCTCGCTGTTCTGCGCCACCTGCAGCGCGTAGCCGCCGGAACTCACGTCCAGAATGTTGTTCTCGATCTGCAGGTAGCTCGAACTGCCTTGCACCGCAATGGCGTCGAACAGCGTGAAGGTCATCGACTCCCCGGTGGTGACGTTCGCCGCCGAGGCCGTGACCAGATAGGAACCCACCCCACCTGCCGTCCCGGAGATCTGGCTGAGCACCCTCACCCCTTGCGGAATGCCCGCCCCGGTGATGAGCATGCCCGGCAGGATGGTGCCGCTGACCGACCCATTGATCGTCAACGTGGTCGAATTCAATGTGGTCGTCGTGGAGGTCGCGATGCCGGTGTTGTTGTAGGTGAGCGGCAGCAGGTCGTACAGCGTCGACACAATGGTGTTGTTCTCGATCACCACCGCGGCGCTGGCGCTGCCCGAGGCGCCGTTGACCATCACCCCGGGGCCGTCATTGGCCTCGATCAGGTTGTTGATCACCTGGTTCGAGTAACCCGGGGTCGTGGTCGAGCCCCCGCTCACGTACACCCCGCCCTGCGCGTTGCCGTATACCGTGTTGCCCTCGAAGGTCACATATCCCTGGTCGTACAGCCCATAATCCCCGTTGGCGTACACGGTGTTGTTCTCAACCAGCGCCCCATCGTAGGCGGTGATGCCCGCGCCGGTATTGCCCCACACCGTGTTGCCGCTCGCGATCGAGCCGCCGTAGTACGCCGCAATGCCGTTCTGCCCCTCCCCCCACACCTGGTTGCCGCTCACCAGCACGTAGTAGTCAGCGTCAATGCCGTCGCCGATGTTGTCGAAGACCTGGTTGTTCTCGATCAGTATCTGACCGGCCACCCCGCCGCTGTACTGCGCGGAGATGCCCACTTGGTTGCCGTAGATGCTGCTGCCGCTCACCGTGTCCAGCGCACCCGACAGAGACACCCCGTCGCTCGGGTTGCGCCAGATCGAATCGTCGCTCAGCGTCGCATCGTTGCTGAGTACGTCCACTCCCCCTTGCTCGTTCAGATACACCTGTGAGCCGGTCAGCGTGAAGTAGTCGTTGGTCGTGTTGAGGTAGACGCCCCACGCCTTGTTGCCGTACACATAACTCTCGTTCACCGTCACGTGCGTGCTCGCCGCCGACGAATCGAAGTAGATCCCGTCAAGCCCGCCCGTCACGTTCACGTTGTCGAGCGTCACCCCCGTCGCGCCGTCGAACTCAAATACGTACGCCCCGGTGTTGGTGTTGTTGCGGTTGAAGATGGTCACATAGCCCGGCAGCGTATCGCCCTGGATCGTCACCCCGTCCTCCTTCGCGGTCAGCACGATATTGGTGCCGAGCGTAAAGGTGCCGTCGACATCAATGATGTCGCCGGGCACGAAGGTGTACTCGGCGAGCAGCGCCTGCAGCGTCGCCTTCGGCTGATCCGGCGACAGGCCGTCGTTCGCGTCGTTGCCGCCGGCAGTGGCGTACTGGCCGGCCGTGCTCGAAGCGTTGACGTAGTAGGTATGAATGGGCAGCACCACCGAGAAGGCGGCGGTGGTGCCGCTGACTCCCGGCGTGCCGGCCGAGGTGATTTGAATCTGATAATTCGTGCCGACGGCGAAGGCGCCGGAGACCAGCCAGGCATAGGTGCCGGTGTTGGCCACGTTCGCCGCGAGCGTGGTGAAGCTCGAGACGCTGCCGCCCTCGTAGTCGATGTTCACATCGCCGGTGAAGCCGAAGGAGCGCCAGTCGATGTTCACCGTGCTGCCCTGGCCGATGCGCTCGCCGCCGGTGGGGGTCAGGATATTGATGTACTGCGAGGGGCTTTCGCCCGCCTGCGCGGTATCGCCGTAGGCGCCGATATTGATGTAGCCGCCGTTCGGCGCAGGCTCCAACGAATAAGAGTCGCTGGCGCGGCCGCGGTCGATGGTCGGGGCTTGCGCCGTGCCGACGACGAGCGTCGGCGCCACCAACACCGGCAGATTGTCTCCGGTCACGAGCTGCGGCGCGAGACCGCTGCCGCCGGTGAACTGGCCGTACTGGCTCTGCTCGTGGAAGTCACCCGCCGCGGGGTTCACGAACAAGGGGTCCGCCACCAGGCTGTCGGCGTCGGTACCCGACGCGCTTTGCCACGACGTCAGGGTGGTGTCGTTCGCGCCCTGCCAGGAGCCCAGCACGGCGCTCGAACTCATGAACAGGTTGTAGTCCGACTGGAAGCCGGTCTCGCTGTTGGCGCTGACGGAGAGCGCATAGCCGGCGGCGGATCCCAGGATATTGTTGTACATGCCGACGTTGCTGGCGGAAACCACATCCACCCCATCACCCGCGGTCTGATCGACCGTGTTATTGATGAAGTTCACGATGCTGCCGCCGATCAACACACCGCCCTGTAAATTGCCGTAAATCAGGTTGTTGCTGACGATGTCGAATGAGCTGCCGGAGCCCAGGAAATCCAAGCCCAGGGCATTCCCATAGATCACATTGCCGGAAACGTTCACGTAATAGGCGTAAATGCCGTCGTTCGCGTTGTTGTAGACGCGGTTGGTGTCGATCGACCCGCTGTAGTAATCCTCTATGCCCTGATAATTGCCGTACACGACATTGGATGTGATGTTCACATCTTCGTAGCCGTAAATGCCCCAGTCGCCGTTGGCCACCTGGCCATAGACGGTGTTGCCGGCGACAGTGGACGTGCCGTAGTACACCTCGATGCCGTAGCCGCCATTGTCGTAGACCTGATTGCCGTCGCCGTCGCTCAAGTTGGTGTCGCCCACCACCACGCCGCTGCCTTGGGTGACGTAGATGCCGCCGGCCTGGTTGTCGAAGGAGGAGCTGCTCGTGATCAGCGCCGCGCCGGGGCTCGTGAAATAGAAACCCCAGCCGGTGTTGCCATAGGCCGTGTTGCCGCTCGCCGCGTTCAGCGCGCCGCTGATGTCGAAGCCGATCCCGGCGTTGTCGTAGGCGCTTGAGTTCGTGAGCGAGCCGATGGGGCCGTTGATGGTGATGCCGGTGGCGCCGTTGTCGAATGACACCAGGCGATCGAAGTCCGCAAACGGCGAATTGCTGGTGATGTCGATGCCGTCGAGCAGATTGCCTTCGGCGGTGATATAGCTGGCGTCGAAGCTGCTCGAGCCGTTGACGACGTACAAACCGCGGTTCGCATCCTCGAGCGTCAGGTGCTCGATGGTCACGTTGTTGGCCGCGTCGATGTAGACCAGCGGCAGCGTCCGGTTGCCGGGTATGGCAGGATAGAGGATCGCCGCATCGCCGGCGTTGGTCGGACCCGTGATGGTGAAGCCCTCGGCGGGTATCACGCCCGGCCCGCCCACCAGGCTCACATCGACGCCCACCGTATCGGTCTCCGCGATCGGATCGATCATGGAATAGCTGCCGGTGTCGATGTACAGCACCGAGCCTGCACCGAGCTGGTATTGGCGCAGCACGTTGTCCGGATTGGGCAGCGGCGCGCCCGGCGTCTTGCCGGTGTTGCGGTTGCTGCCCACCGCGGTGGTGTATTGATCGCCGACCGTCGAGGCATCGTTGACGTAGTAGTTCGTGCCCGTGGGCGGCACCGTGAAGGTTTCCTGGCTGCGATCCAGCACCGCGGGATCGTTGACCAGCGAAACCTGGATGCGCAGGCCCGCGGTGTTGGCGGCAATGCCCGAATTCGCGGGAATCCACACGTAGCTGCCGGTGTCCGGGGTTGCCGCCACGATGGTCTTGAGCACCACCGTGCCGGCGGCGGTGTCCTGCAGCAGCTGGATGCTCACCTCCGAGGAGGTATTGTTGTTGAGCGTCTGCCACTCGATGGTGTGCGGGGTGTTGTCGTCCCAATTCAGGTAAAAATCAGGGTAGCGCAGCAGGATCTGCGCGGTCGTCGTGCTTGCCGCCTGCTGCGTGCCCGCGCCGTACGCGCCCTGGTTCGGCGCGTAGCCGTTCGACACCGAGTACAGGAAGGCGTTGTCGAACCACACATCGTCGCTGCCGCCGGACACGTTGACGGCGTCGAAGCGCAGCACCACGGAACGGGCGCCGACCGGTATCACGACGCGAGCGCCCACCAGCTCCCATCGATCGTCGGTGTTGGTGGCATCGGCGACCTGCGCTTCGATCAGCGTGCCGCCGGCATTGTAGAAGCTCAAAGTGACCGTGCCGGTGTCGCGCGGGGTGTCGTTGCCGGCGCGCACGCGCCCGCCGAAGGCCAGCTGCAGCAGGCCCGTATCGATTTCGGTGGCGGTGTAGCCGGCGGTGAGCAGATTCACGGTCTGCTGTGCGAAGCCGGCCGGCACGCTGCCCGGCGAGAAGTACTGTGTACCGTCGTAGGCGCCAGGCGCGGCGGCGCTGGTGACGCTGCCGCCCAGGTTGTAGGTCCACCCGGTGGTGCCGCTCTCGAAGCTCGGATTGGTCAGGAGATTCTGACCCTGCTCGAAGGTGGGCACCGCCTGGTCGAGCAGCACGTTCGCGGCGCCCTGGGTGGGCGAAGTAAAGCGCAGATCTGCAATCGTGGGCCAGACATTGAAATTGCCAGCATCGATGTCGACGAATTGCGGATTGGCCCAGCCGGGGTTGACCACGGTCGAGCCGATCGAGTGCAGGTCGTAGCGCGCGACATCGTCCTGCCAATCGAGGATGTCGAGAAAATCCTGGGTCCAGTAGACGAGCTTGCCCGCCCCGGTCTTGTACAGGTCGTTGTAGTCGCTGAAGAAGCCGGCCTGGGAGTTATTCGCGACGTAGATGTCGTAGCCGCCCTGCGCCCAGAGGATGTTGCCCTGGATCTCGACGTTCGAGGAGCCGTTCTCCAGATGGATGTTGTCCCCGGTGAGCGAGTAGAAGGTGTTCAGGTAGATGCGCACATTGCTCGCATCGTTGACCAGAATTCCGTAGCCGGTGTTGTTGTAGAACAGGTTGTACCAGATCCGGGTGCCGTTCACCTGGGCGCTCATGTCGGCGGTGACGCTGATCGCGGTACCGTTCCCCGAGAAGCGGTTGTACTGGATGATGCCTAGGAAATGCCCAACGCCCGTGGTGTTGTTCTCGATCAAATTCGCGGTGGCGAGCGCGTTGCCGCCGATGATGCCGGAGCCGGTCACCCCCACCGTGTTGCCGTCGATGTCGAGCAGCTGGAACTGCGCCCCCGTCGACACCACGCCGGTTGAGTTGCCGACGATGTGGTTGATGCCGGAACCGGCCACGAAGCCCAAGCCGCTGGTGGTGCCGGCCACGGTGGTGTTCACCCCCACGGTGCCGGGGACGCCGGCGGTGCCGCTGAAGGTATTGCCGGTGAGCGCGGCGGCCGCGCCGTAGATCAGGCCGGTGCCCGAGGAGGTGAAATTATTGCCGCTGATCAGCCCCGCGAAGGCGACATTGATCTTCAGGCCCACCGAGGAGGCGCTGACCGTATTGTCCTCGATGCTGCCGGTGGCCGCGGCCGCATTGAGATAAATGCCGGTGCCGGCATTGATGGTATTGTTGCTGACGGTGAGATTGCTCGGCACCGCCCCGCTCAGCGCCTCCACATCGACGCCGGTCGCCGCGCTGACGCTGTTGTGATCGATCAGCGCACCGGAGAGGGCGCCGTTCAGTGTGATGTTGCCCGACAAATTGTTGTAGGTGATCTGCACGCCTGCGCCGCCGTTCAGCGTCACCGCGGCGGCACTCGACTCGGTGAGTACGAAATTGGCCGCACCATTGACCGTCACGGCGCCCGTCACATCGAGCCGCTGCACGATGACCCCGGCGGCGCCGGCCGCCACCGTGATCGAACCGTTCAAGACCGCGCCCGGCGCCCCGTAGATCATCACCCCGGAATCGGCCGCGGAGAGAGTAAGGTTCTCGGTGTGCGTGCCCTCCACCAGAATGACATCCCCGGCGGTGAAGGACTGGCTGTTCAAGATCGACTGGATGCTCGTGCCGGCGGCCGCGACGAAGCTCTGCGTCACCGTGCTGCTCATGCCGCGCGCATAAATCTGCGCATGGCCCGAGGAGGTGTCTTCCCACACGAGGGTGGAGCGCCCGCTCGCATCGGTGGCGAGCGCGAGCGCGGTGGCCGCCCCGCCCGTGAGGCTGATTCCCCCGCCCTGCGCCTCGCCCGGCAGCTCCTCGGCGAACGCGGTGCCGTTGTAGCGCATCACATACAGGTCGGTGGGCTGATCGAGCAGCGGGGTGTTGATCCACGCCAGGCGCAGCGCATTGCCGCCGGCGCTCAAAGTGGGCGCCGAGGGCATCGCCGGGGTGTCGATCAGATTGACCAAGGTCTCCGGTCGCCCGCTGCCGTTCGCGTAGCTCGCCACCGCCAAGGCCGTGCCCTGATCGGACTCGGTCTGCCAGGCGACGAACAGCGAGCCCTGGAAATACGCGACGCTCGGGGTGGCATTGTTGCTCACGTAGCCCGGCAGCGAGGATGATCCCAGAGCGCCGCTGACGCCGCTGCCGGTGGCCGATCCATTGATGGCGCTGAAGGCCCCGCCGGAGTATTCCTCGAGATAAATCTGGCGCACGCCGCTTGCCGGATCGAACCCACTCCACGCCACCGCCACCCGGCTGCCGTCGGTGGCGGCGGTGAGGTTGCGCACATCGGCGGTCGCGCCGCCCGCCAAGCCCGTGCCGCTCGCGCTGCCGCCGATCGCATTCCACGTCGTGCCGTTGAAAATCTTCGCGTACACGCTCTGCGAGCCGCTGCTCTCGTCCAGCCACACCACCATCGGGCCGCCGGTGGTTGCGACGATGTGCGACCCGCTCGCCGCGCCGGTGCCGGAAATCCCGCCCCCGGTCAGGGAGGTGCCTTGCGCCGTCCATGTTTGAGTGCCGCTGTTGTAGCGCGCAACATAGATGTCGCTCGTGCCGTTGGCGTGCTCGGCCGTCCAGGAGACGATGGGTGCGCCGGTGCTATCGACCGTAATGGAAGGATCGAGCGCCGCAATGTCGGTGGCCGAGACCCCGGCCGCGGTGGAGTTGCCGCTCGCGCTACCCCCGAGCTGCACCCAGGCGCCGCCGATGAGTTCGGCGACGAACACCTGCGGGCTGCCGTTGCGCGTATCGGTCCAGGCGATGAACTGATCGCCCGCGGCATCGACCGCCACCGAGGGGGCGGTCGCGAGGCTTGCCGCATCGCCCGATAATCCCTCCCCGCTCGCCGAGCCCGCAAGATCCCCCCAGCGCCCCGTCTCCACCGTGCCGTCGGGCAGCGTCACGGAGGCGAGCTGCGCCGAGTAGTTGACGATGGCCGGCACCGGTATCGGCGCCACGTAGTAGCTGTCGTCGCTCGCGTAGCCCACTTCGACGACGTCGGTGAGGTTGGCGGTCACCGAGCCGGCGGTGCCCACATCGCCGTAGATATAGTCCACCGCGGCGGAGGTGGTGGTATGGCCCGTGATGGTGTCGGTGCCGCCGCCGCCGATGATCACATCGGAGCCTGCGCCGCCGGTGATCACATCGTTCCCCGTGCCCGCCGTCACCGTGTCGTTGCCCGCACCCAAGGTAATATGGTCGTTGCCGTTGCCGGCGATGATCCGATCGTTGCCGTTGCCGCCGGTGATCTGATCGTTGCCGGTGGGCGAGCCGTAAATCACATCCCCGCCGTTGCCGCCCTGAATGAGGTTGTTGCCGGCGCCGCCGTAAACAGTCGCCGCGCCGTTGCCGAGGGTGATGTCATCGCTCCCCCCGCCGCCGTGGATCACATCATCGCCCGTACCGCCGTAGATCGTGTCGTTGCCGGTGCCGCCGTAAATGAACCGTGCCGCCCCATCATCGATCCCGCCCATCGAGGCGGGCTCAAAGGCGTAGATCACATCGTTGCCCGCGCCGCCGTAGATCGTGTCCGAGCCGCCCCCGCCGATGAGGGTGTCGTTGCCGGGGCCGGAGACGATCAAATCGTTGCCGGCGCCGCCGTTGATCGTATCCCCGCCGCCTAAGCCATAGATCGAGTCGTTGCCCGATCCACCGTTGATGGAGTCGCCGCCGTTCGAGGAGCCGTAGATCGTGTCGTTGCCGCCGCCCGCGGTGATCACATCCCCGATCCCGCTGCCCGCCACGATCAGATCGTTGCCGCGAGCCGTCGACGATCACATCCGTGCCGCTGCCGCCGTAGATCTGATCGTTGCCGTTGCCCCCCGTGATCGTGTCGTTGCCGCCGTAGCCATAGGCGATGACCGGAATGCTCTGCCCGGCCGCATCGAGCACATCGCTGTTGCCGCCGCCCAGGAGCAGAATCTGCCGTCCGGCCAGAGTCGCGCTGACCAGGGACACGGTGCCGCCGCGCGCGGGCTTGACCCCGTTCAGCTGCTGATCCACCGCGAAGGTGAGCCTGCCGGAGGCGAGCACGCTGCCGCCGATCAGCAATGAATTGGCGGCCTGCAGGGTGATCGAGCCCGAGGGCGCGCTGATGCTGTGGCCGCTCGCGAGAATAATGTCATTGTCCGTGACCGCTCCGTACAGCGTGGTCAGGCGCACCTGACCCGTGCTCGCCGTCACCTGATTGACGCTCAGATTGCCCGCGGTCTCGAGCACATAGACGTCGCTCTCCGCCGTCGCGCTCAACATGCCCGGACCGGAGTACGCCGAGTCGATCTCAAGATCGTTCAGGTAGGTGCCGATGGCGCCGGTCGAGGCGGTCATCGTGATGTTGTTGCCCGTGACCTTGGGCAGAGGCCCGCCGGTATCATCGTAGATGCTGCCCGACGCCGTCAGTATCACGTCGGACTGGGTCGACACGATGCTGTCTATGCCCAAGTTGCCGTGGTTCACCGTGAGCGTGATGGTGCCGCCGGTCAAGATCGTGCCGGCGCGCATGTCGTACTTGACCTCGGTCAGGGTCACGGTGCCGTCGTTGTTCACGTTGATGACGCCGGTGCCCGTGAGCTCGGTATCGCCGGTGATGTTGAAGTTCGTGCTGCCGTAGTTGGCATCGACCGTGATGTTGCCGCCCGCCTCCAGCAAACCGATGCTGACGTTCGTGTCCTCGACGCCCGAGCCCGTGCCGAAGACGCCCAGCGGCGGGTTGAACGTCGGTCCGCCGCCGTCGGGCTGGTAATGGGTGTAGTAGATGGCCCCATTTACGGTGATGTGAAAGGCAGGCGGCAAATTGGCGAGCGTGTTCTCGACCAGCGTCGGCTCGAGATCGAGGACGATGTCGCCGGCGACGGCATCGAGCGTGCCGATGCCGAGCGGGAACGGCTCCTCGCTGGTGGCGTTGCGATCCACGCCGGTCACATCGAGATAAATACCGCCGCCGGCCTGCGCCTCGAGGTCGGTGTTCAATCCGGCGCTCGCGACCAGCTCCAGCTCGAGCGGCGTGGCCGCTTGACCCACCCCGGCGGGCGGCTGACCAATATTGCCCGCGGCGGTGAGCAGGGTCCTGTTGCTGCGAATCTTGCCGGTCGAGGTGCCGCGAATGTCGCCGCCGGAGTTGCTGATCGTGGTGGTGCCGATCGGGTTGTCGATCAGGCCGTTGAGAATCACCGCTCCCGTGCCGGCGTTGACGATGTTGATCGCCGTGGGCCCGTAATCGTTGTCGATGTTGAAGGTGTACTTGTTGGTGCCGTTCAGGATCTGCACCGTCGCCACGCCGCTGGCATCGAAGGGACTGATGCCGTTGAGTTCCAACGTCTTGTTCGACAAATTGGTGATGTCGACCGTGTTCCAAGTATGGCGCACGATCAAGGTGCCCTGGCTGCCCTCGATAACCCCGCTGCCGTTGTCGGGCCCGGCGTTGTTGCTGCCAACCCCGCTGGTGTTGGTCGCATCGGTCCCGGTATCGAAGATGGCAGAGCCTGCGTCGCCGTTGTTGTCGATGTCGGGAACATTGATGAGGCTGGCGCCGTCGCTCGTGCCCGTGATGCCAACCTGGGTCACGATGTTGCCGGTGGCGTCCACCAGCAGCACGGGCGTGGGGGCGCTCAGCAGGATCACGTCGCCGTTGAAAAGAATCTGGCGGTTGTAGGTGTAGTTCGGATAGGGCGTGAAGCTCGGTCCGTCGCCGACCAGGCTGCCGAGGTCGAAGCCGCTGGCGTTGCCGTTGATCTGCGGGTCCATGTTCATCGCATAGGCGTCGACGCTCAATGCCTTGCTGGAGAAGCTCGAACCGGCGATCGTCGTGATGTCGGATTGCAGGTTCAGGTTGAAATGGGCGTAGGCGTTCGGCGCGCCGAAGGCGCTGCCGCCGTCCGAATCGGCGTTCGCCAGGCCGCCGATGGTGTCGTACTGGGCGATCGCGTCGAACTCATTCACCCCGGTCAGCTGCGCACCGGCCGCGGCCGTCACCAACGCGATCGAATTGATGGTGACGGTGGCGTTCGAATCGGCGGACGTATAGAACGCGGACGCGGCCGAGGTGTCGCTGTCGGCATTGAGGCTCGAGTTGTCGAGCTGCGCCTCGACGGTGAGGTTCGCATCGCTCAGCACGGTGGAATTCGCATCGAACTGCACCGTCGTCGTGACGTTGCCGCTCGGCCCCAGGATCCAGCTCGAGGTCGCAGGACCCCCCGAGCCCAAAGCGGCATAGGAGGCCGTGGTGGTCGAGGCCGAACCATCCGCGCTCAGCGTCGCTGTAATCGACATCGCACCGGTGGATTGCACGTCGGCATTGGCTTCGACCTCGGTCAAGGTCGTCGGCGTCGAATCGACGGTCGCACTCGATCCGGTGACCGAAATACCCAAGGCTGCGGCACCGGCGTGCGACTGCGCCTCGCCGTTGACGATATTGTCCGAGGCCAGCATCAGCGTGCCGCCCGAATCCACGGTCGCGCCGATTCCCACCGTGGTATCGGCGGTCTGAGTCAGATTCACCTGCGTGGAGGAATTGCCGAGGTCTGCGAGCAGCGCCGCGGTAAAGATTCCCGATTGTGCCGCGGCATTCGTGTAATCGGTCGAGGACACGACCAGATTGCCGGTGCTGTCGACGGTCGCGCCGTTGCCGATGGCGGCATCGGCGCTCGCGGTGTAGTTGATGGTGGTGAACGCGCCCTGATAGGCAATCCCCAGGGCAATGGATGCTCCAATGCCCTGGGCGCGCGTGATGCCGTCGGAGCCGAGCTCGTTGGTCGAGGCCGACAGCCCGCCCGCGCCGACCAGGTATTGCGTACCGGATACCGTCGTTGCGGTCAGCGGCAGCGCGACCCACTGTTGACCCGGCACGCCCGCGCCGGCGAGATCGATGCCCTCGACGCCGATGTACTGATTGCCCACCACACCGGTTGCGGTGATGGGCAGCGCCGCGCCGCCGGGCGATGCCGCCAGCTGGAAGTCGTTGGCATCGACGACCTTCACATAGTAAGTCTGGCCGTTGTTGAGGCCGCCGAGCTGGGACTGACCCACCGGCGTCAGGTTTTGATACGTGGTACCCGCGTTGGCGCCGGCGGTGATGTTGACGAAATTGCCGCCTGTGGCGGCGCCCTGTGAATTGACGGTGACCATCGTGGTCGACAGCTTGATGGTGTTGCCATCCACGACATACACGTAGTACGTCGCGCCGGGAGTGAGCCCGCCGAGGCCGGCCGCCGTCCCGCCGTTGCTCGACGCGCCGACGCTGTACACCACCTGCTCGTTGTTCTGCAGAGAATTCCCGGTCTGCGAGGGCCCAATTAGGATTTCGCCGCCGCTCGCGACGGCCGTGCCCAGGAATGTCGTCTCCGGACCGCGGTAGGTCACCGCCTCGTTGTTGGAAAACCCATTACCCGGCAGATTGATGGTCCCGGTGCCGGACACGGCGGTCGGCGCGAACGCCGTCGGCAACTGCGTCGCCTGCGTCACGCTCGTGCACAGCTTGATCGTGTTCGGATCGATGACCCGCACATAGTAGGTCGTCCCCGGAGTCAGCCCGCCGATGTTCTGCGGGGCGACGCCCCCCGCGCCTGGCCCGTTGCCGTACACCACCGCCTGGCCGTTCGTGAAATCGTCCGGGGCGTTGAACTTGATCGTGTCGTAGTTGTCGTTG
The DNA here is from genome assembly GCA_963702735.1 of uncultured Gammaproteobacteria bacterium. Lineage (GTDB taxonomy): Bacteria > Pseudomonadota > Gammaproteobacteria > Steroidobacterales > Steroidobacteraceae > Bog-1198. The sequence goes on along the minus strand of CAVPDW010000002.1, from coordinate 814,075 downwards.
ACGTTGGCGCCGGTGAAGGCGCTGCCGAGTTCGATCGTGGTGTCGTTCAGCACGATCACGCCGTAGCTCTGGCCGTCGTTGAGACCGCTGATCGGCGTTTGGCCGTTGGCGTCGTACACGACGGTGTCGCCCGTCTGCAGCGACGCGGCGTTCTGGAAGGTCAGCGAGTATTGGGGTCCAGTTTCATTCGGGGCGAGCTGGCCGTTCGAGATGGTGACCGGAGAGCCCTGCGTGGCCGAAATCGTCAGCGCTCCGCCCACCTGAATATTGGTGGGGTCGGCGGCGGTGGATTGCACCATCGCCGACACGGTCGGACCGATATTGGCGGTTCCTTGAATCTCGCTGCCGGAGACAAACAGGCTGCCGGAATAGGACTGGGTGTAGGCATCTCCCGCCGCCTGGCCGTTCGCCAGCAGCGAGAAGTTCCCGGTTACGTTGACTTGGTCGCCGTCGCCGAGTTGCGCGCCGACGGTGGGCGCGGCGTTGGCCGTGGCGGCGGAATAGCCCAGGGTGCCGACCAACGCAATGCTGGTCGCTTCATCCTTGGCAGGAGCGTAATCGGTCCCGTCGGCTTCGACGTCCACGCTGCCGGCATTGATGGTGGCGCCGCTACCCACGCTAGCCGTGTCACGACCGTTCGCGTTCGACGTGGTATCGATCAGACCGACGCCAAAGAAGCTCAGCGAAAAGCCATTGCCCTTGGCATAGGCACTGTCGATGCCCGCGGCCTGAATGGTCAGCGCGCCCCCGGCGGTGAGCGCGGCGCCGGAATCGGCGGTCGCCATCACCGTGGCCGTCGAATCGGCTGTGACCACTGATGCGGAGAGCGAGATCACCGCCACCGACGGCGCCTCGGCATACGCATAGGCATCGACCGAGTTGCCATCGGACCCGGTGAAATCGCCGACGGGGGTTATGGTAGTGAGCGGCAGCAGTGTTTCAGGGGACTCTTCATTGGCCGCGACCACCGAGATATTGCCGGCGGCGTCGATCTGCCCGCCCACCGTGGCCATGACCGTGGGGTCGACGTTGGCGCGCGCGTCGCTGACCCCGGCCGCGAATCCTCCGAGAGTAAAGCTGAGCACGCTGGCCGAGGCGATCTGATCGGTTCCGGCGAAGACGCTGACGCTGCCGGTCTCGCCGTCGATGGCGGTGGTATTGATAACCCCCCCGTCGCCGATGGCCGCATCCACGGTCGGCTTCAAATCGACGAAGGCGAAGTTGACGCTGACGGCGCCGACGCCGGCGGCCAGCGCGTCGGTGGTGATCGAGGCCGAGATTTGCGAGCGCGCATTGACCGTAATGTCGCCGACCGCGCCGCCGCCTTGACCGATGCTGGAATCGCTGCCGATGCCGGCATACACGGCATCGACGGTCGAGCTGGGATTGCCCACCTCGATCTGACTGAAGGAGGCGCCGGCGGCCACCGCCCCCAAGTCGCCGGAGATCGTGGAGGTGGTGAAATCCTGGGCGCCGTCGGCGTTGATCGAGATGCTTGCGGCGTTGTTCACCACGGTGCCGTTGGAAAGAAACGCCTGCGAGGTGCTCGAGTCGTTGACGATGGCCACCGCCGCGCCGAGACCCACGAACCCGCCGGCGAATGCCGCACTGGTCTGGCTCACCTTCTCGTTGAGCATGCTGCTGACGCTGACCTGCCCGCCGGCCGACAGGGTGCCGCCCGCCGACGCGCGCGCGTTGTCGTCAAAGTTCAGCACGCCGATGGCGGCGCCGATGCCCACCGCGCCGACGGCAACGCCGCCGACCAAGTAAGTGGCGTTGGTGTTGTCCTGGGCGCCGACGTCGATATTGCCGCCCGCGGTGATCACGGCGCCGCTCGCGATATAGGCCTGCGTGCCCTGCGGTATCGAGCCATTCGACAGCATGGCGTTCAGGCTGCTGCCGCTGGGCCCGCTGTTATCGACACTGCCGGAGGCCTGGTGGTCTATTCCTCCGGACCGCGAAGCCGCATCGTTGGTGCCGCCGGTGCGAGGGCTGGCGCTGTAGCTGCCGAGCACGCCGCCCACGGCGCTGTTCTGGCTGCCGCCCATGTTGGCGGCCTGGCTGTCCATGTCCCCGCCCGTGCTGTTCAACGAATCGGCGGACTGCCCGCTGCTGTTGGAATACTGGCTGCTCAGCGGCGTGCCGAACGACCACACCGACACCGAACCGGCCACGCCGACGAAGCCGCCGCCCGCGGTGATGGTGTAACCCTGGTTATGGTCGTTATGGATGGCGGCGATGTCGACGCTGCCCTTCGCATTGACGACGGCGCCGCCGTTGACGATGGCGCTGGTGTTGTTCTTGACCACGCCCACATCGACGCCGCCCACCACTCCGACGAAGCCCGCGGCCAGGCCGCCGGCAAAAGACAGCGTGTTGATCTGGTTGCCGGCGAGCACGGTGACGCCCTGTGCGGAGTTGGCTTCCGTATTGCCGAACTTCTGGTCGATCTTGGCGCCGCTGCCGATGCTCGCCGAGGTGCTCGAGTTGACCACGGTGACGGCGACGCCGCCCGCGATGCCGACCAGGCCTCCGCCCAAAGCGGCCGCAATGTGCGTGATGCTCTCGCTGGAGCTCGCCTGCACGATCACGCCCTGCGCGGAAGCGGAGGTGTCCAAGGAAGTCGGGCTCTTGGGGCTGCCGGTCAGGAGGCCGCCGATCGCCTCGCCGTTGGTGGCTTCGGCGTCGACCTGCGCATTGTTGCCGATCGAGGCGGCGGTCGTCTTGCTCAAGGAGAGCACGCCGACCGAGGCGCCTATGCCCGCCACGCCGAAGCCGCCGGCTCCCGAGAACACGACGACGTCGGTGGTGTCCCCCGCAAGCACGGCGACATTGCCGCCGGCGAATACCGAGGCCGAATTGCCGATCGTCGCCGTGGTATTGTCGTTGATCACGGGCACGGTAACCGCACCGCCGACGCCGGCGGTGCCGCCGCCGATGCCGGCACTCACCATGAGCATGTTTTCGTTGGAGTGCGCCTCGACCAGCACGTCGCCGAGCGCGTTCACCGACGCGCTCGCGGCGATGCTCGCGGAAGTATTGAGCGACAGGACGATCACGCTCACCGCCGGCGCGATGCCGGCGCCGCCCGCGACCGCAATGGAGCCCGCGACCTCGAGCAGATAGAAATCGTTGCCCGCAGCGACCTGCACCGCCTGTCCGCCGGCCGCGTTGCTGGTGTCGGAGTTGATCACGGCACCGGCGCCGATGTAGGCGTCTGCGGTCGTGTTGATGATGTTGACGCTGGCCCCGACCGCGACCGCGGCCGCGCCGGCGGCGCCACCCGAAACCACGAAGGTCGCCACGCTGTCGCTGTTGTTGGCGGTCACCGACAGGCCGCGGAAGCCCGACTCGGTGCCGAGCGAGGTCTGACGCAGCCCTGACTCGAGCGGATCGGAGGATGCCGAACTGTCCGCGGCCGGACTGCCGATCGACTGCATGTTCGGGACACCGAACTGGGCGTCCTGCGCCGATGGGCGGTTCCCATCCGCGGTATTCACATTGCCCGGCTGGGAAGGCGCGTTCACATAGTTGACGGCGTAGCCGCCCGTATTCACCGTGAGCGTGCTATTGCCGTTCGCCGTGACTTCGGCCCCGGCGCCCACGAAGGACTCGACATCCTTGTTGATGATGGGCACACCGGCCGAGGCGCCCACGCCGACCGAGCCGCCCCCGGCGAAGGAGCCCACGACATTGGTCATGGTGAGTGCGTCGTTGGCCGAGATGGCGATGCTGCCGTTTGCGACCACGTCGCCGGGACCGAGCGAATGCGTGCTGGACAAGGGGTCGGCACCGATGAAGGCCCGCGTGGTCAAGTTCAGCACCAGCACACCGGCCGCACCCGCGATGCCGGCGCTGCCACCCCCGGCGCCCGCGGCGGCGATCGACACGAGAGACTCGGTGGAATTGGCCAGCACCTGCATATTGCCGGCCACGTTGGCGTCATCGTCCGAACCGATCGAGGCCTGGGTATTCTTGCTGATGCTGGAGACCGCGGCACCCGCACCGACGCCGGCGGTGCCGCCCGCGGCAACCGTCGCGCCGACCGCGATCACGCTGGTGGTGTCGGTGGCCTGGATGAGCACGCTCGGCTGGTTCGACGACCCCGACGCCGGCTGCGCTTGGATGCTGTCGCCGTTGCCGACGCTCGCCAGAGTGGTCTCGTTGAGAATATTGACGGTGGCCGATGCGGCGACGCCCGCGGTTTGGCCGACCCCGGCGCCGGCGCCGACGGAGTACACGGTCTCCGACGAGGTCGCAGTGACCGTGAGCCCGACCGGGCCTTGGGTCGTAACCGACGCATAGTCGCCCACCTGCGCCTCATCCACATCGGTCTGCACCAACACGGTGGCCGATACCCCGACGCCGGCATCGCTGCCGACCGCGGCGGTGCCCGCAACTTGCGTGATGTTGAACGGATGCGCGGAAGTCACGGTCACATCGCCGCCCGCGTCGACCGTCACACCCGAACCGCTGCCGGTGCCGCTTTGCAGATCCGCCTGCTCGGTGGTGTTGAGGACGTACACACTGACTGCGCCGCTGACGGCCGCGCTGCCGCCCGCGCCGAGCGAGGCGGCGACGGAGGTAATGTTCTCACCGCCGCCCGACGCGTTGACGGTGACGGCGACATTGCCCTTGGCCTTGATCGTGGAGCCGCTGCCCACTTGGGCGCGCGTGGTTTTGTTGACGATCCCGACGTCCACACCGGCGCCCACCGCAGCCCCGGAGGAACCGAGGGAGACGCCAATCGCACCGACCAAGGAGACGATCTGAGTGCTGTCGACGGCCGACACGGTTACATTTTGACCGCTGGTGGGCGCCGCGACCGTGGTATTGACCTGCACCCCCGTGCCCAACTTCGCCTCGGTGTCCTCGGTGAAGTAGTTGAGGGCGAAGGAGCCGGCCAGCCCGAAATCGCCGTCGCCCCCTCCCAAGCCCGCCGCCACCGAAGTCACCTTGAACGAGCTGGGCAGCAGGTTGAGGGTATCGGCTCCCGGGATGGACAGCGGCGAGAGGGATGCCGACGCCTGAATATCGGTGGCGCCCGCCGCGTTGAGCTGGGCATTGTTGCCCACGGCCGTGAGCGTCGTGTTGGTGATGAGGTCGATGGCAACGGCGGCTCCGACGCCGCCGTCGTTCTCGCCGATGCCTGCGCCGCCGGCAATCGCCTGGATTCCCAAATTGCTGGTGGCGGTGATGGTCAGCGCTTGAGTCGCCGTGAGCGCCGCGCTCGCGGCGATGGTCGCGCTCGTCGAGTAGCTGATGTCGTTGATCGCCACCGAGCCCGCGGCACCGGTGTCCTGGCCGCCGCCTGCCGCCAAGCCCCAGGTGATGAAGTTGCTGGGCGTGGGCGTACTGAGTACATCCGTCGACACGCCGATGTAGGTGCCGAGCGCGAAACTGCTGGCGGTGTTGTCGAGCTCGCCCGCGATCACATTGACGTTTTGGCCGGACAGGCCGGCCGCCCCCGGCAAATTGGCGACCGTGCCCACGGTTGCGGCGTTGGTCACCTTGGCCCAGGTCAATCCCACCGCCGCACCGACATCGGTGTCCGTGGAGGTACTGATGGCGGTGCCGGTCGCCTTGGTGGTGGCGGTGACGGCCGCGCCCGCCAACACGCTGACATCACCGCCCGTGGAGGACACCGACACGCCGGCGCCCACCGTCGCTGCATTGCCGACCGTGGCGCTGTCGATGGCCACCGCCGCGGCCACTCCTACATCGGCGCCCGAGTCGCCGCCGGTTTGGCTGCCGGCCGAGGAATTGGCACTGCTGGTTGCCGACCCAAAGCTGGGTACGTTCTGGCCGCCGCCGCTGTTCGGATTGTTGTTGACCTGGTTGTTGCTCTCGCTGTCGGCATTGTTGCCGCTGGAGCTGTTGCCCTGGGCGCTGGCCGTGACACTGTCGGTGCTGGTGGCGGAGTTCAATCCCCAGATGGTGACGGCACCGCCGGCGCTGATGGAGCGATCCGCGATGGCGCTGGTGTTGTCCGTGAGCAGGTTGATGCCCACCGACGGGCCGATCCCCACCGAGCCGCCGGACGCATTGGCGTTCGCGGTAGCCGTGGCGGTCGAGGTGTCCGTGGCCAGGATCTCGACCGTCCCGGTGGCGTTCAGCACATTGGTGGGCAGGGTGCCGGGCGCGAGTGAGGCGGTGGTCTCGTTGTCCACGATCGCGAGCGCGACCCCGGCGCCCACGCCGACGCCTCCGCCGCTCGAGGAATTCGCGGACGCACCGTTCGTGGCCGTTGTCGTGACACTGTGTGAGCCCAGCGCCTCGATGAGCACCGTGCCCGCCGTGCCGTTCAAGGTCGATTGCGAATCCACGGTGGCGGAGGTGATGGTGTTCACCTTGTTCAAGGCCACCGACGCGCCGATGCCCACCGAACCGCCGCTCGCGCCTCCTGCGCTCGTCGGCACGGCTTCGGCATCCAGGGCAGTCGTGCCTTCGGCGGCGATGAGCACGTTGCCGCCGTTGAAGGTCAGAGTGGTGAAACCCGGCACATCCGCCGTGGAGGTGACATTGACGATGTTGATCGCAACCGAGCCGGCGATGCCCACGTCGCCGCCGCCCGCACCGGAGGTTGCCTTCGCGGTGAACTGCAGCTTCGGCGCCGCAGCGGTGCCGCCGGTCGACGCTTCGACAGTCAATCCATCGGAGGCGATGTTGCCGCCGGAACCGACGGCGGCGCTGTTGATCAGGTTGCCGACGTTGATCGCAACAGCTGCGCCGACACCGACGCCGCTCGCGCTGCCGCTGCCCGTGCCGCTCCCGCTGCCGCTGCCGCCTCCGATGACCGCCGAGCCATCGGCGGTTGCGCTGTCGTTGATGACCGCCTTGGAGGTGATCGCCACGCTGCCGGTCGCGGTGATGCCGCTGTTCGTGCCGGTGCTCGCCTGGACGGTGCTGTTGTCGATGTTGACCGAGACCGCGCCGGCGACGCTGACGGATGAACTGCCGCCGGAGCTGGAATTGGTGTTCGCCACCGATGCGCTGGGATTGCTCTGCGAGTTGCTGCTGTCGCGCGCACCGGCGCCGTCGGCCGCCGCATTACCTGAATTGCGCTGCCCGGCAGCCTGGTTGCTCACGCCGTTGGGGTCGCTGCCCGAATTATTTTGACCGCCCATGGTGCTTGCCGTGGCGCTGGTCGTCGTCGTTTGTTGACCGCTCGCGGCCACGGTCACGCCGGCCGCAGTGGTCGCGGTGCGATTGAGCTCGGCTTGCGTCGAGTTTGTGATCACGCCCACCGCCACCGAGGCGCCGATGGCCGCGCTGCTGCCCGTCGCGTTGCCGGTGGCGGTGTCGATGGCGGAGCCTAAGTGCGTGGCGGTGACATTCACATTGCCGGCCGCGGCGAACTTGGCCGTACCCGTGACCTCGGCAATGGTGTTCATGTTGCCGACGGTTATGGCGGCGACCGGAACGACGGCCACACTGCTGCTGCCGCTGCCGCTGCCGCTGCCGCTCCCACTGCCGCCGCCCGCTCCACCCTGCGCGGTGCTGGTGATGGAGCTGGTCGAGGTTGCCGTGACGTCGATGTCGCCCGCGCTGTTGACGGCAGCCTGACTCGGCTGCGTGCCGTTGTCGCCGATCCACGCCTGCGTAGTCTCGTCGATCACATTGATCGACACCGAGGCGCCTATCCCTAAGCTGCTGCCTGAGACGGTGCCCTGCGGCACGGCGGTCGCCGTATCCGCGCTGTTGCTCGAGGCCGTGATCATGATGGCGCCGCTGCCGGTGGTGGTGAGAGCCGCACCGCTGCTGACCTGCGCCATCGTATCGACGTGACCGACATTGATGGCGAGCGAGCCCGCGACTCCTACGCTGCCGCCGCCTGCTCCCGAGGTCGACTTCGCCGTGAATCCATCCGATCCGGTGGCCGGCGTGCTGGCCGACACCGTAATGGCGGTGCCGCTCAAGGTCGCGCCCGCCGCGACGAAGGCGGTGTTGGTCACGTTGCCTACATTGATCGCGACCGCAGCTCCAATCCCGACCCCGCTGGCGCTACCGCTGCCGGTTCCACTGCCGCTGCCGCTGCCGCTGCCGCTCTTCGAAGTCACCGCGGTGCCGTCGGCGGTCGCAGAGGCCGTGGTATTCGCCGTCGACGTCACCTTGATCGCACCGCTGGTCGCGGTGACGCCGGTGTTCGGGGCAATCGTCGCCGAGGTGTGCGTCTGCGCCAAATTGACCGCCACCGCCGCGGCCACGTCCACCGATGAGGAGCCGCTGGAGGAGCCATTGGCGCTCGCAGTCTGCGCCGCCGGCGTCGTGCCCGAGCCGCTGGTGTTCGCACCGGCACCCGTCGCCGCGGCGTCGCCGCTGCCCCGCTGGCCGGCAACGGAATTGTTGACGCCATTGTTGGACGAACTGGGCTGGGACTGGCCGCCCATGGCACTCGAAGTCGCCGTCGCCGTGGTCGTCTGCTGACTGGCGGCCGATACGGTGACCGCCTTGCCCGCCGTCGTGGTGCGGCTCAACAATGCAGTCGTGGTGTCGTTCACCACGCCCACCGCCACCGAGGCACCGATACCGGCACTTGAGCCGCTCACATTGCCGGTCGCGGTGTCCGTCGCCGTGCCCGTGTGAGTGGCAGTGACGTTCACATTGCCGGCGGCGGCAAACTTGGCCGTGCCCGTCACCTCGGCAATCGTGGCCAGATTGCCCACCGTGACCGCGGCCACCGGCACGATGCCCACACCGCCCGCCGCGCCGCCCGTGGCGCTGCTGGTGATGGCGCTGGTCGAGGTCGCCGTGACGTCGATGTCGCCTGCGCTGTTGATCGCGCCTTGAGGGGGCTGCGTGCCGGTGTCTCCGATCCACGCCTTCGTCGTCTCATCGATCACATTGATGGACACCGAGGCGCCGATGCCTAAGCTGCTGCCGACGCCGCCGCCGCTCGCCGGCGAGGCAGTCGCGGTGTCCGCGCTGTTGCTCGAGGCGGTGATCATGATGGCGCCGGTGCCGGTGGTGGTTAAGGTGGCACCGCTGCTCACCTGCGCCGTCGTATCGACGTGCCCGACATTGATGGCGAGCGAACCCGCGGCACCTACGCTCGCGCCTTTGCCGCCTCCGCCGGAGGTGGATTTGGCGGTGAAGCCATCCGATCCGGTCGCAGGCGTGCTGGCGGAGACCGTGATGGCAGTGCCGCTCAAGGTGGTGCCCGCACCGACGAAGGCGGTATTGGTGACGTTGCCTACATTGATCGCCACCGCAGCTCCAATCCCGACGCCGCTGCCGCTGCCACTCCCGCTGCCGCTGCCGCTGCCGCTGCCGATCACCGCCGAGCCGTCGGCGGTGGCCGAGGCCGTGGTATTCGCCGCCGAAGTCACCGAGATCGCACCCGCCGTCGCAGTGACGCTGACGTTCGGGGAAATCGTCGCCGAGGTGTTCGTTTGCGCGAGATTCACCGCCACCGCAGCGGCCACATCGACCGGCGAAGAGCCGCTCGAGGAGCCATTGGTGTTCGCCGTCTGCGCTTGCGGCGTGGTGCCCGAGCCGCTGGTGCTTGCACCGGCGCTCGTGGCCGCGGCATCGCCGCTCGATCGCTGGCCCGCAACCTGACTGTTGAGCCCATTGCTTTGCGTGCCCGTGGACGCGCCGCCCATGGCGCTCGCGGTTGCAGTGGCCGTCGTCGCCTGCTGACTGGCGGCCGACACGGTGACCGCCTTGCCCGCCGTCGTGGTGCGGCTCAACAATGCAGTCGTGGTGTCGTTCACCACGCCCACCGCCACCGAGGCACCGATACCGGCACTTGAGCCGCTCACATTGCCGGTCGCGGTGTCCGTCGCCGTGCCCGTGTGAGTGGCAGTGACGTTCACATTGCCGGCGGCCGCAAACTTGGCCGTGCCCGTCACCTCGGCAATCGTGGTCAGATTGCCCACCGTGACCGCGGCCACCGGCACGATGGCCGTACCGCCGGTCGCGCCGCCCGTGGCGCCGCTGGTGATGGCGCTGGTCGAGGTCGCCGTGACGTCGATGTCGCCCGCGCTGTTGATCGCGCCTTGAGGGGGCTGCGTGCCGGTGTCTCCGATCCACGCCTTCGTCGTCTCATCGATCACATTGATGGACACCGAGGCGCCGATGCCTAAGCTGCTGCCGACGCCGCCGCCGCTCGCCGGCGAGGCAGTCGCGGTGTCCGCGCTGTTGCTCGAGGCGGTGATCATGATGGCGCCGGTGCCGGTGGTGGTTAAGGTCGCACCGCTGCTCACCTGCGCCGTCGTGTTGACTTCGCCCACATTGATGGCGAGCGATCCGGCGGCGCCCACACTGCCGCCGCCCGCGCCGGAGGTCGACGTCGCCGTGAATCCATCCGATCCGGTCGCAGGCGTGCTGGCCGAGACCGTGATGGAGGTGCCGGTCACGCTTGCGCCGGCCGCGATGAATGCGGTGTTGGTCACGTTCCCGACATTGATCGCCACCGCAGCTCCAATCCCGACGCCGCTGCCGCTCCCGCTTCCGCTGCCGCTGCCGCTGCCACTGCCGCTGCCGGCCGAGATCACCGTCGAACCGTCAGCCGTGGCCGAAGCCGTCGTGTTCGCCGCCGACGTTACGGCCACGGCGCCGCCTGAGGAAACCGCGGTGTTCGCGCCGATCGTCGCCGACGTGTTGGTCTTTGCGATGTTCACCGCCAGCGCGCCGGCGACGTCCACCGACGATGAGCCGCTCGAGGAACCACTGGTGTTTGCCGTCTGAGCCTGCGGGGATGAGCCGGCCGCACTGCTGTTGCGTGCGCCATCGTCCTTGGCAAGGGTGTCGCCCAGTCCCCGCTGCATCGTGTTCTGCGAATCGGTTTGGTCGGTCTGGCCGCTGCCGCTGTCCGAGGTGCCGCCCTTGGCGCTGGCCTTGGCCGACGACGTGGTGGTCTGCTTGCTCGACGCGGCCACATTGAGTGCGCCCGTCACCGTGAGCGAGCGCGCGAGCAGCGCGCCGGTCGTGTCCACCGCCGACGCGAACGAGAGTGCAAGACCCACACTCAAGCTGCTGCCCGAGGCCGCACCCGTCGAGGTGGTCGTGTCCGTGCCGGTGTGATTCGCCGACAGCGAGACGCTTTGCAGGGTGAGCGTCGGCCCGGAATTGATCGTCGCGCTGGTGTTGTGATTGGCGACGGTGATCGCCGCGGCCGGCGTGATCGCACTGCCGCCGGCGGCGCCGCCCATGACGGTGGTCGTGACGGTGTTGTTGGAGTTGGCCGCTAGGCTCAAGGCCGAGCCCGTGCCGGTGATCGTCGAGCCGGTATCGACCAGCGCCGTCGAAGTCGTGTCCGCTATATTCACCGCCACCGAGGCGCCGACGCCGACGCTGTTGCCGGACCCGTCGACCTTGGAATTGGCGGTCGCGGCATCGGAGGTCGTGTCGGATGAGGTGAGCGTGAGCGCCGTGTTGTTGGCCAGCGTGATGCCGGCCGTGCCCGCCTCTTCGGCTTCGGCGACCGTGACGTCCACGTTGATCGCGAGCGCGCCGGCGACGCCCACGTTGCTGCCGCCGGCGCCGGAGGTGGCCTGCGCGCCGAACAGCGCGGTGGTCATGTTCGCCGTGAGCGCAACACCCCCCGTGGCGTTGAAGGTGGTGGCGCCGGTGAGTTCGGCCAGGCTCTCGACATTGGCGGCGTTGATGGCCGCCGCCGCGCCGATGCCGGTGGCCCCGCTCGAGGTGGCCGATCCGTTGGCCATCGTCGACACGCTGCCGCTGGGACTGCTCGGTCCCGACAGGGTCGCAGCGCTCGCCAGGGTGGCAGCGCCGGCGGTTGCCGTGATGCTGCCGCCGGTGCCGATGTCCACGGTGGTGCCGCCGGTGACATTGGTCACCGCCACCGCCGCGGCAATGTTCATCGCCCCGTCGCTGGTCTGGGCGTTGTTGCTGGAGAGCTGCTGCTTCGACTGGGTGTCGTTCGGCGTGCCCGAGTCGCTGGCGCCGCCTTGCGTGGAGATCGCATCCGTGGCAACCGTGCGATTGCTGGTCGCATCCACCGCGACCGTGCTGCCTTGCAGCGCGGCGGTGTCGAGTACGTCGGTCTCGGTGGCACCGCCGATCACATCCACCGCAAGGGCCGCGCCGACCGCCGTTCCGGAGGACGATCCGGCCGAGCCGTCGGCGGTCGTCGATGCGTTGACCGTGTTGCTCGAGTCGATGGTCAAAGCACCGGTCGACGTCAGGGTCGAGGAGCCGCCGATGCTCACATCGGCGCTGCTGTCCACCGTGGTGATGCCGACCGCGGCGTCCGTCGATGAGCTGTTGCTGCTCGAGTCGGGCGCTGCCGAGAGAGTGCTGGTGACGCTCGAGCCGCCTTCGATGGTCAGGGTGCCCGCGGCGCTGATCACATTGGCGCCGGTGAGATTGACCGCACTGGTGGCGGTGGCGTCCACCGCGCCCAATTTCACAGCCCCGTCGAACAGCGAGGACAGGGTGCTGTTCACCGTGACCGTGGACTCGGCATCGATGCTGATGTTGTTGCCGGTGATCGTCGCGCCCTGCAGAGCCACGCCGGTGGCGGCGGTATCCTGAATCAGCGAATTCGGGGTCAGATTGCCGGGCAGCTCGGGACCCAGCACCGAGGGCGTGCCGGTGTCATCGGAGGCCAGGCGAATGTCGTTCCCCGCATCCGTAATCGTGGTGCCCGATGCGAGCGTGATGGTGCTCTGCGACTGGACGTCCAGATCGCCGCTCAAGTTCAGGCTGCCCGACATCGACACCGCATCGGTGCTCGTGACGAACAGGCCCGCCGTGGTGTAAGAGGCCGTGCCGCCCGAGTTGGCAATGGAGACCGAGCCCGGCGTCGATTCGGTGCCGCCGTTGAACTCAACCTTGATGGCATAGGGCGTCGAGCCGTCGCTGCCGCTCTTGGTGTAATTGAGATTGATGGCGAGCGTGTCGCCCAGGCCCGATCCGGTGAAGGCGACCAGCGTGTTCTGATTGAGCACTTCGGAGGCCAGCACGGTGCTGGTGCCGGACACCAGTTCGAGGGTCAGATTCGCCGCCCCCGTGTCGACCACTTCGAGCGTCGCATGGGTCGCGGCCGTCGCGGTGTAATTGAGCGTTTGCGTGAAGCTCGGTTCGGGCAGCGGCGGCGTCGCCGACAGCAGCAGCCGCGGCTCCAAGGTCTCGAGAATCGGGCGTGCGGGCCGGGTCCGCCCGATGCCCTCGCCGCCGCGCAGCAGCTTCGAAATCAACCGCCCGAGCAGCGTGCCCTGATTGCCGGGGAGAGCATCAAAATCATTCCCAGGACGCGGCAGGTGTTTGCCGCGAGCGAGGCTCCGATCCTTCGGCTTACGCATGATTCACCCCATGGGGTCATCCGCCGAAGTCAGGAGTCGGTAGAGAAGAGAAACTCGACGCACGCGCGCAGCCAACATGGCAACAAGACCTCGACTTTCCGTCGAATTGTTCTAGGCGTTTTCGCAGTCGACAAGCGAGGTGCGACGAAGCCGCACCATTAGCAGAAACAGTTGTAAGGTTTACACCGATTCGTCATCAGACCGTTACCGTCACGTGAAGATCGTGTCGCACGGCCATCATTCGTTTCGCGGAACGGTGGCGTTCCTTCCAACGCCACGAATGATCTCTGTAAATTTTGCAACGGTGTACCATACTTTATAGGTGAATTGCGAGTCTTCCTTACTCCCGTTTAGGGGAGTGCGTTAGACATAATGTCGGCCTTCCCTGAATGCGACGCTAACGCCATGAAAATTCTGCTGATCCATCAGAACTTTCCCGGCCAATACCTGCACCTTGCACGCTTCTTGGGCTCGCATCCGGAACATCGCGTGGTCTTTATCACGCAGCGCAGCGAGGGAAGCCTGCCGGGAGTGGAAAAGATCCTCTACCGGCCGCGGCGCGCCGCCTCGCCGCAGGTGCATCACTACCTGCGTGAATCGGAGGCGGCCGTGCTCAACGCACAGGAAGTGGCGCGCGTCGCCATGGATTTGCGGCACACCGGATTCCTCCCCGACGTCATGCTCGGCCACAACGGATGGGGCGAGATTTGGTACCTGAAGGACGTCTTTCCGAAAGCGCCGCTGATCGGCTATTTCGAATTCTTCTACAAGCTTCAGGGCGCCGATGTGGGCTTCGATCCCTCCGACCCCGTCACGCCCGATACCGCGCCGCGCATCCGCACCAAGAATCTCGGCAACTTGCTGGGGCTCGATGCGGCGGACCTCGGCCAAACGCCGACACAGTGGCAGAAATCCGTGTACCCCTCCCGCTATCACCCCATGCTCAACGTCATCTACGAGGGAATCGATACCGCGGTCGCCAAACCCGCGCAGGCGCGGCTCACGCTCGGCAGCGGCCTCGGCCTCGCGAGCGGCGAGGAAATCGTCACCTATGTCGCGCGAAATCTCGAGCCTTACCGGGGCTTCCCGACATTCATGCGCAGCCTTCCCACCATCCTCGCCTCGCGCCCGAAGGCACGCGTCCTCATCGTCGGCGGAGATGAGGTGAGCTACGGCAGCCGGCCCAACGGACAGCGCAATTTCCGGGAGCAGCTCTTGAAGGAACTGGAGGGAAGCCTCGATCTTCAGCGGGTGCACTTCCTCGGCAGGCTGCCGTATTCGGCCTATCTACAGGTGCTTCAGGTCTCCCGGGTCCACGTCTACCTGACGTATCCGTTCGTGCTGTCCACATCGATGCTGGAGGCAATGTCCACCGGCTGTCTGCTCGTCGGTTCGCGGACCCCGCCCGTCGAAGAGCTGATTCGAGACGGGGAGAACGGCCTGCTCGTCGACTTCTTCTCACCCGAGGAGGTGGCGAAACGAGTGATCGAGGCGCTCGAGGACGGCCGGGCGCACGATGCGATTCGTCAAAACGCGCGCGACACCATCGTCACGAAGTACGACCTGCACACCCGCTGCCTGCCTGCGCATCTGCGCCTGCTTGCTGCCGCAGGACTTAAGTCGAACGGGGCCTAGTTGTTGAACGGATAGTAGCGGAAGCTGCCGAACACCATGTTATCGATCGCGGTCGGCGCACCGCCCACGCCGCGAAAGGCTTTGAACTCGGTACGCGAGTATTGCAATCCCCAACGAAGCGTCCCGTACTTGCCGATATAGGGCTTATTCCAAAATCCAGTCGTCGCCTGTTCGACCAGGTGCTCATTGCCGATGCACACGGCGGCGGCCGTTTCGCTCCAGCAGCCCGTGTTTGAGTACCTGGTGTTGCCGTAGCCGTAGGGAACGACGGTGGAGGTTCCACCCGTCATGGTGGTCAAGTTGTACGCCTGCGCGCTCTCTTTCTCCTCGCCCGCAAACAGGTAGAAGTCGAGCCGCTGTCCCGCGTGAATAGTCAGTCCCGACATGGCGATGACTTCGTGGATGGGCTGAATCGTACCCGCCGCATCGAAAGTCACTTCGGGCAGCTGCCCGCTGCCGTAGCGGCCTATGCCTTTTCCGACCAGGCCCGATACTTGGAAATCGAGGAATCGCGGCACCACGGGGATGATGAGTCCGCCGCCGACTCCGCCGCCCGTTTCATTGTCGTTCTCGCCGTTGAGCCTCTCGAAGTAGCTGCTGTACAACCCATAGGCCTCGACATGAATCGACTGGCCGCCGAAATACGGCGGATCCACCGCCATCTTCAAGATCACGTCCGGAATATGATTGAGCGACAGGGTATTCGCGCTGTTGAAGCCGACCCCGGTGCCCGGCTGCTCGTACGTCAGCTTGACGGCGGCGGGAAGCGCATTCGCCCCCGTGTAGAATGTGGTCTGCGGATTTTCCAGCGACAAGGACACCCAGAAGACCTTGCCGATGTCCTGAGTGAGGCGCAGCTGCGCCTGGCGCGCCCAGGTGAAACCCGGTATGTATTGCCCGTCGATGGTCTGCGGCTCCATTTCGGTGCCCGGGACGATGCCATGTCTATCCAGCGTTGCGAGCGACCACGCTTGGCCGGCGAGCACGTGCATATGCATGTCGTCCCAGTCGACGGAGCCGTATAGGAGACGCAGACTCGGTGTATAGGAGTTGCCCTCCTGCGGGTTCGCGGTCTGCGCCGCGCTCTGGAAATCGAATTCAGTGTTGAACCCCAGATGCGTCCGCGGATTCGGATCGCCTTGCACCAGCGCCGAGAAACGGCTCTGCCGCGCCGTGAAGAGCGTCTGTGGAGTGTTGGCCAGAGTATTGTTGTTGAAGTAATCTCTGTTGTAAGCCGTGGCGATGTCGTTGCCGGTGTCGCGCGACCGATAGACATACTCCGCGGCCAAGAACCCCCCCAGCGTGATCGTCGCGCCCTTGTAATAGATCTTGTCGGTCTTGGGTGCGGCGGCATCGACCGCCCTTTGAACCTGCGCCGGAATGGTCGCGGCGGCGGCTCTTGCAGCAGCCGCCTGAGACGCCGCGGCGTCGGCCGCCGCCTTCGCCTGCTGCTCCGCCTCGATTTGCGCATCCAGGCGGCGCTGCAGCGCTTCGACCCGATCCCGCAGCGCTTTGATCTCCTGCGCCATTTCGGCCGATGATTGCTTCTCATCGGAACTTTGCTGCGCCACCGCCGGTGCGCCGGCGCTCAGGCTGATGATTGCCGCGAGGCTGGCGCCGATCAGCGCCGGTTTTTTCGGGTGCAAGTGTGGATCCTTCCCTTTATTAGGTGAAATTTCCGGCAAGTGCAGCTCCCGACCCTAAGCTCTCGCCCGGGCCACTGCAGGGCCCATTTGACGACATCTTCGGCGCTTTTGCCAGCGATGCGCGCGCCGAACCGCGGCGCCCGTTGTACTATTCGGCCGGCCGGGCCTTGGCGGAAGTAATTGATTCACTTGAGGTCGGCCCGGAGCGGTCACCGGACTCAGGAGAGGTCCAGGGCAATGACACCAGAGCTCGCGGTACAGGCGGAAACGACATTTCAGCAGGCACTGGCGCTGCACCAGCAATCGCGGCTCGATGAAGCACGCGCTCTCTACGAAGAGACGCTGCGGCGGCTGCCGCTGCATTCTCATGCGTGGCATCTGTTGGGCATAGTCGCTCTTCAGTCGCAGGAGCCGGAGCACGCGCTTTTGCACATTGAGAAGGCAATCGCGGTGGACCCGCAAGTCGCGGAGTTCCACAACAGCATGGGCAACGCGCTGGCTTTGCTTCATCGCCACGCAGCGGCCGTTCCGAACTACGACAGATCCATTGCGCTGAAACCGGATGTCGCCGAGACTCACTTCAACCGCGGCAACGCGCTCTTTCACACGGAGCGGCACGAGGCGGCGGTCGCCGGCTATGACGCAGCCATCGTGCTCAACTCCGACTATGCGGATGCCTACAACAATAGGGGTCTCGCCCTCGCAGCCTTGAGGCGCTACGCGGCGGCGCTCGCCAGCTACGATGCAGCCATCGCGCTCCGGGCCGACTTTGCCCTGGCCTATTCGAACCGCGGCCTGGTGCTGAAGGAGCTTGACCGATTCGAAGAGGCACTTTCAAGTTACGATCGGGCCATCGCACTCAAGCCGGATTTCGCGGAGGCGCATTCGAACCGCGGCCTCGCGCTGAAGGAGCTCAATCGATTCGACGACGCGCTCTTGAGCTACGATCGGGCCATCGCGCTCAAGCCGGATTTCGCGGAGGCGCATTCGAACCGCGGCCTCGCGCTGAAGGAGCTCAATCGATTCGACGACGCGCTCTTGAGTTACGATCGGGCCATCGCGCTCAAGCCCGACTTCGCCGAAGCGTATTCGAACCGCGGATTGGTGCTGCAAGACCGTCATCAATTGGATGCGGCGCTGGCCGATTTCAGCCGGGCCATCGCGCTCAAAGCCGATTTCGCGGTGGCTTATTTCAACAGGGCCATGGCATCGTTGATGGTCGGGGATTATCAGAATGGCTGGCTGGACTACGAATGGCGGTGGCAGGGCGACAACGGCCCCATCATCAAGGATGTGAGACATTTGGCGCAGCCGTGCTGGCTCGGCCAGGAGTCGATCGCCGGCAAAACCATCCTGCTGCACAGCGAGCAGGGGCTGGGGGACACAATTCAGTTCTGCCGCTTTGCGAAATGGGTTGCGGATTGCGGCGCGAGAGTGATAGTGGAGGTACAGCAGCCGCTTCACCGCTTGCTTGCAGGCCTTCAGGGTGTGTCGCAAGTGGTAACCCAGGGCGATACGCGCCCCGCATTCGACTGCTACTGTCCCCTGATGAGCTTGCCGCTCGCGTTCAAGACGACGTTGGCCACCCTCCCCGCACGCATTCCCTATATCGAGAGCGACGCAAACAAGGCCCTCTACTGGAAGGAGAAGCTGGGAGACGGGGTGAAACTGAGAGTCGGGCTGGTGTGGTCGGGAGGATTCAGGGCCCACCAACCGGAGCTCTGGGCCATCAATGACCGCAGAAACGTTCCATTGTCCAAGTTCGCCTCGCTGAAGCATCCGGATATCGAGTTCTTCAGTCTGCAGAAGGGGCAGCCCGCCGAGTCGGAATTGGCGGACCTCGTATCCGCACATTGGAACGGCCCGCATCTGACCGACTTCACCGCCGAGCTCGGCGACTTTGCGGATACGGCGGCGCTTCTGGAGCAGTTGGATCTGCTCATCTCGGTCGACACGTCCATGGCGCACCTGGCCGGCGCCATGGGCAAACCGGTGTGGATCCTCAATCGCTTCGACGCCTGCTGGCGCTGGCTATTGGATCGAACCGATAGTCCCTGGTACCCGACCGCAAGACTGTACCGGCAGGAAAGCGCGGGAGATTGGGACGGCGTGATTCGACGAGTCGCCGCGGATCTTCATGCTCGAGTACGCGCAAGCAGTGACGAGGTCGAATAGTCCGGCAGCAGCGGCGCAAGGACGACGCGTCCGCCGGCCGCCTCCACAATGTCCCGGCCTATCACCTCCTCGATCCGATAATCCCGCCCTTTGACGAGAACCTCGGGCTTCACGCAACGAATGGCTTCGAGCGGCGTGTCTTCGTCGAAGATCGTGACCGCATCGACGCATGCCAGCGCGCCCAGCATTGCAGCGCGATCGTGCTCCGCGACGACCGGCCGGCCCGGCCCCTTGAGCCGCCGCACCGAGGCATCGCTGTTGATCGCGAGCACGAGAATGTCGCCCAGCGATTTGGCGAAATTCAGCAGCGACAGATGCCCCGGGTGCAGCAGATCGAAGCAGCCGTTGGTGAATACGATTCGTTGACCTGCCTCGCGCCATTGCCGCACGCGCAGCGGAAGTTCAGGGCGCGAAACGAGTTTGCTCGAGGCGATCCCTGACAATTCGCCGGCAATTCGCGGCGAGGGCACTGCGATCGCGCCTATCTCGCCCACGGCGATGCCTGCTGCGACATTCGCGATGCGCGCCGCGTCGGCGATCGACGCTCCCGCGGCGAGGCACGCCGTGAGCACGGCCGCCGCGGTATCGCCGGCGCCCGTGACGTCGTACACGGCACGCTTCAACGCGGGAATGGGCAGATCGGTGCCGTCGGCGCCGACGATGAGCATTCCTCGGGCGCCGAGCGTCACGACCATCGACTCGAACCCTCCCTCGAGGAGTTGCGCGCGCGCGGCGCGCGCGACCCCCGGCAGGTCGTCGGGATCGAGCGGGCACCCCGCCGCATCGCTCAATTCGCGCAAATTCGGCGTGACCACCTTCGCGCCTCGATAGCGCGACAGATCCTTATGTTTGGGGTCGACGACGACGGTCCTGGTGCCCGCGCGGCGCCCGCGCATCAGCCGCTCGATGAAAGGAGCGGTCAGGACCCCCTTGGCGTAGTCGCTCAGAATGTACGCGTCGGGTGAAGGGGCATTTGCGATCGACGAGAGCAGCGCCTCGGATTCCGTTTCCGAGCATGGCCTGCGATCTTCCCAATCGACGCGCAACAACTGCTGGCTCCGGCTCAGGACGCGCATCTTTCGCGTCGTGCGCCGCCCTGCGGACCGGAGAACGCCCGTGGTCCCAATCCCCGATTCCTCGCACAGGCGCACGACGGTTTGCCCGTCAGCATCGTCACCCACCACCCCGATCAGAGAGGCTTTCGCCCCAAGAGCGGCAATCTGTCCCGCCACGTTGGCGGCGCCGCCCAGTCGAAACTCATCGGCGAGCGCGCGGACGATGGGCACCGGGGCCTCGGGCGAGATTCTCTCGACCGTGCCGTCGATGTATTCATCCAGCATCAAATCGCCGACGACCGTAATCGACACGCCGGAGCAGCGCCGCAGAATCTCGAGCAGAGTAGGTGCGCAGACGTCGACGTTTGAATTCATGCGCTCAGGATTGTCGCATATGTGACCCGGCCGAACCCGCCTGCCGCGGAGAACTCGGGGGCGGGCCTCGAGGCTCAGTACGCGACGTAGGGCCCCGTCCCAAGGGAGGTCGAACTGTTTTCCAACGCCGTCGCCACGCGGCGTCCGAAGTAGAACGGCAGTCCGAAGTCGAAGCTTGCCGGGAGAGGATTGGTGCCGGCGAGCGCCGGAAGAACGACGAAGGCCGGATTGTTCGTCTCGAGATTCTGGGCATTGCCGACGCTGAAGCCGACCT
This sequence comes from uncultured Gammaproteobacteria bacterium, assembly GCA_963702735.1. Taxonomy (GTDB): domain Bacteria; phylum Pseudomonadota; class Gammaproteobacteria; order Steroidobacterales; family Steroidobacteraceae; genus Bog-1198. Next base: position 793,644 of record CAVPDW010000002.1, on the reverse strand, counting down.
CGCCGGTCGCGCCGTCGGCTCCCTGCAAAGTGACCGTCAAGTCCAGCGTACCGGCCGGACAATAGTACTGCGAGTAGTTCGGATCGGTGCATTGAACGATGCCGGTATCGTTGAAGTAGATGCCGTTCGAGCCGCTGTCGATGAAACTCATGTTCAAGGTCTGGCCGTTGAAAGTCGCGGTCAGATAGCCGAATTGCGGAGGGTCAGAGCCTGCGCCAGGATGCGCAGTCCGAATGACTGCGTGTCCACTTCGATGTGATCGATGGTCTGGCAATTGGTGGCGCTGCCGGGAGTACACACCGTGACCGAGGTAAACAGCGTATTGACGTCGGGGCTCGCGCATCAGCGCAGTTCTCCCGGGTCGACCCCGGAAGGCACGCTCCCGGATAGGTACGCGCGCCCCGCGAACGCGCGCATATGCCCGCCCGACTGCACCACCAGATCGCCCGCACGTACCTGCAAGTGGCCGTGGCCCGTCCGCCTTGCGCCGGCCGCCGCTACGAACGGATCGAAGAAGCGTCCCAACGTCTGGCGCAGATTAGGCGCGGCGGGACCGCTCCAGGCGACGGCGAACACCTTGCCGTCAGGTCCGGCGAATTCGCGCACCCTGGTACCCGAGGGCAATTGTATTTCGTGCACTCGATAGGCCGCGTGCTCGGTGACGTTGATCGAGCCGTGCAGTTGCAGCGCGTCGGCTTGTATCGAGGCTTCCGGCTCACCCAGTGCCGCTGCTGCAATGCACGGAGTCAACGCCGCGATGAGCACGCCGCCCGCAACTAAACACTTCTTGACAATGGTGGCCGATCGCGCACTGCTTTGCACGGTGTTGTCCCTTGCGGAATTGGAACGACGCCGCGGCAATTGGTTCACACAAAGCGGGCCCCGGGCGAAGGCACGGAATGATTTCAGTCAGCCGTTGTCCCATCTTACAATTTGAACGACTCGCGGGGAGACGCAGTGAAGATACTTGCATGGACCATCGTCGCGGGCGCCGCGGCGGCGATCATCGGCGGCTGCAACATCGGCGGGAAATATACGATCGGCGGCACCTTGACCGGCCTTATGGGGCAGGGTCTGGTGCTCGAGGACAATTCCGGCAACGACCTCGCCCTCGCATCGAACGGCGCATTCAGGTTCACGGACGGCATCAAGAACGGCGACGCCTACTCGGTCACCGTGAAAACACAGCCGTCCAATCCCGCGCAGACCTGCACGGTTCACAATGGGACCGGCAACATCGACAAGGCCGATGTCACTCATGTCATCGTCTCGTGCACCGGGCCCGGACGTTTCGCCTACGTCGCCAATGAGCTGTCCTACGACATCTCCGCATATAGAGTGGATTCGGCGAGCGGCGAGTTGACGCCGGTGGCGGGTTCGCCGTTCGCGGCGACGGGCGCGGCACCGGTGTCGGTCGCCGTGGATCCGAACGGCCGGTTTCTCTACGCCGTGAACAACGCGTCCAACGATGTCTCGGTGTATGCCATCGACGGCACCACCGGTGCGCTCGTGTCCGCAGGCGTGCCAAGCCCCACCGGCAGCGGCCCTTATGCGGTGACCGTGGATCCGACCGACAACTATCTCTACGTGACCAACTTTGCTTCCAACACTGTGTCCGCGTACGCCATCGACGCAACCACAGGTCTTTTGAGCGAGCTGCCCAATTCACCCTTCAATGTGGGCGCCAATCCAACGTCATTGAAGATCGACCCGAACGGCAACTTCCTCTACGTCACCGATTTCGGCAGCGCAGAGGTTTCCGTTCTTGCGATCGACTCCGCCACCGGATCCTTGAGCGGCGTTCCCGGGTCTCCCTTCGCGGCGGGCTTGGGCGCCTTGGGTATAGCCATCGATCCTGCGGGAACGTTCGCCTACGTCGCCAATGAAACGGCGGCCAGCCTGTCGGAATACACAATCGATGAATCGACGGGTGCGCTGACCGCGGTCTCCGGATCGCCGCTGGCCACCGGCAGCGCTCCGGAGTCGCTCGCCGTCGACCCGGCGGGCCGCCATGTCTACGCCGCGAATGTCACCGCGAAGAATCAGATTGCCGTGTATTCCATTACGCCGAGCAGCGGGGCGCTCGCCTTGTCCGGTTCGCAGTCTCCCGCCGGCGTGCTTCCCGTGAGCGTAGCACTCGATCCGTCCGGCAATTTCGCCTACGCCGTCAACGACAGCTCCGGCGACGTTTCCGTGTATGCCATCGATGCGGCGAGCGGCGCGCTCTCGCCCGTCGCCAATTCCCCCTTCGCCGCGGGCAATGAGCCGCGCTCGATCGCCGTCGATTGATTGCATGCAAGCGCGCTGCTGCGCCGGGGCGTGCGCGGCCCCTCTTAGGGTTATCATGGGCGGCGGCAACTTCTCCGCAGGCCCAGGATCGACGTTTGATGAGCATCAATGATGTGACCGCCGGCAATCGTGTCCCGCATGAATTCAACGTGATCATTGAAATTCCGATGCATGGGGATCCGATCAAGTACGAAGTGGATAAGCAGTCGGGCGCACTGTTCGTGGACCGATTCATGATGACGTCGATGCATTATCCCGCCAACTACGGCTACGTGCCGCGCACCGTCGCCGAGGACGATGACCCGGTCGATGTACTAGTGCATACGCCGTTTCCACTGCTGCCGGGAGTGGTGGTGCGCTGCCGTGCGGTCGGCGTGCTGCGCATGGACGATGAGTCCGGCGGCGATGCCAAGGTGCTGGCGGTGCCCACCGACGATATCTGCCCGTTGTTCGAACACTGGAAATCCATTGCGGACGTGCCGGAGATACGGCTGCGGCAGATTCAGCATTTCTTCGAGCACTACAAGGACCTGGAGGCGGGCAAGTGGGTGAAGATCATCGGCTGGGCCGGCCTCGACGTCGCACATGCGGAGCTTCTCAACGGCATCAAGCGCTTCGAGGCTGAAAAGAGGTAGCCGCATGGCCCCTCGCCATCGCGGACTCATCGCCGCTTTCGCGGGGATCGCGCTACTGCTGGCGGCAGCCTGCCTCGCCTACCGCCCGATTGTGCCGCTTGGGGCCGACGCACCCCCGACTGTATTTTCGGCCTACCGCGCCGCGCGGATTTTGCGGGATCTCGTCGGCGACGGAGTGCCGCATCCGATCGGAAGTCCCGCCGGCGCGCGGCTTCGCGAAGCCATCGTCGAGCGGCTGTCGGCGCTGGGATACACGCCTGAATTGCAATCCGGATGGGTGTGCGAGGAGGGCGCATGCGGCAACCCGGTCAATATCATTGCGCGGCTCGGGGGCGATTCCGAGGATCGCGGCACGGTCCTGCTGGCAAGCCACTACGACTCGGTGCCGGCGGGCCCCGGCGCATCGGATGACGGCGCAGCGGTCGCGAGCATGCTCGAGATCGCGCGAATCTTGCGCGCGCTGCCGGCGCCCCGGCACCCCATCGTTCTCCTGTTCACCGACGGCGAAGAGGCGGGACTGCTCGGTGCGGCGTTATTCGTGCGTGAGCACCCGCGCTCTGCCGATGTGAAGGCTGCGGTCAACATGGAGGCGCGCGGCACCTCTGGACCCAGCCTCATGTTCGAGACGGGGACGGCGAACACCTGGCTGATGCGCTTGTACGCCTCTGCGATCGCGCGGCCGCTGACGAACTCGCTCTTCTACGTCGTGTACAAGCTGCTGCCGAACGACACCGACTTCACGGAATTCAAGGCTGCGGGTTATCAGGGATTCAATTTTGCGTACATCGGCAACGTCGGCCGCTACCACACACCGCTCGACAGCGCCGCCAACGCCGACGCGAGCAGCATCCAGCACCAGGGCAACAATGCGCTGGCCGCGCTGTCGGCGCTGGCCAATGCCCCGGCCTTGGACCCGAGTCCCGGGGAGTCGGTATTCTTCGATGGTTTTTCACGCACCCTCATCGCATGGCCCGCCGGATTCACTCTGCCGGCGGCGCTGATCGCGCTGATCCTGTTGCTGGCGGAATCGGTCGTTCTGCTGCGCAGGCGTGCAGTCACATGGCGCCAGGCCCTATGGGGCTGGGTGGCCACCCTGTGCACGGTCGGGCTCGGGACGGCGCTGTGCTCGGGTTTGCTGGCATTGCTCATCGTGCTGTGCAAGGTGCCGTCACTCGAGGGTTCATCCTGGATTTCGCAACCCCTTCCCCTGCACATCGCGGCCGCCGCAATCGCGCTGCTCGCAGCCGGCGGCGGGGCGCTGTGTCTCGCGCGGCGTGCGCACTATTGGGGATTCTGGATAGCCGCCGCACTGCAGAACGCCTTGCTGTGCGTGGTCAGCGCCGTCGTCGCACCCGGCGCGAGTTTCTTGTTTCTGCTCTCGGCCCTCGCCGCAGGTCTCGGAGCACTGCCGGCCACGGTGAGCCTGTTGAGATCCGCTGCGCCCCCCAAGGCGTGGACGCGCGACCTGGCGGCGATTCTGCCCGCGTTGGTGTTGTTTGGTGCGGTGTTTCCGCTGTTGCAGTTTCTGTATATGGCGCTCGGCAGTCCTGCGTGGCCGCTTTCAACGCTGCTGCTCTCCTTCGTGACCGCCACGCTTCTGCCGCTGCTTGCGGCAGCGAGCCGCACCGCCCGGCGGATGGTCGTCGCCGTCTCCGCCTTGATCGCGGTCGGCGGCGCGGCTGTTGCGCTGCGGATGCCGGAGTATTCCGCCGACTGGCCGGAGCGAGTGAATCTCGAATACTGGCTGGACACCGATACGGGTGAGTCCCACTATCTCGCGCGCTGCGATTCAATGCGCCTGCCCGCCGGCCTCGCCACCGCGGCGCACTTCGAATCCATCCCCCGCCCCCGCTTCGCGGGAAGCGCATCCCGGGCGTTCTACGCCGATGCTCCGCTGCTCGCGCTCGCCGCGCCGGAACTTTCGCCGAGTGAAACCACTGGCGCGACCGCAGGCCGCTACGCCCTGCATTTGCACTCCGCGCGCGGCGCGCCCGAGGCCATCGTCGTGTTTCCCCCCGCCGCGCAAGTGGGGGAAATTGAGCTTGCGGCAGGCCCAACTCCGGTGCGGGCGAAGACTCGCAGGCTGCGCAGCGGCGCGGCGCTGCTCGATGTCGTCGGATTGCCGGCCGGCGGGGTGGATTTCAGCTTCGATGCGGCGGGAGCCGCGCCGATAAAGGTTCAAGTGTTCGATCAGAGCTATGACTTTCCGCGGCAGGCAGGCCTGCGGCGGGCCCGCGGCCCCACCGCGACCAGCTCGCAGGACGGCGACCTTACGGTGGTGCTGCGCACCGTATCGCTTTATCCGGCGGCCGGCCGCTAAGGGTTCGGCCCCTTGTCGCTAGCCGTTCTTCGAACGAGTGGCGTACAGAGCGGCCAGTTGTGCATTGTCGACTTTGCGTATCGCCCGTGCAACAGCCTGATTGCGGCATTGTTCAGCCAGTTTTTCCGCCCTCAGGTCGCGAATCGAGGGATCCGGGCAGACCTGTTTGGCCGCTCGCACGATTTGGGCATACAGATCCTTCACGCCGCTGTCTGAGCTTAGGCTCTGATCGCTGTACTTGACGACAATGCTTGGAACATCGTCGCCCGCGGCGGCACCGGCAAAACCTGCACCCAGCGCGCCCGCAAGAGCGCCGAGCGCCACCAATGCCAGCCTGGCGGGGGGCACGGTAACCTTGAAGGTAGTGGAATGACTCATGATATCTCTCCTGAAAGACGGGTGTTGTTCACGCCCTTATGAGACACGCGAGGAGCCATTCGCGTCTGCGGCGCACCGTCGAGGTCGTCCCATCCAACGACGGTTTCGTCCCCGTGGCGCAGGGTCAAGCTCAGCAACCACCCTTAACTTGCGCTAGGCTTGCCACATGATCGGAATGGGATCGATGGAATTGCGGGCTAGGCGCTTTGCCGGGGGCCTATCCCTGCGGCAGTTCCTGGGTATCACGGGCCTGTTCTGGGTCTATGTGGTGCTATCGAACATCCTGTACGCCTACAGCATGCGCATTGGCATGTCGCGCATGACGAACGTGTCCCTGTTCGCCGCATGGGATGCGCGCCTCTTGCAGCATCTGATGCTGCTGCCGATTCTGCTGGTGTCCTACTGGGCGTCGCTGCGCATTCAGTGGCGGCCGCTGTGGATCGCGTTGCCGCTGCAGGCGATTCTGGGGGCCGTGTTCGCCGCCATCGCCTATCCGGCGATGCTCGTGGCTCAGATGACCCTGGGATCCGAGAACTGGCATGAAACGGTGGTGAAGCACGGCTCCGATCCCTGGTTCGATCCCACCTTTCTCTCGCTGTGGATGGCGAGCTTCGTGAGCTTTCTTCCGACTTATGGATTCGGGCTTGCCCTGGTGACCGGATTGGCGCTCTATACGCGATTCCGCAATTCCGAACTGCGGCTTGCGGCGCTCGAGCGCGAGTGGAGTTCCGCGCGCTTGGCGGCGCTGCGCATGCAATTGTCGCCGCATACGCTGTTCAATCTGCTGCACACCATTCGCGGCCACATCGAATGGGATCCCAAGGGCGCCCAATCCATGGTGGTGCAGCTCGCGGATCTGCTGCGCCGCCTGCTGAATGCAGGAGAGCGCGACTTCTCGAGGCTTGGCGATGAATTGCAGTTCGTACGATTGTATTTGGAGCTGCAGCAGCGGCGCTTCGCGGACCGCCTGAGCGTCGAGCTGCCCGCCGCGGCGGACATCCCCGCGGTGTGGGTGCCGAGCTTGATTCTTCAGCCCTTGGTGGAAAACGCCGTGGTTCACGGTCTTGCGGGTCATCAAGCGCCCGTGAGCGTGCGCATCATCGTGCGAATGGCGCGCGACGCGCTCACTCTGCGGGTGCTCAATACCATTGCACTCGACAAGGCCGTAGGCGAGGAGGGCATCGGACTCAACAATGTCCGCGAACGGCTCGCCGTTCAATTCGAGGGGCGCGCCAGCCTCACGACCTCGGGTTTGGACGGCGAATGGTGCAGCGAGATCACGATGCCGGCGATTCACCACGCGCCGTCCCGCGCGATGCGGCCGGCGGAGGCTTTGGTCGACGCATGATGGATGTCATCATTGTCGACGACGAGCAGGCGGGCCGGCGAACCTTGCGCGAATTCTGCGAGGCGGAAGGCGATTTGCGCGTGGTCGGCGAATACGGCGACGGTGTGGCGGCGCTCGCGGCGATCATGTCGCAGCCGCCGCAGCTCCTGTTCCTCGACATCCAGATGGATCCTGTGAACGGCATCGAGATTGCGCGCGCTCTGCCGCCGTCGCAGCTGCCTTCGCTGGTGTTTGTCACGGCATACGATACCTACGCTCTCGAGGCATTCGAGGTGAGCGCGGTCGATTACCTGCTCAAACCCTTCGACCAGGAGCGCTTTCGCAAGACATTGGCGCGGGTACGCCCGCGTCATGCCAAGTCGGGAGCGGACGAGCGCCAGGCGCTGCTCGCCGGTCTGCTTGCGCAACTTGAACGCGGGGCTCGCGGTCCCGGCGAGGAGCGGCCGCGACTGCTCGCGGAATTCGGCGGCCACCTGCACGTGCTCGAGGCGGCGCAAGTGGAAATGATCGAGGCGGACCGAAACTACGTGGTCATAAGGGTGGGAAAGGACAGCTACCATGCCCGCAGCACCCTGCAGCAGGCGGAGCTCGCGCTGCGCTCGCAGCCCATGCTGCGCATCAGCCGGTCCTGCCTCGTCAACATGAACTACGTCAAGGAAGTGAACCGAACCCTGCGCGGCGATTTCATCCTGATATTGGCCGGCGGCGCCACCGTCACGAGCAGCGAAGGATTTCGCGGCAAGGTGAAGGAATACCTCGGCACGATGAGAATCTCCCAGTCATAACAGTTCCTCCGGCGCGAACGGCGCAAGGACTTTCAGCCAGAAGCGCTGCGAGCGGGTGGTCTCAGGGTCGATGAACCAGGTCTTCACAGAACCTTCCTCGCCGCTCGACCATTCGATCCGGTCGTGATCCAACAACCGCAGCCGGTAGCTGCCGTCCGCGCTGATGTCGTCGAGCAGACTGATGACCTGGCGCGCGATGTCGGCGCTGCGCATCACCAATCCGAGCTCGCTGTTGATGTGCGCCGATCGCGCATCCATGTTCATCGAGCCGATGAAGACGGTTTTTTCATCGATCACCAGCGCCTTGGCGTGCAGGCTCGCGTTCGATCCGCGGAAGGGATGAAAGCGCGCGCGCTTTTGCCCGAGCCTCGGGCGCAGCTCGGACAGCTCTATGCCGAGCTTGAGCAGCGCCGCACGGTAGCGCGAATAGCCGTTGTACACCAGGGGCGAATCGGTGGATGCCAGCGAGTTGGTGAGTATTCGAACGTGCACGCCCTCGCCGACGAGCGTTGAAAACAGCGCCACCCCATCCTCGCCGGGAACGAAGTACGGCGAGATCACGACCAACTCTTGCTTCGCGGAGAGCATCAGCGCGGAGATATTGTTGGCGATGGTGTCCTCTTCGTCCGGAGAGGTCTCGCTGGCGATCTTGGCGGGCCGGTCCGCGAGCACCGTGGCGGGCACCCAGGTCAGCGGCACCATGCCAGAATCCAGTTCACCCCCCAGCCAGCCGGCACCCGCCGCGGCCCCATCGTCCGGCGGCGTCGAAGCCGCCTCGGCGCCCACCGGCGCCGCCACCGAGGCGATGGGGTAGGCGTACTTGCTGTTCCAGAAGGCATCGAATGAGGCCGACAACTCCGGCACGATGGCGCCTGCCGCCACCACGTCGAGATCGATGAAATTGCTGTACCGGTCCCGGGTGAAATACTGATCCCCGATGTTGCGCCCGCCGGTGATGGCCAGCGCATTGTCGGCGACGAACAGCTTGTTGTGCATGCGATGATTGATGCGCCGGATGTCGCTCGCCGAGGCGAGAAAGCGGGTCCAGGTCGCGAATCGTCCGCCGGGGAAGGGATTGAAGACCCGCACCTCGACGTTGGCATGTTCGCTCAAGTGCAGGAACCTCCGGTCCTCACCGGCGGTATGGAGGTCATCGACGAGGACGCGTACCCGCACGCCTCGATCCGCCGCCAGGCGTACGTGGTGCAGCAGTATCCGCGCCGAATCGTCCTGATCGATGATGTAGTACTGAATGTCCAGAGTGCGTTCGGCGTGGTCCGCGAGCGCGATGAGATCGGCCAGCGCTTCTTCGCCCGAGGTCAGCAAGCGGATGCCCGACATGTTCTTGCCGGCTTCCTCGGCGGCGATGATCCGCCCCAACGAGGTGGTCTGCGGGTCGGCGAGCGCGTGACTCTGAATCTTCACGACGTGTCGCGGCAGGCTCGCGCAAGCAGACACAAGAAGCGCGCCGAGCGCGAGCAGGGGCAATGAGCGGGATTTTCTACTCTGCGTCAATGACTGTGCATTCTTCAGCTATGGTCGCCGGTCCATCGGTACCGTATCAAATCCCTGACCGGACTGGCACAATTTCCAGCCATGCAGCAGCAACGCCATGTTCGAAGCTTCGTGTTGCGCGCAGGTCGGATGACGCCGGCGCAGGAACGGGCCCTCAAGGAGCTGTGGCCGGTTTACGGCGTGGATATGCGCGGCGCGCCATTGGACCTTGAGGCCGTCTTCGGGCGGCGCGCCCCGCGCTGCCTGGAGATCGGCTTCGGTGTCGGGGAAGTGATCGGGAGCCTGGCGGAGGAGCGTCGCCACATCGACTACCTGGGCATCGAAGTGCACGGCCCCGGGATCGGGCGCCTGCTGTTGCGGGCGGAGCAGGCTCACCTCGGCAATCTGCGGATCGTCCGCCACGATGCGGTCGAAGTATTGCGGGATGGGATTGCCGATGAGTCCTTCGATGAGATCCTGGTGTTCTTCCCGGATCCATGGCACAAGAAGCGCCACCGTAAGCGGCGCTTGATCGACGCCGCGTTCGTCGAGTCGGCGGCGGCCAAGCTGCGCTCGAGGGGTGTGCTGCGCCTCGCCACCGACTGGCAGGACTATGCGGAACAAATGTTGGCTGTGTGCAATGCAAACCGGCATCTTGCCACCTTGAGTCCTGACCGTGCCTACGTGGCGCGGCCGGACTTCAGGCCGCAAACGCGCTTCGAGAGGCGCGGCACGCGCCTCGGCCACGGCGTCTGGGACTTGGCCTACGCGAGGCTCGAAACGCCGACGCCGTCATCACGAGAAGAAGCTGCCGCGAATGCCGTCGACGATGAATTGCACGGCGAGGGCCGCGAGAATCACGCCGGATAGGCGGCTCACCACGTTGGCGCCCGTCACTCCGAGGGCCTTCATCAACCGCGGCGTGGCCAGCATCAGCGCCCAGCATACGGCCAGCACCGCCCCGACGACGCCCAACAGGCCGGCGAACGGCATGGGCTTGGCGCCCACCTCCCCGGCGGCGAGCAGGATGGTGGCCAGTGCGCCGGGCCCGGCGATGAAGGGGAAGGCGAGAGGGAACACGGAAATGTCCTCGCGCTTCTTCGTCTCCTCTTGCTCGGAGCTGGTCGAGCGCGTGCCCGACGGGCGCGCGAACACCATGTCGAGCGCAATGAGAAACAGCAGCGTTCCTCCCGCGATACGGAACGAGCTCAGGGAAATACCCATGATGTCGAGGAACTTCGCACCCGCCAGGGAGAACAGCACGCAGATCCCGAATGCTATCGCAGCGGCCTTGCCGGCCATTTTTTTCTTGTAGCGCGCACTCGCGCCCTGGGTCAGGCCCGCGAACAGGGGGATCAGCGAGATCGGATCCACCACGACGAAAAAGACGACGAAGAATTTGACGAGTTGTTCGATCACTGGTGAAGCAATTGGATCACGTTCGATGTTGCTTCGCGCAAAAATTACATATTGCGCGAACGACCCATTGGGAGTTGAATGGAGCTTGAACTGAACGGGGGTCGAGCATAGCAGACGGAGACGGCGATGAATGCAATCAGGCCGATCGTAGGTCAGTGGTATCGGGGCGGCACCAACGAGCTGTTCGAGGTGGTCGCTATCGACGATCAAGATCAAACCATTGAAATTCAGTACTTCGACGGCACCGTCACGGAGATGGAATTCGATTCCTGGAACGAACAATTGCTCGACGAACTCATCGATGCGGCGGATGCGCCGGAAGATTGGTCGGGCGCGGTGGATGTGGAAGCCGAAGACCTGGATCGCGAGTTCGAGGACAACACGCGCAGTCTTTGGTCCACGCCGAACGATCGTTCTCTGCGCCGCTGAATAAGTTTGGTTTGCGCGCACTCGGCCTAGCGTCCGGCCGTTTCGCGCTCCGAAAGCTCGTTCAGCGGCCCGCGCAGCACCACCAGAAGAATCAGTCCCGGCACCGCGCTCAAAGTGGTGACCACAAAGAAATCCGCCCATCCGATCGCCGGTACCAGATGACCGGCGATCCAGCCCGTCACGTTTCGCGGCAGGGTCGCGAGAGCGGACAGCAGCGCATACTGAGTCGCACTGAAATCCGCCGAACACAGCGACACCAGGAAGGCCACGAACGCCGCCTGCCCCATGCCGCCGATCATGGTATCGAGGGTGGTCGCGAGCGCGAGCAACCATACCTTCTTGCCCGCCAGCGCCAGCCACATGTAGAGCAGATTGGTGAGCGCCTGGCCGATGCCGAAAATCAGCAGCGAGCGGAAGGTGCCCCAGCGCATGTACATCCAGCCGCCGAACGCCACCCCGATCATCGTCGACACCGTCATGTTCAGCTTGCCCGCAACGCTGAGTTCATGCAGGGAAAATCCCACTCCCTTGATCATGAAAGTGCTGTAGAGGCTGAGCGCCAGAGCGTCGCCCACCTTGTAGAGCAGAACCAGCGCCAGAAATCCCCAGACTCCCTTCTGTTTGAGCAATGCCTGTAAGGGATGCCAGACCGCGTCCACCAGGGTGTGCGGTGCGTGGCCCGGCGCCTCGGGCTCCGGCGCCCTCAAGGTCGCCAGCATGGTGGCGGCCATGAGGCAAGCGACGATGAGGAAGGCGATCTGCCAGCCCAGGCTGGCCGCAATATAGACGAGCACCGCGCCCGCCAGCATCGCCGCCGTGCGGTAGCCGAACGCCGCGGCGGCGGCCGCCATGCCGCGCTCGCTCACCGGAATCGTGTCCACGCGATACGCGTCGATGACGATGTCCTGCGAGGCGGAGAGAAAGGCCAGCAGCAATGCGAGGGCGCCCAGCAGATGAAGGTGGCTGGTGGGAGAACAGAAGCCCATCAGGCCGATGCAGATTGCAAGGCAGGCCTGAAGTATCAAGATCCAGCCGCGGCGGCGGCCCAGGAAAGGCGGCAGGTAGCGATCCAGAAGAGGCGCCCAAAAGAATTTGAAATTGAGCGGCAAAGCGACCAGCGAGAAAAACCCGATGGTCTGGATCGCGAGCCCGGAGGAAGCGAGCCAGGCCTGCAGGGTGAAACCGGTCAGATTGAAGGGCAGCCCGGAGGCGAAGCTCAAAAATAGAACCGCCGACAAGCGCTTGTCGCCAAGAGCCTGCAGCAGCGTGGGCCTGGCCGCGTGAGTCAATCGCGCGCTCTCATCACCAAGGTTGAGTGAAATTCTGGCATGAGTTCTGGCATCGCGCGCGATAATATCAGCCCCCATGACCTTGGCATATCAAACTGACTTCATCGATTTGTGCGTGCGTCAGGGAGTGCTGCGATTCGGCAGCTTCACTCTGAAGTCGGGCCGTGAAAGTCCCTACTTCTTCAATGCCGGCCTGTTCAACACGGGGGCCGCCATCGGCGCATTGGGGCGCGCCTACGCCGCGGCGCTCACCGCCTCCGACCTGGAATTCGACATGCTGTTCGGCCCGGCCTACAAGGGAATTCCGCTGGTCACCATCACGGCGGCGGCGCTCGCGGAAAGCGGCGGCCGCAATGTACCGTTTGCCTTCAATCGCAAGGAGACCAAGGACCATGGCGAGGGCGGCAGCATCATCGGCAGCCCCCTGAGAGGGGCGGTGTTGATAGTCGACGACGTCATCACCGCGGGTACCGCGATTCGCGAATCCATCGAAATCATCCGGGCGGCCGGTGCGAGGCCGGCCGGGGTACTGCTGGCTTTGGACCGCCAGGAACGCGCCCCCGAAAGCCCTCTGTCCGCCGTCCAGGAAGTCGAGAATCAGTATGGCATACCGGTCATCACGGTCGTCAGCCTGGCCGATCTCATGCACCATATCTCGCTGCAAGGGCGCCGTGACGACCTTGCGCGCATGCAAATGTACCGGGAGCGCTATGGGCCGGCAGATTGAGATATGGCCCCTGGAAAACCGGGGCCGCTCCGATCACAATGGCGGCCGATTCTCTTAAGGACACGCGCTTGAAGACCATCGTTTCGATACTGTGTGCGGGAGCACTGCTGGCGTCGACGTGTTTGGCGGCCGGACCCGGTGCCTCGAACGGCCGCACACTCTACAAATGGGTGGACGCTCAGGGGGTCACCCACTACGGCGACCATGTCCCGGATGAATATGCGGGGCGGGAGCAGCAGATCATCAATGCTCAAGGCGTCGTAATCAAGCGCGTCGAGGCCCAAAAGACGCCCGAGCAGATGGCTGCCGAAGATCAAAGGAAGCTCGATGCGCAACAGAGCCAGAACCGGGACCATAATTTGGTGACCACTTATGCGTCGGTGCAGGAAATCGAGCGCCTGCGCGACCAGCGCCTGACGTTGTTGTCGGATCAGATCAAGGTCACCTCTCAGTTTCTCGAGGTCCTCAACGGCAGGCTGGCCAAGCTGCGGGCGAGCAGCATGCGCTTCAAGCCCTACAACACCGATGCGGCCGCCCCGGCCATGCCGGATCAGGTCGCCGAGGACCTGGTGCACATGGGAAATGACATCCGCACGCAGGAGCGGAATCTGCAGGCGAAGCAGGCCGAGGAATCGAAGATGCGCAATCAGTTCGAGAGCGACATTGCGCGGTTCAAAGAGCTGAAGGGCATCCATTGACGCCGAAGACTCGAATCGTCCTCGGGGTCACCGGCGGCATTGCCGCGTACAAAAGTCCCGACCTGGTGCGCAGGCTGATCGAGCGCGGCGCGGACGTGCAAGTCGTCATGACGGACGCGGCGCAGCGATTCGTCTCCCCGATGAGCTTTCAGGCGGTATCGGGCCGGCCGACACGCAGCGATCTATGGGACGCGGCGGCGGAGGCCGCCATGGGCCACATCGAGCTCGCGCGCTGGGCGCAAGTGGTTCTCATCGCCCCCGCAAGCGCGGATTTCATGGCGCGATTGGCCGTCGGGAGAGCGGACGATCTGCTCTGCACCCTGTGCCTCGCCACCGAGGCGCCCATAGTTCTCGCTCCGGCAATGAATCGCGTCATGTGGGCCAACAAGGCCACGCAGGCCAATCTGGAAACGTTGATTTCACGAGGCGTGCGCATTTTGGGGCCGGCCTCCGGCAATCAGGCGTGCGGGGAGATCGGCGAGGGGCGCATGTGGGAGCCCGTCAAACTCGCTGAAAGCCTGCTGGAGCCGCCACCGAACGCGGGACTCCTGGCAGGTCTCAATGTACTCATCACCGCGGGACCCACGCGCGAACGCCTCGACCCGGTGCGTTATCTCACGAACCGCAGCTCTGGAAAAATGGGATTTGCCGTCGCCGCCGCGGCACGCGAGGCAGGCGCGCATGTCACCATCGTCACCGGCCCCGTGCAACTTCAGACGCCCGCCGGCATCACGCGCATCAACGTGGAGAGCGCGCGCGACATGTACGCCGCGGTTCACCGCCAGGTGGCGGACGCCGACGTATTCATCGCTGCGGCGGCCGTGGCCGATTTTCAGCCGGTAACCGTCGCCAAGAGCAAGATCAAAAAGCAGGGTGTCGCGGTCAAACTCGACCTCGAGCCTGCGCCCGACATCATCAAGTCGGTCGCGGACTTAAGCCCTAAGCGCCCCTTCGTCGTCGGCTTTGCCGCGGAAACGGACGACGTCGAGAACAATGCGCGCAGCAAGCTCAAGCGAAAAAAGCTCGATATGATCGCCGCCAACCAGGTGGGCGACGGTATTGCCTTCGATTGCGAGGACAATGCACTCACCGTCATATGGCCGGGCGGCAAAGTCGAAGTCGCGCGCGGACCGAAAATCGACGTGGCGCGCCAGCTCATCGCACTGATCGCGAGCCGCCTGCCGCCCCCCGACGGCAGTCCGCGACGTGGTTCGCGTAAGCGCCGCACCGCCGCACTGCCGCGAGACCGGGTGCGCGCCCGCCGCGCGCGGCGCTGATATGTTGCCGAGGATCAAGCTGCGGATCCTGGATCCGCGCATCGGCCGGGACTTCCCCCTGCCGCAGCATGCAACGGCGGGGTCTGCGGGCATGGATTTGCGCGCATGCATCGACTCCCCTCTGGTGCTGCCCCCCGGAATGACGGAGCTCATTCCCACGGGCATATCCATTTATATTGCGGACCCCGGGCTCGCCGCGGTGCTGCTGCCGCGCTCGGGGTTGGGTCACAAGAACGGCATCGTCCTCGGCAATCTGGTCGGCCTGATCGATTCGGACTATCAGGGACCGCTGATGGTGTCGACTTGGAACCGCGGCGCCGCATCCTTCACCGTCAATCCCGGCGATCGAATCGCGCAGATGGTGTTCGTGCCGGTGGTGCAGGTGGGGTTCGAGGTCGTGGAGGATTTCTCGGTCACCTCGCGCGGCGCGGGTGGGTTCGGGAGTTCGGGGCACGGTTGAGACGCGGCGCCGCTTTCATTTTATGGCTCGAACGGGAAGCGGATCGTTGCTGCTGCGTCGGCAAGCGATTGCGCCAAACTTACTTTGTCTATCCTCTCGGTCGGCCATGAATCTATGATGCCGTGACGCTCTGGGGGTTCCGCCTCTTTCAGTTGCAAACCGGGCAGTGCACGCACATCGCTAGCCGAGATGACGGCCCAGCCACGCAGCTTGTTGTCAGGTCGTTGTCTCGCGACCTCTTGACCAATCGCCGCGACTTCACAGAAGTCTAGGCCATCCGTCCGATACAGAGAGCGTTCGCCGTCCGACTTGCCAGGCATAAACGCGCGCCAGTGCGCTCCGTCTTCCTTCATGTCGTCGTCGAAGACGAATATCGCTAGACGCTCCGAGTCCGCGATATCCGGATGCATCGGAGACGCGTATTAGCCCGCGACCGCAGCAGCATTGATGTCGTCGTACGCCTTACTCGGCAGTTCCTTATCGAAGGGCTCTTTACCTTTCAGTGGGTTCGCCCGTCCCGCCATCACGGCCCAGCTGAGCGATTGACCATCAACGGCGACCACGGCTACGTGGTGCCTATCCTTATACCATTCGAGAGTGATTTCATTGTCGTCGACGGCAATAGTCGGATTTGGCAGGGACGCGAGCAAATTCAAAACAGCACGCGCCGCCGTTATCGCCTGCGCTGACAGTTGGTTCGCTGCTGCGCCTGCCTCGGCTATCGCGTCAGCAAGCGGATCGGCAGCTCGCTCCTTCCATTGCGGGTCGTTATTAATATAGGAATACGGGTCCAGCACGCGTGCGTAGCTGGCAGTTCCTGCAACTATGATCTCAGTAGGTAACAACACTGCAGCGTCCTTGTACATATCGTCCTCCAATCCATTTAGTGTCTTGTAGGGTAACGGGGTCCTAGCTCTCTTACTGTCGATTCCTTCAACAAGCCGAAAAATATCTCCTTCTCGGTCTTGTGCATAATCTCCAGTACCTGGGGTAACTCCGCGGCGGCATCGAGCCCCGAAGGATTGCGCGCGACATCGACGGTGACCAAAACGCCGGCCTGTTCAGAGTAGCCGGGCACGGTGACCTTACCGCCAGTGGCCACATCTACAATGGACGTGCACCCATTCAAGTAAATTTCCGCGTGAACGGCGGTTACACTTTCGGGGCGAGGTTGGAAATCACCGAGCTCAACTCGTACGCGCGTTTGATCCAAATCGAACGCGCCGCCACCCTCTTTGAGGAGATTGACGTATTTCAATCCGTATCGCTCCGGGTGGCCTGTCAGTCTTGTCTCGAGGGCGCTCGTCATACACTCCAAAATCAGAGGCTTGACTTTTACCCAGCCAGCATAAGGTTTTATGAACACGACCGACACAACGTATTCGCCGAACATCATGCGAGCTTGCGGCCCTTCAAGCCCGGTTACCGGCATGTATTTGAGCTGAGCGTTCTGTTCCCGCGCTGATCGCGGTAATTGACCGAACGGCAGAGTAGTAACATTCTTGAAACGATCCGGATGCTTTCCGAATACGATGCCCGGCAATAGATCGGCAACCCCAGGGTGAGGGTTCTTAAAGCGCATCTCGAAGACGCACTCGACAATGGTGTCGCGGGCTAGTGCGATCGGTAGCTCGGGCATGTCGCGGTGGACTATACCGCAGTGCGTCGGCGCTGCGAAGCGGCGTGCCACAAATGCGGGCGTACGCCCGCTGCGCCGATATCTTGCCGCCGCTGACGTCTTGAATGTGTCCTCTCACGGGCGAAATGCGGCTGGAGACTTGCGCCTGCACCGGTCACGCTGCCTCATGGCAATTCGGGACTGGCCGAAGGACGAACGACCCCGCGAGAAGCTGCTCGGCAAGGGCGCAGCGGCGCTGTCCGATGCGGAGCTTTTGGCCATTCTGCTGCGCACCGGCACCCGCGGCCGATCGGCGCTCGATCTGGCGCGCGACGTGCTCAAGAGTTTTCACTCCTTGCGCAAGCTGATTGCGGCCGATCGGCAAAGATTTTGCGCCGAGCACGGGCTTGGGCTGGCGCGCTTCGCGGAACTGCAGGCCGCCGCCGAAATCGCCCGCAGACAACTGTCGGAGACCCTGCACGCAGGCCCTTCGCTCGCGAGCCCCCGGGCCACCCGTGATTATCTCTCCTCGCAGCTGCGCGACCTCGAGCACGAAGTATTTTGCTGCCTGTACCTCGACAAGCGCCATCGCCTGATTCAATACCAGGAACTGTTCCGCGGCACCATCGACGGCGCCAGCGTGCACCCGCGCGAGATCGTCAAGCTCGCCCTGCAACGCAATTCGGCGGCGGTCATCATCGCGCACAATCATCCTTCGGGCATCGCCGAGCCGAGCCAGGCCGACGAATTGATCACTCAGCGGGTCAAGGAGGCGCTCGCTCTGGTGGACATACGCCTGTTGGACCACATCATCGTCGGCGACGGCGCCAGCGTGTCGCTGGCGGAACGTGGACTCATCTGAGGAGCCCTGCCCTGCTCTTAAGGGTTAATATCTGAAATTTGACGAGGCGGTTCTCTTGACCTTCAAACTTGATGCTCCCGAGATCGGCTCTCGAACCGCAAACCGCTTCGATCGCATGGAGTGGGCCGGCGCATTCGGCGACCTGGGCACGCTGATTCCGTTCAGCGTCGCCTACATCGCCGTCTTGAAGGTGGATCCGTTCGGGATCTTATTTACATTTGGCGCCGCAATGATCATCTGCGGCCTCTACTACCGAACGCCGTTTCCCGTTCAACCCATGAAGGCCATCGGCGCGGTGGCCGCCACCCAGGCGGCGCAGACGGCGGTGATCACTCAGGCGTCGGTCTTCAGTGCGGGCTTGGTCACGGGAGCCGTTTGGCTGGTTCTGGGGCTCACGGGTGCGGCCGGCCACGTGGCGCGATTGGTGCCGCGATTCGTGGTCGTAGGGATCGTTCTGGGTCTCGGCATGGGCTTCATGCTGGAGGGGATTCGGATGATGAGCAGCGACTGGCTCATCTCCGCCGCGGGCCTCGTGGGGACGCTGCTGCTGCTCACCAATCGGGCGATTCCCGCGATGTTCTTGCTTCTCATCTTCGGCGTGGCGTGCGGAGCCATGCTCAATCCGGCCGCCGTGAGCGCCTTGTACGCCGTGAGATTTGCATTTCGGCTTCCCAGCTTCGCGCTCTCGGGGCTCACCTGGTACGACTTGCTGAAAGGCACGATGTTTCTGGCACTCCCGCAGCTGCCTTTGACGCTCGGCAATGCCGTTATTGCCATCCGCGAGGAGAACAACCGCCTGTTCCCAAATCGAACGGTTACCGAGAACACGGTTGCGATCTCGACCGGCGTGATGAACCTGGCGAGCGCCGCCCTCGGCGGCGTGCCCATGTGCCATGGCGCAGGGGGCATGGCGGGACACGTTGCTTTCGGGGCGCGAACCGGCGGTGCGCCGATCATCCTAGGAACCATCCTGCTGTGTCTTGCCTTGGGCTTCAGCGGATCGATCGAGGCGATCTTCGAGGTTTTCTCGCCTGCGGTGCTCGGCACCATCCTATTTCTGACCGGCGCGCAGCTTGCGCTCGGTTCGTGCGACTTCAGCAAGAACAAGGCCGAGCGCTTCATCACCCTCGCGACGGCCGCCTTTGCCATGTGGAATGTGGGACTGGCCTTCGTCGTCGGCCTGGCTCTTTGCTTCATCGAGAAACGCGGGCGATTGCGGCTGTAGCGGCGCCCGTCCTTGAGCGAGCGTTGCCAACCGGCCTCCGGTTATCCACAAGTCATTGAATATAATGAATATGCATCTTTATTGGTTGCTCAGCAACCGGCGCCCTGGTATAAAGCGCGGCTGTTTCTTTTCCTCAGGTTCAAAGGTCCCACGCCAATGTCGCGAGTCTGCCAAGTCACGGGCAAAGCCCCGAAAACGGGTAACACGGTATCCCACGCGAACAATCGCAAGCGACGCCGCTTTCTGCCGAATTTGCACACTCACCGTTTCTGGTCTGAAGTCGAGAAGCGCTTCCTGAGCCTGCGCGTGTCGACCCGCGGCTTGCGCACCATCGAGAAACGCGGCGTGGATGTGGTGATTGCGGACCTGCGCGCCAAGGGCGTCAAGGTTTAAGGGGCGATCAATGCGCGACAAGATCAAGTTGGTTTCCTCGGCAGGCACCGGCCACTACTACACGACGACGAAGAACAAGCGCCTGCATCCTGACAAATTGGAAACGAAGAAATTCGATCCGGTGGTACGCAAGCATGTGGCGTACAAAGAATCGAAGATCAAGTAGACCCTCCCGCCCGAGCCTCACACGCCCGAGCTCCCTGAAGTAGAAACGACCCGGCGCGGCATCGCGCCCGCCCTGCTTGAGCGGCGCGTGGCGGAGGTGCTGGTGCGCGACCGCCGCCTGCGCTGGCCCATCGCAGCACATCTCGAATCCACCCTGCGCGGGCAAGTCGTGCGCGGCATCGACCGGCGCGGCAAATACATTCTGATCCGCTTCGACTCAGGCAGCCTGATCCTGCATCTAGGCATGTCGGGAAGCCTGCGTCTGGTCAAGGACGGCACGCCGCCGAAGGTGCACGATCATTGGGATGTCCGCGTGGACAACGGCTGGGTCCTGCGGTTTCACGATCCGCGGCGCTTCGGCAGCCTGCACTGGACCGAAGCCGATCCCGCGCTGCACCCGCTGCTGGCGAAGTTGGCGCCTGAGCCCTTGAGCCGCGCCTTCGACGGCGATTACCTGCACCGCGCCACCCGCAAGCGCAGCGTCGCCATCAAGCAACTCATCATGAATTCCCAACTGGTCGTGGGGGTGGGCAACATCTATGCGAGCGAGGCCTTGTTTCGTGCTCGTGTATCTCCGCGCCGCGCGGCCCGCCGCCTCACTCGCAAGGAGACCAAGGCGCTCGCGCAGTCCATCAAGGACGTGCTCGGCGAGGCGATCAAGATCGGCGGCACCACCCTTCGCGATTACGTCAACGCCGACGGTGCGCCCGGGTATTTCCGCCAGAAACTATTCGTGTATGAGCGCGCGGGAGAGGCTTGCCGCGTGTGCAGATCGCCCGTCAGGCAATTCGTCCAGGGTCAGCGTTCCACGTACTGGTGTTCTACCTGTCAACGTTGACTCGCACGGCAGCCACCATGAGCAAGGCGGGCAAGACCCGGGCGATTAGCGGAAGGGATTGACGATCATCACGCCTTCGATCTGGCGTCCATGGGTCATGTCTTCGCTATAAAGTTCACGGCACCCGAGCGCGCGGGCGGCGACGATGATGGCGCTGTCCCAGTACGAAAAGCCGTGGGCTGCCTTTACCGCCAATGCTTCGGTCAGAATCGAGAGCGTGATCTCCTGCACCGCGAAACGGACCCAGGTGGCGATGAGCCCGGCGGCGATCTCGTGGGACAGCGGGTCCGGCCGGTTGGATCGCGTGGCTTGCACATAAAATTCTTGCAGCACCTGAACCGACAATGCTCCACCGTCGAGGTCGAGCAGCGCAATCGCTCGCTCGCGCTTGGGACCTTCCGCCGGATCGCGGCTGATCGAATACAGGAGGATGTTGGTATCGAGGAAGTGCGGGGGTTTCACGCGCCGCGGTCGTGCACGGAGTCGCGCGACAATCGATCGGCAGCCCGGAAAGCCGTGATGCGTTCACGAAGCGCGCGCTCCTCCCGTTTCAAGCGCTCATCCACTGCCTCTCCCGAACCGAGATCGAGCAGATAGCGCTTCACGAGCGCAGACACCGAGGTATCTCGCTGCGCCGCTACCGTGCGGGCCCGCCGATAGGTGTCATCATCCAGTGATACTGTGATATTCTTCACATTCTCACAGTAACACGGGTCGACACTTCGGTCAATAGACGAGGCCGACCCCCTCGCCGCGCGGATCGGACGCCGCCTCCACCTTGCCGCTGGCAAAATCCCAGGTGATGACCTGCATATTGCCCCAGCGCCGGCCTGACAGCTGGAGCGTGTGTCCCATGGCGGAAAGCTCATTGATCTCGGCATCGGTGAGTGCGCCCGCCTCATAGTCGACCACGTCGGGCAGGTATTGGTGGTGGTAGCGCGGATATTTCACGATGTCCGCCGCGCTCATCCCGTCCAAATAATTGAGCGTACCCAGGAGCACCATGCTGATGATGAAGCTGCCGCCGGGCGAGCCTTCGATCATCAGGCCCTTCGAGGTTTCGACGAAGGTGGGCGACATGCTGGACAGTGCGCGCTTGTTCGGGGCGATCGCATTGGCGGTGGCGCCCACCAATCCGAATTCGTTCGGCCTGCCGGGCTTGGTCGAGAAGTCGTCCATGGTGTTGTTGAGCAGCACGCCGGTTTTGGGGGGCATGTAACCCGTGCCGAAGAAGAGGTTCACCGAGATCGTGGCCGCGACGCGGTTGCCCGCGGCATCCAACACTGAAAAATGCGTGGTCTGCATGCCGGCCGGCTCCGACTCGATGCCCGGCAGCATGTTGGACGGCATCGCCTTGTCGGTGCGTATGCTGCTGCGCTGCCCTGCCGCGTAATCCTTGGCTAAGAGCTGCGCCAGCGGCATTTTCACGAAGTCGGGATCCCCCAGGTAGATCGCGCGGTCGCGATACGCACGGCGCATGGCTTCCACAACCAGGTGCTTTTGCGTGGCGGAATCGTAACGATGCAGATCGAAGCCGGAGAGGATGTTGAGCGCATCCAGCACTGCGATGCCTCCCGATGAGGGAGGCGACGCCGATACGATGCGCGCCCCATGGTATTCGCCGACCAGGGGTTTGCGCTCGATCACCCGGTAGTTCGCAAGATCCGCCAGGGTCCAAATACCGCCGTCCGCGCGCACGCCCGCCACGAGCGCGGCAGCGACGCGGCCGCCGTAGAACCCTTGAGCGCCCTGATTCGCGACCGCCTCGAGGGTATTGGCGAGATCGGGCTGCTTGATGAGGCTGCCCACCTCCGGAACGCTGCCGTCGGCGGCCAGGAAAACCTTCGCAGTCTCGGGCGAGCGCAGCAGCACCTGCCGCTTGTAGCGAATGCCTCCCTGCAGGCGCGCATACAGTGGGAAGCCGTTCCGTGCCAGGCGAATCGCGGGTTGCAGGTCCTGCTTCAAGGACAGCTTGCCGTACTTGCGGGCCAGGTAATCGAACGCGGCCGGCTCGCCCGGAATTCCCGAGGCCAGCGACCCCGCGATCGACGCGTTCTCTACGGCGTTGCCGGCCTTGTCCAGGTACATATCGCGCGACGCAGCGCCTGGCGCCTTCTCGCGCGCGTCGATCATGGTTTCATAACCGTCGGCCTGACGATGCAATAAATAGAAGCCGCCGCCGCCCAAGCCTGAACTGGTCGGCTCGACCACCGCGAGTGCCGCCGACACCGCCACCGCCGCGTCGAAGGCATTGCCCCCCGCGGCCAAGATTTCCTGGCCCGCTTGGCTCGCGAGCGGATAGGCGCTGGCGATGGCTGCCTTGTGCGGGACCGCCGCTTCATGGCTGAGCGCAGCCCTCGGCAGGGCCATGGTCGCGACGAGGATCGCAGCGACCGAGAACAGCGATCCGAAGCAGTGCCGCGGACGGTGCGGTGCGGATGGTCGGCTCAAAGCTTGCGGTGCCGCTTTAATTCGACTTCGACGATGGGGTGCACGAACTCCGACACATTGCCGCCGAGCACCGCGATCTCGCGCACCAGGGTGGAGGAAATGAAGGTGTACTGCTCCTGCGGGGTCATGAACACGGATTCTATCTCGGGAGTGAGATGCCGGCTCATATTGGCCAATTGAAATTCGAATTCGAAATCCGACACGGCGCGCAGGCCCCGCACGATCACCGACAGTCCGTTTTGCCGCGCGAAGTCGACCGTCAGTCCCGCATAACCCATGACTTCCACGTTGTGCACGTCGTCAAGCACTCGCCGAGCCATGTCGACCCGCTGTTCCAGGGAGAACATGGGAGCCTTGTTGGGATTGGCCGCAATGGCAACCACCAAACGATCGAAAATGCTGGCCGCACGGCGCACCAAATCGATGTGGCCGTTGGTGATCGGATCGAAAGTGCCGGGATATACCGCCGTTCTCTTATGCATTTAGTTGTGCTTCGCGCGACGATGCGCGAGCCAGATGATACCCCACCTCGCCCGCGGACTTCGATTTGAGCAGCTCCCAATGGGGCGGCAAAGCCGGTGCTCCCGATGTTTTTTCGTTTTCCAGGTACACGAGACCCCCCGCTTCAAGCCAGCGGCCCGAATCGAGCATGGGAACATATTCCGCAAGGGCGTTGACGCCGAAGGGCGGATCCAAGAACACGATGTCGAAGGGCGTCGCCGCGGCCCGCAGGAATCGCGCCGCGCCCATTTCCGCCACTCGACCCTTGCGCTCACCGCCCAAGCGTGTCAGCTGCTCCTTGAGGGCGCGTGAGGCGGCGACCGCCTGCTCGACGAATACCACTTCCTTTGCGCCCCGGGACAGCGCCTCGAGTCCGAGCGCGCCGGAACCGGCAAATAAATCCAGGCATCGTGCGCCTGCGACATCGTGCTGCAGCCAATTGAACAAGGTCTCTCGCACCCGATCGGGAGTCGGCCGCAGGCCCGGAAGATCCGGAAAGCTGATGCGCCGGCCCCTCCAGCCGCCGCCGATGATGCGCACCGAATTGCGGCCGCCCGCGGCATGCGATTCCGTCTTGGGAGTAGTCACTCCCGGTATCATACCCTCTCAATGACGAACGATACCGACACCTCCCGGCCCTTAGGTTTTTTCAAGCGCCTGCGGGCACGGCTCAATCAAGGACCGGCCTGGCTCACAGCCGATCTCGCAGAACTTCTGCCGGGGCGCAAGATCGATGCGGGCATCCTCGATGAGCTCGAGACGCGCCTCATCACGGCGGACGTGGGCGCCGAGGCCACACGCAGGATTCTCGAGGAGCTGCGCAGGCGCGTCGCCCGCCAGGAGCTGGGCGATGTGGATGCGCTGCTCAAGGCCCTGCACGACGCCATGCTCGACATCCTGAAACCCGTCGAAAAGCCCCTCGCCATCGACCCGAACTTGAGGCCCTTCGTGATCCTTGTGGTCGGGATCAACGGCGCCGGCAAGACCACGACCATCGGGAAATTGGCGCGCAGGCTGCTCGCACAAGGACACAGCGTCATGCTGGCCGCCGGCGACACGTTTCGGGCGGCGGCGCGCGAGCAGTTGGAGGTCTGGGCCGAGCGCAACCAAGTACCCATCATCGCCCAGCAGGCGGGTGCGGAGCCGGCCGCCGTCATCTTCGACGGCCTGAAGGCCGCACGCGCGCGCGACGTCGATGTCTTGATCGCGGATACCGCCGGGCGATTGCACACCCAAACTCATTTGATGGACGAGCTCAAGAAGGTCAAGCGCGTGCTCGCGCGCGTGGATCCAGGGGCGCCTCACGAGGTGCTGTTGGTCCTTGACGGCACCATCGGCCAGAATGCGGTCGCACAGGCCGAGGAGTTCAACAGGGGGCTCGGGGTGACGGGGCTGGTTGTCACCAAGCTCGACGGCACCGCCAAGGGAGGCGTGGTGCTCGCCATCGCACAGAAGCTGAAAATCCCCATACGCTTCGTCGGCGTGGGCGAGCAAAGCGAGGATTTCGGCGCGTTCAACGCGGAGGAATTCGTATCGGCACTGCTTAAATCGGACCATGACGGTGCGGGGGCATGATCCGCTTCGACCAGGTTTTCAAGCGCTACCCCAACGGCCGCGAGGCGCTCTCCGGCGTCTCCTTCCAGATCGACGACGGCGAGCTGGCCTTCTTGACGGGCCATTCTGGCGCGGGCAAGAGCAGTATTTTGAAGTTGATCGCGCTCATCGAGCGCCCCACGCGCGGGCAGGTGATCATCAACGATCAAAACACCTCGAAGATCAAGCCGCGCGGCATCCCGCAATTTCGCAGGCAACTCGGGATGGTGTTTCAAGATCACAAGCTGCTGCATGACAGGCCGGTGGCGGACAATGTGGCGCTGCCGCTGATCATCGCGGGCGTGCCCAAGCGCGAGATCGACAAGCGCGTGCGCGCGGCGCTCGATCAAGTCGGATTGCTGGGCAAGGAGAAAAACCGGCCGCTCGAACTCTCCACCGGCGAACAGCAGCGGGTCGGAATCGCGCGCTCGATCGTGGCGAAGCCGGCTCTGCTCATTGCGGACGAACCCACCGGCAATCTCGATCCGGAGCTCGCGCTCGAAGTCATGAAGCTGTTCAAGCGCTTCAACGAAGTCGGGGTGACCGTCGTCGTGGCCACACACGATGTGCATCTCATCGAGCAATTCGGCGCCCGGCGCATCGTCTTGGGACAAGGCCGCGTCACCGATGCGGGGACCGAGGCGCCGCCATGAGCGTTCAAGCCTACTTTGCACGGCATGCGCAGACCCTGGTCGGGTCCTTGGGCCGCATCGTTCATCATCCTTTTGCGACCCTGATGACCATGGGAGTGGTCGCGGTGGCCCTCGCTCTGCCGCTGTTCTTGAATTTGCTGCTGTCCAATGTGCGAAATGCGACCGGCAATTGGAACGAAGCCTTCGATTTGTCCGTCTACATGGACAAGAAGGCCGGTGCAGAGCGAACGGCGGCGCTCGCCAAGCAATTGCGCCGGCGCGGCGACGTCGCCGCCGTACGCGTCATCACGGCAGAGCAGGCGCTCAAGGAGTTCCGCGACAATTCGGGTTTCGGCGAAGCGCTCGATGCGCTCACCGACAACCCTCTGCCCGATACTCTCATCGTGACGCCGACGCTGCTCGCAAGCACGCCGCAGGGCACCGACACCCTCAAGGCTGCGATTGCGGGGATTGCGGACGTACAAACCGTGCAGCTGGACACCGATTGGGTCAAGCGTCTGCACGGCATGCTGGATATATTGCGGCGGGTGGTTCTGCTCACCGGCGCGCTTCTCGGGGCGGGGGTGGTGCTCATAGTCGGCAACACCATACGTCTCGACATATTGAACCGGCGGGCTGAAATCGAGGTCATGAAATTGGTGGGCGCGAGCGACGGCTTCACCCGCCGGCCTTTTCTTTACAGCGGCATTTGGTACGGCCTGGGAGGCGGATTGATGGCCTTGATCCTGGTCGCTGCGGCCGCGGCAGTGCTGGCTCGCCCCGTCGATGAGCTGGCACGGCTGTACGGCAGCCAGTTTCACCTCCGGGGCTTGGGTCTAGCCACGGCGGTCGCGGTGCTGGGAGTCGCCGTGGGGCTGGCCTGGCTGGGTTCCTGGCTTGCTGCGACGCGACATATCCGCGGTATCGACCCGACCTAAGTGTATATTTTTCAAGCTGTTATACACAATGTGAACTATCGGTAACATTAGCAGTCAAAAGCCAAGAGTGCTATTATTGTCACGCGCTGATTGGGAGGTCTTACGCTGATGAGTACTGCTTTAGTCGCCAAACAGACCGGTGGATTGGTGTTCGCGGGCCCCGTGGGGAGCCTCGACTCTTATATAGACCGCGTGTCCCAGATTCCGGTTCTGTCCAAGGAAGACGAGGTTGCCCTCGCCGTTCGTTTCCGCAGCGAGGCGGATTTGGATGCAGCACGGCAGCTGGTGCTGTCGCACCTGCGATTCGTCGTGCACATTGCACGCGGCTACCTGGGATACGGTTTGCCCATGGGAGATCTGGTTCAGGAGGGCAACGTGGGCCTGATGAAGGCGGTGAAGCGCTTTGACCCTGGCGTGGGCGTGCGGCTGGTGTCCTTCGCCGTGCATTGGATCCGCGCCGAGATTCATGAGTACGTGCTGCGCAATTGGCGGCTCGTGAAGGTCGCCACCACCAAATCGCAGCGCAAGCTGTTCTTCAATCTGCGCAAGATGAAGAAGAATCTGGCGTGGCTGTCCGAGGCGGAGACCGCCGCCGTGGCGCGCGACTTAGGGGTCGACGTGGCAGACGTTCGCGAAATGGAGCAGCGCCTCTCGGCGCGCGACATGTCCTTCGATCCCGCGCCCGACAGCGACGAGGAGGAGACCTATTCTCCGGCCATGTACCTGCCGTCGAGCAACGCCGACCCCGCGATCCAGGTGGAGAGCGAGGAATGGGAAGAGGATTCCACCGAGCGCTTGAGCATCGCCCTCGAGAAACTCGACGAGCGCAGCCGCAGCATCTTGAAGCGGCGCTGGATGACCGACGACAAGGCCACCCTGCATGAGTTGGCGGACGAGTATGGGATATCCGCGGAGCGTGTGCGCCAGGTCGAGACGAACGCCATCAACAAGCTCAAGGGGCTGATGGCGGCCGCTTGAGCACAATGCAACGGCCGCGTGGATCGATGGTCTAAACCGGGTGTGATCTCCTTACCCTGAGGAGTGCGATTCATGAGTCGCATACTGGTTTGTGTGCTGATCGTCGGTGCGGCCGCGGGCTGCTCGGTGCTGCGCGCTTCGACGGACCCGTCCGCTCCCAATCGCTGCTATACGGAGTCGGGGTACCTCGACTCCACCAACGGCTGCTCGGCTCGGGCGGGCTATCCGGACTGCTACCTGGTGTGTCCGGACAGCGGTACCCGAAAGCATTTGTAAGGTGCGGCGGCGGTTGCGCGGGTGCCTTCGCTCCTGGCCGACTACTGGAGCTTGGGTTTGTTCAGGCCGGTCGGCAGGTCGCTGCTTTCATCCATTCGCCGCCGCTCGGGCTCCGGCCGGCGCCCGGTTGCAATGAAATAAGCGGCCTCCGCGATGTGCGTTGCGTGATCCCCGATTCGCTCGATATTCTTCGCGCAGAACAGCAAGTGAACGAATCCAATTGCCTGGGCCGGGTCTGCGCTAAGTTTGGAGACCAGGTCGGTAAATGCCTCGGTGTACAGCGCATCGATCACCTCGTCCTGGGCACGCACGATCAGCGCCCGTTCCGCGTCTCGCGCCATAAAGGTCTCTAAAGCGTCCTTGAGCTGCTCCAATGCGAGACCGGAAAGGCGATCGAGGCGAGCAACGATTTCTTCCGGAAAATTGCTGCTGGCGACGGCAGTCGCGCGCTTGGCGATGTTCTTCGCCAGATCGCCGATCCGCTCCAGGTCCTCAGCAATACGAAACGTGGCCAGCACCTCGTCGAGATCCGTGGCAAGCGGCTGGCGGCGCGCGATGACCGTTGCCGCCGCGGTCGACAACTCGGTTCGCAGCGCATCCAGACGCCGGTCCTGGTCGATGACACGTTGAGCCAAGGACCAATCAGCATGCAGGAGCGCCCGCACCGCATCCGCGAATTGCGCTCCGGCGAAGTCGCCCAATATTTTTGTATTGCGGGTCAGAGCCTGAAGGTCCTGATCGAACGCCTTGACGATGTGCGGATGAGACATGGAATCGATTCTCCAGGGCCGATGGGTCGTCAGCCGAATCGGCCGGTGATGTAGTCTTCCGTCTTCTTGCTGGCCGGGTGGGTAAAGATATCGCCGGTGGCGCCGAACTCGACGAGTTCACCGAGAAACATGAACCCCGTGAATTCCGAGACACGCGCAGCCTGCTGCATGTTGTGCGTCACGATCAGTACGGTGTAGTTGACCTTCAACTCGTCTATCAACTGCTCCACCTTGGCAGTGGAAATCGGGTCCAGCGCGGATGTGGGTTCATCCAACAACAGCACATCCGGCTTGAGCGCAATGGCGCGCGCAATGCACAATCGCTGTTGCTGGCCGCCCGATAAACCAAGAGCGCTATTGCCGAGCTTATCCTTCACTTCATCCCAGATCGCTGCGCCCCTCAAGGATTCCTCAACACGCTCATTCATGGCTGCACGCGACAATTTCTCATAATGGCGCAAGGCATACGCCACATTGTCGTAGATGGACATCGGGAACGGCACCGGCTTTTGAAACACCATGCCCACCTTGGTACGCAGCCGATTGATCGAGTAACGCGGGCTCAGCACGTTCTCGCCATCCAATAGTATTTCCCCCTCCGCCCGCTGCTTTGGATAAATGGCATACATCCGGTTGAAGACGCGCAGCAGCGTGGATTTACCGCAGCCCGACGGGCCGATCAGCGCAGTCACCCGCTTCTCTTGTATGACGAGACTGACATCCTTGAGCGTGCGCGTCTCACCATAATAGAAGTCCACATTTCGAGCGGTAATTTTCGCAGCGGCATCCGGTGGACGAACGGCCGGCGGCTCTGAGATTGAATCGGCTCTCGGCGTCTCGGTCATAAAACTAGCTTCCCGCGTACGAACAAGGAGCGAAGGATCGGATTCCGTGGCGGCCGTGCCGATCGCCTCCCGCGCGCCGGCGCTCGGCGAAAGAGAAGATTCCATGGGCGTAGGATTCATACGGATACCCTGCCACGTGCAACCAACCAGCGAGAGATCAGGCTCAATATCAAAACCAGCACCACGACGACGAACGCACCGGCCCACGCCAGCGCATGCCAGAATTCAAACGGGCTCAACGCATATTGAAATATCACGACCGGCACGTTGGCCATCGGTTGATTGAGGTTGTTGGTCCAGTATTGATTGTTGAGAGCGGTGAACAGGACCGGTGCGGTCTCGCCTGAAATCCGCGCAAGCGCCAGCAGCACGCCCGTCAGGATTCCGGAAAGCGCGGCGCGGTACAGCACTTGGCGGATGACCTTCCACTGCGGCACCCCCAACGCCAACGCCGATTCGCGCATGGGTGTCGGTACGAGCTGCAACATCTCGTCCGTGGTGCGCACGACAACCGGCAAGACAATGAAGGACAGCGCGACGGCCCCCGCCCAGGCCGAGAAATGGCCCATGGGACGCACCATCAGCTCATATACAAAGAGTCCGATGACGATCGAAGGCGCGGAAAGGAGAATGTCGTTGATGAAGCGTATCGAAAAGCCCAATCGCGTATGGCGCGCGTACTCCGCCAGATAAGTGCCCGCGCCTACGCCGATAGGGGTGCCGATCAGGACAGCAATACCGCACATCACGAAACTTCCGGCGAAGGCGTTGAGCAGGCCGCCGTCCGAACCGGGCGCCGGCGTCATCTGAGTGAAGAGCCCCCATTTCAACGCCCCGAGGCCCTTGCTTACGGTGGTCCAGAGAATCCAGACCAGCCAAAAGAGCCCGAAAAGCGTCGCGAGCGTCGCGAGCACCTTGGCGGTGTGGTCCTGAAATTGACGCCGCCTCCAGCCGTTCACGAGGTCCTGCCTCCACGCTTGGCAAGCTGGCCCAACATGACACGTGCAATTGCCAGCACGATGAAGGTGACGACGAACAGCAAGAATCCCAGGGCGATCAGTGAGGACAGGTAGATCGAAGAATCGGCTTCGGTAAATTCATTGGCGATCGTTGCTGCAATCGAATTGCCGGGCTGAAGCAGCGACGGCGAGAGAAGGTGCGCATTGCCGAGGACAAAGGTGACGGCCATGGTTTCGCCGAGCGCGCGGCCGAGGCCCAGGAATATCCCGCCGATGACGGCCGAGCGCGTAAAGGGCAGCACGATATCCCAGATGACCTCCCAGGTCGTGTTCCCCACGGCATAGGCGGACTCCTTCAAATGCACCGGGACGGTGATAAACACCTCTCGCATGATCGAGGAGATGAATGGAATCACCATCACCGCCAGAACTATGCCGGCGGTGAGCATGCCCAGACCGATCGGGGGGCCTTGGAAGAGCGCGCCAATCAGGGGCAGGGACCCGGCGTGCTCATCCAGCCAGGGGTCGACTTTGTCGCCCATGAAGGGCACGAAAACGAACAGCCCCCACATGCCGTAGATGATCGAGGGGATCCCGGCGAGCAGCTCGATCGCGGTTGCAACGGGCGTGCGCATCCACGTGGGAGCGATCTCGGTGAGAAATATCGAGATCCCCAAGCTCACGGGCACGGCGATGATCATCGCGATCAATGCGGTGACCAAGGTGCCGTAAATGGGCACCAGGGCGCCGAACTTTTTCTGTACCGCGTCCCAATCGCTGCTCCACAAGAAACTCCAGCCGAACGTGCCGAATGCTTCTCGTCCGCCCCACAGCATCGAGAGAGCCGCGCCGAGCAGCGCGATCAGCACAAACAGCGCACAGCCTGTGACCACATATCTGAACCATGCATCGTTGCGCTGGTCCCGGTGCTCCCGCAGCGAGCCAAGCTCCAAAGGGCTCAGCGCGCGCGGCTGCCCCGGGGCGATGTCCTGTACGGACGACATGGTCAATGAATGTTCTTGGCCCAGTAAGCCTCAATCTGTTTGATGAGCGTCGGCGGCAGCGGGATGTAGTTGAGCGACTTCGCATCCGCTGCACCGTCCTCCAAGGACCACTTGAAAAAATCGATGGCCGCCTTCGACTGAGGCGCATCCTTCGGTTGCTTGTACATCAATATAAAGACCGATGCCGCAATGGGCCAGGAACCCGCGCCCGGCGCATCGGTGATCACTTCGTAGAAATCAGGGTGCTCGGTCCAATTGGCTTGCGAGGCGGCGGATTGGAAGCTTTGCTCATTGGGCTCTACGAATTCGTTGTGCTTGTTCTTGACCGCGGCGAAGGTCATTTTGTTCTCCGTTGCATAGGCCAATTCAACGTAGCCGATCGACCCTTTTATCTGGTTGACGTACGCCGCCACACCTTCGTTGCCCTTGCCGCCGATCCCGGTCGGCCAATTCACAGATGTGCCTTCACCCACCTTGGCTTTCCATGTGTCGCTGACTTTCGAAAGATAGTTGACCCAATTAAATGTGGTACCGGAGCCGTCCGAGCGGTGCACCACGGTCAGCTTCGAGTCGGGGAGCTTCAAGCCCGGATTGATCGCAGCGATCGCCGGGTCGTTCCATTTCAGGATTTTGCCGAGAAAAATGTCGGCCAGGAGGGGCCCTGTAAATTTCAGTTGACCCGGCTTGATTCCCTCCAGGTTCACTACGGGTACGACACCGCCGATGACCAGCGGGAACTGTGCAAGGCCTGCCGCCTGCAATTCCTCCGGAGTCAGCGGCTTGTCCGAGGCGCCGAAGGTAACCGTCGCCGCCTTGATCTGTGCGATCCCGCCGCCCGAACCGATGGACTGATAATTCACCTTATTGCCGGTCTTTACGCTGTAGGTCGTCGACCACTTGGACAATATGGGATACACGAAGGTTGATCCCGCCCCGGTTATCTCAGCGGCAACTCCCAGATTGGCAAGCAACAATGCTGCACACCCAAGGGCGAAATTGCGTGCAAGCAGCTGGCAGAAATGCGAGGGGCCCATGTTATTCGTCTCCTAAAGTTCCAAGAAAGAACGAGAAATTGGACGCGGCGGCGGCAAAAGAAATGCAGCATCGGATGCGGCGCTATGAGAATCGGGATTGTCCTTTCCGATTGTTGCAGTTTGGTTACAGTGACAGCTTTTGCAGTGGTCTACGCGCCGCTGCAACGCGCAAGAAAAGGGCGCCCACCAGGCCCACATTGAGCAGCGACAGCAGGGTGACAGCCCCCAGCATCCCTCGAGCGCCCAAATGCTCAATCAGCAACGCGCCGATCGAGGGCGTCGCGGCCTGGGCGATGAGACTCGGCCGCGCGATACGCCCCATGATCGGTGCGTAATCCGCGGGACCGAATAGGGCCAGCGGCAGGGTCGCGCGGGCAATCGATTCCAGGCCGATCCCGGCGCCGTACAGCATGAGGCAAAGCGGAATGAGGGGGAGGCCGATCCAGAGCAGCAGCAAGCCGCCCGCAACCAATGAAACGGCCAGGGTCTTGGTCCAGATCGGGTGGTGATAGCGACTGACCATCATCTCTATGAATCGCGCGCCGACCTGGGAAGGTCCGACCAGTGCGCCGAGAGCAACGGCGGCGGCCAGTGTCAGCCCGCGCGCCTCGAGCAGCGTCAACAAATGCACCGAGATGACGGTCGAGAGCATCGCGGCGATCGTGATACAGACCGCGAGCGGCAGAAGCAGCGCTCGGCCTGCAATGCCGCCTGGCGGGTGTGGCGTCTTCGGCACGGGTGTCGGCGGCGGCACCCGGCCCCTGAGTGCGATCATATAAATCGGCATGGCAATGAGGATCTGTATTGCGGCATAGGCGCCGCAGGTGCCGCGCCAGCCGAGTTTCGATAGCAAGAATGCCGACAAGGGCCAGCAGGCGGTGCTGGCCAGGCCGCCGAACAGCGTCAGGGTCGTGATGTGCTGCCGCGCGGCGTGACCATACAGGCGGCCGAGAGTCGAGAAAGCAGCATCGTACAGGCCTGCGCCCATGCCGAGACCCATGACGGCCCATCCGGCGATGAACACCGGCAGGGTGGGCGCTGCCGCAAGAACCGAGAATCCGGCCGCCAGCAGCAGGGCGCTCGCGATCAGCACGGGCCGCCCTCCGAATTCGCGGATACGCCGGCCGACCAGGGGCGAGATGAGCCCTGCGATGAGGAGGCCCAGCGACAGACCGGCGATGACCCAGGTCAGGGGCCAGCCGGTCTCTGCGGCGATCGGCTTCGCGAGCACCGCGGGTAGATAGAACGAAGAACCCCAGGCCAGGATCTGCGTGATCCCGAGCGCCGGAACCACCCAAAGAGGGGGAGGAGGCTTGCTTACGGGCTTCTCACGCATCCGCATCCCTTCTCACCGGCTTGCTTGGCCGCGGCATCCGCCGCACAACATGCATCCACTTCGGCAGGCGCAGGACCGCCGCAGCAGCCGGCCGCTTCGAAGTCGGTGACGCAAACTCCGGTCTGCGGCAGAACGAGGTGAACATCGTCCGCGGCCGCGAAATCGCCGGCAAGCGCCGCCGCCACGGAGCGCGCTTGTTCGTAGCCGGTGAGCAGCAGGAAGGTCGGTGCGCGGCCGTAGCTCTTGCTGCCGATGGTGTAAAAGCCCGGTTCCGGGTGCGAGGTCTCGCGATGCCCGTGAGGGTCCACCGTGCCGCAAGAGTGAAGGTTCGGATCGATCTTCGGGCCCAGCGCCTTGACGCTCTCGAGCGAGGGATCGAGTTCGAGTCGAAGTTCGCGGGTCATCGCGAGGTCGGGGCGCTGCCCTGTGGCGGCGATGATCTCATCGACCGGAGAGAGGCTTACCGCTTGATGGTCGGTCTCGCCCCGCAGTACCAGCCCTTCCGGGATTTCCGTGACCCCCTGCGTCGAGAAACCGGTCACGAGCTTGATCCGGCCGCCTGCGACCAGGGAGCGCAACTGCGTGCCGAGCCTGCCGCGAGCGGCCAATGGATCGGCATCGCCGCCGCCGTAGATCCGCGCCATGTTACGGCCGCGCACCACCCAAACCGGCGCGCACGCATTCAGCCGAACGAGGTCGAGCAGTACATTGATCGCGGAATAGCCTGCGCCCACCACGGCCACCCGCTTCCCCTCATAGCGCGAACGCTCCTTGCCCGCGACGTCGGGCATCCCATAGGCCAGATGGCGCCGCACCGCCGCTTCGCCTTCGGCCTCGAGCCCCGAGGCGCCAAGCGGATTGGGATTGTGCCAAGTTCCCGAGGCATCGATGATCGCGCGTGAATAAGCCGTGCGCTGCAGGCCGTCGCGACCGGCAATCTTGAGCGCGAAAGGCCGCTCGGCCCGATCCTTGCTCGACATCTTGTCGATACCATGCCGCGTTATGGCGATGACTCGCGCATCGGTCTCGATGCGGCCCGCGAGCGCAGGCAGCGCCGCGAGCGGCACGAGGTACCGCTCGCAAAGATCCGCCCCGGTTGGCAGCGCAGGCTCTTGCGGCAGCGCCCAGCCGGAGGATTCCAGGAGCCTTCGCGACACGGGATCGACGCTTTGCTGCCATGGCGTGAAGATGCGAACGTGGCCCCAATTGCGAATATTGGCCCCGACGGTTTCGCCCGCCTCGTAGAGGCGAAACGATACGCCGCGCTCGGCGAGATTCGCCGCGGCGGCCAACCCGATCGGGCCGGCGCCGATGATGGCGACGTGAGACTCCTGCATTGGGTTCATCGTGTCCTCCTTCGTATTTCTACAAGTATCGAAATAACATGGCAAAGAAAGACTTCAGGCCGCCTTGATGGGCTCACCGCAGGCGGCATCCATGCAGCATTCATCCACCAAATAGCCCACCAAGGCCGTCATCGCCGCGTAGTTCGCCCGACATAGGAGCGTCGTTGCGCGACGCTCCTGCGAAATGAGGCCTGCCTTCATGAGATATCGAATATGGTGGGAGCAGGTTGACGCAGCGAGACCCACTTTGGCTTGAAGAGTCCCGCACGGCAGTCCGTCATCCCCGGCGCGCACCAGCGCCCGGTAGATCTTCAACCGGACGGGACTACCCAGGGCCTCGAGCTGACCGGCTGCTGTTTCGAGCTTCATGGAAATAGCATCGGCGATGGCCGTCGCGATGTCAATAGTATTTCGATGATGCTCGAAGGAGCGCCGGTGCCTGCCGGAATGCACTACAGCTGCAATCCGGTTTGCTTCCCGGATTCGATAATCATAGAATCATCGTATCCGCGCGAATCCAGGCCCAGTCGGGAAGCGCCGGCCCTTGTGTTGCCCGGAGGACAAATGGGATGAAGTCGGCCGATGCGGTGACCGCGCTTGCAGCGCTGGCACAAGAATCACGTCTTGCAATCTTTCGCCTCCTGGTCAAGCGGGGGCCTGAGGGCTTCACGCCCGGGGAGTTGATTGAGAAGAACCTCTCGGTCACCGCGGCGACACTCTCGTTTCACCTGAAGGCGCTGCATCACGCGGGGCTTCTCAATGTCAGGCGCAAGGGCCGCTTCTTGTACTACAGCCCCAATTTTAGGCACATGAGGGACCTCCTCGGCTTTCTGACAGACCATTGTTGTGAACTTGCCGACGATGTCTGCAGCAGTGCTGAATGCGGCCCCGGGGCCGCCGTCGAAGAGCCCGTTTCGAGGAGGAAGCGCGCATGAAGGAAATGTCCGACAAGGTCTACAACGTTCTCTTCCTGTGTACCGGCAATTCCGCGCGCAGCATTCTCGGCGAGTCCATCATCAACAAACTGGGCAAGGGCAAGTTCCGCGGATTCAGTGCCGGAAGCCACCCCAAGGGGCAGGTCCATCCCATGGCACTCGCGCTGCTGGGGCAGTTGGGTTATCCGAACGCCGGCCTGCGCAGCAAAGGCTGGGAGGAGTTCGCGGCACCCAATCCGCTGCAACTGGACTTTGTCTTCACGGTCTGTGACAGCGCCGCCGGCGAGGCTTGTCCCCATTGGGCGGGGCAGCCGATGACGGCCCATTGGGGAATTCCCGATCCCGCGGCGGTCGAGGGTACCGAGGTCGAGAAGAGCTTTGCGTTTCGCGAGGCATTCAGATCCTTGGAGACGCGCATCAAATTGTTCTTGAGCCTGCCCCTTGCCTCGATCGACCGGATGCGCCTGCAGGAGCGCGTCGATGCGATTGGGCGCACACCGGATCCCGCGGCAGGCGATGCACACTGATCCGCTGTCCCGCAGGCTGTCGGCCGAGGGCCTCGGATCGGCGCTGCTGGCGGCGACCGTGGTGGGGTCCGGAATCATGGCGGAGCGGTTGAGCGGTGGAAACCTCGCCATCGCGCTCCTCGCCAACACGGGCGCGACGGTCGCGGTCCTGGCAACCCTGATCGCGCTGCTCGGCCCCTTGAGCGGTGCCCATTTCAATCCGGCCGTTTCCCTCATCCAGGCCGTGCGCGGCCGACTGGCGTGGGCAGATGCCTGCCTTTACGCGGTTGCGCAGATCGCCGGCTGCTGTCTCGGCGCCCTGCTCGCGCATGTCATGTTCGAGCTGCCGCTGTGGCAGGCTTCTGCACATGTCCGCAGCGGGCCGGCGCAATGGCTGGCGGAAGGTGTGGCGACGTTCGGCCTTCTGCTTGTCGTGCTCGGTCATCGTCGTGCGGAAGATGCACCGTGGATGGTGGCGGCATGGATCGGCGCAGCGTACTGGTTCACCTCTTCAACCTCATTCGCGAACCCGGCCATCACGATCGCGCGCTCGCTCACCAACACTTTCTCCGGCATTCGCCCCGTCGATGTGCCGTGGTTCATCGCGGCGCAATTCATGGGCGCACTCGCGGCCCTGGCCGTCGCCGGCGCGCTCTTCCCGGCGACCGCAGCGGCCGGTGCCGCGCAAGACGCCAAAAAAGCAGCCTAGGCAATCGATGCCTGGACCTGCCCCACGGCGACCGCTGCATTTGATTCGCTGCGCACTCCGGCGTAGCGTCGAATCCCATGCGCACCGCCGCCCAATGGCTCGACGACTACGGCGACAGCCACCGCAACCCGACGAACAAGGCGCTGCATTGGATTTGCGTGCCGGTGATCGCCTGGTGCGTCCTCGGGCTGCTATGGTCGCTGCCCTTTCCCGGCGGCATTCGCGCGGGGTATCCGGCCGCCAACTGGGCCGCTGTCGCGGTGCTGATCGCAATGCTGTACTACATTGCGCTGTCCCCGCGCCTCGCTCTCGGCGCCCTGCCGTTGCTGCTGGCGTTTCTGTGGTCTCTGGATCGGCTCGACCGCTGGAATGGCGTACCGCTGTGGGCGCTCTGCCTGTTCCTGTTCGTGATGGCATGGATCGGCCAGTTCATCGGCCACGCCATCGAAGGCAAGCGCCCGTCCTTCTTCAAGGATGTGCAGTTCTTGATGATCGGGCCGCTGTGGCTGCTGGCCGATGTGTATCGGCGGCTGGGGATCCGCCTCTAAACGCCCCCGCACCGACGCAAACGCACTCGTGCGTGACGTCAATCTGTCATGCGACGGACACGCGGGTGTGAATCCAGAGATGTAGGCTGACGCCGTCGAGAGTTATGACAGCGGGGGCAGCGCCGGCTGACCTCGTTCAAAGGGAATTCGAAGCATGGCCAGAACACGTCATATCAAGGTCGCGCGTCTTGCTTTGCCTGGGTTGGTTGCCGCGCTCGCAGCCATGTCCGTGGCGCAAGCAGCCACCATCACGCAAACGTTCGACACCGGGCAGCTCACGACCGATGTCAGCAACGATCCGATCACATTCGCGGATTTCAACACCTCTCTCGGAACCCTGACCAGCGTGGTCGTGACCCTGGGTGGCTCCGTCGAGCGCGACCTGATCTTCAAGAACACCGGTCCGAGCAGCGCATCGATCAGCGTGATCGACTGGACCACGAGCTTCTCCCTGACCGGACCCAGCGGCGTGTCGCTCAGCGCCTCCAACAATGCAACGCCGAGTTTGTCGGTCAGCGCCTATAACACACAGCCCGGCAGCCGCACGGCCGTCGACAACGGCACGAGCACGACGATCGGCGGCACCACCTTCAACGATGCCCACCTCGTCATCACCAGCGGCGGCCCTGGGACGTACACCGATGTGGCGACCTTCTACAACATCGCGGCACTGACCACGCAGTCGGAGACGATCACCACGGGATTGTCCACCTTCATGGGCAGCTCAACGTTCAATGCGGACGCGAACCTCAGTTACAGCGCCACCGGCGGCAATAACTACACTCGCTTCGCGACCTACGCGGATGGCCTGGTGACCCTGCAATACAACTACACGCCGGTGCCGATACCGGCGGCCGCGTGGTTATTACTATCCGGGTTGGGCGGGCTTGGAGGGCTGTTCGGCCGCCCTCGATATCTCAATAGCGCTGCAGCCGCCGAATAGCGCGGAGAGCCGATCGTCGGCGACTCGCTACCGCGAGATGTCGTTTCCACGGTGCGAACAGCGGACCGCTTTGTTAACTAAACAGTCATGCGGGTGATACATGCCCCATGTAGTGTTTACCGGGAATGGATGGCCCGGGGACCAAGATCTCGGGCCATGACGGCAATCGGGAATGAGGGAGTGTTCCATGGGGATTCGACACTTAATCGGGCTGTCCCTCGGTTTGGCGGCAACGGTGGGCGCCACGGCTCCCGCGCTCGGCGCCACCGTCACGGACATCAACAGCACGATCACGAATGCAGGGAGTTGCACACTCACCAGCACCTGTCCTGAAAGCTACCTCGTCAAGAGCTACACGGGCAGCACCACTCAGATGATCATGGTGCCGCCGTCGGCGAGCTTCGGGTTCACCGACTCGTTCAATCAGTCGGGCAACGTCTCGACCGGGTCCAACCTGGGTGCCTCGGCGACCGGTAGCGGGCCCCCCTGGAATTTTCAGGACAATATCCTGTTCGACTCCACCGGCGCGGCCGTCCAGGCGCAGGCCAGCGCCATATTCAGCAATGTGTCGGATCTGCAGATTCGCATCATCTCTCTCACTAATCCGGCCACCGGCAATCCGTTTGACATCACGTCGGCGACGAATGCAAGCGCGCTGCTTGGCGGTCCCACCGTTGTGACCGTCGAGAATGGCTGGACGACCTTTCTCATCGGCGGCAGCGGCGATTACACGGCGACCATGCTCAACGTCGTCCCTGCAGGGGACTACATCCTGCAGGTTCGCGGCGAGGCCGCGCCCGGCACTGCGTCCTCGTACAGCGGCACGATCGACTTCACCCCGGTCCCGCTGCCGAATGCGTTGCCCTTGCTGCTGTCCGGTCTGGGACTGCTTGGGTTGTACGCGGTCGGCGCGCGGCGCGGACGCGTGGCCATCGGCGCAGCGTTCTAAGAGGACTCAGCCGAGCGTCGGTGGCATGCGCTGCCGGCGATAGGCGATCACATAGAGCAATACTGCGAGCAGCGCGTAAGCCCAGGGCGGCCAGGGTGCGTCGATATCGCGCGGCGCGGCACTTCCGATTCCCGTCAGGCCGACGGTCATAGGGCCCCCGCTACCGAGATCGATCTGCAGAGTCGCCGTTCGCGTTCCGAGGGCGGTCGGGTCGAAGCCAATGTTCAGATAGCAGCTCGCCCCCGGGCTGAGCACGAGGCCGGCGACGCAGCTGCCGGATTCCGAGAAGTCCCCGGCTTCCCCGCCGGAGAGGCTGATAGCGCCGAGCGTCAGGTCGGCATGTCCCGTGTCGCTCACCAGCACTTGCTGGCTCGAACTGGATTGGCCTACCGGATCAGCCGCAAAATCCAGGTTGGCAGCCGACACAATACCCTCGGCCGTGCTGCCCTTCCCCGCCGCCTGCGTCACGCTGAGCACTTGACCGTCCACGGTGATGGTCCCGCTGCGGGCGCCCGAAGCCGAGTTGGCGGTCGCACTGTAGGTCAGAGGCGCGCTGCCCGTGCCGCTCGCCGGAGTGACGCTGAGCCAGCCGGCACCGCCTCCCCCGACGACTGCGCTCCACGAGGTCGTCGACGGCAGCGTCAGCGACGCCGCGCCGACGAACGTGGTTGCGGGCACCACGGCGGCCGTCGGCGACAGCCCGAAGACCGGGGCCGTGTAGTCAGCCCAATGCGCGATCAGCTGACCGGCGTCGACGGATCCCAAGCCTGTCGCCTGATTGTACGTCGGATCACTGCTGCTCGCGGAGAACCCGGTCTGTCCGGGGACTGAATTGTTGCCGCTGGTGATGAGGTTGAATACCGGGGCGCCGCCATTGGCCTGCATTCCAGAGAGCCCGTAAAGGACGGGATTGAAATTCCCGACCCTGCCGTTCTGGCTCTGCGCCACGAGCACTGCAATCCCGGCCATCGATGGGGCGGCGGCAGAGGTGCCGCCAATGATCAGCACGGTACCCGCGGGGTGCCCGTCGCTGCTGAACAGGACATACCCGTCGTGCACGCTCGAGGCGCTCAATGCCACATCCGGCACGTCGCGCCTACCGTCGCTCGGGACGCCCGCCGCCAGCTGCCACGCGGGTTTGGCGAAGTAGATGCTCGCACCGCCTCCCGAGGCCCACAGATCGACGCCTCCGGAAACGCTGCCGCTCTGGTTCCACACCGCCTCGGGGATGTAGCTGAGCGCCGACGCCCGCGTTCCCGATGCGTTGCCCGTACTCCAGTAGCTGCCGGGGTCCGCGACGTCGGCGCTGAATTCGGATCCACCGACGCAGGTGCTGTAGGGCGAGCTGCACACCGCATTGACTCCCAATCCGTGCGTCGCCTTGGGGGAGCTATCGAGGTCGCAGCCCGCCGCGCCCGCATCGCCGGCCGAGACGAACACACTGGTGCCCTGCGCCGCCGCCTGCTGCCAGAGCTGGTTGTACAAGGTTGTGCCGCCCGAGACGTCGCCCGCGGCCTCGCAACCTCCGTAGCTCAGGCTGATTACGTCGGCGACATCGTTGCTGACGGCCCATTGGGATGCGAGATCGACCCCGTCGGTGAGCATCGTGGATGCCGTCGTCACAAACCTAATGGTCGCGGACTGCGCGGTCGCTCCGGTCCACTCCAGATCGAGATCGGACTCCGTTTCATCGCCCGACACGAGCGGCGGTGCAGTGTTATTGCCGTTGGCGTAGATGACATTGGGGAGAGTCGATGAGAGACCGAAGAACGAACGGAAGTTGCTGAGATCAACGCTCTGAACGCTGCTGCGGCCGATGACCGCAATGCTGCGGCCCATCCCCGTGATTCCCCGTGCGTAGGGAGAAACGAGGTCATAGATCGTCGCGAAGTCGGCCGGACCGAGATAATTGGACCCTCCGGCCGTGTACTGCGGCCGAATTTGCGGCATGCGATGCTGCGCGGCGTGCCGGAAATCGCTCAGCGAGGCAAAGCCCGCCACGACCCCGGAAAGTGCCGCGGGAATGGTCGGACTCGCCGAGTTCGCGAGATGGGAATCCCCATGCCATCGGTAGCGGTGAATGTGGACCGCGAAGGCCGTATTCAGTTGGGCGATGCTGCCGCTGAATACGATGGAGCGGGCGCCCGCCGGCTCCTCGTCGATGCGAAATCCCTTGGACTCAAGCCACGTACGGATGACGGCGATGTCCGCGGCCGCCACGCCGAAGCGCCGGCCGAAGGACTGCGGGTTCAGCCAGCGGTGATAGTCGGGCCGGCCGCGCGTCTGGGCATCTTGGAGGAATTGTTCGAGGGACGCATCCTGCGCCGCGCTCCCGTGCAGCAGCATGATGAGCCGTTCTGCGCGCAGCCCGGGGTCGGCATCGCCGAGGTCCTCGACTTTCACGAACCGCGCGATGAACCTGCCCCTTGAG
This sequence comes from uncultured Gammaproteobacteria bacterium, assembly GCA_963702735.1. Classification (GTDB taxonomy): domain Bacteria; phylum Pseudomonadota; class Gammaproteobacteria; order Steroidobacterales; family Steroidobacteraceae; genus Bog-1198. The sequence continues at coordinate 751,311 of CAVPDW010000002.1, read as the reverse complement.
CTCTATTCGCTGCGATTCGTCAATCCGCTGGATGATTCTCGCCGCGGGCTGCGACTGCGAGGCGGCCCCTGCGGACCAAGCAGCTCGCGGCGCTGCCATCACCGCCAGGCCCATGTAGACATCCCATGCACAGGCAGGCACGTCGGTAAACTTGCATCATCCCAATTCCGTTCCCATCCAGAGACACAGTCATCAAGAATGTAGCGACGAATTATTGCCGGACGATGTGCGGCAGATGAAATTACCGGCAAAAGCTTACCGTATGTCATTGCACGGAAAACGAGGGGACCTCTATTCACAATCAGCGTCATCGTCAACAGGCGCCGTGTCGCCAGCGCTAGCGCCGCTATCGTCGGCGCCTGATTCTTCACCGTAACACTCACGCTTACTCGATCCATCGTTACAGAATGATCTGAATCGGCGATTCCTTACTCCGGCCGCTATATCAATCTCGATCGCAGCATCCATCGCCGAAGCGAATTGAAGGAACTGGCAGACCGTCGGATCGAGCACGCATATTCTCGCTTCTCAGCCAAAGGATTACGCGGAACCGGTGCGCCAGGAACCATACGCCGGTACGGGTGTTTTGCCTCACACGCGCAGCTAATAAAAGCAGCCTGTTCGGCCCGCGTGCATTTGCATGCGCTGGAGGACGATGCATTGCTTTCACCAGAATTTTTCCCCGTTGTGGCCAACCTCATGGCCGGGGTGTCCTTGGTCAGTTCGATATCTTATTTACGGACGTATTTGTCTCTTGGAACGCCTCGGAAATCGAGCCATATGAGCGCGCGCGACGTACCCATACGTTCATAGATCCATACACCGGCCAAGAGTCTCTCAAAGGGGTGACAATCTTCGATCTTCGTCACAGGGGTTGGGCCGCCACAAGCTCCTATGTGGTTTCGCAACGGTGCCCGGCTCATTGCAGAATTGCTCGACAAGGCAATGGCTGCAAGGCCAACCCGACCCGTTGATCTTGTCTTGCGAGACCTCGTCATGCAGGTGTGCTGAGGGCCGCGTGCATTGTTCCCTTTGTCACTTCGATTCACCTGACGCCGGATACCCATTCACCGTCCACGGATGTGCCGATGGACCGAATATGTCCCGCTTGGCGTGTGCTGTCATTCGGCAAACTCTGTTTGTGCGGCCTGATTGGCCATCGATCGATAGAATTTTGGAGCAGTATTTTCCGCCCGAAGCACCTAGCCCGCGGCGCCAAGCGGTCGGTCGAATGATGGATTTTGCCGTTTTCGGGCATGCGAGATCGTTTTGACGGTTGTGTCGCTAAGTTTTACCGTGGCGCCCATCACGACGATACGGCTTCCCCCAGCACTCCTCGCGCGCACCAGCCGTGGTCGCCAAGCTATCCGGCACGACCTGGCCCGCGAAATGATTAGTTCTCGTCTCAGCGCCATTCAGGCCGCATGGGGATTGCGCGCGGTCCAACGCAGGAAGTAAAGCGCCATTAACATGATGGGACCCAGGGGCAGGACCAGACCATGCAGGGCCTGCCATGCGTTCGGGCTGTACCGCAATACATAGTAGAGCGCCATCAGGCGCGTCACGCTGAGCGCGTACGCCAGCACCGAACCCAGCAGAAGTCCGCGCGCGCGCAGCTCAAGGCTGGCGGGAAACGCCAGGATGGCCGCGACCAGCAGCAGAAACATTTCCACCCCTTCGCAGCCCCGGGTGACGTTGAGGCGCGCCCCGGAGGAAACCATCGAGCGGCCCGCGAGTTCGACATGCTCATTGGGCGTCACTGCATCGATCAGAGCAACGGTCGGGACCAGTATCAAGTCCTCGACGAGAAATCGTTCCAAGCGCGTGCCTCGAGACGCCTCGAAGGAGCCCATGAGGATGGCAAAGGCGATGATGAACTTGAGGCCGAATCGAAGGGGCGTGATCGGCGTCTTCCCTAGGGTGCGTGCTTTTTCTGGGTCCGATTCTCGAGCGCCCGCGCGCGATACTCGTCCGCCAGATTTTCGATTCGCGTGCGGGTGATACGGGTGAAGGGCTCGGCGGCGCTGGCCTTCGTGAACAGTCCGACGTGCTCGTAGCGGTCCAGCACCTCGCTGGTGATCTCATAGAGCTGCAAGTTGTTCTCCGCGCATTTGTCGTAAGCCGCGTTGCGTTCGCCGAGTTCCTGGCGCAGCTTGCTGCGGTCGGCTTCGACCTCCTTCAGCGTGGCCGCGGTCTCTCGAAATCTGCTCACGAGCTCATTCATCCGCTGCTTGTAGAGCTCAAGGTTCTTCTCGGCGGACTCCTTCGACGCGGTGAGCGTTGCGACCGTGGCCGCGGCAGCCGCGGCTCCGCCGGCGCGGACTTTGAGCGCATCGCGCTCCTTCTTCACCGACACGAGCTCGGCCTTGGCGGCATCCGACTCAGTCTTCATCTGCGCGAGCTGGGCTTGCAGGGCCGTCTTCTCCGCCGCAATCTGCTGGTACTGCTGCATGATTTTCTGCATTTCGCCGCCGCCGCTGCGCTCGACTTGGGGATAAGCGGGATTGCCCGCGGTGAGCGTGAACGCGAGGACCGTCAATGGCACCGCCAGCCGACGAGGGAGCATGGTCATGATCGCACCTAGAATCGAGTGTTCAAGTCGAGCTGCAACGTGTCTATCCCTAAGGTCGGGCCGTCGATCGCATTCGAACTCAGGTAGCGCAGCCTCACCCAGACCCGGTTCGCGACCCCGACATCGCCGACGAGGTAGTACCCCTTGGCATCGGTTCCGCCCCAGTGGAAGTCGGAGTCCGTGTATGCGTCGATAACGGCGTCGCGCTGCAGGTACCGATAGCCGATGACTCCTCGCCAGGCGCCCGCGGTCAGCACGGTCGGATAACCGAAACTGAATTCCCCCTGATACCCCTTGGTGCGGGGCGCGACGTACGCGCCGTAATTGGCGGACGCTTCGGCCGTGTTGTAGCCGAGGTTCCTGACCGCATCCGCAGTGACGCCGAAGGTATAGCGGCCGATCGGCAACTCATAGGTCATGTTGAGATTGGCAAGCTGGTACTTTGCCGCCAGGGCGAACAGATTCACGCTCGGGTCGGTTGAATTGCTGATGTCGAAGTAGGTATTTCCCTGGCGCGCAAACTGCGGCGCCGTATAGTTGTAAATCGTGCCGTCGAGAGGGTTCAGGCGCCCGGTCACATTGACGTAGTCGAAGTACGCGGCGCTGAGGCGCAGACGTTGTCCCGCACCCAAGCGAATGTTGGCGCCCAGCTGGCCTCCCAGCAGCCATTTGTCGTCCGGGGTCAATGCAATCTCTTGCAGCGGATGCACGCCGACCGTGACGAAGAGGTGCGACTGCTCCTCGGTTCCGTCTCCCAGGCCGAGCCGGCCGGTCAGGGCGAGCCCCTCGAAGGTCAAGTCCTTATGAAAGACGAGATCGGTGGGAGTACCGTATGGATTCAGGTACTTGCCGCCGACCACCGACAGCCAGGGGAATTTCTGCGCGTTGCGTTCGTCCAGGCGTATGTAAAGCTCGTCCATTCCGATCTGGTATGGCGGAGTACCGTCCAGGGTCTGCGACTCGGACACGAGATCCGAGGTGTTTCCCGTGGTAATCCGCATGCCGGCGGTGATGGAATCGGTGATGTCCGAATCCACCGCCAACCGCGCGCGGCCGCGCATACGCGCCCGGTCGACGCTGACGTTCTCGAATGCATTGAGGCCGGCCTTCTCGATGCCGCCCGCCATATTGATGCCGTAATAGTTGAGGTAGAAGTTCTGCACATTGTCCGGCGCGAACAAGACATCTTCTTCGCGCAGCGTGACGCTCCCGGTGATGCGCGTGCGCGTCAGCCAGTCCGCGAGCGCCCCCGGAACCCCCCACTTTTCCGTCTTGGCCTCCTTGACCACATCGGCCACCACATCCGGCTTGACCTGATCGGCCACTTGTTTGGCAATCTCGTCCTTGACGATCTGCGGCACATACGGCACGCGCACCGCTCCCTCGTCGGCCTTCGCCGTCGCCGCGGCATCGGCCGCCGCCTTGTCCTGCGCGGCCTTGACCAATTGCGCCGCCTTCTCGCGTGTCATGACGCCTTGGTCGACCAGGGCCTGGAGCAGATTGATGACGGTATTGCGCAGCTCCTCGAGAGACTGCCGCTCATCCGCGGCGAGGCACGCGGCGACGGGCAGCGTCGCCAGCACCACAGAGGCCGCCGCCGCCCGCAAGAATTTCACCGTGAACATTGGCATCGATCTCCTCACACTCATTGTCATCCTCGAGAAACGATCTTCAGACTGACCGGCTGCGGCATTTCCAACGGGGGCGCATCGCCCGGCCGCGCAATAGAACTCAGGTCCGACTCGATGCGCTGGTCCAGTTGATGATCGCCGGTGGTCGTCATCAACTTGATCTTCGTGCGCCCGTCGGCTTCGATCCACACGCGCACCGATATCGAATATTTTTTCGCCCCGATTTTGGAGTCGGAGGAAAGCCTCTCGACGACTGCGTCCTTGAGCCGATTCGTGTACCAGGCGAAGGCCGCATTGCCGTTCCCGCCCACCAAATCGCTGCCGCCGCGGCGGGCAGCAAGGCCGAACGCATCCTCGCCCGCGGACCCGTTCGCATCGAGACCCAGCGGTCCGGCCGGCGGCGGCTCCTCGTCGGGCTTGGGCTCCGGCGTGTCCTTCGGCAGCGGCTCCTCCACTTTCTCCGGCGGCGGCGGCGGCGGTTGTTCCGGCGGCGGCGGTGGCGGTCTGATGATCTGCACGATCTGCACCTGCCGCGCCGGTTTGCCTATCTTGCCGGCCATCATGGTGCGCACGAACCACGAGAATCCCAATATCAACAACAACCCGAACACGGCGCCGCCGAGGCGCACCAAGTAGCGTCGCTGCGTGCGCTTGTCGACCATGACCGCGCTACTTGACGATACGTTGGGTCACTAACCCAAGCTGCGTGATCTCGAGACGCCCGACCACGTCGAGCACATCGACCACGCGCTGATAGGGAATCGTCGAGTCCGCCTTGACGATCACCGGCAAATTCGGATTGGCCGCCTTGTATTGGCGCAATAGACTTTCCAGCTCGGGCAGGCTCACCGGATAGGTGTCCAGATACATGGTCCCGTCCGCCGTGATGGTGATCGCCTTGGTTTGCGGCTTCGCAAGCGAGGGCGTGTCGCTCGCCTTGGGCAGGTTGACCTTGATGCCTTGAACCGACGCGGTCGTCATGATGATGAAGATCACCATCAGCACATAGGCCAGATCCAGCATGGGGGTGATGTTGATGTCGTCGTAGACATCTTTCTCGCCGCTGTCGATGGATCCTGACACGGTCTTTGGCCCTAGCTGTACTGTTCGGCGAGTCGGGTGACGAACTCATCGACGAAGACGCGATTATCGGCGCTGATCGCCTTGATCCTGGTATTCAACCAGTTGTAGCCGAACAGCGCAGGGATGGCGACCGAGAGTCCCGCGACCGTGGCCGCGAGCGCCGCCGCGGTGCCCGGCGCGATCGCATTGACGTTGACATCGCCGGAAAGTGCGATCGCCGCGAAGGTGATCATGACCCCGATGACCGTGCCCAGCAGTCCCAAGAATGGCCCTCCTGAGATCGCGATGGTCAGCAGCACCATCTGACTGGACAGGCTCTGCTGCAGACGCGTCATGGTCGCATCCATGGCGGCGCGAATGGCGTTGATCGATTGGGGCGACAGAACGGCGGCGCGCGCTGCGCTGACCGATCTGACCGGCGACGCGCTTTTGGCTCTCGCGAACGCCGTGGTGGTACAGCCGGTACAGCGTCGATGCGCCGTATTTGTTTTGGTCGCTGGTCATCAGAGACGCCATCGTCGGGGCGTCATCCAAGTCCTCGTCCTCGTTCTCAGCGGGCTTGTCGAGCGCCGTGGCATCGCCGCTCAGGCGGCGAAAATCGCGCAGAAACCTGGCGTTGGCCTTCTCGACCCGGCTCAGGAAAATCGCCTTGACGACCATGATGAGCAACGCCACCACGAGCATGGCCATGCAGATGCCGATCACCACCCAGCCATCGATGGTGAGATTCTTCGCAATGGTCACGAAATAAGAGGTCTGGCTGCCGCCTTCGCGCTGACCGTCGCCGCCGTACACGACGAGATTGGCGTCCATGCCCTGACCGCGCGCGCTCGCCTTGATCCAATCCGCGCTGCGCGCGACTTTGGACACCTCGACTTCATCGATTTCGCCGCTCAGAAAGCGGGCATCGTTGGCGGCGCCGATGGTGAAGTTTCCGCCGACTTCGGTCAAGGTGACCGGCGCGCTGCCCGCGGCGATTCCGTCGACGAACAGGGTCAGCTTGCCGTTGCCGGCCGTCAGGGCCACGTGGTGCCACTGGCTCAACGTCAGATCGGAGGATTGGGATACCGTCACCGGCGCGCCGTCAAGGGTTGCGCGGGCGACCATCCTCGAGCCGTCGACCGCGAGCTCCAGCGACTTCCCCTGATCGGTGAGCGCGAACACCACGGCCTGCTGCGCCTGCTCGAGCCGCAGCCACGCGGATGCCGTAAATCCCTGATTGGGCAGAAGTCGCAGCGAAGCGGTCGCGGGCACCGTGATGCTTTCCTTGCCCGAGAACTTGGCGTCGCCGCCGATCAATCCGGCCGGCGAGAGGACCGCGGTCGATGCGGTGGGGTTATTCTTGTACGCCGTCGAGTCCATGGGAGGCCCCGAGGCTTCGGAAAAGGACAACACCAAGGCCTGCGAGGCGTCATAGGTGCCCGGTACGTCGGCGGCGGGGGCTGCGTCGGGGTTGCCGTAGTAGGCGTAAATCTTGTCGGTCTTCGAGCCGCCCGTGATCTGGGGAACGCGTACCCACAAAAGCGCCATCTGGTTTTGCGGATCGTACTTCTCGAAATGGAACTTGAGCGGCGTCTTGTCGTCGCTCGCCACCAGTCGAAAATCGGACCCGTCGGGTTTGGTATCGCTGAAATAACTGAAATTCGCGAGCGACAGTCGCACCAGCACCGGAACGTCCTGCGGCGTGCCCGCGATATCGGCCCCGGCCGGAGTCATATCGAAGCCGATTTCCTTGCGGTACTTCCAGTCGTTGTTCCACCAGGAAGCGGCAAGCGCAATCCCCGGGATGAGAATGGCCGCAATTGCCAGTGATTTGACCCAACTATTCATGCCGTCCTGTTGCTTCGCAAAATTCGGGTGTTATTGTTCGACCATTGTGGGTGCCCTGCGTGATCCTTTTGTTACAGGCTGGCAGGCCCGCGCTCAGCGCGACCTCCGGAACAACTGACCGGCCGAAGAAATTTCTATCTCGGTCGAGGAACCGCGCTTTCTCGCTTCAGGCATTCCATGTCGTCGGGCTTACAGTTCTCTTCCCCAAGTCCCGTGACGAAGACGTCGAGCCAGCTGATGGCCGCATCGGCTACCGGCGTGCTGCTCGACCCTGTACTTGCGCCGTTGAAGCTCTCGGCGACGTTCGAGGTCGCGCCGGCGGTCGAGGAGGCGCCCGCAAAGGAGGCGCCGACGCCGGTCACCGTGACCGGAACACCGACCGAGGTGCCTGAGACCGTGATGTTGTTGGCGCCCAGCACCGCGGTGGCGGCGACCGTGAGATTGCCCGCGACGATACCCGCATCGTTCGCGTTCACGACGCCGCGGGGCGCGAAGAGAAAGACGTCGCCCGGGCTTACGCCGGGGGTTGCAGCCAGCGCCTGGATGCCGCTGCCGGCGATCGCGGCCCGCAACGTCACCGCCGGCTGTCCATTGCTGTCGTACGCAATGTTGACCTGCGGCGCCGAGATGGAGGTTTTCGCGCCGGCGCCGGCGTCGATGTTGCCGTCGGTGCTCCAGACCAGGATGTCGCCGCCGTCGGCCGCGAACAGCCGGGATTGGTTCACCTGCAGATCCTTGTAGGTGAATGTGCTCACATTGCCCGTGGTCTGCGCCACGATGCCGAGCTGATCCGGCAGCTTGTCGATGCCGAAGCTCGTGGGCGCGAGCGCCAGGCCGACATTGACCTCCCCACCCGGGGCCAGCAAGGAAATATCTCCGCCCTGCTCGGTGTAAATGCGGCTGAAGTACAGCTCGATGTTGCCCGCGTAGGGATTGGTTTGCCCGGCCGCCGTATTCGGATTGGCGCCGGGAAACAGGCTGCTGATGGCCGCGAACGCTCCGGAGAAGTCGCCATTGCCCGATGCGGCCTCCTTGCTCCCGTAGATCTTGAGCAGATCGAAGAACAGTTCCTCCACGAAGGTACGCTGAAGCGCCGGCGTCATGGCACCGAACTGCTGCTTTGCCTGCGCGGCGGTCAGTCCATTGGCGCCGTCGACGCTCTGCACGAAGGCAATGAGATTGCCGTCGAATTGGCTCGAGCCCGTGATGTACTGATTGATGAACGCTGCATACTGCGGCGAGGCGGCGCCGATACCCGCCTCGACGCTGATGCCGGCCCCGTTCGCGGGCAACACAGGATTCAACAGATTCGCCCGGGTGCTGACCCCGTTCGAAGTGCCGAGATCGACGTTGCGGCCGGCGGTCAATTGCAGCGCCCCGGGGCCATCCACGACGATGCCGTTGCTGTCCGCCGAGACTTGCCCGGTGCTCAAGCGTTGCGCGGGATAAATGATATCCCGTCCGGCCACGACGGAAGTCACATCGCTCGGGCCCAAATTCTGCGCCACCAAGTTCAGGCCCACGACATCGAGGCCCGCGGCGACCTGCACGGGCTTGGCCGACCAGATACCCTCGACGGCGGATCCTGGATTGGGAGGGAAATCGACGCTGCCATTGAGGGCGACAATACGTGCAGGGTCGAGCGTCCCTGCTGCATCCGCGGCGGCATAGATGGGGGTGGCTGCGTGTTGGTCCGGCTGACTCAGGGCCAAGGCCCCGGCGATATCGTCGTAGATCGACGTCGTATTGAGAGGCGCGCTCACCGAGGGAAGCTCGCTCGGATCCGCGTCGGACAGGATCAACTGCGCGGAGACGCCGGAGTTGCTCAAAAGGGCCTGGACATTTTGATTCGCGAACACCTGCAAATTGCCGGTGGGCGACGGCGAGGTCGCGATCGTGCGGCCGATGTCCACATTGCCATTGAGCGCCATCAGATTGACGGTGGGCGGCAGGGCATCGAGCGGACCTGAAGTCGCGATGATTTGGCCCAGGAATGAGTTGCCGATCGAACTGGCCACCGCATTGGAATCGTCGTTCAGGACCACATTGCCGCCGATCGCGGTCAGGTTTGCCGAGGAATCGGCACCGTAGGTCGAAAAGTAGACGACTTGACTCTGCGCCGGCTGGTACGCGCCCTGATTGAGCAGGGTCGGATTGAGTATATCGGACACCTGGACATTGCCCCGCGCGGTGGCCGCGAGACTCGCATCGCCCGAGCCCGATGATGGGCGACAGGCCCGGCGCGCCGCCGCTCACCGCTGGCGTCGGGCCGATATCGACTCCGGCCACCAGCTTCATCCTCCCGCGACCCACGTCGTAGCTGCCTCCCAGGATCGACCCGCCGGCGGCGACGGTGAGATTGCCGCCGCCGAGGACCGCGGGCGCACTGACGCCCGGTATCGCACCCGCGACCGGCACACCGACCGTTGGGATGGACACCGATAGATCATCGATGTCGCCGCCCGCGCGCACGGTGACATTGCCGCCGGCCAGGGCGCCGATGCCCTGCTGGAAATCCTGAAAATTCACGGTCCACGCGGTCGCCACGGTCGCCGCAATCTGGCTATTGACGGCCGAGCCCGCACGCCACTGCCAAGCATTGACGAATTGGCCGGCGGCCACGCCGACCGCATCGCCGCCGACGTTCACCTGAATATCGCCGCCGTCGATCGGATAGGCAAGCGGCGCGACGCCGCGTCCGCTCTTGCCGGCCGAGAAGGTGGCGCCGGCCTCGGCAACGCCTGCCGTGTAGAGCAGGGCCGCCTGGTCGCCGAGGACGAAGTCTCCCGAGGCGCTCACGTCGATGAAGCCATCGCCGGTGCGCACCATGGTCGGCGCGTAGCTTCTGCCCGTGACGGAATTGTCCGCCGCCGCGCACGCAGCCGTCGCCGCGCAAATCGTCACGTTGGCCGGAGCGGCAGGGTTCGGCGCGAGGACGGTTTGCGGATTCGCGGCCGCGAAGTCGGCCCCCGCGACGATGCGATAGGACCAGGAATCCGACGCGTTTTTCGGCAGCGTGAACGCACCCGTCCCGGAGATCGCCGTGAAGCCGTCGGAAAGCGAGGCGTCGAAGGTCACGCCACTCTGCGCCCGCAGGGTGAGCACCCCTGCAAAATTGTTGTTGGCACCGAATCTCCAGTCGTACAGATTCCAGGGAGAATCGAGCTCCAGCGTCCCGGTGCCGTTGGACTGCGTCGTGGCGTCGATTTCCACGCCGGGCGCGACCAAGAACGCGGTGTTGGACGTCTGTCCGAGCGCCGATGTGATGGCAGCCGCATTGCTCATGAAATTCGCCGCATCGGCATACAGGGGGTTCGACGGATCCGCGGCGGTATCGGCCGCGGAGATTACCCCCGTCGTATTCTGGTAGACGGAGAACCCTTCCAGCGTGGTCCGGGTGCTGCCGAGGATCGAGCCCCGTAGCGCAACGCCGCCGCCGCCGCCGAGCAACGCCGTGACCGTCGCGGCCGGTAGGCGCAGCAGCACCGTGCCTCCCGCTCCGGCGCCGTCGGCGCCCGCGCCGCCGCCGCTGACATTGATGCTCGAGCCGCTATCGAGCAACATCTCGCCCTGAGCCGTCTCGAGCTGCACCGTCCCGCCGCGCCGGCCGGCGAGCGTCGCATGCGCGTCGATCGCGCCGTTGAGGATGAGATTGTCCGCGGCGGCCAGGATCACGGAGCCTCCTTGCGCGCCGGCGGCATCGATGAGGCCGTTCACCGTGATGCCGCCTTGATCGGCTTCCAGCGACACCTCGTTGGCGGTTATCGTGCGTCCGGCGGCTAGAACCAGATCGCCCTGCCCGCGCTGCCTCAGCGTCCACCCGCCGGTGAACCCGCCGGCCGTCAAGGTCTGGCCGAGTGCGCCGAAATCCCCGAATCCCTGTGCATCGATGCTCACAGAGGCGCCCATCCCAGCACCGCCCGTGCCCTTCACCTTGCCCCCGAGACTCACCGTCCCGCCGGGCGCGGACATCGCGAGCGAGCCGCCCTGACCGCCGCTGCCGGCGCTGACATCGATGGTGCTGCCGCCCGCAAGATCGATGTTCCCCGCCGAGGCCAAGGTCACCGATCCTCCGGGGCTCGCCACCGCGACCCCGGCGTACTGCTGCACGACGCCCGCGACGTTGATCGAACCGCCTGATTGCAGCGACACGGCGTCGCCTGCTGCGACGCCGGTGCTCGTCAAGGCAACACGGCCCGACGGCAATTCGATGGGTGTCGCCAGGGTGATGCTCGACCCGGTGACGGTCAACGATCCGCCCAGCGCCGAGGCCGCCGACGGCGCGGCCGGATGCGCCGGTGCCAGCAGCGACACCGCTCCCGTGGCCGACAGCGTCAGGTTCACATCCGCACCCGTGGTGATCCGCGATGCGTTCACGGTCAGGTTGCCGGCGGTGATCAAGCCGGAGCTCACTGAGTTCGGGGTGCTGCTCGATCCTGCCGAGCTCGAGCCGGCCGTGCTCGAACCGGCGGCGGGCGAGGCCGTCAGCGAGTTGGTGGCATCGAGCGCGAGCGAGCCGAAGCCGTTGACGGCGAGAGTGCCGCCCGCCAGGTTGACATCCGCTGCATTGATCGCCAACGCACCCGTCCCGGTAATACCCACTGCGTTGGCGGTACTGCCCTGCAGGTTGCTGAGCGTGAACGTGCCGGCCGCCGACAAGGTGGCCACCTCACCGGGCACCCCGAAGCCCGACAACCCGGCGGCGTCGATGGTGATGTTTTTCGCGGCCGCGTTCACGCTGTCGTAGATGTCTATGCTCGAGCCGCTCTCCAGCAACAAGTTGCGCAACCCCTGCGCGGCCAATACGTTCTGTCCGAGCACGGTGCCGGTGACGCCCGACGGCGCGGCGCCCAGGATGATGTTCGGCGATTGTACGGCCAGATCGCTCCCCGCCAGCGACAGTGTCCCGCCGGTCACGACATTGTTGGACGCTTCCAGATACACGGAGCCGCCGCCGGCCGTGACCGATGAGCCGGACGCGAGGGTCAGCAGCCCGGTGGCACCGGTCGTGCCGGTGCGCACGACCGAGCTCTGCACGCCGGCGCTCGCGCTCAGGAACGCGCCGTCACCCGACAGTGTGTAGCTGCGCGCGCTCGGCGCCGTGCCCGCCGCTGTGATCGAAGCGCCGCTATCCACGTTGATCTGATCCTGGGCCGCCAGCAATACCACCGGCGCGGTCAGCTCGGCGCCGCCGGCGATCTCGACCGACTGCGCCGTCGTCGTGACGGCGCCGGCGTTGTTCAGGCCGCCGAGCAGCAGGGTCTGCGCGCCAAGTGCATCGAGGCTGGCCGGGGTCAGCAGGATCTGCCCGTTCTGCGCCGTGGCGGTCGCGGGGGCGACGAGGATGGCGTTGCTGGAGATGTCCACTTCGGCACCGAGGGCGCCGTTGGGCGCCGTCGTCTGCAACGTTCCGCCGACGCTCAGGGAATCGCTCGCGACCAGCGCGAGCACGCCGCTGTCCTGCGGCAGGCGCGCAGCGGCGACCCCGGCGCTCTGCGCTTGGTTCGCGAAGAATTGATTCGCGCTCGTGGTGGTGTACTGCGCTTGCCGCAGGACGATGGACGCCGGAACCACGTCGAAACCGCTGGTACGCGAGTCGCCGAACGGCGTCCCGGCCACGGTCCGATATCCGGCAATGATGGTGCCGCCGCCCAGCACGGGAATCGCCTGGCCGCTCTCGATGTCCTGATAGCCGGACACCTGGGTCACGAGGTAGGCACCCGGCAGCAGCGCATAGCGCGACGGCAGCAGCTGATAAACGCCGGCCGGCAAGCCCGGCAGGCCCGAGAGATAAACCGAATCGCCGATCTGCAGAGTCGAGGCCGTCCCCGCCGAAATATTGGGGTCGTAGGGCGCGACGCCGCCGTTCAAGCTCGGCAGAATTGCAAATTGATTTGGGCGGCCGCCGTTGGTCGTGCCGTTCGACAGCACGTCGTTCGTGCCGCCGGTACCGCTGATCCATTCGTACGCTTGCAGGTCGCCGCCGCCCGCCACATCGATGGTGGCGCCGGTAGTCACATTGACCTTGGCGCCCTGTAAGGTCACCTGCTGGGCGGGCGGCGCGATCCCGCCGCTGCCGTAGACCAATGAGTTTTTGTTCGGCAGCGGGTAAACCCAATCGATTCCGCCCTGCGTCGTGCCGAATGGAATTGCGAGGCCGGCCGCGGAGGTTGACGTAAGGCTCCCATCGCCCAGGCTGATCGAGGCCGCGTCGATGGTGATCGCGCCGAATGGGGCGCGCAGCACGCCATTTTGCGCGACCGTGCCGGCGCTCAAGGTCAATGCGCCGCCCGCCGACAACGGTGTGCCGGCGGTGCCCGGACTGCTTTGAATCGCAATCGTACCGGCCGCAGGATCGGTGAGGCTGGTGGGATCCGCGGAAATGACGAACTGCGACAGGGTCGTCGGGTAGATCTGCTGCGCGATGAGATCGAGCTTGCCGTCGGTGTACAGCGCTCCGCCGATCGCGGTGGCGAACACGCCGGTATCATTCAACAGGCCGCGGACGCGCAGATCGCCGCTCGAGGTGAAGTTGGCCGTTGCGATGCCTTGTAGCGCGCTGGTCCCGTACAGCTCGATGAACCCGCCGTCCACGTTGAGCGTGCCGCTCGATGGGCCGCCGGCGGCGCTCACGGCGTTCGCGGCCGTCACGTTGAGAAAGTGCACATCCGAATTGCCGAATTCGACGTACGGCGCAGTGACCTCGGCGGTCGCGCCTGGGCTGACGGAGTAAACACCCGCGTCCAGCGAAATCGACTGCGCGGCGCCGAGCGTCACGTTGCCGACGAAATCGATGCGGCCCGGCACCGCCGGGCTCGTCCCTAGAATCTGCAGCGACGCCGCCTTGAGGCTGATTGCATCGAAACCGGCCGCGCCCAAGGCCTGCGCCGATACATAGGCGTTTTCGGCAATGCCGTTCGGAATCGCAAGGCCCGGATCGATCACGATGGGCGGCTGTGTGGCGCTCACGAGGATCTGACTGCTGGTGACGCCGGGGGTACCGGGAAAGGTTGTGCCTATGCCGCTGCCCGAGGCGTAATCGTTGCGCCCGCCTGCATCGAGCGTGAGGCTGAAGCTGCCGCCCGCCGGCTGCGGCAAGCCGGGCCCGGGCGTTCCGCCCGCGGCCGCGAAGGTGCCGCCCAGTTCGGCGCCATCGGCCGCGGTCAAGTCGATGCTGCCGCCGGCCGACGCCACCTGCTCGCTGTGCACCGCGCCGCCGCCGACGCCGGTCTCGGCGACGATGCCCGAGGTGCCCGAGACATCGATCATCGAACCCGGCAGGAGTTCGAGAAAGCCGCGCTGCGTCGAGAGACTCACCGTCCCACCCGGCAAGACTTCGCCCGTCGGCTGCCCGAGGCGATTCGGATAAATCTGCGGCACCCCCGCGGTGTCGAGGACGGCCTGGCCGCCGAGCCAGATCGCCTGGGTATTGCCATACACGGCTTCCCCGAGATTCGCGCCGAGCAAGAGAGAAATCGTGCCGCCGGGAGCGCGCAGGGTCCCGTCTTCGATGATGCGAATATTGGACGCCAAGGAAATATCCGCGAGCGGATCGGCCTGGATCAGGGCGCCTGCACCGATCGAGAGAGAGGGCATTGCGGCGGTGACGTTGAGGAGCGTGTAATTGCCATTGTTGTCCTGGGTCGTGGCCGGCAAGCTTTGGGACAGCGACAGGCTCACGGGCTGGCGCAGCTGATCCGGGAGCAGGGCTTGCATCGCCGTGCCGATCAGCGTGCCCTGGTCAGAGAGGTTCTGGTAGTTGGCGGGCAGGATCAGATTCTGCTGCTTCAGGGTTACGATGGTGTCGGGCGCGACCGTCAAACCGCCTTGATCGGCCGTCAGTTTGTAGTTACTGAAGCCCCCTGCCGCCAGTTGCGCCGGCGACATCCACAGCGTGCCCGGATCAGTGCTGCAATCGGCCACGGCGATGCACACGGCCCCATCGGCCACCGCCAGAGTACCGCCCTCGAACAGGCCGTAGCCGGACAGGGCGGCGCCCATCTCGATGCGAGGTGGCGCGCCCACCAACGCGCCCGCCGTATATTGCGCGGCCAGGCTGATCGTACCCCCGATGCCGGCATTCAGGGCGCCGGCGCTGGTCAGTTGGCCCCCGCCGGAGACATCGATGCGGCTGCCGGGCGCGAGGCGCACGCCCGGACTCGCACTGCTATTGGAGTAGGCGGTGAGAGAGATGCTGCCGCCGTTGATGAAGAGCGGCGCCGAATTGCCGCCCGGGTAGAGCAGCGGATTGTCGTTGATCCATTCTCCATCCGCTAAGAGCGCGGCCTGCGGGCCCAAGGTCAGCGCAAATTGGGCGGCGGGCGCAAGCACCGAGGTCGGCTCGGCCACGGCCGTGATGCTGCCGCTCGGCACCGTGATTTGGCCCTCGATGTCGATGAGGTTCGCGGTGGCGCTGAAGCTGCCGCCGGCTGGAAATTCGAGCGCGACCGAGGCCGGCTGCAGGAACTTTCCATTGGTGTAGATGGAGACCGTACCGAAACCTTGCGCACCGAGCAGTTCGGGCCGCAGCACCGAGGCGGTGTAGCTCGCGGGCAAGGGATCGGTCGCGGGGTCATCCGTGAACGGGTTGAAAGCGCTGCCGTCCGCGTTCCGCAGGGTGGGCAGGACCGAACCGGAGGCGATGGTCACATTGTTCACGACAAAATCGGAGTTCGCGCCGCCCGGGGCTCCGATGACCAGTGAGGCCGGTTGCGGCACATGGTTGTAGGGCTGGTAGTAGTTATTGCCGGCGAGCAGCGAGGTATTGGGGATGCGTTGGTACAGGCCGCTAACGACGCTGGTATCGGCCGCCGCATCGAACACGAATTGCGGTGCCGACAAGATCAAGGTCCCGGCATTCTTGCCCTCGACGTAGCCCGGGGAGTAGGTCGGCTGAGCCGCCTGATACGTGGTCGAGCTGCCCCATTTGGGGTCGCTCACGGTCGCCGTATTGGCGATTCCGGTGTAGAGAATGTTTGGATTGGCCGTGCCGATGCCCACCAGCTGGCCGGTGGTCGTGATCAGTTCGGTGGTGTTGAGGTATCCCCCGGTGTACTGGATGTAGCCGCCGGCGACATTGACGATAGACCCCGGCGCGAGAACCGCATCTCCGGCCGAATTGACGGTAATCGTGCCGCCGTTCAAGTTGCGCTCGACGACGTTGTACCCGATGGCGGCAATCTCGCCGCTGATGTCGGCGAGCGGCGTGCCCTGGCGAATGTCGACGTAGACCGTCTGACTGCGCAAGGGGCCATTTTGCTGCAGCGGACTGTTCGCAAGCTCGGTGCCGCGCAATTGCACGGGAATGACGTTGGTGCTGACCGGCAGCACGGTGTGAGCGCCTGACACATCGAGCTGCGCGCCGGGGGCGACGTACACGCGGCTACCGTCGGGTGTGGCCGGCGTCGTCGACTCGCCCACGGATTGGGCCGCGGTGATATTGATGGTGCCGCCCGTCGCGCGGGTGACGCTGCCCGCGAGCAGCTGAACATTGTTGCCGGACATTTGGATGGCGGAGGCGAGCTGCGCAACGCCGTTGACCGTCGTCGAAGGATCGGCGCTGTCGAGCGTCACCTCGGTATCGCTGTTTGCGCCCAGGGTGAGCCGTCCGCCGGTGCCGGGTTGGATCGTACCGCTCACCCCGGTTGCGCCCGAGGGACCGATCGATCCGTGATCGCCGGCCTGCAAATAGATGCTGCCGTTCTGATTGATGCTGGTGGTGGCCGATACCCTGCCCAATTGGTTGACCGCGAGCCCTGCGAGCGTGACGTTGCCGTCGGATGCGAGGATCTGGCCGACCAGCTGTTCCGGGGTCGCCACCGTCGCGTTGCTCGCATTCCCGTTGGTCACGGTCCCGCCGGTGCCGCCGACTTGCACGAGAACCCCGCGCAATGACGGGTCTGTTTGCGTCGCGAGATAGATAGTGTCGCCGGCGGCGAGCACCGTCTGGCCGCCGGGCGTGCTGATCGTACCTTCGTTGGTGATCTGCGGCGCGAAGATCAAGATTTCGCCGCCCGAGGCCGTTTGCAGCTTGGCACCCTGACTGATCGTCACCCCGCCGGTCAAACCCGTCGAGAATTCCTGGAAGGCGGGATTGCCATTGGAGCCTGGCGCAATCAGCCCGCCCGTCACCGCGGCACCGGCAATGTTCAGGGTGGATGCCACGAGGCCGCCGACGTTGACCTGGGCGCCGCTGCCGAAGACGATGCCGTTCTGGTTGATCAGGAATACGCGGCCGTTGGCATTGAGAGCGCCGAAGATCTGGCTGGGGTTGGCGTCGTTGATCTGGTTGAGCGCGACGGCGCTGGCGCTCGGCTGCACGAACTGCACGGCCCCGTTCGCCGAAATATTGAAGCTCTGCCAATTCAGCGTGACGTTCTTGCTGGTTTGATCGACCGTCAACTTGGAACCGGACTGTGTTGCGGTGGCAGAGCCTGCGCTGACGAATCCGGAGGCGCCGAATTTGCTGTTCGCGCAGGCATTGGCCAAACAGGGCTGCGGCAGCGTCGCCGCAGACGCCCCAGGCACCGCAGGCCGCGCCTGCAACACCAAGGCTGCGATGCCGAGCGCCGTCGCGAACCGGATCAAGTCACGCATCGGAGCTCCTCACGATCAAAAGCCGTACCGCAATGAAAAATCCACCCGCGATTGGTCCCTGAGGGTGCGCACACCGTCGCGCCTGGGCGTCGCATAGTCGACCCATCCGCTGAACCCGCGCGCATTCTCCAGCCGCAGTCCGATACCGTCGCTCCACAGCGTAATGTTCTCGCGCTGCGCCGGGAGGGGGTTGACCAGCGTCGCCACGCCGCCGTCCACGAAGGCGAAAGCGTAGAGCGAACTGAGAAACGGCCACACATGCCGGCCCAGAGGCGGGCTGTGCAGCTCCATCGTGGCGGCGGCGCCGGAGTCGCCGAGGGTCTCCGCTTCGAGATAGCCGCGCACCGAATCGACGCCGCCGAGCGAGAACTGCTCATTGTTGACCAGGGGGCTGTCCGCCCATTGCGCGTTCATCCTCACCTGAATCGAGAGCCCGCCGGGCAGCGGCTCCGTAGCCGCCCCGCCGAGACGCAGGTAAAAATAGTTCGGGTCCGCGTTGTAGCGCGCGTTTTCAAATTCATTCACGCTGTTGAAAACGCTGCGAACGCCGAAGTTCGCCGCCGCGGATGCCGAATAAGACTGCCTTCCCCGCCACCAATTGCCGGCATAGGCCGCGGACCAGTTGACGTAGTTGACTTGCGCCGTGACGGCGCCGGCGCTGGTGCTGCCCGTGGTGTTCGGCAACACCGACGTCAGTACGTCCTTGTAGTCGGCGCCCGCATTGAATGTCTGGGCACTTTGCGCCGTGTTCTCCAGGGGCTTGATCCAATGCGCGCCGTAAATCGAGCCCTTGCCGAGCACGCCGAGCGTGCCCAGCGCCAGAACGTTGCTGTTGGTTCGTGTGTAAGACAGCGCCGCCTCCGCGCCGCCGGAATCGATATGGCCGAGATAGTTGGCCATGAAAACTTCGGCATCGCTCGGTTTGGCGGGCGCCGTTTGATATTGGACGCCGAAACTATCCTGGCGGCCCCAGAGGTTGTCGTAGCTCAATGCGGCGGTCGCGCGATTCGGCGTGGTATCGGCCGTGTGACGGTTGTCGTAGGCGATCGAGCCATGCAGGGGCAGTGTGTCCTTCACGTCCAAATCGACATCGACTGCTCCCGGCTCTGAGCCCGCCTTCAACACTGGGGTGACGGCGCGGTCCGGAGTGCGGGCGTTCAGTTCCGTGAGTTCCCGCTGCAGCGCCGGCAGCGACGGGGTCGTCCCCTGCTCGAGAGCCGGCAGGGCCGCGAGAATTTGCCGGCGCGAATAGTAGCGCTCGCCGCGAACATGCACCGACTCGAGCTGTCCCTCGGTCACCTTGAGCCGCACCAGGCCGTCGGCCACTTCCTGTTCCGGAATATCCACGAACACCGCACCATAACCCGCATCCTTGTAGGCCTTCTCCAGCGCGTCGGCCGCCTGCTTGACGGTATCGATTGTGCGATTGGGTCCGAGAAAGGGATAAACCGCCTTCTCTATCGCCGAGCGCGACAGCACGTGTGTTCCCAGTACGCGAAATTCAGCGATGTCGAATGTAGCCTTGGCCGCGGGCGCCACGGCGTCAGCTGCTTTCGATTGGTCGAACACAAAGATTGCACCGGTGGCGAATCCAAGAACCGCGATCATCCCCAGGATTTTTTTGGCGACTCGAGACATCCCGCGCAAATTGTTGCCTCTGATGAAACATAAAAACGCGAAACGGGTCACCGGGTTTAACCCCGGTGACCCGCCTGAGCCCATGGTCGACTCTGTCGGAACCGCCGACTTATTGACTATCAGTTGTTGACCACGCCCGTGCCCAGCAGCTTGCTCTCGGGAGCGGTATGCGACTGGTGCGCCTGGTCGAAGATCGGCGTATCGCAATTGTTGACCAAGCCGCTCGAGCTCTTCGTGAACGCGTTCGTCGGGTTCGTGGCCGCGTAGACGCTGGTCGACGGAATGGTCGTCAGCGGATTGGTGGCCAGATACAGACCCGCCGGCGAGGCATCGCCCACCGTCGAGTTCGTGCTCCAGGGCAGCACGCCCGTGTAGCCCGAGTTGCTGACGGCGGTGAAAGCCGGATGTCCGAGCTTCGCGAGCAGCGCGCCCCGTACGATATTAGGATTGCCCGACGGCACGCCGGTACCGGAGCTGATCGTGTACGCGACACCGGTGCTGAACCAGGGATAGACGCCGTTCTGAACGTTCGCCACGGTGGGACCCGCCCCGTCGATGGCGATCGCGCGGAAGGAGTCGCCTGCCCCCGTAAGGTTGTTCGCGGTGAGTTCGGCATTGTTGATGCCGATTGCGAACTGGCTGCCCGGCTCGAGCACAGGCGTGTTGTAGCCCGGGGGTGCCGGGGTGGTGGGGTTGTCAAATTCGTAGTACGCCGTGATGTTGCCGCCCGAGAAGAATGACTGCAAGCAACCACGCACCCCGCTGCCGCTGCCGGCCGCGAACACGAACTGGCCGTCTTCCGACGGGATGGTTTGCGTGGTCAGGCTGCTGCAACGCTCGTTGAGATATTCAGACTCGAATGAGGCCTCCGTGCCAGAACCGAAATCGCGCCGGCACAGGTAGACGTTGTCGTCCGCGGGCGACGAGACACCGAGCTGGCTCCAGGAGACGGTATTACCGCTCAGCAAACCTGCGATTTCTTCGCGCGACAGGGAGGGTGCATTGGACGCCAGGTCGGACGGCGAGGTATAGCCCTCGGCGGCCTGCAAGGCATAGTAGGCGTTCTTTGTCAGCAATATGGTCCAGATCTGGTCCAGCGTGCCCACCGGGGTCAAGTAGGTCGAAGTTGCCTTGGCATCGACTCCGCCGTTGGTCGGCGTTTTCAGGATTGCCGCTTCGACGTCGGCGAAGCCGGCCGTGGGATTGGCATTCACGGTGGCAGTCGCCGGGCAGCCGGAATGGTTGGTGTAGGTGCCGAGCTTGGCCGTCGCCGCGACGGTCGCGGTGGTCGGGCAGTTCGTGTCGGTGATTAGGGCGGGGTTGATGAAGCTGAGACCGTTGGGATGGCCCTCGGCGGTCAGATACAAGGGCGCGACGCCGTTCACGGAGCCCACGTTCGACTCCTTGAAGATCGCCAGCTTGGTTCCCGTCGCCAGCGTACCAGTGCTCGAGGTTACGCCGCTCGACGATGAACAAAAGATCATACGGTTCGAGTAGGAGGACGCGGTGCCGATGTAGTAGACGTCCACCGTGCCCGCTTGGCAGAGGCCGAGCGGCGCGACCGTCGCGATCGCGGTGTTCAGAATCGTGCTGTCAACGGCCGTGGAGCCGCTCAGGTAGACGTTCACCGTGCTCGAATCGTACGAGCTGATGTCCAGCGCCGACGCGGACTGGGCGGCGAGGGCCGTGACCGACAGCGCCAGCGCCGATCGGATTGATTGTTTGAGAATTGACATGATTTTTTCCTGTTTGATTGCAATAACTTGAGTGACGATTGATTCAGGCGGCAGCGCGGCGGCGACCGACGCCCACCAGCCCCAGCAAGCCGCTGCCCAACAGCCAAATCGCGGCCGGTAGCGGGACGGGTGCCGCGGAGGCGACGTCGATGTTGTAGGTCAACGTGCCCGTATCCGACAGGAACCAGAAGCCCGCGCCGTTCGCAGTGGCATACTGGCTGGTGACCGGGGTAACACGGTTTGTCCCGACGACGTTGTAGAAGCCGACGGCCGAACCGACGCTTTGCGAGTAGTTTGTTCCGGCAATGACGGCGCCGCTATGCAGGGTGCCGCTGATGACGCTGTAGGTAGCGGTGCCGCTGGTGTCGGTCAGGTCGCCGCTGGTGGGGCCCGCTGCAGCCCAGGAGGAGATTTCGCTGGTGATATTGTTCTCGGCGCCGCCGATGGACGACGAGGTGACGATCGGCGTCGTGGCATCGGTGACGGCGATGCCGGTGTTTACAGCCGTTGCCAGCACCATGTAGCCCTGGCTGGCGAGCGTCGAACCACCGAAGAGATTTCCGCCGGCGGCCGTAAATCCAGCCACTTGTCCGAAGTTCAGCTGCAGCACTTGATTGCTGGAACCGGAGGGGTCGGTGGTCAGAACATAGGGCGCAGTGGGCGAACTGGTCGGCGTGAGATTGCCGCTGGCGAATGTGATTTGCGAGTAGGTGTAGCCCAGGTTCACAACCTCAGAGGCCTGGGTGGCCGAGTTGTACACGGCCAAGAACAGACCCGAAGACCCCGGGGCGGCTCCTTCGTTGATGCCGGGCACCGTCAGCGCGGCGTGAGCCGAGACCGACGCGAGTGCCAGCGTGATGCCGGCGGCAAGCGCTTTGTTGAGTGATTTCATTGGAAAAGTTCTCCCGAACTGATTGATGACGCTACAAACTTTCACCCATTCGGTTGACGCCGACGTCATCCCGAATCTGTGAGCTGAATCTACTTAAGGGCCTTCCGATCTGTGACGCCCGCCGCAGAATGGATCGCATGATCCGAGTAGCGGGTGTCACTGATGTGATTGAAGTGTGAATATTCGGCAACACCGGACGGCGCCGGCGGCTACGCGAAACTGTAGCAATTCGGTTTTAGGATTCGATCCCGGTTGTCCGCCGACAGGCGACAACATCCCGTTCCCGAAAGAGCGACAAACGTATGACAAACCGATTCATCGATTCGCTGCTGCGCGCCCGCCTGCTTTTGCGGGCTGCACCTCTGGGGCTTTTGATCGGCTTTGGCGGAACGTGCGAGGCGGCGAGCGCAAAGCTCGATCAGAGCGTCATCGGCCTCATCGGAACTGAGCGGATTGCGGAGTCCACCATCGTGCAGAACGATCAAGCCGCTTTCGACGAATTGCAGCGCAACTACGACACGGAGCGGCACCAGCTCGAATTCAAGTATGCCAAGGCGCGTTACGATTTATTAAGGCGGCAGCTCGACAAACAGCTCGATGCCGCCGCGCTCGACCAGGAGGCGAAGGCGCGCGGCGTGACGACACACGACATACTCTTGGAGCTCAAGCTGATCGCGCCCAGCGAAGAGGAAACACGGGCATTCTATGAGGAAAACAAGGACCGAATCCGGGAACCCTATGATGCGATCGCCCCCAAGGTGCGCGAGTATCTTGCCGAGCAGCGCAATCTGGCCGCAACGCGCAGCTTCTACGACGGGCTGCGCGCCAAACATGACATCAAATCGGTCCTGGGTCCTTACCGCGTCGCCGTCGCGGCGAACGGTCCCGCCCGTGGACCGGCCTCGGCGCCGGTCACCATCGTCGAGTTCGGCGATTTTCAGTGCCCCTACTGCAAAAAGGCAGAGTCTTCCGTGCATAAGGTGCTCGAACAGTACCCGCATGACGTCCGCGTCGTGTTCCGCAATCTGCCGCTGACGCAAATTCATCCGAACGCCAAGGTGGCCGCGGAGGCGGCCGTCTGCGCGGAGCGTCAGGGGAAGTTTTGGGAAATGCACGATGCGATGTACGCCGATCAAAGCGCGCTGGCCGCGGACGCGCTCAAGGCAACGGCCAAGCGGCTCGGGCTGAACCTCGGGCAGTTCTCCACCTGTCTGAGCGATGGCGCTTCGGCCGCGGCGCTCGATGCGGATACCAGGGCGGCGGCGGAACTGGGGCTATCGGGAACGCCGTACTTTTTCATCAATGGGCGGCCGATCGACGGCAATGCGCCACTCGAGAATTTCGAGAGCATCATTGCCGAAGAATTGCGGTCCGGAGGACGGGACCGCGGGTGAGCGCGCCGTACGGTTTGCGGATTTCGCGGTCTTGCGACGATACTTTGAGTTTATTTACATTTATTTAGCTAAATTTATTGAGGAGTCGCAGACGATGTATCGCTATGGGAAGTGCTGGTTCATTGCCCTCGGTGCGGTGGGTATCATCGGATCGGCGCGGGCGGAGAGTCCGATCAAAGCGTGCACCTTGCTGACGAAAGCGCAAGTGGCCGCCGCGCTCGGCGTGCCGGTGGATCCGGGCGTTCAACCTATCGCAGCGGATTCGCGCATGTGCAATTGGCGTGAAAGCAACAAGCCGAACGGACCTGGGAGGAACGTCATGCTGACTTTCATCAACGCCAAGGAATTTGCGAACATCCAGAAGCAGCCGCAGAGCGCCGCCGCGGACGGTATCGGCGATGAGGCGATCGTGACCCGCTCGATGCGCGTGCCCGCCGTGCTCACCGTTAGAGCCGGCGATCATTACTTTCGGATCATGGTGCGTTCCGAACTCGAGGCGGCGGACGATCGCAATCAAGCGCTCGAAAAAGCGCTCGCCGCGCAAGTTTTGAAGAAGCTCTAGGCTGCGCCGACGCGACCGGCATGCGGGAATTCATGCTCCAATTCGTGCGCCGAACCTCGGCGGACCGCGCCGACCGCCTCGAAGACGCCAAGGCCTTGTTGACGAGGCTGACCGCATCCTGTCGCGGCAGCGCCGGTGGCGCGCTGCCGCCATTACCATGCGTCGGTCGGCTCGCGCGCCGAACCCGAAATGTCGGCGGGGCGCATCATTCCCGCACCACCACGTGCGCGGGGGCCTGATTGGTCTGATAACGCGCGTAGATCGCTGCAAATCCGGACTCGAGATTGCGGGTGAAACGTCGCGGGTCGAACAGCGGCGAGGCCTTGAGGGCGTCGGCGAGTTTTTGCCTGACACTTGCCAACCGGCGTTCATCGCAAGCGAGCGAAACGGCCTCATCCTCGTACTGGATCAGGGTGGAGGTAATGAGCTCGGGTAGGTCGAGAGCCGCCAACGAACTGGCGGCGAGCCGGCCGGTGAAAGCCTCACCACAGCAGGTCAGCACCGGCAATCCGGCCCATAGGGCATCGCTCGTGGTGGTGCCTCCGTTGAAAGGCAAGGTGTCCAAGAAGAGGTCTGCCGCCCGAAAACGCGCCAGGTACTCCGGATACGGCAGACGTGGACTGAACACGAGGCGCGCATCGTCGACTCCCCGCTCGCGCGCTTCCCGCCTCAAGTTATCTTCCACGGTCGCGCCTTCCGCATACAGCAGCAGCGAACTGCCCTTCACCCGCCGCAAAATCCTCATCCAGCTGCCGAACACTTCCGGCGTGATCTTGTAGTTGCTGTTGAAGCAGGAAAATACGAAGCCGGCCGCGGGCAAGCCCAGCCGTTCGCGTGTGCATGCGATTGGCGCGGCCGTTCGAGTCCCGGAGTTGGCCTGATAGCTCGGCAGATACAGGATCTTCTCCTGGTAGTGGCCGCGGGATGCAGCCGGAACGATGGTTTCATCGGCGATCAGATAGTCTATGAATTCCGCGCCGAGGGTTCCGACGTAGCCCAGGTAACTCACCTGAATCGGCGCCGCCCGGTAGGCGAATATCTTCGCCTCGCCGGTGTAGCCCGCCAGGTCGATCGCGATGTCGAGCTCCGTGTCGCGGGCGATGGTTGCGATCTCCCGCTCCGATCTGCCATGCACATCGTGAAATCGGTCGAAGGCGCGCGTCAGGCGCTCCCGCATGGCGTCCCTGATGGCCGGACCGTAGGAAAATGCCGTCACCTCGAACCTCGAGCGATCGTGCATTTCGAAGATCTCGGCCATCAAAATCGACACCGGGTGGTTGTAGAAATCCGGCGAGAAATATCCGATGCGGATCTTCTCCCGCCGGTGAGGCCGCGCAATTGCAGGCAGCGCGTCTTCCACAGCGCACTTTGTTTTCGCCCAGCGCATGGCGAGCCGCCTTTGCAGCGCGGGCGAACCGCATAGCCCGAAGAACAGGAAGGGATTCGACGCAGCCTCATGCCGCTCGATGCGCTGTATCAGCGCGGCCAACTGCGGCTCCCGATCACGCCAATCGCAACACTGCTGCAGGCAGTGCAGCCGCACGCCCGCCACCGACTCGAATGTGGGATCGAGCGCCAGGGCCCGATCAAAGCTGGCCACGGCGGCTTCGTACCGCCGCAGGTAGTAAAGGGCGTCGCCCTGATCCGCGCGCACCTGCGCGCCATCGGGCCGGTACCTGATCGCCTCGGCGTATTGCGCAACGGCCGCCTCGTACCTATGCAGACGCCGCAGCGCATTGGCCAGGTTGACATGGGCTTCGACGTAGTCCGGCTGCAATGCAATGGCGGCCTCGAAGCAGGCGACGGCGGCCTCCGGGCGGTTTGCGTCGCAGAGGACTATGCCCCGATTGTTGTGCGCACCCGGGTTGTTCGGCTTGATCGCAATGGCACGCTCGTAGCTTGCCGCGGCCCCGACAGAATCACCGAGTTCGCGCAGCGCATTCCCCAGGTTGGCGAAAGCGGCCGCATGCGCCGGCGCGAGTGCGATGGCGCGCCGATAACCGGCAACGGCTGCCGGATACTGCCGCAGTTCGAACAGTGCATTGGCCCGGTTGTAGTGGGCATCGGCCCAGTTCGGCTCGAGAGCGAGCGCCCGATCGTAGCTGCCGACGGCGGATTCGTAATGCCCGAGCCCCGCTTGCGCATTGCCGAGATCGTTGTGGACCGCCGCAAATTGCGGCGCGATCGCGATGACTCGCGAGAAATAATCCACGGCCTGCTCAGGACGATTCGTGCTCGCCGCGATGACGCCGAGCAGATGCAAGGCTCGGGCTTGCCGCGGCTGCAACTCGAGCGCGCGCTCATACAGGCGCCTCGCCTCGTCGAGCCTTCCCGCCCGGTGCAAACCGAGCGCCTGCTGGAACACAGCTTCGGCCGGCTCTGCGGCATTGATCGACATAGACTCAGGCGGGATGCGGCAAACCTGCGGGGCCGTTGATCGCGCGCATGCGCACGAGTGTGAACATTGCCGCAAGCATTGCGAGGAGGCCCAGGCCGATCCCGCCGCCGCCGCCCGACTTCGCCGCTGCGGCGGTCGCCGTCACCGTCACGTTCGCGGACCCAGAGCCCCCCGCCCCGGTGCACGTCAGTGTGTAAGTCGTCGTCGCGGTGACGACCACGGATGCCGTCCCGCTGCCGACCGGCTCGGAACCCGTGAAGGTGCCGCCGCTGGCGGTGCACGCGGTTGCGCCGCTGGTCGTCCAGGACAGGGTGGTCGCTGCGTCGGTGGTCACGCTCATCGGCGATGCCGTCAAGGTAACCTGCGGTGGGGCATTCACGACCTCTATGCCGTACAAACCGTATTGTTGCGGCGCTGTCGGAGTCGCGACCAGCGTGAATTGGTAATTGCCGGCCGTGGCGGTGATCGGGAAAGTTCCGCCGCTGTAAATGGTGCCGAGAACCGCACCGGCGCTCGAGCCGATCAGCGCCAGATTCTGGAATTGTGCGGGGAACGCCAGATCGGTGAGCGTCACATCGAAATTCCCCGACGTCCCCAGCGCGATGGATTTGGAGATGAAGCCCCCCGACATGCTCACCGGCTGGACTTGATCGAACAGCAGTTGCGGCGCGCTGCCGGTCGTTTGAACATTGACGTCGACCAGCCCGTTTACGTCGGCTTGGGGGGTTGCATTGACCAGCAACACCACCGGACCGGCAGCAGCGGTAAACTTGATCGTTCCCACCCCATTCTGCTGCATGAGGACCGTGCCGTTTTGCGCCACGGCAAACTGCACGGCGGTGAGCGGGGCGGGAAATCCGAAATCGTTGGCCGTGGCCTGGTAGCTGCCTGCCGCGAGCGGCTGCGCGGGAATGAAGGCATTGGCAAGCGAGCCGCCGCCGCTGACACCGCGGGCGGATTGCGAGAGATTGGCCGAGGCCGACGTCACATCGACCTCATAGGTGCCGACTCCCGTTCCCGCGCCGTTCGCAGGACCTGCGACGCCCGTGCTCCACACCTGCAGCGCCCCCGCAGGGGCCATGAAAGTGGATGAGCCGCCGATCACCGAAGCGCTCGCCAATTTTGCGCCACCGGAGGTGACCAGAGCGCTCGCGCTCATGAGCGCGGCGGGAAACTGGAAATCCGCGACCTTGAGCGTGAGCGACTGGGCGGTGGGATTGCTCACCTGCGAGCCCTGGCCCAGCAAGCCGACCGGATAGGCGGTGCCGAGCAAGGAAATTCCCCCGGGGCCCGTCACAGCGACACCGAACAGCCCCGCCTGTACCGTGGCATCCGCCTGCGCCACCGCGAACAGCTGATAGGTGCCGGGGTTCAAGGTCAGCATCGCCGGGGAGGCGGAAATCGGCGCCGCAATGATCTGACTCCCCTGAAACAGCGCGAAGGTCAGTGTCTGCAAGGCCACCGGGAATTGGTCGTCCTGGTAGGTGAACGTGTAGGCGCCCGCGGTGGCCACGGTCAAGGTGGCACTGAACGTGGTCACGGTCGGATCTGCCGGTGCCGATTGCACGGTCACATTCCCGGCGAGAGAGGCGTCGGCGATACAGGCGGTAGGCGTTGCCTTCGGGGCGACGCAAACACTGAAGGTCCCATATCCTGCTTCGGCGTTCGGCGCGCCGATGACCCGCAAGGTGTACTGTCCGACCGCCGCGGGCAATGCCAGGGTCGCGGTCGGCGCGGGAGTTGTCGGCGCGGTCACCGGCACGAGCGCCGTCTGAGCGACGATCGCGGCGCCCTGCGTGACCACGACGCTCGCCGAAGCGAGCGGCGCCAGCGTCTGGAAATCGGTGAAGGTGACGATGAGATCGGGTTGGGTGGAACCCGCCGCGACGGCGGCTATGTTAAAGGTTTCCTCGGTCGCGGCAGGCGCGCCGGTCACGGCCACGAGCTGCGTCTGCGGAGGCAGCGGATCGGTCGATTGCGCGGCCGCCCACGGCGGACAGGCCGAGGCCAGTGCCATGAGCGATGCCGCAAGACGCTGCCTCGTGGCTACCCGTGAATTGCCACACTCCTTGTGACTCAGCATGAACGTGAACCTCATGTCTTGGGAATCGAGGCGGCGATTGACGGTGACTTGGCGAGCTTCTCGAGCGTCGCCTTCGCTTCATCGAGGCCGGCAAATTTGGCGCCGGAATTAACCGCACGCAGCAGATTGTCGCGAGCCTGGGCACTGTCGCCCGCCAGCGACTGAGCCATGCCCAAATGATACCGGGCGAGGACGGCGTCCGGCATCTTGGCCACGACGCGCGTCAATGCCGGCACGGAGCCTGCGGCGTCGCCGTGCTTGAACAGGACCCAACCGTAGGTATCGAGGTAGGACGGGTTCGATGAGTTCGCGAAGCGTGCCGAGAGTTCCTTCGCGCGATCGAGGCTGGCGGTGTCGCTCCTATCGGTAACCAGCAGCATCGCAAGATTGTTCGCCGCAACTTCGGATTGCGGATTGCGGCGAATAACCTCGTCGTACTGCTGGATCGCCTCGGCGATCTTGCCCGATGCCTCGAGCAACGAGGCGAGCTGAATGCGCAGCTCCTCGGTCTGATCGACCACGGGGATCGCATTTCGCAGCGTCTCTATGGCCGTATTGGGATCGCCGGGCGCGAGTTGCGCACCTGCCAGCCCAAGATACGGCCTCCACCATTCAGGTGTGCGCGCGATCGCCAGCCTGAAGGTATCCCTGGCTTCGGCGCTCTTCCCGGTCCGCAGCAGCACATCGCCCTTGATGGTCAGAGCGAGCGAGCTCTCGGGATATCTTGCCGTCACATCATCCAGACGCTTGATCGCCTCCGGCAGCCGTTTAGAGCCGATGAGCAAACGCACGACGGCTTCCAAGGGCTCTTTCGCCTCGGGCTGCAGATCGGCGGCAGTGGTGTAAAGGTGGAGGGCATCTTCAGGGCGCTTTTCGGCCTCGGCGACCATGCCTTGATACATGAAGCCCACGGCAAGCTTCGGGCGAAGGGCCACGACGGCGGCGGCGGCCGATTTGGCTGTCGCCAGATCATTCGTCGCCATTGCGATCCGAAACTGGGTATCGAGCGCCTCGGCGCTGTCAGGCTTCTTCTTGACGAGTTCCGCAATGACGTTCTTTGCCTCCTCCGCCTTGCCGATCTGCGCAAGAAGTTGCGCGAACTCCAGTTGCAGCACGGGGTTAGTCGGATTGGCCTCGACGGCGTGGCGCAGGGTTTCTTCGGCGACCGCGGGTTCGCCGTTGGCGAGATGGGCACGCGCCAGCGACCGAAGCACTCCTGTCGCATTCGGCTGGTCGCGTAGCACCGCGCGAAGATCGGCGATCGCCGAGCGCGGATCCTTGGTGGCCAGCGCGATGCTGCCGCGGATCAAGAGTGCATCGTCGTCGCGTGGACTCTGCGCGAGCACCTCGTTGGCCAGCGCAAGGGCGCCGGGCACATCGTTCTCCTGCAGTCTCATGGCCGCGAGACGGTCCCGGGCGCTCAAGCCCGGTGGCTTGAACTTTTCCTTCGCAATAACCTCTTTGTACACGGCCTCGGCCTTCGCAGGCTCCTTGCCTTCTTGATAAAAACTCGCCAGCGCGAATTTCATTTCGTAGTCGGCGGGCGATGCTTCGATCATCCCCTTGAGTTCCTTCTCCGCCACATCCCGGCCGCGAAGCGCCGCCAGAAAGGTCACGAGCGACAGCTTGACGTCACGCTCCTCCGGCAGATCCTTGACGGCTTGGCGCAGGGTGTGTTCGGCTGCGTCGGTCTGCTTCGACCGCGCGTAAAATTGCGCCAGCCGCAGCCGCTGCGATTTATCGCGCGGCTTCAAGGCGACCAGCTTGATCAAGAGCGCTTCGGCATCGGCGAGACGATTTTGCTCCGCGTAGATCTGCGCCAGCACCAAGCGCAAGTCGACGGTGTCCGGAATCTTCGGAATCGATTGCTCGAGCAGTGTTTGCGCTTTGGCCTTGTCACCCTGAGCCGTGTACACGCCGGCGAGCACCGCCACCGCGTTCTCGTTGATGGGCGCCAGCTTGACGGCGCGCTCCGCATCCGTTTGGGCGGCGCTCAAATCCTTTTGCTGGACTCGGGCCGCGGCTCGCACCACCAGTAATTCAGGATCGTCGGGATGCTTGTCCATCGCCGGTTTGAGCAATTCGAGCGCCTGATCAGGGGCGCCCGAGAACACGTACAACCGCGCGAGCTTCGCTCGCGCGCCGACGTGATCGGGATTGACGTCGATAGCGCCCTGGTAGAACTTTGCGGCCTCGGGCTGTTTACCCAGCTTCTCGTCGACCACGCCCATCTCGAACCGCACCTCAGCGTCCTTGGGGGCGATCTGCAGGGCGTTTTGAAATTCGACCCGAGCCTTCTCGAAGTTACTCGCGGCCAAGAACGTCTGTCCTTTCTCGAGATGCCGCGCCATGCGCGCCTGAGCGCCGCCGCAGCCGGATGTGGACAGAACAGTCAGCGCCAAAAGAGCAGTCAATACGGGGCTCAATAGGGTACGAGGCGGCATAGTCGATTCCGGGGCGCGGGAAGGAGGCACAGGCTACGAACTCCAGATGACGTTCGTATGACGAGATCGTGGCTATACGAGCGGGCGTACGATCAATCCCGCCAGCAGCGCAGCGGATGCGATCCGCAACCACACCACCGGCGTCTCCACGCGACTCACCAGCGCTTCGATGGCGTAGAAGAGAATGACCAGCTTGGCGAGGCCGCCTGCGCCGCCGTCGGGCAGGCCGAAGCTGTCGGTCAAGCTCGGCACAACCAGGGCGACGAACAGGACGATGAGATCCAGCGGCGTCAACTCGAAGCGGCGGTCCGC
Organism: uncultured Gammaproteobacteria bacterium; assembly: GCA_963702735.1. Taxonomy (GTDB): domain Bacteria; phylum Pseudomonadota; class Gammaproteobacteria; order Steroidobacterales; family Steroidobacteraceae; genus Bog-1198. The sequence continues at coordinate 720,140 of CAVPDW010000002.1, read as the reverse complement.
GGACAATCGCATGCGCAGCACCGTGCCGGCCGCCATGGTCAATATTGCCGCCCACGCAGCCACGGTCACCCAATGCTCATCGTGCGGAATGACGCTGTCCAAGTACACGAGCACGGCGGCGGTAATGTACAAGGCGGCTTTTTCTATCGTGCTCAACGGGTTACTGCGCAGAATGGCGAGCCACACGACGCTGATCGCGAGCAGCGCCATCAGCAGCAGCCGCACGTCCATGCTGACGCGCACCGTCTCGGCGGTGATCAGCGTCGCGTACGCCCACGCCGCGGTTGCGACGATGAGATACGACCATCGCGGCAGGTATTGCGGCGCCCGCAGGACCGTGATGAAGCGGGCGAGAGGAGAATTCACCTTGGCCGCCTTGGAGGAGCGTAACCGCCAATGGCGGCGGGTGGCCACTTGCAGCAAGGTGATCGAGCCGATGAAGAATATCGTCACCACCCCGAGAATCGCGAGATCGGATTCAAAGCGCATCCAGTAGGCCAGCAAGAACAGGTCGGCCTGGATCGCGTAAATGACCATGACGGCTTCATGGTGGTCGAACCCCAAGGCCAGCAGCTTATGGTGAATGTGGTTCCGATCCGCGCTGAACGGCGACCGCCCTTCGCCGATGCGTTGCACCATCACGCTCAAGGTGTCCAAGATGGGCAAGGCCAGCAGCAGAATGGGCGTTGCCGCACTGACCACCGCGTCGCCGTTTTGAGTCGCGCGCAGGCTCAAGACCCCGACCGCGAATCCCAGCAACTGGCTGCCTGCATCCCCCATGAAGATGCTGGCCGGATAGGTATTGAATCTCAGAAATCCTAGGACCGCCCCCGCAAAAGCCAGCGCCAACGCGGTGCAAGAGAATTCGCCCACGCTGTAAGCGAGCATCGCCAGCGCGCACAGGCAGAGAAATGTCGTTCCGCCCGCAAGCCCATCGAGCCCGTCGGCGAGGTTGATGGCGTTGGTGATGCCGACGAGAAAAACCATGGTCAAGGGCACCGAAATCCATGCGGGCAGCATGAGGCGATCATCGAAGGTGAGCGCGTGGATTTGAATGTCGCCGCCGAGCACGACGATGCCGGCCGCGATTACTTGGCCCGCCATTTTGATGCGGTAATCGAGATCGAAGCGATCATCCAGACCGCCGAACACGGTCAAAACACCCGCCGCCATCAGAAAGTACCGGTCGGGCGCTTGCAGCGGCACCACGATGATGGCCGCCACCAGAACACCGATCGCCATGGCGACTCCGCCGATCCGCGGAATCGGCATGGCGTGCACCTTGCGCGCACCGGGTTGATCGACGACACGCCACTTGGCGGCGACGCGGCCGAATATGGGCACCCAGGCGATCGTGACGACCATCGCCAGCAGGAAGGGCACGATGAACAGCATGGCCGACCTTAGTCGGGCACGTAGCGCGTGAGAGTGGGAGCGATCCGGGCCGCCAGTTCCGCCAGGCGGCGATCGGCGTTCCGTTGGTCACCCCCCACAGGCAGGGTTGTAATCAGGCGCACCAGTGCGCCGTCGGTTCTACGGCGCGTCAATGCATCCCAGAACAGGTACCATTTGACCGCAAACTCATTGGTGATCACTCGGCCCCGCTGCTCGAACCAGTAGTACACCAATTCCCGTTGATCGCCGAGTTCGATGAGCGTGCGATTGACGCGCAGCGGCTGTCCATCGATCTTTACGCCGCTCAGCGTTCGCTGGTCGAAATCACGCAGTTGCCAGCCGCCGCCGGGCAGGCAGGAGCGCGGCGAGTGCACGGCCTCGCCCTTGCGTTGCGAATTGTAGTAGGCGATGTACAGATTCACGGGGGCGCCCCGGCCATCCGCATAGTCGGCCAGCAGATAGTCGTCGAGCTTCAACGCATCCAGATACACGCCATCCATCGAGCCCCTGCGGCCGGCCCAGCCGCCGAGTTGCATCGGAAATTCGGCCAAACTTACGCGCTGCGGATAGATCTCGGCAGGCCTTGGTATCAACTCCTTGGCAACGACGAACACCACGAGTACGCCGCACGCCGCGATGAATGTTGCAGGAATGGCGCGCCGCTCGATACGCGCGCCGCGCGGCGAGGCCGCGGGGAACTCGACGCCGAACAATTGCCGCCAACTCCCGGATTCATGCCCTATTCGATTGAGCACGGCGATTTCGGCGAGCACGAGCACGGCGCTCATCATGAACACCGCCCACCCCTGGAATTCATGCAGGAATCCCTCGGCCATGGCGATTCCCCAATGCTCCACCATCACGCCGATGGTGCCGACCCGGATACTGTTCATGATGACGGTGATTGGAATGCTGGAGAGGAACAGCGCGATGCGCTTCCACAGGGCTCCCTTGTAGAAATACGCCATCAGGAATCCCAGGGTCATGAGCGGAAACAGATAGCGCAGGCCGTCGCAGGCCTCCGCGACCTGCAATTTGTACCCACCCAGATCAATGACGTTGCCCTCGACGAACACGCTGATGTCGAACAACCGCATGAACCACACGCCGAGCTGCGAGGACAGCAACTGCAACTTGGTCGACAGATTGGCGAGCACGAATTCAGGCAGCGGTATCATGAACACCAGGACGAACAGCGGCATGAACAGCAGTCGAAACGCCGTAGGTCCGGTCAGCGCCAGCGCCAGTCCGAACAGGGTCACGAGGTAGGCGTATTGAATCAAGGTGTAGATGGTCGCCCATTGACCGACCACCAACAGCACGCCGCCGATGACGACCAGCGCCACGCCCGACCAACTCCCCGGGAAGGCGGCTTGCTCCAAGCGATCCTTTTGCTGCCAGACGAGAAACAGCGCCACCAGCGGAATCAGCAAGCCGTGGCTGTATTCGGGGGCGTCTATCCACCAACCCCACATTCGGAAAAGGCCGTCCCAGAAAAGCCACAAAGACAGCGCAAATGCCGCGATCGCCATGGCAATGACGGGCGAGGAAAACCGCCAAACCATGGTCGGGGCCCGGAGTGGAGGGAGCGATTCAACGGACATCCGCGGAACGATGGCAAGTATTTGTTTCAGCGCGGTGACATCAGCCGCGGTCTCTCTCCGATCTGCTTCACGGGCGACCCTGCGGCCACGGTCCACGCGGGAACGTCGTGCAACACCGTCGACCGGGCGCCGACGACACTGCCTTCGCCGATCTTGACCCCAGGGCCCACGAAGACGTCCGCCGCCACCCAGGCGTAGGCACCGATCACGATGGGCGCTACAACTAAGGGCATTTCCGGGTCGCGGAAATCATAGCCGCGAAATTCGTGGCTGGCGGAGCAAAGATAGGAGTACTGGCTGACCGTCGCATGTGCACCCAAGGTGACCGGCGCCACGCAGTAGCAATCCACGTCGTCGGCCAAGCAGCTATGCGCCTCCATGGTGAGATTCCAGGGAGCCCAAATCTTGGCTTTGGGGCAGGGATGGGCGCCTTTGCCCACTTTGGCGCCGAAACAGCGCAACAGGAAACAGCGCCACGCGTGGCAGACCCTGGGACTGAAGCGGTACAAGGTGTGCCAAACCAGGCCCCACGCCAGCCGTGCCAGCTTATTGGACAATGTCAAATGCACGCGCTCGAGGGGGAAGGAGCGAGCCAAGGGGACTTGTCCTTCGTTAGGTAAGAAACTTGTCATCCACGGCGTGCAGACTAATGGATCGATGTTGCAATTAACACTGCCTCTTGTGGGGTCCACAAGGATGGATAGCCCGTCCTGTGCTCCGGCCGGGCCCCGCACCGTTCCATGAGCCAAACCAAGCTTCCAATGGTGCAGCTGGCACTCAGCGCCGCGCTGGCGTGGCCGCACGCCGCGCCTGCCGGCGCGCTGACACCGCGGCTCTACAGCCAGGGCGCGTACCAGAGTCCGGTGCGCGGCGAACCGGACGATCTCTTGATGCTGGCCGGGGACGAGCTCGATGCGAATGATCAGATTGTGTATCAGGCGTCCGCGGCCACTGCCGCGGAGCATCCCGCGCAAGTGCCCTCGACCTCATCCCCGCTGCGCGGCACCGCTCCCATCGTCAGCGCCGCGGGAGCGCCGTATCAGCTGACCATTCGACTGCCCTCAAACCTGCGCGCAAGGCACGTGTATCGCCTCTGGGTCAGGAGCAGCACCGGCGAGTGGAGCAACGGCGTCAGCATCAACGACCCGCGCCCCTTGTGGATTTCGCCTGCGGAAGTTTACGCCACCGCCGCCATCGCGAATTTGCCGCGCTCCCTAAAAATCATCGGCCGCAATTTGTCGGCCACGGATGCCGGACCACTCGCGTTCAGGCTCAATGGCCCGAAGGTCTATGAGTTGCCGGGTATGGAATCGGGCGACACCGGAACCGCGGCGGAATCAAAGATCGCGCTCGATGCCTATGTGGCAAAGCGGGCTCTCCCGAAATCGCTGGTGCCCGGTCTATATTCAGTGGAATTGCGCATGGGCGGAAGTTGGACTCGAGTGCCGGATCAGACTCTGACCGTGCTGCCCGATCCGCCGGCCTCCCGCGAGTTCCCCGTATCGAGCGCCGCATACGGAGACTGCCGCCCCGACGATGGTCGGGACGACACACCCTGCGTGGCCCGGGCGATCGAAGCGGCACGTCTCGCCGGCGGCGGCGCCGTGCTCTTCGGGAAAGGCTCCTGGGACTTGACCACCGGCGTACTCACCGTTCCGCCCTTCGTCGATCTGCGCGGCCGAGGCGCTGCGCTCACCCGCATCGTGCGGCACTCTTCGCCGCGGGCGCCGCGCCATGTGGGCGAGTTCGTGTTGCTGGGTCATAACACGGTGCGAGACCTGGCGTTTGCTGAAGGGCGTGCGCCCGATGCGCGCAACCCAGTTCCGGGAATCCTGCAGCTGGGGCGCCGTTATATTACCGACGAACAACCACAAGCCAAACCATCCCTCGTCTCCGATGTAGTCATCACAGGAAACGTGTTCGATAAGACACGCGGTGCAATCGTCGACGGCGGCTCCCCGATTGATCGCCTGTTCGTCACATACAATCGCATCGGCGACTATCGGTTTGGACTGTACCTGGGCGGCAGCCCATTCAACGTGCACAGCCGCTTCCAGATCACGGATTCCGTCATCGCCTACAACCAATTCATGCCGGGAAGCTATCTGAACATCGAGGAGAGGCAAGGCGTCATCGCCAGCGAGATGGGCGCTTCCAGACGCGTGGACTTCAGCTCCAACGTGGCGGATGGAACCAGCAAAGCGTCTCTGGACTCGCCGCAGGATGCCCCCGGCTGGCGCGCGGCTTTCTTTTGGCACTTGCACGACAGCCAGGAGATGCTCTTGATCTCTGAAAACGACATCACCTGCAGCGGCGACAAGGCGGGAGACGGTGAAGCCATCTCGCTGGACAACAATGTCAACACTTTTGCGTTTCCCTCGATGCAGCGAGTGACCGCAGCCTCGCCTGACTCGGTCACCGTTGCAGGATCTCTTAAGAACAATCAAAACCGCCGCGACATCGACGTGAATACGTTCTATATCGGACATTGGCTGCGCATCGATGCAGGTCCGGGGATCGGCCAGTCGCGCCGGATCGTGAGTTATAAAACAGAGCCCGGAGGCGCGCAGGTCACCTTCACGGTGGCGCCGCAGTGGGATGTGCCGCCGCAAGCCGCTGTCTCCAGCATCAGCGTCGCACGCACGTTCTGGCAAACCTTCATCGTCGCCAACACCATCGACCACCGAAAGCCGCCCTGCCTCAAGAGCAACCGCACCCGGCCGAAGGGCGGAAACATCTCCGTTTGGGCGCAGGCCACCGACAGCGTGGTCGAAGGCAATCGGCAATTCGATACCGACGGCATCGTCTTTCAGGAAGGGTACGGAGCCGACGATGCATCGTGTCCCGTCTGCGGCGCGGGCACCTCCATACCGTCGTTCCTTGAGATCAGGAACAATCTCATCGAGGGCGAATATGCATGGGACTCGTCATGCAGTCTGTCCGGCATCATGGGATCGTATGCTGCGACACCTAGCTCGCATGCTCCGCCGCCGCTGCTGAGCTTCGGGGTGTCTATTTCGCATAATCGCATTTCGCATGCGGACAGTCTGTACGGCGGCGCGATCAACATCGTGCCCACCTGGTATCGCGGCCCTCCCGGCTACCGCAAACCCTTGGTTGCGGGGATCATCATCGACCACAATGAGATACGCGACATCGCGGGTCCCGCTCCGCGTACCGCCTGCGACTACGTCCAGACCGGTCGGTTTGGGATCGACATACAAGGAGATCACTTCGTGGATGCGACCGTTCTCTACAAGAACACCTGCGAGAATGTTGCGACGCGCCTATTGGATCAAGGCGTTCACACCCGCCGCATATGCGATCAGTCGACGGCTCACTCCTGCGAGTGCGCGCACTGACATGACCCACAGGTTGAAAGTAGCCAATCGTCGGTACCTACGGCGCGGCCGCGGACCCAATAGCACGCGAGGGTTTGCATTCTTGGCCGGCGGATCTGCCGCGCGCGGGCGCCGCAAAGATCAATTCATGATCCCCTCGCTCGGAGCGAAATACGCCGAGCCGAAACGCAACCGCAATGCAGACGGGGTACGCTGAAGGCTATGTACGGGAATCCCAGCATTCGCGAGGAACTCAATTCGGCGGCGCCCCACGCTGAGATTCCTTTCAAGGTCACCAACGTCATCTGCCGCTTTAACTCAGGCAGCGGTGGGCCGCCGCGCACGGTGGCGGCCATTGCCATGGCGGGGCGTGGCGTCTGGAACGCGGAGTTGTTCACGACGGATTATGTGGAACCGAATTCCGATTCGCTGCTGATCGAGAATTTCTGCGGCCATATCAATTTGCTTCACAGAAACGCACAGACTCTGGTCGGCGGCACGCTGATGGCTTCCGGTCTCTGGTCTGCGTTTCGCACTCAACTGATCCGCGGTATTCGCCCCAATGTTGTGCATCTGCACGGGGTATGGAGCCCCTATCTCGCCGCATTCGCCCGCGCCGCACGGACTCACGGCATCCCCTACATCGTAGCTCCGCACGGAATGCTGGAGCCCTGGCCCTTGACGGTGCACACCCGCCGCAAGTCGCTTGCCCTTAAAACATATCAGGGAAAGATTTTCCGGGAGGCCGCTGCCGTTCACGCGACCAGCGAGGCCGAGGCCGCCAATTTGCGCGGCCTCGGCCTGACTGAAGCCCCCATTTTTGTCATCCCGAACGCGATCGATGCGCCTTCGGCGGCAACGCTCGGAGAGCGAAAGCCCGTTGATGGACGCAAAGTCCTGCTGTTTCTGTCACGCGTTCATCCGAAAAAGGGCCTCGATATACTGCTCCGTGCGTGGAGCAGTCTGTGCCCCTCCGATTGGGAGCTGCTGATCGTGGGTCACGGCGAGCCCAGTTATGTCGAGGAGCTCAAGCGGCTGTGCGCGAAAGAAAAAATTGATCATGTGGAGTTTCACTCCCACGTCGATGGCGATGAGCGCGAAGCCATTTTTGCCCAGTCTGCGGCCTTCGTTCTACCGACCTACAGCGAAAACTTCGGCAATGTCGTGGGCGAAGCCATGATCCGCGGCTTGCCCGTGATCACAACGACCGGCACACCCTGGTCAGTTGTCGCGGAAAAGAATCTCGGTTGGTATGTAGAGCCCACGATAGAGAACCTAAAGGGCGCCTTGGCGAAACTGTTTACGACCGAGGCGAGCGCTCTCGCGGCGATGGGCGCCCGGGGCCGCGACTATGTGAAGCGGCACCTTCTGATCGATGCGGTGCGTCCAAAGCTGCTTGAAATGTATCAAACAGCCATCATCCGATCGTCTGCGGGACATTAATGCCGCGCCGCATCGGGATCTTGAGGACGGGATCCATCGGGGATCATCTGATCGCTGTGCCGCTGTACCGTCAAATCAAAGAAGCTCACCCGGACGACACGCTGGTTCTCATTTGCAACATTCCCGCGAAGGGAAACCAGAAGCTCGTTGGGCCTGCGAGTTTTCTGCCGCGATCCCTGTTCGACGAGTGGCTCAGTTACCCGGTCGGTTCCGATTGGGCCGCGATCAGAGAAACGTACCGCCTGTTCCGAAAGGCCGGTTTGGACCGGCTCTACTATCTAATGCCGGCGCGCAGCACACAGCAATTGTGGCGCGATCGTGTGTTTTTCCGGCTGGCCCGGGTTCCAATCATCGGATTGAGGATGGGCGTTGCCGCGCGCAGCGTGCAGCGCCTCGCCGACTCGAAAATGGTCGAACATGAGATTGACAGGCTGGCGCGGGCGATCGGTCTGCGAGCGCGCAAAACACCCCGGGATCTATCAATCGATCTGACGGAGACAGAGCTAGCCGAAGCACGAATGCTGCTGGGCGGCCCTGAGTGCGCCGTCGTAATCAGCATCGGGACCAAGCTCGCCGTCAACGACTGGGGCCTCGACAAGTGGTCCCGATTGGTGCACGAACTCGCTGCCGTGCGCAAGATCGACCGACTCGTATTTATCGGAGCGGCGGACGAGCATGCCAACTCTGAATATCTGAAGTCGCACTGGCCGCGGGAGTCGCGGAATTTCTGCGGACGTCTCTCGCCGCGGGTGAGCGCGGCATTACTGGCGGAAGCAAGTCTGTTCGTCGGCCATGACAGCGGCCCCATGCATATGGCTGCGGCGGTCAATGTGCCTATCGTGGCGATTTTCTCGTCGCGGAACCGACCGGGGCAGTGGTTCCCACTCAGTGCGGACAAACGGATCCACTATTCCATGATTGAGTGCATGGGATGCGGCAAACTGACGTGCGAGGAGCTGAAGAAGGAATGCGTTCGCCGTATTGACGTCGCGGACGTACTGGCTTCGTGTATCGCTGCGTTAACTTCCAAAGGCCCGTCAGGCAATGTATTGCAGTTTTCGAGAAGCAACGCCGCTGAGCCCCGCTTCAAGCGCGCCTAAGGCCCGCAGGGGCAGCGGCCCATCGCGGCCTTCCGAGCCGGGGGCGACAGCGCTGCTGTCAACGTATTGTTGCTTGCAGACCCGTCCAGGGAAAAAGTGACGTTGGTTTGCTCAGACACGGGCTCCCGGAAGCCGCCCGGCACAGCCTAACATCAGCTTGTCTCAGCATTGCTACAGAAAGGTGGCGGTTTCGTAACCGACATGGCTGCAGCCGTCGCGGGGTTCGGCGGCCCCGCCTGCTTCGCCACGGCAACAAACCCTTCACATACCGTGATTACGCTCTCTGGGCAATGCTGGAACTCACAACCCCTCGCGGCCTTCCCGTTAATGTTCCTGAGGCACTGGCCGAGGATCCCTCGCCGCGATTCTCAGCCGATCAAGCCGATGAAATCAGGAATTATTACGACTTGAACGGCTACGTCATCGTCAGATCCCTTATTTCCGCGGAGGTTTGCGATACGCAGCGCCGTCTCTGGGATCAGGAGGTCAAGCCGTTCCGGGGCCATATCTACCGGCAAGCTACCGCCAAGGCGGAAAGACATGTGCTAAATCAAAATGGGTGGGTCATGAACCCCATTTTGAATCTGCAGAGCGTCGATCCGAAGCATTTCCGCCGATTCAGGAACTACGCCACGGAATTCGTGTTGACGGCTCCCGGTCTGCGGGACGTCTTCAAAGTTCTGTTGAAGGATATGCCCAAGGTCGTTCAGTCGATGTACTTCGAAGGCAACTCGGCGACCTGGGAGCATCAGGACAGCTACTATCTGGATTCCGAGAAGGTCGGTGAAATGGCGGCGGCTTGGATTGCCGTCGAGCGGATCACCGCGCGGGCCGGACGATTCTTCATCTGCCCCAAATCGCACAAAATCCGCCTCGACGACCACACCCTGCAGAACAACGTCGCCGACCATCACGATGTCTACATCTCTTCCGTCGTCGAAAAGATCAAGCACCTGAATCTTGAGATACGCGCGCCGGCACTCGAGAAGGGAGACGTGCTCTTCTGGAACGCCTTGACCATCCATGGTTCCTTGAACAGCCAGGATCCCCAGCATTCACGATCTTCAATCACCTGTCATGCCATTCCCAACTCGCGATTGTTTTTGTCGCTGCAGGCGCGGCTGCTCGATATTCCCACGGATGACGTGAACGGAACCCGCGTCTATCGACCGAAGGATCTCAGTGCGCTCAGAAACCGGCTCATTTTCCAGGTAGAGAGCCGATTTCCTTTGTTGTTCTATTGGGCGAAACGCGCCGCTCTGAAGCGGGTGTTTCGTCAGAAGTCCCCGTAGGCATTTGTTTCCGACCGCCGTTGATACATGGCTTTACTGACCGGCAATCGATTCGACCTTCGAGCAGCAATCGCCTTGCTGCTCGGTGTACAGATCATCGCCGTGTTTTATTTTCAATCGATAGCCGTTGCTCATACCACGCTTACGGACGATTACTACTACTACGAACGGATTGCACGAAATCTCGTTGCTGGAAACGGCAGCACCTATGACGGGGTCGTGCGTACGAATGGCTACCATCCGCTGTGGATGGCATTCGTCGCAATCGCCGTGGTGGTTGAAAAGGTAAGCGGCATTAAGGCCCAGATTGGATCTCTCGCTATCTGTGCTTGTCTCTCCATCGGCATTCTGACGATCCTCTGCCTTAATGTTCAACGGCTTACCCCATTCCTCGCCGCTGCCATCCTCACTTTGGCTGCCTACTGCATATTCTTTGGCGTCATGGGAATGGAGACATCGCTGGAGCTGTTTCTCGGCACCTTGTTCTTTCTGCGCACTGGTGCTTCCGCGTTCAGGGTGGATGCTTATTCCGGCATTCTTCTCGCTCTCTGCTTTCTTGCGCGCATCGATTCACTGATTTATTTCTTTCCGTTGGTTCTCTATCTTTGGTGGATCACACCCGTTCGCAAAAAATTGCAATTTGCCGCTCCGGTATTTCTAACGATATTGATCTACTGCTGGTCGAATCAGCTCTTGTTCGACACGGCATTGCCGATTTCCGGCGCAGCCAAGGCCGTGCGCCACATCAAGTATTTGCATTCCGAGACATGGGTTGACCTCTTGCTGACCGGGCGTCAAAGCCAACTAATGCTGCTGGCAACCACGCTACTAACCGCCTGGTCTGCCCTTGAAGTGTCTCGCGAAATGCGCCGTTATGTCTTTCTCAGTGCGCTTGGCGTTCTTTTGTTTTACGTCGTAATCTCTCTGCATAGCGATTGGAACATTCTAGAGTGGTATTTATACCCTATTGCCCTGCATCTAATTTTCGTCAGCACTGTTGCGAGGACTTCGAAGCCGATTCGCTCATTCGGGTTGCTTAAGGCGACCGCCGTCGCGTGTGCGGTTGGCTCCCTGGTGCTCGTTGGCTTTAGAAACTCCAGAATGGCTGAGCATCAGGGTGCCTTGGTCGAGGCGGCCCAGCGGCTGCAGCGCTTATTTGCGAATGAGCCCGATGCCACCATCGCGATGGGCGACCGCGCAGGTGCGGTTGGACAAGCGCTGCCGAACCGACTTATACAGCTCGAGGGATTGGTGATGGACTCCGATTACCTTACGGGGCTCCGTCACTCCGGTTCCATCATGGAAATTCTGAAGCGTTACAATGTTCACTATTACATAGCGACGACTTCAAGTCGCAACGATGACGGCTGCTATACAACCTGGGAACCGTCCCAGTCGCGTGGCGATTCCTTCAAATTGCAGAGTCGAGTCTGCGCGCCGGTAGTCGCAACGTTCACACTTGATGGCTACACCACCGTTGTGTTCGACGTCTCAAAGAGCTAGAGAACGTACGTTTGAGGCTTTGATCGCGTCGTCGGCGCTTCTCGGCGATCATCGCAGCAGGTTGGAAAATAGTATTGTTTCGCCGAAGTTGCGGGACCGTGTGACGAGATCTTGTTTTGCATCCGTGGCGCGCGTTGCCATCGACGAAATGCGTACGTGCGAGAATACAAGGTGCAGGAATCCGATCACGGCCATCGACCGCAACCACACCACATATTCGTTCGCAATGCTTCCCTCGGCTCGGATGACGAAAGCGAAAATTGTGACGAACATGATCATCATCCGAGTCAACGACAGCACGGGATACGCGGCGCATCGTGAACCGATGAATCCGAGCAAGAAGCCTATGGCGGAGGGAATCAGGAGCGATCCCGCCCATCCGAAATTCCAGTAGATTTCGCCGACGTGCGACGGGGATATATATGTATCCGTGTCGACGGAAACATGGAAGTCCTTGTTGAATATCTGGCCGACCGGCAGCGACTCCTTGTCCTCCCAAACCAGCCTGGGAATGTATGCCGACAGAATGGGAGTCAAGGTCGCCCCGTATTGGAAGGGAACCTCCTTGCCGGTTCTCTGAACTATGAGCTCCACGCTGGCTTTGAGCGACGCCCGTTCCCAGAACGACTGGACGCGATATTCGGCGCCGCCGAATCCCGATTGGACCTTCTCTTCTGCGCTGATCGATTTCTTGAGGGTCTCGCCAATGTTTGCCAGGGTGTCGGCGGCACTGCGTCCTTGCTCCCCTCGGACAGCCAAGCGTTGTGCTTGGAAGATCGGAAACGCGAGGAAAATGAAAAGACCGCCGCACACCACCCAGAGCTTGGGTATTTTTCCATCCATATAGATCTTGGTAATGATGACCAGCATGCCGACCAGAATGGCTTCCGATTTGTAGTCGGCGACAAAGCCAAGGACCACCTGAATGCAGGTCACCGCCACGATCATGGCGGTCAGGAAGCGCCGGCGATAGGCGCCGTAGGCGTAAGCCAGGATCATGACCCCGAGCGGTTGTATCAATTGCCCCAGCATGAACAGCGTCGTGTAGCCTTGCCCGAGAGAAGATAGGTTCCTCACCAAAGTCGCGCTCGACCGATCACCGATGACGTAGACCTGCCAATAGGTGAGAGTTGCCGTCCCGATGATCCAAAACGCCAGACCGATGGTTACGACGGCGGCGAACGGCCAGTCGGTGGAGCTCCCGGCTTCGGATTTCTTTCGCGGCGCCCGTGCCGCAATACGATACCCGATTGTGACACCCGCCAGGCTCACGAGGATTACACACTCCGCAGCGGTCAATATGCCTTCCGGGCCCTCGGCCGTCCGTCCCAATAGAATCCCCATCACGTCGCCGAAGCCAAAGAAAACGTAGGCGAACGCCATGTAAGTGGCCAGGAGAAAATATCGGCCGTTGATGCGATCCATGGACAGAAGCGGGCTCGTGCACAGCGCAGTGACCAGGATGATGTAGACGAAGCGCGGATTCGTCGGCGCCGACACGGCTGTACCGATGACCAGCACCAACAGAACCGCCGCATTCAGTGCGGCGTACAGCGCCATGCGCGAGGCCGGTGACAGTTGTGCTTGCGCCGATACGGTAATTTTGCCGCCCGTGCTCATGTCGCGCAGGCGCTCAATCTTGTCGGACCAGCAAGAAATGCCGGTCAGGATCGCCCGAGAAATTCGGGAACTCGTATGTTTGGCGTACCTCCCAGCGACTGACATCGAGATATTCGTTCAGGATTGCAAGCTGCGCGGCATTGACGAATGCAAAGCGCACCGGGTACCGAGTCGCGAAAAGGTGCAGGCGCTCCGCTCGCGTCATTCGCGCGACATCGACACCGTTGACCAGCCCATTGCCGTCCAGAATGGTCGCTTGCGAGAAGTAGCCGATCATGCCGACGTCCCAGGCGATGCCAAAGGTGCCTCTGAGACCGGCCAAGTCGGCGCTTTCGAATTTTTCGAAGCTCACGCCCCTCCCCGCGCTGATCGTACGGAGCTTGTGCAAGTCGAACGCCTGCCAACCGACGAACACCAGGGCCAATAAGACTGCAGTCGCCGGGGACGCGATCCACGGCCGCAGCGGCGGGAAGCGTTTCTCACCCGTCTGTTCCCGGGAGTTCACGGCGGCGATGTTGAAGGCCAGCAGAAAGAATTCGATGAAGACGAAGTAGCGGTACCCCTGGATGGCCTGCCCCCGCCACACCACCAAACATAGGAGCAGGACGAGCCCCGCATTCAACACCGCCACGAATGCACGGTGTCGGGCGGTACGCATTGCCATCCAGAAGGACAGGACCGTGCCGCCCGGGACCAGGATGCCGAGCGTCGATGCGGCCAGATGAGCTTTTGCCACGTCTGCCAAAGTGTCGAGCAGCGCCGCGCCTCCCGACATGCCGGCGAACCCATGGGCCTTGGCAATCGCGGTATCCGGTAGGATTCTGCCGAACACCAAGTAAATTACGGCGAGGCCGGCCAATGATCCGAGCGCCAGAGCGATCGCGCACCGATCTGCCTCACGACGTAAGAGAAATCTGGTCGACTCGGCAGTGCAGATTAGGGCGACGAGCAGCGAAAACTCGATGCGTAAGGTCGAGGCCAATAGGCCAAAGGCCGCGTAGGCGATCAGGGTCACGGGTCGCGCGGGCTTGGACCGCGAATAAATATCGAATGCGGCTCGAGCCAGGATCAGCGCGAAAATGCCGCTGAGACCCGTCTCCATGCCGTCCGCCAGCCAGCGCATCGCCATCGGACTCGCAACGGCGGTTAGAAATGCGATCCACAACCACCGGGCGGGGGGCATGGTTGCCGCCAGAGCGCGCGAGGCAATCATCACGAATAATGCCGCGTAGATCACCAACCCGATGAACTTCGGCAAGCCCGGCGATGAGATGACTTGAGAGCAGACCGCGAGCAGCGCGGTAAACAGCGGACTCGAAGTACAGAACGTGGGATGGTCCCCGTTGAAGGAGTAGAATCCGTGCTCCAGCAGGTTCTTGGCGATGCGCAGATGGATGAACGCATCGTCGAGATACAGATAGCGGGCCTCCCAGGCATAAAAACCGGCCGCCGAAACCAGCACGAGTACATAGAGCCAGGCCCTGTTTAGGGTTGCTTCGTGAAGCGGCGCGGTCGGGGCGTATGCGTCGAAAGGACGTTCGGATGCCATTGTGGGCACAGGGTGCGCAGCCGACGTTACGGATTTATTAAGGTGTCATGGCGCGATTGGGTGCCTGCGCACAAGAACTGGACAGCCCTTGATTGCAACTGCCGAGCTGCGAGAAGTAACCGAACTGTAATCAAAGGGTCTCAGACTTATTGGTTCTACCGTCCAGCACAGATTCTAGTGCCATGCACGGCGCGACTCATGAGCAGCTAAAAGCAACGTTATGCGCATTCTGTATGGCGGGCCGCTGAGCCTCGGTTCGACCTCAGAACATCGCTTGAGAGCCTTTCGCCGCTCAGTCTCGCAGGATATTGTCGAATTTCCGTTCGAACGATACTTGGCGTCGAGGTTTCGACCGCTTCGTGTACTGAGCGAGCGCTTTTTGGCTTCGCCAGGCGTTACGGCGATCAACAAGGCGCTGATACACGCCGTGGAGGTCAATGGACCCGATTGTGTATGGCTCGACAAGCCAATCTACTTTCGCGCGGAGACCATAGAACACCTCCGGGCGAGGGGTGTGAGCACGATCTCTTACATGCCCGATGACCCCTTTGGCCCGCGAAATGACTTCGTATGGCGTCATTTCAAGGCGGCATTGCCCCATTACTGGGGGCATGTCGTCACGCGCGAGATCACACAGCGCGAATTCCTGGCGCATGGCGCCCAACGCGCGGTGCGCGCCCCGTTTGCATTTGAGCCCTCGCTGCATTTTCCGCCGAATGCTGTCGGCTTGTCCCCACCCAAAACCCTGGATCTCTCGTTTGTCGGGTCCCCGTACGACAGGCGTGCAGACTGGATCATCAGGGCGGCGGCCGACTTGCCGAACATACGTTTCGGCCTGTTCGGGCCCGGCTGGGAGCGGCATGCGGCCAAGCTCAAGGAAGCAGGCATCATCTGCCATCCCAGTGTTTGGAACGACCAATACCGCGAGGTCATCTGGCGATCGAAGCTCTCATTGTCCTTCGTAACTCGGTCGAATCGGGATGAAATGTCGCACAAGGCCATCGAAATCGCCGCCTCCGGCACGGCGGTTCTCGTTGAACCGTCACCGGTGCACAATCGAGTATTCAGAGACCGGGAGTCTGCTTATTTCTTTGATGACCCGAATATGTTGTCGGACGTCATTCGGGCCGCGCTCGCGAGGGGCGAGGAATTCAAGAAAGTCGGCTTGAACGGATCCAGAAGCGTGCGCGCCCACGGGCTCGGCAACGACGAGGTATTGTGCCGGGCGATGCGCGACCTTGGGCTGCTCAGCGGTAGGGATTCAATCGGCGCTATCGCAAGCGGCTCGCTGTGAAAAGCGTCGTGCTCCCCGGCGGCAGGCTCACGACGCAGCTGGGCTTCGGATGCGCCTATCTCACACCGGAAAACGCCGGCTTGCTCGACGCGGCGTACGATGCGGGAATTCGCCACTTCGACGTGGCGCGCTCGTATGGGGGCGGACTGACGGAAATCCTGCTGGGGCGATTTCTGAAGCGGCATCGCGAGCAGATTACGGTCACGAGCAAGTACGGCATCAAGCCGCCGTTCAGCCACCCTCTGCACGGGGCAGCACGCGCAGTGTTGAAACCCCTCGTAAAACTCGTTCGGCGGGCTCCGGTCACCCAGAGCAGGCTGGGAGCCGCCGTGCTTTCGAACCAAAAAGCGGCATTCCGTGGCGTCGAGGCTGCCGCATCGCTCAATCTCAGTCTGCGCAATCTCAAAGTCGAGCGGCTTGATTTGTTCCTGATGCATGAAGCAGAGCCCGCGGACCTATCCGACCCGAGCCTCTTGGCGGTACTCCTCGACGCGGTTCGCACAGGCAAAATCGGCGCGTTTGGCGTCGGTGGCAAGGCTGTTTGCGTGGATCGACTGCGGGCTGAACGGGCGGAATTTTGCGGCGTCTTGCAGCACGACTGGAATCCGCTGCAATGCGAGCGGCGCTATACGGATGCCCTGGAAGTCCTATATCGCGTTTACGGCGAACCGGCGCGGCAGCTCCGCATCGCATTTTCCACCGACGCCGACCTTCGGCGGCGCTGGTCCGAACTCATTGGCCTTGACCTGGCGAAGCCGGGCCTTATCGAGCAGCTCTTCTTGTGTGCCGCGGTGGCGTTACGCCCCGATGCCATCATACTGTTCTCGTCAACCCAGACCCAGCATGTAGCTGGAAACGCTCGAGCGGTGTCCGATAGTACCTTTCAGCCGGCTGCGCTGAAGCTCGTCGAGTTGGCGCGCGCGCATTTCTTGGGAGGGAACATGCAGTGAGCCCCGAGCAACGAGGATTTCTGGGGCGTATCACGATCGGGATGTCCGGACAGGCGTTTGCCCGAATCGTCCAGGCCGGATACACGATACTGCTCGTGCCTGTTTTGATCCGCGCCTGGGGTATAGACGGTTACGGACAGTGGATAGCGCTGACCGCGCTGACCTCTTACATGGGGTTGTCAAATTTCGGCCTGGTCACGACGTCGGCCAACGACATGGTGATCGCCAGCGGCGCAGGAGATAGCGCGCGTGCGAAGTTGACTTTCCAGATATCCATCAATTTGACGATCTTCCTCGTCTTGCCGTTGATCATTTTGCTGGTTACCGGCCTGTCGCTCGCTCCGCTCAGCCGCGGCCTTCACCTCTCGCAGATCGATTCGGCGGCGGCGGCCCGGATCATCGCCTGTTCGGGGGCGGCGTTGTGGTTTCAAACGCTGCGCGGTCTTATGGTTGCGGCGTTGTATGCCACGGGCTCCTACGGCTTCGCCTACTACGTGCAGGGGGCGATGAAATTCTGCGAACTGCTGGGCATCGGCTTCGTCGTCTCGGTGTTCGCCGGATCGCAAGTCTCCGCGGCAATCCTGGTAGCCCTGATGGCGCTCGTCGAACTATTCGTGATCGCGGTGTACGCGCGGCGCGCCGCGCCCTGGGCTCGAGTCGATTTTCGGGCCTTTGATAGAGCCTGGATATCATCTCAAGCGAAGCCGGCCATCGGCTTCATGGTGTCGAATTTGGCGACTCAGGGACTCATGACACAGGGACCGCGGGTAGTGCTCGGCGCACTGCTCGGCGGTCCCGCAGTAGCCCTGTATTCGGTCTACGCCACGGCCATGCGCTTCGTGGATCAGCTGTTGTTGACTTTGGTCATGCCGCTGGAGGTTGAAATCGCACATAGTTCGGGACGCGGCGATTTCAAGCAGATTCATCGTTTGATCGTGCTCGGAACGCATTTCGCCTGGGCGATGTTTCTATGTGTCGCGGCCGGACTGCTTGTACTCGGACCGATCGTGTTCCGAGTCTGGACTGCGGGCCGAATCGAATTCAGTTATGGCCTGATGGCGCTCTTCATGTGCCTTTCGGCGGCAAACCTGCAAGGCCGCGTAAGTCTACACGCGTTGATATCCACTAACCGACTGTACGGACCGTCCTTTCTAATGTTGGGGTTCGCGGCCGTGTCGATTGTTCTTGGCGCGCTGCTGACGCCACTTCTGGGAGTCAACGGCATGGTTGTTGGCGGAATAGCCGGCGAGATCGTCAACTCCACGATCGTGATCATCGCCGTTGCGTACTGGCTGCAAGAATCGGCGCGAAGCTTGATCGGCAGCCTGTTTGATTTCAGAGGCTCATACGGAATACTGCGCGAGAAGTCTCTAGGTCTTCGGCAGCGTCGCCAAATGATTCGCTAACCGAACAGCCAGCGCGATCAATGTGTGAGTGGGATTGGCGAATCCGGCGCTCGGGAATACGGCACTGGAACAAATATAAAGATTGCGGGTGCCGAAGACGCGAAGGTGGGCGTCCGCGACGCCGTCGTTCGCGTGAGCAGCCATCCGGGCGCCTCCGATGTGGTGGTAATTCTCGCGAAACGCGGAGGTCAGCGCGGTATCGTCCTCTTCGATGGCCGGATCCGGGTCGATGGACCCCAGTCCCCGTGCTTGATATGCCTGCCGTGCGGTGTTCAGGAAGGCACGGATGCTGTGAAGTTCCAGGGGTGCGGCCCGCCAAGCGACCCGCGCCCGCAGCAATCCCTGTGCGTCGCGCTCGCCGTTGAGGGTCACCTCGCCGGCGGACTGAGGGGATTGTTCACAGTGGACGGTCAGCCGCAGCCGCTGATGTTGAGCCGGGCGGCGGACGAGCTGAGAGTAGGGCAGCTTCTGCCACAGAAGCTTGGGAAAATTGCGCGTCAGGTGCCCGACGCGCGCCGCCGTCAGGCTTCGAATTTGGCGAGTTCGCCACAGGCGATAGGTCTCATAGGCCAACGCCATATCGTCGACGCCGTCGGTGGTGACGGCGACGGATCCGCAAACGTCGAGAGTCCCGAGGCGCTCCTGGGTTTCCGGACGCAGCTTGATTTTGGCGTGATACTTGAAGCCTCCGGCCGCCACGTAATCAAAATGGCGGGCGGCGGCAAGCGATCGGTCCGTGACTGTAGCCACATATACGGAGATATGGTCCTGGAAGTTCCGCCCGACCAGGCCGGTGCGCGCCCAAGGGGCGGGACCAGTGCTGAGGTCGGGCTGCAGTAGAAGCCGGCTGGTCTCGATTCCTCCGACCGCCAGCACAAATCGCTTGGCGAAAAACGTCACCACCCCTCCAGCCGGCGTCAGCGCGCGGACAGCACGCAATGTCTCGCCGTCGCCCTCGAATTCCAGGGTTCGGACACCGGCATGCAGAAACACTTGAATATTCGGATGGGATTTGAGCGCATCGGCATGCAGCGCGGCGAAGTTGGTAACCGGACACCAGCGCGAGAAGGCGGCGTATAAGTCGTCGCCAAACGACGGGGGGGCTAAATTCAACGCCCCCCAGATGCCGTCTGCGTCGTCAAGCGATCGGGCTAGGCCCTCGAGTTCAATGGCCCGCGCATATGCAGTGGTTAGTTCCTGCTTCGAGATCGGCCACGCGCTTGCGGGCACCCAATGTCGTCCTCGAAAGACGTGATCGTCGATTTCCAGTACTTGGCCGCCCCAAAGCGTGGTGGTGCCGCCCAACATCCGGCAGCGACCATTATAAAGGCCATTGAACGGCAGTCCGCCGGATTCCCCGTAGTATGCATCTTGGGAGCGCGACTCGAAGGTCTTGCCGCCCGCCTCGAGAAGGGCAACGCGCATGCCTTTCGCGGCGAGTTCCACCGCAAGTGCGATGCCCACCGCACCCGCGCCTGCGACGCAGGCGTCGAAATGGCGGTCGCTCGGCGCGGGCTGTGTGCCTAAGTCGATGATCAATCGACCGGCCTCAAACGCGTCATCGGGTCTCGCCCGCGAGGGAGTCGATAAGATTCATCAAAGCGCCACCGTAACGACCAGCGCATCATTATAGACTATCGACATGGATACACCGGGCGACGCATACATCGAATGGAAGGATTGGGAGGACTCCGCATTCGGGAAATTCACGCATCTCGATGTCATCTATTACGCCGCGGAAACCTCGATGACGGCCCAACCGCCGCCGCGAGTCCTGGAAATCGGCTTCGGCAACGGCGGCTTCTTGGGGTGGACCAAGAGTCTGGGAGGAGAAATCTGTGGGGTCGAAACCAATACCCGGTTGAACGCGCGCGCACGGGATTTTTTCAACTCGGATTGCTTCTTCGAAGATCTCCGCGATCCTCGATTGAATCGTTTCGAGGGTCACTTTACTCATATCGTCGCCTTTGACGTGATCGAGCACGTCGGCATCGAACATTTGCCTGCGCTGCTCGAGCGCATTCGCGACCTGTTGGCGGCCGACGGCCGTCTCATCGTGAGATTCCCGAACGGCGACAGCCCCTTCGGCCGCATGATTCAGCACGGGGACCCCACCCATGTCACCACCATCGGCCGGCATAAGTTGGTCTATCTCGCCAGAAATGCCGGTCTTAAGTTAATTGAGATCCGCGCGCCCGCCCTGCCGCTGCGCGGGGTCGGCTTGGCGCGCCTCATCAAGCGGTGCGGGGTGAAGCTCGGGAGATACTTCGTCGAGCGGCTGCTTTCCGTCTTGTATTTCGGCGGACAACGCATTCCGCTCGACTCCAACTACGTGGCGATTTTGGTCCGCGCTCGCCGGGGCTGACGCATCGGGTTGCGTGTCATATGGACGTCATGGTCCGTACCCGATACTTGAGTCATGAAGTTCACCATTTTGAGCCATGCGGGTCTGCTCGCCGAGCATGACGGCGTGCGCGTGGTCTGCGATCCGTGGTTGACAGGTTCATGCTACTGGCGCAGCTGGTGGAATTTTCCGGAACCCGATCCGCGCCTGATCGACAATCTGCATCCGCAATTCATCTACCTCACCCATCTGCATTGGGATCATTTCCACGGACCCTCGCTCAAAAAATATTTCGATCCGAAAACGACCGTTCTCGTGCCCAAAGTGCCCACCCGGCGCATGGTCGACGATCTCAACTGGCTGGGATTTCACAACGTCGTTGAAATCCCCCATGGCGGATCGCAGAAACTCGGTCCGGAGTTCGAGATTCACTCCTACCAATTCGGGCTGACGGTGGACAGTGCGGCCGTGATCTGCGGCGGCGGGTATACGCTGTTCAATTGCAACGACTGCAAATTGTTTGGGTTGCCCCTGCGGCAGGTTTTGCGCGACCATCCCAAGATGGATTTCATTTTCCGCAGCCACTCGAGCGCCTCGCCTGTCCCGCTGTGTGTGGAGAACCACGAGAAGCTCCTGCCCATCAACGATGCGAGCTACGACTCCGCGGACCAATTTGCACGCTGCGCGATCTTCACCGGAGCGCGCTACGCAGTGCCTTTTGCAAGCAATCACTGCTTCTTGCACGCCGAAACGCGGCATTTCAATTCGACCGCGACGACGCCTGACCTCGCCAAGAAGCGCTATGTCCAAATCGCCGCGCAGGCGGGTGCCGCCACGGAATGCGTGGTCATGCCGCCGGGCAGCAGCTGGAGCGACACCGCCGGATTTGACGTCGTCCCGTTCGATTTTGCCCGCCGCCAGAGCTACGTCGACGTGATGCTCGAGCGCAATGCTGCGAAGCTGTCTCAGAATGCCGCGGCCGAGTCGGAAGCCGTGGCCGATTTCGAGGCGTTCAAGGCCTACTTCGAGCCCTTCTTGCGCGCCGTTCCGGGGCTGATACGCCGGCGCAAGCTATGCCCGCTCATCTTTCGGGTCAACGACTCGCGGGGCGCGCATCACTGGCGCATCGATCCTTCGCGCGGCGAGATCGCCGCGTTCCACGAGACGCCGGCGGGCTGCATGGTATTCGAAGTGCACGCGGCAGTATTGAACGATTGCGCCCGGCAGAAGATGTTCTCGGTGTGGTCGGCATCCAAGAGAATAAAAATTCACTTGCCTTCGGCGGAGGCGCTGCGTCATGCGGACCTGTGGTTCACTCTGCTCGATCTGTACGAGGTGGACATGCTGCCGCTGCACAGGAATTTCTCCCTGCGCGCACTGAGCGTGCGGCTGCGGCGTTGGAGGGAGCCGCTCGAGGTGGCCAATATCGTGTTCCGGCGCCTGTTTCTGCGCCGGCGCTTCTCAGTCAGCCGGATTTATCCGCTCTCCAACGCCTGAGCCATTGGTTCGCAACGGCGCTTTAACGTAAATGCCGGCCTTGAGAATGTACTCGTCCAAGCCCGGGATGAGGCGGCGCTTCAGCACCGCCTCGCGATCGACGCCGAAGAAGACCGAGACAGTCTCGGTTCGATTCGAAAGCAGCGATGGCTTCTCGGCCAGCCATCGGTCCCGTTCGCGGCTCCCCACGCCATAGCCGTCGATGACGATGAGCTTCTGTGCGCCGGCCAGGTCGCAGGCAGGGTTGGTGAGGTACAGGCTGACACAGGCGCTGTTGTCCTTCTGCAACTCCCAATTCAGCACGACATCGGAAACCACCACCGCATCTCCGGGGCGTGCATTGGATTGCACGAAGCGTAGTATTTCTTCGAACGGTACCGCCGTATTCCTCTTATAAGGCGTGTCGTTCCACTTGATGTTGGCCATGACCATCAGGGGGGTAACCAAACCGACCAATGCAATGGAAAACTTCAGTCGGGGGTTCGTTTCGACGAGCCAACGATGGGTCATTAGTATCGACAGGCATAGGGCAAAATAGACGAACGACCGGGGCTTGGCGAAACCCACCGCCAGCAGCAGGAACAGTACCGAAACATTCAATGCCAACACCCGCGACCGCGGGTCCAGAGCGCTCAGGTAGAGAATCAGAAGCGTGAGCGCGGCGGCGGGCAAGGTTGCGACGGATTGCGCCAGCCCCAGGCTATCGCCGCCGAAGAAGCCGATGCCGGTCACGAGCGCCGTCGTGAGCGCACCGCCCCCGATCTGGCCCGCGATGTACGGGTGATCGGTGGTCACGCCGTGCCACAGCGTAATCAGGCCCGGCAACGCGAATACCAGGAAAATGAGCCCCCGCATCAGCGCGCGGGGCCACTCTATTTTGGACCCTTGCCGCAGGAATCGATCGAACTCGAACAGAGGAAACACGAAAAATCCAAGAAAATTCGTGGATGCCAGCAGCCCGCTCAATACGGCGCAGGAGGTGCCTCTGTGCCCGTCGTCACTCAGGTATGCGTAGACGCAGCCCATGAACAACAGGGTGAACAGCGGGTACCAGCGAATGGCGTCACCCTGGCTCACCAGCAGCGGCGTCGATGCGATGATCACCAGAACGATGGCGCGATCGGCGAGCGAGAGGCTGCGTTCGGGCGGCACCCATCGCATGACGATCCGATGGGCGAGGACCACCGCTGCGGCGCTGAAGAGAAGGCTCGCCCACCGCAAACCGCTCGGGCCCACGCCGAGACGCCACAGAGGATAGAAAACGAGATAAGAAGTCGGTGGATGCACATCGATGGCGCGCAGCAAATCCGTCGACAACTGGGAAAAGCTGCGCGCGGACTCCAGAAGATCCAGCGAGAAGATCTCATCGTCGAACGGAAATCGATAAACACGGCCCGTCATCAGCGACAACCCGATGAAGATCAATCCTGCGAGCAGCGCATCTAAGCGCTCGTTGCAATTCCCCGCTTTCATTGGCATTGCGGTCTAGATATTCAATCGATAGAGAATTTGTGCGGGTAGGAACCGGATCACCAGCATGATCAACCCCCAATATCTGGGCGCGTAGAAGCTTCCCGACCGCGCCCTGGCCACGCGGCCATGAATCAAGCGGGCAATCTGTTCGGGGCGCGCCCACAACGCACCCTTTTTGAACCGCGCCGTCATCGGCGTATCGACGAATCCCGGTTTGATCGTAATGACGGCGACGCCGTACGGCAGCATGCGGCCCGCGAGGCCCTCCATGAACGTGGCCACGAGCGCCTTGCAGGATCCGTACACGTAGTTGCTCTTGCGGCCACGATCCCCGGCGACGGATCCTATGGCCGCAATCACCCCGGAGCCCTGTGCCTGCATGCGATTCGCAATCGTTGCGAGCAGCGAGACCGTGGAGATCGCATTCGTTTGCAGGGCGCTCAAGGTGGCTTCGACGCTGCCTTCGCATTGCTTTTGATCCGGCAGGTCGCCGTGTGCGATGAGTACGACGTCCACCCGTCCCAAGGCCTGGAATGCGGACTCTATGGCCGCCGCATGCAAGGTGAGCTCATTGAGGTCGAGAAGCTGCGAGTGAACCTGCGCCCCTCGCGCCGCCAGATCGCCGGCGACGAGCTGCAATTTTGCGTCGCTGCGCCCGACCAGGTACAGCTGCGCGCGTTCGCTCGCCCACAACCTGGCCGTCGCCTCTGCGATCGCACTGGTCGCGCCGAAGATGAGAATATGGCGTGTGGCGGTAGTCACTGCATTCATGTTATCTGAGTCAATTGATCAGTTGCAGGCGGCGGGCCATCACCGACCCGAAGCCCGGATCGATCATGTGTCTGAACCGGTCGAGTTGGGGATAACCTTGCGCGAGGCTGGCGGGTGGGGAACATCCGTCTTTGGCGGGATACAGGCGACCGCCCGCCGCCGCGGCTATTTGGTACAGATCGAACAAGAGGTCCTGGGTTGCGGAGCCTCGATTGGGAAAATCCAGGGCCAGCGTCGTTCCCGGCATGGGAAAGGACATCCAACCCGGGGAAGGCCTGTCGCCGAAGTTCTTGAGCACCGCCAGGAACGAGCCCTGCCTGCGCGCCGATATGGTCTCGAGCATTTGCTCGATGACGACGGGTGCATCGGCGTGGGGAACGACGCACTGGAACTGATGGAAGCCGCGCCGGCCGTACAGACGGTTCCAGTGATCGATTGCATCCAGCGGGTACAGCCATTCATCGTAGCGAAGCGTGCGCTCCCCGGTGCGGTGCAAACGATAGTAGGCCGCGTTCATGAGCGACAGCGTGAGCCGGTTCACGGGCGATACCGGCAGCGCGAACGGAACTGAAGCGCGATACTTGTCGATACGCTGCGGTGAAGCGGCGATGCCGTCGCCGGACTGCGAATGGTCGGCGACGCTGTAGATACCCCTTCCCAGGCTCCGCCCGCGGCTCAGGCAATCGATCCAGGCGACCGTATATTCGTGCCGGCCCTTGCAGCGCTCATCCATGTCGAAAAATTCGCGCAAGTTCTTCAAACGATGCGAGGACACCTTCAGAAACGGAGAGTCGATCCGCCGCAGGCGGATGGTGGCGCGCGTAATCGCGCCTGTCAGCCCCATACCGCCGATGGTGGCGCCGAAGTAATCGGAATTCTCCCGGCGAGAACACAGCAGCACTTCGCCGCTGGAACGTGCCAGCTCGAATTTCTCGACGAAACAGCCGAAGGTTCCGGCGACGTGGTGATTCTTGCCGTGAACGTCGTTGGCAATCGCCCCGCCCAGAGTCAGATGGGCGGTACCCGGCATGACGGGGAGCATGTAGCCGATTTGTTCGAGGCGCCGTTGCAGCGCATGCAGGTTCGCCCCGCATTCCGCAGTGAGCATACCGGCCTCGCGGTCGATTCCGACGATACGATCGCACCGAGTGGTGCTTATGTAGCGCCCATGCGGGCTCAAGATCTCATCTCCATAGCTGCGCAGGTTGCCCACCACCAGACAGGTCGGGCCGCCGCGGGCGCCGTCGGTCAGTACCTGCGAACGAATGTCGCTGGAGAATGCCGGTTGCGACAGAGATTCGACTCCCCCTGTCATGCCGCCCCAAGAGCTGATTCGCATGAGGCGGCCTTCTCAGCGGGAATCGAGCGGCGCGGGCGCAGGAGATGGGATGACGGGCGCCACCGGGACTTTCGATCGAATGGACAGTGCAACGATGCCGAGGAGCACCGCAAACCACAGCGTCGTCAGCCGAATCAGCAGCGTGGCCGACACCGCCGAGGCGACGGGAACCTTGCAGAAGGTGAGCAACACGATCATGGTGGCCTCGCTGCCGCCGAGGCCGCCCGGCATGAAGCTCAGGGCGCCGGCCAACATCGACAGAGAATAAATGGCGACCGCCGTGAGCAGGGGGAGCGGTGCGCCCAATGCCTGCAGCAACAGGGCGAAGCCGCACGCCTCCGCCGCCCACGCAGCCATTCCCATCGCGAAACCGAGGATGAAGCTGCGGGCGCTGAGACAGTCCCGCGTAAGACTCAACACCTGTGCGACCCGAAGTCCCAGGGCCTTCAGGGCCCTGCGGCTGATCGCCGGAACATAAATGACGAGCATCGACAGGGACACCAGCGCAAAGCTGAAGAGCAGCAGCCAGCGGCCGCCGCGGTAGATGGACGCCCCCAGGCTCGAGAGCAACACGATGGCCAGGAAGTCTTGCATGCGTTCCGCCAGAAATGCCGCCAGCGATGCCGTGGCGGGCACTCCATAGGGCCGAAGCCATAGGGATCGGGCCATTTCTCCCGCCTTGCCGGGGGTGGTCGTCAGCGCGAAACCGCCGATATAAATCCTAAGATTATGGTGAATCGCGATGTCGTTGCCCAGCTTTCGCAGATAGTAATGCCAGCGCACGAATCGCAATCCATAGTTCAGCGCAGACAGCGCAAGCAGCCCAAGCACCAAGTCCAAGCTCACCATTCTCAGCGCGGCGGCAACCTGGGCGCGGCCTACCCAGAGCACGGTGCCAAGATACAACGCCGCAGCCGCCGCGACGGAAATCGCGGCTGCCTTGACCCATTTGGACCCTAGCGGTTCAAGAACCACAGAGTGGTGCCCGCAAACGCCAAGCCGCACAACAGAATCTGATAATCCGTGAACACATCCGCGCTGGGATTCTCCCCTTTTCTTCCGTCATGAAGGATGAACAGATAGCGAAACAGTCCGAACAGCACGAACGGCAGAGTGAAAATCAATTTATCGGTGTGGTGCAGCGCGATGGTTTGCGGGTCCAAGGTGTACAGCCCAAAGCTCAGCACAGTGCCGGTGGCCGTGATGGATAAGAAGGTGTCGAGCAGCTCGCGCGAGTAGAGCTTGAGTACCGGGCGGCGCCGATGCCCGTTCTCGGCATCCGCCCACTCGGCGCGGCGCTTGGCGAACCCTAAGAACAGCGTGATGAACATGCCTGTCAGCAGCAGCCAGCCGGACGGCGTAATCCGGATGCCCCAGGTACCGCCCATGATGCGCAGCATGAACCCGGAGGCGATACAGAATACGTCGATTACCGCCTGATGCTTCAACCAGAGAGAATAGGCCGTATTGATCGCGAGATATGTCAGGATGACCACGGGTGTTCGCTCGTCGGCAAACCAGGCCGCAGTCAGCGACAGAGCGAGGCACGCCGCGGCGATGATGAGTCCCTGCGCCGGCGTGACGGCTCCGCTCGCGAGCGGCCGGTTGCGCTTGGTTGGATGCTGCCGGTCTGATTCTCGGTCCAAATAGTCATTGAACACGTAGACACTTGAGCTGACCAGGCAAAACGCCATGAAGGCCAATATCATGGCAGTCACGAGATGCGCATCGTGCAGCCGCCCGCCGAAGAACACCCCCGCACAGACAAAGGCGTTCTTGACCCATTGCTTGGGGCGCAACAGGCGGACAATGTCGGGCAGACTGTTCAACATGCGGGCACAGGATGGGAAGGCATTGTTACGGGCCGGTTAAAATCGGGAAAAGAACCCTCAAAGGGAATCAATTCCGCGCTCCCGATGGCTCGGCAGCTCCGTGGTACCATCGGGCCGCATGAGCGGCGTCTCCATCCTCATTCTGACCTTGAACGAGGAAACCAATCTTGCCGACTGCATCGATTCCTGTGCATGGTCCGACGACATCGTCGTGTTCGATTCGGTCAGCACGGATCGAACCCGGGAAATCGCCTCCGCCCGCGGTGCGCGCGTCATCGAGCGTCGCTTCGACAACTATGCCGCCCAGCGCAATGCCGCCCTGAGCTCCGTTACCTACGCGCATCCGTGGGTGCTGATGGTCGACGCGGATGAGCGGGTTCCCGCGGACTTGGCCGCCGAGATCGAATCCTGCGTCGCGGCCGCGGGCCCTGCGACCGTGATGTTCAGAATGCGCCGGATGGACTTTTTTCTCGGCAAGTGGCTCAGGCGCAGCAGCGGCTATCCCAGCTGGTTCGGCCGTCTCGTGCGGCTGGGGCACGTCCGGGTGGAGCGCGACGTGAACGAGGAGTACGTCGCAGACGGGGTGGTTGAGCATCTTGCATCCCACATTCATCACTACCCGTTCAACAAGGGCATTGCCTATTGGTATGAACGACACAATCGATATTCGACGCTGGAAGCGCTCGAGAAGATCCGGATCAGAGGCGCAAGGATTGAGCTGCGCGGTCTGATGTCATCGGACCCCCTCATCCGCCGACGTACGCTGAAGCAGATCGGCTACCGCCTGCCGCTGCGGCCCTTGGTGATGTTCCTGTACTTCTACATCGTTCGATTGGGGGTGTTGGACGGCCGTGCGGGCTGTTATTTCAGCCTCATGCGCGCCGCCTACGAATTGTCCATTGATTTGAAGGTCCTCGAGGCAGAGCGCCGCCAGCAGGGTCTGCCTGTTTGAGGCGTTGAGGCCCGACGCGGCCCATTCCCCGGTATCAACGGACACCGCGGATGCGCTGCACCAGCGCGGTCGTGGACTTCTCCGGCACCAGCGGCACCAATGCGACCCGGCCGCCGTCGGCTTCAACGAACTCGCGGCCGACCACTTCGTCGATTCTATAGTCCGCACCCTTGACCAATACCTGCGGCCGAACCCGCCGGATGGTTTCCAAGGGCGTGTCCTCCTCGAAGATCGTCACGGCATCGATGCAATCGAGCGCCGCCAGCAGCGCCGCACGCTCAGCCTGGCCGACCAACGGGCGATCCGGGCCCTTGAGGCGGCGTATGGAGGCATCGCTGTTGATCGCGAGCACCAGCACATCGCCCAATTTTCGCGACTCGCGCAGCAGCGCCAGATGCCCGCTGTGCAGCAGATCGAAGCAGCCGTTGGTAAAGGCGATGCGTTTGCCCGCCAGGCGCCAGGAAGCCGCGCGCGTCGCGACTTCGTCCCGACTCAGCACCTTTCCCATCGCCGCCTCGGTCAGCGCCGCTCGAATACCGTCGACATCGACCGCGACCGTGCCCACCTGGCCCACCGCAATTCCGGCGGCGGCGTTGGCGATTTGTGCGGCCGCGACGAATGACGCACGGGCCGCGAGCGATACGGCGAGCACGGCGATCGCGGTGTCGCCGGCCCCCGTAACATCGAAGACGGCGCGTTGTACCGCGGGAATCGATATCTCAGGGCCGTCCGCCGGGACCACCAGCATGCCGCGTGCGCCGAGAGTGACCACCATCGCTCTCAAGTTTGCCGCCACCGTCAAGGCGCGCGCCGCCGCGGCCACGGCCGCCGGGTCGTCGGGGTTCACGTGAGCGCCGGCCGCCGCTTCCAGCTCACGCAGATTCGGTGTGATGGTGGTCGCGCCGCGGTAGCGGCGAAAATCGCGATGCTTGGGGTCGACCAGAACCGAGGCATCGTATCTTGCACCCACTGCCATCGCGCCTTCGATCGCCTGCGCGGTCACGACCCCTTTGGCATAGTCGCTGAGAACGATGACGTCGGGGCGGCGGATGTCCTCCAGCCTCTTTAGGAGATCCGCGATCATCGAGGGCGCACAAGGCCTTGTGTCCTCCCAATCCATTCGCAACAGTTGCTGACTATGTCCGAGTACCCGCAGCTTGCGCGTCGTATTGCGCTCGGCCGACCGCAGCACGGCGCGGGTATCGATCGCGGCTTCGGCGCAAAGCCGCAGCACGTCCTCGCCCGCCCCATCGGCGCCGACAACGCCTGCGAGGCTCACCGAAACGCCGAGCGCCGCCATCTGTCGCGCCACATTCGCGGCGCCGCCGAGACGCAGCTCGGTGTCCTTCACGCGAACCACCGGAACGGGAGCTTCGGGCGAGATCCGATCGACGGTTCCGGCGATGTACTCATCGAGCATCAAGTCGCCCACGACGACGGCGTGCAGCCCCGCATATCGATGCAGAACCGGCAACAGGTCGACCGAGGACGACAGTTGTCCGATGTCGATCATGATCCGGCCGCCGCCATGATCCTGTCGTCGAGCGCGTCCGCGATCGCATGAATGCACAGTGCGTGAACCTCCTGTATTCGCGCGACGACGTTGGAGGGTGCGCGCAATATCGGGTCGGCATATTCGGCCAATTTTCCGCCGCCCGCGCCCGTCAATCCGATCACCGCGCAGCCGGCCGACCGGGCCGCCGCCGCTGCGCGCACGACGTTCGCCGAGTTGCCGCTGGTGCTGATGGCGATCAGCAAGTCGCCGGGAGCCGCGAGCGCCTCGACCTGGCGCGCGAAAACCTGCTCGTAGCCATAGTCGTTCGCGAGCGCCGTCAGGGTCGCCGAATCCGCCATCAAGGTGACCGCGGCGAGCGCTCGGCGCTCATCGCGAAACCGGCCCACCAATTCCGCGACCAGATGCTGTGCATCCGCGGCGCTGCCGCCATTGCCGCAGGCCATCACCTTGTGCCCTTCGCGCAGGCAGCGATCGATCAGGGCGACGATGTGCTCGATCGCCGGCGGCAATTCGGCGGCGGCGCGCCTGATGACGTCGGCATGGTCGGCAAAAACTTGGTTGATCTTCAGCATCCCATTCTCAGGCGCTTGAATCGTGCGACTCAGGACGGCCCGTACCAATGCAGGCAAATCCTCGTAGACGGCGATACCGCGTTCGCGCGCGGCCCGCTCGTGCAAGCGGCCCTTGCCGGTGAGAACCAGGGCGGCGGATGCTCCCGCCCGCTCTGCGGCCTCGATGTCGCGTACATCGTCGCCGACCACGAGAGTCGCGTCGGCCGCGCACCGCGCGTCCGCCATGGCCTCCTCGATGAGTCCCGGCAGCGGTTTGCGGCAGCCGCAACCTGCTGCCGGCTCATGCGGGCAAACGAACACCGCGGCGATGGCAGCGCCGTGGCGCAGGGCTTGGTGGCGCATCTCCGCATTGACTCTCTCCATCTGTTCAATCGTCATCATGCCGCGGCCCACCCCCGATTGATTCGTGGCGACCGACAGACGAATGCCGGCGCCGTGAAGTTCCCTGAGCGCATCCAGGGCTCCCTGCAACCACCGAAACTCACCGGGCGAGGTGATGAACCTCCCGTTCGGCGCCTCCTCGTTCAAGACTCCATCCCGATCGAGCACCACGTGTTTGATTCTCAGCATTTATCTCTCGTGCTCAACGGGTGCAGCTTAGGCGTGGCGCGCCTCGAGACCGCGCAACATCGCGCACCACTTGTCGATTCCGGCTCTGGCATCGTACTTCTCGTCGAGCAGTTGCCGGGCGCGCCGGCCCATCGCGGCGCAGGCGTTGGGCGCTGTACGCAGGCGGCACAGCTGCTCCGCCAGTTCACGGCAGGCGGCGACCTTGACGACCAGGCCGCACTCCGTCGCCAGAATGATCCGCGACAGTTCGCCGTCAGGATCGCCGACGAACACGATCGGCCTGCCGGCGGCAAGGATCCCGTAGAACTTGCTCGGCACGATGTATCCTTCGAGCGACGGCAGCAGGCTGGCAACGTGCACGTCCGCTGCGGCGAGACTGTCGGCCAGGGTTTCGCGGGGCTGATAAGGCAGAAAGCTCACATTGTTGAGTCCGCAATCCGCCACCGCCTGCTTGAACGCCGGTATCTTCGCACCGCCCCCGATGATCAAGAAGGCGAATACAGGCTGGGATTCGAGCGCCTTCGCCGCGCCCAGAATGGTCTCGAACTCGTGCGCCCTGCCGAGATTTCCTGAATAGCCGACGACGAACCGGTCGAGCAGCCCGAGCCGTGAGCGCAGCGCGCTCGCCGACGGCAGCTTCGGTGTGACCTCGCGTGCATCCGCCCAATTCTCGATGAGACAGAGCCGCGCGGGCGGAATTCCGCTGCCGACGAAGTATTGCAGCATGCGGTTGCCGATGACCACGTTCATCTTGGCGGCACGCAAGGATGAGTCGCGCCAGCGGCGCAGCAACGAATCCAGCCAACGCGGCAAAGGGTTCGACCCCAGAAGAGAGGCAATCTCCGGGAATACGTCCTGCTGCCAGTTGATCAGGGTGGCGCCTCTCATCTTCGCGGCCAGCGCACATACCAGCGACACGAGCGGTGGATCCGTCTTGGCCACCACGATGTTGCCTTGCCCGAGCAAATCCAGCAACTTGAACGTGCATGCGACATAAAATGAGGCGTAATCGACGGCCCTCCCGGCCAGGCGATCGCGCCCGAAGCGCGTCGTCGCAATGCGGTGCACCGTGACACCCGCCCGCGTCTCCATCGGCGGCAGCCGCGCGTCGGGGTCATCGTACAGCTGAGCCGTGCAGACCACATGGACGTTGAAGCCACGCCCCGCCAAGCCGCCCGCCAGGTCCGTCAGCATCTGGCTCGACGCGGACTGATCGGGCGCAAAATAGCGGTTCACGAAAATCAGCTTGAGGCGCGCGGGCTCGGTCGTGTTCATTTGCTCGTATCGCTTGGCCGGGTGTGGGATTCTCCTAGCCGCTCATGACAGAGAGACGACAATGTCAGCGGCGGGAAACTGCATACGGCCGCGCCAGCGGCTCGCCGATGAACAGTCCCTGACCCGGCATGTCGACGCTCTTCCAATAGGCCTCGAGGATGGTTTCCCCGCGCGCGTAGTGGCGCAGAAGCACTTCCACGTTGGGAAACTTCTGCAGGTTGTTGCAAGGTTCGGACACCGTGCCGTAGGACGCCGTCGCGCCCTGATCGAGCCAGGCAAGCGCCGACATCTGGCTTCCACCGGCCAACACGCCGCCCGTCGATGTCAAATGATCGGCAACCGCTCCGGGGAGGAAGTGGATGCGCCCCAGTTCCTCCACCCTGACGGCGCCGGTAAAGTAGGCCACGGCAGCCGGTAAATCGTTCGCAATCGGCGTCGACAATTCGACAATGTGAAACCGATGGGCCGGCATCTGCTCGACATCCGCATAGGTTGCGGCACGCACATTGCGCGCCCCGTCCTGCGTTCGCACCAGGTACACCGCGCCCGCGGGCGCCGATCCGTCCGCCGCGATGCCGCGCTCGATCAATGCGCGTGCCCGCGTTGGCTCATCGGTTGGAATCAGCATGGCCGGCCACCAACCGACGGTATCGGCCGGCAGCCACCCCTCCGAGTCGAACAGGGGATTCGGTGCCGTGGCTGCGCACCCGGGCACGCAGAAGTCCGCACGGTATCCCGCGGCAAAGGCCGTGGTGACCGACATGCACCCGACGGCGTACGGCCGGGACCACACCAGGGCGAGCGACTGCACCGCGCCCGGCATGCGATCCAGGGCGGACTTGCGCAGGGGGGCGAATGTCTCGGGGGCGATGACGTTCGCGCCTCCCAGGTGAAGTCCGAGGACGTTCTCCGGCGGAATCGAGCGGCGCGCCGCATAATAGCGTGCGATCTGCGAGCTCGACGCGTCGTCAGCGTTGTACAGCACTCCCAGTCTTTGGGGATTCAGACCCTCGGCATGCACTGCGCAAATGCACCAGAACGCGGCCGCAGCCGTCAGGAATTTGCGCACCGATGCTTAGCCGCGCTCGTGGGTTATGCTGATGCCCGATGCCGGCGATCGGCTTCCGAAAAGGGAGATGGCGCCGTGTTGCTGGCGGTCGAGCACCACGTGCTCCAGCAGCTTCAATTCAACGATGGAGTGCTGTTCGGCGAACGCGTAGACCAGGGCCAGGTCGCACAATTGGTTGATGAGGCGGGGAATGCCCCTCGTGCGCGCATGAATGAACGCGATCGCTTCTGGATGAAACAGGGAGGGGTCGCCGCGGGCCACCGTGAGCCGGTGCCGAATGTATGACTGCGTGTCGTCCAGAGTCAGCGGCCCCAGATGAAAATCGACCGACACCCGCTGCGCAAACTGTTCGAGCTCAGGGCTTTCCAGTTTAGTGCGCAGCTCCGGCTGTCCGATCAACAACACCTGGAGCGCGAGGTCGTTTTCCGAATTGACATTCGACAGCAGGCGCAACTCCTCCAGGATCGACGTCGATAGATTGTGTGCTTCGTCGAACACCAAGAGCGTGCGCCGCCCACGGCCGTATTCGCGCACGAAAAAATCGATCAATGCTTCGTACTGCGCGATATCAGAGTCGTCGGCCGGCGCGATTCCCAGCGCCGAGAGGGCCCAGGGGTGGATCGAGTGAAAGCGGCCGTGCGCGTTGCTGATCAATCCCACGGTGGTGTTCTCGCCGAGCTTGCGCAAGAAATACCGCAGCAGCGTGGTTTTGCCCGATCCGATTTCACCGGTCAACAGACAAAACGGGGCCTGCGATTCGATGGCGTATTCCAGCATCGTCGCCGCCGCGGCGTGCTGGCTCGACTGGTACAGGAACGCAGGATCGGGAGTCATCGCGAAAGGTTTCGACTTCAGGTGAAAGTATCTTTCGTACATGGCGAAAGCTAGCCGTATCCGGATTTCATGTCGGTTGCGCGGTTGACCACCGTGCCGACGATGGGGGTGTTGCGGACCAGTTCCATGCTGCGCAAGAGATCCGAGCGGGGCGTGGCGCGTTCCGCAACCACCATCAAGCCGCACTCGACCAGGGGCAGGAAGGCGAGCGCGTCGTCCGCGCAGAGAACGGGCGGCAGATCGAATAACAGAATCCTTTCCGGATACCGGGCGCGCAATTCGGCGACCAGCGCCCGGCCCTGCGGGCCGGCGAGCGTCTCCGAGGAGTCCGCGAGCGATCCCCGGGCCGGCAGCACCACCAGCCGCTCGAATCCTTCGGGATGGTACAGACACTGGTCGATGCGCGCCTTGCCGCGCAGGATGTCATCCAGCCCGAATTCCGGGTTGATGTCCAGAAGCGAACCTATCGACGGACGTTTGAGATCGCCGTCGATGAGCAGCACCGTGTGGCGGCGGTCGAAGGCCAGGTTCACCGCCAGATTCACCGCGGTGGTGGTCTTGCCGTCGTCCGCGCCGGGACTCAATATGGCCATTGAACGCCAGGCGTTCTCATCCAGCCGGTGCAAGACCTGAGTACGCAGCATGCGAAACGCGGCGACCGCAGCATCGT
This sequence comes from uncultured Gammaproteobacteria bacterium, assembly GCA_963702735.1. Taxonomy (GTDB): domain Bacteria; phylum Pseudomonadota; class Gammaproteobacteria; order Steroidobacterales; family Steroidobacteraceae; genus Bog-1198. The sequence continues at coordinate 684,929 of CAVPDW010000002.1, read as the reverse complement.
CGCTCGATGGATCGACGATGCGATTTGATTCGAGCAGGGCCGGATCCGGCTTGAATACCCGAGTATTGGTGTAGACGATCGACGCCGAAAACTGCGCGGTGGCCGCCCGCGATTCCGCGGGCGCCTGCGGGACCGGCGCCGGGTCTGCGCCCAGGTCGCGCTGCTGTCTTGCCAGGTCCAAGGCTCTGCGGATCCGGTCCATGTCACATCCCGAAGCGCTGCAACAGGCTGATCCACACCACGTCCAGCGGCCGGACGAAGAAATGGACCAGGCAGGCGCCTATGAGCAACGTCAGGAACACGCCGGCCCACGACAGCTTGGCGATCCGGCGCCGGCGCCGCGCTTCCGCGTTCGTCACGATGGTCGGTATGGCGGCGAGCGGCGGCACGGCGAGCAGCACCCTCACGTCGTTGAATCCGCGAATCGTGGGATCAGACATGTCTCTCAAGAAGGTCGTTCCCAGCCCAATCCCTAAGCTGAACACGAAGCCGGCTGCAATGATGAGAAAGCGGTTCGGGCTCACCGGTTTCTCGGGCGGCAACGGCGGCTCTATCATGGTGAAGCGCTCGCCCTTGCGCTCCGTCTCGAGGTTTTCCGATATCTGCACTTCGCCCTGTTTGGCGCGAATCTGCTGGTATTTGAGTTGCGCGCTCTCCAAGTCCCGGGCCAGTTCCCTGTAGTCGCGCTCCACGGCCGGCTCCTGGGCCAATCTGTGCTCGTAGTCGTCGAGCTTGGCGCGCAGCTCATCGCGCTTGACCTCCGCGCTCTGCCGCTCGACGGCGAGCGCGTCGAGCTGACCTTTGACCTGAACATAGACGGGATTGTCCGCGTGTTCTTGGGACTTCTGGAACGTGCCGGCGGCAGGTGCAGCCGCCAGCTCTTTTTGCAGCTCGTCCACCAGGTGTTGAAGCCGGATGACGTCCGGGTGCTCGGCCGTATATTTCTCCTTGGCGCTCGACAGCTGACTCTGCGCCTCGCTGAGCTGGCGGGCGATGTCGCCGCCTGCATCCTGGGCCTTTGCCTGCTTTTCCAGGCCCGCGATTTCGCGTTCGGTGCTGACGATATCCGGGTGGCCCGGCGCGTAGCGCGCCTTGTAGCTTGCAAGCTCCGATCGCAGCGCCTTCAGCCGATCCTCCACGCCCATCACGCGTTGTCCGGTATCCGAATACACCTGTGAGGTGGGATTGAGCTGCGCCAATTGTGCGCGCAGCAGGATCTGCTGGGAATCGAGCGAAGCGATCCGGTTCTCCGCGTCGTGCAGGTCGAGTTCCGTGCGGTCGCTGACCTGCAGATTGAGTTGCGCGAGGTCTGGGAGGCTGTCCTGATGTTGCTTTTTGTAGTCCGCGAGCTTCTTGTCGAGCTCCATGATGTGTTGTTGCTGGCTCGTGGCCTGTTCGGCGAAGAACGCCGTCGACTGTTCCGCCATCTGCGTGCGCGAAGTCAGATTCTCGTTCAAATACAGCGTCGTCAGCTCATTCGCCACCTTCAGGGTGAGGTCCGGCGAGTGATTTTGGTAGGAGACCGAAAAGGCGATCGTCGCCTGCGTCGGGCGCCCGCTGCGCGGATCGATCACATCCGCGCTGATCATCTTCAACGAGATGTCGTTGCGCATTTTCTGCAGCAGCACTTCGCGCGGCTTCGATTCGCGGATGTCCGGGTACAAATTGTATCTCTCGATCAGGGGCATGAGATTTTGCGTGGTCATCACGCGCTGACTGATGACCTGAACCCGCTCATCCGCAAAGGAGCTGATTGCGGAGCGCACGAGGTCCTGAGGGATTTCCTGCTGTTCGATCAGGATCGTCGCACCGGTTCTGTAGGTGGGCGGCCACATCAGCGCCACCACCATCGTCAATGCCATCAGAATCCCTGAGATGATCAGGAAGGACATCCGCAGTCGCCAGAAGCTGCGGAATCTCTCCCGCAGATCGCTGGGCGGCGCCGGTATGATCGATTGTGCGGTCGCGTTCATTTATTGATTCGTCCGGTGGAACTGCCGCGAGATTTCGAGACTGACGCCATTCGATGTGGGACTCAACGCGCGCTGGCCGGGCTGGCCGGCGAACTGCTGCGCGATCTTGCTCACGTACAGTGTCAGCACCCATTGTTCGGTCCAATGCCAACTGGCCGACAGGACGCCGTCATAGAACTGCCGGGTGGAGCTGCCGCCGGTGATCAACGGTTCGTCGATGTTTGCCCAAGTGATGCCGGCGCTGCAGGCAAGGCGCTCGGAGTAGGTGTAGCTGAGCAGTCCGCTGGCCGAGTCCTGGCGCGCGAGGAAGGCGAATCCGGTCGGCGTGAGCGCCCGCGAGGCGCTTAGAATGGCGGCCAGCCTCTCGGTCTGACGGGTCAGCTTCAACGAGTACACCGCGCCGTTTTGCGAGGTATCGAGGTTGAATATCCCGAAATTGTACTGATCGGCGGACTTCGAATATCCCGCCGTCGCCGATACGGTCCACAGCTCATCGAGGTGCTGATCCCACCCCAATTGCAGGCTCTTGCTGTTGCTGGCTGTGAAGCCGTCCAGCGACTTGTAGCGGCTGAATGCGCCGATCAGCCGCACCGTCGACACCTCGCTCACCGCGTAGGCGAACGCCGGCGATAGCCCCGCGTCGCCGTAATCGACGAGACTGCTCAGTTGGCTGTTTTGTGCATAGCGTGTACGTACGGCGTTGGCGTCGAGTTGAAACTGTGTTCGTTCGGTGAGCGTGTGCTGCCAATTCAGATCGAGCGAGGCCGTGTCCCGGCGCACTCCGATGCCGTTGGAAACCTCTCCGGCATACAGGAGCGAGGAATCCTGGTAGAGGGCGCCGGCGAGGGCCAGCGTGTCGAGTTCGCTCGCGACCTTGGCGCTCGCATCCAAGTGCAGATAGTTCGAGGTCACGGACGAGTAGCCGGTGACGCCGCTGTAGCGCAAGTCCGGCGTCACTGCGAAATGCACCGTATCCAGGTCGTAGTTCACCGGCACATTCAGCAGCAGCGCGGCGTGAGTCTCCGAAGGCGCATTGACCGTGGCCAGCGCCGGATTCGACGCGTACTCCGCCGCCACGCCGATGACGGGCTGGGTGCTCCAGGGTCCGGCGAACGCTCTGCCGCTTAAGCAACTGAGACCGACGCCGGCCATGCACAGCAGTAACCGTGCCCTCACGGCACGATTACCGTGTCCCCGCTTTGTAATAGGACGTTCTGGTCGAGGTTGCGTCCGCGCGCTACCTCACTGTAGCGGAACCGTATCGAGGTCTGATGCGCCCCGTCTCTGTGCAGCACGCGAATCTTGTCCGTGCTCGCGAACGGCGTTGCACCGCCGGCCAGACTCAAGGCCTGCATCACGTCGGTGGGCCGCAACAGCGGAAAGTCTCCGGGACGATTGACTTTGCCGATGACGAAGACCCGATTGCCGTTGGGAGCCTTCACTGAAACCGTCACGACGGCGTCGGGAATGAGCTTGCGGACGCGCGTCTCCAGTTCTGCTCGCAGTTCAGCGGTGGTGAGACCCGCAGCCTGCAGGTCTCCGGCCAATGCAAAGGAGATTCCCCCGTCGGGTCGAATCAGCACCTCGCTTTGCAGGTCCGTTTCCTTCCAAACCACCACCTGCAGGACATCGCCCGGCTGCAGGCGGTAGCCGGCGGGTATGTGAGCGTCCTCTGCACGTGCCATGCCGCCTATCAGCGCCAATATGACAAGAACATGACAGACACTCTTCATCGTGCTCACCAAGGCCATCCGCCAACCATGACTGCCCGCCGCTGTGACCGAAGGAACCAGCGAGTCTAGAGGCCCTATGTGAGAGTTTCATTGCAGGCGCTGACATCAGGCATACAAATGTCAGCGCCCACCGATGAAGGCCGGCGCTGCCGGCCGCTTATTGAGATACCAGCTGTCCCTGGACGGGGTACTCGCGTCGCTGGCGACGCTGCCAGCCGAGCAGTGCCAGTCCAGAAACCAGCAATGCGATCGAGGTGGGCAGCGGCACCGGATTGACTCCGCTCGGCAGAAATTCAATGTCGAGGGAATACACCCCGACGTTTAGCGGGCCCTGGGCCGTTCCGAACCATTGCGCGTAATAGGTGCCTGCCGTCAGCTGAAAGCTCTCGGTTCCCGGACCCATTTCGGTGCCTTGAATGCCCGATGCCGAGCTGACCACCATGTTGAGGCTTGCGAGTTGCTCGGGCCATGGCACATTCGCAAGCTCAACGGTCAGGGTACCGGGACCTGAAATGTTGAAGGATTCCATGCCCGACTGCTGGCCCCGAATGAAGCCGGCGCCGGCATAGATGACCTCCGCTGCGCCCGCCGGCGCAACGGCGCCAAGGGCCGCGAGGCCACATAACCCCATGATCAGCTTGTTGCAGATTTTCATACCGTTGACCCCGCAATTTTGGAAATCTGTGCAACCGCCACGGGGCGCTGCGCGGTGACGCGCACCTCCGCGTCGGCGACCGGCCTCGTTTCGGACGGTTTCGATTCATTTCGGTAGACGTACTTGTCGTAGAGATAGCCGCGCAGCGAATGCGCCTGGCCGCCTGCGTCGGGGGGTGCACCGGCGTTGTCCTTCATACGCATCCGCAGGTACTGCTCCCGCAGGCCGCTCATTGCGAGCAGCGCAATATCGTCGCGGTCCACCCGGGCGTCATTCTCAGCCCGCTCATTGATGATGCGGTCGAGCCGATAGGCGTCGAACTCGAAATGCCGAATCAGCTCGTCCCCCGATTCGACCAGCACCGGAACCAGATTTCTGCCCGTGATGGCGTCGTCGCACAGGGGCGAATTCCGGTTGAGCATGGACTTGATCGCGAAACGGATGATGTCCGAGTCGCGCACACCCAGCCTCTGCGCCATTCGCTTGATGTTGCGAAGGTCGCTCTCCCCGAGCCGGATCGACACTGCCTGCTTTCGATGATCGAGCACGAAACCCCCTCACTTGTTCTTGGCTGTCACACGAGACGAGGAGGATCGTAGGAGAAAAGTATCTCGTGCGAATGGCAGTTCTATGACAATTTGAACATAACACGGTGCCGAACCGGCGCGGCAGTGACTTCGATGTGGCGGGGAATCGATGACGAAGGCAACGGGTTTGCGTCGTCGGCCGATCTTTGCTTGCGTCGGCTCGAAGAACTTGCGGAGAGATCCGCCTTAAAGTTCCGGGCGGCCGCGAGGGCTCCTTGCGTCGCCGGTGCGACGAAGGCGGAAGGTGCGGGTCGAGGGGTACTGCGCCCCGGAGCGGGAGCGGAAAGCTACCGGCGCACGGCGGCGCCGGCAATCAAGTTCAATGCATTACAGGATCAAGCGGCCGACATCACGGCAGTGGAAGCCTTGTCCGAGTCTTCGTCCACGAGCTCCTCGCGCTGATCCAGCGCCTCGAGTTCTTCGCCGAGCGCATCGCGCAGCGCCTCGAGCTCCGACAACCGCGCACGGGCGCGGCTCCATGCCGTCTGCACGATCGACATCGATTCCAGCAGCGACTCGCATTCGGCGCGAACGCCCGAAGCGGCCTTGAAGGCTGCGAACCAGCGCCGCTCCAGCAGCGCCGCCGCGGGCTCACCATCCACATAGCGCTTGATCATGGCATCCTCCGTCGAAGGGTGGGTGTGAACGGCATCAGTCTTGGCCGAGAATGCTGTCTTCGAGGCGTTCGATTTTCGCCATGATCCGTGCCTTTAGCGCCTCGGTGCGCTCCAGGCGTTCGCGCGCGCCATGGAGAAGCTTTGCATTGACCTTGGGAGCGGTCGCGAGCGCCTGATAATCGGCTCGCGCGACGATGCTGGTCTCGTACGCCTGGCGCCACTCCATTTCCAGATTGTTCATATGGGCATCGAGATCGAGGTCGAGACTGCTCATCGGCTTGGCTCCAGGATTTACAGGTAGCTGCGATGCTGCCCCGCGAACATGACGGTTAGCGGACAGTTTTGAGGCAGTTCGTTGAAAGAAAAGGCCTCGCGAGGAGGCCTTAAGGGGCGAAAAACCGGAGTGGCTATCAGCGAACTTGCGTGGCGGGTGCCGCGCGCAGCCGCGCACGGCCCAGCCAGGAATCCGCGCCAACCGCGCCGATCTGGATATTGACCGCTCTCAACGTCGCGGTGGGCGGCGGGGCCGCCTCCCCGCCTTTGCCGTAGGCAAGACTTTTCTGCAACGCGTGCCAGGGCAGGTTCCACAATTCGCAAATATCGCTCATCGCTCTCTTGTCCTTTATGCGGCCTGGCCGACCGGCAGCTCGACCGCCTGTGCCGGTGCCTGCTCGCGCAGCTTCGGCCAGTCGATCAGGCGCAGATGCCCGTTCATGTCCTCGACCAGCGACGAGCAGCTCTCGACCCAGTCGCCGTCGTTGCAGTACAGGACCCCGTTGATCTCGCGCATCTCGGCGCGATGGATGTGCCCGCAGACGACGGTGTCGACGCCGCGCTTGCGCGCCGCCTGCGCGACCGCGTCCTCGAAGCTGCCGATGTACTGAACCGCGGTTTTGGCCTTGTTCTTGAGGTACGCCGACAAGGACCAGTGCGGCAGCCCGAACTTGCGCCGCACCCAGTTGATGTAGGGATTCGCGGCCAGCAGCACGTCGTAGATGTCGCTGCCCAGCTTCGCGAGCCAGGGGCTGCACTTCACCACGCTGTCGAACTCGTCGCCGTGCAGCACCAGCATGCTGCGGCCGTCGGCGCCGCGATGAATGTATTCGCGGTGGATTTCGAGGTTGCCGAACACCGCGCCGTCGAACTCTCGGAACACCTCATCGTGATTGCCGGGGACGAAGATCACCTTGGTGCCGCGCTTGGCCTTGCCCAGAATCGTGCGCAGCACATTGTTGTGCGCCTGCGGCCAATACATGGACTTCTTCATGCTCCACACATCGATGATGTCGCCCACCAGAAACAGGGTCTCCATTTCGACGTGATGCAGGAAATCGAGCAGCAGCTCGGCGCTGCAGCCTTTGAATCCGAGATGAATGTCTGAGATGAAGACCGTTCGCAGTCGCAGCGGCGACGGTGAGGGAGCGGTTCGTTCCAGCATGTTTCGTCCTCCTAGAGGCTTCGCACGCCCCCAAGATGGCGATTTGATGTTACGGCGGCGTTACTCGGGAAAGAAGATTTGTTTACAACAAAGGAACTTAGGCGTGGAACATCGCGTGGAACAATAGAAATGAGACCTAAATCTCATTCCGTACGCGCGGTGGCGGGAATCGCGAACCGGTAGCCGAATCCGCGCACCGTTTGGATATAGGCCTCATAGCCCGGTTCGGCGAGTATTCGGCGCAATCTCTGCACATTGACGTCGACGGTGCGCTCGTCGACTTCGCTGTCGTTACCCCACACCTGCGCGAGGAGCTGGGTGCGGTTGAAGGTTCTTCCTGGGTGCGACATCAGGAACTCGAGCAGCCGATACTCGACTCCGCGCAGGTTCAACGGTCTGCCCTGGGCCGTCACTCGGTTGGTCGACCCGTCGAGCACCAGATCGTCGCAAGACAGCGTCGCGCCCTGAAACTCGCAAGGGTGGGAGCGCAGCACCGTGCAGACCCTCGCAACCACCTCGCGCAACGAGAACGGCTTGGCGATGTAGTCGTCGGCGCCCAGATTCAATCCCGTCACCACATCCTGTTCGTCCGACAGCGCCGATAGGATGATCAACCTGACCGCCTGCGGCGCGCGCGCCCGGCGCACGCCTTGAATCACTTGCAGCGCCGCGAGGCCCGGCATGTTCCAGTCGATGATGACCAAGTGCGGCGGGCGGTCCGCCACTGCGGCGACGGCGGCGGCGCCGTCGGCGATGGCGCGCACTGTGAATCCGGTCTCGCGCAGCTTCTGGCGGAGCGGTTCGACTGAGGCAACATCCCGATCGACGATCAATATCTGCTTATGGTGTTCGGTGGCAAGCATTCGCCACGACATTAGAGATACCGAGCTTTACAGTACGTTGACGCTTTTGTGACCTTTGGAAAGAAAGTCGCGGGGCAATTGCTCCGCATGCAGAGTCGCCGCGCGCACCGAGACGGACGAATAGGCGCGCAATGCATCCGGCCGTTGCGGAGCCGCAAGCTCCTGCGCATCGTCCGATGAGTTCCATGCCGCGAGCAGCAATCCGAGTGCCAGCCAGTTGAGCGAAGCTTCGCGGCGCTGGGTCCACCAGGTTGCCGCGCATACCGGCCTCCACATCGATTCCGCCGCCGGCGGCGGGCCGTGCATGATTCGTCCGGGCGATGTAGACATAATCCTCATCCTCGTTTTGCCACGAGGACAGTGTCCGATACGAGTGTCGATGACTCGGGGCGCGAATCGGGCAATCTCGAGGTCAATCGTGGCCAATCATGGCGGCAGGCCTTTGCCGGGCGTCTCCATCCCCGCCATCGGCTATGATTCATCCATGAAGAAGCACATCGCCATCGTCGAGGACGAGCCGGCTTTGCGCGAGAACTATGCGGCGGCGCTCGCGCGGCACGGCTACTCGATCAAGACCTACGGCAATCGCCGCAACGCCATGCAGGCGTTTCAATCCCATCTGCCGGACCTCGCCATCATCGACATTGCGCTCGAGGATGAGGCGGAGGGCGGATTCGACCTGTGCCGCGATCTGCGTGCGCTGTCGGCGGAGCTGCCCATCATCTTTCTGACCGCGCGCGACAGCGAACTCGACGCGGTCTCGGGGCTGCGCCTCGGCGCCGACGACTTTTTGACCAAGGATGTCAGCCTGCCGCATCTGGCGGCACGCGTCGCCGCGCTGTTTCGCCGCATTGATGCGCTGCGCAGGCCCGACAACGCCGCGCAAATCGTCCGGCGCGGCGCCCTGTCGGTCGACGGCGAGAAGATGCAGACCACGTGGAACGGCGTGCCGGTGACGTTGTCCCTGACCGAGTTCTGGATTGTGCATGCGCTGGCGCGCAATCCGGGGCATGTCAAGAATCGGCAGCAATTGATGGATGCCGCCCATGTGGTCCTCGACGACAACACCATCACTTCTCACATCAAACGCATGCGACGCAAATTCCAGCAGATCGATCCGAAGTTCGATGCCATCCAGACCGTGTACGGCATGGGATACCGCTGGGTCGAGTGAGCATCCGCCTGCAATTGCTGGTCGCAGCGCTGGCGACGCTCGTGTTGCCCTGGGCAGGCTGCCAGTATGCGCGGGAGCTCGAGACGGCGCTGCGCGATTCGCAGGAAAAATCGCTGCTGGCGAGCGCGGGCACCATCGCCAATGCCCTGTCTGCGCAGCCGCGCCGTGTATTCCGGGATACGGACGACGGCAAAGCATTCGCGGCGAGCCGCGGCGACCTGTATGTATTCCCGCTGCACACCCAGCCGCTGCTCGACGGCTATCGCGACGATTGGGACGTCGCGGCCGAGCCTGCGCCCCTGCCGACCTCCACGGGATACGGCGCGCGTGCATTGGCGGGTTCGACGGAACGCTATCTCTATCTCTATATAGAGGTCGACGATCGCCATTTCGACCCTGAACCCGCCGACCCCAATCCCGTCCGGGACCGCTTCGATCGGATCGATTTGGCCTTGCAGGGGCCCGACGGCACCCGTACCTCGTATTTCTTCGCCACCAGCGCGCAGGGACTGATCGCTGCGCAACGCATGCTGGGCGACGACCCGGCCGCGGCTCGCGCCGTCGAAGAGCCGCGGATCCAGGCATTTTGGCTCCAATCCTCCTCGGGCATTCACGTGGAGGCGCGCATCCCCTTGAGCTTCGTGGGCTCGCGGCTCTGGGTACAGGCACGCGACGGCCGCGGCAGCGCCCAATCCGGAACGGCGCCGGATGCGGTCCCCGACGGCGGCCGCCTCTTCTTCATGACGGCGGGCTTGAGCGAGCTGTTGGACACCTTTATCCGCGAGGGCACCCGTGCCGCCGTCATCGACGACAATGCCCTGAAGCTCGGGGTGGCGGGCAATTTGGGCAGTGCACCCGGCGAGACGCAGGCGCCGGAGGAGTCCTGGTACCGGTATTTCATGGCGGTCGACACCTCGAATTTTCCGCAGCTTTCATCCGCCCCCGACCGGCTCGGCGGCAACAGCGTCGCGGCGGCGCTCGCAGGCCGGCCGCACGCCGAGTGGGTGCGCGGCGCGGGAAGTCCTGAGCTGTTGTTGACGGCGGCGGCGCCCATCGTGGTCGATGGGAAAACGCGCGGCGCAGTGTTTCTCGAACAGGCCGGAGATCAGTTGCTCAGCTTGCGCGATCGGGCGGTGGCGCGTCTGTTCAAGCTGACCTTTCTGGCCACGGCGACGGCCGTCATCATCATGTTCGGGTTTGCGACCTGGATCAGTCTGCGCATCGGCCGCCTGCGCGAGGCCGCCGACTCCGCGGTGGGCAGCGACGGGAAGATCCGGCTCGACATGCCGGGTTCCGGCGTGTCCGACGAGATCGGCGCCCTGTCGCGCGGCTTCGAGCGCCTTCTCGGTCGCCTCAACGAGCACTCTCAGTACCTGCGCACCCTGGGAGGAAAGCTGTCGCACGAGCTGCGCACGCCGCTGACCATCGTGCGCTCCTCCCTGGACAATCTCGAGTCAGAGGGCCTGCGCGAGGACCAACAGCGCTACGTGACCCGGGCGCGCGAAGGCGCCCTGCGCCTGCAATCCATCTTGAGCGCACTCGGCGCCGCATCCAGGGTCGAGGAAAGCATCAAGCAGGCGGAAAGGGAGAATTTCGATTTGAGCGCGCTGGTGAGGTCGGCCGTCGCCGCCTACCGCGACGGCTTCACGCAGGCGAACATCGTTCTCGATGTGCCCGCCGATCCCTGTTTCATTCGCGGCGCACCCGATCTTCTCGTGCAGCTGCTCGACAAGCTGGTGGAAAACGCCGTGGATTTCTGTCCTGCCACGGGCACCATCACCGTGCGCTTGGACCGTGCCCCGGGCAACTACGTGCTGTGTGTGGAGAACGACGGTCCGCCCATTCCGCAGGAGCTATTGGAAAGACTGTTCGAGTCGCTGTTCGAGCAGCGCCGGGGCCGCGACGACAAACCGCACTTCGGTTTGGGGCTGTACATCGTGCGTCTCATCGCAGAGTTTCACGGCGGCACTGCCGTCGCCGCCAATCGCCCGGAGCTCGACGGGGCGGTATTCACCATCGCCTTGCCGCTGATTTGAGGCGGCGTTTTGGACGAAATGTCCGACGATCCAGCAATCCCCCCAGAAACAATGTGAACGGCTTGATGTCCTGATCGACGCTGGCCGATTCCAGCGTCGACAGGTACTGGTTTCTTCTGTCCAACGGCACGATGGTCCATGGGTAGCCCCCGGATGCCAGCATTACGTTCATGAGAAAACGCCCCATGCGGCCGTTTGCATCGAAGTAGGGGTGAATCCACACGAAGATGAAATGACTGAGCACAACACGAACTGCCGGCTCGGATTCTTGTTGCAGCAACTCGAAGAACGTCGGCATCAGCTCACGCACTGCGTCCGGACGCGGTGGGAAATGCATCGAGCGGCGGATGTAGACGGGTCCGTTCCGGTAACCGGCAAGGTCGGCCGCTTTGATAATTCCCGCGGCCACGCTCGGTCCGAATAGTTCGCGATACCAAGCGGCGTGATCTCGCTCCGCGACGCTTCCAGCGTTTTCCTTGCGGAGAACCTTTGCAATGCTGCCCTTGACGCTTTGGAAGGATTGCCAATAGCCACGGGCCGCTGGCGCATCGCGCTGGTTCCGGTCATCTATGACGCTGTCGGGGTTCCACTGTCCTGAGCGCACACGCTCAATCAATTCGGCGCTGACCCGGTACCCTTCGATCGAGAGCGAGTTATAGGCATCGTTGGCGTAGACCCCCTCAATGCGTTTGAGGTATGAGGTTGTGTTCTTCACCAAGCCGGGGGATGGCGGAAAGTGCTTTGCAACATCTTCTCGCATTCTTGCCCACATCATTCGCAGGCGATTGATGTGCGGAGAAACTTCTCGCGCGCCGAGTGTGACCGTCTGCGGGTCTTCGAAGGGGTCAGTCTCCGGTACCGTGTAGCCGGCAGACTCCATCGCACCCACAACCTCGTCCGCGGTGCGGTCGCGTCCGATGTTGCGGAAGGCCCCCGCCAGGCGGCCCGCAATTTTGCTGTGTCCGCCGGCAAGCAAAGGATTCAAGACTTCGGAGGCATCCTTGATCATCGCCAGCGCGGCACGCATCTCCATTGGATGCGCCGCGTATTGTGATGCTGGGGAATTTAATAGAGCGGCGGGCAGGGTAAATATCCGCAGGCCGTCCTTGATCTCAGTGTCCTGAGGCGGTGGGAGGGCAAGCCGAAGATCGAACAGCGACGTCCCGTAAGGCAAGGGGGTCGGTTTATTGCCTCCCCTGGGGGAACGCACCAGCAATTGCTTTGGGACGGTCCAATCGCCGGTTTGGAGGCTTAAGGACTGCTCCGGACTGAGACACCAGTCGGAACCAAATCTTTCGCCGAGGTATTCTGCGCAAAATCCCCAGAACGCCGCGTACCATGCGGTGCTTTCTCCCGGCGGCTCCTCGGGGCGGCCTGCGATATACCAGCCGCGCATGACCTCGCGGATGAATCCGTTCTGGAGTAAGCGCTCGCGATGGGTGCGGGTCAGCGCCCTCGCGCGAATGGCAACCCGCCCTTGGTCCTGGAGCGCCTTCAATAGAGCGAGCGATTCCGCAAGTTTGTTCGACGGCAAGGCCATGACGTTGGACTCGGTTTTAGGTTTGGTGGTTTCCCATATTTAGGTTTTATTGTCAACCCATTTTTAGGTTTACCTGCCAGAAAGCCGAGCAGTGATTAGCGCTCCGGCGCGTATTTAATTGCTCCTTAAGGTCATGACGCCGGACGTGCGCGTTCGAATCCCTCGTGCGCGAGCAGCCAGCGCTTGCGCTCGAGGCCGCCCCCGTATCCGGTCAGGGACCCGTCTGCACCTATCACCCGATGGCAGGGCACCAGGATGGAAATGGGATTGCGCCCGTTCGCGAGTCCCACGGCGCGCGAGGCGCCGGGCTTGTCGATTCTCTTCGCCAGCTCTCCATAGCTCCAAGTCTCGCCATACGGAATCTCGGTCAATTCGCGCCACACGCGCTGCTGGAAGGCCGTGCCTTGCAGACGCAGCGGCAAATCGAATTCGCGCCGTGCGCCGGCGAAGTATTCGGTCAATTGCCGCACGGCCGCCGACAAGGGGGGTACCGCGACGTCCTCGATCCAGCCGTCCGTGGATTGCGCCTTGCGGCTCGGCTCCATGTAAAGACCGGTCAGAGCGGTTCCGTCGCAGGTGAGCAGAAGACGGCCGATCGGGCTTTCAAAGCAGGTGAATGCATTCATTGAGGGGCTCCCAGTGACTGCCATAGATAATGTGTCGCATAGGCCCGCCACGGGCGCCAGCTTTCAGCGAGACTCTCGAGTTGCTTCTGCTTGGCATTGGCCGCACGCATGAGCATGAGATCGCCGCTGGGGAACGCGTCCGGCCAGTGCAGTGCACGCATGGCGATGTACTGCGCCGTCCAGGGTCCTATGCCCGGCAGGCGCTCAAGCGCCTCGATCTGCTCTTCGACATTCGCGGCAAAGGTCAATGCGACTTTTTTCTCGACGACGGCCGTTGCAAGCGCCCTCAAGCAGCGGGCACGCGCACTCACGATGCCGAGGGCGGATATCTCTTCGGCGCTCACCGCCGCCATGCGCTGCGCGCCCGGGCTCAAGCGATTGAGCGCGGGGTAGGGTGTTGCGATCGGAGTTCCGAATGCCTGCGCCCAGCGGCCCGCCAGGGTGGTTGCGCCTTTCACGGAGACTTGTTGTCCCAGAACGGCGCGCACGGCGAGTTCGAAGCCGTCGAACGCTCCCGCCACCCGCAGGCCCGGAATCCTGCGCACAATATCCTTGAGCAACGGATCTTGCAGCAGCAGAGCGCTCACCGCGTCGGGCGCCGCTCCCAGATCGAACAGACGTTTCACGCGGGCGATCACCGCGCCGATGACCGGCGCCAGCGAGGGCGACAGCTCGAGTCCCAGGGCATTGTCCTTCTTGCCCTGCGACACTGCGATCCAGCCTTGATGCCCGTCGATGGCGACGGTGCGGCGATAATGCGTCGCGTCCGCCGTTTCGACGCCGGGGATGGCACGCAGGCGCAGATGGTCGAGCAAGCGGTTCCAGGCGAAGGGCGGGCGGAATTCCAATTGGCAGTGAAGCCCCTGCGCAGCATCGGCGCCGCCGCGCAGCGCGCGGGGGCAGAGGCCGTAGCGTGACTTGAACAGCGCGTTGAAGCGCCGCACGCTGCCGAAGCCGCTCGCGAAGGCGATCTCCGTCAAGTGCAGACGCGTCTCGGCGAGCAAGCGTTTCGCGAGCAGCAGACGCTGCGTCTGCGCGAGTTCGATCGGCGATACCCCAAGCTCGGATTCTGTGACGCGCCGCAAATGCCTGTCGCTGATCCCCAAGGATGCCGCAAGATCCCCGACCCGCGCGCTCGACAACGCATGCTCTTCGATACCCGCCATCGCGGCGCCGACCAATCGGCTCACTGCATCGACCGAAGCCAAGCCCGGCGCGCATTCCGGGCGGCAGCGCAAACAGGGTCGAAAACCCGCGCCTTCCGCTGCGGCCGCGCTGGAATAAAACCGCATATTGACCCGTTTCGCGGGACGCGCAGGACAGATGGGGCGGCAATAAATTCGCGTCGTGCGGATGGCGACGAAAAAGCGCCCGTCGAAGCGCCGGTCGCGGGCGCGCACCGCGCGGAAACAGGCATCGGAGTCGAGCGTCATGGGCACAGAATAGCCAAGAATCGCGGCCGATACTCGCCGTTTTCGGACCTCAAAACGGTCCGTCACGGCCCGCGAAAGCCCGATCAGGTCCCCGTCAGGACGACAATAATTCGTGCACCGCCCGATTCGCCTGATCGATCGCGGAATCCGTGTACGCGGCGCGGCCCGAGTCCGAATTCGCGATCACGATGCGGCCGAAGCGCGCGCGGCCGACGACATTCGGCTGCCGGTCCGGCGGCAGTTCCGGTTCCCACAGAGGATTGTATTCAGGCGCATATCCGTGCGGCCAGCGATTCACGGTGATCGCCTGGATGTCCGCGGCTGGATCGAAGCCTCCCGCGGAGAGCATGCGCGCCAATTGTTCGCGGATATTGCGTTCAAAGGTTTCGAACGTCGTTGCGAGCAATTCCGCCCGTCCCGCCTTGTTCTGATCGTGCTCCGACAATCCCGGCTTGCAGGGAGTGCGCGTCATGTGAACCAGGATGGGATCTTCGGGCCGGGTGGGACTTGAATAGCCGCCGATGTTCACGTTCTCGTTCAGTCTCACTTCGGTGTGATAGCAACCCGGAGCGTAGATGCTGTGAATGCCGAGCTTGTGGAAGGCCTGCCAGTTGCGCAGCGCCACGCTGGTGTACACCAACGGTGTCTTCACCAGGTCGTGCAGCGCGGCCTTCTGCACCGCGGGCAATTCAGGACACAGGTAGGGGATCATCATGTTCCATGACGCGAGCACGCAGCCCTTGCCGCGCACCGTCAACGTCTTCCCGTCGCGTACATAGGTGACGGCCACCTGCCGCGCGGTCCTGGGGTCGCCCGCGTGAACCGCGCGGATCACCGTGCTGCTCAGGCGCAGGCGCACGGGATTTTCGGAGGCATCCAGCCGGCTGTAATCGACCCGCGCCGTGACCGCGTCCTCGGCGCTTGATCCCGGCACCGCTTTCGGAATGAGACCGCGGACCAAGAGCCGCGCCACGGTGGCATTGCCGTCCGGAAAATGCAGCGTCTCCGATCCGCCCGTATCGGCGAAACCCGCGGGCGTGTAGCCCATGCGCGAGATCGATCCTGGCTTGAGCTTCATGCCCTTGAACCCGGGCAGGTCGATCCCCCAACAGTCGAGCGCGGAAATGGCGTCGATTCCGACGCCCCACCAGCCCTGCGTTCGCGCCTGATAGAACGCGATGCATGCCTCATCCGCGTGCACCACGTCGCGCAAGAAGGCCTGATAGCTGATTTTCGACAGGTACAGCTTCTTTTCCGCGGAACTCTTCCCCGGGAGGAAATCGATCGCGCCTGCTTCGATCCGCAGGATGTCGCCGCGCGCCCGCTCTGGAAGCGGGCTCTGCGCCAGAGCCTTCGCAAGGTGTGCTTTGCTCCACCCGGCGACCAGCGCATCCCTGCCGAAGGTCTCGCGGTCGAAGAACACGCCGCGCTTCAAGCCGAGCTCGTCGTAGAATTTCGGATGTTCCGTCTTGCGGCGCAGCGCCGCGACGTCGATCCCCAAGTCCCTGATCAGTTTGCCGGCCACCGCGCTGTAGGGGCGCGGGCTCTCGATGGACAGCGTTCCGCCGTTCAAGAGCTCCATGCGTCCGGCCAGAGAAAATTCGTTGCGCTTGGCATGGCCGCCGAAGTCGTCATGGTTCTCGAGAATGAGAATGCGCGCTGAATTGTTCGTCTGCGAGCGGTAAAAGTGCGCGGCGGCCAGCCCGCTGATTCCACCGCCCACCACGAGGAGATCGTAAGTCTCGCCCGTGTCGATGCCGGGCTTCTGGGGCACCCCGTCGCGCAGCGCATGCGCCGCCTCGAAGGAGCCGGGATGGCTGCCGCGCATGCCGTTGAGAAGCGGCGGATAGTAGCCCGGCCTGTCCTGTGCGGCCGTGCCCGCGCCCACGTCGGCCAAGGCTCTGCCCCAAGGAGACGTCAGGGCCGCGGCGGCGCCCGCCAGCGCGCCTTGCAGGAAATCGCGCCGCGGAATGTGTCGCTCCATTCCCAGTTCTCGGTCGGTCGGCTTACGGTTTCGGCTCATGTTGCAAGTTGCTCGGTTGCTTTCATTTCAAGGCGGCAAAATATTCTTGCAGCGAGGACACGCCCAAACGTTTGGCTTCGAACAGGCTTTCGAGATGCTCGCGTGAATTGACCAATCCCCGGGCGCGCAGAATTCCCGCTTCGTCGAGCAGAGCCGCAAACGGCAGGCGGCTCACTTGATAGGTCATGCCGAGCGGCGCGGAAATGACATACGGAACGTTGCCGAGGCCGTTGGCGCGCGCGAATTCGCGATGCTCATCCGGGTTGCCATCGCTGGCCAGTACGATGTCCAGCCAGTCCCGTTCCTGCCTGCCGCTGGATTTGACGATGGGCAGCAGCGTCTTGCACACCGGGCAGGTGGGCGATACGAACAAAAGCAGCGTGCTCTTGCCGTCGGCGCGTGCATCTCCCAGCCGAATGACGCTGCCGTCGAGATCCACGACCTCCATCGACGGCGCCCTCTCGCCCACCGCCAACCCGCGGTTCAACATCAACGCGCCCACCGGGGCGATGCGCTCGTGCAGAACCCCCAACTGTCTCGTCAGCGCCAACACCACGGCCAGCAGCGCCAGCACCACCACCCACAGGACGACGACCGAGATCGCGAGAGGCGTCACCGCGAACCCCGCAGCGCCGCGCTGCGCCGCGCGGTGACCAGCAACTGATCGGCGCACAAATAAATGAGTGCGACGGTCGCCAGGCCGAACGCGACGGTGACTCCGTCCGTAAGGCTCAGGTCCCGATCCGCCCACGGCACGAACGCCGCCGCGGCGATGAGCGCGATGCTGAGATTGCGCCATACCATCCAGGCGGCGATGGGGCGCCGGTCATCAGGGCCGCCGCAACCGCAGGCGAGATCGCGATGCCCGCGCGAAAGATTCACGGCGATGGCCGCCGCGTACGCCGACAGCAGCGCGATACCGAGCGCGGCCGCGTATGGTCGGCACGCATTGACGGCGAGGCCGGCCGCAACCATGATCTCCAGCACCGGCACGAGCCACGATATTCGCGGGCGGGAATTCACCGCCGCGACGGCCGCCGGCATCAGCCCGAAGGCAGAAAAGATTTCATCGAAGCGTTCGAGGTTGCGCAGCTTGTGCGCGGCCGCGCTCGCGAACAACAGAGCCACCGATGCAAGCATCAATGTGCCGATTGCAGGATCTAGAACCATGGGCTCCATGATAGCGTATCGGCCGTCGTGAACCGCAATCTACCGCCTTCGTACCTGCGCCGTACGGGTATCGCGTGCGCCATTGCCGCCGCGCTGCTGCTCTCTCCGCTGCCCGCCTCCGCCGGGTTCGTTTGGGACTTGGCGGCAGGCCTCGGCTACGGCTCGCTCGTGTTCGCCCTCGCCTTGTATCTCTATCCCCTGCGCGGCGAAGGCATTCCTCACCGGCGGCTGTTCACGGTATCGCAACACCGCCGCATCGGCTGGATCGCGCTCATGCTCGCCGTGGCGCATGTTGCGATTCTGCTCGCGGCGCAGCCGTCGACGGGCCGCTATTTTCTGCCGTCCGCGCCGCTGTACATGCTGTGCGGCGTCGCCGCGCTCATCGCCCTGGCGGTGCTCGTGGCGACCGGCATCTCCGCAAGATCGAAGCTGCGGCGCGGCGCACCCGGCGGCACCTCGACATCCGCCGTCGCGACGCATGCAGTGCTGGCCGCGCTGCTGCTCGGCCTGATGGGTGCCCACATCGTCGGCAGCGGACAGATGCTCGATAGGACCATCAAGAGCGTGACCTGCTGCGTGCTGCTCGCGCTGGCGCTGCTGTGCACGGCATGGCGGCCGCGCGCGGCGCGCATCCGGTCGCGGCCGCCGTGGACCGCCGTCGCGGCCTGCCTGACCATCGCGGTCCTTGCGCTCCTGCCCACGCCCATCGGCGGAGTGCGCCTGCTGCAGCCGTTGTTGACGCCGCCGACGCTGCACGCGTTCTTTCCGCACGAGCGACATCGAACCGTCGACTGCGTCGTGTGCCACCACAATTTCATCGACAAGACCGGCGCGGGCAACTGCTACGACTGCCATCGCAGTACGCGGCGCGATCTGCCTCAAGCATCGGAAGCGACCTTTCACGAGTTCTGCCGCGGCTGCCATCTGCGGCTCGCGCTCGAGCAGGGCAAACATGGACCTGTTCGCGAATGTTCCGGCTGCCATGCCGAACAGGCACCGTCCGCCGCACTACCCTACGGCGCGGCGATGTGCCAAAATTGTGGGTCGCGGCTGTTCGTGGCGGCCGACGCATGGGGATCTCGATGAGAACAATTGCCATCCGGGCTGCGCTGCTGTCTCTTGCATGGTGTGCCCGCCTGTTCGCGGCCGCGCCGCTGCCCGCAGAACACCTCACCGTGACGAACATGCCGCCCGACAATCCGCATCGGGTCTATGTGCTCGATGAAGCCTTCTTCAACGAGATCGATGCGCGCGTGCATATCCTCGACGGCGACACGTATCGCCGCCTCGGCCAGATCGACGTCGGCTTCACCCCGGGATTCAACCTGTCTCCCGACGGCAAGACCTCCGTCGCCGCAACGACCTACTTTTCGCGCGGCAGCCGCGGCACCCGCACCGACGTCGTCGAGTTCACCGACAATGCCACGTTGAGGACGACGCACGAAATCGTTCTGCCGCCGAAGCGTGCGATGACTCTGCCGACTTATTTCAATGTGGGGTTCAGTGCGGACAGCCGCTTCCTGTACGTGTCGTACGTCACGCCGGCGGCGTCCTTCGGCGTGCTTGATCCGGCGAAGTACGCCGTGATCGACGAGATCGACACCGCCGGCTGCGTGCTCGTGATTCCGTCGGGCCCGAATCGGGTATCGTCGATCTGCGAGAACGGCCGTCTGCTGACCGTGACGCTGAACGACCAAGGCCACGAAGCGTCGCGCGCGTTTTCCGAGCCTTTCTTCGATGCCGATCGCGATCCGATATTTGTGCAGGGCGTGCCCGAGACCAATGGCTACGCATTCATCTCCTTTCTCGGGGATGTGCACGAGGTCGACTTCTCGGGCCCCCAGCCCGCTGTGCACAAGCCATGGTCGCTGCTCTCGGCGGCGGACAAGGCGGGACACTGGCGGCCGGGCGGCCAGCAAGTCGGCGCCATCCACCGGCATTTGAACCGGCTGTATGTACCCATGCACCAGGGCGGCGAGGGCTCGCACAAGGAAGGCGGTACCGAGATCTGGGTCTTCGACCTTTCGAGCCATCAGCGCGTGGCACGCTGGCCGCTTGCGGCGCAGAAGGTCTCCGGCGTCCTCGCGATACAGGTGTCGCAGGACGACGCGCCTCTTTTGTTCGCGGCCGACGATCGCTCGCAGCTCGCGGTATTCGACGCTCTCACGGGAAGGCTGCGACACATCGAAAAGCAGATGGGACAAACTCCCTGGCTGATTTTGACCAATTAGAGGCCACCGATGCGCTCGATCGACCGTTTGTTCGAAAAATCCTCGCGGGCCTTGGCGCAGCGCACCTCCCGCCGCAGCCTGCTCGCCGCCTTGGGTCAGGTACTGACGGGGGCTGCGCTCATCCCGCTGCTGCCCATCGACCGCTCCGCGCGCGCGGCCGACACTGCGGCGGCCCCCGCAAACTCTCACGCGAAGTCGAAACCGGTCACGGACGATCCGAAGAGCTGTGACTACTGGAAGTATTGCGCCATCGACGGCTTCCTGTGCTCCTGCTGCGGCGGCTCGTCGAATTCCTGCCCGCCCGGCACGGCACCTTCGCCCATCACCTGGATCGGCACCTGCCACAATCCGGGCGACGACCGCGATTACATCGTGTCCTACAACGACTGCTGCGGCAAAGTGAGCTGCGGCAATTGCGAGTGCAACCGCAACGAGCGCGAGAAACCGATGTACCGCCCGTCGCGCAACAACGATTTGAATTGGTGCATGGCCAACGCCGATTCCAACTACCATTGCTCGGTGTCTGTGATTCTGGGCGTCGCGGAGAAATGAAAGCAGCCTCGAGGGTTGCGGCCGCTGCCGCGGCCATCATCTTGGCGTCGATCCCGCTCAAGCTTGCTGCGGATCCGGCCAAACCGCGCTTTTCCGCAGGCGCCGCGACGTTCCAGGCGAATTGCGCCGTGTGCCACGGCGCCAAAGGCTTGGGGACGCCTTCACTCGCTCCGCCTCTCACCTCATACCCCGCCCGCTATGCATCCATTGCGGAGGGGCGGAGGCAGCTGGCGATGACCGTGCTCTACGGCATGTTCGGCGGCGTCGATGTGGATGCGAAGCACTACGATTTTAAGATGCCGGACTTCTCACAGCTCGACGATGCGGCGCTCGCCGAAGTCTTGAACTTCGTGGTGTTCGATGTTGCAGGAGGCGCCGAGGAGACCAAACCGCTCACAGCGGAGGACATCGCGGCCGAGCGCGGCCATCCCCAGGAAGGCTCGGCAGTGCGCGAGCACCGGGCAAAAGTCCTCGCGGCGCTCGGGCTGTAGACGGGCGATGCCCAAGCCACCACGTCGGCGCGGACAGCTGTTGAAATTGCTGGTGACGATGGCCGTTGCCGGTGCATGGAGCGGTGCTGCGTGCTCGAGTCCCGCCCAGGACTACATGCTCTACTGCATGGGTTGTCACGGCGCGCAGGCCCAAGGGGTGCCCGGCAAGGTACCGCCCCTGGCGCACTCCCTCGGCCTATTCATGCGCAGCGCGGCCGGCCGCGATTACCTCCTGCGTGTGCCGGGCGCGGCAAACTCTGCGCTGTCCGATGCACAATTGGCCGCGGTGTTGAATTGGCTCGCAGAAGAATTCAATGCCGACGAAATCACCGCCGACATGCCGAAATTCACCGCCGCCGAAGTCGGCGCCCGCAGACACATTCCGCTCGGCTCGGTGCTGGCAAAGCGGCGCGAGGTGGTGCGCGACCTCGCCGCCGCCGGTGGCGCTCCGCCGGCGGATTATTAGCGCGTGAGACCCAATGTAAGATGGGCGGTCACGGGGGCGTCCTCGTATGAGCAAGATATCGAAGAATTCCCTGCGCGGCTTCGCGCCCTTCGAACACCGCGGTCACCACGAGATCGGAGCCGCGCACCATGTCTCCCCCGGCAAACACCTTGGGGTTCGTGGTTTGAAACGGCAATGACGGCGCCCCGCTCACGCGCACTCTGCCGCTCGAGTGAAGTGCAATCCCTTGCTTCGAGAACCAATCGGGGGGCTCGGCAGGAACCCGAACGCAACGATCACGGCATCTGCATCCACGGTTTCTTCGGTCCCCGGAACCACCTCCGGCACGCGCCGTCCGCGCGGTCCCGGCGGCCCCAGGCGGGTCTCCACCAGCTTCACTCCCTGTACGCGGTCGGAGCCGACGATTTCGATCGGCTGCTTGTTGAACAGGAACACTACGCCCTCTTCCTTGCTGTTCTTGTAGTCGCGCCGCGAGCCGGGCATGTTGTCCTCGTCGCGGCGATAGGTGCAGGTGACGCTGCTCGCACCCTGTCGGATCGCGGTGCGATTGCAGTCCATGCCGGTGTCGCCGCCGCCGAGCACCACCACCCGCTTGCCGCGCATATCGATGAATCCCAAGGATTCATCGACGATCCCCAATTCACGATTGATGTTCGAAATCAGATAGGGCAGCGCCTCGTACACCCCCGGCAGATCCTCGCCGGCGAACCCGCCCTCCACGTAATTGTAGGTGCCCATGCCGAGAAACACCGCATCGAATTCGCGGTTGACCTGCTCGAAGGAGATGTCGCGGCCGACCTCCACGTTGAGTCTGAACTCCACTCCCATGTATTCCATGATCTCGCGGCGCTTCTCGACCACGTCCTTTTCCAGCTTGAAGGGCGGAATGCCGAAGGTGAGCAATCCGCCGATCTTCGAGTAGCGGTCGAATACGACGGGGGTCACGCCGTTGCGCGCAAGAATGTCGGCGCACGCCAGCCCCGCGGGGCCCGCGCCCACCACGGCGACACGCTTGGCGCTGCGCACCACGTGCGACATGTCGGGCTTCCAGCCCTGCTTGAACGCTTCGTCCGTGATGTATTTCTCGATGGCCCCGATGCTCACCGCGCCGAGACCGTCGTTCAACGTGCAAGCGCCCTCGCACAGCCTGTCCTGCGGGCAAATGCGCCCGCACATCTCAGGCAGGGAATTGGTTTGGTGCGACAGCTCCGCCGCCTCGAATAGCTTGCCGTCGCGCACCAGCGCCAGCCAATTCGGAATGTAATTGTGAACCGGGCATTTCCATTCGCAGAAAGGATTGCCGCAGGCGATGCAGCGCCCGGCCTGGGACGCGGCCGCCTCGCTGCCGTACTGCGAATAGATTTCGCGAAACTCCTTGGTGCGCACTTCCAGCGTGAGCTTGTCGGGGTCCTTGCGCGGAATTTCCAGGAATTGAAGGTGCCGGTCGGCCATGGCGTCGATCCGCTGCGCGCTCAGGCGGCGCGGCGCAGGTTTTCCAGCAGAGAGTCGATGGCGGCCGCCTTCGGCTTCACCACCCAGAACCTGCCGATATAGGAGCGAAAGTCGTTGAGCAACTGCGCGCCCCACACGCTGTCCGTGGCATCTACGTGCTGCTCGATCAAGCCGCGAAGATGCTGCACGTGGATGCCCATGCCCTCGGGCGACACGCGGTGAATGTCGATCAGTTCATGGTTGTAGCGGTCGACGAAATCGCGCTCCATGTCGAGGACATAGGCGAAGCCGCCGGTGAACCCCGCGCCGAAGTTGACCCCGGTGCGCCCGAGCACGCACACCACGCCCCCGGTCATGTATTCGCAGCAATGGTCCCCGGCTCCCTCCACCACGGCCAGCGCGCCTGAATTGCGGACCGCGAACCGCTCTCCGGCGGTACCCGCGGCGTAGAGTTCTCCGCCCGTCGCGCCGTACAGGCAGGTATTGCCCATGATCACGGTGTCGCGCGCAGTGAAGGTCGACCGCTCGTGCGGCTTCAAGACTATTTTGCCCGCCGCCATGCCCTTGCCCACGTAGTCGTTGGCCTCGCCCTCGAGATACAGGTGCAGTCCGCCGGCATTCCATACGCCGAAGCTCTGGCCTGCGGAACCCTTCAGGGTGACGATGAGAGGCGCTGCGCTCATGCCGCTGTTGCCCCAGCGCTTGGCGATTTCTCCGGAAATCCGCGCGCCGATGGAGCGATGGTAGTTGTGCACCGTGTAGGAGAATCTGCCGCCGGTCTTGGCGGCGATCGCATCCTGCATGTCGGCCAGCATTTGCTCGGCCAGCGCACCCTTGTCGAAGGGCGCATTGTGCGGATCGATGCAGTACTGGGGCTTGTCGGACTTGAGCTCGGAATTGGCAAGCAGCGGCGACAAGTCCAGCTTGCGCTGCTTCGCGGTCTCGCCCGGCAGAATCTTCAGCAGCTCCGTGCGTCCGATCAATTCGGCGAGGCTGCGTACGCCCATGGACGCCATGATCTCGCGGCACTCCTCGGCCACGAACTTGAAATAGTTGATCACCATCTCCGGCAGGCCGATGAAGTACTTGGAGCGCAGCACAGTGTGCTGGGTGGCGACTCCCGTCGCGCAATTGTTCAAGTGACAAATGCGCAGGTACTTGCAGCCCAGCGCGACCATGGGCGCGGTACCGAAGCCGAAGCTCTCTGCGCCGATGATGGCCGCCTTGATCACATCGAGTCCGGTCTTGAGACCGCCGTCGGTCTGCAGGCGGACCCGATGCCGCAGCTCGTTGGCGCGCAGCGTTTGATGCGTTTCTGCCAGCCCCAATTCCCAGGGCGTGCCGGCGTACTTGATGGAAGACAGGGGGCTTGCGCCCGTGCCGCCGTCGTAGCCGCTGATGGTGATGAGATCCGCGTAGGCCTTGGCGACTCCCGCCGCCACGGTGCCTACGCCCGGCTCCGCCACCAGTTTGACCGACACCAGGGCGCGGGGATTCACCTGCTTCAAGTCGAAAATCAATTGCGCCAGATCCTCGATGGAATAGATGTCGTGATGCGGGGGCGGCGATATGAGGCCGACTCCGGGGCGCGCGAACCTAAGGCGCGCGATCATGTCGTTGACTTTGTGCCCCGGCAGCTGCCCGCCCTCGCCGGGTTTGGCGCCCTGCGCAATCTTGATCTGCAGCACCTCGGCATTGATCAAGTACTCCGGCGTAACGCCGAAGCGGCCGGAGGCCACTTGCTTGATCTTGGAATTTTTTTCCGTGCCGTAGCGCGCCGGATCCTCGCCGCCCTCGCCTGAATTGGAGCGCGCGCCCAGTCTGTTCATGGCGATCGCCAGCGCCTCGTGCGCCTCCGGGGACAGCGCTCCTAAGGACATGCCGGCGCTGTCGAAGCGCGCGATGATGGCCGAAATCGGCTCGACTTCTTCGATGGGAACGGGGGCGGCCGAAGGCGCCAACGCCAGAAGGTCGCGGATGCAGGACACCGGCCGTTCGTTCACCAGCGCGGCGAACTCGCGGTATTGGCCGTAGTCGCAGGTCACGACCGCCGATTGCAACGTCGCGATGACGTCGGGGTTGTACATGTGGTATTCGCCGCCGTGCATGTACTTGAGCAAGCCGCCTTGCTCGACTTTCTCGCTCAGGTTCCAGGCGCGGCGCGCCAGATAGTCTGCGTCGGCCTTGAGGTCCGTGAAGTCCGCACCGGCGATCCGGCTCTCCGAGCCCTCGAAGCACATGTCGACGACCTCTGTCCCTAAGCCCACGATCTCGAACAGTTGCGCGCTGCGGTAGCTCGCAATGGTGGAGATGCCCATCTTGGACATGATCTTGAACAGACCCTTGCGGATGCCGCGGCGGTAGCTGCGGCCGAGCTCCTGCCGCATGGCCGCTTCCATTTTCAGCGCACCCGTACGCATGAGGTCGAACAGCGTCTGGTACGCGAGATAGGGGTACACGGCGGTGGCGCCGTAGCCGATCAGGCATGCGAAATGGTGCGCGTCGCGCGCCGTACCCGTCTCAACCAGTATATTGCACTTGCAGCGCAGCCCTGTCTTGACCAGGCGGTGATGTACCGCGCCGGTGGCGAGCAAGGCGTGCACGGGCACCTTGCCCTTGACCAAGTATCGGTCGGACAAGAGCAGCACGATCTTGCCGTTGCGCACCGCGGCCTCCGCTTGATCGCAGATCGTCGACAGCGCGGTCTTAAGGTCGATGTGTTCGTCGTATTGCAGGTCGATGAATTCGTTCGGCACCCCTGAATCCGCGAGACCTATGATCTGTCGCAGTTTGCGCTGCGAAAGCACGGGGGAGGAGAGCACGATCTGCTCGGCATGATGCTGCGCCGGCACGAAGATGTTGCACTCGGGGCCTATTTGCGTCTGCAGCGACATCACGATGCTCTCGCGCAGGCTGTCGATCGGCGGGTTCGTGACCTGGGCGAACTGCTGTCTGAAGTAATCGTAGAGAGAGCGCACCTTCTTCGACAGCACCGGCATCGGCGTGTCGTCGCCCATCGAGCCCACCGCCTCGCTCTCATCCTCGGCCAGAACGCGGATGACCTCGTCGCGCTCCTCGGCCGACACGTTGTACATTTTCTGGAACAGAGCGAGCGTGTCGCGATCGAAGGGCTCCGCGGCCAACCGCGGATCGATGAGATCGGTTTGCAGATACCGAACGCCCTTCTTCAGCCACACCTTGTAGGGGTGCCTGCTCTTCAGGAGGTCGTCCACCCTCTTCGTATCCAGAAGCTCGGCGGTCTGCAGATCGAGGGCGAGCATCTCGCCAGGCCCCAATTTTCCCTTCTTGACCACCTCTTCGGGGAGGTAGTCCCAGACCCCGGCCTCCGAGGCGACGGTGATGTGCCGATTCTCGGTGATGACCCAGCGCGCCGGGCGCAGTCCGTTTCGATCCAGGGTGCAGCATACATAGCGGCCGTCGGTGAGCACAATGCCGGCCGGGCCGTCCCAGGGCTCCATGTGCGTCGCGTAGTATTCGTAGAAGGCCTTGAGATCAGGATCGATCATGTCCACCGACTGCCATGCCGGAGGCACCAGCATGCGCATGGCGTGCATGGGATCGAGGCCGCCCATGAGCAGAAGCTCCAGCATGTTGTCGAGCGATTGCGAATCCGAGCCCGTCAGGGACACCAGCGGCAAAATATCGGAAAGATCGGGCAGCACAGGAGAACGGAACAAGGGGCCGCGTGCCACCGCCCAACTGCGGTTGCCCTGCACCGTGTTGATCTCTCCGTTGTGAGCGAGATAGCGATAGGGATGCGCCAGGCGCCACTGCGGCATGGTGTTGGTGGAGAAGCGCTGATGGAATATCACCACCGAGGCTTCCATCCGCGGATCCTTGAGGTCGGGATAGAACTGGACCAGGAATTGCGGCATCACCATGCCCTTGTAGACGATGGTGCTGGCCGACAGGGACGGGATATAGAAGGCAGGGTCGTCCCGCTCTACTTGCTTCTCGGTGCGGCGCCGCGCCAGGTACAGCCTGCGATTGAACGTTGCCTCGTCGATATCGCCGCCGCCGTTGACGAACACCTGCTCGATGACGGGCAGGGTCTTCAGCGCCTCGGAGCCGCAGGCCTCGGGGTCCACCGGCAGAATCCGAAATCCCGCGACCTCGAGCTTCTCGATCTGTAATTGCTCGGTGAGGGCCTCCCGCGCGCGGGCCGCCTTCGCAGGATCTCGATTGAGAAACACCAAGCCGGCCGCGAATTGGGCGCTCAAGCTGAATCCGGACTCCGCAGCCATGGCTCGCAGGAATGCGGTGGGCTGCTTGATCAAGAGGCCGCAGCCGTCTCCGGTCTTGCCGTCGGCCGCGATCGCACCGCGGTGAGTCAGTCGGTTGAGCGAGCTGATGGCGGTCTTGAGCACCCAATGGCTGGCCTGATCGTCGAGACTCGCGATCAGACCGAACCCGCAGGAATCCTTCTCATAGGCGGGTCGGTACAGTCCCCAATCGCCCATACGCGGATCTCCGCTGCCGCGGCTGGAAGCGAGCTTTGTTCCGTCCTCGATCGCCATAAAATGCGCCCAATCTCAAGTCTGCTTGGCAGCACCCTGCAAAGCATATAAAAACAACAACTTAAATCGGTTCTAGGCGCCGCATAGTCGCAGTGCCAGGTTGGTGCAAACGCCGTTGGGCGCACCTTGCGTATGCGGCTCATGATACCGGGCCGGCGGTCATCGTCAATCGCCGTGAATCCAACAACTGTCCCGGCCCGCGCTAGCCCGCGATATACCGCTCCAGCTGCTCGATGTGCTCGGTTTGCTCCTGGATGACGGCCTTGACCAAATCGCCGATGGACAGCATTCCGACCACCCGGCCGCCCTTCACGACCGGCAAATGCCTGAATCGTCCCTCGGTCATGAGCTGCATGCAATGATGCACCGTATCTTCCGGCGTCACGCTGACAGGCGATGAGGTCATGATGTCGCCCACCGGCGTGTCGTGCGAGGAGCGATTCTTCAGTATCACCTTACGGGCATAGTCGCGCTCGGAGATGATGCCGATCAGCGATCCCTGGTTCATGACCAGGAGCGCACCCACATGCCGGGTGGCCATGACTTCGATGGCATGCAGGACTGAGTCCTGCGGCCCCACGGAGAAAACCTCGCTGCCCTTGATGGTGAGCAATTGCGCCACGGTCTGCATAGTTCCCCCTTGGAGATATTTGAGTATTCGACATGAGCCGCGGTGAATACTCAGACAGGCCCCTGGCTGACTATACTCCCGCCCAACCCGAGGACAAGTAGCCCCAAGGAGCCTCTTCTGCGAATCGAAGCCGATCCCAATCCCCCGGTTGCGGCGGCGCGGCCGCACGCCGTGACTTCGCCGCATGGCATCAGAACGGATCCCTACTACTGGCTGCGGGACGACGAGCGGAAGAACCCGCAGGTGCTGGCCTACCTTGCGGCGGAGAACGCGTACCGGGAGCGCTGCATGTCCAAGGTAAAGCCCTTCGAGGACGCGCTCTACGAAGAGATCGTCGCGCGGCTCAAGCAGGACGATGCCAGCGTGCCCTATCGGAAGCGCGGCTACTGGTACCTCACCCGCTTCGAGGCGGGCAAGGAGCACCCGATATTCGCGCGCCGGCGAGGTTCGCTGGATGCGCCCGAAGAGATCCTCATCGACGCCAATCATCTTGCCCAAGGTCACGATTACTACCGGATCGGCTCCCTCGAAGTCTCGCCGGGCGGCGGCTGGCTCGCATTTTGCGAGGATACCGTGGGCAGGCGCGAGTACACCTTGCGCTTCAAGAATCTGCGCAGCGGCGAGATTCTCAGCGAGGCGATACCCCAAGTCGAGGCGGACCTCGCATGGGCCAACGACGACCGAACGCTGCTGTACGTCGAGAAGGATCCCGAGACCCTGCTCGGCCTTTACATCAAGAAGCACCTGCTCGGCACGGATCCGGGGCAGGATGCGCAGGTGTTCGAGCAAAAGGACAAGAGCTTCTACACCGGCGTATCGAAATCCAAGTCGGAGCGCTTCATATTCATCCATATGGAGAGCACGGTGTCATCGGAGTGGCGCTACGCGGAGGCCGGCGATCCCAAGCTAGAATTCAAAACCTTCAGGCCGCACGAGCGCGATCACGAATACCAGCTGGAACATCTGGGCGACGCCTTCATCGTCAGAACCAATTGGCAGGCGCGCAATTTCCGCCTGATGCAGGCACCGATCGGCGAGGAATCCGACCGCGCCTCGTGGAGCGACGTGGTCGCGCACCGCGACCATATGTTCATCGAGGATTTCGACGTTTTCGACCGCTTCCTCGCCGTTTCGGTGCGCACCGGCGGCCTCGCCAAGATCTGCATCAAACCCCTGCGCGAGGCAGGCGCCGCCGGAGCGGGGAGCGGCACCGAGTTCTTCATCGACAGCGACGAGGCGGCCTACGCCATGTCGCTGTCGATCAACCCGGAGGCCGACACCGAACT
Organism: uncultured Gammaproteobacteria bacterium; assembly: GCA_963702735.1. GTDB lineage: Bacteria > Pseudomonadota > Gammaproteobacteria > Steroidobacterales > Steroidobacteraceae > Bog-1198. Next base: position 655,414 of record CAVPDW010000002.1, on the reverse strand, counting down.
TCTGCGCTATGCGTATTCCTCGCTCACCACGCCCACCACCATATACGACTACAACGTGCGCACCCGCGAGAAGATTCTGCTGAAGCGCGATCCGGTGGTAGGGAGCTTCGACCCTGCGAATTATCGAACGCAATTCTTGTTCGCGCCGGCGCGCGATGGCGCGCAAATTCCCGTATCGCTCGCATACCGCAAGGAATTCGTGCGCGACGGCGCAGCGCCGCTGCTGCAATACGCCTATGGTGCCTACGGCCTCTGCAACGACCCGGCATTCTCCTCGGCCCGCCTCTCCCTGATCGACCGCGGCTTCGTCTTTGCCATCGCACATGTGCGCGGCGGCCAGGAAATGGGCCGTGCCTGGTACGACATGGGGCGCAAACTGCACAAGATGAATACCTTCAACGACTTCATCGACGTCACCCGCTTTCTTGTAGCCGAAGGTTACGCTGCCAAGGACAGGGTGTTCGCGATGGGCGGAAGCGCGGGAGGCATGGCCGTGGCGGCCGTTGCCAACTTGAGCCCGGACGACTACCGGGGAATCGTCGCGCAGGTCCCCTTCGTCGACGTGGTGACCACGATGCTGGACGACGGCATCCCGCTCACCACCAACGAGTACGACGAGTGGGGCAATCCCGGCGACCGCGAGGACTACGATTACATGCTGTCGTACTCACCCTACGACAATGTGCGGGCGCAGCGCTATCCGGCCATGTTCGTGACGACCGGACTCTGGGACAGCCAGGTGCAGTACTACGAGCCCGCCAAGTGGGTCGCGAAGCTTCGCGCCCGCAAGAGCGGCGACAATGCACTGCTGCTGCACGTGGACATGGAGGCGGGGCACGGCGGCAAGTCGGGCCGCTTTCAGCGCTATCGCGAGATCGCGATGGAATACGCGTTTCTGCTCGACCTGGCGGATATTGGGTCGTAAAAAAAAGCGCCGCGAGCGGGGGAAGCTGAATCGCGGCGCCAAGATCGACGCTAAGGGAGGGAACACTCGAAACTTAAAGTGCAGGCACCTCCGTCGCCTCGTAGCCGACCACCGCTCGGGTGGCCGGATCCACGATCGGAGAACCTTGGGCTAGCCAGCCGGCGGCAACTCGCGTGGCGGAAGCCACCCGTGCATCGATTCCTTCGAGCGCAAACTGGCCGTTGCCACGGCGCACCAACAGGGTCGCCCTCTGGCTGCCCTGCGGGACCAACAATGCGATGATCTGCGATTGCATGCCCATACCTTTCTTGAGCAAGCCGCGTGCCAAGGGCTAAATTGAACTAATTCAGCTAGTTACGATGAGACCTCGGCCGCTTTGGCTGACAAGAATTGTCACTGGTGACGCGCACCGCCCGACGCAGGGTAGGTGCCAAGGTTTATCGGGCCGGCCGGGCTCAATGCCCAGAATGCGTCAGCACGCAGCCCTGCGATTTCGCCTTAAGGCTCTTGCAGAGCGCACGCGCATGTTTCTCGGTGAGGCCCGTCACCTGCAGGCGGTACAGGGTTCCTGCGGCGCTCTTCTTCGGCGACACCGTGGGCGATAGTCCCGCCAGAAGCTTGGGGTATTCCTTGGTCAAATGCGCCCATCGCCGATTGGCAGCATCGGCGCTCGACTTGAACGCGCCCAGCTGTATGCCGTAGGAGCCTGCCTTGTGAGGGGGTTTCGCCGCGCGCTTGGAGGGAGCAGGAGCCTTGGCGGCGGGCGGCGGAGCTGTCGCTGCTCCCGCCGCGGCCGCAGCGGTGGCGGCACCTGTGGCGGCACCGCTGGGGGAATTGGCGGCCTCCGATCCGGCGGGGGTCGCATTCGGCGGTGCCTGGGCCAGGGTGAAGTTCTCCACGCGGATACGCGCTTCTTCCGCCCACTTTCCGTCAGGATACTGCTTCAGGAAGGCTTGATAGGCCTCTTGAGTGTCGGTATCGCGCGCCTTCTGCCAGTCGCGCTCTTCGTAGAGCTCCTTGATGCGCGCCTGCGCCTGCGCCGTGAATTCACCCGTGGGATATTTCTTCAGGAACTGCTCATAGGCGTCCGCGGTGTTCGCCGTCCGGGTCTTCTCCCAATCGCTTTGCTGGCGGCTGCAGGCGGACAGCGCCAGCAACAACGCCAAACCGAGACCCAAGATCGCCTTGTTCGTGACCATTTTCATACCCGCGGGAGATTTCCCTCAAGAACTGCATTCTACGTCGATTCGCGAGGTCGCGGCGACGCCAAGCTCGTCACATCACGGTTCGCCGCGAATAGGATAATGACCCCATGAGCGCACAGAAACGGCGATTTTTGGAAGGCAGTTGGGGCACTCCGACTTTCATCGGCGCCGAATCCGTGTTCGTCGGCAACATCCGCGGCGCCGGTCATTTCGTGGTGTCCGGCGAGGTGCACGGCGATGGGGAACTGCAGGGCGGCCTGAGTTTATCCGCGAGCGGGTCCTGGCATGGATTCATCCAGGCGGAGCAGGCCATCGTCGCGGGCAAGATCACGGGAGGCCTCAACGTCAGGGACAAATTGGAAATCGGCTACACCGCCGTGATCCGCGGCAAGGTCAGCGCGCGAACCATCGCCATCGCCAAGGGCGCCATCGTCGACGGCGAAATCGAAGTCACCTCCGGCGAGCCAATGCTGCAATTCGAGGAAAAGCGCGAAGCTTAGGACCTGCGACGCGTGCGTCGCATCGCGAAACTCCCGGCGGCTGTTTGCGAATGGCGACAACGCAATAGTGGAGTGTTCCCGCGTATTCACGCATCCTAGCGTGTATCTGTAAAGCACAAGGTCAATGAAACACTACGATGTAGTCATCGTCGGCGGCGGCATTCATGGAGCAGGGGTATTGCAGGCCGCCGCCGCGGCGGGTCACAGTGCACTGCTCATCGAACGGCTGGGCCTCGCGAGCGGCACCTCCAGCCGATCGAGCAAATTGATTCACGGCGGACTGCGCTATCTCGAATCCGGCCAGTTCACGCTGGTGCGCGAGAGCCTGCGCGAGCGCGCCATACACCTGCGAATCGCGGCGGAGCTGGTCGAACTCAAGCCCTTCTTCCTTCCGGTCTACCGCGACACCCGGCGCAGGCCCTGGCAGCTCAAACTCGGCTTGTGGATGTACGCGCTGCTGGGCGGCTTCGATGCCAGCACCCGCTTCGGGGCGGTGCCGCGCAGCGAATGGTCCTCGCTCGACGGCCTCGAGACGCGCGATCTGGACGCCGTCATTCGCTACTACGATGCGCAGACCGATGACGCCCTGCTCACCCGCGCAGTGGTGCAATCGGCGCTGTCGTTGGGCGCCGAGCTTGCGATGCCCGCGAGTTTCACCGGTGCCGCCTTGACCGGCGACGGCGTCACGGTCGCGTACGTTCGAGACGGCGCCGCGGTGCAGTGCACTGCACGGGTGCTCGTCAATGCAGCCGGCCCTTGGGCCCCGCAGGCGGCCGGCCTCATCAGGCCGAGCATCCCGATCCCGGACGTCGATCTCGTGCAAGGCACGCACATCGTCCTGCCCCGGGCGGTGACTGCCGGAATCTACTACGTCGAAAGTCCCACCGACGGACGTGCCGTTTTCGTGATGCCGTGGCACGGCGCGACGTTGATCGGCACCACTGAAACACCTTACCGGGGGGAACCGGGCAAGGTTCACCCGTTGCCGTCCGAGGAAGACTACCTGCTCGCCGTCGCGCACCATTATTTCCCTGCTTTCAGAAGCCTCGGCAGCGGCGACATCACGCAGCGGTTCGCCGGACTGCGTGTCTTGCCGGCCGCAAGCCAGGCGGCTTTCGACCGCTCCCGCGAGACCATATTCACCACCGACCGCGATCCCAATCCACGCGTGCTCGGCATCTACGGCGGCAAGCTCACCGGCTGGCGCGCGGCTGCGGCGCACGTGCTCGCGCGCATCGGCGCCTCCTTGCCGCATGCCGCGAGGCGCGCCGCAACGGATCAATTGATTTTGAGGAGACCGACATGATCAAAATTGGCACGTGCGTTCTGAATACCGTGCTCGTCGCGGCCCTTGTACAGGCAGCGGCTCCGGCGCACGCCGACGACTATCTAAGCCCCACCGACGAACGCGTCCGTCTCTCGCTCGGCGTCCAGCATGTCTCGAACGCCACCAACATGCGGTTGGATTCGAGCGCTGGATTGCCGGGGACGGCCATCGATGCGGAGAGCGCTTTGGGGCTGGACAGCTCTGACTTCGAGCCCAAATTTCAGGCCATGGTGCGGGTCGGCGAGCGGCACCGGCTGCGCTTCGACTATTTCACCCTGGATCGCACCGGTCAGACCACCCTCACGAACACCCCGATCATATTTCGCGACGCGGTGCTGCAAGTGGGAGATCCCGTCCAGACCACCTTGAGCCTGCGCTCGCTCGGCATCGACTACGAATACTCGTTCATCCATCGCGAGAAATTCGAGCTTGCCGCGACCTTCGGCATCAATGACACGGATCTCTCGGCCCGCGCACGCGTCGCCACGCAAACGCGGCACGTGAATCAAACGGAAGACCAGGCGGGTCCGTTCCCCACCTTCGGTCTCGATTCCACGTACGTGCTGAGCAAGCGATTTTACCTCGATGCACGGGCGCAGTACTTCAGACTGGCCGTCGATCACCTGACCGGTTCGGTGGGATTCTACGAATTCGCTGCGCTATACCGGTATCGGCCGAATATATCGTTCGCGCTGGGCTACACCGCGGCCAGGGCGGACATCGAGTCGCGGCAACCCAAGACCTCAGGGTACTTCGATCTCAGCTCCAAGGGACCCGAAGCCTTCGTCAGGATCGCCTTCTGACCCCGCGGCCGCGGGGTCATTGTCCGGGGCTGGTTTCAGCCGCGAACTCGACGCGGTTATCGGCGGCAGCGGCGCGATTCCACTCGCCGGCCGTTATCGATTCGGCACGCGCCGGATACGGAGTGCCGGGGCGCCCGCTGCCGGCGTTCTCGATGGCGACGGTGATGGCACCCCCGGTACGCTGGCGCATTCCTGCAATCAAATTCGCGAACGCGAGCGATTGCCGCTGTTGACCCGACAGGGAGTCTTCGAAGGGGTTGCCGATCAATTCGCACTTGCTCAAAGGCAGGCTGGGGGGGGCCGGCGTGAATCCCTCGGCGGCGCTGCCTGCGAGGCAGAATAGTCCGGCAAAGCTCGTGATCTTCAGCACTCCGTGAAATCCCTGCGCCTCGAGTTTGGTCAGCAGCTCGCGCAATACGTCGAGACGTCCGCGGTCGAACGGAATTTCCCCGTAGGGCACAAGTTCGCTTCGCGGCGCGAACGGCGCGTTGCCGGCGGCACCGGTCGCGGGCGCCGCCCCGGCGACCGCGGCCGCCGCCGACAGGGCCGCGGTGAGATCCCTGACCGTCGCCGACAGTTCCGAACGCGCATGCTGCAATTCCGCGTTCGCCGAAGTCAGTCCGGCGATTTCGGCCCGCGACTTCGCCAAATCGTCGCGAGTCTTGAGCCAGCCCGCGCCGAGCAATCCCGCCGCGAGGCACACGGCCGCGATGCCCGCGACTAAGGGCCACTGGCGCCGCGCCGCGCGCGCCGGTGCGGGCGGAAACTCCAATGTGGGCGCAGGTATCGAGTTGCGCACATCGCTCACGATGCGCGACGCGAAGCTGTCCAGCGTCGCAACGATGAAGCGCCGCACGTCGACCGATTGGTCCTTGATCGCGGATTCGAGCCGGCGCCCCCAATCGAGGGATGCGGTCGCGGCGGGACGGCCGGGAGCCGCCGGTGCCGCGGCCGCTTTGGGGCCCGCCGCATCGCCTTCGAGTTCCACCGGCCCCAGCGCGGATTCGGTCATGTCGCGCCGATCCGGCAGCAGATGCAATTCGTACAAGACCTTCGACACATCGACCGGGCGCACCTGCTTGGGCAGTACGCCCATCGCACCGAGGGCGCGCGCCTGCCCCACGTACAGCTCGCCTTCCTGCGAGGTGTACATCATGATCGGAATCATGGCCGTCTGCGGATTGCCCTTGATGGCCTGCACGGCCTGCAAGCCGTCCATGCCCGGCATCAAATGGTCCATGAAAATCGCGTCGGGACGATTGGTCTTAAGATATTCGATGGCCTGCTCGGCCGACTCCGCCATGTCGACTTCAATGTCGTATTTCTCGAGCATGCGGCTCAAGATGACGCGGGCCGACTTCGAGTCGTCGACGACCAGGGAGCGTTTGCGGGCCATGGCGCTAGTGTATCGCAGTCCTGAGTTTCGCAGCGCGCGCAGGGTCGCGACGGCACCGCGAAGGTGCCGCCGCGAATCCTAAATTCTCAGGCCGAGGGCTCGGAGCTCTTCGATTCCTTGTTCTGTGCGATCCACGTCAACGCGGACTCGACGTCCGCGAGTTCGGCGGCGGTGAACCCTTCGATTCTGACGCCGGTCGCCTCCGCCTTTTTCTTGGCGAGTTCGGCGCTCGCGACCGAATGCACCCACACCAGACCGCGGCGTACTTTGGCGGTGAACTTTTGCTGCTTTTCGTCGGTCATCGTTCGTCTCCTTGAAATTGCCTGGACTTAACCGGGGAACCCGCCTGCAATGGATTGCGCGGGCAGGCCCCTAAGGAACTGCAATGGCGCGATCCAAACGCTCACTGTAGGCGCTGATCGCACGCGAGACCACCCCCATGTAGCGGTCGGCCTCTTCCCAGCGGCGCTCCTCGATGGCCTCGCGGATGCCGGGGAGCGTCTTCACGCCGTACCCCGTGTACAGGCCGGGTGCATAAATCATGTGCCGATACCAGTCTCGGCCCGGCAGACCGTTGGGATCGGTCAAGGATTGCTCGAGGTCCGTCAGCGTAGCGTTCATCCGTTCCCGGCCCGCGGCGGCACCCGCGTCGTCGCCGCCTTCCAGCCGTGCGTATTCCTTGTCGAATGCCTTCGCGCTTTGGTCGAGTTTGGCCACGGCGTTGTCGAGTTCCGCGAAATTGAGGAAGGGAACCTCGGCCGCCTGCGGCGGCGGCGCGCGCGGCTTCCCGGGATCGGCCGCCAATTTGAAGGCGCCGTCTTCCAGCAATTTGGACAATGCTCGCGTCTTCACTCTCATGCCGTCGGCCATCTTGTGCAGCTCGTCGGCGTATTCAGCGATCGAGGCGGCGAAGTCGCTTTCGTGCGCCGGCAACATTTGCGCCTGCGCTGCCCTTAATGTCAACCGGCCCGCGACCTTGGCGAGAGCCACACCGTACTCGAAGGTCGGATCGACGAAGCGCCGAAAGTGATCGAATGAGTCGTAGGCGGAATGATAGACACCGTATTCGGTCTCCCCTTCGAAACCCAGGTTCAACGAATTCACGCCCAGGTGCTGAAGAAACGGGGTGAAATCCGAACCGGAGCCGAGCGCGCCGAGCTTGAGATCGGCGCTCGCGCCCTCGTGCCCGCCCTGGCCGCCCTGGCCGCCGTGAGCGGTGGATTCATAGTCGTCGACGCGTTCTTTCGCCAGAGCCCGAGCCAGAACGCTGGCGCCGGTCTCCGGGTCCTTCACATCGCGCGCCGCCTCGCTCGCGAAACGCTGCAGTCCGTGACTGCCCTCGACGTCGAGAAATCCGCGGCCGTTGGTGTCGGAATTGACGTACAGAGCCGCCTTGGCCTTGAGCTCGTCCGCATGCGTTTCGGCCCATTCGGTAGAGCCCAGAAGACCCGGCTCTTCCCCGTCCCAGCTCGCATACACCAGCGTGCGGCGCGGCCGCCAGCCCTCCTTGTACAACCGGCCGATCGCCTTGGCCTCCGCCATCAGCGCCACCTGGCCGGCCAGCGGATCGGTCGCACCGAACACCCAGCCATCATGGTGGTTGCCGCGAATGATCCATCGATCGGGTTCCTGGGTGCCGCGGATCATGGCAATGACGTCGTACAGCGTTTTCTGGTTCCAGTCGGAGAGTACTTTGAGATGCACCTTCGCGGGACCCGGACCCACGTGATAGGCGAGCGGCAATCCGCCGCGCCAGCCGGCAGGCGCCACGCGGCCCGCAAGAGCCGCCAGCAGCGGTTGCGCCGCCGCGTAGGAGATCGGCAATACAGGAATCTTTAAAATGGTCTTGGCATCCCGGATCGCAAGCCTCGCGGCCCCTGCCGTGGCGCCCACGCCGGGAGTCAATGGATCGCCCGAATACAGCACCAGATCCTGCACCGAGCCGCGCTGCACGGCGTCGCGCGGCCTGTAGCCGCCCTTGGGGTAGGTATCGCCCTTGCCGTAGCCGTCGTCGCGCGGGTCGGAATAAATCAAGCAGCCCACGGCGCCGTGTTCATAGGCCAGCTTCGGCTTGAGGCCGCGCCATCCGCCGCCATAGCGAGTCAGTACGATGCGTCCCTTGACGCTGACGCCGCGCCGCTCGAGTTCGGCGTAATCGTCGGGCATTCCTTGGTTGACGTAGACCAATTCCGCGGTCACGTCGCCGTCGGCACCGTAGACGTTGTAGGCGGGCAGCTCATCCTGGGTCTGGGAGGACGTGCGGTCGCCGGCAACCGGCGGCTCGGTCAGGCGCGCTACGAAGTGCGTCGGCGCGACCAGTTCCACCGACACCGTGCGCGGCGTCGGGTAGAGCACCGAGAAGGTTTCGATGGACGCGTCCCAACCCCATTCGCGAAATTTCTGGAGCTGGAATTCGGCGTTCGCCTTGTCGTGAGGTGAGCCGACGTGATTCGGCGCGGAGGACATCTGCTCCATCCACATGCGCAGATCCGCAGCGGAGAGGTCGGAATCGAATCGCTGCTCGAGCTGCGTCTCGGCGGCGGCGGCGGCCGCGGAAAAACCCTGCATGCTCCCGGGATCCGCAGGGCCGGCGGCGGCCGACAGTGCCGCAGTGCTCAGCACGCAGGATGCCAGAGCCCCGCAAATGCGCGGCGGCGCGGTCCATCGATGTGTCGCGGCTGGCATGATTCTCCGTCTCCTCGAGAGTTGCGTTCCGGTGTTCAGTCGCGGGTGCCCGTACCGCGGTTCAGCAGCGTGACCGCCAGCGCGAACATGCAGGCGGCCGCGCCGATCATGATTCCATAGGCGAGCCGCAGATCGACGTCCGAAGTGCCGAGAAAGCCGTAGCGGAATGCGCTGACCATGTACAGGATGGGATTGGCATGCGAAACGAAGTGCGCCCAGGCGGGAAGCATCGTGATGGAATAGAACACCCCGCCAAGGTAGGTGAGCGGCTGCAGAACGAAGGTCGGGAACCAGGATATCTGGTCGAAATTCTTGGCGAACAATGCGTTGATCAGTCCGCCCAGGGCGAACACCATGCTGGTGAGCAGCGCCGCCGAGATCACCGCGATGATATGGGTGAGCGCAAGCCGCGTGAAGAACAGCGATACCAAGGTCACCACCGCCCCCACCAGCACGCCGCGCAGCATCCCGCCTCCCACGTAGCCTGCGACGATCAGCCAATTGGGCAGCGGCGCAACCAGCATTTCCTCGAGGTGCTTGCCGAACTTAGCGCCGAAGAACGACGACACCACATTGCCGTAGGAATTGGTAATCACGGTCATCATGATGAGGCCGGGGGCGATGAACTGCATGTAGTCGTAGCCGCCGACCTGGCCGACGCGCCGGCCGATCAGGCTGCCGAAGATGATGAAGTACAGAGTCGCGGTGACCGCGGGCGGCACTATCGTCTGGCCCCAGATGCGTACGATGCGGCTGAATTCCCGGATGATGATGGTCTTGAAGCCGACCCATTCGGCCATTGCTCGCGACTGGGACATGATCAGGAAACCGTCACGGCCGTCGATGCAGCGCCGGCCGAGGCGCGCTGCGCAGAGGCCCTGCCGTCGACCAGGCGGACGAACAGTTCCTCCAGGCGGTTGACCTTGTTGCGCATGCTGGTGACTTCGATTCCCTGCGCCGACAGTTGCGCGAATATGTCGTTGAGGCTCTGCGTCTTGGACATCTCGATTTCAAGCGTATGCCCGTCGGAGAGCACGGCCGTGAATCCGGACAGGTGCGGGGCCGCGCTGCGCTCGTCGCGCATGTTGAACACGAACACCTCGGTCTGAAGCTTGCGCAGCACATTGGCCATGGTATCGCGTTCGATGATGTTGCCTCCCTCGATGATCGCGACGTTGCGGCACAGATTCTCCGCTTCTTCCAGATAATGCGTGGTGAGGATGATGGTGGTGCCCGCATCGTTGATGTTGCGCAGGAATTCCCACATGGAGCGGCGGATCTCGATGTCGACCCCGGCGGTGGGCTCGTCGAGGATCAGCAGCTTCGGTTCGTGCATCAAGGCGCGCGCGATCATCAGGCGGCGCTTCATACCACCTGACAGCGATCGCGCGATCGAGTTCCGCCGGTCCCACAGTTGCAGCTGCTTGAGATATTTTTCGGCGCGCTGCTTTGCGAGCGGCCGCGGTATTCCGTAGAAACCCGCTTGATTGACCACGATGGTGAAACAGGTTTCGAACATGTTGAAATTGATTTCCTGCGGCACGAGGCCTATGCAGGATTTGGCCGTTTCCAGTTCCCGGTCGATGTCATGGCCGAACACCTCGACTGTGCCGCTGGTCTTGTTGACGAGCGAGGTGACGATGCCGATCGCCGTGGTCTTGCCGGCGCCGTTCGGCCCGAGCAACGCGAAGAAATCGCCCTCGTCGACCGTCAGATCGATGGCCTTGAGCGCCTGGATCCCGTTCTTGTAGATTTTGGTGAGCTGGCGAAGGACTAGGGCTTTCATAGGAGCCGCGTAGCCTAAACCTCGCGAGGCCCCGGCTGCAACGCCAATCAACTCGTCGGCCATGCTACCGAGACCGGGGCAGCCGCGCCGCGGCGGCGAGTTGCAGCCCGTGAAGTTGCACCCGCCGCAGCGCCGCGGGGTCGCCTCGGGCCGCCGCCGCCGTGAGAGCGCCCCAAAAGGCGGTGCACTCGCTCCATCTTGCGGACAGGTTGGCCGCCTCGGTGGCTTCAAGAGCCGCCAATTGGTTGACGGAGATTCGGCGGAACGCCGCAACCGTCTCGCCGTTCATCCCTAACAGCAGCTCGGCGGTGAGGCCCGCGCTCGCGCAAATATGCCATGCGTAGAACAGCGCCAGCCGCACGAAGCTCGCCGTATCGTCGTCGACCGGCGATTCGTCCGCGACGCCCCAGTCGTCCAAGTTCTGCAGCCTGCGGCGCCAGTATCCGCTGTCCTGAAAGCGCAGATCAAACAATGCATAGGGGCAACCCGCAGCGGCCTCGCGCTGCGGCGCGGAGAGCGGCGCGATGCGTCCTGCAAGGTCCAAGGGCACGCCTGCCCCGGCGGCGGCCCAGCCGCCGCCGCGCGCGGCGGTCAGGTCGAGGAACCTATGATTCAGGTCGCGCAGCGACTCCAGATTCCCTGCCGATGAGTGCGGGCTCCCCGCCCAGCTGCCGACGATTGCATCCTGCATGACAGACTCCCGACAATTTCCATATATATCCGGGGTTTGAGCGATCGCGAGCGCATTTTGCCGCAAACGGGGAGGCAAAACACGCCGAATTGCCTGGCAATCAAGCTAACTTTGTGATTAATTTCTGTCAAATTATTTTTGAGACCGAAACCGCGCGAAATTCATAAAGGAGCCGAACATGAGAGTGTCGGATGATCGCTACACGAGGGACCGCCAGCGCCTGGATCTTGCACTGCGTTTGATTCGCCACGAAGCGCGCACGTTCACCATCCGTCAGTGGACGGGCTTGAGCGACGATCGCATTCGCAAGCTGTACAGGAGCTACGTGCTCGATCACGATGCACGGCGCGTGTTCAGGCATCGGGGCAAGTCGCCGCGCCAGGCCGCCTTTTTCTTCCGTAACTCAGAGCTGAATTTTCAATCGGCGCAATTGGCCAGCATTTATGTGATGTACGGACTGTTGCGCGGCACGGACGCGGGACTCGAGCCGCGCTATCGCGTGGGGTCGCTGGAATCGGGGACCCTGCTCTGTCAGGCCTATGAGGCATACCTGGATCTGCACGCGCCCGCCTGCATCTCCTTCGAGCATGCGTGGTTCCTGCTGCTTGCGCTCGCGCGGCACGACGAGGTAGGCATCTCGCGCTGCTCCATGTGCGGCGGGGTTCGGCTGAGCGACCTGCTGGCGAGGCGACGGCCCTCGTGCACGAATTGCGAGCCTGCCGGCCTGACCAAGGCTGCCCTCGGTGCAATGCCGGCCATGGCACTCCGATGACTCTTGTTCCCCTACGCCACGCCGCTTCGGCGCCGGAGGATTCATCAGTTGCCGAATCGCTGCAAGGATGCCCACGATCGCCTGATCATGGGATGCAAGCTTTCGCTCGAGACGGTCGAACCTACGAGCCAATGACTTGTGCGCTTCGAGCAATCTGCGAATCCGCACGAACGATTTCATGATCTCGATGTTTACGGCAATGGCACGGTCGCTGTTGACCACCGATGACAGCATCGCCACACCCTGCTCTGTAAACGCGTATGGGGTGTAGCGTCGATCACCGCGGCCGGGTTTTGAGGTCACAGATTGTGATCTCAAAGCCGCTCACTCGGCAGCCGTCAGCTCGAACATGAAATCCGGTGGAAAGCGCTCCAGATTGCGCCTGACAGCCTGCACTAAAGTGCGCGTCTCCACGCCATAGAGCGCAGCCAAGTCTTCGGCTTGCCCGCATGCCGCAGTCGACAGGTGACGATGAGCGAACTCGTCGATCCCGTCGTCACACTGGAGTTCCTCGACGCCATTGCCGTACTTGCTTTGTACCGGCCGGCTTCGCAAATATGCCAAGCCCAATCCGCGATTGCACTCGCGGCACGGAGGCGGGACTCGAGCTCGGTGTGCGGCGGGGTTCGGCTGAGCGACCTGCCGGCCAAACACAAAGCGGGCTGCGGCGCCTGCGGTCCCGCGGCGGCAGCGCCCTGCTAGAATTGCGGCATGCAGCAAAGGAATATTTTCGCCGGTCCCTACCTGGACCGTGCCGCCCATTTGCGGCAGGATCCTGCCTGGTTTGCCGCGGCGCTCGCCGACGAACGCAGCCGCTTCATACCCGTGTGGAATTCGCGCAGTCTCATTGCGGAGGGCGATGCCCCGCGCGCCGTGTACCTCGAGTTGTCTTCCGTTCCGCCTGAAAGGCGCAACGGCAACGATTTGATTCTCCTCGGACGATTCGGCGGCACCTCGTTCTTCGCCTACGAGATCGAGTCGAGCGAAGCGCCGCTCGTGCCGCCTGCAACGCGGTTCGAGGATCTGCGCATCGTGGCCGCCGTGCTCCCCATCGACGAAGCGGGGCTCTTGGGCTACGCCCGGGCCATCATTTCCTGGAGGCGGCGGCACCGCTTTTGCGGCACGTGCGGCGCGAGAACGCTGTCCGCGAAAAGCGGGCATGTGCTGGTGTGCAGCGACCCGAGCTGCCGCCATGAACAGTTCCCGCGCATCGATCCTGCGATCATCGTGCTGGTCGACGACGGCGAGCGTGCCCTGTTGGGGCGCCAGGCTAGCTGGCCGGTGGGCCGCTATTCGACGATCGCAGGCTTCGTCGAGCCGGGAGAGTCCCTCGAAGATGCGGTGTCGCGCGAAGTATTCGAGGAAACAGGCATCGAAGTCGACCGCATCGAATACCACTCCTCCCAGCCCTGGCCGTTCCCGGCGTCCCTGATGCTCGGGTTCACCGCGCATGCACAGACCACCGAAGTGCGGCTGCGGGATCAGGAACTGGAAGACGCGCGCTGGTTCACGCGCAGCGATCTGGCCTCGAACGGCATGCTTCTGCCGCCGCGGCAGTCCATATCGTTCCGCTTGATCGAGCATTGGTTCGACGCCGCAGGCGGCGCGCGTCTGCGCGACATTCATGGGAGCACGCCCTGGCCACAATCGCGTTAGGCGGAAGCTTTGCAACCTTAAGCTTCGTCCTGTGCGCCGCATTCGCCGCCGGATTCGTCGACGCCATCGTGGGCGGCGGGGGTTTGATTCAGGTGCCCGCCCTGTTTGCGGGGTTTACTTCGACCGCGCCGCCTGAACTGCTGGGGACGAACAAGCTCGGCAGCATCTTCGGCACGAGCAGTGCGGTGCTCCGCTATCGGCGCGTGGTGAGAATTCCCTGGCGCGCGCTCCTGCCCGCGGCCGTTGTCGCCTTCATTGCGGCGCTCGCCGGTGCGCGGCTCGTGAGCGCGGTCTCACCGGCATTGTTCAGGCCCCTCGTGCCCTGCATGCTGACGGCGGTGCTCCTGTACGTGCTGCGGAACAAGGACATGGGCGCGCATCATGCGCCCATCGTATTTTCACGCCGCCTGGGGCTTCTTGCGCTCGCGTCCATCGGCGGCATCGGCCTGTATGACGGATTCTTCGGGCCCGGCACCGGAAGTTTTCTGATGCTGCTGTTCATCCGCCTGTACGGATTCGATTTCCTGCACGCCTCCGCGGGCGCACGCACCATCAATGTGGCCACCAACGCGGGCGCGCTATTGTTCTTCGGCATTCATGGCGAGATTCACTGGGGCTTAGGTGTAGCCCTTGGCCTCTGCAATGCCTCAGGCAGCGTGCTCGGGGCGCATACGGCGGTGAAGCACGGCAGTAAATTCGTGCGCGTCGCGTTCATTGCCATCGTCATCGCATTGATCGCCAAGACCGGCGCCGATGCGTTTGTCGCACGGCAGGGCCTGTGAAACCGAGGGGCCTTAGCCGCGCTCCCAGTGTCCGGGCTTCATGCGCCAGCCGTCGCCCTGGCGCACCCACTGGTGGGCGACCCAGTGCCGTCCGGGTCGGCGCGCTTCCCAGTGGCCCGAACTCCATTCGTATCGGTCGCCCACCCAGTTCCAATAGCCGTTCAGCCATACGAATCCCGGGGTCGGCGGTTCACCGATGGTCTCAACGCGCGGCGCCGGAGGGGCGACCATGACCACCCCGCCGGCATAATGCCGTTGATCGGGAGCAACGACACACCCCGCCAGGGTCACCGAAAGTGCAAGACCGCAGGTCAATGCCGCGCTCGGCCGTTTGCGCTGATTCATAATGGCAACCACGTATTATTGCTTTGATAGGTAACCAAACGCCTTTCGCATCCCGGCGTTGACGGGATACGACAGCGTTCCAAGAATAGCGCCCTCGCTGGGAGATCACCAGCCGGGGTCATATGGAGGCAACATGTCCTACACCGCCGATCCTCGAGTGCTGTTCGCCGCCGAACGCACTCTGCTCGCGTGGCAGCGCAGCGCGATCGCCTTGATGGGCTTCGGCTTCGTTGTCGAGCGCTTCGGCTTGTTTCTGCAAATGGTGGCGCATCAGCCTCTGGCGGGATCGCAGCGCGGCTTTTCGCTCGGCATCGGAGTCCTGCTGCTGCTGCTTGGGGCGGCGGTTGCACTGATTTCCGCGCGCCAGTTCCGCCAGGTCGCGAAAGACTTGGACCCCTCGGTGGTACCCCCGGGTTACTGGACCCACGTCGGCGTCGGCCTCAATGTCGCCATCGCCCTCATTGCCGTGATATTCGCACTGCACTTTCTATGGCCCGGACAGCAGTAGGGAGAATCAAAATGGACATTACCGGCGGTTGCCTATGCCGCGCCGTTCGCTTTTCTATCAGCGCTCCGCCCATCGTCACCCGGGTATGCTGGTGCCGGTTGTGCCAATATCTGGGTGCGGGCAGCGGGACCGTCAATGCCTGCTTTCCAAGCGACCGGGTGAAAGTGCAGGGCGAACTTCGCGACTTCGAGAGCGTGGCCGACAGCGGCAACGTCATGCACCGGCGTTTCTGTCCCCGCTGCGGCACCCAGATCTTCAGCGAGGCGCAAGCCCGGCCGCACCTCATCTTCGTGCGCGCCGGCGCTCTCGATGATCCCGAGATTGCCCGGCCGGCCGCCACCATTTGGACCTCTGCGGCGCCGAGTTGGGCGTGCTTCGATACTGTCTTGCCCCGGGTCGCCGGGCAACCGCCGCCTGTGAGCTGATCGGCGGTTTTGGGGTCAACGCTCCCGCTGCTCTGCCGTTGTCTGCCTATGCAAACCGAAATTGCCGTGCTGCGTTTTGGCTTGGGCGCCCGGCCGGGAGATCTGGCCGCCGCTGCCGGCGATCCGCGCGGCTGGCTGATGGCGCAAATCCGCGGCGCGGTGGAGCTCGCCGGGAATACGCCGTTGGCGCGCTCCGATCAAATCATCGCCGAAGTGCAGGCGGCTCGCGACTACGCCCGGCAAATGCGGCGCGATGCGGCCGAACCCGCGGCTGCCGCCGCTGCCGCTGCGCCCTTCAATCCCGTGCGCGATGCCTACCTGCCCCACTACCGGGCTCAGGTTCTGGCACGCGCTCAAAGCGCCGCCCTCACTGCGCGGCCGTTCGCTGAACGCCTGGTGCACTTTTGGACCAATCACTTTGCAGTGTCGGCGGACAAGGGCGCGGTGGCCGGCATTGCAGGCACTCTCGAGAATGAAGCGGTTCGGCCGCATGTCGATGGCCGCTTCGTAGATCTCCTGACGGCGGTGGAGCAACACCCCGCGATGATCGCTTTTCTCGACAACCAGAATTCGGCCGGCAAGGACTCGCAACTCGCGCAGCTCGCCGCATGGCGCGGGGCGAGGCGGGCGTTCGCTCAGCCGGGAGCCGCAGCCCCGGGAAAGCCGCGTGAATTCGGCATCAACGAGAACCTGGCGCGCGAAATTCTCGAGCTGCATACCTTGGGCGTGGACGGCGGCTACACCCAAAAGGACGTCACCGCCTTCGCGCAGATCATCACCGGATGGTCCATCGGCGGCGGCAAGGGACGACTGGCCGGAGGGACTCCCGGCCGGTTTTATTTTCGCGACAACCTGCACGAGCCCGGTGCGAAAACCTTCCTCGGCAAAACCTACCGAGAGCAAGGCCTGGCGCAGGGTGAGGCCGTGCTTGCGGATCTGGCGCGGCATCCGGCCACGGCGCATTTCATCGCCGCCAAGCTCGTGCGGCATTTCATCTGCGACGATCCGCCGCCGGCCGCGGTCGCGCGCGTCGCCGGCGCCTTCCTCAAATCGGGCGGTGACCTGCCGAGCGTGTACGCGGCATTGATCGCGTCGCCGGAAGGCTGGGATGCAGATGCGCGCAAATTCAAAACGCCGGAGGATTTCGTGTTCTCCACCCTGCGATCCTTCGATATTTCGCCCGGACGGCCCGAGGAGGTGCTGCGCAGCTTCGAGCTTCTCGGGCAGCGCCAGTACACGCCGGGATCCCCCGCAGGCTGGCCTGACACCTCGAAGAGCTGGGACGGATCGGACGCCCTCATGCATCGGGTGCTCTGGGCCTCGCGGATGGCTGACCGGTTCGAGCGGGGACTCGATCCCGTGGATGTCGCTGCATCGAGCCTGGGGGCTTACGCGCGCCCTGAGACGGTGACGGCGCTGCGTCGAGCTGCCTCCGGTACACAGGCGCTGGCACTGCTCCTCATGAGCCCCGAATTTCAGCGGAGATAGCGATGCACCCCTTCCAGCCAAGGTTCGATCGGCGCCGCTTCCTCAAGGGTGCGGGCACATTGGCGGCGAGCGCCGCCCTGCCCACGGTGCTCTTGGCTCATACCGGGGGCTGCGCGCGCCTCGTGGTCGTGATCATGCGCGGCGCTCTTGACGGTCTCGCCGCCGTGCCCCCTTATGCCGACCCTCATTATGCGGCCCTGCACCGTGAGCTCGCGATCGCCCCTCCAGGCACAGCCTACGGCGCGCTTGCGCTTGACGGTACCTTCGGCCTGCATCCCTCCTTCGCGTTTTTGCACGAGCGCTACCTCGCCGGCGAGGCGATGGTATTCCACGCCGTCGCCTCGCCTTACCGCGATCGGTCGCATTTCGACGGGCAAAACGTGCTCGAGAACGGGCTGGCCAAGCCTGTAGGGTCCGCGGACGGTTGGCTCAACCGCGCGCTCGCCGCACTGCCGGCCGGTCCGAGTGGGCGTGGCGCGGGCGAGCGTGCCGTCGCTATCAGCCAAAACCTGCCGCTGATCTTGCGGGGCGAGGCGCCGGTGCTTTCCAAGTCGCCCCAGGTGACCCCGGATGTGGACGAGGATTTGTTGGCGCGGTTGGCCGACTTGTATTCCAACGATGATTGGTTCTCGGCCCGGTTGAGCGAGGCGGTACAGACCGAAAGGATGGCTGATTCCAGTACCGAAGCGGCGCCGGCCATGGCGGCGGGCGGTGCGGTCAAGGCGGCTGCGCCCGACCGGGTCACGGGCGTCGCGCGCATGGCTGCCGCATTGATGAGCAGTGAAGGTGGTCCCGAGGTGGCGGTTATCGAGGCCGGCGGTTGGGATACGCATGCCAATCAGGGCGGCGCCGAGGGAGCGCTGTCCCAACGGCTGGCGGGACTCGACCGGGCTTTACGCGCGTTGGCCGACGGCTTGGGCCCCCTATGGCCCCGTACCGCCGTACTCGTCGTGACCGAGTTCGGCCGCACCGCCGCCATGAACGGCACACGAGGTACCGATCACGGAACCGGCGGTTGCGCCTTTCTCGCGGGCGGCGCCGTGCGCGGCGGCCGTGTGATCACGGACTGGCCGGGCCTTGGGCAGGGAGCGCTGCTCGATGACCGCGACTTGCGGCCGACGCTCGATTTGCGCAGTGTATTCAAAGCCGTGCTCGACGAGCATATGCGCGTCGATGCACGGACTATTTCTACCCGAGTATTCCCCGACAGCGGCGGCGCGCGCCCCCTTCAGGGGCTGATACGCGCCTGAACCCTTCGGCCAATCTCTAAAACGCCAACGGTTCTGTACTGGGAGTCGTCGATGGCGGCGTCTCTGCAACCGGCGCTGCGGGCGGTGCGGCCATGGGCGCCGGCATCGGTGGCGGCGCAGGTCGCTTCGGCGCACTCTTCTTGGCGACGACCTTGGCTTTGGGCTTGGCCTTCTTGGGCGCAGCTTTGACCGCCTTCTTCGCAACCTTCGCCTTGCCGGTCTTCTTGGCCTTGACCTTGCCCGGCCGTGCTTTCTTTTTCGCGACACTCTTCTTGGCGGCGTGGCGCTTTGCCTTTGCCACGGGACGTTTCTTCGACTTGCTCTTCTTTGCCATGGTCACTCTTCTCCTGGGAGATCATACGAACTCGTTGTGAGAGTAGCCCCGAAAAAGTCTGCTGTCATCTGTGCGTGATGCTGGAGTCAGCAACATGGATTGCGTAGGCTGCTCGGGTGTTGCCGACCGAACCCATTCGACCGTTGAAAGATGTCTGGTTAAGACCCCGGCGCGTGTTCCGCGACATGGCGGCCCGGCCCGTAGGTCCGGTCGACTACTTGCTGGCCGCAGCTCAGGGCGTCGGCAACTTCCTCGCCCTGTACCGCACCCAGAACGCCGGCGCTCATCGCGACGTAGCAGAAATCCTCGGAAATTCCTTTGCCTACGGCGCCGTTGCGGGTGTCTTGAGCTTAGTTCTGATGGCGGTCATCTACCGGCGCCTGGGCGCCCGCGCCGGCGGCAAGTCGACCACGAGCCAAGTGATTCACGTCCTGGCCTACGGCAGCGTACCGTTGGCCGCCTCGCTCGCCATCTGGGTGCTGACCGCGCTGCTCGCCGGAGAGGCGGCCTTCGTAGAAACTCCTCGCACCGATGCCGAAGGTTTTCTCGTGCTCCTCGTCCATCTGCAGTTCATCTCATATGTCCTGCTGTTGGTCTGGAGCATCGTGCTGCAGGTGATGGGCTTCAGCGAAATTCAGGGCCTGGCAACCCGCAAGGCCTTCGTACTGTGGGTGCTTGGGCAGATCATCGGCTTTCTGGCGTCGCTGCTCTTGGCCCTGGGGGTTGAAACTTTATTTCCCGGCCTGCTGCTGCGCTTCATCCCGCAGCAGTGACGGCGGGCGGGGGCTGGGTATTGTCGGCCGCCGCTTCCGCGATGTCCGCTGCGGCGGCAGGCGGCGCGGCCGGCTTTGTCGGCGGCCGGGATTGCACGGCCTTCAGTGCGGCGGGCGCGGCCTTCGGGGAAGCGGCCGGGCGCTGCGTTGACTTCGCCCGGGTGGGTTTGACCTTAAGGGGTTCGTTGCGAACAGCAGGCTTGGCGCGGACCTTGATGGCCGCCGCAGCCCTTCGCGGCGGGGCCTGTTTCGCTGCCTCCGCTTGCAACGCGGCTTGTGTCGCCTCGAGCTTCTTCCTTGCCTGTTTGGCGGCTTTCTTGCTCGCTTTGGCGAGTTTGCGGGCTCGTTTGAGCACTGCCTTGGCGAGGCGCACCTGCTGCTTCGCGGTCTGTGCGCGCGCGGCGGCCTGTTCCGCCTCCGAGCGCAGGCGTTGCGTCGCAGCAGCCGACTTCGCGCGCTTTTGAAATGAAGCGGATGTGGCCACGGTGCGATCTCGCTTAAAACAATGGGGGCCGTGAGCTTAGTCCCCATGGCGCGGCCTGTCACCTGGCCGTCACATTCTAAGACCTCGCTTTTGTCCCGGCGACTGCGTTATGGCAAAACGCGCAATAAATAGGCGCGGATATCGGCGATTTCTTCGGCGCACACGGCGTGCGCCATCGGATAGTCGTGCCATTCGATCGCATATCCTTGGGCCCTGAGGTATTCGCGCGACTGCACTCCCAAACCCAGGGGCAGAACGGCGTCTCCCCGTCCGTGCGCCATGAATATGGGCGTGGCGTCATTGGCGCGCGCGCGCTCGGTGCGAAGCGAACTTTCCGCGGGGAGATAGCCCGACAGAGCCATCACTCCCGCGAGGGTCTCTGTGAAGCGCAGGGCCGTATACAGGGACACCGCGGCCCCTTGCGAAAAGCCGGCGAGCACGATGCGACCTGCGGGAATGCCGCGCTCGCCCTCCCTTGCGATCAAGCGTCGAATCTGCGCATCGCTGTCTCGAAAGCCGGCCAGGTCCTCGGCGGCTTTTCGGTCCAACCCCTTGAGGTCGTACCAGGCGCGCATCGACATGCCGGCATTGATGGTCACCGGGCGGACCGGGGCATTGGGGAAAATGAAGCGCCAAGCACGTTCGCCCGGCCGCACGAGTTCGGGAACCACGGGCTCGAAATCATGTCCGTCGGCGCCGAGGCCATGCAGCCATATGATGGCCGCATTCGGTCGCGGCGCGGTTTCTACTTCGATGGTATCCAGCATCGGCCACAATGTACTAGGAATTGGGCCGGTGGGATTGGGTATCATTCGCGGCATGCAGGTCACCTTGGAACATCTGCGCCGCTACGCGGTCGCGCGCTCGCTGTTCAAGCCGACCACTCTCAGGAGAGCCATCGACAAGCTCGGGTTCGTACAAGCCGATCCCATCCGCGCACCCGCACGCGCGCAGGACCTGACCCTGCGTCATCGCGTGGCGGCCTATCGAGCCGGCGACCTCGAGCGCCGCTATCCGAAGCTGCCCCTCGAGGAGGACTTCTTCGTCAACTACGGCTATCTGCCGCGCGACAACCATGAGTTGATGCATCCACGAACCGCGAGAACGGTGTGGACGCGGGCGCGTGCCCTGCAAGCCGAGGCGGTGCTTGCATTCGTCCGTGAGCGTGGCGACGTGCATCCGCGCGCGGTGGATGCGCGCTTCGCGCACGGCAAGGTCACCAACTGGTTCGGCGGCTCTTCGAACGCGACCACCGAATTGCTCGACGTCATGCACTACCGCGGCATGCTGCGTGTCGCGCGCCGCGAGGGCGGCACCCGGGTGTACTCGGCGCGCGCGCTGCCGGCGGACACCGCGGCCGGCGCCGCGCTGCCGGAAGAGGCCGCCGCGAGTTCGCGCATGGACGCACTCGTCGACTTGATCGTTCGCAAGTATGCGCCGCTTCCCGCCGCCACCTTGGGTCACCTGGTCCACCGCTTGCGCGGCGCTGCTCCGCAGTGGAGCGCGGAGTGCCGTCCTGCGCTCGCACGCGCCAAAGCGCGCCTTGCTCACCTGCGCGCCGACGGCATCGAGTGGTACTGGCCTGCAGCGGAGAATCCTTCGTCGCTGCGCTGGCAGCCGGACGAGTGCGTGCGCCTGCTCACGCCCTTCGACCCCATTGTCTGGGACCGCCGCCGTTTCGAGATCTTCTGGGGCTGGGCCTATCGCTTCGAAGCCTACACCCCCGCGTCGAAGCGCAAGCTCGGCTACTACGCGCTGCCGCTGCTCTGGCGCGATCGCGTGATCGGATGGGGCAATGCTGCGGCAACCGCGGGCGGCCTCTCCTGTTCCTTCGGCTACATCGGCGGCCGCGCGCCGCGCAGCGCCGCGTTCCGTGCAGGTCTCGAGGCGGAAGTGGCACGCATGTGCGCCTTTCTCGGTTTGCCGGGGTGAACGGCCTAAAGGGGGCGGCGCCCCTTACAGGAGGCTGTTGCGCACCTCGGCGGCGATCTCGTAGGAGCGCAGGCGCGCCGCGTGATCGAATATTTGCGAAGTGATCATCAATTCGTCGGCCCCCGTTCGTTCGATGAAGGCCGTGAGCGCATCACGAACCGTCTCGCGCGCGCCGACGGCGGAGCAGGTGAGCACGTCGGCGAGCATCGCCCTGGCCGCGGGCGGCAGCTGCGCATCGTATCCCTCCATGGGCGGCGGCAGCTGCATGGGTAAGCCGCTGCGCAGGTTGACGAAGGCTTGCTGCATCGATGTCGCGAGAAATCGCGCGTGCGCGTCTGACTCGGCGGCGAACACATTGAATCCCAGCATCGCATACGGCCGGTCGAGCTGTTCGGACGGCTGGAACCGGGCACGGTAGATCTCCAGCGCCTGCATCATCATGGCGGGCGCGAAATGCGAGGCAAACGCGAACGGCAGACCCAAGGCTGCCGCGACCTGCGCACCGAACAGGCTCGAGCCTAGGATCCAGATCGGCACCTTCAATCCGGCCCCGGGGATGGCCATGACGCGCTGACCGGGTGCAGGCGGCGCGAAGTATCCCATCAACTCCAGGACATCCTGCGGAAATTGATCGGGATCGGAGGCGAAATTGCGCCGCAGCGCGCGTGCCGTGAGCTGATCGGAACCGGGCGCGCGGCCGAGGCCGAGATCGATCCGGCCCGGGAACAGGCTTTCCAGGGTGCCGAACTGCTCCGCGATGACCAGCGGCGAGTGATTGGGCAGCATGATGCCGCCCGCACCCACTCGAATGGTCGAGGTTCCCGACGCCACGTGGCAGATCACGACCGACGTGGCGGCGCTCGCAATCCCGGGCATGCTGTGGTGCTCGGCCAGCCAATAGCGCCGGTAGCCCCAGCCTTCGGCGTGCCGCGCGAGATCAAGGGTGTTGCGCAGCGACTGCGATGCATTGCCGCCCAAGGTCACCGGGGATAGGTCGAGTATGGAAAAGGGGATCATGAGCTCACCGCGGTAGGAATGGCGATATCTTGCCACACGGCTCATTGACAGCGGCTGCATTTTTATGCAGGATGCGCGCAACTTTATGCAGAGAGCCTCCATGCTCCGCTCCGACATCATCGATCACTCGAGCGCCCCTGCGCGCCGCACTCTGCTCGCCAAGATCATCCGCGAGCAGGCCGTCGGCCGGCAGACCGAATTGGTTGCCATGCTGCGCAAGCATGGGCATGTTGCGACGCAATCGAGCGTCAGCCGGGACTTGCGCGAGCTGGGTGTGGCCAAGATGGGCGACCGCTACGTGCTGCCCGATACGGCTCCGCAGAAGAGCGATTTTGCGAACCTGAAGCAATTCGTCAACGCCCGCCTTACCGCAGGCACCAATCTCACCGTGCTCAAGACCACCGTGGGCGCTGCGCAGAGCGTGGCGGTCGCAATCGACACCGCACGATGGCCCGAGGTCGTCGGCACCCTATCCGGCGATGACACCATATTCATCGCCACAGCCGGCGCGCGCGAGCAGCGCAAGCTGGCCGACCGCCTTCTCGCCCTCTTCGGACGCTGATCCCCATGACACCGACCTCAATGCAGGGCGCAGAGCCCATACTCCTGGCTTTTTCCGGCGGCCTCGACACCTCCTTCTGTGTGCCGTGGCTCAAGGACACCTATGGGCGGCCGGTGATCACCGTGACGGTCGATACCGGCGGCATAGACTTGGGCGCCGCACAGTCGCTCGCGCTGCGCTCCAAACAGTTGGGCGCGATCGAGCACCACCTCATCGATGCGCGCAGCGCCTACTTCGAGCAGGTGCTGAAGTTTTTAATCATGGGCAATGTGCGCCGCGGCGGGCTGTACCCGCTGTGCGTGGGCGCAGAGCGCGTGCTGCAGGCGCAGACCATTGCGCAAATGGCGCTGTCGCTGAAATCCACGAGCGTCGCCCACGGCTGCACGGCCGCGGGCAACGACCAGGTGCGCTTCGAGGTGGCGCTGCGCGCGCTGGCGCCGCACCTCGAGATCATCGCACCGGTGCGCGACCGCGCGTTCAAGCGGCCTGAACAGCTCAAGTACCTCGAAGAGCACGGACTGCCCATTCCGCCGTTCGGCGCCGCTTACTCGGTGAACCGCGGACTTTGGGGGGTCACCATCGGCGGCAAGGAGACGCTGACCTCCGAGGGCAGCATCCCCGAAACCGCATGGGTGCTCTCGAAGGACGCCTTCTCTGCGCCGCGCAGCGCCGAGCGCCATACGGTCGGTTTCAGCAGGGGTGTTCCTGTCAGCCTCGACGGCGCCGCCCTGCCGGCCGTGGCCATCATCGAAAAGCTGGAGGCGCTCGCCGGCCCCTTCGGCATCGGCCGCGGCATTCACCTGGGCGACACCGTGATCGGCACCAAGGGCCGTGTCGCCTTCGAAGCACCCGCGGCCGAAGTGCTGCTGACTGCGCACCGCGAACTCGAAAAGCTGGTGTTGACGGGCAAGCAGGCGCGCATCAAGGAGTCGGTGGCGCAGCCCTACGGCGATCTGGTGCACGAGGGACAGCACTTGGATCCGGTGTGCCGCGACATCGAGGCCCTGCTGCTGTCCTCTCAAGGGAGGGTCAGCGGCGAGGTACGAGTGCTGCTGCGCCCCGGATCGGCGTTCGTGGAGGGCGTCACCTCGCCGTACTCCTTGATGGCGGCATCTAAAGGCGTTTACGGCGAGGCGGCCGGTGAATGGACTCCTGCCGACGCCTTGGGGTACTCGAAGATGCTCGCCCTTCCCGGGGTGTTCTACCGGCGCGCAGGAGCGCACGACTCATGAGCGGCATGCGCACGGTGGTCGTCGACAAGATTGCATCGGTGACGCAGGCCTGCGGCCTGTCGCACGAAATACGCATTGCCGCCGACATCCCCTGCGAGGAAGGGCTGGTGCTGGTGGTCGAAATCCTCAACAACAAGTCGACCTACAATACGCTCGAATTGACCAGCGGCCGCATGGCGAAGGTGGCGCGCGGCGATGTGGTGGTGGGCGCGTTGGGTCATCGCAAGGCCCTGTTCGGCTATTCGGGTCATATCCCTGCGGCCCTCAAACCGGGCGACGTGATTCAAATGCTGAACATCGGCGGTGTGCTCGGCATGTGCGACTCCGCCACCCCCGACAAGGGCAAGCCCTTCGATTGCAGGGTATTGGGCGCCGTGCTGACCTTTCCCTATCTGGGCGAGCGCATCGGCGTGCCCGCCAAGGTGGGCTACAAGGCGTTGGACTATGAGGCTCCGCTCAATGTGCGCGGCGTGCCCGTGGTGGCGCTGGCCGGCACCTGCATGGAGGCGGGGAAGACCGCTGCGGCCTCCGCCATCATCGCCCGTATGCGCCATCGCGGACTCACGGTGGATGCCTTCAAGGCGACCGGCGTGTCGCTGCGGCGTGACATTCTTGCATTCGAGGATTCGGGCGCCCGGCGCACCATGATCTTTACCGATTTGGGCATAGTCACCACGACCGCGAAGTGCGGACCGGCGCTGACGCGCACCATGCTCACTGAAATGGCGGCCGGTCAGCCCGACGTCATCGTCTTCGAGTTGGGAGACGGACTCCTGGGAACGTACGGTGTGGAATCCATTCTGCTGCAGCAGGACATCAAGAAAGCGCTGACCGCGGTGGTGCTGTCGGCCAACGATCCCGTGGCCGCATGGGGCGGCGTCAAATTGTTGCGCGAGCGCTTCGGCATCGAACCCGGTGTGGTCACGGGCCCCGCAACCGACAATCAGGTGGGGGTCGAGATCATCCGCCAGCAGATGAGCGTCGAAGCCTTCAATGCCATCAGCAGTCCGGCGGATCTTGGCGATCACATCATCGCCCGGATGGGCCTGACCCAGGCGCGCGAATCCAAAGTGGCGGCGGAATGAGCGCCCCGACTCCCGCGATCGTGCTGGGCGGCACCGGCTATGTGGCGGGCGAGCTGCTGCGGCTGATCGCGGGGCACCCGGAGCTCGAAGTCGCCGCGGTGCTTTCTGACAGCCAGCCCGGCGCGCCTGTTGCAGGCGCCTTTGCGCATTTGCGCAGCGCCTATCCTGAATTGAAATTCACGGCCGTCGAAGAGATCGAGACCCTCATCCGCAGAGCGCCGCGCTCGGCGCTTTTTTCCGCGGCGCCCCACGGCGCCGCCGCCGCCCTCATCGACCGGCTGCTCGGCGCCGCCGAAGCGGCGAATACCCGGGTTCACTGCGTGGATATCTCCGCAGACTTCCGCTACTCGAGCGCCGCCGCCTACGAGTCGGTGTACAAGCATGCGCATGGCGCGCCGGCGAGGATTCGCGAGTTCACCTGCGCCATCCCCGAGCACTTGCAGAAGTCGCCGACCCCGCATGTGGCGCACCCCGGCTGCTTCGCGACCGCGACCTTGCTCGCCGTCGTGCCCTTGCTGGCGCTTGAGTTGACCGAGACCCGCCTGTTCGTGACGGGCATCACCGGCAGCACCGGTTCCGGCCGCAAGCCGGTCGAGGGCACGCATCATCCGCATCGGCACAGCGACCTATACACCTATGGCGCATTGAGCCATCGGCATGTTCCTGAAATCATCGCCTGTGCGAAGCTCGCCTCCGGCGTCGAGGCCGAGCTCAACTTCGTGCCGCACTCGGGGCCGTTTGCACGCGGCATCCACGTCACCGTGCAGGCAGGGCTGAAGAGATCGATCGCAACCGCTGAGGCGCTCGAGGCGCTCAAGACGTACTACAGGGACTGTCCCTTCGTGCGGGTCGGCGAGTCTGCGCCGCGCGTCAAGGACGTCGCCGCCAGCAACTATGCGCACTTGAGTGCCGTGACCAACGGCAATTCCATCGCTGTCATGTCGGTGCTCGACAATCTCAACAAGGGCGCCGCGGGCGGCGCCATTCAGTGGATGAATCGTCTGTTGGGACTTGCAGAGACGATGGGCCTCACCGCTCCGGCGCCCGGTTGGACGTGATGAACAGCCACCTGGCGCAGGTGTTTGCGCAATATCCCATCGAGGTCGCGCATGGCGAGGGCGTGTGGCTGCACGCACGCGACGGCCGCAAGATCCTGGATTTTTACGGCGGGCACGCGGTCGCGGGCTTAGGGTACGGTCATCCGCGCTGGCTGGCCGCGCTCGAGCGGCAGGCGCGGCAGATGGCCTTCCAAACCAATGCGCTGCCGATGGTGATCCGCGAGCGCGCCGCGGCGCGGCTCGCCAAATTCGCGGGCCTGGGTCTCGACACGGTGTTCTGGATCAATAGCGGCGCCGAAGCGAACGAAAACGCGCTGAAGCTCGCCTTCAAACTGTCCGGCCGCAGCAAGATCGTGGCGCTGGAACACGGCTGGCACGGCAGAACCGCCGCCGCGGGCGCGGTGACATGGGGCGCGCTCGAGAAATGGTACGGCTTCCCGCGCAGGCCGTTCGACGTGAGTTTCGCGCCGCGCGACAATCCAGGCGCGATCGAGCGCTGCGTCGATCGGGACACCGCAGCGGTCATCGTCGAGCCCGTTCAGGGAGTGGGCGGAGCGTACGATGTGGGCAAGACCATGCTGGAAGAATTGCGCCGCCGTTGCGACGAGGCGGGCGCCTTGCTGATATTCGACGAGGTTCAATGCGGAATGGGCCGCACCGGTGCGCCCTTCGCCGCCAATTTCTACGGCGTCGCACCCGACATGATCACCGCCGCCAAAGCCCTTGGGAACGGTTTCCCGGTGTCGGCGCTCCTGATGTCGCGCCGCGTCGCGGGACAGATCAAGCACGACGACATGGGCACGACCTTCGGCGGCGGCCCGATGGCGTGCGCGGTCGCTGAAGCGGTGATCGACACCATCGAATCCGAATCCCTGCTCGCGAACGTGCGCCAGGTTTCTTCTTATATTCGCGGCAACTGCGTCATCGGCCCCGTCACCGGCGTGCAGGGAGCGGGTTTTCTACTGGGTCTGAAGACATCGCGCCCCGCCAAGGACGTGCAGGCGGCGCTGCTCGCCAAGAACATTCTCACGGGCACCAGCGCCGATCCGCATATCCTGCGCCTGCTGCCCGCCTACATCTTGAACGAAGGCCACGTGGACCGCCTGAGCGAAGCGTTGGCGAAGATCCCGGCATGAGGCGCTTCTTGAGCCTCGCCGATTTCAGCCGCGAGCAGGTGCTCGACCTCTTGGCGCTCGCGCAGGCGCTCAAGGACAAGCCGGAGCCGCGCGCGCTGGTCGGCAAAGTGCTGGGGCTGGTTTTCCTCAATCCATCGCTGCGCACCCTGGCCTCTTTCCAAGCCGGGATGGCGCGCCTCGGCGGCTCATCCTTCGTGATCACCCCTGGCCAGGGAACTTGGGCTGTGGAGACGCGGCGCAATGCCGTCATGAACGGCGCTGCCGCAGAACATATCCGCGAGGGCATCCCGGTGCTTGCGTCCTACTGCGACGCGCTCGGGGTGCGTGCCTTTGCAGAGGGTAAGAGTCTCGATGCGGACCTCGGCGAGTCGCTGTTCGCGATGATCGATGAGCTTTGCGACAAGCCGCTGATCAACCTGGAATCGGCCATGAATCACCCCTGTCAGGCGCTCGCCGACTGGCGCACCATGGATGAACTCTGCATCCCGCCGCGCGCCAAGTTCGTGCTGAGCTGGGTCAATCATCCCAGGGGCTTGCCTCTGGCCGTTCCCGCCGCCACCGTGCACATGGCAGCGATGCGCGGCATGGAGGTCGTGGTGCTGCGGCCCGAAGGTTTCGCCCTGCCTGGCGCGGTCATGGACAGGGCGCGTATGGCCGCGGCTGCGGCCGGAGGCTCGCTCACCGAAACCTCCGATCGCAAAGCAGCGCTCGCCGGCGCGAGCGTGCTGTACGCGAAGGAGTGGGGCGCCACCACGCGCTACGGCGACATCGAGGCGGACCTGGCTCTGCGCGCCGAACTCTCCGATTGGTGCGTGCGCGAGGCGTGGTTCGCGGGCGCACTGCCCGACGCGAAGCTCATGCACTGCCTGCCGGTGCGCCGCAATGTCGCGGTGGCCGACGAAGTGCTGGACGGCCCGCGCGCGGCGGTCAAGCTCGAGGCCTTCAATCGTCTGACGGTGCAGATGGCCGTTCTGCACCGGATGCTGACATGAACGGCGTTTGGGAGTGCATCCATGATCATGAGCCGACCTGACCCTTCCATCGCAGTGCGTGCGCTCAAGAGCGCGGCGCCCTACATCCGCATGTACAAGAACAAAGTGTTCGTCATCAAGGCTGGGGGCGCCGTATTCAGCGACGAGGTATCGACCCGAGCCCTGATCGAACAGGTGGCCATCCTTCACCAGGTGGGCATCAAGACCGTGCTGGTCCATGGCGGCGGACCGCAATTGGACAGCCTGCAGGCAACCCTGGGATTGGACACCCGCATGGTCAACGGCAGGCGGGTCACGGACAAGGAGTCCATCGACGTGACCGCCATGGTCTTGAACGGCCTCATCAACACTCGCATTCTCGCGATCTGCCGGGAACTCGACATCGAAGCCATCGGACTTTCCGGCGTCGATGCGGGATTGATCCGCGCGCATAAGCGCCCGCCGGTGCGCATCTCTGAAGGGTCGAGCGAGACCGTCGATTACGGCTTCGTCGGCAATATCGATTCGGTCAATACTGCGGTGATCGAGAAGCTGCTCGAGGATGGGTTGATGCCCGTGGTGAGCCCCCTGTCGGCCGACTCGAACGGCATTTTGCTCAATATCAACGCCGATACCGTGGCGGCCGCCATCGGCGGTGCGTTGTCGGCGGAAAAGCTCGTGCTGTGCACCGGTGCGCAGGGCATTCTTGAGCGCGCCGAGGATCCCAGTTCGGTGGTGTCGTACACGGACATCAAGGGACTGAAGCGCCTGCGCGACCAGGGCTCGCTCAAGGACGGCATGCTGCCCAAGGCGGCCGCCATCGAAAGCGCCATCCGCGGCGGCGTGCGCAGGGTTCATGTCATCAGTTACAGGTCCGCGGATAGTCTTCTCGCCGAGATCTTCACCAACGAGGGCACCGGCACGCTGGTCGTGGCGGATCTTACCGCCTTGAGCCCCGCCGAACAGTTGAGCGCAGCGGGATGACGCGGCTGTGGGACAAGGGGACTGCGCTCGACGCCCGCGTGCTCGAGTTCACGGCCGGGGATGATTTCGTGCTGGACAATCGGCTGGTGCGTTACGACGTGCGTGCCTCGATCGCACACGCTGAAATGCTGCACACGGCCGGGCTCTTGTCGGCGCAGGATCTTCATGCGATTCGCGAAGCCTTGACGGCGATCGGCGAGGAGCATGCGCGGGGCGATTGGCGCATCTCGCTCGAACAAGAGGATTGCCAGACTGCGATCGAGAATCTACTCACCGCGCGCTTAGGCGCTGCGGGCGGACGCCTGCATGCGGGCCGCTCGCGCAATGACCAGGTGCTCGCGGCACTGCGCCTGTACCTGAGAGATGCCGCCGAAGATCTGCGGCGCGGCGCCACTGCGGTCGCGGATGCGCTCGATGCGCTGTGCAGTCGGCATGCCGACGTGGCGCTGCCCGGATACACCCACATGCAGCAGGCCATGCCGAGCAGCGTCGCATTGTGGGCGCAGGGCTTTGCGGCAGAAATCCGCGACGACGCCGTGGGTCTCGAACTGACCCGCAGGCGCAGCGGCCAGAACCCCCTGGGGTCCGCGGCCGGCTACGGCACGCCGAATCTCCTTCTCAGCCGCGAGGAAACCCGTCGGCGTCTGGGATTCGACGTCACTCAGGAGCCGGTGACCGCGGTACAGCTCTCGCGGGGCAAGGCGGAAGCACAGCTCTTGTTCGAAATCACCCTGCTCGCGCAGGACATGGGCCGCCTTGCCGCCGATTTGATGCTCTTTTACACCCAGGAATTCGCCTTCGTATCGCTGCCGGATGCCTTCACCACCGGCTCCTCCATCATGCCGCAGAAGCGCAATCCCGACGTCTTCGAGCTGGTGCGCGGGCGCAGCGCCGTCGCGCAGGCGGCGCTCAACGAGGTGCTCGGAATCACACAGAAGATGACCTCGGGTTATCACCGGGATTTGCAGCTGATCAAGCCACCGCTGTTCCGCGGCATAGACTCCTGTATGCAGACGCTCTGCATCCTGCCGAGCGCTCTCGACGGGGTGCGCTTTAGGCCGGAGAATATTCGACTCGACCCTGGCATCCATGCGGCGGCGGCGGCGAACGCGCTCGTGGCCGAAGAGGGTATTCCGTTTCGCGAAGCCTACAGGCGTGTGTCGGCCAAGCTCAAGGATTCCCAATGACGATATGGAAGAGTTTGCGATCGGTGGAAGAACTGAATGCGGGCGGCGCAGGCAGCATGGTTGAACACATCGGAATCAAGTTCACCGAAGTGGGCGATGACTTCGTACGCGGCATCATGCCGGTCGAGGGCCGCACTCATCAGCCCTTCGGATTGCTGCACGGCGGCGCTTCGGTGGCGCTCGCCGAAACCTTGGGCAGCACGGGCGCAACCATGTGCGTCGACGCCGAGGACTATCTCTGCGTCGGCCAGGAGATCAACGCCAATCATGTTCGTGCGGCCCGTACCGGCCAAGTGACCGGCACCGCGCGCCCCAAGCATCTGGGGGGGCGCACCCACGTCTGGATCATCGACATCGTCAATGAGAGTGGAGAACTGGTCTGTACGTCGCGCCTGACTGTCGCCGTAGTGCGGCGGGGTACGTTGGCGGTCTGACGGAAATGACGTATCTTGCCCGCCATGAAACAAGCCAACCTCGCAAGTCTGCGCCGTTCAATCTGCATCTGCCTCATGTCGGCAGCCGCGCCCTTGGGCGTAGCCCAGACTCCCTCCCCCAAGCCTGCAACGCAGGCGCCTGCATCGACCGAAAGGCTTCTTTCCGGACCGGAGGCCTCGGCGACGCTCTCCCCCGGCCAAGCCAGCTACATCATCGGCCTCACCTTCGGCGAGCAGATGCGCCATGCAGACATCGCCGATCAAGTTGACTTCGACGCCGTCACCCGCGGCATGAAGGATGGTTTGGCGGGAAAGAAGGCCACCGCCGCCGATCAACAGCAAATCAATGTCTACGTGCGTACGGCGAGATTGCGCACCGCTGCGCGCAACGAGGCGGCCGCCAAGGAGTTCCTGGCCCGCAACGCGCACGAGAAAGGCGTGATCACGACCGCCTCGGGCCTCGAGTACAAGGTCATCGAACCGGGGGATAGCAAGGCCCCGGCGGTCATGCCCACTGACGAGGTCTCGGTGCAATATCGCGGCACCTTGCTCGACGGCACGGAATTCGACAGCACCTACGCCCGCGGCGTGCCTATGACGTTCAAGGTCAACGGCGTCATCCCGGGTTGGCAGGAGGCCATGGCATTGATGAAGCCGGGCGCCAAATGGCTGGTGTTCGTGCCGCCCGCGCTTGCATACGGCGCCAACGGCCAGGGGCCCATACCCGGCGGATCGCTGTTGAAATTCGAAGTGCAGCTGCTGAGCGTCAAGCCAAGCGGCGCGCCTGCGGCACCCGTGGCGCCTGTGGCCCCCGTGGCGCCCAGGCCGAGGACCGCGCCGAAGTCGAATTAGCGAAGGCCTCGCTACGGGGAGAGCTCGAGCGCTTGGGTCAAGTCACCCATGGGCGCAGCGCCATGCGCGGCGAGTCCCGCATCGCGCATCTTTATCCCCTCCAATGACGGCAGATCGAAGCGCCGCGCGATCAAACGCAGGATGGACCCGGTATCGTATTGAGTGTGATCGACCGTGCCGTGCCTGGCGAAGGGTGAAATGATCAGCGCGGGAATTCGCGCTCCCGGCCCCAACAGATCGCCTTGCGGCGGGGCCGCCTGATCCCACGCTCCGCCGAACTCATCGTAGGTGATCACAATCACCATGTGCCGCCACTGCGGGCCTGCGCGCAGCTTTGCCACCACTTGAGCCAGGTGCGCATCGCCTTCCGCGACCGAGGCGTAGCCTGGGTGCTGATTCAAGTTGCCCTGCGGCTTGTAGAACGCGACCGGGGGCAGGCGGCCTGCGGCCGCATCGGCGATCAGGTCGCCGTAGTCCTTCAAGTGCGCGGCGCGTTGCGCGGCGTGGGCCGCGGGATCGAACCGCTGGTAGTAATTGAACGGCTGGTGATGCGGCTGAAAGTCCGGATTGCCGCCCGGGGCGGCGGGCGCATAAATGGCCGTGCGCGGCTCTCGGGGAGAACGGCGCCCGTCGGCGAGCGCCTGGTTCCAGGCACCGGAATACCAGATCCAATCGATGTGCTTGGAGTCCAGCATGTCGCCGATGGTCGCCTGGCTTTGGGGAGGCAGGGTGGTGGGGTTGTTGGGATCGGCGTAGAGGGTATCTGTGTCCGAGGCAGCGGGCTTGTTGCCGCTCGGCTGATACGCCGGTTGCATGGTGTTCACCGCGTAGAATTTGCCGTCGCCGAAGTAGCCGGCCGGCGTGATATTGCCGTTCCTGAGGAATCGCGGCGGTTCGTCCAGTGCCGAGCGTTTTGCGTCCGCGGCCTGCTTGAGCCGCGGCAAATAATGTCCCGCCGCATCCCGCTCGAGTACCGCGATGGACGGCCTCGCCGCCGCCGTATCGGCATTGGGGTATTCCGGCGCACAGGCACAGATCAGGTATTGGTGATTCAAGAACGAACCGCCGAATGCGCCTTGGAAGAAGTTATCGGCGAGCACGAATTCCTTGGCGAGTCCGTACAGCGCGGAGCTGCCGTAGTCATAGTGCCCCAAGGCGAGACCGCCGGCGTCCGACCACGCGGCATAGCCGTCGTTCTTGCCGCCGTCGATCTGCATCTGGTGCTCGAAGAAGCGGTGTACCAGGTCGCGCGTGACGGTCGACGTCGACAGGGTGACTTTGGATTGCGGGGTGAAGGCATGTTCGATGGAGAACGGTGCGTTGGGCAGGCCGGCACTTTCGGCCTCCGTCACCGCCGGCCTGACGCCGGCCGCCGTCACGCCGCCCCAGGTGCGCGGCAGCGTCGTAAGCACCGACCCGTCTCGGTCGATCTGCGGCAGGTACGCGGGCAGCGGCCGGCCGTCGTCGCCCACGACCTCGCCAAGGCCCCGCGCCCCCGGGAAATTGCCGTACAGGTTGTCGAACGCGCGATTCTCGGCGTAAATGACCACGATGGTCTCGACTTTCGAGTGCAGCGCGCGGGTCGTGGCGTCGGAGGCGCCGACAGACGGCTGCCTGTCGGCATCGACACAGGAGCACAGTGCGGCGGCGAGGCACAGCGCGGCGCAGATGCCCGCAGTGGTGTTCTTCATGAACCCCAGTATAGAGAGGCGTCGCTCATCGCGCGAACGAAGGCGCCCGCCCAGATCGCTAGAATGTCCAGGTCGCGCTGACCGTCAGCGCGTCGGGGTCGCCGAACTGCGAGCTGATCCGCTCGTACTCGGCGCGAAATGCGAATCCCCAGGCTTTGGATTGCACGCCGACGCCGTAAGCGAAGCGGTTGTCGGTTTGGTTGCTGCGGAAATAGGTGGGCCCGCCGCCGACGACGCAGGTCGCGGGCGGAGTGCAATTGTTCGAGAAGGTGGTGACGTCGGTTTGCAGGCGGGCGATGCCTGCTTTGCCGAAGACATCGAAGAACGGGATCGGCAGCGGCAAATAGCCGACGCCGAACAATGCCGCTGCGCGCGGGTGGGAATCGAGTCCGTAGTTGGCGTAGCCGTTGGCGCCGTAGTCGTGGTTCGGATGTCCGAAATCCATGTACTCGACCTCTGCGCCCACGACGGGGATCGGCCTGATCCCGGCGATCAACTTCCATGCCGTTTGGTGATCGTCGAAGTAGCCGGGAAGTCCGTAGGCGGGATCGTCGCTCCTGACCGTGGAATAGCCCACGCCGGCACCGAGATAGAATCCCACCGGGTCCTCCGCCAGGGCTCTCGTCGAGACTGCGCACGCGCAGGCCGCAATGGCCGCCGGCAGGATTATCGAGGTCCGATTCATCAACATCTCCCATCCAGGTACTTGTGTTTGGGACCGACCTGCACACCGAGAAGTTCCGGCCGGTCTGCTCGGCTCGGGCGCACGCTATACTCCACGCATGAATATTACGCGTCCATGGGCTCTTGTGTTCCTGGCCGGGATACTCGCAGGATGCGGCCAGAAAGGACCTCTGACGCACCCGGATGCCCCTAAGCACAAGAAGACGGTGCCGCGCACCTCCGCGCCGCCCGAGCCCGCTACGGGCACGGCGGCGCCATCCACGCCCACACCGGGTTCTGCGGCGCCGGCGAACCCAACCCCATAGGCGGCGGCCTTGAACTTTTTTCCATGAGCGCGTGCAAACTCATCTTGGTGGACGGCTCATCCTATCTTTACCGGGCCTTCCATGCTCTTCCCCCGCTCAGCAATTCGAGGGGCGAGCCTACCGGCGCGGTCTTGGGCGTGCTCAACATGCTGAACAAGATGATCAAGGAAGAGTCGCCACAGCGCATTGCGGTGGTGTTCGATGCTCCAGGCCGCACGTTCAGGGACGATCTGTTCGATCAGTACAAAGCGCACCGCGCGCCCATGCCGGATGATCTGCGCTCCCAGGTGCAACCCCTGTTGGACGCCGTTGCAGCGATGGGATTGCCGCTGCTGCGCGTTCCCGGGGTCGAAGCGGACGATGTAATCGGCACTCTGGCCATGCAGGGGGCGGAGGCGGGCTACGAGGTGCTGATCTCGACCGGCGACAAGGACATGGCGCAGCTGGTGGGACCGCGGGTCGAATTGATCAATACCATGAGCAATACGCGCCTCGATCGCGCCGGAGTCAAGGCAAAATTCGATGTCTATCCTGAACAGATCGTCGACTACCTGGCTCTGGTCGGCGACAGTTCGGATAATATTCCCGGCATCACCGGAGTCGGGCCCAAGACTGCCGCCAAATGGCTGAGTCAGTATCAAACGCTCGATGAGCTGATCGCACACGCCGGCGACATCGGCGGCAAGGTCGGCGAAAGCCTGCGCAAGGAGCTCGCAATGCTCGAGCTGTCGCGCAAGCTCGCCACCATAGACACCGCGCTCCCGCTGCACATTGACGCGGCAGGACTCAGCGCGGGTGCACCTGACCTCTCACGGCTGAGAGAGCTGTACACGCGGCTTGAATTGCGCGCGCTCCTCAAGGCATTGAGCGCGGATGCACCGGTGGACGGGGCAACCGCCGGCGCGGCGTCCGCGAGGGTGCGCAACTACCGCACGATCGCCTCGCAGGAGGCGCTGGATGAGTGGCTCGCCAAACTCGCCGCCGCGCCGCTGATTTCCTTCGATACAGAGACAGACAGCCTCGATTACATGCGGGCGCGCATCGTCGGTCTGTCGTTCGCAGTCGCGCCGGGAGAATCCGCCTACCTGCCCGTCGGCCATGATTACGCGGGCGCGCCGCAGCAGCTCGATCGGGACCGTGTGCTGGCCGCATTCAAACCGCTGCTCGAGAACGCAGCTGTGCCGAAGCTGGGGCATCACCTGAAGTACGACACTCATGTCCTCGCGAATTACGGCGTTGCGCTGCGAGGACAGCGTTTCGATTCCATGCTCGAGTCGTACGTGCTCAACAGTGTGGCCACGCGCCACGACATGGACTCGACCGCACTGAAATATCTCGGGGTGAAGACGATTCACTTTGAGGACATCGTGGGCAAGGGTGCGAAGCAGATCACGTTCAATCAGGTGGAGGTGGAGCGGGCGGCCGAATACTCGGCCGAGGATGCGGACATTACTTTGCAGCTGCATTTCGCGCTGTGGCCGCAAATCGACGCACTGCCGACGCTGAAATCGGTATACGAAGACATCGAACAGCCGCTGGTGCAGGTGCTGTACCGCATGGAGCGCGCCGGTGTGCTTGTGGATCGCGAGCTGCTGAAGGTACAAAGTTCGGAACTGGCGGCGCGAATGCTGGAACTGCAGGCGCTGGCGCACGCCGAGGCGGGCGGCGTCTTCAATGTGGACTCTCCCAAGCAGTTGCAGGAGATCCTGTTCGGCAAGCTCGGTATTCCCGTGATGCGCAAGACCCCTACCGGTCAGCCTTCGACCGCGGAAGATGTGCTTGAAGAACTCGCGGAGACCTATGCGCTGCCCAAGTTGATTTTGGAATATCGCGGGGTCGCCAAGCTCAAATCCACCTACACCGACAAGCTCCCGGAGCAGATCAACCAGACCACGGGGCGCATCCATACCTCGTACCACCAGGCGGTTGCCGCCACCGGCAGGCTCTCGTCGACGGATCCCAATCTGCAAAACATTCCCATTCGCACCCCGGAGGGAAGACGCATACGGCAGGCATTCATTGCGGCGCCCGGCCACTCGCTCATCGCCGCCGACTATTCGCAGATCGAGTTGCGCATCATGGCGCATCTTTCGGGCGATGCGAGTCTGCTGCAAGCCTTTGCAGACGATCGCGACGTCCATCAAGCGACCGCCGCGGAGGTATTCTCCACTCCCTTGGACGCAGTCAGCGCCGATCAGCGGCGTTCCGCCAAAGCCATCAATTTCGGCCTCATGTACGGCATGTCCGCATTCGGTCTCGCCCGTCAGCTGGGAATAGGCCGTGGCGACGCACAGAAGTACATGGATCTATATTTCGAGCGTTATCCGGGCGTGAAGCGCTACATGGAAGAGACGCGCCGTCAGGCGCGCGAAGCCGGCTATGTCGAAACAGTGTTCGGCCGCAGGCTGTACCTGCCGGAGATTCAATCGCGCAACGCCGCGCTGCGGCAATATGCGGAACGCAGTGCCATCAACGCCCCCATGCAAGGCACCGCTGCCGACATCATCAAGCGCGCCATGATCAGCGTGGACTCCTGGCTGGAAAGCTCGCGATTGCCGGCTCGGCTCATCATGCAGGTCCATGACGAACTGATTCTCGAGGTGGCGGATGAGGTGGCCGGACCCCTGGTGAGTCAATTGCGGGCTCACATGGCGCAGGCTGCCACATTGGCGGTACCCCTTAAAGTCGATGTAGGCATCGGCCGCAATTGGGATGAAGCGCACTAGCGCATATGGGAGCATATGGGGCTGTAGGACAAACGCTGACGCAATAACCGCCCAGGGGTCGCGCGGCGGGGCACCAAATATTAAGGCTGCAAAAGCCCGCAACTTAGGGCAAAATCCCGCCATATTGCGTGTTTTTCCGCTTTCTCGGCGCTGCGGGCAGATCAGAAAAATTTTGCTGTTGCGGAGGCTGGAACTTTCGGGACGCGTCCCCATCTAACCAAATGAGCGTGAAAGACGCTCCCCGCTCTTCTCCCTGAGCGGGAATGACCCGGTTTGTCATCCCCATGCCGGGTTGGTCTGCCTCGGTGGCTGCTTTTTAGTAACCACCGGGGCCTTTTTTTTGGGGAATCTCGAGCCACCGGTCCATGACACGGCGTGCCTCCTCCAAGCCTCGCCCATCGTGCGCCGAAAACAGCTGCGCCGTCACGGAGGTATCGGAGCATGCCGCCACTGTCTCGCGCAATACGCGATCGGCCTCCCGCCGGTTCAACTTGTCCGCCTTGGTCAGGAGGACATGCGCGAAGCGGTCTCCGGCGAGAACCCATTCGAGCATTGCCACATCCTGGGCACCCAATCCACGGCGGCTATCGACGATCAGGATGAGTCCGACCAGCGATTCCCGCACGTTGAAATAGTGCTCCATCAATTGCAGCCAGTGCAGCCGCACTCTCTCGGGTACTTTGGCGAAACCATACCCCGGCAGGTCCACCAGGCGACGGTCTACGGTCAGTTCAAAGAAATTGATCAGCTGGGTGCGCCCCGGGGTGCGGCTCACCCGCGCAAGCCCCGAGCGCTGCGTGATGGCGTTGATTGCGGTGGACTTGCCTGAGTTGGAGCGTCCGGCGAAGGCGATTTCGCGGCCGGTGTCGACGGCGAGCTGATTCGCCTCGGCGGCACTCGTCAAGAATTTCACATGGGGGTAGGTCGACATGGCCGCCGCTTGGACGCAAATTATTGACTCTAGTGTACAATTTAGAGTCGGCAGCGGTTCACATTAGCACGGGGTGTCAGGCGATCATGAAGCGGCTTTGGATTCTCTCAATAACAATTTCCGGCGCGATCGTCAGTAACTCGGCCTTGGCCGTAGGCAGCGTCGAAGCAGGCGCCGCCAAGGCGGTGGTCTGCCAGGCATGTCACGGTGCGAACGGCAATAGCGCGAATCCGCAATGGCCGAGCCTAGCAGGCATCGGCGCCGCCTACATTGCTGAGCAGTTGAAGAACTTCAAGGATGGCAAGCGGACGAACCCGGTGATGATGCCGAATGTGGCCGCATTGAGCGCGGACGACATGGCCGATTTGGGGGCCTACTTCGACAGCTTGACCAATACCGGATTGGAAGCCGACCCGTCCTACTGGCAAGCCGGGGAAAAGCTATATCGGGGCGGCGACGAGGCGCGCGGGATCCCTGCGTGCATGGCCTGTCACGGCCCCACGGGACGCGGCAACGAACCGGCGAAATTTCCGGCGCTGCGCGGCCAGCAATCGGTTTATCTGGCGAAACAATTGAATGACTATGCCTCCGGCGCGCGCATGACAGGGCCTAACGGCATCATGCAGACCATCGCCAAACGCCTGTCGCCCGACGACATCCGCAACGTGGCGTCGTATCTGCAAGGCATCCGCTGAACATGCCCGGTCGATATTCGGCCCTGTGCCTCGCGCTGGCGCTGGCCCTGACTGGGTGCGGCAGGCGACAGTCCGTGGACCAGCATGGTCCCGCGAGCGGGCCGGCCGCAGCATCGATCTCCGCTGCCGCCGCGGTGCCGCGCGGTGCGGCGGACCAGAAGGCGGCCGATCAGGAGTCCGATCAGCCGTCCAAGATCACGCGCTTGAACGAAGATGGTTCAGAGACCGTCGAGGATGTGCCCGGCGACAGCGGTGCGCACAACCCCTTGCTGGCGGCGGTCGCCTCGACCATTGCAGCCTCGACGTCCACGGCGTCCGCCGCCGCAACCGCCGTTTCCAACTCATGGCAGGATGGAGTGAATTACACGCGGATCGTGCCTGCACAGCCCACCGCCGTTCCCGCGGGCCAGGTCGAGGTGCTGGAGTTTTTCTGGTACGCCTGCCCTCATTGCTATGCGTTGGATCCGCTGGTTGAATCTTGGAAGCGGACCAAGCCCGCCTACGTGAGCTTTTCGCGCGTGCACGTATTGTGGAGCGAAGGACATCGTTCGCTGGCGCGGTTGTTCTACACCCTGGAGAGCATGGGCAAGCTGGACCAGCTGCACGGGGAGATTTTCAGGGAGATTCACGTCAACGGCGACGCTCTGGTCGCGGCGGATCCGAACAACACCGCGGAGACTGAGCGCATCCAGTCCGCCTTCGTAAGAAGGTTCGGTATTTCGGAAACCGAATTCAAGAACGCCTATCACTCCATGTCGGTGGATCTCTCGCTGCAAAGAGCCGACGAACTGGTGGAGCGATACAGGATCGACGGTGTGCCGAGATTCGTAGTCAACGGCAAATATATCGCCGACGTGGCATCTGCCGGCACGCCTGAGCGGTTGATGGCGTTGGTCGGCGATCTTGCGACGCAAGAACACAAGCACTAGCGGACACGCGCAAATGCGTACTCACACCGGCGGTTGTCACTGCGGCCGCGTCCGCTTTGAAGTCATTGCGCCGGAGAAGCTCGAGGTCGCTGACTGCAACTGTTCCATTTGCAGCAAGTTCGGGTATTTGCATTTAATCGTGCCGGCCGACCGCTTCAAGCTGATCAGCGGCCGCGAAGCGCTCTCGACCTATTCCTTCAACACCCACATTGCCAAGCATTTCTTCTGTTCCACCTGCGGCGTGAAGTCATTCTATGTGCCGCGCTCGCATCCCGACGGAATCAGCGTGAACGTTCGCTGCATCGACAGCGATACCATCGAGTCGATGTCCATCAAGCCGTTCGACGGCCGCGAATGGGAGAAAGGGCGCGCGCAGTATCGCGATCCGTCGGACGCTTAAGTGCGATGCACGACGAACATAATGGGGCGCATCCGCGCATTATGGTGATATGGGCCTTATCTGATCTCGTCTTCGGCGAAAATCTGTGACGTAGGCCATTCGAGGCTCGGCCTCGGGTGGAGGATGCTGTGACAGAGGCTCATCCGTGCCGGAACGTCGTCCATTCAATGATGCGCAGCCGCGAGGATCTGCGGCGCGGTGTAACACCCCGATCCATGACGGGAGTCTGCCCGGATTCCTGCTGATTGCACTGCTTTGTTGCGGCGATGCCCTGGCGGAGGTGCACCCACCGATTACGAATCCGGCGCCGGGTGCCGCGTTTGCCGCTTCCCGACCGTCATCGCAAGCTGCGTCCCCGGCGGCCGCATCTACAGGAATCTTCACCTTGCCGAAGGACGCCGGCGTGCAGACGTTCTCGTCCACGGATTTCCGCCCGCGTAAGCACACCGTATTCGACCGTGATCCCGCTCCGATCGGCTCGCCCGCCGCGTCGATGCTTCAGAACACCACGGTCTGGCAGCGAATGTCCGACTTCAGATCGCAGGATCGGGTGCGGTTGCTGACGCTATGGGAGTCGAGCGGCAGCGCGATCTCTCTGCAGGCGGGCAAGCACGGCGGTCCGTCGTTGCAATGGAACAGCAGGGTCATGAATTACGACGGATCGACCCGGGGTTTGTTCGATCGGCTGTTGTCGATGTCCTTCGGCGGCGCGCGCAACGGCCCGCACGGTGCGTCTGCCGCGGCCGGCGCGCCTGCGACCCTCAAACCCGCCGCAAATCCCGTGGTCGCCGGGCTGAAGTGAGCGGCCCCTGCCGGCGCGACGTCTTGCTGTCTCTGCGTCGCTGCGGCCTGCGCCCAAACTCTTGATTTTGCAGAAAATTGGCGCGCCCGACTGGATTCGAACCAGTGACCCTTGCCTTCGGAGGGCAATACTCTATCCAGCTGAGCTACGGGCGCATCGTACGGGGTGGCGATACTACCCGCCGTCGGTGAACCGCGTCCAGCGCCCCGTGAAAACAGCTTCACAGAGCGCGGCGGGATCACTTGGGGGGGTACAAGATCAACTGTGTGCAGCGAAACAACGCCAGGGTCCTTCCCGTCTCACGGTGCGTCACCATCGTATCCCAGACCTGAGTGGTTTTGCCGAGGTGCACGGGTTTCGCGCCTGCTGCCAGGGTACCCTCGCGCGCGGTACCCAAGTGGTTGGACTTGAGTTCTATCGTCGTAAAGCCGCTCGCACCAGGCGGCAGATGGGCGATGCATCCGTAGCCGGCGCAAGTATCCGCCAAGGCGACCACGGTCCCTGCATGCAGGAATCCATTGGGCGCCATGTGCACTTCGCTGATCCTGAGCTCGGCTTGCAATTCCGTTTGATCGGCGCGCGTGATCACGATGCCGAGATGGCCCGGCAATTTACCGGCGCCGATTTTGTTCAACCCTTCGAGGGTGATCGGGGGAATTTCCATGCCGCTACCTGCCTATCGAGAGCCGGCGCCGCAGAATCGCGCTTGGACCTGCCGGCACTGCCGGCGAAAGCGCGAATGAGAGGTTCTTGCGCGATGCATTCATGCGGGGTGCGCCTGCCGAATCGCTACGGTGAGGACTGCTGCATTCCTTCGAAAAAATCGACCACACCGGTCTCCAACGAGTACTCGGCGCCGACCACCAAGAGGCCGGCCCTTTGAATGAGCTGCTCGATGATATGCGAGCCGTGCCGCAGATGCTGTACGGAGGCGCGTATATTGGCGCGAACCGCCGCATGACCCAGGGCGTGCATATCGTGTCTCAAATCGGTCGCCAGCAGGCCTTCGACGGACGGCCGTATCAAATCGACGATGGAGCGCAAATTACGCGACTGATTCTCGATCGGACGCTGCAACTGCTGCAGAGTCGCTTCGATGGCGCCGCATCTCGTATGTCCCAACACCACCACCAGGCGAGTCCCGAACTGCTCGGCGGCGAACTCGACGCTGCCGATGAGGGACGGGGCCACGATGTTGCCCGCGACGCGAATGACGAACAAGTCGCCCAAACCCTGATCGAAGACGATCTCGACCGGCACCCGGGAATCGGAGCAGCCGAGAATGGCGGCAAACGGCGCCTGGCTCGCAGCCAACTCGAGCCGGCGCGAACGGCTCGTGATGGCGTCGCGATTGCTGATGTCGGATACGAAACGGCGGTTCCCATCCTGCAGGAGCGCAAGCGCTTCTCGAGCCAAGATCATCGATGCTTCACTCTTTGCGCGAGCCCGCACTCACCGCTTACGATGGACGGCCTGCGGAGCCGTCGCGGTATCCCAGTATGCGTGCGGGCAGAAACAAAATGGCCCGCAGCAACGCGAACAGCGCCTCGAATGTAATGCCGACCAGGCGGAAGGGCAGAGACAATAGCCACAGCAGCGGCCAAAGCACGATGGCGAGGATGGCCAGCGGCCAACACAGGACGAACAGCAGGCACCAGCCGATGATGGCGAGCAACGATTTCACGGCAATCTCTCCTCTTTCTGTAGGCAACATTAGCATACCCCGGCGGTTGCAGAGGCGGCCGGTGAACGATGCGGCGGCGCGCCCGGCGACGGTTACGCCGACTCGAGGGCGCGTAGCAGGGTCTTGGGGGCCACCAGGCAGTAGCTGAGTTCAACCAGGTTCTGAACCTCGGACCAATCGACGGCGCCGCCGTCCAGCCGCAGACCGAACCAGCCTCGAGGGCCGATGTATGCGGGAAGATAGAACCTTCCCGGTTCCCTTGAAGCGCGGTCTACGTTTTCACCGAGCGCGGCCTTGCAGCATACCGAGACGATGCCGTCGCCGTGGTGGTTGTTCAAGAAATAGGCGAACACCTTGTTTCGAACGCGAAAGTCCGAATGGTCGCCGCGCACGCGCCGTTCCGACTCCGGCAGCGCGAGGCAGATCTTCGTCAGCTTGGTCAATCGAGAATCTTCGGTTGCCTTCGGCAACGCACCCTCCTGCGCCGACCTGTTCGTCTAGCGGCGCGTGGTCTTGACGTACTCCAGTCGCCTGAAACGCAGCGCCGACCAGTCCTCGTCGATCGCCACCTGACGCACCGACTCGAAGCCCGCGTCGCGAATGACATTCCAGCCGGTGTCGCGGTTGAAGTCGCAGGTATAGCGCTTCGCAGTGCCTTTCGGGTAGGCGAACCACAGCAGCGCATCGCCCGCGGAGCCGGCGGCGAGAAGTTTCGCCAGGCGAT
The DNA here is from genome assembly GCA_963702735.1 of uncultured Gammaproteobacteria bacterium. Classification (GTDB taxonomy): domain Bacteria; phylum Pseudomonadota; class Gammaproteobacteria; order Steroidobacterales; family Steroidobacteraceae; genus Bog-1198. The sequence goes on along the minus strand of CAVPDW010000002.1, from coordinate 611,258 downwards.
CGAGTTCGGCCTGGCGCGTGACGAACGCCAGCGCGAATTGAACTGCCGTCGGTTTTTTCGGATCCCTGACAATTTCGACCGCGTCGAGTTGCGCGAGATCGGGTTCGAAGGACGCCGGTACGTTGAATACCACGATGTCGCGCTGCGCCTTCAAATTGAGCTTTTGAAATATCGGGCTCATGGACATGGCCTCGCTGGGGGGTAACGCTGTGCGGTCGTCCGACCATCGATGTTGAATTCGGTCTCGAAGAAATACACTGCATTCACTCGAGGCTGCATCCGCAACGGAGCGGAGGGCGGACCGCGGTTTGCGGGCTAGCGTTCACGGGCGAGCGCAAGCCGGATCCCGACCAGGACGAACAGGCTGCCCACGCAGCGATTGAACCATATCTTGAAGCCATCGCCGGCCGCAAAGCGGCTGCTGAGATTCGCAGTGGACCAGGCGAGCAGCAGATTCCACAGCGTCCCGTTGAAATCGAAGATCGCGCCTAGAAAGATGAATGTCAGCGGCTTGGACGGGGCGTCTGCGGTGACGAATTGCGGCAGGAACGCCAGAAAAAACAGCGCAACCTTGGGGTTTAAGACATTGGTGAGAAAGCCCTGGAAGAAGATGCTGCGCATCGGGGTCCGAGGCAGGCCGGGCGCCGGCGAAGACGGCTGCGCTCTGTTGGTTCGAAGCAAACAAACGCCCACGTACACCAAGTACGCGGCGCCGGCGATTTTCACCACGGCGAACGCGGTAGCCGAGGCGGATAGGAGCGCCGACAGCCCGAAGGCGGTTGCGCATATATGCACCAAAATCCCTGCGCCGATGCCAAGGGCAGCGACTGCGCCCGCTCGCAGACCCAGTGTCGAGCTGCGCCCGACGATGTAGAGGGTATCGGGGCCGGGTGTGAAGGAAGCCTGACAGCGCGAACAGCCATAGATCATGAGTGCCTAACACGAACGCCTCCGGGATTGACGACGGCGCTACGTACGCCGTGGAAATTTCGCCCGCAGCGCGGCACGGCGCTCGAGGCTCTCCGCGGGCCAGCGCTCGGAGGCCCGATAATATTCTGCCTCCGCGGGGACCCCGGCGGGGAGCGGTACCCAGGGCTGCTTCGAGGCCGTGAAAATGTGGATGTCGGGAGGCAGGCGCGCGGGTTCATCGAGCGTGCCCACGCGGACGAAACGCACTGCATCGCCGGCGCCGGCGTAGTTGCTCCAGACGGCGATTTCGCAGACCGGACACCGGGAAATCTTTTGGCCCTTGCCGCTGTGGGTCGGTGTGTCGATGACGGCGACTTCGCCCTCCAGCACTTGCACGCGGTCCGCTTCGATCATGGCATTCAAGGCGAACGCAGAACCCGTCTCTCGCTGACACCAATAGCAGTGGCAGCAGTGAACGATGAGCGGCTTGCTGATGAGGCGATAGCGCACCTTGCGGCAGGTGCAGCCGCCGTCGTAGTGAGAGCTCTCATGGGCGGTTTCGGTCATTTGGCCTGCCTGCGCGCGATGACTTCAATTTCGATCTGCATTCTAGGATCGGACAGTCCGGCGGAAATCATCGTCGCCGCCGGCCGCACGCTGCCCAGGTACTTCCTCAGGATGGGCCAGCATTCGGGAAAGCGCGCGCCGTCTGGCACCACGTAGGTGACCCGCACGATGTCTTCGAATTCTGCGCCGGCCTGCCGTAAGGCGGATTGGATGTTTTTCAAGCACTGCTCGGTCTGAGCGGGCAGGCTGTCGGAGATGGTCATGGTCGCGTAGTCGAAGCCGGTCGTTCCCGACACGAACACCCAGTCCCCGTCAACGACCGCCCGCGAATAGCCGATGTCCTGCTCGAATTGAGATCCGGAGCTGATCAGGCGCCGGCTCATTGACTGCCCTTCGCATACTGCGCGCGAGACTGATCCGCGGTTTGCCACGACACACGGTGTTCCAGCCACACTTCCAAGTTGGGGGGAAACAGATTCGGGTTGTCCATGGAGGCGGTGGTGATGTCGATGGTTGCCTGACTCGCGGCATTTTCGTACGAGAGCTGACTGCCGCAGGTGCCGCAGAACTGGCGCACGACGCCGAGCGAGGACCGATAGATGCGCGGCTGTCCCGACAGCATTTCAATCTGGCCGCGATCGAAGGTCAACCAGGCAACGGCCGGCGCTGCGCTCGCTCTGCGGCAGGTGGCGCAGTGGCAGATGCTGGAAAAGATGGGTTCGCCGGAAATGCGAAACCGGATGGCAGAACAGAGACAGCCGCCTTCATTGATTTGCATGACTTCCCGCCCTGCTTTAACGCATGGACCTGCGTACGACGTCGCCTTGGATCTTATCAAGTCGCCGCGGTCTCGAACACTGCGCGGTCACTGGTGTTTACCGGGTGCGGCCGGCGGAACTGCGATGTCGGTCGCAGTACCAGAGCCCGCCGGAAAACGTGAACCACCAGAGCACGGGGAGCCACCATCGGCCCAGGGAATGAAAATGCGCGAGGGTTAGGAAGGCGGCATAGGTGGCAATCACACAGCCCAAGCCGATCAGGGAAATTGACCTGGGGTTTAGCCGATGGATTAGCCATAGGCGGATGGCAATTCCGTAGCTCATGGCGCCCGTCCACGCGCCCACCCCGAGCGCCGCATAAAGTCCGACGTTGCCCGGAAGCCCTCCCAGCAGGCGCATGATCAATATGCCGACGTGCAAGGTGACGATGCACAGTGCGGCGGCGAGCGCGATGAACAGGCCCTGCCGCCACATGGATCGGCGTTTTGCAATGCTTGCAACCAAGGCCGCAGCGTGAAGCGCCCCGTACACGGCAAAGGACGCATCTAGATTGCTGAGGAAGTGCCGCCGCGAGAGGGCGGCAAGCGAGACGCTGAAGACGCAGAGCAGGAGGAAGTGACGTAGGTAGCGAACCTGATCCATGGAGGTGAGGCGACCCTTGATCGTGCGGGGGCCGATGGGGTCGACTTAGATTCGCTCCCGACCGATCAGGATGTCCCACCACAGGCGCCAATCACCGATGAAACTGAACAGCGGGTATTTGAATGTCGCGGGCTTGTTGTGCTCGAAAAAGAAATGGCCGACCCAGGCGAACGCGTAGCCCTGAACGAGCGCCGCCGCTATGAGCCACCACCGCTGCGTAACCGCGGCCGTCACGAGCAATGCGAGAGCGATGCTCGTGCCGGTAAAATGCAGCAGGCGGCAAGTTCGATTGACGTGCTCGCCGAGATAGAACGGATAGAAGTCACTGAAGCTACGGTACGCGGTTCTGTCGTTCATGGAGTTCTCCGACGCGGCGGGCAAATCATACTACGTTGGCCGCGCGAAGGACGGCCGGCGGGCATCGCGATGTCAGCGCGGCTTTTGCGGCTCCGCGGCCGGCGCAGTATGCGGCCCGCCGACGAACCGGTAGCCCGCGCCATCAAGGCCGGACTTGACCTTGGCCATTTGTGCAGTGTCGACCTCGGAGATCGTGCGGATGTCGTAGATCGATCCGCCTGCAAGCCTGAGCTCGTCTCTCACGAAGGGAACGATGTCGTCGCAGGAAACAGTGCTGCCTTGCGGCTCGCTGTAAAGGGCAACGAGACAGGCATGGTGCGCGCCGTCGATCGTGACGATGACATCCGGCCTCGCGGCAATCGGCGCCGCCCCCGGGGCGGACGTATTGGTGGACGATCCGCAGCCGGCCGGCGTTATGAGCACCGCGATGAGAACAATGCGCTTCACATACCCTCCTGGGTGACGGGGAACGCCGCGTAGGCCTGCGGCAATCATTCGCGCCGTCTCATAAAAACGTGTGTTGCCCGCTCGCCTGCCACGGAGTTCGCGCATTCATAGCCCAGAGCATGCGCATCGATACCGTCCCATAAGTGCTCGCCGGATCCGAGGAGGATCGGTCGTACGGCCAAGTGCAGCTCGTCTATCAGGCGGGCGCGCAGGTATTGGCGCACGGCCGAAACTCCGCCACCAAGACGTACATCGCGGCCGCCCGCCGCGGCCATGGCCATATCCAGAGCGACATGAATGCCCGCCGTGACAAAGTGAAATTCCGTGCCTCCTGCCATGCTGAGCGTGGGCCGCGGGTGGTGGGTAAGCACGAAGACCGGCGTGTGATAGGGCGGTTCATCGCCCCACCAGCCCTTCCAGCTGTCGTCCTGCCATGCCCCCCGCACCGGCCCGAACATATTGCGCCCTAGAATCCAGGCGCCGATTCCGGCAAAGCCCTGTTCGGCAATTCCATTGTCGACTCCCGCCTCTCCACCGCCCTGGCCGTGCATGTTGCGCCAAAAGCGCGAAGGGAAAAACCATTCCATCAACTCCGGCCCCCTCACGCCGAGCGGATTCTGAAGATCTTGGTGCGGCCCTGCACCGTAGCCGTCCATTGACACCGCAAAGCTTTGGACCCGGAGTTTGGACATTGTGTACCTCAACGATCTTGATGTGCTATGCAGCGCGGATACCGTGCATCGCTGCGTCGCCATAGTTTCGCGCGATCACGTTCCGCGGCGCAATCCTCCGAATGTGGACCACGCCGGGAGCTTTACCGCGTAGGGACCGTCGCCGAGCAGGGCCTGAGCGAGCAATGCACTCGCCCAAAGCAAGGGGAGTTCTCCACCCGCCGCGGTGAAGTAGAAACCCTTCCGGGACCACCAAAACTGCGTCGCTCCAATCATCAGAGGCACGGCGTAGAGACTCACCCATCGGGTACAGATCCCCGGGATCAGGAGAATTGCCCCTGCGATTTCCGCTGAGATGACGTACCACGGCACGAACCAGGGATATCCGTTCGCTCTAAGGCCCGTCCACCACCGGTCGACGCCGCCGGGAAGAATTTCCAATTTCCAGTACAAGTGCGCGATGAACAGCGAACCCAACGTCAATCGGAGCAGGAGCGCCGCATATCCCGCAGCGCGTCGTTCGATCATTTCGGGCCTTCCAGGGTGGATCGGTGGCTTTCGCGGTTCAGCCGGCGCTGCAAACCGGCCGACTGGTGGCGTGGTGCAGTCATCTCTTGGTTCTGGGCCTTTATGTCGCCATTCACATGATCACGGAATGAGATTCGTCTCATCGCCGAGGCCGGCTCGCCCGAACCGCTGGTCACGCCCGAAAGTCCCGTCGCGTTGCCTTAAGACCGAGGACAAACACCACGAAGATCGCGCAAAGAGAAAGTGACAAGGCCAACTCCGGCAGCCGCGACGGCAGGACCAGGACGTAGCCTTGCCCTTTGATGAGTGCGGAAAAGCTGGAAACGCAAAAGGGCATTAAAAATAGTCGAAGCGTCTGCCAGCGGTTCGATGACCCGGGAGCTTCGCGTTTCACGCTCAGATGCAAAGCAAGGCCGACTATGGCGCTTATCCCCAATGAGCTCAGCCAGAGTCTCGGCGACGGGTCGAAGTGCGCCACGACCGTGACGAGATACCAGATGAGGTAACACCACAATACAATCTTGCCTGGAGCAAGCTCCAACAGATATTTCAAGGGAAAGGGCAGCCGAACCATATATCGGGAGCTTAACGATGATTGGGCGGCGTGGGTTGGGGTCAACTTTCTGATAAGGCGACATAAGCACCGAGGCCCAAGAGCACGCTACCCGAGCCGTAGGACATATACCGCGCAGGTCTTGGAGAGTGTCTGAAGTAGCCCGACAAGCGCGAGGCGAGCAGCACCACCAGACAATCCACTCCCGAATTGAGGCACACACAAAGCAGGCCGAGGAAGACAAATTGAGGCGCCATGGGCAGCGCATGATTTACGAACTGCGGGATAAAGGCCAAAAAAAACAACGCCGTTTTGACATTTAATGCTTCGGTGATTATCCCCTCGAGGAAGGCCCGCCTGGTCCCATGCGGTTGAATCGACGGGATGGAAGACACGCGACGTGCGCTCAGAATCGAGCGCACCCCGAGAACGATGAGATAGACGGCACCGGCGTATTTCACGATGAGAAATGACTTTGCAGAGGCGGCGAGCAGCGCCGAAAGCCCGACCGCCGCAACAGTCACGTGAACCATGCCGCCGATGGCGGTTCCGAGAGTGGACGCCAATCCGTCCGACGTTCCTCCGGACAGCGTACGTGCCATCACGTACATGATTCCCGGCCCCGGCGTGAGGGCGAGCACCAGGGCGGCAGCCAGAAACACGCCGATCTGCGTGGTCGAAAACAATTGTGCGAACATGATCATTCCCTTCGGGGCAATCGATGAGATTGGGCGATGCGTGGTTCCGGTGTCAACGGACATCGTGGTCCACCGACTGAACAGCCCGGTGATGGCTCGAACCGTTTGTCGGATTCTCGCACCCGCAGTTTGGTCACCTGGTACGAGCCAGAAACAGCGCCAACATGAACATTAGCAGGAAAATCCACCCCAGCGCCGCCACGGCGAGAGCAGGCGTGTGTGAATCGATCTGGGACCCACGGGACCAAGCTCCGAAGGTCATATCATCGATCTGCTCAGGGAACCAAATCAATGCCAGTACCGGGGCGGAAACGAGCGTTACGATCCAAAAGCCGGAAGGGATCCAGGCGGCACGCACGTAAGCCGCCGCCACAACCAGAAGGGACAAGGCCCGCGAGAGGCTGAGTGTCATCGAACGTCTGTCGATGCGATCGAGCGATGCGTGGCATGCACCCGCACGCGGCATGGCCGATTCAGCCGAATCATCAATCCCCCCCTGACTCACCGAGGACACGCCCGCGATTGCTCGAGCCTATTGTTGGGCTTCGTGAGGCCTCATAGCCACCGACGAACCCTCGCTTTGTATGCAGAGTACTCCGCGCCGAACAGGGTAGAAAGAGCTCTCTCTTCGGGCGCGATCTGAAAGCGGCGAATGTAGGCAGCAAAGACCAGCGGTCCCGGAAGCGCCCAGCCTGACGACAAAAACACCGCCCATGCAACGAGGACCAACAGAAGGCCCACGTACATGGGATTGCGAGTGGCTCTATAAACGCCCGAGGAGACGAGTGACGAGGCTGCCTCCGGCGTCGTTGGATTAATCGTAGTCTTGGCGCGACGAAATGCGATGACGCCCGATACGCTGACGGCGACCCCGATTGCCGCAATCGCAAGAGCGACGGCGATGCGACCAAGGGCCGGGATTTCCCAGGACGGGGTGGCCCGAGAAACGCCCCACATCACTATGGCGGCGAACACGGCAACCGCCGGAGGCGGGATCTTTAGTTCAAGCCTGTGCAAGTTCATGTTGATAGAGCCTGACGATAAGGTTGCGCCTCGCGGCAATGCGTCGCCATTGAACGAAGCTGATTTATCTCAATCATCGACTGTTTCCTGTGTTCAATGAAGACGCGACCACGCAACCCGATTGTTAGACGCACGCTGAGACTCAGTCAAACCGTATCTCAATTTCATAGCCGTCCGGATCACGAACGAAGCGTACGGAAGGCCCGGACCGAACTCACCACACGGAGCGACGGTACCTCGGGCGCTTTCGACTGCTGCAATGGCGGCGTCAACGTCTTCTGCTCGGACGAGTCTAAACCCAAAATGGATGATCCCGCCCGGGACACCGGCGCCGGCTCCAATAAGGACGTCTAACGACGAGGTTGAGCGACGCGAACGGCCACGTTCGCGAATGCTAGAGGCCGCAACAATCGTTTGGGTCCCGGTGATGTCGCCAATGACGTCGAATTCCATGGCAGCATCGTTTTAGAACGCTCCGGCTCGGTCAGAGCGAATAAGTCGCCTTACGCAGCAGTTCACGGGCCAGCGCGCTGAGTTGGCCAGCGACCTCGTATCACGGTGTGCTGTAACTCCTTCTTAGCTGTCACCGCGGAACTTGCTCAAACCGTTCGGCAAAGGCCTCGCGCGCTTCTCCGATGAAAATGAGCAGTTCGCTTTCTGGAACCGGCACGACCTCAATACTCTGTTGCGTTGCCTCGAGAGTCACTCGATTGGCGACCTCTTCGCGCGGCACGAAGAGCGTCCTGGGCAGCCGCTGCTTATGACGCTTCGCATGCTTCAACAAGCGGCGGAACTCCGCTCGAGTGGGTTCCGCAGCAGTCGCAGGAATGAGTTCCGAGCTAAGAATGAAGCAACTCGCCGCGTCCATTAGCGCGAAGCAGTTAAATTCACCATCAGTTTCGGTCCGGATCGGCGCGCTATTGAGACGGAACGCGATCCAAGTTTCGTTGACCTCAAACTGTTTGGGGTGAAGCATGCGAATATCGCTCTAGTGATAACGATGAGGTTGAGCGACGCGGGAATGCGTTGCCGACCGACGAAGCTGCTTGATCCAATCATCAACTCCCTCCTTGACCCATCGAAGTCGCACGCACCCGCGATCGCTCGAGCCGATGGTTAGGCAGCAGCACTGGGCTTGCGATGTCGAAGTAGAAGGTTCAACACAATGCCTGCAATGACGCCGCAAACAGTGCCGCTCGCATACATGTCCGTTAACGGTAGGAAAATGCCCTCGGGCGTCGCGACCAAGTAGAACGTGGCCGGAAAATTTCCCACAAGGACCCCGCAAACGACAAATACCCACCACTTTCGAAAATCGTTACGAGTGGCCGCGAACGCGAGGGCGGTACCCAAAATCGCGGCCAGAGCTACCACTAGAACCGCGGAATGCTGATCCACCTTCCACCATGAAGCGTGAAGCGTTGGCTCGTCCTTTTACCTCCATCGCTGGTACCAGCGCAGCGATTACGTTGACTAGTAGGACGTACCTCAAATGAACGTAATTGTAGACGTTGAGCATAACTGATGTCTAAGGATGAGGGTGAGCGACGCGGGGTTTCGCCAGCGTCGAACGAACGCACTTTATCTCAATCATCGACTCCGTCCTTGGCTCATCGGAGCTACAGCTCGCGATCGCTCGAACCGATTGTTAGTTGTTGCGCCGAGTTGTAACTACAACAACCCAAGCAGCGCTCGAACTAGCGTCAGCTCTCCTTATTGATGAGAAATTTGACCACGTCAATTAATTCGTTGCTCCTGTGCAGCGAACTCATCTCTATTCGATATTTTCCGTTCACCACGATGCGGGATTAAATGACGCGGGCAAATATGTCATTTGGGCGTTTGAAGGCAGGCTGTGCTTGAGCTTCTCGATTACGGGTTGGAAGCTGTTACAGGCAATGCACCCGTATGAGAAGACTTCCATTACCTCAACCTTACCGGCGGATACAGTCGTATGCTGGGCGGGGACAAGAAGCGAGTAGTTCTTCCCCTCGACGAAATCCTGTGACGCTTGCGCGTCGGGAACCAACGCAACGGCAAGAGTCGCGCACAAAGCAAAGACGATGTGGCGCATATAAACCTCCAATTTGGCGTCCAGAAGAATATTAGCCGAGACCACAGCAACTAACGATGAGGTTGAGCGACGCGGGGCTTCGCCAGCGTCAAACGAAGGCAGTTTATCCCAATCATCGACCCTCTCCATGGCTCACCGAAGCCGCGACCCCGCGATCGCTCGAACCGATTGTTAGAGGCCGATCGGAGTGACGACGCCCGATTTTGCGTTCGGCATAACGGAAACCAACTCTGGAACTAACGCGATGAGGTCTGCAATTCGGTTTGTCTTCGCCTGCAACAAAATTACCGCGATGTCGAATTTCGGTAAATGCTGCTGGAACGGCAGGTTCCGATCAACAGTAACGAATACGTCAAAATCTCCTGCGGCCAGTGCCAACAGCTGGCCGTTCGATATTCCTAACCAACCCTGATCTGCGACGGTACGAACTTCAACAGTGGCGAGGCTAGCCGCCAAGCGAACATCGACGCATTCGTCCAGAAGGACTCTCAAGCGGCATCAGTAACGGCCAGGGTGGTCGCGCGCTCCAGAAACGCAATCACCTGCGACCGCGATACAGAGGGAAACCCCGCGAGAAACTCGTCAATAGAATCGCCAGCCTCGAGATACTCAAGTAGCGTCTGAACGGGCACCCGAGTACCTGGGAATACTGGAGCCCCACTCATTACATCAGGAGAAACGCTGATCACCGAATTGCTCATAGCAGATACGATAAACTAGTGCGATGCCCGTGTCCAAAACGGCCTCTAACGATGAGGCTGAGCGACGCGGGGCTTCACCAGTGTCAATCGAAAGGCACTTTATCCCAATCATCGACTCCCTCCTTGGCCCACCGAAGACGCAGCCCCGCGATCGCTCGAACCGATTGTTAGCAGTCAGCACACCGCAAACATCAATAGTACGAAACCTCGACGCCAAATCCGGCGACGGCGAGCGCAGAAATCAAGGCCTTATCGAATCGACAGAAAAAGACGCCGCTTTTGGCGCCCGCGTCGACACCGAAATCAAGAACGGCGGTTAATCGAAGTCGGCGCAAACGGCCGATTTCCGCGCCGTTGCGGGAAAGAAAGCGCTTGGCATCTCGAACTTGCTGCGGCAGATTACTACCAGAGGCGTCTGACACCGACAGATTAAACCCATTGACCAGGGAAATCCTCCGAGACCCAGGTAGCCGCGGTTGGCCCTTCGAATAGATACTCAGCGGCACCCAGGACGTGGATTTAAGAAATCGTGCAACGTTCGCCTTTGAGCCGCTGACTCGGAGTACTGCGCCGGACATGTCTGCTAACGATGAGGCTGAGCGACGCGGGGTGGCGATGCCGCGAAACGAAGACCTTTAATCAACATCCTCGACCTCCTTGTTCCCTCACCGAGGCTACCCGCCGCGCGATCGCTCCAACCGTTTGTTAGACGTCGCATGCGCGTCAGCGTAACGATCAAGGAGAGCCCGGATCATCCGCTGATACTGAGTGCCGTGGAGCCGCGCCTCTCTTTTAAAGAAATCGACACTCCGCTTGGAAAGCGCAATCGTCACCTTCTCCGTATCTTCACGAAATACCAACTCACTGGGTGCAGGGAGAAAATCCTCGACAACGTTCACGCGCCCTAAAGGCTCATTTGTGTACTTTATTGGCTTTTTCATATAAGCGTAATCCTCGCGTCCAATACCCTGCACCAATAATACGAATAACCTCTTGGCGATAGGTGAAACGTACCGTCAAAACTCCACCGCCGCATTTGCCGAAACAGAAATATCGCTTTTCGAGTTCGGTGCTATGAGTGAGATCCACGGCGATGAGGCGCCTCGGATCGTCAAACGCATATTGCGCTTCCGAAAAGCTAATTCCGTGTTTAGCCTGATTCGTCAGGTCCTTAGCTGGATCCCATTCGAAACTGACCTTCGACATCGAGGTAGTTTATATTATGTATGGGTATTCTGCCATATATAAGTATGGCTTGACAGCATTACGTTGAGGCGGCGGCTAACGATGAGGCTGAGCGACGCGGGGCTTCACCAGCGTCAAACGAAGGCATTTTATCCTAATCATCGACCCATTCCTTGGTTCACCGAAGACGCGGCCCCGTGATCGCTCGAACCGATTGTTAGGTCCGAATTTGGCACGGCGTTTAAATGCATATACAATAAATGGTGTTATGACCTATGACCCAGCAAACGTCGGTCAAACAAGCGCAAGCACAAGATCGACTTGGCGGATTGCGAGGCGGCGTTCGACGCGCCGATGCTTACTCGGGAGGATGCCACCCAGGAGTACGGCGAGCAACGGTTGATTAGCTTGGGCTGGTTAAAGGGCCGGGTCGTTGTACTGGTATGGACAGATCGCGAGGACGGTCCCCGATTGATTTCGTGCAGAGAGGCAAACCCACATGAGCAAGAAGCGTACTTCCGGGAATACCCGAAAATCTGAGTTACCGTACAACCCGAATGACCGCGACGAGGTGCTGTCATTTTGGAAGGAAGGGACAGCGCACCGTGGCGTCGCCGAACTGCGCGCAAAGCGCGGAAGGCCAGCCAAGAACCCCAGTGAGCGAAAGGAGCAGATTGCGCTGCGGTTGGATGCTGATGTTTTGGCCTGGTACCGAGCGCAGGGTAGTCGATGGCAGACCCGAATGAATGCGGTGCTCAAGGCATTCCGCGACGCATCGGTCTGAAGTGAGCGACGCGGGAATGCGTTGCCGACCAACGAAGCTCATTTATCCCAATCATCCACCCCCTCCTTGGCTCAGCGAAGTTGCGGCCCGCGATCGCTCGAGCCGATTGTTAGGCCGCGTCACCCGAATACGATCTGCCCTGCCTCACAAGCGAAGATAGTCGATGGCAAGTTCTCATGCTCTTTAACCGGACCCTGTGGCGCGAGTTTCACCCAGGCGACCGGCATCGATACGCCACGCTTCATGTCCGCGAAGAGTCGGGCAAAGAACGCTGGAAACGCGCCCTCTCTGCGCGACAATGTCATCACGAGGTTCGCGCGACCGTGCTTCTGACCCTTGGTGCTTGATATGTACGCATCCCCAGAGTTCTCGGAGGCCACTACCACCAGGGGGGCACGCAGCGTCTGTATCAGGTCACGCAGAGTTCCTGGAAAGTTGTCAACTCGGCCGTCAGACGCTACGTCGCAATAGATAAAGAGCACATCACAGAAGGGTGCGGAAGTTGAGCCGCGTACTGGGTTACCCAATACCGGCATAAGAGCGTCGATGTCTGCAGAGATTAACTGCTCAGCGGATTCGCCTTTGAGGTTGAGGAAGCGGTGGCTCGGGTAGTTCGGACAGAAATCTTTCGGGGATTAAGTGGAAAGATCTGCTGATTGATTGAACCCTGCGAGGCGTTCGTCGTCAAGCTCCTTTCGTCGCTGATCTTTTGCTATCGCTCCCGACCAAGCGCGGTCTGATGCCGAAGGCAGCAGAAGCTCTCGGTTTTTTTCTTGGCTGATAAAATCGACACGCATAGGAAGGCGCAGGAGCCGAGATCTGGGGATACCCGCTACCTGAGCATCCCCTGATTTTCGATCTCTGCGACAGTGTGCGTCCATGGCGATTGTGCTCAGGCCGCGATGGCCAGCGGCTCGCCGGCTTTGGTGTCGTAGTAGATTTCATCCGGCGTCTGATATTCATGCGACTGATGAAGCCGTCGGCGATTATAGAAATCGAAATATCGGGTCAGGCCGGCCTGCAGATCGCGCCCGTTCTCGTAGGCACGCAGATAGATGTCCTCGTATTTGACGCTCCGCCACAGGCGTTCGATGAACACGTTGTCGATCCAGCGCCCCTTACCGTCCATGCTGATACGAGCCCCAGCGGCCTCGACCACGTCGGTCCACGCTTTACTGGTGAACTGCGAGCCCTGATCGGTGTTGACGATCTCAGGTGCCCCGTATCGGGCAATCGCCTCGGTCAATGCATCGACGCAGAAATCCGGCGTCATCGTGTTCGAGATGCGAAATGACAGTACCTTGCGACTCGCTACGTCCAGGATCGCAACCAGGTACAAAAACCCATGCGCCATCGGTAAATACGTGAGATCGGATGCCCAGACCTGGTTGGACCTCTCGATCGCCAAGCCGTCGAGCAAGTACGGGTAGATCTTCGCATCGCGCGCGGGAATACTGGTCCGTGGCCGGCGATACAGCGCCTCAATACCCATGCGGCGCATCAGAGTCGTCACGTGCACACGGCCGACCTCGAACCCTTCCCGCTCGAGCTGCTTGGCAAGCCGACGAGCACCGTAGAACGGGTGTTCCAGGTGCAGCTCGTCGATCCGGCGCATCAGCCGCAGATCCTCCTCGCGCACCGGACGCGGCGTGTAGTACACGCCGGTCCGGTTGAGCTCGAGAAGTTCACACTGGCGCGTGACGCTCAATTTCGCCCCCTGGTCAATCATCGTCGTCCGCTCGGTCCGGGGAAGCGACCGAGCGCGGAGTCTAAAAAATCTCGCTCGACAGTAAGTTCGCCGATTTTTGCATGCAACTCGCGGATCCGTTCGCGATCGGTCGCGCTCTCCAGGGCGCCGGCGCCGAAAATCCCCGCCGCGTTCTCCAACAGCTGCGTCTTCCAGCTAGTAATCTGGTTCGCGTGCACGTCATAATGCGCAGCAAGCTGCGCGATCGTCTTCTCGCCTTTCAAGGCTTCCAAAGCCACCTTCGCCTTGAAGGCCGGTGAGTGATTGCGTCTCGGTCGTTTCATCGGGAATACTCCTGCTATCGTTGAAAAATATAGCAGTCATTCCACTTTCAGACCTGTCCGAAAAACCTAGGCCACCTCTGGATTCCAAGCCGAGGGGAACGAATCAATAGCGGCCTGCGGCGACCGCGACGTCCAACAAAGATGACTGCGGCGACAATCAGCACTGCGACAATTAGCACGATGGGCATGAGTGGCCTAACGATGAGGCTGAGCGACGCGGGGCTTCACCAGCGTCAAACGAAGGCATTTTATCCTAATCATCGACCCACTCCTTGGTTCACCGAAGACGCTGAGTATTCCGGACCATCCTGACCGCTGATTCCGGTTGAACGTGACCGGCCGTTCCGGAGGAACGTGACCACGATTTACGCTTGAAGGTGACCGATTTTTGGCTGTGGCCGGAATCGTCGGTCACGATCCGGAATCACCGGTCACGTTCGACCGGAACACCCCGCCTGGGTTTGCGCTGGACCTGTCATTTACTGGCTAAGCTGCCCGACTTTTACCTCGGGGGGAGCCGATGCCAGCCAAGCGGAGTGCCATGCGCAAAATCAAAGATGTTCTACGCCTGAAATTCGAGGCAAAGCTGAGCCATGAGCGGATCGCGGCCGCCACCGGCATCTCCAAGGGCGCCGTGTCGAACTACGTGCAGCGCGCGTGCAGAAGGGTCTGGGGTGGCCACTGCCGGCCGGGCTCGACGAAGGGCAGCTGGAGGGCCTGCTGTTTCGTCAGAATGCGCCTCGCGAACACTACGCGGTGCCGGACTTTGCGCACGTCCACCAGGAGCTGAAGCGCAAAGGCGTCACGCTGCAGCTGTTGTGGGACGAATACTGCAAGGCGCACGCTGAGCGAGCGTATCGGTACAGCCAATGCTGTGAGCACTACCACCGCTACCGTGGGAGCCTTGCCCGTTCGATGCGCCAGGTGCACCGCGCCGGGGAGAAATTATTTATCGATTACAGCGGTGACACCGCTGCCGTCATCGACATGGCCACCGGTGAGGTGCGCACCGCGCAAGTTTTCGTCGCCGTGATGGGCGCATCGAAATACGCCAACGCGGAAGCGACGTGGACGCAGACGCTGCCGGACTGGATCGCCTCGAATATCCGTGCCCTGGAATTTATGAACGGCGCGCCGGCTCTGCTTATTCCAGATAATTTGAAAAGCGCGATCAAGAACGCGTGCCGCTATGAGCCGGAGGCGACCTCGACGTACGAGGACTTTGCGCGTCACTACGGCGCAGCGATTTTACCCGCCAGGCCGTTTCGCCCGAAGGACAAGGCGAACGCTTCATACTGCCTCCTGTGTTGACGATAAAGCGGGGATTAATTTTGGCCGCATCGTTTTGCCACGGCCGCCACGTCCGTTGACGAGCACGGCGACGCCACGCCGAACGCGCTGCGGAAAGGTAAGGCCCTCGCGTTGAAATCGCCGCACGACGGCGCACGCGCTGCCGACCTGCCGGAAACTGTCGAAGATCATCTGGATACTGGCCCGGACCTGCTCGTCCGGATCGAGCACCACCGCACCGGCGGAGTCATATGCAAGCCCGATCGGTGGCATCATCTGCAACTCTCCGCGCCGGGCTTTGTTACGCTGTCCGCCGATCAAACGCGTCTTGAGCACATGCAGTTCGGCCTCGCTCATTGTCCCCTTGAGACCCAGTAGCAAGCGGTCGTTGAAGTGGGCGGGGTCATAAATCCCATCTTCATCGAGAATGAGCGTCTGTGCGAGCGCCGCGAGCTCGAGCAGTCGGTGCCAGTCGGCGTTGTTGCGAGCGAGGCGAGAGACCTCAAGGCCGAGCACGATACCGGCGTGGCCGAGCGCCACTTCGCTCACCAGCTGCTGGAAACCGTCGCGGTTCTCGGCGTGTGCGCCGGATATACCGAGATCGCTATCAATCGTGTGAATCCGCTCGATGGGCCACCCAAGCGCAACCGCCCGTTCGCGCAAGGCGTACTGTCGCTTATTACTCTCCGTGTTCTCAAAGACTTGGCGTAGTGATGACTGACGGATATACAGAAATGCGTCGCGCTTGAGATGGTCCGCGCGGATTTTTTGATGGACATCAATAGACATGCATCACCTCCGACTGAGTCTGCAGAACCATGTTGGTGAGGAGCCGCAAAAGGTCGCTCTCCAATACCGGCGATCGCGGTGCCGATGCGGGTTGCATGCGAGGGGCGCCGCGATCTGGCGCTGAGCACAGGAGAGCCACGCCATGCAAAAGGCCGTGGTAGATGACTGCTCCGATACCCTCGGGTCTCGGCCGCCCGAGAAGCACCTCGGAGCGCAGCTGCTCGTAGGTCGCGACCATCGCATCGGGCAGCGATGGCGGCAGGCGGACATCTACCGTTTTTTTTTGCGCGCCAAGGCGCGTTCGATACTGCGGGGATGGACAGACAGACCAAGCTCGGTCTGAATCGCCCGAGATAGCTCTCGGGCACTCGGCGGATGTTCGTCGCGCAAACGTATATCGATAAACGCCATCACTTCGGGTGTGAGCTTGTGAGGGCTCCGGGGGCCGCGCTGCTGGGGTAGCAAGCCGGCGAGTCCGTGCTCGGCGAACGCCGCTTCGGCTTGATAAAATGTTGGACGGGAAACGCCAAAGAGCGCGGCGGCATCGGCCTTCTTTGCGCCCTCGATGCTGACCTGCCGCAGCATCTCGTACTTGACCTGCACCAGATCGCGCGCATCGAAGAAGCGATCGGCCTGAAACCAAGGGGCGCGGACTTGCTGAGGGTGCCGGTTGAGGGCTCCCTGTAACTTCAGACGTTCGGCTTTGCCATCGCGCTTGGCCAACACGGCATCCTGAGCGGCTCGGACGTAAACACATATACGCCGCATTGATGTGAATATCAAGCGTGTGTGACCCAGCCATGCGCGGTTGATGCCGTTTCCGCCTGAGGTTACATGCGGATAGATATCGATGGATCCACCCACAAGCGGCATTTAATATCTTACACATGCGGCATAATTTACTTGACAGCCTCATGCCTTTCTCCGGCCTTGAAGCTCGCATACCAAAACGCTCAATCGGACCAAATCGTCAGTCCGAAACCAAGACCGGCCGGCGGATGCCTGAGCGAAAAGGTCCTGTCTACCGAGACTTGTCCAGGACGCCAGGATCGAGCGCAGAGCCCCTTGCCCGTCGAAGTACATCAATCGATCTTCTCCCCAGTTCTGCTTGCGTCTGGCGAGGGTCAGTTGCGTACCACGCTTCGGGTGAAAGGGATGACTGATCTCGAATCGAGGAGCTCGAGTGTCGGAACAACCAGCAGTTGCTGACTTGAGATAAACCTGCCGTGGAAATGAGCGTACTGGTGGTGCAAAGATGGATCCTCGCGCGACTTCGCAACCGCCAGTTCTTCTCGCTCGCCGAGCTCAACATCGCGATCGCCGAGTTGCTCGTGGATCTGAATCGCCGGCCGTTCAAGAAACTGCCCGGCTGCCGCGCCGAAGCGTTCGAGGCCATCGACCGACCGGCCTTAAGACCGCTGCCCGCCACGCGCTACGAATACGCCGAGTGGGCCAAAGTGAAGGTCAACATCGACTACCACGTCGATGTCGGGCGCCACTACTACAGCGTTCCGCACGCGCTCGTCGGTCAATACCTCATGGCACGTTACACCGACACCACGGTCGAGTGCCTGCACAAGGGCGGACGCGTCGCCGTACACGTGCGCAGTTACCAGGTCGGCAAGTTCACGACGCTCCCTGAGCACATGCCGAAATCTCACCAAAAACACCTGAAGTGGACGCCAGGCCGGCTCTTGAAATAGGGCGAGAAGATCGGGCCCGGCACGCGCGCGGTCGTGCAGTGGCAGTTCGACAACCGACCGCATCCAGAGCAAGGCTACCGCGCGTGCTTGGGGCTGCTGAGCCTATCCAAAGACTACGGCGAGGAACGTCTGGAAGGCGCGTGCCGCCGTGCGCTCACCATCGGCTGCCCCACGGGCAAGCGCATCAAGATGATCCTCGTTGCCAAACTCGACCAACACCCCGACATGTTCCCCGCCGCGGAGACCGCCGCGCCCACCGCCACCCGCTCGCACGCCAATGTACGCGGTGCGAATTACTTCCGATCTGAATCGACGATGACTGATGAAACCACAACCACTGACGAAGGAGACAATGACGCATGCTCATCCAACCCACGCTCGATAAACTGAACGAACTGAAGCTCAACGGGATGGCCATCGCCTTGAGCGAGCAAATGACTCACGGTGCCGCGCAGGGCCTTGCCTTCGAGGAGCGGCTCGCGCTGCTGCTCGATCGCGAAAGCCTGTACCGGGAGAACCGCCGCATGACACGCCTCGAGCAGCTCGCGCAATTTAAGCAACGTGCGGCGCTTGAAGATCTTAACTACCGCGACCGCACCGGCCTCGACCGCTCCCAAATCGCAGCGCTTGCCGCGTGTGACTGGATCCGCTCGAATCAGAACGTGTTGATCCACGGCGCAACCGGCAGTGGCAAGAGTTTTTTGGCGTGCGCTCTGGGGCGCCAAGCCTGTCGCAACGGCCTGAGTGTGCTATACGTGCGCGCACCGCGACTGTTCGAAGAACTGACCCTCTGCCACGCGGACGGCAGCTTCCGCAAGCGCCTCGCCGCCATCGCCAAGATCAGCGTCTTGATCATCGACGATTTTGCGATCGCCCCCATCGGGCCGCGCGAGCGCAACGATCTGCTCGAGCTGATCGACGACCGCGTTGGGACGAAATCCTGCATCGTGACGAGCCAGCTACCGATCGAGGAGTGGCACGACTACATCGGTGACCCCACGCTTGCGGACGCAATCCTCGACTTTTGCATCGGTCCCATCGAATCCATCTCGAGGCCAAGGAGTCGATCCGAAAGACCGAAGCGGCCGAGGAGTTCGCCAAAGCCCGCACTAAAAAAGGCGCCAAGTGACGCCATCGATCAGCGGACCCGAAGACCTGGTGACGGTCCAAATGTTGACTGATCGTGACCGACAAGTGTAAAAAACCATAACAGCGCCGACCCGGCGGAATCACCGGTCACGTTCGGCCGAAATCGGTGGTCATCTTCGCCGGAATACTCAGACGCGGCCCCGCGATCGCTCGAGCCGATTGTTAGGCCAATTTGACCAACGTATAGGACTTGGGCTTCAGCGATGCAAGTTCGCGAAGCAGAGCTGGAACCAGTGGCAGAAGTGCCGGCAGTTCATTCGACACCGAGTCGAGCACGAGCAACGCAATGGGCAACGTCGCCAGGTTCTGCTGAAATGGCAGGTTCTTGTCTACTGTTATGAACGCGTCGAACTCAGTCGCGGCAAGTGCCAGTAATTTGCCGTTCTTAACCCCGGACCAGCCGGCCTCAACAACCGTTCGAACGGAATGTTCGCTCAGCGATCGACGTAATCGGCTTGGGACCGACTCGTCAAGCAGCAGTCGCATCGAGCGCCAGCCGTTCCCTCGCCGCCTCTAGTACGGAAACGGCGGTCACACGGGATATTGAAGGGAAGTCCTCCAGAAAATCCTCGAGCGTTGATGACCCTTCCAGGTAGTCGAAGAGGTTCTTTACGGGCACTCGCGTACCCCTGAAACAAAGCGCCCCACTCATGATTTCAGGGTCGCGGCTTACAAGTAATGCGTCCATATAGCGCTCCTGTGCCCGCAGTTTACACCATGCGCCAATAACTGCGCCGACCAGCCCCAACGGGGCCTAACGATGAGGTTGAGCGACGCGGGGTTGCGTTGCCGACCAACGAAGCTGCTTTATCCCCATCATCGACCGTCTCCTTGGCCCAACGAAGGCGCGGCCCCGCGATCGCTCGAACCGATTGTTAGGTGCAGCTTGTGTATATGTCAGACCTGACATATACTACTTCGCGTGAGCCCAAAAGACAAGCCTCTGGCGTGGCTTCACGGCGAGATTAAGACTCCGCCGATGTCCCGAAGTGCGAGACTCGAGGCTGGGTTTTTGTTGCGGCAACTCCAGCGCGGCGATTTGCTGTCGATGCCACAATCTCGGCCTATGCCCAGTATCGGGCCGCGATGCCACGAGCTGCGAATCAACGACGCGACTGTCACGTGGCGAGTCGTCTATAGGATCGACATCGACGCCATCGTGATTCTCGAAGTCTTTGCCAAAAAGACCGGTAAGACACCTAAAGCCGTCATTGATACTTGCCGGAAGCGCCTTAAGGAGTATGACGATGCGGGAAAGTAAGCGGAAGAAACTCGAATCCAAGGGGTGGAAGCTCGGCGACGCCAAGGATTTTCTTGGCCTCTCTGACCAGGAGGAGATGTATATCGAGCTACGTCTCAAGCTCGCAGAGGGACTCAAAGCTCGCCGGCGGGCAACAGGCGTCACCCAAGTGAAGCTGGCAAAGACGCTAAGGTCGAGCCAGTCGCGCGTCGCGAAAATGGAAGCCGGAGATCCCACGGTGTCGCTTGATCTGCTCGTGAAGTCGATTCTAGCGCTCGGCGCGTCAAACAAAGAGCTGGCAGCAATCATCGCGAGAGGCTAAAGGCGGCACCTAACGATGAGGTTGAGCGACGCGGGGCTTTGCCAGCGTCAAACGAAACTGATTTATCCCCATCATCGACCCCCTCCTGGGCCCAACGAAGACGCTGCCCCGCGATTGCTCGAACCGATTGTTAGGTGCCAGCCTTGGACACCAGCGGGAATGCCTTCGGGTCTCGAATTGACGCGACGGCCAAGTCGATGTCTAGATCAGGCCAGTAGAGATGGTGCGCCGTCGGCAGCTCGACGTGGCTAATCTGTCGAACCGTGGCCTCTCGAAACCAGGGAAACTCCGCAAAGGGAACAAACAGTTCCTCACCACCCAACAACAGCCAGAAGCCGTGCGGCGATATATTTGATACTTCAACTGGCGAAGTGTTTTCGCCAAGCACTGCGGATTTCATTGGCGTGTGCCTCGACTAGCTGTTGCGCCGCCCGGATCTGTTGGCCGGACAGGCCATAATTGTGCGCCAGAGCAATCGTGGGCTCAAGCCAGAACTTTGCCTCGCCGTCAGGGCACTGCACATGAACGTGCATTCGGGCCTCTTCGCGCGAGAAAAAGTAAAATCGAAAGCTGCCATCGCGGAATATGGTGGGACTCATAGGGCGCCAATCACTCGCAGCGGCTCAATCTGGCACATAACGATGAGGTTGAGCGACGCGGGGCTTCGCCAGCGTCAAACGAAGGCACTTTATCCCAATCATCGACTCCCTCCTTGGCTCACCGAAGACGCGACCCGCGATCGCTCGAACCGATTGTTAGCTTCCTGTGCGCAACGCCAATTCCTCGCGGAGAATTTCGCGCACCTGTTTCGCCGTGAGCGGTTTCTCCGCGGTGCCCTGATGTGCCCGTAGCGCATCGTTAATCAGTGTTTGGTATCCCTTTCCAGAGCGTTCCGCTGCCATCCTAAAGCGACCAAGAACTTCATCATCCAGGTAAATCGTAATGCGCGTCTTCCCCCGGGACGAGATAACGGCACCTCGTTTGCCTTTCGAAAAATCATATTCCTTTTTCATATGCTCTGCGCTCCTTGGGGGTGGCAGGACGAACCGAGATTAACCGGATCTCCTCTCCACGCTCCGTCCAAACCACTACCATCAATGATCCGAGAGAGTTTGCGCCGACGGTAATCCAACGTAGTTCGTCCAGCGCCGCGGAATCCTCAATACTGACCGCCAAGGGGTCAAGTAGCACGCCGTCCCCGTCGGCCAGGGATACACCGTGCTTGGCGATATTCGCGGCGTTCTTCTCTGGGTCGAACTCCGGACTCATAATGCAAGTATACGTATAATGTGCATATACGTCAAGAATGCCCGCCGAGGCCGGATCGGGAGGCTAACGATGAGGCTGAGCGACGCGGGGCTGCGCCGACGATAAACGAAACTGGTTGATCCCCATCATCGACCCCCTCCTTGGCCCAACGAAGAGGCGGCCCCCGCGATCGCTCGAGCCGGAAGTTAGACGGTAGCGCTGACGCTGGTCACTGCGCAAATCCCCAACGGAGCCCATTCCGATCATGGCCCCCAACACCCGCCAGCGGAGCGGCGCCCAACAGAACCGTGAAGTTGCACTGCCATGACCACGGTGGCGGTCGGGTTTAATGGATCGTCGGGTGGTTACCCGCATCTCGTCGTGACGGAAGGTCTGAGACATCCGGTGTCGTCTAACGATGAGGTTGAGCGACGCGGGGCTTCGCCAGCGTCAAACGAAGGCACTTGATCCCAATCATCGACCCCCTCCTTGGCTCACCGAAGACGCGGCCCCGCGATCGCTCGAACCGATTGTTAGACGGTAGCGCTGACGGTGGTCATTGCGCAACCTTCAACGGAGCCCGCTCCGTTGATACCTCTTAGATCCACCACCGGAGCGGCCCCCAAGAGGACCGTGAATCTGCATTGCAATGACCACAGTCGAATTTGGGTCCAAAGCATCGTCGGATCGAACGCGGCCGCTCACCGTGATCGAAAACCGATACATCAGGTGTCGTCTAACGATGAGGTTGAGCGACGCGGGGCTTCACCAGCGTCAAACGAAGGCAATTTATCCCAATCATCGACCCCCTCCTTGGCTCAACGAAGATGCGACCCCGCGATCGCTCGAACCGATTGTTAGAACCGCAACGCGTCGATTGGCACACCACCTGCGACGCTCGCTTGTGAATGCGACCTCAACCGGTGGCAGGACCGTGGCGCCCCAATCTAGCACAGGGGCATGGTCCGAACTATTTCCCAAAACCTTTCGCCACCCTGCGACGGTGGCCAGAACACCACGTCAATCGCTGCGAGGGCTTTCACTGTGACCCCGGCCTTCCATTGAATTTCAACATCGCATACCGCCGACGTTAAATTTGGGTTCTAACGATGAGGTTGAGCGACGCGGGGCTTCACCAGCGTCAAACGAAGGCGCTTTATCCCAATCATCGACGTTCTCCTTGACCCAACGAAGACGCTCCCCGCGATCGCTCGAACCGATTGTTAGAGCGCTTCGCCACCGAGTACCGAAACCCCAATTTCACATGCAGAATCGCGGCTACAAAAACTACGCTGCCCAAAGCGAATAATAAGACGCCGCGATTTGGAACGGTGATGAACGAAGAGTGCCGGATCAAGATCAATGCCGCGAGAACAGATAGTACGATTGAGAACAGCGATAACCAACCCACGAGAGTGATTTTCGCGTCAAGCTGCGCTCCGCACTCGCGACAGTAAAGCCGCGGTCGAGAGTACTTCAAACGATCCCACCCAGATAACGCAGATTCGGGCGCGAACCCACCCCTAACTTTTAAAGGACCGGTACAACTAGGGCACACGCTGGACATTGCGCTCTAACGATGAGGTTGAGCGACGCGGGACTTCGCCAGCGTCAAACGAAGGCACTTTATCCCAATCATCGACTCCCTCCTTGGCTCACCGAAGACGCGCCCCGCGATCGCTCGAACCGATTGTTAGAGGACTACCTGCGCCCACTGACGAAGCGGCCGCCTAAAGCACCCACGACACATAATGGCACAGTGATACACGCCAGCGCGCCAATTGACTCATAGAGAAGGATTGATGACCAATTCGGCAGCCGAAAGTGAACTGTTTGAAGCGTCACAAAGACTGCGGTGATAATTCCGAGAATGGCTCCATTCCAAAGAAATGAACGCGGCGCAATGACGCCAGTGACAACGCCGGGAATCAGAAAGACCAACAGTGTCAAGGTGGCGGCAACAATTGGCAAGTGATCAACGAGAGGTTGCCCAGCGAGGCGCGTAATAGCGCACACGATTAGCACAAGCGCCCCTACCAGCAAGGCAAGGATACTAGGCCGTGTGAGTAGAACGTGTCGTAACATACACTTTGTCCTTTAACGAT
Source organism: uncultured Gammaproteobacteria bacterium (assembly GCA_963702735.1). GTDB lineage: Bacteria > Pseudomonadota > Gammaproteobacteria > Steroidobacterales > Steroidobacteraceae > Bog-1198. The sequence goes on along the minus strand of CAVPDW010000002.1, from coordinate 587,463 downwards.
GAGGTTGAGCGACGCGGGGCTTCGCCAGCGTCAAACGAAGGCACTTTATCCCAATCATCGACTCCCTCCTTGGCTCACCGAAGACGCGACCCGCGATCGCTCGAACCGATTGTTAGCTGGCTTTGCGCAATTCCTCACGAAGCACGCGGCGCAAAGTCTTTTCAAGTGGCTCGTTCAAGCGCCCAATGTGCTCACGCAACGCCGCATTTATCAAGGACTGATAGTTGCCACCACCTGCTTCGTCAACCTGCGCTTTGAACCAATCGATGATTGCGTCGTCAAGGCGGATTGTTATGCGGGATTTGCCTTTCGGAACCGCAACGACAGCCCCGCGTTTAGCTTTCGAAAAATCGTAGTGTTTTCTCATCGTACCTTCTCGTATGGACGGCGCTCAGAACGGCTGGCCTTTCGCGAAGAGATTATGCGTATTGCGCGGCCACGTGGCGCAAACACCGTAATTAGGATGCGTCCGCTGGGATCGGCGCCAAGGCAGATAAACCTCGGTTCGTCGATTGCATCAGGATCGGCAATGGTAAGGGCCTGCGGATCTTCAAGCGCAAGCGCCGCATCGGAGAACGCGACACCATGCTTCTTGAGATTCGCAGCCGCCTTGGCTTGATCCCATTGGTACTCCATTACGGCTCTAGTATGTACGTTTGTACACCGCCGTCAAGCCCCGCGGTGGCGCCGGAGAAGTCAGCTAACGATGAGGTTGAGCGACGCGGGGCTTCACCAGCGTCAAACGAAGGCAATTTATCCCAATCATCGACCCCCTCCTTGGCTCAACGAAGATGCGACCCCGCGATCGCTCGAACCGATTGTTAGAACCGCAACGCGTCGATTGGCACACCACCTGCGACGCTCGCTTGTGAATGCGACCTCAACCGGTGGCAGGACCGTGGCGCCCCAATCTAGCACAGGGGCATGGTCCGAACTATTTCCCAAAACCTTTCGCCACCCTGCGACGGTGGCCAGAACACCACGTCAATCGCTGCGAGGGCTTTCACTGTGACCCCGGCCTTCCATTGAATTTCAACATCGCATACCGCCGACGTTAAATTTGGGTTCTAACGATGAGGCTGAGCGACACGCGGCGGTGGTGCCGTCAATCGAAGCCGCTTAATCCACATCCTCCACCCTCCCTGTTCCCTCACCGAAGCTGCGCCGCGTGATCGCTCGAGCCGATTGTTAGATGATACTTGTCCATGCCCTGACCAACGAAATGACAGCAAACAGAAATAGCAACACAACAACCAGCCAATACCTGACTGGGTGGTCTTTTCTTTTTGTCGTCAACAACCCTAACGCCGAAGGAAGCCCTGCCTCCCCGGAGAAGAGCGCATAGGCGCCTAGGACAGCAAAGACGATTCCCAGGGCGACATCAAAGCCCTGCGGGGTGTGGTTTACGGGTGTCATCTAACGATGAGGCTGAGCGACGCGGGGCTGCGCCGACGATAAACGAAACTGGTTGATCCCCATCATCGACCCCCTCCTTGGCCCAACGAAGAGGCGGCCCCCGCGATCGCTCGAGCCGGAAGTTAGACGGTAGCGCTGACGCTGGTCACTGCGCAAATCCCCAACGGAGCCCATTCCGATCATGGCCCCCAACACCCGCCAGCGGAGCGGCGCCCAACAGAACCGTGAAGTTGCACTACCATGACCACGGTGGCGGTTGGGTTTAATGGATCGTCGGGTGGTTACCCGCATCTCGTCGTGACGGAAGGTCTGAGACATCCGGTGTCGTCTAACGATGAGGCTGAGCGACGCGGGGCTGCGCCGACGATAAACGAAACTGGTTGATCCCCATCATCGACCCCCTCCTTGGCCCAACGAAGAGGCGGCCCCCGCGATCGCTCGAGCCGGAAGTTAGACGGTAGCGCTGACGCTGGTCACTGCGCAAATCCCCAACGGAGCCCATTCCGATCATGGCCCCCAACACCCGCCAGCGGAGCGGCGCCCAACAGAACCGTGAAGTTGCACTGCCATGACCACGGTGGCGGTCGGGTTTAATGGATCGTCGGGTGGTTACCCGCATCTCGTCGTGACGGAAGGTCTGAGACATCCGGTGTCGTCTAACGATGAGGCTGAGCGACGCGGGGCTGCGCCGACGATAAACGAAACTGATTGATCCCAATCATCGACCCCCTCCTTGGCCCAACGAAGAGGCGGCCCCCGCGATCGCTCGAGCCGGAAGTTAGACGGTAGCGCTGACGCTGGTCACTGCGCAAATCCCCAACGGAGCCCATTCCGATCATGGCCCCCAACACCCGCCAGCGGAGCGGCGCCCAACAGAACCGTGAAGTTGCACTGCCATGACCACGGTGGCGGTCGGGTTTAATGGATCGTCGGGTGGTTACCCGCATCTCGTCGTGACGGAAGGTCTGAGACATCCGGTGTCGTCTAACGATGAGGTTGAGCGGCCGCGCGGTGACCTATGGCGCGCGGCTGAAATTGTGGGAGCAGAGAAACACGACATCGTGCGTCTGGCACTTTATGCATCACGGACCGCTCGAACCGATTGTTAGACGGTAGCGCTGACGGTCGCCATTGCGCAACCTCCAACGAAGCCGACTCAGAAGTAAATTCATGGGACTCCCAATCGAAGCGGCTCCGAGAGTACCGTGAACCTGCACCGCAATGACCCCCCGTGGAGTTGGGCTCTGAAACGACGCGGGATGTACCGGCACGCTTCGCTCTGGTTGAAGTGCTGATACATCAGGTGTCGTCTAACGATGAGGTTGAGCGACGCGGGGCTTCACCAGCGTCAAACGAAGGCAATTTATCCCAATCATCGACCCCCTCCTTGGCTCAACGAAGATGCGACCCCGCGATCGCTCGAACCGATTGTTAGAACCGCAACGCGTCGATTGGCACACCACCTGCGACGCTCGCTTGTGAATGCGACCTCAACCGGTGGCAGGACCGTGGCGCCCCAATCTAGCACAGGGGCATGGTCCGAACTATTTCCCAAAACCTTTCGCCACCCTGCGACGGTGGCCAGAACACCACGTCAATCGCTGCGAGGGCTTTCACTGTGACCCCGGCCTTCCATTGAATTTCAACATCGCATACCGCCGACGTTAAATTTGGGTTCTAACGATGAGGTTGAGCGACGCGGGGCTTCACCAGCGTCAAACGAAGGCGCTTTATCCCAATCATCGACGTTCTCCTTGACCCAACGAAGACGCTCCCCGCGATCGCTCGAACCGATTGTTAGAGCGCTTCGCCACCGAGTACCGAAACCCCAATTTCACATGCAGAATCGCGGCTACAAAAACTACGCTGCCCAAAGCGAATAATAAGACGCCGCGATTTGGAACGGTGATGAACGAAGAGTGCCGGATCAAGATCAATGCCGCGAGAACAGATAGTACGATTGAGAACAGCGATAACCAACCCACGAGAGTGATTTTCGCGTCAAGCTGCGCTCCGCACTCGCGACAGTAAAGCCGCGGTCGAGAGTACTTCAAACGATCCCACCCAGATAACGCAGATTCGGGCGCGAACCCACCCCTAACTTTTAAAGGACCGGTACAACTAGGGCACACGCTGGACATTGCGCTCTAACGATGAGGCTGAGCGACGCGGGGCTGCGCCGACGATAAACGAAACTGGTTGATCCCAATCATCGACCCCCTCCTTGGCCCAACGAAGAGGCGGCCCCCGCGATCGCTCGAGCCGGAAGTTAGACGGTAGCGCTGACGCTGGTCACTGCGCAAATCCCCAACGGAGCCCATTCCGATCATGGCCCCCAACACCCGCCAGCGGAGCGGCGCCCAACAGAACCGTGAAGTTGCACTGCCATGACCACGGTGGCGGTCGGGTTTAATGGATCGTCGGGTGGTTACCCGCATCTCGTCGTGACGGAAGGTCTGAGACATCCGGTGTCGTCTAACGATGAGGTTGAGCGACGCGGGGCTTCACCAGCGTCAAACGAAGGCAATTTATCCCAATCATCGACCCCCTCCTTGGCTCAACGAAGATGCGACCCCGCGATCGCTCGAACCGATTGTTAGAACCGCAACGCGTCGATTGGCACACCACCTGCGACGCTCGCTTGTGAATGCGACCTCAACCGGTGGCAGGACCGTGGCGCCCCAATCTAGCACAGGGGCATGGTCCGAACTATTTCCCAAAACCTTTCGCCACCCTGCGACGGTGGCCAGAACACCACGTCAATCGCTGCGAGGGCTTTCACTGTGACCCCGGCCTTCCATTGAATTTCAACATCGCATACCGCCGACGTTAAATTTGGGTTCTAACGATGAGGTTGAGCGACGCGGGGCTTCACCAGCGTCAAACGAAGGCAATTTATCCCAATCATCGACCCCCTCCTTGGCTCAACGAAGATGCGACCCCGCGATCGCTCGAACCGATTGTTAGAACCGCAACGCGTCGATTGGCACACCACCTGCGACGCTCGCTTGTGAATGCGACCTCAACCGGTGGCAGGACCGTGGCGCCCCAATCTAGCACAGGGGCATGGTCCGAACTATTTCCCAAAACCTTTCGCCACCCTGCGACGGTGGCCAGAACACCACGTCAATCGCTGCGAGGGCTTTCACTGTGACCCCGGCCTTCCATTGAATTTCAACATCGCATACCGCCGACGTTAAATTTGGGTTCTAACGATGAGGTTGAGCGACGCGGGGCTTCACCAGCGTCAAACGAAGGTGCTTTATCCCAATCATCGACGCCCTCCTTGGCCCAACGAAGACGCGTCCCCGCGATCGCTCGAACCGATTGTTAGAGCGCTTCGCCACCGAGTACCGAAACCCCAATTTCACATGCAGAATCGCGGCTACAAAAACTACGCCGCCCAAAGCGAATAATAAGACGCCGCGATTTGGAACGGTGATGAACGAAGAGTGCCGGATCAAGATCAATGCCGCGAGAACAGATAGTACGATTGAGAACAGCGATAACCAACCCACGAGAGTGATTTTCGCGTCAAGCTGCGCTCCGCACTCGCGACAGTAAAGCCGCGGTCGAGAGTACTTCAAACGATCCCACCCAGATAACGCAGATTCGGGCGCGAACCCACCCCTAACTTTGTAAAGGACCGGTACAACTAGGGCACACGCTGGACATTGCGCTCTAACGATGAGGTTGAGCGACGCGGGGCTTCGCCGAGCGTCAAACGAAGGCTACTTGATCCCAATCATCGACCCCCTCCTTGGCTCACCGAAGACGCGGCCCCGCGATCGCTCGAACCGATTGTTAGACGGTAGCGCTGACGGTGGTCATTGCGCAACCTTCAACGGAGCCCACTCCGATGATACCTCTTAGATCCACCACCGGAGCGGCCCCCAAGAGGACCGTGAATCTGCACTGCAATGACCACAGTGGAATTTGGGTCTAAAGCATCGTCGGATCGTAACGCGGCCGCTCACCGTGATCGAAAACCGATACATCAGGTGTCGTCTAACGATGAGGTTGAGCGACGCGGGGCTTCGCCAGCGTCAAACGAAGGCACTTTATCCCAATCATCGACTCCCTCCTTGGCTCACCGAAGACGCGACCCGCGATCGCTCGAACCGATTGTTAGCTGGCTTTGCGCAATTCCTCACGAAGCACGCGGCGCAAAGTCTTTTCAAGTGGCTCGTTCAAGCGCCCAATGTGCTCACGCAACGCCGCATTTATCAAGGACTGATAGTTGCCACCACCTGCTTCGTCAACCTGCGCTTTGAACCAATCGATGATTGCGTCGTCAAGGCGGATTGTTATGCGGGATTTGCCTTTCGGAACCGCAACGACAGCCCCGCGTTTAGCTTTCGAAAAATCGTAGTGTTTTCTCATCGTACCTTCTCGTATGGACGGCGCTCAGAACGGCTGGCCTTTCGCGAAGAGATTATGCGTATTGCGCGGCCACGTGGCGCAAACACCGTAATTAGGATGCGTCCGCTGGGATCGGCGCCAAGGCAGATAAACCTCGGTTCGTCGATTGCATCAGGATCGGCAATGGTAAGGGCCTGCGGATCTTCAAGCGCAAGCGCCGCATCGGAGAACGCGACACCATGCTTCTTGAGATTCGCAGCCGCCTTGGCTTGATCCCATTGGTACTCCATTACGGCTCTAGTATGTACGTTTGTACACCGCCGTCAAGCCCCGCGGTGGCGCCGGAGAAGTCAGCTAACGATGAGGTTGAGCGACGCGGGGCTTCACCGACGCCGAACGAAGCCACTTTATCCCAATCATCGACCTACTCCTTGGCTCACCGAAGACGCGACCCGCGATCGCTCGAACCGATTGTTAGGCGTCACTTTGCGACCACCCATCCCACACCGAGAGTCGCGGAGGAGACCAGACCCACGGCAGTCACAATTGCGACGGCGATGAATATTACCCGCAGTGCGCCGTTGGACGGAAATAACGCGCGAAGGCCACGCTCCTTGGGATTTCCAGGAAGAAAGACGATGCACGCGACAGCTATCGCAGCGGGGCCAAGCAACAGCTTGCACCACGCGATGAGGCCAGCGCTTCCAAATTCGCTGAACGCCCGAGCCAAGCCAATCACGACAAGAATGACAAACGCCCCCAAGAGCCCAAGCAGCGCTGGCATAGTGGCGGCTAACGATGAGGTTGAGCGACGCGGGGCTTCACCAGCGTCAAACGAAGGCAATTTATCCCAATCATCGACCCCCTCCTTGGCTCAACGAAGATGCGACCCCGCGATCGCTCGAACCGATTGTTAGAACCGCAACGCGTCGATTGGCACACCACCTGCGACGCTCGCTTGTGAATGCGACCTCAACCGGTGGCAGGACCGTGGCGCCCCAATCTAGCACAGGGGCATGGTCCGAACTATTTCCCAAAACCTTTCGCCACCCTGCGACGGTGGCCAGAACACCACGTCAATCGCTGCGAGGGCTTTCACTGTGACCCCGGCCTTCCATTGAATTTCAACATCGCATACCGCCGACGTTAAATTTGGGTTCTAACTATTAATTGGAAGACGAGAATTGGGACAAAGCCGGTATATATGCTGTTGTACGTTTTGACATCTTCCTGATTTCCTTAGTCTCCGACTGCGCGGGTGTCGCGTAGTACTCCGGGGACGATTATATGCCCGAGGGGCGTGGCTTATTCGAAGTGGCGCGGGAAAGGATTCGCACCCGGCACCTGGCGCTTCGCACGGAACAGGCCTATGTGCAGTGGATGCGGCGGTATGTGAATTTTCATGGCCGCAGGCACCCGCGCGAAATGGGAGCGGCGGAGGTGGAGGACTTCCTGAGTCATTTGGCGATTCACGCCAAGGTAGGGGCGTCCACTCAGAATCAGGCACTACAAGCTCTTCTGTTCCTTTACCGCCAGGTGTTGAATGTGGAGTTGCCCTGGCTCGACAACGTGACGCGGGCGACTCGGCCGAAGCGGCTTCCGGTGGTGCTGAGCGCCGCGGAAGTGCGTGCTGTCTTAGCGCAGCTCGACGGCACATGCTGGCTGCTTGCGAATTTTCTATACGGCAGCGGGTTACGGTTGATGGAGGCGCATCGTCTCCGCGTCAAGGACCTCGTTATGGAGCGAGGCGAGCTCATCGTACGCGATGCAAAGGCCGGAAAGGATCGGGTCACGATGTTGCCGGAGTCCGTCTCCGTTCCGCTGCGCCAACATCTGGCGAAGCTATTCGATCGATTCAAGCATCAGCGCAAGCTGCGAGAGCCCGGTGTGTCGCTGCCGGGGGCGTTGGCGCGTAAATATCCTCTGGCGGCCACGCAATGGGGTTGGCAGTGGGTGTTTCCGGCGGAGTCTCTTTGCAGGGATGCGTATACCGGCGAGTTCGTTCGCCATCATCAGCATGAGAAGATCCTTCAGCGCGCGGTCCGCACCGCAGTTCACAAGGCAGGGATTTTGCAGCCGGCGAGCTGCCATACGTTTCGGCATTGCTTTGCCACGCACCTGCTGGAGGCCGGTCAGGACATACGCACGGTACAGGAATTGTTGGGACATACCGATGTGCGAACCACCATGATTTACACGCATGTCATGGGAAAGGGGGCGATGGGGGTCAAGAGTCCCTTGGATCGCTAGCTGGCTATTTCGTGAATCGCTCGGCATCGCTATACTAGCGCTGCTCCCGGGATGCTTTTTCATCGAAATTCAGCGAGTTACCGTGTCCAACCCCGAATCTTCAGATACTCATTTCTTCAACTCCTTCAGTGTGGTGCTCGGCATCCTCATCCTTTTCGCCATCATTCTGTTCGGAGTGGCGCGGTCCATCGGCGCCGACACCCAGGCGCGGGAGGTGCTGCTGGACCCCCTGCACCTCAAGGAGGTGCGGAACAACATCGCGCCCTTTGCGCAAGAGGCCGTCGCGGGGAAGGATAATTCGGCGCTTGCGGTGGTGAGTGCGCCGGCGGCGGCGGGAGCCGCGGATGTGCCGACCACGGGCGAGCAGGCGTTCAACAAGGTCTGTTCGGCCTGTCATTCGACGGGGGTCAACGGTGCGCCGAAAATCGGCGATCATGCGGCCTGGGGCCCGCGAATCGCTCAGGGCAAGGAAACGCTTTACAAGGACGCGATCGCGGGCAAGGGCAATATGCCGCCCAAGGGCGGTACTAACTGGCCGGATGCGACCATTCGCATGACCGTCGACTACATGGTGTCGCTCAACAAGTAGGCTTGTCGAGTGTGCGAAGCTGCACGGCTTCGGCGACGTCCATCCTGCGTATCTCGGGTTGCCCCGCCATGTCGGCGCAGGTGCGCGCGAGCTTCAGCACGCGATGACAGGCCCTGCCCGACAGGCCCATTCGCGCGATCGCGGTGGCGAGCAGCATTCGCGGTTCTCGGGCGAGACCGCAGTGTCTCGATACCTCGGCCGGTGTCAGCCGCGCATTGAGCTTGCTCTGACGCCGCATCTGCGCGTCGCGCGCGGCGGCGACTCGCAGGGCCACCGTGGCGGAATTTTCAGTCTCCGCGGGCACATCGCCCAACAGGTGCTCGACCGGCAAGGCCGTCAGCTCGACGTGCATGTCGATTCGGTCGATGAGGGGACCTGAGAGTCGGTGGCGGTAGCGCGCAACCTGCTCGGCGGTGCAATGGCAGCGTCCGCTCACATCGCCGGCGTATCCGCAGGGGCAGGGATTCATCGCCGCGACCAGCTGAAATCGTGCAGGGAACTCGCAGCTGCGCTTGAGCCGGGTGAGACTGACCACGCCGCTCTCCAACGGTTCGCGCAGCGCCTCCAGGGCATTGCGCGCGAACTCAGGCAGCTCGTCGAGGAACAGCACTCCGAGATGCGCCAATGAGAGTTCGCCGGGTTTCATGGCGCCCCCGCCGATCAGCGCCGCAACGGAGGCAGTATGCTGCGGACTGCGAAACGGCCGCTGTCCGAGGGGACTCGGTCTGCGCCCCGAGGCCGATTCCAGGCACGCGACCTCCAGGGACTCGAGCGGCGCCATCGGCGGCAAGAGGCCGGGCAGGCGTTGCGCGAGCAGGGTCTTGCCGGCGCCGGGCGGCCCGATCAGCAAGAGCCCATGCCCGCCGGCCGCGGCAATCTCGAGGGCGCGCTTGGCGGCGAATTGGCCGCGGACCTCGCAAAGGTCCGGTGCATCCGCGGGCTTCGCGAGACAAGCGCTCGTTGCGGAGTGGGCGGGACTCGACCAGGCCGCTTTGCCCTTGAGTGCCTCGCAAACCTGCCGCAAATGGCCTGCCAGCCGCACCTTGGCATCGGGGACCAGGCCTGCTTCGAGAGCATTGGCAAAGGGCAGGATCAATTCTCTGCCGGTGCGCGATCCCTCGAGCAGCGCCGGCAACAGCTTCGGCGTCTGGCGCAACTCGCCGCCCAGAGAGAGTTCCCCGTAGAACTCTCGTCCCTTGAGCAGGCGGGCCGGTAATTCTCCATCGGCGGCCAAGATGCCGACGGCGATCGGCAAATCGAACCGTCCGCCCTCCTTCGGTAAGTCGGCGGGCGACAGATTGACCGTGATCCGTCCCACCGGAAACTTGAAGCCGGAGGTCAGCAATGCAGAGCGCACCCTCTCCTTGCTCTCGCGGACCACCGCCTCTGGCAGGCCGACCAACGCAAACGCAGGCAGCCCGGGGCCTAAATGGACTTCTGCGCGAACCTGGGGAGCCGCCATTCCCAGGGGTGCACGGCTCATCGCGGTACTCACGTCCTTGTGAGTCAACTGATCTCCGTTCCGCCAAACCGTCGGTATGGGCCCGGCTTCTGACTACTGCGGGGTAAGCTTGGCCTCGATTTCTTTCAACCGCGCCTCCATGGCCGTGAGATTCGCTTGTGTGCGTGCCAGAAGGGCGGCCTGCACGTCGAATTCTTGCCGGCTGACCAGATCGAGCTTGCTCAGTTGCGCCTGTAGCACCACTTTGAAATTGCCCTCCAAGTCGCGCGCGAACACCCGCACCGACTCAGGTACTGAATCGGCAAGGCGGCGCGCCAGGTCATCCAATCCGCTCGAATTGAAAAGGCTCATCGGAATTTCTCCTCAAGATACGCACACCTCGCACTTCCATAACGCACGCCTCCTGCCAATCGCGCCAAGTCGGTGCATCGAACCGTCCGCGAATTACGTAACCCATTGATACACCGATCATTACGCGCTGGCACGGAAGCTGCAATCCCTTAAGCACATAGTACGCGGAAGCAAGATCGGAGGCTCAAGTCTTAACGGGTGAAAGCGGGGACAAATGCATGAAGCTGATCACCGCCGTCATCAAGCCCTTCAAGTTGGATGAAGTTCGTCAGGCGGTAGCAGATATCGGCATTCAGGGGGTCACCGTCACCGAGGTCCACGGGTACGGTCGGCAGCACGGGCACGCGGAAATCTACCGGGGCGCTGAATACAACGTGGATTTTCTGCCGAAGGCCAAGATTGAGCTGGCGGTGGACGATTCGATCGCGGAACAGGTCATGGAGGCGGTTTGCAACGTGGCGAGGACCGGCAAGACAGGTGACGGCAAGGTATGGGTGTTGGAATTGGAGCAAGCGTTGCGCGTTCGCACCGGAGAGACGGGCCCGGACGCCATTTGAGCCGTTTTCGGCCTCGCCCGCCGTAGGGCGAGGCCATCCAACGTTTTAGGAGCATCTCGCGCCGGCAAGCCAGCCAACTCCCCCGTCGGTGCGATATCCCCGCGGCGCGGGTCCCCACAAGGACCCGTGCCGTTTTTTTTAATCGCGCGCCCGGCGCAAGACGCCCCGGGTTTATACAATAGGTTTGCGCAATACTCTATGCTGTTGTGCAGCAATTTAGCGCCAATTCCGCTGCTAGACTTGTCTTTACTCGAATTGAGGAGTTTGCCTGCATGAAATTGGTCATCGCCATCATCAAACCATTCAAACTTGACGATGTACGCGCCGCACTGGCAGATGTGGGGGTGCAAGGCATTACCGTGACAGAGGTCAAAGGCTTTGGTCGGCAAAAAGGCCACACTGAGCTTTATCGAGGAGCTGAATATGTCGTCGATTTCCTGCCGAAGGTGAAACTGGAGCTGGCGGTGGACGATGAACAAGTCGATAGGGTCGTGGAAGCCATCATTGAGACGGCGCGCACGGGTAAGATCGGCGACGGTAAGATATTCGTTACCGAGCTTGGGCAGGCGGTGCGCATACGCACCGGTGAAGCCGGATCGCGCGCCTTGTAGTGATGCACAGTTTTTCAAGCGAGGATCGGACAATGAAACGCCTTCTGTTGTTCGCCGCCTTGGTGGCTTGGTCCGGCATGGCCGGGGCCGTCGTCTACAAATGGGTCGACGCGCAGGGCAAGCTGCAATACGGTGACAGGCCGCCGGACGGCGTCCATGCGGAAATCGTCGAACTGCTCGGCACCCATGTCGCGCGCACCGTGTCGACGAGAACCGCCGACTCGTCGCCGTCGTCGCGCACCCCGGCTGCCCCGGAAGATTCGAGCGAGAAAAAGGCCGTCGACAGCGACGTCGAGCAGAGCCGTCAGAAGCAGTGCGCCGAGGCGCAGGATCATTACAAGAAATTGATCGAAGGCCGCAAGCTCTACAAGACCGGCGCCGACGGCGAACGGCAGTACCTCACCTCCGATGAAATCGACACCGAGCGCCTCAACGCGAAGCGTGAAGTCGACGCCACCTGCAATAGCGCCAATTAGGGCTGCCTTATCGATTGTTCAGGCGCTTTGCCGCGCGCTGCGCAAAGCCGCAGAATACGCCACTGACACAACATCGGTCGGGAAACGCGTATGCAAACTGGTTTCGTCGGATTGGGCGCCATGGGCGCGCACATGGCGCGCAGTCTTCACCGTGCAGGACTGCTGACGGGCGTTTGGAATCGAACCGCCGCAAAGGCCGCGGCGCTCGCAGGCGAGCTTCATTGCATCGCCTTCGCCAGCCTTGCGGAATTGGCCGGGAACTGCGAGGCCGTGGTCATATGCGTGTCCGCCGACGAGGACCTGCGCGCGGTGGTCGCGAGCCTCGAGCCGGGATTGAACCCCAACATGGTCGTGATGGATTGCTCCACCGTGAGCGCTGCGACCGCACGCGCCGTCCACTCCTCGCTTGACGCACTCGGCGTAGGCTTTCTCGACTGCCCGGTGAGCGGCGGTGTGGAAGGCGCACGCACGGCGTCGCTCGCCATCATGGTGGGCGGCGACGAGCCGGTCTTCGCTCGCGCGCGGCCCATTCTGGATGCGATGGGGAAGAACGTCGCGTATCTCGGGCCGAGCGGCGCCGGCCAGGCGGCGAAAGCCACCAATCAAATCATGTGTGCGGGCATCATCCAAGCAGTCGGTGAAGCCATGGCTTTCGCCCACGCCGAGGGCCTGCCGCTCGATCGCTTGATCGAGCTTCTGGGCAAGGGTGCGGGTTCGAGCTGGTACTTCGTCAATCGCGCTCCCTACATGGCGCACAATTCCTATCCTGCGGGGTTTCGCGTGCGGCTGCACGCGAAGGATTTGCGTATCTGCCGCGAGATGGCGGCGCGGCACGGCGCCCAACTGCCGGTGGTCGAATCGACGCTGGCGCTATATGCGCAGCTCGTCATCCAAGGTTTCGGCGATGAGGACATCTCGTCCATCTATCGGCTGAAGTCGGCGCTGTTTCCCGCCGACCCCCATACGACGTGAACACGACGTCCATTGCGCCTTTGCGCATCGCCACACGCAAGAGCCTGCTGGCACTTTGGCAGGCGCAGCATGTTGCGATTTTGCTGCGCCAGGCGCACTCCGGGCTCGAGGTCGAGCTGGTGCCCATGGTGACCCAGGGCGATCGAATTCAGGACCGGACTTTGGCCGCCATCGGCGGGAAAGGGCTGTTCATCAAAGAACTCGAGGCGGCGCTTGCGGAACATCGCGCCGATATCGCCGTGCATTCGATGAAGGATTTGCCCGGCGAGCTGAGCCCTGGACTCATCATCGCCGCGGTGCTCGAGCGGGCGGATGCACGCGACGCCCTCGTCACAGCCAAGGCGGCCTGCCTCGACGGCTTGCCGCAGGGTGCGCGCGTGGGTACCTCGAGCCTGCGCCGGCAGGCGCAGTTGCTGGCAGCGCGGCCCGACCTTAAGGTAGAGACCCTGCGCGGCAACGTCGATACGCGGCTGCGCCGGCACGATGCGGGTGAGATGGATGCCATCGTGTTGGCCTGCGCGGGCCTGGCGCGATTGGGTTTGGAATCACGCATCACTGCGCGCCTCGATCCCAAGATCTGCCTGCCTGCGGTCGCCCAGGGTGTCATAGGAATCGAGTGCCGCGGCGGCGATGAGCGCACGCTGGGGCTCATGTCGGTGCTGAATCATCCGGCCACGCGCACCGCCATGGACGCGGAGCGTGCGTTCGCGCATCGGCTCGGCGGCAGCTGTCAATCGCCCATTGCGGCCCATGCGCGACTCGAGGGGCGGCAATTGACGCTCGACGGACTGGTGGCGGAACCCGATGGCTCACGGCTGCTGCGTGACGCTGCATCCGGAGGCGCCGACAACCCGGTCGCGCTCGGCGTGCTGCTGGCCGAGCGCATTCTTGCCGCCGGCGCGGATTCGCTGCTCGAGCGCCTGCGCTCCCCTTAACCCCATGCGCGCGTTGCACGGTGTCGGCGTCTTGGTCACTCGGCCCGAACAGCAAGCGATGCCGCTGTGCAGGTTGTTGGAAACGCAGGGCGCGAGCACACATCGCCTGGCCGCGATCGAGATTCAGCCCCTGGGGCATAGGCGCGAGACGGCGGCGCGCCTCGGTCCGCTTGCGGATTTCGACGTCATCATTTTCACCAGCGCCAATGCCGTGCGGTTCGGCGCTGCGCTGCTGGATCAGCAACGGGATTTGTGCCTGGCGGCGCAGGGCCCCGCCACGGCGCGTGCCCTCAATCAAGCGGGCTACCGGGTGGCGGTTCAGCCGAGCGAAACCTTCGACTCAGAGAGCCTGCTTCGCCATCCGCGGCTCGAGCATCCGGTGGGCAGCCGTATCCTCATCATCAAGGGCGGCAACGGCCGGGCATTCCTCGAGCAAGAGCTCGCACGCAGGGGCGCGCAAGTGGTGGCTGCCGATGTGTACCGGCGTGTGCCTGCGGTTCCGAGCGATGTCGCGCTCGCGAATCTTCTGGGCAGCTTCTCCGCGGGCGCGGTGCAGGTCGTCATCGCGACCAGCTTGGAGATCGCGGGCAATTTGCTGAAAGTTGCGACCCCCGCCCTGCACAGCGAGTTCCAGCGCGCGCACTGGCTGGTGCCCGGGGAGCGCATGGCGGCGGGCGTGCGGGAGCTCGGATTGTCGGCGCCGTTATTGCGGGCCGAGTCGGCCGAGGATCAGGATTTGGTGACTGCGCTCATCCGTTGGCGGTCGAGCGCGTCCGGCGCGTAATCGAAGGAGTCGAAATACAACCGCTCGGGTGCGGCCCCGTGCCGTACGAAATCGCGCCGCACGGCCTCAATCATCGCGGGAGGACCCGCCGCGTACACCTCGTACTCGTCGAGGTGTTCGATATCCTCGAGCGCTGCCTGGTGCACGAAGCCGCGGCGGCCCTGCCATTCGGGAGAGGCCTCCGACAGCACCGGTACGTAGCGCAAGCGTCCTGCGCGGGCTCGCCTCAGTTGGTCTTCGAGCGCGGCGTGCGCATACAGGTCGCGCTCGGCGCGCACGCCCCAATACAGCCTAAGATCGCGTTCGATGCCGTTCTCCACCACGTGCCGCACCATGCTGAGCAGGGGCGCGAGCCCCGTGCCGCCCCCGACCAGCAGCATCGGCGACCCGCCGTCCCGATAGGCGAACTGCCCCAGCGGCCCCTCGATCATGAGCAGCGTGCAGCGACTCTCGTCAGTGAACAGCGGTGCCGAGAATTCGCCGTTCTCGACCCGCCGTACGTGCAGTTCCAGGAGCCGCGAGTCGTGCGGCGGCGAGGCGATCGAAAAACTGCGGCGCCGCCCGCCTGACAGCATGACGTCGATGTACTGACCGGCCTGGAAGTCGAACGGTTCGGCGGCGGGGAGCCTTAAGTGTAGGCACATTACGTCGTGGGCCAGCGGCACCGCGCGCTCGATCCGCGCCGGCAGGCGCTTGGGTTGAATCTGGTCGGGAGTGCTGATTCGAAGGGTTTCGATGGTCAAATCGGTGCGCGCAAGTGCCTGACACATGAGCATGTACCCTTCGGCGGCTTCGGCGCCGGACAGGCCGAGCGGTCGGCCGTTGGGGTAGTCGATCTCACCCTCGAGCAGCAGCGCGCGGCAGGAGCCGCAGTTGCCCCCCTTGCAGCTGTGCGGCAAATTCAAGGACGCGCAGAGCGCAGCATCCAGCAGCGTCTGGCCGGGCGCGGCGCTGAAGCTCACATTGGACCCGGATAGCCTGATGCGCACGCAAGCCTAGGCCGTGGGCTGACTGCGCTTGCTGTCCAGCCATTCGCCGATGGGCTGCCATTGTTTCCAGTCCGGCCAGGCCAGATATTCGGGCAATTCAAGCACGCCCATGCCGCGCGCGTAGGCGCGCACGTAGTTTTGCGCCTCGCGCAAGGATCCAAGATAGGGCACCTTGAGCTTGGAGAGGTACTGATCCAATTCCTCGTAAATCAGAGTGTATTCGCGCACGCGGTTGGCAACCACCGCCAATCGCGCCTGGCGGCGGGACACCTTGCCGATTTCAAGCAATTCCGCCATGAAGCGTGCGCAGGCCTTCATGTCGATGCTCGAAGGCAGCACCGGGACTATGATGGTTTCGGCGCGTCGCACCAGTTCATTGAGCTCCGTACCGTGGACTCGGGCTGGCGCGTCGATCACCAGGATCTCGGTGGCGCGCGGCACGTTGCGCAGACCCTCCTCGTAGGCGGCGACACCGGTGATGGCCGGCAAATCGGCAGGTCGCTGCGCCAGCCAGTCGAGACTGGAGCGCTGCGGGTCATAGTCGGCAATGCACACTTGATTCCCGTCGCGGGCGAAGAACACGGCGATGTTGGTGGCCAGAGTGCTCTTGCCGCATCCGCCCTTCGCGTTCAAAACCATTACGTGACGCATAGTTCCCCGGTGTTGTTGTTTTCACCGTAAGGTAGAACGCGAAGGTGGAATGCGCAACCCTAAGCTCGCGACAAATTGGCGCATCGGCTATGCTCTGTCCGTATGCGCATCGAGTTTTTGAAGATGCAGGGGCTAGGCAACGATTTCTTGGTGTTCGACGCGCCCGCCGCTGATTCTCATCTGGACGCAGGCAAGCTGCGTGCCCTCGCGGACCGGCATACCGGCGTCGGATTCGATCAAGCCCTGATGCTCGAAAAACCTCGTGATGCGTCGAGCCGGGTGTTCTATCGAATCTTCAACTCCGACGGCACCGAGGTCGAGCAGTGCGGCAACGGCGCGCGCTGCATCGCCGCTCTCATGTACGCGCGCGCGCCGCAATTGGGCCGCGACTTCTTGATGGAGAGTTCCGGCGGAGTCGTCCACGCACGCGTCGGGGACGACGGCATGGTCTCAGTGGACATGGGTGCGCCGAACTTCGATCCGCGCGCTCTGCCGTTGGACGCGCACACGGAGGCGCCCACCTATTCGCTCAAAGTCGACGGCGCGGAAGTCGAGATCGGCGCGGTCTCGATGGGCAATCCGCATGCGGTGCTGCAGGTGTCCGACGTTAAAAACGCGCCGCTCGCGCGGTTTGGGCCTAGTATCGAGAATCATCCGCGCTTTCCGAAGCGCGCCAACGTGGGTTTCATGCAGATCGTGGATCGCGGCCACTTGAAATTGCGGGTATTCGAGCGCGGCGTGGGCGAGACCCAGGCCTGCGGCACCGGGGCGTGCGCCGCCGTCGCCGTCGGCCGTCGGCGCGGATTGCTGGACGCGGACGTGCGTGTCGATCTGCCGGGAGGCACGGCATGGGTGTCCTCGGGCGATAAGGGCGGCCACTTGTGGCTCACGGGCCCCGCGACGACGGTGTTTTCGGGATCCATCGATATAACGTGATGTAGGGGAGTGTGAACAATGACCAGCAGCCAGGCACGCGGGATCAAGCACGATGGTCTCAACGACGTAAGCGTCGCTGAATATCTGCAGACCTATCCGGATTTTTTCGAGCGCAACTCCGCGCTGCTCGCCAAGTTGCGACTGCCGCATCTGCGCGATGTGGGCGCCACGGTGAGCCTGGTCGAGCGTCAGGTCGAGGTGCTGCGCGAGCGCAATCAGTCGCTCGAGCGCAAGCTGAAGGAGCTCGTCGACGTTGCCCGCGCCAATGACGCGCTGGCCGACCGCATTCATCGCCTGTGCCAGCGGCTGATTCGCGCCCACGGCATGGCAGAGACCATCAACGCGGTGGAGACCTCGCTGCGCGAAGACTTCGACGCCATGCATTCGGTGATGCTGTTGTTCATCGAGCAGGCGCGTACCGTGGAAGGCGTGCCGGCCCGGTTTCTGCGCACAGGTACTCCGGCGGATGCCGAGATAAAGTCCTTCGAGACGCTGCTGCAATCCGGGAAGCCCCGCTGCGGCCAGGTGCGCGACGCGCAGCGCGACTATCTCTTCGGCAAGGACTCGGTGGAGATCGGCTCGGTGGCCCTGACCCCCCTGGGCCCGAAGGGCGAACTGGGAATTCTGGCGATCGGCGCAAGCGACGCGCAGCGCTTCCATCCGGCCATGAGCACGGAGTTTCTATCGCGTATCGGCGAACTCGTGACTTACGCCCTGATGCGCTAAGGGTGCGAGGTCCTCATGGATTCGGACGAGCGCGCGTGGATCGATCGATTTCTGTCCCACCTGGCGCTCGAGCGGCGCGTGAGCGGCCACACGGTCGCCGCGTACCGGCACGATTTGCTCAAGCTGGCTGAATTCGGTGCGCGGCGCAAGTTGGCCGCATGGGGCGGGTTCGATCATGCGCAGATGCGCGCCTTCGCCGCCGCCCTGCACGGCGACAAATTGAGTCCGCGCAGCATTCAGCGGCGGCTGTCGGCGGCGCGTACATTTTACGAATTCCTGATGCGCGAAGGCCATGGTCGAAGCAATCCCGCCATCGATGTGCGCGCACCCAAGCAGAAGAAGCGCCTTCCCGCGACGCTCGATGCCGATCAAATGGGCCGTCTCCTGTCATTTCGGGTCGACGGTACCCTGTCCGCGCGCGACAAAGCCATCATGGAATTGTTCTACTCCTCGGGACTTAGGCTGTCCGAGCTCGTGGAGCTTCGGGTGGGTGCGGTCGACCTCGCCGACCGTACGGTGAGCGTGATCGGCAAGGGCAACAAGGGACGGATCGTACCCGTCGGCCGTCAGGCCATCGCTGCACTCAAAGCATGGATGAAGCAGCGTGCCCTGGTGGTCAAGACCGGTACGGACGCGCTCTTCGTGGGTCGCAGCGGCCGGCCTTTGTCGGTTCGCGCCGTGCAGCTGCGGGTCGCCGCTTGGGGGCGCCGAATGGGGCTGGGCGTGCACGTACATCCACACATGTTACGGCACTCCTTCGCAACGCACCTGCTCGAATCCAGCCGTGATCTGCGCGGCGTACAGGAACTGCTCGGCCACGCCGACATAGGCACCACCCAGGTCTACACCCATCTGGACTTCCAGCACTTGGCCACGGTTTACGAAGCGGCACATCCGCGGGCCCGCCGCCGACGCAGTGCTTGAAAGGGCCGCTGCAGGCCCCACCCTCCGTTCACATGAAGCACGACCCCGAGCGTATCTATGGCACGACCATTCTCGCCGTGAGGCGCAACGGCAGAGTTGCGGTCGGAGGGGACGGCCAAGTGACCCTGGCACAAAGCGTCATGAAGGCCAATGCACGCAAGGTTCGCCGCCTGTACGGCGGCAAAGTGCTCGCAGGATTTGCCGGCGGCACGGCGGATGCCTTCACCCTGTTCGAGCGCTTCGAAGGGAAATTGGAGCAATTCGGCAATCTCACGCGGGCCGCCATCGAATTGGCCAAGGATTGGCGCACCGACCGAAGCCTGCGCCGGCTGGAGGCGCTGCTGTGCGTGGCGGACCAGATGAGCACCTACGTCATCTCGGGCAACGGCGACGTCATCGAGCCCGAACATGATCTGATCGCCATCGGCTCGGGCGGCGGTTTCGCGCAGGCCGCGGCGACGGCTTTCATCCAGGCCACGGATCTTTCCGCACGCGATATCGTGGAACGCTCGCTCAACATCGCCGCAGACATCTGCATCTACACCAATCGCAATCTGACCATCGAGGAGCTGTAGCGCGCCATGTCGCAGATGACCCCGCGCGAGATAGTCGAGGAGCTCGACAAGCATATCGTCGGTCAGAAGGCCGCCAAACGCGCCGTAGCGATTGCGCTGCGTAATCGCTGGCGCCGCGGTCAGGTTGCAGCCGCCCTGCGCGTCGAGATCACGCCGAAGAACATTCTCATGATCGGTCCCACCGGGGTGGGCAAGACAGAGATTGCGCGGCGCTTGGCAAGGCTTGCCAAGGCGCCCTTTCTCAAGGTGGAGGCCACCAAATTCACCGAAGTGGGTTATGTTGGACGCGAAGTGGATTCGATCGTCCGCGATCTTGTAGAGATCTCCGTGAAAATGACTCGCGAGGAGGAAATTGCCAAGGTGCGCCACCGCGCCGCCGACAGCGCCGAAGAGCGGGTGCTCGATGTGCTGCTGCCGCGGGCCTCAGCGGGCTTCACCGGGGACATGACGCCCCGCGACAATGAGACGCGGCAGCGCTTTCGGAAAATGCTGCGCGAAGGCCACCTGGAGGATCGCGAGATAGAAATCGAAGTGCGCGCGAGCCCCATGGGCGTGGAAATCATGGCGCCTCCCGGCATGGAGGAAATGACCCAGCAGCTCCAGGGAATGTTCCAGAATCTCGGCGCGAGCAGGACGCGGCAGCGCAAGCTCAAGATCAAGGAGGCCCTGAAGCTTCTGGTCGACGAAGAAGCGTCGAAGATGATCAACGAGGAAGAACTGAAGCTTCGCGCCGTCGAGAACGCCGAGCAGAACGGCATCGTGTTCATCGACGAAATCGACAAAATCGCACGCCGCCAGGAAACGACCGGCGCCGATGTGTCGCGCGAGGGTGTGCAGCGCGATCTCTTGCCCCTGGTGGAAGGGTGCACGGTGAATACCAAGTACGGGGCGGTGAAGACCGATCATGTCCTGTTCATCGCCTCGGGCGCGTTTCACATGTCCAAGCCCTCGGATCTCATACCGGAGCTGCAAGGACGGCTGCCGATCCGCGTCGAGCTGGAACCGCTGAATGTCGAGGATTTCGTGCGCATCTTGACGGAACCGGACGCATCCCTGTGCCGCCAGTACAAGGCCTTGCTGGCCACCGAGGGGGTGGAGTTGGAATTCGCCCCGAGCGGCGTGCAGCGGCTCGCGGAAGTGGCTTTCGAGGTCAACGAGCGCACCGAGAACATCGGCGCGCGCCGGCTGCACACGGTGATGGAGCGGCTGCTTGAATCCGTGTCCTTCGACGCCGCCGACCGCAACGGCACCTCGATCGTCGTCAACCGCGAGTATGTCGAGGGCAACCTCGGCGAATTGGTCAAGGATCAAGACCTGTCGCGGTACATTCTCTGATGCCGCAGCCCATCGATATCAAGTTGCGCACCCAGTCCCGGTTGCTCGAAGTGCGCTTCGACGATGGATCTCATTTCGAGCTGTCCTTCGAGTACCTGCGCGTTTTCTCTCCGTCCGCCGAGGTCAAGGGCCATGGCGGCGGCGAGGGCGTGCTGGTGACCGGCAAGGAGAACGTCGGAATCACCGGCGTAGAGCCTGTCGGAAACTATGCCCTGCGTCTGCTGTTCGACGACGGCCACAACACGGGCCTGTACACCTGGGGCCTTTTGCACGAGCTGGGGCGCGACCGCCAAGCCAACTGGGCGCGCTATCTTGAGCGCTGCGCGGAGGCCAAGAACGCCGGCGCGCGGCCTCGCAAGCCCAACCTTTAAGGCAGGGGCTTCCATCCCGGTCGGCTACAATGGGGTCCTACACCTTGAGGTCCGCCATGGAAAACTCCGACCGAAATGTCGACTTCGGATTTGAAAAGGTCGCCTGGGGCGACAAGGCCGCGCGCGTACGTTCCGTATTCGCGTCGGTGGCCGGAAAGTACGACATCATGAACGACCTGATGTCGCTCGGCGTACACCGGTTATGGAAGCAATTCACCCTCTCCCTCACGGGGCTGCGGCCGGGGCAGCAGGCGCTCGATGTCGCGGGCGGCACCGGCGATCTAGCCGCCGGGATGCTGCGGCAGGTGGGCAAAACGGGCCGGGTGGTGCTCTCGGACGTGAATCCCGCGATGCTGGAGATCGGCCGCGACCGGCTGCTCGACCGGGGGTTCTGCGGCAACGTCGAGTGCATCGTCGCCGATGCAGAGCGCCTGCCCTTCGAGGACGACTCCTTCGATTGCCTCACCATCGGCTTCGGCCTGCGCAATGTGACCGACCGGGCAGCGGCCCTCAAATCCATGCACCGCGTGCTGAAGCCAGGCGGCCAGTTGCTGGTGCTCGAGTTCTCGACACCGGTGGCTCCGGGCCTCAAGCCGCTTTATGACGCCTATTCGTTCAAGGTGCTGCCGCTGCTCGGCCGCGTGATAGCAGGGGATGCGGCGAGCTATCGATACCTGGCGGAATCGATTCGCATGCATCCGAACCAGGAGGCCCTGCTCGAGATGCTGAACGCCGCGGGCTTTGCACAGACGCGCTACCACAATCTGACCGGCGGCATCGTCGCCGTGCACCGCGGCTACAAATTCTGACATGCCCGCGACCCCCGCATGGCTGGCCTCGGTGGAGGCATTGCTCAATCGATGCATCGACTCGTCGGCGCGGGCGGCGGTCCTTGCGGGGCGCCTCGAGGGCACGACCCTGCAGATCGACGTCGACGGAATCGCGCGCATCCGCATGAGTGCGCATCGCGGCAGGCTGGCGCTGCTCGCCGGAGACGACTCCGCCGCGGATGCGGTGATTTCAGGATCGATGCCGGCCCTTCTGCGGTTGCTGGAGGCCGGAGCAGACAAGGGCCGGGGCAAGCGCGCGGCGCAGATTCGCGGCGATGCACAGATCGCAGACCGGTATCGAGAGCTTCTCGCGCTGGCGCGGCCGGACCCGGAGGAGGAACTCGCGCGATGGATCGGCGACCTGCCCGCGCGGCGGGTGTCGCAATTCGCGTCCGGGGCCCTCGAATGGGCGCGTCGTGCAAGGCGCACGGCTGCGATGAACATCACCGAGTATCTTCAGGAGGAAAGCCGCGACCTGGTGAACGGAACCGAGCTTGAAGAGTTTTTGCGCGGCGTCGATGAGTTGCGCGACACCGCCGATAGAGTCGGGGCCAGGCTTGGGCGGCTCGAAGCGCGTCTCAAGGATGCGGGCCCTAAAGGTACCGGTCTTGAGGGTACGACTTGATGCGTTTGCGCGTCCTCGTCCGCCTGCTGCAAATTCAACGCGCCCTGGTCAAGAACGGACTCGATGATTTCGTGCGCGCGACGCACCTATACCGGCCGTTTCGCTTTCTCGTCTATCTCTCCCCCTGGACCTGGTTTCAACGCAGCGTCGGCGTCACCCGCGGCGAGCGGTTGCGCCTGGCCCTCGAGGGGCTGGGTCCGATCTTCGTGAAATTCGGGCAGGCTGTGTCCACCCGGCGCGATCTGTTGCCGTCGGACATTGCAGATGAATTGGCGAAACTGCAGGACAGCGTCCCGCCCTTCGACAGCGCGGTGGCGATTGCGTCCATCGAAAAGGCCTTTGGGCTCACCCTCGGCGACATATTCGGCAGCTTCGAGCCGAAGCCTCTCGCCGCCGCCTCGATCGCGCAGGTTCACGTGGCGTCGCTCAAGGGCGGCCGCGAGGTCGTGGTCAAGATACTGCGTCCCGGAATGCGCGAGATCATCGATCTGGATCTGGAAGTGCTGGACACCCTCGCGAGGCTCGCGGACGAGTATTGGGTGGATGCGCGCCGTCTGCGCCCCATCGAGCTGGTGCGCGAATATCGCAAGACCATTCTCGATGAACTGGATCTGCTGCGCGAGGCCGGCAATGCCGCGCATCTGAAGCGCAATTTCGCGGGCTCCAGGCTGCTGTACGTGCCCGAGGTCCACTGGGACTATTGCCGGGTGAACGTCATGGTCATGGAGAGAATTCACGGCGTCATAGTCAGCGACGTCGAGCAATTGCGCGCGCGCGGGGCGAACATACGCAAGCTCGCGGAGAACGGCGTGGAGATCTTCTTCACTCAGGTGTTTCGCGACAATTTCTTTCATGCCGACATGCATCCGGGCAACATCTTCGTGCAGGTCGACGACCCCGAGAATCCGCGCTACGCGGCCGTGGACTTCGGCATCGTCGGCACCCTGCAGACACGCGACCAATACTATTTGGCCGAGAATTTCATGGCGTTTTTTGACCGGGACTACGCCCGTGTGGCCGCGTTGCACGTCGAGTCGGGTTGGGTGCCGCGGGGAACCCGGGTCGATGAGCTCGAGTCGGCGGTGCGCACCGTCTGCGAACCCATCTTCAACAAGCCCCTGAAGGAGATCTCCTTCGCACAAGTGCTGCTGCGGCTGTTCGAAACCGCCCGCCGCTTCGACATGCAGGTGCAGCCGCAGCTCATCCTGTTGCAGAAGACGCTGTTCAACATCGAAGGCCTCGGCCGGCAGCTCTATCCGGAGCTCGACTTGTGGCAGACGGCGCATCCGTACCTGCGCAAGTGGATGCGCGAGCGGATGAGCCCGCGCTCGATGCTGCGGCGGGCTCGCTCGCGGCTTCCCGACTTTCTGGTCGCACTGCAGGCGGTGCCTCAGGTCTTCCAGACCGCCGTGCGCGATGCCACCGAGGGTCGCCTGCGCGTGGCGGTTGATCCCGTCGGCGCGGCGGAGCTGCGCGAGGACAGGCGCCGCGGCGACTCGCGCCGCGACATGACCCTGGCGGCGGCCGTGCTCTGGGTGTGCGGATTGGTTTGGCTGGCCTTCTCGCGGCAAATTCTCTGGTTGGGATGGGTGCAGATGATCGCCGCCATCGTGCTCTTCGTCGCCTCCCGCGCATCCAAGCCGCGCGGCTCATGAGGATTCCGATCGAGAGCCGCACGAGCTTCAGGGGCCGCAATTCGCGGCCGAATTGGCTGGTTCTCGCGGCCTTCATCGGCACCGCACTGGCCGCGGGCGCCTTCGCTGCCTACCTTTCGCCCGCCGCGTCGCCTGCGGCACGGCATTGGTATGAAGGGCTGGCGAAACCCGAATGGACGCCGCCGGACGCCTGGATGGGTGCGGTGTGGCTCGGCCTGTATGTGCTCATGGGCATATCCGCGTGGCTGGTATGGCGCGAACGCTACCACCGCGGCCGCAACGCCGCGCTCGCCATCTACGGGGTCCAGCTGCTGCTCAACGCCGCGTGGGCGCCGCTGTTCTTCGGCGCCAGGAACATCGGCGCGGGATTGTTCGCCATCGTCGCGCTGTGGCTGTCGATCGCATGGACGGTGCGCGAGTTTGCGGCCGTCAAGACCGCCGCGGCGTGGCTGCTGGCGCCCTACCTGATGTGGGTCGGAATCGAGACTTGGCTGAATCTTGCGATCTGGAAACTGAACCCGTGATGCCTGATCAATCCGCTGCGCGCCGCTTCACCTCGCCGCATCACGCCGCTCCGCGCACCCATCTGCTGTCGAACGGAAACTACTCCGTCATGTTGACCGCCGCCGGTTCCGGGTACAGCCGCTGGCGGGACATCGCCGTGACACGCTGGCGCGAGGATTCGACCTGCGACCCATGGGGCTTCTACGTGTTCCTGCGCGATGTGGCGGACGGTGAGGTCTGGTCGGCCGGATACCAGCCGGTGGGACGCGAGCCCGATGCCTATGAGGTGGCATATTTCGAGGATCATGCGCAAATCGTCCGCCGGGACGGACCCATCGTCACCTCGACCGAGATACTGGTATCCGGAGAGGACGATGCAGAGGTGCGTCTGGTCTCCATCACCAACCAGGGCACCCGCGCAAGTGAAATCGAATTGGCGAGTTACGCGGAGGTCGTGCTGGCGGCGGCCGACTCCGATTCCGCGCACCCCGCATTCTCCAAGCTCTTCGTGCAAACCGAATTTGTCGCCGAAAGCGGTACGCTGCTTGCCACGCGGCGGGTCCGTGATCCCGCGGACCCCTGCGTTTGGGTGGCTCACCACTGCGTACTGGAAGGAGAAGGCATCGGCGGGCTGCAGTACGAAACCGATCGAGCGCGCTTCATGGGCCGGGCGCGCGATTTGCGCAATGCCGTCTCGATCATGGACGCTCATCCGCTTTCCAATACCGTCGGAACGGTTCTGGATCCCGTACTGGCGCTGCGCCGACGCGTGCGCATCGCACCCGGCGAAACCGCGCGCATTGCATTTTGGACCGGCATCGGCGCCGGCCGCGAGCAGGCACTCGCGCTGGTCGACAAGCATCGCGACATGGCGGCATTCGATCGTGCTAAAACCCTGGCGTGGACCCAGGCACAGGTACAGCTTCGCCATTTGGGCATCGGCTTCGAGGAGGCGCACGGCTATCAGCGCATTGCCAACCGGGTGCTGTACTCGGACTCCTCGCTGCGTGCGTCTCGCGACATTCTCGAAAAGAACCGGCTGGGGCAATCGGCGTTGTGGCCCCACGGCATATCCGGCGATCTGCCCATCGTGTTGGTCAAGATAGACGACGAGAGCGATCTTGAAATCGTCAAACAATTGCTGCGTGCGCACCAGTACTGGCGGCTCAAGCGGCTGGCGGTGGATCTCGTCATCCTGAACGAGCGCCCGCCGTCCTACGCATCGGAATTGCAGCAACACCTGGATTCGGCGATCAGGACCTCCGAGGCGCGCCGCGACCAGGACGGCACGCTGCGTGGAGCGGTGTTCTCGCTGCGGGCCGATTTGCTGCCCTCATCCCTCTGCGATCTGCTGCAAACGGCCGCGCGCGCGGTGTTCGTTGCGCGCCGCGGCACACTGAACGAGCAGCTTGCGCGGCTGCGTGAACCGGAGCCGGTGCCGCGGCGGCGGCGGCGCAACGCCGTCGAGAAGCTCCGCGATACGCCCGCGCGCACCGCGCCTCCGTCCGAATTCTTCAATGGACTCGGCGGCTTTGCCGCGCAGGCGCGCGAGTACGTCATCATTCTCAACGAGGGACAGTGGACGCCCGCGCCCTGGATCAACGTGATCGCCAATGCGCAATTCGGTTTCCTGGCGACCGCGGACGGATCCGGAAGCACGTGGTCGCAGAATGCCCAGCAGAATCCGCTCACGCCATGGTCCAACGATCCGGTCGGCAACGCCCCCGCGGAGGCCATCTACATCCGCGACGAGGCAAGCGAGGAGCTATGGAGCGCAACGCCCCTGCCAATTCGCGTTCCGTCTCAAACCTATGTCGTTCGGCACGGATTCGGCTATAGCCGCTACGAACACACCTCGCACGGCATCGGCTTGGACCTTTTGCAATTCGTTCCGCTCGAGGATTCGATCAAGATATCGCGTCTCAAAATCGTCAATCTTTCCGGTGAAGCCAGGCACCTGTCCGTCACGCACTATCTTGATTGGGTGTTGGGCAATCAGCGCGCCAAAACGGCTCCCTTCATTGTGACCGAAATCGAGCCGAAGACCGGCGCCCTGCTGGCGCGCAATCCGTGGAGCAATGGATTTCAATCCCGGGTGGCATTCATGGACATGGCGGGCCGGCAGCAGGCTTGCACGGCGGATCGCGCGGAATTCCTGGGCCGCCACGGCTCTCTCGCCGAGCCTGCCGCGCTGCTCGGCTCCCACGGATTGGCGAATCGCGTGGGCGCAGGGTTTGATCCCTGCGGTGCGATGCAAGCCGGCATTCGGCTGCGGCCGGGCGAGGAGACAGAGCTTACCTTCCTGCTCGGACAGGAGTCATCGTCCGCCGCGGCGGCAGCCCTCATAGAACGGTACAGGGCCGCCGATCTGGACGCCGTGCTGAAGGGCGTTGCGGACTATTGGGAAGAGACACTGTGCGCCCTGCAGGTCGAGACGCCTGATCGCTCCATGGACATTCTTCTCAACGGTTGGTTGCTGTATCAAACGCTGGCGTGCCGCGTATGGGCGCGTACCGCTTTCTATCAATCGAGCGGCGCTTACGGTTTTCGGGATCAGCTTCAGGATGTGATGGCGCTCGTCGTGTCGAGACCGGGAATCGCGCGCGAACAGATACTTCGAGCCGCATCGCGGCAGTTCGAGGCGGGGGATGTGCAGCATTGGTGGCTTCCCACCTCCGGTCAGGGCATCAGAACGCGTATCTCGGACAACCGCATCTGGTTGCCGTTCGTCGTCGCCCACTACCTGGAGGTGAGCGGGGATTTCGGCGTGTTGGACGAGCAATTGCCGTTCCTGATCGGAGCTCCGCTGGCGGCGGACCAATTGGAGAGCTTCTCGGCTCCGGATTCAACCGCCTTCACGGCTCCGCTGTTCGAGCATTGCGTCCGCGCCCTCGACTCGAGTCTGGCGTTGGGCGAGCACGGCCTGCCGCTGTTCGGCACCGGCGATTGGAACGACGGTATGAATCGCGTGGGAGCCGCGGGGCGCGGCGAAAGCGTCTGGCTCGGCTGGTTTCTGCACGCCGCGCTGCTCCGGTTTGCGCCCATCGCAGAACGGCGCGGAGCGTCCGATGCGGCGGCGGTCTGGCGCAGGCATGCGTTTGCCCTTCAACAAACCATCGAGCGCGAGGCGTGGGACGGCGACTGGTATCGGCGCGGCTATTTCGACGACGGCACGCCGCTGGGTTCGGTTCTGAACGACGAATGCAGGATCGATTCCATCGCCCAGTCATGGGGCGTGATTTCGGGTGGCGCCGAACGAGATCGCGCGGTCCGTGCGATGGCGGCGGTCAATGCGCAGTTGGTCAGCCGCGGCGACGGTCTGGTGAAATTATTCACCCCGGCGTTCGATCACACCCTGCACGACCCCGGTTACATCAAGGCCTATCCGCCGGGACTGCGCGAAAACGGCGGCCAGTACACGCACGCAGCGCTGTGGTCGGTGCTCGCATTTGCGCTGCTTGGCGACGGCGATCGAGCCGGCGAGCTCTTCTCCATCATCAATCCCATCAATCACGGGAGCTCGCGCGCCGGCATTCACCGGTACAAGGTTGAACCCTATGTCGTATGCGCGGATGTCTATTCGGCCCCCCAACATCTCGGCCGCGGCGGCTGGACCTGGTACACGGGTTCGGCGGGATGGATGTACCGTACCGCCATGGAGGGGATACTGGGCATCCGCTTGCGCGGCCGTACCCTCCTCATCGAGCCTTGCATACCTCGCGCATGGGCCGGCTTCGAGATCACGTACAAACTCGGCGCATCGCGCTACCGCATCGCAGTGGAGAACCCCAACGGAGTGAACCGCGGCATCGTGCATGCATCTCTCGACGGCGGGGAGATATCTGCACGCCCATGCGAAATCGTCCTCAACGACGACGGCCGCCACCACCATGGGCTCGTGACCCTAGGCTGAAGGCGGAGAGCCTCCGCGGGGCTGTGCTGCTTTTGCCCGCAACGCAGCAAGCACGCGCAAGAGCAGAATTCGAGCCGCCGCGCCGGCCGGCAGCATGCGCAGCAGCCGCAACATCAGCGTCGGACGGGCGATAAAAATGCCGGCGGCGATCGTTCCCACTATGCCGAGCCCCCGTCCGGTCATGAGCATTCGGATCGTACGGCTGCGGGGAAATGCGCTGTCGCGCGCGGCGGCACTGGTAGCGTCCCGCGCCTCCCCGCGCGGCGGCTCCAGCACCCGCCGCAACTCCTCCCGCGACTCGGCGAGTCTCGCGAGAATTGCGGCCAGCTGCGCTTCGTCAGTGGGCTTCATGCCGGTCCATCCTCATCCGACGACAGCAGACACTCCAGGAGCACTCGATCTTCGAGCCATTCCCTGCGCACGGAGGCGAGAAACTGCGATCGCGAACGCGCCGCGCGGCCAAGATACACGGCCGCCGCAACGGCCAAACACAGGAAGCCGCCCCCCATCCACGCGATGGCGCCGACGCGATGAGGAGTGTCCCAAGTGTAGGCGATCACGGCGAGGCAGCCCAAACCCAAGGCAAACAGGCCGCAGATGACGACGATGGCGGATGCCAATAGCTGCGAAGCAACCTCGCGCCGTGCCCTGGCCATCTCCAGGGCGGCAAGGTCCACATACGCCGCAAGATGACGCAGCAGAGCCGGCGCCGCCTTCGGCAGTAACCACAGCAGCCGCACAGTCCGAAACCCTAGGAACGGCGGGTCGCGAGAATACCCACGATCGCGCCGACCAGGGCTGCAATGCCCACCGCCTGCCATGGGCTCTCGCGAACGTAGCTGTCGGCCGTGTGCGCAGCCGTCTGCGCATGCTGCCGTATGGCCTCGGCACCCTCCGCCAGGCTTTGCTTCGTTGCATCAACCGCGCGCTCCACTTTGCCGCGCACCCGTACCACATCCGCGTCTTTCAAATCGGCGATCCGTGCGATCAGATCTTCGACGTCCGCAATCAAGTTCTTAATCTCGACCGAGGCGGCCGCCTTGATATCGGCCACTTCCGCGGCAGTCCGATCGAATGTGGATTCCATGGCTCTTCTCCTGATAAAACACGAAGAACGCTGACCCTCTCATATTGACAGCGCCCGGGGATCTACACCAGCGGTCGCGGATTGGCGTTCCCCTGTGGGAATTGCCCCGCATGATAGACTTTACGCGCAAAAGTACGGGCCGTCATATGAAGATCTTGGGCGAGGAATTGGGCGATATCGGCCGATGGTACATCGCCTTGCCGCCGCTGCTCCTGATCGGCTTCCTCATCGGCCTTTTCTTCCTCGCGGCGGCCGGGCAGTCGCGGCTCAACGCGGCCAATGAGCGCGTGCACAATTCGCAGTTGCGCCAGCAAGCCCTGAGCGAGTTCATCGCGCTCATCTCCGACGCCGAGTCGGGCCAGCGCGGCTACCTCCTCACCGGGGAGAGCTCCTATCTACAGCCCTATACCGAGGCGGTGGCCAAGGTCGAGGCGGCGCTCGATCGCGTGCACGAGGCCTACGGCGGCAAGGACGACAGCCCCGAATTCCAGCAGCTGCGGATCCTGACCGGTAAGAAACTCGGCGAGCTCGAGGACACCCTCGCGCTCTTCAAGAGACGGGGCACCTCGCCCGCGGTGAACATTGTGCGCACCGACGTGGGCAAGCGCACCATGGACGAGATATCGAGGATCGTCGGAACCATGCGGCTTGCGGAGGCACGCGAACTATCCGCCGCCACGGCCCAATGGCAGACCGATTTTCGCGTCTCGCGCTGGGTGTCCGCAGCCGGCGTCATCCTGAACATCGGTCTCGTGCTGCTCGCGAGCCGCCTGGTCTACGGCGACATGCGCAGGCGTGCGCGCCAGGCGATCAATCTGCGCGATCAGAAGCAGGAACTGGAACATGAGGTCGCGGAACGCACGCGGGAGCTGACGGCGCTGTCGACCCACCTTCAGGGGGTATCGGAGCTGGAAAAATCCGCGCTCTCGAGGGAATTGCACGATGAACTCGGCGGGCTGCTCGTGGCCGCCCGCATGGATTTATCGTGGCTGCAGCAGCGGCTGCCCACCAGCGATCCGGCGATCGAACAGCGCTTCAGACGCATACACGAATCCTTGAGTGCCGGAGTCGACTTGAAGCGCAGGGTGGTCGAGGAATTGCGGCCCACTCTGCTCGACAACATGGGCTTGTTCGCGGCGCTGCGCTGGCAATTCAGGGAAACCTGCCGACGCGCAGGACTCAAGTGCACGGAGACCATCCCGGAGTTCGAACCCAAATTCAATCCCGACGCCGCCATCGGAGTCTTCCGGATCGCTCAAGAAGCGCTCACCAACATTCTCAAGCATGCGGCGGCGAAGACCGCGGATCTGTCGATATCCATACAGGGCGACACCTTCGTGATGCGCATCTCGGATGACGGCAAGGGCATCAGCCCAAGCCGGTTGCAGACCATCGCATCGCACGGACTTGCCTCGATGCGCCACCGGGTCACGGCGCTCGGCGGAAGCTGGGACGTGCGCAGCCCCGGCGGCGGCGGCACGGTCGTGACCGCGCTGATTCCCTTGCCGAAGATGCTCTTGACCGAAGTGGCCTGAAGCGGTCGGCCGGAGGCGGCGTTTCAGTGTTTGGCGAGGTGCGCCTCGCGGATGTCGTGCAGTACTTCCGGAAGGCGGCCGTAGTCGCGGGCCTTGTCCAAGAAATGCGTGGCTCCGAGGGCAATGGCCGCGTTCTTGTATTCGGGCAGGTCGTAGTTCGTCAAGACGATGATTCTCGGCTTCACCTGAGCCGTGGCCAACGCTCGCATCACGCCGAAACCGGTGCCCTGTTTCAAATGCAGATCGAGAATGATGACATCGACCGAGTCGCGCTTGGCGCAGGCGACGGCCGCTGCCTCGGTGTCCGCGGTTCCGATCAATTCCACTTGAGGGATCTGGCGTATCGCTTCAGTCAATCGCTCCGTCAATACCTTGGAGTCTTCGACCAATAAGACCCTCAAGCATTGCGCCATACACATCGTGTCCGTAGTAATTGTTTGCATGACTGTCGCAGTTTAGCGTCATGTGGGCGGAAGATGCCACGACTGCTTCGAAGGTTCTGGTGTAGGAGGTTTCTCACAGCGTTTCACTTATTGAATCAGCCCGTTGCGCAAAGCGTATGAGGTGATGTCGGCGTTGGCGCTGAAGCTCATCTTCTCCAGGATCCTGCTTCGATAGGTGCTTACGGTCTTCACGCTGAGGCTGAGTTCATTGGCAATGTCCGAAACCCCGCGTCCGGCCGCCAATTTGCAGAATATTTGAAATTCGCGGGTGGATAGGCGGGCGTGCATGGGCTTGTCGGGATCGCCGTCGAGGTCGGCCACCAGGATTTCCGCCAGCGCGGCGCTGACGTAGCGTCGGCCTGACAACACCGTCCTTACCGCCTTCATCAATTCCTCGGGAGCGCTGTCTTTCGACAGATAGCCGCTGGCGCCGGCGCGCAGCACATTGACCGCGTATTGTTGTTCCGGCAACCCACTCATGACCAGTACCCGCACGCCGGGGTGCCCGGTCTGAATATGCCTGAGGATATCCAGGCCGCTGCGGTCCGGCATGTGAATGTCGAGCAAAACCAGATCCCAATCCTGCGAACGCAGCATGTCGAGAGTCTCGTTGCCGCTCGCCGCTTCGCCCACCGCTTCGATGGTCGAGTCTCCCTCCAGGAATTGCCTGAATCCGGCGCGGACTACCGCGTGATCGTCCGCAATCAGTACTGTTGACACGTCTTGATCTCCGTCGCGCGAGCCCTCAGGTGTTGGCGCACTCCTGACTCTGTGAATATCCGTTCAGCTTGTTGTACAGCGTCTTCAAACTGCAGCCCAGCACGTCGGCGGCGCGGCGCTTGTTGCCGTTGAAGTAGTCCAAAGTCGCCTCGATCAACGAGCGCTCCATGTCGTGAATGCGCGAGCCCACCCGTATATCCAGCCGCTTGTCTTCCGAAATCCGATCGGCGTCGCGCATCGTCCCCTGCGTCAGCGGCGCCAACTCGAGAACGGTGTCTCCCAGAATGAAGGCTCTTTCGATGCAATTCTTCAGCTCGCGGACATTTCCCGGCCAAGAATGCTGCTTCAAGGTCATGCGTGCAAGGGCCGACAGCCTCTTTTGGGTCCGCATGCGCGCATTCAACTCCGCCAAGAAATGCCCCGCCAGCAGCTCCACATCGTCGCCCCGCTCGCGCAGCGGCGGCATGCGTACCGGAAATACCGCGAGCCGATACAACAGATCCTCGCGAAGCTGCCCGTTCTGCACGGCCTGCAGCGGACAGCGATTGGTTGCAGCGATGATGCGCACATCGCAGCTGTATTCCTTGCTTCCTATGCGATCGTATTTTCGCGTCTCCAGAATGCGCAGCAGCCGGGTCTGCATGTCGAGCGGCATTTCGGTCACTTCGTCGAGCAGCAGTGTCCCGCCCTGGGCGCGCTCGAACACCTTGGCATGCGAAAGCCCGGCCGACATTGCGCCGCAGTGTATCGCCACGAAGGGCGCGCCGCAGCGCGAACTATATTCGTGAATAGACCGGGCTGCGAGCTCTTTGCCGGAGCCGCTTTCGCCGGTCAGCAGAACGCAGGCTTCGGTGGGTCCGACCCGTTCGATGAGCCGAAACACTTCCTGCATGACGGCGGAAGTGCCCAATAAGGTGCCCGCCGCCGTCGACAGTGGCGTTTGCTCGGAGAATTCAAGGCTGACGGTGTTCATTACAAAACCTCCTTCCTGCTCTGCAATCGCTACACTGAGCATGGCTGGATTTGTAACCCGTGCAGGCCTGCGCTCGCCAGGGACTGGCGCTGAACCTCGTCTCAGATTTCGCGCGATTTTCTGTCAGTGTTTGTCCGACACCGCACCGCATCGCCAGCAACTGGTGAACTGCGGTTCGAGCGCCTCACCGCATCCATCGCAGGTCCAGGATGCGCCGGTCGGCGCCTCGGAGGCCCGTGCCAGCGCCCGCAGCGCCGCCTGCTCGTCCGCGTCGTCGACGTAAAGCTGCGGCCAGGTTTCAAGCATGGGCAGATCACCAAGGGCGCCCGCGAGGTACTGATTACGCAGCTCGCTCTGAATTCCCGCGGTGAGGAGCACGTTGCGCGCGTGCGCCACCTGGATCAGGGAGGCGGCACGAAATACGCGCTTCATGCACGCAACGACCGAAGAAATGCCCTGACATCGAGGCCTTGTTCCAACACCTCCACCAGGGCGGAGCCCACCACAACCCCATCGACGTGCCCTGCGAAGCGCGCCACCTGCTCGCGGGAGCGGATGCCGAATCCCGCGCAGACGGGGACGTTCGAACAGCGCTTGACCCGGTCCATGTAGTCGAGCACTTCCTGAGGCACTTGCGCCGATTTCCCCTTGATCGTCCCGGTGGTGCCCGTCATGGTCACGGCGTACACGAAGCCCTTGGCCTCGCTGCACAGCAGGGCCAATCGCTCCGGCGGCGTCACCGGGGTCACCATCTGTATCAGCGCGAGGCCTTGGGTCTGGAGTGCCTGTCTGAGATCGCCGCTTTCCTCGAAAGGCAGATCAGGGACGATGAAGCCGGCGACTCCGGCGGCAGACGCATCCCTCGGCAGCGCATCCAGCCCCAGGCTGAGCAGCGGGTTCAAATAGCTCATGAGGAGGATGGGCGCCGCAAGCCGCTGTCTCGAGGATTTCACCTCCTCGAGTATCCACGGCAGAGTCACCCCGTCGGCGAGAGCGGCGAAGCTCGCGCGCTGTACGGTGGTTCCATCGGCCATGGGATCGGTGAAAGGCACTCCGACTTCCACCACGTCGCAGACCTCCGCGACCGCGGCCAGATTGTCCGCAAAGCCGCGCCGCGTCGGAAATCCTGCCGTGAGAAACCCGATCAAGGCCGGCCGTCCCTCTTGCACGGCCTTGTTGATTGCCGCGGAAATCGTGTCGCGCGGCGCCTCATTCAGCGCCCCCTTCATCCCTTGGAGCCTGTCTGAGTATCCGTGGCCCGCTCCTTGAGATCCTTCAAGAGGGTGCGCTGCAGGATGGGCATGTCCTTGTCGCCTCTGCCTGAGCATCCGATGAGTATGCGCGAGCCCGGGTGGGCTTGGGCGTAGCGCCGCGCGCCGAAGAACGCGTGAGCGCTCTCGATCGCAGGCAGTATGCCTTCGAACCTGGCGCACTCGGCGAGCGCATCAAGGGCCTCGTCGTCCATCGCGGACTCGTAGGAAACGCGGCCGCTCTTCATCAAGTAGGCATGCTCGGGACCGACGCCCGAGTAGTCGAGGCCCGCGGACACCGAATGAGTCTCGCGCACCTGGCCGTAGGCGTCCTGCAGTATCAGCGTATAGCTCCCTTGCAGCACCCCGGGAGTACCGAAGGTCAGCGACGCCGCGTTGTCCCCCAGCCCTGTGCCGCGCCCGCCCGCCTCCACGCCGATCAGTTTCACCGATGCATCGCCCAGGAAGGGATGGAACAGGCCGATGGCATTCGAGCCGCCGCCCACGCAGGCCACCGCCACGTCCGGCAGGCCGCCCGCTTGTGTCAGCATCTGCGCCCGCGCCTCGCGGCCGATCACCGCTTGCAGCTCGCGCACCAGGTAGGGATAGGGGTGCGGCCCCACCGCGGAACCCAAGCAGTAGTACGTGCCGTCGGGGTCGGACACCCAGTCGCGCAAGGCCTCGTCGATTGCCGCGCGCAAGGTAGCCTCGCCGCCGGTGACCGGCACCACCGTGGCGCCGAGCAGCTGCATGCGTCCGACGTTGGGCGCCTGCCGCTCCACATCCACCGCGCCCATGTAGACCACGCAGGGCAACCCTAAGCGCGCGGCGGCGGCGGCGCTCGCCACGCCATGCTGGCCCGCCCCGGTTTCCGCGATGATGCGCCGGGCGCCCAAGCGCTTCGCCAGCAGCGTCTGCCCCACCGCATTGTTGATTTTGTGCGCGCCCGTGTGGGCCAGATCCTCGCGTTTGAGCCAAACCTGCGCCCCCCATCGCTTGCTCAGGGTGGTCGCATAGGACAGAGCGGTAGGGCGTCCCACCCAGGTTGCGAGCTCGTGATGGAATTCCGTCTGGAAATCGGTGCTGTGCAAGTGGCGCATGACCCCCGCCTGCAGCCTGTCGAGCGCGGGCACCAAGGTCTCGGGCACGTAGCGCCCGCCGAAGGCGCCGTAGCGGCCTCGTGCATCGGGATACTCGGGGCTCGATGCAGACATTCGAAGCTGCGAATTCATGAATTTCTCTCCAGGCTCGCTGCGGCGGCGCGCGCCGCCCGCACGAACTCGTGAATCTTCGCCGGATCTTTGACTCCTGGAACCTCTTCGACGCCGCTGCTCACATCGACTCCGAAAGGGCGCACCGCCTGGATCGCCTCGGCCACGTTCTGCGCGGACAGGCCGCCGGCCAATATCACCTCGGTTTGACGCGCGAGTTCCGCCGCGCGTCCCCAATCGGCCAGTTCGCCGATGCCGCTCGACGGGCCCTCGAACAACATGCGCGCCGGCAGAGGGTTCGGGGTCTTGCGGCCGAAGCGCACGACGGGCAGCACCTTGATGTGCGCGGGAATCTTCAATTCGCGCAGATCCTCGACGTCCGTTTGGAAGTAGTCCGGCTTGAGTATTCGGCAGATTTCGTCGACTTTCATTTGCAACGGGTGCTGTGCCACCGCGATCCGCAATATTCCGGGCGGAGCGAGTGCGGCAAGCTGCGCCGCCTGACCGGGCGTCACCTGCCTGGGACTCGGCGCAAAGACGAAACCGATCGCATCGACATTGGCCTCGGCGGCCGCAGCGACGCCATCGGCACTGGTGATGCCGCAGATCTTGATCCACATCGGCCTAAGTGTAGCCATTTAGGGTTGCACTGTCCGTGTCGCATCGATTATTTCGCGCAGCAGTGGGCCGGGATCTGTGCGGGCCATCAGCGCGGTGCCTATCAATGCCGCGCCATACCCCAGCCGCCGCATGTTCCGCGCATCCGCGGCGCAGGCGACGCCGCTCTCCGCGACCGCCGGAAGCCCGGCCGGGAGCAGCGGCGCGAGCGCCGCGAAGCGCTCCTGCCGCACTTTCAACGTCTGCAAATCTCGGCTGTTGACGCCGATCAGTAGACGGCCGCGAACTTGCGTGCGCGAAGCCGACAGATCGCGCGCCAGCTCCAAATCCGCTTCGTCGAACGCCTCCAGCAGCGCGAACAGTCCGTGCTCCGCAGCGACGTCCAACAGCTCCTCGATTCTTGAGCGGGGCAGCATGCGCAGAATGACCAGAACGCCGCCGGCTCCCGCGGCGCGCGCCTCCAATACCTGGTAGGGATCGACCAGAAAATCCTTGCGCATCGCAGGCACGCCGAGGGGCTTGAGCACGGTCGCCGCCCGGCGCAAGTGCTCGAGCGAACCGTCGAAGCGGGAGGGTTCGGTCAGAACCGACACCGCGGCGGCGCCGCCGCGCGCGTAAGAAGCGACGCGCCCCAACCAATCCTGACTCTCATCGCCCAGCACGCCGGCGGCCGGCGAACGCAATTTGAGTTCTGCGATGACGTCGAAGCCCGAGGTCGACAAGGCGAGCGGCGCGGCGGGCGCCGTCTGCCGCGCGCGCCGCTCGAGTGCGCCCAAGGGTTCCTGCCGAAGCGCCTCCGCTACCCGTGCGGCGCTGGCGCGGGCCATGTCGTCGAGGAACCCGCTCACGTGGAGCCCGGGCCGATGGCGCCCGCGAATTGCCGCAGGCGCCCCAGCCACTCTCGCGCACGGCCGCTGTCCACCACGGCTCGAGCCCGGTCGATTCCGGATTGAATGGTGGGCGCGCGGCCGGCGATGAACAGGGCGAGACCACACTGCAGCGCAAGCGCGGCAAGATGCGCGCCGACATCGCGGCCTTCGAATACGTCGATAAGGGCCGCGAGATTCGCCGCGGCATCGCCGCCGGACAGATCGCTCGAGCGGCACGGCGCAAGCGCAAACTCGCAGGGATCGATTTCAATGCGTCGAACGGAGCCGCGCGTGACGTCGAAGGCGAGGAAGGGGCCGATGGGGGTCGCTTCGTCCCAACCCGCGGCGCCGTGCACCACGAGGGCCCGCTCGATGTCCATCCCCGACAAGGTGCCGGCCATCAATTCGGCGGTCGGCGCATCGTAGGCGCCGATCAAGCGGAAGCGCGGCGCCGCCGGATTCGTCAAAGGGCCGAGCAGATTGAAGACCGTGCGGATGCCGAGCGCGGCGCGGATGGGCGCCACCGCCTTCATCGCAGGATGATAGTACGGGGCGAACAAGAACGTGAATCCGGTGGCCGCAAAGCAGCGTGCCGCGCATGATTCGTCCAAGGGCAGAGTAAATCCGAGCGCCTCGATCAAATCAGCGCTGCCGCTGCGGCTGGTGATGGAGCGGTTGCCGTGCTTGACCACGGGCAGGCCGCAGGCGGCGGCGAGCAGCGCCGCTCCCGTCGATAGATTGAGGCTGCCGGAGGCATCGCCGCCGGTGCCGACGATGTCGATGGCGTCGAGCCGCGGCGGCAGATCGGGCTTGCGCGCAAGGCAGCGCATGGCGCCCGCAAAACCGCGCGCTTCATCGGCCGTGACTCCCTTGGTGCGCAAAGCTGCGAGCAACGCGCCGGCCATCGCCGGTTCGAGCTCGGGTGTCGTGAGCAGCGTCATGAGTGCCGCGGCCTCTTGTTCCGAGAGGTCGCGGCCTTGCACGAGGTGGTCGAGTGTGCGGCGCGGGCTGGTCACGTCGATCAGGTCTTCAGGAAATTGTCCATGAGAACGGGACCGTCCGGCGTGAGTACGCTCTCGGGGTGAAATTGCACCCCTTCGATGGGCAGCGCCCGGTGCCGCACCCCCATGATTTCTCCCTCTGCGGTGCGCGCAGTCACCTCGAGCAAGGACGGAATGCTGTCTTCTGCCGCGATCAGCGAGTGATAGCGGCCGGCGTCGAACCTGGGCGGCATGCCGGCATACACACCCTTGCCGTCGTGTGTCACGGGCGACACCTTGCCGTGCATCAGCCGCGCCGCGCGCACCACCCTGCCGCCGAACACCTCAACTACGGATTGGTGACCCAGACATACGCCGAATATGGGGATGCGTCCGGCAAATGCCGCGATCATGCGCATCGAGACTCCCGCATCCTGCGGGGTTCCGGGGCCGGGCGAGATGACAAGGTGCGTGTGATTTTGCGCCAAGGCCTCATCGACGCTGATCGCATCGTTGCGGTGGACGTCGACCTGGGCTCCCAGCACCAAGAATGCTTGCACCAGGTTGTAGGTGAAGGAGTCGTAGTTGTCGATCAACAGGATTCTGGGTCTCATCAGAGCCCCTCCGCCGCGAGTTCGAGCGCATGCCGCAGCACCGCGCTTTTGGCCATCAACTCCTCGTATTCCGCTCGCGGGGAACTGTCGGCGACGATTCCGCCCCCCGCCTGGTAGCTGTACGAGTCGCCGCGAAACACCAGGGTGCGGATGGTGATCGCCTGATCCATGTCGCCGCGCCGGCCGAAGTAGCCGACCGTTCCGCCGTAGAGCTGTCTGCCCACCGGTTCGAGTTCGTCGATGATCTCCATGGCACGCACTTTCGGCGCTCCCACCAGAGTGCCGGCGGGAAACGTTGCGGCGAACAGATCGAAGGCATCCGTCCCCGCCGCCAATCGCCCGTTGACGCCGCTGACGATGTGCATGATGTGGCTGTATCGCTCGATGACCCGGTATGGATCGACGACCACCGAGCCCGCGGTCGCGACCCTTCCCAGGTCGTTGCGCGCCAGATCGACCAGCATGACGTGCTCGGCGTTCTCCTTGGGGTCGGCCAGAAGCTCCGCTTCCAGTGCAGCGTCGCGGGACGCATCGACGCCGCGCGGGCGGGAGCCTGCGATGGGGCGCAATTGGGCGAAACCGTCATGGCATTTCACCAGGGCCTCGGGGGAGGAGCCCACCACCGTGATATCGCCGAGCTCGCAGAAGTACATGTAGGGCGACGGATTGAGAAGCCGCAGCGCCCTATAGACCTCGAAGGGCGAGAGCGCGTGGCGGCCCTCGAATCGCGACGCGAGCACCAGCTGGTACACATCCCCCGAGGCGATGTATTCCTGCGCCCTACGCACGCGTGCAGCATGCGCCTCTTCGGTCAACGACGGGGTGGCGGGGGTGAATCGCCCGGGAGCGAGAGTGACGGGAACCGCGCCGCGCAGGGCCCGCATCACCTCCCTGCGCAGGCTCTGGCGATCGGCTTCGCTGCCGTCGTGGAGCAAAGCCACCGTGCGTGTCAGATGATCGAACACCAGCAGGGACCGCGGCGCGATGTAGTGCGCGTGCGGCGTCTCGGTCGAATCGAGATTGCGGCCGGGCACGCGTTCGAAGTAGCGGACCGCATCGTAGGCTGTGTAGCCGACCAATCCGCCGAGCAACGGCACCCCCTGCACTTCCGGCAGCGGCTTCGGTGTCTGCGCCAGCGCGCGGCGCAGGCCGTTCAAGAGCTCCACCTTGGATGTGGGCCTGGGGAAGTGCTCGCCGCCCACATGCAAGCCCGCTGCATCCAGGCGCACCTCGAGGCAATCGCCGAAGCCGATGAAAGAGTAGCGCGCGAGCCGCTCTCCCCCCTCGACGCTTTCGAGCAGGAATCTCGGCCTAAACGGCGCGAGCTTGAGGTATGCCGACACCGGCGTATCGAGATCGGCTGCGATGTCAAACGGCGGCTTCATGCTGCGACCTTGCGGATCTTGCGGACAATAAAAAACCCACCACCGGCTTTGAGGCGGAGATGGGTTCTGGATACCGACGAACTAGATGAAAAAGACCGACCAGCGCCCACGCCTCAAGAGCGGGTGCGCCACCACCAAGCGTTGCATGGAATGCGTACGGTCGACATGCGGGGAGTATCGCCTTCCCGAGCGAGCAGCGTCAAGCGGGAGCATTATCCAATGGGGTATGAGTCTGGAGAGAGGGGTGTGATTCCAACGGGGTATGAGTCTGAGCAGGTAGCTGGGATCGATCATGATGCAAAGCATGGTGATCCAGATGAACGACCGACAATTACAGACCCTGGGGCAGTTACAGGCCTTTTTGGACGGCACCACGGCGGTGGATTTTGGGGTCGCCGCCGAGGAGCGGTACGGCTTCATCGGCCGCACGGTGCGCCGGTTTAGCTACGCACGCTTGAAGCGCGCAGAGAAGGCCGTGGTGCTGCGTTTCCTCGAACGGGTGAGCGGCTATTCACGTCAGCAGTTGACCCGGTTGGTCAAGCGCGGGGCTGACCGAACGCCGCTCGTGAAGCGCTACCGCGGCTCGCGCACCAGTTTTGCCAGCGTCTATACCCTAGCCGACGTGCTGCTGCTGGCGCACACCGATTCTCTGCACGGCACGCTCTCGGGGCCTGCCACCAAGAAGCTCATGGAGCGGGCGTGGCGCCTGTTCGGCGATCCGCGCTACG
The DNA here is from genome assembly GCA_963702735.1 of uncultured Gammaproteobacteria bacterium. GTDB lineage: Bacteria > Pseudomonadota > Gammaproteobacteria > Steroidobacterales > Steroidobacteraceae > Bog-1198. Next base: position 546,251 of record CAVPDW010000002.1, on the reverse strand, counting down.
AACGCCTGGCGGCGATCTCCGTGGCCCACCTGTACAACCTGCGTCAGCGCAAGGGTTATCAGTGCCACCGCCAGCGCTGGACCAAAACTCGCCCCGTGACGATCCCGATCGGCACCCGGCGTGCGCCGGCGCCGAATAACCGGCCTGGCTACCTGCGGGTCGATAGCGTGCACCAGGGCGATCAGGACGGCCTGAAAGGCATCTATCACATCAATGCGGTGGACTGCGTCACGCAGTTCGAGGCCGTCGCCACGTGCGAGCGCATCAGCGAGGCGTATCTGATCCCGGTGTTGGAGGAAATACTCTCGAGCTTTCCCTTCGTGATCCGCGGCTTTCACAGCGACAACGGCTCCGAATACATCAACCGGTACGTCGCCGAACTGCTCAATAAACTGCTCATCGAAGAGCACACCAAATCGCGCTCGCGCAGCAGCAACGACAACGCACAGGCGGAATCGAAGAACGGCTCAATCGTGCGCAAACACTTCGGATACAGCCATATTCCGCAGCGCTTCGCCCGAGTGGTCAATGACTTTTGTCGCGACCAGCTCAATCCCTACATCAACTTCCATCGCCCTTGCCTGTTCCCCGAAACCATCACGGACGCCAAGGGCCGGCAACGAAAACGCTACCCCTACAAACTCATGATGACTCCCTACGAGAAGCTCAAGTCGATGCCCACCGCAGAGCAATATCTGAAGCCCGGAATCCGCTTCGAAGATCTCGATACGCTGGCCCATTCGATCAGCGATAATGATGCCGCCGAACGCCTCAACCAGGCCAAAGCCCGATTATTTAAGTCCTTCTCCAACCGATCGAAATCAGCCGCCTGAAACCCCGGAATCACCCCTCGCTCAGACTCATACTTGGATTGGAAATTACTGCGGGGGCCTAGGGCGCCCGCCCCGCCCCTAGCCGGAAGTCTTGAGTTTCTTCTTGAATTGACGGGTCAGTGCGACGAACCGCGGCGTAAGGCCTATGTCCTCGTAGACCGGGTCGCCCTGATCGTCGCGAGAAATGACCTTCGGGCCGCGCTCGTAGGGCATGGCGGCGGCGATTTCGTCGAGCGCCGCATGCAAGAGGTCGGTCACCATGCCCTCGATGGGCTGTCCGGGAAACAACTCGCCCAAGGCGTGCAATTTCGCGGCATCGTCCAAATCCAGCCGGATCGAGTATTCCTTCGCCGTGCGCGCAGGCGCCGGATCTTTCTTCCATCGATCGAGCAAGGGCTTGAATTTCACGACTACTCCGCCATACCGGATAATGAGCAATTGCGCATTATAGGGTGAAGTAACGAAACCTTGGCGGCACACCCCACACCCTTGAGTCCCCCGGCCGCGGACTCGAGCAGCCTGCAGCGCGGCATGTTCGGCGTTTTCGCCTACGGCGGCCGCGCGCTGGAGCTCGTCTGGACCACCAACAAGGCCCTCAGCATCGGGCTTGCTCTGCTGACTCTAGCATCCGGCATGCTGCCGGCCGCGATCGCCTATGTCGGCGCACAGATCGTAGACGCCGTCATTCATGCCGCGAACCTGCACCTGCACTCGGGCACCACGCTCCTCGCTCCGGTGGTGAAATACGTCGCACTCGAGGCATTGTTGGTCACGGCTACATCGATGGCTCAACGCGGCATCTCTCTGTCGCAATCGCTGCTGCGCGCGCAATTGGGACAGCGCGTCAACGTCATGATCTTGGAGAAGGCGCTGACGCTCGATCTGACCCAATTCGAGGATTCGGAGTTCTACGACAAGCTGACGCGCGCGCGGCGCGAGGCCTCGAGCCGGCCCTTGAGTCTGGTGATGCGCACATTCGGTTTGCTGCAAAACGCCATTTCGCTGGTGTCCTTCGGCGGCCTGCTCGTCCGATTCTCTCCATGGGCCGTGGCACTCCTGATCCTCGCCGGGCTGCCGGCATTCTTGGCGGAGGCGAAATTCTCGGGCGAGGCATTTCGCCTGTTCCGCTGGCGCGCCCCCGAATCGCGCATGCAAATTTATTTGGAATCGGTGCTGGCCCGCGAGGACAGCGCGAAGGAGGTCAAGCTGTTCGAGCTCGGTCCCCGCCTGCTCGCTCGGTACCGCGACATATTCACCCGCCTTTATCGGGAGGATCGCGATTTGACCCTGCGCCGCGACGCTTGGGGGTTCGGCTTGGGGTTGGTGGGCACGGCGGCGCTGTACGGGGGCTACGCATGGATCGCCGCGGAGACCGTGCTGGGGGCGATGACGGTGGGCCAGATGACCATGTACCTGATGTTGCTTCGCCAGGGCCAGACGGCGGTGAGCGCCGCCCTGTCGGCGGTCAGCGGTCTGTACGAAGACAATCTCTACCTGTCGAATCTCTTCGAATACCTGGAGCAGCCCACCGGCGGCAGCAGCGGCGAGGCCCACCGCGGCCCCCTCCCCGGCGACGGCATCCGCTTCGAGAACGTTGAATTCATATACCCCGGCGCCCCCTCACCCGCGCTGTCCGGAATCGACCTGCACGTACGGCCCGGCGAGAGCCTGGCGCTGGTCGGGCAGAACGGCTCGGGCAAGACCACCCTGATCAAGTTGCTTACCCGCCTGTACCGGCCCACCCGGGGTCGGATTCTGCTGGATGGCCTCGATCTCAAGGATTGGGACGAGACCACGCTGCGGCAGCGCATCGGCGTCATTTTTCAGGACTTTGCGCGCTACCAGATGCTGGTGGGCGAGAACATCGGGGCGGGCGATGTGCGCGCCTTCGAGGATGAGGGGCGCTGGCGCAGCGCCGCGGCCCAAGGCCTGGCCGCGGAATTCGTCGAGACGCTGCCTGCCGGCTACCACACCCAGCTCGGCAAATGGTTCAAGGACGGGCGCGAGCTGTCGGGCGGACAATGGCAGAAAATCGCCCTGGCACGCGCCTTCATGCGCAATGAGGCGGACATCCTGGTGCTCGATGAGCCCACCGCCGCCATCGACGCAGGCGCCGAAGCGGAGGTGTTCGAACACTTCCGCGAGCTCACGCGCAACCGCATCGCCATCGTCATTTCGCATCGCTTCTCGACGGTGCGCATGGCCGACCAGATACTGGTGCTCGAGGAGGGCCGTATCGTCGAGCGCGGCAGCCATGAGTCGCTGATGGCGGCCGACGGCCGCTATGCGAAACTATTCACTTTGCAGGCACGCGGGTATCGTTAGCCGATGAATTCCTCGACCATTCGGGTGAGCGGCACCCCAAGATTGCGCGCCTTGGCGTACTGTGCCCTGGGATTGTGCGGCTGCCACCGTGGGGAGCCCGAGAGCGCCGCCGCGGCCGCCGCGTCGCCGGACGTCCCCACAGGGGTGTACCGGGCGGTGCTTGCGCTGCCGGGCGGGGAGTTGCCGGTCGGGCTCGATCTCGAGCGCGAGGGCGGAGCCGTAGTGGGTTATCTCCAGAACGGCCCCGAACGGCTGAAGTTGGACGAGGTGACGGTCGCAGGCTCCCATGTGGAAATCAGCATGCCTGGCTACCAGAACCGCCTCATCGCCGATGCCAAGGGAGATGAGCTCGAGGGCGAGGTGATATTGGTCAAGTTGGGGGGCAAGCAGCAGCACATCCCGCTGCACGCGCGGCGCGGCGCAACGTTCCGCTTCTTCGAGTCCCCTGCAACCGACAACGCCGATGTATCCGGCCGCTGGGCGGTCACATTCACCGATGATTCCGGCAAGCCGGAGGCGGCGGTGGGCGAGTTTTCGCAATCGCACGACGCAGTCACCGGAACTTTCCTCACCGACGCGGGCGATCATCGCTACCTCGCCGGTCAGGTGAGGGGCGACGAGCTGTACCTGTCCACGTTCGACGGCGCGCATGCATTCTTGTACAAGGCCAAGATCACCCCCGAAGGCCTGCTCTCGGGCGATTTTTGGTCAGGATTGGCGTATCACGAACGATGGGCGGCCGCGCGCGATGCGCATGCCGCTCTGCCGGACGCCTACGCGCTCACCAACATGCGCTCGGGCGTCAGGCATTTCGAGTTTGCCTTTCCCGATCTTGCCGGCAATACCGTGACCTCCCACGACCCGCAGTTTCAGGGCAAGGTGATGATTGTCGCGCTCGCGGGCAGCTGGTGCCCCAATTGCCACGATGAAGCGGCATTCCTCGAACCCCTGTACCGGGAATATCGGGGAAAGGGTGTCGAGATCGTCTCCTTGATGTTCGAGCACTTCGGCGACTTCCCGCAGGCGGCCGCGGCGACCCTGCGATTCCGCAGCCACTACGGCATCGAGTACACCACCCTGATCGCGGGCATCTCCGACAAGGACGAGGCGGCGAAAAAATTGCCGATGCTGGAGCGCGTCTACGCGTTTCCCACAACCATCTTCGTCGACCGCAAGGGCAATGTGCGCAAGATCCACACGGGATTTTCCGGCCCGGCCACGGGCGCGCATTACACGGAGTTCGTTGACGAGGTCAGGGCCACGCTGGACCGGCTTCTCAGGGAGTCGTGATGCCGTCGTTCGATGTCGTCTCGGAAATCGATACGCATGAGTTGACGAATGCCGTGGATCAGGCGATCCGCGAGCTTGGGCAGCGTTTCGACTTCAAGGGCACCGATGCGGCATACGAGCTGGAAGAGACCACGGTGACCATGACTGCCCCTGCTGACTTTCAGCTCAAGCAGATGCTCGATATCCTCAAGCTTCGAATATCAAAGCGCGGCATCGACATCGCCTGCCTCGAGGTGAAGGATCCCGAGGTGAATCTCGCCAGAGCCAGGCAGCTCGTGATTCTGAAGCATGGAATCGACGCCGAAGCGGGCCGCAAGGTGTCGCGGCTGATCAAGGACTCGAAGCTCAAGGTGCAGGCGCAGATCCAGGGCGAGAAGGTGCGGGTCATCGGCAAAAAGCGCGACGATTTGCAGGAAGCCATCGCGTTCCTTCGCAAGGCGGATGTCGGGGTCCCGCTGCAATTCAATAATTTTCGCGACTGACCCCGGACTCGGCGCTACGGTGCCGGTGCCCGCGACAAGTACCCGTGCACGTCATCGGTTTCACCGCACGATGATCGTCCCGGTCATGCGCGGATGAATCGAACAGGTGAAATGATACGTGCCGGGTTTGTCGAACTTGAACGTGAAGCTCTCGTTGGTGTCGATGGCGCCGGAACGGAACATTCCCGTGTCGCTGACGACGGAATGCGGCTCATCGTCCATGTTGGCCCAGGTCACGGTGGAGCCCGCTTTGACCGTCAATGAATCCGGCTTGAACATGAAATCCTTGACCACGATCCGATTCGCGTCCTGAGAGAACGCAAGCCCCCCCAACGCCGCCGCGCCGAATGCAATCCACGCCGCTCGCCATGGCCTCAGTGTCATGTACCGCTCCTAGGCGATCGTCGTGTCGTTGAGCGCCAATGAGCGCGGATGCACGACTTGCGACACGCTGGTGATCCCGAGCATCCGTGGAAGTTGATCCGGCGGTACCTTGAGGGGACCGGGCCCTGATCCCTCGCCGGCGACCGGCTGCGGATAGGAGGTCGAGCGAGCCGTGTGAAAGATCATGTTGCCTTCGACTTTCTGAACGATCTGATGAATGTGGCCGTTCAGCACGGTGACCGATCCGAACCGCAGCAATTGGTTGAGCACCTGGTCCGCATCTCCCGTTCCCCAGCCCCAAGGCTCGTAAATGGTCCACAGCGGCATATGTGCGAAGACGACGATGGGGGTGCTCGAGGATTTTCCCTTCAAGTCTGCGGTCAGCCAGGCGATTTGATCGGCGCCCAAGGTGCCGAGGCCGCCCGGCTTGAACTGAAGCACATTGATGAGCGCGATGAAATGCACGCCGGCATGATCGAAGCTGTAGTAGCCCTTGTTGCCGGAGGCCTTGCCGAATCGATTGAAGTATTCCGTCACGGTTGCATCGGTGGTGTCGTGCTCGCCCGGCACGGTATGCATTTCGGTGGTGCGCAGGCGGGAGAACATCTGCTGCGCCGTGTCGAACTCCGCAGGCTTCGACAAATGCGTGATGTCGCCCGTGTGGATGATGAGGGCGGGCTGATCGGACATGCCGTTGACGATGTCGATGGTCTGGGAGAGGGTTGCGTTGACGTCGGGATTCGCGTCCTTGTTGAACCCGATATGCGTATCGCTGATCTGGACGAACAGCGGCTTAGCCCTCGCCGCGGCGGCGCGTTTGTCGGCGCCGGCCATGGCAAGATCGATCGGCGTGAACATGCCGCCCGACAGCGCAAAAAGGGTGCCGGCTCCGCCATAGGCCATGCATTTCAGGGCATTGCGCCGCGATTGCAGCAGTTTATCGTTCGACACGGTCGTCTCCTCGTTGAGTTCAGGAGAGAAGACTTCGCGTCGTGTCGATTTATTCCCGAAGCAGCCGCACCAATCCGTCGAGCTCGTCCGACGCAGTGTCCGAAATCGCGCAGTAGGCGAGGTCTCCGGTCTTCCAGAAGACGAGGTGGTAGCCGCTGCGGGTGGCATTCCCGGGCAATGTGCGCCCGTTGGCCGCCCAGCTGAAGACATTGATGACGTGCGCGCCGTGTTGGTACACCACCACCGCAGAGCGCTGGTGATCCAGATAGTCCACGCGTCCGCCGACGAGCCGGTAGCCCTGCGGCTCGAAATCGGCGACCACCGGCGATACGTCGGCGTGGCCCGCAAACCAGGGCTTGACCGTGTGACGGTCGGTGGACACCACATCGGTGAGATGAGCCGGCATCAGCGAACGCACGTGAGCGTTCACCAGCTCGTCGGTCAATGGATTGGCGAGCCGCGGCACCAGCAGAAACATCGCGAGGCCCGCCGCCAACGCCGTGGCGCCCACTCCGCCCAGGGCGCCCGCCCAAAACGAGCGCACGCGCCGATTTCGCGGTTTCGGGGCGGTCGGGTGCGGGGCTTCGGCGGCGCTTTCCCAATCGAGTGCCAGTTCAAGACCGGCGCGAAGCGCCGTCGGGGCGCGCTCCAGAACCACGCTATTGCGAAGCGCGGTGCGCACCGTATCGAGATCGTCGAGCAGCGCCCTGCACTCCACACAATTTGCGACGTGACGCTCGATATCGGTGGCGGAAATCGCGTCGACTTCGCCGTCGAAGTAAGCCTGCACGCGCAGAGATTCAGCGCACTGCACGCGGTTCTCCCTCGGTTTCCCGAAGCCATCGCTCCTTCAGCGCGGCGCGCGAGCGGGCGAGCCGCGACATTACAGTACCGATGGGCACGTTGGTGATGTGCGCTATTTGACGGTAGTCCATCTCCTCGATTTCCCGCAGCATCAGCGTCGTGCGATGTTCCTCGGGCAATGCAGCAATCAGCCGATCGAGCGTGCGCTGCTCGTCCCTGCGGATCGAGTCGCTCTCGGGATCGGGTGTCTTCGCGGTCATGGCGTAGCCGTCTTGCGCATCGTTTTCCTCCGGAAGCGGCACGAAGCCGCGGCGCTGCCGTTGTTTCAGCGCCGTCGAATGGCAATTTCTCACGATCGTCAGCAGCCACGCCTTGGCATCGGACCCTCTCAAGGCATCGAAGCCGCGAAAGGCGCGCAGGATCGCCTCCTGCACGACATCGTCCCCCTCGCCTGGCGCGGGCGACAGCCATCGGGCGAATCTGTACGCGGCGTCCAGGTGCGGCAAAACCTGCGCCTCGAACCGGGCGCGTTTGTCATCCATGGAGGATAAGACTCATTGCAGGGCCATTTTATTCCGTTGGGCACCGGTTGGCAGACAACACCGCTGCTGCGAAAATGAGCGCCCCTTTTCCGGAGGCTCGACCCTTGCGAAATCTGGGTGCTGTTCTGCTGCTTGCGGCCTGCGCGGTTTTGGGGTGCGGCGGCGCGCCGGCCGCATCGGTCCACCCTCGAATCATCGGGTACGCGACCCGCTGGAACGCGGCGCGAACCCAGGATGCAGGTAATATCGACACGCTGATCTACGCCTTCGCGAGCCTCGTGGACGGCCGCGTGACGCTCGATGCGGCAGGCGAGGCGCGCCTGCGTGAGCTCACCGCACTGAAGGCGGCATACCCCGCGCTGAAGGTGGCAATCTCGGTCGGCGGATGGGGCGCCGGAGGATTCTCAGAAGCCGCGGGCGGGCCGGCGGGCATTCGCGGACAGCGCCGCACAGCTCGTGGCCTCGCACGATGCCGACGGCCTCGATGTCGACTGGGAATATCCTGGGCACGGCGAATCGGGCATTCGATCCAGCCCCAAGGACCGCGCCAATTTCACCCTGCTGCTTAGGACGGTGCGCGCCGCGCTGGACAAGGCAGGCGCCGCCCGCCGCGGCGCGGGTGGCCGTCACTACACCCTGAGCATTGTTGCCGCCGACGGTCCCTTTGCCAGCGGCCTGGACATTGCCGCCGTATCGCCCTGCCTCGACTGGTTCAACCTGATGACGTACGACTTCGTCAACAGCCAGACCCCGCTCACCGGTCACCACAGCGGGCTGGGCGCCGCCCGCATCGCACCCCCCGATGCACGCATCACGGAGCGCGCCGTGAGGCAGTTCCGCCACGCAGGCGTCCCGCCGGACAAGCTGGTGATCGGCGCCGCATTCTATGGCCGTGATTTCGCCGACGTGCGAACCGATCATCAGGGCCTTTACCAGCACTACGGCCGCTACCAGGGTGAACACCCGTGGCAGGAGCTCAAGAGAGATTACATCGACAAGCGCGGCTACGTGCGCTACTGGGACGCCGAGGCGCAGGCACCATGGCTGTGGAATGAAGAGGCGCGCCGATTCATCACCTACGATGATCCGCAGTCGATCGCAGCCAAGGCAGCCTACGTCAAGGCCATGCACCTGGGAGGCATCATGTACTGGGAACAAAGCCTGGACCCGGGAGGAGAGTTGCTCGAGGCCATCCGGAAGGGGTTGCGGGGCACTCAGGTGTTTCCCCGATGAGGCATTCAACACTTTCCTGGGGTACCCGACAGTGTCGCCGCGGCGGGTGCGGAGGCGTCGGCGCCAGCCGAGCCCCGCATGGCCACCAATACGGTGGCGAATCTCCAGGCAGTCGAGGATCCCTTGATCAGCGAGACAGTGGTTTTTGAAAACATCAGCGAACATGGAGCCCGCCTGATCACGCGCCCCCGTCGGCCTGAAATTCAACTAGCCGACCGCTCGGCTACTTCGCGGGCGCGGCCGCCTTGGCCGGCTCTATCCCCTTGGAGTAGATCACGGTCCCGTCGAGCTTGACGATGATGGCATCGATGTCGTCGATTCTATTGTAGATCTCCATGGCCTTCTCGGGGCCCAGCACGAAAGCGGTCTTCGACAGCCCGTCGGTTCGAGTCGCATACGGACCGATGACCGTGGCGCTGCGCACCTTGCTCGCGGAATGACCCGTGCGCGGATCGATGATGTGGTGGTAGCGCACGCCGTCTTCCTCGAAGAACCGCTCGTAGTCGCCCGAGGTCGAGATTGCGGCGTCGACCAACGGAATCCGCGTGATCACCGCGCCCTCGCCCTTGCGCGGATCGCGAATGCCCACCATCCAGGGCTTGCCGAATCGATCCCCGACGATGCGGCTGTCGCCGCCGGCGCCGACATACATTCGAGTAAAGCCGCGCGCTTTCAATACGTCGATGCCTCGATCCACCGAATAGCCTTTGGCGATGCCGCCGAGATCGATGCGCACGCCCTTCTGGGAAAACTGCACCGTCTGATTCTTCGGGTCGAGCAGCACATGGCGATAATCGACCGCGGGCAGTGCCTTGTCGATTTGTGCTTCGTCCGGGTGGATGTGTTTGCGGAAGTCGTACATGTAGCCGACGCTGGCGTAGGTGATGTCGAAGGCCCCGTCGGTGATGACCGAATACTCCTTGGCAGTGACCAGCAGGTCGAATAGCTCCTTGCTGATGCGCATGGGGCCGTCCGCCGCCTTGGCGTTGACCAGCGAGACCTCGCTGGTGGGCTTGTAGGTGCTCATCGTGTCATCGATGTGCCGCATTTCATCGAGCACGGCGTCGATGGCTTGCTCGGCCTTGTCCTTGTCGTCCGCCCATAGCTCGACGGTGATCCGCGTCCCCATGATGCCGTCGGTGACGCGCCGCACCCAGTCCGCGCGAGCGGACGTCGCGACGCACACGAATGCGAACACGGACAAGAGAGGCACGATGCCTGGTTTGTGCAGCTTCATACACATAGCCTAATGGAAACGGTCCGCGGGAGCGCGGCGCCACTGCATGATCACGAGCGCGCTGCCCACCATGCCGCCCAAATGGGCGAAATGCGCGACCCCCGACATCGTCCCGGTAACGCCCAAGAAGAGCTCGATGCCTGCATACAGCGTGGCGAACAGCCACGCCGGCATGGGGATGGGCGGAATCAGGGGAATCACCTTGCGCTTCGGAAACAGGAACGCGTAGGCCAGCAGCAGGCCGAAAACTCCGCCCGATGCGCCGATGGTGGGAGCCGGCGGCGCCCCGAACGCGACGGGATGAACAGCTGGCTGAGCGCGGCGGTGACCACCGAGGCGAAGTAGCAGGCAAGCAGCCGGCGGGGCCCGACGTAGCGCTCGACCTCCCCGCCGAACATCCACAATCCCAGCATGTTGAACAGCAGATGCGAAATGTTGCCGGTACTATGCAGGAACGCATAGGTGATGATTTGCCAAAGATGGAAATACGACCTGCCTTCGATGGTTTGCAGCGGCCAAAGCGCGAAAACATCCAGCGCGCCGTTCGACAGGCTCTGCAATATGAACACCATGACATTGGCGGCAATCAAGGATTTGACTGCGGAAACTTTCATGTATGGTGATGCATTCTACCCGTGATGCCGGCAGATCCCTCGTGAAAGCGGTATTTTTGGACTACGACACCGTCTCCGCAGGCGACTTGGACGCATCCGCCCTGCGCGCTACCGTCGACGACCTTCTTCTCTGCGATACCGACGACTCGGCCACCCTCGAGCGCATTCGCGGTGCCGAGATAGTACTGTTGAACAAGATCGAGTTGTCGCGCGAACTGCTCGAGGGCTCGCCCCGGCTGCAGTTGATCGCGGTCGCCGGCACCGGCACCAACAACATCGATGTGGCCGCGGCGCGCGAGCTCGGGATAGCGGTGTGCAATGTGCGCGCCTACTGCACCTCATCGGTGGTGCAGCACGTCTGGGCGCTGATCCTGAGCCTCAACCAGCATGTATGCGACTACTCACGCCTGGCCCGCGACGGCTCATGGACCCGCAATGAGGGGCAGGTTGTGCTCGCACATCCCATACGCGAACTCTCGGGCCGCCTCTTCGGCGTGGTCGGCTGGGGTGAATTGGGCCGCGGCGCGGCGCGGATGGCCGAAGCCTTCGGAATGCGTGTAATCGTCGCCAACCGCCGCGGCGAGAGTCCCGAAGCCGGACCGTGTGGAGCTGGAACGGCTGCTCGCCATGTCGGACATCGTTTCGCTGCATTGCCCGCTCGACTCTTCCACGCGCGGCCTGATCGGCGCGCGCGAACTCGGTCTCATGAAGCCGGACGCGCTCTGATCAACACGGCTCGCGGCGCGCTGGTGGATGGACACGCGCTTGAGCGGAGGCGCTCAAGGCGCATCGTCTCGGCGGCGCCGGTATCGACGTGCTGCCCCAGGAGCCGCCGCTCCAAGGACGACCCCTTGCTCGATCCGGGCATACCGAATCTCATCATTGACGCCGCACGTGGCGTGGGCGGCGCGCGAGGCCCGCCAGCGCTGCGTCGATGAGATGGCCGCCAATATCCGGGAATTCCTGCGGGGCAATCGCCGCTCGCGGGTCGATTGAGAATCGATACGGAGCGGCGCCGCCGGGGCCTACGCTCAGCCCCTGGCCTGCCTCTTCTCTCTTTTCGCAGCGCGCTTCTCTTCCAGCGTCTTGGTCGGTTTCTTCTTTTCTTCTTTCTTTCGATCCATGCCCTTGCCCATGACTCGCTCCTCGCTAAGGTCCTGTAGGTATCAATTCTTCGTCTTGCGACGGCTCAACATTTTGCGCTCGCCATGCCGGCCGGTCGAATCCCGCGGCGGCTTGGGCGGCTTTTCGCCGACCCTGCTGATGCGAAGCTCGCGGCCCGCCACCCGCACCTTCTGCAGTTCCTTGAATATCTGCCTCGGCATGCCTTCAGGCAAGTCGACGTAACTGTGATCCTCGCGAATGTCCACCCGGCCGATGTGCACGCCTTCGATCCCAGCCTCGTTGGCGATGGCGCCGACGATGTTGCCGGGCTTGATTCCATGTATCGACCCCACCTCGATGCGAAAAGTTTCCATGAGGCCGGGCGCGGACCTTATCTTGGGCTCGCGGGCGTCCGCTGCGGTTGCACGCTCAGGCGGAGGATACGGCAGGTCGGGCGTGCGCGCTTGCGCGGGCCGCTCCGGCTTGCCCGCCAACAACAGCGGCGTCGCGCCCTGCGAAAGGCTCGCGAGCGCGGCGGCGATGTCGATGAGCGGCAGACCGGTCTCCGCCTCCAGCTGCTCCAGTACGGGCCGGAAGGCGCTTGCGGCGCCCGAAGGCAGAGTCTCGATGACCCGCTGTTTGAATTTGGCGATTCGCAGCGCGTTGACCGTGTCGACCGTCGGCAGATTCATCGGTTCGATGACTTGCCGGGTGGCGCGTTCGATGGCACGCAGCATATTGCGCTCGCGCGGCGCGATGAACAGGATGGCCTCGCCCTTGCGCCCTGCCCGGCCGGTGCGGCCGATCCGATGCACGTAGGACTCGGTGTCGTAGGGCACGTCGTAGTTCACCACATGGCCGATGCGCTCGACGTCGAGGCCGCGCGCGGCCACGTCGGTGGCGACCACGATGTCGATCTGGCCGGCCTTCAGGCGGGCCACGGTGCGCTCGCGCTGCGGCTGCGGGTATGTCGCCGTTGAGCGGCGCGGCGGCGAAGCCGCGCGCCTCGAGTTTCTCCGCAAGCTCGACCGTCGATTGCTTGGTGCGGGTGAACACCAGCATGCCGTCGAAGGTCTCGGCCTCCAGAATCCGCGTCAACGCATCGAGCTTGTGCATGCCGCTGACCATCCAGTAGCGCTGGCGGATGTTGGTCGCGGTGCTGGTCTTGCTCTTGATGGTGATCTCGACCGGCGTGCGCAGGTGCTTGGAAGCGATGCGCCGAATCGGCGCCGGGATCGTGGCGGAGAACAGGCCACCTGTCGCTGCGGGGGTGTCTGCTCGAGAATGCTTTCGACCGCGTCGACGAATCCCATGCGCAGCATTTCGTCGGCTTCGTCCAGCACCAGCATGCGTCAATCCCGACAGCTTCAATGTGCCGCGGTTCATGTGATCGATGACGCGGCCCGGAGTGCCCACGACCACGTGCACGCCGCGCCGCAGGGCATTGAGCTGCGGCTGATAGCTCTGGCCGCCGTAGATCGGCAGCACGTGAAACCCCTTCAGATGCGCCGCGTACGCTGAGAAGGCCTCGGCCACCTGCAGGGCGAGCTCGCGGGTGGGTACCAGCACCAGAACCTGCGGCTCGTGCTTGGACAAGTCGATACGCGTCAGTGCAGGCAAGGCGAAAGCCGCTGTCTTGCCGGTGCCGGTTTGCGCCTGCCCGAGCATGTCGGCGCCGGACAGCAGCACCGGAATGGTCGCGGCCTGGATCGGCGAGGGCGCCTCGTAGCCGACGTCGGTCAGCGCACGCAGCACCGGTTCCGACAGTGCGAGTTCGCGGAAGCTCGGGATGATGGGGACTTCTTCCGCAGGAACTGCACTCATGGGAAACGCCTTGAGAAGGGAGCGGCAAGTCTAGCGGTTTGTCGGGGTATTGCTACCATGCTGCACCATGGGACGCATATTCGAAGTCAGAAAGCACGCGATGTTCGCGCGTTGGAACCGCATGGCGAAGCAGTTCACCCGCGTCGCCAAGGATATCGCCATTGCGGTGCACGCCGGCGGCCCCGACCCGGCGTCGAACCCCACGTTGCGCCGGGTGCTGCAGAACGCGCGCGCCGTCAATATGCCCAAGGACAAGACCGAGGCGGCGATTCGGCGCGCCTCGGGCAAGGAGGCGACGAATTACCAGGAAATCATCTACGAAGGCTATGCACCGCACGGGGTGGCCCTGCTGGTCGAAACCGCGACCGACAACCCCACGCGCACCGTGGGCAGCGTGCGCAATATCTTTGCCAAGGGCGCAGGCAATCTCGGCACCACCGGCAGCGTCAGCTTCCTGTTCAAGAAAATGGGAGTGTTTCGCCTGGACCCCGCCGCGCGTCAAAGATCAGGATGAGCTCGAGCTTGATCTCATCGACCATGGACTCGAGGAAATGGGCGAGAGCACCGGAGAGAAGGGCGAGCCGCAACTGGTGATCCGCTGCGCTTTCAATGATTTCGGCAGGCTGCAGGAGGCGCTCGAGAAACGCGGCATCACGCCGCTGTCCGCAGAGCACGAATACATATGCTCGGTTCCCGTCGAACTGCCCGAGGGCCAAGCGGCCGAGGTCTTGGGATTGATCGACAAGCTCGAGCAGGACGACGACGTGCAGAAGGTCTTCCATTCCCTGGCTTGACGCCTCTTCAGAGCGGGCATTATGTCCGCCCGGCCCTGCTCGGTCGGCCTTAAGGATTGTTCATCCTGTCATCCTTGAGCAGACCGCCCGCGTTGTTCTCCTCGAGACGCGAATCTTCAAGGAGCAAGGGATATGAAAGCCTTACTTAAGACATTGATTTCATTTAGTATAATGGCGGCGGTCATGACGGGTTGCGTGGTCGCACCGGCGGGCTATTATCACCGCCCCTATTACTACGGCCCCCGCGTAGCGGTGGTCGCGCCCGCGCCGGTTGTGGTGGTGCGGCCGTAGGATCCGGCTCACGTTGGGGCCGGGGCCGCGGGGCGGAACGGGCAAGCTTGGAGCTGGCGACGAGGTTGTGAGCTCGTGCAATACTCGACTTAGCCATGTCGAGCCACCCGTTCCGCATCCTCAACGTGTTCACCCACAATCGTGGCGGGCCCTTGACCGGCAATCCACTCTGCGTTTTTGAGAACGGGGCGGGATTCGGCACGCAGACGATGCAAGCCCTGGCCCGGCAGTTCAATCTGTCGGAGACCACGTTCATTCTGCCCTCCTCCAGCGCCGACGCGCGTGTACGGATCTTCACCCCGAACTACGAAATGCCGTTTGCGGGACATCCCACCCTGGGTACTGCTCATGTGTGCAGGGCGCTCGGGTTGGGCGGGGATTCGCTGCGGCTGGAAATGCAGGCGGGCATGATCACGGTGCGCGCCCAGGGCGACCGTTGGACATTGGCCGCGCCCACCCCTAGCTGGCGTGAAGTCGAGGAATCGCGAAGCGATCTGGCCCGGGCGCTGGGGCTTGTCCTTCGGGATATCGACGAGCGGCCCTTGTGGGTCAAGGCCGGCAAGGAGCAGCTGATCGTGCCCCTCACCTCGATCGAGGCGGTGCGGCGGGCGTCGCCGGATGCGCAGGCCTTGAGGCAGATTCGCAGTGAAGACGGCATCGGCATGGCCTATGTCTTCGCCTTCTCCGGACCCGGCACCGTGCTCGCGCGCTTCTTCTTCCCGCAGGGCCCCGCCATTCTCGAGGACCCGGCGACAGGATCGGCGACCGCCAATTTCGGCGGCTGGTGCTTAGGGGTGCAGCGGCCCCTGCCGGTCGACTTAAGTATTGCGCAGGGCGAGTTCGTGGGCCGCCCGTCGTCGCTTTTCCTGCGGGTTGCCGGCGACCGCGGTATTTTCGTGGGCGGCGATGTGCTCGAGATCGGCCGCGGCGCCATCGATCTCGACCTCGGCGCCGCCGAGGCGTGATCCCGCTAATTGCGATCCTGGCCGGGGTTCGACCCTGGCGGCGCGGGCTCGCGATTGATGATGCCGTGCGCCCACCGGACCACGGGCCGCAGGCGCGGTGAAACCATGGTCAGCGCCGTAGGCATGTCGACCCAGCGCGCTTCATGGTGCTCCGGCCTGCCCAGTTCCGGGTTGACCGGCAGCAGCACCTCCGACCGCTTGCTGCGTGCAATGTAGTAGCGTGAGATCTTGCCCTTGTTGTAGGGGCCCGTTTCCATGAATTCGAGGCCCCAATCGAAGGAAAGATCGTCGAGCGTCGTCTCTTCACGAACCTCGCGCAAGGCCGCGTCGATCGGCTGCTCGCCCGCCTCCACCAGGCCTTTGGGAAAATCCCAATTGCGATACGCGCGCAGCAGCAGATATTTAAGCTTCCGCTGCGCGAGCGTGACCACGACCACGCCCGAGGACAGCCGATGCGGAGGGGCACTCGATGACATCCTTACACTCCCTACGAGCGGTTCGCCCCGGAGTGCACCGGCAGACGGGTTGCTGCTATGCGGCTGCGGAGAGCGGCGAGCGAATGAGGTGGTCGAAGGCACCGAGCGACGCCTTCGCTCCCTCACCCACCGCAATGACGATCTGTTTGTAGGGTACTACGGTGCAATCTCCTGCGGCGAATACACCGGGCACGGAGGTCCGGCCGCGCGCGTCGACCTCGACTTCGCCGCGGGACGACAGCTTGACCGCACCCTTGAGCCAGTCGGTATTCGGCACCAGCCCGATCTGCACGAACACGCCGGCCAACTCCACCGTGTGCCGCGCGCCGTTCTGCCTGTCCTCGTACCTGAGGCCTGCCACTCGTTCGCCGTCGCCCAGAATCTCGGTGGTTTGCGCACCCGTGATGACAGTCACGTTGGGGAGAGTGCGGAGTTTGTCTTGCAGTACGGCATCGGCCCGTAACTGTGCGTCGTACTCGATGAGCGTGACATGGCTGACGAGCCCGGCGAGATCGATGGCCGCTTCGACCCCTGAATTGCCGCCGCCGATGACCGCGACCCGCTTTCCCTTGAACAGAGGCCCGTCGCAATGCGGACAATAGGCGACGCCGCGGTTGCGGTATTCGCGCTCGCCCGGCACGTTGATTTCGCGCCAGCGCGCGCCGGTGGCGATGATCAGCGAGCGCGCTTTCAAGGCGCCGCCGTTGCCGAGCCTCACTTCGATCAAATCCCCCGGAACCAGCGCCTCTGCGCGCTGATGATTCATGACGTCGACTTCGTAGCCCGCCACATGCTCCTCCAGGCCCGCCGCCAGAGTGTGCCCCAGGGTCTCCTTCACGGAGATGAAGTTTTCGATGCCGACGGTGTCCAGCAGCTGACCGCCTACCCGCTGCGCAGCGATCCCCGTGCGCAGTCCCTTGCGCGCCGCGTAGATCGCCGCCGCCGCGCCCGCCGGTCCGCCGCCGATCACAAGAACATCGAAAGGCGCCTTGGCGCGGAGCGCGGCTGCCTCTCGCGCGCCGGATCCTGCATCGAGCTTTGCCGCGATTTCTGCGAGTTCCATGCGGCCCTGTCCGAACGGACGGCCGTTGAGATAGACCGCCGGCACCGCCATCACTTGACGCCTTGCCGCCTCGTCTTGAAACAGCGCCCCGTCGATCATGGTATGGCTCACCTTTGGATTGAGCACGGCCATGAGATTCAGCGCCTGAACCACGTCGGGACAGTTTCGGCAGGTGAGCGAGACGAAGGTCTCGAAGCGGTACTCGCCGTCCAGATTGCGTATTTGTTCGACGAGGCCGGGGTCGGCCTTCGGCGGATGGCCGCCAGTCTGCAGCAGCGCGAGCACCAGCGAGGTGAATTCATGCCCCATCGGCAGACCCGCGAAGCGTACCCGCGCCGGGGTTCCGGGGCGGCGCACAGCGAACGAGGGCTTGAGCTCCGCATCGCCGCGCTGCACCTCGATCGAGATCGCGCCGCACACGGACTCGATGTCGCGCAGCATTTCGAGCATGTCGCGCGACTCGGCGCCGTCGTCGACGCTCGCGACCAGTTCCACGGGCTGCGAGATCCTCTCCAGGCAGCCCTTCAATTGCGCCTTCAGGTTGCCGTCGAGCATGGACTCGCTCCTTCGCCGGTTCAGATCTTGCCCACCAAATCCAAGGACGGCGACAGAGTGCCGGCTCCGGGCGTCCACTTGGCCGGGCAGACTTCACCCGGATGCGACGCCACATACTGCGCCGCTCTGACCTTGCGCAGCAGCTCCTTCGCGTCCCGGCCGATGCCGTTGTCGTGAACTTCCATGACCTTGATCACGCCCTCGGGATTGATCACGAAGGTGCCGCGCAGAGCGAGACCCTGGTCTTCGATCAACACCTCGAAATTGCGCGCGAGCGTCCCGGTCGGATCGCCGATCAGCGGGTACTGCACCTTCTTGATGGTGTCGGATGAGTCGTGCCAGGCCTTGTGCGCGAAATGGGTGTCGGTGGATACGCCGTAGATTTCGACTCCCAGCTGCTCGAATTCCGCGTAATTGTCGGCGAGGTCGCCGAGCTCAGTGGGACACACGAACGTAAAATCCGCGGGGTAGAACACCAGCACGGACCACTCGCCGATGAGGCTTTCCTTAGTCACGGGCACGAATTTGCCGTTGTGGTAGGCGGTGGCCTTGAAGGGTTTGATTTCAGTATTGATCAGAGACATGGCTTGGTTCCTCGAGCAAGTTTTGATTCAGGGAGCGACGATATCAGCCGGGCGCCCATTGTAGAAGTTGATAGTTACGATGATTTTGATAGACTGCGTCTATGGTTAATCTGAAGGATCTGAAGTACCTGGTGGCCCTGGCGGATACGGGGCATTTCGGCAGGGCGGCCGAGCGCACCTTCGTGAGCCAGCCCACTCTCTCGGCGCAGCTGAAGAAGCTCGAGGAGTACCTCGGCGTCAAGCTGGTCGAGCGGCGGCCGAAGAACGTGCAGCTCACAGAGGTCGGAAAGCAAGTGGTGGCGCGCGCACGGCGCATGCTCGATGAGGGGGACCAGATCGTCGCTCTGGCCCGCAACAACGCCGATCCGTTCGCGGGAAAGCTCAAGGTGGCGCTGATCCCGACCATCGGGCCCTATCTTCTGCCGCGCGTCATGCCGAAGCTGCGCAAGGCGCTGCCGCATTTGAGCCTGATGCTGTACGAGTATCAAACGGAGGCGCTCCTCGCTCGATTGCGCGACGGTGAAATCGATCTCGGCCTCATGGCGCTGCCCACATCGGAGGACGGGATCGAATCGCGGCCGCTATATCGGGAAGACTTCACCGTGGCGCTGCCCAACAACCACCCGCTCGGCGCCAAATCGACCATCAAGGTGCAGGATCTGAAGGGGCACACGCTGCTGTTGCTGGAGGACGGCCATTGCCTGCGGGACCAGGCATTGGAGGTGTGCAGCCGGGTCGACGTGCGCGAGGCGGAGGATTTTCGCGCGACCAGCCTCGAAACCCTGCGTCAAATGGTGGTGGCCGGCCTCGGCATCACGCTGTTGCCGGAGCTCGCGGTGGAGTCGCCGTTCGGCTCCCAGCGCGGATTGACGGTGCGGCGCTTCGCCAAACCCGCACCGCATCGGACCGTCGGCGCGGTGTGGCGCAAGTCAAGCACGCGCATCCCTGCGATCGCCGCCGTGTGCGATGTGGTCGACCGCGTCATAGCGGCCCAGCACTAAGTCGGAAAATCGTGACGGCCGTCTCGGCCCGGCTTCGCACCAGGCCCTCGGCGCTGATCATTTGCCGATCATTTCACATATTCCGCGCGAGCGAAACGTCATGATACGCGAAGTCATGGACGCCCGAGTATGAACGCCCGCACCGTTTCGCAGGGGAATCAGCAATCTGCGCCGCCACGCTTCGATCGGAAGTTCATCGAAGATCACAAGCTCGTGGAGCGGTACCTCGAGAACAAGCTGCCATACAAGGGAGCGCGCGATCTCGAGAATTGGTGCCGCGCGAATCCGGATTACCTCGCCGAACTCAAGCTTCCGGAGCGCGCGCATGCCACCCTCAAGCTGCTCGAGGCCAGCGGCCAGCCGCAGGATCTCGGCGAGGCGCGGCCGCCCTGGTGGAAGACAGTGTATGTCCCTATCGGGCTGGGGGTGGTGGCTTTCTTGAGCCTGGTCGCCTTCTGGGTATTGGTTGGAAAATACGCGTTGCTGCGCGGCGAGCTCGAGGACACTCGTACTTTGATGAACCAAGGGTCCTTGGTGCAGCCGGCGACGCTGCGCGAGGTGAATATCGCCCCGGACCACGCTCAGGGAATCGACAAGGCGCGGATCAGCTTGAGCCGCAGCGCCCCCGTGCTCATGAACGTGCACATCGATCTCGCCTACACCAACAAGCTGACGGAATTTCGCATGTTCGTCGACAAGAAGGACCAGGGCCGCGCGCTGGTGTTGAACAATTTGCTCAAGGATTCGAACGGCGAGTTAAACATGACGGTGAATTCCACCGGCCTGTCCGCCGGCATCTACAATGTGCGTATCGAGGCACTGCCGTTTCGCGGAAGTCCCGTTCCGGTCGGATGGCTCATCCTCGACGTGCAATAATTTAAAGCGCCGCGGGCCGACAGGCTCCTACTCGTCGCGCAGTGTATAAATCGGCGGCGTATCGACCACGCGGCGCGTCGCCAGAGTACCGCTCACGCCGACCAGTACGGTGCCGCAGACCAACCCCGCCGCCCACAGCCAAGGATCGAGCGTGTAATTCAGCGAGAACAGGCGCCGCGCCAATACCCAACCCACGCCGGTGGCGCCGAAGGCCGCAAGGGTGCCCGAGAGAAACCCGAGCGCCGAGAATTCAGCGGCCACCCCCTGCAACACGGTGCCGCGGCTCGCGCCCAGCGTACGCAGCATGGCGCTTTCGTAACGGCGTTCATCGCGCGTCGATTGAACCGCCGCCAGCAGCACGACGATTCCCGCCGCCAGGGTGAACAGAAAGACGTATTGCACCGCGAGCGTCGCGCGATCCATGATGTCGCGGATTTGCTTGAGAATGGCATCGACGTCGAACACCGAGACGGTCGGGAACCGGCGCACGAGGTCGGCCAGCGACGGCCTCTGCGCGGGAGTCAGATACACGCTGGTCATGTAAGTGCCGGCCGCGCCGTCCAGAAGCCCGGGCGGAAACACCAGGAAGAAATTGGGGCGGAAGCTGTCCCAGCGAATCTTGCGGATGCTGGCCACCTCCACGGTCAGGGCTTCGCCCGCGACGTCGAAGGTGATCTTATCCTTGAGCTTCAGATGCAGCGCCTCCTGATACTCGGTCGATATGGAAACCAGCGGCTTTCCCAGGTCCGCGGGCGTCCACCAAGTCCCCGCGACCAATTGATTGTCCTCCATCAATCCCGCGGACCAGGTCAGGTTCTGCTCGCGCTCCAGGAAGCCGCGGCCGGAGTCTCCTGCAACCTTCAAAGACTCTGCAGGCCGCGAGTTGATGGCGATGATGCGCGCGCGCACCATGGGAAACATCTGTGGCTGCCCCATGCCGTGCGACGATAGGAACTCCTGCAAGGATCCGCGTTCCTCCGGCCTGATATTTATCAGGAAATTGTTGGGCACATCGCCGGGCAGGCTGCGCCGCCAATCGGCGAGCAGGTCGCCGCGCACCACCGCCAGCAGCAGCAGCACCATCAGTCCCAATCCGAAGGCGACGATCTGCACGACGCTGTCGCCTCCGCGCCTCGAGACATTGGCGAGCCCGTAGCGCCAAGCGATTCCCACTCCCCCGCGCAACCGGCCGGTGAGGCGCACCAACCCGAATCCCGCGAGCGTGAGCACCGCTCCCACGCCCAGCACGCCGGCGAGCACGGAGAACACGAGTTCGGCGTCGCGCACCAGGCTCCATAGGATTGCGAATAGGGCGGCAAGAGCGAGCGCGTAGCTCGAGCCGTAGCGCAGCGGCGGCGCGCTCACGCTCTTGCGCAACACCCGCGCCGGGGGGGTGCTCTTCAATTGCAGCAGCGGCGGCAGGGCAAACCCGATGAGCATGGCCATTACGGTGACCAGCGCGATGGGCAGCGGCGCCAAAGAGGCCGGGGGCAGATCGGTGCGAATCAGATCCCGCAGCAGCCACGCCAGGCCCGATTGCGCAAGATAGCCGAGCACGGCTCCGGCGGCCACGGCACAGACCGCGAGCAGCGACAATTCGATGATTGAAATCGCGAGGACGAAGGCTTGCGATGCGCCCATGCATTTCATCAATGCCACCGTATCGACATGCCGGGCGGCGTAGCGGCGGGCGCCCATGGCCACGGCCACCGCCGCAAGCAGAACGGAGGCGAGGCTCGCCAGGTTCAGGAATCGACTCGCTCGATCGATGGCCGAATTCAGCTGGCGGCTCGATTCGTCAACCTCGCGCAATCGCTCACCCGGCGCCTTGGCCGACAGCAAGTATTCGCGGAACGAGTTGATCGGTCCCGTGGGCCCTGCAAACAGGGCGGCATAGGTCGCGCGGCTGCCCGGCTGTATCAGCCCGGTGGAGGCTACATCGTCATAGTTGAGCAAGGCCGCGGGTGCAAGATTCACGAAGCCGGTTCCCTGATCCGGACGGTAATCGAGCACCTGAGTGACCCGAAACGAGGCGGCGCCGATTCTCAACGAAGATCCGAGCGTCAGCTTCAATTGCGCGACGATGCGCGCGTCGATCCAGACTTCGCCCCGGCTGGGGATGCGCGACGTGGCCCTGGCGGCCCCGAAGGGGCGGTCGGCGATGCGTACGTGGCCGCGCAACGGATAGCCTGCGGTGACCGCATTGAGGGCCGCCAGTTGGCTCTCGTCGCCGCTGAATATGGCAGTGGGAAAGGTCAAGATCCGCGCGCTCTTCAAACCGCGGCGCTGCGCCTCCGCGAAATATTTCTCTGGGACGGGGTTGGGGGACTCGAGGCGCAGATCCGCGGCCAGCACTTCGGCCGCCTGCGCACGGACTCCCTGCGAGATTCGGCTGGTGAAGAAGCCGACCGCCGTCAGGGATAGAACGGCCACGGTGAGTGCCAGCAACAGCACAGAGAGCTCGCCGGACTTGAGGTCGCGCCAGAGGTTCCGAAAAGCGAAGCGCGCGATTTGCATCAGTTCACCGTGTGACCCGCGTCGAGTTCCAGCACGCGGTTGCAGCGGCCCGCCAGCGCGCGGTCGTGGGTGACGAGGACCAGCGTACTGCCCGTGCTGCGATTCAAGTCGAACAAGAGGTCCGCGATGCGCTGTCCGGTTGCAGTATCCAGGTTGCCCGTGGGCTCATCCGCGAACAGCACCGCCGGATGAGTCACGAAAGCTCGCGCGATCGCCACGCGCTGCTGCTCGCCGCCCGATAATTGCTTCGGGTAATGGGCGAGGCGAGGCGTCAAGCCCACCTGTGCAAGCGCCGCAACCGCGGCCTGCCGTGCATCGCGCCTCTGCATGAGTTCGAGGGGCAGCATGACGTTCTCCAGCGCGGTGAGCGAGGGGATCAGGTGGAACGACTGGAATACGAACCCCACGTGCCTGCCGCGAATCGCGGCGCGTCCGTCCTCGTTGAGTTCCGTCAGATCCGTGCCCGCGATCAGCACGCGGCCGGTGCTCGGAGAATCGAGGCCCGCGAGCAAGGCCAACAATGTGGACTTGCCCGCACCCGAAGCGCCGACGATGGCCAATGTCTCCCCGGTTCGCACACTGAGGCTCACATCGGCGAGAATAGTGAGCCGGCCTTCGGGACTGGCGACGGTCTTGGATACATTCCTTGCTTCGAGAACTATTGAATCTTGCATTGAGGAGCGCCCGTGAAGCGGCTTTTCGTCCTGTTCGTGTTGATCGGTGCATGGTGTTCGGCCGGGGCCGAAACTCCGGTGATTCTCGTGTTCGGCGACAGCATCAGCGCGGGCTACGGGCTGGAGCGCGTAGATCAGGGCTGGGTGGCGTTGCTGCAGACGAGGCTCAAGGATCAAGAGTACGGATACCAAGTCGTCAACGCCAGTGTCAGCGGCGAGACCACGGCAGGCGGGCTCGCGCGTCTGCCGCGCGCCCTCTCGCTGCATCACCCCGGCATCGTCATTCTGGAATTGGGAGGCAACGACGGCTTACGCGCGCTGCCGCTCGCTCAGATGCGCGCCAATCTCGCCCGCATGGTCGACTTAGGCTCGGCGGCCGGCGCCAAGGTGCTGCTGCTCGGGATGCGGATGCCGCCGAATTACGGCCAAGAGTACACGGAGAAATTTCGCCTGTGCTACAGCGATCTGGCGCGCGACAAAAAAAAGCCGCTGGTGCCCTTCCTGCTGAAGGATATCGCGCTTGAGCCCAAGCTCATGCAAGCCGACGGCATTCATCCGAACGCGCTGGGACAGCCTAAATTACTGGACAATGTCTGGCCCGCGCTTCTACCCATGCTGCGCCACTAGCGCTGTCTGAGCACTCCCCACGAGCCGCCACGGTGAATGCTCAACAGGCGCCCAGGGGGCGGGCTGCGAGGGCGCCTTGCCCGCCCCTTTTGCGCATCGTGCGGTCAGCGGTCGGTCAGCCACACGGCGACGACGCCATGGCTGGAGCAAGTCCCGCTGTGGTGCTGCGACTTCGAGTAGGTGCCGTCCTTGCACTTGGCTGTCGCTCCGGTCGGATCGGTGTTGTCCGTCTTGGCCGTGGCCGCCGTCTTCGAGGCGGTCGCCGGCTTAGGCGAGGCCGGTGCGGCCGCGGGTGCCGCAGGACCCGACGGCTCCTCAATGGGCGGCGGGAATGGGCAGAATCGTCACTACATTCATGGCGAACGGCGTGTGCTGTCGGCCCGATGCCGCTTGAAACAGCGATCCATCGACGCTGACATGAGAATTTTCGATGACATTCTGCGGAAATTCAGCGACCCCGATCAGCTGCACGTCGTTCGTCGGCAGGCAAATATGGCTCTGAGCCGGCGCATATATATAGGCGGTCTTGTCCAGCGACAGCACGGGCACATTATCCACCCCCTCCTGGGTCGGAAAGTCGCGAAAATGCACACGCCCGGTCAGGGTGTTCTTGACGGGTTGCTGGATCAGACAGGGCCCGTAGCCCAGGACGCAGCCCGAGAGCGCCAAGCACGCCCCGATGAATGACCACCGCCGAATATTCAACGCCGCCGCCTCCATCCGATCAATCCATCCTTCTGCCACCATTGGCCTCACCTATCATACGCCCGCAGGACCGCAACATTGCTGGCTTCGCCACCGGATGCTATACACGCGGATCTGTTTTCTCGGTCTTCTTGCTCGCGCAGCGCCTGGAAATAAATATGGATCGCAATTGGCTGAAGCAATATCCCCCCGGAGTGCCGGCGGACATCGATCCTGATCAATATGCCTCGCTGCGGGATATTTTCGAGGAGGCGTGCGCCGCCCACGGGCATTCGCCCGCCTTTACCAACATGGGCGCGACCTTGAGCTATGCGCAGCTCGACGAACTCAGCCGCGCCTTCGCAGCCTGGCTGCAAAAAAAATCAGGGCTCGAGGCGGGCGACAGGGTCGCCCTCATGATGCCCAATGTCCTGCAATACCCGGTCGCGTTGTTCGGGGTGCTGCGCGCAGGCATGGCGGTCGTGAACACCAATCCGCTGTACACCGCCCGCGAACTGGAGCATCAGCTGAAGGACTCCGGGGCGAAGGCCATCGTCATCGTGGAAAACTTCGCGCACGTGCTGCAGCAGGTGCTGCCGCACACTGACTTGAAAAAGGTGCTGGTGACGCGAGTCGGCGATCTGCTCGGAATCCCGCACGGCTTCATCGTGAATTTCGTGCTCAAGTACGTGCGCAAGCAGATTCCGCCGTGGAGCATGCCGGGGGCCGGCACATTCAAGAGCGCCTTGGGCAGCGGACTCGGACTCAAACTCGACCCGGTGGTGCTGGGGCCGGAGCACATCGCCTTTCTGCAGTACACGGGCGGCACCACCGGCGTCGCGAAGGCCGCGGTTCTCACCCATCGCAACATGGTGGCCAATGTGCTGCAATCCTCGGCCTGGGTGAATCCCTCGCTGACGGCCAATGAGGCGCGCGTGGTCATCACGGCGCTGCCGCTTTACCACATCTTTGCGCTCACCAGCAATTGCCTGGCCTTCCTCTCCTTGGGCGCACGCAATGTACTGATCACGAATCCGCGCGATTTCAAGGCTTTCGTGGCGGAGCTCAAGAAATACAAGTTCAATTTCATCAGCGGCGTCAACACGCTGTTCAATGCGTTGCTGCACACTCCCGGCTTCGAGAGCGTGGATTTCAGCGCCCTGCGCATGACATTTGCGGGCGGCATGGCCCTGCAGAGCGTGGTCGCCGCCCGCTGGAAGGCGGTGACGGGCTGCATCGTGACCCAGGGGTGGGGATTGACGGAAACCTCGCCGGTCGCCACCGCCAATCCGCCAGGCCTCGACTTCAACGGTTCCATCGGCCTGCCCGTACCCTCGACCGATGTCTCGATCCGCGACGACGCCGGCAAAGAGTTGCCGGTGAACGGCGCCGGAGAGATCTGCGTGTTCGGCCCCCAGGTCATGCGAGGCTACTGGAATCGGCCGGATGAAACCGAGAAGGTGATGTTCGGCGATTGGCTGCGTACGGGCGATATCGGCCGCATAGACGAGAAGGGCTTCGTCTACATCGAGGACCGGAAAAAGGACATGATTCTGGTGTCGGGCTTCAACGTATACCCGAACGAGGTCGAAAGCGTCGCCGCCGAGCACCCGGGCGTGTTGGAGGTCGCGGCGGTGGCCCAGCCGGACGAGAATTCCGGCGAGGCGGTCGCCCTGTTCGTGGTGAAGAAGGATCCGAACCTCACGGCGGAAGCGCTGATCGCCTTCTGCAGGACTGAATTGACGGGCTACAAGATACCGAAGCACGTGTACTTCCGCAGCGAGCTGCCCAAGAGCAATGTCGGCAAGATCCTGCGCCGCGCGCTGCGCGACGAATTGCGCGCCCCTGCCCACTCCGCGCCCGCCTGACTGCTCTTATGCGCCCGCGCGGAGCGCCTACAATGGACAATTCTGCACCGTCTCCACGAGCAGCGCGACGCGGTCCGGATCGACGTCCGGTGTGATGCCGTGGCCCAGGTTGAAGACGTGCCCGGCGCCCTCTCCGTAGCTCGCAAGCACGCGCAGAGTCTCCGCGCGCAGGATCTCGGGCGGCGCAAACAACGCCGCGGGATCGAGATTCCCCTGCAAGGCGACCCGGCCTTCGACGTCCCGCCGTGCAGTCGAGAGGTCCGTGGTCCAATCGACTCCCACGGCGTCGCAGCCTATGGCGGCGATCTTCTTGAGCCAGGCGCCGCCGCCCTTGGTGAAGACGATGTTGGGCACCCTGCGGCCGTCTGACTTGCGCGTCAGCGCGTCCACCGCCTCGGCCAGGTAGCGCAGCGAGAATTCCTCGTACTGCGCCGGCGTGAGAACGCCGCCCCAGGTATCGAACAGCATGACGGCCTGCGCCCCGGCTGCAATTTGCGCGTTCAAATACAGTATGGTCGCCTTGGCGAGAATTTCGAGCAATCGATGCAGATCGCGCGGCGCCTCGTACATCATGCGCTTGATGCGGCCGAAGGTCTTGCTACCGCTGCCTTCCACCATGTATGTCGCCACCGTCCATGGACTTCCGGCAAAGCCGATGAGGGGCACGCGGCCGCAAAGCTCGCGGCGCACCAGCGCCACGGCGTCGATGACGTACTTCAGATCACGTCCAGGATCGGGGACGCCGAGCTTGGCGATGTCGGCCGCGCTGCGCACGGGGCGCTCGAACTTCGGCCCCTCGCCGGTCTCGAATTCCAACCCGAGATTCATGGCGTGCGGAATGGTGAGGATGTCGGAGAACAGGATCGCGGCGTCCAAGGGGTAGCGGTCGACCGGCTGCAGCGTGATCTCGCAGGCGATGTCGGGAGTCGTGCACATGGCGAGGAAACCACCTGCCCGCTCGCGGGTTGCGCGGTATTCCGGCAGATAGCGGCCGGCCTGGCGCATGAGCCATATGGGTCGGCGCGGGGTCGGCTCCCGCAGCAGGGCGCGCAGCAGCAAGTCGTTCTTCAGGGTGGCGCTCATGATGGGTGGCTTAAGTCCGTTCACTCGGTTCGAACAGACGGCGATGCTCGAGAATGGCATAGCGATCGGTCATGCCTGCGATGTAGTCCGCAACGGCGCGCGCGCGCCCGGCGGGTCCCCGCACCGATTCCAGCCGCGCGCCCGTCGCCTCGTGCTCATCGGGCATCAGCGCGGGGTCCGCGAGGAAGGCGTCGAACAGCTCGCGCATGACGCGCTGCGCCTTGGCGGTCATGCGCCGCACCTTGTAATGTTTGTAAACGCGCTCCCGCAGGAATGTCTTCAGGGCGTGGTTGAGTTCACGCGTGCCGTCGCTGAAGCCGATCAACGGTCCCGGGTGCGCCCTGACCTCGGCGATCGAGGTCACCCCCGACTCATCGAGCCGGGCCGCCGAGGAATCGATCAGATCGGTGACGAGATGATTGATCATCCGCCGCAGAATCTCGTAGACCTGCCGCCGGCCCGCGAGCGTCGGATACTTCGCCTGAACTTGCGCGTGATATTGGCGGAACAAGGGCACCGCAAGCAGCTCATCCACCGTGATCAGGCCGGCACGGATGCCGTCTTCCACGTCGTGGTTGTTGTATGCGATCTCGTCGGCGAAATTCGCGAGCTGCGCCTCGAGTCCGGGCTGCCGCCGGTTGATGAAGCGTTCGCCCAGCTCCCCGAGCAGAATTGCATTGTTGTGGGAACAGTGTTTCAGAATTCCCTCGCGGCACTCGAAGGTGAGGTTCAACCCGTTGAAGTCCGCGTAGCGTTCCTCGAGCTCATCCACCACCCGGAGCGACTGCAGGTTGTGCTCGAAGCCGCCGAAATCCTTCATGCACTCATTCAGGGCATCCTGTCCCGCATGTCCGAAGGGGGTATGTCCCAGGTCATGGGCGAGGCAAATCGCCTCGGACAGCACTTCGTTGAGCCCGAGCGCGCGGGCGATCGTGCGCGCGATCTGCGCCACCTCGAGCGAATGCGTCAGCCGCGTCCTGTACAGGTCGCCTTCGTGATTGACGAACACCTGGGTCTTGTAGACCAGCCTGCGGAACGCGGTGGAATGGACGATGCGATCGCGGTCCCGTTGGTATTCCGATCGGTATGCGGGTTTCGGCTCCGGGTGGCGGCGGCCGCGCGAATGTTCCTCGAGCGCGGCATAGGCGGCCGGAGCGCTCACCCGAAGGACTCCGCCAAGACGGAATCGAGCGCCGCTTGCTGGTAATCGGACACCACGACGGCCCGTCCGAGCTTTTCGAGAAGCACCAGGCGCACGGAACCCGCGAGCACCTTCTTGTCCATTTGCATCAGTTCCAGAATCTTGGCGGCCCCAACCCGCGGCGGTTCGATGGGTAGGCCGGCTTTTCTCAAGGCCTCGCGCACGCGATCCCTGATGGCGGCGTCGATCAATCCCAGGCGCTGCGACAAGTTGGCGGCGATCAGCATCCCAAGGCCCACGGCCTCGCCGTGCAGGTAGGTCTCGTACGCGGTGGCCGCCTCGATGGCGTGGCCGAAGGTGTGTCCGAAGTTCAAGATGGCACGCAGGTTTTGTTCGCGTTCATCCCTTGCGACCACGGTCGCCTTGATTTCGCAGGATCTGCCGATGGCGTAACCGAGCGCATCCACATCCCGCGAGAGCAGCTTAGGCGTGTTGTGATCCAGCCAGTCGAACAGCAGGGGATCCCACACACAGCCGTACTTGATGACCTCGGCGAGACCGGCGCGCAGCTCGCGGTCGGGCAGCGTGGCCAGGGTATCGATGTCCGCGATCACCCCGAGCGGCTGATAAAATGCGCCGATCAGATTCTTGCCGCCCGAATGATTGACACCGGTCTTGCCGCCCACCGACGAATCGACCTGGGCAAGCAGCGTAGTCGGCACCTGCACGTAACCGATACCGCGCTGATAGCAGGCCGCGGCGAAGCCCGCGATGTCGCCGACCACGCCGCCCCCCAAGGCCAGCACCGCGGCGTCCCGATTCATCTTCTTTGCGACCAAGGCGTCGAACACCCATCCCGCGGTCTGCAGCGTCTTGTGCTGTTCCCCGTCGGGCAAAATGCACTCGGCTACCCTTCTTCCGGCGAGCCCCGCCGTCAATTTGCCGAGGTACAGGCGTGCGACGGTCGTGTTGGTCACGATCAGGGCATCGCGGGCGCGAACGTGGGCGTCCAGCACTTCGCGATTGGCCAATAACCCACAGCCTATGACGATGGGATAGCGCGAGTGACCGACGTCTACCTGGAGCGTTTGCACGGGTCGATTATACGAAGCTTAAGGTACCCGCGCCCGCCGAAGCTCATAGTAAATTTCCTCGGCCACCAGTTGCACACGCCGCCCGTCCGTGGATACGGTGAAATCGGCTATTTCGGCATACAGGAGGGCGCGCCGCTGCATCAACTCTTGGAGCTTCTGTCCGGGATCGACGTCGTTCAGCAAAGGCCGGTGCCGCGCGTGCCTCGTGCGCTCGAGTTGCTGGTCGATCGAGGTTGCGAGATACACGACCACCCCGCGTTGCGCGAGGACCCGGCGATTGTCCGCGTCGATCACCGCACCGCCCCCGGTCGCCAGCACGACGGCCTCGAGGCGCGTCAGACGGTCGATGGACTCCTTCTCGCGAATCCTGAAGCCCGGCTCGCCTTCCTTCTCGAAAATGAAGGCGATATCGACCCCTGTCCTGGCCTCGATGTCGGCGTCGCTGTCGTGGAAGGTGAAGTGCAGCATGCGCGCGAGATGCCGGCCGACCGCGGTCTTGCCTGAACCCATGGGGCCGATGAGGAAGATGTTCTCCTTGCCGCGCATCTTTCCATTCTGTACGGTTTGATCCGCGGAAGGCAGGGAATTTGCGCGGGATCGGCGCTGTTTAAATGGAAAAACCGCCCCAAGGGCGGTTTTTCCAGTCGCGGGAAGCGGCCTTGAGGATCAATACAGATTCGATCCCTCGCGCAATATCTTCGGCGTGATGAAGATCAACAGCTCGGTCTTGTTGTTGATTTTCGTCGTGCTCTTGAACAGATTCCCGAGCAGCGGGATGTCGCCGAAGAACGGCACCTTGTTCGCCGTCGTCGACTTGGTGGTGTCGAGAATGCCGCCTAGCACCACGGTCTGGCCGTCGTTGACCAGCACCTGGGTGATGATCTGCCGGGTATCGATCGAGGGGACGGAGCCGCCGGTGGCGCTCGTCACCTGCTGGCCGACGGAGTCGTCGGAGACGTCGAGATCCAGTATCACGCGGTTGTCGGGGGTGATGAGCGGGGTCACCTTGAGAGAAAGCACGGCGTTCTTGAACTGCGTCGTCGTGGCGCCGCTCGAGGCCGATTCCTGGTACGGGATCTCGACACCCTGCATGATGGTGGCTTGTTTCTGGTTCGCCGTGATGATGCGTGGCGAGGATATGGTCTCGCTCTTGCCTTCGTTCTGCGCCGCGGACAGCTCGAGGTCGAGCAAATGCTTGCCGGCGAGCAGCGACAGGCCGATGCTGCCGTTGACATTCGCCGCAGGCAGATTGACTTGGTAGCGATTGTCCAAGGTGGGAAAGTTTATGAATCCCGAAGGCGCCGTGCTCGACGGCGGGAATGCGGAGCTCAGCATGGAGTCGGTGCCCACATTGGTGCCCGACACCGAAAGGAGGCTGCCCGGCCCGGTGGTGGTGAAGCCTGATACGCCCAGGCGTGCGCCCAAATCGCGCTCGAAGAGATCGCTGACGATCACGATACGCGCTTCGATCAGCACCTGCTTGACGGGAACGTCGAGGGTTTGCACCAAACGCCGGATGTCGCTCAATTTGTCCGCCGTATCCTCCACCAGCAAGGTATTGGTGCGCTCATCGACCGACAGGCTGCCGCGCGACGAGAGCATCGAATTCTTCGCGTTGGCGCCCGTCGGCCTGATCAGCTTCGCGAGATCCGAAACCTTCGCATAATTGACCTGCATGAATTCGGTGCGCGTGGGCGACAGATCCTGCACTTCCCTGCGCGCCGAAAGCTCGGCCTTTTCCCGCGCCGCCAGTTCCGCCGTCGGTCCGATGATGATGACATTGTCCTGGCGGCGCTTATCCAGTCCCTTGGTGCGCAGCACGATGTCGAGCGCCTGATCCCAGGGGACGTTCTGCAGCCGCAGGGTCAGATTGCCCGTGACCGAATCGCTGACGACGATGTTCTGGCCGCTGGTGTCGGCCAGCAGCTGCAAGACCGAACGCACGTCGATGTCCTGGAAATTCAACGTCAGACGCTCGCCGGTGTATTCCTTTTTCTCTTCGGCGTTGGCGCGCTTCAGCGAAGGCTTGATCTCGATGGTGTACTGATTGTCGGATTGATAGGCGAGCTGCTCGAAATCGCCCTGCGCGCTGATCACCAGCCGCGAGCTACCCTCCACCCGCAGCGCATCGACGGTCTGCACGGGCGTCGCGAAGTCCATGACGTCGTAACGGCGCATGAGGTTCTTCGGCATCAAGGTGCCGGCAAAATCGACGACGATCTGATTGCCTTCCTGGCGCACGTTTACCGGGGTGCGCGGATCGGTCAGCTGCACGATCACCCGTCCGGTGCCGTCGGCGCCGCGGCGGAAGTCGATGGTGCGGATGCTGCGTTCCACAGGCGCCGCGCCCTGTGCGGAACTCGCCCGCGCCAGCGCCATTTGGCCGGCCGCGGCGGCGCCGGGCTGATTGCCGAGCGTGACGATGATGTTGTCGCCGTCGACCTTGGTCGTGTACGGCATCAGGGAGTCCACGTTGACGACCACGCGGGTGCGGCCGTTGGCCTCGGCTGCGAGCACCGTATCGACTCCGCCGGAGCGCACGTCGATGCGGCGCGTCGTCAGGCTGAGAGTGGTGTTGGGCAGGTCGAACGCTATGCGCGCAGGCTTGTCGATGGTAAACGGCAGCGGCTCGGGAGCCGGACCGCTCAGGTGCAGTTTGAGCTGCACTTGCTGACCCGACGAGGTCTGAACGTCGATCGACTCGAGCTTGAGCGGATCAGCGGCACGCGCCGTGAAGCTGATTGCGCCAAGTTGGAGCAGCGCCATCGCGCCGATCATCGCCGTTCTTGTCTTGATTCTACTCATGCTCTCTTCTCCCTGTGGCCTCAATCGGACAATGCCAATGAGGCCGGTCGCTCGATATAGCCGCCGAGACCATCCGGTATGATTTCGACGAGGCTAATTTTCCCGCCCGTTATTTCCGTCACTTTGCCGTCGTTCTGCCCGAGGTAGTTGCCCGGCTGCACCTTGTGGACCAGGCCGTCCTTGGACTGGACCAGGCCGTAGAAATTGCCGCCCACCTTGAAAGTACCCACCATCTTCAGAGTGTCGAGCGAAAAGTTCTCGAGAAATTCGCGGTTGCGACGCGAATTCAGCCGCAAGTTCGCCTGGCTGCTGCTCGAGCCCTGCGGCTGGAACGGCGAGCGCAACTTCCCGGCACTGTAGACATAGGTTTCGTAGGGCTTCACTTCCGGCAGCGCTTGAATGCGGCCGCCGGGCTTTTTCTTGGTGTCGGCAATCCATTTCTGCAGATCCGATTGCCCTCCCGAGCAGCCGGCCAGGATGAGGCCGGTGAGCACGGCGAACACCGCGCACGCGTTGCGCAAATTTCTCACGTCGCGCCTCCCGTCTTTTTCTTTGCAGGGCGCGCACCGCCTTCATCCTCGATGTAGCGATAAGTCTTGGCGGTCACGTCCATGGTCAGATTGTCGTAGTTGCTCTTGGCATCCACCGGCGCGATTTGGATATCGTGCAGAGTGACGATTCGCGGCAAGGCGGCGATGCCGCTGACGAAATTGCCGAAGTCGTGGTACGTGCCCACCAGTTTGATCTTGATCGGCAGTTCCGCGTAGAAGCCGTTGCTCTTCTCCTTGCCCGGTTGAAAGAGCTTCTCCTGCAGGCCCGCGGCCAGCCCGGTCTGCGAGATGTCCACCAGAAGGTTGGGCACTTCGGTCTTGCCGGGCAACTGCCGCAACATGGCGCCGAAGCTGCGCTCCATTTCCGCCAGCTGCGCACGGTAGGCGTCGAGATTGGCCGCGCGCTGCTGCTTGCTTTCGAATTGCGCACGCAGATCCAGCTCATCGGACTCGGCCTTCAAGAGCACGGGACGGTTGTCGTTCCACACGAACATGTACCAGGCAAGAGCCGCGACGACCGCGAATATCAGCGCGACGAAGAAGCCGCGCACCGGCAGCGGCCATCGGCCGACGTCGCGCGGATCGAGACTGCGGAGTTGATCGAGAAACTTCATTTCGCGGCAACCTTCTTGACCGTTGTTTGACCGCCGTTCTCGAGGTCCACTCCGACCACGTCGCTGGTCAGGGTGAAATTCGAGCCGCCCGTTGCAGAGTCCCTGCTGGAGGACTCGACCAGCAGCAGTACCGGGTTGTCCATCCACACCGACGCGTCGATATTGCGCATGAAGGTCGAAACACGCGTGCTGGATTGCGCGACGCCGCGAATCTCGAGCTTGTTCCCGCTCTGCTTGATGTTGGTCAGATAGACGCCCTCGGGCACCGTCTTCACGATCTCGTCGAACAGGTGCACGATCTCAGGACGCTTGCGCTGAAGCTTCTCGATGATTTCCATGCGCGCGACCAGCCGCTGCTTGCGGTTCTCGAGATCCTGTATGTCGGCAATCTGGGCGTCCAGCTTTTTGATTTCATTCCGCAGCAGAGTGTTCTTCTCGTTCTGGGAGTCGGTCCAGTTCGAGTACAGAAGCTTGCCGCCCAAGGTGAAGATCACGGCGGCGAATACCGCGCCGCCCGCTGCGACGAGGAACTCGCGACGTCGTACTTTGCGTTCTTGTTCGCGCCAGGGAAGTAGATTGATACGCGGCATGGCTGCTCTTTAATCGAAGCTTCGCAGCGCGAGGCCGCAGGCTGTGAGTAACGCAGTGGCATCGCGGCCGACGGCTTGCGCCTTGGCCTTCGATGACACCTTCATGTTGCCGAGGGGGTCACCCTTGTCCGCCGGGACGCCGACCCGGCTCGAGATGACTTCCGCGACGCCGGGAATGTTGGCGCAGCCGCCGCAAATCAAGATCTGATCGGGCTGCGAGCGGCCGCTGCCGGATGCCAGATAGAACTGCAGCGAGCGGCTGACCTGCTGAGTCATGTCGTCGATGAAAGGATCGAGCACTTCGGGCTGATAGTTGCTCGGCAGGCCGCCCTCCTTCTTGGCGCGGCCCGCCTCCTCCATCGAGAGGCCGTAGGTGCGCATGATTTCTTCGGTGAGCTGCTGTCCGCCGAAGGCGAAGTCGCGCGTGTAGATGACCCGCATGTCGCGCAGTACGCTGAAGGTGGTGCTGCTGGCGCCGAAATCCACCACCGCGACGGTGCGGTCGAGCCCGCCGTCAGGCATTTGATGGCGCATCAGAGCGCAGGCATTTTCCAGGGCGAACGCCTCGACATCGACGAGTTGCGCGGTGAGCCCCGACGCTTGAACCGCCGCCTGGCGTTGCTCCACATTCTCGGTGCGCGTCGCGACCAAGAGTACGTCCATCATCTCCGGATCCTTCTCGGAGGGTCCCACGACCTGGTAGTCGTAGCTGACCTCTTCCATCGGAAACGGAATGTATTGGTCGGCCTGCATCTCGACCTGACCTTCGAGTTCGTTCTCGCCGAGATTCTTCGGCATCTGAATCACTTTGGTGATCGCGGCGTCGCCGCTGATCGCGATGGCGGCGAGACGGCTCTTGGCGCCGGATCGTTTCACCGCGCGGCGAATCGCCTCGCCGACCGCTTCTGCATCGACGATGGCTTTTTCGTTGATGGCGTTATGGGGAGTGGGCTCCGCCGCATACGACTCAACGCGGTACTGACCGCCTGACATCGAGAGCTCAATGAGCTTCACCGACGAGGTGGTTATGTCAAGTCCCAAAAGCGGACGATATCTTTTACCGAAGCGACCACACTGCATTTTTCCTTTTTCAGTCAGTACCTTGGAGATTGAAACTGGTGCACGAGATTAACTTAGGCGACGCAAACTTAGCAAGAAACTGTTAAATAGACCGTGAAGCTACTCACGGTAATGAGCGTTTGAGCAGTGGGCTGCCTAAAGTGGGATCTACGGCAAATCCGCAGGTGTTGACGAAGGCGTCGATTCATCCGATCAGACCTCTGCGCCCGGAACGCCCGGACGGTTGGTTAAGCTTGGTCTGGCAACCCCGCTGTCCCTTGAGCTAGAAGCCCCAGGACCGGTGGCTTTGCGTCCTCATCTTTCGATGAGTATGCCCATGTGTCCGGCGGTAATATGCATGTGCAATATCGCCGGTGCAATAAGTTAGAACGGTTTTCTGTGGCCAAACGTTACCTAGTTCTCATCTCGCGCATTTGTGCAGCTCTCGTGGGCACAATTGCGCTCATTGCCTTCGCCAATGTCTGTGCTTATGTCTACTTGAGGCCCGCACTGCCGGACGTCGACTCGCTGCGGGATGTGCAATTGCAGGTGCCCCTGCGGGTATATACCCGGGATGGGAGATTGATCGCCGCCATCGGCGAGCAGCGCCGTATCCCGGTGCGCTACGACCAGCTTCCAAAGCGGCTCATTCAAGCCTTTCTGGCCACCGAGGACGATCGCTTCTTCAGGCACCATGGTGTTGATTGGGAAGGGATTTTGCGCGCCGCGATGGCCAATCTGAAAGCCGGCGGCATTCGTCAGGGCGCGAGCACCATCACCATGCAAGTGGCGCGCGACATGTTCCTCACGCCGCGCCGCGACATGAAGCGCAAAATGAGCGAAATCTACATTTCGCTCCTGATGGAGGCCGAATTCACCAAGGAAGAGATCTTCTCCCTATACGTCAACAAGATCTTCCTCGGACAGCGCGCCTATGGGGTAGGGGCCGCCGCCGAGGTGTATTTCGGAAAGACCCTGGACCAGCTGACAGTGGCTGAAATGGCCACGCTGGCCGGAATTCCCACCGCCCCCTCGGTGGTCAACCCCGTCGCCAACCCTGAGGCCGCCAAAACGCGGCGCGCGCATGTGCTCGGGCGGATGCTGGAGCTCAACTACATCACACAGGCCGAGTACGACGAGGCGAAGAATAGCCCGATGGAGTCGAGGCTTCACGGCCCTTCGATCGAAGCCGAAGCCCCATACGTGGCTGAAATGGTACGCAACGACATGCAGGCCAAGTACGGTGACGGGGTGTATACCGCGGGCTACAAGGTGTACACGACCATCGATTCGCGCCTGCAGGCCGCGGCCACGGTGGCGCTGCGCACCGGCCTGCTGGAATACGATCGGCGCCACGGCTATCGCGGCGCCACCGCCAAGGTCGATCTGTCGAAACTTACGACCCGTGCGGATATGGACGGCGAGCTCGAGGACTTTCCGGTGATCGGGGGCCTGCGGCCGGCCATCGTGGAGAAGGTCGAGGCTAAGAGCGCCAAGATCTACGTGAAGGACATGGGGGAAGCCACCCTGCCCTGGGAGAAGCTGTCTTGGGCGAGACGTGAGCTACCCGATGAAAAGGTCGATCGGGCACCGACTTCGGCCGCCGAGATCCTCACTCGGGGCGATGTGATCTACACCGTGGGAAGGACGGCCGATTCCTTGCTGTTCGTGCAGGTGCCGGAGGCGCAAAGCGCCCTGGTTTCGGTGGACCCGCGCGATGGCGCGGTGGCCGCTCTGGTCGGCGGCTTCGACTATTTTCAAAGCAAATTCAATCGGGTGACTCAGGCCAGGCGGCAACCGGGCTCGGGATTCAAACCCTTCGTGTACGCGGCTGCCTTCGACAAGGGTTATACGCCGGCGAGCGTGGTCTTGGATGCGCCGGTGGTGATCGACGAGACCGGTACGGAACAGGCCTGGCGCCCGAAAGAATTCGAAGGCAACTTCGCCGGTCCGATGCGTTTGCGCGAAGCCATGGTGCATTCGCGAAACCTGGTGTCGGTGCGCCTGATGCGCGCCATCGGCGGCGATTACACCCGGAACTACGTGACCCGGTTCGGCTTCGACAAATCGCAACTGCCGGATGATCTGACGTTGGCGCTGGGGACGGCGGAATTGAGTCCGCTTGCAGTTGGCCATCGGCTATTCCACCTTCGCGAACGGTGGATTCAAGGTCAGTTCCTACTATCTCGACCGGATTGAGGACGCATCGGGCAAGGTGCTCTTCCAAGCCAATCCCGCCATCGCCTGCCCCCAATGCGGCCGTGTCACCGATCCTCCCGCACCGAAGGGCGCGGCAGCCGCCGCCCGCACCAGCCAGCTCGACCAGGCGCCGCACGACGGCAAGACCATGATTCCGGAAAAGAATCTGGCGCCGCAGATCATCAGGCCGCAAATTGCCTACCTGCTCGCGGACATGATGGCGGACGTCATCCGCAGGGGCACGGGAGTCCGTGCACGGTCGCTCAATCGCGACGACATCGCCGGCAAGACCGGAACGACCAACGATGCGCACGATACGTGGTTCAACGGCTTCAACGGCGATTTGATGACGACGGTGTGGGTGGGTTTCGATCAAGATCGCTCGCTGGGCGAGGGGGAGCAGGGCGGTCGAACGGCCATACCGGCCTGGACCTACTTCATGCACGAGGCGCTGGCGGGCGCTCCGAGGCACGGGGTCCCCGTACCGGACGGCATCGTCGAGGCGCGCATTTCGCCCGAAACGGGACTGCTCGCAAGTTCGGACAATCCGAACGGCATCATGGAGAAATTCATCGAGGGTAACTTGCCCAAGTCCGAGCTCTACGAAGGGCCGGATAAAAACCCGAACGACAGCGATAAACCGCTATTCTAAAACCTTCGCAACAGAGGCAGACCATGCCCAAGAAGTATTCTCAGCGTGCCGAGGATTTGCGCAGCGCTCTCGCCCAGGAGGCGGCGCGCATCATGGCCGAACACGGCATCGGCGATTTTCTTCAAGCCAAGCGCAAGGCGGCCGACCGCCTCGGGGTGAACGATGTTGCGGTGTTGCCGAAAAACATCGAGATAGAAGCGGCGCTGCGCGCTCACCAGCGGCTGTTCGGGCGCGATTCGCACGACCACACTCTGAAGGAACAGCGCCGCATCGCCTTGGACACCATGCGCATGCTGGAGGAGTTTCAGCCGCGGCTCGTGGGGTCGGTGCTCACCGGCACCGCCACCAACTACAGCGACATCAACTTGCATCTGTTCGCCGACGCTGCCGAATCGGTGGCCATGCGCCTGCTCGAAATCGGCGTGCCGCATGAATTCTACGAGCGGCGGGTGAAGATGGACGCAGAGCGCAGCATCAACTATCCGGCGCTGCGTTTCGCGGCCAATGGCCGGACCGTCGATGCCACCGTGTTCCCCATCGATGGAATACGGCAGTCGCCGTACTCCCCGGTCGACGGCAAGCCCATGAAGCGTGCCGACGCACGTGAAGTGTCGGAGCTGGTCGGCGCGAACTGAACCCGAGGCCGTGAATTCGGACCCCCGCCGGGCGTCGCCCGTTGTTTCTTGTTTAGCGGTGGTCAATTTTCTTGAACGGCCGTTAAGATAAGGATTAAGCTCAGCAATGGGACCGGTTTCTATGCGCACGGATGGCCAGAAGAATCAAAACTCAGATCTGGTCTCGATTGTGGGGAAAAGGCAACAATTGAAGGGGTGCGCGATGCGTTGGGATGCAATCAAATGCTTATGGCCGATGGCCGTTATGGGCCAGCTGGCGTGGCCGGCCATTTCCGTAGCGGCGGCGGGAGACGCGGAGACGGCCCCGAGCGGCGGTCTCGAAGAGATCGTGGTTACGGCGCAGCGCCGTGCGCAGCGCCTCGAGGATGTGCCGATGAGCATCCAGGCCTTCAGCCAGGAAAAATTGGATCAGCAGGGCCTGCGCAATATCGATGATCTGACGCGGCTCACTCCCGGAGTTTCGTTCCTGCGCAACGGCATGAGCTCGAGCGGCAACTACAACGACGAGGACTCCGACATTTCCATTCGCGGCATCGATTCGACTGCCGGCGCCTCGACCACCGGCATTTACATCGACGACACGCCCATCCAAACCCGTCACCTGCAGTTCGGCACGGTGAACCCCTACCCGGCGCTCTTCGATCTCGAGCGCGTGGAAGTGCTGAAGGGTCCGCAAGGAACCCTGTTCGGTGCGGGCTCGGAAGGCGGCACCATTCGATTCATCACGCCCGATCCCAGCCTCACGACCTACCAGGTCTACGCGCGGGCTGAATACGGCCAGATCGACGGGGGCGGCAAGAGCTATAACTCAGGTCTCGCGGTAGGCGGCCCAATCATCGACAACGTACTCGGCTTTCGCTTCAGTGTGTCCTATGAAAAGGACGGCGGCTGGGTGAATCGGGTCAATTACACGGCACCGTCTGCGGTTCTCGCCGACAATGGCTATGCTCAGATCTATTCAGGACCGGCGGTGCTCGGGTCCACGACCGAGAGCAATTCCAACTGGCACGACACCCAGACCGCGCGCCTCGCGCTCAAGTGGCAGCCCACGGACGATCTGACCGTGTCACCCTCGGTCTATGTGCAAACCCTGCACTACAACGACACCGGCGCGTACTGGGTCGCCCTGTCGAATCCAGCCACCAACGACTACAACAACGGCAACGCGCAGCGCGATCCGAGCACCGACCCGTGGTACCTGGGAGCGCTCAAGGTGGATTGGAATGCACCCTTCGCGCACGTGGTGTCGAACACCTCGTACTTCTCGCGCAGCCAGCATTCCATCTCCGACTACACCCAGTGGATAGACACGGTGTTCGTCGGCAATCAGTTTCCGCCCGCTGGCGATTACGCGTCCGCCTATTTCCAGGACCGGCAGGACAATTTCACGCAGGAGTTCCGCCTGAGCTCGCTCGATCAGAAAGCCCGGTTTACCTGGAGCGGCGGCTTGTTCTATTCGCACTCGCACGAGAACACGACTGAAACCATCATCGATCCGCAGCTCGCACCCGACCTCGGCCTCGCGCCGCTGCCCGGGGGCCTGGTCTACTCACAGCCGCAGTTCAGCATGGTCGACAAGCAGATCGCTCTGTTCGGCGAGGTCAACTTCAAGTTCACCGATACGGTGAACTTCACCGCAGGCGTGCGGGCTTCCAAGATCGATTACACGGGCATCGCGGAGGAGAGCGGCCTGCTGCTCGGCGGGCTCGTCGTCAATGGTACTCATTCGGGCAGCGACAAGCCTATCACTCCCCGGTTCGTGCTCAATTATCAACCGTCGCAGGATAACCTCTACTATGCGAGCGCCGCCAAGGGCTTCCGGCCGGGCGGCGTCAACACGGAGCTGCCGACCGCGTGCACCGCGAGCCTGCCCGCGGCGATTCCGAACACGTTCAGTTCCGATTCGCTGTGGCAGTACGAGCTCGGCACCAAGCAGACCATGCTCGACCACCGCCTGCAGGTCAACGCCTCGGTCTACTACCTCAAGTGGAGCAACATTCAGCAGTTCGTTTATCTGACTTGCGGCTTGGGGTTTGTGCCTAACCTGGGTGAAGTCACCGGCAAGGGCGGCGACATCGAGATCACCTGGCGCGCAACGGATGGCCTGACGTTCGGGCTCAACGGCGCCTACACCGATTCCTACTACAACGGAACCGTCGCATTGGCGAGCGCAGGCGAGGCCGTGAACCTGGTCAGTCAGGGCGATCATCTGCCCGCCTCGCCGTGGAATGTCTCGGCCAACATGGAATACGTCTTCAATGACGCCGAAAAGAAGCCGTACGTTCGACTCGACTACCAATATGCGACGGCGCAAAACAGCCTGACGCCGTACCTCGATCAAAACAACGCTCCGAACAGCGATACGACCCTGCCTGGGTTGCCGGAAATACGCGTTCTCTCTTTGCGTGCCGGCATGCGCTTCAACGGCTTCGATGTGTCGCTGTACGAACAGAACGCCCTGAACTACCACACGCCGATCTTCATATCGCGCGACCTCGCGACGTCGCCGGCCAACGGCTATCCCGGGCCGACTGCAACGACCAACGGCGACAATTTCGACACCAACTACTTCGGCCGCGGCTACGCCCCGCGCACCTACGGCGTGACGTTGACCTACCGGTATTGAAGCGTGCGGACAGCGAGGCAGGCGAATGCGCCTGCCTCGCACTTCAAGAGGAGCCGTCGCCCTTATCGGCCGCCGGGGTGAATCACTTCCCCGTCTTCGCCTGCCAGACCTGCATCATGTTGGGCGAGCCCTGCGCGCGCACGCCGTTGTCGGTCAAGATTTCGTCGGTGGCCGCCAGCATCGCGGTGCGGGAGAACACCAGCGCCTCGTTGCCCTTTTGGTCGAATTCGATGGTGACGAAGGGATCCTTGAGGTCGCGCAGCAGGGCGACCAAGTGCTTGAGGCTGCGCACATGCGTGCCGTTGACGGATTGGACCACAGATCCCGCGGCGTTCGAATAGCCGTTGGCGAGCTTGTGCGGAAAGAAAGGCGAGGATATGACTACCAATTCCTCCGTGTCGGCATCCGGCGGATCGAGGGCACGGGTGACCAACGGACTCTTCACCGCACCGAGAATCCGCATCAGATTCACGTTCTTCTCGAAGTTGGCGACGAATTGCCAGGTGGCGGTCGAAAATACCAGCGGGCCGTAGATGAAATAGGAAGGGTATTTGCCGCGCAGGTCGCTGAGCAGGGTCGGGTGCTCCGTCGATACCGGCAATTGGATCTGCATGGACTTGCCGGCACGAATCAGCGTCATCGGCACCTTACCGTTGTCGGCCAAGTGCTGTATCTGGTAGGCGAAGCTGACCCGAACGTCCCTGTCCAGCTTGACCATACCTTGGTTGTCGATGGGAACATCGCCGATATGGGTCAGAACGTCCCACTCCTTGAGCGGGTACGAGGCATCCGTCCTGTCCGGGCGATGGACCACCATCCCTTCGACGCTCTTGTCGAGTTTCAGGTATTCGCGCAACGCGGGGTTCTCGAGCGTCTGCAATTCGTCGTACATGGCCGGCTTGCCGTCGTAGTGCCCGTCGGCGATGTCCTTCAGGAACAGTTCGACTTCCTCGTTGGGTATGATGTAGCCGATGTTCTGCGTGTCGCCGCCCAGCTTGCTGAACGCGAGACCGATCATCTTGTCGCCGGCGATCGCGGGGCCGCCGCTGTTGCCGGGGTTGATGGCCGCGTCGATCTGGATGCGCAGGCCGGAAACCGGAAAGTTATAAGGTACGAACTCGATGCGCGAGACGATTCCCTTGGTGATGGACAGGGAGTTTCCGCCGGTCGGGAATCCGTACGCCAACACCGCATCCTTGATCTGCGGCAGCTTGCCGGCGCGCGCCACCGGCGGATGTGTATCGAAGAACGACGGATCGTCGAGCTGCAAAACCGCCAGGTCGATGCCCGGCGCGACGGCCACCACCGTGGCAGGCAGCTTGTCGCCCACGGCATTCGCCTGCACTTGCACCTGGCTCGAGTAAAGAACCACATGGGCGTTGGTGAGAATGCGCCTGCCTTCGATCACCACGCCGGAAGCGGTGATCTCGGTGGGCGCCTGTTTACTCCACGGCTTGAACGGGTCCGGGTAGCGCAGGGTCGCAAAAACCTTCACCACGGAATTCTCGACCGATGGCGCCGTATCGGCGGCCGCGGCGACGCCTGCCGAAGCCGCGCATGAAGCCAAGCCGCAAAGCAACCATAATCCAAGCAGGCGGCGCCGCGCTCGGGAGATACTGCAACGGGATCCTACCGTCATGGCCACTGTTTGAGTCCTATTTGCCGTCGACCGAGAAAGCGAGCAGCGTGTTGCCTGAATT
Source organism: uncultured Gammaproteobacteria bacterium (assembly GCA_963702735.1). Classification (GTDB taxonomy): domain Bacteria; phylum Pseudomonadota; class Gammaproteobacteria; order Steroidobacterales; family Steroidobacteraceae; genus Bog-1198. The sequence goes on along the minus strand of CAVPDW010000002.1, from coordinate 502,904 downwards.
GACATAGATCACCCCGTTCACGATGGTCGCACCGCCGTGATCCAATGGGCCGCCGCTTGCCTTGACGCCGTTCCTCGTTTGAAAATCCCTGGCCGTGTCGTAATCCCAGACGATCTTGCCGTCGATGGTCGAGTAAGCGCGCAAATGGCCGTCCATCGATCCGGAGAACGCGCTCCCCGGTATGACCGTGACCGCCTGCGATTGCCCATGCGAGCAGTTGCGGTTGCCCCACGCGCATGCGGGCTGCGGCGAAGGCGTGTGCCAGCGTGCGGCACCGGTCTTCAAATCGAGAGCCGTCAAACTGCCCGAGACGTTCGGGGGCTGCGCCAGCCCGCCGCTGGTCGCGACATAGATATTGCGATGGTCCGCGGCGCTGCCCCATGCAACTCCGCCGGCGCTTCCTTCGACCCCGGGCGGACCGACAACGCTCGTGACCCCGGATGCGCCGCTGCCGGCAAATCCGCCCCCCGGTCCGCCGTCACCGATCTTCGTCTGCCACAGGGTATCGCCGCCATGATCGGGATCGAGGCCGTAGACGACCCCCGACTTCTGTCCCGCCACGAGCACTTGACTGCCGGTCGCCAGCGTCCGCAACACAGGGGCGCTGGAAAAGCCCGCACCGATCGGCCCCGCGTCGGTTCGGCTCAGCTGCTTGACCCAGCGCAGCTTGCCGTCGTCAAGATCGAATGCCACGACGGCGTCAGTCAGGGACTGCTCTATGTTGGTCGGCGAGCCGCCGGTGGCGACGTACAGCACGTTGCGCTTGGTATCCAGGGTCGGCGGCGAGGATATGCCGGCACCCGCCGGCCCGAATTCCTGTACCCCGACGCTGTTCTTGCGCGTCGGCACAGGCGCCTCGAGCACGGTATAGCTCTTCCACACCAATCTGCCGCCGGCAATGTCGAGCGCGGCCACGCTGCCTCGAAAGGTGCAGCAGCCGTAGCTGGGATCGGCGAGCGCGGCGTCTTCGGTGGAGGACAGGGCCACGTACAGCCGATCGTTGTAGAGAGTCGGCGCGCCCACGAGGCGCGCCAGAGGGTGGGTCTCCACTTGTGTTTTCCACAACAGAGTTCCCTTCTGTGCGTCCAGCGCGTACACGGTGCCGGAATCGTCTCCGAAGTACGCGGCGCTGGGCGCCTTGATGACGTCCAGATGCGCCAGCGTACGCTTCAGGCGCCGCGGCAAGGCCGCAACTCTGGCGCGCGCCAGTTCGCCGATTAGCACCGCGGTTCTGCTGCCCGCCGCGGCATCATAGGTCCAATAGGTGCAACCGGTTTTGGCATCTAGCGAGTAGATGCGTCCGGAGGAACTGGTGACGAACAAGCGTCCGTCGACGACGGTGGGTTGGCCGAATTCGGTGCCGCTCAAATAGCCGAACGCCCACTTAAGCGCGAGCTTGGGCACGTCGCTGGCGCGAATCGCGGGTTCGGGCTGGTATCTCGCGTTGTCGAGACCGCGGCCCCAGCCGTTCCACTGCGCGCTGCCGAGGGCCACGGGTTCCGCCGGGTTCGGGCAAACCTCGCCAAGGGCGACATCCGCCGCGCCGCCCAGCAGCAAGACCAATACGCTCAAGGTCGCGTAGGCCGGCAGCGCCATGGATCAGCGCTTATCTATGGACAGGTAATCTCGCTGCGTAGGTCCTGTGTACAGCTGCCGCGGCCGGCCGATTCTCATGTGCGGATCGGACACCATTTCCTGCCACTGCGCCACCCACCCGGCGGTGCGCGCGATCGCGAACATCACCGTGAACATGGAGCGGGGAATGCCGAGCGCGCTGTAGATGATGCCTGAATAGAAGTCCACGTTCGGATACAGCTTGCGCGACACGAAGTACTCGTCCTTCAGCGCGATTTCCTCCAATTTGAGCGACAGCTCGAACAGCGGATTGTTGGTCTTGCCCAGTTTCTCCAGAACTCTGTAGCACATTCCGCGGATGATCTTGGCGCGCGGATCGAAGTTCTTGTACACGCGGTGCCCGAATCCCATCAGCCTCACGTGATCGCTCTTGTCCTTGACACGCGCCAGGAACTTATCGATGTTGGCGACCGAGCCGATGCCGTCCAGCATGTCGAGCACGGCCTCGTTGGCGCCGCCGTGGGCCGGTCCCCACAGGGCGGACACGCCGGCGGAAATGGCGGCATAAGGGTTCGCGCCGGTGCTGCCTGCCAGGCGCACCGTCGACGTGCTCGCGTTCTGCTCGTGATCGGCGTGCAGGATGAACAGCAAATCCAAGGCCTCGGCCGCCACCGGGTCGATGGCATAGGGTTCGCACGGAACTGCGAAGAACATGTTCAGCATGTTGGCGCAGTAGCGCAGATCGTTGCGCGGGTAGATGAACGGCTGGCCGAGCGTGTGCTTGTACGCCGCGGCGGCGATGGTCGGCAGCTTCGCGATGATTCGATGCGAGAAAATTTCACGATGCCGCGGATCTTCGATGTCGGTGGTGTCGTGATAGAAAGCGGCCATCGAGGCGACCACGGCGGAGACCATGGCCATGGGATGCGCATCGTGATGGAAACCCTGGAAGAAACGCAGCAGTTGTTCGTTCACCATGGTGTGCCGGGTGATCGAATTCTGGAACGCGCACAGTTCCGACTTGGTCGGCAAGCTGCCGTTGATCAGTAGATTGGCCACTTCGAGAAAGCAGGATTTCTCCGCGAGTTGCTCCACGGGATAGCCGCGATACAACAGCACACCCGCGTCGCCGTCGATGTAGGTGATCTTGCTCTCGGTGCTTGCGGTCGCCATGAATCCCGGATCGAAGGTAAATATCCCTTGCTCCTTGACAAGATTGGAAATGTCGAGAGCTTCGGGTCCGATCGTTCCCGAGACGGCTTTCAGGGCGCTCGTCTTGCCGGTCGCCAGATTCTTGAGTTCGTATTTCGTGCTCATGCGCCCTTCCGACGGGGTATGTGGGTACGTTTCCAGATGTTCCGCAGCCTTGCACGGCCGTACATCGGAATCAAGGGAGCGCATCTTATTGGAAGACTAACGTGCGCGCGAAATCGCGCGCCGGCCGGCGAGGCTTGAGCGCGCAATTCACGAGTATCAACCAGCGGGCTTCAGGCCTTCGCGGCTACCGCATACTTCTTGCGGAACTTGTCGACGCGGCCGCCGGTGTCCACGATCTTCTGCTTGCCGGTATAAAAGGGATGGCAGTTGGAGCAGACTTCCACCTGCAAGTCCGTAGCCGTGGTCGAGCGAGTCTCGAACGTGTTGCCGCAGGTGCAGGTGACGGAGATGAGTTTGTATTCTGGATGAATGCCGGCTTTCATGGGAACCTCAATTTGTCGGTAGCGGCAGAATCGATGAGCGGTCCGTTGCGCATCGCCACGCCTGATTTCCCTTAAAGTTGCTCAGGCTCGCTTATCGGCCAACCGCCACAACGGGCCGATCAGTATATCCGATGGTTTCTCTTGCCACAATATCCATGGCATAAATGCTTGTGGGACAACCTCTTGCGCGTTTGTCCACAAAAACTGTGGATAAGTCTGTGGATGAGGCTCAAGTCGCTTGATTCAGACAGCGAAATCTCGAGTAATTGTTAACTTGATCAAAAAATATACAAGTGAGTTTTGTCTTGTCAATCAAATAATTACGAAATGCATCTGACCTATGTTGAGCGCAATGTGCTGTAGGTACCCCTATGTGCGAGGCCTCGGCCAGCGTGTGCATAAGCCTAGGCGAGAAAACTTAGCAGCAGATCATTAAGGAAGCGGCGCCCGAGCGCCGTCGGGCGCCAAACGTCCTGCATACATTCCAACAGCCCGCGCCCTTGGGCATCGATCAGCTTGGGAACCACCGAGTCCATTTCAAGCCCGGTTCGCAGCCGATAATCGCGCAGCGTGAAGCCCTCGTTGAGCCGCAGGGCGTTAAGCATGAACTCGAACGGCAGGTCGGCGGAGGCTATGAACGAACTCTCGCCTATGCCCGCCCCTGACCCCGCCCCCTGCTTCACAAGCCCGGCGCAGCGCGTCCGATCCTGATATTCGCGCGGCAGCTTCGGCTTGACGGTGCGCAAGATGCGCTGCGGGAGTTCCAGACTGAGTTTTCCGTGCGCGCCCGCACCCAGCCCCAAATAGTCGCCGAATTGCCAGTAATTCAAATTGTGCCGGCAGCGCTTTCCCGGCCGGGCGTACGCGGATACCTCATACTGAACGTATCCTGCCTCGGCCAGGAGCCCCTGACCGGCGGTTTGGATGGCCCAAGCGGCCTCCTCGTCGGGCAGTTGCGGCGGCCGTGCATGAAATACGGTGCCGGGTTCGAGCGTCAGTTGATAGTAAGAGATATGTGCAGGTTCGAGCGCACAGGCGATGCGTACATCCTGGACGGCTTCTTCAAGGGACTGCCCTGGAAGGGCATACATCAGGTCCAGATTGAAATTGTCGAGTTTGGCCGCGCGCAGTTCGGCCACGGCGCGGTGGGTGTCCTCCGCCGAGTGAATGCGGCCCAAGAGTTCCAGCGCGCGCGGTGCGAAGGTCTGGGCCCCCAATGACACTCGATTGATTCCTGCGTCCCGGTAGCCGCTGAACCGGCCGCGCTCGATGGTCCCGGGATTGGCTTCCAGCGTAATCTCGACATCATCGGCAAATTCGATTCGGCGGCGCATTTCACGCAGCAGACGATCGAAGTCCTCGGGCCGGAACAGGCTGGGGGTACCGCCGCCGAAGAACACCGTTCCGATCCTGCGACCCGCCGCCCGCGGCAGCTCCATATCGAAGTCGCTGATCAGCGCATCGATGTACGAGCCGTCGGGGCTGGCGGACTTCAGTTGGTGCGAATTGAAGTCGCAGTACGGGCACTTGCGCACGCACCAAGGCATGTGTACGTACAAGGAGAGCGCAGGCCCGCTCAACGTGGCGCCGCGCGGTCGACCGTTCGCGCCTCGAGTCCCCATTGCTCGCGCTCCGCCAGTTGCTCGCGAAGGGAGCGCATCGCGATGCCGCGGTGGCTGCGCCTGTTCTTGTCCTCCACGTCGAGCTGCGCCGCCGTCAGTTCAAGATCCGGAAGCCAGAAGTAGGGGTCGTAGCCGAAACCGCCGGAGCCCTGCGGGAATTCGAGGATCAACCCCTCCCACACACCTTCTGCAATCAACGGCGCAGGGTCGCCGGGGCCGGCCAAGAACACCAGGGCGCAACGATAGCGCGCATGGCGCCGCTCAAGCGGCGTGCCCTGAAGAGCGTTCATGAGTTTCGCGTTGTTGAGGGCATCGTCGGCGTTCTGCCCGGCGTATCGTGCGGAATAAATTCCCGGGGCACCGCCGAGAGCATCGACTTCCAGCCCGGAGTCGTCGGCGATTGCCGCGTTTCCTGCCGCGGCGGCGGCATGCCTCGCCTTCAACAGGGCATTTTCCAGAAAGCTCGCGCCGGACTCCTCGGGAGGGGTAATTCCCAATTCACCGAGGCTGCGCACATCGAAGGGCAGGCCCGCCAGCATAACGCGAAACTCGCGCAGCTTGCCCGGATTGGCGGTGGCAACGACGAGGCCCTTGAGCGGCACGTGCGCTCGCCTATGCGGCGCGGGCGGCGAGCTGCGCAGCATGCAGCCGGGCCACGCCCAACGCCGCGAGGTCCAGCAGCCGGTCGAGTTCGTGGCGGCGAAACGCATGTCCTTCGGCGGTGCCCTGCACCTCGACGAAAGCGCCGCCAGAGTTCATGACCACGTTCATGTCCGTTTCTGCGCTCGAGTCCTCGGCATAATCCAGATCGAGCACGGGAGTGCCCCGGTATATGCCCACGGACACGGCGGCGACCTGCCCGTGCAGCGGATTGGAGCTGATGGCACGCCTCTTGAGGAGGGTGTCGACTGCATCAGCGAGCGCCACGAAGCCGCCGGTGATGGCCGCGGTCCGGGTACCGCCGTCCGCCTGCAGCACATCGCAATCGATTGTTACCGTTCGTTCCCCCAAGCCCTTGAGGTCGACCACCGCCCGCAGCGCCCTGCCAATGAGCCGTTGAATCTCCTGTGTGCGGCCCGACTGCTTGCCGCGTGCCGCCTCGCGCGCTGAACGCGTGTGGGTGGCCCTGGGCAGCATGCCGTACTCGGCAGTGACCCAGCCCTGAGCCTGGCCGCGCAGAAACGCCGGTACGCTGTCTTCGATGCTGGCCGTGCACAGCACCCGGGTCGCGCCGAATCCCACCAGCACAGAACCTTCTGCGTGCTTGGTGTAGCCGCGCTCGAAAGTCACTTCGCGCAACTCGTCGGGTGCCCGGCCGCTCGGTCGAATACTCACGCTGCCCGCCAGCGCAGCGCCGCCGCACTGGTGTTGTCGCTGTGGGGCGCTGAAGCCTCCACCGCCTGGGTTCCGAGATCGGTGAGGGATTCGCGCAATGGTTTGCCCACGGTCTGCGCGAATCGCACGAAATCCTCATCTCTCAGGTTGGCCCACAATCCGTCCGTACAGAGCAGCAGCACATCGCCAGATTTGAGCTTGCGCCGCGTCGATATGGTCATCTCAGGCAGGGCCGCATCTCCCCCGAGACAGCACTCGACATAATTGCGCATGGGATGGCCGTGCACCTCCGCCTCGGTGATCAGGCCTTCGCGCAGCAGCACTTCGACGTGGCTGTGATCGCGCGTACGCTCCAGAACCTGGGACTGGCGCAATTGATAGACGCGGCTGTCGCCGACATGCGCCCAATAGGCGGCGGAGTCCTGCACCAGGCAAAGTGCGCAGGTTGCGCGCGGGCGCGCTTCGACGCTCAAACCCACACCGAGTTTCACGACTTCTTCGTGCGCGCGGCCCAGCGCCAGGTGCAAGAAGCCGAGAGGATCGAAGATGGGATGCGGCGTCTGCCAGAAAGCTTCCAGCAGGGTCGCCAGAGCGGTTTCCGCGGCGCGCGCGCCTTCCGCGTGACCGCCCATGCCGTCGATCACGACCAACAGCACCGCGTTGTCGGCGGCTGCCACTGCAACTCGGTCCTGATTTTCCTCGCGGTGGCCGATGAGGCTCACATCCGCGGTTTCGATCTGCAATGACAGCTCCTAGGCTTCTGATAGACTCGAACTCAAGGATTATGGCCGATTTTAGCGCAGACCCCTATGATTCGTAGCATGACCGGCTTTGCGCGACGCGAGCGCCAGTTCCCACAGGGGTTGTTGGCCTGGGAACTGAAGACGGTCAATCACCGTTTTCTGGAAATGAGCTTTCGCCTGCCCGAGGATTTCCGTGCGGGCGAGGCGGAATTTCGCCAAAGCGTGGCCGCCTCGGCCCGTCGCGGCAAAGTTGAATGCTCCCTGCATTTTCGTCCCGCCATCGTCGCCGCCGCGCTCGAGGTCGACGCCGAATTGCTCGCCTCACTGAACGAACGGGCGAAGGCGATCGCCGCGCAAGCGGGTCCCGCGGCGCGCATCGATGCGCTGGACCTGTTGCGCTGGCCGGGAGTGATCCGCGACGCGACTCGAGATCACGCGCCCATGATCGCCGCCGCCCACACGCTGCTCGCCGACGCGCTGGCGGAGCTCGCGCGCTTTCGCGACAGCGAGGGATCTCGCCTGCGCGACGCCCTGGAGCAGCGCTGCTCCGGACTGGTCGAATTCGCCGCGCGGGTCGCCGATCGCCTGCCGGAGGTGCGGGCGCGCATGCGCGCGAGGCTGCTGGAGCGCATCGCGCAACTGGTCGCCGATGTGGACCACGACCGGCTGGAGCAGGAACTCGCGATATTGGCGCAGCGCCTGGATGTCGACGAGGAGATCGACCGGCTGCGCGGCCACGTGGCCGAGGTGCGCAAGACCTTCGACGACCGGGAGCCCGCCGGGCGGCGCCTGGATTTTCTGATGCAGGAGCTCAATCGCGAAGCCAACACGCTGTCCTCGAAATCACAAGACATCGAGACTACCCGCGCGGCGGTCGATATGAAGGTGCTGATAGAGCAAATGCGCGAGCAAGTGCAGAACGTCGAGTAGCGTCCGGAGCTGTTTGGGCCCGCCCGGCCTGACCTCGTATTTCTCTATAAATCAAGCAATTATTGACAAGCGGCGTCCATGGACTTCCAAAGCCTGCCGCGCTAATATTTGTTGCTGGGCGCGTAGCTACAATGCTAGCTACAGCCGGGAAGAACTACGTGGTCCTGGTCTAGCTACACAGGTAAGCCCATGGCGCGGGACAGACTGACGGCGCTGCAGGTCAAGCGAGCACATGAGAAGGGCGAACCCGTGCTGCTGCCCGACGGCGCGGGACTCTATCTTCGCAAGCAATCCGCATCAGGCACGGCCTGGACGCTGCGCTACCGATTTGGCGGCCGGGATCGGTGGATGGCGCTTGGCGGTTACCCAGATATGGAGTTGGCGGACGCCCGCAAGGCCGCGCGCGCCAAACGCACGCTGGTAGATGCCGGCCGCGACCCGCTGCTGGAGAGGCAGAGCGAGATCGAAGCCCAGCTCAAAGCCAGCGCCGCCAAAAAGGCGCGGGGCAGGTTCAAGGAGCTGGCCGAGGATTGGTACGAAACCGAAATCAAAGGCGGACGCCTCAAGCACCCGGCGGTGCCGCGCCGATATCTCGACAAATACATGCTTCCTGAGTTCGGCGATACTGTGCCCGCCGACATTACGCCGGCCATGGCGGCGCGTTTGCTCGCCCGCGTGGGAAAGAAGGCGCCGACGGCAGCGAATGACCTGCTCCGCCACATGCGGCGCGTTTTTAGGTTCGCCGTCCGCAGGCATCTGATGGCGTCCAGCCCGGTGGCCGATTTCAATTTGAGCGACGCCGGCGGCCAGGAATCCGCGCGGCAACGCACCTTAAGCCGCGACGAACTCGAGCGGCTGTTCAAGGCGCTGCGAGACTCGCCGAGTTTCGGCGGTACCAATCTGCTGACGATCAAATTGCTGCTGGCCCTCGGCGTGCGCAAAGGCGAATTGATCGGCGCCAAGTGGAGTGAATTCGATCTCGACGGCGGGACGGATCTGGGTCCGGTATGGCGGCTGCCGGCGAAGCGCACCAAAACTGCCGCGCCGCTGTCGATCCCGTTGACGCCGGCCGTGGTCGGATGGCTCAAAGCCCTGCGAGAAGTTGCCTGTGGCAGCGAATTCGTACTTCCAAAGCGGCGCAGAGACCGCCGGCAACGTGCACTACACGTCGGCATCGACACCGTGAACGCCGCTCTTGCCGGCGTAGATCATGGCCTGGACGAATTCACGATTCATGATTTACGCCGCACCATGCGAACGCATTTGTCCTCGCTAGGCATTCGCAGCGAGGTCGCGGAGCGTTGCCTCAACCACAAGCTGCCCGGCCTCCAGGGCGTATACAACACGCACGATTTTTTTTCGGAGCGCAAAGCCGCGCTCGAAACGTGGACGGTGCTCCTGCTGGAAATCGAGCGCGGCGAGCGAAAGGTCGCGCCCATGCGATCCCGTCGCTCCAATTCGTAGCGCCAGAGCTTAGGAAGTACGAATGCACAAATCAGTCGCCCCCGAACATATCGCCAGCGCCATCCTCGTGCTTCGCGGCCAACGGGTGCTGCTCGATGCCGAGCTCGCAGCCCTCTATGGGGTGAGTACCAAGCGCCTCAACGAGCAGGTCAAACGCAATGCCGCACGCTTCCCGGCGGATTTCATATTTCGCCTGACCAAGACCGAGACGGTAGCTCTGGACCGGTCGCAAAATGCGACCGGTTCCCAGAAGCATCGCGATCCGCGCTTTGCGCCCTACGCTTTCACCGAGCATGGCGCGATCATGGCCGCCACGATCTTAAGCAGCCCGCGCGCCGTCGAAATGAGCGTCTACGTCGTGCGCGCCTTTGTCCAGCTGCGCGAGATGCTCGCTTCGAACAAGGAACTGGCGCGTCGCTTCGCGCAGCTGGAAACCAGGCTCGACAAAAAACTTACCATCCACGATGAAGCCATCGCGGCCATCCTGTCTGCCATCCGCCAGCTCATGCACCCTCCTGTCCCGAAGCGCCGGCCTATCGGCTTCACGGCGGATCTTCGCGAGAAGGTGTAACGAATCCAGCCTTCATTCCGATTCGCAGCGTTGTTGCACTCAATTGTGTGTCTCTGATCGACCCCGAAGCTGAATATCGCCAACGTCCGCTATCGGGAGCGTAGGCCAGTGCCGAAGGAAATGCGGCGTCCTGTCAATTGATCGTCGTATCACTGATAGACATGTGCGCGCTTAAAAGGTCACCCAAAACAACTCAGGTCCGACGTCTTTGCCACGCTCCAAGTCGCGCAGAGCCACGAATTCATGGGGCGATATCGGCACAGCGTCCACCACGCTGTAGGAGGCGTCCTGGCTATTGGGAACGGCCATTGTTTGTATTTTGTCGCCCGCATCACGTCGATCTACCCATCCAACGGAGGCTCGATATATCGCACCACTGACAAATTTGTTGCCGAAAAGCGCGACCGAGCCGTCCGGCAAAAGATAGGCACAACCTTCCCGGATACTCAACCAGTCGAGTCGTTTTGGCGGGCGAGTGTCCTTCAGGTCGCCCGCGAGCGACAGAAGTACATTGTGGTTGTCCGAATCGACCCCAATCACTTTGACCCCGCTCGGGGGCTCTATGGCCCGTACACCCCGCGCTTCACGGAACGTAGTGGCCCTCGTTGCCACCACCTCACCCTTCGGGTTGAAACGGGTAATCGTTACCGCCCGGGCGTGAACAGGGATGCCGACTAGGGTAAGGCTCTGGTCCGCCGTGATCACTCCATCAAATCCGGGCAACTCCTCGCCGAGCTTCTCCCACTCGCGCATTCCATTCTTATCAAGTTTCAGGAGCCAGTAATAAGCCTGTCGGCGAGCATCGTCGTACCAGCGCCCGGTCAGCGCGAATCCGTCTCCCCACGCCATACACGATAGAAAAGACGAAGTCCTAACGGTTTGATCGTCCTTCGGAAATATTGTGCGGTGTTCGATAAGCTTGCCATGACCGTCGAGCATAACGATGATCGCCGTTTGTTGATTGTTGCTTGCAATGAGTTCGCCGCAGGCGAGTATTCCTCCGGAAGCTAACGGCACTGCTCCGTGGAACTTAGACTGAACTAAAAATTGTACTTTGGTGTCGGTCGGTTCCGAATATTTCCAGAGAAACTGACCATTCGCGTCGGTTGCGGCGGCCCATGCGCCGGTGGCTTCGCCAACCACTACAAAGCCACCGTCCCGCATCCGAGTAAGCGCCGTGGGCTTCCCAGATATCCCACGAACGAGGGCTTCTCTCTCGATAACGAAGGACCCGCTGGGATTAGAGGCACCAGCTTTGTGACACGCGCTGATAGATGACAGGCAGAGTGCAATAGCGGCAACAACGCGCGAGGTATTGAAGGAATGCCTCCGTCCGGTGATGGCGCTGAGAGGAGTCCTTTCCATGTCCGCTTCCTCAATCCGAGTCTGCAGTGTCAAAGCAATTTCCGTATTTTTAACAATGATACACGTGCAGCGCCTTTGCACTCGATTGTCGGGGCATTTTCGGAGTCGGAGTCGATGACCGCATCCTGGCAATCAATCTAGAAGCCTCAATGCCCGGTTTTGGCCGGTCAGCGAGCGTCGCAGAAAGTGTCGGGGTGAGCACCAAGCGCTTCAACCAGCAGGTGCGCCGCACTGTAAACACCGCGGAGACCAGTTCTTTAAGGTCACAAATCGCAACCTTAAAGATAATCGAGGGTCAGCATCGCAAGTTCCGCCGTACGTGGAGGAGACCAGCTCTTTAAGGTCGCATATTGCGACTTTAAAGATCGGCCGCGGCCAGCGTCGCAAGTACTTGCCGTACTTCTTCACAGATCATGACGCAATCGCGGCCGCGACGATTTTCAACAGCACGCGCGCTGTCGAAATGCACGCCTCGCTACGTTCGAGCCGCAGTCTTTGGGTCTCAATGTGGCCCAAAAGCAAGCCGCGGGCTATCCTGCAATCACTCTAAAGCGCGACAAAGATTTGCGAATGCACGACCGCTCCCTAGGCGCAGGCGCCCAACAACTTGTAGCTAACTACGTAGCTGAGCGCCACCATCAACCTGGCATACCATGCTAAATCAATGCCCTAGGTGCACTTCGCGCGAGCAGGTGCAGAAAATCGAGTAGCTTCCAGAACCGTTTGGGCTCGCCGGACCCTGCCTTCCACGACCGTCCGCTTCGGAGCAGTCTAGTCAGCTCTTCTGCTTCGCCAACGCATCGCGCGCTTCCTTGAGCTCGGGTCTTGCGGACGTGTCGGCATTAGCACAAACCTCTAACAGTTCGCGAAAATACCTTTGACTCCTATCCGGGCTACCAATGAGCTGCGCTGCGTGTGCCGCTCCATATATTGACCGGAAGCGCCGTGGCTCATTCTTAAGCGTCGCTTCGAATTGGTCCAATGCCTTAGCGGGATCATTTAGCTCCAGAAACATCTCGCCAAGCAGCTCGCGCGCCGGGGATAGCGGCCCCGGCGTCACTACGCTTTTTTCTGTCCCATCTTCCATTTCCGCCGCCGACTCCATCTGCCGCAGCGCCTCCTCTTTGGCGCCGGTTGTTAGCGTTGTCCATGCCGCGACGGCAAGCGCCTGAATTTCCACCTGCCGCGCCCAGTACCGCTCATTGGCCCTCAAGAGGCGCTCCTGAATCTGCCTCAGCGCCGTGGCTGCCTCATTAGCGGCCGCCGTGTGTCCGAGTCGCGCTGCGCCCAGCCCTCGGGCAAACCACGTTATCGCCTCGGTAAAAGGAAACGAGCTCTCCCTCAGTGCAAGCTGTTCTGCCTGCTCCCAGTCCCGTCGCTCCAATGCGTATCGTGCTGGGATCGCCGCGAGCGCAAAATATCCGGCTGCGGGTGGCCCCGCGCCGATCAGCAACGCCTTAGGATCGAAGCGCGACGCCATTTCCGGGAGCGACCTTACTATTCGTCCCGCCGCCTCATCCTGCCCTGTCTGCAAGTAAGCGTAGGTCTCGTAGTCGCTGGCATGTAACTCTTCTGCCGTCTGACCTTGCTGCCGAGCCGCCGCCGCAGCGGCCACATTGCTATCAATGGACGCTTGCCAATAACCGAGGCGGGTAAATATATGTGATGGCATATGCAGCGCATGAGGTGCGTCGGGTGCAATATCCGAATATCGTCGCGCCGCGCTGAATGCTCGCCCCGCCAGCGGCGGCACATCGTATGCATGGATAATATAGTGCGCCAGTCCGGGGTGCGTCGGCTCCTCCTCAAACAATTTCTCGAGTATTGCCCCCGCCTGGAGCTGGTCTGTGTACGTCTTGTCCCCGGGATCTGCGGCAACAGCGAGCGCCAATGCGTAGAATATCTTTGCCTCACGATCTTCCGGACAATTCGCCGCCACGTCCCGCATGGCATTGCGATAGGCGAGCAGACGCGCTTGTTGCGGCGTACTTTCGAAGTCCCGGTACAGGTTGCTTACAGCCGCGATATACGCGCGTTCGCGCTCTGTCTTGGCGCCTAACCTTTCGCCGTGTTCAGCGCTCTCGCGTCCAAGTTGCAATAGGCGCTTGTCGATGATTCCAGGTGCGAAAGGATTTCCCCAATCGCTCAGTGCGATTCCCCAGTATGCGATTGTGCACGTCCCGTCTTCTCCCAGCGCCACCTTAAACTCGTCTATCGCGCGGCTGAAATCGAAGGAATGTAGCAGCGCTACTGCACGGTTAATATCAATCTGTGCGGCGTGATTGCACGATGTGGCAAAGTGAACTGCTCCCAGCTTCTCGCCAGTCCCATGCTGATGCTCCTTCGCGAAGCTGCGCGAGACCACCAAAACCAGGAGGATGGCTGCGAGGAGTCTTATGCCGCTCAATTCGGTTGCTCCAGTTCTGTCAATCACCCCTAAGGCAACACCGTGACTTTATTCCACTCTGCTTAGAGTATCGCAGTCCGGGAATGCCCGCTTCCGCGCAGAGATATCGGGATGCCCAGTGACCGGAGTTGGCCGTGAAAGCGCCCGACGCATTTTCCGTGACCAGTCATTCGGCGCCGAACGTAGGTGGGACGGGCTCGACTCAAGAGTGCCATGAACACTACCGGCACACCCGCTCGTGCTCCCGTGACTCGCATCGCAAATTGATTGGCGGGCACAGCACGCGACGTTCGCGCAATCTTGGGTCACAATGTGGCCCCAAAGTAAGCCGCGGGCTATCCTGCAATCACCCTAATGCGCGACAAAGATTTGCGAATGCACGACCGCACCTCAGGCGCACGCGCCCTACAATTTGTTGCTAATTGCGTTGCTGGGCGTCACCGTCCGCTTGACATGGCATGTTAAATCAATGTCATAGGTGCACTTCGCGCGAGCAAGTGCAGATCGAGTAGGCCTCATGGAGCGCGGCCGACTTTACGTGGTTTCTGCACCGTCCGGCGCGGGCAAGACCAGCCTGGTCAAGGCGCTGATGGAGCGCGAACCGCGAATTCGCTTCTCGGTGTCCTATACCACGCGCAAGCCGCGGCCCAACGAGATTCCCGGACGCGACTACCATTTCGTGACCATGGAGCGCTTCGACGAGATGGTCGCACAGGATGAGTTTCTCGAGCACGCGCGGGTCTTCGACAACTGCTACGGGACGGGTCTGCGGTCCGTCAAGGAATCCCTGAGCAACGGCGAGCAGCTCCTCCTGGAGATCGACTGGCAGGGCGCGCGGCAGGTGCGCGCACGGCTGCCGGAGGCGCGCAGCATCTTCATTCTCCCGCCGTCGCGCGGCGCGCTCGAGCGGCGGCTGAAGGACCGCAGCACCGATTCCGAGGCGGTGATCGAGCGGCGATTGAGGGACGCTGCGCAGGACATCGGGCATTGGACCGAGTTCGACTACGTCGTCATCAACGACCGCTTCGAGCAGGCGCTCGACGATTTGCTGGACATCACGCAGGATCGCGGCGGCCGCTTGATCGCGAACCGCCCCGAAGTGGTGCGTATGGCGGTGGAATTGCTGGCGGCCGGGACTACGGGGAAGCCCTAAGCGGCGCTTAGAATTAGGCCGATTAGGGGGTCTTCTGCTATCCTAACAATCCCTTTAACGGAACCCTTAGTGTATGGCGCGTATCACTGTCGAAGACTGCCTGCAAAACGAACCCAACCTGTTCAACCTGGTGTTATTGGCCGCTAAGCGCGCCCGGCGCCTGGCCAACGGTGCTGAAGCCACCGTGGAATGGGAGAACGACAAGCCGACCGTGGTCGCGCTGCGCGAGATTGCCGCCGGAAATATTACGCTCGAGATGTTGGAAGAGCCCGAAGAGCCGGCGCAACCGCCGGTGAGCGAGCTCGACATACCCTCGGACTTCCGTGCTCCGCAGCTCGGCCTAGGGGACTAGTTAAGACCGGCCAATTCATAGAGCGGCGATGGACTATGCGTCTTCCATACTCGGTTTCCTACCCGGTGGAAGACGGTCCACCGGGATCAGCCAGCTCTTAGACAAACTAGAAGCCTATCTGCCGCCCGCCCAGGTGGAGCGGGTGCGCGAAGCCTATGAATTCGGCGCCGAGAAGCACCGCGGGCAGAAGCGCGTCTCCGGTGAACCCTACATCACACACCCGGTGGCTGTGGCCGACATCCTCGCCGATCTGCGCCTGGATGCGGATACTTTGGTCGCGGCAATCCTGCACGACGTCATCGAAGACACGCCGACCGCCAAGGCCGAGATAGCGTCGATCTTCGGCCAGGTCGTGGCGGAGCTGGTGGACGGCGTCAGCAAGCTTGATCAGATCCAGTTCAAGAATCGCCAAGAGGCCCAGGCCGAGAGTTTTCGAAAGATGCTGCTGGCGATGGTGCGCGATATCCGCGTGATCATGGTCAAGCTCGCCGACCGCATGCACAACATGCGCACCCTGGGAGTGATGCCGCCGGTCAAGCGCCGCCGCAGCGCGCGCGAAACCCTGGAGATCTACGCGCCGATCGCCGAGCGTTTGGGGCTCTACGCAGTCAAGCTCGAGCTCGAAGACCTGGGCTTCAGAGCCCTGTACCCCTACCGTTACAGGGTACTCGAGCGGGAATTGAAGCGGGCGCGCGGCAATCAAAAAGAATTCATCGGCAAGATCGCCGAGACCTTCAAAGCGACGCTGAAGAAGGCGGACGTGGCGGGAGCCGTGGAGGGACGCGAGAAGCACTTGTACAGCATCTACAAGAAGATGCAGAACAAGAAGATATCCTTGAACGAGATGGTGGACGTGTACGGCTTTCGCATCATCGTCGACAGCGCCGATACCTGCTACCGCACCTTGGGGTTGGTGCACGGCGTATACAAGCCGATGCCGGGGCGCTTCAAGGATTACATCGCCATCCCGCGCGTCAACGGCTATCAGTCGCTGCACACCACCCTGTTCGGACCCAACGGCGTGCCCATCGAGGTACAGATACGCTCCGAGCAGATGCATCGCGTGGCCGAATCAGGAATCGCGGCTCACTGGAAGTACAAATCCGGCGGCGACACTTTCGGCGGCATCGAGCATGATCGTGCGCGCGAGTGGCTGGCTAGCCTGGTGCAGATCCAGGAGGGCGGCAGCTCCGAGGAGTTCCTCGAGAGCGTCAAGGTCGATCTGTTCCCGGACAAGGTGTACGTGTTCACCCCGAAGGGAAAGATACTGCGGCTCCCGAGCGGCGCCACCGCGGTCGATTTCGCCTACGCCATCCACACCGACGTCGGCAACCGCTGCGTCGCGGCCAAGGTCGATCGGCGCCTGGTCCCGTTGCGCACGCCGTTGCGCAACGGGCAGACCGTGGAAATCATCACCGCAAAGGGTGCGACGCCGAACCCCTCGTGGTCGACCTTCTTGGTGACGGCGAAAGCGCGCGCCGCGATCAGGGCGTACCTCAAGAATCTCAAGCGCGGCGAGGCCTTGGAGCTCGGCAAACGCCTGCTCGGACTCGCGCTCGAGGAATTTTCCCTCAATCTGAAGAAGATTCCGGCGTCGGACTTGGGCGCGGTGGTCAAGGAGCTGAATCTGAAGGACGCCGACGAGCTATTCGAGAAAATCGGCTTGGGCGAGCGTCTAGCGCCCTTGGTGGCGCGGCGTTTACAGCCCTCGCACGAGGGCGGCGAACACACCGCGACTCACGGCGGCGGCCCATTGATGATCGCGGGCACCGAAGGGCTGCTGGTGACCTGTGCGCGCTGCTGCTTCCCCATTCCGAACGATCCCATCATGGCTTACTTGAGCGCGGGGCGCGGCGTGATGATTCACCGCCAGAATTGCGGTAACCTCGCCGAGTACCGCAAGCAGCCGGAGAAGTGGCTGTCGGTGGCCTGGGAGGCGACCGAAGGCCGATTGTTCAGCTGCGAGATACAGCTTGAAATCAACAACCGGGTGGGCGTGCTTGCGGCCGTGGCCTCGAGCATCGCAGGAACGGAAACCAACATCGATCAGGTGTCTCTGGAAGAACGCGACGTGAGCAGCTCGTCCCTCAAGTTTCAGCTACAGGTGCGCGACCGCAAGCACCTGGCGCAGGTCATCAAAACCATCAGGCGCATGCCGGACGTGCAGCGCGTATTTCGCACCTTGGCGTGAATCCATGAGCAAACAGATCATCTCCACGACCGATGCGCCCGCAGCCATCGGCATTTATTCGCAGGCCGTCCGCAAGGGCAATACCATCTGGGTATCCGGTCAGATACCGCTCGACCCCAAGACCAAGGAACTGGTCGAGGGCGACATGGAGGCGCAAGTGCGCCGGGTGTTCGAAAACTTGAAGGCCATAGTACTCGCGGCCGGCGCGAGCTTGGACGATGTGGTCAAAGCGACGGTTTTCCTGACCGATCTGTCTCACTTCGCATTGGTCAACACGGTGATGGCCGAATACTTTCGCGAACCCTATCCTGCGCGTGCCGCAGTCGGCGTGGCCTCGCTGCCGCGAGGAGCGCAGGTTGAAGTGGAGTGCATTGTCGCTCTCTAGATCGGGCGACGTGGCCGCACCGAAGCCGGTCACGGCGTTGCGCGGCGTCGGCGAGGCGCTTAGCCAAAGGCTGCGCGCATTGGGAGTTGAAACCACCGAGGATCTCCTGTTCCTGTTGCCGCTGCGGTACGAGGACCGCACTCGGGTGGTCCCCCTGGGAGAACTGCGCGCCGGTCAGCGTGCGGCGGTGGAAGGCGAGGTTCAGCTCACGGAAGTCGTATTTCGCGGGCGGCGGCAGATGCTCTGCAGGATCGCGGACGGTTCCGGCTTTCTGACTCTGCGTTTTTTCTACTTCACGGCTCAGCAGCAAAGAGGCCTCACGCGCGGCGTACGCATTCGCTGTTTCGGCGAGGCGCGGCGCGGTCCCATGGGCCTGGAAATCGTGCATCCTGAATATCGGCGGATCAACCCTCATGCCGCCGCGGCCCCCCTGGATCATCTGACGCCGATTTACCCCCTGACAGAGGGCGTGACCCAGGGGCGTCTGCGCATGCTGGTGGGCTTGGCGCTCGATGAGACCGGTGCGGGCGACATAGAGGACTGGCTGCCCACCGCCCTGCTGGCCGATTCTCATCTACCCAGCTTGCGCGAGGCCCTGCTCTATGTGCATCGTCCGCCGGCGGACGCACCCGTGGACTTGCTGCTGAGCGGCCGGCACCCGGCGCAGCGCCGACTGGCCTTCGAGGAACTGCTCGCGCATCAGTTGTCGCTGAAGCTATTGCGTCAGCGAATTCAAAGCGATCCCGGCTGGCCTCTTGCATCGAATGGAACGCTGAAGGCGAGCCTGCTGGCGAAGCTGCCGTTTCGGTTGACCAAGGCACAGCAGCGGGCGCTCGCCGAGATCGAGTCCGACCTTCTGATGGGCAAACCCATGCTGCGTCTGGTGCAGGGAGACGTGGGATGCGGCAAGACCTTGGTCGCCGCATTGGCTGCGACGCAGGCCGTGCAAGCGGGCAGGCAGGCGGCGCTGATGGCTCCCACCGAATTGCTGGCCGACCAGCACGCGCAGAATTTTAGGCGCTGGTTCGAGCCCTTGGGGGTGGCCGTGGCGCTACTGACGGGCCGGCAGAGCGGCAAAGCGCGCGATGCCGCTCTAGAAGGCATTCGCGAGGGACACGCCGCCGTCGTCATAGGCACGCATGCGCTGTTTCAGGAGAGCGTGGAGTTTTGTGCGCTGGCTCTCGTCATCGTCGATGAACAGCATCGCTTCGGCGTGCACCAGCGCCTGAGTCTGCGCGAGAAAGGGGCGTTCGGCGGGCATCAGCCGCATCAATTGATCATGACCGCGACCCCCATACCCCGCACTCTGGCGATGACCGCCTATGCCGACCTCGACGTCTCCGTGATCGATGAGCTGCCGCCCGGGCGCACTCCCGTAAAGACCGTGGTCCTGGCGGAGGCGCGACGCGACGAAGTGGTGCAGCGGATACGAACCGCCTGCCTTGCCGGACGGCAGGCCTACTGGGTCTGTCCGCTGATCGACGAATCCGAAGAAATGCCGTACCAGGCGGCGGAAGAGACGGCCGCCGCATTAGCCGCCGCGCTGCCGGAGCTCTGCGTCGGGCTGGTGCATGGGCGCATGCCTTCCCGCGCCAAGGAGAGCGCCATGCGGCGCTTCAAGGACGGAAAGATTCAGCTCCTGGTGGCGACCACGGTGATAGAGGTCGGGGTCGATGTGCCGAACGCCACGCTCATGGTCATCGAGAATGCCGAGCGCTTGGGGCTGGCGCAGATGCACCAGCTGCGCGGCCGCGTGGGTCGCGGCCAGCATGCGAGTACCTGCCTGCTGCTGTACAGGGCGCCGTTGTCGCCGCTGGCGCGCGAGCGGCTGGCGGTGATGCGAAACACCAACGACGGGTTCGAAGTCGCGCGGCGCGATCTGGAATTGCGCGGACCGGGTGAGCTGCTGGGAACTCGCCAGACCGGCCTCGCGCAGATGCGTGTTGCCGATTTGTTACGCGACGCCGATCTGCTGCCCCGGGTGCAGATCGCCGCGGAGACTTTGCTGCGCGAATGGCCGCTGCACGTGGCACCGCTCATCCGCCGCTGGGTGGGTCATGCGGAGCAATACGGTCGCGTCGGTTAGAATGGCCCGGATGACCCAGGAACAATCGCACATCGTCGATTCGGTCCAATGGCTGCCCGCGGAGCGCCTTGGACAATTGACCGTCGACGCGCAGGCCCGAGCTTGGTTGATCGGCAAGGGCCTGGTCTCTTTGCGCATGAAGGAGGTATGCGGCGATCATTTCATGTTGCAGCTCATCGATCAGTGGACCGGATTGCTCTCCGCCGCGCACAAGTCCACGCTGCCATCATCGGACAACGCGGGCTTGTTCAGGGACGTTGAATTGTCCCGCGGCGGGAGCGTTTGGGTGTTCGAGCAGACCGTGATTCCCGATTCGACGCTGTGCGCGCATTCGTGGCTGGCGGAACTCGGAGATACGTCGCTCGGCGAGACCCTGAGCGATTTGTCGGGAGTGGAGCGCAGCCCCTACGAGTATGCATGGCTTAAGGCGCTCGATCCTTTGACCGCGCGCGCGCTGCGCGATGCCGAGATCAAGCCTGCCGGCCTTTGGGGGCGCCGCTCGCGAGTGTCGCTGCGCGGCGCGCCGTTGCTGATGCATGAGCTGTTCCTGCCGGCCGTGGGCCGCGTGTAAGGGCGCCCTCGCGTGCAACAGCTGCCGCGCTCGGGAGTCGAGCTGATCGAGAGGATCGCGGAGCGTTGGCGATGGGTGGCCTACCGCGTGCGATTCCATCCATGGACCACCCACGAGTTGCCGAGGATTCTCGATGGCTTGCTGGATTACGCCCGGCTCATGCGCCTCGATCGCCCAATTGGGATCTGGCTTTTGCTCTGGCCGACCTTATGGGCGCTCTGGATCGCCGGCCGCGGCAGGCCGAATCCGCGCATTTTCACGATTTTTGTGGTTGGAACCGTGCTCATGCGGTCCGCAGGCTGCGCCATCAACGACTATGCCGACCGCAGTTTCGACCCGCATGTGGCGCGCACCCGCGATCGTCCCTTGGCGGCGGGACGCATCTCCACGCTCGAGGCATTGATGCTGTTTGCGGTGCTTTCCATGACGGCCTTGATGCTGGCGCTGCAATTGAACCGCTCGACGCTGCTGTGGGCGGTGGCGGGAGGGTTTCTGGCGATCAGCTACCCCTTCGTCAAGCGCTTCCTGCCGGTGCCGCAGATGTACCTGGGCGTGACCTTCGGCTGGGGCATACCCATGGCGTTCGACGCGCAGCTCGAATACGTGCCGCGGATCGCGTATCTCTTGTTGCTGGCGAATGTGCTGTGGGTCACCGTGTACGACACCATGTACGCCATGGTGGACCGCGACGACGATCTGAAAATCGGCGTGCGCTCCACCGCCATTTTGTTCGGCGACTCCGACCGCCACATCATCGCCTTGCTGCAGGCCATGACCTTGCTGTCCCTGGGGCTCTTGGGCGGCGCGCTCCACATGACCTATTGGTACTACCTGGGACTATTTGGCGGCGCAATTTTTTTCATCTATCAGCTATGGCTGATCCGCGGACGCGATCGCGACGCCTGCCTGCGCGCCTTCCTCAACAACAACTATTTCGGGATGGCCGTATTTTTGGGCATTTTACTCGCCTATCAATTCGCGGGCGGCGGCTGAACGCTTCGTCAACCTTGGCCGTGATTTTTGGTTGACGAAGGGTGCAAGGCCGCCGAATACTGGCGCAGCAACAGCGGAAGCACTCGCGAGAGGTATATGACAGTACGCAATGATTGGACGCTCGCGGAAGTTCAAGAGCTCTTCGCGCTGCCGCTCATGGATTTGGTGTTCAGAGCGCAAACCGTGCATCGGCGCTTCTTTGTACCGAACACCGTGCAGATCAGCACCCTATTGAGCATCAAAACGGGGGCATGTCCCGAGGATTGCGCGTATTGCCCGCAGAGCGCGCGCTTCGAGACGGGTTTGCAGCCGCAGGAGCTGCTCGAGCTCAAGGAGGTTGCCGCCCGCGCGCATGCGGCCAAGGAGTCAGGCGCCACCCGTTTCTGCATGGGAGCGGCCTATCGGTCGCCCAAACCGAAGGATCTGCGCAAGGTCCTCGCCATGATCCGGGAAGTGAAGTCCCTAGGATTGGAGTCCTGCGCGACCTTGGGGATGCTCACGCAAGAACAGGCGCGGGAACTCAAAGACGCGGGCCTCGACTATTACAATCACAACCTCGATACCTCGCCCGGCTACTATGAAAAAATCATCGGTACCCGAACCTACAAGGATCGGCTCGACACGCTGCAGGCCGTGCGCAGTGCCGGAATGAACGTGTGCTGCGGCGGAATCGTCGGCATGGGCGAGGAGCCGCACGACCGTGCGGAACTCTTGCACATTCTCGCGACCTTGCCGGAACACCCGCAGAGCGTTCCCATCAACCGTTTGGTGAGAGTGGCAGGCACACCCTTGGCCGATGCGCCGACGCTTGATCCATTCGATTTCGTGCGCACCATCGCGGCGGCGCGCATTCTCATGCCGCGCTGTCACGTGCGATTGTCCGCGGGACGCGGCGAGATGAGCGATGAGCTGCAGGTGCTGTGCTTCCTGGCGGGCGCCAATTCCATCTTCTACGGCGAGAAGCTCCTTACCACGGGCAATCCGGACACTGCGCAGGATCAGGAGCTCTTCCGGCGGCTGAAGATGGCCGCCGAGCCGGCAGGCGGCCCGCCGGCGATGAAGGCATCTCATGCGGAGAGCTCCGCGGCAACGGTGTGAACGCACCGGATGAATCCGTGCCGGGCGCCCCACGGGACGACATCTCGGCCTACGCGCTCGACGCCTCCCTCGTGCGGCGCCGCTTCGATGGAGCGGCATCCACGTTCGATGCGTCAGCCGTTCTGCACGCCGAGGTGCGCGAGAATCTTCTGGCGCGGCTCGAGTGGACGGCGTTGGCTCCCCGCGTCGTGATCGATGCTGGGGCGGGGACGGGCCACGCCTCCCGCGCCCTCAAGCGCCGCTACCCCGCTGCGTTGGTCATTGCCCTGGACTCCTCGCAGCGCATGTTGCATGCCGCCGCTCGCCGGCAGTCGTTACTGCGCCGCTTCGCGCGTGTGCAGGCCTCTGCCGAGCGGCTTCCCTTCCCCGGCGGCAGCGTCGACTTGATTTTCAGCAATCTCATGCTGCAATGGTGCGAGCCGGACGCCGTGTTCGCGGAATTCCGTCGAGTACTCGCGCCGTCCGGGCTGCTCTGTTTTACGACCCTGGGGCCCGACACCCTGCGCGAGCTGCGCAGCGCCTTTATGGAAGTGGACTCCCACAGCCACGTCCATCAATTCATCGATATGCACGACATCGGCGATGCCCTGGTGCGAGCGGGCTTCTCCTCGCCGGTGCTGGATGTGGAGCGATACACCCTGCGCTACCTCGACGTTCGCCGGCTGGCGGCGGATCTCAAGAAGACGGGTGCACGCAATGCCACCCAGGGCAGACCCCGAGGCCTCACCGGACGGCGAGGATTTGCCGCATTGCAGGCGGCATACGAGGGGCTTCGGCAGGAAGGCCGCTTACCGGCCACCTACGAGGTGGTCTTTGGCCATGCGTGGACCCCCCTTAAGGCCCCCCTGCGCGGCGGCCCTGAGGAATCCACCGTTTCCCTCGATGAGATCAAACGGCAACTGCGGGGGCGGCAGGGCCCAGGGTGAGTTATTCTTATGGACATGGAACAGCGCATTGAGCTTCAGCCTAATTGTTCGCTCAAACCCGCAGGTGCCATGCTTTTTTTCATCTCCACCTGTCTGTTTTCTCTGGTTTTTGCCTTATTCTTCGTATTCCAGGGCTTTTGGCCGGTGCTGCCGTTCTGGGGCCTCGAGATGCTGGCGTTAGGGCTTGCCCTCAATGCCAGCATGCGCAATGGGTCGTACACGCAGACGCTGCTGATCACCGACTCGCAAATCAGCCTGGTGACGCGCTCGCGGCATGGCGCCCAAAAACAAGAGTTTGCGCGGCATTGGGCGAAGGTTAGACTTCGCAGTCCGCCGAGGCGCCATGGCCTGAGCAAGCTGACCATCGAAAGCCGAGGACGGGCTTGCGAAGTGGGCAGTTTCCTCACCGAGGAAGATCGCCGTCGGCTGGCGGAGCGTTTACGTTACTTGGTTGGCGGCATGAACGAGTCGCCGCCGCTTGAAATTGCGAACATAGGGGATCGGAGTTAGATGAGCGTTACCAGAGGCGACCACGACGACAGTATTTCTCGGCCGAACGGCCTAGCTTGCGCCTGGGCGCTCTTCCTAGCTGCCTTAGGTATTGTGCCCATGGCGCAGGCGAACACCTCGAACGGCTACAACTTGCCGGTCGGCGTCACTTCCCTGAGCAGGGACATCTACACCCTGCACATGGAAGTGTTCTGGATCTGTGTCGCCATCGCGGTGGTGGTGTTCGGAGTCATGATTTATGCGCTGGTGAAATTCCGCCATTCCCAAGGCGCCGTGCCCGACACCACGCTGGTGCATAGCACCAAGGTGGAGATCATCTGGACCGTCATTCCTGTCATTATATTGGTGGCGATGGCAATACCCGCCGCGAGAGTCATTCTCTTCATGGAGGATACGCGCAACTCCGAATTGTCCATCAGGGTCACCGCCTACCAGTGGAAGTGGCAGTACCAGTACATGGACGCGGGCGAGGGGGTCAATTTCTTCTCGACGCTGGCGCGGGACTCGAATTTCGCGCGCCAGCTGCATTCGGGCATCGACCCGAAGACGGTGCCCAACTACCTCCTGGAAGTGGACCATCCCATGGTCATCCCGAGCGGCACCAAGGTGCGCCTGCTGCTCACCTCACAGGACGTGATTCACGCATGGTGGGTTCCTGATTTCGGCGCCAAGCGTTCCGCCATACCGGGATTCGTCAATGAATTGTGGTTCCGGGTAGATCCCGGCAAGGAAGGAATCTATCGGGGTCAGTGCGCCGCGCTCTGCGGGCGCGACCATGGCTTCATGCCCATTGTCGTGGATGTGCGCACGCCCGACGATTTCAAGAAATGGGTGCAAGAGCAGAAGGCGGCGGTGAAGCAGGCGGCAGCGCCGGCCGCACCGCCGGCGGAAGCCTCCGCGCCCGCGACCGCGCAAGTATTGTCGACAGCAGCCAACTAGTATCGCAACACAAGAGAGCCTCAGCACCATGGCGCATGCCCACCTAAGCGACACCGCTCACCACGACGACCATCACGACCAGCCGGCGACGGGCATCAAGCGATGGCTGTTCGCGACCAACCACAAAGATATAGGCACCATGTACCTGGTGTTCAGCCTGATCATGTTTTTCATCGGCGGCGCGATGGCCATGGTCATCAGGGCGGAGTTGTTCCAACCGGGCCTGCAACTCGTCGATCCGGTGTTCTTCAATCAGATGACCACCAATCATGCGCTGATCATGATCTTCGGGGCCGTGATGCCGGCCTTCGTCGGCCTCGCCAATTGGATGATCCCGATGCAAATCGGCGCGCCCGACATGGCGCTGCCGAGGATGAACAATTTCAGCTTCTGGATTCTGCCGTTCGCGTTCACTTTGCTCCTCTCCACCCTGTTCGTGCCGGGTGGCATGGTGGCAGGCGGCTGGACCCTGTATCCGCCCCTCTCCTTGCAGACGGGCGACAGCTTTCCCATGCTGATCTTCGCGATTCACATGATGGGCGCCTCCTCCATCATGGGCGCGATCAACGTCATCGTGACCATCATGAACATGCGCGCTCCCGGCATGACTCTCTTGAAAATGCCCCTGTTCGCATGGTCGTGGCTGATCACCGCCTACCTGCTGATTGCCGTCATGCCCGTGCTCGCGGGTGCGGTGACCATGCTGCTCACCGATCATTTCTTCGGAACCAGCTTCTTCAACGCGGGCGGCGGCGGCGATCCGGTGATGTTCGAACACATCTTCTGGTTCTTCGGGCATCCGGAGGTGTACATCATGGTGCTGCCCGCCTTCGGCATCATCTCGGAAATCCTGCCGACCTTTTCGCGCAAGCCGCTGTTCGGCGCGACCTCCATGATTTACGCCATCGCGTCCATCGCGTTTCTGTCGTTCATCGTGTGGGGCCACCATATGTTCGCCGACGGCATGCCGGTCGCGGCGCAGTTGTTCTACATGATGGCGACCATGCTGATCGCCGTGCCGACCGGCGTGAAGGTGTTCAATTGGACCGCGACCATGTGGCGCGGGTCTCTCACGTTCGAACCGCCCATGCTGTTCGCGATCGCATTCCTGTTTCTGTTTTCCATCGGCGGCTTCTCCGGCTTGATGCTGGCCATCGTCCCCGCCGACTTCCAGTACAACCAGACCTATTTCGTCGTGGCGCACTTCCACTACGTGCTGGTGCCGGGCGCCATTTTCGGGATCATGGCCGGGGTGTACTACTGGATACCGAAATGGACCGGCCATATGTACAACCAGACCTTGGCCAAGTGGCATTTCTGGCTCTCTGCGATCTTCGTCAATGTGCTGTTCTTCCCGCAGCATTTCCTGGGGCTCGCCGGCATGCCGCGGCGCATACCCGACTATGCGGTTCAGTTCACCGATTGGAACATGGTGTCGTCCATCGGCGGGTTTGCCTTCGGACTGTCTCAGATTCTGTTCGCCATCGTCGTCGTGCAGTGCATTCGCGGCGGCAAGAAGGCGACTGCGCAGGTTTGGGAAGGAACTCATCCCGCCGGCCTCGAGTGGACGCTTTCATCGCCGCCGCCGTACCACAGCTTCACCACCGCACCCGAAGTCCGATGAGTGCCGGCGATTCAGCGATCAAGGACGCGCCCCTGAGACGCCGCGTACGCAACGGCGCGCTGGGCTTGGGGTTGGTGGCCGTGGCGCTTTATCTCGGCTTTATGGCGTTGCTGGTGTACCGCAGTCATCACTGATGGATCCTATCGACCCGAAAAGGCGCGCAAACCGCAAGTTGGTCAAGGCGCTGGTGATCATGACCGCAGGCAGCTTCGCCTTCGGTTGGGCGCTCGTACCCTTGTACAATGTCCTATGCAGGGCTGCCGGCATAGGCAATGCGGAAGCCAAGGCCGGCGTATCGACGGTACGGGAGTCGATCGATCCGAATCGTGAAGTGACCATCGAGTTTCTCGCCGAACCTGCGTCGGTCGGCAGTTTCGATTTCCAGCCGAAGGTCGCATCCATGCGGATTCATCCGGGGAGGCTCTACGACGCCACATTCCTCGCCAGAAATTTGACCAATGTGGCGTCGGTCGCGCAGGCCGTTCCCAGCATCTCGCCCACCGGCACGGCAAAGTACTTTCATAAGACCGAGTGCTTCTGCTTCAGCCCCCAGAAATTCGCGCCGGGCGAGAAGAGGGAGCTGCCGGTGCGGTTCATCGTGGATCCGGCATTGCCCGTCACCGTGGACAAACTGACTTTGGCATATACCATCTACGACCTGACGCAGTCGGCAACACGGCCCTAGTCAAACGATTTAAACTACTGTTTCAACTCACCGTTTAGAGATTCTCAAATCATGGCGCAAGCGCACGCGGATGCAGAAAAGTACTATATCCCCCACGGCAGCCCATGGCCCATATTCGGGTCCATAACGCTCTTCACGGTAATGTCGGGGGCCATTGCCACCCTCGACGGCTGGCTGCCGGCGTGGGCGCTGATTCCGGGCTTCGTCATGCTCGCGCTGTTGTTCATTTTGTGGTTCCACACCGTCATCGGCGAGAATCAGGCCGGCATTTACAATATGCAGGTGGACCGGTCGTTCCGCCTGGGGATGATGTGGTTCATCTTCTCCGAGGTGATGTTCTTCGGCGCCTTTTTCGGCGCGCTGTTCTATGCGCGCAATTTCGCCGTGCCGTGGCTCTCGGGCGACGGCGTGAAGATATTCACCAAGCTGCTGCTGTGGAACGACTACACCGGCGTGTGGCCGACCAACGGCCCGGCCGCGGTGGGTCCGCGCGCCAACGGCACGTTCGAAACAATCCCTGCGCTCGGTCTGCCGGCCGTCAATACCGCGATTCTGTTGACGAGCAGCGTCACGGTCACCATCGCGCACCATGCGCTCATCACAGGCCATCGGACGCGGCTGAAGATATTCCTGGCCATGACCTTTCTGCTGGGCTTCACCTTCGTCGGCCTGCAGGCCACGGAATACCACGAAGCCTATACCGAGCTCGGACTGCAGCTCGGCACCGGCATCTACGGCTCGACCTTTTTCATGCTGACCGGATTTCACGGTCTGCACGTGACCGTGGGAGCCATCATGCTGACGGTGATCTGGTTCCGCGTGATGAAGGGCCATTTCACCCCGCAGCGCCATTTTGGCTTCGAAGCCGTGGCATGGTACTGGCACTTCGTCGACGTGGTGTGGCTCGGGTTGTTTACCTTCGTCTATTGGCTGTAGCCGGGTACCACGTGCTGCGGTTCGATCCACCCGCTGTAATAGGCGACGATCAGCAGCACGAACAGCAGCACTGACAAGCCGATACGCCAGGCCAATGCCTTGACCATCTTGACACCGTCTTCGGGGTTGCGGCTGGTCAGGTGGAACAATGCCTTGCCCAAGCTGATCAATATCAGCAGAAGCATCGCAATGACGAGATATTTGAACACCACAGCCTTCCCGTGTTGAACAGGCCGCAAGCAGTATATCGTGTCGATCAAAGTCGGTTCCCGCATCTTCTCGCCCAGCTTCTTCACGACGTTGCTGACAGTCGTCCTGATCGCCTTCCTGATATCGCTGGGGCGGTGGCAATTGCGGCGTGCCGAGGAAAAGCGCGCGCTGTTCGATGCGTTCGCGTCGGGGACGGACGCCACGCTCTCCATTGATGTTGCGACGCCCGCCTTGAGGCGCTATCAACACCTGGAGGCCGGCGGTCGCTACGACCAGACGCGGCAAATCCTGATCGACAACATGTTCAACGGCGAACGCGTCGGCTATTACGTCATTACGCCGTTCGCGCTCACGGGAGGCGGCTGGGTGCTGGTGAACCGCGGCTGGGTTCCCTTGACGGAGAGCCGTGCCCATAGGCCGGCCATTCCTATCGCCGGCAATGAGCGGCTGGTACACGGGCGCGCCGATCACATGCCGGCTCCAGGGATTCAAATGGGCACCAAGGCGGCGCTTGAGCCGCCGTATCCTGTGGTGGCGAGCTTTCCCAGTCGCGCGGAAATAGCGCGGCTGCTGGGCGAGTCCGCCTGGACCTCCGCGACGGATCTGGTGCTGCTCGATCCCGGCGAGCCCGATGGATACGTGCGCAAGTGGACGGCGCCGGGATTCCCGCCCGTACGACACGTTGCATACGCTGTGCAATGGTTTGCGCTGGCGCTGACCTTGGCGGTGATTTACGTCGTCACCAATACGCGCCGGGTGCCAAGCGCCGCTCGCGAATCCAAGTCGCCATGAGCGCGCATACCGTTCATGATCGCCGCCAGCGGCGGCTGTTGATAGGGCTGGCGGTGCTGTTTCTTGCACCGCTGGGGCTCGCCTTTTATTTGTACTACGGTCACGGAGCCTGGCATCCGGGCGGCCACGTCAATGCGGGCGAGCTCATCACGCCCGCGCGACCGCTGCCGGCGCTGGCACTGCCCCTGTTGGGCGAAGGGAACACCGATTCGAATTTTCTGAAGCGCAAATGGACCTTTCTATACGTGGAAAAGGGCGACTGCGCCGAGAGTTGCCGCCGCAGGCTCTACGACACGCGGCAGATTCGGTTGGCGTTGGATCGCGACATGGATCGCGTGCAGCGTGTGCTCGTGGCAGAGGGGGGCTGCTGCGATGCACGCTTCCTCCACGACGAGCATCCGGATTTGATCGTGATTCGAGCGACCCCTGCTGCCGCGCCCCTGCTCGCGCTGCTGCCGGATGGCGGCAGCGCGGAGCCGCGCGTCTATCTCATCGACCCTCTCGGCAATCTTATGATGTTCTATGAAGCGGATGTAAAGCCGAAGGGCATGCTCGAGGACATCAAACGTCTGCTGCGGCTCTCCTCCATAGGCTGACGCATGTATCCACAACGACGCTTGTTCTGGTTCAGACGCCTCGCATTGGCGGGCGCGCTGCTCGCGGCGGCGGTGGTCGTGATCGGCGCCTGGGTGCGGCTCACGGATGCAGGTTTGGGTTGTCCTGACTGGCCGGGCTGCTATGGGCATGTTTACCCGAACGCCGGCCATGCCGATGCGCAATCCGGCTTTCAGTTCGCCAAAGCACTGCATGAGATGATTCATCGCTACTTCGCCACCACCTTGGGGATGGTCATTGTGGTGCTGCTCGTCTGGGCCGTGCGATTCCGCAAGGACCGCGACCAACCCCTGGTGCCCGTTGTGCTGCTCTTCATCGTCGTTTGTCTGCAGGGCGCCCTCGGCGCCCTGACGGTGACCTTGCTGCTCAAGCCCCTGATCGTCACGGCGCACCTCTTGGGCGGCCTCACCACCTTGGGGTTGTTATGGTGGCTGTCGATGAACCCGGAGACACGGCAGATAACCCCGCGCGAGGCCGCGCTGCGCAAATTCGCCTATGTGGGGCTTGCCGCTCTGCTCCTGCAAATCGCGCTCGGCGGGTGGACCAGCACCAACTACGCCGCGGTGGCCTGTCCTGATTTTCCCACCTGCCAGCGCTCCTGGTGGCCGCAGATGAATTTTCGGGACGCCTTTGTTTTGTGGCGGGGACTCGGAATCGACTTCGAAGGCGGTGTGCTGGCCAATCCCGCGCGCGTGGCCATTCATTTCACGCACCGCTTGGGTGCCATGGTCGCGGGCTCCATATTGATCGCCCTGGGGCTTTTGGCGGCGGCGAGCCCAAGGAGCGGCCGAACCCTACGGCTGCGGCGGGCCGGCCGCCTGTTGGTGTTCGCTGTTGCACTGCAGATCTCCATCGGAGTGACGACCGTGCACTGGGGCGTGCCGCTGCCGCTGGCGACTCTGCATAATGCAGGCGCCGCTTTTCTGGTGGTGAGCATAGTGACGTTGCTGCGCGCCCTTTGGCCGGAGCCCGCGATCGGCGTGGTACCCTTGCATCGTGTCGACTCTCCCCGATAGCCCGCCCCTCGCCCTCTCAGGCCCCGGCCGATGGCGCGATTTTCTGGAGCTCACCAAGCCCAGGGTCAGCCTGCTGATCGTGTTCACGGCCATTGTCGGCATGGTGCTCGCGTCCCCAGGGTTGGTGCCGTTGCCCGCCCTGCTGTTCGGCACCTTAGGGATAGCACTGGCCTCCGGGTCGGCTGCGGCGTTCAATCACGTCCTCGACCGCCGCATCGATGAGCAAATGGCGCGCACGCGGCGCCGGCCGCTGCCCACGGGACACTTGCAGATGCGCCCCGCCGTCGCGTTCGCGGCGCTGCTCGGATTTCTGTCCATGCTGATCCTGTGGCTGCTGGTCAACGCTCTCACAGCCGCGTTGACCTTCTGCTCGTTGATCGGCTACGCCATGGTTTATACGCTGTGGCTGAAACGCGCCACGCCGCAGAACATCGTCATCGGCGGCGCCGCCGGCGCGGCACCGCCCGTGCTCGGCTGGGCGGCCGTCACCAACACCATCGACCCGCATGCACTGCTCTTGTTTCTTATCATATTCACATGGACCCCGCCGCACTTCTGGGCGCTTGCCATCGCTCGCCGCGACGACTATGCCAAGGTCGGCATTCCGATGCTGCCCGTGACTCACGGCATCCCGTACACCCGGCTGCAAATCGTGCTGTACACCATCTTGTTGGTGCTGACGACGCTCCTGCCGTATCTCACCGGCATGAGCGGATTTATCTACTTGGGTGTCGCCATTGCGCTCAACGCCCGGTTTCTCTACTACGTGCTGGCGCTGCAGCGGGGCCTCCGGCCCGAACTGCCCATGCGTACCTTCAGATTCTCGATCACGTACTTGATGCTGCTGTTCGCGGCGCTGATTCTCGATCATTATTTTTTGTTCAAGGCGTAGCCGCACCAGGACCGGCGTCCCGGTCAGTGTTGAGTTGGAACCCCACGAGCCGTCAGAACCCGCCGAGGCGTCCCACAATATCCAAGTAGGCGGCGTCGATCAAACTTCGCAGAGCCTCGGTGTTGAGCTCAAGCCCAGGCTTTAATTTTACGTGCCGCATACGCTTGCCGTTTCCCTCCAGCAGGCCGGCGGGGTCCTCGAGCACTGCGCCGTGGAAGAAACCGATTGACATGACCTTTGAATGAGTTGACGTACCCAAACGGCGCATTTCCTACACATGCGACAGGGCAACCATCGTGCATCAGCTCTCGGACATCATCACCACACTGCCGCATTTGCACAAACCACGTCCGGGCAATGGACCGAAGCTCCGTCGGGCCATCCGACAACCAGATGTCGACAGCAGGATCTCTTTTTACACTTCCCGATAGCCGCAGGATGTCGTTTCCACCGATCAACCCGCAAAGGTCCAGCGCAATGCGACGAGGTCTAAGTTGGCGCATAACGATGAGGCTGAGCGGGGCGGGGCTTCGCGGGCGTCAGAGGAGGGCACTTTATCTTAATCATCGACTCCCTCCCTGGCTCAAACGAAGTCGCGACCAGCGATCGTCCACTTACAAATGCATCACGCCGAGGGCAACCAGACAAATTATCTCAAGGGCGAGGATCACTATAAAGGCGATCATAAGCAATAGCGCCATTCCGCAGACTCGCCAGTTTGACTGAATTTCATACCTTCCAGAATCCACGATGGCCTGCTTCCGTAGTTGCCATTTGTCCGCGACGAATCCAGCCGCGATCGAATATAAGAGCGGGATGACATAGTTTGGAAAACGAGTCGGCAGAAAAGGCAGCAGCCCCATTAAAGCTGCGACAAATGCGACACCCCACACCAGGCTAGTCCGAGCTTCGGGACCCCGATCTAGAGCGCGGAAATTCTCCCTCAATAGATACACCGCCGCGATTGGACCGCCCAGGAACGATCCAGCGCGAATTTGCGCCGGCGTGTAAAGTTTTGCGTTCGGCGATATAGCTGCGCTGGATTCGCTGTCCCGTACGACAGAGGATGGCGGTGCATACGGGTTTTGAGGTGTGGATTCCATGTGGGGCCTAACGTTCAGGTTGAGCGACGCGGGGCATCACCGGTTTCGAACAAAGGCATTTTATCATTCGTCGACTCCCTCCTCGGCCCATCGAAGACGCGGCCCCGAGGTCGCTCCAACCGATTGCTAAACAACACGCTGGGATTACCTTTCGCTATCGTACTTCTTCACCAGAGTTCTTGGGGCGACCAGACGCCACGCGCGCTCAATCAGTTCCGGTAACGCCCGCTTTTCGACCGCGGCGAAGCGCACGAGAATCCAGGGGTAGTTCCGGTAGTGGTCAGTGATAAAGAAAACCTCCGGAGCAGACTGCATCAGAATCTCGCGGTCCAGTAAGTCGGCCCGAAGAACGAGGCAGTCTATGTTCTGATGTAACCGCGCAAAGAGCTTGCCGCTGACCTTGAGTGCGCGAGTGCCGTATGAGGTGCCGTCTTCGACTCCCGGGAAAGCGCGGGCAATTTCGCGAAAGTCATCGAAGGTTGTCCGGGCAGGTGCTCCTGCTGCGCCCCGTAGCTTGCGCGCCGAAGCAGTACGAGAACGCGGGCGACGGGTCGTCATGTGTCGTCTAACGATGAGGTTGAGCGACGCGGGAATACGCTGGCGACAAACGAAGGCACTTTATCCCAATCATCGACACCCCCCATTGTTCATCGAAGACGCGACCCGCGATCGCTCGAACCAATTGTTAGAGAACACGGTCAAACCTTGCCGTTCGATGGCCCTGGCACCAACAAGAACGCGGCAATTGTTCGTGCCTTAAACACCAGTGCCAGCGCCGCGACAAACTCGACGATGCTCTCCACGATAAGGGCCACGCTCTTCGTGTCCATTTCCCCCAACGGAACGTCCTCGTGAAGCAGCACTAGCACTATCGAAACATAGCGAGTTAGCGAAGGGAATACTCGAGCGACGCACAACCAAAGACCCAGAACAATGCACGCGACCGTCGCTACTTCGATTGCTGAAATAGGCGTCCGCGTTTCGCAACTTATCTCCGGCATCAGCTTCTCCGCCACGAACAAGGGGAAGCACCACAGAGTTACCGCGGCAAGACCCTGCAGGCCCGCAATGACGTAAGGCGCAATGCTATGACCGTGGGAGTCAAGTGCAACACCCACACCGATAGCTTGCACCGCCACAAAGAAGAGCCATATGGCGAAAAGGCGAACGAAGAGGCCAACATATTGCTGCGACGTCATGGTGTTCTCTTACGATTAATTAGCCGACAAGCTTGACCGAATCTCGGGCTTGTTCGTCACTTGCGACTTCCCTGTTCCGCAGCGATGATGGCGCGATCAAGCCTTAAGCGGCTTCTGCGTGCCTATGGGCAATTCCCGCAGACGCTTGCCGGTCGCGGCGAAAATGGCGTTGCAGACGGCGGGAGCGACCAGGGGCACGGCCGCTTCACCGATGCCGCCGGGCGTCTCGTCGCTGTCGACGAGATGCACATCGAGCTCCGGCACTTCGTTGCCGCGCAGTATCCGATAATTGTTGAAGTTGGTCTGCTGAACACGGCCGCCCACGATGGTCACTTCGCCCCACAGCGCGGCAGTGAGACCGAAGATGATGCCGCTTTGAATTTGCGATTCGACGATGCGCGGATTGACCATTTGCCCGCAGTCGACCACGCACACGATCTTGTGCACCTTGAGCTCGCCGCCTGCGATGGAGATTTCCGCAACTTGCGCCAGGTGTGTGGTGTACCCCTCCATCAGCGCAATTCCCAAGTGGCGTCCCGCGGGAGCCTTGCCCCATCCGGCGCGTTCGGCGGCCAATTGCAGCACACGGCGCTGACGCGGCTTCTTGCCGAGATGACGCATGCGAAATTCCAAAGGATCCGAGCCCGCGTCCGCCGCGAGTTCGTCCATGAAGCTTTCGATGACGAAGCAATTCGGCGCATGGCTCACGGAGCGCATGTAGCCCACATCGATGCCGATCTCCTGACGCGAGTAGCTCACGGAAAGGTTGGGAACATCGTAAAGATTGTTCACCGCGGCCTCGACCACCGAGTCATCCACTCCCTTGACCGGAGGAAACATGCGCGCGGTGATCGAGGGACTGGTGATGTGCAGCTTCCAGGCGACGAGCTTTCCGGCCTCATCGAGGCCGCCGCTGACTTCTTCATAGGCGGGCGGGCGGTAAGTATCGTGGGTCATGTCGTCTTCGCGCGTCCAAATCACCTTGACAGGCGCGCCCAGGGCCTTCGATGCCTCCACCGCCGCGGGGATGAAATCAACGTCCAGCCGCCGGCCGAAACCACCGCCGATCAAGGTGGTGTACACACGCACCTGCTCCGGTTTCAGCCCGGCCGCCGCCGCCGCCGTGATCTGCGAAACCTGCTGCACTTGCGTGCCCACGTACAAATCGCAGCCGCCGGCTTTCACGTCAGCGGTGCAATTCATGGGCTCCATGGTGGCGTGCGCAAGCAGGGGCAGGTAATAGCGGGCGCTTAAGGTGCGCTTCGCCGATTTGAGCGCCGCCGCCGCGTTGCCGTCGGCGCGTGCCGACAGGCCGTCGCCCGCCGCGGCGGTCTTCTTCAACAGGGTGTGGATGGCGGCATTGTCGAGCTTGTCGTTGGGGCCGGAATCCCAGGTCACCCTCACGGCATTGCGGGCCTTCAAGGCTTGCCAGAAATGATCGGCGACGACCGCGACGCCGCTCGAGGTGATCATGACCTTGCGCACGCCGGGCATTTTTTCCGCGGCTGCGGAATCGAGCGCGAGAACCTTGCCGCCCAGTACCGGACTCTGCGCGAGCGCGGCATACAGCATTCCGGGCAGTTTCACGTCGAGGCCGAACTCGGCGCTGCCGTCTACTTTGCACGGCGTGTCGATGCGTGGGCGCGACTTGCCGATGGTCTGAAAATCACTCTTGGGCTTTAGCTTGACGTCCTTTGGAACGGGCAGCTTCGCGGCTGCATCCGCAAGCTCGCCGAAGGTGAGTGCACGGCCCTTCGCATTGACCACCGTCCCGTTCTTGGCGCGACACTCCGCAGGGTCGACGCGCCATGCTTTGGCCGCGGCCGCGATGAGCATGGTGCGCGCGGTCGCACCCGCCATTCGCAGCTTGTCCCATGATTCCTGCACGCTGTTGCTGGTCCCGGTGATCTGTCCGCCGTTACCCGGACTGATGTAGGCGTCGCCCACCGGCGCCGCAACGACGCGAATCGCGTCGAAATCGATGTTGAGCTCCTCGGCCAGCAGCATGGGCAGCGCCGTATACACCCCCTGGCCCATCTCCGAGCGGTCTACCAGGATAGTGATGGAATTGTCGCGTGATATTTTCAGCCAGGCGTTCAATTGGCGGCCCGGCCGGGCGGCGCCGGCGACGGCGCCGGGTACCGCATCGTGCTGCGCGTGCTGCGACGCAGAGCTCGATTTGGCGGTGCGTCCGGGGAGCGTCAGGGCGATGACCAGGCCGCCGCCGACCGTGGCCGACGCGTTCAAGAAATCGCGGCGGCTCAAGGCCGTGGCCCGCCTCATTTTGCCGCGCTCGCTTGCAACAGTTCCGCGGCCCGGTGAATGGCCTTGCGGATTCTGGGATAGGTGCCGCAGCGGCATATATTGCCGGACATCGCCGCATCGATATCGGCATCGTTGGGATTTGGATTCGATTTGAGCAGCGCGGCGGCGGACATGATCTGTCCTGACTGACAATATCCGCACTGCGGCACGTCGATCTCGAGCCAGGCCCTTTGCACGGCGTGGCTGCTGTCGACCGACAACCCTTCGATCGTCGTTATGGATTTTCCCGACACGGCGCTCAAGGGAAGCACGCAGGAGCGCGTCGCAGCCCCATCGACGTGCACTGTGCACGCCCCGCACAGCGCCATCCCGCACCCGAATTTAGTGCCCGTCATTCCGAGGTGATCGCGCAGCGCCCACAGCAAGGGGGTATCCGGCTCGGCATCGACCGTGACCAGTCGATTATTGACGGTAATTGTGGTCATTTCGCCCCCATTGCCTACTCTCCCGGCTCTCAATGGTACGCGTATCTCTGAATTTTGAGGAGACGACCGGGTAGTGCGTTGCTAGGATGTGCGGATGCCGGCATCGAACTTCTATCCGCGCATTTTCGCGCTCGTCGTGGCGGCAGTCCTGGGATACGCGCTGACGCTGATTTTCGTGCCGTTCATACGGCCGCTGGTATGGGCGGCCTTTCTGGCGTTCCTGTTGTATCCGCTGAACCTGCGCATGCGGCGCCGACTTTCGAGCCGGGGACTGTCGGCCGGGGTGCTGACGCTGCTCGCGCCCATCGTCATCCTGTTGCCCTTGAGCGCCCTGTCCATCGAATTCGTGGCGCAGATCTCCGCCCTCATGCAGAAGCTGCAGCGGTCCGCTGCCGAGCTCGATATCAAAACGCTGTCGGATCTGCAGCAGTTTCCTTGGATTGCGCGGCTCAACGGCTGGCTGGAAGCGCACTCGGGGATCTCCGCGGAGCAGGTCCAGTCGTGGCTGGTGACGGGCACGCGCGAAGTGCTGAGGACGGCGGCCGGCATGGGAGGCGGCTTCTTTCTGGGCGCCTTGGGTTCATTGTTCGCATTTGCGATCATGTTGTTTCTGCTGTTTTTTTTCCTGCGCGATGGGGACTCCATGATTCTGCGCGCGCGCCGTTTGATTCCCCTTGACGAAGTGCACAAGGAGCGGCTGTTCAGGCGCTTGAGCGGAGTGACCCGTGCAATTGTGGTCGGAACCAGCCTTTCGGCCCTGTTGCAGGGAGTATTGATCGGAATCGGATTCAAGATCGCGGGCATGCCCTCGCCGGTGGTGTTCGGGGTGCTGGCGGCCTTGCTCTCCATGCTGCCGGTGGGTGGATCGGCGTTCGTGTGGGGGCCGGCAGCGATCTGGCTGTTCTTCGACGGCCGCTGGGGCTTCGGCATATTCATGGTGGCTTGGGGTTTGCTCTTGGGCGGCCTCGACAACGTTCTGCGCCCCATGCTGATTTCCGGCCGAGCGCGCATTTCGGCGCTGGCCGTGTTCATCGGAGTGCTCGGCGGGATTCCTGCGTTCGGCCCGATCGGCGTCATTGCGGGGCCGGTGGTGCTTTCCCTGGCGCTTGCCCTGATCGAGTTTGCCGAAGAGACCCGCCCACAAAGCGCCTGACGCCCGGCGGGTGTTCTTCCGCTCGGCGCGCCGTCCGCTACAGTACAATTCGCGCCCTTATGGACGTTTCTCATCTTCTCGACGGGCTCAACGACGATCAGCGGCAGGCGGTAGCCTCGCCCTTGGGCGCGGCCCTGGTTTTGGCGGGCGCAGGCAGCGGCAAAACCCGGGTGCTCGTGCATCGGGTCGCGTGGTTGATCCAGGTGGAGGGCGCCTCTCCCAACAGCATCCTCGCCGTCACGTTTACCAACAAGGCCGCCGCGGAGATGCGCAGCCGCATCGAGACCTTGTTGGGGTTGCCGAGCGGCGCAATGTGGCTGGGGACGTTCCATGGATTGGCACATAGGCTGCTGCGCATCCATTGGCGCGAAGCCGGCCTGCCGCAGAGCTTTCAGATTCTGGACTCGGAGGATCAGGCGCGGGTGCTGCGCAAGGTATTGAAGGCGCTCGATCTGGATGAGACACGCTGGATACCGCGCGAGATCTTGTGGTTCATCAATGCGCAGAAGGACGAGGGTCACCGCGCGAAGCACATCAAGGACGACGGCGACCCGACGCGCCGCCAATTGATCAAGATCTACCAGGCCTACGAGGAGGCTTGTCAGCGGGCAGGGGTCGTGGATTTCGCCGAACTGCTGCTTCGAGCCTATGAGTTGTGGCGCGACGATGCGTCGCTGCTGCAGCACTATCGCACGCGCTTCCGCCATGTATTGGTGGATGAGTTTCAGGACACGAACGCGATTCAGTACAAATGGTTGATGTTGCTCGCCGGTCCCGGCGGCATGCCCTTCGTGGTGGGCGACGACGATCAATGTCTCGCAGCCGGGACCCAGGTGACGATGGGCGACGGCGCGAAGCGCGCCATCGAGTCGATCGTCCCCGGCGATTCCGTGCTGTCGAACCACGGCGGCGGTGATCTGCGTCCGGCCCGGGTGACCGCGTGCTTCGCAAAGCGCCGGCGGGGACGGCTCGTGTGCGTGCATCTGCGCTCCGGTGCCGTCATCAAAAGCACGCCCGAGCACGTGCACTTCGCCGGCTACGTACTCGGCGAAACACCCCAGACCTATTTCTTGTACCTCATGCACAAGGAAGGTGTGGGCTACCGGCTCGGCACCTCGCAGGTATACACAGAGGGCCAGGCGAGGCCCATGGTGGGCTACGAGCAACGCTCCCTTCAGGAGCGTGCCGACGCGCTGTGGATCGTCCGCACCCACGCCAGCGAGATCGAAGCACGCATCGACGCGGTGGCGACGTCGCTGCGTTTCGGCCTGCCGACCTGCCCGTTCGTTTCACGCAAAGGCAAAGCCCGCAACGGTTTCGTACACGATGCCGGCCATCTGCGGCGGATATTCAACTCGCTGGACACACTAGTATCCGCCGAACGGCTGCTGGAAGAAGTGGGTCTGGACATCGACCGGCCGCACCACCAGCCACAGGGCCGCAATTCCAGCCGTCGCAACATCGTCATCACGCTGTGCGGCGGCCGGCGCGGCGGCACACCGATGCATCGTATTTCCGTGGTAGGTGATTCGCTTGACGATCGAGCCGTCCTTGAAGCCATGGGTCTTAAGCTCCGTGCCGCCAAGGCACGGTCCATGAGTTGGCGCTTCGAAACCGTGCACGCCGACTTCGGCGAACTGATGTCGATTGCACGCGCTATCCGCGAGCGGCTCGACGGCCGCTACGTTCTTCAGGGGCACATGCTCGAGAAGTCATTGCCCTTCATTGCGGCGGCAAGCATCCGCAGCGGCATGGTCATGGTGGTCGATTCCGGGCGGTTCGACGTGGTCGAACGCATAGAGCACGAGATCTACGATGCCGAGGTCTACGACATCAACGTCGAACGCACCCATAACTTCATCGCAGGCGGCGTCGTCACCCACAATTCCATCTATCGCTGGCGTGGTGCGCGGGTCGAGAATCTGCAGCAGTTTCGGCGCGATTTTCCACAGGCGGTGCTGTACAAGCTGGAGCAGAACTATCGCTCCACCGGCACGATTTTGAAGGCGGCTAACGCCCTGATCTCGAACAATGCCGGACGGCTCGGCAAGACCTTGTGGACCAGCGGCGAGGACGGAGAGCGCGTCAAGCTGTACGCGGCGTTCAATGAGCGCGACGAAGCCGACTTCGTGGTGAATAGGATTCGCGAGTGGGTGGCACGGGGCGGCGCCCGCCGCGAAGTGGCGGTTCTGTACCGCTCCAATGCCCAGTCGCGGGTGTTTGAAGAAGCATTCCTCAATGCGCGTATGCCGTACCGGGTGTACGGAGGGTTGCGCTTCTTCGAACGTGCGGAAATCAAGGACGCGCTCGCCTACCTGCGGCTCATCGCCAGCCGCGCGGACGACACCTCCTTCGAGAGGGTGGTGAACATGCCGGTGCGCGGCATCGGGGCGAAGACCATGGACACCGTGCGCGACCATGCGCGCAGCCACGCGACCTCTCTATGGAACGCCGCCCTGCACTGCGTGCAGCAAGGCCTTCCGCAGCGGGCGGCACTGGCGTTGCAGGCCTTCATGGCCCTGATCGACAAGCTGGCGCGCGAAGTAGAGGGCATGGAGCTGCAGAGCCAGGTCGATCACGTCATTCAAATTAGCGGGCTCATCGAGCATTTCAAGAAGGAGAAGGGCGAGCGGGGCGAGGGGCGCATCGAGAACCTGCTCGAGCTCGTGAGCGCGGCGCAGGGTTTCTCGCCGGAGACGGAGGCTGAAACCGAACTGTCGCCGCTCGAATCCTTTCTCGCGCATGCGGTGTTGGAGTCCGGTGAGGGGCAGGCCGATCCTTATGATGACTGTGTGCAGATGATGACTCTGCATTCGGCCAAGGGGCTGGAATTCCCGGTGGTGTTTTTGGCCGGGATGGAAGACGGCCTGTTTCCCCATCAGCGCTCAGTCGCCGATCTGGCGGGTCTCGAGGAGGAGCGGCGCCTGTGCTACGTAGGCATGACCCGTGCCATGCGCCAGCTCTACCTCACGTATGCGGAACAGCGCCGGCTGTATGGGGTTGATACCTACGGACAGCCTTCCCGCTTCATCAGCGAATTGCCCGCTGAGCTGGTCGAGGAGATCAGGCCTCGCCTGCAGGTGTCGCGGCCGGTGTTCGTCAAGCGCAGCGCATCCCTCGAAGAACACCCTAGTCCCGCCATGCGCATGGGGAGCCGGGTACGGCATTCCAAGTTCGGCGACGGGGTGGTGCTCAATTTCGAGGGCAACGGGCCGCAAGCCAGGATCCAGGTCAATTTCGAGCGACAGGGCACTAAGTGGCTGATGCTGTCTTACGCCAATCTCGTTCGTGTAGAGTAATCTTAGGCCGTGAAAATCATCATATTGGGCGCAGGGCAAGTCGGCCGCA
Organism: uncultured Gammaproteobacteria bacterium; assembly: GCA_963702735.1. Taxonomy (GTDB): domain Bacteria; phylum Pseudomonadota; class Gammaproteobacteria; order Steroidobacterales; family Steroidobacteraceae; genus Bog-1198. Next base: position 461,665 of record CAVPDW010000002.1, on the reverse strand, counting down.
CGGCGGCGTATCACCTCTCTCGCGAGGAAGCGAATGATGTGACCGTCATCGACATCAACGAGGAAATCCTGCGGGACCTGCAGGATCGTCTCGACATACGCACGGTGAACGGCAATGCGGCGAGCCCGCGTATTCTCGAGGCCGCCGGTATCGCATCCACCGACATTCTTGTCGCGCTGACCAACAGCGACGAGGTCAACATGCTGGCCTGCCAGGTCGCATGGACGCTGTACCGCACCCCCAAGAAGATCGCGCGAGTGCGCTCCGCCGATTTCACCGAGCGGGACAGGCTGTTCGGCGAGAACGCGGTGACGGTGGATGTGTGGATCAGCCCCGAGCAGCTCGTCACCGAGTACGTCGCACGACTGATCCGCTATCCCGGCGCGCTGCAGGTGCTGGATTTCGCGGACGGCCGGGTGCGCCTGGTGGGCATCCGTGCGCTGCAAGGCGGCCCCCTGGTAGGGCAGGAGCTGCGCACCCTGCGCGAGCACATTCCCACCGCGGACGCACGAGTCGCCGCCATTTACCGGGCAGGCAAGAGCGTCAAGCCCGAGGGCGACACCGTGATCGCGGACGGCGACGAGGTGTTTTTTCTGGCGGCACGCAAGGACATCCGCGTGGTCATGAAGGAGATGCGCCGCGAAGAGGCGCCGGCGCGGCGGGTGGTCATTGCGGGAGGGGGCAATATCGGCGTGCGCCTCGCAGGAGTATTGGAAGACAAGAATCAGGTCAAGCTCATCGAGCGCGACGGCAGGCGGGCGAGAAAGGTATCCGAGCAATTGAAGAGCACCACCGTGCTGCACGGCGACGCGGCGGACGAGGAATTGCTTCTCGAGGAGAACATCGACAGCGCGGATGTCTTCGTGGCGCTGACCAACTCCGAGGAGGCGAATATTCTCTCGGCCATGCTGGCGAAACGCCTGGGCGCGCACAAGGTCATGGCATTGATCAACAAGCCCTCATACGCGGAATTGATCGAAAGCGGCTCCATCGATGTCGCCATCTCGCCGCAGACCGTCACCATCGGCTCGCTGCTGGCGCATGTGCGGCGCGGCGACGTGGTGCGCGTGCATTCGCTGCGGCGCGGCGCGGCAGAGGCGCTCGAGGTGGTGGTGCACGGCGATGCCGACAGCTCGAAAGTCATCGGGCGCCGCATCGAGGATATTTCCCTGCCGGAAGGAACCACGTTGGGAGCCGTGGTACGCGGCGAGGACGTCATCATCGCACACCACGACACCACCGTGCAGCCCGACGATCATTTGATTTTGTTCCTGACGGACCGGCGCCACATCGAAGCCGTCGAAAAGCTGTTCCAAGGCTCCGCCTCCTTCTTGTGAAAGACATTTTACTGCCGGTCGCCCACGTCTTCGCCCTCGTCATGATGGTGTTTGCCGCGACCATGCTCGCGCCCTTGATTCTGGCGGTGTGGGCGCTCGATGCCGCGCTCTCCTCCTTCGTCATCTCCGCGCTCGCGACATTCGTGCTCGGTGCCGTCCTGTGGCTCGCGACCCGCCGCTTCAAGCGCGAGCTCAAGACTCGGGACGGGCTCATGCTGGTGGCCTTGACCTGGGTGGCGCTTCCCGCGGTCGCGGGCTTTCCGCTATGGCATTTTCTGCCCATTAATTTCACCGACGCCTACTTCGAGGCCGCTTCGGGCTTGACCACCACCGGCGGCACGGTGCTTTCGGGTCTGGAATTCCTGCCGCGCTCGATCAATTTGTGGCGTCATTTGCTGAGCTGGCTGGGAGGCATGGGCATCATCGTTCTGGCCGTCGCCATTCTGCCCATGCTGGGCGTGGGAGGCATGCAGATTTATCGTGCCGAAATGCCCGGTCCCATGAAGGACAGCAAGCTTACGCCCCGCATCGGGCAGACGGCAAAGCTGCTTTGGACCGTGTACGCGGGACTGACGCTGGCCTGCATTCTGTCCTTGAGATTGGTCGGCATGAATTGGTTCGACGCCGTCTGCCATGGGTTCTCGGCCCTCGCCCTCGGAGGCTTCTCCACGTACGACGCCAGCATCGGACACTTCAATTCTTTGCCCATCGAGATGGTGCTCACCGTCTTCCAGATCCTTGCGGCGCTGAATTTCGCGACGCACTATCTCGCCTGGAGCCAGCGCGGGGTCCTTGCCTATTTCAGGGACGCCGAAGCCAAGGCCATCCTCGGGGTGCTCGCCGCGAGCTGTCTCGGTATTTCCCTGTTCTTATACTTCAAGGGCACTTACCCCGACTATCCAACCGCGCTGCGCCACACCACCTTCAACCTTGTATCCATCGCCGTGGATAGCGGTCTGCATACTCAGGACTATTCTCGCTGGCCGATATTCGCGCCCATGTGGATGATGTTCTTGAGCTGCATCGTGGCCAGTTCAGGATCGACCGGGGGCGGCATCAAAATGATACGCACTCTGGTGCTCTCCAAGCAGGCCCACCGCGAGCTGAATCAGCTGGTGCATCCGAACATGGTGCGTCCGCTCAAGGTGGGCGGAACGGTGATTGCCAATCGGGTGGTGTTCGCGGTGCTTGCCTTCGTGTTTCTCTACTTCATGTGCACGGTGACGCTCATTTTCGTGCAGCTGGCGAGCGGTTTGGATTTCATGACCGCCCTGTCGTCCATCGTCGCCTGCATCAACAATGCGGGACCCGGTTTGGGGCTGGTGGGGCCGGGAAACAATTACGGTGTGCTCACCAACTTCCAGACCTGGGTGTGTTCGGCCGCCATGCTCCTCGGCAGGCTGGAGGTTTTCACGATACTGGTTCTTTTCACCCCCACTTTGTGGCGGAAATAAGCCGAATTATTTCTTTTATTCTCCACTTTAGATGATTGCTGAGAAAGTGGGGTGAATACCTCTGTTTCAAGGTTGAAAATCGGCAAATGTGGAAACTATCCCACCCAATCCCGGGGTAACTTTCTACCGGCGAAGATGAGCAGCCCCGCGGCGAGCAGATAGAACCCCGTGCCGCACAAAATCGCATAGCGCAAGGACTCCGCGCCGAAGCGCAGGCGCATGGAGTCCGAGACCAGCCCGATCAGCGTGGACCCCAAGCCTATGCCGATGAGATTGTTGATGAACAGGAAAAGCGCCGAGGCGGTGGCACGCATGTGCGCGGGGACTAAGTGTTGGACCGCCGTGAGCACCGGTCCCAGCCATGCGAGCCCCAGCGCAGTGGGCACCAGCAGCACGGCGAAACTGATCCATAGCGTCGTCGACAGCACGCCCGCCACATAGAAGGGCAGAGTCGCGATGAAGGCAATCGCGGGAATGAAGGCGTACATTCCGCGGCGCTTCTCGCCATAGCGATCGGCCAATGCACCTCCCAGCCAAATGCCGAGCAGGCCGCCGACGAGCACCAGCCCCCCGTAGGCCAGGGACGCGTGCAACAGGCTCAAGTGAAAGCTGCGCACCAAGAACGACGGCGCCCAGAAGAACAAGCCGTACCCCATCATGGATGCGCAGGATGCGCCCAGCGACAATCCCCAGAAGCCGGGCTTGCGCGCCAGCAGGGCCATGATGGCGAGCAGAGAGGGCGCGCCGGCGGCGCCATCAGCATCGGTTCGCACCGGGTCCAAGGTCCCGCGCTGCGGCTCCCGCACGGTGAACTTGAGCAGCGGTGTGATCACAATGCCGGCGACCCCCACGATGAAGAAGGCGGCGCGCCAGCTCATGATGCTGGTGATGAAGCCGCCCAGCACTATGCCGACGGCGCTGCCGATGGGAATGCCGAAGGAGTAAGCGCTCAAGGCACGCGCCCGCTCCTTGACCGGAAAGTAGTCGCAAATCAGGGAATAGGCTGGGGTGACTCCTCCGGCCTCTCCCACGCCGACGCCCACCCGCGCCATGAAGAGCTGTGCGAAGTTCTGGGTCACGCCGCAAACCGCGGTCATGAGACTCCACAACGCGAGCGCTGCCGTCATGATTCCGGTGCGGCTGACCCTGTCGGCGAGGCGCGCTATAGGTATGCCGAGCAGCGTGTAGAACAAGGCAAACGCGAGTCCGCCCATCACCCCGAGCTGCGAATCGCTCAGGTGCAGTTCGGATTTGATCGGTACGGCGAGGATGCCGACGATCTGGCGGTCGATGAAGTTGAAGGTATAGACCAGCACCAGGACCATGAGCACATAGGAGCGGTAGGCGAGGGGCGCCGTGCCGGCGCGGGTGACCCTCATGAGATCCGCGACAAAAAATTATCCAGTGCGGCCAAGCATTCAGGTTCATCGAGCAGCGGCACGTGGCCCCGGTCGGCGACCTCGAGCTGCTCGAGGCCGGGATTCTCGCTCTTCATGCGCGCGAACGTGGCCGCGCTCAGGATGTCCGAGCGGGCTCCGCGAACGCCTAAGGTCGGAATATTGCGAAGCGACTTCCACAGGGGCCATAGATCGAGCGCGGCCGTGGGTGCGGCGCGCAGTGCCTCGCCGATGTTCGGATCAGCATCGGCCAGCACCACGCCGTCCGAGTCCTCGCGGTAGCCGCGCCGCGCAAGCTGCTCCCAACGCTCCTGCGGCAACCCCGGCCATGCCTCGCCGTACACGGCCACGGTCTGTGCTACGGCCAAGCGCCACGTGCGCGGCGGCGGCAGCCTTCCTGCATACTGCTTGATGCGTTCGACTCCCTTGGGGTCCACCTCGGGCCCCACGTCGTTCAAGACCATGCCCGACACGCGCTTGGGCTGACCGTACCCCAGCATCATGGCGAGCATGCCGCCGAGCGAGGTGCCGATGATCGCGACGCGGGGCGCGTTCACGGCGTCGAGCAGTGCGACGATGTCGCGCACATAGACCGCCGGCTGGTAATTCTGCATTTGCGGATCGCGCGCGGAGAAACCGCGCCCGCGCAAATCGGGCGCGATGACCCGATAGTGCCGGCTCAAATGCGGTGCGAGGTCTTCAAAATCGCGGCTGTTGCGCGTCAAGCCGTGCAGGCACAGCACCGTGGGCGCGCCTTGGCGCGCTGCCTCGTAGACTCGAGCGTACAAGCGCAGGCCGTCGTGACTCTGCCAGTGGATCTCTGCATACAGTTCAGTAGACATGATCGGCAAGCTCCAGTCGAAGTTCGCGCTTCAGCACCTTGCCGTTGGCATTTCGCGGCAGGCTTGCGCGACAAACGACGGCGCGGATCCGCTGTTGTTTGCCGACTCGCGAATTCGTCCACTCGACCAGCGCTTGGCGGTCGAGCGCTGCGCTCTGCCCGGGCACCACGACGGCCACCGGCGTCTCGCCCCACTGACGGCTGCGCACCCCGACCACGGCCACGTCGGCGACGTCGGGGTGCGTGCGCATGATTTCCTCGATGTCGGCCGGATAGATATTTTGCCCGCCCGAGAGAATCATGTCCTTTTTTCGGTCGACGACGTACAAGAACCCGTCGGCATCGAGCAGACCTAAATCTCCGGTGCGCAGCCACCGCCTCTGTTGCGAGTCGGTCCAGGTAGCCTCGCTGCTGGCGGCATCGTTGCCGTGATAGCCCGACATGAGGAGCGGGCCCAAGCCGACGATCTCTCCGGTCTCGCCGCTCGGCACCTCGCGGTCGTCCTCGCCGATGATGCGAAGGTCGGTGCCGAGGAAAGGCTTGCCCACGGACTTGGGCTTGTGCTCGAAGTCTTCGGGCGCGAGCACGGTGCACAGCCCTTCGGTCAAGCCGTACAGCTCGATGAGATGGCAATGAAATCGCCGTGGAAATTCGCGCTTGACGCCGATCGCCAGCGGCGAGCCGCAGCACATGAAGGCGTCGAGACTCGAGAGGTCGTGCCGTTCGATATCGGGGACTTTAAGCAGCCTCTCCAGTTGGAGCGGCACGAAGGTTCCATGGGACACACGCTCTCGAGCCATCAGCTCGACCGCCGCCGCCGCGTCGAAGCTCGGCATGATCACCATGGTTCCGCCGACAAGCACGGAGCAGAGCATGGCGACCCAGGTGATGTTCGAGAACAATCCCAGTGAACACAGAGTCACGCAGTCGCTGCGGTAGCGGAGCGCCTGCGCCAAGTCGACCGCCCAGTGCATGCGCGTGCCGTGGGTATGCACGATGCCCTTGGGCGAGCCCGTGGTGCCGGAACTGTAGATGATGTTGCATTCCTGTTCAGGCGCCACCGTTCCATGCCATTCGTGCGGCTGTGCGGCAAGCCAGTCGGTGAAGCCGATCCATCCGGGACCCTCGTGGCCGAGCGCCACCCGGGCGGCGCGCGCGACCGCGTGGCTACGTCCGCACAGCTCATCGATCCTTGCGCAATTTCTCTTGGATGCGAATAGCGCGCGCGCATCCGCGTCCTCGATCATTCGCGCTACCGCATCGTCGGCGATGGAGACATTCAGCGGCACCGCCACAGCTCCGAAGCGCAAGATGCCGAACAACAGCACCGCCATTTCCAGGCTGTTGTCCATGAGCACGGCGACCCTGTCGCCGGGCCTGAGGCCCAACACCTTGAGGCCGTTGGCGGCGCGTGCCGTCTCCCGCTCGAACTCGCGCCACGTGAGGCGCCGCTCGCCCTCGACCAAGGCGGTGCGCGCGCCCCGCCATTTTCCATGCAACGCAACCAGGTCGGGCAACGTTACGGCCGGCGCCTGGAACCAAGTCATGGTCGAGCCAGGCTCCTTAATAGTGATACTGGGCCGTCACTTGATAGGTGCGCGGCGGTCCGTAGAAGCCGATCTGGCTGACTCCTCCGATGAAGGAATTGGCAGGGCCGATGGGCGGGTTGCCGAAATCATAGCCGGCCACCCGGTAATACCTATCGGTGAGATTCTTGCCGTCAAGCGAGAAGCGCCAGGCCTTGTTCGCAGTCGTGAACGCGAGGCCCGCATTGACCAGGCCGTAAGCCGGCTGATCGGTCACGCTCGGCGTGGTGTTGGCAACCTTTGTGAAGCTGCGCCAATCGTAACCGGCGCGCGCGAGCAATTCTCCATTGCCTAAGCTCCAGGTGTAGGTGGCGTTGCCGGATGCCGTCCAGGCCGGCGCATTGAGCGGCCGGTTGTCGTCCGCGACATTGACCGTGGCGACGCTCGGCCCACAGCCGGGCGCGGCCGTGAATACGTTGCAGGGAATCAGGTAGTCCTTGTAGTAGGAATCCAAATAGCCGACGTTGAGCCCGAAAGTCAGCGCCTTCTGCGGCCGCCAAACGGACTCGATCTCCAATCCCTCGTTGATCTGTTTGCCTGCATTGAGCACCGCGGTGAGATTCGTCGGCGTTCCCAGGTAGTCGACGAATTGCTGCACGCCGATTTGCGCGTTCTTGTAGGGATCGTAGAAGGCCGTGAAATTGAGCAGCAGCGTGTCGTCCAACAGGGTCGACTTGATTCCCGCTTCGTAGTTGTCAGCGGTCTCCGAGTTGTAGCCGTTCTGCGTCTGCGGATATACGGCGGCGTTGCCGCGCATGTCGAACCCGCCGCTCTTGAAGCCGCGGCTGTAGGACACGTAGGTCATCACGTGATCCGTCAAGTGGTAATCCAGGCCGAGACGCGGAGTGATGTTCACGAACGCGCGGGTGTTGGTGTAGTTGGTCACGACGCCGGGATCGGGGAAGAATCCTGCAGGCACCGCGCCCGGGTTGAAGAACTGTTGATTCGGCAGCAATTGCGTGGGCGCCACGCTGGCATAATCCGCCTGGTAGACGCTTGCGGTCTTCTGATCCTCGTTCCAGCGTATGCCGGCATCGAGGTTCAGCCGGTCCGTCAGCTTCCAGGTGGTGTCGCCGTAGGCGGCCGAGCTCTTGGTCAGCACGCAGCCTTTCACCAGCTCGGTGATATACAGGTCGAACGCAGGGACACCCAGCAAGGTGAGGGTGCCGATCGACGCGTTGTACGATCCGCAAGCAGTGCTGTCCATGTAGAACACGCCGCCCACCGCGTTCACCAGATCGTTCTTGAAGGTCAGTTGCGCCTCGCCCGAGGATTGTTGATCGTGGTACGCGCCCGGTACTTGGAACAGGTTCGAGTCGAGTTCCTCGAAATCGATGAACTGCTGACTCTTACCGTGAATATACCCGGCAACGACCTTCAAACCCAGCTGATCGGTCAGATTCTGTGTGTATGTCGCCGAAGCGCCGCTGCGGTGTGAATAGTCGCGATCGACCGGCATGTCGGTGCGCGTGTCGAACGGGTCGCTTAGCTGCGGCGCCAGGTAGTTGTTGAGCCGCTGGCCGCCCGAGGCGTTGGAATTGTCCAGTATGTCGTCCGCGACGATACGCAGCTTCGAGCTTTCTCCCCATTTGATGGTGAGATTGGCGCGCCCCGCGAGCACGTCCTTGTTCGAAACATCCTGGCCGACGCTGTTGTAGGGGCTCGCCGGGAAGCCGGGCTCCGCGAACACGTGACCATAGCCGTCGTGCTGCAGGTCCGCGAGTGCGAGGCCGAAATACACGTGGTCGTCGATCACAGGGGTTGAGAAATTGAGCTTCTCGTCGTGCTCGCCGAAGTTGCCGCCCGTCACCGAAGCGGTCAGGGTCGCAGGTCCATCGATATCCCGGGTCACGTACTTGATCGCCCCTGCGATCGTGTTCTTGCCGTACAGCGTGCCTTGGGGGCCGCGCAGGATTTCTATGTCCTGCACGTCGAGCACGTCGAGCAGCGCCGTTTGCGGCCGCGCCAGGTACACATCGTCGACGTACACGCCGACGCCGGGGTCGAACCCCCACAATGGGTCGCTCTGGCCGACGCCGCGAATGTAAACGTTGATGGTGCTGCTGGTTGCGCGGTCCGCGGCGATCTTGAAATTGGGAACGAAGCTGTTCAAATCCTCGAGGTTCGTCACATCCTGCGTCTGTATTGCGGCGGCGCCGATCGCCGTCACCGCGACCGGAACGTCTTGGAGATTTTCCGCCCGCCGCCGTGCAGTGACCACGATTTCCGTCAGGCCCTCGGACAATGCGCCGTCGGATACGGACGTTTGTGCGTGCGCAGTCTGAAATTGCAGCGACAATGCGGCGACGATTGCCGCCACACACCCGATTGCAAAGGTATTAGTTGCAGTATTGGTCATGATCTCTCCCCTATAAACGGTCGGTTCCACGAGGGCCGCTCTTGTACGACTGCGAAGCTGCTGCGGGCCCGCAGGCCAAAGATTGATGCCGCAATCTTTTCAACAGTCGTTGAGTTAGTATTCAACGATCGTTGAGGAATAGTCAATAGCTTTCGGGCGCGGCGCGTTGCAGTGCGCGAGGCAACACGGGACAATGAGGCCGATGGTCGTTGTGCGCCGCAAAAGTCCTGCCAAAAAGACCGGGGCGAAACCGGGGAAGGAGAGGATTTTGGACGCTGCGGAGCGGCTGTTCGCGCGCCACGGCTTCTATGGAATATCGGTCCGCGACATCACCGAAGAGGCGGGGGTCGATGTAGCGCTCGTCAGTTATCATTTCGGGGGCAAACGCGAGCTCTTCGCGGCTGTGTTCCAGCGGCGGGCGGAACTCTTGAATCCCGAGCGGCTCGCCATGCTGGAGGAAGTGCGGCGCGCTGCGCTGCCCGGGGCGCCGACTCTCGAAGACATCGTCAACGCCTTCACCTATCCGCTGCTGGAGCGCTCCGCCCGAGGCGGCCCCGGATGGAAGAGCTACTTTGCCTTGGTCGCGCAGGTTAACAATTCTCCTGAATGGGCGCCCGTGCTGATGACCCAGCACTTCGACCCTCTGGTGGAGAAGTTCATCGCAGTACTGCGCGAAGCGCTGCCGGGTTGCTCCGCACGCGAGGTCTATTGGGGCTACCAGTTCCTGACCGGGGCTCTGACTCTGACCTTCGCCGAAACCGGGCGCATCGACACCTTGTCGGGAGGGCTGTGCAAGTCCTCGGATCTCGACAGCGTTCATGAACGGCTTGCGCCCTTCGTCGCGGCGGGCTTTCGAGCGCTGTGCGCGCGATCGGCTGCGGCCAAGCGGCGCTGACGCGGGCGGCCTTGGGCGATATCCTTCCGGCGTGGAGCGCAGCGGCGCATTTCACCCCATTTCCGGCGAGAAATGGATCGGAGCGGTAACGTGATTGGATTGTTGCAGCGCGTTGTGGAAGCAGGGGTCGATATCGGAGGCGAACGCGTGGCCACCGTCGGCCCCGGGCTCTTGGTGCTGGTAGGGGTGCAGCCCGAGGATGACGAACTCTCCGCAGAGCGGTTGCTCAGCCGCCTGCTTCAATACCGCGTTTTTGCCGACCAGGCCGGAAAGATGAATCTCAGCCTTAAGGAGTGTGGGGGCGATTTGTTGCTGGTGCCCCAGTTCACCCTGGCCGCTGATACGCGCAAGGGACTTAGGCCCGGCTTCTCGACCGCAGCGCCCCCCGAGCAGGGCCGGCGACTGTTCGACTTCCTGGTCAAAGCGGCGCGTGCATGCCATGGACGGGTCGAAAGCGGCGTTTTCGGGGCCCATATGCGAGTGTCGCTGACCAACGACGGGCCCGTCACCTTCTGGCTGGAGAGCTGACCTAAGGCGAGATCTCAAATGCGACCGAACACGCATCGATGCCGCATGTCCAATGTCATAATCTCAATGGCGTATTATTAGCGGCCACCTAGGCTACCTAGCGGTTCGGAGAAGCGACATGTTCGATACAAAAATGCTACTGGTCATTTTGGTCATCGCCTTGGTGATATTCGGCACCAAGCGTTTGCGCAGCATCGGGTCGGACTTGGGCGCGGCGGTCAAGGGCTTCAAGCAGGCCATGAACGAAGGTGAAACGGAGGAATCCGTGAAACAGCTCAAGCACGAGAAGGACGCGGACTTCGCTGCCGGCACCGCGCCGCGCGAGGCCGAAGTCAAGGCGCCCCCGAAAACCAACGCTTGATGCCGCATGCTTGATGTCGGGTTCTCGGAGATACTGCTCACTTCGGCCATAGCGCTCATCGTGCTGGGACCGGAGCGGCTCCCCAAGGTTGCGCGCCAGGTCGGCAACTGGGTGGGGCGCGCACGCGTCATGGCGCGCCAACTGAGCGAACAGCTGGAGCGCGAAGTCAACGCCGAAGAGCTGCTGAAAGCGCAGAAGAAGACCAATGCGGCCGCCATCGATCCCGTGCCCACCCCCACCATTGCGCCACCGCTTGCTGAATCGCCGCGGCCATCTGAATCCCTGACGTCCGCTGAATCGCCGGGTACCGCCGAGACACCAGCACCGGCGCGCCCACCCGAACCGATTTATGGACTGGCTGCCTCCGCCACCACCGCGGCGGCCATGCACGCGTCGGATCCCCCGGCAAACGAACCGCACGCTGCCGCGACCGCTGCTCCACCGCCCCATGAATGAGCCCGGTGAACCGGACGACCTCGCCGAAGGTACCCTGATCTCGCATTTGTTGGAGTTGCGCGATCGCCTGCTGAAGGCGATGTTGGCGGTCGGAATATGCTTCATTCCCTGCGCCGCGTACATGAACCAGCTGTTCACCTTCGTCGCGGAGCCGCTGATTCACAAATTGCCCGCGGGCGCGACCATCATCGCCACCAGCGTGGTGGCGCCCTTCACGGTACCGTTTAAGCTGGCGCTGCTGCTCGCCATCGGCATCGCCATGCCCGTTGTGCTGTACCAAGCCTGGGCATTCGTGGCTCCGGGGCTTTACAAGCATGAGAAGAAACTGGCCGTTCCCCTCCTCATATCCAGCGTCCTGCTGTTCTACCTGGGGGCCGCCTTCGCCTACTACGTGGTCTTCCCCGTCATGCTGAGCTTCTTCGTCGCCACCACGCCCCACGGCGTGCAAATGATGACCGACATGAGCAGCTATCTGGACTTCGTGATGATCCTGCTGCTCGCCTTCGGTTTGGCCTTCGAAGTGCCGGTGGCTACTGTATTATTGGTGTGGACGGGATTCGTAAGACTAAAAACCCTCAAGAAGAATCGCGGTTTCGTGTTACTCGGGATATTCATCTTCGCCGCCTTCGTGACGCCGCCCGACGCCGTGTCGCAGAGCGCCATGGCGGTGCCGATGTACTTGCTGTACGAAATAGGGATCATCATGGCCGGACTATTACTCAAAGATAAAATAGCGGCACGCGCCAAAGAGGAAGCAGAGCAGGCCGAGCGCGAAGCCGGGACCTAAGTTGAGCGCCACCTTTTTCGGGCATCCGCGTGGCCTCGCCACGCTGTTCTTCACGGAAATGTGGGAGAGGTTCACCTACTACGGCATGCGCGCCGTGCTGGTGCTTTTCCTGGTCGCCGCAGTCGCCGGCGGCGGCTTCGGCATCGACGACAAGACGGCCACGGCGATCTATGGACTGTACACCGCGGGGGTGTATCTCGCGGCGCTGCCCGGGGGCTGGATCGCGGACCGGTTGATCGGCGCGCAGCGCGCCGTGCTCGCCGGGGGGGTGGCCATTGCCGCCGGCAATGCGATGCTGGCGATGTCGGCCGGTCCCCGCGGCTTCTACTTGGGATTGGTGGTGATCGTGCTCGGCGTCGGTCTGCTCAAACCCAATGTCAGCGCCATCGTCGCCGAGCTTTATCCGGAAGGCGGAGCGCGGCTCGATTCCGGATTCACGGTTTTCTACATCGGCATCAACGTGGGCGGGTTCCTGGGGCCGCTGGTCACCGGCGCCGCCCAGGTGTACTTCGGACTTCGCGCAGGCTTCGCCGTGGCCGCGCTGTTCATGGTGCTCGGCGTGTTGCAGTTCTATTTGACCCGAAGACACTTGGGCTCTGCGGGCGCCTACACCGCCGCCGTGCATGCGCGCGGCGCGGCCACGGCCCGGCAATGGCTCTACCTCTGCGTCGGGGTGGCTGTGTCCGCGCTGGTGCTGGCGGCGGTGAGCTTCGGCTGGATTCCCGTGAACGCCGTCGGCCTGGCGCAGGCGGTGACCTGGGTGATTGCCGGAATCGTAGTGCTGTATTTCCTGTACTACTTCTTTGCGGCAGGGCTCGACGCGGAGGAACGCAGACGCGGCGTGGTGCTGGTGGTCCTGTTCGCGGGCAGTGCGCTCTTCTGGCTGGGCTACGAGCAGGCCGGCTCGAGCTTGAATCTATTTGCCGATCGATACACGGATCGATCGTTGCCATGGCTGCACTTCGTCATCCCAACGGGTTGGTTTCAATCGCTGGATTCGGCCTTCATCTTCATATTCGCGCCCTTCCTTGCTTGGTTGTGGATCGCATTGGCCAGGCGCAATCTCAATCCGTCCGCGCCGGCGAAGTTCGCCCTGGGCGTCATGCTCATGGGATCGGGATTTTTGGTCATGGCTGCGGCCGCTTCTCTGGTCGCTTCCGGGTCGAAGGTGCTGCCGACCTGGTTGATACTGACGTACATGTTGCATACCTTCGGCGAGCTTTTTCTGAGCCCCGTGGGCCTGAGCTACTACACGAAGTTGACTCCCAAGCGCTTCGTCGGACAGATGATGGGAATGTGGTTTCTGTCCCTCTCACTGGGTAATCTTCTCGCCGGCTTGGTCGCAGGCCAATTCGACGCCGCCAACGTCGCGGCCATGCCGGGGCAATACATGCACATCGTCTACTTCTGCGTGGGCTTGGGCGCGGTGCTCTTGATCCTGAGCCGTCCGGTAAAAAAACTCATGGGGAACGTTCAATGAATACCGGTCCACTGCCGGCGCCGCAGCTTACCTTCAAGGCCATCCTTCTGTCCGTCATCCTCACCGTCATTCTTGCGTCCGCGAACGCCTATGTGGGATTGTTCGCCGGCATCACGGTGGCCACGGCGATTCCCGCCGCTGTCATCTCCATGGCGGTGCTGCCGCTGTTCGGGCGCTCCAACATTCTCGAGAACAACATCGTGGCCACCGGCGCTTCCGCCGGCACCTCGATCTCCGCGGGTGCGATCTTCACCCTGCCCGCGCTCATCCTGCTGCATCACTGGAACAGCTTCGACTACTGGTGGACTTTGGCCATCGTCGGCTTGGGAGGCCTGCTCGGGGTGTTGTTTTCGGTGCCGCTGCGCCGGACCCTGATCATCGAGCAGAAGCTGCGCTTTCCCGAAGGCATCGCGGCGGCCGAAGTGTTGAAAGTGGGCGCCAATCCGGGGATCGGCGCCAAGGTGTTGGGACTGGCCACCGTGGTCGGAGGCGTCTTCAAATTCATCACCTCCGGGCTGCGGTCGCTGCCCGAGGACTTCACCGTCAGCGGCTTCTTCGGCGAGCGCGGCATCGCCTTCTTCGGCTACGGCTTCTCGCCGGCGCTCTTGGGCGTGGGCTACATCGTAGGGCTCAATGTCGCCATTTTGATCGCGGCCGGGGGCCTCTTCTCGTGGTGGCTGGCCATTCCCGTGTTCAACAGTTTTTTCTTCAACCAGGATCCCGTGCTGCTGCACAAGCTGATCGGCCTCGATGCCGAGGCTGCGGCTTACGCCATTTGGCGAGCCCAAGTTCGCTACATCGGCGTGGGCTGCATGTTGACGGGCGCGCTGTGGGCGTTGTGGTCTTTGCGCAAATCGCTGTGGTCGGCGGTGCGCAGCGGCTTGAAGGTCGGTGCGCGCGGCGCCGCGGAGGTGCCTCACACCGAGCGCGACCTGCCGATGGCCGCGGTACTCGTGTGCATCGCGCTGTTCGTCGTGCCGCTGTTCGTACTTTACTACCTTGTGGTCGGCAGCCTCGGTGTGGCCCTCGCCATGGCCGTGATCATGATCATCGCGGGCTTTTTGTTCTCTTCGGTCAGCGGCTACATGGCGGGGCTCGTGGGCTCCTCCAACAACCCGGTCTCCGGCATCACCATCTGCACCATACTCTTCGCGTCGCTGGTGCTCATGTGGATGGTGGGCGGCAAATCCGCGATCGGCGCCGTGGCGGTGGTGTTCATCGGTGCCGTGGTCTGCAACGCCGCCGCGGTCGCAGGCGACAATTTGCAGGATCTCAAGGCAGGACAGCTGGTGGGCGCCACTCCATGGCGCCAACAAGTGATGCTTTGCGTCGGCGTCGTCGTGAGCGCGGCGGTCATGGCGCCGGTGATGAACGTCCTGCTATTCGCCTATGGTATCGGCGAACCCTCGCATCCGGGCGTCAAGGCATTGCCGGCACCTCAGGCCAATCTGGTGAGATCGGTAGCCGAGGGCATGTTCGGCGGCACCCTGCCGGTGGGCATGATCGCCGCAGGCGCGGCCATCGGGGCGCTGATCATCGTCTTCGATTTGTTCTTGAAGCGCCGCAAATCCCGCTGGAGCGCGCCGGTGCTGGCGGTGGCGGTGGGCATTTATCTGCCCCTGGACGTGTCGACCCCCATCCTGGCCGGCGGCATCGTCGCGGAAATGGTCGCCCGCTGGCACGCCAAGCGCACTCCCGGCGCCGATCACGAAAAGCTCGGGCAGAACGGCATGCTGTTCGCCGCGGGACTCATCACCGGCGAGGCCCTGGTGGGCATTTTCATCGCCATGTGCATCTGGATAACCAAGAATCCCGACGTCCTCGCGATGGCCCGCGAATTGCCCGGCGGCAAGTGGTGGGCGGCGCTGCTGCTGCTCGGAATTTGCTACTGTATCTTCCGCGCCGGTACACCGCGGCGGGCGAAGCACTCTCCCTAGGCGAGATTGCGCGACCCAAGACATTCGGCCAAGGTGATGCTCGCCCTCGGCACCATTTACCTGGTGTGGGGTTCCAGCTTCCTGTTCACCAAGCTCGCGGTCGCCAATCTGCCGCCGGCGCTGTTCTCAGGTGTACGCTTCACCACGGCAGGGACCTTGCTGGCACTGATCGCGAGAATCTGGAGCGGCAGCGCGTATCCTGCGCGCCGGATCGAATGGCGCCATGTCATCATCGCCGGCTTTTTCATGGTGTTCGTCAGCAACGGCCTGAATACCTGGGCCATGCGCTATCTTGCGTCCAATCAATCGGCGCTGCTCAACGGCACCTCTGCCTTTTGGATCGCGGGATTGGGCGTATTCGGCCGGCGCGGCCATCCGCTGACGCGCTGGGCAGTCTTGGGGATGGTCATCGGATTTGCGGGCGCCGCCTTGATGTTGATCCCCAAGGAACCCTTGAGCACCAAGAGTCTGCTGGCGCAGGCCGGCGTATTGACCGCATGCCTATCCTGGTCGTTGGGCACCTTGTACTACCGCAGCATCGACACCGAGCTGAGTTCTCTGATGTTCATGGGGCTGCAGATGCTCATGGGCGGCCTTATGCTGCTCGCCGTCGGCATCGCCCATGGCGATGCCGCGCATTGGGCGCCCAATGCGTCGGGATTGACGGCTCTTTTCTATCTGACCTTTTTCAGTTCCTGCCTGGCATACACCGCCTACGGCTGGTTGAGCTTGAACAGCACTCCGGCATTGATCGGAACCTACGGCTATGTGAATCCCGCGATCGCAGCATTCCTCGGCTGGCAATTTCTGCACGAACACTTATCGGGGCTGCAGCTGGTCGGCATGGTGGTCATCATCGTCGGCGTGAGCATTTTGACGCTTCCGGGCGGCAGCCTGACGGATCCGAAGACTCTGGCGGAACCGAAGACGCAATAGATCAGCGGCGCTTCACGATGACTTCGAACTTGCCCTTGCCGCCGACGAACCAGGAGCCCACGAAGCTGACAAGGCTCACGAGCACCGAGGTCCAGAATGCAGACCAAAAATTCGCCACATGCATGCCGGGAAGCATCCATGCGACCAGCGCCACCATGCCTGCGTTGATGACAAGCAGGAACAGGCCGAGGGTGATGATGGTCATCGGCAATGTGAGCAGTATGGCGATGGGCCGCACGATGGAATTCACGATGCCAAGCAGAAGGCCGGCCAGAAGCAAGGTGGCGGGAGTGTCGATGGAGACCCCGCTGACCCAAACCGTCGCCAGCCACAACCCGAGCGCCACGATGACGGCGCGAATCAGAAACCCGAGCATATGAACCCTCGCGAGCGCCTTGACCGCGCGAGCATATCAATAATCGAGGCCGGGCAGCGGCGGGTCCTTGACGGGAACGGGTTTTGGCTTCTTGGGAACGGGCGGGCTTTCGAGACAGACCTTGATGCGCGCCATCAGGCGCTCCCAGCCCATGCGGATGCGCATGTAGCTCTTGTCCCACGCGGCGGATTCAGGCACCCCTGAGCCCAATAGCCGCAGCGAGGTTTTGCCCTCGCCCTTGCGCACATCGAGTATGAAGTCGTCGACCACGGCGCTGTCGCCCGGCGGCCAGTCGCTGCCCTTGAGATAAATCAGCCGCAGGCGCCGATTCACGTCGAAGATATCGATATGTGCTTCACGGCAGTGCTCGCTGCGAAGCCCCAGGCAGTACATGCCGCCTTTGCGGGCATCGATCTCGGCGTCCTGGCCGGACCAGATGCGAATCAGCCCGGGATCGGTCAGGGCGCGCCATACCCGGGCGACGGGCACTTCTATCTCGACCAGGTGGGCGTAGCCACGGGTACCGTTACGAGTGGCTCTACGGGGTGAACTCATTCCGCTAGAATCCCTCAACCGGGGAGGAACATCCATGTCTTATGTCCACATTGTGACTGTGCTCGCACTTCTGCAGTTCATCGTATTCGGATTCAAGGTCGGCCGGGCGCGCGAGCGCTTCGGGGTCAAGGCCCCTGCGGTGACCGGGAACGATGTTTTTGAGCGGTATTTCAGGGTCCAGCAAAACACCCTGGAGTTGCTGGTGGTGCTCGTGCCCGGTCTATACCTATTCAGCCATTTCTTCAGCCCGCCGCTGGCGGCGGTGCTCGGTCTCATCTACCTCATCGGGCGGCAGGTCTACGCCGGCGCCTATGTGAAGGACCCGGCGACGCGCAGTGCTGGCTTCGGCATGTCCATTCTGCCCGCTCTGATTTTGGTCCTCGGAGGCCTCGTAGGAGCGGTGTGGCAGCTGATCGCCCATTGATCCGGAGCACCGATCGCTTGTAGTCTAGCGACTTGAACCTTGGGGTGGCCTCGATAGGCCTGAGACGCCGGTGAACCGGCGAACCCGTTGAACCTGATCCGGTTAGTACCGGCGTAGGGAGCAGGTGAATGAAATCTCAATGGGCTTTATGCGGGCCGCTCGCGGCTTTCTTTCTGTTGGCGCAGCCTGCGGTCCCTGCCGATGACTCCTTGGACGAGATCGTGGTCACGGCAGGTCTGCGCTCGACCAGCGTCGCGGATCTGCCGCAGAGCGTCACCGTGATCGACCGTGACACGCTGCGCAACGCCGGCGTCCAGCACTTCGAGGATGTGCTGGGGCTCATCCCGGACCTGAACTGGGCGGCGGGAACGTCGCGGCCGCGTTTCTTCCAGCTGCGCGGCATCGGCGAAGTTGAACAGTACCAAGGGGCGCCCAATCCCTCCGTGGGCTTCCTGATCGACGACATCGACTTCTCCGGCGTCGGCATGCCCGCGACCTTGTTCGACACACAGCAGATCGAGGTGCTGCGCGGACCGCAGGGCACCGTTTACGGCGCCAACGCCTTGGCGGGATTGATCAGCGTGCGCACCGTCGATCCCGGCAGCGATTTCGAACTGAACGGCGAGGTCACGGGCGCCGGCTACGATACCCGCGCGGCGAGCCTCGCGGTCGGCGACGGTTTCGCCGCAGGCGACGGCGGGTGGCGACTGGTCGCGCAGCAATACTTGAGCGACGGGTTTCGCCACAACGCCTATCTGGACGAGAATTCAACCAATGGCTTCGACGAAGGCACGCTGCGCGGCAAGCTGCGCTGGCACATCACGGACACGCTGCGGGCCGATCTGACCTTGATGCACGTGAATATCGACAACGGCTACGACGCCTGGTCGATCTACAACACGTACACGACGTACTCGAATCAACCGGGCCGCGACGCGCAGCTCTCCAACGGCGCTGCGCTGCGCCTCGTCGATTCCATCGAGGGGCTGGGAGAGCTGCGCAGCGTCACCAGCACCGCCGACTCGAAGATCACGTATTCGTTCGACGGGGATTGGGGCAACGACGCGCTCTGGCTGGCCAACACCGGCTACGCGCCTTACGACTATTTTCAAAGCGACGACAGAACGCGGCGCACCGTGGCCGAAGATCTGCGGATGATCGGTGACCCATCACACGCGCTGTTCGGACGGCTGCGGTGGCTGGCGGGCGTCTACGCGCTTCGACTGACCGAGTCGGACAAGCAAATGTTTACGTGGAACGCATACGACGCCGGTGTGAACGGCGCCTCAGGCGCGGGCAGCAGCGGTTTGGACAGCAGGTACAGCGCGACGAATGTGGCCCTGTACGGTTCACTGGAAGCGAATGTCGGCGTGCGCAGCGTGCTCTCGGGCGGCCTGCGTGTCGAGCGCCGAGTCGCCGATTACTCCGACAGCGCCGATTTTCAGAGCCCGTTTCCCGAGCAGACCAATCGCATGATCGGCGGCAATGTTTCCTGGGAAGAGGCGGTGGGGGACGGGGAGCATGTCTACACTACACTGTCGCGCGGCTACAAGGGCGGAGGCTTCAACATCGGCTCGCAGATCCTCTCCGAGCAGCGCAGCTTCAACCCTGAGTCGCTGTGGAGCCTCGAAACCGGATTGAAGTATGCGCAGGCGTCCAGTCCTCTGCAGCTGCAAACGGATGTGTTCTACATGCGGCGGCAAAACATGCAGGTGTATCTGTCCGAGCAGCTGCAGCAGAACAACCCCCTCGCCTATGTGTTCTACACGCAGAATGCTAGCGACGGCGAAAACTATGGGCTCGAGGGCGAGGCCGCGTACCGCCTCGATGACCGCTGGCAGGTTTCCGGCAGCGCATCGCTGCTGCACACGCGCTACATCGGCGTGAGCGGACTGTTCGAAAGCCTGGATCTCGATGGACGCGCCCAGCCGTTCGCACCCAGCTACAAATTGTCTGCGGCCTTGGACTACCGCCACCCTTCAGGTTGGTTTGCCCGATTGGATGCCTCCGCCATCGGCAGTTTCTACTACTACACGAGCGTCGCACTGGCCTCGCGCGCCTACAACTTGGAAAACGTCAGGGTCGGCTACGAACACGGCCCTTGGAGCGGCAGCCTGTGGGTCCGCAATCTTTTCGGTGCAGGCTATGCGCAGCAGGGATTCTATTTCGGATTGATCCCCCCGAACTACCCCAACCAATCCTTTCTGCAGCTCGGCGACCCCCGTCAGGTGGGCATCACCATCGATTACCGGCTGGGTCACGGAAACTGATGCTCAGAAGAACTCCGGGAAGGTCGTTCGCAATCGTATCTCCATCTCGGTCACGGGCAACAGCGTTGGATGCTGTGGATTCACCATGTCGGTCTTGCCTTTGGGATTCGACAAGCAGAACAAGTGCTCCATCAATGCCGGTTCCATGGGATTCACCGCAACCTTCCCTGCCTGCAGCGCCGTCCCCAGCATGATACGGTTCCGGAATTCCAAAGCGCGAAAACCGATGTCGGAATATAGCGAGTCGTCGGTGTATGTCTTGGTCGCGAGCGTAATCCGAAGAATGCGCAGCCGGTCAAAGTCATAGATTGTCCGCGTACCCTGCATTTCCTCGATCAGGTACCTGTGGCCCAGCGTCACCCGAAGCGGATATGTCTCATCGCTGGGCAGCGCTGCCTCTCCCGTCGATGACTTCATGCCATTGGACTGTTCCTTGTGACTGGCCACTGTAAACGTCAAGACAGGATGGGCGCCCAGCGGCGCCGCAAGTGCCGCGCATGTTGCTGCGGGAATCCACCAGCGCGCGATCCACGCCCGCTTGATCCGATTCTTGGCATCGGGCGTCACCACAACGGTTCACATCCTGAAGAAGTAAGGAAGAACCACCAGCGCCATTCCCAAAATGACGAGAAGAATCGTATTGGCGACGAAATACGGAAAGATCATCAACACCAGGCCGCAAACCAAGGGCACCACTCTCTTTTGCTTTCTGCCATAGATGAAAAAACCCAGGCCTATCGAGCCGAACAGCAGTGCCCAAAGCAGAGATGATGTGTCCAACTGCATCGACGCGTCTACCGTCTCCTCAGCGGCATATTTCTATCCTGTTGCCGTCAGGATCTATCACGAGACTTTCGTAGTAGCCGTCGCCGGTGCTCCATATCGCAACGTGTTCTATGTGCATAGTGACAACCGCCATCGCTGAGCATTTGATCTCAGTAAGACCTCACGCCTGGCGCCGATGCTAGGGAAACCCGGCGCGAGAATGCTAGCATGCACGCCAGAGATGTCTGCGAATCATTTTAGGAAGCGGCTCCTGCGTTGCGTTAATCTCGGCGTGTATCTCTTGGGTCTCGCGGTAGCGGCCGCAGTGCCGGTCAACGGCGAGCGCGCACAGGCCCACGACCTGTGCCCCAATGGGTGGTGGGCGGATGTCATGCTCGCTTCATACCACCTTCATCCCTATAGACACTTCGATGAGTTCAATCCCGGCGTCGGCATCGAGTGTTCAGCCACGCCGCAATGGTCGGCGGCGTTCGGCTATTTTCGCAACTCCTTGGACCGGCCCTCGTTTTACGGCGGCGCGATATACACGCCGGAATTCGCGCGCTGGAAGTGGTTCCAGCTCGGCGCCATGGGCGGGATCATCACCGGCTACAACTACGGCCAGATCGGACTGGGACCGAACAATCGCACCGGGCCGGTGCTTGCGCCGGTCGCCATTGCGCGGTTTGGGCGATTCGGTGCGAACTTCATCTTGATTCCGCCGATCCACGAGGACCGTCTACCGTTCACGATCGGGCTTCAGGCGAAATACCACGTCCATTAAGGGAGTGCGCGCTGCTCGGTCTGATACCGCACCGTCACGCTGCCGTTGGCGGGAACTGCCAGGCGCAATAGGGGGCGTCCGTTCTTGATGGTCACCGGATGGTTGGCGCGGACGATTCGCCCGCCCGCCCGCATTTGTAGCCGCAGCTCGAAATCGATGTCCGCCGCGCGCGCGTTGGCGATGTCCACACGCATGGCGTCGCCGTTTCGGGCGGTGTGCGATTCCTTCTCCGCGGTCACCTGA
Organism: uncultured Gammaproteobacteria bacterium; assembly: GCA_963702735.1. Taxonomy (GTDB): domain Bacteria; phylum Pseudomonadota; class Gammaproteobacteria; order Steroidobacterales; family Steroidobacteraceae; genus Bog-1198. The sequence continues at coordinate 439,894 of CAVPDW010000002.1, read as the reverse complement.
ACGTCGGGAACGTCGCCCAGATCGATTTCCACCTCCTCGCCGACCGCCCGGTCCTGGATGTCGGACTCGTGCAACAACAACTTCTCCCCACGGCGCTGGGCAAACACCGCGATGTGCCCCGAAGGCAGCGGCAGACCCAGATGATTCGCCGCACTGTTCAGGGTCCGCAGCAGCAGATGTGCCGGCACCGTCGGCGCGGGTTCATCCGCCGCCAGGTCGGCGCCGTACACTCGGGCGATCGGAATGCTCAGCCGATCCATGAGCCGTACCTGCTTCGCTTGCAGGCTGGCCACGGTGGTGCGCATCGGGATGCGGTAGAGTTTGAGGTCGCCGAGCTGTTCCTGCCGCACATTTTGGGCAGCAGCGACGGCGACCTCCTGGAGTGCCGGCGCTGCCGCCACCGACTTCTTGAACATGCGGTCACGGGACTCTGCGCCGGCGAATTGCAGATATGCCGGGGCCGGTATATCGCTGGTCGAGCCGCGCGGCCAGCACTCGGCAAGGATCGGGCCGCCGGCATCGAGCGGCTCAACTTCGCCGTTCTCGCGGTTGACTCTCCCGGCGACCACCTGTGTGTGGGCGGAGGGGAAGCCCACCCCGTTGCCGTTGGCCAGTGTGACCCACGCCCCGAGATCCATGGTGTTCCCGTTGTCCGAGAGGGTGGCGACATAGTCCGCCGCCCAATCGAAATTTCGGGCGAGATACGACAGGGTGACCGTTCTCGTCGATGCTTCCGCGCTGCGCACCAGCACCGAGAGCGTGGGCTTCGCCGCGAGACCGCCGACTCCCGTGAAGCTGAAGGTTTCAGGCAGTCCCGAGCAGCGCAGCGCCTCGATTCCCTCCGAGGATCGGAACACCGCACCGCCTTGCGCGTCAGAGAGCAGGGTGCCGTCCAAGCGGCGCTGCTTGCCGGTTTTTTTGTCGGTCCGCAGCAACGCCACCGGTTTGCCCACCGTTGCGGCAATCAGCGCGGCTGGGCTCAGCAGTTTTCCCTCGCGGTTCTTTTCGATGACCCCCGCCGGCAGACCGGTGACGATGGCGCTCGAAGGTTCGATGCCGTCGGCGACCCCTTCGAAGCGCAGCCGGTGGAATCCCGCGGGCAGATGCACGGTGCGCACTTCGCTGACCAGGGCAAAGCCTCGCAGCGCGTCGAGGTCGACCGATCCGGAAGCCCTGAAAGGCGCGCGGTACACGGTCACTGAGAGTTCCGACGGCGGTGAAGCCGCGATGTCCTCAGCGACCGCCGGTGCGGTCGCCAGCATCCAGGCCAATATCGCCCAGCGCATGACCGCGGCCTAGTAGCGCGTTTCGAAGGTGGCCGTGAGCGTGCTCTTGCCGTTGGCGGGCACCGTGACCGCCCACTCGGCGGTGTCGGCGCTGCGCCGCGTGCTTTTCTGGCTCTCGGCGGTGATGCGCGAATCGCCCCACAGGCCCTCTTGCAGCAGCTTGACGACGACGGGGCGGGGCAGCGCGTTGCTGAATTCGTAGCGCATGTCCGACTGCCAATCGGAGGCACCCTGGCGGGTGCGCTTGTCGACCACGGCGCGCACTTTCACGTCGAAGGCATCGCCCGTGGCCAGCGACAAGGTCGAACCCATCGGCGTGTGGTCTATGCGGCTCTCGCCGATGAACTGCGGATCGCCGTGCTTGTCGCGCATGTAAAAGCGCAGTATGCCCGCCGGCAGCTGATCGCCCAAGCCGGCGTGCGCGCCCGTTGAGAAGCCGTAAATGGTTTTCGCGCTCTGCGCGGTCTCGCTCGTTCCCAGCCAACGGTTGCGATATTCATAGCCATGCTCGGCGGGCACGCCGTGGACGTCGAGGAAACTCACCTGCTTGGTTTGCAAGTTGGCGATGGTGGTGGGTTCGGCCAGGGGATAGAGGTAGTAGTCGCCCAGGCGCTCGCGGCTGCCGCTCTCCGTGCCGGCCTGCTGCAGCACCGCGCGCGGTTGCGGGCCACGATAATAATTCGGCCTCGGGCCGCCGTCGACTTGCGTGGGCGAGCCTGCGACCAGCAGGGTACGCGCGTTTTCGTAGGTGACTCCACTGGAGTTGGTCAGCGTCACCCAGCCTTGAACGTCGATCCTGGCGTCGCTCTCGCTGTACAGCGCCACGTAGTCGGCGCGCCAGCCGAGTCCGGGCGTGAGATAGCTCAAGGTGGCCGGCCGAGTTCCGGCATGTCCGCCGATGACGGTCACCGACAGGGTCGGGCGCGCACGCAGATTGTCCGGCACTTTGTCGAATATCACGCGCACCGGCAGGCCGTCGTCGCGCAGTACTTCGATGTGCTGGCCTATCTTCAGCACCACGCCGCCGTTGGTGGCGAGCACCTGCGCCTGCTCGCGCGTTTCGGCCCCGGTGGCGGGATTGACGCGGACGATGGTGACATCCCGGCCCACCGCCTTTTCCATCAGCTTGGCGGGAGTCAGCAGATCGAAATCGAAGTTTTGTTCGACGATGCCGATGTCGGCCGCCGCGAGCGATACGGTCTCAGGACGTATTTGCGCCGAGACGTCCTGGAATTCGACGCGCTGCCGGCCGCCCTTGATGTCGATGTCGCGCCGGTCCTGCACCAGGGCGAGGTTATCGTTGTAGATCGTGACGGAGACGGTCCTGTCTGCGGCCGCGGCCGGCACGACGGCCGGCACACACAGCAGGCAACCGACGATGAGACGTGCAGCACCCATAACTCACCTCCAGTAGCCCAGAATGCACTACCTTAAGCGATATCGGCGGGTGAATGGGGTTAAGCCCGGGGGCGTTGCCCCGCTAGCGCATCGCAGCCTGCATACGCACATGCCGGGCGGCGCTCGCCTCCATCCACGTCTTGATCCGCTTGGCATCAGCGACCCGGGTGTACTTGCCCAGCGAGTCCAGCAGCACGATGACGATCGAGCGGCCCTCGATGACCGCCGCCATCACCAGGCACTTGCCGGCCTCTGCGATGTAGCCCGTTTTCTGCACGATGATGTTCCAGGCAGGGTTGGCCACCAGGTTGTCCGTGTTGCGGAATTCAACCATGTGCCGGCGCACCTTCACAGCATAGTGCCGGTCGGTTGAAAACTCGCGAATGGTCGGATTGTGGGAGGCTGCGATCACCAGCTTCGAGAGGTCCTCCGGGCTCGCCACGTTTTGGCTCGACAGTCCGGTGGGATCGACGAAATGCGAATTGGTCATGCCGAGTTGCGCCGCTTTGGCGTTCATGGCCGCAACCATCGCCGACAATCCGCCGGGGTAGTTGCTCCCCAACGCGTGGGCGGCGCGGTTTTCCGACGCCATGAGGGCCAGATGCATCAGGTCGCCGCGGGACAGGGTGGTGCCGACGAGGAGGCGCGAAAAGGAGGCTTTCGGCAGGTCGCGGTCGGCTTCGGTGATCTGAATGGGCTCATCCAGGGGCTGTTTGGCATCAAGGACCACCAGAGCGGTCATCAACTTGGTGATGGACGCGATGGGCATGGGCACATCGGAGTGGCGCGAGTAGAGGACCTGTGAGTCGTTCTGATCGATGATGAGCACCGAGCTCGATTTGAGCTTGGGATCGCGGATGGGACTCGCAACGGCGTGCAACGCCAAGAGGGTCAGAGCCAGTCCTGCCGCCGCTCGCAGTGGCAGGGTGGGCACTCGAAGATTCAAAGCCATTGATGGTCCCGATGAACTTAACTAAAGCGGCAAACTGACATATGTCAACCGAGCCGCGACGTGATGCATCGCTAACTTTGCCACTAATTTTTGGAAAGTCCAGCACATTCAGGCTATTGCCCTGCAAACTTCAGGCATTTGCCGGAGTTACCGGAGTTCGCCGCAGCTCCTTGTCGCGGTACATGTTGCGATCGGCCATGCTCAAGAGGTCGCGCATTTCCCGCCCGTCCCTGGGGTAATTGACGACTCCGATGCTGACGCTGCAGCGGATCATGCGCGAACGCAGGTCGAGGGTGGTCTTGAAGACATTGTGCCGCACGCGCTTGACCACGGCCTCGGCAACGTCGGGCGACGCGCCGGGGAGCAGCACCGCGAATTCGTCTCCGCCGAAGCGCGCCGCGAAGTCCGTATTGCGAATGCTTCGCTGCAGACATTGCGCAACCAGCGTGATGGCGCTGTTCCCCGCATCGTGGCCGAAGGCATCGTTGATGTCCTTGAGCTTGTCCATGTCGATCATCAGCAGGGCGTAGACGCCGCGATCGCTCTCGGCGGCGGCGTGTTCGCGTTGCCACACTTCGTTGAACATGCGCAAATTGAAAAGACCGGTCAGCGAGTCGGTTTGCGCCAGATTCTCGATGCGCTCCCGCGCCTCGGTGATATCAGCGGACAAGGTGGTGGTCAGGTAGGCGACCAGCAGAAAGGGCGCCAATTGGCCCACGGCACGACTGGCGTAGACCAGCGACAGGATGTCAAGGTCTGGAGTGGCAGCGGCGAGCAGCAGGTGAAATACCGCAATCACCACCACCTGCAGCAGGGTGACCAGGCGCCCGAGAGTGAGCGCGCTCAGGATGATCGGCAATAGATAGAGATTGAGGACTGGACTTGCGCCCTTCCCGGTGAACCACAGCACGCCGGTGATGAAAAGCACCATGGACCAGGATTCGATCAGCAGCCGGGTCCGGGTACGCCCCGGAAAGAACCGCCGCGCGCGAAATGCGAGGATGGCGGCCACGAACGCAAGCAGCAGCGCGGTCACCGGCCACAGCTCGGTGATAAGCGCGCCGGACCAGACGAGCACCAGAGCCGCAAGCGCCAGGCACAGTATTTCTATTGACCGTGTACTGCGCACGCGTTACTTGAACCCGGCCGCGGCGGAAACCGAACCGCCGCCGCCCACGGCCGGCACCTTCAATTCCTGAACCGCGCGCCTGACCTCAGCATCGCGCTCGAGCAACGGCGCGTCGGCGGACACGGGCGGCCCCTGCCCTTGCGGGTCGCGCGGGAGCTCGATGTCGGGGGCGATGCCGCGGTGATTGATGGATATTCCGGAAGGCGTGTAATAGAGCGAGGTGGTCAGCTTCACGGCACGGTCGCCGGGCAGAGGAATGACCGTTTGCACCGAGCCCTTGCCGAAAGTCGTGCGTCCCATGAGCTTGGCGCGATGGTTGTCCTTGAGCGCGCCGGCGACGATCTCGGCCGCCGACGCGGACCCGCCATTGACCAATACCACCATGGGCGCGCCGTTGAGTGCATCGCCCGGGGTCGCGTCCATTTCGAATTTGGACTCGGGCGTGCGCCCTTTGGCGGTCACGATGATGCCGGAATCGAGAAACGCATCGGAGACCGACACCGCGGCCTCGAGCACGCCACCGGGATTGTTGCGCAGGTCGAGCACCAGCCCTTTGAGGGCGGAACCATTGCGCTTGCGCAGGTTTTTGAGCGCGGCGTCAAGATCGTCGCCGGTGGTCTCGCTGAATTGAGAGATTCGCACGTACCCCATGCCGGGCTCGAGCAGCTCCGACTTGACGCTTCGCAATTCGACGCGCGAACGCTTGAGCGTGAATTGCAGCGGCTCCGGGCTTCCTTCCCGCAATATCCCGATCTTCACCGAAGTCCCTTCCTTGCCGCGCATGCGCCCGATCGTGTCCGCCAAGCTGGTCGTGTTCACTGGAACGCCGTCGATGGTGGCGATGATGTCGCCGGGTCGTATACCCGCCTCGGCCGCGGGCGACCCCTCCAAGGGCGACACCACCACGACCTCCTCGTCCTCCATCGACACTTCGATGCCCACACCCGAGTATTGACCCGAGCTCGAGATCTTGACCTCGTCGTACTCGTCCCCGTCGAGATAGGCCGAATAGGGGTCGAGCGAGGAAACCATGCCGCGAATCGCCGCCTGCAACAGTTGGTGATCGTCCACCGGATTCACATAGTCGTGCTTCACGCGCTCCAGCACCTCGGCCAGGGTGCGGGCGTCCTGCCACGGAAGATCGGCCCCTAGGGCCGCAGGCTTATCGGCGAGAACCGCGCCCGCGAGCCCGAGCGCGACACCGGCGGCCGCACTCAAGCCCAGCAACATCATTCTGCGAGATTTCGTGATCATCGGACCGCAGCATACGTGCGGCGGCGATTTGCCGCTAGCCGCCCTGCGCCGCCACATTCACCTCTGATGAATCGAAAAGCCCGGTGGATGTGGCAAAGCAGGAATAGAGCGGCAGGTCGCGAATGGCATCGTCCAAGGCCAGCGGTTTGCCGATGAAGAACCCTTGGCCGTAGTCGACGCCCAATTGTGCGGCGCGTGCTCGGATGGCGTCGGTTTCCACGTGCCCGGCGACGGTTTCCATGCCCAGAGTGCCGGCGAGCTTTGCGATCGCGACCATCATGGATTGCGATTTGGGATTGTCGAGGAGATCGCGGCTGAAGCTGCCGTCGATCTTGATGCATGACACCGGCAAGGAGTTCAAATGCGACAGCGATCCGATTCCGCGGCCGAAGTTGTCCAGAGCGAATGACACTCCCTGTTCGCGCAAGCGGCACATGAACGGGGCGATGGTGCTTATGTGGGGACTTGCTGCTTCTTCGGGGAACTCAAAACCGAGAGTGCCCGGCTCGATGCGGCTCTTGCGCACCAGCGCCTCCAGTATTTGCCAGAATTCCCCGTCCGCAAGCGATGCCGCCGACAGGTTCAACGAGAATTTCGCGGGATGTTCGCGCAGCAGATTCCGGCATTCGGCAAGACGCCGTATTACCTGTTCGATGACCCACCGGTCGATTCTGCGGGTCAGGTCCCGATCCGCACCGGTCAATTTCTCCAGGCCGAGGCGGGTACCGTCCGCCGCGCGCATGCGCAGCAGTATCTCGAAGCGCGGGTCGGCGGGAGCGCGGCTCAAGGGCAGGATGGGCTGCGCCAGAAGTTCCAGGGAATCGGCAGCGAGCGCGGCGCCGACCTGCGCGGCAAAGCCGAGGCGCGCGCGCTGACCATCCGAAGTCTGCTCATTGCCGTAGAACACCTCGACCCGATTGCGGCCGCGTTCCTTGGCCGTCCTGCACGCGAGTTCCGCCGCCGCCATGGCATGGTCCAGGCGCAGATCGCGATCGCACAGGCGGGAGACGCCGATGCTCAAGGACACGAGCAAGGGCTTGTCGTCGCGCGCACCGCTCAATCGGATCGCCGCGCTGCGCAATTCCTCGGCGACGCGCGCGGCAGGCTCGATGCCGCAGCCCGGCAAAAACATCGTGAATCGGTCTCCTCCCATACGCGCGATGAGGGTGCCCTGGCGGGCGCGCCGCGACAGCAGCTGCGCGATGCTCTGAATGACTTCGTCGCCGACATGCATGCCGTGGTTTTCGTTGACCAGATTCAGCTGGTCGATGTCGACGTAGAGCAAGCCGTGCGTGCCCTGCCTCACCTGCCGCGCGGCCAGCTTCGCCGCCGTTTGTGCGTTGAACGCGGCCGATGTCAAAAGGCCCGTCACGCGGTCGAAGCTGGTGCGAATGATCTGGCTGGCCTTGCGCGACAGTAATTCCAAGGCCTCTGCGTCGCGCAGCTGGAAGTCCCCGTCGGAATCGGCGCGGAACACGGCAAGCACGCCGATGACGCGACGCGCCTCGTCGCATATGGGCGTCGAAATGGCCTTGTACGGCACCGCAGCACTGGAGCCGTCGAGAGCCAGCCGGTTGGCGACGAGGGTGCAGCGGTGCAGCTGCGCGCGGGTCAGGAGGTGGCGGTGCATTTGCGCCAGCACTTCGCTCTCGGTGCCCTGCGGCTGGTCGGACCGGGCGCGGCAAATCGTCAAATTGCGGTAAGGCAGCAGAATCGCCGAGACCACTCCCGACAAATGCTCGTTCGCCAGCGTGGGTATCTGGCCCAGGGAGTCGAGGCCCTCCGCCGCCGTCGCCTCGGAGAGCCGCTGAAAAAGATCGAGTTCGCGATTGTTGTCGGCAAGACTCTCGTTGAGTTCGCCGATCGCGGCGCGCGCGGACAGTTCGCTTTGCAGACAGTCGAGCGCCGGCTTGATCTGCGCGTGAACGGCCGACAATTCGAGCCGCGCCTCCGGCTCAGGCAATGCAATCACGACGAGCCCCAGCACCTCGCCGAGTGCGCCGCGTATGCGAAATCCAAAACGCGATTCGCTGTTGTCCACCGTCTCCACCAAACCGTCGACATCGCTGTGACGGACGGGCTGCGGGGCTTGCAGAAGGGCCAGCGCGTACTGCACTCGCGACGCGCTCGAGGGGTCGCTCGACCACCAGGAGACGCCGTCGGCGCTGGCGAATAGGATATGGCTGATCCGCGGACTCAAGCGCGAGAGAAGCTGCGCGTACGAGGTCCAGGTTTCGGCCGAAGGGATCATTGCCCCGGAGCATCCGACAACGGACGCGGCGAATCTAGGACGCATTCGGCAATTCGAGCGATATTTTGTAACGCCTCGAGCCGCGGTATGCGACATAACGCGGCCGGAGGCTGGGCGCCGGCCGTTCACGGTCTCGGCGTCAGCCATGCCGCGGGATCGACGGTCCTGCGGCCTTCGCGAATTTCAAAGTACAGCTGCGGAGCGGCGCCGGCGGCATCGCTCATGGCCGCGATCACATCGCCCGGGGCGACCCAGTCGCCCACCGATTTGTACAACACCTCCGCATGACCGTAGAGCGTCATGTAGCCGCCGCTGTGTCCGATGATCAGCAGCAGACCCAAGCCTTGCAGCCAATCGGCATAGACCACCCGGCCGAAGTAGGGGGCGCGCACTTTGGTCCCTCGCGCGGCTTCTATCATTTCGCCGTTTTTCGTGTGCTGTTCCTGATAGCGTGCCGTCACGCGCCCCTGCACCGGCCAGGGCAATTTGCCGCGCATCGACGCGAAGCTCAATGTCGAATCGGTCGGAAAATCCTGCATGAGGCGCGCAAGATCCGCGACCAAGGCCTCGACCGCCTGCTCTTCGTGCCTCAATCGGCCGAGTTCCTGAGTGCCGCTCTCCACCTGCCGGGTGAGTGCCTTGAGCGCGTCCGCGCGGTCCTCCCTCGCGCGCTCCACATCGGCGACCTCGCGGCTCGCGTCGGCCTCGAGCGTCTTCAGCTGTGCGCTCTGTGTTTCGATTTCCGTGACGAGTTCGAGCAGGCGCGCGACCTCTGCCTGTATGAGGTCGATCTTGCCGCTGCGTTCCCGGGCGAAGTATTCATAGTAGGTGAGCGTTCGTCCTACGCTCGCCGGGTTGCTCTGGTTCAGCAGCAGCTTGAGTTGTTCCTGCCTGCCGATAAGGTACGCCGCCCGCACTTGTGCGGCGAGGGCGGCCCGCTGCGCCTGCAGTGCGGCCCGTTCGCGCGACTGCTCGGCGCGCAGTTCCACCCCGCGCCGCTCCGCCGCGCTCCGCGAGGCGCGCAGCTCATCCAGCCGCCGGCGCTGCGCCGTGATGAGCAGTTCGGTCTCGCGCAGCCGAGCGCGCGCCGCGTCGCGTTGCCTGAGCTCGTCGCCGATGTGCTTCGTAAGCTCCGCTATGCGTGCGCGCACCATGCTGAGTTTGGCATTGGCCTGCGCCGAGTCGTCGGGATGGGGCGCCGCCGCAGAGGCGCCTGCGCAAGCCAGAGCGGCCGACAGCAAGCCGGCGCCCCAGGCCTCGAAATAGCGATGGCGGTTATGTGTCACTTCGGTGGCAAGCATACAAGCCTTGTGCCCGCTGCTATACTTGCCGGCCCGAAAAATCCATATGTGCGACGCATGCAGCGACTGTTCGAGTTTATTGGCCATCACCCCTATTTGGCGGGCGCAGCGGTCCTGGCGGCCGCAGGCGTGGCATTTTATGAAATTCGCGAGCGCCTGCAGTCGTTTGCTGCGCTGAGCGCGATGCAGGCAGTGCGGCTCATGAATCAGGGCGCCCTCATCATCGACCTGCGCGGCAAGGAACTCTACGACGCGGGCCATATCGGCGACGCGCGCAACGTGCCGGTGGGGGAGCTCAAGTCTCAGGCCGACAGCTTGAAGAAATGGCGCGACAAGAATGTGATCACGTATTGCGACAGCGGCGTGAGCGGTGCGCGCGGCGCGCGCACCCTGATGGAACTCGGGTTCACCAAGGTGTTCAATCTGCATGGGGGCTTGAATGCATGGGTCAAGGACAATCTGCCCTTGGCCAGGACCAAATGACCCGGCCGGCCGTGACCATGTACATGTCGGATTGGTGTCCGTACTGCCGGCGCGCCCGCGGTCTATTGACCGAGAAAAATGTGGAATTCAGCGAAATCAATGTCGAGGATGACGTCAAGTTCCGCGAGGAAATGATTGCACGCAGCAATCGACGCACGGTTCCGCAGATTTTTATCGGCGACAAGCATGTCGGCGGCTGCGACGATCTTTTCGATCTCGATCGCAGCGGGGAACTGGATCGATTACTTCAGGGGGCTTGATGAACGAGGTTACAACTGCGGGACCGGAGATCAGCGTCGGTGGTGTCCAGGTCACCCTGCAAAGCGTTTACTTGAAGGACTCTTCCTATGAGTCTCCCAACGGGCCGCGGCTGCCCAACAACCAGGCTTGGGAGCCGAAATTTCAGCTCAATATGAATACCGCCACCGAGGAGCTCGCGCCGGATGTGCGCGAGGTGCTGCTGACCATCACGCTCGAAGCGAAGCAGGGCGAGGCTACGCTTTACCTGGTCGAGGTCAAACAGGCGGGAGTGTTCTCGATCTCCGGAGCGTCGACGGAGGATTTGAAGCGCCTGATCGGCAGTTTCTGTCCCAGTCTTCTGTTTCCCTACGCCCGTGAAGTGGTATCGGACTTGATCACCAAGGGCGGCTTCCCGAATTTTCTTCTGCCCTTGGTCAATTTCGAGGCTTTGTTTGCGCAGGCGGCCGAATCGACGACCCAGCAGGGTCTCGTCAACTAGGCCGACCGAACAAGGGGCTCTCTTATGCAGCAGCGGCGCGCAGAACCGATGACAGTCGTCGGCGCCGGCTCCTGGGGCACGGCGCTCGCCATTCAGCTGGCCCGTGAAGGCCACCCGACGCAACTGTGGGGACGCGACGCCGCTCAGATCGACCTGATGCGTCAAGCCCGGTGCAATCCGCGCTATTTGCCGGCCGCGGCATTCCCCGAGCGATTGCACGCGACGGGGGATTTGAGGCAGGCGCTCGAAGGTGCTCGCGATGCGCTGATTGCGGTGCCCTCGCATGCGTTTCGAGAGATCCTGGAGCTCATCAGGCCGCACTTAGGGCCGCAGACGCGCGTCGCCTGGGCCACCAAGGGATTCGAGACGTTGAGCGGTATGCTGCCGCACCAGGTGGCACGCGAGGTCTTGGGCGATCGGCCGGGAGCGGTCTTGTCAGGCCCCACTTTCGCCAAGGAAGTCGGCGCAGGCCTGCCCACCGCCATGACGGTGGCCTCGGAGGACGAGCGCTTCGCCAAGGAGCTTGCCTTGAGCCTGTCGGGGCCGAATTTCCGCGCCTACACACAATCCGACATCATGGGGGTCGAGGTCGGCGGCGCCGTCAAGAACGTCATCGCCATCGGCTCAGGCATGGCCGACGGCATGGGATTCGGCGCCAACACCCGAGTGGCCTTGATAACTCGCGGCCTCGCCGAAATGATGCGGCTCGGAGTGGGGCTCGGGGCTGCACGCGAGACTTTCATGGGTCTTGCGGGCCTGGGCGACCTGGTGCTCACGTGCACCGACGACCAATCCCGCAATCGCCGTTTCGGCATGGCGTTGGGCAGAGGACAATCCATGAGCGAAGCCGAGAGCGGCATTAATCAGGTGATCGAAGGCGTGCCCGCGGCACGCGCAGTGCACGAGGTGGCGCAGCGCCTCTCCGTGGATATGCCCATTTGCAGGGAAGTTTATCGAATCGTGCACGAGGGCAAGCCGGTTCGAGCGGCGGTACGGGCGCTGATGGGACGCGAAGTGCGCTCCGAAACGGAGTAAAGGACCGCCATGAAGCGACGCTATGTCACAGTCGACGTGTTCACCGACCGGATGTTCGGCGGCAATCCGCTCGCCGTGGTCCTGGACGCCGCGGGCCTCTCGACCCGCGAGATGCAGGCCGTCGCACGCGAGTTCAACTATTCGGAGACCACCTTCGTATTGCCCCCCGAGACCTCCGCGAATACCGCCGCAGTGCGTATATTCACTCCACGCACCGAAGTACCCTTCGCGGGGCATCCGAACGTGGGGACCGCCTTCGTGCTGGCGCTGGAGAGCCCGTTCGGCGCGGCCGCCGCCGCCTCCGCGGGCGGTGTATTCCTGTTCGAGGAGGGCGCGGGTCTCGTGGCGCTCAAGCTGTTGCGCGAGCACGGCGACACCGTCGGTGCGGAAGTGCGGGCGCCGGAGGCGCTGTCACGCAGGACCTCCGTGCCCCGCGAGGCCGCCGCGGCCTGCCTGTCCCTGGATGCGGCGGATATCGCGACGCACGTGCATCCGCCGCAGGTCATCTCGGTCGGACTGCCGTTTCTCTGCGTCGAGGTGTCGAGCCGCGCGGCGCTCAGCCGCTCCAAGCCCGACTTTGGGGCGCACGCGGGCTTCTTGCCGCTCGACGGCGCCGACGCAATCTTCGCCTACTTCAGGGCGCGCGACGAATCATCCGCGTCCGGCGAAGCGGTTCTGCATGCGCGCACCTTCTCGCCGCTGGACGGCGTCATCGAAGATCCCGCGACGGGCAGTGCATGCGCCGCGGCCATCGCCCTGCTCACGAGCTTCAGTGCCGAGGACAGCGGTGAGTTCGCCTGGCGCATTCATCAGGGCGTCGATATGGGCCGCCCCAGCTTGCTGCTCGGGCGAACCACGAAGATCCACGGCGATGTGATCGGAACCCACATCGGCGGGCGCTGCGTCGCCGTGTTCGAGGGAAGCTTCGACTTTTGACCTGCGAGGCGCTACCGCGGCGCCGTGGACGCACCGCCGAAGCCGAGCTGGCGCCAGGCTTCATAGGCGATCAGCGCCACGGCATTGGACAGATTGATGCTGCGGCTTGCGCTAAGCATGGGAATGAACAAGGAACTTTCGAGTCCCACGCGCTCGAGCATCTCCTGCGACAGGCCGCGGGTTTCCGGGCCGAACAGGAACGCATCGCCGTTGCGGTAGTCGACGTCGCTGTAGCGGTGCCGCCCTTCGGTCTCGACGGCGAAGACCCGCGCGCCGGCTAGTGCCTCCAGGCAGGCATCGAAGCTGTCGTGCACCTTGACGGTCGCAAGATCGTGATAGTCGAGACCGGACCTTTGCAGACTCTTGTCATCCAGGCGGAATCCCAACGGCTTGACCAGGTGCAGCACCGCACCGGTGTTCGCGCACAGCCGGATGACGTTGCCCGTATTCGGCGGAATTTCGGGCTCGAACAGCACGACGTGGAACACTTCTTGGCGCCGCTAAGGGATGGCGCTCAAGGTGCGGCTGCGGTCCGTCGCGGCGAGCACGACGCGTTGAGTGGGGTAGTCGAATTCTATCCCTGCGCGGCGAAATTCGTCGATTATCGCCAAGTTGACGGCGTGCTGAAGATCAAGCAGCGAATTGAGGGCGGGCTGCAGCACGAAGTAGGAGAGCTCGAAATGCAAGGCGGAGTCGCCCAGGGCCTTCAGGTGGCAGCGCTCGAAACGCGAGTTTGCCTGTTCGCGAATGACGCCTTCAAGCAGCTTCGGGATGTCGCGCAGTGTATCGCAGGGTGTCTCGTAGCTCACCCGGATGGTCGTCAGTGCGCGCAGCTCCTGCGCACGGCTGAAATTGCGCACCCGGCTTTTCAGGATGTCGGCGTTCGATAGAATGATTTGTTCGCCCGCTTCGCCGCGCAATCGGGTGCTCTTGATACCGACGTGCTCGACCTTGCCCGCGAATGTGTCCACCGCCAGGCTGTCGCCGACGACGAAGGGCTTATCAAGAGCGATCGACAACGACGCGAACAGATCGCCGAGGACATTTTGCAGGGCTAGAGCCACCGCCACGCCGCCGACGCCGAGGCCGGCGAGCAGCGCTGTGATGTTGACGCCGAGATTGCTGAGCGCGACCAGGATCAAGATCGACCATACGGCGAGGCGCGCGATGAAGTTGATGATGTCGAGCGAGCCGGCAAATATACGGTCGGCGCCGCGCTCGCGCTCCTTGAACTCCAGATAGAAGCGCAGCGCCCCGCCGGCCCACAGCCCGATTTGCAAGAGAATGAGGATCAGAACGAAGTTGTCGAAGCCGCGCTGTATTCTGTTCGGCAGGGTTACGCTACCCTGCGCGGCGTACAGGGCGACCCCGAGGAAGAAAAGCTGCGTCGTATTGCCGGCAAGATAGGCAATGAGACGGATGGGCGTCGGGTGATGCGCCGACGAATACTTGCGGTAGCGCGAGGCGATGAGGCGGCGCAGGATCAACAGAGCCGACCACACGGCAAGGGCCACGATCCCCGCGGCCGCCCAATCCATCAGAGAATTGCCGAGAAGCAGCCGTTGCGCCGCTTCGATTTTGTGCGTGAGATAATCGCCCATGGACGCGATTATAAACCGCCGAGGCGGCACGGCCGCGGCGCGCCCTGAGTCGGCTTAGCCGACATCCTCCATGCCCAGCTCCTTCATCTTGCGGGTGAGCGTGTTGCGACCCCAGCCCAGGAGCTTGGCCGCATCCTGCTTCATGCCGTCGGCCTTGCGCAGGGCGACACGGATTAAAATGCGCTCGACTTCAGGCACCGCCTGATCCAGCAGACGCTGCGTGCCCGCCGCCAATTCCTGCTCGGCCCAGTGTGAAAGCTTCGCCGTCCAGTCATGGCTCGCCACGCTACCTGCCGGTACCCCGCCGAGGTCGGGCGGAATGTCCTCGGCGCGGATCTCCCGTCCCGGCGCCGTGACGGTGAGGCGCCTGCAGGCGTTGACGAGTTGGCGCACGTTGCCCGGCCAATCGAAGGCCACGAGCGCATTCTCCGCCGGCAAGGTCAGCAGTTTGGGCTCGACTCCGAGCTCCTGGCCCGCGACCGCCAAATAGTGCCGCAACAGTTCGGGAATGTCCTCGCGGCGCTCCCGCAGCGGGGGAATTTCGATGCGTATCACGTTCAGCCGGTGCAGCAGGTCCTCGCGGAAGTGGCCGGATTTCACGCGCGCCTCCAGGTCTTGGTGGGTCGCGGCGATGACGCGTACGTCGACCTTCACCGGAGTTTGTCCGCCGACGCGATAGAACTCGCCCTCGGCCAGCACCCGCAGCAGCCGCGTTTGCAGCGCGGGGGACATATCGCCGATTTCATCGAGAAACAGAGTGCCGCCGTCCGCCTGTTCGAAGCGCCCGCGGCGCAGCGCGTCGGCGCCGGTGAATGCGCCCTTTTCATGTCCGAACAGCTCCGATTCCAAGAGATCGGCGGTGAAGGCCGCGGTGTTAAGCGCGACGAAGGCCTTGCTGGAGCGCGGACTGTGGCGATGCAAAGCGCGCGCGACGAGTTCCTTGCCGGTTCCCGATTCGCCCGTGATCAGCACCGTCATGCTGGAACGGGACAGCCGGCCGACCGCGCGAAACACCTGCTGCATGGCGGCCGCCTGACCCAGAAGTTCGGGAATGCTGCGCCGTGCGGCCTCGACGTCGATGGAGACCGTGGCCTGCTGGGCGGCGCGGCGCACGAGGTCCACCGCCTTGTCGATGTCGAAGGGCTTGGGCAAGTACTCGAACGCCCCTCCCTGATAGGCTGCAACCGCCGCATCCAGGTCGGAGTGCGCGGTCATGACGATGACGGGCAGGCCGGGCCTCGATGCTTGAATGTCCTTCAACAGGTCGAGGCCGCTGCGCCCGGGCATGCGGATGTCGGTCATGAGGACATCGGGCGCGTCGGAGCGCAAGGCCATCAAGACATTGTCGGCTTGATCGAAGGACTTCGCCGCCATGCCGCTGCCCTTCAGCGCCTTCTCGAGAACCCATCGAATGGAAGCATCGTCATCGACCAACCATACCTGCAGCGGCTTCGCGTTCATGCGGTGTCCATGGGCAGAGAAATGACGAATATGGTTCTGCCCGGCGCGCTGTCGAATTCGATCAGGCCTCCGTGACGGCTGACGAGATCCTGTGCGATGCCGAGGCCGAGCCCGGAGCCGTCGGCGCGCCCTGACACCAGCGGATAGAAAATAGTGTCGCGAATTTCGGCGAGCACCCCCGGGCCGTTGTCCTCGAACTGTATCGATGCAACCAAGCGGTGGCGCTGCGTGCCCACGCTGACGTTGCTCACCGCGCGAGTGCGCAGGATGAGCCGCGGCGACTGCACGTTGCCTCCGGAGAGCGCCTGAATGGCGTTGCGGCCGAGATTAAGCATGGCCTGGATGATGTGATTGGGGTCCACCGTGAGCGGCGGCAAACTGGGATCGTAGTCGCGGTCCACGGTAACGCCTTCGGGCGCTTCGCCGCGCAGCAAGTGATAGACGCGCTCCAGCAATTCATGGACGTTGATGAGCTGCTTGGAAGGCGGTCGGCCGGGTCCGAGCATGGAGTCGAGAAGATTGGTGAGCCGGTCCGCCTCGCTGATGATGATGCGCGTGTACTCTCGAAGCGCAGGGTCCAGCAGCTCACGTTCCAGCAACTGCGCGGCGCCGCGCAAGCCGCCCAAAGGATTCTTGATTTCGTGCGCGAGCTGGCGAACCATCAATCGGCTCCCGCCCAACTGCGCAAGCAGCGCGTTCTCGCGAGTCAGGCGCCTGTGCTGCGTGATGTCCTCGATCTCGAGCAGCAAGCGGGCGTTGTGCTGTCCCAGGGTTACCTGCGTCACGGCGCAGTCGAGAATGCGATCGACTCCGCCCGGCGCCGGCCAGGCGAGTTCGCGCTGCACCACTCCCTCGCCGCCCTGGCGCGCGCGCTCGAAGAGCGGCATCAAGGTTTCGGAGCCGCGTGTGAGGTCGGTGATGCTTCTGCCGAGCGCCTGATTGCTGCCCAACCCGAGCAGCGTTTGCGCGGCGGCGTTCAAATACAGGACGCGTAAGTCCTGGTCCAGCAGGAATACGCTGGTCACGAGGTTATCGAGCAGCTCGCTGCTCTCGATTTGCGGTGCGCTCAATTTAAACTCAGCAGCCAAACCGTGCATCCGGCAGGCGTCGGCTGTGAGCTAGGGGTTTTTGTGCTGCGGCGACAGCTCGGAGGGCTGGTGAACGTAGAAGGTGACGGCGGCGGAAGTGCGTGTGTCGCCGCTCGCCTGATCGGTGATGGTCGCGGAGATGACATAGGTGCCGCGGTCCAGGTGCGGCAGCGCGAAATGGGCGCTGGCCGGCCCCTGATCGTCGAGATCCTTGCCGTTCAGGTGCCAGGTGATGGTCTGCTCCGGCTTGAGTGCGGGCTGGAGGCTCAAATTCACTGCGACGACTTCGTCGCCGAAGAACGTCTGCTCGGGGGTGGGCGAGGTGATGGCGAATTCCGTATAGCCGAGCGCGTCGGCGTCTTTCTTGGTGCCCGCCGACGACGAGTCGGAAGTCGCGGGGCCCCGCACTGATCCGGCGGTCCCGCCGCCCGCGGTGTAGATCTTTTCGGCGCCGGGCACCGATTGATCGGAATAATGAATCACACCGTCGGCATCGGTCCATTTGTAGACCACGGCGGCTTGTGCTCCGAAGGCAACGAAGCCCGCCACCATGATCCATGGTCTCCAAGGGTGCATAAGTCGAAAGCATAGCCTCATCGCCTCCCGGCCACAAAACCCAAGTGTCGACGTTGTGACCGACTACACCTTAACGCCCTCAAGCACCCCCAAGACCCCCGAGCGCCTCCCCATAGGTTCACAAGCTGTAGTACATCTCCACTTCGATCGGATGCGTGGTCATGCGCAGCCGCGTCACTTCCTTCATCTTGAGCTCGATATACGCGTCGATCAGGTCGTCGGTGAACACCCCTCCGGCCTTGAGAAAGCCGCGATCCTTGTCCAGGTAGTCGAGGGCCATGTCCAGGGAGTGACAGACCGTCGGTATTTTCTTGTCCTCCTCCGGTTCCAGGTCGTAGAGATCCTTATCGCCGGGATCGCCCGGATGGATCTTGTTCTGGATGCCGTCGATGCCGGCCAGCATCATGGAGGCAAACGCGAAGTAAGGATTGGCGGTCGCATCGGGAAATCGCACTTCGATTCGGCGGCCCTTGGGATTGGAAACCCAGGGGATGCGGATGGACGCTGAGCGATTGCGCGCGGAGTAGGCCAGTTTCACCGGCGCCTCGAACCCGGGTACCAGGCGCTTATAGCTGTTGGTGCTCGCATTGGTGAAGGCATTGATGGCGCGTGCATGCTTGATGATGCCGCCGATGTAATAGAGCGCGATGTCGGACAGGCCGCCGTACTTGTCGCCGGCGAACAGCGCTTTGCCGTCTTTTTGCAGGGACTGGTGCACGTGCATGCCGCTGCCGTTGTCGCCGACGATGGGCTTGGGCATGAAGGTCAGTGTCTTGCCGTAGCCGTGGGCAACGTTTTGCAGTGCATATTTGAGGATCTGCACTTCGTCGGCTTTTTTTGTCAGGGTGTTCGCCGCCACATTGATCTCGCCCTGTCCCGCCGTGGCCACTTCGTGGTGATGCACCTCGAATTTCAGGCCCATTTCTTCGCAGGCCATCGACATGGCCGTGCGAATATCCTGTTGTGAATCCACCGGCGGCACCGGAAAGTAGCCGCCCTTCACGGCCGGACGGTGGCCCTTGTTGCCGTCTTCATAGGTCTTGCCGCTGTTCCACGCGCCTTCGTAGGAGTCCACTTCGTAGGAGCAGCCGTTCATGCCGGAACTGACGGTGACACTGTCGAAAATGAAGAATTCGTTTTCCGGTCCGAACAGCGCCGAATCGGCGATTCCCGTGGACTTGAGGTACGCCTCTGCGCGCTTTGCCAAGGAACGCGGATCGCGCTCGTAGCCCTGCATGGTCATGGGTTCGATGACGTCGCAGCGCAAATCGACCGTGGTCTCTTCGTAGAAAGGATCGATGACGGCGGTGGCGGGATCCGGCATCAGAATCATGTCCGACTCATTGATGCCCTTCCAGCCGGCGATGGACGAACCGTCGAACATCTTTCCGTCCTTGAAAAATCCCTCATCCACCAGACGTGTCGGGATGGTGACGTGGTGCTCCTTGCCAAGAGTGTCGGTAAAGCGGAGATCGGCGAATTTCGCTTCTTTTTCCTTGATCAATTTCAGAACATCGGCGGGAGTCATGTGCGTCCTCGCGAAAGTTTATTGTGACCGGCTCATCGCCGGGGCTCTCTGCTATTGCAGCTTATGTGCCATTGCGGTGCCTGTGGGGTGCATATACGAATCAACTACTTGCCATCCCGAAGGGGTACGGCCTGCATCATAATGGAACAAATCGGTAAAATGTACGCCGCTTTTTGGTGCACGACGACATCCAAACTACGCGGTGAGCGAATTGAGTGCACCCCAACCCTAAGACACTGATCTGCGGCGTCGTTATACTCCCGGCCTTATCTTTGGCGAAGCACCTCATGCCCAAGGCT
Source organism: uncultured Gammaproteobacteria bacterium (assembly GCA_963702735.1). Taxonomy (GTDB): domain Bacteria; phylum Pseudomonadota; class Gammaproteobacteria; order Steroidobacterales; family Steroidobacteraceae; genus Bog-1198. The sequence goes on along the minus strand of CAVPDW010000002.1, from coordinate 420,577 downwards.
CTCACCCGGCTGCCACGCACCTTTCAAGAGCTCATTTTTGCATTGCAGACATATTGGTCAATGCGGGGTTGCCTCATTTTGCAGCCCTACGACATGGAAATGGGCGCGGGCACCTTTCACCCGGCCACTTTTCTGCGAGCGGTGGGTCCTGAGCCTTGGAGTTCTGCCTATGTACAACCGTCGCGCCGGCCCACCGACGGACGCTACGGCAACAATCCGTTTCGCTTGCAGCACTACTACCAATTTCAGGTCAGCATCAAGCCGTCGCCGGACGACTTTCAGGAGCTGTACCTCGACTCTCTGCGGCACTTGGGGTTAGACCCCCTGACTCACGACATCCGTTTCGTCGAGGACAACTGGGAGTCGCCCACCCTGGGTGCATGGGGATTGGGTTGGGAGGTGTGGCTGAACGGCATGGAGGTGTCTCAGTTCACTTACTTCCAGCAGGTAGGGGGCCTCGACTGCCGCCCGGTAATGGGCGAAATCACCTATGGGCTCGAGCGACTGGCGATGTACTGCCAGGGCAAGGAAAGCATCTTCGACGTCGTATGGACCGACGGCGAGTTCGGCACCATCACTTATGGCGACGTGTTTCACCAGAACGAAGTGGAGCAATCGATCTATAACTTCGAGAAGGCCGACACGCTGGTGCTGTCGGCGCAGTTCGACGCGCATGAGACCGCCTGCAGGCGGCTTCTCGAGGACAAATTGGTGCTGCCCGCCTATGAGCAGATGGTCAAGGCGTCGCACAGCTTCAATTTGCTGGATGCGCGGCACGCGGTCTCCGTCACCGAGCGGCAGCGATTCATTCTTCGCGTACGCACCCTGGCGCGCGGTGTGGCGGAAACCTACCGCGCCAGCCGTGAGGCATTGGGCTTTCCGCTGCTCAAGCACGCCGCCGCCCAAGCCACGGGTCCGGTTGCCCAGTCGGTCGTCGGATGAACACCCGCGAATTGTTGTTCGAGCTGGGCTGCGAGGAATTGCCGCCGCGCACGCTGCTGGAATTGTCGACCGCCTTGACGCAGGGCGTGCTGTCGGGGCTGGATGCCGCAGGAATTCCGCACGGCCTTGCCCATGGCTTCGCGACACCGCGGCGCCTCGCCGTGCGGGTTCGAGGCCTGGCGGAGCATCAGCCCAACAAGCAGGTGGAGAAGCGCGGCCCGCCGCTCAAAGTCGCCTACGACGGGCAGGGCGCGCCCACCGAGGCCGCGGTCGCCTTTGCCAAGAACTGCGGCGTGCCGGTAACCGAACTTTCGGCGCTCAAAACCGACAAGGGTGAATGGTTGATGTTCCGCGGCACCGAGCGCGGTGCGCCGACGGCGAGCCTGCTCGGGGATATCGTGAACCGTGCCGTCGCCGCCTTGCCCGTGCATAAGCGCATGCGCTGGGGGAGCGGCGCTGTGGAGTTCGTGCGGCCCGTTCACAGCGTCGTGCTGCTGCACGGGGACGAGGTGGTGCCTGCGGAAGTGCTCGGGCTTTCGGCGGGGCGGGTGATCCATGGCCACCGCTTTCATGCGCCAAAGCCGATTTCTCTCAACTCGGCGCGGGGTTACGAGGGCAGGCTGCGTCGCGCACGGGTGGTGGCGGATTTTGCGAAGCGCCGCGAGCTGATCCGCGTGGGCGTGACGGCGGCCGCCGCGGCGACCGGCGAGGGTTCCACCCCGCTAATGGAGGAAGCTCTGCTCGATGAGGTCACAGCACTGGTCGAGTGGCCGGTGCCCATCGCCGGTCAATTCGAGCGACGGTTCCTGCGCCTGCCACGCGAAGTGGTGATTGCGACCGTCCAGGATCATCAGCGGTGTTTCGCGGTGCAAGGCGCCGACGGCCGCCTATCGGGCTGGTTCGTGACCGTCAGCAATATCGAGAGCCGCGATCCTCTCAAGGTGCGGGAAGGCAACGAACGCGTGGTAAGACCGCGCTTGAGCGATGCAGCGTTCTTTTGGGAGCAGGACCTGAAGCTGACGCTCGATGAGCACGCTGCACGCTTGAGCGGCGTGACCTTTCAGACTCGGTTGGGAACCTACGCCGACAAGACGCTGCGCATCGCGGCACTGGCGCAGTCGATCGGCGGCCGTATCGGCGCAGCACCCTTGGTGGCTCGCGCCGCCAGGCTCGCCAAGGCCGATTTGATGACGGCCATGGTCGGTGAATTTCCGGAACTTCAGGGCACCATGGGCCGGTACTACGCCGAAGCGCAAGGCGAACCGGAAGAATTGGCGCGGGCCTTGGAAGAGCACTACCGTCCGCGCTTTGCAGGCGACGCACTGCCGTCGAGCAGAACGGGCCAGGCCCTGGGCCTCGCCGACAAGATCGATACCTTGGTGGGGATATTCGCCATCGAGCAGCGGCCGACGGGAGCCAAGGATCCCTTCGGCCTGCGCCGCGCGGCACTCGGGGTATTGCGCATTCTGCTCGAGGGTCGGCTGGATCTGGATCTACCCGAATTGCTGGCAGAATCCGCCGCGGCACAACCCGTATCGAAGGTCGGGGTGGCGGACGAGGTCTACGATTTTCTCTTCGAACGCCTTCGGGGTCTCTTGTCGGAGGACACCGGCACCACCGCCCCGATGCTGGACGCCGTGTTCGCGAATCGCCCGCGCTCGCCCCTCGATGCGTTCATCCGCCTGCAGGCGCTGAAGGAATTCTTGTCCATGCCGGAGGCGGGAGTCCTCGCGGCCATCAACAAGCGTATCGCCAATATCCTGAAGAAGACCACGCTCGGCGGTCAGGTGAGCGTCGATGCCGGCGCGCTGACCGAACAAGCCGAGAGACAACTGCACCGAACCTTGAGCGATCTTCGCGCTCCCGTGGAAGAGGCGGCCGCGGAGCGACGCTACGCACAGAGTTTGAAAGCCTTGGTGGCGCTGCGCGCTCCGGTGGACGATTTTTTTGAGCGGGTCATGGTCATGGACGAGGACATCGGCCGCCGCAACAACCGTCTGGCGCTGCTGCGCGACGTGCAGCGGCTCCTCGGCGGCGTGGCCGACCTGTCGCGCCTTCCGGGTTGAAGCGGCGCCGTGCAGTTGTTTCGTTCGCTGTTGTTTACGACCTATATGATGGCATCGGCCTGCGTGTTCGGGGCCGTGATGGCCTTGGGATTTTGGCTGCCGTACCCGGTGCAATTCGCCATCGCGCGCGCCTGGGCGCGGATCCTGTTCTGGATGCTCGAACGCCTCTGCGGCCTGAAGTACATCGTCGAGGGCCGCGAGCACATCCCGTCCGGCAACCACATCGTCATGAGCAACCATACCTCGGCCTGGGAAACCGTGGCGCAGTTCCTCATTTTTCCCCCGCAGGTTTGGGTGCTGAAGCGTGAGCTCCTGTGGATACCCTTCGTCGGCTGGGGCCTGAAGTTGCTGCGGCCCATCGCCATCAACCGGGGCGAGGGTCACCGGGCGGTGAACCAAGTCGTCGAACAAGGCCAGGCGCGTCTGGCGGACGGCCTGTGGATCATCATTTTTCCCGAAGGCACGCGGGTGGTCGCGGGCGAGACGCGCAAGTTCGGGGTGAGCGGCGCGCTGCTCGCAATCGCATCGGGCCGCAGCGTGGTCCCACTGTCGCACAATGCCGGAAAGTTCTGGGCGCGGCGCGGTTTCTTGAAAAAGCCGGGCACCATTCGCGTCGTCATCGGCGAGCCGATCGATCCCGCCGGCAAGAATCCGAGAGAGCTCAACGACGAAGTGAAGCAGGCGATCGAGGCGGGTCTTGCACGCATCGCGGCGGGGGCCGGCGCAGGCTAGGCTCCGAAGGATTTGTCGTTCTCGTCATGCCCGTGATAGGAATACATCCGTTGCGTGCCAACGGAGAGTCGGATTGATGAGGGTGAGCGACGAGATTGCCGATGAAAATCCCCGTCATCAATTGCGCTCCGGCGCGCTGAACCTCATAGAGACCGTCGGCCAGTCCCTGGCTGCCATAGCCCCGACCCTCACGCCCGCGCTCAACATCTCGGTGGTAGCGGGGCTCGCGGGACTCGGCTGCTGGACGTCCTATTTCATCGGCACGCTGGGCGTGGTCATCGTCGCGGCGAGCGTGGGCGTGCTTGCCTCGCGGCACCCGGAGGCGGGTTCGTACTTCGTGTACATCGGGCGCAGTTTCGGGCCGTTTGCGGGCGCGCTGGCGGGATGGTCGATGATCAGCGCCTACATGTTCACGGCGGTGGCGGTGGCATTGTCTTTTGCCATCTTCCTGGACGATTTCCTAGCGGCATTCGGCATCAAACTCACGATGCTGCCGTCGGCACTGTCGATGCTGGCGTTCATCGCGACGGTGACCTACGCCGCCTACCGCGACATCAAGCTGTCGTCGCGCGTCGGCCTGATACTCGAAGTCGTTTCGGTCGGCATCATGATCGTCATCACCGCCTTTTTCGTCCACGTGCAAGGCACGGTCATCGACCCGCCCCAGCTCAAGGTCATCTCCTTCGGCTATGGCGGAGTGTTTTCCGCTCTTCCCTTCGTCATCTTCAGTTTCGTGGGCTTCGAGAGTTCGGCGACGCTGGCGAAGGAATCGGCCAATCCGCGGCGGAACATTCCGCTGGCGGTGATGGGTTGCGCCGCATTCGCGGGGATATTCTTCACTCTGATGGCTTACTTCATGGTGTTCGGCATGGGCGGCGACACCGTCGCACTCGGCAAGAGCGCGGCGCCCTTCGGCGACGTGGCCGCCCGGGCGGGCCTCGGTTGGGCCTCCGTGGTGGTGTATTTTGCGGCCATGATCAGCGTGTTCGCATGCGCACTCGCCAGCATCAACGCAGCCGCTCGGCTGTTGTTCTCCATGGGCCGGTATCAGTTTCTGCACCGCTCGATGGGACTGGTACACGACACGCATCGCACGCCGCACCGCGCCATCCTGCTGTGCGGCGGCGCCCTTGCCGTGATTTGCATGTCCATGCTGCCGGCCGGATTTCTGGACGCGTTCGGCTACGCCGGCACCTTGGCGAGCTTCGGCTTCGTCGGGGTTTATTTCGCGCTGTGCATCGTCGCGCCGATGGACCTTCACAAGCGCGGGGAGATGAAACCCCTCCACGTCGTCGTCGCAGCGGTGGGCGCCGCGCTGATGTTGTTCGTGGTGCTTGGAAGCGTGTATCCCGTCCCTAAGTACCCCTATGACATTTTGCCGTACCTGTTCTTCGCCTACATGCTCGTCGGAGGCGTTTGGTTCGCCGTGCTCAAGGTCAGATCCCCCCAAACCCTGGCGTCGATACAGCACGACATGGAGGAGTGAGGCGCGCGAGCAGCTACGCGGGTAGGTCTCGCAGAAAATCGACAATGGTCTCATTGACGATTTGCGGACGCTCCTGCTGGATGAAGTGTCCCGCACCCTCGACGAGCAGCTTGCGCCTCAATCCCGGAACGGTGACATCGAGCGCTTGAACCGCGGCGGCGCCCGATCCTTGAGCGATGATGGGATCCACGCTGCCGGCGATGAACAGCGCCGGTTGGCGTATCTGCGCACCCGCCCAGGGCGCCGTGAGCTCCCAGTTGCGATCGATGTTGCGGTACCAATTGAGCCCGCCGCGAAAGCCGCTGTGCGAGAATTCCGTTGCCATGTGGTCGAGATCAGCGTCCGTGAACCAGCCGGGGAGGCGCTCGGGATCGAGAGTGTTGGCGAGCCAGCCCTTGCCCGGATGCAGGGTCAATTCGCGGGTTTCGCGCGGTGCATCGCCGGAGATCGAATAGAGGACGCGGCGCAGGGCGGTGCGCGGGTCGCGCTCGAACTCTGCTTCGGCCACGCCGGGTTCTTGAAAATGAAACCAGTAATGCGTGAGCAGCCCTGCCCTACGCAACATCTCGAGCGGCGGTGCGGGACCTCGCGGGCGAAACGGGACGCTGAGGGCGGCGACCGCGGGAAACAGATCAGGGCGGAACAAGGCGGCGTGCCAGGCGATGTTCGCTCCCCAATCGTGGCCGACGATGACGGCCCGCGATTCGCCGAGCGCCGCGACGAGGCACACCATGTCGCCGACGATGTCCATGATGGTGTAGGAAGAGATCTCTGCGGGTGCCTCGGTGCGTCCATAGCCGCGCATGTCAGGGGCCACCGCGTGATATCCGGCGGCGGCGAGCGCCGCCAGCTGATGGCGCCAGGAATACCAACCTTCGGGAAAGCCGTGGCACAGGAGCACGAGGGGTCCAGTTCCGCGCTCGGCGAGATGCATGTGGGTGCGGTTGGCGACCACGTCGCGATGTTGGAACTCGTTCACCGGCGGCTATCGTATACTTTTGCGGTTCATGGTCACAGTCATACTGTTCCTGGGGTCCGCCGCCGCGATCTATTTTGCGTGCGAGTTTTTCGTGAACGGGGTCGAATGGCTGGGCCGCAAGCTCGGGGTGGGTGAGACCGCGACCGGCACCATTCTTGCGGCCTTCGGCACCGCGCTGCCGGAAAGCGCTGTCACGTTCGTCGCCGTGGCATTCGGCCGGGACCCCGCTCAGAAGGACATCGGCATCGGAGCCGCCTTGGGGGGTCCGATGGTACTCGCCACCCTCTCTTATGCCGTCGTCGGATTTGCCTTGCTGTGGAACCGGCGGCGCCTCGGCCGCGCGACGCCGGTGATCGAATGCGACTCGAAGAGACTGCGTCGCGATCAGGCGTGGTTTTTGTCCATCTTCATCGTCAAGTTGGCGCTCGGCCTCTTCGTGCTGCGCTACAAGCCCTGGCTCGGCGCGGTGTTCCTGGTCGCGTATGCGGTTTACCTCGGGCAGGAGCTGCGCGGTGCACAGGTCTTGGGCAAGGAGACGCTCGAGCCGCTCAAGATCCATCCCAAGGGCGATCCGGGGCTCATCTGGCCGCTGATGCAGACCACCGTCGCGCTGATCGTCATTGCGATTGCCTCCAAGGTATTCGTCGGTCAGTTGGAATCCATCGGCATTTGGGCAGGCATGTCGCCGCAATTGGTGGCGCTGCTGTTGAGCCCCATCGCCACCGAGCTGCCCGAGACCATGAACGCGCTCATCTGGGTTCGCCAGGGGAAGGAAAGGCTGGCCCTCGCCAATATATCGGGCGCGATGATGATACAGGCCACGGTGCCTACCGCATTCGGGTTGTTTTTTACGACGTGGATGTTTTCCCGCGAGCTCATCGTCTCCGGCATCATCACACTGCTGGCGGTGGCGGCATTGCTCGGGCTATTCTCGAAGCGTGCGGTGGATGCGCGATGGCTCATGCCGCTGGCCGCGCTGTATGCCGTGTTCGTCGCCGTGCTGATTTTTGTGTGAGGACGCGAGGAATCAAGGATGAGGCCACCGGTCGCCGCCATGGGAGTTGCCGCCCACTCGGGCTGGGCGGCGGTGGTCGCGCTCGGCCGAACGCCGAAGGGTCCGCAGGTGTTGGCGCGGTCGCGGGTTGATCTCATCGAAGAGGGGATTCCCGAATCGAAGCAACCCTATCACGCGATCGAGGCACTGGCCTTGGAGGAGGCCTCGCAGCGCCTGGATCGCTATCGAGCCCAAGCCGAGGGCAGAGCCCACGCGGCGCTGTGTAACCTGCAACACGAGCTCGAGGGTCGCGGATTTCGATTGGCGTCGGTCGGCATTCTGGACTCATCGGGGCGCAAAGGCGGCTCGCTCAAGTTTATCCTCGCCTCGCACGCCGCCATTCACACCGCCGACGGCGACCACTTCCGCAATGCGCTCGGCACCGCCGCGCAAGCGTTCGGGCTAGACGTAAAGCGCGTGCCTGCGCGGGATCTTGAGACTCGGGCGGCGGCCTGTATGCACCAACCCGTGAATCTACTGGCGGACGCCGTGCGCCAATTGGGCAAACAGGTGGGTTCGCCGTGGGGCGCGGATCAGAAGCAGGCGGCGCTTTTGGCCTGGCTTCTGCTCGAGCTGGGCTGCAATCAACGCCCGTGATACTTGACCGCCGACGGCGGCGCGCCGAACAGCCGAATGAAGGTGCGGCGCATGCGCTCCGCATTGCCGAATCCGCACGATTGCGCGATGTCCTGCACCGACCTGCCGGAGCCCGCGATCGAGCCGCGCGCGGTCTCTGCGCGCAGCTGTTCGATGGCCTTCGCGGGCGTCATTCCCGTCTCTGCCTGGAAGGCGCGAGAAAAATTCCTCGGGCTCATGCATGCATGCTCCGCGAGATCCGCGACGCTGTGGCGCTTTTCCAGGTGGCTGCGCACATGGTCGAGCAGAGACGCGAAGCGGCCGTTGGCGCGCTCGATATCGAGAAGCGCGGAGAATTGCGACTGGCCGCCGGGGCGGCGGTAGTACACCACCAGCTGCTGCGCGGTACGGCGCGCGATTGACTCGCCGAGGTCGGCCTCTATCATCGCCAGCGACAGATCGATACCCGCGCTGATGCCGGCGGAAGTCCAGATGCAGCCGTCCTTGACGAAAATGCAGTCGGGCTCCAAGCGAACTTTGGGAAACTTGCGGGCGAAATCCGCCACGCGGCTCCAGTGAGTGGTGGCCCGCTTGCCGTCGAGCAACCCGGCGGCTGCAAGCATGTAGGAGCCCGAACAGACACTGGTGGTGCGCCGCGCATGCAGGGCGCATGCGCGGATGAAGCGGCGCGTCTTCGCGCAATTCATGGCGGCACGCGAGCCCTCGCCGCCTGCGACGATGAGCGTGTCGACGTCCCCAGCCTTCCCCAGTGGCAGCGCCTGCATGGACGCGCCCGAGGAACTTGCGACCAGGCCGGGCTCTGCTGCAATCACTTTCAGCGAGTAACTGGCCGGAGCGTGGCGTGCGGCAATCTCGAAGGCAGCGATGGGGCCCGCCGCGTCAAGCAGCTGGAACTCGGGATAGATGAGGTAAGCGATCTGGCGGATCATGGCTTAAAAGGTGGGAATAACGTCATTTAGGACGGAGCCTATCCGGGTAAGGTGGTGTCGTCAAACTGGAGGGACTGACGATGACAGGCGACTACTGTGTGGTATTTGCGCTCTACCCGCGCGTGACCCAGCTCGATTTCACCGGGCCCTTCGAGATTTTCGCGCGGCTGCCGCGTGCAGGGTGTGTGCTCGCATCCGTGGAGGGCGGCATCATCCAGGGCGACGGCGGCATCACTTTCTGCGGCGTCGCACGCCTCGCCGACGTTGCAGGGTGCGACCTGCTCTGCGTTCCTGGAGGATTCGGCACGGTAGCGGCGATGGAAAGCCAGTCTTACCTGTCGCAGCTCAGTCGTCTGGCCGCGAAGGCGCAGTTCGTCACCTCGGTGTGCACGGGATCTTTGCTGCTCGCGGCCGCTGGGCTGCTGCGCGGCAAGCGAGCTGCGTGCCACTGGGCCTGGCGCGAGCTCTTGGCGGATTTCGGCGCCATACCGGACCCCGCTCGAATCGTGCGGGACGGCAACGTCATCACCGGCGGCGGTGTGACCGCGGGCATCGACATGGCGCTCGCCGTCATGGCGCAGATCGCTGGAGCCGACTACGCCCAGGTTGTGCAGCTCGCGCTCGAATACTCACCCGAGCCGCCGTTCGATTCAGGGCGGCCTGAGCGGGCGCGTCCTGAAATCGTGGCCGCCGCGTTGAAGCGCCTGGATGCCATACGCGTCGAGCGCTCCGCGGCCGTCCGCAGAGCCGCCGACCGAACCCTTAAAGCACAGCCGGCGTAGCGCCGCCGAGAACCTGCAGAAAGCGGGCCCTCTCGATGTTGCCGCCGGAGAGCACGACCGCCACGTTCTTGCCCGACATCCGACCGCGCTCCCGCAACAGCGCGGCAAGCGGTGCGGCGCCCGCGCCTTCGGCGACCTGATGGGTGTCGTCGAAGTAGATGCGCATTGCCTGAGCCATCTCATCCTCGCTGACTTCGACAATGCGCGCCGCGCCACGGCAGATGTGGTCCACGGCCTCCTCATTGGGCTCGCGCGTCGCCAATCCGTCGGCGAAGGTGCTTGCGAACGGTGCGCTGGTGGCTCGACGCCCGGCGAAGGATAAAGCCGTGGCGGGCGCTGCGGCGGCGCCTACGCCGATGATGTCGGTCTTGAGACCCAACAGATCGCGCACCGCGATCAAGCCGCAGATCCCGGAACCCATCCCCACCCCGACGTACACGGCATCGAGCCTGCCCACGGAGCGGAATAACTCGAGCGCATAGGTGGCGACGCCGGTGACCAGGTCAGGGTGGAATGACGGCACGAAGTGCAGCCCCTCCACGGCGGCCGCCCGGAATGCCTCGTGCTTGGCTTCGTCGAAATCGCGGCCGAATTCGACCACTTTCGCGCCGAAGGCGGCGATCGCGGAGTTCTGGTCGCGGGAGTTGTTGTGGGGGACGTAGATGGTCGCTGGAATTCCGGTGCGCGCCGCGGCGAAGGCGATGGACTGACCGTGATTGCCGCGGGTGGCGGAAATGACTCCGGGGACGTTGGGCTGCGCGCGGTGCAATCGATCCAGATACACGAGGCCGCCGCGTACCTTGAAGGCGCCCGTGGGGGTGTGATTCTCGTGCTTCACCCATACGGTGCAGCCGGCACGCGCTGCGAGTTTGGGCCAGGCGTACTGCGGCGTCGGCGGAACAATGCCGCGCACCAGCGTCGCGGCACTTTCCAGGTCGCTCAGCTCAAACAGGAGGATGGCCCCGCGGGACGATGCGATAGCCGGACACGAAGCGCCCTGCCGGAGTTTCGGTCCAGTGCCATTCGACGTCCTCGTCCTCCGCGCAGTCGACATCGAGCACGGTCGAACGCAGCTCGGGGCGACTCGGTGCCGGAGCGGAAACCACCCGGATTTTGCGAGATTCGGAGTTGCTCACGGAAGCAGGATATCCCTACACGTCCAGATTCGAAACCTGCAGCGCGTTCTTCTCGATAAATTCCCGGCGCGGCTCCACCGCATCGCCCATCAGCGTAGTGAATATATCGTCCGCGGCCACCACATCCTCGATGCGCACCTGCATGAGCCGGCGCGTTTCCGGATTGATGGTGGTGTCCCACAATTGACTGGCGTTCATCTCGCCCAAGCCCTTGTAGCGCTGAATGCTCTGGCCCTTCTTGGCCTGCTCGAACAGCCAGTTCATGGCGACCTTGAAGCTGGCCACTTCCTGGCGGTCCTCGCTGCGCTGAACGAAGGCGCCCTGTCCCATCAAATCGCCCAAGGTACGTGCGAGCTCCGCGATCCGCAGATACTCCGCGGACTCGAAGAACTCCCGAGGGATATGCTTCTCCGAGGTGAGTCCATGCTCCAAGCGCTGCAAATTGACGCGATGAACCCCGCCCGCCATGGTTTCGACCGTGACCCGATAGCGCCGCGACACATCGTCGAGGGCGTTGAGCTTCTGCTCCAAACTCCGGCACCAGTCCCGCAGCGCGTCGATGCGGTCGAAGGCCTCCGTGGCCAAGGGCGGCGAGTACAGCAGTTGCTCGAGGAAGCGCTCGTCGTAGCGGCGCGCCCAGCGGTGCACGATGGCCTGTACCTCGACGTATTTTCTTGCCAGCGACTCGAGCCCCAGTCCGGACAATGGCGGAGCCTCGGCGTTCACGTGCAACGCCGCGCCGTCGATGGCGGTGCTGAGCAGCAAGGCATTCAATTCCACATCGTCCTTGACGTAGGTTTCCTGCTTGCCCTTCTTCACCTTGTACAGCGGCGGCTGCGCGATGTAGATGTGTCCGCGCTCGATGAGAACGGGCATCTGGCGGTAGAAGAACGTGAGCAGCAGCGTACGGATGTGGCTTCCGTCGACATCGGCATCAGTCATGATAATTATGCGGTGATAGCGCAGTTTGTCGACGTTGAAATCGTCGCGTCCGATGCCGCATCCCAGCGCGGTGATGAGAGTTCCGACCTCGGCGGAGGCCAGCATCTTGTCGAAGCGCGCTTTCTCGACGTTGAGGATTTTGCCCTTGAGCGGCAGGATTGCCTGGGTGCGCCGGTCGCGGCCCTGCTTCGCCGAGCCGCCGGCGGAATCGCCCTCGACCAAGAACATCTCGGAGAGCGCCGGGTCCTTCTCCTGACAGTCGGCGAGCTTGCCGGGCAGACCCGCGATGTCCAGAGCGCCCTTACGCCGCGTCATTTCACGCGCCTTGCGCGCGGCCTCGCGCGCATAAGCCGCTTCGAGAATCTTGTTCACAATGGCGCGCGCTTCTTGTGGATGCTCCAGCAGGAACTCCTCGAGGCGCGCGGCCACCGCGGACTCGACCACTCCCTTGACTTCCGAGGACACCAGTTTGTCCTTGGTCTGCGATGAGAATTTGGGGTCCGGCAATTTCACCGACAAGATCGCAGTCAAGCCTTCGCGCGAGTCGTCGCCGGTGGTTTGAATTTTTTCCTTCTTGGCGGCGAGTTCCTTCTCGATGTAATTGTTCAGCGTCCGTGTCAGCGCCGCGCGGTAGCCCGCGAGATGCGTGCCGCCGTCCTTCTGCGGAATGTTATTGGTGTAGCAGTACATGCTCTCCTGGTAGGAGTCGTTCCATTGCATGGCGACTTCCACCTGCGTGTTGCCGTCGCGGGTTTGAAACCACAGCACCGTGGGATGCACCGGGGTCTTGCTGCGATTCAAGTGGGTGACGAAGGCCTTCAATCCGCCTTCGTGCTGAAACACTTCGCTCTTCTCGTCGCGCTCGTCGTTCAATTCGATGCGCACGCCCGAATTGAGAAACGACAGTTCGCGCAGGCGTTTCGCCAGCGTGTCGTAGTTGAAGGAGATATGAGTGAAAATTTGCGAGCTGGGCTTGAAGCGCAGCGTCGTGCCCCTCTCGTCGGTGTCGCCGATGGCGGCGAGCGGAGCCTGCGGCTCGCCCAGGCGATATTCCTGGCGGTGCAGTTTACCGTCGCGGCGGACCAACAACTCCAAATAATCCGATAGCGCATTGACGACGGAAATTCCTACGCCGTGCAAGCCACCCGAGACCTTGTAGGAGCTGTCGTCGAATTTGCCGCCCGAGTGCAGCACGGTCATGATGACTTCGGCCGCCGAGCGTCCTTCCTCGGCGTGGATGTCCACAGGAATGCCGCGCCCGTTGTCCGAGACCGTCACCGATTCATCGGCATGGATGGTGACCACCACTCGGTCGCAATAGCCGGCCAAAGCCTCGTCGATGGCATTATCCACCACCTCGAACACCATGTGATGCAAGCCGCTGCCGTCGTCCGTATCGCCGATGTACATTCCGGGACGCTTTCGAACCGCGTCGAGTCCTTTTAAGACTTTGATTTTGCTGGAATCGTAAACATCGTTATCGGACATGATTGATCCTGCTGAATGACCGTCCATTCTAACAGCTTTTATCAATAATGACGAATCCTGAGATAGTAAATATTCTTTTAAAATCAGTTTGTTACGGTGTGCTTTCCGGCACTTGGCAGGCGTTGAGTTTCGCTAGGATTTTGAGTCCGAAGAATGCTGAATTTTGGCGAAGTTTGGGCTGAGAATATGGTCCAGTTGAGCTCAATTTGGGGTCCATGCTTGGCGGATGAAATAGCTGCTTAGACATATGTTCCACGTGGAACTTCGATTACAGAGCGATAATTTGTCCGGCGTCCATTCTGAATCGGCGTCCCGGGGTGCCGAAGGCGGAGAAATCGCCGTGCAGGGTAGTCACGATCAATTGCACTGAATGAGAGGATACTTCGCGAATCAGGCCGGCAAGTCGTTCGTCATCGAGTTCGGCGGCTGGATCATCCAGCAAGAGGCTAGGCTGCACGGGTGAATGATCGGGAAACAGTTGCAGTTGAGCGATGAGCAAAGAGGCTGCCAGTAATTTCTGTTGACCTCGAGAAATTCGATCCTTGACCGACGTGCCGTCGAGCCGAATAGCCAGCTCTGCACGGTGAGGACCTACTTGCGTTACTCCGGTCTGTCGATCGTGAATGCTGCTGGCGCGTAGAGCCTCGGCGAATGTATGATCCCGAAGCCAACCTGGGCGGTAGGTCAATCCCAGCTCCATCCCCAATAATTTGCGGCCGATGGCTTCGGCATGGCCGGCGAGCAACCCCACATAATGGGCGCGTGCCCGAGTCAGGAGCTCACCATACCTCAGTAAATCGCCATCCCAGGCAGCCACGACAACCGGATCCGCCCCAGATTTGAGCGCTGCGTTGCGCTGCCTGAGCGCCTGCCGATATCGCTGCCAATGTGCGATGAAGGATGGTTCCACGTGAAACACTCCCCAATCGAGAAATCGTCGCCGACGGCCGGGCCCCTCCTCGATCAAATGATGTATCTCCGGATCAATGATTTGCACGGGCAGCAGAAGCGCGAGCTCCGCCAACGCCGGCGCCTTGTCTCCGGCTATATGTGCGCGCACTCCCATTGCGCTTCCTTCGACTCCCAACGGGATGCGCCGATCCGCCGTGGCTGCCTCACCAAAGACCACGAATCGCTCCGCGCCGTGGCGAATTAAATGTTCGAGTCGGCGTGTTCGAAACGATCTTCCGCGGCCCAGCACATAAAGGGCTTCGAGCAAGCTGGTTTTGCCGGACGCATTGGGTCCGCTGATGAGCGTGAATTGGGGATCGAGATCAAGAGCAGCCGACTGCAAGCAGCGGAAATCCGTTACTTGCACTCGGCGGAGCGGCACGCTTCAAAGCCTCATCGGCATCACGACATAGCGCGCAGAGACATTGCCCGGAGATCGAATCAGACAGCTGCTGTTGCTGTCGGTGAGTCCCAGTTCTACGTCCTGACCATCGATGGCGGCCAAGGCGTCCAGCAGATAATTGACGTTAAATCCCACCTCGAGATCAGCACCGTCGTAGCTGACCTCGATCTCCTCCTCGGCCTCTTCCTGCTCGGGATTGTGCGCCTGGACGGTAATCACATTCTTTTTCACCGTAACGCGGATGCCTCGGTACTTCTCATTGGAAAGAATAGCGGTCCGCTGCAGTGCCTGGCGCAACACATCCCTATCGGCGCGAATCGCGGCAGTCGGCGCAGCCGGAATCACACGAGAATATTCGGGAAATCGACCGTCAATTAGCTTAGATGTGAAGCGAACATCGCCGATCTGCGCGCGAACATGGTTAGTGCCTATCGCGAGCTCCGCCACCCCCTCGTCGTTCAGCACCCGCTGCAGCTCCAGCACCCCTTTGCGCGGCACGATGACTTGCTGCGATACCTTCGCCTTCACGGCCAAAGTCGCCTCACATAGCGCCAATCGGTGCCCATCGGTGGCGACCGCTCGCAGCACCGCACCGTCGATCTCGAGCAGCATTCCATTCAAATAGTAACGAACGTCTTGCTGCGCCATTGAAAAATGAGTTTTCTCCAACAGACGCAGCAATTCCTTGCGTGCCACCTGCACTGTCTGCTGTGCATTGATATCGTCGATCACCGGAAATTCCGCAGCCGGCAAGGTCGACAAGCTGAACCGGCTGCGTCCCGCCTTGATGACCACCTTCTCGCCTTCCACGGTCAGCGAGACCGAGAGTTTCTCCGGCAGCGCACGCAAAATATCCAGGAACTTGCGGCCTGGAACGGTGATGTCGCCCGCGGTCTGAACGGTGACTTCAGTGGAAGCCACCAATTCCACTTCGAGATCGGTCGCGGTAATGAACAGCTGTCCCTGGCGAATGCTCAGCAACACATTCGCCAACACGGGCATGGTTTGCCGCCGTTCGACCACTCCGATGACCGCTTGCAGGGGGGCCAATAATTTCTCTCGCTCTGCCGTCAATTTCATGGGGATACCCGTCTGAACAATCTTAGATTTAGATTCTTAAAAGAGATTATTACTATATTTATGACACAGCCGAATAATCGGTATAACTCCAATAATAATAGGATAATCAATAGCTTGTAACTTTAACAACAGCCCTTTGACTCCTGTCCAATAACAGCGGGAAACTTGTCATCGACTTGTGGATATCTTTATCCACAGCAATATCCACAGTTTCTCCCATGCTATCCCGCCAGGGTTCTTAACAGGTTCATATAGTCCTCGCCGATACGCCGTTCGATCTCCCGCAACTCCTTGACGCGCCTACAGGCGTGCAGCACCGTGGTGTGATCCCGCCCGCCAAAAGCATCTCCGATCTCCGGCAAGCTGTGATTGGTCAATTCCTTGGCCAATGCCATCGCCACTTGTCGCGGCCGTGCGATGGAACGGCTGCGCCTCTTCGACAGCAGATCAGCAATCCTGATTTTGTAGTATTCCGCGACCGTCTTTTGAATATTTTCTACGGTCACGAGTTTCTCTTGCAGCGCAAGCACATCGCGCAAGGCCTCTTTCACAAGGTCAAGAGTGATAGGCCTTCCTGTGAACTCGGAAGTCGCCACGATTCTGCGCAAAGCGCCTTCCAATTCGCGAACGTTCGAGCGAATGCGCTTGGCGACGAAGAACGCAACCTCCTCGGGCAAATCCACCATGCCTGCCGCCGCCTTGCTCATCAAAATGGCCACGCAGGTTTCCAATTCCGGCGGCTCGATGGCGACGGTCAAACCCCAGCCGAACCGTGATTTCAGGCGCTCTTCGAGGCCGTCGACTTCTTTCGGATATCGATCGCAGGTCAGGATCACTTGCTGCTGGCTTTCAAGCAGCGCATTGAAGGTGTGGAAAAATTCTTCCTGCGACCGGTCCTTTCCCGCGAAGAACTGAATGTCGTCGATCATCAGCGCATCCAAGGAGCGATAGGCCGTTTTAAAGTCATTGATGGTGTTGTGCTGCAGGGACTTCACCATGTCGCTCACGAACCGTTCACTGTGCACATAGGCGAGCCGCGCCTCGGAATTGCGCTCCTTCAACTTGTTGGCGACGGCGTGCATGAGGTGAGTCTTGCCGAGGCCGACGCCGCCGTAGATGAACAAGGGGTTGTAGGCTCTACCGGGATTCCCCGCCACCTGAATGGCGGCGGCCTTGGCGAGCTGATTGCTCTTTCCCTCGACAAAGCTGTCGAAGGTGAAGCCCGCATTGATCGGGGCTCCGAGCACCGAGGGGCCTAAACGGCGCGTTCGCGTCGCAGCGCCGGCATGAGGTTCGTGGGCGCCGTTGACAGCGGCCATCGGGGCGGCAGTTCCGGCACGGGTGCCGACGTCAAGAACCACCTCCAAGGATGGATCGTCCGCGAACATCCGCACCAGCTCCTTGATCCTCGGCAAGGAGTTCTGCCCCAGCCATTCAATGACATATCGATTGGGCGCCAGAAGCTTCAGTTCGCCGTCGCGTTCGACGGCTTGCAGGGGTCGGATCCAGGTGTTGAACTGTTGCTCCGCGATTTCGCTCTCGAGCACTCGCAGACAACGGTTCCATAGCGACTCCGACAAGAGCGCTCTCCTACGGCTTTAAGGCAGGGCAAATAAACGAAAGGGCAGGGAGTCTAGCTCCTTTCTTGCCGAGGCGTCTATTGACACATCGATGCTCGCTCAGTACCCTTGCCGCCTTTCGTAAGTCTCCCAATTCATTGATTTACCCCGTGGTTTTTGTCCGAGTTGCGCTATGAAACGTACTTTCAATCCCAGTAATTTGCATCGTGCCCGCACCCACGGCTTTCGCGCGCGCATGGCCACGAAGAGCGGTCGCCGCCTGCTCGCCCGCCGCCGCGCCAAAGGGCGCGCGCGCCTCTGTCCCTGACGCGCATTTCAGGACCGTCTAACGATCTCCCATTTAATCAAGAGGCTGAGCTTCGAGCCGCGCCAGCGTTTGCATCAGCCGGCCGAATTTCGCGAAGTCAAGCTGCGCGGCAAAAAATTTGCCGATGCATTTTTTAGTATGTCGGTCCTGGCCAATCGTGAAGCTCATCCGCGCTTGGGTTTGAGTATAGCGACGCGGACCTTCGGCAGCGCGGTGGCACGCAATCGAATCAAACGACTCGCACGAGAATCATTTCGTTTGAACCAACATTCACTGCCGCCGGTCGATGTCACCGTCTCTGCGCGGGAAGCCGCGCGTAAGGCCACCTTGCGCGATTTACGAGCGAGTTTGGACAAGCACTGGAAGACGATCATTCAACGATGCTAAGCCTTCGCAGAATCCTGCTCTGGTTCATCCGCGCCTACCAGCTCGCCGTGAGTCCCTGGCTCAGGCCAAGCTGCCGTTTTTATCCCAGCTGCTCCTGCTACGCGCATACCGCCATCCAGGAATACGGGGCCATGCGCGGTGTCTGGCTCGCTTTGCGCCGCCTGCTACGCTGCCATCCCTTCCACAAGGGCGGCTACGACCCTGTGCCCGTGCGCGACAAGAGAATGATCAATGCCTAATATCCGCTTGGCCTTGTGGGGCACCCTCGCCGCCGTATTGTTCTACGGCTATCAAGTCTGGATGCATGACTACCCGGCGTCGGGCGCGCCCGGCAGCATCGCCCAATCCGTCCCCGGCAGCGCCAATTCTCTGGGTGAATCCGTGCCGCAGGCCGCGAGCAGCGCAGCGCCCGTGACCGCCCAACCGGCTGCGCCCCCGGCCGCGGCATCCGCCACGCCCACCGCACCTGCAGTCCCCGCTCCCGCGGATGGATTCGCGGCGGCTCCAGACAGCGGCACGCTGCACGTCCTCACGGATGTACTCGACCTCACCATCAATTTGAAGGGCGGCGAGCTCGATCAGGCCGACCTTCTGAAATATCCGCAGCGCAAAGATGCGCCGCATGTTCCGGTCAGGCTCTTGAGCCGGGAGCCGCCCGACTCGCTGTACCTATTGCAAACCGGCCTGATCGGCGGCGCGGGCGAATCGGCGCCGACGCATCTGGCGACATGGGTCTCGGCGCAGAAGTCCTTCGTGCTCGAAAGCGGTGCACGGGAGCTTCGCGTCCCGCTGACGTGGACGGACGGCAATGGGTTGACGGTGACCAAGACCTACGTGTTCAGGCGCGGCTGGTATTCCATCGATCTGATTTACGATGCGCGAAATAGCGGCGCGACGCCGCGCAGCTTGGCGCCTTATTCGCAGATCCTGCGTCACTGGGAGCATCCGTCGCGCTCCTACTTCGACGTGGAAACCTACTCTTTCAAGGGACCGACGGTTTATGACGGATCGAAGTCCCGCGACTTGAATGTCGAGAGCGAGTCCGACAGCAAATTCTCTGAAACCATCACCAACGGCTGGCTCGCCTCGCTCCAGCATCAGTTCGTCTCGGCGATCGTCCCAAGCCCCGATCAGCCCTACAAGTACCAGCTCGAGGTGCGCGGCAAGGAATACCTGCTCTCCGCCACCGGTGCCGCGACCGTGGTGGCCGCCGGCGCAACCGCGCAATTCCGCGAGAAGCTCTTCGTCGGCCCTAAACTTCAGTCGCAGCTGGCCGTCACCGGCCCGCGCCTGGAGCGCACCGTCGACTTCGGTATATTGACGGTGCTCGCACAGCCTCTCTTCGTGGCGCTCAACTGGGTGCATGGCATCGTCGGCAATTGGGGCTGGGCCATCATCATCGTCACGGCCCTCATCAAATTGATCTTCTATCCCTTGAGCCAGGCGAGCGGCCGATCCATGGCCAAGATGCGCACCGTCGCGCCGCGCATGAAACAGATCCAGGAGACCTTCAAGGACGACCGCGAGAAATTGGGCCGCGCCATGATGGAACTCTACAAGAAAGAGAAGATCAACCCGCTCGCCGGTTGTCTGCCCATGCTGGTTCAGATTCCCTTTTTCATCTCCTTCTACCGCGTGCTGCTCGAGAGCGTGGAGATGCGCCAGGCGCCGTTTCTGCTCTGGGTCAACGACCTTTCATCGCGCGATCCCTACTTCGTGCTGCCCCTGTTTATGGGCGTCGCCATGTACGCGCAGTTCAAGCTGAATCCCCCGCCGCCCGATCCCATGCAGGCGAAGATCATGCAGTTCATGCCGCTCGTCATGACGGGAATGATGGCGTGGTTCCCCTGCGGCCTGGTGCTCTACTGGACGACCAATACCCTGTTGACCATTGCGCAGCAATGGCGCATCAATCAGGTGGTGGAAGCCGAGGCCTCGAAACCGCGAACTTAAAGCCAGTGAGTTCCCCCGACACCATCGTCGCCGTGGCGAGCGCAGCAGGGCGCGGCGCCGTCGGGGTGATTCGAGTCTCGGGTTCAAGGGTGCCGCAAATCGGCGCAGGTATCCTGGGCGCGCTGCCTGCACCACGCCGGGCGCAATTCTCCAAGTTCCTCGACGCGCACGGACGCACCGTGGACGAGGGCCTCGCCCTGTACTTTCCCTCACCCGCGTCCTACACCGGGGAACACGTCCTGGAGCTGCAGGGCCACGGCGGCACTCTGGTCATCGACATGCTGCTGAAGCGGCTGCTCGAACTCGGCTGTCGCATGGCGCGGCCGGGCGAGTTCAGCGAACGTGCCTACCTCAACGGCAAGATCGATATCGCCCAGGCCGAGGCCATCGCGGACCTCATCGATGCGGGCACCGCGGCGGCCGCGTGTGCCGCCGTGCGCTCCATGCAAGGAGAATTTTCGGCGCGGGTCGCCGATCTCAAGCAGCGGATTACCGCCCTGCGCACCTACGTCGAAGCGGCCATCGACTTTCCCGACGAAGACGTCGATTTTCTTTCAGGAGATGCCCTGCGCGAGCGTCTGTCCGCCGTCTTCGGCGCCTTTGAATCGATCACCGCGGCCGCGCGCCAGGGAGCGATGCTGCGGGAGGGAATCAATGTGGTCATAGCGGGTAAACCCAATGCGGGAAAGTCCAGCTTGCTGAACAAGCTGGCCGAGGACGAGGTGGCCATCGTCACCGATGTACCCGGCACCACCCGCGATGTGCTGCGCAGGCAGGTGCACTTGGACGGTCTGCCCGTGAACCTCGTCGACACCGCGGGTTTGCGCAGGGCGGCGGACGTGGTCGAGGCCGAGGGGGTGCGGCGCGCGCACGCCGAAATCGCAAAAGCCGATCGAGTGCTGTACGTGTTGGATGCCGCCGCCTGCGGCGGCGAGCCGCCGTGGTCGGAGCTCGAGCAGTTGCCCGCGCAAGTACCCGTCACGCTGGTCTTCAACAAAATCGACTTGAGCGGCGCATCGCCGCGATTCGAAGCAGGCGATGCCGCAGGTCCGCCGCGCGTCTATATGAGCGCCCTCAACGGCGCGGGCCTTGCGCTACTGCGCGGCCATCTCAAGGAGAGCGCTGGGTATCAGGATTGCGAGTCCGGGGCCTTCGCCGCGCGCCGCCGGCATCTGGATGCGCTCGGGCGGGCGCGCAGACATGTGCAAGACGCCGCCGAGATCTTGAGCAGCACGCGGGCTTTCGAGTTGTTTGCGGAGGACTTGCGCCTCGCCCAACAGGCCTTGGGCGAGATCACCGGCGAGTTCACCAGCGAGGATTTGCTCGGCGAGATATTCAGCAGCTTTTGTATCGGGAAATGATCCCTGAAGGCGATTCCGAATCGCTCGCGACGAAAATCACGCAGCCGTCAAATGCTCTGCTTGCGCCTCTGCAGTTCGATCATGTCGGTGTCGGTTAAGCGCGCAAGACGGGCGCAGATGCCGAGAACCGCCAGGATGGCAAGCGTGGCAAGCGAGGTGATCACCGGGTAATGCCAGAACAGCCACACCATGGTGGCCGCCGATAACGCCAGAATTGCCAACAGCGCGACAATGTTCGTTCGCGCACGCGACGAGTCGATCATTCCCTTCCCCCCCGATCTTTCGTATCCGGTACCCTTTATACAGAATGCCTTGTTAAACGACCATATAGGAAGGCCCCCTAACGACGCCTATCCGAGCATGCTTTCTCGACGCCAATGCCGGGCAGTCAGTACGAAGAGCACCAGCGCCGCGCCGAGCGATGCCGCGGCCGACACCCCGACGTCGAGTGCCCTGATGGGTTCGTCCTTGAGCACGCTGGTCATCAACAAATGCTGGCTCAGAGATGGGATGAACATCAAGGACCCATGTGTTTTCAATGAGTAAATGCCGGCGAAGGCAATGGGCAGGGTCGGCACCAACAAGACTGTCGTGAGGTAGGTCTGAGCCTCGCGATAACTCCGGGTAAAGGAGGCGACGAAGGTCATGAGCGAGGCACCGAGCGGCACGAAGGGAAGACAAATTGCAAAGAAAATCAGCGCCGTGCGCGCGCTTAAGTTCGCGCTCATGCCGAGCTTTTCCAGCGGCACGAAGCGGAATACGCAGATGAAGGCCGCAAGGCAAATGCCGAGCGAGATGCACATATAGGCGCAGGTCGCGAGGACCTTGCCCCCCACCAGGCTCGAGCGCGCCACCGGCAGGCTGAGCAGCGCCTCCAAGGATCCTCGTTCCCGTTCCCCCGCAGTCGAATCGATGGCCAGATACAGTCCCCCCATCAAGACGGCGAACAGCACGAAGTAGGTCATGAAGCCCAGTACAACGACGGCACGCCCCGTGGGGGTCGCCACGTCGATGTCGTTGACCGCAATCGGGACAGCGGCCAGAGGATTGACGCCCCTGGCCTGCAGACGCAGCTGAGCGATGGCACTGGCGTAGCCTGCGATCACCGCCCGTGCCCGTTCGGCGATCTTGCGGGTTTGCGAATCCGCGCTGTCCGCGACCAAGAGCACGGGGGCCGGTGTCGCGGCGCTGAACCGCGCCGCGTACTCCTCGGGGATGATGAGTACTATTTTTGCGATGCCTGCGCGGACGGCGGCACGGGCCTCGGTTTCGTCGAAGCTCGCCTTGCTCAAGCGGACCCCCTGTGCTTCGAGGTATCGCGTAAGCCCCGGCGCGTGCTCGGCGCCGCAGATCGTGAGCTCGAGCGGCTCATCCGATTCGGCCACGCTCTGATCGAGCATGCGCGACACCAGCAGTCCGAACATCAGGGGGCCAAAGAGGGGGCCGAACAAGAGGGCCGACAGCAGCGTGCGTCGATCGCGCAGGTTCTCCAAAAATTCCTTTGCGAACACCGTGAGAAGGGCGCGCATTCAGCTCACCCCTTGGCTGTCGCCGAGCACCCGAAGAAACGCCTCTTCCAGCGAGCCCGCACCGCTCTGATCCCGAATCGATTGCACCGTGGCGTCCGCGAGTACCCTGCCGTGGCCGATGATCACCACTCGATCGCAGAGCGCGGCGACTTCTTGCATGACGTGCGAGGAGAACAAAACGCAGCGCCCCTCCCCCTTGAGCGCGAGCAGCATTTCGCGCAAGTTTCGAATCGCCATGACGTCCAACCCGTTGGTAGGTTCGTCAAGCACGATGTTGCCGGGGTCGTGAACCAGTGCGCGAGCGAGCGCCACCTTGATGCGCTGTCCCTGCGAAAATCCCTTGGCGCGGCGATCGAGGAAACCGCCCAAGCCCAGGACGCGCGCGAGCTCGGCGGTGCGCTTGCCCAACGCCTCGCCGCCGACTCCCTGCAGGGAGCCGAAATAGTGAATGTTCTCGCGCGCAGAGAGGTTCCCGTACAAGCCGGTGGCGTGCGGCAGCACCCCAAGGCGCGCTCGTGCAATCGAGGTCTCGCCCAGAACGTCGATGCCGTCGATGCTGGCCCTGCCGCTGTCAGGGGTCAGCACGCCGTATACCATTCGCAAGGTCGTGGACTTGCCGGCGCCGTTGGCGCCCAAGATTCCGGTGATCTCCCCATCGCGCGCCACGAAAGAGACGTCCCGTACCGCCTCGACGGCGCCGAACCGCTTGCTCAAGTGAGACGCTTCGATCATGGCGCGGGACCCGTCATGCTCACGAAAAAAGGTGCCGGCCGGTGCCCATCGAGGCAGGACGCATCGAGCAGCGCGGGCGCGGCCGCCTCCAGAAACGCAGCCATCAACTTCGGCACGCAACCGGTGGCGGCCTGGCCGTGTCCCTCCCCGCTCAGTATCAGCAGCCGATGATTCGAAAGCCCCAGGGCCGCACGTTCAGCATCGGCGGGCGGCGTCACAGGATCGGCCTCGCCGGACAAGAGCAATGTGGGGATGGCGCTCTTCAACGGCCTGTGCAGATCTGAATCCACCGGTCCGCGCGGCCACAACTTGCAAACCTCCAGAAATGCATCCAGCTGATCCGTCCCTTGGTAGGTACGCGCAATAGCGTCGCGGTCGACCGGGACATTGGCGAAGAACGGCGCATCCTCGCTGCAGATGACGCTGTTCTGCATGCCGCTCGCCAATTGGTCGCCGACTTGCCGCGCCGTCATGATGGTCTGCGCGGCGAGCGGTGCCAGGGCGCCCCCGGCCGCGCGATGAATCAGGGTGGGCAGCAATGAGGCCTGGCCCGCGCTGTAGGAGAGGAATCTCAAGCTCGCGCTCAGCATGCTGCGATTGAACTCCACTTTCAGCGGCAGACCGGTGCTCGGATCGTCGATGACGAGCATGGATTTTTGCGGCCCGAATTGCCGCCGCAGGCCGGCGAGATCCTGCCGCAAGTCAGGATAGGCGGCGGCGCAATCCGGCGATTCGACGCAGCGCTTGACGATGAGATCGAGCGCCCGCTCGCCGTCAAGCGGAGTTTCAGGGCCGATGACCTGTTCGGGATAGGTGACTCCATCCAAGATCGCCGCATGCACCGTTTGGGGGTAGCGCCGCATGTAGAGCTCGGCCACCCGCGTGCCGTACGAGACCCCGTATAGATCGATGGTGCCGAACCCCAGCGCAGCGCGCACCGCAAAGAGGTCCGCCACCGCCTCGCTCGAGGTGTAGAAACGCACCCGGTCGCCGTACTTGGAGAGGCAGGACAGGGTCGCCTGCCGCAGCGCCGGCATTGCCACCTCGGGTGCCTGCCAATCCTCCGGATTCTCGCAGGTGAGCGGCGCGGATTTTCCGGTGCCGCGCTGATCGACCAGCACGATGGCGTGGTTGCGATTCGCCCGGGCGAACGCCGACGCCAGGCTCACATACATTCCCATGGCGC
Source organism: uncultured Gammaproteobacteria bacterium (assembly GCA_963702735.1). Taxonomy (GTDB): domain Bacteria; phylum Pseudomonadota; class Gammaproteobacteria; order Steroidobacterales; family Steroidobacteraceae; genus Bog-1198. The sequence goes on along the minus strand of CAVPDW010000002.1, from coordinate 395,975 downwards.
CCTGGCCCGGACCGCCCGCGAGAAGAAACAGCGGCGGTGCCGCTGCGCGCCGATTGAGCGCCGGCACCACCGCAACTCCTAAGTCGACAGTGGCGCCTCCGGGTCGTGTCCTGTCCTCCGGCACCTTGAGCACGCCGCAACGCGCAGTGATCGACAGGAGCCTGAGCGGATGCTCGAGGCGGCATTCATGCAGGGGAAGCCGGGGAGCGGGAGCCGCCGTCGCGGAGGCGGCCTCCGCGGCCAGGCAGCAGCAGACGCCGAACAGGAGAGCCGTCAACTTAACTAACAAGCGAAACTCCGATTTTCGCCGATTGTAGGGGATAAGGTAACATTCGACATGAGCTTGATACGCGAAGCCGATGTCATCGCCAGCGTCGCCGACGCCCTGCAGTACATATCCTATTACCACACCCCCGATTTCATTCGCGCCATGGGGCGCGCCTACGAGTTGGAACAGAGTCCGTCGGCCCGCGATGCCATCGCGCAAATTCTCACCAATTCGCGCATGTGCGCCGAGGGTCACCGACCGATCTGCCAGGACACCGGCATCGTGGTCGTGTTCGTGAAAGTGGGGATGGGAGTGCGCTGGGAAGCGACGCAGACTCTAGAATCCATGATCAACGAAGGCGTGCGGCGGGCCTACCTCGATCCCGACAACAAGCTGCGCGCCTCCATCGTTGCGGACCCCGCGTTTAAGCGGTCCAATACCCGCGACAACACCCCTGCGGTAATCCACACCGAGTTCGCTCCGGGAGACGAAGTCGAGATCACCGTCGCTGCGAAGGGCGGAGGCTCGGAGAATAAATCCCTGTTCGCGATGTTGAACCCGTCGGACTCGGTGGCCGACTGGGTGCTCGAGATGGTGCCCGACATGGGCGCCGGCTGGTGTCCGCCCGGCATGCTGGGGGTGGGCATCGGCGGCAGCGCCGAGAAGGCCATGCTGCTGGCGAAGAAATCCTTGATGGAACCCGTCGATATCGGCGATCTCATCGCGCGCGGACCGCGGACCAAGTTGGAAGAATTGCGCCTGGAAATATTTCAGCGGGTCAACGCGCTCGGCATCGGTGCACAGGGCCTCGGCGGGCTGACCACCGTGCTCGATGTGAAGGTGTTGGACTATCCCACCCACGCCGCCTCCCTGCCGGTGGCGGTGATCCCCAATTGCGCCGCCACCCGGCACATCCATTTCACTCTCGACGGTTCGGGCCCCGCGGTCCTTGAGCCGCCTGATTTGGATCTGTGGCCGAAAGTAAAGTGGTCGCCGGATGCAAGTGCGCGGCGCGTGTCTCTCGATGGGCTCGACAGGGCGCAGATTGCGAGCTGGAAGCCCGGTGAGCGCCTGCTGCTCTCGGGAAAACTTCTCACCGGCCGCGATGCCGCTCACAAGCGCATCTGCGCGCTGCTGGACGCGGGCCAACCCCTGCCCGAGGGCCTGGATTTCAACGGCCGCGTCATTTATTACGTAGGGCCGGTCGATCCCGTCGGCACGGAAGTCGTGGGGCCCGCGGGTCCCACCACGGCCAATCGCATGGATCGATTCACCGACACCATGCTCGGCAAGGCGGGACTTCTTGCCATGGTAGGCAAGGCGGAGCGCGGCCCCGAGACCGTCGAGTCCATTCGTAAGCACCGCTCCGCCTACCTGATCGCCGTTGGCGGCGCCGCTTTTCTGGTGTCGAACGCCATCCGCGGCAGCCGCATCGTGGCCTTCCCCGAGCTCGGCATGGAGGCGGTGTACGAATTCGAAGTGCGCGACATGCCGGTGACGGTGGCGGTGAGTTCTGACGGAGTGTCCGTGCACGACACCGGCCCCAAGGCCTGGGCCGGCAAATTCGCCGGTATTCCCGTCGCCGTCAGTACTTGACCGAACAGCCGTAGGCACGCGTCACCGCGTGGGCGACGGGGCGGCCCTGCGCCACCGCCAGCATTGCCTCCTTGAGATAGGGTTCGGCGTTCGGAATGTCGGCCGCGTCCGCGGTGGCGATGCTGTCGATGCTTCCCATGTATTGCAGGACGCCGTTCTTGTCGATCACGAACATGTCCGGCGTGGTTTTCGCGCCGTACAGGCGGCCGAGGTTTCCGGCCGCGAAGACAGGGGAGTCGCCGCCGGCGATGCCGCCGACCGTGAGAGCCGCTGCGGCTAGCGCGGCTGCGGGCGCAGGGAGGAGTCTGTGCATTGCGGTCTCCGATGCGAGCGTGGGGGTCCGCGGAAGCGTCATTGTCCACCGACGGGTCACCCAACGCTTAGGTGCGGGTAATGGGGGTTTGGTTCCCGCGCTAGTCCGCGGCCGCCGTCACGGCCGCACCGCCGGCGGGTCTGCGCACCAGAAAACACAGGGGAATGAGCGCCACGCACAGCCACCCTGACAGGTAAAACAGGTCGAGCGACGACAACAGGTAACTCTGTCCGACCAGGGCCCGGGTCATGGCGCCGGCGGCCCCCTGATCGTTAAGCCCGAACTGATGCAGCTGCTGCAGGGAATGCTGATAAGCGGGCGCATACACGCTGACGGTATCCGCGAGATGCGTCTGATGCAACGCCTCACGCCGATCCCACATCGTGGTGGTGAGCGAGGTGGCGAAGCTGCCGGCGGTGATGCGCAGGAAATTCGACAGGCCTGATGCCGCGGGGATCTTGTGCGCCGGCAATCCGTCGAAGACCACCGCAAGCATGCTGACGAAGAACAATCCCATGGCGAACCCCTGGACCAGCTGCGGTGTCATGAATGCGAAGAAGCTGGCATCGGGAGTAAGCAGGGCGCGCATGAAATAAGAGACGGCGTACAGGCCGAAGGAAGTCGCGGCCAGGGCGCGCGGATCGAAACGGCGCATCAGGGGTCCTATCATGAGCGAGGTCAGCACCGCGGTCACTCCGCTCGGCGCGGAGACCAAGCCGGCCCACGTCGCCGTGTAGCCCAGGAAACTCTGCAGCCACAGCGGCATGAGCACGATATTGCCGAAGAACACGGCGTACCCTAAGCACAGCGCAACCGTGCCGAGCGTGAAGCTGCGCGACTTGAACAGGCTCAAGTCCACAATGGGGTGTTCATCGGTCAGCTCCCAGATCAACCATGCGGCGAACGCTATGACGGTGATGAGACCCAAGACCACGATGAAGGGCGAGTTGAACCAGTCCAGGTCCTTGCCCTTGTCGAGCAGGATCTGCATGGCGCCCACCCAGACGAAGAGCAGCGCGAGACCGACGCGATCGATGGGCAGCTTCTGAGTCGGCGTCTCCTGGGACTTGAGATTGGTCCAGCACAGGAACGCGCAGAATATCCCCACCGGTACGTTGATGAGAAAGATCCACGGCCACACGTAGTTGTCCGAGATGTACCCGCCCAGCAGCGGTCCCGCAATGGGAGCGATCAGGGTCGTCAGCGACCACAGGGCAAGCGCTGCATGGCGCTTGGCGGGACCGAACACGTTGATCAACAGCGCCTGGCTGCCGGGAATCATGGGACCCGAGACCGCGCCCTGCAGCACGCGGAACGCAATCAACGACGGCAGGCTCCATGCCAGGCCGCAGAGCAGCGAGGCAATGGTGAAAAGCGCCACCGAGATGACGAAAGTGCGCACCACGCCGAAGCGCTGCATCAGCCAGCCCGTGAGCGGCACGGATACCCCGTTGGCCACCGCAAAGGAGGTGATCACCCAGGTACCCTGATCCGAGCTCACCCCCAAATTTCCGGCGATGGTGGGGATGGACACATTCGCGATGGAGGTGTCGAGCACCTGCATGAACGTGCCGAGCGCGAGCGCCACCGCGGTCAGCGCCTTGCGGCTGCCCATGAGTGCCGGGGCCGGAAGGGCCATGGCGGGACTTGCGCTCACAATGCCCTCAAGAACCCGCGGCCAACGAGGCGTCGCTCTCGCCGCCCGACTTTGTCTTGCGAGCCAGCCGCGCCGGCTCGTGCGCCTTCGGGCCCGCATTGTCCGAGATGATGGCCGCGATCCTCGCGTCCACCGCGGGATCATCCCCCGCGCTCGCCTGAATCGGCTGCGGCACGCTGCGCACGGCCGCGGTCATGAGGGGACCCGAGGTGTCGTGCAAATCCACCCTTACCGCCGCGGACAGCCCGACGCGCAGCGGATGCGCCTTGAGCTCCGCGGGATCGAGCAGAATGCGCACCGGCAGACGCTGCACGATCTTGATCCAGTTGCCCGAGGCGTTTTGCGCGGGAAGCAGTGCAAAGGCGCTGCCGCTGCCCGCGGCGATGCCGACCACATGGCCGTGATACGTCACGTGGCCCCCGTACAGATCGGTGTGCACCGTCACGGGTTGTCCGGTGCGCATGCGCTCGAGCTGCACCTCCTTGAAGTTCGCGTCGATCCACACATCGTCGAGCGGCACCACAGCGAGGAGCGGCGTTCCCGCCGCCACCCGCTGTCCCACCTGCACGGAGCGCTTGGCGATCATGCCGCCGACCGGCGAGGTGAGCAGGGTGCGGTGCAGGGCGAGGGCGGCGTTGCGCACCGCGGCCGCCGCGGCCAGCACCTGCGGATGATCCGCAATGGTGGTGCCGTCGATTTGCGCAATGGTCTGACTCAATGCTTGACGGGCAGCGGCCACGTTCGCGCGCGACGACGTCACCGCGTCGCGCGCATGCGAGAGCTCCTCCGCGGAAATGGCGCCGTCCGCGATGAGACCGCCGCGCCGCTTCAAGTCATCGTCCGCGGTACGCTCGGCCTGTTCCCGCTGTTCTATCTGCGCGTGCAATTCCTTGCCTTGGGCGAACAGCCCGCGCACCTGTCGAACGGCGCGCGCCAGATCAGCCTCCGCATTGGCGAGGGCGATCTTCGCATCCGCAGGGTCGAGCTCGAGCAAGGGTTGCCCCGCATGGACCGGTTGCGTGTCGTCGACATTCAGGGCCACGACGGTGCCGGGCACTTCGCTGGTGACCTGCACCACGTCGCCGTTGACGTATGCATCGTCGGTGGACTCGTAGAAGCGGCCCTCGAAGATCCAGTACCCTAAGGCGACCAACCCGCTGAGCGCGACCGCGGCGCCGAGTCCGAGAAACCCCAAGCGGCGCGCCTGCCCTGGGGAGGATTTGGGTTCTTGCGTGTTCATGGAACTGTCCTCGTCAGAAATCCGGAAGAAGTGTCCGGGCGGCGGGGATCGAAGCTGCCGCCGACCGCGAGCAGCAGGGTCACCCGTGCGACCGCCTGCCCGGTTTGAATGTCCACCATTGCCTGGCGCGCGGTGAGTACCTGAGTTTCCGCGTTGAGCACGGTCAGATAACTCGCAAGCCCGGCGCGGTAGCGCTCCTCGGCCAATCTGTAGGCCGCTTCGTTGGCTTGCAGCGTCTGTTGCTGATCGACCTGCTCCCGCGCCAGCGCCTCGAGCCGCGTGATCTGATCGGCGGTCTGCTGCACGGCGTGCAGCACCGTGTCGTTGTAGCCCGCGATCGCGCCATCGAGCTCGGCTTCCTTGCCGCGATATTCCGCACGCAGGCGGCCACCGTCGAACAGCGGCAGCGAAACCAGCGGACCCGCACCGTAACCGCGTGCGCTCCACTGCACGAGATTGTTCATGCCGAATGCTCCGATGCCTGCCAGCGCGCGCAAACTCACATCCGGATAGAACGCCGCCTTGGCCGCCATACGCCCGTCATCGGCGGCCTCCACGGCGAGCCGTGCCGACAGCACATCGGGCCGGCGCGCCAGCAAGTTGATCGGCAGCGCCTCAGGCACCGGCAATGCCGCGTCGACTTGCAGCGCCGGGCGCAGGATCGAGGCGTAGCCTTCTGCGCCTTGTCCGGTGAGCGTCGCAAGTTGATGGACCGCAAGGTCCGCCGCCGCTCGTGCCTGCGCACGCGCGACCCGCGCCTGCGGAAGCTGGCCCTCGGCTTGCCGCAGCTCGAGCTGGGTATCGAGCCCCGCGGCAACGCGGCGGCGCGTGATGTCGACGATGTTCTGGCGCTGCGCCTCGGATCGCTCGGCGATATCCGAAAGGGCGTATTCGCGGTACAGCTCGATGTAGGCTTGGGTGACGGCGCCTGCCAACATCAGCCGCGCGTTGTCCACATCCAGCCGGGCCGACTGCGTCAACGCCTGAGCACGGTGAACGGCGTCCGCCTGACGCCCCCAGAAATCGAGATCCCATCCCAAACTCATGCCTGCTTGGCCCATCCAGAAGCTGTGGCCGGCGAGAGGCTGAGGAATGACGTAGTTACCGGGTGCGCGCTGGTACAACGCGCTCGCGTCCAGGTTGGCGCTCGGCAGCAATCCTGCATGTGCCGACTGCGCCTGCGCGAGCGCTTCGCCCACTCTTGCCTGAACTTGCGCCAACGTAGGATTGTCCTCGGCACCCTGTCGGATCAATCGGTCGAGCTGCGGATCTTGAAACGAATCCCACCAACCCAGGGCGGCCGGCTGCGCTGCGGCGCCCGTCAGCCCGACGGCATCGCCCGCGAGCTGCCGGGGGCGCGGCGCTTCCTTCGGGGGCAGGACGCATCCCGCGAAGAGGACGCAGCCCAGTAACAGTAAGAGCTTAAGATGCGGCATGGCTTACACCTCCGCGCCGACTGCCGCTGCTCTGCGCTCGTTGCCCGATTGCAGCGTGGTATTGAGCTTGATCAGCAGACGCAGCAGTTCCTGTACTTCCTCGCCGCTGAAATCGGCGAGAGCGAGGTTGAGCTTCTCCACGACCAGCGGGATGAGACTCTCGATGGCCTCGCGGCCGGCCGGCGTCAACTGCAATTCGACCTTGCGACGGTCCCTGTCGCGGCGCGCGCGCTCGAGCAGGCCGCGTTCCGCCAATTGATCGATGAGGCGGGTCATGGCGCCGCTGTCGTGGCGATACTGTGCGCAAAGATCCTTCGGATTCACCGCGATGCCGTCCCGCAGCCACGCCAGGATGACGTACTGGACGAAGGTGAACCCGCGCTCCTCCAGGAGCGGTTCCATCACATCCAACATCAAGGAATGTGCCCGCTTGACCAGGTAGCCGATGCTGTTCTGGGCCCGGAAGTTCGATACTTGATAATGCTGCTTGGACATTTAATGCCTCGGCACTTACTGCCTTAATCAATTACTGCCTGGGCAGGTATTATCCACCAAATACGGCCGCTGTCAAGCATGCTTCCGGTGGTACAGTGGCGCTCCCAAAAGTCGAGTGGATTCAGGGTGATGCGGTTCGGGACTGAATATGACGTGATCGTGATCGGCGGCGGCCACGCCGGCACCGAGGCGGCCCTCGCGGCTGCACGCTTAGGAAGGCGTACGCTTCTTTTGACTCACAACATCGAAACGCTGGGGCAGATGAGCTGCAACCCTGCAATCGGCGGCATCGGCAAGGGGCACTTGGTCAAGGAGATCGACGCGTTGGGAGGTGCGATGGCGATCGCCGCCGACCGGGCGGGGATCCAGTTCCGCACCTTGAATTCGAGCAAGGGACCGGCGGTGCGCGCCACTCGTGTGCAAGCCGATCGGCAGCTCTACAAGGCCGCGATCCGCCGCATGCTCGAGACCCAAGTCAATTTGACGCTGTTTCAGCAGGAAGCGGCCGACTTGGTTGTCGAGGGCGAACGCGTCGCGGGCGTGGTTACGCAGAGCGGAATCGAGTGCAGGGCGCGTGCGATAGTTTTGACCGTGGGCACTTTCCTCGGCGGCAGGATTCACGTCGGTCTCGAGAGTCATGCCGGCGGGCGCGCCGGCGATCCGCCGTCGTTGCATTTGGCGGCGCGGCTGCGGGAGTTGAAATTGCGCGTCGGCCGCTTGAAGACCGGCACGCCGCCGCGGATCGACGGCCGCAGCGTCGATTTTTCGGTGATGCGCGAACAGCACAGCGACGATCCCCGGCCGGTGTTTTCCTACATGGGAACCCGCGGCAGCCATCCGCGTCAGTTGCCCTGCCACATCACTGCGACCAACGAGCGCACCCACGACATCATTCGCGGCGCAACCGCACGATCGCCCATGTTCACCGGTTTGATCGAAGGCGTGGGACCGCGCTACTGTCCCTCGGTGGAAGACAAGGTCGTGCGATTCGCGGACAAGCACTCGCATCAGATCTTCGTCGAGCCCGAGGGCCTGTGCACCCACGAAATCTATCCCAACGGCATCTCGACCAGCCTTCCCTTCGACGTGCAGTGCGAGTTCGTGCGCACCATCTCAGGCTTCGAGCACGCGCACATCACGCGGCCGGGCTATGCCATCGAGTACGACTTCTTCGATCCCCGCGACCTCAAACACAGTCTGGAGAGCAAGTTCATCTCGGGCCTGTTCTTCGCCGGCCAGATCAATGGGACAACCGGCTACGAAGAGGCCGCCGCTCAAGGCTTGCTGGCGGGTGCCAACGCCGCGCTCTTTGCACGCGAGCGCGAGGCATGGTGGCCGGCGCGCAGCCTTGCCTATATCGGCGTGCTGGTCGACGATTTGGTCACCCGCGGCGCCCCGGAGCCCTACCGGATGTTCACCAGCCGCGCCGAGTACCGCTTGAGCCTGCGCGAGGACAACGCGGACCTGCGCCTCACCGCACAAGGCCGGGAACTCGGTTTGGTGGACGACTCCCGCTGGGCGTTCTTCGAGCGAAAGAGCGCGGCGGTGGCGGGCGAAGTTTCACGTCTCGCCGCGGCCGTGGTCCACCCGGCCGACGTCGACCCAGGGTTGCTGGCCAAACTCGGCTCGCCGCTCTCGCGCGAGGCGCATGCATTGGACCTGTTGCGCCGTCCGGAACTGGATTACGACGATTTGACTCTCGCTGCGCCCGCCGCCGACCTCGATGCATGGCGCGGCGACGAGCGCATGGCCGAGCAAGTGAAATTGCAGGTCGAGGTGCAGGCGAAATATTCCGGCTATCTCAAGCGTCAGCGGGACGAAATCGAGCGCCACCGGCGCCACGAGGAGTTGCGGCTGCCGCCGGACCTGGATTACGGCGAGGTCGGCGGATTGTCGAACGAGGCACGACAGCGCCTTCGCGACGTGCGCCCCGAAACATTGGGCCAGGCTGCGCGTATCCCCGGCCTCACGCCGGCCGCGGTGTCGCTGCTGCTGGTGCACTTGAAGAAGCGCGATCGCGCGGCTTGACATCGGGGGTTGCAGGATGGCGAATTTCTTCGACTTCAAGATCAAAGGTCTCGACGGCACGGCGGATATTCTCGGTGGGCTGCGCGGCAAGGTGATCCTGGCGGTAAACGTCGCGAGCAAGTGCGGCTATACGCCGCAATACGCGCTTCTCGAAGAACTGCACCAAGAGCTCAAGGAGCGGAATTTCTCGGTCGTGGGATTTCCATGCAATCAATTCGGTTCCCAGGAGCCGGGCTCGGCCGCGGAGATTCAGAGCTTCTGTTCCATCACCTATGGAGTGACCTTCCCCCTGTCCGAGAAAATCGAGGTCAACGGCGCCCACCGGCACGCGCTGTATGCATGGCTGACCGCCAAAGAGAACGGATTTCCCGGAGACATCGGCTGGAATTTCGAGAAATTTCTGGTCGATCGCAGCGGGCGGCTGGTTTGCCGCTACCCGTCGGGCATGAAGCCGACGGATGCAGGCTTTTTGCAGGATTTGGCCGACATTCTGTAGCGCGAGTGGCAATTTGTCCGCCCACTCTTTAACATCAGCGCTCATTTGAACCTACGCGGCTCGGAGAACCAGATGCTTTCTCGATTGAATGGCTTGGGCTTGGCAGCGGGCGCTGCGCTCTGCTTGAGTTGGGTATCGGGCGCGCATGCCGCTGGCGATCCTGCGCTCGGCGAGAAGAAGTTCTATACCTGCTACGGATGCCACGGCATCGACAATTATAGGAACGCCTATCCGGACTACAGCGTTCCGAAGCTCCGTCACCAGAATGCTTCCTACATCATCGCCGCCCTGCAGGAATATCGCAGCGGCGAGCGGCCTCACGCGACCATGCACGCGCAGGCCGCGTCGTTGTCCGATCAGGACATAGAGGATATCGCGGCCTACCTTCAGGGTGCAGAACCCGTGAAACCGAGCGCCGCGGTGAACGGCAAGGCCCCGAAACAAGTGAGTGCCTGCGTCGCCTGCCACGGCGAGACCGGACTCGGGGTCGAGGCGCCGATGACTCCGAAACCCGCGGTGCTCGCAGGTCAGCACGAGGATTATCTGGCGCAGGCTCTGACGGCCTACCGCAACGGCCGCCGCAAGAATGTGGTGATGAACGGCATGGCGAAGCTGCTGACCAGCGATCAGGATGTGCGAATTGCGGCGGCGTACTTTGCCGGGCAATCTTCGCCCCTCGCTACGGCGAGCACCGACAGCAAGTAGCGGGCGGAGGTTTTACCTGATCACGGTCGCCAGGAATTGGGCGAAGGTCCGCAAATATGCGTCGCGGTTCGGTTTCTTGCGAAAGCCGTGACCTTCGTCGGCGGCTTGTAGGTACCAAACCTCGCCTCCCTTGCTGCGCACTCGATTGACGATTTGCTCCGCCTCGCTCACCGGCACCCGCGGGTCGTTCCTGCCCTGCACGACGAGCAGCGGCTTTGAGATGCGTTCGGCGTTCGTCAGCGGAGAAATGCGCCTCAAGAAGGCGCGCATCTCGGGATCGCGTTCGTCGCCGTACTCCGCGCGGCGCTGATTCTGCCGGTAGGGCGCCGTGTTGGCCAAAAAGCCGACGAAATCGGAAATGCCCGCCATATCGACGCCGCCGCGCAGCCGATCGCTGAAATTGACCAGCGTCGCGAGTGCAAGGTAACCGCCGTAGGATCCGCCGGACACCGCCATGTGCCGTGCGTCAAAGGCCTTTTGCAGGCCGAGCCACACCAGCAGGGCGCCTACGTCCTTGACCGCATCCTCGCGCAGCATGCCGTTGTCGAGCGCCAGATAGGTTTTTCCATAACCGGACGACCCGCGCACATTCGGAGCAACCACCGTCATTCCCAGTTCGTTGACCACGAACTGGAGCCAGGGATCGAAGCCGGGGCGGAATTGCGATTCCGGCCCGCCGTGCAAGCTGATCAACACCGGGTGCGGTCCGGGGGTGGACGGCTCGTAGATATATACCGGAATTTGCCGCGATTGACCGTCCGACCGGTCGAAGGTCGGGTATTGAGTGAGCCGAGGCGTCACGAATTTCGACAGATCGACCGCCCCCGCCTCGCTCATGGTCCATGCTTCCAGGCGATTCGCCGCGATGTCGAGAACGAAGGCATCGCGCGGCCGATTGGGCGCGGCGTATCCGAACGCCAGGCGATTGCCCTCCGCGTCGAAGCTCAAGGAGCCGATGATTCCCGCGGTGGGGAGCTTGGGAGGGATGAGATCCTGGTGAGAACGCAGGTCGAGCAAATTGAGCTTTCCCGCTCCGCCGTCGTTGATGGTATAGGCCAAGTAGTGCCCGTCGCGGGAAATCGCCAACTCCTCGACGTCGGCGGAAAGGCCGCCGGAGAGCACGGTCTTCTCGCCCGTGAAGAGATTCACATAGCGAAGCTGCAAGAATTCCCCGTCCCGGTCCGATATCAAGTACACACCCTGCCCGTCGCGCGAGAACTTGGCGCCTGCGATCCCAACCTTGGCCGGCGAGGGTTCGACTTCGCGCCTTTGCCCCGTGTACACATCCACCACGTACAAATAGGCCTCGGAAATCGACACTGACTTCAGCACGAGAAGCTTGCGGTCGTCCGGCGACCAATCGAGCGGATACCAGTCGGCCTCGTCCCCGGTGACGGCGAGCTTGGGCAGCGAACCTGATTCCGGGTCGACGATGTCTATGTCGTGACTCACGCCGTCCCGAGCGGTGCTGAAGAACGCGATTTCGTGGCCGGCATTCGACCAAACGGGGCTGCCGTTCACCGACTTGCCGTCGGTGAGGAGCTTGGGGCGAGACTCACCCAAGCGCTGATAGTACAGCTGTGCATTCTCGTTGCCGCCCGAGTCCTTGAGGAAGAGGTAGGCGCTGCGCAGCGGATCGGGCGAAAACGCCGCCTGCGTGATCGGCTCATTGAAGAACGTCAGTTGCCGGCGCTCGCCACCCGCGCGTTCCACCAGATGCAATTGATCGACATCGCCGAAGCGCGTCGAGATGAGCAGCTGACCCTTGGGAGAGAATCCGAGCGGAGTTGCCTGGCGCGCACTCAGATAGGCATTCAGGTTCTCGGCGAGCTCCCCCGCGGGTTCAGGAATATTCTCGAAGGTCAGACTGCCGCGCTCGACTCGGGTCAGTGTCGCGGCCTGAGCCATGCATGAGAGAAGCACCGCCGCGATGAGGAATATATAAATTCGAGTCATGATCCTATGTTAGAGCGATAATGGTTGCGATGGCAGCCTACGAGCATTTGATGAAATCCTACGACATCGGCGATCAGCTCGACGACATCGCGAGCGCCGACCCTCCCGCGTACCTGCGCCGCTGCTTCGCCGAAGGCGACTCGGCATCCTCGCTGTCCTTCAGCCGTGTGCAGCAGCTCGCCGTCTGCGCCATGGTCATCGACGCAGTCGTCAACGGCCGGGAATACCAGCAGCTCGAGCATGAGCTCATCGCGGACTGGCGAATTCATTATGCCAGCGCCTTCGCCAAACTGAAGGCCGCGGCGGCGCGCGCACTCTCGAGCATCCTCGAGCGCAGCCGGCCTCAAGACCCGGATGCCGCCGCCGAACTCGAGAGTCTCGCGAGCAGCCTGGCCGGGGCTTGAATGTACGAGCGCAACCCGGCCGAGCTGCGTCTCTGGTTGCCCGCGGTGGCTCTTGCGGCCCTGACGGCCTGTCACCCGGCCGCGGTTCGAGAGCCGTCGCCCGAGCATCTGCCGGCGCCGGACCCCCACCCGCCCGCGGACGCCGCGTACGACTGGCACGTTCTCTTGATCGTGCCCTTCGGCAGTGTGCTCAAGGACATTCCCCTGACGCTTCACGAGGTACTGCTGTTTCGAGACGAGGCGCCCGGTGCCGCGGCGGGGGATGATGCGGAATGCTATGCCTCCGATGGCCCCGCGCCGCGCTTCGCCGGGATCACGCCGGACGAGTACCTGCTGTGCTTCAAGCACGACCGCCTGTCGCGCGTTCAAGCGTCCGTGCGCCTGGGCGATCCACAGCCTGCCGTGGTATTCGCGGCGGCCTGCGCGGACTGGCAGCGACGCGCGTCGCCGGCCCCTGCAACAGCAGGCGCCGCAGGTCCCGGCGGCACCTGCGAGGGCAGCGAAGGCGCCGTTCGCTTCAACGCCCGCTTCGACGAGGACGCGACCTTGTCGATCGTCCTCGACGCCCTTCCCGAGACGTGAGCCCCGGGGCTTTGAATCGGGAATCCGAATTGGAATTACTCAGCGCGGGCGCGCGCGAGCTGGGAATCGCGTTGAACGCTTCTTGCCGGGATGCGCTGCTCAAGCTCGTGGATGAGCTCGAGTTCGGCAACGCGCAATTCAATCTGACGGCCATTCGCGACCGCTCTGGCATGTTGCGCAAGCATGTGCTCGACAGCTTGAGCATCGAGCCTTATCTGCGCGGCAAGCGCGTCGCCGACGTCGGCACCGGAGCGGGCTTTCCGGGGCTGCCGCTCGCCATCGTCGATCTGCGGCGCCGCTTTACCCTGATCGAGGCCACGGGTAAAAAGGCCCGGTTCGTCGAACGAACCGCGCAGAGTCTGGGGTGCGATAATGTGCAAGTGGTGCACGTGCGCGCGGAAAGCTATAGGCCGTTCGAACTTTTCGATACAGTGACGGCTCGGGCTCTGTCGTCGCTGGCCGATTTCGCAGCCTACGCGGGGCATTTGTGCGCCCCGGGAGGGCGCCTGCTCGCGATGAAGGGAAAGCGGCCGGACGAGGAAATCTCCGCCTTGCCGAAATCCTTCAGAGTGCTCGCGGTGCATCGGCTGAAGGTGCCGGGGCTGGACGAGGAGCGGCATCTTGTGGAACTGTCGAAAGTTTTAGCCCCATCGAGCTAGTCATGAAGCGCGTCATCGCGATCGCGAATCAAAAAGGCGGGGTGGGCAAGACCACCACCGCCGTCAATCTTGCCGCCTCCCTGACGGCCACCAAGCGGCGCGTGCTGTTGATCGATCTCGATCCGCAGGGAAACGCCACCATGGGATGCGGAATCGACAAGCACGCCCAACCGCGTACCAGTTGCGATGTGATGTTGGGCGAGTGTGCGGCGATGGAGGCGCTCGTGCCGGTCGAATACGGCGGCTTCATGCTGATGCCGTCCAATCAGGATCTCACCGCGGCCGAGGTTCGGCTGCTCGGAATGATCACGGGCAGGGAATTCAAGTTGCGCAATGCACTGAAGCCGGTGCGCGAGGATTTCGACGTGATACTGATCGACTGCCCGCCGTCGCTCAACATGCTGACCTTGAACGCGCTGGTGGCGGCGGATTCGGTGATGGTCCCCATGCAATGCGAGTACTACGCCTTGGAGGGCTTGAGTTCCCTGGTGCAAACCATCGACCAGATCCGGGGCAGCATCAACCCGGACTTGGAAATCGAAGGGCTGCTGCGCACCATGTTCGACCCGCGCAACAACCTCGCGAACGAGGTATCCGCGCAGTTGATCCAGCACTTCGGCGCCAAGGTGTTTCGCACCATGATTCCGCGCAACGTGCGCTTGGCGGAGGCCCCGAGTTTCGGCAAGCCCGTGCTGTTTCACGATAAAGAATCGCGCGGGGCTCTGGCCTATCTCGCGCTCGCCGGAGAGATGATCCGCCGCGACGATCTGCCCTCCACCCCGGATGCGCCTTCGGCCCCCGATCTGCCTTCGACCCCCGTATAATCGGATTCATGTCGGGCAAAAAGCTGTCTTTGGGCCGTGGCCTCGCTGAGTTGAGCCCTCTGCTCGCGAGGCGCGCCGGCGCGACCGCGACCGAAGCGCCGCAGGTCTTGGCCGGCGACCGTTTGGCGAACCTGCCGCTCGACTTGCTGCAGCGGGGCAAGTTCCAGCCGCGCGTCGACATGCGCAACGAGACCCTGCAGGAATTGGCGGACTCGATCAAATCGCAGGGTCTTGTGCAGCCCATCCTGGTGCGTCCCGTGGGCGGCCGCGCTCCCGGTGAATCGCAGCGCTATGAAATCATCGCCGGCGAGCGGCGCTGGCGGGCCGCGCAGATGGCGGGGCTCACCGAAATTCCCGCCGTCATTCGCGACGTTCCGGACGACGCGGCCGTTTCCATGGCGCTCATCGAGAATATTCAGCGCGAAGACTTGAATCCCCTGGAAGAGGCCGGTGCGTTGCTGCGCCTCACCGAGGAATTCGGCTTGACGCATCAGGCGGCAGCCGAAGCCGTCGGGCGGTCCCGCGCCGCGGTGAGCAATCTGCTGCGCCTCATGGAACTGGCCGATGAGGTCAAGGAGCTGCTGGAACAGCGCCGCATTGAAATGGGCCATGCCCGGGCGCTTCTGGGCCTGACCTCTCGCCGCCAACAGATCGAGGTGGCGGGCCTGGTGGCCAAGAAATCCCTGTCCGTGCGCGACACCGAAGCATTGGTGCGACGCATCATGAATCCACACCCCGCCCGAGAGTCGCCGGCGGCGGACCCGGATATTTCACGCCTGGAACGTGAATTGGCGGACAAATTGGGCGCCAAAGTGGCGTTCCAGCACACCTCTTCCGGCAAGGGCAAGCTCGTGGTGAGCTACAACAGTTTGGACGAGCTCGAGGGCATCCTGGGCCACATTCAGTAACGCCTTGATGCTGGGGGGTTGCCTCTCTATAATGCGCCGGCAATTTTGGCTGGCGACGGCTCATATGTGCAAATCGAGGGTAGCGCGCCGTCGTGCGCCGCATCGGCAGGTGAGCCGATGCCGGTCCGGTTCCCTTCGCGATGAATAACGTACCGGTTCGGGGTTACCGGCTGGTCGTTCGGGTCGTGCTCCTGCAAGCAGGCTGCGCGGCGCTGGCCGCGTCTGTGTTTCTTGTGTTCAAAGGTGCATCCGCCGGCCTTGCGGCACTGGTGGGTGGGTTGATCGTGGCCGCCGGAAGCGCAGTGTTCGGCTGGCGAGCGTTCAGGCCCGGAGTCGCAGGCGCCGCCGTGCTCAGCGCCGCGATGTACACCGGAATGGCCTTGAAGTGGCTGTGGTTCGTGCTTGCGCTTTATGTGGCGCTTGCACGCTTGAAACTTGAGGCGGCACCGCTATTGATAGGAGTGGTGGCCGCGCAGTTCGGATACTGGGCCGGACTGATTCGACGCAAATGACCGGGGATTTATGCGTTTGGGAATGATGGCTGAAGAAGATGTTGCGGGCGGGGTGACGGGCTATATCAAGCACCACCTCACGCATCTGACCGTGGACACGATGCCCGGCGCATTCTGGTCGGTTCACATCGACAGCATCCTATTCACTCTCGTCATTTCCTCTATCTTCATTCTGGTGCTTTCTCTGGCGGCGCGCCGCGCCACCAGCGGCGTGCCGGGCAAGCTGCAGGCCGCGGTGGAGATCCTGGTCGAAGGCGTCGACCGGATGGTGAAGGATACCTATCACGGCTCCAACAAATTCATTGCGCCGCTCGCCATTACCATTTTCTGCATCGTGTTCCTGGAAAATTTCATGGACATCCTGCCGGTGGATGCGCTGCCCGCCGCCGCCAAGCTGTTCGGCGTGGAGCATCTTCGCACCGTGGCCACGGCGGACCTCAACACCACGGTGGGCATGGCGCTGGGTGTCTTTCTGTTGATTCAATGGGTGGGCATAACGCACAAGGGCTTCGCCGGGTTCGTGGGCGAGTGGTTCACCGCTCCGTTTCACGCTCACAACGTATTCTTCAAGGTGTTGCTGGCGCCCATCAATTTCGCGTTTCGAGTGATCGAGGAAGTCGTGCGGCCGCTGTCCCTGTCGATGCGGTTGTTCGGCAACATGTACGCCGGCGAGCTCATCTTCCTGCTGATCGCCTGCTTCACTCTCGGTGCGACGCTCAATCACGTGTCCACCTACTTTCTAGGCGCCGGCCAGCTATTCGCGGGGATCGTTTGGACGGCGTTCCACTACCTCATCATTACGCTGCAAGCATTCATCTTCGGCGTGCTGACCATTGTGTACGTGGGCATTGCGGCCGAGAAGCACTGACTTCGTTTTCATTCAAGACATTCAAGACCGGAGACAATAATGGAAAATGTGACCCAAATCGCTCAGCTCATGAGCTCAACCGTGATTGCCGCAGGCTTGGTGATCGGTCTGGGAGGAGCGGGGGCCGCTATCGGATTCGGTATCCTCGGCGGCAAGTTTCTCGAAAGCTCCGCGCGCCAGCCGGAACTCACCAACATGCTCCAAACGAAGATGTTCATCGTCGCCGGCTTGCTGGACGCCGTGCCCATCATCGGCGTGGCCGTCGGATTCCTGTTGCTGTACGCCAATCCCTTCTTGGGCTCCCTGGGCCTCAAGTAAGCTGCCGCATCGGCGCCGCATCGGCGCCGGTCAAGGAGTAGGTTAGGCAATGAACTTAGCACTTACGCTGGTCATCCAAGGGGTCGTGTTCTTTCTGGTCGCGTGGGCGGTCATGCGGTTCTTCTGGCCATGGCTCATGGCGGCCATCGCAGAACGGCAAAAGAAAATCGCCGACGGCCTCGCGGCCGCGAGCAAGAGCCAGAAAGATCTCGACGAGGCGGAGAAGCGCTCAAAGGAAATCCTGCGCGAGGCGCGCGATCGCGCATCGCAAATAGTCGACATGGCGGGCAAGCGCTCGAACGAACTCGTCGAGGAAGCCAAGGGCGCGGCCACGAGCGAGGCGCAGCGGCTGGTGGCCCACGCGCGCGACGAAGTGGCGCGCGAGAGTTCGCGTGCGCGTGAAGACCTGCGCAAGGAAGTCGGCAAGCTCGCGGTCCAGGGTGCCTCGCGGCTGCTTGGGCGCGAGATCGATCCGAAGACCCACGCAGAGCTTCTGGACAAATTGGCGGCCGAGATCGCCCGTGGCTGAGCGGGCCACGATCGCGCGGCCCTATGCGAAGGCGGCGTTCGAATATGCCCGCCAGCTCAAGGCTTTTGCCGAATGGTCGCACGGCCTTGCGGTGGCCGCCGAGATCGTCGCCGACCCGCGCGTCGCGCCTCTTTGCTCGAATCCGCGCCTCTCCGTCGCGGATCTCGCGAGCCTGGTCACCGACGTCGCGGCTGCGAATTTGGATCCGGGCATGCAGAACTTCGTGCGGGTACTGGCCGAGAATCACCGCCTGCCGCTGCTGCCGGAGATTGCCGCGCAATACGAAGAACTGCGTTCGGCGGTGGAGAACACCGTGGATGTCGAGGTGGTCTCCGCGGTCGCATTGAGCGCGGCGCAATCGGAAAGTCTCAAGCAGGCGCTGAATGCGCGCCTGAAGCGCCAGGTTCGGATGCGCAATTCGGTCGACTCCGCGCTCTTGGGCGGCGCCGTCGTGCGCGCCGGGGATCTGGTCATCGACGGTTCATTGAAAGGCCGTTTGGAACGACTCGCAACAGAATTGGGAAGCTAGGAAGTATTTATGTCCATTAAGGCATCGGAAATCAGCGACCTGATCAAGGCGCGCATCGACAAATTCTCCTCGGCGACCGAGGCGCGCAATGTCGGCACCGTGGTCAGCGTCACCGACGGCATCGTCCGCGTTCACGGCCTCGCCGATGCGCGCTATGGCGAAATGCTGGAGTTTGACGGCAACACCTTCGGCCTCGCACTCAATCTCGAGCGCGACTCGGTCGGCGCCGTGGTGCTGGGAGACTACAAGCACATCTCCGAAGGGTCACAGGTGAAGACCACGGGACGCATTCTCGAAGTGCCCGTGGGCCCCGAGCTCCTCGGCAGGGTCGTCGACGCCTTGGGCAATCCCATCGACGGCAAGGGCCCGGTGAACTCGAAGCTGAAATCGCCCCTGGAGCGCGTGGCGCCGGGCGTGATTTTCCGCAAGAGCGTGTCCCAGCCGGTGCAGACCGGACTGAAGGCCATCGACTCCATGGTGCCGATCGGCCGCGGCCAGCGCGAGCTCATCATCGGCGACCGCCAGACAGGCAAGACGGCGGTGGCCATCGACACCATCATCAATCAAAAAGGCACCGGGGTTAAGTGCGTCTACGTCGCCGTCGGGCAGAAGCAGAGCTCGATCGCCAACGTGGTGCGCAAGCTCGAAGAGCACGGCGCCATGGGGCACACCATCATCGTGGCGGCCTCCGCCTCCACCCCCGCGGCCATGCAATATCTCGCTCCCTACGGGGGCTGCGCCATGGGCGAGTACTTCATGGACAACGGCGAAGACGCGCTGATCGTCTACGACGACTTGTCCAAGCAGGCGGTCGCCTATCGTCAGATCTCGCTGCTGCTGCGCCGGCCTCCCGGCCGCGAGGCTTATCCAGGCGACGTGTTCTACCTGCACTCGCGCCTGCTTGAGCGCTCCGCGCGGGTCAACGAGGAGTATGTCGAAAAATTCACCAACGGCCGCGTCAAGGGCAGGACCGGGTCGCTCACCGGTCTGCCCATCATTGAAACCCAGGCGGGCGACGTGACTGCGTTCGTGCCCACCAACGTGATTTCGATCACCGACGGGCAGATCTTCCTGGAAACCGACCTGTTCAACTCAGGCATGCGCCCGGCCATCAACGCCGGCATTTCCGTGTCGCGCGTCGGCGGCGCCGCGCAGACCAACATCATCAAGAAGCTGGGCGGCGGCATCCGCCTGGCGCTGGCACAATACCGCGAGCTCGCCGCCTTTTCGCAATTCGCCTCCGACCTGGACGAGGCGACGCGCCGTCAGCTCGAGCGCGGCCAGCGCGTCACCGAGCTCATGAAGCAGAAGCAGTACGCTCCCATGTCCGTGGCCGAGATGGCGCTGTCGCTGTACGCCGCGAACAACGGCTACTTCGACAAGGTCGACCGCCGCAAGGTGGTGGAGGCCGAGGCGGGACTGCAATTCTTCGCCCGATCGAACCAGGCAGAACTCTTGAAGAGCATCAACGCCAAGCCGGACCTGTCGAAGGATGTGGAGGCGGGCCTGAAGAAGTGCTGCGACGACTACTTCGCGTCGCTCGGCTAGAGGCAAGATAAGGCAATGGCAGGCGCAAAGGAAATCCGCGGCAAGATTGCGAGTATCAAGAATACCCGCAAGATCACCAAGGCCCTTGAAATGGTGGCGGCCAGCAAGATCCGCAAGGCGCAGGATCGCATGCGCGCCGCGCGCCCCTACGCCGAGAAGATCCGCAAGATGGTCGGCCATCTGCGCCAGGTGAATCTGGACTACAAGCACCCCTTCACCCTGGAGCGCCCGGTGAAGTCGGTCGGCATCGTGGTGATCAGCACCGACCGCGGCCTGTGCGGTTCGCTGAACTTGAATCTGTTCAAGGCGACCTTGGGCGCCGTGCGTGATGCGCAGCGCAAGGGCGCACAGGTCCATTTGTGCGTGATCGGCTCGAAGGCGCTGCAATTCTTCCGCAGGCTTCAAGGGGTCGAGATCGCCGCCTCGGCGGCCCATCTCGGGGATCGGCCGCACGTCAAGGACTTGATCGGCTCCACCAAGGTCATGCTCGATTTCTATCGCGAGACCAAGCTCGATCAGCTGCTGCTCGCCCACAACGTCTTCGTCAACACCATGACTCAAAAGGCCGTGGTGTCGCAGCTGCTGCCGCTTGAGACCATCGACAAGGAGGAGCTGCAGGAGCGCTGGGACTACATCTACGAGCCGGACTCCGCCGAGATTCTCGACGGCATCCTGATGCGCTACATCGAGGCGCAGGTCTTCCAGGGCGCGGTGGAAAACGTCGCCTGCGAGATGGCGGCGCGCATGGTGGCCATGAAGAGCGCCACCGACAATGCGGGCAAGCTCATCGACGAGCTGCAACTCATTTACAACAAGGCCCGCCAGGCCGCGATCACGAAGGAACTTTCGGAAATCGTCGGCGGCGCGGCAGCGGTTTAGAGCAGGTTATGTTTAGGTTTCGTCGGCGCGCAGCGCCGCATAAAGTTCGGGGTTGCGCAGCAACCCCGTTGAGAGGTTAATCGAATGACATCCAGCGGCAAAATCGTGCAAATCATCGGCGCGGTCATCGACGTGGAATTCCCACGCGACCAGATCCCCAAGGTCTATGACGCGCTCAAACTCGATGACGTGGACCTGACCCTCGAGGTGCAGCAACAGCTGGGCGACGGCGTGGTGCGCACCATCGCGATGGGCCCGTCCGAAGGACTGCGACGCGGCCTGAACGTGACGGGAACCGGCAAGGGGATCATGGTGCCCGTGGGCGCCGGCACCCTCGGCCGCATCATGGACGTGCTCGGGAAGCCGCAGGACGAGAAGGGCCCGGTCAAGACCGCCGAGTACCTGCCCATCCACCGGCCTGCTCCGGCCTATGACGAGCAGGCGGGCGGACAGGACCTTCTGGTCACGGGCATCAAGGTGATCGATCTGCTGGTGCCCTTCGCCAAGGGCGGCAAGGTGGGCCTGTTCGGCGGCGCAGGCGTCGGCAAGACCGTGAACATGCTCGAGCTCATCAACAACATCGCCAAGCAGTACAGCGGATTGTCGGTGTTCGCCGGCGTCGGCGAGCGTACCCGCGAGGGCAACGATTTCTATCACGAGATGATCGAATCCGGGGTCATCGACAAGGACAACCTGGCGAATTCCAAGGTGGCCATGGTGTACGGCCAGATGAACGAGCCGCCGGGCAACCGGCTGCGCGTCGCGCTCACGGGACTCACCATGGCGGAATACTTTCGCGATGAGAAGCAGGCTTCCGGAAAGGGAAGGGACGTGCTGTTCTTCGTCGACAATATCTACCGCTACACCCTGGCAGGCACCGAAGTCTCTGCGCTGCTCGGCCGCATGCCTTCCGCCGTGGGCTACCAGCCCACGCTCGCGGAGGAAATGGGCGTGCTGCAGGAGCGCATCACCTCGACCAAGACCGGCTCGATCACTTCCATCCAGGCAGTGTACGTTCCCGCCGACGATTTGACCGATCCTTCCCCAGCGACCACGTTCGCACACTTGGACGCCACCGTGGTGTTGTCGCGTCAGATCGCATCCTTGGGCATCTACCCCGCGGTCGATCCCCTGGACTCCACCAGCCGCCAGCTCGACCCTCTCGTGGTGGGCGAGGAGCATTACGATACGGCGCGCGGCGTGCAGGCCATCTTGCAGCGCTACAAGGAGCTGCAGGACATCATCGCCATTCTCGGCATGGACGAGCTGTCCGAGGAAGACAAGCTGTCCGTGTACCGAGCACGCAAGATCCAGCGCTTCCTGTCGCAGCCCTTCAACGTCGCCAAGGTGTTCACCGGACAGGACGGCAAGATCGTTCCTCTCAAGGACACCATTCGAGGCTTCAAGGCCATCATTGCCGGCGAGTACGATCACCTGCCCGAGCAGGCGTTCTACATGATCGGCGCGATCGAAGAAGCCGTCGAAAAAGCCAAGTCCCTCGCCTGACATCCATGGCCAACACCATCCACATCGATATCGTCAGCGCCGAAGGAGAGATCTTCTCGGGCGAGGCGACCATGGTGTTCGCGCCCGGCTCGCAAGGAGAACTCGGCATCGCTCCGCGCCATGCGCCCCTGCTCACGACCCTGAAGGCCGGCGAAGTGCGCGTGCAGTCCGAAGGCCACGAAGAGCAGTCGTTCTATGTCGGCGGCGGCGCGCTCGAAGTTCAGCCGCACCTGGTGACCGTGCTCGCGGACACCGCCGCGCGTGCGCGAGACCTCGACGAGGCGGCCGCGATCGCCGCCAAGCAGCGCGCCGAAGACGCGGTGCGCGACCGCCGCGACAAGGTGGACATCGCCGAGGCTCAGGCGGAACTCGCCCGCGCCATCGCGCAGCTGCGAGCCATCGAACGGTTGCGCAAGAAGCGATAGGCTCCTAGCCTACGGAACTGTCATGCAGCTCTCCGTCGTCATACTTGCCGCGGGTCAGGGTAAACGGATGCACTCCGATTTACCGAAGGTGCTGCAGCCCTTGGCGGGGCGACCGCTCCTTCAGCACGTGATCCGCACCGCGCGCGCCCTGGAGCCGGCCAACCTCTATGTGGTGTACGGTCACGGCGGCGCACAGGTGCAGGCGGCGCTGTCGCACGAGCCCGTGGAGTGGGTGCTGCAAGCGGAGCAGCTGGGCACGGGCCACGCAGTGATGCAGGCCATGTCCTTGATACCGGACGATCATACGGTGCTCGTGCTCTACGGCGATGTGCCCTTGATCCGGACTCCCTCGCTGACGAAGCTGGTGGCATTGGCCGAAGAGGGCGCGCTGGCCGTGCTGTCGGTCGATCTGGAGGATGCGGCGGGCTACGGGCGCATCGTGCGCAACGCAGAGGGTCGCATACGCGCCATCGTCGAGCACAAGGATGCGAGCCCTGAGCAACTGCAAATACGCGAGCTCAACACCGGGCTCATGGCCGCTCCGGCGCGAAACTTGCGCGAATGGCTGCTGGGATTGGGGAACAACAACTCCTCGCGCGAGTACTACCTGACCGATGTGGTCGCGGGAGCCGTGCAGGCCGGCCACCGCGTCGAACCGGTGCGCTGCACGCACTCCTCGGAGGTCATGGGCGTCAACGACAGGATTCAGCTCTCGAAGGTGGAAGCTCTGTACAGGCGCGAGCGCGCGGAAGAACTCATGCTTGCGGGCGCCACACTGGCGGACCCGGAGCGCATCGACATTCGAGGCGAGGTCGCGGTCGGGCGCGATGTATTCATCGACGTCAATGTGGTATTGGCCGGCGATGTGGCGCTGGAGGCCGGCGTGAAAATCGGTCCCAATTGCATCATCACCGAGTCCCGGATCGGCACCGGCACGGAAATCCACGCCAACAGCGTCGTCGACCATGCCATCGTCGAGGAGAACTGCCGCATCGGCCCGTTCGCGCGAATTCGGCCCGGATCGACGCTGCATCACGATGTGCACATCGGCAACTTCGTCGAGATCAAGAGCAGCGACATCGGCGCCGGCAGCAAGGCCAATCACTTGACCTACGTCGGCGACTCCCAGGTGGGCAGGGGCGTCAACGTGGGGGCCGGCACCATCACCTGCAATTACGACGGGCATAACAAGTGGCCGACCCTCATCGAGGACGGCGCCTTCATCGGATCGGGCAGCATGCTGGTGGCGCCGGTGCGCATCGGCGCGGGGTCCACCATCGGCGCGGGGTCCACCATCACCCAGAACGCGCCCGCCGGCGAGCTGACATTGACCAGGCCTAAGCAGACCACGGCGGCGGGGTGGACGCGGCCGAGAAAGCTGGACGAAGAGCAAAAGGCGGCCGTAATCGACGCGGCGCTGAAGAAACCGAAACAGTGATCCGTTGACGGAATGCCGGCGCAACGCCGGATTTGCGGAATCTTTACACTGTCCCCGCGCGGTCGCTGCGGATTTTTTACCTGCAACCGAGCTATCGTCGGGACATGAACGCCGAGTTGCCGCTCCGACTCAAGGTTGAATGAGATGCCCGGCCGCAGCCTTGATGAGAGCCTGCGTGCGCGTCGCGACACCGAGTTTCCGGCGCGCGTTCTCGAGGTGAAACTCGACGGTGCGCTTGCTCAATCCGAGAATTTCACCGATCTCCCAGAATGTCTTGCCGCGCGCCGCCCAAGTAAGCGTTTGAACCTCGCGCTCGCGCAAGCCCACCTGCTTCGGCCACACCGCCGTGCGCGCCACGCGGGCGAGCCTGGCCGTGATCAACGCCGCGAGAACATCGTAGTCCACGGGCTTGGTGAGATAGTCGTCGGCACCCAGGCGCCAACCCTTGAGTTCGCTGGCGTGATCTCCGAGCGCGGTGAGGAACACGAACGGCATGGCCTCGAACCGCGGCTGCATCGTCGTCAGGCTCTCGAGCAGCTCGAATCCGGACATGCCGGGCATTCCAATGTCCGACAGCACCAGATCGGGCGGCTCCTCGAGAATGGCGGCGAGCCCGTCGCGGCCGTTGTAGGCCGCCCGAACTTCAAAGCCGCGGTCCACGAGCTCCTCGCAGATCAACGACGCTGTCTCGCGATCGTCCTCGACGCAAAGGATTCTTCCACGCCCGGCGTTCATGGCAGGTGCACTCGCTCCGGTTACCTCGATGCATCCACCCTAGCATCGACCCTGTTAAAAATAGGTAAAATTTTCACCGGACGTGGCTCCCACGCCACTTGTTTCGAACCGTCCTGATAGGCTCCGCCCGTGAGACAGCACCCATGAGGCGAGCGCGATCGATCAAAGGAAGGCTTTCCCTGGTCTTTCTGTTGTTGTTTCTGCTGGTGACCGTTCTCGGGTTCGAAGCCTTGAGCGGTCTCAGTTATGTAAATGACGCATCGTCGCAGATCCGCAATCGGTGGCTGCCCAGCACGCGCGTCCTGGGAGAGCTCAATAATTACACGACGGACTTTCCGGCGGCCGAGACGGCCCTGCTCCGCGCGCAGGGACCCAGCGAGCAGGCGGCTATCGAGCGGCAAATGGCAGGATTGGACCGCGACATATCCGCTGCGCAGCGCGCGTATCGGCAGATTCATCACGATTCCGCCGAGGCCGAACTGTACGGCCGATTCGAAGCGAAATGGGGCGAATATAGAGACGCGGTCGAACGTCGCACGGAATCGGCCGACATCTACCGTGGCGCGAGCGATTTGCTCGGAGTGCTCACCGATCGGAACATCGCCAGCGCACGCGACGCGAGCGAACGCTCGGATCTTGCCTATTCTCAGGCGCGACAGCGGATTGTTATTACGATTTTTCTGGCCGGCGTACTCGTGGCCGGCGCGACGGTGCACGTCACCCGGTCCATCTCGGCGCCCCTGGTGGATCTTGCCTTGCGCATGCACCGGCTGGCCGCGAGTGAAACCAGCGTCGAGGTCGTGGGCACGCAACGACAGGATGAAATAGGCGAAATGGCGCGCGCCGTCGTCGTGTTTCGCAACAATGCGATTGATCTGGCGGAGAATCGCCACGCCCTGGCGCAGCAGGCCGCCATGTTGCAGGAAAAGCTCGCCGAGGAGCAGCGAGTAGCGCTGCTGCAGCGAAATTTCGTGTCAATGGCATCGCACGAGTTCCGCACGCCACTGGCCATCATCGATGGCCACGCCCAACGGTTCATCTCGATGCGGGATCGATTGACACCCGATGAGCTGACTCAGCGTGCGCGCAAGGTGCGCAGCACGGTCGGCCGCATGACGCAACTGATCAACAACTTGATTGGCTCTGCGCGTCTGATCGACGGCCGCATCGAACTCAACTACCATCCGACACAGGTCGATTTGGCGGCGCTGGTACGTGAGATCTGCCGCCTGCAGCAGGAATTGACGCCCGAGGCTGAAATCCTCGAGCGGTTGCCGTCTCAACCTCTGCTGGTTTACGGCGATGCAAGCCTCCTCAGCCAGGTTTTCGGCAATCTACTGTCGAACGCGGTCAAGTACTCGCCCGACGCCGGCCTCATCCAGGTCACCGCCTTAAGGCGGGATGCACAGATCGCGGTGGTGGTCGAAGACCGTGGAATCGGCATTCCGGAAGGCGAGCAAAGCCAGGTGTTCGAACGCTACTATCGCGGCAGCAACACGACGGGCGTCGTCGGCAGCGGGGTGGGCCTCTACCTGGTCAAAACCATCATCGAACTGCACAAGGGCAGTGTCGCGCTGAACAGCCGCGAGGGCGATGGCTCCCGGTTCACGGTGCAGTTGCCCGCGCTTGCAGCAGACGCGCAATGCGAGACGGCGGCGCGGGACCCGGCTTTTTCTTAACAACTTTCTTATACGGCGCAGCCGTTTCTTAACGACCTTTGGTCTATCGACGATCTCATCCGGCAGTAGACTGGGCCGCCCCGAATTGAACGCTCCGGGGTTCGCACAGGGAGCAGAAGGATGAGGTCAATGACGTTTCAGCACCACTTGAAGGGTGTTTTGGCATCCGTGTTCGCCGCGGCGCTGCTCGTGCCGGCGGTCCAAGCCGAGGAATCCCCAGCGCAGATGATCAGGACATCCTCCGGTGCGATCGTTGGTATCGTTACCGGTGCGGCGAAGCTTCCCATTGCCGGCGCGACCGTGACGGCCGTGCGTGTGGACGGCGGCGGCATCCGTGCCACGGTGTCGGGCAGCGACGGGGTCTATTCCTTTGCCGATCTTGCGCCCGGCGAGTGGTCCATCACCGTACAGGCCGACGGCTATCCGGACGCGACGGCGCCTGGGCTGCAAGTCGTCGCAGGCAAAGCGACTCGGCATGACCTGGCGATGAACGTCCCGGCCGCGCCCGCGGCTGGGCCGGCGCTCGCGACCGTGCAAAAACCGGCGGCACAGGCGGAAGCCGCAGCGCCGGTCAGACCTTCGACACAGAACTCCCCGCTCTGGTCCGCACTGCTGGCTCCCGTCAAGCCAGCGGCCAGGTCTGCGGCCACGCCTGCGGCACCGGCAGCGCCGATGGTACCCGAGGCGCTCCAGGCCCCTGAGCCCGGCCCCGAAGTCGACACCATCACCCCGTTCGCCAACGACGGCGACATTGGCTGGCTCAACGGCAACTCGCGCGAGAAGTCGCCGATATTCGACACCAAGTTCTTCACGCCCGAAATCCGTCTGGACATGAATTACCTGCAAAGCCTCAACCACCCGGTAGACCATACCATCAGCGGCTCATCCGAGGTGTTCCGCTCCAGCGAATTCCAGATCGAACAGGTGAGCTTCGGCGGCGACTTTCACTGGAACAATGTGCAGGCGCGCTTCCTGTCGATGTACGGCATGTTCGCGACGACCACGCCGCGCAACGACGCCAGCGGCCAGGTCGGCCAATGGGAACTCCAAAACGCTTACCGATACTTCTCGGAAGCGAATGCCGGGTATCACTTCGACGTGAACCACGGCCTCAACATCGACGCCGGGGTCTTCGTCTCCTACATCGGCCTGTTCAGCTACTACAACTTCGACAACTGGACCTACCAGCCCTCGTACGTGTCGTCCAACACCCCCTGGTTCTTCAACGGACTGCGCGTGCAGTGGTTCCCCACCCAGGACCTCAAGATCGAGCCCTGGCTGATCAACGGCTGGCAATCCTATGCGAAGTTCAACCGGCATCCGGGTTTCGGCGGGCAGATTCTCTGGATGCCGAACAACAACGTCAAGCTGGTGTTCAACAGCTATAGCGTCGGACAGGATAATTTGCCCTGCCAAGCCAACAGCGGCAACGGAATAGGCACTGTGGACGTGAACTGCCAGCCCCAGAACGGCGGCAATCCTGGCGCAGCGGCCGGGTCTTACGTGGGGGCGGGACCGCTCGTCAACTACGCCAACGTGACGCGCGTTCACGAGGACGACAGCCTCTTGGTGAAGTACTACGACGCCAAGGGCCAAGGGGGCAACGGTGTATCCAAGATGGCGTTCAGCCTGACGTGGGATTGGGGCTGCGAGTACGGCGGCGGAGTGCACTGCACGCATGGGCCGAACAAGGAGGAATTCACCGGCGTGATGCTCTACGACCGCACCTGGTTCCATAGCGATCTGTATGCGGTGACGGTCGGCAGCGGGTTCATGAACAACCCCGGCCGCTATCTGGCCTTGACGCCACCGATCAACGGCGCGACGGCCGCAAGCGGCTCGCCGTACTTCACCCAGCAGCCGGGGCAGAAGCTCTATCAATGGGATTCGCAGGTCAACTTTCAGTACATGCCGAACGACTGGATTACCTGGTGGGCGGAAACAACTTACCGGCATTCGAGCGTTCCTTACTGGTCGGGACAGGGCGGCATCACGCCTCCGGGCGGCAACAACGGCGCACCGGCAAGCTGCGTGGGCGGCGCCGCCGATCCGAACACGGGCAATTGCGCCGCGGGCGACTGGTTTCCGGATCTTCGCACTCGCGAAGTCATCTGGGGCGTGGGCCTGATGGTGAAGTTCTGATAGGGTCCCCCGATAGCGCGGAGCACGAGCCAACCGGTTTTGCGGCAAGCCCGTGACCAAGAGAGGCTGGCATTTTGCTCTTCTCGGTCCGATTGTTTTCATGGTTCTTGCCCCGATCGCGGTGGGGGGCATGCCGGGCGTTTGGCGCGCGGCTCATGCGCTGACGAAGGACAATCGGGTCGTCAAGGATAGGCTGCACCCGATCAACAACCGCAATCACGAGGATTATGGATTCCTGAACGCGGTGGGTGCGGTCTGGCCCGCCGACATCAAATTATCAGCCGTGGGCTACAGCGCCTCGACGGGATTTCTCATCGATCGATGCCACGTGCTCACCAATATGCACGTCGTATACTCCGACGATATCGTCATCAATCCGTCGGTCGGAAAATCCGTGGAGTTTGCCGTCGGCCAAACTGAAGGCGAGGGAAACAGGGGCGCAGTGCAGGGACTACGGTTCTTGCTGAGCGGGGTGGCCGTCGCGCACGGAGGCAGCATCATCGTGAATCGCCTCGTACACAATCCGGAAAACGACTGGGCGCTCATTCGGCTTGCGGCAAACGTCGACGACACCATCAGGCCGTTGACTATTGGGTTCGTCAAAGGCGCGCAATTGTCGAAAGATCTGCGCCTGTCGATGGCCGGCTTTCCAGCCGATCTCAGAGAACGGCGCGGCGACGGGCTCGGTTTGAAGGATTTGTGGGAGTCGGACGGTCAAGTCGTCAGAGTTGTCCGGGCCAGTACCGCGGGTGCCCTCATCGAGTCGACCATTCAAGCAAGCCGCGGCAACTCGGGAGGCCCTCTCTACGGGGACTTCAACGGACAGAAGCACATCGTCATCGGAATGTCGCAAGGCATCCGCGGTAACGGAATCGATGTCTCGGAAAGTTCGCCCAATGTACAGCTCCTGTTTACGCCGGACACCCTGGCGAGGATCGGCGCCGCTCAAGCACTCGCTCCCTGTCTGTAGTATTCGAAGGGGGTTCGCTCAATTCAAATGAACTTTGTCTCCTGGACGAAACTCATGAGAAGCCGCACCGCCTCGGCGCCGCGGTCGCCGCCATGGGAGCGAAAATTGCGGCAGATGCGCCCGGCCGCAACCGCTTCATTGCGCGGAGGATGGAAGTTGCTTCTTGGCCTTGCGGGGGACGCGCCCGAGTCGGACTTGGCGCGGCACTGGCCGGATTATCTGCGAGCACTGGTGATTACCGGGCTGTGCACGGGGATCGCCTTTCCGCTCTCTCCCTACTTCGGCCTGGTCAATACCGTCATGCTTTATTTGCTGGGAAGGACGCTCGGCGCGCTGCGGCTTAGACGCGGCCCTTCAGTGCTGCTCGCGATCGGCAACATGCTCGCGTTCGACTACTTCTTCGTGCCGCCGCTGTTCAGCTTCGACGTGCAGGACGCGCGGTATTTATTTACGCTGGCCGTGATGCTGATCGACGCCCGGCAGCACAGGCCTGATGTCGTCGTGGTGGACCTTGGTCTGCCTGACCGCGACGGCCAGAACGTGATCAGAGCCATTCGCGCATGGTCGCCGGTGCCCATCATCGTGCTGACGGCGCGCACCGCCGAAGCGCAGCGGCTCGCCGCATTTGAGAATGGCGCCGACGATTACGTCATCAAGCCGTTCAGCGCCCCGGAGCTGCTGGCGCGGGTGCGTGCAATCGTACGGCGACACGTGCGCAGCGAGCTGCCGATGGGCGTGCTCGAGCTGGGCGACGTATCCATCGATCTCGGCCGGCGCGTCGCCCGCCGCCGGGACGGAAGCGACGTTCGCTTGACTCCCCTCGAGCACCGTATTTTGGAGACACTCGCGCGCATTGCGAGTCTACATAGGAAGCCTGCGCAAGAAACTGGAGATCGATCCCAGCCGTCCGAGGCACATCCTCACGGAGCTCGGCGTGGGCTACCGGCTGGTCATCGATGCCGAGGCTTGAGAGTGCCGATTCCACCAACCGCCGCCGAGTGCTTGAAACAACGCAACACTATCGACGTAGCGAGTAGCCTGTGCCTGAACGCGGCTGAGCAGCGCTTGGTCATACGCCGTTTCGGCGGCGATCAATATCAACGTGTTGACGTAGCCCACTTGCATCTGCCGCAGCGTAAGGTCGTAGGTCACTTTGGCCGCTTTTTCCGCTTCGACGTTTGCGCTAAGCGCATCGGCATCGGACAGCGACGCGTGCAGGGTGTCGGCCACGTTTTGGTAGGCCGTGATCACCGCGCTTTGATACTGCGCCGCAGCCTGCCGCAATGCCTCGTTGGCGGCCCGCTTTCTGTGCAGCAGCGTGCCTCCCTGGAATAGCGGTTGGGTCATATCGCCGACCAGATTCCAGAATGGGCCGCCGTGGCGGAACATCCAGCTGAATTGGTCCGCGTTGCCGCCATAGGAACCGGTGATGGGGAATTGCGGCAGCATGGCGGCAACCGCCACTCCGACCTGGGCATTTGCCGAATGGAGTTCTGCCTGCGCAGCTCGAACGTCGGGGCGCTGTTCGATGATCTTGGAAGGCAGGGAGACGGGCAACTCCGGCGGCAGCTTGAGCGCGTCGAGTTCGAAAGTTTCGGGGACATCCTCGTTCGGCAGATTGCCCGCCAAGGCCCTGATCAAGTCGCGCCCCTGCTCGAACTGCAGCTGCAGCGGGGGCAGCATGGCTTTGGCCTGCGCCAGGGCTGTCTCCTCGGCGGCTACGTCGATGCGCATCGCCTGACCAAGCCGGAATTGATTGCGCAAGATCCGCAGCGCTTTCTCGTCGGCGGCGATTATCTCCTGGGTCGCGCGGATCTGCGCCCGCAGCGACGCCTCTTGGATGGCTGCGGCGGCGACATTTGAGGCGAGCGTGATGTAGGTGGCCTCGAGCGCGTAACGCTGTACCTCGGTCTGCGCCGCCAATGATTCCACCTGCCGCCGGTTGCCGCCGAACACGTCGGGCACGAATCCCACCGTGAGCTCGGCAGTCTGAAAGTTGTAGTAGAGCGGTGCCGTGTAAGGCGGCACGCCCGGGGTCTGCAGCGGAGCCGAGAGGTTGTCGCCGTTGCCTTGCACACCGGGGGCCTGATCGTTCGTGAGGTTGCCGGCAATTTTGTGCCGTTCGGCTTGATAGGTGGCGCCCACCGACGGGAAATAGAACCCCTGCTGCGCATAGAGCAGCTCCTGGGCTTGAGCCAGCGCCGCCTGCGCGGCGGTGATGGTTGGATTGGCCTTGAAAGCCCTTTCGATCAGCGAGTTGAGCGCCGGACACTGAAACAGTTGCCACCACTCAAACGGTATGTCGCGCCCCGCCACGTAACGCTGGGCTTCACCGCCGTGGATCTGCGCGGAAGTACTTGCCTCGGGCAGCGGCACGGGCGCATAACCGGCATTGGCGGGCGCCGCAGGTGTGCGAAAATTGGGCCCGACGGCACAACCTGCGGCGAGCACCGCGCCGGCGGCGACCAAGGCAGTTCGGCGCAATGGCCGGCCGATGGGGCTCATTGGGCAGCAACCGCTTTGCGGTTCCACCAGCCTCCGCCGAGCGCCTGGAACAGTGACACCGTGTCGCCGTAGCGTGTCGCCTGCGCTTGCACGCGGGTCAGCAGGGTCTGCTGATAAGCGGTCTCGGCGCTGAGCAGAGTCAGGGTATCGACATAGCCGATCTCGGCCTGACGGCGGGTGAGGTCGTAGGTCACTTTGGCCGACTCCTCTGCTTCGACGTCCAGGCTAAGGGCGTCCGCGTCGGCCAGCGACAGGTGCAGCGTGTCGGCGACATTCTGATAAGCGGTGATCACCGTGTTCTGGTACTCCGCGGCGGCTTGCTTCAAGGCTTGTTTGGCGGCACGTTCTTGGTGCAGCAGCGTCCCTCCTTGAAACAGGGGCTGGGTGACATTGCCGTACAGGCTCCAGAAAGGGCCCCCGGCGCTGAACATCTGGGTGATTTGAGTGGCATTGCCGCCGTACTCGCCGCTGATCGAGAATTGCGGCAGCATCGACGCCACCGCGATTCCGACTTGGGCATTCGCGGCATGCAGTTGCGCCTCCGCGGCCTTGACGTCGGGGCGCTGTTCGATGAGCTTGGCCGGCAGGGTTACCGGTAGATCCGGCGGCAGCTGCAGCGCATCGAGCTCGATGGTCTCGTCAGCAGCATTCGGCAGATCGCCCACGAGCGCCCGGATCAGATCGCGGGTTTGCTCGAGCTGCTTCTGCAGCGGCGGCAGGGTGGTCTCGACTTGCGCCAAGGCCGCCTCCTGCGCCGCCACATCGATGCGCATGGCAAAGCCCAGCTTGAACTGATCGCGCAAGATCTGCAGCGCCTTCCGGTCCGCAGCGATGATGTACTGGGTCGCTTGAATCTGCGCGCGCAGCGACGCCTCCTGAATGGCCGCGGCGACCACGTTGGACGCCAGCGTAATGTATGTCGCCTCCAGCGCGAAACGCTGCGCGTCCTTCTGTGCGGCCAAGGACTCCACTTGCCGCCGGTTGCCGCCGAGGACGTCGGGCACGAACCCCACCGTCAGTTCGGCGGTGTAAAAGGTGTAATAGGACGGCAGGTTGTGCGGTTCGTGATTCAGGTCCTCCAGTGCCGGGAGAAGATTCACGCCGTTTCCCTGCACGCCGATGGTCGAGCTCGAGTTGGTGTTGCCGGAGATCTTGTGGCGCTCTGCTTGGAATGTCGTTCCCACCGATGGATAAAAGTATCCCTGCTGCGCATAGACCAGCTCTTGCGCCTGTCTCAATGAAGCCCTTGCCGCCGTGATGCTCGGATTGGCCTTGAACGCCTTTTCGATCAGGGAGTTGAGTGCCGGAGATTGAAACAGCTCCCACCATTCGAAGGGGATGTCCCTGCCGGCGATGAGATGCTGTGCTTCGCCGCCATGGACGGCGGCCGAGGCACTCTGCTTCGGCAGCGGCGTGGGCGCATAGCCGGCATCGGCCGGCGCCTGAGGCACATGCCAGCGCGGACCGACCGCACAGCCGCACAGCGCCGCACAGGTCACGGCGAGTGCAGCAAGCGCGATCGAGCGAATGGCGGGCATACATCGACTCCGTCGAAGTGAAGCCTTTAGGCGGGCAAGCGCCTCCCGCTGTTGGGACGTCGGAAGGATTCTGCCCGCCCCTGCGATCGGCAGGTACTGTGAAAAGTCCGAGTGGCCTCCCATGCGAGATGTGGCCATTGTGTGTTTGCGGCCGCAGCGTCAGGTCAGCGTGGCGCACGAGCGCAATTTCCTAGGAGCAACGTCAATGCGCGTACGGGTTTTTTCAGTGTGGCGCCTGTTGGATTCCGGGCGGCGGCGAGCGCTTGCCGCCGGCGCGGCGGTGCTGCTGGCCGCCTTGATCGGCGTCGTGCATTTCAGCGCCAAGGCGGACGATTCACAGACAAAGAGCGCCGGTCCGAAGGTAAATGCACCGCTGCCCGCACCGGATCATCCGTCGGTGCAATTGACCGACGCCCAGCTCAAGAGCATCAAGATCAGTGCGGCCTCAGAGCACGCGTTCCCGCAGGAGCGCACCGCGGTCGGAAGCATCGACTTCAATGAGAATCTTGCGGTCCAGGTGTTCTCGCCCTATCAGGGAAAGATCATCAAGGCTTACGCCGAGGTCGGCGACCCGGTGAGGAAGGGCCAGACGCTGTTCACGATAGAGAGCCCGGATCTCATCCAGGCGGACTCGAATTTGATCGCGGCGGCGGGCCTGTTGGACCTGACCACGCACGCTCTGGAGCGCGCAAGGCAACTGTACCAGGTTCAGGGAATCGCGGAGAAGGACCTGCAGCAAGCGATTTCCGATCAGCAGACCGCGGAGGGCGCGCTCAAGGCGGGCCGCGACGCGGTGCGCGTGTTCGGCAAATCGGAGGCCGAGATCGATGCGATCGTCGCCAACCGCAGAATCGATCCGGTCCTGGTCGTCCCGAGCCCGATCGCCGGCCGGGTCACCGCGCGCGTGGCGCAGCCCGGGCTATTGGTACAGCCCGGCAACGCGCCCGCCCCGTATACGGTCGCTGACGTCGTGACAGTGTGGATGCTAGCCAATGTTTCCGAGAGCAACATCAAGTACATCAAGGTTGGGCAGAAAGTGAGCGTCTCGACGATGGCCTACCCAGGCCGGGTGTATGAAGGGGAGATCACCGTCGTCGGCGCGACTGTCGATGCAAATCTGCATACGTTGCTCATCCGTTCTGAGATTCAGAATCCCCGGCGCGACCTCAAACCCGGGATGCTCGCGAATTTCGTCATCAGCATCGGCGATCCTTTGATCACACCGGCGGTGCCGCCCGAGAGCGTCGTGCGCGCAGGGGATGGCACCATGACCATCTGGGTTACCACCGATCGGCATCGCTTCACTCAGCGCAAGGTCAAGCTCGGCCTGCAAAGCAGCGGCTATGACCAGATACTCGAGGGGCTGAAACAAGGCGAACTGGTCGTCACCGACGGAGCCGTTTTCCTCGACAACATGCTCGTACCCAGTACCGACGGCTGAGGCCCCATGCCAACTGAACAAGGGGCAGCATGCTGAAAGGTGTACTTGCGTTCGTGCTCACGCGCCGCGCGATCGTCCTATTGGGTCTAATGGTGTTTCTCGGCGGCGGGGTGGCCGCCTTCACCATGCTCAACATCGAGGCGTATCCCCAACCAGCTCCAGTGATCATCGAGATCACCGCGCAGCAAGGCGGCTTGTCGGCCGAGGAAATGGAGCGCTATTACACCATTCCGATGGAAGTCGGCATCTACGGGACGCCGTATATCACCGCGGTCAACTCCACGTCGTTCTATGGCTTGAGCTTCCTGCGGGTCACGTTCAAATACGGCGTCGACTTCTACTTCGCGCAGACCCAGATCGAATATTCGCTGCAACAGAACGTGTCGCTGCCCAACAACGTGCAGGCCCAGATCCAGCAGTCGAGCCTCGTGGGCGAGGTCGTTCGTTACTCGATGGTGGGACCGCCGCATTTCGGTCTGGATAACCTGCGCACCGTGCAGGACTATATCGTGCTGCGCCGGTTGTCGACGGTCCCCGGCGTCGTGCAGGTCAACACCTTCGGCGGTCCCACCAAGGAATTTGAAGTCGAGGCCGACCTGCAAAAGCTGCAAGCTTATGGCATCACGATCCCTCAGATGATCACGGCTCTCGGCAATGCCAATGTCAACGTCGGCGGCCGAGAGATCAATATCGGCCAGCAATCCGTCAACATCCGCGGAATCGGCCTCTTCAACGATGGCGGCAACGATGACTTGACCAAGGGGTACAAGGTCGATGACATCGAGAACGTACTCCTTACCCAATCGGGCGGCGTGCCGGTACGAATCAAGGACGTGGCGCGGGTGTATGTCGGCAACGTGCCCCGGCTCAGCATGGTCGGCAAGGATCATGATGACGATGTGGTGGAATGCATCGTGGTCATGGGGCGAACCTTCCACACCCAGGATATCGTGCCGCGGATCATCGCGGAGATCGACAAGATGAACCACGACGGCAGCCTTCCCCCCGGGGTCAAGGTCGTGCCCTTCTACGACCGGATGAACCTCGTTCACGTGACGACGCATACGGTATTGGAGAATCTGGTTTTCGGCTGCGTTCTCGTATTCTTCATCCAGTGGATCTTCCTCGGCGATCTGCGCAGCGCCGTCGTCGTCGGGGTCAACATTCCTTTCGCCCTTCTCTTCTCCATCATCATGCTGGTGCTGCAGGGCGAGGATGCCAATCTGCTGTCCATCGGGGCCGTCGACTTCGGCATCATCGTCGATTCGGCGGTGATTCTCGTCGAGAATATTTTCCGAAACTTCCAATTGAGCAAAGAGAAGCAGAGAGACTTGCTTGAGGACCTGGCAGAGGGTCAGTTGGGTGGGGATCCGAGCGTCAAACAAGATATCCACACCATCTCCACGTGGACCGACCGGTTGCGCCTCATTTACATAAGCGCCATGCAGGTCGATCGGGCGGTGTTGTTCTCGGTGGCGATCACCGTCGCTGCCTTCGTGCCGCTGTTCACCATGCAGGGTGTCGAAGGGCAGATATTCGGTCCCATGGCGAGAACCTACGGCTACGCCTTGGTCGGCGCCGTGCTCGCAACCTTCACGGTCACCCCGGTGCTCGCCTCGATTCTGCTTCCGGAACACGTAAAGGAAGTCGAGACTAGGGTGGTGCGGGCGGTGCGGGCCGCGTATTCCCCGGCGCTCCATTGGGCGCTCGAGCGGCGGCGCGTCATGGTCGGGATAGGCGCCGTGTTCCTGCTCGTCACGGGATTTCTGGCAACCCGGCTCGGCAGCGAATTCCTGCCTGCTCTCGAGGAGGGCAACTATTGGATCCGCCTGTCGATGCCGCCGACGATGGGCCTGTCTGCGGGCACGGAGGGAGTCAGGAAGATCCGTGAAATTCTGCTGCGCCATCCGGAAGTCATCACCGCGGTTTCGCAGCATGGCCGGCCCGATAACGGCAGCGATCCGTCTCCCTTTTCCAACGTCGAGTTGTTCGTGCCGCTGAAACCTCACGGCGAGTGGCCGGCCGGATCGACCAAGGACAAGTTGACGGCGCAGTTGCTGCAGGAGTTCACCGACGCCGTGCCGGGCCTCACCTTCAATTTCTCGCAAAACATACAGGACAACATCGAAGAGGCCACTTCGGGCGTCAAAGGCGCCAACTCCGTCAAGATCGTCGGCCACAATCTGGAGGAACTCGAAAAACTCGCTCTTGCGGTGAGCGACCAGATAAAGCAAGTCAGGGGCATGGAGGATGTGGGTACCTTTCACGTCGTCGGGCAGCCAAACCTCAACATTACCATCGACCGCGAGAAGGCGGCCCGCTATGGACTCAATACCGGCGACGTGAATACCGTCATTCAAGCGGCGATGGGCGGAGCGGTCGCGACGACGCTGCTGGAGGGCGATCGATCGTGGAACGTTACCGTTCGTCTCGCACCCAAGTACCGCGACAACATTGAGGCGGTAGGCGATGTCAAGGTCGGCTACCAGAACGCAGCCGGCGCAACGTCGTACATTCCCTTGCGCGAGCTCGCGACCATCAGCTTGGACACGGGGGCCTCGTATATCTAC
The DNA here is from genome assembly GCA_963702735.1 of uncultured Gammaproteobacteria bacterium. Lineage (GTDB taxonomy): Bacteria > Pseudomonadota > Gammaproteobacteria > Steroidobacterales > Steroidobacteraceae > Bog-1198. The sequence continues at coordinate 358,276 of CAVPDW010000002.1, read as the reverse complement.
CACGAAGCTATGCAGCGGTTTATTCCCGTCAAGTTCAGCGTTCGCGGGCGCGACCTCGGCAGCACGGTTGCCGAAGCGCAGGATAGAATCGCCAAGAATGTGACCTTGCCGACCGGCTATCGCCTCGTATGGGCCGGCGAATATCTTGAATGGCAGCAGGCCAAGCATCGCCTCGAGATCGTCGTCCCCTTGAGCCTCGTGTTGATCATGGTGCTGTTGTTGGGCTTGTTCAATTCGTTGCGTGACAGCCTCCTGGCTCTGGCCGGCATTCCCTTTGCGATGGGGGGCGGGGTCATAGCGCTTTTCGTCTCAGGTCAGCCCTTGAGCGTCTCGTCAATCGTCGGTTTCATCTCATTGTTTGGCGTATCGGTCATGAACGGAATTCTGATCATCACCTACTATAATCAGCTCACGAGCGCGAACGGGCGAGGCGGCCTCGAGGCCATGGCCCACGCCGCCGAGCAGCGGATGCGGCCGCTGCTGATGACCTCATTGGCCGCCTGCATCGGCCTGCTGCCCTCGGCCCTCTCGACAGGCATCGGCAGCCAGGTGCAACGCCCCTTGGCATCCGTGGTGGTGGGCGGCATGTTGATCGGACCGGTTCTCCTGCTGCTGATCGTGCCCGCCCTGCAAGTGATGTTCTTGCGCGATCATGATCGCGCACCGCACCGCGAGCCCACTCAAACTGAAGGTCGTCAATGAAACCGATGACGCGGCGGGCTTTCTTCAACATCGCGCTCATCGCCGGGCTGTTCATTCTCGGTGGCCTCTGTGGGTTGGGTGTGCGCACATGGTTCGGCGGGCTGAGCGCTCAGCGCGCGCAGCTGCAACGGTGCATCCTCGCCTCGAAGCAATCTCATGCGAGCGAGGATGCACGTTCGACTTTGGCGCGTCTCGATGTGGAAGTGCCTGCATGCATGAATTCAGCCGGCTACGTAAAAGCGCTCGACAACAAGAGTTGCGCACCCGCCTTCTGGCAGGGCGATGTCTTCTGCTATTTGCCGAAAGGCCGGCTGGGCAAGCTTATTTACCGCATCGACGCCGCTTCGGACCGGAACAAGGTTGAGCGCCGGAGCAACAGCGAATTGCAGGTCAAGCAGCCGCCACCGGCAAGATCGCGGCCGGCGGCCGGCGAACCATGATGAAGATCGCTCGGCTGCTGTGCGTGCTCTGGGTATGCGGGTCGCCGGCCCTTGAAGCCCGAGCGGCAGAATCGCCCGCGCACAATGCTGCGTCCATGGCGCCGAACATCAACGCGGGGCGTTCTGCGGCCCAAGAATCGACGCAGGCGCGCTCGAGCAAAGGCGACGGTTCCAAGGGGCGAGATGCGGCGGCGGCCGCTTCGCCGCGCCGTGGCTCCGTTGCCACGGCGCACACCGCCCGCTCCCTCGCGCGAAGCAATGCCGACCGCCCGCGCTCGCTGCACCCCACCAAGGCGCTCGGATACGTTGCGCCGGCCCCGAACCGGCGCGTCGCGCCGAAGGCTGGTACGGCAAGCGGCAACATGTCGGCTCGGGGGCAGGCACCCACGCCGCGCGCCGCAGCGAGTGCCGCGCGGGTCCCTCGGAGCGTGACGGCGATGGTCCGAGGATCGGCAATTGGCGGCCTGCGTGCGCCCGCCGGCTCTGGACAGCTGGGCGGACCGGCGAGGGGTCGCACCGCTCACAATGCTGCCATTGACGGGACTCAGCTGCATCGAAAAATGTAGCTCTGACGAGACTTTTCCATGAAGCGCGCCCACGGCATCGAAATTCTTGCGCCGGGCCGCTTATCCTGTTCGGGCGTGCTCCCGCTCTGGAGTTCCCAAAGGATGACTACGCCCGAGGGCGGCAGTCATTCGCAGGCGATGATTGCCGCGGACGCGATCTTGGGTCTTTAGCCGTGCCGAGCGCCTTGTGGCAGACTGCTTGGCCGGTCCGTTTCCGAATAGAGATACTGCATGAGCGAAGAACCTGGCGATCCGGTCCCACCGCAAAAGGGCCAGGACTGCATCGACCGGCGAGCATGGTCGAACCAGCGCCAATGGCGCGCCGCGGCCATCGCGGCTGCGGTGGTGATCGCTGTCACTCTGGCCGGCTGGTTGGGCCGCGGTGTCTTCGGTCCGCATGAGGCTCCGCCTCCCGCCCCTTCTCCTCCCGGCACCTTTCGCGCTACCCCGCAGCAGCTCAAGTCCTTGACGGTGGAGGCCGTGCGGTCCCATGGCTTCGTCAGCGAGGAAGTGACCGAAGGCAAGATCGCCGTCAACGGCGATCGCGCCACGCCGGTATTTTCCCCGTATTCGGGCAGAGTCACCCGAGTCATCGCGGGACTGGGCGATACCGTGAAGGCGGGAGCCCCTCTTGCCACGCTGGAGGCGTCAGAGTTCGTACAGGCGCAGAACGACCTGCGCACCGCGGCGGCGCAGGTCAAAATCGCGCGCATCAGCGAAACCCGCAAGCACGCCTTGTACGACGCCAAGGGCGGCAGCCTGCAGGACTGGCAGCAGGCGCAGGCCGACCTCACGACAGCCGAGACCGCGCTCAATTGGGTGCGCAATCGCCTGAGCATCCTGGGCAGGTCGCCTGCCGAAATCGACGCCCTGGAGAGGGCGCAGGACATCGATCCGGTCGCCACGTTGACCGCGCCCATCGCGGGCGTGGTGGTGGATCGACAGGTAGGTCCCGGCCAGTACCTGCAATCCGGCAGCGGCACTCCCGTGTTCACCATCGCAGATCCCGGCAGCGTGTGGCTGCTCGCCAACGTTCGCGAAGCGGACGCGGGACTCGTGAAACTCGGGCAGGCCGTGGAAGTTCGAGTGTTGGCATACCCAAAACGGACTTTCAGGGCGCGAGTCACCTATGTCGCCGCGCTCGTCGATGCCGTGACGCACCGGCTGCCGGTACGCGCCGAAATCGACAACCACGATGGCGCGCTCAAGCCTGAAATGTTCGCCAGCTTCCGCATTCTCACCGGCGATGAGTCTCAATCTCCCGCCGTGCCCGAGGGCGCCGTGGTCTATGAGGGCGCCGCAGCGCATGTGTGGGTGGTCGCGGGCGACGGCCTGCTCGAGCTTCGCGCCATTCATACGGGGCGAAGCGACGACGGACTCATCGAGGTGCTCGACGGTCTGAAACCCGGAGAACGAGTGGTGACCAAGGGCGGGCTGTTCATCGATCAAGCGGCGGTTCCCGCCACTTCATGAACGCCATCGTCGCCTTCGCGCTGCGCCAGCGCGTGTTGATCGTGGTGTTGTTGGTGATGGTGCTGGGCACGGGCATCGCGAGCTTTCTCGCGCTCAACATCGAGGCATATCCCGATCCGGTCCCGCCGCTCGTCGACATCGTCACTCAAAGCACCGGGCAGTCGGCCGAGGAGATAGAGCGCTACATCACCATTCCCCTGGAAATCCAAATGGCCGGGATTCCGAACGTACAGGCCATCCGCACGATTTCCCTGTTCGGGCTGTCGGACGTCAAGGTGCAATTCACCTACGATTTCACCTATACCCAAGCCGAGCAATGGGTCACCAACCGCCTGTCGCAGCTGGGCAGCCTGCCCAACAACGCACAGCCCCAGATCTCACCGACGAGCCCGATCGGCGAGATATATCGCTATCGGGTCGTCGGGCCTCCCAATTACTCGGTCACCGATCTGAAGACCCTCGAGGACTGGGTGCTGGAGCGGCGCTTCAAGGCGGTGCCCGGGGTGATCGATGTCACGGGCTGGGGAGGAAAGACCAAGACCTACGACATCGCCATCGACCAGCGCAAGCTCATCGGCTACGGGCTCTCGGTGCCGCAGGTCCTGCAGGCGCTCGCCAACTCCAACATCAACGTCGGCGGCCAGACGGTGAATTTCGGCGCGCAGTCCGCCGTGGTGCGCGGAGTCGGACTCATTCATTCGGCCGATGAAATCCGCCACACCCTGATCACCAACAACCAGGGTGCACCGGTGGTCATCGGCGACGTGGCTTCCGTGACCATCGGAAATCTGCCGCGGTTAGGCATTGCCGGCTACAACGACGTCGATGACATCGTTCAGGGCATCGTGTTGATGCGGCGGGGCGCGCAAAGCATACCGACGATCAAACTGGTCGAGGCTGAAGTCGACAAGGTCAACAGCAGCGGGATTCTGCCGCCGGGGGTCAGCATCCAGCGCATCTACGACCGCAGCGATCTCATCCACGTCACGACCCGCACCGTGCTGCACAACATGGTCGCCGGCATCGTGTTGATCTTCCTGCTGCAGTGGGCGTTTCTCGGCAATATCCGCAGCGCCGTGATCGTCGCCATGACCATTCCCTTTGCGCTGTCGTTCGCCATCGGCCTGATGGTGCTGCGCGGCGAATCGGCGAATCTCTTGTCCGTGGGCGCCATCGATTTCGGGCTCGTGGTTGACGCCACGGTCATCTTGGTCGAAAACATATTCAGGCATCTTGCAGAAGCCACCGCACACTTGGGTCACGGGCCGAGCACCTTGCACCGCATACGCGTGCGCAGCGGCTTTCGCGGCAAGACGGGAATCATATCGGTGGCCGCCGCCGAGGTCAGCCAATCCATTTTCTTCGCCGCCGCCATCATCATCGCGGGCTTCGTGCCGCTGTTCACCCTGTCCGGGATCGAGGGGCATATTTTCGGTCCCATGGCGAAGACCTATGCCTATGCCATCGCGGGCGGCCTGATCGCCACCTTCACCATCGCACCGGCCTTGAGCCTGATCCTGTTCCAGGACAAGGTCGAAGAGCGCGAGACGCTCATCGTGCGATGGCTGCGGCGGATTTACGAGCCCACGCTCGAGTTCGTGCTGGCCAATCGCATCATCACTTTCTCGGGATTGGCGCTGATCGCGGTGCTCGCGTTCTTCGCGGTGCGCTCCCTGGGGTTGGAATTCCTGCCCAAGTTGGAGGAAGGAAACCTGTGGGTTCGGGCCACATTCCCGCAGTCGGTGTCTCTCGAGGACAGCGACACCTACGTGAACCGCATGCGCGCCGTCATGCTCGAGTATCCGGAGGTGCAATCGGTGGTCTCGCAGCACGGCAGGCCCGACGACGGCACCGACGCGACCGGGTTCTTCAACGCCGAATTCTTCGTTCCCTTGAAGCCTTTCGACGCATGGCCGGCGCACACCACCAAGGAGAAGCTCACCGAGGAGATGACCGACTCGCTCGAGCAGCACTTTCCCGGCGTGGAATTCAATTTTTCGCAGTACATTCAGGACAACGTCGAGGAGGCTGCATCGGGGGTCAAGGGCGAAAACTCCGTCAAGGTCTACGGCAACGATCTTGAGACGCTCGAGAAGACCGCGGACGGCATCGCCGCGGTGCTGGCCAAGGTGCCGGGCATCACCGATCTGGCCGTGCTGCGCTCCCTGGGACAGCCGACCATTCGCATCGACATCGACAGGGTGCGCGCCGCGCGCTATGGCTTGGCTCCCGGCGACGTGAATGCAGTGGTACAGACCGCGATCGGAGGGCAGAGCGCCGGCGATCTCTACGAGGGCAGCAGCGACCGTCATTTTCCGATGATGGTGCGCCTCGCCGCGCCGTTTCGGCAAAGTCTCGACGCCATTCGGCACATTCCCATTGCCGCACAGGCAGAAAACGGCAGCGGCGTCGTTCAGATTCCCCTGCAGGACGTTGCCGACGTCGGACTCGTGTCCGGCGCGGCATTCATCTACCGCGAACAGCAGCAGCGCTATGTTCCCATCAAGTTTTCGGTGCGAGGACGCGACTTGGGAGGCGCGGTGCTCGAGGCGCAACGCGCCGTCGAAGCGCAGGTTCCCTTGCCGGGCGGCTACCGTCTCGAGTGGGTGGGCGAATTCGGCAATCTGCAAGAGGCGATCGCGCGCCTCGGAGTGGCGGTGCCGCTGTCGCTTGCGCTGATCGTGCTGCTGCTCTATTTGAACTTCAGCAGCCTTCGCGATGCGCTGCTCGCGGCCAGCGTGATTCCCATGGCGCTATTGGGCGGCATCCTGGCGCTCTGGGTGACCGGCACCCCGTTCAGCGTGTCCTCTGCCATCGGCTTCGTGGCGCTGTTCGGGATTGCGGCCATGGACGGCATTCTGATTCTTTCTTACTACCATCTGAGCCTCGAATCGGGTCTCGATCGCGCCGCTGCCATGCTGCAAACCTGCCGCACGCAGCTTCGCCCGGTGGCGATGACCTGTACGGTGGCTTGCGTGGGGCTGATACCGGCGGCGCTGTCGACCGGCATCGGCTCACAGGTGCAACGCCCGTTGGCGCTGGTGGTGGTGGGCGGCATGTTGCTGGCGCCGGCGTTGATTCTGCTGGTGCTGCCGGTGCTGATTCTGAAATTCTCCCGTGCGCAGTCGCTGCCCGAGGAGTCGCCGCGGGAACCGGCAACGTGAAGCGCGTGATCCGCCTCTCCGTGGCACTGGGCGCATGCATGTTGCCATGCGCCTGCGTCGGCCCCAATTTTCATCGGCCGCCTGCGCCGCGGGTGGATCGATACACCGCGGAGGCGCTGGCGCCCGAAACCGTATCCGCGAAGGGTCCGGGAGGCGCCGCACAGCGATTTCTTGCGCAGGGAGATGTGCCGCGCGATTGGTGGACGCGCTTCGGTTCCGAGGAGCTCGATGCACTGGTCGCCGAAGCGCTGCGCGCCAATCCGAGCGTGCACGCGGCCGCCGCGGCTTTGCGCCAGGCGCAGGAGATTACGGCCGCGCAGCGCGGCTCCTACTACCCCACCGTGCAGGCTGGGTTCGATGCAACCCGCCAGCGGAACGCAGTGGGTGTGCTGGCGCCGAATTTGGCCTCGGGGACGGCGCTATACGATCTCTACACGCCCCAGGTCACGGTCAGCTACGTTCCGGATGTATTCGGCGCCAACCGCCGCCAAGTGGAGTCGCTGGCCGCACTCGCCGAGGCGAGCAGCTACCAGCTCGACGCCACTTATCTGACCCTGACGGCCAACGTGGTGACTACCGCCATTCAGGAGGCCGGCCTGCACGCGCAAATCTCCGGCACGGAGCGTGTGCTTGCGCTGGAGCGCGAGTCATTGTCGGTGATGCGGCGCGAATTGCAGCTGGGCGCGATCGCCGAGGGCGACGTCTTCGCACAGGACGCCGCTCTCGCGCAATTGGAGGGGACGCTGCCGCCCCTGCAGCGGCAATGGCAGGCGGCGCTCGATTCGCTCAGCGTTCTCACGGGACATCTGCCCGCCGACTACCAGGCGCCGCGGTTCGAATTGGATCAGTTGGTTCTTCCCGCCGACCTGCCACTGGGTATTCCGTCGCAACTGGTTGAGCGGCGCCCCGATGTCCGGGCCGCGGAAGCGCAATTGCACTCGGCCACGGCGCAGGTAGGCGTCGCGATCGCGAGCTTGCTGCCGCAGGTCACCATCACGGGCGACGTCGGCAGCACGGCCACCGCCATGGGCGATCTGTTCAAGCCGGGCACCGGATTCTGGAGCGTGGGTGCGAGCCTGACGCAGACCTTGTTCGAGGGAGGGACCCTCATTCATCGCAAGCGAGCCGCCGATGCCGCTCTCGATCAGGCGGGAGCACTGTATCGGTCGGCGGTGTTGACTGCCTTCCAGAACGTTGCCGACGCCCTGCATGCGCTCACCGCGGATGCGGACGCTTTGGCCGCCGCGTCCCGCGCCGAGGAGGCGGCGCAAAAAAGCCTCGACGTGGTGCGGCACCAGCTCGAGCTCGGCTCCGTCAGTTACCTGGCGCTGATCAATGCGCAGCAGACCTACCAGCAGGCGCAGATCTCTCTCACGCAGGCGCGCGCCAATCGCTACGCCGATACCGCCGCATTGTTCCAGGCGCTCGGCGGATCCATCGCTCACTGAAGCAAGCGCTTCAAAATTGTGCATGCAGGCGCACCGCGAAGATCGACACAGGTCCGCGATCGCTGTTGTAGCCGGGATTCTTGACCCACTGATAGTCGAGACTGAGGTGCGCCCATGAGCGCGCCGCGAAACTGTAGTAGGTCTCGATGATCTGCTCGGCGCCCGGATGCGGCAGCCGCCCGTCGCCGACGAGGATGCCGAGACCGCCGGCATTCAAGTATCGTTCGCGCGTTGCTGAAATCCCGTTATCGATGGCCGCGATACCGACGGCGTCGCCGGCGCGCTGCCAGCGCCGTCCCTCGATCGAGGCGCCCAACTGGATCGAGCGGTCTATGTCCGCGAATTCGTAAACCTCGACGTTCCCCGCCGCCTTGCCCACGCGCGCAAACACGCCGAGATCCTCGAAGAGAGGCTGTTCGAGATCGAGGCTCAGACCGAGCCGGCTGCGGTATTCGCGAACGTTCGCGGGATCAGGCGTCGTGCCGGTCGCTTGCGCCAGTGCAATCGCCTGATCGAGCAGGCCCATCCTGCCGCGGCTGTCGAACCCGGTGATGAGAGCGCGGCCCGTTTGCCCGAACAGTGGGTAGCGCTTCTCGACCTCGGCAACGATCTGAAATTCATGGAAGCCGTGCTCCAAATGCGGGCTGTTCGGAATATTGGAGAGGTCGAACGCTCCTGCGCGCACTGTCCAGGACCCCTGATACCGCTCGGCCGCCGCGCCCACGGTGAAGCCCCATGCATCGGCGGCATAATCGAAGCTGCCTGCATCGACCGCCGACCAGTTGAGAAAATCGCTCCTGGGGTCGTGCGCATATTGATTCGAGTCGAATATGTCGGTGACGCTGAACTTGCCCAGCGTGAACACCCAGCGGTCGGCGCTGCGGCTGCCGCCCAGTTGATCGGCAGCGGCCTCGACGCTCTCCGTCGCCCCGCCCAATTCGACGGTCTGACGCACGAAACTCCTGGTGAGACGCAGGTAGGGCTGATTCTCGCCCACCTTGTAGGCCTCGCCGCTCGGAAATCCCGCCACCCCCTGTGTGTTGTCCAGGCCGAAGCCCTGATCGATCTCGGGGACGATCCAGCCTTCAGCCCCCGGCCACAGTCGAGAGCCGATGAACAAGGTCGCATCCACGGTCTCTCTTCCGATGCCGGGCGACAGGCTGTTCGGCCCACTGTAGGGGGCCGCGAACGCGTCTGTCTCCTGTTCCACATAGGTGATCTGTCCGTGAATCGCAAAGCGCTCACCTGGCTGCTCATCTGCCGCGGCATTCGAGGCATGAATGCAAAGCACGCTGAGCATCAGCGCCCATGATTGAATGAACAGGGTGGCACGACTCATTGAGCAGCGCCGCGTGCTCGGTCAATATCCGGCGCCGTGTAGCGTCATCACCGCCGCCGCGGCGGCCAGGCAGTACAAGCCGAATAAATACCATCGGCCGCCTTCGAGCCAACGGCTCAGCCACTTCAATGCAAGCAGGCCGGCAAAAAAAGCGATCACGGCGCCGAACAGACTCTGAACCGCAGCGGACTTAAGATCCGTCCCGCCGCTTGCCGCACTTGCATGAAGCAGCCGCATCGCCTCGCGCGCAACCACCGGCGGGGTCAGGACCACAGCCAGGGCAAAGCTGAACGCCTCGGCCCGCGACTTGGCCACGCCCAGAAGCATCGCAGTGGAAATGGTGGCCCCCGAACGAGAGAACCCTCGAAACGGCAGGCACAGTCCCTGGACGACTCCGATGATGCCGGCTTGTTTCACGTCCGGATCCTTCGATACGGCTGAAGTGGGAAACGCGCCGCGCCTCTCCAGGATGCCCGCGACCAAGATCAACAAGCCCGCGACGGCGAGCGCCGGGGCGATGAATTCGAGATGGCTGAACAGGTCCTCGATCTCTGCATGCGGAAGATTTCGGAAAAGAGTTCTCTCGATGACCTTGATGAGGGCTTCCCCTACGACGGCGGTGCATGCGGTTGCGATGATCACCAGTGCGGCGATTTTCTTGAAGGCGGGGCCGTCTTTAAAATACGTGCTGCGCCATTGCGGCCAGAAGTAGACGATCACGGCGAACATGGTCCCCGTGTGCAACATGACCAGAAGCAGGGTCATGGGGGGGAGGATGGATCAAGGCCCAGCAGTTTCTCCGCGACGACCACATGAGCGGAGCTCGATACGGGCAGCAGTTCCGCGAGTCCCTGCACAATTGCGAGAATGACCACTTTCAACAGCGACATGTGTATTTCCAGATTGTTCTAAGGCGACGTCGGCGCGACCAGCAAGGCCTTGGCATAGCGCGCGTGCAGTCGTCCGATGCCGCGCGCCAGGTGCATGAGGGCGGTCAACAACAGCACGCCCGCAAGCACCATCAGCGGTTGCATGAACGCATGGCCCAGCCACGCCGGACTCCAATAGATGTCGCCGGGTTGCCCGAACCAACCGTAGTATCCTGCCAGATCGATCAGCGGCGCGAATATGAGAGTGATGCTCAGCGACACGCCCACCACCGCGACGACGAAGTAAACAATCCCCAAGGGAAGCATCAATACGAAATAGGCCAGCGTGGTCCACGTGCGCCGATCCTTGAGCATCTGGCCCACCCGCGCCCAAAATCCCGCCGCCTCGCCGCGATGCACCGGGCGACGCGGCATGCGTTCGCCCGTCATGGCCTCGATCAGCCGGCCTTCTGCAAGGGATATGACGCGCGTCAGCGCCATGAACAGAAGAAAGAACGGAATCCCGATGACCAGCACAGCGAGACCTGCGGACAGAGACAGTCCGGTGACCGCAAACGTGAAGTAAATGATGCCGGTTGCCAGTGACAGCAGCATGAAGAACAAGGATGTGTAGGCGCGCGGGTCCAGAAACACGCCGAAGAACGCACCGGCCCCGCCCGTGGGGACCTTTCGCGGCGGCGTCAAGGCGGCCTTCACCTTCGCTTCCGTGTCGCGGTAGGCGTTGGCCACCTCATCCGGCGCGCCGTAGGTGGACGCGATCAACTCGAGCACATCGGATTCGGACTTGTCCGGATGTGCAGCGACCTCCGCGCGCAGATATTCCTCGGCGTCGTACAGGGCGTCCTGAATGAGCGCGGTGTCCTCGCCCGCCAGCTCATCGCGTAAAGCTTTGAGGTATTGATCGATGGAGCGAGGCGCGTTGCGCATGGTCTTAAGGTCCTTTATCTATGAAGCGGTCAACAAAGCTGCGGGTTCCGAGCCAGATTGCCGACCACTGCGCGAGCACTTGGCGGCCTTGGTCCGTAATGCGGTAGTAGCGGCGAGGCGGTCCGGAATAGGACGGCACGATGCGGCTGGTGAGCAGATTCGCTGCCGAGAGCGCCCGAAGCACCGGGTAAATCGTACCTTCCTTGAAGATCGATACACCCTCGTTCGCGCTGGCCAACCGTTTGGCAATTTCATATCCATAGAGATCCTCAGCCGACTGGTTGAGGACCGCGAGCAACACCAACCCTACCAGGCCCCCGTTAAGGTCTTTTTGGAACTTCTTATCGCTGCTATCGTCCATTAAATAATACTATATAGATACCAATAGTAGATGGCAAATAGCATATATTGCTATTCATTAGCTCCGGCGGCCGCCCGCTAGGACTTCAGGTCGGGGTCGGGCACACTATCCAGCCCTTTTTATCCGTCGGCGGAGAGCATATGTGCGGGATCGTAGGTGTGGTTGCGGAACGCAATGCGGTTCCCATCCTGATGGAGGGTCTGCGGCGCCTCGAGTATCGCGGCTACGATTCGGCCGGTATCGCCGTGCTTGAAAACGGACGTATAGCCCGCAGGCGCACCGTCGGTAAGGTGAAATCTCTCCAGGAGGCGATCGACGCGGCCCCGATCGGCGGCCACGTGGGGATCGCGCACACGCGGTGGGCGACTCACGGCGTCCCAACCAAGGAGAACGCCCACCCGCACATCTCGCGCGATGGGGTCGCCATCGTGCACAACGGGATCATCGAGAATCACGAGCCCATGCGCTTGAGCCTTCAGGATTTGGGCTACACCTTCACTTCAGAGACCGACACCGAAGTGATCGCTCACCGCATTCATCACCATCTGGGCAGCTGCGCCGATTTGTTTGCGGCGGTACGCAAGACGGTGGCTGAATTGCGGGGCGCCTACGCGTTGGCGGTGCTGAGCCAGAGGGATCCCGAGTGCGTGGTGGTCGCGCGCGAAGGTTGCCCGGTGGTGATCGGCCTCGGCCTGGGCGAGAACTTCGTCGCATCGGATGTCGCGGCGCTGCTGCCCGTCACGCGCTGCTTCATGTTCCTAGAAGAAGGCGACGTAGCCGAGATACGGCGAACGTCGGTCAAGATCGTGGACGCGGCGGGCGTGCAGGTCTCGCGCGCCGTGCGCGAGAGCGATTTGCCGGCCGACGCCGTGGAACGGGGCCAGTATCGCCACTTCATGCTCAAGGAGATCCACGAGCAGCCGCGCGCGATCGCGCAGACGCTGGAGGAACGCACAGCCTCCGGCAAATTGCTCGAAGCCGCCTTCGGTCCGGCGGCCCATCAGGTATTCAAGAAGGTCAAGGCGGTGCATATCGCCGCCTGCGGCACCAGCTTTCATGCGGGTCTTGTCGCGAGCTACTTCATCGAGCAAATCTGCCGCATTCCGGCGCGCATCGAAATCGCGAGTGAATACCGCTACCGCGATCCGGTGATCACGCCGGACACGCTGTTCGTGACCATATCGCAGTCCGGCGAAACGGCAGACACCCTGGCGGCGCTTCGCAACGCAAAGCGCTCGCAGTATCTGTCGACGCTCGCCATCTGCAATGTCGCCGAGAGTTCCATGGTTCGGGAATCGGATCTCGTGCTGCTGACCCGGGCAGGACCCGAGATCGGAGTGGCATCGACCAAGGCTTTCACCACGCAGTTGACCGCGCTGGCGATGCTCTGCGTCGCCCTCGCTAAGAACGGCCCGGCCGCGGCGCAGGAGCGCGACCTGACATCGCAGCTGCTCGAATTGCCGGGGCTGGTCGAGAAGACTCTGAAGCTCGACGGACGCATCAGAGTGCTTGCGGAAGCCTTTGCCGACAAGCGGCATGCCCTGTTTCTCGGCAGGGGATCTCTGCACGCCATCGCGTTGGAAGGCGCTCTGAAGCTCAAGGAGATTTCCTACATACACGCCGAAGGGTATGCCGCCGCCGAACTCAAGCACGGCCCGCTCGCACTGGTCGATGAGGACATGCCGGTGGTGGCGGTGGCGCCGAACAATGAGCTTTTGGAAAAGCTCAAGTCCAATCTCCAGGAGGTGCGTGCGCGCGGCGGTCAATTGTTCGTATTCGCGGATCCGAACGCGGGCATGCATAGCGAGGAAGGCGTGACCGTCATCGATATGCCGGCGGCGGCGACGGCGCTGCAGGCCCCTGTCGTCTTCGCGGTCCCTATGCAGCTGCTTGCGTACCATGTGGCGGTGCTCAAGGGAACGGACGTCGATCAGCCGCGCAATCTTGCGAAGAGTTTGACGGTCGAGTGAAGCGCGTTCGAGAGTATGGCTGGGTTCGCTCGAGCGCATCAGCGGACGCTGGGCCCGCTACAGGCGCGCGCGATTATACGCTGATCTCATTTTGACCCATCACTTCAAAAAAGATCGGCGCACGTGGGGCGGCGGGCGGCTGGGCAATGAGGGTTCGCAACGCACGCAGTACATCGAAGACCTGCGCGCTGCCGATCGACACGACTATATTGGCTTAATCGAATTCGCCACCAACTATCAATAGCGTCCCGTCGCTGCCTTCCGCGGATTAAAGTCGTCTACCCGCCTTCGTGACTTTGGGGCTATGACGCGGCCAAAGGCAAGAGTGAAGCATCCAGCCAACGGCTCAAGTCGGCCACTAGCGGCCGATCGCCCAATGGGATGAGTTTCTCCTTGGCGGACGGCCGGTGATAGTGTGGATGCCTGTATGGGATGCGGCTTCATGTAACTCAACCGATTGCGAATGTCCGTCCGGATTCGTACCACGGCCTTGTCGCCTAACATAGTGGCGCGTACCCTAGGGCCGGCATGTTCAAGGCATATAGAGTTCGGCTGCCGGGGCTGATTGCCTTCCTGGCTACAGCGCTGATACCGGTCGTTCTTCATAGCGCGGTTGGGTCAGGCGGTACGAGCGGCAAAATCTTGTCGATTCTCGGAACGTGGACTGGGACATGGACGAACGCAAACAACATCACAACTGGTACTGAATCTTTCGTCGTTCAAACGCAGGTGGGATCAACTATCACTGGCTTCTTCTGCTGGGATATAACACAAGACCCGGCAACCTGTTCCTCTAACATTAACGACTATGAGTCTTGGAGCGGGACAATAGACGCAACCGGAACTCTTGTAATCACTGGCCAGTTGGGTGATTACCCCGCAAAACTATCGCTCGACGGGACCTCTATCAGCGGCACTTATCAAAACCGCAGAATCGCCAGTCACACAGGCACATGGGGCGTACAGAGAGCGCCTTTGAGATGACCCCCGCGAACAGTACTATCACCAGTAGTCCTGGGTGAAAAGGCTCGAGTTTCTCGACGGCGGGACGTCCCCTTTCATTGGCTTCGATGACCGCTTTGTAGGAACTCTGAGTTCCGCTCTGGGTCGAGAGCACCTGCTCACCGTACCGCCGCAGCCGGCGATGAGCTTCATTTAGGTCCGTGATGGGCTAGAATCGGCGCGCACGGAGACGCTATGGAACTGTTCATCTTCGCCCGCTTCCATGTCTACGAAAGTAATGAGGCGGTCGCTGCGGCGGTGCTGCGCGAGCAGATCGAAAGCGTGCGGTCGGAACCAGGCTGCCTCGCCATCAATGCCTATCGCTCCAACCGCGATCCAAGGCTGTTCTACATTCATTCGCGTTGGACAGATGATGCCGCATTCAATATTCACGCCGACCTGCCCCGCACGATCCGGTTCGTGGAGCGGATGCAGACCCTAATCGATCACCCGTTTGAGGCGACACGGGCATCGTCGTTCGCGTAAACATCCTTCAGTGGCGCAACGGCTTGTCGATTGGCGGGCCCAATAGCGGCCGGTGGTGAAAGACCGCTGCGGGTCGAAACCCGTGATTCGGGCGGAGGAAGGCGGCCCCAATCGACTTACGGAGTCACGGTGGTTTTCGCAAAGGATTGAGGACATCGAGGCCCGAAAAGTGCTTTTCATTGTCCGTTACAATCACGCACTCGTTTGTTTCGGCGACGGCAGCGACAATCATATCCAGGTCTCTTCTGGGTTTCCCGGCAGCGCGACCTTCAGACATGAGACGAGCCCAGACCAATGCCGCGTTCTGGTCAAAAGGCAATATCCTCCCTTTGAATAGGGACTGCGGACCCTCCGGCCCAGCAAACCACGCCTCCAATCGTTCGCGTTTTTTGCCCTTTGGTTTATCCAGTATGCCGCGCCGGATTTCAGCGACTGTCAGGGAGGAAATAAACAAGTCGCCATCGGATTGCACACCCATCCATTCCAATAACAATTCGGAGGGGTCCGGCTTCGTTATATTGCTGATGATGTTTGTGTCGAGAAGGTAGCGGGTCAAAGGTCAACCTTGCGGCTGGTTTCCCTGGAACGCTCGAATTCGAGTTCGGCGCCTACAAGCGGTGACCGGCGCAGCGCCTGAAGAATTCCGCCTCTCTTTGGCGGATCGCCCGAGATCGTCCGGCCGATGGCGGCTCGAATCCGCGCTGAATCTGGGCCGTCTTCCGCGAGGCGCCGTGCGACGGAGCGGATCAAGTCACGATCCGCATCGAGTCCGAGCACCTCGAATCGGGCGATCCCCCGCTTCCTCAGACGGGAGCGATAATTTCGCAACGCTCGCCTCTGTGCTGTATCGCTCATGGATTTCTCCTAAAGTATGCCCTGCAATATACCCGGTAATATTGCGTAGGGCAAGTTGTAGCCAAATCACTAGGAGAAACGACATGGAAACCATCAATTCCGTTACTTCCATTCGCGTACCGTGGAACAAAGGAAAACTCGTTGGGCAGAAAGCACCGTTCAAGCTAAAAGAGATTTGGGCGATCCGCGTTCGATTGCAAATGGCAAACCGATGTCGAGAGCTGGCGCTATTCAACTTGGCGGTGGACAGCAAGCTCCGAGCATGCGATTTGGTTCAGCTGCGTGTGCGCGACGTCTGTCACGGTCAGAACATGGCATCTCGGGCGCTAATCCTGCAGCAAAAGACGCAGCGGCCCGTGCAGTTCGAAATCACGGAACCCACCCGGGCTGCGGTATCGGCTTGGATCAAGAAATTGGCGTTGAATTCAGAAGATTTCCTGTTCCCGAGCCGAATTCAGGAGTCACCCCATCTATCTACCCGCCAATACGCCCGAATCGTCGATTCATGGGCTCAACTATTAGGGTTGGACACAACGAGCTACGGCACGCACACGCTACGGCGAACGAAAGCGACGCTTATATATAGACGGACCAAGAACCTGCGTGCCGTGCAGTTGCTACTGGGCCATTCCAAGCTCGAGAGTACAGTGCGGTATCTCGGGATCGAAGTGGATGACGCTCTTGAAATGGCGGAGCAAACTGACGTGTGATGACGCCGCGCCGGTCGGCGGCGCGAGTCGCCGACCGGCCACAACCGGTCGTCCAGGTGACGCATCGAGCCTGCCCATAGCGGACGCCTGGGAGCTCTATCGTGAGCAACGGGCTGTCCCTGGCTTCCACCGATGTCCTTACTGAATGCAGTCTATAATCCTACTGCTGTTGTTGATTACCGGAGAATCGCATGGCGACGTTCGTTCTGGTTCACGGCGCTTGGGCCGGCGCACTCATTTGGCGGCCCATCGCGCAGGCACTAAGGAGAGCAGGCCACGAGGTCTATACGCCGACGCTCACGGGCATTGGCGAGCGCCGGCATCTCCTCAATCGCAAGATCGATCTGGGCACCCATACCCAGGATGTGCTTGGTGTCATCGATTACGAGGACTTGGCCGACATCGTACTCGTCGGGCACTCCTATGGAGGAATGGTTGTCACGGCGGTCGCCGATGCGGTACCCGACAAGATCGCTTCGCTCATCTACCTCGACGCATTCGTCCCGGAGGATGGCCAGTCGCTATTCGGGATGCTGCCGCCGGACAGACCTCACGCGACTGCGCCCGGTGAGGAATGGCTGACGGCTCCACTGCCCGTGGAGGCGTTCGGCAAGGTGAGCCAGCAGGTTCGCGACTTCATCGCGCGAAAGGGCATGTCGCAACCGACTGCCTGCTTCTCACAGTCCGTGAAGCTCACAGGGGGAATCGACCGGATCAGCCGCAAGACCTACATCTATTGCAACGACCCTGAGCCCACCACATTCACGCCCTTCTACGAGAAGCTGAAGTCCCGGTCTAGCTGGACCGTAGGTACACTACCCTGCACACACTTCGTGCAGATGGACATGCCGGACGAGCTCACTGCACTCTTGAAGGCGGCGGCCTGAACCGCATCCAGTCGTCTACACGTTAACCGGCACGCTGATTGCACGCCGACCGGCGTCGCACGTCATTGTATCGAGGAGCGCAGAACCGGGAATTCCTGGTCAATCCTCGACGCCGGTCTACAGAAATGCCGCCAGTTGTGGTCTTCGACGTGAATTCACGAAGCACCATTGCGAAGTGTTGCGTCACCAGAAAGCCGCCTTTCGTATGCAGCTAGTCTTGGCTTCATAGCGCCTCTGTTGCGCCACACGGCGGGATGTCAGCCCATGACGATCCGACAGTGCATCAGGCGCCGCTGGCTCTTGACGACGTGGACTACCAAGGCCTGGGGATAGAACGAAGTAAAAGCTCAGTGTCGGAGGAACCTGCGAGGCTATCATCGCGGGACGTCGGCACGAGAGGTTGAGACTGCTCGGTACCGTCTCTGTACTATGTGCCTGATGAAACGCAAGTTCGCCGAGGGTAACCCAACGTGGAGAAAGATCACATGACACGCGTTTGTTTTGTCGGCCAGCAGCCGGAGACAGTAGACTTCTCTGATCCCGCCATACCGCCGGGCTTCAATGCCGAAAAAATCCATGCGGGAATAGCGATTGGCATGGCGAAAATGGCGGAACGGGGGTGGCAAGCGGACCTTTGCTTAATCCCGCCCGACAAAACGGCGGGCCTGGCGCTGGAGAAACAGCTGGCAACTACGGCCTACAACTGCGTGGTGGTCGGGGGCGGTATTCGGCTCCCACCAAAGAGCCTGTCGTTGCTCGAGACGGTGGTGAACACTGTGCATAAGGTGGCGCCGAATGCGTCCATCGCATTCAACACGCGGCCGGAGGACACCGCCGAGGCCGCCGCTCGATGGTTACAACCCGATTGATCGCCGCTCGATCGAGCGAACTAGCTGATCGGACGTAGTGTGTAGAGTAGTTTCGCGTCCCTGAAGCTGCCGCTGGTCACCGGCAGAAACGGGTCGAGAGTAGGCGTTCGCAGCCTATGCAAGTGATTGCAGAAAGCACGCTTCAGTGAGGTGGGCGCGACGCGAGGTATGCCGCGATCGCGAGCATTTCAGCGCTTGTTAATTTCGATGTCACTGACTGCATTATTGCCGCCGAGGCCCCGCGACGTTCGCCGCTCTGGAATGCCCAAAGCTGGCGGACCATATAGCTTGGTGGACGACCTGCGATGGGAGGAACGTCGCCGATGCCAGTCAAATTCGAGCCATGGCAGCCGGTGCAGGAAGGCATGCCGTGGGCTTCTGTCATGACCAATGCTTCGCCAGCGGCGACAGTGCCTCGCGGTACATACGCTATGAATCCTGAGTGGGAATCGCGATAAAGAAAGCCTAAAGTGCTTTCTGGCAATTCGACGATACGCTCTCCTATCGGCTCTGTGCCGCCGTTGGGAAGCGCAGTTCTCATCAGAGTTTCAGGGCTTACGACCGAGCTGGCCACAACAGTAGTCTCGACCACGCGAATCCAGGGGCGTGGTTGCAGCGATTCAAAATATTTCGCGGCGGCCAGTACCTGATCGTCGGTGTACCTCTTCTTCAGGGACGTGAGAAACCCTACGGTGTTCGAGTTGCCGACCGAGATGCGTCTCGAACCACTTCGAAAATCCGCAAACTGTTGCACGATGTACGAAGCGGAAAGTCCGGCGAGCGACGCTGATTCAACGTGTCCAGCGCCGTTGGGAAGATGGCAAAGAGCGCAGGGCAGAAGCGATGGACTATCCGCCCCAATTCGCGAGCCATGCGCTACGATCTCCGGCATTTGCGGGTGCTCGTCCGGGTACCAATCGGGAGGGCTAAGCACATCCTGCAATTGGCTACGCGAATAAAGCTTTCCGCTGCCCGGCGCACTCCATTTAGTCGCGCTGTCGAAAGGAGGCATTGCGTTCAGTTTTGCCGTTTCTGTGGATGGCACAAAAAACGCCCACTCCGGCCTGTCCGAGGCGACTGCAGTCCCGGCATAGAGGCCAGTGCAGACGACTGCAACAGCGCGTGCAGCACTCGAAACTTTCATATCAGACTCGCGATTTAGATACGCACGCCCAATTGTAGCCTCGCCCAAAGCGCCGGAAGTTCACCTCATTGGACGACCGGATAGCTGCCGCTCGCATCGGGCGGCTTGGGGTCGTTCGAGGACGGATTGCGGAGCCGGCGACGATGGGCGCGGTCGCCGCCCCTCCTGCTTCTTGGTAGGCATTAAGCCGCTGCTCATGACCAGCGGCGGCTCCATTGGAGATATTGGGAGCATTTCGGATCAGTGACTGCTGCTCGTGCGATCCGCTAACACCTACAATATGTGATGGGCCAATTGCGTGAACATCTCAGCCAATCAAAGGTGATCCCATGTCATTCCGAAAACCCCATCCGTTGGCGTTTGCCGCTGCTGCCCTGTTGGTTGTCGGCGGGACGCTGGCGGTGAGCGCCCAACCGAGCTATGGCCCTCGTTATGCGCAGGACCGCGCCGAGATCGAGGATCTCATGTCGCGCTATCTATTCGCGATGGATTACGGGGACTTCGATGCCTATGTCGAGACCTTCACCGAGGACGGCGTGCTCGAATTCTCACGCAGCACCTCGAAAGGCCGCGCCGAGATCAAGAAGGCCGTGGCGGCTTTTAAGGAAGGCATCGGCAAGTTCTACAAGGACAAGGATGGCAATCCGGCGACGCTGCGCCACGTGCTGCTCCAGGCCGTGATCCGCGTCGAAGCCGACCGCGCCTGGACACGCTCGTTATGGGTCGAGATGGCGAACGACGGTCCCAATGGCACACTCAAGATGGGGACCTTCGGCATCTACGAGGACGAGCTCCAGCGCGTGAAAGGCCATTGGTTGTTCAGCAGGAGGCGGGTGCTCAACGAATTTCTCGAAGGCCGGCATTCGGGCCCGAACAATCCGGTGCGCGATCTCGACGGACTGGCCGCGGCGTTCCTGGCGGAGAAGAAATAGCTGCCCTCCACTCCCGCCCAGTACGGTCGATACAGCCGCGCCAGGAAGCGGCCGGTCGTCAGCGACGCCTACGGGTCGACTCCCGCCCTCGGGGTAATGTCGGCGGTTCAAGGTCGCTCGGAGCCTCGCACCGTGGCCGCCAGGGTCTTCGGTGCCTTGCGCAACCACGCTTTCTTCAGCAGCTCCCCAACCAGCGGCATTTTGGCTTTACGAAGCGCGACGCGCAGCCCGCGCACTTTGCCGCCCCACCATAAATTCTCAATGACACCAGTTGCCAAAACGAAAGCCGTCTCACGGTCTTCGTCCGCGACGAAAATGTTCAAGTGCTCGCCATCCGGCGGAGCTGTAGCAAAGATCTTGCCTTTGACGCGAAACGACGTGTAAGCGAAGTGGGGCTCCTCTCATCTCGGGCAATGACATCGCAATGCGGCGTACGTCGTTGAGCTTCACGAGGCGCATTTTGCAACCGACAGCACACCCGCGTCGAACGATAAACAGCTCGAAAGCAGCCAGTCGCGGCCGGCAGCAGTGGGGTCGATTTCTGACATTACATTGAACGACGCTCGCGCGACGAACCACGACGGACGAAGAGGACTATTCGCCGGCTTCCACACCCATGTGCATGCCGCCCCATCGTTGCGGCTCGTTCGGATAAACGTGGGTCATCCATTCCAAGACGACTGGGATCCATAGGCCCTGCGCGGCGGCGCATTCTTCTTCGGTGTGGATACTGCCCTGCGGGCCAAAGCGCGCGTTCGGTCCGAACTGCTCGCTCTTCGGTAAGGTCTTTGGGCCGCCGCAAAAATCGACATGTCGATGCCAGGTTGCAACGCTTAAGGGGACGATTGCGTTCAACTGCGCTGGCGTTGAATCGGTGGGGGCGGTGTACATGACGCCTACAGCTTTCAGTCCATCGGCCGTTCGCTTATAGAGAATCGAACTGGGGCGGCTGTATTCGATATGCTGCCGTTCGAGGCGTCGAAAGCGGTAGTTTGTGTAGTGGATTTCTTCGCCGATTTTGCCGCTAGGGAAAAACGGTTTGTAGCCGTCGCGCACCGCTGTTTTTACGTCGCGGTACCGGGATAGCACCCCAGCGGCTGTGTTAAGAATCTCGGTTGCGCGTTCTGCATCGCCGGGCGCCGCATCGCCCGTCAGCGACATCTGCATGTGCCCCATCTTCATCGACGGGACCGGGGTGTCGTCCGTCGTGGCGCTGTAGTGCTTTAGGATGCGCTCCCACAACGGAACAGACTGCGCGGACGCGATGGCAGCGCAGGTGGTCAATATGACAAACAGCAGTATCTTTTTCGTCATGCTCTAGAGGAAACGTGGCGATGGGCCGTAGGTTGACTCCAAGGTTTAGCGTTAACTCCTTTCCCCAGCCGAATAATCGCTGTTGCGAAAAGCTTCTCTTTTGACAAGTTTCCATGCGTTCGGATCTAATGCGGCGAAGCGGACGGTCACCGGGGACCGCTTGGGGTCGAGACAAACCATTCGCGGACGCCTGCTAATCCGGCACTGCCAAATCGCAACATCGAAATCGGCCAATGAGTAATGCCGGGAAATGATGTTCTGATCTCGTCCGCTTAGTCGGGGCTGGCAGAGGCATCGCGGCCGCGGTAGGCTCTCCCATGGTCATCAGCGGAGAGGCGCCAATGGCGATCAAACGTCCAACAAAAAGCCGGGGTACGCCATCACACAAACCGGTCGCGTCAGCGCCGTTGCGCCGCGTCGACGTCAGGGCACCGCAGCAAATGGTGCCGGGCGAGGTCTGCTTAGGATGGCTGTGTAAGAATCGATCGTGCGGGCGAGTCATCGCGATTGCGGCTTCAGCACCGGGCGGCAAAGCGTTGACGGATTTCGATGATCAATTGACTGCGATCAAATGCCCTCATTGTGGGGATGAAAACCTGTACCGCTGGAGCGCTCGGAGCGAACAGATATACACACCGAAAGGCGTGGAAACCTGATCTTAGGACGCGCCAAGGGCGGACGCAGGCTGGTTCAAAGTGCGGGAGGCCGTTGGCGGACATTCCACGGTTTGAAGATCGATGGCAACCGACGCCGGGCGACGGTCTCTGGCCGGCCATGACCCGCCATTGACGATGCTAAACTGACTGCCGCGAACCGGACGCTCGCGTCTTAGTCAACTCGGATGAGATGCAGTTTGGCAAGGCAAACTTCGCCGTTTTCTTTGACCCGAAATCGGCTTGTCACCCACCGCCTCTGTACGAGGTCTCGGGATCTGTGAATTAATACCACGCTGTCGCGCCTGATTCCCTCTAGGATGCGCAGTGCTGAGCAAAGGAATTGCCCATGATGCATCTGCGATCCCTCATATCTCTGTGCGTCGTTGTCGCGGGTGGGTCGGCTTTTTCTTTGATGACTGCTATCACCGGTTGTGCCTCGAATAGCGGAGTAGTTACCTCTGCGCACGCTCTCGTCGCACCGCCACTCCCGAAGTCGATCGCCAACCAAGAGAATCTTCAAGGCTTCTACCCAGATGCCTCAATACGTGCGAAGGAGACAGGTCGCGTCGTTGTCGACTTAAAGATCGCCCCGTCGGGAGCTCTCGACGGCCCCCCAGTGGTCGATGCGAGTCAGACCTCGGCGGCTCCGCGACTCATTGAGGCGACGATGTATATGCTTGATAACAAATGGATTGTATTTGATGTCGGCGACACGTATAAGCGCAGCGTCCGCGCGAGCGTGGTTTTCCAACTTCAACCGTGCGGTGCCATAACACCCGCAAGGGGGATCGACTATCAATTCATCCTCTGCGGGACTCCTCGCCCCCCTGGAATTCAAATTGACCCTTTGCCACTTTCAGGCGATTGAATCGAGAGGTGCGTCAGCGCCAGTGCCCGTTTTTGGGAGAGTTCGCGAATTTGGTTTCCTCGAAGCGGCCACTCAGGATTGGCGGCAGGGGGTCGAGAGCGGCGGTACGAGCACTAACCAGTGGCACCGGGACCCTTCATGGGTTCCACGATGACAAGACGCTGCCAGCCGACTCCGGAACGTGCCATGAAATAGCCTGACGCGGCGGGAGTTAGAAGCAACGGTTGCTTATCAGGCGTTGAATCTGGATATGTTGCGGGCGGTATGACAACAAATCCAAGTTTGTCGTTTATCGGGATCCAATCTGACGCCGCAACACCTGCGGGTCGTTCCGTCCCCGCAGCGCCGACTGCGAAGTGTATTGTGAGTATCGAGGCACAGATAAGAAATACCGCGCGGCTACCGACTTCATAATTTGATTCTCCAAATTACAACGACCGCCAAGGATGCATCGTCAAGAATACTCTTCTGTGCGCCCATTTTGATCAAGTCCTAGCCAACCTCAATGCCCGGATGCGGTCACTCGCCGCTGGCAGGTCAGGGTCGAGACTTGCCGGATGCCGCCGCTTCCTGGAAATTAGACGGCGGACAGTGTTGCGGTACTGACTGACGCAATCGATGACGATATGTTGTTGAAATTATTGACGCCAGCTGGTGAGCCATCGGAGGCGGGGACAAATGGTGACAGCGACGGACAATGACGAATGCTTCCCTGATTGCAATTACTTGCAACGGCCAAAAGCGGTCGGTGGGTAGTCTCAGCGCTAAGCCGCAGAGCCGCTGCTCAGCGCTCGGGTGCCTCGTCCAGCCATCAACTTGCAACGCGCAGACGATGTCGCGCGGATTTCTTGACGAGCAGGCGCGGTGATATTCTGCCCGCATGCCAGTTGGTCGCAAGGAATCTATAGGCGTATTGAAAACGATCTGGCGTCGTGATGACGCCGGCAAGTGGTGCGTCCACGGTGCGCACCCCATCGATTTGAAGCCTCGAAAAGGCGATGATGGCAACTGCTTCCGACTCGACAACACGTTCAACATGATGACTGATCGGCCTGGGCCGATCTTCCAAGATTTGTTTGCTACATTTGGGAGCGCGGAGTTTTTACTTCGTCAAAGTGTCGTACCGGTTGTCGCTTGGAACGATGGCGATGTGGTGATGCGATGCATTGGCACCGGCTTTTTTATCAGCGCATCGGGGTTGATGCTTACCGCTGGTCACGTCATGCGTGATCCGGTCGATGAAAAGTATGCAAGCCTCACGCCGATTGACGAGCGCGCTTATCAAATCGGCGCGGCTCTACACCTAGGAATACTGCTTCCCGTAAATCCCGCCATGCGCAATGCACCGTTCGACATCCCTGACCAGCTAAGGACCGCGAGAACACTTATCTGTCCTATTGAGTGGGCTCAGCATTGGGGGCACACGGTCGAGACACCCCTCTTTGATCGCGATCCGGATTTTAAGCTCGATCTCGATATCGCCGTCTGCAAGGTCAAAGAAAATCCAATGGGTGGGGCTTACCAACCGCTGAACATCGGTCCGCACAGCTTGATTGTCGGCGACCGTGCAGTTGCGATTGGGTACGCGCGGATGGAAAACATTCCGATGCGGTCCGATCAACCCGTCGATCCAGAACTCATGATCTCTGTCGGTAGGGTGACGAGAATCTATCCGGATAACATTACGGAAAAGCTAACGCCGACTCCGGGTCCTTGCTTCGATTTCGACGCACACATACCTGGCAAGATGAGCGGCGGTCCCATTCTTGTCGGGTCCGGCATTTTGGCTAAAGGAGTCGTTAGTCGAAGCTGGCAGGGTGAAGAGTTTGCTACCGGATGTTTGATAGCACCGGTCATGTCAATCGCGCTCGCACCGGTGCGAAAGAGCCTCTTGGAATTGATGGTGGCAGGCAATGAAGGCATGGCCGTCTTTCAAGGTGGAGGCCGGATTTAGCATCAGGTTGAAAGGTCTCTTTTGTGATGCGCGCTGCCACGGAATGGACTATCGCCGGTGTCCGGTTAGGGTCGAGTAGAGACGGCACCGGCGACAACCGGCCAGAAGCGCAAGTCTGCGCGAGGGTGCGCGTGCCGCTCCCGCCCAAGGATGCGCTATAGCGCTGCCGTTGATATCGGCGGTGGTGGGGGTATAGCGATCACGGCTTGTGGCGTAGGAAGCCTGATGTTGCGAGGCCGTATCGACGGGGGCTGGTCCCGAAGTACGTCGTTAATGTCAGGTAAGAACATGTGTGGTTCCAGCTTAATAACTTGGAGCGCAGGCACCTCGTTGACGCGGGCGCCCAGCGCCTTGCTCACGGCTCCGCAATAGACCGCATCCCGGCTGTACGGCTCGCCCGGCTGCTTCGGCTGACATTCCCAGTAGGCGTTAGTGAGCCGCCGAATATCCATTTTCGAGAGGCTTGTCCGAAGGATCAGCGCGCGGTGTTCGGCGCGCTGCGTTTGAACGTAGGCGGCGCCTATCAAAAGCGCGCCCAGGAGCACCGAGACAAGCGTAGCAACGTGGTATTTCATGGCACTCCTTCGCTAAACTCAACCGATAGAGTGTAATCCGGCGGGGTTCAAAGCCGACAGTGATCCAAGTTTCAACATCGGGAAATTGTGACGCACGTCGCTGGCCGCAGCAATTCGATCGAGATCCTACTTCGGCTGTGTGAATGTCTACTTCTTGACTTCCAGATAGCGGCCAGCGGTGAGGGGCCGGAACGGGTCGCGACCTGCCGGACGCCGACGGCCCCGGGTTCCACGCGCTGAATGGCGGCTTCGGAGAAGCATGTCGGTCGGCGGGCGGCCAGGAGCCGTCGATTGACAGTTTGAACTGTCTGCCGTTCGCCGCTTCCAGCAGATATAATGGATGCGCAACAGAGTTGACCGTGATTGTGGAAATTTATCATGACTGGATCACCTCCGATCTCCGACTGGTATCTCGCGCAAATCAATGTGGGTCGACTGGTAGCTCCGCACGGTGATCCGCGGGTGGCGCCCTTCTTTGATGCGTTAGATCGGGTCAACGCCCTGGCTGAGCGGTCGCCGGGCTTCGTATGGCGGCTAAAGAGCGAGGCCGGTAACGCTACCGATATTCAAACGACTTCCGATCCACTTTTCCTTGTAAACATGTCGCTTTGGTGGGATGCGGAAGCGCTGTTTGAATTCGTCTATCGAAGCGCGCATACGCCGGAGATGGCGAGGAGACGGGAATATTTCGAGCGCTTTGAGGGTGCATATCAGGCTCTTTGGTGGGTGCCCGCAGGTCACGTGCCCGATGTAGATGAGGGCCTATCCCGCCTGTGGCGGCTCGATCGATATGGACCGACGCACGAAGCGTTTACTTTCAAGATGCGGTTCCCGGCTCCAGGCCTTCCAGGCTCTCCTAAGGACATGGAGCCCGATCCCTGGTGTATGGGCCGGGCATAAGAGCCGACGTTCGCGAGAAGCCGCACCGTTCAATTCGAAATCACTGAGCCAACGCGAGATGCGGTCCTGGCTTAACGAAGCGGGCACAAACTCATTTGGCACAACGGCGGCATCGACGGCTTGGCGCATGGTGACGGACGGATGTGCCTGAGCTTTGAATTCAGCAAATCGGAAAAGGTCCAATTCAGTGAAAAAAAGCGCAGGCAGGGGAAGATCTTCAGATCATGGTGACCAGCGAAGCACCGACTTCAATTCAGCCTACTTCCGAAAATACTACATCAACATCGCAACCCGCGTCACGACGGCCGCGGAAATGCGCCGCCGGGCACGGCTCATCGCCGCCATTCTGGACCAGGCACGCGTCCCGGTCCGCAGTATTCTGGATGCAGGTTGCGGCATCGGGCTGTTGCGCAAACCCTTCGCGGAGGTCCTGCCGCGCGCCCGGTACCTAGGTATCGAGACCAGCGAGTATCTCTGCGCCCAGTACGCTTGGATCAAGGGGTCGGTGGTCGACTATGCGCCGCGCTCCCGGAGCGATCTCGTGGTGTGTTACGACGTTCTGCAATACCTCGACGACCGCGATGCGGGCCGCGCCATTGCGAACCTTGCGAAGCTGACCCGCGCCGCGATCTACCTGTCCGCGCTGACTCGCGAGGATTGGCGCGAGAACTGCGACCGCACGCGCACCGACAGCGCCGTGCATTTGCGTCCGGGGGATTGGTATCGCCGCCGCCTGCGCAGGCGCTTCAACTATCTGGGGTTCGGCGTCTGGCTGCGCAAGGACGTGACGTCCATTCTCTGGGACTTGGAGCGTTCGTAGCTACAGGTTGTCAAGGATCCAGTCAACCAGCGCCGCGTGCACCGCTTCGCCGGCACCGAAATCGGCGCGCGGGTTATTGACCATGGATACGAGTACATAGGTTTTAGCGCCGGCCGTCGTGACGTAGCCTGCGACTGCGCTGACGCCGTCGATGTGCCCGGTCTTCAGGCGCACCGCGCCTGCCGGAACCGACTTCATCCGGGAACGCAAGGTGCCGTCGATCCCGGCCAGCGGCAATGATGCGAGAAATTCAGGCGCATAGCGGCTGTGGTAGGCGGCGCTCAGGATCTTGGCGAGTTGCAGCGCCGAAATTCGGGTGCGGCGCGACAGCCCCGAACCGTTGTCGATGTCCATCCCTGAGACATCGAGCCCGCGTTCGCGGCTCCATTCATCGATAGCGGCGACGCCCTTGTCGGGCGTCGCGGGGGCTCCGGCGTATTCCTCGCCCAGGGCCAGGAGCAGCTGGCGCGCCATCAAATTGCTGCTGAACTTATTGGTGAGGCGCACGATCTCGCCGAGGCTCAAGGAGTCGAAGCTCAGCAACGGCTGTGCATCGGCGGGGGTCGCCCGCTCCAGCATCCTGCCCGAAAAATCGCCTCCCGACTCATGCCACAGAAGGACGAAGGTGCCGAACGCGTAGGTGGCCGGCTGCAGCAGCACGCGGGTGAAGCTGCGCGCCGCGCAATGCGGCGACAATGCGCCGCTGAATATCACCCTATCCCACTGCTCGCTCGCCACCTTGAAATCCACTCTGGCAGCGCCCCCGCGGCAGCGGCCGTCGGCGAAACGCACGCGATTGTCGATGATCAAATTGCCGGGCGCCGGATCGGCGAGGACGTCGACGCGGCGCGCGGCGGCGTCCGCCGCAACGCGAAATTCGATGGATTGGAAATTCACCGTCAATGCGTCCGGCACCACGTTGTACGCGCGATTCGGCCGGCCGTCGAACTCTCCCGGGTCCTCCGGCGGCAGTGCGAACGCGGTGTTGTCGATGATGATGTCGCCGCGAATGCTCTTGAGGCCGCGCGCCCGCAGTCCCTGCGTGAAGCTCCACCAGCGCTCCAAGGTCATGTAGGGGTCCCCTCCGCCCTGCAGAATCAGGTCCCCGTCGAGCACGCCTTGCTCGAGCGTGCCGCGCATCAAAGCCCGCGTATGCCAGGTATATGCCGGCCCCAGGAGGTCTAGAGCCGCGATGGTTGTCACCGTCTTGATGGTCGAGGCGGGACTTCGCGGCGTATCCGGATTGAGATCGAATACCAGCCGGCCGGAACTCATATCGATGACGGCAACGCTGACTGCGCTCGCCGGCAGCCGCTGTGCGGCGATGACCCGCGCGATCGGCGCAGGCACTCCCGCGCCCGCGACTCCCCATGCGCATGCAGGCACACCGATGATCAAGGCCAGGGCGGCTCGTCTCACGTCCCTATCCACCTCAGGTGAGCGGCAAGGTGATGCGCCGCCACGCGCCGGACCGCCAACGAAAAAGCAACATCAATCCCAAGAAGAAAACGTAGATCAGCGCTGCAAACCATCCGCCCACCGCGCCCAATCCGAACTGCGGCAACCAGTCGACCCAGCCCGCCCCCGCGGCAAACGACAGGCTGTGCGCGAGCGGGACGAACACCATCCAAGATAGCGCAAGTACCATGATGGCCGGAAGCCGCACATCGCCCGCACCGCGCAGACAGGCGCTGCCGGCGATGTTCAGGCCGTCGAACAATTGATAACCGGCGGCGATCCACAAGAGCACGCAGCCGCGCGCCACCACTCCTGCGGCGTACGGATCCGCGCGATTGGTGAAGAAGGGCAGGACCCAAGGCCCGGCGGCCGCGAGCATCACCCCGATCGCACCCATGTAGGACACGGCCATCCAGATGATTCCGTTGCCCACCGTGAACGCCCAGTCGCGGCGCTGCGCACCGATGGCCTGCCCTACGAGCGTGGTACCCGCCATGGCGATGCCCACGGCGGGCATGTAGCAGAAGGACGTGAGCATCATGACGATTTGAGTGGAGGCGCCGTCGACGGTTCCCAACCGCACCTGCATCAGCTGAAACAGCGCAAACCCCAGTATGTCCGCCGCGATCAGCACACCCATCGGAAATCCCAACTTGAACTGCCGATACAAAGCCCGCCCGTGCGGCCGTAGGGTCAGATTCGAGCGGTACTGCCGCCTCGTTCCCTCGCTGAGAAAGAGCATGCATGCCGCGGCCACTCCGATCAGTTGCGCCGCATCGGTCGCCCATCCCGATCCCGCGACCCCCAACCCGAAATCGAACATGAACAGCTGGTTCAGCAAGGCATTCGCCAGCGCCACTCCCAGCGTCACCCATAGAGTGACCATTGGACGGCCGATGCCGTTGAAGAAGCCGAGCAGCGACCACAGAGCAATCCCCAATGGGCCGCCCAACATGCGCGGAAACCAGTATTCGAGGGCCAGCCGCAGGGTCTCGTGGGGAATACCGAAAGGCGCAAACATCCACGAGCCCTCGACGCTCAGCACGGTGAACAGAGGAACCGTCATGAGGGAGACCCAAAGCGCGGTCCAAGTCGCCTGCGATGCGCGTGCGTACCGGCGGGCGCCGTAGGCCTGGGACACCGATGTCTGCACGGACAATCCGATTCCTCCGAACAGCAGCACGCAGACCAAAATCGGCCAGTACACCGCGCCGATTGCCGCGGTTGCCGCGGGCGACAACCGACCGATGAACCATGTGTCGGTCGCGTTCAGCACCGCTTGCACGGCGCTGTTCAGCATGAAAGGAAAGGCCAGCGTCGCCACCGCAAGGTAGTCGATTCGCGGGCGGCCGCCGGCTCCCAGTGCCTGGCCGGGGAGCAATTTCATCGCGTCGTCCATACCGCGTAGGATGCGGCAATGAATCCAAACATGCGATGCCATTTACCCGGCATATTCGCGGCGCAGGATCTCGGGCACGGCGCCTGGCGACTCGCGCGGCGCGATCCCGCACCCGCCGAGATCCTGCTCCGGGGCGCGGACCCCGGGGCGGCCGAGGTACTTGCGTCGCCTGACTTGGGCGATATCGACATCGAATGGCAGGCGGCGAAGGCGCTGCTGTGGGCGAGGTCGTCAGGACGGCGCAATGCCGTTGAGGCGCAAAGCGCGATCGTGCACGAACCCGCGGCGCGACTCTACGACGGGCTGCCGCTGGCCCGTACCGACCGCAAGTCGAGGCGCTTTTGGCGCAAAGTGTTCTGCCTCGTCCGGATTCCGGGCGGCCGCCTTCTGCTCGCCGCCGTGGCTCGCCGCACGCGGGCTCGGCAGTAAATCCGCGATGTGCATCACAACTGTGCGCTGATATTGTCAATACATGGCGCGCGCGCCGTTCAGGGTTTTGCTGAACTGCGACGCTCGTCAACGCTAGATCGGCGCCTATTGCGCACATTGGCCGCTGAATCACAAATCCCCGAATTCGCTAGGACGGCAATAGTGCTGGAAATGAAATCTACCGGCATCGAAGACGCAACCGCGGACACATCGTTCGATCCCTACGGCCGCCTGCTGCGAATGCTCATGCCTTCATTGCGCGGAGTAGTGGTGCACGACGGCTTCTGCAACCCGGTGTGGGCCTCCGACGAGTGGGACTTATCCGACAACAGCGACATCATCAAGGACGCCATCGCCACCGCGCTGGCGGACACCGCGGAATTCGCCGGCGTCGTGCGCACGCTCGATGCCGACCGTGCCGTGTACTCATTCGCCATACGCGGCGAGCACATTGAGCTGCTCGGCGTCGTCAGTCTGATCGCACGCTTGTCGGGCAATCAAACCGAGGCGCGGCCTCTGCAGACGGTGCGACAGCTGGTACAGCCGGCGCTGGAGTGTTTGCGGCGCGAGCTGTCGTTGCGGACGAAATTGGGCTCCCGCGAGCGCGACCTCGATGTGCGCGAACGCGACCTCGATCTCATGCTGGAAATTTCCTCACATCAGTCGGCGGCCTCGAGCGATAGCGACGAATTCAGCCTGATCATGAAGACCGGACTCGAGCGCATGGGGTGTGCGCTCGCCGCATTGTGGGTGCCCGACAAGAACATCGCGCTCTCCCTGACGCGCAGCGGCCAGCCCATGTCGCCAGAATCCCTGCAGCGCGCGCAGCATCACCTCATGGCCTGGATGCAGCTGCAGCAGCGGACCATAGTGGTCAATCATATATCGAAGGTCGCGAGCGACGTCGCGGCGCCGTACAAGATTCTCGCCTGCCCCGTACGACACCCCTCCGAACGGGTCATGGGCGTGCTCGCCCTGTTCAATCCGCCGAGCGCGCCGGACTTCGATCTGCACCAAACGCGCATCGCCGAGGTGCTCGCGAAGCGCGCCACGAGCATCATCCAGGCTCAATACGACACCAGTACGGGGCTCATGACCCGGCAGGCCTTCGAGCGCCAGGCCGCGGCGCTGCTCGGATCGACCAACTCCACCGAAACCCACATCATTCTCTACCTCGACATCGATCGGCTGCACGTCATCAACGAAACCTTCGGCATGCACGTCGGCGACGATGTGATCGTCAATGTCGCCGAATGCATGGCCAAGACCCTGCCGGCGGGCGCTCTGTCGGCGCGCATTTCAGGAGACCGCCTCGCGGCTCTCATTCCCGATTCCAGCATGGAAAAATCGGCGATCGTCGCGGAGAAGATACGCGCCGCCGCAGCCGCCGTCGTGCCCCGCGCCGGCCACGGCTCATTCGAGGTTTCCGTCTGTCTCGGCGTCGCGCCGATCATACGCTCGGACAATCCGCTGGCGCACGCGCTGGCGACGGCCGAGATTGCCTGCAAGGCGGCCAAGGACCGCGGCAGAAACCGCGTCGAGATGTTCCAGGATTCGGATCAAAGCATCATCCGGCGGCATACCGACATTCTGGTGATCGGCAAGCTTCGGGACGCGCTCGGCAACGACAGTTTCCGCCTGGATGCGCAGCCCATTCTGCCGTTGCGCGGCAATTACGGCCGTCCGCGATTCGAGGTGCTCATCCGCATGCTGGGCGACCGCGGAGAAATCATCCCGCCCGGCAAATTCCTCTCGGCGGCGGAGCGTTATCAGCTGATGCCGACGGTGGATCGTTGGGTGGTGCACCGCGCCTGCGAGCTGCTCGGCGAACACAGCGCGTCGGTGGGCGAGGAGATCGCGCGATTCGCCATCAACCTGTCCGGTCAATCGCTGCAGGATGAGTCGTTCCTGGAATACGTGATCGGAGAAATCAAGAACAGCAGCCTGCCGCCCGGAGTCCTGTGCTTCGAGCTGACGGAAACCGCGACCATCGGCAATCTCGCCAAGGCGCAGAATTTCATGCGCAGCCTGCAAGATCTCGGCTGCCAGTTCGCACTCGATGATTTCGGCACAGGGGTCAGTTCGTTGGCGTACCTTAAGGACCTTTCGGTCAATTATCTGAAGATCGACGGCAGCTTCGTCCGCGACGCGGTCGTCAACGCACGCTCTGAATCGATGATCAAGGCCATCGCGCAGCTTGCCAAGGTCATGTGCATGGAGACCATCGCTGAATACGTCGAGACCGACGTGTTGCGGGCGCGGATGGCGGATCTGGGGGTGGACTACGGCCAGGGCTTTGCGATGGGCAAGGCGCAGCCGCTGCCCGAGCTGCTGCGCGAGCTAGCAATCTACGAAGCCACCGTCAGCGATTGGAGCTCTGCGAACGACGGCGGATTGGGCGAGATCCTGGTGCGGCACTAGGCGGGCCCCGCGTCCCGGTCAGCGAAGTCCTACATCCACTCGCAGAAAGTCGCCCATGGCAAGGCCGCCGCCGGCATGAGTCAATGCCGGCCTCAATCGGGAGACTTCATGCTGATACTCACCCGGCGCACCGGCGAGACCTTGCGGATCGGCGACGACGTCGAGGTGACCGTGATGGCCGTGAACGGACTGCAGGTCCGCATCGGCATCAAGGCGCCGCGCAGCGTCGCCGTGGATCGTCAGGAAATCGCCGAGCGCAAGCAACGCGAACGAGATCCGCCGCCTTAAGACTGCGCGCCCATCGCCCCCTAGCTCATCGGCGCGGAAATCGCAAGGATTTGGCGCATTGCTCGTCCCTCTTGTAATTGATGCGCGCTTCGGGCACACAGTAGCCCGTCCCATCGAATAACGACGAAGGAAAAAGGCGCCGCCGGCCGGCGGCGCTCGCGCCATTCATGACAACATCGACTTACGCGCCCGAATTTCTCGTGCAGACTTGGTTCAATACGGAGCGGCCGCTGCTGCTTTCCGGATTGCGCGGCCGTGTGGTCGTGCTCGCTGCCTTCCAGGCCCTGTGCCCGAATTCGGTCGGCGCCGGGATCCCCCAGGCCCAGAGAATCTTCGAGACCTTCGAACCGAAGGATGTGGCCGTCATAGGCCTGCATGCGACGTTCGAACACCACGACGCCCTCAATGCGGCGGTGATCAAGGCCTTCATTCAGGAATATAGGCTGAAGTTTCCGATCGCGCTCGATCAGCCGAATCCGTCGAGTCCGATTCCGCACACCATGGAGCGCTACAAGATGCGCGGCACTCCCAGCATCGTGCTGATCGATCGACACGGGCTGGTGCGCAAGCACGCTTTCGGGCCGGTCGACGATCTGCGGATAGGGGCCGAGATCGGTGCGCTGACCCAGGAGTCGGTGTCGGCGGCGCTTGCGCGGAATTCGGCCGCCTGAGCGCCTTACGCGGAGAGTGCGAAGCGGATGCGGATGCGTGCCCGCTGCGCCACCGCCTTGGCGTCGCGAATCACCGGCTTGTAACGCCACTGCGACAGGGCGGAGATCGCGGCGTCCTCGAACACACCCGGAGCGCTCGCGGCGCGTACGGCTATATCCTTCACGGCGCCGCTCTCGGAGACGGTGAAATCCAGTTCGACCCATCCCTGCACCTTTCTCAATTCGGCACTCGGCGGATATTTCGGCTTGACCGATTTGACCAGCGTGAGCTCGCCGGCGGCGACGATGTTCGCCAGGAACTGCTGGGCGGCGAGAGCGCCCTCCAAATCGCGCCGCGCCGAATCGTAGTCAGTCGACGCAAGGCCGATCGCGCCGGCTTCATCCAGCCAGCTTCGCGCGGCATCGTACTGCGCCAGGCCGATGGCGCGGCGCGCCTTGACCACCAGCCGCGTTCCCAGATCTGAGAGCGCGGCCGCGAGGCCGGGGTTGCCGGGATCGAGGCTTCGCAAAGTCAGCAGGTAGTATTTCGCACTGTCGCCGGCCGGTTCGATCAGCCGATCCTGCTGCAGCCGGGCGACGGCATTTTTGAGCAGCAAATTGCGGGCGTCCGCGTCCGCCTGCCGGCGCGCCGCGGCGAGCGAATCCTCCGCGGCGCCGCTGTCGGCGGCGGCCGCGATGCCCTTGGCCGAATCGATGAAGCGGGCCGCGCGCGCGAAATCGCGGCGATCGATGGCCGCGCGCCCTTCCGCGAGCAGCCTGGCGGCGAGCGCAGCTTGCGCTTGATGCGCGGCCATGCTCTCGGGATCGAGGCGCAACGCCTCCTGCACATAAAAGAGCGCGCTGTCCGTCTCCGGCTCGATGAGCTGCGCATCTTTGACGCGTTGACCGGCAAGGTCGAGCAGCGGCGACACCTTATCCTCGGCCGCCTTGGGCGCGCTGCGCGCGCGGGCCGCAGCTTGCGCCGCCTTGAGTCGCTCGCGCGATTTGGCGAGCTGCGCCGACAGAAATGCAATGCGACCGCTTTCGACGCCGGATTTGCGCGCCGCCTCGATCGCGGCCGCCGTCTCCTCCAGGCGCTCTTCGAGCAGGGCGTTTTCCGCTCTGGCCAGCAGGCGCTCGCGTACCTCCGCGACGCCGGCGCGGGCGACGGGGTCGGCGGAGTTGCCGGCCAGCGCGCGCAAATAAAGCTCGAGTGCATTGTCGCCTGCGGGTTCGATCAGCCGATTGGCCGCAAGCGCCGCTGCCGCTGCGGTCAGCAGCGGGGATTCAGGCTGGGGTGCGCGCGCGAGAGCGGCGGGAGGCTGTGGGACGGTGCCGGTCTGACCGCCTCTGTACAGTGCCCAGCCGACGGCGGCGACGATCGCGAAGGCGCCGATCGCGCCGCCGATCAGCATTCCATGGTTCGATCGGGAGCTGCGTTGAATCGGCGGACCTGCGGCGCCGCGCCTGCGCTGCTCGTCGAATTTCTTGACAGCGGCGTCCGCGAACAGCTTGGCGCGGCCGGGCGACATGGGCTTGTGGATGAATCGATAGACGGTGCCGGCGCTGATCAAACCGGCGAGCGAGGTTTCCGCATCACGATTTCCGGCAACCACCACGACCAGGTCGGGGAATTGCCGTTTGATCTGGCCGATGAACACCGCCGGGCCTTCGGCGAGCGCTTGCACGTCGAGAACCAGGATGCCCACTTCGCCGGCGACCAAAAGGTCGCTGACCTTATCGCCCGAGGGGACATGCCACAGCCGCCGTGCGCCGCCGACGGCTTCCCGCAGGGTTTGCAGGAATACCTCGTCGGTGGTCAGTACCACGAGTTCGACTATGTCGCTCGCGAGACTGAACCGCAACGCATCCAGCGCGCCGCCCTCTTCATCAGACGCCAGCATGGGTTGCCCCTTTCATCAAAGTACCTACCGCATTGCAGCAACCGATATAACGCAGGTGGCGTTGAGCCTAGTGTCATTACACGAGCGACGCTATACGATACGGAGTCTTAGGATGCAGACAATGTCTGTTGCACTGCGTCAAGTAAAATCTGTGACTGGATACTCACTGAAGGGGCGCACACGCTCATGGCGGGGATGGCATTGAGCGGTTCAATCGGGATAACGTCGAAATTGCCGGTGGATCAGCGCATCGCGCTGGAACAATTACTGTTTTTCAACGTCAATCAGCACCGCGTGCGAGTCGGCATCCAGCAGTCCATCGAAACGTATGGAGTGCCCGAGATCTATGAGCACGACGGCGCCTTGCGCGTTCGGGTCGGCGACATCGCCGGGGTGCAGACCCTGTTTGCAATTTCGGACCTTGGCAGACCTCTCGGGGTCGCCGTCTTCGTGCGTTCCGCACATGAGCGATTCGCCGTGCTGCATCTGGGAGTGGAACCTAGCTTGAGCCTTACGCCGGAGATCACCACCCGGGTGCTGCTCAAGCTCATGCATGAAATCCGCAGAGCGGCCCGCCGCACTCGCGGTGTGGACCGGATCGAGTTGGTATACAAGGACCGCCACGCAGTGCGACTGCACGGCTGAATTCCCGCGACAATGCCCGATGGCGAGTGAATCAAACCGGCGAAGACTGGGGGCGCAGCCGCATGCCGACGGCAAACTCCGTTGTGCGTGGTGCCCCGCAGATCCGCTGTATGTGGCCTATCACGATACCGAGTGGGGCCGGCCCCTGCACGACGACGCCAAACTCTTCGAGATGCTGTGTCTCGAGGGCGCTCAGGCGGGCCTGAGCTGGATCACCATTTTGCGCAAACGCGAAACTTACTTCAAAGCCTTCGACGGTTTCGACGCCGAGAAAATGGCCCGCTACAATGCCGCCAAGCGCCGGCGCCTCCTGCTCGATCCCGGCATCGTCAGAAACCGCCTCAAAGTGGATGCATTCATTGACAACGCCAAGGCGTACCTTAAGATCCGCGCATCCTTGGGATCGTTCGACGACTATATCTGGCAGTTCACCGGCGGCCGGACGCGCCGCCGCCGCCCCCTCACCTTGATGGACATTCCCCAGTCCAGCGCGGCGAGCGACGCAATGAGCAAGGATTTGAAGCAACGGGGCTTCCGTTTCGTCGGGTCGACCATTTGCCACGCATTCATGCAGGCCGTGGGAATCGTCGATGAGCATCAACGCCGCTGCTGGGTGGCAACCGTGGGGAAATCAGGATGAATGAACGACATGCGCCGCCGCTGGCGCCGGCATTGTGCATTTGTGCGGCGGCCCTGGGTCTGTGCGCCCCGCTCGCACCCCTGTTTGCACAAACCATGAAACCTGCGTTCAAGCCGCTCGACGTCTTCGATTTGCAATGGGTGAGCGATCCGGAGGTTTCGCCCGACGGCCGCAGCATCGCCTACGTGCGCAAGAGCTTCGACATCAAGACGGATCGCACGCGCGGCGCCGTGTGGTTGGTCGGCAGCGACGGGGCGCACGCGCGGCCGCTGTCGAGCGCGGCGTCGAGCACACAGCCGCGCTGGTCGCCGGACGGCACGCGCATCGCGTACTTGGGGAAGGAGGCCGACGGCTCGACCCAGCTGTTCGTGTACTGGGTGGCGAACGGCGCCACCGCCGCCATCAGCAATTTCACCGAATCCCCCGCAAGCCTCGCCTGGTCGCAGGACGGCCGCATGCTCGCCTTTACGATGCAGGTGCCTGCCGAGCGCAAGCCTCTGAAAGTTGAATTGCCGGAGGCGCCGAAGAGCGCCAAGTGGGCGGATCCTCCCAAGCTCATCGACAGAATGGTGTTTCGGGTCGACGGCGAAGGCTATCTGCAGAACGTGTACAGCCAGTTATTCATCATCGGCGCCGACGGCGGCGCGGTGCGCCAGCTCACCCACGGCGACTACGACAATGCGGGCGCGCCTGCGTTCACCGCGGACGGCAAGAGCGTGTTGATCAGCGCCAACCGGCGGGCGGATGCGGATTACGAGCCCCTCGACACCGAGATCTACCGGGTGGATTTATCGGACGATTCCATTCACGCGCTCACCGACCGCCGCGGCCCCGACTACCATCCCGTGGTTTCCCCCGACGGCAAGCACATCGCCTACCTGGGATTCGACGACAAGAGGTTGGGCTACCAGGCGACCCAGCTGTATGTGATGGACATCGACGGCAGCCACTCGCGCTCGCTCACGCCCGCCCTCGACCGCGACGCAGCCGATCCGCAATGGACCGGCGACAGCAGGGAATTGATGTTTCAATACGACGACCGCGGATCGACCAAGATCGCGGCGATCGATCTTGCCGGCAAGGTGCGCATTCTCGCCGGCGACGTGGGCGGCAACGACATCACCCGGCCCTATTCCGGCGGCTCCTTTTCCCTGGCGCGCGGCCCCGGCAGCCGGTTCGCCTACACCAAAGCCGCGCCGCTCGAGCCCGCGGCGCTCGCCACCGGCACGGGAGCGCACGACATCGCGACTCTCACCGCGCTCAGCGCGCCCTTGTTCCAGGAGCGAACGCTCGGTGCGCTCGAAGAGATCTCCTTCGACTCGTCGGTCGACCATCGACGCATCCAAGGATGGATCGTGAAGCCTCCGGGTTTCGATGCCGCCAAGAAGTACCCCCTGCTGCTCGAGATCCACGGCGGCCCGTTTGCGAGCTATGGGCCGAGCTTCGCCGCCGAAATTCAGCTGTACGCCGCGGCCGGCTATGTGGTGTTGTACTTGAATCCGCGCGGCAGCACGGGTTACGGCGAACAGTTCGCCGATTTGATACACCACGATTATCCGGACAACGACTACGGCGACCTCATGTCCGGCGTCGACGTCGTGCTGGCGCGCGGCTACGTGGACCCGCGGCGCCTGTTCGTCACCGGCGGCAGCGGCGGCGGCGTGCTCACGGCATGGATCGTAGGCCACACCGACCGGTTCCGCGCCGCGGTCGTGGTCAAGCCCGTGATCAATTGGGCGAGCTTCGTCCTGACCGCCGACATGACCAACTATTTCTATCGCTACTGGTTCGACGGCTTTCCGTGGAATGACGTGCAAGCCTATTGG
The DNA here is from genome assembly GCA_963702735.1 of uncultured Gammaproteobacteria bacterium. Classification (GTDB taxonomy): domain Bacteria; phylum Pseudomonadota; class Gammaproteobacteria; order Steroidobacterales; family Steroidobacteraceae; genus Bog-1198. The sequence continues at coordinate 319,364 of CAVPDW010000002.1, read as the reverse complement.
AAGCGTTCGCCGCTTGCATACGTGGGCAACGTGCACACCCCCACCATGCTCATGACGGGCGAAGCCGACTACCGCACGCCGTCGACCGAAGCCGAGCAATTCTACGAAGCGCTGAAATTGCGCAAGATCGACACGGCCCTGGTGCGGGTGCCGAACGCCTCCCACGACATCTCGGCGCGGCCCAGTCTGCTCATCGCCAAGGTGGCGTATGTACTCGCGTGGCTCAAGTCGCACGACAGCCAATAGCCCTCTGGGACGGCCTATGCTTTGCCGACGCTCTGCGCCGTCTGACCGAACAGAATCTTTCGCGACTCTTCGGTGACGGTGGGGTTGGGATTGACCGCCGCGCCGCGCTCGTAGGCGCGTATCGTCGCGGGCCGGCTCTTGATGGCCTCGAACCAGCGCTGCAAGTGCGGAAAGTCGCTCAAGTTCTGGCCCTGCGCCTCGTGCGGCACGATCCAGGGGTAGGCGGCCATGTCGGCGATGGAATAGGCGCCGGCGATGAATTCGCGGTCGGCGAGCCGCTTGTTCAGCACGCCGTAGAGCCGGTTGGTTTCGTTGACGTAGCGCTGCACGGCATAGGGCAGCTTCTCGGGCGCGTATCTCGAAAAATGATGATTTTGACCGGCCATGGGCCCGAGCCCGCCCACCTGCCAAAACAGCCATTGAATGACCTCGACCCGGCCGCGCAGGTCCTTGGGCAGGAATGTTTCGCTCTTTTCCGCCAGGTACAGCAGGATCGCACCGGACTCGAACACGGAAATGGGCGCGCCGCGCTCCATCGGCGCGTGATCGACGATGGCGGGCATGCGATTGTTCGGCGAGATCGCCAGGAATTCCGGCCGGAATTGTTCGCCCTTGCCGATGTTCACCGGAACGATTGAATACGGCATGCCCGACTCTTCGAGAAACAGCGTGATCTTGTGGCCGTTGGGCGTCGGCCAGTAGTACAGGTCGATCATGGATGCACCTCCGGTGGGTCGAGCGCCATCTTGTGTTCCTTCAGTATCGCAATGCAGACATCTTCTTCGCGCGCCAGCGCGCGCATCTGCGCGAGCCGCGCGCGCGCCCGCGCGTTCTTGGTCCAGGGCAACAGGGGGTTGTCGAATTTCGCCGCCTCCGCGACACGCCACTCCAAAACGTGCCGGCGCTCGGCATTCGCCCGAGCTTCCCTGCTGTCGGGCACGAGCAGACGCCTCGCGAGACTGAAACCCGCCAATTGCGCCGCGACCGTGTCGCTGCGCTGCATCGTCTTCGCCAATTTCAAACACAGCTCGCGCCGCTCAGGCAGGGTGCCCGATTCCCGGCACGCCTCCACCAGCGCCGAGAAGGGCGGAATGACTTCGCTGCTCGCGATCCCGCTCACCAGCTTGAGCCTGGATGCGTCCGATGCGGCAAAGCCGCCGGGTAGATCGTAGCCCACGGCATCGAGAGCATCGACCATCAGCACCACGATTCGGTTCCAGTAGAAATCGAACCGCGCGCCGACGGCCATGTCCGCCAGAATCCTGTCGACCTCCGTCGTATCCCTGTCCTTCTGCGCCACGTTCAGAGTTTGCAGCCAGGCCGCACCGTTGTCGGCGTCCACCCAGCGCATCACGGTCGCAACGTCGCGTATGTCGCAGGGGGGCGTGCCCGCGCACAGCTGCAGATGAAGCCAGCCGATGCTCGCATTCTGCGGCGCCAACTCGGCGGCGCGAGCCGCCAAATCCACGGTGGTGGGCCCGGGTGTGGCGCCCGCTCGGGGCCCGGCCAAAGCGCCCGTGTGGCGCAGCGCCGCCGCGGTCGCCAAGGAGTTCGCGTCGGCGCGTGCGATGAGCACCGCGGCCGCCGCGGCCCTCCATGCTTGATATCTTACGGCCGTCGCGCGCGAACCGGATTGCGGGACGGAGGCAGCGGAGGTGCCGGGCGCCGTTGCCGCTGCGCCCTGCGCGGCCAGGAATGCGAGTACCAGCAGGCAGCGCTTCACCATGACTGCTCTCGAGTCCCTAGACGTCGGCGCGATTGCCGGCGGCCGTGAGGCCTGCGGTGATCGCCAACCGCATGGCGTCCTCGACGGAAATATCGAGAGGCTGAATGCGATCGCGCGGCAGGTAGATGGTGTAGCCGCCGAAGGCATAGCTCATGGGGAAGTACACGGTGACCCAGTCATGACCGCCGTGCGCATACAGCACGGGCGGTACGTCTTCCCGAGTGACGAAGCCGATGGCGTGCACGTCCGCGAATCGCGCCAATACCACGCGCTGCAGATCGCGCTTCTCGCCGCTGCCGGACGGCAGCAAGCTCAGCACGTCGCGAAATCCGCCGTACAGCGTCTTCACGAAGGGAATTCTGCCCAAGAAATTGTCCCAGTATTTGAGCAGGATCCTGCCCGCATAGGCGTTGACGAGGCTGCCGACGACCAGCAACAGCACGAACCCCGCGATCAACCCCAGACCGGGCCAATAATGTTCCTCGGTCACGAGGCCCACCCCGATCAGGATGCGCCGCAGCCATCCCTCGACGGTGTGCACCAACCACCAGATCACATAAACCGTCAATGCCAAGGGCAGCACGGTCACCAAGCCGCTCATGGTCAGCCTTAGAATCTTGCGCATTGCTCAATCATCGCATGATCGGACTCAACCTGCCGCAACTGCACAGAATGCCTGGAAAGGCCGCCGATATTCGCCGCCTCGAATCGGCGCCGCGGCATTCTCATTCCACACATAGTATTCGGTGACGATTGTCGTGCCCTGCGCGCGGGTCAGGCTCAGAAGGCGGCTGTCGCGTCGAAACAGCAGCGCCTCGTCGGCCTTGCACGGCAGCGTTCCCTGGCCGTCGTCACTCGATCCGGGCGGCGGCAGCCGCTGGACGCCGCCGCTGCGCCAATCGATGAGCAGGACTCGGCCGCAGGCCTTCCCGCAGCTCGTCAGAGTCACGGTCACGTGACCGGCAAAGTTAGGACCGCCCGCGAGCGCAGCTTCCGCGATTTCGCGATCCTCCACGGACAGCTCGCCGGCGCCGAAATCGATCTTGGGCGGTGCGACTGCCTCGTACGAGTCGCTCGGGTATTCGGAGAATCTCGGCGCGCTCAAGGGTTCATTCGGCGGGCGGTCCCCGGCGGCGCCGCGGATGCGGTCCAGTCGATCCGCGATGTCGTCGGTGAGGTACCAGTCGTCGACGGTCACGGTGGCGTGCGGAGCCTTCGCGGTGACGGTAACCGGGATCAGCGCGTGGTCCTCGCATGCGCCGTCGACGCCGTGCGGCGCGCATTGGCTGTAGCGGGTGAATGCCCCATACACGTCGGGTGCGCCGGGTTCGTTGGGTGCCAGGAACACGAGATAACGTCCGGGAGGCACCTCGACTGTAAAATTCACCTGTCCGCGCGCAAGCAGCAGCGTGTGAAGCCGCGAAGTATCGAGCTCGGAGGCATACACCGTCATCGACGGCACGACCTGGCTCGGAAACGACACGCTGCCCGCGATGGTGCCCGCCAAGGCGCCGGCGCACGCGCCGAGCGAAACCGCGGCCTGCAGAGCCATGCGAATGACAAGAGGGTGACCCATTCATCCGCATGGTAGCGACTGGCGCCGCCGATTGCACCGCCGCTCAAGGCTGGCGCGGCAGGATGAACCTTATCCCCTGATACTTGAGCACCACTCCGTCGCGTCGAATGCGTTCGACGAGGGGACCCTCGGGCAATGTGGCTCCTTCGTGATACTTGCGCATGTTGATGTACACGAAGCGATCCGCAGGGTTGGTCGCATACACATGAACATCCAGGTGAAGGTCGGGCAGTGCCTGCGCACCGGTCAAATTGATTTCGCTGATCGAGGGCAGCACCTCTTGGGAGTCGGCTTCGGCTTGGGGGCTCTCGTTGGAGAGGATCGGATCCGGGCGGCGCACGTCATGCACCATCGGCTTGCGGGGTGCTTCGACGGCCGGTACAGGGATTTCCGGCGCGTACACCGGGGAGGTGTCCAAGGGACTGAAGTGCTCCACCACCGGGGGTGCCTTGGCGGGCACGGCAGACGCGGATGAGTCCGTCGGCCGCTGCGTCTGTGCGGAGGGCGCGTTCTTGTGCCACAGCACGAGAGCCAGCACCAGCAGATTGACGCCGAGCAACAGCCCCAGGGCGGCTGCCCACAGGGGGAGGCGGCTGCGCCGCACTCCCGACCGCGCGTCCATCAATCCCGGCACGCTCTGGCGCTGCCGTTCGAATTCTGATTTCTTGAGTGCATCGAGAATGAAGGACATGAAGACCTCAAATGCCGCGCGGTGCGTTGGGCAACAACAGGGGCGATCCGGGCTCGGCCAGCGCGGTGTCGAGCATCACCAGAGTTTGAATTCCCGCGATGCCGTCGACGGTGAGCCGATGTTCCCGCTGGAAATTCTGCACTGCGATCGCCAGTTCCTCATCGTAGAGATCGCCGCGCTCCGGATCCGACGAGGCTCCCTGCAGCGCATTGAGACTGCGCCGCAGCCACCTGACTTCGTCGCCGCGCATTCCCACCGACAGGGGGCGGGTGCTCGCTGTCTTGGGCTTCCAGACGACGGTGAATTCGCCGAACCAATCGCGCGACAGTTCTTCGATGGGAACCCGCTCGTTGCGTTCGCCCAAGTCCAACGTGGCGAATTTTTCATCGAGCGCGGACAGTACGACCCGGTGCCTTTGTCCTTGATCGTCGGTCAACGTCAGGATGGCGGGGCGGTTCAGGGCCCGCACCTGCGCCCAGGAGCCGCGCTGTTCGAGACATGACAGCCCCGCCTTGGCCGCCTGGCCGCAGGGATTCTTATCATCCGCCATGGCGGTTCCCCACAGCGACAGGAGTCGGCGGAATGCCGCCGCATCGGTGGTATTGGCGCTGTTGGCGGCGAGCAGGGCGTTGATGGACACCGCAGGGACGGCGGCAGGCGCGGGCGCAGGAGCGGCGGCGGGCGCCCCGGCCGCGGACATGGCCGGCAGTGCCATGACCTCCCGGGGTTTGTGTGCGGATGCGTGCAATGGAGCCATTTGCCGTTGCCACAGTTGCCAGCCGGCAATGGCGGCGCAGACGATGCTTGCGATGCCGAGGGTTCCCACAATCCAGCCGAGCCACCAGGGCATATAGCGCCGGCCGTAGACCTCTCCGGCGGCCGAACGCACCAGCGCGGCGGTGATTTTCCGCGTCTCCTGGGTGTAGGCGCCAAGCAGGGCGCGGTCGCAGGTGACATTGATCACACGTGGGATCCCTCCGGAGAGGCGATGAACCTCGGCCAGCGCCGAGGGAGTGAAGATTTCCGCGCTGGCACCGGCGACCCGGAGCCGGTGCCGCACGTACCCGGAAGTTTCCTCGCGCGACAGGGGTTCCAGGTGATACCGGCCGGTGATGCGCTGCGCCAGCTGGCGCAGCTCCGTGCGGTCGAGCAATTCGCGCAGCTCCGGCTGCCCGATCAGGATGATTTGCAGCAGCTTCTGCGTGGGTGTTTCCAGATTGGTGAGCAGCCGCACCTGTTCCAACACTTCGGGCGAGAGGTTTTGCGCCTCATCAACGATCACGATGATGCGTCTGCCCTCGGCATGGGCCGAAAGCAGCCGCCGATTGAGGGCGTCGACCATCTGCTTGACGCTGTCGCGATCGGCATCGGCGATGGGAATTCCCAGCTCCTCGCAGATGGTGAGCAGAAACTCCACCGGAGTCACTCGAGGATTCAAGATCACCGCCACATCGGCGTGATGCGGAACGCGCGACAACAGCGTGCGCACCACCGTGGTCTTGCCCGTGCCCACCTCGCCCGTCAATTGAATGAAGCCCCCGGATTCGTTGATGCCGTACAGCAAATGCGCGAGCGCCTCGGCGTGACGCTCGCTCAAATAGAGATAGCGCGGGTCGGGCGTGATGGCGAACGGCTTTTCACTGAGACCGAAGAAGCTTAAGTACATGACTGCTCTGAGGGCTCCTACATGCCAATTCAGCCGCCCGACACCGGACCGCGCGGCAAGAGGCTGGCGCGGGTCAACAGGTCCGTTCCGAAGCGGTTGCGGATACCGTCGACGACCGCGTCCAAACGGGAGCCCGCGGCGGGGACGTTCGCGAACAAATCCGGCTGCTGCAATGTCCGAAGGTTGCTCAAGGCCACTCCCAACAGCCGTACCGGGCAATTCGGGTTGGCCGCGTACCAATCTTCCAGCAGGTCCCGGGCAGCCGCCGATAGCATGGCCGTGTCCTGAGTGGGTCCCCCCAAGGCGCGCTGGCGCGTGAACGTGGTGAAATCGCCGCGGCGGATCTTGACGCTCACCCGGGCTGCCGCAAGATCCTGCTTCCTCAAGCGCGAGGCCGCACGGTCGGCGAGGCGCTGCAGCTCCACCCTGAGCCGCGCCACGCCCCGGATGTCCGTGGAGTAGGTTTCTTCCGCGCTGATCGATTTCCCCTCGCGATCGGGCTCCACGGGCCGATCGTCGAGGCCCGATGCGCGGTCGCGCATGGTTTTCCCGTGCTTGCCGAAAAGGCGCCACAGCACCTCGTCGCCTGCACTGCGCAGGTCGCCGAAACTGCGAATTCCCGCGGCATGCACCGCGGGCAAGGTACGCGGTCCCACGCCATACAATTTCTCGACGGGCAATCCGTCCAGAATATGCCGCACATTGTCCGACGCTATGCGGCACATGCCGTCGGGTTTGTTCAGGTCGGAGGCGATCTTGGCAAGCAGCTTATTGGGCGCGATACCCACTGACGCCGTGAGCCCGGTATCCGTCAGAATGCGGCGCCTGATGTCCGCGCCGATCGATTCCGCGCCGCCCAGCAGCTTGAGGCTGCCCGTGACGTCGAGAAACGCCTCATCCAGGGAGAGACCTTCCACGAGCGGCGTGAATTCGTGAAATATGGCGAACACCCGTTCCGAGACCTCCTTGTAGCGCGCCATGCGCGGCTGGACGCAGACGGCGCCCGGGCAGCGGCGCAATGCCTCGCTCATGGGCATGGCGGAGCGGACGCCGAAGCGGCGCACCGCATAGCTGGCCGCGGCCACGACCCCTCGGCCGCCTGTGCCGCCGACGATCAAGGGCCTGCCCCGAAGCTCGGGGCGATCATGTTCTTCGACGGACGCATAGAAGGCGTCCATGTCGATGTGCAGTATCGCCCGCATGTCATTTCACATCGATGGTGATTTTTCGAGAAGTACACGATTCACGCTGTTCCCCTCATGGTGGACCCCGCCATCCTACAGCTGCAGCACGGCATACACGAATACCCCGAGCAGGGCGATGAACAATACCACCATGTACACGACGAAGAGCGCCGACGCCTTGACCAGAGTGCGTGTCCAGCCTGCGTCGAACACCCGCCGCATGGCGAGCACCGTATACACAGGCAGGGACCAGAGCAACAGCGGCGCGGCGCTCAGCACCGGGTTCAGGCGCGGCCATGCGCCGGCCGCGTCGCCCGACAGGATTGCCAGCGTCATCACCGAAAAGAAAAACGCGTGCACGTGCAGGAAGAACAGCAGGTGCTCCGCGTAACGATGCCGGGGCCGCCAATACAGCAGCATGTGCAGAAGCGCGATCAGCGGCAGGAAGATGAACATGGCTTTGGGCGCGGTGCCGAGGGCCACGTGCACGAGGTTGGCGCCGTTGTCGCGCGCGATTTCACCGCAGACGCGCTTGATGCGCGGCGCCCAGTCGCGCCCGAACAGGGTGACCTTGAAGGAGGTGGCATTCACACTGGCGCATTCCACCGGGGCGTCGTCGCTGACACGAACGCCGTTGTCGCCGACACTCAGGAATTTCACATGAGTGTTCGAGACGGAGGCCACCAGGAAAAATATGATGCTGAGCACGAGGTACAAGCGGAACGGCGGAAGGTACGCCGCGCGGCGCCCTGCGATGAACTCCCGGGTGAGCTTGCCGGGCTTGAACCAGAGGAGGTACAGCGTGCGCCAAAGGCGGGAATCCGAATGAGTGATGCCCTCGAGCGCTTCGTGAGCGAGTTCAGCGGTGCTCGGCACGTGAACGTCCGCGGCCTGGCCGCAATCGGCGCAGTAGCGTCCCGTCAGCACGGCCGAGCAATTCAGGCAGCGGCGGGCGGCGCTCAAGGGAGGAGCGTAGGGCGCGGATTCCTCCGAGGTCATGGATCGGCGTCTGGACCGGGGCCGACTGCGGCGCCGGCGCGCAAGTCTTGCGGCGCGAAATCATCGACGCCGGTGAGATACGACACCTTGGCATCGTAGTCGCGCAACACCGCCCCTTCGGCCTCGCTCAAAATCCCCTCCGCCACCGCCTCGGCGATTTGCCCCGGAAGATCCAGCGCCGTGACGCGGCCGGTCTTGACGCCGTCCACGCGCACGCGCTTCTCCAGGGCCTCCGCCGCCGCCGACAGGTCCAACGCCTCTTGCAGCAGCCCGAGCGGGTTGCCGATGGCGGGGGTCTTGTAGATGTGCAGGCTGAGGCGTTCCCGCGCTGCGGTGGGATTCATGATCAGATCGGCGATGGCGCGCCCCAGTCGGTCGCTCGGCGGGAAGTACGTGAGTCCGCGCGGAAAAATGAGCAGGCGCATGAATGCGGCGAGCGGCCGGTTCGGGAAGTTGCGCAGGAACAGGTGCAGCTGTTCCTGCGCCTGGTACAAAAGGCTCCGGCAGGCCCACTCAACCAGCGGCAGATCCTCAGCCTGGCGGCCCTGGTTCTCGTGATGCTTCAGCACCATGGAGGCCAGGTACATCATCGACAGCACATCGCCCAGTCGTGCCGACAAGGTCTCCTTTTTCTTCAGGTAGCCGCCGAGCGCCAGCATGGCGATATCGGTGGCCAGCGCGAATGACGCGCTGTAGCGGTTGATGTGCTGGAAATAGCGCCTCGTCGCGCCGGTCTGCGGCACGCGCGTGAAGCGGGCCAGGGTCAGCCCCTGGATCAACGAGCGCGCTGCATTGGAAATCGCGAACCCGATATGGCCCATCAAGGCGCGATCGAATTCCGCGACCCCGGCTTCGCGGTCGGGATTGCGCGCCGCATTCATTTCCCTGAGCACGAAGGGATGGCAGCGCACCGCTCCCTGGCCGAAGATGATGAGGCTGCGCGTCAGGATGTTCGCGCCTTCGACGGTGATGGCGACCGGCACGATCTGGTATCCGCGCCCCAGATAGTTCCTTGGGCCCAGGCAAATGCCCTTGCCTCCGTGCACGTCCATCGCATCGTTGGCGATGGTGCGGCCGAGTTCGGTCGCATGATATTTCAGCATGGCGGACGGCACGGACGGCTTTTCGCCGCCGTCGATCGCCCCGGCCGTGACCGAGCGCGCGGCGTCCATGATGTAGCTGCGCGCCGCCATGCGCGCCAGCACCTGCTCGATGCCTTCGAAGCGGCCGATGGGCATGTTGAACTGGCGGCGTATGCGGGCGTACGCCGCGGACGCATACACTGCGGCCTGCGCGCCGCCGGTGGCGCTCGAGGGAAGCGATATGCAGCGGCCCACGGACAATTGCTCGACCAGCATGCGCCAGCCCTGGCCGGCCATCGCGAAGCCGCCGATGATGGCGTCGACGGGCACGAACACGTCCCTGCCCTGGATGGGCCCGTTCTGAAAGGGGACGTTGAGCGGAAAATGCCGCCGCCCGATGCTGACTCCGGCCGTGTCGCGCGGGATCAACGCGCAGGTGATGCCGAGGTCGGCGCGAGCGCCCATCAGGTGCTCGGGATCGAACAGGCGAAAGGCGAGTCCGACCACGGTGGCGACCGGCGCCAGGGTGATGTAGCGCTTGGAAAAATTGAGCTTGATGCCGACGATTTCGGCGCCCTGCCAGAGCCCTTTGCAAATGATTCCCGTGTCGGGGATGGAGGCGGCGTCGGAACCGGCGCGCGGACCGGTGAGGGCGAAGCAGGGCACCTCTTCTCCGCGTGCAAGGCGCGGCAGGTAATGGTCCTTCTGCGCATCGGTTCCGTAGTGCAGCAGCAACTCCGCCGGCCCCAGGGAGTTCGGCACGGCGATGGTCGAGGAGGCGGTGCCCGATCGCGAAGCGATCTTGATCAGCACGCATGAGTGTGCGTACGCCGAGAATTCAAGGCCGCCGTATCGCTTCGGGATGATCATCCCGAAGAATCCCCGCGACTTGATGAAATGCCATACCTCGGGGGACAGATCGGCCCGGGTGTGAGTAATGTCCCAATCGTCGAGCATGGCGCACAGGTCTTCGCAGGGTCCGTCGAGAAATGCCTGCTCCGCCTGGTTAAGCGCCGGCACTTTCGCCGACATGAGCTTTTCCCAATGCGGCCCCCCTGTGAACAATTCTCCGTCCCACCAAACCGTTCCGGCATCCAGCGCTTCGCGTTCGGTGGCCGACATCGGCGGCAGCAATCGCCGGTAGCTGCGCAGGAACGGCCGAGTCATGAGGCGCAACCGCAGGGGCCGCAGGTTGAGCAGCAGCAGCAACGCGTACGGGATGCAGATGACGAACTTCCACCACTGCGGCGCCGCCCCAAGCAGCCAATAGGCGAGCAGCAATGCGCCGAGCAGGCAGGAACTTGCCGCGAGGCCGGCGCGGCGATAGGCGAGCACGAGAACGGCTCCCAGCAGCAGCACCGCCCAGGCTGCGAACGCGCCCGCGCCCGAGGCCATGATCCATGAGGCGGCGCCGTTCATGTGCATTCAGATCAAATCTTTCACGCCGTCCCGTTCTTCCAACAACTCACGGTGGGTCGCCTGCATCTTCTCGCGGCTGAAATCGCCGATGGGGAGGCCCTGAACGATGCTGTACTCGCCGTTCTTGCAGGTCACGGGATAGGAATAAATCACGCCTTCCGGAATTCCATAGCTGCCGTCCGAGCAGACCGCCATGCTGACCCAGTCGCCCGCCGGCGTGCCCTTCACCCAATCGTGAATGTGATCCAACGCCGCCGCCGCCGCGGATGCGGCCGACGAGGTGCCGCGGGCCTTGATGACGGCGGCGCCGCGCTGCTGCACCGTGGGAATGAAAGTGTCCTTGAACCAACTCTCCTCGACCACCGACAGCGCGGGCCGCCCTCCGACGGTTGCATGGTGCAGATCGGGATACTGGGTCGCCGAGTGATTGCCCCAGATGATGACTCTCTTGACCTCCGCCAGGGGCGCCGCGCTCTTTTCAGTCAGCTGCGCGAGTCCCCGGTTGTGATCCAATCGCGTCATCGCGGTGAAACGGTGCGGCGGCAGCGAGGGTGCGTTGCGCTGAGCGATCAGCGAATTCGTATTGGCAGGATTGCCCACCACCAGCACCCGCACGTCGCGGCTCGCGACCGCGTCCAGCGCCTTGCCCTGCGCAGAGAAAATCTTTGCGTTCTCGAGCAGCAGATCCTTGCGCTCCATGCCGGGTCCGCGCGGCCGCGCGCCGATCAGCATGGCGTAATCGCAGTCCTTGAATGCGACGCCGGCATCGGAGCTCGCCGTCACCTTATTGAGGGCGGGGAATGCGCAGTCGTGGAGCTCCATCACCACGCCCTGCACCGCCGCGCTCGCCGCCGGGATCTCGAGCAGATTCAAGTTGATCGGCTGGTCGGAGCCCAGCATTTGACCCGATGCGACGCGAAAGGCGAGCGCATAACCGATGTTACCCGCGGCGCCCGTGATGGTGACAGTGACCGGCTTCTTCATGAAATCCCCCGCCGCAAAAGCAGGGAATTTTAGCCCATAAACGTGCGATGCGGTGGCGTCATGGGCGATAATCGGGATAGGCGCTGCGAAAGCGGCGCAATTCCTCATCCGCTTCGCGATTGTGTCCGGCGCGGCGCAGCGCCGCGATGTCGGCGAGCCATGCGCGCGGCGAGCGGGCGAGCCTGGGATTGTCGCTGTACGCGACACGAACCACGTGCGGCACATCGTCGGCGCGCTTGACGGCTTGCGGACCGACGACAATGGCGAGCACCAGTGCCACCGACAGCAGAACGCTGGCGGCGAATGCCAGCGGCGCGAGGCACGGCGAGTCGCGGCGTGCGCCGCGAACGGCGCTCAATCCGGGCGGGCGCGCGAGGTCGAGCACGCGTGCGTCGAGAGCGGGCGGCGGTGTCGGCGCGGGTTCTCTGCGGTACTGACACGACAGCTCGCTGTCGCCGCGCAAATACTCGTCCAAGTCGTCAGGTGGATGCATTGGCCGCCTTCATGTCCCTGTCCGGCCCAAGCGGCGTCGTGCCCACGACCTGTCCCGCGGCCAGCGACTTCTTCAATTTGCGAATTGCGTAGCGCAAGCGGCTCTTGGCCGTCTCGATCCCCACCTGGGTTACGCGCGCGATTTCCTCGATGGTCAATCCGGTTTCCTCGTGCAGCAGAAAAGCTTCACGCTGCTCCTGCGGCAGGGCGCGAAGCGATGCGAGCAGGGCGGACCGCTGCTCGGCGAACTCCGCAATCACATCCGGGCGCTGATAATCGGGTACCTCCGGTTCGGAGGATTGTCCGTCCAGCAGAAAATCGCCTTCGGCAGGGTGCAGGCGCAGGTCGCGCCGGAAAAAATCCATGGTGCAGTTGTGCGCAATGTGAAACAAATAGGTCGCGAACTTTGCCCGCGGTTCGTAGCGGCTGCGGGTCGCCACCAGGCGCGACCAAACATCTTGAAACAAGTCCGCGGCGGCGCCCGCATTGCGCACCTGTCTCAGCAGGTAGCGATACAGAGGTCCCTTGTGCCGCGCATACAGCGCCGAAAAGGCTTCGGCGTCGCCGTCCCGGTACAGGAGCATGAGCCTCGCGTCCTCGTCGAGCGATTCCATGGCTTGAATATACGCGCAGCGGGCCCGCGGGCCACCGGTCCAAAGGAGCCGCAGCCATAGCCAAGTGCCATTGTGCACCGCGATATGCATCCCGAGACCCTTAGAAAATATTTTGGGAAAGCACTTGCATGTAGCAGTGTTATATGTGACTATATCACCAAGTCACCGAAACACCTCGATGACTACGGATTCAACCAGGAGACTCACATGAACACTCAAATCACAACCAAGCTTGCCGCCCTTGCCGTCGCCCTGATGATGAACAGCCTCATCATCGGTGGAGTGGCCTATCTCTTCAATGGCCAGTTGCACCAGCATGCCGCCATCGGTGCTCTGGTACAGGCCGCATCGCCCTCATCGGCCGGCACTGCCTGAGTGCGGGAGGTCCCGCATTGCCGATACCGCGTTGCCTTAGACTAGCGTGCTATAGAGCCACAACAGTAGATCGAGAGAGGAATGGACCCCAATTGGAACGACAATCAGCCCATCTATCGCCAGCTGCGCGATCGAATGGTCGCCCTCATTCTGGAGGGTGCGCTCAAGGAGGGTGACCCCTTGCCCTCCGTGCGCGCGGTTGCCGCCGATTACCGGCTCAATCCGCTGACGGTGCTGAAGGGCTACCAACAGTTGGTCGATGAGAACCTGGTCGAGAAACGCCGCGGCCGGGGCATGTACGTGAGCGAAGGCGCGCGGCGGCTGCTGCTGGCAGGAGAGCGCGAGCGGTTTCTGCACGAGGAATGGCCGCAGATCCTGGCGGTCATTCACAGGCTCGGCTTCTCCTCGCAGGAATTGTTCGCACAGACCCCGGCAGTCACCCATCCGGCGCCGCCGCCTCGCGGCGGCGACGCCAAAGAATAATGAGACCCATCATGCCCCCGCTTATCGAAGCCCGTGAATTGACGAAAAAATATGGCGCCCATGTTGCGCTCGATCGCGCCAACTTCTCCGTGGAAACCGGCCGCATCGTCGGGCTCATCGGTCCGAACGGCGCCGGCAAGACCACCGCCCTGCGTGCCATCCTCGGGCTGACCGCCTACGAGGGGCAGTTGCAGGTGTTGGGCCGCGAGCCGCTTCGCGAACGCACGGAGCTCATGCGCGACGCCTGCTTCATCGCCGACGTGGCCGTGCTGCCCGCGTGGCTGCGCGTCGATCACGCGGTCGACTTCGTCGCCGGCGTGCATCCGCGGTTTCGCCGCGATCGTGCCGCGGAATTGCTGGCAAGGACCCAGATCGCGGGCAAGCGCCGCATGCGCGAATTGTCCAAGGGTATGAAGACGCAGGTGCATCTGGCATTGACCATGGCCATCGACGCGAAATTGTTGGTGCTCGATGAACCCACCCTGGGCCTGGACATTCTGGCGCGCAGCGCCTTCTATGACGCGCTGGTCAACGACTACATGGACGAGACGCGCACCATATTGATCACCACGCACCAGGTGGAGGAAGTGGAGAATCTTCTGACCGACGTGCTCTTCATCGACAAGGGCCGCATCGTTCTCGAATCATCGCTCGACGACGTCGCCGTCCGCTATGCGGCGGTCGCCGTGGCCGCCGACCGCGTGGAGGCGGCGCGAGCCGAAAAGCCGTTCTTCGAACGCCGCATGCTCGGTAAAGTGGTGCTGTACTTCGAACAGCCGGACTTGGAGAAGCTCGCAGGCTTCGGCGAGGTGCACACGCCCAGCGTCGCCGATTTATTTGTCGCCAGGCTGTCGGGAGGTGCCGAATGAACACTTACAGCTGGCTCATTCGCCGGGAATTTTGGGAAAACCGTGCGATATGGATCATACCGGCGATTCTCGGCGGACTCATGGTGCTGGTCGCCCTGTTCGGCAAGGTCGATCAAATATCCATCCCCTTGCAGCTGCCGAGCCAGGCCATCGGCGGAGGATTCCTGCTGGCGGTCGGGGTGACGTTCGTCGTGGTCCTGACGATCTATTCGACCTGGTACCTGCTTGATTGCTTGTACGCCGACCGCAAGGACCGCAGCGTCTTGTTCTGGAAATCGATGCCGATTTCCGACACTGCGACGGTGCTGTCGAAGCTCGCCACCTCTCTCATCGTCATTCCCCTGGTTTATTGCGCCGCCGCCGACGCCACGGCGCTCATCATCGCGTTCATTGTCTCGGTGCGTGCCAGTTCCTTCATCGGCGGGGCCCTGTGGCACGGCAATGTGTGGCTGCAGCTGCAGGTTCTATGGCTTTACGTGATTGCGACGAGCGCCATTTGGTACCTGCCCATCGCCGCATACTTGCTGGTGGTATCCGCATGGGCCAAGCGCGCCGTCATGCTCTGGTCCCTGTTGCCGCCGATCGGGTTGATGCTCATCGAGCGCTGGTTCTTCGGCACGCATGTGATCGCGAGCCAGCTCGGGAGACGTCTGGCGGGTGCGGCGCGGCTGACATTCCGCGACCCGGAGGGCTGTTGCTCATGGGTGACCACGGTCGTGGACAAGGACACCATCCGGATGCCGGTGAGCATCTGGGGCTTCCTCAACCCCGGCGGATTCCTGTCGAGTCCCGAGACATGGGTGGGCGTCGCGGTCGGGGTCGCGCTGCTCGCCGTCGCAGTCCAACTGCGCATGCGGCGCACTGAAATCTAGCTGCTTGGGATTCGCAACCAAGCGGTGCAAAATAGCGCTCCGATATCAGAACTTTCGAAGGAGCGCCGATGTACAAGTCCAAGATTGATCTTTCCGAGAAGATCCGCCGCAACGTTGTCCTCATACTCAACGATCGGCTGGCCGACGCGATCGATCTGCAAAGCCAGGTCAAGCAGGCGCATTGGAATGTGAAGGGCCCGAACTTCATCGCCTTGCACGAGCTGTTCGACAAGATTTCAGATCTGGTGCTGGGACAGGTCGACGACATTGCAGAGCGCGTGACGAGCCTCGGCGGTACCGCCGAAGGGACGGTCGCCGTGGCCGCCAAGCGCAGCAAGTTGAAGAACTACCCGCTCTCCATCACCGCCGGCAAGGATCATCTGTATTATCTGTCCACCCAGCTCGCCGCGTACGGCAAGTCCGTGCGGGCGGCCATCGACGACACGAATAAGCTGGGCGACGCCGATACTGCAGATCTCTTCACGGGAATTTCCCGCGAAGTCGACAAGTATCTGTGGTTCCTGGAGGCGCATCTTCAGGAGAAGGGATGATGGCGGATACCGCGCCGGGCCCTTCGCCGGAGCCGGATCTCGAAGCCATCCTCGCGACTTTGCGGGGATTGCTCACATCCGGCGAGACCTTGGAAGCCTGGGCGGTGCAGCATCGCCTGTTCGCGCTCAGCCATCGCCGCGCCTGCATTGCCGCCACCAGCGGGCGTTTCATATCGCTCCAGCGGCGCCTGCTCGGCGGCTACGACTCAGCGGACATTCGCTGGCAGGATCTGAAGGAAACCCGCATCAGCGCCGGAATTCTCGCCGCGGACCTGACTCTCGTCGCGCAATCGAGCTCCGATCTTAGCCTCGGTACCGAGGTGAATCGGGTGTGGACCTTCGCAGGGCCTGCGCAAGGATCAGGCGCAGGCCATGTATCGCATCTGCCAGCAGCACGACCAGGTATGGCGCGAGAAACGCCGGGTACGGGATCTCGAAGAGCTGCGCGCGAAATCAGGCGGCGTGCAGATCGGCGCCCAGGGCGCCTTCGGCGGCGATGCAGCCGGCGGCGAATCCGACCCCGCCCGGCGGTTGCGCCAGGCGCGCGAGATGCTCGACGCCAAGCTCATCAGCGACTCCGAGTTCGAGTCGATCAAGGCCAAAATCGTTTCCGGCCTGTAGGAGCACGTCCGAGCCTGCTCCGTCGCTACCCCAGCAGATGCGCGAAATAGCTGTTGCGCAGCCGGTTGAGCGGGTCGGTCCGCTGGCGCAGCGCGCCGAATAACTTCACGCGTTCGCCGAATGATTTCGCGACATGTTCGGGCTGCAGGGCGCGCGTCTGATTGAACGTGGGTGTACCGCCCTGGCCTGACGCGAAATCGTTGAAATCGATCAAAAAATCGTCCCAGCCGCGATCACCGGTGGAAGAGGGCTCCAGAGTGATCGCAGGGCCGGCGTAACTCACGCTGAACAGGGATCCTTTGTCCTGATGCAAACGGCTCGCGCCGGTGACGAGGTTGCACCGGTAACGGTGCTCCTTGTAATAGGCCTTGCAGAAGGCGAAGTACTCGGCCAGAAGTTTGGGGTAGTCGGCCTGCGGAAACGCCCACAGACTATAAGTGTGGCGGGCCTTCCACGCTTCGCTCGGCATGTCGCGCAGCCACTCGTGAGAATACAGCACCACCCCGCGCGCACCCCGGTCCAAGGTGGCCCGCAGCGCGCGCTGCACGCCGGACAGCATGGCCGCACGCAATCCGGGCGCCGCCAGCACGCTGCCGACGGTCGATCCGAAGGCTGGCAGCACATTGCGCATGACTGAATTCCGGACCTGCCAGATCCCCGATCGGGTGACGGAAGCCGACTCGTCGAGTGTGCGGCGTTCGACGGTGATCTTGTCCGTGAAGGGCGAAAGATGCAGCCGCAACGCGCCCGGGGCATTCACGATGGATTTGAATCGCGCGGTGAAATCCTTCAGAGACAGGACTTGATAGTCGATTTTCACCGGCGTCACCGGCCGCACGCGCAGCACCACCTCGTGAACCACGCCCAGTAGACCGAAGCTCGAGCGCAGCACCCGCATCAGATCCCGTTCGCGCTCGGTCACGATCATCTGCTTGCCCTGCGGCGTGATCATCTTGATCTCGGCGACGCAGGACGATAATTGCGCGACACCGGGATCGTATGAGGCTTGCGGCAGAGTGGTGACGGCCGCGGCGCCCAGGGAAATCTGGCCCATTTCCGGGGTCAACGGCAGCTCGAGCCCACGCTCCGCAAGCGCCTGCACCAAGGTGCCCACGCGCACACCGGCTTGCGCCCTCACATGGGCTTCGCCGAATTCCAGGATCTTGTCGAGCCCGCCCGTGTCGACCGTGGTGCCGCCGTCGGCGCCCACGCAGCGTGTTTGGGAGTAATCGGCGCCGACGGTGCGCACCGGAGAGGGATAGTTCTTGGTCTTGGCAAGAATCCCGGGAATTTCCTCGAAGCGCTTGAGTTTGAGAACGAGCCGCGGCCTGCGGAAAATGCCCGACGAGTCCGCGCCGTTCGGACGACTGACTTTGGTAACCATATGCTTCCCCCCGGAAGATCGCACTTCACCTGAACCGCTTGCTGTGGGGAGCACAAAACCGGATGGCTTTGGAGCGCTCGTGCGCTTGGATGTACTGGCGACCCCGCTATCGTCAGACTTCCATCAGGAAGCCCCTAAGACCGGTGGTTTTGCGTCCCCGCCTTTCGGCGGGTTTGCCCTTGAACAGCGCGCCTACTATGCGATGGATGCCGCATCCCTGTAAAGCCCTTTTTTCAACCCATCAGGAGCAGCGTTTCTGCGTGCTCAACGGCCTCAGGGGTGCCGCAAACGACCACTACGTCTCCTTCCTTGAACAAGGTCTCCGGGCTGGGTTCGCGGCCGACGATGCCGTCTCGCCGCACTGCACTAACCGACGCCCGGGAACCGCGGGCGGCAAGCTCCGCAATGCTGTGGCCCACCGCCCAGGCGTGGGGCGGCAGAATGACGCTGTGCAATTCTTCGCGAAAGGCATGGCTGCCGTCGAGAGGAAGGGAGTCGCCGGACCGGAAGTACTGGCGCAGCATGCCGTAGCGATGGCTGCGGATGTCATTGACGGTACGGATGACGCGCGGCACCGGCAGTTTCAGCAACAAGAGAAGGTGCGACAGCAGCATGAGGCTGGCCTCGAAGGTTTCCGGAACCACCTCGGTCGCTCCTGCCGCCTGCAACTCCTCCAGCTTGGCGTCGTCCTGAGTGCGCACGAGAATCGGCACGTCGGCGCGCAACTCACGCACCGCACGCAGGATGCGCAGCGCCACCTCAGGACTTGCGAACGTGATCACGACGCAGCTCGCGTGCGCCACCCCGACATTTTCCAAGACCTTGATTTGGCCGGCGTCGCCGTAGATGACCGGATCGCCCGCCTGCCTGCCGGCGCGAATCCGATAGGCGTCCACTTCGAGGGCGATGTATTCGAAACCCGTCTGTTCGAGCACCCGGGCAATGTTCTGGCCGACCCGGCCGAAGCCGCAAATGACGACGTGTTCGCGCTCGGCGACGGCCAAGGTGGCCTGCGCCTCGCGCATGGCCTCGCTCTTGGGCGGGCCTGATTCGCCGAGCAGGGCGCGCGTGATGCGCCTATTGTGCCGAATGAGGATGGGCGAGAGGACCATGCTGAGCGCGGTGGCCGCCAGTAGCGGCTGCACGATGCCTGAATCGAGCAACTCCCGCCGCAGCACCAGAGTCAACAGCGCAAAGCCGAACTCTCCTCCCTGGCTCACCACCACGCCGGTGCGCAGGGACTTGAACCAGCTCTTGGTGGCCGGCTTTGAGACCAGTGTCACCACCGCGGTCTTGAGCACCAGCATTCCGGCGAGAATCGCCGCGACCTGTGGGAAATGCCGCAGCAGCAGTCCCACATCGAGCAGCATGCCGACGGTGATGAAGAACAGACCGAGCAGCACCTCGCGATAGGAACGGATGGTCGCTTCGATCTGGTGGCGAAACTCGGTCTCGGCGAGCATCATGCCCGCGAGAAAGGCACCGAGCGCGAGCGACAGGCCGACCGCCTGGGTCGCCCAAGCCGAGGCCAGCACTGCGAGCAGCACCGCCAGTGAAAAGAGCTCGGCGGAACGCACCCCCGCAATGAGGAGGAACAGCGGCCGCAGCAGCCATCGCCCGGCGGCAAGCACCAGGAGCAATGCCAGAACGGCGATGCCGATGGCGGCGCCGACGCGCGACGCAGCTGCCTGTCCGGCGCCGGTGAGCACCGACACCAGGGCTAGAAACAGGGGAAAGCTCAGGTCCTGAAACAGGCAGATGGCCACCGCGAGGCGTCCGTGCGTGCGGTTGTTTTCCGATTGCTCGGTGAGCTGCGAAATGACGATGGCCGTCGAAGACATGGCGACCGCGCCGCCGATCACCACGGCCACCGCGGGAACGATACCGAAGATAAGGCTGAGCCCCGCGGCAACGACGCCCGTGGTGAGAAGCACCTGCGCACCCCCCACGCCGAGCACTTCCCAACGCATCGCGACGAGGCGCGGCAGAGAGAACTCCAATCCCAGCGTGAACACCAGGAAAACCACGCCGAAGTCCGCCAACAGCTGGGTCGTCGCGCCACCCTGGGCGAGGGCGAATGCGTGCGGACCGAGCAGCATGCCCACTGCAAGGTAGCCCAGAATTGCAGGCAGTTTCAGTTTGCGCACGCCGGCGACCACGCACACCGAAGCGGCAAGCAGGATCAGGATTTGTAACAGCGGGTCGCTGTGCATCATGTGTTGCCTGCTAGCATATAGACATGAGCGCAAGTATGACCGTCCTCAAGCTCGAAGGAGAAGGCGACGACCGGCGCTTGTACCTGAGCGGAGATTGGTCATTGCCCGCCCTGGGGCATATCGACGCGCAGCTGCGGGGCTTGCCGCGCGAATTGCACGGCACCCTGGTCTGCGATTGGTCCGGGGCCGAGGCGCCGGCGATGGGGGCGGCTTGGGGACTGCTGATGCGATTGACCGAGATCGGCGCCACGCATCTCGAGGTTCGCCACACGGGCGGTCCACCCCACTATCTTGAGCTGCTGCAAAAACTTCAGAAGGCACGTGCCGCGTCGCCGCCGGCGCACGCGAAGGCGAGCTCCCCTGGAATGGTGAGCGAACTGGGCCGATCGGCGGTTCTGCAGGGCCGCTACGCGCAGGCCGTGCTCGGCTTCTTCGGCGGCATCGTCCGGGTCCTCGGCGAGGCCGTCATGCGGCCGCGTGCGCTGCGCGCATCCTCGCTGGTGCGCCATATCTACGAGACGGGCATCACCGCCATTCCCATCGTCTGCCTCATCGCCTTCCTGATCAGCGTGATCGTGGCCTATTTGGGAGCGCAGCAGCTGTCGCGATTCGGCGCCGACATTTTTGTGGTGGATCTGGTGACGATCTCGGTGCTGCGTGAAATGGGCGTGCTGTTGACCGCCATCATCGTCGCCGGCCGCTCCGGCAGCGCCTTCGCGGCCGAGATAGGCGTGATGCGGCTCAACGAGGAGACCGACGCCCTGCGCGCCATGGGCATGAGTCCCATCGAGCTGCTGGTCGTCCCGCGGGTGCTGGCTCTCATCATTGCGCTGCCCTTGCTGACCATCATCGCGGATGCCATGGGACTGGCCGGCGGCGGGCTCTTGTCGCTGCTCAATCTGCACATCCCGCTGGTGCAGTTCACCTATCGTATGCACGAGGCACTGTCGCCGACGACGTTCTGGGCCGGTCTCATCAAGGCGCCGGTATTCGCCGCTCTGATCGCCATGGTGGGCACTTACCGCGGCATGCAGGTGCGGGAATCCGCCCGCGAGCTCGGGCGTCTGACCACCGTCGCCGTGGTGCAATCCATTTTCTTGGTGATACTGGCCGACGCTCTGTTCGCCGTCCTTTTCCAGAAGATCGACTTTTGACGCAGGAACCCTTGCCACCCCCTGTCATTCGCGTACGCGGCCTCATCAGCCGTTTCGGCGCGCAGATCGTCCACAACGGGCTTGACATGGAAGTTCATTCGAATGAGATATTCGGCGTCGTCGGCGGGTCGGGAACCGGAAAAACCGTGCTGATGCGCACCATCCTGGGGCTGCGCGCGCCGGACGGCGGCACGGTCGAGCTGTACGGCGGCGACGTGCGGCAAATGGCCGTCGCAGACCGCAGCTCGCTGGTGCGAAGCTACGGGGTGACGTTTCAAAACGGCGCCTTGATCAGCTCGCTGACCGTCGCCCAAAACATACAGCTGCCCCTGCGCGAGTACTATCCGGCGTCCGAGAAGATCCTCGGTCAATTGGCCGAGTTGAATCTGTGCCTGGTCGGCCTCGCGCCCTCGGACGGCAAGAAGTTTCCCGCGCAATTGTCGGGCGGCATGGTCAAGCGCGCAGCCCTCGCACGCGCGCTCAGCCTCGAGCCGAAGCTGCTCTTCCTCGACGAACCGACCGCGGGTCTGGACCCGATTTCCGCCGCGGCCTTCGATGAGCTACTGTTATACCTTCATTCCCAACTGCGGCTCACCGTGGTCATGATCACCCACGATCTCGACACCTTGTTTCGGACCTGCAGCCGGGTCGGGGTGATCGTCGACGGGCGTATGATCACCGATACCTTGGATGGCATGCTCGAGAATCAGAATCCGTGGATTCGCGAGTACTTTCACGGGCCGCGCGCGCGCGCCGCGGAACGGGAGGCGCATGGATAGGGACGCGAATTATGTGGCGGTCGGCGCTTTCGTGCTGCTGGTGATCGCCATGGCGGTGTCCTTCGTGTTTTGGTACACCGATCAGAAGGACAAACGCTCGTATGAGCGCTACGAAATCTATTTCCCCGGGACGGTGAGCGGCCTCTCCGCCGGCAGCCCGGTGCGCTATCTGGGAGTCGATGTCGGCAAGGTGGCGCGCATCATGATCGATCCCAAGCAGCGCAACCGGGTGCTGGTCATCGCAGACATCGAATCCACGGCGCCGATCGATGGCCGCACCCAGGCTTCCTTGAGCCTGCAGGGGATCACCGGCCTCTTGTTCATCGACCTGAAGCAGGACCACAAGGCCACGGTGACGGGGACGCTGCCGCAAGGTCTAAAGTATCCGGTGATTCGCTCGGTACCCTCGGACTTCGACGTGCTGTTGAGCGACCTGCCGGCGCTGACCACGCACCTCGTTGAATTGGCGGAGCGCTTCAATCAAGTCATCAGCGACGAGAACGTGCGCTCGTTCAAGGCCACGCTCGACAATGTGCGGCTCGCGAGCGAGCGCCTGCCGGACACCGTGCGGGAGGTGCAGGGGCTGGTGGCGGAGGTACGGCGCACCTCCGAGGAAGTGCGCGGAGCCGCGGCGGATCTGCGGGGAATCGAGGCGCACACGGCTCCGGACATACAATCCGCCGTCGCGAACATAAAACTGATGTCGGACAATCTGGCGAAGACCTCGGACCGCTTGCAGCATTTCGTCGAAGACAACGCGCCGGAAGTGTCGCGCTTCACCCATCAGAGCCTGCCGGAGTTCGAGCAATTGCTGCGCGAGAGCCGGCAGGCGGCGCGGGAATTTCGGGACCTGTCGCGCAGCCTGAAGCAAAACCCTTCGCAGCTCCTGTACGAGCCCACCTACCGCGGTGTCGAGGTGGCGAAATGAAGCGCGCGTTCGCGCTCATCGTCGCCGTCGCAGTGACGGCTTCCGCCGCCTGCAGCGGAAGCCTGTTCCAAAGCAAGGTGGTGCCGCCCACCATGTACGTGCTGTCGGCCGAACCGACGACTGCAACCCCTGCGCCGTCCGGCGGCTCCGCGCAGGCGGCCCCGATTCCCGTCGACCTGGCCATCCTCAAACCCAAGCTGCGCAGCGGGCTTGCGACCGATCGCATCGCCGTGCTGTATCCGGACCGGCGTTTGGACTATTTCGCCGACGCGCGCTGGAACGGGCCCGCCGGCGATGTGCTGCAGGATCTCACGGTGCAGAAATTCCTCCATTCGCGCGAGCACTTGCGGACCGTGAGCGGCGATGCGTCGGTATTCGCGAGCGCATACTGGCTGGAAATCGAAGTCACCGACTTCCAAGCCGAATACACCTCCGCGTCGCAGGCGCCCACCGCGCATGTACACATGCTCGCGCGCATCGGCGAATCCGGCGACCGACGCATTCTCGGCCGGTTGGAGGCGGACGCCCGGCAGCCGGCGGCGCAAAACCGATTGACCGCGATCGTCGATGCCTACGCGCGGGCCGCGGACGCGGCGCTTGCCGAGATCGCGGCGCAAGCCGACGAGGTTCTCGCCAAAGCATCCAAAGTCCGTCCCTAGGAGCCTGTCCGGGAGGGATCGCCGGCCGGGTGCAATTCGCCGAGTACGGCGGCAAACAGGCTGGATTTGCCGGAGCCGTTGGCGCCGGTGACACCGACCTTCTCGCCGCGCAAGACGGTGAACTGCACCTGCTCGATGAGCGGCTCCGGACCGCGCCGGAGGGTGAGATCCCGAGCGGACAACACGGTCGAGCTACGATGACAGGCGCATCGACCGCAAACTCGTGGGCGTGCACAGCGCCGCGTGATGGGCGGCGCCGCCGGCCTGGCCCGCGAGAATGGCGAGCATCTTGTCGGCCTCCATGGCATCGCCGAACAGACGCCCCTGGGCGTAGTAGCAGCCGTGCTTGCGCAGGAATTCGAGCTGCTCGCTCGCCTCAACGCCCTCGGCGATCACTTCCAAATCGAGGCTCCTGCCCATGTCGATGATGGTGCGGACGATGGCGGCGTCGTCCGAGTCCACGGCCACATCGCGAACGAAGGATTGGTCGATCTTCAAGGTGCCGATCGGGAACTGCTGCAAGGCCGACAGCGAGGAATACCCCGTGCCGAAATCGTCGATAGCAAGGTTCAAACCCATGGCGTACAGCTCGTTCAGAAGCCCAATAGTGCGCTTCGGATCCGTCATCAACGTGGTTTCGGTGACTTCCAGCTCGAAGCAGGTCGGAGACACCTCATGCTTGCGGAACACGTTGCGGCAGCGCGAGATGAAGCTCACCTGTTTGAGCTGGCGCAGCGAGAGATTGATGGCGATTCGACCGGGCTCGGGCACGGTCTTCTTCCACTCGCGGTAATCCGCGCACACCCGGTTCATCACCCACTCGCCGATATCCAGGATCAGGCTGGTTTCCTCCGCCAGGGGGATGAATTGCGAGGGGGAAATGTCGCCGTGGCCCGGCAGGCGCCAGCGCAGCAGCGCCTCGGCGCCCACCACGCGCCCGTCGCGCAGGTCCACCTTGGATTGATACAGGATCACCAGTTCGTTGCGCTCCAGCGCGCGCCGCAGCTTGCTCTTCAGCATCAACCGCTCGACCGCCGCTGCGTTCATCTCCGGCACGTAGAACGCGTAGGTGTTGCCGCCGTTCTGCTTCGAGTGGTACATCGCGGCATCCGCGTTGCGGATCAAGTCAATCACGTTCTCCGCATCGTAGGGGCAGATGGCGATGCCGACACTGGCGGTCAGGTACACCTCCTGCTGGTTCACGTAAAAGGTGCGGCTGATCTCATCGAGCAGGGTACGCGCGAGGTTGCCGATGGCCGCGCGATTGTCCACGTCCGCCGGGAGATCGTCGACGAACATGGCGAATTCGTCGCCCGCGAGCCGGCCGATGACGGTGTCCTTGCTCAAATTCCGCGTCAGGCGCTCGCTCAGGATCTCCAAGGTTCTGTCGCCTGCGGCGTGGCCGAAGGTGTCGTTCACCTCCTTGAACCGGTCCAAATCCAAGTACAGCAGCGCGAGGCAGCGCTGGTTGCGCCGCGTGCGCGCGATGGCCTGCTGCAGCAGATGCTGAAACTGCATGCGATTCGGCATCTTGGTGAGGGTGTCGTACCTCGCCAGGTAGCGGATGCGCCGTTCGGCGCGCTTGCGCTCGGTGATATTGCGCGCCACGTAGATGTTGCCCTGGAATTGCGGATCTTCCGTCGTGATCGCCGAACTGGCCATGGACACGGGAATGGTCTGGCCACTGGCGGTGCGCAGGACCGTCTCGCGCGCCTCCGGTGCCGAACTCGTCAAATCGAAGGCGTTGCGGTGCGCATCGTCGATGAAGCTGATCAGCGGCTTGTCGATCAGGTCCGCTTCGCGGTAGCCGAGCAGTTTTTGCGTGGCCTCGTTGCAGCTCTTGACGATGCCTTCGGGGGAGGTCACGAGCACCGCGTCGCTCAGGCTGTTGAGCACCGTGTTCAGATAGTTCTTCGTGATCGTGGTTTCGTTCAGCTTCTGCCGCATGCGCTCGAGCGCGAATTGCAGATCGCCGAGTTCATCCTTGCGCACGACCGCGAGCGGCCGGGTGTAGTCGCCCTCGCCGATCCTATCGGCGCTCTTTACCAATGCGGAGATGGGCCCGGCCAGTTGCCGCGCGATGAGCCAGGCCCCGATCAATCCGAGAATGAACAGCGGCAGGGTGATGCCCGCAATCAAGCCGCGCATGCGCTTGACCTGGATGACCTGCTGGCTCTCGAGCTGCTTGCGGATGCTGCCGAGGGTGTCGCGCATTGCGGCGCGGCTCATCCAGATCTGCAGACTGCCCAGGCGCTGCACCGGCGCCGACACCAGGTTGGAGTGGATGGTGCTCTGGAAGACGAACCAGTCGCCCGACTGGAACACCGCCGGGTCGCCGCCGCTGAACAGCACCGTGCCGTGCGCATCGAGGACTTCGACGCGTTCGATGTCGCGCTCGTCGAGCAGCCGCTGTGCGATCGATTCGACCGCGGCCTTGTTGCCCGAACTCAACGCGGGGGCGAGCGAGGTTCCGGTGATCTCGGAGAGGCTGCTGGCGCGGGTTTCCAGGTCCGCCTCCAGCTTTTGCGCCACGGTGGCGTAAGTGACCTGATTGACATCCGCGGAGTTGACGCGGTGCTCATAGTACGCGAGGCCCCCAAACACCAGCGACAGCACGGCGCCCACCGCCAATGCGAGCTGTAAGTACTTGGTTTTTAAGCTTCGAGCCATGGGCTACACCGGCCAAATTCCCCGTCGGACCTGGAGGAATGATACCCGTTCACGCCAAACCCCATAAGGGGCCCGGTACAATCCCTCGGATGGACGCTAAACATGCGCATTGATATCTATTCCGACACTGTTTGCCCTTGGTGCTATCTCGGCAAACGGCGCTTCGAGGTTGCGGTGGCCGCACGGCCGCGGTTCGAGCCTCGCGTGACCTTCAGGCCGTTCGAGCTCAACCAGGACATGCCCGCAGAGGGCGTAGACCGCGCCGCCTACCTTGCGGCCCGAGTCGGCGACCCTGCGCGCGTCGCGCAGCTGCATGCAGAACTCGAGCGTCAGGGAGAGGCGAGCGGCATTAAATTCCGCTTCGATCTCATCAAGCGCATGCCGAATACGCGAAGGTCGCACCTCTTGATCGCCCATGCATCGAGATACGGCCGGCAGGCGGCGGTCGCGGAGCGCATCATGCGCGGCTACTTCGAGGAGGGATGCGACATCGGCGATATCGAGGAATTGGTCCGGCTCGCCGTCGATGCCGGCCTCAAAGAGCGGGAGTCCCGGTCGGCGCTGGTATTGCGATCCGGACAGGACGGCGTCATCGCCGCGGAACGCCACGCCGCGGTGCTCGGGATCACCGGCGTTCCAACCTTCGTATTCGACGGACAGTACACCGTTTCAGGCGCGCAGGAAGTGGGTACGCTGGCCCGCATCTTCGACCAGGTTTCCGATTTTGCGGCGGCCCGCGACGTAGCGTCGTGAACGCGGACGAGCTGACCGGTCGGGCCCCCACCCACATAGTCCAGGTGCAGGATCCGCCGTGCGCCCTGCACACGCAGGTAATCGTTCCTTTCTTGAGCATGCGCCGCGCTGCAGGGGCCGACGGATTCGATATTGCGCCCATCAGCGGGTTTCGCGACTTTTCGCGGCAGCTTGCGATCTGGAACGGCAAATTCACGGGCGACCGGCCCATGCTGGACGCTTCGGGCGACCTCATCGATGTGCGTGATCTTTCGCCCGGGGAGCGCATCGACGCCATATTGCTGTGGTCCGCTCTGCCCGGAGCGAGCCGCCACCACTGGGGAACGGATGTCGATCTCATCGACCGGCGCGCCACCCCGCAGGGATACCGGCCGCAGCTCACTCCCGAGGAGTTTTCGGCCGGCGGACCGTATGCGGCGCTGGCCGAATGGCTGGACGCCCATGCGGCCCGGTTCGGATTCTTCCGCCCGTATCAAGGGGTGCTGTCGGGGGTCCGGCCCGAACCCTGGCACTTCAGCTTCGCTCCCATCGCCGAAAATGCCCGGCGGAAATTGAGCGCGGCGATCCTCAAAGAGGCCGTCGGGGCGTCGCCCTTGCTCGGTAAAGATGCGGTTCTCGGGCGGCTCGACGAGCTGCATGCGCGCTATGTCGCGGCCATCGACTGGCCATGAGATCAGCCGAAGTCCCTCAGGCCCAGAGAGCCTTCAGATGGGTCAGCATGAGGCCGCGCACCTGCCCCAATTGATTGTCGCCCGAGATGAACAGCGGAGGATTTCGCCGCAGCAGGAGCCAGCGCTCGTTGCGAAGCACGCGGTGCAAGAAGATGAGATTGCGGTCGATGGCCTCGAGATAGGGGTTCTTGCCGCCGAACAGAGGCTCTATGTACCGGTAGGCGTGCTCGAACTCGCCCTCCAGGCGTTGCACCCGCGTCTCTCGCACGAACTCCGGAGTCTGGCGCAACAGATCCAAGCCCGAGCTATAGCGCACCTGCAAGGCGCCGTCGGTACCCGTGGCGGCGGCGATTCCGCCCAGCACGAATTCCGGATACAGACGGTCGCGGCATTTCTCGAGGTAGCAGCGGTCCGCCATTTGGGCGATCAAATCCGCCGTGCCCAATAAATGTCCGAGTTTGCGGTCGCGGGGGTCGGCCAATTGGATTTGGTCGAGCTTGATTTCATAACCCGTGAAATGCACGATGCGGGTCGAAATCGGCACCCAGCTCTCCATGCCGATGCTGGGCAGGAAGCGGGCCAGGAATCGCGCGCTGCGAGTCACGTGGTAAAGAGTGAACTCTGCGCCGTTGCGATGCTGGCGGTCGCCGAACTCGCGGATGTAGCCCGCATCGTGAAACAGCGATGTGACCAGCGCCATGACCGCACGCTCGGCGCCGATGCGCATGCGGCTCTCGACGGTGCGCTCGTAGCCCACGAGCAGGCGCGCCATGGCCAGTGTCATGTCCAGCGAGTGCTGGCGATCGTGATAGACGGTATCGACGCCGTGGTAGCCCGGCATGCGGCCGGTGAACAGCTTGTCGAACTCTTCGAACGAAGTCGCCAATCGATCGAACGGCTCGCCCGGGAAGGCGGAAGTGAATAATTCCCGCACTGCGGCGGTCACCGCCGCGGTTGAACTGACTTGAACCGAGTTCGTGACGTCGTAGTCGTTACGGCGTAGGTCGTGCATCTGGGGAAGTTTAGGCTCTTAAGGTCCCAAGCGCCACGTGCCTGGTTCTCCTTTGTTGCACTGTTCGCGACCGAAATGACGGATATGTAAAAGCCCGCAAACCACCCGGGAATTAAGTCAATAGACTTTGATACCGCCGAACTTGTTCCTGACCCGCCGTGCAAGCGTGGAGTAGCCCAGCCAGAAGCCGCAGGCTAGCGCCCCCAGCACGGCAATGAGGCCCAGCCAAGGGTGCGAGATCGCCGCCGAAATGACTCCCCTGGGGCCGCCCGCGCCGGTGCCCGCCGCCTCGCCCGCAAGGGCGCCGCCCGAAGCGGCCGCAGCCGGTGCGCCGCGTGCGGCGTCGAGTTCGGACTGCTTGTTGTTAAGCTGGCTCTTCAATTGTTCGACCTCGCTCCGCGCTGCCGCTACGGCGAGCTCAGGCGTGGTCGCGCGGCTGCGGTCCAGCTCTTCTTGAAGTTGTTTGACCCGCACCGTCGCCGGTTCCTCGGTGGTGAGGTATGCGGACTTGACCCAACCGGTGATGCCGTCGCCCAGGCGAACCTGGGTATAGTCGCCGTTGACGACGAGCGCCTCCACCGTGGCGCCTGAATGCAAGGTGGCCAGGCGCTGGCCTTGGCCGTTCTGTTCGGCGTAGACGCCCAGCACGAGCTCATCGCTGACATAGGCGGTCGCCGCCCCGACCTTGGCCGCCGGCAGTGCCGATGACAGGGCCATGAGCGCAAGCGTCACCGCTGCGGCCCGGCTCTTCACGCCGCGATTCCCGTTTGCTTGAGCAGCGGCCGCACGTCGGGCTCGCGGCCCCGAAACCGGATGAAGGCGTCCATCGCGTCCAGGCTGCCGCCGCGGGCCAAAATCGAGTCGCGAAAGCGCGCCGCGGTCGCGCTGTCGAACACCCCGGCCTGCTCGAATGCCTCGAAGGCGTCGGCGGCGAGCACCTCGGCCCACTTGTAGCTGTAGTAGCCCGCGGCGTATCCGCCTGCAAATATGTGCGCAAAGCTCGCCGGCATCCGGTTGAAGGGTGCGGCCGGCACGACCGCGACACGCAGCCGAACCGCGGCAAGAGTCTCCGCGACCTTCGCCCCCGCGGAGGGCTCGAAGTTCGCGTGCAATTCGAAATCGAAGCTCGCGAGTTCGATTTGCCGCAGTGTATCGAGCGCGGCATTGAAGGTGCGCGTGCCCAATAGGCGCTGCAACATGTCGACGGGAAGGGGCTCGCCGCCATCCACATGCGCGGAAATGAGCGGCAGCACCTCGGGACGCCAAACGAAGTTTTCCATGAACTGGCTGGGAAGCTCCACCGCGTCCCAGGCCACCCCGTTGATGCCGGCGATGCTGGGGTATGCCACGCGCGTCAGCATATGGTGCAATCCGTGGCCGAACTCATGAAACAGGGTGGTCACCTCGTCATGAGTCAGCAGCGAGGGGGCTCCGCCCACAGGTGCGGTGAAATTACACACCAACTGCGCCACGGGCAGCGCCGATCCTGTGGGCAGAGACTTGGCGATGACGCATTCGTCCATCCAAGCGCCGCTGCGCTTCTCGGTGCGCGAGTATGGGTCTAGGAAAAATCCGGCGACGATTCTGTCCTCATGATCGACCAGATCGAAGTAACGCACACTGGGATGCCAGACGCCCACTCCCGGCCGTTCGCGCACATTGATGCCGTATAGGCGTCCGATCAAGATGAACAAGCCCGATAGCACCTTGGGCAGCGGAAAGTACGGGCGCAGGGCTTCCTGCGACACCTTGAAGCGGCTCTCTTGCAGCCGCTCTCCGTAGAAAGTCATATCCCATGCATTGAGCTTGCGTCCCGCGAATTCCTCGAGGTCCGAAAACTCATGGCGTGCGGCGGGCAGGCAGCGGCGCGCCAGGTCGTCCAGAAAGCCGAGTACCTGCTTGCTCGTCCTGGCCATGCGGGTGGCCAGTGCATAATCGGCAAAATTCTTGAAGCCGACGAGGTTGGCCAATTCATGGCGCAGCGGCAGGATCTCGTCGATGACGGGGGTGTTGTCGAAACGCCCGGCGCTCGGTCCGAGCTCGGAGCTTCGAGTGACCCAGGCCTCGTAGATATCGCGGCGCAGCGGTTCGCTCTCGGCGCTCGCCATGACCGTCATATAGGTGGGCTGATCGAGCTTGAACAGCCAGCCCGTCTGACCCGCCTCCCGGGCGTCGGCGGCGGCGCGGTCGACGGCGTTGCCCGGCAGGCCGGCGAGTTCCGAACTGTCGGTGACGCTGCGCGTGTAGGCGCGCCCGGCATCGAGCACATTCTCGGAGAACTTGGTGGACAGCTGCGCGAGTCGCTGTGCGACCTCGCGATATCGTGCCTTCTGTTCGGGCCCAAGATCGACCCCGGCGAGGCGAAAGTCGCGCAGTGCGTTCTCCACCACTTTGCGTTGCGACGCATCGAGCGCGCCTCCCTCGTGCTGCAGAACGTACGCGTAACCCGCTTGCAGGCCCGCGTTCTGCCCGAGTTCCGAGGAGTAGGCCGTGAGCAGCGGCACGCATTCGTTGTACGCCTCGCGCATCTCCGCGGAATTGGCGACCGCATTCAAATGGCTCGACAGGGCTCCAGACCCGGCTCAGGCGATAGCTCAATTCCTCGACCGGCATGACGAGAGACGCGAACGTGGGCGCAGATTGCGCCGTCAATTCGCCGAGACGCGCGCGATTCTCGGCCAGCACATGCTCGAGCGCGGGCCGCGCGTGTCGTGCCTCGATGCGGCCGAAGGGCGGCAGCGTATCCAATTCCAGAAGCGGGTTGTTCACGCCGAGGATTCTATCAGACGTTCAACAGCATCCAGGTGAGTGCGGCGCTGCTGCCGACGAAGGCGCCGATGCCGGCCAGCGCGCGGTATCGGAATCGTCGCGCGAGCGTTTCGGCGTCGCACGCCGCCAACAGGAAGGAGCGGCCGTCGCCCGGATCCGACAAGACATTCATGGAGGGCGGCCGCGTTTCGGCAGCGCGGTGTTCGAGGACCTCGCGGCGGGCGGCCGCACGGGCCTGCTCCCATTCCGCGGCGCTCAAGGTGCCGTCGTGGTTGGTGTCGAAGCGGGTGAGCAAGGCCGCCGGATCCTTTTTCCAGGCATGGAGCAGTTCCGCGACCGCCGTCTCGGGATCCTCCACACTGGCGCCGCCGAGACTGCGGAATGCGCCGATGGCGTAGACCCGCTCGTCGGCCTGAAGACGATGCTCCGTATAGCGGTACCTGTCGGTCACCATGTGATCGACCAGCCAACCGAAGACCCCGGTGCCGTTCGGTATGTGCACCTGCGGCCACTCCGAATCTCCGTACCAAACATCCGTGGCTCCCGGAAACACCTCGGCGCCGCGCGGATCGATCAGGCACCGGCCGGTTCCGTCATCCAAAAGAAAGGGCGTGACGCTGGTGTCGCTTTGGATGGTCGACCACGAGCCCGACCTGCCCGTACGGCGCCGCTCCTCGATCTTGTAGCGCCACCAGGCGCAGGGCGTTCCGGTCAAGGGCGCCCTGTTGGAGGAGTCGGGCGGGAGGCCGCGGCCGGTGATCTCGATGTAGCCCTGCGCAGCGGAGCGCACGCGCGAGGTGGGTGTGTCCTCGACGGTGCGGTTCTTGGCCCATGCCTTGAAGGCGTACCAAAAGGAATATGCGGCGCCGGCGGCGAGTCCCGCGACGAGCAGCCAGAATTTCAATACATGGCCGGACATATCCGGTTGACAACCCGCCTAGGAGGTGCCGAACAGCGCGCCCACGTTCACGTCGCGCTTCTCTTCGCCCGCGAATTCCAGCAACTGCGCCGGGAGGAAGCCGAATCTTCGGGCGATGACGGCATCGGGAAACACGCTCACCCGGATGTTGTTCAGATTGACCTGGTCGTTGTACAGCTCACGGCGGTCGGCGATGGACTCTTCCAGCGCGATGATCCTGCTCTGCAATTGTTTGAAGGTTTCGTCGCTCTTGAGCTGCGGATAGTTCTCGGCGACGGCGAACAGCCTGCCGACGCCCGCGCGCAGCTGCTGCTCGGCCGCGCCGACGGCGGCCACGTTTCCTGCGCTGCTGGCCAGACTCACGGAGGCCCGGGCGCGCATCACTTTCTCGAGCGTTTCCTGCTCGAATTGCATGTAGCGCTTGCAGGCGTCCACCAGCTTCGGCAGCTCGTCATGGCGTTGCTTCAACAGCACGTCGATGTTCGCCCATGCGACTTTGACGTTTTCGCGAAGGCTGACGAGGCCGTTGTAGATGCCGACCAGGTACACGATGAGCGCAAGGCTCAAGGCTAGGATCACGACGAGACCGATCACCATGGCACCCCATCCGCGAGTTATGCGTACTCGCGCAGTATATCATTGGCTTTTTTCTCCAATTGAGCACGGAGTTCACAGTGTCGGACCAAGCCTTCGATCTCATCAGCATCGGCGGCGGCAGCGGCGGGCTGGCCTGCGCGCAGCGCGCGGCCGAATATGGCGCCAAGGCGGCGGTGGTCGAACCGCATCGCTTGGGAGGCACCTGCGTGAACGTGGGCTGCGTTCCCAAGAAAGTCATGTGGAACGCGGCGGGCGTCGCCTTGAGCCTCGCCGACGCCGGCGACTACGGATTCAACGTCGTGCTCGGGGGCGGCGATTGGCCGGCCCTGAAGCGCAAGCGCGACGCCTATGTGCTGCGCCTGAACGGCATCTATGAGCGCAACCTCGCGGCCAAGGGGGTGGCCTATGTGCGCGGCGCCGCCCGCTTCCTGGACAAGAATACGCTCGAAGTGAACGGCAGACGCCTGACGGCGCGGCACATCGTGATCGCGACCGGCGGCAGGCCCACGCGGCCGTTGCTGCCCGGGGCCGAGCACGGCATCACCTCGGACGGCTTCTTCGAGCTGGAGGAGCTGCCGAAGCGAGTCGCCATCGTCGGCAGCGGCTACGTTTCCTGCGAGCTGGCAGGCGCATTTCACGAGCTGGGAGCGCAGGTCGAGCTTTTCATCCGCAAGGATCATCTGCTGATGAGCTTCGATGCCATGCTGGGAAAATCCCTGATGCGCGAGATGCAGGATCAAGGAATCGCCATTCACCGGCACGTCGTGCCGGCGGGGGTGCGCGAGGATCGGGGCCGCAAGACCTTGATCGCGACGGATGGCCGCGAATTCAAGGATTTCGATTGCCTGTTGTGGGCGGTGGGACGGACCCCCCACGTCGAGGGTCTCGATCTCGGCAAGGCAGGAGTCGGCCTCGACGACTGCAACTACGTCGTCACCGACGCCTTCCAGAACACCGCGGTGCCGGGCATCTATGCGATCGGCGACGTCACCGGGCGCGCTGCGCTCACGCCCGTCGCGATCGCCGCGGGCCGGCGCCTGAGCGACCGCCTGTTCGGCGGCAAGGCCGATCGGCGCCTGGAATACAGCATGATTCCGACCGTGGTGTTCACGCACCCGCCCATCGGCACCGTGGGCTCGAGCGAGGCGCAGGCACGTGCGGAGCACGGGGACGCGGTGAAGGTGTACGTCGCCGACTTCACGCCCATGTACCACGCCTTGACGGCGCGCAAGACGCGCACCGACATGAAGCTGGTTTGCTTGGGACCCGAACAGCGAATCATAGGCTGCCACATCATCGGCACCGGAGCCGACGAAATGCTGCAAGGTTTTGCTGTGGCGATTCGCATGGGCGCCACCAAGCGCGACTTCGACGACACCGTGGCGATTCATCCGACCAGCGCCGAAGAGCTGGTCACCATGCGCTAGGCCGCTAGCCGTGCTGCGCGAGGGCCTTGAGCACGGGCTCTGTGTCCGGACGGATACCGCGCCAGAGCAGGAAGGATTCCGCCGCCTGTTCCACCAGCATGCCCCATCCCTTGGTGGTACGCGCGGCGTGCAGCGATTTCGCCCATAACGTGAAGGGCGTGTGGCCCCGCCCATATGCCATGTCGTAGCAAATGGTTTCCTCGCCCACGAGCCCAACCGGCATGATCGGCATTTCGCCCTGCAGGCTCGCCGACGTGGCGTTGATCACGAGATCGTAGGGCGGACCCGAAAGCTCGGCAAAGCCGCAGCCGGAAACCTGTCCCATGTCCGCGAATTCGGCCGCGAGCTTCAGGGCCCTTTCGGGCGTTCGATTGGCGATGATCACGGAAGCGGTATCGCGCTCGAGCAGCGGGCCGAGCACACCGCGCACGGCGCCGCCGGCGCCCAGGATCAGAACTCTCTTGCCGGCAAGGCTTAGTTTCAGGTTGCGCTCCAAATCGGCCGTGAGTCCGAGGCCATCGGTGTTGTCGCCGAGCAGGGAGGTGTCCTCGAAGAAGGCGATGGTGTTCACCGCCTGCGCACGCTCGGCGCGTGGAGTGAGCTCGTTGACCAGCTCCGCCGCCGACTGCTTGTGGGGCAGAGTCACATTCAGGCCGCGCACTCCTCCTGCGAACAAGCGCAGCGCCTCGCGGCGAAAATTCTCCGGGGCGATGTCGAACAGCCGGTACACCAGGTTCTGCGCGGTCGCTTTCGCGAACATCCCGTGAATGAAGGGCGACCAACTGTGTGCGACGGGGTGACCTACGACCCCGTATTGATCAGGCGTATCGGGTCCCTGCGGCTGGTTCACTCTGCGAGCCACTCCGCGGCGCGTTTGGCGAAATAAGTCAAAATGCCGTCCGCTCCCGCACGCTTCATCGACACCAGCGTCTCGAGGGCGACGGTACGCTCGTCCACCCACCCATGGCCCGCTGCCGCCATGATCATGGAGTACTCGCCGCTCACCTGGTAGACGAAGGTGGGCATGCCGAAGCGATCCTTGACGCGGCGCACAATATCGAGATACGGCAGACCCGGCTTGATCATGATCATGTCGGCGCCTTCGCCGATGTCGAGGGCCACCTCGCGCAGCGCTTCATTGGAATTGGCAGGGTCGATTTGATAGGTGTGCTTGTTGCCGCGACCGAGCTGTGCGGCGGACCCTACGGCCTCGCGAAACGGGCCGTAGAAGCTCGATGCATACTTGGCTGCATAGGCCAGAATGCGCGTATTCACGAGCCCGGCGGTCTCGAAGGCAGCGCGAATAGCGGCGATGCGCCCGTCCATCATGTCCGAGGGCGCCACCACGTCGGCGCCGGCATCCGCATGCGAACGCGCCTGGCGCACCAGGGTTTCCACCGTCAAATCGTTGAGCACATAGCCCGAATCGTCGATAAGGCCGTCTTGCCCATGGGTCGTAAAGGGATCGAGCGCGACGTCGGTGATTACGCCCAAGGCCGGAAACTCTTTCTTCACCGCCCGAACCGCCGCCTGCGCGATGCCGTTGGGGTTCCATGACTCGCGGGCGTCCAGCGTCTTTTTCTCCTGCGGAGTCACCGGAAACAGGGCGATGGCCGGGATTTTGAGCCGGACCAGAGATTCGCATTCCAGAAGCAGCTGATCGATGGACAGCCGCTCTATTCCGGGCATGGAGGCCACCGGCTGGCGCTCGCCGCGTCCTTCGACCACGAAAACAGGGTAAATAAGGGCGTCCACGCTCAAATGCGATTCGCGCATCAGACGGCGTGAAAACTCGTCGCGCCGCATGCGCCTCATGCGGGTACTTGGAAATGAATTGACGGCGGTTCCGGTCATCTGGACTATGACTCCTGACTTAAATTTCGGCGCCGCGAACTTCGGCAGCCGGCCCCCGATTCACCCCTTCGGCGGTCCGCGCCGTCGGCGTAACGCGGTAATATTGTGGGGAAGATATCTTCAGCCGGGTGCTGATTTAACCATGAACGATCAGGTTGGCGGAAATCAGAAGCGCGCCCGCTTCCAGGCCCTGTGCCAATCCCTGCGCCCGGATCTGCTTCGATTCGCTTTCTGGTTGTCCCGCGACCGTGCCTTGGCCGAAGATGTCGTCCAGGAAACCATGCTGCGCGCCTGGAAAGCACAGGACACGCTGGCGGACGAGGCCGCGGCCAAGCCCTGGTTTCTGACCATCGTCCGCCGGGAGTACGCGCGCACCTTCGAGCGCAAGCGCTTCGTGACCGTGGACGTCGATGAGCTCATCGCGCGGGAGGAACCCATGCTGGCCGCGGCCGAGGAGCAGGATCTCGCCGAGATGCGCGCTGCGCTGTTCAAATTGCCCGACGAGTACCGCGAGCCCCTGCTGCTGCAGGTGTTGATGGGGTTGTCGACCGCCGAAATCGCGCGCGAACTGAATCTATCGGCCGCCGCGGTGCTGACGCGCCTGTTTCGCGCGCGTAAGCAATTGCGCGTGCTGTGCGGCGAGGATACGGGCTTGGACCCGCAAGAATGATGGACTGCAACGACTATAGACAATCGATGTTGGCCGATCCGCACGCTGCGGATCCGCGGCTCTCCGAGCACCGCGGGAGCTGCCGCGACTGCGCTGTCTTCAGCGAGCGGCTGCTGCGCTTCGAATCGAGCTTGGGCCGCGCCCTGCGCGTGGCCCTGCCGGCTGATAACGTGGTAGCGCTGCGCGCCAGGCAGGCGCAGCCTTCACTGCATGCGCCCGGCCGCAGAGGATGGCTCGCCATGGCGGCGAGCGTGCTGATGGCCGTCGTGGTGGCCGGAGTCCTGTGGGTGGCCGGCCCCGGATCGAGCCTCGCGGCCGATGTCGTGACTCACATGAGGGGCGAACCGGATGCGTGGCTCACACAGGCCCCGGTGCCCGACGCAGAGCTTGCGGGCGTGCTGCGCGATTCGCACCTGCGCTTGAGCGCAGCTGCGGGCCCGGTGAGCTATGCCGCCAGCTGCGCGTTTCGCGGTCACCACGTTCCGCATCTCGTGATTCAAACGGAATCAGGGCCGGTGACCGTGATGGTGCTGGTGCACGAGAGGGTCCAGAAGCCGGTGCGCTTCGACGAGCAGGGCTATCGCGGAGTCATCGTGCCGATGGCGGGCCACGGCAGTTTGGCCGTGCTCACACGCGGTTCCTCCACGGATATCAAAACCGTCGAGAGCATTGCCTCCCGGGTGCAGGGTTCCATCACCTGGACCGGCACCTAGATACCCACCTCACTGAGCAAATCGACGAGACGGCGCGCGCTCGCGGCCAGCGTCGGGTGATTGGCCTCGAATTGCACCGCCACCCGCTCCAGGCGGTCGGGGAGAGACCCTTGAGGCGAGGAGCCGGCAGCGGCGGGCTGGTCGATCAAGCGGTTGATGTCGCGCATCATATCGCTCAAGGATTCCCTCGATTTAGGGTCCGCCCGGAGCGCTTCGGACATTTCCGCATGCAGCCTGGCGACCAGATCGCGTAAAGTATTTTTATCCATGTTCGGTCCTGCGGGACAGTGTCCCCTAAAGCCTCGCTATTGTGCCATTCGCTCGGGCGTCAGTCGGGCTACCTCGACGTAGCCTGCGCCGTGCGACGCGATCCCCTTGTGAATCGCGGCATAGGCCCGGCGCAGGAACTCGTCGGCGCCGTAGGGTGGGTTGACGATCATCAAGCCGCTTCCAGCGAGCCCCACCCCTGCATCGTCCGGGTGAATGGCGAGATCAGCGTACAGCATTTTCGGAATCCCGAGTGCCTCGAAGCGCGCATGCACCCGGCTGCGCTGTACGGCGCTGCGGATGGGGTACCACATCAGGAACATGCCGCCCGGCCAGCGCCGGTAAGCATCCTTGAACGCCTGCAGCATGAGTTTCAGCTCATCCAGGCTTTCGTAGGGCGGGTCGATGAGCACCAGTCCGCGGCGCTCGTCGGGAGGCAGATGAGCTTTGAGCGCCGCGTAACCGTCGCCGATCACGGTTCGCGTCCGGCCCAGGGACCGAACCTCGCGTTCGGCGGCCCGCGCTTCCGCCGGCATCAGTTCGACGAACAATGCGCGATCCTGAGGGCGCAAGCTGCCGGCGATCAGCGCCGGGGATCCGGGATAACGGGCCAGACGCTTGCCGCGGCGCGCGCGAATCGCCGCAAAATAGTCGGCTAGCCCTGCCTCGCCGATGCCGGTCTCGATCAGGCGTTGGATGCCGCGCCCGGCTTCGCCCGATTTTTGCGCCTCGGGCGCTTGGAGATCGTAATAGCCGCGGCCGGCATGGCTGTCCAGCACGAAGAAGGCCGCATCCTTACGCTTCAATGCACCGAGGCAGTACATCAGGCCGACGTGCTTCGCGACGTCAGCAAAATTGCCCGCGTGATAGATGTGCCTGTAGTTCATCGCGCGCGCATTGTGCCAGACCTCAAGGCGCGCGCGGATCGCGCATGTGGTCGAACAAGCCGCCGTTCGCCTCGATGCGCCCGATATGGCAGAAGACCAGGGGGACGATCAGTACGCAGCGGTCGTTGATCCAGATGACGGGAATGGGCACGCCGCGGTCGATGAATTCGACGCGCGGAGGCCGCCACTGGATGCCCGGCGGCGCGGGCTCCATGCGATTGCGCTTGATCCAGTCACGCTGCTGGGGTGTGAGCGAGGACAGATCTCTGAACTTCCCCTCTCTCTCGGCGCCTGCAACCGCGTTTTGCGCCGCAAGATCAGCTTCGTGCTGCCAGTCGACTTGGGGCGGCGGCGCTTCCGGCAGGAGGGTTATCGCGCCGGGAGGCGCCGCTTCGCGTTGGGCAGAGCCTGCTTTGGATGCCTGCGCAGGCCGCGGCTTTGCAACCCCCGCGGGCTCCGCAGCGTCGGGGTTGAGCAACATGAAGATGAGAGGCTCTTCGGCCTTGTCCCGCGAGTTGGTCGACAGACGCGACGGGCGGATGAGCAGAAGCACGATCGCGGCGTGCAACATCAGCACGGCAAGAAAGACCAGCGGCCGCAGGTCCAGCGTGTCCTTCGTGCGCAACGAGAGATCCCTCGGATGTACCCGATCGAAAGGACAGCGCGCGCCGCCCCCGGGTTCCCGCGGCCCATTACTTCAGTCGGAACACGCTCTGTGCGTTCGTCTGCATCAGCATCTTCTTATGTTCGGCGCTCATGTCGAACGCATCGTAGGCGGCGACCTCGTCGGCGGATTGCTGGTAGGGATAGTCCATGGCATAGATCACCCGGTCGGGGCCAAGGACGTCCATGCAGAACTTCACCGACGGCTCCCAGCCTTGGCCGCTGGTCGTTATCCAGATGTTGGTCTTGAAGTAGTCAGAGATCTTGCGGCGCAGAGTGACGGCGGGGGCGCCGCCGCGCAGGCCCGATCTGCCGTCCGCGTTGCTCTGCATCCAATCGAAGCGATACAGGAGCAGCGGCATCCCTTCGCCCATGTGCCCCATGACGATGCGCAGTTTCGGGAAGCGGTCGAACGCTCCCGACATGATCAACCCCATGACATGCATCCACACCTCGTGGCTGAACCCGGCGAGGGCGCCGCCGAATCCACGGAACTCGTACGGCTGCGACCACTGTCTGGGCGGAATTGTCGGATGAATGTAGAGAGCGGCGTCCATCGCCTCCAGGGCTTCCAAGATGGGCCAAAATTCAAGCTCGTCGAGATAGCGCCCGCGGGTATGCGAATTGATCACGGCGCCGTTAAGCCCCAAGACTTGCATGCCGCGCTCGATCTCCGCGACTGCGCCTTTGACATCCTGCGGCGCAAACACCGTCAGGCCCGCGAAACGATCCGGATGGCGCCGGCACGCCGCGGCCAGACGATCGTTCGCAAGCCGCGCGAGCGCCGTGCCTTCTTCGGGTTCCAGAACCTGCACCCCGGGCGCGGTCAATAGCAGCAGCTGCTTGTCTATGCCGAGCTCGTCCATCCGCGCGATGCGCTCCGGCCCAATGTCCATGAGCTTAGCCTGGAGCGCCGGCATTTTCGAAAACATGCCCGCCATGCGCAGGGACGGGTCGTCGGGCGCTCCGGGGCCTGCGAGCAGCCGGACTTGCGCCTCGAGGACCTCCGGAATATTCCACGCCTCTTCGGTTGCAACCCGAAGATACGGTGCGTGACGATCGATCGCCCGCCTGGCCGGCGCCAGACCCCTGACGCAGTGATCCTGTCCCGGCACTTCCTCATTACCCATGACGGCGGCCCCTCCGCGCGAATCGCGTGAAGCCCGATTATCCAAAGGCGCTGCGGCAGGCACTCGCACGGCGGCGAATTGCGATTCAACCGTCGGCGCCGGTGCACAGACCTAGGCCGCGCGCAGAGCCTCCGCGACCGGCAGCCGCGCGGCGCGCAGGGCCGGAAAGAGGCCGCCGAGCAGACCGATGACGCATGCCCAGACGATGCCCGTCACGATCAACGCGCGCGTGACAGTGAGCTG
Source organism: uncultured Gammaproteobacteria bacterium (assembly GCA_963702735.1). GTDB lineage: Bacteria > Pseudomonadota > Gammaproteobacteria > Steroidobacterales > Steroidobacteraceae > Bog-1198. The sequence continues at coordinate 278,549 of CAVPDW010000002.1, read as the reverse complement.
AAACACGACCTGCGCGAAGGCGCCGCCCAGGGTGCTGACGCTGTGGCCGTTGAAGAACAGCCAGGCGAGCGAGGCGCCGATGACTCCTCCAAGCAGCGATAGCAGCAGCGCCTCGATCATCACCGATGAAAGTACCGGCAGGGCTCCGAAGCCGATCGCCCGCAGGGTGGCGATTTCCCGGCCGCGCGCCGCGACCGCCGAATACATGCTGTTGAGGGCGCCGAACATGGCCCCTATTGCCATGATGACGGCCACAGTCTTGCCGACGACGTTGATGACCTGGCTCAGGTTCTTGGACTGCGCGGCGTAGTATTGCGGCTCGCGCTGCACGTCGACTTTGAGCTGCGGGTCGGTGGTCAAAGCATCCTTGAAGCGGTCGAATTGCTCAGGGCCGGTGAGCAGACCGACCGCCGAGCTGTAGCCGGTGCGCTCGACCGACGAGCCCACGGTATCGACGTCCGCGAGCAGCTCCGATTCGTGGACGTCGCCGTTGCTGGTGAACACTCCGGTGACCGTCCAGTCGGCATTGCGCAGGTGCAGCACACCGCCCACGTTGAGTCCGCGAAATTGCTTGGCGGCCCCCACACCGGCGATCAGTTCGCGCACCGCCGGCCGAAACATGCGCCCTTCCACAACCTTCAGCTCGGGGCGCACTTCGGCGAGCTTCAGGCCGACGCCGCGCAGGGTGACATTGGCGTCGGTGCCGGTGTCGACCTTGGGCACGTTCACCACGGTCACGAGCTCGCTCGACAGCAACGCCTTGCCCCCCGGGTCCTTGGCCAGGCCGGGCGCATTGCTGATGATGTCGATATCCGAACGCGTCAGATTGCTGTTGAGCTCCGCATCCGAGCCGCCGCGCAGAATGATCGCCCGATCGGCCCTGCCGCTGTCGGCGAGCGTGTGCCGGAATCCCGCGCCCATGGCCAGCACCGAGACCAACACCGCGACGACCCCCGCAATGCCGATGACGATGACGCTTGAGGCGCCGATGCGTTGCGGCAGCGTTTGCAGGCTCATGCCGATGACGGCGATGAATTGCTTGAACATTCGAGGCTCCCAGTTCGCGATCAGCGCTTGTCCGCCAGCGCATCGACGATATTCAGCCGCATGGCGCGCAGCGCGGGCGCAGCGCCGACGATGAGCGCCAGCAGCACCGCCACGCCGATCCCGGGGATCAACGCGGCGGGCGACAGCTCAACCCCCTGCAATCCCATCCTGATGATGGGCAGCGCGGCATAGCTCAACGCCAGCCCGATCACCGCGGCGATCATGCACAGCAGAAGCGATTCGGCGAGGATCAGCCCGAGCACGTTGCCGTCGCCGAAGCCGAGGGTCTTGAGCACGGCGAGTTCCGGGATGCGCTCCCGCACCGACTGCATCATGGTATTGCCGGTGAGGAAAAGCAGGGCGAAAAACACCGCGCCCAGGATGGCGCGCAGCACGAATCCGATGTCGCCGAACTGCTTGATGAAGGCCATCGTGAAGTCGTTCGCCGGTTGGGTCTTGGTCTCGTTCGGAGAATTCGCGAATAGCGCGTCGATCCGGCCGGAGATGGCGGCGGACTGCGAGGGATCGCCGACGCGCTCCTCGAACCAGCCCACTTCGCCTTTGCCGAAGCTGCGCCCCTCGTCGAACAGTTCGTAGTGGAACAGGACGGTGGAGGCCTGCGCGCGGGCCTGCGTCGGATCCTTGACGCCGATGGTGCCGACGATGTCGAAAGTCCAGTCCAGGGAACCGTCGTCCTTCTTCGTCCAGATGGTCGAATGCAGCGGAATCTTGTCGCCGATCTTCCAGCCGAATTTCTTCATCAGCGCCGAATTGACCAGCGCGCCGGTACGGGTGTTTCGGTAGGCCTGCATCTGCTCGTCGCTGACGATGAATTCGCCCTTGTGCAGGTTGAAGTAGGTCTCGGTGTCGACGGGCAGCGCGAACACGAAGTTCTTCGATTCTTGGTAGTAGGCGCCGAACCAGGAGATCCAGGTGACCTCGGCCACGCCCGGCACGGAGCGAATCTGTTGTGCGTCGGCGAACGGCAGCGACAGGGTGATCGAATACTTGTTGGTCGTGATCAGTTTGTCGGCGCCCGTAACGCCCGTGTCCGGATGCGCGAAGGCATAGTCGACGGTCTCCAGCATGCCGAACAGCAAGAACGCGACCACGATGGAGAGGAGCGTGAATAGGGTGCGGGTCTTCTTGCGCCACAGCGTCGCCCAGATGAGGGGAAAGTATTTCACTGCCTTCCCTCCCTCAGACGGGTTCCGCGACCAAAGCGGTGCCGGCCTCCAGCAGCGCTCCCTTGTCCATGTGCAGCACGCGGCTCGCGAATTCGGCGGCCTTGGGATCGTGGGTGACCATGACGATGCTCTTGCCGTGATCGCGATTCAGCATCTGCAGAAGATGCAGCACGTCGTCGGCGGATTTGCGGTCGAGATCGCCGGTGGGCTCGTCGCAGACCAGAAGCGTAGGATCTGCCACCAGTGCGCGCGCAATGGCGACGCGCTGCGCCTGGCCGCCCGACAGTTCGGCCGGCTTGTGCTTCGCGCGATCGGCGATTCCCACCAGAGTCAGCGCCGCCATGGCGTTGGATTTGCGCTGCGAGCCCGACAGATGAGTCAAGAGCAGCGGCAATTCCACGTTGCGCAGGGCGGAGAGCATCGGCATCAGGTTGTAGAATTGAAATACGAAGCCCACATGGTTGGCGCGCCACCGCGCCAGCGCACCTTGCCCGAGCTGATCGAGGCGCTGGCCGGCGACGGTGATCTCGCCGGCGGTCGGCGTGTCCAGGCCGCCGATCAGATTCAGCAGAGTGGTCTTGCCGGAACCGCTCGGGCCCATCAGCGCGACGAAGTCGCCCTTTGGGATATCGAGGTTGAGTCCCTGCAGGACCTCCACGCTCTGTTTGCCGCGGCTGTAGCGCTTGTCGACATTCCTTAAAGATACGATGGCTTCACTCATGTTCCTCTCAGCTCCATGGCGGCCGCCGTTGCCACGGCGGGTTATTGCTCGACGCGTATCTTGGCGCCGTCCTTCAGTTGGGTGAAATCGCCCACCGCCACGCGGTCGCCGGCGGAGAGACCGGAAAGTATCGTGATGCTGTCGCTGCTGCCGGCGCCGAGCCGCACCGCGCGCCGCTCCACGCTATCGCCGTGCGCAACGAATACCGTGCCGGCAGCGCCGGAGCCCTGCACCGCATTGCTCGGCAGAGTGACGCCTGCCGCCGCTTTGCCGCCCGGCGCCGTCGGGGAGTCGGCCAGAAACGATACCCGCACGCCCATTTCGGGCAGTATGCGCGCGTCCTTCTGGTCGAGCGCAATGCGCACGGTTACGGTGCCCTTGCTGCGGTCGGCGGTCGGAATCACGGCGATGACGTGCGCTGGGATCTGCCAGTCCGGGTAAGCGTTGAGTTTGGCGGTGGCGGCCTGCGCAGGCTTCACGCGATTGATGAAATTCTCGTTGACGTCGACCTGGACTTCCAGCGAATCCATGTCGACGATGGTGCCTATGCCGGTGCGCGTGAAGCCTCCTCCCGCGGAGACGGGCGATACCATCTCACCCGGTTGCGCGGCCTTGACGGTGACGATTCCGGAAAACGGAGCACGCACGATGGTGTCGTCGAGGTTGCGCTCGGCGACGCTCAGGGCGCGCGCGAACACATCGACGTTGCTGCGCTGGGTTGCGAGCTGCGCCCGCAGGGCATCGACGGTGGTTTGCGCATTGTCGACCGTTGACTGGCTGACGAAGTGCCCTTTCATCAGGGTCTTCTGCCGCTCGTAGTCGCGCTCCGCATTGGTAAGATTGACCTGGGTTTCGGCGAGGCCGGCTTTCGCATAGTCCAGCTGGGCGAGGGCTTGATTCAGCGCCGCGCGAATGTTGGTATCGTCGAGCTTCGCGATGATCTGCCCGGCGTTGACACGATCGCCTTCCTCGATGTCGAGCTCGACCATTTTTGCCGTGATCTTGGAGGCCACCGTGGCCTGGCGGCGCGCCACCACATAGCCCGAAGCGTCGAGAATGGACCCCGCAGCGGCCGCCCCTTCGCCGGCAATCGCCGCTGCCGCGACCAGATGAACCGGCACGGCGCCGGGGCGCGTCCACCACCATATGCCAAGGGCGGCTGCTGCCGCCAAACTCAAGCCGGCCGCCAGCCAAACCCCGGGCCTAGGGCCGCTCGCCGCCGCGTCGCCGCGATCGATGCGCAGCTGATTGAGCAGTGCGGATTTATCATCCATGCGTTTGTTATGGCGCCGTGGTGAACCCTAAGGGAGCGGGCATGTAAGCATAAAATGCGGGTGTGACGCCAATGCGCATGCGCGGCGTCGAGTCGAGCACCCAGGGTGATTCTGCCGTCACCCGAGTAATATAAACTTGTCGATCCGCGGCGCGACGGCAGTTCGCGAAGGAGGGCACGCATGAGCGCAAGAAATTTTCCTCTCCATGCATCCGGGCTCATGGTCTTGATCGTCTTCGCTGTCGCGGTGTCGGGCGTCGCCAAGGACGGTCCTGACTTCGTTCGAATCACGCCCGCCGACGTTCATTGGCAGGACATACCGGGCGGGCATGGCGCGCAGCAGGCCACGCTCATGGGCGATCCGGACAAACCGGGGATGTATGTGATCCGCGCGAAATTCCCGCCGCATGTCATGGACAATCCGCATTGGCACCCTAACGCCCGATACGTGACCGTGCTCGAGGGAACGTGGTACACGGGCACGGGCAACACCTTCGATCTCGCCAGAGCCGTGCCTTTGAAGCCCGGCAGCATCATGATGCACCCGGCGAAGGCGCCTCATTGGGACGGCTCGGCCGGCAACGAGACCGTGATCGTTCAGATCATGGGCGAGGGCCCGGCCGGAACCACGCCGATCGACCCGAAACAGCCTTTTTGGGTCGAAGTGCCGAAGTAAGCGGCGCTAAGCCCCGCTACTTTTGATCCGCGTAGATCTTGACCAGACGGTAGAGGAACTCGCGGCCTTCGAACAGCGGCTTGACGCCGACATACTCGTTGAGGCCGTGAATGTGCCCGAGGTCGCGGCCGACGAACACCGGTTCCACACCGAAAGTGGGGATCCCCACCGCATTCGTGAACTCTCCATCGGTCGCACCCGCCTGCAGGATGGGCAGCACCGGCACGCCGGGCCAAAACTCCGCGGCCAGCTTCTCGATCGGGCGCATCACTGCGGGAGTCAACGGCGGCGGCGCCGCCGTCGGACCGCGGGTTTCCAGCGCCGTGACCTTCACCGCCGGGTCCGCCACGAGCTCTTCGAGCTTCGCGAGCACGGTATCCGTGCCGACGCCGGGGAAGATCCGGCAGTTGACGATGGCCCGCGCCCGCTGCGGCAGGGCGTTCGTGGCATGGCCCGCCTCCAGCATGGTCGCGACGCAGGTGGTGCGCAGCGTCGCATTCCAGCTCGGGTCCTTAGCAGATACCAGTGCGAGCGCCCGCGTGTCGGACGGGTCGCGCAAGAACGCGTTCATGGCGCCCGCCACTTCGGCCTCGCCCTTGGCCGCCTGAATCTTTGCCATGCCGGCGAAGTAGGCGCGATTTGCATCGGTGAATTGCGCCGGGAAATCGTAGGCACCGATCCGCGTGAGTGCCGCAGCCAGGTGGTAGATGGCATTGTCTTTCACCGGCCGTGAACTGTGACCGCCGGGGTTGGTCACTTCCAGCCGGTAGTTCTGCGGAAATTTCTCGCCCGCCTCAATGTCGAGCGACACCCGATTGCCGTTGTCGTCGAGTTCCCCTGCCGCGCCTTCGTTGAGCGCGAACGCGGCGTCGATGAGTTCGCGGCGGTTCTTGGCGAGCCATTCGGCCCCATTGAACGCACCCGCCGTCTCCTCGCCGCAGGTCAGCGCCACTTTCAGCGTGCGGCGCGGCTTGTAGTTCTCCGTACGGTAGCGGATCAGCGTGTCGAGCCAGATGGCCGCCTCAGCCTTGTCGTCGCTTGCGCCGCGTGCGTAGAACGAACCGTTTTCCTCCACCAGAGTGAACGGGTCGCGGGTCCAGTCCTCGCGCCTGGCCTCCACCACGTCGATGTGCGCGAGCAACAAAATCGCCTTCAACTTCGGATCGCGGCCCGGATAGACGGCGACGAGACCGCCCTCCTTGGGGTGGTCGGGCGCGGCGAAGGCATGCAGGTCGCTGTCCGGAATTCCCGCGGCCTTCAAGCGCGCGGCCATGCGCGCGGCGGCGAGCGTGCAGCTCCCCGCCGACAGCGTGGTGTTGGTCTCGACGAGTTCCTTGTAGAGCTCGCGGAAGCGCTGCTCGCCTGCCTGGGTGTCTTGCGGCGGTGCTGCCAGTGCGCCGAACGAAACCAGCGTGGCCGCGACGGCGAGAAAATGCTTCATGAGGGCTCCGATTGAGGGGTACTGCGAATCAAGGGTAGGGGAGTTTAGACGATTAACGGAGCTGTCGCGCAAGGGCGGGGCGAAGCACAATCATCCGGGCGATGCTAGAGTGCCCGGCGAGGTGTGTCATGGCGCTCGGCGCCACAATTTACGTGTTCAAGATCGAGCTTGCCGACTCGGACCGCGGCGTCTACCAGCCGTTGGAGCTGCGGGCGGCGCGCCATCCCTCGGAGACCGAAGAACACTTGCTGACCCGCGTGCTGGCCTACTGCCTGGAGTACACCGAGGGCATCGCTTTCTCGAACGGTTTGTTCGAATCGGACCAGCCCGCCATTGCGGTGCGCGATATGACCGGCGCGCTCCGCTCGTGGATCGACGTGGGCGCACCCGATGCGGCGCGCCTGCACCGCGCGGCCAAGCTGGCGCCGCGCGTGGCCGTCTACACCTGCAAGGATGCGGTTCAGCTGGCCGCGCGGCTCGGAGCGGGGCGCATTCATCGCATCGAGGCTATCGAGCTCTATGCTGTTGATCGGCCGTGTCTCGAGGGGCTGGCTGCGCGCCTTGCGCGGCGAATGCAATTCACGCTGACGGTGGCGGACAGGCACCTCTATGTTTCCCTGGACGCCGAAACATTGGCGGGCGTCGTCGAGCGAATCGGGATCGGCGCTTAAGGGGCCGTTCCGAGAATCCCGAAGCGCAGCGGCGGTGCAAAGAGGCGGCTCAAGAGCGATCGAGCTCGGTCAGGTAGTCTCTCGGGCGCAGAAAATCCTCGTACAGCCTGGCTTCGGGGGAGCCCGGCTCGGGATGCCAATCGTAGTCCCATCGAGCCAGCGGAGGCATGGACATCAGAATCGATTCGGTGCGGCCGCGCGATTGCAGACCGAACAAGGTGCCGCGGTCGTAAACCAGATTGAACTCCACGTAGCGGCCCCGCCGGTACAGTTGAAATCGCCGTTCGCGCTCGTCGCAGGCTTGATCCTTGCGGCGTTCCACGATGGGCACGTAGGCGGGTAGAAAGTGATCGCCGACGCTGCGCACGAGCGCGAACGACCGCTCGAATCCACCCTCATTGAGATCGTCGAAGAACACACCGCCGATCCCCCGGGTTTCATTTCGATGCGGCAGAAAGAAGTAGCGGTCGCACCAGACCTTGTACTCGGCATAGACATGGGCGCCGAACGGCAGGCAGGCATCGCGCGCGGTGCGGTGCCAATGCAACACGTCCTCTTCGTACGGATAGTACGGGGTGAGATCGAATCCGCCGCCGAACCACCATTGGGCAGGCCCCGCACTCGGGGAGGCGATGAGGAACCGGACATTGCAGTGAGTGGTCGGCGCATGAGGATTTCGCGGATGAAACACCAGGGAAAGCCCCATGGCCTGGAAGGGCGCTCCCGCAATATCAGGACGCTGACTCGAGGCGGACGGCGGCATCTTGTCGCCGAAGACATGCGAGAAGGACACGCCCGCCCGCTCGAACACTGCGCCGTCGGTCAATATGCGGCTCTCGCCGCCGCCGCCCTCCGGCCTGGTCCAGGGGTCGCGCCGCAATGTTCCGCCGTCGATCGCTTCCACGGCCGCGGTGATCCGGTCATGCAAATCGTTCAAGTAGCTCACAACCTCGGATGCGTCCATGGAAGGTTACGGCTTCTTTTTTGCTGAGCTCTTCTTAGTCTTGGGCTTGCGGGCCTCGGGCTTGGCCGCCTTCTTGGGTTTGGCGGCCTTCGTGGGCTCCTGCTTGCTCGCCGAGGCATGCACGACCTTGGCTGCCAGTGCGGTCGGTGCGGGGGGCGCCGGCCCCTTGGGGGTGCCGCTGCGCCCTTTGGGTGCCGCGGGCTTCTTGGCGGTGCCGTTCTTCCGGCCCCACTTGCCGAAAGTGCGCGCCGGCGCCGCCGCCAGCAGGGATTGGCACTCTTCCAGCTTCAGGCTCTTCGGATCACGGTCCTTGGGTATCTTCGCATTGCGGGACTTGTCGGTGATGTATGGACCGTAACGGCCGTTCAGCACCTGGATGCCGGCGTCGGGGAAATCCAAGATCAACCGGTTGGCATCCGCGATCTCCTTTTCACGAATGACCTCGAGCGCGCGCTCGTGAGTGATCTCGTAAGGATCGTCGGTCTTGAGCGATACGTACTTCGCGCCGAATTTAACGTAGGGGCCGAATCGGCCGACGTTGGCCGTGATCTCCTCGCCGCCCGGGGTGACGCCCAGCTTGCGGGGCAGCTTGAACAGCTCGATCGCCTCCGCGTGCGTGATGGCATCCATCTTCTGGCCCGGCCGCAGGCCCGCGAACCGCGGCTTGTCCTCGTCGTCCTTGGTGCCGATCTGCACGAAGGGACCGAATCGGCCCATCCGCACGCTCATTGGTTTGCCGGTTGCCGGGTCCTTGCCCAGATCACGGGCCTGTGCGACTTCGTCGCGGCTCACCGAGGATTCCGTGTGATTGACGAGCTTGATGAAGGGCTTCCAGAACTTGTCGAGCAGAGGAACCCATTCCTGCTCGCCGTTCGCCACGGCATCGAGAGAGTCTTCCATCTTGGCGGTGAAGTCGTAGTCCACGTAAGTGGTGAAGTACTGCGTGAGGAAGCGGCTGACGATCTTGCCGATGTCCGTCGCCGTAAATCGCCTGCTCTCGATGTCGACGTATTGACGGTCGCGCAACGTGGAAATGATGGACGCATAGGTCGAAGGGCGGCCGATGCCGTACTCTTCCAGCGCCTTTACCAGCGAGGCCTCGGAGAATCGCGGCGGCGGCTCGGTGAAGTGCTGGGTCGGCACGACGCCGGCCAATCTGACGCGGTCGCCCTCCCGCATCGGCGGCAATACGTGATCAGAGTCGTCCTGCACGGCGTCGTCCAAGCCCTCTTGGTAGACCGAGATGTAGCCGGGGGTCACCAGGGTCGATCCGTTCGCGCGCAGCACGGTCCGCTTCGCGCCATCCGCCCCGGCGAGCATTTCCACGGCCACGGTGTCGAAGATCGCAGGGGCCATCTGGCAGGCCACGGTGCGTTTCCAGATCAGCGAATAGAGGCGGAACTGGTCCGGCTCGAGCTTGCTTTCGATCTCGGCGGGCACCACGCTCGCGGCGGTCGGCCGGATTGCCTCGTGCGCTTCCTGCGCATTCTTCGACTTGGTGCGAAAAATCCGCGGCTCCTCGGCAAGCCCCGCCTGCCCGTACAGCTTCACGATCACTTCGCGAATCTCACCGACGGCCTCCTGCGATAGATTGAGCGAGTCGGTGCGCATATAGGTGATGAGACCGACCTGGCCTTCGCCGATGTCGACGCCCTCGTACAGCTGCTGTGCGACGCGCATGGTCTTCTGCGCGCTGAATCCCAGCTTTCGGGCGGCTTCTTGCTGCAATGTCGAGGTCGTGAACGGCGGCGCGGGATTTCGCTTGCGCTGCTTGCGGTCCACCGACAGCACCTTGAGTTCGCCTTTCGCCGCTTCCTTCAGCGTGCGCTCCACGTCGCGGGCCTGCTCCTGCGTCGTGAAGCTGAATTGCTCGACCTTTGCGCCCAGATATTCGACGAGTTTGCCGGGAAATTTCTGCTCCGAATACTCAAGCTCGGCGTCGATGGACCAATATTCGCGCGCGACGAATGCGGCGATTTCGTCTTCTCGCTCGCAAATCATGCGCAAGGCCGGGCTCTGCACGCGGCCCGCGGACAAGCCGGGGCGCACTTTCTTCCACAAGAGCGGCGAGAGATTGAATCCGACCAAGAAATCCAGCGCACGCCGCGCCTGTTGCGCGTTCACAAGATCGACGGACAGCTCGCGCGGACTCGCCATGGCTTCGCGCACCGCGTTCTTGGTGATTTCGTAGAACACCACCCGCTGGACGTCCTTGCCCTTGAGTTCGCCCTGGGCTTTCAGGAGCTCGTACAGGTGCCATGAAATCGCTTCGCCCTCGCGGTCGGGGTCGGTCGCGAGGAACAGCGATTTGGCCTTCTTGAGGGCGCGCGAGATGGCATCGAGGTGCTTCTGATTGCGCTCGACGATCTGATACTTCATCGCGAAGTGGTGCTTCGGATCGACGGCGCCTTCCTTCGGCACCAGGTCGCGAACATGTCCGTAGGAGGCAAGGACTTCGAAATCCTTGCCGAGGTACTTTTTGATGGTCTTCGCCTTGGCAGGCGACTCCACGATAACGAGGTTGCTGCTCAAAGTCGTCTAGTGCAACGCGTCGGAGCGCTCTTCGAAGACCAGATCTTCCATCTGCGCGTAGGCGGATTCTTGTCCCGGTTGGCTGAACAGCACCATCAAGACGACCCATTTCACTTGTTCAATGTCGATTTCGTCGGCTTCGAGCGCCATGAGTCGGTCGATGACGAGTTCCCGCTCGGCACCCGAGAGTATGCGCACGTTCTCCAAATACATGAGGTAACCGCGAACGTCGGTGTCGAGCCGCAGCAATTCCTGGCTGCTGAACACGCGCACGGCACGCGCCGTGGCTTCGGCCACCTTGCCGAGCTGCTCGCCGGACAACCCGTCCAGCCATTCAAGGGCGCGTTCGATGTCGGGCTCGGCGAAACCCGCCTTTTCCAATTCGGTCTTGAGCACTCGGGCGTCCGGCCGCGGTTCGTCGTCGGCGCTCATGTAATTCTCGAATAGATAGATGAGTAGATCGAGAACGTTATCTTTCACCTCCGGCTCCTAACGACTCGGGAGTAGCGGCCCCCGGGGGCGGCCTGAACGTGGCCTTCGAGCTCGAGGATCAGCATCATCGAGGACACGGCTTCTGCCTTCAATCCGGTACGAACGACCAATGCATCGAGGTCCGCGGGATCAAAGCCGAGCGCATCTAACAAGATTTTGGGTTCCTTGTCCATGGGGAGTTCATGCTGAGACGGCGCGTGAGGGCCCACGGGAGCTCGGCGCGGCGGGCCGGAAAACGCCGAAAAGTTCAATTCGCTCAATATGTCATGCGCTGTTTCGGTCAAGGTGGCGCCGGCGCGGATGAGTTCGTGGCAGCCGCGGCTTAAGGGACTGTGTATCGAACCCGGAATCGCGAACACGCTCCGTCCCAGGGCGGTCGCCGCCCGTGCCGTGCTCAGGGAACCGCTGCGGCAAGCCGCTTCGACCACCAAGGTACCGAGGCTCAAACCCGCGATGAGCGCATTTCGCCGCGGAAAGTTCCCGCGCCTCGGGGGAGTGCCGAGCGGGAACCCGCTGACCAGGGCTCCGCGCAGCGGGATTTCTTCGGCGAGCGATCGATTGCTTGCCGGATAGGCTACATCCACCCCTGAACCCAGCACGGCGAGCGTGGTTCCTTGTGCCGCGAGCGCGCCGCGATGTGCGGCACTGTCTATCCCCACGGCGAGGCCGCTTACGATGGCGAGCCCGCTGCCCGCGAGGTTTTCAGAGAAATCGTGCGCGGTGTCTCTTCCCTGCGCGGTGGGATTGCGGCTGCCGACGATGGCCAATTGGGGCTCGCTCAAGGCTTCGGTGCTTCCCGCAACGTACAGCGCGAGCGGACGGTGCTTGGCCGCCCGCAGCATGGCGGGATAGAGCGGGTCCGTGAACGGAACGACGCAGTGGCGGGGATCTTCGAGCCACGCTCGCTCCGCAAAGGTTGTCTCGGCCCGCGCATCCGACAAGAACTCGCGCGCCGCCGGAGAGATTCCCGCCCGGCGGCGCGATGCGTCGGATGCCTCGAGAATGCCTTGCGCCGATCCGAAGAATTCGAGCGCACGCACGAGCGCGGATATGCCGAGCGCGGGCGCGCGCGTGAGCGAGACCCAGGCAGAAGATTCGTTGCCCGACAGCATCGGCAGGATTATCGAGGATGGGCCGCCTTTCGCCTCCTCAAGATCGGGGCGGCAATGCCCAGATTTGCGCGGCCGCCCGGCCGGCCGCGCCGGTACTTCAAGGGTTCTCGACTCGGTCGGCGACGCGAATGATGCTGGTGGCTTCCATGATCAAGCCGTAACTCATTCTGTCGAAGGTCTTGAACACCATGAAGGTTCCGCTGCGCTCGTCGGGGAGACGGACGCTCGGCGCGGTCAGCCGCGACATGGAGCCCAAGAAACCCTTGTTCGCCGTATCCTGTACCACGGGGCCCGCTTCGTACACCGCCAATACATTGCCCGGCATCAGGCCGTCGCGCGCACCCCGGTTGATGACCACGACCTCATACTGGCCGATCACGGTCACGCCGTTGGAGACGGCCATTATGCGACCGCTGATCTTGGTTTTGGGCGGCGCGGGGATGAAGTCGAGCGGCACATCGACGCCCCCTGCGAACAATTTATCTCCCGCTTCGGTTTCACGAGCCGATTCCGTCATGATGAGGGTGACAGGGTCGCCCACCCGGGTGATGTGACCCGCTCCGGTGAAGATGCCGTCGTAGCCGACGATGCGATTGTCATCCGGATCTCGCAGCTCGTCGCCGACGCGTACCACGTTGTAATGAGTGCCGAGCTCGGCGGGAGTGGAAAATCCGCGCGCATATACAGTATTGCCTTCGGCCATGGCCACGTGCAGGTCGCGGGAGGCGAGCACGTACGGGGCGCCCTTGATCTGTTCCTGTGAGAGCACCGAGGGCTTGGACATGAAGGCCGCAACGGTTTCATAGGGGATGGTGGTGACAGCGCTCTCGAGCGGCTCGCTGCGCACTCGCGGCTCCACTCGAGCGGTGTCGCCGCGTTGCAACATGAGTCTGGGCTTACCGTCGATATAGACCAGGCGCAGGGTATCGCCCGGGTAGATCAGGTGCGGATTGTGGACCTGGGGGTTGACCTGCCAGATCTCCGGCCAATACCAAGGATCGCGCAGAAATACCTTGGCGATGCCCCACAGGGTGTCGCCGCGTTTGACCACGTAGCTTTCCGGGGCATTCGGATTCATGGCCGCAGCGCCCTGGGCTTCCTCGGTCACCGGCGCCGCGGATTGCCCCGCATCTATCGCCGCTTCCATTGCCGTTCGGTCATCGCCCACCACCGTGCCCTGCACCTGGCTTTCGGGACCGGAAGTGGCCACGGGGGGCGGCGGCGCCGGCATGGGTGGATTCGACTGACAGGCGGCGAGCACAGCCGCCGCCAAAGAGAGGGCAATTAAATTGGACCATCGCATTCGTTTCGCTCCCATGCCGCAGTCTGATGCCGCCGGCCGACTGATATACTGCCGATCTGCCGCTAGACTTGGGACGTCGCCCGTTTTTGCCGATTGCCGGACGCGATGCGCCGCCAATGCAGGCATTAAGTTAAGCAGCGGCGGAACTTTATCAACATTCTTCAGCCAAAAACACGATATTGCTCTCATAACTCCCATGACAAAGCTCGTAATTCTGGAGTACCCGGATCCGCGGTTGCGGAAGAAGGCTCAAGCGGTGACTTCCGTCGATGACGCGCTGCGTCAATTGGCGGACAATATGCTCGAGACCATGTACGCCTCGAAGGGCGTGGGGCTGGCCGCGACTCAGGTCGACGTGCACAAGCGGCTGATCGTGCTCGATGTCAGCGAGGAGCGCAATCGGCCCCTGGTGCTGATCAATCCCGAGCTGCTGAGTAAGGAAGGTTCCGCTCCCGCGGAAGAGGGCTGTCTGTCGCTGCCCGGCATCTATGACAAATTGTCGCGCCCGACGCATATCCGCGTGCGCGCGCTGAGCCGCGACGGCGAGCCGTTCGAGATGGACGCGGAAGGGTTGCTGGCGGTCTGCATCCAGCATGAAATGGATCATCTCGAGGGCAAGTTGTTCGTCGATTACCTGTCTGAGCTCAAGCGCGAGCTGATCCGCCGGCGTCTGGCAAAAGAGCGTAGGCAAAAATACGGGAAGCCGATTCTGAGCGCTTCCGTGCCGGCTCTTTGAGCCTTGAGCACGGGTCCTCGCCGTTTAAGGCTGGGTTTCGCCGGCACGCCGCAGTTCGCTGTGCCGGCACTCGAGGCGCTCGAGAGAGTGCATGGGATTTGCGCCGTCTTCACGCAACCGGACCGCCCGGCCGGACGCGGCAGGTCTCTGCACGCGAGTCCCGTCAAATCCCGCGCGGCTGAACTTCACTTGCCGGTGCATCAGCCCGCCGGTTTCAAGTCGCCCGAAGCGTTGGAAACGCTGCGGGCCCTGGACCTCGATGCGCTCATCGTGGTCGCGTATGGATTGCTTCTGCCGCGACCCGCGCTCGATGCTCCGCGACTGGGCTGCATCAATATACACGCCTCGCTGCTGCCGCGGTGGCGCGGAGCCGCGCCGATAGAAAGGGCGCTGCTCGCGGGAGACGCCAAGACGGGCATCACCATCATGCGCATGGAAGAGACGCTCGACACCGGTCCGGTGCTCGCGGCTCGCGAGCTTCAAATCGGCGCGCGCGATACTGCGCAGACCCTCAACGACAGGCTTTCGCACCTCGGCGCCGAACTCATCGTCGACACCCTGGGAAAACTCGAGCTGGGCCGCATCCGGGAAACACCCCAGCCCGCCCTAGGCCACACCTATGCCGCGAAAATCGACAAGGCCGAGGCCGCGATCGATTGGTCGCAGGATGCGGTGCAGATCGGCCGGCAGATTCGCGCATTCAATCCCCGGCCGGTGGCCGAAACGCGGCTTCACGGTGCACAGATCCGCATCTGGGATGCTGAACTTTGCGACCTTCAGGCCGAGGGCATGGACGAGGCCGCCGCAGTGCCCGGAACGGTGGTGGCCGCCACTGAAGACGGCATCGACGTGGCGTGCGGTCGCGGAATCCTGCGAATTGTTCGCCTGCAGCTTGCCGGCCGCAAGCCGCTCGCCGCGCGAGAATTCATCCAGGGACTAAGGCTCGACGGCGAGCGTTTCGCCCCGGCATGAAAACCACCGGCGCCGGCGCGCGATCTCTGGCCGCGCACGCGGTGGCGCGGATATTGCGGGAGGGCGTGACCCTCGATGCGGCGCTCAAAGGTGCGCTTGCCGCGGCCGATCCGCAACTCGGGCCTGCGGTGCGGTCTTTGAGTTACGGCGCTGTGCGCGGCTACTACCGCCACGAAGCGATCTTGAGAACGCTCTCCTCGATGCCCGTGAGGTCCTTGGATCCTCTGGTGCGCGCGCTGTTGTCGGTGGCGCTGTACGAGCTCGAGGACGCAAGAACGCCGCAGTACGCCGTGGTGGATGCCGCCGTGCAGACCGCCAAGGCAACCGACGCGGCGCGCGCAGCGGGACTCATCAATGCGGTGCTGCGCCGTTATCTGCGCGAACGCAAGGCCTTGGACGCCGAAATTGCGCGTAATCCCGCCACCCGCCACGCATCGCCGGTGTGGCTCGCCGACCGTCTGCGAGCCGACTGGCCGGTGCGATGGACTCAGCTCCTGGCTGCGGGCGACGTTCAGGCGCCGATGTGGTTGCGTGTCAACGCACGACGCATTGCGACCGACGAGTATCTAGAGCGGCTGCGGGGGGCGGGAATCGGGGCGCGTGCCGAAGCAAGGGTGCAGGGGGCGGTGGTGTTGGACGCACCCTGCGACGTGCATGAGCTCCCCGGATTTGCGGACGGCTTGGTATCCGTACAGGATCTGGGAGCACAATGTGTCGCATTCCCGCTGGGGCTCGGGGCGGGTCAGCGCGTGCTCGATGCTTGTGCGGCACCCGGTGGAAAGACCGCGCTCATTGCGGAGAGAGAACCCGCTCTGGCCAAGTTGACGGCGCTCGACATCGATCCGCAGCGGCTCGCCCGCGTGGACGAGAACTTGAAGAGGGGAAACTTGAGTGCAGAGCTCGTCAACGGCGACGCCGGAACGCCGGCCTCCTGGTGGGACGGCGCACCGTTCGACCGCATCCTGCTCGATGCACCCTGCTCGGGCTTGGGGGTGATCCGCCGTCATCCCGACATTCGGCTGCGTAAGTCCCCGTCGGATATCGACAAATTACCTGACATCCAAGGCCGGCTGCTAGCCGCGGTGTGGCGCCTGCTCGAGCCGGGCGGACGCCTGGTATATGCCACCTGCACCGTGACTCGAAGCGAGAATCGCGATTTGCTCGCGGCGTTTCTGCGCGCCACTCCCGACGCCGCCGTTGTACCGGTCGATGACTGGGGGGGGTGGCCCGGTTTCGGCGAAGCAGATGACTTCGGCCGGCAGATTCTTCCCGGAGAGGCGGGTGCCGACGGCTTCTATTATGCTGCCTTGACCAAACGATGAACGCCCCGCGAGCAAATCCACGAAGTGCCCAAGGCCGGCTGCGGCCGCCGGCCGCACACGCGTGGATCATCGGCACGTCGCTGGCCGCGATGCTGTGGGTGGAGCCGCTGCAAGCGGATGGCCTCGAGGGACGGTTCGAGGTCCGCTCCGCCGACTTGCAGCTCCAGGACGGCGTCTATCATCTTAACGCGCACCTGGATCTGCCGGTGAGCGACGCCGTGCGCAGGGGTCTTGCGGAGGGAGTGCCTTTGGCGGTGGAACTGGACCTCGACATAGAAAGGGTGCGCCAGTTGCTGCCGAATTCGCGGGTCGCCGAACTGACACAGCGCTACCACCTGCAGTACAACGCGGTGAGCGCGCGCTATGTCCTGCGCAACGACAACAGCGGTCAGCAACAATCGCTGAGCACGGTCGACGCCGCCATCGAGCAGCTCTCCGAGGTTCGCGGCCTGCCGGTTCTCGACAAGGCCCTGCTCAGCGTCGGCCGCCGCTATGAGGCGAACGTACGGGCCAAGGTCGACTATGGGTCGGTGCCGTTCAGCCTGCGCGTGGTCATGTTTTGGGTCAACGACTGGCATCGGGAGAGCGACTGGTACACATGGACGCTGCAGCCATGAACCGCATCGGAGCCGTGATCCGCAAACACGGCTCCACCGTGTTGGGCACCCTCGGCGTGGTGCTGTGGTTGGTGGCGCTCTACCTTCTGGCATCCGCCGCCCAGAATTCCGCCGAATTCGACCGGTGGCTGCCCTGGATACTGCTGATCAACATCTCAGGGCTGCTCACCCTGGTCCTGCTGCTGGCCGGAAAGCTCACGCACTTGGTACGCGACTACCGCCGGCACGTCCCGGGCTCGCGCCTCAAAGGGCGCACGGTGGCGATATTCAGCGCGCTCGCCGTCGCACCGATTCTGGTCGTCTACTACTTCTCGCTGCTGTTCATCAACCGCGGCATCGACAGCTGGTTCGAGCTGGAAGTGAGCCAGGGACTGAAGGACACGCGCGAGCTGTCGCGGGCGGCGCTCGAAGTGCGCGTGCGCGAATTCCTGCAGCACACGCAAGTGGTCGCACATTCCCTGTCCTCCGGCTCGGATTTCGAGATGGTAGGCACATTGGACCGGGAACGGCGGGAGAGCGGGGCGCTCGAATTCACCATCGTAGGTCCGCAGGCGCAGATCCTCGCCACGAGTTCCGATCGTCCGATGGACACGCTGCCGGTGCCCGCGACCGACGAGATGATGCTGCAGCTGCGGCGCGGGCGGCCCTACGTGAACCTGGACACGGACTCGTTGGGGGGCTACCTGATTAGAGCGGCGGCGCCGCTCGATGCCAGCGGCAGCGGTACCGCGCGGGTGTTGATCGCCTTGTATCCCGTGCCGCAGCAGTTGAGCCAGCTCGCCGACACCGTGCAGCGATCCTATTCGCAGTACGCGAACCTCGTGCAGTTGCGCAGGCCGCTCAAGACGACTTTCGTGCTTATCCTGACCTTCGTCGTGCTCATGTCGCTGATCGCAGCAGTCTACGGCGCCTTCTTCGCCGCCCAGCGCCTGGTGCAGCCCGTCCAGGATCTGATCGCCGGAACGCGCGCCGTGGCGAAGGGCAACTACGACACCAAGCTGCCGCTACCTTCGCGCGACGAACTCGGCTTTCTGGTGACTTCGTTCAACGACATGACCAAGCGCCTCGCGCGCGCGCGGGAGGAAACGCGCCACAGCCAGCAGGCGGTGGAAGCCGAGCGCGCCGGGCTCGCCGTGATCCTGGCGCGCCTCTCCACCGGCGTCGTGTCGCTGGAGGCGGATTTGACGGTGCGCACGGCGAATCAGGCGGCGAGCGCCATTCTCGGCGTCGATCTCGAGGCCGCCGTCGGCAAGCTGTTCGATCAGTCCATCAGCGACAACACACTGTTCACCCAGTTTCTGGCGGCGCTCAAATCGCATCTCGGCGACGAGGAGCTGGATTGGCGCGAGCAGATCGAACTGCTGTCAGACTCCGGCAAGCGGGTGCTCATGTGCGCATGTACGGCCCTGCCCAACGACTCGGGAAAAGCGCCGGGCGTGGTGCTGGTGTTCGACGACATCACCACGCTGCTGCAGGCGCAGCGCGACGCGGCATGGGGCGAAGTGGCGCGCCGCCTGGCGCATGAAATCAAGAATCCGCTCACCCCCATTCAATTGTCCGCCGAGCGAATGCGACGCAAGTTCCTGGGGCAAATGAACGAGCAGGATGCGCAGATCCTGGAGCGGGCGACGCATACCATCGTCGCGCAGGTCGATGCGATGAAGCAGATGGTCAACGCCTTCAGCGAATATGCCCGCGCGCCCGACATGAATTTCACGCGCTTCGATCTGAATCAGCTGATCACGGAGGTCGTGGATCTGTATCGAGTCCAGGATTCGAGCGCCGAGCTGAAGTTGCTGCTCGATCCGCAGCTGCCGGCCATTTCCGCCGACCGGATGCGAATCCGGCAGATCCTCAACAATCTGGTGACCAACTCGCTGGAGGCCCTCGAAGGCCGGCCGGGCGCCTGCATCGAGATCGAAACCCATGTCTCGGAGGACGGTCCCAGGCATTCGCCGTCGGTGGCGATCATGGTCGCCGACAACGGGCCGGGGTTTCAACGGGATCTGATCGGCACCGTGTTCGACCCCTATGTCACGAGCAAGCCGAAGGGCACGGGGCTGGGGCTTGCGATCGTGAAGAAGATCGTCGAGGAACACGGCGGACGCATTGAGGCGGATAATCAGCGCACCGGCGGCGCCCGCGTGCGGATTCTATTGCCGTTGGGCGACAGCGCGCGCTCCTTGAGCGCGCGTGAACCGCGTAAGGGCGAACACAGGAGAGAACGGGTATGACCGCGTCGAGAATACTGGTAGTGGACGACGAGGCGGACATCCGCGGATTGCTGAAAGAGATACTGTCCGAAGAAGGTTATGACGTGGAAGTCGCGGCGGATGCCACTCAGGCCCGCTCGTCGCGCGCAACCCAGGTGCCGGACCTCGTGCTGCTGGATATATGGATGCCGGACACGGACGGAATCACCCTGCTGCGCGAGTGGTCGATGACCGACGGTTACGACTGCCCCGTGGTGATGATGTCAGGCCACGGTACGGTGGAGACCGCCGTCGAGGCCACGCGCCTCGGCGCCTTCGATTTCGTGGAGAAACCGCTGTCGCTGACCAAGCTGCTGCGCACCGTGGAACGTGCACTCGACGCCGGGCGCCGCAAGCGGTTGTCGGCGCGCGCGCAGAGGCCGACGCTCGCGGTGCCCATCGGCAAGAGCAAGGTCACCCAGGCGCTGCGCGAGCAGGTTCAGCATGCCGCCTCGAGCGCATCGCCCGTGCTGTTGCTCGGTGAATTGGGGTCCGGGCGAGAGGCCTATGCGCGCTACCTGCATTCGCTTTCGGCGCGCGCATCCAAGCCGTTCTTCATGGTGGTCGCCGCGAGTTTGGGAAAGGACCCGGCTGCGGCGCTGTTCGGCAGCGAGCGCGACGGCCGCATCGAGCCCGGCGCACTCGACCAAGCGGCCGGCGGTTCCCTGTACTTGAACGGTCTGGAAGACTTGAACAGCGAGGCGCAGCGCGCCCTCGCGGGCGCCATCGAGCAGAACGGCTACACGCGCGTGGGCGGACGCCAGCGGCTGCCGATCAATGTGCGCTGGATCAGTTCCGCGCAGGACTCCTTCGAGCTGCACGCCTCTCCGGAACCGTTTCGCCGCGATCTGGTGGCGCATTTGAACGTGATCACCTTGCGGGTACCGAGCCTGCGCGACTACGCCGAGGACGTGCCCGATCTATTGCGCTACTACGTCGATCGGCTGGTCGACGACCAGCACCTGCCGCTGCGCCGCTTCAGCGTCGCCGCACAGAATCGGCTGAGAAACTACCCCTGGCCGGGCAACGTCGGAGAACTCAAGAATCTGGTGCAGCGCGTACTGGTGCTGGGCGCGGGCGAAGAGATCCGGCTCGAGGAAATCGAGCGGGAACTGGCGGTCAAGCTGGCGGTGGATGAGCCCCTGGTGAAACAGGACCTTCTTGCGCTGCCGCTGCGCGAGGCGCGCGAGCAGTTCGAGCGGGCATACCTGCAGCAGCAGCTCCTTCTATGCAACGGCAAGGTGGGTCAGCTGGCCAAGCGGGTGGGTATGGAGCGTACCCATCTATACCGCAAGCTGCGGGCATTAGGCGTCGATTTTCGCCAATTAGGCGAGGATTGAGCGCAAATCCGACGCGTGAGCCGCTAGTCGCCGACGCGGATCACCAGCACGTCGACATCGGCCTTGCGCAGGATTTGCCGCAGGCGGTTGAGTTCGTCGAGCTTTGAAATCGGACCGATGCGGATGCGGTGCCAGGTATCGTTGTCCACCGTCACCTTCTGCACCTTGGATTCGACGCCCTGCAATGCCAGCTGCGCGCGCACTCGGTCCGCGTCCGCGAAATTCTTGTAGGAGCCGGCCTGCAACACATAGGTTCCGCGCCGCGTCTCGGGAACCGATTTGATGTCCGGGCGGACATCCTTTTCCTTCTCCGGGATCACCACCTCGAATTTCGGCAGCATATCGTAGAAGGCATAGGACTTCGCCGAGTCCTCCGCGCCGGAATCCGCTGCTTCAGCATCCTGCGGCTCATTGCCGCGCGATTTTCGCCTATCGGTCTTACCCGCCTTTGCGATCGGCGCGTCGGGTCTATGGTCCTTGATGTACACGACGGCTGCGACACCGAGGCCGAGCGCAAGCCCGCATAGAACCCCCGTCCAGCCGGAGAAGCCCGTGGACTTGCGCTTGGGCCTGTAGTCGCGAGCCGCCTTCGCCATCGCCGCTACATCGTCAGGGGCGCGGAGACGCCCAGAAGTTCGAGACCGTTGCGGATCACGGTCTGCGCCGCAAGCGCGAGGTCGAGCCGCGCGTCGCGCAAGGCTGGATCATCCACGATGATCTGATGCGCGCTGTAGTTGGTGTGAAAATCATTCGCCAAGTCGCGCAGGTAGTGCACCAAGATGTGCGGGGCGCGCAGCGCCGCTCCCTTAACGCACGATCTCAGGATACCCGCTCACACGTTTGATCAATTGCTGCTCCTGCGGCTCGACGAGCTTGGCCAGGGCCGCGAGGCCTCTGCCTGAGTCGTGGGCGATCCCGCGATCCGCAAGCTGCCGCATGACGCTCGCGATGCGCGCGTGCGCGTACTGAATGTAGTACACCGGGTTGTCGTTGGAGCGCGCGGTGGCGAGTTCCAGATCGAAGTCCAGGTGCTGATCGTTGCTGCGCATGACGTAGAACAGCCGTGCCGCATCGTTGCCCACTTCCTTGCGCAGGTCGCGCAAGGTGACGAACTCACCCGAGCGTGTCGACATTTGCGCCTTCTCGCCGCCGCGGAACAGGGACACGAATTGCACCAGCCGCACCTCGAAGGCTTCGGCGGGGCCGCCGAGCGCCACCAGCCCGGCGCGCAGGCGGGTGATGTAGCCGTGATGATCCGCTCCCCAGATATAGAGAAGGTGATCGAAGCCGCGCTCGAGCTTGTTCAAAACGTAGGCGATGTCGGACGCAAAATACGTCTTCACGCCGTTCTCGCGCACCATCACGCGATCTTTCTCATCGCCGTAGTCGGTGCTCTTGAACCACCACGCGCCGTCCTTCAGGTAGGCGTGTCCCGACGCTTTGAGCGCGGCGAGCGCCCTGTCGATCGAACCGTCCTCGGCCAATTGCCGCTCGGAGAACCAGCAGTCGAAAGTGACGCCGAATTCCTTCAGGTCCTCGCGGATGTCGTCGAGGATGCCTTGCAGCGCCAGGTCGAGCACGCCGCGAAAAGCGGCCGCTCCGATCAGCGTCCTTGCGCGGCTAATCACCTCGTCGATGTATACGTCCTTGTCGCCTCCCTGCGGCTCGTCCTTGGATAAGCCCGTGAAGATTTCGGCGCCGCTATGGCGCAGCGCCGCGCCATGCGCCGCGAACAGGCGCTCGGCGATCTCCACGATGTAGTCGCCGCGGTAGCCGTTCGCCGGAAAGGTGATTCGCTCGCCGCAATGCTCCAGATACCGCAGCCAGGTGCTGACCGCGAGAATTTCCATCTGGCGGCCCGAATCGTTGATGTAGTACTCGCGCTCCACGCGGTAGCCTGCGGCCTCGAGCAAGTTCGCGACCGAAGCGCCGAAGGCCGCGTGACGGCCGTGACCGACATGCAGCGGCCCGGTGGGATTTGCCGACACGAATTCCACCTGCACCGAGCGCCCCGCGCCGATGAGCGACCGCCCGTAGCGGCCGCCCTCTTTCAGCACCTTGGCTGATCTCGGCGTGATACGCGTCGTCGGAGAGGTAAAAGTTGATGAAGCCGGCGCCCGCGACATCGACTTTCGCGACTGCGGGGCTCGCAGGCAGCAGGCGCACCAGCGATTCCGCCAATTTTCGCGGATTTTGACGGGCCGCCTTGGCGAGGCGCATGGCCAGATTGCTCGCGAAATCGCCGTGCTTCGGGTCGCGGGTATTCTCGACCTCGACGCAGACGTTGCGCGCATCCGCCGGTACCAGGGTCTCGGGCAGCGCGGCCATGGCCTGCGCCAGCAGTTTTTCGATCAAGGTCTTCAAAGCGATCCGGTATTTAGATGAAAAAGGGCAGGCAGTTTAACGCAAACCCCTCAATCCACTTCCAGAGGATCCACATCGATCGACCACCGCAGGCCGGCAGGGCCGGGAAGGCTTTCCAGCCGCGGCAGCCAGGCGCTCAAAAAGCGCTGCAACGTGGACCGCAGGGTCGTTTCGATCAGAAGATGCGCGCGATAGTGATCGGCCCGGCGGGCGATCAGGGCACTGGCGGGACCAAGGATTCTGACGGACGCCTCGTTCAGGGCTCGGCCGGCCTCGCCTGCGCCGCGCAGGAAGGCGTCCAATCCGCGGCTGTCCTTGGCCTCGGCGCGCAGCATGGCGAGCCTGGAATATGGAGGCCAGCCGGCCTCGCGGCGTTCTTCCAAGGCGCTGACAGCGAATCCCTCATAACCTTCCGCCAGCAGTCTATTCAGCAAGGGATGCTCCGGAAATTCAGTTTGAATCAGCACTTCGCCCGCTCTCGTACCGCGTCCGGCCCTTCCGGCAACCTGCGTGATGGTTTGTGCGAGGCGCTCCGTCGCTCGAAAGTCGCTGGCGAACAATCCCTGATCGGCATTCAGGATCACCACCAGGCTGACTTCGGGAAAATGATGCCCCTTGGTAAGCATTTGAGTGCCGATCAGAATCCGCGCCTCGCCGCTGTGCACTCGGCTAAGAACGCTCTGTACCGCGCCGCGGGCGGATGCCGTGTCGCGGTCCAGCCGCGCCAGCGGCGCCCGGGGAAACAACCGGCCCAGTGTCTCTTCGACCCGCTCGGTGCCCTGACCCACCGGGTGCAGCGGCTCCCCGCAACTTCCGCAAACCGCCGGGACGGCGCCGTGTGCACCGCAGTGGTGGCAGCGCAGCTGCTGCGCGCGGCGGTGCAGGGTCATCCGCGCATCGCAATGCGCGCAGGGCGCGACCCAACCGCAGGCATTGCAGAAAAGCGATGGGGCATAGCCGCGGCGATTGAGGAAAACGATCACCTGCCCGCCGTCATGCAGGTGCTGCTCGATGGCAAGGGCCGCGGGAGTCGACAATCCCTGATCGGCGGCCACCTTGCGCAGATCCACCAACCTGATTCGCGGCGCAGCGGTGGCTCCCGGCCGCTGCGGCAGCCGGTGCATCGAGTAGCGCGCGGTGGCGGCGTTTTCCAGGGTTTCGAGCGACGGCGTCGCGGAGCCGAGCAGGATGGGCACCCCCGCGCCTCGGGCCCTGACCACTGCAAGGTCGCGTGCCGAGTATCGAAAGCCCTCTTGCTGCTTGTACGAGGCGTCGTGTTCCTCGTCGACGACGATGAGCGCGAGCCTCGGCATCGAGGTGAACACCGCGGAGCGGGTGCCGATGACGACGCGCGCATGACCGGTATGGGCGGCACGCCATGAGTCGCGCCTTTCCACCCCCTTAAGGCCCGAGTGCATGGCCACCACGCCGGAACTGAACCTGCTGCGGAATCGATCGACCAGCTGGGGCGTCAGTGCGATCTCCGGCACGAGGACCAGGGCTTGGCCGCCGTCGGCAATCGCGGCGGCAATGACGCGCAGATACACCTCCGTCTTGCCGCTGCCGGTGACGCCGTACACGAGATGCACGGAGAAGCTCGCCAGGGACGCGAGAATGGCGGCGACGCAGTCGGCTTGGTGCCCCGTTAGTGCCACATCGCTCGGCCGCGATTCCATCGCCGCGACCTCCGGTGCGAGGTCTTCGGACGCGATCCACCCCCGCTTCGCCAGCGCCCGCCAAAGCGCGGGCTTGAAGTGATCACCCAGAGTCAGGGTGGTGGCGCGCCCCTTTCGTCCGAGCCAGGCGAGCAAGTCCCTCTGCTGCGGCGCGCGCCGATCGCTGGGGGCCGACAGTTCCCGCAGTCCGGTCTCGCTCAACGACCACGATTCGGTCTTTTGGCAGGCAGGCTGCCCGGCGCGCAGGCTGGCCGGCAGCGCCGCCGCAAACACTTCGCCGATGGGATGGTGGTAGTACTCGGCCGCCCAGCGCAGCAGCTCGAAGGTGTGGGGGTCCAGGATGGCTTGTGCATCCAGAATCTCGAGTGCCGGCTTGAGCTTGTCCAAAGGCACGGCGGATTGCGCGGCAAATGCGATCAGAACACCGATCATCTGGCGCCGACCGAAGGGAACGCGGACCCGTGTGCCCACGGGCACGGCCGCGATGTCCTCTCCGGAGAACCTCAGGGGAGGGCGATAATCGAAGACGCGGCGGAGCGGCGTGTCCAACGCGACCTTAAGAATCATGATTCCTTTTGTCCACAAATCGTGTGGATAAGTCTGTTGAGAAGCTCGTGATCATCGACCTAAGTGCCCGTTCCGTTTCGAGTCGCATTCAATTTGGCCAAAAAGCGTCCAAAATTGAAATAAATCATTCAAATTCAGCAAGTTGTGATATCCCGCTGCAACCACAGTTGAGGTCTTGACCCAAAATGTTGCAGCGACCGTCACACAAGGTGTGCGTAAGTCGCTGATCTTGCGCAAACCTGGTCAACCGCCGCAGTGGATGACCGTTTATACCTGGAATGGTTGTGGTCCGTCGACGTAAGAGGACGAGCATGCCGGGCTTTGGTACGCTGAACTCTGCTTGGATGGTCTGGGATGGTCCCGCTCCAGCACCCGAGGAAGCGGTCCTGGAGTACCCCCGAGAGCTCGAAAAGTTTCTGGCTGAGATCGAGCGCAGAGCTTTCCGCATGGCGCAGGTCGCGCTGCGCGACGCAGACGATGCGCTGGACGCGGTGCAGGATGCGATGCTCAAGCTCGCGCGCAACTATGCATCGCGCCCCAGCGCCGAATGGCGGCCTTTGTTTTATCGGATATTGGAAAACGGCATTCGCGACCTGCAGCGGCGCAGATCCGTACGCAAGCGCTTCATGACCTGGCTGCCGGGTCCCAAAGAGGACCCCGACGGCGAGGCCCAGGATCCTCTCGACAACGTCGCGGATTCGGCGCCCTCCATACCGGAGACTTTGATGCAGGGGCAGGCCATGCAGCAACTCGAAGAGTCGCTCAGGAACTTGCCGGCGCGGCAGCGCGAGGCGTTCATGCTGCGCAATTTCGAAGGTCTCGATGTTGCCGAAACGGCGACCGCCATGGGTTGCTCCGAAGGCAGCGTCAAGACGCATTACTCGCGCGCGGTGCATACGCTGCGCGACCAACTGGGCGAGGTGTGGTGATGAACGAGCAGCGACCGGATCCGCTTGTCGATTCCTTCGAGGAACGCAGCCGCAAGCTGTTCAACGACAGCGTCGACGGCCTTGACTTCGCGCTGCGCTCGCGACTCACGCAGGCGCGCAATGCCGCGATCGAAGCGGCCTGCGCGAGACGCCGGCCCTGGTTTTACCGGGTCGCGGTGCTGGCGCCGGCCGGCATGACCGCTGCCGCGGTGCTCGGAGCCGTCCTTTGGTTGGGGTCGCCATTCGCCCATCACGCCGCTACAGTAGCCCTCGATGGTCAGACGAATCTCGAAGATCTGGAAATGGTCGCCGCGTTGGACGAGGGCGGCGACGCCATGGACATGCTGCAGGACGATATTGAATTCTATGATTGGGCGGATAAGGCCGCGAATTCGGGACCGGCAGCCTCCAGTTGAATACCGGATGAGGGCGGGAAGGCATTGGCTGTTGCTCGCAATGGCCTGTTGCGCAGCGGCCGGCGCGGTGCCGCCGCCGCCGCCGGCGTCACCTCAGCCGTCGTCACCGGCTGCGCCCGACGATGATCTCATCGAGTTTTTGGGCGCGGACGATGTCGGTGATGCTGCGTGGTGGGATTTCTTGAAAAAGGCGCCGCCGCGGAGGGAGAGTCCCCCCGCGACGCCGCCGCAGGATGCAAAGCAATGATCAGGGCGTTCATGGTCGGTGCCGGTATGCTGCTTGCTGCGGCGGGCGGCGTCGTGCGCGCGCAAGCCCCTCCTGCACCGCTCGAGAGCGCGCCTGCGGCGCCCGCCTCGGCCGCCCCGGCAGCGCCCAGGGCCTGGTCGTCGATGTCGCAGCAACAGCAGCAGCTCCTGCATAACTATCAGGGCAAGTGGGACAGCCTGCCGCCCGAGCGCCAACAGGCCCTCGCCAGGGGCAGTCAACGCTGGCTATCGATGACGCCGGAGCAAAGATCGAGCGCGCAGCAACGCTTCACACAATGGCGCGCCATGCCTCCCGAGCAGCGCCAGCTTCTGCGCCAGCGCTGGCAGCAGTTCAAGAGCTTGCCGCCTGAACAGCAGCAGCGAGTCCGGGAGTCATTCAACCGGTTTCGGCAAATGCCGCCGGCCAGGCGCATGGAACTGCGCAGGCAATGGCGTCAGATGAGTCCTGAGCAGCGCCGACGAGTCATGCAGAGGGCGCCGCCGCCGCGGCGCATTCCTCGATAGCCGGTTCCCGTTTCGGGTGGGATTCTCAGGGGTGATAGCTGCGCTCGGCATGAGCCAGCACTTGCTGCGGGTAGAACAGCACGTCGCGGAATATTCCCTGCGTGAACATGAGCGCCTGATCGGTGAAATGGGGCGAGGCAGGATCGCCGCTCTCGCCGCCGCTCAAGATGGCCTTGGCACGGACCGTGGGTCCGAATTCCACCGCCGCGACGAAGCTGTTGCCCTTCGATCCGTAGATCTTCTTGGTCTTGCGCGGATACTCCGAGTCGAAGGATGCCAATGCGCCCCAGGTGGACGACGCGAACCCCACGGGCAGGCTGGGCTTGTCGTCGTCAACCGGCTGCACGATGTCGTCGGTCAATCGCTGATAACGGTTGATATCGCCCCACGGTGTCTGCCATCGACCGAAGTCGCGCCGCAATTTCTCAATGGCTGCGCTCAGGCTGTCGATGCGCTCGGGGTAGGTCAAGTGGCCGACTATATAATCGTACAAGGGCTCGCCTGCATCGCGGGCTTCGGTGCGCTTGCGCTCGAGGAGTTCACGGCCCCAGAAGACGGCCAGCGCCGTCGGCACCGAATCGGCCGCCGTGCGCCGATTCCAATTGCGCAAGGCCAGGATGGGCTCCTTGAGCGCGGCGCGGCGCGGATCATCCGGCGCCAGCCTGTCGTACTCCTCGAACAGGGGCGGCAGCAGCACCTCGAAGGCCGTGAGGTGGCTGTCGTAGCCGGCGGCGATCAGGCTGTCCAAGGTCGCGCCGCGGATGTTCTCGAGCAGCTCGACGGCGTGAATGCCGCGTGGATTCTCTCCGCGGGTCCAGGTGTAGACCGGGTAGTTCTCACGCTTCGGGCTGGCGGCGCCCGCCGCGGAGAAGGGCCAGTCATTGGTGTTCTGTATCCAGCCGCTGGCGGGGTTGAGCAGTGTGATGGTGTCCTCGAGCGGCAGGGCTCCCTGCCACTCTGTCGCCGGGTTGCTGCCGTCCACAGGGTGCGTGAAGTCGAATCTAGTGTCGCGCTTGGGGATGAAGTTGCCGTGGAAGTAGGCGATGGTTCCGTCCGCGTCGGCGTACACGGTATTGTTGGAAGTGTCGGTGCGCATCTCCTGGGTCTTGCGGAAGGCGTCGTAAGATCGGGTCTTGGTGCGCAGATACGATTGTTCCAGCGCAGGAACCGGATCCAGCAGCAGCTTGACGGCGATCCATCGGTCGTTCTCGGCGCGGACGATGGGCCCATGATGACTGTAGTAGACCGTGAATTCCCGATACGCAGAGCTCGCACCCTGTTTGTAGGGTATGGTCATCCGGCCGACGCGCATCTTCCTCAATCCGTCGCCGTATCGGTAATACAGTCCGTCCGGCTTCTCGACAATGGTCTCCGCATATTCGTCGATGGCGTCGCCGCCGTACGAGGTGTGCATCCAGCCGTTGTGCGCATTGAATCCCTGATAGACGAAGAATTGCCCCCAGGTGACCGCGCCGTAGACGCAGAGTCCCTGCTCGCTGACCATTTGCAGTTCCGAGCGAAAATAATAAGAGGTGTGGGGATTGATCCAGAGCAAGGCATGGCCCGACGCGCTGCGGCCGGGCGCGATGGCGAAGCCGTTGGAGCCGCCCGGGGGCGATTCCGCGGCAGGTGGCTGCGCGGGCCCCGCCAATGCCCGCGACTTCGCAGCGCGGGGTGCCTGCTCATCAGGCGGCCCGTAGAATTTCTGCAGCCTGGGTAGGTCGACGCTCTCGATATCCGCGCCGATACTGCCCTCGGTAAACGACAATGCCATCCAGGGCTCGTAGTGTCGGATCACCTTGGGTGAGATCTGCGGATGCTTCGACAGGAAGTAGTTCAGCCCATCCGACCAGGCTTCAATCAGTCGCTTGAGCCATTCCGGGCTGCCGCGATAGCGTTGACGCAGAAGCAGAGGATCGATAAACAGCCGCTGACGAAGATCGCCGTAGATGGCCGACTCGCCCTCCGCCTCCGCCAGGACCCCTAGGCTGGTGAGATAGTTGTGCTGGATGCGGCCGAAGTCATCTTCGGCCTGCGCATAGATCGTCCCAAATACCGTATCCGCATCGGTCTTGCCGTAAATATGCGCAATGCCCCAGTTGTCGCGGACGATCCGCACATGCGCCGCGTGCCGGTGCCAGCGTGCTTCCTCCGTTGGGGAGGCGTGTGCGGCCTCGAGACCGCCGAGCGCAATCAACAATGCAAAGGCGATAAATTTCATGTCGGGATCGTTCCTCTCAAGCGTAGCATCGCGCAATGAGGATTGAATTGCACCGGGCGCTGATCTTGTCGATGGCTTTCTGCGCTCCCTTGCACGCAGGGTCGCCAGCCGTGCCGGCCACGATTGTCGTGGGGCCGGACGCGGCACCGCCCGAGCCTCTCGTGCTGGTCGCGTACGGCGACATGCGATTCACCGACGCCGCCGAAATTCGCGCGACCAATCCCGCGGCGAGACGCGCGCTCGTCGCCAAGGTCGCCTCCGAGAAGCCGGCGGCCCTATTCATCAACGGCGACATCCCCTGGCACGGCATCGACGCGGACTACGCCGTGTTTCGCGACGAGACTCAGGCATGGCGCGGGCGGCATCTACGCATCTACCCTGCGCTCGGCAACCATGAGTTTTCGGCGTGCCTGGAATCGGCGTGTCTGGAGCGCTGGTGGGAGACGTTTCCCGAATTGCGCGGCAGGCGCTGGTATTCGGTCGCCATCGGAACCAGGTTCGTCGGCATCGCCCTCGATACCGACGCATCGCTCCTGCCGGGCAGCGAGCAACGGCAATGGCTCGAAGGCCAAATCGAGGGGCTCGGCCCACGGGTTCGTCTGGTGTTGCTGGTCATGCATCATCCGCCCGTGGCAGATCCGCAGTCGGGACGGCTCGCCGACCACAACCCCCGCCCCAATGAAATCTCCCTGGCCGAATACTTGAGAACGGTTGCGCCAAATTCGGCGGCGAGCTTCATCGTGAGCGCCGGGCACATCCACAACTACGAACGCTTCGAAGAGGACGGCGTGATCTACCTGGTAACGGGCGGCGGCGGCGCAGCGCCCTATCCGGTGGGCCGAACGGGCTCGGATAGCTTCCAAAGCGCCGATTTTCCCAACTATCACTACGTGCGACTGGAATTGCACGGTAACCGCGTGACCGGCGAAATGATTCGCCTCGTCGACTACGACGCGGCCGAGCCCAAGCGGTGGCAGATAAAGGATCGCTTTCGGATCACCCTGCGGCC
This sequence comes from uncultured Gammaproteobacteria bacterium, assembly GCA_963702735.1. GTDB lineage: Bacteria > Pseudomonadota > Gammaproteobacteria > Steroidobacterales > Steroidobacteraceae > Bog-1198. The sequence continues at coordinate 247,938 of CAVPDW010000002.1, read as the reverse complement.
TTGACGGCTTGAATCAGCTGGTTGACGGCCGCCTGGCCGTCGCCGTACAGCATGCGCGTTTGATCGAGCACGAACAGTGCATTGTCGATGCCGGAAAAGCCCTTGCCTTGGCCGCGCTTGATGACGATGACGTTCTTGGCCTTGTCTGCATTCAGGATAGGCATGCCGTAAATCGGGCTTGTGCGATTGGCGCGGGCGTCGGGATTGACCACATCGTTGGCGCCGATGATCAGCGCCACGTCGGCGGTCTCGAACTCGGCGTTGATTTCGTCAAGGTCGGAGATCAAATCGTACGGCACGCCCGCCTCCGCCAACAGCACGTTCATGTGGCCCGGCATACGGCCGGCGACGGGGTGAATGGCGAACCGGACCTTGACTCCGTGATCGATCAGCAGCTGCGTGAGCTCCCACACCTTGTGCTGAGCCTGCGCCACGGCCATGCCGTAGCCGGGCACAATGATGATCTTCTGCGAATAGGCCATCATCACCCCGGCATCAGAGGCTTCGATGGCCTTTTGGGTACCGGTGACGCCGCCGCCTGCCGCGGAACTCTCGCCGAAATTCGAAAACAACACGTTGCCGAGCGAGCGGTTCATGGCCTTCGCCATGAGCTGGGTCAGCAAGGTGCCGGCGGCGCCTACCACGGTGCCGGCGATGATCATGGCGGCGTTGTCGAGCACGAAGCCTTCGAATCCCACCGCAAGGCCGGTCAGCGCGTTGTACAGTGAAATCACCACGGGCATATCGGCGCCGCCGATGGGCAACGTCATGGCTACACCCAGCCCCAAGGCGCAGGCGAAAAACAAGGAGACCGCGGGCAAGCCGAACTGCGCACCCGAGACGATCATGACTCCGAACGCTGCGGTCACCAGCAAAATGCCCAAGTTCACGAATTTTTGTCCGCCGAAGCGCACCGACTTGGTGATCAGGCCCTGAAGCTTCGCGAAGGCGATCAGGCTGCCGCTGAAGGACACTGCGCCGATGAACCCGCCGATGGTGGCGATGGCCAGGTGCGTGACGCTGTGCTCGCTGCCCCGGTACAGTTCCACGGCCGCGATGGCCGCCGCCGCGCCTCCGCCCATGCCGTTGTACAGCGCGATCATCTGCGGCATGTTGGTCATCGCGACACGCTTGCCGCTGACCCAGGCGAGGATTCCGCCGGCCGCGATCGCGAGGATCATCCATATCAGGTTGACGGGCGGCGCCCCCATCACGAAGGCGAAGGTCACGATGGTGGCGAGCAGCATTCCCAAGCCCGCCCAGCGGACACCGCTCACGGCGGTGACCGGCGAACTCATGCGCTTCAGGCCGAGAATGAATAGGGCAGCCGCCACGAGATAGGACAGCTGGGTCACGGTTTGTATGGTCGAAGCGGAGGGCATAACCACTATCCTTTCTTTCGGCCGCTGGTCACAAACATCTTCAACATGCGCTCGGTCACGACGTAGCCGCCCACGGCATTGCCCGCCGCAAGAAATACGCCGATGACGCCCACCACGCGCAGCAGCGTCGTATCGGCGGCGGCCAGCGCAACCATCGCACCCACCAGCACGATGCCGTGCACGAAGTTCGATCCCGACATGAGCGGCGTGTGCAGGATGACGGGCACGCGGGAAATGACTTCGTAGCCGGTGAACGCGGCCAACATGAATATATAGAGCGCTATGACTCCGTCGATCATACTGACTATCCTTCCAAGGTTTTGCGCGTCGCTTCGTGCTTGATACTGCCGTCGTGAGTGAGCACGCAGCCGGCGAATACTTCGTCGTTCCAATCGATGGCAAGCTCGCCCTTGACCAGCGCAGGCTTCAGCAGGTTGAAAAGATTGCGGGAGTACATTTCGCTGGCATGGTACGGAAGCGAGGCCGCCAGGTTCACCGGGCCCACGATCTTGACGCCGCCGTGCACGACCGTCTCGCCCGCCCGCGTCAGCTCGCAATTGCCGCCTTGTTCCGCTGCGATGTCGACGATGACGGAACCCGCCTTCATGCGCTCAACCGCCGCCTGCGTGATGATGCGCGGCGCCGCCCGTCCGGGGACCGAGGCGGTGCTGATCACGGCGTCGCTCGCGGCGATTCGTGCATCGAGCACTTCCTGTTGTTTGGCCTTCTCCTCCGCGGTGAGCTCGCGGGCATAGCCGCCCGCACCCTCCGCCGAGACACCTGTTTCGATGAACTTCGCACCGAGCGATTTCACCTGGTCCTTGGTCGCGCTACGCACGTCATACGCTTCGACCACCGCTCCCAGGCGCTTCGCCGTGGCGATCGCCTGCAACCCCGCCACGCCTGCGCCGATGACCAGAACCGACGCCGGGCGTATGGTCCCCGCGGCCGTGGTCAACATGGGCAGGAATTTTTCCAGAGTATTGGCCGCAATCAGCACCGCCTTGTATCCGGCCACGGACGCCTGCGAGGACAGCGCGTCCATCGACTGCGCACGGGAGATGCGCGGCACCAGTTCCATGGCGAAGGCCGTGATTCCACCGCTTTTCAGCGCCCGGACCAGATCGGGCCGCGCATAGGCTTGCATGTATCCGACCACCACCGCGCCCTTCCTGAGCGCGGCCACCTCGGCGGGAGTCGGCGGCTGCACCTTCAACAGCACGTCCGCGGACCCAAGAACGGCGGGGGCATCGGCGAATTCGACGTCCGTATACAAGGCGTCCGGGAAGTGAGCCGCCGCGCCGGCGCCGTGCTCGACGAGCAGGCGAACTCCCGCCGCCTTGAGTTTCGCGGCGATTTCCGGGACGACGGCAACACGAGTTTCCGTGGGCTGGGTCTCCTTGAGGACACCGACGACGACGGGCATGCAGATCTCTCCCCAAACAGTGCAATAATGCGCAACATTGAATTATGGCATAAGACTCGACTATCTTTGGTCGTTATGAAGACGCCGCATCGAGGCAAACTGAGATTGTTGGATTGGCGCGACGACCTTGCGGTCGTGACGCGAGGGTATCCGCTGTCGCAGCAAATCCTGCGTACCGACGTGTCCGGCATGCCCTTGGAATGGGTGGATTATCGGGAGGCGGCGCGCCTGTATCACACCGAGCAGGTGGCATATACCTGCGGAACCCCGCTATACCGCCTCTATGGAGGCACCTGCGCGCGGACGGGCCTGCGTACCATCGTGGACGTGAACTCGATCATCGCCACCTTGGGAACTTCCGGCAACCCCGGCAACCTGCGCGGCTCCGCCTATACGCCGCCGCTCAACAATCAAACGCTGTTCCGCCGCGATGCGTATTTATGCCTGTATTGCGGGGCGCGGTTCAACTACGGCCTGCTGTCGCGCGATCACGTCACGCCGTTCAGCCGCGGCGGACATGACACCTGGAGCAACGTGGTGTCGGCGTGCCGCCGCTGCAATAACGCCAAAGCTTCACGGACTCCGGAACAGGCGGGAATGCAGTTGCTGGCGGTGCCGTTCACGCCGACTTACGCCGAATACATCTTCTTGAAGGGCCGCCGCGTGCTGGCCGATCAAATGGAATATCTGATTGCGCATTTTCCCCGGTCGAGCCCGCTGCACGAGCGCATGCAACGCTGGCCCATGTGAATTCCGGGTCCGCCCAGCCGCCATCGCGCTCCGGCGTCGTGTACCACGTCGACGCCAGCTACTTCATATTCCGCGCCTACCATTCCATGCCGGCCGACATGGTGGACGGCGACGGCAATTCGACGCATGCCTTGTACGGCTTCGCGCGCTTCGTCTCGGATCTGCTCGAACAGGTTCGGCCGGAGCGTATCGGCGTCGCCTTCGATGTCTCCTTGCGCAGCGAAACCTCGTTCCGCAACGGGATTTATCCCGCCTACAAGGCCAACCGCGAATCACCGCCCGCCGATTTGGCAAGGCAGTTCGCGCTTTGCAGAGAGTTTTGCCGGCACATGGGCCTTGCCGAGTTCGCGAGCGCGACCTACGAAGCGGACGACATCATCGGCACTCTTGCCGCCCGTTCGCGCGCCGCCGGCTTGCGCAATGTGCTGGTGACCCGGGACAAGGATCTGTCGCAGCTCATACGCGACGGCGATGTGTTCTGGGACTACGGCGGCAACGCACGCTATCACTATCATGACATCGGTCCGCGTTTCGGTGCGCCGCCCGAGCTCATCGCCGATTTTTTGGCGCTGACCGGCGATAGCGTCGATAATATTCCGGGGGTACCGGGAGTGGGCAGGAAGACCGCGGCGGAACTGTTTGCGGTGTTCGGTTCGCTCGATGAGCTGTACGCGAATCTCGACCGCATACCGTCGATGAAGCTGCGGGGCGCCGCTGCCGTCGCCGCACGGTTGCTGGCGCACAAGGATGCGGCGTACCTTGCGCGACGGCTGACCGGCATCGTCTGCGACATGCCGCTCGAGGCGACGCTGGACGACCTCAAACCGCGGCCGCAGGATGCCGCGGGGCTCGAGCATTTTTTTGACAGGCATGGGTTCGGCGATATTTTGCGCCGGCAGGCGCGCCGCATCGCCGCCGGCGCCCAACCCATGCAATATTGATTCCGCGAAAAATATACGACGGGGGAGACGATGGCCCAAAAAGACATTCAATCCGTGCTGCAGGAGGATCGCGTATTTCCGCCGTCCGCGCAGTTCCGCAAGCACGCCGCGCTCAAGGCGGCCGATTTGGAAGGAATGTACGCAAAAGCTGCGCATGACTACGTCGGCTTCTGGGCGGATCTGGCCGCCTCCCAGATCGACTGGCAGCGGCCGTTCACGAGGGCGCTGGATGAATCCAAGGCCCCCAATTACCGCTGGTTCACCGACGGCCGGCTGAACGTAGCCCACAATTGCCTCGACGTGCATCTCGGCGAGCGGGGCGGCAAGACGGCGATCGTGTTCGAGGGTGAGCCGGGCGATGTACGCAAGCTCAGCTACGCCGAGCTGCACGCCGAAGTGTGCCGGTTCGCCAATGCGCTCAAGGCGCTCCACGTCGGGCACGGCGACCGGGTGGTCATATACATGCCGCTGATCCCCGAGGCGGCGATCGCCATGCTGGCCTGCGCCCGCATCGGTGCCGTGCATTCGGTGGTATTCGGAGGATTCTCCGCGAACGCGGTCAAGGATCGCATCGAGGATGCCGGCGCGAAGCTCGTCGTCACGGCCGACGGCGGCTGGCGCGGCGGCCACGCGATCGAGCTGAAGCGAGCGGTGGATAAGGCGCTCGCCGAAGGTTGCCGGACCGTTGAGAACGTCGTCGTGTACCGCCGCACGGGCGGGGAATGTCCGATGCGCGGCGGGCGCGACATTTGGTGGCATGACGCGGTGTCGGGGGTGAGCGCCGCTTGCGAGCCTGAATGGGTGGACGCGGAGCATCCCTTGTTTCTGTTGTACACCTCCGGATCGACCGGCAGGCCCAAGGGCATTCAGCACTCGAGCGCGGGATATCTGCTCAACGCGAAGCTAACCACGCGGTGGGTATTCGACCTCAAGAACAACGATGTATTCTGGTGCACCGCCGACGTCGGCTGGGTCACAGGCCATACCTACGTCGTCTACGGGCCGCTGGCGGCGGGCGCCACCGTCCTCATGTACGAGGGCGCGCCGACCTTTCCCGACGGCGGTCGCTTCTGGAAGATCTGCGAATCGCACGGCGTCCACATTCTCTACACGGCACCCACCGCCATCCGCGCGCTCATGAAGTTGGGGGACGCCGTTCCTGCCAAGTACGATCTCTCCAAGCTGCGCTTGCTCGGCAGCGTCGGCGAGCCGATCAATCCGGAAGCGTGGATGTGGTACCACAAGGTCATCGGCGGCGGACGCTGCCCGATCGTGGATACCTGGTGGCAGACGGAAACCGGCGCGACCATGATGACTCCCATTCCGAGCGTGACACCGACCAAGCCCGGCTCTTGCGCCAAGCCCTTGCCGGGGATATTCGCCGACATCGTCGACGATGAAGGCCGGCCCGTGACATCGCCGGACGGCGGCGGCTATCTCGTGATCACCAGGCCATGGCCCTCGATGCTGCGCACCATATGGGGCGACAACGAACGGTATCTGCGCACCTATTGGGAGAAGTTCCAGAATCGATACTATGTCGCAGGCGATTCGGCGCGCCGCGACAAGGACGGCTATTACTGGATCATGGGCCGCATCGACGACGTACTGAACGTCGCCGGCCATCGGCTGGGGACCATGGAGATCGAGTCGGCGCTGGTGGCGCATACGAGGGTTGCGGAAGCCGCGGTTGTCAGCAGGCCGCACGAGATCAAGGGCGAGTCGGTTTTCGCCTATGTGGTGCTCAACGTGCAGCGCCCCGAAGGCGCGGCGGCGAATGCGCTGATCGAGGAGCTGCGCGCTTGGGTCGGCGCGCAGCTGAGCCCCATCGCCAAGCCCGATGAGATTCGCCTGACCGACAATTTGCCGAAGACGCGCTCAGGCAAGATCATGCGCCGATTGCTGCGCTCGATCGCGCGCGGCGAAGAGATCACGCAGGACATGTCGACCCTGGAGAATCCCGCCATCCTCGAGCAGCTGCGCGGAGCGGCGGCGGCGCCCGCGCCGCCGGCGAAGCGCGCCGCGACGGTGAAGCGGCGCCATCCCGCAAAGAAGGCGGGGGCCGCGAAGAAGACCGGGGCCTTCGGCACGGCTGCGGCGCGATACAAACCGAAAAAGGCCAAGGCGGCGGCCGCACGCAGCAAGCCCGTGAAGCGCAAAGTCGTCGCGGCCAAGAGGCGCCGCGTGGCCGCCAAGACGGTGCGCCGCAAAGCACGCGGCAAAAAGTGATGTGGACGGTGCAATGATGTCGACGGTTGAGAACAAACTTCACTCCCTGGGCCTGCTGCTTCCGCCTCGCCTGCCGCCGCCGCCCGGGATCCTTCTGCCGTTTCAATTCGTCCGCGTCGTCGGCCGTAGGGCGCTCATCTCCGGCCACGGTCCGCAAAATCCCGACGGGTCCTTTGCGGCTCCGCTGGGCAAGCTCGGGCGCGAGCTCGATGTCCAACAGGGTTACCGCGCCGCGCGGCTGACAGCCCTGTCCATTCTCGGCAGCCTGCAGCGCGCGCTCGGCGACCTCGACAGAATTGCAGGCTGGTCGCGGGTCTTCGGCATGGTCAACTCGGCTCCCGGGTTCAATCAGCAGCCGAGCGTCATCAACGGCTTTTCGGATCTCATTCTCGAAGTATTCGGGCCGACGCTCGGAGCGCACTGCCGCAGCGCCGTCGGCCTCGCGGAGCTGCCCTTCGACATTCCCGTGGAGATCGAGGGCGAAGTCGAACTCGCGGGCGGATGAGGCCCCCGTGACGCCGCGATGGCGGTCCGTGAATGGAATGGAGCGAATCATGCTGAATCGCAGGCGCCTTGCGGCCGTAATGGCGGTGTGTTGCGTCACGATGCAGGTGCAGGCGGAAGTCCCTGCGGCACTGCGTGTGTTCGTGAAGGAAGATGCACCCGTGCTCGCACTCGAGCACGTGCGTGTGATCGATGGCACGGGCGGGCCCGCGCAGGATGACCGGACCGTGATCATCGATCACGGAAAGATCGCATGGGTGGGGCCGCCGGCTGCGTCCGGCGCTGTACTGCCGTCCGGCGCTAAGATTCTGGATCTGACCGGGAAGAGCGTTTTCCCCGGGCTGGTGGGCATGCACGAGCATCTTTTCTACCCGCTGCCCGATGCCCGTCCCGGGTTGTTGCCGCTCTATGGGGAGATGGCCGACAGTGCGCCGCGCCTGTACTTGGCGGGAGGCGTGACGGCGGCGCGGACGGCGGGAAGTCTGGAGACGTACACCGACATATCGGTGAAGCAGGCGATCGACGGCGGAAAGATTCCCGGGCCGCGGCTGTTCATCACCGGGCCTTATCTTGAGGGCGACCCTGCCATAGGCCCGCAGCTCCACACGCTCACCGGCCCGCAGGATGCGGCGCGCATGGTCGACTACTGGGCCGCGGAAGGCGCCACTTCTTTCAAGGCCTACATGCACATCACGCCCGAGGAGCTGAAGGCGGCGATCAACGCGGCGCACGCGCATAATCTCAAGGTGACGGGACATCTGTGCGCGGTGGGCTTCAAGGAGGCTGCGGCACTCGGGATCGACAACCTCGAGCACGGACTGCCGACGGATTCAGAGTTCTATGCGCAGAAGAGGCACGGAGTTTGCCCGGATACAAATCCGAGCCGCTCCGCGGTGGCGGCGTTGGACGTGAAGAGCCCGCAGATCCAGTCGACCATCGAGGCGCTCATCGCCCATCACGTCGCGGTGACCTCGACGCTGGCGATTTTCGAGACTTTCGTTCCGAACCGGCCGCCGATGAGCGAAGCGATGCGTGTGCGGGAAGCGCTTGTGGCGCAGGGTTGGGCCGACTATGCGACGAGGCGCGCGGATATCGCGGAGCACGGCGATGCATCGCTGTGGCCGGCGTTGTTGAAGCAGGAGATGCTGTTCGAGCGGGACTTCGTCCGCCAAGGCGGATTGCTGATGGCGGGTTGCGATCCGACCGGATATGGCGGAGTGCTGCCGGGATTCGGCGATCAGCGAAACATCGAGCTGCTGGCCGAGGCGGGGTTCAGCCCGGAAGAGGCAATTCACATCGCGACCGAGAACGGTGCGAAGTGGCTGGGCGAAGATGCGCACTTCGGTACGGTCGTCGCAGGCAAGAATGCCGACCTGGTGCTGGTGGACGGGAACCCTGCCGCAAATATTGCCGATGTAGAGAAGGTGGAAATCGTCTTCAAGGACGGCGTGGGCTACGATCCCCGCCGTCTGATCGACTCGGTGCGCGGGCTGACCGGAATCCGCTGAAATCAGCCGAGACCCGGCCCTGAAAGGGCCATATGTCGAAAACCGCAGACTCGGGCCTTAAGCTCAGGTAGAATCCGGCGCCGGATTGGAGCTGTCCGACACCGACACGACTCCATCCGTACCCCTTAAGGCTATTGCGCAGCCCTGGCCCACCCATCGGCCGCTGCATTCAATTGATTGGACATACATGCTTGCCACTTCCAACGTCGCCGTGCAGTTCGGCGCCAAACCGCTCTTCGAGCAGGTCACCGTCAAGTTCTCCGACGGCAATCGCTACGGTCTGATCGGCGCCAACGGCTCCGGCAAGTCGACCCTGATGAAGGTGCTGGGCGGAGATCTTGAGCCCAGCGCGGGGGATGTGATGCTGCAGGCCGGCATGAGGCTGGGCAAGCTCAATCAAAACCAATTCGGTTATGAAGATGAGCGCGTGCTCGACGTGGTCATGCGCGGCCACATGGAGCTGTGGGCCGCCATGAAGGAGCGCGACCGCATCTACGCCGACCCTGAGGCAACCGACGCGGATTACATGAAGGCCGCCGAGCTCGAGGGTGTGTTCGCCGAATACGGCGGCTACGATGCAGAAGCACGCGCCGGCAGCATCCTCACCGATGCCGGCATCCACGAATCGCGGCATAACGGGCCGATGCGCGAGGTGCCGCCTGGCCTCAAGCTGCGCGTGCTGCTGGCACAAGCGCTGTTCTCTAGACCCGACGTGCTGTTGCTGGACGAGCCGACCAACAATCTCGACATCCATTCCATCCGCTGGCTGGAAAGCGCGCTCAACAACTATGACGCCACCATGGTGATCATCAGCCATGATCGGCACTTCCTGAACCAGGTGTGCACTCACGTCGCCGACCTCGATTTCCAGCAGCTCAAGATCTATCCCGGCAACTACGACGATTTCATGCTGGCGTCGGTTCAGGCCCGGGCGCGCGTCGAAGCCGCGAATGCCAAGGCCAAGGACCGGATTTCCGATCTGCAGGAATTCGTACGGCGCTTCTCCGCCAATGCATCCAAGGCCCGGCAGGCCACTTCACGCAAGAAGCAGCTGGAGAAGATAAAGGTCGAGGAGATCAGGCCATCGTCGCGGCAGAACCCCTACATCCGTTTCGAGCAGGGCAAGAAACTCTACCGGTCGGCGGTGTCGGTCGAGAAGCTGAGTTTCAGCTACCCAGGGTCGGACGAAAAAGTCCTCGCCGACCTTAGCTTCAACGTCGAGGGCGGCGAACGCATCGCCATCATCGGCCCGAACGGCGTGGGCAAGACGACTCTGATGCGCTTGCTCGCCGGTGAATTGCGGCCCACGTCGGGACGCATCGTGTGGGTCGAAAACGCCCAACCGGGGTACATGCCGCAAGACCCCCAGGCGGAGTTCGAAGACGGTGCGGATTTGTTCTCCTGGATGTCGCAATACACGGGCAAGGCCGACGACGACCAGATCGTTCGCGCAACCTTGGGCCGATTGTTGTTTTCGGGAGAAGAGACCAAGAAATCGGTGAAGGTGCTGTCGGGCGGCGAGAAGGGGCGCATGATTTACGGCAAGCTCATGCTGACCAAGCCCAATGTGCTGCTCATGGACGAGCCCACCAATCACATGGACATGGAGACCATCGAATCGCTGCAGATCGGTCTGGAGCACTATCCCGGTACGCTGATCTTCGTCTCTCACGATCGCGAGTTCGTGGGCGGACTTGCGACCCGCATCATCGAACTGCGCTCCGGCGGCGCCATCGCCGACTTCCGCGGCACCTACGATGAATATCTCAAGGGGCAGGGAATCGAGGCATAGGACTCCTGTACGGCGGTCGTACCGGTGGAAGCGCGTCCAGTCGCTTGCTAGGATTGGCGCAAAATACCTACAGGGGAATGCCGGTGCGAAACTTGTTGGCTGGCTCGTGCGCCTATGTTCTGCTCGCGGTGCCGTCGTTTGCCGCAACGCCGCCGGCGGATGTCGGCGCCTTAAACCGCATCGCCGATGCGGGCTTCAATCATGGCGAAGTGGTCGATATCGCTGCCTATCTCGCCGATCAGATCGGCGGGCGCATGACCAATTCTCCCGCCATGCGCAAGGCCGAACGCTGGACCCAGGACGAGTTCAAGAAATGGGGCCTGAAGGACGTCAGGGCGGAAGGGTTCGATTTCGGCAGAGGCTGGTGGATCGAGGCTTCGCATGTGCGCATGACGGCGCCCAGACCGCTCGAGCTGCGCGGCATTCCCATCGCCTGGACGCCCGCCACCAACGGCGCACTCGAAGCGTCCGTGATCGTCGCACCCATGGTGAGCGACAAGGATTTCGCGGATTGGAAGGGAAAGCTCAAGGCCAAGATCGTGCTGGTCACCTGGCCCGGTCCGCCGAAGGACGATGCCGACGCGCCGTTTCAGCGACTGAGCGATGCGGACATCGCCAAGCTGGACAAATACCGGCAGCCGACCTTCGATCCGGAAGCCCGCCAGAAGCGCATCGATCGATTCCGCTTCCGCGCCAAGCTCGACGCGTTCCTGGCGGAAGAAGGGGCGGTGGCGTGGATTCAGATGTCGCGCACCGAGGGCCGGGTGGTGCATGGAGAAGGCTATGGCTATCGGGTCGGCAAGACGCCCAAGCTTCCCGGCGTGGAGCTCGGTGCCGAAGATTACCGGCGGCTTGCACGGCTCGCGAAGCTGGGCGAAGTCAAACTGGAGATCGACAGCCGCGTTCACTTCGAAGACGCGGATCACAACGCCTACAACATTCTCGCAGACATTCCGGGCAGCGATCCGAAGTCAGGCTATGTGATGGCAGGCGCACATCTGGACAGTTGGGTCGCGGGCGACGGTGCCGCCGACAACGGCGCCGGCAGCGCCGTGGTGATGGAGGCTGCACGCATCCTTGCAAGCATCGGCGCGAGGCCAAAGCGCACCATTCAATTCGCGCTCTGGGCCGGTGAGGAACAGGGCCTGCTCGGCTCGGGTGCATATGTCGAGAAGCATATCGCCCACCGCCCGCCTGCGACCGATCCCGCGCTCGCGGATCTTCCGCCGTATTTCTCGGCGGATACCTACCCGGTCGAAACCCTGCCCGGATTCGCGGACATGATCGGTTACTTCAACATCGACAATGGGTCCGGCAAGATCCGTGGAATCTTCACCGAAGGCAATTTGGCCGTCGTTCCGTTCTTTCGCGAGTGGCTCGCGCCGTTTGCCAGCATGGGAGCCGGCGCGGTGGTCGCCGAACCGACCGGTTCCACCGATCACGTGTTCTTGAGCCGCCTCGGGCTTCCCGCGTTTCAGTTCATTCAAGATCCGCTGGACTACGAGACGCGGGTCCACCACACCGACCTGGACACCTTCGACCATCTGCGGACGGAGGACCTGCGGCAGGCCGCGGTGGTGCTCGCCACCGTGCTCCTGGAGGCGGCGAACAGCGACAAGCCCCTGCCGCGCAAGGTCCTGCCCACGCAGCCGGCCGTGACCGATCCGTTCCACTATCCTGATCCGTCGAAGAAATAGCCCGCGCCGTCGGCGTCGGCTACTCCGCGACGGCGGGTCGCGGGATCGCGGCCGCGGCGCCGAGGACGAGATGGATGCCCACGGCGGCGAATACGATGCAGCCGCCGACCAAGGTGCCCGCGCTCGGCGTTTCCCTGAATGCCAGCCACACCCACAGCGGCGCGAGCGGCGTCTCCAAGGAGCCGATCAGTGCGGTATCGATGGGCGGCAGCCTGCGGGCACCCAGCGTGAACAGCGGCAGGCCCACGCCGAAGATGGTGAGTCCAAACAGCGTGAGCACCAACACATCGTGGCCCGACACGCTCATCGGCCGGCCGAACGGCACTGCAATCAATCCGCTGAGCAGGGCCGACATGCACGAAGCCTGAAGGAAAGGCAGGTCGGGGAAGTGTCTTGCGACCACCATGGCCACCGCCATGGTGAATGTCATGCCGAAAGCGAGGAGATCGCCGCGCAGGCTCCCCTCGCGCCCCAAGCCCACCATGACGGCGACCCCGGCCAGCGCAACGACGCTCGCGGCGACGGCGCCGGCGGAAGGCCTTTCGCGTATCGCCAGCCACCCGAGTGCGGCGGCTATGAAGGGAACGGTGGCGTAGATGACCGCAACGTGCGCGACAGTGGTGGCGCGCAGCGCAGTGAGGAAGAAAATCATCCCGGCCCCGGATTGGAGCACGAAGAACCAGCCGAGCCAGCCTAGCTTGCGCAGCGCACGAAGGCCGCCCTGCCGCGGCATCAGGGTGAGCGCCAGGGCCAACCCTGCGGCTCCCAACACGCCGCGCCACGCCAGCATGGTCCAGGAGTCCACGGCCGTGAGGCGGGTAAAGAGTCCTGCGGTGCTCCATGCCGCCGCGGATGCGGTGACCAAAGCGAAACCAAGCCGGTGCCCGGGCCGGCTCAAGCCCGCTTCACGCGTCCGCGCCGAAAATCGGCAATGACCTCGCGCGCGGCATTGTGGCCGGGCGCGCCGGTCACGCCGCCTCCGGGATGCGTGCCCGATCCGCACATGTACAGCCCCGGAAGGGGTCCGCGATAGTCGCCGTGCCCCAACATCGGTCGCGCCGAAAACATTTGGTCCAGGGAAAGCGCGCCGTGAAAGATATCGCCGCCGATCAGGCCGAAGGTGCGCTCGAGATCGAGCGGGCTCATGATCTGGCGTCCGAGCACGGACGCCTTGAAATTCGGCGCATGACTCTGCACCAGGTCGATCATGACGTCCGCAACCTCTTCCCGATGATCGTCCCAGGACGCGCCGTTCGGCAGCACAGGTGCGACGTGCTGGCAGAACAGGCTCGCCACATGCTGTCCCGGCGGCGCCAGGCTGTCGTCCAAAGTCGAAGGAATCAGCATCTCGACGATGGGCCGTTTCGACCAACCGCCCGACTTGGCGTCGAGATACGCTTGCTCCATGTAGGCAAGACTCGGCGCCATGATGATGCCGGAGGTGTGATGCTCGGCCAGTGAACGGCCCGGGAGGGCCGTGAAGTCCGGAAGTTCCGACAAGGCCACATTCATCCGGAAGGTGCCTGATCCGCAGCGCCAGTGAGCGATGCGCTCTCTAAAATCCCGGGGCAGCGCATTCGCATCGATGAGCGAGCCGTACAAGAGCTTCGGATTCAAGTTCGAAATCACGCAGCCTGCACGTATTGCTTCGCCCTTCTGCGTAACCACGCCCACCGCTCTGCCGCCCTCGATGAGCACCTCGCGCACGGGACTGTCCACCCGAATGTCGACGCCGCGCTCTGCCGCCGCCTTGGCCATGGCCTGCGTGATGGCACCCATGCCGCCGATGGCATGTCCCCAGGCGCCTTTCTTGCCGTTGACCTCGCCGAATACATGGTGCAGCAGCACGTATCCCGAACCGGCGGCGTAGGGACTCGCGTAATTGCCGACGATGCCGTCGAAGCCATAGGCGGCCTTGATGGGCGCGCTCTCGAACCAGGCGTCCAGGTAGTCGCCCGCGGACTTGACGAACAGGTCGAGGAGCTCGCGGCGCATGGGCATATCGAGCTTGGCGATGCGCTTGAGGCTGCGCCCACCGCGCAACAACTCAGGTATGGCCGCGAGCCAGCCGCCGGAGGTGACGTTCGGAGGCGTCTCCAGCACCAGATCGCGCAGCACGTCGGCGATCACGTCGAGCCGCTCGCCGTAGGCCGAGAGCCGCGCGGCATCGCGAGCCGAGAACTTCGCGACCTCACGTTCGGTCTTGCCGGCGCCGATCTTCAGGTATTGCGTGTCGCTCAGCGGCAGAAAGTTCGCGAGCCCGCGCTCCACCACCTTGAGTCCGTGGCGCGGCAGCTCCAAATCGCGGATGACTTTGGGATTGAGCAGCGACACGGTGTAGGCCGCCACGGAATTGCGGAACCCCGGGTGAAATTCCTCGGTCACGGCCGCGCCGCCGACCACGCCGCGCCTTTCGAGCAGGGTCACTTTGAGGCCGGCCGATGCAAGGTACGCGGCGCACACCAATCCGTTGTGCCCGCCGCCGACGATCACCGCATCGCGCGGCGAGTCAACCATGTCTCTTGCCCAGGTTGTACACGTGCCAGCCGGGCGCGGGCGCGCGGTCGAGGCGGCTTTCCGGTATCAGCTCGCGCATTCGCCTCGCGAAGCTGCGCAAGCTCACCTCCGTGCGCCCAAGCGGCCCCGGGGTGTAGCTGCGCGAGCCCATGCCGGTCTGAACGCGCTCGATGAGCGCCTTGTCCTCGAGGCTCACCCGGCGGTTGATCCGCCAATTGAGGTATCGCGCGGCGCGCATTTCGCGCCGCTCGTCCGGGTGGACGTAGGCGATTTCGCGTATCAGGGTCTCGGTGGGAGAGATCGGAATCATCTGCATGAAATCGATCTGATCCGGATAGATGTCGAAGGCCACATTGGGCCACAGCTTGAAGTAGGTCCACAGCCGCTGCCTATCTTCAGGCAGGTGCGGCGATTTAGGCAGCACGGCCTGGTACAGGCGCTCCGACAGCTGCGAGGAGGGGACGTCGCGCAGGTACCCCCACATCTTGTCCACCCAGGGCTGTGCCTCCACGCCGTAGCTTTGGCCGAACAGGCGCGTGAGGCCGGGGTGGGCCACCGTAATGTGCATCGCGTCGGAGTAATTGTCCGTCACGTTCTTCCAATTCACGTGGCGCGTGCGCAAGGTGACGCGCCCCAGCGGCTGCAATTCCTCCAGTCGATAGGCGGCAAGCTCGGTTTCGTACGGCGCCAGCATTTCGGCGACACTGGGCAGTCCCTGCTTCAGGCGCGCGAACACGAAGCCCTTGTAGATCTCGGTCTCGATGGGCTTGAGCGCGTACTGATCGAGCGCGAACTCGGCAAATTCCTTGCGGTGCGTTACGGCGGTGAGGCGTCCTGACAGATCGTAGGTCCAAGCGTGATAGGGACACACGATTCTTCCCGGACAGTGACCGGATCCGCCGTCGAGCAGCCGCGCCGCGCGGTGCCTGCATACGTTGAAAAATGCCCTGACGGCGCGGTCCTGGCCGCGCACCGCGACCAAGGGTTCGCCGAGAAAATCGAGGGTGTGGTAATCCCCGGGATTGGGTATGTCGTTGAGGTGGCATACCACCTGCCAAGACGCCGCGAATATGCGTTCCTTCTCGGCCTCGAGGAAATCGGCATCCCGATAGATCCACCCCGGCAGACTGTACCCTTCGAGGCCGGCGGGACCCTGCGCGGTCAAGTCGTTCTGCAGCGTGCGCTTAGCTTCCATGGTCGGCCTTCTCGAGTCTTGTTGAACGGAAGTATAACAAGGGCGGCCGTTGGCCACTAGCAGACCGGCGCGGCACACGCCGCTCGCATCCTAGGTTTTGCGGCGCTTCGGCGCTACCTCGGTCTTCCTGCCTCGGGGACCCAACAGATGCGGAAAATCGCCGCGGCAGAGGGCGTTGACCCAATCCTCGCAATGAGCGATCGCCTCGCGCGGCTTGAATACCGTCGGGCTCAGGCTCAATTCCACCCAGAACCCGTCGAGCAGCGCCGACAGCGCAATCGCCGCCGGGCGCAACCTGAAAGGCGGCGCCGCGCCTGAATCCACGAGCTGGCCCAGCAGCGACTCAAGGACTGCCCGGTACTTGGCGTAGGTGCTGAAGTGCACGGCGCGTATCTCGCTCGAGTGGGCCACCATGCTCCAGAACACCAGCCACACATTGAACAGCTGGGGATCGAGGATCTCGGGGGCGAAGGACGCGCGGAAGAAATTGCTCAACCGGTCGCGCGGCGAAACCGCCTTGTTTTCCGCCTGGCGGCGGATGGATTCGAGCAGCGACAGAGCGAGGGTCTCGTAAGTCTCCGCGATCAGGCCCGATTTGCTCGGGAAATGATGGTTGATCAAGCCGATGGATACGCCGGCCGCGGCGCTGATGCGGCGCACCGAGACGCCCTCGTGGCCGTATAGCTTGAGGCACCTTAAGGTTGCGTCGACCAATGCTTCACGGCGCACCGCGGGAGTCGCGCGGTGGAATTTCGGTACATGCCGCTTGGTGGCCATTAAGTTCCTTTTTCGGCGATTATACCCAAGCGCGGCCGATGCCCGCGGCATTCGCTCGCGTCGAGGGTCCGGGGTCGCTAGGTCTGGTCGGCGACGAACGCGCCGATTCGCTCGGTCACATAGCGCCGGATGTCCAGGTTCCAGTCCTCCATGGGCGCATAGAAGCCGTGGGCGTGGACGCGCGAACGGATTCCATTCTGCACGCCCTCGCACACCGCCCAATCCTGGCGGTTTATCAGATCCCAGAAATCTACCGCGTCCGACGGATCGAAGTCCGGCTTCTCGATCTCGTGGGTTTCAAACAGAAAGTGGCAGGTGATATCGGTGCGCTCGGCGCCGCGCGGCAGCAGGATGAACGCGGCAACATGATCGCAGGCCACGCTCAAGAAGAGATTGGGATATACGAGCTCGCCCTTGTGCCGTACCTGTTCGTCCGAATCGAGGCCGGGGAAGGCGCGCCTCGCCGTGGTGCCGTTGTGTGTAAACGTGTAGGCCCCATCGCGGTGCGGGATTCCGCGGCTCCAATCCAGATTGGCGCCGCCCGCTTCGCGGAACGACGGTACCACCGCACAGAGTTCCGGGTGAACACCGCCGCAGTGATAGCACTCGTTGTAATTCTCACAAACGATCTTCCAATTCGCGGCGACTTCGTAGCGAATGGTGGCGCCAACGGCCAAATCATGCAGCGGATAGCGCTGCAGCCGATCCGGGATGCCGCCCAACTGAGCGGCGAACGGCTTGGCCTCGCCCGGGGTCAGATTCAAGAAAACGAATCCTCCCCACGTGTCCACGCCCACCGGGTAAAGATGAAAATCCTGCTTCTTGAAGCCGGATGCGGAGTTCAAGTGAGGGGCGGCGACCAGGGCGCCGTTGAAGTCATAGGACCACTGATGGTAGGGACACACGATCAGCCGTCCGGCCGTGATTCCGCCGGGAAGCGGCGCACTCAGCGCAGCGGTCTCCGCCGGCGTCCTGCACAGGCGCGAGCCGCGATGCCGGCAAACATTGTAGAAGGCCCGGAGCACGCCCTCGCGGTTGCGCACCAACAAGATGCTCTCGCCCAGCACGTCGAACAACTGAGAATCCCCGGGCTTGGGCAATTCCGCTTCGCGGCACACCGCGATCCATTCGCGGCAGAATATCCGCTCCTTTTCTGCGCGGTATACCTCCGCGCTGCGGTACCAGCTGGAGGGCAGGGTGGGTTCCAACAGCGCTGCGTTCATAGGGGATGGTCCCTCACATAAGGTGCGGCCGCGGGCGGGGCGTCGAACTCGCGAGCGAAAGCGTGCCCGCTGTGAACGGCGTGCACGATGGCTCCCGGTGCGAATGCATCGCCGATGCGCGTGACTGCGGCGATCCCCGCGCGCTCGAGATCCGCTCCACGGGCGATCAGCGACTGGTACAGCTCGTCCTTCGGCACGCGCACCCCCACGATGACCAGCGACCGGCAGGCGAGCCTCTTCTGTGCACCTGTAAAGACATCCGCGATCGTCACCGCGCTGCCGTCGAACCCCGTCACCCGCTGCAGAGTGTGAATCGGTACGCCCGCGCTGCCTAGTGCACGATGCACCAGGGGCAGCTCGTTGGTCATGAAGGTCCAGGCAGAGGCATGGCCGGCGGTGGTCACGTACGTCACGTCGCTCTCGGGCGTCGCAAGGTGCAGGGCGATGGCGCCTCCCATATAGTAGTTGTCGAAATCGAACACCACCACCGGGCCTTGAGGCAGGACGCCGGCCGCGAGGTCGTCGGGCGTATAGACTCCCGCACCGTTCAGCTCGCCGACAGGAAACTCCAAGGTCGAGAACAACATCCGCGTCCAGCGCGCGCCTGTGGCGATGACGATGTGGCGGTGCTCGAGCCCCATAATGTCCTCCACCCCCAGAGCGCTTCCGGGATACATGTGGACGTTCGGCCGCTCGCGCAGCTGTCCCATGCGCCAATCGACCACCCGCCCCCAGGTCTTGAGTCCGGGCAGCCGGGTCTCGAAACGCAAACGGCCGCCGAATTCGCCGGCCGAGTCGGCGATGGTCACGGCATAGCCGCGCCGTGCCAGCGTCGTGGCGCATTCGAGGCCCGCCGGGCCGCCGCCGACGATCAGGATGGATGAGTCGCTCGCCGGCGGCGCAAACCGCTCGGGATGCCAATTGCGGCGCCACTCTTCGCCGGCGGTGGGGTTTTGGGTGCAGCGCACCGGCACCCCGTCATGCCAGCTCGAGATGCAGATATTGCAGCCGATGCATTCGCGTATTTCGTGCTCGCGGCCCTCGTTGATCTTGTTCGGCAGGAACGGATCCGCGATCGAGGGTCTCGCACCCCCGATCAAATCGAGTATTCCGCGGCGCACCTGCGAGACCATCACGTCGGGAGAGGTGAAACGGCCGACCCCCACCACCGGTCGCCGGGTCAATTGCTTCACGAAATTGACGATGGGCTCGTGGCTTCCCTCGGGCGAGAACCTCGAGGGCGCGCAATCGGTGGGGCTGGAATCCATCTTGACGTCCCACAGATCCGGAATGTCGGCGAGCAGCGTGACCACTTCGTGCGCTTCGGATGCCGCGTTGCGGCCCCGCCTGCCGCGCAGCTCCTCGACGCTGATGCGCAGGGCGACGGCGCACCTATCCCCAACCGCATCGCGTGTCACCTCCAGCATCTCGCGCACCAAGCGCACCCTGTTCTCGATCGAGCCGCCGTAGGCGTCGGTGCGCCGGTTGTATTCGGGAAGCAGAAATTCATAGGGTAGATACCCCATGCCGGCGTACACGTAGACGATGTCGAATCCCGCCTGCATGGCGCGGCGTGCGCCGGCGGCCTGCCAGCGCAGCAGTTCCCGGATGTCCGCACCGTCCATGGCGCGCGGGCGCAGATTGCCCATGAATCCCAAATGCGTGGACAGCCACGGCATGCCGGACGGGGACAGCGGAGCCATTCGGCTGGTGCGGTTCGAGGTGCATGCGCCGCCATGCCACAGCTCGATCCCTGCCAGCGCTCCGTGCCGGTGCACCGCGTCGGTCATCACGGCGTGCGCGCGGATGTCCTTGTCGTCCCACAGAATGGCGAACGGCAGGGGGGAGTCGTCCGAGCTGGGATGAATCGACACGGCGCCCGTGCATACCACGCCCCAACCGCCTTCCGCCTTGGTCTCCCTGAAACCTGCGCGTACATGCGGCAACGCGTTGGTCATGCCGCTTGCATGCGGCACCTGATAGAAGCGGTTCGGCGCGGTGACGGGTCCTATCCGCACCGGCTCGAACAAAACATCAAAGCGCGGATTGCGCGCCATGTCGGATCCCTTGGGGTGACCGCGGCCGAGGAGGAGCGCAGAGTAATTGATCGATCGTATAGTAGCAACACGCGGCCGCGCGTTCGCCGCCCGGGCCCCCCGCCCGCCCGCCGGCCTATGCCGCGCGGAAAGCCAGGAAATCGAGGCCGAGAGCGCTCGCCACCGCTTCGTGGGTCAATTGACCCGCGTGTACGTTAAGGCCGCGAGCCAGCCCCGGGTCATTGGCGATGGCTTGCCGCCAGCCATGGTCGGCGAGGGCCCTGACATAGGGCAATGTGGCGTTGGTCAGAGCGAATGTGGACGTGCGCGGCACGGCGCCGGGCATGTTGGTGACGCAATAGTGAATCACGCCGTCGAGGATGAAGGTCGGGCTCGCGTGCGTGGTGGGCCGGCTGGTCTCGAAACAACCGCCTTGATCGATGGCGATATCGACCAGCACCGCGCCGGGCTTCATGGTCTTCACCATCGCGCGGGTCACGAGCTTCGGCGCGGCGGCGCCCGCAATCAGCACGGCGCCGATGACCAGATCGGCGTCGCGCACGAGTTCTTCAATCGCGTGAGCGGTCGAGTACACCGTCTTCAGCTGGCTGCCGAAGATCGACGACAGCTCCCGCAAGCGCTTGACCGAGCGATCGACCACCGTCACGTCGGCGCGCAGGCCGACCGCCATCTCCACGGCATGAGTGCCGGATACGCCGCCGCCGAGCACCACCACTTTGGCCGGCGCGACGCCGGGTACACCGCCCAGCAGTACGCCGAAGCCGCCGTTGGCCTTCTGCAGGCTGATCGCCCCCACCTGCACCGCCATGCGCCCTGCGACTTCGCTCATCGGCGTGAGCAGCGGCAGCGAGCCGTCGGGCGCGGTGACGGTTTCGTACGCGATCGCGGTGGCGCCCGATGCCAGCAGCGCGAGCGCCTGGTCGCGGTCGGCGGCGAGGTGCAGATAGGTGAACAAGGTCTGTCCGCTGCGCAGCTGCTTGCACTCCGCAAGCTGCGGCTCCTTCACCTTCACGATGAGATCCGCGGCGCCGAATACGTCCTGGGCGCGCTGCGCGACGCTTGCGCCGGCTGTTTTGTAATGCGAATCCTCGAATCCGATGCCCGCTCCGGCACCGCTCTGGACCAGCACCTGGTGTCCGGCGTCGACCAACTCACGAACCCCCGCGGGAACCAGGCCGACTCGGTACTCGTGAACCTTGATCTCTTTGGGGACGCCGATTTTCATGTGCTTCTCTCCGCTGCGGCAGACGTTCTTGGGGCAAGCGTAGGGTACCGGCGCGTACTGCCGGAAAATTGCAAACCCATGCCGGGAGAAGCGATATATGGCAGAATATATCGACAAATGATTGATTGACGCAAGAAACTGCCGAATCGGGCCGGGAGGCGAAGTGAAACTGGATCGCTACGATCGCGCCATCGTACGTGCCTTACAGCTCGACGGCCGGATCACCAACAGTCAATTGGCGGAGAGCGTCAGCTTGTCCGAATCCGCGTGCCTTAGACGCGTCCGCGCGCTCGAGGAGTCGGGATTCATCGAGGGGTATACCGCGCTCATCAATCAGCAGAAGGCAGGCTGCCCGGTGAACGTGTTCGTCAACATTACCCTGGAACGGCAGGAACAGGCGCACTTGCATGCGTTCGAGGAAGCTGCGCGCAGAGTCCCGGAGGTGATGGAGTGCTACCTCATGTCCGGCGAATACGACTATCTCTTGCGCGTGGTGTTGGCGGACACCGCCGACTTCGAGCGCCTGCACAGCCAGCACTTGACGCGCCTGCCGAATGTCGCTCGTGTGCATTCCAGTTTCGCGCTGCGCACGGTGCAGAAATCGCGCGAACTGCCGGTTGGATAGGTTTCTACGGCTTGGGCTTCAGCAGCAGCGAGAAGCTTATTTTCACCGCATCAGCCACTTCCTCGGTACTCTTCCAGTCGCCTTGCCCCGCCCCAAAATCCAGACGCTTGAGCTTGGCGGTCCCCACCAGCTTGGCGCCCGTGCCCACTTGAGTGAACTGAAAATCGATGGGTACGTCTTTCGTGACGCCGCGCAAGGTCAGCGCGCCGACCGCCGAATAACCCGCGGCAGTCTTGGCAAAACTGCGGGTGACGTAGTGAGCCGTCGGCGAATGCGCGACGTCGAATATGTCGGGCCCGCGTATGGTGGTGTCGCGGTCCTTGTCCATCGAATCCACGGAATTCAAATCGATATGCACGTCGAAGCGCGAACTCGCCAGAGCGTTAGGCGCGAAATCCACAGCGGCCGCGAACTTGTGGAAAACACCTTTGAACTCGGCGCCCGCCTGCAGCCCGGTGAACTCGAGACGGCTCTGTGACGGATCGGCAGTATAGCTTGCCGCGGGACCCGCGCTCACCGCGGCCGAAACGAACGAACACGCGAGAAGAGTCATCGATGCCACATGGCGTTTCATCATGAGCGCTTCTCCTTGGTAAGCGGCAGCATGCGCAACAGCACGCCGTCCTTGTTCCAGAAATGATGTTTGAGCGCCGCGAGTATGTGCAATACCGCGATGGTAAAGAGAATGTAGCTCAAGACATGGTGCGTCGTGCGCAACAGCTCGAAGGCGTCTGCGTTCTTGCCGATGAGATTCGGCCAGGTGAAGAATCCGAACCAGCTCACGGAATAATTCTTGGCCGACGACATCATCCAGCCGGTCAGCGGCATGGCAAACAGCAGCACGTAGAACGCGATATGCGTGGCTCGCGCGAGAAACTGTTCCAGCGGAGTCATGCCCGCCGGCAGCTCGGGAGGTGGATTCCTGAGTCGCCACAGCAGGCGCAGTATCGCCAGCATGAGGATGGTCATGCCGAAACTCTTGTGCCGGGCGAGCAGCGCCAATTTATGAGCGCCGATGGGCAGATCGTCGGCCGCGTAGGCCAGCACGAATTGAGTCACGATCAACGCGGCGATGATCCAGTGGAAGCTCTGCGCAACCGCGCTGTAGCGTGTCGGGACATTGGGACTTGGCATGCTTCGAGCTCCGCGCGCAGACTGCAGCGTCCTAGTCTAGCAAGACGGCGGTTCCGAACAACGTGTCGAAAATTCTCGGAATTGGCGCACTCGCGTTGGTACTGGCCGCGTGCGGCGCCTTCCAGGCTCGTCACGCTGGGCCGAAGAGTCCCGGCGCATCGCCAGAGCTTCAGGCGCCGGCTTCGCCCATCGATCAGGGAGCTCCGGGTACGACTTACCGCGTCGATGAAACGCAGTCCGAGCTGCGCATCCTCGTGTATCGAGCCGGCCCGCTGGCGCGGTTGGGGCACAACCACGTCGTGGTCAATCGCAGACTTCGCGGCGCGCTCAATGTCGCGGGCGCGGATGCCGCCGGCGCAGCCTCATTTTGGCTGAGCGTGCCGTCCGCCGCGTTTGACGTCGACGACGCCCAAGCGCGCGCCGAAGAAGGCGCCGACTTCGCCGCCGCCGTGCCGGACGAAGCGAAGATCAGGGACGCTGCAGAACATGTTGAGCGCGGCGGTGCTCGACGCGGCCGAATTTCCCGGCGATCACCGTCAGGAGCGTCGCGGTCGCGAGTCCGCAGGGCGCGGAAGGTGCGGGCGCAGCCAGCGCGACCGAGGCAACGCGGACCATGGTCGCCAGCGTCACCATCGGGGTCGCGGGGCATGAGTCGACGATCGACGTGCCCTTCGCACTTCAAATGGAATCGGGCCGGCTATCGGCGACCGGCACGATGGAACTGCGCCAATCGGCCCTCGGGCTCGCTCCCTACAGCCTGATGCTGGGTGCCCTGCAGGTTCAAGACCAGATGACTGTCAAATTCAGAATCGTGGCCGTCATAGAATAACCAGCTAACCGAAGAGTTATCCACTACGAGAAGTACTGAAACCGAATTGGGGCGCCATAAGTGATGAATCTGGGCGCTGGAGTGTACGCGTCATTGTCGCGTAGGTACTATTGATGCTATCGAACAGGAGGGTCTTTAGGGACTTGCCTGTTGTCTCGCTCCCGACTTAGGGCAATCAAATATTTTCTAAAGACTGGGTGCACCTCCCAGCGAGCGGATTGTAGTTCATTCCATCGAGAGCCCTGGACCAGGTTTGGATCGTCGAGGAACGTAACGTGCCGATACTTCAAGGGCTTTGTATTATCGGGTACCCGAGCATTCAGGAAGCCTGATTCGTGAATTAACGCCAAAAGAGTGATTACATCGGCGTCGTCGCCAGGTTTAATGATCCGACCGGCGATTTGAATAGCGAATCGCGAAGGTAGTGTCCGCAAGTGTGCCCGTAGCTCTTCAAAGGAGACCTCGGTAGCTCCGGGTCCTTGACGCCAAATCAAATGTCGATAAAAATGAACCAGTGTAGGATTTAATCCTACTGACTCTAAGAGGCCTCCATGCGAACTACCCAGCAATTCAGCATCACCCTACCAAATGAGATGGCGGACGCGGTGAAGTCCAAAGTCGCCGCCGGCGAGTATGCAACTGAAAGCGAAGTCATCCGCGAGGGCCTACGCGCCTTGATGGCGCGCGATCGTGCCGTCGAGAGTTGGCTTCACGAGCAAGTGGGACCGGCCTATGACGCGCTGAAAGCTGACCCATCGCGCGCGCTGACGATCGATGATGTACGAACAAGTCTCGCAGAAGAACACAAAGCAGCTCTCGCCAAGACGTAGTGGCATACACCGTCGTCTTCACTCCAGAGGCGCGGGCACAACTCATCGCGCTTTATCGTTACATCGCAATCAAGGGGTCGCCTGCGATCGCAGAACGCTACACCAGCGCAATAATTGAACATTGCGAAAGCTTCCGAGAATTACCGCGTCGCGCCGTGCGCCGTGACGACATACGGCCTGGGCTCCACGTCACGAACCATAAGGGCCGCGTGGTCATCGCGTTCGCCGTGGATGCCAATGAGGTATCGATCATCGGTGTGTTTTACGGCGGCCGTGACTACGAGACTCTGCTGCAGTCGGATCTCGACGACTAAGCCGCCGACAGCAGAATCGGCGTCCCCTCCGGCGCGACCAATACCGCCGCCGGCACCTGCCGCAGCGGCGCCGGTATTTCCCCTGCCGGGGCTATGCCGACTTCGGCCAGCCGCGCCAGGGTGCCGCCGACGTCATCGACCTCGAACCTTAAGGTGGAACGCCGCAGATGCGACGGCTCATACAGCCCCAGATCCACATAGTCGCTGGTACAGGAGATGTGCGGCAGACGGTCGTTCGATTCGTCCATCCCCACGAACCCGAATCGTTCCCAGTACGACTTGGACTCCTCCATGTCCGGTGTCGGCAGCGCAATCTCGGTGAAGTAACCGCATCGCGACGTCTCGGTGCCGCCCCGCTTGCTGGGCGAGAACGTGCGCGCCTCGATGAGTCTGATCATCTGGCCCGACGGGTCGAACCAGCCGACCTCGTTGAATACGTCGTTGCCGAGGCGGCGAAACTCCAATTCCAGGCCCAATTCTTCGAGATACCCGAGATGCTTGAGCAAATCCGGCTTGACGAAGGTCATGCAGGGCGCCGGCAAGGCATGTTGATGCAATCCCAAACAGATTCTGCCGTCCGTCACCACGGCGTACGGATACCGCCAAGCCTCGCCGACCTCCGCCTGGGAGAAACCCAGCCTCGAGTAGAAATCCAACGAGGCCTGAATATCCGGCGTTGCGAGCGAGAACTCCAGAAATCGTCCCAGCACCGCTGCTCAGCTCACTCCACCGACGCACACGTACTTCATCTCGGTGTAATCGAGGATTCCGTACTTCGAGCCCTCCCGTCCTATACCCGACTCCTTGACCCCGCCGAACGGCGCCACTTCGGTGGAAATGATGCCGGTGTTCAGTCCCACGATTCCGTACTCGATGGCTTCGGATACACGCCAGCTTCGGGCCAGGTCGCGCGTATACAAGTAAGCGGCCAACCCGAACTCGGTGTCGTTGGCCATGGCGATTGCCTCGGCCTCAGTCTTGAATTTGAACAGCGGTGCCACCGGACCGAAAGTCTCTTCGCGGGCCACCAGCATGGCGGGCGTCACCTGGGTGAGGATGGTGGGCTCGAAGAAAGTTCCTCCCAACGCGTGCCGCTTGCCGCCCAACGCGACCGTGGCGCCCTTGGCCACGGCGTCCGCGATGTGTTCCTCGATCTTGGCCACCGCTTTGGCGTCGATCAGCGGACCTTGGTCGGTGACCCCGGCCAATCCGTCGCCCACGCGCAGCTTTCCGACGGCCTCGGTCAGCTTATTCGAAAACTCATCGTATACGCCGGCCTGCACCAGCAGGCGGTTGGCGCAGACACAGGTCTGTCCGGTGTTTCGATACTTGCTGGCGATGGCGCCGGCAACCGCGGCGTCCAGATCGGCATCGTCGAAGACGATGAACGGCGCGTTGCCGCCGAGTTCCAGGGATATCTTCTTGACCGTGGCGGCGCATTGCGCCATCAGCTTCTTGCCGATCTCGGTGGAGCCGGTGAAGGTCAATTTTCGCACCGTTGGGTTCGACGTCATCTCGCCGCCGATCGCGGCCGCTGATCCCGTGATCACGTTGAACACGCCCTTGGGCACCCCGGCCCTCGCGGCGAGCTCCGCCAAGGCCAGCGCGGAATAGGGGGTCTGGGTCGCAGGCTTGCAGACCATGGTGCATCCGGCCGCGAGCGCAGGTCCGGCCTTGCGCGTAATCATCGCCGCCGGAAAATTCCAGGGTGTGATGGCCGCAACCACGCCGACGGGCTGGCGCAGGACGAGAATTCGCTTGTCGCTCTGATGCCCTGGTATGACGTCGCCGTACAAGCGTTTCGCCTCTTCCGCAAACCACTCGATGAACGAGGCGGCGTAGAGGATCTCTCCCTTGGACTCGGCCAGCGGCTTGCCCTGTTCCGCCGTCATGAGGATCGCCAGATCCTCTTGATGCGTCAGCATCAGATCGAACCAGCGCCGCAGGATGACTGCGCGATCCTTGGCGGTGCGGGCCGCCCAGGCCGGAAGCGCCGCGGCCGCCGCGGCAATCGCGCGGCGGCATTCGGCGGCGCCCATGTTCGGTATGAGTCCCAACTTTTCTGCCGTGGCGGGGTTCTGCACCAGGATGGTGCCGCCGCTGTCCGCGGGCGCCCAGGCGCCGTCGATGAAGCACAGCTGGCGCAGCAACAGGGGATCTTTGAGCATCATGGATTCCAGGATAGCGCGTTCGTCAGCGCTCGAGAATGGCCGTAACGCCCATGCCGCCGGCGGTGCAGACCGAGATCAGGCCGCGCTTGGCCCGGTTTTCATCCAGAATTTTTGCAAGCGTAGCGACGATGCGCGTGCCGGTCGCGGCGAACGGATGGCCGATTGCAATGCTGCCGCCCTTGACGTTGAGCTTGGATCGGTCGATGGTCCCCAAGGGGGCAGGGAGCCGCAGTTTGTCGCGGCAGAAGGCCGGATCCGCCCAGGCTTTGAGCGTGCACAGCACCTGGCCTGCGAAGGCTTCGTGTATCTCGTAGAAATCGAAGTCCTGGAGGGCGAGGTGCGCATCATTCAGCATTCGGGGTACCGCGTACGCCGGCGCCATGAGCAAGCCTTCTTTCTTCTCGATGTAATCCACGGCGGCAACAGCTCCGTAGCTCAAGTAGGCGAGAACAGGCAAGCCGCGTTCGCGCGCATAAGGCTCGGTCGCGAGCAGTACCGCGGAGGCGCCATCCGTCATGGGCGTCGAGTTTCCCGCGGTCAAAGTACCCGCTCCCGATGTATCGAACACCGGCTTGAGCTTGGCCAGTTTCTCCAGAGAGGTGTCGTCGCGAATATTGTTGTCCCGGGAAACTCCCAGATAGTCGTGCACCAGATCCTTGTAAAACCCGGACGCGTAGGCCGCGGCGGCCTTTTGATGACTGTCCAGCGCGAGCTGATCCTGCTCGGCTCGGGTAATGCCCCAAGTCTTCACCATGAGTTCCGTGCTTTCGCCCATCGACAATCCGGTGCGCGGTTCCGCGATCCCGGGCAGCACCGGCCGCAGGCTTTTCAGGCGCAATCCAAACCACGGGCTCAGGCGTTCGCCGAGCGACTTGCCGCGGTAGCTTCTGAGCAGCAACTGCTGGAAGCTTTTTGGGTAGACCACGGGCGGATCGCTCACGGTATCTACGCCCGCGGCAATGGCGCAATCGATCTGTCCCAGCGCTATCTTGTTGCCGAGCAGTATGGCCGCTTCCAAACTGGTGCCGCAGGCGCGCTGCAGGTCGAGTCCGGGCGTCTCGGCGGCGAGTCCTGATCCGAGCACCGACTCGCGCGTCAGGTTCCACTGACTCGAGTGCTTCATCACCGCGCCGGCGGCGACCTCGTCCAGGCGCCGGCCCTGCAAGCCGAAGCGCTCCACCACGCCGCGCAGCGTGGCGGTCAGCATCTCTTGATTGCCCACCTGAGAATAGGCGCCGTTGCCGCGTACGAAGGGAATACGTACGCCGCCGACGATTGCGACGCGCCGCGGTTGTGCTCCGACTAACATAGACCCCTCCCGTTCACCCTATCCGGGCTCGGCGATTATGAACCTACCGGCCGCCCTATAATCGAATCATGGCTGCAATTTGTCATGCAATGGTGTTCGGACTCGCGTTTCTGGGACTCGCCGCCTGCGGCGCGCCGTCGGCGCCTGCGCCCCCCGAAGCCGCCGCTCCGGCGGTGCCTCACGAACGCTTGGGTCGGGTGGTCGAGCGCTACTGGGATGAACACGCATCTCGCGGTGATGCTATTTCACCGCAACAATTGGCGGATTCACTCGCGGTGGAGCGCCGCTTCTTGGCCGAGGTTCTCGCCGTTCCGCGCGCCGGCCTGGACGCGGAGTCGAGGCTGACCTACGACATTTTCAAGAGGCAGCGCGAGCTCGAAATCGAGGGTTTTACCTACCCTGACGAACTCTTGCCGGTCAATCCCTTCGATGGGCCCTGGCTGCAACTGGCCCGATCGGCAGCGGATACCGCGCAGCACCCGTTGCGGGACGCCGACGACTGCGAGAATTGGCTGCGACAGATCGACGGATTCGCCGCTTGGTCGCGGCAGGCGATCGCCAACATGCGCGAGGGAATGAGGCGCGGCTATACCTCGCCGCGCTCGCTCGTACGGCGGGCGCTGCCGCTGCTCGCGCTTCTCGGCGAGGATACCTCCGCGAGCGTGTTCTATTTGCCCATGCGCACACTGCCGCAGACCCTGCAAGCGCCGCAACGGTCGCACTTGACGCAGAGCCTCGCCGGAGCCGTGAAGGACAAGCTGCTGCCCGCCTATCGCGAGTTGCACGACTTCATGCAAAACGAATATCTCCCGCGGACAAGGGAGAGCGTCGCCTTGTCGACGCTACCCCTGGGGCCCTCCTGGTACGCATTCTTGGTCAAACGTGCGACCGACAGTGCGCTGCCGCCCGGGGAAATTCACGCAGTCGGCCTCGAAGAAGTGGCCCGCCTTCAAGCGCGCCTGGCATCGCAGCCGCCGGGCGTAACCGTCGGCGCTCTACCTAAGGATGCGGCAGAACTGGTCGCGGGCTATAGGTTGCTCGAGGCTCAGGTCCTGGCCGCCATGCCCGGCCTCTTCGCCGACCCGCCGCCTGTGGATTTCGAGATCCGCGCCGCCGATTCCTTCATGCAGGCAGCCACCCCCCTGATGTACCGGCCCGCCGCGCCGGGAGGAGGGTCGGCGCTTCTCTATGTGAACATGGGGCCCGGCGGCACGCGGGCGGGCGTCGACGTTTCGGGTTTCATGCAGGAGGCGATACCGGGACGCCACTACCAGTCCGCCATTGCGCAGGCGCGGTCGGACTTGCCCAAGTTTCGGCGGTTCGGCACCGATCAGGCCTTCGTCGACGGCTGGGCCCTGTATGCGGCGTCACTGGGCGAAGAATTGGGAGTGACGCGCGACGATGAAGCGAGGCGCAGCGTTCTTTTCGGCGAATTGAGGTGCGCGGTCGCATTGGTCGTCGACACAGGGCTGCATGCCATGGGTTGGACGCGCCGCCAGGCGTCAGACTATCTGCACGCACAGCTGACCGCTGAGGCGGCAGATGCAGATCTCATGATCGACCGCTTCGCGGCTCTTCCGGGAGATGCGTTGGCCTGTAAGATGGGCGAACTCAAGATACGGGCGCTGCGCAATCGGGCACAATCGGCTCTGGGCGCGCGCTTCGACCCGCGGGAGTTTCATTCCCAGATACTCAAGGATGGGGCGATGCCCCTCGACATACTCGAGGCGAAAATCAGACTGTGGATCGAGGGTAGGTAATGGAGCCCGTTCTCTACAACCGCCAGGCGGCAACATTGATCGAACAGTACGCATCGTTCGGAGTCAAACCACATAGTGCGCCAATTCCTAAGCATCGCTTTACTGAGCTTCGCCGCTTGCGCGTCCGCCGTTGCGAGCATCGCGCAGGACTCCGAGCAGCACGGCGACATCGACGTTGCGGTGGCGCTGGATGCCGCCGAACAAAGCGGCAGTGCGAGCGCAACGGTCAGGATTCATGCGCGCCGCGACATAGTCTGGGCTCTGATCACGAGCTGTCCCGAGGCCCTGCACCTGGTTCCGGGACTCATCGCCTGTGAGCCGATGGAAACTGCGCCCGACCGGTCGTGGCAGAGGATACGGCATGTATTGGACTATTCGTGGTACGTACCCAAGCTGACCTATGAATTCCGCGCGTCCTACACATACCCTTCGCGGGTGTCGATCGAACGGATCTCAGGGGATTTTCGCGTCCTTCGAGGATCCTGGGATCTGCAGAGCGAGGGAGACTATACGGTGGCGCACTACGCGGTGGAGTTGGCACCGGGCTTCTGGGTTCCACACTGGATCGTGCGGGCGGTTCTGCGGCGCGATCTGCCGAAAATGCTGCGCGCCCTGCGCGCGCGCGCCGAGTCCGTACAGAAGCGGCCGACGGAGTAGGGCAGGCATGCTCGGCCGAGCGGTCCTCATGGCATGGATGGCGTCGGGGCTGGCGTTGACGGCTTGCGAACGCGAACCGCAGCCGCCGCCGCCGCGCGTCAAGCAGGTATTCCACTTGAACCCGTACGAAAAGGACTTCGGCTATTCCCAGGCCGTGCTCATCGACAAAACGCTGTATATTTCCGGCTCCATGGCCGCGGACCAGAACGGTCGGCTGGTGGCGCCGGGGGACATGGCCGGGCAAATGCGTGCCGCTTACTCCAATATACGGCGCACGCTGGCCGCGCACGGAGCGGGTTTCGACGAGGTCGTCAAAGAGACCATTTATACGACCGATATGGATGCGCTCCTTAAGGCCTCCGACATAAGGTTCGAGTATTACGACAAGGAGCGGCTTCCGACCACCTCATGGGTGCAGGTGCAGAGGCTGGTGGATCCGGGATTCCTGGTGGAAATCGCGGTCGTTGCCGAGCTGCCCTAGAGCGACGAGGGGATTTTGGTTTGCGTAACGTGATCGACAGGAAATTCGAGCGCCGTCTCGCGGCGCTCATCAATTCGGGGGAGAAGGGCGTACTGCGCGGCGGCCGCAAGGGCGTCGAGAAGGAATCGCTGCGCGTCACTCCCGCAGGAGAGATCGCGCAGACCCCGCATCCGGCCGCTCTCGGCGCTCCGCTGACCAACGAGAACATTACGACGGATTTCTCAGAGGCGCTGATCGAGTTGGTCACTCCGCCGTTCGGCGAGACATGGGAACTGCTGCAGTATCTATGCGACATCCATCAGTTCGTGTATCGCCACCTGGATGACGAACTATTGTGGGCGACGAGCATGCCCTGCGCTCTCGACGGCGATGCCGGCATTCCGCTCGCGCAATTCGGCAGGTCGAACGTCGGCCGTATGAAGACCATCTATCGGCACGGCTTGGGCGCCCGGTACGGGCGCATCATGCAGGCGATCTCAGGCGTGCATTTCAATTATTCGTTCTCCGACCGTCTCTGGGGAGTCCTCGCCGACATCAATCAATCGAAGGAACCGCGGCAGAGCTTCGTATCCGAGCAGTACTTCGGAGTGCTTCGCAATTACCGGCGCTACGGCTGGCTCGTGCTGTACTTGTTCGGCACGTCGCCTGCGGTCTCGAAGAGTTTTTTTGCGGGACGGGAAACCACCCTGAGCCGGCTCGATGCGGACACTTTCTACGAGCCGTTCGGCACGTCTCTGCGCATGAGCGACATCGGCTACCGCAACAAGAATCAAGCGACAGTGAGCGTTTCGGTCAACAGCCTGGATGAGTACGTGCGGGACCTTTCGCGTGCGATCGGGACGCCCTACCCGCCGTACGAAAAGATCGGCGTCAAGGTCGATGGCGAGTACCGGCAGCTCGACGCCAATATCCTGCAGATCGAAAACGAATATTACAGCTTCATACGGCCGAAGCGGATTGCGCGCTCGGGCGAACGGCCGACCAAGGCATTGCAGCGCGCGGGGGTGGAGTACGTCGAGGTGCGCGCCTTGGACGTGAGCGCATTCGATCCGGTCGGCGTCAATCAGAACAAGCTGCGCTTCTTGGAGGCTTTTCTCGCGCTATGCCTGCTGCGGGCGAGCGAGCCCATCGCAGAAAGCGAACAAGCGAGCCTGGATGCCAACCATCTGCTGGTCGCCAGGCGCGGCCGTGAGCCCGGGCTCGTGTTGAAGCGCGAAGGACGCGATTTTCCGATGCTCGAGTGGGCGCGCGAGCTGCTGGACGCGATGCAAGGGCTGTGTGAACTTCTCGATCACGGCGAGTCCGCGCGCCCGTATGCATCCGCGCTGGAACAGCAGCGGGCGAAAGTCGAAGACGTCGAGCGCACGCCCTCGGCGCGATTGTTGACCGACATGCGCCAGAGCGGGGAGTCGTTTTTCCAATTGGCGCTGAGGATGTCGAACCTGCACAAGGATTATTTTCTGGGGCTTTATCCACCCAATGAACGCCGGCTCGCTGAATTCGCTGCGGCGGCGCGAGAATCACATGAGGCGCAGGCGCGCATCGAGGCCGCCGACGTCGCGGATTTCGACACCTACCTCGCCCGCTACCTGGCCGATTGAGGCCGCGGCCGCCGCGATTTCCCGAATCTCCCCCATGCTGCTTGACATAATGCCACCTGCCGGCGCGGGGGTGTTTTCCCGCAAAAAGCGGTGCAGGTCATTGAGCGCGCATGCGCAGAGCGGTACGGTGCGGGAATGAGCAGTGCCGATCTACTTCCGGCGGCGGATCTCCCGGATTCCCCGCATGCCCGCCAATTGCGGGCGGGCTTTCCGTGGCTGACATTCAGTCCGGAGCTCGAATCGGAATTCCGTCGCGCTCACTTCGACGAGAACCTGCCGCACACGCGCGTGAACTTCTGCCTGGCCGTGATCATCACCATCGCCTTCTCGGCCATGGATTCGGTGGTTCTGGGTCCCGAGCTCAACCGCGTCCCCAGCATGATCCACATGCTGGTGATCCTGCCGACCCTGCTGATCGGTTTGGCGGCGAGTTTCTCGGCGCAGCGCAATCGGATCTATCCGCCGCTCGCGGTGATCGCATCGACCGTGCTCGGCGTCGGCGTCGTCGCCATTGAGGTCATCGCGACACGGGGCGGGGTGTCCATCCTGTTTCCCTGCCTGATGCTCACGATCGTCTTCATCTACTTCCTGGCGGCGCTGATCTTCTATCATGCGGTCGCCGCCAACGTGATCGTGATGTTCGTGTATCTCGGCGCAGGGACGCTGCTGATGTTGCCGGGCCGCGAGTTCGCCTACGATGCGCTGACGATGATCGCCGCCAATCTATTCTGCGCGTCGGTCGTGTACATGCACGAGAAAACCAGCCGCCTGCGCTTTCTCGAAGCGTGCCTGCTGCGCGACATGGTGGCGCGGGACGGTCTTACCGGCATCCAGAACCGGCGTATGTTCGATCAACACATTCAGCGCGTCTGGCAACAAGCCGTGCGCGAGGAGGAGCGCGTGGCGGTGCTCCTCGTCGATATCGACTGTTTCAAGGATTATAACGACCGCTATGGACACCAGGCGGGCGACGAATGCCTGCGCGCCGTGGCCGTTTCGCTCAATCAATGCGCGCGCAGACCCCTGGATTTCGTTGCGCGCTACGGTGGCGAGGAGTTCGCCATGGTGCTGTACGAGGCAAGCCCTGAATACGTCGCCGAGGTGCTGACCCGAATTCAGCGCTCCATAGCGGAACTCAATATCCCTCACGAAGCATCACGGGTCGCCAGCCGGTTGACGGTGAGCATAGGCGCGGCGTTCATTCTGCCGAGCAGCAGCCGCACCTACGAGGGACTCATCCAGCTCGCCGATGAAGCCTTGTACGGCGCGAAGGAACAGGGCAGAAATCGCGTGGTCGTGATGGAAGCCGAATACCACACCCTCAAAACCGGCCGCTTCGAGAAGCGCCGCGGCCAGCGCGCCCTCTAGCCGACGCTGCAGCTTCCTTCAGGCGCGATAGATCGAGATTTGCGCTTCCTCGCCGCTTCTGCGGCAGGCTCTGAACATTCCTTCCGAATTGAATTCCATCGAAATCTCGGCGTTGCGGTCGATGGCGATGACGCCGCCCTCGCCGCGCAGCTGGGTCAGCTCCCCCTGCACGACTTCGCGCACCGAGGTGTGCAAACTGCGGCCGCCGAAGCGCATCCGCGAGCAGATGTCGTGCGCCACGGCGGCGCGAATGAACACCTCTCCGTGGCCCGTCGCCGACACCGCGCAGGAGCGATCATCGGCGTACGTGCCCGCGCCGATGATGGGCGAATCGCCGATCCGGCCGTAGCGCTTTGCGGTCATGCCGCCGGTGGAGGTGGCCGCGGCGAGACGGCCGCCCATGTCCAGTGCGACCGCTCCCACGGTGCCCACATGAGAGATGGTCAAGGCCGAGAGTCCCGGGTCGCCGTCGCGTATGCGCTCCAGCTGGCGCCAACGCTCGGCCGTGTAAAAGTAGCCGCGCGGCACCAGCGAAAAGCCGCGGCTCAGTGCGAACTCTTCGGCTCCTTCGCCGCTCAGCATGACGTATTCCGAATGCTCCATCACGGTGCGCGCCAATTCGATGGGATTCCTGACGTGAGTCACGCCGCACACCGCCCCCGCCTTGAGCGTGCTGCCGTCCATGATCGAGGCATCCAATTCGTTGCGGCCGTCGAGGGTGAACACAGAACCCACACCCGCATTGAACAGGGGATTGTCCTCGAGGACCATCACCGCCCGCGTCGCCGCATCGAGACTCGTGCCGCGTCCCTCGAGCACCGCATATCCTGCATCGAGCGCTGCGGCAAGTCCTGCGCGATATTCTTGCTCCCTCTCCCCGCTCATCTCGGCGCGGGGCAGCGTGCCTGCGCCTCCATGAACCGCCAGGCCGAAAATTTTCACGTCAGTTCCTCTGGTTGCTCGGGTGCCTCAAGGCTATCATCATTCGCGGATGAATCCATTTCCCAAGACGGGGGCCATCAAGAGCCTTCTCATCGCAAATCGCGGTGAAATTGCCATTCGTGTCATGCGTGCGGCCGCGGAACTCGGCATCCGCACCATCGCCGTTCATTCGGTCGAGGACCGATTCTCGCTGCATCGGACCAAGGCCGACGAGAGCTACCTGGTGGGCGAGGGCAGGGGACCGATCGACGCCTATCTCGATATCGCCGACATCGTACGCATCGCCGTCGAGGCTCGTGCCGACGCGGTTCATCCGGGATACGGGTTCTTGTCGGAGAGTCCAGAGTTTGCGGAAGCCTGCGCCGCGGCCGGCATCATTTTCGTCGGTCCCACCCCCGACAGCATGCGCAGGCTGGGCAACAAGGTTGAGGCGCGCAATTTGGCGGCGGAGGCGGGAGTGCCGGTGATGCCTGCGACGCCGCCCCTGCCCGACGACGAGTCGCAGACGCTGGCCATGGCGCGGGCCGTCGGATTCCCGGTGATGCTCAAGGCGAGCTGGGGCGGCGGCGGGCGCGGCATGCGCATCGTCGAAGATGACCGGGATCTCGCCCAGACCGTGGCCGCCGCAAGGCGCGAAGCGAAAGCGGCCTTCGGCAAGGACGAGGTGTATCTCGAGAAGCTGATCCGCCGCGCACGTCATGTGGAAGTGCAGATACTAGGCGACTCCCACGGCAACCTGGTGCATCTATACGAACGTGACTGCACCGTTCAGCGCCGCAA
Source organism: uncultured Gammaproteobacteria bacterium (assembly GCA_963702735.1). Classification (GTDB taxonomy): domain Bacteria; phylum Pseudomonadota; class Gammaproteobacteria; order Steroidobacterales; family Steroidobacteraceae; genus Bog-1198. Next base: position 211,914 of record CAVPDW010000002.1, on the reverse strand, counting down.
TCAAAAGGTGGTCGAACGGGCGCCCGCGGCGTTTCTCGACGATGCGCAGCGGTTCGAGCTGTGCGAGGCTGCGCTCAAAATCGGCCGCGCAGTACGCTACCGCGCCGCCGGTACCGTCGAGTTCCTCCAGGATGCGGACACCGGCAAGTTCTACTTCATCGAAGTCAATCCGCGCATTCAGGTCGAGCACACCGTCACCGAATGCGTGACCGGGATCGACCTGGTCAAGGCGCAGATCCGCATCGCCGCCGGCGCGCGGATAGGCGCCCCCGAGAGCGGAGTGCCGCGGCAGGAGGACATTCGCGTCAACGCCCATGCATTGCAGTGCCGCGTCACCACAGAGGACCCTGAGAACAATTTCGTGCCCGACTACGGAACCGTCACCGCCTACCGCAGTCCGGCCGGATTCGGCATACGTCTCGATGCGGGAACCGCGTACGCGGGCGCCATCATCACGCGATTCTACGATTCCTTGCTGGTGAAGGTGACGTCCTGGGCGCCAACCCCCGAGGAGACCATCGCGCGCATGCACCGTGCGCTGTGGGAGTTTCGAATTCGCGGCGTGGTGACGAACTTGCGGTTCCTCGACCAGCTGATCACGCATCCGCGATTCGTGTCGGCCGACTACACCACCAAGTTCATCGACGAAACTCCGGAGCTGTTCCGCAGCCCGCGCAAGCGGGACCGCGCCACGCGCCTCCTGAATTTCATCGGCAACGTGATCGTCAACGGCAATCCCGAGGTCACCGGAAGGGCCCGGCCCAAGCAACCCGTGTTTCCCCGGCTGCCGCGTGTGATTCTGAAATTGCCGCCGGACGGCTCCAAGCAACGGCTCGATGCGCTGGGGCCCGAGAAGTTTGCGCAGTGGATGCAGGGCGAATCCCGAGTCCTCGTGACCGACACGAGCATGCGCGACGCGCACCAATCGTTGCTGGCGACGCGCTTCCGCACCCACGATATGGCGCTGATCGCTCCGTACTACGCCGGCATGCTGCCGCAGCTTTTCTCGGTGGAATGCTGGGGCGGCGCGACTTTCGACGTCGCATTGCGCTTCTTGAAGGAGGATCCCTGGGCGCGACTCGCCGCCTTCCGCGAAGCGATGCCCAACCTGCTGCTGCAGATGCTGTTTCGATCGGCGAACGCGGTCGGATACGCCAACTATCCCGACAACGTCGTGAGGCATTTCGTAAGGAAGGCGGCCGATGCGGGCATCGATGTGTTCCGGGTGTTCGATTGCCTGAATTGGGTCGACAACATGCGGGTGGCAATCGAGGCCGTGCTCGAAACGGGCCGCCTGTGCGAGGCCGCGATCTGCTACACGGGGAATCTCACGAATCCCCGGGAGACCAAGTACGACCTGAAGTACTACGTGAAAACGGCCATGGAGCTCAAGGCGATGGGCGCTCACGTGCTCGCGATCAAGGACATGGGAGGGCTGTGCCAGCCGCGTGCCGCCGCCTCGCTCGTCAAGGCGCTCAAGGAGGAAGTGGGTCTGCCCATTCATTTCCACACGCACGACACTAGCGGGATCGCCGCGGCCAGCGTACTCGCAGCCGTCGAGGCCGGCGTCGACGCCGTGGACGGCGCCATCGACGCCATGTCCGGATTGACCTCCCAGCCCAATCTGGGGTCCATCGTCGAAGCCTTGCGGTTCGGTCCGCGCGATACCGGTCTCGATCCGGACGCAATGCGGGCCATTTCCAATTATTGGGAACAGGTGCGCAGCGGCTATGTCGCTTTCGAGAGCGACATTCGTGCGGGGGCCTCCGAGGTTTACGTCCACGGCATGCCGGGGGGCCAGTACACGAACCTTCGCGAGCAGGCGCGGTCGCTGGGGATCGACGACTATCGCTGGCATGAGGTGGCGCAGGCCTACGCGCAGGTCAACGAGATGTTCGGCGATATCGTCAAGGTCACCCCGACCTCCAAGGTCGTCGGCGACATGGCCATCACCATGGTGACGAGCGGACTCACCCGCGACGCGGTGCTCGACCCCGCGGTCGAGATCGCGTTCCCCGATTCGGTCGTGCGCTTGTTTCACGGCGAGCTCGGCCGGCCGGTCGGAGGCTTTCCGCCGGAGCTGCAAAAGAAGGTACTGGGCGGCAGGGCGCCTCTCGAGGTCCGGCCCGGCGAATTGTTGCCGCCGGCCGATATTGACGCCGAACGCAAGCGTGCTGAGGCCAAGGTGGGCCGGGCGATCAGCGACACTGAGCTCGCTTCGTATCTCATGTATCCCAAGGTTTTCACCGACTATGCAGCCGACCGCAGCGCGTTCGGAGACGTCGGCACGCTGCCCACCGCCGTATTCTTCTATGGGATGGAGCCGGGGCAGGAGATCAATATCGATCTAGAGCGGGGCAAGACGCTCATCGTGCGCTATGTCACCACCAGCGAACCGCACGAGGACGGCACCCGCACGGTGTTCTTCGAGCTCAACGGCCAGCCGCGGCCCATTCGGGTCGCCGATCGCAGCCAGGTGGCAAAGCGCCCGCCGCGGCGCAAGATCGAACCGGGCAACGCGGCCCATGTGGGCGCCCCCATGCCCGGAACGATCGCCACGGTACCGGTGCATGTGGGGCAACGCTTGACCAAGGGCGAGGTGGTATTGACGTTGGAGGCGATGAAAATGGAAACCACGTTGCGCGCCGAGCGCGACGGGACGATCAAGGAGATCCTGGCCCGGTCCGGCCAGCAGGTCGACACCAAGGATCTGTTGATCGTTTACGACTGAAGCATGGCGCTTTGGAGCGGCAGCCGGCCCTCACGAGTCCTGCGGCTGCCGCGCTCGATGAATACGATTCTCGGCATCAAACGGCCTCTTTGAGCCCGAGGCCGCCGTCCGCCAGCTTTTCAGGATTGAACAATGCCCGCTCCGCGATGAGCTTGCGTGCCGCCATGTAGTCCTTCGAATGATTGACCGCTTCCACGGCGAGCAATTCGCGGCCCTTGAGATAGCAGACACTGAAACTTCGCGAGGCCGGATCCCCCCGCAAGACTTGACGGTCGTGGCCGTAGGCAAGGCCGACGATGAGCAGCTTATTGTCGTATTGATCGGACCAGAACCAGGGCACCCGGTCGTGGACCACCGGCCGATCGAGCAGATTGAACGCGGCGGTCTTCGCTTGCTCGAACGCGTTGTCCACGGATTCCAGCCGCACTCGCCTGCCGAAACGGGGCGACGGATGGCTGGTGCAGTCGCCTGCGGCATAGATGGCGGCATCGCTGGTGCGGCAATATTCGTCCACCACGATGCCGTCGTCGCATGCCAATCCGGCGGCACTCGCGAGATCGGTGGTCGCGACGGCGCCGACGCCCACAATGACCAAGTCTGCCGCATGGCTGCTGCCGTCGGCGCAGACCACCCGCTCGACCCTGCCCGCGCCCTCGAGCCGCACCACCCGCGTATCGCAGACGATGTCGACCCCGTGGGCGCGATGCTCCGCCGCGAAATACTCCGAAACACAGGGCGCGACCACGCGATTCATGATGCGGTCCGCCATTTCAAGCACCGTGACGTCGCACTGCAGGCCGCGGCAGGTCGCCGCCGTCTCCAGGCCGATGTAGCCGCCGCCGATGACGACGACCCTGCCGTGCGCCTTGATCCCCGCCTGAATCGCTCCCACGTCCTTCAGGCCGCGAAGGTAGTGCACGCCCGACAGCGCCACCCCGGGACAGGTCAATCGGCGCGACTCGGCGCCGAGACACAGTAATAGTCGGTCATAGGCCAGTACCTCGCCGTCCGCGAGCTCGACCTTGCGTGCGGCGGCGTCGATCCGTGCAGCGCGCCGTCCCAACTTCAGCTCGACTCGGTGTTCGTCGTAGAACGATCGGTGCCTGAATACAAGGCGGTCCGCCGCCATCTCGCCCGACAGGTATTTCTTCGAGAGCGGAGGCCGCTGATACGGCAGCTCCGGCTCGTCCCCGACCAGTACCAACCGGCCGCCGAACCCCTCTCTTCGCAGGGTATCGATCGCCTGTGCCCCGGCTTGGCCGCCGCCTATGATCAGGATGGTGGATATCATTCAAGTGTCCTTTAGGCCGCGCACAGCTTCCGGGCAGGCCTTTATAGCGGGTCGACGCCCGCCCCGAAAGGGTGCTTCGCAGATAAAGACCCCGCCGGGCCGCCCGGGCCTCATATGACCGTGCCGTCTGCGCGCAATCGTAATAGTATTGCGGCGACGGCCTAACGATGACCGGAGCCAGGAATGAAATTGATCACTGCCATTATCAAGCCCTTCAAGCTCGATGACGTGCGCGCGGCGCTATCCGAAATCGGGGTGTCGGGCATGACCGTAACCGAGGTCAAGGGATTCGGGCGTCAGCGCGGCCACACGGAACTGTACCGCGGCGCGGAATATGTGGTTGATTTCGTGCCTAAGACCCGCATCGAGGTCGCGGTCAAGAACGATCTCGTCGATCAGGTAATGGAAGCGATAGTCGGCGCCTCGAAGACCGGGAAAGTCGGCGACGGAAAGATTTTCGTCACCGACATTCTGCGGGTTCTGCGCATCCGCACCGGCGAGACCGACAACGCCGCCCTTTAGCCGCGCCGTCGGATGAGATTATCCGACGTTCGCCGGCTGTTGACGTTCGCGGCCTTGGCCGCCGCAATCGGCGATCAGGGAATCGCGGCGAAGCTCACCGACACCGAACACACGCGCATCGAGGAGTCGCGCCCCGTGGGCTTGCCGACCGACGCGGAGCTGGAGGCGGCCGGAGCCGTCATCGGCAAGATCGACATCGACATCCGCAATATCTTCGACGAGAGCGATTCAAGGGAGAAAAACGGGCTGTTTGTCCTCGCGAACCGCCTGCACATACGCACCAAGCGGTCGACCATTCAGGCGCAGTTGCTGTTCGCGAGCGGGGACAAGTACCTCGCGCGCAAGCTGGCGGAGACCGAGCGCACTCTGCGCCTTCTCACCTACATCTACGACGCCAGGGTCGTGCCCGTCCGGTACGCCGACGGCAAGGTCGACGTCAAGGTGATCACCAAGGATGTGTGGACCTTGAGTCCCGGCATCTCCTTCGGGCGGACCGGCGGCACCAACCAAACCAAGCTGAACCTGCAGGATGCCAATTTTCTCGGCTGGGGCAAGTCGCTGCAGATATCGCGCGGCAGCAACGTCGATCGCACCAGCGACACCGTTCAATGGATGGACCCCAACGTATTCGGGACCCGGTGGACCTCGGCGCTCGCATATTCCGATTCGAGCGACGGTTCCGAGCGCTCTGTGCAGGTCATTCGCCCGTTTTACTCGCTGGATGCGCCGTGGAGCACGCGGATCACCGCCTTGAGTTTCGACCGCACCGTTGCGCGCTACAACCTGGGCCAAATCGTCGATCAGTTCAACGACAACGAAACCTCGTACGAACTCTCCGGCGGTGTCTCCGGCGGCCTGATCGACGGCTGGACCAAGCGCCTGACCTTCGGCGTGCGCTACGACCGCAACTTATTCCTGCCGACGCCGAACACGTCCCTGCCGGCGCAGCAGCTGCCGACGGACCGTACCTTGTCGTACCCCTTCGTCGGATTCGACCTTCTTCAGGACAAGTACAAAAGAGTGGGCGATGAGAACCAGATCGGACGAACCGAGGATCTGTACTTCGGCAGCGAGGTCACCGGCGAAGTGGGCCTGTCGAACGGCGCATTCGGTGCGGACCGCAATGCCATCATGCTGGCCGCGAAGGCGCTGCGCGGAATCGAGCTGACCGAGCTGCAGCAGCTGTTTCTGACCAGCGATTTCTCCTCGCGCATCGAGGACGGCCGCGCGCGCAATCTGCTCGCGGACGCCGGAGCCAAGTACTACTGGCGCTGGCGCGAGGACTGGCTGCTGTATGCGGGCCTCACGGGGACCGTTACCGATGCGCTGGATCCGGACGTGCAGCTGCTGCTCGGCGGCGACAACGGTCTACGCGGTTATCCGCTGCGCTACGAGTCCGGCACTTCCCGGGCGCTCTTCACGGTGGAGCAGCGCTTTTATACCGATTGGTACCCGTTCCGATTGGTGAGGGTGGGGGGCGCCATTTTTGCCGACGTGGGCCGGACCTGGGGAAGCGGCGTCATCGGCAACAGCGACCCGGGGCTGCTGCGGGACGTGGGATTCGGCCTGCGCCTCGGCAATACCCGCTCCGGCCTCGGCAACGTCTTGCACATCGATTTTGCGTTTCCGCTCAACAATATCGCGGGCATCCAGAGATTCCAATTTCTGGTGCAGACCATGCAGAGCTTCTAGAGCACCCGTTCGAGTTTCCCCGGGGCTCACTCGGCCTTGGCGTTCTTCCGGCGGCGCGAGAGCAGCCATAAGAAGCCGAAGCCCACGGCGAAATTGAGCACCCACCACCCGAGCTGGCGGGCGGCGTTCTTGTCCTCGGGTTGCACGGCGGCGGAGGCGATCTGCAATGTCCCCTTGAGGCTCTGGCGTGCCCCGGCCTGCTCGACCTGGAATTCGACGGCGACGCTGCCAGGGACGGCAAATTCCGGGGTCACCAGCGTGTAGCTGCCGTCGGTCTCGGCCATTGCCGGGTGCGCGGTGCCGCGCAGCACCACGGTCACGGCCGCGTCCCGGACCGGCGCGTTGTCGAGCAATCGGCTGAGGTGAATCGTCATCCGATTGCCGCGCACCAGCCCGACGGCGAGCAGGTCGGCCGATCGTGCTTCCACCCGCTGCGAAGCCCCGGGTTGCCCCGCATCGCGGGCGGCGGGTTCCGCGCCCGCCGTCTCCGTGATTGCCGCCACGGCGAGGAATGCGAGGATGAACGCGGCAAATCTCATCAAAGCAGAAAGCCCCAGATACCCATCACGGTGCCGGCCGCGGCGGCGAGCACGCCGAAAACGGGAAAGAACCCGTTGCGCGCCAGGAAATACAGCGAGCACAGCACGAGACCGAGTTCGAGGAGTCCCTCACCGACATCGAAGCGCAGCGCGCGCCGCTCCTCGACGCCGGATTCCTCATCCTTGCGTTTGGCGTCGTCCTGAATCTTCTCCGCGTCCGCCGCATATTTGTCGCGGGCTGAGACGAGCTTCTGCACCGGCGCCGCGGTCTTGGCCGGATCCTGTGCCAGGGTTTGCAATACCGAAACCGTCACCTCGCTGGTGTATTCGCGGATTTTTTTGGCCTGGTAGTAGGCCCATTCATCGTTGGATTCCGTTCTATGAATGACCGCCTGTGTGTGCGCACGATGGGAGGCGATGGTGACCACCGACAGCAGTATGCCGACGACTCCGACCAGGATTCCGACCCGGCGCGTGTTGGGATCCGCGGTGTGTTCCGGTTTGACTTCGATTTCAGCCATTGAGAAGGTATTCCTGTTTCATTTGACGGCATGCAGGCGCGGATTGGCCCTGGCGATGCCGAGCACGCCGCTGCGGACCACCTCCACGATCTCGCCGAACGCGCCGACATTGGCGATGAACTCACCGATCTCCGTTTCGGTGCTGGTGAGCTCCACGATGTAACTCGAGGGATTGGAGGACAGCACCTTGCCGCCGACGCGGCGCAGCAGCGCCGCGACCGCCTCGATATGCTGCGGGAGGATCTGAAGTTTGATCAGCAGCAGCTCTCTGGCCAGGTGATACTCGCTGGTCATGTCCTCGACCGACACCACATCGACGAGCTTCAGCAGCTGCGAGTTGATTTGCGCGATGACCTGGTCCGACCCCATGGTGACGAGCGTGATGCGCGACACGGTGGGATCGTTGGTGGGGGCCACCGACAGCGACTCGATGTTGTAGCCGCGGGAGGATATGAGACCGGTAACGCGCGTCAGCGCGCCTGCTTCGTTCTGCAGGAGTATTGCTATGAGATGCCGCATGGATTTCCTAGCATACGGGAGGGTGGCACTTGGGCGCCAGGGCGGGAACTGCTAGTCTTTCACCGTGAAAGACCGATACGACATGCTGAATCAGGCCACGCACCCGCTGGCGGGCGCCAGTATGACCGGCGCCGATATCCTGGTGCAGGTGCTGGCGGACGAGGGCGTGGACACGATATTCGGCTACAGCGGCGGAGCGATTCTGCCGATTTACGACGCCGTATTCCGCTACAACCAGGAACACGGAGCGTCGATGCCGCTGATCGTGCCGGCCAACGAGCAGGGCGCGGGGTTCATGGCCGCGGGCTACGCCCGCGCGAGCGGCCGGGTGGGCGTCGCCCTGGTCACCTCCGGCCCCGGAGCGACCAACACGGTGACTCCGGTGCGCGATTCGATGGCCGATTCAGTGCCCATCGTGGTGATCTGCGGCCAGGTGCCGACGACGGCCATCGGAACCGATGCGTTCCAAGAGGCCCCCGTGCCCAGCATCATGGGCGCGGTGGCCAAGCACGTTTTTCTGGTGACCGACGCGGCCAAATTGGAAGCGACGGTGCGCACGGCCTTCGAAATCGCACGCACCGGCCGCCCCGGCCCCGTCGTTCTCGACGTGCCGAAGGACGTGCAGAATTGGAAAGGCGTGTTTCACGGTTCGGGACGCCTGCCCGTCGCCGGCTACCGGCAGCGCATGAATCGCCTGGAGGCGAACAAGCTGCCGGAGGCGGCCTGCGCCGATTTGTTCGCGGCCTTGAGCGTCGCCAAACGCCCGCTGATTTATGCGGGAGGCGGCGTGATCAACGGCAGCGCGTCGCACGCCCTGCGCGATTTCTCCAAGGAATTTCATATACCGGTCGTCACCACGCTGATGGGAATCGGCGCGGTGGATACGATGCACCCGCTGTCGATGCGCATGCTCGGCATGCACGGGGCCGCGTTTGCCAACTATGCCGTCGATGACTGCGACTGTTTGCTCGCGCTCGGCGCGCGTTTCGACGACCGCGTCGCAGGCAATCCATCCCGGTTTGCCGCAGGGGCGAAATTCATCGCGCATTTGGATATCGACGCATCGGAGATCAACAAGGTCAAGCGGGTGAACTGGAGCCATCTGGGGTTGATGCCCGATGCGCTGCTCAGTTTGCTGGATTATGGCAAACGCAGCGGATTCAAGCGCGATTGGTCCGAATGGCACCGCCACTGCGCGGACCTTCGGTCGAAGTACGCCATGAATTACGATCGCGGCAGTGAATTGATCCAGCCCTACTACGTGATCGAGGAAATCAATCGCATCACCCGCGGCGAAGCCGTCATCACCACCGGCGTGGGGCAGCACCAGATGTGGGCGGCGCAGTACTTCGACTTCCGCAGCCCCCGGCTGTGGCTGACCTCGGGCAGCATGGGCACCATGGGCTTCGGCTTGCCCGCCGCCGTCGGCGCCCACTACGCGCAGCGCAAGCGGCTGGTGATCGACATCGACGGCGACGCCAGCATTCGCATGAATATCGGCGAACTCGAAACCGTCACGACCTACGATCTACCCATCAAGATCGTCGTGCTCAACAATTGCGGCGACGGCATGGTCAAGCAATGGCAGAAGCTGTTTCACAGCGGGCGTCTCAGCGCCAGCGACAAGAGCCTGCACACCAAGGATTTCGTCAAGGCGGCGCAGGCCGACGGCTTCAAATACGCGGTGCGGCTCGACAAAAAGGCGGACGTGCCTCGGGTCGTCGGCGAATTCATCGGCTTCAAAGGCGCCGCCTTCCTCGAGGTCATGATCGATCCGGATGCGGGCGTCTACCCGATGGTGGGTCCGGGCCAGGCATACGTCGACATGATTACGGGCGAGCACATTCCCTCGCGCACGCAGGTCGACATCAAGGCGCCGGATGCGTCTGAAATGTTCTAGGACCGCTACCAGGCGCCTACATTGGGCATGGTGGTCCAAGGCTCCGCCGGAGCCAGCGCCGCATCCTTTTGCAGGAGCTCGATCGAGATGTTGTCGGGCGAGCGCACGAAGGCCATGCGCCCGTCGCGCGGTGGGCGGTTGATCGTCACGCCATGTTCCATCAAGCGCCGGCACAGGGCGTAGATGTCATCCACCTGGTACGCAAGATGCCCGAAGTTGCGGCCGCCCGAATAGCTCTCCGGATCCCAATTGTGGGTCAACTCGACCTGCGCGCTTTCATCGCCTGGAGCCGCCAGGAATACCAGTGTGAACCGGCCTTGGATGTAGTCGCGGCGGGATAGCTCGCGCAGCCCGAGAGCGTCGCGGTAGAAGCGCAGGCTTTGCTCGATGTCGGTCACGCGTACCATTGTGTGCAAATATTTCATGGGTTCGTCCTCGCGAATCGGGCAAATTTGGAGGAAGCGATGCACAAAAGCAAACTTGGCGGATTCATCATCGATTGCCGGACCGACGATCTTGGGCAGGCAGCCGAGTTCTGGGGCGGCGCGCTCGGCATGCCCGTGCGCGAATTGCCGCCGGAGGAGGCCGAACTGTACAAAAGACTCGAGGATTCTCAGCATGGCCTGGACATCGAGGTGCAGAAAGTGAGCCACCCGAGCCGCGTGCACCTCGACATAGAAACCGACGATATCGAAGCCGAAGTCCGCCGGCTGGAACAATTGGGCGCCAGACGAATCCAGGCGGTACATACCTGGTGGGTGATGCAGGCGCCGACCGGACAACGGTTCTGCGTGGTGCACGCGCATTCGAAATCATTTGCGCAGCTCGCGACCGTTTGGCCTTAGACCTTGCCGCCGGTCGTTGCTTTCATGTCACAATTTGGCGACGCATTTGACTTAGTGCACCATTAGTAAAACATTGCGCCATAACTGTTGGATTTATCTAAACTATCAGTTATTATTACTTCGTCGGTGCAGCATACGTTTGTAACCAGCGTTACTTAGTTGCAACACTGGATTGATAAGGTTGAACGTCGCGGCAATGAGCCGCGAATGTATCTTCCAATCAAGGACGTGCCGGGTTATTACCTGGCACCTGTTCCACTCGAATTCCCCGGCTAGTCCGGGGATTCTTTTGTGCGGCGTACGCGATCCGGCGCCTTCGTGTAGGTTAGGTCGCGTGAGGACTCTGCTGCGCTCCCTGTATTTCCAGGTCATCGTCGCCATCGTGCTGGGCGTGCTGCTGGGCGCGCTCGATCCGCACGCCGGCGCGGCGATGAAACCCCTCGGCGACGGATTCATCAAGCTCATCAAGATGCTGATCGCGCCGGTGATCTTCTGTACGGTGGTTACGGGAATTGCCGGCGTGGAAGACATGAAGAAGGTCGGAAAGACCGGCGGGCTTGCGCTGGTCTATTTCGAAGTCATGAGCACGGTGGCGCTGCTCGTGGGTCTCGCGGTGGTCAATATCGTTCGCCCCGGCAGCGGAATGAACGTCGATGTGCGCACTCTCGACGCGGGGTCCGTGTCGGCCTATGCGGGCCCGGGGAAATTGCAGTCCCCCGTCGATTTCCTCCTCAACGTCATTCCGACCACGGTGGTCGATGCCTTCGCCAAGGGAGAGATACTGCAGATTCTGCTCATCGCCGTGCTCTTCGGATTCGCCCTCCAACGCCTGGGAGCGCGCGGCGCGGGCGTGCTGAGTCTGGTCGAGGGCCTGTCGCAGGTGTTGTTCGGAATCGTCGCACTGATCATGAGACTGGCGCCGCTCGGCGCCTTCGGCGCCATGGCCTTTACCGTCGGCGCATATGGGTTCGGCACACTACGGTCGCTCGGGCTGCTGATGGTCAGTTTCTACGCGACCTGCCTGCTGTTCATCTTCGGTGCCTTAGGGCTGGTGGCGCGTCTGCATGGATTTCGCATCTGGCACTTCGTCAAGTACATCGGCGACGAACTGTTCATCGTTCTCGGCACCTCGTCGTCGGAGTCGGTGCTGCCGCGCATGATCGCCAAGCTGGAGAAGATCGGTGCCGCCAAGCCCGTGGTGGGACTCGTGATCCCCGCGGGTTATTCCTTCAATCTCGACGGCACCTCCATCTACCTCACCATGGCAACCCTGTTCATCGCCCAGGCGACCGGCATCGCCATGAGTATGCAGCAGCAACTGACGCTGCTCGCGGTGCTGGTGCTGACGTCCAAGGGCGCCGCCGGCGTGACGGGCAGCGGCTTCATCGTGCTCGCGGCGACTCTGTCCTCCGTCGGCACGCTGCCGGTGGCCGGACTTGCGCTGATATTCGGAATCGACCGGTTCATGTCGGAGGCGCGTGCGCTCACGAATGTGATCGGCAACGGCGTCGCAACCCTGGTGGTCGCCAAATGGACCGGCGGACTGGATATGGTCACAATGCGCCGTGAGCTCGGCGGAGAGATCGGAAGGACTTAGATGCGAATCAGCGATGGGTTTACGGATGCGATCGGCAATACGCCGTTGATTCGGCTGCGCCACCTCAGCGAGGAGACCGGCTGCGAGATCCTGGGCAAGGCCGAATTCATGAACCCCGGCGGTTCGGTGAAGGATCGCGCCGCAAAATGGATAGTCTTGGACGCCGAGAGGCGCGGTCTTTTGAAAGCAGGCGGCACGGTGGTGGAGGGCACCGCCGGCAACACCGGCATCGGCCTCGCGCACGTGTGCAACGCACGCGGCTACAAATGCGTGATCGTCATGCCCGACAATCAGGCGGCCGAGAAATACCAGATCATCGAGGCCCTGGGGGCGCAATTGCGCAAAGTGCCGGCCGTGCCGTACAGCAACCCCAACCAATATCAAAAAGTAGCCGGCCGCCTGGCAGGGGAGCTGCCGGACGCCGTTTGGGCGAATCAATTCGACAACACCGCGAATCGCGAGGCGCATTTCGAGTCGACCGGTCCTGAAATCTGGCGCGATACCGCGGGTAGGATCGACGCCTTCTGTGCGTCGACCGGCACGGGAGGGACGCTGGCGGGCACGGCGCGGTATCTCAAATCGAAGTCCGCTGCGGTGCGAATCGTTCTCGTCGATCCGCCCGGCAGCGCGCTGTACCACTACTTCAAGGACGGTGAATTGAAGAGCGACGGCGGCTCATCCATCACCGAAGGCATCGGCACCGGACGGGTGACGGCGAACCTCGAGGGTGCCCCGATCGACGATGCGCTGCGTATCTCCGACGCGCAAACCATGCACTTCGTCTACCGGCTGCTGCGCGAAGAAGGCTTGCTGCTCGGAAGCACCGCGGGAATCAACGTCGCGGCGGCGGTGACCCTCGCCAAGCAGATGGGGCCGGGGCATACCATCGTCACCGTGCTGTGCGACGGCGGGGCGAAGTATCAATCGCGGCTGTTCAACAGGGAATGGGTCAAGGACCGCGGGTTTCTCGAGGCGATCGGACTGGCACAACCAGACGGGTCCGATCGCATTTAGTTATGATGCACTGCTTTGTAATTGCGGATCATCCTCGAAAGGCGTCAAGCGCGAGTGAGAGCCCATGGTCGTTACCCGTCTGATACTGAAGAACTGGCGAAACTTTCGTGAGATCGATGTCAAGCTTCGCGAACGCACTTACTTGATCGGAGCAAACGCTACCGGAAAGTCAAACCTCTTAGATGTTTTTCGATTTCTCCGCGACGTGAGCAAGCCTCAAGGTGGTGGATTGCAAAAGGCAGTCGCCGAACGCGGCGGTATTCAGAAAGTCCGATGCCTACACGCGCGTCGAGACCCCGAGGTAAGAATCGAACTGCACCTTTCCGATGATGCCAATGACAAAGCGTCGAAATGGAGGTACGTGCTTGGATTCAGATCCGAAGGGAAGGGAGCTCATAGAACGCTCGTATCGGTAGAGCAAGTTTGGAAGAAAGGAAGTCAGAGTCCAGTGTTGGAGCGACCGAACCCTCTTGATACCGCAGATTCAGAGAGACTGACTCAAACGGCGTTGGAGCAGATTCAAGCGAATGCTGAATTTCGTGAGATCTCGACTTTTTCAGTGAGATCGCCTATTTGCACCTTGTTCCCCAACTTCTGAAATATGGCGATCAAATCGGCGGTCAGAGACTCGAGGATGATCCATTCGGACAGGGGTTTCTCGAGCGCATCGCGTCAGTTCCCAACAAGACGCGGGACTCTCGCCTGAAAAGGATTGGGAGAGCACTCGCCGTAGCCGTGCCTCAGTTCAGAGAACTGAGGTTCAGAAAGGACGAGATGACCGGGCGTCCCCATCTGGAGGCCATGTATTCACACCATAGACCAAACGCGGGATGGCAACGTGAAGAACAGTTTTCCGATGGGACCTTGCGTTTGCTGGCATTGCTGTGGGCACTCGCGGAAGGGGAGTCGCTTTTGTTGTTGGAGGAACCCGAATTGTCGCTAAACGATGCGATAGTGCGGGAAATCCCCGACTTAATCGATCGGATCCAGCGGGAAAAGAAAAAGCGCAATCGCCAAGTTGTAATTACTACACATAGCGAAGCACTATTGAGTAACCCCGGAATCGATGCCAGAAGCATCCTCGTGCTTGAGCCGAATGTTGAAGGTACAACGATACGTGCGGTTGATGACATTGAGTCCGTTTCCTTGAATGCGGGGCTGTCCGTGGCGGAGGTGGTTCTGCCTAAGACACGCCCGGCAAAAGTTGAGCAACTTGCATTGTGGTGAAAGGCTCAATAGTCCTCGCCACTGAAGACCAGTTGAGTGAGGTGGTAGGATTGAAGTTGGCAGCTGATGCCGGTCTTAGCGTCGCGCAAAAACTGCGACGGGGCGGCAATGGGTATCTCAAGACGCGCATGAGAAATTTCTGTGAAATTGCGCGGCAGGTGCCGGTTGTAGTGTTGGTAGACCTGGATCGCCATTCCTGTCCGGTCACAATGATGCGGTCATGGTTCCGGGGTCAACATCCCACACCTGATCTGATTTTCCGGGTAGCCGTTGCCGAAGTTGAGTCTTGGGTCTTGGCCGATCATCGCGCGATCGGCTCGCTCTTCAAGTTGCATCTTGGAGCAATTCCGCGCGAGCCCGACACCCTGCCGGATCCGAAGGCCACGCTCATGCAATTGGCCAGCCGCGCACCAAGGATTGTGCGCGAAGATTTGGTCCAGCGCGCCAATTCCATTTCTAGCCAAGGGCTCGGTTACAACAAACGCTTGTCCGATCTGGTGAACACAACTTGGGACCCCGATCGCGCTGCGGCACGCTCTCCTGGTTTGCGGCGAGCTCAGGAGGCGCTGCGCAAACTCGCGACACGCTTGCTTTAGATTCAGAGATTGTCTTTCAAGCCGATTGCGACAGATCGATTTCCGCGCCACCGGTTTTGAACCACGCCAGCGAGGCATGCAGGGCGGCGACGTCGCCCACCACAAGCAGAGCCGGAGATTCGAGCTCTTCCCGCGCGCGCGCCGCGCCCAAGCTTTCCAAGGTCGCCGCGACCACCCGCTGCTGCGCGGTCGACGCCTGCGCAATGAGCGCGGCGGGCCGCGTGCCCGGTGCGCCGTGCTCCAGAAGCCGCGCCACGATGCGATCAAGACGAGCGAGACCCATGTAGAAGACGGCGGTGGTTCCCGGCGCCGCCAGCGCGCGCCAATCGGGTTCCCGTCCCGGCACTCCGCTGTCGTGGGAGTGGCCGGTGATGAAGGTCACGGCTGTGCGCATGGTCGCGGTGTGTCAGCGGAATTCCCGCGTAGGCGGCCGCCCCCAACGCGGCGGTGATGCCGGGCACCACGGAAAAAGCGACCTGTGCCGCGGCGAGCGCCTGCAACTCCTCGCCGCCGCGCCCGAAGACGAAGGGATCGCCTCCCTTGAGCCGTACCACGCGCTTGCCCCGTTTGGCATGCTCGATCAACAAGGCGTTGATTTCCTCCTGCGTGCTGCCGACGGTGCCCGCCGCCTTGCCCGACGCAGATTCGCACCGCATCGCGCCGCGCGAGATCGAGCACGCTGCGCCGACACCAGGCGATCGTGCAGAATCACATCGGCGTCCTGCAGCGCGCGCAGCGCTTTGAGCGTCAGCAATTCGGGATCGCCGGGACCGGCACCCACCAGGGTGACCTCTCCGGCAGCGCGCGGCGCGCTGGACTCCTCGTCAACAGCTGCTGCGCGATGCGCTTCGCGCCCGCGGTGTCGCCCGCGATGAAGCGCCGCGCCGCCGGCCCGTCCACCACCGCCTCGAAAAATCGCCGCCGCTCGTCGCCGTCGCGCAGCTTGCGTCGCGTGGCCGTCGCGCAGTTCGCTTGCAGCCAACGCCGCCAATTCGCCGACTCTCGCGGGGATGAGCGCTTCGAGCCGCTCGCGCAGACGGCGCGCCAACACCGGCGAGGCGCCGCCCGTCGAGACCGCCACCAGCACCGGATCGCGATCGATGATCGCCGGTACGATGAAGCGCGACGCGTCGCGGTCGTCGACGACGTTGACGGGAATATTGCGCGACTCGCTCAAGTTGGCGATCCAGCGATTCACTGCGCGGCGCGAGGTGGCGACGATGACCAGGCGCGCGCCGTCGAGATCCTCCGGCGCAAATTCGCGCACGGTGACGCTCAGCTTTCCTGACGCAGCGCGCTCCATGAGCTCCGGCACGATGCGCGGCGCGACCACGCTGATCGACGCGCCCGTGCGCTCGAGCATGGCGCGCCTTGCGCAAGCGCCACCTCGCCGCCGCCGACGATGAGCACTCTCTGCCCCGCGAGATCGAAGAACACCGGAAAATAATTCACGCTTTTGGAAATAGATGCGCCATGCTGGCGCGGCGCGGATGCAGATCCGCACTCGCGCGAATCATCGCGCTCCCACCACCATCGTCCTGCGCGCTCATCTTCCCCGGGCCCGCACTGCGCGCGTGCACGGCGCGCAGCCGATGCTCGGAAATCCGCTGTCGTGCAGGGTGTTGTACGGCAGCCGCTTCTTGCGGATGTACTCCCAGATTTCCTTTTCCGACCATTCGAGCAATGGACTCACCTTGTGCAGGCCGTATTCGGCCGTCCCACTCCACGGGCGACGCCAGCGCGCGGCTGGCGGATTGTGCGCGCCGGATGCCGGTTACCCAGGCGCCGCGGCCGGCGATGGCGCGGCGGAATGGCTCCACCTTGCGGATGCCGCAACAGGCGCGGCGCTGATCGAGACCGTCGCGAAATCCGTTGATGCCGTTATCGCTGACCCAGCCTTCCAAGTCCGCGCTCTTGGGGTAATAGATGCGTCAGCGCCCGCCCGTAGTGTCGCTGCAATGCGCTCGATGAGATCATAGGTCTCAGGGTACAACCGCCCGGTATCGATGCTGAATATATCGATTTGCGGGACCGATCTCCCAAATCAGATCGGTGAGGACGATGGATTCGGAGCCTAAGCTATTGGCATAACAGACATTTTTGAATTCCGCGACGGCGCCGCGGAGTTGTGAAATGCTGTCCTCTGCGCGATCGCGCAGGGTCTTGGAGAGCGCTGACAACAAGGGATCTCGCCGGAGTCGGTTTGAGGACAAGGGACAGACTATAGGGCGCAGGGCAGGTTCCATGAAACGAATTAAGGGTCATGAGAACATGCGTTTTGGTGATGGCGGTCGACCGCCCGCAAGCGCCCGCGGCACTGAAGTTCTTATATCCTAGGCAGGCAGATTCACCCAACAGGAAGGCCGCACCGTCGATGAAGTTCCAGCAATTGCGCTATCTCGTCGCGGTTCACGAAAACGGCCTGAACATCACCGCGGCCGCGCGCCAGCTGCACACCTCGCAGCCCGGCGTCAGCCGCCAGCTCAAGCTGCTGGAGGAGGAACTCGGATTCCAACTGTTCGAGCGCGAGGGCCGCGCGCTGACCAGCACCACCGACGCGGGCGAGGAAATCATTTCGCGCGCCACCAGCATTCTGCGTGAAATGCAAAATATCCGCCGCACCTCGGCGGAGCTGCGCAAGGCCGACGGCGGCACGCTTATCGATCGCCACCACTCATACCCAGGCGCGCTATGTATTGCCGCCCGTGATCCGCGCATTTCGCACCAAGTACCCGAAGGTGCGGCTGCATCTGCACCAAGGCACGTCGGAACAAATTGCCGAGATGGTGGCGCGCGACCGTGTCGATTTCGCCATCGCCACCGGCTCCGAGGAACAATTTCCCCATCTGGTGCGGCTGCCCGTGTATCGCTGGCATCGGGCGGTGATCGTGCCGCGGGGCCATCCGCTCGAATCGGCCGGCAAGCTGACGCTGAAGAAGCTCGCCGAGTACCCTATCGTCACGTATGTGTTCAGTATTTCCGGCCGCTCATCGCTGCCCGCCCTGTTCGAGACCGCCGGCCTGTCGCTCGATGTGGCGCTGACGGCGCGCGACTCGGACGTGATCAAGACCTACGTGCGCATCGGCCTGGGGGTGGGCATTCTGGCGACGCTTGGCCATCGATCCCGTCACCGACACTGATCTTGGCGGTGCTCGACGCAGCGCATCTGTTCGAGGGACATACGACCTGGATCGGATTTCGCCGCAGCGCGCTGCTGCGCGCCTATATGTACGAGTTCATCGAGCTGCTGGCGCCGCACCTGCCGCGCAAATTGGTGCGCGAAACCGAAAAGCTGGAGACGCAGGAGGAAGTGAACCGCATACTGAGCGATCTGCAGATTCCTCTGCGCGATATACCGTAGGCGCATGATGGAGGTGAACGGCAGCGGGTGGGTGCGTGAATATTTCTGGTTCGCGCTGCTGCTGATGCTGCTATTGTCGGCCGCCGCGGCCCATGCCGCGACAATCACCTTGTTGAACGTGTCCTACGACCCCACACGCGAGCTGTACGAAGAGTACAACAAGGCGTTCGCCGCCTATTGGAAGCGCAAGACCGGCGACGACGTCAAGGTCAACCAAAGCCACGGGGGCTCAGCGAAGCAGGCGCGTTCGGTGATCGATGGACTCGACGCCGACGTCGTGACGTTGGCTTTGGCCTACGACGTCGATGCGCTCGCGACCCGGGGCGGACTGATTCCGGCCAACTGGCAGTCGCGGCTGCCGAACAACAGCTCGCCCTACACCTCTACGATCGTCTTCCTCGTGCGCAAGGGCAACCCCAAGAGCATTCACGATTGGGGCGATCTGGTGCGGCCGGACGTCTCCGTCGTCACTCCAAGTCCGAAAACCTCGGGCGGCGCGCGCTGGAATTATCTGGCCGCATGGGCTTGGGCGCTGAAGCAGCCGGGCGGCAGCGATGCCACGGCTGAAGCTTCGTCAAGAAGCTGTACCACAACGTGCCGGTGCTTGATTCCGGCGCGCGCGGCGCGACGGTCACTTTCGTTGAACGCGGCATCGGCGACGTGCTGCTGGCCTGGGAAAGCGAGGCTTATCTCGCCGTCAAGGAATTGGGTCCTGCGAGTTTCGACATCGTTGCGCCCACATTGAGCATCGTGGCGGAGCCGCCGGTGACCGTGGTCGACCAAAACGTCGACCAGCACGGTACGCGCAAGGTGGCCGAGGAATACCTGAAATATCTCTATTCGAAGCAAGGCCAGGAAATCGCCGCAAAGCACTTCTTTCGGCCCTGCGACCCCGCCGTCGCGGCCCGGTATGCCAAGCAATTTGCAAACATCCCGCAATTGGTCACCATCGATGCCGTATTCGGCGGCTGGACCCGTGCACAGGCCACGCATTTCGCGGACCATGGCACCTTCGATAGGATCTACGGCCGGTAATCGCGAATTGACCGCGCGACCGAACCGGCAAAGCGGCTCTATTCATTTTCAGGACACTGATGCCTACGCCTGCGGCACTCGATGCAATGACCCCGAAGACACGGCACTCCGGACCGCGGCGCGTCTTGCCGGGGTTCGGACTGACCTTGGGCTACACCATGGTGTACCTGTCGCTGATGGTGCTGATTCCGCTGTCGGCCGTATTCATCCGCAGTTTTGGGCCGGGGTGGGGTCACTTCTGGGAGGTCGTGACCGCCCCCCGGGTGACGGCGTCACTGCGCTTGAGCTTCGGCGCTTCCCTGTTCGCGGCGCTGATCAACGCCGTTTTCGGCCTCATCGTCGCATGGGTGCTGGTGCGACACACCTTTCCATTCAAGCGGTTCGCCGATGCCATCGTGGACTTGCCGTTCGCGCTGCCGACGGCCGTGGCCGGAATCGCATTGACCACGCTGTATGCGCCCCACGGCTGGCTCGGCACTTTGCTCGGAAAGTGGGGGATTCAGGTGGCCTTCACGCCGCTCGGCATCGTCGTGGCACTGACCTTCATCGGCCTGCCGTTCGTGGTGAGAACGCTGCAGCCGGTGCTCGAGGATCTGGACAAGGAAGTGGAGCAGGCCGCGGCGACTCTCGGCGCCTCGGCCGCGCAGACCTTCGCACGAGTCATATTGCCGGCGCTGTGGCCGGCCATGCTCACGGGCTTTGCACTCAGCTTCGCGCGCGCCGTCGGCGAATACGGTTCGGTGATTTTCATCGCCGGCAACATGCCGATGAAATCCGAGATCGCGCCGCTCCTGATCGTCACCAAATTGGAGCAGTACGATTTCGCAGGCGCCACCGCCATCGCCGTGGTCATGTTGGTCCTGTCGTTCGCCGTCATGCTCGGCATCAATGCTTTTCAACACTGGGCGCTGACGCGACATGGCGGCCGCTGACACCCGCCCAAGGCGCCGCCCCGAGATCGGCCGGCTGGTGCTGATTGCCGTGGCGCTCACGTTCCTGTGCGCGTTTCTGGTGCTGCCGCTGCTCATTGTTTTCGTTCAGGCCCTCTCCAAGGGCGTGAGCGCCTACGCCGCGGCGATCGCCGATCCTACGGCCTGGGCCGCGGTCAAGCTCACGCTCCTGGTGGCCGCTATTGCCGTTCCGATCAACCTAGTGTTCGGCGTCGCCGCGGCCTGGGCGATCGCCAAGTTCGAGTTTCGCGGCAAGAGCGCACTGATCACCCTGATCGATTTGCCGTTCGCGGTGTCGCCCGTCATTGCCGGGCTGGTCTTCATCCTGCTGTTCGGCGCGCACGGCTGGTTCGGAGGCACGCTGCGGGCGCACCACATCAGGGTGGTGTTCGCAATTCCCGGCATCGTGCTCGCCACCATCTTCGTGACATTTCCGTTCATCGCACGCGAACTCATTCCGGTCATGCAGGCGCAGGGCAAGGACGACGAGGAGACCGCTGTATCGCTCGGCGCCACGGGCTGGCAGACCTTTTGGCGCGTCACCCTTCCCAATATCCGTTGGGGCCTGATGTACGGGGTGCTGCTCTGCAACGCGAGAGCGATGGGCGAGTTCGGCGCGGTCTCGGTGGTGTCGGGGCACATACGGGGTTTGACCGACACCATGCCGCTGCACGTCGAGATTCTGTACAACGAATACAGCTACGCAGCGGCATTCGCCGTGGCCTCGCTGCTCGCCTTGTTGGCGCTGTTGACCCTGGCCGGAAAGGGCTTCTTGGAATGGCGGCAGCCGGAATTGCGGCACGCCGCACGCCGGGCACGCTGGAGGGAAAAATCATGAGCATCGCTTTGCGCGGCATAGGCAAACAATTCGGCGAATTCGCCGCGGTCAAAGACATCGACCTGGATGTCCCCACGGGCGCCTTGATCGCGCTGCTCGGCCCCTCGGGCTGCGGCAAGACCACCCTGCTGCGCATCATCGCCGGCCTCGAGACGCCGGACGAAGGTCAGGTGCTCTTCGACGGCCGCGACGCGACGCTGTGGCCGATTCGCGATCGAAAGGTCGGATTCGTCTTCCAGAACTACGCCTTGTTCCGTCACATGTCGGTATTCGAAAACGTTGCCTTCGGCCTCAAGGTCAAGCGGCGCCGCGAACGGCCGGCGGCCTCTGAGATTCGCAAGAAAGTTCATTCTCTGCTGGAGTTGGTGCAACTCGGCTGGTCGGGCGATCGGTATCCGGCGCAGTTGTCCGGCGGCCAGAGGCAACGCGTGGCCCTTGCACGCGCGCTGGCGGTCGATCCCGAGGTGCTGTTGCTGGACGAGCCGTTCGGCGCTCTCGACAGCCAGGTTCGCCACGAACTGCGGCGCTGGCTGCGGCGCCTTCACGACGAATTGCACTTCACCAGCATTTTCGTCACGCACGATCAGCAGGAAGCCATCGAGGTGGCTGACACCGTCGTGGTTCTCAATCGCGGGCGGATCGAGCAGTTCGGCGTCCCAGGCGAGGTGTACGATTTGCCGACCTCAGCCTTCGTGCACCGCTTCCTGGGCCAGGTGAACGAGTTGCCGGTGGTGCTCCGCGACGGCCGCGCCTACCTGGGACCCATCGACATCTCCCCGGCGGCGGCCGTGAATACCGGCGCCGTAAAGAACGTCGCCCTGATACGGCCTCACGAGATTGAAGTCGGGCCGGAAGCTGCGGGCTGGCCCGCGATCGTCACGGCCGTGCGGGTGATCGGCCCTGTCGTACGATTGGATCTCTGCGCACAAGGGCAGCCCGCCAACGAGCCCCTGGAAGCCGAAATCAGCCGCGAGCGCTACGAGGGTGAGCGCTTCGCGGTCGGTCAGAGAGTCGGCCTGCGCTTCAGGCGCTGGCAGGTGTACCCAGCGGACGGCGCGGCAGCTTGAACGGCAGCCCCGCATCGTTCGACGGTTGATAGGCCGTTGAGAACGCCGCCAGCGCCGCCGCCGCGGCATCGATCTCCGTATCGGGCAACTCGAAGCTGCTGAAACCGCTGCGCGCCATGAAGAACAGCTGATCGCGGCGCACGAAACCGGTGGCGCGCAGCTCGCCTGCGAATTTCCAGGTTTCGCGCAGCTGGCGCGCCTGGGAATAAGCGCGACCGTCGCTGGGCCCGGGGAATTCCGCGCCGATCAGGGCGAGCCGCTCGATATCGGCGGCGAGTACATTCACGCTGTGAGACGGGGACAGCACGATGCCCAGCGGCCCTCCGCGCGCAATCCAGGTCTCACGCTCGTTCTGCCATTGCGCCAGGTTGAGGATCAGCGGCGCGGCTGCATCGGTCTGCGCCTCGCCCAGGTACGACCAATCGTCGTCGACGATTCGACCGTCACGCAGCAACCGGCGCGGCATAGGCCCTCTCTTTGAACGGCTTGACACCGAGGCGGCGCACCGTGTCGAGGAAGCGTTCCTCGGGCTGCCGGTTTTCGACATAGACTTCGAGCAAGCGTGCAAGGGTCTCCGCAACCTCGTTCTTGGCCACCGACGGACCGATGACCTGCCCTAAGGAAGCGTCGGCACCGGCTGCGCCGCCGATGGTGATTTGGTACCACTCCTGTCCGCCCTTATCCACGCCGAGAATGCCGATGTGGCCCACATGATGATGGCCGCAGGCGTTCATGCATCCCGACATTTTGATCTCGAGCTCGCCCAGATCGTAGACATAGTCGTAGTCGTCGAAGCGCTCGTTGATGAGCTTGGCCACTTCGATGGAGCCGGCATTCGCAAGGCTGCAGAAATCCAGTCCCGGGCAGCAGATCATATCGGTCAATGTGCCGATGTTCGGCGTGGCGAGGCCGGCCGCCTCGAGCGCACGCCACAGCTCGTAAGCCTTCTCCTGCTCCACGTCCGCGAACAGCAGATTCTGCGTGTGGGTGACCCGTACTTCTCCGAAGCTGTATCGATCGGCGAGATCCGCGACCAATTCCATTTGGGTGTCTGTGATGTCGCCGGGGGCCACGTCGGCCTTCTTCAGCGACACGAACACTGCGCGGTAGCCCCGCACCTTGTGCGCCGCCGTGTTGTAGCGGTACCAGGCGCGGAATGCCGTGCTCTTCCCCGCCGCGGGATCCGTATCCGCAAGCGTTCGGTAGGCCGGCGGATCGAAGAAGGCGCGCAGGCGCGCGATGTCCTCGGCGCTCACGCGGGGTCCCGCGGCGCGAGTATTCTCCCACTCCGCTTCCACGCGCCTGCGGAATTCCTCTATCCCCAGCGAGCGCACCAATATCTTGATCCGCGCCTTGTGGATGTTGTCCCGCCGCCCTTCCAGGTTGTACACGCGCAAGATGGCTTCGAGATACGAGAGCAGGTGCTCGCGGGGCAGGAAATCGCGCACCACCTGACCGATGATGGGAGTGCGGCCGAGCCCGCCTCCCGCAAGAATCTCGAAGCCCAGATCGCCGTCGGGGCCGCGCACGATGTGCACGCCGACGTCGTGAACCAGGGATGCGGCCCTATCCTGCGCCGCCCCGGTCACGGCGATCTTGAACTTGCGCGGCAAATAGGTGAATTCGGGATGAAACGTCGACCATTGCCGGATGAGTTCGCACCACGGGCGCGGATCCTCCAGCTCATCCGGCGTCACGCCCGCCAGGTGGTCGGAGGTAGTGTTGCGTATGCAGTTGCCGCTGGTTTGGATCGAGTGCATCTCGACTTCGGCGAGTTCGGCCAGAATGTCCGGGACTTTCTCGAGCTTGGGCCAGTTGAATTGGATATTCTGGCGCGTCGTGAAGTGTCCGTAGCCGCGATCGTAGCGGCGCGCAATGCCGCCCAGCGCGCGCAGCTGGCGCGACGACAGCAGGCCATACGGAACGGCCACCCGCAGCATTGGAGCATGACGCTGAATGTATAGGCCATTACGCAGACGCAGATGCCGGAACTCGTCGTCCGAGAGCTCTCCGGCCAGAAAACGGTGCGTCTGATCACGGAATTGTGCGACGCGCTCGGTCACCAGCGTTTTGTCGACTGCGTCATATCGATACATGCCGCCAAGATACGTCCGGCGCCCCCCGTGCCGCCAATTACGGGAAGGCATGAGCTTATAACGTGCCGCAAGATCATTTCTGGACCCAAAACCGTGATTTGCTCGGCAGAGGTATTCTGCGGTTACGTGCAGCATCTCCAGGGTTGTTTGAGGGGTCCGCATTGGCAACAGAGCTCACGGAAGTCATCGTCGCGCCGGACACTTATCACGTCTCGCCCGAACCCATGCTCATGATCGCCGAACTGCACGGCGCTCTCGCGCTTTGCCTGCATGACGAAGAACGGCGGGTAGGCGGTTTATTGCATTTGCGTTTCATGGGCGGAACGGGCCGTCCGAGCGATGTAACGGACAACACCTTGAGCTCGGTGTTGGTCGTGCTCGACCGTTTCAAGCGTGCCGTGCTCGGCAATGCGACCCGCGGCGACGAGATCCAGGCCCGTATCCTTGCGCATGCGCTGCCCCCGACGGACGCGGGCGAACCGAGCGCATCGCTGGTCGATTTGATCAAGGCGGATCTGGCCGACGGCAAGATCGCCTGCGGCACCCAGACCACGCGCAAGACCGAATCCATCCGTGTTTGTTTTCAGCCTTTCGAGGGCCGCGTGTGGATCTGCGGGCCCGACAATCTGCGCACCGCCCCCAAGGCGCAGCGCTCCGCGGGCTGACTATCGATATACCCGCCGGACCGGGCTTCATTATAAGATCGCGGCATGCGAGTCCTCGTCGCCATGTCGTTGATATGTCTTGCGTCTTGCGCAAGCGAAAAGCTCGCGCAGGCACCGCCGGCCGGTGTGGATTTCACCGGGCACTGGAAGCTCAACGAAGCGGATAGCGACGATCCTCAGCGTTTGATGCAGGCTCAAATCGACGGTCCCCCGGGCCAGAACAGTACTTCCGGCGGGCCGGGCGGTGGCTCAGGAGGCCGCGGGGGCAGGGGCGGCGGCCGTGGTGGGCCGGGGGGACTGGGCGGCCCCATGGGCCCGGCGATGCCCTCTGCAGGCGCGATGGGGGAGGGCCTGCGTTGGCCGGGCAAGCAGCTCGAAATCAAACAAGTCGCGGGTGTCGTCGCGTTCACCTCCGACGGCCGCAGCGTGGTCTGCCAGCCGATGGAAGGGGGCACTCATCGAAGGCATCACGGGGATGCTGGCCGCGACGGCGATGCTTCGCGGCGCGACGCACCGTCCCGGTCGCGGGATGCGCCACCCCCGCACTGTGGCTGGGCGGAAAAAATCCTCATCGTGGACAACCGCGATTCCGACGATGATCATCCGCCGTTCGAAGAGCACTTCGGCCTGTCCGACGATGGCAGGCGCCTGGTTGAAGTCGTGGATTTCAAGGGAGGCCGTTCGAGCGGATTCACCATGTCGCGCGTGTGGGATCGCATCGATTGAATAAAAAAGCCGGGCATTGCCCGGCTTTCAATTCCCCATGCCTTTTTTCTGCGGCGTTCTATTTCGCGCTCCGGCGATGATTGGTCTGTTTACTTCCCTAGATCCTATTGCGTCGGAGCAACACTCTAGCTCCGAGCCGCTGCCGATGCCAGCGCAATTGCAAAGAAGTGTAAAAATTAATGTAGTATAAAAGCCACAAGTGGAGCTTGGGCCGATTAGGGCCGGGGTCGAGCCAGGGCGGCGACTTCGCGTATCCTTGGCGCAACAAAGGCCGCAAAACCAGAGGCTAAGCAGTTGAAGGTCTTAAGATCAGTCGCCACACCCGTCGCCGTCCGCACCCGGCGCGCGTACTTTGATTGCAAATTCGGGCAACTGCACGTGCGCACGGCCTTTCCGGCCACCGGCGGCTTCGATGAGCAGGTGACCCTGATCTGTCTGCACTCCGCCGATGCCGCAAGCCGCATGTTCAGCCGAATCCTGCCCGAACTGGCCGACGTGCGCTCGGTCTATGCGCCCGACCTGCCAGGATTCGGGGAATCGGATCCCGCGCCCGGTCGCAGCGTTGCGGAGGCCGCCGGTGCAATATCGGATCTCGCCAATGATTTGCGGCTGCGTCAGATCGACGTGATGGGAATTCAATTCGGTGCCGACGTCGCCGTGGAACTCGCGGCCGCGCGACCCGAACTGGTGAGACGCCTGGTGTTGGCCGGCCCCGCCGCGGCAGAACGCGTCGCCGCGGTCAGGCAGCCGCATTGGGCGCTGGATCTGGCCGCCTACGGCGGCGATCCGTTGGGCGATGATGCGCAAAAGCTGGCGAAGTCGATCGCGGGATTCCTGCGCGGACACATTTAGATCCCTGCGGTGCGACTCAACAAGTACATCAGCGAAGCCGGTGTCTGCTCCAGGCGCGAAGCGGACAAGTGGATTCTTGCGGGCCGCGTCACCTGCAACGGTCAGCCCGCCGCATTGGGCACCCGGGTGTCCGACGGCGACGAGGTGCGCATCGACGGCGAGCTCATCGGCGCGAAGAAGAAGCAAATCTACATCGCCCTCAACAAGCCGGCCGGAATCACCTGCACCACCGAAGCTCACATCGAGGGCAACATCGTTGATTTGATAGGGCACCCCGAGCGCATCTTTCCGATCGGGCGATTGGACAAGGACTCCGAGGGCCTGATTCTTCTGACCAATGACGGCGACATCGTCAACGAAATCCTCCGTTCTGAAAACAATCACGAGAAGGAGTACATCGTGAGGGTGGATCGCCCCATCACCGATCTATCGCTCAGGATGATGGCAGGCGGCGTGAAAATCATGGGTGAGCTGACCAAGCCCTGCAAGGTCGGCCGCATCGATCAAGAGTCGTTCCGCATGATTCTCACTCAAGGCCTGAATCGGCAGATCCGCCGCATGTGCTCCGCGCTCGGCTACAAGGCGCAGCGGCTCAAACGCGTACGTATCATGAACATTCACTTGGGATCCCTCGGGGTGGGGCACTGGCGCTATCTGACCGACTCCGAACTTGCCGGCCTATTGCCGCGCACCGGCCCTCACGTCGAGCGCAGCGATGCGGCGGCCAGACCCTCGGACCACTGACGTCCGCTCGCGACGCGCCAGTCCGGATCTTCGGCCTTCATCGCCAGCCACCTGAAGAAATCGTGGTGCTGATTGGTCCAATAGGAATAGCCGTAGAGCACGCCGCCGGTGCTCGATTCGACCGAGAAGCGCCGGCGAAATCCGAAGCTCGCCAGGCCGCGGGTGCAGCGAATCCGCGGTGAACTCTCCGACAGCGCATACTGATTGGGCCCCACCTGCAGACGCAGTCGACCCGCCTGTCCGAACACGCAGATATTGGGCTGCGAAACGCGGATCAGTGCGATTCCGTGCACCAGCGAGGGCGGATTATCGCATGCGGTCCAAGTACCGCCGAGCGAGTGCCATTGCAGCACCATGCCGCGGCGACGGTAATCGACCACCGAAATGGGAGCGGCGGTATCGGGAGCCATGCCCGCAGCATGCCGCATTCATCGCTCATTGAGAATCGTCCCGGCGAAATTCTGAAGTGCGCGACGTCAAGGTGCGGCCGCGCGATCGGGTGCGTCGGCGAACGCGCTTTGCACCACGCTCGCCGTCAAGAGCTGCGGCAGAACGACGGGTTCTGACGAACCGGGCTTGCCGTTGTACACCACGTAAAGCGGCACGCCCGCACGCCCGAATGCCGCCAGCGCCTGGGTGATGGCAGGATCACGGTTGGTCCAATCGCCCTTCATCAGCGTGACGGCTTTGTTGCGGAAGACCTCCCTGACGGCCGGGTCGTTGAAGGCATTGCGCTCATTCACCAGGCAGGTGAGGCACCAGCTGGCCGTGAAATTCACCAGCAGCGGCTTACCCAAGGCATTGAGTTTGGCCACTTCCGCAGCATCGTACCGCTGCCATCCATCCGCGGTCTGCCCGCCGGCAGCGGAGCCGGATGCAGCCGCCGCCACGTCGGCGAAGCGCACCGGCAGAACGATGGCAAGCAGCACGGCGAGGGTGGCAGTCGCCAGAGCCGCCACTCGACCCCGGGGCTCGCTCGATTTGGATTTCTGGTACGCCCACGCCGCGAATGCGATGAGTATGGTGCCGGCCAGCGCGGCGCCCAGGCCGAGGGATGAGCCCTGCTGCGCGAGCACCCACAACAGCCACGCTGCCGAGGCGTAGATCGGGAACGCGAATACCTGCTTGAGCGTATCCATCCACGCGCCTGGTTTGGGCAGCGCGCGGCGCAGCCATGGTGCGAACGACAGCACCAGGTACGGCAGCGCGAGTCCGAACCCGAGAGCCGCAAAGATGCACAGCGCGACCGCCGGCGGCTGAGTGAGTGCGGCGCCGACGGCGAAGGCCATGTACGGCGCGGTGCAAGGGGTCGCCACGAGGGTCGTCAGCACTCCGGTGAAAAAGGACGCGCGGTAGCTCTCACCCTGAGTGAGGCCGTCTCCGACGCCCGCCAAGCCGCCGCCGATCTCAAAGACACCGGACAGGTTCAGGCCCACGGCCAGCAAAAGGTACACGAGCAGGGTGACGAACAACGGCGATTGCAACTGGAAGCCCCAGCCGATCTGCTCTCCGCCCGCCCGAAGGACCAACAGCACGGACGCCAGGCATAGCATGGAACAGATGACCCCGGCGGCGAACACCATGCCTTTGGCGCGCACTGCGGCGGGATGTTTCTTAGCCTGCTCGACGATGCCGATGGCCTTGATGGAGAGAACAGGGAACACGCAGGGCATCAGATTCAGGATCAATCCGCCCAGCATTGCAAAGAGGAACAAAAGGGGTAGCGAAGCCTCCTGCTTGCCGGGTGCGGAAGCGGCGGCCACGGCGCCGGCCGCAGCGAATCGCGCGGCGATTTCCATGGGTACGGTCACGGAGTCGTTGCCGCTCCGCTCGGTTGCCAAAAGCACGCCGCGAATGGTTCCGGACTTCGGCGGCCGATCGCCCAACTTCATGGCGAGCTCGATGCCGTCCTTGACGCGGGTCATGGATTGCGGGGCGGCGTACTCGATGCCGCCATCGTCGTAGGGAAAGAAGGCCAGCGAGGTGATCTGCGGCAGGGTGGCGCCCCAGTCCTTGCCGAGCGAGATCACCAATCGGCCGTTCTTAATCCAAGCCGAGGTCGGGGCAAATTGCGGGCTCGGCAACTCGCCCCGCGCCTCTGCGAAAAGCGCGGCGTCCTTGGGATCGACAGCACCCGCCCCGCCGTTCACGGGCAGCGTCAATTGCAGATCCGCGTCTTCGGGAATGCACACATCCGAACACACCAGCCAGCTCGCCTTCGCCGACAGCACGGCCGGCGCACCGGCCTTCAGGTCCCGGGGTGCGGTGATGTTGACCAGATGCACAGCGTGCTTGGCGTAACCGTAGTTCACCAAGGGCGGGATTTCAAAACGGTGCGGCGAGGTCCAGACGATGTCCCCGGCCGTGAATCCCGGCGGCAGCCGCCACTTGAGCGTCGTGGCCTGGCCGGAGTCGCCCGGATTGCGCCAGTAGGTGTGCCAGCCCTCGCGGATATCGAGCTCCAGGGCGACCCAGAACGACTGGCCCGGCGCTATTGCGCTCACCTCGCTGACCAGGCGCGCCTTCACATTGTCGGTGGCGACCGTAATCCCGGAAAGCGCATAGGCCGCAGGCGAGGCCAGCAACAAGCAGAGCAGCCAATATTTCACGGTGCGCATGGTCCTATGGTACCCAATTGGGCGAGGCAAGACGCTTGTGGGTTCGGCGGGCTGTGGAACAACTCACAATCCCCGGTCGACCATACCGCTTCGTGGACGCTTGAGCTAATGTAGGTGCCCCTTAAACGTGTCGGCCATGCAAGAAAACTACGTAGAACGCATCCTCAAAGCCAAGGTGTACGACGTCGCCGTGGAAACGTCGCTGGACGCCGCACCGCGGCTGTCGCGCCGCCTGGACAATCGCATCCTGTTCAAGCGTGAAGACCTTCAGCCGGTGTTTTCGTTCAAAATCCGCGGCGCCTACAACAAGATCGCGCAGCTCTCGCGCATCAGCGCGCAGCGCGGTGTCATCTGCGCCTCGGCCGGCAATCACGCGCAGGGCGTCGCCCTGGGCGCTCGCACTCGCGGCATCCCGGCGGTCATCGTCATGCCGTTGACGACGCCCGACATCAAGGTGCAGGCGGTGGTCGACTTCGGCGGTGAAATCGTTCTGCACGGTGATGACTACGACCAAGCCTACGAACACGCGATCGAGCTCGGCCGGGAACGCGGCCTCGTGTTCGTGCACCCCTTCGACGACCCCGACGTTATCGCAGGACAGGGCACGGTCGCCATGGAGATCCTGCGCCAGCATCACGGCGACGACATCGACGCGATCTTCGTCCCTGTGGGCGGCGGCGGGCTGATCTCCGGAATCGCCGCCTATACGAAATCGCTGTATCCACGCATCAAGATCATCGGCGTGGAGCCCGAGGACGCGGCCGGCATGCACGATTCGCTGCGCGCCGGCAAGCGCATCACCCTGGATCGCGTTGGCATGTTCGCCGACGGGGTCGCGGTGCGGCGCGTGGGGGAGGAGACCTTCCGCCTGGCCCGCCAGTACGTCGATGAAATCATCCTCGTCACGACGGATCAGATCTGTGCGGCCATCCAGGATATCTTTCAGGACACCCGCTCCATCGCCGAGCCCGCGGGCGCCCTGGCGGTTGCGGGAATCAAGAAATACGTGGCGCGCGAAAACTGCTCCGGGCGCACGCTCATCGCGATCAACGGCGGCGCCAACATGAACTTCGACCGCCTGCGGTACGTGGCGGAGCGCGCCGACCTGGGCGCCCAGCGCGAGGCATTGTTCGCCGTGGAGATTCCCGAGGCACCGGGATCGTTCCTGCGGTTCTGCGAACTGCTCGGCCGGCGCAGCGTCACGGAGTTCAACTACCGCTACGGCGACCTTAAAGCTGCGCAAATCTTCGTCGGTTTAGGCCTCACTCAGGGCAAGGCCGAGCGCGATGAGCTGCTGCGCAGCATCGCGGCCGCGGGCTTCGCGGTGCGCGACATGACCGACAACGAAATGGCCAAGCTGCACGTGCGCTACATGGTGGGCGGCCAGGCGCGCGGACTCGCGGACGAGCGCCTGTATCGCTTCGAGTTTCCCGAGCGCCCCGGCGCGCTGCTCAAGTTTTTGCAGGCCATAGGTTCCGGCTGGAACATCAGCCTGTTCCACTACCGCAATCACGGCTCCGACTATGGGCGCGTGCTCGCGGGCATCCAGGTTGCTCCGGAGACGCGCACCGACTTTCTGCTGCACCTGAACGAGCTGCACTACGCCTACACCGAAGAGACCGACAACCCGGCTTACAAGATCTTCTTGGGGGGCTGAGGCCGCTAATGCGCGGTGCTCGCGGTCTGCAGAGGTTCCGGGCGCAGTCCTTTGAGCCAGGTCTGTGCGCGCCGCACGACAGGATCGTCGGCACCCCGGGCCTTCAGCAGCACGGCCAGGGCGGCTTCGAGTTCGTCGGCCGCTTCACGCGGTTTGCCGAGATGCGCCAGCGCGTAGGCGTGAATGGCGTGGGCCTGCTCGGTGGGAGAACTCGCGGGAGGCGAGGTGGCCGACCAGATCTGGATGGATTGCTCGCTGAGTGCCAGGGCCTCGGAAGCTTTGCCACGATCCACCAACAGGCGCGCGAAGTGCATGAGCGCGGACGCGCGATATTGGTGATCGGCGGGAAGTGATTTGTCGTACACGGTAAGTGCCTGTCGATATTCGCTTTCGGCCTCTCGAAGGTTTCCCTGATCGTGCAACAACATAGCCAAACTCACGCGCGCGTAACCGACATTGTAGTTGTCCGGCCCGTAGAGTTTGAGTACGACGTCGAGCGCGCTGCGCAACAACGGTTCTGCCTCGGCCAAGCGGCCCTCGCGCTGCAACAGCAGGCCGTAGTTGCCCTTGGCTGCTGCAGTTTGCGGATGCCGGTCGCCGTAGGCGAGTTCTTGCCGTTTAATCGCATCGCGATAGAGAGTCTCGGCAAGCTTAAGGTCACCGATGTTCTGCGCAACGATCGCCAAATTTTGCACATCGAACGCTACTCTCGGATGATCGTCCCCGAGAATACGTCGATCGATCTCCAGTGCACGTTCGTAGGTCTGCTTCGCAAGTGTCCACTGTTGTTCGCGCGAGTAGACTTTCGCTAGATCAGCGAGTACGTATGAAACGTCTGTTTGCGAGGCAAGGCTCGTTTCCAAAATAGAGAGACTGCGCACGTATAAGTCCTTCGCCTCGCCGAATTGACCTTGCTGATGCCTGAGCCATCCCAGTGCCCAAAGCGCATGTCCGGTTTCCGGACTGGTTGCGCCGTAGTTGCCTTGAGAAAGGCGCAATGCATCCTGCAAGGGCTCCTCCGCGCCGGCAAGATCACCCGCCCCGATGCGCGCTTGCCCGATCTCCAACAAGGTATTAATGCGCGATCTGTCGTGCGACAGAGGTTGCAGACTCAGCGACTCGTCCAATATCGGCAAGGCTTCCTGATATTGTCCCAGGCTGTCGTAAACAGCACCGACGGTGGAAAGCAGTGCCGCCTTGGTCTCCGGCTGATCCTTGAGTCCGGTTCGCAGGCGCTTGGCACCCGAGTCCAACAGTTCACGGGCGGTAACCAAGTTACCGCGGTTTTCTTCCGGATCCGAAAGCTTGAATAGGTTTATTAGGAAGCTTGAAACCTCTTCGGCGCGAGCGCGCTCGCGTTCGGCGAGTCCCCGCTGTTGGGCGACTCGATCGCGCTCCGCGGCGATGCGCAGAGATTGCAGGTACGTCGTCGCCGCGAACGCCAAGGTCAAGGCGATTGCGCCGACTGCGGCTGTCACCGGCAACCAATGCCGCCTGACGAACTTGGCTGTCCGATACGACACCGTGTCGCGGCGCGCGATGATGGGTTTGCCCTCCAGATAGCGCTGTATATCGCTCGCCATCTGCTGCGACGACGAATAGCGGCGCTCGGGCTCCTTGCGCATCGCCATGATGATGATGTTGTCCAGATCGCCGCGCAGGATTCGCCGCAGGCGGCTGGCACTGACGTTCCGTGCTTCCGTGATACCGCGCGTTTCCGCGGAAAAGTCGGTGCCCACCGCTTGGCTGGGCAGGGGTGGATCCTTTTCGCAGATGGCACGCTCGATGTCCGTGAGCCGCGTGGATGCGATGACGAATGGGCTCGTGCCGGTCAGCAGCTTGTAGAGCAGCACACCGAGTACGTAGACGTCGCTCGACGTGGTGATTGCCTGTCCGCGAACCTGCTCCGGGCTCGCATGGTCGGGCGTCATCAGGCGAAAATCCGCGTGCGTGACGGCCAGCGTGTGATGTCCCGCTTGGCGCTCGTCCAAGAGCTTGGCGATGCCGAAATCAAGCAGCTTAGGGATGCCGTCCGCGGTGACCAAGATGTTCGAGGGCTTCAGGTCGCGATGTACGATCAGGTTCTGATGGGCGTAATGCACTGCGGCACATACGATCTGAAACAGCTTGAGCCGGGCGACGATGTCCAACCGATTCGAGTCGCAATAGGCGTCGATCGGTATGCCGTCGACGTATTCCATGACGATGTAGGGAGTGCCGTCCGGCAACGCGCCGCCGTCCAGAAGATGGGCAATGTTCGGGTGATCGAGCTGGGCCAGGATTTGGCGCTCCATCTTCAGCCGGGATTGCACGGCGTGGGTGAGCGAGCCGCCGAAGACCACCTTGATGGCTACCCGCTGGTCGAATTCCGCGTCAGCACGTTCCGCCAGGAAAACCTCACCCATGCCGCCCACCCCCAAGGTGCGCAGCACGCGGTATGGTCCTATGCGGTCGCCTTCCATGGATCAAAGCATGCGCCCGGCTGCCGGGGAACCGCAAACAGGGCCTTGCGGCGGAGTGCTGCATGCGTGTATGAAAGTCATGGCCTTAAGGTCGGCACGCTAGGAGCAGGACTCACATGTCAAACGGAAGCAATCCACAAAACCCGCCCCCCGGGTCCGGCACAGGAACCGGCAGCGGCACGGGCACAGGAACCGGTACCGGGAAGGGCGCCGGATCCGGCGGCATAACCCCTGAGGGTGGAAACGACAAGCCGCCTCAGACGAGCGCGGCGGTGGCGGTGGCCGCCGCGGTCGGCGGTGCGATCGGCGGTGTCGTCGGTGCATTGATCGGCAGCGGGATGCACCACTGATTTGCCCTAAGTGACGGCTTACCGGGCGCTGCGCAGGCCGCGGCACGAGACTTTGCGGGTACGCGGGCTCGACATGCATTTGACGCGCTGGGGGCCGCCGCCTTCGGAATCAGAGCCGCCTGTCGTTCTGCTGCACGGCTGGCTCGATTGCGGCGAGACGTTTCAGTTCGTGGTGGACGCCCTCGAGCGGGATTGGCCCTTGGCGGCCCTCGACTGGCGCGGCTTCGGGCGCAGCGAGTGGCCGCAGCAGGGGTACTGGTTTCCCGACTATCTCGGGGATCTCGATGCCGTGTTGGATCTTCTGTCACCCGCGGCGCCCGTGCGTCTGGTGGGCCACAGCATGGGCGGCAATATCGCCTGCTCCTATGCGGGCATCCGGCCGGCGCGGGTGCGCTGCATTGTCAATCTGGAAGGCTTTGGACTGGCACGTACCTCGCCCGCGCAAGCGCCGGCGCGGATGCGAAAATGGCTGGACCAATTGAAGACCCCGGTGAACGGCAAGACCTATGCGTCATTCGAGGAGCTGGCCGGCATCATTCGCTTCCGCTACCCGCGATTCTCGGAGGCGCAGGCCGCATTCGTGGCGGCTGCCTGGGGTAAACCAGATTCCGGCGGCAGGGTGCGGCTCGCGGGCGACCCGCGCCATCAATGGGTGAATCCCATTCTGTACAAGCGCGACGATTCAGAGGCGTGCTGGCGCGAACTGCGCGCGCCGCTGTTGATGCTGGTGGGGGAAGCCTCGGATTTCCTCGGGAAACTCGGGGCCGACGGGACGACGGAGGCGTTTCGCGCCATATTCCCCCATATGGAGTTTGCACGCGTTGCGGATGCCGGGCACATGCTGCACATCGAAAAGCCGGACCTGGTGGCGCCGTTGATCGAGTCCTTCCTGGACCAGCACTGAATGCCGCGCCGGATCTATCCCACGCGCTTCGGACAGATTCATTTGCGCAGCAATGAAGGGAAGGGTGTGCCGCTGGTGCTGTTGCACCCGTCGCCGCGCTCCGGTGCCATGTGGGAGATGTTCCAGGAGAAGCTCGAGCGGCCCACCCATGCACCGGATCGATTGGGCTACGGATTTTCCGACGCGCCGCCATGGGCCCTGTCGCTCGAGCAATATGCCTTGAGTACGGTGGATGCGCTACGGGCCGCGGGAGTGGAGGGCGACGTCGATTTATTGGGCATTCACACAGGTGCAATCGAGGCCATCGAGATCGCTCACCTGCTCGGCTCTCATGCACGGCGCATAGTCACCGTCGGAATGCCGCTCTTTTCCCCCGAAGAACAGCAGCGGCAGATGGAAAAATACATAGAGCAGCCCTTGAAGCCGTTGACCGAGGGCGGCCACGTGCTCGGTGCCTGGCGCGGCGGTTTCGCTTTTCGGCAACCGCCCTACGATCTGGCCGACGTGCATCGGCGCTTCGTGGAGCATGTGCTCGCCGCGAATCCTGGCGCGGCGTTTCGCGCAGTATGCGGCTACCCCATCGAGAAGAAGCTCAAGAGCATGAAGGCGGCATTGACGGTGTTTGCTCCCCACGACGACATCATCGAACAGACTTCGAGGGTGAAACCTTTGCTCAAAGCGGGTGCGAGCTACGTCGATCTGCCGGAGCTCGGGCAGGATCCCTTCCATGTCGCGGTCGAACGCATGGTCACGCTCGTGAACCGTCACCTGCCGCCTTGACGGAGCCCACGTGACCTTCAGATACGCCGCAGTATCATGGGCTGCCTGTATGTTCACGCTGGGAGCCGCTGCCGGCGTGCCGGATAAAATCGGCACCGTCGCAGAAGTCTACGACGGCACTCTGACCTCCGACATCCAGGTCAATACATTTCGCCACATCGACAGGCTCTTTCCCGTTCATGTGGTCAAGCACGGGCCCGACGTGCTCGCGCTGCCGCCTGCGGCCAAACGACTGCCGCGAATCGAATTCACCTCGGGCGAAAAGTCCTACGATTTGGTCGACTACATGGCGTTGAATCGCGTGACCGCGCTGTTGGTGCTGAAGGACGGAAGAATCGCCTTCGAAGACTACGAGATGGGCAATACCCGCACAACGAAGTGGATGTCAATGTCCATGGTCAAGACCATCACTTCCTCGCTCGCGGGCGCGGCGATACGGCAGGGATACATACACGGCATCGACGACCCCGTAACCCGATATGTCGCGAAACTGAAGGGCAGCGCCTATGACGGGGTGAGCATTCGCTACCTCTTGCAGATGGCTTCCGGGGTGAAGTGGGACGAAACCTATACCAACCCCGCATCCGACCGTCGCCACATGCTGGCAGCGCAAATTGAACAGCGCCCAGGCGCCATCATGGATTTGATGGCCATGCTTCCGCGTGCGGGCGCGCCCGGCACGATCTGGAACTACAGCACAGGAGAGACGTTCGTCGCCGGCGCGGTGGTGCGCTCCGCGGTCGGCCGGTCCCTCGCCGAATATCTGTCCGAACGGATTTGGACCAAGGCCGGCATGGAAGCGGACGCGACTTGGTGGCTCGAATCGCCCGATGGATTGGAGATCGGGGGCAGCGGGCTCAGCGCGACCTTGCGCGACTACGGCCGATTCGGCTTATTCCTCATGAACGATGGGGTCGCAAAGGGCGAGAGAATCCTTCCCGAAGGTTGGGTTCGCGAAGCCGCAGGCAGCAAGACCATCGGCGGAAAGGTGGTGGACTACGGCTACATGATCTGGCCGCTTGCAGCGGCCCCAGGCTCGGTCAACGACGGAGCATTTCAGGCGATCGGCATCTACGGCCAACATATTTACGTGAACCCAAGAGAGCGCGTGGTGATCGTCGTCTGGGGTGCGCAATCCAAGCCCACCGGCAAGGAAGTCATCGCCGACGAGGATTTTTTCGCGGCCGCGACCCTGGCGCTGCACTGACGGACGCGGATTTGCGGGCCCATAGCGCGCACTCCTCGGCGTCTTCGAGGACGTCCGCGGGAACCTCGTAGTAGGTCATGCTCAGCATGGGCTTGTCGGCGTAGGGTCGGAACCGGCTCATGCCGCGCGCTTCATAGTCGCCGCGGTTCGAGTCGTTCACCTTGAAATACAGGATGTCGCCGAAGATCAGACCGAAGATACGCTCGTTCGAATACAAGCCGATGCCGCCGAACATGCGCCGGGTCGCGACGGGCCCAAGGCCCGTCAGTTGCTCGAGCACGTACTGAAGAAACTCTTCTGAGGTCGCCATGCTTGACAGAATACGCCGCGGGTCCGCGCATCGACAGTTTACGCGCGATATCTTAGGATCCTCCGCATGAATTGGAAGCCACATCTGCCGGAAATTTTTCTCGGCATATCTCTCGGAATGATTGCGGTGGAGGCGGCGCTCAGCGGCCTTTCGATGATCAAGGCGCGCTACCGCGCGAACGACACCTTCGCGTCGCTCGGCATGCAGGTCGGGAATATCGCCATGAACCTGATGATGGCCGGAACCGTGTTTGCCGGGCTGTCGCTTGCCTACAAGTTTCGCCTGTTCACCATATCGCCCGGCTCGCCTTGGGCGTGGATCGCGATTTTCTTTTTGGACGACTTCATCTACTACTGGTTTCATCGCATCAGTCACGAATGCCGCTTTTGGTGGGCGGCACACGTCAACCATCACTCGTCGCAGCAATACAACCTTTCCACCGCCGTGCGTCAATCCTGGACCAGCGTGATCGTGGGAACCTGGATGCCGTGGATTCCTCTGGCTTTCCTGGGGTTTCCGCCGGCGATGATTCTGGCGCAGCAGGGATTCAACCTGTTCTACCAGTTTTGGATCCACACCGAGGTCGTCCACCGCATGCCGGGGTGGTTCGAATACTTGTTCAACACTCCCTCCCATCACCGCGTGCATCATGCGAGCAATCCGCGCTACCTCGACCGCAACTACGCAGGTGTGCTGATGGTGTGGGACCGTATGTTGGGTACCTTCGTCGAAGAGCGGGACGAGGAACCGCCGCGTTACGGGATCGTCAAGAACATCGAGACCTTCAATCCGATTCGCATCGCCTTCCACGAATGGGCGGGGATAGTCCGCGACCTTTTTGCCGCACGGTCGGTGCGTGAGGCGGTCGGCGTGGTTTTCGGACCTCCCGGCTGGCGCGCCGACGGGCATGGGCTTACATCGAAGAATATTCGCGCCGCCGCGGGATGATGTGCCGCACCCGACTCGTATCGCTCGCGGCCGCGTCGCTCGCGGCGATTTGCCTGTACGGAGGCAGTGCCTGGGCGCGCCATCGCAGCCATGCGAGTGACGACACGCCGGGCGAATTCGCGTACTACCTGTTGTCGCTGTCATGGTCGCCTGCGTACTGCCTGTCGTCCCCTGGAGCCGTCGAATGCAACGGTCAGCGCCGCTTCGGCTTCATCGTCCACGGACTATGGCCGCAATACGAACGGGGATGGCCCGAGTATTGCGAGGTAGGCGCCGCCGTGCCCGATGACGCGGTGCAGGGAATTTCGGATTTGATGCCTGCGCGCGGCCTGATTTATCACGAATGGTCGGCGCACGGCAGCTGCAGCGGCTTGAGGCCGGCCGAATTCTTTGCGCTGGTGCGCCGCGCCTCATCGAGCGTTGCCATACCTCCCGAGCTTCAGAGCCCCGCCCGGGCCTTCGAGGTGAGGCCTGCGGCAATCGTCGCGGCGTTCCAGCGTGCCAATCCACGCTTTCCCCCCGAGTCGATCGTGGTGACCTGCAGCGGGCAGGGCGCGCCGCGCTTGCGCGAGGTACACCTCTGCCTGACTCGGGATTTGGCGCCTCGCGCCTGCTCCGCCGATTCGATGCGCGGCGCGTGCAGAGCGGCGCAGCTGATCGTCCCGCCGATACGCTAGGCTGGGCCCGCGGCCGGCCGCTGCTTGCCTGTGCCGGTGGCCATGGTTAGTCTGGCCGCATGGATAAACCCCCTCTGCCTCCCTTTACCGTGGAAACCGCGTCGCAAAAGGCGCGCATGGCCGAAGATGCCTGGAATTCGCGCGAACCCGCTCGCGTTGCGCTTGCCTATACGCCGGATAGCCGATGGCGAAACCGCGCTGAATTCTTGCAGGGCCGCGAAGCCATCGAGGCGTTTCTGACGCGCAAGTGGTCGCGCGAGCTCGACTACCGCCTGATCAAGGAAGTGTGGGCCTTTCTCGAGAACCGCATCGCGGTGCGCTTCGCCTATGAATGGCACGACGACAGCGGTCATTGGTTTCGCAGTTATGGGAATGAAAACTGGGAGTTCGACGAGCACGGACTCATGCGGGTGCGCACCGCCAGCATCAACGATCTGCCGATAGCGGAGGCCGGCCGCAAATATCACTGGCCGCTGGGGCGCCGCCCGGATGGCCACCCCACCTTGAGCGAACTCGGGCTGTGAGCGGGCGCTCGGCGTAAGATGCGTCATGGAACATGACCATCATGGCGGCCAAGACCACGATCATGACGACGATCACGACCACACCCGCACCCGAAAGCACGAGCATGCGCACGGGCACGGGCATGGGCATTCGCATGCACATGGGCACGCTCACGTACTGACGGCACAGGCCATCAACACGCGCATGGCGTTCGCCGTGGCATTGAACTTGAGTTTCGTCATCATCGAAGGCGGCTTCGGCTTCCTGTCGAATTCGGTGGCACTGATCGCAGATGCCGGCCACAACTTGAGCGACGTGCTGGGGTTGGTGTGCGCATGGACCGCGATGTATCTGGGACGCCGTCCTCCCGGCGCCCGGTTCACATACGGGCTGGGACGCTCTTCCGTGCTGGCGGCGCTCGCGAACGCCGTGCTGTTGCTGCTGGCCTGCGGTGCCATCGCCTGGGAAGCGGTTGGACGCCTTGCAGCGCCTCCCGCCGTCGCTGGTGCGACGGTGATGGGGGTCGCGGCCAGCGGCATCGTGATCAACGGCTTGGCCGCGTGGCTGCTGCATGCAGGCAGCCACGGCGATCTGAACAGGCGCAGCGCCTTCATCCACATGCTGGGCGATGCCGCGGTATCGGCGGGGGTCCTGGCGTCCGGCGCGATCATTCTGTTCACCGGCTGGAGCCGGCTGGATCCCATCGTCAGCTTGGCCATAGTTGCCGCGATTCTTGCGAGCACCTGGGGACTGCTGCGAGATTCGCTGCACCTGTCGCTCGACGGCGTACCGGCGAGCGTCAACTCGGAGGCCGTGATGTCCTACCTCGCCGATCAGCGCGGAGTGACCGACGTTCACGACCTGCACATCTGGGCGCTCAGCACCACCAATGTCGCCCTGACGGCGCACCTCGTCGTGCCGGATCGCGGCGCCGAGGACGCGTTGTTGAACTCCCTCACGCCCAATCTGAAGCGCCGCTTCAAGATCCATC
This sequence comes from uncultured Gammaproteobacteria bacterium, assembly GCA_963702735.1. GTDB lineage: Bacteria > Pseudomonadota > Gammaproteobacteria > Steroidobacterales > Steroidobacteraceae > Bog-1198. The sequence goes on along the minus strand of CAVPDW010000002.1, from coordinate 171,178 downwards.
ACGCGACACTGCAAATCGAACGAGACCGCTGCGAACACGGATGTGAAGCCGACACCTAACCTTAAGGGGTGGGTTTGCCTTATGCCGCGGCGCGCGCGAAGACCGGCGTCAATAGCTTGTAGAGCAGGAAAACGGCGATAGGGGCGATCAGCGCCCAGGCGAATCCCGCGTGAAGAATCGCCTCCCGGAGCGCGAGGGCGGCGACGCCTCCGCCCTGCTGTAGCAGTGCGAGCCACTCGTTGATCGAGACCGATTGGCGAGGAGCGCGCACGATCCATTCGCCCATGCGGATGAAGGGAATGATCAACAGAATCTGCGTGGGCGCCATGGCGGCCTGGACGAGCTGAATCGCCGGCAGATTCAAGCGAAACGCGAGCGCGATTAGGGCGCACAGAATGCTCGAGATGCCGAGGATGGGCACATTGCCGACCACCACTCCGATGGCCACGCACAGCGCCAATCGATCCGGCGCTATTCCCTGGCTCAGTACACTCAGGACAGGCTTGAGGATTCGACGGTGCAACCAGCGCTTCATAAGGGTCCTTGAACGATATCGGCATGGCGTAGGCCGAGCCGAGCCGCTAAAGTCGGCACCAGGGAGATTGACATCCTCCTCGCCCTCAAGGGCCGAGGATTCCTTCTGCAAGACGGCGATATCCCGCCGCGAGGATAATGTGAGCTGCATTGACGTTACGATCATGGACCGCCTCGCACGCAGTGCACTGCCATCCTCTTATTCCAAGATCTTTCCGGCCTTTCGGGCCGGCGCGGCTATTACACACGCTGCAGGTCTGGGTGGAAAACGCTTCATCGACTTCTGCAAACCACACGCCTGCGTCAGCGCATTTGTACAGCAGCATGGTTCGAAATGCGCTCCAGCCCGCATCGAGCACCGACTTGGCCAGTCGGGTCTTTGCCAGAGCAGAGGCGTTCACATTGCCAACGAAGATCGCATCGTTGGCCTTGACCAGGTCGGTGCTCAGTTTGTGCAAGAAATCTTTTCGCCGATTCGCGATCTTGGCGTGAATCGCTCGGGATCGGTGTCGATGGCGGGCGCGCTGTGCGCGGGCCAGGAGCGGTTCCAAGTCGCGGTAAAAGCGGTCGGCCTCGATCGGCGGCAGAGCCTCATCACTGAAGGCTGCAAAAGTGCTCAACCCCAGATCAATGCCCAGACTCGGCACCGAGCGATCGAGAATCGAGGCGACGGACGGTTTATTCCTTTCATCCGGCCGTGCGCGGGGCACACAGACATTCAGATACCAGCGTCCGCGGCTGTCTTCACTGAAACACCCCGCACGCAGTTCAAAGCTTCCCAGACCGTAGCTGTCCCACAGGGACAACCAACGTCCCGCGAAGTAGATCTGTCCGCCTCGATAACGAATCGTTCTGACCTTAAAGGGAATCCAGCCGAGGGAGCGGCGTGCACCGCCACTCTTGCGCCAGGCCAGTCGCACTTTTCCATGCTGTCGGCGTCGCCGCGCGTATTCTTCCGCGATCTCCTGCACCGCTTGGACGGGAAGATGCAAGGCGCACTCGCCGCGCGTGGCCCCTTTGAGAAACGGCCAGAAATCGAATCCCGACAAGAATCGCCGCTCGCGCTCGAACACCTTGACCGACAGGTCGTTGCAATAGTTGAACACTGTGTTGACCTCGCGGGCCAGGCCGTAAAGCCACGCCGCGTGCTTGTCCTTCACCCGCAGGCGCAGTACCCGAACGGGGCGAGATTGATGACTGTACATCCATACAGTATACCAAAAAGCCATCCCACCGCACCTCGGCAAACATCGAAAAAAAATGCGGGTCGTGGGAAGGATGACAGGCTACGTGTGTCGCCATCCCTCGCCGGCCTAGAGGCCGGCGTCTCTCGCAAGGAAATAGGATGACGTATGTCCAATGAAAGTGCGATTCGTCGCGAAGTCGGCCCAATCGCTCTGATGTTCACCGGCTTGGGGTCCATCATCGGATCCGGTTGGCTCTTCGGTGCCCAGCTGGCGGCCCAGCGGGCGGGACCCGGGGCAATCTATTCCTGGATCATCGGGGCGGTGATCATTCTCTTCGTTGCGCTCACCTATGCAGAGCTCGGGGCCATGTTTCCGGAATCCGGGGGATCGGTGCGCTACGGCCACTATTCGCATGGCTCGCTGGTGGGCTTCGTCGCCGGCTGGGCCGCCTGGATCGCCATCGTCTCGGTGATCCCGGTGGAGGCCGAGGCCTCGGTGCAATACATGAGCTCCTGGCCCTGGACCTGGGCGCAGCATCTGTATATGCACAAGCCCCACGGTCACGGCGAGCTGACCATCGCCGGCCTGTCGATTTCCGCCGTCTTGGTCGTGATTTATTTCCTGCTCAATTTCTGGAGCGTGAAGGTATTTGCCAATACCAACAGCGCCATCACCTTCTTCAAGCTGATCGTGCCGGCGGCCACTGCGGTGGCGCTGATGTGCACCGGCTTTCACCGGGAGAATTTCCACGTGGGCATCCACGGCGGTCCGCACGTCGGGAATGTCGCCGCCATCCTCACCGCGGTCGCGACCAGCAGCATCGTCTTCAGCTACAACGGCTTCCAGAGCCCGGTGAATCTGGCGGGCGAGGCCCGCAACCCCGGGCGCAGCGTGCCCTTCGCGATCTTCGGCTCGATCGCGCTGAGCACCGTAGTCTACCTGCTGCTCCAGGTCGCTTTCTTGGGCGCGGTGGCACCCGATCATCTGCACGAAGGCTGGGGAGGACTGGAATACAGCTCACCGTTCGCGCAGCTGGCGCTCGCGCTCAATCTCAACTGGCTCGCCTTGCTGCTCTACGCCGACGCCTTCGTCAGTCCGAGCGGTACGGGCACGGCTTACACCGCAACCACCGCCCGCATGATCTACGCCATGGAGCGCAGCGCCACCGTGCCGGAAGTGCTCGGGCGGGTGCACCCACGCTTCGGGATACCGCGGCCGGCCATGTGGCTCAATCTGCTCGTATCCTTCATCTTTTTGTTCTTCTTTCGCGGCTGGGACACGCTCGCGGCCGTTATCTCCGTGGCGACCATCATTACCTACCTCGTGGTGCCGATCAGCGTCATGGTGCTCCGGCGCACGGCGCCCAAATTGCATCGGCCGCTGCGCGTGCTGGGCCTGCCCGTGCTCGCGCCCGTGGCCTTCGTGCTCGCCACCCTCATGCTGTTCTGGGCGCGGTGGCCCCATACCGGGCAGATCATGCTGCTGCTGATCCTGCCCCTACCCGTGTATTTCTACTACCAGGGCAAGCAAGGCTGGCCTAACTTCGGCCGGCAGCTGCGCGCCGCCTGGTGGCTGCTCTTCTACCTGCTGGCGATCACCGCACTGTCCTGGGCAGGCAGCAAGGAGTTCGAAGGCCACGACTATATCAAGTATGGTTGGGATCAGCTTTGCGTCGCCGTGGCCGCGCTGTTCTTCTACTTCTGGGGCGTGCGCAGTGGTTGGCGCACACCGGGAATCGACGCGGCGGAGAGCGGTTCATCCTAGGAGGCGCGGCGGAAGGTCAGATTCAAGCGTGTCGGGCCCAAGACATCGTGATGCCCGTCTTTGAGCGCCAGCACGCCGTGGTGATACAGGCGCGCAGGCCCCCCCCAAACCACGACGTCGCCATGCTGCAGCGCCAGGCGCCGCTGTCTGTCCCTGCGTGCGTTGCCGCCGAACAGGAATACCGCAGGTAATCCCAGGGAGACTGACACGATGGGCGCGGTGAAATCGCGTTCGTCCTTATCCTGGTGCAGCGTTAGCCGGGCACCGGGCTCGTAACGGTTGACCAGGCACGCGTCAGGCACGAATCCAGAGAACCCGCTCGCCTGCGCAGCGGCTTGAGCAAGGTGCAGAAATACCGGCGGCATCGCCGGCCAGGGCCGGCCGCTCAAAGGATCGCCGGTCTCGTAGCGGTAGCCGCGACCATCGCTGACCCAGCCCAGACTCCCGCAGTTGGTCATGGCCACCGACATGCGAAAGCCGCCTGGGGTCATGAGGTGGCGGAAGGGTGCGGCAGCCTCGATAGCCTCGACGGCCGCCATCATCGCGGGAGCCTGGTCCAGTGCGAACCCGCGCAGCAACCAGGCTCCCGGCGCGAGGCGCTCGCTACTCTTTTCTCCCGGCGTTGCATCGAACAATTCGCGGGTGTGCATGCGCGCGAGCCCGGCCGCTCAGCCGTTCAATGCCAGAGTGCTGACCGGCCACGTCACGGCCGGCGGTTCGACGCCGAGCGGCGAATCATGATCGGGATCGAAGCTGCTCAACTGCTGCTTGAGCCACGCCACAAAGCGCCCGTCGCTCGCGAGCCGCCCGCCGTTGTCGCGGCCCGCGTAGTCCGCAATCGCCTCCCCGGCGATCACGATGCGGATCATCCGCGAGCGCTTGCTCGCGCGAAACAGGTCGGTGGACAGGCGCCAACTCGCCAGAATCATCATGTCCTGCCCGCCGCGCGGCATGAGGATTCGCGAATCCTCGGGCAACTGCTGCTCGACGAGCTCGCGAAAATGGCTGCTGTAGTCTTTCATCCCGTCGTCAAGTCGCCGGCGTTCGGTGAATCCCTCACCCTCGCGGCATTGTAATCCCCGGCCGAGGAACTCGCGCGACGCTATCGAACGGGGCGCGGCCGCGCCCGCCGCGTGGGCTCGGCGGTATAGGGGTCGTCCGGCCAGTAGTGCTTTGGATACCGGCCCTTCAAGTCTTTCTTGACTTCGTGGTATCCGCGGTCCCAAAAGCTCACGAGATCCCGTGTGATCTGTACCGGGCGTCGTGCGGGCGACAGCAATTTCAACAGCAAGGGTAAACGGCCCGCGGCGATGCTCGGTGTCTGCCGCAGCCCGAACATCTCCTGCAGCCGCACCGACAGGGTAGGGATCTCGCCGTCCAAATAGTCGATGGGCACCGCCGAGCCGCTGGGGACGGTCAAGTGAGTCGGCGCCTCCCGCTCGACGATCGCGCCTTGCTCGTAAGTCAACCGGGACCGCAGGGCATTGCTCAAGTCCATACGCGCAAAATGTTCGCGGCGTGTGAAACCGCAAATCCAGGGCGGTGCCCACTCCTCGAGAGTTGCGGCCAACGCCGCATCGCTCAAATCGGGCCATGGCGCGGTCGCCGCGACCGCAAATTGCCGCATCAGATCGACTCGCGCCTGCCACTGCCGCAATTCCGGGGTCCACGGCAGAGAGGCGATGCCCAATTGCCGAAGGCCTGCGAGCGCTGCATTTAGCATGGCTTGGCTGTCGGGATCGCGTATCTCGGCCGATTCCAGAATCAACGCGCCGAACCGCCGTTCGCGCCGTGCATGGATCGCATGCTCGCGATCATCCCAGGCGATTTCGGCGCGATCTTCAATCTGCGCGGCAAAATGCTCCTCAAGATCCGCGAGCGTCACGGGGGCGGCAAGAAATATCCGAGCCTCCCGCTCGGCCCCGTCCAGTTCCGCCGCGACGATGAACTCGGCTTTGGACAGGGCTTGCGGTTCCCCGAAGCGCGCGCCGCGGCCGTTCGCCAGCAAGTAACGCCCAGCTTCACCGCGCGCCCGGCCGATGCGATCCGGGTAGGCCCACGCCAACAATGTCCCCGTCGAATCGTGCGGATCCAGTGAATCGGGTCTGCCGCGCGCAAAATCGCGCTGCCAATGCCCCGAGCTGCGCTGCGCCTGAATCAGGGCGCGGTTGTCTACCGTGATTCCCGGGGGCAGGTCCCGCACGTCGCCGCGCAGCACCGCCACGCGCAGCCGCAGATCCGCGTCGCGCGCGCCCACTGCGGCGCGCAGGATGTCGCGCTCGCCCAGGATGGCCGCGAGATCGCATGCGAGCCGGGGCGCGCCGTGCTTACGTGCCTTGACCAGCATATGCGCAAGTCTCGGGTGAGTTCCGAGCGTCGCCAATGTTCTGCCGTGCGCTGTGACGCGGCCGGCGGAGTCTATGGCCTCGAGCTTCATGAGCAGGTCGCGTGCCTGCGCCAGCGGCGCCGCGGGCGGCGGATCGAGCCAGCGCAGGCTCGCCGCATCGACGGCGCCCCAACAGGCAAGTTCTAGCCCTAAGGGTGCGAGATCCGCGTGCAGGATTTCCGGAGCCGTTTGGGGGTCAAGCGACGCCTGGGTTCCCTGCGACCACAGGCGATAGCAGTGGCCGGCGGACAGACGCCCGGCGCGGCCGCGGCGTTGATCCGCCGCGGCCTGAGACACTTTCGTGGTGACGAGGCGGCTCATGCCGGTCGCCGGATCAAACTCGGCGTAGCGCCGCAGTCCCGTATCGACGACCACGCGGATCCCTTCGATGGTCAGGCTGGTTTCAGCAATGCTGGTGGCGAGCACGATCTTGCGCTGTCCCGCAGGCACCGGGGTGAGGGCCGCGTCCTGCGCCGCCCCCTCGAGATCGCCATACAGGGGAAGTGTGCGTATATGGCGATCGAGACCCGACTGTTCGAGCGCCTGCTGCACCCTGCGAATCTCGGCGGCGCCCGGCAGGAAGCACAGAATATCGCCGTCATGCTCGCGCAGCGCCGCGCGCACCACCTGCGCGGCTTGCGCCTCGAGCCGAATTTCGGGGCGGCGCGGCAAATACTCTGTCGCGACCTCGAAGCTGCGGCCGCGCGCCGCAACGATGGGCGCGCCTCCCAGCAGCTTGGCGACGGGCTCCAGATCCAAGGTAGCGGACATCACCACCAGGCGCAGATCCTCGCGCAGGTTCTGCTGGCTCTCGATGCACAGCGCCAACCCCAAGTCTGCGTTCAGACTGCGTTCGTGGAACTCATCGAAGATCACGCAGCCGATGCCGGCCAGTGCCGAATCGTCCTGGAGCATGCGCGTTAGGATGCCCTCTGTGACCACTTCGATCCGCGTCTCGCGGCTGACGCGGGTCTCGAGCCGCGTACGAAATCCCACACGGCGGCCGACGGGCTCGCCGAGGAGTTGCGCCATGCGGCCTGCGACGGCGCGCGCCGCCAGGCGCCTAGGCTCCAGCATCAGGATCTTCTGCCCCTTCGCCCAAGGGCTGTCCCGCAAGAAGAGCGGCACGATGGTGCTCTTACCGGCGCCCGGCGGAGCCTCCAGCAGCGCGGCGCGGTGCCCGCCCAAGGCTGCCGCCAATGCCGGCAGCGCCTCGTTGATGGGTAAATCGGCCAGTGGCGGTGGGGGTGTCACCTCCCCATGATAAGATGCGCGCCGTCGGGCCTGTAGCTCAGTTGGTTAGAGCAGGGGACTCATCAGTAAATGGTGCCTTCGCATCGCAAGGTGCGAAGTGGACGGGATGAATTCAGGGAAACCTCCACAGCTTCGAGCTGCTGGCAACCCTGAGCCAAGCCGGCGGTGCACCGCCGGAAGGTGCAGAGACTACCTGAGCGCTCGAAGCGCGCTTAATGACAGGCTAGAGCGTCCCGCACCCCATTGGGGTGAAGAGATAGTCCACTCCCTCCGGAAACGGCGGGGCTAAAGTGAATCCCTTGGTCCTCGGTTCGAGTCCGAGCGGGCCCACTAATTCATCATTGTTCGGTAACGATCGAGGACGATCGGAGAGGGACGGGATTGAGCTCAAATCCATGGAAAAATAGGGATACTGGACTCGAATTGGCCTACAAACGATGATCGCTAACGATCGCCAAGAATCGGTGGCACCCGGACGTTTTGGGGGTAACTCAAAGTCTCTAATTACAGTTACCCCCACCGAACCAGATTTGGAGCGGGAGTGATTGCTGCGAAAAGCCGCGGTTGGCACAGGCGTGCTAGTTCTCATCCGGATTTTAATTCGATTCCGCGCGCCGGATACCGAATTAGTTACTGTCATTGCGACGCGCTATCCCGCAACTGAAGTTGACTACGATTTCGCCCCGCTGATTGCGGCTATGTCCTAGTGAAGGGGTCGGGATTCCCGCAAGGTCGACGTCGCCCGGCGCGAGTGTCGGTAGCGCGCTCGGATATTCAGGCCGATATAATTTGGTAGACCCAGGATTGCCCTCTGCAGAGCGGGCGGGTGGTCGGTCGCTGCTCAATGCGAACTAAATGATATGCAGCGTTGCTCGTGTGTCGAGAAGCAGCGGAGCGCGCGAAATAGGAAATACGAATCGTCGTGCCGGCCACGACCACCGAGCATGACCGGACTAATGATTAAGGAAAAACCGGAGCATTTTGGATGGGAATTCTAGATCTCTTTCGTGGTTCCAAAGACGAGCAGATTGCGAAGCGCTTCATCTCGATGATGAGGGCGCTGGGCGAGACCCGACGCCTTGAGTGTAACCACTCCAGCAAGCCCGTCTTTTCCGCCATGACCTGATCGGGCGAAGCTTTCCACCGCGGCGCTGTTGCCGCTGAGGTGGAGAGCGCGATGCCGAAGTGGAACATGGAAGCGTTGAATGAACGTGAGCGAACGTGCTTGGGCCACTTGGAGCAGGCCAAAAAGCTAGGCGTGAGCTTTTCACGGTATTGCCGAGAGAAGGAGCTGAGCCTGCACCAATGGGCATGGGTCAAGCGGGTCTTGGTTCGCAAAGGGGTGATCAGTGAGCGTCGCCGGGTGAAAGAACCGAAGGCGGTGGTGGGGTTTGCGCCGGTGCGCATTGCCCCGGCCGCAGCGACGCTGACGACGACAGCGGCGACGACGGGGTGTCGGATTCGACATCCCTCGGGTTGGACGATCGAGTGCGCGGGTTACCCGGAAGTCTCCTGGCTCTTGGCGTTGCTGTCGGGAGAGGAGCGATGATGCGCCCGGGCGGGGAGGTGAAGGTGTACCTGCACCGGGAACCGATCGACATGAGGACGGGCCGCAACGGTCTGGCGGCGCTGGTGCGCGAAGGGATGCAGCACGATCCGTTCGCTCCCGAGGCGCTGTACGTGTTCGTGGGTCGTCGCTATGACATGCTGAAGATCTTGGGCTGGGATCGTAACGGGTATGCGATCTGGTCGAAGAAGATCGAGAGCGATGAGAAGTTTCGCTGGCCGCGGATGCTCGATGAGGCGGTGATCACGTTGACGGCGGAGCAACTGAACTGGCTACTCGATGGCTACGATGTGTGGTCTGCGCCGCATCGGATGATTCGATTTACACACGTCAGTTGAGCGGGTTTTTACGTATTTTTTGTTGAGTTATTTGTTCGGCGCGGTACACTTTAATCGTGCTCGCGCCGAACAAAAATCCCGCAGTCCTTGCGAACAAAATCACCGAGCTGTCCGTTCGCCTGAATGTCTCTGAAGAGCAAATCCGGCTGCTGCGTGAAGAGAACGCGAGACTCAAGCAGATCGAAGGTGCGCATGAGAAGCTCAAGAGTGAACACCAGCACACCGTCGAACGCAAGGTGCTGCTGGAAGAGGAAGTACGGTGGCTGAAGGCCCAGTACTACGGGCGTTCCACGCAGGCCACCGACGCCGCCGAGCAGAACCCGGACCAGGCGATGCTGTTCAACGAGGCCGAAGTGCTCGCCGCGATCGAGGCGGCGGATGAAGCGCACCGCGAGCGCACCACCAAGATCGACGCGCACGAGCGCAAGCGTTCCGCCGATGCGCACCGCAAGGCGATCCCGGATCACTTCCCGCGCATCGAGATCGAACACGATCTGCCGCCCGATCAGAAAATGTGCACGAAGTGCGCGGTACATCATCCGCTCACCCGCATCGGCCAAGAGATCCGCGAATGCTATCGGTTCGAGCCGCCGAAGATCAGCGTCGAGCAGCACATCCGCCCGACGTATGTGTGTGAGGAACTGCACGAGGCGCCGATCACCGCCCCGGCACCGCCCGTCATCCTAGCGAAATCGATGGCGAGTCCGTCGTTGCTCGCGCACGTGACGAACTCGAAGTTCAACCTAGGCTTGCCCCTCTACCGGGTGAGCCAGGACCTGAAGCGCTATCGGATGGACTTGAGTCCGGGCACGCTCGGCACCTGGATGAGCACCGTCGGCGGCGAGAAAGTCGTGCCCGTGGTCAATCTCATCAGGGACGCCTTATTCACCGCGCCGTTCATGCATATCGATGAGACGCCGCTGCAAATCCTGCGCAGCGACAAGGCGACCGGATCCGATCACTACATTGTCGTGCGGTCGGGCGGTCCGCCTGGGCAACGCATCATCTTGTACGACTACCTGGCCTCGCGCACCACGGCGGGCTTGAAGCAGTTCTTCATGGGTCCCGACGGAGCCTATCAGGGTAAACTCGTTAGCGACGGACTCGAGCGCTACGACGACATCGCCGCAGAACTCAAACTACTGCACTTCGGCTGTTTGACGCACTGCCGCACGATGTTCTTCAAGGCGCGCAAGGTGAGCAACCTCCCCTCGACCCGCACGCTCGCCAACGCGGCGATCGAGGACTATATCGGTCCGGTCTATCGGATCGAGGGACAGATCAAGGCACTGCAGGCCGAGTACCAGCAGCGTGGGAAACCCGTGCCGCTCGAGACGGTGCTGATGCTACGCCAAGAGAAGTCCAAGCCGATCTTGGAGAAGTTCAAAGCCTGGATCGATCAGATCCTGCCCGCCACTCCGCCGAACAGTGCCCTCGGCAAAGCACTGGGGTACGCCGCACGTCAATGGCCGAAACTGGTCCGGCACTTGGACCACCCGGAAATCCCGGTCGATAACAATTACAGCGAGCAGCAGATCAAACATTTTGCGACGGGCAGAAAAGCATGGCTCTTCAGCTACGACGCCAGCAGCGCCCAGGCGAGCGCCAATTTGTTCTCGCTGGTGATGACCTGCCGCATCAACGACGTCGAACCCTACGCGTATCTGAACTATCTGTTCGAACATCTGCCGGCTGCCACCACCGTCGAGCAAATCGAGGCGCTGCTGCCCTGGAACCTCAAGGCGATGCTGCACGCGCAGCACCAGATATCTCAGCAGCCCTCGCACTCGTCCGCGGCCTGACGCGGCGCTCGACGACCACTATCTCGTGAAAAATGCCAGTACGGGATTAATCGAGCCCCTTGGGGTGATCACACGGGCGACGCCCATGGTGCCGACGTTCATCTCATCCAACGGGGATCCTGGAGCGCTTACCAAAAAAACATATCGCCCCTTATTTACGTCGTTCCAAAATGTAGGTTGACTGATGATGACTGTGGCATCGGTCTTTGATAGTTTCGGCAGATTCAATAAAATACGTTGTAAAACAGTTAGTTACTTTACAATAGGTTATCCTTTCCTGTGTTTTACTGTCGCGGCGGATGAATATTTCATCGTGATTCCGTAATAAATCCCATCAAGATTTTTATTAATGCACTAACGAAGAAACCCATCCCCGCCAGCGGGTAGCGGGCATTCCGTACTTGTCCGTCACGTCGACGCCGAGCTTGATGATTTCGTTGCCGCAGCTCGACGCGACACTGCGCCAGCGGATAGTCGGAACGAGCTTGCAATAGACTTAATTAGATGGAATTGGATGGACAACTGGAGGTTGTCCTCTGACTCCCCCGGGAAGTGGATGCCGGGTCCGGTCCCAACCCGGCTAATCGTAGTTAAAATTAAGACGTAGATTTAACTATTCTTGATCGTTAGTTAAGTCCTTTGACTAGTTCGGGGCACTAGTTAAATTAAGGATGCTAGGTTTAAATAACGATAGCCGCTGATAAAGTCGTCTAACCTGGGCCAAGGCGCCATGAAACGGGATCCGTTCGGAACATATGTAGAGATCACGACTCTGGGCGAGGCCGTGCGGGCCTTCGTGCCGCCGCCGCTGCCTCCCGATCCGTCTCTTTCCCTGACGGAGGGCGCTCAAACCGCCTTGGATCGCGCCATGCACTCGCTCGGACGGCTTGATGGCGCTACGACGACGATGCCCGACGTGGACTTGCTGCTCTATACCTTCGTCCGCAAGGAGGCAGTTCTCTCCTCCCAAATCGAAGGCACTCAATCGACACTAGATGAGCTGCTTGTGCACGAAGTCCAGGCAGTGCCAGGTGCGCTCGGCGACGACGTTCGGGAGGTTTCGCGCTACGTCGATGCCATGAACCATGGTCTCGAACGGATTGCCGACGGCTTCCCACTAGCGAATCGACTGTTACGCGAAATGCACGGCATCTTGCTTGCCGAGGGTCGGGGTGCACAGAAGCAGCCAGGAGAATTCCGCCGCTCTCAGAACTGGATCGGAGGAACAAGGCCGGGCAACGCGGCCTTCGTGCCTCCACCGCCAACTCATTTGGACGCGTGTCTCACGAATCTCGAGCAGTACCTGCACCAGCCGACCAATCCTGTTGTAAAGGCGGCCCTCGCACATCTGCAATTCGAAACCATTCATCCGTTTCTGGACGGCAATGGTCGTGTCGGGCGCTTGTTGATCACCCTGCTGTTCTGTCATGACAACGTACTGCACAAACCGCTGCTGTATCCCAGCCTATATTTCAAACAACACCGACAGCAGTACTACGACGAGCTGAATGCGGTACGCGCAAGCGGCGACTATGAGCGTTGGATCGATTTTTTTGCGGAGGCGATTCGTCACAGTGCGGAGGTCGCGATCGAAACCGGCAGGCGCGTGACACAAGCGTTTCACGAGGATCGAGCGCAACTGCGCGCCGTTCCGCGCATTGCCGGCTCGCTCCTTATGCTACAAGAGGCACTACAGGCAAAGCCTGTCACTACGGTGGCGATACTGAGAACAGCTACCGGGCTCACTACACCGACAGTCAATTCACTGCTAAATGAACTCGAGTCGCGCGGGATCGTGAAAGAATCAACTGGGCGCGCCCGAGATCGAGTGTATGTCTATCGACGTTACCTCGATGCATTGGCGGCTGAAGAGGAGAGGCCACCCTCGTGATCGCCGCCCGCATAGACAATTTGAAGGAGTAGGGCGCGGTGTATGTGGGGCGTTTTAGCTGACCGAGTATTAACTACTTTTCGCGTTAAACTCACGGCTGATCCGTGGGAGTAACTTTGGGAGTAACTGCGTAATTCGAATTGGCAAACGGCCTATAAAAAAGGCATTTTATGCGTCAATTCGATGGTGAGCGGGCCCACCACTTTCCCATATAGCCGGCTTCGCATCAGACCGCGGCGGCTATTTGCTCGATATGTGCACGCGCTGCGGAGCTCTCGCGCGAACAGTTCCAGGTAGGCAGGGTTGAGCCATTTTTCCACACCCTCGCGAAAGCCGCGTGCGGCGCAGAGGCGTCCGGCCCATTCGACTACATGCGGACGTGCCGCAAAGCGTGTGTCGAACCCCAAGTGTCGCAACCGAAGCATGTATGGACTGAAGGCAATGTCGGCGAGCAAGTAGCCGTCCCCGGCCAGCCATTTGCAGTTCGCCAGCGTGCGCTCGAAATCATCGAGCAACCTTTCGAAGCGGCGCACTGCGGCGGCGAACTGGGGCGCATCAAGACCCCGTTCGATAGCCGCCCGCGGGCGCTCCGGCGTTCATCAAGCAGTACGTGACCTTGTCGCGGGATGGCCGGAGCTACAGGGAAACCTTTGCCGTCAATCAATTGATGCCCGATGGAAAGACGCCTGCTCTACCGGCGCCGATCAAAGGAACGATAACGGCGACGCGCATAACAATTGATACTGATACGCAGGAACCCTAAGTCCCGATCCCCCTTACGCGCAAGCGTAGGGGGGATTCTCACCCACCAAATCCGGCTCACGGTCGCCATCCGCCGGTCGCGGGCTCGCACTAAAACGTATAGCTCACCCCTGCGGTGGCAAGGTTCACGCTGAACTTGCCGGTGGTGTCGCCGGAGCCGGTCTTGTTGATACGCAAAAGGTCGAGTCGGACCGACACGTGTCCGCCGACGGTGTACGAGGCGCCGACGCCCGCCAATAGACTGGAAGCGTTTTTCGACGCCGCAGCATATGTCGAGTTCGAGCCGACATTGAACCGATCGTCCCAGGTCGCCTTCCCGAAGTAATCCCCAAGCCGCAGATCGGCGGCGAAGGATTCAGTCAGCGGCAACCGCAGAACCAGCGACAGCGCAGGGCCGTGGGAGGTGACCTCGTTCTCAGTGCTCAGGGCTTGACCGCCGAATGGGCTCACGAGCCGACCGACCGAGACATATTTCATTTCCCCTATGTGTAAAAAAGCGGCATCGATGCCGATATGGGGCGTGAAGAAATAACCGGCATCGGCCCACCACGCATCGGACATCCGTTGAATCGAGCGGTCGGTGAAGTCTACCGTGTCGCCGACGGCGGCCGCCGCGCTCACGACTTGAGCGTCGATGAACCCCGTATCGTAGCCGCTTCGCGCACGGCCGAAATTACCGCCGATGTAGGCGCCGCTCAAGTCCTCCGCCAGGACTTTGCCGCCGCAGGCGCAAAGGCAGAGCACCATCGCCGTCGACAGCGATGCGAAACCAATACGTGTCATCCAATTCTCCCTGCGCACACGAATGTGGGCGCGGGAACTATACCGAGGCCGCCTCGCCTGCGCTCGTCCTCCGCGCCGCAGGCGCTGCAACGCAACTGTAACGTTGGGTGCGCATTGTTAGCGGTCAGAAAGTTGAACCACGGGAAGAACCATGCAAAGTGCACGTCAGCCGCATGCGCGGCTCGGCTCGGTATTGATAGCGCTCTCGTTGGCCGCCTGCGGCAGCGTGCATTCAACCTACGTGGCGGACGGGCGCAGAGGCTTTGTCATCACTTGCGGAGGCTTTCTCAATAGCTGGTCGAGCTGCCTCGTCAAGGCGGGCAGGGCCTGCGGGAATCGCGGCTACGAAACGATCAAGGGCAACGAGGAAGATCGCAGCATGATGATCGCCTGCAAGGTACCTGAGGTCGCGGCCGCACCCCAGAAGGCGCCCCACTAGGTTCGAATTCGCGCCATTATTCAACGTCCGGATACGGGCCTTTACCGCCCTCTGCGATGAACCTATCGATGCGCGCGGTCAGAACCGGCAGCGGCACCGATCCGAGTTCGAGCACCGCGTCGTGAAATGCGCGGACATTGAAGCGCGCACCGAGAGCCTTTTCGGCTTTGGCGCGCGCCTTGAGAATCGCATCCTCCCCCAGGTAGTAGGACAGGGCTTGCGCCGGCCATGCAATGTAGCGATCGACTTCCGTTTCGATTTCGTGCTCGGGAAGCGCGGTGTAGTCGTGGAAGTAGGCGATCGCCCGCTCGCGGCTCCAGCCCTGCGCATGTATTCCCGTGTCGACGACCAGACGGGCCGCGCGCCAGACCTGGTAGTTCAGCATTCCGAAGCGGTCATAGGGCGTTTCGTACATGCCCATCTCGAGGCCCAGCTTCTCGCAATACAGAGCCCAGCCCTCGCCGTATGCCGACAGATACGTGTGCCGGCGAAATTCCGGCTGTTGCTTGTGCTCGAGCGCCAGGGGCAACTGAAAAGCGTGGCCGGGCGCGGACTCGTGAAGAGTCAGCGCAGCGAGGTTGTAGAGAGGCCGGCTCGGCAGATCGTAGGTGTTGACCAGGTACAGCCCCGGACCTCCGCGCCCGGCCGTGTAGAACGGCGCGAGATCATCCGGGACGGGTTTGATCGCGAAGCGGGCACGTGGCAGCAGCCCGAAGTACTGAGAGGCCTTGCCATCGAACTGCTTGGCGATCCATGCGGCGCGCATCAAGAGTTCCTCCGGCGTCTTGGCCTGGAATTTGGGGTCGCTGCGCAGGAACTTGAGGAACGCGGCAAAGTCGCCGGAAAAGCCGGTCTGCTTCATGGCGGCGAGCATTTCTTGGTGCAGCCGCGCGACTTCCGACTCGCCGAACGCGTGAATGGCCGCAGGCTCTTGGTCGAGCGTCGTGAATTCCCGGATCTTGAACCGATAATAGGCGCGCCCGTCAGGAAGGTCATAGGCGGCCAGAGTGGTGCGCGTGCCGGGCAGATACTCCGATCGCATGAACTTCAACAGTTCTCGATAGGCCGGCTGCACGGTGTCGCGGATGGTGCCGACGGCCTGCTCCCTAAGCTTGGCTTGCTCCTCTTTGGGTACTCCCGGCATGTCTTTGAAGGGGGTGTAGAGGAGACTCGCTTCCGGCGAGACCTCGGTGACCGCGGTGATCGAGGCATCGCGTCCTTTGAGCGTGACTTGCGGCGGCGTGAAACCGCGCCGCATCCCGCGGCGCATTTCGTCGGTCTGTTCGCGAAAATATCGAGGGATGTCCCGCATCTGCGCAATCCAATTGCGGTAGTCCTGAGCCGTCCGAAACGGACGGCGAGCCGTGTACCCCAGGTTCGTCCAGAACGTGCTATCGGCGTTCGCGGGCATCTCATAGTCGCGGAATTGCTGGCCTGCGATCAGCATTTCGATCTGCGGGCGATATACCGCGTAGTTCAACTGTTCGGCCGGCGACAGCTCCGCTTTGGGGATTGCATCGAGCTTGCCGAGCACGTCCTGCCACATACGAAGCCGCATCGCCTGGGTCGCGGGGTCGGTCTTCGGCAAATGATCCTGAATCGGCCGCCGCGTGTCCTCGTTGTCGGGGAACTGACGCTCGCGCCATTTCCACTCGGCCGTGTAGATCGCCTTGAAACGAGCGTCGGCCGATTCTGACGCGGCGGATGCGTACGTCGCACAAACCGCAACCATGACCCACGGGACGAGTGACTTCATGAGAGATACCTTAAGGTGGTGGCGCCGAATCATCGCACGCGGGCGCCGAAGCGTTGCAAATCAAATGGGGCGATTGTTTGTCGCGGGCGACGATCCGCCGCGAGGTCCGCGACCAGCTCGGCCGTGGCGGGGGCCATGGTGAGTCCGATGTGCTGATGTCCGATCGCGTAGAAAAGTCTGGCCGGCCCGGCGGCGCGGCCGATTCCGGGCAGGTAGTCCGGCAGGACGGGACGCGCGCCCATCCAGAAGGCTCCCTCGGGTTCGCAAGCGTACCCAAGTCCGCGGACCGTCCGCCGCAGGCGCGCCGCTTTGTCCGGGTCCGCCGGCGCCCCGGGCGCGGCGAATTCCATGTAGCTCGATGCGCGCAACCGCCCGGCCATCGGGGTGACCAGCACGTGATTGTCCGTGTACACCACGGGAGCATCCAAGAAAGGTGCCTGCCCGGGAAGTTCGATGTGATACCCCCTCACTGCCTGGAGCGGCGCACGAAGCTCGAATGGTGCCAGCAGCGGTCCTGAACCCATTCCGGCGCACACCACCGCGGCGCCGACCCGCAACGGCTCTGCTTCGCTCACTATCTCGATCTCATCGCCGATCGGGCGCAATGCGCGCACATCCAAGCGCCGAAACGTCGCTGTGCGCGCCATGGCCGCCGCCGCAAAGGCACGCACGGTCTCCAGCGGGTCGATCACATGCGCCGAGTCCTCGAACCACAGTCCGGCAGCCGTCTCGGTACGCGCCGCCCTCCGCAGGGGCAGCAATTCCCCATTTGAGACCGGACGGGTCTTGACCCCGACTTGCGCCATCAGCCGCGCCTGCGTCAGCGCCCGATGCAGCGCTCTGGGTCCAAAGCCTACCTCGAAGTGCCCGTGCCGGCGCAATAGTTCAGGCCGGCCGATCTCCTCGAGCCAGCGCGCCCAATCGGCCGCTGCAGGGCGTACGAGAGGGGCGAGGTGTCGCGTGTTTTCGGCGCGCCTGAATGCAGCGGCGGCGAAGCGTCCGACCCATGGCAGCATGCGCAGCACCTGCCGCGGCGGAAGATCGAGCGCTCCGCCCCTTGAATAAAGCTCGCGCCAAAATCCGAACAACAGGCGGGGCGAAGGCAGCGGCTGTACCAGCTCGGCCGCGATGTGGCCCACGTTGCCGAAGCTCGCGCCGGCGACGCCGGGCTCGGCGCGATCGAGCAGCAGGACCGGGCGTCCCTCGCGGGCCAGCGCAAGCGCCACGGCCGCTCCGATCACTCCGGCGCCGATCACCGCGATCGTATCTTGCTGGCTCACGGTCGCACCGTATACGATCAGTGATCTCGCGGGCAACGCCCTGCAAGACATAAGAATCCCAATGTCCGCATTCCATTCCTGCACATGGTCCGGTGTCTTCCCAGCTGCCACCACGCAATTCGATGCCGCCCTGGAGGTCGATTTGCCGGCGACGCAGCGGGTGCAAGGAGCCCTGCTGCGGGATGGGGTACATGGTCTGGTGTTGATGGGAACCGTCGGCGAGGGCAATTCCCTGACGGCGGATGAGAAGCGCAGCGTGCTCGCCGCGGCCGTGGAGGTGAGCGCGGGAAAAGTGCCCGTCATCGCCGGAGTTTCGGAATTTACCACGGCGACGGCGGCGCGATTCGCACGCGACGCCGAGCGCCTCGGCGCAGCCGGCCTCATGGTATTGCCGGCGATGGTGTACGTGCCGACGCCCGCCGAGCTTGAGTACCATTTTCGAACCGTGGCCGCGGCGACCGGCCTTCCCATCATGCTCTACAACAATCCGCCGTCCTATCGGGTGAACATCGACATCCCCACCCTCGATCGCCTGTCGAATGTACCGAACATCGTCGCGCTCAAGGAGTCCGCTCCCGATTCGCGCCGATTCACCGACATCATCAACGCGTTCGGCGATCGCTTCACGCTGTTCGCCGGCCTCGACGACGTCGTCTTCGAGGGCTTGACCTTGGGCGCGAAGGGCTGGGTCTCCGGTCTCACGAATGCGTTTCCCGCGGAGTCGCTGCTGCTCTACGAATCGCTGCGGAAGGGGGAACTCGAGCGCGCGCGGCGAATCTACCGTTGGTTCATGCCGCTGCTGCACTTGGATTCGGAGCACGACCTGGTGCAAACCATCAAGCTCGCCGAACAGATCATGGCCCGAGGTTCGGAACGGGTGCGCCCGCCGCGGCTGCCCCTCTCGGGCGAACGACGCGCCGCAGTGATCGCCTTGATCGAGCGCGCGCGCGACTCTCGACCGTGAGCGTGCCCTCGATTCGCGTCATCGATTCGCACACCGGCGGTGAGCCGACCCGCCTGGTGCTCGAGGGCGGTCCCGACCTGGGTAGTGGGCCGCTTGAGGAACGGGTGGAGCGATTTCGAGATCACTTCGATGCCTATCGCTCCGCCATCGTGAACGAGCCGCGGGGCTCCGATCCCCTCGTGGGAGCGCTGCTCGTCGAACCCCACCGCGCCGACTGCCGATTCGGCGTCATATTCTTCAATAACGTGGGTTACCTGGGGATGTGCGGGCACGGCACCATGGGATTGATCGCCTCGCTTGCGCATGCAGGCGAGCTCGGCCCGGGCACGGTCAAAATCGATACGCCGGTCGGGCCCGTCGAGGCGAGCTTGGGGCCCGACGGCCGGATCGGCGTGTCCAATGTGGCGAGCTATCGCTCGGCGAGCCGGGTTGCGGTGAGCGTTCCCGGAATCGGCCCTGTGACCGGAGATATCGCATGGGGCGGCAATTGGTTCTTCTTGATATCCGAGCACCAGCAGATCATCGGCCTCGAACACATCGAATCTCTGACCGATTACTGCTGGCGTGTCCGCGCCGCGGTCAACGCACAGGGTCATCCGCGCGTGGATCACGTGGAGCTCTTTGCGGCCTCGCCCCGACAGGGCGCCAATAGCCGCAACTTCGTGCTCTGTCCCGGCAAGGCCTACGACCGCTCGCCCTGCGGTACGGGCACGAGCGCGAAGCTCGCATGCCTTGCCGCTGACGGCAAGCTCGCCGAGGGCGATCCGTGGGTGCAGGAGAGCCTGATAGGCAGCACCTTCGTCGGCCGCTATCGATGGCTCGATCGCGCCAGGGGGGCGATCTTGCCGACTTTGAGCGGTACGGCTCACGTGACCGGGGAGAATTTATTGCGCCTCGATCCCGATGACCCCTTCTGTTGGGGGATCCGCGCGGTCCCCTAGACCTAGACGGCGGTCTTGGCTACCGGCGTAAATCGTCCGGCCCGCATTCGCGCCTTGGCGGCCTCTTCCTCCCTGCTTTTCGCCGGGGCATTGGTTTGCAGCGAATTGAGCAGGCGGTGGCAAGCGGCGTCGATTTCGTACACGGCCTGCTGAAAGGCCGGCTCATTGGTCCTCGACGGAGCGGTGAATCCGCTGACCTTGCGCACGAATTGAAGCGAGGCGGCGCGAACCTCGGCGTCCGTGACCGGAGGCTCGAAATTGAACAGGGTCTTGATGCTTCTGCACATGCGGAACGCTCCTCTTACCACTGCTGCCTTTTTGGGACGTGGTCGTCTAAAGTGTAGTAGTCCGATTTGTCCGCCACAAATATGTGTTCTTGCATCGAAAGATGCGTGGGAGTATCGAGCGTACCCGCAGTGACGCTGATCTCATCCCTGCCGACCTGCTTCCAGAAAACATTGCCGCCGCAGCGGTTGCAGAATCCGCGTTCGGCCGTGTCCGAGGACTTGTACCAGACCAGCCCCTCTGAAGCCGTTAATTCGATATTCGCCGACGGGGCGCTCGTCATGGCCGCGTAGTGTCCGCTGGTCTTGCGGCATTGCGAACAATGGCAGGCGATGACCCCGCGCAGCGCACCGCGAATTGAATAGCTTACTGCCCCGCACAGGCAGCCGCCCGTGCGCGAATCTTCGATTGCAGTCACCGTGTTCTCCCCTTCAGGCTCGATTCACCATGCACGAAAAACACCCGCAGCGCGCATTATGCAGGTGGAGGTACGCCACGTTCATAGCGCGGACCGATACAGGCGCACATAGTCCGCAATCACGCCGGCCGCGGGCCTGCATTGGCGCGTACCGACATGGATGCGCCGGTGCCGGAACGGGGCGCGTATGGTCATCTAAATCCGGCTATGTGTCTCGCCGGTTTCGGACCTCGAATTCCGCGCCGCGGCTGCGCTCGTTGAGCACATTCGGCCGGTGGAGGGTATCGCGCAGAAGATCCCTGACGGTACGGGGCGCAAAATCGCACCATTCGACGCCTATCCCGTGCCTGTGCCTGCGGGCCACATACGCTTCAACGACCGGGACCTCATGCCTAGGATACGCCGGCAACGGGAAAAAGATTTGAACCCGGGACAGCACCCGCGCATCGAGATCCACTTCGATGAGCGCGCCGCTCACGCTGAGGTTGACGAGCAGGCCGTCCCGCACGGCAAAACGATGCGC
This sequence comes from uncultured Gammaproteobacteria bacterium, assembly GCA_963702735.1. Taxonomy (GTDB): domain Bacteria; phylum Pseudomonadota; class Gammaproteobacteria; order Steroidobacterales; family Steroidobacteraceae; genus Bog-1198. Next base: position 150,304 of record CAVPDW010000002.1, on the reverse strand, counting down.
CGACACCCGCACGGGGAAATCTGCCTGCACCCGCCGTCCCCAGCGATGATCCATTCGCACAATGCTTTCACAGTGCGCTTCGCCGCACTATCGGACAAACACTGATATTGGATTCAAATCCGCTTGGATATGGGCCGAGCCCACGCTGGCACCGCCGGGACGGAACCATTAGGCTTGTATGCGACAGCACATGCCTCGAGGACAGTTCGTGTACTTACCCGCGCATTTCAAAGAATCCCGCACTGAAGTTCTGCACGATCTGATGCGCGCACGTCCGCTGGCGGCGCTGGTCGCACTGTCCGATTCGGGGCTCGTGGCGAACCACATACCGGTCGAAACCGTGTCCGAACCCGCTCCGCACGGAATGTTGCGCGGCCACATTGCGCGCGCGAATCCCCTGTGGCGTGAATACCGGCCCGGCTCCGAAGCGCTGGCCATTTTCCAGGGACCGCAGGTATATATCTCGCCGTCGTTCTATCCGTCGAAGAAGCAAAGCGGGGAAGTGGTTCCGACCTGGGACTATGCGGTGGTGCACGCGCACGGCACCTTGCGCTTCGTTCAGGACGCCGCGTGGCTGAGGGCTCTGGTCGTGCGGTTGACCGATGCGCATGAACAGTCCCGCGCCAATCCCTGGAAGGTGACCGATGCGCCGCCTCCTTATGTGGAAAAAATGTTGTCGCTGATCGTCGGGTTCGAGCTCTCGATCACCGCGTTGACGGGCAAGTGGAAGATCAGTCAGAACCATCCATCGGCCAACAGGGAGGGTGTGGTGAAGGGATTGAGCGCCGCCGCGGGCGCGGACTCCCAAGAGATCGCGTCCATGCTGGCGTCATTCAACGAAGAGCGGCGGGATGAGCCGCAGCGATAGCCCGGACATGGGAGATGCGACCGCTCTTCACGCGATCGTCATCGAAACGAAACGTTTGATGCTGCGGCAACTCGAGCTCCGCGACGCCGGCTTCATTCTCGAACTGTTGAACGAGGAGGCGTTCCTGCGGTATATCGGCGACAAGGGAGTGCGGACCCTGTCGGACGCTCGCGAGTACATCGACAAAGGTCCGATCGACAGCTATGACCGCCACGGCTTCGGGCTGTACGCCGCCTGTTTACGCGATGCCACGCCGGTTGGAATTTGCGGATTGGTCAAGCGCGACGGTCTCGCCGACGTCGACGTCGGGTTCGCGTTTCTGTCGCGGCACTGCTCGAGGGGATATGCCGTCGAATCCGCATCGGCGGTTTTGGCTCACGCAAGAAAGGATCTGCGGCTGCAGCGGGTCGTCGCTGTCACGGCGCCTGACAATGCAGGATCGATCGCCGTCCTGGAGAAGATCGGACTGAAGTTCGAAAGAATGATCAGGCTCACGGAACAGGGCCCGGAACTCAAATTGTTCGGGCCGGCGCAAACGGAGAATCGGCCTTGAGGAGACGGCGTGAGCGTCGCCGGCATCACACCTTGCGGTCGCTGCCGACCGTCGCCTCATCGACACGGGCCCCATCGAATTGTCCTGCACCCGCCCCATGCCGGTGCTCTAATGGCCTTTCTTGGGCCTGCGTTGTGCCATTGCCAATGGACCCTCGCCGGCGGCACCGATCCAGGCCCCTGGAGAGTCGTACCCGGACAGCAGCAGGCGCATCCCGCCTGATTCCGGCCGTTTATTGAATCCTTATCGCGGAGATTGCCATGCACCCCTTTCCCCATCGTTACGTCGTCAACGCAGCCGTGCGCCCCGACGGAGACGTGCCGCTGTCCACGGAGGGCGTCAGAATCATCGAATCGGCGGCGCCTAAGGAGTTCGACGGGCCGGGCAATCAATGGTCTCCCGAGGGTTTGCTGACGGCGGCCGTGGCGGATTGCTTCGCCTTGAGCTTCCGCGCGATTGCCGCGGCGTCGAAGTTCCCCTGGACCAGCCTTGAGGCGCGCACCGAAGGCACGCTGGACCGCATCGACGGCAGGATGCGCTTCACCCGATTCGACACACACGCCAGGCTGCACGTGCCTGCAGGCGCGGACATCGAACGGTCGAAGAAATTGCTCGAGAAGGCCGAGCTCTCCTGCCTGGTCGCCAACTCCCTGAGCGCCGAACGCCATCTCTCCGTCGAGGTGGTCGCCGCCTAGGTCCCAGGCCCTAATCGTCCATCAGGAAGCTGCGAAGCTGCTCGCTGCGGCTGGGGTGGCGCAGCTTGCGCAATGCCTTGGCCTCGATTTGCCGGATGCGCTCGCGCGTCACATCGAACTGCTTGCCGACTTCCTCGAGTGTGTGGTCGGTATTCATGTCGATGCCGAATCGCATGCGCAGCACCTTGGCCTCGCGCGGCGTCAGCTGAGCCAATACAGAGTGTGTGGTTTCGCGCAGGGATTCCGTGGTCGCAGAGTCGATGGGCGAGGATACCGAGGTATCTTCGATGAAGTCGCCCAAATGCGAATCCTCATCGTCGCCGATCGGCGTCTCCATGGAGATGGGCTCCTTGGCGATCTTGAGCACCTTGCGCACCTTGTCTTCAGGCATCTCCATGCGCACGGCCAGCTCTTCCGGCGTGGGCTCGCGGCCCATTTCCTGCAGCATCTGCCGGGAAATGCGGTTCAGCTTGTTGATCGTTTCGATCATGTGCACCGGTATTCGGATGGTGCGGGCCTGATCGGCGATGGAGCGGGTGATGGCCTGGCGAATCCACCAGGTCGCATAGGTCGAGAACTTGTAGCCGCGACGATACTCGAACTTGTCCACGGCCTTCATCAAACCGATGTTGCCTTCCTGTATGAGATCGAGAAACTGCAGGCCGCGGTTGGTGTACTTCTTGGCGATCGAGATCACCAGGCGCAGGTTGGCCTCGACCATTTCCTTCTTGGCGCGCCGTGCCTTGGCTTCGCCGATCGACACCTCGCGATTGATTTCCTTGATCTCGCTGATCAGTACGTGGAACAGGCCTTCGAGGTCTTTCAGCTTGTTCTGGCGGCGCTCCACTTCGTCCTTGAATCGGGCGAGCGGCGCGGAATAGCGCTTCTTGGCCTTGATGTGCTTGTCGAGCCAGCGCGTGCTGGTCTCGTTTTTCGGGAAGGTCGAAATGAAATCCTTGCGCGGCATCCCGGCCTGCTTGATGCAAAGGAACATGATCTCCTTCTCGAGCAGCCGCACTTCGGTGACATGCTGGCGCAGATTGTCGATCAGCTGATCGAACATCTTGGGCGAAAGCTTCAATTCCATCAGCTCGCCGCACAGCTTCTTGCGGATCTTGAGGGTCTTGGGATCCTTCGAGCCCAGCTTGTCGAGGGCGTTCAAGAACTGGTGATGGATCTTGGCGATGGAGCTGAATCGCCTCGCGGCTTCTTCAGGATCCGGACCGGTGTCGATGGCCTCCTCGTCTTCATCGGCGTCCGACTCATCGTCGTCGTTAGCGGCTTCCTCGCGCTCCAGCGCCATCATCTTCGGATTTTGCGGCTGTGCGATCTCATCGGGAGCGTTCGGATCGACGAAGCCCACGATGACGTCCACCAGGCGCATCTGGCCGGCCTTGACGGTTTCGTAGTGCCTCAACAGTAAATCGTAGGTCCCGGGATAGCTGCCGAGCGCGATCTTGACCGCTTCCAAACCCTCCTCGATGCGCTTCGCGATGCGGATCTCGCCCTCGCGCGTCAACAATTCCACGGTGCCCATTTCGCGCATGTACATGCGCACCGGATCGGTGGTGCGCCCGAATTCCGCGTCGAGATTGGCGAGCGCCGCGGTCGCTTCTTCCACGGCTTCCTCGTCGGGCGCAGCGGTCACGTCGGTCAGCAACAACGACTCGGCGTCCGGCGCCTTTTCATACACCGGAATACCCATGTCGTTGATCATGTTGACGATGTCTTCGATCTGCTCCGGATCGACGATTTCGCTCGGCAAGTGATCGTTGACTTCAGCGTAGGTGAGGTAGCCTTGTTCCTTGCCGCGCGCAATCAATAACTTCAGTTGCGACTGACGCTCGTCCGCGATTTGAGTCGCGGTGCCCGCTGGCGCTTTTTTGATCAAGGTGGACGCCTCGTTGGAAATCTGGAATTTCAATGCAAGCCGACAAGTATACGATTACGGGCAATCCGTAGCCACTTCCATAGGGGCTTAAGGGTTAGCCTCAGGATCGGCCCCTGGATTGCAGAAGCAAGCTCAATTCGGCCTTTTCCTCGTAATTCAAGCCCATTTCCTCTGCTTTTCGCAATAATTCGTCCGTCCGGCGACCCGGGCCATGTTCCTGGATCAGCTTTTCAACGGCCATTTGCAGCTCCTTTGCGGCGGCCTTGGGGTCTGGCACGAGCGGTTCGGCCATGGCGAGTTCAGCCAGCCGGCCGTATTCGGGAAGGTCGCGCCAGCGCTCGAGCAGCACCGCGGTGCTGGGGGAGGACGCGCCGACCGCCTGGGCGAGCAGCTCCTTCAGCACCGCGATTCCCGGCCTGTCGACTGCCGCAAGTGCCTCGATGTCCTTCACCGCCGCCGCCGCTGCCGGGTGATGCAGCACCAGGGTGATGGCTTGCGTCAGCAGATTGCCGCGGCCGACACTGATTCGACCGCGGTGGCGCGTCGCCGGTTCCGGCCGTTCGGCGGGCTTGGGCCCGGGGCCCGTCATCATCAGTAGCTCTTTCAGTTTCGCGGCGGGCATACGGATCGCCGCGGCCAGGGCGTCCGCCAGCAATTCCCGGTATACCCCCTCCGGCATGCGGGCGAACAGGGGCTGCGCCAACGCCTTGAGCTTGGCTCGCCCATCGACGCTCGTCAGATCCACTTGGGCCAGCAGATGCTGGAGCAGGTATTCGGACAGGGGCAGGGCGGTTTTCAATCGGCCTTCAAAGGCCGCGGCGCCTTCCTCCGCAACCAGAGTGTCCGGGTCATGCCCCTCGGGCAGAAACATGAATTTCAGCTCGCGTCCGTCGCGCGCCAGGGGCAAGGCATTTTCCAGGGCGCGCCACGCCGCTTGGCGGCCGGCGCGGTCGCCGTCGAAACAAAACACCAACTCGCCGGTGAGCCTGAACATTTTGTTCAGATGCTCCTGGGTAGTGGCGGTGCCGAGCGTCGCCACCGCGTAGGTTATACCGGCCTGATGCAGGCGGACCACGTCCATATAGCCCTCGACGATCATCAGCCGCTTGAAATCGGCATGCGCCCTGCGCGCCTCATACAGGCCGTACAGCTCGCGGCCCTTGTGAAACAAGGGTGTCTCCGGCGAGTTCAGATATTTGGGCTCGCCTTGGTCGATGATGCGGCCGCCGAAGGCCAATACGCGCCCGCGCGAATCCCGAATCGGAAACATCAGGCGATCGCGAAAGCGGTCGTAAAATCCGGCGGTCCGCTCCCCGCCGCGGGTGTCCCGTTCGATGATCAACCCGGTCTGCAGCAGGCGGCGGCGTTCCTCGTCCGCGGCGCCGAAGCGGTTGAGCAGCGCATTCCAGGAGTCCGGAGCATAGCCCAGGGAGAAGTTCGCGGCGGCCGCCGCATCGATGCCGCGGGCGGTGAGGTATTTTTGAGCGCGTGGGCTGTCTGCCAGGTTTTGCTCGAAGAATCGAGCCGCGCGCTCCATGATCTCGTACAGATCGGGGCTTTCCGTGTCCTTGGCGCCTCCCGCCTCGCGCGGCAACGGCAGGCCTGCGCGTTGCGCGAGGTCTGCCACGGCGTCCACGAACCCCAACTTCTCGTACTGCATGAGAAATCCGAGCACGGTGCCGTGCGCTCCGCAGCCGAAGCAATGATAGAACTGCTTGTCGGGGCTGACCCAGAAAGAGGGTGATTTCTCGTTGTGGAAGGGGCAGCACGCTTTGAACTCGCGCCCTGATTTCTTCAGGGGCACCCGCGCGCCGATGATTTCGACTATGTCGGAGCGCGCGACGATTTCGTCGATGAACGCCTGTGGAATGCGGCCGGCCATAGACCCACGCGCGATCAACCGCTCAAGCGGGCTTTGATTTTCGCTCCGACCTGGCCTAAGTCGGCACGGCCCTGCGCCTGGGTCTTGATGATGGCCATGACCTTGCCCATGTCCTTGATGCTGGCCGCGCCGCTCGCTGCAATCGCATCCTTGATCAGGCCGTCGATCTCGGCGTCGCTCAACTGGGCAGGCAGGTAGCCTTGAAGCAGGGTGATTTCGGCGGCTTCCTTGTCGACCAAGTCCTGGCGGTTGCCGGCTTGAAATTGAACCAACGATTCCTTCCGCTGCTTGATCATCTTCTCGAGAACGGACAGCACCTGAGAGTCGTCGAGAGTGATTCTCTCATCCACTTCGCGCTGCTTGATGGCGGAGGTGATCATTCGGATGACTCCGAGCCGCTCCTTTTCACCGGAGCGCATCGCCGCCTTCATGTCATCCGTTATTCGCTCTTTGAGAGACATCCTTCGCCGGATGACCCCTAGTAGGAGGGTCGGGCCGGGGGGGCCGCAGGAGGGCTCTGCGGAGGCCCGCCCGCGCCGCGCATATTCTCCCGGGACAGGCGCTTGAGATGCCTTTTCACCGCCGCGGCCTTTTTTCGCTTACGCTCCTGGGTAGGCTTTTCGTAGAATTCACGTCGCCGCAGCTCGGTGAGGACGCCCGCTTTTTCACAGGCACGCTTGAAGCGACGCAAAGCGGCGTCAAAATACTCATTCTCGCGAACTCGAACGCTGGGCATTCAAACCTCAAATATATGGCGCGGCCGCTTAGGATTCGGCGACAGGGGGGCGCATTCTAAGGTGCGCCCCCATAAAAGGCAAAGGGCAGTATACGCGCGGGCCGCGGCGGGGGATTGTTTATGCGGGTATTGGGTATCGAGACTTCCTGTGACGAGACTGCCGTGGCCGTCTACGACGCCGATCTTGGCTTGTTGGCGCATCGCTTGCACAGCCAGATCGCAATGCACCAAGCCTACGGCGGCGTGGTGCCCGAGTTGGCGTCGCGGGACCATGTTCGACGGCTTTTGCCCCTGGTTCGAGAGGTTCTGGTCGATGCACGGTCCGGCAGAGAGTCGATCGACGGTATTGCCTATACGGCGGGTCCTGGGCTCATCGGCGCCCTTCTGGTCGGTGCGGGCTTTGCCACGGCCTTGAGTAGAGCCTGGGACAAGCCTGCGGTGGGTATACACCACTTGGAGGGCCACCTGCTGGCGCCGCTGCTCGAGCCTGACGCGCCCGGCTTCCCATTTCTGGCCCTGCTGGTATCGGGCGGTCACACCCAACTGGTGGACGTCGCGGCCTTGGGTGTGTACCGGATACTGGGGGAGACCTTGGACGATGCCGTCGGAGAGGCCTTCGACAAGACCGCAAAGCTCTTGGGGTTGCCCTATCCCGGGGGCGCAGCGCTCGCGAAACTGGCTGAAAGCGGGCGCAGCGACCGCTTCGTGTTTCCCAGACCCATGCTCGATCGCCCGGGTCTCGAATTCAGTTTCAGTGGCTTGAAGACTGCGGCCCTAGTAGCCTTGCGAGGCCGCGTATTGGACGACGCGATCCGGGCGGACGTAGCGCGCGGTTTCCAGGAAGCAGTGGTCGAGACCCTCGCCGAGAAATGCCGCCGTGCGCTCGATCTCACGGGCCACCGGCGCCTGGTCATCGCCGGCGGGGTTGGCGCCAATATCCGCCTGCGCGAGCGGCTGGCCGAAGTCGCAGAGGGAGCGGGGGCGAGACTGTATTTTCCGCGCGCCGAGTTCTGCACCGACAACGGAGCAATGATCGCGCTGGCCGGATGCATGCGACTGGCGGCAGGCCTGCGCGCGAATGCGTCCATCGGCGCGCGCGCGAATTGGGAGTTGGGAAGCATCGGAGCTTAGGGAGTTTTCGACGATTCAATGGACAAAATCTTCATACACGCGCTCAAGACCGAGGCGATCATCGGCATTTTCGACTGGGAGAGGCAGGTCAAGCAGACCGTCCTCGTCGACATCGAAATCAGCGCCGACATCACCAAGGCTGCCCTGTCTGATTCCATCCACGACACCCTCAATTACAAGCGGATCGCGAAGCGCGTGCTGGCATTTGTCGAGGGGTCGAGCTTTCATCTGGTAGAAACCCTGGCGGAGCACATCGCCATGCTCCTGCTCGAGGACTTCGGTGTCGCCTGGGTGCGCATCTCCTTGAGCAAACCCGGCGCCATTCGCAGCTCGCGCGATGTGGGGGTGGTGCTCGAACGTGACCTCAACCATCTCGAGCGGTGGCGCGCCCGTCCGGGTGCAGACAAGGCTTGAGCGGCGGCGATGCAGCAACGCATTCGTCTCGAGCAGTCCCTATCCTGGCGTCAAACCGCCCAGGTGGCGGAGGGCGCGCCGCTCGAATTGTCGGATGAGGCATGGCGCCGCATTCAAGCGGCACGCGTACTCGTCGATTCCATCGTTCGGCAAGGTGTGCGCGCCTATGGCGTGAATACCGGCGTCGGTGCGCTGTGCGACACCATCGTGGGCGAATCGAAACAGCTCGAGCTGTCGCGAAATATCGTGATGAGCCATGCCGTGGGCATCGGGCCCCCGCTCCAGGCGGCGGAGGTGCGGTCCATCATGGCCGCCGCCATCAACAATTTCGCGCACGGCTACTCCGGTGTCCGTCCGGCGGTGGTCGAGTCGCTGCTCGCGCTGCTGAACGGCGACTGCGTGCCGGAAGTGCCGGCCGCGGGGTCCGTGGGATACCTCACTCACATGGCGCACATTGCGCTCGTGCTTCTGGGCGATGGCTGGGCAAGATCGGGCGGCCGGCGATTGAGCGGCGCCCTGGCGCTCAAGTCGCTGCGCCTCGAAGCGCTCGTGCTTCATGCCAAGGAAGGACTGAGCCTGGTCAACGGCACACCCTGCGCCTCGGGTCTGTCGGCGCTCGCCCTGCTCCGAATAGGGCGCCTGCTCGACTGGGCGGACATCGTCGCGGCGATGACCTTCGAGAACCTTCACGGCCAGGTCGCGGTATTCGATGCCGATGCGCTGGGGCTGCGTGTCTCCCCCGGCGTTGCCCTGGTCGGGCAGCGTCTGCGCGACATGTTGAGCGGCAGCGCCATCCTCAGGATGTGCGCCGGCCGGCGAACCCAGGATGCGTTGAGCCTTCGCGCCGTCCCGCAGATTCACGGCGCCGTGCGCGATCTCTATTTTCGCGCAACCCAGGTCGTGAACGAAGAGCTCGAGTCGGTGACCGACAATCCGGTGGTGGTGGGCACGGCGGATCGGCCGCGCGCGCTCTCGGGGGCGAATGCCGTCGGTGCGGCGCTTGGGTTGATGGCTGATTCGCTCGGGATCGCAGTTGCCGAACTTGCCGCCATGTCTGAGCGCCGCATCGACCGCTTGGTCAATCCGCTGGTGAGCGGCCTACCTGCGTTTTTGGCGACGGATGACGGTGCGCGTTCGGGATTCATGATCGCGCAATACACCGCCGCCTCGCTGGTGGCGGACAACCGCCGCCTCGCCGCGGCCGCGAGCCTGGACGGCGGCGTCACGTCGGGACTGCAGGAGGACCATTTGAGCCATGCGACTCCGGGGGCGCTCAAGCTGCTCAAGATAATCGACAATTCGCAGATCATCGTCGCCATCGAACTGTTGGCCGCCGCACAGGCCTACGACCTGCAGCGCGAGTCCTTCGCCCGTGCGGAGCAAACCGACGCGGTCTATCGCAGGGTGCGCGCCGTCATTCCACCCTACGGCGACGATCGCCCCCTGGGGGCCGACATTCAGCGGGCGCGCGAATTTCTCAAGACCCCATTCGAGCCGAGCTGATTTTGGCATCCAACCGGGCCGCATGCCTTGACCGTTGCGCGAAGCGCATCAACTAGATACTGCGGCCGCCGTCGACGGCGATGATTTGACCCGTGATGTAGGGCGCATCTTTCGCGAGGAACAGCGCGGTGCGGGCGACGTCCTGCGGAGTGCCGTGGCGCTTGAGCGCGGTCTTGTCGATGATCTCGCGCTTCAGAGCCTCGTCCATGTCGCCCTCCGGCCACAGCACAGGCCCCGGCGCAATGCCGTTGACCCGAATCTCAGGGCCCAGCTCCCGCGCCAACGCGCGCGTCAACATGGCGAGGCCCGCCTTGGCCGTGCTGTAGACCGGATGACCCTTGAGCGGGCGCAGCGCATGAATGTCGATCATGTTGATGATGAGACCGTGCTGCTTGGCCAAGGCGGGCGCGGCGGCTTGCGAGAGAAACAAAGGGGCCTTCAAATTGCTTCCCATGAGGTCTTCCCACTGCGGGAGCGTGATTTGACCGACCGGCGTCGGGTAAAAACTGGATGCATTGTTGATTAGAATGTCGAGCCGCCCAAACTCGAGCAGCGCGGCGGCCACCAATTTATCCGGGGCCTCGGGAGTGGACAGGTGCGCAGAGTGGATCGCTGCGGAATGGGGACGCGCCAGATTGAACCGGTCCGCCAAGGCGATTGCGGCGGCGGCGGAAGATCGGTAGTGGATGAGAATGTTGGCCCCGGCCTCGTGCAGCGTCCGCGCGATTTCGGCGCCTACGCGCCGCGCGCCGCCCGTGATCAGCACCACCTGGTCACGCAGCGCTGAATTCTCGATACTGGGTTTCATGCGCCACAACGATACCGCAATGCCTTCGCAGCGTGAACTTATGCTGAACGACGAGCAAACGCGGCACTGCGCGCGCATGCAGGAGCATCTGGCCGCGTTGATCGAGGCGTCGCAGGGCTGGATCTCCTTCGAGCGGTTCATGGACGCGGCGCTGTACGCGCCGGGCCTGGGATACTACAGCGCGGGTGCCCGCAAATTGGGCGCCGGCGGCGATTTTACGACCGCGCCGGAGGTGTCTGCGCTGTTCGGAGCGTGCGTCGCAGGGCAGTGCGCGGAAGTATTGCGGGCTCTTTCGGGAGGATCGATCCTGGAGATCGGCGCAGGCAGCGGGCGCCTTGCGGTGGACATTCTATCGCGCCTCGAGGCTCTCGGAAGTCTGCCCGATCGCTACTGGATTCTCGAGATCAGCGGGGACCTGCGCGAGCGTCAGCGCCGCCTGGTGGCACAGCGCCTGCCGGGTGTGTGCGCGCGGGTGAAATGGCTCGATGAGCCTCCCCGGGAATCTTTCGACGGCCTCATTCTCGCCAACGAGGTGCTGGACGCCTTGCCGGTCAGGCGCTTTCGCTGGCATCGCGAAGGTGCCCGGGAACTCGGCGTTGTGATCGAAGACGGACGGTTCGCCTGGGCGCCCGGGCCTGCAAGCCGCGACCTGCACGAGGCCTGCGCGCGGCTACACCCGGCAGGCGGCGGCTGGGACGACGGTTATGTGTCGGAATTCTGCCCGCGGCTGGCCGCATGGACACAGAGCGTCACCCGATCCTTAGGCAATGGCGCGGCGCTGTGGTTCGACTACGGCCTGCCCCGGTCGCAATACTATCTGCCAGAGCGGCACGAAGGCACTTTGATGTGTCATTTCCGCCAGCGAGCGCACGGCGATCCGTTTCTGTACCCGGGATTGCAGGACGTTACAGCTTGGGTGGACTATACGCTGCTTGCCGAAGCCTCCCGCGAGGCCGGCTTCACCCTCGGCGGCTTCACCACGCAAAGCTATTTTCTGGCGGGGCTCAAGGTGGATGAGCAAATGCGCACCATGGCCGGCGATGACGCCGGATTGTTCGCGCGTCTGGCCAATCAGGCGCGGCAACTGATGCTGCCGGGGGAAATGGGCGAACGCTTCAAGGCGATGGCGTGGTTGCGCGGGTTGGATCTGCCGCTGTCAGGTTTCGCGCTGCAGGATCTGCGCCACACTTTGTGAGGGTTGAAATGACGTGGAATCAATGGTCGGCGGGGCACCCCGAGCGGCGTCTGAATCGTCGCATCGCCTGGGGGCTGATGGTGGGCTACCCGCTGCTCTATGCGATCGGTTACCTGTCGAAGTCGGTGGCGGGGTCGGCGGCAATCTGGCCCGCGCATGCGCTCGCCTTCGCGGCTTTCATGTTGCTTCCGCTGGGCGCATGGCCGCTGATCATCCTCGGCATTATCTCGTGGGAGTTGCTCGCCAGGCCGCTTCTATACTGGGTGACCATCCAGGCTTCCGCCCCTCCGCTGTGGATGTCCTTGAGCTTCGCATTTGCGAACATTCTGACGACGATCGGCCCGGCGGCCCTCGCCCGCATGATGAGGCTCTTCCGCAGGCAGGAGCGATTCGCCCTGGTGATCTCGCCGCTGTGGATCATCGTGCTCATTGCCGGAGCGTTGCCCGGCGCGCTGCTCGGCGCCGCGACCAGTGCGTACGCGGCAAACACCGCGCTGGCGCCTGCTAACGTGGGATTGTGGATGCTTGCGTCGGTGCTCACCATCGTCACGTTCGGGCCGATGGTGTTCGGGCTGCTTCTTGGATTCTCTGAACCGACCGCGACTCCGGTGCGTCAGTGGGAGCGATGGGCGGTCTCCCTGCTGGTGATCGCTCTGTTCATATTCTTCGCCGTGGTGCCGTGGCGGGCGGCCGATCCGCTGGTCGAGCCCATGCTTTTGGCCGTCCCTCTCGCCTGGCTGGCGCTGCGATTCTCGCGCCGTGCGACCAATATAGGGGTCGTATTCATGGCGTCGGGCGTCGTGTTCTTCGCGGGATACGGCGTGGGCATATACAGGGACCTCGCCAATATCGACGGCTGGCGTGACGTGGTCATCTCGATCGATGTGTTTCTGGTGATCGGCTGCGGTGGCGCATTGCTCGTGAATCTAATGACATTGAAGCAGCGCGCACTGCTGGACGAGCTTGCGCACGAGCACCTGGCGCTGCGCGAGTATGCGCGCGCGCTGACGGCCGCCGAGGAGACGGCGCGCCGCAAGACGGCGGCCGACCTGCACGACGGCATCGGCCAGGTTCTTGCCGGCCAGAGCATGACTCTGGCGGCCATGCGCACGCACGCCGGCAATTCGCCGTTGTCGGTGCTGCTCGATGAGGCGACCGAAGCCTCTCGCGAAGCGCAGGAGGGCCTGCGGGTGATGATTCAGGATCTGACGCCTCCGGGACTCGATCGCGCCTCGCTCGATGAGACGCTGCGCTGGCTCGCCGACTACTTCAAGACGCGGTACGCGTTCGGGGTGGCATGGCGCGTCAACGGCAACGCCGAATTCTCCCGCGACCGTCTGCGTCTCATTTACCGTTGTATCCGCGAGCTGCTCATGAATGCCCGCAAACACTCCCAGCGGCAGTCCGCCGAAGTGGAGGTCGACGTCTCGCCGATCATGGTCGAAATCACGGTGGTGGATGAGGGAATCGGTTTCGACGCGCGGCGCACCGAGCCGCCGTCCGGGGACCGCTTCGGCCTCGCCCAGATTCGGGAGCGTGTGCGGGCCGCAGGCGGGACCATCGACGTGGATGCGGTGGTCGGCGAGGGCTGCCGCGTCCTCGTGCGGCTGCCGTCGCCGACGCCGATGCCGCGCTGAGTGCAACTCTGTCCCCGCCCGGGCCGAGGGCGGCCAGGCCGTCGCGTCTGGACCCGATGTCGTCGCAAACCCGCTAGTGCTGCCCACACCGCCGACTTAACATGCGGCAAACAAGACTAGAGGGATGAACCGTGAATTCAAAATTGACCTATGCGATAGCCGTCATTCTCGGCGGCTCGTCGGCCGGATTCGCCCATGCCGCCGCGCCGGCATCCGACACCGATGCCGGTTCCGACGCGATCCAAGAAATCACCGTCACGGCGCAGCGGCGAACGGAGAACATGCAGGACGTTCCCATCCAGATTCAAGCTCTTACCGGCGCAACGCTCACGCAATTGAGCGTCGCCACCTTCGACGAGTTCGTCAAATACCTGCCCAATGTCACCTCAGCCGGCAGCGGGCCCGGGCAAAGCGTCATCTTCATGCGCGGCCTGGCGACCTCGACTCTCGCAACCCAGGGCTCGAGCGGCATCGGCAGCTTTCCGAACGTCGCCGTCTATCTGGATGATCAGTCCGGACAGTTGCCCGGCCGGAACCTCGACGTCTACGCGGCCGACATTGAGCGCATCGAAGTCCTCGAAGGACCGCAGGGCACCCTGTTCGGTGCCGGCGCGCAGGCCGGCGTGCTCCGCTACATCACCAACAAGCCGAAGCTCGACGTCACCGAGGGCGATGTCAACGCCGGCTATGCATACACCAGCGGCGGCGATCCCAGCAGCAACGTCGATGCCATGATCAACCTGCCGCTGATCGCCGACACATTGGCGGTTCGAGCCGTCGTCTACAGCGATACCCGCGGCGGCTACATCAACAATGTGCCCGGCACCTTCTCGCGCCTGCCGACCGATATCGGCATCCACTATGCCGGCTATGCGACGGGTTGCTCGGCCGGGCCCGCCCCGGTGAACGGCCAGTGTTCGGCGGGTACGCCTACGGGGTACGGCGTACCTCCGGGCACGTCGTCGGCAAACAACAACAGCCTGGTCGCCAACGGCATCAATCCCGTCACCTACCAGGGCATACGCGTCGGCGCTCTCTACAAGATCAACGAAGATTGGAATGCGCTCCTGGTGCAGTCGTATCAGAACATGGACTCCGAGGGTGTCTTCTACGTCACCCCGCAGAGTTCAGCCGGAGAGACCCTGCCCGACAACTCGGTGCAGCTCTACACCCCGACGTACAACAAGGACCGATTTGAAAATACGTCGTTGACCATCAACGGCAAGCTGGGCGACATCAAGGTCGTGTATTCGGGCAGCTACATGGTGCGCAACATCGCGCAGACCGGCGACTACACCAACTACGCACGTGGCGTGTATGCCGACTACTATCAGTGCGTCGGACCGAGCTCGGCCGCCGTGACCGGAAAGTGCTATTCGCCCGTGGCGAGCTGGCACGAGACGGACACCGCCACTCACGACAGCCAGGAGCTGCGCTTCAGCACTCCGGATGACTGGCGGACGCGCGGCATTGCAGGCCTCTTCTGGGAGGACTACAGCGTCGCAGAGAACATCGACTGGATGTACAAGAGCCTCCCGGCCTGCCAAACGGCCGCGGACACCGGTTGCTTGACCAACATCGGTCCCGCGCCGGGCGCGCAGGTGCGCAATCCGAACACTCGCGGCGACACCACGTCATTCTTCGACGACATCACCCGCGGCTACACCCAGAAGGCGATTTTCGGCTCGATGGATTTCGACATCCTTCCCAAGAAGCTCACCCTGACGCTTGGAACCCGCTACTACCAGATCGACACCACGGCGGTGGGCAGCTCGGTGAGCAGTTTCGGCTGCATGGATGATGGCCCGCCGCCGTGCACCGGCAATGGGCCGTATAGCAACGATTTGTCCGCCGAAAACTTGAACATCACCTACAAGGGATTCAAGAGCCGCGCCAACTTGAGCTGGCGGCCCATCGATGACGTCCTCTTGTACTACACCTGGTCGCAAGGCTTCAGGCCCGGCGGCTTCAATCGCGGCTCGCACTTGATCAATCACACCGACGCGACTGTGGACGGGGTGGCTCCCTCGGGCCCGGTCAACGGGGCTTCGTACACTTACCAAACGCCCCAGTCCTACGCGCCCGATACCCTGGTCAACAACGAACTCGGCTGGAAGACCCAGTGGTTCGACCGGCGGCTGGAGTTCAACGGCGCCGTCTATCAGGAGGATTGGAAGGACGTGCAGGTGCAGATATTCGAGTCCTGCTGCTACGGCAACTTGAGCTTCGTGATCAATGGCCCCGACTATCGAGTGCGCGGCGCCGAGACCGAGATCATCGCCCGCCCCACCCATGAACTCACGGTCATCGGCTCGGCATCCTGGAACAGCAGCAACTTGTCGAACGCTCCGCTGCTGCTGCAGCCCAATGGGCAGCCCATCGCCATCCCCGTTTTGGCCGGTCAAAACAACTACGGCGGCAGTGCATTCGGCCAGCCCAACACGCCGCTGGCGGAGTCGCCGCCCTTCCAGGCCAGCCTGCGCGCGCGCTACGAGTTCGAGGTCGGCGCCTATAGGGCGTTCTGGCAGATCGGCGGCACCCACCAGGCGCACTCCTATTCTGCCACCGGCAACATTCAAACCTACGACCAGGCGGGGTTCACCACCTACGACGGCTCTATAGGGCTCGAGAAGGATGCTTGGATGGCGCAGATTTTCGGACAGAACTTGACCGATACGCGCGCCAATCTGTTCGAGAACGGCAATCAGTTCGTGACCGCGGAGACCATCAACCGGCCGCGCACCGCGGGTGTGAGATTCAGCTACAAATTCTGACGGACACGCAACCCCCGCAATCAATTCCTCCATCGATAGACGGCGCCAGGGAACGGCGCCTTCCAGGGATCGAAGACCCCGGTGATGTAGAGCGTGCCGGCTCCGTCCGCGCCGAAGTTCATGTTGGTCACATAGGGGGTGGGGACGGTGATGATGCGCACGAGCTTTCTGTCGCCGTCCACCACCAGCACGCGGCCGGAGCCGTTTTGTGCAATGTAGTAGTTGCCGTCGGGGCCCAACTTGAGGCCGTCGGGGCCGTTGTAGGCGTCCTCGCGGGGCGTCGGCGGCGCGAGGTCGGAAAGGCGTGCCCACACCGAGCGCGAACCTAAGCCGCCGTCGGGAAGGATGGGAAATGAGAGAATGCGGCCCGCCAGCATCTCCGCCACCAGCAAATTCTTGCCGTCCTTGGACAGAGTCAAGCCGTTGGAATAATGAATCAGATTGGCCACCTCGACGGGGGCGCCGTTCTCCGAGAGGTGTAGAACGGTTCCGCTGATCGGCGCCTTCAAGTCATAGACGCCGGAGGCTGAAAAGTAGATTCCCGCGCCGCGGTCCGCGGTGAAGTCATTGGGTCCGATGAACGGACGGCCCGCGCTGTCCTTGTCGATGGTGCGGATCTGCTTGCCAGCGCGGTCCAATTCCACGATGGTGTTCGCGTCGTAGCATGCCACCAGAATATGGTCGCCCCTGTAGGCGATCAGCCCGGAAGCGCCGCAGCGCTCGCCTCTCCAGTACGGAACCGCGCGCTTGCCGTCCCACACCTTGACTCCCGGTCCTGCATATTCGACATACAAGAGCTTGCCGTCCCGCCACAACGGCCCTTCGGGATAGGCTGCCTCGCTCACGAGCACCGCCTCGCCGCGCGCGGCGCCCATCAGGGTGGCTGCGGCAACGATGAGCCCTAGAACCTGCGGATAACGGATGTTCATCAGGGACAATCCTTGTTGCTACCGGACGGGATGGTCATGCGCGGCGCACCGCTGCCGCAATTCGGCGATCGCATGCGTGCGCCGCCTGCGCAGACGCTCGGCGATCTTAGGCCCGGGGAGCGCCGTAATCTCCTCCGCGGTCGGCTTGATCGCCGCGGCAGCATCGCGCGCAGCCTGCAAGAATTCGCGCTGCGGATAGGGGACGCTCTCCAGGCCCGTGCGGCCGCGCGAATCCGCCTCGCAGGCGAGCAGCGCCTGTGCGAAACGCTCCGGGCGGCGAAACGCATCGGAGCGCTCCAAAAATTCGAGAATGGTCTTGGGTTTGAGTTCGAAGGCGCGATGCACGATCCCGTGATGGCGGGCGACGATGACCGCGAGGTCGCGGTACTCCCCCGGCAGGCGCAGCCTGCACCCAAGCGCTTCGATCAAGGAAACGCTGCGCTCTTCATGTCCGCGATGGCTCGGCCACTCACCCTGCGGAGTCGTGCCCTTGCCTAGATCGTGCACCAGCGCGGCAAATCGAACGACAGGCTCCTGACTCAGCAGAGCCGCCTGATCGAGCACCATCAGGGTGTGCAGCCCGGTGTCGATCTCCGGGTGCCATTGCGCGGGCTGCGGCACACCGAAGAGCGCATCGATTTCCGGATATATCGCCCGCAGGGCGCCGCATGCGCGCAGTACTCTGAAGAATTCGGCGGCGCGTGGCTCGCGCAGCGCCTTTTCCGTTTCCTGCCACACACGTTCCGGCACGAGTGCGTCGGCCTCGCGCCGCTCCACCATGGCGCGCATCAGCGCCATGGTTTCGGCGGCAACCGCAAATCCGAGCGGCGCAAAGCGCGCCGCGAAGCGCGCCACGCGCAGTATGCGCACAGGGTCCTCGGCGAATGCAGGCGACACATGGCGCAGCACCCTTGCCTCGAGGTCGGCTAGGCCGCCGAAAGGATCGATCAGCGTGCCGTCAGCGGCGCGGGCCATGGCGTTGATCGTCAAATCGCGACGTGCAAGATCCTCCTCCAAGGTGACATCGGGGCCGAATTCAACCGCGAATCCGCGATAACCGGGCGACACCTTGCGTTCGAGCCGCGCCAGCGCATGTTCCTCGTGAGTCTCGGGGTGCAGAAACACGGGGAAATCGCGGCCGACTTCGCGAAAGTTCCGGTTCAACAGCTCCTCGCGGGTTCCTCCTACGACGACCCAGTCACGCTCCTTGACGGCAAGCCCGAGCAAGGCGTCCCGAACCGCTCCGCCGACCAGATACACTTGCATGCGTGAATATTAGCAGCATCGCTGCCACCTTCCGTGCGGCCTTGATCGTCGTGCTCATCGCCGCTGCCGGCGGCGGGTGCTATATATTGCAAAGCGTGCAGGGCCAGCTTTCGCTGATGTCCAAGCGCGTACCCATCGGCCGAGTAATCGCAGGTCAGGCGACGCCGCCCGCGCTGCGCACGCAGCTCGAGGCGGTCGCCGCGATACGCGACTTCGCGAGCCGCGACCTGGGGCTGCCGGACAACGGCAGCTACCGCAGCTATGCCGACTTGGGGAGGCGCTATGTCGTGTGGAACGTGGTCGCAGCCCCGGAGTTCTCGGTGGACCCGAAGCAATGGTGCTATCCCATCGTCGGCTGCGTCGCCTACCGCGGCTATTTCGTCGAATCGCGGGCGCACCGCTTTGCCGACAAGCTCGAGAGGCAAGGTTTCGAGGTCACGGTCGGCGGCGTTGCGGCCTACTCCACCCTGGGACATTTCGACGATCCTGTGCTCAACACCATGATGGATTGGAACGACGTGGAACTGGCGGCCATCATATTCCACGAACTCACCCACCAGCTCCTGTACGTGCCCGGCGATTCTTCGTTCAATGAAGCGCTCGCCACCACGGTCGAGGAGGAGGGGGTGCGGCGCTGGCTGCGCTCGCAGGGCCGCGATGCAGATCTGGCGAAGCATCTGCTCGAGCGGGAGCATTATCTCAAGGTGATCGATCTCATGAGCGGGACCCGCGCCGAGCTGCGTGCCGTCTACGCCGCAGGGCTCACGCCGCAGGCCATGCGCGGGCGCAAGCGCGCCGCATTCCTCGCCCTGCGTTCGTCTTTCGCGAGGCTTAAGGCGGATTGGGGCGGGCATGCCCCGTTCGATCCCTGGTTCGCACAGGACTTGAACAACGCCCAACTGGCGTCCATCGCCACCTATTACGCCTGCGTGCCGGGGTTCGAGCGCGAGCTTGCGGCGGCGGGCGGCGACCTCGGTGCCTTCTACGTCCGGGCGCGCGCCCTGGCCAGGCTCGATCGAGCGAAGCGCGATGCCGCCCTCTGCGGCAACCCTTGAGCCGCGCCGCGCCTGTGTGCCTCAGTACACAAGGCTCAGCTGCAGCACCGCGCCGATGGCGAACACGACGGCGACGGCGAGCATGCCCTGCACGAGCCTTGCGGCGATGTGTATTTCGTTCATGATGTGCTCCTGGAATATCGGTTGATCTCGGCGTCGAGCACATTGCTCCGCGCGTCGGCTCGCAACAAACGCAATGTCTGACAGCGCATTAAGGAAGTCTTAAAGGTGCCATCCGCATACGATCGCCTGCCGCTGGGGGCCTTGCGCGTGTTCGAGGCGGTGGCCGCTCATTTGAGCTTCTCGGCCGCCGCCGATGCGCTCAACGTCACCCCCGCCGCCGTCAGCCAGCAGATCAAGGCCCTGGAATCCTACATTCAGGTGCCGCTGTTCCGCCGCAACGGCCGGCGGGTGGAGCTCACCGACGAGGGCTGCGAGCTGCTGCCGTCCGTGAGGGCCGGCCTCGAGAAGCTCGAATCCGCCATGCAGCACATCAAGCATCATCGGCGCGCAGGGCCGCTGCAGATCACCACGATCGCTTCGTTTCTGCAGATTTGGCTGCTGCCGCGAATCCGGTCATTCAGGCGTAAATACCCGAACATCGAGCTGCGCTTTCATACCTCGCGCGACCTGGTGGATTTCTCGCGTACCACGAACCATGTCGCCATCCGCCTCGGACGCGGCGATTACCCGAACCTGCACAGCGAGAAATTCATGGACGATTGGCTGGTGCCTGTCGCGAGCCCCGATGTCATCAAGCAATACGGCATGCTGGAGCGCGGCGCCAATTTGAGCAAGTACCCGCTGCTCGAAAGCGGCGACGAACCTTGGAATGTGTGGAGTCAAACCGACGAGGAGGCGGCGTGGCTATCGCGGGCGCCGACGATCGACGACTCGGCGGGGCTGCTGGCGGCGGCGGAGGAAGGGCTCGGCTACGTGCTCACGCGCTGGACCTTGGTCGCCAGGGCGCTGCAGAAGGGATCGCTGCGGCTCGCGGGCAACGGGGCGCTGCCCTACGGCATGTCATACTACTTCGTGTGCCCGAAGAACTTCCTGGGCCTGCCCAAGGTGGCGCAATTTCGCGAATGGATCTTTGCCGCCGCGCGCGATTTTCCGAAGCCCGGCGCATCGAGCGCGCGGCAGCCATAAACGGTGCGGCAGATCGACGAGCTTTTGAGCGCGTACCGGGGCGACGTTCCCGGTGCCTGCGTCGCGGTGCTGCGGGGCGGAGTCCCGATTCTGCAACAGGCCTACGGGCTTGCGGATCTCGAGGCCCGCGTCGCAGCGACGTCGGCAACCAACTTCCGTCTGGCATCGCTGACCAAGCAGTTCACTTCGGCCGCGATCCTGCTGCTGGCGCAGGATGGGCGCCTGAGTATCGAGGACCCCGTGCGCCGATGGCTTCCCCTGCCGGCTGCCGCCCGCGGAATGACCGTTCGCCACCTGCTCACGCACACCTCGGGCCTCATCGACTACGAAGATCTGATTGCCGGCGGAACGACCTTGCAATTGCGCGATGCCGATGTGCTGCGGCTGCTCGAAGCCGAAGATCGCCGCTATTTTCCTCCAGGGACGCAGTACCGCTACAGCAACAGCGGCTATGTCCTGCTCGCGCTCATCGTGGAGCGCGGATCGGGGGAGGATTTTGCGTCGCATCTGCGCAAACGGATCTTTCTGCCGATCGGCATGCGAAATACGGTGGCGTTCGAGGCAGGCGTAGCCGCCGTCGCGCAGCGAGCCTTCGGCTACAGCGCCGCCGGCGGGTCGTGGGCACGCACGGACCAGAGCCCAACCAGCGCCACGCTCGGCGACGGCGGCATTTATTCTTCGGTCGATGATCTCGCGAAATGGGACGCGGCCCTCTGCCAGGGCGCGCTGCTTGGGGCAGAGTCGCTGCGCCTCGCGTTTGCGCCCGCGACGCAGACCGACGATCCCGCCGTGCAATATGGATTCGGCTGGCGCATCAGCGGCGAGACACGATGGCATTCGGGCGAAACGCTGGGCTTCCGCAACGTCATCGTGCGCTGGCTGGAACACCGCCTCACGGTCATGATGCTGACGAACCGCAACGATCCCCCACCCTATGACACGGCGCTCGCGATCGCCAAGGCCTTTCTGCCGGGCGGTGTCGCCTCTCTGCGCTAGCCCAGCAGAGCGGAGGCGAGTTCATCGACCCCCGTGCGCAGGGGATCGCACACGGGCAATCCCAAATCGTCCGTCAGGCGGCGAAAATACTCGGCGCACTCTGCGTCGGACAGGCTTGAGGAATTGATGCTCAAGCCGATGCAGCGAATCGCGCGATTGGTGAGCCGCCCCGCACGCAGGTAGTCGTCGATCGCCGTCTGCAGATCCGGAATGGGATAGTCCGGGTATTCGTCGATGGTGCGGCGGGAAGGATCGTGGCAAAGCACGATGGCGTCGGGCTGCGATCCGTGCAACAGGCCCAAGGTCACGCCCGCGTAGGCAGGATGGAACAGCGATCCCTGCCCTTCGATCACATCCCAGTGATCGGGGGTGTTGTCGGGAGAGAGCCGTTCCGCGGCGCCCGCGACGAAGTCGGCGATGACGGCATCCATGGCGATGCCTTCCCCGGAAATCATGATGCCGGTCTGGCCGGTGGCCCGAAAGGAGGCGGCAATGCCGCGCGATTCCAGGTTCTTGGCGAGGGCGAGAGCCGTGTACTTCTTGCCCAGAGCGCAGTCCGTTCCCACCGTCAGGACGCGCTTGCCGGTGCGCTTGCGGCCGCTCGCCGCTCCATAGGATTCATCGTTGTGCCGCACGTCGATCAGTCTGGCGCCGCTTCGAGAGGCAGCCTGCAACAGATCCGGGAACGAGGTCAGTCGCGTATGCAGGCCGCTGACCACGTCGAGGCCCGACTCGGCGGCCGCCTTGAGCTCGGCCACCCAATGCGGCGGCAGCTTGCCGCCCGTAGGCGCAATTCCGACCACTATGGAACCCGCGCCGCGACGCTGCGCCTCCTGGGGAGACAGACGCGGGACGCCGAGGGTGACGCCGCAGCCCGGCAAGCTCCACTCGCCCGCCACGTCGGCGCCGCACCAGTCCCTGAGCCCGAACGCAGTCTTCGCGGTCAGCTTGTCCTTCACGTCGCCGAGAAACAGCAGGTAGGGCTTGCGCAGTTTGTGCATGAGTCTTGGGGGCGCGCAGCTCAACCGGCGCGGCCGACGCTCGCGCGGTTGCGGCTGAGGCGGGCATTGTCTTCGAGTGCGCCCAGGTATTGGCCGGCGGATGCCGCCATCGATTGCGGTTTGATGCCCAGCTTCGCAAAGCCGTCGTTTGCGCAAACGCTGTCGACGGTGAGCGAGCGGTAATTGTCGCTGGAGAAGGGGCGGCCGGGCACGAAATCCATGGCGAGCGCCTGGATTCGCGCCACGGGATCCGGCAATCCCACGATCCAGCGCCGCCGGCCGGTGAGCTTGGCGACCAAAGTCACGATTTCGCGCAAGGTGTAGATGTGCGGGCCGCCGAGCTCGTAGGTTTGACGGCTGCAGGCGCCGCCGTGCAGGCAGCGCCGCAGGGCTTCCACGACGTCATCGACGAAGACCGGTTGAAAGCGCGCATTGGGCTTCGCCAGAGGCAGCACCCAGGGAATGACGGCGAGCAGGCCGGCGAAGCGATTCAGGAATGAATCGCCGGGACCGAACATCACCGAAGGCTGGAAGATGGTCCAGTCGAGCGCGGTGCCGCTGTCTTTGATGAGTTGCTCAGCATCGCCCTTCGAACGCAGATAGTAGCTCGGTGCATCGTGAGCGGCCTTGAGGGCCGACACCTGAAGAAGCCGGGTCACTCCGGCGGAGCGAGCCGCCTGCAGCACGCCGCGCGTGAGCTCGGTATGCGCGCGCCTGAACCCAGAGCCGCCGAACCCGCGTTCATTGAGGATGCCGATGAGGTTGATCACCACATCCTTGCCGCGGAACCGCTCGCTTAAGTAAGCCTCGGCGTATACATCGCAGTTTTCCAACGTGAGTCCGGGCAGCACCAGAAGGTGCTTGTGCTGCTCCCGGTCTCGCGACAGCACCGTGACCTGATGACCGTCCTTGATCAATCGGGCCACCAGGCGGGTTCCCAAGAATCCGGTGCCGCCCAGAACGACGATGGACTGTGGACGGGGCATCATCGGATCTGGATCAGTTGCGCGACCGAGCCGCGTCTGACGTTCAAGACCAGGACATTGACGCTCTTGGCCGCTTCCTTGAAGGTCTTGGTGTTCGTTACCGGCGTGCGCGCCACTCCGACGATCAAATCGTTGGCGCGCAGGCCATTTTGTGCGGCAGGGCTGGCGTCCTGAACGGACTTGATGAGAACTCCGCCGCCGTCGGGTGCATCGGCGAGTTCCGCTCCTTCGAGCCCCTTGCTGATGTCCACGGCGTTTGCCGTCTCGATGTCGCTGCGCTCTGCGATCAGCGCCGTGAGCTTGCGCGGCTTGCCGTCGCGCAGCAGGCCGATCTCGACCTTGTCCCCGATCCGCAGCATGCCGATGGTGTTGCGCAGCTCGCCCGCATCCTTCATGGCGACGCCGTTGATCGAGACGATGATGTCGCCGGTCTTGATCCCCGCCCGCTCTGCCGCCGAACCCTGTGCTACCCCCGCGACCAGCGCGCCGCTCGATTCGGCGACGCCGAATTCCTTCGCGATGTCCGGGGTCACGGGATAGATGTTGACGCCGAGAACTCCGCGCTTGACCTGGCCGTACTTGATCAACTGGTCGACCACGCCCTTGACCATGTTGACCGGAATGGCGAACCCGATGCCGATATTGCCGCCGCTGCGGGACAGGATGGCGGAGTTGATGCCCACCAATTCGCCGCGCAGATTCACCAGTGCGCCCCCGGAATTGCCGGGATTGATGGAGGCATCGGTCTGGATGAAGTCCTCATAGCCGTCGGGGTTGATTCCCGTGCGCCCGAGCGCGCTGACTATGCCCGCGGTCACCGTGTGCGCGAGACCGAAGGGATTGCCGATGGCGACGACGTAGTCTCCCGGCTTCGAGCTTGGCCGAATCTCCCAAGGTCATGGCGGTGAGATTCGGCTGTTTGGCCTGTAGGACGGCGATGTCCGCTCCCTCGTCGCTGCCGATGACCTTGGCGGAAAAGGTCCGGTTATCGAGCAGCGTGATGGTGATTTCGCTGGCGTTCTCCACCACATGATGATTGGTGACGATGTAGCCGTTCTTCGCATCGATGATGACGCCGGAGCCCGCGCTCTGGAATTGGCGCTCGCGGGGCCTCGAATCCGGCGGCACGTCGAAGAAGCGCCGGAAGAACGGGTCGTCGAGCAAGGGGTTGCGCTGGCCGGGCTGCTCCTTGATGGTGCCTCGCGTCGCTATATTGACCACCGACGGCGACACGCGCTTGACCATGGGCGCAAGGGAGGGCATCGGTGCTGCATCGCTCAAGGGGCCCGGCAACGCCGCGAACGCCGGGTGGAAAATCATCCCCGCCGGTGCGGCCAGGGCGGCTGTGAGCGCGGCTGCTGCAAATTTGGAACGCAGATTCATGCCCAATCCTTCCGTTTGAAGCCCTTGACGCGAAAACAGGGCCGGACGAGGCTTCGTCCGGCCCTGATGTCGTCAAGGTCGTTGCGCGATCTTACACGCAAGATCGCGCAGGCGGACCCACTCAGGCGGCTTCGACCGCGATCCGATGCGGCTGAACTTGCGCCACCTTCGGAATTGCGACTTCCAGCACACCATTGACGAACTTTGCCTTGATGTTCTGGGTGTCTGCCGAATCAGGCAAGCTGAAACGGCGCTGAAACTCGCCCGCGATGCGCTCGATGCGACGATAGCCTTCACTCGACTCCCGCTTCGTCGCCTCGCGCTGCCCGCGGATGGTGAGCACTCCCTGATCGGCGGTGATTTCCACCGCTTTGGGGTCGACTCCGGGCAGATCCACCTGCAATGAAAACTGATTCGTTTCCTCATGGATATCCACCGGCGGCAGCCATGCCCCGGAATCCGCAGCCGTGGTCGACGGCGCACCGAACAAGCGATCGATATCCTTCTGGAGCCGGCTGACGAGTGCCCACGGCTCGTAACGTACGACGGTCATTTTCTGATACTCCTTAAATTCAAAGTGTTGTCCGAGCCGCTGCCGGCTTCGGGATTGCAAATTCGCGCGCTTGGGGCTGATTTTGGGTCGCGGCGTAAGTTTTCAACGGCGGCGATAGAGAAGAGGGAACAAGAGATGAGGACGAGAGATGAGGACGAGAGATGAGAGCGAGACGAGGTGACGGGGCGGCGGCGACCGAAAGACTTGAATTGAAGTCAATTGAACATATTGTGGATAAGGTGTGCAAACACAAGATATTGCGGTAGGGAATTTTTCCGCTTGACCGAATCTTCGGGAAGGTCA
Organism: uncultured Gammaproteobacteria bacterium; assembly: GCA_963702735.1. Lineage (GTDB taxonomy): Bacteria > Pseudomonadota > Gammaproteobacteria > Steroidobacterales > Steroidobacteraceae > Bog-1198. Next base: position 124,596 of record CAVPDW010000002.1, on the reverse strand, counting down.
ATCAGCCAATTTCTCGGGACAATTATGCAAGTTATTGATATTTAATTATTTTTTAGATCTAAAAAACTATGAGAAATGTCTTGACGATGGTTGCCGTCAAGTCTTAACCTCACCCTCCTCACACAATATGTTGTGGTCGGAAGATCGCACAAATCCCCGTCGGCCAGAGTTGATTTCAGATTTTTCAATCGCTGAACCACCGGAATTTGTGCATGAATTTGGCGCGATAATTATAAGGGAGCGGTTTCAGTACCCATGAATACGGTGGTCAAAATACAGCCCAAAGACGTCGGCGATATTGCTTTCCAAGAAGCCTCTTTTGACATCTGGGACAAGAAATACCGTCTGACCGCAAAAGACGGCTCGCCCATCGACAACTCGATGGACGATACCTATAAGCGCGTCGCGCGAGCCCTCGCCGATGTCGAGGCGGAGGAGTGCCGCGAGCAATGGTATGAATCGTTTCTCTGGGCTCTGCGTCACGGTGCGATTCCCGCGGGCCGCGTCACCTCGAACGCCGGCGCGCTCGAACACAAGCCCGCCACCTCGACCATCAACTGCACGGTGTCGGGCACCATCCGCGATTCGATGGACGACATTCTGAACAAGGTCCATGAGGCGGGCCTCACCTTGAAGGCCGGATGCGTAGCACCGGGGACTTGGGTGCGGACGGAGCGGGGATTGGTGACCGCGGACGAGGCCGTGGCTGAACGGCATCGGCAGATACTGTGCTACGACCGCGACGAGCACCGATTCGAGATGCAGCCAATTCTGCGGCATTTGACGGTACACGTACGCCAAGAGGAGAACGTCCGCATCACCTCGAATCGTGCGTCGATCACCACCTCCTGCAAACATCCAGTACTCGTACATCGCCGTAGTGACTTTCGGTACGTGCGTGCCGATGAGGTGGAGCTGACCGATGCTCTCGTACACCATAATTTTCCCTGGACGGGGGATTCCAAGCGATCGCAGGAAGCGTGGTTCGCGGGTGCCCATTTGGGTGATGGTTCGGCGTACGAGAAAAAGTTCAGCTATAGGCCGACCCGCTCGGCGTGGGCCCGGCGCGCCGACGCTCTCGGGCGCCGTCTAGTCTTTAAGATCCGGGCCGCGGAGCGAGAGGTAGTGGAGCGCTACGCTGAGTTCTTCAACGGCTTGGCCGGGTCGCAGGCCAAGGTGACGGGCGTCACCACGCCGCATGGAACCAGGGTCTGGGACTATGCCGTGAGCAGCTTCGAGGCAAGCCGTGCTGAGGCGTTGATTGACGGCCAAATCGGCGAGAAGTGCGCAACGCTGCGGGTACCTCAATGGATCGCATCCGAGCCCGAGCGCCACTTCCTGCCGTTTATCGCCGGCTTGATCGACACGGATGGCACCGTTTCCACTGACTTCGGAAGTGCGACCATCTGCATGCAGAGCACGCGCTTCGCGGCCGAGCTGCAGTCGCTCCTGGCGCTATTCGGCGTCCATGCGAGCATCACCATTCGCAAGTGTCGCGAGCACATGCTGTCAGGCTCACTGGTGCGCGACTCCGGCGGCGCCATGCTCAAGATTTGCGATTCGCAGTTTCTGGCGGCGGCGGCGCAGTTCATGGTCGACGGGCGCAAGCGCGACCGCATCTTCCAGCATGCATCGGTCAGCGGACAGTACGATGAATTTCAGATGCTACCCTCGCTGTGCGACGCCCTCGAGCGCGAGGCGGAATCCTTGTCTCATACCGACAAACAGCAACTGGGCTTCTACCATGGCTATCCGCGACGCGACCGCGTAAGCCGCGTATGGCTGGATCGATGGGCCGCCCGCTGGCCGTCCCTGAAAGACCTAATCGACCTTACCCGGCGGTTGCGTCCCGTCGGTCGTATCGAGCGGGCAGTGCCGATGTCAGAGACCTTTTTCGACTTCACCGTCGAAAAGCACAACAACTACCTTGCCGGGAACAACGGCCTGGTAGTCATCCACAACTGCGGCATCGGCTACGAGTTTTCGACCTTGAGGCCGCGCGGCGCCTATGTGTCGGGCGCCGGCGCCTATACCTCCGGCCCCCTGTCGTTCATGGATATCTACGACAAGATGTGCTTCACCGTGTCCTCGGCCGGCGGCCGGCGTGGCGCGCAGATGGGCACCTTCGACGTCGGTCATCCGGATGCGCTGGAGTTCATCCGCGCCAAGCGCGAGAACGGCCGTCTGCGGCAGTTCAACCTCTCCTTGCTGGTGTCGGACGACTTCATGAAGGCCGTGAAGCGCGAAGGCGATTGGCAATTGGCGTTCCCGCTGGGACGGCAGGAATTCGAGGCCGAAAGGCCCAATCTCGACGACACCTCGAAATTCGTGTGGCGCGAATGGCCGCACACCGAAGGGTATGTCGCGAACGAGGAGGGCCTGGTCGCATGCAAGATCTACAAGACCTTGCCGGCGCGCCGCGTGTGGGACGTGATCATGTCCTCGACCTACGATTTTGCCGAGCCTGGCTTCATCCTCATCGATCGGGTCAATGAGATGAACAACAATTGGTGGACGGAGAATATCCGCGCCACCAATCCCTGCGTTACCGCCGATACGCGTCTGGCGACCCAATTCGGCATGGTGCGTATCGGCGACCTGTACGACGCTCGGGTCGACATTCAGGCGACCGTCGATCGCCGGGCGCTGGATGAGGGCATGGGCGTCGACGTGCGGCCGGCGGTTCCGGCCTTCATGACTTCATCGTCCGCGGATGTGTACCGCGTTACGACGCAGGATGGCTATGAGATCAAGGCCACCGAATGGCATGACTTCTATACGTCTCGCGGCAAGATCAAGCTCAAGGATCTGAAACCCGGCGATGAGCTCTTGATTCAGTCCGGCAAGGGACAATTCGGCGGCTGTGGTAGTGGAGAGCTCGGGCAGTTGCTGGGCATGATCACGGGTGACGGACATTTTACGAACCGCGGCAGGGGCGAAGAGGCGGCCGTCGTCAATCTGTGGGGAGCCGACCGATCCCTCGCCGACGGTCTGGTGGCCTACGTCAATTCGCTGATCGCAGGATTTGCAGCGCGCCCGAGGAACTACCAAGTGAGCTCGGTTACCGTTCCCGAGCGCAACATGGTGATGATCCGGTCGGTGATTCTGGCGCGGGTGCTGGCGAATTACGGATTCACTGCCGAGGCCAAGGTCAAGGTGCCGGAAATTGTCTGGCGCGGCAACGAGGAGTGCGTCAAGGGGTATCTGCGCGGGCTGTTCCAGGCCGACGGAACCGTACAGCGCCATGATGCTTATTGCACGATCCGCCTTGCGTCGAGCCAACAATCCTTACTGAAAGACGTCCAGATGCTGCTCGCCAACTTTGGAATCTTTTGTCGAGTCCTGAAGCGCCGCGCCGCAGGCCAACGACTGATGTCGGACGGCAGGGGCGGAAAGCGGCTATACGATTGTCAGGCAGATTACGAATTGATCATCGGCTCCGAGTCGCGCGATTATTTCATGGAGAAAATCGGATTTTTGACCGACGAGAAAAACACCAAGTACCGCGACTGGAAGCTGAGGCGCACAAGCGCACATTGCGAGGAATTTGTCAGCCCCATTGCGACGATTGAGCATGTGGGTCGAGAGGCGGTATTCGACACGACACAGCCCGATAGGAACAACCTGATCTTCAATGGAATTGTGACAGGCAATTGCGGCGAACAGCCATTGCCGCCCTACGGTTCATGCCTCTTGGGCTCGGTCAATCTCACCAAGTTCGTGGTCGATCCGTTTACCGAGAATGCGCGCTTCGATTGGGAAACCTATCGCAAAGTCGTGAAGGTGTTCACGCGCATGCTGGACAACGTGGTCGAGATCAACGGCCTGCCGCTGGCGCAGCAGCGCGACGAGATCATGCGCAAGCGCCGTCACGGCATGGGCTTTCTGGGACTGGGCTCGACCATCACCATGTTGTGCATGAGATACGGCTCCAAGAAATCCGTGGCCTTCTCGCAGAACGTGTCGCGCGAAATGGCCGTGGCGGGCTGGGAAGCGGCGCTCGACCTCGCCCGCGAGAAGGGCCCGGCGCCCATCATGAACGAGGAGTTCACGGTCACCCGCGCCATGCTGCGCAAGCGTCCCGAGATGGTGAAGGACGGCTGGCGCGTGGGCGCGCGAATTTCGGGCAGGGTTCTGCACGCTAGGTACAGCCGGTACATGCAGAGGATCGCCGAGGCTTCGCCTGAACTCGTGGATGAGCTCGCAGAAGTCGGCGCGCGCTTCACGCACCACACCTCGATCGCTCCGACCGGCACCATCTCGCTGTCCCTCGCCAACAACGCCTCGAACGGCATCGAGCCCTCGTTTGCGCATCACTACTTCCGCAACGTGATACGCGAGGGCAAGAAGTCCAAGGAAAAGGTCGACGTGTTCTCGTTCGAGCTGCTCGCGTACCGCGAGCTGGTCAATCCGCGCGCCATGCCGGATTCGAACAATCCCGCGGAAAAGCTGCCTGACTACTTCATCTCCGCGGACGACATAGGACCGAAGGAACACGTCGACATTCAGGCCGCGGCGCAGCTGTGGGTGGATTCGTCCATTTCCAAGACGGCGAACGTGCCGACCGACTACAAGTACGAGGATTTCAAGGACATCTACATGTACGCCTTCGAGCAGGGGCTGAAGGGCTGCACGACGTTCCGCTTCAATCCGGAAGCCTTCCAGGGCGTGTTGGTCAAAGAGGACGACCTGAAGAACACAACCTATGTGTTCACGCTGGAGGACGGCACGGAAGTCGAGGCGAGGGGCGATCAGGAGATCGAATACGACGGTGAAATGCACACTGCCGCCAATCTCTTCGATGCGCTGAAAGAAGGCTACTACGGGAAATTTTGAGCATGGCTCACATCAAAATCGACAAGAAGATCGCCAAATACCGCGTGCAGAAGCCCGAGGCGAAGGACGCGGCCGCTCCCAAGGAGCCGCCGAAGGCGCAGGACAACGTCATTTGGATGCACGAGAAGCTCGAGCGTCCCGAGGTGCTGATCGGCTCGACCTACAAGATCAAGACGCCTGTGTCCGATCACGCCATGTACGTCACCATCAACGACATCGTGCTCAACGAGGGCACGCCGCACGAGCAGCGCAGGCCCTTCGAGGTCTTCATCAACTCGAAGAACCTCGACCATTTCCAATGGATAGTGGCGCTGACCCGGGTCATATCCGCGGTGTTCCGCAAGGGCGGCGACACCACCTTTCTGGTCGACGAACTGAAGGCAGTGTTCGATCCGAAGGGCGGCTATTGGCAGCCGGGCGGCAAATTCATGCCCTCGACCATTGCAGAGCTGGGATACGTGATCGAACGCCACCTGCAGTCCATCGGCCTGCTCAAGAAGCCCGAACTCGATGCGCACCAGCGCAAGATGGTGCAGGAGAAGCGCGCGGAGTTCGAGGCGCGTGCCAAGCAGACCGACGCCTTTTCGAAGTCCCACTTCCCCGAAGGGGCGCAATTGTGCGCGAAGTGCAGCACCGCCGCCGTGGTGATGATGGACGGCTGCCAGACGTGCTTGAATTGCGGCGATTCGAAGTGCGGATAGACCTATCCGCGTAGGTGAGCCCGCGATCCGATTGCCTCCGCCCACGGCAAGGCGCGTTGCCCCGGCGCCGGCGGTCAAGCCGCCTGACGGCAGTGCGGGGCGTCAAACCGCGGCTTTTGCGCGCCCACAAGTGGTTGCGCGGGCGTTAGCCCCGTCCCTCGATGATGCCGCGATCGATGAGCGCACTTTCCGCTTCGGTTGCTCCGCACACGCGAATCGCATGCATGCCCAAGTGCTGCGCCGCCTCGACGTTGAGCAGATTGTCGTCGAGAAACAGCACTTGACCGGGCCGGCAATCGAGCGACTCCAGCACGTGCTCAAATGCGTCCGAATCGGGTTTGATCCGCCCGGTGAGATGCGACACGAAGTGCCGGTCGAACATCGGGCCGAGTCCCATCTCATCGCGTACGCGCGGCCAGTGCAAAGCGTTGCTGTTCGACAGCACCGCGCGACGATAGGATCTCGGGATGCGTGCAAGCATCGCCATCGCACCCGGAAAAGGCGCGGTCGGCCAGCCGATGAATGCTTCGAGAAAAAGCCCGGGTTCGACGCGCAGATCGAACTCGGCCGTCACGCCCGCGGCAAACTCGTGCGCATCGATCCGTCCGGTTTCAAATTTTCGCACCGGCTCGGACATTAGCCATCGGCGCCAGAGTTCATCGGCGGTAATCGCGTTGCCGAGCCATGCCAGCATGACCTCGACGCCGCTGAGCTCCACCAGCACGCCGCCCATATCGAACAACACGACGCGAATATCCGACATGACAGTCAGTATAAGCTGCGCGGCCCCTGCGTCCGCGATTGGACTTGTCCCGTCGGGCGTTATAGTGTGCGTCGAATGAGCCGCGTTCGCCCGTCCGCAGTAATCGGGCTCCTGCTCGCGCTGTTTGTCGTTCACGGCAATGCTGCGGGCGCTGAATCGCCCGATCCCTTCGTTCCTCCGCCGCAGCTCGAGAAAGATGTCCGGTTTTGGATTCGCGTCTATACGGAGGTCACCACCGACCAAGGCCTGCTGCACGACGATTGGAACCTAGGATTGGTGTACGAAGTGCTGCGCTTCGACCCCGGAACCTCCCCCAGGTATCGCGAAAAGCGCGTCGCAGAGGCGAAGGCGCGGTATGCGGCCCTACTGAAGCGTTTCGCCGCAGGCTCGACCGACAATCTCAGTCCGCATGAACTGCGAATTCTGCATGCCTTCGGCGACGAGGCGACTGCGCGGGACTTTCGCGACGCCATCGACCGGATACGCTTTCAGCTGGGGCAGGCGGATCGATTTCACGAAGGGTTGATTCGCGCAGCGCTGTGGGAGCGGCAGATCGCGCGCACCTTGACCCAGCACGGAGTGCCGGCTGAAATCGCGGCGCTCCCGCACGTCGAGTCCTCCTTCAACCTCGAGGCCTATTCCAAGGTCGGCGCGGCAGGGTTGTGGCAATTCATGCCGTCCACCGCCAGGCGATTCATGCGTGTCGACAGGGTGGTCGACGAGAGGCTGGACCCGTACAGCGCCACTGAAGCCGCCGCCAACCTGATGCTCTATAACTATAGGTTGCTCGGCACCTGGCCGCTCGCGGTCACTGCGTACAATCACGGACCGGGCGGCCTGCGCAGGGCGCAGGACGAATTGGGCACCAGCGACATCGCAGTGATCGTCAAGCGCTACCAGGGCGCGACTTTCGGCTTCGCATCGCGCAATTTCTATGTCGCATTCCTGGCGGCGCTCGAGGTGGACCGCAACGCCGACAAGTACTTCGGACCGATCGCACACCTGCCCGACACGGACAGCACGGTGGTGGATTCACCGGACTACATCCCGGTGGAGGCCCTGTCCAAGGCGTTCAAGGTCGACATGGGAGCGCTGCGCGTGCTGAATCCTGCGCTGCGGCCCCCGATCTGGAACGGCAGCCGATGGGTGCCGCGCGGCTACCGCCTGCGGCTGCCGGGCACCGTGCCGCGCGCTGAGATCGCAGCCGCGTGGGAACGCTTGCCTCCCGCGCAACGCTATCTGGCACAAAGAAACGACGGCAGCCACAGGATCAGACGCGGCGAGACGTTGGCCGGAATCGCCGCGGCGAGCGGAGTCGCTTTGAGTCGGCTGCTGGCCGCGAACGGCTGGAGCGAGGACCATAAAGTCGCACGCGGCGAGACGCTGCGCATCCCGCCGCCTGCGTCTCGCGCGCAAGGCGCGGGCGCCCCGGCCGCGGCAGTGGCGGCCGCGCCGCCCGGCCCCTCAGCTACGCCTACGGTGGACGCCGGCTCGGAATCCGCGCCGGTACAGGCGGTGTCCAAGGCAGAGCGGCCTTCCAGGGAACCGGTCTCGCAGCGGCAGACTGGGAGCGCCGCGCTGCTGCCGGCGGCGGCCCCGACGGGAAGCGGAGACACCACCGACTACAGCGTAGGTGCGGGCAACACGGTGATCGTGCAGGCAGCAGAAACCCTGGGCCACTATGCAGATTGGCTGGGAGTGAGTTCGGGAACGCTGCGCACTTTGAATAAATTGCACAAGAAGGCCATGGTGACTCTCGGTCACAGGGTCAAACTGGATTTCTCCAAGGTTACTCCCGGGCAATTCGAGGCGACGCGGCGCGACTACCACCAGCATCTACAGGAGGACTATTTCGCCGCCCACCGCATCGCCGGAACGGAGAATTATTCCGTGAAACGCGGTGATTCCCTCTGGGTGATCGCTCAACAGCATGGCGATCTACCCGTCTGGCTGGTCACGCAATACAATCCCGACGTGGATTTCAGCGATGTGCGGCCAGGGACCACCATCACGCTGCCGCAAGTGGCGGCCATCAATCGCCGGTAAGGCCCCGATCTTGCAAGTACCGGGTGAGAACGGCATGGGTATCCGAGGAGGGGGAAAAACTCACCGTGGACCCGTTCGTGGCGCCGACATCGAGTTCGAGCTTGCGGCTCGCCGCCATGCGCCGCAGGGTTGCAACGTCGAGGTCGAAATAGGCGATCTGGCCCCACGGGGCGGCTTGCTTGTAGGCGTCGCGCCCGCGATTCGGCGCCTCGATGCGCGACAAGGCGACGACGCCGTCGTCAAGCACCAACGTAGGGGACGGGGATCCGCGAATGTCGGCGAGCGCGAGGTCGTTTCCGGGTGCGATGTGCATCCACAGGCCATAGGAAAGAGTGCCGCTGCGATCCCACTCCACCGGTCCCAGATAGGCAAAGGTGGTGCGCTTGCCCGCGCCGATCTCAGGGTGGCTGGGCACGAGTTCGATGGGCTCCTTGAGTACGCCCAGAGTGATCCCGGTGCGCTCATCGAGCGCTTCGACGGGCGCAATCCTGGACGAGCCTGCACAGCCGCCCAATACCCCCAGGAGAAGAATGGATGGAATTACCGCAAGTCGCATTGGTCCGATTATACCGAGACGTGAGCTATAGCCGATTATGTCGCACCGGGTACACGCTATAATTTTGCCGATGAGAGATCGAATCGGCCGTTCGGCGAAATATCTGTGGGCCGCCCTGGCCGTTGCGGGCTGGGCGGCGGCGGCGCCTGCCTCGGCCGACGAAATCGCGGCCGCGACGCGGGTCGTCGTTCACAAGGCCGAACACAGACTGTATTTATACGACGGCACCCAGCTGCTCGGCGAGTACAAGGTGCAGCTCGGCTTGAGTCCTACGGGTCAGAAGGAGCGCGAACACGACTTCCGGACCCCGGAGGGCGTTTACATGCTGGCCCGCCGCAATACGCGCAGCGATTACTTCCTGGCCATTCAGGTGTCCTATCCGAACAAGAAGGACGAGCTGCGCGCGCGCAAGAACCGCTGGGCGCCCGGGGGCTCGATCATGATTCACGGCTTCCCCAACCAGCCCAAGCATCCGGCGTCCTACTACGAATCGACCGACTGGACGGACGGCTGCATCGCCCTGTCCAATTCCGACATGGTCGAAGTGTGGATGCGCACTCAAGACAACATACCGATCGAAATCGATCCATAGGGCTGCGCCTTGGAAACCACGATTCTCTCGTCGGACATGGTCGATGCGCGGGTTGCGCCCAAGGGCAGCATGGAGAACCTGTCGCAGCAGGAGATAGCTAAACTGCTCGATTCCGGCCAAGGCGGCCTGTACCCCCTGTTTCGCCAATGCGCCCTCGCCGTTCTGAATTCGGGAAGCGACATCGATGATTCGAGGCTTATATTCGAGAAGTACCGTGACTTCGACCTGCGGATCGTGCGTCAGGCCTGGGGCATCAAGCTCGAAATCAAGAATGCACCGGCGGCCGCCTTCGTCGACGGTGTCATGATCAGAGGATTGAAGGAACATTTGTTCGCGGTATTGCGCGACGTCGTGTTCATTTCGAACGAGATCATGGAAAGCGGCCGCTTCGAACTGGCCTCCTCTCCCAGCATCACCAACGCGGTCTTCCACATCCTGCGCAATGCAAGAGTCTTGGAATTGCAGACCCGGCCCAATCTGGTGGTGTGCTGGGGCGGCCACTCGATACGGCGGGTCGAATACGACTACACCAAGAAGGTCGGCTATGAGCTCGGGCTTCGCAGCCTGGATGTGTGCACGGGATGCGGCCCGGGGGCGATGAAGGGTCCCATGAAAGGCGCGACCATCGGACACTCGAAACAGCGCATTGCCGACGGCAGGTATATGGGAATCACGGAACCCGGCATCATCGCCGCCGAACCGCCGAACCCCATCGTGAGCCAGCTGGTGATCATGCCGGACATCGAGAAGCGCCTGGAGGCCTTCGTGCGCCTGGGCCACGGCATCGTGATTTTTCCGGGCGGTGCGGGCACGGCGGAGGAGATTCTGTACCTGCTCGGCATCCTGCTCGACCCGGCCAATCGCAATCTGCCCTTTCCCGTGGTGTTCACGGGCCCGGCGGACAGCGCCGACTACTTCGACCAGATCCATCGCTTCATCGGGGCGACCTTGGGTTCGGCCGCTCAAGTACGCTACCAGATCATCATCGACGACCCGCCGGCCGTCGCACGGGCGATGGTTCAGGGCCTCGGCGTGGTTCGCGATTACAGGCGGCAGGCAAGCGATTCGTACGGCTTCAATTGGCTCCTCAAGATTCCTCTGGAATTCCAGCTGCCGTTTGAAGTGACGCATGAATCGATGCGGGGCTTGCGCCTGTCGCGCGACCAGGCAACTCATGAGCGCGCCGCGAATCTACGGCGCGCATTTTCCGGAATCGTGGCCGGCAACATCAAGGAATACGGCATCAACGCGATCGAGCGCCACGGGCCGTTCGAACTCGCCGGCGAGCCTTCGATCATGGAGCCTCTGGATCGCCTGCTGCGCTCGTTCGTCGCGCAGGGCCGGATGAAATTCACCGGCGCCGAATACACCCCCTGCTACCGGCTCGTTGCATGACCGAGCCGCAGCGCATCCGCTACAGCTTCGCTTTGCCGGACGGATCGCAAAAGTCGCTGGATTTCACTTTCGGCGCGGAGGATTTCCGCCTCACCAACACGGCGCCGCAGGAGCCGCCGTTTTGGACGGAGTTGAAATTCAACCAATGCGCCAACTGTCCTCTCAACAGCGCCGAACATCCGCATTGCCCGGCCGCTCTGCAAATGGCAGGGGCCATCGAGCCGCTCAAGGCGCTGGTTTCGTTCGACACGGTGGGAGTGACGGTCACACAGTCCGAGCGCACCATGTATGCCGAGACCACGGTGCAGACGGCCATGAGTTCGGTGCTGGGTCTGATCATGGCGACCGCGGGCTGCCCGTGGACCGACCGTTTTCGCCCCATGGCGCGTTTTCACCTGCCGTTCGCCAGCGAAGCCGAGACGGTGTACCGCAGCACCAGCATGTATCTGCTGGCGCGCGAATTGACCGGGAACGCCGACGCCCACGGCTTCGCCGCGCTCGAAGAGCTTTACGAGAATCTTCACGTCGTGAACCGCGGCATGTCGCGCAGGCTGGGCGCAGCCGCTCGAACCGATCCTGCGCGCAATGCGATCGCCCTGCTCGACGCCTACGCGACCTTATTGCCCGCGGCGCTGGCGCGCTCGCTCAAGGAACTCAAGCCGCTGTTCGACGCCTGGTGAGGCGGGCAATTCCGGCGATTTAACTTACCGTGACGGACGGTGAGATGCACATCGCAATGCGTCGCACGGCGCCGACAGGGTCCCGACCCCTGTGACACAGTTCCTGCCATCGAAGGTGCACGCCACTTACTGTCACTCCCATGAGCGAACTCAAGAATCAGACTCGATACACCGGGGTGGACCGCAGGGCTCCCCGTGCGGAGCCGGGTGCGCTCAAACCGGCTGCCGCGCAGCGAGAGGTTTACAAGACCGGCGGCCGGCACGGCGCGATCACCACCAACCTCTACAATTGGCACAGCTACAAGAACTGGGCGGAAAAAATTCGCGGTTCCTGGGAAGAGAAGAAATAAGCCCGGGTGAGCGCGTTCCCGTCAGGCTCAGGCCGGGACGGGCAGTGGATTGATCCCTTCGCTCGGTTGCCGCAAATCTTCCTTTTCCCGCAGCCACGCAAGCATCGGCTGCCAATCGGCAAGATCCTGATCCACCAAGCCGTGTTTCATTTCATACAATCCCACGCCCTGCTCGGCCGCCCGCACATAGTTCTGCGAGTCGCGCAAGGTTGCGATGACGGGGATGCGCAAACTCTCCAGAAACCGCATCAGCGATTGATAGATCACGGTATTGCGCCTGACGCGATTGGCGACCACGCCGATGCGATTCTCCTCACGCCGCACCTTGGCGATGAGCAGCAGATCGGCGATGCATTTCGAGCAGGCGTGAATGTCGATATCGGAGGGCAGCACGGGCACGATGATGGCATCGGCGCTCTTCGTGATGTCGGGCATCTCGTGCGCAGGAATCGCAGCCGGGGTATCGACCACGACGTGCGCTGCGTCGGGCGGAACGCGCATCTGCCATGCGCGGGTCATGCGCGAATTGCGTTCGAACGCGGCTATCCCGTGGATGAACGGCCGTTCCGGCGTGCGCTTCTTGAGCCAGCGGGTGCTCGAGCCCTGCGGATCATTATCCGACAACAGCGGACGATCCCCCTGGCTCGCAAAATAACTGGCGAGATTCGTGGCTATCGTCGTTTTACCCGAACCACCCTTCGGATTCAGGACGAGAATTCGCTGCATGTGAACTCAAGCCTACGCAGCGGGAGGCAGCATGGCAAGGGTGTGATCCCACTCACGGCGGCGGCGCCAAAGCTGCCCTACAGTCGGGGCGTATGGAATGGATGCTGCAAGTGTGGGACGAAGTCGACGACCTGATCGGCGCCCTGCGGCTGTGTTTCGTCGGAGCGGCCGCCGAACTCGGTCTTATCGTGGCGGGCGGTGTCGGAATCGGCGCCATTGGCGCCGCAATCGCGGCGGGCGCCGAGATTACGTTGATCTGTGCGGCCACGGTGGTACTGAGCCTCGCCGCCGCCCTCAGGATTCAAGAATCGCGAATTCCAAGAGCGGACCGCGAACAACCGGCGCCGTAAACGACCGCTACTGTAAAATCAACTAAGATGTCGGCCATGGCACGCAAACGACCCTTGCCGCAATTCACCCTCGCCGTACTCATCGGTTTGCTGTCGGCATGCGGCGGCAAACCCGCCGCCCCGCCCTCAGGCCCGGTCACGTCGATGCAGTCCATAGAGCTCAAAGCCGGCGCGGGGGAGGGCATTGTTCCCGGCAAAGTTGCGGTCGTGCAATACACCGGTTGGCTGTACGAGGCCACCGCGACGGACAACAAGGGCAAACAATTCGACAGCTCGCGGACCCACGGTCAGCCGTTCAGATTCCCTCTTGGCGCAGGCAATGTCATCAAGGGCTGGGATCAGGGCGTGGCCGGCATGAAGGTCGGCGAGCAGCCGCCGGCTCATCATTCCCCCGGACTTGGCGTATGGCGACGGCGGCGCCGGCGGCGTAATACCGCCGGGCGCGACGTTGGTGTTCGACATCGATCTTGTCGCCATTGAATGAGCCTAAGGGGCGTCTCTTCATCGAGGGACCGGCAGGCACGCTGGAGGCGGTCGTCGAAGATACGGACGCCGCGAGCCCAAGCTACGCGATAGTCTGCCATCCGCATTCCTTGTAGGGCGGCACCATGGACAACAAAGTGGTGACAACGGTGGCGCGCAGCTTGCGCGAAACCGGCATTCCGACGCTGCGCTTCAATTTCCGCGGTGTGGGCGCGAGCGACGGGGTATTCGACCAGGGCACGGGCGAAACGGCGGATGCGGAAGCCGTCGCCTCCTTCGGAGCGCGCCGCTGGCCGGGCCGTTCGTTGGTGATAGCCGGATTTTCCTTCGGCGGCTACGTCGCGTTGCGCCTGGCACAGAAGCGCACGCCGCGTCACTTGATCACCGTCGCGCCGGCGATCGGGCTCTTCGACGTATCCGGGCTTACCGCTCCGCGATGTCCCTGGCTCATAGTTCAGGGAGACGCGGACGAAATCGTCGATACCGGCGCCGTCGTCGATTGGGTGAAGACCTTGACCCCAAAGCCGCGGTTGGTCGTGCTTCCGGGCGTAGGCCACTTCTTTCACGGGCGCCTGCGCGAATTGCGGGACGCCGTCGTCGATGCCATTCGGAGCGGCTGAGTACAGCCGCCCCGAATGCATGCATATCAGTTCACGAATTCCTTGAGCGTCTTGAGCGCGGCTATGCGCACTTTCTTGCTCGCCGGTTTCGCTTTGAACATCATCTTTTCGCCGTTGAAAGGATTGATGCCCTCGCGCGCCTTCGTGGCCGGTTTCTTCACGACTTTCATCTTCAGAAGTCCAGGCAACGTAAACAAGCCGTGACTGCGCAGACTCTTCTTGATCGCGGATGAAAGCGAGTCAAACACGGCTCCGACCTGCTTCTTAGTGAGCTCTGTTTCCTTCGAAATCGTAGCGAGAATTTCAGACTTGGTCGGTGCTGCATTCTTTTTCGCCATATTAAATCTCCTGCTTATGTTTGCGACCGCGGGCGTTCTATTCCCGCAAATACAACTCGGCGCCGAAAATAACATAGAAAAAAGCCGATGTTTAGCGCAATTGAGAAAAAAGATTCGCGCTTAAGGTGGCGCCGGGTACTTGTTTTTCAGGCTTCCGCGCAATCCATAGGCGCCGCGACGGCGTGCGCCGCCGCCTCGTTCACAGTGATTTCATGGATGTAGGAGGCGATGTTCAACGAAGCAGCACAAGCAGGGCGCCGATGGCGATCGACACCCAGAGGAACGAAAAATCTATCTGTCCGATCGGCGGAATGATTCGGCGCACCGGTTTCAAGATCGGTTCGCACAGCTGGGAGAGCAAGCGGACGCCCGGGGCGTAGCCGCTCGGGGCTACGAAGCTCGTCAACCAATACAGAAGCATGGCGAACAGGTAGATGCGCAGCACCAAACCGGCCAGATCGACGACGGTGACGCGCAGGAAAAGGCCCGGATCGCCGGCGCTCCCGCCGGCCAGCTCCAAGCTTAGGAAGGTGCGAACCGACGCGACGGCGATGACTGCGACGACCGTTGCCGTGTCGATCTTGCCGATGGGCGGCAGCACCTTCCGCAGAGGCAGGATCAGCCAATTGGTCACGCGCACGATGGCATCGGCCATGGGATCCCGAAAATCGGCCCGCACCCATTGAAACAGCAGGCGCAGCACGAAGGCCAGGCTCAGCAACAGGAGCAGGGTATCGACAATGTATCTAATCGCTTCCATGGGTCGAGGGGTCCTATGGGGCGCCGTACTCGGCGGCGAGTTCGGCCGAGCGGCGGTCGGCGGCCGCCACCGCATGGGCGACGATAGCACGAAGCCCTGCCGCGTCCAGAACCGCGAGCGCGGCGGCGGTCGTGCCGCCCTTGGAGGTCACCTGCTCGCGCAGAGAGGCGAGCGTATCGGCCGACTGTCGCGCCATTTGCGCCGCGCCGAACGCCGTTTCCAAGGTCAATTGATGGGCGACGTCGGTGGGCAGACCGCGCTCGTGCGCTGCGGCCTCGAGAGCCTCCATGAATAGGAAGAAATACGCCGGGCCGCTTCCCGAAAGCGCGGTGACCGTGTCCATCTGCGATTCGTGTTCCACCCACACCGTGGCGCTGACTGCGGCCATGATCATTTCCGCCAATGCACGGTAGGCGGCGCCGACGCCGGCGGGCGCAAACAAGCCGGTGGCGCCGAAGCCGTTCAAGGCCGGCCGATTCGGCATGGTGCGTATGACCGGAATATGGGGTCCGAACCAACGCGCGAGCGCCGCGTGCGGGATGCCCGCCGCCACGGAAATCAGCAAGGGCCGGGTCTCGGACATGTGGGGCGCCAATCCTAACGCCACCGCGCGCATCTGCTGCGGCTTGACGGCGAGCACCACCACTTCGGCGCCCTTGACCGCGCTCGCGTTGTCGGCCGCCGCGGTGATGCCGTACTCCCGAACCAGCCGATCAAGCTGATCATGGCTCGGATCGGCCACCACAACCCTTGATGCGGGCAGCCCGCGCCGGGTGAGTCCGCCGATGAGCGCAGAAGCCATGTTCCCGCCGCCAATGAACGCCAGCCTGCGTATATTGTTCATTCCCACCCCTCGTTGTGTCCCAGCCCTCGAGCCCGCCTTCCTGTTTAGCGGGCGCCGAAAATCGCCGTCCCGATACGCACCAGCGTCGCACCTTCGGCGATCGCGGATTCGAAGTCCGCGCTCATCCCCATCGACAGTGTATCGAGGTTGTGACCGCTCGCGTTCAGCTCTTCGAGCAGCGCGCGAAGGCGGGCGAACACCGCCCGCGCGGCCGCCACATTCGGTTGCACGGGCGGTATGCACATGAGGCCCCGCAGGCGGACCCGTGGCAGCCCGGCGGCCGCGGCGGCGAGTTCCCCGACTTCGGAGGGGCCGACGCCGCCCTTGCCGGGCTCCGCGATCAGTTCGACCTGAATGCACAAATTGAGCGGCGGCGCGTGGAAAGGCCGCTGCTCAGACAGCCGCCGTGCGACGCTCAAGCGATCGATGCTGTGCACCCAATCGAAGCGCTCGGCGATGGCACGGGTCTTATTCGATTGAACCGCGCCGATGAAATGCCATCGCAGGCCCAGGTCCGCGAGCAGGTCCATCTTCGGCAGGGCCTCCTGAAGGTAGTTTTCCCCGAAATCCGTGACGCCCGCCGTGGCGGCGAGGCGCATGGATTCGGCAGTCTGCGACTTGCTGACGGCGACCAGGGTGATCGAGCCGGGGTCCCGCCCGGCGGCTGTGGCGGCCTTCAGAATCCGAGACCGGACTTCGTTCACGTGAACCATCGAATTCTGCGGACCAATTAACATATTGGGTGGCAACACCCTCTTATATACTGCTACGGCTTAAGAAGCCGAATTAGGAGCCGTAAATGGCGGTTGATATCGCGCAGCTTCTCGCCTTTGCGGTGAAGAACAACGCGTCGGATCTGCATCTTTCGGCGGGAGTCCCGCCGATGATCCGCGTGGACGGCGACATGAAGCGCGTCAATATGCCGGCGCTGGTGCATAAAGAAGTGCACAGCATGGTGTACGACATCATGAACGACAAGCAGCGCAAGGCCTTCGAAGAGTTCTTCGAGACGGACTTTTCGTTCGAGATCCCCAAGCTTGCGCGCTTCCGCGTCAACGCCTTCAACCAGAATCGCGGCGCCGGAGCGGTATTCCGCAATATTCCGTCGACCATCCTCACCCTCGACGAACTGAACGCGCCCAAGACATTCAAAGATCTATGCATGCTTCCCCGCGGACTCGTGCTGGTCACAGGCCCCACCGGCTCGGGCAAGTCGACGACTCTTGCCGGCATGGTCAATCACTGCAATGACAACCGCCCCGACCACATTATCACGATCGAAGACCCCATTGAGTTTGTGCACGAGAGCAAGCGTTGCCTGGTCAACCAGCGCGAGGTGCATCGCGACACGCTGGGGTTCAGCGAGGCGCTGCGCTCGGCGCTGCGCGAAGACCCCGATGTGGTCCTGGTCGGCGAAATGCGCGACCTGGAGACCATCCGCTTGGCGCTGACCGCGGCTGAGACCGGGCATTTGGTGTTCGGCACCTTGCATACGAGTTCGGCTGCGAAGACCATAGACCGTATCGTGGATGTGTTCCCCGCCGCCGAAAAGGAAATGGTGCGCGCCATGATGTCCGAGAGCCTGCGGGCCGTGATTTCGCAAACCCTGATGAAGCGGGTCGGCGGAGGACGTATTGCGGCGCACGAAATCATGATCGGCACGCCGGCCATCCGCAACCTGATCCGCGAAGGCAAGATAGCGCAGATGTATTCGGCCATCCAAACCGGCCAAGGCCAGGGCATGCAAACTCTCGATCAATGCCTGCAGGAATTGGTGCAGAAGGGCGTCGTCAGCCGCGAAGAGGCCAAGTACAAAGCTCAGAACAAGGATTCTATTTGATGCGCTACGCGCAACCTTTTAACGGGGTTCGCGAGGCGCGAACCCCGCCTATGAGGCGGCGCGCCGGGCGCGCCGGAAGATGAAGAGCAGAGCCGGAAGATAAGGACACACAGACTATGGAACGCGAACAAGCGATACGGCTGATGCAGGACCTGCTCCGCCGCATGGTGGAAAAGAAGGGCTCGGATCTGTTCATCACCGCGGGCTTTCCCCCCGCGATCAAGGTCGACGGCGAAATCCGGCCTCAGTCCGATCGCTCCTTGACCCCTGAGCAGAGCGCAGGCCTGGTGCGCGCCATCATGAACGACCGGCAGACGAAGGAATTCGATTCGACCAAGGAATGTAATTTTGCGATCGCGCCGCCCGGAATCGGACGCTTTCGAGTCAGCGCGTTCGTGCAACAGGGGTTTACCGGCGCGGTTCTGCGGACCATCAACGCCAAGATTCCCACGCTCGAGGAGCTGGAACTGCCGCCCGTATTGAAGGAAGTGGTTCTTTCCAAGCGCGGTTTCGTGATCCTGGTGGGCGGAACGGGGTCGGGCAAGTCGACCTCGCTCGCTGCAATGGTCGGCTACCGCAACGAGAAGACGCGGGGACACATCGTCACCATCGAAGATCCGGTGGAATACGTGCATGCACACAAGGGCTGCGTGGTGACCCACCGCGAAGTCGGGGTCGATTGCGAGAGCTGGCATCTGGCCCTGAAGAACACGCTGCGCCAGGCGCCCGACGTGATTCTGATCGGCGAGATCCGCGACCGCGAGACCATGGAATACGGCATTCAATTCGCAGAGACGGGGCATCTGGTGCTCGCCACCCTGCACGCCAACAGCTCCAATCAGGCGCTCGACCGCATCATCAATTTCTTTCCCGAGGAGCGGCGCGAGCAGCTGCTGATGGATCTCTCCTTGAACGTCCGCGCGCTGATCTCCCAGCGCCTGATACCGCGCGAAACCGGATCCGGCCGTATCGCGGCCATGGAGATCATGCTGGCGTCGCCCTTGATCTCGGATTTGATCTTCAAAGGAGAGGTGTCCAAGATCAAGGACGTGATGTCGCGCTCGAATCGATTGGGGATGAAGACCTTCGACCAGGCCCTGTACGAGCTGTACGAGGCGGGCTTGATTTCCTATGAGGACGCGCTGCGCAATGCGGATTCGAAGAACGAGCTGCGGTTGCGCGTGAAGCTCGAGAGCAAGCGAGAGATGAAGAACCCGGAAGACGGCGGTCAAGCGCTGCAGATCGTCGAGGAAGAAGAAGGCCAGGTGTTCTAGTGCGCTTCACGTGGAACACTCGGACAGGCTCCTAATGTCCGCCTCCCCCGAAGTACCGGCTCAGGTGATGAACACCAAGCCGCTGTTCAAGCTCATGGTCGAGAAGAAGGCGTCGGACCTCTTCTTCACCTGCAACGCTCCCGTCAAGATCAAGATCGAAGGCAAGATATTCCCGGTCAACAAGCAGGTATTGAGCCCGGAGACGGTGCGCCAGGCGGCCCTAGGGCTCATGACCCAGGACCAGATCGAGCACTTCAACGAGGAGTTGGAGATCGATTTCGCCATCTCCGAGCCCGGCCTCGGCCGCTTTCGCGTGAACGTCTTCTATCAGCGCGGCTATCCGGCCATGGTGCTGCGCTACATCACGGCCGAGATGCCGAGACTCGAGGATCTCGGCATGCCGGACATCTTCAAAGAGCTGGTGATGCTGAAGCGCGGCATGATTCTCATGGTCGGTGCGGCAGGGGCCGGCAAATCGACGACGCTCGCCGCGATGATCAACTACCGCAACGAGACCTCGTCGGATCATATCTTGACCATCGAGGACCCGATCGAATTCCTGCACACCAACAAGAAGTCCATCGTCAACCAGCGCGAGGTCGGCCTCGACACCAAATCCTTCGCACGCGCCCTGCGCAGCGCCGTCCGCGCGGCGCCGGACGTGATCCTGGTGGGCGAGATTCGCGACCGCGAGACCATGGAGGCTGCCATCGCGCTCGCCGGCACCGGGCACCTGTGCATCGCCACGCTGCACGCAAACAACTGCGCGGAAACCCTCGACCGCATCATCAACATGTTTCCTCGCGACCAGCACAATCAGATCTTCCTGGATCTGTCGCAATACCTGCGCGCCATCCTCTCGCAGCGCCTGGTTCCGGCCAAAAACGGCTTGCGGGTGGCGGCTTCAGAGGTCATGGTCAATACGCCGCATATTTCGGAGCTCATCAAGAAGGGCGACGTCATCGGCGTGAAAGAGGCGATCCGCACCGGGACGGAACGCGGCATGCTGAGTTTCGACAGCGCGCTCTACAATCTCGTGCGCGAAGGCCGGATCGAACTCGAAGAGGCGCTGTCGAGCGCCGATTCGCGCACCAATCTCGAAGCCAAGATCAACTTCGGCTGAAGCAGGCACTTCGCAGCGCTCGAGGTTGCCCTCGAATTCGCGGCTGCATACGTCCCAGCCCGATTTCAGGGCCCGTTCCCTGGCAGGCCTTTGGGTCTAGGTCGAGGGCGCGCGCCGCAGCCGCCGCCAGATCGACGTCCAGCGCCCCTGTGACCCCGTCCTGCACCACATCGATCGGGCCGGTGACCGGGTAGGCGGCCACCGGCACGCCGCAGGCCATGGCCTCGAGATTGACGAGGCCGAAAGTGTCGGTCTTGCTCGGAAACACCATGACGTCGGCCGCCGACAAGTGCTTCGCGAGATCCTCGCCGAACCGGTATCCCGCGAACGTAGCGCCTGGAATACTGCTTCTGCAGGCGCGGCCGCTCAGGGCCGTCGCCGATGACGATCTTGCTGCCGTTCCAGGGCATCAGCAGGAACGCGTCGATGTTCTTTTCCACCGCGACCCGGCCTACGTAGGCGGCGATCGGCCGGGGCAGCGAGAGGAAATCCTTCGCATGGGGCTTGAAAACTTCAGTGTCGACGCCCCTGCGCCAGGTCGCAAGGTTGGCGAAGCCGTGCGATGCCAGATCTTGGCGCACCGAGGCGGTGCTCACCATGCAGCGCACGGCGGCGCCGTGAAACCAGCGCAGCGCACGATACGAAACGCCGGTCGGCACCGGGAAACGCGCGCGCAGATACTGCGGGAATTGCGTGTGATATGAGGTCGTAAAGGGCATGCCGTGGCGCGCACAGAAGCGCCGTGCGGCGAGACCGAGCGGACCTTCTGTGGCGATGTGCAGGGCCTGCGGCGCGAACTCGAGAATGCTGCGCTTCACCCTCCCGTAGGGCAGGAGCGAGAGGCGGATTTCCGGGTATGTCGGGCAGGCGACGCTGCGGAAGTCGCGGGGGGTGATGAATCTCACTTCATGGCCGAAGCGGACGAGCCACGCCCCGGTCTGCGCCAGGGTGCTGACCACGCCGTTGGTCTGCGGGTACCACGCGTCCGTGACGATCATGATTCTCATCGCCCCACATTGACATCGCGGGATGACGATAAGATGAACGGCGGCTGTGAGATTTCTTGCAATCCTGCGACGTGCGTCGCCGTTCCGGCCGCCGGCACCTCGCTTGTAATAGGCCTGTAACGAAAATCCTATATTTGGTTCATGGCCGACTTATGTAGCCATCTTGAGGAACCACTATGCAAAGCTTCTGGGCGGAACTGCGGACACAGCGGTGGGACGATCATCGTTACTACCATCACAGCCGCATCAATCAGTCCCTGCATCTCTTGAGTGCGATCAGCTTCATCATCGCCTACGTAATGGTGTTCACGGATCCGGCGAAGTCCGCGCTGATCGGCTGGCTGGTCTCCATGGTCAGCCGCCAGTCCGGTCACTTCTTCTTCGAGCCCAAGGGCTATGACGAGGTCAATCGTGCGACGCACGAGTACAAAGAGAACATCAAGGTGGGGTACAACCTGCGCCGCAAGGTGATTCTGCACGCCGTATGGGCGCTCTCGCCGGCGCTGCTGTGGCTCGATCCGACGTTTTTCGGATTGTTTCCGGCCGCCGCGAACGGCACGGAGTTCGTACGCCATGTCGGAGAAATATGGCTCATCGTCGGGATCGGAGCGCTGCTGTTCCGCACCGTGCACCTGTTCTACCTCAAGGACGTGCGGACCGGGCTCGTATGGCTGACGAAGATCATCACGGACCCGTTCAACGACGTGAAGACCTACTGGCAGTCGCCCTTTTACTTGATGCGGGGTGAACTGATCGATCCCATGGGCGACGTCGAAGCCCATCGCGCCTGAATCATTTCCTTGAACACGCGGCGCCTGATGGATTTGTTGGTGAGCTGCGGCGCGGTCCACCACCAGCCGTCGCGCCGCATCTCCTCGGCCGCCGACACGATGCGGCCGGCGACTTCGGCGAAGTCCGCGTCCGTGTAATTCAGGCTGAAGATGAGGCGCCCCGTGCCGACCCAGGAGAGTGCGAGGCCGGCGGCGCGCAAATAGTATTGGAACATCCAATTGTAACGCGAGGCGCGCTGGTAGTAGATCGTCCAGATCGTGGACAGGTTTGCGACACGTACCGGCAATTGAGCGGCGGCCAACCTTTCATTCAGGGCGCGGGCCCTGCAATTCCAGGTCTCGTCGAGATCGAGGTAAAGGTCGCGTACGGCTTGAGTCTCGAGCCTGCTGCAGAAACTCGTACATGGAGCCCATCACATAGGGATGCGAGTTGAACGTACCGCGCGCGAAGCAGATATCGGCGGGCCGGTCCTCGCGGAACCGGCGCATGAACCGGGCGCGGCCGCAGAGAACTCCGACCGGAAGACCGCCGGCCACCGTCTTGCCGTAGGTGACCATGTCGGCGCGCACTCCGAAGTATTCCTGCGCCCCGCCTATTCGCCAGACGGAAACCCACGAACACCTCGTCGAAGATCAATACGATGCCCCGCGCGCTGCACACCTCGCGCAATTGCCGCAGCCACGCGGTGTAGGCCTCCCGGTCGAAATGCGCGCTTGCGGCCGCTGTCGAGGAGGGTCGAGTCGCCCGGCGCCGAGACGTTCGGATGCAGCGCCTGCAGCGGATTGACCAGAACGCAGGCGATGTCGCGGCGGCCGCGCAGCACGCGCAGACCCGCCTCGTCCATGTCCTTCAGAGTGTAGGTTTCGCGTGCGGCCAACGGATTGCCCACGCCCGGCTGAACGTCGCCCCACCATCCGTGATAAGCGCCGCAGAAGCGCACCAAGTGCGTGCGCCGGGTGTGGTAGCGCGCGAGCCGCACTGCCTGCATGACGGCCTCGGTGCCCGACATGTGGAAGGAAACCTCCTCCAGGCCGGAAATCTCCAACAGGCGCCGCACGTTGTAGGCGGTCACGGGATGGTAGGCGCCGAGCACCGGCCCGAGGTCGCGGACCTTCTCTGCGCCGCGTTCGATGCATTCCTTGTAGAAGTCGTAGCCGAAGACGTTGACCCCGTAGGAACCCGTCAAATCGTACAGCCGATTGCCGTCGAGATCGGTGACGGTCACGCCGGAGGAGGCTTCGAGGAAGTTGCCGGATTTGAAATGCCGCCGCACGAAGCCGCTGAATTGAAACGGCACCCGGTAGCGCGAGGTGAATTGCAGGTCGGAGACGCTGCCGGCGATCTCGGCGGTGAGATCCGCCGTCTTCCGGAAGCGCTCGGCGAAGACGGCGGCGAGCCGCATGAAGCCCGCGCGCCGCGCGGCGGCGATGGTTTCCGGCGCACCGTCCGCCTCGAAGAACCGTGTCTCATCATACTCGTAGAACGGCACGAGCGATGCGAAGCGGCGCGCCATGCGCGAATGGCCCGTGAGCGACCGATGTTTGGCGCGCGAGAGCTGCAGCCTGATCTGAAGTTTGCGCAGCAGTATGGCGAGAGCGAATCCGCCCAGCGCGCAGAGGATGATCGTGTTAATCGCGGTGTTCCTCGGGTGGCCTTGAGGCGCGCACTGTATTGCAAGCGAATGACACTGAGATGACCGCAAGATCCCTGATTGCCCGCTTCTTCCAGCAGGAGGACATCAATTTTCTCTTGAC
This sequence comes from uncultured Gammaproteobacteria bacterium, assembly GCA_963702735.1. Taxonomy (GTDB): domain Bacteria; phylum Pseudomonadota; class Gammaproteobacteria; order Steroidobacterales; family Steroidobacteraceae; genus Bog-1198. The sequence continues at coordinate 100,766 of CAVPDW010000002.1, read as the reverse complement.
CAACCGCATTCCGCGAGGCTTGTTGACGCATTTCATGGGATGGCTGAGCCGGATCGAGCGACCTTGGGTCTGCGGCGCCGGTATCGCGCTGTGGCGGCTGTTCTCCGATCTGGACTTGAGCGAGGCGAAGAAGACGCGCTTCAAGAGCCTGCACGATTGCTTCACCCGGGAGCTCAAAGACGGCGCGCGCCCCATCGACCCTGATCCTTGCTGCCTGGTCGAGTCCCTGCGACGCGTTGATCGGCGCTTCGGGAACGGTGAGGCGGGGCGCCGTGCTGCAGGCCAAGGGATTTTCCTACCCGCTCGAGGATCTCCTGGGCGATGCGGAGTTGGCGCGCTACTACCGGGGCGGGCAGTTCGCGACGCTGCGTCTGACCTCGAGCATGTATCACCGCTTCCATGCGCCCGCCGATTGCAGGGTCGAGCAGGTGAACTACATCTCGGGCGACACCTGGAACGTGAATCCTGTCGCTCTGAAACGGGTCGAGCGGCTGTTCTGCAAGAACGAGCGTGCGGTCATTCGCTGCCGGTTGCCGTCAGGCGCATTGCTTACCCTGGTGCCGGTGGCGGCGATCCTGGTGGCGAGCATGAGGCTGCGATTTCTCGACGTGCTGCTGCATCTGCGCTACCGCGGCCCCAACGTCATTCCCTGCGACGCCATACTCAGGCGCGGCGAGGAAATGGGGTGGTTCGAGCACGGCTCCACCATCATCGTGCTGGCGCCGCGTGGCGCAGCCTTGAGCGAGGGAGTGCGCGAGGGCGGGCGCATTTGCATGGGCCGGGCCTTGATGCGGATCGACGAATAATGAGGGCAGCGGCCGTTGACGGAGTTTGACCGCAGTACCGGGAGGCGGCCGGCCGGAAAGATAATCCGTGTATGGACGGTCTACTCTGCATGAAATCATCCACTCGATGCCTGGCCGCAATCGCATCGGTCCTCGCCCTCACCACCCTGGGCTTGCCGTGCCGGGCTCTTGCCGGGCCGCCCGCGCCTGCGGCGCCGGTGGTCGTCGAGCTCTACACCTCGCAGGGCTGCAGCTCATGCCCGCCCGCGGACGCGCTCCTAGGCGAGCTGGCGGGGCGCCGCAATGTCGTTGCACTCGCCTTTCATGTCGACTACTGGGACAGCATCGGCTGGCGCGACCGCTTTTCCATGGCGGCCGCCACCCTGCGGCAGAGCCGTTACGTCGAGGCACTGCGCTTACAGTCGGCATTCACGCCCCAAGTCGTGATCGGCGGCAGCCGCAGCTTCGTGGGGTCGGACCGGCAGGGCATTCAGACGGCGGTGGCGCAAGGAGCGGCGATGGGCGTGCCGGTGGAAGCATCGGTTGCAGGGGATGAGCTTCTGATCTCACTGCCCGAGGCGGGCGAGGCGGCAAGCCACGACGTCGAACTCATGGCTTATCTTCCGCAAGCGACGACGCAGGTGGGCCGCGGCGAGAATTCCGGGCGAACGCTCACGGATTTCAACATCGTCAGGGACGTGCGGCGGCTGGGCGCATGGTCCGGGAAGGCCCTTACCCTGCGCGTTCCGCTCAAGTCATTGCCGAGCGATGCGACTCGCGCGGCGGTACTGGTTCAGCGCGAGAACCAGGGACCCATTGCGGGAGCCGTCGCGATCAGCCTGCGCTGAGTGCTTTACAAAGGCCGTGCCGACGGCTACACATCTGCGAGGGTTCACAGAGAAGGCTTATGCGAACAACAAGGGGGATGGCGATCCTCGCCGCTGTACTGTCGTGCGCGGCGGTTGCTGCCGACGATGAGTTCGAAGCGCCGCCGGATCAGTCGGTGGAGGCCCTGCTGCCCGAATCAATGGCGGCGGGCGAGAATTTCAAGGTACGTGACCCTGTCCAAAGCGACGGCCTCATGCACCGTTTCGTGGTCGACAGCCGCTTCGGCGCATTCGATGCGTACGGCCGGATCGACCTGGAACTGCGCCTCAGGGAGGTGGCCGCGCTCACGCAACTGTCGAAGATTTCTCCGCTCGGTGCGGCGGCAAGCGGGGTGGGCAGCGGCGTGATGTCGGAAGTGTCCACCGTAACCGATGTCGCCAAGCGCCCGGTCGAGACTATTACCGGCATTCCGCGCGGCATCTCTCATCTGTTTCGGGGCGCCGTCGCGGAAGGCCGGGAAGCGGCCTCCGATGTGAAAGGGGTTGCATCGAGCTCTCCGGATGGATCCGCGCAGGGCCCATCGGCGGTCAACAAGGGCAAGTCCGCGGCCCAGCACTACGCCGACCGCTATCTCGGCGTCACAGCGGCCGATCGGCGCTGGTACAAGAAACTGGGCGTGGATCCGTACACCAGCAATCAGGTCCTGCGCCAGGCCGTGCACAAAGACGCCAAAATCGACGCGTCGGCGGCGTTCGGCATGCGCTTCGTCGCGCTCCCTGAAATTGCCGGATTGGGGATCGCCCGCCACACCATGGATGCCATCTATAACGAGGACCCTGCGGTACTGCGTGCGCGTCAACGCGACACACTGACTACATTGGGTCTGACCCCGGCGGAAGTGGAACACTGGCAGAACAATCTGCTGTTGAGCCCCACGCGGCAGATTCTGTTGCTCGAGGCTGCGCGATCGCTGGACGGGGTTGCCGGCCGCGCCGAGCTATTTCGCCACGCCATGGGCTTGACTTCGGAGACGGAGGCAAAGATCTACTTGCGCAGCGTCGGGCTGCTGGTGGTCGTGCATCGGCAGCAGCCCCTCAGCTCCGTGCTGCCGGGAGTGCGGCTGCCCGCTGCCCGGCTCACCGACGGCCGCATAGTCGTCTGCGGCGCGTTCGAGGCGGTCTATTGGACCGCCGACGTGGCCGACGGCGAACGAGGTATCCGCGAGTCACTGCCGGAAGAGAAGGGGGCGGCGCCGCGCGAAATTTGGCTCGAGGGCGCGGTCTCGGAGCGCGCACGCGGCGAGTTCGAGCAGAGGGGCTGGCGAATTCACGAAAACCTCGGCAGGGCACCCGCCCCCCTATCAGCGCCGCCCGCGCCAATTTGAGCCGCCCCGAGCGTGCCTATCGCGCTGCGACACCGCGCGCCATGCGCAGCACGTTCTCGCGGTGAAACTCCAGGTACCGCCGTTGGCCTTGCGAAAACGTACCGACGTTCACGCCACTTTCGGGGTCGATGCCCATGCGCTTCAAGGATCTGCGATCGGCAACCGGCGACACGATCAGTTGTCCGGTGTCCTCGAAGGAGATGAAGCCCTTGTCGAACAGATGATCCACGGTCGGCGTCAGCAATAGGCCATTCTCGCCGTCGAGCCGCTGATCGTTGCTGCTGTCGCGCCAGGGTTGCACATGGCTCGCAATCAGATGTTCCATGCGTTCGACCTTGGTGATGCGGCAGGCGTGCTCGACAGAGCGCACATTATCTCGGAACAGCCCCTGACCGCGCCGCGCCTGGACGAGCGCGGTTCTCTCGGTCTCCCGGATCGCCGTGTCCGCGGCGATCTCGATCTCGACGCGCCGCTCCCATTCTTCGATGTCCCGCTCAGGTGCCGGCGAGTCGCGCTCGATCTTGCTTATCTCGTGGCCGACGTCGCCCACACTTGCAGCCTCCTTGCCGATCAACCCAAAGAGCGTCGAGGCAAGTCCGGTGCTGACCTGTGTCAGGTAGACGCTTTGCAGGCCGTTGCCGTCCGCGGTCAGCGGGGCGTACCTGCTCGCCAGGCCAGGGCGCAGCCGGGCGATGTGATCCTTGGGACGGACGGCGTTGGCAAGCCGCTGCCAGCGAACGCCGACCCGCCAGCCGATCAGGCTCCAGTTCGTGCCGGCACTGCCGAATTCCTCCGGTTTCGGGCTCTCCCGGCAATAGCCGCTGACGATGCCGAGCGCCGCGATGCGCGTGTCGCAGAATGAGAAGACGATGTCCCCGGGGGCGACCTCGCGCATGAACTCATAGAAGGGATTACGGTGACCGTTCTTGTTGCGCTTCGGCGACCACAAATAGCCGCCCTCGATTTCCTGGCGGAATGTCTGGTTCTGGTTGACCCACCAATAGCGCACGTCGCTCCATCCTGCCGGTCTGGTCGTTTTCCCCCGTCGACCGGTGAAGTCAGTACTGCCACTCCTCATGCGCCAAGGGCGCCTGGTTCAACTCGTCGCGAATTCGCCGCCATCCCGGCATGAGGCCGTCCATCAACTGGCGGAATCGCTCGCCGTGCTCCCGAACCCTGAAGTGTACGAGCTCGTGAACGAGAATGTACTCGAGGCACTGAGGCGGCTTCTTGGCGAGCTCGAGGTTCAGCCAGATGCGATGGGCTACCGCATTGCAGCTCCCCCAGCGGGTCTTCATCTTCTTGATTCGCACCTCGGCCGCCCGTCTGCCGACGCGCCCCTCCCACTTGGCGAGCAGCGGCGGGATGAGCTCTCGCAGATGCTCCCGATACCAGCGGGCCAGCACGGCCTCCCGTGCGCTGCTGTCGCTGCCCGGGCGCACGCTGAGCTCCATGGTTGCTGGGCCGCGCATCCGGACCCCCGGCCGTGTCCCTGCCTCTCGGACCCGCAGGCGGTAGCGCCGCCCGAGGAAGTAGTGGCTTTCGCCGGATACCATGTCGCGCTGGGTCTGGCGTGCCTGGGCGCGAAAAGACTTCTGCTGACGACGTATCCACGCAAGGCGCGTCACGACCGCGAGGCGCACGGCTTCGGCGCTCAGTCGCAACGGCGCCGAGACCCTAATCCTGCCGAACGGGGGGTATACACCCACGTGTAGGTTGCGGATGTCGCGGCGGCGGACCTCGACCGGCATCCCGCCGATCAATAGATGCACCGGGTCAATACTCACGCTGGGCCTTGACGATTGCAAAGATCCGTTCGGCGAGGACCGCATCCTTCAGTACGGTGCGGATCGCCGCCCGGACTTCCCGTTCCTTGAAGCGATTTCCCCGCCAGTCGGCCTTCTTAACTTCCCTGATAGCCTTGTCGATCGCCAGCGCAGCGGTTTCTGCCAGGCCGCCCGCCGAATCTGCAACCGCCTGCACCGGCACGAGGTGACCGCCCAGCCCGGGAATGTCCTTGAGATTGTCGTACAGCGCACGCCGCGCGGGACTGTTGACCGGCGCTGGATAGTCCTGGGTCTCCGGTTGGCTGATACGCCTGGTCAGCTCCACGATCCGTGCAAGGTAATTTCGGTAGTCCACCGCGTCCTGGCGGCGTTGCTCGATCAGTGCATCCAGCAGCTGCGACATGCGTTCGTAGTACTTCGGGTTGACCGCCATTTCATCGATGATCAAGCGCCGGACGTTATTCTCGATGGTCTCGGCCATGGCCTCGCGGTTGTTGCGCAGCCCGGCCGGCAGGGCATCCAGGGCTCGCTCGCCGCGTTCGACGATCAGTTGCACCAGCGTCAAGTCGTCGAAGGCGGAGAGCTTTTCGCTCTCCTCCGCCCGTATGTAGGCATCGAGCAGGTGACGCATCGCGGGCTCATAGAGCTTCAGGTCCACGTAGTCGCCGCTCGCCAGCTTCACCTCGGCGCGCACCTTCTCGAAGTGGTCCACTTCAGCCTTGATGGTCTGCGCGGCGGCGTCCGAGTAGCCGGCTTCCTGCATCTCGTTGGCCAGATTGGCATAGGCGCGCAGGAACGAGGCGACCAGGCGGTAGAGCGCGAGGCGCTTCGGTTCATTGTCCTTGAGCTGCGCTGCGCTGCCGCTGTCGGCGGCGCAGAAGTAGCGCAGGTACGCGGCCGAATCCCGTGGCGGCGCCACGGGCTCGCACAGCGCCTTGACGGCCTCGCGCGCCTCTTCCAGTCGCTCTCGGCCTTGGCTAAGGCGATCCTTGAGCAGCCCCTCGACGTCGGCCTTGTCGTATCCGCCGAAGGCCTCACCGGTGTAGTCCTTGATGGACTGCTCCAACGAGCGGAACAGGTCCTTGTAGTCGATGACGTAGCCGTACTCCTTGTCCTCGTCATCCAGGCGGTTGATGCGGCAGATGGCCTGGAACAGGCCGTGGTCCTGCATCTGCTTGTCGATATAGAGGTAGGTCGCAGGCGGCGCGTCGAATCCGGTGAGCAGCTTGTCGACGACGATGAGCAATTTCATCCGGCCGGGCTGCTCGATGAAGCGCTTCTTCACGTCCTTCTCGAACTGTTCGGCCTTGTACATGGCCGAATCGACCGACTCGTTGAAGTGCGCCGCGAGCATCTTGCGGTAGGTGTCGTACTGGAGGAGCCTCTCCGTCAGTCCCTCGCCGCTCTCCTCGCCCTTGATGTCGGCAGGGGAGGGGCGATAGGAAGTGATGATGGCGCAGCGGCCGGCGAGGTCGGTTTGCTGGAACATCTCGAAGAAGCGGCAGGCGGAATAAATGCTGCCCGAGACCAGCATGGCGTTGCCATGGCCGCTCCTGAGCCGGTCGCGGGTCTCCATGTCGAGCAGGATGTCTGCGACGATCTTCTCGAGCCGGTCGCGCGCCGAGAGCACCTTTTGCATCGTGCCCCAGCGCTGCTTGAGCTGTGCCTTGGCGATGTCGGTGAGTCCCTTGGTCTTAAGGTCGAACCACTGGTCGATCTTCGCCTGGGAGGTGATGCTCTGGTCGATGTCGCGCGCCTCGTAGCGCAGGTCGAGCACGACGCCGTCCTTTACGGCCTCGTCGTACTTGTAGGTGTGAATGTAGGGGCCGAAGGTTTCGATCGAGCGCCGCTTGTCGCTCTTCAAGAGCGGCGTACCCGTGAAGCCGATCAGCATCGCTCCCGGCAGCAAGGCCTTCATGGCATCGTGCAGCTTGCCTGACTGCGTGCGGTGGCACTCGTCGACGAACACGAATACATTGCCCTTGGCGCGAAATCCCTTCGGCAGGTGGCTGTTGATGTCGGCGAGAAAGCCCTCCACGTCGCCTTCCTCCGAGGCGCCGAACTTGTGCACCAAAGAGCACAGCAGCCACTCGTCGCCGGCGTTCAACACACGCACCAGGTCCGCACCGCTCGAGGTGCGGTAGATGGACTCGCTGACCCCCTGAAACACCTTCTCGATTTGTTCGTCGAGTTCGGTGCGGTCGGTGATGATGAGCACGCGGGCGTCGGCCACGTGCTCGCGGATCCACTTCGCCAACCAAACCATGGTCAGCGACTTGCCGCTGCCCTGCGTGTGCCAGAGGATGCCGCCCTCGCGCCGCCGCACGCGTTCCTGCGAGGCGCGCACGCCGAAGTACTGGTTGTGGCGGCAGGCCTTCTTGGTGCCGGCATCGAAAACGACAAAATCGTGCACCAGTTCCAGCAGGCGCGGCTTGCGGCAGAGCTGCTCCAGTTCGCGCAGCAGCGGGTTGTCGCCCGCTCCGGGATGAGCCTGCGCCTCCTTCCAGCGCAGCCAGTATTTCTCCGGCGTCTTGATCGGGCTGTAGCGCAGCCCCTCGGTATCATTGCCCGCCATCACGAGCTGGACCGTGGCGAAGAACGGTTCGATGAATTCCTTTTTCTGGCTATCGAGGCTCTGGCGGATGCCCTCGCTCACGGAAACAATGGACCGCTTGAGCTCCAGCATGCCAATCGCTATGCCGTTCACGTACAGCACGAGGTCAGGGCGCTTGGTGTGCTCGCCGTTGACCGTCACTTCCTCGGCGATGCCGAAGTCGTTGACGTCGGGGTTCTGCAAGTCGATCAGCCAGACGGTGACGTTCTGCTCGCCCACCTCGGGCCTTACCTTCACGCCGTAGCGCAGCAGGCCATAGACCTCGCGGTTCGCGTCGTACAGCGTCTTGCTGCCGCCGAGGGTCCCAGCCTTGCCGAGTTCGAACAGAGTCCTGGCGATGAGCTTGTCGCTATGGCCCCGGCGCTTGAGCCAGTCCGTGAGCGGCCCCTCCTCGATGGGGCGGTTATCGTCGCGATCCTTCCAGTGGCCGAGGTAGCGATAGCCCAATGCCTCCCGAAAGAACGCGATCACGCGCTGTTGGGTCTGGATTTCGCGCTGCCCGACGGCACCGGCACTGCCGCTGCCTTGGCGGGTTTGGCGGGTTTCTGGCCGGTTCATGGCGTATTTGGCCGATTCATGGCCGATATCAGAACCAGCTGGCAGACCTGCTGCAGGAACGTGGGGCTGGATGGGATCATGGCGGGCTTCCCTGCGAATATTTCGCCAAGACGGCGCGACCCTTCGGCGCTAAGCGGTACTTCTGTAGGCGGCTGCTCGGCTTGTCCGGAATGGTCCGTTCCAGGTATCCCTCGGTGAGCAGCTGATCCAGGTAGTTGCGCTGGAAGGTTTCTCGATGGCGGAACCCGGTGGCCTGTTGGATTTCCCGGCTGCTTCTTGGCGCCGTTTCGCAGAGCTGAAGGGCCGCCAGCACCCAAGCGGGAACCTGTCCGGTGACTTGTCCGGTGACTTGTCCGGCGATGTCGGGAGTCTCGGCGCCATCTCGGCATCCAGGCCGTCGAAGATCGCGACCAACTTTGAGAGTCGGTCGACCATTTCCTTGCCCTTTCCAAGCTTCTCCTCGTCATTGAAGCTGGCGAGGTCAATGACGTTCTTAAGGTCATTTGCCTCGGCGAGGCGGCTGATAATCTTATCGATGCTCTCGCCGATATCTTTGCTCCCCTTAAGTGCCACCATGTCGGCGAAGCCGCCGCCCTCGGGCACGAGGATCAGGGCGTCGGGCTTGCCGGCGTACTTGTCCGACACGTACTTCATGAATAGCAGGGTCAGGACGTAGTCCTTGTACAGCGAGGCGTCCATGCCCCCGCGCAGTTCGTCGCAGGATTGCCAGAGCGAGGCGTAGAGCTGGGATTTCTTCAGAGCCATAGGTGGGTCACTTGAGGTGGCGAGGGTTTGCCGCGGGCATGGTCGCGCAGCGTCGTCGCCAGCGCTTTGGCGCTCATGTTGAGTGTCTTCAGAAAATTCTCCCGCAATATCTTCCCTGATGCACAGGCCGAATTCCGGCTTTGTCCGTTTACAGGGGCCGGCGATGCCTCGTGAGAGTGGCAGCGATGGCCGCCAGCACCGCCATGCGCACGGCGACGCCGTTGTTCACCTGCTCCCTGATGACGGACCTGGGTCCGTCGGCCACATCGGAAGCAATCTCGACGCCGCGATTCATCGGTCCGGGGTGCATGACGAGAACGCTGGGCGCGGCAAGCTTCAGGCGCCTGGCATCCAAACCATATTCCCGGAAGTAGGCGGCGTCGTCCAGAGACGCGCTCTGCGCCATGCGCTCCTTTTGGATGCGCAGCATCATCACCACGTCGGCGCCTGCGATCCCATCGTCGATACGGGTGAAGCGCTGTGCGCCGCGAAATTCACCCTCTTCCGGCAGCAGCACCTCCGGCGCCACCAGCCGCACATCCGTGGTACCCAGGGTGGAAAGCGCCTGGTGTGCGGACCGCGCCACGCGCGAGTGTTTGACGTCGCCGACGATGGCCACCTTGAGGCCCGCGAAGCGCCGTTTGTGCGTTCGAATGGTCAGGGCGTCGAGCAGCCCCTGCGTGGGGTGCGAGACGTGCGCTTCGCCCGCGCTGATCACCGACACGTGCGGAGCGACGTGGTCGATCAGAAACTCCGGCATGCCTGCCTCCGAATCGCGGATCACGAACACATCCGTGTTCATGGCTTCGAGCGTATAGATCGTATCCAACATGCTCTCGCCCTTGGCGCGCGAGCTCGAATGAAGATCCAAATTGAGCACATGCGCTCCCAGCCGGCGGCTGGCGAGGTCGAAAGATGCGCGTGTGCGGGTGCTAGGCTCGAAGAATAGGTTGGCGAGGGTCACGCCGGCGAGCTCGCGACCCTCATAGGCCGGCTGACCCGGAAGCCGGCGGTAACTCTCCGCACGGTCGAGAATCGCCGTCAATGCATCGCGGGTCAGACCTTCGAGCGTGATGAGGTGGCGCAGACCCCCGGCGCCATCTTGTTGTGAACGCATTTACGCCTCAGTTTGCAGTGAACCAACGTTCCAGGATGACACAAGCCGCCGCCGCGTCGACATCCGCTTTTGCAACGCGCCGCCTGCGCAGGCCCGATTCGCGCGCCTCCTTGAGCGCCGCGGAGGCCTCCATCGACGAATAGCGCTCGTCGATGAGATCAACCTGCAAGCGGAAGCGCCGCGTGAGCTCGGACGCAAAGCTGCGCGCGGCGCCGGTCATCGCACTGTCGGTGCCGTCCGCATTATACGGCAGGCCGACCACTACGAGCGCCGGCTGCCAGTCGCGGAGCAGGGCGGCGATCGCCTCCCAGCGCGGTGCGCCGGAATTCGCCGGCAGTGCATGCAGGGGTGCGGCCGTGCGGCTCACGGAGTCGCCGCAGGCGACTCCTATCCGCCGCAGCCCGAAATCGAAGGCCAGGACCACCCGCGGTGCGCCCCCAGGCGCCCCATCGGGGGCTGCCGCCTCAGGCATTGCCGCTGATAGGGCTGATGCGCGGCAACTCGACCCCCAGCAGCCTGCCTGCGGCCAGCCAGCGCGACTCGAAGGGCACGTCGAAAATGAGGCCGGGATCCACCGGAGCGCTGAGCCAGGCGTTGGCGCGGATTTCGTCTTCCAGCTGCCCGCCGTCCCAGCCGGCGTACCCCAAGGCGACCACGGCCTCTTCCGGACCCTGGCCGCGGGCCATCGCGGCCAGAATGTCCCGCGAGGTGGTGACGTGAATGACGTCGGACACTTTGAGAGTCGAGTCCCACTCGCCTCCGGCACGGTGAACGACGAAGCCGCGATCGGTCTGCATGGGGCCGCCGCGCAGCACCTGCCGTTCCCGCAAGGGCCCCAGAGCCAGTTCGATCTCGAGCTGCTCGAATATCTCGCCCATGCGCATGGGCAGGGGCTTGTTCACGATGAGCCCGAGCGCCCCGCGCGAACTGTGGTCGCACACCAAAGCCACGGATTGAGCGAAGTTCGGATCGCCCATGGCCGGCATGGCGATCAGCAATTGGTTGGTCAGATAGCCGGATTCGCTAATGGTTCGGCTCCGAATAGTAGACGCCGGTTCCCTGCGAGGCGCCGCCGAGGAACTGCCACTCGTAGGCGATGCGTATTTCGTCGTGATTGGCGGCCACCTCGCTCGGGAAGGGATCGAATGGGGCCGCGAGCTTCAAGATTCGCATGGCCGCCTCGTCGATTTCCGCATGCCCGCTGCTGCGCCGAACCACGGTCTCAAGGAGCTTGCCGTCGGAACCTATGGTCACTTCGATCACAGGAGTGCCCGAGAGCTTTTGGCGCCGCGCCGCGTCGGGGAAATTCATGGTGCCCACGCGCTCGATCTTACGCCGCCAGCTATCCAAGTAAACGGCAACGTCGGATTCCCGGGTATCCGCGGCGATCCACAGTTGTTGCTTTGCCTCGCCGCGCATGCGCAGCTCGACCCCGTCATCATTGGGGGTCATCGCGAGGTCGGGCCGTTTCTCGAGCAGCAGAGGCAGCTCGGACGGGACAGTGGCTGCGCTGGGCGCCGCGAAGTACAAGATTTTCGGCGCCGCAACCTGAGTCGCGATGAGTTCCTCTTCGCCCGCGTCTTTTCCCGTCTGCTGCGCCGCCAGTCCGTCGCCGCTCGGAATTCCCGGCCGTTCAACGGGCATCACCGAGGATTTGGGGATCAGCGCCCGCTCCCGCTTCAGGGTATTGCCGGAGCCTTTCTGACTACGCTCGGAGAGGTACTGCGCATCCGGGTTGCGCGCAACGCTCGGCGCCTGGTCGTTGACCAGGACGACCTCCAATCCGGGCGCTTGATCGTCCGTTCTGCTGCCGGGCGAACTGAAGGTCACGCCCAGGATGACGATGCCGTGCAGCAGCGCCGCCACGAAGCAGGTGGTCAGCATGCGGTCCTGGGCGGGCGGCAGCCCTGCCCCGAACGTTTCTGCGGCTTGTTCCATGTCGGCGGTCACGCAGCGCTCAAATTCCTGTGTATCGCATCCACCAGCATCGCACCAATGTCGACACCGTGCTTCTTGTTTAGTTCGCGTATGCCGGTCGGGCTCGTGACGTTGATCTCGGTGACGTAATCGCCTATGACGTCGAGGCCGACGAACAGCATTCCGGCCGCCTTGAGCTTGGGGCCGATTTGCGAGCACAGCCATCGATCGCGATCGCGGAGCGGGCGGCTCTCTGCGCGTGCCCCCGCGGCGAGATTGCCGCGGTGGTCGTCGGCCGTCGGCACCCTCTTCAAGGCGAAGGGCACCGGTTCTCCGTCGACCAGAATGATGCGGCAATCGCCTTCGGTCACTATCTCAGGCAGGTACCGCTGCACGATTGCATAGCGGCTGCCGTAGTCCGTCAAGGTCTCGAAGATCACATTGCGGTTCTTGTCGCCCTGTTCCAGCACGAAAATGGAGCGGCCTCCCATGCCGTGCAGGGGCTTGCACACCGCCTTGCCTTGCTCGCGCAGGAATTCGCCCATGTCGTGCATGTCGCGCGTGATGAGAGTGGGTGCGCAGCACTCGGGAAACCAGGCCGTGTAGACCTTCTCGTTCATGTCCCGCAACCCTTGGGGCCGGTTGCACACCAGCGCACCCTGGGACAGGGCGCGATCCAGGATGTACGTGGTGTAGATGTACTCGGTATCGAAGGGCGGATCCTTGCGCATCAGGATTGCGTCGTATTCCCCCAGTTTGGCGCTCTGCGGCGCGCCGCGCACGAACCACGTACCGGGATTGTCGAAAACCTCAAGCGGCGCGAGCCTTCCCCAGGCGATGCCGTCGCGCAGCCAAAGGTCCCTTTGCTCCGCATAGAAGATCTGCCAGCCGCGAGCCTGCGCCGCAAGCAGTATGGCCAGCGTGCTGTCCTTGGCGGGTTTGATCGATTCAATGGGGTCCATGACCACGACGAGACGGACTCGGGAAGACATGCTCATTCCTTGTTTCGCGGCGATGCAGTCTAGCGCACTGCCGATGCTTGAGGCACGGCAGCGGTTCTCTTCCGAAAACTGTGAACCACGCCACCGTTGTTTGACGCAGCTTACCGCGAAATGTCGACCCCATACCGTGGCTTGCGCGGCCTGGATATGTTAAAAAGCCACGAGATTCCAGTACCTACGCACGCACAGCATAAAGGTCCCCCAAGGGCGGATTCATGGATAGCATGATGACCACGGCCAAGCCGAAACTCACGGGACTCAAAGTTCTGGTGATCGATGACAGCAAGACCATCCGGCGGACCGCCGAAACTCTCTTGACCAAGGAGGGTTGCGAGGTATTCACCGCGGTCGACGGCTTCGATGCGCTGTCCAAGATCGCCGATCATCAGCCCGACATCGTGTTCGTGGACATCATGATGCCGCGCCTCGACGGCTATCAGACCTGCTCGCTGATCAAGCACAACAAGGTATTCAGGCAAATCCCGGTCATCATGCTGTCGAGCAAGGACGGTCTGTTCGACCGGGCACGCGGCCGAATCGTGGGCTCGGAACACTATTTGACCAAGCCCTTCACGAAAGACGAATTGCTCGGCGCGATCGAAGCTCACGTCGGTAAATGACGGAGAACGCTTAAATGGCATTGATTCTCATCGTCGACGATTCACCCACCGAGGTATTCGTCATGCAGAAAGCGCTGGAGAAGCACGGCTTCAAGACCGCCGCGGCCGAGAACGGCGCGGAAGGAGTCCGCAAGGCCAAGGCGATGAAACCCGACCTGATCTTCATGGACATCGTCATGCCCGGGGTCAACGGCTATCAAGCCACGCGGATGCTCATCAACGATCCTGAAACCAGTTTGATTCCGATCATCATGGTGAGCACCAAGGGTCAAGAAACCGATCGGGTGTGGGGCCTGCGCCAGGGTGCGGTGGATTATCTGGTCAAGCCCGTGTCGGCGCAGGCATTGGTCGAGAAGGCACAGGCCGCGCTGGCCGTATGACGAGCGTCGGCGGCGGATCTGCGACCAGCTTGCGCGGCCTGCGTGACCGACCGTTTGAATTGCTCAAGGAACTCGAAAAACGCAGCCGGGCCGTGACGGCGGGCAACGTTACGGAAACCGACGCCGGTCTAGAATGGGTGGGGGTGGCGTTTCGCATGGGAGGCGAGACTTTCTTGGTGGCGCGCGAGGAGACTCGCGAAGTGCTGGGCTATCCGGCCGCGGTTACGCGCATCCCCGGCGCTAAAAGCTGGGTCAAGGGGCTCGCCAACATACGCGGGCAGCTGCTGCCGATGCTGGACCTGCGCCAGTTTCTCGGCAGCGGCGCGACCGCTTCGGGCCGCAACACCCGGGTTATCGTGGTCAACCACCGGGACATACCGGCAGGGCTCATGGTCGATGAAGTGTTGGGCTTTCGGCGCTTTGCGGAAAGCGAATTCAACGCCGACGCGCCCCCGACGGTGATCCGCTGCGACGCCTATCTTGCCGGCGCCTTCCGCCGCGGCGGCGAGGTGTGGCCGGTGTTGAGTTTGAAAAATTTGGTGGAGAGCCAGAGCTTTTTACAGGCCGCGAGCTGAAGTGCCGATGCAAAAGAAGATGACCACACGAGACGATTCCAACTTCAAGGCGATTCTCTTGCCGGTGACGGTGGCGCTCATCGTCCTGTGTTTGGGTTGCGCCGCCGCGTTGACCTGGCTTGCGCCCAATGCCGCCGCGCCTGCGGCTCCTGCCGAGCTTTCCCTGGTGGCCCAGCGCCTGCCGTACGAGGCGCAAAACGCGCTGCGCGGCGAAGCGAGCGCATTCGATGCATTGGCCAAGAGCACGGCGCGCCTCAAGAGCCTGCGCTCCTCTTTGCCGGACACGGGTGCCGGCGCCGGGAATGCGGCCGCGTGGAACAAGCTCTCCGAGGGCGTGCGCGCGGTCGGCGAGGCAAGAACGGCCGTGCAGACCATTCAGGCATCGAATCAGGAAGCCCGGGACTTGGCGCCCAAGCTGCTCTCGGAGCTGGGCGATCTGGCGAGCGCGGTGGGCGTGCAGAAGCTCGAAGGGATGAGCCGTTATCTGGAGCGTTTCGAGCTCATGGTGCAGCGCATTCAACAAGATCTGAGCGGGCTCGCCTCGGGCGTGAGCGATGCGGCTCCTGCCGCGCAACGCCTGGCCGACAGCTTGGAGTTCCTGAACCAGGTCGTGCGCGGCCTGTCCGGCGAGGAGTCCGGTCTCGCCCTGACGCGCGTCACCGGCACGGACGCCGAGCAGCGCTTAAAAGCCGTGGTGGCCCGCAATCAAGAGTTCGGCAACAGCGTGCGCAAGGCGATCGGCGCCGCCGAGGCGCTCTCCAAGGCGCAAGCGGCGGCGCGCGGATTGCCGTCGGTAGCGGGCTCCCTGGCGGCCGAATTGGGCGATGGGAAGGCCGCCCACGTCGAATCCGGCGCGAGCTACAAGCCCTGGATTCTGGCCTTGCTTGGGCTTGCCGCGGCGCTGCTGGCCGCGCTCGTATGGACCTACCGGAAATCGGTAGGCGTGCGGCGCAGCAGCGAGCTGCGGGTGCGTGAGAACGAACGCAATCAAGAGGCCATCATGCGGCTGCTCGACGAGCTGTCGAGTCTGGCGGACGGCGACCTCACGGTGCAGGCGACGGTGACCGAAGACATCACGGGCGCAATCGCCGATTCGATCAACTACGCCATTGAAGCTCTGCGCGAGCTGGTCACGACCATCAACGACAGCGCCATCCAATTGGACGGCGCCGCCAAACAGACGCAGAGCACGGCGGCGCACATGGCGAAGGCAAGCAGCGCGCAGTCCCGGCAGATCTCCGCGGCCAGCGAATCCATGGCGGACATGGCGGCCTCGATCGAGGAGGTATCCGGCAATTCAGAGCGCTGCTCGGATGTCGCACGCCATTCGGTCGACATCGCACACAAGGGAGGCGATGCCGTGCGGCGCACCATCGACGGCATGAATGCGATCCGCGAGACCATCCAGGAGACCAGCAAGCGCATCAAGCGCCTGGGCGAGAGTTCCCAGGAGATCGGCAACATCGTTGAACTGATCAACGACATCGCCGAGCAGACCAATATCCTGGCGCTCAACGCCTCGATACAGGCTTCCATGGCGGGCGAGGCGGGCCGCGGCTTCGCGGTGGTGGCGGACGAGGTGCAAAGGCTGGCGGAGCGTGCGGCAAACGCCACCAAGCAAATCGAAGTGCTGGTGCGCACCATCCAAACCGACACCAACGAGGCGGTGGTTTCCATGGAGCGCAGCACCACCGACGTCGTGGGCGGCGCCCTGCTCGCCGAGAATGCCGGCGCGGCGCTCGAAGAGATCGAGCAGGTTTCCAACCAGATCGCGAGCCTGGTGCAAAACATTTCGGCGAGCGCGCGCCAGCAGGCCGCCGCATCCGGGGATATCTCGAAGAACATGCAGGTGGTGCGCGAGATATCGACTCAGACGGCGGAGGGGTCGACGGCGACCTCCACGTCGATCGCCAAACTGGCGGCCTTGTCGGCGCAGCTGCGCAAGTCCGTGGCTGGATTCCGCCTCCCGGACTACGGCGGAGGCACCACCACGGTCGGCGCCAGCTCCTCGCGTTTGAAGGCCTTGAGCGAGCCTGCGACTAACGGCGGCGGTGCGCCCGTCGCCGCCGCGCCGGCCGGCGCAGGCGCGCCCGTGGGGGCGGGCGGCATGGTCGCCGGTAAGGGCAGCGCTGCCGGCAACT
Source organism: uncultured Gammaproteobacteria bacterium (assembly GCA_963702735.1). Classification (GTDB taxonomy): domain Bacteria; phylum Pseudomonadota; class Gammaproteobacteria; order Steroidobacterales; family Steroidobacteraceae; genus Bog-1198. Next base: position 84,294 of record CAVPDW010000002.1, on the reverse strand, counting down.
CCGGGAAGATACGCAAGGCCAGCGGCTTCGGCGGCTGAAGTTCGAAGACGGTTCCGGCATGACCGACATCAGTTCCCAAACTCTGCACATCGTCGCCAAGGAGCTGGCGACGACCTTGAACGATGCGCGCGCGTCGCTCGAGGCGTACGCCGAACGCTCGGATCAACGGGCGCTGCTGGAGAAGTGCGCCGACCAACTGCACTCCGCCCATGGCGTTCTGCGCCTGGTCGAGGTGTACGGCGCGGCGCTGCTCGCCGAGGAAATGGAGCATGTCGCGCGCTACCTGCTGAGTTCGGACAACGACCAGAAACGCCAGATCGACGGCTTGGACGCCCTGATGCGCGCGACGGTGCAGTTGCCGACCTACCTCGAACGGGTTTTATCTGGCGGCCGTGATCTGGCTTTGGTGTTGTTGCCGCTGCTCAACGATCTGCGGTCGGTGCGCGGCAGTCCCTTGCTTTCCGAGGGAACGCTACTGCTGCTCAACCTGAAGTCGGATCAGCCTGCGCAGCCGCAGGTGCAGCGGCTGGGCGAACAATCGATTTCGGTGGCGCAATGGGCACGGCGCCTCCGGCCGCGCTTCCAGATCGGCCTCTTGGGATACATCCGCGGCGAGCGCACCATACAAAACCTCGAGATTCTGGCGAAGGTTGCCGAAAAGCTCGAACAGGTCGCCACCACCCAACCCGTCTTCCAGCTGTGGTGGGTGACGGGCGCCATCCTCGAAGCGGTGCGGGCCAACGGCCTGGAAGGAAGCGCGACGCTGAAGCGCTTGCTGGGTCAAGCGGACCGGCAGATCAAAACCTTGTACGAACTCGGAGAGGCCCGCTACTGCGAAGATCCTCCGGTCGATTTACTGAACAACCTGCTGTACTACGTCGCGCGGGCAACCACCAGCGGCGGCAGGATCTTTGCGGTGCGCGCCTCTTTCAAGCTCTCCGAACTGCTGCCGGTCGACGATTCGATCGAACACGAGCGAGAGAGCCTATCGGCGCCCAGCGTGAAATTGATGCGCACGGTCGCAGCCGCCATCAAAGAGGATCTCTCCAAGGTCAAGGATGTGCTCGATATCTTCGTGCGCCGCGGCGGAGGCCGCAGCGACGAACTCGTCCCGCAGCTCGAGTTGCTGAAGAAGATCAGCGATACGCTCGGCGTGCTGGGGCTCGGGGAGTTGCGGCAGCGCGTCCAGGAGGAGATCGCCGACCTGTCCGGGATCGTCGCCGACGGCAAAGCTCCGCCCGAGGAGTCGCTGATCAAGGTGGCGGGAGTATTGCTTTCCATCGAAGACAGCCTCGACGATCAGCTGGTGCGCCTGATTCTGCCGCCGTCCGCCGAAGAACCGGCCGACGCATCGGCGGATTCGCCGGCCGCCCGGCCGCCCGCCGAGCAGGACATGGAATTCAAGCTGGTCAGTGAAGCCGTGCTGCGCGAGTGCATCGTCAACATGGCGCGCATCAAGGAAGCCGTATCCATCGCCGTACAGAAACCCGGCGATTCGTCCGCCCAGGGCCTGGACAACGTACCGCAGCTGTTGCGCGGCATTACGGCCGGCCTTCTCATGTTGGGCAAGGGCAGGGCGGTGGAGTTGATGGAGGCGATCGGCGCACAGGTGCGCAAACTGATCGAACCCGGGGCGCCTGCACCGGACGCCCTGCGCCTGGAAAGAGTGGCCGACGCCATCGTCAGCATCGAGTACTACATGGAGACGCTGCAAAGTGGGCGCACCGACCCCTGGTACATGCTCGACAACGCAGAGATGTGCGTCAAGACGCTGGAGGAAGAGGCGCCATCGCGAGTGCCGAACATCGGCATCTCCAGCAGCGACGCAGCCAAGACCATCAAGCTCGACCCGGCGGAGACCATCGCACTGGAGCGCACCAAGCGCGCGCACGCGGCCACCCATCCCTTGATCTCGGTACCTGAGCCTGAACCGGTGGACCCGCAATTCCTCGAATTGTTCATCGAGGAGGCCAAGGAGGAAATCGCATCGATTCAAAGGAGCTTCCCGCAGTGGGACCAAAATCCCATGGACCTGGATTCATTGGCATTGATGCGCCGCAGCTTTCACACCTTGAAGGGCAGCGGCCGCATGGTCGGTGCCCGTTCCATCGCGGAATTCGGCTGGGCGGTCGAAAACCTGCTCAATAGGATCATCGACAAGACGCTGACGCGCACGCCCGGAATGATGACGCTGTTGCGCAGCGCAGTGGCCGCTCTGCCGCAATTGGTGGAGCAGTTGGAAACCGGCCGACAGGCACCGGTGCCGACCGAGGCGCTGATGGCACGCGCGTTCGCATACGCGGACGGCCGCGAGGCCGATCAGGGCACCGTGACTTTGGCACAGGAGGACACAGGGTCGTTGCAGGCGCCTGCCGCGGCTCCCGTGCAGCCGCGCCCCGCCGCCGCGCCTGCGTCAATGGATCCGGTGCTGCATGAGATTTTCAGCAAGGAGACTTCGAGCCACCTGGCCGAAATTCGCGAATACTTGCGCAAGCGCACGGGTCAACCGGCGCCGCACGATTTGCCCGAAGTCGTGTATCGCGCCATTCACACCTTGAGCGGCAGCTCGAAAATGGCCGAAGCGCGCCACGGCATCCGCATCACCGAGCCGCTCAACAAGGTGATGCGCAAGGTCTTCGACAGCGGTCAGGGATTGACCGACTCCGGCTTGGCAACCCTGGCCGATGCGGTTCGAGCGATCGATAACGTCATATCGCATATCAACGAATCGACGGCTTTTTTCCCCGAACAGCCCTTGCTGCTCTCGCGGCTGCTCGAGATCGAAACGGAGCTCGATGCCGCCATTGCCCGCGATGCCATCGAGACCAGCGGATCCGCCGTCGTTCCTGCACTCGCGATTGCCGCGCGCGCAGCGGCGGCTGCGCCGGCGCAAGTCCCGGCAGCACCGGCGCAAGCAGCGGCCGCGGCGGTTGCCGGGGAGGCCGCTCCCGAGGCAGCGGCGGCTGCGCCCGCTGCGGAGGAGTTCGATCACGAGATCGCGAATATCTTCAGCGAAGAAGCGACCGAACTGCTCGAGGCGGCCGAAGTCTCGCTGACCGCATGGAATCGCGACCGCAAGGAGAAGGAACGCGTCGCCGAACTGCAGCGCCAATTGCATACCCTCAAAGGCGGCGCCCGAATGGCCGGCATCACCGCCATGGGCGATTTGAGCCATGAACTCGAGACCTTGGTGATACAAATCGACGGCGGTGGCGTGGCCGGCGACGATCACGCGCACGCCGTCATGCAGGCCAGCCTCGATGAGCTTGCGCGCATGCGGGACCTCGTCAGCAACGGTACGCTGCCGGGCGGCGCGGCGGCGCTGATCGCACAAATTCGTGGGTTGGCGACACCGGCGCGAATTCCCGCGGCCGCCCCGTCCGCGGCACCGCCGGCTGCCGTACCCCGCCCGAGCGCACCGGCGCCCGCCCCGGCACGGCCCGCCCCGGCGCGGCCCGCACCCGCGGCGCCGCCGCCTGTCGCCGCCTCTCTGGACATCTCTGCGTCCTTCGACCGCCCCCCGACGGAGGCTGCGGCGGCCTTGAGCGAGGACTCTGCGGTGAGCCTCGAACTTTCGAGCGCTCCGGTGCTGCCCGGACGCGAGAGCGCCCCGGCGGAACGGGTGGAGATGGCGCGGGTCGACGCTGATCTGCTCGACACCATGCTGAACAATGCAGGGGAAGTGAGCATTTTCCGGGCGCGCCTCGATCAGCAGGTGAACTCCATCGACTTCAATCTGGCGGAGTTGGCGCGAACCGTGACGCGCCTGAAGGAACAGTTGCGAGGGCTCGAGATCGAGACCGAAGCTCAGGTCCTCAACCGGCATCAGGATGTGGAACCGCGCCGCGATGATTTCGATCCTCTGGAGCTGGACCGATATTCATCTCTGCAGCAGTATTCGCGCGCGCTCGCCGAGACTTCCGGCGACGTGGCGAGCATTCAAGGATTGCTCGAGACCTTGACCCGCGAAGCGCAGAATCTACTCACCCAGCAGTCGCGGGTCATAACCGAGCTGCAGAACAGTCTGATGCGGACCCGCATGGTGCCCTTCCAGCGGCACGTGCAACGCCTGACGCGCCTGGTGCGGCAGGCGGCGAACGACACCGGCAAGCGGGCGGAGCTCGTCGTTCAGGGCGCCGCCGCGGAGCTTGACCGACAGATGCTGGAGCGCATGGTTCCCCCGCTCGAGCACATGCTGCGCAATGCCGTGGTGCACGGCATCGAGGCTCCGGAGCGCCGCACGGCGCTCGGCAAGCCGGATGTCGGCCGTATTTCAATCAGCCTGGAGCGCGACGGTGCAGAGGTCGTGATCGTGGTCGCCGATGACGGATCGGGCATCAACGTCCGCTTGATTCGCGAGAAGGCCGTCTCTCTCGGTCTGACGGACCCGCAGGCGAAGCTCACCGACGAAGAGGCCGTACAGCTCATTTTGGAGCCCGGCTTCAGCACCGCCGGCCATGTCACCCAGGCGGCAGGACGCGGGGTGGGCATGGACGTTGTCGCCACCGAGGTCAAAAAGCTCGGCGGCGGCCTGTTCATCGATACGACTCTGGGCAAAGGTTCGCGATTCACGATTCGCCTGCCCTTCACCTTGGCGATCAGTCAGGCGCTGATCGTGCGCGTCGGCGAGGAAGCCTATGCGCTGCCTCTGGCGACGGTCGAAGGCGTGGTGCGCCTGCCTAGAAACATCGTGTCCCGGCATTTGGGCAAGGACGCCCCCCCATTCGAGTATGGCGGCCAGAAATATCGCTTCCAGCAGCTGGGTTCGTTCGTGGGGTTGGGCGCCACGCGTCTTCCCGAGGGGGACGTTTCAATTTCGGTGGTGCTGATCCGCGCCGGCGAGCACTCCACGGCCTTGGTCACGGATGAACTGGTCGGCAGCCGCGAAATCGTCGTGAAATCCTTGGGACCGCAGATATCCGGCATCCGCGGCATCGCGGGCGCCACGATTCTGGGCGACGGCCGCATCGTCATCATTCTCGACATGGGCTCGCTGGTGCGTTCCGAATGGCGCGCGCGTCCGACCGAAACGGTGGTGCCTGATCAGCGCGACAGGCGCACCTTCGCACTGGTGGTTGACGACTCCATTACGGTGCGCCGCGTGACCCAGCGATTGCTGGAGCGCAACGGCATGCGGGTGTTGACCGCGAAGGACGGAGTAGACGCCGTGTCGCTGCTGCAGGAGAACCTGCCCGACATCATATTGCTCGACATCGAGATGCCGCGGATGGACGGCTACGAAGTGGCCGCACACGTCCGCAACGACCCGCGCCTCAAGGACATTCCGATCGTGATGATCACGTCGCGGGTCAGCGAGAAGCATCGGGCGCGGGCCATCGAGCTCGGCGTCGACGACTACCTCGGCAAACCCTACCAGGAAAACCAGCTGCTCGACGCGATCGAGCCGCTCGTCAACCGCCGCAGCGCCGTCGCGAGATAGATCAATGTCAGATTTGCGCGACGAGCTCTATAGCTTGCTGGTGCCGCTGGCGGGAGAACGATTGATCGTACCGCGTGCGTGTGTCGCCGAGGTCATCGGCTATCAGCCGCCGGCCGAAATGACCAATGCGCCGCCGTGGTACGCGGGTTTGGTGAGCTGGGGCGGACGCAGCGTGCCGGTGGTGTCCTTCGAGGGGGCATTCGGCCAGACACTGCCCGCCGTCTCCACCCGCACCCGCATCGTCGTTTTTCATGCGACGGGCGGCAAACTTCAGTGCGGCTACTTCGGCATGCTGACCCAGGGGTTTCCGCAACTCGTGCGCGTGAATGCCGATGTGGTGCGGCCGGATCCGACGCGCAGCTTTCCGGAACGCTCTCCCGTCATCTGCCAGGTGCGCATGGTCAACGAAACGCCGCTGATCCCCGATTTGGAGCGGCTGGAGCAAATGATCGCCGAGGAAACCTCGGTGATGCCCACCTGATAGACTGGCATCCGTATCGCCGGCAGCTAAGGAAGGCAAAATGATGTTACGAGACTCTGACGGCATTCGCGCTATGGCTCACCGCCGCGCCTCTGTCGGCACAAGGCGCCAAACCGTTCGATGCTGCAACGGCGTTCGGAGCCCGCCCCAGTGTCTCGCATCTCAGCCTGTCGCCGGACGGCATGAGCGTCGCGTACGTCGCGCCTGCCGAGGGACAGGGATCGATGGTGATCACGCTCGGTCTGGCGAAAGAACCGAAGCCGCGGGTTGCCATGACGGCAAGCGGCAAGCCCGAACGCATTGCAGGGTGCGATTGGGTGTCCAATCTACGGTTGGCATGCAAGATCTACGGCGTCGCCAAGAGCTCCGTCGCGTTCGAACCCCTTCTATTCACAAGAATGGTGGCTGTGAATGCGGACGGCGGCAAGGTGCAGCTGCTCAGCACCCAGGAAAATGTCCACAGCCGAGGCTTGCAGCTGGGAGGCGGCGACGTCATCGACTGGCTTCCCGACGAGGAGGGCGCCGTGCTCATCGAGCGGACCCACTTGGCCGACGATCGCCTCGGATCCCGGTTCGGATCCACGGCGCAGGGACTCGCCGTGGATAGGATCGACACGCTAAGTCTCGAGGTAAAGGCCGTCGAGCCGGCGCGCGAAGAGGCGGAGGAGTACATAAGCGACGGGCGCGGTGCGGTCCGCATCATGGGGTCCAGGTTGACCCACGCCGGAGGTCAGGATCGCGGCATCACCCAATATTCATACCGCCGGCAGGGCTCGCGCGAGTGGCTGGCGCTCGGCGCCTTCGACGAAGTCACCCACCGTGGCTTCTATCCGGTCGCGGTCGACCACGACCTCAACATTGCCTATGGATTCAAGAACGACTCGGGGCGATTCGCCGTCTATTCGATCGCATTGGACGGCTCGCTGCGCGAAGAATTGATTTTCGCGAATGCCGATGTGGATGTCGACGAACTGATCCGCATCGGCCGCCGCAAACGTGTGGTCGGAGTTTCCTACGCGACGGACAAAAGGCAAGCGGTCTATTTCGACCCAGCCATCGAAAGGCTCGCTGCCGCCTTGTCCCGCGCGATACCTTTGCATCCGGCGGTGCAGATTGTCGATTCCGACATGGACGAGAGCAAGCTGCTGGTGCTCGCGGGCGGCGACGAGGACCCGGGCGTCTACTATCTATTCGATCGAAAGGCCCGGCAGCTCCAAACATTCCTCGTCGTCAGGAGCGAGCTGGAAGGAGTCAAGCTGGCGAGCGTCAATCCGGTCAAGTATCCCGCGGCCGACGGTACCTCGATCCCCGGCTATCTCACCTTGCCGCCGGGCCTGGAAAACGCCAAGGGTCTCCCGGCCATCGTCATGCCTCATGGAGGACCGAGCGACCGCGACGAATGGGGTTTCGACTGGCTGTCGCAATTCTTCGCTTCGCGCGGCTTCGCGGTGTTGCAGCCGAACTTCCGCGGTTCGGCCGGCTACGGAGATGCCTGGCTGCGGCAGAACGGATTCAAGTCTTGGCGGACGGCCATCGGCGATGTACTCGACGGGGGACGCTGGCTGGTGGCACAAGGAATAGCAGATCCGGCCAAACTCGGCATCGTCGGGTGGTCGTACGGCGGCTATGCCGCCCTCCAGTCTGCGGTGACCGATCCTTCCGTATTCAAGGCCGTGGTGGCGATAGCTCCCGTCACCGACCTTGAGGCGCTCAAAGAAGAACATCGCGGCTGGTCAGATTTCGATTTGGTCAGCGACTTCGTCGGCGAGGGGCCCTATGTGCGCCAGGGCTCCCCTGCAGAGAACGCCGACAAGATCAAGGTTCCGGTTCTGCTGTTTCACGGCGAGCTCGATCGCAACGTGGGCATCTCTCAGTCCAGGCGGATGGCGGCGCGCCTGCAGGCCGCAGGCGTGCGGCACGAGCTGGTGACTTTCGAGGGTTTGGATCATCATCTCGAGGATTCCTCCGCCCGTGCAACAATGCTGCGTAAGAGCGACGCATTCTTGCGACAGGCGATGTCGCTCGCCGAATTACCCTGATTTTTACAATGACGAGTGAGGCGCGGGCACCCTAGGCACGGCGCCGGCCGGTAGGCGTTGCACCATGGGCCTGCTAGCCTTGAGGCATGGCTCCCGGCTACCTGACACTCGTGCGATGCGTTTGAGTTGTGCTTGGCTGCTGCTTCCGATTTTCTTGTCGGCGTTCTCCTACCCGGCGAACGGCGCGGATTCTCAGCCCTACCGCATCGATATAGCCTCCACGGGGAGCGGCGAGATGGATGCGACCCTCAAATCCTCATCCGACCTGGCGTCGTTGCGCACATCGGCGCCCGTCAGCCCGTTCGGGTTGATCGCACGCGCTCGAAGCGACATCGACCGCCTCACCACGGTGCTCGAAAGCTACGGCTACTATCGGAGTGCGGTGACGGTCAAGATCGACGGCATGCCGCTGAAGGATCCGGGATTGCGCGACACCCTGAGCGCATTGCCGAAAGGCGCCGAGCCCCTGGTCGAAGTCGCCATTGCCTTGGGGCCGCTCTACCATTTGGGCAGGATAGACATCGACGGCGATCTGCCGGAGTTCGCGCGGGGCAAGCTGGGTCTGCGCACGGGCGATGCGGCGGTGGCAGGGGCGGTGCTGGCGGGAGGCACCCGCCTGCAGGGTACTCTCCAAGAGCAGGGCTATGCTTTCGCGAAGGTGGATGCGCCGGTCGCCTATGAAGCGGCCGGCGCGCCCGTGCTCGACCTCAGCTTTCATGTGGTGACCGGACCGCGGGTGAACGTGGGCGACATCCATATCGAGGGTCTGAAACGGACGCACGAGTCCTTGCTGCGAAGCACGCTGCGGTTGCGCACGGGCGACCCTTTTCGAATCAGCGCGGTGGAACGCGGGCGCCGCGATCTACTCGGGCTCGGTGTGTTCAGCCAGGTCATCGTCCAGGTGGGGACCGCCGTCGACGATTCCGGGGGCGTTCCCATCACCTTCAAAGTGCGAGAGCGTCCGCGTCATGCGGCGACGGTGAGCGCGGCGTATTCCAGCGACCTGGGCGGCAGCGGCGGCGTCACATGGACGGACCGCAATTTGTTGGGCAACGCGGAAACGTTGAACATCGCCGCACGCATGATCGACCTCGGGGGCAGCGATACCACCGGAGTGGGCTACGATACCAGCGTGAAATTCTCCAAACCCGATTTCCTGGTCCGCGATCAATCGCTGCAGGTGACGTTGGGCGCACTCAAGCAGCAGCTGCAGGCGTACGATCAGACCGCGACGAGCGCCGGCGTGACCGTGGTGCGCAAGTTATCGAACATCTGGAACGTCAGCGCCGGACTGACGACGGCGACCGAGAAAATCATTCAGCCGGTGGATGATGTGGTCGTCAAGGGGGTGGTGGTCGTTCCGGCGACCACCTACTACTACACGCTCGTGGCGCTGCCGCTGATCGTGAGCTACGACTCCACCGACCTGCCCACGCCGCTCGATGATCCGCGCCACGGATTTCGCGGTTCGCTCAGCGTGACGCCCACGGTCGCGATCGGTCATCCCAATTCGACTTTCATCATCGAGCAAGTTCAAGTCGCCGGATACTTCGACTTGAACACGGTGTTCGGCACCGACCCCGGAGGCAGCGTAGTGGCCGCGCGGGCGCTTGCCGGCATCGCCAAGGGGGCCGGAGAGTTCAGCCTGCCGCCCGATCAGCGATTCTACGGCGGAGGCAGCGCGACCATCCGCGGGTACAGGTACCAATCGGTCGGACCGGTTTTCCCCGGTACCGAGGATCCGATCGGCGGTACCGAGATCGAGGCCGCCGGCGTGGAAGTTCGGCAACGCCTCGTCGGAAAATTCGGTGCCGCGGCGTTCGTCGACGGCGGTGAGGTGACTGCCAGCGCGAGCGGCGCGCCGACTACATTTCGCATCAGCGTGCCGAATACCTTTCGCATCGGCGTCGGTGTGGGACTTCGGTACTACACGCCGATCGGTCCCGTCAGGCTCGATGTTGCCGTGCCCACCAAGCGCCGCAGCACCGACGACTCATTCGAGATCTACATCGGACTCGGGCAGGCTTACTGATGCGCCGTACATTCAAAATCGTCGCTGCGGCCCTTGGCGGGCTGCTGCTGCTCATCGTGGCTGTAGGCGGCGCGCTCGTCATCACCGCAAACACCGGCCCGGGCCGCGCCATGATCGAGCGTATGACTTCCCGCCTCACCGGCGGCAACGTCGAGTTGACCGGCTTGGGCGGATCCCTTCCGGCGCAATTGACTCTGGAGAAGCTGCAACTGAGCGACGCTCGGGGGGTGTGGCTGACCGCCGAGAGAGTTTCGCTGCGCTGGACACCGTCGGCATTGCTGCTGCACGGCCTGCAAATCGACAGCCTGCGGGCGGCGCTCGTCCTCATGGAGCGCCTGCCGGAGATCTCGTCCGGCGCGACCAATGCCGGCCCTCCTTCGATTCCCCGTATCGATGCCGCAATGGTGTCGATCGATGAGCTGAAACTAGGACCCCGGCTGGCCGTCATCCCGGCGCCGTTGAGGGTGCGCGGTGCGGCTCACCTGCGCTCGCTCACCGACATGTTCATAGACGCCGAAGCCCACGGCATGGGCGGATCGGGAAACTATGCACTGCATTTGAATTTCGATCCGCGACGCATGGATGCGACGCTGAAGCTGAACGAACCGGCCGGGGGGCCGCTCGAGAATCTGCTGCAGCTGCCGGGGTTGGGAGCGCTCGAAGCGACGCTGAAATTGAGCGGGCCTCGCACCGCCGAGCGCCTGGATTTGTCGATCGACGCCGGCGCCCTGCGCGGCAGTGCGCGGGGCAATGCCGATGTGAACCAGCTGTCCGGGGATCTGGAATTCGCCTTCGAATCGGCGGCCATGAGCCCCAGGCCCGACCTCAAATGGAACGGCGCCGTCCTGAAGGGCCGCTGGCGCGGCACCATCGGCGCGCCCACCGCCGACGGACACCTCGACGTCGATCAATTGCAGCTGCCGGGCGGCACGCAGCTCGCTGCGCTGCGCGCCGACTTGACCGCTCGCGATTCGACGGTGGCCATGAAAGCGATGCTGGGCGGACTGCGGCTGCCCCTGGCGAAAGCGGCGATGCTGCAGGACTCGCCGGTGGCGATCGATGCGACGATTCATCTGAACGAACCCGGACGGCCGCTCGATGTCAGCGCTTCGCACCGCCTGTTCACCCTGCAAGCGCATGCTGAGACGCACGCAGCGGCGGGGGACGGCCGGCGAAACGCGAGCGTGGAGCTGCGCTTGCCGGACGTGGAACCATGGGCGGCGCTCGCGGGCATGAAAGTCCGCGGCACCGCCCTCCTCAAGGCGAAATTTGCGAGCGGCGATGCGGGTGTCCACGGCGATCTGGATGCGAATGCGTCACTCGTCGGCGGGAACGAAGTCTGGTCCGCAGCCGTGGGTCCTCGTCCCATGCTGCAATTGTCGGGAGCGCTGACGGGTTCCGCCATCACCATCGAGAGGATGAAATTCTTGGGCAGCGCGGTTTCGCTGACCGCGAGCGGCAGCGCCCTGCGTCCTCAAGGCCCATGGATCGTGACCGTGCCTTGGAATCTCGATATCTCCGATCTCTCGGCACTGTCGCACACGCTTGCGGGCAGCCTGAGGGCGAGCGGCACGCTGCAAGGACCGGTCACGGGGATGACGGGCACGGCACAGTTGAGCTCTGCGCTTTCGATCGGCGGCACACCCACAGGCACGGTGAGCGCTGCAACAACACTGCACGGCCTGCCCTTTGCCCCGGCCGGCACGATCGCTGCGCATGGCATCTTGGATGAAGCGCCGCTCGACGTCGATATCGACCTCATGCGAGGCACGGCGGGCCTGCCGAGAGCGGTCATTCGTCGGGCGGACTGGAAGAGCGCTCACGTCGACGGCGACGTCGCCTTCGGCCGGAGCATCGCGCAAACGCGCGGACAGCTGCGCGCAAGAATGGAGCGGCTGCAAGACCTACGGCACCTGCTGGGCAGCGACATTGCAGGGAGCCTTACGGGTATCGTCGAGCTCAAGCCGGATCAAGGACGCACCCGCGGACACCTGCAATTCGAGGCGCGCGATTTGAAGCTTCGGGGATTCGCGGGCAACGCCCAGGTTGCGGGGGACGGATTTACGGATGCAATGGCGCTCAAAGTAGGCATCCAGATTCCCGACTTGCGCGGCATGCCTGCGAGCCTCTCTGCTGCCGGGACGCTCGACCTGCTGTCAGGCTCGCTGGCGATGTCGAGCGGAGTGTCGACCTATCGGGGACAGGAGGTGCGTCTCTTGTCGCCCGCGCGTATCACCTTTGCCGACGGCGTCGCGGTCGATGAGTTGAAGCTCGGCGCGCAGAGAGCGCGGTTTTCGCTCGCCGGAGGCATTTCTCCCGCTCTCGATTTGCGCGCATCGCTTCGCCAAGTGGACCCCTCGCTCATCAATGCCTTCGCCCCTGGGTTATTGGCCGCCGGCACGATCGAGGCGACTGCCAGGCTGCAAGGCACCGTCGCTTCGCCCACCGGCCGAGTCGAGCTTATGGCGGTGGGCATGCGCATGGCAAACGAGGCGGCGCTCGGTCTGCCTGCGGTCGACCTCAAGGCCGCCGCGGAGCTGATGGGGGATACCGCGGACATCGATGCGCGGCTCGTCGCCGGAGCTGCCTCGGAGATCAATGTCAAAGGCAGGGCGGCTCTGGCGGCGGACGGTGTCCAAGACCTGAAGATCAAGGGCAATCTCGACGTGGGATTGCTCAATCCCCTGCTCGAAGGCAGCGGCCAACATACGAGCGGCGAACTCAAGGTCGATGCGACCGTCGCGGGCAGCATGGCGGCGCCGCAGATCGTCGGCACGGTAAGCCTCAAGAAGGGGACCTTCTCCGACTACGGCCGCGGCGTCAGTGTTAGCGACATCACCGCCGATATCGTCGGTGCCGAAGGACAGCTTCGGATCAAGAGTCTCACGGCGTCCGCCGCGCCGGGGAGTCTCTCGATGAAGGGTACGGTCGGGGTGCTGCAATCGGGGTTGCCCGTGGATCTCGAGGTCACCGCCAAGAATGCGCAGCCGATTGCCAGCAAAATGGTCACGTCGAATTTCGACGCCGATGTGCGCATCAAGGGTACGGCGCGCGAGCGGCTCGACATTGCAGGACGCGTGAACCTGAATCGGACGGTGATCGGAATTGTGGGGGCCCTGCCCCCCAATGTCGCCGTTCTCGACGTCCGCAGGCAGGGCAAGGCTTCCTTCGCCCCTCGGCCCAAACGCCTGGTGATCGGGTTGGATGTGACCTTGGATGCACCCCGCGAAATCCTGGTGCAGGGGCGCGGCCTCGACGCCGAACTCGGCGGGGAGTTGCACATCACCGGAACTACGGATGCGCCGCTCGTGAGCGGTGGCTTCACTCTGGAGCGCGGATACTTCTCGCTCGCCAGCAGCCGGCTCAACTTCACCGCGGGCCGCGTCAGCTTCGACGGCGCGAGCCTGCGGAACAAGATCGACCCGACCCTGGATTTCACCGCAAGCACCACGGCGGGAGATTCAATCGTTTACCTGCGCATCACAGGCTACGCGGACGCTCCGCAATTCGAATTCACCAGCACCCCGGCGCCGCTGCCGCCGGACGAAATCATGGCCAGGCTGCTGTTCGGCGTAAATGCCGCCCAACTATCGGCGCTGCAATTGGCGCAAATCGGCGCCGCGCTCGCGTCTTTGAGCGGCGTGGGCGGCGATGGCGCCCTGAATCCCCTGGTGAAATTGCAGAAAAGCTTGGGATTGGATCGATTGACCGTGGGCGCAGCTACCGGCACATCCGCCGGCGGAAGCGCGAACACCGGCGCGAGCATCGAAGCCGGACGCTATATTTCCCGCCGCATCTACATCGAAGCCCGGCAGAACACTACGGGCGGCAGTCAACTCGAAACCGATATTGACCTGACCAAGCATCTGAAGCTGCAGACGCGTCTCGGCAACGGTGTCGCCTCGGCGCAGGGAACCACGCCGGAGAACGATCCGGGCAGCAGCGTTGGACTGTCGTATCAATTCGAATACTGAGCGAGCCGGACCTAAGTGAGGTAAACCATGACATTCTCCAGAGAGCCGCGAATTCACTCCGTATCGATCATGGCGCTGCGGCCGACCCAGATCACGGTCGGAATGCGCGAAGTGAAGGCCAGGCGCAAAAGCTGGCGCGAGCACCCGGATCGGAAGAAGGCGGATTTCCTCGGCAAGCACATGATTCCCGTCATCTGGGGTCCGAAGGAGGAGTACTACGTCATCGATCACCACCACCTGACCCTTGCGCTGCATCAAGAAGGCGTGAAGGAGATTGCGACCACGGTGGTCGCCGATCTGCGGCGGCTGCCGCGCGAGGCCTTCTGGGTCTTTCTGGACAACCGCGGTTGGCTGCACCCCTTCGATGAGCGCGGCCGCAGGCGCGATTACGACGACCTGCCGAAGCGGATACCGGCCATGGTGGACGACCCCTACCGCAGTCTTGCCGGCGAATTGCGCAGGAGCGGCGGCTGCTCGAAGGAGACGACGCCGTTCAGCGAATTCCTGTGGGCGGACTATTTGCGTCGCCGCCTGAAGCGCAAGCTTCTCGACGATGACTTCCCGGCCGCGCTGGTGCGCGCGCTGAAGCTCGCCAAGAGCAGCGATGCGGATTTCCTGCCGGGCTGGTGCGGACCCATCGCTTAGGCTCCTAATGCAGCAAGCCGAACACGGCGACGCTGGATGTGGTGCCGACGAACACCTTGCCGTCGGCCACCGTGGGCGTGATGAACTTGTTGCCTGCGCCGAACCGATCGCGGTTGCCGGGAGCCTGATTGCTGTTGTACAGCTCGGTCGCGAGATTTGCGGCGTCATAGGCGTGCAGCACCGCCGGGTTGGAATTCTCGTGCGCCCAGACGATGCCGTTCGCGGTGCCGTTGGCGGACACGCTGGGCGCGGTGCCGGGGTAGGGGAACTGCGTCGCGGTCTGTGAGCCCGGTGGGCTCACGAGCCTGGCGTTCGATATCGCAAACGCCTTCAGCGTCGCTCCGGAATCGGCGTAGTACACGGTATGGTTGAAATAGGCGGGCGTCGACCAGATGCCCCCGGGCAGAGACCCGCTCAACTCCTGCCAGATTTGACCGTTGCCGGAAGCATTGAACTTGCCCATCGAGTCGCGGTTGACCAGGTAAATATTGCCATCCTTGCCCGCTCCGATCACCAGGTGCCTGACGGTGTTGGTCGAGTCCGTCATATCGGGCAGCAACATCTCCCCGCCCGAGCCCAGATCCTGGTCCGCGGAGGACTCTGCCACTTCGTTGAACATGGTGAAGTAGTCCGTGACGGCCAATGAACCGCCTGCGGTCGATATTTTGAGAAACGAGTTGCCGTAGTCTTGGGCTTGGGGGAAGCCGCCGGCATCGAGCGTCGTTTCGAATACTCCGTTCGCCGTCAACAGATAGATGTTGCCCGCCGCATCGACGGCCGGCCCGCCGCCGCTCATCCAAATCGCGGGTCCCGCGCCGCCGCTGTTCGGCGCGACGTTGAGTACGGCGGTGCGTGACAGGGTGCTCTCGGAATAGGCGATGATCCAGCCGAAGTAGGGGGCTATGTCGCAGTGCGAAGTCCAACTCGTGTAGAGGGTTCCGCTCAGCAGCAGCAACGCCGCCCGTTCTTCGTACTGGGCGGGGCTGAACGTGGTCGAACCGCCGCCGGCGGCCGGATATGTCGCGGAGATTTCGATGGGACCGTTCAGCATCTCGGTGCCGGTGGTGAGGTCGAGGGCATGCAGGCGCTGGTGATAGTTCGACGAGGCATCCTTCGACATGGCGACGACGAAGAGGATGCCGTGCGCCCCCGCGGCTCGATCGATCACCGGCGTCGAGGTGACGCCGATCTCCGGGGTCACCTGATTGCATCCGCGCGCATCGCTCAAGGATTCTCCCGTTGCGAGCAGCGACACCTGCCAGAGCAGGGATCCGGTATCCGCGTCGAAGGCGTACACCGAATCATGCTCGGTCGCAGCGAACAGCGTATTGTGCGCCGATCCCGCGATGCGCAGCTGCGATACATACAGCGGCTGGGCGTCTACCTTTCCGTCCACCGGCAGGTTGCGCAGCAAGCCGAATGCCGAAGA
This sequence comes from uncultured Gammaproteobacteria bacterium, assembly GCA_963702735.1. GTDB lineage: Bacteria > Pseudomonadota > Gammaproteobacteria > Steroidobacterales > Steroidobacteraceae > Bog-1198. Next base: position 68,254 of record CAVPDW010000002.1, on the reverse strand, counting down.
GGTCACATTCGCCGGAGTCAGCGTCGACTCCGAAAGGTTCTGACCGCTGCGGCTCATGTCGTTCTTGTACGTGAGCACGTCGGTTCCCACGGGCGAGGGCGCGGAAGATGTGGGTGGAGGGGGCGGTGGTGCGGGGGTCACGGACGCAGGGCCGCGGCCGCCGCCGCATGAAGCAATCAAAATGCCTCCGAGACCGAGCAGTGGGCGAACTTTCCGGCTCATGAACTGCCCCCTTGGTGAGGGAAAACTAGACCAGAGGCCGGTTCGGATCAACGTGTGGCATATCGGATACACCGCAGGCTTGCATATCGCCGAAGCGCGCCTGCAGCCACACCACCGCCGCGATGGCGGCCGTTTCGGTGCGCAATACACGGGGCCCGAGCCCTCCTTGGGAATATCCGCACACGCGAAACGCATCCAGCTCGTCGGATGTGAAACCGCCTTCGGGTCCGATCGCAATGTGCGCATCGGCGGCCGAGACCCTCGCGCACCCGCCGTTCGGCGCCGCGGGCGGCCCCCGGTCGGCCGCGTAAGGCGGCTGCGGCGCCGATTCAGGTTCGAACACCAGCCGAGGTCCCGCGCCCTGCACCGACTTTCCGAGGTAGTTGAGCAACGGTTGCACCGATTCGACGACGGGCAGGCGATTGCGGCCGCACTGCTCGCACGCGCTCACCGTCACGGCCCGCCAGTGATTCGCCTTGGATTGCGCCTGCGCCGCATCGAGCCTCACGACGCTGCGCCGGCTCAGGACCGGCACGATGCGTGCGACGCCGAGCTCCGTCGCCTTCTGCACGATGAAATCCATCCGATCGCCGCGCGGCACGCATTGAATGAGCGTGATGGCGAGCGCCGATTCCCTGTCGACGCTGCGCCCTTCGCGGACGAACGCCGATACGCGCGAGCCGCGCACTTCCTGTATCGATCCGCTGAATTCGCGGCCGTCGCCGTTGAAAAGGATCAGCTCATCGCCGCTGCGCGCACGCAGCACCTTTGCCAGATGGGACCCGGTGTCGGGGGGAAGTTCGACGGCGCTCCCCGGGGCCAATGCGGCCTCGACAAAGACCCGCGTCAGGCGCATGCCGTGTACTTGGCGCGATTTTCGAGGATTGCATTCATATGAGGGGAATTGTCGCATATGCTAGCGCCTGCATCGGCAACCGGAAGGACACTGATTTTGTGGGTCGATCTCGAGACGGGGCTGCTGCAAGGCGCCAGACAAATCGCTTCGCCCAACTGTGATGCGCGGCCGCCGGGGGTCGAAGCCGATCTGATCGTCGTGCACGGCATCAGTCTGCCGCCCGGTGAATTCGGCGGCCCCTGGATCGAGCGACTGTTCACCAATTCACTGCCGGCCGGAGCACACCCGTATTTCACCGAGGTGGGTTCGCTGCGCGTGTCCTCGCACCTGGTGGTCACACGCGACGGCAGCGTGACGCAATACGTCAAATTCACCGAGCGCGCCTGGCACGCGGGCGTGTCCGTCTATCAGGGCCGCGAAGCTTGCAACGATTTTTCGGTCGGGGTGGAGCTCGAGGGAACCGATACGCTGCCCTACGAGGCCGCGCAATACGACGCGCTTGCCCGGGTGGTGGCCGCCCTGTGCAAAGCCTATCCGCGTCTCTCCGCGGAGCGTCTCGTCGGCCACAGCGACATCTCTCCCGGGCGCAAGACCGACCCCGGGCCTGCGTTCGACTGGCAGGGCGCACGCCGCCTGATCGCCGCCGCGTCTGCGGCGCCGCCTGCGGCAAAACCTGAATAGACCAGTCGGCCGGCCCCGCAAGCGCGGTACAGGCGTGAACTCGATCACGCTTTCAAGCCCCCTAAATACAGGCTCAAACCAGCAGGTTTTCCCGCTAAAGCCGACACTTAGGTGAGATGCAATCTACCCCTAAGGTCCGGGAGGACTCTTGATTCGCTGGTTCGCGGACCTTCCCATCGAGCGCAAGCTGCGTGTGGTCATCGTGGTGCCCGCAATGGTCGTCTTCGCCGTGGCGATGATCGTGCACGTCGGGATGAATCTGCTGCACATTCGCGACGACTTGCAGTGGAGCGCCGCGCGCGTGGCGCGGATCACCGGAGCGGGTACCATCGAGGCGCTGCGGTCGGGGAACGATGAGGCGGCGCTCAAGTCGATGGGCGCCCTGCGCGAAGAATGGCTGGCGAGCGATGCCGAAGTACTGGGTCCGGACGGCCGAAAGCTCGCGACCTACAGCCGCGCCGAGAACGCGGTGCGCCTCGAGCCCGCGGGCGCGGCGGTTTCCCGCTCAAGTCCGCCGGGGGCGGCCGATGCGGACCCGCAACATCCGCGGCTTTACCTTGCGGGCGGACAGCTTCACATCATCGCCGCCGTCGAGCGCAATCACAGGATCGCGGGGTTCGTCCGCATTCTCGTGCCGCTCGAGGTGTTGTATAGCGACTGGCGCGGCTATCTGCTCATCACGCTTGCTGCAATCGCGGCCGCGGTGCTGGCCGCATATTGGCTCGCCGCGCGTCTGCAACAGCAAATCTCGGGACCCATCGTCAACCTGGCGCACACCATGCAGCGCGTGTCCGCGGAAGAGGACTACAGCCTGCGTGTCGAGGGCAGCTCTCAAGACGAAGTCGGTTCGCTGATCGACGGCTTCAATCAGATGCTCGCGCAGATCCGGCATCGCGACTCGCGGCTGGAGAAGTATCGCCAGTTCCTCGAGCAGCAAGTCGAGGAACGCACCATCAATTTGGGCAACGCCAATCTCGAGCTGAAACTTGCCATCGGCGAGGCGACCCGCGCCAAGGAGGCGGCGGAGCGGGCCAGCAGCGCCAAGAGCGAGTTTCTCGCGCGGATGAGCCACGAAATACGTACGCCGATGAACGGCGTCATGGGCATGTCGGAGCTCTTGCAGTCGACCGAGCTCACTCCGCGGCAGAGGCATCTCTCGGAAACCATCTCGCGCTCCGCGGAAGCATTGCTGCAAATCATCAACGACATCCTGGACTTCTCGAAGGTGGAGGCGGGCAAGCTCGAGCTCGAGCGGGTCGATTTCGCCCTCGGCGAAGCCGTGGAAGAAACCATAGAGATATTCGCGGCACGAGCTCACGCGAAGGGATTGGAATTGGCCTGCGCGGTCGATCTCGACGTGCCCGGCACGGTACGCGGCGATCCCATGCGCCTGCGGCAGGTGCTGACCAACTTCGTCGGCAACGCCATCAAGTTCACGGACTCCGGAGAAGTCGTCGTGCGGGTTAGAGCCGTCGATGACAAGGGATTGCTGCGCTTTGAGGTCATCGATACCGGCATCGGCATCTCGGAGGAGGCTCAGACGCACATTTTCAATGCCTTCAGCCAGGCCGACACGATCACGACCCGCAAATACGGCGGCACCGGGCTGGGGCTGGCCATTTGTCGAGAACTCGCCACGCTGATGGGAGGAGAGATCGGGGTTCGCAGCGCCGGCAATGGCGGGTCCACTTTCTGGTTCGAGGTACGGCTGGAACCGGTGGTCGATGCCGCGCCGACCCTGACGCGCCTTCCCCGCATGAATTTGGCCGGGCTGCGCGCGCTCATCGTCGATGACAACACCAGCAGCCGGGAAATTTTGCAGCAGCACCTTACGTCCTGGGGTGTCGAGGTTGTTTCCGCTGAAACGAGCGCCGCGGCTCTGGCCGCGCTGGAGGCCGTCGGAGCGCGCTTCGACTTCGGCCTGCTGGACGATCAAATGCCGGGTACGGACGGAATCGAGCTGGCGAGGCTCATCCGGCAGGATGCTCGATGGTCGCAACTTCCGCTCGTGCTGCAGAGTTCACGGGACGACCGCGACGCGGGGTCGGAGGCTTCCCGATTGTTTGCCGCCATCCTCACCAAACCGCTGCGCCGCGCACAGCTCTTCTCCTGCGTTTCGCGGGTGATGACCAAACAGCCCGGAGTCGCCGCGGATGCACCGGTTTCGAGGCCTGCGCCGGCGGCTTCGGGACCGGCCGCCGGACCCAGGATTCTGCTGGTGGAGGACAACCCTGTGAACCGCGAAGTCGCCGTAGGGATGCTCGAAAACCTCGGTTGCAGAATCGACGCCGCGGAGAACGGCTGGCTGGCGATCGAGACCATGAATGTCACGACCTATGATGCGGTCCTGATGGATTGCCAGATGCCGGTCATGGACGGGCTTACGGCCACCGCGGAAATCAGACGCCGTGAGCAGACCTCGGGGGCGGCACGCGTGCCCGTCATCGCGCTGACGGCGAACGCCATGGAAGGAGACCGCGAACGGTGTCTGGCCGCCGGCATGGATGATTTCTTGAGCAAACCCTTCACCCAGCAGCAACTCGCGACCCTGCTGCGCCGCTGGTTGGCCCTGCGCGCGCTGCCCGAGGCGGAGCGCCGCGACCTGTCCCGGGTGCCTTTGATCGACGCCGGCGTATTGCGCAACATCGCAGCACTCGCGAAGCCGGCGCTGCTCAATTCCATGATCGATCTGTTCCTGCAGCATTCCCCGAGCCTGATCCGCGCGATCGAGACCGCGGCGGCGAACCTGCAGGCGGACGCGCTTTCACAGGCCGTGCACACCCTCAAATCGAGCACGGCGAATCTCGGCGGCACGCGTCTTGCCATGGCCGCACGGGAATGCGAGGTCCTGGTGCGGGAGGGAGGGATCACCCAAGCAGCGCCGCTGGTGCAGCGCATCCGCCGTGAATACCAGGATTTTTGCGCGGCGCTGAGCCGCGAACGGTCGCCGGACACCGCGTTGAAGCAAGCATGATCACAGAAATTCAAGGCATCGATCGGGCGAAGGTACTCGTCGTCGACGACGACCCCGGAGCACGGTTGCTGGTGGGCACGGCACTGGAGATGGCGGGCTTTCGCGTCGTTGCGGCGGCCGACGGCGCAGCGGCGCTTGCCCACTTTCGGGATGATCCCGCGGATTGCGTCGTGCTCGACGTGGTCATGCCCGGCATGAGCGGCTTCGATGTCTGCAGCGCTCTGCGCGCATTGCCGGAGTGCCGTCATGTGCCCATATTGATGCAGACCAGTCTCGACGACATGGAATCGGTGAACCGCGCCTACAACGCCGGAGCGACTGACTTTTCATCCAAGGGCATCAATCCGATGCTGCTCGCCCAGCGCGTCAAGTTTCTGGTGCGCGCCAAGCAGACCCAGGATCAATTGCGCGACAGCGAAGCGCGGGTCCGCTACCTGGCCTACTACGATCCGCTCACCGGGCTGCCCAACCGCCAGCGCCTGCTGCAAATACTGGAGCAGCAGGTCGCGTGGGCGGCGCCGCGGCAACGCGGCCTGGCCGTGTTGATGCTCGATGTCGACAATTTCTCGCGCATCAACGACACGCAGGGGCAGGCATTGGGCGATGCATTGCTGCAAGAAGTCGCGCGCCGCCTGCAGAATTGCCTGCGGGACGCCCACGGTTCGGACCAAGAGCGCGAATCGATCCGGCCCAAGGACATCAGCGACTGGGTCGCGCGCACCGGCGGCGATGAGTTCGCGCTGGCGCTGCCGGGAGTGGTCGCGGCCGACGGCGCGCAGGTCGTTGCGCAGCGAGTGCAGGCGGCATTGGCGCGGCCGTTCGTCTTCGCGGAGCAGGAGATCACGCTGACCGCCACCATGGGCGTCAGCCTATATCCTGGTGATGCGGCCACTCCCGAGGCTCTCGTCAAAAATGCGGACGCCGCCATGCATCACGCCAAGAAGTCCGGGCAGGGAGGACTCGAGTTCTTCAACAAGTCCATCAGTACCCGCGCCGCCAAGCACCTGTCCATGGAGGCGGATCTGCGCAAGGCGCTGGAGCGCGGGGAATTCACACTTAACTATCAGCCGCGGCTGGCGCTCAAGGATCTGCGCGTCGAGGCCGTCGAGGCCCTGCTCAGGTGGCGCCATCCGCAACGCGGCTTCGTCGCACCCGCCGAGTTCATCCCGCTGGCCGAGCAGAACGGCATGATCGTAGAGATCGGCGACTGGGTGCTGCGGGAGGCGAGCGCACAAGTGCGCCGGTGGCGGGACGCGGGCGCGCCGCGCTGGCAAGTCGCGGTGAATGTGTCGGGAGTGCAATTCCGCGACGGCAGCCTGGTGTCGCGGGTATCGCGGGCCATCGATGCCGCCGGAATCGAGCCGCGCATGATCGAACTCGAGTTCACCGAAGGCGCCCTGATCGAGTATTCGACCGCGGTGAGCAAGGCGGTGAAGTCGCTCAAGACCTTGGGTGTCGCCACGGCGCTGGATGACTTCGGCACCGGCTACAGCTCCCTGTCCTATCTGCGGCATTTTCCAATCGATACGCTGAAGATCGATCGAGTGTTCGTGCGCGACATAGCCTCGAAAAGCGGAGGCAACGCGCCGCTGGTCGATGCCATCATTGCCATGGCAAAAAGCCTGGGGCTCGCGACCGTGGCCGAGGGCGTGGAAACCGAGGCGCAATGGCAATATCTCAAGACCCGGGACGCGAATCAGGTGCAGGGCTACCTGTTCTGCCGCCCCTCAGGGGTGGAGGAATTGGAGCGCTGGCATGCCGGGTGGCTGCATGCGCACCAGCTGAATTCGGCGAGCGTCGCGTAACAGATGATCAGTGGCCGGGCGGGCCCCCAAGGGCAGCGGCAAGCAACCGGCCGCCGAGATGAAACGCGACCCGCACTGCCGCCCGCACGCCGTTGAACATGGTGGCGAATTCAAAAGAGACTACGAACAGCGCGGTATGGAAGCCCTGCGGCGATCGGCGCTCACAGCGCAGGACAAGGTCGGCGAGCCGCCGGCCCGCGGCGATTGCGTTCATTCCATACCCAAACATCGCGCCCATACCTAGGCCGGCGAAGATGTCCGTGGGGTAATGCACTCCAAAATAGATCCGCGGGAAACTGACGACGAAGACGGCAAAGAACAGCAGTGCCAATCCCATGCGCAGCGATACGAAGCACAGACCGACCGCCAGCGCTGAAAACATCACGGCATGGTCGCTGGGAAACGCGCTCCAGTCCAGGAAGCTCAGAGAATCCGGTGCCGGCGGCCAGACCAAATGCAGGGCAGGATCGAAGCGCGGCCGCAACCGGAAGGGCAATGTCAGCGCCAGCGCCCGTGCCGCGAACAGGCCGGCCGCGGCACCCATCATCGTGCAGAGCAGATGTTCGCGCGTACGCTGAGTGGACGCGGGGTCCGATTGCCGGAACCAGTACCACCAGAAAATGGTCATGACGAATGCACCGTTCGCGGGACTTGTGTGCGAGAGCATCTCCATGGCGCCGTCTGCGGTTGCCGAATGCCCGACCACCGAGGCGAGGGGGCGTAGGATGACATCGTCGATGGAAGTGGTGGAATGGGACCACATGGCCTTGAGGGCGGGTTTCTTATTTCCTGGTTCGCCGCCACACCACTTCGGCGCCGTGCTCGTGACGCGCGAGCACGCGTGCCAGGACGAACAAAAGATCGGATAGGCGGTTCAGGTATTTGAGCGTCTCGGGCGACACAGTCTCACTGCGCGCGAGCGACCAGCAGCGGCGCTCCGCGCGCCGGCAGACCGCGCGTGCGACGTGGCAGGCGGCCGTCGCCGGCCCGCCGCCCGGCAGAATGAACTCCTTGAGCGGCGGCAAGTCCTCGTTGAACGAGTCCAGTTCGTTTTCGAGCCGTTCGACATGTGCCGCCTCGATCATGCGGTGCCCGGGAATGCACAATTCTCCCCCGAGATCGAACAGATCGTGCTGCACCTCCGTGAGACAGCGAATGATCGCGGGCGGAAGCCCTGCCACGCCCAATACCACGCCGATGGTGCTATTGGCCTCATCGACACTGCCGTAGGCTTCGACGCGCGGGTCTTCCTTCGGCACGCGCGATCCGTCGCCGAGACCGGTGCTGCCGTCGTCGCCGGTGCGCGTGTATATCCTGCTAAGCCGGTTGCCCATTGCCCCAAATCCCCCTTCTGCGGGTGCAACGGTAGCACAAGGTTTGCTAACGTGGCGCTCATGAATAATTCACCGGAGTTGCAGGCGGCGCTCGACGCGGCGCAACGGGCCGCCGAGATCGCGCGGTCGCTGTTTCAGCACAACATCGAGGTACGCATCAAGGCCGACAAGTCGCCCGTCACCGAGGCGGATCTGCGCTGCGAGATCGCCATTCGCGAGATTCTCGAGGCGCGCTTCCCTTCATACGGATTTTTCGGCGAGGAAACCGGATCGCGCGGCCGGAACGCGGAGAGTCTGTGGCTGGTCGATCCGATCGACGGCACCAAGGCGTTCGTGCGCGAGTATCCGATGTTCTCCACGCAGATAGCGCTGATGCGCCGCGGGGAGATCGTGCTCGGCGTGTCGAGCGCGCCGGTGTACGGCGAGCTCTGCTTTGCCGAGCGGGGCCGCGGCGCATATCTCAACGGCAAGAGCGTGCGCGTGAGCCGGATCGATACGATCGAGGCGGCGGCACTATCCTCCGGCAATTTGCAATCTCTTGCCGCAGGGCCCGCGTGGGCCCGATATGGCGCGCTGGTCGCACGCGTCGACAGAATTCGCGGTTACGGCGATTTCCTGCACTACCACCTGCTCGCGAGCGGGAAAATCGACGCGGTGATCGAATCCGACGTCAATATTCTCGACATCGCCGCATGTGCGGCCATCGTCAACGAGGCGGGCGGCTGCTTCACGGATTTGAGCGGTGCGCCCATCACCTTGAAGTCCACTTCGGTGCTGGCGACCAACGGGCCGATGCACGCCCCGCTGCTGGCGGCGCTCAGCTAGGCACCGCAGGTCCCGGCCGCAACGCCGTCAAGCCTGGAAGAACACGCGCCGCCCGCTGATTTCAACGGCCTCGAACCGGGTGTCGTACAACGTCGACAGGTGCCGTGGGCTGAGGATGTCGCCGACCAGGCCGCATTGCCAGTCGCCGCCCTTGCCTATCAGCAGGGCATGATCGGCGAATCGCTCGGCGAGATTCGGGTCATGCAGAGTGACAATGACGGCGGCGCCCGCATCGGCGCGCTCGCGCAGCAGCTGCAGCGCTTCGAGCTGGTGGTTCGGATCGAGCTGGTTGGTCGGTTCATCCAGCAGGAAGATGCGCGGCGTTTGCGCGAGTACCGCGGCCAATGCCGCGCGCCGCCGTTCTCCTCCGGACAGGGTGAGGATATCGCGATCTTCGTATCCAGCAAGGCCCACCGCGACCAGCGCGTCGGATGCTATGGCGAGGTCGCGCGGCGACTCCCACTGCCAGCGCGCGATGTGGGGGTGGCGGCCGAGCAGAACCGTTTCAATGACGCGCGCCGGAAAGGGATCCTCGACATTCTGCGGCAGCAGCGCCAATTCGCGCGCGAGCGCGCGGCGCGGCCACTCGGTCATGCGCCTACCCGAGATCAGGAGCTCTCCCGCCCTGGGGGGGCGCAGGCCGGCGAGGGTATGCAGCGAGAGGCTCTTGCCGGAGCCGTTGGGCCCGAGCACGGCAAGCATCGAGCCGCTGTCCACCCGCAGGTTGAGGCTGCGCACCAGACAGCGGGACTGGACGCAAACATCGATGCCTATGCATTCAAGCAGCGGAGCCGCTGCCGTAGCCGAGGGTACCGCCGCCGCGTCAGCGAGCATGCTGCGGCCACCTTATTTCCAGCGCAGTGACGGGGCCGATGACCACCTGATCGAGACTCTGCGCCTGTTCCCAACGGCCGGGCGCCAGCATGCGCCGCCCCGCCATCAATTCCGCGGCCTGCTGCGGATACAAGGGGTTCTGCTGCGGATCGCCGTAGCCCTCGGGAAAGCGCGGCGAGTCGTCGCCGGGGTTGTACTTGTCGGTGGCTCCCACCGTGTGCAGCAGTTCATGGGCGATCACAATATTGTTGGGGCCGTTCATCTCGGGCGCCGCAAAAGCGTACACGACGCCTATCAGTCCCTTCATGAGGCCCATGGAATGCGGCACTGCGGGCGTGCGCGCCGGGTCGTGATAGAGAACGAACATGCGCACATCCTCGGGCTCCCTCACATGCCCGCTGACCTGCCAGGCCCAGTACCTCAGCCGCAGGCTCCACAGAGCGGTCTCCAACACTCCCGCGTCCGCCGCCCGCCGGGGTGGAAGCGCGTGCAATTCGGCCCTGAGACGGGTTCTGACCGGTTCGTCGGTCTGCAGATGATATCGCTTCGCCTCCCGTGCGAAGAAGCGATCGACGGGCTTGAAAAGCTCGGGCTCGATGCTGGCGATATACGCCTCGGTGACCGGACTCTCGTCGGCAGCGATGGGGTAGATGGAGACGTACAAGGGGTGTTGCCAGCGCGTACTGAGATAACGTTCCTGCCAGGTCATCAGGGCGACGAACAGCAGCACCAGCAGCAGGATCAAGATGCGCAGCATCTTGAATGCTTCGCCGCGCTTCGGCGGCGGCCCGGCGCCGCGGGTCTGTCTGCCCTGGGTCACTCTGCGGACTCGACGCTGAATTCGGCGAGTTCGCCGTCCGCACACGAGTAGCTGACCCGCATGGGTCTGCAGCACACGGGGCAGTCTTCGATGTACGACTGCTCCGGAATCGACAGATCGAGGGTCAGATTGACCGTCTCCCAGCAATGCGGGCAGGCGGCGTCCTGGCCTTGAAGAAGGTTCATCCGCGCATTCTCGACATAATGACAACAAACAGCCAATCCTACCCGGGCGGGCGGGCGGGCGTGACCTGCAAGTTTGGCGACATTGTGCGGCCGCGCCGTCAAAAACCCTTGCGGGCCGCTTATACTTAGAGGCTGGCTTGGGGGCACGATGAGGAAACATGGAGCCGACCGATACTTCGAAACCTGACTATTTTCATCGGGTGGTAGATTGTCAATGGGCCTGTCCGGCGCACACCGATGTTCCCGAATACATCCGACTGATCGCCCAGGGCGAGTTCACCGATGCGTACATGGTGAATCGAGAATCCAATGTGTTCCCGGGCATTTTGGGCCGAGTCTGCGACCGGCCCTGCGAGCCTGCCTGCCGCCGCGGCCGAATCGAGGAAAAGCCCGTCGCCATTTGCAGGCTGAAGCGCGTCGCCTCCGACAATCGAGACGACATCACGGCGCGGCTTCCCAAAGCGCCCCGTGAAAAGAACGGCAAGCGGATCGCCTGCATCGGCGCGGGCCCCGCCTCGCTCACGGTCGCGAACGATCTGCTGCCGATGGGCTACCAGGTCACGATATTCGAGCAGTACGCAGTACCCGGCGGCCTGATGCGCACGAATATTCCCGCGTTTCGACTCCCCGCAAAGGTGCTGGACGAGGAGATCGGCTACATCGTGAACATGGGTGCGGACCTGCGCCTCAATTCACCCGTCAAGAGCATGCGGCAGCTGCTCGACTCGGAAGAATTCGATGCCGTGTTCGTGGGATCGGGGGCGCCCAAGGGCAAGGAGCTCGACCTGCCGGGACGTCACGACACGGATCGCGTCCATATCGGCATTGCCTGGCTCGAGTCGGTGGCCTTCGGACACGTCGAGAGCGTCGGCGAAAGAGTATTGATCATCGGCGTCGGCAACACGGCAATGGATTGCTGCCGCAGCTCCCTGCGCCTCGGCGCCAAGCACGTGAAGGTCATGGCGCGCAAGCCGCGGCAGTTCTTCAAGGCCTCCGAATGGGAGCTCGAGGATGCGGAACAGGAGAACGTCGCCATCGTCGTCAATCACGCGCCCAAGTCCTTCGTCATCGAGGGCGGGCGGCTTGTGGGGATGATGTTCGAGAAATTGGAGTACGACATCGAGGGCGATGACATCAAGGCGACGCGCTCGCTGGGCGAGGTGTTTTTCCCCTGCGACGACGTGATTCTCGCGATCGGCCAGGAGAACGCCTTTCCCTGGATCGAGAAGGGGATCGGCATCGAACTCGACAGATGGAACGTGCCCACCGTGGACAAGGTGACGTTTCAATCCACGCTGCCGCAGGTGTTTTTCGGCGGAGACGCCGCATTCGGGCCCAAGAACATCATCTGGTCCGTCGAGCACGGCCATCAGGCCGCCATTTCGATTCACAAATTCTGCCATGACGAGGAGGTGACGGAGCGCATGCCGCGCGGCGTCACGCTGTCAAGCCGCAAGATGGGCATGCACGAGTGGGCGTACAAGAACGAGTACAACGGCGTGGAGCGGCGTCTCGTGCCGCACGTGGGGCTCATCGAGCGATTCAAGAAGATCAACATCGAAGTGGAGCTGGGATTTACGGCGGAGGAGGCGGCCCTGGAAGTTCAGCGCTGCTTGAATTGCGACGTGCAGACGGTGTTCACGGCGAAGCTGTGCATCGAGTGCGACGCGTGCATCGACATTTGTCCGGTCGATTGCCTCACCATCGCCAAGAACGGCACGGAGGCGGAGTTGCGCGCCCGCCTGACTGCGCCCGCCGCCAATCAGCTCCAGTCCCTGTACGTCTCCGCGCCGCTTCCGCAAACCGCACGGGTTATGGTCAAGGACGAAGACGTTTGCGTGCATTGCGGCTTGTGCGCGGAGCGCTGCCCTACCGCGGCCTGGGACATGCAGAAGTCGACGATCCGCATTCCGCAGGCGATCGATGAGGAGGTTTCAGCATGCCCGGCTTGACCGTCAATGCCAATCGCGTGAACGATTTCGTGGTGAAGTTCGCCAACGTCAACGGCACCGGGTCGGCGAGCGCCAATTCGCTGATCATGAAGGCGATATTTCGAATGGGCGTACCGGTCACCGGAAAGAACTATTTCCCCTCTAATATCCAAGGCCTGCCCACGTGGTACGAGATCCGCGTGACCCGCGACGGCTACGCGGCCCGTGCCACACAGGTCGACATCATGGTGGCGATGAACGCCGAGACCTATTCGCGCGACGTACGCGAACTCGCTTCGGGCGGATACCTGATCTACGACTCCACGTGGCCGCGCAGCGCGCTCTTGCAGCGCGGCGACATCACCGTGATCGAGGTGCCGCTCGCCAAGCTGGTGAACGGAAATTTCGACGGCGTCCGCAACCGCATCCTGCTGAAGAACATCGCCTATGCCGGCGTGCTGGCCGCCTTGATCGACGTCGATCTGGAGGTGATCGCAGGCCTTTTGAGCGAGAGCTACGGCAAGAAGCCCAAGCTTCTCGACTCGAACTCCAAGGCGCTGCGCCTGGGGTACGACTACGTCAAACAGCATCTGACCTCGCCGCTGCCGCTGCGGGTCGAACACCTGGACAAGACCCGCGGCCACATCATGATCGACGGCAACACGGCCGCAGGCTTGGGCTGCGTCTATGCGGGCGCGACGGTCGGCGCCTGGTACCCCATCACCCCCTCGACCTCGCTGATGGATGCGTTCAAGGGCTTTTGCGAGCGCTATCGCGTCGATCCCGAGACCGGCGAGCGCAACTTCGCCATATTGCAGGCCGAGGATGAGCTGGCCGCCGTCGGAATGGTGCTCGGCGCATCCTGGAACGGCGCGCGCGCCTTCACCCCGACCAGCGGGCCGGGAGTTTCCCTGATGAACGAGTTCGTCGGCCTGGCGTACTACGCCGAAGTGCCCTGCGTCATATTCGACGTGCAGCGCGTGGGGCCCTCCACCGGCATGCCCACGCGCACGCAGCAGTCGGATCTGCTGCTGTGCGCGTATGCGTCGCACGGCGATACCCGGCATGTGCTGCTGTTCCCCGCGAACCCTGAAGAGTGCTTTTATTTGGCGGTACAGGCTTTCGACATCGCCGAGCGCCTGCAGACGCCGGTGTTCGTGCTCTCGGATCTGGACATCGGAATGAACGACTGGATGTGCCCGGATCTGCGGTGGGACGACGCCTATCGGCCGGATCGAGGCAAGATACTGTCGCCTGAAGAGCTTGCAGGGCTTGAGAAATTCTATCGCTATGTGGACCGCGACGACGATGCCATCACCTATCGCACCCTGCCCGGAATGAGCTCGAAGGGCGCCTACTTCACGCGCGGCTCGGGCCACAATCAATACGGCGCCTACACCGAGGATTCGGCCGAGTATCAGGTGGTTCTCGACCGGTTGAAGCGGAAATTCGCGAATGCGCCGAAATACCTGCCGAGGCCCGTGATGGTGGGCAAGGGAGGCAACGAAGTCGGGATCGTGAGCATCGGAAGCTGCGACGGCGCGATTCGCGAGGCTCTCGACGTTCTCGGCCGCCAGAAAATCGGCGTCGACTACCTGCGCGTCAAGGCGTTTCCGTTCAACAGCGACGTCGAGGCTTTCCTGAAGTCGCATTCGACCTTATTCGTGGTCGAGCAGAATCGCGATGCGCAGCTCAAATCCTTGTTGACCCTCGAGACCGCCGTGGAGAAATCCAAGCTCCACTCCATCCTGAGCTACAGCGGATTCCCCATGACCGCGGAGCCCATCGTCAACGGCATTCGAGCCAAGCTCGCCGAGGCGCCGCGGCTCACAGCCGTTCCGCGCAAGACCTGAGAGTTCAACATGTCATACATCAACAAGCCGAAAGTCGCCCATCCGTCGCTTCCGACCAATGCGCTGGGAATGACCCGCAGGCAGTACGAAGGCAGCATGTCCACCCTGTGCGCCGGGTGCGGCCATGATTCGGTGACGGCGGCGATCATTGAAGCGTGCTGGGGCCTGTCGATGCGCCCCGAACAGCTCGTCAAGCTGTCCGGCATCGGATGCTCGTCCAAAACCACCGCGTACTTCGTGGGCGGATCGCACGGGTTCAATTCAGTGCATGGCCGCATGCCGTCGATCGCGAGCGGCGCCAATGCCGCCAATCGCCGCTTGACCTATGTGGGAGTGTCGGGCGACGGCGATTCGCTCTCGATCGGCATCGGGCAATTGGTGCACGCCATCCGCCGCAACGTGAACATGTTGTACCTGATCGAAAACAACGGTGTTTACGGTCTGACCAAGGGTCAGTTCTCGGCGTCCGCCGACATCGGCACCAAGGCGAAGCGCGGCGACATCAATTCCTCGCCGCCGATCGACCCGGTGCTGCTGGCGCTGACCTTGGGGGCCACCTTCGTTGCGCGCAGCTTCTCCGGCGACAAGGCGCAACTGGTTCCGCTCATTCAAGCCGGATTGCGCCACAATGGCTTTGCGCTGATCGACGTGCTCTCGCCCTGCGTGACGTTCAACGATCATGAGGGTTCCACCAAGAGCTACACCTTCACCCGCGAGCACTACCATCCGGCGGTCGAGGCCGACTTCGTTCCCAAGGCAGAGGAGATCGCGGTGGACTACGCCGCGGGCGAGTCCATTCCGGTGAGCCTGCACGACGGCAGCCGCGTCATTCTGCGAAAGCTCGATCCCAATTACGATCCCACGGATCGAACCGCGGCCTACAACTACATCGAGACCAAGCTCAAGCAGAGCGAATACGTGACGGGGCTCATTCATATCGACGAAAACGGCTCGACGGAGTTCCACAATCTCAATCGAACCGCAGAGGCGCCGCTCAACAGCATCCCGTTCGAGAAGCTTTCCCCGGGACGCGCTGCGCTCGACAAGCTGATGAGCCGGTACCGGTAGACATGCCGCGCACTGCATTCTCGCGCCGGTGGACGGGCAGCCGAGCCCGTTTTGTCCGCTGGATCACGGGGGCATCAGAGGGGGGATTTTTGCTTCCACCTCAGCGGCCATCGCCGCCGGGTCGGCCGGCGCGGGATAAGTCTTCGACCAGACCACGGTACCGTCCGCAACTTTTGCGATCTTGACGGTCAGTTCCTGGGACTTGCCGACAGTGTCCACGGTCCCGCAAAGAACGTAGGCGGAGTGGTGCGCCCGGCCACGCTCCAGCGCCGCGCCCAAGTCGCGAGATGGCAGCGGATCGGTGGTCACGCTCACCTGTCCATGGTGCGATAGGGACACCTTCCCATAGGCCGTCGCAAAGGCGGAATCCGCCAGCTTTTGCGCGGCCGCATCGCCGGCCGGCGCGGTGAAGGGTATGGCCAGCAGCGGGCTGCCGTCTGCGTCGTCTTTGTCGGAGTCGTCGGAGACATTCTTGGCGATCTCGGTGCCCAGCTTGATGAGATCATCCTTGCTCAGGGTGCCCTGGTATTTTCCGGAGACTGCCTTGAGCTTCTCCACCTCTGCGGGCGGGATATCGGCCGTCTGCTTATGCTTCGACGATCCGCAGTGAGAGATGAGGGCAAAGCAGAGCCACACATACAAGATGATCCGCACCCAGCGGGGAAGCCGCTTGAAGAGCGCCCAGGCGGAGCGGCATGCCCAGAGGAGTACCTCGGCCCAGAACCGGATCCTTTGCCCCGGTTCTTCGCGCGGAAATGCCGGGTTTCCGGCCGGCAGCGCCGCCGGCTTGGCATTGGGCCGGCGGCTCGAGGCCGCCCGGGCGGACTGGGGCTCCTGGACATTCGCTGATGCCACTCGGCGGCACAGCGACTCGAGGGCGGGCGTCGGCCGCCCGCCGGGCACCTTGAGCCATTGCACCGTAAGGAATTTCTCGGGCACCCTGGCCGCCGCCTGATCTGTGTCGTCGATGACGAGGGGCAGAAGAAACAGATGATCATCGGCCATGTCGAGAGTTCTCTCGACCGCCAGCCGCCACTCCCGGCGGAAGTACCCTTCGTGCCGAGCCTCCGTTTGAGCCGACACCAGGGGCATGAAATAATCGCATTCACGGATCTGGCGCCGGATCTTTTGATCCCATGCCTCCCCACCACCGAGCTCGCTTTCGTCGTGCCAGACTTCGAGGCCGAATGCCGGGAGCGCATCCTTTAGTATTCGCGCAGCCTCACGATCCTCGGACGCATAGCTGATAAATACTGTCGGTCGCGGCGGATGAGAATCTGCGGCGTCGAGATCGGGCAACGTTACAACCTCCCTGAGCGGCGACCGTATATTGGCACAAGGAGCGGCCCCGAAAACAGCGAACCGGGATTCAATGAGCCGATGTTTGATCCCCGCGCCTGGGCGATGCGGGTGGCCTTCGCGATTTCGGCGTGAATTTGACGGCATTGCCGCGCGCCGCCGGTCCAGTCAACGCCGCCGGCAATTGGCCGTCACCCGATCGCATGGCTGCGTGGAGTAGAATTGCGCGCTCGCTCGCGGCGCTCGGTGTGCGATGCTAAATTGGTTGCATCGAAGCCGGAACCGGAGGTCGATTCAGTGGACACCGTGCGATGTGTTGATTGCGGATACCTGTCCAGGCGCGCGCAAATCCAAAGTGGCGGGTGGCGCGCACACGAGGGCTATCACGAGGCCGACGCCGTATTCCGACAGAATCCCAGCGAATCCTTTGATTTCGTGCCGGGCGAAACGAACGCGGTAAACAAGGGAGAGATAGGCTGCTTTCGCCAGGCCGCCAACCTGACGGCCGAGATTGCCGCCGTGCGGGAGGCGAAGCGCATCTCCGCCGTCGATCCCGCGCAGGAGGTCATCACTCGAGCCCGGCGGTGCGCGAAGTTCTATGTCTACGAGCCCGGCGTCGACCCACCTGGACATCTTGTCGATGAAAAAGCGGCGGCGCTCGAGGATGACCGGCGACAGTTCGAGAAGACGCTGGCGGATTTCCAAGTGATGCTCTCCGCCCGGGAAGCCCGCCGAAATTGGCGCTTGGGTCTCTATGCCCTGATCATCACGCTGGCCATCGGCTGCGTTCAAATATGGTCTTCCGCGATAGCGATGCCGTCGAATGCGATCGGGATAAACTTTGGTCGCCGTGTACTGGGGTACACGCAGACCGTGGCGTCTTGGTTCAATCGAACATTTTGAATTCAAGGGAGCGCGGCGAAGCTGCGCCACACACCCGTTTGCAAGGTGGTACGAGAGTATTCGACGAACGACCATCGCAGGCGCGTGACCGCGCTCCGTCGCCAACCGCGAATGACGTGAAAGCGCCACAGCCGCTCGGCGCCTGAAAATTGCCCCGCGGCCGCGCCGTTCCAGTCGACTTCGGCCGTACCCTGAAGTTGCAGAATGTCGCCGTTGGTGAAGTCTACGAACAGCAGAGATGCCCGCGGCTCGGCGATCAGATTGCCGAGAGTGTTGAAATAGCCGTTGCCGCGAAAGTCGGGAATGGTCAATTGGTCGCCGTCCACTCGAACGAAACCCGGCCGGCCGCCGCGGTGTGAGATGTCGGCGCCGAACTGCGCGCCCTCGCCGGGGCGGGAGCGGCTGGCGACGAAGAAGGTGTCGGCTGCAACGACGGCGGCGCGCGCAGGCGCATCCAGGTGTTCGAAGGTTTCGGCCGGTTTAGGTGCGGCCGGCGCCGGATCGATCTCGGGCGCTGCGAGAACGCGCATCTGGATGTATTGCGGGCAATTGCCGAAGCTCTGACCGACGGCGATGCGGATGCCGTTGGAATCGCGCGCGACGATATGGCCGTTGACCCGGTTGCGCCGTCGCGTCGAAAAGTCGATGCCCAGAATGCCGATGTCGCGATTCGCAGAAAGCGCCTCGCTCGCGGGCTCCCCGGCATCGGGCAAAGCGGCGATGTGCAGTGTGTGGGGATCCGAGGATTGCACGAAACCCGGCGTGCCCGTGAGCAGGGCGGCCAGCGGCCAACCCTGAAGGTCGATGGCGCCGGCAAATACAAAGGACAGCTGAGAAAAGAACCGGCGGTGCTGGTCGGGAAGAAAGTCGCGAATGCCGCAGCCGCGGGGCCCGCCGCCGGCCAGAGCCTGCGCGGCCAACTCATCGGGATTGAATTCCGTACCGCTCAACGCTCATTCATCCTTTGGAATGGGCGAGGGCGGAATGGGCTTGAAGTGCGGCAGAGCCTCGACCCGGCGCAGCCAGGCAAGCACCGAGGAGTACTCGCCGAGCGCTATGCCGCCCTCGGGCGCATGCGCGACATAGGAATAGCAGGCGAGATCTGCGATGGTGGCGTGCTTCGCCGCCAGGAAACTTCGATCCTGCAGATGCTCGTTCATGAAATCGAGGAGCCGCGCGGCGATCTGCTTCGCACGGCGCAAATCGCCCGGATAATTAAACTGCGTCACCAACCGCGCGGTCGCCGGGCCATGCATCACTTCGCCGGCGGCAATGGACAGCCAGCGCTGTATGTGAGCGGCGCCGGCCGCATCCTCCGGCAGCCATGGGCTGCCCGGCGCATAGCGCTTGGCCAGATAGACCAGAATGGAATTGCTGTCCGCCAGCGTCAGGTCTCCGTCCTGAAGCACCGGGATCTGGCGCAGGGGATTGAGCTTGTGGAATTCCACAGCGCCGCGCACCGCCGGCGGCGCCGGGACGAACCGGTAAGACAGGCCGAGCATCCGCAACAAGAGTTCGACCCGATGAACGTGCCCCGACAATTCGGTGCCGTGAAGAATGATTTCGCCGCAAGCCATCAGCTTCCCTCGGTTGTTCGCAAGGCCGCATAAGCTATTTTACTGTTGCCAATTGCGTAGTGAATATGCGATTGTGAAACTAAGAATTTCCAATATGGGAATAATCATTGGACCGCCTGGACGAGCTGACCATCTTTGTCGCCATCGTGGAGGCCGGCAGCCTGATCGGTGCCTCTCGGCGTGTGCGTCGATCGCCGCCCGTGGTCACTCGCGCATTGCGCGCGTTGGAAGATCGACTCGCGGTGCGCCTGGTTGAGCGGACGACGCGGCGATTGGCCCCGACCGAGGCTGGCCATGCACTGGCCACACGCGCCCGGGCGCTGCTCGCCGACTACAGCGCAGTGCTCGACGGTGTCGCACAGGCGCCGGTACGCGGCGTGCTTCGCATCACCGCACCGGTGCAGTTTGGCCGCCGCCACGTGGCTCCGATGGTGTCGGCATTTCTCACCGAGTATCCCGATGTTCAAGTCGAACTGACGCTCAACGACCGAAATCTCGACCTCATCGAGGAGGGACTGGACGTCGCTGTTCGCATCGGTCCGCTGGCGGATTCGACGCTGGTCGCACGGCAAGTGGGCAATGTGCGGCGAGTCGTGGTGGCCAGTCCCGAGTACCTTGCGCGGCGGGGGGTGCCGCGCACGCCCTCTGATCTCGCAACACACGACACGATTTTCGGCATGGCGCGCTCGCCGGCGCGGGAATGGCGCTTCGGACCGTCGCAGCGGGGCGCCGTCGTGCGTCTGTCGCCGCGCCTCCTCGTCGATGATGTCGAGGCTCAGGTTCAGGCCGC
Source organism: uncultured Gammaproteobacteria bacterium (assembly GCA_963702735.1). Taxonomy (GTDB): domain Bacteria; phylum Pseudomonadota; class Gammaproteobacteria; order Steroidobacterales; family Steroidobacteraceae; genus Bog-1198. The sequence goes on along the minus strand of CAVPDW010000002.1, from coordinate 48,297 downwards.
GCTGGCAGGCCGCGGCGTCGCGCGGCCACTCTCCTACCAGGTGACCACTGAATTGGCCGCCGGCACCTTGGTGCGGATACTGCAGGATTTCGAGCCGAAACCTCTGCCGGTGCAGCTCGTCACATCAAGCCGCAGTCATTTATCGCCCACCATTCGCGCCTTCCTGGACTGCGCCATGAGCAAGTTTCGTGACAACGAGGTTATCCGGTAGGCGCCGAGAATTCAGGGCTGCAAGCGCGTCACGGACCACGGCGCGCCCGCTTGCGCACCCTGCCGGTCGCTCAGAGTACGAGTCCATCGCGCGCGATCATGGATGCGAAACTCGCCTTCCACCCACAGCTCCACGGCTTCTGGATTCAGCCGAAATCCGCCCCAATGAGGCGGCCGCGGCACATCCACGGTGACATTCTCGGGTTCGGGAGCGCCAGGCCCGCCGTAGGCAATGCCGAATCGGCGCGCCGCTCCGGCCACCGCGTCGACGAGAGCTTGCCGCGACTCGACGGGCCGGCTTTGCTCGCTGGCCCAGGCGCCGAGGCGGCTCTGCCACGCGCGGGTGCGAAAATAGGCGTCGTTCTCGGCGTCCGACAGCAATTCGACCGGACCCTCGGCGCGCACCTGGCGGTGGCGATGATCCCAATGAAATACCACCGCCGCCCTGCGATTGGCGATCAGTTCCCGTCCCTTGCGCGATTCATAGTTGGTGTAAAAAATGATGCATCCGGGCTCAGCGTCGATCTCCTTGCAGAGAACCACCCGTGCAGAGGGGTGCCCGCGATCGTCCACGGTCGCGAGGACCATGGCATCGGGATTGGGTTGGGCGGCATCGACCCTAGCCTGCGCCAACCACTGGGCAGCGATGCTAAGGGGATTCCCCGGCAAGGGATCAGGCAAGGATTCAGTCCAAATATTCTTTATGCTGGTGTTCACATGAGAATGGTAGCCGTGCAGCCGCGCTTGCGGTAGCGGTGTGCGACCAGTAAAACGGGAACGGCGCGTAAAAGGGGACTTCTATTTCATGAATCTCGATGAACTGCGAACCGCGCTGACCGATCTCGACGGGCGGCTGGTGGAGCTGGTCGCGCGGCGCCAGGCTCTGAGCGAGCAAGTCGCTGCCGTCAAGCGCGCCACCGGACGGCCGATCCGCGACTTCGGACGTGAGCGCGAGGTTATATTACGGGGTCGTAACACGGCTGCACGGCTGGGGGTATCGCCGGATTTGGCCGAGTCCCTGCTGCGTCAATTGATTCAATCCTCCCTCGCCACCCAGGAGCACGCGCGGGTTGCCGCCCACGCGCACGGCAGCGGCAAACACGCGCTGGTGATCGGCGGTCACGGCAAGATGGGAGGATGGTTCGCGGAGTTTCTGGCATCCCAGGGGTTTCGCGTCGCCATTGCAGACCCCATGGGGGGTCTTCCGGGATTCGAAGAGGTCGCCGACTGGCAGAACGACCCCTTGGACTTCGATGTCATCGTGCTGGCCACGCCGTTGAGCGCAACGACGCGCCTGCTCGAAGTTCTGGCGAAGCGCGCGCCGCGCGGGCTGATATTCGATTTGGGTTCGCTCAAGACGCCGCTGCGCGCGGGACTCGAGGCGCTGGTCGAGGCGGGGTGCCGCGTGACCTCGCTGCACCCCATGTTCGGACCGGATACCGCGTTGCTATCGGGCCGGCACGTGATATTCATCGACTTGGGAAATGCGGGTGCACTGCAGGAAGCGCAGGAATTGTTCGCGCCGACGATGGCGGAGCGTGTGGTCATGGGTCTGGATGAACATGATCGTTTGATTGCCTACGTGCTGGGATTGTCGCATGCCCTCAACATCGCATTTTTCACCGCGCTCGCGGACAGCGGGGAGGCGGCGCCGCGCCTGGCGAAGCTGTCGAGCACCACATTCGATGCGCAACTCGAGGTCGCAAGCCGTGTGGCGGCCGAAAGTCCCGACCTGTACTTCGAGATTCAAAGTCTGAACGAGTACGGCGGCGAGTCGCTGCTCGCCTTGCAGCTGGCGGTGGAGCGCCTGGTCGCTGCGGTGAAGACGGGAAATGCAGCGGAATTCACCGCCATCATGAATCGCGGCCGGGCGTACTTGGACGTGCGTGCGGCCGCGCGCGCGAGCTGATCGGCAATGGGAACACCGGACATGGATGAGCTGGCCCGCGAGAATGAGGAGCTCAAGGCTCGCCTCAAAGAAATGACGGCGGAGGCCGCCAACAACGAGTCCATTCTCAAACGCACGCAGGCGCGCGAATTGACGCTGTTGGGAGCGGACAGCCTGGCGCAGCTGCTGCGCGCCATGGTGGATGGGTTGCGCGAATCCTATGCACTCGATGCCGTCAGCGTGGTGCTGCTCGATCCCCAACACGAGGTGCGGCATCTGCTGTTGGCGGGCGGCGATCGTCCCGAAGAGTTCAAGCAGATCTTCTTCGTCGACTCGTTGGTCGGTCTCGCGCCGCAATTGGCGGCGCTGCACAGGCCGTGGCTCGGTCCCTTCGTCGGCGCCGATCACCATCTGCTGTTCCCCGGCGTGGCGAATCTCAAGAGTGCCGCGCTCGTGCCGCTCACCCGCAAGGACCGTGCGACGGGGGCGCTGTGCTTCGGCAGCCGCGAGCCTGCGCGCTTTACCCGTCATCACGGCACGGACTTTCTGGCGCACCTGGGTGCAGTGGCCGCGGTGTGCATCGAGAACGCGGTCAACCGAGCCCGGCTGCTGCGCGCCGGCATCACCGATTTTCTGACAGGCTGGCACAACCGGCGCTATTTGCAGCAGCGGTTGAAGGAAGAGTTGGCGCGCGCTCAGCGCCGCTCCGGAGCGATCGCCTGTTTGATGATCGACATCGACCGGTTCAAGAGCATCAACGACGGCTACGGACATCTGGCGGGCGACAATGCGCTCAAGGAGATTGCGCATCGCGTCGAATCCCAAATTCGCAGCATGGACACGGCGGCGCGCTTCGGCGGGGATGAGCTTGCCATCCTGTTGCCGGAGGCCAGTGCTGCCGAGGCGGCCAAGCTCGCCGAACGTATCCGCGAAGTCATCGCCGGCCAACCGTTCGCCCTCACGGCGCAAATCCACCGCAGCCTGACGGTATCGGTGGGGGTGGCGTCCATCTCGCCGGGGCGGGATGACACGGACTTAAAGGCGATGGCGGACCGGCTGCTCGCCGATGCCGACGCTGCCCTGTATCGCGCCAAGGCGCTGGGGCGTAACAGAGTCCAGGTGGGCTCGGGCTAAGTCCGCAATCGTTTAACTTTCAGCCGCTTAGGGCGCGGCGATCGCGAGCGAGCGTCGCAACTGAAATGCTCAAAAAGGGTGAAGCTGGTTATATATACAGTTATACTGCTGTACGGCCTTCATGGGCCCAAGGCACTGAAACGAGGAGCGACCCATGGCAATGCGACGATCCGCGCCCAAGGTCCGGCGAGAGCGAAATCATAAGGCGTCCACCGAAGATCCTGTGTATGGAGTACCGGTGCCCAAGGCTCTGCACGAAGCGATCGAGAACGAGCGCAGCAACCTGTCCAGGGCGGAAGCGGTGCTCGGCTGCCTTGCCATCTCGATGGAGGCCGAACCTGATTCGGCCGGCGGGCCGTACTACCCCGATGTGGCCCGGCTGGCGCGTGAACTGGTGAGGCAATCGATCAACGGCTTGGATTCCCTGACTCTGCAAAAGCGGCTTCTCAGGAACAAGGTGAAAGAGGGCCCCGTCGCGCTCGGTGTCGAGGGAGCTTACCCGATCATCGATTCAGTGGAGATTCGCCGCGAGACTGTTCAGGTAATGCTCCTCGCGGCGTAAGGGATGCCGTCAATTGCGGCGCAACAGGAATATGCCGTACCGGTAAACGGGGTCGATCCATCGACGCACCATTGCAAAGCCGGCTCGCTCCAATATGGCCGCAAGTTCGTCCGGATCGAATTTCAGCATCACTTCGGCGTTTATCATCTCTTGCGCATCGAACGAGACGGTGTAGGCCAGGGACGCGAGGGTTACGGTCTGATGCACGAGGCTCTCGATACGAACCTCGTTTGTCTTCGTGCGTGAATCGTATCGCGATCGATAGCGGAAATTGTCCGCAACGAAATTGCCGCTGTAACGGTGATTGAGATGATCGAGCATGTTGAGGGTCGAGCGCGGACCATACCCCGCCGAATCGTTGTAGGCCCGGTCGATGATGGCCGGATCCTTGTCCAGATCGGCGCCGAGCAAGAAATGATCCCCGGGCGCACTGTTGTCGAACAGTTGCGATAGCAGAAGATCGATCTCCGACCGCTCCATATTTCCGATAGAGCTGCCCAGGAACAAAAACATCTTGGATGAGCTGCATGGCGGTATGGCGCGCAATCCCTGCAGGTATGTCGTACCCAGACAATGAACGGAAAGAAGAGGAAAAGCAGAAGCCAGTCGGCAGGCGCATTGCGCAAGGGTTTCGACATCGACGTCTATGGGAAAGTAATCGCAGCGCAGCCCGCGCCTCGCATACTCAGCCAGAAGGATTCGAGTCTTCTCGGCCGTGCCCGCGCCAAGCTCAACGATCGCAAGGGACCCGCACCGGCTGACGATGTCACCGGCGTGAGACTTCAATAGCTGGGCTTCAACCCGCCGCAAGTAGTATTCGGGTGTTCCGCATTGCAGCTCGAAGAGATCCGTACCCGTTTTGTCATAGACATAAATCGAAGATATCTTCTTCGGCGATACGGACAGCCCTTCGATGACATTCGGCCCGTCATTTAGCAGCGGGTCTTCGGTTGACCGAACAAGAAAGTCAATTCGCCGGTCGGGTGTTGAATCGAGGGACTGTGATTGCACTTGCATCGACCCAAGAGCCACTGAAGTCCGCCCCATCGCTATCCGAATATCCGCGTATTCAATTGCTGAAACATTTGTTGATACAGGCAAAGATACGCCTGCGCCCCTTCGCGAAGCAGGGCGCAACTGCGCGGAAATACCTTCAGGTACCTGGTCATGCACAGCCGTGCGCTATTGGTGTGGTCCGGCTCGTGAACGTAGTGCGCCCGCATGTACTCAAACGCCGGCGCTTCGCGCGAGAATCGGTACTGAGGAAATTTGAGAAAAATGTCGTGCCACGGAACGAACTCCCCGACGCTCGTCACCTCGGATGCGGTGTGCACGCCGAGGGCAAAGGCGACCGGCATTTCCCTGTACCAGGGAAATAGCGCGTCGCCCAGTTCGACCGCCGTCGGGCAGGCGTTCTTCCGTGCGTCGATCTCCGCGGACGAAAGTCCAAGATATTCCCCGAAATTCCGTCCCAGCTCCACGTGGGTAACTGTCTCTCGCAAACCATACTCATCGACCGCGGCATCCAAGACGTAGGCTCCGATCTCATGTCCTATTTTAGGCAACAGGGGGAGAACCTGGTCAGACAATCTTCCCGCGAGGATTGCAATTCCCCCAATCGTGTGCCGATTGAATGCCGCCATGCTGGCTAAGAACAGCAGTAGTTCAGACCGGATCAACGGTCGAGAGGAGAAATTCCGATTGAAGGACCGCAGGGCCGCGAGTGCCGGGTGACCGACGCAGCCGCCATAGATATCGCCGGCATCGGACGATGCAGGATCGTGCAAATAATTTTCGTCGACAGTCGCCTGTGCCGTATCCATGTCGCCTTCCCTCATGCGTCCATTGCAACCGACCGCACCTGACATTAAGACGGACAATGCCGAACCAACCACGCGACCTCAAGCTATCTTTTGTCGCATTTCCGGTGACTTGAGATCACTCAACAATGAGGACCTCGTTGCGGTGAAACTACCGCGCGTCCGGTTGACCGGCGCCCGCCTTTTTGCGGACACTCTCAACCGTTCGCAACAACCACACCCGAAATGCGTTGACGCCCGGATGCCCGGCATCTCTCTCGGGAATGATGAAGTAGTAGGCGTTCTTGGATGGGAACGATCTCTCAAATGGCTTGACGAGACGCCCTTCCGACAGGTGCATTTCGGCCAGGAAATCATCGCCAATGGCGACGCCCTGGCCTCGAGCGGCCGCTTCCAGGCACAGGAGCGTCTCGCTGAAAATGACGCCCAATGTGGGATCCACGTCGATCGGCGAGGAACATCTCTGAATGAATTCGCGCCATTCGTCCGTGGTTCGGTCATGCACCAGCACTCGGCCGCGAAGATCCTCCGGCGATCGCAACGCCGGCGTGCGATGGGACTCGGGCGCGCAAACGGGAAACAACTGGGATCGAAATAGAACTTCCCCATTCTCGATTTCAGAACCTGCTGCGGCATACTGAATAGCGCAGTCGATCTGCGGGTCTTCGGAAGAGCGCAGGCCCTTCTCGGCAATGATCTCCACTAGAATGTTGGGTGCGATCGCATTGAATTCGGCGAGCCGCGGAACGAGCCAGAGCGCTGCAAAGTCCGGATCGACGGAAATCGTGAGTCTCTCCGGATTCTGCTTGCGGCTCAAATAGGCGATCGCACGTTGAATTTGAGAGAAGGCCGCGGTCACCGCGCGAAGCAGGCTCTCTCCGTCGTCGTTCAATACGATCTTGCGGTGGTGGCGCTCGAAGAGCTCCCGTCCGAGCTGCTGCTCCACCTTCTGTATATGCCTGCTCACCGCCGCGTGAGTCACGTGCAGCTCCTCACAGGCCTTGGTTATGCTCTGAAGCCGTGCGGCGGCCTCGAACGCTCGCAGAGAGTTCAACGCGGGAATTCTGAATTTGGACATACGTACCCCATTCCTTAGGGTGAACATGCAGGTTGTGAAACCCGATCGGGACGCGTCGATTCTGACGCCCATGCGCAATATAACCGAAGGACGGCAATCCAGATATCGCCCCTAGGCAGAGATCGAAGCGCGTGCGCGGCATTGACAGGAGGCTGCGCAATCGCTCATTGGCGTCGTGCCTACCGATTCTCCGGATCTAGGCGAGATTCGGCGCTATACGGCGGCTATCCGCAGGGGTATGGAGATTGGATTCCGTCACCGGCGCGCTGCTGCGTGACTATTCGTAGAACATTGCTCATAAAAAGTCTCGCGCATCGCGTATTGCGCGCGCGCACCCACGATCGCAATCTAGTGTGGCTTTCGCGAAAAGCAAGCGTTCGATCCAAATCTACACGATTGAAGGAGATTGACATGGACACGGGCAAAGTTGTCGAACTCGGAAAGGTCTCGGAAGAGACGAAAGGCGTCCCGTATAGCGAGTTCGAGCATCCGGGAGACCTGTTCGCAGGACCAATTCCCGGCTAAGCCTAGTAGCAGGCGCGGGCGCGATGCGCGATAGACGATTCGTGCATCGTGCCCTTCTTGCGTGTCAGCGAGCCGCTCAAGCCTACGGGAATGCCATGTATTGTCTGTCAAAGGACTGCTTTGTATGCCGCATCCAGAATTATTGGGTAATCTTGAACGTGGGCAGCGACAAGTACTTATGCGTCGCACACGCCGAGCTTGCGTCGATTGGTGGACAGCTTCATGGGTGGCGGAATCAGAACCAGGCCGCTGAGCACTTTCCCCGGATCGGCACCGAGGCGGACGGGTTGATCGAATCGTTAATGTCCAACGGAATCATCACGGCCGACCCAAACGATGGAAAGGCATTCGCGGAGTTCGAATACCCTGTGTGCGAGAGATCGATGGAAGTCCTCGATCCCAATGTGCCGGTAAAGCATCCCCCGTCTTGCATGGCCCGCTTTTTCCTGGCTTGTGCAAGCATCGACTGGCATCTGCGAAATAGCACACTGTCGCGTACGCTGGCCAGGATTGAGCGGCGCCGAATCCGCGCCCGGTCACCCGCCGCAGTCAGTGACGTCCAACATATCTCGGGACTGATGGCGGCATTCAAGGATTTTCGACCCCTGTATCCGCGCCCCTATCTCTGCCTGTTCGATTCCCTTGCGCTGCTGGAATTCTTGGCTGCCTACCATTCCTTTCCCCGAATCGTATTCGGAGTCGTTGCGGATCCGTTCCACGCCCACTGCTGGCTGCAGGAAGGCGGCATGGTGCTCAATGATGACCTAGAACGGATCGGCCACTACAAACCTATTCTGAGTTTGTAAACGCCGAGAGTCATCCCATGTATCCATACGTAGCATTCATCAGGGACGCCCAAAATTCCTACGCGGATACCGTTGCACAGCGGCTGGTAAATCAGTTTCGACAAACTCACGGAGAATGGGCGCTGCTGGAGGAGGCGAGGGGACTCTCGCTGTTTCACAGACCGCCCGTGGGCCGATCGACCGCTGCGATTGTGTTGCCCGCGGGAGGCGGCGCCATACTCGGCACATTGTTCCCCACAAACTTGGAGATCTCGCCCCGGGGCTGGAATCCCGTAATCGACGATCGCTGTGCGGCGGAAATAGTGCGGTCGCGAGGACGGCACTTGATGAACCGGTTTTGGGGCGGCTATGTCGCATTTCTTGCCGACTGCGACGGTACCGTGCATCACGTTGTCCGCGATTGTTCCGGCAAGGTCCCATGCTACGTAGTCGCCCATTGCGACATCATCATCGTGACGGCGAATATCGAAGATCTTTCGGGTCTTTCTCTGCCCCCGTTTTCCATCAATTCACGATTTCTCGCGGGCTTTATTTGCCATTCCGAGTTATCGCAGCGCGAGTGCGCGCTCAACGAGGTGCAAGAACTGTTGGCCGGAGAATGTCTCGAGTTGAAGGCGGCGCGGGCAAGGCCATTCGGCCTGTGGGATCCTCGAACAATTTGTGCGGGCGACGCCGTCGAGGACTTTGGAGACGCGGCCCGCCAAGTGAGAGCGGTCACGCAGTCATGCGTTGATTTCTGGGCTTCGAAGTATGATCGTATCGTGCACCATCTCTCAGGTGGCCTGGACTCATCCGCGATTCTTGGTTGCTTGAAAGGCTCGGCACATCGGCCGGAGGTGACCTGTGTGCACCTGGAGGCTGGCGGAGCGGGGGAAAGTGAGTCCGCGTTTGCGCAACTCGCTGCCGACGCCGCGGGTGTTGAATTGGTGGTACAACCCGGATATTCGCAGCATTCAAGGTACGACGAGCGGATATTTCGGCTTCCGAAGGCGCCGAAACCCAGCGTTGCGCACCTTGGAATCGTAATCGAATCCGATCTACGAAATCTCATCCCTTCTCAAACGAGAGCCGAGGCGATATGGGACGGACAGGGCGGCGATCATCTTTTCTTTCAGGTCCATTCTTCATTTGCAGCTATGGATTATGCGTTTCGTCACGGACTCACCGGCGACTTCAACAATCACCTTCGAGATGCCGTACGCCTGTCCCGGTCGTCCTATTGGGAAGTCCTCAGACAATCCATTCGATTGGGGCTATTCCGCTGCCACTGGCAACCCGATGACGAGTCCAGCAGGCAGGCCATGTTTCTGAACCCGGAAGTCCTGCCCGAAAATATTTCGGATTACATTTGGCAGCCGTGGCTGGATGACATTTCGAATTTGCCGCCCGGCAAGCGATGGCAAATCTGCCTTCTGGCGAGCTTGATTCACAGGCATCGCCCGGTTCCCGGGCTGCAGTATGCCGACCAGCATCACCCGCTGTTCTCTCAGCCGCTGTTCGAGCTTTGCCTGAAGATACCCATTTACACGCTGCTGCGCGGAGGGATCGATCGCGCACTGGAACGTGCCGCATTTCGCGATTGCGTGCCGGCATCCATCATTCAACGTGAGAACAAAGGGACCATTGGAACGGGATTAATGAGCAAGCTTCGTGAATCCCTGCCGTTCATCCGCGATCTGCTGCTCGACGGGGTTTTGGTCAAGGAAAGGATCATCGAACGGTCGTCCCTGACACCTTATTTGGCGGTCAATCGTCCAATGAACCACCGAGTTCTGTGGCCCTTTTTGTCCTGCATCGCGGCGGAGGTCTGGGCTCGAAAATGGGCCGCCGCCGGGTGGCGCTAGTAGCGACAAGACAATCGGCTGCGACACCTTGGTCACCGAGAATCATTTTCCCCGTCGAATCCCGTGTGACCTTCAGATATTTGTCGAACCAGGAGAATATGTTCTTCCACATATCCCTGATATTCGCAGGGCTTGACGGCGTATGCCCTTCGCCTCGATAGATGAGCAATCGTGCCTGTTTTTTCTGAATGTAAAGCGAACTAAAAAACGCCTTGTAGCCCGCGTCATCAAAGCCATCCATGTCCGAATGTATCAAGAGAACCGGGGCCGAGACGCTGTTCGAGCGCCAAAGCGGACTGTTTTGAATGTATCGCTGCGGAAGTTGCCACGGCGTGCCTCCCATGCTGAAGGAGGACCCGGCGGAACTGAGATACCGGTCTGGATGACCCCGTACGGGCAATTCCATCGGCGTGAGCTCTTGCTCGGCGCCCATCTCGAAAAAGCCGGTGAACATGTCGGACCACCCATTCAGCGACACAATCGCCTTGTAGCGTTGACTTTGGGTGGCGATCCAAAGAGAGGCGACGCCCCCCTGGCTCAATCCCAATAACCCGATGCGGTTGGGATCGCCATAGCCGGCCGATAAAACGGCATCGATTCCGCGGTCGACTATCGCAGACAACCGGGCTTGCGGCCCTTCCGCCGTGCGACTGATCCCGCCGCCGGTATCGGGTCGAAAAACCATGAAGCCTCGAGCGGCCAGCAGATGCTCGCTGTAGGAGGTGGGATGCGCGCCCATGGCTTCTCGATGCTGCGCCTCCGGTGCGGCACAACCGCCGGGCCGGTCGGGGTACACCTCCACGATCAATGGGTATTTATAACCGAGGTAGTAGTCGGAGGGAAGAAGCAGGCATCCGGACAGCTGCGCTCTCGTCGAGCCTTCCGAATTGGCATAGTCGAAGGCCACCCAGCGGGTTTCGGCGACATGATCGAGAGGCGGATTTATGTCTTCCAGCGTGACCGGCGCGCCGCCGGCGTGTATCAAAGCTAATTGGGCGCCCTTCCCGGCGCCTATATCTAGGAGAGCCGTGCCGGTATTCGAAAGGGCAAGGAGCGATGTTTCCGGTGGCGTGCTCAACAGCCTCAAGACCGGCGACTCTTTGCCAAGAACGATTTGGGCCAGCATTCCCGACGCGCCTTCGACGGAAACGACGCCCCCTCCGCCATTCGACCTTGCCAGAGAGAAATAGTCTTGATGTGAAAGCGGGAAGAGAGCTCGCGGTAACTCCGGAAACAGTCGGGCAGGCAGCTCCGTTGGATTCCAGCCGCCAAGCGTGGCCATCGCCTAACACAATGAACGTCGACTTGTCGGCGATGACCGGAAAGGCGGACACGCTCTGCATTCCGGGTGTCAGATCGCGCGGCGTCGAATTGGACGTCAACAAGAACCAATGGGGCGGTATCGAGGCCACTGCCGCTCGGGGATCTACGACTCCGTTGCTTTTGATGTCTTCGAATGCCAGCGTGCCCGGCTCACCCGGTGTCGAGTGCGCGAACACGGCAAGCGAATCCCCGACCCATACCGGTCGCTCCGGCCATTGGGGTCCGGCGCGTACCCGTTGCGAGGCGAGACTGAGACCCATGTGCGGCACCATCCTTACCGTGAGGTTCGCCGGGTCCGCTATCCAAAAATCGCCGCTTTGCAGACCCGCTCCGACATGAGATGCGAAGAAGGCGAAGTCCTTGCCCGATGGATTCCATTCGATGCTGCTGGGAAGCGCGTCCAATTCCGGCGCGACTTCTCGTGGACCGGGTGGTCCGGTCATGGAGAACAGCGCCAGGGTGGATCGAAAGTAGGTCCAATCGAGGTGGGGTTGCTCCAGCGTGGACTGGGGCAGTGACGACTGCTTCACCGCCGCCAACCAGCGACCATCAGGGGACGGGTGAAGTGCTGAGAATTGTCCGGACGCCAGCTGACGTACATGGCCGGACACCATGTCGATGACGACCAGGCGTCCCGGCAGCGGCCGAATGATGTCGGTGGCAGAGCTATCATATCGGTCAACTGAAGGTTCCCTGCCGCGCCACGATTTGGCCCAACTGTCGATCAAGTGCTTACCAAGGCTCTCACGAAACGTGAATTGCCAGGGCCCTTCTCCTGCCGGATCCACCGCAACGGCAAGGTGGCGATTGTCGAGCCATACCCAGTCGGGGCCTGACTGGACCGGGGGGTAACGCGGTGCGAGCGCAAACTCTCGCAGTCGATGTCGCCGGAGGTCGTACGCGGCCAGTCTGACTTCGCCGCCGTGCAGGGCCAAGAGCGTTAGGAAGCGGCCGTCCTGCGAAAAGCCACCCAGCCGGTAAGTCGCTCCGTCGTGCGGTCGGAACAGTTCTCTCGGAACCTTGTTATTCTGCCCGGCAGTGAATATGAAGTAGTCGCCGCCATACCAGGTTCCCTGGGCACCCCGACCGTAGTCGCTCAAAGTGTCGTAGGGCGGCGACTGTTCCCACACAAAGGTATCGCTTCCCGGTTGAGCGATCGCTCGGCCAACACCCGATAACTTCAGCAGGTCGTCTACTGTCAGCGGACTTTCTGGGCTGACAGCTCCGTAGGCCGCCGGTGTGGCGAGCGCCACGGGGAGAAGCGCAAGCCACCATGCGTTACGCATTACCAGCGCTTCTGCAGTCGGAGTGAAAAGAATCTGCCTAAGGGATTGGCATTCACCCCATCGTAGTTCATCGGCAACCCGGAATAGTTGGTCACATATGGCGGATCACGGTCGGTCAAATTGACGACGCTTAGCGCAACAGAAGCGCCGCTGAATGGGCCCGCCTCCGATCCGAGTTCATAACTTAGAACGGCATCAGCAGTGGTCCAAGACGACACGTGACCACTGGGCACTATGTTCGTGTCCTTGTAGGAATTGGTAAAATTAAGGTACAAGCCAACGCTCAACGGGCCCCGGGTGGCGACCGCTCGCCCGCGGAGCTTCAGATCAATCGGGTTGTACGGCGTGCTCAAAAACGATGTTATGGGGGCGCTGTTCGTGAATTGGTTTTCGAACGCAAATACGTGCGTGCCGTCGATACCAGTGTCAATCAAACTGCCGGATACCGTGGTCTTGTAGCCGACGCCGAAGTCCAGTCCTCGAGTTTTGACCGTGGACAGATTCAAGTAACGGCCATCGAGGATGGCGCCGATCGACGCCAGATCAACGCCAAGAGGATTCATGAACGACGGAAAGGATGCCCATTGCTGGACGGCGGAACTCGGCGGATTGCGCTGCACTATCTCGGGACCCAATATCGCTTCGTCGACAAACGCGTCGGGCGTACTGACACTCGCATCAAAAGTCGTGATTTCATCCTTGAATTCAATGTCGTAGTAAGTCAGCTTCGCCGTGAGACCAGGAAGTTCCACCGGCTTGAAATCAAGCCCCAGCGTCCAGACGGTGGCTTTCTCGGGCTTGAGATCCGGATTGCCGCCGTTTACGATCAAAACATTGGGATTGGGTACCCCACCCGGTACCGGATTGAACAAAAAGCCAGGAAAAGGGATTACCTGAGATGGAATGGGGTTCAAGTCACTGAGCGTCGGCGCCTTGAACGAGGTGCCGTAGGTGCCGCGAACCGCCAAGCCAGACACAGGCTTCCAGATCGCTCCTATTTGCGGGTTGTTGGTCGCTCCAAAATCGCTGTAGTGCTCCACCCGATCCGCTGCCGTAAGCTCAAGGGCTGGATCCTCGTGGCTGCCGCTACCCGGACCGACGACGGGAATGCGCAGCTCGAGATAACCGGCGGACACGTTCCGGCGCGGGTAGAACGTGTTGTCGGTCGGGGGAAAGAGATAGGTATTCCCGAACGATTCCCGCCGATATTGGGCGCCGACTGCATAGTGAACCGATCCCGCAGGAATCGTTGCCAACACCCCGTCCAAATTGGCATCCAGCGAAACTACGGTGGACTTGGTCTTCAATGAGTCTATCAACGGGTAGTTTGCAGGTGGCGCTTCGAAAAATTGCTGGTTGGTATCGCTTTCTGAGTAGGTTGCAGAGATTGCAATCTCGCTTTGCCGAGGCAGTTTGACGGTAGATCCGAGCGAGGCGCTGTAGGAATCGATTTGCGAAGGATCCCTGTCGAAGTAATTGCCGTACGCCCCATCGTTTTCGCTGAATACAAATTCAGTGGATCGATGTGAGTACATCAGGTCGCTATGAAGATCGAAGCCCGGCTTGATTTCTTGTTCGATGTTGGCGAACGCGGCGTGCTGTACTTGTTCGGGATTCAGATTGAATGGGAGTAGTACGGATTGCAGGTAGTCACGACTGCCCGCGGACAGCGGGGTCTGATCGGAATACTGGTAGCTCAGCACGGCCGATCCGCTTGACCAGGCGTCTCCCACGGTTTGAGCTGCCTGAATATTGTGCATCGACCCGGTGCCAACCGCTCCGAACAGGGCACGGCTTTCCGCACCATCGAACTTGCTGCGAAGAATGATGTTGACGACCCCACCTACAGCGTCGGAGCCGTAGATAGCGGATGCTCCGTCAGTGACTATCTCGATGCGCTCGACCGCCGCCAATGGGATCATCGAGATGTCCACGAAGCTTCCATCACTATTGCCGGGCGCGACGCGATGACCGTTGACCAGTACGAGGGTGGCTTCGGCCCCTATGCCGCGCAGGTTCGGTGCGCTGCCATTGACCGTGTTGGCTGTCCGGCTTTTACCGGCAAATGCTCCGACGGTATTCTCAGATACATCGCCGACATTCTGCGGAAGTGTTTGCAGGAACTGCTGAACGGTGATCGTTCCGGTTGCGTCGATGTCGGCTCGAGTGAACACTAGTACAGGAGACGGTGAATCCTTGGTGCCTCGGATATGCGTGCCGGTCACCGTGATCTCTTCAAGATCCTTATCATCGTGGCGTCGGGCATCACCTGTGGAAGTATTGCTTTCCGGTGAGGCTGGCAAGGCATCTCGCGGCGTTTGCGCATCGGACGCGGCACCGTGGGAATTGTGGTCGCTTGACGACCGTGCGCCGCGCGAATTGACCTTGGGCTTCTCCAGGATCTGAACCGTATCCGCATTGACGCTTAGAGCGTGGAGACTTGTGCCCTTTAGCAGCAGCGACAGAACGTCTCCTAGGGTGAAATCGCCTTTGACCGCAGGCGCCGACAACCCCGCGACAATCGACGGCTCGTAGGAGATATTGCAATTCGCTTGAACGGCGAGATCGCGAAGCGCCTTATCCATGGGCTCGGCCGGCAGATCGAAGTGCGACTTGATTGACGGGCCGGGTGGGGAAACCGCCGTCGAGTGGGATGGCGAAGTGTAGAGTGAAACAACACTTGCAAAAATGGCGAGCAAGACAATCCCTGCGCGTCTGCACATTTGATATCCCCCGGCAAGTCCGTTGCGCGTTCGTTGAGTAGTTTTAGTTGTCGAGAACCGCAGGTTCTCGAATACTTAAGGACGTAAGCGGCGGGTTCTAGGGATCAATCACTCGGAAATATTTATTGCGGCCTCGCCGGGCTTCTCGGTGAGAACGATGGTGTTGCCGCGATCGAGGATTCGTAGATGATAGGTGCTGGCTATGGCCTGTGCGAAACTGGACGGATCGCTGATCTTGAATACGCCGCCGATGCGCAGCCTGCCGAGATCGGGGCCGTCGATCGATAACTTGCGGGAGCCGTAGCGGTTGAACTCCGCCGCCGCCTCTCCCAGCGAGGTATCGTCGAAGATGAGTTGGCCTCGTCGCCACGCGGTCACTCCTTCGATGGCGGGAGAATCCTTCTTTTCGGCCGACCTGCCGTCGAATCGAAATCTCTCGCCGGGATTCAGCAGCTTCAGCCCCGACAATGATTCGCTGGGCAACGCGTCAGGCCATGAAATCGGTTCGATTGCGACACGGCCTTCGACCAGAGTGACCGCAAAGGCAGATCCTGCGGGATCCTCGCGGCGAACTTCGAAGGTGGTTCCCACGGCGACGACTTTACGCTCGCCGATGACGACGACGAAAGGCCGGAGCTGGTGCTTGATGACGTTGAACAGCGCCTCGCCCTTCACCAGGGCGACCTTGCGCACCCGGTCATCGTATTGAACGACGAGGCGGCTATTGGCATTGAGCGATACCTGAGTGCCGTCGCTCAGTTCGACGGTCTTTTGTTCTCCGGGGCCGGTGACCAAAGTGGGGTCGCGCAGGAGGAGGATGGCTGCGGTGATCCCCGCGCATAGAACCGCCATGCAGGCGAGCGCCGGCACGGAAGCTCTTGGGCGCGACCGCCTCCGTGACGCCCCGGTCATGGGTTCTGGCAGGTACCCGGGCAGGTTGCCGCTGCGCTGCCAAGCTTCCGTGGCGAGCTCGAAGGCCGCGGCGTGACGCGGATCCTTCGCGATCCATTGCCTTACCTTCTCCTCCAGGAGCGTATCGCGCCCCGGGCCGTGCAATTCCATGACCCACCAGGCGGCCTGTTTGCGAATGCGGCGGGTCGCGAGCCTATTCAGCGGCGCGATGAGGGGTTCCATTTGCCTCCCTGTCGCCGTGCTCCATGATGGCCAGTAGGGCGCGCGCAATGTGCCGTTTGATCGTGATCTGAGAGATGTTCATGTGATCTGCGATTTCCGCGTAGCTGTAGCCTGCGCGATGCGCGAAATATATCTCACGCGTGCGCAGGCTCACAGCATCCAGCACCGCACGAATGCTGCACAGGCGCTGCTGCGCCTCCAAGGTCTCCTCGGGAGTGGATTCCTGCGCGATCAACGGAGAGCGGGCGTCGAATTCCTCGATCGGCACCTGCTTGCGCAGGTCGCGGCGGTCGCGGCGATGCTGGTCGATCGACAGGTTGGTCACGGCGTGGCGCAGGAATGCCTCCTCGTTCACCACCGGCACGGCCCTAGCATAGAGATGCAGGCGCAGCATGGCCTCCTGGATGAGATCTTCCGCGTCTTCATGAGAGCGTCCCTTGCGGCGTAGAAATTTCAGCAGGCGTTTAAAATGCGTGGGGCGGGATTTCATATTGGTACAACCCCCTTGCAAGCCTTGAGGAATTGCGTCAATGATCGATGTCGGACGGCCGGCGAGATCGCGCTTTTTGCGCACTTTCTACGCGCTGCACCGGAGTTTCGCGCGGGGCGTTCACCCCGATTCGGACTCGATTGCCGCGAATCTCCAGAACCGTGACGGTGACTTCGCTTCCAATCGTCAACGCCTGCGCCGGCCGGCGGGTCAAAATGAGCATGTCCATTGCCTCTTCACGTCATTGACATCCATTTCTTCCGAATCAACATTATAGTGTCTGGACACTATTCTGTTCAAGGATTGAATCTTGTGGCGTGCGCACGAGAACGATCCTTCGAGGCCTGGGTGAAGAAGTTCGGGAACGCCGCAAGCAGCGCAACCTGAGCCAAGAGGCGCTGGCGCATCAAGCGGGGGTTCATCCGAATGTGGTCGGACGACTCGAGCGCGGTTCTTACAACATCACCGTTCTGACGCTGCTGGCCATTGCGGTCAAATTGAATACCTCCGTGCTGGAATTGTTCGCGGGGGCGGCCAAGCGTCAGTAATGGTTGCGGGCGGGCGCCGGATCGAAAGCCTCGAGAGGCTACGAAGTTATGCGCCGTTCGCGGCGCATAAGCATCAAGAACAACGGCACTCCGATCAACGCAGTCAGCGCCCCCACCGGCAGCTGACGGGGCGCAGCTGCGATTCTCGCCAGCGTATCGGCCAAAGTCAGCAGCGTGCCGCCGAGCAGTATCGACGCGGGTACCACGATCCGATGGTTGCTGCCGGCGGCGAGCCGCACCAGATGCGGCGTGACGAGGCCGATGAACCCTATTCCTCCTGCGGTGATGACGGCGGCGGCCGTCAGCGCGGCCGTCGCACAGAACAAGGCGATTCGCGCCGGCGAGAGCGCGACGCCGAGCGCCTGCGATTCGATTTCGCCGCGAGCCAGCACATTCAAGGTGCGCGCGCCTGCGACCGCGAGTCCTCCCACGACCAGCAGGAGGCACAGTGCCGCAGGCGAGAAGGGCGCGAACGACAGATCCCCCATCAGCCAGAACAGCATGCCGCGCAAGCGAGTCTCATCGCCCAGCGCGAGCATCAAGCTGACGATGGCCGCGCAGCCGGAGGCGACCACCACGCCGTTGAGTAACAGTCTCTGCGGGGTCCAGCCGCCGCGCGCGTGAGCCAGCGCGAAGACCAGGAGGGTGGCGCCCAAGGCTCCTGTTCCCGCCGCCCAGTCGATGATCAGTCCGCCGAACCCCAGCAGCATGGCCGCAAGGGCCGCCACGGCGGCCCCTCCGGAAATGCCGAGTACGTAGGGGTCGGCCAGGGGATTGCGCAGCAATACCTGCATGAGCACGCCGGCCAGGGCCAGCAGTCCGCCCGTGCTGAAGGCGTTCAGGGCGCGCGGCAGGCGCAGGCCCAAAATGACCTCTCGAACCACCGAGTCCTGTCCCCCGAGCAAGGCCGCCCACACGGTGTCCATGTGCAGGGCAGTACTGCCCACGGAGACGGCCAAACCGAGGCTCAGCAGGGCCGTCAACGCCAATAATGGGAGCAATCTGGCTGGTTTCATGTGCCGCGTACCATAGGGCGCTTGCGCCGCGACCACAAGCAGGCGGTGATATGGAACAATTGATCAATGGCCATTCAACCAACCATCGACTACATCGACAAGGATGGGTTTCGCGCCAACGTCGGCATCGTGCTGACCCGCGGCAGCGGAGAAGTGTTTTTGGGCGGCCGGGTGGGCGGCCGCGGCTGGCAATTCCCCCAAGGCGGCGTCAATCGGGGCGAGCGGGTCGAAGAGGCGCTGTTTCGCGAGCTCAAGGAGGAAATCGGCCTGGAGCCCGGGGACGTGGAGGTGGTGGGCTCGACCCGCGGCTGGTTGAGGTACCGCCTGCCGCGTCAATATGTTCGCGACCGCTGCATCGGGCAGAAGCAGCGCTGGTTCCTGCTGCGGCTCATCGGCGACGAGTCGAAGCTGCGATTCGACTCCACCGCCACGCCTGAGTTCGACCGCTGGCGCTGGGCGGACTATTGGACGCCCGTGCGCGAGGTGGTGTATTTCAAGCGGCGGGTGTACATGCGGGCGCTGCACGACCTGGGTCAGCTGATGTTTCCCGAGGGATTGCCGCCTTACCCCGCGTGGTGGCCCGAGATAGCGGCGGCCTCCTAGGAGTGTGTCCGGGTAACGGTTCGTAATGTCAGCCAATCGTCATCGCGAAATATTTTCACGTGCTATTTCTCACCCAGATGTTCGGAACAAGGCGGCGGATCGCTTGGGCGGCGAAGTATTCATGGGTTTTTCTTCGCTTTGGCCAGTTTCAGCAGGTTGTGAACCGTGCAGAGCAAGCTCCATTCGCCTTGCGCCTTCTCAAGACCACGCAACATGAACTGCCGGAACCCTCGAGCGTGTTTGATTTGGCCGAAGACTGGTTCAACCACCGATTTGCGCAACCGGTATCGGCTGCGCCGGCCAGCACGTGCCAACTTGGTACGCATCGCTGCCACCCGGGACCCCGGGGTGCGGCGTCGGCCGGTGGCGCTCGCTTCATGATGGCGCTGGCGCCCAGTGGCGATGTAACTATCGACATGATGTCGAGCAAGGACGGCGAGGTTGCCCTCCGAGCAGTATCCGGCGTCGGCCGAGAACTCCTTCGCTTGCCGCCCAGTGTTCTGTTTGATTTGCTTCAAGGTCGGGGCGAGCTGCTGCACGTCGGTGGCGTTATTACTGAGGCTCTGCGCCACGATGACCTGGGCGCTGGAGTCCACCGCCGCTTGCGCGTTGTAGGCCTGCACATACTCCTTGCCGGACTTGCGCATGATGCGGCTCTCCGGGTCGGTGAAGTTGCGCTGCGCTTTGGGGTCCACAGCCGCCTTGCCCGCCGCGCGCGCCTCGGCTTCGAGCGCCTCGCGCGCTTCACGGATCTTCGCGATTCGTTGCTGTTTGTCGGCGACCCAGTCGGGCATCTCGTCGCCGCGCCGCGTGCTTCCATGCTGACGATCCTCTGCCTCATCGGCCGACTTCGCCTGGCGGAACCACTCCCGCACTTCATGCTTCAAACGCTTCTCCGTCTGATGCATCCGGTCATAGCTCATCGCTTTGTGCTTGCTCGCGTTCGCTTTGACCTTCGTGCCATCCAAGGACACATGCCCGAGCTTGACCAGCCCCGCGTGCTGACACAGCGTCAAGACCTGCTCGAACAACCCCTGCAGCGCATCCAAGTGCCGCTTGCGAAAATCGCTCACCGTCCGAAAGTCCGGTCGGTTAAGCCCGGTCACGGCCATGAAATCCATCCGCTCCTCGCATCCCCGGGCAATGCGCCGCGAGGAATACACCCCCTGGCAATACGCGTACAGCAGCAGCGCCGTCATCATCACCGGGTTGTACGGCGGGTAACCCCGCTCCTCCTTCTCATACGGGGCGAGAACCTCGGACAGATCCAGCTGCTCGCGCACCGTATCCCGAATAAAATGTGCGATATGGTCGGCCGGCACGAAATCCATCACCGACGGCGGCAGCAACCAGTGCTGCTCGACATTCCACTCACGAAAGGTCTTCGACATGCCCGTTAATCCCCGACAATTTCCATGTCAGAAGCTTAACGGATCTATTACTCGGACACACTCCTAGCGCCGGGTCTGATTTTGGTGCACCGCCTACCCCGGCTTGATCACGGCCAGCAGCACGATGGCGATCAGCAACAGCGAGGGTACTTCGTTGAACGCGCGGTACCAGCGTGCACTGCGTTCGTTGGCATCCTGCGCGAAATCGCGCATGAGCTTGTAGCAATAGCCGTGATACGCAACAACCAAGAGAACCAGCAGCAGCTTGATCCGCAGCCACGGCATCGCAAGATATAGAGGCGCAGCCGTCAACATCGCAGCGCCGAAGCCGACCCCCGCCACGGCGCCGATGGTCATGATCGCAAATAGGCGCCGCTCCATGATCTTGAAGCGCTCGATGCTGATCGAGTCGCGGGCGTCCGCGTGATACACATAGAGCCGCGGCAGATAGAACAGACCGGCGAACCACGTGATCACCGCGACGATATGAAATGCTTTGAGCCAGAGCATGAAGGTACCTGCCTGCGGATCCTAACCCGGGCAGGGCGGCCTGTCGCCTGCCCGCGCCGTAAAGAACTGCCGTGAGGGGGCGCCGCTTCGTATAATGTCGGCTCTCTTTCACGCTTCACCCGGACAGGCTCCAAAAGGATGGCGAACTATTTCGGCAAGTTGGTCGTCAGATCGCATACGCCGAAGCTTCGCGCGGCGTTGCTCGGTCTCGCGGTGCTGCTTGCGGCCGCGCTTTTGTACGCGTCCTTCGAGCTCGGCCGATACGACGCCGGATTTCGCGTGGTCGATTCGGTGCGCGGAGCGCTCATCGCGAGCGCGCGCATCCGCAATCTGGAGGCGGAAAATGAAAAGCAGCGAGGCCAGCTGGAAGCCGCCGAAGTGGCGCGGCGGGTCGATCGTGAGGGCTATAAACAGGTCGAGCGCAGTCTCGGCGACATGCAGAGTCAAATTGCGCGCCTCAACCAGGACCTGTCGTTCTACCGCGGTCTGGTGCAGCCTGACTCGCTCATTCATGTGAAGGTGCAGCAAATGCAGATCGTGCCGGAAGCTGCACCGGGTCAATTCCACCTCAAATTCGTGCTGATGCAGACCGGCAAGCCGGACCGCGAGGTGGCCGGCAGCGCGGTAATCCTCCTCGATGGGCTGCAGCAGGGCAAGCCCGCCACCTTGAGCTTCGAACAGGTAAGCTCGACCCGGCGCGTGAGCCTGGCATACTCCTTCCGTTACTTTCAGGATTACGACGAGTCCATACAATTGCCGCAAGGGTTCGAGCCGACGCGGGTCGGCGTGGAGATTCACAGCGGCAGAGACAGAGATGCGAGCCACAGCTTTCGACAGGCCTTCGTGTGGAAGGCGCAGGGCATGTCGGTCGAGACCGAGGCGAGCCCCAATCCTGCTGCCAAGGGTGACGTAGATGTTCAAACGGAATCAGAATAAGAACAAGAACGCGAAGATCGACACGTTGATCGGCGCCGAGACCCGCATCAACGGCGATGTCGAATTCGCCGGCGGGCTGCATCTCGACGGCTACATCAACGGCAGTGTCAAGGGCCGGCCCTCGGCGGACACCTTCTTGTCGGTGAGCGAGTCGGGCTGCATCGAGGGGTCCGTGATCGCCCCCAGCGTCATTCTCAACGGCATCGTCAAAGGCGACATCGAGGCCGCCGATCGGGTCGAACTGGGAGCGAAAGCGCGCGTTCTCGGCAATGTTCACTACACTCTCATTGAAACCGCAGTGGGCGCCCAAATTAACGGAAAGCTGGTCCACCGGGTGAAATCGGACCCCGGCAAGGCGAATTCGGGCCCCGTCGCGGGTGAACCCGGTCGCAACGACAGCTAGGAACTTTGATCGGCCACCGGCCGGCGGGGTAGAATGCCTACATGAACGCAACGTCAGAATCCACTCTTCAGGGCGATTCGGTCCCAACCCCGCCGGATGTGTTGGTCTTCACCGACGCCGCGGCAGGCAAGGTGGGCGAATTGATCCGCGAGGAAGCGAATCCCAACCTCAAGCTGCGCGTATTCGTTTCGGGCGGCGGTTGTTCCGGGTTCCAGTATGGATTCACCTTCGACGAGAAGATCGAGGACGGCGATTTCTGCGTCGAAAATCACGGCGTGCAGCTATTGGTCGATCCGATGAGCGCACAGTATCTGATGGGCGCTGAAATCGACTACAAAGAGGACCTTCAGGGCGCCCAGTTCGTCATCCGCAACCCGAACGCCAAAACCACCTGCGGTTGCGGATCTTCGTTCTCAGCCTAAGATTGACATCTCGATGAGCGGCGGCCGTGTCGTACCCGACGTGCTCGCCGCCGTCGATTTGGGCTCCAACAGCTTTCATATGGTGGTCGCGCGCTATTCGCACGGCCAGCTGGTCATACTGGATCGCCTCCGTGAAATGGTGCGCCTGGCGGCCGGCCTCGGCGACAGCGGACGACTGGACGACGCGGCGACGGAGCGCGCATTGCGCTGCCTCGAGCGGTTCGGACAAAGGCTGCGGGCGATGCACGCCGACAGCGTACGGGTGGTCGGCACCAACGCATTGCGGCGCGCCAAACGAAAGCGCTGGTTCCTGGAACGCGCGCGCGCCGCTCTCGGCCATCCCATCGAAATCATTTCCGGCCTGGAAGAGGCGCGGCTGATCTATTCCGGCGTGGTGCACACCAGTCCAATGAGCCCCGACAAGCGGCTGGTGATCGATATCGGCGGGGGATCGACCGAAGTGGTCATCGGCGAGGGGTTCAATCCCTTGCTGCTCGAAAGCCTGTCGGTGGGTTGCGTGGGATTGAGCGCCATCTGCTTCGACGACGGCAAAATCTCCGAGAAGCGCTTCGATCGTGCCCGAACGGCGGTCAGGCTCGAGCTCGAGCCCATCCAGGAAGCCTACCGCAAGCTCGGCTGGTTGTCCGTGTTCGGCAGCTCCGGGACGGTGCGCGTCATCGGCGACGTGCTGCGGCGGCTCAATCCTGACTCGCCCCGCATCACGCTCGACAATCTCCGGCTGCTCGCCGAGCGCGTCATCGCCGCGGGTCATGTTGACGAGCTGGATCTCGAGGACGTGGATTCGGAGCGCGCGGAGGTGTTTCCCGCGGGGCTCGCCATCCTCTTGGAGATCGTCGAGAACTTCGGCGTCGACCGCGTCCGGGTGGCGGAAGGCGCCATGCGCGAGGGATTGCTGTACGACCTCATGGGCCGCTTCACCAATGAGGACGCGCGCGTGCGCAGCGTGCGCGCCATGGAGATGCGCTACCACGTCGACGGCGCCCAGGCCGATCGGGTGGAAGCCACGGCGGTCAACTTGCTGGAGCAAGTCGAGTCCGACTGGGGCCTTGAGGATCCGTTGGCGGAGTCGATACTGCGTTGGGCGGCGCGATTGCACGAAACGGGTCTCGACATCGCGCACTCCAAATATCAGCGTCACAGCGCATACCTGTTGCAGCACGCGGACATGCCCGGATTCCCGCGCGAGGAACAACTGCTGCTGTCGGCCTTGGTCGGCGGGCATCGCAGGCAATTCTCCGTCTATCTGCTCGAGGATTTACTGCCGCCCTGGGATCACCTCGCAGAGTATCTGGTCGTGGTGCTGCGGCTCGCGGTACTGCTGCACCGG
Source organism: uncultured Gammaproteobacteria bacterium (assembly GCA_963702735.1). Taxonomy (GTDB): domain Bacteria; phylum Pseudomonadota; class Gammaproteobacteria; order Steroidobacterales; family Steroidobacteraceae; genus Bog-1198. The sequence continues at coordinate 24,297 of CAVPDW010000002.1, read as the reverse complement.
GGCCGCAGCCCTCAGCCGCTGCCCGAAGTGCAGTTGCGGGTCAAGGGGCGCACGGTGAACATGGTGCTGCCGCAGGCATGGATGAAGGAGCATCCGCTCACCCTCGAGGATCTCGAACAGGAGCGCTTCTATTTGAAGGACGCAGGCTTTCGCCTCAACATCGTCCAGGCTTGAGTTCAGCCGTCGATGAGCGGCACGCGCTCGTCGTACAGGCTCAAAAGCCGGGTCTGAGCGCACACGTGATCCGCGGCGCCCTCGGCACGTGCATAGTCGCCCGACGGCTTCATGATCCAGGCCTGCGTGTCGTCGGCCAGGTACAGCTTCAAATCGTCGGCCACCCGCGACTGCAGCTCAGGCGCCTCCACCGGGAAGGCGACTTCGATCCGCCGGAACAGATTCCTGTCCATCCAATCGGCGCTGCCGCAGTAGATCTCGCGCTCCCCCGCATTTTCGAAATAGTAGACGCGCGAATGTTCGAGAAAACGGCCGACGATTGAACGAACTTTGATTCGATCGGAGACGCCCCGCACGCCGGGCCGCAGGCAGCACACGCCGCGCACGATGAGGTCGACATGCACGCCGGCGCGCGACGCGCGGTACAGCGCTTGGATGATCGTGGGTTCGGTGAGTGCATTCAATTTGGCAATGATGCGCGCAGGTCTTCCCGCATGCGCATGAGCGGATTCCCGCTCGATCCTGTCGAGCAGGGCCTGATGCAGGCTGAACGGCGCGTGCAGCAGCTTGCGCAGGCGGGGAACGCGGGTCAGTCCCGTCAATTGCAGGAATATTTCGTGCACGTCCTCGCCGATCGCCTCGTCGGCGGTCATCAGGCCGTAATCGGTGTACAGCCGCGCGGTCTTGGCGTGGTAGTTGCCGGTGCCCAGGTGACAGTAGCGCCGCAGGCCCTTGTCCTCGCGCCGCACCACCATGACGAGCTTGGCGTGCGTCTTGAAGCCGAATACGCCGTACATCACGTGCGCTCCCGCTTCCTGAAGTTTGGTTGCTATGTCGATGTTCGCCTCTTCATCGAAGCGCGCACGCAGCTCGATGATGACGGTGACGTCCTTGCCGGCCTGCGCTGCCTCGGTGAGCGCATCGACGATGGTCGAATCGCTGCCGGCCCTATACAGGGTCTGTTTGATGGCGAGCACGGAAGGATCGCTCGCCGCCTGCTTGATGAAATCGGCGACGGGGCCGAACCCTTGAAACGGGTGGTGCAGGAGCACGTCTCCGGCGCGCAGCGTGGCGAACAAATCGCTTCCCATGCGCAGGCGCTCCGGAATGCTCGGCGCGAACGGCGTGTACTTGAGTTCCGTGCGGTCCACCAGGTCGTACACGGCCATCAGGCGATTCAGATTCACCTGTCCCGAAACCTTGTACAGATCGTCCTCGGTGAGCCCGAATTGACCGAGCAAAAATTTGAGGATTTCCTCCGGACAGTCGCGGGCGGTTTCCAGGCGCACCGCATCGCCGAAGCGGCGCGAGGCGAGCTCGCCTTCCACGGCGCGCAGCAGGTCGTCGACTTCTTCCTGCTCGACGAATAAATCGCTGTTGCGCGTGACCCGAAACTGATAGCACCCGCGCATGTTCATCCCGGCGAACAGCTTCGAAACGAAGGCCTCGACGATGGTGCCCAGGAACACGAAGTTGCGGCTGCCGAGTTCGTCGGGCAACTTCACGAGGCGCGGCAAGGAACGCGGCGCCTGTACCACCGCGAGCCCGCTGTTGCGGCCGAATCCGTCCTCCCCTTCGACCACGACCGCGAAATTCAGGCTCTTATTCAGTATCTTCGGGAAGGGGCGCGCTGGGTCGAGCGCCAGGGGACTGAGGACCGGTTCCACCTCGCGGCTGAAATAATCGGCGAGCCACTCGGCCTGCGCGGGGGTCCAGGTTTCGGGCGACACGAACATCACGCCGTTTCGCGCCAGCTCCGGCATGAGTACATCATTCAGCAGCTCGTACTGCTCGTCGACCAATTGCACGGCGCGGGCGCGAATCGCCTTCAGTTGATCCGGAACCGGCAGACCATCCGGCCCGCTCTGCACTGCGCCGGCTTCCATGAGCTCCTTGAGGCTGGCGACCCGGATCTCGAAAAACTCGTCGAGATTGGCGCACGAGATGCACAGAAAGCGCACCCTCTCGAGCAGCGGGATGCGGCCGTCCTTGGCCTGATCCAAGACTCGCTGGTTGAACTCCAGGAACGACAGCTCGCGATTGACGTACAGCTGCGGTACTTGCAGGTCGATGTCGTTCATGCGGGGAATTCCGGCGGCGGGCGTATGACAGCTTGATGAATCATGTCGCTCCTAAGATCCTAGCAGTAACGATATACCCCGCCCAGAATCTGTGCGCACTCGGCACCGGTCACGCTTTGACGAGGCCCCAACTTCTCATTGAGCAAATGCATGTTGAAGAGTTCCCGGCCGGTGCTCTTGGGCGGCCCTGAGCCGAAATAGGACTCGTCCAGAGCCCGACTCGGCATCAGTTGATCGCGAACTGCGATCCAAAATCGCCGTAGAAGGATCTCGAATCGCCGATGATGGAAGCGAAGCCGAACGCGCCGTTCGCAGGCGCATCGGCGGCGAGCGGATCGGCTGCAATCATGCCGGCGGCCGGGCCGGCGGTGGGGGCGGCGACGGCGGGGGCGGTTTGCGCCGACGGCAAGTCAGCCAGCAGCGGAGCCACCTCGCTGCGGAATTTCTCCAATGCCGCCGCACGCAACGGTTCGGCGCCTGCAAGGTGCACGGTTTGCGGATTCTTGTGCACACCGTTGACGAGATACTCGTAGTGCAGGTGGGGACCGGTCGCAAGGCCCGTCATGCCCACGTAGCCGATAACGTCGCCCTGTTGAACGTGGGTGCCGACCCTGATGTGCTTGGCGAAGCGCGACATATGACCGTACAGGGTCGACACGCTGTTGCTGTGGGCGAGGATGAGCGCATTACCGTAGCCGCCCCGCCGGCCCGCAAAGGCGACTCGCCCGTCGCCGGCCGCGTGCACCGGCGTGCCGGTAGGAGCCGCGTAATCGGTGCCCATGTGTCCGCGAATCAGATTCAGGATGGGATGGAGCCGATGCGGATTGAAGCCCGAGCTGACACGGCTGAATTCGACGGGTGCCCGCAGGAAGGCCTTGCGCAAGGGTGCCCCCTGCGGAGTGTAGTAGCCGGCGCGTCCGGTGTCGGACACGAACCGTACCGCCCGGTACACCTTGCCGGCGTTCACGAACTCTGCCGCCAGCACTTCACCGTCGCGCAGATATTTCCCGTCCTGGTAGATTTGCTCGTAGACGGCGGTGAAGCGGTCGCCTTCGCGTATGTCCAGCACGAAGTCGATGTCCCAGGCAAAAACATCGGCGAGTTTCAGCGCGACGGTGTCCGAGATCTTGGCCGTCTCGGCCGCCTGAAACAGCGACGAATCGATGACGGCGGCGGCGGTGCGGACCCGCGTCTCGATCGGATTCTCGATCAACTTGGCGTCGAAACCCTCATCCTTACGCACGACCTTCAGGGTTTGCGTTTCGCTCACCTTGCGCGTCAGCTCCCTGATTTCGCCGTCGGCATGCGTGACCCTGATGGCATCCCCGGGTTTGAGGAAGTCCAGACTCTGACGAATTCCGGGCAATTGTCTGATGGCGGCAAGATCAGCCGTATCGAGCGCCATGCGGCGAAATATGGCATCCAAGGTGTCGTTTCTGGTGACGATCACCTCGATGGTCGAACCCACGCTCGCCTGTTGCACCATGACCGGGACGTTCGCTTGCATGGGGCTCGCGGGCGCACTGCGCGGTGGACCGGCGGCATGCGCGCCGGGGTAAATCAGCGGCGCAGGGGCGTAGACCACAGATGTGGGGGTATCGCGAGCGGCATGCCAAAGAATTAGTGCGGCGCTCACCACAGCCGCGAAGGGTGCCAAGCGAGCCATCAACTCCTTGAATCGTCGAGATAAATTTGAGATTCTTGGGTTGTTGCGACGCACCAGCATATCCTGACGAAACGGCCACCTAGGCTAGCCGTGCGCCTTGGCGCGGTCAATCGGAACGCGCGGGAGTTGAGAATCAGTCGGCCGGCGGCAATAGCTTGGCGATGTCGTCGGCCGGAATGGGGCGGCTGAATAGAAAGCCCTGGGCCTCATCGCAGCCGAGTTCGAGCAGCCGCGCGGCTTGCTCTTCGGTTTCGACTCCTTCTGCAACCACATCGATACGCAATGCGCGGGCGAGATTGATGATGGTCGAGACGATGGCCATGTGCTCGGCGCTCATGGCCATGCCGACGACGAAGGCGCGATCGATCTTGAGGGCGTCCAGCGGCAACTGCGCAATCTGACTCAAGCCCGAGTAGCCGGTGCCGAAGTCGTCCATGAAGACTTGTACGCCTGCCTCGCGCAGACGTTGCAGCTTTTGCATGTTCGCCCCGGTGTTTTCCGCGATCATGCTCTCGGTGATTTCCACGTCGATGCCGGTCGGGTGGGGCAGGACGGGGCCCAACGCCGACAGCACCGTTGCTGCGAAGTCGGGCCGGCGAAGCTGCACTTCGGAGACGTTCACTGCCACCCGCGGCACACCGAGGCGCGCGGATTTCCAGCGCGCAGTGTCGGCGACCGCCTGTTCGAATACCCACCGGCCCACTTCCACGATCATGCCGGACTCTTCGAGCAGAGGAACGAAATCGTGCGGCGACACCAGGCCGAAATCAGGGTCCTGCCAGCGAATCAGCGCTTCCAGCCCGCAGATCCGGCGGGTGGCAAGATCGACCCTCGTCTGATAGTGCAGGACGAACTCATGCTGATTCACCGCCTTGCGCAGGCGGCTTTCCAAGCGAAGGCGTTCGGCCACCCGCGAGTTGATTTCCGCCGAGTAAAACAGATACGTCTCGGCCGCGCCCTTGGCCCGCTTCAGGGCGGCCTCGGCGTTCAGGAACAGGCTTTCCGCGGTGTCCGCATCCCCGGGATACAGCGCAATGCCGATCTTCACGGCGGTGCGAAGTTCGATGTCCTCGATGACAAGCGGTTCCGCAAACGAATTGACGATCCACTCGTCGATCCAGCGCGCGACTTGCGTCCCTGGAAGATTCGGAACGACGACGGCGAAGCGATCGCCGCTGATGCGCGCGGGCGTCGCCGATTCGCTGGTGGTGCGCTGCAGCCGGTTGGCGAGCTCTTTGAGGACCCGGTCGCCGGCGGAACGGCCGAGGGTGTCGTTGACCCGCTTGAAGCGCCGCAGGTCGACGATCATGACGGCGAGCTGGCGTTTTTCGGCGCGCGCCGACTGCAGCGATTGCGCCAGGCGATCGAAGAACAACTGGCGGTTGGCGAGGCCCGTCAACGTGTCGTAGTAGGAAACGTAGGTGAGCTTCTCTTCCTTGCCGATGTAGTCGAGCGCGAAGGAGATGTCGCCCGCAAGATCCTTCAGCAGCCGCAGCTCCTCGAAATCGAAGAATCCGGTTTCCGCCGCATACAGCACCAGAACGCCCACCGGCTGGTCCTCGACGAGCAGCGGCATCGCCACCTGCGACCGATAGCCGCGCATCAGCGCCTCCTGCCGCAGCGGCGTATCGTCCCCGGCCTCGATGTCGTTCACCACCACCATCCTCATCTGGCGAAGCGCCTCGCCGACGGGACCCGGATCGCCCTCGCGGTTCGCGAGCGCCCGGCCCATCTCCTGCAAATATCCTTGCTCGAAGCCCTCCCAGACCAGGGGTGTCGCCTTCATCGCGCCGTTCTCCACCAGACCGATCCAGGCCATCCTGAAGCCGCCCTGCTGGATGGCGATACGACAGGTTTCGCGCAGCAGTTCGCGGCGCTCGCGGACGCGCACGATGGCCGAGTTGATGCCGCCGAGCACCGCCTGTATGCGGCTCAATCGCGCAATGCGCTCCTGCTGCGTTCTGTGATGCGTGATGTCGCGCGCCACGCCGCGGAAGCCGACCACGTTCCCGGCGTGGTCGAGCAGCGGCAAGGCATTGCTGTCGATCCAGCGTATGCCGCCGGTGGAATGGCGCAGGTGCAGCACCCAGTCGCGCCAGCCGCGCTTCTCCTTCGTTCCGCGCTCCAGCTGCTGGGTGACGGATTGGCGGATGTTCTCCGATACCAGGTCGAGGCAATGTGTCCCGACCATCCGCTCGGGCGCAACGCCCAGAATCGCCTCCACCGCAGGACTGCAGAAGGTGTAGAGGCCGTCGGCGTCGATCTCCCAGATCCACTCCTGTGTGGCCTCGGCAATGGAGCGAAACCTCTCTTCGCTGGCGCGCAGTGCCTGCTCCGTGCGCACGCGGTCGGTGATGTCCTGGATTTGATAGATGAAATAATGCGGCTCGCCCGTTTGAAGCCAGACCAGAGAGCCGCTCAACTGAGTCCACACCACGCATCCGTCCTTGCGGACGTAGCGTTTGTTGGTCTGATAGCTGTCGATCCGGTGCTCGAGCATTTGGCGCACTTGAACGGCATCGGCGTCGCGGTCGTCCGGGTACGTGATCGACTGTACATCCGTGGCGAGCAGTTCGTTCTCGTCGTAGCCCACGATGTCGCACAGCGCGGGGTTGACGCTGAGCCAACGGCCGTTCGGCTCGACCAAGGCCATGCCGACGGAGGAGAAATGCATGGCGAAGCGGAAGCGTTCTTCGCTCTCTTCGAGTTTGCGCTGAGCCCAGCGCCTGGCGTCGCGGTCTTCGGCCTCGCGCAGGGCGCGCTCGATCGCAGGTACCAGCCGCGCACGATTCTCCTTCAGCACGTAGTCCACGGCGCCCTGGCGCAGGGCATGGATGGCGCGTTCCTCGCCGATCGTCCCGGAGACGAATATGAAGGGTGTGTCGGGCCGGTGCATTTGCGCGATGCGCAGCGCCTCGGTGCCGTCGAAGCCCGGCAGGCTGTAGTCGGACAGGATGAGGTCGGGCTCGAAGGATCGAAGCGCCTCCTCGAATTCGGGCCCTGTGTCCACGCGGCGGCTGACGATGGACAAGCCGCGCATGCGCATTTCACGCAGGAGAATTTCGGCGTCCTCGACGCGGTCCTCGACGAGCAGCACCTTGATTTTCCGGCGGTTGTCCATGCTAGTTCGGTGCGTGGTTCATCACCGCCCAGTAAAGCCCGGCTTTGGTGATGACGCTGGTGAACGCCGTGAATTCGACCGGCTTGACCAGGTAGCTGTTGACGCCCAGCCGGTAACTTTCGGTGACGTCCTGTTCCTCCGCCGACGAGGTCAGCACCACCACCGGAATCATTCTCGTTCTCTCGTCGGCCTTCAGGCGCCGCAAGACGTCTATGCCGCCCAGCCTCGGCATCTTCAGGTCGAGCATCACCAGGCGCGGCTGGGCGCCGCGGCGCTGGTGGAACGGGCCCTCGCGAAACAGGAACTCCAAGGCCTCGACTCCGTCGCGCAACCGCATCACTTTGTTCACCACACCGCCCTTTCGCAGGGCGCGCATCACCAGCTCCGAGTCGGCCTCGCTGTCTTCCACCAGCAGGATCTCCACCGCCTCAAAGTCATCCATTTCGCTCTCCCCTGGGCAGCGCGAACGAGAATACAGCGCCGTGATTCACCTTGCCTTCGGCCCACACCCGACCGCCGTGCCGGGTAATCACCCGATGCACGATGGCGAGCCCCACGCCCGTGCCGCAAAATTCATCGGCGCGGTGCAGGCGCTGGAAGACACCGAAGAGCTTTTCCGCATAGTCCATATTGAAACCCACGCCGTTGTCGCGGACCGAGTACTGGTTCTCCGATCCAGCCTCGCAACCGCTGACTTCGATGCGCGGGCGGGACGTCTTGCTGCTGTACTTGATCGCGTTGGAGATCAGGTTTGCCCAAACCTGGCGCAACAAGCCGGGGTCCCCCCGGGCCGGGGGCAGCGAACCGACCTCGATCTGCGGGGCGCTCTCGGGATGATCGATCTTGTCGAGCGCGTTGGCGTCGAGGGCCTCCGCGACGACTTCGCGCACCAGCGAATCGATGTTGACTTCACAGGCGGCCACCGGCTGCCGGCCAAGCCGGGAAAACGCCAACAGATCGTCGATGAGCATGCCCATGCGCCGGCTGTTCTCGCGTATCACCGATAGGTAGCGCCGTCCCTCCGCGTCAAGCCGTTCGTGGTAGTCCTCCTCGAGCATCAGTGCGAAGCCATCGACGGCGCGCAGCGGCGCACGCAAGTCGTGAGAGACCGAGTAGCTGAAGCTTTCGAGCTCGTTGTTGGTGGCCTCGAGCTGCGCGGCCTTGGCGCGCAGCTCCGCGTTCAATTCCCGCACCGCACGTTCCGCACGCTTGCGTTCGGTGATGTCCACGGAGATTCCAAGCAGAAATTGCGGCTCGCCGGCCGCATTGAGGATGGGCAGTTTCATGGTATGCAGCGTCCGGGTGCCGAGCAGCCGCGTATGGATCGACTCCTCGGAAATATCGACGACCCGGCCGGAGGTGATCGCCTCGCGATCTCTCGCCATGAAGTGGTCCGCCTCCTCGGGCGGAAAGAAGTCGCGATCGGACTTGCCGATCAGGTCGTCCCGCGATATTCCGAGCAGCGCTTCGCCGGCGCGGTTCAGTCGCACGAACCGCAGATCCTTCGCGTCCTTGACGAATATCATGAGGGGTACATTTTCTATGAGTGAATCGAGGAATCGGTTGCTTGCGAGCAGATTGGATTCGGCGGTCTTGACCTCCGTGATGTCGCGCGCCACCGAGAGCAACTGCTCGGTCCTGCCGTCGCCGCCTTTGACGGGCATGACGATGACGTCCCACCATTTCGGAACTCCTGCCTGCGTCGGGCAGCGGCCCTGGAAACGCCCGGCGCTGCCGCCGAGCGCAGCGGCTACCGCGGCGCGCGCCGCCTCGCATGTATCGCCGCTCCAGAAGGAGAACCAGTCGCGGCCCGCGATCGACGCGAAATCCTCGACCTCCAGCAGGCGCATTCCTTGCGGCGTCATCTGTCTCAGCCGCGCCTCGGGAGTCAAGATGGCAAGGCAGTCCGGGGAACTGTCGATGATGCTGCGGTTGTATCGATCGCTCGCCCGCAAGGCGCGCTCGGCGTCGCGCCGGGCGCGCATCTCCCGATGGATGCCGCGGAACAGCGCGGTGAACAGCGCCGATGCGCACCCTAGCGTGATCAGCAGCGAAACGAATGTCGTGCGCCGGTTGTGTGCCGACTCTGCCTGCCGTGCAGAGAGCAGCCGCACCTCGGCGGCATCCAGGCGTTCGACTGCGAGGCGGACCGTGCGTATGCTGCCGTCCGGGCGTGTTTCGCCGAGAACGGCGCGGGCGGCCGGTAAACCGTAGTTCTGGAACGCGCCGATGACGCTCGCCAGGTAGTCGAAGCGCCCGGCGATGGCGGATTTAAGGGCGGTCAGGTTGGCCTGCTGCTCGGGATTCTCCCCCGTCAGACGGTCGAGCTCGGCCAGATGGTCTTGCGTGATCTTCGCCAGCCGCAGGTAGTCGTCCCTGCGCGATGGTGATCCGGTGAGCAAGAAGTCGCGCTGCGCCAGTTCGGCGCCCGCGAACGCTCCATAAACGTCGGCCAACGACTTGCGCACTTCCTGCGTGTGCGAAATCCAATCGACGGACGCCGCGAATTCCACGCTGGTCCGGTAGGTATACGAGCCGCCGAACAAGAGCAGCGACATGGCCAGGAGGAAGCCGGACAGGATCTTGACCTCGACGGTTGCAAGGGCGGTGATTTGAGTGTCGAAACCTACTCCCGGTCCGCTCGGCGACAGCAGAATGCCGACGCCCAGCATCGTGAAGCACGTCGCCGTGTTGATGGCGATCGGGGGCAGCCGCGGGTCTCTGACGGAGATGCCGGAGGTCCACAAATACCCGGCGATGGTAATGATGCCGATGACAATGACGAAGGTGGCGGCGGACTGCGCAGCCCAGCCGAGGGATTTGCGGCGCATGGCAGCGAGGGCGAAGCCGAGGGCAATGAAAGCGGTCGCGCTGAAGGGCGACATGCGCCCGGGAAGCGGGACGCCGCCGGCCTCGTAGTCCGTGATCAGCAGTTCATCGATCCCGAGCTGAAATGCGAAGACGTATTCGGCGAGCGTCGCCGCGCCGATCATCATCACCGCAAGCGCGAAGCCCTGCGCCAGCCGCTCTAGCCCGGCTGAAACCCGGTCCGCCAGGATGAGCAGAGACGCTCCGCAAAGGATGAGGCTGACGGAGGTGTTCGCCGTCATTTGCGCGGCGCCCGGCAGCACGCTGGTCAACACCGGGATATGGAACACCCAGCCGGCAAGCGCAGCCAACCCGATGAGCGTCGTCATCGTGGCCGCCAAACGGGCCGGGACAGCATGGCCGCCCGGAGTTAAGCGTTTGCGTGGCATCTTGTCATCCCTTCCACTGAGGTATCGGCTTTCAGGGCGCCAGCTGTAGGTATTGCTGCGCTGCAATAGCAGTAGTTAGTCCGCAGGCCTGATTCCAAACGCGTCCCATCCTATGTTAGCGGGTCGTAAGGCCAACGACATGGGACTGTCACAGTCCTTACCTAGTCTTTCGCGCACGCGTGGATTCGTTCGCAGTAAAAACCGGAGTAATCAGTCAATGAAGAAGATCGCACTGGCATCGTGTATGGCGGCAACGATTGCCGCGGGAGCCGCTCTCGCAGAGCAGGGACCCGTGCCGAACGGCATACCCCGCCTCGACCATGTGTTCGTGATCATGATGGAGAATCATGCCTACGCACAAATCGCCGGCAATCCGCAGGCACCGTACATAAACTCATTGATGAGCAAAGCCAATTTGGCGCAGAACTATTTCGCGATAGCGCATCCCAGCTCGACCAACTATCTGGAAGTGGTCGGCGGCTCGAATTTCAACGATCTTTCGGATCAATATCCGGACTGGCACAACAAGAACTGCGCTCCGAACATCACCCCTGGTCACGTGACCAACACGGACTCTCCGACCACGGGTCCTGTGTGCCCCATCACCGGGACCGGCACCGATGCAGCCGCGCCTGTGCTCGATACCAGCATGAACGAGACCGCCACTCCGCCGCTCACCAACATCAACGGGTCTCTGGCAATTCCGGCGAGCACCAAAATTGACGGCATCTCCATCGCGGATCAGCTGGTGCGCGCCGGCAAGTCTTGGAAGTCCTACCAGGAAGGACTGCCGCTGACCGGTGCGGACGGGGTCAACGTCAGCGACGGCTTTTACATCGTCGGCGGAAACAATGCCGCCGGCGTCAATGTCACATCCAACTTTGCTGCGCTCTCGACAACCGGCAATCCGGTGAGTGCGTCCAACGTGGTGTACCTGTACGCGGTGAAGCACAATCCGTTCGCCTACTTCGCCTCCGTACAGGACGGCAAAAACCGTGCGTTGAGCCTCGATCAGGTCGTCTCCTTCGAGGGGCAGCATGGACTCTATGCGGACTTGAAGACCGGGCACCTGCCCGATCTTGCCTTCATCGCGCCGAACCAGTGCGATGACATGCATGGCCGCGGGAACGGCACGGCATTTTGCAACTTCGACGCCGACGACAACGGCACGCAGACCGGGCTCAATCCCTCGTTGGTTCTGCAGGGCGATCTGGCGGTTCAGCGCATCGTGACCGCGATCAAGGCCTCGCCCGCTTGGTCCGAGAGCCGCAGCGCCATCGTGATTCTGTGGGACGAGAACGACTATAGCCGCATCACCTCGAACCAGGTGGTTACCATCGTCGATACGAACTACGGCGACCACGGAGTCAAGAGCCCCAAGTTCTACGATCACTACTCGCTGACGAAAACCTTGGATGGCGCCTTCAGACTGCCCTGCCTCAACCACGCCTGCGATGCCGGCGTCGAGGTCATGGCCGATCTGTTTCAGGAGTAAGGCCGACACCAATCATGGGAGGCGGTTATTCTGCCTCCCATGATTCGGGCGCGGGAAGAGACCTTGCAACCCTTGGGGGTCATTTTCTTATCGTTGATCGCGGCGGGCGCAGTGAGGGGGGCCGAGGCGCCCGCGTTCGATTCGGCAAGCACCCCCTCCGCCCCCTGCGGCTTGGGCGTTGCGCCGCCGGGCCACGCCGCGCCGGAATTGTGGGCTTCGCCCGAGGGCCTCACGCTGACCGTTCGGCAGGATCGCGATCGGCTGTGCTACACGGCGAACGGAATCGCCGACGCCCCGATCATCCGTGTTCGCGTGGGCTCTGATCTCATCATTACGCTGCGCAACGAAATCACCGACCCCGCTGCAATCGATTCGGTGACGGGCCCCGGCAAGCTCACGGTGGCGACCGGTCGCGTTCCGCAATTGCCCGGCTTCTTTCCGGTCATCCCAGGGATGAAACACCATGCCACAGGAACCACCAACCTGCATGTGCACGGATTTTCAGTCCCCCCGGTGAAGCCGCAGGACGATGTGCTGACGGTTTGCACCGATCCGGCGGGCGGGTCTCGGCGCTGCGGCCAACGTGCCTTCACCTATCGCTTCCACATACCCGGTGACATGCCGGAAGGTCTTTATTGGTATCACCCCCATGTGCACGGCGAGGTGCAGGCGCAGATGTTGATGGGGCTTACGGGTGCCATCGTGGTGGAAGGGCCCCGTGATGACGCGCGCCGCGTCGCCGGCATCGACGAACGGGTGCTCATCGTGCGCCAAACGCAGGACCTTGATGCGGGCAGAACGCAGGCGGCCGCGATGACGGCGGCCCTTCCTGAGTCGACCAAGCGCAAGCCGTCGCGCCACGCGGCGCCGGCCACGTTGATCGACACCGCGCATGAACTACTTTGCGGGGCCAATTCCGGGATCGACGCCTTGAGCTTGAACGGCGCGCCCGTACCGGTGGGCGATGCTGCGGATACCGCGTTGGCGAATTTCAAGATCCACGCAGGCAGGAAACAACTGTGGCGCATACTGAACGCGGCCACCGATGCGTTTCTGGACCTTGCGATCGTCGAGGACAACGGCAAGCCGTTGCCGCTCGAAGTCGTCGGCCGCGACGGCGGCGCATTGACCGACGATGCAGGCAAGCCGCTGCCGGTGAGCGATACGCTGGCGCCTCAATTCGTGCCGCCATCCGGGAGAATTGAAATTCTAGTGACTGCACCGCCGCCGGGTGTCAAAGCCTATCTTGTCACTCATGCCGTCGATACGGGATGCGCCGGTGATCGGCTTCCTGAGCGCCGCCTCGCGGTGATTACCGGCGGCGGGCCGGCACCCGGGCCCCCACAGGAGGTGAGACCTCCTTCCGCGCCCAGAAAAACCCTTTTTGACGGGTTGGTCGCCCGGCACACGGATAGGGTGCGTGCCATCGCGATGGCCGAGTACCCGCGCCCCGGTATCACCGACCAGGTCGATTTCTACATCGCGGAACGAAAACCGGGTGCGGTGCTCCGGCCCTATGTGATGGGATCGAGGCCCGCCATCACCGTGCGCGCGGGAACCACCGAGGAGTGGATCATCGAGAACTGGACCCACGAGCTGCACGCCTTCCATATCCATCAAGTGCATTTTCGCGTCTTGGCCATCGACGGCAAGCCGCTGACCGACCCACCGCTGCTCGATGTGGTGAACGTTCCGTACGCGGAGGCCACGGGCTACCACAGCAAGGATGGCCCGGTTCGACCCGGCAGAGTGCGCATCAAGCTCACCTTTCCCGAGTCACTCGCAGGCGACATTCCGTTTCACTGCCATTTGGCCGATCACGAGGACAACGGCATGATGGCGGTGTTGCGTGTGGTGCCGGCCGCGCACCCGACTCATTGATCTGCTTCTATTGATAATTACACGAATATCGTGTAATTATTTTCCAGCCTCGAGCTCATCGATGAAAAACATCACCGTCACGCTGGACGAACGCACGGCCGCCTGGGTACGTATCTATGCGGCGGAGCGCGGCAAGAGCATTTCGCGCCTGCTGGGCGAGATCTTGCAGGAGCGCATGCGCGAGGTGCGCGACTACGACGAAGCGATGCGGCGCTATCTTTCCAAGAAGCCGTTCAAATTCCAATGGACCGACGGCGCGCGTCCGTCGCGGGACGAGTTGCATGACCGCGCGAATCTTCGTTGACACCAACGTCTTCCTCTACGCCAAACAGGCGGGCGAAACCACGAGGCAGGCCCTCGCCTCCCGCTGGCTGGAGCGGCTATGGGAGGAGCAGAACGGCCGCACCAGCGTGCAGGTGCTGAACGAGTACTACACGACGATGACACGCAAGATAAAGCCGGCATTGGCACCCGCCGAAGCGTGGGACGATGTGAAAAGTCTCATCGCGTGGAATCCGCAGCCTCTGGACCTCGAGCTTCTGCATCGTGGGCGCGAGATCGAACAACGCTACCGCTTGGGCTGGTGGGACAGCCTCATTGTCGCGGCCGCTCAATTGCAGAG
>CAVPDW010000002.1:0-5000 GCA_963702735.1 uncultured Gammaproteobacteria bacterium | reverse complement strand
CGATGTGGGAAGGCTAAAACAGCTAGGAGGTTGGCTTAGAAGCAGCCATCCTTTAAAGAAAGCGTAATAGCTCACTAGTCTAGTCGGCCTGCGCGGAAGATTTAACGGGGCTTAAGCCGAGCACCGAAGCTATGGGTTTAGATGATCTTCGGATCGTTTAAGCGGTAGGGGAGCGTTCTGTACGCCTGCGAAGGTGAACTGCGAGGTTTGCTGGAGGTATCAGAAGTGCGAATGCTGACATGAGTAACGTTAATGCGGGTGAAAAACCCGCACGCCGAAAACCCAAGGTTTCCTGAGCTATGTTAATCAGCTGAGGGTGAGTCGGATCCTAAGGCGAGACCGAAAGGTGTAGTCGATGGAAAGCAGGTTAATATTCCTGCACCGATTATTACTGCGATGGGGTGACGGAGAAGGCTAAACAATCCGGGGTTGGTTCCCGGTTCAAGGTTGTAGGGAGAGATTCCAGGCAAATCCGGGATCTCATTCAATCCCAAGAACTGAGTACGAGGACTCTTCGGAGTTCGAAGTTGTTGACGCCACGCTTCCAGGAAAAGCCTCTAAGCTTCAGGTAATAGTCGTCCGTACCGCAAACCGACACTGGTGGGTGAGAGGAAAACTCTAAGGCGCTTGAGAGAACTCGGGTTAAGGAACTCTGCAATTTGACACCGTAACTTCGGGAGAAGGTGTGCCTTTGTTTGTGATGGGATTTACTCCCTGAGCAGATAGAGGTCTCAGATAATCGGGGGCTGCGACTGTTTACCAAAAACACAGGACTCTGCGAACACGAAAGTGGATGTATAGGGTCTGACGCCTGCCCGGTGCCGGAAGGTTAATTGATGGGGTCAGCCGCAAGGCGAAGCTCTTGATCGAAGCCCCGGTAAACGGCGGCCGTAACTATAGGCATTTGGTAAACGTAGAGTCGAGTCGACGATGTAGAGTTCGTGGGTAAGTAAATTGGGACAACTTCTATAGTTGTAGTTACGTAAATAAACTTGGCTATATGCTGGAAACACTGAGTATCGATTAGTACTCATCGCTCGGCGGCGGGCGGTAGTGAAAATCTAATCGTGCAGTCAATCAGCAGGAAAGACCGGCTTCCGCCGGAATCCTCAGAGACTTTACGCCAGGCTCTCTTTTCGGAGAGATGATAAAGTCCGAACTGCATGGCGACATGCAGGAGTTAGGCGCAATGCATAACTCCACAAACACGTTGATTTTGCGTGTTGTGTAACGACCAGAACGGTCCTAAGGTGAACAAACGCTGCCTTAGTAAAATTTGGCCATATGCTGGAATCCCCGTGAATGCTGCGATACTCGCTGTATGACGAAGATCGGATCCGTGAACCGGATTTGCCTGAGTCGTACGGCAGTGACAATTCGTCAGCTGCGGACAATCAGCAGGAAAGGCTGATCAAAATCGGTTGGATCACTGGTTACATAGACGGAGAAGGTTGCTTTTCAATCAACCTCATTCGTCAACCTCATCGACATAATCGGCGAGGGTACAAAACCGGCTTCCAAGTGGCACATGAGTTTGCGGTGACTCAAGGCGCGTCGAGCGTCGATAGTCTCCACGTGCTCATGAGGTTCTTTGGTGTTGGCAATGTCTACATCAACAAGAGATATGACAACCACAAGGAACATATGTATCGGTACTGTGTTCGAGCTCGGGAAGAATTGGTGAAGACCATCATTCCGTTCTTTGAGCGGTATCCGCTGCGAACTTCAAAGCAGGGCAACCTCTTGAAGTTTGCAGAATGCATGTATTTGATGGGAACAGGCGCTCACCTCACTTCGAGTGGGTTGATCAAGATTGTTAAGATCGCCGAAACCATGAATCATAAAAAGCCACGAACCGAAATTATCAGAATCCTCAGAGACTACACGCCAGACGCTCGCGCCAGCGAGTGAAGATATAGTCCGATCTGCATGGCGACATGCAGGGTGAGAACCCTAAGGAAAGTCTCACCGTGATTCAAATAAAAATTCGAAGCGAATCAATAACATACGATCAGCGAAATTCCTTGTCGGGTAAGTAACATTGCCCAGGGTAGTGGCGACACTATTCCGATGACCGGCTCAAATCGGTGGAACCCTAACGACGTCCGTGCAAGTGCGTCGAGGGCAATACCGAGGGTAAGATTCCAAGTAGGCGCGTTTGGCGTCACTTGGTTTCCCCGTAACGACTTGAGGGTTGAGATCCTCAGATGGTCTAGGCATCTAGTCCATAACACGCCGGCCCTGACTGATAAAAAGCGATGAGACCACATCAATCATCGTAGTCAGGTGAACGTATAGTCTATGCCGCGAGTAATCGCGGAAATCATGAAGTTCCGACCTGCACGAATGGCGTAACGCTGGCCCCACTGTCTCGACCCGAGACTCAGTGAACTTGAAATCGCTGTGAAGATGCGGCGTAGCTGCGGAAAGACGGAAAGACCCCGTGAACCTTTACTATAGCTTTACACTGAACTTTGAATTTGTTTGTGTAGGATAGCTGGGAGCCTTTGAAGTGGGGACGCTAGTTCTCATGGAGGCAACCTTGAAATACCAGCCTGACAACTTCGCAGTTCTAACCTTGGCCCGTAATCCGGGTTGGGGACAGTGTATGGTGGGTAGTTTGACTGGGGCGGTCTCCTCCCAAAGAGTAACGGAGGAGTGCAAAGGTACCCTCAGCGCGGTCGGTCATCGCGCATAGAGTGCAATCGCATAAGGGTGCTTAACTGTGAGACGGACATGTCGAACAGGTACGAAAGTAGGTGATAGTGATCCGGTGGTTCTGTATGGAAGGGCCATCGCTCAACGGATAAAAGGTACTCCGGGGATAACAGGCTTATTCCTCCCAAGAGTCCACATCGACGGAGGAGTTTGGCACCTCGATGTCGGCTCATCACATCCTGGGGCTGTAGCAGGTCCCAAGGGTATGGCTGTTCGCCATTTAAAGTGGTACGCGAGCTGGGTTCAGAACGTCGTGAGACAGTTCGGTCCCTATCTTCCGTAGCCGTTGGAGATTTGAGGGTGAGTTGCTCCTAGTACGAGAGGACCGGAGTGAACGTATCTCTGGTGTTCCGGTTGTCACGCCAGTGGCACTGCCGGGTAGCTATATACGGACGGGATAACCGCTGAAAGCATCTAAGCGGGAAGCCCCCCCCAAGATTAGATCTCCCTAGACCTTTAAGGTCTCTAAAGGGCCGTCGAAGACTACGACGTTGATAGGCTGGGTGTGTACGCGCAGTAATGCGTTTAGCTAACCAGTACTAATTGCCCGTGAGGCTTGACCATATAACACCCAAGCGATTTGCCTAACGTCAAATCGTGTTGGAGTGAATCAATTGACTTGAATGCGACTAAGCATCGAAACAAATTGTGCGAATTAGCCGCGGGGAGGACATGACCTCCCCGTGGCGACCGGTTTGCCTGGCGGCCATAGCGAGTGGGAACCACCCGATCCCTTTTCGAACTCGGAAGTGAAAACGCTCTGCGCCGATGCTAGTGTCGACTTTGTCGATGTGAAAGTAGGTCACTGCCAGGCTCTTAAATTGATGAAAACGAAACCCTCAGCGGCGAAAGCCGCTGAGGGTTTTTCATATGGGCTTGGCTTTCTTCGAAGATTTCGCCTTGCCGGAGGCGTTGAGGGCGATCGCTTGGCGGACGAGCGCCTTGAAGGCGGACTCGTCGACTTCCTCTCCTTCGTGGATATCGATCGCGCGGCGTACGTTGCCGTCGAGACTCGAGTTGAAGAGGCGGGCCGGATCCTTCAGCGACGCGCCCTTGGCGAAGGTGAGCTTCACGGCCTTCTTGTAGGATTCGCCGGTGCAGATGATGCCGGCGTGCGACCAGACAGGCGTGCCCATCCACTTCCACTCCTCGACGACCTCCGGGTCCGCCTCCTTGATGAGCTTGCGCATTCTGGCCAATGTCTCCCCGCGCCAGTCCGCGAGCTCGGCGATCCTTTTCGAGATGAGCTGCGATGCCGGCTGGCCCCGGCCAGCACCCGACTTTTTCATGTTTTCATCCTCCTTGCCCCTAAGTCTGATCTCTCGGCGTTCAGCCGAGGCGCGACACCCCGGTTCCGCGCCATGCAGATATCCCGTGAAGACGTCGCGCGGCGCGGAAATTGAAAGTTGCGCCATGATTCGCCCGATCGCGCCGCGATGATACCCGCCGTGGATCACCACGTGCACATACCCACATACCACTGGCCGCTTTTTTTACGGCCGCTGCCAATTCATCCAGGGTCGGCGGTGGCTCGGGTAGTTCGGACAGAAATCTTTCGGGGATTAAGTGGAAAGATCTGCTGATTGATTGAACCCTGCGAGGCGTTCGTCGTCAAGCTCCTTTCGTCGCTGATCTTTTGCTATCGCTCCCGACCAAGCGCGGTCTGATGCCGAAGGCAGCAGAAGCTCTCGGTTTTTTTCTTGGCTGA
This sequence comes from uncultured Gammaproteobacteria bacterium, assembly GCA_963702735.1. Classification (GTDB taxonomy): domain Bacteria; phylum Pseudomonadota; class Gammaproteobacteria; order Steroidobacterales; family Steroidobacteraceae; genus Bog-1198. Next base: position 574 of record CAVPDW010000002.1, on the reverse strand, counting down.
TAAAATCGACACGCATAGGAAGGCGCAGGAGCCGAGATCTGGGGATACCCGCTACCTGAGCATCCCCTGATTTTCGATCTCTGCGACAGTGTGCGTCCATGGCGATTGTGCTCAGGCCGCGATGGCCAGCGGCTCGCCGGCTTTGGTGTCGTAGTAGATTTCATCCGGCGTCTGATATTCATGCGACTGATGAAGCCGTCGGCGATTATAGAAATCGAAATATCGGGTCAGGCCGGCCTGCAGATCGCGCCCGTTCTCGTAGGCACGCAGATAGATGTCCTCGTATTTGACGCTCCGCCACAGGCGTTCGATGAACACGTTGTCGATCCAGCGCCCCTTACCGTCCATGCTGATACGAGCCCCAGCGGCCTCGACCACGTCGGTCCACGCTTTACTGGTGAACTGCGAGCCCTGATCGGTGTTGACGATCTCAGGTGCCCCGTATCGGGCAATCGCCTCGGTCAATGCATCGACGCAGAAATCCGGCGTCATCGTGTTCGAGATGCGAAATGACAGTACCTTGCGACTCGCTACGTCCAGGATCGCAACCAGGTACAAAAACCCATGCGCCATC
>CAVPDW010000001.1:0-51530 GCA_963702735.1 uncultured Gammaproteobacteria bacterium | reverse complement strand
ACCTGGGCCGATGTCGTGCCCCGCCAGGAGCTCCTTGAAGAATGGTTGCCGGTGCCCTCGGTGATATGGGAGGCCGATGAATGGCGGCTGCGCATTTCAGCCGAGGCGGCGAGCAGCGGCGCAATCCGCGTGCGCTATCGATTCGAGAATCGCGGTCGTGAACGCTTGTGCGCACGATTGTTCGTGCTGGTGCGGCCCTTCCAGGTCACGCCGCCCTGGCAGAGCTTTCGCAATCTGGGCGGCGTCAGCCGGGTGACCGATTTGAAATGGAGCCACGGCGCGGTGCTCGTCAATGAGGATTACTCGATCTCGCCCGCCGGCGCGGCAGCGGCGGCCGGAGGGGCCTCATTCGGCTCGCTGCGTTTCGACCAAGGATTCATGCCTTCCTACCTCGCCGCCGGGGCGCTCCCGACCGGCACAGAGACTCACGATCCCTTCGGTTTCGCGACCGGCGCCCTGGAGTTCGCGCTGTCTGCCGAGGCGGGGCAGGCCTGCGAATGCGCGCTCAGCTGCGCGCCCCTTGCGGCGCCTGATTCCATCGACGAGCCGGCATTCGATTGGCGATCGATACTGCCCGTGCGGCCGTGGTCCGGCAGCGGCTGGGCCGGGGATGCGGTGAACGCGGCGTTGACCGCGACTGCGCATATTCTCGTGACCCGCTCCGGCCCGGCTCTGCAGCCGGGTCCGCGACGTTACACGCGCTCATGGATCCGCGACGGTGCCATGATGAGCGCGGCCTTGCTGCGCTTAGGAAGGACGCAGGAGGTTCGCGAGTTCATACGGTGGTACGCGCCGCATCAGCGCGCGGACGGTTTCGTGCCCTGCTGCGTCGACCGCGAGGGGAGCGATTGGCTGGTGGAACATGACAGCCACGGACAATTGATCGCGCTGATCGGCGACTACCACCGCTTCACGTCGGACCATGCGCTGCTGGAAGAATCATGGGTCTATATCGACAGGGCGGTGGGGTGCATCGAGCGATTGCTCGACGAGGAGGGGTTGCTGCCGATTTCGGTGAGCCACGAGGGTTATCTTGCGCAACCCGTGCATTCCTACTGGGACGATTTCTGGGCACTGCGGGGCTTGAGCGACGCGGTGGACCTTGCGCGCGCGACGGGGCACGAGAGTTCCGCGCAGCGGTGGGGAGCCCTCGTCGGGCGCTTTGCCGCCTCGCTGTTCGCCTCCATCGAGAAAACGCGGGCGCGGCGCAATCTGGGTTACATCCCGGGAAGCATCGAGTGGGCGGACTTCGACCCGACCGCGACCGCGAATGCAATTTATCTGCTGGGGATTCCACAGGGCCTCGACCGCAGGGCCGTCGAGCAAACCTTCGACAAGTATCTCGCCGACTGGCGAGCCAAGCGCAGCGGCGCCGTCGCTTCGGCGAATTACACCCCCTACGAGATCCGCATCATCGGCGCGTTGGTAAGATTGGGAAGGCGCGATGCGGCCTTGGAATTGTTGCGGTTCTTCCTGTCCGACCGGCGTCCGCCGCCGTGGAATCAGTGGCCGGAGATCGCCTGGGCGGACCGCAAGGCTCCCGCGCATATGGGCGATCTGCCGCATACCTGGATAGCCGCCGAATACGTGCTCGCACTCAGCAGCATGTTCGCCTATGAAGGCGTGGAGGATCGGTCGCTGGTGTTGGCGGCGGGTCTAGCGGCCGAATGGATCGAGGGCGCCGGCGTCGAGGTCAGGGAGTTGCAGACTGCCTACGGCGCGTTGAGTTATACCCTGCGCAGCGTGGATGCGCACACTTTGCGATGCACGATCGGCGGAGGGATCACCGCGAAGATTCTGCTGCGGCCCCCGGTCGGAGCTCCGTTGCTCAGCGTGACGGTCAACGGCAGCGCCGTCTCGGATTTTGACGAGGATTCCGTGACGGTGCTGCATACTCCGGCGGAAATCGTCTGCGGCATCGGGCGATGAGGGGCCGGGCGGGGTGGTATCCTGGCTGCGGCGTTACGACGCGCTGGGTACGGTGATGGAACGATCGAAAGAAAACTCCGGCACTTCCCCCGAGGGCGAGGTCGCCCGTCTTGACGCTCGGCCGGCAGATCGGACTCATGGTCCGCACGATCTACCGTTCCACCGCGGGCAAGGCTGTCATCCTGTTGATAGCCGCCATCGTCGTCGTCGTCGCAGCGACGGCCTACGGCCAGATTCGCCTCAACGGCTGGAACCAGCCCTTCTACGACGCCCTGTCGCGCCGTGATCTTCGCGACTTTCTCTACCAGCTCGGCGTGTTCTTCGTGATCGCGGGATTTCTGCTCGCCCTCAACGTCGTGCAAAGATGGCTGGTCGAGACCTTGGAGCTCAAGCTCCGCGAGGGGCTGGTGCTCAATCTACTGCACGACTGGATGCTGCCGCGGCGGGCGTTTTGGCTCGCCAACGCAGGCTCGATGGGCGTCAATCCGGACCAGCGCATCCACGAGGATGCGCGCAAGCTCTGCGAGCTCTCTGCCGATCTCGGCGTCGGACTGCTTCAGGCGTCCATCCTGTTCGCCACGTTCGCCGGCGTGCTATGGGTCTTGTCGAAGAGCTTCGTCTTCCGCATCGGCGAGTGGGATTACACCATACCCGGATTCATGGTTTGGGCGGCGATTCTCTATGCGAGCGCAGGCTCGCTCTTGAGCTACTGGGTCGGGCGCAGGCCTCATCGGCCGCAATGCCGAGCGCTACGCGCGCGAGGCGGACCTGCGCTTCTCGCTGGTGCGCGTCAACGAGCATGTCGATGACATTTCGCTGGCCGAGGGCGAGGCTGACGAGAAGCGCCGCATCGAGCTGCATCTCGCGCAATGTACTCGACGCCACGCGCCGCATCGTGAGGGGACACGCCAATCTCACCTGGGTCACCGCCGGCTTCGGCTGGGTCACGATCGTCGCTCCGATCCTGGTCGCCGCCCCGCTGTATTTCAGCGGCAAGGTTTCCTTCGGCGGCCTCATGATGGCGGCCGGCGCATTCACGCCAGGCGCAGTCGTCGCTGCGGTGGTTCATCGACAATTTCAGCGCCATCGCCGACTGGCGCGCGACGCTGCTGCGAGTCGCGAACTTTCGCCACGCGGTGAGCGTCACTCATGAGCCGCGCGGATTTCGAGAGCCGCATCGAGTACGCCGAGGGCGAGCCCGGCTGAATTTTCGATCGAGGATCTCGAGATCGTCTCAGCCGCGAATGCCGACATGCTCAAGGAAACGAGCGTGGTCGTGAAGAGCGGGGAACGCGTACTCATTCTGGGCGCGCCGGGAACCGGCAAGACGCAGCTGTTTCAGAGCGTTGGCGGGCTTGTGGCCGTGGGGCGCGGGCCGCGTCACGCGCCCCGAGGGCGAGCAGATCTTCTACCTGCCCCGCGGCACGCCCTACATGCCGCGCGGTACTCTGCGCGAGGTTCTCGCCTATCCTTCGAAGGCCGAGAGCTTCAGCGAGCCCGCTTTCGCACGCGCGCTCTACCGGCTGGGTCTCGAGCGCCTCGCGCCGCTGCTCGATGCGACCAACCGGTGGGATCAGGGAATTGAGCCAGGACGAGCAGCTCTGTCTCGCCGTCGCGCGCATCTTGCTGCAGGACCCGCCGTGGGTGCTCATCGACGGCACCTTCGGCTTGCTCGATGACGACGTCCTCGAGTCATCATCGATGTGTTCGCCACCGAACTGCAACGCACGGCCGTGATTCACATCGGCGGGCCGGGTCAGGCGCATACCCTGTTCACGCGCGTCCTGCACCTGGTCAAGGCGCCGCGACCACGCCGAACGAGTGCGGGATGAAGACCACACTCGAACGATCGGCCGCATCGCTATTCCTGATTCTTTTCTTGGGAATGTCTCAGCGCGCGCCCGGGCTGCGCCCGAGTTCGAATTTCACGCGCCCGCATCGGCGGACGATCCCGCAGCCGGCGCGACCATGCGCGATCTGGCCGAGCGGCTGATCCCCGTCTATCAGGAGCCGGATCCGGACCGCTATCTGGCGAATCTGTCGGCGCTGCAGATGGTCGCCGGCAACTATGCGGCCGCGGAAGTCGTCGCGGCAATCGCTGCGCGACAGGCGTCCGCGTTCGGCCGCGGGACGGCCGGTTGGCCGCGATTTGATATTCGACATGTACGCGCGCGCAAGGGCCATGGAGGCGGGCAGCCGCGAGTTGCGTTCGCCGAGGCGTTTGCAAAGGTCTTCCACGACACCGTGACTCCTGCCTCGGCGATCAGGATGCATTTGCCGTCACCCAGTGGCTGGCGACCTCCCCCGGAGTGTTTCGAGATGCCCTGCAAAAGGCCTTCGATCAGCAGCGGGCCATCGACAGCATCAGGCGAAGCCGACGCCGTGGAGCTGATCCGGACCTACCTGTCCTACGACGCCTATCGGAGCTTCGCTCCCTTGGTCGATTGCGCTCGATGCCGAGGAAGACCGCCGGCGCTATACGGTTGACGAAAACATCCTCATCAAGACGCCGACGGGGCGAGCATTGCAGCGTGCTGGTCCGGCCCAACAGCGCCGACGACGCCGCTTCCCGCGCTGCTCGAGTTCACGATCTATGATTCGCAGAAGTACGCCAAGGAGTGCGCGGCGCACGGCTATGTCGGGGTGGTCGCCTACACGCGCGGAATCCACGATGACCTGCGTCAAGTCGTCCCCTATCAGCACGACGGCGACGATGCGCGCGCGGTCATCAACTGGATCGCCAAGCAACCCTGGAGCGACGGCCGCGTCGGAATGTACGGCGACGGCTACAGCGGCTTTGCCTCCTGGGCGGCCGCGAAGAAGGCGCCGCCCGCGCTCAAGGCCATCGCCACCTCGGCAACCAGCGCTCCCGGAATCGACTTGCCCATGGGGGGCAGCATCTTTCAGAACTCCGCGTACCGCTGGTCCTCCTACGTGACCAACCACGAAGGCCTCGGACGAGAACGACTACTACGATGATGCGCTGTGGCGCGCACTCGATCAGAAATGGTACGTGAGCGGCCGGCCGTACCGGGATCTGGGGCGCCTGTACGGCAAGCCCAATCCGATTTTCATTCGCTGGCTGAATCACCCGAGCTACGATCGATATTGGCAGGAGATGATCCCTTATCGGGAACAATTCGCCCACATCGACATCCCGGTTCTTACGACCACCGGCTACTTACGCGGGCAGCGAGCCGGGCGCGCTGTACTACTTCACTCAGCACCATCGCTACAACCCGCACGCCGACCACCGGCTGATCATCGGCCCGTACGACGACGCCGTGATGCAGCGGGGACCGCTCGCGGTGCTGCAGGCCTACAAAGTCGATTCGGCGGCCCTCGTCGACCTTCACGAGCTTCGATATCAGTGGTTCGATCACGTCCTCAAGAACGGCCCGTTGCCCGCTCTCTTGAAGAGCCGCGTGAACTACGAGGTGATGGGCGCCAACGAGTGGCGGCACGCAGCGTCGCTCGAGGCGATGGCCAAGGACTCGCTGAAATTATATCTCGATGCGGCCGAGTCCGGGGGGGTCACCGGTTGTCGGCGCGCAGGAGATGCGAAGGCGTCGTTCATCCGTCAGACGGTGAACATGGCCGATCGCCGTGACGCCGGCTGGACGCCGTCGACCGACCTGATCAGTGCGAGCATCGCGACCCACAACGACGTGATGTTCGTGAGCGATGCATTCACGACTGCCACGGAGTTCGACGGTCTGCTCTCGGGTCGGCTCGATTTCACGATCAACAAAATGGACGTGGACTTGAATATCATGCTGTACGAGCGCCTGCCCGGCGGCGACTTCATCCGCTTGTTCAGCCCAAACAATGAGATCCGCGCGAGCTATGCGCACGACCGCGTTCATCGGCAGCTGCTCAAGGCGGGAGAGCGCCAGGAGTTGACGTTCAGGAGCGAGCGCATGACCAGCCGTCGGCTCGAAGCCGGCAGCCGCCTGGTCATGGTCATCGGCGTCAACAAGCGGCCGGATCGTGAGATCAACTACGGCACCGGGGGCGACGTGAGCGCAGAATCCATCGCCGACGGAAGGGTTCCGGTCAAAATCCTCTGGCACGACGACAGCTATGTCGAAATTCCCGTTCGCAGGTAGGGCGGCAGGCGCAGCCCTGCGTGGCTTCGCAGCCTGCGCCGTCAAACGCCGCGCAAGAAGCGCGGCGCGACGCGCGCGCCGGCCGCGTGCTCGAATCCGCAGGCCAGCCTGATCAGTTTGGGCTCGCTGAAGGCGCCGCCGAAGAAAGATAGCCCCACGGGAAGTCCTCGATACAGTCCTGCGGGCACCGTGATGTGCGGGTAACCTGCGACCGCCGCAGGAGAGGAGCATCCGCCGGTATCCGAATCGCCGTTGACGGCGTCGATCAGCCAGGCGGGTCCGGAGGTGAGGGTCACGATGGCATCCAGGCCGTGCTCGCAGAGCACCGCGTCGATGCCGCCGCTGCGTGTCGCGGTGAGGCAGGTCTCACGCGCATCCCGATACGCCGATTCGTTCAAGCCGCCCTTGGCCTCGGCTTGCCGCAGCAATTCCTGATCGAACAACGGCATTTCCCGCGCCGCGTGGGCGTAGTTGAAACGGATCACATCGGCGAGCGATCGCACCGGGAAGCCCGCCGGCAGGCGCGCAAGATAGGCATTGAGGTCCGTCTTGAATTCGTACAGCAGCACTTCCTGCTCGGCCGCCGCGGCGGCGCCGTGCATGGGCAAATCCGCAGGGTCGACGACGGTGGCGCCGGCGCGTTTGAGCACCGCGATGCAGCCGTCGAGAAAGGCGTTGAGCGGCGCATTTTCGGCGAAGAAACGCCGTGCGACCCCCAGGCGCGCGCCGCGCAAACCGTCGCTGTCGAGATAGCGCACATAGTCGTTCTCGAAGCGCCCCGCAGCCGCGCCGCTCGCTGGATCGGAAGGGTCCGGGCCGGCCATCACGCCGAGCAGCGCTGCGGCGTCGCGTACCGTCCTTGCCAGCGGTCCTGCGGTGTCTTGGCTGTGCGATATCGGCACGACGCCCGTGCGGCTCACCAGCCCGACCGTGGGCTTCAGGCCGACGATCCCGTTGATCGAGGCAGGGCTCACGATCGAGCCGTCCGTCTCCGTGCCGACGGCGACCGCACACAGATCGGCGGCCACCGCCACCGCCGAACCGGAACTCGATCCGGACGGCGTTCGATCGAGCGCATAGGGATTGCGGCACTGGCCGCCCCTGCCGCTCCATCCGCTCGACGAATGAGTGGATCTGAAATTGGCCCACTCGCTCAGGTTGGTCTTGCCCAAGATCACGGCGCCTGCGGCGCGCAGGCGCGCCACAAGCGGAGCATCCGCGGGCGAGTACCAGCCTTCGAGGGCCAGTGAACCGGCGGTCGTCATCATGCGATCCGCCGTCTCCACGTTGTCCTTGATCAACATCGGCACGCCGTGCAGCGGGCCCCGCGGTCCGCGCTCGCGGTGCTCGCGGTCCAGGTCGGCGGCAATGTCGAGCGCGCGCGGATTCGTCTCGAGAACGGCCCCCAACATCGGACCGCGGCGGTCGAGATTGTCGATCCGATCGAGATAGATCCGGGTAAGCCGCTGCGAGGTCAAGCGGCCGTCGGCAAAGGCCGAGGCGATCTGCGCCAGGGTCAGCTCCGCGGCGCCCGCCGGAGCCTTGGCGCTTATGGCGGCTCGGGGGGCGGCAACGGCGGCAACGGCGGCCGCCAGGAGAAAATCTCGCCTATCCATGTCACATCCCTTTATGATTCGAGCGGCCGTTGTTTCAGAAGCAATGATTGTCAGTTGAGCATGGCCTGATAGACGTAGGCATGCGATAACCCGCGCACGTCGGGAACCGCGTAGGCGGCGGCAGCGCCGCTGCCGGATATTTGTTGAATCATGCCGATGACGATCAAATCCTCGGTGGGATCGATCCAGAACCACGTTCCCGCGGCACCGCCCCAATAGTAGGTGCCCTTGCCGTAGTAGCCTCCCGCGGCGACCACGTCGGTGTACACGGCGACGTTCAGGCCGAATCCCGCGCCGGGCGACAAGGTCGTCATGGAGGGTGTGAGCACATTGGTGCGCATCAGCTCGACGGTGCGCGGGGCGAGCAGGCGCACACCGCCGAGTTGGCCGCCGTTGAGCAGCATCTGGCAGAAGCGCATGTAGTCCCCCGCCGTCGAGACCAGCCCGCCGCCGCCGGATGCGAACGCGGGCTTCATGGCATAGTCGTGATTGAATCCGCCCGTGAGCACGTGAAACTTGCCGTTCTCGTCGTAATCGTACAGCTCCGCGAAGCGCTTGAGCTTCTCCGCGGGAACGTAGAACGCGGTATCGGCCATCTTGAGAGGCTTGAAAATGCGCTTCTCCAGGTATTCATCGAAGGGCATGCCGGAGAGCTTCTGCACGATGTACCCCTGGATGTCGGTCGAGATGCTGTAGTGCCATTCGCTGCCCGGCTGTGCGTTGAGAGGCAGCTTGGCGACGCGCTTGATGAACTCGTCCAGCGTGATGTTGACGTCGAGGAGATTCGCTTCGCGTTGCAATTTATCGACCGGCGTGTTGCTGAAGTATCCGTAGGTGAAGCCTGCGGTGTGCGACATCAGCTCGCGCATGGTCATGGGATGAGTCTGATCCACGAGGGTCATGTTGCCCTTTGCATCGATGCCGAACACCTTGAGATTGGCGAACTCGGGAATGTACTTGGCGACGGGGTCGTTGAGCTGCCACCTGCCCTCCTCGAACAACATCATCATGGCGACGCCTGTGATCGGCTTGCTCATGGAATAGATGCGAAAAATGCTGTCCTTTTGCATGGGCAGATCGGCGGCGATATTGCGCTTGCCCGCAGCCTCGAATTCGACCACTTTGCCGTGACGCGCGACCATCGTCACGACGCCGGCGAGGCGTCCCTGTTCGACCAGCGATTTCATGCCTTCGGGCAATCGCGCCAGGCGCTCGGCGGACATGCCGGCGCTTTCGGGCTTGCCGGCCGGCAACGCCGGCTGTCCCGCCCCAAGCGCGGGTCCGAGGGCGAGGGCGCCTGTCAACAGCAGTACGATGAGCGGTGTGCGCATGCGCGGGTTTTCCGTGGGGTTGTTCTTGTTGCCGCATCGCAGTGTATGCCGGGCCATCGCGAAGAAACAACTCACGGCGGCGTGTTCAAGCGCGGCTGTCTCGCGAGCAGCCAGATCCCTGCGACCACCAACGCCGTGCCGGCCGCCACCCATGCGGTGAACGGCTCATCCAACAGCACGACTGCCATCAGTATCGTCGACAGTGGACCGATGGTGCCGGTTTGCGCGGTCAACGAAGCGCCGATCCGCTCGATGGCCATCATCACCATCAGAACGGGCGCAAAGGTGCACACGGTGGCGTTCAATGCCGACAGCCAGAGCACTTCGGGCGCGACCGCCATGGCGCGCAGAGGCCTCAAGGCGAGGAATTGAGCGATACAGATGAGGCATGCCACGGTGCTTGCAAGGCCGGTGAGACGCAGCGCACCGAGGCGCTTGACCTCCTCGCCGCTGTACGAGAGATAGAGCGCATAGCTCACCGCGCTGCCGAACACGAGGGTGGCGCCCAAGGGCGTGTTGGCGCCTTGCATCGTCGCCTCCCTGCCGAACACGCACAGCACGCCGGCGTAGCTGACGGCCAAAGCGACGACCTGCTCCCGGGTGACCTTGCGCCCGAAGAGCAGAACCCCGAGACCGAGTACCAGGGTGGGGTTCAGATACAGTATGAGCCGTTCCAGGCTTGCGCTGATGTAGCGCAGCCCCGCGAAGTCGAGGAAACTCGCCAGGTAGTAGCCGCTGAATCCGAGACCGAGCACCGCCCGCACGTCGCGCCGGGTGAGCGCCGGCTTGCCTCGTCCCGCCCACCAGCTGAGGATCAGGAACATGGGCAGGGCGAACAGCATGCGGTACATGATCAGCGTGACTGCGTCGACTCCGTATCGGTAGGCCAATTTAACGATAATGGCCTTGCCCGAAAAGGCGATTGCGCCGAGAGTCGCGAGGAGCAGGCCCCGGCGCCGGGCGGCCGAGGAGTGGGGATGATGATGTGTCTGTGCAGCCATCGCTCTTATTCTACGGAGTCTCCCGTACGGGCCTGCGGCAAAAAATCGACGACAAGCACCGGCGGTTCGTCGTAGGCTCCTCTCATGGGCGCAACGCCACCGCCGGTTTTGAAGTGGATCATCACATTTGCCGCGATGTTCAGCGCCGGCGCCGTCGGTTTCATGCTGCCCCGCGTGGGCGCTCATCCGACTCTGCCGCTGTTCGGCACCGGCATCGCGGTCGCCGCATGCATCCGCTTCGGAAGGCGGATGTGGCCGGCGGTATTGGCGGCAGGCACGGGAATCGATGTATGGACCCGCGTGCCGTTCGTCACGGCGCTGGGCGTCGGCCTGGGGGCCACCGGGTGCGCGGTATTCACCGCCTGGTTTCTCGAGCGGCGCGGCTTCGATAGCCGTTTCAGCCGCGCGCGGGATGTGCCGCTGTTCATTCTCGCCGTCTGTCTCGGCGCCATGATCGTTCCCACCCTGGGATTGCTGGGGTATCGGCTGGCGGGCGATGCCGCGGCGTTCACCGATCCCCTGCGCTGGATTCGCTGGTGGAGCAACACCGGCGCGGGAATCCTGATGGTGGGCCCGATCATGGTGGCCGTGAGCCGGCAAAGCCTGGCTTCGTTCACCGAGCACCGCGCTGTGGCGGCGCCGTGGCTTCTCGCCGTGGTGCTATGTTGCGCGGGCGCCGTGACCCTCGACGCCGGCGGCGTCGCCAGGCCGCTGATCGTCATGCTCGCCTTGCTGTTGGTCGTCGTGGGCGCCATCCACTTCGGTCTCGTGGTCGCGGCGTTCGGCGCGCTCGTGGTTTCGGTGGTGTGCGGTCTCGGCTTCGTCTACGGCCACGGGGTCTTCAGCGGCATGGAACACTTTGCGGGGCTCGCGACCATCTGGACGCTCGGCGCCGCGCTGACGGGCATGGGCCTCATCATCACGGCGCTGCTCGCCGAGCGGGACCGCGCCGGACTTGAGCGGCTCGCCGCCGAGCATCGTTATGCGCAAATATTCAACGGCAGCCCGCAGCCGGTCTGGGTCCACGCCCCCGACACGCTGGCGTTTCTACTGGTGAATGAGGCGGCGGTGCGCCAGTACGGCTGGAGCCGCGAGGAATTCCTGTCGCGGCGGGTGCCGATGCTCGCCGCGTCGGGAGGGTCGCGCGTGCTGCCGCCACCCGCGGGCGCAGGCACCGACAGCGTTCCCGAGCCGTTCGAGACGCGGCACAGGACGCGCGACGGCCGGGTGATCGACGTGGAAGTCTGGACGCGCGACATCGATCTGGGCGGCCAGCCCGCCGAGCTCGTGTTCGCCTGCGACGTGACCGAACGCCGGGCGTTCGGCAGCGCGCTCATCGACGCCATCGCCAACGAGCAGCGGCGCATCGGCCAGGAATTGCACGACGGATTGGGGCAGGAACTGACGGGTCTCGCGCTGTCGGCGCGTGCACTGGCGACTCGTGCCGAGCGCGAGCGTCAACCCATCGCCTCGGGCCTGGTCCAGCTTGCAGCGCTCGCGACCAGCTGCATACAGGCGGCAAGACGAATTGCGCAGGGAGTCTCTCCCTTGAGCGACGCCGACGGCAACCTGCTGGTCGCGCTCGAGGCATTGGCCAGCCGCAGCTGCGTCGACAACACCGTGGTGGTCTTTCGTCCGCGTCTCGAGACGCCCTTGGTCATCGGCCTCGAAGCGCGCAATCACCTGTACCGGATCGCTCAAGAGGCCGTGCAGAACGCGCTCAAGCACGCCGGGGCCCGAATCATCGAGATTGGGCTGTGGGTGCATTCAGGGGGTCTGTGCCTGACGGTCAACGACGATGGCGTGGGGCTACAGCGATCGGGATCGCGGGCCAACGGCTTCGGCATGCGCACCATGCGTTTTCGCGCAAGTTCAATCGGCGCGAGGCTCATTGTCGGCGCAAGCAAGGGCGGCGGTGTCTCTGTTGCCTGCGAGGTCGCGTACCCACAGATCCAGGCTGCAAGCGCCTAGAGCGGCCTGCCCTTGCAGCGCACAGGGTGGGGGTGCGGAACTGCCCGCGAATGTCGAACTCTTATATAATGGCGGTGACTAAAGTCCACCCACGGGAAGCATTGGTGACCTTATGAAATGGCCCACGGCGCTGCGTACACTTTTCCTGATTGCGGGCGGCTGCATTGCGGCGGTCGCAATGACCGGACCTGCGTTCGCGCAGCATGCGGCGGGAGGGGGTCACGCAGGAGTCGGCGGCTACCGCGGCGGATACGGCGGCTACCGCGGCGGCTACGTTGGCGGGGCGGGTATGGCTGGCGTGGCGGGTATGGCTGGCGTGGCGGCTGCTGCTACTACGGTCCATGGGGCTGGGCAGGCCTCGGGTTGGGTTTGTATTTTGCAACTCTGCCGCTGTATTACTCGACATTGTGGTGGGACGGAATTCCGTACTACTACGCGGACGACACCTACTATCGCTGGAACGGCGCGGTCAACCAGTACGAAACCGTGAGTCCTCCGCCCGGGCTGGCGAACCAGAGCGCGGCGCAGGCAGGGCCCGCAGCCTCGGATTTGATCGCGTATCCCAAGAATGGGCAGAGCGCGGAGCAGCTGGGGAAGGATAAGTTCGAGTGCCATCGCTGGGCTGTGTCGCAAACCGGATTCGACCCGACACAGCCGGGCGGCGGTGCCGCACCCGGCAATCGCGCAGATTATTTTCGAGCACAAGGCGCCTGTCTTGAGGGGCGCGGGTACAGCGTGAAATAGCGCGTTCCGCGGCGGTTAGGGGGATCCCCTCGTCCATTGCAGGCCTTCGCCTCGACACAGGGCCTCCCGCCGTGCCAGAATGCGCGGTTTTGACGCCGGCCTTCTGCGGCGCAACCCAACACTTTTACGGAACCTCGCTATGCCCCGCACCACCCCCCTCTCCGATATCCGAAATATCGGCATCATCGCCCACGTCGACGCCGGCAAGACGACGACGACCGAGCGCATCCTGTACTACACGGGGCGTAAGCACACCATCATCGATATTCACGACACCAAGGACCTTAAGACTTCGACGACCACCGATTATCTTGAGCAGGAACAAAAGCGCGGGATCACGATTCAAAGCGCCGCGGTGTCGGCGTTCTGGCGCAACAAGAAGATCAATCTCATCGACACTCCGGGACACGTCGATTTCACGATCGAGGTCAACCGCAGCTTGCGCGTGCTGGACGGAGCCGTCGTGGTGTTCGACGGAGTCGCGGGCGTTGAGCCGCAATCGGAGACAAATTGGCGCCTCGCCGACAACTACGGCGTACCGCGCATTTGCTACGTCAACAAAATGGACCGCAGCGGCGCGAATTTCTTGCGCTGCGTGGACATGATAAAGAAGCGCCTCGGCGCGCGTCCCTTGCCCGTGCAGATACCGATCGGATCGGAGGAGAATTTCAAGGGCATGGTGGATCTCGTCGAAATGAAGGCGCTGGTTTGGGATTCCGACGACAAGGACGCGCAGTGGCAGAGTCTCGAGGTCACGCCCGATCTCGCCGACAAGCTGCATATCACCACTCCGAGCGACCGAAAGCTCCTCGCCGATGTTCCCAAGTACCGCACGGAATTGGTCGACACCTGCCTCGAGCAGGACGATGAGGCGATGGAAGCGTATCTCACCCACGGCACCGTTCCCTCCGCGGAAGTGATGCGCAAGGCGTTGCACAAGGGAACCATCCACTCCGCGTTCACCGTGGTTCTGTGCGGCTCTTCGTACAAGAACAAGGGTGTGCAGCAGGTGCTGGACGCGGTGGTCGACTACATGCCCGCTCCTACCGACGTTCCCTCGATCAAGACCGTCGATGCGGACGGCGAGCCGGTCGGCGAGCGCAAGTGTTCGGACGATGAGCCGTTTTCGGCGCTGGCCTTCAAGGTCATCAATGACGCCTACGGCGCCCTGACCTTCATTCGCGTCTACTCCGGGGTGCTGACCAAGGGTGCATCGGTGCAGAACTCCACCCGCGGCAAGCGCGAAAAAATCGGCCGCATGGTCGAAATGTTCGCCAAGGAAGCCAATCCCGTGGAGGAAGCCCGCGCCGGCGACATCATCGCGCTGGTATCTCTGGCGGACACCGAGACCGGCGACACCCTGTGCGATGCCGCCAATCCGGTCGTTTTGGAGCGGATGCGATTTCCGGATCCCGTCATCAGCGTGTCGGTTAAGTCGAAGCTCAAGGCCGAACAGGAGAAGTTCAATACCGCTCTCGGCAAGATGGTACGCGCCGATCCCTCGCTGCATCTGGAGACGGATCGCGAAACGGGTCAAACCATCCTGCGCGGGATGGGCGAACTGCACCTGGAAGTGACGCTGGACCGCATGCGCACCGAATTCGGCGTCGAAGGCGTCATGGGCGAGCCGCAGGTTGCATACCGGGAGACCTTCACCAAGAAATTGACCGAACAGTACATCCATAAGAAACAAACCGGCGGCTCGGGCCAGTTCGCCGAGGTTTGGATCACCTTCGAGCCGCTGGAGCGGGGCGCGGGCTTCGAGTTCGTCGACGAGACCGTCGGCGGATCGGTGCCGCGGGAATTCGTGCCGTCGGTCGAAAAGGGCCTCAAGATTCAGAAGGAGGACGGGGTGCTTGCGCACTACCCGACGGTGGATTTCCGCGCGACGCTGATCGACGGCAGCTTCCACGACGTCGATTCCAATGCGCTGACCTTCGAAATCGCCGCAAAGGCCTGCTTTCGTGAAGCCATTCGCAAGGCCGCTCCCATCCTGCTGGAGCCGGTCATGAAGGTCGAGACGGTGACGCCGGGCGACTACCTCGGCGACGTGATCGGCGACATCAACCGTCGCCGCGGCACCATCCAGGATCAGTTGGAGCGCGGCGCCAATATCGCCGTCGTGGCGAACGTGCCGCTTTCGGAGATGTTCGGCTACATCGGGCAATTGCGCGGCATGACCAGCGGCCGGGCCTCCTACACGATGGAGTTCTCTCACTACGAGCCCGTACCGCGTCTGGTCGCGGACACCGTCATCGCCGAGGTGGCAAAAGCCAAGGCCGCAGCGGTCGGCTAGACCAGCCGCGGTCGGCTGGGAGCCGCGTGAAGCGCCGCTCGCCGAGCGAGCGGCGCCGTCCCGGCGTCACTTTCCCCTTTACACATCCGCATCAGCAGCCTATCTTCCGCAAAGTTTGGGCCGCATGGATCGTTCTTGTGAGTAGTTGTGCCAGTGGCAATCAGTGCCGTATGAACGGCTTCCGCGCTTCGGCTGTATAACGCTTCGAAACTTTCAGAAGCGCCTCCGGCCGCTGCGGAAGGCGCAAACGGCTCGAGCGGTTCGCTTCGCGCCCAAAGATCCTCCGATTTCCACCCGTACCTGAGCGGGGACTTTTGCGCTGTTGGAAGGTGGCGATGGTCAAGTTGCTGAAGAGAATCGGGGAAGATCCGCGGGTCAAGCTGTTGGGCCCGGGCCTCATCACCGGCGCCGCCGACGATGATCCGAGCGGTATCGCCACCTATTCCCAGGCCGGGGCGCAATTCGGCTACAACATGCTGTGGACCGTTTTGTTCACCTATCCGCTGATGGTGGGCATCCAAATGGTCAGCGCCCGCCTCGGATGCATCACGGGACGCGGGCTGGCCGCGAACATCAAGACGGTGTTCCCGCGCTCGGTTCTCTTCGGCATCGTCGGCCTCCTCTTGGCCGCCAACACCATCAACATCGCGGCCGACATCGCCGCCATGGGCGAGGCGTTGCGCTTGCTTCTCGGGGGCTCGGCGCACCTCTACACCGTGGGGTTCGGATTCCTGTGCCTGGGGTTGCAGGTCTTCCTGCGCTATGCGACCTACGTGCGCTATCTGAAGTGGCTCACCCTCGCGCTCCTCTCCTATGTCGCGGTGATCTTCACCGTGCACGTGGACTGGGTCACGGTCATGTCCCAGATGGCCTACCCCAAGCTCGTGCTCGACCACGGCACCATCACCATGATCGTCGCGGTATTCGGCACAACCATCAGCCCGTATCTGTTCTTTTGGCAGGCCGCGCAGGAAATGGAGGACTTGCGCTTGGATGAGGCGCGCAACGGCGGCGGCTCATTGCTGCCGCATGCCGAGGAGGTGGCGCGCCGGCATTTGCGGCGCATTCGCTGGGACACCTATATAGGAATGGGCTTCTCGAACCTGATCGCGTTCTTCATCATCCTGAGCACGGCGGCGACCTTGCACATGGCGGGCATCGTCGACATCCAGACGTCCGCGCAAGCCGCCGAAGCGCTGCGCCCATTGGGCGGAGAGACCACATTCTTGCTGTTCAGCTTGGGAATCATCGGCACGGGAATGCTGGCGGTTCCGGTGCTCGCGGGCTCGGCTGCGTACGCGGTGTCGGAGAGCTTCGATTGGCGGTCGGGTCTGGACAGAAAGGTGCACGAAGCGCTGGAATTCTACGGCATCATCGCCATTGCGACGGTGGGGGGAGTGGCGTTGACTTTCACACACTTGGACCCGGTGCGGGCGCTGGTCTGGAGCGCGGAAATCAACGGCGTCATTGCGGTTCCCATCATGGCCGTCATGATGCTTCTTGCCGCGCGCGAGGACATCATGGGGCGGTTCGTGATCCGGCTGCGGTTGCGCCGCCTCGGATGGATCGCCACCGCGGTGATGGCGATTACCGTCGCGGCGATGATCGTTACGACGTGACGCGCGACATTAGGTAAGCTCGGTATTCATGAACGAACCCTCGCCGCTCTCAGCGGCCGCCCTTGCGCCCGATGAGCGTACCGAGAAACTGAATACCAAGGCGGCCGGGATCATCGGTCTGGCGGTGATGTGCAGCCGGTTGTTGGGGCTGGCGCGCGAGCAGGTCTTTGCCGCCTTGTTCGGGGGCGGCGCCGCGATGGATGCCTTTACCGCCGCCTTCCGCATACCGAACCTGCTGCGCGATCTGTTCGCCGAAGGCGCGCTGTCCACGGCGTTCGTCACCACCTTCAGCAAGACCATCGCGCGCGGCGGGGACGAGGCCGCATGGCGGCTCGCGAACAAGACCGCCACCTTGACGGCGGTGGTGCTCGGTGCGCTGTGCATTGCAGGCATGCTGTTCTCGCCCCAGCTGGTCGCCCTGATGGCGCCCGGCTTCGACCCGGAGAAGGCGGCGCTGACCGCGCTGCTGACCCGCATCATGTTTCCGTTCATTCTCCTGGTCTCCCTCGCCGCCCTGGTCATGGGGATGCTGAATTCCAAGAGCGTCTTCGGAATGCCGGCCATGGCTTCCAGTTTCTTCAACCTGGGCTCGATCGTCGGCGGCGTGACTCTGGGGTTTTGGATCGACCCGCATTTCGGGACCCGCGCACTGATCGGTCTGGGGGCCGCCACGGTGCTGGGCGGAGCGCTGCAGCTCGCCGTTCAATTGCCGTCGCTGGCCCGCTTGGGATACCGCTTCCGCGCGGATTTTCGCTGGCGCGACGCCGGCGTGAAGGCCATTTTGCTGTTGATGGGGCCCTCGGTGATCGCCGCCAGTACCACCCAGTTCAATGTGCTGGTGAATTCGATGTTCGCCTCGACGCTCGGCGACGGGCCGATCTTCTGGCTCTCGATCGCCTTTCGCCTGATGCAGCTGCCGCTCGGACTCTTCGGGGTGGCTCTCGGCACCGTGACCTTGCCGCTGCTGTCGCGCTTGGTGGTGGCGGGGCAGATGGGCGCATTTCGCGGCGAGCTGGCGCACGCCATGCGTCTCGCGCTGCTGCTCACCATCCCTTCGATGATCGGACTCATCATGCTCGCCGAGCCCATCATTTCGGTGCTGTATCAGCACGGGAAATTCACCGCCTTGGAGGCGGCGCAGGCCGCCGGCGCGCTGCGATTCTACGCCGTCGGACTGGTGGGATACGCCGCTCTCAAGGTCCTGGTGAACGCCTTCTACGCACTCGACAAGCGCAAGACCCCGATGCTCGTCAGCTTCGTCGCGGTGGCGCTCAATCTAGCGTTCAATTGGCTGTTCACGTTCCGTTTGGGGTGGGGGCACCGCGGCCTGGCATTCTCCACCGGCTGCATCGCGACGGTGAATTTTCTATTGCTGTACGCGTTGATGCGCAGGCACCTGCACGGCCTCGATTCGCGCCGCATGCTCGTCATGCTCGGGAAAGTGGCCGTCGCGTCGGCGGCTTTGGTTGCGGTGTGCGCCGCTTCGACCCATTGGTTGCTGGCCGACTGGCAGACTCAGCCGTTTCTGACCAAGCTCTGCGCGCTTCTCGCGACCGTGATCGTGGGTGCGCTGGTGTTCACCGGCTGCGCCGCCGCCCTGCATGTCGAGGAACTCAAGGAGCTGCAGGGAGCGATCAGGCGCCGGCTGCGGCGCATCGGCTGACGGGCTGCCGATGAATCGGGCGCGCAAACGGACGTACTTGCAGCTGCTTGGAGCGGCAGCCACGCTCTTTTCAGTCGTTTGCTCTTCGTCGCCGCAGGCGGAACCGCCGGCCGCGTCCCAGCCGCCGCCGCAGGTGACGACGACCGCGAGGACCCCGGTGAGGCTTGATAGTAATCATCCACCCAAGATAGGTGATCGTTACTATCCACGGGAGTCGAAAATACTTGGCGAACAAGGAGTCTGCGTCGTAAGACTCGAAGTGGATGCGGACGGCGACGTGCGAGCCGAGCAACTTCTGGTTTCGAGCGGATTTGGTCGCTTGGACGCTTCATGTGTGGCAGCCTTTGCCGGCGGGCACTTCCTCCCTGCGACGGTCGACGGGAAGCCGGTAGCCTCTTGGGTCAATATCCCGACATTTTGGACCCTTGGAAGCCATGACCGCAGCTATAACAAAGACTTTTCCGCCATCCCCAGGATTCGGGACGATTACCAACTCAATGTGGGTACCGCTTATTATCCGAGCGTGTCGCGTGAGATGCATCAGCAAGGCGACTGCGTGGTTCGTGTCGCTGTCGATGAGGGCGGCAACGCGAATGAGACTTCGATACGGAAATCGACGGGATTCGCCTCACTCGACCACGCCTGCGTGATGGCAGTAAGAGGGGCGCCGTTTATGCCGGCCAGAAAAGACGGTGCCGCTGTTTCTGCATCGACTGATTTTCTAATCTCATGGAAGTTGCCGGCTCATTGATTGAGCCGCACGTCTTGCCTTACTGAGCTCTCGTCGGAACATCGAGACCCCGAATCACCGCCGGGCGCGCCAGGAACACTTGCAGGACCCGCGTGACCTCTCGAAAATCCGAAATCCCCACGAGATCTCCCGCTTCATAGAAACCGATGAGGTTGCGAATCCAGGGGAAAGTGGCCACGTCCGCGATCGTATAGGCGTCGCCCATGATCCAGGCCCGATCCGTCAGCCGCCGGTCGAGCACGCCGAGCAGCCGCTTCGATTCGGCTGCGTAGCGGTCGCGCGGGCGCTTGTCTTCGTAGGCCTTTCCCGCGAATTTGTTGAAGAAGCCGACCTGTCCGAACATGGGGCCGATGCCGCTCATTTGAAACATCAGCCATTGAATGGTGTGGTAGCGGCCGGCAGCGTCCTGCGGCATGAGCTGCCCGGTCTTCTCCGCAAGATAGATCAGGATCGCGCCGGACTCGAACAGGGGCAGCGGCCTGCCGCCCGGCCCATGGGGGTCGAGAATCGCCGGAATCTTGTTGTTCGGATTGAGCGATAGGAACTCCGGCGTCATCTGATCGTTGGTGTCGAAACTCACCATATGCGGCTCGTAGGGCAATCCGATCTCCTCGAGCATGATGGAGGCCTTGACGCCATTGGGAGTGGGCAGCGAATAGAGTTGCAGCCGGTCGGGATGCCGGGCGGGCCACTTGCGCGTGATGGCGAACGCGGACAGATCGTTCATACTGAATCTCATGGCGGAGAAGCATGTATGGTAGCGAATATGTCCCCCGCAGGTCTTCAACCGCGCAGGAGTCCGCATGCAACCGAAGGAGTTGGGCTTTTCGATGCCGGCCGAATGGGCCCCGCATTCGGGATGCTGGATGGGGTGGCCGCAGCGCGATTCGATCTGGCACGGGCACATCGAAGGTGCCCGAGGCGATTACGCGCGCGTAGCGCAGGCCATCGCCCGGTTCGAGCCGCTCACCATGTTGGCCGATCCCGCGCATGCGGCGGATGCAACGCTCCGGTGCGGACCGGCGGTTCGCGTGGTGGCCGTGCCGCTCGACGATTCATGGCTGCGCGATTCGGGGCCGACCTTCTTGCTGGACGCGGACGGAACACGAGCTGCGGCGGTATTCACCTTCAATGCGTGGGGCGCCAAGTGCAGGCCCTTCGACAAGGACGCAGCGGTCGGCGGGGAGGTGGCGACGCTCGCCTCGGCGCGCACCTTCCGATCCGACCTCATCGTCGAGGGGGGAGGGTTCCTGTCGGACGGCGAGGGTACTTTGATCACGGCCGAATCGTGCGTGCTCAATCCCAACCGGAACCCCGGATGGACCAAGAAGGAGGCAGACGCGGAGCTGCGCGCCATGCTCGGAGTGCAGAAGGTCATTTGGCTGCCGGGCGACCTGACCGACCAGGCGACGGACGGGCATGTGGACGGATACGTCGCATTCATCCGGCCGGCGGCGGTTCTCATTGAGACGGTCGTCGATTGCGCCGATCCGAGATTCCCGATCATGGCGGAGAACCGCAAAGTCCTGCAGGCGGAAACGGATGCGCGGGGCCGCCGCTTCGAGCTGGTACCCATTGCAGAAGCGCCTCGCACCGCGGTCCCCGACGCGGAAGATATCTACTGCCGGTCCTACGTGAACTTCTATCTGGCGAACGGCGCGGTCATAGCGCCCGCCTATGGGATTGCGGAGGACGCAGAGGTCGCAGAGACCCTGCGGCGCGCCTACCCGGATCGCCTGATCGTGCCTTTGGAGCTTCGGGACTTGTTTCGCGGCGGCGGCGGGATTCATTGCATCACCCAGCAGGAGCCGCGCGCCCGCGCTACTTGAACGCTCGAAAAATAGTGGCATCGCGGCACGCCCGGGGTCTATGATTCCGCGGCTGTTTGGGTTGGATCAATCAAAGGACCTTTGTGAACAAGAAATTGTCGTTCCCGATGCTGTGCTTGTCCTTCATACCGCTGATATGCCTCGCCCGGCAGGCGGCCGCCGCCGATGCGGGCGCCGCCGTCACCGCCATCCGCGCCGGCAAGTTCGTCGACGTGGAGGCGGGCCGCGTCCTTGAGAACCAGATCATCGTCGTGCGCGGCACGAAAATACAGGCAGTCGGCGCCCATGTGGCCGTGCCGGACGGCGCCAGAATCATCGATCTGTCGAAGATGACGGTCCTTCCCGGGCTCATCGACTGCCATACCCATCTCGCCGACCTTGCCGATGCGGAACCTCTCGATGTTCTGCGGCGCACTGCCGTGGAAACCGCGTACCTGGCCATCCCGAACGCGAAAGTCACACTGCTCGCGGGCTTTACCACCGTGCGCGATGTCGGCGTCTATCGAGCCTTCAACGATGTGGCGATGCGCGATGCGATCGCGCGGGGCATCATCATAGGACCGCGCATGTATGTGGCAGGGGCGTACGTCACCATCAGCGAGGGCGCCGGCGCCATGACCGGATTGTCTCCCGATATCCAGCTGCCCTGGGACCTGCACTACGGCGAGGCCAATAGCCCCTGGGAAGTGCGGCAGAAGATTCGCGAACTCGCGCACCGCGGCGCCGATCACATCAAAGTGCTCTCGACGGGGGCCGTTCTCACCCACGGCAGCAATCCGAAATCCATCGAGTTCACTCCCGAGGAGCTGCGCGCCGCCGTGGAAGAGGCGGCCAATTTCGGTCTGCGCGTCGAGGCGCACGCGCACGCCGCCGAAGGCATCAAGAATGCGATCCGCGCGGGGGTGGCGTCGATAGAGCACGCCACGCTCATCGACGATGAAGGCATCGCGCTCGCCAAGCAACACGGCACCTACCTGGACATGGATATTTATGACGAAGAATGCATACAGTCGGCCGGAAATACGCCGGCAGACTTCCTGGAGCACGATCGCGACCTGGCGGAGGCGCAGCGCCGCAACTTCACCAAGGCGGTTCGCGCGGGCGTGAAGATGACGTTCGGCACCGACGCCGGCGTTTGCCCCCACGGGATCAACGCCCGGCAGTTCGCCTTCATGGTGAAGTACGGCATGACGCCGATGCAGGCCATTCAGTCGGCCACCGTCAACGCCGCCGATCTCATCGGACATTCCGAGCTGTTCGGGTCCGTCACCGCCGGCAAATCGGCGGATATCATCGCCGTCGCCGGCGATCCGCTTGCCGACATCCGCACTCTCGAGCACGTTGCATTCGTCATGAAGGAAGGCAAGGTCTACAAACAGGAGGACTGAGCCGGGCGGCGACGGATGCGCGACTATCGGCCGCGATCGGCTATGATGGATGCATCAGTTCACCGGGAGGTTGCCGTGAAAATACGCCTGCCGATAGTCGCTTGGCCCATGCTCGTCGCCGGGATTATGGGCGCCGCAAGCGCCTCCGCGATACCCGTGTCCCGCCTCGAGGTTCACATCGTCACCGGCGCCGAGGAGCTGAGCGCCGGCAGTTCCTTGGAATTGCGCATTTACGAGGCCGGCAAGGGTGTGAGGCGCCTGCCGTTGGTCAAAGGCGAGGCGTGGCCGCGCGATTCCACCCACGTGATACCTGTAAGGCTCAGCGATCCCTTGGAGCCGCGCAGCGTGGTGCGCTTCAGCCTGTACTACCGGAGCGCCGACCCGTCGTCGCAGGGATTGGAGATCGTCGCCGCAGAGGTTGAGCTGCCCTCGGGCAGCCGGTCGCCAGAGCGGCTCCTCGACACCACCCTGACGGGGGTCATATCGGCCCGAGGAGAACTCGCGACCGCCGACCGCGATGAGGCGGCGCTGATGTGCAAGAGCGATTCGGATTGCGACGACAAGCGCATGTGCAACGGACGCGAGCGCTGTGCGCCGCGCTCTGCGGATGCCGACGCGCGCGGTTGCGTCAAGGGAACGCCGCTCGTTTGCCCCGTCAACCAAGTCTGCGCAGAAGGGGTGGGTTGCCGCGGCATATCGCCGGAGAAACCCAAACCCTAGGAGCGTGTCTGCATGTTCCGGGCGGCGGGCCGACCTGGGCTCCCGGCCGGGGCCTCGCCCAAGGCATCGTGCAGCGAACCGAGATGTTGTTTGGCGTGGGCCAGCATCTCGGCGCAGTCAGCCCCGGTCAAGCGCAGATGTTGAAAGGCGCTGATGCCTTGCATCGCGTCGAACTGCGGCACCGGAGTCTTGAGTGCCGTGCCGAGAACGACGCTGCTGATGAGGACATCCGACAGCTCGCTGCCGCGTGTCCAGCGCCGCTCGTAGTCGTTTTGCTCGCCCACCGCGTCGCACATCTCCTGCGCGAAACCCCAGTTTTCCAGCACCGCCTTGCCGATCGGTGCATGCCAGTCCGCGACCAGATCCAGAAAGGCAGCGTCGTTCCCGAACCTTGCCGTGTGGCCGATCGCGCGCACCATGATGTACAGTCGGCCGATCCCATGCAGCAGTCCCGTGAGGAATGCCTCATCCGGACAAACCGACGTGCGTCCGGCCACCGCTTGGCTGACCGCAGCCACCGAAATGCATTCTCCCCATAGCTCGGTCAGGGGCTTGGCAATGGACCGAAGAGGTCCCGCGTACCTCATCTGCTGGACTGCGTAGCCCACCGCCGCGCTTTGCACCAGTTGCTGTCCCAGGCGGGTGATGGCCGATCGCAAATCCGTCAGCGGCCTGCCGGAGGGATTGAATGCTGCGGCATTGGCCATTTGCAGCAGCCTTGCCGCCAAGCGCGGCTCGTTGCCGACGATCGCGACCGTCCTTTCGGTCGTCGCGGCGGGGTCGGCCAAAGCGTGACGAATTCGCACCACCACGTCGGGAAAGCAGGGCAGATCCACCGTGCCCCTCGAAACTTCCTCCGCCAGGCGGCCGAGAAACTCCAGGGCGGCGCCGCGCGCCTCGGGAGCCGCTGCCGCGCCGTTCGCCTGTACCGACGCTGCGCCTGACTGATAGGTGGGTGCAATGCTCGAATTGGACATAAGTCGAATCCCGCGGCGGTGCCTGGCGCCGTCATTAGGGGTATTCGGCCGTCCGCCACTGATCTTAAATCCCAACTGATCGATATTATGTCGAATCGAAGGCCCCCGGCGGCGCCCTCAAGTGCATCAGCGAAAGGCGATCACGAGTGCGGCCGTCAGCGCCAGCAAGATTGCCGCTTGTAGCCGGTAGTCCTGCCACAGGGGCAGGGGCCCGACCCGCAGCTGCTCGGCGCTTCTGAAGTCGAATTTCCAAACGGTGACATCTGCGCCAACCCCGGAGGATGCGCGATTGCGCAGGCTGACGGCGATCAGCACCGCCGCGTCGAGCGTCGTGAGAATCGGTGCAGCGTATAGAAAATGAAAATGCGTCCAACCGAGCACTGCATTGATCATGAACAGAGCGAAGCCGCAGAGCGATCCGACCAGCATCGCGGCTGCGGCGCCGTCGGCATTGGCTCCGCGCCAAAACATTCCGACCAGAAACAGTGCGACCACCGGCGGAACCGCATAGGCCAGAACGGCCTGCAAATACTGCCAAAGCGACGGAAATAGTTGCAGCTGCGGAGCCCATGCGACCGCGACCAGCAGGATCCCGACCGTGCTGGCGCGGCCGATTCGCACGACTTGCGAGTCCGACAGGTTCGGTTTCAGTTGTTTGATGACGTCCATGGTGATCAAGGTCGAGGCCGAATTGAGCATCGAGGCGATGGACACCATGGTCGCGGCGACGAATCCAGCGACCACGAGGCCCACGAGGCCCGCCGGCAACAGGCGCAGGATCAGGTTCGGATACACCAGATCCGGATGCGGCAGCCT
Organism: uncultured Gammaproteobacteria bacterium; assembly: GCA_963702735.1. Classification (GTDB taxonomy): domain Bacteria; phylum Pseudomonadota; class Gammaproteobacteria; order Steroidobacterales; family Steroidobacteraceae; genus Bog-1198. Next base: position 26,770 of record CAVPDW010000001.1, on the reverse strand, counting down.
GGGGAACAGCAGCAGGGCGCAGGTTCCCGGCAGCACGATCAAGAACAGCACGGGCAGTTTCAGCAGGCCTGCGAACAATGCGCCCCAGCGCGCATGATCGATGTTCTCGGCCGACAACATTCGCTGCACGATGGATTGGTTGGTGCACCAATAATAAAATCCCAGCAAGGGAATCCCCAGCAGCAAACCGGGCCAGGGGACGCCGGGATCCCCCGCCGGGCGGATGAGCGAAATTGCCGCGGGTTGGACGCCGGTCATGACGGCGTGCCACCCGCCTGCGCGGCTGAACGCTCCGATCGATATCATCAGCGCGCCCGCCATGAGCACGATGGCTTGGACCGCTTCGGTGTAGATGACGGAGCGCAGACCGCCCAGTGTGGTGTACAGACCCGCGGTTCCGGCCAGCAGCGCGACGATCATCCACAAGGGCCACCCGGGAAACAGCAGCTGGCATACCAGCGACCCGCTGTAGAGCACGCCGGCGGAGTCGACGAATATATTGAGAAACAGCGTGAGCAGGGCGAAGTGCAGCCGCACCCGGCCGTCGTAACGACGCTCGAGAAATTCGGGCATGGTGTAGGTCTGGCTGCGAATGATGGATGGCAGCAGAAAAACGCAGAAGAACACCAGAACGACGACGGCCGACCATTCGTAGTCATAGACCGAAATGCCGATGGCGTAGGCGCCCCCGGCCAATCCCACCAAGGCCGTCGAGGACATGTTGGAGGCCAGCAGCGCCAATCCGATGACCGGCCAGCGGGTCGCTCTCGAAGCGAGAAAATAGTCCACCGGGGCAATTCGCCGCCGCGACATCACCAACCCGAGCACGATGAGGCCGCCTGCATATACAGCAACCACCAGCCAATCGATCAGACCGAGCAGACTGGAGACGCCGGCGGTGCTCTGCATCATCGACTTAAGCTCGTGCGCCGGCGGGGCGGCACAGACGATGGGTTGACAGCGCTGACATTTTTGCCTTTAATCCTGTAAACTGTCGATTCTGGAGCAAGGGATTGCGGCATTGCACGGGGTTTGATTCAACAATAACCATATAACTTACCAATAGTTACAGCGCATTCGTGTTCAGGTCATTAAGTCTATGGAATAGCCCGGCAGAACTTGCGCCGCTTCAGTCCCCTGCGTGGACGAAAGGAGAATCTGTGTCCCCGCTTTCTGCCTTAAGCTTAGCCGCACTGTTGCTTTCTTGCTTTGCGGGCGCCCGCGTGTCGGCCTCCACGCCCGCCAGTGTACATCCTGATCTCTGGCCCGCTGCTGCGCCCACACCGATCGATGCGGACGTCGAAGCATTCGCCGCGCAGCTCTTGGCTCACATGAGCGTGGAGGAGAAGGTCGGTCAAATGATACAGGCCGACATTGCATCGATCACTCCGGCAGAACTGCGCACCTACAAGTTGGGTGCGATTCTGGCGGGCGGCAACGCCGCCCCCGGCGCAAATGTGCGCTCCACGCCGCAGGCGTGGCTGGATTTGACCGACGAATTTTTTCGCGCCTCCTTGGCCGCAGGCAGCGAAGCGCACCCCGCCATTCCGATACTGTTCGGAATCGATGCGGTGCACGGACACGCGAAAGTCATAGGAGCCACTATTTTCCCGCACAACGTGGGCCTCGGCGCGACGCATGATCCGCAGCTGCTGCGCAGGATCGGACAGGCGACGGCGGAGGAGGTGGCTGCCACCGGCATCGATTGGACCTTCGCGCCCACCGTGGCCGTGGCGCGCGACGTCCGTTGGGGCCGTTCCTATGAAAGCTATTCCGAGGCGCCGGAATTGGTCGCCACATACGCCGCTGCGATGGTCGTCGGCCTTCAGGGCGAGCGCGGCACCCCGCAATTCATGGCTGCCGGACGCACACTGTCGTCGGTCAAGCATTTTCTCGGCGACGGCGGCACGCAGTGCGGCAGGGATCAAGGCGACACCGTCGTGCCCGAGTCGGAGCTTCGCGCGATACATGCGCCCGGGTATCTCTCGGCGATCGGCGCGGGTGCATTGATCGTCATGGCCTCATACAACAGTTGGAACGGCGTGAAAATGCACGCCAACCATTACCTGTTGACGGACATACTGAAGGGCAGGTTGGGATTCCAGGGATTTGTGGTCGGAGACTGGAACGCGCAGGAACAAATACCCGGCTGCACGAAGTCACGGTGCGCGGCGGCGATCATCGCCGGGGTGGATATGCTGATGGCCCCCGACAGCTGGCGGGAGCTGTACAAGAACACGTTGGCGCAAGCGAAGTCGGGCGAAATTCCGCCGGCGCGGATCGACGACGCCGTGCGGCGCATTTTGCGCGTCAAGATCATCGCAGGTTTGTTCAAGCGCCCTGCACCGAAGCAGCGCGAGGGCGCCGGCGATTTCACCCGCCTTGGGGCTGCCGCGCACCGCGAGCTGGCGCGCGAGGCGGTGCGCAAGTCCCTGGTGCTCCTCAAGAACGATCATGCGACCCTGCCCTTGAATCCGCACTCGAGGATTCTCGTTGCCGGAGATGCGGCGGATTCGATCCAGTCGCAGACCGGCGGCTGGACCCTTGATTGGCAGGGGAATCACAACAGCAACGCCGATTTTCCCGGCGGCACCTCGATCTTCGGCGGTATTCGCGCGGCAGCCGCGGCCGGCGGCGGATCGGCCGTGTACGCCAAGGACGGCCGATTCCGGGAAAAGCCGGACGTCGCCGTAGTGGTCTTCGGCGAAGGGCCGTACGCTGAATTCCAAGGGGATCGCGAGACTCTGGAATACTCGCCCAACGATCGGCACGAACTGAAGCTGCTGCGGCGATTGCGGGCTCGAGGCGTGCCGACCATCGCAATATTCCTTTCAGGCCGGCCCATGTGGGTGAATCCGTACATCAATGCATCGGACGCATTCATCGCCGCATGGCTGCCGGGCAGCGAAGGCGAGGGGATTGCCGATGTGCTGTTCAGCTCCACCGGCGGTGAGCACTATGATTTTACCGGGCGCACCGCCTTCTCCTGGCCGCGAACGGCCATGCCGGTGACCTTCGACGCGGCCGGTAATCCGCTGGGCGCGCAATTCCCGCGAGGATTCGGCCTCGATGAAAGCAGCGCCGCCGAGTCGCAGAGGCTGTCGGAGGAGCCGCGCATACCGGCGCGCTTTGCCGCTGCGCCGGGCAGCCTTTTTCACGCCGGACATGTCACGGCTCCGTGGTCCATCTTCGTCGCCGACGAGGGCGGCGAGGTTCATTTGACGACGGCGCGGCAGGAAAGCCCCGAGGGCGGCGTCGTCGCCACGAAGGGCGGCGAGGGCAGCGCCGCAGTTTGGACCGGTACGGATAAGGGCGTCTTCATGATCTCCGGGCGTGCGACCGATCTTGGGCAGCGGGCATCGCGTGGCGATGCTCTTAAGGTGCGCTATCGTGTGGACCGGGTGCCGGAGCGCAGCGTCGCGATGGCTTTGCGCTGTACCGAACCTCTCTGCGGCACCCCGCAAGGCGCGATGCTGGATGTGACTTCCGCCTTCAGCGACGCGCACCCGGGGGAGTGGCGAAGCCTGTCGATACCGCTGGCCTGCTTTGCGGCGGCGGGCGCCGACCTTGGCAGTGTGGAGGTGCCGTTCGCAGTGACGACCGCGGGCCGCTTCGGCATGACCGTCGCGGAGGTCGGCATCGTGCAGGAGAAACCGGGCTCCGCGTCGAAATGTCCCGGCGGCAGCGCGAACCCTGCGGCGAATCGCTAATATAGGGGCAACTAGCGAGGTTCCTTAAGTTGGCCATCAATCTTGCACCGGCATCCGTCACCATTCAGGAAGTCGCGGACCTCGCCAAGGTGTCGCCGAAAACGGTGTCCCGGGTCATCAACAACGAGCCCCGGGTACGCTCGGACACGCGCGCCCGGATACTCGAGGCCATCGAACAACTCAACTATCGCCCGAATCTCAATGCGCGCGGCCTCGCGAGCAATCGTTCCTTTCTGATCGGCCTGTTTTGCGAGAGGCCCGGGGACTACCTGAGCGAATTTCAGGCCGGTGCAGTCGAGCGTTGCCGCGAGTCCAGTCTGCATCTCATGGTCGAGCCCTGGGACGTCGACAGCCCGGGGATCGACAAGCGCATCGATACGCTATTGGGACAATTGCGGCTGGAAGGGGTCATATTGTTGCCTCCCTTGAGCGATCACCCGGTGGTGTTGAACAAACTTCACGAGGCATCGATCCCCATCGTGCGCATCGCCCCGAAGCATCAACTGAGCGCCACGCCGTCGATCGGCATCGACGACTACGCGGCCGCACGGCAGGTTACCTCGCACCTGGTGAACCTCGGGCATCGGCGCATCGGCTTCATTCTGGGCCGCCCCGAACATGGCGCCACCGAGCAGCGCTACCTGGGGTTCGTCGACGAAATGCGCGCACATCAGATTCCGGTCGACTCCGACCTGGTCCAGACCGGCAATTTCGTATTCGGCGACGGGTTGATTTGCGCCGAGCGGATGTTGCGCGCCTCGAAGCCGCCCACCGCTATTTTCGCCAGCAACGACGACATGGCCGCCGCCGTGGTCTCGATGGCGCGCAAATTCGGGCTCGATCTGCCGGGACAGCTGTCGGTGGCCGGCTTCGACGATGCGCCCGTCGCCAGCATGATATGGCCCGAGTTGACCACGGTGCGCCAGCCGGTGGCCGCGATGGCGAGGATCGCCGCCGATTTGATCATCCGGCTGGAGCCGCGCCGCAACGGCTGGCCCGATCGCATTCCGCGTCACCTGCTCGATCATGAGCTGGTCATCCGCAACTCGACCGCGCGGCCCACGCGCCGGTGAGTCACCGCGATCGGCCAAGCGCGGCGTCGAGCGCGGCGATCGCTCCTACCACGTGGTAGAAGGTACTGGCCGGCGCCGCATTGCCAATGAGCGCACCGTTCGGCCGCTGCACGTCGAACCACAGGCCGGCCACCGGGGTCGCAAGGTACGGGAGAAAACTCAGGGCGGCCGCATGGGCCATCGACCAGTACCGCGTTTCTCCGGTGAGGTCGGCGGCCAGTACCGCCGCTTTGAGCCGCTCGGTTTGAGGCCAGAATCGCGCGTCTGCATCCGCGACGCTCATATCGTCGAGCAGCTGATTGACGGCAACCCCGTTGTGCACGCCGTACTGCTCTCCGATGCAGAGCAGTCGCAGCGCGGTCGTCCGCTGCGGCGGGCGAAGAATCGGTTCGCAGCGCAACAGCAGCCACGCCCATTCGAACTGATGCCCGGGTTCGACGATCCGGCCCGCGATGCCGGGTACCGGCTGCCACGCCGCGGTGAACCGCTCGCCGAGTGCGCCGCCGTCCCTGCGAACGAAGCGCGAAACCGCGAGCTCGGCCAGGCTGCGAACCCAGTTCGACCACGTTGCGTCATTGCCGACGGCTGCCCATGCGAGGCAGGCCTCGAGCAGGTGCATGTGCGGATTCGATTCCCGCAGGTCCGACCGTTCGAGATCGGAGTAGAACGATCCGTCGCCGGTTCCCATGAGGCGCTCGACGGCGCCGCGCAGGTCGAGCGCGCGCGCTTCGAATTCGCCGCGTGCATCGAGCGCGGCAGCGGCTGCGGCGAAGCCAAGCAGCGCAAACGCTTGATCGTAGAGCAGCGCCCGTTCGTCGAGCGGCGCGCCCCGCGTATCGATGAGCGTTCTGAACAAGCCGTCGCCGCGCCGATAGTGCGCCGTGAAGTGGTCGATTCCACGGCGCACGATGCCGCGCGCATCGCCCCGCCACCCCAGCGCCGGCGCCTGGGCGAAGGCGAACACCTGTCGCGGCTGAACTCGAGCCCGGCGAGGATCGGGAATTCCGCGGCCGTCTTGGCCGAGGGATTCGAAAAAGGCGCCGCTCGACTCCACGCCCTGCCGCGCCCACAGAGGGTATGCCTCGTTCGCCAGCCAGCCGATGAGCCGGGCGTGCAGGGCCGCGATATCGGGAATTTGCATCCATGAATTGTGCCCGAGTCGGGCTTGCCGCCGAAGGAAAATGAATTGAACGGCAGGATCATCGGGTGGTCCGTCACGGCGTCGCTGGCCGGATTCCTGTTCGGATTCGATACCGTTGTCATCTCAGGGGCTGAGCAGCACATTCAGGCTCTATGGAAATTGAGTGCCGGGGTACACGGCGTTGCAATCGCCTCGGCATTGTACGGAACGGTGTTCGGTAGCCTGTTCGGCGGCTGGCCGGCGGACCGGTTCGGGCGCCGCGCCGCGCTGCTCCTCATCGGGGCGCTCTATCTGGTGGGCGCGGTCGGGTCCGCGCTGGCCGCGGATGTTCAAATGTTCATCGCTGCGCGCCTTATCGGGGGGATCGGCATCGGCATGTCGACGGTCGCGGCGCCGCTGTACATTTCAGAGATTGCGCCGCCCGGCCGCCGCGGGCGCTTGGCGGGCCTGTTTCAGTTCAATATCGTATTCGGCATTCTCATCGCCTACCTGTCCAATTCGGCGCTGGCGTATGCAGGGCCCCATGCATGGCGCTGGATGCTGGGCGTGGCGGCTTTCCCGTCGCTGATATTTTCCCTGTCTTGCCTGACGCTTCCCGAGAGCCCGCGCTGGCTCATCAGCAGAAGGAACGACCGGGAGGGCGCAATGCGCGTGCTGCGCCTCATCCGACCGCAAGCGGCGCCTCGAGAGATCGGGGAGGAGGCGGCCGCAATCGGCGCCGCCTCGCGCGAAGAGGCCGGGGCGGCATCGTTCTGGGACTGGAAGCTGCGCCGGCCTATCGTGCTCGCCGTTTCGATCGCCGTCTTCAATCAGCTTTCGGGCATCAACGCCGTACTGTACTTTGCTCCGCGTATTTTCCAACTGACCGGGCTCGGCGCGAAGGCGGCGCTGCTGCAGTCGGCGGGCATCGGCGTGACCAATCTCATATTCACCTGCGTCGGCCTGTGGCTCATCGACCGATCCGGCCGCCGCACGCTGCTTTACATCGGATCGTTCGGCTACATCGCATCGCTCGGTCTGGTGTCTTGGGCCTTCTTCACCGCGCACTACGGCATCGTGCCCATCTGCATTTTCGCCTTCATCGCAGCCCACGCGGTCGGTCAGGGCGCGGTCATTTGGGTGTTCATTGCCGAGATCTTTCCCGACCGGCGGCGCGCGGAGGGACAGGCGCTCGGCAGCTTCACCCATTGGATGTTTGCGGCGCTGCTCACCTCGTTCTTCCCGAAGTTGGTGACCGCCTTCGCGCCGGGGTATGTGTTCGCCTTCTTCGCCGGCATGATGGTGCTGCAGCTCGTTTGGGTGAAGACACAGGTCTTGGAGACCAAGGGGGCGTCCTTCGAAAGTATTCAAGAACGCTTCAAGGCGGGCTGAGCACGATGGGCGGCAGAAACGATCCCTGTCCGTGCGGAAGCGGGAAAAAATACAAGCTCTGCTGCGGGCGGCTGGCGCTCGCGGCAACACCGCCCGCCGACCATACGGGATCCGAATTGGCCGCCCTCATGCAGGCCGGTCGATTTGCGGAGTTGGAGAGCAGAGCTCAACAGCTGCTCGTCGAGCAGCCGCAGTCCGGAATATTGTGGCAGCTGCTGGCGGTCGCTCTCGGCAAACAGGGCAAGAACGCCCTGGACGCCCTGACCCGAGCCGTGCAATGTCTGCCGGACGATGCGGTGGCGCACCTCAATTTGGGCAATGCCTTGGCACGGCTCGGACGGCTCGAGGAGGCTCATGCCGGCTTCAGGCAGGCGTTGGCCATTCGCCCTGACTTCGCCGAGGCACACAACAACCTGGGGGAACTGCTGCTCGAGTCAGGAAGGGCCCCGGAGGCCTTGGCCAGCTGCCGCCGAGCGGTCGAGATTCGCCCCGATTTTGCCGAAGCGCACGCCGCCTTGGGCAGGACGTTGCGCAGGCTCGCACGGGTCGACGAGGCCATCGCAAGCTTTCGCAGAGCGCTTGAGATCAAGCCGCGCTTCACCGAGACATGGGTCAGCCTGGGCAATGCGTTACGCAGCGTCGGCCGGCTCGACGAGGCGGTGGCGGCCTACCGCCAGGCGTTGCTCGTCGATCCGCAATTCGCCGCGGCACACACCGAACTCGGCACTGCGCTGCGCCTGCAAAGGCGAACCGCAGAGTCCGAAGAGAGCTGCCGAAACGCTCTCAAGCTAAAGCCCGATTCGGCCAGGGCGCTGGCGGTGCTCGCGGACTTGAGCGCCGATGCCGGCCGCTTCGACGAGGCGCAGGAGCTTCTCAGGCGCGTCATCGACATCGACCCGGATTCGCCGGAAGCGTGGACGGGCATTGCACGCTTGCGCCGCATGACGCAGGCCGACGGAGCGTGGCTGGCCGCGGCGCAGCGCATCGCCGCGAGCGGTCTTTCGCCGCAGCGCGAAGTGCCGCTGCGGTTCGCCATCGGCAAGTACTTCGACGACATCAACGATTTCGACAACGCCTTTCTCAATTACCGGCGCGCCAACGATCTGGCCAAGCGGTGCGGGCCTGCGCACGATAGGAATCAGCTGACCCGAACCATCGATGCGGTGATCCGCTCGCACGACCATGATTGGGTCAACCGTGCGCGCGACGCGGTCAATCCGTCGATTCGGCCGGTATTCATCGTCGGCATGTTGCGTTCGGGCACGACGCTTGCCGAGCAGATCTTGGCGTCCCATCCATCGGTCCATGGCGCTGGGGAACTCACCTTTTGGGGTGCGACCGCATCGGCGGCCCTTGCCTGCGCAACCGCCGCCGTGGGGCGCGGGATCGATATCAGCGAGGCGTCGGTTTTGGCCTCGGGCAAGGAGTACCTGGATCTGCTGCTGCGCCTGTCGGCCGATGCCGCGAGGGTGGTGGATAAGTTTCCCACCAACTTTTTGTTTCTGGGATTGATACACGCCGCATTGCCGCAGGCCCGCATCATCCACATGCGCCGCAATCCGATCGACACCTGTCTGTCGATCTACTTCCAGCATTTCGAGGCCGCGAATACTCAGGCCAACGATTTGGACGATCTTGCGCACTATTACCGGGAATATCGCCGCCTGATGCGGCATTGGCGCGCGGTGCTTCCGCCGGGCGCCATGCTGGAAGTGCCTTACGAGGGACTTGTTCAGGACCTCGGGGTGTGGAGCCGCCGGATGCTGGATTTCATCGACCTGCCATGGGAACCGCGCTGCCTGGAGTTTCACAGCACCGCGCGCACGGTGGTCACCGCCAGCCGATGGCAGGTGAGGCAAAAAATATCCACCTCCTCGGTGGGGCGCTGGCGCAACTATGAACGATTCGTGGGTCCGCTGAGATCCCTGCTGGAATCCTAGTCGCCCTTGAGCAACGCGAATCTGCTCGGCAATAAACTGTGATTGAACGGCAGAATGGCGGCGCCGACCGCCGGCGCGTCGTCCGCTGTGATCGCTCTGGCGACCGGCGCGATCGCGGGAACCTGTGAGCCGAAGTCAGCCATGCGCGCATTCAACGCCGCGGCAAGCCGGTCGACCAAGGCGGCGGGAAGCCTGCCGCCGATCAAGATGGCATCAGGATTGATCAGGCAATTGATCGCCACCATGGACTTTAGCAGGGCCTCGGTCGATTCTTGAATCCATTGTTCGACGATCACGCGCGCGCCGGCGCTAAGGCGCAGCAGCGAGCGGGGCGAGGCGACCTGGAAGCCGCCGTCCGCGAGCCGACTATAGAGGGCGGACAGCGACACGATGTTTTGTAGCTGCATGTTGCGGCCGGATCGGTCGTGGTCTTGGAGCCAGCCGATCTCGCCGCTGCGGCCGTGTGCGCCGCGAAAATAGCCGCCGTCCACCACCAGGCCGCCGCCCAGCGCCGCCGTGATCAGCAGATAGAAAAAACTGCCGTAGCGGTGGCCGGAGCCGAACTGCATCTCGCCGATGGCCGCCGCCGCAGCGTCGTTTTCAACGAACACCGGGACCCCGAGCACGTCGCGCAGCAGCTCGTCCACCTTCACTTCGGCCCAGGCCGCATAGTCGCCGGGCTGATCGGGCAGATGCGCCTGGGCGATGTCGTCCGGAAACGCGACGCCTACGCCTATCAGCCGGCTCCTCGCGATTCCCGCCCGACCCAGCATCTGACTCACCGCGCGGCGGAAGAAGGCAAGCACGGTCGCGGGCTGCGCGAAACGAATCTCGCGCGAGGAGCGCGCGTGCACCCTGCCGGCGAAATCGAGCAGTACCAGGGTGATATGGTCGCGGTCGACGTTCAGTCCTATGGAAAAGCAGCTGTCCGGATTGACCACGAGCTGGGTCGCCGGTTGTCCGCGTCCGCCCAACCGGCGCCCTGCGGTGAGCACCAGCCGATCCTTGAGCAACCGTCGGGTGATGTTGGCGATGGCCGCAGGGGTCAATCCGGTCTGCTGCGCCAGCGCCGTTCGCGTTACCGGACCGTTGACTCGAATCGCGTGCAAAGTGACGCGTTGATTATGATCGCCTGCGCGCTGAAGATTGCTTCCCGACAACTGCGGCCCGTGGCTGCGCTCGACTTTGACCGCCTCTCGCGACAGATTTCGACTGCGCATCAGATATTTGCGGCCGATCGGTGGGCGTCGGCCGCGAGCGCCAGCGCACCCAGGGGCCCCGCGAGCGCTCCCAGCCCCGGGGGCACGATGTATCGATCGATGGGTCCTGCGAGTTCTTCAAGGGCCAGGTAGCCGTTGAGGCTGTGCAGAAGCAGGGTGCGCACACGCGCCAGAAGTTCGGGGCGCGACTGCGCAACGCCGCCGCCCAGAATGATCCGTCGCGGTGCCGTGGCCAACACGATGCTGTGCAGCAGTTGCGCAACGGTGTGCGCCACGGATTGCCAGATGGGGCTGTCGATGGGCACCTGTTCCGCCGGCACGCCGGCGCGCGCCGCGATGGCGGTGCCCGAGGCCAATCCCTCGACGCAATCACGATGCAGCGCGCAGGCGCCCGGCCAGTCGTCCCCTGCCATGCGGGCGAGGCGCGCGTGACCGAGTTCGGGGTGGCCGAATCCATAAACCAAGCCACCGTTGACGATGAGGCCTACGCCGATTCCGGTACCGACCGTTATATAGGCGAAGTCATCGAGTTCGCGCGCCGCTCCCCAGCGCCTCTCGGCCAGCGCCGCGCCGTTCACGTCCGTATCGAAGCTCGTGGGTATCTCAAATGCCCGCCTCAATGGACCGGCGACATCGACGAAGCGCCAGCCGGGCTTGGATGTGGAGGTGATGAATCCATAGGTGGGCGATCGCCTCGCAAGATCGACGGGCCCGAAGGAAGCGATGCCGAGCGCAGCCATCTTGCCGTGATCCCGTTGCCACGCGTTCAACTGATCGGCGATGCGCCGCAGAGTCGCCGCGGGTTCGCTTCCGGTGGGAATGGACACCTGCGCTCGAACATCGTCCGGCGCCGAGCCGATGAAACAAATGCACTTCGTCCCGCCCAGTTCGACGCCGCCGAGCAGCGGTCTGGGACCGGTCATGGCGCGGCCGCGGTGCGGCTGCCTGCGGCCGTGCGCGTGAAGTAGCTGTCGTGGCTCGGAGCCGACTGCGCCGCCGCGGCCGTGGAACTCGCCAGGGAGTCGAGAATCTCTCGAAGCTTCTCCACGCTGACGACGTCCAGCAGCGGATCGTAGCCCTCGGGCCGCACTCCCATACCCTCGAAGATATAGAACCAGGACAGATCGGTGAACAGTTCGCCCGCGCGCCAGCGCACACGCCCGGTCCCTTTGTACAGCTCGATTCGCTCCCGTAGACTGTCCGGTAGCGCCATGGACCTGCAATAGCGCCACAGCGGAGTGTCGTCGCGTTGCGTGAGGCAATAGTGCAGGACGATAAAATCGCGAATCCGTTCGTTTTCGTAGATCAGCTCGGCGTTGTACGAATCGATGTTCGCCTGATCGAATCCCTTGTCCGGAAAGTGCTCGAGCAAATGGTACAGCCCGCTCGTCACCAGATGAATGCTGGTGGATTCCAGCGGTTCCAGAAAACCGGACGCCAGTCCCAGCGCGACGCAATTGCGGTTCCAAAAGAGCTTGCGACGGCCGGTGGTGAAGCGCAAAAAGCGCGGTTCCGCCAGCGGCTTCTCCCCCGTCACGGCGCACAGATCTAAAAGCGCCTGCTCGTCGCTCAAGTGTTCGCTCGAGTACACATAGCCGTTGCCGGTGCGGTGCTGGAGGGGAATGCGCCACTGCCAACCTGCACCGCGCGCCCTGGAATGTGTATACGGCGCGCGCGGCCCGTCCAGCGCCGTAGGGAAGGCCACCGCGCGGTCGCACGGCAGCATGGCGCGCCAATCGACGTAACCGGTGTCCAGGGTCTGCTCAATCAACACTCCGCGAAAACCGCTGCAGTCGATGTAGAGGTCGGCCCGCAATGCAGAGCCGTCGGAGAATTGCAGCTCATCGAGAAATCCATCGGGGCGGCGGGCGGCGCCGCGCACGGTGCGCTCGAGGCGGGCGACGCCGAGGCGTTCGGCGTAGCTTCGCAAGTACTTGGCCACCAGCGTCGCGTCGAACTGCAATGCATAGCGCAGACCGCAGGCAGGCGAGTCGGGAGCCGTGTCGGGGAAGCGGAAATTGCCGGCATCGCCGAGCGCGGCGCAGAGACTGTAGTCGTTGAAGCGCAGCGCGAGTCCTGCCGCCCGGGCCTTGTGCCAACAGTGGAAGAAGGGACGACGGATGACGGGGGCGCCGAAAGTTCCGAACGGGTGCCAGTAGCAATGCCCGGGCTGCCTCCAATCGCTGAACTTGATGCCGAGCTTGTAAGTCGCCTGAGTGTGGCGGACGAAGTCCGCCTCGTCGATGCTGAGGTATCGCAGCACATCGATGATCGGCGGAATCGTGGCCTCGCCGACGCCGATGGTGCCGATGTCGGGCGATTCGATGACGGTGATGACGATGCCGGTGCCGGGCAGGGCGCGCGACAACATGCTTGCCGCCAGCCATCCGGCGGTCCCGCCTCCGACGATGGCGATGCTGCGGATTCGATTGTGCTGCAGAGTGTCCGACATGGGCGACCAGAACCTCGTATCGACTGCGCGCGCCCGGCCGGCGAGGAAACGCCGACCTTACGGCGATAGGTGCGCTGCATCGTGGAGAAGGGGTAGCGCGGTGCTCCGCGCCACCCGTCCTTTCCAATCAAAGCGCCGCGCGGGTGGGCAACCCGCGCCGACCGTGCGCCTACAGCTTACCCTTTACGCCGAAGTACAAGCGGCGTCCCGTATCGTCGTAAGTGAACGGCTCATTCGGGAATTGAAGATAAGTGTGCTGCTTCGAATCGGCCAGATTGACCACCGACACCAGGATGCCGAAGTGAACGTTGAAATCGTAGCTCACCTGTCCGTCGAGCTGGCCGTATGGCGCCGAGTACACCGTGTAGACCTTTGAATTTCCATTGATGTCCTGGAAGGCGAAGGAGGATCCCACTCCGCTGGAATTGACCGCGGTGTCGCGCCACATGTAGGCGGCGCGCGCCGAGAAGCCGGCGTGCTCGTAATAAACCGTGGTGTTGACGGAGTTCTTGGATACGCCCGGAATCGGCAGTTCGGCGCCGAACGAACTGGTCTGCGTGGACGAAGAGTCCGCCCGCGTGTAGTTCGCCTGGAAGCCGAGGCCGAAGTCGAACGCGTACTGGGCGCCGAGCTCCAGGCCGTAGATCTTGCCCGTGCCGCCGTTGACCACCGTTGCGACGTTGGCCGTCGTGCCGCCGGTCCCGTCGGGAACGAATGTCGGCACGTTTTGAGTCGTGACGAAGTTGTCGACGGCCTTGTAGAAATATCCGACGCTGAGCAGGCCGCTGCGTGAGAAGTAGTCTTCCCAGGCCAGGTCGAACTGCGAGGCGCGGAACGGATCGAGGTTCGAATTGCCGGAATTGCCGCCGTCGAATTTGAAGCAAACCGCAGCACCTCCCGTACAGGCCCCGGGGGCCGCCCGTGTAAAGCCGTATTGGAGGCCCGCACCCAACTGCTGCAGGTTCTGCGGCGCCATTACGCGTGCCGCGCCGAAGCGCAGCTTCTGGGTGTCCGTGGCATTCAGGACGAAATTGAATGACGGCAGGATGTCCGTATAGCTGCGGCTGTTCTCGAAGGGCACATCGTTGGCATCCACGCCGTTCCACGACTCCGTGCCGACGAATGTCGAACCGTTCGGATTCGTCTCCGCACCGTCGACGGTGAGTTGGGTTCTGACCACACGCACGCCGTAATTGGCGTTGAACAGACCGGCCGCATCGCTAGAGTCGCCCATGACGAACAGCGACGTGGTCTTCTCCTTGACTTCGTATGAATTGAGGGGGTCCTTGAAAAAGGCCTCCGTGCCGTTTGCAATCCCGGCTCCCTTCCACACCGTGTTCAGGTATGTGGCAGGGTCGGTCATGCCGCCGGTGATCGGATTTTTCACCGTAATCGGGCCGTTGGCAAAATTGTTGACCGTCAAGGCCAGATTGGGGTTGGTCTGCGGCGTTGAATACGGAATGGCGGCATAGCCCGGATCCTGGTAGTAGAGCCAGGTGCCCGATGCAGGGCTGGTGCAGCAATTCCCGGCGGCAGTGCCTGCGCCCACGCCGCCGATGCCGTAGGGACTCACGCCGTCCTCCAGATATCGACCGTGGACATAGTCCACTTCGCGGTCCTGATAGCGGCCGCCGGCGGTCAGATCGACCACATCGTTCGCCTTGAAATGCAGATTGAACTTGACGGCCCAGGTCTTTTCATCGTCCGTGTTCGCCCACGCCCAATTGGACTTGAACAGGGTGTAGGCCGGATTAGACAGTAAGTTCGAATACCCATAGTTGTTCGGGTAGCTGGCCGACGGCAGCCCCGAGGTGCCGCCATTGCTCCAAATCCATGCATAACCATGGTTGCCGTTGGTGCAATTGTTGGCGCCGTTGTTGCAACCCGGCGCGCCGGGCTGGATCGAAGGAGCGGCGCTGCCGAAGGCAGCATAGGCGCCGTGCTCGACGTCGGCCTGCGCGGCCTCGTAGTCGCCGGTGGCCTTCGCGTAGGCCGCACCGACGTCCCCCGTGACCGGACCGCCTTCGAACTTGGTGGTGAACTGGAAGTTGTTGGCCTTGGTGTTGTTCGATTCGTACAGGGTGGCCGTTTCCGCATCGTTCGCCATGAATGTGCCCGACTGCACCACGCCGTTGCCATCGATCGAATAGGGCTGGGTCGGATCAATGCCCGGGAAGGACGCCGGTGCGCCCGGATGGTTGGTCTCGCCGCTGCCGCCGGAGAACCACGCCTTGTTGGAATAGCTGGTGCTCACTTCCTCTTCGTCGATGAAGAACCAGTTGAAGTTGCTGGTGATGTTGTCGTTCCACTTCCATTCCACCCCCAGGGTCGCGCCCTTGGTTTCGATCTGATCGAGGATGTCGGTGAAATAGGCCAGCTGCGGATCGATGTACGTCTGGCCGCCGGGCAGTACGCTGTTGGTGCTTGCAATGGGGCTGCCGACGTAGGCGCCGTTGGTTGCGGTGTTCGTGACCAGCCATTGATTGCGGTTCTGATCCTGGAATTGCTTGTCGTGGGTCTTGGTGTCGTCATAGGAGACGCTGCCGGTGATGGCGAAGCTGTCGCTGAACTTGAAGCCGCCGACCAGTGAGCCGACCGGCGTCGGGCCGCCGTCCGCGCTTTCCGCCTTGGTGCCTTGCAAGTTGCCCGCCAGGTTCAGGCCCATGTCCTGCGCCAGAGGGGAGCGTGTCTTGATGTCGATGATGCCGCCCAATCCACCCTCGCGATTTTGAGCGGTGGGATTCTTGATGACGTCGACACCGCCGATCTCCTCCGTCGGGATGCCTTCCAAAGACGCATATTGAAGGCCCGCATTGCCGCCGCCGCCGGAAGATTCGCCGGAGACGTAGATCTCTCGTCCCGTGAGCAGTACCTCGCCGTTCAGGGTGATCAGATTATTGCCGAGGCCGTCGATCAGCACCTGCGTGCCCTTGCCGCCCGACCGATTAATCGAGACGCCCGGCAGGCGCTCAAGGGACTCGGATACGTTCTGATCGGGCATCTTGCCGAGATCTTCCGCCACCACTGACTCCATCGGCTGCACGGAGTTTCGCTTGCGGTTCAGCGCTGTATCCAGGGACTCGCGATAACCGGTGACGACGATTTCCTGCAGGTCATCGGGCTTCGTACCGGCTTGCGTGGTGGTGGTCTGGGTTTGATCCGCGGCAATTGCCAGATGACTCGCCAGCGAGGCATCCAATGACACCGCTGTCATTAGTGCCAAACGAACGGCCTGACGGACGCGCTTTTCCCTACGATGCGACATGTGATGGCTCTCCCAGGTTTACATTTATTCGACTACGGCGCGGATTCATGGGTGCCGGCGGCATGCGGTAAACGCTGCTGCCAAAGCACTTTTCTGCGCTCTATACCCCCCATCAACCGGCGTTCGGCCCAAGTCGATGCAAGCGGGAGGCTAACTCCGCGCGACGCCGGCGTCAACGATTAAATACTTTCTTTGGTTTTAATCGGCGTCCATGGTGGCAGCGCTGACAGATTGTGGGCGAGATGACGCATTTCTTGCGGGGAGGCCGGCACGGGGCGGGCATTGGGGCACGATGGAGGCGCGTTTTCTCGACTAAGTACAGCGCGTGGGCCGGGTATGCCGGGGTCTTCGCGCGGCGATGAGTGCACCTCCGCGGGGCCGCCGTTCACGGTAGACTGACATGGCAGCGATGTCATGCGGTGGCACGGCGAATCGATTCAGCGGGAGAGCCGATGTTGAAACATTCCAGCGGTGCGCGGGCGCTTTTTGCACTCCTTGCGGGGCTTGCTTGCGCGGCGGCGGGGCCGCCCGCGATGCCGATGGCGGGCGCAACCGCGGCGCCGGCGGGGGCGGGCAGCAATCTCGGCCCGTACAATGTGCGAGTTCTCGAGGGCAGCATCGGTCTGACTCGCCCTCTCGCTGCGGACGAATCCCTGCTGTTTGCAGGTGCGCCGTGGTCGCTCGTCGGATGGCTGAATAGCGCCCGGCGCGCGCCGCAGCGAGTGATCATCGCCGCGCTCGGCGATGCATCGGGAAAGAACTGGCGCGGGCTGGAATTGCGCGATGGAACGCTGTGTGTGGTTGCGGATGCATCGTTGAGTGACGGGGTCGTTGCGGACGCCGGACCGCTCGAGGCAGGACGTTGGTATGCGGTCGCCGCGGCCTTCGACGGCGCCAGGGTGCGCCTCTATGTCGACGGACGCGAAGTGGCTTCCGGCGCAGCGGTGACGCCGCGCGTCCCGCCGCAGATGCAGTTGGCGCCTACCGCCGAAGCGGCGCAGGTCGGAAATTCGCGGGTGCACTTCGGCGGCAGGCTGGCGCTGTTTTCGGCCGCATCCACGGCTCTTTCACCGGCCGCGATTCAGGCGTTCGCAAACGCGCGACCGGACTTTTCATTGATCACCTTCAACGCCCTCGGTGTCGGCTGGCCGTGGCAGGAACACGCATGGCGCGGGCTTTCTGCGCCGCAGGATGCGTGGACCTTGCCGCGCGCCAAAAGCCCGCCGAGTGCGCCCGTCGCGCAGGCGATTCCTGCGTCGAAGGATTTGCTTGAGCAGAGGCCCGGGCTTTGGACGCTGGCCTCATGGAAGTTGATTCCCGCCCCGCGCATCGAGGCCGGCGGGGAGCGGCTCTCGCAGCAGGAGTTCGACGATTCGGCTTGGTATACGGCGGTGGTACCCGGCACGGTGCTGACCACGTTGATTGCGCGCGGCGTATATCCGGACCCCGACTATGGCCTGAACAATCTTGCAATACCAGACTCGTTGAGCAGGCAGGACTATTGGTACCGCAGCGTGTTCGATGTGCCGTCCGCGCCGCAACCCAAGGAATACACGCTGACCTTCAAAGGCGTCAACTACGCCGCCGAGGTGTGGTTGAACGGCGAGCGCGTGGGCAGCATCCAAGGCGCATTCACCCGCGGCATTTTCAACGTCACCGGCAAAATTCGGCAGGGCCGGCGCAATGCGCTGGCGGTGCGCGTGTCGCCGCCGCCGCATCCGGGCATCCCGCATGAGCAATCGATCGCAGCGGGACCGGGCGAGAACGGCGGCAATCTGGCGATCGACGGGCCGACCTTCATCGCCACCGAGGGTTGGGATTGGATTCCGGGGATCCGCGACCGCAACACCGGCATTTGGCAGGACGTGCAGCTCGCAGCGACGGGCAAGGTGCGCTTGCTCGACCCGCACGTGGTGACCCGTCTGCCGTTGCCGCGCATCGATACGGCCGATGTTTCCATCGTCGTTGCAGTCGAAAATCGCGGGACGTCCGGGGTGCGCTCCACCCTGACCGCCGGCTTCGGCGCCGTCACCGTGCAGAAGACTCTCAGCCTCGCTCCCGGCGTCACCGAAGTGAGCCTCGAGCCGCGGGAATTTCCGCAACTACACCTCGCGGCGCCGCGCCTGTGGTGGCCGAACGGCTACGGGCCGGCGAATCTGTACAGGCTCAGACTCGAGGCGTCGGCCGACGGCGCGCCCTCGGACAGGGCCGAGCTCAACTTCGGGATTCGTGAACTGACCTACGAGTTGTCGCTGTTCGACTCCGAGGGCCGATTGCGCCGCGTCGAGGTCGATCCGGCTTTGGGAACGGCCTTGGGACAGCGCCTGGTCGACGTCCGCCATGAAGCGATCAAACGCACGCCGACCGGATGGGCCGAGTCCCTGACTGCGGCCGGAGAGACTTCGCCGGCGGTGCGGCCGGTCTCGAGCGAATCCTTGACGCCCTATCTGGCCATTCGCGTCAACGGTGTTCCCATCGCGGCGCGCGGCGGCAGCTGGGGGATGGATGATTCGCGCAAACGCATTTCACGCTCCCGGCTCGAGCCGTATTTTAGGTTGCACCGCGCAGCCCACCTCAACATCATCCGTAATTGGCTGGGGCAGAATACCGAAGAGGTATTCTATGACCTGGCGGACGAATACGGCCTCTTGGTGCTGAACGACTTCTGGGCGTCGACCCAGGATTTCCAGGTCGAGCCGCAGGACCCTGCGCTGTTTCTCGCCAACGCTCGGGACGTGATCAGCCGCTATCGGAATCATCCGTCGATCGCGGTCTGGTTCGGTCGCAATGAAGGGGTGCCGCAGCCCATCATCAACGAAGGCCTCGCCGAGCTGAGCGCCTCGCTCGACGGCACCCGTTACTACACGGGCAGCTCCAACTCCGTGAACCTGCAGGGCAGCGGGCCGTATAACTACAGGCCGCCCGAACAGTACTTCACCGAACTCGCGCAGGGGTTTTCGGTGGAAGTCGGCACCCCTTCCTTGTCGACGCTCGAATCGCTGCGCGCCTCCATCCCCGCGGCCGATCGCTGGCCCTTGAGCGACACCTATGCCTATCACGATTGGCATTTCGGAGGGAATGGCGATGTGGCGACATTCATGGCGGCATTGGCGGTGCAATACGGCGCCGGTACAAGCCTCGAGGATTTCGAGCGCAAGGCGCAGCTCATGGACTACGTCTCGTACCGGGCGATTTTCGAGGGGTTCCAGGCGCATCTGTGGACCCAGAACAGCGGCCGGTTGCTGTGGATGACGCACCCTTCCTGGCCGAGCAACACCTGGCAGATTTACAGTTCGGACTACGACACCGCCGCCGCCTACTACGCCGTCAAAAAGGCATGCGAGCCGCTGCACGCACAGCTGAACTTGCCCGATTTCGCGCCCGCGGTCGTGAACATCTCCCGCGAGCCACACTCGGGTTTGAGCCTTCGTGCGCGAATCCTATCGCTCGGCAATCGTATCCTCGCCGAGCGCGTGGAGCCGGTCGAGGTCGCGGCGAACTCCGTGACCACCCTGCCCAAGCTGGATCTTGCGCCCCTGCTCGAGCGCGAGGCGTTGGTGCTCGTGAGGCTGACTCTGACGGATTCGGCCGGTGCGGTCCTGTCCGACAACCTGTACTGGCAGGGGCGCGATGCGGCGAGTCAGCGACGCCTCGCCGCTCTGCCGCGGCAGCCGATTGAACTGTCGGCGCGCGCGCGCCGCGACGGCGAGGATACGCGCGTCGATGTGGTGCTGACGAATCGGGGCCGCGTGCCCGCGCTGTCGGCGAAGATAACCATGCTCGACGCGGACGGAAACCGCGTATTGCCCGTCTATTACGACGACAACTACGTTGCATTGCTGCCCGGCGAAGCGCGCCGGATCGAGGTCTGGTGCCCGGCCGGTTCTGGGCGATGCGCAAGGGTCGCTTTGCGCGGCTGGAATGTGAACACTCGCGAGACTGCAATTCAGTGAACTCATGATGATGACGCATCGCCGCAAAAACGTCGCTGAAGGCTGGCCGGCGCAAGAATTAATGCTACATTGGCCGCCAGTGAGCACGCAGATCGAACACCTGACCGCATCGCCGCTTCGACTCCCAATCGACATCCGCAGCGACACGGTGACCCGCCCCTCGCCGGGCATGCGCGCCGCCATGGCGGCGGCGGAGGTGGGCGACGATGTCTATGGCGACGATCCCACGGTCAATCGTCTGCAGGCGCACGTCGCCGAACGTTTCGGCTTCGAGAGCGCTCTGTTCTTCGCCAGCGGCACTCAAAGCAATTTGGCGGCACTGATGTCTCATTGCGGCCGCGGCGACGAATACTTGGTGGGCCAGGAGGCGCATACCTACAAGTACGAAGGCGGCGGAGCCGCCGTGCTCGGGAGCATACAACCGCAACCGTTGGAGAACGAAGCGGACGGCGCAATCTCGATTCAACGCATTGCCAACGCCATCAAGCCCGACGACATTCATTTCGCGCGCACGCGTCTGTTGGCCCTCGAGAACACGATCGGCGGCCGTGTGCTGTCGCCGGACTACCTGCGGCAGGTGACCCAGTTCGCCCACCTGCGTTCCTTGAACACTCATCTGGACGGCGCACGAGTCTTCAACGCCATCGTGAAGCTCGGGCTCGACGAGAGTGACGCGGTGGCAGGCTTCGATTCCGTGTCGGTGTGCCTGTCGAAGGGGCTGGGCGCTCCCGCCGGATCGGTGCTGCTGGGCTCGCGGGAGTTCATCGACCGGGCGCGCCGCTGGCGCAAGGCCTTGGGCGGCGGCATGCGGCAGGCCGGCGTGCTTGCCGCGGCGGGGCTCTATGCGCTCGAGCATCACGTGCCGAGGCTGGCGCAGGATCATGCGAACGCCGAATATCTCGCGCAGGGATTGCAGGCGCTGGGATTGCACGTCGAGCCTCCCCAGACCAACCTCGTGTACGTTGCGGTTCCTGCCGCCAAGACGGCGGATTTGAAGAGCCACCTGGAGGAGCGGGGCATCCTCGCGACCATCACCCCGCGCACGCGCCTGGCGACGCACCTGGATGTGCCGCGCGAGCGGATCGAGGCGGTTCTACGAGCCTTTCGCGACTACCCGCGCTGGGATTGAAGCGACTACGCCACGGATCGCGCACAATAGCGCTTGATGCCGACTTCCAGCGAACATCGTCCCGATCCCGATCTGCTTCTGGCCAAGGTCAACCGCGAGGAAGTGGCGGCGCGCCGCGGTAAATTGCGGATTTATTTCGGCTCCTCTGCCGGCGTGGGCAAGACCTACGCGATGCTGGCGGCCGCCTGCAAGCTCAAACTCGACGGCCGAGACGTGGTCATCGGCATCGTCGAGACCCACGGCCGCAGCGAAACGGCGGCTCTGCTCGACGATATGCAGATTCTGCCGCCGAAGCACATGCCGTACCGCGGCAAGGAATTGCACGAATTCGACCTCGATGCGGCGTTGCTGCGCCGTCCTTCGCTGATCCTGGTCGATGAGCTCGCGCACTCGAACGTGCAGGGCGCGCGCCATCCGAAGCGCTGGCAGGACGTCGAAGAGCTGTTGGCGGCGGGCATCGACGTGTTCACGACGCTGAACGTGCAGCATCTGGAGAGCCTGAACGATGTGGTCGGCGGCATCACCAACGTACGGGTATGGGAGACGGTGCCGGACACTGTATTCGACGACGCCGACGAGGTGGTGTTGGTCGACATTCCAGCGGAGGAATTGCTGGAGCGGTTGAAAGCGGGCAAGGTGTACGTCCCGCATCAGGCGGAGCGGGCGGCGAGCAATTTCTTCCGCAAGGGCAATTTGATGGCCCTGCGCGAACTGGCGCTGCGCCGCACGGCCGACCGGGTCGAGGGCGATGTTCAAGCGTATCGAGTCGACAAGTCGATCGAGTCCGTTTGGAAGACCGCCAACGCGCTCCTGACATGCGTCGGCCCGGACGCGGGGGCGGAGCGCGTGGTAAGGGCGGCGGCGCGGCTCGCCGGCCAATTGAATGCGGAATGGCATGCCGTTTACGTGGAAACGCCCGGGTTGCAGCGCCTGCCGGCGGCGCGTCGCGAGAAGATTCTCGCGACCTTGAGTCTCGCCAAGGATCTCGGCGCCACGACGGCGGTGATCGCCGATGCCGACGTGGCGGTGAGCGTGATCGGCTACGCGCGCAACCACAATCTCTCGAAGCTCGTCATCGGCCGCGATCCCGGGCGGCGGCTGTGGCCGTGGCAGAGGTCCAGCGGCCAGAAGCTGGCGTTGCTCGCGCCCGACATCGACCTGGTGGAAATCGGGCGCGCCGACGGAGCCATGCTGAACGGCGACGCAAAGCGCCCCTCGCCGCAGGGGACTACGGGCGCCGAACCCGGCGATCGCAGTCGCCGCAAGCGCCTCCGGTATCTGTGGGCCGCGCTCGCGTGCGTGGCCGTGACGCTGCTCTCGATCCCCTTGGCCGAGCATTTCGACCGGTCGAACATCGTGGCCATATTCATCCTGAGCGTGGTATTGGTCGCGGTTCGGTTTGGGCGCGGCGCCGCCGCGTTGGCGGCCGTGCTGAGCGTCTGCTCCTTCGATTTTTTCTTCGTGCCGCCGCGCTTCTCCTTCGCGGTGAGCGACGTGCAATACATTCTCACGTTCATCATCATGCTGGCCGTGGGATTGATCACCGGACAGTTGACGGCGGGATTGCGCTTTCAGGCGCGCGTCGCCGGGCACCGCGAGGAGCGTGCCGGCTCGTTGTACGAAATCGCGCGCGATCTGTCGGGTGCGGTGCAGATCGACCAGGTCGTCAGAATCAGCGACGAGTCGATCGAGCGCACCTTCCGTGCAAGTGCGGCCCTGCTGCTGCCGAATGCCGCGGGCCAGCTGGCCATGACCTCCTCGCGCCCTGACAAGGCGCTCACCGTGGATATCGGAATCGCGCAATGGGCCTTCGACAAGGGCCGGCCGGCCGGCTTCGGGACCGATACCCTGCCCGGCAGCGAAGTTCTGTATGTGCCCCTGCGCGCCCCGACGCGTGCGCGAGGCGTGCTGGCGGTCAAGGCCCGCAATCGCCGGCTGCTGCGCATACCGGAACAGCGCCAGCTGCTCGACACCTTTGCCGCGCTGATCGCCATTGCGCTCGAACGCGTGCATTACGTGGAGGTCGCGCAGGACGCCGTGGTGCGAATGGAATCGGAGCGCTTGCGCAATTCGCTGCTGGCGGCCCTGTCGCACGATTTGCGCACGCCGCTGACGGTGCTCGTGGGTCTGGCCGAGTCGTTGGCGCTCACCAAGCCGCCGCTGTCGCCGCAGCAGCTCGAGAGCGCGGAGGCCATCCAGGACGAAGCGCGCCGAATGAGCACCCTGGTGAGCAATTTGCTTGACATGGCGCGCATCGAAAGCGGCGAGGTCAAGCTCAACCTGCAGTGGCAGCCGTTGGAGGAGGTGGTCGGCTCGGCGTTGAACGCGGCGCGCGAGATGTTGAAGCATCATGTGGTGGAGGTGCACCTGCCGCGGAATCTGCCGCTGATACGCATCGATGCCATGCTGATCGAACGAGTCTTGGTGAACTTGTTGGAGAACGCCTCGAAGTACACCCCTCCCGGCAGCAGGATCATGATGGCCGCCGAGACCGTCGGAAATCAGCTCAGTGTGTCCGTGTCGGACAACGGACCGGGTCTAGGCGCCGGACGCGAGGAGGCCATCTTCCAGAAATTCACGCGCGGCGAGCGTGAATCGGCGACGCCGGGCGTGGGACTGGGATTGACGATCTGCCGCGCCATCGTCGAGTCCCATCAGGGCAGGATCGTCGCCGCCCATAGGCCGGGCGGCGGGGCGAGATTCACCTTCACGCTGCCGCTGGGCAATCCGCCGCCGGCCGCGGAAGAGCCGGAGGCCGCCAATGGCTGAACCGCTTCCCGTGGCGATTTTGGTGGAGGATGAGCGGCAGATACGGCGCTTCGTACGCACCGCGCTGGAGGCCGAGGGGTGGAGCGTGCATGAGACGGAGACTTTGCGGCAAGGGCTCACCGATGCCGGGACGCGCAAGCCGGACCTGATCATTCTGGACCTCGGGATGCCCGACGGCGACGGCATGGAGTTTCTGCGCGATTTGCGCAGCTGGTCCAACGTTCCCGTGATCGTTCTGTCGGCACGCGTCGGAGAGAAGGACAAGATCGAGGCGTTGGACGCCGGAGCGGACGACTACCTGACCAAACCCTTCGGCGTCGGCGAGCTGCTGGCGCGTGTGCGGGCCGCGGGGCGCCGGCGCCGCGGCGCAGGCGCGGCCTTGGGTTCGGTGTTCGAGTTCGGCGATGTGAAAATAGATATGAGCTTGCGCACGGTCCACAAAAGCGGAGCGACCGTTCACCTGACTCCGATCGAGTACCGCCTGTTGAGCTTGCTCATCGCCAATTCGGGCAAGGTACTCACGCATCGTCAGATCCTGCGCGAAGTATGGGGTCCCTCGCACATCGAGGACGGCCATTATGTGCGGGTCTACATGGGCCACCTGCGTCAGAAGCTGGAGGACGATCCGGCACAGCCCAAACACATACTGACAGAGACGGCCGTCGGTTATCGGCTGGTCCAGAACGGCCCTTAGGTTCGAGCGCTGAAGGAGCGCGCGCGGCGCCTCGCGGCGCGCAGATCCTGCGGGGTATCGACGTCGAGCGCCGCGGACGGAAGCGCCAGCAGAATGCGCTGCGAAGGCGGCAATGCGCCCACCAAGCCGCGCAGCCCTGCGTCGCCGCTCGCGGTGCGCGCGCGGGAGTAAAGCCACCGCGGCAGGATGAGAGGCGCGCCGCCGCGCTGCAGGTCGCCCCCGCCGCCGAGGCGCCTCGCGATCACGCATCGCCGCCGCGCGCGCCAGCGCGAGAGCAACCGCAGGATGTCGCGATGCCGCAGCAGTGCAAGGTCCACCGGCAGAAGCAAGGCGGCGGAGGAGAATCGCGTTCTCCTCAAGCCTTGGCGCACGGAGCTGGACAATCCGTCGGCGCGACGCGGATTGGCGGCGAAGATCACTTTGAATCCCCGCGCCTCGATCCGGTAGCTCGGAGCCCGGCGCGGCACCACGACAATGATCTCCGCGCGCACCGATCCCGACACCAAGGCGATCGTTCTTCGCAACAGGCTCACGCTTGCCACCCGGGCCTTTGCCTTCGGGCTCCCCAGGCGGGAGGAGAATCCCGCCGCAAGGACGATGGCCTGCAGGCGGGGAGCCGCCAAGCTCCTGGGCAGGGTGCGGGCTTTCATTGGTATCATAGTGTCATGAAAAAGGACCACGCGAGCTTTCAACGCCGGCCTTTCTTGACCCCCATCTGGCTGACGGTGATCGCGGCCTTCGCTTCGATCCTGGTCGTGTGTGTCGCGGCGGTCACCGTGTGGGCATGGGCGACCGCCGGTTCGACCACAGTCATCGTCATTCGGCACGCGGAAAAAGACCTGAGTGTCAGCGCAACGGATCCGCCGCTCGACGCCGCGGGAGCGGCGCGCGCGGCGCTGCTCGCGAACATGTTCGGCGATGCCAAGGATTTGGGCCGCTTGGATGCAATTTACGTATCGCCGGCGCTGCGCAACCGGCAGACCGCCGCACCTCTCGCGGCGCGCTTAGGGCTCCCCGTCACCGTGGCGCCGGCCGACGATCCCGAAGGTCTGGCGCGCCGTGCCTTGCACGAGCATGCCGGCGGCCGCGTGCTGATCGTGGGACACAGCGATACCGTGCCGAAGATCGTCGCGACCTTGAGCGGCAATCCAAACGTCCCCGAAATCGGCGAGCGGGAATACGGCACCATGTACATCGTCACCGTGCCGCGAATCGGCCATCCGAACCTGCTGCGGTTGCACTACTAGACATTGGCGGTGGCGCGCAGCATGACCGCCTTGCGCACGAAATCCACATGGCGGCCGATCCTGAAATCCGCCAACACCACGTCGCGAACCCGGCGGCTGGCGTCGATCAAGAACGTTGCGCGGCGCACGCCTACGCCCAAGGGTCCGTTGACGCCGTACATCTTGATGACGGCCTTGTGTTCATCCGACAAGAGAACGAAGGGCAGCTGATACCTCGCCCTGAACTTGGCGTGCGACTCGGGGCTCTGGGGACTGATACCGACGACGCGCAGGTTCGCGCGCTCGATTTCGGCGTGCAGATCGCGCAGCACACAGGCTTGTCGAGTGCATCCGGGGGTGAAATCGGCGGGATAGAAGTACAGCACCACGGCACCGGCGCTCAAGAGTTCGGTGAGCGATTTATCCTTGCCGGTATCGTCAGGAAGCGTGAATTCGGGTGCGCGCTCGTCCGCCTTGATCATGTAGGCATCCCTCCTGGAGCACATCCTAACGTAGGATTGAGCGGCCTAGGAGGCCGTCTCGGCAATTCGCGCAAGACTAAGGGTGAATACTGAGACGGGCTACTGCGCGATTCTTTGGCTTGAGGCGCCTTTGCTGATAATATTCGGGCCCTTTTTGGGGGAGTAGCTCAGTTGGGAGAGCGTCGCGTTCGCAATGCGAAGGTCGAGGGTTCGATCCCCTTCTCCTCCACCACCCCTACGAGGCCGGGGCGATGTTCCGGCCTCGAAGCCTTGGCCTCGGTAGCTCAGTGGATAGAGCGAGTGCCTCCTAAGCGCTAGGTCGCAGGTTCGATTCCTGCCCGGGGC